>NZ_CP108046.1 GCF_041435115.1 Streptomyces sp. NBC_00289 | reverse complement strand
TGCCTCCGGCAGCCGAATACTCGCTTCGCTCGTTTCGCGCGTCCCCGCGCGAATTACCCGCCTCCGGCGGTGGGTTATGGAATTGGCCTCCGGCCATTTCCATAACCCTGCGTGCCTCCGGCACGAAAAGACGGGCGGAGAGGGTTTGTGCCTCCGGCACAAATTCGGGTGCTGATTTTGATTGTGGGGGTGGAGAGTTCGGGTTTGAGTTGAGGATTGGGTTGAGGGTCCGTCATGCGCCCTTTCCCGGGGTGAGGTTCTGGGGGAATCTCCGATTCCCTTAAAACCGAGGGGACTTGAATTGTATTCCGTGGGAAAAGTAAATCACGGAATACGAGGGAAGGGCAATAGGGGCCCCTCCGGGGCCCCATCGCCGGTTCAAGGGGTTGGGGGGTGGGGGGTTGGGCTGCCTCCGGCAGAACGGCCGGACGTCCCCCGGGGGGTGTGGGGTGGCGGAGAGAGACGGACGGAGAGGGCAGGGCAGGGAGCTGGAGGACGGAGAGGGCGGGAGCAGGAGCCCTCCGGGCCCCTGCTCCCCCTCCCCCACCCCCTCGCCCGTCCACCGGGCCCGCCAGCACGGCACGGCGCGGCGGCCCCCGGCCGACGCGCAACCAACACCAGGCCGCCCCCAATCCCCGAAGCCCACCACCCCACCCAACCGCCGCACCCATTCCTCACTCATCCTTCAACCGGCGCGGGAAAAGTGGCAGCAGAGGGGATGTCAGACCCCCGACCACGCGCGAAACCCTTGGTTGACCTGCGGATACGTCGCCCCTCCCCGAGGGGCTCGCGCAAGAGATGTCGCAAGAGAAGGCGCAGGAGTAGCCGCAAGAGATGTCGCAAGAGATGTCGCAAGGTTCGGCGTTTCGGGTGCCTTCCAAGCCTGGAGAGTGTATTATTGATTTTGAAGTCAGGCGGCAACCTGACTCAGTCTCAATCACCAACACGAGGAGCCCCCTTGAACACGGAAGCGGAAACCGTTGACGCGGTAAGCCGACTCACGATCCACCTTGCTGGAGAGCACGAGACCGACGCGTCTATCGGTCTGACGCTCATTCCCCTTCTGAAGGTCCCCACGGCAATCATCGAATTCCGGCACCCTACCGGCGCGCGCGTTTGGTGGGAAGGCTGGTGTGAGGCCGCCGCAATGCTCGACAGGATCTTTCCCGAGCAGGTCGACGCGGGAGAATTGCGCGAACCCGAATTGACCATCAATTCGTTCGTGATCCTGGACGACGCGCCCCGTCGCGCCAAAATCCGGGCTCGCAGCGCGGCTGTAAGCCCCGACGGAATCGGCGCACTTTCCGTCACCGTCGGAGGTCTGACGATCGCGTGCGCGTCCCGCGCGGCTGTCGAGTGCCAGGTGCGCGGGTGGCGCGAGGCGTACGACATCTTCGCCAGCGACGGAGGGTTCGGACTGCCGTCCGCCGACGACGTGGCCGCGCGCGTACGGGCCGACCACGCCCGCCACGGGGCCAACGAGCTGTTGACGGCCGCCGAGGAGCAGCGGGCAGCCCGGACGCAGTGACGCGCCCAGGGTGGGGCGGCCACCGGTCGCCCCACCCTCCCGGAGCCACAGCCACCAGAGAGGGGACAGCATGACCGCCACAGGACCGATCAGCCGGGGGCAGCGGGTACGCATCGAACGCAACCCGACCCGGAGTCTGGCCGCCTACGCCCGCCCGAGGACCGCGAACCGGCCCGCCCCGTGGCCCGAGGTATGGGAAGGCACCGTGTTGCAAGTGACTTACGACGAAGGCGAGTTGACCGGCGTCGAGGTCTACGGCAAGCGCGAGAGCACTGGCGAGACCAAGCGCGTGACGTTCAGCCTCAGCCGCAACCCGTTCTTTCGTACGAGCGTGACGCCGGTGGAGTCGCCGTAACTCACCAGGTCGGGGGGTGATTGAGGGTTGACGATCACCCCCCGCGAGGGTGTATTATTGATTCTGTGGGTGAGCGGCAACTCATCCGCCGCCAACTCAACCACCCAAGGCAGGGGAACGATGAGCGAGTACCAGGACCACGTACGGCAGAGCCTCGAAGGGCAGAACGTCGACCCGGGCGAGGATCTCGGCGTTGACGCGATGCGGTGGACGCCCGACCCCGTCAGCGAGGACGTGACGGACGAGGCGACGCAGACCGCCGCCGACACGGCACACGCGTTGCTCGACCGCGCCGCCGACGCGTACCTGTCCCTTCTGAACGCCGTTCTCGGCGACGGGACACACCACATGGTGGCCAGCGCCAGCACGCCGCACGGTGACCTCACCGAAGGCCAGGAACTCACCGTCATCGGTGACGCCCTGATCATCAACGAGGCCGCATCCATGCGCGTCTGCGCCGTGATCGCGGCAGGCATGGTCGGGTGCGGAACCGGCGGACTGGTCGTGCGCACCTTCGGCCCCGACGGGTCGGAGTTCGTACGCGGCTGGAAGGTCCGGAACTTCTGGCTTCGGCCGCTCACCGCGCACGAGATCCGGGAGGCGTACACCGTCATCCCGGAGACCGGCGAGCCGGTGGCCCCGGAACCGGGCGTGGAGTACCGGCAGGCCGAGCGGGTGCCCCGTCCGGACCAGGCCCCGACGCACGGCGCGAGCGCCAGCCACACCGCGCCCCGGGACAACCGGCCCCCGAACCGCCGCAACTGAGCACCACCCGCCGGGGCCGGTCGCCCGACCGGCCCCGGCGGGAACGCCCCTGCCTCCCCCTGCCCTGCCTCCCGGTGTGAGCGGCAACTCACCCGGCACCAACCCGACCTGGAGTGACCCGACATGACCGCGACCACGCGCCCCGCCAGCAGCACGAGCGCCCCCGCCCAGGCGCCGGCCCCGACCCCTGCCGAAGTGCCGGCGCCCACCGCCCCGCCCGCCGACCAGCCCCACACGGCGGACGCCCGAGGGGTGGCCCTCCCCCGCAACCTGGCCCGCCTCACCGCCCAGGCCGAGGAGGCCGGATGGACGGCCACCGTCCAGACGCAGCCCGGACACTGCGCACTGCTGCTCACCGCCCGCCAGGAGGCCGGGGAAACCGTCCTGCGCTGCGTGTGGCGCCTCACCGCCCGGGGACACCGCTGGGACGGCGCCACCCTCACCCGCTACGGCCAGACGGCCGCCCAGGGCATCGCATGGCGCGCCGTCGCGGACCTGGTGACCGCCGAGGCGCCCACCGCCCGCACACAGCCGACCGCGCCGGACCGGGCGGACGCTCCGGCGCCCGGTCCGGCCGAGACCGCGGCGGAGACCTCGGCCCCCCGAAAGCGTGCCCATAAGGCGCCGTCCGTGGCGGAAGTCGAGCGCGCGCGTAGGGCGGCGGAGGAGTGGCCGGAAGCGATGGAGGCGCGGTCGCTGGGCGACCGTTACGAGGGGGAGTTCCGGCGCTCCGACCTGCTGTCGGAACTGTCCGTGTGCGGTGAGCGGTTCCCGTTCCGCTTCCATTTCAAGTCGGGCGGCGGACACACCGTGACCCTTCCGACGGGGGACGTGCGCGGTACGTGGGGTGAGGTCACGGGGGCCGCTATCGCGTACGTGATCGCGGAGCGTCCGGCGGCGGTGCTGCGCGCGACGGCCGAGACGGCGCGCGTGTACGGCATCCATGCGAAGAGGGCGGCGCAGAAGGCGGAGGAGAACGCGCAGACGGCCGTGTCGGTCGGCATGGCGCGCGCTGCCCTCGACACGGTCCGTGCGTTCGCTCAGCGCATCGATTGGGACGGGCTGACGGACGAGCAGTACGACAGCGCCCGGGGTGCGGTCCGTGAGGCCGAAGAGTGCGCAGAGGGGGCAGAGTCCGCGTACGGGCGGGGCGACGTCGAGACGGCCCGTTGGGAAGCGCGTGACGCTCTCGCCGTCGTGCGCTGGTTCGGGCTTGACATGCCGTCGGCTCAGGAGTGCGCGGAGCGTGCGCCGGAACCGCGCGCGGTTGCTGGGCGGTTGCGGCCCCAGGCGTCAGCGTTCCTGCTGCGCATCACCCGCCCGGGGTGGGAGGGGCCGGCCGAGAAGACCGAGGTTCCGACCGGCGACGCTCCGGCCGGTAGCGGCGTGACACCGGACGTTCCGGCGGTGTTGCCCGACGTCGTGTCGGACCCCGGCGGGGTGGACGGGTGGGAGACCGACGGGGGCGCGGTTGAGGTGCTGCCGGTGATCTGCCACGGCAACGGGGGTGGGGTTTTCCCGGTAGCGTTCCGTGGCCCGTATGAGGGCACGGTGCGGGTGTCGCGGGCGTGGCTTACGGAGCTTGCGCGCCGTGCGCTGACCGTGGCGCTTGAGCGGCTGACGGTGGCGGAGGAGCACGCGGAGACGTGCGCGGCGTGGCGGCGGGATGCGTACGACCTTCACCAGGAAGTACGCCGGTCGGCAGGTGTGCTGGGGCCGGATGTGTGGGTTGCGGAGGAGACGGCGGGGGCGTGGTCCGCGCGTGCGCGTGAGGTGTCGTGGGCCGCAGACAAGCGGCGCCAGGGTGCGCGGGATGTGGTGCGGTGGCGTGAGCGTGAACTGTCCGCACTGGAGTCGGAAGCCAGGGAGGCCGGGGAGCGTGCGGCGTCCGGTCGCAAGTTCCTGGCCCGTGCGGCAGCCGGTGACATTCCGGCGGGTCGTGGGGCGTGGGCGTCGGCCGATGGCGGAGCGGCGGTGATGTTCGAGCTTCCGGCGTGCGCTGAGGTGTCGCCGGACATGGAACACGCACCGGGCATGGCGGAGCGTCGCGCGTTCGTGGATCTCCTCGCGGACGCCGTGTCGGCCCGTGACGAGGGGCGAGCGCTGATCGGGCGTGACCTCCCGTCGAAGAAGACACACGGGCGTACGAGCGGGATTGAGAAGGGGCAGGCGTCCGCATCGGTCAAGGCCCTGGTTCAGCCGTGGAACGCGCCGAAGATCCCGGCGGAGGGTAAGGCGCCGACGGCGGCTCAGTTGGAGGACTGGCAGAACGGGTACGCGGGTGCGCCGGTCGTGGCGGAGACGGAGGCGGCGCCGGGTGTGTGGCTGCCCATGGCTGCCGTGGCGTTCGCCGAGACGGCGACGGCGAACGGGTGGACCGTCGCAATGCAGCGCCAGGGCACCACGGTGACCGTGCGCGCCGGGGGGCGGGCCACGGGCAAGGTTCCGGGGGAAGTGCGCGCGGTGTGGTCGGCCGGTCTGTACGACGTGACCGCGTCGGGTGCATGGGTGGACGGGGTCCGGCTGGACACCGTGGCGACGCTCCACGCGGTGAACGCCACGGTTGCCCAGCAGTGCAAGGCGCCGGGTGTTCTGGCCGAGGACGCGCGGCCGGACGCGCACGCCGATGCGGTCGACCTGGACGGGTGGGATGGCGAGGGCGGAGCGCTCGCGCGGGACGGCGGAGAGCTCCCCCCGCCGGCAACCCGTGACGAGGTGTCCGCGCGGGCGGCTGACGTGGTGTCCGACCCGTCCGGGGCGGACGTGTGGGATGCAGAGGGCGGCACGGTGCCGGGCGTCGACACCCCGGCCCCCGTCGCCGCGGCTGCGGCGGTTATGCCGATCGACTGGGTGAAGCCTGCCGGGCGCGGTGACTGCGCGGCGGCAAACACGTGTGGCGGGTTCGGGGTGCTGCTGTGGGACGTGCCCGGCTGTGCTCCGCGCTGCGCCGAGTGCGCCGCACGGGTCATGGGGCACACTCCGGCGGCACTGCGCGCGCTCACCCTGCCCGGGGACGTCGCGGAGGCGGAGGAGGAGGCCGAAGCGGCGGACATCGTCATCCGGCACACCCACGAAGACGGCACCACCGTTGAGGGCTCCGCCAAGGGCGACGGGGTGTGGGAAGCGTTGCGCCCGCTGGGCTGGACCTACCGCCGCAACCCCGGGATCTTCATCCGCGGCAGCCGCTACAAGGGCGCCGACCGGTGGAAGATCAACCGGGCTGCGGAGGCGGTGCGCGCACTCGGCCTGTCGTGCGCTGTGGTGATCGAAGAGGGCATGTCGTTTGCGGAGCGGGAGGCCGCCCGCGTGGATGCGGCCGAGGAGCGGACGGAGCGGTTCGCGGACCGGTCCGGACGTGCGGCGGCATCGTCGCAGGCTGCGCGGGATGCCTCGGACCGGATCGGCGAACGGTTCTGGATGGGTCAGCCGATCTTGGTGGGCCACCATTCGGAGGGGCGCGCCCGCAGGGACCAGGAGCGCATGCACAACGCGATGCGCAAGAGCATCGCCGAGGGCGAGCGGGCCGGTTACTGGGCCAACCGCGCCCAGGCGGCGGAGGCTTACGAGCGGTACCGGAAGAACCCGGGGCGCACGCTGCGCCGTATCGAGAAGCTGGAGGCGGAGCGGCGCGGCGTGCTGCGGGAGCGCGACGGCGTTGACGACAAGGGCCGCACGGCTGATGTGTGGCGACGCGAGCCGTCCGAGGCGCGCCGGGAGGAGCTGACGCGCCGTCTGGCCGAGTACGACGAAGAACTGACGTACTGGGCGGAGACGATCAAGGAGGCGGAGCGGCGCGGCTTCAAGGTGTGGGGACGGGCCGACTTCGTGGCGAGCGATTTCGTGCAGTGGCGGGGGTCCTGGTACGAGGTGACCCGGGTCAACGCCAAGACGGTGACCGTGCCGCACATCCACGCCGCGTTTGACGGCGGCGCCGTCGGTGCCGTCGATGGATGCCGCGTGGTCACCCGCGCGGCAACGGCTGAGACCCGGCACAAGGGCAGCACGTACACGCTCCCCTACAACGAGGTGAGCGGGCGCATGTCGGCCGAGCAGATGCGGGCCGCCCTGGCAGGTGAGCCGATCCCAGCAGACCCGCGCGACATCACCCCGGAGCCCTCCCCGACACCGGGTTCATTGCCGCCATCGCCGCCGGCCTGACCGTCTCCACACCGACCCCCACCGCATGACCACCCATGGCCGGGCGCCCACGGCGCCGGCCGCCTCCCAGGATTCCTCAGAGGAAGCACAGCTATGCGACTGAGCAAGCGCCGAGCGACCACCCTGAACCGAAGCGCGCGGTTTCTGCACCAGCACCGGAGGCAGCGGGGCACGTTGCCGTGCCTGGAGACCGGCGGGACCCAGGTCTACGCCTACTGGAGCTGCGGTGAAGGCCTGGTGGTGTCCGTCCATCTGGACACCGGCGAGGTACCCGGCGACCTGATCAGCCCGGATGGAACGATCCCGATCCGGATCACGGTCAACGGCGAATGTGTGTTCAGTGCCGACTGATACGGCGGAAGCGTTGAACCTCCCCCCGTAAGCGCGTATTATTGATTTCAGGTATGAGCGGCAACTCACCCACCACCAACCCAACTCGCAGCAGAGGGACAGGGCATGGACTACATCGACACCAAGGACGTGGCCGCCGAACTCCGGAACCGCCTGAAGAGCGCGTTCCCCAGCGTGAAGTTCAGTGTGCGCAAGGGCACCGGTACCGCCGCCGCGTGGATCTCCGTCTACTGGACCGACGGCCCCTGCACGGCCGATGTCGAAGAGCACACCGCCCCATGCAGGGCGCGCAGTTCAACGGCATGGAGGACCGCTACGAGTCCACCGACAACACGGTCACCGTCACCGTCAAGGGTCGGAAGGTCACCGGCAAGCCGCTGGTCGACGGCATCAACACCCACCGGGACGTCTCCGATGACGCACTGAAGGCCGCCGCCGCCCTGTGGTCCGAGGCCCACGACGGCACCGAGCCGCCCACGAGCGGCATGCTCGACGCCTGCGTCATCGACGGCCACGTCATCAAGGAGAACTGGGCCCCGCAGCAGATGTGGCAGATCGCCAGTGACGTCGTCCTGCCCCAGCGCTGGGCCGCCGCCAAGGAGCAGGCCGCCGCCCAGGCCCCCCGTCCGGCGCACGCCCAGGAGGAGGGCGAGGAGGAGGGCGAGGACGGCACGGAGGGACTCACCCTCGAGCACACGAGCGAGGACGGGACGACAGTCACCGGTACCCGTCTGGGCGACGGCGCCGCCGAGGTCCTCAAGCGCCACGGCTTCAAGTGGCACCGCAAGAACCAGTACTGGTACGCCCCCGGCAGCCGCGACCAGCAGGCCGACACCGAGTTCATGGACGTGGTCGCCGCCGACCTGTGCGCCGAGAACCTGACCGTCACCACGGCGCAGCCCGAGCCGACCCCCACCGCCTGAACCGACACCCGACCGGCCGGGCGCCCCAGGCGCCCGGCCCACCGAGCGGAGCCCCCCATGTCCACACACCTCCCCTCTCAGCTCACCGGCGATCACCCGGACCCGGGCGCCGCCGTCACCGACCCAGGCACCGTCGAGGCGTGGGAGACGGACGGCGGAGCCGGCCCCAGGGTCGAGCCGACCGGAGACACTCCCGCGGCCCGCCCCGCCGCACCGTCCGCCGCCGAAGTCGCCGAGCTGCCCACGCGGGCGCGCACACCTGTCGAGGCAGCGACAGCGAACGGGTGGGACGTCACCGTCACCTCCCAGGGCATCGTGGAAGATGCCCACGTACGCACGATCACCCTGACCGGTGCGTTCCCGACGCCGACCACAGTCGCTGAACTCACCGCCCGGTGCGTCTGGTACGGCGGCACCTACTGGGGAGAGGTGTCCGAGCGCAACGGCCGCTATGCCGACGGTTTCGGCGAGTTCCTCGCGTGGGTGCGTGACGCGCCCGCCATGTGCCGAGCGGGCAAGGAAGCGGGATGGATCCAGCCCGGCAGTCCGCTGCCGGGTACAGAGCTGGAGACTGTGCCGCTGCCGCAGTGGTACGACGGCGCGCCCCGTCCGCGCATCTTGGTCCGCGATGCGCGGATGTACGCGCGGTACACGCAGACCATCCACCACGACGACACCGGCATCCCCGTGCAGGAGGCCCCCGGATACGGTCGGCCTCACCTCAGCGGCGACGCGGTACGCGCATTCCTCGGCGGATCACTCAAATTCTGGCTGTCCAGCCAGGCCACCATCACAGACGACGAAACGATCATCTACCGCCAGACCAACGGGCATTCAGCGATCACGTTCACGCCGGATCGCGACTCCGGCGTCATCATCACCCACCCGGAGCGGTACATCACGGCTGACGCGTACCGGGTCACCGGACACGGTCGCCTTCCGCAAGTCTGGACGCAAGCAGCCGTCCGTGAGGCTGTTTCCGAAGCCACGCGCCCTGGCCCGATCGACTGGCCGGACGGCTGGGCACTGCTCATGCCGGACGGGTCGGCGCGGTTCGCCCCGCGAGGCTTCCCCTGGAAGTCCGCAGACGTGTACGTCGCCGAACCCACCGCCGTACCCCAGGCATGGGGGCCACGGTGCGGGACGTGCGGTTGGTACGTGGCGGAGCACGACCCCGCGCGCGGGTGGGGTCTCCGGTGCAGCAACCTCCAGCCGCCGACTGACACCTGACGAACGCCTCCTGATGGCGCGCAGCGCGGACGCCGTCGTCATGGCTCCCCCTCGGACACAGGACCGCCCTGCAGCGGTCCGGACAACCCGCGTCAGAACCTCTCCCCCTCACCACCGCGAAAGGCGGCATGTCATGGCCGGAAAGCTCAGCAAGGAACAGACCAAGCAGCACCACCGGGCGTGCGAACTGGTTGACATGGAACGGGACTTGACCGTGGAGGAGCGGGAAATCGTTCTCGACCACTTCCACGAGTCCGCGAACATGGGCCGCACCCTGGACGGCGCGTTCTTCACACCGGCCGAGCTCGCCGGCGAACTCCACCACGTCATCCCGGGTGACCGCATCATCGACCTGTGCGCGGGCATCGGACGCCTGGCCTGGCACGCCCGCGACTACTGGAACCGGCGCTGGGAGCGTCTGCCGCCGCGCGAGATCGTGTGTGTGGAGAAGGACCCGGAGTATGTGCGTGTCGGGCGGCGCGTCCTGCCGGAGGCGACGTGGATCTGTGCTGACGTGCTCGACGTTCCGCGCCTGAACCTCGGTCCGATTGACTGCGCGATCAGCAACCCGCCGTTCGGGCGGATCAAGCGCAGCGGCAACGCCCCCAGGTACCGAGGGCCGCTGTTCGAGTTCCACGTGATCGCGATCGCCGAGACGCTCGCCCGGCGAGGGGCGTTCATCATCCCGAGGGAGTCAGCCCCGTTCCGCACCGAGACCGGATTCGTCTCGCAGGACTCACCCGCGTACGAGCGCTTCCACCGCGAGACCGGGATCAAGCTCCGCCCCAACCCCGGCATCCCCACGGACGAGTACCGCGACCAGTGGCGCGACGCCTCACCGGCCGTTGAAATCGTGGTGCACAACCGCGACGAGGACGAGTTGGAGGCCCAGGCGGAGCAGGCCACCGCCCGCGCGACGCAGGAAGCCGTGGCCAGCCGCCCGCACCAGCCGAAGGCCGAGCACGCCCGTGTGGCACCCAGGGCCGCGCAGCCGGCCGGGTTCGGCGACGGCGGCGGCGGCGGGGACACCTTCCCCTGAAGGTGTATTATTGATTTTGCGGGTGAGCGGCAGCTCACCGGCCACCGACCGACCCACACCGAGCAGACAGGGAGCCGCACATGGGCACCTACGGACACGACATCACCGCCGGAATGCTGGTCTTCGACCGGGAGGACTTCACCGCCTACCGGCCCGGCTCGGAGCCGGTCTGGCTGGTCGAGAAGGTGGCCGGACACGAGGAGCGCAGCCCTGGCGGCACCACCGTCTACAGCACGTACGCGCACGTGCGGAACGCCGAGGTTCATGGCAGGGACACCACCCCGTCGAATTCCGGCTGGACCGGCACCAAGCCCGTGGGGCGGCTGGTCGAGGCCGCCGACGAGGACGACCACACCAAGCCGGGCACCTTCCGCATGGACCGCGCCATGGTGGCCTTCCTGCGGGCCACCCGCTTCCGGGGGTCCACCTCCGACGACTACCCAACCGTGCGCGACCTGGTGAACGCCGCCCCCTACGACCGGCACGGGTTCCTGGTGGGCGCGCGCACGGTCACCCCGCACGGCCTGCGCTACGAGCTGGGCGCCCTGTCGGTCTGCCTGGGGAACCTGTTCTGCGGCCTGGAGGCAGGCCGCATCACGGCCGCCGACCTGGAGGCGGGCGGCATCTCCGCGCCGCTGCTGGAGGCCACCCGCGAGGCCCTGCGCACCGCCGACTCGGCCGTCCGGGCCTGAACCGTCCCGCCGGGCGCCGACCACGGCGCCCGGCCCCCTACCGGATGAGCGGCAACTCATCTGGCACCACTCGAAATCATGAGGACACCGCGATGACCACGATCCGCCGGAACTGGACCAAGCGCGTTGCGGAAATCCGCACGGCGGCCCGCACCTGCCGCGCCTACGACTCCGACAGCGGCAACATGCTGCCGGTCGACCCGGCGCGCGCATTCGAGGCGTGGGAGACCACGCCGCGCGCCCGGCTCACCGAGGACACCCCGGGTCAGAAGTGGACGGTCCACGTTCACTCCAACCGGTTCTACGAACTGACCGCCGAGGCCCCCGCCGCCCCGGCGGACGATGCGCCGGCCGCCGAGGTTCCCGCGGCTCCCACCGCCGCGCCCGGCTCTGGGCACGCGCACCAGGCCGCCGGACCGGCCAGCGCGCAGGACCGCAGTGCGGCTCGCAGGCTCGCCCGGCGCACGCGGGCATCCGGTGTGCCGGGCCATGACCGCCTGCCCCGTCATCTGCCCGCCCTGGCGGTCGATCTCGTGGGAAAGACCGTCCGCGTGAAGCTCGCCCAGGGCTACAGCCACGAGCAGATCCGGGACGCGTTCGAGCAGGAGCGGGCCGAGGCCGTGACCGCCGGAGACACCGGGAGGGTTGCGGCCCTGGGGACGGTGCTCAAGGTACACGCGGCGATGGTGGCCGAGGAGGACGCCGCCCAGCCGCCCACCGGCCCCGCATCGGCCGACCACAGCCACAGTTCCCCGCACGAGCAGCAGCCCGCCCGGCACCGCCCCGGCTCACCGCGAGAAGAGCGGGTGAGCAGCGACAGCGCGCTGTCCCGCATCGATGCGGTTCTGCACGACGCAGCCGTCACCGACGACCCCGACGTCAGCGACGACGCCATGCGGTCGGTCCCCCTGGCCGACGCGGACGAGTTCATCCACATCCACATCTACACCCGCGCCCGGGCCCTGGCAGACGGCGTCCTGGTCGCCGCCGACGCCGAGTTGGCCCGGGAGGCCGGCTTCCGGGTTCCAGTCGCCCTCACCAGCGCCGTATGGGAAGGCTGCGTGGCCTGGAACGACGGCGACAGCGAGCGGCAGGTGCCGCAGGACGAGCGCGGCCGCCTGTGGGACGTGCTGACCATGACCCGCCACGCGATCCGGCGCAGCGGCGGGGCGGCGGGGCGGCGGGGCGGCGGGCAGGTCACCGTCGACCTACGGCGGGTGCCACGCGACGGCCGCACCCGGCAGGCCCGCCCGGTCCAACTCGTCTGCGCGATCGGGCCCGGCGACCACGGCGAGCCCGTGATCACCATCATGGAACCCCACGAGGACTGATCACCTAGCCAGGCCGGGGGCGCACCGCCCCCGGGCCCGGCCCTGAAGGACCAGCCCCGATGACGACCCCCGCAGCAGTCGCCGACCGCGTTGCCGAGATCCTCGGCGGCAACTGGACGGCCACCGCCGGCCCTTGGAAAAGCCTCCGGCCACCTGGACGCCCCGGGAGCGGAACCGTACGCGCTCCACGTCGACGAACGCGGCGAGCTTTGCCTGTGGGCAAGCCTCAACCCCCTTGGCCCCATCGCCGTGTTCCGCGAAGTCCACACCCCCGAGGACAGCGAGGCGGTTGCCAAGGGCATCGCCAAGGAGATCCGCCAGCATCACACCCCAGCCGACCAGGGATAAAAGGCCTTGCCCCATTCCCTAAATGGCGTATAATTGATTTCACGAGCAAGCGGCAACTTGCTCAACACCAACCGATCGCACGAGGAGCAATCCGTGAGCGACACCGCAACCACCACACCGATGCAGCGGGCCACCCTGCGGCTCGGCCAGATCCGCGTCAACGAGAACAACGTCCGCCAGGACCTCAACCTGGACGAGAAGTTCCTCAAGTCCGTCGCGGCCAACGGCGTGAAGGTCCCCGTCGTGGTCCTCCCGCTCGGGGAGGACACCTACGAGCTGAAGATGGGCCACCGGCGCTACTTCGCCGCCCGGGCCACCAAGGAGACCGAGGCGGAGCAGGACGCGATCGAGGTCCCCGCGTACGTGCTCGACCCCTCCCTGCGCGAGGCGGGCGAGGACTTCATCGACCAGCTCATCGAGAACGACGACGACTACCGCCGAGGCCTGACCGAGCTGGAGCAGGCCGACGCCCTGTTCGGCGCGGTCGGCGCGGGCATGAAGCAGGCCAGGGTCGCCGAGCTCACCGGCCGCTCCCGCAGGGACGTGTCCCAGGCGGTGAAGACCGCCAAGTCGGTCGGCGAGCGGACCCGTTCGGCACTCGCCGAAGCCGGTACGTACGACCTCGACCTCGAAGTGCTGGGTGTGCTGGGCGAGTTCGACGACGACGCCGACGCCATCAACCGGCTGCTGGACGCCTACGCCAAGGGCCGCTTCGAGTTCCAGGTGCAGTGGGAGCGCGACGACCGCGCCGAGCAGCGCGCCCGTGAGCAGGTCCGCCCGCAGCTGCAGGCCGCCGGGGTACGGCTGGCCGAGGACAGCGACACGCTTCCGACCACCGCCGAGCCGCTCAGCGAGCTGGACGGCCCGGACGGCGAGCCCATGAGCGCCGAGGCGCACGCCGACTGCCCCGGCCACGTGGCGACCTGGGCCGAGAACCCCCGCGAGCCCGGCGAGGTGGACTACTTCTGCACCGACCCGGACCGCTTCGGCCACTACCCGCCCCAGGAGGACGCCCCCGAGGCGGACGGCGACCAGGCCGAGGAGCAGCCGCAGGCGGCGGGTGCGGCCAAGCCGTCGGAGCCGTCGCGCGAGTACGTCAAGGAGGGCAACAAGGCCTACCGCGCCGCCGAGAAGGCCCGCCAGGCGTGGCTGAAGGACCTGGTCGGCAGGAAGACCGCGCCGAAGCCACTCGCCGCTTTCATCACCGAGCAGCTCCTTTCCTGCCCCAAGCCGGTGGCTCAGTGGGTGGGCGACGCGGGCCGCCGGGACCTGGTCAAGGATCTGACCGGCTACGACCAGCCCGCCGAGCGCGCCAAGTCGGCGACCCCCGCCAAGCTCACCCTGCTGAACTTCGCGGTGCTGGCCGCGACGTTCGAGAAGCGCATGGGCGAGGTCCGTACCTGGCGCACCGACAGCACCGCCCGTTCCGCCGTCTACGAGCTGCGGGACATCCGCGAGGACGCCCGCACGTGGCTGTCCTTCCTCGCCGAGATCGGCTACCCGCTCTCCAGCGTCGAACAGGCCATCGTCGAGGACGAGCCCTACCAGGAGGGCGAGCCGGACGCGGCCGACACCGACGGCCAGGCCGACGAGGACACCCCGGACGACCCGGACGGCGTGAGCGCCGAGGACTCCGAGGACGCGTCCTGACCTGCTGCCCGGGCCGGACCTGATAGGTCCGGCCCGGGCCCCCCCCCTTCGCTCTCTGTGCGCTGCCCGCCCGGAAGGCCTCGCCATGCTCCGTTCCGAACTCCGCATCAACACCTCTCTGTTCGTCGCCCAGGCCGCCGTCAGCAACCACACCGGTCTGATCGCGCGGGCCGGTCTCGCCATGCCGGCCGCGCCGTTCGGATCCCCCGCCTGGCAGCTGCCCGCCCTGGTCTCCTACCTTCACCGCCTCCACCAGGACGAGGAGGACCCCTCCCCCGAACTGTGGCGCGCGCACACCGAACGCCAGACCGGTCCCGTGCCCCGGCCGCACATCCGCTACCAGGCTGACGGCCTGCACGATGCGGACGCGGTGTGCGTGCTCGACATCCAGCTCGGCCCGCGCGACGAGGACACCGGCTGGCCCGCCGCCGACCTCGCCGTCATCGAGCAGGAGGAAGGCGCCTGCCCCTTCGGACGCGTCACCCGCCGCCACGGCGTGGAAGCGATCGCCGCGTACACCGCCCAGGAGCTGACCGCCGAACACGCGGCGCTGATGGACCGCGCCCGCCAGCACCAGGACGCCGCCTTCGTTCGCCTTGCCGAACTGGCCCAGCGCGCCGCCGAGTGGGCCGACAAGGTCCGCGCCGCCGCGCACGCCGATGCCGTCCACGTCCAGGCCGACCGCGCCCGGTCCCGCATCACCCGCTGACCGCACCCGCACACCCCCGCCGACTGCCGCCGTTGGAGGCCTGCGCCATGTACGAGTTCGAGCCCGCCTCTCCGACCTACGCGATCTCCGACACCATCGTCGAACACCGCCTGCGCGGCCGTGACCGCACCCGCGCCGACCTGCCCGGCGGCTACCGGCTGACCCTGCGCACCCGCGAGCGGCACGGCCAGCTTGAGGCCGCACTGGCCGCGCCGTCGCCCACCGGCCCCGCCCGGATCAGCGCCCACACCCCGACGCCCGTCACCTCCCGCATTCTCGACACGGTCACCCGCTACGCCCCGGCCCTGCCCGACGCCCGCGATGCCCGCCCGCCCCTGGAGGCCGTTGCCCGCCTGCTCACCACCGGCTCCCCCTTCCAACGGCCCGGTGAGCCGGGACTGTTCGTCCGGTTCGGGCATGCGGAAGCCTGGCTGGAAGGCAGGCGGCTCAGCGTCACCCTGGGCAGCCCCGGCAGCGGACTCAGCCTGGTCCTGGGCGGCCCGTGGGACGCGCCGTCCACCGCCCGCCTCACCGCCGCCGTCCTGCGCGAGCTGACCGACGCCGAGCAGCTCGCCGGCCAGGTCGCCTCGCTGCTGCAGCCCGGACCGTGGCAGGTCCTGTCCGACCAGTGGCACCCCGACGCCGCCCTCATCCTGCCCGCAACCCGCCGCATGGACCCGGAAGACCCGCTCGGCCGCCGCATCTCCCGGGCGCTGCGCGAGGTCAAGCACAACCTGAGCGCGGCACAGCCGGACTGGGGCTTCCAGGCACTGATCTCCGCCGACGGCTCGGCCGTGGCCCTGCGCGTCACCCCGCGCGAGCGCGCCGTCCCCCGTCTGGTCCGCAAGGTGGTGGGCGACGGCGCCTTCGACCCGGACGAGTTGGGCAACACCCGCACGACGTTCCTCCCCGCCGACCTGCCCCCACCACCCGACTTCGCCCCGGCCCGGCCTCCCCACGAGGTCCCGTCCCTGGACCTCAAGGTCGCCCCGAAGGACGAGGCCTACGCGTACGGCGTGAAGCTGGAACTCGGCAACTGGGCCTACGCCTTGGACCCCCGAGCCGTCTTCTACGGGCCCGGCTGGTACCCCTTCCACGAGCACGTGACGTGCCGGGAGAAGGACCCCACCGCCCCGCTCAACGACCGCAACGTGCCCACCGGACGGACCGTTCCCGCCCGGGTGCGGCTCTCCCCCGACGTCGCGGACTTCTCCTGGGGCAACGAGTACGTACAGCTCACCCCCGTCGACCACCGGGTCGAGGCGCGGCTGCACCTCTACGCCGGCCAGGAGCAGGCCCGCACCCTGGTGCGCACCGTCACGCTGGAGGTCGATCTGCGGTCGCGGCGGGTGGTGCTCCCCGTCCAGATGCCCGCAGATCTGCGCCACCAGGCGGAGGTCAAGGGCCGGCGGATCCTCGATCTGCTGCAGGCCGCGCGACGCGAACGCGCACAGGGGGCGAAGGAGCCGCGGGCTGTCCTCGGTCCCTGGGACCGCGACCCGCCCAGCGCGGACACCTGACGCGGTCACCGACCGCGTCAGCCACGCCCGCTCGCCGTTTTGCCCCACCGCCGGTCCGGCGCGGCAACCCCGGACCGGCCCCCCACTCACCAACTCGAAGGACACCCCCGTGAACGCCGTCCTCACCGCCCCAGCCCGCCCGATGCCGGCCCCGCCGGTGTACACCCCGTATCCCGAGACGTGCACCTGCACGCCCGCCGTCCGCTACGCACTGCTACCACGAACAGTGCCTGGACTGCGGGTTCTGCACGATGGGCAGCTGCGTCTGCCACTGCGAGTACGGCCTCGGCTTCCACCCAGGGGACTCGCCGCCCGAGGGGCCGATGTTCTGGCTCGGCGGACACCACGCCAAGTCGCTGTCCACCTGGGCCGTTCCCATGTGCGTCTCGCGCTCCGCCCTGACCCGCCGTGCCACGCTGCCGCGCGCCGCCGAGGCCTGGGTGTACGACTCGGGCGCCTTCTCCGAACTCGACAACCACGGCGGCTGGACGATCGGCCCGCACGCCTACGTCCGCGAGCTGCGCCAGGTCCGCGACGGGATCGGCCGCCTGGTCTGGGCCGGTCCGCAGGACTGGATGTGCGAGCCCGACATGATCGCCAAAACCGGTCTGTCCGTGCACGAGCACATCGACCGCACCGTGGGCAACTTCGTCGACCTGATGGCCGAGGACCCCGGCGTCGACATCATCCCGACCGTCCAGGGCTGGCGGCCGGCCGACTACGAAGCCTGCCTGGACCTGTACGACAAGCGCGGTGTACGGCTGGCGGACTATCCGCTGGTCGGGGTCGGCTCCGTGTGCCGCCGCAAGTCGGTCAAGGACGTTCAGGCCGTCCTCGCCACGGTGGCCACCTCCGGGCTGCGCCTGCACGGCTTCGGGCTGAAGACCCAGGCGCTGGAGACGTGCGCCGAGTACCTGGCCTCCGCCGACTCTCTGGCGTGGTCGCGTGACGCCCGCTGGAACGACCCTCTGCCCCAGTGCGAGGGCAAGCACAGGAGCTGCTCCAACTGCGTGCACTGGGCGATGCGCTGGCGCGAACGCGTCCTGGACGTGCTGCACGCCCCCCGTCAGCTGATGCTCCCCACCACGACCTGACCCACCGCCGGCCGTGCCGGTCCCGGGGCGGCAACCCCGGGACCGGCCTCCTTCACCAACTCACCGACCTGAGGGGAACACCCTGATGTCTGCTTACGAGCAACCCCCGCTCGATCTCGGCGCCGTCTGCCAGCGGTGGAAGCATCGCCGGCACAGCTGGAGGCCGACCAGCGAGGGCGGGTTCGATCCCGCTCGCTACCGCGTCCGCGAGATGCCGAACGAGCTGGTCCACACGGCGAAGGCCTTCGTACGCGCCCACCACTACAGCGGCTCGTGGCCCGCCGTCCGCTTCGCCTACGGCCTCATCGACACCGCCGCGCCCCCGGAAACCAGCCTGGTGGGGGTACTCACCCTGGGCATCCCGACCCAGGTCGCCGTGCTCACTTCGGTGTTCGGCCGGCTCACCCCGTACGAGGAGAGCCTGGAGCTGAACCGGCTGGTGCTGCTCGACGAGATCCCGGCGAACGCGGAGACGTGGGCGCAGGCGTGCGCCTTCCGCCTGGCGGCCGCCCGCGGAGTGCGTGGCGTCGTCGCGCACAGCGACTCCGAGCCCAGGACGCGCCTCACCGCCCACGGCCCCGAGACGATCTTTCCCGGCCACTACGGAACGATCTACCAGGCCAAGGGGATGGACTACCTGGGCAAGACACGTCCGCGGCGCCTGACCATGCTGCCCGACGGCTCGGTCCTCCACGACCGCGCGATGTCCAAGGTCCGCAACGGCGAGCGCGGCCGCGGCGGTGTCGAGCGGCGCCTGGTCGCCCTCGGCGCTCGCCCCCGTGACGAGGGCGAGCCCGGCCGGGGGTGGCTGGAGGAGGCCCGGCAGGCTGTCGGCGCGCGGGTCGTAGCCCACGGGGGCAACCACAAGTACGCGGCCTACATCGGGCCGCGCACCGGCCGCCGGCTCACCGCCACCTCCTACCCGTACCCGAAGGCCGATCAAGTGGGTGCGGCCGCATGACCGCCGCACCCCGCACCGGCAGCGCCGATGTCGAGCTGGTCATCAACTGGGGCCTGGGCGTCGACAGCACCGCGTACCTGGTGAAGATGCTGGAGGACCCGTCCGCCCACGGAGTCGATCTGGCCCGCACCATGGTGCTCCACGAACTCACCGGGGACGAGTGGCCGGCCACCCGCGCCCACGCCGCTCAGTACGTGCTGCCGCTCCTGCGCGAGCACCGGGTCCGGCTCGTTCAAGTCTCCCGGGCCAGCCGCTCGTTGGAGATCGCGGTCATGGACGACTCCCGCCAGCCCGAGCGGATCATCGAGCGCGGGCCCTGGGCGCTGTGGGACGAGTACGAGACAGGCGGCACCGTTCCCCAGCAGGGCGGCATCCGGCTCTGCAGCCTGCATGCCAAGGGGAGGTCGGCGACGCGCTGATCGCCCAGGAGATCGGCGACGGCCGTTCAGGCAAGTGATGGGGTTCAACGCCGACGAGGTCAGCCGCAGCCGCCGGGACGAGGCCGCAAACAAGAACCCGCTGCGCCAGGGCGTGTACCCCTTGATCGTCTGGGGGTGAGGGCGCGAGCGGTGCGAAGCGTTCCTGTACGAGCGGTTCGGGGTGCGGTGGGAGAAGAGTTACTGCAGCTTCTGCTGTTTCCCGGTGTCGATGGGGGCCATGGATGCGCACCTGGACCGGATGCGCGCCCATCCGGACATCGCCGGACGAGTGCTGCGCCTGGAGTACACCTCGGTCAGCCTCAACCCGCAGGCGAGGCTGTTCGGTCGGCGCAGTCTGCTGGAGCAGTTCGACCCTGACCGGGCCGCCGACCGGCCCGTGCTCGCCGCTTTCAAGGAGGAGCTCGCCTGCCCGTGGGCGCTGTACCACGTGCGCCGGATCCTGCCCGTCGCGAAGGCGGACCCGACCCGGCGCGGGCGAGCGATGCGCTCGGTGGAGCGAGTCGACGTGGGCCGGGCATCCGCTCTCGGCCGGAGGCTGCAGAGCGTCTCGGAGCGGCACGGCGTCCCCGTCGAGGTCGACGAGCGCTACGGGAGGGTGCGGGCGTGGGTCCAACAGCGCGGGCCGGAGCTTCCGACCGTGGAGGAACTGATGGTCACCGCCCCGTTCCACGTCCGGGACAAGAAGGTGCCGCACTTCGAACGGAAGTGGGCCGCACATCGCCGCAGCCGGTCGTGACGTGCTCTGGGTGCCGGCGAGATTGACAACCACCCACCAAGAGCGTCATATTGATTACGCGAAACAAGCGGCAAAAGCGGTGGGCGGCGGGAGGCACCCTCTCACGAGGATGTCGGCCCAGGGCGGCAACCCCGACCGAACGTCCCGCCGACCACCTTCACCAACTCGACTCGCCCGCCGGCGCGTGAGCGCCGAAGGACCAAGAGGAGCAGGCCCTCAGTATAGGGCCGCAATCCGAACCGGAGAGTGCAATGTCCAAGGCCCTGAACCCGCAGCGTCGCGTCCTCGGCGACCGCGCCGTGGTCAACCGCGACTGGATCCGCGAGTTCACCGGCGCCAGCGTCGGTACCGCGGCCCGCTGGTACAAGATCCGGCTCGAGCAGCCGGAGGAGCACCGCCACCCGGAGAAGGAGCGCATCGACGGGAGCGACTTCTACGACGAGCAGCAGTTCCGCGACTTCTACACCTGGTTCCAGCAGGAGAAGGCGAACAAGGTCCTGAAGGCCGACCCTGAGCTGTACCAGGCCGACCCGGAGGATGTCGTCTCCATCAACACGGCTGCCAAGTGGCTGGGCTTCAACGGAGCCTCGGCCATCCGCAAGTACCTCAAGGACAACCCCGACTACTTCCCGAAGCCCCTCGCCGAGCCGGTCGAGGGCCCGACCGGTCGCCTGATCCCCGCCTTCCGTGTCGGCGACCTGCAGGACTTCGACAAGAAGCGCACCGGGGACAAGCTCGGCAAGGCCGGCCGCCGTCCCGGGCCCCAGGCCGACGCGGCCGTCGGCCGGCCCTCCGCCCTCGAGGAGGCTCTGGCTGCCGAGCTGAGCGCCCGCGCCGGCGGTAAGCCGCTCACCGCCACGCAGCTGGCCGAGCAGTACGCCGCCGAGGCGATCGATCGCGACGGCTACCACCCGGGGCTGGCCGCGGAGCTCAGCGTGCAGTACGGGGGGCCGCAGAGGTCCTGGGAGTACGTCGTGCGCAACGCCCTCGAGCACCGCCCCGCGGTCACGCCGGCCCGCTCGGAAGCCGACCGGCGGGCGGCCGTCGCCCTGGCCGCCCTGCGCGAGCGCGGCGACGTCCGGGGGCTTGCCGCCTCCCTCGCCCGCGAGCACGGAGGCAGCCCCGACGTCTGGTCGCGCGCCGTGAACGCGGCACGCGGGATCGCCGACTCGACCGCTGATCACCCCACACCGAAGGACGAGTCCCGATGACCAGCTACCAGCTCCGTGACACCACCACCCGCCAGCTCGTCGCCCGCGACCTGGCGGACTACGCCGCGGCCGAGGCCGCGGCGGACCGCCTCGACGACGAACTGGAAAATGCTCTTGCGGCCAATGGCGAAGGCGCCGGCCGCATCCGGCTGCGCCTGGACGTGGAGCGGGTCACCGACGGCGTCACCGAGACTGTCGGGCACCACGTCCTGCTCCTCGGTGTGGACGACGTGCCAGATCTGCTGCCCGCCGTGTGATCGCCGCGCGCGAAACACATACCACCGACTACCGCGCTTGAAGTGCGGCTGTGGCCCCCGGCCTACCGGGGGCCACAGCTGTGAGTAGGGTTGCCAAGACCCAAGGAAGAGTGTATAATTGATTTTAAGTTTCAAGCGGCAGTCGGGTGCGGCAACGCCCGGCTGGCGGCCTCACCAACTCCACTCGCGAAGGAGTCACTCGTGCTGCGGTTCGCTCCGGTGCTTTCGTCCCTCGAACTGGCCCGCCTCAAAGCCTCTCTGGGGCCCATCCCGTTCATCGACCTCTTCTGCGGCTGCGGAGGCAGCAGTTGCGGCTTGGAGGAGGCCGGCTACGTGCTTGAACTGGCGATCAACCACGACCCCGTGTCCGTATGGACGCACCGCACCAACCACCCGCACGCCGAGCACAAGTGCGAGGACATCCACAGGTACGACAAGCGCAACCTGCCGCGCACCCGCGTGGTCTGGGCCTCCATCCTTTGCACCGAGGCCAGTCCCGCCGGCGGGAAGAAGCGCACCCGTGGCCAGACCCGCCTCAGCCTCACCGGCAAGGATGAAGGCGCCAAGGAAGCCACCTTCGTGCAGACCCGGGCCTCTGCGCTGGACGTCCTCGCCGTCACCGACCTCCACCGACCCGATGCTGTCCTGATCGAAAACGTCACTGAGTTCGCCACCGACTGGGAACTGTTCGACTGGTGGCTGCGCGGCATGGAACTGCTCGGCTACAACGTGCAGATCGTCAACGCGTCGTCGGCCCACCTGGGTGGTGGGGACAACCTGCTGCCGCCCCAGCTGCGCGACCGCATCTACATCGTCTTCACCCGCAAGGGCCTGCCCCTGCCGGACGTGCGGGTACGGCCGGAGGCCATCTGCCCGGAGTGCGGGCCGGTGCTGGCCAACCAGGTGTGGAAGAACCCGAAGGCACGCCGCATCGGCAAGTGGGGCGTCGAGTACACCTTCCGCTGCCCCAACCGGGCGTGCGGCCACCTGGAGCTGACGCCGCTGACCCGCCCGGTCGGCGACATCATCAACTGGGGTCTGCCCGGCCAGCGCGTGGGCGACGGCCGGCCCAACTTCAAGAAGTTCAAGCCCTACGCGGCCGCGACCCGGGCCCGGATCGCGGTGGGCCTGGAGCGGTTCGGCACTGACCCGTACATCGTGATGCTCCGAAACCACGGCACCGCCCTGCCGATCAGCGGCCCGGTGCCCGCGCTGGCCGCGCAGGGCCGCCACCACGCGCTGATCGTCCCGATCGGTCGCAAGGGCGCCCCGCGCACCACCGCCGAGCCGCTGACCACGGTGGCGTGCAAGCCGCACCACTCGCTGGTCATCCCGGCCCCGACGGTGGACGACTGCACGCTGCGGATGCTGGAGGTGGAGGAGCTCAAGCTGGTCCAGCGCTTCCACGAAGAGTTCATCATCCAGGGCAACCAGACCGAGGCGATCCTGCAGATCGGCAACGCGGTCAGCGTCAACGCCGCGCGCTGGCTGGGCGAGCGGCTGCTCCCCAGCCTGGCCCTGGCCGCCTGACCGCCCCTCACCCGCGGCGGTCCGGGACCCTCCCGGTCCCTGACCGCCGCACCCCCTGTCGGCCCGGTGCGGCAACGCCTGGCTGACGGATTCCACCGACTCGCCTCACCAGGGAGCTTTCGTTCATGTCTAAGGGCTCGTAGCGAAACAAGTTATGAATCAGTCGCGCGGCGCGTACGTTTCCTGCTATGCCGATCGATATGGAGTCCCTGGCCCGGCGCTACGAGGCGATCCGGGATCACCTGACCGAGCGGCAGCGACGGTTGTGGCTCGGCAACGAGGCTCGTGAGCTGGGTGGCGGCGGTGCACGGATCGTCTGTGAGGCGACCGGGGTGTCCCAGGACACGATCCGACGGGGCCGCGGGGAACTGGACGATCCGCAGCCGCTGGCGGTCGGGCGGTCCCGGGGGCCGGGAGGCGGCCGCAGACGGGCCGAGGTCCTGGACCCGCAACTGGCCGTGGACCTGGATGCCCTGGTCGAGCCGGAGACTCGTGGTGATCCGATGAACCCGCTGCGCTGGACCACGAAATCGCTGTCGCACCTGGTTGCCGAGCTGGTCAATCGGGGACACCGGTGCACCGAGAACGTCGTGGCCCGACTGCTGCACGAGGCCGGCTACTCCTTGCAGGGCAACGCCAAAACCGTCGAGGGCAAGCAGCACCCCGACCGCGACGCCCAGTTCCGCTACCTCAACGATCAGGTCAGGGCGGCCCTCGCTGCCGGACAGCCCGTCGTGTCCGTGGACTGCAAGAAAAAGGAACTGATCGGGAACTTCAAGAACGTCGGCAAGGAATGGCGACCGCCTGGGGACCCGGTGAAGGTCAACGTCCACGACTTCCCCGGACCGGCCGGCAAAGCCATCCCCTACGGCGTCTACGACATCGGCGCCAACGCCGGCTGGGTCAGCGTCGGCATGGATCACGACACCGCCGCGTTCGCCGTGAACACCCTGCGGACCTGGTGGAACAACGTCGGCCGGGCCGCATATCCGCAGGCCACGACACTGACGATCACCGCGGACAGCGGCGGATCCAACGGCAGCCGACTACGGGCCTGGAAGACCGGGCTGGCTGCCCTCGCCGCCGAGACCGGCCTGTCGATCACCGTGCTGCACCTGCCGCCGGGTACTTCGAAGTGGAATCGCATAGAGCACCGGCTGTTCTCCGCAATCACCATGAACTGGCGCGGGACACCACTGACCAGCCACGAGGCCGCCGTTTCCCTGATCGGTGCGACGACGACCGAGACCGGCCTGACCGTGTCCGCGGCCCTGGACACCGGTGTCTACCCCACAGGCATCAAGATCAGCGACAAGGCCATGAAGGCCCTCCCGCTGACCCGTCACGAAACCCACGGCCAGTGGAACTACACCATCAGCCCACCCGCCGACACTCCCGAACCCGCAGACGTTAAATCACACTGAGCCCTAAGCAGACGGGCCGCGGCCGCCGAGCCCTCACTGTTCGGCGTCACGTCGTCCAGTTCAGTGGCGGCATCGGGTCCTTCGCCGTCGCGGTATGGGTCGCCCGGAAGTACGGCACCCGCAACCTCATCCTCCTGATCGCCGACACGGGCATCGAGGACGACGATCTGTGGAGGTTCGCCGACGACACCAGCAGGCTTCTCGGTGTGCCGCTGACGAAGGTCGCCGATGGTCGCACCCCGTGGGAGGTTTTCCGCGACGTCCGGTTCCTCGGCAACGACCGGCTGGCTCCCTGCACGCGCCTGCTCAAGCAGGTGCCCTGCCGGGAGTGGATGGAGCAGCACGCCGACCCTGCCGACACGCTGGTGTACGTGGGGATCGAGAACAATCGGCGCGATCGGGCCCGGATCCCGGCGATCGCCCGGAACTGGAAGCCCTGGGTCACGCGTTTCCCGCTGTGCGGGAAGTGGGAGCCGGCCCGGACCAAGGAGCAACTCTTGGACGGGGCCCGGGCCCTGGGCGTCGCACCGCCCCGCCTGTACGAGCTCGGGTTCAGCCACAACAACTGTGGAGGCACGTGCGTTCGCGCGGGCCAGCGCCAGTGGAAGCACTTGCTGGAGGTCCTGCCCGAGCGGTACGCGTACGCCCAGGAACGGGAGGAGGAACTGCGACAACTGCTCGGCGACGTCAGCATCCTCCGTCGCCGCCGCGGCGGCGAGGGCCACCCCCTCCCGCTGAGTCTGCTGCGCGAGGAATAGCCGGTGCTCAGCACGACGCCCCAGGCAGATGGCCTGGGGCGTCGGCGTTCACAGGGCAGGCGGGCCGCCCTCACGGCGGTGGACGAGCCGATGCAGCATGCGCCGCAGTTCTGCCCAGACGGCACGCGATTCGTATCCGAACATGTCCGCTCCCCTCACTGCGGCCAGGCTCATCTCCCTCAGGCGCGCCGGCTCACCAGCGGGGGCAGGAGGCTGTCCCCCGGCCAGAATGGCTGCTCGGTCGCAATGCCGGTGAGGAACATGCCGGCTTCGTCCAGGACCGCGGCGCGCTCCGAAGACCCGTAGACAACGAAGTCGTCGGCCGCGGCGTCATAGGCGCGGACGTGGCTGTGGGGGCCCGTGCAGACGAGGGCGCGCGCGATCTCGGGCAGGCCGAGGCTGAGGGCATCGCAGTCCCCGGAGCGGACGAGCTGCAGCAGGTCGGTGGTGACGCTCTCCCAGTCGCCGACAGTCGGCCAGTCAGCGCCGCCGTTCAGTTCGTGGGTAAGGGTGGCCAGCGGGACGATCTCGCCTGGCTGCCTTCCCTGGGTGAGGAGGTCGTGGATGCGGGCACCGTCGGGCTGACGCACCTGCGGGTGGAGCAGCGAGTCGGCGGCCACCACAGTGGTGTTGATCTCCTGGGTTCCGGGGCCGGGGTAGTACGGCTCGTGCGCGAAGAGGAGATAGACATCCGGGGTGCGGTCGGCCGGGCCGGATTCGGGCTGGGGCATGAGCACGGTTCCCTTCAGAGGTGGAGCGGTCATGGGGCGAGGTGTCGACGGCGGGACGCTCAGTGAGTGCAGGCCTGGGGGCCGCCCAAGGTCGCGGGTCTGGTCCTCGTGGGCGGTGCGCTGGATGAGCTGGGCGACCTGGTGGGCGAGTTGCAGCATCAGCCGCTCGCGGGCGACGAGACCGTCTGAAACCGCGCGGGTGTCCCGGGCCTGGAGCAGACTGGCGGCGTCCCACAGCAGGTTGTGGCCGATCTCGGCCGAGCGGCGCAGTTCGTAGCGGTCGCTGCCGGCGGCGGCCTGGACGAGCGAGGTGTGCAGGGCGGCGAGGCGCTGCAGGTAGCGGCAGGCATCGTCGCCTTCGACGACGTGGACGTGTTTGCGGGCCCGGCTGTCCAGCCGGTCGGGCAGGTGTTCGGCGAGCAGCGGGGCGAGGAGCATCGCCGGCAGGGCGACGTCGACGGGGACTGCGTGGCTCACAGCGAACAGGCCGGCAACCAGACTGACGAGTGCGACGGCCGCGGTGGAGAACCGCAGGGACCCGGGGATCCTGACCGGGGCTATGCGCTGGGCGGGGCGCCTGGCCAGCCAGCGCAGGGCAATGCGCTGCGTACGCGTGGCGGCTGGAGTGAGCACCGCGATCCGGTGGGGGATCTCGGGCGGGCTGCCGTCGCCGGGCACGGTCCAGGCGAGCCATCCCCATGGGGTGCGCTCGTGGACGATACGGGCTCGCAGGCTGCCGAGCAGGTGTGGCCTGGGACGTGTCCGGTTCGCAGGGCGCGGGAGCGTTCCTTCTCCCACCGCCCCGGATCACCGGTGAAGGGGTGCTCGTGATGCGCAGCTGCGGTCGGTGGCGTCGGTGTGTGGAGTGTGTCCGTCACGAGGTGCTTCCTTCCAGGTGGTGGTCTGTCAGGGCGGAGGCGCACGTGGTGCAGCGGCCGTCGCCTTCGGGGTGGGCGCGGCGGGGTGTGGGGCCGGGGCAGGTGCGGCAGAGTGGCCAGCCGAGGCAGGCCGGGCAGAGGTCCTCGCCGGGGGCGGTTCCGGGAACGCCGCAGCCGGCGCATTCGGTCAGAGCCCGGTAGGTCAGGGCCTCGCTCACCGTGCGCGCGGCGGCGGAGCCGCTCATCGGCTGCGGCGGCGGGTCGTCCCACACCGGTGCGTCTTGGTGGTCAGCCGCGAGGGTGGGCGGCGGGTAGGCCTGGGCGGCGCGCAGGCGGGCCGCGATGATCGCGCCGACCGTAGTCCGTACCGGATGAGGCAGGGGCCGGGCGGCGATGACGTGCCGCAGCTGCTCGCGGCTCCAGCCGGATTCCAGCATCACGGTCACGACGCGGCCTTGGTCGGTCAGCGCCTGCCCGGTCAGCAGCAGCTCGGGGCGAGCCGCCCCGAGTTCGAGCAGCAGCCGGATCCCCGGGTGCATCTCGTCCGCCGATGGCGCGGTCGGCGGGGACGTCGGTGTGGCCGGCTGGTTGGTCCGTCCCTGTGTTCGCGACGCGTCGCCGCGGCACGGACGGAGGGGTCTGGTGTTCTGCTGAGTGGTCTTCTTTCTGTTGGTGTTCTTAGTGGACCGATCAGCCAACGTAGGTTTATCCACTGGTGGAAAACCCGACTCTGGTTGTGACCTGCTGCTTTGCAGAGCGGGCAGGTCGGTGAGGAAGTACGCGGCCGCACCGAGGGTGCCGTCTGGGCCGCGCTCGCGTTCCCGCACCAGGAAGCCCTGCTTCTCCAGCTCCCTCAGCCCGCTCTTGACGGCTGAGTCACCGTCGCGGCCACGACGTGCGATGTCAGAGACGGTCATCCGCCAGCCGTCCCGATGCGTGGAAAGCAGTCCGAACAGACCCTTGGCCTTGAAGGACAACTGGGTGTCGCGGAAGAGCCCGTTGGCGATCTGGGTGAACTGATCGGCCGCCATGACGCCCCGCCGGATGCCCGGCGGAAGGCCGGCGGCGTGCTCGGCGTCGGAGGCCGTGACCATCAAGCCGGCTTCGATCAGCGCGATGTCCAAGGTGGCCGGGCGGTCCGTGATGCAGTAGACGATCTCGCCGAGGGTGCCATCCGGGCGGCGCAGACGCTCACGGATCAGGTAGCCGTGCGCCTCGAGCTCCTGCAGGCCGGTGCGAACCGCTTCCCGTCCATCCGGGCCCAGGCGGACGAGATCGGTGACCGTCACCTGCCAGCCGTTCCTGTGCGTAGAGACGTACCCGAAGATCCCCTTGGCTTTGAAGGACAGCCCGGAGTCACGGAACAGCGCGTTGGCGATCTGGGTGAACTGATCGGCCGCCATGGCACCCCGGCGGATCCCCGGCCCGAAGCGGCTCACCGCCCTGCCCCCGACGCCTGCCGAGCGCAGTGGCCACGGCGGCACACCGAGCCCGCCAGGGTGGGGCGGTCGGTCGTCCTGGGCGTGGAGGCGTGCGTGTGTTCCATGGCGTCAGCTCACCCGCCGACCCCGACCAGGCTGACGGCCACGAGCCCCGACCATCGGTCACGATCCGGCAACGGAGCCGGCTAGCTGCCGTGGTCGGGCTCATGGTCGGGCCGACCACGGCACCTTCAGCCCGGGCGCTCAGTGATTGCGCAGCCGACTGCGCAGCCGCGGACGGGCTTTGCGCAATCGGCCTGCGCAACCGGTCGAGGATCCTGCGCAGTCGAGTTGTGCTGGAGCCGCTGCGCAGTCGCCCCGAGTTCCCTGATCTTCTCTTGCGCAGGCCCCTCTGGCGCACTGCGCAGGTGTCTGTCGCGGCCCGGTCGGCTTCCGTCTGCGCATCGCGTTGGGGGCCCCGTGGTCGGGCGGCAGGTGATCGCACAGCGGTCGCCGGTCAGGGGAACGTGCGCCGGACACGATGGGCCGTCACCGGCTCCCGGCTTACCCATGGTCGGGGTCATGGTCGGGCCGACCATGACCCCGACCATGGACTTCGTGTCCCCATCGTGACCATGGTCGGGGGTTCATGGTCGGTGGTCGGGTCGGGGTCGCCGGGTTTTCTCGAGGTCAGCAACATCCGTTCTGACCTGGGAGTTTGACCATGTCCCCTGGCAAGCAGGCCTCACAGAGCGAGGCCGCTGCTCCGATGGCGGCCGGCGCCCGGCTGGAGGCGATGCGCCGCCGCGTACGCCTCTCACGCGTGGCGGTCTGGACCGTCATCGCGGCCGGCCCCATCGCCCTGTGCGTCGCCGTCGCCTCCACCCCGACCACGGTCGCGGCGGCCCCCGCGACCAAGCCCACCGCCGTGCGCACCGCGACGGCCGCCACCAATCCGGGCGGCTATGCGCAGGTGTTCATCAGCGCGTGGCTGCGCAGCGACGCGAACGACGAGACGAGTGCGCAGGCGCGACTTGCGCAGTCGATGGCGCCAGACGTCGAACTGCCCGACCCGGCCGCCGATGCGCAATCGGCGCCTCAGTCCGTGACGGCGGTGCGCAGTGCGCAGCGCGGCACCGGCGCGTGGACGGTGACGGTGGCTGCGCAATACGCCAACGGATCGGTGCGGTACTACGTCGTGCCGGTGGCCTCCGACAGCACGGGCTCCTCGTTCACGGTGACCGGTGCGCCCGGCGTGGTGGCCGGCCCGGCCCGGGCCGAGGTTCCGAAGTCGTCGTACGCCGTGACCGTCTCGGACGGTGATCTTTCGTCCGCGGTCGGAGAGTTCCTCACCGCCTACCTGACGGGTGCCGGCGAAGTCGACCGCTACCTCGCGCCCGGCGTGAAGCTCACCGCCGTCTCCCCCGCCCCCTACACCGCTGTCGCCGTTCAGCAGGTGTCCGCCATCGAGGAGGCCGCGGCCGCCGAGCAGGTACCGGCGGACGGCACGAAGGTGCGGGTCCTCGCCTCGGTGGAAGCCCGGGACGCGACCGGCCGGTGGCCGCTGGGCTACGAGCTCACGCTCAAGGCCCGATCGGGCCGGTGGGAAGTCGCCGCGCTTCAGTCCGGCACGGCTCAGGACGGGGGTGCCCGATGAACACCGTGCACAGCCTGATGCTCGCCGGCCAGCTGGACGATCTCGGCAATAGCTGGATCAACATGTTCAAGGAGTGGGCGACGAAGGGTCTTCAGGCCGGTCTGATCTGCCTGGTCGTCGTCATCATGATCCAGAAGTTCTCACTGAAGGCGGGGATCGGCGCCCTGCTCCTGATGGTGATCGCGCTCGGTCTGTACAACTCGCGCAACGAGCTTGCGAACATGTTCACCGACGAGGTGAAGAACCCGTCCAAGGGCGCGCCCGCTGTTCCTGGGGTCGTCCGGTCCGAGCTCCCGGCCTCGCGTGACCACTCGCCGGGTGTCGGGGGCTGGCTGTGAGCGCGGCCGCCGCGGCACGGGTGGGCCGCTTCTACACCTCCGCCCGCCGCCACCCGTGGGTGCTGGGCAAGGTTGCCGACTGGAAGATCCCGCTCGGCCCGTACACGCCCGCGCAGATCGCGGTCGCCGTCGGCGGCGGCTTCCTTCTGGTCAAGACGATCAGCTGGTGGTCGTGGATGGGGCCGGTCCCCATCGTCGGGTGGGGCCTGGTCATCTGGATGGTGCGCCGGCCGAAGGTCCGGGGCCGTGCCCCAATGCAGGCCGCGCTCGGCTGGGTGCTGCTCGGCTGGCAGCCCCGCGGTGGGCGGATCGGCGGGCGCGCCGCCCGCGACCGCGCTGCCCACCCGCTTGTCGGCGGCTTCACCATCGAGGACACGCCCCCGCCCGTCCCCGCTGCGCAGGCCGCACCCTCCCGTACGGTGCAGCGGCGTCCAGCCCGGGCGCCGCACCCGAGCCCGGCCACAGCCCGCTCGACCGCACCCCGCCGCACACCGGCGGTTGCTCCCGCAGCAGCGGCAGGGCCGGTGTCGGGCGTGCAGCAGCTGCTCGCGCTCGCCCAGCAAGGGGGTGCGCGGTGAGGGTTCCCATCCGTCACATCGCCGGGCACCTGGTGTGGTCGACGCAGGGCAGCGTGTGGGCGATCTACCGCCTGCACCCGGGCCCGGACGCGCAGGGACGCCGCGAGGAGACCGTCCAGGGCACCTACGTGCCCGCCCCCGTCCGCGACGAACAACTCGCCAAGATCACCCACTTGGTGCGCTCGCTGTCCGGGGCCCCGCGCCTGTACGGCATGTGCGCCCAGGTCGACCCGGGCGAGATAGCCCTCAGGATGATCGAGGGCATCGAGCCGGCCGAGCAGGCACCCGGTGCGGGCCGGCACCCGTGGGTGGAGAATGTCGAGGCCGCCCTCGACCTACTCGACGACCAGGAGATGCACCGCCGCACCTTGTGGCTGGCCGTGCCCCTGCAGACCGAAACAGGCGGCCTGCAGGTGTCGGCGTCGCTCGGTGCGGCGTGGGCCGAGGTCGCTCCGATGCTGGGCATGCGGCCGGCGCCGGTGGCGCGGCGCGAGGTGAGTGCGTATCGCGAGCAGGCCTCGCGGGTGGAGGCTGCGCTCGCCGGCGGCATCGCTTTCCGCCCGGCCCGCCCGGCGGAGATCGTGTGGATGATCCAGCACGCCCTGCACCGCGGCCTTGCCGAGCCGCTGCTGGCGGAGGCCGAGACCAGCGAGTTGTACGGCGGGCAGCTCCGAGACGGGGTGCTGCGCTCCCCCAGCTACGCCGACCTCGGCCAGGTGCGCCTGCAGGAAGGCGGCATCGACCTCGAACTCGACGACGTCGACGAGCTCAAGAGCGCTAGGCAGATCACACGATCCGGGCGGAAGGCCTGGTGGCGGGTGAACACCGGCTCGCCGCTGGGACGGCGCTGGCTGCAGATCGAGTCCGACTCCGGGGTGGGCTACCAGGCGCAGTTGGCGCTGGCCGAGTGCCCGCCCGCGGTCAGCCAGGATTCCGCCGACCTGTTCGCCCAACTGGAGATGCTCGACTTTCCCGTCGACTACACCGTCGACCTCACGCTCGTGCCTGCGGAGAAGGCCCGCGACCAGGTGCGGCGCAAGAAGAACGAACTCATCGACCAGGCCGACCAGTACGACGCCCGCCCGACCGGGATGCCCGCGTCCTTGACCGAGGCCGCCCGCGACCTGGGTGAGCTGGATGCCCGTCTCTCCCGCACCAGCGTGGAGGTCGAGGTGCAGTCCGTCACCGTGCTGACGGTGTGGGGGCCGACCGCCGCCGTCTGCGACGCCCGGGCCCGCGCCCTGGCCGCGCTGCTCGGTGGCGCCGACTACCGGGCCGTCCGGCCGGCCGGCCTGCAGGAGGCCCTGTTCACCCTGGGGCTGCCCGGCACGGTACGGCCGGGTGTCGTTAGGGAGTTCACCCAGCACCAGGTCTCCGAGGACTGGGCGCTTTCCGGGGCCTTCACCGCTGCCGAGGTCGGCGACCCCAACGGCATGTTCCTCGGCATCGACCTGGACTGCGGCACCACTCGCCCCGTCATGATCAACGTGGCGGATGCGCCCAAGGTCGACGCGTCCGCCTCCATGGGCATCGTCGGTGACCTCGGCGCGGGCAAGAGCGTCCTGCAGAAGCTGATCGCGGAAGCGGTGTGGGCGCGCGGCGGCTGCGCGATCTGCATCGACCGCACCCCGGTCCGCGAGTGGGCGACCTTCGCCCGCACCGCGGCCAAGGGCCGCGTCCAGATCATCGACGCCGCGCAGGCCGAGGTGTCCATCGACCCGCTGCGCATGTTCGACGGGCCCGAGGGCCGTCACTACGCCCTGTCCTACCTCACCCTGCAGCTCGGCATCGGCCCGATGAGCACCAGCGGCGAGGTCCTCCACCACGCCGTCGAACAGGCCGCCGCCGGTCCCGAGCCGTCCATGCACCGCGTCCTTGAGGTCCTCGAGGAGATGGCGACGCGCGAGGCGGGCAAGCGGCAGGACGCGGCCGCGACCCTCGCCGGCCTCATCCGGGTCGTCGCCACCAACTCCCTAGCGGCGATGGTCTTCGACCCGAAGCTGCCGCCGGTGCGGCTGGACGCCTCCAGCGCCTCCGACATGATCGTGATCACCACCACGGGTCTGAAGCTGCCCCCGAAGGCCGCGTTCGCCAACCCCGAGATCCTGCACCAGCAGCCGCTGGAGGCGCTGATCGGCCGGGCGGTCCTCTACCTGATCGCCGCGATCGCCCGGCAGACCGCGTTCGAGGACCCCGAGCGGTTCACCGCGGTGGTCCTGGACGAGCTGTACTGGCTGACCTCGTCCGCGGAAGGCACGGCCCTGGTCCACGAGATCCTCCACGACGGCCGCAAGCACGGCGCCGGCCTGTTGGCCGGCTCGCACGACGCCGAGGAACTCGGCCCCGACCGCGGCCTGATGGCCTACCGGGCCCTCGCCCGCACCGCCGACCGTGAACGCGCCCGTCGCGGCCTGGAGTTCGTCGGCCTCGACCCGAATGACGGCGAGCTGCTGCGGCTGGTGACCACTGGCCTGTCCCCCGTCGGCCAGAAGGGCCGGGAGGGCGAGTTCCTGCTGACCTGCCCGCGGCAGAACACCGGCCGCATCAAGGTCTCCATCCCCCGCATCGAGCGCATCACCACCTCCATCACCACCACGCCAGGACGCCGCACGAGCACTGCCTCCCCCACGGTCCCGGAGCCGCTCGCCGGTGAGGCCGCACAGACCCGTCCGAAGGAAACCGTCTGATGACCACTTTGTCCTGGGACCGCTCGAGGCGCGTCGCCGCCGCCGTGAGTGTCCTCACCGTGATCGCCGTCGTCGTCGCCGCGGTCGTGCTCGTCCTCGGGGTGGGCGTGCCGCAAGGGTGGTGGCCGCACACCGGGCGGGCCTTCGCCGCCGACGCCCCACACCAAGATCCATGCGCCCTGATCGTGGGCCCGGCCAAGGCGTACTGCGAGCGCGGCGCCGCGAGCTCCGCCGCCGGCGTTCATCGGGACGTGGCCGGCGCGGCGTGGAGGCTGGGGACCGCTGCTGCAGGTGTGGGTGCTCTCGTGGTGTGGCGGCTGCGCGGCTCCGCTGGGCAAAGGCGGCGCTGACGTGTTCCGTCCAGACCGCGCGACCCTGCGTTCCGCCGGCTTCGTCGTGCTGCTCACCGGCGTGTTCCTCCTGGTGAACACCCAGGTCGTGTACGCGGCTGGCAGCAACAGCGAGACCGGAGACCTGCTCGCCCCGCTGAACATCTACTCGTCCGAGGGTGTGCCGATCGACGGGTACGACCTGAACGCCGAAGGCGGCTCCATCGTCGCCTTCAAGACGCAGGCCCTGGCCTTCGCCCTGTCCGGGCTGTTCACCCTGATCCGGCTGCTGGTCGGGCTGGCGGGGTGGGCGATCGAGGTGGCCTTCCGGTTTCCGCTGCTCAAGCTCCTGACCAAGCCCGCGCAGAAGGTCGCCGACACCTACGACACGGTGGTCGTCGACACGCTCGGGTTGAAGGGGCTCTTGCTGGCCTGGGCGTTCGTGTTCGCGGGATTCATGATCGTACGTGGCCGGGTCGGCCGCGGTCTGGGCGAAATCTTTCTCACCCTGCTCATCGGTGCAATCGCCGCCTCGGCGCTCATCCGCCCCGACACCCTGCTCGGCCCGGACGGGCCGCTGGGGCAGTCCCAGCAGGTGGCTGCCGAGGTCGCCCAGCAGAGCGTCAACTCCTACGACTGGGGCGGCAAGATCGCCAGCTACGACCCGTGCGCAGGCATGGCCGGCAACGCCGAGAGCAAGTGCGAGGAGCAGCAGGGCGAAGGACCAGTCTCTTCGACCGACGTGGCCCGGCCCATCCAGGATTCGATCACGAACGCCTTGATTGTGAAGCCGTACATGCTCCTTCAGTACGGGCGCATCCTGGACCCGGCCAAGGATTCCGACCGCAAGGCCTACGCCGTCCATCTGAAGTGGGTCACCGGCGGGTACATGCCCAGCTCGACCCCGTCGGACAAGGCGAAGGATGCCTGCAGACTGATCCACGGGCCGGGCAAGAAGTACTGCGAACGCGGCGTCGACAACAAGCCGCCGAGCACCGACGATCTCCCTTCCATCACGCCCGGGGGCGAGCTCCTCGACGCCTCCAACGCGATCGTCACCGACGAGGACCAGGCGTTCGCGGCGTTCCTCTCGGACATGAAGAAGGCCGGCCCGGTCGGCAAGTCGTGCGCGGCCTATGCCGAGAAGCCCACCTGGTGGCGGGTCGGCGGCGCGTTCCTGCTGCTGATCGCCGCGCTGTTCATCTGCGGGATGCTGCTGTCCAGCGCGATCGTGCTGCTGGGCACCCAGGGTGTGTGTGCGGCCGCGGCGGCCGTCGGCGGGGTCACCTTCGTGGCGGGCATGCTGCCCGGGCCCGCACGGCAGTCGGTGTGGAAGTGGCTGTCCGTGTGGGGGATCGCGGTTTTGGCCGTGGTCGGGATCTGCGCGTTCATTCCGTTCTTCGGGATCGCCGTCGACGCCACGATCACCAACGGCCCGGACCTGATGGTCGAGCGGATCCTGCTCATTGACGTCCTGGCCATCGCCGGCGCGGCCGGACACCGCAGACTCCTGACCGGCATCACCTCCTTCGGCCGGCGCATGGCGATGCGGATGCGCTACGCCAAGGTCGGCGGCACCCACATGCCCGGCGACACCTCCGAACTCGGCGCCGCGCTCGCCATGAACTCCCCGGCCGGGATGGGCGGATACAGCGCCGGGCTGCGCGCGTTCACCGGCGGGGGTGGCGGCAGGTTCGGGATGCTCGGCACCCGGCAGCGGCTGATGGGCGCGCTCACTTCCCTGTTCGACGGCGCGGGCATGCCGGTGGACACCGGCGGGATCCTCGCCGATGCCACGGCCGAAGCCGGGCGCGGTCTGGCCCCGCTGACCGCGGCCGCGGCCGTGGGCGGGCTGGGCGCACGTCTCGGCGCCAAGGGGGCTGGCTGGCTGCTGATCGGACGGCGGCCGGACAAGGAGCAGTTGGCCAAGTGGCGCAAGCCCACGGCCGACGGCGATCCGAACACGGGCGGGCCGTCGGACGGCGGGGACGGCGGTTCAGACGGCACGGGGCCGCGTCGGCCCTCGGGCCCGCCCGACCGGTACCGCAACGATCAGGGGCAGGTCGTCGACCGCAACACCGGTCAGGTGCTGCACGACCAGAACAGCGACCGCACGCTGCTGTCGACCCGGGCACATAATCGGCTGGTCCGTTTCCGCGGGTACCGGATCCTGCACCGCGGCGGCCGGGCCGCGTACGGGGCGACCGTTGGCCTTCCGGCCAATGTGCGCCGCGCGCGGTCGGGCGGCTCGCGCTACTCCCAGGACGCCCGCCAGCAGGTGCGTGTGTGGGGCAACACCGTCCGCGAGGACGGCCGGGCCTGGGGCGACACCGGGCGCCACGTCGCCCGGGTCATCCGCGACCACACCGACGACAGCGGCGGAACCGGTCCGTTCACCAGCCGCCGCCTGCCGACCGCAGCCACTCCGGCAGCCACCCCCCGCCCGGCACCCCGTCCGCGGCCCGCACCCACCAGTCGTCCTTCGAGCCGTCCGACCCCTGCCCCACCACCGCCGACCACGCCTGTGAGCGGGCCCGCAGCAACTCCGCCTCCGGCACCGCTCCCCCGCCGGAACGGCCCTGCGCCGGTGCCTCGGTCCGATCTCGGCAGGCCCGGGAGTCCGGCGCGCCAGGGCCCGGATCGGTCCGGGCCGGTCTTCCCCGGCGGAGGCGGCGCTCGCAACAGCACCCGTGACGAGGCGCATCGCCGGTTCCAGGAGCTGATGCGGCGCACCGCGTCCGACGCCGAGCGCCGGCGCCAGGAGCGGGCCCGGCAGCCGGAAGACGGTGAGGACGAGTGAGGCCGCCTGGGCGCCGTCTGGCGCGGTGGGGGTGTGTGGTGACGCTTCTGATGTTTGCCGCAGTGTGCTGCGCCGCGCCGGTTGGGAACGCGATCAGCGCCTACGTCGCGCTGAAGACGGGTCAGCAGGACGACGGCGGGATCGCCGAGGGCGGCAGTGCCGCGGACATCCCGCCGCGGATGCTGACCGCCTACAAGAAGGCCGTCCAGCAGGTCGGGAAGTACGTGCCCAAGTGCCAGGGCATGCGCTGGCCGATCCTCGCCGGCATCGCCAAGGTCGAGTCCAACCACGCGGTGGGCCGCAACATCGCAGACAACGGCGACATCCGCCCGAAGATCTACGGGGTGCTCCTCAACGGCTCCGGCGCCGGCGGCAACACCACCGTCTTCCCCGACACTGACAACGGCAAGTGGGACGGCACCGCCACCGGTGAGCGCGCCGTCGGCCCCTTCCAGTTCATGCCCTCCACCTGGGAGTCGATCGGCAAGGACGGCAACGGCGACAAGATCGCCGATCCGCACAACGCCGACGACGCCGCGCTCGGCGCCGCGATCTACCTCTGCGGCAACGGCCGTGACCTGACCAAGCGTGCCCAGCTCAAGGCCGCGATCTGGCAGCACAACCACTCAGGCGAGTACGTCGCCAACGTGCTGGGCTGGATCGACCAGTACACGGCGGCCGCCAAGGACCCGGACCTGAAGAACGTCTCGGGCAAGGTCCGCACCGTCAACGAGGCGGCGCTCTCCCAGCGAGGGGTGCCGTACTCCTGGGGCGGCGGCAACGCGAGCGGCAAGTCGTATGGCATCTGCTGCTCCCCCAGCGGCAAGAGCGGCGCGAACATCAAGGGCTTCGACTGCTCGGGGCTGACCACCTACGCGTATGCCAAGGCCGGTGTCAGCCTGCCGCGTACCGCGGCCGCGCAGGCCGGTGTCGGCCAGCGCATCCCCGCCAGCCTCGGCACCGGTGCCCTCAAGCCGGGCGACCTCGTCTTCTATGCCTACGCCCCCGGCCGCGATTCCACGATCTACCACGTCGGGATCTACGTCGGCAGCGGGCAGATGATCAACGCCGCCCGCCCGGGCACTGTCGTCCGGCTGGACTCGGTCAACGCCATGTCCGGCTTCGCGGGGGGAGCGCGGCTGCTGTGACCACCACCCCACGCTCACCGCGTCTGCTGTTGCTGAGCACCGCCCTGCTCGCCGTCGCCGGCGTCGCCCTGCTGGGCCTGCCGCACAGTCATCAGGAGCCACCCGACCCGGCACCGTCGCCGACCGCGAGCGCGAGCGCGACCACTGATCCGTCCCCTGCGGCCAGTAGGCATCCCGCAGGAAAGACGACTGTCAGCACGGCTTCCTCCAGGACGTCCGCCGTATCGACGCCGTCGGTCCTCGAGTCGGCTCTGCCGCCGCACGGCGAGGGCGTGGCCGGCGACAAGGCCATCCAGCGCTCGCTTCAGGCAGCCTGGCCCGCCGACCTTCCCGCCTCCGACGAGCGGGAGCTGCTCACCGCCGGGCGCGCGCTGCTGCGCGCGGACGCCACCGGCATCGGCCGCGCGAAGTGGCCCGCGGTCTTTCCCGACGCGGGCCAGGAGGTGGCCCCGGCGTTCGCCACCGCCCGCTTCCGCATCCAGGCCGCGATCGCCCGCCGCGACGGCAGCCCCAACAAGGCAGTGGTCCACCTGGTGTGGGCCGGCATGGACCGCGGCGGAACCTTCACCGACCTGCGCATCACCGACTGGCACTTCACCCGCATCACTTCGAAGAAGGGAGCAACGACGTGGACTCCGCAGCCCCGTCCCTGACCGACCGGGCCGATGTCACGGCTGCCGGTCAGGTACTCGGCCTGGTCACCAGCCTGGTCGACGCCGCCGACTGGCTCTACACCCACTGGTACCTGCTCGCCCTGGCCATCGCCGTGTTCTGGGGCGTGGGCGAGTGGGTCGTACGCCGTCTCGCGGCCAAGGCTTCGGCCGAGCGGATGGCCCTGGAGCTCGTTTCCAACCGGCACTTCGACCCGAGTCTGGAGGAGATCTTCCGGCGCGGTGTCCAGCTCGCCCGCGCCTCCACCGCCATGCCCTGGTGGGCGCCCCGCCGCGCGAAGGCCGTGCAGATCCGGCTGCGCGCGGATGGCAGTGCGCCGTTGCGTTACCGCGTCGAGGGCCCGGCGGGCGGTGAACGGCTGCTGTCCATCACCCCGTTCGGACCGGACATCACCGTCAACCGGGCCCGGCCGATCGTCGACGAGCCGCGGACGCACACCGTGCGCGCCGAGTTCATCCTGCGCGGCAAGCTCATTTCCCCGCTGCGAGTGGTGCCACTCAACCCCGACCCGCTCCAGCCGCTGGTCGACGCCGTGGCCGATCTGCGCGCCGAGCTCGGCGACCTCGCGGAGATCCGGCTCGACATCCAGCGCGCCCCGAAGTGGGCCCTGCGGGCGCGCCGCCTTCAGCTGATGAGCGCCGCGCGCCGGTCCGAACGCCGGGAGTCCCAGCGGGCGGCGCGCTGGCTGCGGCAGGACGCCAGCGGCACCGAGGACTCCCTCGGCTTTCAGCTGCAGCAGCTCCTCAGCGACAACCCCGGCTCGGGCAACAGCCGGAGGCTGGTGATGCCGCCGGTCCCGCGCCGGGTGGAGCCGGCCGAGGCGCTGGGCAAGCTCGCCGAGGACGACCACCTCGTCCGGGTGCAGCTGCTGGTGATGTGCGCCTCGAACACCGAGGGCCGCGCCGAGGCGCGACTCGCCCAGCTCCAGGCCGCGTTCGACGTGTTCGGCGGCCGCTCCCGGTGGGCCATGCGCGGGGTGAGGCTGGGCCCGTGGCGGTTCGGCGCCGACCACTGGCCCACCCGGCACGGCTTCGAGCGCCGTTGGAATCTGGGGCACTGCCAGCCGCCCCGCGCGAACTGGGTCCGGCTGGATGAACTGTGCGGCCTGCTCAAGCCCCCCACCACGAATTGCCGCCTGCCGGTACTCGCCGGGGACCTGCCGACCTTTGCCTTCGGCGAGAGCGAGTTGCTGCTGCAGGGCATCTACCGGGGCCCGGACGGCCGGGAGCGGCTGGTCGCCACCTACGCCGAGGAGACCCTGTTCGAGGTCGGGGTGGGCAAGGCCGGCGGCGGCAAGACCGAACGCGCCCTGGCACAGGCGATCGGCTGGGCGCACGCGGGCGGCGGGCTGATGTTCGTCGACCCGCACCGCGACTCCTGGCCGCGCGCCCTGCCGTTCCTGGCGCACGACACCCTGATGCCTCGGATCGCACTGATCGACCTCAACGGTCTCGGTCCCAACCCGCGGATCAGTTCGTGGAATCCGCTCGCCATGCACCAGGGCCAGACGGCGCACGAGGTCGTCGAGGCGATCGCCGACGCCTACGCCTCCGCACTGGCCTGGGACGACGCGACCGCGCCGCGCGCGCTGACCATCCTCACCGCCGCGCTCACGGTCCTGGTCGGCCTTAACGAGGCGGCATGCCAGGCCGGCCAGCCCGAGGACCAGGCCACGATCTTCCATGTGCGGGCCCTGCTCACCGACGCCGGCTTCCGCAAGGCAGCCCTCACGACGGTGGCAGACCGGCTGGATGAGGAGACCCGCTCCTGGTGGAAGTCGGTGTTCCCGACCCTGCCGCCCGACGCGTTCGCCGTGGTCCTCAACCCGATCGCCCGCCTCGCCGCCAACCCCGTCACCCGCGCGTTCCTCGGCCAGCCGGCCGGCGTCTACAACATCCGCGCGGCGATGGACTCCAAGATGATCGTGTGGGTGTGCCCGGGCGGTAACGGGCCCACCGACCGCCTCCTGACCGCGCTGCTCGCCCGCGATCTGCTGCGGGCCGCCCGCTCCCGCAGGGATACGCCCGAGGAGAAGCGGGTGCCGTTCCGCCCGTACTTCGACGAGCTGATCACCCTGACCGGGGCGGCTCCGGAGACCATCGCCGCGATGTTCGAGGATCTGCGCAAGTACCGGTGCCACATCCACGGCATGACCCAGCTGCTGGCCCGCCTCCCGGCCGCGGTGCGGCTGTCCCTGGTGCAGAACGCATCCACGCTGGCCACCACCGCCGGGTCGAAGTCCGCGGTGGCACCGATCACCGCGGAATGGGGCGACAACCCCAGCCCCGACCGGGTCGCCACCATGGACCGCTTCGAGCACTACATCTCCATGAACGTGCACGGCCGGCGCATCGGACCCATCCAGCTGCGCGGGCCCCATCTCGACGACGTCTTCGCCGCCCAGGCCCGCCCGAAGGACGTTCCCGCCCTGGAGCGGGCCGCCCAGGCGAACGCCGGAGCACTCCCGCTGGAGACGCTCACCGACCGCGCCGCGCAGCAGCTCGGCCGCGTCGCCGCCTTCCTCGCCGCGCACTCCCCCGCCGGCGCCGCCGCCGTCCACCTCTCGAAGGAAGAAAACGAATGGACCTGACCACTGCCCAGCCGAAGGACCGTACGGAGGCGGGCTTCACTCCCAGCCCCGTGGAACCCCTCGCGCATCAGCTCCTGGCCACCCTCGCCCAGCACCGCATGGCCTCCACCGGCCAGCTGCACGTCCTGCTGCGCCCGGACCGCTCCCGCCAGTCGGTCTCGGAGCGGCTGAACGATCTGCTCGACCTGCGCCTGGTCGACTTCGCCGTGCTGCCCCAATCCCATCGCACCCGGGTCTGGTACCTCACGCCGAAGGGCGCCCGCCTCACCCGGGACTGGCCCTCACTGCGGGGCCGCCCGCCGTACCCGATCACCACGGCGACGGCCGCCTCGCTGAAGACCCCCCACACTCTGACCGTCCTGCGCACGCACCTGGCGTTCGTCGCCGATGCCCGCCGCCGCGGCGACGAGCACGGACACCTGGACTGGACCCCCGAGGTGTTCCACGCGATCGGCGACGGAGAGAAGGTCGTCGCCGACGCGGTCATGCACTACACCCTCATCGACGGCCAGCAGAGGCGGAAACTGCGGGCGTTCGTCGAGGTCGACCGCGCCACCATGGGTGCCGAGCGGCTGGCCGCGAAACTGATCGAGTACGCCCGTCTGCGGACGTACGAGCCGCAGCCCGTCGGCCGACGCCGGCAGGCGGGCGGCCCCGGATGGCTGCGCTGGTACCCGGTGTTCCCTCGCATTCTGTTCGTGCTGACCGGTGCAGGGCGTGAGGCGATGGACAACCGGATCAGCGACCTCAAGGCCATGGTCGCCCACCATCCGCTCGTGGCCGAGATGGCCCGCGAGGTACCGCTGGGAGCGGCTGTCCTCGAAGACGTCGAAGAGCACGGGGCCACCAGTGACGTGTGGGTGCCGCTGGGTGGCGGCAAGCCCAACCCCTGGACCGAGCTGTGACTCCTCATCAGCCGCCAAGGGCCGAATGTCGCAGCCTTGCAACTACACCCTAAACCACTTGAGATTTGCTTACGCGAATACGTAGTTTACTTCTGCACAACGAGGTTTCACCTTGAACCTGCCATGCTGTGCACCGATGTTAGGGGACGCCGCATGTCGCACGCTCCTAGTCAGATTCGCACTACAGAACCGGCCTTGGACGGCGAGTGGCCCGACCGGACGCAGGACGTCTCGTACGTCGGGGACGCGTGCGTGGTCCACGGGAGCGGCGACTTCGACCTCGCCGACCCGAGCGCGGTGCGCGGTCCCCGGCCGGCACGTCACCCTGGACGGCGACGTGATCACCGTGTGGCCGCCGGACCGGCAGCAGTGAAGCGCGTCGCCTCTCCCCTGCCCTCGTGTCGCCCCGATGCGGCCCTTGCACCGCGATGACCACCCCCAGATCCCTCACTGAAAGGAGCAGCCCTCCGACCAGTCGGCAGGATGAAGTGCTCTTCACCAAGGACAGTGCGCGGCTGGGCAGTTCGGCACGATCCCATAGTGCCTCCGCCGCCCAGGAGATCGAGCCGCAGCGCGGGAACCGGTGGGTCGATATCTCCTTCCCCCGCGCTGGCAAGTAGGGGTGCCAGTGAAAACCGGGCGCTCACCCTCATTCACTGCCACAACAAGCAAACACTAGCGACTACATGTCGACACTCAGCTACGGAAATGACCGGATACGTCGCGAGTTGTGCGAGTGGACTCACTTTTCACGCTGGGAAGTTGACTGGCATATGCGTAATCTTGCGGCTACGGAGACGCATTACCGCAGCTCGACCATGCCGTGCACCCGACCACAGCACCGCAGAGTCCAGGACTGTGGTCCTCACACAGCGCGTTCGTACGGGGAGTCAACGTGACACACGAACACCATGGCCCCAGGCTGGCCGCTGTTCGCTTTCGGAATCGGCGCGCGGCAGCCTCGGCTCTGCTTGCACTTGCTGCGATCACCCTCGCAGCCGGCTGTTCCTCGAGCGGTGGAACCAAGGCCGACTCGTCGCCAACCCCCAGCAGCGCCCAGCCCACCGAGACCGTGTCCGCCGACGAGGCGCAAGCCCGCAAGGCCGTCATTGCCGCCTACCAGGGCATGACCGATGAGACGGTCAAGGCTTACGCGAAGTCATCCCTCGCCGGGAGCAACATCACTAAGTACGCCACGGGCAAGGCGCTGCGGGACGTGAAGGATGCCGTGTTCATCGACATGCGAAACGGCATCGTCAGCAAAGGCGAGCCCAAGGTCATCGCGGGCGAGGACGACGTCAGCCTCGGCCCGGGCGGCGGCGAGGCTCAGCGCGCGACGCTGCATGTCTGTTTTGACATGAACACTTGGGAGCCGATCAACAAGAGGACCGGCAAGAGCGTTTCGCCTCCCGATCAAGTCAAGCGCTACATCATCACCGCGCACCTCCAGAAGCAGGCTAACCAGTGGCGAGTCACTGATGAGAAGGCCAACAAGGAGAGGCCATGCTGATTCGACGTGCTGCTGCGGGCGCCGTCGTGGCGACTTTCGCCCTCTTGGCTTCGGGGCAAACGGTTGCTTACGCAGGCGGGGGCAAGGTGGTGTGCGACCAGACCGGCCGCTGCCGCGTCGTTGCGGACGACACGCAGGCCACGCCCGGCAAAGGCGGCGATGGCAAGCAGGCCTCAGACGGCGGCGGCTCGACGAAGAAGCCCAAGTGCTACGACAGCAACATGATCAGTGACACCCAAGTCCCTTGTCATTTAGACGGGCTCGGCGACTGGGTGAACGGCATGAACTGCTACTTCCAGGTGGCCAAGCCGCAGCCCCCTGCGGGCGATCCCCGATGGGAAGGACACGATTCGAAGGACGGCGCCGTCTACGACGCCTACTGCCCGGACAACCCCAACCGGACCGCCCAATGGTTCGCCCAGCCGCCAGGCGGCGGCGCGGCCGTCGACCCGGAGGTGCTGGCTCGCGAGGCCGTGAAGAAGATGCGGCTGCTGGGCCCGGACATTGCCAGCCCGCGGGCGGCCGGAAAGTACACGGTGGGTGTGCCGATGTGGATGTGGGTCAGCCGGAGCGCGACGACGTACGGGCCTCAGTCCGCGTCGGCATCTGCCGGCGCAGTCACTGTGACGGCCACGGCCGAGGTCTCTCAGATTGTCTGGGAGATGGGCGACGGCGCCACCGTGACGTGTCACGGCCCCGGCACGGTCTACCGGGCTTCCGCTGGTATGGCAGAGTCCCCGACCTGCGGGCACGTGTACTCCAAGACATCGGCTACTGCATCGGGCGGCGAGTACCGGCTCACCGCGACATCGACGTGGACGATCAACTGGACAGTCACCGCTGGCGGAGGCGGGCAGACCGGCCAGCTCACCCAGACCCAGCAGTCCCAGATGCAGGTGGCGGTCGGCGAAGTCCAGGTCGTCAGGTAACGCCGCCGGAAGGACAGAACGGTGAGCAAGACGCAAGTAGACACAGCCCCGAACGGTGTCCCTCAGCAGGGACGAGTGGCTGGGCCCGTGGCCCCGCCCCGGGTGTCGGCTCGTAGGCGACGACCAGGCGTCATCGCCTTGTCGCTGGCGCTGATCGCCGCCGGTGGCGCTGGAGTTGCCGTCCTTTTGCTGCAGGTTGGCAACCGCACGGATGTGGTGACCGTGGTCCGCGACGTCCAGGTGGGCCAAGTCCTCACCGAGGACGACCTGGGCAAGGCATCCGTCGCCCTGGACCCGGCCGTCAAGGCGGTACGCGTCGACGACCTCAGGTCAGTGGTGGGCAAGCGGGCCGCCGTGGAGCTCAAGCCCGGCTCCCTACTCGCTCCCTCGCAGGTGACCAAGGACAACCTGGTGAAGGCCGGTGAGCAGTTGGTGCCGATCGGCCTGGAGCCCAAGCAGATTCCTGCCACCGCGCTGGTGCCGGGCCAGAAGGTTGAGCTGGTGCATGTTCCGGCTCAGGGTTCGACGGACACTGGTGAGAAGTCCGATGCCGCACCGCAGACGATCGACGGCCGGGTTGTGAAGGCCTCCAGTGCTGCTCCTGGCACAGGAATCGTGGTCGTCGACGTGGCCACCTCCGCCACGGACGGTCCCACGGCGGCCGCTTGGGTGTCGGCTGGCACCTTGCGCATGGTCCTCGCCGCCCCGGACGGTGGCTGATGGCTGTCATCGCACTGGCAGGCTGCAGTGGTGCGCCAGGTGTGACCACGAGTGCTCTCGCCTTGTTGTTGTCCTGGCCGCTGGAGCCGGGCCGGCGGATGATCCTGGCCGAGTGCGACCCCGACGGCAGCGCTGTACTGCACGGTCTGTTGCAGGGCACGCTCGGCGACCGGTATGGGCTGCGCAACCTTTCCGTCGCTGCGCGGCAGGGCGAACTCGGCGACGCGTTCTTCCGTCAGCTGATCGACCTGAGCAGCGACGAAGGGAAGAAGGAGTCGCCGCGCGACCGGCTGCTGCTGCCGGGTATCACCGATCCCGCGCAGGCAGCGAGCCTGGGCTCCGTGTGGAAGGCCCTGGGCGTCATCTTCCGCGGCATCGAGGCCGAGCACGGGCACGACGTTCTGATCGACCTCGGTCGCCGGGGGGCGTTCGGCCCGTCCGGTGTCCTGGCCGAGCAGGCCGACGCCGTGTTCGTGGTGGTGCGCAACACCCTGCGCTGTCTGCAGGCAGCCGAGGGGCGGGTTCGCGCGCTGGAAGAGCGGGTCGGTGACGTCAGCGTGCTGATGATCAATGAGGGCCCGTATCCTGCGGGTGAGGTGCAGCGCGTGCTGCAGGTGCCGGTGGTCGCGACGCTGCCGTACGCGCCGAAGGACGCCAAGGTGCTGTCCGACGGCGCGGAACGGCCGCGCCACTTCACCAAGTCACCGCTGATGAAGGCCGCCCGGACGGGCAGCACCTTGCTGGTCCAGCGGGCGGTAACGCGTCGGGCCCGCCTCGATCCGGGCGGCGTGCACGCCGCGGAGGGTGAGGTGACCCGTGCGCGGTAGACCTCTGCACACCGATCCGACAGTGGCGCCGCCGCCCGGCCGCCCCCAGCAGGCGTGGCCGCACCAGGCAAACGGCACCCCCGCCCCTGCCGGCGCCGCGTCGAGTACCCACGCGCTCGGCACCACAGCGCCTCAGGTCACCGTCGACTACAAGGTCGCCAGGCACATCGCGGCGCAGGTCGCCAAGCAGCGCGAGGAGCTGCTGAAGACCACGCCCGACATGGATCGGGCAAGCGAAGAGCAGCGCTGCCTGGACTGGATCAACGAGGCGGTCGCGCTCTGGTCGGACGCGCAGGCGATGGCGCCGCAGGAGGACGAAGCCCTGCGCCGTGCCGTCTACGACCTTCTCTTCCGTGCCGGCAGGTTGCAGCCGTATCTGGACGATGACCGGGTCGAGGACATCATCATCCAGGGCCCGAAGGAGGTGTGGCTCGACTACGGCGACGGTGAACGCCGCATGGTCGGGCCGATCGCCGACTCCGAAGAGGAACTCCTGGAACTGCTGCGGGAGCTGGCCCGCGATTCCGGGCACAACGAACGCACCATCTCCACGGCAAACCCCACCCTCGCTCTGTCCCTGCAGGACGGCTCCCGCCTGCAGGCCATCACCGGACTCGGACCGATGACCTACGCGGTCATCCGCCGGCACCGCATCTCCCACGCCGACCTGGACGACCTGGTCCGGCTGGGCACGATCGACCCGATCCTGCGGGAGTTTTTGGGCGCGTGCGTGCGCGCGGAGAAGAACATCATGATCGCGGGGAAGCAGAAGGCCGGGAAGACGACGCTGCTGCGGGCGATGCTCAAGGAATTCGACCCCGAGACGCGGTTTGCCACCATCCAGACCGAGGACGAGCTGTTCGCCCACCAAAACGGCTACCACCGGCAGGTGGTGTCTCTGGTCGGGCGGGAGTCCAACGGGGAGAAGGACGTCACCGGGCGTGGCGCCGGCGAGGTCACGCTCCTGGACCTGATGCATCCGGCGCTGCGGATGTCGCTGGAGCGGATCGTGGTCGGTGAGGTCCGCGGCCCGGAGGTCGTCGCGATGATGCAGGCGCTGACGAACGGCTCGGGCGGCAATCTGTGCACCATCCACGCCCGGCGCCCGGACATCATCTTCGACCGGATCGCCGAGCTGTATGCGCTGGCCCAGGACAATCTATCCGAGCAGCTGGCCTACCGGCAGACGGCGAACGGTCTGGACTTCATCGTGTACGTCGACATGACGGACGAGACGCAGATCGGCGGCCGCCGCCACCGCTACGTTTCCCACGTCCTGGAGCTGACCGGAATCGGCGAGTCGGGCCGTCCCGCCACCAACGAAGTCTTCGCCCCAGGCGGCGAGTTCGGGGAGCTGCGGGCAGTGCCGCGGATGGATCCGGGTTGTGTGGACGACCTGCGGCGTGTCGGTTTCGACTCGTCGTTGCTGCAGCAGCCCTATGGATCCTGGCAGGCGCCTCTGCCGCTGAAGGTGGGGGCCGGGCGATGATCCTGCTGTTCGGGCTGCTGTCTGGCATGGCCGTCATCGGCGGGCTGGTCGGTGTCGTGGCCGGGTTCGTGGGCACGACGGCACCGCGACGGGCCCCGCTGCGGCAGCGGTGGCGGTCTTGGGGCACCAGAAAGGACCAGAGCGAGGATGTTCGGCTGCGTCGGCGGACTCTCGCCGCCGCAGGGGTCGTGGTCTTCGTGGGCGTGTGGCTGGTCTCCGGGAACTTCGTAGGCGGTGCGCTGCTGGGCGCGGCCGTCATCGGCGTGCCCTGGCTGATCACCCCGGCGCAAATGGCGCAGGAACGCATCGGCCAGCTGGAGGGCTTGAGTGAGTGGACCCAGCGGCTGGCCGGCCTCCTGCGCCTGGGCATGGGTCTGGAACAGGCGATGATCACCAGCCGTCAGGGCGCTCCGGAGGAACTGTCCCCGCAGATCGTCAACCTGTCCGACCGGCTGCGCTTGGGGTGGCGGCCGGAGTTGGCGCTGCGCTCGTTCGCCGATGAACTGGACGATGTCACTTCGGACAAGGTGGTCGCCGCGCTCGTCCTGTCGGTCAACGACCGTGGCCCGGGCCTGGCCCAGGCGCTGGAGGACTTGGCGGGGACGGTCCGCGACGAAGTCGCGAAGAAGCGCGCCATCGAGGCCGACCGGGCCAAGCCGCGGACCACGGTGCGCTGGATGACCATCATCACCGTGGGTGTCGTGGTGGCCGGGTTCTTCGTGCCGTCCTATACCAAGCCGTACTCCACGCTGCTGGGACAGTTGGTGCTGGCCTTTCTGACAGCCGGGTTCATCGCAGTCCTCGCTCTGATGCGGCAGCTGGGCTCCTTCCGCCGCCTCCCGCGTTTCTTGATCGCCGACCCGTCCAGCACAGTCCGCCTGCCTGCGCCCGCGACGGAGCCTGATGTCCCGGTCGCTGGCCGCGAGCCGGAAGGAATCAGCTCGTGAATCTGCTTCCTGTCGTCCTGAGCGGCGGTACGGTCGGCGCCGGCCTGGCTGTGCTGGTGCGGGAACTCCTACGTCCCCAGCCCGCATTGGGGCCGGCCCTCGCGCGCAGCGCCCCGGCCACTCTGACCATGCCCGAACCGGAGTTGGACCGCGAGGAAGTGTGGGGGCGGTGGCTGCTGGCCCGCCTCGAGCGCCTGCCCGGTGTCCGGATCCCCAGCACCAACCTGGCCCTGCTCGGGCAGGGGCCGGGCCAGTTCATGCTCAAGAAGACGGCTCTTGCCGCTCTCGGCCTGCTCTGCCCGGTGATCGCGACGATTCCATGGATCATCGCGGGCGTCTCCCTGCCGTTCTACGTTCCCGCCGGGGTCGGACTCCTCATCGCGGGACTGCTGTTCATCACGCCCGATCTCGCGGTGCGTGACCAGGCCAAGCGGGCGCGGGAGGAGTTCGCGCACGCTCTGTCCGCCTACCTGGACCTGGTCGCGCTCAAGCGGGCCGCCGACGCCGGCCCTGCGGAGGCACTGGAGAAGGCGGCCGAGGTCGGCCGCGGATGGCCCTTCCTCTATCTGCAGGCGGCGCTGCGCCGGGCCCGGCTGGAGAAGATCCCGCCGTACCAGGCGCTCACGGAGCTCTCCGCCGAGTACGACCTGCCCGTTCTGGACGACGTCGCCGACATCATGCGCGGCAGCGCGACCGACGGAGCCGCCGTCTACAAGGCGCTGCGGGCACGTACGGCCGCCCTCAACGCCGAGTTGCTCGCCGACCAAGCCGCGGAGGCCAACGCCGCCAGCGAGAAGATGACCGCTCCGGGAGCGCTGCTCGCCGTCCTGGTCATGCTTCTGATGGCTTTTCCTGCAGTCATCCGCATGCTCACCGTCTAGACCATCTCGACTTACTGAACCGCTGAAGGAGCAAGGAGTACCGATCATGAAGCACACCGCAGCCCGTACCTACCGTGCGGTGCACTGGGCGACCACTCGTCTGCAGGAGAGCCTGGAGGAGGCCAAGCGGCGACCGGACCGCGGGGACATCAGCACCACGACCGTCATCATCTGGGTCGCCGCTGTCACCGGCGCGGTACTGATCGCCGGGACCATCGCCATCGTGATCGCCAAGTACAACGGCAAGCTCAATGGACTGTGACCGATGACGATTCGTCCCGAGCGGCTGACCGATTGGTGGCAGGGGCGACGATGGCGCGACGATCACGGTGACACCAGCATCCAGATGGCGATCATCTTTCCGTTCGTGCTGCTCGCCACGGTCGCCGTCATCCAAGCCTCCATGTGGTACTACGCCCGGCAGATCGCGCTGACCGCTGCCCGTGAGGGAGCCACCGCGGCGCGCGCCTACCAGGCGAGTGCGGCCGACGGTGCCGCGCAGGCGCGGAGCGTGCTGGAGCGCAGCGCGGGAGACAGCCTGGGCAACTACAGCGTGTCCGCCAGCAGCGACGGTCAGCGTGTCCAGGTACGGGTGTCGGGAACGGCGATGTCCATGATCCCGGGGGTTTCCTGCCTGCATGTCACCCAGTCGGCGTCCGGGGCCGTGGAGCGCTGGACGGTCATCGGCCGTTAGTTCGTGATTTCTGAAGGGTGGATTGCGGCGAACCCACGGAAAGGGGGTGCCACTGATGGCTATTGGATCATTGAGTTCGCGAACTCGACCGGTGTTGGGCCGTGTCGCGTTCGAAGAGTCGGCGCACTTCGGGGTTCTCGAGGGAGCTGGTGTAGCGGACCGCGCCGGGAATGCTCATGTCGAAGAGGTCGCAGACGCGTCGGAGATCTCCGTCAGTGGCGAGCACTTCGTCGAGGATCCGGTCTTCGCGCAGATGCCTCGGGGTCATACCCAAGAGGCGGTGGAACCACATCGGTCCTACTGGGTCGGTGCGTGGGGCGGTCTGCAGGTTGATGATCAGGTGCGGGTTGAGAGTGCGGGGCCAACGCCGCTGCCGGTGGTCGAGGTATGCGGTCAGCCGCTGTTGAACCGGGCGGGCCAGCGGAATGTCTCGCTCGTCGAGGTGCAGTCGGCCGTCGTGGATGTCGGCCAGGTGCAGGCGGCGGATCTGTCCCGGCATCAGCGCGTGGAAGACCAGCAGTGCGGAGACGAGGGCGGCTGTGGGGTGCGAGCTGTCCAGACGTTCGCGTACGACCACGGGTGCCAGGGGCAGCGGGTCGCGGCCCTCGGCCCTGAGGGTGCGGAGGCGGGCGGTGGGGTTGGTGAACACGACCTTGCTTGCTTTGAGGATGCGGAAGAGCGAGCGAAGTCCCTGGCTCTGATGCGAGCGGTCGGTGCCGCTGTGGGGAAGCACGTCCAGCACGTGCTCTCGGGTGATCTCCCTCAGGGTCGTGTGGCCCGTCGCGGCCCACTGCTCGAGCGCGGGCAAGGACCACAGAAGCAGAAGACGGATGGTCTTGTGGTCGCGAGGCTGGCTGCGCGGAGGGGTGCTGCTGCCGTTCAGCAGGATGTCGAACCAGGTCCGCAGTTCCTCAGCCATGGGGGCGGGCAGACCGGCGGTCTTCCGGTCGAACCACGGCACCACGGCGGAGACGAGGTCGTCCTCCAGGAGGCCGACGGCCGCCAGGACCCTGCCGATCTGAGCAGCGGGCAGTCTGATCGAGGAGAGGGCCTGGACGTCCTGGGCCCGGATCGGTGCGCCGGGCGTGTCCTGGGTGCCCAGCAGGATCCGGATGCCGTGACGGACGCGGTTGGTGGGGCTCTTCGTCCAGCCGTGCTGTGCCGCCCGCTGAAGGGTGAAGTGGTCGAGGAAGGCTGCCGCGCCGAGGTCAGGTGGCTCGGGAAAGGAACGGCGAAGGCCTGTGGCGAGGTCGCGCGGGAGATCGAACAGAACCGTCTGCCGGTGCTCCACCGGTACCGGGTGGGCGAGGGTGACAGCGGCTGTAGAGCGTGGGCCCGCCGCGCGGAGGTTGCGGGTGGGCAGGGCGAAGTACAGCTGCTGGCCGTGCCGGTTGGCTTCGGCGGCCGGGAAGTACTTCGCGTGGCGTCGGACGCGTTCAGCGACGGTCTGCCGCCAGCACAGCCGGCATGTTCCGCCCGGTTTGGTGGGGCGGCGGTGTTCACAGAACGGGCAGGTGGCGACCGGGTAGTGCTCGGGCCGTGCGCGCCACGAAGTGCAGCCCTTGCACAGCCAGTTGCCGCGCCGGGTCACGCCCCAGGCATGGCAGTCCCGGCAGGAGCCCGGCGGCTGGGGAGCGAAGTGGTGGCAGAGCCGGCACAGGCCGCTGGAGTAGTAGTCGCGGTCCGATCCACAGTCCCGGCAGCGCGGCGGGACGTGCGGACCATCAGGCATGCAGTCGTAGCAGAGGTCGGACCGGCTGGTGGCGACCGGCTTGGTGCGGCATCCCGGACAGATGCGCGGGTGGTTGCGCGTCATGCCGGGGGCGCCGAGCGGTTGCGCCCGAACCGCGGCGTGATCACCGGCCCGCCCACTGCCTCGGCGGGCTGTGCCGGTTTGCGGGCCGCGACTTTGTCCGGTTCGCAGATAAGCAGGTCGGTGGGGCTGCATTCCAGGACGGCGCAGAGCACGTCGAGGTCATCGAGCCGGATGGTCGTCGGAGTACCGGTCCACAGCGCCGACATCTTGCCGGCGCTGATCTCCAGGCCGGCTTCGGAGAGCCGGCGGCGCAGTTCGGTGGACTTCCAGATGCCCTGTTCGGCTGCTCTCATGCGAAGTTGCCAGCGCATCGGGTCACCTCGCCTCTCCGCAGAACCGGGCGGTGACGCGCTCGTTGGCGTCCTCCCAGGCCCGCTCGATGTGGTCGTTATGGACGTGAATGTAACGAGTCGTGGTGGCGAGCCATTCATGGCCAAGGAGTTCCTGGATGGCCTTGAGATCGAGGCCGCGCAGGTAGAGCGAGGACGCGCAGTAGTGCCGCAGCCCGTGTGGGGTGAGTCGGTCGTTCCACTCCGGCAGCCAGGTCGCCACGGCCTGGGCCAGGCCAGAGCGGAGTGCGTCGTCACCCACTCGGGTGCAGTATCCGGTGAGGGGGTCGCGGCGCTCACTGGGCAGCAGCGGTGCGTCCGAGCGCTGCCAGTCGTCGCCGAACTGGTGACGGATGTCGGTCAGCCACCAGTTCATGAGCGAGTCGATGGAGTTGATCGCGGACACGAACCGGGTCTTCGGTCCGCGTCCGCGGCTGCCTTTGCCGTACCGGACGTGCAGTTTGCCGTGGGATCCCAGGTCGGGACGCCAGTCCCGGATGTCGAGCATGACGGTTTCATTGATCCGCAGCCCTCCGCGGCGCCACAGGGACGCAGCGAAGTAGTTCCGCGCGGCCGGGAGGAACTTGCGGACACCGGGGAGTGTGGCGCCCCAGTTCGTGAAGAGATGCTCCACTTCCGGATCGGTCGGCGGCACTCGTACCGAATCGCCGCCGATCCGCGCCGGCCGGTTGAACTCGTCGATCGGCTGGACCAGCGCGTGCCCAGTCAGGGCGTGGATGTCGCCTTGATAGCGCAGCAGGAGGAAGTCGTAGAGTCCGGCGATGGCCAGCGCCTTCTTCTGCACCGTCGACTTGGCCAGGGCCCGATCTCTTCGCTGGTAGGCCAGGAAGCGGTCTGCGTCAGCAGGCTGGGCCGTCCATACCGAGCGTCCCAGGAACCGCAGAAACTCGAAGATCATCCCGCGCTCGCCTGCGATGGTGCTGTCGGCCCATCCCGCTCCGACCATCGCCAGCGCGTACTGATCCACCAGTTCCTGCTCGAAGTCCTCTCGCTCCTGTTCCGAGCGCAGCTCGCGTCCGGAGCCGATCGAACGGACAACCGCCAGCGCCATGGGTTCCTCAGTTCACTCGGAACGTCTGTACGCCAGGCTTTTCCACTTTCCTTCAAGAATCATGACGAAAGGTCGAGATCTTGCGGCAACGGGGTGAACCGCCTCTGGCCTGGGAAGCAGCTCCACCGGGGAACTCCTGGGCAGCAAGAACTCACGGCAGTAGCGGCACCGGGAGGGTGAACCAAGTGCACACTACAACCCATTGGGATCGCAGGCTTCGCAGCGATGCCGGCAGCGCAGCGATCGAAACGGCCATCATCCTGCCGTTGCTGATCATGTTCCTGTGTCTGGCGATCGCCGGCGGCCGTATCGTCACCTCCGGCGCGAAGATCGACTCTGCGGCCCAGGACGCGGCCCGGGAAGCCTCCATCCACCGCACGGCCGGCTCCGCGCAGAGCGCCGCCCAGGCGGCGGCCGCCGAATCCCTGAGCGATCAGGGCATCGCCTGCGCGTCGACGTCCGTCCGGATCGATACCGGTGGATTGAGCGTGCCGGTAGGCCAGGTCGGCACAGTGAGCGTGACTGTGATGTGCAGCGTGCATCTGTCGGATCTCCTGCTGCCCGGCGTGCCCGGGACCCGAAGGCTCGTCTCAACGGCTACGTCAGTAGTGGACCAGTACCGGGAGCAGAGCGACTGATGGTCTTCTGGCGCAACGGGCAGAGCACTGCCCTGTGGGATGACCGGGGCGGGGTCACGGTGTTCGTCGCCGTGTGCGTGATGGCGCTGATCGGCATCATCGGCGTTGCCGTCGATGGCGGCAGCACCATGCGCGCCATCGAGCGCGCCGACTACGTCGCCGGTGAGGCCGCCCGAGCCGGTGGGCAGGCCATCGACCCCGCCGAGGCCATCAGCGGCGACGCGATCGTCGTGGATCCGCAGGACGCGCAGGCCGCGGCCCAGGCGTACCTGCGCTCGGCCGGCACCACCGGCACCGTCAGCGTGTCCGGCGACGGCAAGACCCTCAGCGTCCATGTCACCGGCACGTACGACACGAAGTTCTTGTCGGTGGTCGGGATCGGCTCGCTGTCGGTATCCGGCCAGGGCAGGGCCACGCTCCTGCATGGCGTCACCGTTCCCGAAGGAAACTGATGCGCACCCGCCATTCCTCTGCCGCGACTGTGGGCCGCACCCTGGTCCGTGTCGTCAAGGCCGTGCTGAGCCTGATCGTTCTGGCCGCCGCGGTCGCGGGGCTGCCGCTGTTGCTGGTCTGGGTGACTCCGGTCATGTGGGCTGCCACCCACGACGACCTCACGCACCTGTTGGACCGGCAGGACACCGGGGCGGCCTTCCTGTTGTTGCTCGTCGCGGTGGGCTGGATCGGGTGGCTGCAGTTCAGTTTCTGCGCGGCACGGGAGCTTGTCGCACAACTGCGGGGCCGCAGCTGGCACGCTCCGCGAGGGATGGGCGCCTCGCAGCGCGCCGCGGCCCTGCTCATCGGCAGCATCCTGGTACTGCTGCCGACGAGTTCGGCCCTGGCCTCCGACGCCCAGGCCGCACCAGCAACAACGGCGCCCAGCACGCCCGGCAAAGCCCAAGCCTCACAGAGCGCCAATGCCGGTCAGGCCTCGCCAGCCTCCACGGTGAGCACGTCGGCGTACCGCACGTCGTACACGGTGCGCGAGACACGGCCTGCTGACAGCCTGTGGGGCATCGCCGAACGGGAGTTGGGCGACGGCGAGCGGTGGCGGGAGATCGCGAACCTGAACGAGGGCCGCGTCATGCCCGATGGCCAGGTCTTCCGCGCGAACAGCTTCCTGCAGCCTGGCTGGCGGATAGAGATGCCAGATACCGCTGCTTTTGCAGGAGGGGTCCGTACGCAGTTGGGGGACGGCCCTCCGGCCTCTGCCGGCAAAAGCGAGCACGCCGTCACGGCCCACTCGGGCGACTACCTGTCGAAGATCGCGGAGGAGAAGCTCGGCGACGGCGACAAGTGGCCCGAGCTGTTCAAGGCCAGCGAGGGAATGCCGCAGCCGCACGGCCTGCCCGAGATCACGGATCCGGATGTCATCTACGCAGGGCAGCAGATCACTGTTCCCGGCGCTCAGCCTGACCGGCAGGCTCCGCCACGAGACACCGGCGACAGCGATGACGCGGGCAGTCAACAGAGCACTCCTCCCCCGGCCACCCAGGCGCCGGACGGCGGGCAGCAGCCGGGCGATGACACGAGCGACGTGCAGCCGCCCCCGCCGACGTCGTCTCCTGCCCGTACACCGAGCAGCCGTCCCGCCGGGCATCCCGGCCAGGAGCATGCTCCTTCCGCGACGGCTTCAGCGCCTCCACAGCCCACAAGCACCGCCTCCTCTGCTGTCTCACCGTCGGCGTCGGATGAGCAGTCCGGCATCGATGGCTCCTCCCCAGCCGCCACGGCGTCCCAGACGCCGGCGTCGGCTCCCGCCGACGGCCCGCTGGTGCTGCGCACTGTGCTGGGCGCCGGGGCGCTGCTGGCCGCTGCTGTCACCGGCGCTCTCGCCTTGCGAAGGGCGCTGCAGCGTCGCCGCCGCAAGCCGGGCGAGAAGATCGCCATGGCGTCGGAGACTTCTCCGGCGGAGGCAAAGTTGGCGGCGGCCGCCGAACCGGGCGGCGCCGCCCGCCTGGACAGGGTTTTGAGGACCCTGTCCCACCGCGCGGCCCAGCAGGAGGGTGCCACGGTCCTGCCACCGCTGCGGGCTGCTCGGATCGGTACCCGCACGGTAGAGGTGCTGCCCGAGGAGATGGTCCAGAAGCCGCAGGCGCCCTTCGTCTCCGGGAAGGGCGGTTGGTGGGTCCTGGACTCCGACGCCGCCGTCCTGGACGAGGAGGCCGCCCGCGAAGTGCCGGCGCCGTATCCGGGACTCGTCACGATCGGCAGCACCGAAGCAGGGGACCTTCTGCTACTCAACCTCGCCCGCGTGCCAGCCGTTCTGCTGGACGGCAATCCGGTGCACATCACCGAGGCGTGCACCTCGCTCGCCCTGGAACTCGGGATGAGTCCGTGGGCGAGCGAAGTCGAGATCGTGACGGTGGGCTTCGGCGAGGACCTGCCGCAACTCCTGCCCACCACGCGGATCGCCCACATGCGGCAGGCCACGCACGCGCTGCGCGACCTGAGCGAACGGCTGCTTGAGGCCCACCAGATGCCCGAGACCAGTCACCAGCCCTATGTGCTGCTCTGTGCATCCTCTCTGGACCCGGACACGGCTTGGGAATTTGCCGACGTCATCGACAAGGCCGGGACCATTCCCATCACCCTCATCGCCCCGGCCAGTACAGCTGCCGCGCACTTCCCCGAGGCGGAGATCCTCAACGTCTCGCTCAGCACACCGCAGCAACTCGCCTCCGTGGCCGCCGAGATCACCATTCAGCGCTTGGAGCACGCCGCCTACCTCCAGATCACCACCGCGTTGAAGGTGTCCGCGCAGCCGGCGCACCCGGCCGAGGGACCGTGGCAGGACGTCCCGGACGAGCCCGCCATGGTGCACCAGCCCGAGCACACGCAGCCCCACGAGCCGGCCGCACTCGCGACCAGGGCGGGCCCGAGCCCCTCGGTGACGCCGGCAGCAGACGTGAGCAACGACGTCTTCCCCGCCCTGCTTGCCGCCACCACCGACCCCACCGGACTTCGTCTCCTGTCCACCGCCGCACCGGTACCTCAGGCGGAGGAGAACCCCGCGCCGGTGACCGAGACTCCGGTGGCCCCTGCCGCAGGGGGTCCAGAGCCCAAGGAGACTGACGCCGAGCACGCCGCGGAGGAGGCCTCAGCGTCGGAGGCGGAAGCGGGGGCCAATGATCGGGAGGCTCATGACCTGCAAGCGCCGGAGATCCGAGTTCTGGGCCCGGTCGAGGTGACGGGGGTGGACAGCACCGGCCACGGCCCACGGATGGCACAGCTCGCTACGCTCTTGTTCTTCCGGCCCGGGCGGAGCGCGGACGCCGTGTGCTCCGACATGGATCCCGTCAGCCCATGGGGACTGAGCACCCTCAACGCCCGGATGCAGGGCCTGCGCCGTTCCCTGGGCAGCGATCCCGCCGGCAACCCCTACGTGCCGCGCCGCAAGTCCGGCGAGGACCCCTACCGGCTCTCCCCCGGCGTGAGGTCCGACTGGAGCCGCTTCCTTCAACTCGTCGAACGCGCTCTGCCGCTGGGACCGTCCGGCCTGACCGATCTGGAGAAGGCGCTCACCCTGGTCCGCGGCAGGCCGTTCGGGGGCACGCCGCTGCCCTGGGCCGAGCCGTATCAGCAGGAGATGATCACGCGGATCATCGACGTAACGCACACCGTAGCCACATACCGCACCCCTGCGGGCCCGCACCACGATCTCAGCGCGGCCCGTCAGGCCGTCGCGACCGGCCTCGACGTCGACGACACGGCAGAGCTGTTGTATCGGGACTGGCTCAGGATCGAGTATGCCGCCGGGAACCGGCAGGGACTGCATACCGCCATCACCCGCGTCCAGCAGGTCAACCGGGCGCTGGACTGCTCACTGGAGACGGAAACCGAACAGCTCATCCAGGATGTGCTGGACGGCTCGGGCACGCCAACGCACAAGGTCCGGTAGCCGGCATGAGCACAGAGATCCCAACAGCCCGGCACTCTCGAGTGCACCCCAGAATGCACGACTGCAGCCGAACCGCAGCACCACACCATAACGAAGCAGGAAAGGGGTCGGCGTGGCCGCGCCCGTCAAGCTGACTCGGATGCACCGCATTCTCATCGGCGTGGTCGTGGCCGGCGCGGTCGTCATCGCCGGCATCGGCTTCGCGGGTTCGTACGCGGCGGTCCGCGAGCTGGCCCTGAAGAAGGGCTTCGGGAACTTCTCGTACGTCTTCCCGATCGGCATCGACGCGTGTATCTGCGTCCTGCTCGCGCTGGACCTGCTGCTGACGTGGATCAGGATCCCCTTCCCGCTGCTGCGCCAGACGGCGTGGCTGCTGACGGCGGCGACGATCGCGTTCAACGGCGCGGCGGCCTGGCCCGACCCCCTCGGCGTGGGCATGCACGCGGTGATCCCGATCCTGTTCGTGGTCTCCGTCGAGGCGGCCCGGCACGCGATCGGCCGGATCGCCGACATCACCGCCGACAAGCACATGGAGGGCGTCCGCCTCACCCGCTGGCTCCTCTCCCCGTTGCCGACCTTCCTGCTGTGGCGCCGGATGAAGCTGTGGGAGCTGCGCTCCTACGACCAGGTCATCAAGCTCGAGCAGGAACGCCTCGTCTACCAGGCCCGGCTTAGGGCTCAGTGTGATTTAACGTCTGCGGGTTCGGGAGTGTCGGCGGGTGGGCTGATGGTGTAGTTCCACTGGCCGTGGGTTTCGTGACGGGTCAGCGGGAGGGCCTTCATGGCCTTGTCGCTGATCTTGATGCCTGTGGGGTAGACACCGGTGTCCAGGGCCGCGGACACGGTCAGGCCGGTCTCGGTCGTCGTCGCACCGATCAGGGAAACGGCGGCCTCGTGGCTGGTCAGTGGTGTCCCGCGCCAGTTCATGGTGATTGCGGAGAACAGCCGGTGCTCTATGCGATTCCACTTCGAAGTACCCGGCGGCAGGTGCAGCACGGTGATCGACAGGCCGGTCTCGGCGGCGAGGGCAGCCAGCCCGGTCTTCCAGGCCCGTAGTCGGCTGCCGTTGGATCCGCCGCTGTCCGCGGTGATCGTCAGTGTCGTGGCCTGCGGATATGCGGCCCGGCCGACGTTGTTCCACCAGGTCCGCAGGGTGTTCACGGCGAACGCGGCGGTGTCGTGATCCATGCCGACGCTGACCCAGCCGGCGTTGGCGCCGATGTCGTAGACGCCGTAGGGGATGGCTTTGCCGGCCGGTCCGGGGAAGTCGTGGACGTTGACCTTCACCGGGTCCCCAGGCGGTCGCCATTCCTTGCCGACGTTCTTGAAGTTCCCGATCAGTTCCTTTTTCTTGCAGTCCACGGACACGACGGGCTGTCCGGCAGCGAGGGCCGCCCTGACCTGATCGTTGAGGTAGCGGAACTGGGCGTCGCGGTCGGGGTGCTGCTTGCCCTCGACGGTTTTGGCGTTGCCCTGCAAGGAGTAGCCGGCCTCGTGCAGCAGTCGGGCCACGACGTTCTCGGTGCACCGGTGTCCCCGATTGACCAGCTCGGCAACCAGGTGCGACAGCGATTTCGTGGTCCAGCGCAGCGGGTTCATCGGATCACCACGAGTCTCCGGCTCGACCAGGGCATCCAGGTCCACGGCCAGTTGCGGGTCCAGGACCTCGGCCCGTCTGCGGCCGCCTCCCGGCCCCCGGGACCGCCCGACCGCCAGCGGCTGCGGATCGTCCAGTTCCCCGCGGCCCCGTCGGATCGTGTCCTGGGACACCCCGGTCGCCTCACAGACGATCCGTGCACCGCCGCCACCCAGCTCACGAGCCTCGTTGCCGAGCCACAACCGTCGCTGCCGCTCGGTCAGGTGATCCCGGATCGCCTCGTAGCGCCGGGCCAGGGACTCCATATCGATCGGCATAGCAGGAAACGTACGCGCCGCGCGACTGATTCATAACTTGTTTCGCTACGAGCCCTTAGCTCCCGCTTCGGCCGGGCATGGCGGCGCAAGGCCCCGGTGGAATCCCTCATGCCGCTGCGCCTGGCAGCCCGCTACGGCATCCCCTTGACACAGGGGGCCCCAGCCGGCCCCGCCGCCATCCAATCAGTGGTCCCACACACCGTCCGGCAGACCGCGGACGCCATCCGGGTGGAAGACAGAGCGCTGAAAACCGTGACAGACGGCAGAAACCTGAATGAGGACGCCGCGAACCAGGCCACCAGTGCCAGCCCGAAGGTGGCGCCCTCCGACGGCGAGGCACCAACCGACCAGTGGAGGGTCTTGCCTGATAGCCAGTACGGCATCACCACCACCGCAGATGCGCCATCTCCCCCGCAACAACAGCCCCTGCCCCAGGACCTTGAACTCCAAGATCTCTTCGCGCCTCAATCAGTGGAAGCCCTCGCAGTGGATGAATTATCGCCCGCCAACTACCCCCAGTCGGCAGACGCCCACAGCATCCACACCCCAGCCCTGCACCCACGGAAGGCCGTCAAGCATCGATCGCCCCTCCACGACGCCGCACCCGACCCAGCCGGGCAAGAGGGGCCACCCCGCGATCAGGGCAGCCTGACCGCATCCGACCGCTACTACCTGGCATGGATGGAATACCAGAACGCCAAAGACAACGAGCCCACCGACGAGGAGCTGTCCGCCTACTGCGCGCAGAAAGGACTCCTCGGCCGCGGTGGCAAACCCATCAGCCCTGCCAACCTCCGCCGGCATTTCCTCCAGTGGAGGATCTACAACGTCTGGGCCCAACAGCGCCGGCGCACCCCCGCTCCCACACCCACAGACGTTGCGCATTCCTGCACCAGCCAAGGGATCACCGCCCAGTACAACCGGCCCATCACCTCCGCCCACATCGCCGAGTGGTCACCCGACTTCGAGCGACGATGGCAAGCGCTCACGCAGTCATGACGGCACACCGCACACGCCATCGCCCACGGCGACGCAAACATCCAGCGATCCCGGCTCCGAGCACTGCAAGAACGCCGACGCGGTCTGTGCGTGGAAGAAGGTCGGCTGGAATAGCTCACCGCTGGCCGACGGCTCTGTGACTGGAGTGCCCGGTGGTGTTCCGGCCACCGAACCGGGCGATGTGGGGAGGCCTCTTCGGGCCTGTGCAACGGCTCTACCGCCCCTGTCGCACGTACCCTTCGTGGTATCCACGGCGTCACATAGCGGGCGCCGAACCACTGGAGGCAACACCTCGTGCTCAGGTCACCTACAAGGTCGAGGCGACCCGTGTCGAGCAGCGCACCGACTTCGACAAGCTGATCGTCGACGTCGAGACCAAGCAGGCCATGCGTCCCCGTGACGCCATGGCGTCGGCCGGCAAGACCCTGGTCGAGCTGTTCGGTCTGGCGCGTGAGCTCAACATCGACGCCGAGGGCATCGACATGGGCCCCTCGCCCACGGACGCCGCCCTGGCCGCCGATCTCGCGCTGCCGATCGAGGAGCTCGAGCTCACCGTCCGGTCGTACAACTGCCTCAAGCGTGAGGGCATCCACTCCGTGGGTGAACTCGCCGCCCGCTCCGAGGCCGACCTGCTGGACATCCGCAACTTCGGTGCGAAGTCCATCGACGAGGTCAAGGCGAAGCTGGCCGGCATGGGCCTGGCCCTCAAGGACAGCCCGCCCGGATTCGACCCGACCGCCGCGGCGGACGCGTTCGGCGCCGACGACGACGCGGACGCGGGCTTCGTGGAGACCGAACAGTACTGAGGCACTGCACGACAGCCGGACTCCCCGGCTCCCCGACCACACACGACACCCGGGCATCAGATGGTCAGCAGAGCGAAAGCAGAATCGAGGTCGTGCTGGGGGGTGGCAGCCGCATGGTTGGCTCCATGATCGGTGGCTGGATGCCCCAGCGGAAGTGCTGCTCCAAGCTGTCCCCCCTCCGCACTCTCGTCAGGCTGACGCGAAAAAGGCGATCTTGTTTTCCTCTCCGGATCGGTCTGAGATCCTGGAGACCGATCGAGAGGGGCCGCAGGTATGGAGTGGAAGACCCACGGTGAACGACAGATCTACACCAATCCTTGGGTAAATCTGTGTCTGGTCGACGTCCAACAGCCTGACGGGCGCAGGTGGGAATACCACGTCGTCCGCCTCCGGCACCTGGCCGTGGCTGCCGTCGTCAACGACCACCAAGAAGTGCTGATGATGTGGCGGCACCGCTTCATCACGGACGCATGGGCCTGGGAGTTGCCAATGGGCCTGGTCGAGGAGGGCGAGACTCCTGAAGCGGCTGCGGCCCGCGAAGTCCTGGAGGAGACGGGCTGGCGTCCCGGTCCCATCAAGCCGTTGATTTACGCCGAGCCGGCCAACGGCATCACGGACTCGCAACATCACGTGTTCCGGGCGGACGGGGCGACTTACGACGGCCCGCCCACGGAGAAGAACGAGTCCGACCGCATCGAATGGATTCCGCTCAGCGAAATACGCGGGATGATCGACCGCCGAGAGATCGTAAGCAGCGGATCTCTTGTCGGCCTCCTGTACGTGCTCATGGATGAAGCGATCCACTGACGGGTGGCAGGAGTTCCCGTAGCCGCGCCTCGAAGGCGAGGGCTACGGGCTCTTGCCTGTGTGGGGCCAACTGGTCATAGAACTCCCTAAAGTGGCCTGACACTCGCTCCGAAGCCACAGCCGATGCTGATTCCAGAGCTTGCGTCGCGGTGTGGCACGCCTGATCGAGCTTTCCTTGGTCAAGCTGTGTGCGAGCCAGCCAAAAGGCGTGGAACGCGCGGCCGCGCTGATTGGCGCGAGCTTCCCGACGTAAGGCGTCCGCAATCAACGGTTCAGCCATCGCAGCCTCGCCCAGTCGGCCATGGGCAATGCCAGTATCCACGATGAGTTTCGGCTCGTCGAAGTAGGCAACCCACACCGGATCCGGGTCGCTCGCCTGGATCTGCTCGAACTGACGGTGTGCTTCCCTGATCGCCCGGTGAGTGGATGTTTGGCTGCCGAGCGTGGCATGGGCGAAGGCTTCCCGCATAGAGAGCATCGACCGGACGCGCGGGGTGGTGTCGCTCGCCGAGCGGGCCTGGTCTTGGGCGGCGGTCACGAGTGCCAGGGAGTCCGCGGGCTTGTCCTGATAGGTCGCCTGCAAGCTCATACAGGCGAGGACGTTGGCCATGAACTGACGGTCGTCGATGGTCTTCGCGAGTTGCAGGGCCTTGGCAAAGTAGGTGCGCGCCTGATTGTATTGACGGGCGTCGAAGTGAATCCAGTCAGTGAGGCGTGCGAGCTCGGCCGCGATTTCGTACAGGCCGTTCTGGATGGCCGGAGGGCGATTCTCTTTCAGAAGGCCGACCACATGGCGAAGCTGACCAACGACGGCCGGCCTAACTGGCTCTAACAAAAGTTGTCGATCAGGTGACTGTTGGCTTGTCTGCTCGTTGGTCTGGTCGTGGGGAAACGCCAGTCGCGACCGTGGATCGTGTCGGATGAACTCTGGTCACTCATCGAGCCGTTGCTGCCCGAGCCGGCGCCGAAGCAGGTCGAGGGCAGACCTCGAGTGCCGGACCGCCAGGCCCTGTGCGGGATCCTCTTCGTCCTGCATACCGGGATCCAGTGGGAGTACCTGCCCCAGGAGCTGGGCTTCGGCTCGGGGATGACCTGCTGGCGGCGCCTGGCGGCCTGGAACGAGGCCGGCGTCTGGGACCAGCTGCACGTGCTGCTGCTGGAGAAACTGCGGTCGAAGAACCAGCTGGACTGGTCGAGGGCGGTGATCGATTCCTCGCACGTTCGCGCGGCCCGACGGGGCCCAAAAGCGGACCCAGCCCGGTCGACCGCGCACGTCCGGGCAGCAAGCACCACCTCATCGTCGACGGACAGGGCATCCCGCTCGCGGTGTCACTGACCGGCGGAAACCGCAACGACGTCACCCAACTCGAGCCCCTGCTGGACAAGATCCCGGCCGTCGCGGGCCGGGCCGGCAGACCGCGCCGACGGCCGGACGCGCTGCTGGCCGACCGCGGCTACGACCACGACAAGTACCGGCGCCTGCTCTGGCAGCGAGGGATCCGCCCCGTGATCGCGAAGCGAGGCGAGCCGCACGGCACCGGTCTGGGCATCTTCCGCTACGTCGTCGAGCGCACGATCGCCTGGCTCCATGGCTTTCGCCGCCTGCGCATCCGCTGGGAGCGACGCGACGACATCCACGAAGCGTTCCTCGGGCTCGCCGTCTGCCTGATCACCCACCGCCACGTCCAACGCCTTTGTTAGGACCTCTAAGAGCCTCCCCGCCGTGCTGGTCGTCTCGTCGCCAGTAGTCCTCGACGGAGGAGCGGAATGCCTCAAGAGTCGCTGCGTTAAGGCTGGTTGGCGTGGTCAGTGCCAGGATGCTGTCCACATCGGGCCCAGGCAGGGACGCAGGGGGGCTCTGCGCCAGCTCTGGCACTTGGGCCTCCTCACGCTCGGTGACTACGAGCGCTTGAGGCGTCTCCCAGGGACGTCGCGCAAGTCCGAGCATGTGCCCTGGAATCCGCAGGCCGTCGGCGATGCGCTCGATGACGTCCATGTACAGCAACTGGCGACGCCCCGCCATGACCTCGCCGACGCGGCTCGGCGTCAGCTCGCATCGCCTTGCGATCATCGACGGGTAAATGCCTGCTCTCGTCTTCACCAGTCGGAACACTCTGCCGAAGTCCCGAACTCGGCACGCATTGATCATCTCGGGATCGGTGAGCAAGCGGGCAGGCAGTTCCTGCGGCCAGTCGGCGTCGGGCATTGGGCATGCTCCACTGCGAGGGCTATGCAACGTCGCGGATTCTACTCGCTGCGATATTACCCAAGTTGGGTAACCAGCCTGACCTTTTGGCTGGGGTATCCGTGAGGGGCCTCGCGTTTTCCGGACAGGCTTCTGACCGTTTATTCACGCGGCGATTCGCAACTTCTCGTACTCGGCATGGACTTCGCGTGGAGGGCGGTACCCCACCGCCGAGTGGAGGCGTTTGCGATTGTACCAGAATTCGATGTAGCGAGTGATGTCCTGCCGGGCGACCTCGCGGGTCAGGTAAGTCACCCTTGATACGCGCTCGTTCTTCAGGGCGCCGAAGAATGATTCGGCCATGGCGTTGTCGAAACAGATCCCGGTGCGGCCGGCAGATCTGCGGAGCCCGAACCGGTCCAGCGTCCTCCCGAACTCGGCTGACATGTAGTTGGCGAGTTCAACCAGTCGTTGCAACACCGGGCTGTTGCAGCGAGCGTAGCTGTTCTTCGAAGACCTCGGCCGGCGTCCGCCAGCCCAGGACTTTGCGGGGCCGGTTGTTGATCGCCATGGCGACGGCTTCGAGGTCCGTGAACGACCAGCGGGAGAGATCGGTGCCCTTCGGGAAGTACTGGCGCAGCAGCCCGTTCGTGTTCTCGTTCGTCGGTCGTTGCCAGGGCGAGTGCGGATCGGCGAAGAACACCTTCGTCCCGGAGCCTTTTTCACGTGTAGATCATGAGGGTGAGGATCGCGGCAGCTACTGACGTGAGTCTGTTCGGACTGACGCGGGCATGCCGGAAGATCCGCCACTGCTTGATCCGGGAGATGGTTCGCTCGACGGGAGCACGCAGTGCGGCGTGGACCTTGTTCGACGTCTTGTGCTTGTCGGGCAGTTCAGTTCCGGGCCGTCGTTTGATCGGGGTGATCACAGTGCCGCCGGCCCCGACGTACCCTTTGTCCGCGAGGATCTCGAGGTCCAGTCGCGCGCAGGTGTCGACGATGGCGTGCTCGCGGGCGGCCGTCACATCGTGGGTGCCGCCCGGAAGGGCGGGTGACATCCACAGCAGTTTGCCCTCTTCTGCCGCAATGACCTGCAGATTCACGCCCTCGCGGCGGACCTTGCCGGAGAAGTGCCCCGGCGCCTGGACCCGGTCGGTCTCCGCGACGGTGCCATCCAGCAGCACGTAGCCGTCCGTGTGATGACTGGTGAGCGCCTCGGTCAACGACGGCGCGTGCTCCGCAAGTTGCCCGATCGTGTGGTTCACGTAGCGCCAGGCGGTGGCCGTGCTGATGCCGAAGCCTGCGGCGATCTGTTCGAGGGTGTCGTGCTTGCGCAGGTAGACCAGGGTGCACCGGGCCCGGTCGTACGGACGCAGTCTGCAGCGCCGGCCGGCTTCACAGGACGCGATCACCATCGTGACCAGCTCCAGGAGCTCCGGATCGACATCGCATCCGGCAGGATAGGAGAACACGGGGCATCTCCGCAGGTGAAGGTTATGCCTGGCGACTCTCCAAACCAACGGGATGCCCCGTTCGGCACGCCACCGTCAACACTTCACCGACGCTCACCCGCAGGCCGTACAAGTGAAAAAGGCTCCCGGTATCGAGAGCGAACTGGGTATGACCGGAGAGTTCCTTCCCACGGTCCCAGGTGAGGGTCTTACGTAGCTGCTCAGGCAATTGCGTCATCGACGTGGTGAGCGCCGCGTTCATCGCGATCGCGCCGTAGCCCCCGAGCGAGGGGCCGTTCTTCACGGGCGGATTCTCGCCCCAGCCCTCCAGACGGGGCAGGTGCACCAGGAGCGTGGAGCGGCTGCTGCGCTCGACGAGCGTGCCGATCGCGGAGCGGCCCGTCCCGATAATCAAATCGCCTTCCCAGTGTCCGGGGACCGCGCGGTCCGTGGCCTCGGCGGGGCGTTCGCTGAGGACGACGTCCGCGGTGACATGCCCCTGCGGCTTGTTCTGCGACCGTGCACGGGGAGCCCGCAGCGCCCGGCCGGTGCGCAGGCACGTCACCAGTTCCCGCTTGAGCGCGCCACGGCCTTCGATGAACAGCGCCTGGTAGATCGCTTCGTGGCTGATGCGCATGGACTCATCATCGGGGAAGTCGACACGGAGTCGGTGCGAAATCTGCTCCGGACTCCATGCCGTCGCCCAACGTCTGTCCTGACGGTGCGGCTTGTTCAGCCCTTTCCATGCGGGCGTCTTGGGCCCGGTGACGGTCATCTTGTCGGGGCGACGGATGCTGCCGGCGAGCCGGTCCTCTACGTACTCACGCAACCGGTCGTTACCCAGGAGTTTCGCGTTCTTCGGGCGCTTGGCCGCCTGCTGAGCCTTCCACTGGGCGACCGTCGCGCGGTATTCCTGCTTGCCGCCGCGCGTGGCGGCGTTGCGGCGCAGTTCGCGAGAGATTGTCCCGGGGTCTCGCCCCAGGGCGCGGGCGATCTCGCGCACGCCCTTGCTCATCGCCATGAGGATCGCGATCTCCTCGCGCTCTTCGAACGTGAGGTACCGGCCCGAGGGCTCGGCCAACGAGATCGGAGGCATGCCGCCAGCGTGACGAAACCACCTCGCACCCACCGGCCACGACACGCCGACCACCAACGACGCCTCCACCGTCGTGACCCCCGTGGCGATCAGTCGCCAGAACTGGCGCTGCACGACCCGAGAAGGATCAGGCCGCCCCGGCGAACGCATCGCCGGCCGCAACGCACGGTCAGCGCGCCACTGCCGACGCCGCCCCTCCGGAACATCGCTGGTCTTCAAACTCCAGTCCGCCGTGGCCACGTCGCACACCTCCGAGATCAGGGTGTTGCGACGACCAGTTGAATCCACCGTTACTGCCGCGATCCGAGTGAAATATCGCGTCGGCCGAGAGGTTCCTGTTCCGTGCCGCGTTACGGATCGCCTTGGATATCAGTGGGGTTTGGTAGTGGTCGTCCATCGCGTAACCGATGACTTCCTTCGTGCAGCAGTCGATTACCGTCGCGAGGTACAGCCAGCCTTCCCCGGTCCCGATATAAGTAATGTCACCGACGAGCTTTTCGCCGGGTGCGTCCGCGGTGAAGTTGCGGCCGACGAGGTCCGGCACTTGGCCGGCCGCGGCCTTGGTGAGGTTGAACCTCTTCGGCTGTGGCTGGCAGGACTCAAGTCCCAGCTCGCGCATCAGGCGGCGGACCAGTTCCAGGCCGACGCTGATGCCCCAGCGGTGCAGCTGGGCTTGGATGCGACGGTGGCCGTAGGTGCTGTCGGAAATGTCGAAGGCTTTCTTGATGAGCAGTTTCAGTTCCTCGCGCCGCTGTGCCGTCGCGGATTCCGGGCGGGATCGCCAGTCGTAGTAGCCGGATCTGGAGACGCCGAGTCTGCCGCACATGAACTCGACGCTGTATGCGCACTCCGCAGTGTCGAGCCGCATCTCATCGATGAACTCGTACTTGCTTGCTACCGGGGATCCTTCGCGAAGTACGCCGCGCATTTTTTCAGGAAGGAGTTTTCCATCTCCAGCTCACGGTTCCGCCGTTCGAGTTCCTTCAGGCGTACCCGCTCGTTCACCGTCAATTCTGCATCGGGAGCCGGTTCCTGCTGCTTCTGGTGCTTCTTCACCCAGCCGCGTAGCGTCTCCGAGTTCAGCTCAAGCTCCCGGGCAACTTCGGAGATCGTCTTGCTTGACCTCAACGCGATCTGGACTGCTTCCTCACGGAACTCCGGCGAGTACTTACTGGGTGGCGCCACTTCTTCCTCGTTTCCTGTTCAGGACAACCCTATTGGGTCCCTGTCCGGAAACTTCGGGGCCCCTCACCGGGTCGGGATGCTCCTGTGCATGGCAAGCCATCGGTGAACTGGCGAAAGACAGGGCCACCGGACACATCGGCGTCGTCATGGGTGAGGCCGGGGCCTACGTGCGGGTGTGGCCGGTCCGCAGCGGCAAGCAGTGGGGCGCCTTACAGAACAACGTGGCGCCCAGTACGCGGAAGGAACTGACCGCACGCCTGGCCATTCGAACGATGACAGGCAGGTCTTGCTGTGGTGCGTGCCATCGGCCGCATGCTGGCGCCCTGTTCATCATCTTCATCAGCGATTTGTGCGGTCTGGTGACTGGCATGGCCCTCACGGCCGCCAGCCAGCAGACCGGCCGACCCCCGACGGGTCGACCACCCGGCTTCCCCGCCCCTGTCCGGGGTTGGCCTCCAAGCCTGCTCTTCGAATGGTCTGTGAGCCGAGCTCGGCAATTAGGGCGGGTCGTACGAGTCATGCACTGCCTCACTCGAAGAGATTGCGCATGACGGCAACAGCGAACTTTCTCGGGGTCGGCGACGAGCGTACGCAACCGCGTGGTGCAGCACCCGTCCCCGAGCCGCATCTTCGCAAGATCCAGGAGGACGGGATGATGACGACAGCCTTAAGGACGCCTCGCACGGTGCTCCACCGCGAGGGGTATGTGATGAACGAGCGCTTCCAGGTCGCCCCTCGCTGTAAGGGCGCGCCTCCCCGTGTCGAGGATGCCCGCCGGGTCGGTGTCATGCGTCGGATTGCCGCTGCTCGGCTCAGATACTGCGGCCTGACCGCGATGACGGACGACGTCATGGTGGTCGTTTCCGAACTCCTCACCAACGCCGTCCTACACAGCGACAGCCAGGACATCGGTTTGAGCATCACGCTTCGAGACTCCTGTCTGCGTATCGCCGTCACCGACGGACGGCCAGGCGTCGCCGCGACCCGCCGGTGCGGCAGCGACTACAGCGAGTCGGGGCGCGGTCTTCACCTCGTCCAGGCCATTGCGGAGATGAACGGCGGGAGATGGGGCACAGAGGACGCGGGCGCGACTACCTGGTGCACTTTGGCTATTTCGGCGCCGGGGCGGCCGTAACACCGGCCATTGACCTACCCACACGGCCCGCGCCCTGGACCGCCACCGCGCCTCGAACGCCTAATCGCGGCGTGTCCCTCAAAAGAGCGGCATCACCGACCTTCGTGCCCCCTTACAGCCCTCGCAGACGAGAAGGAAGTACCGATCCGTGCACACCGTGAGCCAGTCGGGCCTGGTCCCTTTCATCACCCAGCGGGAGGGTGAACGGGCAGCGCCGGACAACCTTTTCATCCTCCAGCACGGGCCCGGCAACTACCGGCTGCACTACCGTGATGAGGACGTCAGGGACCGGGACCTGCGAGGCGTGCTATGGGCGCGCTGCGCCTTCAACCCGGTCGACGAGCGTGGGATGCCGACGGGTGCGCCGTTGTGGAAGCTCATGCATCCCTACCGGCAGATGATGACGATGCAGGCGATGCGCTGCCAGGTGTGCACCCGACACGCACGCACTCCGCTGGGTTTCGTCTTCCTCGCCGGACCGGGTGACCACGACCCCAGCCGGCCGCAGATCCTCACCAATCAGCCTCCCGTCTGCCCACGACACGTCCGCGCGGCCGCTGCGCTGTGTCCGCATCTGGAGGCGAAGCCGATGGTTTTCCTGGCCGCCAGCGCCCCGTTGTACGGGGTGACCGGCACTCTCTACGGCCTGGACGGTGACGGCGTCCAGGTGGTGGCGCAGCCGGACCATCCCCTGCCCTACGGGCACCCCAATCTGACGACCTTCCTCGCCTCCCAACTCATCCGCCGGCTCAGCAGCTTCCGCGTCCTCGACCTCGATGCGCTGCAGCGAGAGCTGGCGGAGGCATAGACCCCTGCCCGACAGCCCCAAGGCCACAGGGCACGCGTGAGCGTCCGGCGCGGGAATCCCCCCGCCCACCCCCCGTCTCGCGCCGGACTCGCACCCCGTGACGTGCAATCGATGGGAGAGGACCGTGACGACAGCAAGAGACCGTGGGGCGTTGCCTCGCGCTCCGTGCGAAGGCGGTAGCCCCATGCCCTGGTGGGTGAGCGACCACCGAGGACGCCGGTCCTGGACGGTCCTCATGAACGACTGGGTTCGACCTATCGGGAAGGCCGTGCAGGCTGTCCTGCCGGCGTCCTGGAACGGCCCAGTGTGGCCCCCAACGCACGGCGACTGAACCGGCCCCACCACACCCCAACCTCGCCGAGGCTCCCCCATGCCCGATTCATTACTGACCAGTGGTGGGCCCACCCGCCGCGGAGTACGGACTGGAACGCATGCTGCCCGGGGCCGACATGTGCGCCTACCTCCTGGCCACCGACGTCGACATGGCGCCGCTCGACGGCTTCGACCTCACCGGCTGGGAGCAGGGCTTCGGCGATGTCTTCGTCCAGCCTGACCTGCCCAGCATCCGCGTGCTTCCCCACCGCTGTGAAACCGCCCTCATCATCGGCACCGCCCTCCACCGGGACGACACCCCCATCCAGGTGGCCCCACGCCACCTCCTGCAGACACAGCTCGCCCGGCTGGCAGAACTCGGATACTGGCCAGCCGTAGGCGTGGAAGTCGAAGCCGTCCTCTACCAGCAGGACGACTCCGGCCGCCGGGCACCGGCAGGGGCAGGGGCAGGGGCAGACAACCGCGACTACGGCCTCCAACACCCGCCGCTCGTCGCCGACTTCATCCACGACCTGAGCAGGCTGATCGTCGCAGGCATCCGCTACGAAGCGATCAAAGTAGAAGCCGCGCCCGGCCAGATCGAAGTCAGCCTCGCCTACGACGCAGCCTTGACCGCATGCGACGACTACGCCGTCTTCCGCGACATCGCACACGATGTCGCCGGCCGGCGCAGCATGGTGCCCGCCTTCATGGCAGCCCCAGAGACAGGAATCGGCAACGGCCTCCACCTGCGCCTCTCCCTGCGGAACGAACACGGCGATCCGGCCTTCGCCCAAGACCGCGATCAAGGTCCTTCACCGCTGATGCAGCAGGCCCTTGCGGGTCTTCTCCCGCCCAGGGTGCTGGGGTGGTTCTGCCAGCGGCCGGTGACCAGCTCCTCCCAGGTGACGGCGCGGGCATAGCGGCGGACGGTGTTGCGGGACAGTTGCAGGCGGCGGGCGATGGCCCGGATGGTGAGGCCCTGGCCGAGGAGATCTTGCACGGCGGTGTGGTGCTGCCGGGCCCGCTCAGCCAGCCGGCCCGCGTGAGAGAGTGGCGGGTGCAAAATTTCAGGGGCGAATCCGGAGCGGGGGCCGGTTCGCGAAGGCAGGAACTGTGCTTGCTGACCAGGGACTTCACGGCCTCGGCGAGGTTATGCCAGAGATGCCACACATCGGCGACCTGGACGGGCTCGGGGGCTCCGGCGCGGGCGCCGTCGGCGAAGGCGCCGCCCTGGTCGCGGCAGATGATCTCCACTCCGGGGTGGTCGGTGAGCCAGGCCGCGAACGTCGCCGCCTCCCGGTCGGCCAGCAGGTCGATGGGGGCATGGGTCTCGCAGTCGACCAGCACGGTGCCGTACTTGTGGCCCTTTCGGGTGGCGAATCATCGACCCCGAGGACCCGGGGCGTCTGTGCGTACGGATCGTCCAGGGCCATGGCCAGACTCAGCAGAGTGGCGTCGCTGACCGAAGCCGGCAGCCGGATCGCCAGGCGTTCACCGGCGCGGCCCGCCAGGACCACCGCGATCGCGCCCAACAGGCCCGTGAGCTGCGGAGTCCGCCGACCGTAACGCACAGTCAGACCATCAACCTGCTCGGCGAACGTCACTCTCGCGCAGCCCGGGTTGTCGCAGAAAAGACGCCGGACGGTCAACGTGATGAACACCAGGCAGCCGACCGCACCGTCCGCGAGTCGGCGCTCGCAGCCGCTATGCCTACGCCTCGACAGAACCCCACGGGCCGGGCACGACGCCGAGATCGTCGATGCCGTACTCGCCACGATCCGTAACAGACCGCCCTCTGCTACCACTTGCTTCACCAGCACCCGCCGAGGTGCGCGGCGTCGGGGTCGGGGCAAGCCCGCCGGCGGCCGGCCGTAGGCCCTGCCGCCGGAGGACCGCATATTTGCCTGTAGCGGCGTACTCGCGGACGAACCTGATATCAAACGCCGCGTCAAAGATCAGTACCCTCCAGCACGCCCTCGACCTGCAACCCTCACGCCAAGTTGACACCGCTCCCACAACGCCTCACGGTGGACTGTCAGCCTATCGAGGACAACCTGGCCCATCGGAGTCAGGGACGGGTGGCCAGCAGCCAGGTCGAGACAGCCGGAGAAGTAGTCGATCAGATAGCGTACACGGGTTTCACCGTCCGGCATCCCGGCGCCAGCGCAAGCGTAAAATTTGATGGCGGAAGCGGCGAAATGAGCGGCGACAAGTACACCTCGCAGTGTCCTGTCAGAAGTTCCCGACGGGAGGACGAAGTCCTCCGGAGCGTCGCCTTTCTGGAGGTCGCAAATTTCCGCGATGAAGTGGAGCCATACATGGGCCTGCTCGTGCACGAGGATTTCCTCGAGCGGATGTGGAGAGGAGAACGCACCTTCACCCAGGTAGATGGTCTGGGGAATCAGGAGGTCGGTGGCACTGCGGACTCCCAGCTTTTGGATCTTACGGTAGCGAAGCGGGATCGCGAACAGCGGCGCCCAACTCGCGACAGCTCCCGCCACCCCGGTGAGCGCACTGGAGACACGGCGTTCCTGATCGCCCGTGAGCGGCACCCAGTGGTAGTCGTAGTCGTTGCCCTGGCCATCGGTCATCTTCCGGTAGATGGCTGTCGCATTTCCGGGGTCAAGGTAGTCGACGAGGCTCGCGTGCCCGGTGGGATCGAGATTGCGGCGCATGGTGGCGACGAGTGTCAGTAGTGTCGAGGGCCGGAACGAATCGTCGAGAAAGGGCAAGCCCCCTATCTCGTCAACCAGGTCACTGAAGCTTCCATATGACTGGTCCTCGCGCTGGTCACCCATGAGGTCTCCCGTGTTCTCTGTGCTGGTCAATCTGATTCCGGAGCAGCGGTGCCGCTCAGGTCTTGACCGGAACGGCGCCTCGCTCTGATGGAGAGCCCGCGAGTCCGGGAAGAACTGGCAGGCACCGAGCAACAAGTCTGTGGTGAAAGACTCTGTTGCTCTATTCCCAAGCAACGCGGCTGTCAGTACGTCCAGCGCCTGGCCGGGGCGTCACGAATCGGGCAAATCAACTCGCCAGGTAGGCGAAGCGCGAGTTCGGCGAACTAAGCAAGTGAGTTGGTAAAGATGGCAAAGTGCAGGCCATGAGAGGTCGTTTTCCCGTCTTCGTCAGCAGAATCACCGGGCGGCCGTGCTCAGCTTCTCTACTGTCAGCCAGGGCTTTTCAGCCGCGAATCCGAGCAGATCCAAAGTTTTGAGGCGGAAATGGTCGAACTCGGCCATCTCAGAGTCGACCTGATGGGGTGCCAATTCCAGGGAAGCGACTAGGGCGCGCTTGAGGCTGTACAGGGTCCGCTCCGCGTACCAGCGCTGCTTGAGGTTTGCAGTGATCTGCCGCCCGGTTTCGCTCGCGAGCTGGCCCCGTGCCACGAGGTCGGCGATGAAGGTACGGATGTGGATCATGGGCTCTGACAGCGGCACGAATGGGGCATCGACGCCGTGCATGAGGGTGACTTCATCGTCGTCGAAGTCCTCGTTTGCGATGTACTGCTCGTAGACTGCGCCATAGCCATGCATGCCGAGGTGGCGCATTTCGGCGGCCCGGATTGCACCCATGGAACAGAGGCCCCAAACCTGCCAGCCGGCTTCGAGTGCGGCACGGAGCTCGGCGTGGCCGACGGAGGGGTAGCTGTGGAACGTACCATCGACAATCGCGACGCGCCCGGGCCCGTGGGATCGGATTAGCTCCTGAATGTCCCCCCTCCGCACCGGCGGATATAGCCGGACATCTTCGCCGAAGGTGTCCCGAAGGTCAATGCCGTGAGACGTCGGGCCGACATAGACGATGAGCTCAGTGGTCACGACACGCGCCTTCAGGAATTCACGAGAGTTGCAAGACGAGGGCCCACACGCTTTAGCTCGGGTTGGAAATGTTCGAGCTTCGGGACGACGACCTTGACGGCTGAAAGTGGTGCGAAGCGCTGGGAGAGGACCACGCGAAGGACCTGCCGGATCCCGCGCCGGCCGAGTGTTTCAATCAGTGTGCCAAGCGCACTGTCAATGTCGATCGCGGCGTTCGAAGCGTCGGGGATGGCGGAGTACTGAATGCATTCTGCGGAGTCGATGGCCTGCTCACGGGCCGCGCTCATCGCCTGTTTCTCGAACTCCCGCCCATAGCGAGCGAAGTACTCGTGGCGGTCGACGAGGTCGTCGCGGCCGCCATGGATATGAGTGAGCCGCGACTGGGCGGCCTCAGACAGCGCGCGGACAGCTGCGATGTTTTTCACGAGGTGCAGTCCGGCGCCGTAGGCAAGGGCAACCGGAGCATCGTCGGACGACTCTAGGAGGAATGCGTCGAAGTAGGGCAGTTCGAACTCGTTCGGGGTGTAGCGGATAACCGCTTCAAGACCAGCGGACACAATTTTGGAACGGAGAACCTCAATATGGGCAGTTGGGTCACCGAAATTTACACGACGTGAGGTGTTCTTGAAGTAGTTAAGTGACCTAATGTCGCGTTCGATGACCTCGCAGAGGCCGTGCACCGTGGCCTCATCGATCGAGTTTCCTGAACATAGCCCATTGGTTCCGGAGCCGAATATCCGCTGCCCCGGGTTCTCTGGAAAAGGATGGTAGGCGAGCTCTGCGGGGACCAGCAATGTGCGTCCTGTAGTAACGTCTTCAGCCTCGACGCAGGCAAGAGCTCCGTCCGGGTCGACCGGAACCCCCATAACCGGGCAGAGGTCGACAAATTCGAAATCCGCCCACTGCTGCGAAGCCACCTCGCGCGGAGTGGACATGATAATCTCGATCTCGCGGTTTCGGTATTCTGCGAGCGCGAATTCGATGGCCTCCATGTAGGCCCCCACTCGGGCTTCTTCCGGATATGCGCCCTTTCCAGCATTGACGCAGAGAGATTTGGAGTCCGGGCGAATGCTGGCAAATACTGGAATGCCAATGCAGTCGAGCCAAGTAGTATCCGTCACTCTAACAATGCCGAGTTCTTTCGCTGCTACTTTCGCCCGCGACAGAGTTTCGGCCAGCGGTGCAGTTCGCAGGCTTGAGGTCATCCGATGCACGTTGCGCCCTCCGCCCAATAGGTCCGAACGGTTCGGTGTGGCGGCGGACCGGTATCAACTGCCGACGGTCGTTGTGGAGCAGTTAGGTGCTCCACAACGACCGGCCGCCGAATAAATCAGTTGGCGACAGTAGGGGTCTCCGGGTTGACGTCGGTGATCCCCTCAGAGAGGGCGTGGTAACCTGCAAACATGGGGCCTTCGTCGGTCAGCAGATCGGAGAACTTCTCCACGGCGGCCTCATCAAGGACGAAGTTTCCGGAAAACATACCGCTATTCATAGACTTAATCCCTTACTGAAGAGCTTGGCATTTCCACGATAATATGTACCTCCCGTGAGCGAGGGCTTGAGTAGTTGATACTCAGAGCGGCGCCCCAACCTGACGTAGTGATTCCTAACGTCCTGTGTCTGGTACTGCAGGAGCGCTTCGTGTTGAAGTCCCCCGTTGATCTGGACAGGTTGATACTGGGACGGGGTGGTCCCGCAGTAAGCAGTCCAGTCACGTGAGTAGCAAGAGCAGTTCGGGTAAGCGGTACACGGCCGAGTTCAAGTACTACAGCAGCAGATCTTGAGTGAGTGGTCGTTCTTGGTCGGCGTGTTTCCAGGGGCGGAGTCGTGCGGGGAGTGGGTCGTCGCGGCGGTAATGGGCGATGGTGGCCCGGGGCTAGCCTCGATTCGTCAGCGGGGTTCGATCGCTGATCGGTCCGGCGGTTCGCCTGTAATGTCCTTGGCCGGTGTAGGACAGGTCGTCGCGTGACGCTGCGGCTGCGCCGGGTTCCACGGGCCCGGAGACTGCGAGGCTCCTCCTTCCTGATCCTCGTCGGGGCAGTTCCCGGCCGTCAGGTGACGGCCGGGAGGGCGGTGAGCCGCTGCCAGCAGGTAGTGAACGCCGATGCCCAGGGCCAGGTCCGCTCGATGCGCAGCCATCGGCGGCGGGCGTGGTCGGCGAGGCGGGCGGGCAGGTGGTAGAGGCGGAAGCGCATGGTGTCCGGCTCGGCGTCGGCCAGGCCCTCGTTGTCGTGCAGGGCCAGCAGCCGCACCCAGGCGTCGAGATCACTCGCGAGGTTCGCGGCGAGCATCCAGCCGCGATTCACCTCCCATGACGCGGAGGGTAAATTGTCCAGCCCCATGGCCTTGTTGGTGCGCACCCGGTCTTCCACACCGGCATGCGAGCGGTGCAGCACGTCCAGGAACTGGCTGTGGCCCGAGCCGGCGATGCCCCACATGTGGCGGATGTTGGTGGCGGTGATGCAGTAGCGCCAGCCGGTCTTCTTCTCGAACGCGGTCAGTTTCTTCAGGTGCCGCCGGGTGGGCTTGACCCGGCGCACGATCAGCCGCATGCCCTCGGGCCAGCCTTCACGGGTGTTCAGCCCGGTCAGCTCCGCGACGAAGTAGCCCTCCTGGAGGCTGCCGTCCTGGTGCACGGAGGTCTCCCAGGCGCTTTCGGGCAGCTTTGCGATGGCCTTCTCGTCGTCTTCGGTGATCTTCCAGCCGACGGTGTAGCGGACCGTGCGCCGGGTGGTGTTCAGTGCTTCGAGGTGTTCCAGCAGCCCGTGGGTAGCGCCGGCCCCGTCCACCCGCACCAGGATTTTCGCCGTGGAGGAGCCGGGGATCTGGGCGAGCGCGTCGGTGAGCACGGCGAGGTGGTCGGCCACCGTGTTCGCCCCTGCGTTGCCCGGTCGCATGAGCATGGCCAGCGATTCGGTGGTGTTCGCGCACCACGCGGCCAGTGGATGAAACCCGAACGTCTTTTTGAAGGTGACCGCAGCCCCGGTCTTCTTCGAGGCTGCGGTGATGACGGTGGCGTCAAGGTCGATGACGATCCAGCCGGTCAGCCGCTTGCCCGCCACCGTCAGCCAGGGGAAGCCGCCCTGCCGCAGGTGCAGCAGGCTCCACACGTGCCGGCGCACCCTCGCCCGCGCCTTTGCGACCTTCGACAGGGTGGCCACGTCAAGGGCGGCCAGCGTGCGGCGGGCGGTTGAGTCCGAGGCCGCAGCCCCGAACAACGGCCGGTAATACGACTGGAGTTGCCCGGCTTCCGAGAAGTTCGCCGCTCCCAGCACGATCGCGACCGCGAGGTGCACCAGCACCCCTGCGCGGTCCCGCCAACCGGCCACTGTGCCGGACGGCAGCACCCCGGCCAGCGCCTCCGTCAGTCCCGTGCGGTCTGCGCACCGGCGCAGCAGCACCGCCCCGGTATGCCCGACCAGCCTCTTCCCGTCAGCCGCCACGGACAGCCGACGGTCCCACCCTGTACTCTCGACCACCAGAAAGGTGCCTTGCTCTCTGCAGCGGATACGACCTAGACACTCGCATCCTCGCAGGTCAACGGCACCTTTCTGCTATCGGGGCGTCAGATCACCCAATTCCGCTGAATACCCAGGGCTAGTGTTCGGTGCGCCAGCGGTGCTGTTGAAGCTGATAGGCGTCGCTGTGATGGGGCGTCAGGATCGTACCCGCCGCAAAACGCTCGCCGGCCTAGTGCTGGATTCCTCATTGGATGTCACATATCGGCGCTACAACAGGCGATCGCACGTTCGCGTTGTCTGGTCGGCTGGTGCGAGTTCTCCGTCCGGTTGTTCAGTCCCTTGTGGGAGCTATCGACCGAGGGCGTCGCCTCGCGGTGGGCGGCGCCGTAGGAGCGGAGCTTGTCGGTGGGCGGCGCCGTAGGAGCGGAGCTTGTCGGTGACGACCACCCGCGGCACCGCGCGGGTCCCTTTGAGGAGCTTGCGGAAGAAACGCCTGGCCGCAGCCTTGTCGCGGCGGTTCTGGACAAGAATGTCGAGCACGTTGCCGTCGGCGTCGACGGCCCGCCACAGGTACTTCTGCTCCCCGTTGATTGTGATGAAGACCTCATCCAGGTGCCATTTGTCACCGGGCCGGGGACGGCGGCGCCGCAGGCCGTTCGCGTAGGCCTGTCCGAACTTCAGGCACCACCGGCGCACCGTCTCGTAGGACACGACGACACCGCGCTCGAGCATCAGCTGATGGCGTCCCGCGTGATGGTGTAGGCGATCACCGTGTGGGTGTGCGCGGGCGGGTGCCCGGGGCGTGCATCCGGTGACGGTCTCCGCTCCCTGCGCATGAGGCAGGCCACCGTGCAAATCTCCCTGGTGAACGGCCAGTTCAACCCTGGAGGTGCCCGATGGCCTTGTCCCAGTCTGACCTACAACGCCTGCTGGAGTCACTACGCACGGCGGACGGGATCGAGCTCGTCCGCAACGTCGCCGAGCGCATGCTGCAAGAGCTGATCGAGGCCGAGCTCAGCGGCCGGATCAGCGCCCAGTGGAACGAGCACACCGAAGCCCGCACCGCCTTCCGCAACGGCCACCGGGAGAAGACCTTGGCCACCCAGGCCGGCGATCTGGACCTGGCGATACCGAAGCTGCGCAGCGGCAGCTTCTTCCCCAGCCTGCTGGAACGGCGGCGCCGCATCGACCAGGCGCTCTACGCCGTCATCATGGAGGCATACGTGCACGGGGTGTCCACCCGCTCGGTCGACGACCTGGTCAAGGCGCTCGGCGCGGACAGCGGAATCTCCAAGAGCGAGGTCTCACGGATCTGCGGTGACCTGGACGAACAGCTCACGGTCTTCCGCGGCCGGCCCCTGGATCACAGCCGCTTCCCCTACCTCTACCTGGACGCCACCTACTGCAAGGTGCGCGTGAACCACCGGATCGTCTCCCAGGCCGTGGTCATCGCCACCGGCATCAGTGAGGACGGCGGCCGTGAGGTGCTGGGTGTGATGGTCGGTGACAGCGAGACCGAAGCGTTCTGGAGCGAGTTCCTGCGCTCCTTGCGCGAACGCGGCCTGGGCGGGGTCCGTCTGGTCATCTCCGACAGTCACAGCGGCCTGGTGGCAGCGATCCGCAAGGTCATGCTCGGTGCCGCCTGGCAGCGTTGTCGTGTCCATTTCTTGAGGAATGTGTTTTCCGTGATCCCCAAGGAATCCGGGGAAATGGTCGCGGCGACCATCCGCACCATCTTCATCCAGCCCACCGCCGAAGCCGTCCATCACCAACTCGATGCGGTGGCCGACATGCTCGGGCAGCAGTTTCCCAAGGTCAGGCAGATGCTCCTGGACGCCAAGGAGGACCTGACCGCCTTCGCTGCCTTTCCCATCTCGCATTGGAAGAAGATCCAGTCTTCAAATCCCCTGGAGCGGATCAACCGCGAGATCAAGCGCCGCACCGACGTCGTGCAGGTCTTCCCCAACCCGGCCGCCCTCGAGCGGCTGGTCACCGCCGTGCTCAGCGAGATGCACGACGAATGGATCGCCTTCCCCCGCCGCTACCTGTCCGAAGGCAGCATGACTGCCATCTACGCCGCCGAACACGCCGACCACACCACCCATGCACTCCCCAACACCCCGAACACTACGGAGGATTGATCGCCTACACCATCACAGGGGACGTGACCCATCAGCTCCTCGACCTCGCGGAAGCTCAGCGGGAACCGGAAGTACAGCCACACACAGTGGGAGATGATCTCCACTGGATACCGGTGCCCCCGGTAAACGACGGCAACGCGCTTCCCACGGCAAGCCCCCTCCCGAGCATGATCATCCCGCACCGGCCAGCCAACGTGACAGCTCCACGTCGAGTTCTACCTCTACCTCGCCGCCACGTTCGTCACCATGCGTTGCCTCATCCAACAGGCCCGAAACCGCTACCTATAGGACACCCGCCCCAAACCCGTCGCCTGAAGTGTCACCTATCCTCGGTCGCTCTTACAGATCCGATCGAAACCGGGCAGCCCCGCGTATAGAAGCAAGTAGTGATTGCTCAGCCAAGTTGCGGCGGGGCGTGTTGGGGTGGAGACAACCCCGAGGCCAGTGCTGAAGCTCAAGGTCAACAGTGTCGCCACGGGCAACGCCTTGAGGTTCCCCCGAGTTGCGGCAGGCGTTGGCAGAGAGGCGGATGGGTTGCATGAGAGGAGCCCAGGCGATGCCTGCCCCGTACCCGCTGGAGTTGCCTGAGCGTGCGGTGCGGATGTACCGCGCTGCCGAGCCGAAGCCGGTCATCCGCTGTATAGCCGAAAAACTCGGCTTGCATCACGAGGCCTTGCGCGGCTGGATCCGGCAGGCCGAGGCCAACACCGGTGAGCAGGACGACCTGCTCGCCACCGAGGAAAAGGAGAAACTCGCCCAGCTGCGGCGCGAGGTGAGGGAACTGCTCTGGGCGAATGAAGTCCTGCGGACGAAGTCGTGCTGGCGTATGCCGCAGCCGAGTACGATTACCGGCCCGTCTCCGAAGCCATGGTGAACATGCGCTACCGGCTGCACCGGGCAGAGGCGGCAGGGCTGATCAGCGCCAACAGCAGGGCATGGCAGGTGCATAGAGCCATGGACGCTTCCTGGCCCGACGGCAACTGGCCCCGGCACCTGCACCAGGCACAAGCCGACGGCCTGCCGTCCGAGGAGGCCGACCGGCTGTGGGAGTCCATCGGCACCGAGCGCCCGGATCTCAAAAGCAATGGCAAAGCGCTCCACCTGCTCGCCCGTCCCCGAGAGCGGACTACAGACGTAACGGCTGAGCCGTTCGTGTTCGAAACCACCAACGTCTGGCAGCGGATGCAAGCCCACCAGGCAACCACCCCGTTGTGACGTCGATCCAGCCCTCACCCGTCCAAGCAACGGACCGGCTGCCACGCTCCTACTGGCAGCTGTGGACCCTATCCCTGCTCACCGCCCTGGGCGGCTTCATCGTCCTATTCCTCACGCCCTACCTCACCGAAAGCCTCGGTCACAGCCCCGTCTTCGCCGGCCTGGCTATCACCTGCTTCGGCGCTGGCACCCTCGCCGCGCCCCTGGGTGGCATCCTCGCCGACCGCTTCGGCCCCCGCCCCATAATGTTGACTGCCCAACTACCCAGCGCCGCAGCCCTGCTGGCCCTCGGCCACGTCCGTCACCCTTGGCTCATCGTCACCTGCGCGGGCCTGGCTGGGCTCACCACCAGCACCGCCCGTGCCGCCCGCACCGCGATGATCACCAACATCGTGCCTGCCGCCCAGCGTCTGAAAGCCTTCTCCTACACCTACTGGGCCACCAATATCGGCTACGGCGTGGCCCCCCTCGCCACCGGCGTCCTCATCGACCACCACAGCGCCTGGCTCTTCACCGGCAGCGCTGCCATCACCGCCGCCTGCGCCCTGTTCGGCTACCGGATCCCACAAGGCCACCCTCCCCCCATGCCCGACGCCGCAGCTGCGGCGTCGGCCGTCCACAGGCCAGCGCAACCTGGCCAAGCAGCGCCTCCCGACCCAAGTGCCCTCCCGCGCCGGTCTCCTGCGGCCTGGCGCTGCGGGAGTCTGCCGTATGCGCTCATCGGCTCCTTCCTGGTGTGCCTGCTGTTCAAGCAGGCTTCCGTGACCCTCCCGGTCTCCCTGCAGGCCGACGGCCTGAGCAGCACCGTCTACGGCACCACCCTGGCCGTCAACGGTGTGCTCATCATCGCCCTGCAAGTCCCCTTGACCCGCTGGCTGACCGGAAAGAACGAAAACCGCATCCTCGCTGTCGCCGGCGCACTAGTAGGTCTCGGCTTCGGACTCACCGCCCTGGCCGACACGGCTTCGACCTACACCCTCACCGTCGTGGTGTGGACGGTGGGCGAAATGCTTTATACCCCCGCCTTCGCGACCCTCACCGCCAGATTGACCCCTGACGGCCGCCACGGCTACTACCAGGGCATCGCCGCCTCCACTACCTCGGCAGCTGGCCTCATCGCCCCGGCCACCGCCGGACTGGCTCTCACCGCCGTCGGCCTCATCCCCTGGTGGGGCCTCTGCACCGCCCTGGGCGCCCTCAGCGCTGTTCTGTTCCTCAAAGCCAGCCAGCGATCCGCCCACTCCAGCAGTCTTACCCAGACCGCCGAATGACCTCAGAAGCTGTTGGCTTTCCGGACGTGATCGCCGCGTTTTTGCTGGTCGGGCGTGGGGTCGGTGATTCGGTGGGAGTAGTGGCCTGTCGTGCTGTCGCTCCCTGGGAGGTCGTGGATGCCGTCGGTGGTCGGGCTGTTGGAACAGCGTGAGCTGGGTGCTCGCCGTCGTGTAGACGAGCTACGGGAGGAGGCCGACCGTATCCAGGCCGAGTTGGCCGTGGCCGAGCGGGAATGGAAGGAGTGGGCCATCGCCTGCTCGCGGGTCGGTGAGGTGCTGGCCCCGGCGGACGAGAGCGGGCAGGACCGCGCCCGGGTCGAGGGGACCGCGTCGGCCGCCGGGGAGCAGGCCGGAAAGACGTCGCAGGTGCCGGATGCGGCGAATATGAAGCCGCAGGTGCCGGTGTGGCGTGAGGGGCTGGCCTGGTCGGTGCTGTCGGTGGACTACCAGCGCATCCTGCAGGTGCTCGCGGACCGGCACCGGCTCCATCAAGGGCCGCTGACCTGCCAGGAGAGGGCCGCGGCGTTCGGCATGGACGCGGTGCCGGCACGCATGGAGGCGCTGCGGTCGACGGCGAAACGCCTGGTCGCGCGCGGCTGGCTGGCCGAGCCCGCGCCGGGCAGATTCACCCTCGCGCAGACCGTGGCCGGGCCAGGCGGCGGGTCATGAGCAGGATCATCGACCAGTAGATCACCGCTTCGGCGCTGGTGGTGCGGCGTTCGTAGTCGCGTGCCAGGCGGCGGGTGCGCATCAGGTGGGCGAAGAGGCGCTCGACGATCCACCGCTTGGGCAGCACCACGAAGCCGCGCATGTCGTCGCTGCGCTTGACGATCGCCAGGACCAGGGCGAACGCGGTGAGGCAGTACTCGACGGGGGGGCCGGTGTAGCCGCCGTCGGCCCAGATGAGGGCGAGCCGGTGGTGCGCGTCGGCCACCTCTTCCAGCAGCACCCGGGCGGCGGCGCGGCCGCCAGTGTCCGCGGCGGTGACCATCACCCCCAGCAGCTGGCCGAGCGTGTCGACCACGACGTGCCGCTTGCGCCCGTTATCTTGAGCCCGCACGAGTGTGTCCTTCATGTGCGTGAAGCACTCTGAAGTTTCCCCAACTCCCGTCGTGGATGCGGTTATCTGCTGCTGTCCAACACGGAAGGGGTGAATGCGCGATGCGCGTACAGAGGGTGCTGGCACCCGGGTCGACGACGGAATCGTGGACGCTGCTGGGGGATGATCTGCGACCGGTCGATCCGGTCGAGTCGTTCCTGGCCTACCTGACGGCGATCGAGCGGTCGCCGAACACCGTCAAGGCGTACGCCCACGACCTGAAGGACTGGTGGTACTACCTCGACGGTCGTGAACTGGACTGGAAATCAGTGGACTTGGAGGCAGCGGGCTCCTTTGTGGCCTGGCTTCGGCTGCCGCCCCTAGCCCGGAGCGGGACGGTGGCGGTGCTGCCGACGGTCGAGTACCACTGCACGGCTTCCAGCGTGAACCGCAAACTCTCGCGGTCAGCACGTTCTACGAGTTCCACGCCCGCAGCGGCATCGAGGTCGCCGACCTGCTGGTGACGATGCGCCCGGCCGGACCGCATCGATCGGCGGCCACCTCCTACAAGCCGTTCTTGCAGCACATCGCCTCCGGCAAGCCCGAGCGGACCCGGACGATCAAACTCAAGACCGGACGGAAGCACCCCCGCGTCCTGACTGCCGCCCAGGTCCAGAAGATCCTGGACTCCTGCGAACACCTGCGGGACCGGCTGCTGTTCGCCCTGCTGCTGGACACTGGGGTCCGCATCGGTGAGGCCCTCGGCCTGCGGCACGACGACATCGCGATCGCCGAACGGCATGTGACCGTGGTGCCGCGGCAGAACGACAACCGGGCCCGCGCGAAGGCCGGCCGGTCCCGCAGCATTCCGGCGAGCGCGGAGCTGATGCGTCTGTACTCGGACTGCTTGCACCGCGAGTACGGCGCCCTGGATTCCGACTACGTCTTCGTGAACCTCTTCGCCGAACCCCACGGCCGCCCCTGGGGCTATCCGGCCGTCTATGACCTGGTCAGACGGCTCCGGAAGGCCACCGGGATCGCTTTTGAACCCCACCCATACCGCCACACCTACGCCACCTGGCTGCTTCGCCGCGGGGCCGGGATGGAGACGGTGAAGGAGTGTCACAGCCGGACCTCCCGGCCGGTGAACCAGCCTGCGGCCTCCAGCGTCCGCACCTTCCCGCCGAGAAGGCATCGGGACGGACGAGCTGCTTGAGCAGCTCATGGCCGTCGTCCGATCCGAGTTCCGCACCGAGATCTACGTCCCCGCTCCGGACGACCCCGTCTTCATCGCCGACGAGTGCGCGGTCATGGACTGCGACCGACGGCAGCGTCGGCCAGGCGCGGACTCTGCAACGCCCACGACATCCGGTTCCGCAAGCGCGGCCGCCCGCCGATGACGGACTTCCTCGCCGAACCCGGCCCACCGGTCCGAGGCCGCAGATCGCTGGCCGCCTGCGTCATCGACGGCTGTCGCTACGGACGCCGCGCCAGAAACGGCTTGTGCTCCAAACACCACGACCGTTGGAGCCGGGCCGGCAAGCCCGACCCGGCCACCTGGAATGCCCCTGACCTGGCCCCACGTGACACCACGACGTCCGAGTGCCGTCTGCCGTTCTGCAACCTCTTGGTCGAAAACCCCGCCAAGCTCTTCTGCACGGACACGACGACCGCTGGCACCGCCACGGCCGCCCCGACCCCGACCACTTCATCGCCGACTGCGAACTGGTCGGAACCGCCAGCATCGATCTGCGTGACCTGGCCCCACAACTGAAACTGGAGATCCAGTACGCGCTGCAATGCCGCCACGACGCCCGCTCCCGCATCGCCGCCCCTCGCCTGGTCATGCCGGCAGTCCGACGCGTCAAGGCACTCGGGGTCGCCTCGCTGCTGGACCTATCGGAACAGCAGCGGCGCCAAAAGGTCGGGGCCCAGGCCGACGAGTCGGCTCTGTTCCTCCTCGACGCCCGTGACGGGCTGGAGGCCCTGCGCGACGGAACTGGCTGGGGGATCGAGTACCCCAGAGATGTGTGGCGGCTCCACAAACTGCCCGGCATCACCACCCCGGCTGGACGTCCCTGTCCACGCGCCCGGCTGCGATTCGACCGCATCCCCCAGTTCTGGCTCCGTGAGCTGGGCAAACGATGGACGAGGTTGCGGCTGACGTCCGGGTTGAGCATTGGTGCGGCCCGCGCCGGGGTCGACGCGCTCATCTGCTTCGGCGGTTTCCTCACGTCCGCCGGCGTCGATGCGCTCGCCGAAGTGAACCGGCCGCTGCTGGAGCGCTACCTCGCCCACGTGATGTCACAACCCGGCGGGCACAGCATGAAGAAGACGAGGATCGGCGCGCTCAACCTGTTCTTCCAGAACATCCGGCAGTACGGCTGGGAGGAGACCCTGTCCGGCACCGCGGCCTTCTACGTCGGCGACGTCCCGCCGGTCCCCGAGCAAGTCGACCGGCGCCTTGCCGAGTACGTCATGACCCAGATCGAGTCGCCCGGCAACCTGGACCGCTGGCCCGACGCGGCAGGCCGATTGGTCACCCTCATCCTCACCCGCTGCGGACTGCGCATTTCCAGCGCTCTGGCCCTCGACTTCGACTGCTTCCTCCACGACGGCCAGGGCGCCCTACTTCAACACCAAGATGAGGCGCGGGGCGGCCGTGCCCATTGACGAGGAACTCGAAGCAGCTATACGCGAGCAACAACGCCGGATGCTGGACCGGTGGCCGGACGGGACGGTCTGCTTGTTTCCCCGCCAACGCGCCAACGTCTCGGGGAACCTCCCGCTGGCGGACGGCACTTACCGGCGGATGCTCGGCCGCTGGCTGGAGACCTGCGAGGTGCGTGACGAACACGGCCGGCCAGTACACCTGACACCCCATCAATGGCGGCATACCTTCGCCTGCCGACTCATCAACCGAGACGTCCCGCAAGAGGTTGTCCGCGTCCTCCTGGACCACGATTCGCACAAGATGACCTCGCACTACGCCAAGATCACCGACCAGACGGTGCGGCGGCACTGGGAACAGGCAACCAAGGTCAACATCAAGGGCGAACGCGTAGTCCTTGATCCCGACGGACCGCTCGGTCAGGCCCAGTGGGCCAAGACGCGCTACGGCATCGCCACCCAGACCCTACCCAACGGCTACTGCGGGTTGCCTGTTCAGAAGACCTGCCCACACGCCAATGCTTGTTTGACCTGCCCGGTCTTCCTCACCGGGCCGGAGTTTCTGCCGGAGCTCCGCGAACAGCGCACCCGCACCCTGACGTTGATCGACAACGCAAAGAGCTGTGGTCACAGCCGCATGACCGAGATGAACCAACAGGTCGCCGACAACCTCGACCGCATGATCGGCGAGATGGAAGAAGGTCACGGCGAGGGCGAGGAGACCGCGGATGCCGGCTGACAACTCCCACCTGATCGTCGACGCGGCCCGTCGCCGATCCGCGGCGACCCGCCGACGGGCGGTCGCCGCTTCCTGCTGCGGATGGACGCCACCGGCACCGCGATCACCTTCGAGACCGTCGCCCGCGAAGCGGGCGTCTCCCGGTCCTGGCTCTACAACCAGGCGGACCTGAGAGCCGAGCTCGAGCGACTCCGCGCCGGCCGCCGGCCGATCCCCGCGGCCCGGCCGGTTCCAGACCGGCAACGAGCCTCCGACGCCTCCCTTCTGCGACGTTTGGAGGCTGCCACCGAGCGCAACCGACAACTGGAGGCCGAGAACCGGGAGTTGCGTGATGCCGAACAAGAAATCTTCTGCCGTCATGGGACCGTGCTGAGGAGACCGTCAAGGACAGCGTCCTCCACACAACGCACCAGGTCAGGCACCTACAAGATCAGCGGGCTCAAGATAACGCCCGACGATCTTCTTCCCGGCGTCGATGCCGCCGGAGGCAAGCACGCGGGTGGAGGTTTTCACGCTCTGCGCGTCGATCACGCAGGCCGACGGTTCGGCCTCCCGTCCTTCCTTCTGCCGTAAGAGTTGCCTGAGCAGGCCGTTGAGCTGGGCGAACACGCCTTCCTGCTGCCACCTGGCGAAGTAGCCGTAGACCGTGTTCCAGTGGGGAAAGTCGTGCGGAAGGTAGCGCCACTGAACCCCGGTACGGTCCACGTCACTTGTCGCCCTGCCCCGGGCGGCCCGGACGCAGCGCGGCGGCACAGGCGGGAACCGGCGCGTCCACTGGTGGATCGTCTCGCGGCTGACTTCGATACCACGCTCGAGCATCAACTCCCCCGACGTCGCGCCAGGCGCAGGCTGAACCGGTGGTACAGCCACACATAGTGGGAGATGAACCTCCGGCGGGAAACGGAACCCCCGGTACGACACCGCGTCCACGAGCAGCCCTCCCGGCGATCCGACCAGACGGACGATCATGCCAGCCGAGGAGGCCTCCACTCAACCTGACCATGCCCCCGCGAGAGCGTGTCTCAGTAGGGGCCGTTGACGTTGTCGATCGAGCCGTACTTCACCGCCGCGTAGTTGCACGCCGCCGTGATGTTCGCGACCGGGTCGTAGGGGTCCATCGAGGTGCCGAGGACGTGGTAAGCCTTGAAGGTCGGGTCGTGTGAGCGATCACGAAATTCCCCAGGTGGGGCGGGTGCCGCGTCACGTAATTCCCCACCCTCGCGGTCACGTAATTCCCCAGGGGGATCGCGGGTGGCGGGGGTCATAGTCCTGGCCGTTGAGAAGACGCACGCTTCCTCGATCAGTGGTTCGAGGTCGAGGGAAGCGCACGATGGCAAGGAGAACGTTCAACGTGGTCGACGTGACCGAGATCTACGTCCACTGGTATGCGGGCCGCTCGAAGAGTGAGCTGTCCGCGTCGCTGGGAGTAGACCGCAAGACGATCAGGAAGTACCTGGCCCCGGCGGAGGCTGCCGGGATCACCCCGGGCGGCCCTGCGATGACCGAGCGGGACTGGGCCGGGCTGATCAAGGGCTGGTTTCCCGAGCTCGGCGACGTCCGGCTGCGGCAGGTGACCTGGCCGGAGATCGACAAACACGGTGATTACATCAAGAGCCTGCTGGGGACGGTGACCGTCTCCACGATCCACCAGCGGCTGCGGGACGAACACGCCTTGACGGTGTCGGTGTCCAGCTTGCGGCGGTGGATAGCGGCGACGCTGCCCGAGGAGACCCGCCGCTCGCAGGTCACCGTCCTGCGTGACGAGGTCGAGCCGGGGCTGGAGGCCCAGATCGATTACGGCTTCCTCGGCCAGTGGATCAACCCGCGCAGTGGGAAACGGCACCGGATCTGGGCGTTCGTGATGGTGCTGCCGTGCTCGCGGCACATGTTCGTCCGGCCGGTGATCCACCTGGACCAGGACGCCTGGACCGAAGCCCACGTCGAAGCATTTCGCTTCTTCGGCGGCATCCCGCGGCGGCTGGTGCCCGACAACCTCAAGACCGGGGTGGACAAGCCCGACCTCTACGACCCGAAAATCAACAAGGCGTATGCCGAACTCGCCACCCATTACGGCGCGTTGGTAGATCCAGCTCGCGCCCTGAAGCCAAAAGACAAGCCCCGGGTCGAGCGCCCTATGCCCTATATACGTGACTCGTGGTGGCGGGGCCGGGAGTTCGTCTCGATCGAGCAGATGCAGACCGAGGCCATCAAGTGGTGCGCCGAGGTGGCGGGCCGTCGGCAGTGCCGGCCGCTGGGCGGGGCCTCTCCGCTGTCGGTCTTCGAGGCCGTCGAGGCCGGCGCCCTGCTGCCGCTGCCGAAGACGCCGTTCGTGCTGGCCCGCTGGAGCACGGCGACCGTCGGCCCGGACATCCACATCAAGGCCGGCCGCACCCTCTACTCGGTGCCCTGGAAACTCATCGGCGCCCGCGTCGACGTCCGCTCCACGGCCGCCTTCGTGTAGATCTTCCACGACGGCGAACTGGTCAAGACCCACGCGGCACTTGAGCAGGGCAAACGCACCCACCACGGCGACTACCCGCCGGAGAAAATCGCTTTCCCTATGCGGACCCCTGCCTGGTGCCGCACCCAGTCCGCGCAGGTCGGCGCCGCCTGCAAGGAAAGGAGGTGATCGACGGGCTGCTGGAGATCAACGCGCTCTACCGGCTCCGCGCCGCCCAGGGAGTCCTCGGCCTGCGCAAGAAGTTACGGCGATGCCCGGCTGGAGGCCGCCTGCGCCAAGGCCAGCACGGTCGGCGACCCGTCTTACCGCACCATCAAGGGCATCCTCATCGCCGGCACCGAGACCGAACCCGCACCCGAGAGCTCCGGCGACGGCGGAGCCGCCGCGTTCCTGCACGGCCCCAAGCGGCTCTTCGCGACCGCGGCGACCCCCGACATGACGAACGCCGGCCGTGATGACCACCGTCACGAAGAAGGAGTCGCGTGATGAGCATCATGGACACCGCCCTGCGCGACGCGCTCCGCGCGCTGAAGCTCTCCGGCATGCTGGAAACCCTGGACGCCCGCCTCGCCCAGGCTCACGGCGGCGAGCTCGGACACCTGGAATTCCTCCAGACGCTCTGCCAGGATGAGATCACCCGCCGAGACACCGTCGCGTTCCAACGCCGCCTGCTCCGGGCGAAGTTCGAGCATCAGGTCACCCTGGAGGAGTTCGATTTTTCGGCCTCGCCGAAACTCCCGGCCGCCCAGATCCGCGACCTGGCGGCCTTGCGCTGGCTGCACACCGGAGAGTCCGTCATTTTGTTCGGGCCGGTCGGTGTCGGGAAGACACACGTCGCCCAGGCGCTGGGGCATCTGGCGATCCGGCAGGGCGCGAATGTCCGCTTCGCCAAGACCAGCCGCATCCTGGCGGACCTGGCCGGTGGCCACGCGGACCGCACCTGGGACCGACACTTGCGCGAGCTGGTACGTCCCGACGTGCTCATCCTCGACGACTTCGCGATGCGCCAGCTCACCGCGGCCCAGGCCGACGACCTCTACGAACTGGTCAGCGACCGCCAGGGCCGGTCGTTGATCCTGACCAGTAAGGGCTCGTAGCGAAACAAGTTATGAATCAGTCGCGCGGCGCGTACGTTTCCTGCTATGCCGATCGATATGGAGTCCCTGGCCCGGCGCTACGAGGCGATCCGGGATCACCTGACCGAGCGGCAGCGACGGTTGTGGCTCGGCAACGAGGCTCGTGAGCTGGGTGGCGGCGGTGCACGGATCGTCTGTGAGGCGACCGGGGTGTCCCAGGACACGATCCGACGGGGCCGCGGGGAACTGGACGATCCGCAGCCGCTGGCGGTCGGGCGGTCCCGGGGGCCGGGAGGCGGCCGCAGACGGGCCGAGGTCCTGGACCCGCAACTGGCCGTGGACCTGGATGCCCTGGTCGAGCCGGAGACTCGTGGTGATCCGATGAACCCGCTGCGCTGGACCACGAAATCGCTGTCGCACCTGGTTGCCGAGCTGGTCAATCGGGGACACCGGTGCACCGAGAACGTCGTGGCCCGACTGCTGCACGAGGCCGGCTACTCCTTGCAGGGCAACGCCAAAACCGTCGAGGGCAAGCAGCACCCCGACCGCGACGCCCAGTTCCGCTACCTCAACGATCAGGTCAGGGCGGCCCTCGCTGCCGGACAGCCCGTCGTGTCCGTGGACTGCAAGAAAAAGGAACTGATCGGGAACTTCAAGAACGTCGGCAAGGAATGGCGACCGCCTGGGGACCCGGTGAAGGTCAACGTCCACGACTTCCCCGGACCGGCCGGCAAAGCCATCCCCTACGGCGTCTACGACATCGGCGCCAACGCCGGCTGGGTCAGCGTCGGCATGGATCACGACACCGCCGCGTTCGCCGTGAACACCCTGCGGACCTGGTGGAACAACGTCGGCCGGGCCGCATATCCGCAGGCCACGACACTGACGATCACCGCGGACAGCGGCGGATCCAACGGCAGCCGACTACGGGCCTGGAAGACCGGGCTGGCTGCCCTCGCCGCCGAGACCGGCCTGTCGATCACCGTGCTGCACCTGCCGCCGGGTACTTCGAAGTGGAATCGCATAGAGCACCGGCTGTTCTCCGCAATCACCATGAACTGGCGCGGGACACCACTGACCAGCCACGAGGCCGCCGTTTCCCTGATCGGTGCGACGACGACCGAGACCGGCCTGACCGTGTCCGCGGCCCTGGACACCGGTGTCTACCCCACAGGCATCAAGATCAGCGACAAGGCCATGAAGGCCCTCCCGCTGACCCGTCACGAAACCCACGGCCAGTGGAACTACACCATCAGCCCACCCGCCGACACTCCCGAACCCGCAGACGTTAAATCACACTGAGCCCCAACCGGGCACCCAGCGACTGGTATCCGCTCTTCCCCAACCCCGTGGTCGCCGAGTCGCTCCTGGACCGGCTGATCAACACCAGCCACCAGGTCATCATGAACGGCCCCAGCTACCGGCCCAACAAGCGCCCCCGAGCGGGCACCGACAAGACAAACAAGCCCTCGATCAAGTAGACATGGACAGGGCCAGGACCTGGGGAATTACGTGACGCCGGGCCCGGGGAATTACGTGATCGTTCACAGCAGCTCATGACCGAGCTCCTCAACGGCCCGGGCGACCCGGCACGCGAGATCCTCCAGCAGCGCTATCTCATGTGACTGACGGTAGCGGAAAGTAGTCAACACTACCGAGTATGGGTGTATCCCACCGGCCTTCACCACCAAAACGAATGCCAGTCACAGGGGCAAGTGACGCTTCGCCGGGATTCGAGAGGATGTGCGGGCCGTCCGCCGGGTGCCGGCGACCCGCTGGACGCCGGAGACGACGGAGTCATAAAGATGCAGGTCCAGGCCACTCTCCCCAGTGGGTACTCTGAGGAGGGCGGTACGCGGCATACTCGACGCATGGCTGGCATCGAGATTGACGACACCACCCGGGATGCGCTGCAGTCCCTAGCCGACGCGGCTGGACTGCCGCTCGACGGCTATCTGGCCCAGGTAGCCGACGAGAAGCGGCGCGAGCGTGCGCTGGCCGATGGCGCCGAGATCTTCCGCCGGGTGACCGGCGACCCGGACACGGTCGCGGCCTTCGACGCCGAGTACGGCGGCCCGGCGCAAGCCGAGCACGCCCCTCGGGCAGCCTGACCAGTGCCTGCCGAGTACTACGTCGATTACCGGTGGTTCCTGGAACGGCAAGCGGAGCTGCTGGACGACCTCTCGGTCAACGACTACTCCGTGTTCGTAGGCCTTGCGGCCCGACACAAGGTCGACCCACCCCGCCATGACCAGCACCAGCCCGACGCATTCTGGCGGGCAGCGGTGATGCTGGAGGAGTGCATCCTGCTGCGCCCGCTGCCCACCCGCAACGAGCTGTACGGCTTCGGTGTGGCCGTCGCCTACCTGGGCCTGCACGGGGAGCGAGTGAACACGAAGTTCGAGGAGTGGCGCAAACTGATCGCGGACATCCGTGCCCTGCAGCTCGACTCGTACGACATCGCCGAGCGGCTCCGATCCCTGCGCCAACCCTCCAGCTGACTCCGGCTGCCCTACCATCCCTGGCATGCCGCGGTGAAGAAGGCACGCGCCGGGGAAGAGGCAGCCGCGGCTGACAAGAGAGACCCACTCGAGAAGGAGCCTGTCGCTAACGCAGCGGGTCCCGCATCATCGTCGCGAAGACCGGCGAGTCGTCGAACGGCTGCTGAGTACCGATCTGCTTGTAGCCCCAGGACTCGTACACAACCTTGAGGCGCCCCTCGGAAAGCGCTGGATTGACCAGCAGTGTGACGCGCTTCTCTTGGCGTTGCGACAGCAGCTCCTCGTGCAGGGCATGCGCAGCCCCCTTGCCCTTGGCTCCCCGCCACTGTCGGCGTACGAGTATCTCGTTGAGGGCCAGGGTCCTCGTGCCGTCTTCCGTCACGTACTTGGCGGCGAGGGGCTCGCGTTCGGCAGACCACCATCCGGTGTCCTCGCCGAGCGGCACGGCGAAGACGTATCCGACTGGTTCCTCGCCCTGATATCCGACGACGGCCTCCCAGCCGGGGCGGGACGAGTACGCCGTCAGCCGCTCGTTGAACCGCTCACGCTGGTAGAAGGGCCGATCCATCAGCCCGAACTCTCCACGCACTTCGACGTGGATCCCGACAATGAGTTCCCGGACCTTCTCTACGTCACGGGTCCGACGGTAAGCGATCCTGTCGTTCATGCGGCTGCCTTCCGGTGCTCGAGCCACGCAGTGGTCTCTGGACTGCGCGGCGCCACGGACGTGAGTTGGGTGGTGAATTTGTGCAAGAGCATGGAGATGCGACCGTGCCCAACCATCCCAGCCGGAACGGTTCGAGCCGCCGTGACGGCTGGCTCGATGTCGCCCTGACCGAGCTGGGCGAGGGCCAGGTTGGCATGCGTCAGGGCGCGGTTCCGTTCGAGGTCAGGTTGCAGCGCAGCAAGGCAACGGTGTGCGTGACGTTCGGCGTCCTCCCACTTCATGAGCCGCAGGTGAGCGAAGGTGGCCAGGCTGTCGAGTTCCGCCTGATCGTAGAAGCCCATCCACGGCGGGCGGTGCTTCGTCTGGTCGGCCCGGTTGTAGCTGGCCTGCGCGAGACTGATCGACCGGAGCGCACTGCGCTCGTCTCCCGCGTCGGCGTGGAAGGTCGCGAGTCGCGCCAGCGCCAGAGAAGCGTACAGCGGGTCACTGCGAGTGATAGACGTCGCACGGGCCGCTTCAGCGGCAGCAATGGCATCGGCGGGACGGCCAAGGTGCCGGTACATGATCCCGGCATGGCCCCATACCCGGAAGAGGACGTGACGGTTGTTGGCCAGGCCAGCAAGAGTGACGGCCTGGTTGAGGTAGGGCTCTGCCTCGTCGAGGCGCCGGCCGTCGATAGCGGCCCACATGGCGCTCGCCGTGAATGCGGCCGCGACACCGTACAGCTCGGACCGAATGCGGTTGGATGCGGCATGAGAGTTCTGCAGGCGCACAGTCTCCTCGGCGAGCCCGGCGGCGTGCCGTTGGAGCTCCGCCGTGCCCCCGTACTTGTTATCCATACTGACGACGGCCGCCAACTTGGCATTCATCCGGTCCACGTCGGCCGATCCAAGCCGGCGTTGCGTGGCGGAGGGCGCGGTCAGTGAAGCGCCTGCGGCGGTGGCCGCGGCCAGGAAAGCGCGTCGATACACGGGGTCGTCCTCGGGTGCTGGGGAATCTGAGTTCTGCTTTCCCCGGGGAACGAAGCCTAACTCTGCGGCTGTTCGGCCCGTCACTTTGTGGAGCGCTGCCTTCATCAGTGCATTGGGCGACCGGTGCTCCCCGCTAAGCAGCTTGTAGATGTGCCGGTCGTGCACTGTTCCGTAGCGACCTGTCAGATCACTGATTGCCGTGTTGACCAGGGACGTTAGCTCCCCCACTGGCACTCCGTGCTCGTGCAGCCACGATGCGAACGTGTCGTTCCGTGCTTCCGGCATGTCAAAACGTTAGGTCTCCTCGCCACAGCGAAGATTAAAGAGAGCGTCAAAACGGCAGAGGGGTTGCAGACAAGTCCCGGCCTATACGGCATCCACACGACCCCTTGCACAGCGGTTGTCTGACTACACGTAAGCAAGCAGGCGTGGCGGGGCAAGTCGCCTCTGCACCCTCTCCTGCCCCCAGAGGACGTGATGATGACGACATCCGTACGGACGCCTCGCGCGGCACCCCACTGCAGCGGCGAAGTGATGCAAGCGCGCTTCAAGGTCGCTCCTTGCCCCAATGACGCCCCGCCCCGTGCCGAGGACGCATACCGGGTGGGAATCATGCGCCGGATCGCCGCCGCACGACTCAGGTACTGCGGACTGGCCTCAATGACGGACGACGTCATGATCATCGTCTCCGAGCTCCTGACCAATGCCGTCCTGCACAGCGGCAGCCAGGACATCAGCCTTGTCATCACGGTCCAGGGCGGCTTCCTGCGCGTCACCGTCACGGACGGAATGCCGGGCACCGCCACCCGCCGGCAAGGGGGCACTCACAGCGAATCAGGGCGCGGCCTCCACCTCGTCCAGGCCATCGCGGAGGTAAACAACGGGACGTGGGGCACCGACAACGCCGGCGCCACCACCTGGTGCACTCTGGCCGTTTCGGCACAGGAACGACCATGACACCGACCGCCACCATGCCCACCCGATCCGCGCAGGCCTGGGCATCACGCCTGGATGCCACAGCGCTGAGCGCGCTGCTGGGGAAGATGCGACAGTGGGGGACTTTCGACGGTGACGCGCCCCTCGAGGACATCTGTGACGCCCTCGACGATGTGCCACCTCGCAAGGACAACCTCGCCGTCCTTGCCCAACGGCTCCACGAGCACCTGATACAGCTGGCCGACATCGCCGCCGCATCCCCAGCCAGCCACAAAGGCTCGAGCGATAACCCGCTGGCTGGCCAGCACGCAATTCCGCGCACAGGAACTGCCGGAAGACGTCAGGCAGGCCGTCGAGCGCCTGCGCCGCATGGCCTGGACCGTCAACGAGCTCCTCGATCAACTGGCCGCGGCAAGCGACTCAACGAAGCGACATGACCGCTCCCCCACTCATCTCCTACAGCCTGTCGCAGACGAGAAAGACGAACCGATCCATGCACTCCGTGAGCGAGCCGGGCCTCATTCCCTTCATCACCCACCGGGAAGGTGAACAGGCCGCACCGGACAACCTGCTCATCCTCCAGCACGGACCCGGCAACTACCGGCTCCACTACCGTGACGAGGACGTAAGGGACCGGGACCTGCGCGGGGTGCTGTGGGCGCGCTGCGCCTTCAATGCGGTCGACGAGCGTGGGATGCCAACGGGCGCGCCGTTATGGAAACTCATGCATCCCTACCGGCAGATGATGACGATGCAGGCGCTGCGCTGCCAGGTGTGTACCCGACATGCACGCACTCCACTCGGTTTCATCTTCCTCGCCGGGCCGGGCGACCACGACCCCACCCAGCCGCAGATCCTCACCAACCAGCCCCCCGTCTGCCCACGACATGCCCGTACGGCTGCCGCGCTGTGCCCGCACCTGGAGGCGAAGCCGATGGTTTTCCTGGCCACCAGCGCCCCGTTGTACGGGGTGACCGGCACCCTCTACGGCCTGAACGGTGACGGCGTCCACGTGGTGGCCAAGCCCGACCAGCCCCTGCCCTACGGCCACCCCAATCTGACGACCTTCCTCGCCTCCCAGCTCATCCGCCGGCTCAGCAGCTTCCGCGTCCTCGACCTCAACACGCTGCAACGAGAGCTGGCAGAGGCACAAACCCCTGCCTGACAATCCCAAGGCCATCGGGCAGGCCTGAGCGTCCGGCGCGGGAAACCCCCCGCCTACCCCGCCCCGCGCCGGACTCGCACCACGTGACATGCGATCGATGGGAGAGGACCGTGACGACAGCACGAGACCGTGAGGCGTTGCCTCGTGCACCCTGCCAAGGCCGTAGCCCCACGCCCTGGTGGGTGAGCCACTACCGAGGACGTCTGCTTTGGAAGCTCCTCTCGGACCACTCGGGCGGACATACCGGGAAGACCGTGCAGGCCGTCCTGTCGGCGTCCTCGAGCGACCCAGTTGGCCCCGACGGACCTTGACTGAACCGGCCCCACCACCCCCAACCTCGCCGAGGCTCCCCATGCCCGATTCATCAGTGACCAGTGGTGCGCCCACCCGCCGCGGAGTCCGTACGGCGCCCCCCAATGGCATGCATCTCATCCTCAGCCCGGTCGGTGCCGATTCCGATTTGCGGGCAGCACTGGAGGACTTGAAGCTGGGCCGCTACGCGGCCGCCCGCGACCTGCTGCACCGGACAGGCTCCAACTGGTCGCTCCTCGCCAGCCGCAGCCAGCTCCTGGCGGCAGACGCGGGCCTGCGCGGCATCCTCAAGATGTGGCGGGATGAGGAACCGGCCAACCAGTACGCGTCCATGCTGTGGGCTCGCGCGCTCACCCAGGGAGCGACCGACCTCGCCCGCAGGGGCCAAAGCCTCAGCGTGATGGGCCGCGCCGCCTCGATGGCGCAGCAGGAATGGAAGAGGGCGGCTGACCTGTGGCCGCAGTCTCCGGAACCGTGGTGCGGCCGCCTCCAGCTGAGCCGACTGCCGTTCGATCCGATCCTTTTAGACCCCTTACGGCGCAGCCGTCCCCTGCCCTGGGACCGGCTGAACGACCCCACGATGCATTTCCCCGGGCCCTGGCCCCTTCTGGCTGAGGCCAATGTGCGTCACCCCGGCAGCCGGGACGGCCACCACCGCATGCGCGAGCATTTCCTGTACCGCGCCGGCGCCGGTGTCTCTCTCCAGTACGCGCAGTGGCTCGTCTCCGGCCGCCTGGAGAATCCCGAGCTGCTGATGCTGCCGCTGTACGCGCTGATGGACCTCTACCGGGCTCAGCACGGCAAAGGCCAGAGCGGTGCACTCCAGTTCTGGCAGACAGCCCAGGTAGCCCACTACGCCACCAGGGCCTACGAGGAGTGGTTCGCCCATGTCCCGCCGACCGAGTACTGCTGGGTGTCGCACTGGGACCTGAACCACCTGGCGCACGCCCTGGTGGCCTGCGGACAAACCGCGCGGGCGGCGAAGGTGTTTCGCGCTCTGGGCCCCTACGCGACGCCGCAGCCGTGGAAGGACGTCAACGACAGCCTCGGCCGCTCCAAAGAGTGGGCGGACGAGTTCCTGCGCATCCGAACCGCTGTCCTCGATAGGGCCGTGTCCGCATGACCATCCGCGCACCGCCTCACCGCTCCCGCATCTGACCTTCACTCCACACCACCCCCACCCCGCCCCTTCTCGTCCCTTCCTGTCTGGAACGAGGTTTCTGGTGTCTCACAGAAGTGCCAGTCCGCATGTGCTGGATGACGATGACGTCCTGGCCGCCCTCGGGATCAAGCCGGAGCTGTCCCGCAAGATGGGCTCCTTCGGGAACTTCGCGATCAGCTTCTCGGTCATCTGCATCCTGGCCGGCGGCATGTCGTTATTCGGATTCGGCCTCGGCCACGGCGGACCGGTCGTCATGCTCGGCAGCTGGGCCGTGATCGGCGGCATGACGCTGCTGGTGGGCATGTCGCTGGCCGACGTGGTCTCCGCCTACCCCACCTCCGGCGGCCCCTACTTCATGGCCGAGAAACTCGGCGGCAGACGGTGGGGCTGGTACACCGGCTGGCTGAACCTGCTCGGCCTGCTCGGCGCGATCGCCGGCATCGACTACGGAGCCGCGGCCTTCATCGGCGCCTTCGCACAGCTCCAGTGGGACATCACCCCCACCACTACCGGCACCCTGCTGATATTCGGGGCCATCCTCCTCCTGCACGGACTGCTCAACTCAGCCGGCGTGCGCCGAGTCAACGTCCTGAACTCGATCTCGGTGTGGTGGCAGCTCCTGGGCGTAACGGCCATCGTCGGCGCCCTCATGCTCGCCCCGGCCCCACACCAGTCCGCTGCTTTCGTGTTCACGCACTTCCACAACGACACCGGCTTCACCAGCCCCGTCTACGTGGCCGTCGTCGGTTCTCTGCTGGCCGGCTACACGTTCTGCGGCTACGACGCCAGCTCCCACGTGGCCGAAGAGACCACCGACGCCTCCACCTCCGCCCCCAAGGGCATCGTCCGCTCCATCTGGGTCTCCTGGCTGGCCGGGTTCGTCCTGCTGGCCGGCATGCTCTTCGCGATCCAGGACTACGCCGGAACCCAGAACACCGCGACCGGCGTGCCGCCCGCACAGATCTTCCTCGACGTCCTCGGCGCCCAAGGCGCTAAGGCACTCCTCCTGGTCGTCATCATCGCGATGCTGTTCTGCGGCAACGCCGAGGTAGCCGCGGGCAGCCGCATGGTCTACGCGTTCTCCCGCAGCCGCGCCCTGCCCGGCTGGCAGAGCTGGCGTCAGGTCAACGCGAGGACGAAGACCCCCACCCGAGCCGTCTGGCTCTGCACCGCGGTCCCGTTCATCCTCGCCCTGCCTGCCCTGTGGTCTCCGGCCGCCTACGGCGCAATCACAGCGATCAACGCAGTCGGCATGGTCCCCGCCTACGGCATCCCCGTCTTCCTCGCCCTGCGCAAGGGCCGCCACTACCAGCCCGGGGCCTGGTCCCTGGGGCGGTGGCGGCGGCCCATCGGCGTCATCGCCATCACCTACGTCGTAATCATCACCGTGGTGTTCTGCCTGCCGCAGACCGCGCCGATCACCGCCCAATCCTTCAACTACGCCAGCCTGAGCCTTCTGGTAGCTCTCCTGCTGGCCGCAATCACCTGGATGACCCGCGGCAAACGCGACTACCAGCTCACCGCAGCCCACGCCGCTCTGCCCAGTGAGGCCGTCGGATTCACCGGAGGCTACTGATGACCACAGCACCCACCACCCCCGTCGAAGGCCCCCGGCCCCGGCGCACGCTCTCCATGAAAACGCTCCATACCCTGGTCGAGGAGCGAACCATCTCCCAGATCATGCTCGCCGCACCGGACATGCAAGGACGCCTGAAGGGCAAAATCTTCGACGCCCGCAACTTCCTGGAACGCATGCTGCCCGGAGCCGACATGTGCGCCTACCTCCTGGCCACCGACGTCGACATGGCGCCGCTCGACGGCTTCGACCTCACCGGCTGGGAGCAAGGGCGGTTTCCATCAGTGGTTGCGAATCACCTGGTCAATGGGCCTGTGAGGCATTCTTGCATGGCCTCGGCCGGGGTCTTGTCCCCGAGGACGATGCGGGGTCGGTGGTTGAGTTGGCGGGCGACGGCGCGAAGGTCTTGTGCGGTGTGGACTGACAGATCGGTGCCTTTGGGAAAGTACTGCCGCAGCAGGCCGTTCATGTTCTCGTTGGTGCCGCGCTGCCAGGGCGAGTGAGGGTCGCAGAAGTAGATCCGGAAGCCGGTGAGGGCCTCGATGTCCTCGTGGAGCGTCAGTTCGCGCCCCTGGTCCCAGGTGAGGGTTCTCTTCATCTGGGGCGGGATATGCGCGGTCTGCGTGATCAGCGCGTTGCGCACCTGCGGGGCCTTCCAGCCGCCGGGCAGGTGGATCAGGTGAACGTAACGGGTGGTGCGCTCGACCAGGGTGCCGATCGCCGAGCCCTGTCCGCGGCCGATGATGAGGTCTCCCTCCCAATGCCCGGGAGATCTGCGGTCGTTGACCTCAACGGGGCGCCGGTGGATCAGCGTCATGTTCTTGATCTTGTTCAGGGTGGGCACGCCGCGACGCTGCTTCTTGCGTCGGGTTCGGCCGGTGCGGAGCTTGGCGTCGCGCCGGCCGAGGAGGCCGGCAAACAGGGCCCGGTAGATCGTCTCCGGGCATGCCCGCATCGATGTGTCGTGGGCGTGTTCGCGGGCCAGGTGACGCGAGATCTGCTGAGGAGACCACTTCTCAGTGAGCTTCTCGCGCACGAACGTCCGCAGCGGCTCGCCGACCCGGATCTTCTCCTCTTTGGGACGCCTGCGACGCAGGAGGGCGCGATTGTGGGCCCACCAGGGGTTGTAGCGGCCGTCCGGCTTGCTGTTGCGCTCGATCTCCCGGTAGACGCTCTGAAAGCTCTTCCCGATCGAGGCCGCGATCCGCTTCACGCTCTGATCGGAGTGCAGGCCGTCGGCGATCGCGATGCGGTCGTCCTGGGTGAGGAAGCGCGGCGATATCGGGCCGGGGTCAGCAATGATCATGCTCCCAGCATCGATGAACCACAACGAACCGCAGCTCGTGGACACCCCGACCTGGCGGGCGGCAGCCGCACCTCGATACCCCGCGTGCAGCAGCTCGAAGTACCTCTTCTTCACCGCAGTCGGCACTCTGTTGGGGGCGTACCTCGGCATGCAAACACTCTCCTTCCGGAGCGTTCGCAACAACCAATAGAACTCAAGGTGTTTACCCCGTTTTGTTCGTCGATGCCATCAACGTCAAGATCAGGGTTCTGTCAACGATCTTGTGATCCGGACGGTCGAGTACCCCACGCCGCCCAGGTCGCCAAGGCCGTACGCCACCGCACCGACACCAAGACCGGCAAGCAGAGCCGGGAAACGGTCTACGTGATCACCGACCTGACCAGCCGCCAAGCGTCTCCCGAACGGATCGCAACGATCTTGAGGGCGCACTGGGTGATCGAAAACAGGCTCCACTTCGTCCGCGACACCGCCTTCCGCGAAGACGCCTCCAAGATCCGCACCGGGCACAGCCCGGAGAACATGGCCACCCTCCGCAGCTTCGCCATCAACCAACTCCGCGACGCCGGCCACACCAACATCGCCGCCGGACTCCGCACCACAGCCCTCCGCCCCTACGAGCGGCCACTGGCCCTACTCGGCCTCAACTGACCTGCGCGACACACGATCGAAGGACTTTGCAATCGCCCTGGACACCGACCCCTTGATCAGGTGGGGCCCAGGGCTGTTCCAAAATCCTGCCCCGCCACCACCTGAACCCTCCCCGCCTGCCGCATCCATCAGGACACCGACGCCGGAGAGTCAACTCGACCTGCCCGGGCACTACTTCATTTTCGGATCAGATCCAGAAAACCCTGACAGTTCACGCTATCGAGTATCGGCTGCTCTAGTCAGGGGGCGCTGCCTGAGCTGAGGGTAGTCAGCGGAACGGGGGGTGCCAGAATCTTTGGATCCCCCACCTGACCTGCTTTCGAAGGCGCAAGGAGCATTTGGTGTTGTCAACTAGCGATCGGCTTACCATCGCCGCCCTTCTGCTGGCCAGTCTCGCGGCCCTGACGGCCTGCACTACCGACGAAGAGACAGGCAAGGCGGCCAGTAAGTCCTCCGCGAGCACATCAACCAAAGCCGGTCGAGATAACGGCAAGGCATCCCCGTCGGCACCCACTAAGGGCTCCGAAGGAACGGGTTCCTCCGGCGGGTCGAAGGGCACCACGGACGGCAGCAGCAACGGCGCGCCCGGCCCAGACGAATACAGCGATGGCGATGGATACGGAAACGGCGCACCTGGCCCAGACGAATACAGCGATGGCGATGGATACGGACAGCACGCCATGCTGTGCGACAAGCAGAAGTTGAAGGCCAGTCTCGACGGTCTCTCCGAAGCGGGAACCAGAGGCAAGGGCAGGTTCATGGTGGAGAACACGTCGTCCAAGGACTGCGTGTTGCCGAAGGTCTTGGACGCCACGTTCGGCGCCGCCGGAAATGATTTGCCCGTCAAGAGCACTACGGACGCCGCCCAGGCCCCCATCACCCTCAAGCCTCACGCAACGGCGACAGCACTACTCTGGTACACAGTAGACGCGTCCAAGCCGTCCCTTGAAAGCGCGCAGCTCAATTTTGACGAGTTTGGCTACCTCGCGGTGGAAAAGTGGGGCGAAGCTATATACATGGGAGGAACAACCGCCAAGGTCGGTGCCTTCACCTCGTGATCTGGAGCTAGCCTCGCCGCTTCGGTTGGGATGAGGCCGGGAGGGCGATTCACAAGCCCCGGTTTGTGTTCCCGTCCTTCATCAACAGCAACGGCCTTACTCTGCAGTCTGACGAGCCCTCACACAAGTCGGCTACTCAGGGCGGGGTCGTTGGGCTGGCAGGCTACCCTCCCGCTGACCGTCGCCCCATACCGCCGTGAACGGACTGTGCACCGGCAAGACCCCACCCCCCTGAAGTCGACGAACGCTGTGATCAGTCAGCGACTGGAACAGTACCCATAGTGCCGTCGCTGCCGATCGGGCGGTGCACTGGGGGTCGGGACGGACATGTCCCTCCTGATCCTCTCAAGGGGCGCGCCTGCCTCTCGCCAAAGTGTCAGGGCGCGCCCCTTGTCTTGTGTGGGCCACTCGTTTCTACGGCACGACACCGACAAATGAGAAGCCCAATTCCGCTTCTCCTGAGTCGAGTTGACATCAGCCCAGCAATGTTTCACGTTAAGTGAGTGTTCGAAATCTCTGGCCAGGTGATCTGCTCAGCTGGAGAAGATGGTCTGGCTTCATCGGGATTTCGTAGGGTGGCAGGGGCGCGTGCTCGCCTTGTTTCCAGCGCCACGATCAGCCGTTTTCCATGCCAGCTCCGCTAAAAGACCGAGTGAATGAGATGACATCGATCGCAGTGACTGGGCATGCGAACCTCACGGAGGTGAGCAAGCCTCTGATCAGAGAAGCCCTGGTGTCTAGGCTCCTCCGATACCCAGCCTTGGAGTTGGCTGGTATATCTTGCCTGGCCGCAGGTGCGGACAGGGTCTTCGCGGATGCCGTTTTGGCCGTGGGAGGACGGTTAATCGCGGTGATCCCCTCGTGGGACTACCGGGAACGCATGGTGGATCCGAGTCATGCCGATGACTTTGATCGCCTGTGCCAGGCGGCCGCTGAAATCAAGGTGATGCCGTACCGGCGGACCACGCATGATGCCTATGTTGCCGCCAACCGTGTGCTCCTGGGTCGTGCCGAGTTGCTGATGGCCGTGTGGGACGGCATCCAGGGTGGGCGCGGTGGGACGGCGGATGTCGTAGCCACAGCCCAGGCCTACGGGCTCCCTGTGGAGATCGTCTGGCCGGCCGGTGCTGCGCGAGGGCGGCCATGGCTCATTCGCCCTTGAGGAGAGCTGGGCGAGCTGCTCGTCCAGGGTGAAGTGGCCGGTGTCGACCGCGGCCTCCAGCCAGTCCGCGGCACCGCGGACCTTCGCGATCCCGCCGCGGATCGTCTCGCGCTCGTCGTTGGTGAACTCCTGGTCGCGCATCCGCGGGACGAGCCGGCCCAGGGTGGCGACATACTGGTGGCAGGAGCCGACCAGGTCCAAGTATTCGAGGGTGTGCTCGATCCTGCGGACCGCCGGGATACGGTCGCGGATCTTCTCCCGGGTCTCTTCGCTGTTGTCGAACTGGGCCCGGTTGACCGTGAAGCGGGTGTCGTCGTTGCGCATGGCCTGCCGCGCGACGCGGGGCCGTTGCAGCAGCTCGGAGGTGACGTGCGTGGCCACCTCGTCATCGCGGGTCAGCTCCTTCACCACGCGGACCCGGTCAGCGGCCGGCAGCGCGGCCGCGGTCTCCGGACGGCTCAGCAGACTGGCCGTGACCTTCACGGCGACCTCGTCGTCGCGGGTCAGATCCCTGACCGCCCGGACCTTCTCCTCGACCGTCACCGGCCGGTCGACCTGCTGCCCGACCAGGCGTTTCGCCCCGTCCGTGGTCCACTGTTTCTTGTTGGCCCGAGGGTTGAACGGGGCGTCCTCGATGGCGGCCCACCGCTCGGCCTCGTCCGGAATCGACGCAAGGATCTTGTGGACGGTGAACGGCACTCCGTCCTTGCGCCTGCCGGCCGGCCAGCGCGACGCGGTCCACCGCCAGTCCGTCACCGTGGCCAGGGCCACCCCGATGTCGTCGGCGAACATCTGCAGCGGCTCCTCGACCGTGAACAGCTCCTCGGTGCCCTTGGCCACCGATCCGCCCACCGGCCTTATCGGTTCGATCTCCACAGCCTTGTCCCCGAGAGCGAACTGGGTCTTCGCGACCTGCGCGACCAGTTCCCTCGCTTCGGCCACCAGCTGTTCGTAACGCGTCCGTGACACGCTCCCGACCCGCTCCGACATACCGCCTCCACCCTCTTCATCCCGGGCAGGGCCACCCACCGGACAGCGGCCGCACGACAACACATCAGCCCAGGTCACGACCAGAGTGGAGCCCCGCTTTCCCCAGCGGCAGGCGCGAGGGAGGCGCGCGATGCGCGACGACGAGGCCGTTACCCCTCTGCGGAACCTGTGGTCCTGCCGGGACGGAAGCAGCGTTCGCCTATGACGTCACCGTGACGGAATCCCGTGGCACCCTGCCCCTCTAGGCCCGAGTGCGACACCGCGACGAACAGAACACCGCCGATCGCCGATGTTCAACCCCCACCGTCCATCCCCGGCCGCAGACCGGACACACCGCATCGTCCCCACGCTGCATCGCCGCCACCCGTCGGCGAGCCTGATCCAGCACCCGCCACCGCCGTGACCTGCACCTACCCGAACAGAACACCGCTGTCGCCAGCTTCGCCGGCGACAGCGGCACCCCACACTCCCGGCAATACCTTCGAACCACCCCACCAGACGCCATACCGCCCAGCATCCCGATCACCGGAACGTAGGGCCAGAGATCTCAGACAGACACTGAGCTTGTTCTTTATCTACCAAGACCTTCCCGGCTTGCCGATGGCTTTGAGGCTCTCGGGGCGTTTGACGGTCTTGCCGACGTCGTAGCGGGGTGCCCGGTGTCTGTTCTTGGCGCCGGGTGGTCGTCCGGGGCCGGTGCCTCGGGGTTTGGGAACACGGGTCGGGCAGGCGAGGTAGGCGCGAATGTTCCTGAACCCCCGGCGGACCCGGGCCGGGGTGAGCCGGTCGGAGGTGGCGGGTTTCTCCCACGGCCGGCGGAGGTCTTCGGCGAGGGGCCGGGCGAGCCGGAGCTGGGTGTGAGCGACGATCAGGATCCAGGTCCAGCGGTCCGCCGCCTCGGGAGTACGCAGTTTCGGAGTGGTCCAGCCGAGGGTCTGCTTCGCGAATCGGAAGGTGTGCTCCAGGTCGAAGCGGCGGAGGAATGCCTGCCAGAAGCGGTCCACGTCTTCCGGGGTGGCGCCCGTCTTGGAGGACCATAACCATACCGGCGGGGCATCGCGGTCCTTGGACAGATGCTCGACTTTCAACCGGATCAACGTCCCCTCGACCAGGGGAAGTTCACCGTCGTGGTCGAGCCATGAGGAGCGGTGGGTGAGCCGTGGGTGGACCCGGTCCCAGGCCTGGGTTTCGGCCTTGCCGTAGTTGGTGGTGTCAGTGACCGTGGTGATCGCGGGCTCGGGCCAGGTTTCCGGCCTGGTGAAGCGGAATTCCGGGCCGTGCTTGGGTGGCCGCCCGCCCTTCGGGTCGTGGACGCGAGGCGGCTTCGGCAGGCGCATGACGCGGTCGGAACGGACCCGGCCGACCAGCTCGACGGGCAGGTCGCGCAGGACCCAGCACGATATCCGGGCCCCCGACCTGCCACTGGCCTGCGGCGATGAGCCGTTCGATGACACCCCGCAGCTGGGAGGCCGTGACCGCGGTCGCGTCGTCCGCCGGGCCGAGCCGGACCGCGTCCAGGATCGCGGTCCAGGACGTGGCACCCGGCTCCAGGACGGCCACGAAGGAATAGGGCCAGCCCGGAATGAACTGCGATGCCGTCTTCGCGCGGCCATAGACGTGACAGAACAGCCGGTCGGCTGAGCACGGCGCGTCCGAGCGGAGCCACGGCGACACATCGACCGCCAAGACCAGGCGCCCGCCGTCGAAACGCGGCAAGGGCAGCCCTGCCAGCAGCGTCCGAAGCCGGTCGACGTCGATCCGGCCGCGGTTCAAGCCTCCGTACATCGCTCCGTGCCCGCGCCGATGCTCGGGCAGAAGGGTCAAGTCCACCGCGGACTTCACCGCACCATCGGCACACAGCACCGCGTCCACCAACTCGAACAGTTCGTCGCGCCGAGCGGTCAGACACTCGTAGAACTCGCCCCGGAAGCGTGACGCTTCCGCGAACGCTTCCCTGCGGACAGCATCAGGCAGCAGACTCATCCTCACGGCCTTCGTCGTGGTCACGTGCACCTTGGTCGGAGCACATGATCAGACGAAGGCCGCCCCCACGTCCGACGAACCCTCAGGTGAGCGACTTAGTTCGAGACACCGTTCGGGGCCGGAAGAAAAAGAACAAGCTGAGTCCAGTTGATCTGGAGCGGCGGCGTATGCAGGCGACTGAAGCACTCAAACAAGGATGCGGTGAAGCAAGGTCGCGGAAGTACTTCGTATGCCGTGCCCAGACTGAACCTCCGGGGCCCCGTAGTGTCCCCGGCAGGGCCAGAACCTCTCCAGGCCCGTAGCGGTGGGCCAGCCGGTGGCTTCAGGTCCGTCAGGAGCAGCGTCGGCATCGGCTGTGGCACGCCGTCTCGGACGCGAAGGCCACCCGTGTGTGTGCTGGACTTCAAGGCAGGCCGGCTATCGAGGCGAGGCTCTCAAGCACAGCGACGGCCGTGAGTATCCCCTGCCCGACCCCGCGCGCGGTGAGGCTGATCTTTGGGAGTGGACACCCTGACAATGGATTTTGATGGTCCAGGGAGGTGCTCTACCCCGCTGTGGGTCCGCCAGGACGAGGCCCAGGCCGTGGGAGACTCAATGAAACCAGACCAGGGCCGAAACCCTGATCTGCCGTTCTTCCCGGATGACCGCGTATTCGATGATGACTGACTCTTCAGGGACTTCCAGCGAGTAGCGGATGCCGGAGTCGTCCATCGGATCGCCGGGCGGCTTACGGTTGGCATCGACAGCGGTGCCCGCCTCGATTCCCAGGGCATGCAAGAAATGCAGGACCATTTTGGACAGTTCCGGGGGCATATCGAGTATGACACTCGCCGGGATCTCCTCCGTCCATACCGTCCAGCCGCGCCGTGGCCGGCCGGTCATCCGACCCCCTTTTCTACCTGCTCCAACAGGTCCTCGACCGCGAACAGAGGGCGGCTGGCGCTGACCCGACTGGTCTCGGCCTCCCGGGCACGGTCGAGCATGACGGCCTTCCACCAGCGGCGCATCACGCCGGGAACCTCGTCCTCCTCAACGGTCAGTACCTCGCCGTGAAAGCGCGCACGGTCCTCGTCAGTCAGAGAGTCGCCGATGGCACTAATGGTCCGAGGGATCGCGGCAACCCGGCTGTCTGCCGGATGCTCGGGCTGCACGGACACAGAGTCCCCTTCACTGTCCAAGGCTCCAGCGCCCCACGAGTAGTCCAAGGTCTGCCCCCGCTCACCCTACAGATCACCAGGTCCCCAACCTCGATTCGTCAGCAGGACTCGGTAGCTGACCTGCTCGACAGTTCGCCCGTAATGTCCTCCGGCCGTTCGTTCTGATTCCCTCCTCTGCCGCTGGACCGGCATGCCCGACGCTCACAGCCCGGTAACCATGTCGAGAAACGGGACTCGCTGATCGAGCGCGTCGTGCTGGTACCACAGGACACTTACCTCCGCGGTAGCGGAAATCCACAGGACCGGGTCCGGGTACACCGAGAGAGCAGAGACTGAGTACGTGCTGCGCTCAGCCGCTGTCAACGGCACATGAGATCGTCCGGACCATGAACGTGGATATGCATGGGGTCCACCTGGTCGATCGGGTGATCGACCTCGATTCTTCAGCGGTGGCCATCGACTGACTGGCCTGGCGGGCTGCCCGTTTTGTCCTCTGCCGTTCGAGGACGGGCCGTCGCGTGACGCTGCGGGTGCGCCGGCCTCCACGGGGCCGGAGTCCTTCCGGTCTGCTCCTTCCTGGTCCTCGCTGGGATGGTGGCCGACCGTCAAGTGACGGCCGGGAGGTCGGTCAGCCGCTGCCAGGCCAGAGTGAACGCGTGGGCCCAGGGCCAGGTGCGTTCGATCCGCAACCACCGGCGGCGGGCGTGGTGGGCCAGGCGGGCGGGAAGGTGGTAGATCCGGAACCGCATCGTGTCGGGCTCGGCGCGCACCAGATCGTCCTGGTCGTGCAGGGCCAGGAGACGGACCCAGCAGTCCAGGTCGTGGCCGATGTTCGCGGCGAGCATCCACCCCTGGTTGACCTGCCACTTCTTGGACGGCAGGTTACGCAGGCCCATCGCCTTGTCACCACGCACGCGGTCCTCGACCGTGGCGTGGGAGCGGCTGAGGGCATCGAGCCACTGCGGCTGGTGGGAGCCGGCGATGCCCCACATGTGGCGGATGTTCGTGGCGACGATGCTGTACTTCCAGCCGGTCTTCTTCTCGAACGCGGTCAGCTTCTTGACCTGCCGCCCGGACGGTTTGACCCGGCGGACCAGCAGCCGCATCCCGTCCGGCCAGCCCGGCCGCCGGTTCAGCCCGGTCAACTCCGCGACCCCATAGCTTTCGTGGGGTGTGCCGTCCTGTTCGAGCAGCGCGTCCCAGGCTGCGGCCGGCAGTTTCACGATGGCCTGCTCGTCGTCGGCGGTGATGGTCCAGCCGGTCAGGTAGCGCACGGTGCGCCGGGCGGTGTTCAGCTTCTCCAGGTGCTCCAGCAGTTCGTGGGTGGCGCCCGCGCCGTCGACGCGGACCAGGATCTTCGCGCGGGAGCTGTCGGGGATCTGCCGAAGCGCGTCCGCGAGCACGGCGAGGTGGTCGGCGACCGTGTTCGAGCCCGCGTTGCCCTCGCGCAGCAGCATGGCCAACGACTCCTGGGTGTTGGCACACCACGCCGCGAGCGGGTGGAAGCCGAACGTCTTCTTGAAGGTGGCCGCGGCGCCCTCCTTCTTGGAGGACGCGTTGATGATCGTGGCGTCGATGTCGATCACGATCCAGCCGGTCAGCACCTTGCCGGCCACCGTCAGCCAGGGAAGCCGCCGGGACGCAGCGCGAGCACGTCCCACACCCGGCGGCGTACCCGCGCGCGGGCTTTCGCGATCCGCCCGCGCGCCCGCCGGTCGAGGTCGGCCAGCAGACGGTGCGCGGTGGAGTCCGACGCGGCCGGGCCGAAGATCGCCTGGTGGTGGGCCTGGAGTTGCCCGGCGTCGGACAGGTTCGTCGCCCCGAGCACGATCGCCGAGGCCAGGCCCAGCAGCACGTGCGTACGGTCCCGCCAGTTCGCGCTCCCGCCTGCCGGCCACAGCCGCGCAAGCGCGGCGGTCAGCCCGACCTGGTCCGCGACCCGTGCAGCAGCACCCCGGCATGCCCGACCAGCCCCTTCCCATCAGCCGTCACAGACAGCCGCCGGTCCCAGAAAGGTGCACCTGACTCTTGCGCTGATACGACCTCGACACTCGCATCCTCGCAGGCCACGGGGCACCTTTCGCTAACTCCGAGTCAGACCGGCTCGCCCGGCTGAATACCCGAGGTCGAGCAGGTGACGCAGCACGGTTGGGACACGACGGATGCGCCGGTCATTTCCGATCCGGTGCCGGTGCCAGCAGAAGTGATAGCCCGATTGCGACTGCCCGGAGACAGGTCGTTGCCGCCGAGCCTGCAGCGCTGGCTCGCCTTCGACGGCTCGTGGCTCACCGAGCTGGGCTGGCTCAAGAGCCCACAGCACCCCCTCCTGGAAGGCCAGCCGTTGGGCGAGACCACGGCGCAGATGCACGGGTTCACCGAACAGGACGGCCCATGGGTGGAAGTGTTCACCGCTTTCGAGGGGCTGCTGCCTGGGCGGTGCTTCCCCCTCGTCGGTGGCTGCGACTCCCGGCGCCTGCTGTATCCGGGGGAAGCCGACTCCACCGGTGAATACCCCATCCTGGTGACCGATATTGACGACCTGCCCTATGTCGCCGTGATGTACCCGGGACTCGATGTGTACCTGGCCGAACTCGCCGGAGTGATCGACCTGGACTTCGACGACTACACCTCGCTGACCCACCACGCCGAGTACGGCAGTCGCATGCGAGAACACGCCGACCGCACTGGACTGGGCCCCGAGGGCACAGAAATCCAGGACCGGGATTGGTCAGATAGCAGCGGCTGACCGTCTGAAACTCACCTTGGAAGAGGCGATTGCCCATTTTGAGGAAATCGGATTTCCCGGTCGGCGGGATCACTCTTCCCTGCCGGTCGGAACTGCGAACCGTGCCGCCAACGTCTATCGCGAGCACGAGCGACCATCACTGGAGGCCATTGACCATGACTTCGAAGAATTCCGGCGGCGTCGGATGCCTCCTCGCCGGCCTCGGTGCTGCTATCGCGGCGCTCGTGTGGGCGCCGCGGGCCGCGTTCAGTATCGATGGAGGGTTCGAAGGCCATGCCGTGATCTGAGCGTACTCTTCGTCGGTCTGCCGCTCATCGTGCTTGGCGGCGCTCTGGCTCCGGCCTTCGCCTGGGTGCTGACCATACGGTGGGTGCGCCGCCCCCGGGCCGCGGCACTCGCGGCCGTGGCCGCGCTCGCATTCGGGGTGTGGGGCGCTCACGGAGTGGTGGACCCCGCGCCAGCACCCGGCCCCCGGTTACGGACCCGGGATCTGACCTGGCGCCGTCTGTTGAGCCCGGGCTGCCACGGCTCGAAGCAAGCCCGGCTGCCGCATGCGTACGCGCGCACCTTGCCGGTCTGCGCTTGTGCCTTCAGCCGTTGATGCCTCCACCGTCAGGGGGACCGGCTACTGTGGCCGGACATCCTGAACGATCTTGGTGGGAGTGGTGGGCAGTGGCGGGCGAAACGCTGGCGACGGTTGTGGGGAACTTGACCGCTGATCCGGAACTCCGGTTCACAACGGCAGGAATTCCGGTGGCCGGTTTCACGGTTGCATCGACGCCGCGCACGTACGACCGTGAACGGGGCCAGTGGGTGGATGGCGAGCCGCTGTTCCTGCGGTGTTCGCTGTGGCGGCAGCCCGCCGAGAATGCTGCCGGGTCCCTGACCAAGGGCATGCGCATCATCGTCACCGGACGGCTCAAGCAGCGGACCTTCGACGACAACGAGGGACAGCGCCGCACCGTCGTCGAGATGGATGCCGAAGACGTCGCGGTCTCCCTCACGTACGCGACCGCGTCTGTCACCAAGGCCTATCGGCCCAGCGGCAGCGGAGCAGCCGCACCAGTCCCGGGTCAGCAGCCGCAACAGCCCAGCGCCGAGACGCAGCCACACCCCTTCTGAGCTTCCGGCCTCGTGAGAGGTGAACACGGGCGGCGATAATATTCCTAGGATTCGGGGGTCATCGATGGTAGGAATTTCGCGTCCTGACTCCCAGTCTCAGTAGTCGACGTCAATGAGCCTTTTTCACTTGTACGGCCTGCGGGTGAGGGTCGGCAAAGTGTTGCCGGTGGCGTGCCGAACGGGGCATCCCGTTGGTTTGGAGAGTCGCCAGACATAACCTTCACCTGCGGAGATGCCCCGTGTTCTCCTATGGTGCCGGATGCGATGTCGATCCGGAGCTCCTGGAGCTGGTCACGATGGTGATCGTGTCCTGTGAAGCCGGCCGGCGCTGCAGACTGCGTCCGTACGACCGGGCCCGGTGCACCCTGGTCTACCTGCGCAAGCACGACACCCTCGAACAGATCGCCGCAGGCTTCGGCATCAGCACGGCCACCGCCTGGCGCTACGCCCGAGATCGCCGAGTTCATCGACACCGGACACCACAACGCCAAGAGCGAGGGAATCAACCGCGTGATCAAGCTGGTCGCCCGCAACGCGTTCGGTTTCCGCAATGCCGTCAGCCAGCGCCTACGCACACGCTGCGTGACCACCCGCCGAGCCCGCGGACACCTCCGCACCGCTTAACTTCGAAGACCCCGCAAGGAACCCCTCCACCCCCGCTACGTCAAGGACGCCAGCGCCTACGAGATCAAGCACGAGGCGCGCTACCAGACCTTCGCGACCAACCATCGCCGGGGACAGATCGCCCATCTGGACGGCCGGCACCGCAAGCACGCCAGGATCGAGCCCAAGATCCGCGATCAGAAGGCGTCCGGGATCGGCCTGTTGCCCTCGCGCGAGTTGAACGTCAACGCCTCCTGGCTCACCGCCACCACCCTCGCCGCCGATCTCCGCTGCTGGTTCCAGCTCCTCGCCCTGGACGGCGAGATGGCCAGGGCCACTCCGAAGACGTTGCGCTACCGCGTCCTCCACGTGCCCGCCCGCCTCGTCCGCGGCCAGCGGAAACGACGCCTGAAACTTCCCGGCACCTGGCCCTGGGCCGGCATCATCATCCGCGCCTTCCGGCGCATCCTCGCTCTGCCGCACCCCATCTGACCAGCACAAACGATCACATCGAACGCCGAGAGGGGGCCACCAGCAGGCCCCGGGCCCGTGGAACCCGGCGTCATCCGGTACGTCAGCCGACGCGCGCCCCTGACCGGCACCGTCCCCGGACAGGAATCAACGCGACATCACGGACGCAAGATCAACCGACCGCCGCCGTGAAACAACGAGGCCAGGGCCTGCTGCGCCTTGCGGCGGCGCGAGGATGTGTCGGTGAGCGTGGCTTCCTCTTCGCTGAGGACGGTCTGGATGATGTCGACGTAGTCCGGACCGACCTTCCATACGGCCTGTCCCGGATCGAGCGCCGGGATCTTTTCGACAGGCTGCCGTTCGAGGGAGCGGGATACCGGCCCCGACCGCCTGGACGACCTGCCCGCCCAGTCCCGGCCGGTCATCGCCGACACCAGGGGTGAAGGCCTGGCGCTGTTCTGAGGGGTCGGATCGGCATTTCGTGTCGCGCCTTGGCCGCTGGCCTGGTGACAGGGGTTTCACCAGCTCTTGGAAGTCGAGGGCGGTGATTGTCTTGGCGACGAGAGAAAGGGCGCCGAGGGGGTCGCGGTAGTGGGTGGTGGGGATCTTCCTGTCCTTCAGATGAGCGATCGCACGAGTGCTGCTTTCGCGTCTGAAGGCAGCTTTTTGTTGTTGTTGGGGCTGCGGGGTTGTCCCGGTTTCTGCCGGGACAACCCTCATCTGGGGATGAACACAACAGGTTTCCCCCGCAGTGTCAGGCGCGGGTGGCTGTGGTGTTCAGCGATATCAGGCAAGCTCTGGTAGGAAGCTGACTGATCCCAGCCTTGCAGCGAGATCTTTCAGTAGTTCTCTCCCTGCCGACCACAAGGTGATATCCCAGCAGTTCGGTGACCTCTCGACCAAAAGCACCCGCTGGTCGCCGGACCGGTCGGCATACCGGAAAGTGGTCCCGGCAGGAACTTCAAACGAAGACTGCATCTGTTGGAGCTCTGTTCCGAGCGTCGTCAAATCGACCTGGGTTACTGGTAGCGCTCGACCGCTTAGGGAAAATCCGTCCGGGAATACGTCCCACAGGCGGGTGTAGATCAGATCGGAGAAGCGCGCCACATGCGGCTGCCACTGCATCTCGGGTCCCACCACATCAAAAGAAACTACCAGCGGCGGGTCATCTGCGCCGTTGAGGCGCGCGACCATGAACCACACGCCTTGATCCTCCTCCATGAACGGCAGGAGGCCGAGAGCCAACGGATCGACCCTGGAAGCTTCCTCGCCGGGCTCCGCCTCCTGGTCGCTGGCGCCACCGGGAAAACGCCAATACGGCCCCCAATACCCGAAGTCCCTTATTGGGTAGATTCGTTCCAGGCTCGATGTCGCAGCGAGGAGATCCACCAGCTTGGGGCGGGAGTACCATTCGCGGACCGCTGCAGGCAAGACAACGCCGTGCGTGGCCTCCAGCAGGTCCAAGCGATCTACGGCGGCATCAGACACATTCGCCGCTGCGCCAGCAAGGGTCAACGCTGCCGAAAAGTAACTCAACTTGCGAACGCCTCCATAAAGTGCACGGAAATGCCCCACTCGAGTAAACATTTACCCAGTCTTATTTACGAAACATGCCCTAGCTTGATCTTTAACGCCTGGCGTCGAATGACGCGTCGAACTTGATCACTCGGTCCGGTAACTGCCGTACGTGGAGGCGGCCTTCGTCTGAACATGTGCTCCGACCAAGGAACACACACATTCAGAACGAAGGCCGTGAGGATGAGTCTGCTGCATCACGACGCCCAATCGGAGGCGTTGGCACAACTGTCATGCTTCCGGGGCGAGTTCTACGCCTGTCTGACCGCTCGTTCGGACGCCTTGTTCGAGCTCGCTGATGCCATCCTGTGCGGTGACGGGCCGGTGAGGTCTCTGGCCGAGCTGTCGCTGGTGGGTGAACACCGTCGCGGTCATGGCGGGCTCTACGCGGCGGTGGCCCGTGGTCGCATCGATGCCGGCCGGCTGCGGCGGGCACTGGCCGAGGTGCAACTGCCACGGGCTGCCGACGGCCGGCTGGTCCTGGCCATCGACGTCACCTGCTGGCTGCGGCCCGACGCGCACACCTCACCGCAGCGGATCCTGTGCCACACGTACGGCCGGGGCAAGGACCACCACATCCCGGTCCCGGGCTGGCCCTACTCGATCATCTGCGCGCTGGAGCCGGGCCGCAGCTCATGGACCGCACCACTGGACGCACTGCGGCTGGCGCCCGGTGATGACACCGCCACCGTCACCGCCCGGCAACTGCGTGATCTACTGCAGCGACTGATCGCAGCGGGGCAGTGGCAGGCGGGTGACCCGGACATCCTCGTCGTCGCGGACGCCGGATACGACGCGCCCCGCCTTGGCTTTCTCCTCAAAGACCTGCCGGTCCAGGTGCTGGCCAGGATGCGATCCGACCGGGTCCTGCGCAGGGCTGTCCCACCGCGGCTGCCGCACACCCAGGGCCGGCCGCCCCGGCACGGTGGCGAGTTCGTCTTCGGACAGCCCGACACCTGGGGCACCCCGGACACCGAGGCCGTCGCCGACACCCGTCTCTACGGCACCGCCAGGGCCCGCTCCTGGGACCGCCTGCACCCCAAACTGACCCACCGTTCCTCCTGGGCCGCTGCCGACGGCACCCTCCCGATCGTCGAAGGGACGGTGATCCGCCTGGACATCGACCACCTGCCCAGCGGAGCAACCCCCAAGCCAGTCTGGCTGTGGTGGTCCGGCACCGACGCCACCCCGGCAGATGCCGACCGTCTCTGGCAGGTATACCTGCGACGCTTCGACATCGAGCACACCTTCCGCCTGTTCAAACAGACCCTCGGCTGGACCTCCCCGAAGATCCGCACCCCCGAGGCAGCCGACCGATGGACCTGGCTGATCCTCGCCGCCTACACCCAACTGCGGCTCGCCCGGCCGCTGGCGGCCGACCGACGTCGCCCCTGGGAAAGACCAACTCCGCCGGACAGACTCACCCCCGCCCGAGTCCGCCGCGACTTCCGGCACATCCGCCCCAAGGCCAGCTGCCCGGCCCAAGCACCGAAACCCACCCGTCCTGGCCCCCGACGACCACCAGGCCGAAAGAACACCCGACCCACCCCACGCCACGACGTTCACACACCCCGCAAAACACCGGCGGCGAAACAACGAACGAAGAAGTCGACCACCCCACGACCACGCCGCACAGGTTAAAGATCAAGCTAGCTTGCGCACCCGTAAAGACAAGAGCCACCGATGTCGATCCACTCGGTATCGCCGATAGACCCGCAAGTCTCTGATCAGACGATGTGATCACATTCGATCAGCAACTGCCATTCCTGGATTTCAAGGTAAGGCGCAAAGTGCTCATTGTCAGCCACGGATTTGCTTGCTGCGGGATCGCGCTCGACTATCTTCTCAAGTTCGCGCAGCGAATCGTTGGGTCTCCCCAAGATCGCCAGAGTCTCAGCATGTTTGTAGCGCACCATGAGAGCCATCGGCAATGCGGCCAACGTTCTCCCGCCGACTTCGGCAGCCTCCACATGAAGATCCAGCCTCCGCAACAGCAGAATCAGATTGAACGCCGAGCTTTCGTGGTCGTCTTCAAGCGCCAGTGCCGCGCGGTAGGACCCGAGAGCTTGTTCGTGATGCTGAAGCGCCTCATGAGCAAAAGCGAGGTTGAAGTGTGCATCAGTGAAGTCGGGATCTATTGTAATGCACTTCTCTGCGAACGATATCGCCGCCTCGTAGCTGTCTAGTGCGGCTGCTGCCTGAGATGCAAGAAAGAGAAGTGACGGATTCTCCGGCTCGGCGGCAAGCAGGGGGGTGAGCCGCTTCTGAGCCTTCGCAAATTTCTCGGAATGCAGCATCCAAACGACCTTCGCCATAGGGCTTTGCGGTGCCAGGACATCAACAACGAAGGGATCACCAGCGTACTTTGTGAATTCCCTCCGCGCTCGCTCGATCAGGTCATCGTTGAGCGCGAGCGCACTGGCCATGTCACGTACTGCGCGCCCCCGCCGTCCTAACCTCGATCGTTCATGAGTCCTTGTCGGTTTGTTGACGGGGACTCTGCGTTTGTGTGGTGGGGTCTTTTCGGGGCTGGGGCAGGCCGAGGGCCCGGCTCTCGCGTCGGATGGGCGCCGGGTTCCACTTCACCGGTGTGGTGGTGCGGGTTTGTCGGGACGGGCGATGTGGCTGGTCAACCGGGGTTCGGCAGGGCGTGGAGCCTGACGATCGCGTGGCTGATGACAGCGGTCCAGGGCCATCGGGCGGGCAGGCGGAGCCAGCGGCGACGGCCGGTGTTCACGAGCTGAGCGGCGGCGGAGAACAGCCGCAGCCGGAGCTTCTTGGGTTCCCAGCGGCGGGCCTCGCCGGTCAGCGCGAGCATCGGCATCCAGGCGAGGAGGTCGAGCGCGAGGGAGACGATCTCCAGCCAGATCTGGTTCTGGGCCGTGTCGTGCAGGGGCAGATTGCGCAGGCCGGTGGCACGGGCGCCTCGGATGCGGTCCTCGCAGCGTGCCCGTCTGCGGTGACGCAGTTCGAGGTCGGCGAGCTGGCCGCCTTTCGTGTTGGTCGCGAAGCAGGTGAGCCGGTTGCCGTCGAGGTCGGTGAAGCGCAACTGGGCGCCGGGGTGCGGGCGTTCTTTGCGGACGATCAGCCGCATGCCCGTGGGCCAGGTACTCAGGTCGGGCATGTCGGTGATCTCGGCGACCCAGGCGCCGGGCCGCTCGGTGCCGTCGGCGTCGTAGGCGGGTGTCCATGCCTTCTTCGGGATCTTCAGTACGGCCTGGTGGATGGCGTCGGTGGTGGTCATTCCGACGGAATACGACAGCCACCGGCCCCGGCGGGAGAGCCAGTCGAGGAAGGTGTGGGTGCCGCCGGCGGAGTCGGTGCGGATCAGTGTCTGCCGTCCCCGCCGCAGGTGTTTGGGCAGTTGGGCGACCCTGATGGTTAATTCGGGGTCAAGCCGCGAGGGCGAGTTCGAGGCGGGCGAGGTGGCTGGTCCTGGTCCGGTCCATGGGGTGGCCGTTCCACCAGGCGTGGAGTCGGATGAGGTTGAGAGCGACGGCCGAGTAGACGTGCTCGAGGTGCGTCCGGGCCAGGCCGCGGTAGCGGGCACGGCGGGTGCCGGTGACCGCGACGGCCTGGCGGATGGTGCCCTCGACGCCTGCTCGTCGTCGGTATTCGTGCTGCCAGTCACGGGTGGCCTGGGCGAGGCGGGCGGTGTGCTGGAGCTCGTGGAGTTGGCGGGGCAGGACGGTGAGCTGCCGGTATCCGGCCTTCGAGGTGGTGCACCGGCCCCGGGCCGGGCACGGCTGGCAGGTGGTCTTGGCGAACTTGATGACCACGGCGTCGGTGCCGCGCTGGGTGCAGGGGCTCCAGGACGAGCTGGTGCGGCCCTGCGGGCAGACGGCGTTCTGCTGTTCGAAGTCGATGGCGAACGCGGCCCGGTCGTAGCCGGCACCGGCTCTGGCCTGGGGCGAGCAGTCGCCCAACAGCGGGCTGATCAGCACGGTGCCGAAGTCCTTGAGCGAGGAGGCGACAAGCGCCGCGGAGGGATAGCCGGAGTCGACGTAGTGCTCGCCCGGAGCCAGTTTCCGGCCGGCCAGGGTCTGGTGGATCGGCTCGGTCATCGACGCGTCCGGCACGGTGGCATCGGTCGTGGCCACGTTCGTGACCAGGTTCGGGGCGCGGTTGTCGCCATCATCGTCGTCACAGGTCTCGGACAGGTGGATCTTGTATCCCAGCCAGAACAAGTCCTCGCCCTTGGCCGCCCAGCGGGCGTCGGTGTCGTACGGAGAGCCGAGACGGACTCTGGCCGGCGGGAGACCGTCCTCGTCCGCCGCCCGCCGCCGCACCTCCCGTCCTCTGGGGGTGTCGGTGACCTGGTAGTTCTGCACCAGTACGGTCCGCAAGACCTGCACCGCGGGCAGCTCGCGCAGCCATCCCGGCACGTCGGCGCGGTAGACCGCTTCCAGCAGTGTGACCGCATCCGTTCCGAACGCGACGGCCAGGTCGGCGCGCTTGGACGCGGTGACGGGCAGCCGCCAGGAATCGACCCGGGCCGCATAACGCCTGGACCATGGTTCGACGTCCACGACCGTGGCGAGCCAGCCCGGTGCCGCGGCCGCAAGCGCCTCCAGCACGGCCCGCACACTCTCACCGGCCAACTCCAGGCGGTTCATGTCCCGCACCGCGCTGATCACGTGAGTGGAGTCTGTCCGCTGCTTCCCGCCCGGCTTGACCAGGCCCTTCTCCTTCAACGCGGCCAGCAGCAGGTCCAAGGCCCGCTCCTCCAGGCCGTGCTCGACCACCCGGGTGCGGAACTCCGACAACACCGACGCGTCGAACCCCTCGTCCGCCAGGCCGAGCCCGAGCGCGTATTTCCAGGTGAGGTCCTTGCGGGCGGCATCGGCGGCCTGCCGGTCGGTGAGGTTCTCCGCCATCTGCAGCACCGTGACCAGCGCCAGCAGGCCCGGCGAGAGTGCCGGTCGGCCCCGTGCACCGAACGCACCGGAGAACTCCGTGTCCGGGAACACCTCGGGCAACTGGTCCCGGATCGCCACCGCGAGCGGCGGCTCCTTACGCGCGTATATCTTCCGCACCGCCGCAGCGATCTCCGGCGACGGTTCCGGCCACGACCGCGGCGACATCGACAAAACGAGCCCCTCCCCGGCCGGACCCTCCCGGCACAGGAGGAACCTGCCCACCCACTCCCACCAGCACCCTCAGCCGCACGAATTAACCATCAGGGTCTTGGGCCAGGGCGAGTTGGGCGGTTTCGATGTGGTCGGCGGCGGTGTTGGAGCCCGCGTTGCCGGGCCGCAGCAGGGCGGCCACCGGTTCCCCGGATCCGGCTGGGCCGTGGTCGACGAACGCGACGAGCGGGTGATGGCCGAAGGTCTTCTTCCAGGTCGGGGTGGCGTCCTGCTTCTCGGAGTGTGCGAGCACCAGTACCCCGTCGATGTCCACGATCACTTGGCCGTCGGCGGCCGGACTGCTTGTCCCGGCCAACTCCCAGACCCGCGTGCGTACTTCGGAACGTGCGCCCCGGATTGCCGCAAGAGCCTTCGGGCCGGAGGCGGCGAGCGCGTCGACGAGGCGGGAGACGGTCGGATCGGAGGCCACCGGGCCGAACACAGCCGGCTCGGCCCGCAGCATGCCGACGTCTGCCAGACAGTTGCCGCCGAGCGCGACGGCCAGCGCCACATCCAGCAGGATCTTGCCTGGGTCGTGCACGGCCCGCGGCTTGCGCCACGGTGCCAGTGCCGCCGCTATCGCACCGTCCAGGCCACACTTGCGGGCCGTCTCGACCAGCAGCACCGCCCCGGCCTGCGAGACCACCCCGCGGCCGCCGCCCTCGACACGGACGCGCGGGTACGACCCGCTACTCTTCTTCACCTGGAGAGTGCTTCTTTCCTTGCAGTGACAGGACCCTCGACAAGTCCCATCGTTGCAGGTCAGCAGCACTCTCCGCTTTTTTGATCAAGACCCGGACAGACCCACTCGCGAAAGCGCGAGGCTAACTGTGCATTGACGAGCGCACGCTCGAACAGCACTTCGGCCTGCGAGGGGCTATTTGTAAGCATTTGGGTAAGTTTGATACGTTTTTTCAGTAACGATTCTCTTGGCATCGCAACTCCGTGCTCAAAAACTTCACCGACAACACTCGCATAACTTGACAGCACACATCCGGCTGTAAACACCCCACGGCCCCGGAGCGTTTCCGGGATGTCCGGTTTGACCTGGTGATCGCTGGCGGGTCCCGGATGCAGGGCGAGCACGGCGCTTGTGGATCATGGAAGTTCTCTACGCTGCCACGATCTGCAAGGGTGCCGTGCTCGTCGCTCCATCTTCCCCCATGTCCGTTGCGCTTCCGGACGCGTCCCGTCTGACCGCATCGCCGACCTGCGTGGACTCGGTCGTTCCCGAGGGGCTGCTGCAGGTCCTGGCGCAGGTGCCCGACCCGCGTGATCCGCGCGGAGTGCGATATCAACTGGCTACTCTGCTGGCGATCGGCGTCTGTTGATGGCCACGGTGGGCCCACAACTCCCTTGTCTCGGTGGGCGAGTGGGTCCGCCGCTGCGATCAGCAGACCCTGGCCGACCTCGGATGTCCCTACGATCCGCTGGCCGGGCGGATCTGCTGCCCCGACGAGAAGACACTGCGCGACGCCTACGCCAAGGTCAGCCCCGACAAGCTGACCCGGGCCGGCTATCAACGCCTGGCCGCCCTGGCCGAGACAGCAACCGCCGGTGAAGCGAGCGCGCTGGGGGCAACCAGAAGAACCTCGCCCGCCAGCTCAAGTCTCTTCCCTGGAAACAGATACCGGTCCTGCACCGCACCGCCGAGCGCGGTCACGGCCGAGAGGAGATCCGCGAACTGCAAGTCGCCAGCGTCAACGGGCTCCTGTTCCCCACGCCCGCCAGGTCGTACGCATCCGCCGCAGAAGCCGCCCGCTCGGCAAGAAGAAGTGGACTGGAGATCGTCTACGCGGTCACCGACCTGCCCGCCGAGCAGGCTACCCCCGCCGAGATCGCCGCCTGGGCCCGCGACCACTGGACCATCGAGAACTCCGTCCACTGGATCCGCGACGTCGTCTTCGGCGAGGACGCCCGCACGATCCGCACCCGCAACACCCCCGCCGTCATGGCCACCCTGAGCGACATCGTCCGTGGCACGCTGCGGGCCGTCGGCTGGGCCAACACCGCCAGCGCCAGACGTGCCCACACCACCCCGGCCACCATCCTCAAGCTCCATGGCATCACATGACCAAACCGGACAATCCCGGAACACTCCGGGGCCGTGGTAGCGCCGGGACATGTCCCGGCGCTACCACGCGCATCTCCTCCCAAGACCTACTACGGCTCATCACCGTCGACTATGAACGCGAGCTCGCCCAGTTCGACGAGCGAGGGCATAGGCCTCTGCGATTCGATTCCCCGGCACCGCCGACCCGGCCGACGCCGGCTGGTGACTCCGGGGACTGCGGCACTCGTCACCTGGGCGAGTCACCCTCATGACCTGGCGACTGGCCCGGAAGAACTGACAGTCGGCGATCTGGTAAGAGTGGCCTTGGCCGGTGAGTAATGTTCGTCTGGGCTCACCGGCCAGGCATGGTCCTGGGTTAGCGAAGTTCCTCGTTCTGGGCGTGGTAGCAGGAGGGGAGCTCTCCCTTGAGGACATCTACGCCGAACAGCCCGTGAGGCGTGTCTTCATTGGACGGAAGAAAGACCACCAGGGTCGAGCCATCGGGAATCTTGTCCCGGTGAATGGTTGTGACTAGGCGGTTGTTTTCGCGTTCGATCTTCCCGATCGCAGCCCTGGTGACCCCCCTGTCCCGGTTGAGGTCCCTCTGGTCGACAGGGCAGCTGGGGTCTTCACGGTAAACGCGGGCATGTACGCCCATACGGTCCAGATCGTGCTGCAAGCCGGCAGGGTCAGCCAGCACCCTCTCAGGCTCAGGGCCGGTCGGAGGGACACTGCAATTGCCGTTGACGCACTTCAGCTCCCCTCCCTCAACCCGCATGCTCATTTTCACCGTGTTGTTGGGTTCCTGGTCGAGGGTGTAGGCCACGTTGCTGATCCGGTCTGGGCCGGCCGCGACGGTGTCGGTGTTCCCGGACGTCTGGCCGATACTCACCGCGACACCGGCCACGGCCGCCGCCAGCGCCACCGGGGCAACAAATCGCGTCGCCAGACGCCAGCGCCTCGCGGTGAGGCCGGACTCTTCTTGCACGTGGTTCATGAGGTGTTCCTTCAGCAAAAGGTGGCGGTCGCGAGAGAGATCCGGGTCCGCCGGTGCCGGCAGCAGCCGGGACAGTTCCTCGCGCTCCGACCCTTGCGGCGACTGCGGGGTGGCATTCATCGGTTCTTCTCCTGAATCGACCGGACCGCGGATGTGCGGTCACCCGGTATCTGTCCGCTGCCAGAGGCGCGTTGCATGTTTTTTTGAACCCGGGCCAGTTCCTGCTCAGTGAGCTCCCGCAGCCGACTGCGAGCTCGCGACAGCCGGGAACGAACCGTGCCGACCGGCACCCCCAGCGCCTCGGCCACCGCCGCATGCTCCAAGCCGGACCACACGCACAAGGCGAACACCTCCCGCTCTGCCGGCCGCAACTGCTCAAGCGCAGCCTTGGCCGCGGCCAGCTGCTCGGTGTCGGCCAGCCGCCCCACGAGCTCCTCCGCGAAATCGGGCACAGTCTCACGCGGCGGCAGTTGCGTGAGCGCCTTCTGGTGCCGGCGCGCGGCGCGGGCGGTGTTGCGCAGCACATTGGTCGCGATCCCCAGCAACCAAGGCCGCAGACTCTCTCCGTCCGGACGCAGCTTCTTCCTCAGCCGCCACGCCTCCAGGAACGTCAGGGACACCACGTCCTCGGCAGCGACCCAGTCGCCGGTCCAGCGCACCGCATGCCTGTACACGACCCGGGCGTGCTCATCAAAGATCTGCCCGAATGCGGTCGGGTCCCCGGCACGCACCCGGGCGCGCAACGATATCTCCACACACAGTCCTGTCCGACCACCCAAGCCCGTTGCAGTGATACCCGTCACAGAGCTCACCGCCGACATGCCCACTGCCTCACCATCGGTGCCGAAGCGAAGCGGCACGCCTCTGGCATCGAGCGTACGGTAACGATCGTTCGCGAAACACGAAGATCCACCTGACATTCCCAGGTCGCACATGTAACGCTACCCGTGTACGCACCTGTGCAACGCACAACCCCGTTCACGATACGGTTCAGACATGAGAATCGGCGTCGCCCGCGTATCGAAACGGGACCAACACCCTGAAGCGCAACAAGACGCCCTCAAAGCCGCAGGGTGCGAACAGATCTTCACCGACAAGGCATCCGGCAAGCTCGCCCGCCGCCCCGAACTCGACAAAGCCCTCCTCGTCGCCCGCGAAGGCGACCAACTCGTCGTCACCAAACTCGACCGCCTAGGCCGCTCGCTGGAGAACCTCATCGAGCTGGCCAAAGACCTCCAAGCCCGCGGCGTCGACCTCGTCGTGCTCGACCAGGGCATCGACACCTCCACCGCCGTCGGCAGGAAGTTCTTCCAGATCCTCGGCGCAGTAGCCGAATTCGAGCACGCCCTGATGTCCGAGCGCACCGTCGACGGCCTGGAAGCCGCACGCGCCCGCGGCCGCACCGGCGGCCAGAAACCCAAACTCGGCCCCCGCCAGATCAAGCTCGCCCGGGAGATGTACGACGCCGGTGAACTGACCGTCCAACAGATCGCCGACGAGTTCGGCGTCACCCGCCCCACCATCTACCGCCACCTCGGCAAGACCGCCACACCATGATCAATCCTTTAACGCGCAATCCTGGAGCGATACCGGCAGGACCCGGGACCTGACGATCGACCCGGTGACCGGGGTGCCATCACTCAAACAGCGCGTCGGCCGCGAGCGCACCGCCTCCGCGGAGGCACTGGAAGCCGAGCTCACCCTGCGATTACCAGCCCGGGGCATCCTGGAGCACCTCGCCCGGGCGGCACACTGGACCGGCTGGTGGCACCGCCTCGGACCACTGTCGGGGTTGGATCCGCGAAGCTGAAGGACCCGCTGGCCCGCTACGTGGTCACCGCGTTCACCTACGGCTCCGGCCTCGGCGCCACCCAGGCGGCCCCGCACATGAACACCGTGACGGCGCACGAGTTGGCCGCGATCGCCAAACGCCACTGCACCGCGACGAACCTTGCCCGGGCCGGCGCTGACGTGGTCGACGCCCACCTCGACCTGGACCTGGTCCGGGCGTGGGGCGACGGGTCGGTGGCCGCCGTGGACGGCACCATAATGGACGCCGCAGTCGACAACCTCCTGGCCGAGACCTCGATCCGGTACGGCGGCTACGGAGGCATCGCCCACCACCTGGTCGCCGACACCTACCTCGCCCTGTTCTCCCGGTTCGTTCCCTGTGGCGTCTGGGAGGCCGTCTACCTGATCGACTCCCTGCTCCAGAACCAGTCGGCGGCCCGGCCCGGGCCAGGTCCACGCCGACACGCAAGGCCAGTCCTTCCCAGTCTTCGGACTCGCCCATCTCCTGGGGATCGACCTGCTGCCCAGGATCCGCAACTTCCAGGACCTCACCACCTTCCACCGCCCCCACCCCGCCGTGCGCTACCGGCACATCGACCCGCTGTTCTCCACCGACCCGCGCACCGCGATCGGCTGGGAGTTGATCCGCCGCCACTGGCCCGACCTCATGCAGGTCGCCCTCTCCGTGAAGCACGGGTCTATCAGGAATTAGGTGTGATTCGTCTGTTTGGCCTACGAGTTGATGGGTGGGCTGTTCGGCCTACAGCCGTCCGGCGGTAAGGCGGCCGCTCTTCGCCGTCAGCAGCATCTCTTTCACCTTGGGGAACTGCTCGCCGAGCATGTCGGCAACGGTGTCCAGCTGGGTGGCGACCAGTTCCGCAGTGGGCTGGGCGAAGACGGTCCGGATCGTCGCGGCGACCATTTCACCAGCGCCTTTGGGTATGTGCGCGAAGCAGTTGCGCAGGAAGTGAACGCGGCACCGCTGATACGAGGAGCCCAGCATCACCTTGCGGATCGCCGCGATCAGTCCGCTGTGGTGGTCCGCGATGACCAGGCGGACGCCGCCCAGGCCGCGGGCACGGAGCGAGCGCAGGAACTCACTCCAGAACGCTTCGGTCTCGCTGTCCCCCACGGCGGTCCCGAGGACTTCGCGGCCGCCGTCCTCGGTGATGCCGGTGGCGATGACCACAGCCTGCGAGACGATCTGATGGTTCACCCGCACCTTGCAGTACGTCGCGTCCAGGTAGAGGTAGGGGAACCGGGTGTGGTCCAGAGGGCGGGTGCGGAACGCGGTCAGCGGCTCGTCGAGCTCGCCGCAGATGCGGGAGACCTCGCTCTTCGATATGCCACTGTCCCCGCCCAGGGCCTTGACCAGGTCATCGACCGAGCGGGTGGAGACCCCATGGACATATGCTTCCATGATCACGGCATAGAGGGCCTGGTCGATGCGCCGTCGGCGTTCCAGCAGGCTGGGGAAGAAGCTGCCGGTGCGGAGCTTGGGAATCTCCAGGTCCAGATCGCCGGCCGGCGTGGTCAGGGTCTTGTCCCGGTGCCCGTTGCGCCACGCTGTCCGGGAACCGGTGTGCTCATTCCAGCCGGCACCGATGTGCGCGCTCACCTCGGCTTCGATCAGTTCCTGCAGCATTCGCTCTGCCACGCTGCGGACGAGCTCGATTCCGTCGGACGAGCGTAGTGACTCCAGCATCCTTATCAGGTCAGACTGGGACAGGGCCATCACGTACTCCTCATGGTTGAACTGGGCGTTCACCAAGAAGAGTTACGTGATGGCCCTCCTCGCGTCAGGGAGCGTCGGACACCAGCAGAAGTGCGCCCCGGGCACCCGCCCGCGCACGCCCACAACTTGATCGGCTACACCACCAAGCGGGACATGACCCTTTCTCCCAAGCCCTGCGGCCTACTGTGTGCTCACACTGAGGGACGGGTGGCATCTACTCTGCGGTCGGTTGAGGTGACACCGCTCGCAACGAGTAGAGGATCGGGAGATAGGTGTCGCTGAAGGGGAAGCGGTAGTTGCCGTCGGGTCCTTGGGGCAGGATGCGGCGTCCGTCGAACTCGGCCTCTGTGTGTTCGCCGAGGTGGTCCACGATCAGTCCGGCTCCGGCGGCCGCTGTCACGATCTCGCCCACGGAGTGAGGATACTGGACTACTTCCTGCGCCTCCATCAGCAGGTCCGGATCGGCATACGTGCCCGTGACCGCTTCTCGCTGGGGTTCGCCGCCGCCGTAGGGCCAGTCGGCCACGAGCGGCTCGTAGCTGGCCAGGGTTTGGAAGGCGGGATGCAGGTCGACCAGTACCAGCCTGCCACCAGGCCGCAGTGCCATTGCCGTGCCGCGCATCCATGCATCGAGGTCAGCGATCCAGCACAGCACCCCGTAGGTGGCGATCACCCGGTCGAACCTGTCCGCCAGGTCGGATGGAAGGTTCTGCGTGTCCGCCTCGATGAAATCGGCGGTCAGCCCGGCGCGCTCGGCCAGCTCACGTGCCCGGGTGATCGCCGTCGACGAGAAATCGATGCCGGTGACCCTGGCGCCCAGACGGGCCCAGTTGAGTGTGTCCATGCCGAAGTGGCACTGCAGATGCAGCACATCCTGGCCGGTCACATCACCGGCTAGCTCCAGCTCGATCCCGTAGAGCGTCTGGCGTCCGGCCAGGAACGAATCGACGTCGTAGAACATGTCATTCGGGGTCGTTCCGTGTGCCCGGGCGCGGGCGTCCCAAAGGGCGCGGTTCGCGGCGAGTTCCTCATCAAGGCGTTTTCCGTTCATGCCAGCAGTGTGACAAAGCCCCCACCGGATCTCGAACAGCCTCTGAAGATCGCTCCAGCTCAGGACGGGAAACCGTTTTCCTCCCGGGGAAACGGCCGACCGAGGACGGGATCTCGCTGTTCCAACCCCAGAAGGTTCCGGTGATCCGCTACCGATACCGGGGACGGAACATACCCACACCATGGACGCCAATACCGGCAGCCGTCGGCTGACTGGAGGCAAGAGCACGTGGAGAGCCGGATGCCCGGAGACGGGCACGTCCGGTTCGGCGGGCGGGCCAGGAAAACGGAACAGTAGCACTACAGATCTTTATCTCGGTGCTTGACGGTCATTCCAGCAATACCAACCCGGTCCCGGCCAGGAATCCGCGCAGGAGGTGCGGGGCTTGCTTGATCTTGCTGAGTGCGGCGTCGGCGGCTTCTGCCAGCTCACGAATCGAACGGAATGCGCGGTTCGCGAGGAGATCTTTGACGATCTTCCACAGGAGCTCCACCGGGTTCAGTTCCGGCGTACGGCGGCAGTTGGACGATTCGTAGCCAGCGCTCCTGCCCCTCAGCCCACTCGCGTACCCCGGCGCTGGTGTGGCTGGAGTAGTTGTCCCATACGAGCGTGACGGGGCCGCCGAGGCGGGCGTACAGCATGGTCAGCAGGAGCGGGAAGTGCTCCTTGGTGTATCCCTCGCGACTCTTGTGCCACACAAGCAGCCTCGGCTCGAACCCGGGCCTGTAGGCGACGAACGCCACCATGTTCTCCCGGTCCCCGCGCGACCCGTTCAGCTTGATCACCGGAGTGGTGCCCCGCTGTCCCCAGGTGCGGCGCACCACGCCGGCGAGCGCCGCTCCGGACTCGTCCTCGAAGACGATCCAGCGCCCCTCGGTCACGGCTTGACCGGATGGGACACCGCCGGCCACGTCTCCGTGCGCCATGCGGCGATCGCCTCCTCGTCGCGCTGGACCGCCTGCGTCTTCGGAACCTGCCACGACCAGCCCAGACGGTCCATGAGGTACCACACCCCCGGCACCGTGAACCGCGCCCCGTACTTCTCCTCGATCACGCGCGCGATACGCGCGAGCGTCCAGCCCTGGCCCTCCCAGCCGTGCGCCGACGCCCCAAGTCGTAACTCTCGCAGCAACTCCTGCTCCTGCTGCGGCGTCAGATACGAGCGGGACCCGTTCGGCCGCGCCACAAGCGCCTCACGACCGCCCTCCCGCCACGCCGCATGCCACTGGCCGACCGCCCGCCGGGACACCCCCAGCAGCCGGGCCACATGCGCCTGCCTCACATCCTGTTCGAACAGGTCGGCGGCCTGCATCCGCCGCGCCTCCCGCTCAGCCGGCCCCCAACGCGCGGCATTCGAAGTCCCCATACCGCCCATATGCCCGAACTGACAGATCATCAAGCAAGACCTTAAAGATCAGTACTGGCGGACGCACGCTCTAACAAGAGCGCCACGGCCAAGGCGTTTATAGAACTCGCCCTGCATCAAAGTAACGCAGGGATGCTCATACTCGGCTACGTGCCCCCGAAGGGCGGCATGCAACTCACGCTTGACGGGATCGCATCGAAGCTCCTTTGCTTCCAAGCGAGTTGGTAGCTCACCTTAAACCAACGGAGCTTCAGCGCATCTACATTTCCCAGTTGACCAGAACGCACGCAGGAACAGGGATAGCAGGTGCACTGGGAATGTAGCTGGGTGTGGAACCCCCCACAGCTACACTACTGAACAAGCTGCTTGTAGTAGTAGTTTTTTGAGATGTAGTAGACCTTCTTGCACGGCCCACCCTCCGGGGGGACGTCTGAGCAGTCATGGCCAATGGAAAGCTGCGCAGAGGTATCACTGTCGAACACAGTGAACGCAGCCCCGCAATGCTCCTTGGCAATGGCTGAGGAATTGTAGAGATTATGAGTCGCATGGTTAGCAAATGCAACCATAGCTTCATTATCCGTGTAGCCGTGGTACTCGGTTATCACATGGACAGAACAAGGGTCCCCCTGCGGCATCTGTACGCTGGCTTGCCAGGTCGTGCTCTCGCTCTGCTGAGGGATCACCGAAGCGTTGGCCGTGCCGGTTGCTACAGATGCGAGAGCGAAGGCCGCTAGACCGAGTGCCAGGGATCGGGATCTCAAAGACATGTACACCCCTCAGGCGTAGTTGGAAATCAAAGCATCCCGCCAAATTCTAATGGCCGACAGAGTAATCGATACTGAATTACTTCCCCGTCCGCCAGTAATTTGTGATGTTCCATCAGTTCTCAAGCAGTCGTTTCGAAGGTGTTGGTGTAAGGTACGGGCGCGTGACTGAACCATGAATTTTTCACAACCCCCTTTGTTGCTATCGCCGTTGACCACATTCCCCTCGACAAACGTGGAGTACTGATCTTTGACCTCGATTCGCCTGTGGTCTGATCAGCTCGTACTACAGCCTCAGATCTCGTGACTGTTGATCGGTGATGTCGTTGTCTGGGCGAGTTCAACCAGTCGTTGCAACACCGGGCTGTTGCAGCGAGCGTAGCTGTTCTTCGAAGACCTCGGCCGGCGTCCGCCAACCCAGGACTTTGCGGGGCCGGTTGTTGATCGCCATGGCGACGGCTTCGAGGTCCGTGAACGACCAGCGGGAGAGATCGGTGCCCTTCGGGAAGTACTGGCGCAGCAGCCCGTTCGTGTTCTCGTTCGTCGGTCGTTGCCAGGGCGAGTGCGGATCGGCGAAGAACACCTTCGTCCCGGTATCGAGAGCGAACTGGGTATGACCGGAGTTCCTTCCCACGGTCCCAGGTGAGGGTCTTACGTAGCTGCTCAGGCAATTGCGTCATCGACGTGGTGAGCGCCGCGTTCATCGCGATCGCGCCGTAGCCCCCGAGCGAGGGGCCGTTCTTCACGGGCGGATTCTCGCCCCAGCCCTCCAGACGGGGCAGGTGCACCAGGAGCGTGGAGCGGCTGCTGCGCTCGACGAGCGTGCCGATCGCGGAGCGGCCCGTCCCGATAATCAAATCGCCTTCCCAGTGTCCGGGGACCGCGCGGTCCGTGGCCTCGGCGGGGCGTTCGCTGAGGACGACGTCCGCGGTGACATGCCCCTGCGGCTTGTTCTGCGACCGTGCACGGGGAGCCCGCAGCGCCCGGCCGGTGCGCAGGCACGTCACCAGTTCCCGCTTGAGCGCGCCACGGCCTTCGATGAACAGCGCCTGGTAGATCGCTTCGTGGCTGATGCGCATGGACTCATCATCGGGGAAGTCGACACGGAGTCGGTGCGAAATCTGCTCCGGACTCCATGCCGTCGCCCAACGTCTGTCCTGACGGTGCGGCTTGTTCAGCCCTTTCCATGCGGGCGTCTTGGGCCCGGTGACGGTCATGTTGTCGGGGCGACGGATGCTGCCGGCGAGCCGGTCCTCTACGTACTCACGCAACCGGTCGTTACCCAGGAGTTTCGCGTTCCTCGGGCGCTTGGCCGCCTGCTGAGCCTTCCACTGGGCGACCGTCGCGCGGTATTCCTGCTTGCCGCCGCGCGTGGCGGCGTTGCGGCGCAGTTCGCGAGAGATTGTCCCGGGGTCTCGCCCCAGGGCGCGGGCGATCTCGCGCACGCCCTTGCTCATCGCCATGAGGATCGCGATCTCCTCGCGCTCTTCGAACGTGAGGTACCGGCCCGCGGGCTCGGCCAACGAGATCGGAGGCATGCCGCCAGCGTGACGAAACCACCTCGCACCCACCGGCCACGACACGCCGACCACCAACGACGCCTCCACCGTCGTGACCCCCGTGGCGATCAGTCGCCAGAACTGGCGCTGCACGACCCGAGAAGGATCAGGCCGCCCCGGCGAACGCATCGCCGGCCGCAACGCACGGTCAGCGCGCCACTGCCGACGCCGCCCCTCCGGAACATCGCTGGTCTTCAAACTCCAGTCCGCCGTGGCCACGTCGCACACCTCCGAGATCAGGGTGTTGCGACGACCAGTTGAATCCACCGTTACTTCCGCGATCCGAGTGAAATATCGCGTCGGCCGAGAGGTTCCTGTTCCGTGCCGCGTTACGGATCGCCCTGGATATCAGTGGGGTTTGGTAGTGGTCGTCCATCGCGTAACCGATGACTTCCTTCGTGCAGCAGTCGATTACCGTCGCGAGGTACAGCCAGCCTTCCCCGGTCCCGATATAAGTAATGTCACCGACGAGCTTTTCGCCGGGCGCGTCCGCGGTGAAGTTGCGGCCGACGAGGTCCGGCACCTGGCCGGCCGCGGCCTTGGTGAGGTTGAACCTCTTCGGCTGTGGCTGGCAGGACTCAAGTCCCAGCTCGCGCATCAGGCGGCGGACCAGTTCCAGGCCGACGCTGATGCCCCAGCGGTGCAGCTGGGCTTGGATGCGACGGTGGCCGTAGGTGCTGTCGGAAATGTCGAAGGCTTTCTTGATGAGCAGTTTCAGTTCCTCGCGCCGCTGTGCCGTCGCGGATTCCGGGCGGGATCGCCAGTCGTAGTAGCCGGATCTGGAGACGCCGAGTCTGCCGCACATGAACTCGACGCTATATGCGCACTCCGCAGTGTCGAGCCGCATCTCATCGATGAACTGTACTTGCTTGCTACCGGGGATCCTTCGCGAAGTACGCCGCGCATTTTTTCAGGAAGGAGTTTTCCATCTCCAGCTCACGGTTCCGCCGTTCGAGTTCCTTCAGGCGTACCCGCTCGTTCACCGTCAATTCTGCATCGGGAGCCGGTTCCTGCTGCTTCTGGGGCGCCGTCGGGCCGGGCGGCCCGGATCGACTTCAGGGCCGCCAGGCTGTGGTCGCCGCCTTTGCGGCGGCGGGTCACACCCCAGAGCTGGTCGTCACCGATGGAGTAAGCAGCCGTGGAAGTAGCGGATGCCGTGCGTGCGGTGGTAGGTGGCCGGCAATCGCTCAGGTCTCTTCTCCGGAGCCCAGGCGGAGCCGTGGCAAGGGCGGATCGACAGCGGGCCGAACTGGTCGAAGGCGAAGCACCGATCCGGGAAATGCCTGGTCACGTGCTCGATACGGTCGAGCTTGGCTTCCTTGTCGGGGTCTTTTGGACTCCTTCCAGGTCCGCGTGCGCTGGAAGGAGATCCCGTGCTCGCGCAGGATCTGCCGCAGCCGCTCCCGGCCGATCCTGACCGTCCGGACCCGGTTGCGGGCCAGGTGGTCGGCGAGCTTGCGCAGACTCCAGTGCGTGAACGGACGTCCCAGCGTTGCGGGGCGGGTCTTGGCCGTCGCAATGATGAACTTGCGTTCCTCATCATTGATCAGGCGGGGACAGCCTCCCGCCCACCGAGGGTCCAGCGCAGCCAGGCCCTTCTTGTTGAAGGCGTGAATCACGTCGCGGACGGTGTCCTCGTGAGCAGCCACCAACCGGGCGATCGCCGTGACCGGGGTACCCGACGCCGACGCCATGATGATCAGAGCCCGCCTGACAGCGCCTTTGGGTATGTGCGCGAAGCAATTGCGCAGGAAGTGAACGCGGCACCGCTGATACGAGGAGCCCAGCATCACCTTGCGGATCGCCGCGATCAGTCCGCTGTGGTGGTCCGCGATGACCAGGCGGACGCCGCCCAGGCCGCGGGCACGGAGCGAGCGCAGGAACTCACTCCAGAACGCTTCGGTCTCGCTGTCCCCCACGGCGGTCCCGAGGACTTCGCGGCCGCCGTCTTCAGTGATGCCGGTGGCGATGACCACAGCCTGCGAGACGATCTGATGGTTCACCCGCACCTTGCAGTACGTCGCGTCCAGGTAGAGGTAGGGGAACCGGGTGTGGTCCAGAGGGCGGGTGCGGAACGCGGTCAGCGGCTCGTCGAGCTCGCCGCAGATGCGGGAGACCTCGCTCTTCGATATGCCACTGTCCCCGCCCAGGGCCTTGACCAGGTCATCGACCGAGCGGGTGGAGACCCCATGGACATATGCTTCCATGATCACGGCATAGAGGGCCTGGTCGATGCGCCGTCGGCGTTCCAGCAGGCTGGGGAAGAAGCTGCCGGTGCGGAGCTTGGGAATCTCCAGGTCCAGATCGCCGGCCGGCGTGGTCAGGGTCTTGTCCCGGTGCCCGTTGCGCCACGCTGTCCGGGAACCGCGCCCTGACCTGGAAGGGTGCCAGACGCCCTGGCGACTGGACGGCCGTGGAGCGTCACTTCCGCGACGGGCACACCGAGACCTGGTGGGCCGCCGATGCCCGACTGGGCGGCTACGGTCCCGACTCGCCCTGCCGACTGGTCGTGGCCACCACCGACCCAGCCCGGCTGCCGGAGAAGGCCACCTGGTACCTGGCCACCAACCTGCCCCACCCCGACGCACCCCACGCCGCCACCAGCCCGCATCCGCCGGCCGACCTCGCCGAGATCGTCCGCCTCTACGGCCTGCGGCCATGGATCGAGCAGAGCTACAAACAGATCAAGGACGAACTCGGCTGGGCCGACTTCCAGGTCCGCTCCGATCGCGCCATCCGCCGCCACCAGACCCTGGTCAACTGTGCCTTCTCCTTCTGCTGGGACCAGTGGTTCAACCCACCCGGACCCCTGGATGACACCGCCCCGGACCCGTGCCCCGACGAGGGGCCAGAGAGGGGGACCAACCGAACCCCACCCACCCCAACTGCCCTGCTGGCCCAAGGCATTACGTTCGGTCCGCGCCTGGCTCACCCCCGCCACCACCCTGAACCGATGGTGGCGATCCTGGACGGACAGAGACCCACCCCCCGACCTCCAGGCCCTGATCGACGCGGTCACCACCGGACACGGCCTTGATCTCTACCTCCGGATTTAACGAACTACCGGTAACGGTAGTTCGTTACTGACTTCGGCTCGTTAGGGTGATCTTCTTCGACGTCCCTGATGGGCCTGGAGTGTTGTCTGTATTCCGTGGTGTATGAGGTATGCGGATGGGGGCGGCCTGACCCCTGTGGGACGTCAGCGCCGGGAGACGGTACGGATGCAGGCGGCGGAGCTGTTCGAGCAGGACATCAAGCCGCCGGAAGTCGCACGGCGCCTGAGGGTGAGCCCGAAGTCGGCCTACCAGTGGCAGCAGATGTGGCGGGACGGTGGCGTGCAGGCTCTGGTCTCTCGTGGCTCGAGTGGATCGCGATGCCGTCTGTCCCCGGGCTGTCTGGAAAAGCTGGCTGCGTACCTCGATGAGGGGCCTGCCGCGCATGGCTGGGTGGAGGACCAGGTGTGGACGGCTGCCCGGGTGGCCACGCTGATCGGCAGGAAGTTCCACGTCTCCTACAGCGTCTCGGGTGCCACGAGGCTGATGCACCGGCTCGGCTTCAGTCCTCAAGTACCCGCGCGGCGGGTGGCCGAGCGCGATGAGCAGGCCGTGACCGTGTGGAAGGAGGCGACCTGGGCCGAGGTAAAAGAGCCCGGGCGGCGTGCGGGGGCTACGTCTGCTTCGAGGACGAGGCGGGCTTCACGCGACGACCGCCCAAAGGACGCACCTGGGGCCGGCGCGGCCGCACCCCGCAGGTCACGGTGAGCGGGCGACGCTCGGGCCGCCTGTCGGTGGCCGGACTCATCGCGATGCGGCCCGGCTCCCGCACCCGGCTGTGTCACCGCCTGCGCACCCATCCCGCGGGCAAAGGCAAACGCCGCAGCATAGGCGAACGGGACTTCATCGCGCTGATCGACGGAGTCCACCACCTCGTCAAGGCCCCGATCGTGCTGGTCTGGGACCGGCTGAACACCCACGTCTCCCACGCCATACGTGAGTTGATCGCCGAGCGTGAATGGCTGACGGTATTCCTGCTGCCCGCCTACTCGCCCGACCTCAACCCCGTCGAGTGGGTATGGGCACATGTCAAGCGCAGCCTGGCCAACCTCGCCGTCGTCGCCCTCGACCGGCTCGAAGTCCTCGTACGCAACCGGCTCAAACGCCTCCAGTACCGGCCCGACACTCTTGACGGCTTCATAGCAGGCACCGGCCTGACCTTCGACGACCCAGCGTCACCCTGATGCGCCGAAGTCAGTAAATCCGGAGGTAGAGATCAAGGCCGTGTCCGGTGGTGACCGCGTCGATCAGGGCCTGGAGGTCGGGGGGTGGGTCTCTGTCCGTCCAGGATCGCCACCATCGGTTCGGGGTGGTGGCGGGGGTGAGCCAGGCGCGGACCGAACGTAATGCCTTGGGCCAGCAGGGCAGTTGGGGTGGGTGGGGTTCGGTTGGTCCCCCTCTCTGGCCCCTCGTCGGGGCACGGGTCCGGGGCGGTGTCATCCAGGGGTCCGGGTGGGTTGAACCACTGGTCCCAGCAGAAGGAGAAGGCACAGTTGACCAGGGTCTGGTGGCGGCGGATGGCGCGATCGGAGCGGACCTGGAAGTCGGCCCAGCCGAGTTCGTCCTTGATCTGTTTGTAGCTCTGCTCGATCCATGGCCGCAGGCCGTAGAGGCGGACGATCTCGGCGAGGTCGGCCGGCGGATGCGGGCTGGTGGCGGCGTGGGGTGCGTCGGGGTGGGGCAGGTTGGTGGCCAGGTACCAGGTGGCCTTCTCCGGCAGCCGGGCTGGGTCGGTGGTGGCCACGACCAGTCGGCAGGGCGAGTCGGGACCGTAGCCGCCCAGGCGGGCATCGGCGGCCCACCAGGTCTCGGTGTGCCCGTCGCGGAAGTGACGCTCCACGGCCGTCCAGTCGCCAGGGCGTCTGGCACCCTTCCAGGTCAGGGCGTGCGCGGCCTCGATGGGGGTGTGCGGCTGGTCGGCCGGAGCCCAGGTGCCGCGGTGCGGCTTGAGCGCGACCACGTAGGCCAGGCCGGCCTCGCGCAGCGCGAGATACCAGTCGTCGCTGACGGAGTAGGCGCAGTCGGCGACCACGGCCCGGCAGCCGAAGCCCGCATCCTTCCCGCGGGCCGCGAGAGCGGCGGCCAGCTGCGGTTTCGTACGGAAGGCCAGATCAGCCCGGCCGCGGGCGAAGTGATGGGCGGGGGTGTAGGGAGTCGCGTGCAGCGGGTAGTACACGCGGCCGTCGGTCCACACCGTGGTCACCGTGACGACGCCGTTGTCCGTCTTGCCCAGCCGGCCCAGCCACTGCCGGCCCACGTGCGCGGTCGCGGTGCCGTCCTTGCGGTCTCCGGAATCGTCGATCACGATGACCCCGCCGTCGTGCGGAGCGGTCGCCGGCTCCTCGTGCAGCAGCTCAAGCCGCCGGTCGTTGATCTGCTCGGCCTCCCAGGGCGACTCGGACAGGAAGAACTGCAGCCGCTGCACCCCTGGCATTCCTGCACCTGCCACCGGTTCCGCCCCTGCCAGGCAGGTGATCGTCTTGTTCCGCTCTCTCGGTGCCAGCAGCCCGGTCAGGTATTCGCGAAACCCCCGCCGCTGGGCCAGGCTGAAGAAGAGGTCGTCGAACCGGGCCGCGTACTCCTCCAACGGACCCGGCGCGGGCGGACACGGACGGCGAGCAGTCATCTTCAGCCCCCAGCAAGGCAGTTGACTCCTACCACCGGCCTACGACCAACCCAACCCGTCGTCAATCCCCACCACCGGCCGGATTTAACGAACTACCGGTAACGAGGCGATCGAGCTCACCCGACGGCTTCGGCTCCCGCACGTGAGACGGCAGCTGAGCGACCTCATCCCCACCGCACGCGCCCAGCGCTGGGACCCCGCCGAACTCGTCCGCGTCCTGCTGGCGGAAGAGGCCGCCGGCCGGGACGCCGCGATGCTGGTCAACCGGCGCAAAAAGGCAGGCTTCCCAGCCGGGAAGACCTTCCAGGTGTGGGACGAGACGAAGTCCTCCATCCCCACCGCAACCCAGACCGCCTTGCGCACCCTGGAATGGATCTCACGGCAAGAGAACCTCTGCATCGTGGGACCCTCCGGCACGGGCAAGAGCCACTGGTGCGAAGCACTCGGCCACGCGGCCATCGAGGCCGGGATGACCACCTGCTGGTTCACCATCGAAGACCTCGGCACACTGGTGCGACGCCACCGCGCGGACGACTCCATGGCCAAGGCCATGTCCAGGATCATGCGGGCAGACCTCGTCATCGTTGACGACATCGGACTCCTGCCCATCGCGCCGGACGCCGCCGAGGGCTTCTACCGCCTGGTGGATGCCGCCTACGAAAAACGCTCTCTCGCGGTCTCCAGCAACCTCCACCCGGCTGGTTTCGAAGAGATCATGCCCAAGACCCTCGCCACCGCGACCGTCGACCGGCTCCTCCACCACGCCCACGTCGTCGTCACCAACGGAACGCAAAGCTGTACTTGACGGTCACGCTGGCATCCGAGGAGTCGGTGGAGGGGCTGTACTCGCGTCCTGAGCACCGTCGACGTCTTCGACGACCCATCGTGGAGAGGGTCCCAGATGTGCAGTGACCGTTGCCGCCGTGTTCAGCGAGAAGCACCGCTTCATGACCTCGGTATTCGGTGCGAGGAGCCGTCAACAGGGCGTGCGCTGTTGGTAGTTCCGGCGCGTTCAAAGAGTGCGGCGGGAAACGGTCGACACGGACTCGCGGCCGCCTTACCTTCCGAAGTAGGAGGCGGGGCCGATGAGCGAACCGACGAGAGTGAAGGTCCTGGAAACCTCCGGACTGCTGCACCCGAACCCGGAGATGGTCACCTCGCCGCTGTTCGCAGAGGGCGGCTTCTTCCTGGCCCACGACAAGGTCCAGGTCAAGTACGAGATGCTCCGGGCGCACGTGGTCGAGGGCCGGAGCGTGAGCGCCACAGCGGCGGCTCACGGCTATTCACGTTCGGCGTTCTACCTGGTAAAGGCGTCCTTCACACAAGCAGGCATGACGGGTCTGCTGGACGGGCGGCCCGGACGGCACGGCCCGGTCAAGGTCACCGAGGACATCGTGCCTTCATCCAGGCGGCACCCGCGGGCCTCTCGAGTGCAGTGTTGGCCGACGAGGTGGAACGAATCTTCGGCGAGCTGTTGCACCGGCGCACGGTGGAACGGATCCGGCGGCCATGACCACATCGTCGGGGCAGGGCTGGTTTCCGCTGCCGGGCGAGCACGCACAGGCCGAGTACGAACTGCTCCGCAGTCACGTCCTCGAACACAGCAGGATGCCGTCCTCGCTGGCTGCGGCCCGCTTCGCCCGCCGCGGACTGGTCGGACTCATCTCCTGGCCGGCCGGTGAGACAGACTTTATGGCCGAACTGTCCGGAGCGCGTCGACCTGCATGGACACCGCACCATGACCCGCGAATGGACGTGCTTGCCGCCGTGTTCGCGGTGCTGCTGGAGGCCGCCGACCGTCTCGGCTTCGGGAGTGATCAGGCATGGAGGTGGGTGCGGTGAAGGCCGCGCTCTATGCGCGGGTGTCCACCGAGGGGCAGCAGGCCCGCGGCACCATCGGCTCTCAACTGGCCGTGCTGCACGAACGGGTGGCCGCCGAGGGCGACGAGCTGGTCGCCGAGTTCACCGACGACGGCTGCTCGGGAGCCCACCTGGACCGGCCGGGCCTGGACGCGCTGCGGGACGCGGCCGAGGCCGGGCTGTTCGAGCGGGTGTGGTGCCTGTCGCCGGACCGACTCGCCCGGGTCTATGCCTACCAGGTCGTCGTCCTGGACGAACTGGCCCGCCTGCAGGTGAAAGTCTGCTTCACCGACGCCCCGCCGATCACAGACGATCCACAGGCAATCTTGCTGACACAGGTCCAGGGCGTGATCGCCGAGTACGAACGGGCCAAGATCGCTGAACGCTACCGGCGCGGCAAACTCTTCCGCTCTCGCGCCGGCGAGGTTATCTCCTGGCGCACGCCCTACGGCTACCGGCGACTTCCCCGAGAGGGTGAACGGGCCGCTCACCTGGAGGTCTTCGAGCCGGAGGCCGCAGTGGTCCGGCGGATCTTCGAGGACTACGCGGTGCGCGATCTGTCGATGCGCGAGATCATCCACGGGCTCGCCGCCGACCGCATCCCCACCCCGAAGAAGGGCAACGGCGTCTGGGGATCCTCCACCATCGCCCGGCTCCTTCACAACGAGGCATACGTCGGCCGGGTCTACTTCAACCGCACCACCACGGTTCCCGACCCGCGCCCAGAACGCCGTCCCCGCCAGGTCCCCAGGCCGCGGGAGGACTGGACCGCCATCACGGTGCCCGCCCTCATCAGCGAAGAGACCTTCCTCGCGGTCGGTCGCGTGAGCCGTAACAACAGCAAGTGGAGCCCGCGCCGGACCGAGCCCGGCCAGTGGATGCTGCGCGGACTGGTCAAATGCGGCTCCTGCCACGTGGGCACGAACTGTCACAAGATGCGCGGCCGCAACGGCGCCTTCCACCGCTATTACTACTGCCGCAACCACGACCCGATCCGAGCCGGCGGCAGCGACCGCCGCTGCACCGAACGCAACATCCGCGCCGACGTCCTGGACGCCTTCGTCATCGCCCAGGTCCGCGACGTCCTCCTGCGTCCCGACGTCCTCCTCGCTGGCCAGCACGCAATCGCGCAGAAGGCATCCAGCGATGAACTGCTGGCGAAGGAACTGAGTGGCCTCGACCGCAAGATCGCCGCGACTCAAGCCGAGCGGAGCCGTTTGGCGGATCTCTATCAGGCCGGTCTGATCGACCTCCTCGACCTGCAACGACGCGCCACCGCGATCGACCACCGCCGCCACGACCTGGCCCAGCGACGTGACGCACTCGCAGCCCGGCGCCACGAACTTGCCCAGACAGGCCAACTCCGCGACAGGATCGCCGACTTCACCAGTCGGGCCCGCGCCGGAATCGACGCCCTCGACTTCGACCGGCAACAAGCCCTCCTCCGCACAGTCATCGAGGAGATCGAAGTCACCGGCCGGCACGTCAAGATCCACCTACGGATCCCACTCGACGAGCCACCTCAGCAGCCCACCCCACCCAGTCCCTGGCCCCGCCGCCCCGCACCGTCCAGCCAAGACCATCTGCGTTCCGTTGGTGGCCACCCAGGGTGACAGCTTCCGGCTCACCCAGGCCACCGCAGGAGAGGGGGTGGTCCCCTTGAACTAGCTCTCACCTGGGGAAACGGCCTGTCCATCGGCGGGGAGATCTGCTGTCCATCAGTGGGGATGTGATCAGTCCGCCATCGGGGAGAAGCCCGTGTCCATTGACAGGCACGTATCCCATCCTCTCTGATGGCTCACAACGGAGCGGCAGAGAAGTCGGAACGGTTCAGGGCTCCACGCTACGAGGGGAAGCACACACCAGGCCTCCCCAGGTTCCACCTCGTAGCCCAGCTCCATCGCGTAGGCCACGGTGGGGGGCCATACCAAGCTGGGCCCTTGGGACGTTGGCCGGTCGGCGTGAGCGGCTGGGCAACAGGTCGCCGTCGAGGTCGCGCTACTGCTTGCCGACCTTTACCCGGTTCAGATCGACGTGGGAGAGGTCGACCAGCCATGGGCCCGGCAGCGCCGCATCGAAAGCCGGATCGGTGACGTGCACGGGCGGCGAGGCCAGGCCGACGACGGCGCCGTTGGCGGCCGCACCGAAGGCGAGGCTGAGTCGATACCGAGCAGGTGGCGCTTCATGCATTCCTTGTCGGGCAGGTCCCGCGCCCAGTCATAGGGCCTCCTCGAAACAGCTTTCCGTCGGGCCGCTCACATGGAACCGTGGCAGGTGCGCCGGGACGGGTGCCAGTCGGTCGCCTCTCTCGGCGCCGGGTCCATCGGGTCCGTGCCCGGCAAGCCAGGCGGGTGTTCGGTGTGCAACGCATCGAAGCTCCGTTGGTGACAAGCGATTGATGAATCGCTCGCCCCAACAGAGCTTCGATCTATTCGGTCACACCCCGCCTGACCAGCGCCTTAACGCGAGATCACGCCGACCTTACAAGAGCCCTGAACGAGAAGGGCCGCCTATGTGATCACGGCGCCTTGCAGTGCGATGATCATTTCAATATCGGTCAATGATTCACGAACGGCTCGTGCGAATAGTCCACTGCTACGAGGCCCGTTGGACCATTGGGATATCCCGCAAGATTCCTGGCCTGCGTTCGCCAAGCCCACCCATAGAGGGAAAGAGGCTGCACGGTTGTAACCACACGACTAGCTCCTGGCGCGTAGCCTCGCTGCATTAGCAGTACATCGTCACCTGACGAGAATGTACTGAAGCTCACATGAGCTCCCGGTCCGTCAATATGCCCAGGAAGTGTCACGAACGTGAAGCTTGTCGGGGTGGCTGAAATTACCCGTACCGGACTGTTTGAAATAGTCGGAAGCCACCCCTTCGGCGCGACTACACTTTCAGTCTCGACATTGTATAGATTATATTCATTCCCCACTCGGACCCTTCTGGCGCTTGCCGGGGGGAGGCCTGAATCCCATGACTGATGAGTGCTAGGGTCAACGGGTTGCACCGTGAAAGGGAAGATTGCGTTCGGATCTTCTTGCATGACGCCCATCTTGCTTTCTGCGGTGTCCCCAGCCTCAATCGAACCAACCCTCCAGACGAACGCATAATTTGCACCTTCCGTCACCCACATGGGTCCCGTGCCTATCAGGCGATTATCTCCAGAAAACCCGACTCTGGCATTTGCATTTTCCAGCTCTGTTTGTACCGGAGACAGGGCCTCCCCCGTTTCGAGGGGGCCTATAGCGGGTGAAAAGTCTCCGTCGGGGCCGCCGTAGGGGTTGACGTTGTAGCCGGCGTTGCGGAGGGCTTGGTTGAAGACGGCGTTGGTGCCGTCGCCGATTTGGACGGTGGTGTAGCCGTTGCTGTCGCTGCCGGTGTTGCCGCTGCCGCATGCGGGTCCGGTGGCGATGATGCTGGCGCAGGGGTTGATGGTCATGGTGGAGGAGGTGTCGATGGCTTCGCCGGTGACGGTTATTTCGTCGGCGGTGTAGGTGGCCATGGGCTGGTTGTAGGTGGCGAGGTCGTCGTATCCGGTGGGGTCGGTGGCGTTGAGGGGGTTGGAGTTGACGTAGGTGTAGGGGTGGTTGGTGGTGACGGGGTCGGGGGTGAGGAAGGTTTTGGCGGAGGCGTTGTAGATGCGTCCGTTCATGTTGATTTGGGCGGGGTTGTCGTGTTCGTGGCCGGTGAAGCCGCGGGTGAGGGTGCCCAGGGGGGTGGTGTCGGGGGTGCCGTCGGCTTTGATGCGGCCGCCGTAGGGGTCGTTGTAGGTGGTCTGCTGGATGGTGCCGGTGGCGTCGGTGACGGTGTTGGTGGAGCCGAGGTGGTCGGCGTGGGTGTACTGGATGGTGGTGCCGGTGGTGTCGGTGACGGCCTGGCCGATGGGTCCGTCGGGGCCGGTGAGGTAGTGGATGTAGCTGGTTTTGTTGTTTTTGTCGGTGCGTTGTTCGAAGAGTTTGCCGGCGTAGAGGGTGGTGCCGTTGGGGCCGGACTTGGAGACGCGGGTGCCGAAGGCGTCGTAGAGGTAGGTGGTGGGTGTGGTGTCACCGCGGAAGGTCTGGGTGCGGGGTAGGTCGAAGGGGGTGTAGGTGGTGGTGGCCTGTGATCCTTGTTCGTCGTTGGTTTCCTGGATGCGGTTGAGGTCGTCGTAGACGAATTTTTCTTTGTCCCGTGCGGTCAGTGCGTGGGGCAGGGTGCCGTCGGGGCGGCCGATGGTGCGGGTTTCGGCCTGGTTGGCTCCGGTGACGCCGGTGAGGTTACCGATGGTGTCGTAGCTGTAGGTGACGGGTTTTTCGGGGTCGGTGGCGTTGGCCAGGGTCCAGTTGGTGAGCCGGCCCATCGAGTCGTAGTCGAAGGTTTCGCCGCGTTTGGCGGTGGGGTCGTCCTGGATGCGGTCCTTGACCATTCCGTCGGGATGGAAGGTGTAGTGCAGGTCGAGGATTTTGGTGCCGTTGCTGGGTTTGGTGATGTCGATGTCGGTGAGCCGGCCGGTGGTGTCGTAGCCCTGGGTGCGGTTGAGGGCGTTGGGGCCGACGGTTGCGGTGGCCAGGGAGAGGTCGGCGTTGCGGCCGGTGGTCTTCCACAGCTGCTTGGCGCTCTGGCCGGGGGTGGTGTCGGTGACGGTTTCGGGGTAGCCGCTGGCGTTGTAGCCGGTGGTGAGGAACATACGGCTGGCGCCCGCGGCGGGGTAGATGAGGTCCTTGACCCGGCCGAGGGAGTCGTAGGTGGTGTCGGCGCGCAGTGTCTTGGTGGTGGCGCCGGTGGGCACGCTCAGGTTGGTGGTCTCCAGGCGGCCGAGGGTGTCGTAGCCGAAGGCGGTGGTGACCTGGTCGGGGCTGGTGGCCGAGGCCATCTGTCCGCTGCCGTTGGCGGCGGTGTCCCACACGAAGCTGGTGGTGAGGGTTTTGCCGGCGAGTTTGTCGGTGTCGGTGACGGTGGTCTGGCGGCCCAGGTCGTCATAGTCGTAGCTGGAGACGATCGCGTCGGTGCCGTTGGTCTTGAGCCGGGCGCTCTGGCGGACCTCGCCGCTGCCGAAGTACTGGGTGGTGCTGGTGCCGCGGTCGGGGTCGGTGTACTTGACCGTCCGGCCCAGGATGTCGAAGTCGCTGGTGGTGACGTTGCCCTTGGTGTCGGTGGCCTTCGCCTGCAGCCGGGGGTAGGTGTAGGTGGTGGTGACGGGGGTGGTGGAGCCGTCCTTGTTCTTCAGGACGGCGGTGGCGCTGACGGGCCGGCCGTCGACGTCGACGGTGGACCGGGTGGTGTTGCCGCGCGGGGACTGCACCTGGCTGGTGAAGAACGACGGGTAGGTGAACACGGTGGACTTGTGGTCTGGGCTCTCGGTCTGGATCGGCCGGTCCAGGCTGTCGAAGGTGGTCACCGTGACGCCCGAGGAACCGTCGTAGGGGTCGGCAGCGGTGGAGGGGCGTGAGTGCACAAACACCCGGCCCAGCAGGTCGTAGTCGGTGACCGACACACTGGCGGTGCCGTTGAAACCCTTCACCGAACTGGTCCGTGGCCGGCCGGCCGGGTCGCTCACGCTCACGGCCTGGCCGCCGTCGGTACTGGTGGTCTTGACCTCCGTGCCGGTGATGTTGCCGGCGTCGAGGTGTGCACTGTAGGCGGTGGTCACCGACGGCCTGCCGGTGGTCGCCGCCGTCAAGGGCCGGCCCAGGTCGTCCCAGGAGGAGACGGTGGAATCAACGCCGTTGACGTCTTCCGAGGCGACCGCGAACCCGAACGCCGGATGCATCGCCTGCCACACCGAGGGCCGGTGCGCGGCCACACTGTGCTCAGACCACACCTGCGAGACGAACATGCCCTCATCCGGCTGATCGCTGAACGCCGGCGCGTACTCGGTGTGGGTGACCCGGTCCGGCCGGCCCGGCGTCGTGGCGGTCACCTTCGACACCATGCCCAGGCCGGTGTAGTCGGTTTTCACGCTGCTGCGCAGATCCGCGTTGCCCGGCTCAGTGTTGTCCGGCTCAGTGTTGACTGCGGTCCGCCGGCCCAGATCATCGTGAGTGAACCCGGTCACCCGCACCACCGGAGTGGTGCTGCCGTGCTCGGTCCGCTGCACCGTCGTCTTGGACGGCAGTCCGGTCAGCCAGTCCTGCTGGCGTTGCGGGGAGAGGTCGTAGTCGGTGTGCGACTCGACGGCCGCACCTCCCACCGTCACGCTCTTGGCGTCGGTCTGGTTGCCGTAGTCGTCGAACGTGGTGGTGGAGTCCACCTGCCGCTTCACATCCGCCGGGTCGGGAACCTGCAGGCCGCCGACATGGCTCGAGGCCGCCGCATCCCAGTCGAGGCTGACGTTCTGCTCCCACACCTGGGTAGACGACGTCTTGGGGAACACCGCGAATGTCTTCCCGCCGTCCAGCGGACGGAACTCCGGCGTATTCGCCACCCGGGTGACCCGTGCGGTCGCCGAGGCCACCTTGCTGTTGACCTGATTCTGCGTCAGCACCGGAGTGGCGGTCATGGTATTCTTCGCCAGCGAGGCGAACGGATAGTGTTTCCCGCCGTCCTTCGTGGTCCGCAGATCATAGTTGGTGACCGTTATCGAGGGCCGGGTCGGATCCCACACCGACACCTGTCCGAACCCGAGACCGCCCTGCCGAACATGCGCCACCGGATCCCGGTACGAATAAAACACCGAACGCGCATTCTCCGACGCGTTCTTGAACGATCCTTCCCGCGACGTCACCTGACGCACCACCGTCATACCCCGGTGCACACACATCAGCGGGAAGTCACACTCGGCGTTTCCGGCACCAGCCTGGTCACTGAAGTCACTGGAATACGTCACCGACTCCCGGTTCCAGCCCGCGCCCTCGTCCCGGACCTTGGTGATCCGGGTGCCGGAGTCGGAGGTCTGCGTCAAAAGCTCCAGCTGGTTGGCCTCGGCCTTGAGGATGTCCGTGTTCCCGTCGCCATTGAAATCTCCCAGCCTGGCGATGCGGTCCATCGGCCCGGCGGCGACCTTCTCCAGGTCGAACGTACCGTCGCCCTTGGACAGCAGCAGGGACACCGACGACGTGCCGGTCTTGGCGAAGGTGACCACATCGTCGCGGCCGTCCTTGTTGACGTCCGCGATCTGCACGGTGGAATCCTGCCACAAGTCGATCGCATCGTGATCGATCTGCAGGCTGTCGTCGAGTGTCTTGCCGTCCCAGAACAGACCCTCGCCCGTGTTCCACAGGATGACGTCGTGGTAGCCGGGCACCCTCCCCATCAACAAAGTGTCCTTGAGGCCGTCCCCGTTGAGGTCGGCCTGGTAGGAATGCCACCCGTAGACGCCGTTTTCGTCAGCGGTCGGGAAGGGGGGAACATTGTGTCCTTCGAGGTCCTTCATCTCCCTTTCCCACTCGGGGTGCTGCGGTGCGAGCGGAGGGAACTTCCAGCCGGGATCACCAACATTGCTGTCCGAGCCCCGACCGAGCTCGATCTTGAGGGCACCCTGATCGTCCACGTGGACCGCATTGGTGTGGAATCCCACACCGCATACGTACTTGCCGTTCCGGTCCTTGACGAGCAGCGGCGTGTCGATGATCATGTCCGCTCGGCCGTCGCCATCAACGTCCGCGATCCTGGCTCCGGGGCACTTGCCTTTGATGGTGGAATCGACGCGGTTGGCGAAATGGTTGTCGCCCTTGTTCAACCGCACCGACAGATCCCTACGGTTGTCCGGGTCGTCACTTCCTGCCGCAACATCCGCGGCAATACGGTCCACCAGGCCATCGCCGTTGACATCCGCATAGTTGGAGTAGTACCCGTCATCGTCGAAAACGAGGCCGGTGCTCTCGAACTCGTGCTTGGCCTGATTCCAGTGCAGCACCTTCTCGTGCAGGCCCGTCAGGTCCGCCGAGCGGACCATGAATTCTGTTTTGCCGTCCCCGTCCGAGTCCAGGGGCCGTCCCTGTGCGAGGTCCAGCCCCGGATTGGCGCCCTGCGGCTCGACCGGAGGAAACGCACCGACCCCGCTCACCGCACGCACATCCGACAGCGGCGCCACCGAGCTGCCGTCGCGGACACCGAGGCGGGCTTGCACCCCCCGGCCGGTCGACAGGTTGTTCTGCGTCAGAATGTCATCGACGCCGTCCCCGTCCAGGTCCTGAACGGACATCACCGGGTCCATCGACGTGTCGCCGTCCGTCGGTGAAGCGGGCGCGGGATGCCAGGTACCCCCGAGGAACTGTCCGTCAAACGACGGCCTGTTCTCCGCATTGAACCAGTCGAACTCCTTGAACGGCAGACAGCCGCTCAGCGCACCGCACTCCTGAACTCGCCAGAGCAGACTTCGCGTCTTATCGTGATCAGCAGTCCCCGCACCAAGGTAAGAGAGATTGTACGTCCGCACCAAAGCCTTTTTACCCGGATTCGGCGCAAACATTTTGATCGTCTTGAGTCGCTGCGTATTGCTGTAACGGACACCAGCCACATACGAAGACGTCGGGTCGGGTCTGCTCTCATACCCGAACTCAACTGACCGCTCCGCCTGACGGCCCGGACCGAACGTGTAGTCGATCGCCTTCGGCAAGAAGCGGTTCCCGAAAAGCAGAGAAGTCTGCACGTCGTAGGAGTACCGCATCTCATTGCCGTTGCGGTCTGCCATCTTCTTCAGCAGCCACACCACACGCGGCGTGGAAACCTCATCGGAATGCTGCTGCAGGAACTGATCCGACAATTTGTCTCGAACCGTCCCCTTCTCGGTGAACGGGGTACCGGGGCTTCCATCAGGTTTAGGCGGGCCGGGCGTAGTCGCCGTGACCTCCCGGTCCACCAGCCAACTCTTCGTCAACGTCGCCGAATCCGCACCGACGCGCACCCCGGTCTGCGCCTCATACGTGCTGATCAGACCGTTCTTCCCGGCAACCACAAACTTGTCCGGACCACTGTCCAAACTCGCACTCGACCCGTCGTCGTTCACCGACACGATCTTGGCAAAACTCGATTCCGCGGTGTTGTACACCGTTCCGTCGGCACCATAATCACCCGACGTCCCCTGCTCCGCATCCACCCCGACGAGCCTGGCCCCGTCGAGACAAAACCGGTCGTTCTTGTCGTAATGCACACCGCTGCGGGTCCCGTCATCCTCCGGATTCTTCCCACACCGACTAATCGACGACGACATCCCGGACGCCGACCAGCCCAGCCCGAAAACCCCATCATGCCCGGCACTGGAATAATTCAGTGACAGACCCGGCTCCACACCAGCCCGGCCCGCCGGCACACTCAACGGCACCCGGTAAGTGAACGCACCACCCGGACCCACCCCACCCGAACCCGCCAGAAAACCAGCCTTCGCCCCAGCCACCTGCGGCAACTCCGCCGGCAACTTGACCGGATGCTTCGCCACCGGCGGCCCATCCACCGCCCATGCACCGGAAGAAAACACCACCCCCGGCACCACACCCACCAACAACCCCAAAGCGGCAGCAAACGCCGAACCACGACGCCTCCCGCCTCCTCTGCCAACCCTCGACAACATACGAAATGGCTCCTTGAAATGTACTGAGAAAACACAACGAAACTCGTAACTGCAGACGCCCTGATATCTTCCGGTCGAAATTCAATTCGCGGAAGAAACGAAAAACCACAGCGCCCGTCTAAACGGCACCACCTTTACCGGATGTAAGTGCACAACAATATCGAGTTTCGGAATTGCCCGGTTGGTCTTGGACCGCTGAAGGGTCAGCCTGCCGCGGGAGTAGGACTGCCAGGGGCACTTTGCCGAACCATGCTTGCGAGAACGTGCAGGCGGATCGATTCATGGGACGTCGGGCAGCCGCCTCCGTCGTCCTGTCCCTACCGAACGCTTGCTGCAGCGGCTCAGCCCTTGACGATCACTCCGTCCCGTTCGGTGACCTTCACCACGGGCAGGGCCTTAGTCGCCGGGCCGTGAACCGGCCGCCCCGTCACGGCATCGAATCGGCTGCCGTGGCACGGGCAAAGGATCTTCCCATCGCTCACCTCCGCGACGACGCAGCCCGCGTGAGTACAAATCGCGGAAAAAGCGCGTAGCTCACCACCCTCACCACGGGTCAGAACCACATTGGCCGACGGCACCACCAAACCCCCACCGCGCGGAACCTCATCCGCACGGGCCAACTCCGCAGCCGCCGCAGCCGCCGCCTCCCGCACCGCCCCCTCCTTCTCCTGCCTGCCACATCCGGCCAGCACCGTCACCGCCGCGGCGACAGCCAACCCCTCAACCACCACCCTCCGCCTCGACGCACAACCCGCTCCCGGACCAGTGCCAGCCGCTTCCGAACTCGACGCCATACACATCCCACTCCAGCAGTTTCAAACGCTGCCAACACCAGCAGCGACCACGCCACATCGGGAGATCTGCGCAACCGGCAACCTCTCGGCCACCGAAGAAACCACGCTTCCGACTACGCTCACAGCCGTCGCACATCACACCCGCGCCATGAGTATCCGGGCAGACAACACCTGCATCCTGAGTAACCACTGCCTGACCGATCGGCCTTTCTTCGCGTTCCGGGCATCGCGGGACTGTCCAATGGGTCTGTCAAACGAGCGGTGTAACTGGGTAGTTGGGGTTACTGACGGGCTGCGGAGAGGCGGCCGTCGAAGGTGATGTCGAAGGCGTTCAGCGCGGTCTTCCAGCGCATGGTCCAGCGGGCCTGGCCTTTGCCGGTGGGATCGAGGGACACAGGGCCCCGGCGTGTGCCTGGATCGTCCGGTTTGGTTATGTGATGCCGTAGAGGGCGAGGACGCGGGGGCGCTCGGTGTGGGCTCGTCGTCCGGCGGCGGTGTTGACGTAGCCGGCGAGCTTGAGCGCGCTGCGGATCAGGTCGCGGAGGGTAGCGAGTACGGCGGGCGCGTTGCGGGTTCTGACCTGGGACTTGTCCTCGTTGAAAGTGACATCTCGACACCAGTGGACGGTATTTTCCACGGTCCAGTGCCCGCGAGCCCAGGACGCGATCTCGGCTGCGTTCGCTTCCTCGGCGGGCAGGTCGGTGATGGCGTAGACGGTCTCGCTGGACCATTTTTCGCCCCGTAGAGACGGCGTCGGCGCTGGATCCGCAGGACCTGGGCCGCGTGCGGGAAGAGCAGGCCCTCGACGGTGACGACCTGCACGAGCCGCTGCTCGTGACGGCCGTGGCCCCGGGCGTCGTCGCGGTGGATCACAGGGATCTCCTTCCAGGGCAGGGCGTGGAGTTGACGGGCCTGGCCGCGCTGGTTGTTCTTGATGGTCAGCAGGTAGTGAGCGCCGCGTTCGCGCAGGTAGATGGCGTGGTCGCGTTGGGCGTGGAGGGCATCGGCGGTAACGACCACCCCCGTGAGATCCGCGTCGTCGATCTGGTCGAGGAGAGGTGCGAACTCGGGGATTTCGTTGGTCTTCGCGCCGATCTCGCGGGAGGCGAGAGTGACACCGTCGCCGTGACGGACGGCGGACAGGACGAAGACGCGGCTGCCGTCCGGGCGCCTCGCGCCGCGCAGGCACTTGCCGTCCACCGCGATCGCCCGCCGCCGGAGCCGTACCGGCTCGGCGCGGGCGGCCGCCCGGTGAGCCCGGCGCTGTTCACGTTCGGTGCCACCGTCGGGCATCACCGGCTCCGGCCGGCGGGGCTGTGCGGACAGCAGAGGCCGAAGGTAGTCGTAACCGGCCGCGCCGATCTCACCGGGATCGAGTCGCCCCAGGACGCTGCGCAGGGTTTTCTCGCTCGGCACCCGGTAGCGGCCAAGGAGTGGGTGGTAGGGCAGGCCGAAGGCGGCCAGTTCCTCCGGCGCCGCACGTCGGCACCACTCCGCCGCCGCGGTGATCGAGTCGTGGCCGGACGGGGTCATCGCGCAGACCACCAGGGCCAGCAGCGAGGAGAGCCGGTACCGCACTCCGCAAGCCCCTCTCGGATCGGTGACCGACTCGAACTCGGCGACCAGGCAGCGCACTTGCTCCTTGGCGGCACCCTCGCCGAGGGCTTCCAGGCAGGGCGCACAAGGCACGGGGACAGCGACAAGGGATGATGGAGAAACGAACACGGCACCTTCGTGGATCTTGCAGCGTAGAGAACTACATGATCCACAGGTGCCGTGTTCACCTGCTTCCGGGGCCCACCACCGAGATCAACACCCCAGACCGGGACGATCCAGGCACTCGCCGGGGCCCTGTCGAGGGACATGATCGCCATGTAGACGCATTTCAACGCGGCCTGCTCGTTGGGGAAGTGTCCGCGGGCCTTGACCGCCCGTCGGATCCGCGCGTTCACCGACTCGATCGCGTTCGTCGTGCAGACGATGCGGCGGATCTCGGTGTCGAACCGCAGGAACGGAGTGAACTCCTCCCAGGCGTTCTCCCACAGTCTCACGATCGCCGGATACTTCCGGCCCCAGGCGTCGGCGAACTCGGCGAACCGGTCCAAGGCGGCCTCTTCGGTGGGAGCGGTGTAGACGGGCTTGAGGAGCTTGGCGATCTTGTCCCAGTCCTGGCGGGCGGCATAGCGGAACGAGTTCCGCAGCAGGTGCACCACGCAGGTCTGCACGATCGTCCGCGGCCAAACGGTCTCCACTGCCTCGGGCAGGCCCTTGAGCCCGTCGCAGACCAGCATGAGGACGTCGCTGACGCCGCGGTTCTTGATCTCGGTGAGGACGTGCAGCCAGTGTTTGGCGCCCTCGCCGCCGTCGCCGGCCCAGAGCCCCAGGATCTCGCGCCGGCCCTCGGTAGTGACGGCCAGGGCCACGTAGATGGGCCGGTTGGCGACCGCGCCGTCGCGGATCTTGGTTCTGGCGACGATCTTGTGATCCGGACGCTTGTGCAGGTCGTTTCAGATGTTCGCGATCATGCATCGCGTGCTCTCGTAATGTGCTGTTGGAGTTGTTTCCCTACCTGTCCGCGTTGCTGATCGAGGAGGTCCAGCGGCGGCCCGACAAGGTGGTGCTGAGGACGCGCGCGCGAGCGACGACCGCGGCTTGCCGGTGCGGCCAAAGCTCGGCACGGGTGCACGGCCGGTATGTACGCCGGCTGCGTGATGTCGCCGTGGGCGGGCTCGGCGTCGTGATCGAGTTAGGCATACGCCGCTTCCGCTGTGAGAACCCTGCCTGCACGGCGGTGACGTTTGCCGAGCAGATCGCGGGACTGACCACCCCGCACAGCCGACATACCCCGCAGCTGCGTGGGGTGTTGACGCAGATCGGCCTGTCCCTGGCCGGCCGGGCAGGAGCCCGTTTGGCGGCCGCGGTCGGCCTCACCGTGGGCAGGGATACGCTGTTGCGGCTGGTCAGGTCCCTGCCCGAGCCGGAGATCGGCGAGGTGGAGATCCTCGGGGTCGACGACTTCGCCTTCCGCAAGGGCCGCCACTACGGCACGGTCCTGATCGACATGGCCACCCACCGTCCGCTGCACATCTACGACGGCCGCGACGGGGAGGACCTGGCCGCCTGGCTCCGCGATCACCCAGAGGTGAGGGTCATTTGCCGAGACCGTTCCAGCGGTTACGGGGAGGGCGCTCGGGTCGGGGCGCCGCAGGCCGAACAGGTCGCGGATCGCTATCACCTGTGGGCCAACCTCGGCCAAGCGGTTGAGAAGACGGTCAACGCCCATCGCTCCCACCTGACCGAACCGCATCCCGGCTCAGCCTCCGGCCCCGACCTCGTGGAGGTGGAACCCGAGGTGGTCCAGCCGCCGAAAGAGCTGAAGATCGTGATCCGGCTGCGTGAGCAGCATGCTGCCGCCCACGAACTGTGGCAGCAGGGGATGTCGAAGGCGGCGATCGGCCGGAAGCTCGGGCTGCACCAGGCCACCGTCCGCAAACTGGTCAACGCACGCTCCGCCGACGATGTCGTGGCCAAGAACCTCCAACGAGCGCATGTCGTTGATCCGTACGTCGGCTACCTGCACCGGCGCTGGAACGAGGGTGTCAGAAACGCTGCCCAGCTCTACCGGGAGATCAAGCAACTCGGTTATTCCGGCGGCGAGTTGGCCGTTCAGCGGCATCTGCGGCGTTACCGGACCGGGCGCGGACACGCACCCGATCCGGGACCGAAGCCTCCCTCGGTCCGCGAGGTCACCTCCTGGATCATGACGCACCCCGAGCACCTGCGGGACGAGGACGCTGACAACCTGCACCGGTTGCGTGAGCGCGATCCTGAACTTGACCGGCTCACTCTTCACGTCAGGAAGTTCGCCGCGATGATGACCGGACGGCACGGCGACCGCCTCGAAGACTGGATCATCGACGTCGAACAGGACAGTCTGGCTCCGCTTGCGGGCTTCGCGCGCAACCTCCGCCGCGACTTCGACGCAGTCCGCAACGGGCTGTCTCTACCGCACAGTTCCGGCGCCGTCGAGGGCAACATCAACCGGCTGAAGATGCTGAAACGCCAGATGTTCGGCAGGGCCAGTCTCGATCTCCTTCGCAAACGCGTCCTGCTCACACGGTGAGCCCCACCGCCCGAATCACAAGATCATCGCCAGAACCCAGATCTTCACGTTGATGCAGTCGATGAAGATGACCGGATAGACGGCTTGAGTTCTATTGGTTGTTGCGAACGCTCCGGAAGGAGAGTGTTTGCATGCCGAGGTACGCCCCCAACAGAGTGCCGACTGCGGTGAAGAAGAGGTACTTCGAGCTGCTGCACGCGGGGTATCGAGGTGCGGCTGCCGCCCGCCAGGTCGGGGTGTCCACGAGCTGCGGTTCGTTGTGGTTCATCGATGCTGGGAGCATGATCATTGCTGACCCCGGCCCGATATCGCCGCGCTTCCTCACCCAGGACGACCGCATCGCGATCGCCGACGGCCTGCACTCCGATCAGAGCGTGAAGCGGATCGCGGCCTCGATCGGGAAGAGCTTTCAGAGCGTCTACCGGGAGATCGAGCGCAACAGCAAGCCGGACGGCCGCTACAACCCCTGGTGGGCCCACAATCGCGCCCTCCTGCGTCGCAGGCGTCCCAAAGAGGAGAAGATCCGGGTCGGCGAGCCGCTGCGGACGTTCGTGCGCGAGAAGCTCACTGAGAAGTGGTCTCCTCAGCAGATCTCGCGTCACCTGGCCCGCGAACACGCCCACGACACATCGATGCGGGCATGCCCGGAGACGATCTACCGGGCCCTGTTTGCCGGCCTCCTCGGCCGGCGCGACGCCAAGCTCCGCACCGGCCGAACCCGACGCAAGAAGCAGCGTCGCGGCGTGCCCACCCTGAACAAGATCAAGAACATGACGCTGATCCACCGGCGCCCCGTTGAGGTCAACGACCGCAGATCTCCCGGGCATTGGGAGGGAGACCTCATCATCGGCCGCGGACAGGGCTCGGCGATCGGCACCCTGGTCGAGCGCACCACCCGTTACGTTCACCTGATCCACCTGCCCGGCGGCTGGAAGGCCCCGCAGGTGCGCAACGCGCTGATCACGCAGACCGCGCATATCCCGCCCCAGATGAAGAGAACCCTCACCTGGGACCAGGGGCGCGAACTGACGCTCCACGAGGACATCGAGGCCCTCACCGGCTTCCGGATCTACTTCTGCGACCCTCACTCGCCCTGGCAGCGCGGCACCAACGAGAACATGAACGGCCTGCTGCGGCAGTACTTTCCCAAAGGCACCGATCTGTCAGTCCACACCGCACAAGACCTTCGCGCCGTCGCCCGCCAACTCAACCACCGACCCCGCATCGTCCTCGGGGACAAGACCCCGGCCGAGGCCATGCAAGAATGCCTCACAGGCCCATTGACCAGGTGATTCGCAACCACTGATGGAAACCGCCCGGCGTCGAGCGGGCGGCTCTGCCATTCGGCCATGCCCTCCAGGACCTTGTCGGTGATGGTGGAGATGGTCTGGCGGGAAACGTCGGCCCCATAGACCTCGGCCAGGTGGGCCTGGACCTCGCCGGTGGTCAAGCCCTTCGCGGCCAGCGAGATAACCATCTCGTCGACGCCGGTCAGGCGCTTCTGTCGCTTCTTGACGATCTTCGGTTCGAAGGAGCCGTCGCGGTCGCGGGGCACGGTTATCTCCACCGGGCCGACGTCGGTCAGCACGGTCTTGGAGCGTTTGCCGTTGCGGGAGTTGCCGCCGTTCTTGCCCGCCGGATCGTGCTTGTCATAGCCGAGATGGTCGGTGATCTCGCCTTCCAGAGCGGACTCGAGCAGCCGCTTGGTCAGCTGCTGCAGCAGCCCGCCCTCGCCGGTCAGCTGCAGGCCCTCGGCCTGGGCACGGCCCACCAGCTCGTCGATCAACTGGTCGTCCACGGCCTTCACCGACGCAGCCTGCGTGGGCTCGACACTCTCGGACTCGGACTCGTTCTCACTGGTCATCGATGCATCTTCCATGATCGGGAGTTACACCGAACGATTCACAGTCCCGCTCGCCGAGTCCTTGACCATCAGCAGCCCTGAACCATGTTCCGGCAGGTCAGCCGGGCTTCCCGGCGCGGGAAGCACCCCGCGACCCGGCCCATCAGGACCTCGAAGGACTCGTCCCACACGGCGTGCGCTAGCGTGGCCTGCACGGCCACCGCGTCTTGATTCGTCGTCACAAACGATCACGATGCAGGTGGCCGTACCTCTGCCCTCAGGCACCCCATCCACCACTCTGACGAGTGACGACGTTCTACGCCTCACGAACTACAGCTGCCGTGTCCTTGCACTTCGAAAGCAGGTCAGGTGGGGGATCCAAAGATTCTGGCACCCCCCGTTCCGCTGACTACCCTCAGCTCAGGCAGCGCCCCCTGACTAGAGCAGCCGATACTCGATAGCGTGAACTGTCAGGGTTTTCTGGATCTGATCCGAAAATGAAGTAGTGCCCGGGCAGGTCGAGTTGACTCTCCGGCGTCGGTGTCCTGATGGATGCGGCAGGCGGGGAGGGTTCAGGTGGTGGCGGGGCAGGATTTTGGAACAGCCCTGGGCCCCACCTGATCAAGGGGTCGGTGTCCAGGGCGATTGCAAAGTCCTTCGATCGTGTGTCGCGCAGGTCAGTTGAGGCCGAGTAGGGCCAGTGGCCGCTCGTAGGGGCGGAGGGCTGTGGTGCGGAGTCCGGCGGCGATGTTGGTGTGGCCGGCGTCGCGGAGTTGGTTGATGGCGAAGCTGCGGAGGGTGGCCATGTTCTCCGGGCTGTGCCCGGTGCGGATCTTGGAGGCGTCTTCGCGGAAGGCGGTGTCGCGGACGAAGTGGAGCCTGTTTTCGATCACCCAGTGCGCCCTCAAGATCGTTGCGATCCGTTCGGGAGACGCCTGGCGGCTGGTCAGGTCGGTGATCACGTAGACCGTTTCCCGGCTCTGCTTGCCGGTCTTGGTGTCGGTGCGGTGGCGTACGACCTTGGCGACCTGGGCGGCGTGGGGGAAGTCGACGCCGAGGCCGGTGACGGTCAGGGCCTGCACGACCCGGGTCTCCTTACGTCCGTGGCCGGTGGTGCGGTCGTAGAACTTCGCCGCCGCCTGCCCCCAGGGCAGGGTCCGCAGCTGCTCGTAGAGGTTCTTCTGGTTCCGCTTCACGGTGAAGGCGTAGTGCGCCTTCTTGACGTCGACGAGGAAGCGGGCGTGCTCGCGCTGGGTGTGCAGAGCATCGCCGGTCACGGTGACACCCTGCAGGTCAAAGGGGTCCAGCAGGGCGGCGAAGCAGGTGATTTCGTTGGTCTTTTCCGGAACCCGGAGCTGGGTGACGGTCATCCCGGTGCCGGTCATCGCGGCCAGCAGGTGCGCGGCCGGGGTGGTGCCGTGGCGCGAGCCGCGGGCGCTCTTGCCGTCCAGGGCCAGGGTGTCGGTGCCGGCCGGGTCATGGCCGAGGAGGTCGGCCAGGCCGCCGGGGCAGGTGTCCTTGACGACCCGACGGATGGTCGCGCCGCTGGGCGGGACACGTACGGACAGGTCGGTCGCGGTACGGGCACCGAGCCGGGCCAGGACATCCTGCGGGGCCTCGGCCGCCCACTCGCTGATCGCCACGAAACTCCTCGCACCGGTGACCACGGCGGAGCAGGCGATCAGCAGCACTGCCACGAAAGGGTGACGCTTCCCGCGCCGGTACCGCGGATCGGCAAGTGCCCGCAGCCGCCCGGCCAGCGGGCCGATCACACGGTGCTGACGGGTGGGCGACTTGACCAGACAGACGGTGGCAGACTGACGGCACATCGAAGCTCCGTTGCGGGACGGCGACTTGGGAAGGTCACCCCCACAACGGAGCTTCGTTGCGTCCGGTCGCGCACCCGACCAGCATCCACACCGCCGTGACATGCGCATCCGAGAGATCACCACGACTTTGCAATCGCCCTGACCAGAGCCCCAAGGCTGAAGAGTTGACGCGTAGACACCTCGCTCAACAGCCCCGGGGCTCTGCCCGTTCCGCCCTCACCACACGTCACCCGATCAGTGGCCGAACTGAACAAGCTCAGTGTCCGAAAAGGTCGGCGAGGCCGCCGGGACACACCAGGATCAGCACCCGGCGCACAGTCGAAGGCGAGGCCGGCGAACCGCACCCCGAGCGGTCCGCGGGCATGAAACCCCAGGCGGGCGAGGGTGTCCTGCGGCGCGTGTGACGGGCCGGCAGCTCAGACAGTGCCTCTGCCGCTCTTCGGGGCTGGCTCTCCCAGGGTATGTCGCCGATTCACGATACTCCCGCTTCGTTGGAGACCAAACGGTGGTAGAGGCCTTCGAGGATCATCAGGTCGTCGTGGGTTCCCTGTTCGGCGATGGTGCCATGGTTCATGACTACGATCAGATCAGCGTGGGCGAGGGTCCTGAGACTGTGGGCGATCATGATTCGGGTGCACCCGAGCTGGGCGAGGTTGTCGTAGACCTGGCGTTCGGTGATGGGGTCAAGGGCACTGGTTGCTTCGTCGAGAAGGAGGATCGACGGTTCGTGGACGAGTGCCCGGGCCAGGGCGATGCGCTGTCGCTGGCCTCCGGACAGGGATGCGCCAGCGTCGATGAGTGGGGTTTCGTAGCCCATGGGCAGGGCTGTGATGTCGGCGTCGATGCAGGCCAGTGCGGCGGCACGGACGACAGCTTCAAAAGGAGCGCTGGGGTCGGCGAGCGCTATGTTGTCCCGGATGCTTGCTCCGAAGACGTACGCGTTCTGGGTGACGATGCCAAGCTGTTGCCGCACGGAGCGGGTGTCCATCGCGGACAGGTCCACACCGTCATAGCGGACTGTGCCGCTTTCGGGCTGGTAGAGGCCAAGCAGGAGGTGAGCGAGCGTGGATTTCCCGGAGGCGGACGGTCCGACGATCGCCACGGACTGCCCGGGCCGGATCTCCAGTGAGATGTCATGGACGGCTGGAGTGGCGAAGCCGTTGTACCGGAACGTCACTGCTTCGGCAGTGATACGTCCGGACAGATGCCCAGGTTTCCGCGGATTTTGGGATGCCTGCTCAGTCGGGGTGTCGAGCACGTCGTTGATGCGTTCGAAGTAGCTGGCCAGCCGTTGCAGATCCAGGACAGTGATCACCAGTGCGGTTAGTGGTTCGAGGAATCCAGCCGCCACGGCGACCAGTCCCAGCATGGTGCCCACGGAAAGCGCTCCGTCGAGGACCTGATATCCGCCGATGGCAAGGACCGCCAGCGGGGAGCCGAAACGAAAGCTGGCCAATGCGGAGTCAACCAGCGCGGAAAGGCGGCCTCGCTTGACGGCCGTGCTGACCTCGGCGATGTACAGGTTCGTCCAGTGGTCAAACCCGCGCCGTTCCGCTCCTGCCGCCTTGAGTGACTCGATGCCCGCCAGGAGCTGGTACACGTAGCCTTGGGAGCGAGCCTCGGCCTGCAGGCCCTCGGCCATCAGTTGTCGGTTGCGCTTGCGCGCGGCCACGAGCAGCGCCGCCTGCAGCCCGCCCAGCGTCAGCGCCAACGCACCGATGGGTGGGCTGAGAGCAAACAGGACGACGAGGTAGAGCGTGGCCAGGCCGCCGTCCAGCAGGGTCGAGATCGCTCCGTTAGCCAGGCTTTCGCGGATCACGCTGTTGGACTTGAGCCGCATCATCAGGTCCCCCGCTGAGCGCTGGAGGAAGAATGCATAGGGCAGGTCGACCAGATGCCCCATGAATCCAAGGGTCATCTGCAGGTCGAGGTCGGTGCGTAGTTGCAGCAGCAGCCGGGAACGCAGGAACGCGGTGATGAAGTGGTAGCCGGTCAGGACGCACATGGCAGTCACGAGAACGGCAAGCAGGTGGTGGTGGCCGTCGGGCAGAGTCCGGTTGACCAGAGTGGCGGTGAGCAGTGGCACGGCGAGTGAGAAAACCCGCAACAGCAGTGAGGTTACGAGAATGCGCCGCAGGTTCCGCGACTGTGCCAGCAACGGTCTTAGGTAGCGGAACAATCCCTTGGGAGCTCGGCCCCGGGGTGACAGGGTGGGCGTGGGCTCAAGCGTGATGGCGACGCCGGTGTAGGACTGATGAAGCTGGCCGGCCGGGACCCGGGTCCGTCCCGCTCGCGGGTCGATGATCTCGGCGGTGCCCCGGCGCCACCGGTCGAATACGACGAAGTGGTTGAACTCCCAATGAAGAATCGACCCTTGAGGCAGGCGGCACAGGTCGTCGATATCGGCGCGCACAGCGCGGGCTTGGAGTCCATACCGTCGGGCGACATTGACAAGTATCGCAGCGGTCGAGCCGTCGCGTCCGGTCCCGGTCGCGTCACGGACCTCGCTGAGGGGAACGTGACGGCCGTGGTGCGCGAGTACCATGGCCAGGCAAGCTGGCCCGCAGTCGGTCAGCCCCATGCCGGCGATGTACGGGATACCTTTAGCCATGGCCGGTCACGAGGCCTAGAAGCGACTGACCGTCGACCTGGTATGTCAAAGCGAGCAGGACACCGCCAGCCACGGTGACCAACAGGAGCCGGTAGGCGGTTGTCATCCACGACGCTCCGACTGGCAGCAGTTCGCCAGTGGGGCACCCACGCTGATAGTCCCGCGCCTCCTGGCGGAAGAGGTCCTTCATGCTTGCCTCTGGTGCAATCGGGCGTTGTACAGACGGTGGAGCAGGTCGTAGATCACGAATTCCTGGGCGCGGTGCTGGGAGCGCAGCAGCCGGTTGGCGTGCATGTGCGCGTAGCTGGCTGCAAGCTGTGCAACGGGCAGCCCGCGGCGCTGCAACTCGTGAACCACTGGTGTCAGCCCGGAGGAGCGGCGGCGCAGGATCGACAGGCCCGGCAGTAGGCCATGGGTGGAATCGGCGCCGTTCAGCAACTCGTTCAGGCCACGCCGCTCAGTGCGGAATCGTCGGCCGATCTGCCCGCCGAGCGCACCATTGGCCCGGAACTCGGCCGCGAAGGCATCCCGGCGCTCGCATGCCCATGTCGCTTTCTGCGAAAGGTCAAAGCCCAGGTTGGTCAGCAGTAGGTCGATACCGGCGAGGGTCAATCGCCAGCGTGCATCGGCGGCCGTGCCACTGGGCAGCGTTTCGACGATCGCCAGCACAGCCTCGCTGTCGTGACGGAACAGGTGCTCGGATAGCTCGATGCCGGCATCACCGCCGTACCGCTCGAGTTCCCGCTGGTAGGTGTCCAACTGCAGGCGCCGCAGGCGTCCGTCGTCCAGCAGCGGCGCGGCCGCATTGTGCAGCAAAGGCAGGACTTCTGCGGTCAGTCCGCCACGCGGACCGTGTAGGCGTAGCCGGATGTGCCAGTCGGGGTCGCCGTAACGGATGAAGAACCACGAGTCCACCGCATCGGAGCCGATAGCCTGATCGACCACGGGCCGCACCAGCTCGGTCAGCACCTGGTCGGCGGTGGCTGTGCCGGTGTAGAGCTTGGCATACAGCCACTCCGCACCGGGAGGAAAGTCGCGCCGAATACGCGACCTACGTGCAGGGGTCACTGACTTGACCGTTGCACTGGTTCGCACGAATGGCACGATCAGCTCGTGTGTAAACCGGCCCTCCCGCCCGGTCACACACAGTGTCTGTGGGCTGGCCAGCGCCTCGACCAGGGTCGCTCTCGTACGCCCCTTCAGCTGAGCCTCCAGCATCTCCACGGACTGCCGACTATCCAGGTCAGCAATCAGTTCGTTATCGCCGTCGGCGAGGGCGACCAGCTGCGGCAGCTGCCCTTCCGCACGGCGTTGAGTGATCTGGCGGATCTGTTCTTTGTGCAGCGTCCATCGCGCCCGCGACAGGACAAGCCTTCCGTAGGTAACCCGGGGCAGATACGGTGCCCCGTTCAGCGGGCCCCAGTCCCAAGAGGTTTTGCGCACGGTTCCGTCTCCGGCCAATGCGCACAGGAACCGGTACATTCCCAGAGTGCGGCGGTCGGCATTGTGAGCCGTGGTCATGCGGGGCACGACCTCGCACCCCAGGCGCCCGGACCGGAGCACGAACCTGTTGTTTCGCACTGAGAGCGTCAGATCAGCCACCGGAATCTGGGTCTCCGCAGGTGCCCCCGATCGGCCCAGGTACGGGATCTCGTATCGCCGCAGGACGGGACGGCACAGTATGTTGCCCATCCGCCCTTCTGGCAGGTGCACCACCTCGGCGAACACAGCGTCCGGACGTAGCTCTTCCTCCCTGCGCAGGTGCATCTTCACGGCTTGATGGAGGGCATCGTCCGCGTGACAGAACCGGCCCAGTAGCCCCGCCCCGGGGGCTCCGTCGACGCCACGGACGATCAGCCGAAAGTCGCCGCGGTCCACGGACTGCGTGGACGCGGCAGCGAGTACGGCCATCACAGAAATCGCATCTGGCGGGGCGGGGCGGTCGGCGGTCTCCAGCGAAGCTATGTCGTCATCGGTCAATGAGATCTCGTCTCGGTCGTCCCGGAGGGCACCAGTGAGCATGCCGAGTAGCACCCGGTCACGTGGGATCCAGATCTCCGAGAGATCCCCGGTGGGAGGGAAGTTCAGCCCGCGCAGCAGCGGCGAGGCCTCGTAGATTGGCCCCTCGAAGAAACCGAGGCCGATATCCTCATCGAGCGCCTCCGCGAGAGACACCTCACGGTCCTCGTATCGTTCAACGAAACGCTCACGAAACCGCCTCAACGCATCATTCGAGGAAGGGCGAGTCAGCCTCAACAGCACCTGGGCCGCATGGCCCATCTCAGCGATGACCTGCGGGCCGAGCTCTGCCCTGACTGCAGGCTTGATCATATCGACTTGAAAGAGCCGCGCCGGATCCGGCTGAGCAGGCAGCGGATCGAGTAGCCGTCGCACCCGTAGATACTCCGCGGGCGCCGCACCCATCCCTCCCGCGTCCAGCTTCTCCAACGCGACACGGACATTCTCAAGCAGTTCCGCCAGGTGACGCGTGGACTCCTGCTGGACAAGCCGATCGATGAGCACCGTCAGTGGCTCTGGACCCGTGACGGGCAACTGCAGGTCTGACACCAGCATCTGAGCGCTGGTCAATTCATCGATGAATGCCGTTGCCATCCGGGCTGTGACCTGGTCATCAACCAGAGAAAGGACCAACTCGTCAATCGTGGCTCCACGGCTGGCACGTTCCAGGGTCGCCTCGAGGTGAGCGGACCTGTCGACGGCGACCAGGTGATAGGTGCGCCGCCTACCCGACCAGCTGGCCTCGGCATAATGCAGGCGTCCGCCCAACGGGTACAGACTCGAGTTAGGCATCCACTTCAGAACCCGGCGCACCACCGGGTCAGCCTCCAGCGCCGCAATCAGCGCGAACAGGAAGTCATTGTCGAGTCTGGTACGTCTCCTGTAGTCAGCCTGCGGAGCAAGCTCCAAACGCGTGCCTTCGCCCACCGTGCCCATCGTGCAGCCGGCGAACAAACCAAAGGGCGTCGCGCGGGTACGCGCCCGGACCATATAAGCCGTCAGCGCGTGCAACGCCCTCGGTGACGACTGCTCGGGACTGTCCAGTGCCTCCACCAGCGCCGACGAGGCCAAATGCAGTGCCTCACGAATCACCGGATCCCGCAAACCCTGTTCAGAAGGTGCTTCATACGGCAACAACGGGGTGCGCAGGACAAAGAACCCCGACGGCGCATACTGCAGGACTCCGGCACTCATCATCGACTCCAAATTTCAGGACAGCAGCAAGACGCGGTCCCAGGCAGGCTCGGTCCCTTCCAGCGCTGCCAGCATCACCAGAGCGACTCCAGCCCTGCCCTCCAGGAAACCGGCCCCGGTGTTTGATGGAAGAAGCTCCACTGCCCGGTTAATCCAGCGACGGGCGGCATCAGCCAGAACTTTTTCGCCCGTGCTCTGGTACAGGCGGTTAAACACGTGGCCCAGACCAGCCGCACCGTGACAGATGCCCGCCTCACTCACAGAAGTCGCCTCAGGCCGTAGATGTACAGCGCTCAAGGCCATCTCCACCGCTGCCTCCTCCCATTCGGCGTGACCGAATACCCGGGCCGCCGCGAACAGCACCCCAGCCACCCCGGGGGCTCCGTAACACCAAGCGAACGGACGCGCCTCCCCTGCCTCACCGGAAGGGCCGACAAACGACGGAAGCCCGCCGTCCCCGCCCAAGGGGCGACGCTGGCTTAGAATCCAATGCACCGCTGCATCGGCCAGTGCGCTGGCAGTCTCGCTCCGTACACCCGCTCGGGCCGCGTGCGCCAGCAGCCAGACAACACCCGGAACACCGTGCGCAACACCCATGTTGTAATAGCCATGGGGGGCAAGCTGCCGGTTCCTCTCCGGCAACGCTTCCGGGCCCGTGAACCACGCGGCCCCTTCCTCCCGATAGACCGCCGCCATCGCCAAATGGTCCACAATCCGTTCGAGGCATGTCACGGCGGTAGGCCGAGGCAGCCGCTGCAGCACGTAGACACCAAGCCCGACGAGACCTGACACAAGGTCGTACTCCCGCGGCATCGACTCACCGGACAAAAACGCCAACAATGCGAGATCAACTGAATCGAGGACGTCCTCGTCAGCCAGATCGAACAGCAACCCGTTCAAGTGGGCGGTGACCCATGCAACCCCCGTCACCCCACAATAAAGCGATGTAGGAGCCGCCCCGCTGGTCACCGACCGAGACCAAGACGACTCAATCAGTGGCACCGCTGACGGACACGCTTTCCCTGCACAGGAAGCATATGCGTGCGCCAACGCGACGCCAGCATCGCCAGTTGCCAGAGAACCATCACGAAATGGGCCGACCAGCCCTTCCAGCGCAACCACTGTCGGGTGACTCACCGCGGATCCGACGTTGCCGAACTCGTCGATTATCGAATGCCATGCCATGTCTTTTTCATTTCACGTAACTTGCACTCGACAAGAACCCGATTGCCGGACGCACCCTCAGGGCGCGGGATTTAGTGCGCAATCTAATCATCGAAATCATTCATTAAAGGGGGGGGCGGGACGTTCTCGTCCCGCCCCTCACTTCTTCATAAATCCGCCACTGGACGTAGCGCACCACGAATCAGGATTACCCCTGCAGGTCAGTAGCCGCACATAGGGAAACCAGTAGGAGGCGGACAGCCTTCGGAACAAAGCGCACTAGCGCCTCCAGTGTCCATCATCATGCCGCCGACGACAACATCCATTTCCTCAAGAGTCAGCTCCTTGAGGGTCTCACGGGAAAAGCTGAGCTCAGGCCTGTCAACGCCGAGACCATTTCGGTTGAATTCATCGGCCGCCGCCATATCGGTCCTCCCATTTTCATTTCGTCGATCAACCGCAATTGCACATTAGGCGGGAAATACCTAAAGATTCCCGCTCCGACTGCTGCTACGCGTTCAGCTACAGAACCCACGTCGACTCACTTTAAGCCTTTGAAGGGCTAGCTACTATAGCCAGGGCGCAGATGCAGGCAATTCTGAATTGTATTGATGAGGGCGCCGTGCCCCCTGAGCAATCAATGCTCAACAAGTGAGGTTTTCCCGTGCGCCCAGTACTGATCTTTAAGGTCTTGCTTGACGATCTGTCAGTTCGGGCATATAGGCGGTATGGGGAGGGGTGTTGTCAGGTCGGGCGGGCCGTCGGTGGTGTGGTCCGGTTCGGGGCGTGTCCGGCCGTGGTGGTGGCGGTTGGCTCAGGCCGTGGCGGGCAGGCGGACGGTGCCGGCGATCTGGTCCCAGATCGCGAAGCGGATGATCCATCAGTTTCCGGAAGAAAGCGCCTGGCCGCGGGCTCGTCGCGGCGGTTCTGCAACAGGATGCCGAGCACGTTCCCGTCCTGGTCGACGGCCCGCCACAGGTACTTCTGCACGCCGTACCGAGCATCGCGATCAGGCCGGAGGCGAGGTAGCTGGCGGCGGCGTCCGTGAAGGAGAACAGGGCGCCCATCTGCGAGTTGGCGGACGCGAGCTTGTCACCTCGGGCGAGCGACGGTAAATAGCTGATCCCGGCCGTAGAGGAGACGTCGTTAACGGCGGCGAGCAAGGAGGCCGACGACACACAGCAGTGGCAGCGACAACCAACCGAGGTACGCGGCGAGCGGCACGCACAGCAACAGGACTCCGCCCCCTACCTTGCCCCAGGTCAGCAAGACGAGTTTGCGGTGCCGGTCGACCAGCACCCCGCCGAACAGGGCCGTCACCGCGGGCGGGAACCGCTGGGCGGCGTAGAGCACGCTCATCTCCAGCGGTGTCGCCTTCAGTGTGAGAAGGGCCAGAGTGAGCAGCGCGACGGATGTGACCGCGCCGCCCAGCACGCCGACTGCCAGCCCGTTGTTGAACAGCACGAGGTCCCGGTTGACCGTGTCGTCGGCGGCCACCGGCGCTGAAGCTGCGGCGGTATGCGGGAGTGGTTCATCGGAAGCCGTCACGCACAGCCTCCTTCGACCTCGGCCAGCAGGCTCAGCACGCGTGGGTGGCCTGGTCTTTGCTGCGGTGTCGAATGGTGGTTGCTCATTCCAGCTCCGCCGGGGCTGGGACGGATGGGGAACCGGGAAGAAGGAACTTCGCCGACTTGGCGGCCAGATGCCGGTCGAGGTATTCCGCGGCGTCGTCGGGACGCATGCGGGCCAGGGCGACCATGGCCGTGATGGCTACATCCGCGACTTCCGCATGAGCCTCCTCCCATGGAGTGGTCCCTTTGCGGGGGTTGGTGCCGCGGGCGCCGATGACTGCCTGGGAGGCTTCCCCGGTCTCCTCGGCGATCTTGAGGACCTGCAGGCTCCATTGCAGTGTGACAAGCTTTGCGATTTGTTTGCAGCTGTGATCTCATCAGGACGCGATCAGTCAGTCCGGATCATAGGCTTCTTCAAGGAGCCGGGTCGCGAGGTCGTCGGCCCACTCCAGGGCCCATGTGCGGAGAGCACTGATGGCGGCCTCGTCCAGGCCGTAGGCGGTGAAGGCTTCGTCGTCAGTCCACTCGGCGCCCGTGAGATTCGACTGCAGGTCCTCGCGCTCGAAGCGGCCGCGGGCGTGGCGGCGGCCGAACTCCTCAAGCTCGGCATTGGTCCAGCGGCGCGAGGCTGCGAACACGTCGATCAGATCACGGGGTGCTCCGCGGTCGGCCAGAGCGCGGACCTTGGTCCCGATCACGTCCTCCTCCGCGAGGACGGGCCCGTACGGGCTCTGAGCGACCGGCCGCCAGAAGATCTCCTTGAGGATGTCGACTTCGCAGTCTTGCCCGGTGGCCGGATCAGTCACGGTGAAGCGGGCAGACAGTGGGGCGGTCTCCAGCGCCTGCACCTGCCAACCGCGGGCTTCCAGGCCGGCGCGGAGCGTGGCCGCGATGTCGGCCATGGGCGCCGGGTTCTCGGTGGCGACGTCCAGGTCCTGGCTGGGGCGGTTCACGAGGTGGTGCGCCCGCACGGCGTACCCGCCGGTCAGAACCAGGGGGTACGCGGAGCCGAGGGCGATCACGTCCGCCAGGAGCCGCCTGTGCAGCTCCGGCATGTCCGTCACGCGGCTGCCTGGGTGCGGGAGGCGAGCTGGGGGAAGGCGTCTTCCCAGACGGTGCGCACGGTGCGGCCGACGAGGGTGCGCAGTACCGGCCACAGCTGAAGGAGCAGGTCCCGGTTGAGATACCGGGGCAGGTCGTCACGTAGGCCCTCGTGCAGGACGGTGCGGTACAGGCCCATGCGCTGACGAGGCTTGCTCATGTCGTACGAGGTCATCCCCGACCAGGCCAGGTGCAGCGGCAGCTCTACGACTCCCTGAGTCGGGCCGTGCAACTCGTCCAGCGACTCCGGCAGACGCAGCCGGAACTTCTCCCGATAGAGCGCGAGGTCCTCGGCGACCGCGCCCGAGAGGTCGCTCGCTGTGGGTGCGGGGTGCTGGGGGCTCGAGGGCATGAGTCCATTATGGCGGCCGGAAAAGTGGCGCGGGGGCGTTGTCAGACATCCCATGGCGTTGGGTGTCAACTCGTGGCGAGGTTGGCGTGGTGGGCCCAGGCGGTGGCCTCGTCGTAGCGGGTGCGGGTCTTGAGGCATCCGTGGAGGATGCCGACGAGGCGGTTGCCGACCTGACGCAGGGCGGGGTTGTAGTCGAGTTCGCGGGCTCGCTGCTTGTTGTAGTAGCGGCGGACTCCGGGTGAGTTCTGCAGCGCGCAGAACGCCTGGCGCTGCAGTGCGTCGGCGAGGCGGTTGTTGCGGACGAAGCGGGCCTGGACGGTGTGGCTCCTGCCGGAAGCGCGGGTGACCGGGCTGGTGCCGGCGTAGTTCTTGCGTGCCTTCGCGGACGCGTAGCGGGCGGGGTCGTCCCCGAACTCGGCGAGCACCCGGGCCCCGACGATCTCGCCGATGCCGGGCATCGACAGGTAGATCTCAGCGTCCGGGTGTGCCCGAAAATGTGCCTTCACTTCACCCTCCCTCGTGGTGTGGCCGATCATTCGGTGGGGTCGTTGGTGGTGTGGGGTGGTGCGGTGGCGCTTTCGGGGAGCTCTGGGTAGAGCTTGGCCATGCTTCCCTCCGGCAGGTAGCGGCGGGGAAGGCGATCCACTCGTCGTGCAGTTCGAAGAGAACGGCGGTGACCAGGCGCTCGAGCGCCCCGGGATTGGGGAAGACCTGTACGACGTCGGTGCGGCGTTTGATCTCCCGGTTCAGCCGTTCCAGGGGGTTGGTCGACTGGATCTTCTTCCAGTGCTGGAGCGGGAAGACCGCGAAAGCGGTCAGGTCTGTCTTCGCCGTCAGCAGCATCTCTTTCACCTTGGGGAACTGCTCGCCGAGCATGTCGGCAACGGTGTCCAGCTGGGTGGCGACCAGTTCCGCAGTGGGCTGGGCGAAGACGGTCCGGATCGTCGCGGCGACCATTTCACCAGCGCCTTTGGGTATGTGCGCGAAGCAGTTGCGCAGGAAGTGAACGCGGCACCGCTGATACGAGGAGCCCAGCATCACCTTGCGGATCGCCGCGATCAGTCCGCTGTGGTGGTCCGCGATGACCAGGCGGACGCCGCCCAGGCCGCGGGCACGGAGCGAGCGCAGGAACTCACTCCAGAACGCTTCGGTCTCGCTGTCCCCCACGGCGGTCCCGAGGACTTCGCGGCCGCCGTCCTCGGTGATGCCGGTGGCGATGACCACAGTCTGCGAGACGATCTGATGGTTCACCCGCACCTTGCAGTACGTCGCGTCCAGGTAGAGGTAGGGGAACCGGGTGTGGTCCAGAGGGCGGGTGCGGAACGCGGTCAGCGGCTCGTCGAGCTCGCCGCGGATGCGGGAGACCTCGCTCTTCGATATGCCACTGTCCCCGCCCAGGGCCTTGACCAGGTCATCGACCGAGCGGGTGGAGACCCCATGGACCCAGCAGTCCAGGTCGTGGCCGATGTTCGCGGCGAGCATCCACCCCTGGTTGACCTGCCACTTCTTGGACGGCAGGTTACGCAGGCCCATCGCCTTGTCACCACGCACGCGGTCCTCGACCGTGGCGTGGGAGCGGCTGAGGGCATCGAGCCACTGCGGCTGGTGGGAGCCGGCGATGCCCCACATGTGGCGGATGTTCGTGGCGACGATGCTGTACTTCCAGCCGGTCTTCTTCTCGAACGCGGTCAGCTTCTTGACCTGCCGCCCGGACGGTTTGACCCGGCGGACCAGCAGCCGCATCCCGTCCGGCCAGCCCGGCCGCCGGTTCAGCCCGGTCAACTCCGCGACCCCATAGCTTTCGTGGGGTGTGCCGTCCTGTTCGAGCAGCGCGTCCCAGGCTGCGGCCGGCAGTTTCACGATGGCCTGCTCGTCGTCGGCGGTGATGGTCCAGCCGGTCAGGTAGCGCACGGTGCGCCGGGCGGTGTTCAGCTTCTCCAGGTGCTCCAGCAGTTCGTGGGTGGCGCCCGCGCCGTCGACGCGGACCAGGATCTTCGCGCGGGAGCTGTCGGGGATCTGCCGAAGCGCGTCCGCGAGCACGGCGAGGTGGTCGGCGACCGTGTTCGAGCCCGCGTTGCCCTCGCGCAGCAGCATGGCCAACGACTCCTGGGTGTTGGCACACCACGCCGCGAGCGGGTGGAAGCCGAACGTCTTCTTGAAGGTGGCCGCGGCGCCCTCCTTCTTGGAGGACGCGTTGATGATCGTGGCGTCGATGTCGATCACGATCCAGCCGGTCAGCACCTTGCCGGCCACCGTCAGCCAGGGGAAGCCGCCGGAACGCAGCGCGAGCACGTCCCACACCCGGCGGCGTACCCGCGCGCGGGCTTTCGCGATCCGCCCGCGCGCCCGCCGGTCGAGGTCGGCCAGCAGACGGTGCGCGGTGGAGTCCGACGCGGCCGGGCCGAAGATCGCCTGGTGGTGGGCCTGGAGTTGCCCGGCGTCGGACAGGTTCGTCGCCCCGAGCACGATCGCCGAGGCCAGGCCCAGCAGCACGTGCGTACGGTCCCGCCAGTTCGCGCTCCCGCCTGCCGGCCACAGCCGCGCAAGCGCGGCGGTCAGCCCGACCTGGTCCGCGACCCGTGCAGCAGCACCCCGGCATGCCCGACCAGCCCCTTCCCATCAGCCGTCACAGACAGCCGCCGGTCCCACCCGGTACGCTCACTCACCAGAAAGGTGCACCTGACTCTTGCGCTGATACGACCTCGACACTCGCATCCTCGCAGGCCACGGGGCACCTTTCGCTAACTCCGAGTCAGACCGGCTCGCCCGGCTGAATACCCGAGGTTCGCTCTGCCACGCTGCGGACGAGCTCGATTCCGTCGGACGAGCGTAGTGACTCCAGCAGCCTTATCAGGTCAGACTGGGACAGGGCCATCACCTACTCCTCATGGTTGAACTGGGCGTTCACCAAGAAGAGTTACGTGATGGCCCTCCTCGCGTCAGGGAGCGTCGGACACCAGCAGAAGTGCGCCCCGGGCACCCGCCCGCGCACGCCCACAACTTGATCGGCTACACCACCAAGCGGGACATGACCAGCCAGCGTCGCACGTACAGCAGGACCCAGGACTGGGACGGATTGGACGGATCAGTGTGGGCGGCGACCGCCTTGAGTACCAGGTCCCACGGAACGCTGTCGAAGAATGCGCGGATATCCAGGTCGATGACCCAGTCCGCCTTCCAGCAGCGCTCCCGGCACCGGCCCACAGCATCAATCGCCGACCGCCCAGGACGGTAACCGTAGGAGTCGGGATGAAAGACCGGCTCGGCCTTGGCCTCCAGCACCCCGGCAACCACCGTCTGGGCTATACGATCCCCGATCGTGGGCACGCCCAATATCCGGACGCCCTCTTTCTTGGGGATCTCCACCGCACGCACCGGAGGCGGAAAATAGGTGCCGGAGGAAAGATGATTCCAGATCTTGTATAGATTGTTCTTCAGATCCTTCTCGAATTCTTCCATCGACACCGCATCCACGCCCGCTGCGCCCTTGTTCGACCTGACTTTCTCGTACGCCTCCCAGACGGAATGCTTGGAAATATTGAACGGCTTGCCTGACGCTTTCACCTCGTTCACACGACTCCTCCCGGGTAACGTCCGGTTGATCGAATAAACACAGTCACGAACGACCCGGCCCCTTCGCTCCGCCCCCGTTACAGGGGTTTCATCACTACTACGAGCCGGTCCGCCGGCGTACTTGGCGTCGGTACTCAGTCCCTCACGGCTTCGGACCGCCCGGGACGCTCCCTCTCTCCCCGCTCACCAGCGGAGACGTATCCAAGCCCGCCTTCTCCTGTTCCGTACGAAGGCCGCAGACCGGGCTCGCGTCGCCTGCATGCCGGACACCGCCTGGCCAATAAACGGGCACCCGCCAGACTCATCCCGGGACTGCCTTGACACCCCGGTTCTGATGTCGACTCTACTTTTCGACACGTCAGCAGCGATTCGCTTGCGCTCGCCTTCCCGATCCCCACCTGACGTCTCAATGGACGCCTTTTCCTCATCGTTCACCACGGCAGTCTTCAGCTAGCGCAGCATGAGGTGGTTTAAATTCTCCCCCCGCAGGGTGAATTTGAAGGGCCATACCTTCATCCTCCGTACAACATCGCTACAAGAAGAGTTCCTACATGCTTCTTCCTTTCACGTTCAGGACACAACAAGGCCGTGAAGTTACGGGCTGATCGTTGGCGTCAGGATGTTGATGCTGAGGGTGGCTTTGTAGGTGCGTCGGTCGACCTTGAGGCTTTTGTATGCGTATCGGGACAGGGGGCGTTTCACTGCGCGGGGGCTGACGCGGAGGCGGCGGGCGGGCATGAGCTGGTCCAGGACGGCTCGGCCGATCGTCCCGACGAGGTCGGTCACGGTGTCGGCGATGATGCCCGCGGCCTGGATGATCTGGCCGCGGGCGCATCGGAGCGCGACGCTGAAGCTGGCTCTGTCCGGGTCTGCTCCGGGTGTGGTCCCGGTGGCGTCGGCGATCGCGATCCGCAGGACCTGGTAGGCGCTCAGCAGAGCGTAGACCTCCTGGGCGATGCCGGCCCAGGTCTTCGAGCGCAGGACCCGGCGGCCCAGCATCGATTTCTTGATCGCGAAAAAGGCCGACTCCACTTCCCACCTCTCGTGATAGAGGCTGACCAGGTCTGATGCCGGATAGCGGTGGTGGTCAAGGAGGTTGGTGGCCAGCCGGTAGAGACCGGTCCGGCGGCCCTGGCTGGTGGTGATGGTGACCTCGCACTCGATGATGCGGACCTCGATGTCGCCGAAGCGGGAGAGGAAGGAGCCGTCGTCGTAGCGGGCCAGGACCGGCGGTCTGCGGGCGGCGGAGGCGCGGGCGAGGAAGGCGGCCTCGGTGGCGGCGACCGCAGCCAGGAACGTGTTCGAGGAGAAGCCCCGGTCCAGTAACACGATCATGCCGGTGTGCAGCGAGCGCATCAGCCGCTTGCCGTAGACGCTCTCGCCGCTGGACCGGGAGCCGAAGGCGGCGTACAGGGGGGTTAACCCTTGATCGTGGACACCCTGATCATTGGATCGTGAGGATCCGAAGAACAGGAGTTCCCGTTGGGGACGTCGAAGTACTCGCCTGAGTTCCGGGCCGATGCCGTCGCGCTGTACCGGGCCACGACCGGGGGTACCTACGCCTCGGTGGCCACGGACCTGGGCGTCAGTCACGAGACGCTCCGCACGTGGGTGCGCGACGCCGAGCCGGCCGCCCAGCCCGGTGCCGCCGAGGCGGGCGCGATGGAGAAGGAGAACCGGCAGCTGCGGGGGCGGGTGAAGGAACTCGAGCTGGAGCGGGAGATCCTGCGGAGGGCCGCGAAGTATTTTGCGGGCCGGACCAGCTGGTGAGCAGCCGCTTCCAGTTCGTTGACGATCATCGTGGCGCCTTCGGCGTCAAGCGGCTGTGCCGGATCCTGCATCTCTCGCGGTCCGGGTTCTACCGGTGGCTGGACGGCGCTAACGCGCGGGCCGGGCGGGTCCGGGCGGATGCCGACCTGGCCGAGCGGATCACCGCCATCCACGTCGAGTCCGACGGGACTTACGGCGCCCCGCGGGTCACCGCCGAGCTCCGCGAGGCCGGAGTACAGGTCAACCACAAACGCGTAGCCCGGGTCATGCGTGCGCGGGGGGGGCATCGTCGGCTTCCACCTGCGCAAGAAGGTCCGCACCACCATCCCGGAGCCGTCGGCGACACCGGTTCCCGACCTGCTGCGGCGCGATTTCACCGCGAAGACGCCGAACACGAAGTACGTGGGTGACATAACGTATCTCCCCGTCGGGAACGGCCAATTCCTCTACCTGGCCACGGTGCTGGACCTGTGCTCGAAACGCCTGGCGGGCTGGTCGATCGCCGACCACATGCGCAACCGGGCTGATCACCGACGCGCTCAAGGCTGCGGCGGCGGCCCGGGGCACCGACGGCCTGCACGGAGCGACCTTCCACAGCGACAACGGGGCGCAAGGTGGATTCAACTGGTCGTCGCAACACCCTGATCTCGGAGGTGTGCGACGTGGCCACGGCGGACTGGAGTTTGAAGACCAGCGATGTTCCGGAGGGGCGGCGTCGGCAGTGGCGCGCTGACCGTGCGTTGCGGCCGGCGATGCGTTCGCCGGGGCGGCCTGATCCTTCTCGGGTCGTGCAGCGCCAGTTCTGGCGACTGATCGCCACGGGGGTCACGACGGTGGAGGCGTCGTTGGTGGTCGGCGTGTCGTGGCCGGTGGGTGCGAGGTGGTTTCGTCACGCTGGCGGCATGCCTCCGATCTCGTTGGCCGAGCCCTCGAGCCGGTACCTCACGTTCGAAGAGCGCGAGGAGATCGCGATCCTCATGGCGATGAGCAAGGGCGTGCGCGAGATCGCCCGCGCCCTGGGGCGAGACCCCGGGACAATCTCTCGCGAACTGCGCCGCAACGCCGCCACGCGCGGCGGCAAGCAGGAATACCGCGCGACGGTCGCCCAGTGGAAGGCTCAGCAGGCGGCCAAGCGCCCGAAGAACGCGAAACTCCTGGGTAACGACCGGTTGCGTGAGTACGTAGAGGACCGGCTCGCCGGCAGCATCCGTCGCCCCGACAAGATGACCGTCACCGGGCCCAAGACGCCCGCATGGAAAGGGCTGAACAAGCCGCACCGTCAGGACAGACGTTGGGCGACGGCATGGAGTCCGGAGCAGATTTCGCACCGACTCCGTGTCGACTTCCCCGATGATGAGTCCATGCGCATCAGCCACGAAGCGATCTACCAGGCGCTGTTCATCGAAGGCCGTGGCGCGCTCAAGCGGGAACTGGTGACGTGCCTGCGCACCGGCCGGGCGCTGCGGGCTCCCCGTGCACGGTCGCAGAACAAGCCGCAGGGGCATGTCACCGCGGACGTCGTCCTCAGCGAACGCCCCGCCGAGGCCACGGACCGCGCGGTCCCCGGACACTGGGAAGGCGATTTGATTATCGGGACGGGCCGCTCCGCGATCGGCACGCTTGTCGAGCGCAGCAGCCGCTCCACGCAGATCGCGCTGGAGTCTTACGACCGGATCGTGGGCCTCGTCCTGGACCAGATCGCCGTCGACGGCTCGATCACCAAGGCCCCCGGCGGCGGCGAGGTCGCCGGGCGTTCCCCCGTGGACCGCGGCAAACAGGGCCTGAAGCGCTCGGGCATGACGGATGGTTACGGCATTCCGCTGGGCCGCGTCCTGGCCGGAGCCAACCGGCATGACTCCCCGCTGCTCGCTCCGACCCTGGACCGCCTGGACGACCTCGGACCGCTGCCCGATGACATCACCATCCATCTGGACGCCGGCTACGACTCCGACAAGACCCGTACTCTGCTCGATGAACGCGGCCTGCACGGCCGGATTGCGCGCAAAGGCGAAAAGGCGCCGGTCCAGGCAAGCTGGAGGTGGCACGTGGAGCGTACCCATGCCTGGCAGAACGCCTTCCACCGCCTCGCCCGCTGCTACGAGCGCCGGGCCACCGTCATCGACGCCTTCTTCGATCTCGCCGACACGATCATCACCGTCCGCAGCCTGATCCGCCAGGCATGGACAACCCACCGCTGGGACGAACGCCCCCACCGCCGTCCATGAGTACACGCTATCTGTGCGACCTCTTAGGGCTCGTAGCGAAACAAGTTATGAATCAGTCGCGCGGCGCGTACGTTTCCTGCTATGCCGATCGATATGGAGTCCCTGGCCCGGCGCTACGAGGCGATCCGGGATCACCTGACCGAGCGGCAGCGACGGTTGTGGCTCGGCAACGAGGCTCGTGAGCTGGGTGGCGGCGGTGCACGGATCGTCTGTGAGGCGACCGGGGTGTCCCAGGACACGATCCGACGGGGCCGCGGGGAACTGGACGATCCGCAGCCGCTGGCGGTCGGGCGGTCCCGGGGGCCGGGAGGCGGCCGCAGACGGGCCGAGGTCCTGGACCCGCAACTGGCCGTGGACCTGGATGCCCTGGTCGAGCCGGAGACTCGTGGTGATCCGATGAACCCGCTGCGCTGGACCACGAAATCGCTGTCGCACCTGGTTGCCGAGCTGGTCAATCGGGGACACCGGTGCACCGAGAACGTCGTGGCCCGACTGCTGCACGAGGCCGGCTACTCCTTGCAGGGCAACGCCAAAACCGTCGAGGGCAAGCAGCACCCCGACCGCGACGCCCAGTTCCGCTACCTCAACGATCAGGTCAGGGCGGCCCTCGCTGCCGGACAGCCCGTCGTGTCCGTGGACTGCAAGAAAAAGGAACTGATCGGGAACTTCAAGAACGTCGGCAAGGAATGGCGACCGCCTGGGGACCCGGTGAAGGTCAACGTCCACGACTTCCCCGGACCGGCCGGCAAAGCCATCCCCTACGGCGTCTACGACATCGGCGCCAACGCCGGCTGGGTCAGCGTCGGCATGGATCACGACACCGCCGCGTTCGCCGTGAACACCCTGCGGACCTGGTGGAACAACGTCGGCCGGGCCGCATATCCGCAGGCCACGACACTGACGATCACCGCGGACAGCGGCGGATCCAACGGCAGCCGACTACGGGCCTGGAAGACCGGGCTGGCTGCCCTCGCCGCCGAGACCGGCCTGTCGATCACCGTGCTGCACCTGCCGCCGGGTACTTCGAAGTGGAATCGCATAGAGCACCGGCTGTTCTCCGCAATCACCATGAACTGGCGCGGGACACCACTGACCAGCCACGAGGCCGCCGTTTCCCTGATCGGTGCGACGACGACCGAGACCGGCCTGACCGTGTCCGCGGCCCTGGACACCGGTGTCTACCCCACAGGCATCAAGATCAGCGACAAGGCCATGAAGGCCCTCCCGCTGACCCGTCACGAAACCCACGGCCAGTGGAACTACACCATCAGCCCACCCGCCGACACTCCCGAACCCGCAGACGTTAAATCACACTGAGCCCTTAGGTCCATAACATTGCTCACACTGAGCGTATGATGGCAGGTATGACGATGAAGGAGCGGGTTACCGTATCAATCCCAGCTGATCTTCTTGCCTGGGCTAAAGGCGCGTCCAGTGGAAACTTCTCTGCCTACGTCGAACGAGCTCTGCGTGCCCAGGCGCTCAGTGAGGCCTCGCAAGCCGTGGCCCAGTGGCGCGGGGACGCCACGGCCGCCATCGAAGAACTCGCTGACGTCTTTGGTGAGGAAGTCGCTTGAACGTCGCACGCGGCCAGGTGTGGCGAGTCTTGCTGGCCACCAAAACCAGAGCAGTGCTGGTCGTCGAGTCGGACGCGGCGATCAGAGCTCTGCCGGCCACGGTTGTCTGCATGATGATCGACGAGACCGGAGGTGCGCCCGACACCGTGATCACCGTTCCACTGGTCGAGCCGGTCGAGGGCGCGGCGGTTGCCGTCGATCTCGTGGCATTGACCGACAAGCGCATCCGTTCCGGCGCACTGATAGGAACTGTCGACTCCGTCACAATGGAACGGGTGTCATCGGCCCTGCGTGTCGTTCTCGACCTTACCGACTGAGCTCCTTCCGGGGGCGTTGTCATCTTTCGCCAGACGGACAACGCCAGCGGTGAGTCTTACGCAGTTCGGCGACCTGCTCGGTCGGCAGCGTCGTGATGCGAGTTGAGCGCGTCGGCGTTGACGGCCCGCCACAGGTACTTCTACTCCCCGCTGATCCCGCAGCAGCGAGCGGAGCTGGTTGGCGATACGGCATGGAGGAATGGGCTTTCCGGTGCGTATGTGGGTCTTCGAAGTCAAGCGGTGCGACATGGTCATGCCAACACGATGAGTCGTCGACCGGACGCCGCTCAGGCCAGTCGTTGCGCGGATGGCGCACCGCTTCAGCCGCCCGTCGGACAGCTGTCATGTACGCGTGCACCCGCTTAACTTCGAAGACCCGCATATGTGGCCGGTTGGCGGGTGAGCAGTAGGCCACCACCGCCCGCCCGCGCACGGAATGACGCCAGCTGTTTCATAGCGGCACGCGGTCACATGACGGTGCGCTGCCGACAGGGAAATGGGGCACTTCAGCGCGGCTGGGACAGCGGGCCCTGGGCGGTCGGCACCACCGTCTGGGAGAGCCGGGCAGCGGCCTGCGCCGACGTCTTCCACTTCATCGAGGTCGAGTACAACCGCACCAGGCTCCGCAAGCACCCCGACTTCGGGTACCTCATCCCACTCGAAACCCGCGCCCTGCTGCAGCAAGACCTCTGAGCCGCCCCGCGTAGAAACCCGCCGTTCAAGAACAGGGGAACGTCACATGTACTTGGGAAGGATGGTCTGGGCGACGATGTGACCCGCGGTGTCGTAGACGGTGACGCTGCGGACGAAGCTGTGTACCTGCTTCTTGTCTGACACGCTCAGATGCGGAAGCTTAGGGAGCTTGCTGGTGGCGTACCAGGCGCCCCAGCCGGGCTTGCCGGCGAGCTTCACCACGGTGCCGGCGATGGTGCCGTCCTGGGTGACGACCTTGACCCGGGCCGCGTCGCCCTTGCCCATGTAGAGCCCGGACAGGAAGTAGTTCTTGCCCACGGGTTCCTGCTGCATGCTGGCACCCTGGCCACCCATGTTGCCGTCGACCGCGCTACGGAACTGGCCCTCCGGCATATCCGGGGTGGACCAGTGCTTGCCGTCCTTGGTCAGCCACAGCTTCACCCCCGGGGCGGCCTGCACCCGCTCACCCGGCGCCACCACCCGCACCGCCGAAGCCGACGGGATCGTGGTTGCCGGACGCGCTGCGGTGTGGGTCTGTACCGGCGCGGCGATGTGAGGGGCGGTGATCGCCAGGGGCGCCAGCAGCAGGCCGCAGCCGACCGCCAGTCCTGCGGCCCGACGGCGGCGTCGTGCGTGGCTGGCCTTCTCGATGGCGGCCAGCGGGACGGGAGACGGTGTGATGTCGTAGGCGGCGTCGGCGAACACCTCACGCAGCCGCTCGGTGTCGGGCCGGGAAGTCATCGGCTTGCTCCAGAAGAAGTGGCGGGGGCGAAGAGGGGGTGGGCGCGCAGTGCCTGCAGTCCCCGGCGGGCGTGGGTCTTGACCGTGCCGAGTGAACAGTTCAGGACCTGGGCGATGTCCTGCTCGCTCAGGTCCTCCCAGTAGCGCAGTACCATCACGGTCCGCTGGCGGGCCGGCAGGGACGAAAGCGCCTGGGCGACTGCGGTGCGGTGTTCGACGTCCTCGGCGTGTCCGCCGTGCGAGCGGTGCATCGTCTCGGGAAGGAACGGCATCAGCAGGTGAGCGACGCGTTTCTTGCGGATCCGGCTGAGGTTGTTGTTGACCAGCGCGCGGCGCACGTACACATCGACCTCATCGCGCGGGATGCGTCCCCACCGGGTATGGACTTTGACCAGGGTGGTCTGCACCAGGTCCTCGGCCTCGTGAAAGTCGCCGGTGAGCATGTGCGCGGTCCGCACCAGCCGTGGCCAGGACACAGCGGCGAACTCGGCGAACTCGCCACGGCTCTCGTGCGTCACAACCAGCAGTTCCTTACAAGTGGGGCATACGCGGAGCGAAGAAGGTCGAAGAAGGTGGGGGCCTGGTCTGTGCCGGGCCCCCACCTAGTGGGGTCACATGTACTTGGGAAGGATGGTCTGGGCGACGATGTGACCCGCGGTGTCGTAGACGGTGACGCTGCGGACGAAGCTGTGTACCTGCTTCTTGTCTGACACGCTCAGATGCGGAAGCTTAGGGAGCTTGCTGGTGGCGTACCAGGCGCCCCAGCCGGGCTTGCCGGCGAGCTTCACCACGGTGCCGGCGATGGTGCCGTCCTGGGTGACGACCTTGACCCGGGCCGCGTCGCCCTTGCCCATGTAGAGCCCGGACAGGAAGTAGTTCTTGCCCACGGGTTCCTGCTGCATGCTGGCACCCTGGCCACCCATGTTGCCGTCGACCGCGCTACGGAACTGGCCCTCCGGCATATCCGGGGTGGACCAGTGCTTGCCGTCCTTGGTCAGCCACAGCTTCACCCCCGGGGCGGCCTGCACCCGCTCACCCGGCGCCACCACCCGCACCGCCGAAGCGGACTTGGAGGCCTTGGCCTTGGCGACAGCGGCCACCTGCGCAGTCGCCACCGAGGCCTTGGCCGGCGCGAACGCGTGCGCCATCGTCGGGACCCCCACCAGCGCGGCCGCGATCGCCGCGGCCGCCACGTACTTCTTCATCCGTGTCATGAATAAAATCTCCTTGCAGATCTCAATGAACAAGGTGGAGGGCGCCTCTCCACCCTCCTAAACCCCATCCACCCCAGACCTGGATGACACAAACCCGAAGATTTTTTCCGTCTCTCTCTGGCGCCTGCGCACACTGCATACAGCCCCCACACAGGGTCGGTAGAGCCGTCGTTTGCCAACACGGCCGCTCCAGCGAGTTCCACGGCGCTGGCCAACACGAACGAGCCGCAGCTCAAGGACGTCTGGAAGGGTTTCAGCTCAGCCCCTCCGGCTGGCGGTCGGGGCGCGTGAGGCGACGCAGTCCCGTGACGACCGACCGTCACTCTGTCCTCGTCGCCGCAGCGATCCGGTCGGCATACGCACGGTACGCCTTGCGTCCGGCCGGGGTGGAATCGTCGCTGACGAGGGTGGCGCACTACTTCAGCGCGGACTCATGGAGCGCAAGCGGAGCGGTAACGCGCACCGAGTAGCCCTGCCCGCGGCGAATGATCCGGCTGCTGCGCAGCGCCTCGTGGACGGCGGTGTCCCGCACGCCCTGAAGGTGTTCGGCGAGCAAGCCGGCACGTCGATGGTGTGCGGCCGCTCGGGCGCCTGTTCCTGGTCCTCGACCTGGCAGGCCACGCCGTCGAGTTCTTCCAGGACGTCGCCAACGTCGCGGGCGCCGGCCGCGTCGAGCACTCTACGGATGGTCTTGGGTGCGACGCCGTGCTGCCGGGCGAGCGCTTTCACCGCGGCGCCGGCGCGGTACGCGTTCGCGGCCTCGGCGGCCTGATCTCCGTCGAGCGCGGCCGGGCGCCCCAGGGTCCTGTCCGCAGCCTCGGCGGCGGCGACGCCTTCCTTCGTGTTCTCCGAGATCATGTCGCGCTGGAACTCCAGGACCCCGGCGAGCATCGTGACGAACAGCTTGGTCTGCGGGTCCTCACCGCGAGATCGAAGCCGGACCATGCGCCGGTCGCAATGCGCAGGTGCAGGCCGCGCCGCCCAAGGACCTCCCGGATCTGGATGACGTCCTTGGTCGAGCGGAACAGCCAGGCGGCGTCCGCGATGCGGATGGTGTCGCCGACCGCCGCCTCGTCGAGGAGCCGGCGGAACCCGGATCGGTTGACCGCGTAGACGCGGGACGACGTGGCCGGGTCCTCGTACGGTGGCTTGATCGCCTGCGGGAGGGAGGGGAGTTGGCGGGGTGAGTGGCTTTCAGGTGACGGGGTGTCCGAGGGTGAGGGCGGCTTTGCGGAAGCGGTCGAGTTTGTCGGCGGGGACGGAAAGGCGGGTGGCGAGCGCGCGGATGCGCCGGTCGCTGGCCAGCAGTGCGCAGGTGGCTGTGTCCGCGCACTCGATGAGGTGGACGGGTCCGAGATCGCGGGCTGCGCTGACGCGCCGCTCGGCGTCGGCCAGGAGCGTGGCGACTGTGTCCGGTAGGGCGGTGGCGGCGTGGTCGAGGTAGGTGCGTAGTTCGGCGAGGTTGCGTCCGGCGTGCACGGCGGCCAGCAGCGAGGCGGGGCTCAGGGCCCAGGTCCGGTCGCCGGTGCGGGTGGCGAAGGCGTTTAGGAGCAGGGCCTGGGCCGGGGGGAGGCCGTCGAGGGCGACCAGGTCGTGGTTGGCGAGGACCTTCAGCCCTGTGGCGCCCCCGGCGGTGGCCGGTTCGGGGGCCGGCCCGGGGAGGTAGGTGGGGGTCTGGCCGGTGGCGTAGGCGCCGAGAGGGGTCAGGCGGATCGCGCGCAGGCCGTCGTAGCGGCTGAGCCGCTCCAGCCAGTCGCCGCCCCAGTTGTGCCGGTAGTCGTCGCGCGCCCCGGCAGGGTCCACGTACTCGACGTCGATCAGCCCCAGGGGTGCGGCGTACTCGAACAGCACGGCCATGGTGTAGCGGCCCTGGAGCAGCGCCCAGGGGTGGTGGCCGTCGTAGCCGAGGCTGCCGTACTCGGGGTCTTCCAGGTAGAGCTTCCACAGAGCCCGTTCGGAACGTGCGACCGAGGGGTTGTGCCCCGCTGTGCGCATGGTGGTGAAGAGCTGGTCGACGGTGGTCCACTCGCCGGCGGCCAGGGCAGCCAGCGCGGCGCCGACGTGGCCGCGCCGTGGCTTGAGTGCGCTGAGCACGTTCGCGGCGCGCTGCCCTTTGACCGCTTCGACGCGGGAGAACTCGTCCAGGATCGTGCTGGAAAGCCAGCGTTGCCACAGGTGGGCCAGCACCTGGTGCGCGGGCTGGGTAAGGGCCTGCCGGCCGCGCACGGTCAGCGCGAGCTTGCCTGCGGCCAGCTGGGCCAGGCCGCCGGCCTGCAGGAGCAGGGGCCAGGCGAAGGCGGCTATCGGCTCATCGGCGTAGAAGTCGCCTGCGTCCAGTACCTGGGCCACCTGGGCGATGGTCGCGGCAGACGGGCGAACTGTCTTGGCGCTGCATTTCACCCGGCCCGCGGCGCACAGTTGCAGCAGGGTCCGCAGATCGGCCTGGGCTCGGTGTTCGGTGAGGCGGATCTGCGGGGTCTCGGTGTCGTGCGGGTGGGTCACATCGGCCCCGAGGCGAGAAGGTAGTGGTAGTTGCCCGCGCCGCGGGTGCGCTCCAAGGTGGCCAGCACCGTGCGAGCGTCGTCGCGGGGACCGTTGAGATAGAGTGACTGAGGGGCCTCGCGTTTTCCGGACAGGCTTCTGACCGTTTATTTCACGCGGCGATTCGCAACTTCTCGTACTCGGCATGGACTTCGCGTGGAGGGCGGTACCCCACCGCCGAGTGGAGGCGTTTGCGATTGTACCAGAATTCGATGTAGCGAGTGATGTCCTGCCGGGCGACCTCGCGGGTCAGGTAAGTCACCCTTGATACGCGCTCGTTCTTCAGGGCGCCGAAGAATGATTCGGCCATGGCGTTGTCGAAACAGATCCCGGTGCGGCCGGCAGATCTGCGGAGCCCGAACCGGTTTAGCGTCCTCCCGAACTCGGCTGACATGTAGTTACTTCCGCGATCCGAGTGAAATATCGCGTCGGCCGAGAGGTTCCTGTTCCGTGCCGCGTTACGGATCGCCTTGGATATCAGTGGGGTTTGGTAGTGGTCGTCCATCGCGTAACCGATGACTTCCTTCGTGCAGCAGTCGATTACCGTCGCGAGGTACAGCCAGCCTTCCCCGGTCCCGATATAAGTAATGTCACCGACGAGCTTTTCGCCGGGTGCGTCCGCGGTGAAGTTGCGGCCGACGAGGTCCGGCACTTGGCCGGCCGCGGCCTTGGTGAGGTTGAACCTCTTCGGCTGTGGCTGGCAGGACTCAAGTCCCAGCTCGCGCATCAGGCGGCGGACCAGTTCCAGGCCGACGCTGATGCCCCAGCGGTGCAGCTGGGCTTGGATGCGACGGTGGCCGTAGGTGCTGTCGGAAATGTCGAAGGCTTTCTTGATGAGCAGTTTCAGTTCCTCGCGCCGCTGTGCCGTCGCGGATTCCGGGCGGGATCGCCAGTCGTAGTAGCCGGATCTGGAGACGCCGAGTCTGCCGCACATGAACTCGACGCTGTATGCGCACTCCGCAGTGTCGAGCCGCATCTCATCGATGAACTCGTACTTGCTTGCTACCGGGGATCCTTCGCGAAGTACGCCGCGCATTTTTTCAGGAAGGAGTTTTCCATCTCCAGCTCACGGTTCCGCCGTTCGAGTTCCTTCAGGCGTACCCGCTCGTTCACCGTCAATTCTGCATCGGGAGCCGGTTCCTGCTGCTTCTGGTGCTTCTTCACCCAGCCGCGTAGCGTCTCCGAGTTCAGCTCAAGCTCCCGGGCAACTTCGGAGATCGTCTTGCTTGACCTCAACGCGATCTGGACTGCTTCCTCACGGAACTCCGGCGAGTACTTACTGGGTGGCGGCACTTCTTCCTCGTTTCCTGTTCAGGACAACCCTATTGGGTCCCTGTCCGGAAACTTCGGGGCCCCTCAGACTGTATAGCTGCCCCTGCTCGGGGCATGCCTGATCTTCGGTCGGCGGGACCGGTGGAGATCAGGTGGTGGCGGGCGTCCAGGGTCTGCCTCGCATGGCCTGGCTGAGGACGTCGAGCATGTTCTGGCCGTGACGGTCGGCGGTGGCCAGGTAGGTCCGGATCGCCGCGAAGTCCTGAGCCCCGCGCAGGGTCCGCAGGCTCCCGGACACCTTGATCCGCAGTTTCGCCATCCTGATCGTCTGCTCGGCCGGGTTGTTGTCGAAGGGCAGGTCCAGGTCGTGGACCCAGCGCAGGTAGTCGTCCCAGCGGCTGTGCAGTCGCTTGAAGAGCGCGTTGTGCTTGCACTCGGTCTTCGAGGAGCGTGCGACCGTGGCCTTGACCCCGTCGCGGACCGCCGTCCGCAGCGCCTTCAGCTCCCCGGCCTTGAGCCGGTCCGCGATCCGCTCAGCGCAGGCGGCGTGGGCAGCGTCGGCTGCCCTCTTCAGCGCCAGCAGCGCGTCGATGGACCGGTAGGCCGCGCAGCGGGCCTGTCCGGACCCGCATTCGGTGACCGCGACCAGCTCGCGCAGGGCATGCGCGGAGCACAGCGCGTGGGTGGCCTCGGTGTAGGTGTCGTACGGGGCCCAGGCGTCGTGCATGGCCACCCCGCGAAACGCGGGCAGGATCCCCGCGGCGTCGATCGCCTGGGTGCCGCGCCGCCGGTGCACGCTCAGGTGCACGAACATCCCGGTGGAGGCGGAGTGCAGCCAGTGCAGTCGGCCGGCGGTGCGGAACCTGGTCTCGTCGAAGAACGCCAACGGCGCGGCCCACCCGCCCGGCGACCAGGCGGCCGAACGTGTCCAGGGTCTTCGCGCAGCGGCGCACCCAGCCCGCCACGGTGGCCACCGCGACCGGAGCACCGAACAGGTCAGCCAGCGCGCGGGCAGTACGGTCCTTGGACAGGAACTGCCCATGCATCAGATACACCCCGACGGCGGCCAGCCGGGGCCCGTACTGCACCGGGGCGGCCCCGTCCGGAGCGAGGGCCCGGGCCTTCGTCCCGCAGGCGCACCGACCGAGAGCAGCCGGTGCTCGGTGACCCGCGGCCGTATCTCCTCGGGCAGGTCGAAGACCTGGCGGCGCTCCACCGAGACCACGGGCGCGTCGTCGAGGCCGGCCCCGCAGCCGGTGCAGGGCCCGGGCCGGTGAGTCACGGTCTCATCCGGGGTCTCGGTCTGCCGCAGCGTGGTGCCCGGCTGCCCCTTCGGACGGCCCGGGCCACGCCCGGACTTCCCGCGCAGCGACCTCGGGGCGGGCTTGGCCAGGCCGTCCGAGGACGGCGGCTTCGAGGAGTTCGAGGAGTTCTGGCCCAGCCGGGCCTCCAGATCCGCGATCCCGCGCTGCCGCCAACTCGGCGCGTACCGTGGTCAGCTCGCTCCGCAACTCAACTACCAGCGCCACGACTTCCTCATAGCTGGGGAGCAGCGCGACTGAGGACATGAGACCCAATGATCACGAAACCGGGCGTCGAGAGCAACTCGCCTACCAGTGACCAGCTATCCAGTCACGAGATAGAAAGGCATCCCCTGGTTCCCGAAGCCGATCTGCGGTAGCGCGCCGGCTGGTTCCCCCAGCACATCGGCGGCTTGTGTGAAGCCGGGGGCCGGCTCGAACCCGAGCTCGTGGGCGTAGGCGACGGCCCCGTAGACGATGGCCTGGGCCTGCTCGATGCCGATCGGCAGGGAGGGTTCCTCGAACGCGCTGTAGTCATGGTGCGGGGCTCGATCACGTTCTTGACGCCCAGGCAGTACACGTCCACCAGCACACCGGTCACCCTCACCCGGCTTGCCCGCTCCCGGCGTGCCACCAGCACCTGCGCGAACCCCGCCCCGGTTGCCTCCTCACTCGCTGAGGGATCCTGCGCCGCCCACCCAGGGCAGGCCGACAGGTCCAGCCCGCTGCTCCAGCCCGGGCTCACCCAGCAGCCCACCACCGGCCGGTCTCCCGCTTTAACCGCCTGGTCGGCTGCGGCGGCCCGCCGCACCAGCACCCCCGTCTGCCCGGGGCGAAGCCCCAACGCCCTCGCCACCTGCTTGGGACCGCTGCCGGCTGCCCGCAACGCCCGTACCCGTTCCAGCAGCTCTGTGTCATCGTCTTCGCGCACCGCGCCATTGTGCCCGACCAGCCCGAACCCCTTCGCCGCCGACCGCGGACCCCGGCGGCGCCTGGTACCGTGCCCGGGCACGACCTGGCAGGGCGTCAGCAGTCCGCCCAGCGGCGGTAGGCCTCGATCCATTGCGCGCCGCTCGGTGCGGGAGTGGGCAGGGGCAGATCCAGAAGTCCGATGGCCTGCCGCTGTCTACCGCGGGCGCAGGCCGCCACGATCCCACTCGCGGTGAGGTCGACGCCGATGACGCTCACCTCCACTCACGGGACCGTCGTGGCGAACGCATGGCCAGATGCTCCTCGACCATCGTGAACAGGCCCGACTTCCTCGTCCTCGCCGTAGGCCCTGAAAACCAACTACCCGTTTTGCGGTGTTTTGTACTGACTGGTTCGCGGTGCTCAGCGCGTGGGACCCCTATGGGCGGATGCCGTGGGTTGCCTCGTTGGGGCTGGTGCGGTCGTGTCGGACGTGGGTGACGTGACCGCACGAGTCGTGTTGACACCCCGCGTGTCCTTGACGAGGCCGGGCGCGTTGAGCAGGCGACACGACGCGTGCAACGTGTTGGCGGTCTCGATCTGTCTCTGCCCGGTGGCGGGTCGGGCCGCGCTATTACCTGGCGCACCGGCCGGGTGACGCGGCGGCCCCGGGACGTCATGGCAAAGACCCCGGGGCCGTCTTCGTGTCTGACCGTGCCGGGCCACAGCCCCGGGCTGGCATAACCGGGTCGACGGGTGCCGGTCCACGCCCCCTGGACCAGGCCTGTTGCCGAACTGTGCGGCGCTCCGCGCTCCGCGCTCTGGTCGGGCTCGGCGACTTCGCGCGCCTGGGGTGCGACACGGTCGCGGGGGCGGGACACTGCCCATGCTGGACTGGTTTTTCCGGCCCCGGCCGGGCAACAGACAAGGGGGCCTGTCATGGGCTCAAGTGGGTGATGTGCTGCGGTTCGCCGGCCCGCAGGGTCGGGATGGCCGAGCAGCGGGCGGTGGTGACCGTCGTGCTGGGCTCAGACGGGCAGCCGCCGTACCGGGTGCAGTACGAAGACGGCCGCCAGACGGAGATCTTCCCCGGCCCGGGCTGCTGTGTCGAGACCGGTGAGGCCCACCGGGTCTCCCCGCGCGGGGACTGACAGGGCGGTGCGGCATGCCGCGGCGGCTGATGTCGGTGGAGCTGACACGGACGGATATGTGATCTCGTGCCCCGGGTCGGATGTGGTCGGGCGCGGGCCAACCGAGTCGGACGCGTGGCGGGATTTCTGGGCTGCGGCGCGGGCGAGCTGGACGCCGCCGCCCACAGACGGACTGCCGGCAGCCTCGGGTGACTGGCTGCCTCCGCGCCGGTTGACCTGGCGAAGGATCCACACGATCCGGGTGCGGGACCTGTTCGGCTGACCCGCCAGGCGGCTTCCCCGGCCGATATTCCCGTGTGCCGCGGTCCACCCTGTGCTTCAGCCACAGGGCGGTCGTGCCATGTCTGCGGCCTCGGCCAGAGCGCCGGACGGGGAGGATGCCGGGGCCGGGGCCCCGACCGCAGGCCCCATATCAGACGGGTGGATGTCATCGCCTCCTTGATGCGCTTCCTCGTCTCCGGTACCCCACCATCCAAACGGTCCCAGCTCGCCGGGGCCACGGGCCCCTAGCGCTGCCGGTCCCTTCTTTCGGTGCTCTGCGCTGATCATGCCGGGTTCTGGATCACTTTCAGTGCTGGGGCCACGGAGGGTCACCGAAACCGCGATCATGAACGGTCGTGGGTGATGTTCTCCTCCAGAACCTGTGGTTCCACCAGGTCCAAGGTGTCGTGATCGAAAACGTTGTGCCTGACGGCGAGTTGGTGGCCGTGCGGGCCCGGGCGGTTGCGGAGCGGGTCGTATGTCCAGCGTGCGGGACGCTGTCGTCTCGGGTGCACAGCCGGTACGTACGGCGGCTCGCCGACAGCTCGGTCAGAGGGCGTCCGGTGCTGATCGAGTTACAGGTGCGGCGGTTCCGCTGCGGCCAACGTTTGTGCAGACAGGCGACGTTCGCCGAGCAGGTCGACGGACTGACCGTCCGGCACGGCCGACGCAGCGCCGGGCTGCAGACAGTGCTGGAGCGTGTGGCGGTGATGCTGGCCGGCCGTGCCGGTGCCCGCCTCTCCCAGACTCTGGCCGCCGGGGTGAGCAGGTCGACACTGCTGCGGTTGATCCGTCGCCTGCCGGAGCCCGAGACCTCGACACCGCGGGTGCTCGGGGTGGACGACTTCGCGCTGCGCAAGGGCCACAAGTACGGCACGATCCTGATCGACATCGAAACCCGTCAGCCCATCGACCTGCTGCCGGACCGGACGACGTCGACGGTCGCCAAGTGGCTCGCCGACCATCCCGGCATCGAGGTGATCTGTCGGGACCGCTCCACCGCCTATGCCGAGGCCGGACGGCTCGGCGCCCCGAACGCCATCCACGTCGCGGACCGATGGCACATCTGGTCGAACCTTACTGAGGCCGTCGAGAAGACAGTCGTTCAACACCGCGCTCTGCTACGTGAGCCGCACGACGCCGCCACGGCCCAGGCCGTCGCGGACACGGAGAACACGAACCTCGATCCGCCCTCTCCCAGAGGGCCGCGGACAACCGGCCGACTCTCCGACCGCATCCGGGAACAGCACGCGGCTATCCACGCTCTCCTCGAGCAGGGCATCGGACTGCGCGCGATCGCCCGCCAACAGGGGCTGGCCCGCAATACCGTCCGCCGCTTCGCCAACGCGGCAAGCGCGGACGAACTCCTGGTTGGCCGGTGGACCGGCCGAGCCAGCATTCTCGACCCCTACAAGCCTTACCTGCACCAGCGGTGGGCGGAGGGCTGCACCGTCGCCCGCCGCCTGTTCGAGGAAGTACGCGAACGTGGCTACCCCGGCGGCGAGAACGTGGTGAAGGTCTACGTGGCCAAACTCCGCGAGAACTTTCCGCACGACCCGCCCCACAAGACGCCGTCCGTGCGGAATGTGACCAGCTGGCTCACCCGCCATCCCGACCGCCTCACCGAGGACCAGACCCAGCAGCTCAAAGCGATCCTGGCTCGCTGCCCCGCGCTCGACCGCACCGCCCACCACGTCCGCACGTTTGCCGAGCTCATGAACAACCGTCAGGGCCGGGACCTGAACAAGTGGATCACGAGCGTCCGGGCCGAGGACCTGCCAGCCCTTCATACCTTCGTCACCGGTCTCGGCCAGGATCTCGATGCCGTCGTCGCCGGCCTCAGCCTTCGCTACAGCTCCGGCGCGGTCGAGGGTCAGAACAACAAGATCAAGATGTTGAAGCGGCAGATGTTCGGCCGAGCCAACTTCGACCTGCTCCGCAAACGGGTCCTCCTCACCGCGCGATGCCGTTCATGATCGCGGTTTCGGTGACCCTCCGTGGCCCTAGCACTGAAAGTGATCCAGAACCAGGATTCAGGCGTCGCCGAGACGGATGGAGCCGCCGGACTGACGAAGTCTGCACCTTCTCCTGACCGCGAGCCCCTGAGGCTTGCTTGAGCCGTGTGCGGTGAACAGCTGCTTGCACGGTTCTGAGGGGGCGGGGACGCAGCGATGCGTCCCCGCTACCCGACTGATGCGGGCCGTGATCCCCGCCCGGCGGACCGTATCGCACGAGACCCCGACCCGGTCCGCGATCACCACCCGCGGAGCGACCGCGCCGGCCGAGGTGTCCAACGCGAGCAGCACCCGCGCCCGCCTGATCATCGACGCGCTGCGGACCCCCGTCGTCGTCACGCGCTCCAAAGCCCGACGATCTTCGGCACACAACGCGACCGGATACTTCTTCTGCGAGGACACGGCACCCCTGCCCGGCCGAACGGAAGCGACAAGTGACGCTCGCTCGGCCAACTCCACCAACCAGGAAGACACTTAGTCGCGACAGCCTACTAGTGTCCTGCGCCAGAGATTCGTCGGCAGAGGCGGGCGAGGGAGTCGAGGATCTCTTCGGCTGTCTTGGTCCAGATGAACGGCTTGGGGTCTTGGTTCCAGTCATTGAGGATTTTCAGCAGTAGCTCTCAAGGGTGAGGACGGCTTTGGCTGCGGTGGTGAGCCAGGTGGGGCTGCAGCGGGCTTTGCGGAAGATCCGCCAGGTCTTCAATCGGGCCATGCCGCGCTCGACCGGGTAGCGCAGGCGGGCATGAGCCCTGTTCAGCGATAGCTGCCGGCGGTTGAGTTCTTTGCCGGGAGAACGTCGGATCGGGGTGGTGATGGTGCCGCCGGCACCGAGGTAGCCGAGGTCGGCCAGGACCGGGATACCGAGTCTGCGGCAGGTGTCGATGATCCGGTGGGTGCGGGCGGCGGTGAGGTCGTGGGTGCGACCGGGCAGCGCCTTCGAGATCCATACGATGGTGCCGTCCGGATCGGTGACGACCTGCAGGTTCACACCGTGACGCCGGTGCTTTCCCGAGTAGTCCCCGCGGCCGTCACCGACCCGGTCGCACTCCGCGAGGGTGCCGTCCACCAGCACGTATTCCGCCCGGGCCTTCACTTCACGCAGGGCCCGCGTCAGCCCCGGAGCCCGGCGCGCCAGCAGGCCCACCACGGAGCGGACATAGGCGTGCGCGGTCCCGACGCTGATGCGGAAACCAGCGGCGATCTGGGCCAGCGTGGTGTGCTGGCGCAAGTACACGAGCGCGACAACCGCACGCGCGGACGGACGGAGCTTGCACCGGCGGTCACCCTCACGAAGGACGATCAGCATCGTGACCGTCTCCACGAGGGCATGCGGGAGGTCGAGTGCGGCAGGATACGTAATCAACGGGGCTCCCCGGCAACCGAGATCGCATGTCAGATACCTCTCTCAACTGCCTGGGAGCCTCGTCCGTTGCCCTGCCAGCCATCCCCTTGCATCACTCGATCAGTGGCCACCCTGAAAACGCTCATTGACCCAGGACCGGATGTCGGCTTCGAGGGCCTGAATGTTCTTGTGTGCGCCGCGGCGGATCATCTGGTGGGCGAGGTAGCCGAACCACCGCTCGTCGGGTAGGACCGCTGCATTGCTGCAGCGGTCCCCCCTCAGAACCGGCCGTGCCCGCTTTCCGAGCAACCGGCTCAAGCAAGCCCCTTGGGCTCGCGGGCGAACAGAAGTGCTGGTCACCGGCCGGGGCCAGTGGCCAGCCGACGCTGGCAGTGGGTGTGTATCAGGCGTGAGGCGGCGGGTTTGTCCGGCTTGCCGTTGCCCGCATCGGTAGTGATCGCGTGTTTGCGGATCGCGGTGCGGGTGACCTTGAGCCACTGCTCCCACTGGTCGGGGGTTTGCGGCTCGTGGTCGGCGTGCAGCAGCAGCCCTCCGCAGAGCGGGCATCGGCCGTCTTGCATCTGCAGCAGATGCAAGGTGCCTTTGCCCAGCGGGAGTTTGCCGCGGCGGCGCCGCTTGGCCCAGAAGTCGGCCAGGGCGGGATCGTCGGTTGACGCTCTCCCTGGCACCATCCGGTGCCGGACGATCGGCGTCCAGGCGAACTTGTAGAGGTAGAAACCGCTGGTGCGGTCCCCGAATACCCATGTGTCCTGCCTGAACGGGTTGAACATGCCGAAGTACCGGGCGGTCACCCAGCGCATCGGCTTGTTCGGGTGGGAGAACTTGGCCCACTTGTAGACCAGTCTCCACACGTAGGCGTCCAGCGAGTTGAACGCCCGCTTGGACACCCCGATCCGGTAGTAAGCGACCCAGCCCTTGATGATCGGGTTGAGCTTGGCGATCACCGCGTCGGCGTTGGCCCCTCGCAGGGCCAGCACTTCGGCGGCAAGCCGTTCCCGGATCCGCCGCAGGGCCGCGTTGCTCGGCTTGGTCAGCAACTTTCCGCGATAGCGTCGGATGTTGAACCCCAGGAAGTCGCAGCCCTCATCGAGGTGGACAATGCGCGTCTTGTCCTCATTGAAAGCCAGCCCCCGGGGCGCGAGCCACGCGGCCAGCCGAGCCTTGACCTGCTCGGCCTGTTCCCGAGAATGACACAGGGCGAGAAGGTCGTCGGCGTAGACGACCAGAACCGGAGAATCGCGCGCCAGAATCGTGGCATCACTGCCGAGAGCCTGGTAGCGGACTCCAGCGGCCTTTCCCATTCCGTGCAAGGCGATGTTCAACAACGCGGGACTGATCACCCCGCCCTGGGGAGTTCCCTCCACCGTCGGGGTGAACCAACCTTTCTCGACCACACCGGCCTTCAGCCATCCGGCAACCATTCCCCTCGCGGGAAAGTCCCCCAATGACGCGAGCAGGTGATCGTGGTCGATTCGGTCGAATGCCGCTTTCAAGTCAGCGTCGAGCACCCACAGGCGTTTAGCATTCTTGCCGCTCGCCGTCGTGTGGATGGCAACGATCGCGTCATGGCAGCCGCGACCGGGGCGAAATCCGTAGACCTTCGGTTCCAGCCGTGCCTCCCACTCGGGCTCCAGTGCATTCAGCGTCAGAGCTTGTAGGCATCTGTCTGCGATCACGGGAATTCCGAGTGGGCGCTGTTTCCCATTCGCCTTGGCTATATACACCCGCTTGACGGGCTTGGGCTTCCACGGGGCCGCGTCATGCTGGACCCAGTCGGCCAAATCGGCCTTTCCCTGGGGCAGCAGGACGACTTTCCCGTCGATGCCCGCCGTCTTGCGGCCATCGTTGACCTCCGTGACCCGCCGCACACTCGCGAGTGTGTTGGCGCGGGAGCGGAGCATCAACTTCTGCAGGTTCCGGACCTTGGCCAGGTCTCCTGCCTGCGATGCCGTAAAGATGCGTTGCCGCAGACGCCGTACGTCGTCCTCGACCTTCCGCCAGTCGATCGACGGCCAGTCGGTGATCTCGTCCTCCGGTCCGTTCGCCATGCCGGCTGCGGTCGCAGCGGCTTGCGCCGCCCCAGCCACGTGTGTCGTCACGGCGTCCAACTTGCCCTTCGGTTCAGGTGTCTTTGGTCATCGTTTCTTCACGGGCTCACCAGACCCACGTCAGCACCTTTTCAGGTCGAGGCATCGGCCCCTATCCGGCCAGTTATGCGGGAACCGCCGACGGAGGTGTCGGCATATGGTTCCCGGTTTCCTGCTGCCTTTCGGCGACCGGCATTCGCTTGTTGGGTCTTCCTGCATCCGCTGGAGAGTTGGGCCTTCCTCGCGGTTGGCTTACCAGGCCAGAACTGCATTGCCTGGACTCCATCGGGGTTGTCACGTTCCGCATGAGAGAGATGCTGCCGGGGAGGGCGCCCTCTGCACCCCGGGGACGGCGGTGCACTCCCGACCGGTCAAGTATCTCCAGTCGGCGCCTGCCGCTTTCCAACGGCCAGTCCCTATCTCCCGCTGAAACAACCCATCGGCGAGAGTGATCATGACGAGGCATCATCAAGGGTTCATTCGCATTCACCCGTCCGGCATTTCCCAGCCTGTAACCCCCGGATGGAACGAGGATCCTTGGGCATTTCCTCAGGCTTCGCACCCCGCGATTACTCGCAACGCACGCTGAGGCGGGAACGAGCCTTGCACACTGGCTCGGGTCCTACACCTTCGACATCGGCCGAACCTCCTTGGTGATTACCACTCTTCTCAAGCGACTTCGTGTCGCACGACCTGGTTGATCCAGGAAGAGCCGGTCGGGGTGAAGTGCAGCTCGAACCGCGGGTGCTTGGCCAGCCAGGCCTTGATCGCCGGGGTCTTGTGGGTGCCGTAGTTGTCCACGATCAGGTGGATCTGCAGGTGCGCGGGCACCGCCTTGTCGATCCGGATCAGGAACTTCTTGAACTCCACGGCCCGGTGCCGGCGGTGCAGGGCGGTGATGACCTCACCGGTGGCGACGTCGAAGGCAGCGAAGATGGTGGTCAGGCCGTTGCGGACGTAGTCGTGGGTGCGCCGCTCGGGCATGCCCGGCATTATCGGCAGCACCGGCTGGGACCGGTCCAGGGCCTGGATCTGCGACTTCTCGTCCACCGAGAGCACCACCGCACCCTCGGGCGGGTTGAAGTACAACCCCACGACGTCATAGACCTTCTCCACGAACAGCGGGTCCGTCGACAGCTTGAACGTGTCCGCCAGATGCGGCTTGAGCTGGAACTGCCGCCAGATCCGGCCGACGGTCGACTTGGACAGGCCGCTGTGCTGGGCCATCGATGTCCGCGACCAGTGGGTGGCGTTCTTCGGGAGCTGTTCCAGCGTGGTGACCACCACCGCTTCCACCTGGTCGACGCTGATGGTGGGCGGCCGGCCCGGTCGGGGCTCGTCGACCAGTCCGTCCAGTCGCTGGGTGAGGAAGCGTCGCCGCCACTTGCGGACCGTGTCCGCGGTCACCCGCAGATACCGGGCGACCGCGACGATCGGCGGGATTTCCGGCCCCGCGCATGCCAGCACGATCCGTGCCCGCAGGGCCAGGGCCTGGGCCGATGTCGCCCGGCGCGTCCACCGCTCCAACTCTGCCCGCTCGTCATCAGACAGCAGCAACGGCTCGAGTTTCGGGCCCCGACGAGGAACTGACGCACCAGCAGTAGAAGTCACACCACTACTAACGAGCAACTACTGGCGCAGGACACTAGTAGGGCTTGGTCAGGTCGGTTGTGGTGGTGCGTGTCCTTTGGGCCCGGTGTGGCGTTGAGTGTGTGTGACTCCGGACGAGATTGCTGTGGTGCGTGGTGAGTTGGAGGCGTTTGCGGCGGAGGTGTTCGAGCCGTTCGCGCGCAAGGATCAGCGCCGGTGGGGGCAGGTTTATCTGCGGGGGCTGCTGACCGACGGACAGCGTAAGTCGGTCGAGCCGATGGCCGCCCGGCTCGGCCAGGACGGCAATCGTCAGGCGCTGGCCAACTTCATCACCACCAGTCCCTGGGACCCGGCACGTATCCGGGCCCAGCTCGCCTGGCGGATGGAGGAGGCGATCGGACCCGAGGCCCTGGTCTTCGACGACACCGGGTTTTTGAAGGACGGCCAAGCCTCGGCGTGTGTGTCGCGGCAGTACACCGGAACGGCGGGAAAGGTCACCAACTGCCAGGTCGGCGTCTCGCTCCATTTGGCCTCCGACCACGCCTCGGCGGCGGTCAACTGGCGGCTGTTTGTGCCCCAGAGCTGGGATCCGGCCTCGCCGAAGGCCGATGCGGGCAAGGTCGCCCGCCGTGCCGCCTGCCGGATCCCGGACGATGTGGGGCATGTGGAGAAGTGGCAGCTGGCCCTGGACATGCTCGATGAGACCCGCTCCTGGGGACTCGACGTGCCGCTGGCCGTCGCGGACGCCGGATACGGTGATGCCGCCGCGTTCCGGCACGGAGTGCAGGCCCGCGGCCTGAACTATGTAGTGGGGATCTCCAGCACGCTGTCGGCCCAGAGCGCCGACGCGGTGGCGGTGGCTGAGCCGTACTCCGGCAGCGGACGCCCGCCGGTGGCGAAGTATCCCGACACGGCGCGGTCGGTGAAGGAGCTGGTCATCGCGGCGGGCCGGAAGGCAGCCAGGCCGGTGCAGTGGCGGGAGGGCTCCCGGCCCGGCGCCGGCCCCTCGGGCCGCAAGCGGATGTACTCCCGCTTCGTGGCCCTGCGGATCCGGCCCGCCGGACGCGAGGTCCGCCAGCACACCGACGGCCCGGAACTGCCCGTGTGCTGGCTGCTGGCCGAATGGCCCGCCGACGCGAGCGAGCCGGTGCAGTACTGGCTCTCCGACCTGCCCTCCGGCATGCCTTTGACCACACTGGTCCGCCTCGCCAAACTCCGCTGGCGCATCGAGCATGACTACCGGGAGATGAAACAGGCCCTGGGACTTGCCCACTTCGAGGGCCGCACCTGGAACGGATGGCACCACCACGTCACCCTCGTCTCCGCCGCGCACGCCTTCTGCACCCTGCAACGACTGGCCCGCGCCCCAAAAGACGCGGCGCCGGCCTGAGCCTCTACCAGATCGTCCGCGAGCTACAGACACTCCTCGCCCTCTTGACCGGCGCCTGCCCCACCTGCCACCACGGCATACCCACACCACTACGAACCTGACCAAGCCCTACTAGTGCTGGATTCCGCTTTGGTTGGGTATATGTCTTGGTGGCGGGGTAGTTGATGGTGCTCGGGGGCGGGTGCTGGGCATGGTGTTATGGGCACGGCCGGGCTGTGACGAGGACGAACGGGCAGTTGTCCGTCGGTTGTCGCGGGCGCGGAAGGCGCCGCGGGATGTGGTGATGCGGGCCCGGATGATCGACCTGAGCTGGTCGGGGCTGCGGGTGCCGGCGATCGCGGTGGAGCTGGGCTGCAGCGAGAAAACGGTCCGCTGCTGGCTGCACCGCTTCAACCGCTCCGGGCTGGAGGGGCTGGATGATCTGGGCGGGCAGGGCCGCAAGCGGCGGATCACCGAGGCCGAGCGATCCCGGATCATCGCTCTGGTCAAACAGGTGCCGCCGGGCCGGCTGCGGTGGGAGCCGGGCGGGGAACTGTGGGCGGCCGACGAAGCCGGGCCGGCCGAGTGGACGCTGGACTCCCTGGCCGCCCAGGCCCGGCAGCTGGGTATCGAGGTCGGCCGCTCCCAGGTGCGCAGGATCCTGGTTGCCGAGGGGGTGCGCTGGCGCCGTACCCGATCCTGGACCCGTTCAAAGGACCCGGACTTCGCGGGAAAAGGACGCGGATCATCGGCCTCTACACCCAGCCACCCGACGGCGCGACGGTGATCTGCGCTGACGAACTGGGGCCGGTGATCCCCCGCACTTTTCCGCCCGCACCGGGCTGGTCACCCGACGGGCACCGGATCAAGTCCGAGCTCGACTCCGGCCGCGGGCCAGAAAAGACCTGGGTCTACGGGGCTTTACGCATCCGGGACGGCCAGCAGATCACCATGGCCGCATCCTCCCGCAACAGCGTCTTCTACCAGCAATTCCTTCAACTGGTCGAGGACGCCAATCCGGCCTCGAGGACGCCAATCCGGCCGGTGAGATCTGGATCGTCACCGACAACCTGTCCTCCCACAACAGCCTGTCCACCCGGACCTGGCTGGAGGACCACCCCCGCATCCACCACGCGTTCATCCCGGTCGGCGCCTGCTGGCTGAACCTGCAGGAAGGCTGGTGGCGGATCTTCCGCAAGACCGCCCTGGCCGGACGGTCCTTCGCCAACCCCGACGACATCACCCAGGCCACAGCCGTAGCCACCCGGCAACTCAACGCCCGAGCCCGCCCCTGGATCTGGGGCCGGCCAGCCCCGCCCACCCGCCAACTACGACGCCGATATGCGTACATCCAATGAGGAATGCAGCACTACGCCGCGCTGCGCGAGCTCCTGGCCGACGACGCTGAGACCGGTCAGACCGAGGTACTGCCCGACGTCACCGTCTACAGCGTGGACATCGGGAAATGGCTCGCCAAGCAGCGGAAGCCCGCTGCCTGAGCAACCCTGACGGACGGGCAGCGTAAGCGCCTGAAACAACCCGGCATCACGACGCCACCCCGGAGCCGAAAACGGCGGTGAAGCCGTCCACGGCGACCATGAGCGCCTTCGAGAAGGGCGTTGCCGCCCTCGCGCAGTACAAGGCCCGCACCGGCGCCGTGACCGTCCCCACAGCCCACGCAGAGACATTGCCGGACGGGTCGGAGGTCAAGCTCGGGGTGTTCCTGTCGAACACGAAGTCAAGGCGCGCCAAGCTCACACAGACAAGCTCGCTGCTCTCAGCGCCCTCAGACTCGACTGGGCGGAGACGTAACGCTGCCACGAGAAGGAGCGGCCCCGGCCACATTGCGCCCCGTCACGGGGACCGGGGCCCATCCCGCGCACTCCCTACCGGCACGGGCCGAAGCCGAGCGTAGCCCCGTCCAAGCGAGAGGCGGAAAGCTGACCCAAGTACGCATGCAGGGTCTTTACGGCTGAATCCAATCGCCACACGGCTGACCGTGCCGGTTCCGTCCTGACCAACCGCCAAGAACGCCCCCAGCCGCAGACCAGACCATGACTACAGATGAAGTAGCGATCACTCACCCAAAAGACGGAACCCCATGATCATCTGGGATGGACACAACAGGTTACCCCCGCAGTGTCAGGCGCGGGGTTGTCCCGGCAGGGGCCGGGACAACCCCGCAGCCCCAACAACAACGAACAAGCCAGCTGGCTTCAGACGCAGAAGCAGCACTCGTGTGCTTGGTCATCTGAAGGACTGGAAGATCACCAGACCAGTGGGTAAGGGCGCGACACAAAATGCCGGTTCTACCCCTCCGAACAGCGCCCACCACTGTCGGCGATAACTGGATGGAGCCAGGCCGGCTAACCGTGACTGTCATGCTCTCGTCTTGCAGGCGACCTTCCCTTACCGCTCACCTGAACAGGATTCCTTCGCATGAAGTCACCGAACGAAATCGGGCGCCGCAGGCTGCTGCTCGGCTCGGCTCTCGCCATGGCCGTCACGGGGACGGTGGCTTCCTGTAAGCCGAGCACAACGCCAAGACGCGGCAACCGGGCGGTTCCGGAACCGGTGGCGTACCTACGAACGTCCTGGTCCATCGACCCCTTCGCCCATTGCTCCTACTCCTATCTTGCGCCCAGCAGCCTGGGTGCGCGGGCCCGCACAATGCTTGCTGCGCCGGTGGATGACCGTCTGTACTTCGCCGGTGAAGCGACGTCTTCCGAAGCACCTTCCACAGCCCATGGCGCCCTGGAAAGCGGACGACGCGCAGCCGCACAAGTCATCAGCGCCGCCGAAGAGGGCGAGCACATCGTGATCATCGGGTCCGGATTCGCCGGACTCGGCTGCGCTCGCGCTCTTGTCGACGAGGACTACCAGGTGACGGTTCTCGAAGGGCGAAATCGAGTCGGCGGGCGCATATGGACGCGGCACATCGCTGGAGCGCCTGCGGAGATGGGAGCATCCTGGATCCACGGCTCCTCGGGCAACGTCATGACTAAAATTCTCAGAGAAACCGGCGACCCGAGCTACACCTTCGACTATGAGAATTCCGCTGGCCAACATGAACACGCGATGCGTGAACTCGCCCACTATGAAGAGAAACTCGACGATGTCGATGATCCGAACGAAGTCACCGTCGCCTCCGTGATGCCGCACAGTCCTTCAGCCGCGCTGCGCACCGCGCTAAACATCAACTATCCGTTGGAGTACGCCGCGGAGCCGAGCCAGCTCTCAGTGGAGGCCACTCTCGAGGGCAGGGATCTGAGGGGCCCCGATCTTCTACTCCCGCGGGGCTACGACCGGATGCTCGCGCACGTCCGCGGCGATATCCCGGTGCGCATACGGCAGGTCGTCGCCAGCATTCAGTACGGCCCGCACGGGGTGAGCGTGACCCTGCGGGACGGCAACACCGTACAGGCCGACCGCGCGGTGATCACCGTCCCGATCGGCGTACTCAAGGCCGCAACCATCGCCTTCGAGCCGGCCCTGCCCGATGCCAAACAGAAGGCCATCAAAGCACTGGGAGCCGGTCTGCTCGACAAACTGTGGCTCGAATTCCCCAAGCCCTTCTGGGACAAAGACGTCGACGTCATCGAATGGTTCGACCCCAAGCACCCCAACCTATGGTCCTGGTGGGTCAACGGATACAAGGCCTTCGGCAAGCCTGTACTCCTCGGCCTCAACGGCGGCGATCAGGCTCACCAACTCGCCCGTGCATCCGACGACGAGGTCATCGACAGCGCAATGAGAGCCCTGCACCACATGCACTCCTGACGCGTAAATAGCAGCAGGTCAGGGTGGGGGTAGGCAGGGCTGGGTGCCCGGTGGCTGTGGCGCTCGCCGGGTGTCTGGGTGCGGGTCGGTCAGGCCGCGCCTTCCAGCGGGTTGAGGGTGACGGTGTAGCCGAGCTGATTGAGCGCACTGATCGCGCGGCGGGTGGCGCGTTCGGGGTCGCGCTGGGCGAAGTAGGTGCCGCCGAGCTCGTGGTAGGTGACGTTGTCGGTGAGCATGTGCCAGATCGCGGTGATGATCGAGTGCTCGACGGCGACCAAGGCTCGCATCGGGCCGCGGCGGGCGGTGAGCCGCTTGTAACGGGCCTGCAGGTAGGTGTCCTTGGTTCTCACCGCGCCGAGTGCGGCGAGTCCGAGGGCGCCTTTGAGATAGGGATGCCGGGTCGGACTTTGGTGCTCTTGGTTCGGCCGGCGGACTCGTGGTGGCCTGGGCAGACGCCGGCCCAGGACGCGAGGTGCCTGGCGGAGGCGAACCGGCTCATGTCCCCGCCGGTCTCCGCGATGATCACCTCGGCGACGGCCCGGTTGATCCCGGGGATGGTGTCGAGGAGGTCGAGCGAGGGACGAAAGGGAGCCATCGCCCCCTCGATCCGCTCGTCCAGCTGCCGGATCGCGTCGGTGAGCTGGTCGTAGTGGTCCAGGTGCAGCCGGGCCAGGAAGGCATGGTGGCTGCGGAAGCGTCCGGTCAGCGCCTCGGTCAGCTCGGGGATCTTGTTGCGGAGCTTGCGTTTGGCCAGCTCCGCGAGGACCTGCGGGCCGCGTTCCCCGCCGATGAGGGCTTCGAGCATGGCCCGGCCAGAGACCCCCATGATGTCGGAGGCGACCGCGGACAGCTTGATCCCGGTGTCCTCCAGCAGCTTCTCCAGCCGCTGCACGATCTGGCCGCGCTCGCGGGTCATCTGGGTGCGAGCCCGGGTCAGGTCTCGCAGCTCGCGCACCGGCTGGGGCGGCACGAACGAGGCCCGCACCAGGCCATGCGCACCGAGCTGGGCCAGCCAGGCCGCATCCGAGACGTCCGTCTTGCGGCCGGGCAGGTTCTTGACCTGCCGCGCGTTGACCAGGATCACGTTCAACTCCCCGGCCAGAAGGTAGTAGAAGAGCTTCCAGTAGTCCGACGTCGCCTCGATCACGACCAGGGTGACCTCGGCGGCGAGCAGGTGATCGCGCAGGGCGAGCACCGCGTTCGTCGTCGAACCCCACGTCGTGGTCTCGGTCGCGAAGGCCCCCCGCCGCTTGGTACTCGGGGTGCGGACACACGCCTTGGCATCCTTCTTGCTGATGTCCACACCGGCGCAGCGCTCGTGCAGCACATCCACGTCCCTGTCCCTCCCTCAACGGCCGAGTGGTACGCCGTTCCGGGGGGACCAAGGTGAATCAGGAATTCTGACGCACGTGCTCGCAGCAACACTCCACGGTTCCCGTGGACGGCCCCCAGCACCACGCTGACCTGCGAGCTCACCGGCATCACAGAGCATTCGGTTTCGGCCGGAACGAACCCCACCAGCGTCCCGCAGCGGTATCAGCCCGCGTCAGAGGCAGACGGAAGCACCCCAGCGCGCGCCACAGGATTTACCACGCCCCCGGCGCGCACCGACGGTGCGCTGGACCGCTGACTTGTTGAATCGACCCCAGACGCGCGATCTGCAGCCGTAGCGTCCAGGGTGCCGACCGGCACGGGCTCGCGTGACCTCATGCCGCCCCAACTCGGGCTGGCTCATGATGAGTTTGCCGCCGCCGGCCGGCACCCGCGCGGTGTGGCTCGACAGAGGCGTGACCAATGGACGCTGAGACTTCAAGTCAGAGTGCCCACCGCACCCCTCCCATCCCGTTCGACCTGGGCAAGGTGCACGTGATCACCATCGGTATCGATCCCCACAAGTCGTCCCACACCGCCGTCGCGTCGACGCCGCAGGACACCAGCTCGCCCAGCGCCGCTTCGTCGTCAACGCAGGGACCGGCCGGCAGCTGATGGGCTGGTGCGAGCGGTGGCCCGAGCACCGCTTCGCCGTAGAGGGTGCCAAAGGACTCGGCCGCAGCCTCGCCCAGCAGCTGGCCTCCACCGGCGAGCATGTGGTGGACGTGCCCTCCACCCTTTCCGCCCGGGCCCGGCTCCTGGCCACCGGCGGGGACCGCAAGACCGATGCAGCCGACGCCCTGCACGTCTCTCAGGTCGCCCTCTTCCGGCACGACCTGCGCAAGGTGGAGCCGGAGGACCAGTCGACGATCCTGCGGCTGCTGACCGAGCGGCACGATGACCTGGTCGACGAACGCACCCGCATCATCAACCGCCTCCATGCCGTGCTGACCTGGTCGACGAACGCACCCGCATCATCAACCGCCTCCATGCCGTGCTGCGAGACCTGCTGCCCGGCGGTGCCCCCATCCGTCTGTCCGCGGAGAAGGCCGCCGCCCTCATGAAGGGCATCCGTCCAGCCACGGCCACCGACTGCTGCCGCCGTGACCTCGCCTGGGATCTCCTCGCCGACCTGCGGCGCGTCGACCGGCAGGTCCGCGATAACGAAGGCCAGATGCGTGACGCCCTGGCCGCCGCCCGCACCGCGCTGACCGCTCTGCCCGGCGTGGGCACCGTGCTCGCCGCCAAGCTCCTCGGACACGTCGGCGACGCACGCGCTTTCCCACCGAGCACCACTTCGCCAGCTACACCGGTACGGCACCGCTGGACGCGTCCAGCGGCAAGAACACCCGCCACCGCCTCAACACCGGAGGCAACCGCGCGTTGAACTCCGTACTGCACATCATCGCGGTCTGCCAGATCCGCGACGGCGGCCGAGGTCAGGACTACTACTACCTGCGGAAGATCGCCGAAGGCAAGACGCCTGCAGAGGCCCGCAGGGCCCTCAAACGGCGCCTGTCGAACGTCGTCTACCGCACCCTTAAACGTGACCGCCATACGACTCTCGCTGCGGCCGCTTGACACACAGAGGCACTCATCAGTCCCACCTGACCCTCTGTCACCACACTCCGCATCTCGGGGACGACAGGACGTCCACGGCCGACACGCCGACTTCCGGAACCTGCCGGGACATCCTCTGTTGAGTCAGACCGTGGCCGGACACCGGGCCGGCGGCACACCCCGAGCGGGCCAGCCCCGAGAGGCGGCAGGAACCTCACGAGCCATCCAACCCAGCGTCCTAACGGAACGCTACGAGCGGCCAACCCGACCGCGCTCCGCTACGGCCAATACAAGTCGGAACCTCAAGGCGAAGCGACTCCGGGGTGAGGGTCGGCTGCGGGGGAACCTCGCCGCGACAACTGGTCTACCTGCGACGGGATGCCTGGGCGGCGGCCAGCAGATTCCGGATCTCGATGATGTGCCTACCGGTGCGCATCGCGATCCGGGCTGCCGACTCCCCACCCTGGTATGCGGCCACGATCGCCGCGGTCAGGTTCCGGCGAGCCGTGTGGACGGCTTCCTGCGCATCGTGCAGTGCCTGGGCTGCCGTCTCCAGCGTGTGCTCCTCGCTCGTCATACGGTCATCGTGCCAGCCAGGGTGCAGGGCCGGTACGGTGGGCGTATTGCGGTGAGCGGACGGCAAAGAGGGTGGCGGTATGGCGGGCGAGACGCTGGTGACGGTGGTGGGCAACCTGACCGCCGACGTGGAACTGCGCTACACCAACTCCGGTATCCCGGTGGCCGGGTTCACCGTGGCATCCACCCCCCGCGTCTTCGACCGTGACCGCAATGAGTTCGTCGACGGGCAAACCCTTTTCCTGCGCTGCTCGCTGTGGCGACAGGCCGGCGAAAATGCCGCGCAGTCGCTGGCCAAGGGGATGCGTGTCATCGTTCAGGGCCGCCTCAAACAACGCACTTACGATGGCAAGGAAGGCCAGCGCCGCACCGTCCTTGAGATCGACGTCGAGGAAGTCGCCGCATCCCTGGCGCATGCGACCGCGACCATCACCAAGACCTACCGCCCAGGAATGCCCGCCCAGGGCCAGCCCGCCCCAACGGCCAGACCCGACTCCGCTCCAGCACAGTCGCCGTCGAGCCCGGCTCCCGCGGAACCGCACCCGTTCTGACCAACAGCTGACCAGTCCCAGAACGCCTGACACGGATCGTCCAATAGGGCCAGAGCATCGTCCAGAGACCTGGGCCCTTGCCCCAAGGCCGGGTAGCTACTGGCTTCGGCGCTTCGGGGTCTGGATCTGTGTCGGGACCAGTGACGCGGTCCGTCCGAGCGGGGGTTAGCCAGGTCAAGCCCCAAGGACGGCTTGCGTAGAGGGCAGAAGGCCGCTTCAGCGGGGCCGCAGGGGGGTAGAACCGGGAGGTGATGGGTGCTCGGCCCGTACCCCCACAGTACGGGCCGAGCAGCATGAAGCGAGCTGATGCCTGCTGTGATACTCCCCAGTTCCACAGGGCAGACAACTCGCCTCCTGTCGAACTGCTCATGCCTGGGACGAGCAGTTCGAACTTTGAGGGTTGTGCTCACCGGAGGGCGCTGCGGGAGATGAGCGGACCCAAGACACGGAAAAAACAGGACGAGAGGCTGGGCAAGTAGCGGCGGCGAGCGGTATCAGGTCACGTTGGAAAGCCGGCTCCGGGATCATGTGGGCGGCGGGTGGCGTGGCTGCGCCCGGGTTTCAGAAGGCGGAAGACGGTGTTCGCGCTGATGGCTGCGTCCTTCTCGCAGGCGTTGGCGAAGGTGAGCTCCAGGGATCGTCACGGGCCGGTAGGTCTTTACGCAGGGCCGGTCGTCCGCAAGGGAGAGAAGAGTGCCGACGTCGCCGGCCGTAGCTCTTTGCATGCCACAGCAGGCAAGGGGTGGGTTCCTGTAGGGCGCGGCGCGCGCACAGCTGAGAGTCACCGCCCGCTCGACAACGGCGTGGGCCCCCTCACCACGGGAGGTAGTCAAGACGAGCGCCGAGGGCGCATACAGGCCGAAAGACTCAGCGTGAGCGGACGGAACGACCACCGCAAGCCCGGCCGCAGCGAGCGCCGTCGCAGCGAGGCCCGTGAATTTACGCATGAAGGGTTTGCTCCTCCTTTAAGAGTGCCGAGGTCGAAGTGGAGTGAGTCTGTCGTACCCGAGGCACCACCATCACCCGGACCGCCTCCTTCCAGACGCACGATGGACGCGGGCAGCCAGTGGGAGAACAGGAGAGGATATGTGCAGGTCGTGGGGGACTTGAAAAAGTCACGAAGGAATGTATTCAGCTACCTCGAACATGACTTGCTCTAGTCTTTGCTTGAGTAAGCCCTTCCTTTTAGTGCCAGGTTGGCCAGAAGTGGGCAAGCTGAGAGACACCTGGCACGTGTTGCCGGTCACACCCGAACCGTACGGCCGAGACCTCACAGCACCCCAATATCGCCGACGTACTTCGCGTTCACCGTGGATGCGGTGAAATCGCGGCCGATCAGGTCCGGGGCCTTCACCGCGGCCGGGTCCGCGACGGTGGTGCGGTGCCGGCGCCGCAGACGCACTCCGGCGAGCCCGACGGCCCGCACGACGCGGGCGACGCGGGCGACGCGCTTGTGGTTCACGGCCTGGCCGCCGTCGGAGTTCGGCAGTAACCCTGGGGACACCGTAAGGGCTCGTAGCGAAACAAGTTATGAATCAGTCGCGCGGCGCGTACGTTTCCTGCTATGCCGATCGATATGGAGTCCCTGGCCCGGCGCTACGAGGCGATCCGGGATCACCTGACCGAGCGGCAGCGACGGTTGTGGCTCGGCAACGAGGCTCGTGAGCTGGGTGGCGGCGGTGCACGGATCGTCTGTGAGGCGACCGGGGTGTCCCAGGACACGATCCGACGGGGCCGCGGGGAACTGGACGATCCGCAGCCGCTGGCGGTCGGGCGGTCCCGGGGGCCGGGAGGCGGCCGCAGACGGGCCGAGGTCCTGGACCCGCAACTGGCCGTGGACCTGGATGCCCTGGTCGAGCCGGAGACTCGTGGTGATCCGATGAACCCGCTGCGCTGGACCACGAAATCGCTGTCGCACCTGGTTGCCGAGCTGGTCAATCGGGGACACCGGTGCACCGAGAACGTCGTGGCCCGACTGCTGCACGAGGCCGGCTACTCCTTGCAGGGCAACGCCAAAACCGTCGAGGGCAAGCAGCACCCCGACCGCGACGCCCAGTTCCGCTACCTCAACGATCAGGTCAGGGCGGCCCTCGCTGCCGGACAGCCCGTCGTGTCCGTGGACTGCAAGAAAAAGGAACTGATCGGGAACTTCAAGAACGTCGGCAAGGAATGGCGACCGCCTGGGGACCCGGTGAAGGTCAACGTCCACGACTTCCCCGGACCGGCCGGCAAAGCCATCCCCTACGGCGTCTACGACATCGGCGCCAACGCCGGCTGGGTCAGCGTCGGCATGGATCACGACACCGCCGCGTTCGCCGTGAACACCCTGCGGACCTGGTGGAACAACGTCGGCCGGGCCGCATATCCGCAGGCCACGACACTGACGATCACCGCGGACAGCGGCGGATCCAACGGCAGCCGACTACGGGCCTGGAAGACCGGGCTGGCTGCCCTCGCCGCCGAGACCGGCCTGTCGATCACCGTGCTGCACCTGCCGCCGGGTACTTCGAAGTGGAATCGCATAGAGCACCGGCTGTTCTCCGCAATCACCATGAACTGGCGCGGGACACCACTGACCAGCCACGAGGCCGCCGTTTCCCTGATCGGTGCGACGACGACCGAGACCGGCCTGACCGTGTCCGCGGCCCTGGACACCGGTGTCTACCCCACAGGCATCAAGATCAGCGACAAGGCCATGAAGGCCCTCCCGCTGACCCGTCACGAAACCCACGGCCAGTGGAACTACACCATCAGCCCACCCGCCGACACTCCCGAACCCGCAGACGTTAAATCACACTGAGCCCTAAGTCCCGTCCGAGTCCCGGGGGACGTGGCGCATCCGGGCCGCGAGCCGGGCGGTCCGCCGCCTGGCGGGCGGACCGCCCGGGGGCGGTGCCGCGCCAGGAAGAGAAGCTGGACTGGGTGATGCCGAGGATGGTGCACAGCCGCTGCCGTGCAAGCAGAATGCAGAACTGCGGCAGGAGCGGGGCCCGACCGGACCGTACGACGCCAGGCCAATGCGGCCCGTCACCCCCAGCCGGGCGGGTACGGGCTGGGGTTGATGCAGGGTCACTTGTCGTTCGTTCAGAACAGCGCCAGGCCTTCACCCCTGGTGTCGGCGATGACCGGCCGGGACTGGGCGGGCAGGTCGTCCAGGCGGTCGGGTCCGGCCGCGGCGGCCACGGCCGGGGCGGCCTGTGCCAGCCAGATGCGGAACTGCTCGGCGGCTTCGCGGTAGGGGACTCGCGCCAGGACCCGGTGCTCGCCGGAAGGACAGAAGTCGACGGCAACCGTGAGCAGGCAGGATCCGGGTGCGTTGTGGTCGCCTGTCCAGGACACGCGCAGCACCCCGCAGGGTTTGCGCCTGCTGGAGCCGCGGGGTGCGCGGTGGGTGGGGCGCAGCGGTCGGCAGGCTATGTGGGCGGTCCAGGCGGCGAGGTGGGCCAGTGGCAGGGTGGTGCGGGCGCGGCAGCCGCAGCAGCGGTGCCAGTGAGGCAGCCAGTCGGCGACGTCGGTGTCGAAGAGGCGTGTGTAGTGGCCAGCCACGCGGATGTCGTTGCTGTACAGGTGGTCGGGCCGTTCCTGCGTGTTACAGGAGTGACAGACCGGGGCGCGGACATAGCCGTGTTCATGGCAGTGATCCAGGACCGCGGCGGGTGCCGTGCGGCAGACAGCACAGGCCCACCCAGCCACCTTGCCGGAGATACCAGGCTTCCTGCTGAGTACCGAGTACAACCGGCCCTTCAGCTCCCCGTTGTACAGACGCAGTGCGGTGGCCGGGCCGTTCGTGGTCGTCGTCTCTGGGCCGTCGGCGGTTTGAGCCTGCCGGTGGGAGGAGGGCGGTTCAGTCACGGCCTCACCTGGCTGCCGTACGGCTTGCAGCCACTGCCTTTCGGCATGCCCGGCGGCGTCCAGCAGCCTGACCACAGAGCGCGGCAGCCACCATGACCCCGCAGTCCGCCCGTCGGGCTGCTCTACGAGTATCCGGCGCCAGTCGACCCCCGCCGGGTGGTACGACTGGCCGCCTTCACCTCGTGCCGCCCCCTCAGGGCCAGGCTCCTGCAGTTCCCCGGCCACACGCTGACGCCACCGCAGCAGCATCCCCTCCATACGCTCCTGCCGCGGCAGGCCACGGAACGGACCGATACGGACCAGGTCCCGGCGGTCCACCTCCACCGCGCACAGTGCCGCAGCCGCCCGGCGCACCTCCATCTCCACAACACTCCACTGCTCGGCACCTGCCTTCACCGCCGCCACCACACGACCACCGAGCAGGACATACCCCAGCCGGGCATCAGCAGGAGAGCAGGTGAACGGTGCAGAAGCCGTCGGGACAGCACTATCGGCCGTTAAGCTGGCCCACAAGGCGTCCGCAGCGCTCAGGGAGATCAGGCCGCCGCCACTGCCCGGGATGACACGCTCTGACATATCAGCAGGCTAACGGCGAGCAGCGGCACGTGAAGCTGGTGATCAACATCGGCATCGTGCTGTGCGGTCAGCGTACCGGCCACGGGGAGCGGCGGGTGAGGGTCGTCCACTCCTCGTCCGCCCGGCCGGGCACGGCCCGCCCGGCGCCGGCCCACCGGGCGGCGAGTTCAGTGAAGATCGGCTCCAGCTCGGGGCGGGAAACCGCACTGCCACTGTGCTGGGCGCCGGGAAGGGACGGAAGCCGCATCGTCTTGGTCACACCGGATTCAACGTCTTCCGCACCATCCCAGTCACCCACGGCCGGGGCGGGCCTCGTGGAGGCCCGCGCGGACAACAGCGGCCGCAGCCACCGCGCGCGTTTCCGATCCCGAGTGGTGGGGTCTACGCGATGTTCGTAGCGAACAGGCGTTGCATCGCCGTGGATACTCCGGTCACCTCCAGCGCGATACCCACCTTCTGGCACATGCGGTGGGCCCGGAGGGCGGCGCTGAGCGTGGCGGGTGCCGGCTCCCCAGCGGGAACGCTGAGGATCACGCAGCGGGGCCGGCAGGCACGGACGAAGGCCTCGATCTCCTGGACGGCCGCGGCCCGCGTGGCGATGTCGAGATTGCAGTGCAGGGTCACCCGCAGCACGTCGCCGTCCAGGCTGTGACTGAGCAGCATGATGGCCTCCACTCCGGCGGTGAACTCACCCCCGTATTCCCGCTCCGGCCCGGCCCGGGGTTGTCTGACCTGGCAAGGATGACAGCCAGGGCGCGTCACCGCAGCTCACGGCGCGCCCTGCGACCAGCAACCGGCCAGGGGAAACAACGGCATACCAAACCACCGATTTTTGGTTTTGGGTATGGACTGCTCAGGGAGCCTGCGCTCGACGGGAGTGTGCTGGAAGTACCAGAAGAAGCATTCCGGCCCCCTTCCGGACAGGCAGTGATCTTGATGACGACCACCACGATCTCCCGCAGCCGGCAGCCCCGCGCCGCACGCCGCCGCGGCCGGTGCGCGCGTGTTCAGCCTGCCACTGGAACACGGACCGCTCGCACCGGCCACCGCCCGCCGTGCCGCCCGCCCCATCCTGGCCTCCTGGGGACTGGACGAAGACCAGCTCTACGACGCCCTGCTGGTCATCTCCGAACTGGTCACCAACGCCGTCACCCACGCCCTGCCCCCCGTCGCCCTGCACCTGCACACCACCACCAACGGCCCAGGCCGCGTCCAAGTCCACGTCAGCGACGGCGGCCCCCACACCGCCTCCCCCACCACCAGCTGGGCCACCACCCGCCCCACAGACGAACACGGCCGCGGCACCACCATCATCACCACCCTCGCCCACCACACCGGCACCACCCCCAACACCAACAACGACAACGACACCAACACCGACACCGACGGTCTCATCGACCACTGGGCCGACCTCGGCGCCGCCTGACCCCACCAGGCATCCTGGAAGAACCCCGCCCCACACGCGGGAGCACCAGGAAGCCAGCCAGCCCTGGCCCACCCGAACATCTCCGGAGGCGGCCATGCGAGCGGACCAACTGCTCCAGACCCACACCCTGTGGCACGGAGACACCGTCCTGCTCCGCCTGACCGGAGAACTCGCGGCGTCATCGTCTCGTATGAGACGGTGCGCCGGTGGTGCCTGAAGTTCAGCCAGGCCTCCTACGCCAACGGCCTGCACCGCCGGCGCCCCCGGCCCGGCGAAAAGTGGCACCTGGACGAGGTCTTCATCAGGATAAACGGAGACAGAAGTAGCTGTGGTGGGCCGTCGACCAGGACGGCGATGTGCTCGACATCCTGGTCCAGAACCGGCGCGACAAGGCCGCGGCCAGGCGTTTCTTCCGCAGACTCGTCAAGGAGACAGGCACGGTACCGCGGGTGGTCGTCACCCACAAGCTCCGCTCCTACGGAGCCGCCCACTGCGAGGTAATGCCGTCGATGGAGCACCGCTCCCACAAAGGGTTGAACAACCGGGCCGAGAACTCGCACCAGCCCACTAGCTAGTGCTGGATTCCGCTTTGGTTGGGTATATGTCTTGGTGGCGGGGTAGTTGATGGTGCTCGGGGGCGGGTGCTGGGCATGGTGTTATGGGCACGGCCGGGCTGTGACGAGGACGAACGGGCAGTTGTCCGTCGGTTGTCGCGGGCGCGGAAGGCGCCGCGGGATGTGGTGATGCGGGCCCGGATGATCGACCTGAGCTGGTCGGGGCTGCGGGTGCCGGCGATCGCGGTGGAGCTGGGCTGCAGCGAGAAAACGGTCCGCTGCTGGCTGCACCGCTTCAACCGCTCCGGGCTGGAGGGGCTGGATGATCTGGGCGGGCAGGGCCGCAAGCGGCGGATCACCGAGGCCGAGCGATCCCGGATCATCGCTCTGGTCAAACAGGTGCCGCCGGGCCGGCTGCGGTGGGAGCCGGGCGGGGAACTGTGGGCGGCCGACGAAGCCGGGCCGGCCGAGTGGACGCTGGACTCCCTGGCCGCCCAGGCCCGGCAGCTGGGTATCGAGGTCGGCCGCTCCCAGGTGCGCAGGATCCTGGTTGCCGAGGGGGTGCGCTGGCGCCGTACCCGATCCTGGACCCGTTCAAAGGACCCGGACTTCGCGGGAAAAGGACGCGGATCATCGGCCTCTACACCCAGCCACCCGACGGCGCGACGGTGATCTGCGCTGACGAACTGGGGCCGGTGATCCCCCGCACTTTTCCGCCCGCACCGGGCTGGTCACCCGACGGGCACCGGATCAAGTCCGAGCTCGACTCCGGCCGCGGGCCAGAAAAGACCTGGGTCTACGGGGCTTTACGCATCCGGGACGGCCAGCAGATCACCATGGCCGCATCCTCCCGCAACAGCGTCTTCTACCAGCAATTCCTTCAACTGGTCGAGGACGCCAATCCGGCCTCGAGGACGCCAATCCGGCCGGTGAGATCTGGATCGTCACCGACAACCTGTCCTCCCACAACAGCCTGTCCACCCGGACCTGGCTGGAGGACCACCCCCGCATCCACCACGCGTTCATCCCGGTCGGCGCCTGCTGGCTGAACCTGCAGGAAGGCTGGTGGCGGATCTTCCGCAAGACCGCCCTGGCCGGACGGTCCTTCGCCAACCCCGACGACATCACCCAGGCCACAGCCGTAGCCACCCGGCAACTCAACGCCCGAGCCCGCCCCTGGATCTGGGGCCGGCCAGCCCCGCCCACCCGCCAACTACGACGCCGATATGCGTACATCCAAAGAGGAATGCAGCACTAGGTAACGCGAAGGCGCGATGAAGGGCTTCTAGGTCGGCGAAGCCCAACGGTTCGTGGCCGCGTTCAGCGGCATATCACCCCACTTCCGGCCCGGCCGCCACCGCCTCGAGATGACCATTCGATTCACGATCTGGGACCAGATCACCGGCGCCGCCGGCCTGCCCGCCGCGGCCTGACCGAGAACTGACAGCCGACTCGACCACGCCCTGACGCACCGCCAGACGCCACACCCACGACAACGTGACGACGCCGGCGCTTGAACATCCATAGGGGCATCAACGCCCCGTGGAGAATTCCTACAACTGCGGTGACCTAGATTCGATAAGCGGCTCTGGCGCATAGCGATCAATTGAGCATTATGTACTCGCGCCAAGATCGGCTCCAGCCGTCAGCATTCGAACAGGCCTTTCCCTCTTGATCTCGAAACGGACTGCATGAAGAATGCTTCAGGTCCCTCATCTGGGCTGGGCGAACCACCCAGACGCGTGACGTCCGGCCGGGGCTTCCCGTCCGCTGCCGCACGCGGCGGCCGGGTCGACGGGCTCGACGGCCTGAGGACAGTGGCGGTGGCGATGGTCCTCGTCTACCACGTCAGGCCGGACCTGCTGCCCGGCGGCTCGGTCGCGGTGGACGTGTTCTTCACCATCAGCGGGTTCGTCATCACCCGCCTGCTGATCGCCGAGTACTCCCGCACGGGCGGCATCGACCTGCGACGTTTCTACCGGCGGCGCCGGCAGAGACTCGTCCCCGCCCTGCTGGCCGTGTGCGCGGCGTGCGTCGTGCTGTCGCTGACCACATCGCTGTGGGCCTTCGACGGCGCCTCGGCGGCGGCCGGACTCGCGGCGGTCTTCGTCGTGAACATCGTGCGGGCCGGGGACGACGGCGCGTACTCCGACGTGACTGGTCCGCTGGCGCACACCTGGTCCCTCAGCGTAGAGGAGCAGTTCTACCTGCTGTGGCCGCTCGTCCTGCTGTTCCTGCTGCGGCGGTTCCGGGCCCGCACGGCCCTGGTGTGGACGGCCGTGCTGTGCGCGGCGCCGGTGCTGTGGCGGTACACGCTGTGGAACCCGGACGCGGCCCACCGCATCTACAACGGCACCGACACCCGCGCCGACCAGCTGCTCGCCGGCGCCCTGGTGGCCGTCGTCCTGGCCCGCCTCCACGCGGACGGCCCCCGGCTGGAAGCCCTGCGCGGATGGGCCGGCCGACTGGCCCCGCCGGCCCTGGGCCTGCTGTGCATGGTCGCCTGGAAGGTACCCGTCACCGGTGACGAGGGCGCCTGGACCGCCGCCTGGTACACCGTCGGATTCCTGGCGGTCGCGATGGTGTCCGCGACGCTCGTCACGGGACTCGAACTGCGCCGCGACGGACACCTCTCACGGCTTTTGTCCCTGGCTCCGCTCGCCTGGACGGGCCGCAATCTCAGCTACGGCATGTACTTGTGGCACTACCCGATCGTGCGCCTGCTGGCCTCCCTCGGCGTACAAGACGGCCGCCTGTCGGCCACGGTCGTGCTGTCCACCGCCATGGCCCTCCTGTCGTACGCCGTCATCGAGGCACCTCTCCAGCGCCGAGCCCGACGGCTCGGCTCGGTGCCTGGACACTGCTCGGCGCTGGGCACCTCGACAACAGCACCTCCCCCGACATAGCCCGCTGCCGACCGAGGCGGCCAACAGCGTCACACCGCCGAACCCGAGGACTGCGATCGCACGGGCTGCGGCCTGGGCCGGTGCGCGACGCGCTGCTGGCGCTGCCGCGCGAGGTGGTGATGCCGCAGGCGTACGTGCGGTGCAGAGCGCGTACCGACGGCGCTCATCGAGCAACTCGCATCCGGCGGCCAGCTCCTCGTGCACGTCACCAGCGCGTCGCCGTCATGGCCGGGCCTCGCCGTCGTGGAGCGCACCTGCGACGGGCGGATCGCGGCGGAGCTGCGGGCCGTGGAGTTCGCGCACCGGGCAGGCCACGGCATGGAGCGGATTGGCTGAGCGAGGAATTCCGCCAGCACATCAACGCCGAGCCGGGCACCCGGACTCAGCGAACCATACTGACACCGCCGGCCGACCGACCGGAGCCTATGGCTGGCCGCGTACCACCTCCTCGGCGGGCTGGTGCGGGACTTCAGCGCCGAGCATCTGGTGATCGGCGCGCCCGCCTGCGGCTCGTGGCTGCGCGTGGAACCGGTGGGCCACAAGCGCTGGAACGTCACCACCCAGGGGCCGCGCGACATCTGGAAGGCACTTCAGGACCTGGCGGCCCGGTGGCGGGCGGCCGGCAGCCCCAGCCGTACCGCCTCCACCTCGATCCGAACGGCGGCCAGCGGGCAGCCTCGGCGTGCGACCGCCGGTGTCGGAGATCCGGCGCTCGTAACGACTGTGGACCCGGGCCGACGAAGCCCCGCAGCTAGAGCAGGCAGCCGATAGCTCGCTGCCTCGGACCTGCAGCCGCACCGTCCGGCCGCTCACCCTGACGAAGTCGACGTGGAGCCTGACGAAGTGCGGGAACAGAACAGTGAGCTTCTTCAGCGTTGCTTCTCCAGGGTGAGGACGGCCTTGGCGATTGACGTGAGTGTGTTGGGGCTGACGCGGGCTTTTGCGGAAGATCCGCCAGGCTTTGAGTCGTGCGAAGGCCCGTTCGACGGGCGAGCGGAGTCGGGCGTGTGCCCGGTTGACGGCCTTCTCTTTGACGGTGAGCTCACGGTTTCGGTGTCTTTTGACGGGTGTGGCGAACGTTCCGCCGGCACCCTGGTACGCCTTGTCCGCGAGGGCGGGGATCTTCAGTCGCTCGCGTAGGTACACGAGCGTGATGAGGGCCCGCTGAGAGGCCGGCAGTTTGCACCGGCGGTCACCCTCGCGGGTGATGATCAGCATCGTGACCTACTCCACGAGGGCATGCGGAAGGTCGAGTGCGGCAGGATAGGTAACCAACAAGGCTCCCTGACAAATGAGTTGAGACGTGAGATCTCTCGCTCAACTGTCCGGGAGCCTTGTCCGTTACGAGCCCTTGTCTGTCACCCGATCGGTGGCCAACTCGAAGAAGCTCAGTGATGAGCTCAGCAACAGTCACCCAGCATGATCACGAGTCTTCATGATCGACATCTCGGGTTTCACGGAACTGATGCTGTTGGTGATCTCTAGGCCGTCAGCCTTTGGCAGAGCTGCCGGAAGTGGCTTGGTGGTCGTAGTGAAGCCGATGTGGTGCCGGGCGGGAAGCATTCGCTGAGTCGGACGATGAACCGCCCCGGGTTCGGTAGAGATCTCGGTTGGTGGTCGTGACCTGGGGTTTCGTGGTTGTCAGGTAGTAGTCGGTTTCGTACTCGACGGGTGGGACGTGGCCTATCTCACCGTGCAGGCGTCGGTGGCAGTACCAGTCGACCCACTCGGCGGTGGCCAGCTCGACCTGGCTGACGGTCCGGCCGGCGGCGGTGACGGCGGACAGCAGGTGGGCGGCGGGCCCGGTATCGGTGCGCGATCCGCGGGCACTCTTGCCGTCCACCGCGACCGTCTCCGCCCCGGCCGGGCCGTGTCCGAGAAAGTCGGCGAGGGCGCCGGGACACACCAGGACCAGCACCCGGCGCAGAGTGGAGAGCGAGGCCGCACGGCGTACCTGGAGAGGCCCGCGTGCATGAAACCCCGGGCGGGCGAGGGTGTCCTGGGGTGCGTGGCGGGCCCACTCGCCGATGGCCAGGTAGGAGCGGGCGCCGGCCAGGACCGCGCACGCGGCGGTCAGTAACACCGAGGTGAGCGTGTGGCGGCGTCCGCGCCGGCCACGGGGATCGGCCAGGGCACCCAGCCGGGCAGCCGTGTCCGACAGCTCACGCTGCTGACGGGTGGGCGACTTGATCAGACAGATGGTGGCAGACTGGCGGCACATCGAAGCTCCGGTGGTCGGGCGACTTGGTAGGTCTCCCTGATCATCGGAGCTTCGTTGCGTGCGGCATTGCCGGAGTGAAGGTTCGTCACATCCCTGTGACCTGCTGGTTCTCGCAGCCGTAAGGACTTTGAATCAGCCCTGATCCACGGGCCGGCCAACTCGACGATGAGCGCCCCGAGTCGACGCCTCGAGATGCCGTGCAGATGCGATGCAAGAGAGCCGTACGGGCCAAGGATCGCTTCACAACCATCCCAACCCGTACGGCTCTCCTCACGTTCCCCACCAGCCAAAACCGCTTTCGTACACCACACCGTTACTCCAACTCGCCTGCAGCATCATCTGTTTGAGGCGACTCAGAACCTCATTGTGAAACGATCAGTAAGCCGCCCGCAGGAAAGGTTCCGCTCTTCCGATAGTGGGCATAACTAGAACACGTCCGCCTATACGATTCCGGCGATACGGTACATGCCTACAGCCCTGTGGTCGCCGTGAATGCAATTGGCATGTGAGTTCAGCCGTTCCATGCAAGATCCGCCCCGCATTGGGAATGTGCCACAGTCTGATGGTCAATGGCACAACCTTGCTCTGATAGTCGACGGCTTGCCGAGCAGGGCAGATGTCGTGCTGTGATCTCGGCGTCGGCAGGCCCGCTATCGCAGTGACGTTGATCAGTGGCAGGGCGCCACCTTTGATCCTGTGCAAGTTTCGATGTGATCAACGTTGCCGACTCCGGCGGCCAGCAGCACCGGATATTTCTTCACCTTCGACAAGATTATTCTTGCGCATCTCGCGCAGCCTGGAAGAGAGTCCGGTGCCGCATATCAAGTTCCTGCCACTGTGGAATAGATACAAAGATCTTGAAATCCGATCCTTCCGTATCGGCCAACGTCGCTCTGATAGGAGGTCTGCCGAGATCGCACCAGTACATCTGCCCTGTTCAGCAAGCTATCGACCGGCGCAAGCAGAGTGACGTTGCACGTAGCGGCAGGCTGGTATTCATCGGCAGTTGCGAGTGGTCAGTGCCCTCCGGAAACGAGACCCCCTAACCCGACAGGAGAGGACTGCGCTCATGTCAATGAGTAGGAGGCGTCTACTGACCGGTGTAGCCGGCCTGTCGGTCGCCGCCCACGTGTTCAACTCCGCGGCGCCCGTCGCGGCACAAGGCGAGTATCTGGTCGGGCGCGGGATCTCGGATGTGACCGGGCCAGGGGCCGAGAACGGCATGATGGGTTACTCCTTGACCCAGCAGAAGACCACCGGGATCCATATTCGCTGCAGGGCTCGGGCGTATGTAGTGGTGGATTCTTCGGGCCGACGCGTCGTGTTCGTCACCGCCGATCTGGCTGCGATCTTCCAATCCGTGCATCAGGGTGTGCTGGCACGGCTGGCGAAGATGTACGGGGGCCTCTACACCGATCAGAACGTTCTGCTGAATGCCACGCACACACACTCCGCGTCTGGTGGCGAATCACATTACGCGCTGTACAATCTTGCGATCCTCGGATTCCAGCAGCAGACCTTTAGCAGCGTTGTCACGGGGATCGTCGAGGCGATCAGCAAAGCGCACAACGATCTCGAGCCTGGAAGCATGATGATCGGGCGCACTGAGCTCACCGACGCCAGTGTCAACCGGTCGAGGGTGGCGTTCGAGCGCAACCCTGCAGAAGACAGGACGCAGTTCCCGTTGGCGATCGATCCCGCTGTGACGGTGCTGCGGTTCAGGCAGGGCGGTCACGATGTCGGTTCGATCAACTGGTTTGCTACGCATGGCACGTCGATGACGGGTGCTAACCGGCTCATCAGCGGTGACAACAAGGGCTACGCCGCCTATGCGTGGGAGCATGACTACGCCGGGGTTCGCTACCTCGATGGTGTGCCTGGTTTCGTCGCGAGCTTTCCGCAGACCAATTCCGGGGACATGTCGCCGAATCTGAACCTTCGACCGGGGTCGGGACCGACGGAGAACGAGTTCGAGAATACTCGGATCATCGGCGACCGCCAGTTCCGTGCGGCACTGCGCGCATTCGGCTCGGCGACCGAGCAGGTCACCGGAGGGGTGGACTCCCGGCTGTGCTATGTGGACATGTCCGCGGTGGCGGTGGCCGGGCAGTACACGCCGGACGGGAGACTGCACTCGACGTGTACAGCCGCGATCGGCGTATCCATGCTGGCGGGCAGCACCGAGGATGGACCCGGAATCCCCGTGCCGGAAGGTGCCAAGAACCCGCTCGTCGAGGCGCTCGGCGGACTGGACGCGCCGATCCCGCAGGCTCTTGCCGATGCCCAGGCTCCGAAGCTCGTGGCCCTGCCCACCGGGGCAATGCGGCCATACCCATGGACACCAGATGTGCTGCCGTTGCAGATCCTTCGCATCGGTCAGCTGCACCTCGTCGCGGGACCCGCCGAGTACACGATCGTCGCCGGGCTGCGTATCCGCCGAACCGTGGCCGCGGAACTTGGTGTCCCGCTAGAGCACGTGCTCCTCCAGGGGTACGCCAACGCCTACAGCCAGTACGTCACGACACCCGAGGAGTACGACTCCCAACAGTACGAGGGCGGATCGACACTCTTCGGCCGCTACACCCTCCCCGCCTACCAACAGGAGTTCGCAAAACTCGCGGCCTCGCTCCGCACGGGAACGTTCCCCGACCAAGGCCCCGTCCCACGTGACCTGTCCGGAAGTCAGCTCAACTTTCAGACTGGCGTCGTCTTCGACGACCCGACGCCGTTCAGGAACTTCGGTGACGTCCTCACTCCGCCCAAGAGCAGCTACCGTCGCGGTGAGCGGGTCTCAGTGGGGTTCGTCACCGGCCATCCCAAAAACAACCTGCACCGCGGCGGAACCTTCCTCGAAGTACAACGTCTCACCGGTGGACAGTGGATCCGCCACGCCGACGACGGCGACTGGGCCACGAAATACCGCTGGACTCGCACCCTCGGCGCCACCTCCACCGCAACGATCACCTGGGACATCCCCGCGGACACACCCGTCGGCACCTACCGCATCCTCCACCACGGCGACTGGAAAAACGGACTCACCGGCCACATCACATCCCTCAGCGGCACCTCACATGCATTCACCATCTCTTGAAACCTCCGCGCCGCGCAGAACCCGTAACCGCGAAGGCTGACTTGGCGGATAGACACCCGCATGGAGGGTCTTCGCACGTGGCCGACCGGCTCGGATCCCCGGAGCTACTTGCGCGCCCTGGACACCGGAAAACCCATGACCACCCCACCCAGGCCCGCCGCCCGGTCCAAGTACCAGCGGTGAACCAGCCTGCACGCCCAGCCGCCGACGCGAAAACCGCCGAGCCTGGGAGCACACCGGGCTTCCTGCCCACTTCTGCCGACAGAACGGTCTCACCGAATAGGGGATGGAAAGCCCCGAGCTGAGCCGGCCTCAGTCAGACGACTCACGGACACCGTAATCAACCCTCGACGGAAAGTGACACGTCGGAGTCCGAACTGACCCCTTCGAGTCGGATCAGCGGCTGTCAACAGCGCGTCGCCGGAATCGACAAGAGAGGCATCAGCATGAAGACCAGATCCTCCACACTGGCCGTGGCGGCCACTTGTCTCGCGGCCGCCACGGTGTTCGGCACCACCGCGAGCGCCGAGGCGGCGCCCCGGAGCACAGCCGCCATAGCTCCGTCCCTGAACATCGTGTCCAGCAACACGATGCTGCTCCCGTCCGTGGTCGTCGACCAGTGGGCGCAGGACTTCCGTGGCGGCCTCATTGGCACATCAAGCTATACGCAGAACCACGACGTCGTCGTCTTCCAGGAACTGTTCGACAACAGCGCCTCAAACATCCTGCAGAACAAGATGAAGGCGCAATACCCGTACCAGACGCCGGTGATCGGCCGTTCCACCAGCGGGTGGGACTCCACACAAGGCGACTACTCCTTCTTCACCCCGGAAGACGGCGGCGTCGGCGTCATGAGCCGCTGGCCGATCACCAAGAAGGTGCAGTTCATCTACAACGAGTCCTGCGGCAACGACAGCCTCTCCGGAAAAGGCTTCGCCTACGTCCGGCTCAACGTCAACGGAACCGCGGTCAACGTCATTGGAACCCACCTCCAGTCGGACGACGACGGCTGCGACGCCAGCGAGCCAGCACGGGTGCGGACGGCCCAGCTCAGGGAGATCCGGGCCTTCGTCGACAAGCTCAAACTCCCGGCGAGCGAAGAAGTCGTCTACGCCGGCGACATGAACATCGACCGCTACAGGCCCGAGTATTCGACCCTGCTGTCGACCCTGAACGCCGCAGCGCCCTCCTTCGCCGGTGTGCCATACACCATGGATCCGGCCACCAACTCGATCGCCAAAGCCCGCTACACCGGCGAGCCACGCCAGTGGCTCGACTACATCCTCTTCAGCAACTCGCACGCCCGCCCTGCGACCTGGACCAACACTGGGCTCAACGTCCACCCCCACACCTGGACATTGAACGACACGCAGTACTACGACTACTCGGACCACTACCCGATCCAGGGCTCGTGATCAGGCCTTTCACCGCTCGTTCGGGGTCTGTCCAGTAAACGGTGTAAGCGGTTTGGTTTCTGGAGCCTTTTCCATGTGTACGGCTGGCGGGTGAGGTGGTGGGGCGGCGTTGACTGTGGCGTGACGAACGGGGCATCCCGCTGGTTTGGAAAGTCGCCAAACGTATCCTCACCTGCGGAGATGCCCCGTGTTCTTCTATCCTGCCGCATGCGACCTCGACGAAGAGCTCCTCGAACTGGTGACGATGGCGATCGTCGCGTGTGACGGTGACCGTGCCTGCAAGCTGCGCCCGTACGATCGGGCCCGGTGCACGCTGGTCTACCTGCGCAAGCACGACACCTTCGAACAGCTCGCCGCAGGGTTTGGTATCGGTGTGGCCACGGCCTGGCGCTACACGAACGACACGATCGAGTGCCTAGCTGCTTTCGCCCCGTCGTTGACCGAGGCGCTGACCAGCCATCACGCCGACGGATACGTGCTGCTGGACGGCACCGTCGCGGAGACCGACCGGGTCCAGGAGCCAGGCCACTTCTCCGGGAAGGTCCACCGTGAGGGCGTGAACCTGCAGGTCATCACCGCGGAAGAGGGGAAGCTGCTGTGGCTCTCGCCCGCCCTGCCCGGAGGCACCCACGACGTGAAGGCCGCCCGCGAGCACGGCATCATCGACACCTGCGCACAGCTGGATCTCGAGGTCCTGGCGGACAAGGGCTACGCCGGAGCCGGCGGCACGGTCATCACTCCGATCAAGCGCCGCCCGAAGACCGAGCTCAGCGACAAGCACAAGAAGTCGAACAAGGTCCACGCGGCCCTGCGGGCTCCCATCGAACGGACGATCTCCCGGATCAAGCGGTGGCGGATCTTTCGCCACGCCCGTACCAGTCCGAACAGGCTCACGTCAGCCGCCGCAGCGATCCTCACCCTCATGATCTACACGTGAAAAACGCTCCTGGGTTCAGATTCGGTTGTTGGTGAGGCGTCCGTCGAAGGCGATATCGAAGGCCTGGAGGGCTCGTTTCCAGCGGGTGGTCCAGCGTTTTCGGCCGGTGCCGGTCGGGTCGAGGGACATCACCGCGAGGTAGACGCACTTCAGAGCGGCGTTCTCGGAGGGGAAGTGGCCGCGGGCCCGGACCGCCCGGCGGATCCGTGCGTGGACCGACTCAATGGCGTTGGTGGTGCAGACGATCCGGCGGATCTCCGCGTCGAACTGCAGGAACGGCACGAATTCGGCCCACGCGTTCTCCCACAACCGCACGATCGCAGGGTATTTGCTGCCCCATTCCTCGCTGAATTCGAGGAACCGGCTGGGGGCCGCGTCCTCGGTCGGCGCCGTGCAGACCGGCTTCAGTGCTTTGGCGATCTTGTCCCAGTCCTGGGGCTGGCATAGCGGAACGATGCCCGCAGGAGGTGGACGACGCAGGTCTGGACGACGGCCCGCGGCCAGACCTCGCCGACCGCGTCGGGCAGGCCCTTGAGCCCGTCGCAGACCAGCATGAGGACGTCTTCGGCGCCGCGGTTTTTCAGCTCGGTCAGGACGCGGAGCCAGTGCTTGGCGCCTTCGCCTCCCTCGCCGCCGGCCCACAGTCCCAGGATGTCGCGGTGCCCCTCGGCCGTGACTGCCAGAGCCATGTATATCGGCCTGTTGGCGACCTGGCCCTCGCAGATCTTGGTTCTGGCGATGATCTTGTGATTCGGGCGGTGGGGCTCACCGTGTGAGCAGGACGCGTTTGCGAAGGAGATCGAGACTGGCCCTGCCGAACATCTGGCGTTTCAGCATCTTCAGCCGGTTGATGTTGCCCTCGACGGCGCCGGAACTGTGCGGTAGAGACAGCCCGTTGCGGACTGCGTCGAAGTCGCGGCGGAGGTTGCGCGCGAAGCCCGCAAGCGGAGCCAGACTGTCCTGTTCGACGTCGATGATCCAGTCTTCGAGGCGGTCGCCGTGCCGTCCGGTCATCATCGCGGCGAACTTCCTGACGTGAAGAGTGAGCCGGTCAAGTTCAGGATCGCGCTCACGCAACCGGTGCAGGTTGTCAGCGTCCTCGTCCCGCAGGTGCTCGGGGTGCGTCATGATCCAGGAGGTGACCTCGCGGACCGAGGGAGGCTTCGGTCCCGGATCGGGTGCGTGTCCGCGCCCGGTCCGGTAACGCCGCAGATGCCGCTGAACGGCCAACTCGCCGCCGGAATAACCGAGTTGCTTGATCTCCCGGTAGAGCTGGGCAGCGTTTCTGACACCCTCGTTCCAGCGCCGGTGCAGGTAGCCGACGTACGGATCAACGACATGCGCTCGTTGGAGGTTCTTGGCCACGACATCGTCGGCGGAGCGTGCGTTGACCAGTTTGCGGACGGTGGCCTGGTGCAGCCCGAGCTTCCGGCCGATCGCCGCCTTCGACATCCCCTGCTGCCACAGTTCGTGGGCGGCAGCATGCTGCTCACGCAGCCGGATCACGATCTTCAGCTCTTTCGGCGGCTGGACCACCTCGGGTTCCACCTCCACGAGGTCGGGGCCGGAGGCTGAGCCGGGATGCGGTTCGGTCAGGTGGGAGCGATGGGCGTTGACCGTCTTCTCAACCGCTTGGCCGAGGTTGGCCCACAGGTGATAGCGATCCGCGACCTGTTCGGCCTGCGGCGCCCCGACCCGAGCGCCCTCCCCGTAACCGCTGGAACGGTCTCGGCAAATGACCCTCACCTCTGGGTGATCGCGGAGCCAGGCGGCCAGGTCCTCCCCGTCGCGGCCGTCGTAGATGTGCAGCGGACGGTGGGTGGCCATGTCGATCAGGACCGTGCCGTAGTGGCGGCCCTTGCGGAAGGCGAAGTCGTCGACCCCGAGGATCTCCACCTCGCCGATCTCCGGCTCGGGCAGGGACCTGACCAGCCGCAACAGCGTATCCCTGCCCACGGTGAGGCCGACCGCGGCCGCCAAACGGGCTCCTGCCCGGCCGGCCAGGGACAGGCCGATCTGCGTCAACACCCCACGCAGCTGCGGGGTATGTCGGCTGTGCGGGGTGGTCAGTCCCGCGATCTGCTCGGCAAACGTCACCGCCGTGCAGGCAGGGTTCTCACAGCGGAAGCGGCGTATGCCTAACTCGATCACGACGCCGAGCCCGCCCACGGCGACATCACGCAGCCGGCGTACATACCGGCCGTGCACCCGTGCCGAGCTTTGGCCGCACCGGCAAGCCGCGGTCGTCGCTCGCGCGCGCGTCCTCAGCACCACCTTGTCGGGCCGCCGCTGGACCTCCTCGATCAGCAACGCGGACAGGTAGGGAAACAACTCCAACAGCACATTACGAGAGCACGCGATGCATGATCGCGAACATCTGAAACGACCTGCACAAGCGTCCGGATCACAAGATCGTCGCCAGAACCCAGATCTTCACGTTGATGCAGTCGATGAAGACGACCGGGTAGACGCGGCGGTTTCCATCAGTGGTTGCGAATCACCTGGTCAATGGGCCTGTGAGGCATTCTTGCATGGCCTCGGCCGGGGTCTTGTCCCCGAGGACGATGCGGGGTCGGTGGTTGAGTTGGCGGGCGACGGCGCGAAGGTCTTGTGCGGTGTGGACTGACAGATCGGTGCCTTTGGGAAAGTACTGCCGCAGCAGGCCGTTCATGTTCTCGTTGGTGCCGCGCTGCCAGGGCGAGTGAGGGTCGCAGAAGTAGATCCGGAAGCCGGTGAGGGCCTCGATGTCCTCGTGGAGCGTCAGTTCGCGCCCCTGGTCCCAGGTGAGGGTTCTCTTCATCTGGGGCGGGATATGCGCGGTCGGCGTGATCAGCGCGTTGCGCACCTGCGGGGCCTTCCAGCCGCCGGGCAGGTGGATCAGGTGAACGTAACGGGTGGTGCGCTCGACCAGGGTGCCGATCGCCGAGCCCTGTCCGCGGCCGATGATGAGGTCTCCCTCCCAATGCCCGGGAGATCTGCGGTCGTTGACCTCAACGGGGCGCCGGTGGATCAGCGTCATGTTCTTGATCTTGTTCAGGGTGGGCACGCCGCGACGCTGCTTCTTGCGTCGGGTTCGGCCGGTGCGGAGCTTGGCGTCGCGCCGGCCGAGGAGGCCGGCAAACAGGGCCCGGTAGATCGTCTCCGGGCATGCCCGCATCGATGTGTCGTGGGCGTGTTCGCGGGCCAGGTGACGCGAGATCTGCTGAGGAGACCACTTCTCAGTGAGCTTCTCGCGCACGAACGTCCGCAGCGGCTCGCCGACCCGGATCTTCTCCTCTTTGGGACGCCTGCGACGCAGGAGGGCGCGATTGTGGGCCCACCAGGGGTTGTAGCGGCCGTCCGGCTTGCTGTTGCGCTCGATCTCCCGGTAGACGCTCTGAAAGCTCTTCCCGATCGAGGCCGCGATCCGCTTCACGCTCTGATCGGAGTGCAGGCCGTCGGCGATCGCGATGCGGTCGTCCTGGGTGAGGAAGCGCGGCGATATCGGGCCGGGGTCAGCAATGATCATGCTCCCAGCATCGATGAACCACAACGAACCGCAGCTCGTGGACACCCCGACCTGGCGGGCGGCAGCCGCACCTCGATACCCCGCGTGCAGCAGCTCGAAGTACCTCTTCTTCACCGCAGTCGGCACTCTGTTGGGGGCGTACCTCGGCATGCAAACACTCTCCTTCCGGAGCGTTCGCAACAACCAATAGAACTCAAGCACGGTCGAGAGGACGGCTCTGCCATTCCGCCATGCCGTCCATGACCTTGATGCTCCTATCGTTGGTGCGGCAGCGAGCCAGCTGCGATAGGCGTCGGCGAAGGTGTCATCGCGTCGGAGGCCCGTTCGATGTTGGAGATGACGGCGGGCCAGACGCCGAGGTGGTTCGCTGCGGCGGTGAGCGTGATGTTCTTGGCCTGGCGGGCGAGCCTGAGATCCGCGACCTCAGGAACCTGGACTGCAGTTGTCAATAGACGGAAGACCTCCCGGGCGATGGCGCGTTTGAGGAGCCGGATGATTTCCTTCTTCGCCCGACCGGCATCGGTTTGACGCTCCACGTAGTCACGGGTGCGCTGGTCGCGGCGCATGCGGACGAGCGCAATGCGGTAGAGGGCTCCGTTCGCGGCGCGGTCGCCGCCGCGTGAGAGCCGGTGACGGCTGGTCTTGCCGCTGGAGGCCGGAACCGGGGCGACACCGCACAGAGCGGCGAAGGACGCTTCGGTGCGCAGGCGGGCGGGGTTGTCACCGGCGGTGTGTCGGCGTACACACGATCGTCCCCGGTCGCGTACGAGTGAAAAGGGACGCTTGATGGTGCGGTGAATCGTGGTGCCCGGCACTCTTCTGCTCGTCCGGTGAAGGGTGGCGGAGGGTGGTGACGCGGTGGTTTTGGACCCGCAGCGCTGGCTGGAACTGCGGCGGTTCCGTGCTCTGGTCGAGTCAGGGGCGGTCAGTCTGACCGAGGTGGCCAAGGAGACTGGGCTGGACCGCAAGACGGTCCGCAAGTATCTGTCGAGCACGGCGGCGTCGGTGCCGCCGAGGCGGACGTCGAACGGCCGGCCCCGGAAGAAGGCGGTCGACGAGGTCGCCCCGTTGATCGACGCGATGCTGCGGGCAGAGATCCTCATCAAGGGTGCTGTGGTGCACGAACGCCTGGTGAAGGAGTACGGCTCGACGATCAACTACCAGCGGGTCAAGCTCTATCTGCAGGAGGCCCGGCCGCGGATCGCGGGTGAACTGGGGATCGAGCCGCGGGAGTTGGCGGGTATGCACCGCCGCTTCGAGGTGGTTCCCGGGGCCCAGGCTCAGGTCGACTGGGGCGATGAAGGCAAGATCCTCGCCCACCTGGGAATCCCGAAGGTCTACTCGTTCCATATGGTGCTGTCGTACTCGCGCGATCCGTTCTGCTGCTTCACCACGAGCCAGGACCTGCAGACCTTCTTCGACTGCCACCGGCGGGCATTTGCGCACTTCGGCGGGGTGCCGATGTCGATCGTCTACGACCGGACCAAGACCGTCGTGCGCCGGCACGTCGCTCCCGGTGAGGCGGTTCCGCTGCATCCGGAAGCGGTCGGCTTCGCCGGCCACTACGACTTCGACATCGACGTGCTGGCCGCCTACCGGCCCACCGGGAAGGGTCGGGTCGAACGCCAGGTGTTGATCGTGCGTGATCACGTGCTGGCCGGGCGGGCGTTCTCCTCGCTCGAGGAGTTGGATGCCGCGTTCTTGGCGTGGGTGCCGCAGCGACGCGCCCGCACCCACGCCACCCACCACGAGGTCATCGGACACCGGGCCGCCCGGGATCACGCCGCCCTGAAGCCGTTGCCGTCCTCGCCCTATCTGGTGGCCGAGCGGCATCTGCGGCCGGTGGGCAAGGACTGTCTGGTCGCGTTCGGCGGGAACCTCTACTCGGTGCCCGCCCGCAAGGTCCGCCCGCGTCAGCTGGTGGAGATCAGAGCGACGAAATCCCAGGTCATGCTGCACACGACCGTCCCCGATGCCAGCGGCGAGACGTTGCTGTCCAGCCATCCGCGGGCGGTCGGCCGCGGCGTGGTTGTCAAGCAGGATGAGCACTGGGACGGCCTGCCAACCGGCAAGAACCGCCGCACTACGACGGGCGACGAGCCGCCACCACCGCAGAGCGAGTTCCCCGCGGCGGGTCGCATCGGGCCCTTGCAGGCCCTGTTGAACCGGGCCGCTGCAACCCAGATCGAGGTCGGGCGGCGGCCGCTGTCGGTCTATGACGAACTGACCGGCACCCGGCCCTTCACCACCAACTCCCCGACGAAGGAGTCGTCTTGAGCGAGCTGACCGGCAACCGCATCCGCACCACGGCCGGCAAGCTCGGCCTGCCCCACCTGGCGGAGACCATCAACGAGTACACCCGCCGAGCCGACGAGGCGAAGATGGGCTACCTCGACTTCCTCGACCTGGTCCTTTCCGAAGAGCTCGCCGTCCGCGACGACCGCCGCTTCCGCCAGGGCCTGCGACTGTCCAAGCTGCCACACCACAAGACGCTGGACGAATACGACTTCTCGTTCCAGCCCGAGCTCGACCCGCGCAAGGTCAAAGACCTCGCCAGCCTCTCCTTCGTCGACGGCAAGGCGAACGCCGCGCTGCTGGGGCCACCGGGAGTGGGCAAGACGCATATCGCTGTCGCTCTCGCTGTCGCGGCCTGCCGGGCCGGCTACTCGATCTACTTCACCAGTCTCGACGACATGGTCCGCAATCTGAAGGCTGCCGAGTCGGCCGGACGGCTGGTCAACAAACTCGGCACCTACCTGCGGCCGAGCGTCCTTGTGATCGATGAGGTGGGCTACCAGCCCCTCGAACGGGCCGAGGCGAACCTGGTCTTTCAGGTCATCTCCAAGCGTTACGAGAAGGGCTCCATCATCCTGACCTCCAACAAGACCTTCAGCGAATGGGGACAGGTGTTCGGCGACGAGGTCCTCGCCACCGCGATCCTCGACCGGCTCCTCCACCACTGCGAAGTGATCGCGATCAACGGCCCGAGCTACCGGCTCAAGAACCGCCTCCAGGCCATCGAGCGGGAGAACGAAGTGGCCTAACACCTGGGGACGTTCAAACGTACCGGCCCGGCCCGAAGCGAGAGTACGCCGACACGGTGATCAGTAGTTGCGTAGCGGTGTCGGGACCGATGCCGTAGGTGGCACGCAGGCCAGGGTTGAGTCGCGTGACCAGGACGTCCAACTCCGCGGTCAGAGCGGCGTGTTCGGTGGTCAGATTTTCAACGCGTTGTGCGAGCACGCGCAGAGAGATCAAGATCGGGTCGCTGCCGGCCCGGAGCCGGACCAGGGCGTCGATACGCCTGTCACCGCGCAGCACCTCGTACTTCGCGCGGATATTCTCGGGCGCGCTGATCAGGATGTGTCCGATCTGGTTCAGCGCTGCTGTACGGGCCTTGATCGCGGATCGTGCCGCATTGTGCAGAGCCCGGATTCCGGCAATGGCATCGCCTTGGGAGCACTGCTGGCCCGGCCGGACACGACCGCACGAGCTGCGGCGTAGGCATCAATCGGATCAGATTTCCCGATCCTGCGGCGCTCGGCCTTGTCCGGCCCGTTGACTTCGACCACGGTGACGCCGGCCTCGCGGGCCGCGCGCGTGAAGCCCGCCCCGTAGGAGGACGTGCCCTCCACCCCGACGGCAGCAACGCTGCCGTGGGCTGCGAGGAAGGCCAGAGCAGCCTTGTATCCGGCGGCCGTTGTGGGAAACTCAGCATCAGCGACCTGCCCACCGCGGTCTGTCACCACGGCGACGTGGACAGTGTCGGCATGAGAGTCCACACCGCCGATCACCACGTGCTCGATAGCTGCTGCAGTGTCCGTTCCTGTCATGCTGAAGATGCCTTCCTGACCGGAGGTGGCTCCAGCCGGGTGGGGCAGACAGGACAGTGATGGGGCCTCTGACCAGGCTCCTATGAGGTCATGATCCACCCGGCCGGGGCCTCGGGAACGGGCCCCGGCAGCCGGACAGACCAAGGCGAAGACAGTCCAGCAGGACGTCAGTAAGGGCTCAGTGTGATTTAACGTCTGCGGGTTCGGGAGTGTCGGCGGGTGGGCTGATGGTGTAGTTCCACTGGCCGTGGGTTTCGTGACGGGTCAGCGGGAGGGCCTTCATGGCCTTGTCGCTGATCTTGATGCCTGTGGGGTAGACACCGGTGTCCAGGGCCGCGGACACGGTCAGGCCGGTCTCGGTCGTCGTCGCACCGATCAGGGAAACGGCGGCCTCGTGGCTGGTCAGTGGTGTCCCGCGCCAGTTCATGGTGATTGCGGAGAACAGCCGGTGCTCTATGCGATTCCACTTCGAAGTACCCGGCGGCAGGTGCAGCACGGTGATCGACAGGCCGGTCTCGGCGGCGAGGGCAGCCAGCCCGGTCTTCCAGGCCCGTAGTCGGCTGCCGTTGGATCCGCCGCTGTCCGCGGTGATCGTCAGTGTCGTGGCCTGCGGATATGCGGCCCGGCCGACGTTGTTCCACCAGGTCCGCAGGGTGTTCACGGCGAACGCGGCGGTGTCGTGATCCATGCCGACGCTGACCCAGCCGGCGTTGGCGCCGATGTCGTAGACGCCGTAGGGGATGGCTTTGCCGGCCGGTCCGGGGAAGTCGTGGACGTTGACCTTCACCGGGTCCCCAGGCGGTCGCCATTCCTTGCCGACGTTCTTGAAGTTCCCGATCAGTTCCTTTTTCTTGCAGTCCACGGACACGACGGGCTGTCCGGCAGCGAGGGCCGCCCTGACCTGATCGTTGAGGTAGCGGAACTGGGCGTCGCGGTCGGGGTGCTGCTTGCCCTCGACGGTTTTGGCGTTGCCCTGCAAGGAGTAGCCGGCCTCGTGCAGCAGTCGGGCCACGACGTTCTCGGTGCACCGGTGTCCCCGATTGACCAGCTCGGCAACCAGGTGCGACAGCGATTTCGTGGTCCAGCGCAGCGGGTTCATCGGATCACCACGAGTCTCCGGCTCGACCAGGGCATCCAGGTCCACGGCCAGTTGCGGGTCCAGGACCTCGGCCCGTCTGCGGCCGCCTCCCGGCCCCCGGGACCGCCCGACCGCCAGCGGCTGCGGATCGTCCAGTTCCCCGCGGCCCCGTCGGATCGTGTCCTGGGACACCCCGGTCGCCTCACAGACGATCCGTGCACCGCCGCCACCCAGCTCACGAGCCTCGTTGCCGAGCCACAACCGTCGCTGCCGCTCGGTCAGGTGATCCCGGATCGCCTCGTAGCGCCGGGCCAGGGACTCCATATCGATCGGCATAGCAGGAAACGTACGCGCCGCGCGACTGATTCATAACTTGTTTCGCTACGAGCCCTAAGTGATCGAGCCACGACCACCGGGAACCCGGATACCACTATCACTGTCGGTGATGGTGGAGATGGTCTGCTTGGAGACCTCCGCCCCGTAGACCTCGGCCAGGTGAGCGGCGATCTCCCCATGGGTGAGGCCCTTCGCCGAGAGCGACAGGACCATCTCGTCGACTCCGGTCAGCCGCCGCTGTCGCTTCCTGACGATCTGCGGCTCGAACGTGCCCGAGGTGTCACGCGGGACCTTGACCTCGACCGGCCCGACGTCGGTCAGCACGGTCTTGGCTCGGCTCCCGTTGCGGGAGTTGCCGCTGCCCCGGCCGCCGGCATCGTGCTTCTCATAGCCGAGGTGATCAGTGATCTCACCTTCCAGGGCAGATTCCAAGACCCGCTTGGTCAACTGCTGCAGCAGCCCACCCTGCCCGGTCAACTGCAGTCCCTCCGACCGGGCCCGTTCCACCAACATCGCGACCAGCTGCTCATCGGACACGGGCGCAGGCTTCCCGGACGGGACGCTCTCGACAGGTTCCACGGTCTCCAACTCCACGGCGGTGTCGGTCACTTGACGTCTCTCCCATGATCGTCGGATCCGCCGTTAGATTTACACTCCCCCGGGCGAGGAAGGTAATGACCGATGTCGGCCCGGTGGTGGTGAACGTGCCCGTGACCGGCTCGGGACCTTCCGTCCCGGACTGCTACGGCAGCTGTAGATAGCCGCTGCTGAGTTCTGATAATGGTGTGGCGTCGGCGTATGTGTGCCAATTCCGGTGGCAGAGGCGGGCGCGGTGTTGATGGCGGCGGCGCCAGATGGACCACCACAGCAGGTGGTCGGGGTCTCGTCGGGGTGGCGGAAGGATCAAGACCCGTAGCAGGCGGAGGAGTTCGTGGCTGCTGAGCGGGACGAGGTCGGCTTCGGCGGGGTCGTCGCGGGTGGTCTGGGCGGCGCGTTCGAGGGCGGCGGTGACGGCCGGGAAGGCGTAGGCGACCAGGGCGATCACGTTTCAGCGGTGCCAAGAGTTCCAGCAGGTGACCTGCCTTTGTCGAGGTGGCAGGTCTCCTTCGCGTCCTGGAAGTCGTCCTCTACCCGCCACCTGCGGCACACCAGTGACACCAGTCGCGCCAGCGTTACCGGCCCGGGGGCGAAGCAGCGGTAGTGGGACACGGTGCGGGTGTAGCGGTGCCGGCGGACCAGCAGCACGGACGTCCCGTGTCGTGATCGTGCCCGCCGGGGGTGTCGTCGGCGGTGACCTCGATCATCGCCCAGTCGTAGTCGCGTACGCCCTTCTGGCCCGCGCCGGTCCGCATCCGCTGCCAGGCCCGCTTGGGCAAGAGGGTGACGGCCTGGGCCACGCTCAGCTTCGTGGCCGGGGTGGTGACCTGGTGATTGGAGCGCACTGCCACTAGCCCAGGCCCAGCTCGCGGCAGGCGGTATGCAGTTCCCGTCCTCCGTAGACCTCATCCCCGAGGAAGAACGAGGCGGATACGCCGCCCTGCCCGATGGCGCTGCGGAGCATGTCCACCGCGAGCTGAGGCTTGGTCGCAAAGCACAGCTCGTCGGGGACACCGGTCAGCTCGCGGCGTTCCTCGTCACCGGCCCATTCCTTGGTGAAGTACAGGCGCCGGTCGATCAGGCAGTGCCCGGCGGCTGTGGCGAAGGTGAGGTGCACAGCGACTGGCACAGATCCACGCCGCCGAGGGCCTGTCCATAAATAACTTTCAGAGTTGACCTGCGAGATGGTCGTCAGTGGGACGCTGGAATGTGACTGTGCCTTCGCAAGTCCGTTTTCCCGCTGCCGAGTTGCAGTGCAGGTTCGAGCAGGTTCTGCCGCATCTCGATGAGCGCCGTCGCCGGCTTTACCTCGCCAGCGAGGCCGTCTCGCTCGGTCATGGCGGAATCACCCTGGTAGCTGCCGCCTCCCGAACCAGCACCGCCACCATCGCGCGCGGCATCGCCGAACTGGAGACGCACGTGGCGCCGACGCACCGTATCCGGGCTCCGGGAGGCGGGCGCAAGCCGTTGACGGCCACCGACACCGGTCTGCTGCCGGCTCTGGAGATGCTGATCGAGCCGCATACCCGCGGCGATCCAGTCTCCCCGCTCCGCTGGACCACACTGTCGCTGCGGAGCTTGGCCCGGGCCCTGTCCGCGCAGGGGCACCTGGTCGGCGCTACGACCGTCGGACGTCTGCTGCACGCGATGGGATATAGCCTGCAAGGCACGGCCAAATCATTGAAGGCGCACGCCATCCGGACCGCGACGCCCAGTTCGCCCAAATCAACGCCACCGCCACCGCCTTCCTTGACGACGGCGAGCCGGTGATCAGCGTTGACACCAAGGCCAAGGAGTGGATCGGCAACCGCGACCGGCCCGGCCGTGTCTGGCGCCCCGGCAAGGACCCGATCAAGGTGGACTGTCACTCCCACCTCTTCGATGACGACCAACCGGCGGCCATTCCCTATGGGGTCTATGACCTGGCCACCAACACCGGCTGGGTCAACGTCGGGATCGACCATGACACCGCCGAGTTCGCCACCGAATGCATCCGCCGCTGGTGGCACCGCCGCGGGCGAGTGGACCATCCGGATGCGGACCGGTTGCTGATCACCGCGGGACGCCGACGGCTCGAACAACCCCCGCTACTGGACCTGGAATAAGCAGTTGCACACCTTCGCCCGCGAGAGCGGACTGGAGATAACCGTGTGTCACTTTTCCGCCGGGTACTTCGAAGTGGAACAAAATCGAGCACCGAATGTTCTGCCATATCACCGCCAATTGGCGCGGTCGGCCGCTGACCAGCTACCAAGTCGTGCTCGAGACCATCGCCGCAACGACCACTGCGACCGGGCTGAGGATCGGTGCCGAACTGGACACTGGCGACTACGCCCTCGGCACCACCGTCACGACCGCCGAGTTCCACGCCCCCTGCCGATCACACCCGATGCGTTCCACGGCAACTGGAATTACGTTCTGGCCCCGGATCCCCCAAGCCCTTCCGAAGCACCGGCGACTCGTCGGCCGATCGATCCCGCTGTGACCTCGATGCTTTCCGATCCGGCGCTGACCGGCATGGCTCGCTCCGAGTTCGCACGCCTCGTGGCGATCTCGGAACCGTACTGGGACGCCCTGGCCGAGGCAGCCTTCCAGCGTCGCTTCCACTGCCCACGGGGCTACCTCCTCGCCGCCGCAAGGCCGCAAGGCCGCAAGGCCGCAACCAGCACCCTGATGGCTCAGATCCTGAGCGTCACACGCACCAACCTGTCCAACCTGTTCCAGGACGGCCACCGAATTCTCGACCTGCACCGCATCCCCGTCACGCCGATACCCGGCTCACCAGCACGCACGCTCCAGCAACTGCAAACTCGTCTAACGTCCGTGGAGAACACCCCCACAGATCAACTCTGACAGTTATTTACGGACAAGCTGTCGGTGACGTGCGCAACTGCCAGGTCATGGTGATGCTCACCTACGCCTCCCGCGCATACACACCTTCATCGACCGGCGCCTGTACCTGCTCCATGAGTGGGCCGACGACCCCGAGCGCCGCCGCGAGGCCGGTGTCCCCGACACCGTCAGGGGTCTGTCGTTCTCGCGATTGGCGGGGAATGATCAGTTGAGTCCGAGGGCGGTCGGCGGCCGGGTCATGCCCGCCCGTGACTACAGGGTCCTCATTCGACCAACCAGCCCACCGCCCACCGTCAGCCGGCGGCCCTGCCGTGGCGGGACATCCCCGTCCAGCACACCGCCTCCGGGGCAGGACACGGCAGGCGCGAGTCCCGCTCGATCAAGACCTGCGCCGTCGCGGACGAACTCGGCGGGATTGCCTTTCCCTACGCCCGCCTGGCCATCCGCGTCCACCGCCGCCGCAAGCAGACCGGCAAGCGCGAGACCCGTGAGAACGTCTACGCCGTCACCAGCCTCGACGCCCACCAGGCCGGCCCGACAGACCTGGCCGCCGCAATCCGCGGGCACTGGGGAGTGGAGAACTCCTCGCACCACATCAGAGATGTCACCTTCGCCGAGGACGCCTGCACCGTCCACGCCGGAACCGCACCACGGGCCATGGCGACCCTTCGCAACCTCGCCATCGGCGTACTGAAGACCCTCGGAGCCGACAACATCGCCAAGACCACCCGGGTGATCCGCGATGAACCCCAGCGAGCACTCCCCATCCTGGGCATCACCAACGATCCGGACACCTACGGAACTTGATCAAGCCCTGGCACCTTCACCCCACAGAGACAGGATGGAAACGGCTCAATGAGCCTCTTCAGCGGGCACTCCCCAAGGTGAATGGGTGCCCGAAGGTTGACCGCGGCACGGCCTGCAGCGATCGGCAAGCTTTGCGGAGACGGCCGTCACCCGATCGGTGCCAAGCTGAAGAAGCTCAATCACGCGTTTCGGCAGGCTTGATCGAATTCTTGATCTATCGCCAGACGCAGCCGCTCCATCCCTTCCGGGACGCCGCCTTCCATCCCTGCAGAAACGGCCGCCTCGTAATCTTTTGCCAACTCCCCATGCAATGATAGAACCTGAGAAATCTTACACCCTCTGGGCAAGGTGGGCGAGGAGGAGAATACCCACTTGGCAAGAAGTTTCGTCCTGGGGACTGGGAACATTATTTCCGCCTGCGATCCCTTAATTACGTTCACTATTTCCCAACGTACGGGATCGCCTTCTTTGGTCACGGTAACGCCTTGACCACCAATGGAAAAAGTACCCTCCAGGCGGACCTCAATAATCGCCGGATCTACGTTCACCCAATTTTCGACGTTCGACCAAAAGTCCCAAGCGAACTTGCGGGACGCCTTGGTTTCAATTTCACTAGAGAATGACCACACTGACGGAATTCCTTTAATGGGATGAATCCTGAGAGATGCGGGCAATATTACCGGACCGCCTGGGCTCGTGGGACTGATCCTTTTCAGCCTGGCGTGTGTGCCGGTGGGAAGAGATTGCCGGAGGCCTTTTACTGAGGTCTTCTCACCGAAACTTATTGCCAGGTGTTGTTGAGGGCGCGGGCGGTGGTGGGGCGGGGCATGGGGGTGCTGGCAGACGGTGCGGGTGCCGAGATCAACGGAGCCGCCAGGATGAGAAAATACGTCAGGCCGCGCATTGTAGTGTGCTGATCTATGTGGACCCGTACCCTGCTCGATGAACGCGGCCTGCACGGCCGGATTGCGCGCAAAGGCGAAAAGGCGCCGGTCCAGGCAAGCCGGAGGTGGCACGTGGAGCGCACCCATGCCTGGCAGAACGCCTTCCACCGCCTCGCCCGCTGCTACGAGCGCCGGGCCACCGTCATCGACGCCTTCTTCGATCTCGCCGACACAATCATCACCGTCCGCAGCCTGATCCGCCAGGCATGGACAACCCACCGCTGGGACGAACGCCCCCACCGCCGTCCATCAGTACACGCCTATCTGCGCGACCTCTTAAGCCGTAGGCCGTGGGTTCGAGCCCCACCCGCCCCACTGAGCTTGTTCAGTTCGGCTACTGATCGGGTGAGGTGTGGTGAGGGCGGAACGGGCAGAGCCCCAGGGCTGTTGAGCGAGGTGTCTACGCTCAACTCTTCAGCCTTGGGGCTCTGTTGGTTCCTTATCGTGCCGTACTCGATGTTCCGCATGCCCTGGTGGAGTGGGTCACGATGCTCATTGTCACCCGTGAAGGTGACCGCAGGTGCAAGCTGCCAGCGTCCGAGCGCGCCCTGGTCGCACTGGTATACCTGCGGAAGAACGACACCCTGCGTCAGCTCGCGGCCGGCTTCGGTATCAGCCTGGGCACCGCACACGCCCACGTGCACGCCGTGATCGGCCACCTCGCAGAGCTCGCGCCCGGTCTGACCGCGGCCCTGAGATCGCCCCGACGCCCGCTACCTGCTGCTGGACGGGACACTCGCCGAGTGCGACCGGACCGGCGACGGCCGGGCGGACTACTGGGGAAAGCACCGCCGGCACGGCGTGAACCTGCAGGTGGTGACCGCTCCCGACGGCACGCTGGTGTGGATCTCGCCCGCGCTGCCCGGCCGGACCCACGATCTGACCGCGGCCAGACGGCACCGGATCATCGCTACGTGTATCCGCCTGGGCATCCCGATCCTGGCCGACCGCGGCTACCAGGGCGCCGGTGACATCGTCGTCGTGCCCCACAGACGACGACCGGGCAAAGACCTCACCGTCAAACAGAGAAGCGTCAACCGGGCGCACTCGCGTCTGCGGTGGTCCGTCGAGAGATCCATCGCATCGGTCAAGACCTGGCGGATCCTCCGCAAAGCCCGCTGCAACCCGAGCCGGATGACGTCAATCGCCAGAGCCATTCTCACCCTGGAGACTCACCGCTGAACAAGCTCACTGATTCCTAATGCCGATTGTCAAGTAAGCATTCAGAAGGTCGGCCGTGCGTCCGTCTCCTGACGATGTGACAGGTGCGGGGTGGGTGCGGCAGGATCCGTGGTCATGCTGTCCGGGCTGGAGTCTGCGTCGCGTGAGGATCTCCTCGCGATCGGGCTGCTTTAGCGACAGGTGGCGGCCGTGGAGGCTCAGGCGGCGGAACTGGCCGCGGCCAACGATCGGTTGACGGCGCGGGTGGCGGAGCTGGAGCGTCGCCTGGGGCGTAACTCCGGGAACTCCTAGATGCCGCCGTCCTCGGACACCTTCGGCTGCGGTTTGGTGCGGAAGGCTGGATCCGAGCGGCCGCGGGCGAAGTGATGGGCAGGGGTGTAAGGAGTCGCGTGCATTCGGGTAGTACACGCGGCCGTCGGTCCACACCGTGGTCACAGTGGCAACGCCGTTGTCCGTCTTGCCCAGCCGGCCCAGCCACTGCCCGCCCACGTGCGCGGTCGCCGTGCCGTCCTTGCGGTCCCCGCAATCGTCGACCACGATGACTCCGCCGTCGTGCGGAGCCGTCGCCGACTCCTCGCGCAGCAGCTCAAGCCGCCGCTCGTTGACCAGCTCGGCCTCCCACGGCGACTCCGACAGGAAGAACTTGCCACTGCACCCCCGGCATCCCCGCGCCTGCCACCGGCTCTGCTCCTGCCAGGCAGGTGATCGTCTTGTTCCGCTCCCGCGGCGCCAGCAACCCGGTCAGATACTCGCGAAATCCTCGCCGCTGGGCCAGGCTGAAGAAGAGGTCGTCGAACCGGGCCGCGTACTCCTCCAACGGCCCCGGCGCAGGCGGGACACGGACGGCGAGCAGTCATCTTCAGCCCCCGGCAAAGCAGTTGACTCCTACCACCGGCCTACGACCAACCCGACCTGCCACCAACCCACACCACCACCGAATTTAACGAACTACCGGTAACGCAGGGCGATTGCAAAGTCCTTCGATCGTGTGTCGCGCAGGTCAGTTGAGGCCGAGTAGGGCCAGTGGCCGCTCGTAGGGGCGGAGGGCTGTGGTGCGGAGTCCGGCGGCGATGTTGGTGTGGCCGGCGTCGCGGAGTTGGTTGATGGCGAAGCTGCGGAGGGTGGCCATGTTCTCCGGGCTGTGCCCGGTGCGGATCTTGGAGGCGTCTTCGCGGAAGGCGGTGTCGCGGACGAAGTGGAGCCTGTTTTCGATCACCCAGTGCGTCCTCAAGATCGTTGCGATCCGTTCGGGAGACGCCTGGCGGCTGGTCAGGTCGGTGATCACGTAGACCGTTTCCCGGCTCTGCTTGCCGGTCTTGGTGTCGGTGCGGTGGCGTACGACCTTGGCGACCTGGGCGGCGTGGGGGAAGTCGACGCCGAGGCCGGTGACGGTCAGGGCCTGCACGACCCGGGTCTCCTTACGTCCGTGGCCGGTGGTGCGGTCGTAGAACTTCGCCGCCGCCTGCCCCCAGGGCAGGGTCCGCAGCTGCTCGTAGAGGTTCTTCTGGTTCCGCTTCACGGTGAAGGCGTAGTGCGCCTTCTTGACGTCGACGAGGAAGCGGGCGTGCTCGCGCTGGGTGTGCAGAGCATCGCCGGTCACGGTGACACCCTGCAGGTCAAAGGGGTCCAGCAGGGCGGCGAAGCAGGTGATTTCGTTGGTCTTTTCCGGAACCCGGAGCTGGGTGACGGTCATCCCGGTGCCGGTCATCGCGGCCAGCAGGTGCGCGGCCGGGGTGGTGCCGTGGCGCGAGCCGCGGGCGCTCTTGCCGTCCAGGGCCAGGGTGTCGGTGCCGGCCGGGTCATGGCCGAGGAGGTCGGCCAGGCCGCCGGGGCAGGTGTCCTTGACGACCCGACGGATGGTCGCGCCGCTGGGCGGGACACGTACGGACAGGTCGGTCGCGGTACGGGCACCGAGCCGGGCCAGGACATCCTGCGGGGCCTCGGCCGCCCACTCGCTGATCGCCACGAAACTCCTCGCACCGGTGACCACGGCGGAGCAGGCGATCAGCAGCACTGCCACGAAAGGGTGACGCTTCCCGCGCCGGTACCGCGGATCGGCAAGTGCCCGCAGCCGCCCGGCCAGCAGACCCGTCGCACCATGTTGACGGGTGGGCGACTTGACCAGACAGACGGGCAGACTGACGGCACATCGAAGCTCCGTTGCGGGACGGCGACTTGGGAAGGTCACCCCCACAACGGAGCTTCGTTGCGTCCGGTCGCGCACCCGACCAGCATCCACACCGCCGTGACATGCGCATCCGAGAGATCACCACGACTTTGCAATCGCCCTGCGGTAACGCCATGTAAGTAAGGGCTGCTCACGTTTTGCGATCTCTGTTTTGAGATCCTGCAGATCCGGGTTGCTGGCGGACGGATTGGTTCAGGTGGAGGGCAGTCCGGCCTGTGCAGTCCGTTGTCCGTGTTTGCTGGTGTTGTGCACGGGTTGGCGGTTAGAGAGGGACGTTCATGGAGGCGGGTTGCAGATCCGGGTGGGTCGGGGTTGCGGCCGGTGTGGGGCGGCGGGCGGTGGTGAGGGACGGACTGGCCGTTGCTGGGCCGTGACGGTACTGGCGGGCTGCGGCAGACGGGAGAAGCAGGGCGCGGTGCGGTAGGAGGCGGCTGCTGCGGCTGCGGAGCTGGCGCGTGGGGATGAGGTGCCTCGGGGCGGGGGCTGGTGGCGCCCGCTGGCAATGTGGTGCTTGCGCGCGGCGAGGACGGCGAGCTGTGCGCTTTTTTTGGTGGTGTGCACGCATGCGGGATGCGTGGTGGCCGAGGTGGCTGATGGAGAAATTCTCTGCCCGTGCCATGGGGACCGGTTCGCTCCGGCGGCGGAGAGGCCGGTCCGCGGCCTGGCCAGGAAACTGCTGCGGAAAGTGTCCGTCGCTGAACCTGATGGGGTGATCGTCACTCGCTGAGTTCCTGGCAATTGACCTTTTCCAGCGGTCGCTCCTGGGTGAACGGTCCTCTTAGCCTCGATCGTTCATGAGTCCTTGTCGGTTTGTTGACGGGGACTCTGCGTTTGTGTGGTGGGGTCTTTTCGGGGCTGGGGCAGGCCGAGGGCCCGGCTCTCGCGTCGGATGGGCGCCGGGTTCCACTTCACCGGTGTGGTGGTGCGGGTTTGTCGGGACGGGCGATGTGGCTGGTCAACCGGGGTTCGGCAGGGCGTGGAGCCTGACGATCGCGTGGCTGATGACAGCGGTCCAGGGCCATCGGGCGGGCAGGCGGAGCCAGCGGCGACGGCCGGTGTTCACGAGCTGAGCGGCGGCGGAGAACAGCCGCAGCCGGAGCTTCTTGGGTTCCCAGCGGCGGGCCTCGCCGGTCAGCGCGAGCATCGGCATCCAGGCGAGGAGGTCGAGCGCGAGGGAGACGATCTCCAGCCAGATCTGGTTCTGGGCCGTGTCGTGCAGGGGCAGATTGCGCAGGCCGGTGGCACGGGCGCCTCGGATGCGGTCCTCGCAGCGTGCCCGTCTGCGGTGACGCAGTTCGAGGTCGGCGAGCTGGCCGCCTTTCGTGTTGGTCGCGAAGCAGGTGAGCCGGTTGCCGTCGAGGTCGGTGAAGCGCAACTGGGCGCCGGGGTGCGGGCGTTCTTTGCGGACGATCAGCCGCATGCCCGTGGGCCAGGTACTCAGGTCGGGCATGTCGGTGATCTCGGCGACCCAGGCGCCGGGCCGCTCGGTGCCGTCGGCGTCGTAGGCGGGTGTCCATGCCTTCTTCGGGATCTTCAGTACGGCCTGGTGGATGGCGTCGGTGGTGGTCATTCCGACGGAATACGACAGCCACCGGCCCCGGCGGGAGAGCCAGTCGAGGAAGGTGTGGGTGCCGCCGGCGGAGTCGGTGCGGATCAGTGTCTGCCGTCCCCGCCGCAGGTGTTTGGGCAGTTGGGCCAGGGCGAGTTGGGCGGTTTCGATGTGGTCGGCGGCGGTGTTGGAGCCCGCGTTGCCGGGCCGCAGCAGGGCGGCCACCGGTTCCCCGGATCCGGCTGGGCCGTGGTCGACGAACGCGACGAGCGGGTGATGGCCGAAGGTCTTCTTCCAGGTCGGGGTGGCGTCCTGCTTCTCGGAGTGTGCGAGCACCAGTACCCCGTCGATGTCCACGATCACTTGGCCGTCGGCGGCCGGACTGCTTGTCCCGGCCAACTCCCAGACCCGCGTGCGTACTTCGGAACGTGCGCCCCGGATTGCCGCAAGAGCCTTCGGGCCGGAGGCGGCGAGCGCGTCGACGAGGCGGGAGACGGTCGGATCGGAGGCCACCGGGCCGAACACAGCCGGCTCGGCCCGCAGCATGCCGACGTCTGCCAGACAGTTGCCGCCGAGCGCGACGGCCAGCGCCACATCCAGCAGGATCTTGCCTGGGTCGTGCACGGCCCGCGGCTTGCGCCACGGTGCCAGTGCCGCCGCTATCGCACCGTCCAGGCCACACTTGCGGGCCGTCTCGACCAGCAGCACCGCCCCGGCCTGCGAGACCACCCCGCGGCCGCCGCCCTCGACACGGACGCGCGGGTACGACCCGCTACTCTTCTTCACCTGGAGAGTGCTTCTTTCCTTGCAGTGACAGGACCCTCGACAAGTCCCATCGTTGCAGGTCAGCAGCACTCTCCGCTTTTTTGATCAAGACCCGGACAGACCCACTCGCGAAAGCGCGAGGTTAGTAGGTTGGCTTCCTCCCGACCTGTGGCAGGAGTCGGCTCCTGCCGGAAGCAGCTGTTACCCGATCGGTGGTCACTTCGAAAAAGGTTTGCGGCTTAGCCGGGGTTCTGGCCGCCCCAAGTGTGGTGTTCGGGCCCGTCGGGGAGTCGGTGATTTTTGGTCCCGCCGGTGGGGGTATGCATTCCGTCGGTTTCATTCGGTTGCCGTTATAGGCCGAATGGGTTGGCGGCCTCTGCTGAGGAATCCCGCCGCGCAGAGTCCTGGCGAGGATAACGCTCGAGGCTCTCGATTGCTGTGCCGGTCTCATTCGCGTGATTCGGATGGTGGATTCCGTAAACCTTTCCCTTTGTATGTTTGAGCGGTATTGAGAGGCGTGATTGTGGCTGGCTGGTTGCGGTATCGGCGGTTTTGGTGTGTGCCGGTGGTGGTGTTTGCGGTGGGTGTGGCTGGGGGCTGTGATGCGGGTGCGGGTGGGGGGCGGTCGGCTGCTGCCCGGCATTCCCCGTCTCCGGTTGCGGTGCCGGCGCCGGTGGCTTCTGCTGCGGTGCTGCCTGTGGTGTCGGGGAAGGCGGGCGGCAGGCCGGTGGTCGGGATTCCGCGTGAGGCGCCGGGTAGGGCGTTCGTGGTGCGTACCGTGTCGGCCGGGAAGGGGCCGGAGGTTCGGAAGGGCCGGGTGGTGGTGGCGCACTATGTGGCGAAGGTGTGGAAGTCCGGCCGGACGGTGATGGATTCCCGGCGCGGTGGCGGGAGGCCGCAGGTGTTCACTGCGGGTGGGGGTTCGCTGTTGCCCGCTTTGGAGCGGGCGGTGGCCGGCCGGCGGGCGGGGAGCCGGGTGATGGCAGTGGTTCCGCCGGGTGGGGTGTTCGGCCTGGACCGGTTGCAGTCGGCCGGTGTGTCGGCGAAGGACACACTAGTTTTTGTTCTTGACATTGCCGCGGTGATCGATCCGGTTACGGCGGTGGCAGGCACCGCGCGTCCGGCTGCGGGTCTGCCGCGGGTGGACAGTTCGGCGCCGGGGCAGTTCGCCCTGACGGTGCCGGAGGGTTCGCCGCCCCGGCGTCTGGTGGCCCGCACGCTGATCGCGGGTTCGGGCCGGCCGGTGGGGCCGCGCAGCAGGGTGTTGGTGCACTACGCCGGAGCCGTCTGGGCGTCCGGCCGCGGCAAGCCGGCCGAGGTGTTCGACTCCACCGCCCAGCGGGGGCAGCCGGTGCTGGTGCGTATGGGTGCCGGTGAGGTGATCAAGGGCTGGGAGGAGGGGCTGCGCGACCAGAAGGCCGGCAGCCGGGTCCTGCTCGTGGTCCCTCCGGGCAAGGCGTACGGGACGCGGTCACACGCCGGCGTCCCGGCGGGCTCCACTTTGGTGTTCGCCGTCGACATCCTTGCCGTCCTGTAACTGCCGGAATCTGTTGTTTCCAGCGCGTGAGAATTCCGACCCTCGCCACCTCCGTGTTGGGGAAATCGAGGTGGGAGGTCGGGGTGTGAGGGGCTCTTCGAGGGTCCTGCTTTCGGCGCGGTGCGCGAAGTGACTGGGCAGGCCGGTCGCCAGGTGCTGCGCCCTTTCTTGTTTTCCTCTTCTTCTGAAAGTCGTGTCATGTGGAAATTGAAGAGACGGTTGTTGAGATCGTCGGTGGCGGCGGGAGTTGCTGCTGCTCTGGTGGGGTCGATTGGACCGGTGGTGTTTGCGCCGGGTGCGGTTGCGGCCGATGGCCCGCCGGTACCGAAGCATCCTCTGCCGGTTCCGTCGGGTGATCCCGCGGCGGCGGCGAAGGCGGGTTATCTGCCGGGTTCGGGGAGTGTGGGGCCGAACGGGGCGTTTACCTATGGGATGCCGCTGACTGTGCCCGAGGGCCGGGCCGGGGTGCAGCCGCAGCTGTCGTTGAACTATTCCAGCAGCGGGGGTGATGGGGCTTTCGGGCTGGGCTGGTCGTTGTCGGGGATGGGCTCGTCGATCACCCGGTGCGCCACGGCTCCGGACAGTGAGGGCGCCCGGTCGGGTATTTCCTACGACAAGAAGGACCGGTACTGCCTGGACGGGGCGAAGCTGGTCGGTGTGGGTGCGTCCGGGCCGGGGCAGTCCGGCGAGTACGGGGCTGACGGCACCGAGTACCGGACCGAGAGCGACGGTTTCGCCAAGATTGTTTCGGTGAACGCCAATAATCCGGATATGGGCCCGGACAAGTTCCTGGTCTACGGCAAGGATGGCCGGATCAGCACGTATGAGGCGCAGGCGGCGCTGCGTACCACCGATTCCGTCAATCTGGCGAAGGAGTGGGAAGAGCTCAGGACGGAGGTGTATCACACCCCGGACGGGACGGTTTTCACCAAGCGGATACCGGACATCATGTCCGCGCCGTATGTGAAGCAGCATTCGACGGTGCATTCGATGCCGCGGGTGATCTGGCTGCTGAAGAGTGTGAAGGACCGTTCGGGCAATGAGATGCGGTACACCTATGACCCGACGACGTCTGCTCAGTTCGGCAACAAGTATCCGCTGAAGAAGATTGATTACACGTTCGGGCCGGGCCGGGATGCGGCCCGGAGTGTCGAGTTCGCCTACGAGTCCCGTCATGATGCGACGTCCGCGTGGGTGAACGGGGTGCGGTACGTCAACGACGAACGCGTCAAGTCCGTCACGATGAAGGCGCCCAACCCGACGGCCACCACCGCGGTGCGCACCTACAATTTCACCTACCGGGGTGCGGGCACCGCGGACCATGACAAGACGCGCAGTCTGTTGTGGAAGGTCCAGGAGTGCGGGGCGAAGGGCGGCTGCCTGCCGTACAGAGAATTCAGGTGGACGGGGGCGGAGGATCTGCCGTCGTTCACCACCTCATCTTTGGGGAACTGGAATCCTGCTTCCGAGCCGAGCCCCGACGGCCTGCGTCCGTCTGCGCAGGTGCTGGACGTGGACGGTGACGGCAGCGACGACCTCCTGACCCAGAACAGCAGTGCCACCGGACGGCAGGTCGAGGCGCGGCTGGGTTCGCGCAATGCGGCGGGAGTTGTCTCGCCGCTTGCGGACCGGCGGCAGGTCAGCGGGGTGGGAGGGTTCCCGGACGTCCTGCCGGTCGGTAACGCGCCGGGGCTGGACCTGCGGGAGGGCCGGCCGGTGGACATCGAGGGTGATGGCACACCGGAGTTCATGGTCAAGACAGTGGATCTGACCGGGACGCATGAGCGGATGCTGCGCTGGAACAAGGGGGCGCACCGGTTCGACAGCACCAGTCTGGTCTTCGACGCCGACGGCTATTTCTCCGATTTTGCGGACCTTGACGGCGACGGTTTGATGGACCGGATCTCGGCGGATGTTCCCAGCGCGAGTCCGGATGAGGGCAACCGGCGGACCTTGTCGGTGCGGATGAACAAGGGCGGTGGCACCTTCGGTCCCTCGGTCAACTCCGACATCCCCGGCAAGTGCCCGGGGGCGCGTGTGTCCGACACTGATGGTGACGGACGAGCGGACCTGATCCTGGACAAGCCGCTGACCACCCCCGACTACAACGGCAAGTTCGCGTGTTCGACGGGGCAGCACACCGTTGCGGTGCGTGCCGGCAGTGACGGCTCGGGCGCTCTTCAGGCTGTGCCGGGCAAGGGCGCGGATGACGCCGTGGGGACGGGCGGCTGGAAGTTTTCACCCCTTGCGCCGCAGGGAGTGTCTTCGCGGAAGGTTTCCTCACCGGACGACGCCGAGGGTGGTCTCTATCTCGGCTACAGGTTCAATGCACTGGCCAATTGGATTATCCGGCCCGGGGACTATAACGGCGACGGCCTGCAGGACACTCTGATGATGTCCAAAGTGCAAGGTGCGGACAGTGTCATGCTGTGGAACACCGGTGCCGGTCTCTTCTGGGACGGCAAGGCCGTGCAGATTCCTCTGGGGAGCCTTCCCGCCACGGAAGAAAATGTTCAGGTCGCCGACGTGAACGGTGACGGCCGGGACGACGTCGTCGGTTTCCGGTCGGAAATCGACGGTCCGGTGCAGAAATATGTGGCCATCATGCTGTCGAAGGGGGACGGCACGTTCTCGGTCGATGAGGTCACGGCCGGTCCGATCGACCGGATGGCGAAGCTGGGTGACTTCAACGGCGACGGCCTTCTCGATCTGCTGCGTGCCGAGAAGACCGCACTGAAAGTCATGATCCAGAACGCGCCTCAGTCCGGCGGAACGCGGATCAGTGATGTGCGCGACGAGGATGCACCATATTCCCGGAATGTAGTCACTTACTCGCAGGAGTGGAATGACCACCCGGATCTGATGGGTGAGGACACCTGCCAGGCACCGTTGCAGTGTATGCGGCGGGGGATGACGGTGGTGCGGGAGCTGCTCACCCGTGAGCACGGGCTGATGACGTCGCTGGGTTCGAGTGAGTACTTCTCCTACCGGGATCCGGTCGCGCATGTCCGGCAGGGTTTCCTCGGTTTTGGTGAAGTAACCAGCTGGAAGCCCACCCGGCCGTCGCAGACGGTCACCACCTACGATCTGCGGACCACGTTCGACGGGGGGAAGCGGTATCCGTTCGCGGGGCGCCCCAAGACGGTGACCACGGTGACGCCGATCCTCAGCCAGAACGAGGTGGCGGACAAGCCGGCCGCGGCGAATGCCCGGATTTCGGTGACCGGCAGCAGTGACGAGTACCGGCCCGGCAACGGCGGCAAGACGTTCGCGGTGTTCCCGAAGAACACCGGCACCGACGTGTGGGATCAGAGCGTCGCGATCAACTGGGGCGAGTCACTGGCCGGCTCTGAGAATGCACAGCACGTCGAGTGGGTGGAGCACCAGCCGCAGAGCGGCCCCGACAAGCAGGTCAAGGCCTCGAGCACGTATGACTCCTACGGCAATCTCACCGACACCACCAGTGCCACGACCGGTGGGGTCAGCGGCAGCACACACACCGATTTCGACCTCTCGCCGCAGCGGCAGCTCGACTGGCTGGTCGGCCTGCCCGAGAAACAGACCGCACAGCAGACCGAGGCCGGCACCAGCAGCCCGGTGACCACCGTCACCGGTTTCGAGCACGACGAGCGTGGTCTGCCCACCGCAGTGCACACCGAGCCGGGCAATACGGACGAGCTGCGCAGCAGTGCGCGCACCGAGTTCGACGGCCTGGGTGTGCCGGTCAAGATGACGGCGAGTGCGCCAGGCCGGCCGGACCAGGTCACCCACCTCGAATACGACAACGGCAAAATGTTCGGCTCGACGCAGCCGGATGAGCGGATCTACCCCTCGCAGACCTGGCAGGAGTATGCGGTGGCCGCCTACCGGCCCACCACCTGGCAGGCGGTCCACCCCGCGCTCGGCGTCACGGTTGCGACCGAGGACGTCAACGGCACCGGCTCCACGACATCCGTCGATGACCTGGGCCGCCCGGTGCGCAGCGAGGCCGACGGTACTCAGCCGACCACCCTCGCCTACGCCCCCTACAAGGTCACTGCGGGCGGGAACGTGCTGGGCATGCAGGTGACGGCCACCACCGGCCAGAACGTGACGAAGACGGTCACGGCGCCGGCGGGCAACACCCACCTGACCACCACCACCGGTTTCGCCGGGGAAACGGTCACCACCGCCACCGGCTACGACAACCTGGGCCGCGTCGCCTACACCACCCGGCCCTCCGCCGGCACCCCGGACCCGTCCGAGGCGACGTCCGTCTTTTACGACAGCCTGGACCGGCCGACCGAGACCGAGTACCCGGACGAGACCAACTCGAGCGTGACCTACCCCTCGTTCTTCACCACCCAGACCGAGGATCCCCGCGGCGCGAAGACCGTGACCACCACCGACGTCGACGGCCGGATACGCACCACCGTCGGCAAGCTCCGCAAGCCGGGCGGCACCACCGCAGACGTCACCACCACCTACGCCTACAAGCGGCTGCAGAGCGTTGTCACGGACGACAAGGGCAACAAGACCACCACCGACTTCGACATCCTGGGCAGGCCCACCAAGCTGACCGACCCCGACCGGGGAACATCCACCACCAGCTACTACGGCAACGGACAGGTCAACACGACCACCCGTCCCGGCCAGCAGACCGGCTACCACTACGACGCCCTGGGCCGCCCCACCTCGACCGTCGCTGACGTCGGCGGCACCAAACGCACCGACACCTACGTGTGGGACACCGCCCAAAACGGTGTGGGCCAGCTGGACCGTGCCACCAGCGGCGACAACATCACCACCGCCTACCGCTACGACGACATGGGCCGCCCCATCGGCACCGACTACACCGATGCGGCCACCAACACCACCTACAAGACCGACCAGCACTACGACGCCCAGGGCCGTCCCGACACGATGACCTACCCGGCCGTTCCCGGCCGCAACCGCCTGAGCGTGTCCCCCACCTACAACACCTACGGTCACATCAGTGACATCAAGGACACCACCGACCCGCAGGCCCCCAAGCAGCTGTGGCACGCCACCGCCCGCAACGCGGACATGGCCCTGACCGCCGCCACCCTGGGCGCCGGCGCAACCATCAGCCTCAGCAACACCTACAACCCGCAGACCGGCCGGCTGGAGAAGTCCACCGCCGAACGGGCCTCCGACAAGGCAGTCCTGCAAAACCGCGGATACACCTACTACGACGACGGCATGGTCCACACCCGCACCCAGACCGACACCACCGCCAACCGCAGCGAAACCTTCACCTACAACGACTTCGACCAGCTCACCGGCTGGAACCTCACCAACGGCCCCGACCCCCAACTCACCACCAGCTACGGCTACAACACCATCGGCAACCTCGAGACCGTCACCAACAACAAGGGCCTGACCGACACCCGCACCTACGGCCGCAACGACGGCACCCTGCCCCACGCCCTGACCAGCCGCACCACCACCGGCGGCGAACCCGCCGTCGACGAGACCTACACCTACGACACCCTCGGCCGCCAGGAAGCCACCAAGAAAACCACCACCACCCTCAGGGCCACCACCTACACCCCCTTCGACCTGCCCCGCACCGTCACCAAAGACGGAAAAACCACCACCTTCGCCTACGACGCCTTCGGCACCCGCATCAAGAAAACCGGCCCCGACGGCACGTCCTTCACCCTCCCCGGCCTCTTCGAGGACCGCACCGACACCGCCGGCAAACACTCCTACGTCTTCTACCTCACCGGCCCCGAAGGTGCCATCGGCCAGGCCGTCCACGACGCCACCGGCACAAAAATCGACTACACCCTCACCGACCAGCTCGGATCCGTCTCCACCACCGTCAACGACACCGGCCAGATAGGCCAGACCTTCTTCTACGACCCCTACGGCGCCCGCACCACCGCCGCCGGCACCCGCACCACCACCACCGGCAGCCACACCCACGGCTACACCGGCCAGGAACACGACGACAACCTCGGCCTCATCAACATGAACGCCCGCGCCTACGACCCCGACCAAAACCAGTTCCTCACCCCCGACACCGTCCTGAGCAACCACCCCTACAACTATGCAAACGCCAGCCCCCTCAACCACACCGACCCCACCGGCAACGACCCCACCTGCCCCCTCGGCCTCTGCCCCAGCAACAACGTCACCGCCGGCATCATGACCGCCGGCGCCATCGGCACCGGCCAATACCAGTCCGGCTACGAAACCCCCGGCGGCCCCGGCGGCATGTCCGGCCTCGGCGGCGGAAACTTCGGCTTCGGCAACCCCTACGGAACCTTCGGCAACGCCGGCTCCGACGGCGGCTCCTTCACCCCCATCATCAACAACACCCAACAAATCCTCGACGACATCAAAGCCACCTACGACGACTACGTCTACACCTGGGACCGCCTCCGAAACGAAGGCATCTCCTACAGCCTCACCGACCCCTACGACGAACTCGCCGGAATCAACCGCGAAACCTACAACACCAACGTCGGCGCCGTCATCGACACCGCCGCCATAACCGCCGCAGCAGCCAGTCTCGCGTATGGCACTGCGGAAGTTTTGACCCACACCGGCATAGGGAATCTCGACTATTCGGCATGGCAAGCTGTGGGCGATATCGTTGACATCTTGGACGAAGGTCAGAAACTAGGCGGTTCATTTTTGGAACCGGTTCTTGATCCGACGACAGATGGAGTCAACCCTTGGTGTGGCACCTATAACTGCATAGGAGCCTCGATTGCGGACGATGCCACGGCGAATAACCACCCCGCCCTCGCAGTTCCAGCTTACGAAGAGAAGGATGCAGGGTACGTCTGGGATATTGAAGATTATCAAAGGTCTCTAGGCATTAAAGAAGGCGTACTGACGGCCAGCAATAACAGTCAGCTTGAGCGGAGAATTCGCAGCATGGGAGACGGTTCCCGCGCCATAGTAGTTGGACACAATCACTCCATACCTAAAACTCTAAACCACACATTCACCGTCAGGAACGTGGGTGGAATTATTGAATGGCGAAACCCGCAACGAGTTGCTGTCGATATAGAGAGGAGGGCTCGCGGATATAGAGGTTTCTGGATATTTCGTACCAAATAGTTGGCTGTGGAAATTAAGGATCTTGCCGCAAGGCTCCGCGGTTACCCAGCCACTCAGTCCGGTAACAGGGCTATCGCCCACGACGTGATGCACGATATCGGTCGCGGGGTCGGAGTCTTGACATAAAGAGGGCCGTACGGGTTGAGCGTGTGGGACGAACCTCGCCCGTACGGCCCTTTCTCATCGCATCTGTACCGACGTCTCCCCGGACGTAACTTGGCCGGCCCACTCAGCTTCTTCGAGTTGGCTACCGATCAGGTGAGGTTCCGCGAGCGCAACGAGCGAGGCCCCCGAGCCGTTGATCGAGATGTCTGACGTCTCAACCAGCTGCCCGGACGCCTCGTTGGTCATCTATCCTGCCGCACTCGACCTACCCCATGCGCTCGTAGAGTGAGTCTGATTCGACGCCGGGGACCCGGTGATCGGCGTCGATACGAAGAAGAAGGAAATCGTGGGGTCGTACGGGAACGGCGGCCGCGAGTGGCGGCTCGCAGGCGACCACGTGCAGGTCAGCACCCATGACTTCCCGGACAAAGTACTCGGGAAGGCCGTGCCCTATGGCATCTATGACCTGGCTGCGAACACCGGCTGGGTCAGTGAGCTTGTTCAGTTCGGCCACTGATCGGGTGACGTGTGGTGAGGGCGGAACGGGCAGAGCCCCAGGGCTGTTGAGCGAGGTGTCTACGCTCAACTCTTCAGCCTTGGGGCTCTGTTGGTTCCTTATCGTGCCGTACTCGATGTCCCGCATGCCCTCGTGGAGTGGCTGACGATACTGATCGTCACCCGGGAGGGTGACCGAAGATGCAAGCTGTCCCCGTCGCGGCGGGCCCTGGTCGCACTGGTGTACCTGCGGAAGAACGACACCCTGCGACAGCTCGCGGCCGGTTTCGGCATCGGTTTGGCACCGCCCACGCCCATGTCCACGCGGTCGTGGCACTTCTGGCCGATCTTGCACCGGGATTGACAGCGGCCCTGAGATCGGCCGACACCCGGTACGTTCTTCTGGACGGGACACTCGCCGAATGCGACCGAACCGGCGACGGCCGCGCGGACTACTCGGGCAAACACCGCCGACACGGCGTGAACCTACAGGTCGTGGATAGCACCAGATGGAACACTCGTCTGGATTTCGCCTGCTCTGCCGGGTCGTACTCACGATCTCACCGCGGCCCGCCGACACCGGATCATCGCCACCTGTATCCGTCTCGGCATCCCTGTCATCGCAGACCGGAGCTACCAGGGCGCCGGCGACATCGTCGCCGTCCCGCACCGACGCAAACCCGGGAAAGACCTCACACTCAAACAGAAATGCGTCAACCGGGCCCACTCCCGACTTCCTTGGCCTGTCGAACGGACCATCGCGGAGATCAAGACCTGGCGCATCCTCCGCAAAGCGCGCTGCCACCCCACCGCAATCACGTCAATCACCAAAGCCATCCTCACCCTGGAGACTCACCGCTGAACAAGCTCAATTGCTCCGCACCCAACCCGGTTGTAACCTGCCAGCTCAACGACCCCGCCCCGGCAACACCTGTCTTGTGCGAGAACTCGTCAGGTTACCGAGCGGGGTCGTTGCGGTTGACCAAGGGGTGGAAGCCTCCCCGTGGGCTTGTGAATAACCCTCCTGGTGAAGGCATTCCTCAAAGCGGGCATCCTCGGCGAGGATCGCGGACTGCGAGAAACCAGCGCCGGAACCCCAGGGTTCGATCTTGTCGCCGTTGCTCAGCAACGTGGCCCTGTCGGTCCTGGACGAGTACGTCGCCCAGGGACCGGGAGCACCCGGAAGCAGCAAGCTGGGGCGGGAAGAGCGTCGCCTGATGGGACCTCCGCCGCCGCTACTGCGGGGGTGGTTGGCGGCCAGTTGGAGAGGAACGGACGCTGTTCGACCCCGGAAAGGTGCGCACAACACGCTACCGCTACCGGGGCGCGGCCATCCCTTCCCCCTGGCCGACCACGGCATGAGGACGATCATCAACAGCAAAACGGGACTTGTGGAGCGCCCGGTGCCATGAGAGTGGCACGCCGGGTGCGGGAAGCGGCCCGAAGAAACGGCTCGATTGAAAGAGGAGACCGTGCTTCGGGCCGACTTCACCGCCCCAAGGCATACGCCCCGGACCCCTTCGACCAGCCGAGCCCCGACCTCTCCCCACGCTGACCGCCCTTCACGAGGCCCAGCGTGAGACGCACGTGGACAAACGACGCGGCCACCGGCCACGCGCCAAGGGCGACGGCAACACGTCTCCTGGCCGCCGTCCTTTATTACCGGCACGGCCTACCCCAGATCGCTATCGCCGCCCTGTTCCATGTCCGGCCCGAGACACTGAGCTTGTTCAGCGGTGAGTCTCCAGGGTGAGAATGGCTCTGGCGATTGACGTCATCCGGCTCGGGTTGCAGTGGGCTTTGCGGAGGATCCGCCAGGTCTTGACCGATGCGATGGATCTCTCGACAGGCCACCGCAGACGCGAGTGCGCCCGGTTGACGCTTCTCTGTTTGACGGTGAGGTCTTTGCCCGGTCGTCGTCTGTGGGGCACGACGACGATGTCACCGGCGCCCTGGTAGCCGGGGTCGGCCAGGATCGGGATGCCCAGGCGGATACACGTAGCGATGATCCGGTGCCGTCGGGCCGCGGTCAGATCGTGGGTCCGGCCGGGCAGCGCGGGCGAGATCCACACCAGCGTGCCGTCGGGAGCGGTCACCACCTGCAGGTTCACGCCGTGCCGGCGGTGCTTTCCCCAGTAGTCCGCCCGGCCGTCGCCGGTCCGGTCGCACTCGGCGAGTGTCCCCTCGAGCAGCAGGTAGCGGGCGTCGGGGCGATCTCAGGGCCGCGGTCAGACCGGGCGCGAGCTCTGCGAGGTGGCCGATCACGGCGTGCACGTGGGCGTGTGCGGTGCCCAGGCTGATACCGAAGCCGGCCGCGAGCTGACGCAGGGTGTCGTTCTTCCGCAGGTATACCAGTGTGACCAGGGCGCGCTCGGACGCTGGCAGCTTGCACCTGCGGTCACCTTCACGGGTGACGATGAGCATCGTGACCCACTCCACCAGGGCATGCGGAACATCGAGTACGGCACGATAAGGAACCAACAGAGCCCCAAGGCTGAAGAGTTGAGCGTAGACACCTCGCTCAACAGCCCTGGGGCTCTGCCCGTTCCGCCCTCACCACACCTCACCCGATCAGTAGCCGAACTGAACAAGCTCACTGGTCGACGTCACCTGGCCTGGCGGCGCACAGGAAGGCCCCCGGCGGCCGTGTCCACCTGAGATCTCTAGCCTCGCGCTTTCACGAGGTGGGCTGTCCAAGCGTTGATCAGAAACACGGAAAGTGCCCTTGACCTGCAACGATAGGACTTGCTGAGGGTCCTGTTGGCTGCAAGGAAAAGAGCACTTTCCAGGTGAGAGAGCCTATCTCGTCGTACCCACATGTCCGTGTCCGGGGAGACGGTCGGCAGGTGGTCTCGCAGGCCGGTGCGGTCCTGCTGCTGGAGACGGTCCGCAAGACGGGCCTTGACCAGGCGATATCCGCAGCTCTGGCTCCGTGGCGCAAACCGCGGGCCGTCCACGATCCCGGCAAGATCCTCCTGGACGTTGCCCTGGCGGTCGCACTGGGCGGGGACTGCCTCGCGGACGTCGCGATGCTGCGGTGTGAGCGGGCCATCTTCGGCCCGGTCGCCTCCGATCCGACCGTCTCCCGCCTGATCGACACCCTCGCCGCGTCCGGCGAGAAAGCCCTGCAGGCCATCCGGTCCGCACGCTCCGAAGTCCGCCATCGTGCCTGGTCGTTGGCCGGCGAGAACGCCCCGGACGCCGACGGTCAGGTCACCGTCGACCTCGACGGCGTCCTCGTGATCGCCCACTCCGACAAGCAGGACGCGGCGCCAACGTGGAAGAAGACCTACGGCCATCACCCGCTGACGGCCTTCGTCGACCACGGACCGGGCGGAACCGGAGAGCCGGTCGCCACCCTCCTCAGACCGGGAAACGCGGGCTCCAACACCGCTGCCGACCACATCACCACCGCCCAACTCGCCCTGGCCCAACTGCCCAAGCGATACCGACGAGGACGGCAGACGCTGATCCGCACGGACTCCGCCGGCGGCACCCACGACTTCGTGTCCTGGCTCGCGAAGCGGGGCCGATGGCTGTCCTACTCGGTCGGCATGACGGTCAGCGAAGCCATCCACGAACACGTGCTGAAGGTCCCCGCCTCGGCCTGGACCCCGGCCATCGAGACCGACGGTGAGGCGCGGGACGGGGCCTGGGTCGCCGAGCTCACCGGTAAGCTCCTGGACGGCTGGCCCAAGGGCATGCGGCTCATCGTCCGCAAGGAACGGCCTCATCCTGGCGCCCAGTTGAGGATCACGGACGCGGACGGCATGCGGATCACATGCTTCGCGACCAACACCACCGGCCGGCCGATCGCCGAGCTCGAGCTGCGTCACCGGCTCCGGGCACGGGCTGAGGACCGGATCCGGGCCGCCCGGGCCACCGGCCTGCGCAACCTGCCCCTGCACGGCACCGCCCAGAACCGGGTCTGGATGGAGATCGTCCAGATCGCGCTCGACCTGCTGGCATGGATGCCCATGCTCGCGCTGACCGACCGGGCGAGGCTCTGGGAACCGCGTCGCTTGCGCTTTCGCCTGTTCTCCGCGGCCGGCCAGCTCATCACAACCGGTCGGCGCAGGATTCTCCGCCTCGCCCGGCACTGGCCCTGGACCGACGAGATCACCGCCGCCCTCGAACGACTCGCGCTCCTGCCCGACCCCGGCTGACCAGCAACCCACCGTCCCTGCGACAGCATCACCCGCCCCGGGCAGTGGAACCCGGCGCCCACCCGACGCGACAGCCGGGCCACCAGCCTGCCCGGCATCAGCTCCGGAAAGCAAAAGGGTCCACCGACTCCGTCGGCGGACCCTCACGAAAGATCGAGGCTAGTGCTGCGATGTTTCGTTTAAGGACTGATTGAAACGCTCATACTCGGAATCTCCAGAAGGCAGTAGCCCCGACTTGACCATAGCCGCGCCAATTTTTCCAATTCCACCTCTTCGTCGTCGCACTCAAGTCCACACTGAATCACCTCCGCACCATTTCAGTAGTGTTTTCTTTGAATATGGAACCGCTGTCTGCCTGGTAGAACCAGGCTTCGTAGACAACGGAATCATCAATCGCTACATCCAAAGCTCGCATGTATTGAGGACGCCCTCGTCGTCTGCTACTTCCGAAGATGACACGCGCTCCTTGGCGGGTAGGTTTTCCCCGTCGTAGGCAACGCCGCATAATGCAAGCTGCTCAACTTGAGCCGGAGTCAGTTGTTCCACGGAAGTAATTTTGCGCATATTTATAAAATCGACGTATCTGGACACTATCAACTGCGCCTCAGCCGTCTCAGGTGCCCAGCTTGCGGCCGTACACGAAGACGTCGTCGCCCTTCTTCAGAAGCGACCAGTACTTCTTGGCGGTGGTCGTGGTCATGTTGACGCAGCCGTGCGAGCCCGGCGGGTTCCACATGCTGAGGCCGACCGAGTGGAAGGCCTGGCCGCCGTCGAAGAACTGGCTGTAGGGCATGGGCACGTCGTAGATGCTCGAGACGTGGTCGATGTCGCGCCAGTAGATCTTCTTCAGGCCTGTGCGGGTCTCGTAGCCGTCGCGACCGGTGCGGACCGGCACCGGGCCGTAGACGAGCCGGCTGCCGTCCTGGATCCAGCTGAGCTGGAGCGTCAGGTTCACGCAGGCGATCCGGCCCTTGTTGACCGGGCACCTGCCGTCCCTGTTCGGGTTGTTCCCGACGGCCTTCTGCTTGTTCATCAGGTCCATCACGCCCCAGGTGACGGGACCCGCGTAGCCGATGTTCGGTGTGATGCCGTGCTTGTTCTGGAACGACTGGATGGCCTTGCAGTCGGCGGAGGACTGCCTTCCGTCGACCGGACGGCCGAGGAACTTCTCCACCTTCTTCTGGTACGGCCCCGCCGCCGTGGTACAGCTCGCGGCCTGCGCCGGAGCGGCGCCGAGCGCGAGAGTGAGCGGTGCCACCAGTCCGGTGATCCCCAGTACGACGGCTCCCCGCCTGCGTATATCTGCCATGATGAGCCTCCCCTTGCATAGTTTGTGGCCTCCATCAACTAGAGCGGGGCGGGGGGACGTCGGTTGCAGGAAGATCGGATTGCGACCAAACGGTGACACTGGTGCGCTCGGTGAGGTGTTGTGACGTCGTCGGGTGTGTTGACGCCTGACGGTATGTTAGGGCGTGTGGTCGGTTCGCCCGTGGGCTATTGGTCAGGCCACAGCGGGCAGGCTGGCAACGGGGGTGATCTGTTCCCAGACGGCGAACCGGGTGATCATCTCGAGACGGTGTTCCGGGGCGGTCATGAGGTGGCAGCGTGGTACCGGCCGCCCAGGCGGCGGTGCAGTAGGGCCAAGTCCTTCTTCGTGTAGCCGCCCGACGCCTGACAGACCCATCCGCCGTCGGCGGTGACCTGCGCGCGGATGGGAAGCCGCTGGCCACGTTTCCGTGCGCCATGCGGCAATCGCCTCCTCGTTCCGCTCCACGGCCCCCAATTTCGACACCTGCCACGACCAGCCCATCCGGTCCAGCAACCGCCAGACCCCGGAGATCTCGTACCGCACCGAGAACGCTCCCCGATCAGCACCCGACCCGGGCCAGCGTCCACCGCTGGTCCTCCCAGTCGTACGCCGCCGGCCCCGCCCGCAGCAGATCCTCCAGTTCCTGCTCCGCGCTCAGGTACGAGTTGCCGCCCACCCCTTGGATAGCAGAGCCTCCCGGCCACCCGCCTCACAGGCCCGACGCCACAGGCTGACTGCTTGCGGCGTTACCCCGAGCACCTTCGCGACCTTGCTCTGACGCATCCCATGCTCGAAAAAATCAACCGCCTGCATGCGCCGCCGCTCAGAGTCAACTGGCTTGGCAGCCTACGAGTTCGAGTCCTCATGCTGCCGGGATCAAAGCCCGGGGCCGGTATAACCGGGGTCAGGGTGCTGGCGAGGCGTGTACCACTCGGTGAGCCCCCACAGCCCGAGAGCGAGTGTCGCCAGGGTCGTGAGCACCGCGATGCAGGGGCGACCCGTCGACCGCGTGGCCAGCGTCCATGTGAAGAGCGGAACCACCGTGCCACCGAGCAGAATGAGCGGCAGGTCTAGGAAGAGTACGCTCAGATCGCGGGCATGGCCCTCGAAGCCGCCATCAATGCTGAACGCGGCCCGCGGTGCCCACACCAGCAGTCCAGTTACTGCACCGAGGCCAGCGAGGACCCAGGCTGCGGTGCCCTCGATCTTCTGGTTCATGTGGCCTACCGCCTGAGTCGTTTTGCAGGCGCTGGTGGCCGTGCAGCAGCAATCTAGGGGATTGGAAGGGGAACATGGGTGAGTAGGCTTTGCTCCAACCCTACTTGCACCGCCTGCACAGCAGCCTCGGCTACCTCAGCCTGCCGAATACGAGACTGCCCCCCTCTCTCTGTCAGCCGTTGGGTGAGACGTTCCGAGGGCACGACAGGAGAACCACCCCCTCATGACCAGCACCAAGCCCGCCGGACCCGACCCGGCTCCGACACTGCTGCGCAATTCGCTGCGGAGGTAGCGGAGGGGTGCGCGATTGAGGTTGGGTCGTGCTGGCCTGGTGGGTTGGCTGGAGGTTGATCATCGTTCGGCGGCTCGGTCGGAGATTAGGGCTCAGTGTGATTTAACGTCTGCGGGTTCGGGAGTGTCGGCGGGTGGGCTGATGGTGTAGTTCCACTGGCCGTGGGTTTCGTGACGGGTCAGCGGGAGGGCCTTCATGGCCTTGTCGCTGATCTTGATGCCTGTGGGGTAGACACCGGTGTCCAGGGCCGCGGACACGGTCAGGCCGGTCTCGGTCGTCGTCGCACCGATCAGGGAAACGGCGGCCTCGTGGCTGGTCAGTGGTGTCCCGCGCCAGTTCATGGTGATTGCGGAGAACAGCCGGTGCTCTATGCGATTCCACTTCGAAGTACCCGGCGGCAGGTGCAGCACGGTGATCGACAGGCCGGTCTCGGCGGCGAGGGCAGCCAGCCCGGTCTTCCAGGCCCGTAGTCGGCTGCCGTTGGATCCGCCGCTGTCCGCGGTGATCGTCAGTGTCGTGGCCTGCGGATATGCGGCCCGGCCGACGTTGTTCCACCAGGTCCGCAGGGTGTTCACGGCGAACGCGGCGGTGTCGTGATCCATGCCGACGCTGACCCAGCCGGCGTTGGCGCCGATGTCGTAGACGCCGTAGGGGATGGCTTTGCCGGCCGGTCCGGGGAAGTCGTGGACGTTGACCTTCACCGGGTCCCCAGGCGGTCGCCATTCCTTGCCGACGTTCTTGAAGTTCCCGATCAGTTCCTTTTTCTTGCAGTCCACGGACACGACGGGCTGTCCGGCAGCGAGGGCCGCCCTGACCTGATCGTTGAGGTAGCGGAACTGGGCGTCGCGGTCGGGGTGCTGCTTGCCCTCGACGGTTTTGGCGTTGCCCTGCAAGGAGTAGCCGGCCTCGTGCAGCAGTCGGGCCACGACGTTCTCGGTGCACCGGTGTCCCCGATTGACCAGCTCGGCAACCAGGTGCGACAGCGATTTCGTGGTCCAGCGCAGCGGGTTCATCGGATCACCACGAGTCTCCGGCTCGACCAGGGCATCCAGGTCCACGGCCAGTTGCGGGTCCAGGACCTCGGCCCGTCTGCGGCCGCCTCCCGGCCCCCGGGACCGCCCGACCGCCAGCGGCTGCGGATCGTCCAGTTCCCCGCGGCCCCGTCGGATCGTGTCCTGGGACACCCCGGTCGCCTCACAGACGATCCGTGCACCGCCGCCACCCAGCTCACGAGCCTCGTTGCCGAGCCACAACCGTCGCTGCCGCTCGGTCAGGTGATCCCGGATCGCCTCGTAGCGCCGGGCCAGGGACTCCATATCGATCGGCATAGCAGGAAACGTACGCGCCGCGCGACTGATTCATAACTTGTTTCGCTACGAGCCCTTAGGCCGGCGATGGCGGCGAAGGTCTCGTCGAAGTGCTCGCGGCGTCCGATGTAGCGCTGAGAGGTGCGCCACTGCTTGTGTTCGGCGTTGGAAGTGTTCCACCCAGACCCGTTTCGCCGGCCGCGGGTTAAGCGTCCGCGTCGCCCGCAGTGCGGCCTCTTTCGGGTTGTTCGTCGCGTTGCCGGCCATGCCGCCTCCCTCGCTCACGTGCTGCCTCAAGAATTGCGTCGCGGCCCCTCACGGACAAGAGCGCGCAGAGGCACCGGATCACGTATCCGTGCAGGCCAGTCGGCATGGCGTGCACTGTCTCGAGCACCGTGCGCGGGACGCGCGCCCACCACTGCGGCGTGAATCCCAAGGCGTTCACGGCGTCATCTTCTTGACATTCTCACCGCGGCCGTCGAGGTGGTCGATCAAATCGGCCAGGGCGAGCAGATCCTCGGTGCGGAACGGGCTGCTGCGGCCGGCGGCGAGAACGACGAAGGGGTCCTCGCCGCCCGCATCGGTCCACGCCGTCGGCGCGGACAGGACTTCTCCCGCCTCGTCGCGGAAGTACACGCGGTCCTCGCCCCACGAGCTTGTTCAGTTCGGCTACTGATCGAGTGAGGTGTGGTGAGGGCGGAACGGGCAGAGCCCCAGGGCTGTTGAGCGAGGTGTCTACGCTCAACTCTTCAGCCTTGGGGCTCTGTTGGTTCCTTATCGTGCCGTACTCGATGTTCCGCATGCCCTGGTGGAGTGGGTCACGATGCTCATTGTCACCCGTGAAGGTGACCGCAGGTGCAAGCTGCCAGCGTCCGAGCGCGCCCTGGTCGCACTGGTATACCTGCGGAAGAATGACACCCTGTGTCAGCTCGCGGCCGGCTTCGGTATCAGCCTGGGCACCGCACACGCCCACGTGCACGCCGTGATCGGCCACCTCGCAGAGCTCGCGCCCGGTCTGACCGCGGCCCTGAGATCGCCCCGACGCCCGCTACCTGCTGCTGGAGGGGACACTCGCCGAGTGCGACCGGACCGGCGACGGCCGGGCGGACTACTGGGGAAAGCACCGCCGGCACGGCGTGAACCTGCAGGTGGTGACCGCTCCGGACGGCACGCTGGTGTGGATCTCGCCCGCGCTGCCCGGCCGGACCCACGATCTGACCGCGGCCCGACGGCACCGGATCATCGCTACGTGTATCCGCCTGGGCATCCCGATCCTGGCCGACCCCGGCTACCAGGGCGCCGGTGACATCGTCCTCGTGCCCCACAGACGACGACCGGGCAAAGACCTCACCGTCAAACAGAGAAGCGTCAACCGGGCGCACTCGCGTCTGCGGTGGCCCGTCGAGAGATCCATCGCATCGGTCAAGACCTGGCGGATCCTCCGCAAAGCCCACTGCAACCCGAGCCGGATGACGTCAATCGCCAGAGCCATTCTCACCCTGGAGACTCACCGCTGAACAAGCTCAGTGTCTCGGGCCGCACGACGAACTCGTACGACCGCCCATGCCATGGATGGAACGAGTGCGTGACCGTCACAAGTTGCTCCACACCATGCGGATCTGGAGCATTTGACGGCGCTGTCCAAAAGCGGCGTCGAAGGGATGATCGGTTACTTCCGCCGCAACCACTTCACCCCGGTCCCTTCTCTGAACTTGCCGGAGTGACGATCGAGCCTGCCGTGGAGTTCGTGGTAGGTGCGGAAGTGGAAGAAGCGTAGGCCGTCGATCACGGTCCCGGACTCGATTTCTCGCAGAGTCCAGGGGTTGGCGGAGTAGTCGTCAACCGCAACACCCCCGTGCTCAAGGAGCAGCGCGACCAGTTGGTGAAGCTCTGCAGTGCCATCGATCCGCCCTGAGATGTCGATCTGCACTGCCCAGCCGGGGTGATGTCCGACGGCCGCTTCGAGGACTGCGACATCATTGGGTTCCCAGTCGGAGAAGAGGTGCCCGGTTTCCTCATCGTTGATGTCGATGTAGAGGCTTCCGTCCAGAGTCCACGGATCGCGCTGCTGGGGCAGGTGCTGATCGAGTGATGCGACAGTCTCGGCTCGCTCACCTGCGGGAAACACGAACACGCTGCGCATGGGATGGAGCGTAGGCGGTGCGGCTTCGCGGTGACCACGGATATTCAGGCCAGGTGCGGGTCGGCCGATGTGGTGCGGACGGGGGGCCTTCCCCGTGATCGTGGACACCGGTTGTCATGCGGTGGTGGCTAGCGTAGTTGATCGCTGTTCATAGGGGATCGGGCTGATCTGACCGAGGCGGGAGTGCCGTCGGCGGGCGAGGAACCCGCCGAGGCGTTGTCACGTTGTCCTCGGTCGAGCACCGCTCCCACAGGAGGGTGAACAACCGGGCCGAGAATTCCCACCAGCCTACCCGGCAGCGCGAACGCGCGATGAAAGGCTTCCGCGGCGTCGGCACGGCCCAGCGGTTCCTGTCCGCGTTCAGCGGCATCTCACCCCACTTCCGACCCGGCCGCCACCTGATGACCGCCCCCAACACCGTCTCGAGATGACCATCCGCTTCGCCATCTGAGATCAGATCACCGGCGCCGCCGGCCAGCCCGCCAGGGTCTGACCCAAGGCCGCCACCCGGCCCAACCAGGCCCTGACGCGGCGTCATACAGCCCATACCCTAAACAACATGACAACGCCCTCACGGACCTTCTGGGTCAGGGCATCGGCCCAGACGAATGCGTAAGGGCCTTGGTCCAGGGGCCGGTTGCGGAATGCGGCGACTGCTCGTCCAGGTGCTTGGCCATCGCGCTCCTCTGGGACTCGACAGTTGTGTGACGACCAGGGACTCGGCGAGCTTCTCGACCCGGCGCGTACTGACGCCGAGCAGGTAGGCGGTGGCGACCACCGAGATGAGGCCTGTTCGGCCCGGCGGCGCCGTTCAAGGAGCCAGTGCGGGAAGTAACTGCCCTGGCGCAGCTTGAGGATGGCCAACTTGACGGTGCCGGCGCGGGTGTCCCAATCGCGCGGGCGATATCTGTTGCAATGAGCTTGTTCAGCGGTGAGTCTCCAGGGTGAGAATGGCTCTGGCGATTGACGTCATCCGGCTCGGGTTGCAGTGGGCTTTGCGGAGGATCCGCCAGGTCTTGACCGATGCGATGGATCTCTCGACGGGCCACCGCAGACGCGAGTGCGCCCGGTTGACGCTTCTCTGTTTGACGGTGAGGTCTTTGCCCGGTCGTCGTCTGTGGGGCACGACGACGATGTCACCGGCGCCCTGGTAGCCGCGGTCGGCCAGGATCGGGATGCCCAGGCGGATACACGTAGCGATGATCCGGTGCCGTCGGGCCGCGGTCAGATCGTGGGTCCGGCCGGGCAGCGCGGGCGAGATCCACACCAGCGTGCCGTCCGGAGCGGTCACCACCTGCAGGTTCACGCCGTGCCGGCGGTGCTTTCCCCAGTAGTCCGCCCGGCCGTCGCCGGTCCGGTCGCACTCGGCGAGTGTCCCCTCCAGCAGCAGGTAGCGGGCGTCGGGGCGATCTCAGGGCCGCGGTCAGACCGGGCGCGAGCTCTGCGAGGTGGCCGATCACGGCGTGCACGTGGGCGTGTGCGGTGCCCAGGCTGATACCGAAGCCGGCCGCGAGCTGACACAGGGTGTCGTTCTTCCGCAGGTATACCAGTGTGACCAGGGCGCGCTCGGACGCTGGCAGCTTGCACCTGCGGTCACCTTCACGGGTGACGATGAGCATCGTGACCCACTCCACCAGGGCATGCGGAACATCGAGTACGGCACGATAAGGAACCAACAGAGCCCCAAGGCTGAAGAGTTGAGCGTAGACACCTCGCTCAACAGCCCTGGGGCTCTGCCCGTTCCGCCCTCACCACACCTCACCCGATCAGTAGCCGAACTGAACAAGCTCAATGGTTGACGCTTTCGTCGTTGACCCGCCCGTATTCGGCGTTGCAGAGAGTAACCGCCTCGGCGGACATGAGCGCGTCGGCGAACGTCTTGATCATCGCGCGCAGTAGTTCGGGACTCGCCGCGGCGAGGTTGTCTTCCACGAGGGCGCGCAGGGCAGGGAGCTGCCGAACAATAACTCCTCGGTATTCATGGGCTGGATGCGGTGGTGTCGGAGGGGACGAAGGCAGAACTGGTGGATGTGTTCGGGCTGTTGCTGCCACATCTCGATGAGCGGCAGCAGCGTCTGACGCTGGGTGCGGCGGCGGCCCGTGTTCTGGGCCATGGAGGGATTCGCAGGGTGGCCCAGGCGGCCGGGGTGGCTGAGTCCACGGTGTCGCGCGGGAAGCGGGAGCTGGAGGACAAGGAGGAGTCTGCGGGTCGGGTCCGGGCGCCGGGCGCGGGGCGGAGGTCCTTGCGGGAGGTGGATCCGGGGCTGGTGCCCGCGTTGCTGGCGCTGGTCGAGCCGGACCAGCGGGGCGACCCGGAATCTCCGCTGCTGTGGACGGTGAAGTCCACCCGGAATCTGGCGGCCGAGCTGACTCGGCAGGGGCGCCGGGTCGGCTCGGACACGGTGGGCCTCACTGCTGAAGGCGGAGGGGTTCTCCCTGCAGGGCACCTCGAGGACCACCGGGGGAGCCCGGCACCCGGACAGGACGCCCAGTTCCGTTACATCAACGATCAGGTCACGGCATACCTCGCCGACGGGCAGCCGGTCATCAGCGTGGACGCCAAGAAGAAGGAGACGCTGGGCAGCTACGCGGTCATCGGACGCGAATGGCACCGCGCCGGGCAGCCGGTGCAGGTCCGCGCGCATGATTTTCCCGAGAAGGGCGCCCAGAAGGCGGTGCCCTACGGAATCTACGACATCGGCGCGGACGCCGGCTGGGTGTCGGTGGGCTGCGACGGGGACACCTCCGCCTTCGCCGTGGCCACCTTGCGCCGCTGGTGGAACGGTGAGGGGCGACGCCGCTACCCGCACGCTTCCCGCCTGTTGGTCACCGCCGACGCCGGAGGCTCCAACGGCTACCGTGTGCGCGCCTGGAAGAAGGAACTCGCGGACTTCGCCTATGAGACGGGCGTTGATGTGACGGTCTGTCACTTTCTGCCGGGAACTTCGAAGTGGAACAAAATAGAGCACCGGCTGTTCTCGCAGATCAGCATCAACTGGCGCGGCAGGCCCCTGACCAGCCACGAAGTCGTCGTCAGCACCATCGGAGCGACCACCACACGCAACGGACTGTCGTCCACGCCGACTTCGACCCTGGCACTTACCCCACCGGGGGCACCGTCCCTGACAGTGTCATGGACCGCCTGCCCCTCACGCCGCACGACTGGCACGGCACGTGGAACTACACCCTGCGCCCCGAACCCCTCGCCCCTGAACCACCCCCGCCCGGTGCCGAGTTCGGGCGTTTCCCGGCCGGTGACAAGCTGCCTGCCTGGCTGCGGCACCCCAGCCTCACCGGACTCGAGCCCGCCGCCTTCGACGAGCTCACCGCCCGCTACCAAGCTGGTGCACCGAGCACCCGCCGATCTTTCTGCCCGGAAAGCGCCCCGCCGGCGGCCCCGGCGCCGGCGGCAGACGGCTCTCCGTCGCCGACCAGCTGATCGTCTTCCTCCTCAAGAAGCGCTGGTCCATGGACCAGGCACCGCTCGCCGAGGCAACCGGCCTGCCCAAGAGCAGGATCGGCGCGACCCTCCGGGAGACCACCCCCGTTCTCGCCGCGCTCGGGCACACCGTCTCGACCGGCGCCCTCACCATGACCACGGCCCAACAGCTCGCCGAGATCGCCGGGCACGACCTCACACCCCCGTGATCCTCACCAAGATCGAGGAGTTATTGTTCGGCAGCTCCCTGCCCCGCCCCGGCAACACCTGTCTTGTATGAGAACTCGTCAGGTTACCGAGCGGGGTCGTTACTGTTGACCAAGAGGTGGAAGCCTCCCCGTGGGCTTGTGAATAACCCTCCCGGTTGGTCTTGGACCGCTGAAGGGTCAGCCTGCCGCGGGAGTAGGACTGCCAGGGGCACTTTGCCGAACCATGCTTGCGAGAACGTGCAGGCGGATCGATTCATGGGACGTCGGGCAGCCGCCTCCGTCGTCCTGTCCCTACCGAACGCTTGCTGCAGCGGCTCAGCCCTTGACGATCACTCCGTCCCGTTCGGTGACCTTCACCACGGGCAGGGCCTTAGTCGCCGGGCCGTGAACCGGCCGCCCCGTCACGGCATCGAATCGGCTGCCGTGGCACGGGCAAAGGATCTTCCCATCGCTTACCTCCGCGACGACGCAGCCCGCGTGAGTACAAATCGCGGAATAAGCGCGTAGCTCACCACCCTCACCACGGGTCAGAACCACATTGGCCGACGGCACCACCAAACCCCCACCGCGCGGAACCTCATCCGCACGGGCCAACTCCGCAGCCGCCGCAGCCGCCGCCTCCCGCACCGCCCCCTCTTTCTCCTGCCTGCCACATCCGGCCAGCACCGTCACCGCCGCGGCGACAGCCAACCCCTCAACCACCACCCTCCGCCTCGACGCACAACCCGCTCCCGGACCAGTGCCAGCCGCTTCCGAACTCGACGCCATACACATCCCACTCCAGCAGTTTCAAACGCTGCCAACACCAGCAGCGACCACGCCACATCGGGAGATCTGCGCAACCGGCAACCTCTCGGCCACCGAAGAAACCACGCTTCCGACTACGCTCACAGCCGTCGCACATCACACCCGCGCCATGAGTATCCGGGCAGACAACACCTGCATCCTGAGTAACCACTGCCTGACCGATCGGCCTTTCTTCGCGTTTCGGGCATCGCAGGGGAGTGTCATGAATCAAACTCTGTTTTGGTGACGGCAGGTGACGGGTGTCGTTGATGTTGTGTGCGAGATGTCAACTCCCTTGTGGATATGCATGCCTGAGCCGGCCACGCCCGACCGAAACGACACACCCGCCGTCGCCCTGGGGCCCACCGCGCTTGTTCTCGGGACTATCTCCGCGATAGGCGCGTGGCCGACGCTCGTCTTCGTCGCGCTCCCATGGTCATCCTTGCTGGCGCTCTCTCTGTCACGTTCGGCACGGCGGGTATCTACTGCGCTAGCCGCGGCGTCGGCCGCTTGTGGATCGCCACCGTCGGAACCGTCCTTGGAGCAATCGGACTGGCTGGCGTTATGGCTTTTATCGGGGGTAGCGCCTAGACCTGTCTGTAGCTGGCCGTCCCATCGTTGCGAGTGGGCGCCGTGAGGAACAGAGCACGCAGCACTCATCGTGCATCCAGGCTGCTTGCGGGAGCTGATACCGCCGGGGCGTCGGCGATTCGGGTCGACGGGCTGGCTTGCGGGTGATGCGGCGGGTCATCAGCGTGATGGCCGCCCAGGTGATCAAGGTCTCCGAGTGCTGGACGAGGCGTTCGTAGTCGCGTGCATGCCGGCGGGCGTGCATCAGCCAGGCCAGGGTGCGTTCGACGACCCAGCGGCGGGGCAGGACGACGAAGCCGGAGGTGTCCTTGGGGCGGCTGACGGTCTTGATCGTGAGGCTCAGCTTGTTCTTTATCTACCAAGACCTTCCCGGCTTGCCGATGGCTTTGAGGCTCTCGGGGCGTTTGACGGTCTTGCCGACGTCGTAGCGGGGTGCCCGGTGTCTGTTCTTGGCGCCGGGTGGTCGTCCGGGGCCGGTGCCTCGGGGTTTGGGAACACGGGTCGGGCAGGCGAGGTAGGCGCGAATGTTCCTGAACCCCCGGCGGACCCGGGCCGGGGTGAGCCGGTCGGAGGTGGCGGGTTTCTCCCACGGCCGGCGGAGGTCTTCGGCGAGGGGCCGGGCGAGCCGGAGCTGGGTGTGAGCGACGATCAGGATCCAGGTCCAGCGGTCCGCCGCCTCGGGAGTACGCAGTTTCGGAGTGGTCCAGCCGAGGGTCTGCTTCGCGAATCGGAAGGTGTGCTCCAGGTCGAAGCGGCGGAGGAATGCCTGCCAGAAGCGGTCCACGTCTTCCGGGGTGGCGCCCGTCTTGGAGGACCATAACCATACCGGCGGGGCATCGCGGTCCTTGGACAGATGCTCGACTTTCAACCGGATCAACGTCCCCTCGACCAGGGGAAGTTCACCGTCGTGGTCGAGCCATGAGGAGCGGTGGGTGAGCCGTGGGTGGACCCGGTCCCAGGCCTGGGTTTCGGCCTTGCCGTAGTTGGTGGTGTCAGTGACCGTGGTGATCGCGGGCTCGGGCCAGGTTTCCGGCCTGGTGAAGCGGAATTCCGGGCCGTGCTTGGGTGGCCGCCCGCCCTTCGGGTCGTGGACGCGAGGCGGCTTCGGCAGGCGCATGACGCGGTCGGAACGGACCCGGCCGACCAGCTCGACGGGCAGGTCGCGCAGGACCCAGGCCAGGCGGGTGACGTCGTAGCCGGCGTCCATGACGATCACGATATCCGGGCCCCCGACCTGCCACTGGCCTGCGGCGATGAGCCGTTCGATGACACCCCGCAGCTGGGAGGCCGTGACCGCGGTCGCGTCGTCCGCCGGGCCGAGCCGGACCGCGTCCAGGATCGCGGTCCAGGACGTGGCACCCGGCTCCAGGACGGCCACGAAGGAATAGGGCCAGCCCGGAATGAACTGCGATGCCGTCTTCGCGCGGCCATAGACGTGACAGAACAGCCGGTCGGCTGAGCACGGCGCGTCCGAGCGGAGCCACGGCGACACATCGACCGCCAAGACCAGGCGCCCGCCGTCGAAACGCGGCAAGGGCAGCCCTGCCAGCAGCGTCCGAAGCCGGTCGACGTCGATCCGGCCGCGGTTCAAGCCTCCGTACATCGCTCCGTGCCCGCGCCGATGCTCGGGCAGAAGGGTCAAGTCCACCGCGGACTTCACCGCACCATCGGCACACAGCACCGCGTCCACCAACTCGAACAGTTCGTCGCGCCGAGCGGTCAGACACTCGTAGAACTCGCCCCGGAAGCGTGACGCTTCCGCGAACGCTTCCCTGCGGACAGCATCAGGCAGCAGACTCATCCTCACGGCCTTCGTCGTGGTCACGTGCACCTTGGTCGGAGCACATGATCAGACGAAGGCCGCCCCCACGTCCGACGAACCCTCAGGTGAGCGACTTAGTTCGAGACACCGTTCGGGGCCGGAAGAAAAAGAACAAGCTCAGGTGCTGTTTCGCCCAGCCGACGAGCTTTCCGGCATAGGCGGAGTCGGCCCAGACGATGGTGATCTCGGGCATCAGGCGGAGCCGGAAGAGCACTTCCTTGGCCGCGTCGCGGTCGCTGAGGGAGGCCGGGGTGACCATGACCAGTAGCGGAAGACCTCTGGTATCGACCACGAGATGCCGCTTGCGGCCATTGATTTTCTTGCCCGCATCAGTAGCCGCGGGAGTCCTTGCCGACGGTCTCGGCAGCCTTGACGCTCTGGGAGTCGATCACGGTGGCCACCGCTCTGGGGCCTTTTCCCATCTCGCGGCGGATCCGGCCGGCGAGCTGGTCGCGGATCTGTCCGATGACTCCGGCGACGGCCCAGCGGGCCATGAAGCCCCAGACCGTCCGCCAGGGCGGGAAGTCCGCGGGTAAGTCGACCAACCCCCTGGAACGGTTGAACCGGGAGATCTCTTCCCCAATCCCGGGGCGCTCGAGCGCCTGGTCACCGCCGTTCTCTTCGAACTGCACGACGAGTGGATCGCCTGCCCCCGCCGCTACCTGCCGGAGGGAAGCATGGCCAAGCTCTACCCAAAGCTCCCCGAAAGCGCCACCGCACCATCCCACACCACCAACGACCCCACCGAATGATCGGCCACACACGAGAAGGGACGCCATTCTATATATGGGCACCACACCGGTGAAAACAGATGACACCCAGCAGTGAAAGGGTTTGTGGCGAGCGCGGTGCTCCGGATCTGGGGTTCTGAACATCTGGGAGGGGCTGTCGTGGAGGCGGAGCGACACCGTCGTACAAGAAGTACCGGTACCCGCGGAGGTCATGTCCCGCTGCGTGTGGCTGTACCACCGCTTCCCGCTCAGCTTCCGCGAGGCCGAGGAGCTCATGCCCGCCCGCGGCGTGATCGTCTCCCACGAAACCGTCCGGCAGTGGTGCACCAAGTTCGGGCCCCAGTACGCGGCCGGCCTGCGCCGCCGCAGGCCGAAGGCCTGCGATGAGTGGTATCTGGACGAGGTCTACGTGAAGATCAACGGCGAGTGGCGGTACCTGTGGCGGGCGGTGGACCAGGACGGCAACGTCCTGGACACCCTGGTCCAGTCCCGGCGGAACGCCCGCGTGAGACACGGGGTGTAGTAACATGTAGTACATGGATGCCACGGCTCGGGAGTTTAATCAGAAGTCCTCGCAGATGCTTGCTGCGGCAGCGCGCGGAGAGACCATCACGGTCACCAAGAACGGTGTCGCGGTGGCCCGGATGGTGCCGGTCAGCGACGATGACGTCCCCTCGCACCCCATAAACCCCATGGGCGAAATTGACCTGCCCGACCTCGGCCTCCCTGATCTGGCCGACGATGAGATCGAAGAGACGCTCAGGGGAATGGGCGCCTGACGATGATTGCAATTGCCGATACCAACGGCCTGTACCGTCTCCTCGATCCGAAGCTCACCGGCCATGAAGCGCACAAGGAAGCCCTCGCGGCAGTCAGCCATCTCGTCATCTCTCCCATGGTCCTGGCAGAACTGGACTATCTGATCTCAACACGGGCCGGAGCCAGCAAAGCCCTCACCGCGGCACGGTTCATCGAACGCAACACAGCCGTGCGCCGCTTCGAGATCCCCTCTCTCGCCACACACCTGAGCGCGGCGATCGCCGTCGCCGAAGGCTATGCAGACGCCGACCAAGGCAAAGGCGTCGGACTGACCGACGCCATGAGCGTCGCCCTCGCAGCCGCCTACCGGACCGAGGTCCTTCTCACTACCGACCGGCATTTCCGCATGATCCGGCCGCTGACGGGCCACCAGGCATTCCGCCTCCTGCCCGACGACCTGTAGACCGAGCACCTACGCGACGCGGTCGCCTCCACCATCCAGGTCTACCAGGAGGCGGGTCTCTCCCACCTCGACCCTGGCTAGATCTATGTCTCGGACGCCGGCCAGGTCGCCAACCTGCTCTTCCGCCGCCTGACGCAGTTCCAGGAGGACGGCAAGGGCGGCGTCTCGGTCGTCGGCAACCTCGCCACCGACTCGGGCAAGTCCTCCGACGGCGGCAAGACCTGGACTTCACTATGAAGCACAGGCACACCGCATTTTTCGTGTCAGAGCCACTTCAGCTCGTACGCCGACGACACCGGCCACCGCTACTCGGCGATGCTTGCCCGCCGAGCCGAACAGCAGCCGCGAGCAGGCGCGGCACCGGGCACCAACTGGCCAGCGCAGCGCGGCAGGCCCTCGCCGCGACCCACATCGAGTCACGGCCCGCCGTGACGTGGGCACGCGAGGACAAGATTTTCCAGGCCGCCGAGCGCGCGTGGGCCGACATGGTCGAGCACGGCACCCCCGTGACGTCTGCCACTCGCTCGCTCAGCGCCCCCGTGCGCCACGGTGAGCACCAGCTGCTCACGCCGCGCCCCGGGATGCGGCGGAACCTGGGAGACCAGGCCCGTTCTGACCCGTTCGACCGTGGGCACACCGGGCGGATTTCCCATCAGGAATGTGTGACGCAATGGGCACGACTTCACAACTTTCGGCCGGACCGGTGGCCGAGAAAGTGATCCGAGTGTGGGCACAGGCCCTGTTCTGCTCGCCCCTGCGCCCACCGGACCAGATCAGTACAAAGACGGTGTGCGCGGCGGTCGCCGAGGAGCTGGCCCGCCACGCGACAGTGCCCGGCGGGTGCGCGGGAGCGGTCGCGCAGCGGGCCGGGGACTGCCCCGAGCTCTTCACCGCGCGGATGGCCTGGTGCCTGGAACAGGCCACCCACGCCTACACGGCGCCGGCCTGCGGTGGATGCCAGGCATGACCAGCCCAGCAGGCGCCCAGCCGGACAACGCAGGCTCCTGCACCACAGCCGCGAGCGGCATGCCCTGCGGGGCGGAAGACGCCGCACGCAGCCAGCTCTGGTGGACCGTCCACCAGGCAGCCGGCGGCCCCGGACGCATGCCCGCCCACACCGACCGCCTGCGCCGGTGGTCCGGCCTGCTCATCGACGCCCTCCTGGCCTTCCATGACGATATGACGCGCCTGCCCGGATCGCAGGCCCGTATCTGGCAACTACGCCTGGCGCTGACCACCGAGCAGCGACTCCGGCCCGTTACCGGCGGCATCCCGGCCCACCGCTGGCTGGTCCACGCCCGCCACCGCACCCAGACTCGCCCCAATCCCACGCTCGACCGACGGCTCTACCAGTCCTGGATCCCGCATCTGGTCGCCGCGGTCCGCGACCTCATCAACGAAACCGCCGCAGCAATCGCACACACCACAAACACCGAACAAGACCCCGCCACCACGGTCCACCTCCTGCAAGCCCGCCACATCCTCCAGCACACCTGCCGCCACCTGAACAAGCCCCACGAACTACGACCACCGCCAGCCAGGAACAAATGAGGTCAGTTGATCGGGCAACTGGTGGACCGCGCGAAGGCTGGCGGGATCAAGTTGACCGGTGAGGGCGGGCTAATGCAGCAGCTGACGAAGAGGCTCTTGGAGTCCGCTCTCGAGGGTGAGATCGCCGATCATTTGGCCACGAGAAGCATGAAAGGGCCGCCGACGGCCACACCCGCAACAACACTCGTTCGAAGACCGTGGTGACCGCAGTGAGATCGTGAATGCGGCCGGCGAGGGCCGGCGAAATCCAGACCAGGGTTCCGTCCGGTGCTGTGATGCCGAGTAGCCGAGGGGGATCTCACCCCTCGGCTCTCACAGATCCGTACGTGACAGTCTCCCGTCATACGGCTCTTGTCGTTCTGGTCATCAGACCAGGACGGCGCCCGCGGTCAGCCTCCAGTGTGCAAACATGCGGGGGTATCGCCGGGCGATCTCCTGCATCTTCGCGATGGTCTTCCGCCTGGCCGCGAGCCGTTTGTACGGGTCCTGGCACGACATCCGCGCCTGGCGGGAATCGGGCTTCCCTGGTCTGTTCCCCGACTGCGAGACGATGGGTGACCTCGGCTATATCGGCACCGGCGTCCTCACCGGCCAGGCGCAAGCCACCCAGCCGGGAACGACCCCAAGCCGACAAGATCCTCAACCAGTCCATCAGCACCCTGCGCGCCGCCGTCGAACGAGCGATCGCACACCTGAAGGACTGGAAGATCCTCGCCACCCGCTACCGCGGCCGCCCACTCGACACCCTCCCGAGCATCGTCCGCACCATCACCGCACTCGCGTTCTTCCGAACCCAGGGCCCCGGCGTGTGCCTGGATCGTCCGGTTTGGTTATGTGATGCCGTAGAGGGCGAGGACGCGGGGGCGCTCGGTGTGGGCTCGTCGTCCGGCGGCGGTGTTGACGTAGCCGGCGAGCTTGAGCGCGCTGCGGATCAGGTCGCGGAGGGTAGCGAGTACGGCGGGCGCGTTGCGGGTTCTGACCTGGGACTTGTCCTCGTTGAAAGTGACATCTCGACACCAGTGGACGGTATTTTCCACGGTCCAGTGCCCGCGAGCCCAGGACGCGATCTCGGCTGCGTTCGCTTCCTCGGCGGGCAGGTCGGTGATGGCGTAGACGGTCTCGCTGGACCATTTTTTCGCCCCGTAGAGACGGCGTCGGCGCTGGATCCGCAGGACCTGGGCCGCGTGCGGGAAGAGCAGGCCCTCGACGGTGACGACCTGCACGAGCCGCTGCTCGTGACGGCCGTGGCCCCGGGCGTCGTCGCGGTGGATCACAGGGATCTCCTTCCAGGGCAGGGCGTGGAGTTGACGGGCCTGGCCGCGCTGGTTGTTCTTGATGGTCAGCAGGTAGTGAGCGCCGCGTTCGCGCAGGTAGATGGCGTGGTCGCGTTGGGCGTGGAGGGCATCGGCGGTAACGACCACCCCCGTGAGATCCGCGTCGTCGATCTGGTCGAGGAGAGGTGCGAACTCGGGGATTTCGTTGGTCTTCGCGCCGATCTCGCGGGAGGCGAGAGTGACACCGTCGCCGTGACGGACGGCGGACAGGACGAAGACGCGGCTGCCGTCCGGGCGCCTCGCGCCGCGCAGGCACTTGCCGTCCACCGCGATCGCCCGCCGCCGGAGCCGTACCGGCTCGGCGCGGGCGGCCGCCCGGTGAGCCCGGCGCTGTTCACGTTCGGTGCCACCGTCGGGCATCACCGGCTCCGGCCGGCGGGGCTGTGCGGACAGCAGAGGCCGAAGGTAGTCGTAACCGGCCGCGCCGATCTCACCGGGATCGAGTCGCCCCAGGACGCTGCGCAGGGTTTTCTCGCTCGGCACCCGGTAGCGGCCAAGGAGTGGGTGGTAGGGCAGGCCGAAGGCGGCCAGTTCCTCCGGCGCCGCACGTCGGCACCACTCCGCCGCCGCGGTGATCGAGTCGTGGCCGGACGGGGTCATCGCGCAGACCACCAGGGCCAGCAGCGAGGAGAGCCGGTACCGCACTCCGCAAGCCCCTCTCGGATCGGTGACCGACTCGAACTCGGCGACCAGGCAGCGCACTTGCTCCTTGGCGGCACCCTCGCCGAGGGCTTCCAGGCAGGGCGCACAAGGCACGGGGACAGCGACAAGGGATGATGGAGAAACGAACACGGCACCTTCGTGGATCTTGCAGCGTAGAGAACTACATGATCCACAGGTGCCGTGTTCACCTGCTTCCGGGGCCCACCACCGAGATCAACACCCCAGACCGGGACGATCCAGGCACTCGCCGGGGCCCTGCTTCCGAACCTCCTGGTGAGGCTTATGAGTAACCCTCACGAGCTCGGTCAATTGCTCCGCATCCAACCCGGTTGTAACCTGCCAGCTCAACGACCCCGCCCCGGCAACACCTGTCTTGTGAGAACTCGTCAGGTTACCGAGCGGGGTCGTTGCTGTTGACCAAGGGGTGGAAGCCTCCCGTGGGCTTGTGAATAACCCTCCTGGTTTCCATCTTGAGAATCCGAATCGACTTGCCGAGCCCACGCGCGAGTCTGGAAGCTTCCTGGATCCCAAACAAGAAGATGATCACGAGCTGCGTTTCTGATCATGGTCAAAGTCCTCTGGGTTTCATACACAAGGAGGCTGCCGTGTAGCGGACGATGACGTCACGCTCTCGGCTGAGGGCTTGCGGTTGCCGGGGGCTCCGTCATCTGCTGGTGCAGTCGGTTGCTTGATCCGTCCAATTCGGCTGGATCTTCATCCTCGAGGCGCCACGCGAGAATTGCCGTGGGCAGCCAGATCAACATCTCGAGAAGCAAGAAGATCCCGATGCCTGCGACGCGGACCGGGTGTCGGCCGATACTGAAGAAGAAGACGATCAAGAGGATCCACGCGGCCGCCGTGATGATGCCGTAGGCGCGACGGTAGGCGCTGTGTACCTGCTGAAGCTGCAGTTCATCCAGCAAGTGAGACGGAGCCAGGGACAGACCGCGGATGCCTCGCCAGGCAATCCAGCGGAACATGCCTTGAGCAAGGATCAGTGCCGCAAAAAGCCACACCCCCACCTGCCAGGGAGTCATCACCGCCAACGTCATCGTGATGACGGTCAGCGCCAACACGACAAGCAAAGTCCGCCGAGTTCGTCTCCGCGGCATGGGTTCTGGCGCCGACTGGCCCAGCTGGAAGAGGCGTTCGTTACGAAGAAAGGTATTACGGATCATGGCATGTTCTCTTCGGGATTGACGGATGCGGGCACGCCGAGCTCCGCGGACGGTGAGGGTGAATCGGTGACGAGGGCCTCCCCGGTGAGCCGAGGAAAGGGATGCGGAGAAAAGACAGCCTCCACGGGCACACCGAAGCAGTTGCAGATCCGGAAAACCAGCTCCAGGCTCGGGTTGTAGTCGCCCCGCTCCAAGTAGCCGATGGTCTGGTAGTTCACCTTCGTAACCTCTGCAAGGTCGCGCCGCGACCAACCACGCTCTGCTCGCAACATCGCAAGCCGGTTGTAGATCCGCATCGGTTGATCGTTCGAACCCTGCGTCTTCCTCATGCGGCAGAGTGTTGCATTTATACAACGGGTGAGTCAATGCATAAGACGAGCAGTGAGACCTACAGGGGTGCACTTCACCTACTCAAGGATCGCGAGGTCCGGATGGCGTCCCTTCTCGTGGTGTGGCCGATCATTCGGTGGGGTCGTTGGTGGTGTGGGGTGGTGCGGTGGCGCTTTCGGGGAGCTCTGGGTAGAGCTTGGCCATGCTTCCCTCCGGCAGGTAGCGGCGGGGGCAGGCGATCCACTCGTCGTGCAGTTCGAAGAGAACGGCGGTGACCAGGCGCTCGAGCGCCCCGGGATTGGGGAAGACCTGTACGACGTCGGTGCGGCGTTTGATCTCCCGGTTCAGCCGTTCCAGGGGGTTGGTCGACTGAATCTTCTTCCAGTGCTGGAGCGGGAAGACCGCGAAAGCGGTCAGGTCTGTCTTCGCCGTCAGCAGCATCTCTTTCACCTTGGGGAACTGCTCGCCGAGCATGTCGGCAACGGTGTCCAGCTGGGTGGCGACCAGTTCCGCAGTGGGCTGGGCGAAGACGGTCCGGATCGTCGCGGCGACCATTTCACCAGCGCCTTTGGGTATGTGCGCGAAGCAGTTGCGCAGGAAGTGAACGCGGCACCGCTGATACGAGGAGCCCAGCATCACCTTGCGGATCGCGGCGATCAGTCCGCTGTGGTGGTCCGCGATGACCAGGCGGACGCCGCCCAGGCCGCGGGCACGGAGCGAGCGCAGGAACTCACTCCAGAACGCTTCGGTCTCGCTGTCCCCCACGGCGGTCCCGAGGACTTCGCGGCCGCCGTCCTCGGTGATGCCGGTGGCGATGACCACAGCCTGCGAGACGATCTGATGGTTCACCCGCACCTTGCAGTACGTCGCGTCCAGGTAGAGGTAGGGGAACCGGGTGTGGTCCAGAGGGCGGGTGCGGAACGCGGTCAGCGGCTCGTCGAGCTCGCCGCAGATGCGGGAGACCTCGCTCTTCGATATGCCACTGTCCCCGCCCAGGGCCTTGACCAGGTCATCGACCGAGCGGGTGGAGACCCCATGGACATATGCTTCCATGATCACGGCATAGAGGGCCTGGTCGATGCGCCGTCGGCGTTCCAGCAGGCTGGGGAAGAAGCTGCCGGTGCGGAGCTTGGGAATCTCCAGGTCCAGATCGCCGGCCGGCGTGGTCAGGGTCTTGTCCCGGTGCCCGTTGCGCCACGCTGTCCGGGAACCGGTGTGCTCATTCCAGCCGGCACCGATGTGCGCGCTCACCTCGGCTTCGATCAGTTCCTGCAGCATTCGCTCTGCCACGCTGCGGACGAGCTCGATTCCGTCGGACGAGCGTAGTGACTCCAGCATCCTTATCAGGTCAGACTGGGACAGGGCCATCACGTACTCCTCATGGTTGAACTGGGCGTTCACCAAGAAGAGTTACGTGATGGCCCTCCTCGCGTCAGGGAGCGTCGGACACCAGCAGAAGTGCGCCCCGGGCACCCGCCCGCGCACGCCCACAACTTGATCGGCTACACCACCAAGCGGGACATGACCGAGGTCCGCCGACTCGTCGGAGCTGGGGGAGCTGCGCGTCGCTCAAGGCCGAGAGGTTGCCGCTGGCGGGCGGCCGATACGCGTGCAGGCACGGCTTCCCGGTGATCATGGAGTGTCGAGTTCGCTGATCACCACAACGGAAGACCGTGCCTGCTGCGCCAGCATCACTCATCCCCGTCGGGCTGGGCCAACTCGCGGGCGGCAATCCGGCCTGCCCCGACGAACTGCCCGACCTTCTGGCCCGGCTGTCTCGCTTGCCCGACCCGCGCCGCCGCCCGGGCCGTCGTCACCCGCTGCCGTATGTCCTGGCGGTCGCCGCCTGCGCGGTCCTGGCCGGAGCGAAGTCCCTCACCGCGATCGCCGAGTGGGCTGCCGATGCCTGTGACCGGCTGCTGTTGTGCTGCGGGGCCGCGCTGCGTGATCCGGACCGACCTTGCCGGGCGCCCAGCGAAGCCACCGTGCGCCGGGTACTGCAGCGCATCGACGGCGACGCGTTCGACGCGGCGATCGGCGGCTGGCTCACCGGCCGTGCCGCCGCCTCCCGCGCCGCGGCCAGGACAGACACCCACCGGACAGTCCGGCGCGGGCAGCGGTTGCGGTGGACGGCAAGTCCCTGCGCGGAGCCATTCGCGCCAACGGCCGCGCTGCGTCCACCTGATCTCCGCTCTGCGTGACGACAGCATCGTGCTGGCCCAGCGTAAGGTCAACGCCAAGAGCAACGAGATCACCGCGTTCCGCCCCCTGCTGAACCCGCTGGACCTGACCGGCGCGGTGGTGACCTGGCCGAATGCGTTCGCGGGCATTGGGCTATTGAGAATCGTGAGCACCATGTCAGGGATGTGACGTTCGGGGAGGACGCCTCACGGGTGCGAACCGGCGGTGCACCGCGGGCGATGGCCTCCCTGCGGAACCTGGCCATCGGCGCGCTCCGCCTGACCGGCTGGGACAACATCGCCGCGGGCCTGCACCATCACGGACGGGACACGACCCGGCCGCCGACCGCCCTCGGACTAAACTGATCATTCCCCGCCAATCGCGAGAACGACAGAGCCCTGGGAGCTGCCGAACAATAACTCCTCGATCTTGGTGAGGATCACGGGGGTGTGAGGTCGTGCCCGGCGATCTCGGCGAGCTGTTGGGCCGTGGTCATGGTGAGGGCGCCGGTCGAGACGGTGTGCCCGAGCGCGGCGAGAACGGGGGTGGTCTCCCGGAGGGTCGCGCCGATCCTGCTCTTGGGCAGGCCGGTTGCCTCGGCGAGCGGTGCCTGGTCCATGGACCAGCGCTTCTTGAGGAGGAAGACGATCAGCTGGTCGGCGACGGAGAGCCGTCTGCCGCCGGCGCCGGGGCCGCCGGCGGGGCGCTTTCCGGGCAGAAAGATCGGCGGGTGCTCGGTGCACCAGCTTGGTAGCGGGCGGTGAGCTCGTCGAAGGCGGCGGGCTCGAGTCCGGTGAGGCTGGGGTGCCGCAGCCAGGCAGGCAGCTTGTCACCGGCCGGGAAACGCCCGAACTCGGCACCGGGCGGGGGTGGTTCAGGGGCGAGGGGTTCGGGGCGCAGGGTGTAGTTCCACGTGCCGTGCCAGTCGTGCGGCGTGAGGGGCAGGCGGTCCATGACACTGTCAGGGACGGTGCCCCCGGTGGGGTAAGTGCCAGGGTCGAAGTCGGCGTGGACGACAGTCCGTTGCGTGTGGTGGTCGCTCCGATGGTGCTGACGACGACTTCGTGGCTGGTCAGGGGCCTGCCGCGCCAGTTGATGCTGATCTGCGAGAACAGCCGGTGCTCTATTTTGTTCCACTTCGAAGTTCCCGGCAGAAAGTGACAGACCGTCACATCAACGCCCGTCTCATAGGCGAAGTCCGCGAGTTCCTTCTTCCAGGCGCGCACACGGTAGCCGTTGGAGCCTCCGGCGTCGGCGGTGACCAACAGGCGGGAAGCGTGCGGGTAGCGGCGTCGCCCCTCACCGTTCCACCAGCGGCGCAAGGTGGCCACGGCGAAGGCGGAGGTGTCCCCGTCGCAGCCCACCGACACCCAGCCGGCGTCCGCGCCGATGTCGTAGATTCCGTAGGGCACCGCCTTCTGGGCGCCCTTCTCGGGAAAATCATGCGCGCGGACCTGCACCGGCTGCCCGGCGCGGTGCCATTCGCGTCCGATGACCGCGTAGCTGCCCAGCGTCTCCTTCTTCTTGGCGTCCACGCTGATGACCGGCTGCCCGTCGGCGAGGTATGCCGTGACCTGATCGTTGATGTAACGGAACTGGGCGTCCTGTCCGGGTGCCGGGCTCCCCCGGTGGTCCTCGAGGTGCCCTGCAGGGAGAACCCCTCCGCCTTCAGCAGTGAGGCCCACCGTGTCCGAGCCGACCCGGCGCCCCTGCCGAGTCAGCTCGGCCGCCAGATTCCGGGTGGACTTCACCGTCCACAGCAGCGGAGATTCCGGGTCGCCCCGCTGGTCCGGCTCGACCAGCGCCAGCAACGCGGGCACCAGCCCCGGATCCACCTCCCGCAAGGACCTCCGCCCCGCGCCCGGCGCCCGGACCCGACCCGCAGACTCCTCCTTGTCCTCCAGCTCCCGCTTCCCGCGCGACACCGTGGACTCAGCCACCCCGGCCGCCTGGGCCACCCTGCGAATCCCTCCATGGCCCAGAACACGGGCCGCCGCCGCACCCAGCGTCAGACGCTGCTGCCGCTCATCGAGATGTGGCAGCAACAGCCCGAACACATCCACCAGTTCTGCCTTCGTCCCCTCCGACACCACCGCATCCAGCCCATGAGGAGTTATTGTTCGGCAGCTCCCAGGGCTTCGGCGTAGTCGCCGGGCGTCCGGTTCATGACGGTTCGCCTGGTTGATCGGTCAGGGAGAGCGGAACAGGCACGGCTTCCAAGATCATGGACTTCTCGACGCCCCGTGACCTGCCTGGAAGACCGTGCCTGCCGAAGCATCATCGCTGATCCCGTCTGCCCTTGACCAACTCCGCGAGCATCCAGGTGTCGGCGTACACGTGAACGTGGCCCTGGCAAGATTTTCGTGAAGCGGGGCTGTGCCACCGTGCGCCGGTGACGCTCCGTCACGGGTAGTGGGACCTTCGGCGAGTGTGATGATCTCGTACGAATTGTGTCGCCGCACCTGGATGCTGGTGCGGGGGAACGGGTGTGGTCGTCGGGTGGCGTGGTCCGTATCGCTGTCCGTACCTGCGAGTTGATGGTGGCGTGTCCGGATTGCCGGTGCGAGTCGGCGCGGGTGCACAGCCGGTATTCCCGCACGCTGGCCGATGTCGCCGGGGGCCGCCCGGTGCTGATCAGTTTGGCGGTGCGGCGGTTGTTTTGTGACAGTGTGGATTGCGGGCGGCGGACGTTTGCCGAGCAGGTGGAGGGGCTGACGGTGCGCTGTCAGCGTCGCAGTCCGCTGCTGCAGCATCTGGTCGAGATGGCCGGGGTGTTGCTCGCCGGCCGTGGCGGGGCCCGACTTCTGCGCATCTTGAGGACGCCGTTGTCGCGGACGAGTGTGCTGTTCCAGTTGATGCGCATGGGGCTTCCGGCGGTAGCGACACCGCGGGTGCTGGTTGTGGATGACTTTGCGTTGTACGCGGACGTCTACGGCACGCTGCTGGTGAATGCCGACACGCGGCTGCCGATCGAGTTGTGGGCCGGGCGCGATGGCGAGCAGCTGGCCTCCTGGCTGCGAGCGCATCCCGGCGTCGAGGTGGTGTGCCGGGACGGTTCGCTGGTCTACCGGCAGGGCATCGCCCAGGGAGCCCCGGACGCGGTGCAGGTCAGCGACCGTTTTCACCTGTGGCAGGGGCTGTCGAAGCGGGTCTCGGACATCGCCGCGGCCCACCGCGGCTGCCTGGCCGCCGCAATACTTCAACCCGAACCGGCCCCACCGCCGTCGGACGAACCGTGCGAGGCGGGGCGATACTCCCGCCCTCCGTCACGCGAAGCGACTGTTCGAGACCGTCCAGGGGTACACCGGCACGGCCCGCAGTCTCAGTGCGATAGCCCGCGAGCTCGGCTTGAACCGCCGCACCGTGGCCAAGTACGCACGCGCTGCCTGTTGGCAGGAGTGCGTACGGCGCACTCCGCCCCGCCGACCCACGAGCCTCGACCCGTATCTGGAGTATCTGAGGCAGCGGTGGGAGGAAGGCGAGCACACCGCGACCGTGCTGCACCAGGAGATTGCCGCCAAGGGCTACGGCGGCCATGACCAGCAGGTCAAGATGGCCATCGCGCCGCTACGCCGCGGTCTGCCGATCGACACACCGCGCGAGCGGCCACCTTCGCCCCGCCAGGTCGCCCGGTGGATCACCACCACACCGCCGAAGCGCGGCCTGCACCCCACCGAGGCACTCCGTCGGCTGCTTGAACACTGCCCGGAGCTCGACCAAACCCACACCGGTAAGGCAGTTCGCGGCCATGCTCGATGCCCGCGACGCCGCCCCGCTGCCGGCCTGGCTCGACCAACTCGCGGCCTCTGGCCTGCCCGCCTTGGCGAGCCTGGCCAACGCCATCCGCGAAGACCAGCCGGCAGTCGTACAGGGGATCACCACCCCGTTCAACTCCGGCATCAACGAAGGCCGCATCACGGACCTGAAACTCCAGAAACGGATCATGGCCGGCCGCGCCGGCATTCCGCTCCTACGCCACCGCGTCGTCCTCATGGCCCACCTCCGACGCCACTACCCGTGACGGAGCGTCACCGGCGCACGGTGGCACAGCCCCGCTTCACGAAAATCTTGCCAGGGCCACTTCAACTCGTACCCAGACACCAGGACTCGCGCCGGAAGAAGTGCCCGGACTGCTGGGCCGCCTCGCCCAGGTGCCCGATCCGCGTGATCCCCGTGGAGTGCGCCACTGTCTGGTCGGCGTCCTTGCCCTGGCCGCCTGCGCGGTACTGGCGGGGGCGACGTCGCTGCTGGCGGTCGGCGAATGGATCACCGACGCTCCCCCCACGTGCTGGAACACGGCGGCGTGCGACTCGACCCCCTTTCCCCCAAACGGGCCCTGCCTGCGGAAACGACAGTCCGACGACTGCTGGCCCGGATCGACGGCGACGCATTGGACCCGGCGGTCGGCCGCTGGCTGTCCGACCGCCGCAACCAAACCCAGGGCCGGCCGAGCGGCTTGGCGGTCGACGGCAAAAGCCTTCGCGGAGCGGCCAGGGCCAACGGCCGCAGGATCCACCTGCTCGCAGCCCTGGACCACACCACCGGCCTGGTCCTGGCCCAGCTGGACGTCGGTGAGAAGACGAACGAGATCACCTGCTTCCAGCCGTTGCTGGAGACCATCACAGACCTGGCCGGGGTGGTCGTCACCAGTGACGCCATGCACACCAACGCGAGCACGCCGACTACCTCCTCGGCCGCGAAGCCCACTACATCGTGATCGTCAAAGGCAACCAGAAGAAGCTCCGCAAGCAGCTCAGATCCCTTCCGTGGACAGAGATCCCGCTGCAGGGCCGTGTGAAGGGCATCGGCCACGGCCGCTCGGAGATCCGACGGATCAAGGTGGTCACGGTCAACGGCCTGCTCTTCCCCGGAGCCCGCCAGGCCGCCCAGATCAAGCGTCGCCGCACCGACCGCAAGACCGGCAAGACCACCATCAAGACCGTCTACGCCGTCACCAGCCTCACCGCTGAGCAGGCCGGCCCCGCCCAGCTGGCGGCCCTGATCCGTGATCACTGGCAGATCGAAGCCCTGCACCACGTCAGAGACACCACGTTCGCCGAAGACGCCTCACCACTGCGAACCGGCAACGCGCCCCGGGCGATGGCCACTTGGCGCAACCTCGCCATCGGCACCCTGCGGCTGGCCGGCGCGACCAACATCGCAGCAGCTCTGCGACACAACGCCCGCAACGCGGACCGCCCGCTCGCCCTGCTCGACCTCAAGTGATCACGAAACGGACACCCACCTACTTCGCCGAAGCCCTGCGGGGCGGGGTCGTTGGGTTGGCAGGTTACAACCGGGTTGGATGCGGAGCAATTGACCGAGCTCTGGCTCGGGTGCATACGGCGCTTGGCGGCAGCGGGCGGGTCTCGCGGGGACGGCCGTCCGTGCTGGGGCTGTACTGGTCAGTGGTGATGGTGCCGTTCCTGCTGCGGCAGAACCCAGTCCAGCAGGCGGCGGCCGAGCTGTTCGGCTGCAGCCAGTCCACCGTCTCACGTCGGCTCGATCTGCTCGGGCCGCTGCTGGAGCAGGTCCTTGCCGAGTTCGTCCCCGACCCGGCGGAGGCGAGCACGGGGAAGGTGGTGCTGGTCGACGGCACGCTGGTTACCACCTGGGACTGGGCGGGCCGGGGCACCGAGCTGTTCAGCGGCAAGCATTGCGACACCGGGTTCAACCTGCAGATCGCCGCCACTTTGGACGGCGGCCTGCTCGCGGTCTCCGCCCCCGTTCCGGGGTCCTGGCACGACATCCGCGCCTGGCGGGAATCAGGCTTCCCCGGTCTGTTCGCCGACCGCGAGACGATGGGTGACCTCGGCTATATCGGCACCAGAGTCCATCAGCACCCTGCGCGCCGCCGTCGAACGAGCGATCGCACACCTGAAGGACTGGAAGATCCTCGCCACCCGCTACCGCGGCCCACTCGACACCCTCCCGAGCATCGTCCGCACCATCACCGCACTCGCGTTCTTCCGAACCTCCTGGTGAGGCTTATGAATAACCCTCCCCGTCAGCTTGCTGACGGGGAGGGTGTGTCTGTGTGGTGGGGTCTTTTCGGGGCTGGGGCAGGCTGAGGGCCCGGCTTTCGCGTCGGGTGGGCGCCGGGTTCCACTTCGCCGGTGTGGTGGTGATGGTTGTCGGGATGGTCGAAGTGGCTGGTCAGCCGGGGTTCGGGAGGATATGGAGCCTGTCGTCGCGTGGGTGATGACGTCGGTCCAGGGCCATCGGGCGGTGAAGCGGAGCCAGTGGCGGCGCCCAGTGTGCACGAGCTGTGCGGCGGCGGAGAACAGGCGCAGGCGGAGCTTCTTGGGTTCCCAGCGGCGGGTGGCGCCGGTCAGGGCAAGCATCGGCATCCAGGCCAGGAGGTCGAGTGCGAGGGAGACGATCTCCAGCCAGATCTGGTTTTGTGAGGTTCCCCCGGCGTGCGGGGGCAGGTTGCGCAGGCCGGTGTCGCGGGAGTTTGGGATGCGGTCCTCGCAGCGGGCCCGTCTGCGGTGACGCAGTTCGAGGTCGGCGAGCTGGCCGCGTTGGGTGTTGGTGGCGAAGCAGGTCAGCCGCAGTCCGTCGAGGTCGGTGAAGCGCAACTGGGCGCCAGGGTGCGGGCGTTCCCTGCGGACTGTCAGCCGCATCCCGTTGGGCCGGGAGGAGAGGTCGGGTTATGTCGGTGATCTCTGCTACCCAGGCGCCGGGCCGCTCGGTGCCACCGGCGTCGTAGGCCGGTGTCCACGCCTTCTTCGCGATCTTCAGGACGGCTGGTGGATGGTGTCGGTGATGGTTATTCCGACGGAATACGACAGCCAAGGCCTGGCTTGGTGAGCCAGTCGAGGAAGGCGTGCGTGCCGCCGGCGGAGTCGGTGCGGATCAGCGTCTGCCGTCCCCGCCGCAGGTGTCTGGGCAGCTGGGCCAGGGCGAGCTGGGTGGTGGTGATGTGATCGCTCGCGGTGTTGGAGCCTGCGTTGCCGGGCCGTAGCAAGGCGGCCACCGGCTCCCCGGACCCGGCCTGACCGTGGTCGACGAACGCGACGAGCGGGTGGTGGCCGAAGGTCTTCTTCCAGGTCGCAGTGGCGTCCTGACCCGGACATGAAGATCGCGCCCTCAACCAGCTAGAGCACTATCCGATGAGCCGATTTTTTCGGTTTTGGGTATGGACTGCTCAGGGAGCCTGCGCGCCACGGGAGTGTGCTGGAAGTACCAGAAAAAGCATTCCGGCCCCCTTCCGGACAGGCAGTGATCTTGATGACGACCACCACGACCTCCCACAGCCGGCAACAGCGCCCCGCGCCGCACGCCGCCGCGGCCGGTGCGCGCGTGTTCAGCCTGCCACTGGAACACGGACCGCTCGCACCGGCCACCGCCCGCCGTGCCGCCCGCCCCATCCTGGCCTCCTGGGGACTGGACGAAGACCAGCTCTACGACGCCCTGCTGGTCATCTCCGAACTGGTCACCAACGCCGTCACCCACGCCCTACCCCCCGTCGCCCTGCACCTGCACACCACCACCAACGGCCCAGGCCGCGTCCAAGTCCACGTCAGCGACGGCGGCCCCCACACCGCCTCCCCCACCACCAGCTGGGCCACCACCCGCCCCACAGACGAACACGGCCGCGGCACCACCATCATCACCACCCTCGCCCACCACACCGGCACCACCCCCGCCCCCGACAACGACACCGACGGCCTCATCAACCACTGGGCCGACCTCGGCGCCGCCTGATCAACGTCTCGTCTGCCTCTGTCTCACATTCGGTGGTGACGGTAAGTCATGACGGCGATGGACAGGCCATCGGCCACGAACCCGCCAGATCGTGCCTCGCAGCCGATCTTCTCTGAGATCCCGCACTTGGTGTCTAGTCGTGACAGTTCGACGCGACAAGGCTGGCGCCCCGGCGGGATACCGGCCGCTTCGAAACATCGTAGTCAGAGCGCCAGCCGTACTCTCCTACCATGGCCCGGGACCGTCCGCGGTTGCGAAGCTCCACCGGAGCCCAGAGAGCCCGGTAAATGCCGGGGCGGCTGATCAAAGTGGCGAAATTTTGAGGAGAATTATGATGCTTGATGGGTGTGTTCCCTGGCCGGCAGAGTTTGCCGACCGGTATCGCAGCAGGGGCTACTGGGCCGGTATTGCCCTAGGTGAGCTGCCCGCCATGTGGGCCCGGCGCTTTGGTGACTGCATCGCCGTGGTCGCCGGTGACAGACGCTGGAGTTACGCCGCGTTGGAAGAGCGCATCAACCGGATGGCTACTGGGCTGCAGCGTCTTGGCATCGGGCCGGGCGACAGGGTGGTGTTGCAGCTTCCGAATGTGGCGGAGTTCGTGGAGATATTCTTCGCATTGTTCAAGCTCCGGGCCATTCCCGTCGTTGTGCTGCCTGCATACCGCCGCAGTGAGGTGACGTACGTCTGTCAGCACACTGAGGCGGTCGCCTACATCGTTCCCGATCGGCACGCCGGTTTCGACTTCCCGACCTTGGCCTCTGAGGTCCAGAGCAGCGTGCCCTCGCTGAAGCATGTGATCGTCGTTGGCGAGTCGAAAGGGCGGCTGTCGGCCGACGAGGTGCGGGCCGAACCGGGCGAAGCGGAGACTAGGTGGCAGGTCGCCGACCCGGGCGATGTCGCAGTGCTACATCTGTCCGGCGGCACTACTGGGACTCCGAAGCTGATCCCCCGCACCCACGACGACTACCTATACGGGGCGCGGGCCGGCGCGGAGCTGTGCGGCTTTACCCATTCCACCGTCTACCTGTGCTCGCTGCCAGTGGCGCACCAGTTCTCGCTCAGTGCGCCCGGGGTGCTCGGCACCTTCCTCAACGGCGGACGCGTCGTTCTGTCCCCCAACTCGGCGCCCGATACCACCTTTCCCTTGATCGAGCAGGAACGCGCCACGGTCGCAGCGCTGGTTCCCCCACTGGTCGAGGCGTGGCTCAGCGCCGCCGCCCAAGCGTCGGCGGATCTGTCCAGCCTGGAGGTGCTGCAGGTAGGCGGTGCCAAACTCAAGCCGGACCTCGCCCAAAGGGTGCGGCCAGGGCTCGACGCCCGGCTCCAGCAGGTGTTCGGGATGACCGAGGGGCTGCTCAACTTCACCCGTCTCGACGACCCAGACGACCTCCTGTTCACCACCCAGGGCCAGCCCCTGTCACCCGACGACGAGATCCGCGTCGTCGACGACGATGACCACGACGTACTACCCGGCGAGCCGGGCAACCTCCTCGTGCGCGGCCCCAACACCATCCGCGGCTACTACCGCGCACCCAACCACAACAAGGCGGCTTTCACACCTGAAGGCTTTTACCGCACCGGTGACGTCGTCCAGCAGATACCCACCGGGCATCTCGTCGTCGTCGGCCGGGCCAAGGACCAAATCAACCGGGGCGGCGAAAAGATCGCCGCTGAAGAGATCGAATACCATCTCCTCGCCCACCCCGGAGTCGCCGAAGCCGCCGTGGTCGCCATGCCCGATGCCTTCCTCGGCGAACGCGTCTGCGCCTACATCGTGCCCAGCGACTGCCCAGCCGCTCCCGGTCAACTGGTCAACTTCGTCCGCAGCCGTGGTCTGGCCGAGTACAAGCTCCCAGACCGGATCGAGAGCATCGACGCACTGCCCCGGACCGCCGTCGGGAAGATCAGCAAACAGAAACTGCGCGACCGTATCACCCTCGCCCTCACCGGATACGGAGCCAACTGATGAACACCCACAAACTCAAGCCTGCCCAGGTACGCTCCGATATCGCCGCTCTGCTGGGCGTACCCGAAAAAATCGAACGCTGGCGTTGCGCCGGAGTCCACGTCAGCTTCGCCGCGCTCATTGCCGGTAGCGCAGGCGTGTTTCGTGGGACGTGAGGTAGCCCCAGTGAGTCTTTGTCAGTAATGGGTCACGACGGTGTGTGATCGTTCAGATGGTGCGGTCGTGTTCGATCTGGAGCAGGACGAGGGCTGCGGCGGCGATCTTCGTGATGCGGCTGGGGTCGAGGCTGACTCTGCGCAGGGCTTTGAAGGTGATCTTGACCCTGTTGCCTATTGGCTGTTGAGGGCTGACAGGGGCTTGGTAGTGCTGACAGGGTTGGTGGTGCGGCCGGTTCTTCCTGATCCCCGAGCGTGGGGTGGGCTGGGCGTGTCGCTGGAGCCGCAGTCGTGGCCGGAGCCGGATCCCGTGGTGGCGCGGGCGGTGCGGGCGAAGAATTTGGGCGGCAGGTGCCGTTGCCGGTGACGGTGCGTGACCGGCTGGGGGAACTGTTCCCGATCGGGGAGTTCGCGGAGGCTTTCGGCGTGACCGGGCCGGCGAGCTGGTCCCCGGGCCGGCTCGCGTTTGCCGACGGTGTTCCAGATGGCCGAGAACCTGACGGACCGCCAGGCTGCGGAGGCGGTGCGTGACCGGCTTTCGTGGGCGTACGCGCTCGGGTTGGAGCTGACCGACACCGGCTTCGACTTCACCGTGCTGTCCCAGTTCCGTACCCGGGTGGTCGAGCATCATCTGAAGGAGAAGGTCCTGGACCTGCTGCTGGAGAGGCTGACGGAGCAGGGTCTAGTCGGGGCCGGAGGCAAGCAGCGCACCGACTCCACCCATATCGTCTCCGCGGTACGGGGCCTGAACCGCCTGGAGCTGGCCGGGGAGAGCGTGCGGGCGGCGGTGGAGGCGTTGACGGTGGCCGCGCCGCACTGGGTCGCCGGCGTGCTGGACGTGCCCGGCTGGTCGCACCGCTATGACACCCGGATCGACACCTGGCGCATGCCCTCCTCCACTACCAAGCGCGACCAACTCGCGCTGACCTACGCCCGCAACGGCTTCGCCCTGCTCAGCGCCGTCTACTCCGCGCTCCGAACCCTGGCTGCGCGAGCTGCCCGCGGTGCAGACCCTGCGCACCGTGCTGCTGCAGAACTACACCCGCACCGCCGCACGCGGCGGTCGCGAGGTGGTGGCCCGCCGGACCAAGACCGAGGAGGGCGGTAACGGGCTTCCGTCCGGCCATCTGCGCATCGCTTCTGCCTACGATCCCGACACCCGCTGGTCCGGCAAGCGCGACACCTTCTGGAACGGGTTCAAACTGCACGTGAGCGAGAGCTGCACGGAGGCGCCCGAGAAAGAGCGCACCGCCCCGAACCTGATCACGAACGTGGCCACCACCGCCTCCACCGTCCCCGACACCAAGGCCCTGGACGGCATCCACCAGCAGATGCAGCGCCGCGGCCTGCTCCCGGGTGAGCACTACCTCGACTCCGGCTACCCCAGCGCCGACCTGATCGTGAAGTCCCGCCACGCCTACGGCATCGCACTGATCACCCCGGTCCTGCTCGACCAGTCCCGCCAGGCCCGCGAGAGCGCCGGCTTTAAGCCGACGCGTTCACCATCGACTGGAAGTACCAGCAGGTCACCTGCCCCAGGGGTGTGAGCGATCACGTAATTCGGCTCTGTCGCTGATCTTGTGATCGGGCGGGTCAGGATCTCTGCAGGATGCGGGTGCGGAGGAGGTCGAAGTTGGCCCGGCCGTATCCATCCCTTTTGATCCGTTTCGCCCTCGTGTTCTGGCCCTCGACCTGGCCGGAGCTCCAGGAGCTGGACAGGCCGGCGATGACGGCGTCCTGGTCCCGGCGCAGGCCGTTGACCAGGGAGTGCAGTGCGGGCAGGTCGTCGTGTTCGACGCGCTCCATCCAGGCGGGGAGTTCGTTGCCGGTCAGGTCCCGCAGCATCGTCGCGAAGTCGCGGACGTGCTGGGTGACCGCGTCCAGTTCGGGACAGACCGCACGGATCTCCTTGAGCGCGAGGGCGTCCTCGTCCGGGAGATTGCCGGGGTTCGTCATGATCCATCTGACGATACGGCGGGGCCGTGGAGCCACACGGGGCGCTGCCGGTGCGGCGGTGAAGGTTTTGAAGGAGCGAAGGTAGCGCCGGGTGGTCTGGATGCTGCCCCGGAAGCCCATGGCCTGGATTTCCTGGTGGAGTTGTGCGCTTCGCGGCAGCCGTCGTTCCACCGATGATGAAGGCGGGCCACCGTGTACGGGTCGAGGATGCTGACTCGGTTCGTCCCGTTGACCAGTGAGCGTTTTCAGGGTGGCCACTGATCGAGTGATGCAAGGGGATGGCTGGCAGGGCAACGGACGAGGCTCCCAGGCAGTTGAGAGAGGTATCTGACATGCGATCTCGGTTGCCGGGGAGCCCCGTTGATTACGTATCCTGCCGCACTCGACCTCCCGCATGCCCTCGTGGAGACGGTCACGATGCTGATCGTCCTTCGTGAGGGTGACCGCCGGTGCAAGCTCCGTCCGTCCGCGCGTGCGGTTGTCGCGCTCGTGTACTTGCGCCAGCACACCACGCTGGCCCAGATCGCCGCTGGTTTCCGCATCAGCGTCGGGACCGCGCACGCCTATGTCCGCTCCGTGGTGGGCCTGCTGGCGCGCCGGGCTCCGGGGCTGACGCGGGCCCTGCGTGAAGTGAAGGCCCGGGCGGAATACGTGCTGGTGGACGGCACCCTCGCGGAGTGCGACCGGGTCGGTGACGGCCGCGGGGACTACTCGGGAAAGCACCGGCGTCACGGTGTGAACCTGCAGGTCGTCACCGATCCGGACGGCACCATCGTATGGATCTCGAAGGCGCTGCCCGGTCGCACCCACGACCTCACCGCCGCCCGCACCCACCGGATCATCGACACCTGCCGCAGACTCGGTATCCCGGTCCTGGCCGACCTCGGCTACCTCGGTGCCGGCGGCACCATCACCACCCCGATCCGACGTTCTCCCGGCAAAGAACTCAACCGCCGGCAGCTATCGCTGAACAGGGCTCATGCCCGCCTGCGCTACCCGGTCGAGCGCGGCATGGCCCGATTGAAGACCTGGCGGATCTTCCGCAAAGCCCGCTGCAGCCCCACCTGGCTCACCACCGCAGCCAAAGCCGTCCTCACCCTTGAGAGCTACTGCTGAAAATCCTCAGTAGTTCGTCGATGCTGGTGGCGCGGGCGAAGCGGCGCACGGTGGACCGGTCCAGCCGCAGCGTCCGGCAAATTCGTTCCAACGAGCTTCCGTCGGCCAGGAGTTGCTGTACGGCGGCGTACCGCTCCTTCGTTCGGGTCACCAGGCGGCGCTCGCGTCCGCAGACGTCGAGCGTGGAGTCGGTGGCGGGCGGCGGTAGCTGCCAGATGTCGTCTCCGGGCGGCGGGGTGAGGGGTACGGTGTTCGCGAACACGGTCCGGATGCAGGCATGATGGGCGCCAACGGTCTTCTCCACCGCTTCACCGAGGTTCTTCCACAAATGCCAGCCATCGGCAATCTGCGCCGCCTGCGGGGCCCCGGTGCGGGCGCCCTCGGCGTAGGCCCCGCCGCGGTCCCTGCAAATGATCTCCACCTCGGGGTGGTCGCGAAGCCAGGTGGCCAGCGGTTCGGCCTCGCGGCCCGGCAGCACGTCGATGGGTCGCCGCCGTTCCAGATCTACCAAGATCGTCGAGTACGAGTCGCCCCTGCGCATGGCGAAATCGTCAACACCCAGCACTCTGACGCGTAAATAGCAGCAGGTCAGGGTGGGGGTAGGCAGGGCTGGGTGCCCGGTGGCTGTGGCGCTCGCCGGGTGTCTGGGTGCGGGTCGGTCAGGCCGCGCCTTCCAGCGGGTTGAGGGTGACGGTGTAGCCGAGCTGATTGAGCGCACTGATCGCGCGGCGGGTGGCGCGTTCGGGGTCGCGCTGGGCGAAGTAGGTGCCGCCGAGCTCGTGGTAGGTGACGTTGTCGGTGAGCATGTGCCAGATCGCGGTGATGATCGAGTGCTCGACGGCGACCAAGGCTCGCATCGGGCCGCGGCGGGCGGTGAGCCGCTTGTAACGGGCCTGCAGGTAGGTGTCCTTGAGGATTTTCAGCAGTAGCTCTCAAGGGTGAGGACGGCTTTGGCTGCGGTGGTGAGCCAGGTGGGGCTGCAGCGGGCTTTGCGGAAGATCCGCCAGGTCTTCAATCGGGCCATGCCGCGCTCGACCGGGTAGCGCAGGCGGGCATGAGCCCTGTTCAGCGATAGCTGCCGGCGGTTGAGTTCTTTGCCGGGAGAACGTCGGATCGGGGTGGTGATGGTGCCGCCGGCACCGAGGTAGCCGAGGTCGGCCAGGACCGGGATACCGAGTCTGCGGCAGGTGTCGATGATCCGGTGGGTGCGGGCGGCGGTGAGGTCGTGGGTGCGACCGGGCAGCGCCTTCGAGATCCATACGATGGTGCCGTCCGGATCGGTGACGACCTGCAGGTTCACACCGTGACGCCGGTGCTTTCCCGAGTAGTCCCCGCGGCCGTCACCGACCCGGTCGCACTCCGCGAGGGTGCCGTCCACCAGCACGTATTCCGCCCGGGCCTTCACTTCACGCAGGGCCCGCGTCAGCCCCGGAGCCCGGCGCGCCAGCAGGCCCACCACGGAGCGGACATAGGCGTGCGCGGTCCCGACGCTGATGCGGAAACCAGCGGCGATCTGGGCCAGCGTGGTGTGCTGGCGCAAGTACACGAGCGCGACAACCGCACGCGCGGACGGACGGAGCTTGCACCGGCGGTCACCCTCACGAAGGACGATCAGCATCGTGACCGTCTCCACGAGGGCATGCGGGAGGTCGAGTGCGGCAGGATACGTAATCAACGGGGCTCCCCGGCAACCGAGATCGCATGTCAGATACCTCTCTCAACTGCCTGGGAGCCTCGTCCGTTGCCCTGCCAGCCATCCCCTTGCATCACTCGATCAGTGGCCACCCTGAAAACGCTCCTTGGTTCTCACCGCGCCGAGTGCGGCGAGTCCGAGGGCGCCTTTGAGATAGGGATGCCGGGTCGGACTTTGGTGCTCTTGGTTCGGCCGGCGGACTCGTGGTGGCCTGGGCAGACGCCGGCCCAGGACGCGAGGTGCCTGGCGGAGGCGAACCGGCTCATGTCCCCGCCGGTCTCCGCGATGATCACCTCGGCGACGGCCCGGTTGATCCCGGGGATGGTGTCGAGGAGGTCGAGCGAGGGACGAAAGGGAGCCATCGCCCCCTCGATCCGCTCGTCCAGCTGCCGGATCGCGTCGGTGAGCTGGTCGTAGTGGTCCAGGTGCAGCCGGGCCAGGAAGGCATGGTGGCTGCGGAAGCGTCCGGTCAGCGCCTCGGTCAGCTCGGGGATCTTGTTGCGGAGCTTGCGTTTGGCCAGCTCCGCGAGGACCTGCGGGCCGCGTTCCCCGCCGATGAGGGCTTCGAGCATGGCCCGGCCAGAGACCCCCATGATGTCGGAGGCGACCGCGGACAGCTTGATCCCGGTGTCCTCCAGCAGCTTCTCCAGCCGCTGCACGATCTGGCCGCGCTCGCGGGTCATCTGGGTGCGAGCCCGGGTCAGGTCTCGCAGCTCGCGCACCGGCTGGGGCGGCACGAACGAGGCCCGCACCAGGCCATGCGCACCGAGCTGGGCCAGCCAGGCCGCATCCGAGACGTCCGTCTTGCGGCCGGGCAGGTTCTTGACCTGCCGCGCGTTGACCAGGATCACGTTCAACTCCCCGGCCAGAAGGTAGTAGAAGAGCTTCCAGTAGTCCGACGTCGCCTCGATCACGACCAGGGTGACCTCGGCGGCGAGCAGGTGATCGCGCAGGGCGAGCACCGCGTTCGTCGTCGAACCCCACGTCGTGGTCTCGGTCGCGAAGGCCCCCCGCCGCTTGGTACTCGGGGTGCGGACACACGCCTTGGCATCCTTCTTGCTGATGTCCACACCGGCGCAGCGCTCGTGCAGCACATCCACGTCCCTGTCCCTCCCTCAACGGCCGAGTGGTACGCCGTTCCGGGGGGACCAAGGTGAATCAGGAATTCTGACGCACGTGCTCGCAGCAACACTCCACGGTTCCCGTGGACGGCCCCCAGCACCACGCTGACCTGCGAGCTCACCGGCATCACAGAGCATTCGGTTTCGGCCGGAACGAACCCCACCAGCGTCCCGCAGCGGTATCAGCCCGCGTCAGAGGCAGACGGAAGCACCCCAGCGCGCGCCACAGGATTTACCACGCCCCCGGCGCGCACCGACGGTGCGCTGGACCGCTGACCTGCCCGACTGGCTCCTCGGGAAAGGCTCGGAGGAGACGTAACAGCGTGTCCTTCGCCACCGGAACTCCAAGAGCCGCCGCGAGCCGGCTCCCCGGCCGCCCGGCCAGCGCCACCGCGATGCTGGTAAGCATCTCGCGCAGCAGCCGGGTGAAGCGGGCATGTGGGCTGGTCAGCCCGGCAACCTGTTCGACGAACGTCACTGCCGCGCAAGCGGCGTTGAGGCACCGGAACCGGCGCACCAGCAGCAGCTCGATCACCACCCGGGCGCCGCTGATCGCCGCATCCGACAACCGTCGCGGATACCGGCCGTGCACCCGTCCCGAGGAACTGCCGCAGTGCGGGCACAGCCCATCGGCCGCACGCGCGCGGGCATGCAGGGTGATCCCGCCGACAGGCCGCTCCACCAACTCCACCACGACACCCGTCAGATGAGGAAGAAGCGCCTCGAAGCTCCGCGAAGTACACACGAATCATGATCACAGCCGCGCCGTCCGGAGATCACCCGATCGCAAGATCAGCGACAGAGCCGAATTACGTGATCGCTCACAAGGGGCAGGTGAGCTCTTCCTCGAGCCCGTGCACCCAGCACGGCTATCCGATGATCGTGGTCGCTTTCTCCAAGCCGGCCTGCGGCCCCACCAGCCCCACCACCAGCCGCCGGGGCTTCCGCCAGCTCACCTTGAACCCGCGCTCGCTGACCGAGCCCTGCACACCGCCCGCGCCGAGCAGGCCGGCCGGCACTGGCAGGACGCCTACGCCCTACGCTCCGGCGTCGAGAGCACCATCCACCAGGCCCTCGCCGTCACCATAACCGCCGGGCCCGCTACCGCGGCCTGGCCAAGACCCACCTCGAACACGTCCACAACGCCGTCGCCCTCAACCTCATCCGCCTGAGCCTGGTGGAACAGCAAGCCACTGGACCGCCGCCACACCAGCCACCTCGCCCGACTCGAACTCAGCCTCGCTGCATAGCCGAATGGGCAACAGGGTCAACCTGTGCGACAAAGTTGTGGCCGAGGTCCGCGCCCACGCCCCCTGCTGGGCCATCGTCAACCCGCCCCGGCCCGGCGGCGTGCGCGAGCAGACTACCCGCGAGCGCTGGCACAAAGTCCACGCCCTCCTCGACTCCGGCGTCGGCCTGCTCGACCGCTCCCGCAGACTGAACCTCGCCTTGAATACCGTCAAGCGTTACGTCCGCGTCCCTTAAACCACCCGCGGACCGCATCGCCCCCCCATTACCTTCTTGATCAGCACCGCAATGGGGTTCCCGGCCTCCGGGACGGCATGACTGCTCCCCCCTGTTGATCATGATCTGGGGGGTGGTGTCACCGCTCCCGGAGGCACTGGTAGACCGCTGATGAGGGGCATGACCACCAACTCCTTCGGGAGGCAGGGAGGTTCTTCGTAATGTGGATGCCGGCATCTGGTGCCGCAGGTGAGGCCGGGACCGTACGACCGGAGAGTGCTTGTGATCGACACCAGCGACATCGGCGCCTTCCTGGGCCTGGACGTCGGCAAGGGCGAACACCACGCCACCGCGCTGACCCCGGCCGGGAAGAAAGCCTTCGACAAGCGGCTGCCCAACAGCGAGCCCAAGCTCCGCGAGGTCTTCGCCAAACTGATCGCGAAGCACGGCACCGTACTGGTGGTCGTCGACCAGCCCGCATCCATCGGGGCCCTGCCGCTGGCCGTGGCCCGGGACGCGGGCTGCAAGGTCGCCTACCTGCCCGGGCTGACGATGCGGCGGATCGCCGATCTCTACCCGGGCGAGGCCAAGACCGATGCCCGCGACGCGTTCATCATCGCGGACGCGGCCCGGGCGATGCCGCACACACTGCGGTCCATCGAGCTCACCGACGAGACGGTCGCCGAGCTGGAGATGATCGTGGGCTTCGACGACGACCTCGCAGGTGAGGTCACCCGGGTCGCCAACAGGCTCCGTGGGCTGCTGACCCAGATCCACCCGCACCTGGAGCGAGTTGTCGGCCCGCGCATCCAGCATCCGGCCATCCTGACGCTGCTGGAACGCTTCGGTTCCCCGGCCCAGATCCGCACGGCCGGACGCCGACGACTGGTCACCCTCATACGCCCGAAGGCCCCCAGGATGGCCGAGCGCCTGGTCGACGAGATCTTCACCGCCCTGGACGAACAGACCGTGGTCGTTCCAGGCACCGATGCCGCCGCACTGATCGTCCCCAGCCTCGCCGCCTCCCTCCAGGCAGTGCTTGACCAGCGCAAAATCCTCGCCACCAGGATCGAGGAACTGCTGGCCAACCACCCTCTTTCGAAGGTCCTGACGTCCATGCCGGGGATCGGCGTCAGGACCGGAGCCCGCATCCTCATCGACGTCGGCGACGGCAGCAGCTTCCCGTCCGCCGCCCACCTCGCCTCCTACGCCGGCCTCGCACCGGCCACCCGCAGCTCCGGCTCCTCCATCCGCGGCGAACAACCCTCCCGCCGCGGCAACAAACAGCTCAAGAGAGCCTTCTTCCTCTCCGCGTTCGCCGCCCTCGCCGACCCGGCCTCCCGCACCTACTACGACAAGAAGATCAAGCAAGGCAAGCACCACACCCAGGCCATCCTCTGCCTCGCCCGCCGCCGAGCAGACGTCCTGTTCGCGATGCTCCGCGACGGCACCTCCTACGAACCCAGAACCCCACGCCTCGCTTGACGAAAGACATGGGTGCGCCGTGAAGCGCGAGTTGTTCGGGTGGCGGTGAAAGGACGCCACCGCCGTCCTGTCGCAGTAGGGCGGTTGAAGCTGAGGGCAGCCCGATCCGGGAGGTGCCGGGGAGGGTGGCAAGCGGCCCTGACAAAGCCGGGACGTATCAGCACTGCCAGATGGTGCGGGTCCGGCAAGCGAGACGGAAAGGAGTACGCGAGGAACCGGCGTTGACGCCTCCTTACTCGTCACCAGCTCGAACCTGGCGGATCTGGGCTGGATGCGGTGCGTCCCTGCCTTGCTATGGGGGCGGCCTGTTCGACCTCCAAGCGGTGGCGGTCACTCGCTACCGCTACAGAGGCAACACGATCCCCAACCCCTGGACCCGCCCCAACCACGCCTGAACGGCAGAGTCCGTGGAGAGCCCGGTACTCGGAGACGGGTACGCCGGGTTCGGCGAGCGGCACGGAGAAACGGACCGATGGCAACACCGGCACCGCGCTCCGTGCCGACTCAACGGGCCCCCCGCTACCGACCCACCCTTGTCGACCCCTACCGCGACCACCTGCGCCGACGCCGGCCCGACATCCGGCCGTTCCCGTCACGCACCTCCTACACGAGATCAGGGAACTGGGCTATACCAGCAGTGCCAACCTGCTGGTCCGCTACCTCAATCAGGACCGCGCCGAAGGCGACCGCCCCGTGGCCGCGAGCGCGGCCAGCTCCTCCACACGCAGCCCCTGGCCGCCATTCGGGTGTCGGAGTTGGAGCGGCGTCTTGGGGCGCGCAATTCGGGCAACTCCTCGATGCCGCCGTCGTCGGACACCTTCGGGCGGCCGGAGAAGAAGGCGGCACCCAAGAGCGGACGTAAGCGGGGCCGTCAGCCCGGGGCGGGCGGGGCTGGACTGGCCATGGCCGAGCACCCCGACGTCACCGAGGACCATGTCCCGGCGGCCTGTACCGGCTGCGGAAACACGTTGGATCAGGGCGCCAGCGTCGGCTTCGAGCGGCGCCAGGTCCGTGACATTCCCCTGGCCACGGTAAAGGTCACTGAGCACCGGGCTCATCGCTGCCGGTGCGCGTGCGGCACGGTCACGGCGGGCTGATGCCCGGACAGATCGCCGGATCGCCCTCCTCCTACGGCCCGAACCTGCGCGCACTGGCCGTCTGCCTGCTGGTGTTCCAGCACATCCCGGTCGAGCGGACGCGCGGCTGATCAAGGATGTGACCGGGGCGGAGGTCTCCACCGGCTGGGTGGCGTCCCTGCTGAGCGAGGCCGTCGGCCTGGTCGAAGACTCACTGAACCTGATCCGGGCGCTGCTGGTGATGGGCCACATCCTGCACGCGGACGAGACCACCACCTGGATCGGGGCCGTACGGCGCTGGCTGCACGTCGCCTGCACCGGCTTCCTCACTCTGCTCCACCTCGCGCCTCGTTCCCGGGACGGCGCCGGCCAGGGTGGGGTGCTGCCGCACTACCGCGGTGTCCTGGTCCACGACTCGCTCTCCATATATGGCGGGTGGTTGGCGTCCCGGGCGTCGTTCAGGGCAGGGGGTCAGGCTGTGCCGTGGAGGTTCTTGGCGGTTGGTGACGTCCGTACCGTGGCCGGGTCGGGGTAGGTTCCCAGGAGCCGGTCGGCGCTCGCGGTCGTGGTGACCGTGAACCAGTAGTGCTCGTTCTTGTAGTGGTGTAGCCGGTGGTTGCGCCAGATGGCTTTGTAGGCGCTGCTGCGGGGCTGGTAGTCGCTGTGGATCAGGTAGTGGGTCCACTCGTAGAGGAGCCCGGTCACTGCCACGGTGACCATGAAGGTCAGGGCTTGGCCCAGGCGCGGGAAGGCGATGAGGGCCATGATGTTGTAGCCGGCGATGACCCAGACGAGCGCCCGCCAGGGGATAAAGACCAGGGGGACGTCACGTGGGTCGACATGGTGTTCGCGGTGTTTCCTGGCCAGGAGAGGGTCCAAGACGACGCCGGCGACCTTGCGCGGACGCCAGTGCAGTACGAAGACGTGTATCAGCCATTCCAAGAGCGGGAACAGCAGGATGAGGGCGACCGGGGCGTAGACGTCGTCGGTACGCCAGTCCCCCAGGGCAATCCGGCAGGCAAGCACCGTCACCAGGGTGCCGCTGATCATCCAGGGGGAAGGGTGACGCCAGAAGGCCAGGAACACGTTTCCCAGCGTGACGTCTCTCCGGTGTGGTGACGTCGGCTGTGCTTTCTCGGCCGCGCGGACCTCGTCCGCTCGGAGGCGGGCTCGGGTGGGGGCATCCGAGGCCTCGTCGGTGGACGGCCGCATCCGCATGAGCGTCCTACGCAGGTTCATCGCTCTCCTTAAGTTGGTCGATGACGTCGATCAGAGCCTGGGTCGCCGGGCGGAGCAGATCCTCAGCACGGGTGCGAGCGGCGGTCGCGTCGCGCTGAACTATGGCGTCGGTCAGGGCCGTGTAGGCATCCGTCCGGTTCACCTCCGTGGCCATGACGTGGACCAGGGCCTCTAGGGCGGGCTCGTAGGCGGTGCGCAGGCTGTTGAACATCAATCGGAAGGTCACGGACTCGGCCGCGTCCGTGACGTGTTCCCAGAAGGTCAGGGCGCGCCGTTGCCTGCTCACGGGATCGGTGTCGGTGTCGAGCGCCCGGACGGCGTCCTGGAGTAGGGCGGCGAGGGCGGGTCCCTTGCGCCGAGCTGCCAGTTCGGCGATCTTCGGGCCGATGTGAAACCGTGCTTCCAGGATGCTGCGGGCAACTTCCAGGTCGATCTCGCCGCCGGGGAAGAGGAGGCGAGGGAGCAGATCGAGACCGCCCGCTCTGCGGATGTCCCGCACAGTGGTGGCATCGCCTTGGCGGACGTCCAGAAGACCTGCGTGCGCGAGTCGTTGCAGCGCTTCCCGTACGGCGGAACGTGAGACGCCGAGGACTTCGGCGAGGCGCCGTTCGCTAGGAAGACTTTCACCGGGGGCGAGATTACCGCTGACGAGTTCGGTGAAGAGCTGGTCGAACACTTCGTCAGGAACGGAGCGCCGGTTGACGGGTTGTAGAGGCATGCGGAGACCCTACGATTCTAGTGGACTGATGGTCCAGTGGTCAGACCAGTCAAGGTGAAAGATGTCGTACCTACGATGTGCGTGTCCTACATGGTCAGGGCTTCGGCGAAGTAGGTGGGTGTCCGTTCGTGATCACTTGAGGTCGAGCAGGGCGAGCGGGCGGTCCGCGTTGCGGGCGTTGTGTCGCAGAGCTGCTGCGATGTTGGTCGCGCCGGCCAGCCGCAGGGTGCCGATGGCGAGGTTGCGCCAAGTGGCCATCGCCCGGGGCGCGTTGCCGGTTCGCAGTGGTGAGGCGTCTTCGGCGAACGTGGTGTCTCTGACGTGGTGCAGGGCTTCGATCTGCCAGTGATCACGGATCAGGGCCGCCAGCTGGGCGGGGCCGGCCTGCTCAGCGGTGAGGCTGGTGACGGCGTAGACGGTCTTGATGGTGGTCTTGCCGGTCTTGCGGTCGGTGCGGCGACGCTTGATCTGGGCGGCCTGGCGGGCTCCGGGGAAGAGCAGGCCGTTGACCGTGACCACCTTGATCCGTCGGATCTCCGAGCGGCCGTGGCCGATGCCCTTCACACGGCCCTGCAGCGGGATCTCTGTCCACGGAAGGGATCTGAGCTGCTTGCGGAGCTTCTTCTGGTTGCCTTTGACGATCACGATGTAGTGGGCTTCGCGGCCGAGGAGGTAGTCGGCGTGCTCGCGTTGGTGTGCATGGCGTCACTGGTGACGACCACCCCGGCCAGGTCTGTGATGGTCTCCAGCAACGGCTGGAAGCAGGTGATCTCGTTCGTCTTCTCACCGACGTCCAGCTGGGCCAGGACCAGGCCGGTGGTGTGGTCCAGGGCTGCGAGCAGGTGGATCCTGCGGCCGTTGGCCCTGTGAGGGGCCTCGCGTTTTCCGGACAGGCTTCTGACCGTTTATTTCACGCGGCGATTCGCAACTTCTCGTACTCGGCATGGACTTCGCGTGGAGGGCGGTACCCCACCGCCGAGTGGAGGCGTTTGCGATTGTACCAGAATTCGATGTAGCGAGTGATGTCCTGCCGGGCGACCTCGCGGGTCAGGTAAGTCACCCTTGATACGCGCTCGTTCTTCAGGGCGCCGAAGAATGATTCGGCCATGGCGTTGTCGAAACAGATCCCGGTGCGGCCGGCAGATCTGCGGAGCCCGAACCGGTTTAGCGTCCTCCCGAACTCGGCTGACATGTAGTTACTTCCGCGATCCGAGTGAAATATCGCGTCGGCCGAGAGGTTCCTGTTCCGTGCCGCGTTACGGATCGCCTTGGATATCAGTGGGGTTTGGTAGTGGTCGTCCATCGCGTAACCGATGACTTCCTTCGTGCAGCAGTCGATTACCGTCGCGAGGTACAGCCAGCCTTCCCCGGTCCCGATATAAGTAATGTCACCGACGAGCTTTTCGCCGGGTGCGTCCGCGGTGAAGTTGCGGCCGACGAGGTCCGGCACTTGGCCGGCCGCGGCCTTGGTGAGGTTGAACCTCTTCGGCTGTGGCTGGCAGGACTCAAGTCCCAGCTCGCGCATCAGGCGGCGGACCAGTTCCAGGCCGACGCTGATGCCCCAGCGGTGCAGCTGGGCTTGGATGCGACGGTGGCCGTAGGTGCTGTCGGAAATGTCGAAGGCTTTCTTGATGAGCAGTTTCAGTTCCTCGCGCCGCTGTGCCGTCGCGGATTCCGGGCGGGATCGCCAGTCGTAGTAGCCGGATCTGGAGACGCCGAGTCTGCCGCACATGAACTCGACGCTGTATGCGCACTCCGCAGTGTCGAGCCGCATCTCATCGATGAACTCGTACTTGCTTGCTACCGGGGATCCTTCGCGAAGTACGCCGCGCATTTTTTCAGGAAGGAGTTTTCCATCTCCAGCTCACGGTTCCGCCGTTCGAGTTCCTTCAGGCGTACCCGCTCGTTCACCGTCAATTCTGCATCGGGAGCCGGTTCCTGCTGCTTCTGGTGCTTCTTCACCCAGCCGCGTAGCGTCTCCGAGTTCAGCTCAAGCTCCCGGGCAACTTCGGAGATCGTCTTGCTTGACCTCAACGCGATCTGGACTGCTTCCTCACGGAACTCCGGCGAGTACTTACTGGGTGGCGGCACTTCTTCCTCGTTTCCTGTTCAGGACAACCCTATTGGGTCCCTGTCCGGAAACTTCGGGGCCCCTCACCTGGCCGCTCCGCGAAGGCTTTTGCCGTCGACCGCCAAGCCGCTCGGCCGGCCCTGGGTTTGGTTGCGGCGGTCGGACAGCCAGCGGCCGACCGCCGGGTCCAATGCGTCGCCGTCGATCCGGGCCAGCAGTCGTCGGACTGTCGTTTCCGCAGGCAGGGCCCGTTTGGGGGAAAGGGGGTCGAGTCGCACGCCGCCGTGTTCCAGCACGTGGGGCGGAGCGTCGGTGATCCATTCGCCGACCGCCAGGTCGAAGTCCGGATCCTTCGAGCGGGTCCAGGACCGGGTACGGCGCCAGCGCACACCCTCGGCCAGCAGGATCCGGCGGACCTGGCTGCGACCGACCTCGATGCCCAGCCTCCTGGCCTCGGCGGCCAGTGCGTCAAGGGTCCACTCCGGCGGCCCAGACTCATCCTCCGCGGCCAGCTCGCCGTCCGCCTGCACCGTCAGCCGGCCCGGCGCCGCCTGCTTGTGATCACCACAACGGAAGACCGTGCCTGCTGCGCCAGCATCACTCATCCCCGTCGGGCTGGGCCAACTCGCGGGCGGCAATCCGGCCTGCCCCGACGAACTGCCCGACCTTCTGGCCCGGCTGTCTCGCTTGCCCGACCCGCGCCGCCGCCCGGGCCGTCGTCACCCGCTGCCGTATGTCCTGGCGGTCGCCGCCTGCGCGGTCCTGGCCGGAGCGAAGTCCCTCACCGCGATCGCCGAGTGGGCTGCCAATGCCTGTGACCGGCTGCTGTTGTGCTGCGGGGCCGCGCTGCGTGATCCGGACCGACCTTGCCGGGCGCCCAGCGAAGCCACCGTGCGCCGGGTACTGCAGCGCATCGACGGCGACGCGTTCGACGCGGCGATCGGCGGCTGGCTTACCGGCCGTGCCGCCGCCTCCCGCGCCGCGGCCAGGACAGACACCCACCGGACAGTCCGGCGCGGGCAGCGGTTGCGGTGGACGGCAAGTCCCTGCGCGGAGCCATTCGCGCCAACGGCCGCGCTGCGTCCACCTGATCTCCGCTCTGCGTGACGACAGCATCGTGCTGGCCCAGCGTAAGGTCAACGCCAAGAGCAACGAGATCACCGCGTTCCGCCCCCTGCTGAACCCGCTGGACCTGACCGGCGCGGTGGTGACCTTCGACGCGCTGCTGACCCAGACCGACCACGCGAAGTTCCTGGCCGAGGAGAAGGGAGCGCACTACATCGCCGTACTCAAGGGCAACCATCCGAGCCTGCACGCGCTGGTGAAGAACCTGCCGTGGAAGGAGGTTCCGCTGCTGGACCGTACCCGGCCCACCGCGCACGGCCCTGACGAAATCCGCCGGCTCAAGGCCGCCATCGTGCCGGGACTGCCATCGCACGCCGACCAGGCGCTGCAGATCGTCCGCAGGCGGCGCACCCTGCGCACCGGGAAGGTGTCGCTCGAGCGCGTCTACGCGATCATCGGTCTGACGGTGCACCAGACGAACGCTGCTGACGAACGCGTTCGCGGGCATTGGGCTATTGAGAATCGTGAGCACCATGTCAGGGATGTGACGTTCGGGGAGGACGCCTCACGGGTGCGAACCGGCGGTGCACCGCGGGCGATGGCCTCCCTGCGGAACCTGGCCATCGGCGCGCTCCGCCTGACCGGCTGGGACAACATCGCCGCGGGCCTGCACCATCACGGGCGGGACACGACCCGGCCGCCAACCGCCCTCGGACTCAACTGGTCATTGAGCTTGTTCAGCGGTGAGTCTCCAGGGTGAGAATGGCTCTGGCGATTGACGTCATCCGGCTCGGGTTGCAGCGGGCTTTGCGGAGGATCCGCCAGGTCTTGACCGATGCGATGGATCTCTCGACAGGCCACCGCAGACGCGAGTGCGCCCGGTTGACGCATCTCTGTTTGACGGTGAGGTCTTTGCCCGGTCGTCGTCTGTGGGGCACGACGACGATGTCACCGGCGCCCTGGTAGCCGCGGTCGGCCAGGATCGGGATGCCCAGGCGGATACACGTAGCGATGATCCGGTGCCGTCGGGCCGCGGTCAGATCGTGGGTCCGGCCGGGCAGCGCGGGCGAGATCCACACCAGCGTGCCGTCCGGAGCGGTCACCACCTGCAGGTTCACGCCGTGCCGGCGGTGCTTTCCCCAGTAGTCCGCCCGGCCGTCGCCGGTCCGGTCGCACTCGGCGAGTGTCCCCTCCAGCAGCAGGTAGCGGGCGTCGGGGCGATCTCAGGGCCGCGGTCAGACCGGGCGCGAGCTCTGCGAGGTGGCCGATCACGGCGTGCACGTGGGCGTGTGCGGTGCCCAGGCTGATACCGAAGCCGGCCGCGAGCTGACACAGGGCGTCGTTCTTCCGCAGGTATACCAGTGCGACCAGGGCGCGCTCGGACGCTGGCAGCTTGCACCTGCGGTCACCCTCACGGGTGACAATGAGCATCGTGACCCACTCCACCAGGGCATGCGGAACATCGAGTACGGCACGATAAGGAACCAACAGAGCCCCAAGGCTGAAGAGTTGAGCGTAGACACCTCGCTCAACAGCCCTGGGGCTCTGCCCGTTCCGCCCTCACCACACGTCACCCGATCAGTAGCCGAACTGAACAAGCTCATGCTTCGCCAATCGCGAGAACGACAGGGCCCTGCCTGCCCACCGCAGCCTGACAACACCGTTGAGGACCGCCCGGTTAATGTGTGTCAGCATATAATTTGTGCACCCCCGGGGGTGCCCGAAAAAACCAGAACTGGCGGCCAAAATCAGGAGAACACTCAATGGCATTCAATATAGAATTTCAAATGCAGGTCAAATTCAACTCTCGCAGTGAATTCAAGACGTGGCGCGAGCAAGTTCTAATTGAGCAGCGGACGAGACTAGAATCACTCCAGGGATTCTCAGAAAAATTCGATGAGTCCGACGAGGACCTGCTAACCGACCTGATCATCGAGGACACCGCCACACTAGAAGAGGCCCTGGATGAGCTACGGCGCGTCGGCCACGAGATCACGGCCGAGGATATCGCGGAATGGAGGCCGGCGGTAGACGATGAAGGAAGTCCCGGCATCTACCTTCTTGAGAACAGAAAGCTGAGGCGGGATTCACCGGTCGACGCTCTTTTCGATCACCTGCACGACAATCCCGCCCCTGCCCAACTGAGGATCAACCGCATCTCGCTGAATGATCATGCCAATGTGACGGCGAGCGGATCCTTTCGAGACTTTGACGCATATTGCTACTATCGCCTCCCGTTGATCTTTGCCGGAACATCCGCCCAGGAGTTTGGTGGCAGGGGTCATGTATCCTTCTTCGGAGTCGAAAGAGGAGTGCTTGTTGCCTTGTTCTGCGATTTCCAAGAGAATGGTATTCGAATCAACGAGCCCGATGTTCAGGATGCGGTCGCTTGGAGAGTTCACGACCGCTTCGACAGCATCGAATTGACCAGTGAAGGACTTCGACACCGGCTTTAGCCGCCGAGTAGCCGAGGGGATTTTCACCCCTCGGCCCTCACAGATCCGTACGTGACGATCTCTCGTCATACGGCTCTTGTCGTTCTGGTCACCAGACGCGGGGGGCATGGGTGGTCCAGGCCCAGTGGGCGAACCGGGGTCGCCGTGCGACGGCCTGGTTCCACGCCGTTTGGGCTTTCTTCCTGCCCCGCAGCCGTTTGAACTTCTTGCGCATCCACCGCCTCAGGTAGGCGTTGACGCGTTCCAGGAGGGGATGGAGGGCCGACTGGTAGAAGGCTCCGTAGTACGTCATCCACCCGCGAATGATCGGGTTGATGAACCGTGCGAGGTCTGCTTCCGGCGACGGCGTAGGGCGGCCGCGTACTGAGGCCCGAACCGGTCACACCACTGCCGGATGGCCTCGTGGGAGACGATGATCCCGCGCGCCAGCAGCAACTCCTCGACCTCGCGGTAGCTGAGCGGGAAGCGGTGGTACAGCCACACCGCCTGGGAGATGACCTCCGCCGGGAACCGGAAACCCTTGTACGACACCGTCGCTTCGGACTCCACGGCCGCCCCCTCCCCGGACGATCAACAAACCCGACGATCATCCCAGCCCCGAGGCCCCTCACTCAACTTGACAGCGCCGCCCTGGACCCACGAGATCACAGGCGCCCTCGAACAGCTCGCGCTCCTGCCGAACCCCGGCTGACAGCGGATCCACCTATCCCTACGAAACAACACCCCGGAGCAGCGGAACCCGGCGCCCACCCGACACGACACTCGGGCCGTCGGCATGCCCGCCATCAGTCACAGAAGCGAAACGGTCCACCGACTCCGTCGGCGGACCGTCATGCAAGATCGAGATTAGCCGCCGTTCCTAGCTCGTCCCAGTGTTCCTGCTGCTTCTCGCACCAGTTGCTCTCGCGACTTGACAAGTCTGATCGCAGCGTCGACCCAATACGCTGCCTGGCCAACTGCTGCTTTATAACCATCGCGGGCGAGTTGCCTTTCATAGGCATCCGGCGATGCTGTCTGCTCGTGTCTCACAGCAGCCCTTACGGCGGCGTCGAAAGCTGATCGGGCGTTTGCGAGATTGACCTGCGCCTCCCGGAGGGCGCCCTCCCACATGGCCTTCTTTATTTCCGCGTAGCCGATCGCTATCTCCCTTTGTGCCTGCACAGTGTCTGGGATAGCAGGTTTGACCATCTCGCTGACTTGGGCGGCGCATTTTTGGTCTGTGGCGCACATGGTGCCGGTTCCTGATGCACCTGTGACTGTGGGTGCTGCTGCGGGGATGAGGGCGTCGGCTACTGCAGCAACAGCTGTCGCTCCCCCGACCACAACTAGCACTCCAATCCATTGAGTGATGTAGGAGTCTCTGGTAGTGATCCAGACTTCATTAAGTCCGTTGGGTCCTTCGTATTTCTGGTAGGCGGCTGGGGTTCCGTCGGCGGTGCGGAGGTCGGTGGCGCAGTCTTCGGTGCAGAGTCCGGCGGCGGCTGTGGTGTTGTTGAGGATGTCGCCTGATCCGGCTTGGGTGCTTCCCTTGGCGTCGGCTTTGGCGGTTTTGGCTGCTGCTCTGTCGGCGGCTTCGATGGCGGCTTTGTCGGCTGCGTTGGCCTGGTTCCAGAGTGCTTCGGCGTTGGAGCCGCTGTTTTCTCCGGTGACGGGGGTGCAGCCGCAGTCGTTGCCGATGTAGCCCTTGCCGCCGTAGACGCCGGGTGCGCCGGTTGACTGTGCGCCGGCGATGCCGCTGGATCCGCTGCCGGGTTGGTCGCATTCACCGGGGTGGGTGAAGGCGCAGGTGACTTTGCCGCTGGGGTCGGTGTTGTTGAGGGGGTCGTTGTGGACGTAGGTGTAGGGGTTGAGGGTTTGGCTGGTGGTGGTGTCCAGGACGGGGTCGGGGGTGATGAAGGTGTGATTGTTGGGGTCGTAGAGGCGGCCCTTCATGTTGATGAGGCCGGTGTTGGGGGTGTTTTCGTGGCCGGTGAAGGTGCGGGTGAGGTCGCCGGTGGTGCCGGTGAAGGGTGTGCCGTTCTTTGTGACGAGGCGGCCGAAGGGTTCGTAGTAGAGGGTCTGGAGGGGGTTGCCTGAGGTGTCCAGGGTGGTGGCGGTGGAGCCGAGGCGGTCGGTGAGGTTGTACTGGACGTCGGTCTTGACGCCGTCGAAGACGGCCTGGCCGATGCTGCCGTCGGGGCCGGCGAGGTGGAAGACGTCCTTGTCGCCGCTGCCTTTGTGGAAGCGGTGCTCGAACAGGCCTCCGATGTAGAGGGTGTTGCCGATGGGGGTGGCTTCCATGATCTTGTTGTTGAAGGCGTCGTAGCGGTAGGTGGTGGTCACGCCCCGGGTGGTGACGGTGCGGGGCAGGTCGAAGGCGGTGTAGGTGACCTGGCGGGTGACGGTGCCGGCGGCGTTTTTCACGGTGGTCTGCCGGCCGCGGTTGTCGTAGCCGTAGGTTTCCTTGGCTCCGCCCATGCTGGTGGCATCGTGACCGGTGACGGTATGCGGCTGCACGGTGCCGGTGGGGTAGGTGAGGGTGTCCGCAGTGCCGTCGGGCTGGCTGATCTTGGTCAGGCCGCCCAGGGCGTCGTAGCTGTAGTCGATGCTCTGTGAGCCTGCGTCATGGCCGAGGTTCCAGCCGGTGAGCTGGCCCACGGTGTTGTAGTCGTAGGTTTCCGAGCGCAGCGGGGTGGTGGCGTCGTCGCGGGTCTGCTTGATGACCCGGCCGGCCGCGTCGTAGTCGTAGTCCAGGCCCATCACCTTGGTGCCCGCGCCGGTGGTGGCGGTGAGGGTGTCCAGGCGTCCGCCGGCGCTCTGGTAGGTGTTCTTGAGGGTGACGCCGTTGCCGAGCTGGGCGGTGTCCGTCTGCAGGTCGGGGGTGCGCTTGCTGACCGTCCACAGGGTTTTCGGGTCCTGGCCGGGGGTGATGTCGGTGACGGTGTTGGGGTAGCCGGCTGCGTTGTAGCCGTAGCGCAGGGTGAGCGGCTCGCGTCCGGTGACCTCGGGGTAGGTCAGCGTGTCGGCGGTGCCGTCTGCGTTGTAGGTCTGCGAGGTGGTGTAGGAGCGGCTGGTGGTCTGGTCGGTGTATGTGGTGCCGGCGGGCCGGCCGTAGGAGTCGTAGGTGAAGTCGGTGCGGATTTTATCGATCTGTTCGGGGCTGGTGGCGTAGTCCAGCTGGCCGATGCCGTGGGGGGCGCTGTCGTAGACGAACGCGGAGATGCCGTCTTCGGTGGTGCGGGAGGTCATCCGGCCCAGGTCGTCGTAGCCGAAGACGCTCTGGTGCTGGGCGTCGCCACGGGTCTCCCGCTCGATGAGGCCGTTACCGAAGTAGGCGGTGTCGGTGACTCCGCGGTCCGGTTCGCTGAGCCTGGTGCGGCGCCCGCGGACGTCGTACTGCATGGTGGTGACGTTGCCCTTGGCGTCGGTGATCGACTTCAGCAGGTCGAACGGGGCGTAGGTGTAGGCGGTGTTGAGGCCCTCGGCGCTGCCGTCGGGCTTGGTGCGGTAGTCGGTGTGGACTTTCAGCCGGCCGTCGGCGTCGTAGAGGTCGAGCCGGGTGGCGCCGGTGGGGTCGGTGACCGTCGTGGAGGCGAAGGCGGGTTCGAACACGGTGGATTTGCCGTCCGGGCCGGTCGACTTCACCATCCGGTCCAGGCTGTCGTATTCGAAGTAGCTGGTTGCCTTCCCTCCGGTCGGCGAGGGAGCGGACGTGGCCACGGTGCGGCCCAGCGTGTCGTAGGTGACGGCGGTGGCCAGTTTCCCGCCGACGTTGTCGAAGTCCTTGCCGAAGGAGGCGACCGGCCGTCCCAGGACATCGGTGGAGGCGGTGCTGGTCTTGGGTCCGGTGGTGGTGGTGACGCTCACGCCGTTGATGCCGCCGGCCAAGTCGCCGCGGCCGGCGTAGGTGATGTCGGTGGGCGCAGTGCCGTCGGTCTCGGCGTGGACCTGTCGGCCCAGATCATCAATTTTCGCTGTGGTGGTGCGGCCGTTGACGTCTTCGCTGCCCAGCGTGATGCCGAACGCGGGATGGGTGACCATCCATGTCGCCGGCCGGTAGGCGGCCACCTTGTAGTCGACCCACACCAGGGAGGGGTAGATCTCCTCGTTCGGCTGGCCGGGAAACGCCGGCTCGTAGGCGGTGTATACGGTGCGGTCCGGGCGCCCCGGCGTCTTGGACGTCACCGACGTCACCGCGCCCCGCGCGTTGTAGGCGGTGATCGTCGACTCGCGCACCCTGTCGGCATCATCGTCCGTGTTGTTTTTCTCCACGTCCGTTCTGGTCAGCAGGCCGCGCTCGTCGTGGAGGTAGGAGACGTTGCGTTCCCGCGTGGCGCCGTCGGCCGCGAAGCTCACCGTCTTGGACGAGAGAGCCTCACCGACCCGCCACTCCTCGATCAGCTCGGCCGCGGTGTCGAACTTCGTCGTCGTGATGAGCGCGGTGCCGCCATCGGTGGCCCGCGACAGCGAGGTCGGGTTGCCGAACTCGTCGAACACCGCAGCACTGTCGGTGCGCCGAAGCGCCGTGGCCGGCTCACTGACACCGGTGATCGCTGCGCCCGCCGCCTGGCCGTCCCAGTCGATAGCGACTTGCTGCGCGCCGGACTGTTCCCATTCCTTGGTGGTCGAGCTCGTGTCGAAGACAGCCATCACCTTGCCGCCGTGCTGCGGCCGGGCCTCATAGGCGGAAGACGTGCGTGTCACCCGCGCGCGGGCCGTGGCCGGCTTCGCGGCAGCCTGCTCGGCGGTAAGGATCGCCACCACCGTGGTGACCAGCGAAGGCCGCCCGACCTCCGGGTAGAAAGCGCCGTTGCTGACGCTCTTGCGGTGCGCGAACACCATCTCCGTCTGGGAGGCACGCCGCTTGTCGAAGACCCGGAACGTGCCGAACCCCAGGGAGCCGTTGCCCCGCAGGTCAGTGACCGGATCGGCGTAGGTGTACTGCCACACGCGGGCCGCGCCGGCAGAAGCGGTGTTGACCTGTCCAGCCCGCGACACCCGCTGGCGCACCACCGGGAAGCCCTTCTTCGGACACGTCAGCGGATACGTGCACGTGGCCGTCTCGGGCGTGCTGGACCAGGTGTTGGAGTAGGTGATGCTCTCCCGCTGCCAGGCCACTCCCTCGTCGTGCACCGACACCAACTTGTCGACCTGGCGTTCGTTTTGCTGCAGGATCCGCATCCGCCCCGAATCGATCTTCACCACGTCGGTGCGGCCGTCACCGTTGACATCCGCCAGCTGCGAAGTGGCCCGCCCGGCACTCTCGTCCTTAGTGCCGCCGCCCAGATCAATGTCGGAGGAGGTGAACGTGCCGTCACCGTCCGAAACCGCAAGATGCGTCGCTACGGCGTCGAAGGAGACGATGTCATCCCGGCCGTCGCCGTTGACGTCAGCGACCCGCAAATCCATCGAATCGTCATGCCCGATCGACACACTGTGCGGATCGGCAAGGCCCCGGCCAGTGTTGAACAGCAGGATGCCGTGCAGATCGTAAATGTGCTTGGCCGGGTCCGTCTTGGGCGGCAGCAGCAGCACATCCTCCAGACCGTCCGCGTTGAAGTCCCCCGGAAACGTCTCGAAACCAGACTGCTGGGGTGCCGCCCGGCTGTAGAGGCGGCCGGACTTGACCACCGACTGCGCACTCACCGTGGCCACGCCCGCATCACTGACACTCAGCGACGACACCGACGCCAGACACGTGCCGTCCGCCGACACGTTCGCCGACAGCTGCTCGGCCCGGCCGTCACCGTCCAGATCCGACACTCCCAGATCACAACGGGCCTTCATACTGCTGGCCGTAGCCGGCTTGAACGTGCCCGGCCCGTCCGCGATCCGCACCGACACCGTCGGCACCTTGTCCGATGCCGCCCCATCGGGGCTGAGCATGTCCAAACGGCCGTCACCGTTCACATCCGCCAGGTTACCCACCGCGTTCTCCGGCAGGTCGAACGGCGTCATCATGTCCTCAACGAACCGGGCGGCCTTCTTGTCCCACTTCAGCAGATGCGACGTCCACTTCTTCGTCACCGCCGAAAAGACCGGCAGCAAAATCTCCGCCGCCCCGTCGACGTTCGCGTCCACCGCGCGCGCCCGCCCCAGATCGGTCAGCTCCCCCGGCCAGCCCAGCGCCGGGGTCAGATCCCTCTGCGCATCCGGCGAGACACCGAACTTCACCCGGTCCGGCTTCCCCGGCCCCCGCGAATACAGAAGATCACTTCTGCCGTCCCCGTCCAGGTCCAGCACCCGCATCCGCGGATTACCAGCCGCCGTGTCCAGTGTCACCGAACCCCCGTCGACCACCGTGAACGACGGCGCCGCCGGCTGACTGGACCAGCCGAACTCCTTCTTCTTCACACACCCGCCCGCGCTGCCGCACTTCTGCAGCGAGGCCAGCAGACTCTGCCTGCTCGACGACACCGTGTAGGCGAGGTGGTACTGCCACGCCAGCTTCGTGTCATCCGGCATCGGCGCCAGCATACGGATCGTCTTCAACCGCTTCGTATGCGCAAACCGCACCCCCGCCGTATACGAGAACCTGGCCCCCGCAGCATCGTCCTCGTAATCGAACTCCACCCGCCGCTTCGCCGCCACCCCCCCGTTGCTCGTATACTCGATCTTGGAGATGAGGATTTCGTTGCGGGCCCTGCCGTCCTTGTCGTACTCGTAGGAGACCGTGTTCCCCGACGCATCCGTCTCATGGTCCAGCAGCCACGTCACCCGCACCGGCACCGCGAGATCCGTATCCATCAAAGGATTGTTGGCCGTGTCGAAACCGACCCCTGTCCTCGACCGGGTCGCCGTGTGCGGCAAAAACGTCTGCGTCACCCCCTTCTTGTCCGTCACCTCGAACCGGTCCGGACCCGTAATCCCCGGCGTCGTCCCCCCGAACGCCACAATCCTGCGGAAGCTGTTGCTCCGCGTCCGGTACTCCGAGCCGTCCCCTCCGTACTTGTCCGTGCCGCCCTGCACCGCCCCGACAAGAATCAGACGCTCACCATTCAGACAAAACCGGTCGTTGGGATCGAAGTGCACACCCCCGTGCGTGCCGTCCACCGCCACCGACTGTGCGCACCGGGCAATCGCCGACCCCGCACCCGACAACGACCACCCCACCCCCACCGAAGACCGACCGGCCCCCGACGCATACTGCAGCGACAGCCGCGGACTCATGGCCGCCCGCCCCGCCGGCACATCCAACGGCACCGACGTCGTAAACACACCCGACGGCAACACCTCCCCCGACGACGGCAAATACCCCGCGTCTGCTCCCTTACCTACCGCCGCGGACACAGACAACGCCTTCGGAATCACCGGCACACCCGACACCGGATCAGCCGCCGACGCCACCGGCGCCTGCCCCACCACCCCAGCCACCAACGCCGCCACCACAACCGGCGACAACGCAGCCAACCAACCAGGTCTCAGCAGACCCCCCGACCGCAACACACCACGACCAGCCACCATCGCCTCACAACCAGAGAAGACAAGGCCGAAACCCACGGCATCAGCCACCTCCCCCAAACAACCCCCACCCCCACCACCCCGCCAGAGCAAACCCCACTCACACCACACTGAGCTTGTTCCACCATTGGTGTGGTGGTCAGGCTGCGAAGGCGGTCTCGTATTCGGCGGGGCGGTAGCCGCGTCCGGATGGCGTCCCGCTGAGTGGTGTAGGGGATCTCCGCGGTTGAGTGCGCGGGTTCTCTGCTCCCTGGGGTGCACCGTCTGCCGGTGTCTGCTCCCTGCTCAACTGGCAGGCCATCGTGCAACTGTCCGGAGTGGACGGGCAGTTCGACCCCAGGGGGTGCACGATGGCTTTGTCCCAGCAGGACCTACTTCGCCTGCTTGAGTCACTACGAGCTCGCGCAGATAGACGTCGTGGGGAGCCCCCAGCGACAAGGTGGGCACAGGTCCCGGTGATCATGGAGTTGCGACGCTCTGTGATTACTGGGGGGACCTGTGCCCGTGCTTCCATCATGGCTGACTGACCCGCTCTGGGAACAATTCGCGGCGCTGCTGCCCGAGCGCCCTACGGTCGATCCGTCCCACCCGCTGGGGTGCCACCGGCGCCGTATCAGCGACCGGATCGTGTTCGACAAGTTGCTGCAACTCCTGCGGTTCGGCTGCTCCTACCAGGCGATCTCCGACACGACCTGCTCGGCGACCACCATCCGCAACCGCCGCGACGAATGGATCCGGCTCGGCGTCTTTGGCCGACTCAAGCAGATCACGCTGGAGTCCTACGACCGGATCGTCGGGCTCGTGCTCGACCAGATCGCCGTCGACGGCTCCATCACCAAGGCCCCCGGCGGCGGCGAGGTCGCCGGGCGCTCACCGGTCGATCGCGGCAAACAGAGCTTGAAACGCTCGGGCATGACGGATGGTTACGGGATCCCGCTCGGCCGGGTCCTGGCCGGAGCGAACCGCCACGACTCGCCGCTGCTCTCGCCGACCCTGGACCTGCTGGACGACCTCGGGCCGCTGCCCAACGACATCATGGTGCACCTGGACGCCGGCTACGACTCGGACAAGACCCGCGCTGAACTGGCGGCCCGCGACCTGCGCGGACGCATCGCGCACAAGGGTGAGAAGGCGCCGATCCAGGCGAGCCGGCGGTGGCATGTCGAGCGTACGCACGCCTGGCAGAACGCCTTCTACCGCCTTTCCCGCTGCTACGAACGCCGCGCTACCGTCGTCAACGCCTTCTTCGATCTCGCGGACACGATCATCACCATCCGTAGCCTGATCCGTCGAGCCTGGGCCACCCATCGCTGGGACGAACGCCCCCACCGTCGCCCTTGAGTACCCGCCCTGCGCGCCTACCATGAGGCCGAAGCCGCCAGCACAGGATGGGTGACCCGAAGAAGACGGCCAACCGCCGTAGAAAGAAGTCGGCATGCTGCCAGAGTCGGAATTCGCCGTCATCCTCGGGATGTCCCCCGAACAGCGTGCGGCCTTCGTCGCAGGGGTAGCCGAGCGGGTCTTCGACCTGTACATGGACTGCGCACGGCCGTACCGCAGCAACGTTTGGGAAGCGATCACAGCTGCATGGGGCCGGGCATCCGGCGAGACCATACCTGGCGAGACCGCCGCTCGTCTGGCAGAAGCCCTCGATCAAGAAGCAGCCAGCTACTGCGACGATCTAGATGAGAGCATCGACATTCCCTTTGAGGTGATCACCGCCGTCGGCCACGCGCTCAAGGCCGCCTTCTTCGGCGACCCCAAAGACGCTGAAGCGGCCGCGAACTTCGCGACGGGCGGCATCGCCCGCGCAGCTCACGCATGCAACGACGATCAGGACAGGGCAGTACAGGAAGAACTCGGCTGGCAACTCGACTGGCTGCGTTACGTCAGTACGACCGAGGCGGAAGCCACCCGCGACGGATTCTCAGCACGCACAGTGACCAAGCCGACTTGGTATCTGCGCTGGGAGAACTGAACCCGCCAAACTGCACCGCCACCAATCTGCGTGACCTCTACGTTCGGCCGATGGTCTTGAACTCGTCCGCGAGGTCGCCGAAAGGCTGCTGCAGGAACTGATCGAGGCCGAGGCCACCACAAAGATCGACGCCGAGTGGGGCGAACACACCGACACCCGCACCACCACGTCGAGGCGCACCACTACCTCGACGCTGACATGCCCTGGCTGGAACGCATGCACCACAAGCGCCACTGGATCCTCGAACGTCGCGGCTTTACCGCCACCTCTCCCGGCCAGCTGCCCCAGCCGCCCTCCCGCCCCGTCGTCATCGCCGCCGACCGGATCCCGCACCAGCCGCGGCGAACTCGCCGGTGCCACAGGTACGGCAGTGGGCCAAGGACCAGGGCATGGATGTGCCTGATCCAGGCCCACTCCGCACCGACATCTGGGACGCTTGGTATGCGGCCCACGCCCAGCCGGTCGGCTGATCCATCATCACGGCCCGACCACTGGCTCGAATCGCCGGGTAGCCCCGCTCAGCCGGTGTGTCCTACATGCTCAATGTGCAGCGTGCTGTTCTGGACGTCGATGCGGTACAGGACCCTCCACGGGCCGCTGTGCAGACGCCGGTGGCTGCTTCCCCACGCGCGAGAGCCTTCGGGGGCCGGATCGTCCGCGAGCCGGTCCGTGGCATGCAGCAGTGCGTCCACGCCGGCGGAATCGGCCTTCAGAAGGCCGGCTGCCTCGTTGAGCGCTGTGGGCTCCCACGTGACGCTCCAGCTCACTCTCCGCTCCGGCCTGCTGCGTCGAGGAGTGCGAGACGCGCCTCGGCATGCGAGACGGGAGCCGGAGTGATCCCCAGGGCCCTGTCGCGCTCCAGGCGCGCGACGGCCAGGGCGTCTTCGAGGTCTTCCAGCTCCGCCGGGGAGATCAGGACGGCGGCGGGTGTCCCCCGGTCGGTGAGGGTGATGTGCTCGTGCTGGGCGGCACGACGCGCGAGGTCGCCTAGACAGGTGCGGGCTTCAGCGATCGGATAGGTACTCGACATGAATCTAGAGTACACCCACATAACACTTAGTGTGATGCGCCGGAAATCGCGGGCTTAGGAGTCATGCCGGTTGGCTCCGGCCAGGACGCGGCCCAGCGGAATGCCGTAACCATCCGTCATGCCCGAGCGCTTCAGGCCCTGTTTGCCGCGGTCCACGGGGGAACGCCCGGCGACCTCGCCGCCGCCGGGGGCCTTGGTGATCGAGCCGTCGACGGCGATCTGGTCCAGGACGAGGCCCACGATCCGGTCGTAAGACTCCAGCGCGATCTGCTTGAACCTGTCGAAGACGCCGAGCCGGATCCACTCGTTGCGGCGGTTGCGGATCGTTGTGGCCGAGCACGTCGTGTCGGCGATCGCCTGGTAGGAGCAGCCGAAGCGCAGCAGCTGCAGCATCTTGTCGAAGATGATCCGGTCGCTGATGCGTTGGCGGTGGCAGCCCAGCGGATGGTCCGGGTGGTCTTCCGGTCGTTCGGGCAGCAAGGCAGCGAATTGGCCCCAGAGCGGTTCGGTCAGCCATGATGGCAGCGCAGGCACAGGTCTCCCCAGTGATCACAGAGCGTCGTAACTCCATGGTGAGGTAGTCGGCGAGGGATTTGAGGATCTCGTCGGCGGTCTTGGTCCAAGTGAAGGGCCTGGGGTTCTCGTTCCACGAGACGATCCATGCCCGGATGTCGTCTTCGAGCGCCTTCACCGAGGTGTGGACGCCACGGCGGATGAGTTTGTCGGTCAGCAGGCCGAACCACCGCTCGTCGGGTAGGACCGCTGCATTGCTGCAGCGGTCCCCCCTCAGAACCGGCCGTGCCCGCTTTCCGAGCAACCGGCTCAAGCAAGCCCCTTGGGCTCGCGGGCGAACAGAAGTGCTGGTCACCGGCCGGGGCCAGTGGCCAGCCGACGCTGGCAGTGGGTGTGTATCAGGCGTGAGGCGGCGGGTTTGTCCGGCTTGCCGTTGCCCGCATCGGTAGTGATCGCGTGTTTGCGGATCGCGGTGCGGGTGACCTTGAGCCACTGCTCCCACTGGTCGGGGGTTTGCGGCTCGTGGTCGGCGTGCAGCAGCAGCCCTCCGCAGAGCGGGCATCGGCCGTCTTGCATCTGCAGCAGATGCAAGGTGCCTTTGCCCAGCGGGAGTTTGCCGCGGCGGCGCCGCTTGGCCCAGAAGTCGGCCAGGGCGGGATCGTCGGTTGACGCTCTCCCTGGCACCATCCGGTGCCGGACGATCGGCGTCCAGGCGAACTTGTAGAGGTAGAAACCGCTGGTGCGGTCCCCGAATACCCATGTGTCCTGCCTGAACGGGTTGAACATGCCGAAGTACCGGGCGGTCACCCAGCGCATCGGCTTGTTCGGGTGGGAGAACTTGGCCCACTTGTAGACCAGTCTCCACACGTAGGCGTCCAGCGAGTTGAACGCCCGCTTGGACACCCCGATCCGGTAGTAAGCGACCCAGCCCTTGATGATCGGGTTGAGCTTGGCGATCACCGCGTCGGCGTTGGCCCCTCGCAGGGCCAGCACTTCGGCGGCAAGCCGTTCCCGGATCCGCCGCAGGGCCGCGTTGCTCGGCTTGGTCAGCAACTTTCCGCGATAGCGTCGGATGTTGAACCCCAGGAAGTCGCAGCCCTCATCGAGGTGGACAATGCGCGTCTTGTCCTCATTGAAAGCCAGCCCCCGGGGCGCGAGCCACGCGGCCAGCCGAGCCTTGACCTGCTCGGCCTGTTCCCGAGAATGACACAGGGCGAGAAGGTCGTCGGCGTAGACGACCAGAACCGGAGAATCGCGCGCCAGAATCGTGGCATCACTGCCGAGAGCCTGGTAGCGGACTCCAGCGGCCTTTCCCATTCCGTGCAAGGCGATGTTCAACAACGCGGGACTGATCACCCCGCCCTGGGGAGTTCCCTCCACCGTCGGGGTGAACCAACCTTTCTCGACCACACCGGCCTTCAGCCATCCGGCAACCATTCCCCTCGCGGGAAAGTCCCCCAATGACGCGAGCAGGTGATCGTGGTCGATTCGGTCGAATGCCGCTTTCAAGTCAGCGTCGAGCACCCACAGGCGTTTAGCATTCTTGCCGCTCGCCGTCGTGTGGATGGCAACGATCGCGTCATGGCAGCCGCGACCGGGGCGAAATCCGTAGACCTTCGGTTCCAGCCGTGCCTCCCACTCGGGCTCCAGTGCATTCAGCGTCAGAGCTTGTAGGCATCTGTCTGCGATCACGGGAATTCCGAGTGGGCGCTGTTTCCCATTCGCCTTGGCTATATACACCCGCTTGACGGGCTTGGGCTTCCACGGGGCCGCGTCATGCTGGACCCAGTCGGCCAAATCGGCCTTTCCCTGGGGCAGCAGGACGACTTTCCCGTCGATGCCCGCCGTCTTGCGGCCATCGTTGACCTCCGTGACCCGCCGCACACTCGCGAGTGTGTTGGCGCGGGAGCGGAGCATCAACTTCTGCAGGTTCCGGACCTTGGCCAGGTCTCCTGCCTGCGATGCCGTAAAGATGCGTTGCCGCAGACGCCGTACGTCGTCCTCGACCTTCCGCCAGTCGATCGACGGCCAGTCGGTGATCTCGTCCTCCGGTCCGTTCGCCATGCCGGCTGCGGTCGCAGCGGCTTGCGCCGCCCCAGCCACGTGTGTCGTCACGGCGTCCAACTTGCCCTTCGGTTCAGGTGTCTTTGGTCATCGTTTCTTCACGGGCTCACCAGACCCACGTCAGCACCTTTTCAGGTCGAGGCATCGGCCCCTATCCGGCCAGTTATGCGGGAACCGCCGACGGAGGTGTCGGCATATGGTTCCCGGTTTCCTGCTGCCTTTCGGCGACCGGCATTCGCTTGTTGGGTCTTCCTGCATCCGCTGGAGAGTTGGGCCTTCCTCGCGGTTGGCTTACCAGGCCAGAACTGCATTGCCTGGACTCCATCGGGGTTGTCACGTTCCGCATGAGAGAGATGCTGCCGGGGAGGGCGCCCTCTGCACCCCGGGGACGGCGGTGCACTCCCGACCGGTCAAGTATCTCCAGTCGGCGCCTGCCGCTTTCCAACGGCCAGTCCCTATCTCCCGCTGAAACAACCCATCGGCGAGAGTGATCATGACGAGGCATCATCAAGGGTTCATTCGCATTCACCCGTCCGGCATTTCCCAGCCTGTAACCCCCGGATGGAACGAGGATCCTTGGGCATTTCCTCAGGCTTCGCACCCCGCGATTACTCGCAACGCACGCTGAGGCGGGAACGAGCCTTGCACACTGGCTCGGGTCCTACACCTTCGACATCGGCCGAACCTCCTTGGTGATTACCACTCTTCTCAAGCGACTTCGTGTCGCACGACCTGGTTGGTCCAGGAGGAGCCGGTCGGGGTGAAGTGGACGTGGAATCGGGGGTGTCTGCCGAGCCAGGTCTTGATCTCGGGAGTGTTGTGGGTGGCGTAGTTGTCACACGCCAGGTGCACGTCGAGTCCGGCGGGGACCGCCTTGTCTATCGTAACCAGGAACGTCTTGAACTCGATGGCCCGGTGGCGGCGGTGCAGTTCACCGATGACGGTCCCGTCGGCGATGTTGAAGGCGGCGAACAGGCTGGTGATGCCGTGCCGCAGGTAGTCGTGGGTGCGCCGTTGGGGCATGCCCGGCATCATCGGAAGTACCGGCTGCGAGCGGTCCAGGGCCTGGATCTGGGACTTCTCGTCCACGCATAACACCACCGCCTTCTCAGGCGGGTTGTGGTACAGGCCCACGACGTCGACGACCTTCGCGACGAACTGCGGGTCGGTGGAGAGCTTGAAGGCATCCTGCAGGTGCGGCTTGAGGTCGAACCGTTTCCAGATCCGGCCGATGGTGGACTTCGACAGCCCGGTCCGGGCCGCCATGGAAGCCCGCGACCAGTGCGTGTCCTGGCCCCGGAGTGGATTCCAGCGTCGCGGCGATGACGTCCTCGACCTGATCGAGCAGGAGAGACGGCGGCCGCCCCGGCCGCGGCTCGTCGACCAGCCCGTCCAGCCGCTGCTTGACGAACCGAGCCCGCCAGCGGCTCACCAACTGCTCGCGCACCCCGAGCTCCGCCGCCACCTGCTTGTTCGTCCCGCCCTCCGCGCACCGCAGCACGATCCTCGCCCGCAGGGCCAGGAACTGCGCGGTCTTCGCCCGCCTCGCCCACCGCATCAGCTGAGCCCGTTCGTCATCACTGAGCACCAGCTCCAACTTGCGCCGGCCCGGCCGCGGCTCATCCGCAAGCCCGGCCATCCGCTGGTCAACGAACCGCGAGCGCCACTTCCTCACCGTTTCCACGGTCACCTTGAACTCCGCCGCGACACGCGTATTCGGCTTCCCCTCCGCGCATGCCAAGACGATGCGTGCCCGCTCGGCAAGACAGGGCGCCACTGCCCCGCCCGCCCAGCGCAGCAACTCGGCGCGCTCCTCATCGGACAGCACCACTTCGACGGCACGAGGACCCCGGGACATGAAAACAGGCTACAGACTTAAGCCCGCGATTTCCGGCCCATCACATTAGGCGAACTGGCCCCGGTGGCGGACGTGGAGGCCGGCCAGCTGCGGCCAGGCGGCATGGGCGCTCATGTTCAGGTACAGCTCAAGCTGGAGCCGGGTGTGTTCCGAGGGCGTTGGCACAGCGGACATCCTGCCGCAGGGCCGGGGATCGGGATGGGGCAGGATGCGGCCTGTCGTAATCCACTTCTCGTGATCCGCATGTCTGCCTTGCCCGTTGCCTCCGCCTGCCCGATCACTGAGCTTGTTCAGTTCGGCTACTGATCGGGTGACGTGTGGTGAGGGCGGAACGGGCAGAGCCCCAGGGCTGTTGAGCGAGGTGTCTACGCTCAACTCTTCAGCCTTGGGGCTCTGTTGGTTCCTTATCGTGCCGTACTCGATGTTCCGCATGCCCTGGTGGAGTGGGTCACGATGCTCATCGTCACCCGTGAAGGTGACCGCAGGTGCAAGCTGCCAGCGTCCGAGCGCGCCCTGGTCACACTGGTATACCTGCGGAAGAACGACACCCTGCGTCAGCTCGCGGCCGGCTTCGGTATCAGCCTGGGCACCGCACACGCCCACGTGCACGCCGTGATCGGCCACCTCGCAGAGCTCGCGCCCGGTCTGACCGCGGCCCTGAGATCGCCCCGACGCCCGCTACCTGCTGCTGGAGGGGACACTCGCCGAGTGCGACCGGACCGGCGACGGCCGGGCGGACTACTGGGGAAAGCACCGCCGGCACGGCGTGAACCTGCAGGTGGTGACCGCTCCGGACGGCACGCTGGTGTGGATCTCGCCCGCGCTGCCCGGCCGGACCCACGATCTGACCGCGGCCCGACGGCACCGGATCATCGCTACGTGTATCCGCCTGGGCATCCCGATCCTGGCCGACCGCGGCTACCAGGGCGCCGGTGACATCGTCGTCGTGCCCCACAGACGACGACCGGGCAAAGACCTCACCGTCAAACAGAGAAGCGTCAACCGGGCGCACTCGCGTCTGCGGTGGCCTGTCGAGAGATCCATCGCATCGGTCAAGACCTGGCGGATCCTCCGCAAAGCCCGCTGCAACCCGAGCCGGATGACGTCAATCGCCAGAGCCATTCTCACCCTGGAGACTCACCGCTGAACAAGCTCACTCTGACCGCTTCCGAGCGCAAGCGGCTCAAGACGATGGCGGTCACAAGACAGAGCACCGGCTCCGTCAGCGCGCCCAGGTCGTCCTGCACGCGGCCCGGAATCGCTCGAACGCCCGCATCGCCGGGGAGACCAGGCTGCACCTGGACACCGTCCGCACCTGGCGCGGCCGATTTGCCGAGCACCGGCTGCCCGCCCGGTCCGACCGCAAGCGCTCCGGCCGTCCGACCTACTTCACGCCGTTGCAGGCGCCCAGGTCAAGGCCCTGGCCTGTCAGCTGCCCGCCGAGAGCGGGGTTCCGCTGTCGCGCTGGTCGACCCGGAGCTGGCCCGCGAGGTCGTCGCCCGCGCGATCTCCGCCTCCACCGTGCGGTGCTGGCTCAAGCAGGACGCGCTCAAGGGGAGGGTTCTTGCGGAGTACGAGACGTTGGACAAGAAGGGCAAGGACACCAGCGACGAGGAGATCGAGAAGCTCAAGGCGGATGACCCCGACCATGGGTGCGCACCCTCATGGTCCTTTGCGGCGCTGCTTCATGTGAGGGAGCGTCACGGGGCGGGTAGTGGTGTTTGGGCGTTGATTACTCATTCTGCGAGGAGGTGTCGGGGGTGAGGGTGGTGTCCGAGGCAGTTTTCGCATCATGTGCTGTGAGCCGGGATGGTCAGTCAAGAGAGGAGCCCTTGACCTCGGAAGAGGCCACTGTCACCAGCGGGACAATCGGTGGCAACCCTTGACGAGTAGTCCCTTCACAGTGCCGGTTCGCATGCTTGTGCAGGGGTCTCGCCCTGCCTGCAGGGGGTTGCGTCCAGAGAAGTGGTGTACGGGTTCGACCTGATCCGGGGGTTTGCTCCGGCATCGGGATGGTGCCCGCACGTCGCACCGACGTGGTCGGCATCTTCCCCGACCGCACCACCGTCATCCGCCTGGTCGGCGCGGTCCTGGCCGAGCAGAACGACGAATGGACCGAAGCCCGCCACTACACGGGCATCGAACTCCTCGCCAAAGCCCGCCTCCACCCGATCGCCGGACGGTTTCGTGGGAGACGATCACGCCGCGGGCGAGCATGAGCTCATCGACCTCGCGGAAGCAGAGCGGGAAGCGGTGGTGCAGCCACACGCAGCGGGACATGACCTCCGCCGGGTACCGGTACCCCTTGTACGACGGTGTCGCTCCGGCCTCCACGACAGCCCCTCCCAGATGTTCAGCAAACCCCAGATTCGGAGCACCGCGCTCAACTTGACAATGCCCCATTGACCCATCTACAGCTGCCGTGTTCGGGGAGGAGGCTCGCTTCAAGTGAGGTATCAACTACCTAGCTCTTCAGGGGTGAGGCGATCGTCCTCCGGGACATAGTGGGACCCGCCCAAAACTCAGAACATGACCTATGTGTTCGAGAAGCGGGGGACTTCAGGAGAGTTTCATCAGTGACCACCAGCATCGAACCTGTCCCCCAGCCCCGCCCTGGTCACGGCCAGGAGGGATTGGAACGAATGGCCGTTCTGCCGTCGATCGCCATGATGGGCACCGCGCATCACGCCACCGGCGAGGAACTGCTGGCTGAGCTGCGTCCTGGCAAAGTGTTCATGATGGGTGACAACCCTGCTCTGCCCCCGATGCCCGAGCGTCCGACTCTGGCGGACTTCTTCCGGCTGCGCCTTGAGCCCTTCACCGCCCGGCATATGCTGCACAGCGCCCGCCGGGCCCGAGACTTGGGGCTGAACGAGGAGGTGGTGCTGGCCTGTCTCCTCCACGACATCGCTGTGGGCGGCCTGCTGCGCAGCCACCATGGACACTGGGGCGCCCAGCTGGTGGCCCCTTACGTCTCCGAGGAAGTCGCCTGGGCTATCCGCCAGCACGAGATCCTGCGTTTCTTTCCCGACCCGTCGGTTGGCTACGACTACCCCGAGGCATACCGGACCTTCTTCGGCCCGCAATACGCCCCACCCGCACACATACACAGTGCCTATGAGCACGTTCGTGCACACCGTTGGTACATGACAGCGCGTCTGGTCACCCTCAACGACCTGTACACCTTCGACAACGAAGACGACATCGACATCGCCGAGTTCGAAGACATCATCGGCCGGCACTTCCGGCAACCCGATCAGGGCCTGGGCTTTGATGGCTCACCGGTCGCACACATGTGGCGCACCATGATCTGGCCTAACAACTTCCTGTAGCGCGGCCAGGGCGGTGCCTTCCGGCAGTCGGCCGGCTTGCCGGACACGGGCGCGGAGCGGGCCCTGGTGCGGGAGGTGGAGCTCCCGGTCCCCGGATGGAGTTGACGGTTGAGTGGAGGCCCTCTCGGCTGGCATGATCCGGCCGGCGACAGCGTGCACCTCACGCTGCCGGCCGGAAGGAACGCGGTGAACACCAACGAGCAGCACAGGTCCGGGCACGTCGTGATCGGCGTCGACACACACAAGCACGTGCACGTCGCCAGTCATGGACACCATCGGCAAAATCCTGGCGACATTGACTATCCCCACGGACACCGGTGGATTCCAGCAACTCCTGGACTGGGCAACCTCGTTCGGCAAGGTGCTCGCATTCGGGGTCGAGGGCACCGGCTTCTACGGCGCCACCCTGGCCTCGTTCCTTCGCCGGGCCGGTCACAAGGTGGTCGAGGCCGGCCGGCCGGACCGGCGGCTACGGCGGATGAACGGCAAGTCCGACACGCTGGATGCCGAGAACGCCGCCCCGCGGTTCTCGCCGGCTTTGCCACCGCCACTCCCAAGACGGCGGACGGCGAGGCCGAGATGATCCGCCGGCTGAAGATCGCCCACGACCAGGCCGTCGAACAGCGCGCGGCCGCGAGGGTCACCATGAAGGCGATGCTCGTCCACGCCGGCGATGGCCTGCGTCACGAGACCGCCGGCACAACGCAGATCGCTCTGGCCCGGCACCTGGCGGGCCTGCGTCCTCGACAGCTGGAGGGCCCTGAGGGCGCACTACGTCACGCCCTGCGCACGCTGGCCAAGCGGTGGCAGTACCTCGACGCCGAGGCCAAAGAGCTGACGAAGATGATCGATGACCTGGCGCACCGAGCCGCCCCGCAGTTGCTCGAGCCGTTCGGCATCGCAGTGGACACGGCCGCGGAAATCCTCGTCGCAGCCGGCGACAACCCCGAGCGCATCAAGTCCGAAGCCGCACTCGCCAAACTCGCGGGCATCGCACCCGTGCCCACCGGCTCCAAAATGACCAGCGCCAGGCACCGCATCAACCACGGCGGCCATCGCCAGCTCAACGCCGCGATCTACCGCACCGTCATCGTCCGCATGCGATTCCACCAGCCCACGATCGACTACGCCGCCCGCCGAACCGCAGAAGGCAAGACGAAACGCGAGATCATCCGATGCCTCAAACGCTACGTGATCCGCGAGGTCTACCACCTCATCCGGCCTGCCCCGAACGCGATCACTGCGTCCACACTCCGGGGGTCACCTCACTGGGGTCGACGGCGGCTATCGCAAGCACTTCGTCGAGCACGCCGCCACTCTCGGCATCGACTTGGAAATCACCGCCCGTACCCCCGGGAGCAGGGGGTTCATCCCGATCCCGGACGGTCGAGCGGACCTACGGCTGGCTGATGCTCCACCGCCACCTGGCGAGACCCTCCCTGCCCGATCCGAAGCCATGATCGATCTACCTCGCCATGACCGACCTCATGGCCCGCCGACTCACCGGCGAGGCCACCATCTCCTGGCGCAACCGGGCGGCGAAGCATGAGCTTGTTCAGTTCGGCTACTGATCGGGTGAGGTGTGGTGAGGGCGGAACGGGCAGAGCCCCAGGGCTGTTGAGCGAGGTGTCTACGCTCAACTCTTCAGCCTTGGGGCTCTGTTGGTTCCTTATCGTGCCGTACTCGATGTTCCGCATGCCCTGGTGGAGTGGGTCACGATGCTCATTGTCACCCGTGAAGGTGACCGCAGGTGCAAGCTGCCAGCGTCCGAGCGCGCCCTGGTCGCACTGGTATACCTGCGGAAGAACGACACCCTGCGTCAGCTCGCGGCCGGCTTCGGTATCAGCCTGGGCACCGCACACGCCCACGTGCACGCCGTGATCGGCCACCTCGCAGAGCTCGCGCCCGGTCTGACCGCGGCCCTGAGATCGCCCCGACGCCCGCTACCTGCTGCTGGAGGGGACACTCGCCGAGTGCGACCGGACCGGCGACGGCCGGGCGGACTACTGGGGAAAGCACCGCCGGCACGGCGTGAACCTGCAGGTGGTGACCGCTCCGGACGGCACGCTGGTGTGGATCTCGCCCGCGCTGCCCGGCCGGACCCACGATCTGACCGCGGCCAGACGGCACCGGATCATCGCTACGTGTATCCGCCTGGGCATCCCGATCCTGGCCGACCGCGGCTACCAGGGCGCCGGTGACATCGTCCTCGTGCCCCACAGACGACGACCGGGCAAAGACGTGATAGCTGGTGATCGACATCGGCATCGTGCTGTGCGGTCAGCGTACCGGCCACGGGGAGCGGCGGGTGAGGGTCGTCCACTCCTCGTCCGCCCGGCCGGGCACGGCCCGCCCGGCGCCGGCCCACCGGGCGGCGAGTTCAGTGAAGATCGGCTCCAGCTCGGGGCGGGAAACCGCACTGCCACTGTGCTGGGCGCCGGGAAGGGACGGAAGCCGCATCGTCTTGGTCACACCGGATTCAACGTCTTCCGCACCATCCCAGTCACCCACGGCCGGGGCGGGCCTCGTGGAGGCCCGCGCGGACAACAGCGGCCGCAGCCACCGCGCGCGTTTCCGATCCCGAGTGGTGGGGTCTACGCGATGTTCGTAGCGAACAGGCGTTGCATCGCCGTGGATACTCCGGTCACCTCCAGCGCGATACCCACCTTCTGGCACATGCGGTGGGCCCGGAGGGCGGCGCTGAGCGTGGCGGGTGCCGGCTCCCCAGCGGGAACGCTGAGGATCACGCAGCGGGGCCGGCAGGCACGGACGAAGGCCTCGATCTCCTGGACGGCCGCGGCCCGCGTGGCGATGTCGAGATTGCAGTGCAGGGTCACCCGCAGCACGTCGCCGTCCAGGCTGTGACTGAGCAGCATGATGGCCTCCACTCCGGCGGTGAACTCACCCCCGTATTCCCGCTCCGGCCCGGCCCGGGGTTGTCTGACCTGGCAAGGATGACAGCCAGGGCGCGTCACCGCAGCTCACGGCGCGCCCTGCGACCAGCAACCGGCCAGGGGAAACAACGGCATACCAAACCACCGATTTTTGGTTTTGGGTATGGACTGCTCAGAGAGCCTGCGCTCGACGGGAGTGTGCTGGAAGTACCAGAAGAAGCATTCCGGCCCTTCCGGACAGGCAGTGATCTTGATGACGACCACCACGACCTCCCACAGCCGGCAACAGCGCCCCGCGCCGCACGCCGCCGCGGCCGGTGCGCGCGTGTTCAGCCTGCCACTGGAACACGGACCGCTCGCACCGGCCACCGCCCGCCGTGCCGCCCGCCCCATCCTGGCCTCCTGGGGACTGGACGAAGACCAGCTCTACGACGCCCTGCTGGTCATCTCCGAACTGGTCACCAACGCCGTCACCCACGCCCTACCCCCCGTCGCCCTGCACCTGCACACCACCACCAACGGCCCAGGCCGCGTCCAAGTCCACGTCAGCGACGGCGGCCCCCACACCGCCTCCCCCACCACCAGCTGGGCCACCACCCGCCCCACAGACGAACACGGCCGCGGCACCACCATCATCACCACCCTCGCCCACCACACCGGCACCACCCCCACCCCCGACAACGACACCGACGGCCTCATCAACCACTGGGCCGACCTCAGCGCCGCCTGACCCCACCAGGTTGAACGGGTCGGCGGGCGGGACGGCGATCCGGGTTCGGCGCCGCAGCGGGGGCAGGGATGGCGCTCGACTCGTCCGCGTCGGTCGGGGAAGGCTTGTGAGGGTGCCTGCAGGCACCCTCACGCGCCGAGGAAGCCGTCAAGAACGCCCAGAAGAGCCGAGGACCCGTCACCGTCGCCGGCGTCGCCCGCACAGCGGGTATCTCCCGCTCCTGGCTCTACACGCAGAGCAATCTGGTCGACGCCATCAAAGCTGAAGCAGGGAGTACCGTCACCCGTGCGGACCGGTCAGCAGCCGACGGGCACCGCCTCACTGCACCGGCGCCTGGAAGCCGCCCTGTTGCGGGTCAAGAACTCCGGGCGGCCAACACCGAGCTGACCCGACGCCTGGAAAGGGCCCACGGCGAGATCCGGCGACTGCGCACGGAGTGTCCATGACGTGACCGCGGCGTTCCTGGACGGGGTTCGATTACCGGCGACGTGTCGCCTGGGCGGCGGCCAGCAGATTTCGGATCCCGATGACGTCTCTACCAGTGCGCATCGCGATCTGGGCTGCCGGCTCGCCGCTCTGGTATGCGGCCACGATCGCCGCAGTCAGATTCCGGCGGGCCACATGGACCGCTTCTTGCGCATCGTGCAGCGCCTGGGCTGCCGCCTCCAGCGTGTTCTCCTCGCTCGCCATATCGATCATCGTGCGTGGGGCCACAGGACCGGTACGGTGGCCCTGCTGGAACTCCTGGCACCGCTGGAGCGTGATCGCCCTGGTCGCCTACGCCTTCCTGGCCGTCACCGCCGCCCTCGAACGCGCCGCCCAGACCACCCGCGACGACCCCGACGAGGCCAACCTCGTGCCCCTCAGCAGCCACGAACTCCTCCGCCTGCTACGGGCCTTGATCCTTCCGCCACCCCGACGAGACCCCGACCACCTGCTGTGGTGGTCCACCTGGCGCCGCCGCCACCAACACCGCGCCCGCCTCTGCCACCGCCGCTGGCATGCATACGCCGACACCCCGCCATGATCGAAAACTCGGCCGCTGCTCTACAGCTGCCGTATCCTTCCTTCGTTATTACGCCGCCTGCCACCCCAACGAGCCCGTTTCCGCGAGACTCGGCAGGGCACGCGCCGCGGACCATGTTTCCGTTCTCCCGGGTGAGCAGGATGATCTGACTCAGCAATTCGAGACTTCCGCCACCGCTACTGCTACCTGCGGGGGCTGATGTCGGCGTACTCTCGCTTCGGGCCGGGCCGGTACGTTTGAACGTCCCCAGGTGTTAGGCCACTTCGTTCTCCCGCTCGATGGCCTGGAGGCGGTTCTTGAGCCGGTAGCTCGGGCCGTTGATCGCGATCACTTCGCAGTGGTGGAGGAGCCGGTCGAGGATCGCGGTGGCGAGGACCTCGTCGCCGAACACCTGTCCCCATTCGCTGAAGGTCTTGTTGGAGGTCAGGATGATGGAGCCCTTCTCGTAACGCTTGGAGATGACCTGAAAGACCAGGTTCGCCTCGGCCCGTTCGAGGGGCTGGTAGCCCACCTCATCGATCACAAGGACGCTCGGCCGCAGGTAGGTGCCGAGTTTGTTGACCAGCCGTCCGGCCGACTCGGCAGCCTTCAGATTGCGGACCATGTCGTCGAGACTGGTGAAGTAGATCGAGTAGCCGGCCCGGCAGGCCGCGACAGCGAGAGCGACAGCGATATGCGTCTTGCCCACTCCCGGTGGCCCCAGCAGCGCGGCGTTCGCCTTGCCGTCGACGAAGGAGAGGCTGGCGAGGTCTTTGACCTTGCGCGGGTCGAGCTCGGGCTGGAACGAGAAGTCGTATTCGTCCAGCGTCTTGTGGTGTGGCAGCTTGGACAGTCGCAGGCCCTGGCGGAAGCGGCGGTCGTCGCGGACGGCGAGCTCTTCGGAAAGGACCAGGTCGAGGAAGTCGAGGTAGCCCATCTTCGCCTCGTCGGCTCGGCGGGTGTACTCGTTGATGGTCTCCGCCAGGTGGGGCAGGCCGAGCTTGCCGGCCGTGGTGCGGATGCGGTTGCCGGTCAGCTCGCTCAAGACGACTCCTTCGTCGGGGAGTTGGTGGTGAAGGGCCGGGTGCCGGTCAGTTCGTCATAGACCGACAGCGGCCGCCGCCCGACCTCGATCTGGGTTGCAGCGGCCCGGTTCAACAGGGCCTGCAAGGGCCCGATGCGACCCGCCGCGGGGAACTCGCTCTGCGGTGGTGGCGGCTCGTCGCCCGTCGTAGTGCGGCGGTTCTTGCCGGTTGGCAGGCCGTCCCAGTGCTCATCCTGCTTGACAACCACGCCGCGGCCGACCGCCCGCGGATGGCTGGACAGCAACGTCTCGCCGCTGGCATCGGGGACGGTCGTGTGCAGCATGACCTGGGATTTCGTCGCTCTGATCTCCACCAGCTGACGCGGGCGGACCTTGCGGGCGGGCACCGAGTAGAGGTTCCCGCCGAACGCGACCAGACAGTCCTTGCCCACCGGCCGCAGATGCCGCTCGGCCACCAGATAGGGCGAGGACGGCAACGGCTTCAGGGCGGCGTGATCCCGGGCGGCCCGGTGTCCGATGACCTCGTGGTGGGTGGCGTGGGTGCGGGCGCGTCGCTGCGGCACCCACGCCAAGAACGCGGCATCCAACTCCTCGAGCGAGGAGAACGCCCGCCCGGCCAGCACGTGATCACGCACGATCAACACCTGGCGTTCGACCCGACCCTTCCCGGTGGGCCGGTAGGCGGCCAGCACGTCGATGTCGAAGTCGTAGTGGCCGGCGAAGCCGACCGCTTCCGGATGCAGCGGAACCGCCTCACCGGGAGCGACGTGCCGGCGCACGACGGTCTTGGTCCGGTCGTAGACGATCGACATCGGCACCCCGCCGAAGTGCGCAAATGCCCGCCGGTGGCAGTCGAAGAAGGTCTGCAGGTCCTGGCTCGTGGTGAAGCAGCAGAACGGATCGCGCGAGTACGACAGCACCATATGGAACGAGTAGACCTTCGGGATTCCCAGGTGGGCGAGGATCTTGCCTTCATCGCCCCAGTCGACCTGAGCCTGGGCCCCGGGAACCACCTCGAAGCGGCGGTGCATACCCGCCAACTCCCGCGGCTCGATCCCCAGTTCACCCGCGATCCGCGGCCGGGCCTCCTGCAGATAGAGCTTGACCCGCTGGTAGTTGATCGTCGAGCCGTACTCCTTCACCAGGCGTTCGTGCACCACAGCACCCTTGATGAGGATCTCTGCCCGCAGCATCGCGTCGATCAACGGGGCGACCTCGTCGACCGCCTTCTTCCGGGGCCGGCCGTTCGACGTCCGCCTCGGCGGCACCGACGCCGCCGTGCTCGACAGATACTTGCGGACCGTCTTGCGGTCCAGCCCAGTCTCCTTGGCCACCTCGGTCAGACTGACCGCCCCTGACTCGACCAGAGCACGGAACCGCCGCAGTTCCAGCCAGCGCTGCGGGTCCAAAACCACCGCGTCACCACCCTCCGCCACCCTTCACCGGACGAGCAGAAGAGTGCCGGGCACCACGATTCACCGCACCATCAAGCGTCCCTTTTCACTCGTACGCGACCGGGGACGATCGTGTGTACGCCGACAGCTGATGCTGGACGGGCGGCGTAAGTCGATCCAGCCGATGGCGGAGCGGCTGCCGGACGGCAACGAGCAGAACCTGCAGCAGTTCGTGAATCAGTCGACGTGGGATCCGGTGCCGGTACGGCGGCGGATCGCCGAGCGGATGGTGCCCCAGGTCTGCCCGGATGCCTGGGCGGTCGATGACGTGTCGTTCCCCAAGGACGGGAAGATGTCGGTGGCGGTCGCCCCCCAGTACTGCGGAGCGCTGGGCAAACAGGCCAACTGCCAGGTCGCGGTGAGTGAGCTTCTTCGAGTTGGCCACCGATCGGGTGACAGACAAGGGCTCGTAACGGACAAGGCTCCCGGACAGTTGAGCGAGAGATCTCACGTCTCAACTCATTTGTCAGGGAGCCTTGTTGGTTACCTATCCTGCCGCACTCGACCTTCCGCATGCCCTCGTGGAGTGGGTCACGATGCTGATCATCACCCGCGAGGGTGACCGCCGGTGCAAACTGCCGGCCTCTCAGCGGGCCCTCATCACGCTCGTGTACCCACGCAAGCACGACACCCTCGCCCAGATCGCCGCCGGCTTCCGGATCAGCGAGAGCACCGCCCACGCACATGTACACAGCGTGATCACCCACCTGGCCGCCCGCGCACCCTCTCTCACTCACGCGCTGCGGCAAGCCCGCCCTGAGCACATCCTCGTCGACGGCACGCTCGCCGAATGCGACCGCGTGGGCAACAGCCAGAACGACTATTCAGGCAAGCACCGCAAGCACGGCGTGAACATCCAGACGGTCACCGGCCCGGCCGGTGAGCTCGTCTGGTACTCGCCGGCCCTGCCCGGACGGACCGCGGACATCACCGCCGCCCGCACCCACAACATCGCCCCATCTGTGAGCGACTGAAGATCCCCGCCCTCGCGGACAAGGCGTACCAGGGTGCCGGCGGAACGTTCGCCACACCCGTCAAAAGACACCGAAACCGTGAGCTCACCGTCAAAGAGAAGGCCGTCAACCGGGCACACGCCCGACTCCGCTCGCCCGTCGAACGGGCCTTCGCACGACTCAAAGCCTGGCGGATCTTCCGCAAAGCCCGCGTCAGTCCCAACACACTCACGTCAATCGCCAAGGCCGTCCTCACCCTGGAGAAGCAACGCTGAAGAAGCTCAGTGTGCACGCGGTCTCCGACACCGCGTCGTGTCCGCTGCAGTGGCGCCTGTTCGTGCCCCGGGAGTGGGCGCAGGATCCGGTCCGCCGGCGCAAGACCGGGATCCCGGAGGAGACCGGGCACCGGGAGAAGTGGCGCCTGGCTCTGGACACTGGTGATGAGCTGGCGGAATGGGGTCTGGTTCCGCCGGTGCTGGTGGCCGACGCCGGCTACGGGCAGAACGCCGACTTTCGCGACGGGCTGGACAGCCGGGGCATCGGATACGTGGTGGCGATCCGCTCGGATGTGGGCGTCCACCCGCACGACGTGCAGCCCGCCGCCTCCGCCTGGTCCGGCAGCGGCCGCAAGCCGCAGCCCCGTTACCGCGACAAGCCGTCCCCGGTGGCCGCACTCGCCGCCGGCCACGGACGGCAGGCCTTCAGCGAGGTGACCTGGCGGGAAGGCTCCCGCGGGCCGATGCGCTCACGCTTTTTGGCCCTGCGGGTGCGGCCGGCCGGGATCAAATCCCGACGCATCGCTCAGGCCGCCGCCGGCGACAACAGCTGGGACGGCGTCCTGCCTGAGCTGACGCTGCTGGCCGAGTGGCCCGCCGGCGCCGAAGCACCCACCGACTACTGGCTGTCCAACCTGCCCGCCGACACCCCGATCACCGAACTGGTCCGTCTGGCGAAGATCCGCTGGCGCATCGAGCACGACTACCGGGAACTCAAGCACGGCCTCGGCCTGGACCACTTCGAGGGCCGTTCCTGGAACGGCTGGCACCATCACGTCACCCTGGTCACCGCCGCACACGCCTTCCTCATCGAACAGCGCCTGGCCCCAAAAGCCGATACAGCCAACTCACCCTCTACCAGACCCTCGACGCCATCCAGGACCTGCTGAACTGCTGGACCGGCACCTGCACCACCTGCCACCGCCCCCTGCCCAGAACGGCCACCAGCCCGAACTCAAGATCCAGAGCAACCTAACGGAGTCCTAACCATGTACAGGAATATACATCGGTATATATGCAGGTCAGTCCCTCTGGTCCGTTCGGGTACGCCTTGCTGGCGTGAAAACATGACTGTGGCGCCTGCCCGCCGATGCCGGTCGCTCGGTGGGACGTTGAGCCCGTAGGTCAGTCTGGTGCCGGGGCCGCAGAGGGGCCACGCACTGTTGCCATCGAGCACGCCGGTCAGATTCTCGCTCCTCCCGCGGCCCCCTGGGCAGGTGTCATCCCGTACGGATCGAGACCTGGGAGTGGCGCATGACGGACACCAGCGGCAGCGGATGTCGCGGGTGGTCATGCCGCGGGAGTACAGGGACAGGATCATGTCGTCGACCTGCGACAGACGCCGCTTGCCCTTCACGATCACCGGCTCGAAGTCCGCCTCCCGATCCCGCCGGCACCTGGACGGTCACCGGGCCCGTCGAGGTGCTCAGCGTCTTGGCGCAGGAGTCGTTGCGGGACGTCCCCAATCCACGGCCGGCCGGGTCCCCGGTCTCGTAGTCGAGGTGGTCGGCCATCTCGGCCTGCAGGGCCCGCTCCAGCACCGCCTTCATCATCTGCTGCAGCAGACCGCCCGACCCGTCGATACCGACCCCGGCCGCCTCCGCGTCCGCCAGCAGCTTGTCGATCGTCGCCGGCGACATCACCGACGCCAGCCGACGCCCCGCCTCCTCGCGGTCGTCACGGGACTCCACTGTCTGCATGAACTCGTTCATCAAGTCACTCACTGTGCGTCACATTCCTGGTGTCAGCCGAAGCCCGACCAGCACCCAACAAGATCATCGCTTACACAAGGAAGTGAACACCCTCGGCCGCCTAGCGGGCCCGGCGCAGGCCGGTGATGTCCAGGGCCTGATTGATCGTTCCTTCGACGCCGGCGAAGGGCGTACTTGGCCTGCCAGGCGTGGGTCCCCGACATCGCGCCTCAGCCGGAAGAGGTGTCCTGATCAGCCCCGCAGCCCTGAGATCGCTGCCGTGTCGGGGCCAGCGAGAATGCGGCAGCACCGCAGGGCCGCATCTTCGAGAACCATGTGATGAGAGAGGGAGCGCGGATGACGGGAGCCGGTGCGCGGGTGATCGCGGTCATGCCCGACGGTCAGGAACTGCGGGCCTCCAGTACGGGGTCGGGATCACCGTCTGGGGGACAGGGAACGGAGGCCGTCCGGAGCCGGTCGAGTACCGCGTGTGGTTGGGAGCCGGCCATGTGCGTCCCCTGGAAGGCGGCGACTACAGCACGGTGCCGGCCCGACCGGCCGGCACGCCCGTTGCCTTCGCTCCGCGAGTGCAACGCCGCCTCCTCACTTCCCTGACGCCGGAGCTCCGACAAGTAGGTCACATCGTTTCGCACGGATCCGGTAGGCGTCACCGGCGGGGAGGGAGTGCGGGCCTCGGCATCCTTTCGGATGCCGAGGCCCGGATGCGGTCCGGCTGTACCCAGAGCGCGGGAAACCGGTCCTGGCCCGCGCACCCGTGTCGGCGCGGACTGATCATGAACCTAGCGGGGCCAGTGCCACGCTGTACCCCGGAAGGGAAAGGCGAGGCGACGACGCGCGCCGTGTGGCGCTGCAGCTCTCCTTCAGTGCGTCTCAGGAGGACCGAACGCCCCTACACCGACGCCCGCACAGGCCCCTGGCAGCAAGCAGGGCTCGGAGGCGTTCGAACGCAATCATTCAGCAGGTAATCGGAGTGTGACGGTGGCTGCCGTGATGTGACGGTCCGTGAGGGTGTGAGGCGTCGGTTGTGCGGTGTGGTGGATCTTGCCGTGCCCGAGCTGGAGTCGATGACGCGTGACGAGCTGGTCGTGCTCGCCCGTGGTCAAGCAGCCCGGCTCGATGAGCTGGCGGTGGTGATCGCCCGTCAGGATGCGCAGATCGCGGCCATGGCTACGCAACTCGCCGACTTGGTAGACAAGTTCGAGCGGCAGGCCCAGGAACTGGCGAAGCTCCAGCATCTGCACTCGCGCAACAGTTCCAACTCCTCGATGCCGCCCTCGAAGGACGACACCCTCGGGAAGGTGCCGCCGCGCAAGGAGCGCCGGGCCAAGCCGAGCGGTCGCGGTAAGGGCAAGCAGAGGGGTGCGCCCGGGTCGGCGCTGTGCTGGCGCGGGGACGATGAGATCGACGACCGCCTGGACCGTTTCCCCCAAAAGGCATGCGGCTGCGGGGCCGACCTCGTCGACGCGGTCGGCCTGGGTGTGGTGTGGTGGACCGCTACCAGCAGCACGAGATCCCGCTGGTGGCGGTGGCCGTCACGCAGTACGACCAGCACGCGGTGGCCTGCGCCTGCGGGAAGGTCCACCGCCGAGCGTCCCGCGGGTGCCGGGCGTGGACGGGCGGAGTATGGGCCCAGCCTGCGCGCATTCGCGGTCTACCTGCTTGTGGTGCACTTCGTGCCGGTGCACCGGATGCGTGAGATCCTCGCCGCGCTGACCGGCGCCGAACCCTCCGTCGGCTTCGTCCACGCCCTGCTGGCGCGGGCGGCGTCCCTGCTGGCGACCTGCGACTTCGTCATCCGAACCCTGATCACCCTCGCCTTCACGCTCTGCTGCGACGAGACCCCGCTGAAGGCCTGCCCGGCCACCCCCGCCCCGGGCAGAGTCGAGGCCAAGAGCTACCTGCACGTCGCCTGCACCGGGCTGTACACCAACTTCCTGCTGGGCGACCGCTCCATGACGACCTTCCGGCAGTTCGTCTACCGCGACCTGGAGCCCGGGGCGGTCATCGTCCACGACCGCTACCAGAACTACGACAGCATCCACCTCGGCACCCTCCAGCACCAGTTGTGCCTGACCCACGTGCTCCGGGACCTGGCCGGCGCCGCCGGGCTCTACCCCGAACAGGCCTGGCCCACCCAGCTCGCCGACGAGCTGCGCGAGCTGATCCACCGCGCCAACCAGGCCCGCGACCGAGGCGAGCAGACCTTGGCCGCACGGATCAGGCAGGTCGCCCTGACCGGCCTGCGGCACGCCGTGCGCATCGGCCTCGCGCACACCGCCACACTGGCGGACGCCCGGCCCGGCGCCCGCAAGGCCCGCCTGCTACTGCAGGCCCTGCGCGAGCGCGAGGACGACTTCCTGCGCTTCACCACCGACCTGCGCATCCCGCCGACCTCGAACCAGGCCGAACGCGACCTGCGCCCCTCCAAGACCCAAGAGAAGATCTCCGGGCGGCTCACCGACCTGCAACGCGCCAAGGACCGCTACCTCATCCGCGGCGTGCTCTCAACCGCGACCAAGCACGCGGTCAACTCCCTGACCGTGCTCCGCGACGCCTTCACCGGCACGCCCTGGCTCCCCCGGCAGCCACCGCACCCGCCTGACCACCCCACACAACAGCCGCTGACCACCGGCCACCGGCCGTCACCGCACACCCAAAACCGTCACACAGCGCAGCCCTGCTGAATGATTGCGTTCGAACGCTTCTTCCGGAGTTCTACCGGCGGTAGAATCGGGGTATGAGTAAGCCAACGAGCATCAAGACCAGCGAGGAAGTGCGCGACCGGCTGCGTACCCTTGCCGACGAGCGCGGCACCACCATTACTGAGCTGCTCGAAGAGCTCGCTTCCCGCGAGCTCACGGAATGTGAGCGTGAGCAGCGTGCCGTCGAGGCGGCCCGTGAGCTTGGCATCGAGTACAGCGAGCAGGTCCAGCAGGTCGGCCAGGACGCCTGGGCGAAGATCCGCTCCCATCAGAGCGGCGCCGCCGCGTGAACCTGACGGCCGTCCTGGACCATACCGTTCTGACCGCTCTGTATCGCGCGGATCTCTTCTCCACCGGCCTCTACGTCGAAGCCTCGCGCGGCGCCGGCCGCGTTCTCATCCCGTCGCTTTCCATCGTTGCTGCTGAGCGGCAGGACGCCGGCGCGGGCAGGCACGCGGCATCGCTGCGGTTCGCGGAGAGCGTCCCGTTCACCGCCGCTCATGCGGTGGATGCGATGGACTGGAGAGATACGGATTGGCCGGTGGCTCACGCGGCTGCCATCGCCTGGCAGGCAGTGAAGGCGGGGGATCCGATCACGGTCCTGTCACTGGACCCCGAGCTGTATGCGGGCACCGGCATCACCCCGCTGAACCCCACCTGACAGTGAGGATGTGAGTGGTGGTTCTGCTGATGCGTCTGACTCGCCACCTGACTGACGTCTTCGACTGTCCTGTTTGGGATTGTCGGCGCGTCGGCGGGCCTCCATGCACGCGGCCGGACGGGCGCTTGTGACTTCATAGCGCCTCTGTGTGTCAAGCGGCTTGAGCGAGGTGACTCCGTTGGTCGCGTTTCATAATCCGGTAGACCACGTTGGACAGGCGGCGCTTGAGGGCCCGGCGGCCCTCGGATGGTGTCTTGCCTTCCGCGATCTTGCGGAGGTAGTAGTCCTGCCCGCGGCCGCCGTCGCGGATCTGGCAGACGGCGATCGTATGCAGAACCGAGTTCAGCGCGCGGTTGCCGCCGGTGTTGAGCCGATGACGGACGTTGTTGCCGCCGGAGGCGTCCAAGGGTGCGCTTCCGGTGTAGCTGGCGAAGTGGTGCTCGGTGGGGAACCGGCTGACGTCCCCGATGTGGCCGAGGACCTTCGCGGCCAGCACGGTGCCCAGGCCCGGCAGGGCGGTCAGCGTGGTGCGGGTCGCGGCGACGGCCTCGCGCATTTCGGCTTCGTTGTCCTTGACCTGCCGGTCCAGTCTGCGCAAATCGGCCAGCAGGTCACGGGCTATGTCCCGGCGGCAGTTGTCGGTGGCCGTGACCGGCCGGATGCCCTTCGTCGGTCTTGCGGTCGGCGCCGGTGGCCAGCAGCCGGGCCCGTGCCGACAGCGTGGACGGCACGTCGACCACGTTCTCGCCCGCGGCCGCCAGTTGCTGGGCGAGCGAGTGGCCCAGGCCGCCGGCGCCCTCGACCGCGAAACGACGGTCAGGCCACTGCTCGCACCAGCGCATCAGCTGGCGGAAGGTTCCGGCGTTGACGACGAACCGGCGCTGGGCCACCTGGTGGCCTGCTGTGTCGACGGCGACGGCGGTGTGGGACGACTTGTGGGGATCGACACCGATCAGGATCACAGGCTGCTGCTCTCGCACTCGATGAGTCAGGAAGGGGAGTGCGGTGGGCACCCTGACTTGAAGTCACCGTGTCGCCTTCATGCCTCTGTCGAGCCACACCGCGCGGGTGTCAGCCGGCGGCGGCACGCTATCAGTGAGCCAGCCCATGGGCGGCAAGGAGCACTGCGGGCCCGTGCCGACCGACACCCTGGACGCTACGGCTGCAGACCGAGCATCTGGGGCCGATTGAACAAGTCAGGAGCCTGGTCGAGAAGCCCCGTCACTGTCTTGTCCACCCGCCCGACCGGCGCGTGCCGCCCTCGGAACGGACTCACAAGGACGGACATGACCAGCATGACGCACGACGGCCCGGAGATCACCGGCGGAGTCGACCCGTGGTCTGACGCACCATGGGGCGGTGATCGACTCCATCGGCCGGCACCTGGCCGACCGGGAGTTCCCCGCCTCCATCCGCGGTTACCGAGACCTTCTGGACTGGATGCGCTCTCATGGTGAGCTCGTCGCGGTGGGAGTTGAGGGCACCGGCGCCTACGGAGCCGAGCTCGCCCGCGTGCTGACCGCGGCCGGGTCACGGTCGTCGACGACGTGGACCAACCGGACCGCAAGACCCGGCGGATGAAGGGCAAGTCCGACCCGATCGACGCCTACGCCGCCGCGACGGCCGTTCTGTCCGGCCGGGCCACCGGGACGCCCAAGAGCCGGGACGGCGTGGTCGAAGCGGTCCGCGTCCTGCGGACAGCCCGCCGCAGCGCGGTCAAGGCCCGAACCCAGGCGATGAACCAGATCCGTGGACTGCTGGTATCCGCACCGGCGATGCTGCGCGAGCAGGTCGCGGGCCTGGAACGGGCTGCGCTGATACGCACCCGGGGCCGGCTGAGGCCCGGCAGTGAACTGTCACGCCCGCTGGCGGCAACCCGGGCGGCACTGCGCCGCCTCGCCCGCCGCCATCAGGCGATGGACGAGGAGATCGCCGAGCTCGACGCCGAGATCGGCCCGCCGGTCAAGCAGGCCGCCCCTGTACTACTGGAACTGTTCGGCGTCGGCCCGAAACCGCCGGCCAGCTGCTGGCCACGGCCGGGGACAACCCCGAACGGATGCGTTCCGAGGCCGCGTTCGCGCACCTGGCCGGAGTCGCGCCGATCCCCGCATCATCCGGCCATACCCACCACCACCGGCTCAACCGCGGCGACGATCGGGCCGCGAACAACGCCCTGCACATCATCGTGCTGACCCGCATGCGCTTCGACGAACGCACCCGCGCCTACGTCGAGCGCTGGACCACGGAAGGACTGTCCAAGAAGGACATCATGCGCTGCCTCAAGCGATTCGTCGCCCGCGAGGTCTACCGCGCCCTGACCAGCACACCAACGGAACAAATCACTCAAACCGACCTTGCTCCAGCGGCTTGACGACTATAGGAGTCGACCGTTCACCTGCGGTGACGCCCCGCAGGCCCGGCACCACCGGCGGACCGTCTCATAGGAGGTGACGACGCCGCGGGCGAGCATCAGCTCCTCGACCTCACGGAAGCTCAGGGGAACCGAAAAGTACAGCCACACACAGTGGGAGATGATCTCCACCCGGTACCGGGGCCCTGATACGACGGCAGCGCTCCCCACGGCCAGACCCTTCCCAGCATGATCAACCTGGAGATCATCCCACCCCGTCAGCCAACGTGACAACGCCGTTGGGGGGCATCGTCGGGGGTCGGGTGATGGGCTGGCCGAGAGTGTTGGCGAGTTCCCGGCGGGTGGTGACGCCGAGTTTGGCGTAGGCGTGCTGGAGGTGGTTGTCGATGGTGCGCACGGACAGGTGCAGAGCGTCAGCGATGTCTTTGCTCGATATGTCCGCGGCGGCGAGTAGGGCGATCTCCCGTTCCCGGGGGGTGAGGGCGGATGCGGCCTCGGCGGTGGCCAGGAGTGGGGTGTGGGCGCCCTTGCAGCGGGTGGCGCAGACCTGGGCCCGCTGGGTTGCGGAGGCGGCCCGGCGGGCCCGTCCTGTCCGCCGCCAGGCCGCGGCTGCGGCGGTGGCCGCCTCCGCGGCCAGCAGGTCCGCGCCGATGGTCTCCAGTTCGTCGGCGGCGGCCAGGAGTCGGTCGGGGGCGTCGGCGGCCAGCGCGGCCGCCAGGTGTGCACGGGCCGGGGCGAATGCCCCATCGCACAGCTGGGCGAGTTCGTTGAGGCGGCCGGTGACTTCCCTGGCGCCGCCCAGGCGGGCGGCATCGGTGAGCAGGAGCGCCTCCGAGGCGACGTGTCCGATTGATCGGGCGGTTTCGGCGGCTTTGGTGAGTCTCGCTCGGGCCTTGGCTAGGTGGCCGCGGCCTGCTTGAACCCACGCCGTGCCAAGGCACTCTTCAGTTGGGAAGTAGCCCACCTGGGGGTAAACTTTGGCCTTTACCTGCGCAGCTTCGGCTATCTGGACGTCACCGAGAATCGCTGTCGTTGCGGCCAGGCCCGCCAGCACCGGCCGCAAGGCCCTAGTCTGATTACGGGCCCGACAGAGGGCGGCAGATTCGGCGTACCAGTGGCGAGCCCTGGCGTAGTGGCCGGCCATCGACTCTGCCCGAGCAAGAAACAGAGCCGTCCATAGCTCGGGTATCGGTGCATTAGCCGCGAGAAGTTCCGCGTAGGCGTGCTCTCCGATATCCCGGGCTTCGGTCAGCCTGCCGGCCTCTGCCAGTGCAACAACCATCGGAGCCAATTGGGTGGCGGGGGGAGGCCTGAGAGCCTGCTCATCCAGACAAAGATTGGCTTCGTGCGCGTGCCCAGCCCACCGAACTGCTGCAGTTGTGCGGCCCGTGAGCGCCAATCCCATCGTCTTGAGGGACGCGCCGTGCAACCACGTATTGACGTCCGGAGCCTGCCTGGCTTCTCCAAGTCCCTCTAGTGAGTTCAAACCTCGCACGAAGTCCCCAGATCCGACGCGAACCACTCCTTCAAGAGTCAGCAGCATGCTTAGACCGCCTGCACTTGTCACCTGTGCTTCGGCTGCCTGCCTTACTGCCAGCGCCTCTGCGGTTCGACCCGCCCCCCAAAAAAGGTTCGTCATCCGGAGATTTGTCACCAGTAGCTTCGCCGCCTCATCGACGGTCCGCGCATCGGCTGCCGCCAATATGGCCTCCGCCTGGTCGTTCTTGCCCATTTCAAAAAGTGCTTCACCCTGCATCAGGTGGGTGGCGGTGGTGCGGGCAGTGTCGGGCAAAGCCTGCAGTAGGTCGAAGGTCTGCTGGTAGTCGTGGGCGTGCCGGGCCAGGACGGCCGCCTGAAGCAATAGCGCGGCGTCGGCGGTGCCGGTGGCGGCCAGGCGCCAGGTGGCGATGTGCAGGGCGTCGTCGCGGCGGCGGGCACCGCTGGCCTCGACCCGCTCGGCCTGAGCCAGGAGCAGGGTGCGGCCGCGTAGGACGGGCAGTCCGGCGCGCAGTATCTCCCTGTAGAGCGGGTGCGTGAGGGCGATGGTGGTGCGGTGCCGGTCGGTGGTGACCTGGAGCAACCCTGCTTCTTCCAGGTCGACCAACACCCTCAGAGAGGCGGCCGCTTGGGCGTCGGCCAGCGGCAGTGGTTCGCACAGGGCCAGCAGCTCCAAGACCGGGCGGGCGGTGGGACCGACGGTTACCAGTCGGGCCTCGATCAGCTCGGTCAGCTTTGGCGTGCCCTGCGGCCGGTCCCTGGTGAGTTCCCAGATCTCGCCGTCGCTGGCCAGGGCCCCGGCCTGCAGGGCGCCCAGGACCAGCTCGTGCAAGTACAGCACGTTCCCGCCGGACGCGGTGCACAGCTCGTGGAGGGTGCGCCGTCCCACCGGCCCGCCCAGCGCCGCCTGCAGAACCGTTTCCAGTTGTTGCGGGCTGAAGGTAGTCAGGTCGATCCGGTGCACCGCGTCGCCGCCCGTCAGCGCCTGCACCGCCTCGCCAACCGGCTCCCCGGTGCGGACAGTGGCGATCAGCCGCACTACGCCGGCGTCCAGCAGCTGGCGCAGCAGCACCGCCGAGGTGGCGTCCAGCAGGTGCAGGTCATCGACCCACAGCGCCCACCGGCGCCGTCGGTCAGGTCCGGTCAGCGCGGAGGCGACCGCGGCGAAGCCCTTCACCGGGTCGGACAAGTCCACCCCGGCCGGGATCAGGTGCGCGATCGCGCCCAGCGGGACCGTGGCGACCGCCTTGGATGCGGTCGCGCGGCGACCCTTCCAGCCGTCGTGGACGGCTCGGGCCAGGCACTCCTCGGCCAGCCGGGACTTGCCGACCCCAGCCTGCCCGTAGATCATCAGCCCCTGGCAGCGGCGGTTGGCCCACGCCGCAGTGAAGGCCTTCAGCTCGCTGTCGCGGCCTACCAGCGGCCAGCGCGAGATCCGCTCGTCCATGACGGCCTCCCGGCGGCGCTTCCGGCCCGAGGGCACCGGCTGGCACTCAACGCGGCCCGCCGCATACCACCCACACTACTCATTTCGGCTCGCCCGGGCTCTGGATGTCAGTCGCAGAGGTGCGGATGGCTGGGGATCCCTCGGCGGCATTGTGCCCGGAGACAGTGGCCTTGGGTGTGGCTGTGGGGTTGCTGTTTGCGGGTGTCCGATCCTGCTGGCTTATTCGGTCACGCGGCGAGGGAGAGGCCGAGGCGGGCAAGGTGACTGACGCGGGTGCGGTCGAGCGGTCGCAGGGCTCCACCAGGTGCTGGTGTCCCCGCGTGGGCAGGTGGCCTGCCGCTTGTCCCAGCCGATGGTGAACGCGGTGCGGTCGAACCCGGCGCCGGCACGCGCCTGGGGTGAGCTGTTCATCCCGGGTTCATCAGTCGGTGGGCATGTGGGAGTGCTGAATCCGGGGGCTGACCTGGGGTTATGGGCATGACGAGGCCCCGGTGCCGTGTGCCCACGGTGCCGGAGCCTGTTTTCGCTGGTGAGGGGCTATTCGGGGGTGGTGAGGCCGCTCATCTTTGGCGGTCGCGAGACGGCGCAGTCCTTGAAGAGTTTGGTCTGGGTGTCGGTCAGGCGGGTGGTCTGCCGGAGGGTGCCGGCAGGGCCGGTGAGGGTGACCTGGTGGATCCGGCCGAGTTCGGTGTTGATGCGGGGCCAGGTGTGGCCGGTGGCGCGTTCGGCGACGCGGATCAGCAGCAGGGCGAGCCAGCACAGCAGCACATGGGTGTGTATCCGCTCGTCGAGGCGGTGGTAGACCGGCCGCAGGTCGAGCGTGGTCTTCATGGTGCGGAAGGCGCGTTCGGCTTCCAGGAGGTTCTTGTAGCCGAGCGCGACGTCCTCGGCGGACAGGTCGGGATCGGAGGTGGCGAGCAGGTACTTGCCGTCCAGGCGGGCTTCGGCGGCGACCTTGGCGGCGTCGACGGACAGCCGCCCGGTGGCCGGGTGCTGCTTGGCCCAGCGCCCGAGCGTGGGGTGGTCGCGCAGCGCGCACTCGGCCTTGCGATGCACCGCGTCGGAGGGGGCCGTGGGGCGCTTTCCGGTCTTGGCCGTCTTGGCCTTCGCCTTCTTGGCGTCGGCCTCCCGCGCGGTCTTGATGCGGGCCAGCTCCTGGCGAACGGCGGTGAGCTGGTCATCGCGTCGTGCGGCGTCGCGCATCGCCTCCACCGGGTTGTGGCAGATGATCCAGCGGCGGCCGTCGTCGCCGTCGAGGCGGACTTCCTTCACGCGCAGGTTGTCGCGGACCTGCTGGTAGCGGCCCTGCCGGGCGAGGGCCTGGTCCGCGAGGCGGGAGCCGGCGCGCATCTTGGCGCCGGTGATGTAGTGGCCGCCGGCGCGCTTGAGGTAGGTCTGGTTGGCTTCGGAGGAGAACCCGGTGTCGCACACGGTGACCACACGGCCGAGCCGCCAGTCCCGCAGGCCGTCCTTGACCTCGGTGATGACGGTCTGGTCGTTGGTGCCGCCGGGCCAGGTCCAGCAGCGCACCGGGATGCCCTCGCGGGTGACCGCGAGGCCGATGACGATCTGCGGCAGGTCCTTGCGGTGGTCCTTGGAATGCCCGTACTGCCGCAGTCTGGAGCCCTCGCCGTCCGGGTCGTCCGCTTCGTCGCGCTCGAAGTACGTGCTGGTGGTGTCGAAGAAGACCAGGTCGACCTCCAGGTTGAGCAGGTTCGCGGCCGCGAAGAACACCGCCTCCTGGACCTGGGCCCGCATGTCCGCGCCGGCGAGCAAGTCCATCGCGCGCAGGGCCTGGTTGTTGCCGTCCAGCGCCGCGAGCCCGGGAATCACCACGTCGCAGGTGACCCACTCGCCGGCGGCGAGCTTCGAGCCGGGGGCGATGGCCCGGTTCGCGACCAGGGCGAACAGCGCGCGCTCCATGTCGGTACGGAACTCCCGCTCGCCGGCGATCGCGCGGATCGCCGCGGCGATGTCCAGGCGCTTCCACAGCCCGTCCAGCAGCCACGTCGCCCCGATCGGCCGGGAGGACTCCACACTCAGCGGACCCGCGGCCGCATCGGCGGCCAACGGCACGACCACGTCGTCCTCGTCGCCCAGATAGCGGTTGATCGACGCGACCAGGCGGCGCAGTCCCTCGACGTCGAGACGGTCCTCACGACCGAGGTTGGCCACCACCTCCGCCACGGTCGTGCCGCCCTTGCGCCGGTTGTGCGCGAGCTGCAGGTAGCGCACCACCGACCCGTCCTTGTTCCGTCGCTGGATCTTCCGTAAATACATGCCCGCATTCTGCCGTAACAGCCCAGCGGATAGCCAGCCTCAAGCCCCGAAACGTTTGCCCACACAAAATCAGCCCACAGGAACACCTACACCTCACTGACCAGCACTTACGCCCGCCAGACCCCTCCCGTATGCCCGCTGACTGATGAACCCGGGTTCATCAAGACCGGGATGATCCCCAAGTTCTTCTTCATCTCCACGATCAACTCGGGGGAGGCGTAACCGGAATCGAGGAAGTGCTCGGCAGGCAGGAGATCGCGGGCAGCGAGCATGGACCGGTTCGGCCATTTCCGCATCGGTCACGGTGGCGTCGGTGGTCGCGATGCCGGTGATCAAGTGAGGCGGCGGTCCGTCGGCTCCGGGGATCAGCGCCTGGCCGTCGGCAGCTGGGTCCTGGGCATCGGCATCGTCGCAGGGCTCATGGATCTTGTAGCCGGTCCACCAGGAGCCCTGTTTGAGGCCATAGCGCGCGCCGGTGTCGTACGGAGAGGCGAGCCGCAGTCTGCCGGGCGGGAGGTCTTTGCGCTCCCGCCGCTTCACCTCCGCTCCGGCCTCGGTCACGGTGCGGTGGTAGTTCTGGACCTACATCGTGCGCAGGACCTGCACCGCCGGGAGTTCGCGCGCCATGCCGGGGCATCAGGGGCATGCACCGCCTCCAGCAGCGTGAACCCGTCCCGGCCGTAGACCAGGGCCATCTCCTCGCGCTTGCTCGTTGAAGCCGGCGAATGCCAGGAGTGAGTCTGTGGGCCGTGTCCCGAACGGCCACCGCCTAGGTCAGCCAGGTTGGGGCCGCGCAGGCAAGCGCCTCCAGCGTGGCCCGCAGTGTTTCCCCGGCCAGCTCCAGCCTGTTCAGGTCGCGTACTGCCGCCAGCACGCGGGTGGAGTCGGTGCGCTGCTTACCTCCGGCCTTCACCAGGCCCCGGTCCTTGAGCGCGGTCAGCAGCAGGTCGAGTGCCTTCTCCTCCATCCCGTGCTCGACCAGCCGTGTGCGGAACTCGGACAGCACCGAGGCGTTGAACCCGGGATCATCCAGTTCCAGGCCGAGTGCGTATTTCAGGTCCATGCCGTACCGCACCTGATGCGCTGCCGCCCGGTCGGTGAGGTTCTCGGCGAACTGCAACACCGTCACCAGCGCCAGCTGGCCAGCCCGGCCGCTCAGTTCCGAACGTCTCGGCGAACTCGGCGTCCACGAACAACTCGCCCAACTCGTCACGGACCCGCATCGCCAACGGGTACGGGCCCGTGCCGCCACCGCCCGCGCCACCTGCGCGGTCAGCTCGGGCCCCTTCGGCCACGGCCTCGGCCGCATCGACATTCCACACCCCACCCGCTACCGGGAACGCCAAGACGGCCGCTGTTGCCCGACCAACGAGCCGCCAGCCCCGCCGGGCACGGAATAGGCCAGCAGGATCGTCAGTGCGGGAGAGCAGGTGGGGTCCAGGGGGAGGCTGTTCCGAGGCTGGTGAGGGTGCGGTGCAGGTTGGGGTGGAGGCCGGTGAGGTGAAAGGTGACGTGGGCGGCGTGGAGGGTGTCGGTGAGGTGTTGCAGCGCGTGTAGGCCGGTTCCGTCGCAGAAGACGAGGTCGGTGAGATCCAGGTGGAGGCGCCAGGGATGTCCGGCCAGTGCTGTGGTGAGTGCTTGGTGGACGAGTGGGGTGGTGGCGAGGTCGAGTTCTCCGGTCAGGCGGAGCAGGACGGTGTCTCCGTGCCACAGGGTGTGGGTCTGGAGCAGTTGGTCCGCTCGCATGGCCGCCTCCGGAGATGGTCGGGTGGGCCAGGGGCTGGCTGGCTTCCTGGTGCTCCCGCGTGTGGGGCGGGGTTTTTCCAGGATGCCTGGTGGGGTCAGGCGGCGCTGAGGTCGGCCCAGTGGTCGATGAGGCCGTCGGTGTCGGTGTCGTTGTTGGTGTTGGTGTTGGGGGTGGGGGTGGTGCCGGTGTGGTGGGCGAGGGTGGTGATGATGGTGGTGCCGCGGCCGTGTTCGTCTGTGGGGCGGGTGGTGGCCCAGCTGGTGGTGGGGGAGGCGGTGTGGGGGCCGCCGTCGCTGACGTGGACTTGGACGCGGCCTGGGCCGTTGGTGGTGGTGTGCAGGTGCAGGGCGACGGGGGGTAGGGCGTGGGTGACGGCGTTGGTGACCAGTTCGGAGATGACCAGCAGGGCGTCGTAGAGCTGGTCTTCGTCCAGTCCCCAGGAGGCCAGGATGGGGCGGGCGGCACGGCGGGCGGTGGCCGGTGCGAGCGGTCCGTGTTCCAGTGGCAGGCTGAACACGCGCGCACCGGCCGCGGCGGCGTGCGGCGCGGGGCGCTGTTGCCGGCTGTGGGAGGTCGTGGTGGTCGTCATCAAGATCACTGCCTGTCCGGAAGGGGGCCGGAATGCTTCTTCTGGTACTTCCAGCACACTCCCGTCGAGCGCAGGCTCCCTGAGCAGTCCATACCCAAAACCGAAAAAATCGGGCATCAGGCAGTGCTTTAGGTGACATGTCGATCTTCAGTCCGGGCGGCTTGCGGGAGGTCTTGGCTGGTCGAACTGGTGGGCTGTGCCCCGGACGCATCGGACGGCAAGGTGCTCTTGTGCGTTAGCCTCGCCGTTTCGCTTGGGTACGGCTGGCTCTGGGGCGGAAACGCGAAAGTGCCTTCCTGACCTGGGACGATGAACCTTGCTGAGGGGTTCTGTCGGTCCAGGCGGAGGGCACTTTCTACGTGCAGGCTATCGGGTTGCGTCCCAAGGTCCATGTCAGTGCCGATGGTTCGGGGGTGGTCGGGCATGCCGGGGCACGGTTGCTGGCGGATCTCGCTGACGCCACAGGGCTGACCGCCGCGTACTCCGCCGCTCTCAGGCCGCTTCGGCCGCGCGGGACCGGGCATGACCCGGGACGGGTAGCCACCGACCTTGCGGTGATGCTCGCCGACGGCGGTGAGGCGATCGCGGATCTGGCCGTGCTGCGGGACCAGGCAGGGGTGTTCGGCCCGGTCGCCTCCACACCCACCGCTTGGCGGTTGCTCGCCGACACCGACGAGGCTGCACTCGCTTCGCTGCGAGCGGCCCGCGCTTCAGCCCGGGAAGTCGCCTGGATGCAGGCCGCCGAGACCGGCGAGGGCATACCTGCTGCTCGGGCCGGCGGACGAGAACTTCCCGGCCTGGTTCTGGACCTCGACGCCACGCTGGTCGCCTGCCACTCGGAAAAAGAACAGGCCGCCCCGACCTACAAGGGCGGCTTCGGCTTCCATCCGCTGCTGTGTTTCCTCGCGAACACCGGCGAGGCCGTGTCGGGACGGCTGCGGCCAGGAAACTCCGGAGCCAACACTGCCGCCGATCACATCGCGGTGCTCGACCAGGCGCTCACGCAGATCCCCGACGCCCACCGGCACGGCACCGACATCCTCATCCGCGCCGACAGTGCCGGATCCGCAAAGCCTTCCTCGCCCACGTCCGCGACGCGAGGAAACGAGGAATCCGTGCCTTCTTCTCGGTCGGATACGCCATCACTGAGCCGGTCCGCCGCGCTGTCCGGGCCATGCCCGACCGCCTCTGGTATCCCGCCCTGGACCAGGACGGCACCCTGCGTGATGGCGCCGAGGTCGCCGAACTAACCGGCATGGTCGAATCTGGACGGCTACCCGGTCGGCACCCGCATCATCGTGCGCCGCGAGCGGCCGCACCCCGGAGCCCAACTGTCCCTGTTCGACCAGGACGAGGGCCTGCGTCACCAGGTATTCCTCACCGACACCCCTTACTCCAGTGGTGGCTCCGCCCAGTTCCTGGAGGTCCGCCACCGCGGGCATGCCACCGTCGAGGACCACATCCGGTGCGGCAAGACCACCGGCTTCGGCCGCTTCCCCTCCCGCCACTTCGGCGTCAACACCGTCTGGCTCGAACTCAGCCTCACGGCCATCGACCTGCTGGCCTGGGCCCGCGTCCTGCTGCTGGACGGTGAACTGGCCGCCGCCGAGCCGAAGAAGCTCCGCTACCGGTTGCTGCATGGCGCCGCACGCCTCACCCGCGGCGGCCGCCGCCTGCGCTTGCGAATATCGGCGACCTGGCCCTGGAGACACGAACTGACCACGGCCTTCCATCGCCTCGCCGCACTGCCCCGTCCCGGCAGCTGACCAGCGAACCCTGGCCCACCACGACTCGAAGGACCTTGGAGAAGCCGACCACCGCGCCGGGACTCCGCCATGCCCGAGCACCGAGATCGCGTCAGCCACCCAACCATGGCCCCCAGCGACGCCTCATCGCCTCAACCGAAACGGCGAGGCTAGTGGCAGGGTGCCGGGGTCGGCTGGGTGGTGGGCTGGGAGTCGGCGGTCGCGTTGGGTGCTGAAGGCCTGTCACGATGCTGGTGCTGGCCGTTAGCCTGCCGGTATGCCAGAGCGTGTCATCCCGGGCGGTAGGGGCAGCCTGGTCTCTCTGGGCGCTGCGGACGCGTTGTGGGCTGACCTGACGAGGGGTAGTGCCGTGCCGACGGCTGCTGCGGCGTTCACCAGCGCTCCTGCCCACACCCGGGCGGGGTACGTCCTGCTCGGTGGCCGCGTGGTCATGATCGTAAAGGCAAGCGGCGCCCTATGGAGCGTTGCGGAGACTGAGGTGCGCCGGGCGGCAGCGGAACTGAACGCGGTGGAGATGGACCACCGGGACCGACACCAGCGGCGAGGGTCTGGCGCTGTTCTGAGGTGTCGGACCAGCGCTTCGTGCCGCGCCTTCGGCCTGGCCTGGTGATCTGAGGGCCGGAGAAGGAAGCGTGCTGTTTCCTTCCCGGCTGCCGCACACTCCGCCGAGATCCGGTGATGTGTCGCTGTTGGGACTGCAGGGCTGTCCCGGCCCCTGCCGGGACAGCCCTGCGCCTGACACCGCGGGGGAAACCTGTTGTGTCCACCCCAGATGATCATGGGATTCCGTCTTTTGGGTGAGTGATCGCTACTCCATCTGCGGTCACGGCCTGGTCCGCGACCGGGCGTGCTCCTGGCGGTCGGTTGACGGAACCCGGCACGGTCAACCGTGGCGACTGGACTCAGCCGCAAGACCCTGCACGCGTACCCGGGTCGGGTTTCCGCCTCCCTCGCCAGGACGGACTACGCTCGGCTCCGGCCCGTGCCGGTAAGGAGTGCGCGGGACAGGCCCCGGTCCCTGGCCAGCTTGCCCACCATGAGCTTTTTGCGCCTGCTCTTGCTATTACTGAGCTTCTTCGAGTTGGTCACCGATCGGGTGACAGACAAGGGCTCGTAACGGACAAGGCTCCCGGACAGTTGAGCGAGAGTTCTCACGTCTCAACTCATTTGTCAGGGAGCCTTGTTGGTTACCTATCCTGCCGCACTCGACCTTCCGCATGCCCTCGTGGAGTGGGTCACGATGCTGATCATCACCCGCGAGGGTGACCGCCGGTGCAAACTGCCGGCCTCTCAGCGGGCCCTCATCACGCTCGTGTACCTACGCAAGCACGACACCCTCGCCCAGATCGCCGCCGGCTTCCGGATCAGCGAGAGCACCGCCCACGCACATGTACACAGCGTGATCACCCACCTGGCCGCCCGCGCACCCTCTCTCACTCACGCGCTGCGGCAAGCCCGCCCTGAGTACATCCTCGTCGACGGCACGCTCGCCGAATGCGACCGCGTGGGCAACAGCCAGAACGACTATTCAGGCAAGCACCGCAAGCACGGCGTGAACATCCAGACGGTCACCGGCCCGGCCGGTGAGCTCGTCTGGTACTCGCCGGCCCTGCCCGGACGGACCGCGGACATCACAGCCGCCCGCACCCACAACATCGCCCCATCTGTGAGCGACTGAAGATCCCCGCCCTCGCGGACAAGGCGTACCAGGGTGCCGGCGGAACGTTCGCCACACCCGTCAAAAGACACCGAAACCGTGAGCTCACCGTCAAAGAGAAGGCCGTCAACCGGGCACACGCCCGACTCCGCTCGCCCGTCGAACGGGCCTTCGCACGACTCAAAGCCTGGCGGATCTTCCGCAAAGCCCGCGTCAGTCCCAACACACTCACGTCAATCGCCAAGGCCGTCCTCACCCTGGAGAAGCAACGCTGAAGAAGCTCACTGAGAAACACCCCGACTTTGACCCCCCGACTCGACTCGTCCGGCAACACCTCTACGTGGGCCTGGGGACCGTCGGGACTGTAAGAAAAACGGTGTAACTCCGATCATGGAAGAGTGCACCTGTGACCAGCGAGAACATAGCTAAGCCGTCTGAGGCGGGGGCCGCGTCGGCGGCTGTGGATGACCGGTTCCTGAACGAGCTCGTGGCCCGGGCTCAGGCCGATGGCCTGCAGTTGACGGGTGAGGGCGGTTTGCTCCAGCAGCTGACGAAGCGGTTGCTGGAGTCGGCTCTAGCCTCGCGCTTTCGCGAGTGGGTCTGTCCGGGTCTTGATCAAAAAAGCGGAGAGTGCTGCTGACCTGCAACGATGGGACTTGTCGAGGGTCCTGTCACTGCAAGGAAAGAAGCACTCTCCAGGTGAAGAAGAGTAGCGGGTCGTACCCGCGCGTCCGTGTCGAGGGCGGCGGCCGCGGGGTGGTCTCGCAGGCCGGGGCGGTGCTGCTGGTCGAGACGGCCCGCAAGTGTGGCCTGGACGGTGCGATAGCGGCGGCACTGGCACCGTGGCGCAAGCCGCGGGCCGTGCACGACCCAGGCAAGATCCTGCTGGATGTGGCGCTGGCCGTCGCGCTCGGCGGCAACTGTCTGGCAGACGTCGGCATGCTGCGGGCCGAGCCGGCTGTGTTCGGCCCGGTGGCCTCCGATCCGACCGTCTCCCGCCTCGTCGACGCGCTCGCCGCCTCCGGCCCGAAGGCTCTTGCGGCAATCCGGGGCGCACGTTCCGAAGTACGCACGCGGGTCTGGGAGTTGGCCGGGACAAGCAGTCCGGCCGCCGACGGCCAAGTGATCGTGGACATCGACGGGGTACTGGTGCTCGCACACTCCGAGAAGCAGGACGCCACCCCGACCTGGAAGAAGACCTTCGGCCATCACCCGCTCGTCGCGTTCGTCGACCACGGCCCAGCCGGATCCGGGGAACCGGTGGCCGCCCTGCTGCGGCCCGGCAACGCGGGCTCCAACACCGCCGCCGACCACATCGAAACCGCCCAACTCGCCCTGGCCCAACTGCCCAAACACCTGCGGCGGGGACGGCAGACACTGATCCGCACCGACTCCGCCGGCGGCACCCACACCTTCCTCGACTGGCTCTCCCGCCGGGGCCGGTGGCTGTCGTATTCCGTCGGAATGACCACCACCGACGCCATCCACCAGGCCGTACTGAAGATCCCGAAGAAGGCATGGACACCCGCCTACGACGCCGACGGCACCGAGCGGCCCGGCGCCTGGGTCGCCGAGATCACCGACATGCCCGACCTGAGTACCTGGCCCACGGGCATGCGGCTGATCGTCCGCAAAGAACGCCCGCACCCCGGCGCCCAGTTGCGCTTCACCGACCTCGACGGCAACCGGCTCACCTGCTTCGCGACCAACACGAAAGGCGGCCAGCTCGCCGACCTCGAACTGCGTCACCGCAGACGGGCACGCTGCGAGGACCGCATCCGAGGCGCCCGTGCCACCGGCCTGCGCAATCTGCCCCTGCACGACACGGCCCAGAACCAGATCTGGCTGGAGATCGTCTCCCTCGCGCTCGACCTCCTCGCCTGGATGCCGATGCTCGCGCTGACCGGCGAGGCCCGCCGCTGGGAACCCAAGAAGCTCCGGCTGCGGCTGTTCTCCGCCGCCGCTCAGCTCGTGAACACCGGCCGTCGCCGCTGGCTCCGCCTGCCCGCCCGATGGCCCTGGACCGCTGTCATCAGCCACGCGATCGTCAGGCTCCACGCCCTGCCGAACCCCGGTTGACCAGCCACATCGCCCGTCCCGACAAACCCGCACCACCACACCGGTGAAGTGGAACCCGGCGCCCATCCGACGCGAGAGCCGGGCCCTCGGCCTGCCCCAGCCCCGAAAAGACCCCACCACACAAACGCAGAGTCCCCGTCAACAAACCGACAAGGACTCATGAACGATCGAGGCTAGAGGGCGAGATGACGGACCATCTCGGCTATGACCGGCACGATCCGGCCGGGAAGAACGGCGGCAACTCCCGCAACGGTAAACGGTCCAAGACCGTCGTCACGGACGTCGGCCCGGTCGAGATCGAGGTGCCCCGGGATCGGGAAGGCGGGTTCGATCCGCAGATCGTGAAGAAGCGGCAGCGGCGGCTGACGGGTGTCGACGAGATGGTGCTGTCCTTGTCGGCGAAGGGCCTCACGCACGGGGAGATCTCCTCGCACCTGGCCGAGGTCTATGGCGCCGATGTGTCGAAGCAGACGATCTCGACGATCACGGATTCGGTGATGGAGGGCATGGCGGAATGGCAGGCCCGCCCTCTTGATCGCGGGCGGTTTCCATCAGTGGTTGCGAATCACCTGGTCAATGGGCCTGTGAGGCATTCTTGCATGGCCTCGGCCGGGGTCTTGTCCCCGAGGACGATGCGGGGTCGGTGGTTGAGTTGGCGGGCGACGGCGCGAAGGTCTTGTGCGGTGTGGACTGACAGATCGGTGCCTTTGGGAAAGTACTGCCGCAGCAGGCCGTTCATGTTCTCGTTGGTGCCGCGCTGCCAGGGCGAGTGAGGGTCGCAGAAGTAGATCCGGAAGCCGGTGAGGGCCTCGATGTCCTCGTGGAGCGTCAGTTCGCGCCCCTGGTCCCAGGTGAGGGTTCTCTTCATCTGGGGCGGGATATGCGCGGTCTGCGTGATCAGCGCGTTGCGCACCTGCGGGGCCTTCCAGCCGCCGGGCAGGTGGATCAGGTGAACGTAACGGGTGGTGCGCTCGACCAGGGTGCCGATCGCCGAGCCCTGTCCGCGGCCGATGATGAGGTCTCCCTCCCAATGCCCGGGAGATCTGCGGTCGTTGACCTCAACGGGGCGCCGGTGGATCAGCGTCATGTTCTTGATCTTGTTCAGGGTGGGCACGCCGCGACGCTGCTTCTTGCGTCGGGTTCGGCCGGTGCGGAGCTTGGCGTCGCGCCGGCCGAGGAGGCCGGCAAACAGGGCCCGGTAGATCGTCTCCGGGCATGCCCGCATCGATGTGTCGTGGGCGTGTTCGCGGGCCAGGTGACGCGAGATCTGCTGAGGAGACCACTTCTCAGTGAGCTTCTCGCGCACGAACGTCCGCAGCGGCTCGCCGACCCGGATCTTCTCCTCTTTGGGACGCCTGCGACGCAGGAGGGCGCGATTGTGGGCCCACCAGGGGTTGTAGCGGCCGTCCGGCTTGCTGTTGCGCTCGATCTCCCGGTAGACGCTCTGAAAGCTCTTCCCGATCGAGGCCGCGATCCGCTTCACGCTCTGATCGGAGTGCAGGCCGTCGGCGATCGCGATGCGGTCGTCCTGGGTGAGGAAGCGCGGCGATACCGGGCCGGGGTCAGCAATGATCATGCTCCCAGCATCGATGAACCACAACGAACCGCAGCTCGTGGACACCCCGACCTGGCGGGCGGCAGCCGCACCTCGATACCCCGCGTGCAGCAGCTCGAAGTACCTCTTCTTCACCGCAGTCGGCACTCTGTTGGGGGCGTACCTCGGCATGCAAACACTCTCCTTCCGGAGCGTTCGCAACAACCAATAGAACTCAAGGCGTGTACCCAGTGGTCTTCATTGACTGCATCAACGTGAAGATCCGGGTTCTGGCGATGATCTTGTGATTCGGGCGGTGGGGCTCACCGTGTGAGCAGGACGCGTTTGCGAAGGAGATCGAGACTGGCCCTGCCGAACATCTGGCGTTTCAGCATCTTCAGCCGGTTGATGTTGCCCTCGACGGCGCCGGAACTGTGCGGTAGAGACAGCCCGTTGCGGACTGCGTCGAAGTCGCGGCGGAGGTTGCGCGCGAAGCCCGCAAGCGGAGCCAGACTGTCCTGTTCGACGTCGATGATCCAGTCTTCGAGGCGGTCGCCGTGCCGTCCGGTCATCATCGCGGCGAACTTCCTGACGTGAAGAGTGAGCCGGTCAAGTTCAGGATCGCGCTCACGCAACCGGTGCAGGTTGTCAGCGTCCTCGTCCCGCAGGTGCTCGGGGTGCGTCATGATCCAGGAGGTGACCTCGCGGACCGAGGGAGGCTTCGGTCCCGGATCGGGTGCGTGTCCGCGCCCGGTCCGGTAACGCCGCAGATGCCGCTGAACGGCCAACTCGCCGCCGGAATAACCGAGTTGCTTGATCTCCCGGTAGAGCTGGGCAGCGTTTCTGACACCCTCGTTCCAGCGCCGGTGCAGGTAGCCGACGTACGGATCAACGACATGCGCTCGTTGGAGGTTCTTGGCCACGACATCGTCGGCGGAGCGTGCGTTGACCAGTTTGCGGACGGTGGCCTGGTGCAGCCCGAGCTTCCGGCCGATCGCCGCCTTCGACATCCCCTGCTGCCACAGTTCGTGGGCGGCAGCATGCTGCTCACGCAGCCGGATCACGATCTTCAGCTCTTTCGGCGGCTGGACCACCTCGGGTTCCACCTCCACGAGGTCGGGGCCGGAGGCTGAGCCGGGATGCGGTTCGGTCAGGTGGGAGCGATGGGCGTTGACCGTCTTCTCAACCGCTTGGCCGAGGTTGGCCCACAGGTGATAGCGATCCGCGACCTGTTCGGCCTGCGGCGCCCCGACCCGAGCGCCCTCCCCGTAACCGCTGGAACGGTCTCGGCAAATGACCCTCACCTCTGGGTGATCGCGGAGCCAGGCGGCCAGGTCCTCCCCGTCGCGGCCGTCGTAGATGTGCAGCGGACGGTGGGTGGCCATGTCGATCAGGACCGTGCCGTAGTGGCGGCCCTTGCGGAAGGCGAAGTCGTCGACCCCGAGGATCTCCACCTCGCCGATCTCCGGCTCGGGCAGGGACCTGACCAGCCGCAACAGCGTATCCCTGCCCACGGTGAGGCCGACCGCGGCCGCCAAACGGGCTCCTGCCCGGCCGGCCAGGGACAGGCCGATCTGCGTCAACACCCCACGCAGCTGCGGGGTATGTCGGCTGTGCGGGGTGGTCAGTCCCGCGATCTGCTCGGCAAACGTCACCGCCGTGCAGGCAGGGTTCTCACAGCGGAAGCGGCGTATGCCTAACTCGATCACGACGCCGAGCCCGCCCACGGCGACATCACGCAGCCGGCGTACATACCGGCCGTGCACCCGTGCCGAGCTTTGGCCGCACCGGCAAGCCGCGGTCGTCGCTCGCGCGCGCGTCCTCAGCACCACCTTGTCGGGCCGCCGCTGGACCTCCTCGATCAGCAACGCGGACAGGTAGGGAAACAACTCCAACAGCACATTACGAGAGCACGCGATGCATGATCGCGAACATCTGAAACGACCTGCACAAGCGTCCGGATCACAAGATCGTCGCCAGAACCAAGATCTGCGAGGGCCAGGTCGCCAACAGGCCGATATACATGGCGCTTGCGGTCACGGCCGAGGGGCACCGCGACATCCTGGGACTGTGGGCCGGCGGCGAGGGAGGCGAAGGTGCCAAGCACTGGCTCCGCGTTCTGACCGAGCTGAAGAACCGCGGCGTCGAAGACGTGCTCATGCTGGTCTGCGACGGGCTGAAGGGCCTCCCCGACGCGGTCGGCGAGGTCTGGCCCAAGACCGTTGTCCAGACGTGCGTCGTCCATCTCCTGCGGGCATCGTTCCGCTATGCCGGCCGCCAGGACTGGGACAAGATCGCAAAGGCGTTGAAGCCGGGCTATAAGGCGCCGACCGAGGATGCGGCCACCAGCCGGTTCCTCGAGTTCAGCGAGGAATGGGGCGGTAAATACCCTGCGATCGTGCGGTTGTGGGAGAACGCGTGGGCCGAATTCGTGCCGTTCCTGCAGTTCGACGCGGAGATCCGCCGGATCGTCTGCACCACCAACGCCATCGAGTCGGTCAACGCACGGATCCGCCGGGCGGTCCGGGCCCGCGGCCACTTCCCTTCCGAGAACGCCGCCCTGAAGTGCATCTACCTCGCGGTGATGTCCCTCGACCCGACCGGCACCGGCCGCAAACGCTGGACCACCCGCGGGTTGCCACTCACGATGGTGATGTTCGGGGATGAAGAGAGCCCGCTGGTGGGGGTTTCAGCGGGCTGAGGCGGCATGGCCGGCAACGCGACGGGCGACCCGAAAGAGGCCGCATTGCGGGCGACACGGACACCGATTCCTGGAGCCTTTTCCATGTGTACGGCTGGCGGGTGAGGTGGTGGGGCGGCGTTGACTGTGGCGTGACGAACGGGGCATCCCGCTGGTTTGGAAAGTCGCCAAACGTATCCTCACCTGCGGAGATGCCCCGTGTTCTTCTATCCTGCCGCATGCGACCTCGACGAAGAGCTCCTCGAACTGGTGACGATGGCGATCGTCGCGTGTGACGGTGACCGTGCCTGCAAGCTGCGCCCGTACGATCGGGCCCGGTGCACGCTGGTCTACCTGCGCAAGCACGACACCTTCGAACAGCTCGCCGCAGGGTTTGGTATCGGTGTGGCCACGGCCTGGCGCTACACGAACGACACGATCGAGTGCCTAGCTGCTTTCGCCCCGTCGTTGACCGAGGCGCTGACCAGCCATCACGCCGACGGATACGTGCTGCTGGACGGCACCGTCGCGGAGACCGACCGGGTCCAGGAGCCAGGCCACTTCTCCGGGAAGGTCCACCGTGAGGGCGTGAACCTGCAGGTCATCACCGCGGAAGAGGGGAAGCTGCTGTGGCTCTCGCCCGCCCTGCCCGGAGGCACCCACGACGTGAAGGCCGCCCGCGAGCACGGCATCATCGACACCTGCGCACAGCTGGATCTCGAGGTCCTGGCGGACAAGGGCTACGCCGGAGCCGGCGGCACGGTCATCACTCCGATCAAGCGCCGCCCGAAGACCGAGCTCAGCGACAAGCACAAGAAGTCGAACAAGGTCCACGCGGCCCTGCGGGCTCCCATCGAACGGACGATCTCCCGGATCAAGCGGTGGCGGATCTTTCGCCACGCCCGTACCAGTCCGAACAGGCTCACGTCAGCCGCCGCAGCGATCCTCACCCTCATGATCTACACGTGAAAAACGCTCCCGGTAGGCACTGGCGTCGTGGCGGTTGCCCGGCAGTGGGCGTCCCGCCGCCACGACCAGCCGCGTGTTGGCGTCGATGGCGACCTGGTGGTTGGCGGAATAGGTAGTTCTTGCTGGAAGCGGCCACGCTTGCCATGACTCGATCCTCTCAAACGATCGAGTCCCTACCGAACCCGGAACGGTTCAGTCGCCGAGGAGGGGCGCGTTCTTGACGGCACGGTCCACACCCTCCTGGTCCGGCAGGAATCGGGGCCTCTCCGCGACAAAAATGGCCGCCGCTTCGTAGAAGCGGCGGCCATTCTGGCGTCATTCATTTCTGAGGACTAGACATCTTGAAGACTGTTGCGGAAAACGGCGCAGCTCAAGCGGGTAAGGGGAAGGACGTAGGCGACTTCTATCACGCCAACTTGTCAAGCCTTTACTTTGCTTACTTCCGCGGCAACTTTACGCTTCTAACAACGAGGTGCGCTATGCATCTCCCAGCCTCCTGCAATGTGCTTGGATGACGCGCGACGGAAGAAGTTCACCAAGCGAGACCCCTACCCCCTTTATCAGGCAAGAGTTGCTTAGTCGCCTCCAACGCCCCCTCGATCTCCGAAAAGTAATCAGCGTATGCCTCAATCGATTTGAATCCCAGCCTTGCGGCTAGATCGTGTATGTCGTCTCCAGCCATACCCTGAATTCTCTTAACCTCCGCATTGAGGGCTAGCGCCGTTTTGCGGATATCATCATATCGGGTTATGGCGGCCCGAATTTCCGCCCCGGCAGATCCGCCGTTATCTGCAACGATTCTCTGCACTCCCGAGACATTGTTCGTTGCGGTTTCTATTGTTTTGGTGACGGTTGTTGTGCATTGTTGGTTGGTAGCGCAGAGGGTGCCGGTTCCTTCGGCTGCTATGACGGTGGGTGCTGCGGCGGGGATGAGGGCGTCGGCTACTACTGCAGCAACTGCCGCTCCCCCGACAACGGCTATCACTCCGAACCATTGAGTAATGTAGCTGTCTCTGGTGGTTTCCCAGACTGCTTGTAGTCCGTTGGGTCCTTCGTATTTCTGGTAGGCGGCTGGGGTGTTGTCGGCGGTGCGGAGGTCGGTGGCGCAGTCTTCGGTGCAGAGTCCGGCGGCGGCTGTGGTGTTGTTGAGGATGTCGCCTGATCCGGCTTGGGTGCTTCCCTTGGCGTCGGCTTTGGCGGTTTTGGCTGCTGCTCTGTCGGCGGCTTCGATGGCGGCTTTGTCGGCTGCGTTGGCCTGGTTCCAGAGTGCTTCGGCGTTGGAGCCGCTGTTTTCTCCGGTGACGGGGGTGCAGCCGCAGTCGTTGCCGATGTAGCCCTTGCCGCCGTAGACGCCGGGTGCGCCGGTTGACTGTGCGCCGGCGATGCCGCTGGATCCGCTGCCGGGTTGGTCGCATTCACCGGGGTGGGTGAAGGCGCAGGTGACTTTGCCGGTGGGGTCGGTGTTGTTGAGGGGGTCGTTGTGGACGTAGGTGTAGGGGTTGAGGGTTTGGCTGGTGGTGGTGTCGAGGACGGGGTCGGGGGTGAGGAAGGTGTGGGTGTTGGGGTCGTAGAGGCGGCCCTTCATGTTGATGAGGCCGGTGTTGGGGGTGTTTTCGTGGCCGGTGAAGGTGCGGGTGAGGTCGCCGGTGGTGCCGGGTTACAGTACCCACCACCAGTCCCGGAAAAGCGAAAAGGTCCGCCAACAACGTCGACGGACCTCACGCAAGATCGACTTAGGGCAAAAGCTTTTTAGTTGCCTCTATTGAGTGTACGAGCTCGTCATGGTACTCCCAATATTTTGAATAGACCGAGAATCCCATCTCTGCGGCGAACTCGCGCAGGTCCCGACCTGCTGGAGCTTGGACCCGCTCTAGTTCGGATTCCATGGCGGAGATCGTTTGACGTATGGCCTGGCCGCGGTCAATTGCGGCACGGATTTCCGCAGCGGCAGGTCCACCGTTATCTGTGACTATCTTTTGAAGTCCTTGCCCACCGTTTGTTACGACTTCTACTGCTTTGGTGACTGTTGTTGTGCATTGTTGGTTGGTGGCGCAGAGGGTGCCGGTTCCTTCGGCTGCTATGACGGTGGGTGCGGCGGCGGGGATGAGGGCGTCGGCTACTGCAGCAACAGCTGTCGCTCCCCCGACCACAACTAGCACTCCAATCCATTGAGTGATGTAGGAGTCTCTGGTAGTGATCCAGACTTCATTAAGTCCGTTGGGTCCTTCGTATTTCTGGTAGGCGGCTGGGGTGTTGTCGGCAAGGTATCCGCTGGTTCCGCAGTCGATGTCGGTGTCGTAGCAGGTGCCGACGACGGGGTCGGTGGCGCAGTCTTCGGTGCAGAGTCCGGCGGCGGCTGTGGTGTTGTTGAGGATGTCGCCTGATCCGGCTTGGGTGCTTCCCTTGGCGTCGGCTTTGGCGGTTTTGGCTGCTGCTCTGTCGGCGGCTTCGATGGCGGCTTTGTCGGCTGCGTTGGCCTGGTTCCAGAGTGCTTCGGCGTTGGAGCCGCTGTTTTCTCCGGTGACGGGGGTGCAGCCGCAGTCGTTGCCGATGTAGCCCTTGCCGCCGTAGACGCCGGGTGCGCCGGTTGACTGTGCGCCGGCGATGCCGCTGGATCCGCTGCCGGGTTGGTCGCATTCACCGGGGTGGGTGAAGGCGCAGGTGACTTTGCCGCTGGGGTCGGTGTTGTTGAGGGGGTCGTTGTGGACGTAGGTGTAGGGGTTGAGGGTTTGGCTGGTGGTGGTGTCCAGGACGGGGTCGGGGGTGATGAAGGTGTGATTGTTGGGGTCGTAGAGGCGGCCCTTCATGTTGATGAGGCCGGTGTTGGGGGTGTTTTCGTGGCCGGTGAAGGTGCGGGTGAGGTCGCCGGTGGTGCCGGTGAAGGGTGTGCCGTTCTTTGTGACGAGGCGGCCGAAGGGTTCGTAGTAGAGGGTCTGGAGGGGGTTGCCTGAGGTGTCCAGGGTGGTGGCGGTGGAGCCGAGGCGGTCGGTGAGGTTGTACTGGACGTCGGTCTTGACGCCGTCGAAGACGGCCTGGCCGATGCTGCCGTCGGGGCCGGCGAGGTGGAAGACGTCCTTGTCGCCGCTGCCTTTGTGGAAGCGGTGCTCGAACAGGCCTCCGATGTAGAGGGTGTTGCCGATGGGGGTGGCTTCCATGATCTTGTTGTTGAAGGCGTCGTAGCGGTAGGTGGTGGTCACGCCCCGGGTGGTGACGGTGCGGGGCAGGTCGAAGGCGGTGTAGGTGACCTGGCGGGTGACGGTGCCGGCGGCGTTTTTCACGGTGGTCTGCCGGCCGCGGTTGTCGTAGCCGTAGGTTTCCTTGGCTCCGCCCATGCTGGTGGCATCGTGACCGGTGACGGTATGCGGCTGCACGGTGCCGGTGGGGTAGGTGAGGGTGTCCGCAGTGCCGTCGGGCTGGCTGATCTTGGTCAGGCCGCCCAGGGCGTCGTAGCTGTAGTCGATGCTCTGTGAGCCTGCGTCATGGCCGAGGTTCCAGCCGGTGAGCTGGCCCACGGTGTTGTAGTCGTAGGTTTCCGAGCGCAGCGGGGTGGTGGCGTCGTCGCGGGTCTGCTTGATGACCCGGCCGGCCGCGTCGTAGTCGTAGTCCAGGCCCATCACCTTGGTGCCCGCGCCGGTGGTGGCGGTGAGGGTGTCCAGGCGTCCGCCGGCGCTCTGGTAGGTGTTCTTGAGGGTGACGCCGTTGCCGAGCTGGGCGGTGTCCGTCTGCAGGTCGGGGGTGCGCTTGCTGACCGTCCACAGGGTTTTCGGGTCCTGGCCGGGGGTGATGTCGGTGACGGTGTTGGGGTAGCCGGCTGCGTTGTAGCCGTAGCGCAGGGTGAGCGGCTCGCGTCCGGTGACCTCGGGGTAGGTCAGCGTGTCGGCGGTGCCGTCTGCGTTGTAGGTCTGCGAGGTGGTGTAGGAGCGGCTGGTGGTCTGGTCGGTGTATGTGGTGCCGGCGGGCCGGCCGTAGGAGTCGTAGGTGAAGTCGGTGCGGATTTTATCGATCTGTTCGGGGCTGGTGGCGTAGTCCAGCTGGCCGATGCCGTGGGGGGCGCTGTCGTAGACGAACGCGGAGATGCCGTCTTCGGTGGTGCGGGAGGTCATCCGGCCCAGGTCGTCGTAGCCGAAGACGCTCTGGTGCTGGGCGTCGCCACGGGTCTCCCGCTCGATGAGGCCGTTACCGAAGTAGGCGGTGTCGGTGACTCCGCGGTCCGGTTCGCTGAGCCTGGTGCGGCGCCCGCGGACGTCGTACTGCATGGTGGTGACGTTGCCCTTGGCGTCGGTGATCGACTTCAGCAGGTCGAACGGGGCGTAGGTGTAGGCGGTGTTGAGGCCCTCGGCGCTGCCGTCGGGCTTGGTGCGGTAGTCGGTGTGGACTTTCAGCCGGCCGTCGGCGTCGTAGAGGTCGAGCCGGGTGGCGCCGGTGGGGTCGGTGACCGTCGTGGAGGCGAAGGCGGGTTCGAACACGGTGGATTTGCCGTCCGGGCCGGTCGACTTCACCATCCGGTCCAGGCTGTCGTATTCGAAGTAGCTGGTTGCCTTCCCTCCGGTCGGCGAGGGAGCGGACGTGGCCACGGTGCGGCCCAGCGTGTCGTAGGTGACGGCGGTGGCCAGTTTCCCGCCGACGTTGTCGAAGTCCTTGCCGAAGGAGGCGACCGGCCGTCCCAGGACATCGGTGGAGGCGGTGCTGGTCTTGGGTCCGGTGGTGGTGGTGACGCTCACGCCGTTGATGCCGCCGGCCAAGTCGCCGCGGCCGGCGTAGGTGATGTCGGTGGGCGCAGTGCCGTCGGTCTCGGCGTGGACCTGTCGGCCCAGATCATCAATTTTCGCTGTGGTGGTGCGGCCGTTGACGTCTTCGCTGCCCAGCGTGATGCCGAACGCGGGATGGGTGACCATCCATGTCGCCGGCCGGTAGGCGGCCACCTTGTAGTCGACCCACACCAGGGAGGGGTAGATCTCCTCGTTCGGCTGGCCGGGAAACGCCGGCTCGTAGGCGGTGTATACGGTGCGGTCCGGGCGCCCCGGCGTCTTGGACGTCACCGACGTCACCGCGCCCCGCGCGTTGTAGGCGGTGATCGTCGACTCGCGCACCCTGTCGGCATCATCGTCCGTGTTGTTTTTCTCCACGTCCGTTCTGGTCAGCAGGCCGCGCTCGTCGTGGAGGTAGGAGACGTTGCGTTCCCGCGTGGCGCCGTCGGCCGCGAAGCTCACCGTCTTGGACGAGAGAGCCTCACCGACCCGCCACTCCTCGATCAGCTCGGCCGCGGTGTCGAACTTCGTCGTCGTGATGAGCGCGGTGCCGCCATCGGTGGCCCGCGACAGCGAGGTCGGGTTGCCGAACTCGTCGAACACCGCAGCACTGTCGGTGCGCCGAAGCGCCGTGGCCGGCTCACTGACACCGGTGATCGCTGCGCCCGCCGCCTGGCCGTCCCAGTCGATAGCGACTTGCTGCGCGCCGGACTGTTCCCATTCCTTGGTGGTCGAGCTCGTGTCGAAGACAGCCATCACCTTGCCGCCGTGCTGCGGCCGGGCCTCATAGGCGGAAGACGTGCGTGTCACCCGCGCGCGGGCCGTGGCCGGCTTCGCGGCAGCCTGCTCGGCGGTAAGGATCGCCACCACCGTGGTGACCAGCGAAGGCCGCCCGACCTCCGGGTAGAAAGCGCCGTTGCTGACGCTCTTGCGGTGCGCGAACACCATCTCCGTCTGGGAGGCACGCCGCTTGTCGAAGACCCGGAACGTGCCGAACCCCAGGGAGCCGTTGCCCCGCAGGTCAGTGACCGGATCGGCGTAGGTGTACTGCCACACGCGGGCCGCGCCGGCAGAAGCGGTGTTGACCTGTCCAGCCCGCGACACCCGCTGGCGCACCACCGGGAAGCCCTTCTTCGGACACGTCAGCGGATACGTGCACGTGGCCGTCTCGGGCGTGCTGGACCAGGTGTTGGAGTAGGTGATGCTCTCCCGCTGCCAGGCCACTCCCTCGTCGTGCACCGACACCAACTTGTCGACCTGGCGTTCGTTTTGCTGCAGGATCCGCATCCGCCCCGAATCGATCTTCACCACGTCGGTGCGGCCGTCACCGTTGACATCCGCCAGCTGCGAAGTGGCCCGCCCGGCACTCTCGTCCTTAGTGCCGCCGCCCAGATCAATGTCGGAGGAGGTGAACGTGCCGTCACCGTCCGAAACCGCAAGATGCGTCGCTACGGCGTCGAAGGAGACGATGTCATCCCGGCCGTCGCCGTTGACGTCAGCGACCCGCAAATCCATCGAATCGTCATGCCCGATCGACACACTGTGCGGATCGGCAAGGCCCCGGCCAGTGTTGAACAGCAGGATGCCGTGCAGATCGTAAATGTGCTTGGCCGGGTCCGTCTTGGGCGGCAGCAGCAGCACATCCTCCAGACCGTCCGCGTTGAAGTCCCCCGGAAACGTCTCGAAACCAGACTGCTGGGGTGCCGCCCGGCTGTAGAGGCGGCCGGACTTGACCACCGACTGCGCACTCACCGTGGCCACGCCCGCATCACTGACACTCAGCGACGACACCGACGCCAGACACGTGCCGTCCGCCGACACGTTCGCCGACAGCTGCTCGGCCCGGCCGTCACCGTCCAGATCCGACACTCCCAGATCACAACGGGCCTTCATACTGCTGGCCGTAGCCGGCTTGAACGTGCCCGGCCCGTCCGCGATCCGCACCGACACCGTCGGCACCTTGTCCGATGCCGCCCCATCGGGGCTGAGCATGTCCAAACGGCCGTCACCGTTCACATCCGCCAGGTTACCCACCGCGTTCTCCGGCAGGTCGAACGGCGTCATCATGTCCTCAACGAACCGGGCGGCCTTCTTGTCCCACTTCAGCAGATGCGACGTCCACTTCTTCGTCACCGCCGAAAAGACCGGCAGCAAAATCTCCGCCGCCCCGTCGACGTTCGCGTCCACCGCGCGCGCCCGCCCCAGATCGGTCAGCTCCCCCGGCCAGCCCAGCGCCGGGGTCAGATCCCTCTGCGCATCCGGCGAGACACCGAACTTCACCCGGTCCGGCTTCCCCGGCCCCCGCGAATACAGAAGATCACTTCTGCCGTCCCCGTCCAGGTCCAGCACCCGCATCCGCGGATTACCAGCCGCCGTGTCCAGTGTCACCGAACCCCCGTCGACCACCGTGAACGACGGCGCCGCCGGCTGACTGGACCAGCCGAACTCCTTCTTCTTCACACACCCGCCCGCGCTGCCGCACTTCTGCAGCGAGGCCAGCAGACTCTGCCTGCTCGACGACACCGTGTAGGCGAGGTGGTACTGCCACGCCAGCTTCGTGTCATCCGGCATCGGCGCCAGCATACGGATCGTCTTCAACCGCTTCGTATGCGCAAACCGCACCCCCGCCGTATACGAGAACCTGGCCCCCGCAGCATCGTCCTCGTAATCGAACTCCACCCGCCGCTTCGCCGCCACCCCCCCGTTGCTCGTATACTCGATCTTGGAGATGAGGATTTCGTTGCGGGCCCTGCCGTCCTTGTCGTACTCGTAGGAGACCGTGTTCCCCGACGCATCCGTCTCATGGTCCAGCAGCCACGTCACCCGCACCGGCACCGCGAGATCCGTATCCATCAAAGGATTGTTGGCCGTGTCGAAACCGACCCCTGTCCTCGACCGGGTCGCCGTGTGCGGCAAAAACGTCTGCGTCACCCCCTTCTTGTCCGTCACCTCGAACCGGTCCGGACCCGTAATCCCCGGCGTCGTCCCCCCGAACGCCACAATCCTGCGGAAGCTGTTGCTCCGCGTCCGGTACTCCGAGCCGTCCCCTCCGTACTTGTCCGTGCCGCCCTGCACCGCCCCGACAAGAATCAGACGCTCACCATTCAGACAAAACCGGTCGTTGGGATCGAAGTGCACACCCCCGTGCGTGCCGTCCACCGCCACCGACTGTGCGCACCGGGCAATCGCCGACCCCGCACCCGACAACGACCACCCCACCCCCACCGAAGACCGACCGGCCCCCGACGCATACTGCAGCGACAGCCGCGGACTCATGGCCGCCCGCCCCGCCGGCACATCCAACGGCACCGACGTCGTAAACACACCCGACGGCAACACCTCCCCCGACGACGGCAAATACCCCGCGTCTGCTCCCTTACCTACCGCCGCGGACACAGACAACGCCTTCGGAATCACCGGCACACCCGACACCGGATCAGCCGCCGACGCCACCGGCGCCTGCCCCACCACCCCAGCCACCAACGCCGCCACCACAACCGGCGACAACGCAGCCAACCAACCAGGTCTCAGCAGACCCCCCGACCGCAACACACCACGACCAGCCACCATCGCCTCACAACCAGAGAAGACAAGGCCGAAACCCACGGCATCAGCCACCTCCCCCAAACAACCCCCACCCCCACCACCCCGCCAGAGCAAACCCCACTCACACCACACTGAGCTTGTTCCACTTTGACGGACGGGAGTGTCATGAATTAGGTGGGTTCCTTCCTCGAAGGAGTCATCTGATGGGAACGACGATGGGTCACACGATCGGGGGTTGCAGGCGGCGTGTCGCTTGCAGAGGTGGATGTGGCTGCTGAGGGTGCTGGTGTGAAGTCGATGCCGGTATCCGGGAATGGTCTGTCGGTCGAGTTGAGGAACTGGCCGTGCTCGCGGCGGAGAAGACTGCCGCCGGAGGTCTCCGGCTGATGGGCGAGGGCGGTCCTTCCCGAGCTTGCGCAGCATTTGATGCAGGCTGCGCTCGAGGCGGAGATGGAACTGCATCTGGCCGACGAATCGGTCATCGCCGGCGGTCGCGGATCACGGTCGGGCGGAAATATGCGGAACGGATATCGGGCGAAGAAGGTGATGACCGAGGTCGGCCCGGTGGTGGTGAACGTGGCCCCGCGACAGGCTGAGGACCTTCCGTCCCCGGACTGTTGCCGAGATATGCCCGGCGGACCGGCGCCCTGGACGAAATGGCCCTCTCGCTCACCGGGAAAGGGCTGACGTCGGGGGAGATCGTCGCTCATCTCGCCAAGGTCTATGGAATGACCACGTCGAAGGAGACCGTTTCCACGATCACGGACACGGCGCTCGAATCGATGGCGGAATGACGCACCCGCCCACTCGATCCGGTGTACCCCGTGGTCTTTATCGACGCGAGTCATGTACGGATCGGTTCTGTCGACGATCTTGTTTGCGCCGTGAGGTGCTGATGGTCCGTACGGGGGTGAGAGACCGTGCGCCACGAGGTGCTGTGATCCGCGTGCGGGTGTGAGACCCGCACCGTCGTTCCGTCGCAGCGGGACGACAGAAGCAGGGGGTAGCTGGGCCCGGCGAGTCGGCCGGGTCTGGTGGAGAGCAGCCCCGACAACGACGGGACGCACTGGAACTACCGGACGGTGCGGGTCCGGCAAGCGAGACGGGAAGGTGGACGCGAGGAACCAGCGGTGTAAAGCCCCTCAAGACCTCCGCCAGCTCAAACCCGGTGGATCTGGGCTGGATCGCGGTGCGCACTGCCCGTATGGGCAGGAACTCCTGGATCGGATTGATCTTGCCGGTCGGGAGGCCACGGAGAAGGGCTGCGGCGTAACCGTGGCGATGCCGCAGGGGCAAAGCTGGCCGCCTCACCCGACGAGCGGATCACAGTGAACGTGGGAACCACCTCGGAGCTTTCGTCTCAGCGCTCTCTCCAGGTGCGATGGGGCGGGAAGGCGTCCGCCGACGGCCCGGGGTGGGGCGGAGGGCTGGTAGTAGTCCGGGGGCGGGAAAGCCGTCCACATGGCGAAGCAGCCCAGCGGATTCAGGTAGTTGAGGAACTGCAATGGACGGAGACGCTGGTGAATACCGGTGATCTGTGGCCCGACCCCGATGGGGCCTGGCTGCGGGTACGACGGATGCAGACCAAGCTGCACCAATGGGCGGTCGGTGATCCCGACCGCAGGTTCGATGATCTCTACAACCTTGTCCATCACCCCGATTTCCTCACCGTCGCGTGGGAGAGGGTGAGGGGCAACAAGGGCGCGCGCACCGCCGGCGTGGACCGGGTCATCCCGGCCTTCATCGCCGCCGACGCCGACATCGTGGCCTTCCTGAAGAACACGCGGGAGCAGTTGAAGGCCCGCACGTTCACCCCTCTGCCGGTGCGGGAGCGCATGATCCCCAAGCCGGGCAGCGGGGAAAGCTCAGGAGGCTGGGGATTCCCACCGCGATGGACAGGCTCGTGCAAGCCGCGCTCGTGCTGGTCCTGGAGCCGATCTTCGAGGCGTCCTTCAAGCCGGTCAGCTACGGCTTTCGCCCCGAACGACGAGCCCATGACGCGATCGCTGAGGTGCACCACTTCGGCACCAAGGGCTACCACTGGGTGCTGGATGCGGACATCGAAGCGTGCTTCGACAACATCGCACACTCCGCTCTCCTGGAGCGGATGCGCCGACGAGTCGGAGACAAGCGGGTTCTCGCCCTGGTCAAGGCGTTCCTGAAGGCGGGCATCATGTCCGCCGATGGCGAGACCAGGGACACGAACACCGGCACACCCCAAGGCGGGATCGCCTCACCGCTGTTGGCGAACATCGCCCTCTCGGCGCTGGATGAACACTTCTGTGCCAAGTGGGACGCTCACGGCAACGGCGGCAGGCGGACAGCACACCGCCGACGCGGAGGGGCCACATACCGGATCGTCCGCTACGCGGACGATTTTCTGATCATGGTGTGCGGCGCCCGAGCTCACGCGGACGCGCTGTGGGAGGAGGTCACGGCCGTGCTCGCCCCTCTGGGGCTCCGCCTGTCCGTGGCCAAGACCTGGGTCTGCCATATCGACGAGGGGCTGGACTTTCTCGGCTTTCACATCCAGCGGAGGCGCAAGAAGGGCACCAGCGAGCACTACGTCTACACCTATCCGTCGAAGAAGGCGCTGGCCTCCATCACGGGCAAGGTGCGGGCGATGACGAACAAGAGAGGTCAACGCACTCTCGCCGACCTGCTCCGCCAGCTCAACTCGGCGGTGCGGGGATGGTGTTACTACTTCCGGTTCGGGTCGTCCACAGCCACGTTCCACTATCTCGACGACTTCTGCTGGCGTCGAGTGACGTTGTGGCTGAGGAAGCAGCATCCCGGGATCGACTGGAGGACTCTGCGGCGCCGCTACTTGACCGGCGAGCCCGGTTGGCGGCCCGCAGAGGACGGGATCATGCTGTTCGTCCCGCAGCGGGTGAAGGTGACCCGCTATCGCTGGCGTGGATACAGCATCCCGACACCGTGGGCGAGGGCCGCGACGGTGTGAACCGCGCGGTCCCAAGGGAGTCCGTGGAGCGCCGGATGCGGTGAGAGTCGCATGTCCGGTGCGGAGGGCGGGCCGGGGAAACGGGCTGGTCCCAAGGCCAGTACCGCGCCCCGGTCCGACCCCTACTGCGTCAACTGCTCTGTCGCAGCAGGGTTGTTGAAGCGGGGGGCGGGCAGCCTGATCCGGGTGGTGCCGGGGAGGGCGAGAGCGGCCCTGACAAAGCCGGGACGTACCAGTACTGCCAGATGGTGCGGGTCCGGCGAGCGTGATGGAGAGGAGTACGCGAGGAACCGGCGTGTTACGCCTCCTTACTGACTTCGGCGCATCAGGGTGACGCTGGGTCGTCGAAGGTCAGGCCGGTGCCTGCTATGAAGCCGTCAAGAGTGTCGGGCCGGTACTGGAGGCGTTTGAGCCGGTTGCGTACGAGGACTTCGAGCCGGTCGAGGGCGACGACGGCGAGGTTGGCCAGGCTGCGCTTGACATGTGCCCATACCCACTCGACGGGGTTCAGGTCCGGCGAGTACGCGGGCAGCAGGAATACCGTCAGCCATTCACGCTCGGCGATCAACTCACGTATGGCGTGGGAGACGTGGGTGTTCAGCCGGTCCCAGACCAGCACGATCGGGGCCTTGACGAGGTGGTGGACTCCGTCGATCAGCGCGATGAAGTCCCGTTCGCCTATGCTGCGGCGTTTGCCTTTGCCCGCGGGATGGGTGCGCAGGCGGTGACACAGCCGGGTGCGGGAGCCGGGCCGCATCGCGATGAGTCCGGCCACCGACAGGCGGCCCGAGCGTCGCCCGCTCACCGTGACCTGCGGGGTGCGGCCGCGCCGGCCCCAGGTGCGTCCTTTGGGCGGTCGTCGCGTGAAGCCCGCCTCGTCCTCGAAGCAGACGTAGCCCCCGCACGCCGCCCGGGCTCTTTTACCTCGGCCCAGGTCGCCTCCTTCCACACGGTCACGGCCTGCTCATCGCGCTCGGCCACCCGCCGCGCGGGTACTTGAGGACTGAAGCCGAGCCGGTGCATCAGCCTCGTGGCACCCGAGACGCTGTAGGAGACGTGGAACTTCCTGCCGATCAGCGTGGCCACCCGGGCAGCCGTCCACACCTGGTCCTCCACCCAGCCATGCGCGGCAGGCCCCTCATCGAGAAACGCAGCCAGCTTTTCCAGACAGCCCGGGGACAGACGGCATCGCGATCCACTCGAGCCACGAGAGACCAGAGCCTGCACGCCACCGTCCCGCCACATCTGCTGCCACTGGTAGGCCGACTTCGGGCTCACCCTCAGGCGCCGTGCGACTTCCGGCGGCTTGATGTCCTGCTCGAACAGCTCCGCCGCCTGCATCCGTACCGTCTCCCGGCGCTGACGTCCCACAGGGGTCAGGCCGCCCCCATCCGCATACCTCATACACCACGGAATACAGACAACACTCCAGGCCCATCAGGGACGTCGAAGAAGATCACCCTAACGAGCCGAAGTCAGTAAAGCGACACCGGCTCGAATCTGGTCGATCTGGGCCGGGTGTGGCGCGTATCCGGGTCATTCCTTCGGGTGATCTGGAGAACTCCCGGGGCGGTATACAAGAGCCGCTCGGGAGGCCGTGGGGAAGGTCTGCGGCGTACTCGCGGCGATGCCACAGGGACACAGTCGGGCTCCTACTTCATCGAGCGAACCACAGTGAGCTTCTTCAGCGTTGCTTCTCCAGGGTGAGGACGGCCTTGGCGATTGACGTGAGTGTGTTGGGACTGACGCGGGCTTTGCGGAAGATCCGCCAGGCTTTGAGTCGTGCGAAGGCCCGTTCGACGGGCGAGCGGAGTCGGGCGTGTGCCCGGTTGACGGCCTTCTCTTTGACGGTGAGCTCACGGTTTCGGTGTCTTTTGACGGGTGTGGCGAACGTTCCGCCGGCACCCTGGTACGCCTTGTCCGCGAGGGCGGGGATCTTCAGTCGCTCACAGATGGGGCGATGTTGTGGGTGCGGGCGGCGGTGATGTCCGCGGTCCGTCCGGGCAGGGCCGGCGAGTACCAGACGAGCTCACCGGCCGGGCCGGTGACCGTCTGGATGTTCACGCCGTGCTTGCCGTGCTTGCCTGAATAGTCGTCCTGGCTGTTGCCCACGCGGTCGCATTCGGCGAGCGTGCCGTCGACGAGGATGTACTCAGGGCGGGCTTGCCGCAGCGCGTGAGTGAGAGAGGGCGCGCGGGCGGCCAGGTGGGTGATCACGCTGTGTACATGTGCGTGGGCGGTGCTCTCGCTGATCCGGAAGCCGGCGGCGATCTGGGCGAGGGTGTCGTGCTTGCGTGGGTACACGAGCGTGATGAGGGCCCGCTGAGAGGCCGGCAGTTTGCACCGGCGGTCACCCTCGCGGGTGATGATCAGCATCGTGACCCACTCCACGAGGGCATGCGGAAGGTCGAGTGCGGCAGGATAGGTAACCAACAAGGCTCCCTGACAAATGAGTTGAGACGTGAGATCTCTCGCTCAACTGTCCGGGAGCCTTGTCCGTTACGAGCCCTTGTCTGTCACCCGATCGGTGGCCAACTCGAAGAAGCTCAGTGAACACGGGAACCGTCCCGGTCCTTGCCCTTACTGACTTCGGCTCGTTAGGGTGATCTTCTTCGACGTCTCTGATGGGTCTGGAGTGTTGTCTGTATTCCGTGGTGTATGAGGTATGCGGATGGGGGCGGCCTGACCCCTGTGGGACGTCAGCGCCGGGAGACGGTACGGATGCAGGCGGCGGAGCTGTTCGAGCAGGACATCAAGCCGCCGGAAGTCGCACGGCGCCTGAGGGTGAGCCCGAAGTCGGCCTACCAGTGGCAGCAGATGTGGCGGGACGGTGGCGTGCAGGCTCTGGTCTCTCGTGGCTCGAGTGGATCGCGATGCCGTCTGTCCCCGGGCTGTCTGGAAAAGCTGGCTGCGTTTCTCGATGAGGGGCCTGCCGCGCATGGCTGGGTGGAGGACCAGGTGTGGACGGCTGCCCGGGTGGCCACGCTGATCGGCAGGAAGTTCCACGTCTCCTACAGCGTCTCGGGTGCCACGAGGCTGATGCACCGGCTCGGCTTCAGTCCTCAAGTACCCGCGCGGCGGGTGGCCGAGCGCGATGAGCAGGCCGTGACCGTGTGGAAGGAGGCGACCTGGGCCGAGGTAAAAGAGTCCGGGCGGCGTGCGGGGGCTACGTCTGCTTCGAGGACGAGGCGGGCTTCACGCGACGACCGCCCAAAGGACGCACCTGGGGCCGGCGCGGCCGCACCCCGCAGGTCACGGTGAGCGGGCGACGCTCGGGCCGCCTGTCGGTGGCCGGACTCATCGCGATGCGGCCCGGCTCCCGCACCCGGCTGTGTCACCGCCTGCGCACCCATCCCGCGGGCAAAGGCAAACGCCGCAGCATAGGCGAACGGGACTTCATCGCGCTGATCGACGGTGTCCACCACCTCGTCAAGGCCCCGATCGTGCTGGTCTGGGACCGGCTGAACACCCATGTCTCCCACGCCATACGTGAGTTGATCGCCGAGCGTGAATGGCTGACGGTATTCCTGCTGCCCGCGTACTCGCCGGACCTGAACCCCGTCGAGTGGGTATGGGCACATGTCAAGCGCAGCCTGGCCAACCTCGCCGTCGTCGCCCTCGACCGGCTCGAAGTCCTCGTACGCAACCGGCTCAAACGCCTCCAGTACCGGCCCGACACTCTTGACGGCTTCATAGCAGGCACCGGCCTGACCTTCGACGACCCAGCGTCACCCTGATGCGCCGAAGTCAGTCAGTAACACCGCGTCCGGCGGTGGTGGCGGGGCTGAGTCCGCCGACGACTGATCGGTCCGGGACGGGGCGGAGCCGCCGTAGTACTCCGAGGCCGGGAAAGCCGGTCACATGGGAAGGGCGGCAGCGGTATCGAGAAGGGAAGGATGCTGCGATGCCGGAAGATGCGCCGCCGAACGGCGACGCTCCGCCAACGGGCCCCGAAACGGCGCCCCGTCAGCGGGTATCGGAGATGCAGGCCAAGCTTCACCGTTGGGCGGCGGCCGACCCCGGCCGCAGGTTCGACGACCTGTTCAACTTCGTGCACGACCCGGCCACGCTGCGAATCGCGTGGGACCGGGTTGCGGGTAATCAGGGGGCGCGGACTCCCGGCGTGGAGGCCGCACGGTCGGCTGGATCGAGTCCGAGATCGGCGTCCCTGCCTTCCTGACTGAGGTGCGTGAGCGGCTCAAGGCACGGGCCTGGAGCCCGATGCCGGCACGCGAACGCGCGATTCCCAAGCCCGGTAGGAACTCACATCACCCCAGGTCAGCGGGCACCTCTTCTCATTTCGCGTCCACAGACCGACTACCGCGCGGTGGATTGAGACTCAACCGATCATGTAGGGTTATCCATAAGCCTCACCAGGAGGTTCGGAAGAACGCGAGTGCGGTGATAGTGCGGACGATGCTCGGGAGGGTGTCGAGTGGGCCGCGGTAGCGGGTGGCGAGGATCTTACAGTCCTTCAGGTGTGCGATCGCTCGTTCGACGGCGGCGCGCAGGGTACTGATGGACGCCGGTGCCGATATAGCCGAGGTCACCCATCGTCTCGCAGTCGGGGAACAGACCGGGGAAGCCTGATTCCCGCCAGGCGCGGATGTCGTGCCAGGACCCCGGAACGGGGGCGGAGACCGCGAGCAGGCCGCCGTCCAAAGTGGCGGCGATCTGCAGGTTGAACCCGGTGTCGCCATGCTTGCCGCTGAACAGCTCGGTGCCCCGGCCCGCCCAGTCCCAGGTGGTAACAGTGTGCCGTCGACCAGCACCACCTTCCCCGTGCTCGCCTCCGCCGGGTCGGGGACGAACTCGGCAAGGACCTGCTCCAGCAGCGGCCCGAGCAGATCGAGCCGACGTGAGACGGTGGACTGGCTGCAGCCGAACAGCTCGGCCGCCGCCTGCTGGACTGGGTTCTGCCGCAGCAGGAACAGCACCATCACCACCGACCGGTACAGCCCCAGCACGAACGGCCGTCCCCGCGAGACCCGCCCGCTGCCGCCAAGCGCCGTATGCACCCGAGCCAGAGCTCGGTCAATTGCTCCGCATCCAACCCGGTTGTAACCTGCCAACCCAACGACCCCGCCCCGGCAACACCTGTCTTGTGTGAGAACTCGTCAGGTTACCGAGCGGGGTCGTTGCTGTTGACCAAGGGGTGGAAGCCTCCCCGTGGGCTTGTGAATAACCCTCATGGAAATGAGATTCGTTGAAAAAACTCCGTGGTGGATGTGCTCCCGCCGCGGGAGGGTGCAGGAGCCGCAGTTTTAGGAGGGCTCGTGGTGGATGTGCTCCCACCGCGGGAGGGTGCAGGAGCCGCAGTTTTAGGAGGGCTCGTGGTGGATGTGCTCCCGCCGCGGGAGGGTGCAGGAGCCGCAGTTTTAGGAGGGCTCGTGGTGGATGTGCTCCCACCGCGGGAGGGTGCAGGAGCCGCAGTTTTAGGAGGGCTCGTGGTGGATGTGCTCCCACCGCGGGAGGGTGCAGGAGCCGCAGTTTTAGGAGGGCTCGTGGTGGATGTGCTCCCACCGCGGGAGGGTGCAGGAGCCGCAGTTTTAGGAGGGCTCGTGGTGGATGTGCTCCCACCGCGGGAGGGTGCAGGAGCCGCAGTTTTAGGAGGGCTCGTGGTGGATGTGCTCCCACCGCGGGAGGGTGCAGGAGCCGCAGTTTTAGGAGGGCTCGTGGTGGATGTGCTCCCACCGCGGGAGGGTGCAGGAGCCGCAGTTTTAGGAGGGCTCGTGGTGGATGTGCTCCCACCGCGGGAGGGTGCAGGAGCCGCAGTTTTAGGAGGGCTCGTGGTGGATGTGCTCCCACCGCGGGAGGGTGCAGGAGCCGCAGTTTTAGGAGGGCTCGGTGGGCGGCGCGGGGTAACTCTTTCGATATGCAGTTCTGTGCCTTCTACTGCTATTTGCCTACGGGCAGGGGGAAGGGCTGGCGCAGGACTTCTTCTTCCAGCGCGATCCAAAACACCGAGTTGAGTGCCATCGTTCAGGATCAACCACCCGACACTGATAGTTCGGGCATCTGACCGGCTGGCCGCACGGAACATGATGTCCGAAGCTTTCGATGCCGCCAGATCAAAAGATTGGGCTTTTCTGCCATTCAACTCGAGTTTTCCGACGGTGTGGCCCTGAGACTTCTTCGCAGTCAAGTGGCTGCCATCTATTCCCTTTAGGGTGATCTCTCCGCTCGGCGCAACTGACCCCTTGAGCCAAGATTCCTCTTTCTTTCCGTCGCAGAAATAGGCGACCGCCTTTTCGTCTTCTATTGAGATGGCCAGTCCGGCACCGGCGGGCCCAATTCGGCCGGAGAACTCAGATGAGCGATCCGAATGCTCGCTCATCGAATGATAGGCGGGGAATGCAACGGACGCCAATAGGGCTACCCCTGCAGTCGCTATCCAAGCTGTGACAGCCTTTTTCACGAAATTCCTCAGGTAGAGTTCAGTTTCTGCCGAAGCTCAACGATAGAGTTACTGACCTTCAAAGGGTGGTGTCGTAGCGGCTGACGCCTCTTGATCCCTGCGGTATGCCGACCGCATGAGGTATGCGCAAGGGGGCGGACTGACCGACGAACGGCGGGCCTTCCGCGAGAAGTTGAGGATGGAGGCGGCCGAGCGGTTCAGGCAGGGCGACGAGAACCCGGTCATCGCTCACGACCTGCGGGTCAGCGTCCGGTCGGTACAGCGGTGGCGCAGAGCCTGGTCGCAGAACGGGCCCCGGGCCCTGGCCTCCAGGGGCCCGGCATCGCTGCCGCTTCTCAATGACGAACTGTTCGCCGTGCTGGAGCGTGAGCTGGCCAAGGGGCCGGTGGCACACGGGTGGCCGGACCAGACCTGGACCCTGTCGCGGATCAGGACGCTGATCGGGCGCCGCTTCCACAAGAGCTACACCGTGCAAGGGGTCGCCGCCCTGCTCAAGCGGCACGGTTGGAGCTGCCAGGTTCCCGCCCGGCGGGCGATCGAGCGGGACGAGAACGTGGTGGCCGGCTGGGTGAAGGAGACCTGGCCCCAGGTGGAAGGACCGTGGCGGCGCTCGACGCCTGGCTCGTCTTCGAGGACGAAGCCGGATTCTCGATGACGCCGCCGATCATCCGCACCTGGTCCCACCGCGGCCACACCCCTGTGGTCCGCGTCCGGGGCCGCTCCCGCCGCCGCTTATCGGTGGCCGCCGTGGCCTGCTACAAGACCGGCGAACCCTCGCGGCTGATCTACCGGCCCTGCCCAGACGCCCGGCCCGATGGGCGCAAAAGCTTCTCCTGGAAGGACTACCGCGACCTGATCCAGACCGCCCACCAGCAGCTTGGCGGCCCGATCGTGCTGGTCTGGGACAACCTCAACACCCACCTCACCGCCGGCATGCGCCGCTACATCGCCGACCGCGACTGGCTCACGGTCTTCCAACTCCCGCCCTACGCACCCGACCTCAACCCGGTCGAGGGCATCTGGTCCGTCCTGCGACGCACGACCACAGCCAACCGCGCCTTCGCCAACCCCGACGACCTGATCACTGCCGTCCGACGCGGCCTACGCCAGCTCCAGTACCGCCACGACGTCCTCGACGGCTGCCTCACCGGCACCGGCCTCCGGCGCCAGCCACCATGACGACATCACGCATTCAAGGTCAGTAGGTCTATCTCTACAGGACGCTAGAACCGGTGCCTTGACACTGAGTATCGAGTGCTCAACTCGGGTTACTGCCCCTGGGAGCTGCCACACAATAACTCCTCGATCTTGGTGAGGATCACGGGGGTGTGAGGTCGTGCCCGGCGATCTCGGCGAGCTGTTGGGCCGTGGTCATGGTGAGGGCGCCGGTCGAGACGGTGTGCCCGAGCGCGGCGAGAACGGGGGTGGTCTCCCGGAGGGTCGCGCCGATCCTGCTCTTGGGCAGGCCGGTTGCCTCGGCGAGCGGTGCCTGGTCCATGGACCAGCGCTTCTTGAGGAGGAAGACGATCAGCTGGTCGGCGACGGAGAGCCGTCTGCCGCCGGCGCCGGGGCCGCCGGCGGGGCGCTTTCCGGGCAGAAAGATCGGCGGGTGCTCGGTGCACCAGCTTGGTAGCGGGCGGTGAGCTCGTCGAAGGCGGCGGGCTCGAGTCCGGTGAGGCTGGGGTGCCGCAGCCAGGCAGGCAGCTTGTCACCGGCCGGGAAACGCCCGAACTCGGCACCGGGCGGGGGTGGTTCAGGGGCGAGGGGTTCGGGGCGCAGGGTGTAGTTCCACGTGCCGTGCCAGTCGTGCGGCGTGAGGGGCAGGCGGTCCATGACACTGTCAGGGACGGTGCCCCCGGTGGGGTAAGTGCCAGGGTCGAAGTCGGCGTGGACGACAGTCCGTTGCGTGTGGTGGTCGCTCCGATGGTGCTGACGACGACTTCGTGGCTGGTCAGGGGCCTGCCGCGCCAGTTGATGCTGATCTGCGAGAACAGCCGGTGCTCTATTTTGTTCCACTTCGAAGTTCCCGGCAGAAAGTGACAGACCGTCACATCAACGCCCGTCTCATAGGCGAAGTCCGCGAGTTCCTTCTTCCAGGCGCGCACACGGTAGCCGTTGGAGCCTCCGGCGTCGGCGGTGACCAACAGGCGGGAAGCGTGCGGGTAGCGGCGTCGCCCCTCACCGTTCCACCAGCGGCGCAAGGTGGCCACGGCGAAGGCGGAGGTGTCCCCGTCGCAGCCCACCGACACCCAGCCGGCGTCCGCGCCGATGTCGTAGATTCCGTAGGGCACCGCCTTCTGGGCGCCCTTCTCGGGAAAATCATGCGCGCGGACCTGCACCGGCTGCCCGGCGCGGTGCCATTCGCGTCCGATGACCGCGTAGCTGCCCAGCGTCTCCTTCTTCTTGGCGTCCACGCTGATGACCGGCTGCCCGTCGGCGAGGTATGCCGTGACCTGATCGTTGATGTAACGGAACTGGGCGTCCTGTCCGGGTGCCGGGCTCCCCCGGTGGTCCTCGAGGTGCCCTGCAGGGAGAACCCCTCCGCCTTCAGCAGTGAGGCCCACCGTGTCCGAGCCGACCCGGCGCCCCTGCCGAGTCAGCTCGGCCGCCAGATTCCGGGTGGACTTCACCGTCCACAGCAGCGGAGATTCCGGGTCGCCCCGCTGGTCCGGCTCGACCAGCGCCAGCAACGCGGGCACCAGCCCCGGATCCACCTCCCGCAAGGACCTCCGCCCCGCGCCCGGCGCCCGGACCCGACCCGCAGACTCCTCCTTGTCCTCCAGCTCCCGCTTCCCGCGCGACACCGTGGACTCAGCCACCCCGGCCGCCTGGGCCACCCTGCGAATCCCTCCATGGCCCAGAACACGGGCCGCCGCCGCACCCAGCGTCAGACGCTGCTGCCGCTCATCGAGATGTGGCAGCAACAGCCCGAACACATCCACCAGTTCTGCCTTCGTCCCCTCCGACACCACCGCATCCAGCCCATGAATACCGAGGAGTTATTGTTCGGCAGCTCCCAGGGCTTCGGTGTAGTCGTCGGGTGTCTGGTTCATGACGGTTCGCCTGGTTGATCGGTCAGGGAGAGCGGAACAGGCACGGCTTCCAAGATCATGGAGTTCTCGACGCCCCGTGACCTGCCTGGAAGACCGTGCCTGCCGAAGCATCATCGCTGATCCCGCCTGCCCTTGACCAACTCCGCGAGCATCCAGGACTCGCGCCGGAAGAAGTGCCCGGACTGCTGGGCCGCCTCGCCCAGGTGCCCGATCCGCGTGATCCCCGTGGAGTGCGCCACTGTCTGGTCGGCGTCCTTGCCCTGGCCGCCTGCGCGGTACTGGCGGGGGCGACGTCGCTGCTGGCGGTCGGCGAATGGATCACCGACGCTCCGCCCCACGTGCTGGAACACGTCGGCGTGCGACTCGACCCCTTCTCCCCAAACGGGCCCTGCCTGCGGAAACGACAGTCCGACGACTGCTGGCCCGGATCGACGGCGACGCATTGGACCCGGCGGTCGGCCGCTGGCTGTCCGACCGCCGCAACCAAACCCAGGGCCGGCCGAGCGGCTTGGCGGTCGACGGCAAAAGCCTTCGCGGAGCGGCCAGGGCCAACGGCCACAGGATCCACCTGCTCGCAGCCCTGGACCACACCACCGGCCTGGTCCTGACCCAGCTGGACGTCGCTGAGAAGACGAACGAGATCACCTGCTTCCAGCCGTTGCTGGAGACCATCACAGACCTGGCCGGGGTGGTCGTCACCAGCGACGCCATGCACACCAACGCGAGCACGCCGACTACCTCCTCGGCCACGAAGCCCACTACATCGTGATCGTCAAAGACAACCAGAAGAAGCTCGGGCCTTGACCCGGAAACTTCCCGCCGTCCAGCGGGAGATACGTGATGTCGCCGACGTACTTGGTGTTCGGATCGGTCGCGGTGAAGTCGCGGCCGATCAGGTCCGGGGCCTTCGCCGCGGCCGGATCCGTAACAGTGGTGCGGTGCCTGCGGCGCAAGCGCACGCCTGCCAGGCCGATGCTCCGCATCACGCGCGCGATTCGCTTGTGGTTGATGCGCTCGCCCGTCTCGCGGAGTTCGGCGGTGATCCGCGGGACGCCGTAGGTGCCGTCCGAGTCGCGGTGCACGGCCCGTATCCGGGCGGCGAGTCGGGCGTCGGCCATCTGCCGGGCGGCCCGGTCCGCGGCCGTCGCACGCCAGTAGTAGAAGCTGGAGCGGGCGATGCCCAGGATGGTGCACAGCCGCTTCACGCCGTAGCGGCGGTGGTGGTCGGCAACGAACTGGAAGCGGTTCACCAGCGCGTCTCCCCGGCGAAATACTTCGCCGCCTTGCGCAGGATCTCGCGTTCCTCCTCCAGCTCGCGGACCTTCTTGCGCAGAGCAGCGTTCTCCGCCTCCAACGGGGTCGGCGGCTCGGTCGGCGCCTCTGCCCGTCGTCCCCGCGGCCGGCTCGCACCGGCTGCCCGGACCCAGTTGCGCAGCGTCTCGGGATTGATCCCCAGATCGGCAGCGACCTGCCGGATCGTCGCCTCGGGCCGCGACTGGTACAGCGCGACGGCGTCCGCCTTGAACTGCGGCGGATAGTTCTTCATGACCACGAGATGTCCGTTCTCAGATCCTCAGGATCCAGTGTCTCGTGTGTCCAAGATCAAGGGTCAAGGCCCGTGCGTTGAACTCGCCCAATACACGGCGTTCACCTTCACCGCCCACCTGATGGCAGCAGGTCTGGACGCGTCCATCGGCACCGTCGGTGATGTGTATGACAACGCCCTGATGGAGTCCATGATCGGCCTCTACAAGACCGAGCTCATCGAGCGGGCCGGTCCGTGGCGGACCCTCACGGACGTCGAGTTCGCGACCGCTGAGTGGGTCGACTGGTACAACAACCGCCGCCTCCACACCAAGATCGGAGATATCCCACCCGCCGAGCACGAGGACAACTACTACGCTGAACACCACCCCACGACCGGGGACCCAGCCAAGAACTGAAGTCTCTACGAAACCCAGCGCGGTTCATGCTGACCGACGGCCCGCATCTTCACATAGTGGGCCACCGTGTGGTGGTCGCACCCGGCCAGCTCGGCCGCGGCACGGTAACTGCCTGTGAGGTCGTATGCCTCAAGGATCTCCATGATCTCCCTGCTGTTCTTCACCCGCTCCAGCGTCGCCGAGCGGGGCTACTCGGGGCGAGCGGGGAGAAAACTGGCCGTACGCGGGGAAACCCGTGGCCATCAGTGGGGCGGTAAATGGCCGCCTATGGGGAGCTTGCCACGGCCGCCGTCAGGCGTCCGGTACGAGTCATGATCCCAACCATCGGCGCACTGCAGCCGATCTCACGGGCGATATCAACCAGCCGCCACCCCTGCGCGTGCAATCTGAGCGCCAGCCGCTTCTGCTCCCGGCTGAGATGACCACGCCTGCCTTGCATCCGGCTCCTCCTGTGATCAGCGGCTACGCCATCTCACAGGACTCTTTGCGCTGACCGGTTGAATCCGCCGCAGCGAAAGAGGCTAGGAGTTCCCTATACCGCGTCGCGGCGGTGGCTAGGCCCTCATCGGAGAGGCCGAAGACAGTGCCGTACAGCTTGACCATCGGCTGGATGTCAAACTGGCACAGCCTCAGGGTCGCTTCCCAGCTGCTGAGGAAAGTCTCGAGAGTGGCCCTGTTCATGCCTTCGGGGGTGTAGCGCTCGGCAGGGACGCCGGCGGTGACGGCGACAACAGCCTTTTTGCCCGCCAGCTGCGAGGTAGAGCCGTCCATGGTGAAGGCCCAGCCGAGAGTGAAAACCTTGTCCTGCCACTGCTTGAACAAAGGAGTGGTGTTGTACCAGTACACCGGGTGCTGGAAGACGATCACTTCGTGTTCGGCCAAGAGCGTCCGCTCAGCATCGGCGTCGATCTGGAAGTCGGGGTAGGCGGCGTAGAGGTCGTGCACGGTGACATGGGCCAAGTCACGGACGGCGTCCACGAGCGCCGCATTGGCCTTCGACCGAGACAGGTCGGGGTGACCTAGGACAAGGAGAACCTTGGACATGATGAGGAACCTTCAATCTGAGTGAAATAGATGAATGGATGAGGGTTGGTCGAGTGTGACGGATCAGGGGAGCGCCATCAGTCCTTGAACAGGGTCGCCCGCGGTGAACTAGCTATTTGTGAAGCTGACGTGCCAAGTAGATCCCCAGACATCCATGCCGTGGCTGACACTGCTCCTCAGTCGGCGACTTTCATGCGGACGCGAATCCCGCAGCCGGCCTGCGCTCGTACCGCGGTGGCCACGACATGCCCCGGGGTCACCAGCGGATCCGCCAGCATCAGCGTCGGCTCCCAGGGCAAGACCCTCAGCTGCGGCCCGGCGAGAGGGGGTGGCCAGGTCCCAGGTGTGGGGATGCGGCGGCCTACCCCGCCGCCCCGCAGCCCGTTCCCCTCTGCCTTGCCGAGGGCTTCCTTGCTGCTCCAGAGCCAGAGAAACGCAGCGGGTCGCTCATGCGCGGACAGTCCGTGCAGCCACTCCGCCTCGCGGCGGTCGAAGTACCTGCGGGCCAGCGCCAGAGCGGGCAGGGGTCTGATCATCTCCACATCGACTCCGACGGGACAGGTCCGGCTGAACGCCACCGCGACCACTCCCTGTCCGTGGCTGATGCTCACATGGACGTGCTCACTCCCCCGCAGGATCGGCTGCCCGCCTGGCGCGTGATCGATCCGGAGGCCCGCGACCGGGATGTTCATGGATCTTGCGATTGCCCGCAGCAGCAGTCCGCGGGCTGCTTCCCGTTCGTTGCCGCGCACCGGTGCGACGACTACGCTCACCACGTCCGGCGCAGGGCTCCGCCCTGTCGTAGCCCCGCGCGGCGGCCAGCCGCTGCATGGCTGTTGCTGGCTGTCGGCACCAGCCACGATCTGTTTGACTGGTGCCGACGAGCGTGCTGAGTGGGTCCCCGCGTCAGGGCTTGGCTCCGCGGTGTCACCTGGTGGAGAGGGCACGCAGGCTCCGGACGATGACGTCCACGATCCGGTCCAGGTCCGCGTCGCTGTGCGCGGTGCTGAGGAACCACGGCTCGAGGGGGTTGGGGTGGAAGTACAGTCCCAGACGCTGGCAGTGAAGCTGGAACCGCCGGTGGGTGGGGAAATCGATTGCGTTCATCGCCGCGTCGTAGGCTTCCAGGCCTTGCTGAGGGCTGTTCAGGAGGGCTACGGACATGACCGATCCGGCTCGGGCGATCCGCACGCCGTAGCCTGCCTCTGCGAAGACGGAGCGCAGACTCTTCTCCAGGAAGGCGCAGGATCGTTCGAGGTCGTCGTAGGCGGAGTCGTGTCCCTGGATCTTCTGCAGCATGCTGACCACGGCCTGCATGGCCGCGTGATTGCCACTGTAGACGCCGCCGTGGAACGCCTGGTTCGAGGCGAGTGGCCGCATCAGGCGACGGCTGCCGCCGAAGGCGGCCACCGGGAATCCGCCCCCGAGGACCTTGGACACGATCGTGAGGTCGGGGCGAACACCGAGCAGCTCCTGGGCCCCACCCCGTGAGACACGGAACCCGGTGATCACCTCATCGAAGATCAGGAGCGCGCCGTGTTCGGCCGTGAGGTCCGCCAGTCGCTCGAGGAACCCGGGCAGCGGGTGCACCAGGCCCGCGTTGGCGCAGATGGGCTCGCAGATCACAGCGGCGATGTCGGACCCGTGTTCGGTGAAGACCGCGGTGAGGGCATCGACGTCGTTCCAGGGGAGTTGGACGGTGTGATGCAGTGCCTCGGGGATCATTCCCGGAGCACCGCGCAGTCCGTCCCGCTCTCCTTCGGAATCGGTGGTGATCGGGTCGCGCAGGACGGTTTCGCTCCAGCCGTGGTAGTGGCCCTCGAAGGTCACGATGAGGTTCCGGCCGGTGGTGAAGCGGGCCAGGCGGAGTGCGGAGGTGATCGCCTCGGTGCCGGAGTTGGCGAAGCGGACCTGTTCGATCGAGGGGATCAGCGCGGAGATGAGTTCTCCCGCCTGGTGATCGAGCCGGTGGATGATTCCGGTCATCGCTCCAAGCCGCAGCCGCTCGGCGACCGGCTCGACGACGTCGGGGTCGGCAAAGCCGAAGAGGTGAGGGCCATATCCCATATTCACATCGATGAGTTCGTTGCCCTCGATGTCCCAGATACGCGCGCCCTGGGCCCGATCGATGACGAGGGGGTCCTGGATGCCGAGGTTGCGCATGTTGCTGCTGCTGCCTCCGGCGATGACGGTCCGTGTCGCCTCAAGCAGCTCGGTGTTGGTGGAGGGGGCGTGTGCGGGCATGACTCTGGTTCTCCTCAGTAAAAGCTGGTGGAAAGATGTTTCGGTCGATGTTCGAACCGCCGCTGGACTGCTTCTGACGGGCTGCCGGCGGCGGACCGCGGAACGGCAGTGGCCGCGTCAGAGCCGACATGGTTTGATCAGGCCGCTCGGTGCCGCGTCCTCATTCCCGGGCGACGTGTGCGCGGGAGCTGTAGTGCTCGAGCGCGCGGTCGACGAAGTGCTTTGCTGCTCCCAGGTACTGCGCCGGATCGAGCAGGTCGTCGATCTCCCCGGCCGAGAGGACATCGCTGATCCCGGGTATCTCCAGAAGGACGGCCGGCAGTGGCCGCCCGCTGGCCTGAGCATCCCGGCAGGCTTGTGCGACAACCGACTTGGCCGACCGGCCGGGAAGCCGGCGGCCGAGGACTGCGGAGAGCCTCTCGGAGACGATCAGTGCGCCGGTGGATGCTAGGTTGGCGCGCATCCGGGCGGCGTCGACCATCATGCCGCTGCAGAGGTCGGCTGCGGTGCTGGCGGCGCCGCCGACCAGGCGCAGGCTCTCGCGCAGCGGCATCCACTCGGCGTGCCACGCGCCGGCGGGGCGTTCGTCTTCCGAGGCCATGCTCTGCACCAGCGTCAAAGTGAGCGGCGGGACTTGCAGGGCGGCTGTTCTGATGAGGGTGGCCAGCGCGGGGTTCTGTTTTTGCGGCATCGCCGAGGAGGCACCGTTTCCGTGTCCGGCAGGCTCGGCGATCTCGGCTACTTCGGTGCGGGCCAGGCTGAGGACGTCAAGCGCGATCTTGCCGAGGGCTCCTACGGTGACGTTCAATCCATGGGCCAGGTCCGCCATCGGGCTGCGCCGGGTGTGCCAGGGCAGGACCGGCTCGGCGAGGCCGAGTTCGGTTGCGAAGGCCCGGGTCAGTTCCGTGGTGTACGTACTGGCCTGGGGCGGGGGGACATCGTGGGCTTGCAGGTACGCGGCCATGGTGCCCGCCGCGCCCCCGAGCTGCACTGGAAGACGGGTGCCGAGCAGTTCCTCCAGTCGGTCCCGGGCATCGAGGAGCCCCATGAGCCACCCTGCGGCCTTCAGACCGAAGGTGGTCGGGGTGGCGTGCTGGGTCAGAGTCCGTCCCGCCATGGCGTCTTCCCGATGGCGGGAAGCGAGCGCTGCCAGCGCTTCGGCCGCCTGGTCCAGGTGCTGGACGATCAGTGTGATGCCGCGCACCGCCACGAGCATGGCGGCGGTGTCCAGGATGTCCTGGCTGGTGGAGCCCAGGTGGACGAAGCGTGCTGCGTCTGGATCCCGGTCCCGGACGGCCGCCGCCAGCTCCTCGACAAGCGGAACCACCGGATTCGCGGCAGCTCGGGCTCTGCGGGCAAGGCCGCGAAGATCGAACGTGTGGGCTCGGACGGTCGCGGAGATTGCCTCGGCTGCGAAAGCCGGCACCGTACCGAGCCGCGCCTGAGCACGGGCGAGGGCGGCTTCGGTCTCCAGCATGGCCTGCAGCCACGCGCGGTCCGAGACCACGTCCTCGATGGGCGCCCCGACCCGGACGGGCGTCAGCAGTCCAGTGTCGTGCAGGTTTGTGACCTGTTGCCCGTGCGGGCAGGAGCAGGCATCAGGTGCCTGCGTCTGAGCATTCACGATGTGGTGGCCTCGCTGATGGTAGGGGTGGCGAGTTGAGGTGACTGCGGCATGAGACTGCTCCTCGGGGCGTAGCCCTCTTCAGGGCGGGCAAGCGCCGCTCGATCCTGCTTGATGCGGTCGAGGACGGCGCGGGCGACTGCGTCGGCGTCGGCCAAGGTCACCGAGTTCACACCAGGTCGGGCGCCAGCGGCGGTGCCCCAGTGGATGCCCTCGGTGGGAACGCCGAAGGCGAGCCGGCGAGGATGCTCGCCGCCGTTGGGCAGTACGACCCGATAGGACCTGGCCGACACCTGCAGGCCACCCGTGTCGTAGGCGCTGCCTTCGGGGTCGCGGATCTCGTAGGAGGCGCACTGGCCCGTGTTCAGCAGGTGGGTCAGCAGCGGATCTGCGGTGCGCCGCAGGTCCGGTGCCGGCAAGCGGGCTTCGATCAGTGCCGTGGCGGTATGGAGCGAGCCTGGCACGGACGGCGACCGGAGTGTGAACGTGCCCTGCTGGTCCGAGCAGTCCACCTGTGCATCTGGTCCGACCACTTCTAGAAGTCCCGCCCGGACAAGTGCTTCCACCTCTTCGATACGCTGGATGGGCGGTCCTATGGACAAGAAGGCGTTCAGCGGTGTGAACCAGCGGTCAAGGTCCTCACGATGTGAACATGCGGCCAGACCCGCGTGGTCGACGGTGAGGCGGACCTCGTTCCGCAGGTCCCGCAGGACATCCAGGGCCGCCTTGGTCGGCCCGCTGACGTTACCCAATGATGCCAGTGCGATGTCCTGCGTCAGGTGTTCCAGCAGCCAGTGCCGGAAGTCGGCGGGACCCGTGAAGGTCCGGTCGCGGTAGGGGGCAGCGAGAGTCCGCCAGTCCCAGGTTCGCCCCTGCGGAATACCGAATTCCCTGCGCAGGGCAGCCTCGCCCTTGCTGCCCCATGGCTCAGTCAGGTAGCGGCGCCGGAAGAGGACCATGGTTTCCGCGGACGCTTGCTGTTCGACGATCCGCGCGTAGTAGACGGTTTCGACTTCCTTGGCGATCAATGGCCAGATCTCGCGTCTGAAGTTCAGCCCCGCCGCACCGGTACGCGCGCTGCGCAACCACTCGGCGAACGTGGCTGTCAGGACTAGTGGCTCGTGCCGACCGTGCGGCCCTTTCTCGTTGACGGCGCGGGCGTGATACGGGATCCCGCGCCGGGACCCGGCCACCATCACCGGTTCACGCCCGGACGGATGGTAGACCAGTCGACCGTTACGTCGGACAAACTCCCCGCCCCGTCCGTCGGTTAGCAGCGCCAGGTAATCGAAGAAGCACAGCCCGAGTCCGACCAGCGCCACCGGCTGGCCCGGGGCGATCATTGAGAGGTCGGCATCGGCGGGACTACCAGGTGGAACGTAGATCAAGCCATGCCGTCGGGCGAAGCGTTCCCGTTCGCGTTCGCGGAAGTCAGGTCTTACGGGCAGGTGCCCCTGTGTCAGTACGACTGTGCTCAGGTCATTCAGGACAGTTCCGTTCTCCAACGGCACCCGTTGCCGGGGGGTGTCGCGGAAGCGCTCACCGGTGGTCCCGGGTACAGCAGAGTCGTCGAGCCGGACCGCTCTAGAGCGATGCACGACGACGTGCATGTACGGCGACGCCGCGGCGACCGTCTTGCGGAAAACCCAGCCCAGATATGTGCCGTAGAACCGGCGGCTGGGGTAGGTATCGCCGGTGAGTCTATGTGCCTCCTGGCTGCAGGCGCTGTCGACACCGAAGTCTTCGGGCGCGGAGGCCACCTCCTGAGCCCATTCCCACAGGCTCGGGCCGGTCACGAGGGGGCCTTGCATGACGACGGTCTCATCCGGAAACACCGTGATCTGGGAGGCCACGGTGTTCATGAGGAGGCAGTCGGGCTGGTCGGACCGCCAGATCCGACCGGAACCTGGGGGGTAGGGGTCCACCACATGGACCGCGACAGGCGAGTCGGGTGGATGGATGCAAAGGTTCGCGTGCAGGCGCAGCAGGACACCCAAGCCTCGTGGTCCCATCCCGACAATGCACACATTGTCTTGACGATGACTCATTTTTTGTCCTTTCGAGACCCGGGGGGGAGCGATGCGAGGCGCTGTGACAGCTCATTAAGGGAGGCGCGCGGGACGCGGCTACGTCACGGCGAGGAAGTGCCGTACGAGGGCGTCGGCCTGATCGGTATTCAAGCGGGGGTCGCAGGCGCTGGTGTAGCGGGCCGCCTGCGGTGAGCTGAGGTCGTCTGGGTGCCACGCGCATTCGACGACGTGATCGGGAGTGACCTCGATGTGCAGCCCCCCGGCCCATTGGCCGGCCCCGCGCAGGACAGCGACGAACGAAGTCACCTCCTGCATCATCGCGGGCATTAACCGGGTCTTTTGGCCTCGGGTTGTGGTGACGGTGTTGCCGTGCATGGGGTCGCACAGCCAGGTGACCGGAATCCCTTGCCGCGCCACGGCGGCGACGATGGGAGAAAGGGCGTATTCGACGGCAGCAGCGCCCATGCGGACGATCAGGGTAAGTCTCCCGGGTTCTGCAAGGGGGTTGAGCCGTGCCACCAGTCGGGCCACGTCTGCAGGGGCAGCCGTGGGACCGATCTTGACGCCGACGGGATTGCAGATGTTCTCCGCGAAGGAAACATGCCATTCATCCAGAGCCCGGGTCCGATCCCCGATCCAGCCGAAGTGGCCCGAGCTGGCATAATGGGTCTCGTCCCATCCGCGCACCAAGGGAAGCTCGTAGTCTTTGAGTAGCAATTCGTGGGAGACGAAAACGTGCTCCTCAGGCGGCCATTCCCGCCAGGTGGCGCCGACGTGCTTCAGGACATGTCTCGCCCTGGCGTAGGCGATCAGCAGACGTCGGGGATCGTGCTGCCGGGCGGCCGGGTCGGCAGCAGCGCCATTGACAGCGTCTCCCCGATAGCTGGGGACGCTGCGACCGTCCGGAAGTCGCTCCTCCGCCTGCGACCGTGGCTTGGCGTACTGGCCGGCCAACCGACCGATCGTCACCACGGGCATCCCTGTGCCCGAACGGCAGGCATCCGACAGACGACGGAGCAGATCCAGTTTGCGGTTGACAGTCTCGACTCCGGCCTCCTGGAACAGCTCGGCGCAGTCGCCGCCCTGCAGCACCAGGGACCGACCGCTCTCAACCAGCTCCAGTCGGGATCTCAGCGTGTTGAGTTCTGCGACGGTTATCAAGGGCGCCAGGCTGCGGAGGGTGGCTCTGACGTCCTCCACCTGTGCGGGATCAGGCCAGCACGGTTGTTGTTGCGCGGTGAGGATCTCTAGGGGAGGAAGGCTCAGCACTTCCCTGACTCTCATGAGGGATGGATGGGACGGAGCGCGGCAAGGCAGTCATCAGGTACGGCTGGGGACCGACTGGGGATCGGCTGTACAACGCTCGAAGGACCACCGTCGCGGTGCGGCTCATGCGGTCAGTTGCGGGCAGGCTCCGCGCCACGATGGCGCTTGAGTTCTCTGAAACCGCTGGTCAGCATCAAAGCGAACAATCCGTCCCATAGTCGGACCGCGTCGGCTCCGAGCGGCACTGTGTCGAGCACCGGTCCGAAGAATGTGGTTGCGGTTCGGCCTTCCTGGTGCAGACTGAGCAACGGGGTTCCCGCCTGGGCGCCGAAGGCGGCCACCGCCTGCTCGTGGCTGACACGCAGGGCTTCGTCGTGGACGGTCGAGGTGGCGGTCTGCACCAGGTGCGGGGGCAGCTGTGCCTCTGTCAGGGCATCGCGCAGTGCGGAGGGCCCGCGGCGTACAGGTTTGTCGTGGAACCGCCGTGCCAGCGCCGGATAGAGGCGGGCCAGCGACTGCGGCCCGAAGTCCTGTTCAGCGGCGATACATAGGCGGGCCGGCCCCCATCCGTGCCGGGCGAGAAGGCGGTAGCGGGCGTCCACGTCAGTACGCCCCTCGTTGAGGAGGACAAGGCTCATCACCCGAAATCTGAGGGCGAGTGGCCGGTATCGCCGTACCTCCAGCAGCCACTGCGCGGTCGTCCAAGCCCAGGGGCACACAGGATCGCACCACAAGTCGACCCTTGCGGGGCTACCGGAGATACCGTCTGCCGCGTCGCCCAGGACAGAGGCAACTTCGCCAAGCGTGTCCGAAGCGGCCAGCCGCGGCTGGACTCCCATGCTCATCGGTCGGCACCTGCCGCGCCGTCAGTGCCGTCGTCGTTCACGCCGGGGCGGGTCACCTTCATGCGGAACCGGCACGCCTGCCCGCCTTCCAGCTCGCACTCCAGACGCTCGTCCTGCCCGCTGACCCCCACTGCCTCGAACCATCCCGAGCGCATGGCCATGCACGGGCACCGGTAGCCGTCGGTGGTTCCGGCTGCGCGCAGCATCCGCTTGGGGAAGATGTCCGTGATGGCCGTTTCCCATTCGCTGTCGCTCAGCAAAGTGTGCTGGATGCGCATATGGCGGTCGTCGGGGAACATGATCTGCTGAATCAGGGCGAAGCGGGGCAGGAACTCTTCCAGCGGGCGATCGTCGAGCCGGATTCCGTAGCGCCGGGCGCACCATCGGCCCACGCGGCGGGCCATGAAGCGTGCGGCCTCTTCGTTGATCTCGTTGGCGGCATCGGGGCCGTACCGCTTGAGGACCCCTTGGTACCAACGGGCATCGTGAAGCCACCAAAACTGCAGGTAGGGAATGTCGTCGCCGACGGGGGAAGCGGGGTGAGTGTCTGTCATTTTCATTCTCTGGGCATGTCAGGGGGCAGGGGACGGGCGGGTGACGGACTTGGCGCGCAGGGAGGCGTGGGCCAGTGATGCCTCAGGCGCGGAGGGTGAATTTGCGGACCTTCCCGGTCGTTCCGACGGGGATCTTGTCCGGGGGGACGACGCTCACTTGGCGCACCGTGCGGGCTGCCGAAGGATCGAGTACACCCAGGATGTGGGTCTCGTAGTCCAGCTCGATGTCGCTGTAGGCGGAGGGCTGCAGTCTCAGCAGGATCTCGGTGTGGTACTCACCGTCGGCGTGCGAGACGACTGCGCTGCAGTCCAGTACTGCAGGGCAGGCGGCGAGGATCTGTTCCTCGATGACGGTCGTATAGATACGAGTGCCGTCCGCCCGGTCGAGCGCATCAGCCACACGGTCGACGTGGTAGTAGTAGCCGCCGCTGTCGCGGTAGCCGAGATCGCCGGTGAGGAAGAACCCGTCACTCCGGGCCTGATAGGTCTTGGCGGAGTCGTTCCAGTAACCGGGGGACAAGGTGGGCGAACAGATCGCGAGTTGGCCTACGCTGCCGTCCGGAAGTGGGTTCCCCTCGGGGTCGAGAACGCGGACCTCGGTGAATGCGTGCGGGCGTCCGATGCACCGGTTGTAGTGGTCGGTGTCCTGGTGATGGGTGATGGAGAATTGTGAATGCCCCATCTCGGATGAGCCGAATCCGTCGATGAACAGCGATCCCTCAACAGTGTGGCGCCCGTGGGCGGTGGCTTGCTGGCGCTGCCCGAAGGCTACTAGGGCGCGGATGTGGGGTTCGTGGGCGCTGTCGCCGGTGTTCCACCAGGCGCGTACCGAACGCAGCCGGGAGGGGGACGGGTTCAGGCTGAGCAGGTCCACCCAGGTTTTTGGGAAGCCGTAGACACCGTGCGGCTGCCACGCCTCGATCGCCTCCAGCACTGACGTGCCGTCCTGCGTTGACAACTGAAGGAACGCCGAACGGTTGCACAGCGCGGAGAGCACGGCCGCAATCATCGAGTTGTGCATCGGCAGTGCGCTGAGCATCCGCTCACTGCCCTGCGCCCGAGGCAGCGTCAGCCAGTGGCGCAGGCCGGCGAACAGGCTGCTGTGGGTGGAGATCACAGCCTTCGGCATGCCGGTTGTTCCGGAGGAGTGTGTGATGGCGACGGGATCGTCCGCGTGGTGGCAGTACGGTGCGATAGTGCGGGTGGGGTCGCCGTCCGCACATTCCTCCAGAGCGCGCAGCGACGGGGTCCCGATGTCGTGCTGAGCCCAGGAGGCCAGCTGGTCCCGCTCGACCAAGACGAGTGACGGCCCGAGACCGCGCACGTAGGCCGTGCGGGTCTCCTCGTCGAGGAGGTAATTGACGAAGGCGGGAATGGCACCGATGCGGTTGGCGGCGAAGTAAGTCAGAACGTAGTCGACAGCGCGCCGGGAGCACACGACGATGACGTCCCTGGGTCGTATGCCGTGCCCGTGCAGCCAGGCGGCCCGTACGGCGACCAGGCGGTCCAGCTCGCCGAGAGACAGTTCATGTGTCCCCTCGGAGTGGCTGTCGGCGGAGGTGTCGAAGGTGAGTGCGGGATCCTCCGGAGGAACTCCGTGAGCCAAAAGGCGTTCAATGACGTTGCCTGCCCCCAGGAGAGGGTCGCGGGCCAGTGTTCCGCGGGTCGTGCCATTCATGGTGATGTCGTCTTGTCTGTGATGTCGTCGGTGGAAGTGCCGGAGTTCGGTGCGGTCAGTAGGAAGGCGGCCGCCTCGTACGGCTCGCCGGTGCCATTGACCGGGTCAATCAAGATCAACAGTGAGTGGTCCGATTCGCCGTCCTTCACCAGCTGGGCGGCCAGCTGCATTCCTTCAGCGAGCGGTTGGCCGATCGGGCTGGTGCAGATCACCGGCCCGGTCAGGCCCCATCGGGCGGAGATATGCCCGATCACGGAATTCGGGACGGACATGAAGAACAACTGAGGCGAGATACGCTCACCCCGATCCACCGCCGAGGCGACCGCCTGTGCGGTAGAGACATCACCGAGCACGCTGACCAGGAGGACCGCGGTACGGGTCCCGCCTGACGGCTCGTCGGGCGCCCGTCCGGTCAGGCATGCGGTGGCGGCAGCTGCCGCCACCGCGCTGAAACTGGACCCTGTGAAGCCACGCAGACCAGGGAGGGGCTCGTCGGGCACCGGCGCTTGCCCGCGGGCTACAACGGTCAGACCCGCTGCGGCAGCGGCCTGGTCGGCCGCATCCACACAAAACTCTCTGTCCGTCATGCGCGTCCCACCACCAGTGCGGTATTGGCGCCCCCAAAGGCCGCGTTGAGACTCAGCGCGTAGCGGATGTCCGATGCTGCCTGAGACTGGCTCAGCACCAGATTGAGCCCGCACTGCTCGTCCGCTCCCAGGTATCCGGCGTTGACTGGAAGCTGCCCGGACTGCAACGCAAGCACCGTCGTGATGAGTTCGAGCATGCCCGAGGCCTCCAATGCGTGTCCGTGCACGGATTTGCTGGAACTGACGGCGACGTGCGCCGAATGGCTGCCCAGTGCCCGGTGCAGGGCGGCGCTTTCGGCTGCGTCGTTGTGGGTCGTGCCGGTGCCGTGCGCGTTGACGTAGTCGATGGCCTGGGGATCGAGACCGGCACGGTCGAGCGCGCTGGTGATCGCGCGAGCCAGGCCCGCGCCGGCGGGGTGCGGCCGGCAGACGTGGTGAGCGTCACCGGACAGTGCCCAGCTCATCAGGGCTGCCTGTGCCCGTCCGCCGGCCCGTCCCGCCTTCTCCAGGACCACCGCGCCGACGGCGTCGCCGAGCAGCAGGCCCCGTCGGCCGCTGCTGAACGGTCGGACATGCTGATCGTCGCTCAGGGCGCCGCCGGCCGAGAAAAGCGCGAACCGTTCGGCATCCACAAGGTAGCCGCTCGCAACGACGGCACACTCGGTACTACCGGACGCGATCATCGAAGCGGCCTCGGCCAGTGCGGTACTGGCAGCCGTGCAGGCGTTGGTGTAGACGCGCCTCGGGTACAGCCCGCATCTGGCAGCCACCTCGACGGCCGAGGCACGGGCGCCGTGCACCCGGAAGTCGACGGCCGACTGACGGGCTACCTCACGGTCTGCCTGGATTGCCAGGAACAGCGGTGTCGCCGCCCGCTCCGCCTTCGTCAGACCTGCCATCGCGCAGGCCTCGGTGACGGAGGAGGTCAACTCCTCGGGCAGGCTACGGGCGTCGTGGTGGACCGCTCCGAGGTCGGTGCGACTACCGGAGCCGACGGCGAAGCGGCGCACCGACCGGAAGGCGGGGGCGCCTATCGAGACGCCCCGAAGAAGCGGGGCTGTGCCGCGTCCGAAGCCCGACAGTACAGCCATGCCCGTGACCGCGACCGGCATCTGGGGCGTTGCTGTCCGGCGCCGCTGCTCCCGTACCGGCGCAGGTGTTTCCTCGAAACTTTGGTGACGGGACATCATGCCGACGTCGGCTCGGGCACGGAACGGGCCGTCAGGGCGCTCACGAACTCCCCCACGGTCAAACCCGCCAGCCGCTCGGTCTCGTCCTCGTCCACGTGGACGCCGAACTGCTCCTCGATGAGCATCAGGACTTCGGCGAGAGTGAGAGACTCCAGGTCCAGACCGTCGGGGCCCAGCGGAGTCTCGTCGCTGACACCGTCGACGTCGTAGTTGAGGGACTGCAGGGCATCGAGAAGGAACTTACTCGTCAGCACGCTCATGATGGGTGATCTCCTATGGGATGGTTCGTCAGGACTGTTCGACAGGCGGGCGATGGGCGTGGGTTCCCGGGCCGCTGAGGGCTGGTGAGCTCGTGGCGCAGCCCCCGCCCGGCCGATCAGGGGCGGGAGCAGGGCGGAGGACTGAGGACCGGGGCGGGGTGGGCGAACGGCTACGGCGAGGAAGGGTTGTCCGCGGCGGCGGCCCTGAGCACCGCAAGATCGCGAACCAGCTTCCCGGTCGAGGTACGCGGGAGACTGGACAGCAGATGCAGGCGCCGTGGGCGTTTGAAAGCGGCTAGGCGAGACCGCATCTCACTGCGGAGGTGCGCGGCGCCGGTGCCGGGCGCCACCGTCAGATACGCCACGATGTGTCCGGCGAAGACGACGACGGCCTCGTGGACTCCCGGAAGGGCGGCCAGGACCTGTTCCACCTCGGTCAGGTCGACCTTCAAACCGCCTACGGAGACCTGCGAGTCCAGTCGTCCTGTGACGGTCAACACCTCTGTGTCGGCGTCGAGGGCGGCGGCGTCCCGAGTACGCAGCCAGCCGTCCGTCCAGCGGCTGGCGTCCGTCGTGCTGAGATAGGGGTTCTCCGGAGCGCGGACCAGCAACTCCCCCTTTTCCACCCGCACAGCGACACCGGGGGCGACAGGGCCGAGGGCCGGCCGGTGTCGGCCGAAGAAGTCCAACGCGATGAAGCCGGTCTCGGTCATTCCGTAGCATTCGCCCAGCGGAATGCCGTATTGCTCGGTGAACTGCTCCGCGACCTCTGGGCGGATCTTCTCACCGCCGCTAACTGCCCGGGCCAGCTGTGGAGCCCCGGCCTTTGGGGTGCGCGTGGTGAGCAGGCCGTAGTGGAAGGGCACCCCGAGCAGGGTGGCCGACTCAGTTCGAGAAGTCACCGCGTCCAATATTGAGGCGGCGCTGAACTGTTTGGGCAGTGTCATCAGCACTCCCGCGTGCAAGCTGTGCAGGAGCCCGCCCACCAGTCCGAAGGAATGGGCGATAGAACTTAGCTGTACTACCCGCTCACCCCGACCGGGCATGCCGTCCGTCTGCCGGTACCGGTCGATCTCCCTGAGCAGATCGTGCACGCCACGTCCGATGATCTTCGGGTTTCCGGTCGATCCTGAGCTCAGTTGGAGCAGCGCGTGAGCAGTGCGTGCCGGGGTCCCAGCCCTCAGCGCATAGCGGGCCGTGACCTCGACGTAGCCCCGCAACATGGTCGTGACCTCGGTCTTGGGGGAGACGACGACCTGAGGATCGATCCGCTTCACCGCCTCGGCGGCCTCATGCTCGGTCAGCCTGTGGTCGAGAACGGTGACCTGTGCACCGATCCTCCATGAGGCGAGCAGGTGGCCGACATAGCACAGCGACGGCGGGAGTCGCAGCGCGACTGTTCCGCCAGAGGTTAGCCCGGCCTTCTCCAGCCGGCGCTGGCATTCCTGAACGATGCGGCGCAGGTCGGCCCGGTCCACGACTCGATCGAGTTGCAGGCAGGGCTGGCGGGATGGCCCGGCCAGCAGTAGGTCGTCCACCCATGCCGATTGCCGTTGTTCCGGGTGCGCGGGAGGCAGCGGGGTCGTCATCCCGGGTGCATCGGCTGTTCGTGGTTGGGTGGCGGCGTCCCCGGCTTCTGTGGTCAGGGGGTCCATGTCCTGACCACCTCCTGCTGAAGGTCGGCCGGGTACCCGTGCTGGAAGGAACTTCTGACCAGTCGTCCTTGGCCGGGTTCTGGCAGGAGGCAGTCATAGACGCCCTTCGGGCCGCTGGCGGACGCCTGCTCGGCTGGCGAATAGCATGCTAGCAATGGGACGATGGGCCCGGTCCGGACGTGATGACCCTCGGTGGGGTGCCAGCGAGTGGCCAGGGCCCATATCAGCTCGCTGATGTTGCTCGGATCGATGTCGTCGTCGAGGACGAAGGTCCGGGTCAACAGCACGTAAGCGCGGCAGGTGGCAAGGGCATCTTTAATTCGTTCCACCAGTTCGCCCGATGTCAGACCAGGCAACTGCTCCCGCCAGGTTCCTGACACGGTGATGGCCGTCCAGTGGGTGGCGCTCTCGAAGGGCGCCCAGACGGTGCTCACTGGCAGTCCCGCCGCACGCAGGTGCGAGAGAATCTCTGCGGCCAACGAGATCCCAGAGGCGGTATGAAACTCGTCCACCGGCTGACCCTCCACAACGTGAGGCCAGATCGGGTCATGGCGGTGAGTGACAGCCTCGACGGTGTACGAGGGCTGTTTACTGCCGTGTTGGGGGATATAGCCGGTGAACTCCCCCATCGGCCCTTCGTCGGCGTCCGGGGAGGTCGACAGATACCCTTCAATCACAATCTCGGCGTTCGCGGGCACCATCAGGTCGACCGTCTCGCAGCGCACGACCTCCACCGGCTTGCCCGTCAGAGCACCGAGGAAGCCAGCTTCCTCCACTCCGTCCGGCAGGGGCATGCCGGCGACGAAGGGAAGCGCCGGGTCCCCTCCCTGGACCAAGGCATAAGGCATGGGTCTGCCTAGTTCGGCCCATTGACGCCAAACCTTGTGCAGGTGCTGGCCAGGGGCGACCAGGCCGGTCAGGCGCTTCTCGTCGATCATCATGATCCGCGCGATGGACCAGTTCGTGAACGTGCCGTCGGGCGTACACGCGACGATGGTTCCCCAAGTGTTGATGTACCTGCCGCCGTCGCCGAGGTGCAGCAGAGGAGCGGGGAATCCCTCCAGCGAGGCCCGCGGCCCGACGCGGATGTTCTCCTTGCAGGGACCGGTCGCCACCTCAACAGGGGGCACTGTTGGTCGCCGCCGCGCCTCAGCTATGTGTTCGACGATCTGACGACCGGTCACCTCCGCAGGCAGTCCAAGGGACAGTGCGACGCGGGCGAGTGGTCGCCGGGGATCGGAGCTGAGCGCGGCCGGAGCACCGAGTACGCGATGCCCGGCAGCAACGCCGGTGAGACGGGTGAACAGCGGAGCCGGCGAGCGTGTCTCATAGCTCCTGCGAATGATCGCACCCATTTCGAGACACGGATCCACCAGGCGGTCGACGCAGATCACATCGCCACATTCGGCGAGTGCATCCACGTATTCCCGCAAGTCATTCGGGCGAGTCATCCCAGGACCTTCCATGAACAGTCATCGCAGCGATCGCTACGACATCTGGACGGGGCGCTGTCACCGCACTCCGTCCGCTTCGCGGGGGGCACCGCTCCACCGAGGGGCAATTTCGGACTCGATGCCGAACTGATCCAACACTCTCATCACGATATGGTCGACCATGTCAGAAATACTTGTCGGCCTATTGTAGAAAGCTGGCATTGGCGGCAGGATTGTCGCACCCATCCTGGAAAGCGCCAACATGTTCTCAAGATGAATATCCGACAGCGGAGTCTCGCGCGCCACCAATACCAGTCGGCGCCGCTCCTTCAAAGTCACGTCTGCGGCACGGGCAATCAGGTCACCGCCGTATCCGGCGCGAACAGCAGCGAGCGTCTTCATGCTGCACGGCACTACCACCATGCCCTGCACCGGAAACGATCCGCTGGCGATGGGAGCCGCCTGATCCGCCGAAGAATATGAGAAGTCTGCCATATCGGCGACTTCGCGCACCGAATAGCAGGTCTCCATGGCAAGTGTGGCCCGCGCCCACTTTGTCATCACCAGGTGGGTCTCAAGCCCCGGATGCTTCCTCGCGACTTCCAGAAGCCTGACACCGATCGCAACACCGGTGGCGCCTGTCATGCCGACGACCAAGCGTGTCGTCGCCCCTTGCGACATATCGGTGGCTGGGAGCCGGAGAATGTTCGAGTGGGTCCCCTGCTGCGTTTCCTGTGCCATCCTCAGTGCCCCATGCCCAGTCCACCGTCCACGGGCAGAACAGCTCCCGTGATGTAACCGCTCTCCTCTGCGGCCAGCCAGGTCACGGCACTGGCGACGTCGCGGACACTCCCGGGCCGCCCGAGCGGGATCTCCTCAAGGACCTTTGCTCGGTGGGCGCTCGGCAGCGCGGCTGTCATCTCGGTGTCGATCCATCCCGGCGCCACGACGTTTGTCGTGATATTCCGAGGCCCGAGTTCCCGCACCATCGACCGGGCAATGCCGACCAGCCCCGATTTACTGGCCGCGTAGTTGGTCTGCCCCGCTCCCCCGGAATATGCGGACACCGAAGACATGAATATCACGCGGCCCCAACGCGCCCGAACCATGGGCCGAACAGCGCGGCGCGCACACCGCCAGGCACCGTACAGATTCGTATCCAACACCCGACTGAACTGCTCGTCCCCCATACGCATCAACAGCGAGTCCTCGGTGATCCCGGCATTCGCCACAAGAATCTCCACCGGCCCGATCTCCTCCTCCACAGCAGTGAAGGCGCGATCGACCCCTCTCGGATCTGTGACATCGCAGGCAACGTTGAAGAAACCGTCCGGCGCAGCCGAGTCGCGACGAGTGACTGCGACTCTGTACCCCTTTTCTTGAAATGCCTCGGCCACGGCGAGACCAATACCACGGCTCCCTCCTGTCACAAGCACGGTACGGGGCACAGCAAAAGCCTCACAAGTTAGAGAATAGACCGTTAAACACCACCTGGATCAGAATCTACGGCACGGTAAGTTGAAGGAGCAACCCATTGCGTTGAGTAATTGCTACTCCAAAACTGTAAGAAGTCGTTCTCGATGTTTCACCTGGAAATAAGCATTTCATCCCGTCGGATCAGCCGCCGACGCCACCGGCGCCTGCCCCACCACCCCAGCCACCAACACCGCCGCCACAACCGGCGACAACGCATCAACCCAACCAGGTCTCAGCAGACCACCCAGGGCTGTTCCAAAGTCCTGCCGGGTGGGTGAAGGTGCTGGTCACAGGGTGGTGACGATGTCGGCGGGGGTCGCTACGAACAGATCGAGGCTCCCGTTGTGGGCGGATGGCCTGCCAGTCACCGTTCAAAAACCGGAGCCTCATGTGCCGTCAGTCTGCCACCGTCTGTCTCGTCAAGTCGCCTTCGTTGGAAGGGTGTTCGGGCTGTCGTTGGCGGAGCGGCTGGTCAGACTCCCAGACCCGCGGCATCGCCGGGGCGTACGTCACCCGTTCGTGGCGGTGCTGCTGATCGCTGCGTCCGCCGTGGTGGCGGGCGCGCGGTCGTACACGGCGATCGGGCAGTGGGCCCGCAGTGCGCCGCAGCGGACACTGGCCCGGCTCGGCGCACGCCTGCTGACCTCGCTGAACGTGTGGATCGCGCCGAGCAGGTCGACACTCCGGAGGATCGTTTCCACCGTCTGTCCAGGTGGTCTGGCTGACTTGACCGGGGAGGTCCCGGCCGGGGTGGAGTCGGTGGCCGCGGACGGCAAGAGCGCCCGCGGGTCCCGCCATGGCCAGACCCCGGCCGCGCATCTGCTCGCTGCCATGACCAGCGACGGCCAGACCATCACCCAGCCACCCAGCTACGCGTACCGGACAGGACGAATGAAATCACCTGCTTCGCCGCCCTGCTGGCCCCCTTCGGGCTGGCCGGGATCGTGGTGACCGCTGATGCCTTACACACGCAGCGTGACCACGCTGCCTTCCTCGTCGAGACGAAGAAGGCACACTACGCGTTCACCGTGAAGAAGAACCAGCCCACGCTGCACGAGCGGCTGCGCACGCTGCCCTGGGGACGGGCGACCGCGAACCGCCCTGCCCCCGCTCCGCCACGACATCAGCCATGTCCTGCACTGGTCCGCCTGGCGACGCCGACACCAGGCCATCGCGCAAGCCTGCCACCAAGCCGCGGTTGTGGCTCGGCATGCTGGAACGCGCGCTGGCGGCGGGGCTGCCGTTCGCGCGACCGCCGATTCCGGCTACGGACGCGACCCGGGACTGCGGGCCTGGCTGCACGCCGGCCGGCTGCGCTACGTGCTGGCGGTCCCGGTGGACCTGCCGCTTTCCGGCGCAGCTCGAGCTCGGCGATCGGCCGGCCGGTGGTGTTGGTCGCGAAGCATGTGATCCGCATGCCGTCCGCGTCCGTGATCCTCAACTGGGCGCCAGGATGAGGCCGTTCCTTGCGGACGATGAGCCGCATGCCCTTGGGCCAGCCGTCCAGGAGCTTACCGGTGAGCTCGGCGACCCAGGCCCCGTCCCGCGCCTCACCGTCGGTCTCGATGGCCGGGGTCCAGGCCGAGGCGGGGACCTTCAGCACGTGTTCGTGGATGGCTTCGCTGACCGTCATGCCGACCGAGTAGGACAGCCATCGGCCCCGCTTCGCGAGCCAGGACACGAAGTCGTGGGTGCCGCCGGCGGAGTCCGTGCGGATCAGCGTCTGCCGTCCTCGTCGGTATCGCTTGGGCAGTTGGGCCAGGGCGAGTTGGGCGGTGGTGATGTGGTCGGCAGCGGTGTTGGAGCCCGCGTTTCCCGGTCTGAGGAGGGTGGCGACCGGCTCTCCGGTTCCGCCCGGTCCCTGGTCGACGAAGGCCGTCAGCGGGTGATGGCCGTAGGTCTTCTTCCACGTTGGCGCCGCGTCCTGCTTGTCGGAGTGGGCGATCACGAGGACGCCGTCGAGGTCGACGGTGACCTGACCGTCGGCGTCCGGGGCGTTCTCGCCGGCCAACGACCAGGCACGATGGCGGACTTCGGAGCGTGCGGACCGGATGGCCTGCAGGGCTTTCTCGCCGGACGCGGCGAGGGTGTCGATCAGGCGGGAGACGGTCGGATCGGAGGCGACCGGGCCGAAGATGGCCCGCTCACACCGCAGCATCGCGACGTCCGCGAGGCAGTCCCCGCCCAGTGCGACCGCCAGGGCAACGTCCAGGAGGATCTTGCCGGGATCGTGGACGGCCCGCGGTTTGCGCCACGGCGCCAGAGCTGCGGATATCGCCTGGTCAAGGCCCGTCTTGCGGACCGTCTCCAGCAGCAGGACCGCACCGGCCTGCGAGACCACCTGCCGACCGTCTCCCCGGACACGGACATGTGGGTACGACGAGATAGGCTCTCTCACCTGGAAAGTGCTCTTTTCCTTGCAGCCAACAGGACCCTCAGCAAGTCCTATCGTTGCAGGTCAAGGGCACTTTCCGTGTTTCTGATCAACGCTTGGACAGCCTCTCGCCGTCGCCCGAATCCTGGTTCTGGATCACTTTCAGTGCTAGGGCCACGGAGGGTCACCGAAACCGCGATCATGAACGGCATCGCGCGGTGAGGAGGACCCGTTTGCGGAGCAGGTCGAAGTTGGCTCGGCCGAACATCTGCCGCTTCAACATCTTGATCTTGTTGTTCTGACCCTCGACCGCGCCGGAGCTGTAGCGAAGGCTGAGGCCGGCGACGACGGCATCGAGATCCTGGCCGAGACCGGTGACGAAGGTATGAAGGGCTGGCAGGTCCTCGGCCCGGACGCTCGTGATCCACTTGTTCAGGTCCCGGCCCTGACGGTTGTTCATGAGCTCGGCAAACGTGCGGACGTGGTGGGCGGTGCGGTCGAGCGCGGGGCAGCGAGCCAGGATCGCTTTGAGCTGCTGGGTCTGGTCCTCGGTGAGGCGGTCGGGATGGCGGGTGAGCCAGCTGGTCACATTCCGCACGGACGGCGTCTTGTGGGGCGGGTCGTGCGGAAAGTTCTCGCGGAGTTTGGCCACGTAGACCTTCACCACGTTCTCGCCGCCGGGGTAGCCACGTTCGCGTACTTCCTCGAACAGGCGGCGGGCGACGGTGCAGCCCTCCGCCCACCGCTGGTGCAGGTAAGGCTTGTAGGGGTCGAGAATGCTGGCTCGGCCGGTCCACCGGCCAACCAGGAGTTCGTCCGCGCTTGCCGCGTTGGCGAAGCGGCGGACGGTATTGCGGGCCAGCCCCTGTTGGCGGGCGATCGCGCGCAGTCCGATGCCCTGCTCGAGGAGAGCGTGGATAGCCGCGTGCTGTTCCCGGATGCGGTCGGAGAGTCGGCCGGTTGTCCGCGGCCCTCTGGGAGAGGGCGGATCGAGGTTCGTGTTCTCCGTGTCCGCGACGGCCTGGGCCGTGGCGGCGTCGTGCGGCTCACGTAGCAGAGCGCGGTGTTGAACGACTGTCTTCTCGACGGCCTCAGTAAGGTTCGACCAGATGTGCCATCGGTCCGCGACGTGGATGGCGTTCGGGGCGCCGAGCCGTCCGGCCTCGGCATAGGCGGTGGAGCGGTCCCGACAGATCACCTCGATGCCGGGATGGTCGGCGAGCCACTTGGCGACCGTCGACGTCGTCCGGTCCGGCAGCAGGTCGATGGGCTGACGGGTTTCGATGTCGATCAGGATCGTGCCGTACTTGTGGCCCTTGCGCAGCGCGAAGTCGTCCACCCCGAGCACCCGCGGTGTCGAGGTCTCGGGCTCCGGCAGGCGACGGATCAACCGCAGCAGTGTCGACCTGCTCACCCCGGCGGCCAGAGTCTGGGAGAGGCGGGCACCGGCACGGCCGGCCAGCATCACCGCCACACGCTCCAGCACTGTCTGCAGCCCGGCGCTGCGTCGGCCGTGCCGGACGGTCAGTCCGTCGACCTGCTCGGCGAACGTCGCCTGTCTGCACAAACGTTGGCCGCAGCGGAACCGCCGCACCTGTAACTCGATCAGCACCGGACGCCCTCTGACCGAGCTGTCGGCGAGCCGCCGTACGTACCGGCTGTGCACCCGAGACGACAGCGTCCCGCACGCTGGACATACGACCCGCTCCGCAACCGCCCGGGCCCGCACGGCCACCAACTCGCCGTCAGGCACAACGTTTTCGATCACGACACCTTGGACCTGGTGGAACCACAGGTTCTGGAGGAGAACATCACCCACGACCGTTCATGATCGCGGTTTCGGTGACCCTCCGTGGCCCCAGCACTGAAAGTGATCCAGAACCCAGGTTCAGCCGACGCCGACACAGCCCACCTCGTGAAAGCGCGAGGCTAAGGAATCCCACGTCGAGGCGCACCACTACCTCGACGCTGACATGCCCTGGCTGGAGCGCATGCACCACAAGCGCCGCCGGATCCTCGAACGCCGCCGCTTTGCCGCCACCTCTCCCGGCCAGCTGCCCCAGCCGCCCTCCCGCCCCGTCGTCATCGCCCGCCGCCGACCAGATCCCGCACCAGCCGCGGCGAACCCGCCGGTGCCACAGGTACGGCAGTGGGCCAAGGACCAGGGCATGGTGTGCCTGATCGAGGCCCACTCCGCACCGACATCTGGGATGCTTGGCATGCGGCCCGCGCCCAGCCGGTCGGCTGATCCATCATCACGGCCCGACCAGTCGCTCGAGTCGCCGGGTAGCCCCGCTCAGCCGGTGTGTCCTACATGCTCAATGTGCAGCGTGCTGTTCTGGACGTCGATGCGGTACAGGATCCTCCACGGGCCGCTGTGCAGACGCCGGTGGCCGCTTCCCCACGCGCGAGAGCCTTCGGGGGCCGGATCGTCCGCGAGCCGGTCCGTGGCATGCAACAGTGCGTCCACGCCGGCGGAATCGGCCTTCAGAAGGCCGGCTGCCTCGTTGAGCGCTGTGGGCCACCTCGAAAATCGGCTCCAGCACCAGCTTCAAGGCCGCCTGGACCACCCGGTCGGCCACGGTCGGGATGCCCAGTCGGCGCCGCTCGCGCGACCCCGGCTTGGGGTCATCCGCTCCCTGACCGGCACTGGGCGGAAACTGCGGGACGTCAACTGCTCCCGCAGACCGGCGAGGAACTGAGCCTCGCCCATCCGTTCCCGGACGAAGGTGACGGTCATGCCGTCCACTCCCGCCGAGCGTGCGCCCTTGTTCCCCGCGACCCGCTCCCAGGCCACGGCCAGGAACGCGGGATCACAGACGAGGTGGCGCCGTCGGCTGACGACGTGCCTGTCCTTCCGCCGCACTGGCTGCGCGAGGCGAGGACGACACCGGACGGTTCCCACGTTCACCTGAAAGGCGATCGACGGGTGAGGCGCCCGGCACACCTTCCTCGCGCCTGAACGGTCAAGGTGGCACCTGGAGAAAATGGGTGCCTCCACGAGATTCAACGAGGCCCCCAGGAAGAGGATCCGGCCGGGTGGCAGCAGTGCGTACTCCATGGGGGTGAGCATGCCCAGCGCGGAGTGTTTGCGCTGGCGGTTGTGGAAGATTTCGAGGTACTCCAAGAGCGCTCCGCACCCCACTACCCAACTCGGGACAGCCCGCCGCCTACAACAAACCCGGGGCGGTTCAGTACACGTGAACAGGCTCGACAAAACCGCCCCCTCCTGCGAAGCGGCGGTTTGGCTGGTCGATACTGCTTTGGTCAAGATCCCTCAAGCTGCGGGATCTCGTTGCTTCAGCCTACTTGGCCTTCTCGTACGCCTCACGCACCGAGGCGGACACACGGCCTCGATCGCTGACCTCATGGCCGTTTTCCCGAGCCCAAGCTCGGATCGCGGAAGAGTCGGCCTTCCTGTCTGCGGGCATCCTGGGCTGCCCCTTCGACTTAGTCCCGCCACGGATCCTGCGGGTACCGTCAGCGTGAAGATAAGGATTCAGCAGCTCGAGGAGTTTTTCGTAGTTTTCGTCCGTAAGATCGATTTCGACCCCCGCTCCATCAATAAGGATGCTGTGAGTGGAGATGTCCTGCGACTGTTCGCCGGTCAAGTCGTCCACAAATGTCGTGATCACCTTCTGGGCCATGTAAACGATATTAGCGCATCTCGAGTTTCACAGCATCCGAAACCTGCTCACGCTCTGCTGGGTCGCACCGCAATCTTGAAATCGGCACTTGCGACGCTACCTCTGCAGGTCATGGGATCTGGCGGAAAGTCGGGGGAGGGTACGGGAAGTTCCAGATCAATCAGCGCATTCATGAGACGATCAGGATGCGCCCGCTGCATGCAACGAAGACATCAGGTGAGGAAGTCCAGTCGCCCTGCTTCCTCATTGGCCAGGGTGTTACCCGCCGCACAACTTCGCCATTCCCCCGATGAGCCAGCCCAGTAACTGTCAGGCGATGGTGAACCGTGACCATCAAGAGTCTTTTCAGGAATCTTTACCTCACCAATACATTCCCGTTGCACCACGCTCGCCGTCGTCCCCCATCAAGCGGCCTGGATGTCACCCATCCCATAACGGAGGGGTGCGCGATTGAGGTTGGGGCGTGCTGGCCTGGCGGGTTGGCTGGAGGTTGATCATTCATGGCTATGGCAAGATTTCCGTAGGCGGAGATCATCTGGGTGTCATGGTCGGCCGGTCCGCGTAACGGCGGCGGAGGTGGGCGATCAGAGCTCTTGCAAAGTTGCCGTGATCTTGTGAGTGGGCTGGTCAGGTGAGGTGTGACCAGACATGCCGAAGCTCCGTTGATGTGGGTGAGCAACCAACTCGCCTGCAAACAACGGAGCTTCGGTGATTCGTGAGTCTGCCATGCCTGCGTTCGTCCTGTCGCGTGCCGTCCTCCCGACGGGTGATGCGGTGGAGGCTGTCGATCCGCGTGATCGTCGGGGACGCGGTATCCGCTGGTCGCGCTGGTGAGAGCGGCGGCCTGCGCGGTGGCGGCCGGGGCGCGTTCGCACACGGCGATCGGGCACTGGCTGCGGCGGGCGCCTCAGGACACCCTGGGCCGGCTGGGTTTCCCGGTCCGTGGCGTTTTGGGGGTGCGGCCGGCCGCGTCGATGGATACCGTCCGCCGGGTCGTCGAGCGGCTGCACCCCGACGGCCTGGCCGTGCTGCTGCGACCCGCAGGTGCAGAGCGTGACCGTCCCGTGCGGTTGGCGGCGGACGGCAAGAGCGCCCGGGGCTCGCGCACCCGGACACGGACCGCGGCTCACCTCCTGGCCGTCATCGACCAGGACGACCAGGTCATCGCCCAGTTACGGGTCCCCGACAAGTCCAACGAAGTCCCCTGGCTGCGCGAGTTGCCCGGCCCGCTGGACATCGAGGGCGCGTGGGTGAGCGCGGATGCACTGCACACGCAGCGTGAGACCGCCCGGTTCCTGGTCCAGGACAAGAAGGCCCATTACCTGCTCACCGTCAAGCTCAACCAGCCCACCCTGTACGCCCGGTGTCACCACCTTCCCTGGGAGAAGGCCGACCTGTCCTCACGCCAGGCGAATCCCCAGGACATCGCCCTGGCCCTGCGCGGTCACTGGCACATCGAGAACAAGATCCACTACGTGCGGGACAGCCTCTGGGACGAGGACCGCTCGCAGATCCGCACCGGCCACGGCCCGGAGAACATGGCCACCCTGCGCAACACCGCCCTCAATCGGCTCCGCGCCACCGAGGCCACCAACATGACCGAAGCCGTCCGTGACCTGTCCTACGAACCCTTCACCGCACCACTCGACCTCCTCGGCATCCCCCGCGGACCAGCACAGACGTCAGAGAAATTCGACTTTGCAAGAGCCCTGGGTGGGCGATCAGGACGACGCGGTGGCGCAGGAGCGGAACGCCGGCGCGTCCTGCCATCAGGCGTTTCTGGAGTTTGACGTCGGTGATGCGGCCTTCGTTGACGCCAGAGTCGTAGGTGGTGGAGATCCCCTGGGCGACGGCGTGCTGGTCTTCGCGCAGGGCTCCGGCGATACCGGAAAGTGGCGGCAGTCCGCTGTGGGAGAGCTCGTCGAGCCAGGACGGCAGGGGTGCGGCGTCGCGGTTGGCGAGCATGGCGGCGAACCGGCGGAACAGGTCGTGGGCGTGCTTGAGTTCCGGACAGTGCTCGAGGAGCCGGTGCAGGCGGTGGGTGACGTGGAGGCCGCGGCGGTCCGGGTGGGTGGCGATCCAGCGGGCGGTCTCGCGTGGGGACGGCGGGCGCTCGCGGGGCTGGTCCAGCGGCAGCCCGCGTCGCAGGGGCGCGATGGCCACCTTCACGCGCTGGTGGTGCCCGAGGTAGCCCTTGGTGCGGAGTTCCTGATGGAGGACCATCGCATTGTGTTCGCCCTCGTCCCAGCGTTGCTGCAGGTAGTCGCGGTAGGGATCCAGGGCGGAGGGCTTGCGGGGTGGGCGGCGCACGATCTCCTGCCAGGTGCGGGCGCGGGCATACTTGCCCACGGTCCGGCGGACCAGGCCGCCACGGCGCTGTAGCCGGCCGGATCCGGTCAGGGTGTGCACGGCCTGGAACAGCCTCTTGGCATGTTGCCCTGCTCGTGTGTCCGCCGCGGTGTCCTCGGTGGTGGTTGCCTCGGCCGACTCTGCTGCGCAATTGGTGAGGTCTACGCGGTGAGCCGGTAGGCGAGGCGTTCGAGGCGGCTGGTGCGGACCCGGCGGAGGGGCTGGTCGCTCCAGTAGGCGTCCAGCCGCACCACGTTGACCGCGGCTGCGGAGAAGGCATGTTGGAGGCGGACCTTGGGCAGCCCGCGGTAGCGGGCCCGGCGCAGGCCGGTGACGTCCAGGGCCTGGTTGACGGTGCCCTCGATGCCGGCGCGCAGGGCGTACTTGGTCCGCCAGGCCGGGGTGTTCTGCTCGGTGCGGGCCTTGGCGGTGGTCTCGTGGATCTCCTTGGGCCGCAGGGTGAGCATGCGGTTGCCGCGGGCGGCGCTGGTGCACCGGTCCTTGACCAGGCAGCTGCCGCAGTCGGACTTGGCGAACTCGATGACGATGGCGTCGCGTCCGTGCTGGGTGACGGAATGCCAGCCGGTGCTGGCGTGTCCTTCGGGGCAGCCGACGGTCCGGGTCCTCCAGTCGATGTGGAAGGCACTCTTGGCGAACCCCTCGGCGGCCCTGGCCTGCGGGGAACGGTCGGCCAGCAGCGGGGTGACCATGGCGATGCCGTTCTTCGCGGCGGCGGTGACCAGGTCGGCCGAGGGATAGCCGGAGTCGAGGTAGTGCTCGCCCGGGGCGAGGTCGCGTTCGGCGAGCCGCTGCTGGATACCGGTCGTGGCCTTCACATCCGGCACGGTGGCGTCGATGGTGTGCACGTCGGTGATCAGATTCGGCCGTGGGCCGGCGCGCCGTCCGGCTCCGGCTCCGGCTCCGGCTCCGGCTCCGGCTCCGGCTCCGGCTTGAGTATCGCAGCTCTCAGTCAGGTGGATCTTGTATCCGCACCAGAACAGATCCTCACCTTTCACCGCCCAGCGTGCGTCGGTGTCGTACGGGGAAGCCAGACGGCGTCTGCCGGGCGGGACGCCCTCGTCGTCGGCGTCCCGCTTCACGATCACCTCCCGCCCCCGGGTATCGGTGCGCAGGCAGTAGGTCTGCACCAGCACCTGCCGCAAGATCTGGACGGCCTCGACCTCGCGGATCCACATCGGGGCGGCAGTATCGTAGGCGGCCCGCACGATCGCATAGCCGTCCTGCGCGAACACCTGCGCCAGCCGGTCCTGCTTGGTCTTGGACGACGGCAAGGTCCAGCCGTTGACCCTCGGTCCGTAGCGGTGAGCGAACTCGGCGACGTCGATCTGGTCGGCCAGCCAGGCAGGGGCGGCCACCGCGAGGGCCTCCAGCGCCGCGCGTACGCTCTCTCCAGCCAGCTCCAGCCGGTTCAGGTTCCGCACCGCGGAGATGACGTGGGTGGCGTCGGTACGCTGTCTGCTGCCGGCACCGACCAGCCCGGCCTCACGGCAGTGGTCGACCAGCCGGTCGAAGACCACCCGCTCCAGGCCATGCCCGGCCAACCGGGCGCGGAAGCGGGCCAGCACGCTGGGATCGAAGCCGGTATCAGTCAGCTCCGCCCCGATCGCGTACTTCCAGTCGATCGCCCGGACAGCCATCACGGTGGCCTGCCGGTCGGTCAGGTTCTCGGCGAACTGCAGAACCGTGATCAGAGACAGCACCGCCGGTGCCATCCCCGGGGCGCCACGGACCCCGAAGGCGCCGGTGAACGGCTCGTCGGCGAAGACCTCCGCCAGGCGGTCCCGTACCCGAATCGGCAGGCTCCCCTTGGGGAAAGCCGCCCGGGCCACCGCCGCGGTCTGCTCCGGGACCTCCGGTAACCCCTTCGGCTGCAACGACATCCGCATCATCTCCCCCGCAGCCGCACGGCAGGAAAGCGGCCACGGGCACGATCACCTCGTCAACACGCCACTCTTCGCAGCAAATTGCGCAGCAGAGTCTCGGCCGGCGCCAAAGCGGCCTCTTCGGACGGCGGGAGGGCTGCGGGCAGGCAGCCCCGGTGGGCGACAGCGATGTCCTGAACGCGACGGGACAGCCCCTGCCACAGGTGGAAGCGATCGCTGACCTGCACGGCCCCGGGGACGCCGGCGGCGATGCCCTGCCGGTAGGTCAGCGAACCGTCACAGCAGACGATCTCGACGCTGGGATGCTCACGCAGCCAGCGGCTGAGCTGTTCGGCATCCCGGCCCTCCCAGAGCGTGAGGGGCAGACGGGTGATGGCATCGACCAGCAGGGTTCCGTAGGTGTCGCCGTAGAGGGCGAAGTCGTCCACGCCCAGAACCCGCGGAGTGATCAGGGGCGGCAGCGGCATCCGCATCAGCTCCGACAAGACGGTACACCGCGAGAGCGTGACGTTCAGGACCTGCAGCATCCGGGCGCCACCCCGGCCCGCCAGCAGCGCCCCCGCTGCCTCGACCACCTGCTGCAGCAGCGGCGTGCGGCGTTGATAACGCACGGTCAAACCCGGTGCCTGCTCGGCGAACGTCACCTTTGCGCAGGCGCTGTTCTCGCAGTACAGACGGCGCACGCTCAGCTCGACACCGGACGATGGACTGGCTGCACGAGATACGAGAACGGCTCGAGCAGCAGGTCTTCGACTCCGCCGCGAACCTGCTGAACCTCGAAGTCAGCCTGCTATTCTTCGACACCACCTCCACCTACTTCGAAGTCGAGGACGCCGACACCCCCATCACCCGGGACGCGGCGGGCCGCCCGCTCCCCGAACACGACGGCGACGGCGTGACCGGCCGGGTTCCGGACGTGGGGCAAGTCGAAGGACTCGCGCGACGATCTGCCGCAGATCGGGATGGCCGTCACGCGGGACGGGATCCCGGTCAGGGTGTGGTGCTGGCAGGGAACACTGCCGATTCGGCGCTGATTAGGCAGGTCAAGGACGAGATGCGGGACTGGACCCGTGGGCGGCAGCCTTGGGAAGCTTGGCCTCCAGCGCGTCCAGGACGTACCGTATCTGGGCTTTCACCGCGTCGGTGTCGGGCTGTTCGAAGACCGTCCGCAGGAGCGTCGCGGCCCAGGGTTGGGCCGATTTCGGAACCTGGCTCAGCAAGTTTCGGGCGTAGTGAGTTCGGCAGCGTTGCCACGATGAGACGGGCAGAACCGCACCGATGGCGGCCACCAGTCCGGTGTGTGCGTCGGAGATGACGAGCTGGACGCCGGACAAGCCGCGGGCGATCAATGAGCGCAGGAGGCGAGCCAGCCGGCGCCGTCCTCGCTGGAGGCGACGTCGATGCCGAGGATCTCGCGGTGGCCGTCGGCGTTCACGCCGACCGCGATCAGCGCGTGGCGTTGATGATGCGGCCGCCCTCGCGGACCTTCTGGGTCAGGGCGTCGACCCAGACGAATGCGTAAGGGCCTTGGTCCAGGGGTCGGTTGCGGAATGCGGCGACCTGTTCGTCCAGGTGCTTGGCCATCGTACTGACCTGGGACTCGACAGTTGGGTGACGCCGAGGGGCTCGGCGAGTTTCTCGACCCGGCGCGTACGGACACCGAGCAGGTAGGCGGTGGCGACCACTGAGATCAGGGCTTGCTCAGCCCGCCGACGTCGCTCCAGCAGCCAGTGCGGGAAGTAGCTCCCGGACCTGAGCTTGGGGATGGCGAGTTCGACGGTGCCGGCGCGGGTGTCCCACTCGCGCGGGTGATATCCGTTGCGGTGGTTGACGCGTTCGTCGCTGACCTGCCCGTATTCGGCGTTGCAGAGGGCATCGGCCTCGGCGGACATGAGCGCGTCAGTGAACGTCTTGACCATCGCGCGCAGCAGATCGGGGCTCGCCGCGGCGAGATTGTCCTCGGCGAGGGCGTGCAGGGGCACACTGTCAGGTGCGGTCATCGTGCTGATCTCCTTCGAGGCTGCGACACTTCGAAGATCAGCCGGTGGCCGTTCATCTATACGGGCACCATCCCGATGCCGGAGCAAACCCCCGGACCAGGTCGAACCCGTACACCACTTCTCTGGACGCAACCCGACGGCATCGCCGCCGATGCAGAAGGCGGGCAAGGGACTGGGATACTGGTGACCGGCTGTCCCCTACGATCGGTGGGGTGAAGAGCACAACTGCCCTGAAGAACTGGCTTGCCGGGCGTACCCTCGCGCAGCTGACCGCGCTGCTGGAGCTGAGGTCGCTGCCGCAGGCCGCCGGATACGGGCAGGGCCCACGCACTTTGGACCAGCTCGCCGACCACCTGCTGTCCGATGCGTCCGTCAGCCGCGCTCTCGGCTCGCTGCACGCCGGTGATCTGCGGCTGCTGACCGCCATCGCCCAGCTCGCTGATGCCGAGCACGGGCCCCTCCCGCGGCAGATCCCGCCTGCCCAGTCCTGGACGCCCAGGCAGGACCCCGTACTTGAACCGGCGAGTCGTGCCATCTCACGCGCCGTGGTCCTGGACAAGCTCGCACCCGGCAAGGCGGCGCGGGCCGCCGTTGAGGAAGCACTGGAACGCCTGGCTGAGCAGGCGCTGGTCCTGCCCCCGCACACGGACAAGATCATCGTCCCGGCACTGCTGCACCGCGGCTCGGCCGCCCTCCAGCACTACGGCCGCCCCCTCGATGTGCTGCTTACCGACGCCTTCAACGCCCCCGAGGTGCATGCAATCACCGACCGGCTGGGACTGGGCAGGGGCACCACACGCGACGCCTCCCAGCAGAAGATCGTCGCATTCCTCCAGGACGCGGGCAACGTGCGCAAGCTGGCCGCTCAGGCCCCGCCCGCGGCCCGTGACCTGCTCGACGAACTGGTGCCCGGGCCGCCACTGCTGCGCACCCATTGTTTCGTGACGCGCTACGGCTACTACGCCGGCTCGAACAGCAAGTTCACGTTGCGCCCCGGTGGTTCCGGCGATCCGGGGACCGACTGGCTGGCCGGACGCGGCATGGTACTGCCCGCAGGCCAGGACCTCGCCGAACTCCCTTACGAGATCGCCCACGCCCTGCGCGATGACACCACTCCCGCTGTGCACCTCACGCCGCCGGTCCTCACCCGGACGGAGCCGATACCCGCCAGCGCCGATGGCCAGGCCCAGGCAGCGGCTGCCTCTGCTGCCTGGCATGCCGAACTCGTCCTGCGCACGGTGGCCGCTCAGCCGCTCGCGATCCGCAAAGCGGGCGGCATCGCTGTCCGCGACACCAAACGGGTCGCCAAGGACGCCTCGATCAGCGAGGAACAGGCCCGTCTGTGGCTCGACCTGGCCGCCAACGCCGACCTGCTCCGGCCCCACCAGGAACCTATGAACCTGCCCGCACCGCGTGGCCGACGCCGCAGCCGCACCCCGGTTCCCCAGGCGTCGGCACGCCTACTGCCCACTCTCGGCTACGACACCTGGATCACCGCAACTCCCGCCCGCCGCCTTGTGCCGCTGCTGGCCACCTGGGGCGTGGTACCTGAGATCTTCACCTACTGGCCCGCCGACGACGACCAGAGCCCCGTCGCGCTGGTCTCACCCACCGACCCGATGGCCACCGTGCTGCGCCGAGGCATCCTCGACGCACTGACCACCCTCCCCACCGGGCATGCCATGGCCCCCGGCTCACTCGACGAACTGCTCACTTGCGCGGCCTGGTTCCGCCCCGCGCTCACCGAATTCCTGGACACAGACGACCTCCGTGCGCGCGCGACGGCCACCCTCGCCGAGGCCGAACTCCTCGGCGTCACCGCCCACGGCGCCCTCACCACCGCCGGCCACGCCCTGCACGCCCTGCTGTGCGCCGGGGCCGAGCGCTACTTCCCGGCCGTTCCCGGCGCAGGCCCCGACCTGGCCGACCACCCCCGACTCGCCGACGCCACCACCCACTTGCGGGCAGCACTCGATGCGATGCTGCCCGCCCCGCGCACCACCGCCCGTTTCCAGGCCGACCTGACCGCCACCGTCACCGGCGCCGCCGCCCCCGACCTCAGCGACCTCCTCACCACTGTCGCCGACCGCGAATCCGAAGGACACGCCATCGTCTGGCGGATCACCCCCGGCTCACTACGCCGAGCCTTCGACACCGGACTGGACGCCGCCACCGTGCTCGAACGCCTGAGGGCGGTCAGCGAAGGCGGCACCGAACTGCCCCAGCCACTGACCTACACCATCAAGGACGTCGCCCGCACCCACGGCCGCCTACGCGTGGTCCGCTCGGCCTGCTGCATCCGAAGCGACGACGAACACCTCATCACCGAGGTCGCCGCCACCCGCTCCCTCACAAAACTCGGCCTGCGCAAGATTGCCCCCACCGTACTGATCAGCACCGCACCCCCAAGGACACACTCATCGCACTGCGCACCGCCGGATACACCCCGGTACTGGAAGCCGAGACCGGCACGACCGTACTCGAACGAACCCCCAGCGAACGCGCCGAGTCCCAGATGCCCCCACTCGCCCAGGCCCACCCCCACCACGGCCCGGGACCAGCAACCGCCACCGCCCTAGCCGCAGCACTCCTGCGCCCCTCCACCGCGACAGCCAAGCCGACCGCACGCAGCAGCAAAGTTTCTTGAAGCTCGTCCGACCCCGTCCGTAAGGCGAACCAAAACGCCTGACCGCGATCATTGTCGCGTCTGTGGCGCTGATCGAATACAGTTTCGCCCCACGTGCCGAGCCCAATATCGACGAGGACAGATATGCACTCAGGCGGATCCCCCTCGTTTGAAGGAGAGGCATGGACCGTCGACCGGCTGAGGCGGGCACTGGCCGACATTCCCGACGAAACCCCGCTGGTTCTCTTCGCCGAGTACGAGCCCGGAGAAGCAGAGGAGTACGTCGTCGTGGAGGGAAACCTCCTGAGTGAGGCCGTGACCCCGCGGATCGCACCGACCGGTGATGAGTTCACCCTGCTCTGCCGCTTGCGAGACGATGACGCGCAGGACTGACGAAACCCAGTCAAGAAGTGTGCCCGCCTGGCGGTCGAGCCGACCCGACCGAACCACTCCAGCGGGGCCAATATCTTCTTGCGCCGCCTGTTCTCACCCCGGAGGTTCTCGCCCGGGATCGACAGCGTCACCCCTGCACCTCTTCCAGGGCTCCGTCGTTCTCGCGGTTGGCGCCAGAGCCGGGGGTATGGACCTGATGCCCCAAGTGGGCAGTTGATGGCGGGCGGCCGATACGCGTGCAGGCACGGCTTCCGGTGATCATCGTGCCTGCTGCGCCAGCATCGCTCATCCCCGTCGGGCTGGGCCAACTCGCGGGCTGCAATCCGGCCTCCCCCGACGAACTGCCCGCCCTTCTGGCCCGGCTGTCTCGCTTGCCCGACCCGCGCCGCCGCCCGGGCCGTTGTCACCCGCTGCCGTATGTCCTGGCGGTCGCCGCCTGCGCGGTCCTGGCCGGAGCGAAGTCCCTCACCGCGATCGCGGAGTGGGCTGCCGATGCCTGTGACCGGCTGCTGTTGTGCTGCGGGGCCGCGCTGCGTGATCCGGACCGACCTTGCCGGGCGCCCAGCGAAGCCACCGTGCGCCGGGTACTGCAGCGCATCGACGGCGACGCGTTCGACGCGGCGATCGGCGGCTGGCTCACCGGTCGTGCCGCCGCCTCCCGCGCCGCGGCCAGGACAGACACCCACCGGACAGTCCGGCGCGGGCAGGTTGCGGTGGACGGCAAGTCCCTGCGCGGAGCCATTCGCGCCAACGGCCGCTGCGTCCACCTGATCTCCGCTCTGCGTGACGACAGCATCGTGCTGGCCCAGCGTAAGGTCCACGCCAAGAGCAACGAGATCACCGCGTTCCGGCCCCTGCTGAACCCGCTGGACCTGACCGGCGCGGTGGTGACCTTCGACGCGCTGCTGCCCCAGACCGACCACGCGAAGTTCCTGGCCGAGGAGAAGGGAGCGCACTACATCGCCGTACTCAAGGGCAACCATCCGAGCCTGCACGCGCTGGTGAAGAACCTGCCGTGGAAGGAGGTTCCGCTGCTGGACCGTACCCGGGCCACCGCGCACGGCCGTGACGAGATCCGCCGGCTCAAGGCCGCCACCGTGCCGGGACTGAGGTTGGTTCCCCGGGAGTGGACACCGGGTTTCATACGGCGAGTGACAGCGTATGTGATGTGATCAGTTGCTGTTCGGACTCGGCTGGTGTGAGGTAGCCGAGGGCGGAGTGCCGTCGGCGCTGGTGGTAGTACGACAGCCAGCGGAACAGCTCGAGCCGTGTCTGCGCCTTCGGGGCCAGTGCCTCCCGTGGAGCAGCTCGCGCTTGAGGCCTTGGAAGAACGACTCGGTGAGGGCGGTGTCATAGCTTGAGCCGACCCGGCCGATGCTGCGCCGGATGCCGTGCCGGCCGCACACCCCGGCGAAGGCGGCCGCACTGTATTGGGCGAGTTCAACCAGTCGTTGCAACACCGGGCTGTTGCAGCGAGCGTAGCTGTTCTTCGAAGACCTCGGCCGGCGTCCGCCAACCCAGGACTTTGCGGGGCCGGCGATCGCGTCGGTGACCAGCGAGGTGCGCAGGTGGTCCGCGATCGACCAGTCCACCACCTTCCTCGAGCAGATGTCGATCACCGTGGCGCGGTAGAGCCATGTCGCGCCAACGGCTGTGTAAGTGATGTCGCCGCACCACCGGGTATTCAGCGTGTCCGCGGTCACGTCGCGCATCACCAGGTCCGGCGCGGGCGGCGCGGTCCTGTTCGCGATCGTCGTCCGCTTCTTCTTTCGCAGGTGTCGGCCGACGATGTGGTTGATCCGCATCAGCCGGGTCACGCGCTTGCGGTTGATCTTCCGTCCCCTCGCACGCAGCTCGGCATGGACACGTGGGGCGCCGTAGGCGCCTTGGTGCCCGGCGTGGACAGCGCGGATCTCGCTCACGGTCCGTTTCTCCTCGGCCTGGCGCTCGGCGCGGGCCTGCCCGGCCGCCAGGTGCCGGTAGTAGCCGGCGCGGGATACTCCAAGGACGCGGCAGATCCGCTTGACGCCGAAGCCGGCACGGTTGTCGGAGATGAAGTCCCAGCGGTGGGGGCTCACTTCACCTCCCGAGCGAAATAGGCGGCTGCCCGGCGCAGGATCCCGCGCTCCAGATGCCACTCCTTCTCGGCCTTGAGCAGCCGGGCGTTCTCCGCCCGCAACCGGGCCAGCTCCTCCGCCACGCTCCCGCCCGCGTCACGGTGTCCGGGCACGGCCTGGGCCTCGTCCCTGCGCACCCACGTCCGCAGCGACTCCGCGGTGATGCCGAGATCCGCGGCCACCGCCGCGTACGTCCGCTTGCCAGCCGCGGCGCGGTAGAGCACAACCGCGTCCTTCCTGAACCCCTCCGGATACGGAGACTTGCGTCCCACCCGGACACCCCTCCCCGGACCATCAAGACCCATTGGGTGCCCACTCCAAAGGATCAGCCTCAGCTCAGCGGTGCCCCGCTGCAGGACCCCAGGAAGTAGGACGGGGACCGCGAGCAGGTGGACGTGGTCGCCTTTGCCATTGAACTCGCGCAGCTCGGCCCCGAAGGCCTGGCACACGTCCCGCATGATCGCCTACCAGCGCGTCAGCATCTCGCGGTTGAAGGTCTCACTACGTCGTCCGGCCGTTCCAGGAGCCTCACCCGACGCGCTCCGGCCGGCGGCGCAGCCGCCCACGCGTCCGGCGCCACGCTGGACGCGAAGGGCGGTGACTTCCTGCTCGCCGCGCACCCCGGCCCCTCCGCGAAGTCCGGGATGTCTCCAGCGCGTCGGGCCTCGGACCGGCCGCCCGATCAGGCGGAGAACAAGTACGCCCTGCGGCCCTGGGCGCAGCCCCGGAACGCGACTGCTCGCATCACAGGCCGAGCGGCCACGGCACCACCGAGCCTCACCAGCAGTCGGACCGGCTAGTAGGCTGTCGCGACTAAGTGTCTTCCTGGTTGGTGGAGTTGGCCGAGCGAGCGTCACTTGTCGCTTCCGTTCGGCCGGGCAGGGGTGCCGTGTCCTCGCAGAAGAAGTATCCGGTCGCGTTGTGTGCCGAAGATCGTCGGGCTTTGGAGCGCGTGACGACGACGGGGGTCCGCAGCGCGTCGATGATCAGGCGGGCGCGGGTGCTGCTCGCGTTGGACACCTCGGCCGGCGCGGTCGCTCCGCGGGTGGTGATCGCGGACCGGGTCGGGGTCTCGTGCGATACGGTCCGCCTGATCTCGAAGCGGTACGCGGAGACCGGTGGTGATGTGTGGGCCACGGTCGGCCGGAAGGCACGCGCACTCCCGCCGGTACCCTCCGCAGTGACCGGCGAGGTCGAGGCGCGGTTGATCGCACTGGCCTGCTCGACGCCGCCCAAGGGACACGCCAGGTGGTCGCTGCGCCTGCTGGAGAAGCACGTCGCGCTGGTCGAGGACATCCCGGACCTGGACCACTCCACGATCGGCCGGGTGTTAAAAAACGGAATTGCGTCCTCATGTGAAGAAGTGCTGGACCATCCCGCCGGCTGCGAATGCGGCTTTCGCCGCGGCGATGGAGGACGTCCTGGCGGTCTACCGCCGACCCTTCGATCCGGCGCGCCCGGTGGTGTGCATGGATGAGAAGCCGTACCAGCCGCTCGGTCACGTCCGCGATCCGCTTCCCGCACGGCCGGGCCGTGACCGGCGCGAGGACAACGAGTACGTCCGCTCGGGGACCTGCTCGATCTTCTGCTGGGTCGAGCCGCTGCGCGGATGGCGGCGCGTGGACGCGCAGTCCCGCCGGACCAGGGTCGACTGGGCGCACCAGGTCGAGCACCTGCTGACCGTGGACTACCCCGACGCCGCCACGGTCGTGCTGGTCATGGACAACCTCAACACCCACACCACAGCCTCGCTCTATGAGGCGTTCGACCCGGCGAGGGCCTTCGCGCTCGCCCAGCGCCTGGAGATCCACCACACACCCAAACACGGTTCCTGGCTCAACATCGCCGAGATCGAGTTGTCCGCACTCACCCGCCAGTGCCTGGACCGCCGCATCCACGACCTCGCCGTGCTCAACACCGAACTCGCCGCCTGGCAGCAGTACACCAACAGCAACCAGCGCCAAGTCGACTGGCACTTCACCACCGACGACGCACGCGTGAAACTGCGCCACCTCTACCCAACAACACAGAGAAATTAAGGCGCGACAGTCTACTAGAGATCTTCAATCGCCGAGGTTACGGCGGTTGGAAGTCGAGGCCGGTCTTGGCGATGAGGCCGTCGATGAGGCCAGGGCGGTACTGCATCCGTTTGAGCCGGTTCTTCACCAGCGTGGTGAGCTGGTCGAGGCTGTGTTTGGTGAGGTTGGCCAGGGACCGCTTCAGGTGCGACCACACGCCCTCGACCGGGTTGAACTCGGGCGCGTACGCGGGGAGTTGGTAAACGGTCAGCCATAATCGGGCGTCGATCAGCTCCCGCATGGTGCGGCTGACGTGCGTGTTCAGATTGTCCCAGACCAGGACGATCGGGCCGCCGAGTTGCTGGTGTGCGGCGTCGAGCAGGCGAGCGTAGTCGGTCTCGGTGAAGCCCTTGCGCCGGCCTTTGGCGGGGCCGCGGTCGAGATGAATGCGGTAGATCAGCCGGGCCCGGTGGCCGGACTTGGTGCAGATCAGTGCCGCCATGGAGATGCGCTTGGTGCCCGCCGCGGTGACGCGCACGACGGGCGTGTGGCCTCGTCGGCCCCAGGTTCGGCCTTTGGGCGGCCTCAGCCCCTGGCCAGCTTCGTCCTCGAAGCAGAGCCAGGCGCCCAGGTCCGCCGCCGTCTTTTTATGACGGGCCACTGCTCGTCCTTCCAGGCGGCGACCTTCGCCTCGTCGCGCTCGGTGGCCTTGCGGGAGGGGACCTGCACGCTCCAGCCGATGCGGTGCAGCAGCAGGTCCATCCCGGCCAGGGTGTACTCCACGCCGAACCGTCGGCGCACGACCTCGGCGATCCTCGCCAGAGTCCAGCACTGGTCGCTCCAGCCGGCGGCGGCCGGCCCAGCGTCCAACACCGCTTCCAGCGCACGCAGTTGGCGCGCATCAAGCTTGCAGCGGGCACCGCCCGGGCCCTTGGAGACCAGTGCCTGCCGACCACCCGAAGCCAACCCCCGACGCCAGCGGTTCGCTGACATCCGGGTCACCCTGAACCGCCGGGCCACCTCCCGGTCACTGGCCCCCGCCTCGATCAGATCAGCGGCCGCCAACCGGACCCGCTCACGCCGAACCCGCTCCTCAGCCGTCAGCCCTCCGCCATCGGGATACCTCATCCCTCCGGCATAGCGCGGCCTACGACAGCCGTCACGACCCCACGTAACCCACACCCTTAAAGATCTCTAGCTTGCAGACGTGTTCGCGGACATGGGCCCGTGAGGTGCGGATCGCAGCCAGGGCCTTCCGGCCCGGCCGAGGCGAGGACATCGATGAGGCGGGAGACAGTGGGATCTGAGGCCACCCGACCGAACACGGCAGATTCGGCCCGCAGCATCCCCACGTCCGCGAGACAGTCCCCGCCGAGCGCGACCGCCAGGGCCTCATCCAGCGGGACCTTCCCCGGATCGTGCACTGCCCGCGCCTTGCACCACGGCGTCAGAGCCGCAGATATCGCCTGGCCCAACCCAATCTTCCTTGCCGTCTCCAGCAGGACGCCTCCCGCCTGCGAAACCACCGCCCGGCCACCACCCTCGAAGCGGACACGCGGGTAGAACCCGATACGCTTCTTCACCTGGGAAGTGCCTCCGACGGTGGCAGGAACAAGGACCTCGACAATCCTCATTCTTGCTGGTCAGAGGGTGACTACTTAGGTGTTTGATTACGCGTGAGCGGGCGGCAGCCAGACGTTTCCGGCGAAGAGGTCGCGGAGGACGTTCATGGGGTTGAGGCCGTGTTTGCGGGCGGTGGAGGGGGAGGAGCGCACGAGGAGCCAGCGGTTGGCGCTGTCGGGGGTGCGCCAGCCGCGGAGATGTTCATCTAAGGTGCGGGCGCGGGTACGCCGGCACGTGTGGTCGCTGCTGCATCTGCGGCCGGGCGGCTTCCCCTGGCTGACGGTCGCCGGGAAGCGGCTGCATGGCTGGGTAGTGATCGATATGGACGCGACGATCATCACGGCGGCGTCGAAGAAGTAGGGCGCTACGGCGACCTGGAAGAAGCCGTTCGGGTTTCATCCGCTGGCCGCGTGGTGCGCGAACACGTGTGATCGGCGGTGAGCGCGACCCTCAGGTTCTGGCCCGGCTCGCCGTCGGAACCCTGAAGGACAAGGAAGCCCAACTGGTTTAGGCGTTGACCGGATTCTTCACCGATCACCACGCTTTCCTGGCCCGCACCATGCTGGATCGCATTGACGCCGCCACAGCCACCGTCAAAGGGCTCACCGCCGAGACCGCCGTCTTGAGCCCTACCGGCGCCAGCTGGAGCTGCTGGTGACCATCCCGGGAATCAGTCGCACCGCAGCCCAGGTCGTGGTTGCGGAGATCGGGGTCGGCAGGGGGCGCTTCCCCACTGCCGGCCACCTCGCTTCCTGGGCCGGGTCTGCCTGGGCAACCACGAATCCGCCGGCAAGGTCACCAGCGGACGCACCCGCCACGGTGACGCCTGGCTCAAGGGAGTCCTGGGCAACGCTGCCGCGGCAGCGGCCCGCTCGAAGAACACCTATCTCGCCGCCTAGTTCCGGCGCCTGGTCGGCCACCGGGGCAAGAAACGCGCGCTCGTCGCCCTCGAGAACTCGATCCGCGTCGCCGTCTGGCACATCCTCACCAGGGACACTCCCTACCAGGACCTCGGCGCCGACCACTTCATCAACCGCATCCGCAAGTCCGGGCACACCCGCAGACTCGTTGGCCAGCTCACCCGGCTCGGCTACGACGTATCTCTCGAACCCCGCACCAACGGCTGATCAGGCGGGGATTTTCAGAGCAGATCGAGGCTAATGCCCTAACTCGCCGGCATTGCAGGTCAACGGGGCCTTTCTGCTATCGGGACGTCGGATCACCTAATCCCGCTGAATATCCAGGGTTCAACCTTGCGGCGGCTGGACGTCATCGTATGCCGAGGCTGAGCCTGGCCGCCGGGACCTGGCCGCGGACAACGGCCGTCGATCACGGAACTCGCACCCATCTCGGCGACGGGCCCACGCGATGGACGTTGGCTGGCCAGGGAGCAGTTCCCAAAGCCGCTGTGCCGTGTGGCTGCCTCGGCCGCCTGACATTGCAGACGTCGGGAGCTGGTGTTCATTACTACGGCACCGCAATTGTGGTCAGTCACCACCTTCCATTTCTCTTCTATGACGCCAGGACTGCATCATGTCCACCACTTCCCGCGCAGGCGTGGGGAGCTCGTGCACGCGTGCCAGCAGCTGTCTCCTGGCTCTCCGACGGCTGACTGCGGGGACTACATGGGGGAGCACGTTCTGGGCATCCAGGAGAAGCGTGAGGGCTACGTCCGATTGGTTGCCTCGACCCTCGACAGCGTCCAGCACCCGTTGAAGCGCGTGGCGGTGAGCTTGCGTGTCGTCGATGTCCATGCCGAAGTCGTTGACGAGCCGGGCCCGCCAGTCCCTGGGAGTGCATCGGTGCGCTACTCCGGCCGTCTCGAGTTCGCGGCAGACCAGGTCTGGAGCGAAGACAGCCGCGCGCTCCAGCCAAGTCCACACCGTACCCAGTGTTGCCTCGTGGACCCGGCGAGCCAAATCCCGCACGGCCTGATCCGGCGCCAAGGCAGGGTTCATATCGCCCGGATGCACGGTAACGGTCCGCCTGAACCAGCCCTGCCGTTGCACGGAGAATGCCCCCGTCAGTGCCCCGTCCAGCAGCAATCCTGCCGAGGGCAGCACCTCTGTGGCCTGATCTCCGTGCCATCCCCCGGATGATTTGGCTGCCAGCAGCATCGCCGCACCGCGCACAGTGTGATGGGGGCGGGTGGCGTGCAGGCGCTCCTGTCCAGCGGCATTCACTGTGCGGACCCATGGCGGACCCACCCAACGCCCACCGTGATACGAAGGGCGGTTAGAAAGCGCAGGTCAGCGAAATCCCAGGGCGTGTCCATTAGTGAGCTCCGATTGAACTGTATACCAGCGGCAGACTGTTTGTAAATTCGCGCAAGTGGTCACTCCGAAAACAGGTGGACTAACGGAGAATAGAATGAACTCTCCTCTGAAGCCCGTCGTGGACGCCATTCACTAGGAGAACGATGACCGGAATCCGGCATTCCAGGCACTGGATGATGAACTTCCTAGACTGCCCAGTCCGGGGATGGAGGTGGAAACGCTGAGCCACGACAGGAAGCTGCCACTAGTGCCACCGCAGCCCCGATTCGGAAATTCCTGATCCCTGGCTTATCTCTGTCAAAGTTGAGTACTGGCTTCTCGGAGGATCAGCTGGCTTGCTTCCCGCCTTACATCCCCTGATCTGATCTGCACCAGAATGACGTCATAACCTTTCCTGGCTTTGGATATTCCGCGGCTCGAACTGCTTCGTCCACGATTCCGTTCTCGGAGCAGGACGGTGTCTCCGTGCCACAGGGTGTGGGTCTGGAGCAGTTGGTCCGCTCGCATGGCCGCCTCCGGAGATGTTCGGGTGGGCCAGGGCTGGCTGGCTTCCTGGTGCTCCCGCGTGTGGGGCGGGGTTCTTCCAGGATGCCTGGTGGGGTCAGGCGGCGCCGAGGTCGGCCCAGTGGTCGATGAGACCGTCGGTGTCGGTGTTGGTGTCGTTGTCGTTGTTGGTGTTGGGGGTGGTGCCGGTGTGGTGGGCGAGGGTGGTGATGATGGTGGTGCCGCGGCCGTGTTCGTCTGTGGGGCGGGTGGTGGCCCAGCTGGTGGTGGGGGAGGCGGTGTGGGGGCCGCCGTCGCTGACGTGGACTTGGACGCGGCCTGGGCCGTTGGTGGTGGTGTGCAGGTGCAGGGCGACGGGGGGCAGGGCGTGGGTGACGGCGTTGGTGACCAGTTCGGAGATGACCAGCAGGGCGTCGTAGAGCTGGTTCTCATCTAGTCCCCAGGAGGCCAGGATGGGGCGGGCGGCACGGCGGGCGGTGGCCGGTGCGAGCGGTCCGTGTTCCAGTGGCAGGCTGAACACGCGCGCACCGGCCGCGGCGGCGTGCGGCGCGGGGCGCTGCTGCCGGCTGCGGGAGATCGTGGTGGTCGTCATCAAGATCACTGCCTGTCCGGAAGGGGGCCGGAATGCTTCTTCTGGTACTTCCAGCACACTCCCGTCGAGCGCAGGCTCCCTGAGTAGACGATACCCAAAACATAAAAATCGGGCAATCGGCCCGTCCGGCCCTGGGATGACGGGTGGAGTTCGTCCGCGCGGACGACGGTGAGGAGGCATGGGCGGGCGAGAGGGACCCGGCAGTGCCAGGACGTCCCGTATCTGACCTGATGTTCGTCCAGCCCGGTCAGGTCCTTGCCGGACTGGAAGGACTCCTCGATCGTCCCTGTGTCTGGTGATCCGTACCAGGGTGGACAGTGGAACTCGGGTCACCGGCAGCGGTTGTAGAAGTGGTTGCGGCGCGGTCAGAAAAGGGTTGGCTGATGAGCGCCGTCCGGGCCGCGTAGGGGCGTCGTTGCCTTTGTCTCTAAAGCGTGTTGCACAACGCCGTGATGTTGCAGGTCAGGTCCCGACCACGGCTCTAGCCTCAATACCAGTGACTTAGGGTGGTGGCTGGTAGGGTGCGTGGCGGGGAGGTGCCGGGATGCCACGGCCGGGTCAGGTGAAGCCGGAGACGGACGAGCGGTTGTCGGATCGCATCGCGGTCGGGCTGTTGACGCGGTCGTTCCCGCCGGAGCTGGTGGATCGGGTGGTGGCCCAGTGCGGGAGGTCCGGGCAGCGTAACCGGCTGCTGCCGCCGCGCGTGGTGGTCTACTTCGTGCTGGCGATGTGCTTGTTCTCCGGCCAGGGCTACGAAGAGGTCGCTCGGCTGCTGACGCATGGGCTGACCTGGGCGAAGCGCTGGTCGGGGTCGTGGCAGGTACCGACCACGGGGGCGATCTCGAGAGCGCGCGCGAAACTCGGTCCAGAACCGCTGAAGGCCCTGTTCGCCTCGGTGGCCCGGCCGTTGGCCACGGAATCGACACCGGGTGCCTTCTACGGCCGGTGGCGGCTGATGGCCATCGACGGCACAGTCTTCGACGTTCCGGACAGCCAGGAGAACGTGGCGCACTTCGGGCGCCCGAAGACCCACCGCACCCAGCGGTGTGCGTATCCGCAGGTGCGGGTGGTCGCGCTGGCCGAGTGCGGCACCCATGCCATCACCACGGCGGCTCTCGGCCCATGCACCACGTCCGAACTCGTGCTGGCCCGCGAGCTGTTCGGTCACCTGGGCGAGGACGATCTGCTGCTGGCCGACCGCGGCTTCACCGGCCTGGAGCTGTGGCGGGCGGCCTCGGCCGGCGGTGCGGACCTGCTGTGGCGCATCCGTTCCCACCAGGTGCTGCCGGTCCGCGAAGAGCTGCCCGACGGCTCGTACTTGTCAGAGATCGTCGCGGCCAGAGACCACCGCAAGCGTGCCGACCCGGAAATGGTGCGGGTGATCGAGTACACCCTGGACGATCCCGGGCAGGACGCCCCTTACCGGCTGATCACCACGGTCCTCGATCCCGATGCCGCCCCGGCCACCGAGCTGGCCGCCCTCTACCACCAGCGGTGGGAGTTCGAGAACACGCTGGACGAGCTGAAGACCCATCAACGCGGACCTGCCCAGGTCCTGCGCTCCCGCTCACCCGAAGGCGTCGAGCAGGAGGTCTGGGCACACCTGCTGGTCCACCACGCCATCCGCACCCTGATGCACGACGCCGCCGAGCAGGCCGGCCTCGACCCCGACAGGCTCTCCTTCACCCGGAGCATCCGCCTCGCACGACGCCAGGTCACCGCGCAGGCGGCCTTTTCCCCTGACCGTCTGACCGCCGCCCTCACCGACGAACTCCGCGAGATCACCGCGCGCCTGTTACCCACCCGCCGCAGACGCTCCAACCCGCGCGTGGTCAAACGCAAGATGTCCAACTTCGGCGTCAAACGCGACGAGCACTACACCTGGCCTCAGCCCACCCGGGACCCAGCAGACGCCATGACCATCGCCCCGCACTGGCGCACCGCCCCGATCAACCCGTCAACCAAAGCCCGACGAAGCTAGGTCACTAAGTCACTGGTATTGAGGTTAGCGCTCGTTCGCACCGTCGCTCCCGAACTCCTCGTGCTGCAGGGCATCGGGCCCATCAGTGCCGCTCAGATCCTGATCAGCTGGTCGCACTCCGGCCGCTTTCGGTCCGAGGCAGCGTTCGCGGCCTTCGCAGGCGTCGCTCCAATCCCCGCTTCGTCAGGGCTGACCAACCGGCACAGGCTCAACCGCAGCGGAGACCGGCAGCTCAACCGGGCCCTCCATACGATCACCTTGATCCGCATCCGTCTCGATCCGATCACCCGTGCCTACGTTGCCCGCCGAATCAGCGAGGGGAAGACCGCGAGGGACGCCCAGCGCTGCCTCAAGCGCGCAATCTGCCGACAGCTCTTCAAGCTCCTCGAACGAGGAGATCAGCCCACACGGCAGATCGCTGCTGATGGTCTCCCTCAAGCAGCTTGACTTGATATAGCAGCCTCGGGGCGACCTTGCAGGTCCGAGCCCCGTGGACCGGGGTAAGCCAGGTTCCAAGATGCATGTCCTGTCCGACGCGAACGGACTGCCCTTACGGGTCGGGCTCTCCGCGGCCAACCCCCACGACAGTCTCGCGCTGAAGCCGATGCTGTCCCATTTCCACGTGGGACACGAATCCCACGCGGCCGACTCCAAACCCGTGCGTCTTCATGCAGACAAGGCGTACGACATCCCCCACCTGCGGCGATGGCTGTGGGGCAAACGCATTGGCGTCCGTATCGCCCGCAAGGGCATTGACTCCAGCGAGCGGCTCGGCCGTCGCAGGTGGGGCATCGAGCGCACCATGTCCTGGCTGACGGGCTACCGCCGTCTCAACCACCGCTACGAGTGGAAGCCAGGCACCTACCTGGCCTTTCTCGGCCTGGCATCCGCTCTCTGCTGCTACAAGCGGTTCCTCAAACTGACCATGTAGGACACTGAGGATTTTCAGCAGTAGCTCTCAAGGGTGAGGACGGCTTTGGCTGCGGTGGTGAGCCAGGTGGGGCTGCAGCGGGCTTTGCGGAAGATCCGCCAGGTCTTCAATCGGGCCATGCCGCGCTCGACCGGGTAGCGCAGGCGGGCATGAGCCCTGTTCAGCGATAGCTGCCGGCGGTTGAGTTCTTTGCCGGGAGAACGTCGGATCGGGGTGGTGATGGTGCCGCCGGCACCGAGGTAGCCGAGGTCGGCCAGGACCGGGATACCGAGTCTGCGGCAGGTGTCGATGATCCGGTGGGTGCGGGCGGCGGTGAGGTCGTGGGTGCGACCGGGCAGCGCCTTCGAGATCCATACGATGGTGCCGTCCGGATCGGTGACGACCTGCAGGTTCACACCGTGACGCCGGTGCTTTCCCGAGTAGTCCCCGCGGCCGTCACCGACCCGGTCGCACTCCGCGAGGGTGCCGTCCACCAGCACGTATTCCGCCCGGGCCTTCACTTCACGCAGGGCCCGCGTCAGCCCCGGAGCCCGGCGCGCCAGCAGGCCCACCACGGAGCGGACATAGGCGTGCGCGGTCCCGACGCTGATGCGGAAACCAGCGGCGATCTGGGCCAGCGTGGTGTGCTGGCGCAAGTACACGAGCGCGACAACCGCACGCGCGGACGGACGGAGCTTGCACCGGCGGTCACCCTCACGAAGGACGATCAGCATCGTGACCGTCTCCACGAGGGCATGCGGGAGGTCGAGTGCGGCAGGATACGTAATCAACGGGGCTCCCCGGCAACCGAGATCGCATGTCAGATACCTCTCTCAACTGCCTGGGAGCCTCGTCCGTTGCCCTGCCAGCCATCCCCTTGCATCACTCGATCAGTGGCCACCCTGAAAACGCTCACTGTCTAAGCTGGCCGTCTTCGAGCCGCCAGTCCGGCAGATCCGCCATAGCCTCGCCGATTTCCCAGGGTGCAAGCCGTTCGCGCTTCACGCTGCTTCCAGCCGGGCGATCGAATCGTCATCACACTCAGCCCAGAAGGTGCCCACCACATTCTCCAGGTGCTCGACAGAATCTGCGCAGAATAGCAGTTCCTGGTATTTTGTAATGTCATACTGGAAAGTGCCCATAGCTCGAAGGTCCAGGGGGCGAATGTGCATCGTCCTGAATTTTTCAATCTCACCGCAGGAAGATAGGATCCCTGCACCGTATGCCCGCAATTCGCCGCTCTCTTTCATCACGCCAAATTCCAGAGTGAACCAGAATATTTTGGATATAAACTCCAGAGCGGACTGGGTCTGGACCCTCCTGGCTGCCTCACCAGCCAGCCGGTATAGTCGGGCGAAACGGTCGGACGCGAGCATGTTCGCATGACCGATGACCTCGTGGATAACATCCGGCTCGGGTGTATAGAACGGCATGCTGATGTGCCGTATGTACTGCGTGGAGTGGAAGTATCCATCGGCGAGAACCTCGTAGAACTCGCGGAGCGGCACCAGTCCTGCGGCTGGCAGATATCGGAAGCCCGTCAAAGGCTCCAGCGCCTCGCTGACTTCCTGAAGCTGGGGAATCCTGTGCGCAGGAAGCCCCAGCCGCTCCGTCCCCTGCAGGAATTCTTCAACAGCGTACTTCTGATGCTTAGGGGAGAGTTCCTTACTGACATGGGCCCAAAGGGCATCCTCAAGGGCGGTGTACTCGACCACCGGAACCGGCTGCTCCCTTGCGTGCCCGAGCGTCAAGGCCGCGATGTCGTTGCGGCGCGCTCGGTACACTGGATCGCCGAAGCCCGGGTCGCTCTGCGCGAGTTCCACCACAACACCGCCGACCGTCTGCGAGACGGGCGCGAAATACTGCGCTTCTTCAAACATGTACCCGATGAGAACATCTCGCGACGTCGATAGGCAATCGCGGCACCGTACAGTAGAGCTCGACCAACGGCATTCCCCGTGCTGGCGTCGTCAGCTTCACGTTCCTGGCAGGGGTGGGCTGTCGGTGGTGTCCCGGATCCAGATGGCGTGTTCGGGTGTGTCCCGGATCGCTGGGGTGGTCTTGGCGATGTTATCCGCTTCCAGCGGCCGCAGTCTGCCGAGGGCCAGGTTCCGCAGAGCGGCCATTGCCCGCGGCGCGCTGCCGGTGTGGACGGTGGAGGCGTCCTTGGCGAACACCACATCTCTGACATGGTGGCTGGAATTTTTGATTGCCCGGTGCCCGCGCACGTATCCGCCCAGCTGGGCAGGGCTGGCCTGGTGGGTATCGAGGCTGGTGACGGCGTAGATCGTCTCCCGGGTGTGCCGCTTGCCGCTCTCTTGTCGGCGCTGGTGGATGCGTAGGGCCGTGCCGTGCTTGCGGGAAGGCGATCGGGTCCAGGTTCGCCGCGGTGGCCGTGGTCTTGGCCGAGTGGGATTCCCGCTGCCCGTGCCCGGTGCCGGAGACGGTGTGCGCTACGGGCATCTGTTCCCACGGCAGGGCTTTGACCTGGGCCGACGCGGTCGGCTGGGTTCCCTTGATCGGGTGAGGGCGGGGGCGTGGGTGACGGCGGACAGCAGGTGCCGGTGGCGCTGCTGCCGGTGCGCGGAGCCGGACAGTGCCTTGCCGTCCACCGCGATCGCCGGCCGCGCTTTCCCGTGCAGCAGATGCGTACCTGCGCGGGAGTAACCACGCCGGGCTTCTACCACTGGAGATCGAGGCCGATGTCGGCCACCGCGAAGCGCCGTGCGGAGCTGAGGGCAGTCATCCTCCAGGTCTTCTCCGACTCGCATGAGACCTACGGCTACCGGCGTGTCCACGCCGCGCTCCAGCGAATGAACGTGCAGCCGAAGCGGAACTGGTCCGTGCGCTGATGCGCGAGCTCGGCCCGGTGCCATGCCAGCCGCGGCCCCGGCGGGCGACCACGATCGCCGATGATACGGCGCCAGCCACCCCCGGCCTGCTGGCCCGTGAATTCACCGCTGACGCGCCCGGACACAAACTGGTCAGCGACATCACCTACGTTCACACCCGGGCCGGGTTCCCGTAGCGCGCGACCGTCATCGACTGCCACACCAAAGCAGTGGCCGGCTGGGCGATGGCCGTCTTCATGAGTTTCCGCAGGAAGCGCCTGGCCGCGGGCTCGTCGCGGCGGTTCTGCAGCAGGATGTCGAGCACGTTGCCGTCCTGGTCCAGGGCCCGCCACAGGTACCGCTGCCGTCCCTGGATCGTGACGAAGACCTCGTCGAGATGCCACTTGTCGCCCGGCTTCGGGCGCCAGCAGCGCAGCGCGTTGGCGTACGCGGGGCCGAATCGGCGGGTCAACTGGTGGATCGTCTCGTAAGACGGGTCTTCGACGTTAAAGTGGTGCAGGTCGCCTTTCGCCCTGACCGGTCGTCACGTCCGTGACTGTTGGGCTGTTTGTTCGTCCCTGGATGCGGGGCGCCCGTGGTCCTGGGTGATCATTTCTGTTCTTGACGCAGAACGATCATCTGGGGAGCCACGGGCGTGGTCAACGATACGAGGTTGTTGCTGGACCTGGCCGGGGTGTCCGTCGTCCGGGTCGAGCGGTTGGAGGACGGTGGGCGCCGGGTCCATCTGGCCACGGCAGACGAGACGGCCAGGGCGTGCCCGGTGCGCGGGTCTTTTCCTCCCGGGCGAGAGGGCCGGTGACCACCCGGCCGCGCGACCTTCCGTACGGCGAGAGCGGGCTGGAGTTCTTCTGGCACAAGCGCCGGTGGTGGTGCGGGGAGGTAACCTGTCCGCACAAGTCGTTCACCGAGCAGGTTCCGAAGATACCGGCCGGATCTGGATCACGACGCAGCTGCGGGCCTGGGCCGGACGCCGGGTGCGGGACGCCGGTTCCACGGTCGTGCAGGCCGGCCGTGACCTGGGCCTGTCCTGGCCGGTGGTGATGGGCGCCTTCCGTACCACGGCTTTGATGGTGGTCGAGGCGCCGCTGCCCGAGGTCGAGGTGCTGGGCATCGACGAGACCCGGCGCGGTGGCACCCGCTGGGAGCAGGATCCCGACACAGGGAAGTGGAAGCTCACGCGGGATGGGTGGCATACGGGGTTCGTCGACGCGCTCGGCACCGGTGGGCTGCTCGGCCAAATCGAGGGCCGCAGTGCCGCCGACGTCCTGGCTGTCCACTCCGCCCCTGGCCTGGCGCAAGAGCATCCGGTGCGTGGCCTTCGACATGTCGGCCACCTACCGGGCCGCGATCCGCACCGGACTCCCGGGCGCTGTGAGCGTGGTCGACCACTTCCACGTCGTCCAACGCGCGAACAAGGTGCTCTCCACCGTGCGGCGTCGCACCACCGCCGGGGTCCGGGGCCGGCGCGGACGGGCCACCGACCCAGAATGGACAGCCCGCCGACGGCTGCTCCGCAACCGCGAGAACCTCACCGACGAGCAGTTCGCGAAGATGTGGAACCCGCTGCTGAACGAGGGACCGATCGGGCAGAGACTGCTGACCGTGTGGATCGCCAGGGAAAGCCTGCGTACCCTCCTCGCCCTGGCCCGCACCGGCGCCGACCGTGAGCAAGCAGGCCATGCCCGGTGGAAGTTCCTTACCTGGTGCGCCGACTCCGGCATCCCCGCGCTCGCCATCACCGTCGACCGCTGGTGGCCCGAGATCGCGGCGTTCATCGATAACCGGACACGCGCTAAGAGTGAAGGAATCAACCGCGTCATCAAGCTTGTCGCCCGCAACGCCCTTCGGCTTTCGCAACGCAGACAGTCAACGCCTACGCACACACGCTGCGTCACCACTCGTCGAGCCCGCGGACACCTCCGCACCGCTTAACTTCGAAAACCCCGTAGAACACCTCGATGCCGCGCTCGAGCGTCAACTCCTCGACGTCGCGCACACTCGGCCTGAAGCTGATCCGGGCCTGGCTGCGGATGGGAGTCTTGGAGGGCGGGGTGACGTCCCCCACCGGGGCCGGTACCCCGCAGGGCTCACCGGTTCCCCGTTGCTGGCGAATATCGCGCTGCACGTTCTCGATGAGGCGTGGCAGAACGAAGGCCGCCGGCTGGGGATGCTGGTGAGGTACTGCGATGATTTCGTAGTCCTCTCGCCGACGGAGCAACGGGCCCAACAGGCTCGCGAGTTAGCGGCACGAGTGCTGGAACAGCTCGGAATGCGATTGCACCCCGAGAAGACCGGCATCGTCTGCCTCACCCGAGGCGGGCAGGGTTTCGACTTCCTCGGCTTCCACCACCGGAAGATGGAATCGTGGAAATGGCGGGGCAAGTACTACTTGCAACGCTGGCCCTCGGCCAGAGCGATGAGGGTACTGCGGGACAAAGTCCGCGCGGCGACCGCTCGTTCGAAGGCTGAACGGCCGGTATCCGCCGTGGTAGCCGATCTCAACCCCGTGCTGCGGGGCTGGGCTGCGTACTTCCGTAACGGCAACTCCGGACGGAAGTTCAATGTGGTCGACGGCTATGTCCACGAGCGGCTGGCGATCTTTGCCAGCGGGAAACACAGACTTGCGGGCAGGAACTGGACCACCCGTTTTACCTGGGATGGATCACTCGGCTCGGTGTCTACCGTCTTACCGGAAACGTGCACAGGGCGACGGCGCATGCCAGCCGGTGAACGATGTCGGAAAGCCGTGTGCGGGAGAACTGCATGCACGGTTTGAAGCGGCGGGGACTGGAAACGGGAGCATCAGCCGCCGCGCCAGTCCCCGACCCTACTGCAGTTACACCTCCCTGCACCGGGCGCGCGCCAGCAGTCGACGAGCTGCGTTCCACATATTTGAGTATGAGTTACCCGCTTCGCTTCGGCGTGAAGGGTGTGATTCTATGGTCGAGAATTTCCACACCTGAAATCCTGTGCTGTTTTGCAGATCGGCAGAGAGAAAGGCGTGGCCAACCTAAACGGCTGCGATGAATATTAGTGAACCGCTCTTCTTGAAGCGCCGCACCTTGGGGTCTTCCCAGCAGTCGGATGATCGATTGGGATTTAGTGAATCAACGTCTAAAATTTCCCGCCATTTCTGTACGTATTTCAGCGGACCTAGAAAGGGCCCGGCAGCGTAATATCGCCTGGATGTGCGAGCACAGCTTGTTGGTAACCGCTGAAGAGATCAACGGCTTCAACTCATGGCGCTTGCCGGAGCTGATTGCATACGCTTTTCCGAAGGCCCACGGGAAGGAACTCGACATATTGGTTGACATGCTCGGATGGTATACATTTGTCGATGACTACTTCGATGGCCCGGTGGGTCACTCTCGGATCTCTTCGAAAAATATCATCAAACCCATGATTGATACGCTGCATAATGACGCTTCGGACGTGGCAGGGGATATTTCCGTCCCAGTCCTTGCTGCTTGGGCGGATTTGTGGCATCGGCAGACGGAAGGTATGTCTACAGCCTGGAGAGGAAGGGCAGCAAAAGAATGGAAAGCATGCCTCGGGACATTTATAGATGAATCCTCTTACCGTGAGACGCGAAGCTTCATCAGCACAGAGGACTTGGTACCGCTACGCCGTCACGCCAGCTGCCTTTACCCTTTCATGAATATGCTTGAGCGCGTGTTGGGAGACGAGGTCCCCTCTCTTCTTCTCGATGACCGGGAAATGAAATATCTCCGTGCTCATACAGCCGATATCGCGACCTGTATAAATGACTTGTACTCCCTGGAGCGAGAGGAACGACAGGGGGAGCAGTTCAATATGGTGCTGAATTTGCAGCGAGTTCATGGCTGCGGTCGCGATGAGGCCATGGCGGCCACGCGTGCAAAAATTTATCAGCTTCTAGACGAATGCGTTCAATTGTCATCCAGTATCACCCAGTCTTATCCATCGAGCCTGCGATACGTGGAGGGGATTCAGGCTATGGTCAATGGCATTTATCTCTGGACTTCGAAGACGGATCGTTATGCACTTCCGGCGGATGTTGGGTTCGTCTCCGAGATATCAAAATAAAGGGCATTGTCAGGTTCTATGAAGGACCTCTGCTCTGGGATGATCGTCGGGTTCGTTGATCATCAGGGAGGAGGGGAATCCACCCTGGGGCCTAACCTCAATACCGGGACTCTGTTGGTGATCTTGTTAGGGGTGCTGACAGGTCGTCTGTTCGGCGGTTCGCTGGTGTGTGGCGGGGTGGTTCCGGAGAGAGGGCCGTGTCCTTACGGGCGCGGGGTTACCAGCGGATTCCGATGCGGGCGGCGTGGGCGGCGTGGGCGGCGTGTCCGAAGGGCACGCCGGGGATGCTGATGCGGGACCGGCTGGATGTGGTGTTCGAGGACGAGGGCTTCGCGGACCTGTACCCCAAGGACGGTCGGCGGGGCCTGTCGCCGGGACAGCTGGCGCTGGTGTCGGTGCTGCAGTTCGCGGAGAACCTGTCCGACCATACGGCCGCGAACGCGGTCCGCACCAGGATCGACTTGAAGTACGCGTTGCGCCTGGAACTGGGCGATCCCGACTTCGACCACTCGGTGCTGTGCGAGTTCCGGGCCTGGCTGGCCTGGGGCGACGCGGCCGACCGGCTGCTGCAGATGATGCTGCACCGGCTGACCGAGGCAGGACTGCTCACATCCGGTGGCTGGCAGCGCACCCGATGCGACCCATGTGCTGGCGGCGGTGCGCACACTGAGCCGGCTGGAGCTGGTCGGCGAGAGCCTGCGGTCCGCCCTCGAACAGCTCGCCCAGGCGGCCCCGGACTGGCTGCTCGGGCTGGTGGAACCGGAGTGGGACGAGCGCTACGGGCGCAAGGTCGACATCGGTAAGGTCCCCGGCGGGAAGGCCGGGGTAACCGCCCTTGCCGAGGCCTTCGGCCAGGACGGACGCAAGGTCCTGGCTGCCGCGTGGGCGGCGACGCCCCGCCCAGGCACCGGACGCTGGCGCAGGTAGAGATCCTGCGGCAGGTCTGGGTGCACCACTACTACCGGGATGTCCGTGGGCGGCTGCGCTGGCGTGGCGTCAAACGGGACACCGCCTGGTACGGCTACCGCACCCTTCACCGAAACGTGCACGTCACAGCTGCCGGAGGCAGTCGTGCACTTGGCCACCACGATCGCCCCGGTCCAGGACGGCGAACTCACCGCAAAGATCTACGACGACCTTGTGCCAATCGACCTGGCCCCGGCTGAGCATGCGGTCGACGCCGCCTACGTCAGCCCGGCCCAGATCGAACGCGCCCACCGGGTGCACGGCATCACCCTGCTCGGCCCTATCGTGCCGATGGGCCACCCGATACAACACCAGAAGGAGGCGCCAGCATCGGTCAGATCAGCCCGAACTCCTTCGAACAACGATCAGTTACGCTGACCACCGCCGCACGACAACCGGTGTCCACGATCCCGGGACAAGGCACCGCTCACCACGGCCGTCGGCCTCATCTCGGTCAGCGCACGCGAGCTGCTGACCATCCTGCGGGCAACCGCCCTGCCCCGGCTCCGCCACGACACGGCCATGTCCTGCACTGGTCCGCCTGGCGACGCCGACACCAGGCCATCGCGCAAGCCTGCCACCAGCGCTGGAACATCATCACCGCCGCCGCGACCACATGACCCCAGCCGCCTAACCAAGCGACATTGCTCTCAAGAGTGAGACGGCCCGTGGGACCCGCGGGCCGTCTCTTCTGTCTTGGTGCTTTCTCCCGAGATCAAGCCAACAGTACAAACGCGATGGGGTGGGGTTATCCATCGTGAAAGGGGCACAGGGCTCAGGTTGTCAATCCCAGTGATCGCGGCGTTTCGTTCATGAATTCTATTGCTTGGTCAGAAACTGTAGGTTGAAGCCAGTGTCAACGTAGGAGCCGGATGGGTTCTTGCAAAACAGTGTGACCTGCTCGGTCATGTTACTGGTGCTGTAAGAGCCCATCACGGAGCAGCGTGCCGCAGACCCGTCAGCCGTAGCCATGACACTTGGCCGAGTAATTCCCAAGGCCTGTTTCGGAAGGTTGACTACGTACACCCCCGGGGCGTTGCGGTTGACTGTTACTGTAAGGTTTTCCAGGCCATAGATTTTATTGTATGCCTGATCTTTCGTAAGGGCGGTCCACCCAGTATTGGTCATTTTGGGTGCGGACATATACGCCTCCCCAAGGTTGGCCCGACCGAGAATGTTCACGCCGCGAGCGTAGGTGACGCTCACTTTGGTATCGGCTGGCTGTCCCGTTACGGCGTCTGTGCAGGAAACGTCGACTCTGCGTGCCTGGCCGAGGCTTGTCTTCGCAATCGTCTTCTTGGTGACGCCACAGGTGACATCCCGTAGTTGCGTGCCGTACCACGGGCTGCCTGAGGCGAGCGCAGTGATTGCGAAGGTCTCCACTCCGGCGTTGCTCAGGTAGGGCAGGTCGAAACTATAGGCACCAGTACCAGAACGGTTGTAGGTTACGCTACCGGAGACGCTGGACTGCTGATATTGGGCAGTTCGCTGACCTGATGATGTAGCGAAGTCGTCATTGGTCAGGGCAGACACTACTTCGCCTGCAGTGTCAGATGCCCCTCCGGTATAGGTGATGGTGAACGGATTGTCAGCGTAGTGTCCGTTCGAGTCGAAGCAGACCACTGGTACGGCGACATAAGAGAGGCCATTGGCGTAGCCCTTGGTGACGGTGTGCTCGGGCACACAGTTGGCATCATTGATGGCTCGAACGTGTACCCCTACGGCTTTCATGGCCGTCGTCGCCGTGACCAGGCCTGGGAAACGGACCTGATAATACCCTGCTTTCACATGAAAGACGGATGCAGGGGGCCCTATTGGGTTGGCGCTGTTGTAAGCTGCGTTAGCTGACATGCCAATAAGCGATCCTATCGGCTCGTTTCCGTCAATCACAGCAAATCCAGCCGCTACTTGACCGGAGGCTGCGGCTGGGGAGACAGCACCGAGGGACAGGCCGCCGAGGCTACTGATGGCTGCGGCTGCAACACCGATCCGTCGAATGGCAGAACGTCGGAAGAACAAGTGACACTCCTTACCGAGAAAAAACGATCTCCACTATGTCCCGGAGGACGATCGCCTCACCCCTGGGGAGCTAGGTAGTTGATACCTCACTTGAAGTGAGCCTCCTCCTCGAGCCGGGGCGGTTGCAAGTTCCGGGATCGCATAGATCGTCGGTGTCGGCGGGAGCTGACGCAGCAAACACAGCCACCGGCCGCGTCTGGCCAGCCAGGCCACGAACTCGTGGGTGCCACCGCTGGAATCGTCCGGATCAGTGTGTGATGTCCGCGCCGGTACTTCTTCGGCAGCTGGGCCAGGGCGAGTTGGGCGGTGGTGATGTGGTCGGCGGCGGTGTTGCTGCCCACGTTGCCGGGCCGCAGCAAGCCCGCGACCGGTTCCCTGCTGCCGCCCCGGCCGTGATCGACGAAGGCCATGAGCGGGTGGTGTCCGAACGTCTTCCCTCCAGGTCGCGGTGGCGTCCTGTTTCTCGGAGTGGGCCAGGACGAGCACGCCGTCGATGTCCACGATCACCTGTCCGCCGACGTCCGGTGCGCTTGCCCGGCTAGTAGGCTGTCGCGACTAAGTGTCTTCCTGGTTGGTGGAGTTGGCCGAGCGAGCGTCACTTGTCGCTTCCGTTCGGCCGGGCAGGGGTGCCGTGTCCTCGCAGAAGAAGTATCCGGTCGCGTTGTGTGCCGAAGATCGTCGGGCTTTGGAGCGCGTGACGACGACGGGGGTCCGCAGCGCGTCGATGATCAGGCGGGCGCGGGTGCTGCTCGCGTTGGACACCTCGGCCGGCGCGGTCGCTCCGCGGGTGGTGATCGCGGACCGGGTCGGGGTCTCGTGCGATACGGTCCGCCTGATCTCGAAGCGGTACGCGGAGACCGGTGGTGATGTGTGGGCCACGGTCGGCCGGAAGGCACGCGCACTCCCGCCGGTACCCTCCGCAGTGACCGGCGAGGTCGAGGCGCGGTTGATCGCACTGGCCTGCTCGACGCCGCCCAAGGGACACGCCAGGTGGTCGCTGCGCCTGCTGGAGAAGCACGTCGCGCTGGTCGAGGACATCCCGGACCTGGACCACTCCACGATCGGCCGGGTGTTAAAAAACGGAATTGCGTCCTCATGTGAAGAAGTGCTGGACCATCCCGCCGGCTGCGAATGCGGCTTTCGCCGCGGCGATGGAGGACGTCCTGGCGGTCTACCGCCGACCCTTCGATCCGGCGCGCCCGGTGGTGTGCATGGATGAGAAGCCGTACCAGCCGCTCGGTCACGTCCGCGATCCGCTTCCCGCACGGCCGGGCCGTGACCGGCGCGAGGACAACGAGTACGTCCGCTCGGGGACCTGCTCGATCTTCTGCTGGGTCGAGCCGCTGCGCGGATGGCGGCGCGTGGACGCGCAGTCCCGCCGGACCAGGGTCGACTGGGCGCACCAGGTCGAGCACCTGCTGACCGTGGACTACCCCGACGCCGCCACGGTCGTGCTGGTCATGGACAACCTCAACACCCACACCACAGCCTCGCTCTATGAGGCGTTCGACCCGGCGAGGGCCTTCGCGCTCGCCCAGCGCCTGGAGATCCACCACACACCCAAACACGGTTCCTGGCTCAACATCGCCGAGATCGAGTTGTCCGCACTCACCCGCCAGTGCCTGGACCGCCGCATCCACGACCTCGCCGTGCTCAACACCGAACTCGCCGCCTGGCAGCAGTACACCAACAGCAACCAGCGCCAAGTCGACTGGCACTTCACCACCGACGACGCACGCGTGAAACTGCGCCACCTCTACCCAACAACACAGAGAAATTAAGGCGCGACAGTCTACTAGCACCAGCAGCCAGGTTCCCTCACCGACCACAAAGAGTCCCCCGGCCTAGAGACAAAGGCAACGACGCCCCTACGCGGCCCGGACGGCGCTCATCAGCCAACCCTTTTCTGACCGCGCCGCAACCACTTCTACAACCGCTGCCGGTGACCCGAGTTCCACTGTCCACCCTGGTACGGATCACCAGACACAGGGACGATCGAGGAGTCCTTCCAGTCCGGCAAGGACCTGACCGGGCTGGACGAACATCAGGTCAGATACGGGACGTCCTGGCACTGCCGGGTCCCTCTCGCCCGCCCATGCCTCCTCACCGTCGTCCGCGCGGACGAACTCCACCCGTCATCCCAGGGCCGGACGGGCCGATTGCCCGATTTTTTATGTTTTGGGTATCGTCTACTCAGGGAGCCTGCGCTCGACGGGAGTGTGCTGGAAGTACCAGAAGAAGCATTCCGGCCCCCTTCCGGACAGGCAGTGATCTTGATGACGACCACCACGATCTCCCGCAGCCGGCAGCAGCGCCCCGCGCCGCACGCCGCCGCGGCCGGTGCGCGCGTGTTCAGCCTGCCACTGGAACACGGACCGCTCGCACCGGCCACCGCCCGCCGTGCCGCCCGCCCCATCCTGGCCTCCTGGGGACTAGATGAGAACCAGCTCTACGACGCCCTGCTGGTCATCTCCGAACTGGTCACCAACGCCGTCACCCACGCCCTGCCCCCCGTCGCCCTGCACCTGCACACCACCACCAACGGCCCAGGCCGCGTCCAAGTCCACGTCAGCGACGGCGGCCCCCACACCGCCTCCCCCACCACCAGCTGGGCCACCACCCGCCCCACAGACGAACACGGCCGCGGCACCACCATCATCACCACCCTCGCCCACCACACCGGCACCACCCCCAACACCAACAACGACAACGACACCAACACCGACACCGACGGTCTCATCGACCACTGGGCCGACCTCGGCGCCGCCTGACCCCACCAGGCATCCTGGAAGAACCCCGCCCCACACGCGGGAGCACCAGGAAGCCAGCCAGCCCTGGCCCACCCGAACATCTCCGGAGGCGGCCATGCGAGCGGACCAACTGCTCCAGACCCACACCCTGTGGCACGGAGACACCGTCCTGCTCCGCCTGACCGGAGAACTCGACCTCGCCACCACCCCACTCGTCCACCAAGCACTCACCACAGCACTGGCCGGACATCCCTGGCGCCTCCACCTGGATCTCACCAACCTCGTCTTCTGCGACGGAACCGGCCTACGCGCGCTGCAACATCTCACTGACACCGTCCACGCCACCAACACCACCCTCCACATCACCAGCCTCCACCCCAACATCCACCGCACCCTCACCCGCCTCGGAACAGCCTCCCCCTGGACCCCACCCTTGCTCCTTGGCCTGACACACGCCACCAGCCCACCAAACAACACCCGTGGCCACGCCCCGCAACGGGACTGAGAGCCACCAGACAGCGGTTATCCCGGCCTGCCGCCGATCAGAAAACAGCCAGTGATCGTTCCCGGGAACGCGAGAGGGGCCAAGCCCTTCCCCAGCCCTTCGATCTTCCGCTCGAACGAGCCCTCCCGGTCACAGGGCACGGCAATCTCGACGGGTCCGACCTCGGTTCAGCACCGTTTCGGAGCGGGTTCCGTTGTGGGAGTTGCCCGTTCTTGCCCGCCGATCATGCCTGTCATTCCGAGGTGATCGGTGATCTCGCCCTCCAGAGCTGACACCAGACGCCCTGACGCACCGCCGGACGCCTCCACCCCCGACAAACGTGACAACGCTTCGCCGACTGGCCCACGCCCCGCTACAGCCGACCCCGTCGCCGCTCTCGTTGCGGCTCTCACCGACGCCACGCAGAACTGACGGATAAGCTGGCCAGGGACGCCCGAAGGAGGAGACGATGACGACCGCGTGGGACGCGCTCCCGCCCTGGATGCTGCCGCCCCGTCCGAGTGGGTGGGAAGCTGACGACCTCGACAACGCACCCGATCTTCCCCGACACACTGAGCTGATCGATGGAGCGCTGATCTTCATGATGTCCCCGCAGCGGTCCTGGCACGCCCGCGTCGTCACTCGCCTTACGACGGCTCTGGACGATCAGGCCCCCGAGGGATTCATGATCGACCGGGAAATGACGGTCAAGCTGAACGAGAAGAACCGGCCCGAGCCAGATGTCCTTGCTGTCACGGTCCCATACGAACCGGACCGTACGCGCTACCTCCCCGATCAGGTCGCTCTCGCCATCGAAGTCGTCTCAGACGAGTCCGCCGACCGGGACCGGTCGCTGAAGCCGTTCAAGTACGCGCAGGCGGGTATCGCGCACTACTGGCGTATTGAGGAGGAAAATGGCCTCCCCGTCATCCACACGTACGAGTTGGACGACACCACCCGCGCCTACGTCGCCACTGGCATTAACCGCGACCGCATGAAGACAGCGGCCCCTTTCGACATCGACATCGACCTGCCCCGTCTCGTCCGTTGATCAGGGGCGGCTCCCCGGTACTACTGCCGGGTGTCACGTGACGTGATCATGATCGTCTCATTGGCAGTGCATGGGGCTGGCACTGCCGCCGGGTCTGGTCCGGCGTGACGAGCTGACCACGGACGAGGTCCGGTGCTGGGATGAAGCTTCCCCTTGATCGTGGACACCTGGAGACTGGGATGTGAGAGCCCAGAGGGAGCAGTGCCAGGTGGGAAGCAAGTACACGAATCGGTACTCGGACGAGTACAAGCGGGACGCGATCGAGCTCGTGCGGTTGTCGGGCCGGACGATGACCGAGGTCGCCCGGGAGCTCGGGTCAGTTCGGAGTCCCTGCGGGGCTGGGTGAAGAAGGCCCGCGCCGCCCAGGACACCGGATCAGCCCCCGCCGCCGGTCAGGCCGGGCAGAGTGCCGCCGACCGGGACGAGGAGCTGAAGCGGCTGCGGAAGCTGACCGCCGAGCAGGCGAAGACGATCGAGATCTGAAGCGTCCGCCTTCTTCGCGAAGGAGAGCGACCGGTAAGCGAGATATGCCGGTTCATCCATGCGGAGAAGGCGAACTACACGCTCGTGCTGCTATGCAAGGTGATGAAGACGGCCCGCTCCACGTACTACGCGTGGGAGGCCGGAGCCGAGGCGGCGGGCCGATGAGGCCCTGGCGCACGCGATCACGGTGATCCACATCGCATCCCGGCGGAACTACGGCGTCCCGCGCGTCACCGCCGAACTGCGCCGGCAGGGCCGACCGGTCAACCGCGAGCGGGTGGCACGGGTCACGCGGGAACACGGCATCGCCGGGAACAGCCGGCGCACCGGCCGCCGCAGCCTTACCAAGGCCGACACCAAGGCAGCCCCGTCGCCGGACCTGATAGGCCGGGACTTCACCGCCACCCGCCCCGGAACGAAGATCGTCGGGACATCACCTACATCACCTACATCCCCACGGCCGCGGGCTGGCTCTACCTCGCCTCGCGGCTGGACCTGGCCATGCGCGAGATCATCGGGTACTCGATGGCCGACCACCACCGCGCTGAACTCGTCGTCGACACCCTGGACATGGCCGCCCACTGGGCCGCCTGGAACCCGGCTGCGTGATCCACAGCGACCGCGGGTCGCAGGGCGGATTCAACTGGTCGTCGCAACACCTTGATCACGGAGGTGTTGGATGGGACGGCCAAGGAAGCCGATGCCGCAGGTGCCGGCCGGGGCACGACGGCAGTGGGCCGCGGATCGGGCGATGCGGGCACCGATGCGCTCGCCCGGCCGCCCGGAGCCGTCGCGCGCTGTGCAACGGGAGTCTGGCGCCTGATCGCGTCCGGGGTCACAACGGTCCAGGCCGCCGAAGGGGTCGGCGTGTCGGCACCGGTCGGGATCCGATGGTTTCGACACGCTGGCGGGATGACGCCGCTGAGCCTGGACGAGCCCACCGGCCGGTACCTGTCGTTCGCCGAGCGTGAAGAGATCGCTCTGCTCAGGGCCCAGGACAAGGGCGTGCGGGAGATCGCTCGCAGGATCGGCCGAGACCCCGGGACCGTCTCTCGTGAACTGCGCCGAAACGCTGCGACCAGGGGCGGCAAGCCGGTATACCGCGCCGTGGTGGCGCAATGGAAGGCGCAGCAGGCCGCAAAGCGTCCGAAGCCGGCGAAGCTGGTGGGCAACGAGCGGCTGCGCGAGTACGTGCAGGACCGGCTCGCTGGCAACGTCCGTGGCATGACGGCACGATCGTCCCGGGCCCCAGGACACCGCCGTGGAAGGGGTTGAACAAGCCCCATCGCCGAGACCGACGGTGGTCGACGGCATGGAGCCCAGAGCAGATCGCGCATCGGCTGAAGGTCGACTTCCCCGATGATGAGTCCATGCGCATCAGCCACGAGGCTATCTATCAGTCGCTGTTCATCGAGGGGCGTGGTGCGCTCAAGCGTGAACTGGTCACCTGCCTCCGAACGGGGCGAGCGTTGCGGGAGCCGAGGGTCAGGTCACGGAACAAGCCCCAAGGGCATGTCACCGCCGATGTCGTCCTCAGCGAGCGCCCCGCCGAGGCCAACGACCGGGCCGTACCCGGGCATTGGGAAGGCGACCTGATTATCGGGACGGACAGGTCCGCGATCGGCACGCTTGTCGAGCGCAGCAGTCGTTCAACGCTCCTGGTCCACCTACCACGCATGGAAGGCTGGGGCGAGAAGCCGTATGTGAAAAACGGGCCGTCGCTCGGCGGCTACGGGGCCGTCGCGATGAACGCCGCGCTCACGGCGTCGATGACCAAGTTGCCCGACCAGTTGCGCAAGACCCTGACGTGGGATCGCGGGAAGGAGCTTTCGGGCCACGCGCAGTTCGCGCTGGAGACCGGAACGCGGGTGTTCTTCGCTGACCCGCACGCACCATGGCAGCGCCCGACGAATGAGAACACAAACGGTCTGCTGCGGCAGTACTTCCCCAGGCACCGACCGGTCGCGCTGGTCCGCTGACGAACTCGAGGCCGTCGCTCACGCGCTCAACAACCGGCCGCGAAGGATCCTCGGATGGAAGACGCCCGCTGAAGTCTTCGAGGAGCAACTACGCTCGCTTCAACAAGTCGGTGTTGCATCGACCAGTTGAACTCGCCCAATACACCTCCGGACAACTCCGTGACAGGATCAGCAAGTTGGGACACCGGCAGAGCATGGGCCGGACCGGGAGCTGCTTCGACAACGCCGCCGAGGAGAGCTTCTGGGCCGTACTCAAAGAGGAGATCGGCACCCGCTTCTGGCCCGACCGGGCCACCGCCCGCGCCGACATCTTCGACGTCCTCCAGCGTCTTGTGGTGCGGCAGCTTCGAGAACAGCAGAGACCGGCGGAAGCGGCGGTCGTCGCGGACCGCGAGTTCCTCGGACAGCACCAAGTCGAGGAAGTCGAGATAGCCGAGCTTGCCCTCCTCGGCCCGGCGGGCCACTGAGGATTTTCAGCAGTAGCTCTCAAGGGTGAGGACGGCTTTGGCTGCGGTGGTGAGCCAGGTGGGGCTGCAGCGGGCTTTGCGGAAGATCCGCCAGGTCTTCAATCGGGCCATGCCGCGCTCGACCGGGTAGCGCAGGCGGGCATGAGCCCTGTTCAGCGATAGCTGCCGGCGGTTGAGTTCTTTGCCGGGAGAACGTCGGATCGGGGTGGTGATGGTGCCGCCGGCACCGAGGTAGCCGAGGTCGGCCAGGACCGGGATACCGAGTCTGCGGCAGGTGTCGATGATCCGGTGGGTGCGGGCGGCGGTGAGGTCGTGGGTGCGACCGGGCAGCGCCTTCGAGATCCATACGATGGTGCCGTCCGGATCGGTGACGACCTGCAGGTTCACACCGTGACGCCGGTGCTTTCCCGAGTAGTCCCCGCGGCCGTCACCGACCCGGTCGCACTCCGCGAGGGTGCCGTCCACCAGCACGTATTCCGCCCGGGCCTTCACTTCACGCAGGGCCCGCGTCAGCCCCGGAGCCCGGCGCGCCAGCAGGCCCACCACGGAGCGGACATAGGCGTGCGCGGTCCCGACGCTGATGCGGAAACCAGCGGCGATCTGGGCCAGCGTGGTGTGCTGGCGCAAGTACACGAGCGCGACAACCGCACGCGCGGACGGACGGAGCTTGCACCGGCGGTCACCCTCACGAAGGACGATCAGCATCGTGACCGTCTCCACGAGGGCATGCGGGAGGTCGAGTGCGGCAGGATACGTAATCAACGGGGCTCCCCGGCAACCGAGATCGCATGTCAGATACCTCTCTCAACTGCCTGGGAGCCTCGTCCGTTGCCCTGCCAGCCATCCCCTTGCATCACTCGATCAGTGGCCACCCTGAAAACGCTCACTGGTCGGTCTGCAGATCCTGACTGGTGGTGAAGCAGCAGAACGGATCGCGGGGACAGGGTCATGTGGAACGAATAGACCTTCGGGATGCTCAGGTGGGCGAGAACCTTGCCCTCGTCGCCCCAGTCGGCCTGGGCCTGGGCCCGGGGCACGACCTCGAGGCGGCGGCGCATCCCCGCCAATTCCCGCGGCGAGATGCCCAGTTCCTCGGCAACTCGTGGACGGGCTTCCTGCAGATAGACCTTGACGCGCCGGTAGTTGATGGTGGAGCCGTAGTTCTTCACCAGGCGCTCGTGCACCACCGCACCCTTGATGAGGATCTCCGCCTTCAGCATCGCGTCGATCAGCAGCGCGACCTCGTCCACCGCCTTCTTGCGTGGCCTGCCGTTCGACACCCTCCTCGGCGGCGCGGCCGGGGCCTGCCCGGACAGATACATGCGGACCGGCTTCCGGTTCAGGCCCGTCTCCTTGGCGACCTCCGTCAGAGTCACCGCACCGGACTCGAACAGGGCACGGAAACGTCGCAGTTCCCACCAGCGTTGCGGGTCCAACACCATCGCCAGCTGCTGCCCTCCGCCGCCCCTTACCAACCAGCAGCAGAGTGCCGAGCAACAGGACTCACCGCATCAACAAGCCGCCCTTTCCACTCGTACGTCACTGGCCGCGTTCAGACGTACGGCGACAGCGAGATGGCTGGTGGAGAAGAAGGCGCACTACGTGCTCGTGGTCAAGCGGAACCAGCCGACGCTCCACGACGTGCTGCGCTCTTTGCCGTGGAACGAGGTGACCGCGCGACACTGCGAACGAGAGGCCAGGCACGGACGGCGCGAGAGGCCGCTCGGTCCGCACCCTCACCGTCACCGACCTTGCTATGGACTTCCCGCACGTGACGCAGGCCGCGAAGATCCACCGGCACCGCACCGACCTCAGGACGGGCGAGATCACCCGCGAGATGACCTGCCGGCACCTGCGGCATCACCGTAGGCCATCGACCAACTCGCCTGCGGTCACTGGGGCATTGAGGCCGTGCACCACGTGAGAGACACCACGTTCGGCGAGGACGCCCCCCGGACGCCCCGAAGATCCGCACCGGGCATGGGCCGGAGAACATGGCCACGCTGCGCAGCTTCGCGATCAGCACCCTGCGCGGCGCCGGACATCACGGCATCGCCGCCGGCTGGCGCGAGATCTCCTACGCGCCTTTCACCCGCCCGCTGGACCTGATCGGCCTACTCCGAGCAGCAACGCCACATGATCGCTGGGACTTTGAATCAGCCCTGGCGCCGGTGCGGGCCAGAGCAAGGAGGGTGCGCAGGCTTTCCTTGGCGATCCAGGCGGTCAGGCCTCCCACCATCACCAGAGTGACGACACCCTCCTGGACCTTCGAGTCCAAGTCGCTCGGGTGTCCAAGACCGGCCCAAGGCCCGACGTGAGTAGCAATTACCTGCGCGGGGCGCGTGAAGCGGTCCGTATTAGGCAGCAACACCACTTCGGTGGCTCGCTTCGGAGGGTGCTTCCTCCAGTCGAATTATAAGGAGAGATCATGTTCCTCACGCGAAGCCTTGCGGGTCTGGCGCTGGGTGCAACCGCTGTTGCCGGTGCGGTTCTCGTCCCGGCCGTGTCAGCCCAGGCCGTGGTTTTGGTTCCGCGGCACCAAACTGTTACCCCGACTTTCAACATGTTCGTCCACGCCGAGTCGGAGAATGCAGCCCCGGATGGCATCACGAATCCCGTACTCAAGTTCGAGGCACCTACGAAGATCGTGGCTTTCCAGAAAACCACCACCTGGACTATGCAGGCGTGTCAGGAAGACTTCACCGGTGAGGCGGTGCGCGTGGTAGCTGAACTGCGAGCAACGCTTGAGCAAGACGGCATGCACACCACAACCAAGATGAGCCTTTTCGACGGAGCTGGGTGCGGCAACACGGACTTCGACGGACTTTCCTCCTTCTCTCACCTTGTGAAGGGAAGGGGCAAGTCGGACGTGATCGGGGGCATGCGGGTGAACAACACAGCTGAGTACTCGTCCACTGCTGGCGACAGCCGGGACTATGCCAGTATGGCGATCAGCCTTAAGCACTGAAATTCACAGGAGGTTCGGCCTCGCCGCAGCCCCGGGGCTGCGGCGTAGTCGCTTGATGCCGCGATGATCTGCGACTTGGTGGGGTTCCGGCGGGAGCGTGACAGGCATGGGCTTCCAAGATCATGGAATTCTCGACGTCCCGTGATCCGAGTGGAAGAACGTGCCTGCCGACGCATCATCGCCGATTCCGTTTGCCTTTGACCGACTCCGCGACTCCGTGGCGCATTTCGCCGCGGGTGGAGGTCGGGTTCGGGAGGGTCTGTGAAGATTTCGGCTCTGGCCCGTAGTCGGTGGTAGTGCTGTGTAGTGCTCATTGAGCCCTTCAGCGGCCACTCCCCCAGGTGAATGGGTGCCGAAGGTTGACCGGGGCACGGCCTGCAGTGATCGGCAAGCTTTGCGGAGACGGCCGTCACCCGATCGTTGCCAAGCTGAAGAAGCTCATTGAGTTTCTTCGAGCTGGGCCCCGATCAGGTGACGCCCACCAAGCGCAGCGAGCGAGGCCTCCGGGCAGTTGATCGAGATGTCTGAGTGGGCGTTCTGCGAGCTTTTGCCGGCTGTCAGTCTGGGTGTGGGGCTGGCTGCGGAAGCGTGAAGAGGCCGGGTTCTGGTTCGGTGAGGATGCCGCGGCTGACCAGGCGTTCCAGCTTGGCGCGGGTGCCTTCAACGTGCCGGGGCTCGGTGCCGGTGTTCAGGGCGAGGCAGACTTCTTTGGGATGGAGGCCGTGTTCGGTGTCCTCGAACAGCGCGAGGATCTGGCGGTAGGCCGAGGGCAGCGGCTCGAGCCCGCCGGGGAGATCCGGGGCGATCTCCAGGATGGTCTCGTAGGTGATGCGCAGCCGCTGCAAGGCCCGTTCGGCGGCCTCGAGTTGGGTAGTGAGCTCGGCGATCTGGGAACGGAGCTTGTCGGCCAGGTCGCGGGCCGCGGCCTCGCGTATCTGGAGCTGTTCCAGGAACTGGTGCATGCTCACTCCGGCTCGTTCCGCTCGTTCCCACCGGGTCCCCGCGGTCGGGCGGGCGGCGGGTCGCGCCAGGTCAACGTCGTAGCGGCGGTGAGGCGGCGGGTCATCACGTCGGTCATCGACCAGCGGATCCATGAGGCCGAGCTGGCGGGCAGCGTTTCGTAGTCGCGGGCCAGGCGGCGGTGCAGCATCAGCGTGCCGAAGGTCTGCTCGACGATCCACCGCTTGGGCGCCGGCGTGAAGCCCTTGGTGTCCGGACCCCGCCGGACCACCTCGACGTCGATGCCCAGGGCGGCGCCATGGTTGATGACCGCGTTCTTGAACCCGGCGTCCACCCAGCTCTTGGTCACCGACGGGTTGTCCGCGGCGACCCGGTCCAGCAATGTGATGCCGATGGCGTTGTCGTGCACGCTCGCGCCCACCACGATCACCGCGATGAGCAGGCCGAGCACGTCAGTGGCGATGCCCCGCTTGCGGCCCCGGCTCTTCTTGCCCGGATCCAGCCCGGTCGTCTCCTTCGGTGCGTTGACCGAGGTGTGCACGGTCTGGGTGTCCATCACGATCGCGGACGGGTCCTCGCTCCGGCCGCGGCTCTCTCGGACCTGCCAGCGCAACAGGTCATGGATCACCTGGTCGGTGCAGTCGTCGCGCCACTTGCCGAAGTAGTAGTACACCGCGGTGTACGGCGGGAGATCGTGCGGCAGGTAGCGCCACTGGCAGCCCACCCGGGCCTGGTACAGGATCGCGTTGACGATCTCCCGCATCCCGTACTGGCCTTCGTGGCCGCTGACCGAGCGGTGCTGCCCCTTCCAGGACGTGATGACCGGCCGGATCAGCTCCCACGCCTCGTCCGACAGATCACTCGGGTACGGCTGCCGCTCGGCCACGTTTCCAGAACACCGCAGGACCGCTCAACCGCAACCCGCCAAACCGGACAACCGGCCACGACGACTCGCAGAACGCCCACTGACGTCTCAACCACGCTGCTCGGGGGCCTCGTTGGTCATCTATCCTGCCGCACTCGACCTGCCAGCATGCGCTCGCACTCGCCCGACTCACCGGCGAGTTCGCCACGCCCCTGACCCCGACCCAGGCCAACGACGACAAGCTCACCCAGTGGATCGCCACAGTCCGCACCGCTGGCCTGCCCCACCTGCACAGCTTCTGCAACGGCCTCGAACTCAACCGCACCGCCGTGAACGCCGGCCTCACCCTGCCCCACCACAACGGCCGGACAGAGGGCGTCAATACCCGAACCGAGAAGATCACGCGGCAGATGCACGGCCGAGCAGGATTCGACCTCCTCCGTCACCGCATCCTCCTGCAATGGGGAGAACGCACCGTCACCACCGACTACGGAACAGAGCCGTTAAATTGACACACCCCAACGACCCTCACGGACCAGCGGACACGCCACCCACGAGTGAAGCTGACTAAGCCCTACTAGCCTGCGCGTTTCACTTGCCGCGGTGTCCGGATCTTGATTTGGAAACGCGAAAGCGCCCTCTGAGCTGGGAAGATGAGGCTTGTCGAAGGTCTCTGTCATCCCAGCAGGAGGGCACTTTCTGCGTGCACACTACCGCCTCGCGCCCCAAGCCCGTCGTCTCGGCCGACGGCCACGGGGTGGTCAGCCATGCCGGGTCCCGGCTGTTGGCCGATCTCGCTGACACCACCGGTCTGACCGCCGCGTTCACCGACGCTCTGCGCCGTCGTCTGCGGCCACGCGGCACCGGAGACAACCCGGGCAGAATCGCGGTGGACCTGGCGGTGATGCTCGCGGACGGCGGCGAAGCCATCGCCGACTTGGCCCTACTGCGTGACCAGGCCGAGGTCTTCGGACCGGTGGCCTCTACTCCGACCGCCTGGCGCCTGCTGTCGGCATCGACCACACGGAACTGGAAGCACTGCACACGGCCCGAGCTGCAGCGCGCGAGGTCGCCTGGATGTAGGCCGCCGAGACGGGCCGCGGCATACCCGCGGCCCAAGCCGGCGGGCGGAACCTGCCCGGGCTGGTCACTGACATGGACGCCACCGTGGTCACCTGCCACTCCGAGAAAGAGCAGGCCGCAGCCACCTACAAGCGAGGCTTCGGCTATCACCCACTGCTGTGCTTCCCGGACAACACCGGCGGAGCCCTGGACCCGACTGCTGCGGCCGGGCAACGCAGGCGGGCGCCAACACCGCCGCCGACCACATCACCGTCCCAGAGCGTTCCTGGCTCACCTGCGGGCCCTGCACGCCCGAGGCGTCCACATATCCTTCTCGGTCGGACATCCCGTCACCGAGCCGGTACGCCGCGCGATCCGCGCCCTGCCCGACAAGGTCTGGCACCCCGCGCTGGAGCAGGATGGCACCCTGCGCGCCAGCGCCGAGGTCGCCGAGCTGACCGGCATGGTCGACCTGGACGGCTACCCCGGCGGCACCCGGATCATCGTCCGCCGCGAGCGCCCGCACCCCGCCGCCCAACTGTCCCTGTTCGACCTGGATGAGGGCATGCGCCACCGGGTCTTCCTGACCGACACCCCTATGGCGAAGGCTCGCTGCAGCACCTGGAAGTCCGCCACCGCGCGCACGCACGCGTCGAGGACCGCATCCGCTGCGGAAAGACCACCGGCTTCGGCCGCTTCCCCTCCCGCCACTTCCCCCTCAACCAAGCGTGCTGGAGCTGTCCCTGACCGCCACCGATCTGCTCGCGTGGACCCAGACCCTGCTGCTCGAAGGAGAGTTGGCCACCGCCGAGCCGAAGAAGCTGCGCTACCGGCTGCTGCACGCAGCCGCCCGCATCACTCGCGGCGGCCGCCGCCTTCGCCTGCGGATCGCCGCGACCTGGCCCTGGCGGCAAAAACTCATCAACGCCTTCGTCCGCCTCACCACACTACCCGCGCCCGACCACCTGAACTGCGGCAATGTCCCTGCCCTCCCACCACCGAGGAACCCGTTGGAGACCCCGGCCCGAGCGTCGGGCCCAAGCCATGCCCACACACCGAACCAGGGCCGACAGCACCAGTCCTCCGCCATCACTCCAGCTCAACCACTCGAAGCGAAACGGGGAGGCTAGCTTGCGCACGCCAGCACGCGGCGAGGCAGGCGCCCGCCCTGCCCGCTAACTCCCTAACCACGCAGCCGAGTTGGTCGGCCAGGCGGGTGGTGCGACGCTGGTAGCGCTCCACGACACAGGGAACCTGCTCACGGAACGTCTGCCGCGTACAGCCGAGCACCGGGCACATCAGCCGGCGCAACATCACCGAGACGACCACCCGACGTCCATCCACCGGCACGTTTGCGACCTCCGTCCCTGGAAGCCGTGCACGCGCCCCGCCGGCTGCCCGCACACCGGGCACGGCACCGGATTCCCGCGTCCGCGCCAACACCCAGATGACGTCTCCCTCGTCCGCCACGACTTCGACGACGAGGCCGACAAACCCGAAAACACCACGCCCACAAGCTCATTGACACCCATCACAAGATCATGATCACGTGCTGCTACTCGGTGTTACCACCGTTTACGGGCCAGAGCCGTTGATTAGACAGTCCCGCGGAAACAGCATGATCAGGGGGTGGTCACCAGGATCCCTTCCTCAAGGGCCTGCGAGAGGAGGTCGAGGATGTCGGCGTGCTCGGCATCAGCAGCGCTCATCACGCCGCTGAGTGTGGTCCGGCCGTCGATTTCGCGTAGGAGGCGTGACCAGGCGGGTGCGTCCTGCTCTCTGATCATGTACTCGACGGTCCCGTCGATGGCCAGGTACGAGATGTCGGAGTCTTTGTCGTCGCGTAACAGAAGCACGTTCTCCGCGAACGCGAGGACCGTGTCGTCGGGGGAATGTCGGCCGAGAGTGACCGACTCGATGTCGGTGCGCTGAGCGGACCACTCGGTTACCGAATAGGCCCGCGGCGCACGAGGTCCGTTTGCAATGATCAAATCAGGCGGGTCGGCTGCCATCGTCGCGAGAAGGCCGAGGTTGATCAACCGCAGCACCCGATCGACCATGTGTGAACTGGGTACGTCGCGCAGTTGCTTCAGCGCGGCGCGCAGGCCATCGGCGTGGAGTAGGTGAGCGGCTGCTGGGGTGGCAAGGGCTTCGTCCAGCAATTCGCCGTTGCTACTCGTAAGCATCTGGGCGAATACAGCCCGAGAGTGGCCGCCTCCGTGACCGAGGATGAAGGGGACCTTCGGGCGCTTGCGTATCGGGTCCGGCAGGACGTCCCGCATGGCGTCGCGGAGGATCCGTTTGTCCCACAGCAGGCGGGCGCGGCGCTGAGGCGGAATGGCTGCGGTCAGCTCGACCAAGCGCGGGTCGAGGAAGGGCACCCGGGCCTCTATTCCGTGGCCTGAGGCACTGCGGTCTTCGTGCCAACAGTTGTACCGTTCGATGTCGTGGTACTTCATGGTGATGAAAGCGGCGTAGGAATCGACAGGGGGAGAGAACGCCGGGAGAGCGGTGTCTCGCAGCAGCGGCTTGTCGGTGGTTTCCCACCACAGGCTCAGTTCCGGAGCGGAGGCCAGAGCGGTACGGCGGCTCATCCCGGTCAACTCGGCGATGAAGCCTTCCCAACCGTCGTCGCCCGCCATGTCCGCGGAATACCCGCCGTTGAACTCGTCCGAGCCCTGGCCGAGCAGCATGACCTTGAGCCCGGGCCGGACGCTTCGGACGTATCGGTACAGCTCGTATTTGTAGAACTGCTCTGGACCGCAGAGTGGTGTCTCCTGCAGCCAGAGCAGGTTCTTCCACTCTTGTCCGCTGGGGATGCGGTCACGTTCGAACAGCACTTGATGATTGGGCAGGCCCAGTCGGGAGGCATGGTGGTGAGCATGTTCGGCGTCGCCGTTCACCGTTGTAGTGCCGTTGAGCACGGTGAATGTATGCATGGCTGGCCCTGCGTCACCGGCCGTGGATGTTGCGAGGGCCGCGAGGGACGCAGAGTCCACGCCCCCGCTGAGCATCAGCCCGATTTCTACATCGGCCATGAGACAGTCGGTGACGGAGGAGCGGAGGATATCTCCATAGTGGCGGACGATCTCTGCGTCGCTCGCCCCTGTCTCGCCATGGCCAGAAGGCGGCGGGAATCGCCAGAAGGCATGCTCTGTGAGGTCTGCGGTCTTAAGATTGAAGTCGAGGATCGTACCGGGCCGGACCGCATCAACGCCTGTGAACCACGTCTGGGGCCGGCGGGTCACCAACAGTGGCTCCCAGGTCAGGGCGCGGTCGGCCAGAGCGTCTTCCCAGGCGATTGTGCGTGGGCACCGGGGATCTTGTAGCAGCGCCTTGATTTCCGACCCGTAAACGAGGCGTTCGCGGTCACGGTGGTAGAACAGTGGCTTGATTCCGAAGTAGTCCCTCGCCAGGAGGAGTCTGGCGCGGCGTCGATCCCACAGCGTTAGGGCGAACATGCCCCGGACGCCCTCCAAGAATTCCAGGCCACGGTGGTGGTAGAGATGTAGCAGCACCTCGCAGTCTGACTTGGAACGCCAAGTAGTGTCTTGCGGCAGGCCCTTGGCGAGTTCGCGGTGGTTGTAGATCTCGCCGTTCACGGTCAGGACGACGGAGCCGTCCTCGCTTACGAAGGGCTGCCGCCCACTGGGCAGATCGACGATGGCCAGGCGGCTGAAGCCCATTGCCACAGAGTGGTCGACGATCATGGCATTGTCGTCGGGCCCGCGCAGTGACAGGGTACGCAGCATTCGGCTGAGGGTCTGTTCGGTCTCTTCAGGGAGTTTTCGGCCACCGAAGGCGGCGTGTCCGGCTATGCCGCACATGCAGTCCCCTTGCGGTGCCTGTTCCATATGCTGCGGAGGATGTCCAGCTCTGACATGATAACTTCTTCGGTGGCGCTCCTGTTGTCGCGCTCGAGTATCACCGCTGCGGCGCCAGTGGTGCCGAGCGCGAAATCCAGCAGTTGCCATACCTCAGCGTCCACGTTGCTGTCGTGGGAGTCGACCAGTAGACCCCTGTAGTGGGCGTGGCCGGCGACGTGGAGGTAAGCGATCCTGTCGCCGTCAAGTGAGCGGATGTAGTCGTATGGATCGAACGAGTTGTTTTTGGCGTCGATGTAGAGATTGTTGACGTCGAGGACCATGCCGCAGTCTGCCGTGTTCAGGACAGTGTTGACGAACTGCGTCTCACTCATCGCGTCGCTTGGCTGAGAGAGGAAAGTGACCGGGTTCTCGATGGCGACGTTCATCTGCGCGGCCTCTCGCAGGGCGGCGATATTCCCGGCGATGCGATCCGCCTCGGCGGCCGTGCGAGTGCAGGAGAAAAAATTGGGCACGGAATATTCACCGACCGATGAATAGCTCAAGTGGTCACTGAGGAGGACGATGCCGTTGTCCCGGGCCTCTGCCAGGAGTAGGCGCAATTCCGGCTGGATCTGAAAGTCCGCCCGGGCTGGGGAGAGCGTCATGGCGTGAGCGGCCTTCTGATGCGGCCACCCGAGCACCTCGGTGCCTTCTTTTCCCACTGGAAACGATCCTTCAAAAAGGATCTCCACGCAGTCCACTACTTCCGCGAGGCGTTGCTGAAAATCCGCGAATTCTGGCCGGTACGAGATGCCGACTCCAGCGAATTCACTCATGTCTCATGTTCCTGTTCATCGCTTTGACGAGAATATAGGAGGCTATTCCCACCGTGGCGACGTAGGCCATGGTGGTCAGTGGTAGCGCGTCCGTTCGCAGCGCGCCGAATATGGTCAACGCAAGCAGTCCCGTGCCGTTGTTCACTAGGTCGCTGAGCGCGATGACGCGTCCCCGATACTGTGCGGGCACGGTAGGAACGATGGCGGCGAACAGCATGACGTTCAGCGTCGTTCTGGCGACTACGACGATGACGAATCCCAGCACGAACACGAGCGGGTCGGAGACACCCGAGATAGCGGCGAAGGCGACGACGGTCGCGGCAATGCATGCGCCTGTCGTCGCCACCTGACGACGATCGAGGATTCGGCTCTTGCTCAAGGTGAGATTCGCTGCGAACGCCGCTCCGAATCCCACCACCCAAAAAGCCGAGTAATGGATCGTTTGGGTGGACGGCATGGCTTGCAGCAGTTGCAACGCTACGCCGGTCAGTGGCAGCCCGAGGAGTCCTGCGCTTGCCTGCAGGCCAAGGAGCATGCCCAGTCTCGGTACAGTCCGGACGAGCCGGACTGCTGCTATAACCTGTGCCAGGATTTGGGTGCGCGGTCCGATTCCGCCGGGTCCGACACTCTCGTTGGCCCCAGGTGTCCGACCTACTCCGTAAGGCAGGCCTCGCGACGCGCAGCCATACAGCACCGCTGCGGCGACGATGAGGGCGGCGTTGAGTAGCAGAGCACCACCCCCGGTCAGGCCGTACACGGCCGGCCCTGCGCCGGTGCCGACCAGTTTGGCGGTGGTCAGCCAGGCCCCTCTTGTGGCGGTCCATCGCACCAGCTCGTCTGGCCCACTGAGGAAGGTGAACCAGACCCGGACCGCGTTTCCGGCGATCGTGGCGGCGATCTGAATGACGACGCTAAGCAAGAGGAACGGCCACACTCGGCCTGGCGACAACGCGACGTAGATCGTAATCAGCCCTGCGGCGCTGACAGCCGACGTGGCGATAATGGTCTTGTGTAGCGAGAAGCGGTCGGTGACAGCCCCGGCGACAAGCGTCGTAACGAGGCCGGCGATTGTCTGCACGGTGAGCAGCCAGGTGAGGAACGAGACTTCGCCCGTGAGGGCGACCACGTAGACGGGCAGGCCTGTCCATGTGAGCGACGTCCCCACTGTCTCGACCGTTCCCGCGACCAATCCCATCCGGACGGCTGCACTATGGGGAGCAACCTGCTCAACGGGTTTCAACGACGGCACCGGCATCGACAAGCATCCTGATCAGTTCATCGCTCACATCCTCGCCGCCTGCCAGGGCTACCCGGACCTCCGCCGAAGAGCGGGGACGGCGCAAATAGGCGAGAAGATCCGCCACGCTGCTGTCTACCTCCGATACGGTGACTGTGTTCTCGCCGCTGCTTTGCAGAACGTAGTGCCGGATCCCGTCGGCCTGACCGATCGTCCACAACTTGTCCGGCGGCGTCTCTAGAAGCTCGTCCAGGTCGAATCCGCTGCGAAACACAGCGGTGCGGGAAGCCCGCCGAAGGGTCCCCGGTTCGCCGTCGACGACCGGGGTCGAGCCGATCACTTGCAAAGTCATCTGGTAGCGGGCCAGGGCGACACCAGCACTGCCAGGAAACTCCTCGCCCAGCCAGGTGCAAAATGCCCGCAAGTCCGCGGAGTCTCGGGAGTCCTTAACCACGACCTGGCGTCTGAAGTTGGCCAGCAGCTGGTCCCATCCATCATCTGACATCCGGCCACGCAGCTCGTCGAAGATCAGACCGAAGAAGACGGCACGCGTGCCGTCGACCACGTCCCTGAAGACGGCGAGCTCGTCAGTGTCGAGCAGCTCTAGCTGTTCCCGATCGGTGGAGTCGAACTGATAGCGGCGGAGTACTCCATGCCTGTCCTGGACAAAATCTTGAAACAGGTGCTCATCAACGATGAGGCCTGCCACAAATCGCTGATACTCGAATACGCTCATCGGGCAACCCCCCTCTGGCCGATCGTTTCGTGCCCGCCCATCCGGACTGCATAATACGCAGCGTACGCCTTTCGGTAAAAGCGCAGGAATTCGTCCTTGTCATCACCTTCCCGCCCTTGGACCATCAGTCGATCGGTGGAGGAATTTTCCAGCACATACTTGAGCATTCTCAAAGAGAGCCCATTAATCCCCGCCCCATATTTGCGTCGCAATACGGGATTCATCGACCCTTCGGGAACGACGGTCACCATTGCGACGTTATCCAGATTGAAGAGCTTCAAATATTCCTCAGGCTCTTGACCGAGGGTAATTGCACTCACCGCGACGCTCTGCAGATTCAGTTGGAGACCGACCCCTGTTTCTTTAAGTAAGGTGTCGATAAAGTCGAGCTCACTGTATTGCGCCTTTGACTGAGTGACCAGCATGGCTACGTTTTCCAGCGCGAATGGACATGGCGTGCTATCCCTGACGACATTCACGCGATCATACAAATAATGCAGCATCTCATCGCTGTATTCTGGCGGCATATAAAGGTCGAGATTGATGTCGCCGGCACCCGTATAAGAGAGATGGTCTGAGTAGTATTCGCAGCCAGTTACCCGTGCAATGCGATCCGTTTTCTCGATCTGAAACCGGTCAAGTTCATTGTCACCACATATGGAGAGCCTCGTCGAGTGCAATACTATGGGATATCTTCCGGCGAGCTCAGTGATGGCGGATTCGACATCTGCGGTTAGATGAATAGCGTGTGGGTCGAGCTCGATGAAATCGAACTTCTCTCCGTCCCGACATACTACCTCGGCGCCCAATTCTGAAGTGAGTGCGATCCCCACCCCCGCGGCATGTGAAATCTGCAAAATCATCCCCCTATTTAGTGACCCACCCGACAGTAAACAGGATCTATTTCCGACCACCGGGCCTTGAATTGATGTGTGCGCAAGACCCGGTGACCGGCTAATTTACTGTCAGCAGAAACAGGTAAGGACAACCTGAGGCTGCTTCTTCAGAACCTTGACGCGCTTCACAATAACACCATCCCTTGACTTTGCATTTTTGTTGATTGGAGTGAATGTACTCATTTGCCAGAATGGGGATGCCACTTGACGTCATGAACCGTACATCGACTTAAAGTTAACCCCGAGGCCATTGCGACGACTTGAGTAATTGCAACTCAATCCGACCAACTCCCTTACATGGAGGGCAACCTGAGTGACCATCATGAGGATCTGTCAACGATGATCGGAGAAAACGCGGTTGACGGTGTTGTGTCCAGACTCTCCTTGTTTAAGGCAAGTGTGACGTCCCGTCAGTTTGCCTTTGTACTGAGCTTGTTCAGCGTGGCCACTGAGCTTCTTCAGCGTTGCTTCTCCAGGGTGAGGACGGCCTTGGCGATTGACGTGAGTGTGTTGGGACTGACGCGGGCTTTGCGGAAGATCCGCCAGGCTTTGAGTCGTGCGAAGGCCCGTTCGACGGGCGAGCGGAGTCGGGCGTGTGCCCGGTTGACGGCCTTCTCTTTGACGGTGAGCTCACGGTTTCGGTGTCTTTTGACGGGTGTGGCGAACGTTCCGCCGGCACCCTGGTACGCCTTGTCCGCGAGGGCGGGGATCTTCAGTCGCTCACAGATGGGGCGATGTTGTGGGTGCGGGCGGCTGTGATGTCCGCGGTCCGTCCGGGCAGGGCCGGCGAGTACCAGACGAGCTCACCGGCCGGGCCGGTGACCGTCTGGATGTTCACGCCGTGCTTGCCGTGCTTGCCTGAATAGTCGTCCTGGCTGTTGCCCACGCGGTCGCATTCGGCGAGCGTGCCGTCGACGAGGATGTACTCAGGGCGGGCTTGCCGCAGCGCGTGAGTGAGAGAGGGCGCGCGGGCGGCCAGGTGGGTGATCACGCTGTGTACATGTGCGTGGGCGGTGCTCTCGCTGATCCGGAAGCCGGCGGCGATCTGGGCGAGGGTGTCGTGCTTGCGTAGGTACACGAGCGTGATGAGGGCCCGCTGAGAGGCCGGCAGTTTGCACCGGCGGTCACCCTCGCGGGTGATGATCAGCATCGTGACCCACTCCACGAGGGCATGCGGAAGGTCGAGTGCGGCAGGATAGGTAACCAACAAGGCTCCCTGACAAATGAGTTGAGACGTGAGTGGGGCGTTCTGCGAGTCGTCGTGGCCGGTTGTCGGGTTTGGCGGGTTGCGGTTGAGCGGTCCTGCGGTGTTCTGGAAACGTGGCCGAGCGGCAGCCGTACCCGAGTGATCTGTCGGACGAGGCGTGGGAGCTGATCCGGCCGGTCATCACGTCCTGGAAGGGGCAGCACCGCTCGGTCAGCGGCCACGAAGGCCAGTACGGGATGGAGTGGGCCATCGCCTGCTCGCGGGTCGGTGAGGTGCTGGCCCCGGCGGGCGAGAGCGGGCAGGACCGCGCCCGGGTCGAGGGGACCGCGTCGGCCGCCGGGGAGCAGACCGGAAAGAGGTCGCAGGTGCCGGATGCGGCGAATATGAAGCCGCTGGTGCCGGTGTGGCGTGAGGGGCTGGCCTGGTCGGTGCTGTCGGTGGACTACCAGCGCATCCTGCAGGTGCTCGCGGACCGCCACCGGCTCCATCAAGGGCCGCTGACCTGCCAGGAGAGGGCCGCGGCGTTCGGCATGGAAGCAGTTGACCGCGTGCGCTGTGGTCGGCTTCGACGAGACCGGCACCCGCATCGCCGGACGCACCTGCTGGGTGCACACCGCCTGCACCCGCTCGCTGACGCTCTACCTGGTGCACACCCGGCGCGGGGTGGATGCGTTCGAGGCGATGGACGTGCTGCCCGACTTCACCGGGCTCGCGGTCCATGACGGCTGGAAGCCTTACAAGACCGACGCCGGCGCCGTCCATGCCCTGCAACGCGCACCACCTGCGCGAACTCGCGGCCGCGGTGGAGAACGCGACCGAGGACTCGCCGCAGGAGTGGGCCCAAGACCTCGCCGGGCTGCTGGTGGAGGTCTGGGACCAGATCAAGGACATCCGGGCCACCCACGAGCAGGCCTGCGGCTTCACCGTGAAACACTGGAGCGCATCACGGCCCGCGAGGAGATCATCGCCGCCGGACGGACCCTGCACCCGCCGCGCGCACCCGGCCAGCCCCGCCGGAAGCGGTCGAAGCCGGCGAACCTGCTCGACCGGTTGGACGCCGAACGCGACCAGGTGCTGCGGTTCGCCTTCGACTGGCGGGTGCCGTTCGACAGCAACACCAGCGAGCAGGCCATCCGGATAAACAAGGTGCAGCAGAAGATCACCGGCGGCTGGCGCACGATGCCCGGCGCCGAACGCTTCTTACGCGGCTACCTGTCCACCGCCACGAAACAGGGCAAGAACCTGCTCGACGCCATCATTCGGCTCTTCGACGACCGAGGCGCCTGGATCCCCACCCCGACCTGACCACCAAACCAGTCACACCCGGGAAAGACCTCACACTCAAACAGAAGTGCGTCAACCGGGCTCACTCGCGAGTCCGTTGGTCTGTTGAACGGACCATCGCGGAGATCAAGACCTGGCGCATCCTCCGCAAAGCGCGCTGCCACCCCACCGCAATCACGTCAATCACCAAAGCCATCCTCACCCTGGAGACTCATCGCTGAACAAGCTCACTGAGCTTCAAAGCGTGGTGTCGGCACGGGCTGACGGCTCATGATCCCTGCGGTATGCCGACCTGCATGAGGTATGTGCAAGGGGGCGGGCTGACCGGCGAGCGGCAGGCGTTCCGCGAGAAGTTGAGGTTGGAAACGGCCGTGCGGTTCGCCCAGGGCGACGAGAACGTGGTCATCAGGTACGACCTGCGGGTGAGCGTCCGGTCGGTTCAGCGCTGGCGCAGGGTGGTCCCAGGACGGGCCGAGAGCCCTGGCCTCCAGAGGGCCGGCGTCGTTGCCGCGGCTCAGTGACGAGTTGTTCGCCGTGCTGGAACGGGAGCTGGCCAAGGTCCGGTGGCACACGGCTGGCCGGACCAGACCTGGACCCTGTCACGGATCAGGACCCTCATCGGGCGCCGGTTCCATAAGAGCTACACCGTGCAGGGTGTAGCCGCGCTGCTCAAGCGGCACGGCTGGAGCTGCCAGGTCCCCGCCCGGCGGGCGATCGAGAGGGACGAAGAGGTCGTCGAACCGGGCCGCGTACTCCTCCAACGGACCCGGCGCGGGCGGACACGGGCGGCGAGCAGCCATCTTCAGCCCCCAACAAGGCAGTTGACTCCTACCACCGGCCTATGACCAACCCAACCCGTCGTCAATCCCCACCACCGGCCGGATTTAACGAACTACCGTTACTGACTTCGGCTCGTTAGGGTGAATCTTCGCGAAGTCCCTGAGGGGCCTGTGGTGGTGGCTGTATTCCGTGGTGTGTGAGGTATGCGGATGGGGGCGGGCTGACCTCTGCGGGGCGCCGGCGCCGGGAAACGATACGGATGCGGGCAGCCGAGTTGTTCGAGCAGAAGATCAAGCCGCCGGAGGTTGCAAGGCGCCTGCGGGTGAGCCTGAAATCGGCTTACCGATGGCACCAGTTGTGGCGGGACGGAGGTCGTGAGGCTCTGACCTCGCGTGGCCCGAGCGGGTCGCGATGCCGTTTGTCACCGCGCTGCCTGGAGAAGCTCGCCGGGTATCTCGAGCAGGGACCAGCCGCGCATGGATGGGTGGAGGACCAGGTGTGGACCGCTGCTCGGGTGGCCACGCTGATCGGCAGGAAGTTCCACCTCTCCTACAGCGTCTCGGGAGCCACCAGGCTGATGCACCGGCTCGGCTTCAGCCCACAGGTCCCCGCGCGGCGGATTGCCGAACGCGACGAGCAGGCCGTCACCGCGTGGAAGGAGACGACCTGGGCGGAGATAAAAGAGCCCGGGCGGCCTGCGGAGGCTACATCTGCTTCGAGGACGAAGCGGGTTTCACCCGCCGACCGCCCAAAGGGCGAACCTGGGGCCGGCGCGGCCGCACCCCGGTCGTGACGGTCAGCGGCCGCCGCTCGGGGCGCCTGTCGGTGGCCGGGCTGATCGCCATGCGGCCAGGCTCACGAACCCGGCTGTGCCACCGCCTGCGCACCCACCCCGCAGGCAAGGGCAAGCGCCGCAGCATGGGCGAGCGCGACTTCATCGCGCTGATCGACGGCGTCCACCACCTCCTCAAGGCGCCGATCGTGCTGGTGTGGGACCGGCTCAACACCCACGTCTCCCACGCCATGCGTGAACTGATCGCCGAACGTGAATGGCTCAAGGTGTTCCTGCTCCCCGCCTACTCACCCGACCTCAACCCCGTCGAGTGGGTATGGGCGCACGTCAAACGGAGCCTGGCCAACCTCGCCGTCGTCGCCCTCGACCGGCTCCAAACCCTCGTTCGCAACCGGCTCAAACGCCTCCAGTACCGGCCCGACACCCTCGACGGCTTCATAGCCGGCACCGGCCTGACCCTCGACAATCCAGCGTCACCCTGACAAGCCGAAGTCAGTAACGCCCACGGCACCACGTCGTAAGGCCTTCGAGCGCGAGAACGACGGGCCGCGATCCAGAACACTGCCGTCACTCAATTGCCAATGCCCGGCCTTGACCAGGCAGTATGGGCGTTTCGCCGCGTTTGGGTAGTGGTTGCTCACCCCTCCCACCGCCCTGCGGGTGTGTCCTTAAAAACAGGTCCACCAGATCTCCGTCCACCCGGATCAGGCAGTGATTACCGATGACTCCCCCCACCACCACACCTCCCCGACAGTCGCAACGCGCAGCATCCGACCAGCCGCGCCTCTTCGACCTGCCGCTGGAGCACGGGCCGACCGCTCCGGCCGCAGCACGTCACCAAGCCCGCCCGGTCCTGGCCTCCTGGGGCCTCACCCAGACACAGGTCTACGACACGCTGCTGGTGATCTCCGAGCTGGTCACCAACGCCATCACCCACGCGGCACCCCCGTCACCCTGCACCTGCAGGCCGCCACAGCACGCGGCCAGCTACACGTCCGCGTCAGCGACGGCGGCCCCCAGCCCACCCCCGCCACCTGGGCAGCCTCCCGGCCCGGAGACGAACACAGCCGCGGCACCACCATCATCAACGCCCTCACCCACCAGACCGGCGCCCACACAGACCCCGACCCCCGCAGGCCTCATCAACCACTGGGCAAACCTGACCGCCGCCTAAAACCATCAGGACACAGCAAAGACCATCCCACAGCACACAGGCCTGTCGGCCAGGTGGCACGCAGGTGGGCCAGCGCACCAACACGACCTGCTCCACATCCACACCCAGCGCCGCATCACCGGTGAACTCGACATCGCCACTACCCCCTCCTCGACGACGCAGTCACCGCCTGCATAACCCACCCCACCCGCCACCTCTGCGCCGACCTCAGCAGCCTCATCTTCTGCGACACCACCGGCCTCCAGGCCCTGCCCTGCACCGCATGACAGTGACCATCAACACCACCCAAGCCCAGGGCCCCGGCGTGTGCCTGGATCGTCCGGTTTGGTTATGTGATGCCGTAGAGGGCGAGGACGCGGGGGCGCTCGGTGTGGGCTCGTCGTCCGGCGGCGGTGTTGACGTAGCCGGCGAGCTTGAGCGCGCTGCGGATCAGGTCGCGGAGGGTAGCGAGTACGGCGGGCGCGTTGCGGGTTCTGACCTGGGACTTGTCCTCGTTGAAAGTGACATCTCGACACCAGTGGACGGTATTTTCCACGGTCCAGTGCCCGCGAGCCCAGGACGCGATCTCGGCTGCGTTCGCTTCCTCGGCGGGCAGGTCGGTGATGGCGTAGACGGTCTCGCTGGACCATTTTTTCGCCCCGTAGAGACGGCGTCGGCGCTGGATCCGCAGGACCTGGGCCGCGTGCGGGAAGAGCAGGCCCTCGACGGTGACGACCTGCACGAGCCGCTGCTCGTGACGGCCGTGGCCCCGGGCGTCGTCGCGGTGGATCACAGGGATCTCCTTCCAGGGCAGGGCGTGGAGTTGACGGGCCTGGCCGCGCTGGTTGTTCTTGATGGTCAGCAGGTAGTGAGCGCCGCGTTCGCGCAGGTAGATGGCGTGGTCGCGTTGGGCGTGGAGGGCATCGGCGGTAACGACCACCCCCGTGAGATCCGCGTCGTCGATCTGGTCGAGGAGAGGTGCGAACTCGGGGATTTCGTTGGTCTTCGCGCCGATCTCGCGGGAGGCGAGAGTGACACCGTCGCCGTGACGGACGGCGGACAGGACGAAGACGCGGCTGCCGTCCGGGCGCCTCGCGCCGCGCAGGCACTTGCCGTCCACCGCGATCGCCCGCCGCCGGAGCCGTACCGGCTCGGCGCGGGCGGCCGCCCGGTGAGCCCGGCGCTGTTCACGTTCGGTGCCACCGTCGGGCATCACCGGCTCCGGCCGGCGGGGCTGTGCGGACAGCAGAGGCCGAAGGTAGTCGTAACCGGCCGCGCCGATCTCACCGGGATCGAGTCGCCCCAGGACGCTGCGCAGGGTTTTCTCGCTCGGCACCCGGTAGCGGCCAAGGAGTGGGTGGTAGGGCAGGCCGAAGGCGGCCAGTTCCTCCGGCGCCGCACGTCGGCACCACTCCGCCGCCGCGGTGATCGAGTCGTGGCCGGACGGGGTCATCGCGCAGACCACCAGGGCCAGCAGCGAGGAGAGCCGGTACCGCACTCCGCAAGCCCCTCTCGGATCGGTGACCGACTCGAACTCGGCGACCAGGCAGCGCACTTGCTCCTTGGCGGCACCCTCGCCGAGGGCTTCCAGGCAGGGCGCACAAGGCACGGGGACAGCGACAAGGGATGATGGAGAAACGAACACGGCACCTTCGTGGATCTTGCAGCGTAGAGAACTACATGATCCACAGGTGCCGTGTTCACCTGCTTCCGGGGCCCACCACCGAGATCAACACCCCAGACCGGGACGATCCAGGCACTCGCCGGGGCCCTGGGAGAGTGCTCCTTTCCGTACAGCCAACAAGACCCTGAGCAAGTCCCCATCGTTGCAGTTCAGGAGCACTCTCCGCTTATTTGGTCAAGGCATGGACGGGCACGCTCGTGAAAGCGCGAGGCTAGAGACCTGAAAGATCATCAGAAGTCGCGCTGGTTTGCCACCTCACCCCGAACGGGCAACCAGTCAAACTGGGCGTGTCGCGTGAAGCAGGAACAACGCCGGGGCCGTGGCACGCAGGACGTATGGGTGTCTGATCAGTATGGGCCGTTGACGTTGTCGATCGAGCCGTACTTGTCGGCAGCGTAGTTGCAGGCTGCCGTGATGTTGGCGACTGGGTCGTAGGGGTCCATCGACGTGCCGGCCACGTGGTAAACCTGGAACGTGGGGTCGATTACCTGGAGGAGGCCCTTAGAGGGGGTGCCCGCGGCCGCGTTGGAGTCCCAATTGTTGATGGCGAGCGGATTGCCGGAAGACTCGCGCATCACGTTGCGGTAGATGCCGTCGTAGCTGCCCGGAATACCGGCCTTGGCCATGATGGCCAAGGACTGCTTGATCCAACCGTCGAGCTCGTTGGCGTAGGTAGTGGAGGTTGAAGCGGCAGGTGTTTCCAGAACTGACTCTATCGCCGCAGGTTCCAGCGTTTTGGTTCCCACGGTCAATGTCAAGCCCGCTCTGATGAGGGCGGGGTTGTCACCAATGACCGCACGGTTCGCCCAGTACAGCTTCTTCCAGCCTCCGCTCGACGGGAATTTCTGCGCGACTTTGCGCAGGGTGTCGCCCGCAACCGTCTTGTAAGTGATGAGCTGGACGTTGGGGACTACGGCGGCACTGATGAGTTCGAGAGCCCGCGCCGGGGTCGCCGCGTGGGCGCTGGTCGCACTCACGAGCGGGAAGGCAAGTGCGATGCAGCCCGTGCCAGCGGTGACCATGCCCCGGGTGATGAGGCCGGTCTTCGTGCGGCGATGCTTACCTCGTGCGGTCATGGCGAATGTCCTCTCTGGCGCCCGCGAGGCGAGCTGTCGGGTTCCGGCGGGAAATGCCCGGTCGCGTTCTGGGCGGGGTTCACCCCTAGCCGGTCTGGTGTCCGGATCGGCGGCTTGCCTGCAAGTCCCTCTCACCCCTGCCATGCGCGGGTGGGTGGGGGTAGCCGGGCGGTGGCAGGATTCAGCGATCTCCCCAGGATCGACGAAAAGGTATGTGAAAGCACATGTCCGGAACAAGGCATAATGCCGCCACTAAGATCACTTTGTTGCATTGGGGGCAAGGCAGTGAGTCTCAATCGTCCAGAATCGAGTCATCAACTCGCCTGCCGAGAACGGATGATGGAGGGAGACTTGCCGCGTAACCATCCGACCCTTACGTGACTCACTTCACGCGGCCAAGGAGCCTCAGGCCTTGTCACCGCAGGCAGGCCGCGCAGAATCCCGATGAACCCCTCGAGCGGAGGTCAATGCGGACTGTGCCGGCGAGCGCCCTGTCCTCTACTGACTTCGGCGTAATAGGTTCACTTTGGTCTGTCGAGTGCGAGGCCTGTCCCCGGCGAGGAATCCGTCGAGAATGTTGTGCCTGTACTGCAGCGCCTTGAGCCGCCTGCATGGTAGAGAGGGCCAGTCCGCCGAGTAGCCGAGGGGATTTTCACCCCTCGGCCCTCACAGATCCGTACGTGACGATCTCTCGTCATACGGCTCTTGTCGTTCTGGTCACCAGACGCGGGGGGCATGGGTGGTCCAGGCCCAGTGGGCGAAGAACCGGGGTCGCCGTGCGACGGCCTGGTTCCACGCCGTTTGGGCTTTCTTCCTGCCCCGCAGCCGTTTGAACTTCTTGCGCATCCACCGCATCAGGTAGGCGTTGACGCGTTCCAGGAGGGGATGGAGGGCCGACTGGTAGAAGGCTCCGTAGTACGTCATCCACCCGCGAATGATCGGGTTGATGAACCGTGCGAGGTCTGCTTCGGTCAGGCTGGTGCGGTGGTGCAGCCGCCAGGACCGCACTTCGGAACTGATCCTGCGCAGGGCTTCCCCGCTGATGGCGGGGAGGAACGACCGGAACATCTGGCCGTCCTTGCGTACCGCGGAGCGGGTGCGGAAGGTGAATCCCAGGAAGGTGAACTCGGTGTGCTCGTACGAGGCACGCCGGTTGGCATCCTGGCAGTACACGATCCGCGTCTTCTCCGGGTGCAGTTCAAGCCCTGCCTCGGCCATCCGCTTCTCGATCGCCTTGAGCACGAAGCGTGCCTGGCGTTCGCTGACGCAGTGGACCACCGCGTCGTCCACGTACCGTTCGAACCCGATGGCGGGGAAGTTCCGCGCCATCCAGGCGTCGAAGGCGTAGTGGAGGAAGAGGTTGGCGAGGACCGGCGAGACCGAGGAGCCCTGGGGCGTCCCCCGGTCCCGCTCGCGCCGTGTCCCGTCGGGCAGTTGCAGCGGTGCGGCGAGCCAGCGTCGCACGTACAGCAGGACCCAGGACTGGGACGGATTGGACGGATCAGTGTGGGCGGCGACCGCCTTGAGTACCAGGTCCCACGGAACGCTGTCGAAGAATGCGCGGATATCCAGGTCGATGACCCAGTCCGCCTTCCAGCAGCGCTCCCGGCACCGGCCCACAGCATCAATCGCCGACCGCCCAGGACGGTAACCGTAGGAGTCGGGATGAAAGACCGGCTCGGCCTTGGCCTCCAGCACCCCGGCAACCACCGTCTGGGCTATACGATCCCCGATCGTGGGCACGCCCAATATCCGGACGCCCTCTTTCTTGGGGATCTCCACCGCACGCACCGGAGGCGGAAAATAGGTGCCGGAGGAAAGATGATTCCAGATCTTGTATAGATTGTTCTTCAGATCCTTCTCGAATTCTTCCATCGACACCGCATCCACGCCCGCTGCGCCCTTGTTCGACCTGACTTTCTCGTACGCCTCCCAGACGGACTGCTTGGAAATATTGAACGGCTTGCCTGACGCTTTCACCTCGTTCACACGACTCCTCCCGGGTAACGTCCGGTTGATCGAATAAACACAGTCACGAACGACCCGGCCCCTTCGCTCCGCCCCCGTTACAGGGGTTTCATCACTACTACGAGCCGGTCCGCCGGCGTACTTGGCGTCGGTACTCAGTCCCTCACGGCTTCGGACCGCCCGGGACGCTCCCTCTCTCCCCGCTCACCAGCGGAGACGTATCCAAGCCCGCCTTCTCCTGTTCCGTACGAAGGCCGCAGACCGGGCTCGCGTCGCCTGCATGCCGGACACCGCCTGGCCAATAAACGGGCACCCGCCAGACTCATCCCGGGACTGCCTTGACACCCCGGTTCTGATGTCGACTCTACTTTTCGACACGTCAGCAGCGATTCGCTTGCGCTCGCCTTCCCGATCCCCACCTGACGTCTCAATGGACGCCTTTTCCTCATCGTTCACCACGGCAGTCTTCAGCTAGCGCAGCATGAGGTGGTTTAAATTCTCCCCCCGCAGGGTGAATTTGAAGGGCCATACCTTCATCCTCCGTACAACATCGCTACAAGAAGAGTTCCTACATGCTTCTTCCTTTCACGTTCAGGACACAACAAGGCCGGGTAGTTAGGGCTTGCAGATCAGTGAGCTTCTTCAGCGTTGACGCTCCAGAGTGAGGACGGCTTTGGCATTGACGTCATGCGGTTGGGACTGCATCGGGATCTGCGGAAGATCCGCCAGGACTTCAGGCGGGCGACGCCGCGCTCGACCGGTGCCCATGCCGCGGCCAGGGCCCGGTTGACGGTCTTCTCGATGGGGGTGAGTTCCTGTAGTGGTCTGCGTTTGATGCCGGTGGTCAGCCAGGGGCGGCTGCCCTGATGGGCGAAGTCGGCCAGGATGGGATGCCCTGGCGTGAGTCCGGCCCGGCAGTGCGGGTGAGCGCCACCGCAGCCGGCCGTCCGGGTCGGTAACCACCTGCACGTTCACTCCGTGCCGCGGTGCTTGGCCGAGTGGTCGGCCCGGGTGTCGCCGACCCGGTCGCACTCGGCGCGCGTGCCTTCCAGGACTCTGTTGCTCAATTTTCGGGGTCTGGTTCCGGTGAGTGGGTGATGATCTCTCGTGCGGTCGCTTTCCTTGTCGTGCGGTAGCGGGGGTGATGCGGGTGTCGTTGCAGGCGAAGGGGTTGCCGTCGGTTTCGAAGCGGACGGTGAAGGTGACTCGTGCCGCTTTCCCGAAGGGGAGTCTGCCGATCCGGGTGCGGGATCGGCTTGGGGAGGTCTTCAGGGACGATCCGTTCGCGGACGCGTTCGGTGTCCGTGGGGCGCCGGGGTTGTCTCCAGGGGTGTTACTGACTTCGGCGCATCAGGGTGACGCTGGGTCGTCGAAGGTCAGGCCGGTGCCTGCTATGAAGCCGTCAAGAGTGTCGGGCCGGTACTGGAGGCGTTTGAGCCGGTTGCGTACGAGGACTTCGAGCCGGTCGAGGGCGACCACGGCGAGGTTGGCCAGGCTGCGCTTGACATGTGCCCATACCCACTCGACGGGGTTGAGGTCGGGCGAGTAGGCGGGCAGCAGGAATACCGTCAGCCATTCACGCTCGGCGATCAACTCACGTATGGCGTGGGAGACGTGGGTGTTCAGCCGGTCCCAGACCAGCACGATCGGGGCCTTGACGAGGTGGTGGACTCCGTCGATCAGCGCGATGAAGTCCCGTTCGCCTATGCTGCGGCGTTTGCCTTTGCCCGCGGGATGGGTGCGCAGGCGGTGACACAGCCGGGTGCGGGAGCCGGGCCGCATCGCGATGAGTCCGGCCACCGACAGGCGGCCCGAGCGTCGCCCGCTCACCGTGACCTGCGGGGTGCGGCCGCGCCGGCCCCAGGTGCGTCCTTTGGGCGGTCGTCGCGTGAAGCCCGCCTCGTCCTCGAAGCAGACGTAGCCCCCGCACGCCGCCCGGACTCTTTTACCTCGGCCCAGGTCGCCTCCTTCCACACGGTCACGGCCTGCTCATCGCGCTCGGCCACCCGCCGCGCGGGTACTTGAGGACTGAAGCCGAGCCGGTGCATCAGCCTCGTGGCACCCGAGACGCTGTAGGAGACGTGGAACTTCCTGCCGATCAGCGTGGCCACCCGGGCAGCCGTCCACACCTGGTCCTCCACCCAGCCATGCGCGGCAGGCCCCTCATCGAGAAACGCAGCCAGCTTTTCCAGACAGCCCGGGGACAGACGGCATCGCGATCCACTCGAGCCACGAGAGACCAGAGCCTGCACGCCACCGTCCCGCCACATCTGCTGCCACTGGTAGGCCGACTTCGGGCTCACCCTCAGGCGCCGTGCGACTTCCGGCGGCTTGATGTCCTGCTCGAACAGCTCCGCCGCCTGCATCCGTACCGTCTCCCGGCGCTGACGTCCCACAGGGGTCAGGCCGCCCCCATCCGCATACCTCATACACCACGGAATACAGACAACACTCCAGACCCATCAGAGACGTCGAAGAAGATCACCCTAACGAGCCGAAGTCAGTAATTCGTGCGGCTGAGGGTGCTGGTGGGAGTGGGTGGGCAGGTTCCTCCTGTGCCGGGAGGGTCCGGCCGGGGAGGGGCTCGTTTTGTCGATGTCGCCGCGGTCGTGGCCGGAACCGTCGCCGGAGATCGCTGCGGCGGTGCGGAAGATATACGCGCGTAAGGAGCCGCCGCTCGCGGTGGCGATCCGGGACCAGTTGCCCGAGGTGTTCCCGGACACGGAGTTCTCCGGTGCGTTCGGTGCACGGGGCCGACCGGCACTCTCGCCGGGCCTGCTGGCGCTGGTCACGGTGCTGCAGATGGTGGAGAACCTCACCGACCGGCAGGCCGCCGATGCCGCCCGCAAGGACCTCACCTGGAAATACGCGCTCGGGCTCGGCCTGGCGGACGAGGGGTTCGACGCGTCGGTGTTGTCGGAGTTCCGCACCCGGGTGGTCGAGCACGGCCTGGAGGAGCGGGCCTTGGACCTGCTGCTGGCCGCGTTGAAGGAGAAGGGCCTGGTCAAGCCGGGCGGGAAGCAGCGGACAGACTCCACTCACGTGATCAGCGCGGTGCGGGACATGAACCGCCTGGAGTTGGCCGGTGAGAGTGTGCGGGCCGTGCTGGAGGCGCTTGCGGCCGCGGCACCGGGCTGGCTCGCCACGGTCGTGGACGTCGAACCATGGTCCAGGCGTTATGCGGCCCGGGTCGGTTCCTGGCGGCTGCCCGTCACCGCGTCCAAGCGCGCCGACCTGGCCGTCGCGTTCGGAACGGATGCGGTCACACTGCTGGAAGCGGTCTACCGCGCCGACGTGCCGGGATGGCTGCGCGAGCTGCCCGCGGTGCAGGTCTTGCGGACCGTACTGGTGCAGAACTACCAGGTCACCGACACCCCCAGAGGACGGGAGGTGCGGCGGCGGGCGGGGGACGAGGACGGTCTCCCGCCGGCCAGAGTCCGTCTCGGCTCTCCGTACGACACCGACGCCCGCTGGGCGGCCAAGGGCGAGGACTTGTTCTGGCTGGGATACAAGATCCACCTGTCCGAGACCTGTGACGACGATGATGGCGACAACCGCGCCCCGAACCTGGTCACGAACGTGGCCACGACCGATGCCACCGTGCCGGACGCGTCGATGACCGAGCCGATCCACCAGACCCTGGCCGGCCGGAAACTGGCTCCGGGCGAGCACTACGTCGACTCCGGCTATCCCTCCGCGGCGCTTGTCGCCTCCTCGCTCAAGGACTTCGGCACCGTGCTGATCAGCCCGCTGTTGGGCGACTGCTCGCCCCAGGCCAGAGCCGGTGCCGGCTACGACCGGGCCGCGTTCGCCATCGACTTCGAACAGCAGAACGCCGTCTGCCCGCAGGGCCGCACCAGCTCGTCCTGGAGCCCCTGCACCCAGCGCGGCACCGACGCCGTGGTCATCAAGTTCGCCAAGACCACCTGCCAGCCGTGCCCGGCCCGGGGCCGGTGCACCACCTCGAAGGCCGGATACCGGCAGCTCACCGTCCTGCCCCGCCAACTCCACGAGCTCCAGCACACCGCCCGCCTCGCCCAGGCCACCCGTGACTGGCAGCACGAATACCGACGACGAGCAGGCGTCGAGGGCACCATCCGCCAGGCCGTCGCGGTCACCGGCACCCGCCGTGCCCGCTACCGCGGCCTGGCCCGGACGCACCTCGAGCACGTCTACTCGGCCGTCGCTCTCAACCTCATCCGACTCCACGCCTGGTGGAACGGCCACCCCATGGACCGGACCAGGACCAGCCACCTCGCCCGCCTCGAACTCGCCCTCGCGGCTTGACCCCGAATTAACCATCAGGGTCGAAGTTGGACATCTTGCGTTTGACCACGCGCGGGTTGGAGCGTCTGCGGCGGGTGGGTAACAGGCGCGCGGTGATCTCGCGGAGTTCGTCGGTGAGGGCGGCGGTCAGACGGTCAGGGGAAAAGGCCGCCTGCGCGGTGACCTGGCGTCGTGCGAGGCGGATGCTCCGGGTGAAGGAGAGCCTGTCGGGGTCGAGGCCGGCCTGCTCGGCGGCGTCGTGCATCAGGGTGCGGATGGCGTGGTGGACCAGCAGGTGTGCCCAGACCTCCTGCTCGACGCCTTCGGGTGAGCGGGAGCGCAGGACCTGGGCAGGTCCGCGTTGATGGGTCTTCAGCTCGTCCAGCGTGTTCTCGAACTCCCACCGCTGGTGGTAGAGGGCGGCCAGCTCGGTGGCCGGGGCGGCATCGGGATCGAGGACCGTGGTGATCAGCCGGTAAGGGGCGTCCTGCCCGGGATCGTCCAGGGTGTACTCGATCACCCGCACCATTTCCGGGTCGGCACGCTTGCGGTGGTCTCTGGCCGCGACGATCTCTGACAAGTACGAGCCGTCGGGCAGCTCTTCGCGGACCGGCAGCACCTGGTGGGAACGGATGCGCCACAGCAGGTCCGCACCGCCGGCCGAGGCCGCCCGCCACAGCTCCAGGCCGGTGAAGCCGCGGTCGGCCAGCAGCAGATCGTCCTCGCCCAGGTGACCGAACAGCTCGCGGGCCAGCACGAGTTCGGACGTGGTGCATGGGCCGAGAGCCGCCGTGGTGATGGCATGGGTGCCGCACTCGGCCAGCGCGACCACCCGCACCTGCGGATACGCACACCGCTGGGTGCGGTGGGTCTTCGGGCGCCCGAAGTGCGCCACGTTCTCCTGGCTGTCCGGAACGTCGAAGACTGTGCCGTCGATGGCCATCAGCCGCCACCGGCCGTAGAAGGCACCCGGTGTCGATTCCGTGGCCAACGGCCGGGCCACCGAGGCGAACAGGGCCTTCAGCGGTTCTGGACCGAGTTTCGCGCGCGCTCTCGAGATCGCCCCCGTGGTCGGTACCTGCCACGACCCCGACCAGCGCTTCGCCCAGGTCAGCCCATGCGTCAGCAGCCGAGCGACCTCTTCGTAGCCCTGGCCGGAGAACAAGCACATCGCCAGCACGAAGTAGACCACCACGCGCGGCGGCAGCAGCCGGTTACGCTGCCCGGACCTCCCGCACTGGGCCACCACCCGATCCACCAGCTCCGGCGGGAACGACCGCGTCAACAGCCCGACCGCGATGCGATCCGACAACCGCTCGTCCGTCTCCGGCTTCACCTGACCCGGCCGTGGCATCCCGGCACCTCCCCGCCACGCACCCTACCAGCCACCACCCTAAGTGGTCTGAGTCGTAAGTCCTTCGGGGGTTGACTTCGGAGCTGGTTGTGGGTGTGCGCGGTCAGGTGTCGAGGGCGGTGAGGTGGAGGTGGCAGGCGGTGTCGAGGGCGTCCTCGGGGGTGCCGCTTGCGCTGCCGGTGGGCAGGAGGGCGTCCTGGTAGCGGTCGCTGGCCGGGTCGTGCGGGGCGAAGCCCCAGCGGCTCGCGGTGCCGTGGTAGCGCAGGCGCATCAGCTTGATGCACTCGCCGTCGGCCAGTTCGCCTTCCACGTAGGCGAACTGGCCCCGGTGGCGGACGTGGAGGCCGGCCAGCTGCGGCCAGGCGGCCTGGGCGCGCATATTCAGGTACAGCTCAAGCTGGAGCCGGGTATGTTCCGAGGGCGTTGGCACAGCGGACATCCTGCCGCAGGGCCGGGGACCGGGATGCGGCAGGATGCGGCCTGTCCTGATCCACTTCTCGTGATCGGCATGTCTGCCTTGCCCGTTGCCTCCGCCTGCCCGATCACTCTGACCGCCTCCGAGCGCAAGCGGCTCAAGACCATGGCCTACGGTCACAAAACCGAGCACCGGCACCGCCAGCGCGCCCAGGTCGTCCTGCACGCGGCCCGGAACCGCTCCAACGCCCGCATCGCCCGGGAGACCAGGCTGCACCTGGACACCGTCCGCACCTGGCGCGGCCGATTTGCCGGGCACCGGCTGCCCGCCCTGTCCGACCGCAAGCGCTCCGGCCGTCCGGCCTCCTTCACGCCGCTGCAGGCCGCCCAGGTCAAGGCCCTGGCCTGTCAGCTGCCCGCCGAGAGCGGGATGCCGCTGTCGCGCTGGTCGGCCCCGGAGCTGGCCCGCGAGGTCGTCGCCCGCGCCATCGCCGGCGCGATCTCCGCCTCCACCGTGCGGCGTTGGCTCAAGCAGGACGCGCTCAAGCCCTGGCAGTACCAGTCCTGGATCTTCATCACCGACCCCGCCTTCCGCTCCAGGGCCGAGCGCGTGCTCGACCTCTATGCCCGCATCTGGAACGGCGAAGCGCTCGGCGCGGACGAGTACGTGATCAGTGCGGATGAGAAGACCTCCGTCCAGGCCCGCTGCCGCTGCCACCCCACCCTGGCCCCTGGGCAGGCCAGGGCGATGCGGGTGAACCACACCTACGGACGCGGTGGAGCGCTGGCCTACCTGGCCGCCTACGACGTCCACCACGCGAAGATCTTCGGCCGCTGCGAGCCGAGAACCGGCATCGCCCCGTTCATGGCCCTGGTCGACCAGGTCATGACCCAAGAGCCCTACGCCAGCGCGAAACGCGTGTTCTGGGTCGTGGACAACGGCTCCTCCCACCGCGGCAAGAAGGCCGCCGGCCGGCTCACCGCCGCCCACCCGAACGCGGTCCTCGTCCACACCCCGGTCCACGCCTCCTGGTTAAACCAGGTGGAGATCTACTTCTCCGTCGTGCAGCGCAAGGTCGTCTCGCCCAACGACTTCACCGACCTCAACGAGGTCGAGAACCGGCTCCGAGCCTTCGAAGACCGCTACAACGCCACGGCACAGCCGTTCCAATGGAGGTGCACCACCTCCGACCTGGACGATCTGCTGGCCAGGCTCGACCGGCACACCGCCGATCACCCAGAAGAATCCTCCGCGACGCCGGAAACATGATCAACCCCCGAAGGACTTACGACTCAGACCACTAAGTCACTGGTATTGTGATTAGCCTCGATCTTTCGTGAGGGTCCGCCGACGGAATCGGTGGGCCCCTTTCCCTTTCCGGAGCGGGCTGGCGGGCCGGTGGCCCGGCTGTCGCGTCGAGTGGGCGCCGGGTTCCACTGCCCGGGGCGGGTGATGCTGTCGCAGGGACGGTGGGTTGCTGGTCAGCCGGGGTCGGGCAGGAGCGCGAGTCGTTCGAGGGCGGCGGTGATCTCGTCGGTCCAGGGCCAGTGCCGGGCGAGGCGGAGAATCCTGCGCCGACCGGTTGTGATGAGCTGGCCGGCCGCGGAGAACAGGCGAAAGCGCAAGCGACGCGGTTCCCAGAGCCTCGCCCGGTCGGTCAGCGCGAGCATGGGCATCCATGCCAGCAGGTCGAGCGCGATCTGGACGATCTCCATCCAGACCCGGTTCTGGGCGGTGCCGTGCAGGGGCAGGTTGCGCAGGCCGGTGGCCCGGGCGGCCCGGATCCGGTCCTCAGCCCGTGCCCGGAGCCGGTGACGCAGCTCGAGGGCGGCGATCGGCCGGCCGGTGGTGTTGGTCGCGAAGCATGTGATCCGCATGCCGTCCGCGTCCGTGATCCTCAACTGGGCGCCAGGATGAGGCCGTTCCTTGCGGACGATGAGCCGCATGCCCTTGGGCCAGCCGTTAAGGAGCTTGCCGGTGAGCTCGGCGACCCAGGCCCCGTCCCGCGCCTCACCGTCGGTCTCGATGGCGGGGTCCAGGCCGAGGCGGGGACCTTCAGCACGTGTTCGTGGATGGCTTCGCTGACCGTCATGCCGACCGAGTAGGACAGCCATCGGCCCCGCTTCGCGAGCCAGGACACGAAGTCGTGGGTGCCGCCGGCGGAGTCCGTGCGGATCAGCGTCTGCCGTCCTCGTCGGTATCGCTTGGGCAGTTGGGCCAGGGCGAGTTGGGCGGTGGTGATGTGGTCGGCAGCGGTGTTGGAGCCCGCGTTTCCCGGTCTGAGGAGGGTGGCGACCGGCTCTCCGGTTCCGCCCGGTCCCTGGTCGACGAAGGCCGTCAGCGGGTGATGGCCGTAGGTCTTCTTCCACGTTGGCGCCGCGTCCTGCTTGTCGGAGTGGGCGATCACGAGGACGCCGTCGAGGTCGACGGTGACCTGACCGTCGGCGTCCGGGGCGTTCTCGCCGGCCAACGACCAGGCACGATGGCGGACTTCGGAGCGTGCGGACCGGATGGCCTGCAGGGCTTTCTCGCCGGACGCGGCGAGGGTGTCGATCAGGCGGGAGACGGTCGGATCGGAGGCGACCGGGCCGAAGATGGCCGGCTCACACCGCAGCATCGCGACGTCCGCGAGGCAGTCCCCGCCCAGTGCGACCGCCAGGGCAACGTCCAGGAGGATCTTGCCGGGATCGTGGACGGCCCGCGGTTTGCGCCACGGAGCCAGAGCTGCGGATATCGCCTGGTCAAGGCCCGTCTTGCGGACCGTCTCCAGCAGCAGGACCGCACCGGCCTGCGAGACCACCTGCCGACCGTCTCCCCGGACACGGACATGTGGGTACGACGAGATAGGCTCTCTCACCTGGAAAGTGCTCTTTCCCTTGCAGCCAACAGGACCCTCAGCAAGTCCTATCGTTGCAGGTCAAGGGCACTTTCCGTGTTTCTGATCAACGCTTGGACAGCCCACCTCGTGAAAGCGCGAGGTTAAGCTGCTTGCTTTTTTCCGCCGGTTCCGACCGTGTCCGTTTTGACCTGCTTGCCGACGGGGTGCTGGTGTGCACGACGCTGGTTGGGACCGGCGCCTTTTCGCCTTTGCGCGCAATCCGGCCGTGCAGGCCGCGTTCATCGAGCAGGGTGCGGGTCTTGTCGGAGTCGTAGCCGGCGTCCAGGTGGATGGTGATGTCATCGGGCAGCGGTCCGAGGTCGTCCAGGCGGTCCAGGGTCGGGGCGAGCAGCGGGGAGTCATGCCGGTTGGCTCCGGCCAGGACGCGGCCCAGCGGAATGCCGTAACCATCCGTCATGCCCGAGCGTTTCAGGTCTTGTTTGCCGCGGTCCACGGGGGAACGCCCGGCGACCTCGCCGCCGCCGGGGGCCTTGGTTATCGAGCCGTCGACGGCGATCTGGTCCAGGACGAGGCCCACGATCCGGTCGTAAGGGCTCAGTGTGATTTAACGTCTGCGGGTTCGGGAGTGTCGGCGGGTGGGCTGATGGTGTAGTTCCACTGGCCGTGGGTTTCGTGACGGGTCAGCGGGAGGGCCTTCATGGCCTTGTCGCTGATCTTGATGCCTGTGGGGTAGACACCGGTGTCCAGGGCCGCGGACACGGTCAGGCCGGTCTCGGTCGTCGTCGCACCGATCAGGGAAACGGCGGCCTCGTGGCTGGTCAGTGGTGTCCCGCGCCAGTTCATGGTGATTGCGGAGAACAGCCGGTGCTCTATGCGATTCCACTTCGAAGTACCCGGCGGCAGGTGCAGCACGGTGATCGACAGGCCGGTCTCGGCGGCGAGGGCAGCCAGCCCGGTCTTCCAGGCCCGTAGTCGGCTGCCGTTGGATCCGCCGCTGTCCGCGGTGATCGTCAGTGTCGTGGCCTGCGGATATGCGGCCCGGCCGACGTTGTTCCACCAGGTCCGCAGGGTGTTCACGGCGAACGCGGCGGTGTCGTGATCCATGCCGACGCTGACCCAGCCGGCGTTGGCGCCGATGTCGTAGACGCCGTAGGGGATGGCTTTGCCGGCCGGTCCGGGGAAGTCGTGGACGTTGACCTTCACCGGGTCCCCAGGCGGTCGCCATTCCTTGCCGACGTTCTTGAAGTTCCCGATCAGTTCCTTTTTCTTGCAGTCCACGGACACGACGGGCTGTCCGGCAGCGAGGGCCGCCCTGACCTGATCGTTGAGGTAGCGGAACTGGGCGTCGCGGTCGGGGTGCTGCTTGCCCTCGACGGTTTTGGCGTTGCCCTGCAAGGAGTAGCCGGCCTCGTGCAGCAGTCGGGCCACGACGTTCTCGGTGCACCGGTGTCCCCGATTGACCAGCTCGGCAACCAGGTGCGACAGCGATTTCGTGGTCCAGCGCAGCGGGTTCATCGGATCACCACGAGTCTCCGGCTCGACCAGGGCATCCAGGTCCACGGCCAGTTGCGGGTCCAGGACCTCGGCCCGTCTGCGGCCGCCTCCCGGCCCCCGGGACCGCCCGACCGCCAGCGGCTGCGGATCGTCCAGTTCCCCGCGGCCCCGTCGGATCGTGTCCTGGGACACCCCGGTCGCCTCACAGACGATCCGTGCACCGCCGCCACCCAGCTCACGAGCCTCGTTGCCGAGCCACAACCGTCGCTGCCGCTCGGTCAGGTGATCCCGGATCGCCTCGTAGCGCCGGGCCAGGGACTCCATATCGATCGGCATAGCAGGAAACGTACGCGCCGCGCGACTGATTCATAACTTGTTTCGCTACGAGCCCTAAGACTCCAGCGCGATCTGCTTGAACCTGGCGAAGACGCCGAGCCGGATCCACTCGTTGCGGCGGTTGCGGATCGTTGTGGCCGAGCACGTCGTGTCGGCGATCGCCTGGTAGGAGCAGCCGAAGCGCAGCAGCTGCAGCATCCTGTCGAAGATGATCCTGTCGCTGATGCGCCGGCGGTGGCAGCCCAGCGGATGGTCCGGGTGGTATTCCGGTCGTTCGGGCAGCAAGGCAGCGAATTGGCCCCAGAGCGGTTCGGTCAGCCATGATGGCAGCGCAGGCACAGGTCTACCCAGTGATCACAGAGCGTCGTAACTCCATGATCGCCAGGACCTGTGCCTGTCTCACTGCCGGGGTACCCGCACCACGCCTATCTGCCCGACCTCTAACTTCGAAGACCCGGCTTTCTTGTTCCGCATCCGGGCTCTGGCCATCTCCGCGAGGACGTTCGGGTTGCGCTGGCCGGCGATCAGGGCGTCCATCATGGCGCGGCCGGAGACGCCGAAGATGTCGGTGGCCACGGTGGAGAGTTTGATCTGGGCGTCTTCGAGGAGCTTCTCCACGCGCTGCTTGTGCCGGGTGCGTTCCTCGGTGAGCACGGTGCGGGTGCGGGTGAGGTCCCGGAGCTGCCGGATCGGTTTCGGGGGCACGAACGAGGGCCGGAGCATGCCGCGTTCGGTGAGCTTGGCCAGCCAGATCGCGTCCAGCTTGTCGGTCTTGGGCCGGCCCGGGACGTTCTTCACGTCGCGGGCGTTGACCTGCATCAACGTGAAGATCCGCGAGGGCCAGGTCGCCAACAGGCCGATATACATGGCCCTGGCAGTCGGCCGATTGCGGAGTGATTATCGATTATTGAGGACAATCCCTCCGAAGGGCATTGTCAGACATCCCATGGCGTTGGGTGTCAACTCGTGGCGAGGTTGGCGTGGTGGGCCCAGGCGGTGGCCTCGTCGTAGCGGGTGCGGGTCTTGAGGCATCCGTGGAGGATGCCGACGAGGCGGTTGCCGACCTGACGCAGGGCGGGGTTGTAGTCGAGTTCGCGGGCTCGCTGCTTGTCGTAGTAGCGGCGGACTCCGGGTGAGTTCTGCAGCGCGCAGAACGCCTGGCGCTGCAGCGCGTCGGCGAGGCGGTTGTTGCGGACGAAGCGGGCCTGGACGGTGTGGCTCCTGCCGGAAGCGCGGGTGACCGGGCTGGTGCCGGCGTAGTTCTTGCGTGCCTTCGCGGACGCGTAGCGGGCGGGGTCGTCCCCGAACTCGGCGAGCACCCGGGCCCGGACGATCTCGCTGATGCCGGGCATCGACAGGTAGATCTCAGCGTCCGGGTGTGCCCGAAAATGTGCCTTCACTTCACCCTCCAACGTGTCTATCTGCTCGTTGAGGGCAATCAGCAGCCGGGCGTGCGCGGTCGCCGCGGCTGCGTAGGCGGCGGTCACCGGGGCCGCGACGTCGAGCTGGGGCTCGCGCAGCGCGGCCGCGATCGTCGCGGCCCTCTGGTCGCGGTTGCGGCGGCGGTGCCGGGCCAGCACCGCGGTGATCTGCTGTTTCGTCAGCTTCGACGCCCGCTCGGGTGTGGGGGCCTTGACCAGCAGTTCCAGGGCGTCGGTGCTGGTCAGCTCCAAGCTGGCGTAGGCAGTGAGCGCGCCGGGTACTCGCGCAGCGTGTTCCGCAGGCGCTGGAAGGTGCGGGTGCGTTCCCAGATCAGGGTCTGATGGGCGCGGGCAACGACCTTGACGGCCTGGGCCTGCTCGCTGTCCCCGGCGATCGGCCGTAACTGATCGCGGTCGATGCGGGCCATGTCCGCGAGCGCGTGCGCGTCGCCCTTTTCGCTCTTCGCGCCGGAGGTGCCGTAGCGTTCCTTGAACCGGGCCGCCTGCCGCGGGTTGACCGCATAGACCTGGTAGCCAACCGCGAGCAGGGCCTGCACCCACGGCCCGCGGTCGGTCTCGATCCCGACCACTACCTGCCCCGGCTCCAGGTCCTGGCCACCGTACCGGGCGACCAGGGCGTGCAGCTTGGCGATCCCTTCGACACCCTCCATCAGCCGGGCGGTCCCGAGCCTGCGGCCCGAACCGTCCTGGACCTCGACATCATGGTGGGGTCGGCGCGGAGCGCGGTACTGGGGTTCCTCCCAGCCCGTTTCTCCGCGCCGCCCTCCCGAACCGGACGTGCGAGTTGGCCCCGCATCCGGCTCTCCACAAGCCCTGTTGAGCAGTTGCTTTCCTCAGGTCGTGCTGGGCCAGGGCGACGGAATGGTCGTCCCTCTGGGCCGGTATCGCGTGGTGACTACCGAGCCGGGGTTGAACAGGACGACGTCGCCGTCGTGTGGCCACCATCCGCCGTCGCAGTAGCGGCGGCGGAGTTCCTTCCATCCGGTTCCGAGGTGTTTGCGGCGGAGCCATCCGAAGACCTGACGCCAGACGATCATGCGCAGGTATTGAAAGGCCCGGGCAGACACCCCGGGGCGGAAGTAGGCCGTCCAGCCCCGCAGCACTTGGTTGAGCTTGTGCAGCAGGACTGCCAGCGGCAGGCTGACGTTCATCCGGCAGAGCGCCTTCGTCTTGGCCTTGATGGACCGAAGTGCCTTCTTGGCCGGGTAGTTGTAGACGTACTGCCGGTCGGTTCCCCGCTTCTGGTGGCGCTGGATGCGCCAGCCGAGGAAGTCGAGGCCCTCGTCGATGTGCGTGATCAGTGTCTTCTCCTCCGACAGCCGCAGGCCGACGGTGGAGAGGACCTCCGCCACTTCGGGAAGCAGTGCTTCCGCGTGAGCTCGGGTGCCCGAGACCAGAATGACGAAGTCGTCCGCGTACCGGATCAACCGGTAGTTGGCCAACCCCTTCTGGCGCCGGGTGAACCGTCGCTTCGGGCTGGTCTGTGGTCCGCCCTCGATCTTGGTGAAGTGCTCGTCCAGGACCGAGAGGGCCACGTTGGCCAGCAGCGGCGAGAGAATCCCGCCCTGCGGAGTGCCGGTGACGGTCTCCCTGGAGGTGCCGACCTCGGTGAGGATGCCCGCCTTCAAGAACGCCTTCACCAGCGCGAGCACGCGCTTGTCCCCGATCCGAACCCGCACTCGGTCGATCAGGGCCGAATGCGAGATCTCGTCGAAGCAGGCCTTGATGTCGCCCTCCAGCACCCACTCGTAGGTCTTGGATGCCAGAAAGCGCGTCTCGGCCATCGCGTCATGCGCACGCCGGTTGGGCCTGAAGCCGTACGAGCACGGCGCAAAGTCCGCCTCGAAAATCGGCTCCAGCACCAGCTTCAAGGCCGCCTGGACCACCCGGTCGGCCACGGTCGGAATCCCAAGGCGCCGCCGCTTGCGCGACCCCGGCTTGGGGATCATCCGTTCCCTGACCGGCACCGGACGGAAGCTGCGGGATTTCAACTGCTCCCGCAGTTCGGCGAGGAACTGAGCCTCGCCAATCCGTTCCCGGACGAAGGTGACGGTCATGCCATCCACTCCGGCCGAGCGCGCACCCTTGTTCCCCGCGACCCGCTCCCAGGCCATGGCCAGGAACGCGGGATCGCAGACGAGGTTGTACAGATCGTCGAACCGACGATGAGGATCGTCGTTCGCCCAACGGTGCAGCTTGGTCTGGATCTCCAGTACCCGCCGTTCAGCCCGGAACGAGCCGAGCGGCAGATCACTCGTATTCACCAGCGGTCTCCTGGTCTTCCAGTACGTCCACTACTGACTTGCTGGCCCCCTTCGCCATGCGGCCGGCTTTCCCGGCCTCGGACTACTACGGAGCCTCCGCCCCGCCCGGCGCCGAAAGCTGACGACGTGCCTGTCCTTCCGCCGCACTGGCTGCGCGGGGCGAGGACGACACCGGACGGTTCCCACGTTCACTTGAGAGTCGATCGACGGGTGAGGCGCCCAGCTCTACCCCTGCGGCATCGCCACGACTACGCCGCAGACATTCACCGTGGCCTCCTGGCCGTTGATCACATGGCGACCAGGAGTTACCCGCTCTCGCACGAGGAGCAGGTATGCACCGCGACCAGCCCATATCCGCCAGATTTGAGCTGGTGGGCCGTTAAGGGGCGTCAGACACTGGTTCCTCTCGTACACCTTCCCGTCTCGCTGACCGGACCCGCGCCATCTGGCAGTACTGGCACGTCCCGACGTTGTCAGGGCTGCTCCCACCCTCCCCGGCGTCTCCCGGATCAGGCTGCCCTCAGCTTCACCCAGCCGCTGCGACGGCCAGGAGTCGAAGGTCTCTCACCCCCGCTCGACTTCAAGCGCCTCGTGGCGCACGTGGTCTTCGGCCCAGTCGTCGCCGACGAACAGCACCCGCTTCTCCAACAGGGCCCCGGCGAGTGCCTGGATCGTCCGGTTTGATCATGTGATGCCGTAGAGGGCGAGGACGCGGGGGCGCTCGGTGTGGGCTCGTCGTCCGGCAGCGGTGTTGACGTAGCCGGCGAGCTTGAGTGTGCTGCGGATCAGGTCGCGGAGGACGGCGAGTACGGCGGGCGCGTTGTGGGTCCTGACCTGGGACTTGTCCTCGTTGAAGGTGACATCTCGACACCAGTGGACGGTATTTTCCACGGTCCAATGCCCGCGAGCCCAGGACGCGATCTCGGCTGCGTTCGCTTCCTCGGCGGGCAGGTCGGTGATGGCGTAGACGGTCTCGCTGGACCATTTCTTCGCGCCGTAGAGACGGCGTCTGCGCTGGATGCGCAGGACCTGGGCCGCGTGCGGGAAGAGCAGGCCGTCGACGGTGACGACCTGCACGAGCCGCTGCTCGTGGCGGCCGTGGCCCCGGGCGTCGTCGCGGTGGATCACGGGGATCTTCTTCCAGGGCAGGGCGTGGAGTTGACGAGCTTGTGCGCGTTGGTTGTTCTTGATGGTCAGCAGGTAGTGGGCACCGCGTTCGCGGAGGTAGGTGTGGCGTGGTCGCGTTGGGCGTGGAGGGCATCGGCGGTCACGACCGTCCCCGCGAGATCCGCGTCGTCGATCTGGTCGAGGAGAGGTGCGAACTCGGGGATCTCGTTGGTCTTCGCGCCGATCTCGCGGGAGGCGAGCGTGACACCGTCACCGTGGCGGACGGCGGACAGGACGAAGACCCGGCTGCCGTCCGGGCGGCGGGCGCCGCGCAGGCACTTGCCGTCCACCGCGATCGCCCGCCGCCGGATTCGTACCGGATCGGCGTGGGCGGCCGCCCGGTGGGCCCGGCGCTGTTCACGCTCGGTGCCACCGTTGGGCATGACCGGCTCCGGCCGGCGGGGCTGTGCGGACAGCAAGGGGCGAAGGTAGTCGTAGGCCGCCGCACAGATCTCACCGGGATCCAGGCGTCCCAGGACGCTGCGCAGGGTCTTCTCGCTCGGCACCCGGTAGCGGCCGAGCAGTGGGTGGTAGGGCAGGCCGAAGGAGGCCAGTTCCTCCGGCGCCGCACGTCGGCACCACTCCGCCGCCGCACTGATCGAGTCGTGGCCGGACGGGGTCATCGCGCAGACCACCAGGGCCAGCAGCGAGGAGAGCCGGTAGCGCACCCCGCAAGTCCCTCTCGGGTCGGTGACCGACTCGAACTCGGCGACGAGGCAGCGGACTTGATCCTTGGCGGCACCCTCGCCAAGGGCTTCCAGGCAGGGTGCATGAGGCACGGGGACAGCGACAGGCGATGATGGAGGAACGAACACGGCACCTTCGTGGATCTTGCAGCGTAGAGAACTACATGATCCACAGGTGCCGTGTTCACCTGCTTCCGGGGCCCAGCACCGAGATCAGCATCCCAGAACGGGATGATCCAGGCACTCGCCGGGGCCCTGGCTTCTCCAACCTCTCGACGTACAACGTGCACGTGGCCAGCGGAAGACACAGCTCGCGCCCTAATGGATCCAGTGCTCACGCCGCCACAGCCCCGGCGGGCACGCCATCCCATCAGCAGTCGGGCCTTCCGGTCGGACAGCAGGGGCACGGTCTGACAACAGAGCTCGTACAGCTCCGGTGGAGATAGTGCTCACCTGCTGGCGGCCACTCATCGAGTCTCGCCTACGACCCGACGAGCCCCATTAGGTTGAGTGGATGCCTTCTCCGGTGGCATGGTCATCCGTCTGGTCGGATCGCTGGAGGGGCTGCTCGTGGACACGGTGTCGTGCCGGGGGTTCCGCTTCCCGCCGGAGATCATCTCCCACTGCGTGTGGCTGTACCACCGGTTCAGCCTGAGCCTGCGCGACGTCGAGGAGCTGATGCCCGAGCGCGGCATCGAGGTCAGCCACGAGACCATCCACCAGTGGACACGCCGGTTCGGCCCCGCCTTCGCCAACGCGCTGCGCCGGCGCCGCCCGCGGCCGGGCGACACATGGCACCTCGACGAGGTCTTCGTGAAGATCAACGGCGTGCAGAAGTACCTGTGGCGGGCCGTCGGCCAGGACGGGAACGTGCCGGAAACTGATGACGAAGACCCGCACCGTGCCGAGGGTGATCGTCACCGGCAAACTCCGCAGTTACGGCGCCGCCCACCGCACGGTGATGCCCTCGGTGGAGCACCGCTCGCACAAGGGCCTGAACAACCGCGCGGAGAACAGCCACCAGTCGACGAGGCAACGCGAGCGCGCCAGGAAGGGCTTCCGCTCCGTCGGCGCCGCGCAAGGGTTCCTGGCCGCGTTCAGCGGCATCTCACCCCACTTCCGACCCCGACGCCACCTGCTCACCGCACCCGGCTACCGCACCGAAATGATCATCCGCTTCGCCGTCTGGAACCAGATCACCGGCACCTCGCCCTCCCCACCGCAGCCTGAACTAGACGCCACGACTACGGCTGAAAACGTCCCGAACCGACCACCCCAACGACTCACTCAACCTAATGGGGCTCGTCGGGTCGTAGGCGAGACTCGATGAGTGGCCGCCAGCAGGTGAGCACTATCTCCACCGGAGCTGTACGAGCTCTGTTGTCAGACCGTGCCCCTGCTGTCCGGCCGGAAGGCCCGACTGCTGATGGGATGGCGTGCCCGCCGGGGCTGTGGCGGCGTGAGCACTGGATCCATTAGGGCGCGAGCTGTGTCTTCCGCTGGCCACGTGCACGTGGTACGTCGAGAGGTTGGAGAAGCGGGTGCTGTTCGTCGGCGACGACTGGGCCGAAGACCACCATGATGTCGAGGTCCAGGACGGTTCGGGCCGCAGGCTCGGGACCGCCCGGCTGATGGAGGGTGTCGAAGGGATCGCCAAGCTGCACGCCCTGGTCGCCCGGTACGGTGGCCAGGACCTGGAGCCGGGGCAGGTAGTGGTCGGGATCGAGACCGACCGCGGGCCGTGGGTGCAGGCCCTGCTCGCGGTTGGCTACCAGGTCTATGCGGTCAACCCGCGGCAGGCGGCCCGGTTCAAGGAACGCTACGGCACCTCCGGCGCGAAGAGCGAAAAGGGCGACGCGCACGCGCTCGCGGACATGGCCCGCATCGACCGCGATCAGTTACGGCCGATCGCCGGGGACAGCGAGCAGGCCCAGGCCGTCAAGGTCGTTGCCCGCGCCCATCAGACCCTGATCTGGGAACGCACCCGCACCTTCCAGCGCCTGCGGAACACGCTGCGCGAGTACCCGGCGCGCTCACTGCCTACGCCAGCTTGGAGCTGACCAGCACCGACGCCCTGGAACTGCTGGTCAAGGCCCCCACACCCGAGCGGGCGTCGAAGCTGACGAAACAGCAGATCACCGCGGTGCTGGCCCGGCACCGCCGCCGCAACCGCGACCAGAGGGCCGCGACGATCGCGGCCGCGCTGCGCGAGCCCCAGCTCGACGTCGCGGCCCCGGTGACCGCCGCCTACGCAGCCGCGGCGACCGCGCACGCCCGGCTGCTGATTGCCCTCAACGAGCAGATAGACACGTTGGAGGGTGAAGTGAAGGCACATTTTCGGGCACACCCGGACGCTGAGATCTACCTGTCGATGCCCGGCATCAGCGAGATCGTCCGGGCCCGGGTGCTCGCCGAGTTCGGGGACGACCCCGCCCGCTACGCGTCCGCGAAGGCACGCAAGAACTACGCCGGCACCAGCCCGGTCACCCGCGCTTCCGGCAGGAGCCACACCGTCCAGGCCCGCTTCGTCCGCAACAACCGCCTCGCCGACGCGCTGCAGCGCCAGGCGTTCTGCGCGCTGCAGAACTCACCCGGAGTCCGCCGCTACTACGACAAGCAGCGAGCCCGCGAACTCGACTACAACCCCGCCCTGCGTCAGGTCGGCAACCGCCTCGTCGGCATCCTCCACGGATGCCTCAAGACCCGCACCCGCTACGACGAGGCCACCGCCTGGGCCCACCACGCCAACCTCGCCACGAGTTGACACCCAACGCCATGGGATGTCTGACAATGCCCTGGCAAAGACTCAGTAGCAGCTTGATCTTTTGCGAGCCATTGGAAGTGAGTATCGTATACCTGGATAGCTCGGGTTGAAGATACGTATATGGAACCGTCTTCCTTGCCTCGGATCCACACTCGCCACTCTTGTGATATCGATGCAACAATCAGGATGCCGTATTCTGCGCGAAGGGGTATTTATGAAACTGAAAGTTGGCAGATTTTCGTGTCCTCCGACTGTCGTCGGACTGGTCGCTTTAATGATTACTTGCATCATTGCTGCACTTTGTGCAGTGCAATCGCAGGACAGGAGAATACGTGCGATAGACTACTCCAGTCACATAGGAGGCGGAGCAGCTTTGGCAATTTCTGTTTTCGGCGAAAAAGCTTATGGTTATTTGTGCGATGGCCATGAAGTGGGAGATTGGTTCAGTGGGGCCGCTTCCGGAGATGGCGCATTTGAACTGAATGGACCGGATGGAGCGCGCCTCTCAGGAAAGGCGAGGAACGACCACGCGTCCGGGATCCTTGAGCGACACGGTAGTTCCACAGCCTTTGACCTCAAAACTGGTCGATCTGTCGCCATGTATAAAGCAGTATCAGTAACCGAAGGCCATGATATTGATGCGGGCTGGATATTCCTGCCGGATGGTACTCAGACTGGCGTGGTGAACCGGAATGCTACTCGCATTTCAGCTCCGCCACTTTCTCTGCCAGCCTCACGGGTCACCATCACCGGAACCGTTCTGAACGTGATTCGAATCGGCCGAAACCCTCGAAGTTCACCCGCTAAGACGTTGGTGCCTGAGCCGTCGCGTGGTGAGCCGGAGAAGACGTTGGTGCCTGAGCCGTCGCGTGGTGAGCCGGAGAAGACGTTGGTGCCTGAGCCGTCGCGTGGTGAGCCGGAGAAGACGTTGGTGCCTGAGCCGTCGCGTGGTGAGCCGGAGAAGACGTTGGTGCCTGAGCCGTCGCGTGGTGAGCCGGAGAAGACGTTGGTGCCTGAGCCGTCGCGTGGTGAGCCGGAGAAGACGTTGGTGCCTGAGCCGTCGCGTGGTGAGCCGGAGAAGACGTTGGTGCCTGAGCCGTCGCGTGGTGAGCCGGAGAAGACGTTGGTGCCTGAGCCGTCGCGTGGGTAGAGGTCTTGGGTTTGATCCGCTTTGACGGACATCCTCAGGGGCCCCGGGAGGTGTTGTCAGACATCCCATGGCGTTGGGTGTCAACTCGTGGCGAGGTTGGCGTGGTGGGCCCAGGCGGTGGCCTCGTCGTAGCGGGTGCGGGTCTTGAGGCATCCGTGGAGGATGCCGACGAGGCGGTTGCCGACCTGACGCAGGGCGGGGTTGTAGTCGAGTTCGCGGGCTCGCTGCTTGTCGTAGTAGCGGCGGACTCCGGGTGAGTTCTGCAGCGCGCAGAACGCCTGGCGCTGCAGCGCGTCGGCGAGGCGGTTGTTGCGGACGAAGCGGGCCTGGACGGTGTGGCTCCTGCCGGAAGCGCGGGTGACCGGGCTGGTGCCGGCGTAGTTCTTGCGTGCCTTCGCGGACGCGTAGCGGGCGGGGTCGTCCCCGAACTCGGCGAGCACCCGGGCCCGGACGATCTCGCTGATGCCGGGCATCGACAGGTAGATCTCAGCGTCCGGGTGTGCCCGAAAATGTGCCTTCACTTCACCCTCCAACGTGTCTATCTGCTCGTTGAGGGCAATCAGCAGCCGGGCGTGCGCGGTCGCCGCGGCTGCGTAGGCGGCGGTCACCGGGGCCGCGACGTCGAGCTGGGGCTCGCGCAGCGCGGCCGCGATCGTCGCGGCCCTCTGGTCGCGGTTGCGGCGGCGGTGCCGGGCCAGCACCGCGGTGATCTGCTGTTTCGTCAGCTTCGACGCCCGCTCGGGTGTGGGGGCCTTGACCAGCAGTTCCAGGGCGTCGGTGCTGGTCAGCTCCAAGCTGGCGTAGGCAGTGAGCGCGCCGGGTACTCGCGCAGCGTGTTCCGCAGGCGCTGGAAGGTGCGGGTGCGTTCCCAGATCAGGGTCTGATGGGCGCGGGCAACGACCTTGACGGCCTGGGCCTGCTCGCTGTCCCCGGCGATCGGCCGTAACTGATCGCGGTCGATGCGGGCCATGTCCGCGAGCGCGTGCGCGTCGCCCTTTTCGCTCTTCGCGCCGGAGGTGCCGTAGCGTTCCTTGAACCGGGCCGCCTGCCGCGGGTTGACCGCATAGACCTGGTAGCCAACCGCGAGCAGGGCCTGCACCCACGGCCCGCGGTCGGTCTCGATCCCGACCACTACCTGCCCCGGCTCCAGGTCCTGGCCACCGTACCGGGCGACCAGGGCGTGCAGCTTGGCGATCCCTTCGACACCCTCCATCAGCCGGGCGGTCCCGAGCCTGCGGCCCGAACCGTCCTGGACCTCGACATCATGGTGGTCTTCGGCCCAGTCGTCGCCGACGAACAGCACCCGCTTCTCCAACCTCTCGACGTACCACGTGCACGTGGCCAGCGGAAGACACAGCTCGCGCCCTAATGGATCCAGTGCTCACGCCGCCACAGCCCCGGCGGGCACGCCATCCCATCAGCAGTCGGGCCTTCCGGCCGGACAGGCTTAATCATCCGATTTCGGGCGGCGCCGGCGCAGCGCCGCGGCGTAGGCGGGGCCGAACCGGCGGGTGGCGTGGATCTGCTTCAAGGAGGGCGAGGAGCCCCGGATGATCTAGCGGTCAAGCCGTCGGGCGGCTACACGAAGAAGGACTTCCCCCGCTTCCCCGCCCTGCTTCACCGTCGTCTGGAGGGCCCGGTCACCATCGTCTGAGATGTCTGGTCACCGCCGCCGACATCGCGCCCCCGGCCTGTGTCGAGGTGGCCGGTCGTGATGTACCTGCGCAAGCAGGGCCCGGGCTCCAGCTTGCCCTTGCCGTTGAGGGTGGCGAGGACCAGGTCGGGGTTGTGGGTGTCCATTCCTCAACATCAAGCAGCTGGTCGTCTCCTCGGAGCACGACGACGACTCACTCAACGACAACATCGATCACGAGTCACATCAGGGCGACTCTGCTGCGCAATTCGCTGCGAAGAGTGGCGTGTTGACGAGGTGATCGTGCCCGTGGCCGCTTTCCTGCCGTGCGGCTGCGGGGGAGATGATGCGGATGTCGTTGCAGCCGAAGGGGTTACCGGAGGTCCCGGAGCAGACCGCGGCGGTGGCCCGGGCGGCTTTCCCCAAGGGGAGCCTGCCGATTCGGGTACGGGACCGCCTGGCGGAGGTCTTCGCCGACGAGCCGTTCACCGGCGCCTTCGGGGTCCGTGGCGCCCCGGGGATGGCACCGGCGGTGCTGTCTCTGATCACGGTTCTGCAGTTCGCCGAGAACCTGACCGACCGGCAGGCCACCGTGATGGCTGTCCGGGCGATCGACTGGAAGTACGCGATCGGGGCGGAGCTGACTGATACCGGCTTCGATCCCAGCGTGCTGGCCCGCTTCCGCGCCCGGTTGGCCGGGCATGGCCTGGAGCGGGTGGTCTTCGACCGGCTGGTCGACCACTGCCGTGAGGCCGGGCTGGTCGGTGCCGGCAGCAGACAGCGTACCGACGCCACCCACGTCATCTCCGCGGTGCGGAACCTGAACCGGCTGGAGCTGGCTGGAGAGAGCGTACGCGCGGCGCTGGAGGCCCTCGCGGTGGCCGCCCCTGCCTGGCTGGCCGACCAGATCGACGTCGCCGAGTTCGCTCACCGCTACGGACCGAGGGTCAACGGCTGGACCTTGCCGTCGTCCAAGACCAAGCAGGACCGGCTGGCGCAGGTGTTCGCGCAGGACGGCTATGCGATCGTGCGGGCCGCCTACGATACTGCCGCCCCGATGTGGATCCGCGAGGTCGAGGCCGTCCAGATCTTGCGGCAGGTGCTGGTGCAGACCTACTGCCTGCGCACCGATACCCGGGGGCGGGAGGTGATCGTGAAGCGGGACGCCGACGACGAGGGCGTCCCGCCCGGCAGACGCCGTCTGGCTTCCCCGTACGACACCGACGCACGCTGGGCGGTGAAAGGTGAGGATCTGTTCTGGTGCGGATACAAGATCCACCTGACTGAGAGCTGCGATACTCAAGCCGGAGCCGGAGCCGGAGCCGGAGCCGGAGCCGGAGCCGGACGGCGCGCCGGCCCACGGCCGAATCTGATCACCGACGTGCACACCATCGACGCCACCGTGCCGGATGTGAAGGCCACGACCGGTATCCAGCAGCGGCTCGCCGAACGCGACCTCGCCCCGGGCGAGCACTACCTCGACTCCGGCTATCCCTCGGCCGACCTGGTCACCGCCGCCGCGAAGAACGGCATCGCCATGGTCACCCCGCTGCTGGCCGACCGTTCCCCGCAGGCCAGGGCCGCCGAGGGGTTCGCCAAGAGTGCCTTCCACATCGACTGGAGGACCCGGACCGTCGGCTGCCCCGAAGGACACGCCAGCACCGGCTGGCATTCCGTCACCCAGCACGGACGCGACGCCATCGTCATCGAGTTCGCCAAGTCCGACTGCGGCAGCTGCCTGGTCAAGGACCGGTGCACCAGCGCCGCCCGCGGCAACCGCATGCTCACCCTGCGGCCCAAGGAGATCCACGAGACCACCGCCAAGGCCCGCACCGAGCAGAACACCCCGGCCTGGCGGACCAAGTACGCCCTGCGCGCCGGCATCGAGGGCACCGTCAACCAGGCCCTGGACGTCACCGGCCTGCGCCGGGCCCGCTACCGCGGGCTGCCCAAGGTCCGCCTCCAACACGCCTTCTCCGCAGCCGCGGTCAACGTGGTGCGGCTGGACGCCTACTGGAGCGACCAGCCCCTCCGCCGGGTCCGCACCAGCCGCCTCGAACGCCTCGCCTACCGGCTCACCGCGTAGACCTCACCAATTGCGCAGCAGAGTCGCCCTGTCGCGTAACCCTCGACCGAAATGCGCAACGGAGTCGAGTCGGGGGTCAAAGTCGGGGTGTTCTCAGTGAGCGTTTTCAGGGTGGCCACTGATCGAGTGATGCAAGGGGATGGCTGGCAGGGCAACGGACGAGGCTCCCAGGCAGTTGAGAGAGGTATCTGACATGCGATCTCGGTTGCCGGGGAGCCCCGTTGATTACGTATCCTGCCGCACTCGACCTCCCGCATGCCCTCGTGGAGACGGTCACGATGCTGATCGTCCTTCGTGAGGGTGACCGCCGGTGCAAGCTCCGTCCGTCCGCGCGTGCGGTTGTCGCGCTCGTGTACTTGCGCCAGCACACCACGCTGGCCCAGATCGCCGCTGGTTTCCGCATCAGCGTCGGGACCGCGCACGCCTATGTCCGCTCCGTGGTGGGCCTGCTGGCGCGCCGGGCTCCGGGGCTGACGCGGGCCCTGCGTGAAGTGAAGGCCCGGGCGGAATACGTGCTGGTGGACGGCACCCTCGCGGAGTGCGACCGGGTCGGTGACGGCCGCGGGGACTACTCGGGAAAGCACCGGCGTCACGGTGTGAACCTGCAGGTCGTCACCGATCCGGACGGCACCATCGTATGGATCTCGAAGGCGCTGCCCGGTCGCACCCACGACCTCACCGCCGCCCGCACCCACCGGATCATCGACACCTGCCGCAGACTCGGTATCCCGGTCCTGGCCGACCTCGGCTACCTCGGTGCCGGCGGCACCATCACCACCCCGATCCGACGTTCTCCCGGCAAAGAACTCAACCGCCGGCAGCTATCGCTGAACAGGGCTCATGCCCGCCTGCGCTACCCGGTCGAGCGCGGCATGGCCCGATTGAAGACCTGGCGGATCTTCCGCAAAGCCCGCTGCAGCCCCACCTGGCTCACCACCGCAGCCAAAGCCGTCCTCACCCTTGAGAGCTACTGCTGAAAATCCTCATCGAACGCAATACAGCCGTGCGCCGCTTCGAGATCCCCTCTCTCGCCACACACCTGAGCGCGGCGATCGCCGTCGCCGAAGGCTATGCAGACGCCGACCAAGGCAAAGGCGTCGGACTGACCGACGCCATGAACGTCGCCCTCGCAGCCGCCTACCGGACCGAGGTCCTTCTCACTACCGACCGGCATTTCCGCATGATCCGGCCGCTGACCGGCCACCAGGCATTCCGCCTCCTGCCCGACGACCTGTAGACCGAGCACCTACGCGACGCGGCCGCCTCCACTGGTCCGCCCAGGAGGTTCCCGGTGCTAGGAGTGGCGGCACCATCCAGGTCTACCAGGAGGCGGGTCTCTCCCACCTCGACCCTGGCTAGATCTATGTCTCGGACGCCGGCCAGGTCGCCAACCTGCTCTTCCGCCGCCTGACGCAGTTCCAGGAGGACGGCAAGGGCGGCGTCTCGGTCGTCGGCGACCTCGCCACCGACTCGGGCAAGTCCTCCGACGGCGCAAGACCTGGACTTCACTATGAAGCACAGGCACACCGCATTTTCGTGTCAGAGCCACTTCAGCTCGTACGCCGACGACACCGGCCACCGCTACTCGGCGATGCATGCCCGCCGAGCCGAACAGCAGCCGCGGGCAGGCGCGGCACCGGGCACCAACTGGCCAGCGCAGCGCGGTAGGCCCTCGCCGCGGCCAACACCGCACGCTGCGCGACCCACATCGAGTCACGGCCCGCCGTGACGTGGGCACGGGAGGACAAGATTTTCCAGGCCGCCGAGCGCGCGTGGGCCGACATGGTCGAGCACGGCACCCCCGTGACGTCTGCCACTCGCTCGCTCAGCGCCCCCGTGCGCCACGGTGAGCACCAGCTGCTCACGCCGCGCCCCGGGATGCGGCGGAACCTGGGAGACCAGGCCCGTTCTGACCCGTTCGACCGTGGGCACACCGGGCGGATTTCCCATCAGGAATGTGTGACGCAATGGGCACGACTTCACAACTTTCGGCCGGACCGGTGGCCGAGAAAGTGATCCGAGTGTGGGCACAGGCCCTGTTCTGCTCGCCCCTGCGCCCACCGGACCAGATCAGTACAAAGACGGTGTGCGCGGCGGTCGCCGAGGAGCTGGCCCGCCACGCGACAGTGCCCGGCGGGTGCGCGGGAGCGGTCGCGCAGCGGGCCGGGGACTGCCCCGAGCTCTTCACCGCGCGGATGGCCTGGTGCCTGGAACAGGCCACCCACGCCTACACGGCGCCGGCCTGCGGTGGATGCCAGGCATGACCAGCCCAGCAGGCGCCCAGCCGGACAACGCAGGCTCCTGCACCACAGCCGCGAGCGGCATGCCCTGCGGGGCGGAAGACGCCGCACGCAGCCAGCTCTGGTGGACCGTCCACCAGGCAGCCGGCGGCCCCGGACGCATGCCCGCCCACACCGACCGCCTGCGCCGGTGGTCCGGCCTGCTCATCGACGCCCTCCTGGCCTTCCATGACGATATGACGCGCCTGCCCGGATCGCAGGCCCGTATCTGGCAACTACGCCTGGCGCTGACCACCGAGCAGCGACTCCGGCCCGTTACCGGTGGCATCCCGGCCCACCGCTGGCTGGTCCACGCCCGCCACCGCACCCAGACTCGCCCCAATCCCACGCTCGACCGACGGCTCTACCAGTCCTGGATCCCGCACCTGGTCGCCGCGGTCCGCGACCTCATCAACGAAACCGCCGCAGCAATCGCACACACCGCAAACACCGAACAAGACCCCGCCACCACGGTCCACCTCCTGCAAGCCCGCCACATCCTGCAGCACACCTGCCGCCACCTGAACAGGCCCCACGAACTACGACCACCGCCAGCCAGGAACAAATGAGGTCAGTTGATCGGGCAACTGGTGGACCGCGCGAAGGCTGGCGGGATCAAGTTGACCGGTGAGGGCGGGCTAATGCAGCAGCTGACGAAGAGGCTCTTGGAGTCCGCTCTCGAGGGTGAGATCGCCGATCATCTCGGCCACGAGAAGCATGACAGGGCCGCCGACGGCAACACCCGCAACAACACTCGTTCGAAGACCGTGGTGACCACGTGAGGTCGTGAATGCGCATCGCTCACTACGACAGTCTTCATCCACGCAGGATGAGGCGGTTTGGCATCTCCCCCCGCAGGGCGAAGCCGAAGGGCCATGATTTCCTTCATCTCCCGCACAGCATCACTTCCAGAAGCTGCCCTACAACCAACTCCTTTTCGTGTTCAGGACACAAGACCTGCAAGTTCACTCCGTGACGGCGGCGCCTGCCCGAATAGTCGGCCCGGCTGTCACCTCTCGCCGTCGCCCGAATCCTGGTTCTGGATCACTTTCAGTGCTGGGGCCACGGAGGGTCACCGAAACCGCGATCATGAACGGTCGTGGGTGATGTTCTCCTCCAGAACCTGTGGTTCCACCAGGTCCAAGGTGTCGTGATCGAAAACGTTGTGCCTGACGGCGAGTTGGTGGCCGTGCGGGCCCGGGCGGTTGCGGAGCGGGTCGTATGTCCAGCGTGCGGGACGCTGTCGTCTCGGGTGCACAGCCGGTACGTACGGCGGCTCGCCGACAGCTCGGTCAGAGGGCGTCCGGTGCTGATCGAGTTACAGGTGCGGCGGTTCCGCTGCGGCCAACGTTTGTGCAGACAGGCGACGTTCGCCGAGCAGGTCGACGGACTGACCGTCCGGCACGGCCGACGCAGCGCCGGGCTGCAGACAGTGCTGGAGCGTGTGGCGGTGATGCTGGCCGGCCGTGCCGGTGCCCGCCTCTCCCAGACTCTGGCCGCCGGGGTGAGCAGGTCGACACTGCTGCGGTTGATCCGTCGCCTGCCGGAGCCCGAGACCTCGACACCGCGGGTGCTCGGGGTGGACGACTTCGCGCTGCGCAAGGGCCACAAGTACGGCACGATCCTGATCGACATCGAAACCCGTCAGCCCATCGACCTGCTGCCGGACCGGACGACGTCGACGGTCGCCAAGTGGCTCGCCGACCATCCCGGCATCGAGGTGATCTGTCGGGACCGCTCCACCGCCTATGCCGAGGCCGGACGGCTCGGCGCCCCGAACGCCATCCACGTCGCGGACCGATGGCACATCTGGTCGAACCTTACTGAGGCCGTCGAGAAGACAGTCGTTCAACACCGCGCTCTGCTACGTGAGCCGCACGACGCCGCCACGGCCCAGGCCGTCGCGGACACGGAGAACACGAACCTCGATCCGCCCTCTCCCAGAGGGCCGCGGACAACCGGCCGACTCTCCGACCGCATCCGGGAACAGCACGCGGCTATCCACGCTCTCCTCGAGCAGGGCATCGGACTGCGCGCGATCGCCCGCCAACAGGGGCTGGCCCGCAATACCGTCCGCCGCTTCGCCAACGCGGCAAGCGCGGACGAACTCCTGGTTGGCCGGTGGACCGGCCGAGCCAGCATTCTCGACCCCTACAAGCCTTACCTGCACCAGCGGTGGGCGGAGGGCTGCACCGTCGCCCGCCGCCTGTTCGAGGAAGTACGCGAACGTGGCTACCCCGGCGGCGAGAACGTGGTGAAGGTCTACGTGGCCAAACTCCGCGAGAACTTTCCGCACGACCCGCCCCACAAGACGCCGTCCGTGCGGAATGTGACCAGCTGGCTCACCCGCCATCCCGACCGCCTCACCGAGGACCAGACCCAGCAGCTCAAAGCGATCCTGGCTCGCTGCCCCGCGCTCGACCGCACCGCCCACCACGTCCGCACGTTTGCCGAGCTCATGAACAACCGTCAGGGCCGGGACCTGAACAAGTGGATCACGAGCGTCCGGGCCGAGGACCTGCCAGCCCTTCATACCTTCGTCACCGGTCTCGGCCAGGATCTCGATGCCGTCGTCGCCGGCCTCAGCCTTCGCTACAGCTCCGGCGCGGTCGAGGGTCAGAACAACAAGATCAAGATGTTGAAGCGGCAGATGTTCGGCCGAGCCAACTTCGACCTGCTCCGCAAACGGGTCCTCCTCACCGCGCGATGCCGTTCATGATCGCGGTTTCGGTGACCCTCCGTGGCCCTAGCACTGAAAGTGATCCAGAACCCAGGTTCAGCCGACGCCGACATCACCGACCCGGTCGCACTCGGCGAGCGTCCCATCGAGCAGAGGTAGCGGGCGTCGGAGTTTCGCAGGGCTGCGGTCAGGCCCGGTGCCCGGGCAGCCAGGAGAGCCGCGACAGCGTGGACGTAAGCGTGGGCTGTGCCCAAGCCCACGCTGATCCCGAATCAGGCGGCGATCTGGTGCAGCGTGTCGTACTTGCGGAGGTACACCAGTGCGCCAGTGAACGCCGTGTGCTCATACGAGACCCGCCGGTTCGCGTCCTTGCAGTAGACGATCCGGGTGTTGCCGGGATGCAGACGCAGCCCGACCTCTTCTATCCGGTTCCCGATCGCCTCCACCAGTTTTCTGGCCTGGCTCTGCGCAGGGCCTTGAAGGTGGTCTTGAGTAGGGAGTTGGCGCGCTCGCTGAACGCGGGCAGGAAGCGTTGCGCTCCTCCGGCGGAGCGGGAGCCCTTCATCGCCCGTTCGCGCTGTCTCGTCGGCTGGTGGCTGTTCTCGGTGCGGTTGTTCAGGCCCTTGTGGGAACGGTGCTCGACCGAGCTCATCAGCTCGCGGTGGGCGACGCCGTAGGAGCGGAGCGGACACTGGACCGTGGAAAACACCGCCCACTGGGTACGAGATGTCGTCTTCGGAGAAGATAAATCCTAGGTCAGGACCCGTAACACACCTGCCGTACTCGCTGCCGCCCGCGACGTGATCCGCAGCGCGCTCAAGCTCGCCGGATACGTCAACACCGCCGCCGAACGCCGAGCCCACACCGAACGCCCACGCGTCCTCACCCTCTACGGCATCACATGATCAAACCGGACGACCCGGGCAAACGCCGGGGCCCTGCCGCGCGCAGTGAGGATTTTCAGCAGTAGCTCTCAAGGGTGAGGACGGCTTTGGCTGCGGTGGTGAGCCAGGTGGGGCTGCAGCGGGCTTTGCGGAAGATCCGCCAGGTCTTCAATCGGGCCATGCCGCGCTCGACCGGGTAGCGCAGGCGGGCATGAGCCCTGTTCAGCGATAGCTGCCGGCGGTTGAGTTCTTTGCCGGGAGAACGTCGGATCGGGGTGGTGATGGTGCCGCCGGCACCGAGGTAGCCGAGGTCGGCCAGGACCGGGATACCGAGTCTGCGGCAGGTGTCGATGATCCGGTGGGTGCGGGCGGCGGTGAGGTCGTGGGTGCGACCGGGCAGCGCCTTCGAGATCCATACGATGGTGCCGTCCGGATCGGTGACGACCTGCAGGTTCACACCGTGACGCCGGTGCTTTCCCGAGTAGTCCCCGCGGCCGTCACCGACCCGGTCGCACTCCGCGAGGGTGCCGTCCACCAGCACGTATTCCGCCCGGGCCTTCACTTCACGCAGGGCCCGCGTCAGCCCCGGAGCCCGGCGCGCCAGCAGGCCCACCACGGAGCGGACATAGGCGTGCGCGGTCCCGACGCTGATGCGGAAACCAGCGGCGATCTGGGCCAGCGTGGTGTGCTGGCGCAAGTACACGAGCGCGACAACCGCACGCGCGGACGGACGGAGCTTGCACCGGCGGTCACCCTCACGAAGGACGATCAGCATCGTGACCGTCTCCACGAGGGCATGCGGGAGGTCGAGTGCGGCAGGATACGTAATCAACGGGGCTCCCCGGCAACCGAGATCGCATGTCAGATACCTCTCTCAACTGCCTGGGAGCCTCGTCCGTTGCCCTGCCAGCCATCCCCTTGCATCACTCGATCAGTGGCCACCCTGAAAACGCTCAGTGATCGAGGAACTACAGCGAAGCCGCCGATCTCCCACTGAAGGGTAGCGTGTACGTCCTTTGAGGAACGAAGCAGTAGTTCTCACCGAAAGCCAATGGCCTGCAATACATTGGGGTAAGCGGCTACGAAGTCTGCATTTTGCTCGGCGGTGCCTACCGTAACGCGTATCCCTTCGCCCGCGAAGGCGCGCACAATGAATCCTCGTTGCTCAGCCTCGTAACCGAAGGCTGCAGCTAGATCGCCAATAGGAAGCCATATGAAGTTGCCCTGGGAATATGGCACCTCGGGCGTATGAAGGCGCACCATCGCAAGCAACGCATCTCGCTCAGCGGCAATTTCAGCCGCCCTCCGGCGCATCTCTTCTTCTTGGCTTAGAGCGGCGACTGCGGCTGCCTGCCCGATCCTACTAACGGAAAACGGAAGAATACATTTTTGGATGCCCCGAGCAAGGTCTGGACTACTATACGACCAGCCCACTCGAAGTCCTGCAAGACCCCAAGCCTTGGAAAATGACCGCAAGATAATAAGGTTCTTCACCCTAGAGGCGAGTGGCAAGGTATCAAAATGGGGGCGTGGGTGAATAAATTCGCGATATGCTTCGTCCAGCACAACAAGTACACTGGGAGAGACGCTTGCCAAGAACGTTTCGATCTCTCGTAACGGCATGTATGCACCCGTAGGATTACTTGGATTGCAAATTATGATAACTCGAGTTGCTGGAGTGATTGCTTTGAGTACTCCAGCCAAATCGTGGCCGTGATCCGCGGCTCGGGGAACCGGAATCGGCTTGGCTCCCGCCATCGTGGCAATTAAGGGATATGCCTCGAAGGATCTCCACGAGTACACGACCTCATCATACCCAGAGCAAGTTACCCCTTTCACAATTGCTTCGATCAATGCGGCCGAGCCGTCTCCTACACACAGCCCCTCAGATATCAGCCCATAGTGATGCGACAGAGCGTCGACTACAAGGGCGTTTGTCATGTCAGGATAGTAATGCAGCTTTCCCAGTTCTGCCTGCACGGCCTCAGCCACACCGGGAAGTGGAGGGTAGTAGATCTCATTAGTGTCCAGTTTGGCCACACGGTGCAGACCCAAATTCTTTGCTACAGCGTTCGGGTCAGGAATTTTCTGATAGCTGGAAAGTTGGTTTACTTCATCACGGAAATAGTTACTCATTTTCGCCGCCAGTTTCGTAAATTACTTGCCTTTAAAGCCGGCGATAGTTTCTACGCGATCACCCACGGGGGGAAGAACGGTCGAATCAATCATAACTTCAATCACTCCTGGCTCGCCAGTTTTGAGCGCTTCCTGCACTGCATCTTGTATGGCCTGGGGCGCGTCGACCCGCCAAGCCCGCAATCCCATGGCCGAGGCGATTTCAGAAATGTTCAGTGCTTCTTGGCAAACAGGTCCGCGCCTGTCCTGTCGGGCGCCTGACTGAAGCGGGCGACCGCCGGATACCACCGGCCCGGGTCGTCCGGTAGGTCGCCGGTGGCCTCACGCTGATACCGGGCAAGCAGCGCCGCGCCCGCGCGGATGCTCTGCCCGGCATCACTCTGCAGCAACTTCGCGGGCTCGTGGACGAGTTCGGCCGCCTTGTCCAGCGAGTGCAGCCGGGGGTCACCCGTGTCGACGTGCTCGTCAGAGAGGCTGGTGAGCGCGCGTTGAGGGTTGAAGTGCTTCTCGACGGCCGGGTCACCGCTCATGTTGAGATGCGTGAGCCGGTGTTCGCCGGTCTCCTCGCCGTCCTCTACGTCGGCGGGCATCACCCGGGTTAGACCCATGACGTTGTACGCGCCGGTTGTGCTCGGCAGCCCGCCGTGGCTCTCCCAGCGCGTCTGCCGGTACGAGACCGCCATCAGCACGCTCTGCGGAACGTCGAACTCCTGAGCGGCTTCCTTGAACTGGGTCTGGAGCTTGAGATTCGGAGCCAATCCCTTGCCGTCCGTCCGGCGCGGGAACTCGGACGATGCCATAGCGAGGGTGCCCACGGCGGCGGTGGCGACCACAGCTGAGGCGACACCGTAGACGATCAGCTTTTTCCTGCGGTCCCTGCGGTGCTTCTGTCTCAACGCCCACCCCGGTCAATGTGATCTTCGGACTCATCAACCGCAGCGCTGTGACGACGGGCTGCACGGCCCCGCTACCGGAGATATTTGCTGCCATCGCCGCACCAAGGCTGCAAGGTATCCACCCCCATTAGCACCAAAGGCGAGCAGGCGTTACTCAACTGCCGCCTACGGTGCCGTGATCCCAGCCACAGTCCATGCGTTTCGAGGAGGTTGTGGGCGATGAGGCTGCAGAAGATGCAGTGCTCCGGCACCCGGCGATCAATCCAGGTCCCACCGACAGTGTTGAGTAACCCCTCGGCCACCCTGGCCTGGAAAAAACACGCAGCGTCCGCCATCATCAAGCGCTTCGAGGTGCTGGTCGACGGGTCCGCCGCGGGCCACCGCAAGCAAGACCGCCACCTTCACCGTGCGGACAAGCGCAGAAGGTGACTTGTGCGCCGCTCAGCAGGTGATGGTAGCCGCGGAAGAGTGCGCCGCCACCGTCGGCTCGGCCGATTGCCTCGAAGCTGAGTATCGCCGAGGTCAAGGCCCATTACGGCATGTGGCCTGGGGGCACATCCAGGCCTGGATCTCTTTGCCCTCGGGGCTCAGTCCAGTGCGGTCGGCGTGTTTCTCGCATGCGACTGCCGCGTTCGCGTTGCCTCGTCGGCTGGTGGGAGTTCTCCGCCCGATTGTTCAGGTACTTCGACTGCCGGTGCTCCACCGAGGGCATGGGCTACCGGTGTGCAGCGCCGTAGCTGCGGAGCTTGCCGCACCAGCACTCGCGGCACCCGCCGCTGCTCCTCCATCAGCTTGACCATGAACCGCCTGGCGGCCTTGGCTTTCCGCCGGGACTGGACCAGGATGTCCAGGACGTTGCCGTCCTGGTCCACCGCCCGCCACAGGTACCGCCACTCGCCGTTGATCTTCACGTAGACCTCGTCCAGATGTCACTTGTCGCCGGCCTTCGGCCTCCGGCGGCGCAGGCCGGCCGCGTACTGGGGCCCGAACTTGGTGCACCACTGCCGGACGGTTTCGTGGGAGACGATCACGCCGCGGGCGAGCATGAGCTTCTCGACCTCGCGGAAGCAGAGCGGGAAGCGGTGGTACAGCCACACGCAGCGGGACATGACCTCCGCCGGGTACCGGTACCCCTTGTACGACGGTGTCGCTCCGGCCTCCACGACAACCCCTCTCAGATGTTCACGCCCCATTGACCCACAGCTGCCGTGTTCGGGGAGGAGGCTCGCTTCAAGTGAGGTATCAACTACCTAGCTCTTCAGGGGTGAGGCGATCGTCCTCCGGGACATAGTGGGACCCGCCCAAAACTCAGAACATGACCTATGTGTTCGAGAAGCGGGGGACTTCAGGAGAGTTTCATCAGTGACCACCAGCATCGAACCTGTCCCCCAGCCCCGCCCTGGTCACGGCCAGGAGGGATTGGAACGAATGGCCGTTCTGCCGTCGATCGCCATGATGGGCACCGCGCATCACGCCACCGGCGAGGAACTGCTGGCTGAGCTGCGTCCTGGCAAAGTGTTCATGATGGGTGACAACCCTGCTCTGCCCCCGATGCCCGAGCGTCCGACTCTGGCGGACTTCTTCCGGCTGCGCCTTGAGCCCTTCACCGCCCGGCATATGCTGCACAGCGCCCGCCGGGCCCGAGACTTGGGGCTGAACGAGGAGGTGGTGCTGGCCTGTCTCCTCCACGACATCGCTGTGGGCGGCCTGCTGCGCAGCCACCATGGACACTGGGGCGCCCAGCTGGTGGCCCCTTACGTCTCCGAGAAAGTCGCCTGGGCTATCCGCCAGCACGAGATCCTGCGTTTCTTTCCCGACCCGTCGGTTGGCTACGACTACCCCGAGGCATACCGGACCTTCTTCGGCCCGCAATACGCCCCACCCGCACACATACACAGTGCCTATGAGCACATTCGTGCACACCGTTGGTACATGACAGCGCGTCTGGTCACCCTCAACGACCTGTACACCTTCGACAACGAAAACGACATCGACATCGCCGAGTTCGAAGACATCATCGGCCGGCACTTCCGGCAACCCGATCAGGGCCTGGGCTTTGATGGCTCACCGGTCGCACACATGTGGCGCACCATGATCTGGCCTAACAACTTCCTGTAACGCGGCCAGGGCGGTGCCTTCCGGCAGTCGGCCGGCTTGCCGGACACGGGCGCGGAGCGGGCCCTGGTGCGGGAGGTGGAGCTTGAGGGGCCCCGAAGTTTCCGGACAGGGACCCAATAGGGTTGTCCTGAACAGGAAACGAGGAAGAAGTGGCGCCACCCAGTAAGTACTCGCCATAGTTCCGTGAGGAAGCAGTCCAGATCGCGTTGAGGTCAAGCAAGACGATCTCCGAAGTTGCCCGGGAGCTTGAGCTGAACTCGGAGACGCTACGCGGCTGGGTGAAGAAGCACCAGAAGCAGCAGGAACCGGCTCCCGATGCAGAATTCACGGTGAACGAGCGGGTACGCCTGAAGGAACTCGAACGGCGGAACCGTGAGCTGGAGATGGAAAACTCCTTCCTGAAAAAATGCGCGGCGTACTTCGCGAAGGATCCCCGGTAGCAAGCAAGTACAGTTCATCGATGAGATGCGGCTCGACACTGCGGAGTGCGCATACAGCGTCGAGTTCATGTGCGGCAGACTCGGCGTCTCCAGATCCGGCTACTACGACTGGCGATCCCGCCCGGAATCCGCGACGACACAGCGGCGCGAGGAACTGAAACTGCTCATCAAGAAAGCCTTCGACATTTCCGACAGCACCTACGGCCACCGTCGCATCCAAGCCCAGCTGCACCGCTGGGGCATCAGCGTCGGCCTGGAACTGGTCCGCCGCCTGATGCGCGAGCTGGGACTTGAGTCCTGCCAGCCACAGCCGAAGAGGTTCAACCTCACCAAGGCCGCGGCCGGCCAAGTGCCGGACCTCGTCGGCCGCAACTTCACCGCGGACGCACCCGGCGAAAAGCTCGTCGGTGACATTACTTATATCGGGACCGGGGAAGGCTGGCTGTACCTCGCGACGGTAATCGACTGCTGCACGAAGGAAGTCATCGGTTACGCGATGGACGACCACTACCAAACCCCACTGATATCCAAGGCGATCCGTAACGCGGCACGGAACAGGAACCTCTCGGCCGACGCGATATTTCACTCGGATCGCGGAAGTAACTACATGTCAGCCGAGTTCGGGAGGACGCTGGACCGGTTCGGGCTCCGCAGATCTGCCGGCCGCACCGGGATCTGTTTCGACAACGCCATGGCCGAATCATTCTTCGGCGCCCTGAAGAACGAGCGCGTATCAAGGGTGACTTACCTGACCCGCGAGGTCGCCCAGCAGGACATCACTCGCTACATCGAATTCTGGTACAATCGCAAACGCCTCCACTCGGCGGTGGGGTACCGCCCTCCACGCGAAGTCCATGCCGAGTACGAGAAGTTGCGAATCGCCGCGTGAAATAAACGGTCAGAAGCCTGTCCGGAAAACGCGAGGCCCCTCAGCTCCCGGTCCCCGAATCAGTTGACGGTTGAGTGGAGGCCTTCTCAGCTGGCATGATCATCCGTCTGGCCGGATCGTTGGAGGGGCTGCTCGTGGACGCGGTGTCGTACCGGGGGTTCCGCTTCCCGCCGGAGGTCATCTCCCCCTGTGTGTGGCTGTACCACCGGTTCACCTGAGTGTGCGCGACGTCGAGGAGTTGATGCTCGAGCGCGGCATCGAGGTGGCTTAGCTCGGGCGGATTCAAGCGGTCAGTGCAACGAGTCCTGCGAGATGAGACAGTCGCTGATCACAGGAGGATCCGGATGCAGGGCAAGCATGGTCATATCAGCCGGGAGCAGAAGCAGCTCGCGCTCAGGCTGTATGCGAAGGGCTGGCGGCTGGTCGACATCGCCCGCGAGATCGGCTGCAGCGCGCCGATGGTCGGCGTCATGGCCCGCAGTGGACGGCATCTCGATGCGAAGCCGTTTGGTTGGGGCCTCGTCCCGGCTGCCTGACGATCGACGAGCGTGAGCAGATCCTGCTCGGGCTCCATGGCGGCGATACGTTCACCGCGATCGCCCGTGACCCGGCCGTGGCCGCCGCGGCCCGGGCCTGACCGCCTGGACGGTCTCCCCCGCTGGTTCCGTCCCGTCATCGCCGACACCAGTGACAGGGACCTGACGCTGTTTTGAGATGTCAGACCGGCGTGTCATGTCGCGCACTCCGCCGAGGTCCAGCGATGCGTCGCTGTTGGGGCTGCAGGGTTGTCCCGGCCCCAGCCGGGACAACCCTGCGCCTGACACCTCCGGGGAAACCTGGTGCCCATCACAGATGATCACGGGATTCCGTCTTTTGGGTGAGTGATCACTACTTCATCTGCGATCACGGCCTGGTCCGCGATCGAGCGTGCTCCTGACGATCGGTCAGGCACCCACCCCGGCAAGGCGCTGACCAGCACAGACATCGAAACTACAACTGCCGTGCCGGACCGGCTGAGTCGGTGCACAAACGGCAGCTGTAGTTCTTGATCACGGTTGGTGACAGTGGTGTCGTTGCTGGTGGCAGGCGGTCGCGACGCCTTGGTGGTGGCGGGCGCCGCCAGGCAATCCGGCAGGACGTGCTCGCGGTCGCGGACGGCAGTGGCCGTGAGGGCAAGGACGGCGGCTTCAGGGAGAACAGCGACCAGCGCATCCAGGAGTTCCTACAGGTGTGCAACTGGCGATCACTGATTACGCCTGGGTCGTGGTTTTCTGCCTGAGGCGTTCGTGGGGTGTCTGGCCTCCGAGGCCGCCGTGGGGACAAGGGTAGTTGTAGTCCCGTTGAAGACCTCGGCACCGTCGACGATGACCGAGTGGCCCCGAGACGCTGTAGGAGACGTGGAACTTCCTGCCGATCAGCGTGGCCACCCGCGAAGCCGTCCCATACCTGGTCCTCCACCCAGCCGTGCGCGGCCGGACCCTGCTCCAGATACGCGGCCAGCTTCTGAAGACAGCGCGGGGACAGACGGCACCGCGACCCGCCCGGGCCGCGAGAGGCCAGTGCCTGCACACCGCCGTCCCGCCACAACTGCTGCCACTGGTAGACCGACTTCCGGCTCACCCGCAGCTGCCGCGCGACCTCCGATGGCTTGACCTTCCGCTCGAACAGCTCGGCCGCCTGCAGCCGCACAGTCTCCCGGCGCCGGCGTCCCGCGGCAGTCAGCCCGCCCCCATCCGCATATCTCACACACCCCGGAATACGGCCACCGATCCAACCTCGTCAGGGACTTGGCCGAAGTTCACCCTGACGAGCCGATGTCAGTAACGGACCACGGCCGGTGCCCTGGGCGCCCACTGTCAACGGCCACTCAGTTCTGGCTCTGTCGCGAGTTTGGTGAAAGAGCCCGTTTGGATCTTGGTCAGGTGGTGAGGGCGGGGTTATCGCAGCATTTCTTGTACTTGTGTGTGGAGCAGGGCGATTGCAAAGTCGCGGTGATCTCGTGAGTGTGCTGGTCACGGCAGTGTGACGATGTCGGGAGGGCGCGCGACCGGATGCAACGAAGCTCCGTTGTGGAGGTGACCTTCCCAAGTCGCCGTCCCGCAACGGAGCTTCGATGTGCCGCCAGTCTGCCACCGTCTGCCTGGTCAAGTCGCCCACCCGTCAGCATGGTGCGACGGGTCTGCTGGCCGGGCGGCTGCGGGCACTTGCCGATCCGCGGTGCCGGCGCGGAAAGCGTCACCCCTTCGTGGCAGTACTGCTGATCGCCTGCTCCGCCGTGGTCACCGGTGCGAGGAGCTTCGTGGCGATCGACGAGTGGGCGGCTGACGCGCCGCAGGACGTCCTGGCCCGGCTCGGTGCCCGTACCGCGACCGACCTGTCCGTACGTGTCCCGCCCAGCGGCGCGACCATCCGCCGGGTCGTCAAGGACACCTGCCCCGGCGGCCTGGCCGACCTCCTCGGCCATGACCCGGCCAGCACCGACACCCTCGCCGTCGACGGCAAGAGCGCCCGCGGCTCGCGCCACGGCACCACCCCGGCCGCGCACCTGCTGGCCGCGATGACCGGCACCGGCATGACCGTCACCCCGCTCAGGATTCCCGAGAAGACCAACGAAATCACCTGCTTCGCCGCCCTACTGGACCCCTTTGACCTGCAGGGTGTCACCGTGACCGGCGATGCTCTGCACACCCAGCGCGAGCACGCCCGCTTCCTCGTCGACGTCAAGAAGGCGCACTACGCCTTCACCGTGAAGCGGAACCAGAAGAACCTCTACGAGCAGCTGCGGACCCTGCCCTGGGAGCAGGCGGCGGCGAAGTTCTACGACCGCACCACCGGCCACGGACGTAAGGAGACCCGGGTCGTGCAGGCCCTGACCGTCACCGGCCTCGGCGTCGACTTCCCCCACGCCGCCCAGGCCGCCAAGGTCGTACGCCACCGCACCGACACCAAGACCGGCAAGCAGAGCCGGGAAACGGTCTACGTGATCACCGACCTGACCAGCCGCCAGGCGTCTCCCGAACGGATCGCAACGATCTCGAGGGCGCACTGGGTGATCGAAAACAGGCTCCACTTCGTCCGCGACACCGCCTTCCGCGAAGACGCCTCCAAGATCCGCACCGGGCACAGCCCGGAGAACATGGCCACCCTCCGCAGCTTCGCCATCAACCAACTCCGCGACGCCGGCCACACCAACATCGCCGCCGGACTCCGCACCACAGCCCTCCGCCCCTACGAACGCCCCCTGGACCTCATCGGGCTTAACTGACCTGCAACGATCCGGGATCAGACGACTTTGCAATCGCCCTGGTGTGTGGAGCCGCACCAGCAGGGGGTGTTGCGGGGCGGAGTCCATGGGGTGGCCTGGCCCCGGGCTGCGAGGTCGGCGGCGTAGTGGGCTCGGGTGTCCCCGTCCCCGGGAGCGAGGTTCTCCTCGCGGGTGAAGGACTCGAAGTCGGTCACAGTGCCGTGCGCGATGCCGAGGTGGGGTTCGCTTTCGTTGGACAGGCATTGCAGCATCTGCTCGATGTGGCGGATGTGTTCGTGGTGCTCGGTGCCGTAGTGGTCGGCCAGCTCGGGCCATGTGTCAGCAGCTGGGCGAACTCGTCAGGGCTCCAGAAGAGTGCGCAGGTCAGGTGGGGCCGGGAGAGGGCAGAGCGGCGGGCTTCGACCTCGCGGGACAGTTTCTCGATCGAGGCGATCAGGGCTTGGGGATCCTTGCCTGCTGCTTCTCGCAGTTTCGGGTTGTGGAGGTCGTCGAGGGTGCTGGTCGCGCGAAGTTGTGCCGGGCGGTTGTCGTAGCGGTCGTGTGCGAGCTGGTCGAGGTCGTCGCAGGGCTGGCCGAGGCGGCGCCTGACACGGTGGCGGCTGATGATGAGCATCTCGATGCCGTTGCCATCTGCCGCGTCGTGGACAGCGTCAACGGAGAGAGGGGCGGTGGGGCCCAAGAGGTGGGTCCCTCCGGCGGTGAACCAGTCCGCAGCATCGTGGAGGTGGTCAGCGACCTCGAGCATCTCCGCGATGATCTCCCAAGTGACGGCATGGGCGGGGTGCCGGCGACGCAAGGCTTCGGCGGCTTCGCGGGCCTCGTCGGTGCGTCCTGCATTCCAGAGCGTGTCGATGCGGAAAGCCTGGATGAGGTGGGGATCTCGGCAGTTGGCGTCCAGCACCTGCTGGTAGAGCGCGAGCGCGTTGTCGTGCTGGCCTGCGCGGCTGTAGAACTCTGCGGCCTCGGTCAGGAGTTCTTCCTGGTCCTGGGAATACTTGCGGGCCAGCGCTTCCAACTCTTCGGCTTGCAGGGCATCAGTCCGCTCGACGAGGACGGGCAGGCCGTGTGCGGGGCGGCGCTTGCGGGACATACGACCACACTATCGGCGGAACTCAGCCGGGGCGGTGCGTCGCGCAGTCGGCTGAGGACTCAGAACGGGCGGGGATCACGGCCCGCATCCGCCGTGGCTGGAGCCGGAGCGGCCGAAGATCATCCCGCACCGGCCAGCCAACGTGACAGCGCCCGTTCCGCTGTTCCGGGCCGCTTCTCCTCCCCATCCCCACCAGCCGACGGCGGCAGCCCTCCACGGCGAAGCAGCTCCGGACCGCGCCGTCCGCGTGGCCGCCACGCGCGCTGACAGAGCCTGCCCGCCGCACTCGTCATAACAGGACGACTGTTCCCGGGTCAGCTTGTGGCGCGCGTCCGGCCACGGGCCACTGCCGAGCGAGCGGGCGGAACGCCAGCGGGCCAAACTCACTTCCCGCTCTCGGCCGCCCCGTATACGCGAAGCGAGGTCATCCTCAGTATGGCTCGCCCCAGCACAGCAGGGTCGGGGCAGGTCAGCTGAGCCCGCGGGCTGGCCGCCGCGCCGTTACGGACACCCGAGACCGTGCGCCCCGCGGCCGGTTGTTGAATGGCCGCAGGACGCGCCACGGGTTACATAACACGCCCTGGTTGTCATCCTGGCAGGTCGGACACCGGGCTGCCGGGCCCGGGCCAGAACACGGCGTGAGGACACCGCTGAGCCGCATACCAAACCGTACGAGCGTCAGGCAGCGGCGTAGATTCACGTCCATGCGGGCCCCGGCCCGGCCGCCGCAGGTGAAGTCGGGTTGTCACTCGGCTGCAACTCGACGGGCCGGGCGTCGCCTCATCTCAGAAGGCGAAGCGACTCCGGGGTGAGGGTCGGCTGCGGGGGAACCTCGCCGCGACAACTGGTCTACCTGCGACGGGATGCCTGGGCGGCGGCCAGCAGATTCCGGATCTCGATGATGTGCCTACCGGTGCGCATCGCGATCCGGGCTGCCGACTCCCCACCTTGGTATGCGGCCACGATCGCCGCGGTCAGGTTCCGGCGAGCCGTGTGGACGGCTTCCTGTGCATCGTGCAGTGCCTGGGCTGCCGTCTCCAGCGTGTGCTCCTCGCTCGTCATACGGTCATCGTGCCAGCCAGGGTGCAGGGCCGGTACGGTGGGCGTATTGCGGTGAGCGGACGGCAAAGAGGGTGGCGGTATGGCGGGCGAGACGCTGGTGACGGTGGTGGGCAACCTGACCGCCGACGTGGAACTGCGCTACACCAACTCCGGTATCCCGGTGGCCGGGTTCACCGTGGCATCCACCCCCCGCGTCTTCGACCGTGACCGCAATGAGTTCGTCGACGGGCAAACCCTTTTCCTGCGCTGCTCGCTGTGGCGACAGGCCGGCGAAAATGCCGCGCAGTCGCTGGCCAAGGGGATGCGTGTCATCGTTCAGGGCCGCCTCAAACAACGCACTTACGATGGCAAGGAAGGCCAGCGCCGCACCGTCCTTGAGATCGACGTCGAGGAAGTCGCCGCATCCCTGGCGCATGCGACCGCGACCATCACCAAGACCTACCGCCCAGGAATGCCCGCCCAGGGCCAGCCCGCCCCAACGGCCAGACCCGACTCCGCTCCAGCACAGTCGCCGTCGAGCCCGGCTCCCGCGGAACCGCACCCATTCTGACCAACAGCTGACCAGTCCCAGAACGCCTGACACGGATCGTCCAATAGGGCCAGAGCATCGTCCAGAGACCTGGGCCCTTGCCCCAAGGCCGGGTAGCTACTCTATCGCTGGGCACGGTGTTGCAGTTCGCTGAGGACCTGACCGATCGGCAGGCCGCGGCGATGGCGGTGGGCGATTGATGGGAAGTACGCGTTCGGGATGGAGCTGGAGGACACCGGCTTCGATTTCACGGTGTTGTCAAAGTTCCGTGCCCGCCTGGTGGAACACGGCATGGAGCGGGTCCTCTTCGAACGGCTGGTGGAGCACTGCCGGATAAGGGGCTGGTGGCGGCGGGCGGGAAACAGCGCACCGATGCGACCCATGTGATCAGCGCGGTCAGGGACTTGACCGGCTGGAGCTGGCCGGGGAGAGCGTGCGGGCCGCACTTGAGGCTCTCTCAGCGGCTGCCCCGTCCTGGCTGGCCGGCGTGGTGGACGTGCCCGAAATCGCCCACCGTTACGGGCAGCGGGTCGAAGGCTGGACGCTGCCAGCCTCGAAGACCAAGCGGGAACGGCTCGCTGTGGTGTTCGGGCAGGGTCACGTCCCCTGTGATGGTGTAGGCGATCAATCCTCCGTAGTGTTCGGGGTGTTGGGGAGTGCATGGGTGGTGTGGTCGGCGTGTTCGGCGGCGTAGATGGCAGTCATGCTGCCTTCGGACAGGTAGCGGCGGGGGAAGGCGATCCATTCGTCGTGCATCTCGCTGAGCACGGCGGTGACCAGCCGCTCGAGGGCGGCCGGGTTGGGGAAGACCTGCACGACGTCGGTGCGGCGCTTGATCTCGCGGTTGATCCGCTCCAGGGGATTTGAAGACTGGATCTTCTTCCAATGCGAGATGGGAAAGGCAGCGAAGGCGGTCAGGTCCTCCTTGGCGTCCAGGAGCATCTGCCTGACCTTGGGAAACTGCTGCCCGAGCATGTCGGCCACCGCATCGAGTTGGTGATGGACGGCTTCGGCGGTGGGCTGGATGAAGATGGTGCGGATGGTCGCCGCGACCATTTCCCCGGATTCCTTGGGGATCACGGAAAACACATTCCTCAAGAAATGGACACGACAACGCTGCCAGGCGGCACCGAGCATGACCTTGCGGATCGCTGCCACCAGGCCGCTGTGACTGTCGGAGATGACCAGACGGACCCCGCCCAGGCCGCGTTCGCGCAAGGAGCGCAGGAACTCGCTCCAGAACGCTTCGGTCTCGCTGTCACCGACCATCACACCCAGCACCTCACGGCCGCCGTCCTCACTGATGCCGGTGGCGATGACCACGGCCTGGGAGACGATCCGGTGGTTCACGCGCACCTTGCAGTAGGTGGCGTCCAGGTAGAGGTAGGGGAAGCGGCTGTGATCCAGGGGCCGGCCGCGGAAGACCGTGAGCTGTTCGTCCAGGTCACCGCAGATCCGTGAGACCTCGCTCTTGGAGATTCCGCTGTCCGCGCCGAGCGCCTTGACCAGGTCGTCGACCGAGCGGGTGGACACCCCGTGCACGTATGCCTCCATGATGACGGCGTAGAGCGCCTGGTCGATGCGGCGCCGCCGTTCCAGCAGGCTGGGGAAGAAGCTGCCGCTGCGCAGCTTCGGTATCGCCAGGTCCAGATCGCCGGCCTGGGTGGCCAAGGTCTTCTCCCGGTGGCCGTTGCGGAAGGCGGTGCGGGCTTCGGTGTGCTCGTTCCACTGGGCGCTGATCCGGCCGCTGAGCTCGGCCTCGATCAGCTCTTGCAGCATGCGCTCGGCGACGTTGCGGACGAGCTCGATCCCGTCCGCCGTGCGTAGTGACTCCAGCAGGCGTTGTAGGTCAGACTGGGACAAGGCCATCGGGCACCTCCAGGGTTGAACTGGCCGTTCACCAGGGAGATTTGCACGGTGGCCTGCCTCATGCGCAGGGAGCGGAGACCGTCACCGGATGCACGCCCCGGGCACCCGCCCGCGCACACCCGCACGGTGATCGCCTACACCATCACGCGGGACGCCATCTCGGGCAGGACGCGCTGGCGGGCCTGGCCCCTTGATTCTGGACACACGAGACACTGGATCCTGAGGATCTGAGAACGGCCATCTCCTGGTCATGAAGAACTATCCGCCGCAGTTCAAGCTGGACATCCTTTGCAAGGCCGCCAAGTATTTCGCCAGAGAGACGAACCGGTGATCAGCCGCTTCCAGTTCGTTGACGACCACCGGAACACCTACGAAGCGAAGCGGCTCTGCCACGTCCTGCACGTGAACCGGTCCAGTTACTACAAGTGGCTCGCCAGCGCCGAGGCCCGGGCCACCCGGCAGCACAAGGACCGGATCCTGGCCGACTGATCCGCGCAGTCCACGCCGAGTCCGGTGGTACCTACGGCTCCCAGCGCGTGACCGCCGAGCTCCGCGCGAAAGGGCGGCGGGTCAACGAAAGAGGGTCGCCCGAATCACGCGGACGTTCTCCATCACCTGCATCCGCCTGCGCAGACGCGTGCGCACCACCATCCGGGCCCCGGCCACCTCACAGGTTGCGGACCTGTTCCAGCGGGACTTCACCGCCACCGAACCCGGCCGGAAATACATGGGCGACAGCTTCAGCCGCAAGGCCGTCGGCTGGTCCATCGCCGACCACATGCGCACCAGCCTGGTCGCCGACGCACTGCGGATGGCAGCCGCGACCCGCGGCCGCCTGGACGGCGCCGTGTTCCACCCCGACCGCGGAGCCCAATACGGATCCCGGGCCATCGCCGACCTCTGCGACCAACTCGGCGTCACCCGGCCGATGGGCGCGGCCGGCACCAGCGCCGACAACGCGGCCTGCGAAAGCTTCCACGCGTCCCTGAAACGCGAGGCCCTTCAGGGCGCCCACGACTACGGCGACGCTGGCACCTGCCGCAGGACCGTCTTCGCCTGGCTCACCCGCTACAACACCCGCCGCCGGCACTCCACCAATGGCACCAACGCATACAACACCGACACCACACCGCTCAACTCACGCTCGCCGCGTGATCAATAACCGCGTGCCCACCATCACGGGGGAAGACCCCCTCACGCAAAGGTCCTGTCTGAGCAGGGATTGCTCAGGTGGCCGGGTGTACGGAAGCATAAATGTGGCAGGTGCAAAGGGGAGCACGGGCTCCCAGTGGCCGCTGGAAGCCCGTGTACCTTTTCTCTGTGCCCCCCGATGTGACCCTCTACGGACTCCACAACCAGACTTGACCACCAAATCAACCCTGCTGCAACAGTGGCGCGTCGCAGATCAAGGAGCGCGCGATGCTGCTTGCAGCGTCTGCTTAGCCGCCTCAACACATAGGCATCCTGCCCCACACTTGACCATTTGCGGTGCCTGAAACATCTCGGCGGCTTCTAGCCAGGCTGTACGGGGCGCTGGTTCGCCGCGCGTCGTGCCGAATCTATCAGCATGCTTGATGGCCATGCTGTGCTGGAGACCCGTATGGCGCTGGTCACCCTGTTAGGGGTGGGTTGGGGTTGCACAGGGTGCCGTTGCGGAGCGTCGACTCAGCTGCCTGGTGAGAGATTTGTTTGAGCTTGACTATTTTTTCGAGCAATCTTCGGCGTAAGCCGAAGGGTAAGCCATATTGCCTGTGGTCTGCTATGGCCGTGAATGAGCGACAGAAGTGACATACATCGTGGGCGCTCTCTACGAGCCTGATGTACGGAGCGGGTAAGGGAATTAAGGATGACTCGAAGAGGCAGAAAACACGCCAAAAGAGGAATGTTAAGATGGTTTGTGATGTTTTATCGGCAGATTGTCGCCGAACTGAGCAAGGTAGTCTGGCCCAAGCGCAGCCAACTCATGGCCTACACGTCCGTAGTGGTCGTCTTCGTGATGGTCATGATCGCTGCCGTGATCGTTTTCGACTACGGCTTCCGAACGACCGTCACGTACGTCTTCGGCTAACCTCAATGCCAGTGGCTTAGTCACTCCAGCAGCGTTTCGCTATTTGGCCTTGTCAGAGGCGTCGTCGGGAGTGTAGATGGCTGAGGGTGGGCCAGGGGCGGTCTTGGCGGACTGCCCCTCCAACGAGTGCATTGAGAACTGTCTGGGATGCGATCCGGGCAGCCTTCCAATGTGATCGACGACCTCGCGGACGCGGCCTGGAAGGGGGAACTCAACGACCTCTTTCTCCGTATCGGGCACCGCTTCGACCGCGCCAACGCCCGACGCCGAATGCGCGACTATGTCCGGTCCTGCTCGGTCCGGTCGGCCGCAAGAACGGCTGGTAACTGGCCGAATACGCCGGCCACCCCCGACGGCCTCCAACGGTTGCTGAGTGGGGCCACCGGGAATGCCGACGATGTCCGTGATGACCTGGTGACTACTTACTGACCTTGAATGCGTGATGTCGTCATGGTGGCTGGCGCCGGAGGCCGGTGCCGGTGAGGCAGCCGTCGAGGACGTCGTGGCGGTACTGGAGCTGGCGTAGGCCGCGTCGGACGGCAGTGATCAGGTCGTCGGGGTTGGCGAAGGCGCGGTTGGCTGTGGTCGTGCGTCGCAGGACGGACCAGATGCCCTCGACCGGGTTGAGGTCGGGTGCGTAGGGCGGGAGTTGGAAGACCGTGAGCCAGTCGCGGTCGGCGATGTAGCGGCGCATGCCGGCGGTGAGGTGGGTGTTGAGGTTGTCCCAGACCAGCACGATCGGGCCGCCAAGCTGCTGGTGGGCGGTCTGGATCAGGTCGCGGTAGTCCTTCCAGGAGAAGCTTTTGCGCCCATCGGGCCGGGCGTCTGGGCAGGGCCGGTAGATCAGCCGCGAGGGTTCGCCGGTCTTGTAGCAGGCCACGGCGGCCACCGATAAGCGGCGGCGGGAGCGGCCCCGGACGCGGACCACAGGGGTGTGGCCGCGGTGGGACCAGGTGCGGATGATCGGCGGCGTCATCGAGAATCCGGCTTCGTCCTCGAAGACGAGCCAGGCGTCGAGCGCCGCCACGGTCCTTCCACCTGGGGCCAGGTCTCCTTCACCCAGCCGGCCACCACGTTCTCGTCCCGCTCGATCGCCCGCCGGGCGGGAACCTGGCAGCTCCAACCGTGCCGCTTGAGCAGGGCGGCGACCCCTTGCACGGTGTAGCTCTTGTGGAAGCGGCGCCCGATCAGCGTCCTGATCCGCGACAGGGTCCAGGTCTGGTCCGGCCACCCGTGTGCCACCGGCCCCTTGGCCAGCTCACGCTCCAGCACGGCGAACAGTTCGTCATTGAGAAGCGGCAGCGATGCCGGGCCCCTGGAGGCCAGGGCCCGGGGCCCGTTCTGCGACCAGGCTCTGCGCCACCGCTGTACCGACCGGACGCTGACCCGCAGGTCGTGAGCGATGACCGGGTTCTCGTCGCCCTGCCTGAACCGCTCGGCCGCCTCCATCCTCAACTTCTCGCGGAAGGCCCGCCGTTCGTCGGTCAGTCCGCCCCCTTGCGCATACCTCATGCGGTCGGCATACCGCAGGGATCAAGAGGCGTCAGCCGCTACGACACCACCCTTTGAAGGTCAGTAGGTATTGATTACGCGTGAGCGGGCGGCAGCCAGACGTTTCCGGCGAAGAGGTCGCGGCCTTGTTTGCGGGCGGTGGAGGGGGAAGGAGCGCACGAGGAGCCAGCGGTTGGCGCTGTCGGGGGTGCGCCAGCCGCGGAGAGCTTCATCTGGATTTTGATCATGCGGATGTCCTGTTCGGCCTGGTTGTTGGCAGGGCCCCGGCGAGTGCCTGGATCGTCCCGGTCTGGGGTGTTGATCTCGGTGGTGGGCCCCGGAAGCAGGTGAACACGGCACCTGTGGATCATGTAGTTCTCTACGCTGCAAGATCCACGAAGGTGCCGTGTTCGTTTCTCCATCATCCCTTGTCGCTGTCCCCGTGCCTTGTGCGCCCTGCCTGGAAGCCCTCGGCGAGGGTGCCGCCAAGGAGCAAGTGCGCTGCCTGGTCGCCGAGTTCGAGTCGGTCACCGATCCGAGAGGGGCTTGCGGAGTGCGGTACCGGCTCTCCTCGCTGCTGGCCCTGGTGGTCTGCGCGATGACCCCGTCCGGCCACGACTCGATCACCGCGGCGGCGGAGTGGTGCCGACGTGCGGCGCCGGAGGAACTGGCCGCCTTCGGCCTGCCCTACCACCCACTCCTTGGCCGCTACCGGGTGCCGAGCGAGAAAACCCTGCGCAGCGTCCTGGGGCGACTCGATCCCGGTGAGATCGGCGCGGCCGGTTACGACTACCTTCGGCCTCTGCTGTCCGCACAGCCCCGCCGGCCGGAGCCGGTGATGCCCGACGGTGGCACCGAACGTGAACAGCGCCGGGCTCACCGGGCGGCCGCCCGCGCCGAGCCGGTACGGCTCCGGCGGCGGGCGATCGCGGTGGACGGCAAGTGCCTGCGCGGCGCGAGGCGCCCGGACGGCAGCCGCGTCTTCGTCCTGTCCGCCGTCCGTCACGGCGACGGTGTCACTCTCGCCTCCCGCGAGATCGGCGCGAAGACCAACGAAATCCCCGAGTTCGCACCTCTCCTCGACCAGATCGACGACGCGGATCTCACGGGGGTGGTCGTTACCGCCGATGCCCTCCACGCCCAACGCGACCACGCCATCTACCTGCGCGAACGCGGCGCTCACTACCTGCTGACCATCAAGAACAACCAGCGCGGCCAGGCCCGCCAACTCCACGCCCTGCCCTGGAAGGAGATCCCTGTGATCCACCGCGACGACGCCCGGGGCCACGGCCGCCACGAACAACGACTCGTGCAGGTCGTCACCATCGACGGCCTACTCTTCCCCCGCGCGGCCCAGGTCCTGCGGATCCAGCGCCGACGCCGTCTCTACGGGGCGAAAAAATGGTCCAGCGAGACCGTCTACGCCATCACCGACCTGCCCGCCGAGGAAGCGAACGCAGCCGAGATCGCGTCCTGGGCTCGCGGGCACTGGACCGTGGAAAATACCGTCCACTGGTGTCGAGATGTCACTTTCAACGAGGACAAGTCCCAGGTCAGAACCCGCAACGCGCCCGCCGTACTCGCTACCCTCCGCGACCTGATCCGCAGCGCGCTCAAGCTCGCCGGCTACGTCAACACCGCCGCCGGACGACGAGCCCACACCGAGCGCCCCCGCGTCCTCGCCCTCTACGGCATCACATAACCAAACCGGACGATCCAGGCACACGCCGGGGCCCTGTGGTTGTTGGTGAAGGGCAGTCAGGTCGTGCAGGAAGCGCAGGATGTCCTCGCGGCGGCGTGACAGGCGGTCGACGAGCTGCCGGGCGAAGATCTTTTTCGTTTTCGGTGGCGGGTCGGGTTGATGGAGCGTCCGGCCTGGACCGCCCCGTCGAACTGTGTTTCCAGGAAGCGATTTCTTCGCTGGTCAGAGCGTCGCGCTCGGTCTCGCGGGCCGTATGCGCGGCGTCGTTTCCGGCGGTGAGGGCGTCGATGGCGGCCTTCGCTCACTGCTGGCCGGTGGGGTCGGCGTGGTGAACGCCGTCCAGGTCGCGCGGGATGTGCGCGTTGCGCAGCGCGCCGGCGCGGCCGTAGCCGAGGTAGGAGGACCAGGCGTCGGTGACGGTGGTGCCGGTGAAGTGCGGCAGCACTCCGGCATCTGCCATGCCGGCCTTGCCGCGCTTGGCGTGTGCCTTGTACCAGGTCAGACGGGGGGTGCAGGCGACGTGCCCAGTGCAGCGAGGAGCTGACGCGGATGCCGGACTCGTCGAAGTGCGCCACATCCGCCAGCTGCAGCAGCGCCACGACGCGTGCACTGAAGGGGATCAGCCGGGCGGCGGCCCGCAGCAGGGCGGTGTGGACGAAGCCCTCGGAGAGGTTGGCGCCGTGCAGGTCGGCCGCGCCGGCCGCGATCCGCAGACAGGGAACGTGCTGGTGGACGAGTTGATAGACGGCCAGTGCGTGCACGCCGGATCCGTACTGGGCTGGCGCCCCCACACCGTGGGGATCCGCGGCGCGTGTGATGTGCCCGCGGTGGCAGCGGACCTTCAGCATCCGGTGCTCGGTGACGATCAGCCCCGGATCGGGAAGCTCGAAGACCTGCGATACCGAGAACTCGACCGCCTCGGCGTCCTGGGGGCCAGGGTGTCCAGGCAGCCGCCGCACGCGGCAGGGCGATGCTCGATGACGGCATCGGGATCGGCGACCGGCGACCGGCTCCAGATTCGTGCCCTCGGCGTTTTCCGCCTCAAGTTCATCAACGCGCGAGGTTCCTCGTACGACACCTGGCGCTTGGTCAGAGCCACGAACAGACCAACGAGACGGTCAAGCGCAGGTCACACAAGGACCTGAGCAGTCACCAGCTGGCAACGCTAGCCTCGCGCTTTCGCGAGTGGGTCTGTCCGGGTCTTGATCAAAAAAGCGGAGAGTGCTGCTGACCTGCAACGATGGGACTTGTCGAGGGTCCTGTCACTGCAAGGAAAGAAGCACTCTCCAGGTGAAGAAGAGTAGCGGGTCGTACCCGCGCGTCCGTGTCGAGGGCGGCGGCCGCGGGGTGGTCTCGCAGGCCGGGGCGGTGCTGCTGGTCGAGACGGCCCGCAAGTGTGGCCTGGACGGTGCGATAGCGGCGGCACTGGCACCGTGGCGCAAGCCGCGGGCCGTGCACGACCCAGGCAAGATCCTGCTGGATGTGGCGCTGGCCGTCGCGCTCGGCGGCAACTGTCTGGCAGACGTCGGCATGCTGCGGGCCGAGCCGGCTGTGTTCGGCCCGGTGGCCTCCGATCCGACCGTCTCCCGCCTCGTCGACGCGCTCGCCGCCTCCGGCCCGAAGGCTCTTGCGGCAATCCGGGGCGCACGTTCCGAAGTACGCACGCGGGTCTGGGAGTTGGCCGGGACAAGCAGTCCGGCCGCCGACGGCCAAGTGATCGTGGACATCGACGGGGTACTGGTGCTCGCACACTCCGAGAAGCAGGACGCCACCCCGACCTGGAAGAAGACCTTCGGCCATCACCCGCTCGTCGCGTTCGTCGACCACGGCCCAGCCGGATCCGGGGAACCGGTGGCCGCCCTGCTGCGGCCCGGCAACGCGGGCTCCAACACCGCCGCCGACCACATCGAAACCGCCCAACTCGCCCTGGCCCAACTGCCCAAACACCTGCGGCGGGGACGGCAGACACTGATCCGCACCGACTCCGCCGGCGGCACCCACACCTTCCTCGACTGGCTCTCCCGCCGGGGCCGGTGGCTGTCGTATTCCGTCGGAATGACCACCACCGACGCCATCCACCAGGCCGTACTGAAGATCCCGAAGAAGGCATGGACACCCGCCTACGACGCCGACGGCACCGAGCGGCCCGGCGCCTGGGTCGCCGAGATCACCGACATGCCCGACCTGAGTACCTGGCCCACGGGCATGCGGCTGATCGTCCGCAAAGAACGCCCGCACCCCGGCGCCCAGTTGCGCTTCACCGACCTCGACGGCAACCGGCTCACCTGCTTCGCGACCAACACGAAAGGCGGCCAGCTCGCCGACCTCGAACTGCGTCACCGCAGACGGGCACGCTGCGAGGACCGCATCCGAGGCGCCCGTGCCACCGGCCTGCGCAATCTGCCCCTGCACGACACGGCCCAGAACCAGATCTGGCTGGAGATCGTCTCCCTCGCGCTCGACCTCCTCGCCTGGATGCCGATGCTCGCGCTGACCGGCGAGGCCCGCCGCTGGGAACCCAAGAAGCTCCGGCTGCGGCTGTTCTCCGCCGCCGCTCAGCTCGTGAACACCGGCCGTCGCCGCTGGCTCCGCCTGCCCGCCCGATGGCCCTGGACCGCTGTCATCAGCCACGCGATCGTCAGGCTCCACGCCCTGCCGAACCCCGGTTGACCAGCCACATCGCCCGTCCCGACAAACCCGCACCACCACACCGGTGAAGTGGAACCCGGCGCCCATCCGACGCGAGAGCCGGGCCCTCGGCCTGCCCCAGCCCCGAAAAGACCCCACCACACAAACGCAGAGTCCCCGTCAACAAACCGACAAGGACTCATGAACGATCGAGGCTAGGTACCCAGTTGTTCGGCTGAGATACTGACGAAAAGGGCACTGGCTCTGGCAGCTATCTGATTATTCTGCGATGTCAGTGTAACCGTTCCGGTGCACTGCATCTTACGACCAGCCGTCTTTATGCAGTGAGCCGCAATTTTGATGCGGCTGCCGATTGGTATCGGTGCCAGAAAGTCCGTTTCTAGCCGCACAGTGACTGCAAATATATTCATCAGCTTAATTGCCCCCGCGAAGACTTCATCAAAGAGGCAGGCCAGCAACCCGCCATGAATAAACCCCGGAGGACCTTGATGATCAACTGTCACCAGAAACGTTGCGTGCGCCTGCTCTGGGCTGTCGCGGACAACGTTGAGGCCAAGGCCTGTTCCATGAGATGGCCCGCACCCGAAACACAAGGAGTGGTGAACCGCAGATTCAAAATCTTGACACATTTAGATAAATAAGCCGTTCGTATTTATTCGTGAAACTTTCCCTCATTAGTGCATCCCAACGCAAGGCGGTATGCGAGAGCAATAACTGCTTAGCCTCAATACCAGTGACTTAGTGACCTAGCTTCGTCGGGCTTTGGCTGACGGGTTGATCGGGGCGGTGCGCCAGTGCGGGGCGATGGTCATGGCGTCTGCTGGGTCCCGGGTGGGCTGAGGCCAGGTGTAGTGCTCGTCGCGTTTGACGCCGAAGTTGGACATCTTGCGTTTGACCACGCGCGGGTTGGAGCGTCTGCGGCGGGTGGGTAACAGGCGCGCGGTGATCTCGCGGAGTCCGTCGGTGAGGGCGGCGGTCAGACGGTCAGGGGAAAAGGCCGCCTGCGCGGTGACCTGGCGTCGTGCGAGGCGGATGCTCCGGGTGAAGGAGAGCCTGTCGGGGTCGAGGCCGGCCTGCTCGGCGGCGTCGTGCATCAGGGTGCGGATGGCGTGGTGGACCAGCAGGTGTGCCCAGACCTCCTGCTCGACGCCTTCGGGTGAGCGGGAGCGCAGGACCTGGGCAGGTCCGCGTTGATGGGTCTTCAGCTCGTCCAGCGTGTTCTCGAACTCCCACCGCTGGTGGTAGAGGGCGGCCAGCTCGGTGGCCGGGGCGGCATCGGGATCGAGGACCGTGGTGATCAGCCGGTAAGGGGCGTCCTGCCCGGGATCGTCCAGGGTGTACTCGATCACCCGCACCATTTCCGGGTCGGCACGCTTGCGGTGGTCTCTGGCCGCGACGATCTCTGACAAGTACGAGCCGTCGGGCAGCTCTTCGCGGACCGGCAGCACCTGGTGGGAACGGATGCGCCACAGCAGGTCCGCACCGCCGGCCGAGGCCGCCCGCCACAGCTCCAGGCCGGTGAAGCCGCGGTCGGCCAGCAGCAGATCGTCCTCGCCCAGGTGACCGAACAGCTCGCGGGCCAGCACGAGTTCGGACGTGGTGCATGGGCCGAGAGCCGCCGTGGTGATGGCATGGGTGCCGCACTCGGCCAGCGCGACCACCCGCACCTGCGGATACGCACACCGCTGGGTGCGGTGGGTCTTCGGGCGCCCGAAGTGCGCCACGTTCTCCTGGCTGTCCGGAACGTCGAAGACTGTGCCGTCGATGGCCATCAGCCGCCACCGGCCGTAGAAGGCACCCGGTGTCGATTCCGTGGCCAACGGCCGGGCCACCGAGGCGAACAGGGCCTTCAGCGGTTCTGGACCGAGTTTCGCGCGCGCTCTCGAGATCGCCCCCGTGGTCGGTACCTGCCACGACCCCGACCAGCGCTTCGCCCAGGTCAGCCCATGCGTCAGCAGCCGAGCGACCTCTTCGTAGCCCTGGCCGGAGAACAAGCACATCGCCAGCACGAAGTAGACCACCACGCGCGGCGGCAGCAGCCGGTTACGCTGCCCGGACCTCCCGCACTGGGCCACCACCCGATCCACCAGCTCCGGCTGTCGGCGTACACCTGAACGTGCCCACCCGCGTACGGATGAATGCGGCCAGTTCCTGAGGCGGTGAGGATCGTTGGTCGGCACTCTGCTGCGTAGTCGATGTGCTGCGGCAGGGGGTGGTTGGCGGTGGTCTTGGATCCACGTCGCTGGTCGGAACTACGGCGGTTTCGGGGGTTGTTGGAGTCCGGGGCGATGAGCCTGTCGGAGATCGCCCGGGAGACGGGGCTGGACCGCAAGACGGTCCGCAAGTACCTCGCGGGTCCGGCGACGCCGCCGCGTCGCTCGGCCAGTGGCCAGTTGGTGCCCAGGAAGATCGACGAGTTCGCGCCGCTGGTCGATGCCATGCTGCGGGCCGAGATCCTGATGAAGGCGTCGGTGATCCACGAGCGACTGGCCGCGGAGTACGGGTTCGCCGGCAACTATCAGCGCGTCAAGCTCTAGCCTCGGCATTTCGGTTGGGGCGATGAGGCGTTGCTGAGGGGCGGCTGTCGGGTGACGGACGCGATTTCGGTGCTCGGGCATGGCGGAATCCCGGCGCGGTGGTCGGGTTCTCCAGGGGCCTTCGGGTCGTGGGCCGGCGGGGTGGTTGCCAGTCAGCCGGCTGGACGGGGCAGTGCGGCGAGGCGGTGGAAAGCCGCGACCAGTTCGTTTCTCCATGGCCAGGTCGCCGATATCCGCAAGCGCAGGCGTCGGCCGCCGCGGGTGAGGCGGGCAGCGACGTGCAGCAGCCGGTAGCGGAGCTTCTTCGGCTCGGCGGTGGCCAGTTCCCCGTCCAGCAGCAGGACGCGCGTCCAGGCGAGCAGGTCGATCGCCGCGAGGCTGAGTTCGAGCCAAACGGCGTTGACACCGAAGCCGCGGGAGGGGAAGCGGCCGAAGCCGGTGGTCTTGCCGCACCGGATGTGGTCCTCGACCGTGGCATGCCCGCGGTGACGGACCTCGAGACCATGTCCTGTCCGGGCGGGCGTTCTCCTCGCTCGAGGAGATGGACGCCGCGTTTTCCGCCTGGGTGCCGAGGCGACGGGACCAGATCCACAAGACGCATCGGGAAGTCATCGGGATCCGGGCCGCCCGCGACCACGCGGCCCTCAAACCGCTCCCGCCCACTCCTTACCTGGTGGCCGAGCGTCATCTGCGGCCGGTCGGCAAGGACTGCCTGGTTGCCTTCGGCGGCAACCTCTACTCAGTGCCCGCACGCAAGGTCCGCCCCCGCCAGCTCGTCGAGATCCGGGCGACGAAGTCCCAGGTCATGCTGCACTCGACCGTCCCCGATGCCAGCGGCGAGACCTTGCTGTCCACCCATCCGCGGGCGGTCGGCCGTGGCGTCCGCGTCGTCGAGGAGACGCACTGGGACGGCCTGCCCACTGGCAAGGGGCGTCGCACCACGACCGGTGAGGTGACACCATCACCGCGTCGCGAACCACCTGCTGGCGGTCAAGTCGGCCCGCTGCAGGCCCTGTTGGACCGGGCCGCAGCCACCCGTGTCGAGGTCGGACGGCGGCCGCTGTCGGTCTACGACGAACTGACCGGCACCCGCCCCTTCACCACCAACTCCCCGACGAAGGAGTCCTCTTGAGCGAGCTGACCGGCAACCGCATCCGCACCACGGCCGGCAAGCTCGGCCTGCCCCACCTGGCGGAGACCATCAACGAGTACACCCGCCGAGCCGACGAGGCGAAGATGGGCTACCTCGACTTCCTCGACCTGGTCCTTTCCGAAGAGCTCGCCGTCCGCGACGACCGCCGCTTCCGCCAGGGCCTGCGACTGTCCAAGCTGCCACACCACAAGACGCTGGACGAATACGACTTCTCGTTCCAGCCCGAGCTCGACCCACGCAAGGTCAAAGACCTCGCCAGCCTCTCCTTCGTCGACGGCAAGGCGAACGCCGCCCTGCTCGGGCCGCCCGGGGTCGGAAAGACACATATCGCCGTCGCCCTCGCTGTCGCGGCCTGCCGGGCCGGCTACTCGATCTACTTCACCAGCCTCGACGACATGGTGCGCAACCTGAAGGCCGCCGAGTCGGCCGGACGGCTGGTCAACAAACTCGGCACCTATCTGCGGCCGAGCGTTCTCGTGGTCGACGAGGTGGGCTATCAGCCCCTCGAACGCGCCGAGGCGAACCTGGTCTTCCAGGTGATCTCCAAGCGTTACGAGAAGGGCTCGATCATCCTGACCTCGAACAAGACCTTCAGCGAATGGGGCCAGGTCTTCGGCGACGAGGTCTTGGCCACCGCCATCCTCGACCGCCTCCTGCACCACTGCGAAGTGATCGCGATCAACGGTCCAAGCTACCGGCTCAAGAACCGACTCCAGGCCATCGAGCGAGAGACCGAAGTGGCCTGACAGCTGGGGACGTTCGCCCGTACACGGCTGGGGAGAAAAGTCCGTACGCCGACACCGGCGGGAACGACCGCGTCAACAGCCCGACCGCGATGCGATCCGACAACCGCTCGTCCGTCTCCGGATTCACCTGACCCGGCCGTGGCATCCCGGCACCTCCCCGCCACGCACCCTACCAGCCACCACCCTAAGTCACTGGTATTGAGGCTAAGGGCGGTCTTGCGGACCGTTTCGACGAGCAGGACCGCCCTGCCTGGGAGACGACCTGGCGGCCGTCGTCCTGGACACGGACGCGGAAGTAGGACCCGATAGAGTGCTTCACCTGGGAAGTGCCTCCGGCGGCGGCAGGAACAAGGACCTCAACAATCCCCATTCTTGCTGGTCAGGGGCACTTTCTGTTTACCTGACCGCCTGCCGACTACCGATCGGGTGACAGACAAGGGCTCGTAACGGACAAGGCTCCCGGACAGTTGAGCGAGAGATCTCACGTCTCAACTCATTTGTCAGGGAGCCTTGTTGGTTACCTATCCTGCCGCACTCGACCTTCCGCATGCCCTCGTGGAGTGGGTCACGATGCTGATCATCACCCGCGAGGGTGACCGCCGGCGCAAACTGCCGGCCTCTCAGCGGGCCCTCATCACGCTCGTGTACCCACGCAAGCACGACACCCTCGCCCAGATCGCCGCCGGCTTCCGGATCAGCGAGAGCACCGCCCACGCACATGTACACAGCGTGATCACCCACCTGGCCGCCCGCGCACCCTCTCTCACTCACGCGCTGCGGCAAGCCCGCCCTGAGTACATCCTCGTCGACGGCACGCTCGCCGAATGCGACCGCGTGGGCAACAGCCAGGACGACTATTCAGGCAAGCACGGCAAGCACGGCGTGAACATCCAGACGGTCACCGGCCCGGCCGGTGAGCTCGTCTGGTACTCGCCGGCCCTGCCCGGACGGACCGCGGACATCACCGCCGCCCGCACCCACAACATCGCCCCATCTGTGAGCGACTGAAGATCCCCGCCCTCGCGGACAAGGCGTACCAGGGTGCCGGCGGAACGTTCGCCACACCCGTCAAAAGACACCGAAACCGTGAGCTCACCGTCAAAGAGAAGGCCGTCAACCGGGCACACGCCCGACTCCGCTCGCCCGTCGAACGGGCCTTCGCACGACTCAAAGCCTGGCGGATCTTCCGCAAAGCCCGCGTCAGTCCCAACACACTCACGTCAATCGCCAAGGCCGTCCTCACCCTGGAAAAGCAACGCTGAAGAAGCTCACTGGTCAGCACCTTGTCGGGGTGAGTGAGGCCTGGATCCACCCGCACGATAGTCAGTCTGTGGACGGCGAAATGAGAAGAGGTGCCCGCTGACTTGGGGTGATGGGAGTTCCTACGCCCTCGTCAGTCCCACGAAGCGAGTCCAGTCACCAAACCTCGTGCGTGAGCCCTCACTGATAAGCGTCCTCGCTGCAAGATCTGCCGTGGCGAAGGCACGACTCGCCCCGGCCCCCAGTCGGCAGCATGCTGGAAGACGTGACTGGCGCGCCGATCGTCGTCCACCGGCCGTCCCGCACCGGCGGTCGGAGAGTCACCGTGCACAGGCAGGGCCGGGACGAGATTCTTGGCACCGCCTACAGCGACCACGACCTGGTGGTGTTCCTTGAAGCCAAGGGCATCAAGGATCCCGACGGCGTGCTGGACGATCCCAGGTGGGTGGAGTGGCGCGGAGCCAGCCCACACCAATGGAGCGCAGTCTGAGAAGCCGTATTCCCATCGGTCAGGAAGACGGTTCTGGTCGAACAGGGTGCCTGGTTGGGTGATCTTGGCCGGGTGGATGCATGAGAGCAGGGCCCCTTGGTAGCTCGGGGTTGTGACGCCACTCGAGTATCAGAGGCCCTGTTGTTCCAGCCTTGCGTGACGGCCCTCGTTCCTCCAACTCCTGCGTGTCGGTGTGCGATTGCCTCGCTCACCGGTTCGGGAACGCGGCCGACCGGCCCGAGAGGGTACGGCGGTATCCGTCGGACATGACGGATACGGAGTGGGCGGTGGTGCGTGACGCGCTGCCGGTGCCGGCCTGGCTGGAGGGCCGGGGCGGGGCGGGGCGGGGCGGGGCGGGGCGGGGCGGGGCGGGGCGGGGCGGGGCGGGGCGGGGCGGGGCGGGCAGCCGGAACGCTACTGCCACCGGCAGACGCTGGATGCGGTCTTCTACGTCACCGACAACGGGATCAAGTGGCTCTCGGTTCCTGCCGATTTCCCTGCTTGGGACCGCGTGTATGCCTTCTTCCGCAGGTGGAGGGAGAACGACCTGGTCAAGGAGTTGCACGACACAGTTGCGCGGGAAGGTCCGTGAGGCCGAGGGTCGTCAGACCGAGCCGAGCGCGGCGATCATCGACTCGCAGTCGGTGAAGGGCGCCGCCTCGGTGCCGTCCGCCACGCGCGGTTACGACGGCGGGAAGAAGATCAATGGCAGGCGCTGGCACGTCGCCACGGACTGCCTCGGCCTGCTGCTCCTGGTGCTGGTGTGCCGCGGACGCCGACCGGCAGGCCGCCCGCATCATGCTGCCGCCCCCGCTGCGGACGCGGCTCAGGAAGATCAGCCTGGTATGGGCCGACGGCGGCTACACGGGCGTCCTGGTCGACTGGGCGAAGGAGAAACTCCGGCTCAGCCTGCAGACCGTCAAGCGGAGCGACGACGTGAAGGGGTTCGTGGTACTGCCGAGACGGTCGTTGGTGGAATGAACTCCGGGATGGCTGTTGCGCACGAGGCGTCTGGCCCGGGACTACGATAGGCTACCCGCCAGCAGCGAGGCGTTCATCCACTTCTCGGCCACCATGCTCATGACTCGCCGCCTGGCCCGCGCCACTGCCCACGGCCGGACGGTCAGGACGCCGCGTCGGCAGCGGACGGCACTCGCGGCCTGAACCGGCCTGACGGTGAGGAGGCCAGCCAGCCCCGCTCAACGAGCCGCTTCGCCTTCGACCGCATCCCCTCGATCTTCGCCGGCACCAGCTCGAGCCCGAGCCGGGCCGTCATCTCCTTCGCCTCAATCCCTCCCTATCATCGGGGAGTTCGGCCTCCAGCAGCTCCACGATCCGCCGGTAATCCGGCGCGAGCGCCACCGCCGTCATCCCCTCTCGCCACCGCTGCACGACCGACCCGGCAACCGCAGCCCTCGCCCGCCCCGGCCGGCGGCTCCGGCGCCCCCTCCTGGGCAGACGCCTCCGCGGCAGCGCCCGGCGCGGCCAGGGCCTCGGCCAGCTCGACCCGGGCGATCACCCGACGCTCCAACACCGCCTCCGCTTCGGCGAGTTCCGCGAGAATCCGGTCCGCTTCCGCCTGAAGCCCCTCCGCCCGCACCCGGGCAGCCGTCTCACGTTCCTCCAGCAAACCCATCACCGATGTCACCGGCCATCTCCGCACCGCGAGAACGATCTGATCGCCCGAACCCTCCCGCAACGACGCCCGAACCATGCCTGAGCAGCAGAAACTCAGCGAACACATCCGGAAAGACAACGGCTTCTAAGCCGTACCGTCACGGTCTCCACATCAGCATCCTCGAGCCCGAACCACAGCTACCCACAGTCACAGGACGACCGTCACACCCCGCCGAGACACCCTCTGCGGGTCGTTGGGCGGTGCCTCACCAGATCAGGCACCAGTAATTGCGGCTGGTGCCTATGCCGATACGGCCGCCTTGTGGGACCAGGTCAGGGTCAGGCTGGCCGACAGCTGCCATCGAGCACACTGGGTCCCCGACAGCGCCAACTGCGGCCATTCGCTCAGCGGCAGCCACTGCGGCCGGCGATGTATACCACGTCGTGATCATCGGCTCATGGCCGTCGGTCGCCGGTAGCGCGGATGGCCTGGCTTGTCTTGGTGCCGTCGCACTACGTGAGGGCTCGGAGGATATGAAGCGAGTTGCTGTCGGTTTTGCTCTCGGCGTCCACACGGCCGACGAGTCAACTGCTGTCCGGCGGGGCGTCAGCCGGTCGCTTGGTGGTACTGGCTGTCGGGGATGGCTCATCGTCGGTTTCGGCGCAGGTATGTCCGTTGTCGGTCCTGCCTTATCTGAAGCCCTTGGGTGAGGCGTCCAGGGCGGCAAAGGATTCAAGGTTGGCACAGACAGATTGGCCGAGGCCGACGGCGTCGGGTCGGGCGTGCCGCCGTCCTGCGCTACCAGTGTCCACACGCCAAGGCCCCCCATGGCGAGCACGGCGACACCACCCGCGATCCAGGGGACCCGCCGCGGCGGGCGTCGGTGACGGCTCATGGCATTCACTGTCCTCTGCGATGAGCCGCCCCTCAAGCCCTGGGCGGACAACCTCCCCCGGTATCGCGACCTCATCTCGGCGTGCCGAGGCGTGCCCAACTGTTCGCCACCTACAGGAAGCACTCGCGCACGTCGTGGGTGCCGCCGGGCAGGGCGGGCGAGATCCACAGCAGCCTGCCGTCATCCGCGGTGATGACCTGCAGGTTCACGCCCTCGCGGTGGCTTTGCCGGAGTAGTGGCCGGCAGCGGCCACCCGGTCGGTCTCCGCCGAGGGGTGCGGACCCTCGGTGAGCGCACCGCCGCCAAGCTCAAAAAACGCTGGCGAGCGCTCAAACGCATGACCCTCACCCCCTGCCAAATCAGCGACATCACCCGCCCTCGCCCTCGCCCTCGCCCTCGCCCTCGCCCTCGCCCTCGCCCTCGCCCTCGCCCTCGCCCTCGCCCTCGCCCTCGCCCTCGCCCTCGCCCTCGCCCTCGCCCGAACCTAAAATCAGATCCGTTGAGACCGCAATAGACAATCGCAGCCCAACCTCGTCCTTTATGAGTCCTCGTCGTCTGGCCAACGGGGACTCACTTTTGCGCGTTGCGGTCGTTTGTGAACCGCGCACGTGCGCCGCGCACCCTGCTGACCCACGGCGGTCACTAGGTCCGGTGGGTGAGTGCGGTGATAATCGTGGCGCCCGTGCTCGTCGTCGCTCCGGTGCAATGCCGAGGTGACGGGGGTGGCTGGGGGCCGCCGTCGCTATCGCGGACCTGTACCTGGCCGCCGGCTCGCGGTGGCACCCAATGCTAATAAGCGATGATTACTCAGGTAGAGGAGACATGGGAACTCGATAATCATTCGGTACATAGCCCTCCCCCTGACTAGGTATGCCTTGCGACTCCAATTGCGGCGCAATCGCTTCTTCAGCCTCTCGCGCCAAAGCCTGACGTCCGTAGCCCTCGTAGCATGCCTGTCCACCGCGGCGGCCGCGGGTTCACCGACCGGCATTTCCAGGCCGCGCGAGGACAAGCCGACTCCCGACACGAACAGCCCGCAAGCTGAGCCCCGGAGTGACGGCGTGTTGGACTTGCCGAACCTGAACACTGAGGGGAATGCGCCCAGCGGAACCGACACGGACCTGGGGATCCCCGCTACGGCCCTGCATGCATACAAGCGGGCCGAGCAATCCGTCGCGACCGCTGTCCCGGACTGTAACTTGAAGTGGGAACTCGTCGCGGCCATCGGCCGGATCGAGTCAGTGCACGCCTCCGGCTACGGGCTGCGCGAAGACGGATACACAGACAAGGCGATCCGCGGGCCTCAGCTGAACGGACAGCAGTTCGCACTGATCCGCGACACCGACGCTGGCGTGTGGGACGGCGACAGGCAGTACGATCGCGCGGTCGGCCCCACTCAGTTCATTCCCTCCACCTGGAAGCAGTGGGGCACTGACGGCAACGGCGATGGCAAGCGGGACCCGAACAACATTTACGACGCTGCGCTTGCTACCGGCCTGTACCTGTGTGCTGGCGACCGCAATCTGTCGACGTCCGAAGATCTCAAGACCGCCGTCCTCAGTTACAACCGCTCCACCCAGTACTACGACAACGTGTTGTCGTGGATGCGGACGTATGAGGGCGGGGGCGTTGCCGAGCTGCCGAACACTGGCACGGGTACGCGTTTGCCACATTTGCCAACGCTGCCCACTCCCCCGGTGAGCCCGTCGGCACCCAGCACACCCGCCATGCCGTCGGCACCTGGTGCGCCGCCTACACCCACAACACCAAGAACGCCGCCTGCCCCTCCAAAACGAGATGCCCCGGTGGAGCCAGAGCCTCCGACCAGGCCTACCACGCCTCCCCACACGACCGACCCGAAGCCCCCGAAACCCGTCCCCATCGGCAAGCTCACCCGAGTTGGGGCCTCCTCGTTCACAGCGGACGCAGGCACCGTCTTCCTGGGAAGAGCCAAGGTCATGGCTGTGCGCACCAACGGAAAGGCCGCAGCAGGACAGAAAATCCGCTTCGCCGTGATCGGTGACACCGATGCCCGTTTCACTGGTGGCCTGCGCACAGTGACCGTCACCACCAGCGCCCAAGGCGTGGCCATAGCCCCTTGCATCGAGGCTGGTGACCGCCCGAGCACGTTCACGATCCGCGCTCATCTCGTGAGCACACACATCGAAGGGGTGACTCCGGTCGCATTTGCGGGCACGGTCCTGCCTGCCGCGGACAAGCTGACTCGCACCAGCGACACGGCGCTGGAGGCTTCGTCCTCAAGTACGTTCGGCAAGGAAATCGGCTTCAAAGCAACGCTTAACGGTAAGGCTGCGGCTGGCGTTGCCCTGGTCGCTCGGGTTGTCGCTGACGGCGGTACAGAACCGGTCAGCGCAGGCCCTTACTTTAAGGACGCCAAGGACCGTCCACTTCGTACCTTGACACTCACCACGACCGGCACCGACGGGCTTGTCTTGCTGCCTGAGTTGTTTACGGACGAGAATGCGGGCGCCTACCAGCTCGTCCTGACCGCTACGAACGGCGTCACGGTTACGGTCGACTTGACCGTAACGGAGACGACCGCTACTCCGTCCCCACAGCCCTCTACAGCTCCCTGACGGACCTTTAGCCTCGATCTTCCTTGAGGGTCCGCCGACGGAGTCGGTGGGCCCTTTCCTTTCCGGAGCGGGCTGGTGGGCAGGCCGGTGGCCCGGCTGTCGCGTCGGGTGGGCGCCGGGTTCCACTGCCCGGGGCGGGTGATGCTGTCGCAGAGACGGTGGGTTGTGTTTCAGCCGGGGTCGGGCAGAAGCGCGAGCTGTTCAAGAGCCGTGGTGATCTCACCGGTCCAGGGCCAGTGGCGGGCCAGGCGGAGGATGCGTCGCCGACCGGTGGTGACGAGCTGGCCGGCTGCGGTGAACAGGCGGAACCGCAGGCGACGCGGTTCCCAGAGCCTCGCCCGGCTGGTCAGGGCGAGCATCGGAATCCAGGCCAGCGGGTTCGGGTGCGATTTGGACGATCTCCAGCCAGACCCGGTTCTGGGTGGTGTAGTGCAGGGGCAGGTTGCGCAGGCCGGTGGCCCGGGCTGCCCTGATCCGGTCCCCGGCCCGTGCCCGGAGCCGGAGCCGGTGACGGAGCTCGAGCTCGGCGAGCGGCTCGTCAGGGATGTTGGTCGCGAAGCACGTGATCCGCATGCCGTCCGCGTCGGTGATCCTCAACTGGGCGTCGGGATAGGTCGTTCCCTTCGGACGATGAGCCGCATGCCCTTGGGCCAGCCGTCCAGGACCTTGCCGCTCGGCGATCCAGGCCCCGTCCCGGGCCTGACCGTCGGCCTCGACGGCCGGTGTCCATGCCGGGGCAGGGAGCTTCAGTACGTGTTCGTGGATCGCTTCGGTGATCACCATGCCGACCGAGTAGGACAGCCAGCGCCCGCGCTGGGCGAGCCAGGACACGAAGTCGTGGGTGAGGCTGATCCTTTGGAGTGGACACCCTGACAATGGGTCTTGATGGTCCGGAGAGGGGTGTCCGGGTGGGACGCAAGTCTCCGTGTCCGGAGGGGTTCAGGAAGGACGCGGTTGTGCTCTACCGCGCCGCGGCTGGCAAGCGGACGTACGCGGCGGTGGCCGCGGATCTCGGCATCACCGCGGAGTCGCTGCGGACGTGGGTGCGCAGGGACGAGGCCCAGGCCGTGCCCGGACACCGTGACGCGGGCGGGAGCGTGGCGGAGGAGCTGGCCCGGTTGCGGGCGGAGAACGCCCGGCTGCTCAAGGCCGAGAAGGAGTGGCATCTGGAGCGCGGGATCCTGCGCCGGGCAGCCGCCTATTTCGCTCGGGAGGTGAAGTGAGCCCCCACCGCTGGGACTTCATCTCCGACAACCGTGCCGGCTTCGGCGTCAAGCGGATCTGCCGCGTCCTTGGAGTATCCCGCGCCGGCTACTACCGGCACCTGGCGGCCGGGCAGGCCCGCGCCGAGCGCCAGGCCGAGGAGAAACGGACCGTGAGCGAGATCCGCGCTGTCCACGCCGGGCACCAAGGCGCCTACGGCGCCCCACGTGTCCATGCCGAGCTGCGTGCGAGGGGACGGAAGATCAACCGCAAGCGCGTGACCCGGACGATGCGGATCAACCACATCGTCGGCCGACACCTGCGAAAGAAGAAGCGGACGACGATCGCGAACAGGACCGCGCCGCCCGCGCCGGACCTGGTGATGCGCGACGTGACCGCGGACACGCTGAATACCCGGTGGTGCGGCGACATCACTTACACAGCCGTTGGCGCGACATGGCTCTACCGCGCCACGGTGATCGACATCTGCTCGAGGAAGGTGGTGGACTGGTCGATCGCGGACCACCTGCGCACCTCGCTGGTCACCGACGCGATCGAGATGGCCGTGGCCGCCCGCGGCGGCCGGGTCCACGGCGTCGTTTCCACACCGGCAGGGGCTCCCAGGGTGGATTCAACTGGTCGTCGCAACACCCTGATCTCGGAGGTGTGCGACGTGGCCACGGCGGACTGGAGTTTGAAGACCAGCGATGTTCCGGAGGGGCGGCGTCGGCAGTGGCGCGCTGACCGTGCGTTGCGGCCGGCGATGCGTTCGCCGGGGCGGCCTGATCCTTCTCGGGTCGTGCAGCGCCAGTTCTGGCGACTGATCGCCACGGGGGTCACGACGGTGGAGGCGTCGTTGGTGGTCGGCGTGTCGTGGCCGGTGGGTGCGAGGTGGTCGCGAACTGCGCCGCAACGCCGCCACGCGCGGCGGCAAGCAGGAATACCGCGCGACGGTCGCCCAGTGGAAGGCTCAGCAGGATGGCGTCCCGCGTGATGGTGTAGGCGATCACCGTGCGGGTGTGCGCGGGCGGGTGCCCGGGGCGTGCATCCGGTGACGGTCTCCGCTCCCTGCGCATGAGGCAGGCCACCGTGCAAATCTCCCTGGTGAACGGCCAGTTCAACCCTGGAGGTGCCCGATGGCCTTGTCCCAGTCTGACCTACAACGCCTGCTGGAGTCACTACGCACGGCGGACGGGATCGAGCTCGTCCGCAACGTCGCCGAGCGCATGCTGCAAGAGCTGATCGAGGCCGAGCTCAGCGGCCGGATCAGCGCCCAGTGGAACGAGCACACCGAAGCCCGCACCGCCTTCCGCAACGGCCACCGGGAGAAGACCTTGGCCACCCAGGCCGGCGATCTGGACCTGGCGATACCGAAGCTGCGCAGCGGCAGCTTCTTCCCCAGCCTGCTGGAACGGCGGCGCCGCATCGACCAGGCGCTCTACGCCGTCATCATGGAGGCATACGTGCACGGGGTGTCCACCCGCTCGGTCGACGACCTGGTCAAGGCGCTCGGCGCGGACAGCGGAATCTCCAAGAGCGAGGTCTCACGGATCTGCGGTGACCTGGACGAACAGCTCACGGTCTTCCGCGGCCGGCCCCTGGATCACAGCCGCTTCCCCTACCTCTACCTGGACGCCACCTACTGCAAGGTGCGCGTGAACCACCGGATCGTCTCCCAGGCCGTGGTCATCGCCACCGGCATCAGTGAGGACGGCGGCCGTGAGGTGCTGGGTGTGATGGTCGGTGACAGCGAGACCGAAGCGTTCTGGAGCGAGTTCCTGCGCTCCTTGCGCGAACGCGGCCTGGGCGGGGTCCGTCTGGTCATCTCCGACAGTCACAGCGGCCTGGTGGCAGCGATCCGCAAGGTCATGCTCGGTGCCGCCTGGCAGCGTTGTCGTGTCCATTTCTTGAGGAATGTGTTTTCCGTGATCCCCAAGGAATCCGGGGAAATGGTCGCGGCGACCATCCGCACCATCTTCATCCAGCCCACCGCCGAAGCCGTCCATCACCAACTCGATGCGGTGGCCGACATGCTCGGGCAGCAGTTTCCCAAGGTCAGGCAGATGCTCCTGGACGCCAAGGAGGACCTGACCGCCTTCGCTGCCTTTCCCATCTCGCATTGGAAGAAGATCCAGTCTTCAAATCCCCTGGAGCGGATCAACCGCGAGATCAAGCGCCGCACCGACGTCGTGCAGGTCTTCCCCAACCCGGCCGCCCTCGAGCGGCTGGTCACCGCCGTGCTCAGCGAGATGCACGACGAATGGATCGCCTTCCCCCGCCGCTACCTGTCCGAAGGCAGCATGACTGCCATCTACGCCGCCGAACACGCCGACCACACCACCCATGCACTCCCCAACACCCCGAACACTACGGAGGATTGATCGCCTACACCATCACAGGGGACGTGACCCTCAGCAGGCGGCCAAGCGCCCGAAGAACGCGAAACTCCTGGGTAACGACCGGTTGCGTGAGTACGTAGAGGACCGGCTCGCCGGCAGCATCCGTCGCCCCGACAACATGACCGTCACCGGGCCCAAGACGCCCGCATGGAAAGGGCTGAACAAGCCGCACCGTCAGGACAGACGTTGGGCGACGGCATGGAGTCCGGAGCAGATTTCGCACCGACTCCGTGTCGACTTCCCCGATGATGAGTCCATGCGCATCAGCCACGAAGCGATCTACCAGGCGCTGTTCATCGAAGGCCGTGGCGCGCTCAAGCGGGAACTGGTGACGTGCCTGCGCACCGGCCGGGCGCTGCGGGCTCCCCGTGCACGGTCGCAGAACAAGCCGCAGGGGCATGTCACCGCGGACGTCGTCCTCAGCGAACGCCCCGCCGAGGCCACGGACCGCGCGGTCCCCGGACACTGGGAAGGCGATTTGATTATCGGGACGGGCCGCTCCGCGATCGGCACGCTTGTCGAGCGCAGCAGCCGCTCCACGCTCCTGGTGCACCTGCCCCGTCTGGAGGGCTGGGGCGAGAATCCGCCCGTGAAGAACGGCCCCTCGCTCGGGGGCTACGGCGCGATCGCGATGAACGCGGCGCTCACCACGTCGATGACGCAATTGCCTGAGCAGCTACGTAAGACCCTCACCTGGGACCGTGGGAAGGAACTCTCCGGTCATACCCAGTTCGCTCTCGATACCGGGACGAAGGTGTTCTTCGCCGATCCGCACTCGCCCTGGCAACGACCGACGAACGAGAACACGAACGGGCTGCTGCGCCAGTACTTCCCGAAGGGCACCGATCTCTCCCGCTGGTCGTTCACGGACCTCGAAGCCGTCGCCATGGCGATCAACAACCGGCCCCGCAAAGTCCTGGGTTGGCGGACGCCGGCCGAGGTCTTCGAAGAACAGCTACGCTCGCTGCAACAGCCCGGTGTTGCAACGACTGGTTGAACTCGCCCAATACAGTGCGGCCGCCTTCGCCGGGGTGTGCGGCCGGCACGGCATCCGGCGCAGCATCGGCCGGGTCGGCTCAAGCTATGACACCGCCCTCACCTGTCTGGAAGACCGTGAGCTTGTTCAGCGGTGAGTCTCCAGGGTGAGAATGGCTCTGGCGATTGACGTCATCCGGCTCGGGTTGCAGCGGGCTTTGCGGAGGATCCGCCAGGTCTTGACCGATGCGATGGATCTCTCGACAGGCCACCGCAGACGCGAGTGCGCCCGGTTGACGCATCTCTGTTTGACGGTGAGGTCTTTGCCCGGTCGTATGGGGCACGACGACGATGTCACCGGCGCCCTGGTAGCCGCGGTCGGCCAGGATCGGGATGCCCAGGCGGATACACGTAGCGATGATCCGGTGCCGTCTGGCCGCGGTCAGATCGTGGGTCCGGCCGGGCAGCGCGGGCGAGATCCACACCAGCGTGCCGTCCGGAGCGGTCACCACCTGCAGGTTCACGCCGTGCCGGCGGTGCTTTCCCCAGTAGTCCGCCCGGCCGTCGCCGGTCCGGTCGCACTCGGCGAGTGTCCCCTCCAGCAGCAGGTAGCGGGCGTCGGGGCGATCTCAGGGCCGCGGTCAGACCGGGCGCGAGCTCTGCGAGGTGGCCGATCACGGCGTGCACGTGGGCGTGTGCGGTGCCCAGGCTGATACCGAAGCCGGCCGCGAGCTGACACATCGTGATCGTCAAAGGCAACCAGAAGAAGCTCCGCAAGCAGCTCAGATCCCTTCCGTGGACAGAGATCCCGCTGCAGGGCCGTGTGAAGGGCATCGGCCACGGCCGCTCGGAGATCCGACGGATCAAGGTGGTCACGGTCAACGGCCTGCTCTTCCCCGGAGCCCGCCAGGCCGCCCAGATCAAGCGTCGCCGCACCGACCGCAAGACCGGCAAGACCACCATCAAGACCGTCTACGCCGTCACCAGCCTCACCGCTGAGCAGGCCGGCCCCGCCCAGCTGGCGGCCCTGATCCGTGATCACTGGCAGATCGAAGCCCTGCACCACGTCAGAGACACCACGTTCGCCGAAGACGCCTCACCACTGCGAACCGGCAACGCGCCCCGGGCGATGGCCACTTGGCGCAACCTCGCCATCGGCACCCTGCGGCTGGCCGGCGCCACCAACATCGCAGCAGCTCTGCGACACAACGCCCGCAACGCGGACCGCCCGCTCGCCCTGCTCGACCTCAAGTGATCACGAAACGGACACCCACCTACTTCGCCGAAGCCCTGACCCTTGGGCCAGGCTCGGTGGATGCATCCTTGATGCGGGCTGACCGCGAGCTATCCGGTCGACACCCAAACAGATTCCGCTCAAATAAGACGCTACACGTCTCGGATCATGCAAGTTATTCGGGACGTGCAGAGTTTTCGCTCTTGTTCGTCAACTATGACAACTTCGTAACTCGCTAGATTCCGGCCAAGATGGAGCGGTATGGCAATTCCGGTAACGAAGCCTGAGCTCGCTGCGCGGTGATGTGTAGCATTGACATCCACGCCCACTGCAGTTTTCCCAAGCCCAGCATGCAAGTGGCAACCAATGGTGCCCAAACTCTCAGCTAGAGCCACAGAAGCACCTCCGTGGAGTCGGCCATGCGGGGTCCTGTTGCCTTCCACAGGCATTGTCGCCACAATCCTGCGGATGGAAAGTGTAGTGAAAGTTATGCCCATTCGATCCGCAAATTGACCGCTCGTAACATCTGCAGGCAGTGGCTTTGCAGCGGAACGATTAAGCAGCTCCTTGGGCAGGCTGGCAGGTATGAGACCTCGCTGTTTTACCACGGTGCACAACTCCTGATCTTTTGTCAGCAGTATGAATGTCAGCTTCGATCGCTGTTAACGGAAATCAGTCAAGTTTTCTTGTGGGGATGCTTCAGTTACGCGCAGTGAAGGCAAGCTTGACCTGGAGCCGGAGCACGAACCCGCTCACCGACTATGCGGCCTATCACTGCAAGCCACTCTTCCACGGCATCGAGTTCCACAATGACGTATTGAGCCTTTTCATACTCCTCGGAGTGAACGGTCCTCTTAGGTCGATTTCCTGGCAGAACTCGAATCCCACGGAAGCAACTGTCACCCGATCGGCAGCCACTCTAAAAATGCCCATTCATTCTTTCGCCTGATTTGCACTCCGCAGACCCAACAGTGGGTCTAGTCGGTAGCTCAGCGAGTCCATACGCAGATGGCCAACGTGCGAGCTTTCCGGTGAGTGCCACAACGGCGGTCAGGAGGAGGGCTGAAGCTCACGCCGACGCTGAAGTTATGGGTGTTAAACACGCCGGTCGCCTTTCCCGGCTGGGGGGCACGTGCTCAAGCGGCAGAACGGTAACCATCAGACCGGGGATCAGCAGCACCGCGTTGGCGGGTCCGGCGAAACGGGGCGGTACGAGTATCGAGCCGGTCGAGGACGCAGGTGATCACATCGGTGCAGGATATAAGCCGCGAAGCGGAGGATGTGCATCCGAACCCCCAGCGGACCGGCACATCCTTTCCCTGCCGGCAGCACCACCCGGAGCCAGCCGTGGAACTTGGCGCCCACTCCACGAGCAAGAGGCACGTCAGCAAGCGGACGACCCTTGTGCAAAATCGAGGTTGCAGGTCGTCCGACTCAGAACCTTACTCGGGTTGTGAAGAATCGAATGCCTCCCCATTGGCCCCCTGAGTTCCCTGCGGGTTACATTTGAGTAGCCCTTGAATTCGCCGCAAATAACCAAGCCTACATAAACGAGAGCAGAAATTACCCCACCCCAGACCTCCACCTGGCGTACGATAAGATGATCCACATTCGCCGCAACACTTCATTTCCGCCCGACCAATCTACAGTATGGCAAACGTGACAGTGGGCGGCCTGGAGTCCACAGGCGAAACAATGCAAACTGAATTACAGCTCATTATAAACAGAACCCCCCCCCCTTCCACCCATGGTTGGTTTCCTATCGCGCTTTCGTATTAGATCACGGACGCTGTTGATGTAATTAAGCAAAAGCTACTCTATGGGGTCAGATCTGCCGGTCATCGCACCGCCGGTGAAAGATGTGGTCGACCGGAGTGGGGCGGGTCCGTGAGTCGGGTGATCGTTCTGATCTCGGCGAAGCTGAGGCGGATGAGCTGGGAGGGTCCGTTTCTGCAGCATCCGCGTCGAGTTAGCGGGCGCGGCAGGACTATCAGGCAGGCAGAACTGCTCCGGCCAGGGTCATGTGGCTGTGCCAGCCTGGAGAGCAGCAGACCTGGTAGTCGTCCAGACTGCACTCCTGCTTCGCGGTCGGGAACATTCCTACACGGCCCACCGACTGCTCTTCCGGGCGGCTGACGCTGCGGCGGGCGATCACCCAACGCCAGCGCTCGGGGCGGCGCCAACGGCGGACCTCAACTCGGGCCAGTGAGCTTGTTCAGCGGTGAGTCTCCAGGGTGAGAATGGCTCTGGCGATTGACGTCATCCGGCTCGGGTTGCAGCGGGCTTTGCGGAGGATCCGCCAGGTCTTGACCGATGCGATGGATCTCTCGACAGGCCACCGCAGACGCGAGTGCGCCCGGTTGACGCATCTCTGTTTGACGGTGAGGTCTTTGCCCGGTCGTATGGGGCACGACGACGATGTCACCGGCGCCCTGGTAGCCGCGGTCGGCCAGGATCGGGATGCCCAGGCGGATACACGTAGCGATGATCCGGTGCCGTCTGGCCGCGGTCAGATCGTGGGTCCGGCCGGGCAGCGCGGGCGAGATCCACACCAGCGTGCCGTCCGGAGCGGTCACCACCTGCAGGTTCACGCCGTGCCGGCGGTGCTTTCCCCAGTAGTCCGCCCGGCCGTCGCCGGTCCGGTCGCACTCGGCGAGTGTCCCCTCCAGCAGCAGGTAGCGGGCGTCGGGGCGATCTCAGGGCCGCGGTCAGACCGGGCGCGAGCTCTGCGAGGTGGCCGATCACGGCGTGCACGTGGGCGTGTGCGGTGCCCAGGCTGATACCGAAGCCGGCCGCGAGCTGACACAGGGTGTCGTTCTTCCGCAGGTATACCAGTGCGACCAGGGCGCGCTCGGACGCTGGCAGCTTGCACCTGCGGTCACCTTCACGGGTGACGATGAGCATCGTGACCCACTCCACCAGGGCATGCGGAACATCGAGTACGGCACGATAAGGAACCAACAGAGCCCCAAGGCTGAAGAGTTGAGCGTAGACACCTCGCTCAACAGCCCTGGGGCTCTGCCCGTTCCGCCCTCACCACACGTCACCCGATCAGTAGCCGAACTGAACAAGCTCACTGGCCAATGGCGTCACACCACCGCAATGACGGGACCGGTGAACCCGTCTGATCACAGGGCTCCAGACCCGGTGGTGCTTCAGATTTCACCGGTCCCGTGAGTCACCATTACTGATCTTTTCGTAAGTTCGGTGGGTGTGGTGGCTGTGTGGGTGGGAGGCTGTCGGGGTGGCTTATCAACCTTCCCGTTCGGTTGCCGGCTCCTCCCTTCCTCCTTTGTCGCGGCCTCAGTTGGCGGAGGCGCGTCGTGTTCGGGCAGTCGAGTTGTTCGAGGACAGCGTTTCGAATGCGGACATCGCGAGGGCGGTGGGGGTGTGTGCCGAAAGCGTGCGGCGTTGGCGGCGGGTGTGGGAGCACGGCGGTGCTTCGGCCCTGCGGCGACGGGCAGCTACCGGACGCCCACCCAAGCTGGACGACGCCCAAGTCGAGATGGTCCGGGCCGCGTTGGAGCAAGGTGCCCAGGCTCATGGTTTCGAGGCCGACCTGTGGACCCTGGAACGAGTCGGCGCGGTCGTCACCCAGGAAACGGGGGTGGTGTTGTCGAGGGCATCGGTGTGGCGGCTGCTGACCGGCCGGCTCGGATGGAGCCTGCAACGGCCCGAGCGGCGGGCGGTCGAGCGGGACGATTCGGAGATCGCCCGCTGGATCGCGCACGAGTGGCCGCGGATCAAAAAGGGGCCGTGAACACACGTGCCTGGATCGTCTTCCTCGACGAATCAGGCGTCTCCCTGCTCCCGCAGATCCGCCGCACCTACTCGCCCCGAGGGCGGACTCCGCTCCTGCGGCACCGCCTGAACTGGAAGCGCGCGTCGATGGCCGGGGCCTTGGGCTACCACTCCACCGATCCCGATCGCGGGGCTCGCCTGTGCTTCCACCTCAAGCCCGGCAGCTACGACACCGCCGGACTCATCGAGGTCCTGGAGCAGATAAAGGCGTTCTACCGCGGCGAGCGAGTGGTCCTGGTCTGGGACGGCCTGTCCGCCCACTGGAGCCGGGCGATGCGGGCCTGGGTCGCCGAACAGGACTGGCTCACGCTGGAACGATTACCCGCCTACGCTCCCGAGCTGAACCCGGTGGAACTGCTGTGGTCCTCGCTCAAGAAACGTGAACTCGCCAACCTCGCCGGCGACCACCTCGCCGATGTCGCCGACGCTACCGAGCAAGGCATCCACCGCATCAACGCCAACCCCCGACTGCCATGGTCATTCCTCGCCCATACCGGCCTGACCATCCACCCACCACACCCACCGAACTTACGAAAAGATCAGTAGGTGCTGCTTGCTGCCCGTCTTCCGCCGGTCGACCGGCGACGGACCGGTGGTCGGCTCCCCCTTTTCGCGCGGATGTGGGAGCCGTCCACACACGCCCTGGACCAGTCGAGTTGCCGACCGCATTCAGCTCGGCGAGCAAAATGCGGTGCAGTTGCTCGAAGACTCCGGCCTTCTGCCAGCGGTCCAGGCGCCGCCAGCAGGTCTGTCCGGAGCCGAACCCCAGCTCCAGCGGTAGGAGTTGCCAGCTATGTCGTTGTGGAGCACGTACAGGATGCCCTGCAGACACAGCCGGTCCGGCACCGGCCGCGGCCCCGGCGACTTCTGCGGCCAGGGCGGCAGCAACGGCTCGATCAGCGCCCACAAGTCGTCGTCCACGATCCACGGCCGAGTGCTCACAGCATCTCGAACGGCGGAATCGTCACATCGGTCACGCCCCACCAGGGCACCTCAACAAGATCGTGTTACGAACTCGTAGGAGCGTCAAGGCTCTCGCGGAGAACCTGTGGATGCTGGTTAAGACCGAGTGCATCCGCGGACGGACCTTCGACACCAGAGCCGAGGCGAATCTCGCGCTGTTCGAGTACATCGACGGCTTCTATAACTCCCGGCGCATCCAGAAGCGGCTCGGCTACCTCAGTCCGATCAAGTTCGAGGAAAAGCACTACGCCGACCAGGCAACGGCCGAACGAACGAACCTGAGACCCCGTCAACCCGCCCTGACCCGCTGATCATCACCTCCCGCACGCCGGGGGAACCTCACCTCACCGACGCTCACCCGCAAGCCGTACAAGTGAAAAAGGCTCCACGCTGAACAATGCGTGAGTAGGAATTACTCTCACAATGGCCGTCGCCCGATGATCCAATTGGTCTGCCGGGGGTGGTTCCCTGGCACGTGCGGGATGGCCGGATGGCTGGGGAAGGCCTCCGGTCTGGCCAGCGAGCGACCCCCGTTAGCTGCTGGCGACTCGCCGCGTGAAGCCCCCGTCCATTGATGGTCGGGGGCTTCACATTGCCCGACGCGAAAGTGCGCACACCCCCAAGCTGGCAGGCCCGGGAGCGAAGACCACTTGCTCACGGATGAGCTGCCTGGAGGCTTTCTGGCAGTCGGTGGCGGCTTTGCCGAGTATCCGGTTGGCAGCCTTCACTCACGCCGCAGCTATTGACATGACCACTGCAGCGCGGTTCTTTGGCTGAGAGACTCATCCACTGTGAAGGGCGGGCGTCTGTGGTTCTCTCGCGTCGGACGGTCCTGGAGGCGGCCGCGCTGGGTGCAGCAGTGGCGGCCGTAGGACGGCCACAGCTTGCGTTTGCCGAGGCAGGCGTGTCACCGGTCACGACACTGACGCAGACCTTGGTTCCCGGCCCTGCTGGTCCGGGCGGGTATCGCGCTGTGGTCGTGGGGTCAGGTGAGCCGCACGTGGTGCGGAGTGAGCTGGGCGGCAGAGTCACGGCATCCGGAGAAGGGCATCAGCTTGTGGCGTTTGCTCAGCTGACAGACCTTCACGTTACGGATGTCCAGTCTCCGGCGCGCGTCGAGTTCCTTGACCGTTACGGTGATACGGGTTCGGTGCTGGGGGGTTCGAGTCTGACGGCTGCCTACCGTCCGCAGGAGATGCTCTCTACGCAGGTGGTTGATGCGATGGCACGGGCTGTCTCGCGGGTGGGGAGCGGACCGGCGACTGGACTGCCCGTCTCCTTCGCTGTGGTAACGGGTGACAGTGTGGACAACTCACAATGCAACGAAATGCGCTGGTACATCGACCTTCTGGACGGCGGCGTCATCCGCCCTGACTCTGGTGACCTGTCCCGCTGGGAAGGCGTCGCCGATCGCGAGCGCTTTGATGCCGCCTACTGGCATCCCGATCCGGCAGCCTCTCTCGACCGCGCCAAGAGGATGTGGGGGTTTCCGGATCTCCCGTGGCTACTGGATGCGGCCCGGCGCCCATTCACCGCGCAAGGGCTCGGGATGCCCTGGTACGCGGCCTATGGAAATCACGATTGTCTGGTGCAGGGCAATGCGCCCGTGAGCTGGCTGCTGAATGAGATCGCCACCGGGTCTGTGAAGCCCGTGGGGTGGCCGGCGAGCTGGGAGGCTATAGAAGCGGTCAGCCCCGACGTCTCCGGCGAGGCACTGACGACTGCGATTACCGGCCCGCTGCGTGCAGTGACGTCGGATCCGGCCCGGCGATTGCTCAGTAAAAAGCAGATGGTCGGCGAACACTTCGCTACTGCAGGCAAGCCCGTGGGACACGGGTTCACCGCCGAGAACCGGATGAACGGGACTGCCTACTACGCCTTCGATCACGGGATCATCCGGTGCATCGTGCTGGACACGGTGAACGATAACGGCGGCGCCGACGGGTCCCTCGACGCAGATCAATACCAGTGGCTGCAAACGGAGCTCAGAAGAGGCAGCCGGCACTACCTCTCCGCCGCTGGGGATGTCGTCAGCCACGACGTGACCGACCGCCTCTTTCTGATCTTCTCCCACCACACCTTGACCACCATGGGCAACACCATCAACCCGTGGGCCTGGTGGTTCCCGCGGCGGGACGGTGGCCATGTACGGGCGCTGCTGCTGCAACACCCCAACGTCATCGCGTTGATCAACGGGCACAGCCACACAAACAGGATCCGGCCGCATGCCCGATCCGCCACCTGTCCCAAGCCCGGCGGTTTCTGGGAAATCACCACCGCCGCCCACATCGACTGGCCCCAGCAAAGCCGGCTCATTGAAGTTTCCGCGGCACCAGACACCCTCTCGCTCGTCACGACCATCGTCGATACCGACGCACCCCCAAAGTCCGATACGCTCGCCAGCCCCGCAGACCTGGCCGCACACGCGCGAGAGCTGGCGCTCAACGACTGGCAGGCCAGGAGGGATCCGGCGGAGCTTGGACGACGTGGGATGGCAACGGACCGCAACACCCGACTGCTCCTGCCCACACCCTTCCCCCTCTGAAGTCCCTCAAAATCTACGCTGCGGATGCTCACCCCTGCGGATGACATCAGGGTGGCTTTCAGCTTTCCATCAGTGGCCACGGACCTTCAGGATCATCCTCGGCAATGGGACTCAACACCGTGCGCGGCCATACCTACGGTGGCGCGAAAGCGGCGCCACACAGTCTCCTTCTTCACAGCAAGGAAAGTAGCGCGTGCGACTCTGGGAGGTTCCGTGTCTTTTCCTCGTCTAGGCGCCTGCGCAGCCGGGTTGGCGACGGCTGTGGGAATGTCGGCCGGACTGCCGACGGCCAGCTCCACGCACGCCGTGCCGTCCTTGGTGACGTCCGTTTCCACGGTGAGCCCGTTCGTGGAGCCAGGCTTCGCCGCAACCTGCCTGTGGCACGAGTTCGGCGAGGGCGAAACGCCGCCGTGGTGGCTGCTGCTGGCCGATCCGCTGTGTGTGGAATACAGCAAGCGCGACATCACCGTCGATGACGGAGGCGTTCTACGCTTCCTCGTCGCCGAGCCTGCCAGGTTCGCCGTCACCACACTGACCTGCCACTACTATCAGAAGGACCACTGGAGCGTGCAGCACACCGCGGGAGCGGACCCCTGGGTAACGTGGGACGGCCAGTACTGGTGGGACAAGACCACCCATCGAGCCGGCGCTCGACTGACCAACTTCCGCATCAACGGCCACACTGCTGGGATCGGCGACGTGGTCGCCGCCCTCCGAAGCGCCTACCCAGACCTCGCCAGCGCACTGAGCGAATACGGCCAAAGTGCAGGCGAAACAGGACTGACTGCAAACCTGCCCTACGACCTGCGCTGCGCGCTGACCGGGTGAACCTCCGTGCCAACCTCCGGCCGACGGACCATCCTGCAGGCTCTGACCGCCGCCGTCGCGACGCTGGCTGCCGGGAGGATCGCCGATCCAGCGATGACCTCGGCCGCGGCAGCAATGACAGAGAGCCGTCCAGTACAGACGCTGCTGGCGTTCGCCGACACACTGATACCGGGTCAGCACCGCTTTCCGGGCGATGTCGTGGTCGCTGACGCTGTCACCGGTCCCGGCGCAGTGCAGGCCGGCGCCATCGACATACTCACCTCACCACACCTGGCCCTGGAACCGCTGCTTCCGTCGATCGCATCGCTGCTGGATGCCCGGGCTGTCGCCTACGCCACGGCCCGGCTCATCTGGCTGACGCCTTTCCGGCCGCCGTTCGTCGGCCTGGCGTTCTCCCATCGGACTGCTTTGGTGGAGAGCCTGTTCAACCCCGGTGACGTGGATCGGCCAGTCTGGCAGGTCCTGAGTCTGCTGATGGGGCTGGCCTTCGATACCGCCGGACAGTACGACACACAACAGGCCGTCACCCAGACACATCCAGGCCTGGCATGGCTGGGCTTTCCCGAGCCGGACGCGGACGGCCTGTGGAGATTCGTCGACTTCTCCTACGGACGCCCACTGGCGGCCCTCCACCCTGCCACAAGCCCTTCGGGCAGCCCGGCATGAGCGCCCTGACCACGGACGTCCTGGTGGTCGGAAGCGGCTTCGGCGGCGCTATCCCGGCCTACTACCTCGCCGCGGGCGGCGCCCGCGTCACCGTCCTCGAGCGCGGCCCCCGACGCGCCGCCGCCGACTTCACCCATTCGATGCGGCTGGGCACCTACAACAAAATCGTCGATGTGATCCGAGGCGACGGCGTCACGGTCGTCGCGGGCAACTGCGTCGGCGGCGGCAGCGTCGTATATTTCGCTGCCTCCCTACGTGCACCGGCCTTCGTCTTCGAACGCCGCGGCAGCCTCGGCCACCGATTATGGCCCGCCGCTCTGACCCGCGCACGTCTCGATCCGTGGTACGACCGCGTCGAGGAAGCTCTGCCGGTCACCCACACCGACTGGCCCGACGTCTCCTACGCCGGCGGTGTTCTGGCCGCCGCGTGTCATCGGACGGGCCACACCTGCAACCCGGTCCCCGTGGCAGTCGACACCCGGGTCTGCACCAATTGCAACTGGATGCTGTCCGGCTGCCGCTTCGACGCCAAACGCTCCCTGCTGCTCAACTACCTGCCCGCAGCCGAAGCCCACGGGGCTGTCATCCGCGCCCTGCACGAGGTCCAGAGCATCACTCCCTCGCACCTGTCCGCATACCGCTACGCAGTCACCTACACCGTTCTCGATCCCGGTGACTACACCTGCACTGCTGAGGCCGGAATCATCCACGCCAAAACCGTGGTCCTGGCCGCCGGAGCCATCGGTACACCCGTCATCCTCCAACGCTCCGCACTTCTGCTTGGAGGTATTCCCAGCGCTGTCGGCCGCTACTTCTCGGGCAACGGCGACCGTGTCAGCGTCGCCGACATTGATGAGACCAAGGCCCGCACTCTGCTGGGGCTGTCCCGCCCGGACGGCTCCGCCTACCAAGCGCTGCCCATAGGCCGCCCCATCACCGCCGCCACCTTTGACTACCTTGACGCCACCGCCCCCGAGTACAGCCGTTTCACGCTCCAGCAGATTTACTTCCCCCCGCTGACCAACCTCCTGGCACAGGCCTATGACGCCACATGGTTCGGCACCGGGAAACGCAGCATGCGTGCCCGGTGGCGTTCCTGGCTCACCCTCCTGGCCATGACCGAGGACGACAATGAAGGAACCTTCGGGTTGCCGCCGCTGACCGGCAGCTTCGCTCGCCTTGCCCCCGGTCTCGGACAAGGCACCATGTCCTACCACCCCAACTTCCGCACCAGACAAGCCTGGAGCAAAGCCGACATCGCGCTGCGCACCATCCTGGAGAAAGACGGCCTTTCCCACGTACAGCCTTGGGACGAGGACGTCGCCGGCACCGTCACAGCCCACCCTCTGGGCTCAGCCCGGATAGGCGACGACCCCGCCACCAGCGCGCTCACTGACACCCACGAACTACACGGCCACCCTGGTCTCTTCATCACTGACGGCTCCGCCGTTCCTACCTCCCTTACCGTCAACCCGTCACTGACCATCGCAGCCCTCGCCGAACGCGCCGTTCCCGCCATCATCACCGACACGAGCAGCACCGGAGTCCCCGTCCGAGGCGGCGCACCTCTACCCACCCAGTAACCGGCGGTGCCGGCCGGAACGGAAATACCGTGCGACTACGGGGCAGGCCGGGCACGTGACAGGGCTTTCCAGATGGGCTGCTCCCATGCCAGCCACGCTGGGGCTCCCGAAGGCAGCAGCCAGCACCACCGACTTCTCCATCCCGAGCGCCCGCGGACCCACCTGATGCGCACCCGCCGCCTGGCACGCGACTACGAACGCCGCACCACCAGCGCCGAAGCGGTGATCTACTGGTCGATGATCCTGCTCATGACCCGCCGCCTGGCCCGGCCACGGTCTGCGCGAGGGTGAATCTGCCCGGCGCGGGCTCGGCCAGCCAGCCGCGCGCGACCAGGCGTTTCGCCGTCGACCGCAGCGCCTCCACCCGTGCCGGCACCGCGTCCATGCCGAACGCCGCGGCCCTCTCCTGGCAGGTCAGCGGCCCTTGATGGAGCCGGTGGCGGTCCGCGAGCACCTGCAGGATGCGCTGGTAGTCCACCGACAGCACCGACCAGGCCAGCCCCTCACTCCACGGTCGGTCTCCTCCCGTAGTTCGTCCACACGACGGCGAGCACCCAGCTCACGCTGTTCCAACAGCCCGACCACCGACGGCATCCACGACCTCCCAGGGAGCGACAGCACGTGCGGGTGGTGGTCGCGGCGATGGACTGCACGATGACCTCGTGGCTGGTCAGGGGCCTGCCGCGCCAGTTCATGGTGATGTGGGAGAACAGCCGATGCTCGATCCGGTTCCACTTCGAAGGACCGGGAGGAAAATGACAGCCAGTGATGTCCAGGCCCGTCTCCAGGGCCAGGGTGGCGAGTTCGGCCTTCCAGGCGCGGGTCCGGTAGCCGTTAAAACCGCCCGCATCGGCGGTGATGAGCAGTCGTCCGGCCTGCGGGTAATCCTCCTTGCCGCGGCCCTTCCACCAGCGGCGGACGGATTCGACGGCGAAGGCGGCGGTGTCATGGTCGGTGCCGACACTGACCCAGCCGGTGTTCGCAGCCAGGTCATAGATGCCGTAGGGCACGGCCTTCCCGAGTACTGTGTCCGGGAAGTCATGGGTGCTGACCTGCACGGGGTCGCCTGCGGGCCGCCACTCGCGGCCGCCGTTCTTGTACGACCCCACGATTTCCTTCTTCTTCGTATCGACGCTGATCACCGGGTCCCCGGCGTCGATATGGTTTTGGCCTGCTCATTGATGTAACGGAACTGGCCGTCCCGGTCGGGATGCTGCCGGCTTCGATGGTCTTGGCGTTCCCCTGAAGGCTGAAGCCTTCCTCGCGCAGCACGTCGGCGACGGTGTCGGCGGATATCCGGTGACCCTGGCGGCTGAGTTCGGCGGCCAGATGACGGGTGGACTTCGTCGTCCACCGCAACGGGGACATCGGATCACCCCGCACATCCGGCTCGACCAGGGCCAGCAGCGCCGGCCTAACCTCGCGCTTTCGCGAGTGGGTCTGTCCGGGTCTTGATCAAAAAAGCGGAGAGTGCTGCTGACCTGCAACGATGGGACTTGTCGAGGGTCCTGTCACTGCAAGGAAAGAAGCACTCTCCAGGTGAAGAAGAGTAGCGGGTCGTACCCGCGCGTCCGTGTCGAGGGCGGCGGCCGCGGGGTGGTCTCGCAGGCCGGGGCGGTGCTGCTGGTCGAGACGGCCCGCAAGTGTGGCCTGGACGGTGCGATAGCGGCGGCACTGGCACCGTGGCGCAAGCCGCGGGCCGTGCACGACCCAGGCAAGATCCTGCTGGATGTGGCGCTGGCCGTCGCGCTCGGCGGCAACTGTCTGGCAGACGTCGGCATGCTGCGGGCCGAGCCGGCTGTGTTCGGCCCGGTGGCCTCCGATCCGACCGTCTCCCGCCTCGTCGACGCGCTCGCCGCCTCCGGCCCGAAGGCTCTTGCGGCAATCCGGGGCGCACGTTCCGAAGTACGCACGCGGGTCTGGGAGTTGGCCGGGACAAGCAGTCCGGCCGCCGACGGCCAAGTGATCGTGGACATCGACGGGGTACTGGTGCTCGCACACTCCGAGAAGCAGGACGCCACCCCGACCTGGAAGAAGACCTTCGGCCATCACCCGCTCGTCGCGTTCGTCGACCACGGCCCAGCCGGATCCGGGGAACCGGTGGCCGCCCTGCTGCGGCCCGGCAACGCGGGCTCCAACACCGCCGCCGACCACATCGAAACCGCCCAACTCGCCCTGGCCCAACTGCCCAAACACCTGCGGCGGGGACGGCAGACACTGATCCGCACCGACTCCGCCGGCGGCACCCACACCTTCCTCGACTGGCTCTCCCGCCGGGGCCGGTGGCTGTCGTATTCCGTCGGAATGACCACCACCGACGCCATCCACCAGGCCGTACTGAAGATCCCGAAGAAGGCATGGACACCCGCCTACGACGCCGACGGCACCGAGCGGCCCGGCGCCTGGGTCGCCGAGATCACCGACATGCCCGACCTGAGTACCTGGCCCACGGGCATGCGGCTGATCGTCCGCAAAGAACGCCCGCACCCCGGCGCCCAGTTGCGCTTCACCGACCTCGACGGCAACCGGCTCACCTGCTTCGCGACCAACACGAAAGGCGGCCAGCTCGCCGACCTCGAACTGCGTCACCGCAGACGGGCACGCTGCGAGGACCGCATCCGAGGCGCCCGTGCCACCGGCCTGCGCAATCTGCCCCTGCACGACACGGCCCAGAACCAGATCTGGCTGGAGATCGTCTCCCTCGCGCTCGACCTCCTCGCCTGGATGCCGATGCTCGCGCTGACCGGCGAGGCCCGCCGCTGGGAACCCAAGAAGCTCCGGCTGCGGCTGTTCTCCGCCGCCGCTCAGCTCGTGAACACCGGCCGTCGCCGCTGGCTCCGCCTGCCCGCCCGATGGCCCTGGACCGCTGTCATCAGCCACGCGATCGTCAGGCTCCACGCCCTGCCGAACCCCGGTTGACCAGCCACATCGCCCGTCCCGACAAACCCGCACCACCACACCGGTGAAGTGGAACCCGGCGCCCATCCGACGCGAGAGCCGGGCCCTCGGCCTGCCCCAGCCCCGAAAAGACCCCACCACACAAACGCAGAGTCCCCGTCAACAAACCGACAAGGACTCATGAACGATCGAGGCTAACTGTCCCTAACAAAGGCATTGAGCTTGTTCAGCGGTGAGTCTCCAGGGTGAGAAAGGCTCTGGCGATTGACGTCATCCGGCTCGGGTTGCAGCGGGCTTTGCGGAGGATCCGCCAGGTCTTGACCGATGCGATGGATCTCTCGACAGGCCACCGCAGACGCGAGTGCGCCCGGTTGACGCATCTCTGTTTGACGGTGAGGTCTTTGCCCGGTCGTATGGGGCACGACGACGATGTCACCGGCGCCCTGGTAGCCGGGGTCGGCCAGGATCGGGATGCCCAGGCGGATACACGTAGCGATGATCCGGTGCCGTCGGGCCGCGGTCAGATCGTGGGTCCGGCCGGGCAGCGCGGGCGAGATCCACACCAGCGTGCCGTCGGGAGCGGTCACCACCTGCAGGTTCACGCCGTGCCGGCGGTGCTTTCCCCAGTAGTCCGCCCGGCCGTCGCCGGTCCGGTCGCACTCGGCGAGTGTCCCCTCCAGCAGCAGGTAGCGGGCGTCGGGGCGATCTCAGGGCCGCGGTCAGACCGGGCGCGAGCTCTGCGAGGTGGCCGATCACGGCGTGCACGTGCGCGTGTGCGGTGCCCAGGCTGATACCGAAGCCGGCCGCGAGCTGACGCAGGGTGTCGTTCTTCCGCAGGTATACCAGTGCGACCAGGGCGCGCTCGGACGCTGGCAGCTTATCGGCCGTTAGTTCGTGATTTCTGAAGGGTGGATTGCGGCGAACCCACGGAAAGGGGGTGCCACTGATGGCTATTGGATCATTGAGTTCGCGAACTCGACCGGTGTTGGGCCGTGTCGCGTTCGAAGAGTCGGCGCACTTCGGGGTTCTCGAGGGAGCTGGTGTAGCGGACCGCGCCGGGAATGCTCATGTCGAAGAGGTCGCAGACGCGTCGGAGATCTCCGTCAGTGGCGAGCACTTCGTCGAGGATCCGGTCTTCGCGCAGATGCCTCGGGGTCATACCCAAGAGGCGGTGGAACCACATCGGTCCTACTGGGTCGGTGCGTGGGGCGGTCTGCAGGTTGATGATCAGGTGCGGGTTGAGAGTGCGGGGCCAACGCCGCTGCCGGTGGTCGAGGTATGCGGTCAGCCGCTGTTGAACCGGGCGGGCCAGCGGAATGTCTCGCTCGTCGAGGTGCAGTCGGCCGTCGTGGATGTCGGCCAGGTGCAGGCGGCGGATCTGTCCCGGCATCAGCGCGTGGAAGACCAGCAGTGCGGAGACGAGGGCGGCTGTGGGGTGCGAGCTGTCCAGACGTTCGCGTACGACCACGGGTGCCAGGGGCAGCGGGTCGCGGCCCTCGGCCCTGAGGGTGCGGAGGCGGGCGGTGGGGTTGGTGAACACGACCTTGCTTGCTTTGAGGATGCGGAAGAGCGAGCGAAGTCCCTGGCTCTGATGCGAGCGGTCGGTGCCGCTGTGGGGAAGCACGTCCAGCACGTGCTCTCGGGTGATCTCCCTCAGGGTCGTGTGGCCCGTCGCGGCCCACTGCTCGAGCGCGGGCAAGGACCACAGAAGCAGAAGACGGATGGTCTTGTGGTCGCGAGGCTGGCTGCGCGGAGGGGTGCTGCTGCCGTTCAGCAGGATGTCGAACCAGGTCCGCAGTTCCTCAGCCATGGGGGCGGGCAGACCGGCGGTCTTCCGGTCGAACCACGGCACCACGGCGGAGACGAGGTCGTCCTCCAGGAGGCCGACGGCCGCCAGGACCCTGCCGATCTGAGCAGCGGGCAGTCTGATCGAGGAGAGGGCCTGGACGTCCTGGGCCCGGATCGGTGCGCCGGGCGTGTCCTGGGTGCCCAGCAGGATCCGGATGCCGTGACGGACGCGGTTGGTGGGGCTCTTCGTCCAGCCGTGCTGTGCCGCCCGCTGAAGGGTGAAGTGGTCGAGGAAGGCTGCCGCGCCGAGGTCAGGTGGCTCGGGAAAGGAACGGCGAAGGCCTGTGGCGAGGTCGCGCGGGAGATCGAACAGAACCGTCTGCCGGTGCTCCACCGGTACCGGGTGGGCGAGGGTGACAGCGGCTGTAGAGCGTGGGCCCGCCGCGCGGAGGTTGCGGGTGGGCAGGGCGAAGTACAGCTGCTGGCCGTGCCGGTTGGCTTCGGCGGCCGGGAAGTACTTCGCGTGGCGTCGGACGCGTTCAGCGACGGTCTGCCGCCAGCACAGCCGGCATGTTCCGCCCGGTTTGGTGGGGCGGCGGTGTTCACAGAACGGGCAGGTGGCGACCGGGTAGTGCTCGGGCCGTGCGCGCCACGAAGTGCAGCCCTTGCACAGCCAGTTGCCGCGCCGGGTCACGCCCCAGGCATGGCAGTCCCGGCAGGAGCCCGGCGGCTGGGGAGCGAAGTGGTGGCAGAGCCGGCACAGGCCGCTGGAGTAGTAGTCGCGGTCCGATCCACAGTCCCGGCAGCGCGGCGGGACGTGCGGACCATCAGGCATGCAGTCGTAGCAGAGGTCGGACCGGCTGGTGGCGACCGGCTTGGTGCGGCATCCCGGACAGATGCGCGGGTGGTTGCGCGTCATGCCGGGGGCGCCGAGCGGTTGCGCCCGAACCGCGGCGTGATCACCGGCCCGCCCACTGCCTCGGCGGGCTGTGCCGGTTTGCGGGCCGCGACTTTGTCCGGTTCGCAGATAAGCAGGTCGGTGGGGCTGCATTCCAGGACGGCGCAGAGCACGTCGAGGTCATCGAGCCGGATGGTCGTCGGAGTACCGGTCCACAGCGCCGACATCTTGCCGGCGCTGATCTCCAGGCCGGCTTCGGAGAGCCGGCGGCGCAGTTCGGTGGACTTCCAGATGCCCTGTTCGGCTGCTCTCATGCGAAGTTGCCAGCGCATCGGGTCACCTCGCCTCTCCGCAGAACCGGGCGGTGACGCGCTCGTTGGCGTCCTCCCAGGCCCGCTCGATGTGGTCGTTATGGACGTGAATGTAACGAGTCGTGGTGGCGAGCCATTCATGGCCAAGGAGTTCCTGGATGGCCTTGAGATCGAGGCCGCGCAGGTAGAGCGAGGACGCGCAGTAGTGCCGCAGCCCGTGTGGGGTGAGTCGGTCGTTCCACTCCGGCAGCCAGGTCGCCACGGCCTGGGCCAGGCCAGAGCGGAGTGCGTCGTCACCCACTCGGGTGCAGTATCCGGTGAGGGGGTCGCGGCGCTCACTGGGCAGCAGCGGTGCGTCCGAGCGCTGCCAGTCGTCGCCGAACTGGTGACGGATGTCGGTCAGCCACCAGTTCATGAGCGAGTCGATGGAGTTGATCGCGGACACGAACCGGGTCTTCGGTCCGCGTCCGCGGCTGCCTTTGCCGTACCGGACGTGCAGTTTGCCGTGGGATCCCAGGTCGGGACGCCAGTCCCGGATGTCGAGCATGACGGTTTCATTGATCCGCAGCCCTCCGCGGCGCCACAGGGACGCAGCGAAGTAGTTCCGCGCGGCCGGGAGGAACTTGCGGACACCGGGGAGTGTGGCGCCCCAGTTCGTGAAGAGATGCTCCACTTCCGGATCGGTCGGCGGCACTCGTACCGAATCGCCGCCGATCCGCGCCGGCCGGTTGAACTCGTCGATCGGCTGGACCAGCGCGTGCCCAGTCAGGGCGTGGATGTCGCCTTGATAGCGCAGCAGGAGGAAGTCGTAGAGTCCGGCGATGGCCAGCGCCTTCTTCTGCACCGTCGACTTGGCCAGGGCCCGATCTCTTCGCTGGTAGGCCAGGAAGCGGTCTGCGTCAGCAGGCTGGGCCGTCCATACCGAGCGTCCCAGGAACCGCAGAAACTCGAAGATCATCCCGCGCTCGCCTGCGATGGTGCTGTCGGCCCATCCCGCTCCGACCATCGCCAGCGCGTACTGATCCACCAGTTCCTGCTCGAAGTCCTCTCGCTCCTGTTCCGAGCGCAGCTCGCGTCCGGAGCCGATCGAACGGACAACCGCCAGCGCCATGGGTTCCTCAGTTCACTCGGAACGTCTGTACGCCAGGCTTTTCCACTTTCCTTCAAGAATCATGACGAAAGGTCGAGATCTTGCGGCAACGGGGTGAACCGCCTCTGGCCTGGGAAGCAGCTCCACCGGGGAACTCCTGGGCAGCAAGAACTCACGGCAGTAGCGGCAGCACCTGCGGTCACCTTCACGGGTGACAATGAGCATCGTGACCCACTCCACCAGGGCATGCGGAACATCGAGTACGGCACGATAAGGAACCAACAGAGCCCCAAGGCTGAAGAGTTGAGCGTAGACACCTCGCTCAACAGCCCTGGGGCTCTGCCCGTTCCGCCCTCACCACACCTCACCCGATCAGTAGCCGAACTGAACAAGCTCACTGGACGTGACGGTGGGTGATCAGGCAGACGGCGAGGCTGAGGAATGCTTCGTGGATGTCGTCGCGTCGTTCCCAGCGGATGCGCAGGCGGCGGAAGCCGTGGAGCCAGGCGATCGTGCGCTCGACGACGTAGCGGAAGATGCCCAGTCCGGTGCCGTGCGGCTCGCCTCGCTTCGCGATCACGGGGCGGATCCCTCGCTGCCAGAGCAGGCGCCGGTATTTGTCGTGGTCGTAGCCGCGGTCGGCCAGCAGCGCGTCCGGCCGCCGGCGCGGTCTGCCGGCCCGGCCCGCGACGGCCGGGATCTTGTCCAGCAGCGGCTCGAGTTGGGTGACGTCGTTGCGGTTTCCGCCGGTCAGCGACACCGCGAGCGGGATGCCCTGTCCGTCGACGATGAGGTGGTGCTTGCTGCCCGGACGTGCGCGGTCGACCGGGCTGGGTCCGCTTTTGGGCCCCGTCGGGCCGCGCGGACGTGCGAGGAATCGATCACCGCCCTCGACCAGTCCAGCTGGTTCTTCGACCGCAGCTTCTCCAGCAGCAGCACGTGCAGCTGGTCCCAGACTCCGGCCTCGTTCCAGGCCGCCAGGCGCCGCCAGCAGGTCATCCCCGAGCCGAAGCCCAGCTCCTGCGGCAGGTACTCCCACTGGATCCCGGTATGCAGGACGAACAGAATCCCGCACAGGCCTGGCGGTCCGGCACTCGAGGTCTGCCCTCGACCTGCTTCGGCGCCGGCCCGGGCAGCAACGGCTCGATGAGTGCCCAGAGTTCATCCGACACGATCCACGGTCGCGACTGACGTTTCCCCACGACGAGATCAACGAGCGGACAGGCCAACAGTCACATGATCAACAGCTTTTGTTAGAGCCAGTAAGTCCCAGGTCCAGATCGACCGTCCGCTTGCGGCCTCCGCCCACCCGGCGTACCCGCCCCAACGGGGCCTCACCGGAGTGGCCTCCCGCACCCCGGCGGCCCGGGCGACCAGCCTGATCCCGCCACGGGCCAGCGACCGGGCTTCCGCCCCTATCAGCAGACGCCGCTGCCTCTCGTCAAGATGCGGGAAGATCGCCTCAAACTTGGCTGCCAGAGCTTCCCGTTGAACCTCCGATACGCCCATACCACGCCAACGAGTCGGCCAGCGGGAAGCTACGGGTTAATGCTCTGCGAGCCCTTAAGTTATTGGTATTGAGGCTAAAGCTGGTCGGCAGTGTTGGTGACCGTGACCGTAGCCTCGACGAGGTCGCCGGGGCTGTTGTCCCACGTGTCCCAAACCTTAATTTTATAGCTCTTCGTCTGGCCCGGGGCAAGGCGAATTGTTGAGCCTTGCGTGTGTCCGTCCCAGCCGAAATCAGGGTCCGTGGGACCGTAGCAGTGATTGTCCTCGAAGATGTATAGGCTGCTGACGTAGTCGACGTAGCCCGATGCTACCTGCTTCGCCCCGGCGCCCAGATCACCCGTGACTTCGCCCCCAGCGCATGATGAGACGAGGTTGATACCCGTCCAACCAGGTGACTGTGGAGTCAGGGCAATCTTCCCGGAACGCAAGCTGTAGGCATGCGTATAGTCATCGGGTGTGAAGACAGTGCTGTCGTCGTCTTGCGCGTGAAAATTTACTCTGACGGCAACGGTGTTGACCCAGCCGCCGTTCGTGGTGGCAGACGCAGGTGATGCGGGCAGCGCGATGAGTGCTGCAGCTGCGGCACCAGTGCCGGCCAGGGCGAGTGCCTTACGGAGAAGAGGCATGCTTTATCCTTTTTTTGGTGCAGAGCGCCAGCAGTTGAGGGAAGCCCTGACAGCGGGCTTAGCTGCTGACACCTGACAACACGCGCACTAAGGGTCCGCTGGACTGGGTAATCGGTACTCCATCCCAGGCCATGCCGCGCGAGGCGACGACGCTTAGCGTGGAATCCGGGTCTTCGAAGTTAAGCGGTGCGGAGGTGTCCGCGGGCTCGGCGGGTGGTCACGCAGCGTGTGCGTAGGCGCTGGCTGTCGGCATTGCGGAAACCGAACGCGTTGCGGGCGACCAGCTTGATCACGCGGTTGATTCCCTCACTCTTGGCGTTGTGGTGTCCGGTGTCGATGAACTCGGCGATCTCGGGCCACCAGCGGTCGATGGTGGTGGCGAGGGTGCGGACTTCGGGGATGTCGGCGTCGGTGCACCAGGTCAGGAACCAGCGGGCATGGCCGATGGTCACGTCCCCTGTGATGGTGTAGGCGATCAATCCTCCGTAGTGTTCGGGGTGTTGGGGAGTGCATGGGTGGTGTGGTCGGCGTGTTCGGCGGCGTAGATGGCAGTCATGCTGCCTTCGGACAGGTAGCGGCGGGGGAAGGCGATCCATTCGTCGTGCATCTCGCTGAGCACGGCGGTGACCAGCCGCTCGAGGGCGGCCGGGTTGGGGAAGACCTGCACGACGTCGGTGCGGCGCTTGATCTCGCGGTTGATCCGCTCCAGGGGATTTGAAGACTGGATCTTCTTCCAATGCCAGATGGGAAAGGCAGCGAAGGCGGTCAGGTCCTCCTTGGCGTCCAGGAGCATCTGCCTGACCTTGGGAAACTGCTGCCCGAGCATGTCGGCCACCGCATCGAGTTGGTGATGGACGGCTTCGGCGGTGGGCTGGATGAAGATGGTGCGGATGGTCGCCGCGACCATTTCCCCGGATTCCTTGGGGATCACGGAAAACACATTCCTCAAGAAATGGACACGACAACGCTGCCAGGCGGCACCGAGCATGACCTTGCGGATCGCTGCCACCAGGCCGCTGTGACTGTCGGAGATGACCAGACGGACCCCGCCCAGGCCGCGTTCGCGCAAGGAGCGCAGGAACTCGCTCCAGAACGCTTCGGTCTCGCTGTCACCGACCATCACACCCAGCACCTCACGGCCGCCGTCCTCACTGATGCCGGTGGCGATGACCACGGCCTGGGAGACGATCCGGTGGTTCACGCGCACCTTGCAGTAGGTGGCGTCCAGGTAGAGGTAGGGGAAGCGGCTGTGATCCAGGGGCCGGCCGCGGAAGACCGTGAGCTGTTCGTCCAGGTCACCGCAGATCCGTGAGACCTCGCTCTTGGAGATTCCGCTGTCCGCGCCGAGCGCCTTGACCAGGTCGTCGACCGAGCGGGTGGACACCCCGTGCACGTATGCCTCCATGATGACGGCGTAGAGCGCCTGGTCGATGCGGCGCCGCCGTTCCAGCAGGCTGGGGAAGAAGCTGCCGCTGCGCAGCTTCGGTATCGCCAGGTCCAGATCGCCGGCCTGGGTGGCCAAGGTCTTCTCCCGGTGGCCGTTGCGGAAGGCGGTGCGGGCTTCGGTGTGCTCGTTCCACTGGGCGCTGATCCGGCCGCTGAGCTCGGCCTCGATCAGCTCTTGCAGCATGCGCTCGGCGACGTTGCGGACGAGCTCGATCCCGTCCGCCGTGCGTAGTGACTCCAGCAGGCGTTGTAGGTCAGACTGGGACAAGGCCATCGGGCACCTCCAGGGTTGAACTGGCCGTTCACCAGGGAGATTTGCACGGTGGCCTGCCTCATGCGCAGGGAGCGGAGACCGTCACCGGATGCACGCCCCGGGCACCCGCCCGCGCACACCCACACGGTGATCGCCTACACCATCACGCGGGACGCCATCTGGCCGATTTGTTCACGATTGGCGCCGGTGCGGGCCAGGGCGAGGAGGGTACGCAGGCTTTCCCTGGCGATCCACACGGTCAGCAGCCTCTGCCCGATCGGTCCCTCGTCCAGCAGCGGGTTCCACATCTTCGCGAACTGCTCGTCGGTGAGGTTCTCGCGGTTGCGGAGCAGCCGTCGGCGGGCTGTCCATTCTGGGTCGGTGGCCCGTCCGCGCCGGCCCCGGACCCCGGCGGTGGTGCGACGCCGCACGGTGGAGAGCACCTTGTTCGCGCGCTGGACGACGTGGAAGTGATCGACGACCACGACGGCGTGCGGAAGTCCGGTGCGGATCGCGGCCCGGTAGGTGGCCGACATGTCGAAGGCGACGTATTTGATGTTCTTGCGCCAGTCCCCTGGTGTGGTGGACAGCCAGGTCAGCACGTCAGCGGCGGTGCGGCCCTCGACCTGGCCGAGCAGGGCACCGGTGCCAAGCGCGTCGATGAACCCGGTGTGCCGGCGGTCCCGCACCAGCAGCCACTCCCGGTGTCGGGATCCTGTTCCCAGCCGGTGCGGCCGCGCCTGGTCTCGTCGATGCCCAGCACCTTGTCGTGATCCGGGCCCCGGCCGGTATCTGCGGGACCTGCTCGGTGAACGACTTGCGCGGACAGGACACTTCCCCGCACCACCACCGGCGCTTGTGCCAGAAGAACTCCAGCCCGCGCTCGCCGTACGGAAGGTCACGCGGCCGGGTGGTCGCCGGCCCCTTCATCCGGGAGGAGAAGACCCCGCACTCCGGACAGGCCCTGGCCGCCTCATCCGCCGTGACCAGATGCACCCGTCGGGTGCCGTCCTCAAGCCGCTCGACCCGGTGTACGGACACCCCGGCCAGATCCAGCAACAACGTCGTATCGTTGACCACGCCCGTGGCTCCCCAGATGATCGTTCTTCTGCCTCAAGAACAGAAATGATCACCCAAGTACCACGGGCGTCCTGCATCCAGGACCGACAACCACTCCACTCATCACGGACTGTGACGGGAAGTCAGTACGTACTCCGACACGCACCGCTTACTGACTTCGGCTCGTTAGGGTGAATCTTCGCGAAGTCCCTGAGGGGCCTGTGGTGGTGGCTGTATTCCGTGGTGTGTGAGGTATGCGGATGGGGGCGGGCTGACCTCTGCGGGGCGCCGGCGCCGGGAAACGATACGGATGCGGGCAGCCGAGTTGTTCGAGCAGAAGATCAAGCCGCCGGAGGTTGCAAGGCGCCTGCGGGTGAGCCTGAAATCGGCTTACCGGTGGCACCAGTTGTGGCGGGACGGAGGTCGTGAGGCTCTGACCTCGCGTGGCCCGAGCGGGTCGCGATGCCGTTTGTCACCGCGCTGCCTGGAGAAGCTCGCCGGGTATCTCGAGCAGGGCCCGGCCGCGCATGGATGGGTGGAGGACCAGGTGTGGACCGCTGCTCGGGTGGCCACGCTGATCGGCAGGAAGTTCCACCTCTCCTACAGCGTCTCGGGAGCCACCAGGCTGATGCACCGGCTCGGCTTCAGCTCCCAGGTCCCCGCGCGGCGGATTGCCGAACGCGACGAGCAGGCCGTCACCGCGTGGAAGGAGGCGACCTGGGCGGAGATAAAAGAGCCCGGGCGGCCTGCGGAGGCTACATCTGCTTCGAGGACGAAGCGGGTTTCACCCGCCGACCGCCCAAAGGGCGAACCTGGGGCCGGCGCGGCCGCACCCCGGTCGTGACGGTCAGCGGCCGCCGCTCGGGGCGCCTGTCGGTGGCCGGGCTGATCGCCATGCGGCCAGGCTCACGGACCCGGCTGTGCCACCGCCTGCGCACCCACCCCGCAGGCAAGGGCAAGCGCCGCAGCATGGGCGAGCGCGACTTCATCGCGCTGATCGACGGCGTCCACCACCTCCTCAAGGCGCCGATCGTGCTGGTGTGGGACCGGCTCAACACCCACGTCTCCCACGCCATGCGTGAACTGATCGCCGAACGTGAATGGCTCAAGGTGTTCCTGCTCCCCGCCTACTCACCCGACCTCAACCCCGTCGAGTGGGTATGGGCGCACGTCAAACGGAGCCTGGCCAACCTCGCCGTCGTCGCCCTCGACCGGCTCCAAACCCTCGTTCGCAACCGGCTCAAACGCCTCCAGTACCGGCCCGACACCCTCGACGGCTTCATAGCCGGCACCGGCCTGGCCCTCGACGATCCAAAGTCACCCTGACAAGCCGAAGTCAGTAACTTCGAAGACTCGGAATCCCGGCGGCTGGGTCCAGGGCGGCTTCAAGTTCCCGGTGGGGGTGGGCTGTCGGTGATGCCGCGGATCCAGATGGCGTGTTCGGTGTGTCCCGGTCGCTTGGGTGGTCTTGGCGATGTTGTCCACTTCCAGCAGCCGCAGTGCCGATGGCCAGGTTCCGCAGAGCACGGCCGGCGATCGCGGTGGACGGCAAGGCACTGAGCGTTTTCAGGGTGGCCACTGATCGAGTGATGCAAGGGGATGGCTGGCAGGGCAACGGACGAGGCTCCCAGGCAGTTGAGAGAGGTATCTGACATGCGATCTCGGTTGCCGGGGAGCCCCGTTGATTACGTATCCTGCCGCACTCGACCTCCCGCATGCCCTCGTGGAGACGGTCACGATGCTGATCGTCCTTCGTGAGGGTGACCGCCGGTGCAAGCTCCGTCCGTCCGCGCGTGCGGTTGTCGCGCTCGTGTACTTGCGCCAGCACACCACGCTGGCCCAGATCGCCGCTGGTTTCCGCATCAGCGTCGGGACCGCGCACGCCTATGTCCGCTCCGTGGTGGGCCTGCTGGCGCGCCGGGCTCCGGGGCTGACGCGGGCCCTGCGTGAAGTGAAGGCCCGGGCGGAATACGTGCTGGTGGACGGCACCCTCGCGGAGTGCGACCGGGTCGGTGACGGCCGCGGGGACTACTCGGGAAAGCACCGGCGTCACGGTGTGAACCTGCAGGTCGTCACCGATCCGGACGGCACCATCGTATGGATCTCGAAGGCGCTGCCCGGTCGCACCCACGACCTCACCGCCGCCCGCACCCACCGGATCATCGACACCTGCCGCAGACTCGGTATCCCGGTCCTGGCCGACCTCGGCTACCTCGGTGCCGGCGGCACCATCACCACCCCGATCCGACGTTCTCCCGGCAAAGAACTCAACCGCCGGCAGCTATCGCTGAACAGGGCTCATGCCCGCCTGCGCTACCCGGTCGAGCGCGGCATGGCCCGATTGAAGACCTGGCGGATCTTCCGCAAAGCCCGCTGCAGCCCCACCTGGCTCACCACCGCAGCCAAAGCCGTCCTCACCCTTGAGAGCTACTGCTGAAAATCCTCACTGTCCGGCTCCGCGCACCGGCAGCAGCGCCACCGGCACCTGCTGTCCGCCGTCACCCACGCCCCCGCCCTCGCCCTGGCCCAGCGGGAGGTGGGGCCAAGACCAACGACACAGCCGCCTTCCGTCCGCTGTTGGAACCCCTCGATCCGACCGCGCACCGTGGTCACCTTCGACGCCCTGCACAGCGTCGAGGACCAGGAGAAGAAAGCCCACTGCATCGCGGTGATCAAGGGAACCCAGCCGACCGCGTCGGCCCAGGTCAAAGCCCTGTCGTGGGAACAGGTGCCCGTAGCGCACACCGTCTCCGGCATTGGGCACGGGCGGCGGGAGTCCCGCTCGGCCAAGACCATGGCCATCGCGGCGAACCTGGACCCGATCGCCTTCCCGCAAGCACGGCCGGCCCTGCGCATCCACTGGCGCCGACAAGAGAGCAAGGGCTCGGCCAACTCCGGCAAGGGTGCGGCGAGTTCGCTCCGCGAAGCCTGGCCACCGTGCGGGCGATGGGCATCACCGCGCAGATCATCGTCCGCGCCGGCTCTGCGTACTTCTCCCACAAGGTCGTCGACGTCTGCCGCAAGGCCGGCGCACGGTTCTCGGTCGCGGTCAAGAAGACGATCCGCGAGGCCATCGCGGACATCGCCGAGGACGCCTAAACGCCGATCCGGTACGCCGCCGCCGTCCGGGGACGAGGAGGAGGAATGCCGGATCTCCGACGCCGAGATCACCGAGGCCCCCTTTCACAGCGTTCACCAGCAAGAAGAAGTTCCACGCCACCGCCCGGCTGATCGTGCGCCGCGTGAAGCGCCTGAACCTCAAGAGGATGCGCGAGGCTGTTCGGCGTCTGGCGCCACCACGTCATCTTCACCGACAGCCCGTTCCCCTGGCCCAGGCCGGACCCATACACCGCGACCACACCCAGACCGAACAGGCCTTCGCCGATTTCGAACACTCCGCGCTCGCCCACGCCATCGGGGAAGTTCCCTCGCCGCCACTGCCTACAATCTCACCCCGCGCCGCCGGGCCATCTCGCCTCCGTCTTCCACGCCAGGGCGCGGACCGGCACCATCGCCGCCACCTGATCAACATCCCGCCCCGCTCGCCACCGGCGCACGCCGCCTCACCCACCACCTGCCCCACCTCTGGTGCTGAGCCGACGACTTCACCCACCTGCGAACGGCAACCGGACAGCGCATGGTCACCTGCCCCCCACGACCGCCCGGCCCGCCCACGACCCGAAAGACCTCGAAGCCCCCGCACGGACGGTCACCCGGCGATCACCGCTACCCGCATCCCAAAGAAGAACCCAGAACCCGCCCGAAACCCATGATCACAATTCACACGGTGGATCGAGACTGAAGCATCACCGACAGCCCGCTCCCAGCGGGAACTTGAAGCCGCCCTGCCGCAACTGTTCCCACGGCCAACACCGGGAATGACCAACATCAACTGACGCAGTAGGGGCCATTTTTTCACCCCGTCGGAATCGGCTCACAATTCAAGGTGTCGTGGACACGTAACGTCAGGCGAGTTGCAGCGTTTACGGCTGAAGTCCGGCCACGGACGAAGGTCCACTCGAACTGACGGCGGAGCTGGTCCGGTACGGGATCTGGGGCAATCGCGCTAGAGGGTTACTCCGCCTCCACAGACCTGAGCAAGATCTACTCTTCCCTTTACCTGGCGAGATGCTTGCAATAGGCAGTGCGTACCGACGGGACAGGGTGAGATAGTTTTGAGTGCATCAGATCAGATAGTCGCTTACGGCATTATATTCACACTCACGGGATTCTTTGCGTGCATCATTTTGTTGCTTATCCTGGGACTCGCCCGTGAGGCGATCGCCGAAGTTCGCAGGCATCTGAGTTCTCGACGAGATTAAGTACGTGCCATTTTGGCTGTTACCGCGTACGCGCACTCCTGTCGTTTTGCAGCGACGAATGGGAGGACCCTGCCGAACCGCACTTCACCTTGCGGGCAACCTACTTCAACAGCATAAGGATGCTGAGGACCGCGACAGTGGCTGTCGAAATTGCTCAACTGCGCCATGTCTTTGCAAGACACCAGGTTTCGGCAATGATCACCGAATCCCATAGGGTGCTTCTCGGAACTCGGCGTGGCGGCCTGCTCTCAGAGCATGCCAACACCAATCATGGGAAGCAACTCGCACAGAAGGAATTGCAAGCGCGATGGAAAACGAGGACCAACCCGCGGCCGGATGGACTGTACCAGGTTACACGCATGATCGCGAGCTCGGCTCGGGTGCCAGCGGATTAGTAGTAGGAGCACGGGAAGACGCAACAGGAACTGCAGTAGCCATCAAGTATCTTAACCAAGAACTGTGCGACGACCCTGCTTTTCGTAAAAGATTTCAAGAAGAGGCCCGTCTGCTGGCGAAATTGCGGTCTCCTAGTGTGGCTCAACTGTACGAGTTTGTCGTGAATCCCGCTGGAATGGCCATCATTATGGAGCTCGTAGATGGCATTTCTTTACGTACGCTTTTGAGTATCGAAGGCATCGTAAGCCCTGAGGCCTCGCTCACACTACTCAAGGGATCATTGCTCGGCCTAGCAGCGGCACATGCTAGAGGTGTCGTGCACCGCGATTATAAGCCCGAGAACATCCTCGTCTCCCTGAATGGATCATCCAAACTCGTAGATTTCGGCATTGCTGTACCGAATGGGGCGGTGGCTGAAATCGCAGGTACGCCATCCTACATGGCACCGGAACAGTGGAGGGGGCAACCAGCCACGCCTGCTACCGACGTCTATGCCGCGACGGCAACATTCTTTGAATGCCTGACTGGAACAAAGCCCTATAGCGGAAGTACGACAACTGCACTGGCTGTACAGCATGCTGAAAGCCCCATCCCTGTCCACCAGGTACCAGAGCCGCTGCGTTCACTGATATACCGTGGCATGGCCAAAACGCCAGTCGAAAGACCAGAAAGCGCGACGGCTTTCCTCCACGATCTTGAAATGATTGCATCGGTAGCATACGGCGCCGAGTGGGAAGATCGCGGACAGAGGAAGTTGGCAGCCCTTACTGCTCTACTACCTCTACTCTTCCCGTTTACCACTGGCCCTTCCTCGGCGGGTACAGCACTAGCCACCACTTCGCTGAATCAGCCTGGGAGAGCTGTCTATCAGCGGGCTTCCACCGATTCGATTTCTATTCGTCGTAGATGGAGAAGGCCTAGTGTCTACCTCGCAGGCGCTGGCGCAATCGCCACGTTCATCGGCGCGGCGATAGTCACTGCACCTTCGCATGACCGCGGGAGTGCGACCTCGCCTGTGGTAGGAGTCGCGCCCACAGCCATGTCGTCCTCGGTGGTTCCTTCTGCTGGTGGCCCGTCTACCTCATCGGCCGCATCGGCAAATGTCACAGAATTGAGCACCCCGTCAGAGGCTCCCGGCTCTGGCGCCGTACCTTCACCGTCCATTAGTGCCCCTGATGCGACTGAAACGACAGTAGGCCCGCGTACTACGGTGTCACCGCAGGCAGACCCCGGCACGCCTAGCGCATCCCCGACTTTTGCAACCGGGGAACCACTGCCTTCGACGTCACCGGCGAGGACCGTGCATGTACTTTCCGTTAACATCACCAACGTCGACTGCAAGGGCAGTCGGGGTGACGCCTCTATAACGGTGCACACAAATGGGGTCGCTGGGGGCAGTTTAAATCTCACCTGGCTGAGTGGGGACCGCCCCGAGCCACAAGGCAGCCACGTGGAGGACGTACAAACTTTCCCCCTTCCTGAAGGCGAGAACTCCGTATACATTAGTGCGCACCATTCCTTTGCCGGAGAAAACTGGTGGGGCGCTATGGTGTCAACCTCACCTGACGCCGACAGTGGTGAAAGATCGTATAAATTCCTCGATGCCTTTGTGTGCGATCCTCCCCGCTGACCTACCGACCTGGAAATTCACGATGACCCAACCTCTGAGCCCACAACCATCGGATAGCACTAAACCACAGCGTATCGGCGATTTTGCGGGCACCGATGAGGAACCCACCCAAGTGAGCAATCCGCCGACAGTCACCGAAGGGCTGCCCAAACCTGTTTCCACATTCCCTGAAGTACCCGATCATGAATCACGCGCCACACTGCTCGACGCTGCTGCACTCTGGGAGAGCACGGACTCCACCGTCATATTTCCCGAGGACACCGTGCCTCTCCTCGACACAACAGCATCTCTGACTCAGCCATCGTCCAGCTCAGCCAGAGACTTGGAGTATAACCTGGATTACCGGTTCAGGGTGCCAGGTCAAAAGTGCCCAGCCAGCGCGAGTCAGCCTTTTCGTTACGGCCGAAAATGGCTCCTGCCGGGTATCGTCCTACTCGCTGTCGTCGCGTACTTCGCGTGGTCTCGTTATACCAACCTGACCGACATCGCGAGTGTCACCGTTCGCGCTTCCCCCGCCAAAGTCACGTGTGACGAAACCATAAAAGTAATTGGTCTCGTAAAAACAAACGGCGATCCTGGCATCATCAGCTACCGGTGGCTACGCAGCGACGGCACCCATTCCGCAACACTGCGTGAATACATTGCCTGGGGCACACGGCAAACGGAAGTTTCCATGCATTGGGCTGTCGAGGGGCGTGGATCCTTCCGTGCCACGGCGACTCTCGAATTACTTCCTCCTACACCAATGAGCGCTCGCATCACGATTCCCTATTCATGCTGAATAGGGGCATTGCAGAAGAACCAATGGCATGTCTCACCCTTCCGTGGTTACTGACCTTCAAAGCGTGGTGTCGTAGGGCTGACGTCTCATGATCCCTGCGGTATGCCGACCGCATGAGGTATGCGCAAGGGGGCGGGCTGACCGACGAACGGCGGGCCTTCCGCGAGAAGTTGCGGTTGCAGGCGGCTGAGCGGTTCAGGCAGGGCGACGAGAACACGGTCATCGCTCACGACCTGCGGGTCCGCGTTCGGTCGGTACAGCGTTGGCGCACATGGTCGCTGGACGGGCCGAGAGCCCTGGCCTCGAAAGGCCGGCCTCGCTGCCGTTGCTCAGCGACGAACTGTTCGCCGCGCTGGAGCGTGAGCTGGCCAAGGGCCCGGTGGCACATGGGTGGTCGGACCAAACGTCGACCCTGTCGCGGATCAGGACGCTGATCGGGCGCCGCTTCCACAAGAGGTACACCGTGCAAGGAGGATTTTCAGCAGTAGCTCTCAAGGGTGAGGACGGCTTTGGCTGCGGTGGTGAGCCAGGTGGGGCTGCAGCGGGCTTTGCGGAAGATCCGCCAGGTCTTCAATCGGGCCATGCCGCGCTCGACCGGGTAGCGCAGGCGGGCATGAGCCCTGTTCAGCGATAGCTGCCGGCGGTTGAGTTCTTTGCCGGGAGAACGTCGGATCGGGGTGGTGATGGTGCCGCCGGCACCGAGGTAGCCGAGGTCGGCCAGGACCGGGATACCGAGTCTGCGGCAGGTGTCGATGATCCGGTGGGTGCGGGCGGCGGTGAGGTCGTGGGTGCGACCGGGCAGCGCCTTCGAGATCCATACGATGGTGCCGTCCGGATCGGTGACGACCTGCAGGTTCACACCGTGACGCCGGTGCTTTCCCGAGTAGTCCCCGCGGCCGTCACCGACCCGGTCGCACTCCGCGAGGGTGCCGTCCACCAGCACGTATTCCGCCCGGGCCTTCACTTCACGCAGGGCCCGCGTCAGCCCCGGAGCCCGGCGCGCCAGCAGGCCCACCACGGAGCGGACATAGGCGTGCGCGGTCCCGACGCTGATGCGGAAACCAGCGGCGATCTGGGCCAGCGTGGTGTGCTGGCGCAAGTACACGAGCGCGACAACCGCACGCGCGGACGGACGGAGCTTGCACCGGCGGTCACCCTCACGAAGGACGATCAGCATCGTGACCGTCTCCACGAGGGCATGCGGGAGGTCGAGTGCGGCAGGATACGTAATCAACGGGGCTCCCCGGCAACCGAGATCGCATGTCAGATACCTCTCTCAACTGCCTGGGAGCCTCGTCCGTTGCCCTGCCAGCCATCCCCTTGCATCACTCGATCAGTGGCCACCCTGAAAACGCTCAAGGAGTGGCCGCCCTGCTCAAGCGGCACGGTTGGAGCTGCCAGGTCCCCGCCCGGCGGGCGATCGAGCGGGACGAGAACGTGGTGGCCGGCTGGGTGAAGGAGACCTGGCCCCAGGTGGAAGGACCGTGGCGGCGCTCGACGCCTGGCTCGTCTTCGAGGACGAAGCCGGATTCTCGATGACGCCGCCGACCACCCGCACCTGGTCCCGCCGCGGCCACACCCCTGTGGTCCGCGTCCGGGGCCGCTCCCACCGCCGCTTACCGCTGGCGGCGACCGCCTTCATCGCGGACCACTCGGTGTCGTACTCGGGCCGCACCACGGCGACCATGCGGACCGCACGTTTGCGCAGCTCAAGAGGGTAAGGGGAAGGGCGTGCCATGACTCGATCCTCTCAAATGATCGAGTCCCTATCGAACCCGGAACGGTTCAGACGGCCTCTTGTGCATGGCCTCTTGTGCGTCTTCCCACCGCTGCTTTTGCGCTGGTGGAAAGCCAAAAGTGGGCAGCAACCTGCTACGGAGAAGTAGAAGACCCAGTGTGAAGCTTCCTCTTGATGTTGGACACCTGGAGACTGGGACGTGAGGTTTCCAGAGAAGTAGTGCAAGGTGGGAAGCAAGTGCAACCGCAGCAGGCGGTATACGGAGGAGTTCAAGCGCGATGCGGTCGCGCTGGTCCGGTCCTCCGGCAAGACCGTCACCGAGGTGGCCCGGGAGATCGGGGTCAGCGCCGAGGGGCTGCGGAACTGGGCCAAGCAGGACACGATCGACCGCGGGCATGGGCACCGGGTGAGCTGACGAGCGCGGAGCGGGAAGAGCTGAGTCGGCTGCGTCGGCAGAACCGTGAGCAGGCCGAGACGATCGAGGTGCTGCGAAAAGCGGCGGTCTTCTTCGCGAAGGAGAGCGATCGATGAGCGAGGTGTACGCGTTCATCGAGGCGGAGAAGACCACCCGCCATGTTGCTCTGTTGTGCCGGCTGCTGAAGGTAGCCCGGTCCTCCTTCTACGCCTGGCTGGCCGGCGAGCCGGCCCGCGCCGCCCGCCGGGCCGCCGACGACGCCCTGGCCCACGAGATCACCGTGTTGCACATCGCCTCCCGGCGCACCTACGGGGTGCCGCGCATCCATGCCGAGTTGCGCAGGCTGGACCGGCGGGTCAACTGCAAGCGCGGCGACATCACTTACACAGCCGTTGGCGCGACATGGCTCTACCTCGCCACGGTGATCGACATCTGCTCGAGGAAGGTGGTGGACTGGTCGATCGCGGACCACCTGCGCACCTCGCTGGTCACCGACGCGATCGAGATGGTCGTGGCCGCCCGCGGCGGCCGAGTCCACGGCGTCGTTTCCACACCGACAGGGGCGCCCAAGGCGGATTCAACTTGTCGTCGCAACACCTTGATCACGGAGGTGTTGGATGGGACGGCCAAGGAAGCCGATGCCGCAGGTGCCGGCCGGGGCACGACGGCAGTGGGCCGCGGATCGGGCGATGCGGGCACCGATGCGCTCGCCCGGCCGCCCGGAGCCGTCGCGCGCTGTGCAACGGGAGTCTGGCGCCTGATCGCGTCCGGGGTCACAACGGTCCAGGCCGCCGAAGGGGTCGGCGTGTCGGCACCGGTCGGGATCCGATGGTTTCGACACGCTGGCGGGATGACGCCGCTGAGCCTGGACGAGCCCACCGGCCGGTACCTGTCGTTCGCCGAGCGTGAAGAGATCGCTCTGCTCAGGGCCCAGGACAAGGGCGTGCGGGAGATCGCTCGCAGGATCGGCCGAGACCCCGGGACCGTCTCTCGTGAACTGCGCCGAAACGCTGCGACCAGGGGCGGCAAGCCGGTATACCGCGCCGTGGTGGCGCAATGGAAGGCGCAGCAGGCCGCAAAGCGTCCGAAGCCGGCGAAGCTGGTGGGCAACGAGCGGCTGCGCGAGTACGTGCAGGACCGGCTCGCTGGCAACGTCCGTGGCATGACGGCACGATCGTCCCGGGCCCCAGGACACCGCCGTGGAAGGGGTTGAACAAGCCCCATCGCCGAGACCGACGGTGGTCGACGGCATGGAGCCCAGAGCAGATCGCGCATCGGCTGAAGGTCGACTTCCCCGATGATGAGTCCATGCGCATCAGCCACGAGGCTATCTATCAGTCGCTGTTCATCGAGGGGCGTGGTGCGCTCAAGCGTGAACTGGTCACCTGCCTCCGAACGGGGCGAGCGTTGCGGGAGCCGAGGGTCAGGTCACGGAACAAGCCCCAAGGGCATGTCACCGCCGATGTCGTCCTCAGCGAGCGCCCCGCCGAGGCCAACGACCGGGCCGTACCCGGGCATTGGGAAGGCGACCTGATTATCGGGACGGACAGGTCCGCGATCGGCACGCTTGTCGAGCGCAGCAGTCGTTCAACGCTCCTGGTCCCAGGGCCCCGGCGTGTGCCTGGATCGTCCGGTTTGGTTATGTGATGCCGTAGAGGGCGAGGACGCGGGGGCGCTCGGTGTGGGCTCGTCGTCCGGCGGCGGTGTTGACGTAGCCGGCGAGCTTGAGCGCGCTGCGGATCAGGTCGCGGAGGGTAGCGAGTACGGCGGGCGCGTTGCGGGTTCTGACCTGGGACTTGTCCTCGTTGAAAGTGACATCTCGACACCAGTGGACGGTATTTTCCACGGTCCAGTGCCCGCGAGCCCAGGACGCGATCTCGGCTGCGTTCGCTTCCTCGGCGGGCAGGTCGGTGATGGCGTAGACGGTCTCGCTGGACCATTTTTTCGCCCCGTAGAGACGGCGTCGGCGCTGGATCCGCAGGACCTGGGCCGCGTGCGGGAAGAGCAGGCCCTCGACGGTGACGACCTGCACGAGCCGCTGCTCGTGACGGCCGTGGCCCCGGGCGTCGTCGCGGTGGATCACAGGGATCTCCTTCCAGGGCAGGGCGTGGAGTTGACGGGCCTGGCCGCGCTGGTTGTTCTTGATGGTCAGCAGGTAGTGAGCGCCGCGTTCGCGCAGGTAGATGGCGTGGTCGCGTTGGGCGTGGAGGGCATCGGCGGTAACGACCACCCCCGTGAGATCCGCGTCGTCGATCTGGTCGAGGAGAGGTGCGAACTCGGGGATTTCGTTGGTCTTCGCGCCGATCTCGCGGGAGGCGAGAGTGACACCGTCGCCGTGACGGACGGCGGACAGGACGAAGACGCGGCTGCCGTCCGGGCGCCTCGCGCCGCGCAGGCACTTGCCGTCCACCGCGATCGCCCGCCGCCGGAGCCGTACCGGCTCGGCGCGGGCGGCCGCCCGGTGAGCCCGGCGCTGTTCACGTTCGGTGCCACCGTCGGGCATCACCGGCTCCGGCCGGCGGGGCTGTGCGGACAGCAGAGGCCGAAGGTAGTCGTAACCGGCCGCGCCGATCTCACCGGGATCGAGTCGCCCCAGGACGCTGCGCAGGGTTTTCTCGCTCGGCACCCGGTAGCGGCCAAGGAGTGGGTGGTAGGGCAGGCCGAAGGCGGCCAGTTCCTCCGGCGCCGCACGTCGGCACCACTCCGCCGCCGCGGTGATCGAGTCGTGGCCGGACGGGGTCATCGCGCAGACCACCAGGGCCAGCAGCGAGGAGAGCCGGTACCGCACTCCGCAAGCCCCTCTCGGATCGGTGACCGACTCGAACTCGGCGACCAGGCAGCGCACTTGCTCCTTGGCGGCACCCTCGCCGAGGGCTTCCAGGCAGGGCGCACAAGGCACGGGGACAGCGACAAGGGATGATGGAGAAACGAACACGGCACCTTCGTGGATCTTGCAGCGTAGAGAACTACATGATCCACAGGTGCCGTGTTCACCTGCTTCCGGGGCCCACCACCGAGATCAACACCCCAGACCGGGACGATCCAGGCACTCGCCGGGGCCCTGCTCCTGGTCCACCTACCACGCATGGAAGGCTGGGGCGAGAAGCCGTATGTGAAAAACGGGCCGTCGCTCGGCGGCTACGGGGCCGTCGCGATGAACGCCGCGCTCACGGCGTCGATGACCAAGTTGCCCGACCAGTTGCGCAAGACCCTGACGTGGGATCGCGGGAAGGAGCTTTCGGGCCACGCGCAGTTCGCGCTGGAGACCGGAACGCGGGTGTTCTTCGCTGACCCGCACGCACCATGGCAGCGCCCGACGAATGAGAACACAAACGGTCTGCTGCGGCAGTACTTCCCCAAAGGCACCGACCGGTCGCGCTGGTCCGCTGACGAACTCGAGGCCGTCGCTCACGCGCTCAACAACCGGCCGCGAAGGATCCTCGGATGGAAGACGCCCGCTGAAGTCTTCGAGGAGCAACTACGCTCGCTTCAACAAGTCGGTGTTGCATCGACCAGTTGAACTCGCCCAATACAGTGCGGCCGCCTTCGCCGAAGTGTGCGGCCGGCACGGCATCCGGCGCAGCATCGGCCGGGTCGGCTCAAGCTATGACACTGCCCTCACCGAGTCGTTCTTCCAAGGCCTCAAGCGCGAGCTGCTCCACGGGAGGCACTGGACCCCGAAGGCGCAGACACGGCTCGAGCTGTTCCGCTGGCTGTCGTACTACAACCGGCGCCATCGGCATTCCGCCCTCGCCTACCTCACACCAGCCGAGTTCCAACAGCAACTGATCACATCACATACGCTGTCACTCGCCGTATGAAACCCGGTGTCCACTCCCGGGGAACCAACCTCAAACCGAAGATCCACCCGACACGGTTACACCACCACAGGGGACATGACCCCGCACCTCGTCGCCCTCATCCGAGCTGGCGCCCCCTTCGAGAACGGCCTCCTCGTCGAACGAGGCGAGATCCTCGCAGCGTGATCCACCTCAACTGATCCACAGGCCTTGACAATTACTCAGGTGGCTGGCCAGGGCTGGTGTGGGTCCTTGAGGTCGACGAGTTGACCCTGCTGAAGTGGCATAGGTACGCGACGTCGCTGCTGGGCCTCGCAGCACGTCCGCCTATCGACGTGCTGTCTGGCCTTGAGACCGATCGGCCGCTGACTCCATCCAACCACCCTGAGGGGAGATCGTGTGCCGTGACCAGGTCTCGGCCTACTCGGAGGCCGCATGGCGGGCGGCACCGCAAGCGGTTCAGTTTGGCAGGGCCAAGGCCCATCACCGGTTGGGCGCGGCGATCGTCTGAGAGCGGCCGGTGATGTGGCCAAGTGCGTTAGCAAGTTCGCGGCGGGTGGTAACGCCGAGTTTGGTGTAGGCGTGGTGGAGATGGTTGTCGACCGTGCGCACGGACAGGTGCAGGGTGTCAGCGATGTCTTTGCTGGGAGTTCCGTGCGCGGCGAGCAGAGCGATCTCCCGTTCCCGAGCGGTCAGAGGGGAGACCGTTTCCGTTGTGGCCAGCAATGGCGTCCGGGCGCCCTGACAGCGGGCGGCACATGACTGTGCCTGCTGGCCAGCTGCTGCTGCGCGGCGTGTTTGACCGGTTTGCCGCGCAGCAGCGGCCGCTGCCATGGCAGCTTCTGCAGCCAGCAAATCAGCGCCTATCTCCTCCAGTTCGCCTGCCACCGCTAGCAGCTGCTCAGCGCGGCCAGAGGCCAGTGCTGCGACTAGTCGGGCACGGGCAGGTGCAAAGGCGCCGTCGCACCCTGCGGCCAGGTCGAAGAGTCGATCAGAAACGCTCTTTGGCCCACCGAGTCGTGCCAAATCCGTCAGCAACAAAGCCTCGGAGGTAGCGTAACCACTGTCGCTGGCATCTTGGACTGCTTCGGCAAGCACAATTCGGGCTTGGGTCAGTTGGCCGCGCGACGCGAGCAGCCATGCTTCGCCGAGACGATCCTCCCCCGCAAAAGAACCCGTCGGTTGACATGCCATGGCCTCGGTCTGAAACTGCTCGGCGGCGTCCAGATCACCGAGCACTGCTGTAGACGCAGCCAGACCTGCCAACACCAGACGTAGCGGTGTTATAGGGTAAGGGTTTCGGGCTAGCGCGGCAGCTTCAGCCCACCAGCGTCGTGCGGCGAAGGCATGCCCCGCAAGCCACTCGACACGGCCCAGGAGAAAACTTGCCCAAACCTGGACTGGGCGCACGGGAGCACGAGAGGCTGAGAGTTCGGCAACTGCCTTTTCTCCAATTATTCGAGCTTCAGCAAGTCTGCCACTTTCAGTTAGTGCAAGGACCTGGGCGGTAAGCTGAGTAGCGGGGTGCGGGGCGAGAGTTTGGTCTTCGAGTTCGAGGTGCACAGAATATGCGCGTTCGGCCCAAGTCAGTGCTTCAGATGTGCGCCCTGCATAGGAAAGTCCTAGGGACCTTGTCGACGCTCCCATCAGCCATAGATGAATGTCAGGGAAGTAACGGGCATCTTTCGCCAAGGAATCGATGTCCTCCAGCAGTGCAAGACCACGGGCCGGCTGGCCGGAGACGACCAATATATAACTTTCAGCGATTCGAAGCAGCTCCTGACCAGCAGCGCTGGTTACCCTCATTCGGGCGGCCTCTGCAACTGCCAATGCCTGAACTGAACGGCCGGCCATCCACTGGAGATTGAGCATACGGGTGATCGTTAGAGAGATCTTCTGATCTTCGTTGATCATCACAGAATCGGCGTCAGCCAGGACTGCGTCCGCTCGCTCCCATCTACCGAGTTCCCACAGCGCCTCGCCCAAAAGCAGACGAGTCTGAGCGGTCCAGCAGCTTTCAGGTACTGCATCGATTAGGACGATGACCTGTTCGTAGTCATGAGCGTGCCGGGCAAGGCCCGCAGCTTGAAGAAGCAAGGCGGGGTCTGCGGTGCCTGTGGCTGCTAGTCGCCAGCTGGCAATATGTAGTGCATCATCTCGGCGCCGGGTACCGCGGGATTCGGCCCGCTGAACCTGCTGTAGCAAGGTGCGGCGACGAACCAGGTGAGGGATGTCAGCGCGAATAATCTCTCCATACAGCGGGTGGGCAAGTTGCAGGGTTGTACGGCGCCGGTCGGTGTCAATCTGGACGATCCCGGCTTCCTCCAGATCGGTCAGGACGACTGGGCCGGCCACCGCCTCGGCGTCCATGAGGGAAACGGGTCCGCACACGCTCAGGAGTTCCAGCACGGACCGCGCGCCCTCACCGACGGCAGCCAGCCGCACACCAATCAGCTCGGCCAGTCGTGGCGTGCCCGCGCGCCAGTCCCCGGCCAGTTCCCAGATTTCCCCGTCGCTGGCAAGTGAGCCCGCCTCCAAGGCGCCAACCACCAGTTCCCGCAGGTAGAGCACGTTCCCCCCTGCTGCGGTGTGCAGCTCTCGCAGGGCACGCCGTTTTACAGGCCGACCTAGAGCTGCCTGCAGTAGTACTTCTGCCTGCTTTTGGTCGAACGTCGAAAGGTCGATCCGGTGAACCGCATCCCCGCCGGTCAAAGCGTCGACTGCCTCCCTCACAGGTTCCCCGCTGCGTACGGTGCCGATGAGGCGGATCACACCGGCATCGAGCAACTGGCGGAGCAAAACCGCCGATGTCGAGTCCAGGAGGTGCAGATCGTCAATCAACAGCACCCAACGCCGCCGCTCTGGTCCCACCAGCGAGCGGGCGACCTCGGCGAAGCCGGAGACCGGGTCAGACAAGTCGATTCCTGGCGGGATCAAGTGTGCGATCGCTCCCAGTGGTACCTCAGCCGCTGTCGCGGAAGCCGTCGCCCGCCCAGCCTTCCAGCCCTCGCCGACCGCTTGAGCAAGAAACTCCTCGGCCAACCGTGACTTGCCCACGCCCGCCGGTCCGAATACCACCACGCCCCGGTATCGGCGATCCCCCCAGGCTGTGGCGAAATCCGTCAACTCAGTGTCCCGACCTGCCAGCGGCCACCGCGCAACTCGGCTTCTCACTCCGTGACCGCCTTCCGATTTACCCACCTGATCGGGGCCTTGTGGGCCTCGGGGACCTGCACACCCACACTACTCATGCTCTGCGATTGCCGAGCTCTCTTCCTCGTTCTCTTCAGATGTGAGGACTCCTCGCCACAGCGCCCACGGCAGTGTGTGAGCCGAAGCGGCAATCCCGCATGTCGTCCAGGCGGTGAAGATCCTTCGGCACCGCACCGATCTGAAGACCGGCAAGGTCACCCGGCAGACCGTCCACGCGATCACGGATAGGACAGCACGCGAGGCATCGCCCCAGCTCATCGGCCGTATCGCCCGGTCCCAATGGGGCATCGATCTCGTTCCAGGTCGATCCGGTGGTGGTTTCGGTGATGCGGATCAGCAGGGCGAGCCAGCAACACGATGACGTGCACCCGGATGCGTTCCTCGTGGCGGTGGTAGACCGGCCGCAGGTCGGAGGATCTGTTTCATGTCGCGCCAGCGCAGGACGGTTGCAAGTTCCGGGATCGCGTAGATCGTCGGTGTCGGCGGGAGTTGGCGCAGCAGACAGCACAGGCACGAGACCGGTGATCATCAGGGTGTCTACGCCAGCTGATCACGTTGGGGTCCCGTGCCTGCCGCTTCGTCCTCCCCGATCCCTGTCGCCCTGGCGTAACTGGGCCCGTTCACCAGCACGACACCGGCCGCCTGCGTGCCGGCCTCCAGCGCGTACCCGACCCGCGGTCGCGTCGCGGACGGTGGTATCCCCTGGCCGGCCTGCTGCTGGTCTGCGCCTGCACAGTCGTCTCCGGCGCCCGGACCATCACCGAGATCACCGCGTGGGGACAGCGCGCCACCACCACGGTGCTGAAACACCTCGGCATCCGCCGCCATCTGCCCGGACGTCGCCGGGCCCCGTCCCATGCCACCCTCACCCGGCTCCTGGCCGCCCTCGACGGCGATGCCCTGGACGCCGCGATCAGCACCTACCTGGCCGGACACAACCACACCGACGCCCGGCACCACCGGCCAACGAGACAGCCGCCTTCCGTCCGCTGCTGGAACCCCTCGATCCGACCGGAACCGTGGCCACCTTCGACGCCCTGCACAGCGTCAAGGACCAGGTGCGCCGGCTCGTCCAGGAAAAGAAGGCCCACTGCATCGCGGTGATCAAGAAAACCCAGCCGACCGCGTCGGCCCAGGTCAAAGCCCTGCCGTGGGAACAGGTGCCCGTAGCGCACACAGTCTCCGGCACCGGGCACGGGCGGCGGGAATCCCGCTCGGTCAAGACCACGGCCACCGCGGCGAACCTGGACCCGATCGCCTTCCCGCAAGCACGGCACGGCCCTACGCATCCACCGGCGCCGAGAAGAGAGTGGCAAGCGGCAGACCCGGGAGACGATCTACGCCGTCACCAGCCTCGATACCCACCAGGCCAGCCCTGCCCAGCTGGGGCGGATACGTGCGCGGGCACCGGGCAATCAAAAATTCCAGCCACCATGTCAGAGATGTGGTGTTCGCCAAGGACGCCTCCACCGTCCACACCGGCAGCGCGCCGCGGGCAATGGCCGCTCTGCGGAACCTGGCCATCGGCAGACTGCGGCCGCTGGAAGCGGACCACATCGCCAAGACCACCCAAGCGATCCGGGACATCAGCGACAGCCGCCCCCCACCGGGAACTTGAAGCCGCCCTGGACCCAGCCGCGCTCGACTTCCAGGAGCTGCTTGTAGCCGAGCAAGACCGCAGCCGACCGGGCGGCCCACATGCGGCCAGGGCTTCGGCATAGTCGCGTGACGCCCGGTTCGTGATCATCCGAGGCCAGGAGGGTGAGGGGGCGACGGGGGTTGCGGGCGTTGTGGTGGGGGCCTGGCCGCGGTGTTCTACGCTCCGGCTGTTCGGAGGGCTCCGATGGCGAGGTTGCGCCAGGTGGCCATCGCGCGGGGCGCGTTGTCGGTGTTCCAGCGGTCGCGGACAAGTTGGGCGAGCTCGGCCGGGGTGGCCTGCTCGTCGGTCAGGCTGGTGACGGCGTAGACCTCCTGCTTCGTCAGTACTTGAGGCTAAAATCCGTGCCGTCATCAACGGATGCCAATGCTGCATGATGCTCCTCGCTGCCTGGGTGAGCCCCTGGATCATTAGGACACCAGCTGACGGCCCATGCGACCAAGAATGCTGCTTGCGTCAGCAGTACGCACGCTACGGCGATGTAAAGCAAGTCAATCACCCAAAGAACGTAGTATTACGAGTATATTCGCGACCGCCAACTAACTATAGATGGCAGCTTGAGATGCATTCGAGCACATCACTTAGGCAAGCCCTGAGTAACGTACACTTGGGCATCCACACCCTTAAAAAGGGCGTGACGCTGACGGAATAAATTACGGCCAACTGTCCGCTTAAAGACGCGACGCTGGCGGGGAATTCGAGCAGTTCCTGTTCATCCTGGCTAACGCGCTGCGGCAGCGGCCGAGGCCGCTCTCGTAGAGTCCGACAGCTCGGCCACTCTCACGAACACACCGAAACGAGCGGGACCCCTGCTGCACGCGACTCGATAAGTAGGGGGTGGTGTAACGTCCCAATATCAGCTGCGTCAACTACGCTGCGACCAGGCACCAATCAGTGGCGGGAGCGTTTGAACGGCACACGCACCGATTGCCTCGTCACGGAGTCGCCCACCGAGCGTATCGATATCCAACTCTTCTGGGATTACCGCTCCTTGCCGCTCAAGCATGGGCAGGAGACTGCGCAATGTGTCCGCCAAATAGTGGTACCCAGGCCACGAAGGACCGCCCCCCATCGGTGTCGACATCATCAAGTGCGGTGCCGGCAGCCCGCCCTCAAGGTATTGGCTATAGAGATTTAGTCCCGCGCGGGTATCGGGCCCTCGCTCTGCTCCGTGCCGAGGAACCGCGTAACCCAGCACGCGTTCAAAGAGTGGAGTCGACGGATAGGAGACAGGTGGCGAACTGAGGTTAATTTCCTGGAAAGCCACGACGCCACCGGGCTTCACGAGGCCAGCAGCTTTCCGCAACAGCGCCGCGGAGTCGGGAACGTACATAAGGATCCATCGCCCTGTCACGGCATCGAAGTCTTTCTCCAGAGAAACAGTCCGCACGTCTCCTTCGACGAACCTGACGTTGCCGTATCCCATGGTGGCGCAGCGCGTCCGCGCCACCTTGACGACCTCAGGGTTCTCATCCACGCCCAACACGGAGCCCTCAGGCCCTACAAGATCAGCCAAGAGCAAAGCGACATCACCGGCTCCACTGCCTACATCCAAGACCTTCATTCCTCTAGTGATGCCAGCAGCCTGCAAAAAGGCGCGAGTGTAAGGAGCGTAAATCGTGCCTTGAAAAATCAGGCGACGCGTCTCGGCCTCTGAGCGACCCAGAACGTAATCGATCGGTTCTTTAGCGTTACTCACTGAACCTCCATATCTTGGGGTGCGTAGCTTCAGCATGAGTAGCCTCGAGTACAGCATGCACCTACGAGGAGGCCGAGCAATGAGTATCACCTACTCAGCCGCCGGACAGTAGCTGGCACTATCGAATTATGCAGATCGTGGCGGACAATACGCCTCCTCGCAGGAGTGGGTGGGAAGAGCCTTCAAGGTGGCCTCTCCCTAGGAAATTTCGGCACGCACGCGAAGTAGCTCTAATCAAACTCAATCGCCGTTCACACACGCGCGAACCCTGCCAACCCCTGCCCGATGGCTGCTGCAGCTGCGTGCCCACGCTAGACAGATCACGGCGACTTGACGTTACTTCATACTCTTGACTGTGGTCCTCTGCCCGTATATCCGTAAAGGAGTCGGATGCGGTGGCAGCAATTTCTTTGAAAATGGACTGCAGATTCTGCTGTGCTTCTTGCGTTGCCCGAGTAGAAGGGAGGTCGGCGGCGATCCGGTCGCCCGGCAGAAGCGTCCCGTCCAGGATCAGTACACCTTCATCGATGCGGCCCGTACTGCTTCGGCGAGCGTGGGGGCGAGGCGGCCAGGACATTGACGGGCTCAATGATGTACCGATAGGCGGTGGTGGTTCCGATACCGAAGCTGGCTGTGAGCTGGGCATGGGCTCGCCTTGCGCAGGTGGGAAGAGGGCGAGCAGGGCCTGTCGTCCCGCACTCAGACGTCGCCATCGGATGCCAAGAGTTGCCGACGTTCCCTCAGGCGGCCGGCGAGGAAGCGGCAGGCGGCGCTGGCCACGGCCGGACGGGCACGCAAGCATGCGAAGCCTCTGGTGGAGACGGTCCTCTTGGTCGAAACCCAATGCCCAGGGACTTCATCCGTCTGTCAGGCCAACTGACGAGCCGCGACGGAAGACGGAAGTTGGAAAGGACTCACTGGGTGAAAGCCGGTGCTCAAGCCTCTCATCAGCGGTCTGTTGATGCCTTCATGCCCGGTGGTACCCGGAGGATGCAACAAGAGGAAGCACGCCGTGAGACCGCAAGATTCGTTACCGAGCCACGAAGGAAGTCAAAAGCTGGAGTGATGTATCCGTCGACTCCTGTGTGCTGTTGCAGACTGAGACGAGTACTGTGACTGGATGACGGTTGGGGTTTCGGCCGGTCTTCGTTGCGACGCTCCTCATCAGCGTCGATGATCAGGATGTGATGCGATGAGAGTCGAGGACGCCCGTTGGCCGTTGGTCGGGCGTGAGGAGGAGCTGAAGGCGTTCTCCCTGGCTTTCGCGGGCAGGAAGGGCCGGGGATGGGTGATCCATGGGCCTGCGGGGGTCGGCAAGTCTCGGCTGGCCGAGGAAAGCCTGACAATTGCAAGACAGGCAGGTTACAGGACTGGGCGCGCCACGGCCACTGCGGCGGCCAGCACCGTGCCCTTGGGAGCTATTGCGCACCTGATCCCGGCCGGAGTGGATCTGTCGGACCCCGCTAAAGGGTTCCAGACCGCGGCTGCCGCGCTAACCGGGCCGCAGCGGCGTCGATGGGCGTTCTTGGTTGATGACGTCCATTTGCTGGACGCCACCTCCGCCATGCTGCTGCAGCAATTGATGGATGCTGGAGTGGTCCGCCTCATTGCCACCATTCGTAGCGGGGAGCGAGTCAACGATGCGGTCGCTGCCTTGCGGGACAGCGCCGAGCTGCAGCAGGTTGGCCTGGCTGAGCTTAACCAGTCCCAAGTCGAGCGGTTGCTCCAGACGGTGTTGGACGGACCCGTCGGCCGACTCACCCTGTACCGCCTGCACATCAGCAGCGGCGGCAACATGCTGTATCTGCGCGAACTCGTTCTCGCAGCCCTGGCTGCCGGCACTTTGACTAACAGAGGTGGAGTGTGGGAGCTGGCCGAGCCCTCACTTTTGACCGTACGACTGACCGAGTTGATCGGTGAACGCTTGGCCTCCGCAGGCGAGACCGGAAGAGCGGTGCTGGAGATCCTCGCCCTGTGCGAACCACTGTCCATTACCGAGGCTATCCAAGCTGCCTCCCTGGAGGTCGTGACCGACCTCGAACGTGCGGGACTGATCCGCATCGGTCACGACCGGCGACGAAGCGCGGTAACGCTGACCCACCCGCTATACGGAGAAGTGCTACGTACACAGTTGCCCACCCTGAACCGCCGTGCCGTGCTGCTGGCGCAGGCCGAGCGCATCGAAGCTTGCGGTGCCAGACGTCGTGGCGACGCGCTGCATATTGCCACCTGGCGCCTGGCCGCTACTGGCACCGCCGATCCCGCTCTCTTGGCCCAAGGTGCCACGCTTGCCCGCCATGCTCACGACTATCCCCAGGTCATCGCTCTCCTAAAGGCCCTGCCTGACCTGCATCAGACGTTCTCTACCCGACTACTGCTTGGGGAGTCGCTCCTTGAACTGGGCATGTGGGAACAAGCTGAGGCTGTTCTCATCAAGGCAGACAAGCAAGCCTCCACGGAACAGGAGAAACTGGCCGCAACGTTCATCCGAACGAATAATCTCTTCTGGACCGGCGCCCGTACTGCCGACGCTCTTGCGGTGAACGATGCCGCTCGCGCTTACATTGCCGACCCCGTGGGCCGGTACATGCTGCAGGTGAACGAGGCCTGCATACGCACGGTCTCGGGGCAACCGCTTATCGGTGTAGAACTGCTGAAAGACCTTGAGCACGACGTCAGGGAGGCGCCGGACGTCAACACGTGGCTGCAGGGCACCATGATGAAGTCTGCGGGGCTGGCAATGCGGGGGCGCGCGAGGGAAGCAGCTGCCCTGGCAGAACGCGGCTATGCCGTGCACGTACAGATCGATCGCCAAGCGCTCATAGCCCACCCTGCGTCGCAACTCAATTCACTTGTGATGGCGCTGACGGAGGCCGGAGAGCTTACTGAGGCGCGGAAGATCGGTGAGGGCGCGTTTGCTGATCTCTTGGCAGCACGCGCTACGCTTCCCCGAGTTTGGGTAGCGTTCCACATGGGACGTGCGGAGTGGTTGGCTGGGCATCCGGCAGGAGCACGCCGCTGGTACGCGGAAGCCGCGGTGCTGGCCCAAAATCATGGCACGGCGCTGCATCCCGTCCTCGCCGGGTTGGGAGCATCTGCGGCACTGTGCGGTGACCTTGAGGCAGCACAAGAGGCTCTGTCAGCGCTGGAAGATCATCAGCCTATGGGAATCCTCACTGGTGAGGAGCAACTCTGCGAGGCGTGGATTTTGGTAGCTCAGGGCCGAGTTGCACAGGCCAGGGACCGGCTCACCAGTGCAGCCGGGGCCGCCCGCGGTAGCGGTCACATCACTTCTGAGGCACTGCTCCTCACTGATATCGCTCGACTCGGCGGGGCTAAGGACGTTGTCGAACGGCTTGCCGAACTCGCCCAGCAGAGCGAGGGAGCACTGGCTGTAGCCCGCTCTCATCTGGCTGCCGCTTTGGCCGCCGACGATCCCGAAGGCCTCATGGCGGTTTCTGCTGAACTCGAAACGATGGGCGTGGATCTGCTTGCTGCCGAAGCTGCGAGCGCAGCTGCCGTAGCCTGGCGCCGAACCGGCCACAACCGGCGTGCAACACCAGCCGCCCAACAGGCCGCCACGCTCACAGCGCACTGTGAGGGTGCCCGCACGCCGCTGCTGGTCACGGCTGAATCCGCTGCGACGTTGACCGCCCGCGAACGCGAGATTGCTCTACTGGCCGCGACCGGCACCGTCAGTAAGGACATAGCCGAGACGCTGGGGCTCTCGGTCCGCACTGTGGACAACCACCTTCACCACGCGTACTCGAAACTCGGTGTTACCACCCGTCGGCAACTCGCAGACACTCTTGGCGTCACCGCTCGCATCTCGTCCCGATCCGGCACCTCAAGTCCATAAGCTTGTTTAGCAGTGAGTCTCCAGGCTTGAGATATGAGCAGGTCATCCCGCTCGCCGGCGTCGGCCTCGGCCTGCCGGATCCAGTTGCGCGGGGCTTCGTGATGCACGCCGAGATCCTCGGCCATACGGCGGATCACGGGCTTCGGCTCGGCAGTCCGGTACATCCGCACCGCACGCTCACGCAGCTCGTCGGGGTACTTCCAAGACCACGGAGTTAAGGGTTATCTGGCGTTGTCAAGGGTGGTTCGACGGGGTCTTGGAGGTGGGGTGTGAGCCAGGGCTTCGGCGTAGTCGCGTGATGCCCGGTTCCTGGCGGACTGTCAGCTCAAGGGCGGTGTTCTCGGGACGTGACAGGCACGGCTTCCAAGATCATGGAGTTCTCTACGCCCCGTGATCCAAGTGGAAGACCGTGCCTGCCGACGCATCATCTCTGATCCCGCCTGCCCTTGACCAACTGCGCGAGAATCCGCAGGTCGGACCCGAGGAGCTCCCGGGCCTGCTGGAACGGCTGGCCGAGGTGCCAGACCCGCGTGACCCACGCGGGGTGCGCCACCGCCTAGCCGTCGTGCTCACTCTCACCGCGTGCGCGGTGCTGGCCGGAGCGACCTCACTGCTGGCGGTCGGCGAATGGATCGCCGATGCCCCTGGGCATGTGCTCGAACAGGTCGGTGCGAACCCCGATCCGCTTCTGCCCAGGCGGGTCCTGCCCGCCGAGAGCACGGTCCGCCGACTGCTGGCCCGCATCGACGGCGACACGCTGGACGGGGCAGTCGGACGCTGGCTCGCCGACCGTCTCCCGAAGGCGACCGGGCTGCGTGGCCTCGCAGTGGACGGCAAAAGCCTGCGCGGCGCGGCCGGCACCGCGCTCCGTGCCGACTCAACAGGCACCCCTCGACCTTCGCTGGCGTCGCATCAAGGCCCAGCTCCACCGCGATCTCCTTGGCTCGAAACAGCCCGTGACCCGTGGATCGTTGATGTTCCAGCAGGCCCAGAATGCGCTGATAGTCCGGCGCCAGAACCGTCACCGGCAACCCTTCCCGCCAGGGCGGCACCGGCGAGCCCAGCACCGGCGCGAGCGACGGCGCCGCTTCCTCCTAAGCCTCGGTCTCGGTCACGGCGGAGGTCTCGGCAGCCGAGGCTGCCAGGGCCTCGACCAGCTCTTCCCGCGCAATCGCCCCGGTCCAGATCGATCTCGGCGGCCTCCAGCACCTCAGCCAGCCGGGCGACTTCCTCCCGCCGCTCTTCCGCCCGCACACGAGCCGCTGTCTCCCGCTCCTCCAGCATTCCCAGCACCGACGCCATCGCGCACCCCTCGCTCACGGAACGGAAACAAGACGCCGGATGCCTCTCCCATTCCGAGCTACACCATGTCTGACCAGCAGAAATCAAGCGATCACGTTCGGTTGAGATACGGTTTGTCGGCGTCGGCTGAACCTGGGTTCTGGATCACTTTCAGTGCTAGGGCCACGGAGGGTCACCGAAACCGCGATCATGAACGGCATCGCGCGGTGAGGAGGACCCGTTTGCGGAGCAGGTCGAAGTTGGCTCGGCCGAACATCTGCCGCTTCAACATCTTGATCTTGTTGTTCTGACCCTCGACCGCGCCGGAGCTGTAGCGAAGGCTGAGGCCGGCGACGACGGCATCGAGATCCTGGCCGAGACCGGTGACGAAGGTATGAAGGGCTGGCAGGTCCTCGGCCCGGACGCTCGTGATCCACTTGTTCAGGTCCCGGCCCTGACGGTTGTTCATGAGCTCGGCAAACGTGCGGACGTGGTGGGCGGTGCGGTCGAGCGCGGGGCAGCGAGCCAGGATCGCTTTGAGCTGCTGGGTCTGGTCCTCGGTGAGGCGGTCGGGATGGCGGGTGAGCCAGCTGGTCACATTCCGCACGGACGGCGTCTTGTGGGGCGGGTCGTGCGGAAAGTTCTCGCGGAGTTTGGCCACGTAGACCTTCACCACGTTCTCGCCGCCGGGGTAGCCACGTTCGCGTACTTCCTCGAACAGGCGGCGGGCGACGGTGCAGCCCTCCGCCCACCGCTGGTGCAGGTAAGGCTTGTAGGGGTCGAGAATGCTGGCTCGGCCGGTCCACCGGCCAACCAGGAGTTCGTCCGCGCTTGCCGCGTTGGCGAAGCGGCGGACGGTATTGCGGGCCAGCCCCTGTTGGCGGGCGATCGCGCGCAGTCCGATGCCCTGCTCGAGGAGAGCGTGGATAGCCGCGTGCTGTTCCCGGATGCGGTCGGAGAGTCGGCCGGTTGTCCGCGGCCCTCTGGGAGAGGGCGGATCGAGGTTCGTGTTCTCCGTGTCCGCGACGGCCTGGGCCGTGGCGGCGTCGTGCGGCTCACGTAGCAGAGCGCGGTGTTGAACGACTGTCTTCTCGACGGCCTCAGTAAGGTTCGACCAGATGTGCCATCGGTCCGCGACGTGGATGGCGTTCGGGGCGCCGAGCCGTCCGGCCTCGGCATAGGCGGTGGAGCGGTCCCGACAGATCACCTCGATGCCGGGATGGTCGGCGAGCCACTTGGCGACCGTCGACGTCGTCCGGTCCGGCAGCAGGTCGATGGGCTGACGGGTTTCGATGTCGATCAGGATCGTGCCGTACTTGTGGCCCTTGCGCAGCGCGAAGTCGTCCACCCCGAGCACCCGCGGTGTCGAGGTCTCGGGCTCCGGCAGGCGACGGATCAACCGCAGCAGTGTCGACCTGCTCACCCCGGCGGCCAGAGTCTGGGAGAGGCGGGCACCGGCACGGCCGGCCAGCATCACCGCCACACGCTCCAGCACTGTCTGCAGCCCGGCGCTGCGTCGGCCGTGCCGGACGGTCAGTCCGTCGACCTGCTCGGCGAACGTCGCCTGTCTGCACAAACGTTGGCCGCAGCGGAACCGCCGCACCTGTAACTCGATCAGCACCGGACGCCCTCTGACCGAGCTGTCGGCGAGCCGCCGTACGTACCGGCTGTGCACCCGAGACGACAGCGTCCCGCACGCTGGACATACGACCCGCTCCGCAACCGCCCGGGCCCGCACGGCCACCAACTCGCCGTCAGGCACAACGTTTTCGATCACGACACCTTGGACCTGGTGGAACCACAGGTTCTGGAGGAGAACATCACCCACGACCGTTCATGATCGCGGTTTCGGTGACCCTCCGTGGCCCCAGCACTGAAAGTGATCCAGAACCAGGATTCGGGCGACGGCGAGACGGTTTCTTAGCTTGACGTTTAACTGCGCCTGTCACCCGACCTGCTGATCTGCGGTTCTTTTCCGGGACAGCGAAGGCGGCCGTTCTCCACCCTTCGAGATGTCGAGTCACGAAGCACGAGAGAACGGCCGCTGCTATGAGTCTCCCGGTCCACGCGCCCGCGGGCGAGGCGTTCGACGTCTTGTCCCGCTTTCGGGTCGAGTTCTACGAGTGCCTTTACGCCCGCGCGGATGCACTCTTCGAGCTCACAGACGCGGTGCTGTGTGCGGACGGGCCGGTGAAGACGCTGGTCGAGCTGTCGCTGGCGGTCGAGCACCGGCGCGGGCACGGGGCAATGTACGCGGCGTTGGACCGGGGCTGGGCGGAGCCGGCCCGGTTGCGGCGCGCGCTGGCGGGCCTGCCGCTGCCCAGGGCGGCCGACGGGCGGCTCGTGCTGGCCGTGGACGTCAGCAACTGGCTCCGCCCGGACGCCCCGACCAGCGAGGACCGGCTGTTCTGCCACGTCTACGGACGCGGTGCCCGCAGCAGGGACCAGTTCGTGCCGGGCTGGCTGTACTCCTTCGTCGCCGCTCTGGAGACCGGCCGGACCTCCTGGGTCGCGTTGCTGGACGCCGTGCGCCTCGGGCCGGCGGACGACGCGACCACTGTCACCGCCGCCCAACTACGTGATGTCATCGAGAGGTTGGTCCAGGCCCAGCAGTGGCGGGCAGGTGATCCGGAGATCTGGATCGTCATGGACTCCGGCTACGACGTCGCCTACCTCTCCCATGCCCTGGCGGACCTGCCCGTCGTCCTGGTCGGACGCCTGCGCTCGGACCGCGTCATGCTCCGTGACCCCGGCCCCGCCCGCTCCGGGCCGAAGGGAGGACGGCCGCGTCGGCACGGTCCTGCACGGCACGTTGATCCGCTTGAAGGTCGAGCGTCTGCCGGGCGACCGCGACCCGAAACCGGTCTGGCTGCCACCGCCGCCACACCGGCGGACGTCGAGCACTGGTGGCAGTCCTTCCTCCGCAGGTTCGACCTCGAGCACACCTTCCGGCTCATGAAACAGACCCTCGGCTGGACCGCCCCGAAGGTCCGCCACGCGGACACCGCCGACCTGTGGACCTGGCTCATCATCGCCGCCCACACCCAGCTCCGCCTCGCCCGACCCCTCGCCGAGGACCTCCGCCGCCCCTGGGAACGACCGGCCGAGGGCCGCCGACTCACCCCGGCCCGGGTCCGGCGGGGGTTTCGCAACGTCCACGCGACCACGGCCCGTCCCGCGACCGCACCGAAACCCTCTCGGCCAGGGCCCGGACGGCCTGCAGGCTCGAAAAACAAACACCGGGCCAGGCACCACGACGTCGGCAAGACCGTCAAACGGGCCGAATCGATCAAGGAATACCGAGCCCGCCCACGTTAAACGTCAAGCTCAGGCCGAGGGCCACTACTGCGGCAAGGCCCTCTGTGCAGGTGTGAACCTGCAAGTCGTCTCGGCGGACGAGGGAAGGCTGCAGTGGATCTCGTCGGCCCTGCCCCACGGCGAGAAGGACGCACGGGAGCACAACATCGTGACCATTTGCGCGCGCCCAGCGGAAACCTGAAATTCCTGGTGGACAGGGGCTACATCGGAGCCAGCGACACTGTCATCACGCCGATCAAGCGCAGGCGCCGAAGAGCGACCTCCGCGGCAAGCATAAGTCATCGAACAAGATCCACGCGGCACTGCGCGCTGCAGTCAAAGCGCACCATCGCACGGATCAAACAGTGGCGGATCCCCGTCATGCCCGCATCAGCCCGAACGGGCTGTCGTCAGTCTCCGCAGCCCTTCTCACCCTCATAATCTACACGAGAAAAGGGCTCCCGGCCATCATCCTTTCCTGTTGCATCATTCACAGCAAGTCGAGTAATTTGATTTAGAGTTCGTTCTTCTGTGATAAGAAAGGCTTCTTCAATGACACATAGGAACCTCTCAGAAATCTCGCTCCAATTCCACATACAAGGGCAGGGCTGTCGCAGACACGGAGTTTCCATGCAGTTCTTCCTTCTCGCGAGCATCACGTCATTCATAAAACGTCGGCTGCTGCACTATTTTTCGACCGTCAGACATGCGGCATCGTACAGCCCGCGGTTCTTCTATGGCCATGGATTGAATTTCTGTGCCGCAGTGCCCGAGCTCGACACCGACGAAGAAGTCCGACCAGGCCACCTGGAGTGACTGTGCCCAGTGCCATGGTGGCGGCCCTAAGCGCGTCCAGGAGTTCTGGGTGTACTGACCACTGCCTGCAAACGTGTTCCCCCGTACTGATTTGACGAACCAGTTCTTCCAGGATCTCTGCCCAGCCTCGAGCACTGACCGGAACGACCGCAAGTCCTTCAGGTCGCTGCGATGAAGGCGGCTGCCCAAATTCGCCATAGACGTTGATCGGGCGATGATCCGCAGGCGGCGAGTACGTCGGGATTTCCGTTTTCCCATCGTAAGCAGATGTGAAATTTGGCACTTTTATCACCTGTCAATCCAGGATTGCACTTTCTTGTCATATGATGGGTTACCAGGACGTTGATGACCGCCCTAGACGCTCTACATCGGTTCGCCTTTTGCGCCAACTGGTTCAGCGTCAGGAAAGCGGTAGGCGATCCGGGGAGTAGGCTCGGATAACCTCGTCACGACACCAAGCCATACGAGAGAGATATAGTTCGGGGTGATCTCCAGCTTCCTGAGCTACCACTGCCATGCACCCCCCTGGGTGTCTGGCAAAAGCCGTAAGCTGCCCCATCACCACCTCAAGCACTTTTTGCGTGCCAGGATGATCGGTTGGCTGTAGCGGAGAGCAGAATAGAGCAGATGCCCATGTCGCTGTTATCGCATTGAGGCTTGTGTGAGCGGGGGCGGCTGCATGTTGCATCAGGTTCTCCTTTTAGATCGTGTGCGCCCTCTGCCGTGGGACAGCCTGGCCTGCGCTTCTCTACCCTCCGCCTATGTGACGGGTGAGCCATGAGCAAGTACTACCTACAGGCAGGACAGGCCAAGGTTGCACACGGTCGTGCAGGCGTGGGTGAGCTTTTTCGGTGTTGTCGGCGTACGAGCTGAAGTGGCACTGGCAAGATTTTCGTAGCCGGAGTCATTCGGTGACGCGGTCGGCCGGCCCGCATAGTGGCGGCGGAGGTGTGCAGTCGGGATCATGACCCGTAGATGAGCGTCAGCGGATTTTGCTCGCGATGGGTCGTGGGGACAGTTTCACGGCGATCGCCCGGCACCTGGGGCGGGCTGTGTCCACGATCATCCGGGAGGTCAGGCGTGGCAGCGGCCGGGCCGGCTACTCAGCGTGGCGTGCGCATGAACGGGCACGGGAGCAGGCGCAACGCCGTTCAGGCTCACCGCTGGCCGGCTGCTTGATGAGGTTGCCAGTCGGCTCGAGCGGTTATGGTCACCGCCGACTCCGCAGGCGACGGTGAGCGCGCGACACTCGGGACGCCTGTCGGTGGCCGGACTGATCGCCATGCGGCCCGGCTCCCGTACCAGGCTGTGCCACCACCTACGCACCCACCCCGCGGGCAAGGGCAAACGCCGCAGCATGGGCGATCGGGACTTCATCGCTCAACCCCGTCGAGTGGGTCTGGGCCCACGTCAAACGCAGCCTGGCCAACCTCGCCGTCGTCGCCCTCGACCGACTCGAGGCCCTCGTCCGCAATCGGCTCAAGCGCCTGCAATACCAGTCCGACACCATAGACGGCTTCATAGCCGGCACAGGCCTGACCCTCGACGCCCCGACGCCACCCTAACGAGCCTAAGAGGTCACGCAGATTGGTGGCGGTGCAGTTTGGCGGGTTCAGTTCTCCCAGCGCAGATACCAAGTCGGCTTGGTCACTGTGCGTGCTGAGAATCCGTCGCGGGTGGCTTCCGCCTCGGTCGTACTGACGTAACGCAGCCAGTCGAGTTGCCAGCCGAGTTCTTCCTGTACTGCCCTGTCCTGATCGTCGTTGCATGCGTGAGCTGCGCGGGCGATGCCGCCCGTCGCGAAGTTCGCGGCCGCTTCAGCGTCTTTGGGGTCGCCGAAGAAGGCGGCCTTGAGCGCGTGGCCGACGGCGGTGATCACCTCAAAGGGAATGTCGATGCTCTCATCTAGATCGTCGCAGTAGCTGGCTGCTTCTTGATCGAGGGCTTCTGCCAGACGAGCGGCGGTCTCGCCAGGTATGGTCTCGCCGGATGCCCGGCCCCATGCAGCTGTGATCGCTTCCCAAACGTTGCTGCGGTACGGCCGTGCGCAGTCCATGTACAGGTCGAAGACCCGCTCGGCTACCCCTGCGACGAAGGCCGCACGCTGTTCGGGGGACATCCCGAGGATGACGGCGAATTCCGACTCTGGCAGCATGCCGACTTCTTTCTACGGCGGTTGGCCGTCTTCTTCGGGTCACCCATCCTGTGCTGGCGGCTTCGGCCTCATGGTAGGCGCGCAGGGCGGGTACTCAAGGGCGACGGTGGGGGCGTTCGTCCCAGCGATGGGTGGCCCAGGCTCGACGGATCAGGCTACGGATGGTGATGATCGTGTCCGCGAGATCGAAGAAGGCGTTGACGACGGTAGCGCGGCGTTCGTAGCAGCGGGAAAGGCGGTAGAAGGCGTTCTGCCAGGCGTGCGTACGCTCGACATGCCACCGCCGGCTCGCCTGGATCGGCGCCTTCTCACCCTTGTGCGCGATGCGTCCGCGCAGGTCGCGGGCCGCCAGTTCAGCGCGGGTCTTGTCCGAGTCGTAGCCGGCGTCCAGGTGCACCATGATGTCGTTGGGCAGCGGCCCGAGGTCGTCCAGCAGGTCCAGGGTCGGCGAGAGCAGCGGCGAGTCGTGGCGGTTCGCTCCGGCCAGGACCCGGCCGAGCGGGATCCCGTAACCATCCGTCATGCCCGAGCGTTTCAAGCCCTGTTTGCCGCGATCGACCGGTGAGCGCCCGGCGACCTCGCCGCCGCCGGGGGCCTTGGTGATGGAGCCGTCGACGGCGATCTGGTCGAGCACGAGCCCGACGATCCGGTCGTAGGACTCCAGCGTGATCTGCTTGAGTCGGCCAAAGACGCCGAGCCGGATCCATTCGTCGCGGCGGTTGCGGATGGTGGTCGCCGAGCAGGTCGTGTCGGAGATCGCCTGGTAGGAGCAGCCGAACCGCAGGAGTTGCAGCAACTTGTCGAACACGATCCGGTCGCTGATACGGCGCCGGTGGCACCCCAGCGGGTGGGACGGATCGACCGTAGGGCGCTCGGGCAGCAGCGCCGCGAATTGTTCCCAGAGCGGGTCAGTCAGCCATGATGGAAGCACGGGCACAGGTCCCCCCAGTAATCACAGAGCGTCGCAACTCCATGATCACCGGGACCTGTGCCCACCTTGTCGCTGGGGGCTCCCCACGACGTCTATCTGCGCGAGCTCTAAGTCAGTCACGCGGCATCGTGGCTGGACTGGTCCGGCTAGGCCGTCGACTCCTCCCACGTCAGAGCCCAATACGGCCCCAGCGCACCCCTCGCCAGCATGACCGGGTCGGGCGGTAACGGGCCCTGACCCCGGAGTTTGGGCACCGGAGGGACTTGGACTTGGATCTTGATGATCCAGGAGAACGGAGTCCCCGTGGGAATGAAGCACTATCCCGCCGGGTTCAAGGCGGATGCGGTCGCGTTGTACCAGTCGAGGCCGGGAGCGACGATCAAGTCGGTCGCCGCTGATCTCGGGGTGAACACCGAGACGCTGCGGAACTGGATACGGGCTGCCGACGGCCGCCCCGCGGGCTCTCATGTGACGCACCAGGCGGCGGGTCCGGCGGCGTCGACGTCGTTGGAGGCGAAGAATGCGGCGCTGCGCAAGCAGAACGCAGAGCTACGGCAGGAGCGAGAGATCCTGCGCAAGGCCGCAAAGTATTTCGCGGGCGCGACCAACTGGTGAGCAGCCGCTTCCAGTTCGTCGCCGCCCCCGAGCGGTCCGCCCGCCAGGCGGCAGACGCCCGGCTCGCGGCCTGGATACCCACGTCCACCGGGACTCGGACGCGACTTACGGTGTCCCCAGGGTTACTGCCGAACTCCGCGACGGCGGCGGCCAGGCCGTGACCCACGAGCGCGTCGCCCGCGTCATGCGGGCCATCGGGCTCGCTGGAGTGCGTCTGCGGCGCCAGCAGCGCACCACCGTCGCGGACCCGGCCGCGGCGGAGGCCCCGAACCTGATCGGCCGCGATTTCACCGCGCCCGCGGTGAATGAGAAGTACGTCGGCACATCACGTACTTGCCGGTCAGCGGCGCGAAACCGCTCTATCCCGCGACCGTGATCGACCTGTGCTCACGCCGCCTGGCCGGCTGGGCGATCGCGATCACATGCTTCCTAATGTTGTTGTCAAGCTGCCGCAGGCACCGGTGGTGTCACTTCGTAGCACCGTCGATCGCGGATCAACGCCCAGAGGACGTAGACGCGTCGGCGGGCGAGGGCGAGCACGGCCTGAACATGCTTCTTCCCCTCTGCGCGTTTGCGGTCATAAAACTTCCGCGAGTTCGGGTCGAACTGGACGCTGACCAGTGCGGACGTGTAGAAGACACGCGCTGGAGTTTCCGATGGTAAACGATCGGCCGGTGGAGGTTGCCGCTTACCTTGCCCGAGTCGCGAGGTGCGGGGGCGGCCCCGGCGAAAGCCGCCAGGGCGTCCGGGGAGCCGAAGTCGTCCAGGCTGCCGCCGACGGCGGCGAGGAACTCGGCACCCAGGGTCGCGCCGATTCCGGGGACGCTCAGGATGATGTCGGCGAGCTCGTGTTCGCGAAACCGGCCCTCGATGAGCTTGTCCATCTCGCGGATCTGCTCGTTGAGGGCCATCACCTCCTCGGCCAGGGTGTGGACCCACGGCCCCGGAGTGTTCCCTGGATGTGCGGTTTGATCATGTGATGCCGTGGAGCGTGAGGATGGCGCGGGGTGGTGTGGGCGCGTCGCGCGCTGGCGGTGTTGGCCCAGCCGGTTGTTCGAAGGGTGCCCCTGACGATGTCGCTCAGGGTGGCCATGACGGCGGGGGTGTTGCGTGTGTGGGTCTTGCGGGCGTCCTCGCCGAAGACGACGTCCCTGATCCAGTGAGCGTTTTCAGGGTGGCCACTGATCGAGTGATGCAAGGGGATGGCTGGCAGGGCAACGGACGAGGCTCCCAGGCAGTTGAGAGAGGTATCTGACATCTGATCTCGGTTGCCGGGGAGCCCCGTTGATTACGTATCCTGCCGCACTCGACCTCCCGCATGCCCTCGTGGAGACGGTCACGATGCTGATCGTCCTTCGTGAGGGTGACCGCCGGTGCAAGCTCCGTCCGTCCGCGCGTGCGGTTGTCGCGCTCGTGTACTTGCGCCAGCACACCACGCTGGCCCAGATCGCCGCTGGTTTCCGCATCAGCGTCGGGACCGCGCACGCCTATGTCCGCTCCGTGGTGGGCCTGCTGGCGCGCCGGGCTCCGGGGCTGACGCGGGCCCTGCGTGAAGTGAAGGCCCGGGCGGAATACGTGCTGGTGGACGGCACCCTCGCGGAGTGCGACCGGGTCGGTGACGGCCGCGGGGACTACTCGGGAAAGCACCGGCGTCACGGTGTGAACCTGCAGGTCGTCACCGATCCGGACGGCACCATCGTATGGATCTCGAAGGCGCTGCCCGGTCGCACCCACGACCTCACCGCCGCCCGCACCCACCGGATCATCGACACCTGCCGCAGACTCGGTATCCCGGTCCTGGCCGACCTCGGCTACCTCGGTGCCGGCGGCACCATCACCACCCCGATCCGACGTTCTCCCGGCAAAGAACTCAACCGCCGGCAGCTATCGCTGAACAGGGCTCATGCCCGCCTGCGCTACCCGGTCGAGCGCGGCATGGCCCGATTGAAGACCTGGCGGATCTTCCGCAAAGCCCGCTGCAGCCCCACCTGGCTCACCACCGCAGCCAAAGCCGTCCTCACCCTTGAGAGCTACTGCTGAAAATCCTCAGTGCACGGAGTTTTCGATCGTCCAGTGGTCCCGGGCCCAGGAGGCGATCTCGTCGGCACTTGCCTGTTCTGTGGGCAGGTCGGTGATCGCGTAGACCGTCTCTGAGCTCCACTTCTTGGCGCCGAACAGGCGGCGCCTGCGGATGACCTGGCGGGCGTGGGGGGAACAGGAGGCCGCTGACGCTGACGACTTGCAGTTCGCGGATCTCGTCGCGGCCGTGGCCGTGCGCTGTGGAGCGGTGCAGCACCGGGACGTCCTTCCAGGGCAGGGTTTTGAGCTGCTTGGCGAGGTTCTTCTGGTTGCCCTTCACGGTGAACAGGTAGTGCGCGTCGCATTCCTCCACCAGGTAGTGGGCGTGGGCGCGTTTGGCGTGCAGGGCGTCCACTGTGACCACGGTGTCCTTCAGTTCCTCGTCGTCGATCTGCTCCAGCAAGGGCTGGAACTCGGGATCTCGTTGGTCTTGGCGCCGATCTCGCGCGCGGCCACCGTCAGTGCGTCGTCGTGGCGTACTGCGGACAGGAAGTAGATCTGGCTGCCGTCGGGGCGCTTCGCTCCGCGCAGGCACTTTCCGTCCACCACCAAGCGTCGACGCCGCTGCGGCACGGGCGAAAGCCAGTCAGTTACGAGGCAGAGTAGGACAGTCGTGCGCAACGCCTCCTCGTCCAGACGTCACCCGGAAGATAGCGCATCTGAAAGCCCGTTAGCAGACGCTCACCGCTCTGCGTACAGCCTTGAAAACCGTAAGTTTCAACCTGCTCGGAGCGACCCGGCTGTCCCTGAAGCCCCATCCTCTCAGCTGAGCTTCTATGAGCAGCAATTACTCAGGAAATTCGCACCGGTGGACCACATCGTGGATTAAAGGGCAACTGGCTATCGATTAAGTTTCCCGAATTGAACACATTGAATTTTCCGCGACCACTTCGACACGCAATGCACGAGGATGACCACAATGGCAAGGTCACCAGTTTGATGCACTCGCAGATTAGGTAGCTTTCAGTCACCCCTGAATGATCCAAGAATTTTATTTAAACCCTTCACCTATCAGGATCTGCAATGAACAAATCATCGGAAAAAATCTGGCAAGAGGGGGCGGCATGTACGGCTCCAGGTATCGACCCGGATATCTTCTTCCCCTCCAACCAATCCGGTCAGCGCGGCTGGGATGGGCTGGCTAAAAAAGTATGCCATAAATGTAACGTTTCCGAACTCTGTTTCCGTATGGCACTTCGTGAGGGTATCACTGAAGGCATATGGGGCGGACTGAATGGTTGGGAGCGGCATAACGTGGGAGGCCCGCGACCCACCCGCGGCAGACGCCCTACGGTACGTTGAAGTGAATCTGGGCCTGCACATCCCGACGCGACGCCAAAACAGAATTGATTCTGAGCAGGCAAGAACCTTGCTAGGCGATTCGACGGACACGCCACAAGGAAAGCCACTCTGGGTAATAGTGCGGCGACTCAGGATCGCCACACCGTTGATAGTTCTTCTATCGATCTTCTTTATCTTCATACAGATGGCGCGTCCCCTCCCGGCACCTTTCATTACGATGCCACCCGAGCTGCACTACACCTTCGAAGGAAATGCGCCGAACCTGCCCTGGCCCGAAGAGGGCCAAGCCGCAGTGGAGGTGGAAGGTGTTGGCATCATGGGAGTGAATGGAGAGCAGCGTCCTTCACCCATCGCCAGTGTAGCCAAGACAATGACAGCGTATGTGGTTCTGCAGAACCATCCCCTCGCAGGGGAGGCAGAGGGTCCAATGATAGAGGTCGATCAGCAAGCCGAGATCGAGTCCAACGCTGACGGCGAGTCGACCGCGCCGATCAGGAAAGGGCAGGCATTCACTGAAAAGCAGATGCTGCAGTTGTTGTTGATTCCTTCTGCGAACAACGCGGCACGCTTGTTGGCCCGCTGGGACTCCCTGTCCGAGAGGGTGTTCGTGAAAAAAATGAATGCCGCAGCTAAGGCGCTTGGCATGAAAGACACTATATACACGGATCCGAGCGGCCTGAAGGCGACGACACTTTCCACTGCTATTGATCAGTTGAAATTGGCCAAAGCCGTACTGCAGAATGAGGTGTTCCGGGAGATCGTCGACACTACACAGGTCGAAATATCTGACCAGATCGCAACGGTCTACAATAACAATGGCCGCGCACTCCTGGAGCCAGGCGTGAACGGTGTGAAGACTGGTTCGTCGACATCGGCCGGCGGGAACTTGCTGTGGTCTGCGGACACTATAATTGACGGCAGAAGGCACCGGATCGTCGGAGCCGTGTTCGCTATTCACACAGGCGCTAGCGTCAATGCCAAGCTGCAGAGGGCGATCACAGACAGCATAACTCTCATAAGGGCTGCGCAAGATGCCGCCGAATCGGCAAGCATAATCATGAAGGGCGATCTTGTCGGCTACGCAAACGACGGATTCGGCCACAGGGTCCCGCTTATGGCAACCAGGGATCTCAAGGCAGTCGGATGGCCCGGTCTGGAAGTAAAGAGCCGCCTTGAGAGCGACGGCGTCCCACGCTCCGCCCGGGCGGGCACGGTTGTCGGCATGGTGCGCGTCGGGAAAGGTGCTGGCATGGTGACGGCCCCGATCGCACTGCAGGACGCTGTGAGCGAGCCGGATCTGATAGCGAAGCTCATTCACTTCTAACTAACTTGTCCCAGGTGTCCTGACTGTTTCGGTGCCCAGTGTGTTGGGCTGGCCGAAGACGAACCCGTGCCGGCGCGTTCGGCCCAGGGTGTGCGACTGACAGGGCGGGACAGCACGGCGCAGTACCCGGTCCGATCGCATCCGGCCAGGATTACACGGGGTCGCCAGAAGGAAGCCGAGGGGGACGCCGTACGGTGTCCGCAAAGACGAGGAGGTCCGCCCGTCTGCCACTCCCCGCGGTAGTCAGTCGCTCAATCAGATCGTGCGGCTGCCTGGCGGTGACAGTGGCGATGTTGTCGCCGGGCGAAGCTTCGGCCAGTGCCCGCTGCAGCCGGCCGGCATCATTGCGTCCACGGTTCACGGCGGCGTAGAACCCGCCATGGTCCCGGCGATGTCACTACCTGTGCAGTTCGGCAAGCGACCTCACCGGACCGACAGGGCTCGGCCTGCTATTCGCACTCGAGCTGGCATCGACGGATGATCGAACGTGCTGTAGATCGTGGACGGCGCAACGTCGCTCACCGCCAAGTGGGTGTCCGCGCCGAGCGCGTCTTCTCCCGCATGAGGGACTACACGATCCTTGGCGACTGCCATCGGCACGACGACGGCCTCCACCACGCGTCCGTGAAGGAGATAGGTAGCGTTTACTCCTGCGGAGAGGCGCGTGCCGGGCGAACTTAGAGATTAAGTGAGCAATCGCCCAAAATGAGGTAGGTGTGCTATGGCCTCGATGTATTCAGTGACGCCCGTGCGAACACTGGCGGGCGTGGACGTGTTGGAAGCGTTGTCTCAGGCCCTTTTCTGCACTTCCCTTGGTCCGGACCTGTCCTCCAGCGTCGACGAGATACGCAGCTGCGTTCTTCATCAGCTGGGGAGTGATCTGGACGGATCGTGCGCGCGGCACGTCGCCGGAGCGGCTGGTACCGATGCTGCAGGCCATGACCGGCGCATGGCGTGGTGCCGGCAGATGATTCGTCTGGCCTTCTACAGCCAGGCGACGCCCAGGAGTGCATGATCCATCGTAAGCGCTCTACTTGCACACGAACTGTGAGCGGCGACGTTTCCCCACGTTCGCGCAGTACAGGACCTGAGGGAGACAAGGTGTATGCCGAACGCATGAAACGTCAGCGCTCAGCGGGTAACGGGAACGCGTGGCGCTCGCTGGCCCTCATCCTGATCGCCATCGTGGCGCTCACCGGCGGGATGTTCGCCTCCGGGCACACCACTCCGCGCCTCGGCATCGACCTTGCCGGTGGTACGAGCATCACGCTCCGGGCGGTCCCGGAGAAAGGCCAGGAATCCGCGATCAACAAGACCAACATGAACACAGCGGTCGACATCATGAACCGCCGTGTCAATGGTCTTGGTGTCTCGGAGGCCGAGGTTCAGACCCAGGGCGAAGAGAACATCATCGTCAACATCCCCAAGGGCACGAACTCCAAGGAGGCCCGGGACCAGGTCGGTACCACCGCCAAGCTGTACTTCCGCCCGGTGATCGCCACCGAGGTGAGCGGCGGCGCCGCGACGGCCACCCCGTCGCCGAGCGCCTCCAGCAGCGCCTCGGGCAAGGCCACCGACAAGGCGACCGACAAGGCCGGCTCGTCCGCGTCACCCTCCACCTCGGCGTCCCCGTCGGCGTCCGCCAGCACGCAGGGGCGCGCCGTCACCGACGCCCTGAAGGCGGACAGCTCCCCGTCGGCGAGAAGCTCGGCCGCCGCGAGCGGCTCCCCGACCCCCAGCGCCAGCGCCTCCGTCGACCCGGCGACCGCCAAGCTCCAGGCGCAGTACGCGGCGCTGGACTGCAGCAAGAAGTCGGTCCGCAGCACGGCCGGCAAAAACGCCAAGGCCACCGAGCCGACCGTCGCCTGCGGCCAGAACTCGGGCGGCCAGTGGCAGAAGTACGTCCTCGGCGCCGCCGCTGTCGACGGCACGGACGTCAAGAAGGCGCAGGCCGTCTTCAACACGACGACCGCCGCCGGCTGGACGGTCACCATGGAGTTCACGAACAAGGGCAGCAAGAAGTTCGGGGACATCACGGGCGAGCTGGCGAAGAACCAGCAGCCGCAGAACCAGTTCGCGATCGTCCTGGACGGTGAGGTCGTCTCCGACCCGTCCGTCAGCCAGGCGCTCACCGGTGGCAGCGCGGAGATCTCCGGCAGCTTCGGCCAGCAGGAGGCCCAGAGCCTCGCCAACATGCTGTCGTACGGCGCCCTGCCGCTGACCTTCAAGGAGGACAGCGTCACCACGGTGACCGCCGCCCTCGGTGGTGAGCAGCTGCACGCCGGTCTGATCGCGGGCGCGATCGGCCTGGCCCTGGTCGTCATCTACCTGCTGATCTTCTACCGCGGTCTGTCCGTCATCGCGATCCCCTCGCTGCTGGTCTCCGCGGCCCTCACCTACGTGATCATGGCGCTGCTCGGCCCGGCCATCGGCTTCGCGCTGAACCTGCCGGCCGTCTGTGGCGCCATCGTCGCGATCGGTATCACCGCGGACTCGTTCATCGTGTTCTTCGAACGCATCCGGGACGAGATCCGCGAGGGCCGCTCGCTGCGCCCCGCCGTCGAGCGGGCCTGGCCGCGTGCCCGGCGCACCATCCTGGTCTCCGACTTCGTGTCCTTCCTCGCCGCCGCGGTGCTGTTCATCGTCACCGTCGGCAAGGTCCAGGGCTTCGCGTTCACGCTCGGTCTGACCACCGTGCTCGACGTGGTCGTCGTCTTCCTCTTCACCAAGCCGCTGATGACGATCCTCGCCCGCAAGAAGTTCTTCGCGAACGGCCACAAGTTCTCCGGCCTCGACCCGAAGGCACTCGGCGCGAAGCCCCCGCTTCGCCGCACCCGCCGTCCGGCCGCCCCCGTCGACCCGAAGGAGGCGTGAGATGTCGAAGCTCGGCAACCTCGGCGCCCGACTGCACCGCGGCGAGGTCGGCTACGACTTCGTCGGCAACCGCAAGATCTGGTACGGCATCTCGATACTGATCACCATCACGGCCATCCTCGGCCTCGCGGTGCGCGGCCTGAACATGGGCATCGAGTTCCAGGGCGGTGCCGTCTTCACCACCCCGAAGAACATGAGCGTCTCGGTCGCCCAGGCCGAGACGTTCGCGGAGGACGCGTCCGGACACGACGCCATCGTCCAGAAGCTCGGTGACGGCAGCCTGCGCGTCCAGATCGCCGGCATCGACACCGGCAAGTCCGACCAGATCAAGGAGACCCTCGCCAAGGAGCTGAAGGTCGACTCGGAGAACATCAACGCGGACCTGGTCGGCCCCAGCTGGGGCGACCAGATCGCCAACAAGGCCTGGCAGGGCCTGGCGATCTTCATGGTCCTCGTCGTGATCTACCTGGCGATCGCGTTCGAGTGGCGCATGGCGCTCGCGGCCCTCGTCGCCCTGATCCACGACATCACCATCACGGTCGGCATCTACGCCCTCGTCGGCTTCGAGGTCACGCCGGGCACGGTGATCGGTCTGCTGACGATCCTCGGTTACTCGCTCTACGACACGGTCGTCGTCTTCGACAGCCTCAAGGAGCAGACGAAGGACATCACCAAGCAGACCCGCTGGACCTACAGCGACATCGCCAACCGGTCGATCAACAGCACGCTGGTCCGCTCGATCAACACCACCGTGGTCGCGCTGCTGCCGGTCGGCGCCCTGCTGTTCATCGGCGGCGGCGTCCTCGGCGCCGGCATGCTCAACGACATCTCGCTGTCGCTGTTCGTCGGCCTCGCGGCCGGTGCGTACTCCTCGATCTTCATCGCCACGCCGCTCGTCGCCGACCTCAAGGAGCGCGAGCCGCAGATGAAGGCCCTCAGGAAGCGCGTGCTCGCCAAGCGGGCCCAGGCCGCCGCGAAGGGCGAGCCGCTGGAGACCGAGACCGTCGACGAGCCGCTGGACGACGAGCCGGACGACGAGGCGGCCGCGGTCGTCGGCCCGCGTCACCAGCCCGCGTCCCGCAACCGGGGCCGCGGACGGCCTTCGGGGAAGCGCCGATGACCGAGCTCACCGACATCACGGAGCTGCTCCTCAGCCGCATCCACGACGGCGGCCTGCTGGCCACAAGCGGCCGGCGGGGCGAGTACCCAGCCGTCCGTCCCACCCATGTCTTCCGCACCAGCGACTCCACACGATCACGAAGGCTCTCGGCCACTCCAGCGTCCATGGCCCTCCAGGCCCAAGCGGTTGAAGCAGGGCAACCACTCGCCGACCGTCCTTTGGTTGCACTTCAGCTCGTCCCGCGATGGGCACTCGCTACCAAGCCCAGCTCAGCTCGACCATCCGTGCCCGCAGCACCAGATCACGCGGCGCCTTGCGCGCTCTCGACAGCCGTAACACGACCCCTGCCCGTTCTCGTCACGGCTCGACCGTGCCGTAACACCACCGTCCAGCACCGCCCCCAAGCACCCGAACGAGACGAGGACACCGGAAGCGTCCACGGAGCGCGGTACTTGGTGGGCGGCGCCGTTCGCGCTGAGGGCGACCGATCGTCACCACACCCGCCTACCCGCCTCGGTTTGATGACGTCGCACGCTCCGGCCTGAGCGCCAAGAGGTGACACACCTGTAGTCGGTTCAAGCTTCCCGCAGCCGCATGTCCATGGCCGCAGCGGTCTGCTTCAGGTTCGGCGAGTGCAGCCAGCTGATCTACCGTCCTCGTAAGCACGTATTGCTCAAGCTTCCCTGCAGCGGCAAGAGGACCGTGTTGGGTGGAAGGGGCAGGCATACCTAGGCATCAAACGATACCTGGCATCAAACCACCGCTGACTTCCGCGCTCGTCCAGGCAGCAGCGCCGAGGCAGCTGTGGTCTAGGCGCGGTCAGACTATGAGCGCGCGGTGCCGGTTTTCACACTCTGTGAACCACCGACGGCTGCGAGAGACAGCAATGGCCGTAGCCGCAAGCAGTCAGACAGCCGGCCATGGATCTACAGCAGTTAAGAGGCTGACAGACGGCGCGATCCTGCTTGGTGACCGTTGATCCTTCGGGAGGGGACGCCTCGCTCTACACCTCGCTGCGGGCCTACCTGCACCGGATCGGAGTCAGCGGCGGTAGTCCCGCCGAACATGCCCCTCCCCTCCCCCTCAACAACCAACCCGAGCAGCAGTCCGCCCCGTCGAGAGAGGCATTCGAACGGCGAGGTTGCACTCCTGCGCCACTGATCCGCGCCTGAGGCCGTCTTCCGAAGATGCTCAAGAACACAGACCCTCAGGCGAGTACTCAAATCCGGACAAGCCCAAATTGACACACAAAAGGAAAGTCTCTTGAAATTTAATCGGGATCTTTTTGCTCGAATTCTATCACATGTCAATAATGGGCTCTACGCAATTGCATGGTGTCACGGAGTTTACATATACCTGCCTCCTGAAGGTCGGAAAGACATGGAATCGGCATGCCCTCTCTCGCCAGCAGAAGAGCACATATGGAACGCTATCGTAACCGCCGAAAAGTGCTGAGTTAACTCGGCGGTACCGCGCCACATCATGGCGATGCTGGCGAAGTTGCTCAGTGCTCATGGCGACAGATTGACAGGCCGCAGGCCTCGCGCGCGTTGAGGCCATTCCGGCAGGCGATGCTGGTACTGCGCTCATTTTGTGATGCGGGGTGTGTGCACTGCCTGGCGCGCGACGGGTATCTCGCATGGCACCGGCTACCGCTACTTCCGGTGCCGCACGATCCGGGCGACCTGGCGAGCATGGGGAAAGTCCAGGTTTGCGGCGATGGCCCTCGGCGCGGTCGTAATACTGTGCGGTGGCCTTCTGTGCAAACACGGCACACCATCGCCGAGATGCTCTTCGCTCGCTCCCTCCCCTCACCAGGTCTTCCGCCGGAAGCGTCCCACGCAAGGCGATTGCAAAGTCGCGGTGGTCCCCACGTGTGCAGGTTGCGGCGGTGTGACGATGCTGGTCGGGTGCGCGACCGGACGCAACGAAGCTCCGTTGTGGAGGTGGCTTGCCAAGTCGCCGTCACGCGAGGGAGAAGCTCCTATCTCCTGTCAAGCGGCCTGTGCAAGGTTGGTCGGCCTTCGCGATGTTTGTACAGGTCAAGGCCCTGAAGATCTCGCGGGCTTTGTAGCGCTTGGAGGCAGCGGATGATGTCCTTCTTCTGCAGTCCCTGCGCAGTGCGTCGGGCCACGTACTCGCGGGTGCGCCGGTCGTGCTGCATGCGGACGGCCGCGATGCGGTAGAGGGCCGCGTTGGCTGACCGGTTGCCTCCCCGGTTCAGCCGGTGGCGGTCCCGGCGGCCGGAGGAGGCCGGCAGAGGTGCGGCGCCGCACACATGGGCGAAGGCTGCCTCGGAGCGCAGTCGCTCGGGGTTGTCGCCGACTGCAGCCAGGAGGCGGGCGGCGGTCTCGGGGCCGACGCCGTTGACGGCCAGCAGCATCGGCGCGGCCTGAGCCGTCAGTGCGGTCCACTCGGCGTCGTATTCGCTGATTTCACGCCCGAGGTCCTGGTAGCGGCGGGCAAGGCGTCGCAGGGTGAACTTGGCGGCGGTCGGGTCGGCCAGGTCCGGTGTCGGCCGGAGCCTGGCGCACATACTGATCAGGTCTGCTGCCGCCAGACGCGCAGTTGGCCGCGCAAGGTGTCGGGCGCGGTGACCAGGAGGCTGCGGATCTGGTTGACGGCCTGCGTGCGAGCCTTCATGGCCTAGGCGCGGGCGTTGTACAGGACCCGCAAGCCCCCCGGCGGCACCGGTGTGGCTTTTGGGGATGACGCCCGCGCGTCCGGAGGCGACCGCCTCGGCGGCGGCATAGGCGTCGATGGGATCGGACTTGCCCAGCTGGCGGCGCATGCGCCGGTCAGGCCGGTTGATGTCGAACACTTGCAGGCCGGAAGCGGTCAGGACGCGTGCGAGCTGGGTGCCGTAGGAATCCGGTGCCCTAGACACCAACGGCGAGCACGGTCCCGAAGGAGCGAAGCCAGGCCAGCAGGGCGCGATAGCCGTCGCTCGTGGTCGGGAACGGAGCGTCGCCCAGGTGCCGGCCGATGGGGTCGACGACGGCGGCGTGGTGGGTGTCGGCGTGGGTGTCCACGCCTCCCAAGACGTCCGGGCGCTGATCAGCGATGATGGAAGTGCTGTCCTTCCGGGTTGCGAAGAGGGGCAGCACACGCCGGTCGGGCGGCGGACAGAGCAGTGACGGGGGGCTTCTAGCCCAAGCTCCTGACGCGTAAATAGCAGCAGGTCAGGGTGGGGGTAGGCAGGGCTGGGTGCCCGGTGGCTGTGGCGCTCGCCGGGTGTCTGGGTGCGGGTCGGTCAGGCCGCGCCTTCCAGCGGGTTGAGGGTGACGGTGTAGCCGAGCTGATTGAGCGCACTGATCGCGCGGCGGGTGGCGCGTTCGGGGTCGCGCTGGGCGAAGTAGGTGCCGCCGAGCTCGTGGTAGGTGACGTTGTCGGTGAGCATGTGCCAGATCGCGGTGATGATCGAGTGCTCGACGGCGACCAAGGCTCGCATCGGGCCGCGGCGGGCGGTGAGCCGCTTGTAACGGGCCTGCAGGTAGGTGTCCTTGGTTCTCACCGCGCCGAGTGCGGCGAGTCCGAGGGCGCCTTTGAGATAGGGATGCCGGGTCGGACTTTGGTGCTCTTGGTTCGGCCGGCGGACTCGTGGTGGCCTGGGCAGACGCCGGCCCAGGACGCGAGGTGCCTGGCGGAGGCGAACCGGCTCATGTCCCCGCCGGTCTCCGCGATGATCACCTCGGCGACGGCCCGGTTGATCCCGGGGATGGTGTCGAGGAGGTCGAGCGAGGGACGAAAGGGAGCCATCGCCCCCTCGATCCGCTCGTCCAGCTGCCGGATCGCGTCGGTGAGCTGGTCGTAGTGGTCCAGGTGCAGCCGGGCCAGGAAGGCATGGTGGCTGCGGAAGCGTCCGGTCAGCGCCTCGGTCAGCTCGGGGATCTTGTTGCGGAGCTTGCGTTTGGCCAGCTCCGCGAGGACCTGCGGGCCGCGTTCCCCGCCGATGAGGGCTTCGAGCATGGCCCGGCCAGAGACCCCCATGATGTCGGAGGCGACCGCGGACAGCTTGATCCCGGTGTCCTCCAGCAGCTTCTCCAGCCGCTGCACGATCTGGCCGCGCTCGCGGGTCATCTGGGTGCGAGCCCGGGTCAGGTCTCGCAGCTCGCGCACCGGCTGGGGCGGCACGAACGAGGCCCGCACCAGGCCATGCGCACCGAGCTGGGCCAGCCAGGCCGCATCCGAGACGTCCGTCTTGCGGCCGGGCAGGTTCTTGACCTGCCGCGCGTTGACCAGGATCACGTTCAACTCCCCGGCCAGAAGGTAGTAGAAGAGCTTCCAGTAGTCCGACGTCGCCTCGATCACGACCAGGGTGACCTCGGCGGCGAGCAGGTGATCGCGCAGGGCGAGCACCGCGTTCGTCGTCGAACCCCACGTCGTGGTCTCGGTCGCGAAGGCCCCCCGCCGCTTGGTACTCGGGGTGCGGACACACGCCTTGGCATCCTTCTTGCTGATGTCCACACCGGCGCAGCGCTCGTGCAGCACATCCACGTCCCTGTCCCTCCCTCAACGGCCGAGTGGTACGCCGTTCCGGGGGGACCAAGGTGAATCAGGAATTCTGACGCACGTGCTCGCAGCAACACTCCACGGTTCCCGTGGACGGCCCCCAGCACCACGCTGACCTGCGAGCTCACCGGCATCACAGAGCATTCGGTTTCGGCCGGAACGAACCCCACCAGCGTCCCGCAGCGGTATCAGCCCGCGTCAGAGGCAGACGGAAGCACCCCAGCGCGCGCCACAGGATTTACCACGCCCCCGGCGCGCACCGACGGTGCGCTGGACCGCTGACTTGTTCAATCGGCCCCAGATGCTCGGTCTGCAGCCGTAGCGTCCAGGGTGTCGGTCGGCACGGGCCCGCAGTGCTCCTTGCCGCTCTCGGGTTGGCTCACTGATAGCGTGCCGCCGCTGGCTGACACCCGCGCGGTGTGGCTCGACAGAGGCATGAAGGCGACGCAGTGACTTCAAGTCAGGGTGCCCACCGCACTCCCCTTCCTGTCTCATCGAGTGCGGGGGCAGCAGCCTGAGACTCTGATCGGTGTCGATCCCCACAAGTCGTCCCACACCGCCGTCGCCGTCGACACAGCAGGCCACCAGGTGGCCCAGCGCCGGTTCGTCGTCAACGCCGGAACCTTCCGCCAGCTGATGCGCTGGTGCGAGCAGTGGCCTGACCGTCGTTTCGCGGTCGAGGGCGCCGGCGGCCTGGGCCACTCGCTCGCCCAGCAACTGGCGGCCGCGGGCGAGAACGTGGTCGACGTGCCGTCCACGCTGTCGGCCCGGGCCCGGCTGCTGGCCACCGGCGCCGACCGCAAGACCGATGCCAAGGACGCCCTCCACGTCTCCCAGGTCGCCCTCTTCCGCCATGACCTGCGCCCCGTGGTCCAGGAAGACCAGACCACGATCCTGCGGCTGCTGACCGAGCGGCGGGACGACCTGGTCCACGAGCGCACCCGCGTCCTCAACCGACTCCACGCCGTCTTGCGCGATCTCCTGCCCGGCGGAGCACCCAACGGCCTGTCGGCCGACAAGGCTGCCGCCTTGATGAAGGGCATCCGGCCGGTCACGGCCACCGACAACTGCCGCCGGGACATAGCCCGTGACCTCCTGGGCGACCTGCGCAGACTGGACCGGCAGGTCAAGGACAACGAAGCCGAGATGCGCGAGACCATCGCTGCGATCAGCACCACGCTGACCACCCTGCCGGGCCTGGGCACCGTACTGGCCGCGAAGATCCTCGGCCACATCGGGGACATCAGCCGGTTCCCCACCGAGCACCACTTCGCCAGCTACACCGGCAGCGCACCCCTGGATGCCTCCAGCGGCAACAACGAACGGCACCGGCTCAACACCGGCGGAAACCGCGCGCTGAACTCGGTGCTGCACACCATCGCCGTCTGCCAGATCCGCGACGGCGGGCGCGGGCAGGACTACTACCTCTGCAAAATCAGTGAGGGGAAGACGCCTTCGGAGGCCCGCAGGGCTCTCAAGCGACGCCTGTCCAACGTGGTCTACCGGATCATGAAACGCGACCAACGGAACCACCTCGCTCAAGCCGCTTGACACACAGAGGCGCTATCAGGTCACGAGCGCCCGATCGGCTGTGTGCGTGGTAGCCCTCCGCAGCGAGTCGACAGTTCTCCGACATGACAGCCCTTGGGCGTCAGCTTCGATGTGGGTCAGACCCGGCGGAGGACCACGGCACCATCATCACTGCTCCGATGTGCCGCCAGTCTGCCACCGTCGGTCTGGTCAAGTCGCCCAGCCGTCGGCACTGTGCGATCGGCCCGCTGGCCGAGCGGCTGCGGGCACTGGCCGATCCGCGGTGCCGGCGCGGGAAGCGTCACCCCTTTGCGGCAGTGCTGCTGATCGCCTGCTCCGCCGTGGTGATTGATGCGACGAGTTTCGTGACGGTCAGCCGGTGGGCGGCCGAGGCCCCGCAGGATGTCCTAGCCCGGCTCGGTGCCCATACCGCGACCGCCCGTCTACGTCATCACCGACCTGACCAGCCGTCAGGCCTCCCCCGAACAAATCGCAACGATCTTGGGGCACACTGGGTGACCGAAAACAGGCTCCACTTCGTCCGGGACATCGCCTTCCGCGAGGACGCCTCCACGATCCGCACCGGGCACAGCCCGGAAAACATGGCTACCCTCCGCAGCTTCGCCATCAACCACCCCTCGACACCACACCAACACCGCCGGACTCCGCCCCGCAGCCCTCCGCCTCTACGAGCGGCCACTGTCCCTCCTCGACCTCAACCGACCTGCACCCGCGATCAAAGGCTTTTGCAATCGCCCTGGCGTCCCACGTGGCCGAATGTCTCGCCGGAGTCCTATCCCGATGCAAGGAAATGAGTATCGAATACTCCGCGCTCTGCCGGTTGACAGGGTAAGATTATGGGTGAAATGGGACCACGCCGACACGCAAAGGGCGACTGAATGGAGCCCATGTGAGCGGAGGAGCGCTGATGCCTTCCTCGGGCCAGGACGAGACGAAAGGCTTGCCTTCCCGGCGCCGAGTGAATGTTGCATTCGTGAGTGCTGCTGGAACAGGCGGGGCGATGCTGCGCCTGCAGTAACGGTACCAAGTTCGTAAAACCTGATGTGCGAAAAGGTGATGACCCCCGACGGGGATCATCCTTGCTTCCGGTTGATCAATACCGAAAGGTGGTGGAACGGTTCTGAATGCAATGGGGCTGGTCCTTACTCGGGACGAAAACGGTGCTATGCAAGCATTCAGTGCGGTATGCAGTCATGCAGGGCGCATGGTCTTGGACGTCTCGGATTGAACGATTAACTGCGGCTGTCACGGTAGCCGATTCGATTCAGTCTCAGGTAAACCAGTATCCGGGCCGGCGCAGACACCTCCTGAACGCGTGTTCGTGCGGATCGCTTGCGATCTGACCTCCACGCGAAAACATGGGCCCCGGCGTGATTCTCCGTGAAATTGTGCGAGAACCAGCTTGCCCTGACCGTCAGGTCATTCACGAGCTGTGCGTAAGTCAATGCACCGCCCCACCGTTTACATTCAATGTTGCGTTCGTGGCTACGGGTAGTAAGTAAATTGAGATAGGTCGGTGCCACCACCTTCCGAGTCCTCCTGGCCGCCTTGACGGCGCGCTTTGGTTCAGGAAAGTCGGATGGAATGAAGCTCACCTTCATGCTGACGCACTTTTCCATCTATGACGGTTGTACGCCAAGTGCAATTCCGGCGCCGGCCAAGGCACGAGCGAGGGGACGTATCAACCCGACCCCATGGCAATACCGGACCGGGCGAGGCGCATGCGGCGGAACCTGTGGAGTCTACATGCGAATGTTAAGTGTCAGGACACATTCCGACGAATCCTTGCAGCGAATAGACCGATCGGTGAGGCAGCTATTTCAAGATGAGTCCTATCCAGTACCCGTAGCCACATGCAAGGTAACCCGGCTGAACTACTGCCAGTTGGGATCCGCGCCAGCGGAATGGAGATGCTCCTATAGAGGAGTGCACAAATCAGCCACAAAGGATCACAGAGCGAATCAAATGAATACGAGCACTAATCGGATTGATCAGCTCCCTGCGCAGGATGGAGCGCTGGTGGAAGGTCTGTACCGGGAACATGGTACGGCTCTATTCCGATTCATCGCAGGCCTGACGGGCGGGGACCGGCAACTGGCTGAGGATGTGGTACAGGAAACACTCTTGCGTGCATGGAAGCACGCCGAGCGACTTTGCGCTATGGAATCTGCGAGCATAAGGCCGTGGCTGATCACGGTGGCTCGCCGACTCGTCATCGACGCGCATCGCGCGCGGACGGCCCGGCCTCGTGAAACCGATGCTTCCGCGCTAGAAGTACTGCCCGGACCGGATGAGATGAGTCAGGCACTGGAAACCATGACGGTCTCCGACGCGCTTGACACACTCAGTCCGTTTCACCGAGAGGCCTTGGTGGAGACGTATCTTAAAGGACGCACCATCGCTCAGGCCTCCGCTCACCTCGGAGTGCCGGCAAGCACGCTGAAATCCCGTATCTATTACGCGTCGCACGCCATGCGCTTGGCGCTGCAGGAACGAGACCAGAAGGAGGGGCCAGGGCGATGACTGCAACACCTAAGCGACATCAGGATGTGGCCGCCTACGTCCTGGGAGTCTTGGAAGGCGCCGACAGTGATGCATTCGAAGCGCACCTGGCCTGCTGTCCTAGATGTACAGAAGAGGCCGAGCAATTGGGCCCAGCTGCACAGCGCCTGAGCATCCTCGGTCACCCAATCAGCAGTGAGTTCACTGATGCAGCTACCCCCCACCGAGGTCCCATCAGGTCACTCGGCGAGCGACAATTGCCGCTCGCCGCCGCGACGGCTGGCCCCAGAATGCTGCAGAATCTTTTGGAGACAACGGCAGCGGACAGGCGCCGCACGCGGCGGCGGTGTCTGGTGATCGTGGCGGCCGCAGCATCCGCTATCGCCGCCTTCAGTCTTTCTCTCACATCTGAACCAGCTAGCAGGCCTCCTGCCGCCCATGGTTCAGCACCTGCACTCGCCGGACAACAACACACCGCAGCCGATGCAGCTACCGGCGTGCGCGCTGCAGTGGGCCTGCAAGCCCGCAGTTGGGGTACCTCTATTACTCTCCGGATCACTGGTGTTGAAGGTCCCGAACGCTGCACCCTAATGGCCATCGACACCGAGGGGCGCGCCCACTCGATCGGCGCGTGGCAGGTATCCGCTCCTACGAACGGGATCCACGATGATCCTGATCCGCTCACCTTGATGGCCTCGACGGATCTCACTCCAAGCGCACTGAAAAGCTTCGAAGTTCGTACTCTTTCAGGCCAGCGACTCGTCGATGTTCCGATCTGAGCAGCAGTTCTGGGCTGGTTGGAAGAGATCCGGCATGTTGTTTTGCGTGCTACGGGTACCTAGTAGAGCTTGGTCAGCTTCACTCGTGGGTGGCGTGTCCGCTGGTCCGTGAGGGTCGTTGAGGTGGTGTGGCACCTGAGGAGATGGCCTCGGTCCGGGAGGACCTGGAGGCGTTCGCGGCGGAGTTGTTCGACGGGTTCTTCCGTGCGGATCAGCGGCGGTGGGGGCAGGCGTACGTGCGCGGATTGTTGCTGGACGGGCGGCGTAAGTCGGTGGAGCCGATGGCGGCCCGACTGGGTGAGGACGGTAATCGTCAGGCGCTGGCGCATTTCATCACCTCCAGTCCGTGGGATCCGGCGCATGTGCGGGCCCGGCTGGCCTGGCGGATGCACGAGGCGATCGGTCCAGAGGCATTGATCGTCGATGACACCGGCTTTTTGAAGGACGGGGATGCCTCGGCGTGTGTGTCACGGCAGTACACCGGCACCGCGGGCAAGGTCACCAAGTGCCAGGTGGGGGTTTCGCTGCATCTGGCGCGCGAGAGGGCCTCGGCGGCGGTGAACTGGCGGCTGTTCCTGCCCGCGTCCTGGGATCCCGACTCGCCGGAGGCGGACCCGGACAAGGTCGCCCGCCGCAGTCGCTGCGGCATCCCCGACCGGGTGGGGCATGTCGAGAAGTGGCAGCTGGCCCTGGACATGATCGACGAGAGCCGGTCGTGGGGCATCGACATCCCCCTGGTCGTCGCGGACGCCGGATACGGGGACGCCGCCGCCTTCCGCCACGGTCTGGAAGAACGCAACCTGCCCTATGCGGTGGGCATTTCCTCCCGCCACACCGCCCATCCGGCCGACGCCCGGCCCGTCCAGCCCGCCTATGCGGGAACCGGCCGGCCACCGAGAATGCAGTATCCCGAGCCTGCGCAGACCGTGAAAGACCTGGTCATCGCGGCCGGGAGGACGGCCACGAGGCCGGTGTCCTGGCGGGAAGGCTCCCGCCCGGGCAAAGGAATCAGCGGCTTCAAACGCATCTACTCGCGGTTCGTGGCTCTGCGCATCCGCCCGGCCGGACGCGGCGTCCGCCAGGCCACCGACGGTCCTGAACTGCCCGAACGCTGGCTGCTGGCCGAATGGCCGGCCACCGAACCCGAACCCGTGCAGTTCTGGCTCTCCAGCCTGCCCTCCGGCATGCCACTGGCGCCCCTGGTGAGGCTGGCCAAGCTCCGCTGGCGCATCGAGCACGACTACCGCGAGATGAAACAGGCCCTGGGACTGGCCCACTTCGAAGGCCGCACCTGGGGCGGCTGGCACCACCACGTCACCCTCGTCTCCGCCGCCCACGCCTTCTGCACCCTGCAACGACTGGCACGAGACCCAAAAGACGCGGCGCAAGTCTGAACCTCTACCAAGTCGTCCGAGAACTCCAGACACTTCTCGCCGCCTGGACCGGTGCTTGCCCCACCTGCCACCGCGACATACCCACACCGATACGGACCTGACCAAGCCCTACTAGTGCTGGATCAGGCAACGTTCGCCCTGTTCACGACCTCGCGGAGGCGTTCGTCGGGGGCGTGCTTGTTCCGCCAGATGATGTAGCGGCGGATCATGCTTCCCTGCTCTTTGTGGCTGGCATGGTCGGTGCCGTCCAGTGCGAAGTAGCGCAGGGCGGTGAACTGGGCCTCGATCCGGTTGAGCCAGGAGCTGTTGGTCGGGGTGTAGGCGATCTTCACGTTGTTCGCCGCCGCCCACGTCGCGACCCGCTGGCAGCGCTTCGTCGTCAGGTGCGGGGAGTAGTTGATGCCCCTATGGTTCGTCAAGCCGCCAGGGTGGGTGGAAGTGGCAGTGGAGCAGAGGTGATGGCACGGTGGATCTCGCGGGCGACGTACCTCTTTAGGCAGCGGATGACTTCGCGCTTTGTCTTGCCTTCCGCGGTCCGTCGCTGCAGGTAGGCGCGGGAGCGTTCCTCCCAGCGCAGGCGGGAGAGGACTCTGCGGTAGAGGGCTGCGTTGGCCTGCCGGTTGCCCCCGCGGTTCAGGCGACGGCGCTGGCTCTTACCGGAGGAGCGTTCGACGGGACTGACTCCACACAGGGCGGCGAAGGATGCCTCGTCGCGGAGACGGTCATGGTTATCACCTGCGGCTATGAGCAGGATGGCCGCGCTGTCCGGGCCGACTCCGGTCAGCTGAATCAGCTGTGGGTTGTGGGCCTGGATGATGGCAGTGATCCGGCGGGTGAGGGTGGTGGCCTCGGCGGTCAGCTGTTTGATGCGGTGGGCCAGCACATGCAAGGCTTGGTGTATTGCGCTGGCTTGGGGATCGAGGGCGGCGCAGGCCGTGAAGAGCCTTGGATTCGAGAGCCCGGCGAGGGACTCGCGCAGCCGTGATGGTGCGCTGACCAGGAGCGCTTTGAGCTGGTTGATGGCCTGAGTCCTGTTGCGGACCGCGGAATCCTTGACGACCTTCAGGACGCGAAGATCCTCCACCGGCCCGTTCTTGCTCTTCGGGGTGCTGGTGGCACGGCCGCCCAGGACGGCCCTGGCTGCTGCTTCGGCGTCGACCGCGTCGGTCTTGCCCGAGCGTCGTCGCGCCGCGCGGTCCGGCCGGTTGACCTCGATGACCTCTATGCCCTCAGCCGCTAGGTGCCGGGCCAGCCCGGCACCGTACGAGCCGGTCCCCTCCACACCGGCCTACTCAACGGTCCCCAACCTGCCTGCCCAGGACAGGAGTTCGTCGTAGCCCTCTGCCGTGGCGGGGAAGTCGTGCGTTCCCAGGAGGGCCCCAAGAACGCTGACGACAGCCGCAACATGCACGTCCTTATGAGTGTCCACGCCGAGCACCACCCGCGGAGTGGGCGGGCGGCTGCGTGCTGCTGCTGTTGTGCGGCATGCTGAGGGCGGTCATTCGTCTCTCTCGATCGCTTCGAAACGGATGGCCACCGCCGGACCGTTCGGGCGGTCAGGACTGTGAGGGTGCCTGTCGCGAAGGCCCCTATCGGGACACACCCACCGGGCCGGCGGCAGCGAGCACCGCACGGGCCGTGACCGACAGATCAATCTACGAGACACCGTGGTCAGTCACAGACCGGGTCAGGCCACGACCCGTGCGGAACCCCACCAGTCTCACAGTCACAGACGATCGCAATGCGCACGTCCGTGGGATGCAGCGAGCGCAGATAGCGGCAGAACTCCAGGAACTTCGACCTGTTCTTGGTCTTCTTGACGTGCCCGTAGAGCTGGTCCTTGGCCAGGTCGTAGGCGGCGAACAGGTGGCGGACCCCGTGCGGGCGGGTGTAGGTCGCCCGGCGCCGAGGGCGGGGCCCGCGGTCGGGGTCCTTGTGCCGGCCGCCGCGTTCGGCCCACTGCCGGCCGGGGTGGGGCTGCAGGTTGAGCGGTCCGAACTCGTCCATGCAGAAGACGACTTCGGGCTCGCCGTCCTCGGGTATGACCTCGCCGTCGGCGATCGCGTATAGATGCTCGACGCGGGCCTTCTTGGCCTCGTAGTCCGGGTCGCGGGAGGCCTTCCAGGTCTTCACGCGTTGAAACGAGACGCCCTCCTCTCGGAGCAGGACCCGAAGGCCCTCGTGGCTGATGTCGTCGACCACCCCCTCAGCGACCAGGAAGTCGGCCAGTTTGGCCAGGCTCCAGGTCGAGAACGGCAGGCCGTGCTCGGCCGGCTTGGACTTGGTGATCTTCTTGATCTCCCGGCGTTCCGGGAGGGTGAAGGTTCTGGGCCTGCCGCCCTTGTACTTCGGGTAGAGCGCCTCGAAGCCGTCCGCGTTGAAGTTGTGGATCACATCCCGGACCCGGTCCGGGCTGGTGAACGTCACCTCGGCGATCTTCGCCACAGGCATGCTCTGAGCGGATAACAGCACCATCTGGGCCCGCCGCCAGGTCACCACCGAACCGGTGCCCCTGCGGATGATCCGCAGCAGCCGCCTGCCCTCGTCGTCATCAATCTCCCGGACCTGCACCCGTTCAGCCACGTCATCATTCTGGCCGTCCGATGCCGCCCGACGCAGCAACCGAGCGCTGCATCACGGCAGGGCGAACGTTGCCTGATGCGGCACTAGTAGACTGTCGCGCCTTAATTTCTCTGTGTTGTTGGGTAGAGGTGGCGCAGTTTCACGCGTGCGTCGTCGGTGGTGAAGTGCCAGTCGACTTGGCGCTGGTTGCTGTTGGTGTACTGCTGCCAGGCGGCGAGTTCGGTGTTGAGCACGGCGAGGTCGTGGATGCGGCGGTCCAGGCACTGGCGGGTGAGTGCGGACAACTCGATCTCGGCGATGTTGAGCCAGGAACCGTGTTTGGGTGTGTGGTGGATCTCCAGGCGCTGGGCGAGCGCGAAGGCCCTCGCCGGGTCGAACGCCTCATAGAGCGAGGCTGTGGTGTGGGTGTTGAGGTTGTCCATGACCAGCACGACCGTGGCGGCGTCGGGGTAGTCCACGGTCAGCAGGTGCTCGACCTGGTGCGCCCAGTCGACCCTGGTCCGGCGGGACTGCGCGTCCACGCGCCGCCATCCGCGCAGCGGCTCGACCCAGCAGAAGATCGAGCAGGTCCCCGAGCGGACGTACTCGTTGTCCTCGCGCCGGTCACGGCCCGGCCGTGCGGGAAGCGGATCGCGGACGTGACCGAGCAGCTGGTACGGCTTCTCATCCATGCACACCACCGGGCGCGCCGGATCGAAGGGTCGGCGGTAGACCGCCAGGACGTCCTCCATCGCCGCGGCGAAAGCCGCATTCGCAGCCGGCGGGATGGTCCAGCACTTCTTCACATGAGGACGCAATTCCGTTTTTTAACACCCGGCCGATCGTGGAGTGGTCCAGGTCCGGGATGTCCTCGACCAGCGCGACGTGCTTCTCCAGCAGGCGCAGCGACCACCTGGCGTGTCCCTTGGGCGGCGTCGAGCAGGCCAGTGCGATCAACCGCGCCTCGACCTCGCCGGTCACTGCGGAGGGTACCGGCGGGAGTGCGCGTGCCTTCCGGCCGACCGTGGCCCACACATCACCACCGGTCTCCGCGTACCGCTTCGAGATCAGGCGGACCGTATCGCACGAGACCCCGACCCGGTCCGCGATCACCACCCGCGGAGCGACCGCGCCGGCCGAGGTGTCCAACGCGAGCAGCACCCGCGCCCGCCTGATCATCGACGCGCTGCGGACCCCCGTCGTCGTCACGCGCTCCAAAGCCCGACGATCTTCGGCACACAACGCGACCGGATACTTCTTCTGCGAGGACACGGCACCCCTGCCCGGCCGAACGGAAGCGACAAGTGACGCTCGCTCGGCCAACTCCACCAACCAGGAAGACACTTAGTCGCGACAGTCTACTAGCCTCATCTTTCTTGACGGTCCGCCAACGGAGTCGGTGGACCGTTTCGCTTCTGTAGCTGACGGGCAGGCCGAGGACCTGTGTCGTCTCGGGTGGCCGCCGGGTTCCACTGCTCCGGTCTGGACTGGGTTCTTCGTAGGGGGTTGCCCAGCCGCGGAGAACAGGCGCAACCGCACGCGGCGGGGCTCCCAGAGGCGGGCCTGGCTAGGCAGGGCGAGCATGGGCATCCAGGCCAGCAGGTCGAGAGGGATCTGGACGATTTCGAGCCACGTCCCGGACGGTGTCCTCGTCGGCCTGCACTAGACGATCAAGTCCTATGTGGTCAGTGGTCGTATGCGATGAGTGATCGGGTGAGCGGGAAGCCGGTCTTGTGGTTGTGCCAGATCGCGCTCGCCAGGGCGAGGACGCGCTGGGCGACGCGGACGGCGACGCCCTCGAAGGTCCGTCCGCCGTGTTGTTCCAGGTCAAGCTGGCCCTTGGGAGTGTCGTTGACCGAATCGATCAGCTGCCGTACCGATTTCAGCAGGCTCTCGCCCTTGCGTCTCTTCTCCCGTTTGAACGACGGGCGCAGGAACTCGATGCCGCGCATGGCGAGGTCGTTCTCGAACTCTTTGGAGGCGAAGCCCTTGTCGGAGATCAGCAGCAGGCCGGGCCGGTCGGCAACCAGGTCTGCGGAGGTCGAGCATGGCCTGGAGGACTTCCCGTTCGTCGAGTTTCGGTTTGGCCAGGGCCCACAGGATCGGCATCCGGGTCGGGGTGCACACCAGGTACAGGCGCAGGCCCCAGAAGGACCTCGAGTGCGAGGCGCAGTACCCGTATCCGGCCCAGCCGGCCAGGTCCGAGCGCTTCACCGTCGGTCTGGACCGGCCGCATTCCGTATGGTGCGCTTGACCAGCGGTAACGCGGCCCGAAGCCGCTTGTTCTACCCGGACTGCTGCGGTACGTAAGGGAACATCGCCCTGAGACGGACATTGATGAACCGCAGCCACCGGGCCTCCGAGGTGAACCCCAGCATCGCTTGCGCAACGGCCAGGCACACCAGTTCCGGATCCGTCAGCTGCGGCGGCCGGCCCATCCACCGCACGTCCCCGGTCTCGTCGTCGATCTTCACGTAAAGTGCCGTCAGCAGGGTGTCCATGTCATTCGTCACAGAACGATCTTGGACACTCCGTCCGCATGCCCGGACACCGCCCCAGACATAGGACTTGATCGTCTAGTTGGGCGATTACCGACACCCGGTTTCCACGGCCGGGGCCGGCATCATCGCCCGCCGATAGCGCGGGGCCTGGGCCGGCCCGCGCTGGTGAGTCTTCAGCTCGTCCAGTGCGGTCTCGATCTCCCACCGTTCATGGGAGAGGGCGGCCAGGGTGGTGGGTGAACCGGGCCGGGTTCGGTGGAGACTTGCTTACGAGGGAAGATCGCGTCTATGCCGAGGCAGTACCCGAAGGAAGTGCGTGAGCGGGCGGTTCGTCTGGTCGTGGAGCATCTGGCGGAGTATCCGTCAGTGTGGGAGGCCTGCAGGGCGATCGCGCCGAAGCTGGACGTGGGCGCGGGGAGCCTGCGCAAGTGGGTCCGCCAGGCCCAGACGGATACCGGCGAGCGGTCCGGGTGACCACGGACATGGCGGAGGAAACCCCCGCCGGCTGCGGGGGCGGGGTGCCTGTTGAGTCGGCACGGAGCGCGGTGCCGGTGTTGCCACCGGTCCGTTTCTCCGTGCCGCTCGCCGAACCCTGCGTACCCGTCTCCGAGTACCGGGCTCTCCACGGACTCTGCCGTTCAGGCGTGGTTGGGGCGGGTCCAGGGGTCGGGGATCGTGTTGCCCCTGTAGCGGTAGCGAGTGACCGCCACCGCTTGGAGGTCGAACAGTTCGATCCCGTCTGCCGAGGGCCTTTGCCACCGTCCGGTGTGGTCGGTGAGGCGTCGGCGGACGTCCTTCCACTTCCAGCGGTGCAGTGCCATCCACCAGCTGATCACCCGGTGCCAGGTGAAACTGGCCAGGGAACTCAGGGTGGCTTTGCAGACCGCGTGCTTGAAGTAGTTGGCCCAGCCGCGCATGATCTGGTTGAGCCTGATCAGCACGTCCCTGGGGTTCTGCTGCGACGTTCTGTTCGTCAGGGCGCGGATCTTGTCCTTCAGCTGCCGGATGGGCCGGTCAGCGATGAAGGTGTAGACGTGCCACTTGTCCGTTCCCCGCTTGCGGCGCCACTGGATGCGGAACCCAAGGAAGTCGAACCCGTCCGCCATGTGCACCACCTGCGTCTTGGCCTCAGAGAGGCGAAGACCGAGCGGTTGCAACACCTCGGCGATGTCCTCGCGCAGCGCCTCGACGTCGTCGCGTTCGCCGTCGGTCAGCACGACGAAATCGTCCGCGTAGCGGACGATTCGCCAGTTCGGACGTCTGGTTGCACGGCGACGCCTGCGCAGGTGTCGGCGTACACACGATCGTCCCCGGTCGCGTACGAGTGAAAAGGGACGCTTGATGGTGCGGTGAATCGTGGTGCCCGGCACTCTTCTGCTCGTCCGGTGAAGGGTGGCGGAGGGTGGTGACGCGGTGGTTTTGGACCCGCAGCGCTGGCTGGAACTGCGGCGGTTCCGTGCTCTGGTCGAGTCAGGGGCGGTCAGTCTGACCGAGGTGGCCAAGGAGACTGGGCTGGACCGCAAGACGGTCCGCAAGTATCTGTCGAGCACGGCGGCGTCGGTGCCGCCGAGGCGGACGTCGAACGGCCGGCCCCGGAAGAAGGCGGTCGACGAGGTCGCCCCGTTGATCGACGCGATGCTGCGGGCAGAGATCCTCATCAAGGGTGCTGTGGTGCACGAACGCCTGGTGAAGGAGTACGGCTCGACGATCAACTACCAGCGGGTCAAGCTCTATCTGCAGGAGGCCCGGCCGCGGATCGCGGGTGAACTGGGGATCGAGCCGCGGGAGTTGGCGGGTATGCACCGCCGCTTCGAGGTGGTTCCCGGGGCCCAGGCTCAGGTCGACTGGGGCGATGAAGGCAAGATCCTCGCCCACCTGGGAATCCCGAAGGTCTACTCGTTCCATATGGTGCTGTCGTACTCGCGCGATCCGTTCTGCTGCTTCACCACGAGCCAGGACCTGCAGACCTTCTTCGACTGCCACCGGCGGGCATTTGCGCACTTCGGCGGGGTGCCGATGTCGATCGTCTACGACCGGACCAAGACCGTCGTGCGCCGGCACGTCGCTCCCGGTGAGGCGGTTCCGCTGCATCCGGAAGCGGTCGGCTTCGCCGGCCACTACGACTTCGACATCGACGTGCTGGCCGCCTACCGGCCCACCGGGAAGGGTCGGGTCGAACGCCAGGTGTTGATCGTGCGTGATCACGTGCTGGCCGGGCGGGCGTTCTCCTCGCTCGAGGAGTTGGATGCCGCGTTCTTGGCGTGGGTGCCGCAGCGACGCGCCCGCACCCACGCCACCCACCACGAGGTCATCGGACACCGGGCCGCCCGGGATCACGCCGCCCTGAAGCCGTTGCCGTCCTCGCCCTATCTGGTGGCCGAGCGGCATCTGCGGCCGGTGGGCAAGGACTGTCTGGTCGCGTTCGGCGGGAACCTCTACTCGGTGCCCGCCCGCAAGGTCCGCCCGCGTCAGCTGGTGGAGATCAGAGCGACGAAATCCCAGGTCATGCTGCACACGACCGTCCCCGATGCCAGCGGCGAGACGTTGCTGTCCAGCCATCCGCGGGCGGTCGGCCGCGGCGTGGTTGTCAAGCAGGATGAGCACTGGGACGGCCTGCCAACCGGCAAGAACCGCCGCACTACGACGGGCGACGAGCCGCCACCACCGCAGAGCGAGTTCCCCGCGGCGGGTCGCATCGGGCCCTTGCAGGCCCTGTTGAACCGGGCCGCTGCAACCCAGATCGAGGTCGGGCGGCGGCCGCTGTCGGTCTATGACGAACTGACCGGCACCCGGCCCTTCACCACCAACTCCCCGACGAAGGAGTCGTCTTGAGCGAGCTGACCGGCAACCGCATCCGCACCACGGCCGGCAAGCTCGGCCTGCCCCACCTGGCGGAGACCATCAACGAGTACACCCGCCGAGCCGACGAGGCGAAGATGGGCTACCTCGACTTCCTCGACCTGGTCCTTTCCGAAGAGCTCGCCGTCCGCGACGACCGCCGCTTCCGCCAGGGCCTGCGACTGTCCAAGCTGCCACACCACAAGACGCTGGACGAATACGACTTCTCGTTCCAGCCCGAGCTCGACCCGCGCAAGGTCAAAGACCTCGCCAGCCTCTCCTTCGTCGACGGCAAGGCGAACGCCGCGCTGCTGGGGCCACCGGGAGTGGGCAAGACGCATATCGCTGTCGCTCTCGCTGTCGCGGCCTGCCGGGCCGGCTACTCGATCTACTTCACCAGTCTCGACGACATGGTCCGCAATCTGAAGGCTGCCGAGTCGGCCGGACGGCTGGTCAACAAACTCGGCACCTACCTGCGGCCGAGCGTCCTTGTGATCGATGAGGTGGGCTACCAGCCCCTCGAACGGGCCGAGGCGAACCTGGTCTTTCAGGTCATCTCCAAGCGTTACGAGAAGGGCTCCATCATCCTGACCTCCAACAAGACCTTCAGCGAATGGGGACAGGTGTTCGGCGACGAGGTCCTCGCCACCGCGATCCTCGACCGGCTCCTCCACCACTGCGAAGTGATCGCGATCAACGGCCCGAGCTACCGGCTCAAGAACCGCCTCCAGGCCATCGAGCGGGAGAACGAAGTGGCCTAACACCTGGGGACGTTCAAACGTACCGGCCCGGCCCGAAGCGAGAGTACGCCGACATGGAGCATCGACTGTTCTCCGCGATCACCATGAACTGGCGCGGCAGACCGCTGAACAGCCACGAAGTCGTCGTGCAGTCCATCGCCGCGACCACCACCCGCACCGGTCTCACCGTCCATGCGGAACTCGACACCGGCGCCTATCCCATCGGTGTGAAGGTCAGCGATGCCGAGCTGAACGCAGTGCCGGTCACCGGACATGCCTTTCACGGCGAATGGAACTACACCGCGCACCTCCACCCCGCCTGCCCGGCAGGCCCCACCGGACCAACGCCCGGGCCGACGGCGGACTTCGACCGCGGAGCTCTGTCACATCCCGCGCTGACCGGTATGACCTGCACCGCCCTGACCGAGCTGACGGAGACCCTGACCGCCGACTGGCAGACGCTGCAGAAACAGGACCCCGCCGCCCGACGCGACGGCGGCGAGCGACGCCGGGCCCCGGGCGGGCGGCCGCAAAGCCGTTGGTGGGTGTACTCGGCCCGGAAAATATCCTGGAGGCGCTTGGTCTCTGCCTCGGGGTATCGCTGTCGGCCACCGCGTTTGAGGGCTGCTCTGATCTGGGGCTTCGTGAGCTTCGCGGCCAGCGTGGGGGTCGGCGCCATGGCTAGGAGGGCGCGGGCTTCGGGGTGAGCGAGGCCGCCCTTGCGGCCGGTGATGAACGCGTTCAGCGCGGCGGGATAGTACTCGCGCAGCAGTAGCAGTGATCGGAGCTGGTTGGCGATCTGCTGGCGATTCCAGACGGCGTCCTGCTGAGCGCGAGCCAGGACGCGATGGCCTGGGCGAGTTCGCTGTCGGCTGGCAGTAGCCGGTGCATGGGCATATCGGTGCGCAGGATGTTCGCCCGGACCAGGGCATCGCCAGGGTCGGACTTCTTGCGGGAGACAGCGTGGCGGTTGCGGTAGCGGGAGGCGGCGAGCGGGTTGATCGCGAAGACCTTCCGTTTGCCGGTTCGCAGGATGGCGATGAGCAGACCGCGGGAGGTCTCGATGGCGACCGGTATCGGATCGTGCTCGGTGTCCCCGTGCTCGGCGAGCAGATCCAGCAGTTTCCGATAGCCGGCCGCGTCACCTGTGATGCGGGCCTTGGCGAGCAGCTTCCCGACCTCGTCAATCAGGGCGACGTCATGATGTTTTTCCGCCCAGTCGATCCCGCAGAACCTGACAAGCTGAAGACGCCAATGACCTGATCACGGCATGGCCGCAATTCGCAATCCGTCTGCCTGATAGGTGACAGTGCCTCCCACCATGCGCTCGGCTCCGCCCTTATCGGTACGCCGCTCTACAGGATTAACACGTACACGCAAGGCGACGAGTTCGACGGGTTGCGGGCCCTCCATTCCATCACCCGGGTGACTATGCGAGATGATACTAACCCTGATTATCTCATTCTCAAGCCTGCCGAATTGTTCAGATGTGGCGACGACTTGGACCTCCCACTTCGGCACTCCACCCTTCGTGACATCTTGTTCATTTGGACTGCCGAACATCATCTTTGGTTCAGCGCTGAGAAAAATTATTTGCTTGAACGAGCGGGCTACGTCAATGAAGATGTTTGTTGGCATAGAATTTCCCTGAGATACCGATTTATGGATTATCGACACGCGACGCACGTAATGCTCTGTATTTCACATTAGTGATATACGCCACCTAGGTGAGGGGGCATGCCTTTTTTGGCGGGCTGAAATAACTGCAGCACCAGATGAAGTCTGCCGCAACAGGGCTTCCTTCCGTATTGAGCAAATGATACTCAGATGGTGACTCAACGGCAGCCGAGCACTCTGTCATCGTTCCGCGTCTTCGAGTGCCTACTAAAGCCTTTAGGCGGTACAGATTCGAGACGATCCAGGGGCACTCGACCACGAGAGGTCAGCCCGTACTCGACGGACGCAAGATCAGAAGACCTCAATGAGCCTTTCCCGGTAAGCGCCCGTCGCTCGCTGAGATTGCGATGGTGGCGCTTCGGCCCGTGTGGTCCCCCAGTCCGGGCAGGCGTAAGGCCCCTGATAGGAACGATCTTGCGAAGGAAAGATCCGACCGAGGGGCCTCACGTGTCGATCAGTGTCACATACACTGCCGTGCTCGATGTGAAGCGGTCCACCGCTGAGCACCTGGCCGGCTGCTGCGCGATCACCGCATCTCGGCCGGAACCCGCAATGGCAGGCGTGCGCTGGGCTGCTTCCGTCAGGCGGTGCTCATCCTGCGCTGGTTCATCGACGGCACCCGCCTCTCCCAACTCGCCTGCGACAACCGGGTGTCGGCCTCCACCGCCTACCGCTACCTCCACGAGGGGCTGTCCGTCCTGGCGGCCGGAACACCGAACCTCGCGACCGCTTTGGAGCGCGCGAAGGCGGCCGGGCTGACGCACCTGAACCTCGACGGCACCGTCATCCGCACCGACCGTGTGGCCGCCCCCGGCCCCAACGGCGCAGACCTGTAGTGGTCCGGAAAACACAAACACCATGGTGGGAACGTGCAGGTCATCACCACCCCTGGACGGCTGGCCGATCTGGCCTCACCGGTCCGCCCGGGCCGGGAGCACGACATCTGCGCCCGCCATCACGGCCTGATCGACGGCCCTCATCCGGATCGCTGCCGAGCTGGACATGCCGACCCTGGTCGACCTCGGCTACGAGAACGTCGGCGGCGGCTTCCGCTACCCGCACAAGAAGCCCGCCCAGGCGAGCTGACCGAGGCGCAGCAGACGTACAACAAGGTCATCTGCGGCATCCACGGCGTCTGCGAGCGCGCCACCTCCCAGACCACCTTCAAAGCCCTGCGCAGAGTCAGCCTCGACCCCAGCCGCATCACGAAGATCACCGCCGCAGCCCTCGTCCTGCTCCAGATCGAACACGACCACACCATCTGAACGATCACACACCGTCGTGACCCATTACTGACAAGACTCAATGCATGTACGGATTGCGCGGATGCGCGCCAGACGGTGGTACTGCAGCCATGCGTTGCAGTTCCCCGCGATTGACTACCCCCATCTTGCGGTAGATGCGGTAGAGGTGGTTACCGACAGTCCGCACGGAGACGGTTAACCGTTCTGCAACCGCCTTGTCGCTGAGCCCTTGAGCAACCAGTAGGACGATTTCACGTTCCCGCAGCGTAAGCGGTTCGGTGGACTCCAGTAACAGTAGAGGCGGGGTTGCGGCGCCCTCGCAGCGAGCGGCGAGGGCGCGTGCGCGCAGCGTGGCCGCAGTGGCGGCTCGGGGTTGCGCGGTCGTGCGGTAGAGCCGGGCGAGCTCAGCATACGCTTCGGCTGCGAAGAGTTCGGCTCCCGCCTCTACGAACGCTTCGCCGACGCGCCGCATGAGGGCGACGTCGTTAGTGACGATTGCCCGGGCATAGTCACGGCGAGCCTGCAAATAGGGGCCCTGCAACGGAATGTCCCAGTCAGTGGCAGCACGTTGAATCAGGCCGAGACGGCCCAGCTCATGCAGGATAGCCGCTACATCAGCGTGACCGCCAAGTGAACGGCACGCTTCGGCGGTTTCAAGCAGTAGAGCGGCGGATTGATGCCGGTCGCCTGTCAAGAACATTGCCCACGCCCGCGCGATGGCATGGAAAGCCATAGAAGGGCTGGGCTGTGCAGGTGGGAGAACCATCTCGTGGGGGCGCCCAAGGGTTGCAGTGGCCATTGTTTCCCAGAACCGAGCGCGGATCTGCCAGAGTTGCCAGCCCACGGGATGAGCAGCGTGAGATACGAAAAGGTTCAGTGCTTGCTGCGGACGGCCACGTCCCAGCATCACTACCCCTAGAGCCAGAGCGCGCTGGGCATCAATGCGGACGTGTTGCTCGGCGATGGCCCTGTCGTACGCGCGGGTCAGGACGTCCGCTGCCTCCTCCAAGCGTCCGGAGTCAGCTAGTGCATTGGCGTAAATCTCCTCCAGCGAGTCGGCGTGGAAGGCGCCAGCCTTGCTCACCTGACCGCTGACTCGTGCATGTAGATCAAGGGCATCTGCGGGTCGCCCGGCATGCACCAGCGCTGCCATCTGGAAGATCGAGGCTTCTATGCAATATGGATCGCTCAGGTCATCCGTCAGTGGACCGCAAAGCGTCATGGCACGCATGTAGCTGCCTTGCCAATATGCTGTCATACCGAGATGCAGGCGCTGCAAGCGGCCCGTCAGGTGACAGATGATGCTTTCCGCTTCTTTCAAACGCCCCTGCAGCACATACCAACGCACGCGAGCAGCGATAAGTTCTTGTGGAAGCTCCACATGCCGGCTTTCGACTGTAGTCAATACCTGGTTTGCTGCGTCGAAGTCCGCAACCGAAATCAATGAAAGGACATGGGCCGCTGCAGCTCGCGCGGTCGCATAGTGGTGCCAGGCTGCAGCCGTGAAACGGGTAGCCGCCTGGAAGTCATGACCCTCGATAGCGTTCTGGGCTGCGCGGAGCAGTGTCTCCTCGGCAACGATCTCTCCGACATCCAGACGCCAGCCAGTAACGCTGGCCTTTGCCTCCCCTTCCTCGCCGTGGATAGCGATCCACATTTGTAGATGTGCACGGCGGCGCAAGGCCGGTATGCTGCGTCGGATCACGTGACCCACTAGAGGATGAAACGAACGCACCAAGGCCAGTGACGGATCCTGCGGCGTCGTTGCTTCGACGTGTACGAATTCCAAACCCTCTAGACGTAGCAGAGATTCCTCGCCCGCAATGCGCTGGAGCGCATGTAAGGTGACTGGCTCTGCCAACACCATCCGCTCCAGTGCGTCGCGTTCCGTCGGCATCAACTGTTTAATCTTCAGCATGATGAGCTCGCTAAAATGAGCAGGCAACGGCATTTCTTCGGCAAGTGATAGTCCTGCCGGTGACGACGTCATATGCCCCTGCGCTGCCGCACGCGTCAGTTCACGCATGAGCAGCGGATTTCCATCTGCTAATTGCGCCAGGCGCGCAGCCGTAGGGTAGGTCAACTGCCGCCCAAGCAGCGCCACGGCCAGACGACGCGCCGCGGGCGGGTCTAACGGTCGGAGGTCTATACGGTGAACGTGCTCGTCTCTCCACAGTTTAGTGATCAAGGCCGGAACATCGCCTCGCGTATTCAACGCTAGCAGCAAACGAATCCGGCACTGCACCGCAAGCTCGAAAACAAACGCAGCTGTTGCTGAGTCCAGAAGATCAGCGTCGTCGACGAACAATAAAAGTTTCCTACTGCTATCACCCGACCCTTCTATCTCCCTGATGACTTGCATAGCCGACAAACTGATAACACCTGAACCACGTTTGCGATCCGCCGAGGTGGCGGATAGGCGTTCAAGGACAGCACCGTCGGGCCAATTGGTCATCAAACGTATCACCGTATGACGGTCTGAGAGCGTTGCCAACGCCTCCATGGCTAGTCGAGTCTTTCCCATACCGGTGGACCCAGCAATAATCACGCCGGCGCGCCCGTCAGGCTGTGTCAACAGACGCAAGAGGCGAGTCAAGTCTGCATCGCGTCCCATGAGGCGAACCTGTCCGGCAGGAAGCACCTCACTATTGAATCGGTCACCCGGTGGAACAAGCCGACATTCAACCCTCTCACTCGTGCCAGACACAGCGTGCCGCTTGAAGTTTCTGTCTTCTGAAACAGACTGACTTTCAACGCTCGATCGATGCTGGACCATCTTCTTCATCCCCCATGCCCTTGATGCCTTGTACCTGAGCGATACCTACATACCGTGGAACCAACCCGGGAAACGAGGAAATCAGATTAGTTTCGGATGCGGGGCGCTTCTGTGGCCTCGTCTGGCACCCGGAAGGAACCTGACCATTGATCAGAATGGGCAAGCGGGGCGAATTGGCCTTGAGTAACTATTACTCAACAGAAGAGAAGCAGTTGTCGCGCGACATGAAATACGCTCAACGCAGCCTTACCGCGATACGCTCATATCCGTACAATTACCTCTATGGGTGACATGAAATTTGCAGCCATTCGTCCGCAGGCTTCATAATTGCGCCTCATTACTCACTGGCCCTACCTAGTTTTGATGCGCCGGAAATCGCGGGCTTAAGTCTGTAGCCTGTTTTCATGTCCCGGGGTCCTCGTGCCGTCGAAGTGGTGCTGTCCGATGAGGAGCGCGCCAGTTGCTGCGCTGGGCGGGCGGGGCAGTGGCGCCCTGTCTTGCCGAGCGGGCACGCATCGTCTTGGCATGCGCGGAGGGGAAGCCGAATACGCGTGTCGCGGCGGAGTTCAAGGTGACCGCGGAAACGGTCAGGAAGTGGCGCTCGCGGTTCGTTGACCAGCGGATGGCCGGGCTTGCGGATGAGCCGCGGCCGGGCCGGCGCAAGTTGGAGCTGGTGCTCAGTGATGACGAACGGGCTCAGCTGATGCGGTGGGCGAGGCGGGCGAAGACCGCGCAGTTCCTGGCCCTGCGGGCGAGGATCGTGCTGCGGTGCGCGGAGGGCGGGACGAACAAGCAGGTGGCGGCGGAGCTCGGGGTGCGCGAGCGGTCGGTGAGCCGCTGGCGGGCTCGGTTCGTCAAGCAGCGGCTCTCGCGAGCCGCGTCGGTACGTCTTCCTTCACGAGAGAGCAGCCGGTGAATGCCGGTGGACCCGCTCCCCCACCATGGGGCAGGGCTTCGGCGTAGTCGCGTGATGCCCGGTTCCTGGCGGACTGTCAGCTCAAGGGCGGTGTTCTCGGGACGTGACAGGCACGGCTTCCAAGATCATGGAGTTCTCTACGCCCCGTGATCCAAGTGGAAGACCGTGCCTGCCGACGCATCATCTCTGATCCCGCCTGCCCTTGACCAACTGCGCGAGAATCCGCAGGTCGGACCCGAGGAGCTCCCGGGCCTGCTGGAACGGCTGGCCGAGGTGCCAGACCCGCGTGACCCACGCGGGGTGCGCCACCGCCTAGCCGTCGTGCTCACTCTCACCGCGTGCGCGGTGCTGGCCGGAGCGACCTCACTGCTGGCGGTCGGCGAATGGATCGCCGATGCCCCTGGGCATGTGCTCGAACAGGTCGGTGCGAACCCCGATCCGCTTCTGCCCAGGCGGGTCCTGCCCGCCGAGAGCACGGTCCGCCGACTGCTGGCCCGCATCGACGGCGACACGCTGGACGGGGCAGTCGGACGCTGGCTCGCCGACCGTCTCCCGAAGGCGACCGGGCTGCGTGGCCTCGCAGTGGACGGCAAAAGCCTGCGCGGCGCGGCAAAAGCGAACGGCCGCAAGATCCACCTGCTCGCCGCACTGGAACACGCCACCGGCTTGGTCCTGGCCCAGCTGGACGTCGGCGAGAAGACGAACGAGATAACCTGCTTCCAGCCGCTGCTGGACACCGTCGCCGACCTGACAGGAGTCGTCGTGACCAGCGACGCCATGCACACCCAGCGCGAGCACGCCGACCACCTCCTCGGCCGAGCTGCCCACTACATCGTGATTGTCAAGGGCAACCAGAAGAAGCTGCGCCGACAGCTCAAGTCCCTTCCCTGGAAGGACATCCCGCTTCAGGGACGCACCCGGGAACCGGCCACGGCCGTTCGGAGATCCGCCGGATCAAGGTCGCCACTGTGAACAGCCTCCTCTTCCCCGGAGCCCGCCAGGCCGTCCAGATCAAGCGCCGGCGCACCGACCGCAAGACCGGCAAGACCACCGTCAAGACGGTCTACGCCGTCACCAGCCTGACCGCCGAGCAGGCCACTCCGGACCCGCTCGCCCGTCTCATCCGCGACCCCTGGACGATCGAGGCCCTGCACCACGTCCGCGACACCACCTTCGCCGAGGACGCCTCTCAGCTGCGGACCGGCAACGCGCCCCGCACGATGGCCACCTGGCGCAACCTCGCTATCGGGGCACTCCGGGCAGCCGGAGCGAAGAACATCGCGGCAGGTCTTCGCCGCAACGCCCGTGACCCCCGCCGCCCGCTCGCACTCCTCGGCCTCGCATGATCACAAAACGGGCGTCACACAACTACGCCGAAGCCCTGCACCATGGGGTCCTACGAGAAGGAAGATTGATATGTCTGGACTGCGCAAGGCGCTCGCTCTCGCTGGCACCGCCGCAGCCGCTGCCAGCCTGATTGCATTGCCTGTGGGCAGCGCGTCCGCGGCCAGCATGGTGAACAAGGTGACCGTGACGGTGAACTGGCATGCTGTCGATGACGACAGCACGATTTTCGGTTCCAGCTTCGATCACGCCTACGGCACGAGCACCAAGACGTTCCTCGTCGGTAAAGACACTCCGGCCCTGGCTGACGTCAACTCGATGTCTGCTGCCTGCGCCGGTAACGAAGTGCATGGTGACGTATACGGCTGCATCAGCCAGTACGACAACGGGGGCACCATCCTGTTCTCGCCTTATCTCGATCTCTATAAGGGAGGCAGCTGCTACTCAAGCGATGTGGACGGCTGGTCCTCCGCTCCCAACCTCGTCCTCACTCTGAAGACGGGCACCTACTCGTTCAGATGAAGACAAACATGATGTTCGAGAGCGGCCAGGATAAGGTTGAAGCGACCGTCACCGTGAAGAACACCCTGGCCTGACGGCAACCAGCTCGATTCGTTGGCTGACCCCACGGAGCTGGCCCGGGGAACCGTGACGGAGCTGAGGAGCTTTCCCGTGCTCGGGCATGAGTGAGGGGGCTGGGGGCAGGGCTGACGCAAGGTCCGGGATTGAGACCTTTCCGCAGGTGAGCGGTCTGTGACGTGGAAGACCGAAGCTCCGTTGAGCGAGGTGACCTAGCAAGTCGCCCTGTGCCTACGGAGCTTCGGTGAATCGTCAGTCTGCCATGTGTGTGCCCGTTATGGAGTCGATGTCCGTCGCGTCGGAGCGGACGTTGCTGTTGCGGCGATTGGCCGAGGTGAGAGACCCGCGTGATCCTCGGGGCCGGTGCTTCTCGCTGGGGTCGTTGCTGCTGGTCACGCTGTGCGCGACGGTGGCCGGGTTCGGCTCGTACCGGGCGATGGCGCAGTGGGCGGCGGCCGCCGGGCCGGTGGAGTTGCTGCGGCTGGGGCTGCGTCCGTGGGGCCCCTTCCGGCTGGTGCGTACGCCGAGTGCGGACACGCTGCGACGGGCCTTGACGCTGGCGCGTCCGGCGGGTCTGGAGGTGCTGCTGCGGGTGCGCGGGTTCGACTTGGAGACGGTGGCGGTGGACGGAAAGGTGCTTCGCGGGTTTGGCAGCAGTGAGTCGGCCGCGGTGACGGTGATCGGTGCGATGGCGCAGGACGGTGCGCTGGTCGCGCAGCAGCGGGTGGCGGACAAGAGCAACGAGATCCCGGCGCTGGCGCCGTTGTTGTCGGTGCTCGATTGCATGGGGTGGGGTGGTGGTGACGGCGGACGCACTGCACACGCAGGTGGAGACGGCGAAGGTACTGGTGGAGGAGATGGGGCGCGCACTTCGTGCTGGTGGTGAAGCGGAACCAGCCGGCGTTGTGGGAGGCGTGCCGGTCGATCCCGTGGAGCGAGGTGACGGCCCGGCACAAGGAGAGCGAGGTGGGTCACGGCCGGCTGGAGACGCGGGTGGTGCAGGCGGTGACCTGGACATCCCTGGTGTTTCCCCACGTCAAGCAGGTCGCCCGGGTCACCCGACACCGCGCCGACCGGGCGACGGGCACGCGGACGCGGACGCGGGAGACGGTCTACCTGATCACCGACCTGTCGGCGTCCGAGGCGGCCCCGGACATGCTCGGGCGGTACGCGAGGGGCCACTGGGGCGTGGAAAACAAGATCCACTATGTGCGGGACGTGACGTTCGGCGAGGATCCCTCGCGCATCCGCAGCGGCCACGGCCCGCAGAATGCCTCGACGTTGCGATCGGTGGCCATGAACTACCTCCGCACCATGGGCACTTCCATCGCGGACGCCAAGCGCCAGATCGCCCTGTCACCCCACAAGGCACCCCTGGACCTCTTCGGCCTACCCACCGACCTGCGACCCGCCAACCCCGACCCGCCACCGAAAACGAAGAAGATCTTCGCCCGGCAGCTCGTCGACCGCCTGTCACGCCGCCGCGAGGACATCCTGCGCTCCCTGCACGACCTGACTGCCCTTCACCAACAACCAGGCCGAACAGGACATCCGCATGATCAAAATCCAGATGAAGCTCTCCGCGGCTGGCGCACCCCCGACAGCGCCAACCGCTGGCTCCTCGTGCGCTCCTCCCCCTCCACCGCCCGCAAACAAGGCCTCAACCCCATGAACGTCCTCCGCGACCTCTTCGCCGGAAACGTCTGGCTGCCGCCCGCTCACGCGCAATCAAGCACCTGAGTAGTCACGGGCGGTGGACTGCGGAGCCTTGCACTGGGAGCGGGAGAGGGTCTGGTCTCGCCGCCTGAATCAGCGGCGGACCGGTCTGTTGTAGTGCTGGCGATGCTAGTCGTCGACCGGGGGAGAATTCGGACTGTGCGACCTCCACGGTGTGGATATGGAAGAGAAACCACCCAGAAAAGCCAACCCAGCCGAATGTGAAGAGGGCGCGGCCGATCTCTGAAGTCCGAATACGGAACAGCCGGCGTGTCGTTTCGCTCAGCGTGTCGTTGCTCCGATCACTGACCAGGGTGTACGTCTCAAATGCGGCAAAAGCTGCCGCCCAGGAGCTCCAGGCGAAGGAGCTGAGGTTCCTCATTGACGGCCTCCTGGGGCAGGTGCGGCTTCTGTATAGATCTCCTGCCCAAATAGCCGCAGGCACGATAGCAGCTGAGATCAGCAGGATGCTCCTCCACGATCTACTCATCGTGCACTGGACTGGCTGTGCAACACCTGAGCAGACATTACCTACAGTCCAGGAGGGTTATTCACAAGCCCACGGGGAGGCTTCCACCCCTTGGTCAACAGCAACGACCCCGCTCGGTAACCTGGGAGTTCTCACACAAGACAGGTGTTGCCGGGGCGGGGTCGTTGAGTTGGCAGGTTACAACCGGGTTGGATGCGGAGCAATTGACCGAGCTCTGGCTCGGGTGCATACGGCGCTTGGCGGCAGCGGGCGGGTCTCGCGGGGACGGCCGTTCGTGCTGGGGCTGTACTGGTCAGTGAGCTTGTTCAGTTCGGCCACTGATCGGGTGACGTGTGGTGAGGGCGGAACGGGCAGAGCCCCAGGGCTGTTGAGCGAGGTGTCTACGCTCAACTCTTCAGCCTTGGGGCTCTGTTGGTTCCTTATCGTGCCGTACTCGATGTCCCGCATCCCCTCGTGGAGTGGCTGACGATGCTGATCGTCACCCGGGAGGGTGACCGAAGATGCAAGCTGTCCCCGTCGCGGCGGGCCCTGGTCGCACTGGTGTACCTGCGGAAGAACGACACCCTGCGACAGCTCGCGGCCGGTTTCGGCATCGGTTTGGCACCGCCCACGCCCATGTCCACGCGGTCGTGGCACTTCTGGCCGATCTTGCACCGGGATTGACAGCGGCCCTGAGATCGGCCGACACCCGGTACGTTCTTCTGGACGGGACACTCGCCGAATGCGACCGAACCGGCGACGGCCGCGCGGACTACTCGGGCAAACACGCCAGCACGGCGTGAACCTACAGGTCGTGGATAGCACCAGATGGAACACTCGTCTGGATTTCGCCTGCTCTGCCGGGTCGTACTCACGATCTCACCGCGGCCCGCCGACACCGGATCATCGCCACCTGTATCCGTCTCGGCATCCCTGTCATCGCGGACCGGAGCTACCAGGGCGCCGGCGACATCGTCGCCGTCCCGCACCGACGCAAACCCGGGAAAGACCTCACACTCAAGCAGAAATGCGTCAACCGGGCCCACTCCCGACTCCCTTGGCCTGTCGAACGGACCATCGCGGAGATCAAGACCTGGCGCATCCTCCGCAAAGCGCGCTGCCACCCCACCGCAATCACGTCAATCACCAAAGCCATCCTCACCCTGGAGACTCACCGCTGAACAAGCTCAGTGGTGATGGCGCTGTTCCTGCTGCGGCAGAACCCAGTCCAGCAGGCGGCGGCCGAGCTGTTCGGCTGCAGCCAGTCCACCGTCTCACGTCGGCTCGCTCTGCTCGGGCCGCTGCTGGAGCAGGTCCTTGCCGAGTTCGTCCCCGACCCGGCGGAGGCGAGCACGGGGAAGGTGGTGCTGGTCGACGGCACGCTGGTTACCACCTGGGACTGGGCGGGCCGGGGCACCGAGCTGTTCAGCGGCAAGCATTGCGACACCGGGTTCAACCTGCAGATCGCCGCCACTTTGGACGGCGGCCTGCTCGCGGTCTCCGCCCCCGTTCCGGGGTCCTGGCACGACATCCGCGCCTGGCGGGAATCGGGCTTCCCCGGTCTGTTCGCCGACCGCGAGACGATGGGTGACCTCGGCTATATCGGCACCAGAGTCCATCAGCACCCTGCGCGCCGCCGTCGAACGAGCGATCGCACACCTGAAGGACTGGAAGATCCTCGCCACCCGCTACCGCGGCCCACTCGACACCCTCCCGAGCATCGTCCGCACCATCACCGCACTCGCGTTCTTCCGAACCTCCTGGTGAGGCTTATGAATAACCCACGAGCTCGGTCAATTGCTCCGCATCCAACCCGGTTGTAACCCAGGGCCCCGGCGTGTGCCTGGATCGTCCGGTTTGGTTATGTGATGCCGTAGAGGGCGAGGACGCGGGGGCGCTCGGTGTGGGCTCGTCGTCCGGCGGCGGTGTTGACGTAGCCGGCGAGCTTGAGCGCGCTGCGGATCAGGTCGCGGAGGGTAGCGAGTACGGCGGGCGCGTTGCGGGTTCTGACCTGGGACTTGTCCTCGTTGAAAGTGACATCTCGACACCAGTGGACGGTATTTTCCACGGTCCAGTGCCCGCGAGCCCAGGACGCGATCTCGGCTGCGTTCGCTTCCTCGGCGGGCAGGTCGGTGATGGCGTAGACGGTCTCGCTGGACCATTTTTTCGCCCCGTAGAGACGGCGTCGGCGCTGGATCCGCAGGACCTGGGCCGCGTGCGGGAAGAGCAGGCCCTCGACGGTGACGACCTGCACGAGCCGCTGCTCGTGACGGCCGTGGCCCCGGGCGTCGTCGCGGTGGATCACAGGGATCTCCTTCCAGGGCAGGGCGTGGAGTTGACGGGCCTGGCCGCGCTGGTTGTTCTTGATGGTCAGCAGGTAGTGAGCGCCGCGTTCGCGCAGGTAGATGGCGTGGTCGCGTTGGGCGTGGAGGGCATCGGCGGTAACGACCACCCCCGTGAGATCCGCGTCGTCGATCTGGTCGAGGAGAGGTGCGAACTCGGGGATTTCGTTGGTCTTCGCGCCGATCTCGCGGGAGGCGAGAGTGACACCGTCGCCGTGACGGACGGCGGACAGGACGAAGACGCGGCTGCCGTCCGGGCGCCTCGCGCCGCGCAGGCACTTGCCGTCCACCGCGATCGCCCGCCGCCGGAGCCGTACCGGCTCGGCGCGGGCGGCCGCCCGGTGAGCCCGGCGCTGTTCACGTTCGGTGCCACCGTCGGGCATCACCGGCTCCGGCCGGCGGGGCTGTGCGGACAGCAGAGGCCGAAGGTAGTCGTAACCGGCCGCGCCGATCTCACCGGGATCGAGTCGCCCCAGGACGCTGCGCAGGGTTTTCTCGCTCGGCACCCGGTAGCGGCCAAGGAGTGGGTGGTAGGGCAGGCCGAAGGCGGCCAGTTCCTCCGGCGCCGCACGTCGGCACCACTCCGCCGCCGCGGTGATCGAGTCGTGGCCGGACGGGGTCATCGCGCAGACCACCAGGGCCAGCAGCGAGGAGAGCCGGTACCGCACTCCGCAAGCCCCTCTCGGATCGGTGACCGACTCGAACTCGGCGACCAGGCAGCGCACTTGCTCCTTGGCGGCACCCTCGCCGAGGGCTTCCAGGCAGGGCGCACAAGGCACGGGGACAGCGACAAGGGATGATGGAGAAACGAACACGGCACCTTCGTGGATCTTGCAGCGTAGAGAACTACATGATCCACAGGTGCCGTGTTCACCTGCTTCCGGGGCCCACCACCGAGATCAACACCCCAGACCGGGACGATCCAGGCACTCGCCGGGGCCCTGGGTTGTAACCTGCCAGCTCAACGACCCCGCCCCGGCAACACCTGTCCTGTGTGAACTCGTCAGGTTACCGAGCGGGGTCGTTGCTGTTTACCAAGGGGTGGAAGCCTCCCCGTGGGCTTGCGAATAACCCTCATGGCCTGCGTTCAAAAGGTGTCATTTTGGCAGACTACTTTTCTCCATCCACAATTTTCCTGCTCTACTGATGAGTGCCCATTCTCCCTCAGTCGTCACATTCAAGTCCCGCACAAGATACATCGAATTATAAAGCCACGCCAAGGCCTCACTTACAGCCCTCATTGCATCTCTATCCTTCTTCAATATCCTCCTTACGCTGCGGGCCCAGTTATCGACCGACATCCCGCCAGTCGCATTTATAGAAATGTCTCGCAAGGTCACTAAGGCCAACTTTTCGATCGGCATCTCTGTGATCCTCTTAGCCGTCAGCCCCGTGAAATATGACCACATTTGCGAAATTTACGCTCCTTTTATGTACGCGTGCGGCTAATGACTATCTCAAGGTCGGGCAATAACCAAAAAGCCGAGGCACGCGAAAAATTTTCACCGAAAATCAAGAAGGTCAATTTCGGTCGGGCTCACAGTAAAATAGGCACGACGCACACCTGCCTGCAAAAGCATCACCTGACACCGCAAACATGGGCGGGCCAGGCGAGTTACACCCCGATTATCAACCCGAGCCACATAAACGGTTGCGTTGGCGGCGTCCCGCAAACGACGCAAGGCGGCCTCTTCAGCATGAAAGGTCGCATTCCGGAAGTCTATGGAGGGGCTATTTCGGCGACGATTTGGGGCACTGGATAGAACGCGCCCTCCTGATGCAACCACTGCACCAAGTTTATGCCGGCAATCTGACCGAAGAGCCTGCTTGATAGCATGATTAATTAGATTCATATCTCGACAAACTGAATCACGGATCGGCAAACAAGGTGGGCAAGTCACGACAGTGATGTGAAGTCGCTCAAAAAGCGAAGCCGTCAGTATATGCTCCACACCGAAAGGCGGAGTGATTTAATTTGCGAGGAGCGCCTCCGAAAGGCACCACTACTGCCAACCAGACTTCGACGCAGGGCATCGGGCGACTCCTTTACCTCTGATTTGCACGCATGCTGCCACTTTGAGATATTCCTTGACTACCAAACCAACATGAAAACCTTTAACAGAAGAGTAGATCCTACTCATTTGCCCTTTCCGGGCGCTATAAGCAACAGAACCATCGCCATCCTATAAACCCGCATAGTTTCGTGACGGTCCGCCGACGGAGTCGGTGGACCGTTTCGTGCCGTGGGCTGAGGCTGTACAGGCCGAAGACCCGAGTGTTGCCTCGGGATGGCGCCGGATTCCACTGCTCCGGCTGTTGAGGTGCTGTCGTAGGGACGGGGAATCCGCTGGTCAGCCAAGTCGGGCAGTTGGGTGAGCCGGTAAAGGGCTGCGGTAATGTGACCGGTCCAGGGCCTGTGCCGGGCCAGGCGGAGGATTCGCCGGCGGAGCCCGTAGTCGGCGGGGTTCCCAGAGCCTGGCCTTGCCGGGTCAGGGCGAGCATCGGTATCCAGGCCAGCAGGTCGAGCGCGATCTGGATGATCTCCAGCCAGATCCGGTTCTGGGCGGTGCGGTGCAGGGGCAGGTTGCGCAGACCGGTGGCGCGGGCGGCGCGGATGCGGTCCTCGGCCCGGGCCCGCAGCCGGTGAGGGAGCACGAGCCCAGCGATCGGCCGGCCCGAGGTGTTAGCCTCGGGCTTTCACGAGGTGGTCTGTCCGAGGCTTGATCACAAACGCGAGAAGTGCTCCTGACCTGGAACGATAGGACTTGTCGAGGGTCCAGATCGTTCCGTGGAAAGAAGCACTTCTCAGGTGAAGAAGCGTATCGGGTCGTACCCGCGTGTCCGCGTTGAGGGCAGTGGTCGTGGAGTGGTCTCGCAGGCCGGGACCGTGCTGCTGGTGGAGACAGTCCGCAAAACGGGCCTGGATACTGCGATATCGGCGGCTCTGGCCCCCTGGCGCAAGCCGCGGGCGGTGCACGATCCCGGCAAGATCCTGCTGGATGTGGCGCTCGCGGTCCCCCTCGGCGGCGACTGCCTGGCCGACATCGGCATGCTGCGGGCCGAGCCAGCCGTGTTCGGGCAGGTGGCCTCGGATCCGACAGTCTCCCGGCTGATCGACACGCTCGCAGCGGGTGGCCAGCGAACCCTGAACGCGATCCGCAATGCCCGGTCCCAAGTGCGCCAACAAGTATGGAAGTTGGCCGGGCCGACGGCGCCGGATGCGACCGGTTCTGTGACCGTGGACCTGGACGGCGTCCTGGTGATCGCGCACTCCGACAAGGAAGACACGGCTGCGACCTGAAGAAGGCCTTCGGCCACCACCCGCTGATGGGCTTCGTCGATCACGGGACCGGCGGCTCCGGCGAGCCGGTGGCCGTTCTGCTCAGGCCCGGAAACGCCGGCAGCGACACCGCCGCCGATCACATCACGACCACCCAGCTGGCCCTGGCCCAGCTGCCCAAGTCCTATCGGCGCGGGCGCCGGACGCTGATCCGCACCGACTCCGCGGGTGGCACCCACGAGTTCGTGGCCTGGCTCGCGCAACGCGGACGGTGGCTGTCGTATTCGGTCGGCATGACCATCACCGACGCAGTCCACCAGGCCGTCCTCAAAGTGCCGCTCGCGGCATGGACGCCGGCCATCGAGGCCGATGGAGAGATCCGCGACGGAGCCTGGGTCGCCGAACTCACCGGCGGCATGCTCGACGGCTGGCCGAAGGGCATGCGGCTGATCGTCCGGAAGGAACGGCCGCATCCCGGTGCGCAGTTGAGGATCACAGACGCCGACGGCATGCGGATCACGTGTTTCGCCACCAACACCACCGGCCGGCCCATCGCCGAGCTCGAACTCCGCCACCGCCTGCGGGCCCGGGCCGAGGACCGTATCCGGGCCGCCCGCGCGACCGGCTTGCGGAACCTGCCCCTGCACGACACCGCGCAAAACAGGGTCTGGCTGGAGATCGTCCAGATCGCGCTCGACCTGCTGGCCTGGATGCCGATGCTCGCACTGAACGGCCAGGCCAGGCTCTGGGAGCCCCACCGCCTGCGGCTCCGCCTGTTCAGCTCGGCCGGCCAGCTCGTCACCACCGGCCGCCGCCAGATCCTCCGCCTCGCCCGCCACTGGCCATGAACTCATATCGTCGCCAGCGCCCTCGAACGCTCGACCAACTGCAACCCAGTCTGACCAGTAGCTTTCCCGTCCCTGCGAGCCGCACCACGTCTCCGGAGCAGTGGAACCCCGCGCCCACCCGACACGTCAGTCGGGCTACCGGCCTGCCCGCAAGCAGCCACGGAACGCGAAATGGTCTGCCGACTCCGTCGGCAGACCATCACGAAAGATCGAGGCTAATGGCGAAACAGGTCAGCCTCATGCCGTCAGCACCGTGCGCCCCAACGCCCAGGAGTGCGGCCGTTCCTCCTGACGATCAGCCGCATGCCCTCCGGCCAGCCGTCCAGAACGTCTCCGATCAGTTCAGCGACCCAGGCGCCGTCACGGATCTCGCCGTCCACCTCGACGGCCGCCGTCCAGGTCGATGCCGGAACCTTCAGCACATGCTGGTGGATCGCCTCGGTGATCACTATGCCGACCGAGTAAGGACGGCCACCGTCCCCGCTGAGCGAGCCAGGCGACGAAGTCGTGGGTGCCGCCTGCGGAATCGGTGCGGATCAGGGTCCGGCGCCCGCGCCGGTACTTCTTCCGAGTGCGCGATCACCAACACCCGTCGAGGTCCATTGTCACCGTCCCGCCCGCATCAGGCGCTTCCCGGCCGGGCAACCGCCAGACATGTTGACGAACTTCAGCCCGCGCGGCACGGATGGCCCGCAAGGCCTTTCTCCGGAGGCTGTGAGGGTGTCGATGAGGCGGGAGACCGCCGGGTCGGAGGCCACCGGCCCGAACACGGTCGGCTCGGCCCGCAGCATGGCGACATCCGCGAGGCAGTCCCCGCCCAGCGCGACCGCCAGGGCCACGTCCAGCAGGATCTTGCCCGGATTATGCATCGCTCGAGCCTTCCGCCACGGCGTTAGCGCAGCTGATATCGAGGTGTCCAAGCTGGCCTTGCGGACGGTCTCGACCAGCAGCACGCCCCCGGCCTGTGAGACCATCGCCCGGCCGCCGCCCTCTATGCGGATACGCGACCCGATACGATTTTTCACCTGGAGAGTGCTTCTTTCCCTGCAGCCAACAAAACCCCCTACAAGTCCCATCGTGGCAGGTCAGGAGCATTCTCCGCTTATTTTATCAAGCCTCGGACACCCACCTCGTGAAAGCGCGAGGCTAAACTGCCGCCCACGCAGAACGCTCGGCTGGAGAACTCCAGCCGAGCGTCTGCAGAAACTCTTCGCGACCTGATCACCATCACGTCGCACAATGATGCCTAGCAATCACAGCTACCTGACGTATCCGACCTTCACGGAATTGCTGAGTGGATGCCATTTCCCGGTATGATCACATGCGTTGAGACGATCGGCTTCCTCGACACCACAGGCCCGCAATTATGACACCGAGTTGTGGACCGTCACGGTGGCTTTCACCATGTCCAGGGTTCCCTCAGAGGTATTCCGCACCGTCTGTGAGTAGCTCTGACTGGCACCGGGAGCCAAATGGAAGACGCGCGGATCTTTTGTCCACCCGTCCATATCCATACTCCAGCATCGGCTGCCCTCAAACAGCTGCAATACAGAGGAAACGTTAACCGATCCGGCAACGTCCGTTTGTATGACTGTCGGGTGAAGCTCTCCACTGACCTCATCCCCAGCGCACTCTGAGGACATCCCGAGGTGGTCGTAAACGCGAGGCACTATTGAATTCACAGCGTACGCTTTATTGCTGCCGGAGTACGCATGGTCGAAACTAGGCCCCCAGATCGAACTGTCGTCGTCTCGAACTTCGAATTTCACGGAAAAGGTCACACTGCTGGTCTTCATCGGGGCAGCGGAGGCTGCACTGGTCGGCACAGCGGCCAGTGCAGCCACAGTGAGGCTGATTCCCGCCAGGGCAAGGACCTTTCGGAAGGTCATGAGGTCTCCAAGTAGTGATGAAAGAATTGGTGAAACTGCTGAGAGATCTTATTTCTCCATACGCTTGCGAAGACGCTAGGAACGTGGCGATGGTTTGGGTAGTTGTTACTTAGCCTCGATCTTTCTTGAGGGTCCGCCGACGGAATCGGTGGGCCCCTTTCCCTTTCCGGAGCGGGCTGGCGGGCCGGTGGCCCGGCTGTCGCGTCGGGTGGGCGCCGGGTTCCACTGCCCGGGGCGGGTGATGCTGTCGCAGGGACGGTGGTTGTGTGTCAGCCGGGGCCGGGCAGGAGCGGGAGCTGTTCAAGAGCCGTGGTGATCTCGCCGGTCCAGGGCAGTGACGGGCGAGGCGGAGGATGCGGCGAAGGTGTCGATCAGGCGGGAGACGGTCGGGTCGGAGCCGACCGGGCCGAAGAGGGCCGGTTCGGACCGCAGCATCGCGACATCCGCGAGGCAGCCGCCGCCCAGAGCGACCGCAAGGGCGATATCCAGGAGGATCTTGCCGGGACCGTGGACGGCCCGCGGCTTCCGCCACGGAGCCAGGGCCTGGGACATGGCTTGGGCGAGACCGCTCTTGCGCACCGTTTCGACGAGCAGGACCGACCCGGCCTGGAAGACGACCTGACGGCCGTCGTCCTGGACACGGACACGCGGGTAGGAGCCGATAGAGTGCTTCACCTGGGAAGTGCCTCTGATTTCAGCGGGAACAAGGACCTCGACAATCCTCATTCTTGCTTCTGAGGTTTTCTGCCTAGTGCTGGATTCCGCTTTGGTTGGGTATATGTCTTGGTGGCGGGGTAGTTGATGGTGCTCGGGGGCGGGTGCTGGGCATGGTGTTATGGGCACGGCCGGGTTGTGACGAGGACGAACGGGCAGTTGTCCGTCGGTTGTCGCGGGCGCGGAAGGCGCCGCGGGATGTGGTGATGCGGGCCCGGATGATCGAGCTGAGCTGGTCGGGGCTGCGGGTGCCGGCGATCGCGGTGGAGCTGGGCTGCAGCGAGAAAACGGTCCGCTGCTGGCTGCACCGCTTCAACCGCTCCGGGCTGGAGGGGCTGGATGATCTGGGCGGGCAGGGCCGCAAGCGGCGGATCACCGAGGCCGAGCGATCCCGGATCATCGCTCTGGTCAAACAGGTGCCGCCGGGCCGGCTGCGGTGGGAGCCGGGCGGGGAACTGTGGGCGGCCGACGAAGCCGGGCCGGCCGAGTGGACGCTGGACTCCCTGGCCGCCCAGGCCCGGCAGCTGGGTATCGAGGTCGGCCGCTCCCAGGTGCGCAGGATCCTGGTTGCCGAGGGGGTGCGCTGGCGCCGTACCCGATCCTGGACCCGTTCAAAGGACCCGGACTTCGCGGGAAAAGGACGCGGATCATCGGCCTCTACACCCAGCCACCCGACGGCGCGACGGTGATCTGCGCCGGCGAACTGGGGCCGGTGATCCCCCGCACTTTTCCGCCCGCACCGGGCTGGTCACCCGACGGGCACCGGATCAAGTCCGAGCTCGACTACGGCTGCGGGCCAGAAAAGACCTGGGTCTACGGGGCTTTACGCATCCGGGACGGCCAGCAGATCACCATGGCCGCATCCTCCCGCAACAGCGTCTTCTACCAGCAATTCCTTCAACTGGTCGAGGACGCCAATCCGGCCGGTGAGATCTGGATCGTCACCGACAACCTGTCCTCCCACAACAGCCTGTCCACCCGGACCTGGCTGGAGGACCACCCCCGCATCCACCACGCGTTCATCCCGGTCGGCGCCTGCTGGCTGAACCTGCAGGAAGGCTGGTGGCGGATCTTCCGCAAGACCGCCCTGGCCGGACGGTCCTTCGCCAACCCCGACGACATCACCCAGGCCACAGCCGTGGCCACCCGGCAACTCAACGCCCGAGCCCGCCCCTGGATCTGGGGCCGGCCAGCCCCGCCCACCCGCCAACTACGACGCCGATATGTGTACATCCAATGAGGAATGCAGCACTAGGGTGACGGTGATGTCGTGGGTGGGTGTATCCCTGGAGGATGCGGTATCCCGATGGGGGTGGCCTGACCGCGAAGCAGCGGGCCCGGCGGGAACAAGTGCGGTTCGAGGCTGCCGAGTTACTTGCGCAAGGGGTGACACCGCCGCAGGTCGCGCGGCGGTTACGTGTCTCATGCAAGTCCGCCTATGCCTGGCATGCCCGTTGGCGGGACGGGCGAGGACCTTGCCCTCGTCGCCCCAGTCGACCTAGCCTCAATACCAGTGACTTAGTGACCTAGCTTCGTCGGGCTTTGGTTGACGGGTTGATCGGGGCGGTGCGCCAGTGCGGGGCGATGGTCATGGCGTCTGCTGGGTCCCGGGTGGGCTGAGGCCAGGTGTAGTGCTCGTCGCGTTTGACGCCGAAGTTGGACATCTTGCGTTTGACCACGCGCGGGTTGGAGCGTCTGCGGCGGGTGGGTAACAGGCGCGCGGTGATCTCGCGGAGTCCGTCGGTGAGGGCGGCGGTCAGACGGTCAGGGGAAAAGGCCGCCTGCGCGGTGACCTGGCGTCGTGCGAGGCGGATGCTCCGGGTGAAGGAGAGCCTGTCGGGGTCGAGGCCGGCCTGCTCGGCGGCGTCGTGCATCAGGGTGCGGATGGCGTGGTGGACCAGCAGGTGTGCCCAGACCTCCTGCTCGACGCCTTCGGGTGAGCGGGAGCGCAGGACCTGGGCAGGTCCGCGTTGATGGGTCTTCAGCTCGTCCAGCGTGTTCTCGAACTCCCACCGCTGGTGGTACAGGGCGGCCAGCTCGGTGGCCGGGGCGGCATCGGGATCGAGGACCGTGGTGATCAGCCGGTAAGGGGCGTCCTGCCCGGGATCGTCCAGGGTGTACTCGATCACCCGCACCATTTCCGGGTCGGCACGCTTGCGGTGGTCTCTGGCCGCGACGATCTCTGACAAGTACGAGCCGTCGGGCAGCTCTTCGCGGACCGGCAGCACCTGGTGGGAACGGATGCGCCACAGCAGGTCCGCACCGCCGGCCGAGGCCGCCCGCCACAGCTCCAGGCCGGTGAAGCCGCGGTCGGCCAGCAGCAGATCGTCCTCGCCCAGGTGACCGAACAGCTCGCGGGCCAGCACGAGTTCGGACGTGGTGCATGGGCCGAGAGCCGCCGTGGTGATGGCATGGGTGCCGCACTCGGCCAGCGCGACCACCCGCACCTGCGGATACGCACACCGCTGGGTGCGGTGGGTCTTCGGGCGCCCGAAGTGCGCCACGTTCTCCTGGCTGTCCGGAACGTCGAAGACTGTGCCGTCGATGGCCATCAGCCGCCACCGGCCGTAGAAGGCACCCGGTGTCGATTCCGTGGCCAACGGCCGGGCCACCGAGGCGAACAGGGCCTTCAGCGGTTCTGGACCGAGTCTCGCGCGCGCTCTCGAGATCGCCCCCGTGGTCGGCACCTGCCACGACCCCGACCAGCGCTTCGCCCAGGTCAGCCCATGCGTCAGCAGCCGAGCGACCTCTTCGTAGCCCTGGCCGGAGAACAAGCACATCGCCAGCACGAAGTAGACCACCACGCGCGGCGGCAGCCGGTTACGCTGCCCGGACCTCCCGCACTGGGCCACCACCCGATCCACCAGCTCCGGCGGGAACGACCGCGTCAACAGCCCGACCGCGATGCGATCCGACAACCGCTCGTCCGTCTCCGGCTTCACCTGACCCGGCCGTGGCATCCCGGCACCTCCCCGCCACGCACCCTACCAGCCACCACCCTAAGTCACTGGTATTGAGGCTAGGCCAGCCCTAGTACTGCAACGGCGTCTACCGTGACTGCTGGCCAGCTCGATCGTTGGTGTGGTTATGGGTGGGGACCTTGCTGATGTGCGTGTGTGGGCGAGTGAGTTGGACGCGGTGCACGGGCGGTTCGGGCACCGGCTCAGCCGGTCGGAGCCGCGGGAGTCGGCGCTGGCCTATATGCGGGGGCTGATCGCTCCGCTTGAGCGCAAGAACGGCTGGACGCTGGCCGAGGAGGCGGGCCATGGCGGGCCGGACCGTATCCAGAGGATGCTGAACCGGATCGAGTGGGACGCTGGTCCTCGACGATGTACGGCGCTACGTGGTCGACCACCTCGGTGACCGGGAGCCGGTGCTCATTGTCGACGACACGGGCTTCCTGAAGAAGGGCACTCGCTCTGCGGGAGTGCAGCGGCAGTATTCCGGCACCGCGGGGGCCCGTATTTCATAAGTGCTCGGCAGAGGGGTGTTGGTGGGAGTCTGAGATATGCCCCCGTGTCTGTCAGACGGCGTTGCCGCTCGTGCTCTGCGGGCCAAGATCCATCAGATCCTGCCGCACTTCGATGAACGCCGCCGTCGGCTGTACCTGGCCAGTGAGGCTACGGCCCTCGGGCATGGCGGGATCGTCCGGGTCGCCGCCGCCTCCGGTACCAGCACTGCAACCATTGCGCGAGGTATGGCCGAGTTGGCCGGTCGCTCGTCACCGACCCTGCGGGTCCGGGCTCCAGGTGCCGGCCGCAAGAGGCTGACAGACACCGACCCTGGTCTGCTGCCCGCGCTGGAGTCGCTGATCGAGCCTCACACCCGAGGCGACCCCGTCTCCCCGTTGCGGTGGACCACGCTGTCGTTACGGGCGCTGGCCTCGACCCTCACCACGCAGGGCCAGACGGTTGTCAGCGCTTCAACCGTCGGACACCTTTTGCATACCCTGGGATACAGCCTGCAGGGAACCGCGAAGACAACAGAGGGCATCAGCCATCCCGACCGCAATGCCCAGTTCACCCACCTGAATGCCACCGCCGCCGCCTTCCTCAACGAGGCCCAGCCGGTGATCAGCGTTGACACCAAGGCCCAAGGAATGGCTCGGTAACCGGGACCGGCCCGGTCGCACCTGACGGCCGGGCAAGAACGCGATCAAGGTGGACTGCCACACGTTCACCACCAACGACCAGCCCATGGCGATCCCCTACGGGATCTACGACATTGCCAACAACAGCGGATGGGTCAATGTCGGAACCGACCACGACACCGCCGAGTTCGCGGTGGAGTCCATCCGCCGCTGGTGGCAGCACCGCGGACGGACGGACCACCCGAATGCTTGCAGGCTCCTGATCACCGCCGACTCCGGCGGCTCCAACGACCCTCGCCGCTGGACCTGGAAGAACAACCTGGCCGCCTTCGCACGGGAAAGCGGTCTGGAGATATCGGTCTGTCACCTACCGCCCGGAACTTCGAAGTGGAACAAGATAGAGCACCGGATGTTCTGTCACATCACCGCGAACTGGCGGGGGCGGCCGCTGACCACCTACCAGTCGTCCTCGAGACCATCGCCGCCACAACAACCAAGACCGGCCTGACCATCGGGGCCGAACTGGACACTGGCAGCTACGACCTGGGGATCAGCGTCACACCCGCCGAGTTCCACGCCCTTCCGATCACACCCAACGCCTCCCACGGTGACTGGAACTACACACTGTCTCCCGTTCCACCGCGAGCGCCCGACGCGCCGGCAACGACACACCGGACCGACCGCATGGGACGTGGTGACCTGACGAACGCGGAGTGGGATCGACTGGAGTCGTTCTTGCCTCGCGGTGGTGCGGGTGGGGGCCGGTGGAGCGATCACCGCCGGGTGATCAACGGGGTGCTGTATCGCGTGCGCACGGGAGTGCAGTGGCGGGATTTGCCGGAGCGCTTCGGGCCCTGGGAGACGGTCTATAAGCGTCATCGCCGCTGGTCGGCGGACGGGACCTGGCAGATGCTGCTGTCGCGGGTGCAGGCCGCCGAGGATGCCGAGGGTCGGATCGACTGGGACGTGTCGGTCGACTCCACAGCGGTGAGGTCTCACCAGCACGCGGCCGGCGCGATGAAGGCGCCCCCCGTCACGGGTCCTCAAAAGGGGATCCGCCGGGGGACGAACCAGGTCGATCCGGTGCTTCGGAAACTGGCCGTCCGGTTGGAGGAGGTGGTCAGATCGGCGAGTGTCTGAGGCGATCCCGCGGCGGCTTCACCACCAAAATCCATCTCGCCGCCGACGGACGATGCCGGCCGCCCGCCTTCCTCTTGACCCCCGGACACTACGGTGACGGCCCACAACTCGAGCCCGTCCTGCAGCTGGTGTCCGTGCCCCGCGTCGGAGTCGGCCGACCTCGCACCCGGCCCGATCATGTCCTGGCCGACAAGGCCTACACGTCGCGCCGAAATCGCCGCTACCTGCGACGACGCGGAATCCCGCACACCATCCCCGAACGCCTCGACCAGCAAAGGCACCGCCGCAACCGCGGTTCTCGAGGCGGCCGGCCCGCAGGCTTCGACAGCGAGCGCTACAAGAAACGCAACACCGTCGAGCGCGCCATCAACCGACTGAAGGGCTTCCGAGCCTCGGCATCACCCCTGTCCCCACGTCGGCGTCGGTAGTGCAGGGCGACTTCAACCCAGTAGCTCTTACTCATCAACGCCTAGCTGCAGCAAGAAATACTAACGACGTGTTCGGCGCAGTAGAGGTGTGCGCCGTTGCCCTTGTCCACCTTCCTACCCCCCCTCGGGGAGGTGGACTTCCACACTCCATCGGTCGCGCATGCCGAAGGAGTGGCGGCCCCCACCCTGTCGAAAGGGTGGGGGCCCAATTTTTCTGCGCGGGACTGTCTGTCGGCGAAGCCGAGGTCGTGCGCCATCGCCGACGCATGCCGATGCGGCCGGTCAGGACAGCAGGTCGTGCCTTTACCGTTGATCGTGGACACCGGTTGTCATGCGGCGGTGGTCAGCGTAGTTGATCGTTGGCGCGTGCAGGCTGACGACCTGCCCGCCCTGCACAGCTTCGTCATCGGCCTCGGCCAGGACCTCGACGCCGTCGTCTCCGGGCTCAGCTCCGGCGCCGTCGAGGGCCACAACAATGATCAAGCGTCAGATCCGCGCCAACTTTGGCCTGCTCCGCAATCGGGTCCTCCTCACCGCGCGAGGCCGTTCATGATCGCGGTTGTGGTGACCCTCCATGGCTCCGGCACTAAAAGTGATCCAGAACCACTCTTCAGCCGTCGCCGACAACCACAGACCCTCGGATGTGGAATCGTCCTGCCGGTTACTCACGCAGTGCACTTGAACAGCGGTGTTGCCAGCTCTCGAGTTCCGGACACCCGGGCTGGAAAAGGCCTAGTGAGTATCAATTGCTTAATCGGCGGCCGCTGGTGGTGCGTAATCCTTCACGGGATCAGTCATGTCCAACCTTGCTCGGAGACCACTCGTGGAGACGGATGTTTTGGGACGATTTTGGCCATTTGTGGGCCGAGATGCAGAGCTTGCTGTCTTCGCGAAAGCGTGGGGTGATCCGCGATGCGAGGGGTTCACGGTGCACGGGCCCACAGGAGTGGGCAAGTCGCGGCTAGCCGAGGAATGCCTGGCGCGGGCGGTGAGCGAGGGATTTCGGGGAGCGCGAGTGACGGCCAGTTCAGCCGCCGCCGCCGTACCCCTAGGAGCCATTGCACATCTGGTGCCGTCCGAGGTTGACCTGTCCGACCCGGTGACCGGATTCGAGGCTGCCGCTTCCGCTCTGTCCGGCCCCGCACGCACACGCCGGTGGGCTGTCTGGGTTGATGACCTGCAGCTCCTGGACGCGGCTTCGGCCATGCTGCTGCGGCAGCTGATGGACATCGGCGTGATCCGCCTGATCGCCACCATCCGTACGGGTGAGCCAGCTGGCGAGGCCGTGGACGCTCTGACCCGCGGCGATGCGGTGCACCGTCTGGATCTGGAAACCTTCAACGAAGACCAGGTTGACGTGCTGCTGCGGACGGTGCTGGGCGGCCCGGTGACACACGGAACCCTGAAGCGGCTGTATACCGTTTCGGGGGGTAATGCTCTGTACTTGCGGGAAATGGTTCACGGCGCGCTCGCTAAAGGCGCCCTGACCCACGACGGAGAGATACGGGCACTGGGTGAGATCTCACTGGCGGGTACACCACAATTGACCGAACTCATCAAGAGCCGGTTGGCGACCGTGGGCCCGGACGGCTGGCCTGTACTGGAACTGATCGCACTGTGCGAGCCGCTGCCTCTGGGCGACGCCGAAGCGATGGCCTCATCGCAGGTACTGGCCGAACTGGAGTTCGCCGGCCTGATCGGCACTACGCGGGACCAGCGTCGGACCACCCTCACACTGGCCCACCCGCTGTACGGCGAAATCATCCGAGCTGGTCTGCCCGCCCTGCGCCGGCGCGCCTTGCTGCTCCAGCAAAGCGAACGCACGGAGAGCCGCGGCGCTCGCCGCCGGGACGACGCACTCCATACGACCGCCTGGCGCCTTTCCGCCACCGGCACCGCTGATCCTCTTCTGCTTGCTCGAGCCGCAGTACTGGCCCGCCGCGGACACGACTACCAGCAGGTCACCACCTTGCTGCAGGCCATACCCGATGAGCATCATTCGGCGAGCAGCCGGATGCTTCTTGGGGAAGCCCTGTTCCAACTGGGCCGCTGCGACCATGCAGAGACGATACTGGCCGGTATCGACACGACGACTGTCGGGGAACAAGACCAATTGGCCATTACTCTGGTACGGACAGCGAACCTGCTATGGAGCAACACCTCCACGGCTACTGCTTTCGCAGTCAATGACGCCGCTCTGGAGTCGGTCACTGACCCCCGGGGACGCCGGACGCTGCGTCTCAACGAGGGCTTCATGCGCATCGCCGCCGGTCAGATCCACAAAGGCCTGGACCAGCTGGACGACATGCAACCCGACGTCGATCATGAGCATGATGTCGATGCCTGGCTGCGCGGAGCACTGATGAAACCTGTCGGACTTGCTCTGGTAGGTCGCACGCGTGAGGCTATGACGTGGGCGGAACGCGCTCACACCGTCCACCGGCGAGTCGACGAACACGCCCTGGTCTCCCACCCGTCCGTCCACCGGATTTCCCTGGTGCTTGCACTGACCGAGGCCGGCCAGCTGGAGGAGGCATACGAGGCCGGCAAGAGCGCCTACGCCGATCTGCCCCACTTCGACAAAGTCGTGAGGGTCTGGCTTGCGCTCTGCATCGCCCGCGCCTCGTGGCTTGCCGGGCACCCGACAACAGCTCGCCGATGGTGGGCCGAGGCCGCCACCGCAGCGCGATCCATCGACCTCATCAAGGCGCTCCGGCCGGCTTTGAGCGGCATCGCCGCATGTGCGGCTGTGCTCGGCGATCTGGATGCTGCCGACGCGGCTATAACCGAGCTCACCACCTACCCGCCCCTTCCCCCAGGCCCTCTCTCCAGTGGAGAGGTACATCTGGGCCAGGCCTGGGTGTGGACAGCTCGCGGACAACTGGCCAAAGCCCGGGCCGTGCTGACCAAAGCCGCCCAAGCCGCCAGGGACACGGGCCACGTCACCGGTGAAGCCCTACTCCTCACCGATATCGCCCGCCTGGGCGGCGCCAAAGACGTCACCACCCGCCTGAGCCAGCTGGCCGATACATGCGACGGGGCTTTCGCCCCCGCCCGCGCTCACCTGGCCACCGCGCTAGCTGCCGACGACCCCGGTCAACTCCTGACGGCAGCCGACGAACTCGAGGAAATCGGTGCGGATTTGCTGGCAGCCGAGGCCGCGACGGCAGCCGTCGCAGGCTGGCACCGGCTCGGTCTGGCCAGGAACGCCGCCGCAAGCACCCGACGGGCATCCGCTCTCCTGACCCGCTGCGAAGGTGCCCGAACCCCGCCACTAGCCACCTCCAAAGCCGCCGCTCCCCTCACTACCCGCGAGCGAGAGATCGCACTGATGGCTGCAACGGGTCACTCAAGCAAAGACATTGCCGCAGCCCTGACCCTGTCCGTGCGCACCGTCGACAACCACCTCCACCACAGCTACACCAAACTCGGTGTCACCAACCGCCGCGAACTGGCTGAAGCCCTCGGCGTCAGAAACTCCAGTTCAGCAAGATGGACCACTCGCCCGTAACAACCCACGACCCGGCATCCGAGTTGTGTATCAAATCGCCCTTCTAGTACCGGTGTTGATCTATGCCGCACTGCCACAGGGTCATGTCGAGGGCGTCCAGGGCGAGGCGGGTCTCCTTTGAGGTGGCTGCTGACCAGCCGACGATGCGGCGGGAGAAGGTGTCCACGACGAAGGCGACATACGACGTGGTGTGCGACACCAACTCCTGATCAGGCCCTGACACGCAGTGAGCCGTACGGGTTGGTGTTGTTGTGACGCAATACCTGGCCCGTACGGCTTGCTCGCATCGTCTCTGCACCCGCATCTCACGGAATCAACTCGGCAAGATCATCGCCGAGTTGGCCGCGTCCTGGATGGCACGGAAGCACGCCCGGCTGCGCGAACGTCTAGGTCACGAGCGTCTGCGGGCTGAGGGCGGAGGCCCGGACCATCAGCTGGTTTTCACCGATCGGGTGACCGCCACCCTGGTGATCCTGCGATTCCAGCTCCCACACGCCGCCCTCGCCCTCCCCAATACAAGTCGGGGTACTGCCGGAGCAGACCGTTTGTGTCCTCGTTCGAGCCGCGTTGCCAGGGGCTTGCCGGGTCGCAGGAGTAAACCGGTATGTCGGTGGCGAGGGTGAATTCGTGGTGCCAGCCCATCGTAGTGCCCGGCGAACGCGACCGCTTCCGGGTGCAGCGGGACCGCCTCGCCCGGCGCGACGTGACGGCGCACGACGGTCTTGGTGCGGTCGTAGACGATCGTCATCGGCACCCCGCCGAAGTGCGCGAACGCGGCCCGGTGGCAGTCGAAGAAGCTCGTCAGGTCCTGGCCGGTGGTGAAGCAGCAGAACGGATCGCGCGAGTACGACAGTGTCATGTGGAACGAGTAGACCTTGGGAATCCCGACGTGGGCGAGGATCCTGCCCTCATCGCCCCAGTCGACCTGGGCCTGGGCGCCCGGGACCACTTCGAACCGGCGGTGCAGACCCGCCAGTTCACCCGGGCTGATGCCGAGCTCCTCGGCGATCCGGGGCCTCGCCTCCTGGAGGTAGATCTTGACCCGCTGGTAGTTGATGGTGACCTGGTACTCCGAGGCCAGGCGCTCATGGATCACCGATGCCCTCAGCAGGATCTCCGACTTGAGCATCGCGTCGATGAGCGGAGCGACCTCGTCGACCGCCCGATGCTGCCGTCTCTCGGCCGTCCGTTTCGGCGGCGCGACGGGAGCCTCGCCCGACAGGTACTTCGAGACCGTGCGACGGTTCAGCCCGGTCTCCTTCGCGATCTCCCGCAGGCTCATCGCACCGGCCTCGTACAGACCGCGAAACCGCCTCAACTCCAGCCAGCGATGCGGGTCCAAGACCACCTCAGCCGCCCCTCTGCCACCCCGAAACCGACGACAGAAGACTCGCGGCACCCACCCGCCACCGCATCAACTTTGGTGCACCCTCATCCGTACGAGGTGGTGCACGATCACGGCCCTGGCAAGATTTTCGTGAAGCGGGAGTGTGCCTCCGTGCGCCGGTGACGCTCCGTCACGGGTAGCTGCGTCGGAGTCCTGCCATGAGGATGACGCGGTGGCGCAGGAGCGGAACTCCGGCACGGCCAGCCATGATCCTCTTCTGAAGCTTCAGATCCGTGATCCGGCCTTCATTGACGCCGGAGTTGAACGGGGTGGTGATCCCCTGAACGACTGCGTGCTGGTCCTCGCGGATTGCCTTGGCCAAGCCGTCCAGAGCCGGGAGGCGGGAGGCCGCGAGGTGGTCAAGCCAGTCCGGCAGTGGGGCGGCGTCGCGAGCACTGAGCATTGACGCGAACTGCCGCACCAGGTCGTGGGTTCGGTCCAGCTCCGGGCAGTGCTCAAGCAACCGCCGGAGTGCCTCGGTGGCGTGCAGGCTGCGCCGAGACGGCGTGGTGGTGATCCAACGGGCGAGCTGGCGGGGCGAGGGTGGCCGCTCGCGCGGTGTGTCGATCGGCAGACCGCGACGCAGGGGTGCAATGGCCATTTTGACTCTCTGGTAGTGGCCTCCGTAGCCCTTGGCGACGATCTCCTGGTGCAGCACCGTCGCGGTGTGCTCGCCTTCCTCCCAGCGTTGACGCAGATGCTCCAGGTACGGATCGAGGCTCGTGGACCGGCGGGGCGGAGTGCGGCGTGCGCAGTCCTGCCAGGAGGTCGCACGTGCGTACTTGGCAACGGTGCGTCGGTTCAGGCCCAGCTCGCGGGCTATCGCGCTGAGCGAGCGGCCGGAGTGGGAGGCCGCGTGTACCGCCTCGAACAGCCGCTTGGCGTGGCGGCGAGCAGGAGAGTCAGCTGTCTCGAATGGTTCTGCCGGCGGTGGTGAGGCAGGTTCGGATTCAGGTATTGCGGCGGACAGACAGCCGCGGTGCGCGGCGGCAATGTCCGAGACCCGTTTCGACAGTCCCTGCCATAGGTGAAAACGGTCGCTGACCTGCACCGCTTCCGGGGCGCCGTCGGTGATGCCCTGCCGGTAGACCAGCGAGCCGTCCCTGCACACCACCTCGACGCCGGGATGCGTACGCAGCCAGACGGCCAGCTGCTCTGCATCGCGCCCGGCCCACAGCTCGATCGGCAACCGCGTGTCGCCATCCACCAGCAGCGTGCCGTAGACGTCCGCGTACAACGCGAAGTCATCCACAACCAGCACTCGCGGTGTCGCGACTGCCGGCAGCCGCATGCGCATCAGCTGGAACAGCACACTCGTCCGCGACAGCGGCGCCTTCAGAATGTGCAGGAGCCGTGCCCCGCCACGGCCGGCGAGCAGCACTCCGGCCATCTCCACCAGGTGCTGCAGCAGCGGACTCCGACGCTGGTAGCGCACCGTCAGCCCCTCTACCTGCTTCGGCAAACGTCCGCCGGCCGCAGCTCGGACTGTCACAGAACAAGCGCCGCACCGCCAGGGTGATCAGCACCGCGCGTCCACCGGCAGCGACATCGGCCAGCGTGCGGGAGTACCGGCTGTGCACCCGCGTCGATCCGCGCCCGCAGTCCGGACACGCCATCGTCAACTCGCGTGTCAGAGCCACGATACGGACCACGCTGCCCGCCGACCACACCCGCTCCACCCGCACCACATCCAGGTGCGGAGACATAATCCGTACGAGGTCATCACACACTCGCAGACGGTCCCGCTACCCGTGACGGAGCGTCACCGGCGCACGGAGGCACACTCCCGCTTCACGAAAATCTTGCCAGGGCCACGATCACTTGTACGCCGACAAGCGCCGAGCATGACCTTGCGGATCGCTTTGACCAGACCGCTGTGGCTTTCGGAAATGACCGGGCGGACGCCGCTCAGGCCGCGTTCGCGCAGGTGACGCAGGAACTGGGCCCAGAAGACTTCGGTCTCGCTGTCGCCGACCATGACACCGACGACCTTACGGCCGCCGTCCTGGGTGACGGCGGTGGCGATGACGACCGCCTGCGAGACGATGCGGTGGTCGACGCGGGCCTTGACATAGGTGGCCTCGAGGAACAGGTAGGGGAACCGGATGTGGTCCATCGGAGCCGAGGGCTTTGACCAGGTCGTCGACCGAGCGGGTGGACACGCCGTGGACGTATGCCTCCATGATGACCGCGTAGAGGGCCTGGTCGATGCGCCGCCGCCGCTCGATGAGGCTGGGGAAGAAGCTTCCGGCCCGCAGTTTCGGGATGGCGAGTTCCAGGTCGCCGGCCTGCGTGGTCACCGTCTTCTCGCGGTGCCCGTTGCGCCAGGTGGTGCGGGTGTCGGTGTGTTCGCCCCACTCGGCGTCGATCTTTGTGGTGGCCTCGGCCTCGATCAGTTCCTGCAGCAGCCTTCAGCGACCTCGCGGACGAATTCAAGACCATCGGCCGAACGTAGTGACTCAAGCAGGCGAAGTAGGTCCTGCTGGGACAAGGCCATCGTGCACCCCCTGGGGTCGAACTGCCCGTCCACTCCGGACAGTTGCACGATGGCCTGCCAGTTGAGCAGGGAGCAGACACCGGCAGACGGTGCACCCCAGGGAGCAGAACCCGCGCACTCAACCGCGGAGATCCCCTACACCACTCAGCGGGACGCATCCCCAGTTTCGGCTGAGATCTGGCGGATGGTGGCTTTCTCACGCAGCCGGTCGGCGAGTCCTCGCGCAGATACCGCGAGGGGCCGCAGACCACTGCTGCCTTCCGTGCCGGAGGCAGTAATCTGCGGCCCTGGCCGCGTGAGCGGTGCCTTGCGCCACTTCTTGCCAGTCCGGATGTCGATCCCGGCGATCCGGCAGGCTTCACTGTTGCTGCAGCCCTGCTGCATGGGCCGAAAGTGCCGATCTCGAACTCCGTCGAACAAACCCTGTGAACTGGGGTGCTGCAACAACTGCTAGAACTCAAGCCGACTCGCCCGCGCGGTCAAGGCCACCCACGCTGAACTCCTCGAACGCCTCCTGCCACCACGCCGACGCCGGGCCAACCCCCGCGATACTAAACGCAAAGTCGCCAGCTGGCCCCTCAAACGCGTTGTCTAATGATCAACTGTCGGCGCAGGATGCCAGGTTCTGGCGCATCTTCCGCGGAGCCTCGTGGACCCTGAATCGAATGTCATCTACTGCCACAGCCGCTTTGATCCGGCAGAGATGACTCCGGTTCACTGTTTGGCCATATAGGTGAGGTGAAATGCGGAGTCTGTGTGTTCTCCCTTATTGTTACGGCAATCGATCACTGCGGTCTGATAGTTAGATCCCGAGTCGTAGTGGGTGTCATCGACGACGCAGGAGGCAGTGCTTTTCTGAGGGGTCACCATTACAGTGGCAGCGTTGGTTTTTGTGTCGCTCCACTGCTGGTTGGCCAGCAGCACGTTGTAGCGGCCGGAGGCCGCATGTTGAACGAACACTCCCCCCGAGTCGCTTCCGTATATGCGGTTGTAGCGGATGGCGGGAGACGTAAGATTATCACTGACCGGGATCAGAGGGACCTGAGCGTGAGCGGCAGACAGGCGATAGTAGGAGCCGGCGAAGTTAGTCTGTGCAACGTCGGTAACGGAGAAGGCAGAATTTACGGGCTGCCCCGTGCTCGTGCGTGTACATTTCACCTGTACCTCTTGCCATGCGGGTGATCCTACGAGTGAGGTACTGCCCAGAGAGCAAGACTTGTCGAAGCCTGAATCGAGCGTGGCCGTCACGGCCAAAGCTGAAGGGCCTGACAGGACGGGCAGGTGCACAAGATAGCTTCCCGCTGTCCCGGTGCCGCTGACGGTAGCGACCTTGCCGGTGGTGCTGCCTTGCAGAGGCGGCGTAACAGACTGAGTAGAGGTTGGGGGGCTGTCCACCCGCATCATCGTTCGGCTGCCCGTGCCCTCAATTCCGCTGCCCTGTGCGTAGGTGAGAGTGAAAGTGGCATTCATATCGTACTGGTCGGATTGGTTGTAACATTTAACGTCGACCAGGAGATCGCCATCGATTGACTGGGGTGTGGAAGGAGTGCAGTGCCCGTCAGCGGTCAAGGATCCAGCTGGCGAGCCGATCTGATGCAGGCCTCTCGTTACGTGGACGACTCCCGGCATGTTCTTGTTCTCAGAGGTGCCCATACCGGACAGCCTCACTGTGAACTTGTGTGCCGGACCATTATCGCGGCGAACCTGGACCGAACCGGAGCTGCTACCCGACTGTGAGGCAGGCGCTGAAAGATAAGCGGACCCGGAGTCAAAACGGAACATCCCGCTCGTATTCACGTACCCCCAGCCCGTCTCGGGAGCCACCTGAAGCTGCGCGGCGACTGCCGAGGAAGCGTGAGCCTGGCCGCCCAGCGAGAGCGCGGCACCACTGAGCACAGCTGCTGCGACGGCGAACCGTGTTGCCCTGGGGATCAAAGTACGCATGACATTCGTTCCTCTTCGCTATGGGCTTTGTCGATGCGTCATACGTCTTCAGATTCCGAGGGTGATGGGGTAATCAGTACTCAAGTGCTGCATTGAGCTTCTTCAGCGTTGACGCTCCAGGGTGTGGACGGCTTTGGCGTTGACGTCATGTGGTTGGGACTGCATCGGGATCTGCGGAAGATCCGCCAGGACTTCAGGCGGGCGACGCCGCGTTCGACCGGTGCCGGTGCCGCGGCCAGGGCCCGGTTGACGCTCTTCTCGGTGGGGGTGAAGCCCCTGGTCAGCCAAGGCTGTTGCAAGGTCGGCGCGATCTTGTGAAGTGGCTGGTCATCGGGGGTGTGACCGGATAGACCGAAGCTCCGTTGGGGTGAGTGACCTCTCAAGTCGGCTACCACCAACGGAGCTTCAGTGTGAGTCTTCCATGTCCGCGGCTGTGCTGTCCTGCGTCGTCACCGGTGTGGGTGACGGGCCCGAGGCGTGGGACCCGCGGGACCGGCGCGGGCGCCGGTATCCGCTGCTCGCGCTGGTTCGCGCGGCGGCCTGCGCGGTGGCGGCCGGGGGCCGTTCGTACGCGGCGATCGGGCAGCGGCTCGGGCGTGCCCCGCAGCACACGCTGGAACGGCTGGGCTTTGCGCCGCGCGGTGCGCTGGGCGTGCGGCCTGCGGCCTGCGGCGTCGATGGACACCGTGCGCCGCGTGGTCGAGAAGCTGAACCCGGCCGGACTCGCCGCACTGCTGCGGCCGGCCGGCGAGCCTGGGACCTGTTCGAGCGGTACCCCGAGGTGAAAGCAGGTCGACGCCGGGTACCGGGGCCTGGCCAAGGCCTTTCCCGACCAGGTGACCGCCCGCCGAAGAAACCCGCCAAAGATGCCGCCGCCGCCGACGACACCGCCGCCTGGCAAGCGGAGCGCAAAGCCCAATCCTCGGCCAGGATCCCGGTCGAGCACGCCAACGCCGAGCACAAGCAGTGGCGCCCGCTCCAGCGGTACATCGGACGCCGCGAATACTACGACCAGACCCACCTCGCGATCGCCGGACTGGTCTCCGACCGCACCGCCCTGCGGTAATCACCCACCAGCCAACCCGCCAGGCCGACGCACCCCGACCTCAGTCGCGCACCACGTCGTAATCGGTAACGGACGGCGTGGCGCCACGGTCTTGCACTGAGCCTTTTCCAACCTCGTGCGTTGGCTGGGCAGTTGGCCTGACAGATGGATGAAGCCCCTGGTAGATGGGTTTTCGACCAAGAGAACCGTCTCCACCAGGAGCTTCGCATGCTTGTCTACCTGTCCGGCGTCGACGTGTCCAGCGCCGCGTGCCGCTTCCTCGCCGCCCGCCTGAGGGAACGCCGGCGCGCTCTCGGCACCCGATGGCGGCGCCTGAGCGCAGGCCGCCAGGCCCTGCTCACCCTCGTCCATCTCCGCAACGGCCACCCCTATGCCCAACTGGCGGCCGGTTTCGGGATCGGCACCACCACCGTCTACCGGTACATCACCGAGGCCGTCGAGCTCCTGGCCGCCCTCGCCCCCACGCTCGCCGAAGCAGTACGGGCCGCGTCGATGAAGGCGTACCTGATCCTGGACGGGACACTTCTGCCGATCGACCGGATCGCCGCCGACCAGCCCTTCTACTCGGGCAAAACACAAGAAACACGGCATGAACGTGCAGGTCCTAGCCGACCCGAAGGGCCGCCTCCTGTGGGCTCCACCGGCTCTGGCCGGTGCCGTCCATGACGTCCGGGCCGCACGCGAGCACGGCATCATCGACGCTCTCGCCGAGGCCGGCATCAACTGCTGGGCGGACAAGGGCTACCAGGGCGCAGGCGGCACCGTCCGCCTCCCCTACCGCGGCCGATGGGACAGCCTCTCCGCCGGACAGCAGGCCGTCAACCGGTCCCACGCAAAGGTCCGTGCACTGGTCGAACAAGCCATCGCCACCCTCAAGTCCTGGCGGCTCCTCCGTAAACTCCGGTGCTCGACGACCCGAATCACCAGCCTCGTCCAAGCCGCCCTCACCCTCCATCTGGCCAACTCAGACTGAGGATGAAAAAGGCTCACTGCTCACACCCCGATACCCCACCTCTCCCCCTGGTGTCGGGTCCCCGTTTCAGAGATGGGTAACGGTTCGGCTGGTACATGGCGCTATTGGTCGTCACACTGAAGGGCAGTCTCACACCGCACGACCTGCATGGAGGTGGTGGCGATGCCGAACACTGGCGTGTCCGTCCAGCTGACCCCCGACGGCTTCACCGTCACATGCCCCGGCACCCACATCACCGGGCACGGCCCCACCGAAACGGCTGCATGGAACGACTTCTGGAACGCCTACCATGCCCAGTGGAAACCGCCCGCCACCATCATGGCTCCCGACGGTCTGAACGGCCCGCAGCGCCGACGCAGAATGCGCACCCTGCGCGTCCGCGACCTCTTTGGCTGACCAAGCGCTCACTGCGGCCGCCACCCCGCGCACGAGAGCCAGTCGCACCGCAGACAGGTCCGGGGTGAGCGCTCACGTACTCGTGATCCGCGATAGCCGCCGACGGTCGCTTACGTGACGGCGCAAGCCGCTGGAGGGCGATATAAGCCCTCGGCGTGACGGCTCTGCGAGCACCCTTCATACTGGTGAACAGTTTCCAGACGAGACGCGCCGCTATCGGCCCGCTGTGACGTCTTGTAGGTTCCAGCCACGTGTTAGTAGTCGCTGCCGCATGAGGCGGCCGAGCGGACGTTCGACCAGTCTGCAGATGAGGAAGGCCAATCCCAGCATGCAGGTGAGTGAAAGCGACATCGCAGGCCAGAGTCCCAGCCCCGGCAGCTCCAGCAGCAGCCCCTTGGCTAGCGGAATTCCGATGCTCTGATGCACGAGATAGAACGGGTAGGTGAGCCCGCCCGCGGTGACCAGCCAGCCCCACTGAACTCGCGCCAGAGGTCCGACTCCAGCCATAGCCAGCAAGCCGAGACAAATCGCGAGCAGAACTGCACACACAAGCCAGGACAGCCGACCGACACCGCTGAACGTGGTCGCATGAGAAGCCACTCGGAATTGGAGCACGGTGAGTTCATAGCACCATGCGAAACCTAGCAGGAGCCATAGCAGCAGGTTACGACCGAACCTGCGCATGAGATAGAGCGTAATCCCGGCGACGAAAAGACCGGCATACTGGCTCAGCACGAACTCATTGAGCAGGAGTGAGCCAGTCTCCCGGGTGAATACACCAGCCAGCAGCCAAGCGCTACAGAAAAGCACCATTCGCTGATAGGTCAATCCTATGGCAAGCAGCGTTGTTATCAGCAGATAGAAACGTGCCTCTACCCAGAGCGTCCAAGTGACGCCGTTGAGCAGGTCGAGCCCCAGAGGTCCCGGAACCATCGTCAGGTTTCCCACGACCGTACGAGGATCCATTGGCGTGGCTGCCGGCCAATGGCCGAGCCGGGCAGCCAGGACAAGCACGACGACCAGGACCACCGAGCACCAGTAGCCTGGGAAAATCCGCGCAAGACGGGAGACGACAAACTGTGCTGGGCTCCGCCCCCAGCAGCTCATGCAAATAACAAATCCACTGATCATAAAGAAAAATTCGACGCCGAGCCATCCGTAGCGGCTAGCCGCATGCAGGAACGGGGCGAACTCTGCGAGGTCAGTCTTGCTCCAGAAGTGTGGAGTGGTCGTCCCCAGATAGTGGTAAGCAGCCACCGCTACCGCAGCTATGAGACGCAGCCCGTCGACTGCAGCAAGTCGCGGACAGTTCCCATTCTGGACTTGGCCGGCAATCGCGGACTCATTGAACTCAGGGGATTTCTGCAAGATGCAACGCGCAGCTTCCACTAAAAATTGCAAGGAATAGATAAACCCACCATGTCTCGCCTCACAAGTCGGCGACATGAGGGAAGTTTCTCGATCTTGACGCGTAAGACTCAGGGAAGAAACTATCCGACGACCGACTGGCCTACCTGAGTAAAGATCCTCCATGCCGCGCCACAGAGCATGCTCATCAACCGCCGTCAGCGGCAAACCCCGAGCGTGACCACCTTCTCCACGCCGGCCTGCGCCGCATCTGACGACGCACCGACCGCTCAACACGACAACTCAACGGAAAGTCAGTAACACCCAGATATACGGTGAGGGCTCCCGGCTCGAGCGGGCGCTGAAGCAGGTTTCTGAGCACAAGCCGGAGTCGGGCGATCTCGCCCACTGTCTGACCAGATGTTGGCGGACCTGACCTGCACGTCGCGGAAGGCCCCGCCATTCCTGAGACGACGCGGAATGCGACGCACCGCCGCGAGCGCAATTTCGTCTCAAAGGTTTCCTTCCATGTGGAATACGAGCGTTGCCTGTTTGAGTACGGGTTGCTCAGGGTGCTGCGGATGGGCGGGAGGAGGGTGGTCAGTAGATGAACAACCAGACGAGCCAGACGCCGCCCCTCCTGGAAGTGATCATCATGTACGCCGCCGTTTTCGACCGCCGCTTCCCCGGCCCGTCCGGCGGCACTGCAACAGGTGAGCGCCCCGGCCACGAAGCCGCGCCCAGCAACCGGCCAAAACCGATTCCCCTACCGCGTCACGCTGTGGACAACCACGACCGGGACCTCACCCAGGCACTGGAACACCGGCCCCAGGCAGCGGGAACGGCCCGGCACCTCGCCCAGGTGACCCTCCAGAACTGGCGGACCGACACCGAGGCAACCGACGCAGCTGTTCTGATCGTTTCCGAACTGGTCACGAACGCCGTCGAACACGCTCAGGCACCCATCGCCCTGCATCTGCACCGTGAACCAACCGGCAGCCGCATCTGGATCGGTGTCACCGACGGCGGTCCCGCCCCCCACCAAGGCCCCTGGACCAGCTCCTGCAGCGACGACGAACACGGCCGCGGCCTGACCATCGTCACCATGCTCGCCGACACCCACGGCACCCACCCCCACCCCGACGGCCGCACCACCCATTGGGCACGCCTCACCGCCGCCTGAAATTCCAACAGCCAGTGCGCGTCCCTGAGCTGCGTTTTCAAAGACGGCATCAGCGGACGACGGCTTGTGGCGTCTTCTTCGACTCCTAATGATGTTCAGTGCACGGGATGATGTTCAGTGCACGGGTGACAGAATCGCGCATACGCGATCTCACGTCGTTGCAGGTAGGCTCAGTCCGCAAGAGTCTTGGCCTTCTTCCGCGATGAGCTGGCCGGGTGTTCAGCGGGGCCGTCCGCGGAGCCTCCCCCTGAGCGGTGGACACGCTGATACTGGATCTGGTTGATCCGTAGGAAGCGAGAAGACCGACGATGGCGATGAAGGTACTACTGGGACGAGTTCACGGCCGATGCCGTGGCCCTGTACGAGTGCACACCCGGGGCGACCTCTAAGAGTCGACCGTTCACCTGCGGTGACGCCCCGCAGGCGTGAAAATCGGTGCAGGGGCTGTCCGCCGACGCCGCTTGATGTTTGGGCCCTGAGCCCGCGTAGGAGTCTGTGAGGGAGCCGTCCGAGGGGGCCGCACGCTGTCGCCTTGAGCACGCCGATCAGCTTCTCCGTTACCCCTTTGGCTTCCCGGGCAGCCCCTGCCTGCACCAGCACAACAAGGGGGTGCGTCATGGAGGAGTTGAGAAAAAGACCACGACGACGGCACCGTCGCCAGGGTCGCGGCGATCGACATCGCGAAGGCGTCCGGGATGATCTGCCTGCGCGTCCCGCACGACACCATCGAGGGCCGTCGCGTTCAGAAGGTCTGGACCGTCGCCTCGACTACGAACACGATCCTCGAACTCGGTGACCGGCTGGTCTGCCAGGGCGTCGAGCGGGTGGTCATCGAAGCGACGGGATCGTACTGGCGCCCGTTCTTCTACCTGCTGGAGGCTCGCGGCCTGGACTGCTGGCTGGTCAACGCGCGGGACGTGAAGAACGTCCCCGGGCGCCCGAAGACCGACAAGCTGGACGCGGTCTGGCTGGCCAGGCTTGCCGAACACGGCATGAACCGGGCCTCGTTCGTCCCGCGAAGTCGGTGAGGCAGCTGCAGGATTTCACCCGCACCCGCACCGTGTTCGTCCAGGAACGCACCCGGCACAAGCACCGCGTGGACAAGGCCCTGCAGGACGCGCAGATCAAACTGTCCGACGTCGTCTCGGACCTGTTCGGCATGTCCGGGCGAGCCATGCTCGATGCCCTGGTCGCCGGAGAACGCAATCCGCGCACCCTGACCGACCTCGCCAAAGGCAACTTGGCCAAGAAGAAGCCGGCCCTCATCGAGGCCCTGACCGGGCAGTTCGAAGACCACCACGCCCGGCTCCTGAGGCTGCTGCCGGGCACCGTCGGCCACCTCACCGCACAGTTAGGCGAACTCAACCGGCTGATCGCCCGGACGCTGGAGGAGATCACCACCCCGCCAGACCGCTCGGGCACCGGGAGCGAGCCCGCCACGACAGTCAGTGCACGGGTTCTGGCCGAGAAGCTGGACGCCGTCCCCGGGACCGGACCGGCCACCGCACAGATCATCCTCGCCGAGACCAGCGCGGACATGAGCCAGTTCCCCACGCCCGAGCACCTCGTCTCCTGGGCGAAGTTGTGTCCCCGCACCATCCAGTCCGGCGCGAAGAACAGCACGGGTCCGGCCGGGCAGGGCAACCCCTGGCTCAAGGGCGCCCCCGGCGAGGCCGCCAATGCCGCCGCCCGCACCGGCATCTTCCTCGGCGCCCGCTACCGCCGCATCGTCAAACGCCGCGGACACGCCAAAGCCCTGGTCGCCGTCGCCCGCTCGATACTCGTCATCGCCTGGCACCTGATCAACGACCCAGACGCCTCCTACCAGGAGCTCGGCGCCGACTGGCACCGCCGCCACCTCGACACCGCCCGCAAGACCCGCGATCTTGTCCGCCAGCTCCAGGCCCTCGGCCACCAAGTCGTCATTCACCCCGGCATCAGCCTGACCGGCCCGTCTCACCGTCATCCGGTCCGCACGCGGCCCGGATGCTGCCGCCTGCCCTCCCGAACATCGATTTCCTCACCGTCGCGTGGGAGAGGGTGAGGGGCAATAAGGGCGCGCGCACCGCCGGCGTGGACCGGGTCATCCCGGCCTTCATCGCCGCCGACGCCGACATCGTGGCCTTCCTGAAGAACACGCGGGAGCAGTTGAAGGCCCGCACGTTCACCCCTCTGCCGGTGCGGGAGCGCATGATCCCCAAGCCGGGCAGCGGGGGAAAGCTCAGGAGGCTGGGGATTCCCACCGCGATGGACAGGCTCGTGCAAGCCGCGCTCGTGCTGGTCCTGGAGCCGATCTTCGAGGCGTCCTTCAAGCCGGTCAGCTACGGCTTTCGCCCCGAACGACGAGCCCATGACGCGATCGCTGAGGTGCACCACTTCGGCACCAAGGGCTACCACTGGGTGCTGGATGCGGACATCGAAGCGTGCTTCGACAACATCGCACACTCCGCTCTCCTGGAGCGGATGCGCCGACGAGTCGGAGACAAGCGGGTTCTCGCCCTGGTCAAGGCGTTCCTGAAGGCGGGCATCATGTCCGCCGATGGCGAGACCAGGGACACGAACACCGGCACACCCCAAGGCGGGATCGCCTCACCGCTGTTGGCGAACATCGCCCTCTCGGCGCTGGATGAACACTTCTGTGCCAAGTGGGACGCTCACGGCAACGGCGGCAGGCGGACAGCACACCGTCGACGCGGAGGGGCGACATACCGGATCGTCCGCTACGCGGACGATTTTCTGATCATGGTGTGCGGCGCCCGAGCTCACGCGGACGCGCTGTGGGAGGAGGTCACGGCCGTGCTCGCCCCTCTGGGGCTCCGCCTGTCCGTGGCCAAGACCTGGGTCTGCCATATCGACGAGGGGCTGGACTTTCTCGGCTTTCACATCCAGCGGAGGCGCAAGAAGGGCACCAGCGAGCACTACGTCTACACCTATCCGTCGAAGAAGGCGCTGGCCTCCATCACGGGCAAGGTGCGGGCGATGACGAACAAGAGAGGTCAACGCACTCTCGCCGACCTGCTCCGCCAGCTCAACTCGGCGGTGCGGGGATGGTGTTACTACTTCCGGTTCGGGTCGTCCACAGCCACGTTCCACTATCTCGACGACTTCTGCTGGCGTCGAGTGACGTTGTGGCTGAGGAAGCAGCATCCCGGGATCGACTGGAGGACTCTGCGGCGCCGCTACTTGACCGGCGAGCCCGGTTGGCGGCCCGCAGAGGACGGGATCATGCTGTTCGTCCCGCAGCGGGTGAAGGTGACCCGCTATCGCTGGCGTGGATACAGTCCCGACACCGTGGGCGAGGGCCGCGACGGTGTGAACCGCGCGGTCCCAAGGGAGTCCGTGGAGCGCCGGATGCGGTGAGAGTCGCATGTCCGGTGCGGAGGGCGGGCCGGGGAAACGGGCTGGTCCCAAGGCCAGTACCGCGCCCCGGTCCGACCCCTACTGCACCAACGCCCTGTCACAGCAGGGTTGTTGAAGCTGAGGGCAGTTGATCCGGGTGCCTGCCGGAGCCAGAAACCTCCAATCCGGTGACTGCCGGACGGCGAAGATCCCTGACGAACGCGCGCCTTCGCCGCAGCGGCGATCAGCCGAAGTATCGCCGCCGCTCCTGCCCGTCATGGGCTTCTGGCCAACTTTGCGCTGCCAGGCAAGGGCTTACCAAGGCGAAGACTAGAACAAGTCGCTCCCCTAGCGTGTGAATACATTCCTTCGTGATTTTTTCAAGTCCTCCGCGACCTGCACACATGCCTTCCCAGCTCCATCGACTCCACCTGCGCTTCGCCCGTCCAGAACGGGTCCGTCCGGGTAGCGGAGTGGACCTGCCCAGAACAGACTCCACTCCGTCCTGACACTCCTTAACGAAGGAGCAAACCGTCCATGCGCAAACTCACGGCTCTTGCAACAGCTGTGCTCGCTGCAGCCGGACTCACGGCTACTGCCCCGTCTGCTCACGCCGGGCCTGGCAGCCTCTACGCCCCTTCGGCGCTCGTCCTGACGACCGCACGCGGTGAGGGTTTCGAGACCGCCATCCAGCGAGCAGTAACTCTCAGCTGTACGCCTCGCCCTACCGGAACACATCCCTCACCCGCCCCGGCATGCAGAGAGCTGCGGCAGACGGCCGGCCACCTCAGCACTCTCATCTCTCCAGCAGGCGGCCAACCCTGCACGAAGATCTACGCACCCGTGACAATCGGCGTCGACGGTGTGTGGCAGGGACAGCGCATCTCCTGGCAACACACATTCGCCAACCCATGCGAAAAGGAGGCCGCAACCAGCGGCAACACCGTGTTCGCCTTCTGAGCCCCACAACAGCCGCGCCACCCGCCGCCCCCAGCCGTAAGACCGGCCAGCACCGCGCCAAACGCCTCCCGCGCCCACGTCCGATCATTTCAGGCGCACGCCTGCAGATGAGCACCACCCTCAAGGTTCGAACGGGCCCCGCTTGAGGCAGTCCGATACACAGACCAGCTGACTGCCCTGTGAACTAGGAAACCTCACAGACACCACCTCACCTCACGCTTGGCCCGTACGGTGGGGGTACGGGCCAAGCACCACCTCAATCCCACCTCCGACATGGCCACTGAAGCCGCCCACATGCTCTGTGCGCGAACGTTGCTGACACGCAGAGGGATACGGGGACAAAAGCCCGGCCCAGGGTGGGCCCCGTCACAACGGATCACATCACGGTGGACTCGGTCCCAGACCGTCGCACACAGCCGCGGGGCAGGGGGTCTGTGCGCTCACCGTGTAATTGATCATGGAAGAGGCATCAAGTGAGTGACACCATGACCGAGTTCGTGGACGCCGATGACCAGGCGGATTCTTCGTGGAAGCCGCGACGGTCGAGCAGATCGACCAGCTCGTCGAGCAGGCCCGCAGCAAGGGGCTGCAGCCGACTGGCGAGGGCGGGCTGCTGCAGCAGCTAGTAGACTGTCGCGCCTTAATTTCTCTGTGTTGTTGGGTAGAGGTGGCGCAGTTTCACGCGTGCGTCGTCGGTGGTGAAGTGCCAGTCGACTTGGCGCTGGTTGCTGTTGGTGTACTGCTGCCAGGCGGCGAGTTCGGTGTTGAGCACGGCGAGGTCGTGGATGCGGCGGTCCAGGCACTGGCGGGTGAGTGCGGACAACTCGATCTCGGCGATGTTGAGCCAGGAACCGTGTTTGGGTGTGTGGTGGATCTCCAGGCGCTGGGCGAGCGCGAAGGCCCTCGCCGGGTCGAACGCCTCATAGAGCGAGGCTGTGGTGTGGGTGTTGAGGTTGTCCATGACCAGCACGACCGTGGCGGCGTCGGGGTAGTCCACGGTCAGCAGGTGCTCGACCTGGTGCGCCCAGTCGACCCTGGTCCGGCGGGACTGCGCGTCCACGCGCCGCCATCCGCGCAGCGGCTCGACCCAGCAGAAGATCGAGCAGGTCCCCGAGCGGACGTACTCGTTGTCCTCGCGCCGGTCACGGCCCGGCCGTGCGGGAAGCGGATCGCGGACGTGACCGAGCGGCTGGTACGGCTTCTCATCCATGCACACCACCGGGCGCGCCGGATCGAAGGGTCGGCGGTAGACCGCCAGGACGTCCTCCATCGCCGCGGCGAAAGCCGCATTCGCAGCCGGCGGGATGGTCCAGCACTTCTTCACATGAGGACGCAATTCCGTTTTTTAACACCCGGCCGATCGTGGAGTGGTCCAGGTCCGGGATGTCCTCGACCAGCGCGACGTGCTTCTCCAGCAGGCGCAGCGACCACCTGGCGTGTCCCTTGGGCGGCGTCGAGCAGGCCAGTGCGATCAACCGCGCCTCGACCTCGCCGGTCACTGCGGAGGGTACCGGCGGGAGTGCGCGTGCCTTCCGGCCGACCGTGGCCCACACATCACCACCGGTCTCCGCGTACCGCTTCGAGATCAGGCGGACCGTATCGCACGAGACCCCGACCCGGTCCGCGATCACCACCCGCGGAGCGACCGCGCCGGCCGAGGTGTCCAACGCGAGCAGCACCCGCGCCCGCCTGATCATCGACGCGCTGCGGACCCCCGTCGTCGTCACGCGCTCCAAAGCCCGACGATCTTCGGCACACAACGCGACCGGATACTTCTTCTGCGAGGACACGGCACCCCTGCCCGGCCGAACGGAAGCGACAAGTGACGCTCGCTCGGCCAACTCCACCAACCAGGAAGACACTTAGTCGCGACAGTCTACTAGAGCAAGAAGGTTCTGGAGTCCGCCCTGGAGGGCTAGATCACCGACCATCTCGGCTATGGCAAGCACGATCCTGCGGGCAAGGACGGCGGCAACTCCCGCAACGGCGCCCGCTCCAAGGCGGTCCTGACGGACATCGGGCCGGTCGAGATCGACGCGCCCCGCGACCGGGAGAGCTCCTTCGAGCAGGCCATCGTCAAGAAGCGGCAGCGCCGGCTGACCGGCGTGGACGAGATGGTGCTCTCGCTGTCCGCCAAGGGCCTCACGGGGGGATTTCCGCCCACCTGGCCGAGGTCTACGGCGCGGACGTGTCCAAGACGACCATCAGAAGTCTTCCAGCGCACGCCGACGGTGGTGCGCGTGGGGGCCGGTGGAGCGATCACCGCCGGGTGATCAACGGGGTGCTGTATCGCGTGCGCACGGGAGTGCAATGGCGGGATTTGCCGGAGCGCTTCGAGCCCTGGGAGACGGTCTATAAGCGTCATCGCCGCTGGTCGGCGGACGGTGGGCGGATTCTCGCCCCAGCCCTCCAGACGGGGCAGGTGCACCAGGAGCGTGGAGCGGCTGCTGCGCTCGACAAGCGTGCCGATCGCGGAGCGGCCCGTCCCGATAATCAAATCGCCTTCCCAGTGTCCGGGGACCGCGCGGTCCGTGGCCTCGGCGGGGCGTTCGCTGAGGACGACGTCCGCGGTGACATGCCCCTGCGGCTTGTTCTGCGACCGTGCACGGGGAGCCCGCAGCGCCCGGCCGGTGCGCAGGCACGTCACCAGTTCCCGCTTGAGCGCGCCACGGCCTTCGATGAACAGCGCCTGGTAGATCGCTTCGTGGCTGATGCGCATGGACTCATCATCGGGGAAGTCGACACGGAGTCGGTGCGAAATCTGCTCCGGACTCCATGCCGTCGCCCAACGTCTGTCCTGACGGTGCGGCTTGTTCAGCCCTTTCCATGCGGGCGTCTTGGGCCCGGTGACGGTCATCTTGTCGGGGCGACGGATGCTGCCGGCGAGCCGGTCCTCTACGTACTCACGCAACCGGTCGTTACCCAGGAGTTTCGCGTTCTTCGGGCGCTTGGCCGCCTGCTGAGCCTTCCACTGGGCGACCGTCGCGCGGTATTCCTGCTTGCCGCCGCGCGTGGCGGCGTTGCGGCGCAGTTCGCGAGAGATTGTCCCGGGGTCTCGCCCCAGGGCGCGGGCGATCTCGCGCACGCCCTTGCTCATCGCCATGAGGATCGCGATCTCCTCGCGCTCTTCGAACGTGAGGTACCGGCCCGAGGGCTCGGCCAACGAGATCGGAGGCATGCCGCCAGCGTGACGAAACCACCTCGCACCCACCGGCCACGACACGCCGACCACCAACGACGCCTCCACCGTCGTGACCCCCGTGGCGATCAGTCGCCAGAACTGGCGCTGCACGACCCGAGAAGGATCAGGCCGCCCCGGCGAACGCATCGCCGGCCGCAACGCACGGTCAGCGCGCCACTGCCGACGCCGCCCCTCCGGAACATCGCTGGTCTTCAAACTCCAGTCCGCCGTGGCCACGTCGCACACCTCCGAGATCAGGGTGTTGCGACAACCAGTTGAATCCACCCTGTCCTACTCGGTCGGCATGGTGATCACAGATGCGATCCACGAGCGCATGCTGAAGGTTTCGGCATCCGCCTGGACACCAGCCATCGAGGCGGACGGCGAAATCCGCGAAACGGCGCCTGGACGCGCCGAAATCACCGGCGACGTCCTAATGGCTGGCCCGAAGGCATGCGACTGAGCCTCTTCAGCGGCCACTCCCCAAGGTGAATGGGTGCCGAAGGTTGACCGCGGCACGGCCTGCAGTGATCGGCAACTTCGCGGAGACGGCCGTCACCCGATCGGTGCCAAGCTGAACAAGCTCACTGATCGTTCTGAGCTTGTTCCGCTTTGACGGACACCATCGGTGTGGTGGTCAGGCTGCGAGTGCGGTCTCGTATTCGGCGGGACTGCGATAGCCGAGGCTGCTGTGCAGACGGTGCAAGTTGTACCAGCCCTCGATGAAATCAAAGATCGCGGTGCGGGCGGCGGCCCGGCTGGGCCAGGAGACGGCGTCGAGCAGCTCCCTTTGACGGTGGCGAAGAACGACTCGGCGAGTGCGTTGTCCCAGCATTGTCCGGTGCGGCCGACCGACAGACGCACCCCCAACTGGTCTGCCAGCGCGGCGAATTGCTGGCTCGTGTACTGACAGCCACGATCCGAGTGAAAGATCACCGGCCGGGTGGGACGGCGCTTGCGGCAGGCGGCCGTGAGGGCATCGGCGACCAGATCGGTCCGCAGGTGGTCGGCTGTCGCCCAGCCGACCACGCGACGGGAGGCGATGTCGATGACGGTGGCCAGATAGAGCCAGCCCTCCTCCGTGGCGATGTAGGTGATGTCGCCGCACCAGCGGGCATCCAGGCCGGCGGGGTCGGGCTGGAAGTCCCGGACGACGAGATCGGGCCGCAGGGCAACTCGTGGATCGGGGATCGTCGTCAGGTGCCGTCGTCTGCGGTGTCGGCCCTGCAGGCCGGCAGCCCGCATCAGCCGCGCGACACGTCGGCGGCCACATCCGGCGCCTGCCCGCTTGAGCACGGCATGGACGCGCGGGGCGCCGTAGGTTCCCCGCGATCTCGTATGGACGTCGGCGATCTGTTCCGCCAGCTCGGCGTCACGGACCGCGCGGGGACCAGGCTTGGCAGCGCGGCGGGCATAGAAGGCGGTCCTGGAGACCTTCAGCAGCTCACACGCTCGTTTGACGCTGTGACCTGCACGCTTCTCCGCCTCGATGAACGGGTGCACCGTCACCGGGTCTCCTTCGCGAAGAAAGCCGTGGCCCGCTTGAGGATGTCGACGTCCTCACGCAGACGGCGGTTCTCCCGCCGCAGTGCGGCCAGTTCCTCACGTTCGCTGCTGGTCAGGCCGTCCCGCTCGCCCGCATCGACCTCGGCCTGCTTCACCCAGTCACGCACCGCGGTCTCGGTCAGATCGAAGTCCTTGGCGATCTGACCGACCGAGCGGTCACCGCGTCGACACAGCTCGACGATCTCCGCCTTGAACTCCGGCGTGAACGAGCGACGAGGGCGAGGCTTCTTCTTCCCCATGCTCTCCATGATGGACATCCTCCCGGGGCTGAACCCCTGATCTCGGATGTCCGTCAAAGCGGATCAAGCCCAGTTCGGCAGATTTCCCCGTCCCCACGACAGCACCTCAACACCTGGAACAGTGGACCCCAGCGCCAACCCGAGACGACACTCGGGGCCGCGGCCCTGCCCAGCCTCAGCCTGCAACGCGAAAACGGTCCACCGACTCCGTCGGCGGACCGTCACAACACTTCAAGGTTCAAAGCTCCGAGACCTTACGATCCCTCCACCAGGCCGGCGATGGCAGCTCGGGCCACTTGGAGGCTGGCTTGGCTTTTCGATGGTGACAGTATCTGCACTTGGAGCACTTCCTCTCCATCGCGGACCATCGTGACACCGTTCCCTGAGGCCGCTTCATCTCCGACGCCCGCGACCTTTGCTAGGCCTAGCGTTTCCGGAGAAAAAAATGACTGCCCATGCCACGTTGTGATGGCCATGCCGCCCTCCCCCACCGCGCTCCCATCTGCAAAGGTGTACTTGCACGACCTTCCCCTGAACTCCTCGAGAGGGCCTGCCTGCTTGATAACAGGAGTGTTCAGGATGCCGGAAAGGTCCGAGGCCGAAACAAGAGTGCACGGATCCACGGATCCCCTCTCACCGCCAACTGCAGACGCCGTCTTCTGCTGCACACTGCGCGGACGGTCGGGCGCAGAATGTGAGGAGGTAGGTGTCGTCTGACACCCGGCAGTGCACAGGATGACCGCCACGGCAGCGCAGCCCCCTGCAACGACGCGCTGAACGTTGCTTCGCAGATTCATGACTCCATAAAACGAGCGGCCGCCCCCACGGGCGTGAGTACTCGCTGCTCACTGCATCGCTGATCAACGAGGCCAGTCGCCGACGCTGCCAGCCTGTGCGCTGGACGCCGGCGGCCGCCGAGAAGAGGTCGTAGCCCCCGCACGCCGCCCGAGCTCTTTTACCTCGGCCCAGGTCGCCTCCTTCCACACGGTCACGGCCTGCTCATCGTGCTCGACCACCCGCCGCGCGGGTACCTGAGGACTGAAGCCGAGCCGGTGCATCAGCCTCGTGGCACCCGAGACGCTGTAGGAGACGTGGAACTTCCTGCCGATCAGCGTGGCCACCCGGGCAGCAGTCCACACCTGGTCCTCCACCCAGCCATGCGCGGCAGGCCCCTCATCGATGTACGCAGCCAGCTTTTCCAGACAGCGCGGGGACAGGCGGCATCGCGATCCACTCGAGCCACGAGAGACCAAGGCCTGCACGCCACCGTCCCGCCACATCTGCTGCCACTGGTAAGCCGACTTCGGGCTCACCCTCAGGCGTCGTGCGACTTCCGGCGGCTTGATGTTCTGCTCAACACTCCAGGCCCATCAGAGACGTCGAAGAAGATCACCCTAACAAGTCGAAGTCAGTACCTACCCGGCGTTGGGCCTTCACCCCTGATCTTGACCACACGAGACGTGGATCCTGAGGACCTGAGAACTGACGTCCATAGTCATGAAGCACTACCCCGCCGGTGAGTCCACTCAGCTCAAGCAGCCTCGTGTCGCATAAAGCAATCCTCGACGGCCGTCAGCGGCCCGCGACGCCGGTCAGCATGTCAAGTGAGGTGCCGACGGAGCAGCAGGCGAATCTTCCTCGGCCGCTTAGGCTGCGACGGGCGCTCCCCCAGTACCCGTCGTTCTGCGCGGTCCCAGGGCGGAAGCTCGACGCGGGCCCGGTTCGTGATCCGACGACTGTAGGCTTCTGCGCCGCAAAACCGGCGTTTTCCCCACGTCTGTCGTGGCAAGCCGGGAGGCAGGTTGCGGGCGTCCTGGCCGCGGTGGCCATGACTGGACCGACGTCGGTCGGCTCGAGTTGCCTTTGCACGTGGAGAGAACGCCAGGGATGACTCGCCGCCTCGCCGAACCTATGCCTGGCTCTGCAGCAGTTGAGTGGTGACTACCCAGGCCGACGGCGTTGATCTTCCGTCTTTCCTCGTGAAACCGTCTGGCAAGGTGACCAGCGGGCCCGCTCCCAGTCGCCGGGTCCTCCTGTCGTGCTGAGCCAGCGGCACAGTCGATGCGCCGTGTTGGGAGATTTCACGTTGTCCACTTGTCTGCACGAGGTTCGTTTCCGGCGAGCCGTGGCCGTCACAGCTACCACTGGTGCGCTGCTGGCGAGCGCCGCCGTGGCTGCGCCTGCCCTGGCTGCGCCTGCCCTGCCTGTGCCCGCCCCCTCGGTCAGCGCCAAGGCGGCGTTGATGCTCGACAGCGTCACCGGCTCCACGCTCTACAGCAAGGACGCCGGCACCAGGCGGCCCATGGCCAGCACTACCAAGATCATGACGGCGCGTGTGGTGCTGGGCACACCAGAGCTGAACCTCGGCCGTAAGGTGACCATCAAGCAGGCCTACCGGGATTATGTGACCACCCAGGGAGCAAGCACGGCGGACCTGAAGACCGGCGACAAGGTCACCGTCCGCCAGCTGCTGCACGCGATGATGCTGCCCTCAGGTTGTGACGCCGCGATGGCCCTCGCGGACACCTTCGGCACGGGCACGACCCTCTCGGCACGCACCCAATCGTTTATCGGCAAGATGAACAGCAAGGCCGAGGTCATGGGCCTGACGAACACTCACTTCGACTCCTTCGACGGCAACTCGACGCAGAACACGAACTACACGACACCGCTCGACCTCGCCAAGCTCACCCGTAGTGCTATGAAGAACACGACGTTTATGGGCATCGTAAAGAAGACGAAGACCGTCCAGTACGCGACAACGAGCACGAACGGCACCCGCACCTATACCTGGTACAACACTAATAAGCTACTGGGTTCCTACAGCGGCGCGACCGGTGTCAAGACCGGCACCAACACGCCGGCCGGCCCCTGCCTCGTCTTCTCCGCACTCCGCAACGGCAAAACTGTCGTCGGAGTACTCCTCAATGACCAAGACCGATTCCAGGACGCCGCCAAGCTGATGGACTACGCCTTCGGCACCACCTCCGCCGGCACCATGCAGCTGCGCACCCTGCCCACAGGCGCACAGCACGACTGACCCGCAGAAACCGCGCCCCGCACTGAATACCATCGCGTTTCCCTGTGAGCATCCCTAGCCTGATCAGCAGTCAAGTGACACTCTTCCGGATGCAGGCCGAAAGGACTCAGTCAGGCGCTCGCGCGAATCATCACGCATGGAGCATCACCATCGTCAACGTCCAGCCGCCCCGGAATGAAACAATGAACTCACAAGTCATGACCCCGCCGCAGACCTTTGTGATTGCCGCGATAGGGGGTTTGAGTGTCGTCATAGGCATGGGCCTCGCCATCCTCATCGGCTTGGCCGCCATGGCGTCCTGCAACCACCTCGTCCGCCGCCTGAACGCTCTCCGCGACCGCCGCGCCGCTCCCACCGACCTGGACATCTGCCAAGGCATCGCCGCCGCAAGCAGCGACCACGACCACAGGGCATAACGCACTGAAGCGAATCCCGTCGTGCGTCAAACTTATCAGGGGCTTCTGAACCGCCCCGGTTCGGTAGACCTCTCAGATTGTGGCTGTGAACTGGGGTTTTGTGAGGTCCGTGTAGTAGTTGGTCTCGTACTCGACGGGTGGGACCGTAGCCTCTTCACCGTGCAGGCGCCGGTGACAGTATCCAGTCGATCCACTCGGCGGTGGCCAACTCGACCTGGGGAAGGTCTTCCAGGGCCGTCGGGCGTGCTCATCAGCGTGCTGCCCGAGGACTCGACGAGTTCCTCCATGCGTACGGCGTTTTCCGCCATCCGCTTGTCCAGCGCCCGGATCTCCGTGACCAGATCACGGGCAAGGTCTTTGCGGATCTTTTCGACGGCGCCGGCGGGGCGGACCGTGCGCAACAGTGTGGCGGCCTGGTCCGCCGACAGCTGAGGCGGAGCCCCACCGGGCAGCAGGTCACGCAGCACCGCGTGCAGCTGGTTGACGGTGCGGACCCGGGCCTGGGCGAGGTTGGCGCATCGTGAGCAGGGCCAGGGCTGTGGTCGTCCACGTTCACCTCACGCCCGTCTTCGTGGATGTGGGCCGTGGCTGCGGCGGCAGCGTCGAACCGGTCATTCTTGCGGCCACCGCCACGGGTGAGCCGACGGACTCGTCCACGACGCTCTCCCCGCGGGCGAGAAGCCACTGAGCCAGGCGGCCGAGCCCGTTGGCGTTCTGCACCACCCACTTACGCTGCGGCCAGCGGCGGCCCCAGGTCAAGAGACGCCGGTAGTCCGCCAGGCTCGCCTCGATCCTCAGCGAGCCCCCGGCAGACAGGGTCGACGGCGGTAGCGGTGTGAGTGGACTTGTGCGGGTCAACACCGAGCAGTCACGGCAATTCTTCCTTACGACCGGACGACAGGACGTCCACGGTCGACACGCCGACTTCCGGAACCGCTGCCGGAACACGCCTCTGTTGGATCAGACCGTGGACGGACACCGGGCCGGGGGTACTCCCCCAGGCTGCCGGATGCGAAGGCAGTGGCCCACTCCTCGCCTACACCTGCCACCCATGAGTTCCGCCACCCACGAACGTCGCGGCACAGCCCGCGCACCCTCGCCCACCAGAATCGATCATGGAGTAGCCCATGCTCACTCAGCAGCTGCCCGTTCCTGATCCAATAAGGACGCGATGCCAATAGAGCCTGGCTCCCCCGCCAGAAGCATCGCACGTGGGTTGTCTTCGCCCGGCACAGGAGAAGGCAACCCACGCCAGGCCTGTCCAGTCAACGGCTCTGTTCCGTAGTCGGTGGTGACGGTGCGTTCTCCCCATTGCAGGAGGATGCGGTGACGGAGGAGGGCGAATCCTGCTCGGCCGTGCATCTGCCGCATGATCTTCTTGGTTCGGGTATTGACGCCCTCGGTCCGGCCGTTGTGGTGGGGCAGGGTGAGGCCGGCGTTCACGGCAGCGCGGTCGAGTTCCAGGCCGTTGCAGAAGCTGTGCAGATGGGGCAGGCCAGTGGTGCGGACTGTGGCGATCCACTGGGTGAGCTTGTCGTCGTTGGCCTGGGCCGGAGTCAGGAACGGGGCCAACTCGCCGGTGCGTCCAGCGAGTTCGGTCATCTCCGGGCACGCCGCGACGAGGAGGCCGAGCAGGTCGATGTCCTTGGTCCCCAGGTACTCGGGGTGGGTGAGCAGGAGCCGGGCGACGCGGCGGGGGGTGTCACGGGGCGATCGCCTTTCCAGCTCGCGGATCCTCTTCCGCGCGGCGGCGACTCTGCTTCCACCGAGCCCGGGGCCGGGTCCGGCGCAGCCGTCGTCGGCCCAAGGTGCGTCCAGAGAAGTGGTGTACGGGTTCGACCTGATCCGGGGGTTTGCTCCGGCATCGGGATGGTGCCCGCATGGATGAACGGCCACCGGCTGATCTTCGAAGTGTCGCAGCCTCGAAGGAGATCAGCACGATGACCACGCCTGACAGTGTGCCCCTGCACGCCCTCGCCGAGGACAATTCTCGCCGCGGCGAGCCCCGATCTGCTGCGCGCGATGGTCAAGACGTTCACTGACGCGCTCATGTCCGCCCAGGCGGATGCCCTCTGCAACGCCGAATACGGGCAGGTCAGCGACGAACGCGTCAACCACCGCAACGGATATCGCCCGCGCGAGTGGGACACCCGCGCCGGCACCGTCGAACTCGCCATCCCCAAGCTCAGGTCCGGGAGCTACTTCCCGCACTGGCGGCTGGAGCGACGTCGGCGGGCTGAGCAGGCCCTGATCTCAGTGGTCGCCGCCGCCTACCTGCTCGGTGTCCGTACGCGCCGGGTCGAGAAACTCGCCGAGCCCCTCGGCGTCACACAACTGTCGAGTCCCAGGTCAGTGCGATGGCCAAGAAACCTGGACGAACAGGTCGCCGCATTATTCCGCAACCGACCCCTGGACCAAGGCCCTTACGCATTCGTCTGGATCGACGCCCTGACCCAGAAGGTCCGCGAGGGCGGCCGCATCATCAACGGCCACGCGCTGATCGCGGTCGGCGTGAACGCCGACGGCCACCGCGAGATCCTCGGCATCGACGTCGCCTCCAGCGAGGACGGTGCCGGCTGGCTCGCCTCCTGCGCTCATTGAGCGTTTTCAGGGTGGCCACTGATCGAGTGATGCAAGGGGATGGCTGGCAGGGCAACGGACGAGGCTCCCAGGCAGTTGAGAGAGGTATCTGACATCTGATCTCGGTTGCCGGGGAGCCCCGTTGATTACGTATCCTGCCGCACTCGACCTCCCGCATGCCCTCGTGGAGACGGTCACGATGCTGATCGTCCTTCGTGAGGGTGACCGCCGGTGCAAGCTCCGTCCGTCCGCGCGTGCGGTTGTCGCGCTCGTGTACTTGCGCCAGCACACCACGCTGGCCCAGATCGCCGCTGGTTTCCGCATCAGCGTCGGGACCGCGCACGCCTATGTCCGCTCCGTGGTGGGCCTGCTGGCGCGCCGGGCTCCGGGGCTGACGCGGGCCCTGCGTGAAGTGAAGGCCCGGGCGGAATACGTGCTGGTGGACGGCACCCTCGCGGAGTGCGACCGGGTCGGTGACGGCCGCGGGGACTACTCGGGAAAGCACCGGCGTCACGGTGTGAACCTGCAGGTCGTCACCGATCCGGACGGCACCATCGTATGGATCTCGAAGGCGCTGCCCGGTCGCACCCACGACCTCACCGCCGCCCGCACCCACCGGATCATCGACACCTGCCGCAGACTCGGTATCCCGGTCCTGGCCGACCTCGGCTACCTCGGTGCCGGCGGCACCATCACCACCCCGATCCGACGTTCTCCCGGCAAAGAACTCAACCGCCGGCAGCTATCGCTGAACAGGGCTCATGCCCGCCTGCGCTACCCGGTCGAGCGCGGCATGGCCCGATTGAAGACCTGGCGGATCTTCCGCAAAGCCCGCTGCAGCCCCACCTGGCTCACCACCGCAGCCAAAGCCGTCCTCACCCTTGAGAGCTACTGCTGAAAATCCTCATTGATCGCCCGCGGCTTGTCCGGCGTCCAGCTCGTCAGCTCCGACGCACACACCGGACTGGTGGCCGCCATCGGTGCGGTTCTGCCCGGCTCATCGTGGCAACGCTGCCGAACTCACTACGCCCGAAACTTGCTGAGCCAGGTTCCGAAATCGGCCCAGCCCTGTCTGAGAACGGTCTGTCCAGCGAATTGCTGGAGGAGCTGGCCGCGTTCGCGGCCGAGAAGGTCCAGGGCGACCAGGGGCCGCGGCTGATGGGCGAGGGCGGGCTTGCTGCCCGAACTGGCCCGGCATCTGATGCAGGCCGCCCTGGAGGTCGAGATGGACGAGCACCTCGCCGCCGGGGCCGGCCGGATCGGCGGGCGCGGGTCCCGCTCGGGCGGCAACATGCGCAACGGCTACCGGGCCAGGAAGGTCATGACGGAGGTTGGCGCCATGACGGTGCAAGTCCCCAGAGACAGGCTGGGCACTTCCGGCCCCGGCTGCTGCCCGTGCACGCCCGCCGCACGGGTGCGCTGGACGACCTGGTGCTCTCGCTGACCGCGAAGGGCCTGACCTCCGGCGAGATCGTCTCCCGCCTCACCCAGACGTACGGGATGACGACCACGTAGGAGACCATCTCCACCATCACCGACAGTCATAGTGATATCCGGGTCCCCGGTGGTTGTGGCCCAATCACTGACTGACGTCCTGCTGGGCTGTCCTTGCTTTGATCTGTCCGACCGCCGGGGCCCCGGTTCCCAGGGCTCCGGCCGGGCGGAGCATGACCTCATAGGAGCCTGGCAAGAGGCCCCCTGACTGTCCTGTCTGCTCTTTCCGGCCGGAGCTACCTTCGGCAAGAAAGGCAGCTCCAGCATGACAGGCACAGAGGCGGCGGACACGAGGACCAGTTCGTGGTCGGCGGGGTGGACTCGCACGCTGACACCATCCACGTCGCCGTGGTGACCGACCGGGGCGGGCACCTCGCCGACGCCCAATTCCCCACCAACGCTGCTGGATACGCCGCCGCGATCGCCTTCCTGGAGGCCCACGGCACCGTCGCCGCCGTCGGCGTGGAGGGCACGTCCTCCTACGGCTCCGGCTTCACACACGCCGCCCGGCAGGCCGGCCTGGTCGTCGTCGAGGTCAACCGGCCCGACAAGGCCGAACGCCGCAGGATCGGCAAGTCCGACCCGATCGACGCCTACGCCGCGGCCCGCGCCGTCGTCTCCGGACGCGCGACCAGCGCTCCGAAGGACGGGGCCATCGTCGGGATACGCGCTCTGCAGACCGCCGCCCGCTCGGCGATCAAGGCCCGCACCGCGACACTCAACCAGATCACGCACCTCCTGATCACCGCCCCCCGACGCCATCCGCGCCAAGTACAGCGCATTGTCCGGTGACAAGCGCGTCACCACCCTTGCCCGGCTCCGGCCGGCCAGCGACCCCGCGCACGCCCCGCTCCTGACGGCCCTGCGGACGCTGGCCAAGCGGGTCCAGAGCCTGACCGAGGAACACACGGTCCTGACCGGGGAGCTCGACCAGCTGGTCACCATCCTCAACCCCGGCCTGCGCGCCGCCTACTGATCTTTTCGTAAGTTCGGTGGGTGTGGTGGCTGTGTGGGTGGGAGGCTGTCGGGGTGGCTTATCAACCTTCCCGTTCGGTTGCCGGCTCCTCCCTTCCTCCTTTGTCGCGGCCTCAGTTGGCGGAGGCGCGTCGTGTTCGGGCAGTCGAGTTGTTCGAGGACAGCGTTTCGAATGCGGACATCGCGAGGGCGGTGGGGGTGTGTGCCGAAAGCGTGCGGCGTTGGCGGCGGGTGTGGGAGCACGGCGGTGCTTCGGCCCTGCGGCGACGGGCAGCTACCGGACGCCCACCCAAGCTGGACGACGCCCAAGTCGAGATGGTCCGGGCCGCGTTGGAGCAAGGTGCCCAGGCTCATGGTTTCGAGGCCGACCTGTGGACCCTGGAACGAGTCGGCGCGGTCGTCACCCAGGAAACGGGGGTGGTGTTGTCGAGGGCATCGGTGTGGCGGCTGCTGACCGGCCGGCTCGGATGGAGCCTGCAACGGCCCGAGCGGCGGGCGGTCGAGCGGGACGATTCGGAGATCGCCCGCTGGATCGCGCACGAGTGGCCGCGGATCAAAAAGGGGCCGTGAACACACGTGCCTGGATCGTCTTCCTCGACGAATCAGGCGTCTCCCTGCTCCCGCAGATCCGCCGCACCTACTCGCCCCGAGGGCGGACTCCGCTCCTGCGGCACCGCCTGAACTGGAAGCGCGCGTCGATGGCCGGGGCCTTGGGCTACCACTCCACCGATCCCGATCGCGGGGCTCGCCTGTGCTTCCACCTCAAGCCCGGCAGCTACGACACCGCCGGACTCATCGAGGTCCTGGAGCAGATAAAGGCGTTCTACCGCGGCGAGCGAGTGGTCCTGGTCTGGGACGGCCTGTCCGCCCACTGGAGCCGGGCGATGCGGGCCTGGGTCGCCGAACAGGACTGGCTCACGCTGGAACGATTACCCGCCTACGCTCCCGAGCTGAACCCGGTGGAACTGCTGTGGTCCTCGCTCAAGAAACGTGAACTCGCCAACCTCGCCGGCGACCACCTCGCCGATGTCGCCGACGCTACCGAGCAAGGCATCCACCGCATCAACGCCAACCCCCGACTGCCATGGTCATTCCTCGCCCATACCGGCCTGACCATCCACCCACCACACCCACCGAACTTACGAAAAGATCAGTAGTGCTGGATTCCGCTTTGGTTGGGTATATGTCTTGGTGGCGGGGTAGTTGGGGGTGCTCGGGGGCGGGTGCTGGGCATGGTGTTATGGGCACGGCCGGGCTGTGACGAGGACGAACGGGCAGTTGTCCGTCGGTTGTCGCGGGCGCGGAAGGCGCCGCGGGATGTGGTGATGCGGGCCCGGATGATCGAGCTGAGCTGGTCGGGGCTGCGGGTGCCGGCGATCGCGGTGGAGCTGGGCTGCAGCGAGAAAACGGTCCGCTGCTGGCTGCACCGCTTCAACCGCTCCGGGCTGGAGGGGCTGGATGATCTGGGCGGGCAGGGCCGCAAGCGGCGGATCACCGAGGCCGAGCGATCCCGGATCATCGCTCTGGTCAAACAGGTGCCGCCGGGCCGGCTGCGGTGGGAGCCGGGCGGGGAACTGTGGGCGGCCGACGAAGCCGGGCCGGCCGAGTGGACGCTGGACTCCCTGGCCGCCCAGGCCCGGCAGCTGGGTATCGAGGTCGGCCGCTCCCAGGTGCGCAGGATCCTGGTTGCCGAGGGGGTGCGCTGGCGCCGTACCCGATCCTGGACCCGTTCAAAGGACCCGGACTTCGCGGGAAAAGGACGCGGATCATCGGCCTCTACACCCAGCCACCCGACGGCGCGACGGTGATCTGCGCCGGCGAACTGGGGCCGGTGATCCCCCGCACTTTTCCGCCCGCACCGGGCTGGTCACCCGACGGGCACCGGATCAAGTCCGAGCTCGACTACAGCCGCGGGGCAGAAAAGACCTGGGTCTACGGGGCTTTACGCATCCGGGACGGCCAGCAGATCACCATGGCCGCATCCTCCCGCAACAGCGTCTTCTACCAGCAATTCCTTCAACTGGTCGAGGACGCCAATCCGGCCGGTGAGATCTGGATCGTCACCGACAACCTGTCCTCCCACAACAGCCTGTCCACCCGGACCTGGCTGGAGGACCCCGTTATGTTCTTCGCGGTCCTGCAAGAGGGCCGTTGGCCTCCGGGCCCGGCATGACTGTGTCCCCCTGTCGAACGGATGACCTGGGGGGTGGTGTCACCAGGCCCGGGAGGTGCCGTCGGAGACGCTGATGAGAGGTCCGGCCACCGCCCGGTCCGGTGCAATGCCGGACAGCTCGCGGGCGGCAGGTCTGCATAACGTGGATGCGCGCGTACGACACCACTGCCGAGGCCGGCACGTTCAACTCCCCTGGAAGGGCGCGATGTTCGACACCGAAGACGTGGGCGTGTTCCTCGGCCTGGACGTCGGCAAGACCGCTCACCACGGCCACGGGCTCACTCCGGCCGGCAAGAAGGTCTTCGACAAGCAGCTGCCCAACAGCGAGCCGAAACTGCGGGCCGTGTTCGACAAACTGGCCGCGAAGTTCGGCACCGTACTGGTAGTCGTGGACCAGCCCGCATCCATCGGAGCCCTCCCGCTCACGGTCGCCCGCGACGCGGGCTGCAAGGTCGCCTACCTGCCCGGACTCGCAATGCGGCGGATCGCCGACCTGTATCCGGGCGAGGCCAAGACCGACGCCAAGGACGCCGCCGTGATCGCGGACGCGGCCCGCACCATGCCGCACACCCTGCGCTCGCTGGAACTCACCGACGAGATCACCGCCGAACTCACGGTCCTCGTCGGCTTCGACCAGGACCTCGCGGCCGAGGCCACCCGCACGTCCAACCGGATACGCGGCCTGCTCACCCAGTTCCACCCCAGCCTGGAACGCGTGCTGGGCCCTCGCCTCGACCACCAGGCCGTCACCTGGCTGCTGGAGCGCTACGGCTCCCCGGCCGCCCTGCGCAAAGCCGGCCGCCGCAGACTCGTCGAACTGATCCGGCCCAAGGCCCCGCGCATGGCCGCCCGGCTGATCGACGATGTCTTCGCCGCGCTCGATGAACAGACTGTGATCGTGCCCGGCACCGGCACCCTCGACATCGTGATTCCCTCCCTGGCCGCATCGCTCGCCGCTGTCCACGCACAGCGCCGGGCCCTGGAGACGCAGATCAACGCCCTGCTGGAGGCTCACCCTCTTTCCCCGGTCCTGACGTCGATGCCGGGAGTCGGCGTCAGGACCGCCGCCGTCCTGCTGGTCACCGTCGGCGACGGCACCAGCTTCCCCACCGCCGCCCACCTCGCCTCCTACGCCGGACTCGCCCCCGCGACCAGGTCGTCCGGGACCTCGATCCACGGCGAACACGCACCCAGAGGCGGAAACCGGCAGCTCAAACGCGCCATGTTCCTCTCCGCCTTCGCCTGCATGAACGCCGATCCCGCCTCCCGCGCCTACTACGACAAGCAACGCGCCCGCGGTAAAACCCACACCCAGGCCCTCCTCCGCCTCGCCCGCCAACGCATCAGCGTCCTGTTCGCCATGCTCCGAGACGGCACCTTCTACGAGTCCCGCACGCCCGCGGTCGTCGAGCTCGCCGCATGACCACAGCAAGACCGAATCGCCCCAAACCCGACAGGGGTGCCTTGACGAAGGACATAGAGGCCCCCCCCGCATCCACCACGCGTTCATCCCGGTCGGCGCCTGCTGGCTGAACCTGCAGGAAGGCTGGTGGCGGATCTTCCGCAAGACCGCCCTGGCCGGACGGTCCTTCGCCAACCCCGACGACATCACCCAGGCCACAGCCGTGGCCACCCGGCAACTCAACGCCCGAGCCCGCCCCTGGATCTGGGGCCGGCCAGCCCCGCCCACCCGCCAACTACGACGCCGATATGTGTACATCCAATGAGGAATGCAGCAGTAGCGGTAGTTCGTTAAATCCGGAGGTAGAGATCAAGGCCGTGTCCGGTGGTGACCGCGTCGATCAGGGCCTGGAGGTCGGGGGGTGGGTCTCTGTCCGTCCAGGATCGCCACCATCGGTTCAGGGTGGTGGCGGGGGTGAGCCAGGCGCGGACCGAACGTAATGCCTTGGGCCAGCAGGGCAGTTGGGGTGGGTGGGGTTCGGTTGGTCCCCCTCTCTGGCCCCTCGTCGGGGCACGGGTCCGGGGCGGTGTCATCCAGGGGTCCGGGTGGGTTGAACCACTGGTCCCAGCAGAAGGAGAACGCGCAGTTGACCAGGGTCTGGTGGCGGCGGATGGCGCGATCGGAGCGGACCTGGAAGTCGGCCCAGCCGAGTTCGTCCTTGATCTGTTTGTAGCTCTGCTCGATCCACGGCCGCAGGCCGTAGAGGCGGACGATCTCGGCGAGGTCGGCCGGCGGATGCGGGCTGGTGGCGGCGTGGGGTGCGTCGGGGTGGGGCAGGTTGGTGGCCAGGTACCAGGTGGCCTTCTCCGGCAGCCGGGCTGGGTCGGTGGTGGCCACGACCAGACGGCAGGGCGAGTCGGGACCGTAGCCGCCCAGGCGGGCATCGGCGGCCCACCAGGTCTCGGTGTGCCCGTCGCGGAAGTGACGCTCCACGGCCGTCCAGTCGCCAGGGCGTCTGGCACCCTTCCAGGTCAGGGCGTGCGCGGCCTCGATGGGGGTGTGCGGCTGGTCGGCCGGAGCCCAGGTGCCGCGGTGCGGCTTGAACGCGACCACGTAGGCCAGGCCGGCCTCGCGCAGCGCGAGATACCAGGTGTCGCTGACGGAGTAGGCGCAGTCGGCGACCACTGCCCGGCAGCCGAAGCCCGCATCCTTCCCGCGGGCCGCGAGAGCGGCGGCCAGCTGCGGTTTCGTACGGAAGGCCAGATCAGCCCGGCCGCGGGCGAAGTGATGGGCGGGGGTGTAGGGAGTCGCGTGCAGCGGGTAGTACACGCGGCCGTCGGTCCACACCGTGGTCACCGTGACGACGCCGTTGTCCGTCTTGCCCAGCCGGCCCAGCCACTGCCGGCCCACGTGCGCGGTCGCGGTGCCGTCCTTGCGGTCTCCGGAATCGTCGATCACGATGACCCCGCCGTCGTGCGGAGCGGTCGCCGGCTCCTCGTGCAGCAGCTCAAGCCGCCGGTCGTTGATCTGCTCGGCCTCCCAGGGCGACTCGGACAGGAAGAACTGCAGCCGCTGCACCCCTGGCATTCCTGCACCTGCCACCGGTTCCGCCCCTGCCAGGCAGGTGATCGTCTTGTTCCGCTCTCTCGGTGCCAGCAGCCCGGTCAGGTATTCGCGAAACCCCCGCCGCTGGGCCAGGCTGAAGAAGAGGTCGTCGAACCGGGCCGCGTACTCCTCCAACGGACCCGGCGCGGGCGGACACGGACGGCGAGCAGTCATCTTCAGCCCCCAGCAAGGCAGTTGACTCCTACCACCGGCCTACGACCAACCCAACCCGTCGTCAATCCCCACCACCGGCCGGATTTAACGAACTACCGGTAACCGCCGTCAACGAGGATGAGGCCCGGCAACGGCTCGCCAACTTCGACGCCACGTGGGGCAAGCGCTACCCCTCCATCGCCGGCACCTGGCAGCGGACCTGGAGCAAGGTCGTACCCTTCCCCGGCCTGCCCGACGCCATCCGCCAGGTCGTCTGCACCACCAACGCCATCGAGTCCCTCAACGCCCGCTACCGGCGCCGGCCCAGGCCTGCGGGCACTTCCCCAACGAGCAGGCCGCCCTCAAACGCCTGAAGCGGTGCAGTCAGCGACAGGTGGCATCTCTGGTCCAACCTGTGCGGCAGGGTCCTGTCCCAGGTCCGCTCCCACGCCGCCTGCTGGGCCACCGCTGTGAACCCCGCCCGGCCCCAGGGCGTACGCGAGCAGACCACCCGCGAGCGCTGGCAGCGGGTTCACCATCTGCTCGGCCAGGGCGTCGGCCTGCTCGAATGCGCCCGCCGCCTCGATGTCGCCCTGAACACCGTCAAGCGGTACGCCCGCATGAAGGAGCCCACCGGCGACCGCCGCGCACCCCCCTACAAGCCCACGCTCGTCGACCGGTCGCGCAAACCGGACTTGTCGGGCGAGCGGTGCCCAGTAGAAGGTCAGCGCCGCAGAGGGGCGGGCAGCAACGGATTTTCGGGCTCCTGTCGGCGCCGCCATTGTCGGCCCGGCTCGCTGCCTTGCGTGGCTATGCACCGAAACCGAACCGGCGTCTTGGAGGTGCTTGAGCCGCGACCGGTCAGTGCACCGCGAAGTGACCCTCCGCGCCGTCGTGGCATCGTCGTCATCTTGACATGATGATTATGTCATGGTGTCATGCTGTCATGCTGTACAAGACACCCTCACTGGATGCTGATGACCGCCGGGTCCTTGAGGAGATCGAGAACATGCGCATACGGCTGCGCCATCAGTTGCGCACCCAGCCGCGCTGGTCGGGTCAGCTGCGGCGCAACCTGACCGCCCGGGCGATCGCCGGGTCGAACACGATCGAGGGGTATGCCGCCACCGTCGATGATGTGGAAGCGCTGATGACGGGCGAGGAACCGCTCGAGACGGCAGATCGCACCCGCGTGGAACTGGAGGGCTATCAGCGGGCGATGACCTATATCCAGGCCCTCGCCAGCGCCGGGGAGGAATTCCGCTACGACGCAGGCCTCCTCAACGGCCTGCAGTTCATGATGCAGGGCCACCACCTGGACAAGCGTCCCGGCCGGTGGCGTGACGGTCCGGTGTATGTCACCAGCCCCGACGACCCCCTGGTCCCGGCCTACACCGCACCGCCGCACGAGCAGGTACCGGCCCTGACAGGCGAACTGCTGGACTGGCTCAACGACGGCGATCTGGATGCACCGGTTCATGTGCGTGCCTCCATGGCCCATTTGAACCTGGTGAACATTCACCCGTGGAAGGACGGCAACGGCCGCATGTCCCGGGCCGTGTCCACTCTGGTCTTCGCCCGCGAAGCGCTGATGCCTCCGGAATTCTCCTCCATCGAGGAATGGCTCGGCCGCGGCCAGAACACCTACGCCTACTACCAGGTCCTGCAGCAGGTAGGTGGCCCACGCTGGAGCCCCGAGCGCGACACCCACCCCTGGATCCGCTTCTGCCTGGATGCCCACCACCGCCAGGCCCAGCAGGCCCAGCGTCGCACCGACCTGCTCTCCCGCGCCTGGATCCACCTTGCCGAGGCCGCTGAACACGACGGCCTGGACGAACGCGTCGTCTACGCCCTGCTCCCCGCCTTCTGGGGATCGCGAGTGCGCCGCACCGTCTACCAGCAGGACGCACAACTCTCCGACCAGCAGGCCATCCGCGACATCCGCGAACTCGTGCGGCGGGGCTGGCTGACCCCCCACGGCAAAGCCCGCGCCCGCTACTACGCACCCGGCCCCCGCATGACGCCAGCCCAAGAGGTAGTGCGCCAATCCCTCGAACCATACGCCGACCCGTACATGCACTGACGTGAGCCCCGTCGCATCCGCCCCGCCCGTGTGGGTGCGGCGGAGTGAGCACCAGTCACTTCTGCAGCTGGCCGCGGGGGCCAGGCCGCGGCCGCGGTCCGCCCCAGGGCATGGGACTAGCCGGCAGATGCGCCATGGCTACCGGCGCCATGTGAGGTTCGCATCGCCAGCATCCGCAGTCCTCCCCGCGCCGCACAGAAGTCAGTTATATCCGTTTTGGGTACTGGTTGCTCAGGTTCCAGACGGGTCCGGGGCGGAGTGTTGTCAGTGGAGGGAAGCGGATCCCGGCAACGGGACCGGTTTTCCGTCCTGAAGCCATCCTCCCGGAAGTGATCGTCATGTACGCCACCACGACCCGCGACAGCCAGACCGGCCGGACTAGTCCGTCGGGCGGCAGCGCCGACCAACCGCGGTCCGCAACAGACATCAAAGACACCCACGCCCCGCGGATCCCGGGCCAGCGCAAGCCGGTGGACGACGTGACCCACGCACTGCAGCACCGCCCCGAAGCGGTCAGCACTGCCCGGCACACCGCCCATCAGATCCTGGCCGGCTGGAAGGTAGACGGCGAACCGGCCGACGCGGCGGTACTGATCGTCTCCGAACTGGTGACCAACGCCATTGAACACGCCCAGCCGCCCCTCGCACTGCACCTGCACCGCGAGCACACGGGCGGCAGGGTATGGGTGGGAGTCAGCGACGGCGGACCCGCAGCCAAGCCGGGAGCCTGGACCACTTCGTGCGCCCACGACGAGCACGGCCGCGGCATCACCATCGTCGACACACTCGCTCATGCCCATGGCACCCGTCCCCTCCCCCACGGAGGCACCACCCACTGGGCCCGGCTCAACACCGCCTGATCCCCACACTCCGGCCCCGCACCTGACAGCCGGGCCGGCCGGTGCGGCCACACGGCACGTCCCTCCGCGCGGCCGCACCCCGAAAGAATGGGGGCGGGATTCCACACCCCCCCGGAATCCCGCCCCCACTCCTGCGCCATCACAGTCAAGCAACCAGCCCCAGCAGACACCGAGCGGACGCTCCAGACAGGCCCGCCGGGAGCAGCACAACCCCGCCGTTGAACAAGAGGGGCTGCCGCGCGGCACAGACCGGACAGCGCACGGCCTGGAACACGCAGAAACTCAAGAGCAGACCCGCACAAAAGGTTCACCCAAGCCATGCTGCTCATAGTGAGCGCCGGGGGCGACGACATCGATGCGCTGGGCAGCTCCCTGCCGCCGCACATCGAAATTCACGCGGAAGGCCGCTGGAAAGCCCAGGGTTGTCGCCGTACGTCTGAACGCGGCCCTGGCAAGATTTTCGTGAAGCGGGGCTGTGCCACCGTGCGCCGGTTACGCTCCGTCACGGGCGGTGGCGTCGGAGGTGGGCCATGAGGACGACGCGGTGGCACAGGAGCGGAATGCCGGCGGCTGGCCATAATCCGTTACTGGAGCTTCAGGTCCGTGATGCGGCCTTCGTTGACGCCGGAGCTGAACGGGGGTGGTGATCCCCTGTACGACCGCAAGTTGGTCTTCGCGGATGGGTTTGGTCGAGCTCCGGGCAGTGTTCAAGCAGCCGACGGAGTGCCTCGGTGGGGTGCAGGCCGCGCTTCGGCGGTGTGGTGGTGATCCACCGGGCGACCTGGCGGGGTGATGGTGGCCGCTCGCGCGGTGTGTCGATCGGCAGACCGCGGCGTAGCGGCGCGATGGCCATCTTGACCCGCTGGTAGTGGCGGCCGTAGCCCTTGGCGGCAATCTCCTGGTGCAGCACGGTCGCGGTGTGCTCGCCTTCCTCCCACCGCTGCCTCAGATACTCCAGATACGGGTCGAGGCTCGTGGGCCGGCGGGGCGGAGTGCGCCGTACGCACTCCTGCCAACAGGCAGCGCGTGCGTACTTGGCCACGGTGCGGCGGTTCAAGCCGAGCTCGCGGGCTATCGCACTGAGACTGCGGGCCGTGCCGGTGTACCCCTGGACGGTCTCGAACAGTCGCTTCGCGTGACGGAGGGCGGGAGTATCGCCCCGCCTCGCACGGTTCGTCCGACGGCGGTGGGGCCGGTTCGGGTTCACGTACTGCGGCGGCCAGGCAGCCGCGGTGGGCCGCGGCGATGTCCGAAACCCGCTTCGACAGCCCCTGCCACAGGTGAAAACGGTCGCTGACCTGCACCGCGTCCGGGGCTCCCTGGGCGATGCCCTGCCGGTAGACCAGCGAACCGTCCCGGCACACCACCTCGACGCCGGGATGCGCACGCAGCCAGGAGGCCAACTGCTCGGCATCGCGCCCGGCCCACAACTCGATCGGCAGCCGCGTGTCGGCATTCACCAGCAACGTACCGTAGACGTCCGCGTACAACGCAAAGTCATCCACAACCAGCACCCGCGGTGCCGCGACCGCCGCAAGTCCCATGCGCATCAACTGGAACAGCACACTCGTCCGCGACAACGGCGTCCTCAAGATGCGCAGAAGTCGGGCCCCGCCACGGCCGGCGAGCAACACCCCGGCCATCTCGACCAGATGCTGCAGCAGCGGACTGCGACGCTGACAGCGCACCGTCAGCCCCTCCACCTGCTCGGCAAACGTCCGCCGCCCGCAATCCGCACTGTCACAAAACAACCGCCGCACCGCCAAACTGATCAGCACCGGGCGGCCCCCGGCGACATCGGCCAGCGTGCGTGAATACCGGCTGTGCACCCGCGCCGACTCGCACCGGCAATCCGGACACGCCACCATCAACTCGCGGGTACGGGCAGCGATACGGACCACGCCACCCGACGACCACACCCGTTCCACCCGCACCACATCCAGGTGCGGCGACCCAATTCGTACGAGGTCATCACACTCGCCGAAGGTCCCACTCCCCGTGACGGAGCGTCACCGGCGCACGGTGGCACAGCCCCGCTTCACGAAAATCTTGCCAGGGCCCTGAACGCGGCCAGTGACGTACGAGTGAAAAAGGCGGCTTGTTGATGCGGTGAGTCCTGTTGCTCGGCACTCTGCTGCTGGTTGGTAAGGGGCGGCGGAGGGCAGGGCGATGATGTTGGACCCGCAACGCTGGTGGGAACTGCGGCGTTTCCGTGCCCTGTTCGAGTCCGGTGCGGTGACTCTGACGGAGGTCGCCAAGGAGACGGGCCTGAACCGGAAGCCGGTCCGCATGTATCTGTCCGGGCAGGCCCCGGCCGCGCCGCCGAGGAGGTGTCGAACGGCAGGCCACGCAAGAAGGCGGTGGACGAGGTCGCGCTGCTGATCGACGCGATGCTGAAGGCGGAGATCCTCATCAAGGGTGCGGTAGTGCACGAGCGCCTGGTGAAGAACTACGGCTCCACCATCAACTACCAGTGCGTCAAGCTCTCTATCTGCAGGAAGCCCGTCCACGAGTCGCCGAGGAACTGGGCATCTCGCCGCGGGAGTTGGCGGGCATGCACCGCCGCTTCGAGGTCGTGCCCCGGGCCCAGGCCCAGGTCGACTGGGGCGACGAGGGCAAGGTTCTCGCCCACCTGAGCATCCCGAAGGTCTATTCGTTCCACATGACCCTGTCGTACTCCCGCGATCCGTTCTGCTGCTTCACCACCAGTCAGGATCTGCAGACCTTCTTCGACTGTCACCGGCGGGCGTTCGCTCACTACGGCGGGGTGCCGATGCCGATCGTTTACGACCGGACCGAGACCGTCGTCCGCCCGTACGTCGCGCCAGGTGAAGCGGTCTCGCTGCATGCGGAGGCGGTCGCCTTCGCCGGCCACTACGACTTCGACATCGACGTGCTGGTGGCCGCCTACCGCCCCACCGGCAAGGGCCGGGTCGAGCGCCAGGTCCTGATCGTCCGCGACCACGTGCTCGCCGGACGGGCCTTCTCCTCCACCGAGAGGATGGACGACGCGTTCATGGCCTGGGTGCCGCGGCGACGCGCCCGCACCCATGCAACCCACCACGGGGTCATCGGACATCGGGCCGTCCGCGACCACGCGGCCCTCAAGCCGCTGCAGCCCACCCCTTATCTGGTGACCGAACGGCAGCTGCGGCATGTCGGCAAGGACTGCCTCGTCGCCTTCGACGGCAACCTCTACTCGGTCCCGGCACGCAAGGTCCGCCCCCGCCAGCTGGTGGAGATCCGGGCCACCAAGTCGCAGATCAGCCTGCACTCGGCCACTGCAGCCGTCGGCGATGACAGCCTGCTGGCCGTCCATGCAAGGGCTGTCGGCCGTGATGTCCGCGTCGTCGACGAGAGCCACTGAAGTGGCCTGCCCGAGGAGAACAACCGGCGGACCACCACCGAAGCGTCCTTCTCCCCCGCAGCGCGACGCCACCTACGGCAGGGCACCGGACCGCTCCAGGCCCTGCTCAACAGGGCCACGGCCACCCGGATCGAGGTTGGCCGCCGGCCGCTGTCGGTCTACGACGAACTCACCGGCACCCGGGAATCCGTAGTCAAAGTTCAGGCACACTCAGCCCAGGCCGCTCGTCGTCCCAGCTCATCGAAATGATATTCCATCCAGAGCGGGTTTGTGAAAATTGAGTAGATATAATCCCCTTACTTTCAATTTTTCCCGAATGAGTCAAAGCCGACTTTCTATATACACTGAGCCGGTGCGCCATATTCCCAAATACTGTGGTGCTGGATGCAACCTCGAACTCACTAAACGAAAGCAACTCGCCGGTTATAATGGATGTTTCCCGGGAAGTGATAAAATCCGAAACTGTCGACACTTCTGGCACGCCAGAAGTGTTCCTGATCAGCCTTCCTTCGCTTGCAAAGATTCTCACTAGTCTGTCGCGGCAAGGATAACTTCCTTCACGAAAGGAAACAGCTTCAAAGAATCCGGCCATAAGCTGCTCGAGGACAACCTCTGCAGCTGCATTCACACCAGTCAACACTCCTCCTTTTTGGAGCTGGTGAACTTCAATGTTTGATTAAAATGCTTGGGAGTCAGGCATCTGTACGCGAAACGGAGGGTGAGTTGATCTTCAAGTTGCAGAAGATTAGCTAGCGCCGCTATCGTCGAAGGACGTGGCGGTGGTGCAATCCGTCGACACGTACTACTCTATCGAATGATATTTACTGGCAGACCGAATCGCCGCATGAGTAGCGCCCGCTCAAGATGAGCATGCGGTGATTGATCACGCGGCGAGCGTGAGCTTAACCTCAATACCAGTGACTTAGGGTGGTGGCTGGTAGGGTGCGTGGCGGGGAGGTGCCGGGATGCCACGGCCGGGTCAGGTGAAGCCGGAGACGGACGAGCGGTTGTCGGATCGCATCGCGGTCGGGCTGTTGACGCGGTCGTTCCCGCCGGAGCTGGTGGATCGGGTGGTGGCCCAGTGCGGGAGGTCCGGGCAGCGTAACCGGCTGCTGCCGCCGCGCGTGGTGGTCTACTTCGTGCTGGCGATGTGCTTGTTCTCCGGCCAGGGCTACGAAGAGGTCGCTCGGCTGCTGACGCATGGGCTGACCTGGGCGAAGCGCTGGTCGGGGTCGTGGCAGGTACCGACCACGGGGGCGATCTCGAGAGCGCGCGCGAGACTCGGTCCAGAACCGCTGAAGGCCCTGTTCGCCTCGGTGGCCCGGCCGTTGGCCACGGAATCGACACCGGGTGCCTTCTACGGCCGGTGGCGGCTGATGGCCATCGACGGCACAGTCTTCGACGTTCCGGACAGCCAGGAGAACGTGGCGCACTTCGGGCGCCCGAAGACCCACCGCACCCAGCGGTGTGCGTATCCGCAGGTGCGGGTGGTCGCGCTGGCCGAGTGCGGCACCCACGCCATCACCACGGCGGCTCTCGGCCCATGCACCACGTCCGAACTCGTGCTGGCCCGCGAGCTGTTCGGTCACCTGGGCGAGGACGATCTGCTGCTGGCCGACCGCGGCTTCACCGGCCTGGAGCTGTGGCGGGCGGCCTCGGCCGGCGGTGCGGACCTGCTGTGGCGCATCCGTTGCCACCAGGTGCTGCCGGTCCGCGAAGAGCTGCCCGACGGCTCGTACTTGTCAGAGATCGTCGCGGCCAGAGACCACCGCAAGCGTGCCGACCCGGAAATGGTGCGGGTGATCGAGTACACCCTGGACGATCCCGGGCAGGACGCCCCTTACCGGCTGATCACCACGGTCCTCGATCCCGATGCCGCCCCGGCCACCGAGCTGGCCGCCCTGTACCACCAGCGGTGGGAGTTCGAGAACACGCTGGACGAGCTGAAGACCCATCAACGCGGACCTGCCCAGGTCCTGCGCTCCCGCTCACCCGAAGGCGTCGAGCAGGAGGTCTGGGCACACCTGCTGGTCCACCACGCCATCCGCACCCTGATGCACGACGCCGCCGAGCAGGCCGGCCTCGACCCCGACAGGCTCTCCTTCACCCGGAGCATCCGCCTCGCACGACGCCAGGTCACCGCGCAGGCGGCCCTTTCCCCTGACCGTCTGACCGCCGCCCTCACCGACGGACTCCGCGAGATCACCGCGCGCCTGTTACCCACCCGCCGCAGACGCTCCAACCCGCGCGTGGTCAAACGCAAGATGTCCAACTTCGGCGTCAAACGCGACGAGCACTACACCTGGCCTCAGCCCACCCGGGACCCAGCAGACGCCGTGACCATCGCCCCGCACTGGCGCACCGCCCCGATCAACCCGTCAACCAAAGCCCGACGAAGCTAGGTCACTAAGTCACTGGTATTGAGCTTAACCTCGATCTTTCTTGAGGGTGCGCCGACGGAGTCGGTGGACCCTTTTGTTGTCCGGAGCTGATGCCGGGCAGTCCGGTGGCCCGGCTGTCGCGTCGGGTGGGCGCCGGGTTCCACTGCCCGGGGCGGGTGATGCTGGCGGGGACGGTGGTGGGTTGCTGGTCAGCCGGGGTCGGGCAGGAGCGCGAGTCGTCGAGGGCGGCGGTGATCTCGTCGGTCCAGGGCCAGTGCCGGGCGAGGCGGAGAATCCTGCGCCGACCGGTTGTGATGAGCTGGCCGGCCGCGGAGAACAGGCGAAAGCGCAAGCGACGCGGTTCCCAGAGCCTCGCCCGGTCGGTCAGGGCGAGCATGGGCATCCATGCCAGCAGGTCGAGCGCGATCTGGACGATCTCCATCCAGACCCGGTTCTGGGCGGTGTCGTGCAGGGGCAGGTTGCGCAGGCCGGTGGCCCGGGCGGCCCGGATCCGGTCCTCGGCCCGTGCCCGGAGCCGGTGACGCAGCTCGAGGGCGGCGATCGGCCGGCCGGTGGTGTTGGTCGCGAAGCATGTGATCCGCATGCCGTCCGCGTCCGTGATCCTCAACTGGGCGCCAGGATGGGGCCGTTCCTTGCGGACGATGAGCCGTATGCCCTTGGGCCAGCCGTTAACCTCGGCATTTCGGTTGGGGCGATGAGGCGTTGCTGAGGGGCGGCTGTCGGGTGACCGACGCGATTTCGGTGCTCGGGCATGGCGGAATCCCGGCGCGGTGGTCGGGTTCTCCAGGGGCCTTCGGGTCGTGGGCCGGCGGGGTGGTTGCCGGTCAGCCGGCTGGACGGGGCAGTGCGGCGAGGCGGTGGAAAGCCGCGACCAGTTCGTTTCTCCATGGCCAGGTCGCCGATATCCGCAAGCGCAGGCGTCGGCCGCCGCGGGTGAGGCGGGCAGCGACGTGCAGCAGCCGGTAGCGGAGCTTCTTCGGCTCGGCGGTGGCCAGTTCCCCGTCCAGCAGTGCAGCAGGACGCGCGTCCAGGCGAGCAGGTCGATCGCCGCGAGGCTGAGTTCGAGCCAAACGGCGTTGACACCGAAGCCGCGGGAGGGGAAGCGGCCGAAGCCGGTGGTCTTGCCGCACCGGATGTGGTCCTCGACCGTGGCATGCCCGCGGTGACGGACCTCGAGGAACTGGGCGAAACCACCACCGGAGTAGGGGGTGTCGGTGAGGAACACCTGATGCCGCAGGCCCTCGTCCTGATCGAACAGGGACAGCTGGGCTCCGGGGTGCGGCCGCTCCCGGCGCACGATGATGCGGGTGCCGGTCGGATAGCCGTCCAGGTCGACCATCCCGGTCAGCTCGGCGACCTCGGCGCCATCACGCAGTGTCCCGTCCTGGTCCAGGGCGGGATGCCAGAGGCGGTCGGGCATGGCCCGAATGGCTCGGCGGACCGGCTCGGTGATTGCGTATCCGACCGAGAAGAAGGCACGAATTCCTCGTTTCCGCAGGTCGCGGACGTGGGTGAGGAAGGCTTTCGCGGATCCGGCGCTGTCGGCGCGGACCAGGATGTCGGTGCCGTGCCGGTGAGCGTCGGGGATCTGCGCGAGCGCCTGGTCGAGCACCGCGATGTGATCGGCGGCAGTGTTGGCTCCGGAGTTGCCGGGCCGTAGCCGCCCCGACACGGCCTCGCCGGTGTTCGCGAGGAAACACAGCAGCGGGTGGAAGCCGAAGCCGCCCTTATAGGTGCGCCCTGCTCTTTCTCGGAGTGGCAGGTCACCAGCGTGGCGTCGAGGTCCAGAACCAGGCCGGGAAGTTCTCGTCCGCCGGCCCGGGCAGCAGGTATGCCCTCGCCGGTCTCGGCGGCCTGCATCCAGGCGACTTCCCGGGCCGTGGCGCGGGCCGCTCGCAGCGAAGCGAGTGCAGCCTCGTCGGTGTCGGCGAGCAACCGCCAAGCGGTGGGCGTGGAGGCGACCGGGCCGAACACCCCTGCCTGTCCCGCAGCGCGGCCAAATCCGCGATCGCCTCACCGCCGTCGGCGAGCATCACCGCCAGGTCGGTGGCGACCCGGCCCGGATCATGCCCGGTCCCGCGCGGCCGAAGCGGCCTGAGAGCGGCGGAGTATGCGGCGGTCAGCCCGGTGGGCATCAGCGAGATCCGCCAGCAGCCGTGCCCCGGCATGCCCGACCACCCCCGAACCATCGGCACTGACACGGACCTTGGGACGCAACCCGATAGCCTGCACGTAGAAAGTGCCCTCCGCCTGGACCGACAGAACCCCTCAGCAAGGTTCATCGTCCCAGGTCAGGAAGGCACTTTCGCGTTTCCGCCCCAAAGCCAGCCGTACCCAAGTGAAACGGCGAGGTTAAGGAGCTTGCCGGTGAGCTCGGCGACCCAGGCCCCGTCCCGCGCCTCACCGTCGGTCTCGATGGCCGGGGTCCAGGCCGAGGCGGGGGACCTTCAGCACGTGTTCGTGGATGGCTTTGCTGACCGTCATGCCGACCGAGTAGGACAGCCATCGGCCCCGCTTCGCGAGCCAGGACACGAAGTCGTGGGTGCCGCCGGCGGAGTCCGTGCGGATCAGCGTCTGCCGTCCTCGTCGGTATCGCTTGGGCAGTTGGGCCAGGGCGAGTTGGGCGGTGGTGATGTGGTCGGCAGCGGTGTTGGAGCCCGCGTTTCCCGGTCTGAGGAGGGTGGCGACCGGCTCTCCGGTTCCGCTCGGTCCGTGGTCGACGAAGGCCGTCAGCGGGTGATGGCCGTAGGTCTTCTTCCACGTTGGCGCCGCGTCCTGCTTGTCGGAGTGGGCGATCATGAGGACGCCGTCGAGGTCGACGGTGACCTGACCGTCGGCGTCCGGGGCGTTCTCGCCGGCCAACGACCAGGCACGATGGCGGACTTCGGAGCGTGCGGACCGGATGGCCTGCAGGGCTTTCTCGCCGGACGCGGCGAGGGTGTCGATCAGGCGGGAGACGGTCGGATCGGAGGCGACCGGGCCGAAGATGGCCGGCTCACACCGCAGCATCGCGACGTCCGCGAGGCAGTCCCCGCCCAGTGCGACCGCCAGGGCAACGTCCAGGAGGATCTTGCCGGGATCGTGGACGGCCCGCGGTTTGCGCCACGGCGCCAGAGCTGCGGATATCGCCTGGTCAAGGCCCGTCTTGCGGACCGTCTCCAGCAGCAGGACCGCACCGGCCTGCGAGACCACCTGCCGACCGTCTCCCCGGACACGGACATGTGGGTACGACGAGATAGGCTCTCTCACCTGGAAAGTGCTCTTTTCCTTGCAGCCAACAGGACCCTCAGCAAGTCCTATCGTTGCAGGTCAAGGGCACTTTCCGTGTTTCTGATCAACTCTTGGACAGCCCACCTCGTGAAAGCGCGAGGTTAACGGTGTGGTGGCGGCATTTGTTGCGTTGGGGCTGAGGGCGGGGCGCCGGTGCGTGGACCGCACCGGGCTGACAGACGCGCTGGCCGGGGTGCTGCCCTCCAGCGCAGCGGCCGGCTGGCGGGACCGCGCCTGGGTACCGGTGCATCCGGCGATCGCGCTGGGGGCGGCGAACTTCTCGGAGGCCGAGCAACTCAGTAGCATCACCGGCCGTTGGCCGGGCACATGACCTCGGACTCCACCGCCCGCCGCACGCTGGCCGCGCTCGACGTGGCCACCCTGTCAAAGGTGCCAAAGACGCGGGCCCGATTTGCGCCGGCAGATGTGGAGCCTGACGGCTGACCGGGTGGATCGTCATCGATATCGACGCCACCATTCCGCATCGAAGAAGACCGGGGCAGCGGTCACCTTTAAGACGTTCGGGTTTCATCCTCTGGCCGCGGTGCGCCAACACCAGCGAGGCCCTGGCTACTCCTGCGTCCGGGCAACGCGGGGTCGAACACCGAGGCCGACCACCTCGCCGTGCTCACCGACGCCCTCGCACAGACGCCCGGCTCCTCAGCCGCGAAACCCTGGTGCGAGCGGACGGGGCAGGGGCCACCCCACGGGCGATGTGGAGTCCCGCACGATAGCTATGAAACGCTACCCCGCCGAGTCTATAAGCGGACGCGGGTCGCGTTGCATCGATCGAGGCCGGGAGCGACGATCAAGTCGGTCGCGGAGGACCTCGAGGTCAACACACCGAGACATTGCGCAACTGGATTCGGGCCGACAACGGACGACGCCACGGAGCGCAGGCCCCGACGCGTACGGCTGCACCGGACCAGACCCTGGGCGCGGTGGAAGCAGAGCTCACCACCACGCGGAAGAGGATCCGCGAGCTGGAAGAGGAGCGCGACGCCTCCTCCGCTGAGCGGACCACAGTGAGCCTCTTCAGCGGTCACTCCCCAAGATGAATGGGTGCCGAAGGTTGACCGCGGCACGGCCTGCAGTGATCGGCAAGCTTTGCGGAGACGGCCGTCACCCGATCGGTGCCAAGCTGAAGAAGCTCAGTGAACACGGGAACCATTCGGTCTCAACTCACGCAGGCGGGCCTCCAGTTCGTGGAGCGGGATAGGTGCATCGACTGCTGAACGGGTCGGGTGGGACGGAGCCGTAGCAGTGCTCCGAGTCGGGGAGAGTCCAGCACACGGGGAAGGACGGCAGCGGAAGGCAAGGAGAGTTGGAGGCTGCAGTGCCGAAAGATGCGGTGCCGAACGGTGGCGCGTCGCTGGAGGCAGTCCCGGTGGGGCCGCGTCAGCGCGTATCGGATGCAGGCCGAGCTTCATCGTTGGGCGGCGGCCGACAAGCGCCGCCGGTTCGACGACTTGTTCAACTTCGTGCACGACCCGGCGACGCCGATCGTGGCGTTCGACCGGGTCGCGGGGAACCGGGCCGCCGGCACTGCGGACGTGGACGGCCTGGCGGCCGCCGACGTCGAGACGCGGATCGGCGTTCCTGGACTCCTGCGCGCCCTGCGGGCCCAGCTCAAGACGAACGGCATCTACGGGCTCCCGCACATCACTGCCGAACTCCGCAACGACGGCGAGAACATCAATCACCAGCGCGTCGCCCGCGTCATGCGGTCCGTCGGGCTCGCCGGCCTGCGCCTGCGAAAGAGGCACCGCACTACGATCCGGGACCCGGCCCACGTGACGGCCGCGGACCTGATCACCGCCGAGCATCCAAACACCAAGTACGTCGGGGACCTAACCTACTTGCCGGTCAGCGGCGCGAAGCCGCTCTAGTTGGCGACGGTCACAGATTTGTGCTAACGCCGCCTGGCAGGCTGGGCGACCGCCGACCACAAGCGGGCGGAACTCGTCATCGACTCTGGCGGTGGCCGAGCCAACTCGGGCAATATACGAGTGCCGCGTTCGCCGACGCATGCGAGCAACCTGCGTGAGACGGAGCATGAGCGCCGTGGGCAGTAGCGCACGCCACCGCGGAGAGATGGAACGCATCTCTCAAAAGAAGGACGCTCAAGGGGGCGCGAAGGCATGGCCCACCGCTCGCCCCGCGAGGCTCGCGGCGTGCCGCTGGGCCAGCCGCTACAACACGCGGCCTCGGCACTCCCGCTTCGGACAACGCTCCCCTGTCGCCTACGAGAACGCGCCTTCGAACCCTCAACGACACTTCCCCCCAAGCCGCATAACCCCGTGTCCGGACATCCGGGGTCAGGGCCCCGGAGCTACAGCGCCGTGGCCCGAAAGCTCGGCCTGGACCGCCGGACAGTGCGCAAGTATGCCTGCGCCCGCACCTGGCAGGAGGTCGTGCGCCGCCCACCCCGCAAGCCCTCAACCCTGGATCCCTACCGCGACTAGGGCACAACACTGGGACTGCTCGAGGGCGGGGCTACCGCAGGCATCGTGGCCGTCTTTGTGGGTCTATCAGGATTCAGGTGTGGTTCGTCTGTTTGGCCTACAGGTTTTTCGGTGGGCTGGTCGGCCTACACTCGTCCGGCGGTAAGGCGGCCGTCGAAGAGAACGTCGAACTCGTTCAAAGCGCTTTTCCAGCGGTTGTTCCAGCGCTGGCGGCCGCGGCCGGTGGGGTCGAGTGCGAGGGTGGCGAGGTAGAGGCGTTTCAAGGCGGCGGTCTCGTTGGGGAAGTGTCCGCAGGCCTGGGCCGCGCGCCGGTAGCGGGCGTTGAGGGACTCGATCGCGTTCGTGGTGTAGACGACCTGCCGGATCGCGTCGGGCAGACCGAGGAAGGGCACGAATTCGCTCCAGGCCCGCTCCCAGGTCCCGGCGATCGACGGATAGCGCTTGCCCCACTTGTCGTCGAAGTCGGTCAGCCGTGCCCGGGCCTCGTCCTCGTTGACAGCGGTGTAGACGGGCTTGAGGTCGCGTGCGACGTCGGCCCAGTCGCGGCGTGAGGCATACCGCAGACTCGCGCGCAGGAGATGAACCACGCAAGTCTGCACCACAGTCCGGGGCCAGACGGCGTTCACCGCGTCGGGCAGGGCGCTGAGCCCGTCGCAGACCAGCATCAGCACATCACGGACGCCTCTGTTCTTGATCTCGGTGAGCACCGTCTGCCAGTACTTGGCGCCCTCGCCGCCGTCGCCGGCCCACAGGCCGAGGATCTCGCGGTAGCCGTCGGCGGTGACCGCGATGGCCACGTAGATGGGCCGGTTGGCGACATGACCGTCTCGGATCTTGACGTGCACGGCATCGATGAAGACGACCGGGTAGACCGCGTCGAGCGGGCGGGTGCGCCATTCCGCCATCGATTCCAGGGCCTTGTCGGTGATCGTGGAGATGGTCTCCTTCGTTGTCGTCATCCCGTACGTCTGGGCGAGATGGGAGACGATCTCGCCGGAGGTCAGGCCCTTTGCGGTCAGCGAGATCACCAGGTCGTCCAACGCACCAGTGCGGCGGGCGTACTTGGGCAGCAGCCGGGGCTGGAAGGTGCCCAGACGGTCTCGCGGGATCTGCACCGTGACGGCGCCGACCTCCGTCATCACCTTCTTGCTCCGGTAGCCGTTGCGGGTGTTGCCGCCCGAGCGCGACCCGCGCCCGCCGACGCGGCCGACCCCGTCGGCCAGGTGCTGGTCCATCTCTGCTTCCAGCGCGGACTGCATCAGGTGCTGAGCGAGCTCGGGCAGCAGGCCGCCCTCGCCCATCAGCCGCAGTCCCTCTCCGCGGACCTTCTCGGCCGCGAGCGCGGCCAGCTCCTCCAGCAGCTCACTGGACAGACCATTCTGCGACACCGGCATCGACTTCACGTCGGCACCCTCGACGCCACCGCCGACCTCGGCAAGCGACACGCCCTCCACGGTCTCGATCAGGTGACCAGTCGTCGTACTCATCAGGCTCACTCCTTCGGGGAGATCCACACCTGATTCATGACACTCCCGTCTTTGTGGCCGCCTCGTTGGATCCGGGTATCTGCTACTCACGTGTGAGGGTTTAGCGGCTGCAAGGATAACCGTCGTTAACTGACAGCGGGAGGCGGTCTTCCTAGGGAGTCGGTGTACTTAACGGGCTCTGGTCCGGTGAAGAAGTCTTTGCCGGGTTTGGTGTGCCTGCGGTCGACGTGTGCCTGGGAATGGGTGGCCGTGTGAAACTTTTCCGGGGTAGGGGCTCTGTCTGTGGGCTGCCTTGGTTTTTGGGATGGCTTTTTTGAGGGGGTGGTGGCGGGTCTCGCTATTCGGGCGTGGCCGTTTGTTGTTGTGTGTTTTCTGGTTTCGTTCTTCTTGTTGTGGATGGTGGTTGTGATGGGTAGAGGTGTGGGTTTGCGTTGGGTGTTTGGGTTGGGGAGGTGTGGCTGGCTGGCGTTGTCGACGGTGTGTGCGATGTTGTTTTCGTTGTTTTCGGGGGTGCCGGTTTCTGCTTCTCCGGCTGGTGTGGTGGCGGGGGAGCGGGTTGGTCCGGGGCATCGGGCGGGGGTGTTGGGTTCGGATGTTCCGCCGGGTTTGCCGGGGGGGCATAAGGATGTGCCGGTGCCGGGTGGTGCGGTGTCGGGGGGTTCGTCGAAGGTGGCGTATCTGCCGGGTGAGGGTGGTGTGTCTGCTTCGGGTGATTATACGTATCATGTTCCGTTGGAGGTGCCGGCGGGGCGGGCGGGGATGGCTCCGTCGTTGTCGCTGGATTATGCGTCGTCTGGTGGCAGTGGGGCGCTGGGGCGTGGCTGGTCGGTTTCTGGGCTGTCGCAGATTTCGCGGTGTGCGAAGAGTGAGGCTCAGGATGATGTGACGGCTGGTGTGGCGTTTGATGTGTCGGACCGGTATTGCCTGGACGGGCAGAAGCTGGTGCAGGTGAATGCGGGTTCTGCCGCGTATGGTGCGGAGGGTGCGGAGTACCGGACGGAGACGGATTCGTTCGCGCGGATTGTGTCGAAGGTGGTGGATCCGGATACGACGGTGCTGGGTCCGGATGCGTTTGTGGTGTCGACGAAGTCGGGTCGGGTGCTGCGGTTTGAGGCGAAGGTGGATGATTCCACTGCGGCTGTGGTGCAGCAGGTGTCGTCGCGGGTGACGGATCCGGCCGTGTCGTCGGCGGCGACGGTCGCTTCGGGTGCGGGGCGGCGTGTGACGTGGCTGCTGCGCAGTGAGTCGGATGTTCACGGTAATAAGATTTCGTATTCGTGGCTGCAGCCGGTGGCGGGGCAGGGGGTGTTTGTTCCGGACCGGATTGATTACACGTCTAATGGGGGGCGTGCTGCGACGCGTGCTGTCGATTTTGTGTATGAGGACCGGGGTGTTGAGGATGAGGTGTCCTTTGCCCGGGGTGTGAAGTCGACGTGGAACAAGCGTCTTGCGTCGGTGAAGATGATTGCACCGAATCCGGTTGATCCGCAGATGGTGTGGCAGTACGACCTGAACTATCAGATATCGGCGGGAGGCCGGCTGGAGTTGGGGTCGGTGAAGAAGTCCGGTTATCTGGGTACTGCTACGCGGGCGAAGGTGTTCTCTTACGGTGATGATGCGGGTCCGGTGTTCACGGACAAGCACGTCGCGGTGGGTGATGTGCTGAATATGCAGCGGGATGAGAAGCCTGCTGTGCAGGTGGCGGACCTGAATGGTGACGGTGCGTCGGACATTGTGTATCAGGTGGGGCGCAGTGTGCAGGACACGTCGTCGCTTCCGCTGGAGCATCATGTGCGCCTGGGGAAGCGGTCGGAGTCGTCTGCTGAGCCGCTGGCTGAGCATCACGGGTCGGGCCTGGTTTTGGGCTTGCCGCATGTGGGGCAGATGCGCCCGGTGGATGCGGACGGGGACGGGAAGGTTGAGCTGGCCGGGCAGTACAGTCTGGGCGGGCTTCCTCCGCAGCATCTGATGCGGCTGTACAAGTGGGATGATGACCAGCACACGTTCGTCGATGGCGGCGGCGGGGCTGCGGGCAGCAAGTATGGTTTTGAGTTCGCGGACATGGACGGTGACGGGCGGATTGACTATCTGCCGGCGGCCAATGTGGCGAATGGTTCGGGCACGTCGTTCGGGTTCACGGTGCGGAAGAACACCGGTTCTGGTTTTGCTGCGGCCGCGGCGCCGCAGACGTCGGTGTTTGATTACGGCTGCCCGGTGCGGGCGACGGACGTGGACGGGGACGGTCGGGCGGAGCTGGTGGGCAATCCGCGGCTGCCGCAGGTGGATGCGCCGCTGAATCCGGGCCCGGATGATGAGATTGTGGGCTTCCCGGGTAAGAAGCGGGGTGCTCCGCGTAATGCGGAGGAGCCGGATGCGCCGCTGACGATGGAAGAGCGGTGCCGCAACGGCACCGAGACGTATGTGCTGCGTCTGGACGCGGCCGGCAATGCGGTCACCGAGCCGGGTTTTGTGGATGCGGGCGGCAAGCGTGGCTACAAGGTGGCGCCGCATCTGATGGAGACGCATTCAACGGAGCTGGGTGACTTCAACGGTGACGGCCTGGCCGATGCGCTGATGGTTCCCAAGGCCGGCGGCGCGTCGAACATTTTGTGGAACACCGGGCGGGGTCTGGAGTTTTCCGGCCGCACGCTGCAGGTTCCCGTCGGTGCTTCCGGTGAGGAGCCGGATGTGCGGATCGCGGACGCGGACGGCGACGGCCGTGACGATGTGTTCGCGCTCACCGCGGCGGGGGTGCAGCTGAAGCTCTCGCGTGGTGACGGGCAGTTCCGTCCGGCTGCGGATGTGCCGGGCAATGCCGGCACGATGGTGCCCGGCCGGGGGCGCACGACCACCCAGCTGGGTGACTTCAACGCGGACGGCCGCATCGACCTGGTCCACTTCACCGCGGCCGGTGATGTCCGGCTGACGATGCAGGACGGCAGCAGCAAGGACGCCGGCCGGATGATGTCGGTGAAGGACGAGGGCACCGCCTGGCCGTCAACCGAGGTCACCTACGGCCTGCAGTGGTCCGAGCGGCCGGACATGGTCACCCAGACGGTGTGCGCGTATCCGCTGGTATGCCGCCGCTCGGGAATGCCGGTGGTGCGTGAGGTCGCCTCCCGCGCCCACCTCGCCGACACCGTCGACAGTGCCGGCCAGCTGCGGCGCACCTTCCACTCCTATGAAGACCCCATCGCTGATGTCCGCGGCCGCGGCTGGCTCGGATTCGGCACGGTGCGGACGTGGGATCCGCAGCGTCCGATGGAGACCACCACCGAGTACGCGCACCGGCTGAAGGTCGACGGCCGCTACTACCCGCAGGCCACTGCGCCCAAGACGGTCACCACCATTGTTCCGGTGCTGAGCCCGAGCGAACTGGCCGCCAAACCGGCCAACGCGATCGCGCGGGTCACCCGCACCGTCAACGACAATCTGGAAGTACGCCAGGTCCACGGCGGGAAGGTGTTCCAGGTCCTGCCCGCGTCTTCCACCACCAAGGAGTGGGAGCAGTCGGTCGGGCTGACCTTCGGTGCGCTGGACGGTATCAAGACCTCGCACCTGACCGGCATGCAGGAACCGGCGGAGTATCCGCAGCTCAAGCGGCTGCGCCAGGTGCTGATCACGCCGGGTGAGCAGTCCGGCGGTTACGACGCCTACGGCAACCTGCGCAAGGTGTCGACGCTGACCGAGCACGGCGCTGCGGTGACCGAGGAGACCACCTTCGACAACCGGATCGATGCCACCACCTGGCTGCCGGGGCTGGCGACCAAGAGGAAGACCACGGGCTTTGAGCCCGGCCGCACCGCGGTGACCCGCACGGTGGACAGCCACTACAACACCAAGGGCCAGGTCGACACGGTGTGGGTGGAGAAGGACTCCACCGATCCTGATCTGCGCTCGACGACGACCTACAGCTACGACACCGAGGGCTTGCTGCGGGGCACGAAGGTCGACGACGGTGACAGCACCACCGCGGGCATGCCGACGCAGGAGTCCCGCATCGAGTACGACAAGATGTTCGGCGAACTGCAGCCGGATGAAAAGATCTATCCCTCCCAGGTGTGGTCCAAGCACGATCTGGACGCCTACCGTCCCACCGTATGGACCGCAGTCCACCCCGCCTACGGCGTGCCGCTGGCCTCGATGGACGCCAACGGCGTGACGACGTCCAGCCGGTATGACGACCTGGGCCGGCTGGTGCGCTCGGACGCGGACGGCAGCGCCTCGACGACCATCTCGTATGCGGCCAGGCCGGACACGCAGGGCGGCACCAACGGCACCAAAATCACCACCAGCACGGTCGACTTCAGCGGTACTACCCCCAAGACGGCCGGCACCAGCACGGTTGCCACCGACGCGCTGGGACGGACCCTGAACACTGCCGTCACCGGTTTCGATGTCAACACCGACAGCAAAACCAGCAGCCGCTATGACCTGCTGGGCCGCATGGTGCAGGCCACCGGAGCCGCCCCGGCCGGAACGACCAGCACAATCTTCGACTCCCTGGACCGGCCGATCAGCACCGACCTGCCCGGCTCCACCGCCGGCCACCCGGTGCAAAACACCTACAGCTATCCCTCGTTCTTCGAAAGTGAAGTACTCCAGCCGGCCGGCTCGGGCGGCAACCGGGCCAAGACCCGCACCCTCAGTGACGTCGACGGCCGCACCACCAGCGTCACCGAAACACTCAAGGCAGGCACCGCTGCGGCGCAGGACCTGACCACCACCTACACCTACGCCCCGTTCGGGCTGCCCAGAACGGTCACCGACCCCAAGAACAACATCACCACCAGCCAGTACGACATCCTCGGCCGGCGCACCCAGCTGGAGGACCCCGACACCGGAATAACCAAGACCTCGTACTACGGCACCGGGCAGATCGACAGCGAGATCCACGACACGTCACAGCACAAGACGGTGTTCGGCTACGACGACCTGGGCCGCACCATCGCCTCCACCACCGAGGACGGCACGTCCACGTTCGTCTTCGACACCGCCGCCCACGGCATCGGCAAACCGGCCACCGCCACCAGCCCCGACAACATCACCACCACCCACCGCTACGACACCGCCGGCCGTCCGGCCGGCCAGGACATCACCGACTCGGCGGCAGCCACCAACGCCACACTGTCCAGCGACATCGGCTACGACTCCCTGGGCCGGCCCGACACGATGGCCTACCCCCAGACACCCGGCCGTGAGCGCACCACCGTCAAATCCGTCTACAACGACAACGGCTACCTCCAGCGCATCACCGACATCACCGGCGGCGCCTCCACCAACCTGTTCACCGTCAACTCCCGCAAGCCCAACCTCGCCCTGGAAAAGGCGACCATCGGCACCAGCCTCATCCTGGACAACACCTACGACAGCGGCACCGGCCAGCTCCACGACTCCACCGTCACCAAACCCGGCACCACCCCCAGCACCGTGCAGAAGTTCAGCTACGGCTACCTCGACAACGGGCAGATCGAAACCCGCACCCAAAACAGCAACCGCACCGACACCTACACCTACGACACCCTCGACCGGCTCACCAACTGGTCCCTGAGCGGCGAAGGCGCCGGCGGCGGCACCACCCCCCGCGGCGCGGCCTACTCCTACGACACCATCGGCAACCTGCTGAGCGTCACCGACAAGGCCACCAACACCAGCGACCAGCGCACCTACGACAAGAAAACCTGCGGCACAGACACCACCGCCGGCCCCCACACCGCCACCTCCTACACCCCCGCCAGCGGCCCGGCCCAGACCCTCTGCTACGACAGCGAAGGCCGCCAGACAGCCGTCACCGAAGCCACCGCCACCACCCAGACCGCCACCTACACCGCCTTCGACCTGCCCAAAACCATCACCAAAAACGGCAAAACCACCACCTACCGCTACGACGCCTACGGCCAGCGCATCACCGAAACCCAGACCTCAACCGACACCGTCACCTTCCACTTCCCCGGCCTCTACGAACGCCGCACCACCGGCGCCACCGCCACCACCCCCAAAACCGTCAAACACGTCTTCCACCTCCCCGGCGGCGCCGGCATCACCACCCAACTCGTCTACAACGAAACCACCCACACCACCGAAACCCAGCACCACCTCACCGACTCCCAAGGCAGCATCACCGCCACCACCGACGCCACCGGCACCATCAAAACCGGCGACACCTTCTACTACGACCCCTTCGGCAAACGCACCAAAAACGACGCCACCCCCTACACCGGCACCACCGGCGACACCCACCACGGCTACACCGGCCACCAAATGGACGACGACCTCGGCCTCATCAACATGAAAGGCCGCATCTACAACCCCACCCTCAAACGCTTCCTCACCCCCGACCCCTACACCACCGGCTACCACACCAGCCAAGCCCTCAACCGCTACACCTACACCGAAAACAACCCCACCAACCTCACCGACCCCACCGGCTACAAATCCTGCACCGGCGGCTACACCACCGCCGACGGCGACTGCGGAAACCGCTCCGGCAAAGGCATCCCCGGCACCACCCACGGCATCCCCACCGACGACACCACCTTCAGCCACTCCGTCACCGGAGAAAACAGCGGCTCCAACGCCCAACAACTCTGGAACAACGCCAACACCGCAACCAGCGACGAAACCGGAGCCAACCTCGAAATAGCCGCAGACATACCCGAAAGCGCCACCACCGGCACACCCAACGCCTACAAAAAATTTGAACACCCGGAATACGGACTCGAAGAAGCAGCCAGCGCAGGCCAAAAATCTGCATTCAGCCAATACGCCCTCCTCGGACTCCTCCTCGCCCCCCAATCTCTCCTCGCCTGCGCCAGCAACATCGCCGCCTGCTTCCTCGCATTGGAAACAGGAGCCACCCTCGCCGGCGGAACCGCCACCTCCTACCGAGCACCAGCCACACCGATCTCCGCACAACCCGGAGCACCACTACCCCCAGGAATCACCGAACTCACAGAAGCAGAAACAGCAGCCGTCCAAGGTGCCGGACCGGCAATAAAAGCAGCAACAGGGGCAGCCGTAGATGATGCGACAGCCGCAGCAGTAGCAGCTGGAGAAGCTAAGCTGGCAGGCCATAGAGAATTTGGCCACCCGCCGCCCGCGGGTCTAAAGGAGGCCATTGCCTCCCTGAAGGGAGACAGGTCTCCACAGGAAAAGACAGCCGAGCTGATCATGCGTTTCGAGAAGATAGTGGCAGAGACGGCAGAAAGCGGAAATCCCTGGCTGTATTATCATCGCGTAACACCGAGCGGTGATCAGATTTTTACGGGAGGAGTGCGCACCGTAGTTATTCAGAATACAGACTTCGGCCCCGCCTACATTGGCCTGCCAGGGGCAGCGAAGGTGAGTAACCGCGCATGGTCATGGGATATCAATCTCATGAAGGAAATAAAATAGGTAAAAGGGATTGTAAACATTGCGCCACCCCACGTGTTGATTACACGCGGGGTGGCGCATCAGCCTCGATCCACCGTGTGAATTGTGATCACGGGTAGGTTCCGGGGGTTTCTTCGGGATGCGGGCAGCGGTGATCGCCGGGTGGCCGTCCGGTGCGGGGTCTCCAACGTCTTCCGGGTTCGTGGGCGGGCAGGGCGGTCGCGCGGGTCAGGTGCTCATGCGCTGTCCGGTCGCTGTCCACAGGTCGCGACGCCACCCCGCCGCCGAACTGGTGGAGCTCTACAACGAACGATGGGAGATCGACTCGGCGTTCTACTCGCCCCGGCACACCTGCAACGCGGTCTGGTACTGCGCTCTCAGGACGCGACCGGGATCCAGCAGGAGCTTTGGGCTCACTTGACCGTCTACCAGGCGCTGCGCCGGGCGATGGTCGAGGCCGTCGAGACGCTCCCCGGCACGGATCCAGACCGCGCGTCTTTCACCGTCGCCCTGGAGACCGCCAAGGATCAGCTCATCGCTGCGGCCGATGTGGGGATCACCGGCCCCAGCTCGTCGGCGCAGATCACCGTCGCGTCGTCGGGTGGCTGGGTGTAGAGGCCGATGATCCTTGTCCTTTTGGGACGAAGTCCGGGTCCTTTGATCGCATCCAGGACCGGGTGCGGCGCCAGCGCACGCCCTCGGCGAGAAGGATGCGTCTGACCTGTGAGCGGCCCACCTCGATTCCTTCGGCCCGTGCTGCTGCGGCCAGGGAATCCAGCGTCCATTCGGCCGGTCCGGACTCGTCGAAGGCCCACAGTTCCCCGACGGGCTCCCACCGCAGTCGTCCCGGCGGGACGGTCTTGACCAGGGAGATGATCCGGGATCGTTCCTCCTCGGTGATCCGTCGTTTGCGACCCTGCCCGCCCAGATCATCCAGTCCCTGCAGGCCCAGGCGGTTGAAGCGGTGCAGCCAGCAGCGGACCGTCTTGGGGCTGCAGCCCAGCTCCGCAGCGATCGCAGAAACCCGCAGCCCCGACCAGCTCAGCTCGATCATCCGGGCCCGCATCACCACATCCCGAGGAGCCTTCCGTGCCCGCGACAACCTGCGAACGACGGCCCGCTCGTCCTCGTCACGCTCCGGTCGTGCCCATAAAACCATCGCCCAGCACCCGCCCCCGAGCACCCGCAACTACCCCGCCACCAGGACATATACCCAGCCAAAGAGGAATCCAGCACTAGTGTCCTGCGCCAGTAGTTGCTCGTTAGTAGTGGTGTGACTTCTACTGCTGGTGCGTCAGTTCCTCGTCGGGGCCCGAAACTCGAGCCGTTGCTGCTGTCTGATGACGAGCGGGCAGAGTTGGAGCGGTGGACGCGCCGGGCGACATCGGCCCAGGCCCTGGCCCTGCGGGCACGGATCGTGCTGGCATGCGCGGGGCCGGAAATCCCGCCGATCGTCGCGGTCGCCCGGGATCTGCGGGTGACCGCGGACACGGTCCGCAAGTGGCGGCGACGCTTCCTCACCCAGCGACTGGACGGACTGGTCGACGAGCCCCGACCGGGCCGACCGCCCACCATCAGCGTCGACCAGGTGGAAGCGGTGGTGGTCACCACGCTGGAACAGCTCCCGAAGAACGCCACCCACTGGTCGCGGACATCGATGGCCCAGCACAGCGGCCTGTCCAAGTCGACCGTCGGCCGGATCTGGCGGCAGTTCCAGCTCAAGCCGCATCTGGCGGACACGTTCAAGCTGTCGACGGACCCGCTGTTCGTGGAGAAGGTCTATGACGTCGTGGGGTTGTACTTCAACCCGCCCGAGGGTGCGGTGGTGCTCTCGGTGGACGAGAAGTCGCAGATCCAGGCCCTGGACCGGTCCCAGCCGGTGCTGCCGATAATGCCGGGCATGCCCGAGCGGCGCACCCACGACTACGTCCGCAACGGCCTGACCACCATCTTCGCTGCCTTCGACGTCGCCACCGGTGAGGTCATCACCGCCCTGCACCGCCGGCACCGGGCCGTGGAGTTCAAGAAGTTCCTGATCCGGATCGACAAGGCGGTGCCCGCGCACCTGCAGATCCACCTGATCGTGGACAACTACGGCACCCACAAGACCCCTGCGATCAAGGCCTGGCTGGCCAAGCACCCGCGGTTCGAACTGCACTTCACCCCAACCGGCTCTTCCTGGATCAACCAGGTCGTGCGACACGAAGTCGCTTGAGAAGAGTGGTAATCACCAAGGAGGTTCGGCCGATGTCGAAGGTGTAGGACCCGAGCCAGTGTGCAAGGCTCGTTCCCGCCTCAGCGTGCGTTGCGAGTAATCGCGGGGTGCGAAGCCTGAGGAAATGCCCAAGGATCCTCGTTCCATCCGGGGGTTACAGGCTGGGAAATGCCGGACGGGTGAATGCGAATGAACCCTTGATGATGCCTCGTCATGATCACTCTCGCCGATGGGTTGTTTCAGCGGGAGATAGGGACTGGCCGTTGGAAAGCGGCAGGCGCCGACTGGAGATACTTGACCGGTCGGGAGTGCACCGCCGTCCCCGGGGTGCAGAGGGCGCCCTCCCCGGCAGCATCTCTCTCATGCGGAACGTGACAACCCCGATGGAGTCCAGGCAATGCAGTTCTGGCCTGGTAAGCCAACCGCGAGGAAGGCCCAACTCTCCAGCGGATGCAGGAAGACCCAACAAGCGAATGCCGGTCGCCGAAAGGCAGCAGGAAACCGGGAACCATATGCCGACACCTCCGTCGGCGGTTCCCGCATAACTGGCCGGATAGGGGCCGATGCCTCGACCTGAAAAGGTGCTGACGTGGGTCTGGTGAGCCCGTGAAGAAACGATGACCAAAGACACCTGAACCGAAGGGCAAGTTGGACGCCGTGACGACACACGTGGCTGGGGCGGCGCAAGCCGCTGCGACCGCAGCCGGCATGGCGAACGGACCGGAGGACGAGATCACCGACTGGCCGTCGATCGACTGGCGGAAGGTCGAGGACGACGTACGGCGTCTGCGGCAACGCATCTTTACGGCATCGCAGGCAGGAGACCTGGCCAAGGTCCGGAACCTGCAGAAGTTGATGCTCCGCTCCCGCGCCAACACACTCGCGAGTGTGCGGCGGGTCACGGAGGTCAACGATGGCCGCAAGACGGCGGGCATCGACGGGAAAGTCGTCCTGCTGCCCCAGGGAAAGGCCGATTTGGCCGACTGGGTCCAGCATGACGCGGCCCCGTGGAAGCCCAAGCCCGTCAAGCGGGTGTATATAGCCAAGGCGAATGGGAAACAGCGCCCACTCGGAATTCCCGTGATCGCAGACAGATGCCTACAAGCTCTGACGCTGAATGCACTGGAGCCCGAGTGGGAGGCACGGCTGGAACCGAAGGTCTACGGATTTCGCCCCGGTCGCGGCTGCCATGACGCGATCGTTGCCATCCACACGACGGCGAGCGGCAAGAATGCTAAACGCCTGTGGGTGCTCGACGCTGACTTGAAAGCGGCATTCGACCGAATCGACCACGATCACCTGCTCGCGTCATTGGGGGACTTTCCCGCGAGGGGAATGGTTGCCGGATGGCTGAAGGCCGGTGTGGTCGAGAAAGGTTGGTTCACCCCGACGGTGGAGGGAACTCCCCAGGGCGGGGTGATCAGTCCCGCGTTGTTGAACATCGCCTTGCACGGAATGGGAAAGGCCGCTGGAGTCCGCTACCAGGCTCTCGGCAGTGATGCCACGATTCTGGCGCGCGATTCTCCGGTTCTGGTCGTCTACGCCGACGACCTTCTCGCCCTGTGTCATTCTCGGGAACAGGCCGAGCAGGTCAAGGCTCGGCTGGCCGCGTGGCTCGCGCCCCGGGGGCTGGCTTTCAATGAGGACAAGACGCGCATTGTCCACCTCGATGAGGGCTGCGACTTCCTGGGGTTCAACATCCGACGCTATCGCGGAAAGTTGCTGACCAAGCCGAGCAACGCGGCCCTGCGGCGGATCCGGGAACGGCTTGCCGCCGAAGTGCTGGCCCTGCGAGGGGCCAACGCCGACGCGGTGATCGCCAAGCTCAACCCGATCATCAAGGGCTGGGTCGCTTACTACCGGATCGGGGTGTCCAAGCGGGCGTTCAACTCGCTGGACGCCTACGTGTGGAGACTGGTCTACAAGTGGGCCAAGTTCTCCCACCCGAACAAGCCGATGCGCTGGGTGACCGCCCGGTACTTCGGCATGTTCAACCCGTTCAGGCAGGACACATGGGTATTCGGGGACCGCACCAGCGGTTTCTACCTCTACAAGTTCGCCTGGACGCCGATCGTCCGGCACCGGATGGTGCCAGGGAGAGCGTCAACCGACGATCCCGCCCTGGCCGACTTCTGGGCCAAGCGGCGCCGCCGCGGCAAACTCCCGCTGGGCAAAGGCACCTTGCATCTGCTGCAGATGCAAGACGGCCGATGCCCGCTCTGCGGAGGGCTGCTGCTGCACGCCGACCACGAGCCGCAAACCCCCGACCAGTGGGAGCAGTGGCTCAAGGTCACCCGCACCGCGATCCGCAAACACGCGATCACTACCGATGCGGGCAACGGCAAGCCGGACAAACCCGCCGCCTCACGCCTGATACACACCCACTGCCAGCGTCGGCTGGCCACTGGCCCCGGCCGGTGACCAGCACTTCTGTTCGCCCGCGAGCCCAAGGGGCTTGCTTGAGCCGGTTGCTCGGAAAGCGGGCACGGCCGGTTCTGAGGGGGGACCGCTGCAGCAATGCAGCGGTCCTACCCGACGAGCGGTGGTTCGGCCTGCTGACGGACAAGCTCATCCGCCGCGGGGTGCACACCTCCGTGAAAGCACTGGAGCAAGACATCAGGGCCTGGATCGACGGATGGAACGAGAACCCCAGGCCCTTCACCTGGACCAAAACCGCCGACGAGATCCTCAACTCCCTCGCCGACTACCTCACCAAAATCAACCCGCCGACCACTGAAACCTGAAACAGACTTAGTCTGGTCATTTCTGGCGCATCACACTAGTAGGACTCCGTTAGGTTGCTCTGGATCTTGAGTTCGGGCTGGTGGCCGTTCTGGGCAGGGGGCGGTGGCAGGTGGTGCAGGTGCCGGTCCAGCAGTTCAGCAGGTCCTGGATGGCGTCGAGGGTCTGGTAGAGGGTGAGTTGGCTGTATCGGCTTTTGGGGCCAGGCGCTGTTCGGTGAGGAAGGCGTGTGCGGCGGTGACCAGGGTGACGTGATGGTGCCAGCCGTTCCAGGAACGGCCCTCGAAGTGGTCCAGGCCGAGGCCGTGCTTGAGTTCCCGGTAGTCGTGCTCGATGCGCCAGCGGATCTTCGCCAGACGGACCAGTTCGGCGATCGGGGTGTCGGCGGGCAGGTTGGACAGCCAGTAGTCGGTGGGTGTTTCGGCGCCGGCGGGCCACTCGGCCAGCAGCGTCAGCTCAGGCAGGACGCCGTCCCAGCTGTTGTCGCCGGCGGCGGCCTGAGCGATGCGTCGGGATTTGATCCCGGCCGGCCGCACCCGCAGGGCCAAAAAGCGTGAGCGCATCGGCCCGCGGGAGCCTTCCCGCCAGGTCACCTCGCTGAAGGCCTGCCGTCCGTGGCCGGCGGCGAGTGCGGCCACCGGGGACGGCTTGTCGCGGTAACGGGGCTGCGGCTTGCGGCCGCTGCCGGACCAGGCGGAGGCGGCGGGCTGCACGTCGTGCGGGTGGACGCCCACATCCGAGCGGATCGCCACCACGTATCCGATGCCCCGGCTGTCCAGCCCGTCGCGAAAGTCGGCGTTCTGCCCGTAGCCGGCGTCGGCCACCAGCACCGGCGGAACCAGACCCCATTCCGCCAGCTCATCACCAGTGTCCAGAGCCAGGCGCCACTTCTCCCGGTGCCCGGTCTCCTCCGGGATCCCGGTCTTGCGCCGGCGGACCGGATCCTGCGCCCACTCCCGGGGCACGAACAGGCGCCACTGCAGCGGACACGACGCGGTGTCGGAGACCGCGTGCACACTCACCGCGACCTGACAGTTGGCCTGCTTGCCCAGCGCCCCGCAGTACTGGGGGGCGACCGCCACCGACATCTTCCCGTCCTTGTCGGCGTACACCTGAACGTCCCCACCCGCGTACGGATGAATGCGGCCAGTTCCTGAGGCGGTGAGGATCGTTGGTCGGCACTCTGCTGCGTAGTCTGTGCTGCGGCAGGGGGTGGTTGGCAGTGGTCTTGGATCCACGTCGCTGGTCGGAACTACGGCGGTTTCGGGGGTTGTTGGAGTCCGGGGCGATGAGCCTGTCGGAGATCGCCCGGGAGACGGGGCTGGACCGCAAGACGGTCCGCAAGTACCTCGCGGGTCCGGCGACGCCGCCGCGTCGCTCGGCCAGTGGCCAGTTGGTGCCCAGGAAGATCGACGAGTTCGCGCCGCTGGTCGATGCCATGCTGCGGGCCGAGATCCTGATGAAAGCGTCGGTGATCCACGAGCGACTGGCCGCGGAGTACGGGTTCGCCGGCAACTATCAGCGCGTCAAGCTCTACGTCCAGCAGGCCCGCCCGAGGATCGCCGAGGATCTCGGCATCACGCCGAAGGAGTTGGCGGGGCTGCACCGCCGCTTCGAGGTCGTCCCGGGTGCTCAGGCCCAGGTCGACTGGGGCGACGAGGGCAACATCCTCACCCACATGGGCATCCCCAAGGTCTATTCGTTCCACATGGTGCTGTCGTACTCGCGCGACCCTTTCTGCTGCTTCACCACCGGCCAGGATCTGCAGACCTTCTTCGACTGTCACCGGAGGGCGTTCGCGCACTTCGGCGGGGTGCCGATGACGATCGTCTACGACCGGACCAAGACCGTCGTGCGTCGGCACGTCGCACCAGGCGAGGCTGTCCCCTTGCACCCCGAAGCGGTCGGCTTCGCCGGGCATTACGACTTCGACATCGACGTCCTGGCTGCATACCGGCCCACCGGCAAAGGCCGGGTCGAGCGTCAGGTCCTCATCGTCCGTGACCATGTCCTGTCCGGGCGGGCATTCTCCTCGCTCGAGGAGATGGACGCCGCGTTTTCCGCCTGGGTGCCGAGGCGACGGGACCAGATCCACAAGACGCATCGGGAAGTCATCGGGATCCGGGCCGCCCGCGACCACGCGGCCCTCAAACCGCTCCCGCCCACTCCTTACCTGGTGGCCGAGCGTCATCTGCGGCCGGTCGGCAAGGACTGCCTGGTTGCCTTCGGCGGCAACCTCTACTCAGTGCCCGCACGCAAGGTCCGCCCCCGCCAGCTCGTCGAGATCCGGGCGACGAAGTCCCAGGTCATGCTGCACTCGACCGTCCCCGATGCCAGCGGCGAGACCTTGCTGTCCACCCATCCACGGGCGGTCGGCCGTGGCGTCCGCGTCGTCGAGGAGACGCACTGGGACGGCCTGCCCACTGGCAAGGGGCGTCGCACCACGACCGGTGAGGTGACACCATCACCGCGTCGCGAACCACCTGCTGGCGGTCAAGTCGGCCCGCTGCAGGCCCTGTTGAACCGGGCCGCAGCCACCCGTGTCGAGGTCGGACGGCGGCCGCTGTCGGTCTACGACGAACTGACCGGCACCCGCCCCTTCACCACCAACTCCCCGACGAAGGAGTCCTCTTGAGCGAGCTGACCGGCAACCGCATCCGCACCACGGCCGGCAAGCTCGGCCTGCCCCACCTGGCGGAGACCATCAACGAGTACACCCGCCGCGCCGACGAGGCGAAGATGGGCTACCTCGACTTCCTCGACCTGGTCCTGTCCGAAGAGCTCGCCGTCCGCGACGACCGCCGCTTCCGCCAGGGCCTGCGACTGTCCAAGCTGCCACACCACAAGACGCTGGACGAGTACGACTTCTCCTTCCAGCCCGAGCTCGACCCGCGCAAGGTCAAAGACCTCGCCAGCCTCTCCTTCGTCGACGGCAAGGCGAACGCCGCCCTGCTCGGGCCGCCCGGGGTCGGAAAGACACATATCGCCGTCGCCCTCGCTGTCGCGGCCTGCCGGGCCGGCTACTCGATCTACTTCACCAGCCTCGACGACATGGTGCGCAACCTGAAGGCCGCCGAGTCGGCCGGACGGCTGGTCAACAAACTCGGCACCTATCTGCGGCCGAGCGTTCTCGTGGTCGACGAGGTGGGCTATCAGCCCCTCGAACGCGCCGAGGCGAACCTGGTCTTCCAGGTGATCTCCAAGCGTTACGAGAAGGGCTCGGTCATCCTGACCTCGAACAAGACCTTCAGCGAATGGGGCCAGGTCTTCGGCGACGAGGTCTTGGCCACCGCCATCCTCGACCGCCTCCTGCACCACTGCGAAGTGATCGCGATCAACGGTCCAAGCTACCGGCTCAAGAACCGACTCCAGGCCATCGAGCGAGAGACCGAAGTGGCCTGACAGCTGGGGACGTTCGCCCGTACACGGCTGGGGAGAAAAGTCCGTACGCCGACAGTCCTTGGGGAACGACACGTCATCGACCGCCCAGGCATCCGCACCGACCTGGGGCACCATCCGCTCGGCGATCCGCCGCCGCACCGGCACCGGATCCCACGTCGACTGGTTCACGAACTGCTGCAGATTCTGCTCGTTGCCGTCCGGCAGCCGCTCCGCCATCGGCTGGTCGACTTACGCCGCCCGTCCAGCATCAGCCCCCGCAGGTAGCAGTCGCTCTTGGCCCGCTGATCCTTGCGCGGCATCGAGGCGAACGCATCCGCCACGAATAGCCCCAACTTCGCCCGGGCCCGGTTCACTTCATGTTCGTCCACACCCCCGACATGCCCCCAAACAGGACCGAAAGGCAGACGTAACGGAGTCCTACTAGCAGACCCGAAGGGCCACCTCCTGTGGGCTCCACCGGCTCTGGCCGGTGCCGTCCATGACGTCCGGGCCGCACGCGAGCACGGCATCATCGACGCTCTCGCCGAGGCCGGCATCAACTGCTGGGCGGACAAGGGCTACCAGGGCGCAGGCGGCACCGTCCGCCTCCCTTACCGCGGCCGATGGGACAGCCTCTCCGCCGGACAGCAGGCCGTCAACCGGTCCCACGCAAAGGTCCGGGCACTGGTCGAACAGGCCATCGCCACCCTCAAGTCCTGGCGGCTCCTCCGTAAACTCCGGTGCGCGACGGCCCGAATCACCAGCCTCGTCCAAGCCGTCCTCACCCTCCATCTGGCCAACTCAGACTGAGGATGAAAAAGGCTCAGTATCGAGGACATGGACCGGCTGCGGCAGGGTGCGATGGGCCGCCTCTTCGCCGGGGGTGCGGGCACCGTCCACGCTGGGGTCGTTCCTGCGTTCCTTCACGCACGGGCATGTGAAGCAACTGCACGCCGTGGCCCGCCGGTTCCTTCCCGCACTGGCCCGTCACACCCCGCTGTTGCCGGCGCGGACCAGGTCGCTTACGTGGACATCGACGACACCATCCGCCGCACCTACGGCTACGCCAAGCAGGGCGTCGGCTACGGATACAGCAAGGTCAAGGGCCTCAACGCACTCCTCGGCATCGTCTCCACGCCGCTGGCCGCCCCGGTGACCGCCGCCACCCGGCTGCGCAAGGGACCCTCGAACTCCGCGCGCGGGGCGGCCGCGTTTGTGGCCGAGACCGACCCTGATGGTTAATTCGTGCGGCTGAGGGTGCTGGTGGGAGTGGGTGGGCAGGCTCCTCCTGTGCCGGGAGGGTCCGGCCGGGGAGGGGCTCGTTTTGTCGATGTCGCCGCGGTCGTGGCCGGAACCGTCGCCGGAGATCGCTGCGGCGGTGCGGAAGATATACGCGCGTAAGGAGCCGCCGCTCGCGGTGGCGATCCGGGACCAGTTGCCCGAGGTGTTCCCGGACACGGAGTTCTCCGGTGCGTTCGGTGCACGGGGCCGACCGGCACTCTCGCCGGGCCTGCTGGCGCTGGTCACGGTGCTGCAAATGGTGGAGAACCTCACCGACCGGCAGGCCGCCGATGCCGCCCGCAAGGACCTCACCTGGAAATACGCGCTCGGGCTCGGCCTGGCGGACGAGGGGTTCGACGCGTCGGTGTTGTCGGAGTTCCGCACCCGGGTGGTCGAGCACGGCCTGGAGGAGCGGGCCTTGGACCTGCTGCTGGCCGCGTTGAAGGAGAAGGGCCTGGTCAAGCCGGGCGGGAAGCAGCGGACAGACTCCACTCACGTGATCAGCGCGGTGCGGGACATGAACCGCCTGGAGTTGGCCGGTGAGAGTGTGCGGGCCGTGCTGGAGGCGCTTGCGGCCGCGGCACCGGGCTGGCTCGCCACGGTCGTGGACGTCGAACCATGGTCCAGGCGTTATGCGGCCCGGGTCGGTTCCTGGCGGCTGCCCGTCACCGCGTCCAAGCGCGCCGACCTGGCCGTCGCGTTCGGAACGGATGCGGTCACACTGCTGGAAGCGGTCTACCGCGCCGACGTGCCGGGATGGCTGCGCGAGCTGCCCGCGGTGCAGGTCTTGCGGACCGTACTGGTGCAGAACTACCAGGTCACCGACACCCCCAGAGGACGGGAGGTGCGGCGGCGGGCGGCGGACGAGGACGGTCTCCCGCCGGCCAGAGTCCGTCTCGGCTCTCCGTACGACACCGACGCCCGCTGGGCGGCCAAGGGCGAGGACTTGTTCTGGCTGGGATACAAGATCCACCTGTCCGAGACCTGTGACGACGATGATGGCGACAACCGCGCCCCGAACCTGGTCACGAACGTGGCCACGACCGATGCCACCGTGCCGGACGCGTCGATGACCGAGCCGATCCACCAGACCCTGGCCGGCCGGAAACTGGCTCCGGGCGAGCACTACGTCGACTCCGGCTATCCCTCCGCGGCGCTTGTCGCCTCCTCGCTCAAGGACTTCGGCACCGTGCTGATCAGCCCGCTGTTGGGCGACTGCTCGCCCCAGGCCAGAGCCGGTGCCGGCTACGACCGGGCCGCGTTCGCCATCGACTTCGAACAGCAGAACGCCGTCTGCCCGCAGGGCCGCACCAGCTCGTCCTGGAGCCCCTGCACCCAGCGCGGCACCGACGCCGTGGTCATCAAGTTCGCCAAGACCACCTGCCAGCCGTGCCCGGCCCGGGGCCGGCGCACCACCTCGAAGGCCGGATACCGGCAGCTCACCGTCCTGCCCCGCCAACTCCACGAGCTCCAGCACACCGCCCGCCTCGCCCAGGCCACCCGTGACTGGCAGCACGAATACCGACGACGAGCAGGCGTCGAGGGCACCATCCGCCAGGCCGTCGCGGTCACCGGCACCGCCGTGCCCGCTACCGCGGCCTGGCCCGGACGCACCTCGAGCACGTCTACTCGGCCGTCGCTCTCAACCTCATCCGACTCCACGCCTGGTGGAACGGCCACCCCATGGACCGGACCAGGACCAGCCACCTCGCCCGCCTCGAACTCGCCCTCGCGGCTTGACCCCGAATTAACCATCAGGGTCGAGACCATCCGCACCGCCCGCGCCTGCGGCGCGAGTGGCCTGCTGGTACTGCGGGCAGGCTCCGCGTTCTACGGCGCCGATGTCATCAACGCCTGCCGGGCACTGGGCGCCCGCTTCTACGTCCCTGCGCGGATGAATGCCTCCGTCGAAGCGGCTGTCGGTGAAGATGACGTGGTGGCGCCAGACGCCGAACAGCTCGGCCTGGCCTTCAGGGACGCTCTAGGGGTTGAGCGTTTCACGCGCCGCACAATGAGCCGGGACGTGGTGTGGAACTGCTTCTTCTTACTGGTGAACGCGGTGAAGGGGATCTCGGCGATCTCCGCGTCGCAGACCCGGCGCTCATCCTCGTCGTCCCAGACCGCAGCGGTGTACTCGATCGGCGTCCAGGCATCCTCCGCGATGTTCACGATGGCCTCGCGGACCGTTTTCTTGACCGCGACCGCCAGGGAGAAGCGGACACCGGCCCTGCGGCAGGCGTCGACAACCTTGTGGGGAAAGTACGCCGAGTCCGCGCGCACGATAATCTGCGCGGTGATCCCCATCGCCCGCACCGTGGCCAGCGCCTCGCACAGCAGACTCGCCGCCCCCTTGCCAGAGCCTGCCGCGCCCTTGCGCAGCCTGGTGGCGACAATGACCGGCGCGCACGTGCCCGTCTGGACGGTGACGATCTGGAAGTGCAGGCCCCGGACCTTCGTATAGCCGAACGAGGCGCCTTGCCTGGCCAGCCCGTAGACCTGCCTGACCTTGGAGCCGATATCCACGAACACCACCTCGTCCGTCTTCGCCACCAGCCCGATGCGCGGCCAGACTGCAGGTGAACGCCCTTGTCACGGAATGGAGTTGGCGTACATGCCCCCAGGCGAAGGCCCGCAGGAAGCTGCCCAGCGTGGACGGGGCCCGTACCCCGCCGAACAGGCGCGGCAGACCGCCGTACCGCAGGAAATCCAGGTCGTCGATGCTGTCCACGCCCGCCACTACTGATCTTTGATTACGGGCTTGATGCGGGTGGGGCGAGTTCGAGGCCGGTCCCGGCCAGGAATCCGATGAGGAGTTCGGGGTGACGCTGGATGTAGCGCAGGGTGTTCTTCGTGGCCTGGTGGAGCTCGTCAATCGAACGGAACGCCCGGTTCGCGATCTTCTCCTTGGCGTGCGCCCAGAGTAACTCGACGGGGTTCAACTCCGGTGCGTAGGAGGGCATTTGGATGATCGTGAGCCAGTCCTGCCGCTGTGCGTACTGTTTCACGTGCTTGCTGATGTGGCTGGAGTAGTTGTCCCAGACGATGGTGACCGGGCCGTCCAGGCGGCGGTGCAGCATGGCGAGGAAGCGGGGGAAGTCCTTCTTCGTGTAGCCGCCCGACGGCTTGACCGCATAGATCATCCGGGGTTTCTCGCCGTCCTTGAAGCAGGCCCATGCCACCATGCTGATCTTGTCGTTGCGTTTCCCGGACAGTCGCAGCACCGGGGTCTGCCCGGCCTTGCCCCAGGTGCGGCGGACCGGCCCGTTCAGCCAGGCCCCGGCCTCGTCCTCGAAGCAGACCCACCCGCCGACGGCGGTGACCTGCGCGGATGGGAAGCCGCCGGCCACGTCTCCGTGCGCCATGCGGCAATCGCCTCCTCATTGCGCTCCACGGCCCGCACCTTCGGCACCTGCCACGACCAGCCCAGGCGATCCAGCAACCGCCACACCCCGGAGATCTCGTACCTGACCTCGAACCGCTCCTCGATCAGCACCCCGACCCGGGCCAGCGTCCACCGCTGGTCCTCCCACCCGTACGCCGTCGGCCCTGCCCGCAGAAGACCCTCCAGCTCCCGCTCCTGCTCCGCGCTCAGATACGAGTTACCGCCCGGCCCCTTGGACAGCAGAGCCGCCCGGCCGCCCTCCGCCCAGGCCCGACGCCACAGGCTGACCGCCTGCGGCGTCACCCCGAGCACCTCCGCGACCCTGCTCTGCCGCATCCCTTGTTCGAATAAATCAGCCGCCTGCATGCGCCGCCGCTCCAGCTCAACTGGGCTCAACAGCCTGCGAGTTCGAGTCCCCATACACCCGGTATGCCGAACATGACCAGATCATCAAACGCAGCATCAAAGATCAGTATCCCGGCCAGAACGGACATCGCCTTCGCGTCCGCGGGCGTGCCCGCCCCGTTCTTCGCGCCGGTCAGCTTCACCTTCTCGGACACCAGAGCGGGCAGGCCGCACCGCAGCCGGATCGCCGGGACCAGCCCGGCATGCGCGATCAGATTCGGTTCGTCGAACGCGGCGAACACCGCCGACGGGCTGTGGGAGGATTTCACCTACGAGGTGCCTTACTGGCTGGGCCTGACGGAAGCGTAGAGAACTCCCATCACCCCAGGTCAGCAGGCACCTCTTCCCGTTCCCCTGCCCATAGCCCGACCGTCACGCGGTGGATCGAGGGTCAGTCACGGCCTGCTTCGACTATCTTTCGGGCAAGTTCTTCGGCTCTCATGAAAGCAGCCTCATGGCTACCGTGCATTTGCACGAGACGGTACATCCCGAGACGTTGCGACATGCGAGGGTGCCATCCCCATTCTCCCGGCGGCAAAGCGGTGTCTTCCATGCAGTTGATGAAGCTTTTAGGGATCTCAAGCTCAAAGAACCGAGTGAGGTCAAGCTTATCCACGAAAGGCTGGAGCGGTTCGGGTGAGAGTGTCGAGTAGATCGAGTGTGCGGTTTCGAGGTCGGCGTCCTGCATAAAGGTTTCCCGCCAGACTTCAAAGGGCAGCGCGACTGTATTATCGTCACTCTGTGCTGCCAGGGTTGAGAAAAGGTCGCGATAACTTGGAGGCATTTCGTCGAGTACGCAGTTTCCATTTTGAGGGACGAAGGCATTCCAGAAGATCAACCTTCGAAGGCGCTCGGGTATTTCTTCGGCCACCCGTGCAATGACACTTCCACCGAAACTGTGACCAAGGAGTGCGACGTGGGTCAAGTCGTGCTCAACGATGAATTGAACAATGGACGAGACGCAGTCGTTGTGGCTTACGACTTTGTTCACGTCGTTTCCGTGGCCCGCCATAGTCGGTCCATATGCGAGATGACCAAGATTACCAAGATGTTCGATTACAGGATCCCAAGCGGTACCGTCACGCCAACCGCCGTGTACTAGGACGAATGTCTGCATTAGTCTCCTTGGGTCCGCCCGTTCCGGCGGCGGTCATGCCTCTCTGAAACCGTCGGTTGGGGATCGGTCGCCGCCTTTCGACGGCAGTGCTGCCGCGGGCGGATCTTTTCGAAGCCGCGGCGGACTGCGCCGGGCGGCCCGTTTGCCGTCCTGCAAACACGGACACCGCACTACCTGTCGCAGAGCGGGGCCGAACCGATGCGCCGGTGGCTGGGCAGCGCTCCAGCGCTGCGTCTGCCTGCGCCAGCTTAGAGGTTCCGCAGATAGGCGGCTACTCGTGGTCTGCGGTGGGGGCGTTCGTCCCAGCGGTGGGTGGTCTCGGCCTGGCGGATCAGGCTGCAGACGGTGATGATCATGTCTGTGATGTCGTGGAAGGCGTCGATGACGGTGGCTCGGCTCGTAGCAGCGGGCGAGGCGGTGGAAGGCGGCCTGCCAGGCGTGAGTGCGCTCCACGTGCCACCTCCGGCTTGCCTGGATCGAGCAGGGTGCGGGCCTTGTCGGAGTCGTAGCGTCGGCGTTCTGAAGGCGTTTAGGTGAGATGCCCTTCGATACCCATGGAAGCAACTCGTGGGCACGTCTCTTCCTTTCATTCGGCAGCCGATGGAGGTGCTCGATCCCGGAGTCTTCAACAGATGCCTGGAGACGGTTAAGCTTACGTAGACGGGATCGTCAACAGGGGCGACCCAACCTAGGCGGCTCGTAGGTCACATCGCGCCGGCTCGGAGGTACGCCAGTGAAGACCAAGACGCGCGACTCGCAATGGCCGCTGGTGGGGCGAGAAGGGGAACTCCAAGTCTTCGCAAGAACTTTGTCGGATCAGCGCAGCTCCGGCTTTGTTATCTGCGGACCGGCAGGAGTGGGGAAGTCGCGACTGGCCGAAGAGTTCTTGGCCACGTCTGTGCGGGCCGGGTTTACAGGCAGGCGAGCAACAGCCAGCGCGGTCGCGGCCACTGTGCCCTTGGGTGCGATAGCACATCTGATCCCAGCTGGTGTGGATCTTTCTGACCCGGTCAAGGCTTTCACAGCCGTGGGCACCGCATTGGCTGGGCCGGGGCGCCGTAGGGTCGTCCTGGTAGATGACCTGCACCTGTTGGACGCCGCGTCAGCTGTGTTGCTGAGGCAGTTGATGGACAGTGGTGCCATCCGTCTGCTCGCTACCGTCCGCACCGGTGAACCGGTCAATGACGCGGTACAGGCCCTGGCGTACGGCGAGAGGGTGGACCGCATCGATCTGGCGGACCTCAGCTTTGCGCAGGTTGAAAGACTGCTTTGCGCCAGTCTGGGCGGCCCGGTGGGACGGCGGAGCGTGCACGAGCTGTACGTGACCAGCGGCGGCAACGCCCTCTATTTGCGAGAGCTGGTTATCGGCGCCCTGTCTTCTGGCGATCTGGCGAGCGACGGGGAGGTGTGGGAACTGGTCGAAGCTCGGCCGCCGCGCACGGCGCAGCTGACCGAGCTGATCGCCGCACGGTTGCGTGGTGCCGACGCTACGGGCGTGCCTGTTCTCGAGCTGCTCTCGATGTGCGAGCCCCTGTCGTTGGCCGACGCTCAGCAAGTCGCCCCACTAGAGGCTCTCGTAGACCTCGAGCGCCAAGGGCTGATCCAAACGATTCAGAGCAAGAGACGCACCACAGTAGCCCTTGCCCATCCGCTCTACGGAGAGGTGCTGCGAGCAGGTCTCTCAGCCCCCCGGCGTCGCGGCATCCTGCTGAAGCAGATAGAACGGACTACCGCCTGGGGGGCACGTCGCCGGGAAGACCCGCTGCAGGTCGCCACGTGGACGCTGGCCGCTTCTGGCACAGCCGACCCACCACTCCTCGTACGGGCAGCTACCTTGGCCCGACACGCCTACGACTACCCCCAGACGATCGCTCTCCTTCGGGCCCTTCCCGAGGCATTCCATACCGTCACCACGCGCCTCATGCTAGCCGAAGCCCTGTTCCAGGCCGGCAACTGGGACGATGTGGACATTATGCTCGCCGATGTTCACCGAACTGTCATCAGGGAGCAGGATGATTTCGCCGTGACACTGCTGCGGACCAGAAGCCTTCTATGGGGCCACGCCGGAGCATCCAAGGCACTCGCAGTCAACGGCGCTGCCCTGAGCCGTGCCACCGACGCAAGCTGCCGGCGCAGTCTGGAGATGAACGAGGGATTCCTACGGATCGCCGCAGGCGAACCCATGCGAGGACTGACCTTGCTGGAGGAGATGGAAACCGATCCTGCTCAGGCTACGGACATCAGTGCATGGTTGCGGTGCGCGCTTTTGAAGGCGACCGGCTTGGCTCTGACAGGCCGCGGGTTGGCGGCGTTGGCCCTGTCAGAGCGCGCGCACGGTGCGCACCTGCACGTCAACGAGTTCACCCTGGTCTCTCCCCCGGCTATACAGCGCATCCCGCTGACACTCGCTCTAGGCGAGACCGGCCGCCTCGCCGAAGCCCGTACGGCGGGCCGATCCGCCTTCAGCGATCTCGCTGCCTCGAGCACATTCAAACGCGTGTGGATCGCTCTGGTCGCCGCCCGCGTTGAATGGCTGGCTGGCAGGGCAGCCACGGCACGCCACTGGTTCGCGGAAGCTACAGGACTCGCCCGCACGATTGACTACCCGATGGCGCTGAGGCCCGCGCTGAGCGGCCTCGCCGCCTGCGCCGCCGTACTCGGCGACCTGAACGCGGCACAAACAGCCCTGGACCAGCAGCGCAACACCCCGGCCGCCCCTCCCGGCTTTCTGTCCACCTCGGAGGAATCCCTCGGCGAGGCATGGCTCCAGGCCGCATATGGCCACACCGACGAAGCACGAATCATTTTGATCGAAGCCGCTGCAACCGCACAGCAGACCGGGTACTTCGCCTCAGAGGCCATGTTGCTCACCGATGCTGCCCGGCTCGGCGGCGCAAAGGATGTCGCAACCCGGCTTTGCGAACTGGTCGAGGTCTGCGAAGGCCCTTTCTCTCCCGCTCGCGCCCATCTGGCGGGTGCCCTGGCCTCAGACTACCCCGAACGGCTCATAGCAGCTGCCGACGAACTCGAGTACCTCGGTGCCGAACTACTTGCCGCCGAGGCCGCGACACAAGCCGCAGCCGTATGGCGCCGCACAGGCCAGGCCCGCAAGGCCGCCGCTGCAGCCAATCAGGCAGCCCGTGCCGGGAGGCATTGCGAAGGCGCTCGCACCCCCCTCCTAGCCACCACGGAGGTCACCGTCCCACTCACCGCCCGCGAACGCGAAATCGCCCTGCTCGCCGCCGCTGACACCCCCAGCAAAGACATCGCCTGCGCTCTCAGCCTGTCGATACGCACCGTCGACAACCACCTCCAGCACGCCTACACCAAACTTGGCGTCACCACCCGCAACGGGCTTGCCGACAAACTCGGCGTGAAGGGGCATGCCCTAGCTCGCGGCCGGGTGGGCACCTGAGCGGTGTCGTCATCCAAGGGCCGACTCCTACGCAGGCGCGGTCGGTGAGGATGGGGCTGGCATGGCACAGAGCGGCGAACGATGCCTCGCTGACCAGACGGTCGCGGTTGTCACCGGCTACCCTCAGCAAGACCAGCGGCCGTGGCCGAAGCGACACCGTGGACGCCCAGGAGCCTGGGCGCGCAAGTGCCGATATCTTCCACAAGCGCCAGCGCAGACACTCCGCGCTGGGCGTGCTCACCCCGTGGAGTACGAACCCCGCACCCCACCAGTAGCCTGAAACCAAGCAGCTCGGCTCCACCCAACTCGGGACAGTCCTCGAGCTGGAGATCGGCGGCTTCGCTGTAGTTCGGGGAGTGGTGGGTGGTGGTCGTGCCGTGGGGTGTCCGACTTCGCGGGCTCGGTTGCGCCGCCGGTAACAGGCCCGGGCGGGCGACGGCTTGGTGACGGCGTCGCCACCGTGACCAGTGCAGGCCGTGGCGGATCCGCTCGGCCGGGGCTGGCCGGGGGTGCCAACACCGACAGCAGTCTGGCGATCTCCGTGAACGCGATGGGGACGGTGCCGGCATGGCTGGCGGGGTCGGCGAGGCCCCGGTGTGTGCTCGCAGGCGCGTCCAGGCCGGCGTGCAGGATTTCCGCGATACGTTCGGGGCCGGGTCCGGGCTCCGCGTTGTCGGTGGCCGTTGCGGCCTGGACAGCCAGGAAGGCCGCAGCAAGCTGGGCCAGGGTGATGTACCTATACCAGCCGTGGAAGGAGCGCACCTCGTAGTCGGCCATCCCGGCGGCCGACTTCGCGAGCTTGATCGCTTCTTCCACCCGCCAGCGGGCCTCGGGCACGCGGACCAGCTCTTCCACGGCGGTCTCGGGCGGGCCCCACGCCACGTAGTAGTCACGCTGAGTGGGCGTCTCCGGACGCTGTCGGGCGATGAACCACCGCGCCCACGCACCCTCGCCCCTCTCAGACTCGGGGGCGGGGAGGTGGTGTACCCACCACTGCCAGACCCGGGAGCCGAGCCGGGAGGGGCCGGACGGCAGAGTGACCCCGTCGTCCTCGGCGGCATGCCGCTCGGACCAGCCTCGCTGCGTGCCGCCAGCCGGGACGGGGCAGCACCGTGTGGTTGGCCTGCACGTTCACCGCATAGGGCAGTTGGTTCTCCTCCAGGAAGGCGCCGATACCCGGTTCTCGGGAGGCCGGGAACGCTTCGCGCGATCATCCGCCCGGCCAGGCGGGGCTTCGTGGCGCGGACGACGGTGTCCGGGACGTGCGCGCCCACAACGACGGGCGCTTACTGGGAAGAGTCACTGAGCGTTTTCAGGGTGGCCACTGATCGAGTGATGCAAGGGGATGGCTGGCAGGGCAACGGACGAGGCTCCCAGGCAGTTGAGAGAGGTATCTGACATCTGATCTCGGTTGCCGGGGAGCCCCGTTGATTACGTATCCTGCCGCACTCGACCTCCCGCATGCCCTCGTGGAGACGGTCACGATGCTGATCGTCCTTCGTGAGGGTGACCGCCGGTGCAAGCTCCGTCCGTCCGCGCGTGCGGTTGTCGCGCTCGTGTACTTGCGCCAGCACACCACGCTGGCCCAGATCGCCGCTGGTTTCCGCATCAGCGTCGGGACCGCGCACGCCTATGTCCGCTCCGTGGTGGGCCTGCTGGCGCGCCGGCACCCTCGCGGAGTGCGACCGGGTCGGTGACGGCCGCGGGGACTACTCGGGAAAGCACCGGCGTCACGGTGTGAACCTGCAGGTCGTCACCGATCCGGACGGCACCATCGTATGGATCTCGAAGGCGCTGCCCGGTCGCACCCACGACCTCACCGCCGCCCGCACCCACCGGACCATCGACACCTGCCGCAGACTCGGTATCCCGGTCCTGGCCGACCTCGGCTACCCCGGTGCCGGCGGCACCATCACCACCCCGATCCGACGTTCTCCCGGCAAAGAACTCAACCGCCGGCAGCTATCGCTGAACAGGGCTCATGCCCGCCTGCGCTACCCGGTCGAGCGCAGCATGGCCCGATTGAAGACCTGGCGGATCTTCCGCAAAGCCCGCTGCAGCCCCACCTGGCCCACCACCGCAGCCAAAGCCGTCCTCACCCTTGAGAGCTACTGCTGAAAATCCTCACTGAATGCTTACACACCATGAGCAAGCAGGGCCAGACAAATATCGAAGGCGGTCCGCCCTGCAGGGATCCGATCAAAAGACGTCCCGCCGCCTCCGGCGCGTGCCGCCCCAACCATCTCCAACCCCTACAACATCACACGCCACCTTTTCGCGACTGAGCAGATTCTACTCAGCCTGTTGGCGAGTGCTCGAGTAGATGCCTTTCAAAGGGCCTTAGCGTGAACGAATTGCCCTTTATTTTCTAGTAGGTACCTCGCCAGGTGGGCGTGGTTCCGTCCGTTACGCGCTTGGCAATGTTATCGATCGAGTCGACGTGGATCATGGTCTCGGAGCTGCTGGGCAGGTCTCGTAGTCGCGGGCGAGACGGCGATGCACTATGATCCAGCCGATACTCAGCTCCACTACGCAGCGCCTTTTGACGGCATGAAAGCCATGGGTTTCAGGGTTTCTGTTGACGACCTCGACGTCGATTCCAAGCTTCGCCTCAGTAGGGTCGGGGACTGGTGCGGTGGCTGATGCTCCGTTTCCAGTCCCCGCCGCTTCAAACCGTGCATGCGGTTCTCCCGCACACGGCTTTCCGATATCGTTCACAGGCTGGCATGCGCCGTCCCCCTGTGCACGTTTCCGGTAAGATGGTAGACACTGAGCCGAGTGATCCACCCATAGGTAAAACGGGTGGTCCAGTTCCTGCCGGCAAGTCTGTGTTTCCCGCTGGCAAAGATCGCCAGCCGCTCGTGGACATAGCCGTCGACCACATTGAACTTCCGTCCGAAGTCGCCGTTACGGAAGTACGCGGCCCAGCCCCGCAGCACGGGGTTGAGATCGGCTACCACGGCGGATGCCGGCCGTTCAGTCTTCAAACGAGCGGTCGCCGCGCGGACTTTGTCCCGGGTGGAAGCCGAGGAAGTCGAAGCCCTGCCCGCCTCGGGTGAGGCAGACGATGCCGGTCTTCTCGGGGTGCAATCGCATTCCGAGCTGTTCCAGCACTCGTGCCGCTAACTCGCGAGCCTGTTGGGCCCGTTGCTCCGTCGGCGAGAGGACTACGAAATCATCGCAGTACCTCACCAGCATCCCCAGCCGGAGGCCTTCGTTCTGCCACGCCTCATCGAGAACGTGCAGCGCGATATTCGCCAGCAACGGGGAAGCCAGCCCGTTGCTCTTCAACGTGGCGCTGCACGGAATGGAGAGGAAGCCGCAGGGGTCCGCTACTACACGACCGGCCGAGACGCCGGAAGCGCGCAGAGCGGCAGCCCCGTGCTGGTGCGGTACGCAGAGGATTTTGTCGCGATGTGCACCAGCCGTGAACAGGCCGAGCAGGTCAAGAAACGGCTGGCCGCATGGCTGACGCCCAGGGGACTCGCCTTCCAGGAGGACAAGACACGCATCGTCCACGCGGAGAGCGGATTCGACTCCCTGGGGTTCAACGTCCGCCGCTATCACGGCAAACTGCTGATCAAACCGAGCACAGCGGCCCAGAGACGGATACGAGAACGGCTCAGTACCGAAATGGTGGCCCTGCGAGGAACTAACGCCGGTGCGGTACTCAAGAAGATCAACCCGATCGTGCGAGGTTGGTCGGCCTACTACCGGACGGTGGTGTCCAGCGAGATCTTCACGGCGCTGGACAATCACATGTGGAAACTCGCTTACAAGTGCGCCAAGCACAGTCACCCGAACAAGCCGAAGCACTGGATATCCGACAAGTACTTCGGCCGGTTCAACAGATCCAGGAACGACCGGTGGGTGTTCGGTGATCGCGACAGCGGTGCCTACCTGCTCAAGTTCTCCTGGACGAAGATAGTCCGGCACCAGTTGGTCAAGGGGAAGGCGTCCCCGGACGACCCAGCGGCCCTGGAGCCATATTGGGCTCAGCGGCGACGCAAGGGAATTCCTCTGCCAGTCGACGCAATGACCGTGCGTCTCCTACAGGCACAGCACGGCCGTTGCTCAATCTGCGGAGGGCTCCTACTGCACGCCGACCACCCGCCACAAAGCCCAGGAGAATGGGAAGCGTGGCGGGTTGTCATCCGGAAGGCGATCTCCAAGCAATACATTGCCTTCCCGGACGGGAGCACGCCGGACGGTCAACGACTCCGTCTCCTCCACACCCATTGTCAGCGGCGGAATGGAGCCGCTGCGACAACGAGTTCAGTAACTTTGCCTGCCAGCGAGCCTCTGGGGCTTGCTTGAGCCGTGTGCGGTGAATAGCTGCTTGCACGGTTCTGAGGGGGCGGGGACGCAGCAATGCGTCCCCGCTACCCGACTGATTATCGGGACGGCCAGGTCCGCGATCGGCACGCTTGTCGGCGCAGCAGTCGTTCAACGCTCCTGGTCCACCTACCACGCATGGAAGGCTGGGGCGAGAAGCCGTATGTGAAAAACGGGCGGTCGCTCGGCGGCTACGGGGCCGTCGCGATGAACGCCGCGCTCACGGCGTCGATGACCAAGTTGCCCGACCAGTTGCGCAAGATCCTGACGTGGGATCGCGGGAAGGAGCTTTCGGGCCACGCGCAGTTCGCGCTGGAGACCGGGACGCGGGTGTTCTTCGCTGACCCGCACGCACCATGGCAGCGCCCGACGAATGAGAACACAAACGGTCTGCTGCGGCAGTACTTCTCCAAAGGCACCGACCGGTCGCGCTGGTCCGCTGACGAACTCGAGGCCGTCTCGCCGTCGCCCGAATCCTGGTTCTGGATCACTTTCAGTGCTAGGGCCACGGAGGGTCACCGAAACCGCGATCATGAACGGCATCGCGCGGTGAGGAGGACCCGTTTGCGGAGCAGGTCGAAGTTGGCTCGGCCGAACATCTGCCGCTTCAACATCTTGATCTTGTTGTTCTGACCCTCGACCGCGCCGGAGCTGTAGCGAAGGCTGAGGCCGGCGACGACGGCATCGAGATCCTGGCCGAGACCGGTGACGAAGGTATGAAGGGCTGGCAGGTCCTCGGCCCGGACGCTCGTGATCCACTTGTTCAGGTCCCGGCCCTGACGGTTGTTCATGAGCTCGGCAAACGTGCGGACGTGGTGGGCGGTGCGGTCGAGCGCGGGGCAGCGAGCCAGGATCGCTTTGAGCTGCTGGGTCTGGTCCTCGGTGAGGCGGTCGGGATGGCGGGTGAGCCAGCTGGTCACATTCCGCACGGACGGCGTCTTGTGGGGCGGGTCGTGCGGAAAGTTCTCGCGGAGTTTGGCCACGTAGACCTTCACCACGTTCTCGCCGCCGGGGTAGCCACGTTCGCGTACTTCCTCGAACAGGCGGCGGGCGACGGTGCAGCCCTCCGCCCACCGCTGGTGCAGGTAAGGCTTGTAGGGGTCGAGAATGCTGGCTCGGCCGGTCCACCGGCCAACCAGGAGTTCGTCCGCGCTTGCCGCGTTGGCGAAGCGGCGGACGGTATTGCGGGCCAGCCCCTGTTGGCGGGCGATCGCGCGCAGTCCGATGCCCTGCTCGAGGAGAGCGTGGATAGCCGCGTGCTGTTCCCGGATGCGGTCGGAGAGTCGGCCGGTTGTCCGCGGCCCTCTGGGAGAGGGCGGATCGAGGTTCGTGTTCTCCGTGTCCGCGACGGCCTGGGCCGTGGCGGCGTCGTGCGGCTCACGTAGCAGAGCGCGGTGTTGAACGACTGTCTTCTCGACGGCCTCAGTAAGGTTCGACCAGATGTGCCATCGGTCCGCGACGTGGATGGCGTTCGGGGCGCCGAGCCGTCCGGCCTCGGCATAGGCGGTGGAGCGGTCCCGACAGATCACCTCGATGCCGGGATGGTCGGCGAGCCACTTGGCGACCGTCGACGTCGTCCGGTCCGGCAGCAGGTCGATGGGCTGACGGGTTTCGATGTCGATCAGGATCGTGCCGTACTTGTGGCCCTTGCGCAGCGCGAAGTCGTCCACCCCGAGCACCCGCGGTGTCGAGGTCTCGGGCTCCGGCAGGCGACGGATCAACCGCAGCAGTGTCGACCTGCTCACCCCGGCGGCCAGAGTCTGGGAGAGGCGGGCACCGGCACGGCCGGCCAGCATCACCGCCACACGCTCCAGCACTGTCTGCAGCCCGGCGCTGCGTCGGCCGTGCCGGACGGTCAGTCCGTCGACCTGCTCGGCGAACGTCGCCTGTCTGCACAAACGTTGGCCGCAGCGGAACCGCCGCACCTGTAACTCGATCAGCACCGGACGCCCTCTGACCGAGCTGTCGGCGAGCCGCCGTACGTACCGGCTGTGCACCCGAGACGACAGCGTCCCGCACGCTGGACATACGACCCGCTCCGCAACCGCCCGGGCCCGCACGGCCACCAACTCGCCGTCAGGCACAACGTTTTCGATCACGACACCTTGGACCTGGTGGAACCACAGGTTCTGGAGGAGAACATCACCCACGACCGTTCATGATCGCGGTTTCGGTGACCCTCCGTGGCCCCAGCACTGAAAGTGATCCAGAACCCAGGTTCAGCCGACGCCGACAGGCCGTCGCTCACGCGCTCAACAACCGGCCGCGAAGGATCCTCGGATGGAAGACGCCCGCTGAAGTCTTCGAGGAGCAACTACGCTCGCTTCAACAAGTCGGTGTTGCATCGACCAGTTGAACTCGCCCAATACACATGATTTCGCCTCGCCGAACACCTGGACTCGGCCCGGATCGCGGCCTCGATCGGGTCGGTCGGCGACGCTTACGACTGTCAGTCAACGCGCTCATGGAGTCGACGATCTGCCTGTTCAAGACCGAGGTCATCAAGCCGCAACGGCCGTGGAAGACGCTGTCGCACGTCGAGCTCGCCACTGCCGAGTGGGTCGACTGGTACAACCATCGCCGACTCCACGGTGAGATAGGGCACATCCCACCCGTCGAACACGAAGCCAACTTCTACCGAGCAACCACGAATCCCCAGGTCACAGTCAACATATGAGATCTCTATCGAACCCGGAACGGATCATTGTCTGCATCGGTTGCCACGACACGATCCACTCAGGAAAGCCAACCAGCAGCGTCACGAAATAGGTCACTGGAGAGCCCGTTACGGGGAAACTCGTACGGCGGGCTCGGAGGGGGCCACGCGGAAAAGGGCCTGCACATGGCGGGCACCTCGTCGCGCGGCCTACCCAACCAACCGCCTCAAGCAGTGGCGCGGCATCGCCACCCGCTACGAGAAGACCGCCACCATCTACCTACCTTGGCGCCATCGCGACGAAGCTAAACAACCGTGTCACGAACCGCCGACATCGCCGTCCGGCCCGATAGTAGCAGTGTCCCGTAACCGGACGTCCGCCAACTCGCCCCTCCACTTTGTATTGACTTTCCTTACCCGTGTTGATTGTGTGGCTCATCCACTGATTCACTTTCGGGAGGGAAATCGTGGAGGCACTGCCCCGCGAAACCATCGTCGACGTCCTTGAGGGCCGTCTGCGCGAAGACATCCTCGCTGGGCGCCACCCTGTCGGCAGTTACTTGCCGCCTGAGCGGCAGCTCGCCGATGGATATGGCGTGACCCGCACCACCCTCAAACACGCCTTCGGCCGTCTCGCGCAGGCCGGACTGCTGGAGACCCGACATGGTGTGGGCACCCGCGTGCGCGACTACGCCCGCCTCGGCGGCGCCGACCTGCTGCCCATGCTGGTGCGGCACAGCCCGGATTGGATCGACGAGATCTTCGAAGTCCGCCGCAGCATCGGTGCGTTGATCGCCGAGCTTGCCGCCGTCCGGGCCAGCGGCGAGCAGCGGTGCGAACTGCGTGCCCTGCTGGACGCGGTACGCGCTGCTCAAGGCGGGGACGGGGTGCAGCTCGCCGACATCGAGGTGCACCGCGCAATGGCCCGCGCCACCGGCAACCGCGTCTACGTGCTGCTCACTAACTCCCTCTTCAACGCCTATCTCCCTGTCCGGGCGGCCCTGGTCGGTCCGTTCACGGAGCCTTGGCCCGCACACGACCGCCTGGCACCGGTCGTCGAGGCCGTTGCGGCAGGCGATCAGAAGGCAGCCAGGCGCGCGGCCGAGACATATCTCGTGGTCACAGAACGGATCATGTTGGAAGGGCTCACATGAGCACTCGCGGAACACGATTCTGGGAAACCATGATTGGGGCGGTCCGCATTGATGGCGAGGACCGTACCCGGCCGATGCGCCTGGATCTGCGGGTGACGACTGACGGCATGCTGAGGCCGCTCGGCACGACGGATGCGCAAGTCACCGGACGGGTACGCATCAGAGGTCGGGCCGACGACCCGGCCGCAGACGGCCATTTGGAGATCTCACCGCTGGCGAGGCGGCGCATCCGCTACCAGCTCACCTTCACAGCAGATGGCCGGCAGCTCACCCTCGACGGCTGGAAGTCGGTTAGACCGCGCCGGCCGGTCAAGTCGATGACCCTCCTGCCCTTCACGCTGTACGACGACGGCACCCGAGTCGGCGTGGGCACTCTGCGCTTCCCTGTGGCGACTGGGCTCGTGCCCTTCCTCGCCCGCTTACGCTTCCCGCGAGAAACAACTTCCGGACGGTTCATGGCCTCAAAGTGGAAAGGCGAGCCCGGCCGTACCGAGGTGTGGTACACCACCGCGACCGACCCGGCGACCGGTACTGGGGTGTGGATCCATCACGAACTCGTCGCGCCCACCGACGGATCACAGCCCTATGCCCACGGCTGGGCCGCGGTCTACCCCCGGGATGAACCGGTATGTCACGCCCGCTTCGGGCCCGTCACGTGGCCGGGCACCCAGGAGGGCTTCGCGGCTGCCGGTGTGTCCGCCGCGCCCGGACATCTGACCGGCACAGCCGGCGAGCTGCGATGGCACCTGACGGAACAAGTGGCTGCCACGCCATTGTTCACCTTCCCTCACTGGTCTTGGCACCGCTCTCTCCTCCCAGCAACACACATGCTGCCTGCCGCGCGGGCCTTCTACAGCGGCACCGTCACGTACGGGAACAAGACACTGCAGCTTAGTGGCGCACCCGGTGCACCCGCCCGAATCTACGGCCAAGGCAACGCACACACTTGGGCTTGGCTGCACGCCGATCTCGGCGCAGGAGACGTCCTGGAAGTCGTGACCGCAGTCTCCCGGCGACGCTTGCTGAGCCGACTGCCACCGCTAGTCTTCCTCCGGCTGCGCTGTGGCAGCCGCACCTGGCCGCTGCGAGCCGAACGCACCGCGATCGGCTGGGCCGGACTCTGCCGCTTCCGCTCATCGATCGGTCTGCCTACCTGGACGGTGACCGGCCGAGCCGGTCTGCGCCGCATCCGCGTGGAGGTGACCCAACCCGACGACAGCACCCTGGTGCTTGACTACACCGATCCAGACGGAGCCAGGTCAGTTTGCCACAACAGCGAACGTGCCAGTACAACTGTGCTGCTGGAACGCTGGTGGGGCAGCTGGCGCACGGAGCGAGAATGGACGCTCACGGGCACCGCCCACGCAGAGGTGGGCGTTCGATGAGCCTAACCGGCCTGGTGGCAGCCTTGATCGCCGACGACGGCAGCGATGAGTGGGGAGCGCGGGTGCCCGGCATGCTTGAAGGCCTCCTCGGCTGCATGCCGCTGCCGGTGCGTGCCGGGGTACGGGCGGCTGTCGGCGTCCTCGACGTTTACGCCCTGTTTAGCCGGGGCGACGCATCGTCACAGGCGCCACAGTTCAGCGGATCCTGGCCGACTCCGACCGGCTCGGCGGCCCGCGCGCCACTGGTGCGCTCGCGCGACGTCAGGACAGCGAAGAAGTTGGGGTTTTCGTCCCACTCGTGGTTGTCGCCGCGGGCGCGCTGCAGTCACCGCCGTTGCTGCGGCGCTCTGGACTCGGCGGGCATCCCCGCCTCGGGCGCAACCTCAGCGAAATTGAGCAACAGAGTCGCCGCGGCGAGGGCATCGATGAGACGCGGGACCGTGGAGTCGGACGCCACCGGGCCGAACACATTGGGCTCGGCCCGCAGCATGGCGACATCGGCGAGGCGGAGCCGTCGCGAGCGCGACATCCAGCAGGACCTTGCCTGGGTCATGCACTGTCCGCGGCTTGCGCCACGGCGCCAATGCCATCGATTTGCAGCCAACAGGACCCTAGATAAGTCCCATCGTTGCACGTCAGAAGACTCTTCGCTTATTTGAACAAGACATGGACGAGCGCGCTCATGAAAGCCCGAGGCTAATGGGCAACATCTTCTTGTCGGCATCGGTTTCCTGGGTGTCGGTGGGGACGCTGGGGGCAGGGCGATTGCAAGTCGTGGTGATCTCTCGGATGCGCATGTCACGGCGGTGTGACGATGCTGGTCGGGTGCGCGACCGGACGCAACGAAGCTCCGTTGTGGGGGTGACCTTCCCAAGTCGCCGTCCCGCAACGGAGCTTCGATGTGCCGTCAGTCTGCCACCGTCTGTCTGGTCAAGTCGCCCACCCGTCAGCACCGTGTGATCGGCCCGCTGGCCGGGCGGCTGCGGGCACTTGCCGATCCGCGGTACCGGCGCGGGAAGCGTCACCCTTTCGTGGCAGTGCTGCTGATCGCCTGCTCCGCCGTGGTCACCGGTGCGAGGAGTTTCGTGGCGATCAGCGAGTGGGCGGCCGAGGCCCCGCAGGATGTCCTGGCCCGGCTCGGTGCCCGTACCGCGACCGACCTGTCCGTACGTGTCCCGCCCAGCGGCGCGACCATCCGTCGGGTCGTCAAGGACACCTGCCCCGGCGGCCTGGCCGACCTCCTCGGCCATGACCCGGCCGGCACCGACACCCTGGCCCTGGACGGCAAGAGCGCCCGCGGCTCGCGCCACGGCACCACCCCGGCCGCGCACCTGCTGGCCGCGATGACCGGCACCGGGATGACCGTCACCCAGCTCCGGGTTCCGGAAAAGACCAACGAAATCACCTGCTTCGCCGCCCTGCTGGACCCCTTTGACCTGCAGGGTGTCACCGTGACCGGCGATGCTCTGCACACCCAGCGCGAGCACGCCCGCTTCCTCGTCGACGTCAAGAAGGCGCACTACGCCTTCACCATGAAGCGGAACCAGAAGAACCTCTACGAGCAGCTGCGGACCCTGCCCTGGGAGCAGGCGGCGGCGAAGTTCTACGACCGCACCACCGGCCACGGACGTAAGGAGACCCGGGTCGTGCAGGCCCTGACCGTCACCGACCTCGGCGTCGACTTCCCCCACGCCGCCCAGGCCGTACGCCACCGCACCGACACCAAGACCGGCAAGCAGAGCCGGGAAACGGTCTACGTCATCACCGACCTGACCAGCCGCCAGGCATCTCCCGAACGGATCGCAACGATCTTGAGGGCGCACTGGGTGATCGAAAACAGGCTCCACTTCGTCCGCGACACCGCCTTCCGCGAAGACGCCTCCAAGATCCGCACCGGGCACAGCCCGGAGAACATGGCCACCCTCCGCAGCTTCGCCATCAACCAACTCCGCGACGCCGGCCACACCAACATCGCCGCCGGACTCCGCACCACAGCCCTCCGCCCCTACGAGCGGCCACTGGCCCTACCCGGCCTCAACTGACCTGCGCGACACACGATCGAAGGACTTTGCAATCGCCCTGAGCCCCACACCCAGACTGACAGCCGGCAAAAGCTCGCAGAACGCCCACTAAAGGTGCCGTGACAGTCGCCCTCAATGCAGCGTCCGAATGGCTCGCACCGCGTAGAGGGCGCGGCAGATGTGCTCGCGCAGCTCGTTGCCTACAGATCGAACCGCTCTTGATGGATGCGGCGGGCAGAGACTCCTGCACCGCGCAGCGCCTCGTACACCGATTGGGCGAAGCCGGGCGGACCACACATGAAGATATCGTGGTTCGCTATGTCCGGGATCTTGAGCGTCAGGAACTCCGCAGAGATGTTGGGCCTCTCGCCCTTAGGGCCGTTGACCTCGTACATCAAGCGGGCACCACGCTCCGAGGCGATCTGCTGTAGCTCGTCCCACAGTGCCAAGTCGCCGGTGCTGCTGGCTCGGTAGAGTAGGGCTATGTCACCGGCTGCGCCGGGCAGTGTCTCGAACAAGGTCCGTATTGGCGTGATGCCTACGCCGCCGGCGATAAGCAACACCTTTTCCTTGCTGCGGCGGGCGGCTGTGAGCGAACCGTACGGCCCCTCGGCCCATACTCGGACGCCGGGTCGCAACTCGCGCAGTCGGGCACTGTGAGCGCCCACCCCCTTCACAGTGATCCGCAGCAGGTCCGGGCGGGGTATCGCCGACAGAGAATACGGGTGCGAGCTAAACCGCATGCCTGGTGTGAGGAACCGCCAGCGGAAAAACTGCCCCGCTTCCGCGCCCAGCCGATGCAGCTTGTTGCCGCTGATCAGCACGGAGACGATACCCGGCGCCTCCTCGATTACGGCCTCAACTCGCAAATGATGGCGCAGGTTCAGCCAGACGGGGGTGAGGATGCGGTACCACACAACAAGGGTTGTGACAGCACCGTACAACAGATACCAGCATTTCTTCGCGGCTGACTCGACGGCGAAGTCGTTACCGACAGCGATCTGGTGCCAGAACGTCAAGAATACTGCAGCATATGTAAGCAGGTGGACGTGATACCACATGTCGTAAGGCAGTCGGCGACGGATCCCATTAATCGAGGTGAGACCAATGAGCACGAGAGAACCAGTCCCGATAGCAGCCTTTCCCATGTCCGGCAATTGGTTGATGGTTTCGCTCATCTGATGAACGATGTCTCCGAGCGACTTGCCAGCCTGGAGAGAGTAAGCCCACATGGTGAGGAAAACATGTGCGACGACTAGGCAAAGAGTGTAACGGCCGGACATAGCATGCCACCGCGATACTCGATCGGAGCCGACGCGGCGTTCCAACGCAGGCACACGCGCCATCTGCAGCACGACGAGGGCCGTCAAATAGCCAGCGAGTAGACCCGTGATCCGGCCTGCGTTGAGCAGGAGACTGTTGATGCCGGGAATGGACTGCGTGTTGTGCCACCACAGCCACAGCACTCCCACCGCGCCAGCCCATGCGGCGAGCAGCAAGGGGACTGCGGGTGAACGACCCTGGCGGATGTGACGCAACGTCTGTCGACGGGCGGCACGTCCGCCAGCGAGGGGGGCGGTCATGTTTCCTCCAACAATCGGGGTGGGCCCACGCTAACTAGACGCGCTATGTGCGATGGCAAGCATGAGCAGGTACTACTTCTTTGAGTCGACCGGTCGGCCTGGACCGGCCTCGCCAGCTTTCGGTGCGCCGGTCGGTTGAGGTGTTTTCCCGCGGAGGCGGCGAAATCCTCGACGGACGCGGGCAGGGGTGAGGCGGCCCGACTTCGCAGGGCGCTCCCAGAGCTTGCGGAGGTCTTCCCACAAGGGGCGAGCGAGGCGGAGTTGGGCATGGGCGGCAAGAACGAGCCAGGTCCAGCGGTCGGCAGCGGCCGGTGTCCGCAGCTTTGGCGCGGTCCATCCCAGCGTCTGTTTGAACAGCCGGAAGGTATGTTCAAGATCGAATCTTCGCAGGAACGACCGCCAGAGCCGGTCAACGTCTGCGGCCGTGGCATCGACGCCCGACCACCACAACCACACCGGCTTGGGGTCGCGGTCCCCGGGCAGGTGGTCGACCTGCAGCCGGATGACCGTGCCCGGGATGACCAGGAGATCTCCGGCCGGGTGGTCGGCCCAGGCCGAGCGCCGGCTCAGCAGCGGGTGCAGCCGGTCCCAGGACCGGGCGACGGCCCGCCCGTAGCGGCTGGTCGCGCTGGTGGTGGTGTGGCCCGGCACGGGCCAGGTGCTCTCGTCCTCGAACTTGAACTCCGCCCCGCGCTTGGGCTTCCTGCCGACTTTGCCCGGCGGCTGCGGCGGGGCGGGAAGTACAGGACCCGGTCCGAACGCAGCCGGCCGAGCAGTTCCACCGGCAGGTCGGCCAGCAAGAACGCCAGCCGGACCACGTCGTAGCCAGCGTCGAGGACGATGAGGACCGGCAGATCGCCGTCCTTCCAGTGTCCGACCGCGCGCAGCCGCTCGACCACCTCGCGCAGCTGCTCGGCGGTCACCGCGGTCTCGTCGTCGCATGGCCCGATCCGGACCGCATCCAGCAGCGCGGTCCAGGACGTGCGGCCCGGCTCCAGGGCGGCGACGACGGAGTACGGCCAGCCGGGATCATCTGGGCCGAGCCTTTACCGCGCCCGTAGGTGTGGCAGAACAGCCGCTCTGCGCTGGTGGCCGCGTCCGGCCGTTGTGCTGACATCCGCTGCCGGCATGATCCGTCCGTCGGCCGTGCGCGGCAGCGGCAGCGGCAGCGTTCTGCGCAGCCGTGCCACATCCAGCCGCCCCTGATTCAAGGCGCCGTACAGGGCTCCGTGCCCACGCCGGTGCTCGGGCGCCAGGGACAGGTCGGCCAGCGTCTTGACCGGCCCGTCCTGCACAGCAGGGCGTCGGTCAGCTCAAACAGGGCGTCCGCGCGTGCGGGCAGGCAGGCGTAGAAGTCGGTCCAGAACCGGGACAACACGGTCAGGACTCGACGCGGGCGGCATCATGCAGCAGACTCACCCCAACGGCCTTTGTTGTGATCAATGTCGACTTCAGCGAGAAGACATGATCACGCAAAGGCCGCTCTGCTGTCGGCAGAGCGGCGAAGCCCGGCGTCAGCTCAACGAGCTGACCCCGGGCGGACGTTACTGACCTTTGCGGCGTGATGTCGTTGGGGGCTGACGATGTGTGATCGTCGCGGTATGCCGGTGGTGTGAGATATCCGCAGGGTGGTGGGCTGACGCCTGGACGGCAGGCGTTTCGCGAGCGGATCCGGCTGGAGGCCGCGGAGCGATTCGCTGCGGGCGCTTCCAACGCCCAGGTCGCCAAGGACTTACGGGTGAGTGTGCGCTCGGTGCAGCGCTGGCGCCGATTCTGGCACGACGCCGGCACCGAGGGGCTGCGGTCTGCCGGACCGGTGTCACGGCCCAAGCTGAGTGAGGCCCTGTTCACCGTGCTCGAGCAGGAGCTTGCCAAAGGGCCGGTCGCGCACGGCTGGCCGGACCAGACCTGGACGCTGGCGCGGATCAAGACGCTGATCGGGCGCCGGTTCCACAAGAGCATGACGCTGTCGGCGATCGCGCAGATGCTGCACCGGCACGGCTTCAGCCACCAGGTCCCGGCCCGCCGCGCCATCGAGCGCGACGAGGAGGCCGTAGCGGGCTGGGTGAAGGAGGCCTGGCCGCAGGTGGAAGGTCCGTGGCGGTGCTCGACGCCTGGCTGTGCTTCGAAGACGAAGCCGGCTTCTCGATGACGCCGCCCACCGCACGGACCTGGGCCCGGCGCGGACACACACCCGTCACCCGGGTCCGGGGACGCTCCCAGCGCCGCTTCTCCATCGCCGCTCTGACGCGTAAATAGCAGCAGGTCAGGGTGGGGGTAGGCAGGGCTGGGTGCCCGGTGGCTGTGGCGCTCGCCGGGTGTCTGGGTGCGGGTCGGTCAGGCCGCGCCTTCCAGCGGGTTGAGGGTGACGGTGTAGCCGAGCTGATTGAGCGCACTGATCGCGCGGCGGGTGGCGCGTTCGGGGTCGCGCTGGGCGAAGTAGGTGCCGCCGAGCTCGTGGTAGGTGACGTTGTCGGTGAGCATGTGCCAGATCGCGGTGATGATCGAGTGCTCGACGGCGACCAAGGCTCGCATCGGGCCGCGGCGGGCGGTGAGCCGCTTGTAACGGGCCTGCAGGTAGGTGTCCTTGGTTCTCACCGCGCCGAGTGCGGCGAGTCCGAGGGCGCCTTTGAGATAGGGATGCCGGGTCGGACTTTGGTGCTCTTGGTTCGGCCGGCGGACTCGTGGTGGCCTGGGCAGACGCCGGCCCAGGACGCGAGGTGCCTGGCGGAGGCGAACCGGCTCATGTCCCCGCCGGTCTCCGCGATGATCACCTCGGCGACGGCCCGGTTGATCCCGGGGATGGTGTCGAGGAGGTCGAGCGAGGGACGAAAGGGAGCCATCGCCCCCTCGATCCGCTCGTCCAGCTGCCGGATCGCGTCGGTGAGCTGGTCGTAGTGGTCCAGGTGCAGCCGGGCCAGGAAGGCATGGTGGCTGCGGAAGCGTCCGGTCAGCGCCTCGGTCAGCTCGGGGATCTTGTTGCGGAGCTTGCGTTTGGCCAGCTCCGCGAGGACCTGCGGGCCGCGTTCCCCGCCGATGAGGGCTTCGAGCATGGCCCGGCCAGAGACCCCCATGATGTCGGAGGCGACCGCGGACAGCTTGATCCCGGTGTCCTCCAGCAGCTTCTCCAGCCGCTGCACGATCTGGCCGCGCTCGCGGGTCATCTGGGTGCGAGCCCGGGTCAGGTCTCGCAGCTCGCGCACCGGCTGGGGCGGCACGAACGAGGCCCGCACCAGGCCATGCGCACCGAGCTGGGCCAGCCAGGCCGCATCCGAGACGTCCGTCTTGCGGCCGGGCAGGTTCTTGACCTGCCGCGCGTTGACCAGGATCACGTTCAACTCCCCGGCCAGAAGGTAGTAGAAGGGCTTCCAGTAGTCCGACGTCGCCTCGATCACGACCAGGGTGACCTCGGCGGCGAGCAGGTGATCGCGCAGGGCGAGCACCGCGTTCGTCGTCGAACCCCACGTCGTGGTCTCGGTCGCGAAGGCCCCCCGCCGCTTGGTACTCGGGGTGCGGACACACGCCTTGGCATCCTTCTTGCTGATGTCCACACCGGCGCAGCGCTCGTGCAGCACATCCACGTCCCTGTCCCTCCCTCAACGGCCGAGTGGTACGCCGTTCCGGGGGGACCAAGGTGAATCAGGAATTCTGACGCACGTGCTCGCAGCAACACTCCACGGTTCCCGTGGACGGCCCCCAGCACCACGCTGACCTGCGAGCTCACCGGCATCACAGAGCATTCGGTTTCGGCCGGAACGAACCCCACCAGCGTCCCGTAGCGGTATCAGCCCGCGTCAGAGGCAGACGGAAGCACCCCAGCGCGCGCCACAGGATTTACCACGCCCCCGGCGCGCACCGACGGTGCGCTGGACCGCTGACCTGCTACAAGAACGGTGAACGCTCACGCCTGATCTACGACCCTGATGGTTAATTCGGGGTCAAGCCGCGAGGGCGAGTTCGAGGCGGGCGAGGTGGCTGGTCCTGGTCCGGTCCATGGGGTGGCCGTTCCACCAGGCGTGGAGTCGGATGAGGTTGAGAGCGACGGCCGAGTAGACGTGCTCGAGGTGCGTCCGGGCCAGGCCGCGGTAGCGGGCACGGCGGTGCCGGTGACCGCGACGGCCTGGCGGATGGTGCCCTCGACGCCTGCTCGTCGTCGGTATTCGTGCTGCCAGTCACGGGTGGCCTGGGCGAGGCGGGCGGTGTGCTGGAGCTCGTGGAGTTGGCGGGGCAGGACGGTGAGCTGCCGGTATCCGGCCTTCGAGGTGGTGCGCCGGCCCCGGGCCGGGCACGGCTGGCAGGTGGTCTTGGCGAACTTGATGACCACGGCGTCGGTGCCGCGCTGGGTGCAGGGGCTCCAGGACGAGCTGGTGCGGCCCTGCGGGCAGACGGCGTTCTGCTGTTCGAAGTCGATGGCGAACGCGGCCCGGTCGTAGCCGGCACCGGCTCTGGCCTGGGGCGAGCAGTCGCCCAACAGCGGGCTGATCAGCACGGTGCCGAAGTCCTTGAGCGAGGAGGCGACAAGCGCCGCGGAGGGATAGCCGGAGTCGACGTAGTGCTCGCCCGGAGCCAGTTTCCGGCCGGCCAGGGTCTGGTGGATCGGCTCGGTCATCGACGCGTCCGGCACGGTGGCATCGGTCGTGGCCACGTTCGTGACCAGGTTCGGGGCGCGGTTGTCGCCATCATCGTCGTCACAGGTCTCGGACAGGTGGATCTTGTATCCCAGCCAGAACAAGTCCTCGCCCTTGGCCGCCCAGCGGGCGTCGGTGTCGTACGGAGAGCCGAGACGGACTCTGGCCGGCGGGAGACCGTCCTCGTCCGCCGCCCGCCGCCGCACCTCCCGTCCTCTGGGGGTGTCGGTGACCTGGTAGTTCTGCACCAGTACGGTCCGCAAGACCTGCACCGCGGGCAGCTCGCGCAGCCATCCCGGCACGTCGGCGCGGTAGACCGCTTCCAGCAGTGTGACCGCATCCGTTCCGAACGCGACGGCCAGGTCGGCGCGCTTGGACGCGGTGACGGGCAGCCGCCAGGAACCGACCCGGGCCGCATAACGCCTGGACCATGGTTCGACGTCCACGACCGTGGCGAGCCAGCCCGGTGCCGCGGCCGCAAGCGCCTCCAGCACGGCCCGCACACTCTCACCGGCCAACTCCAGGCGGTTCATGTCCCGCACCGCGCTGATCACGTGAGTGGAGTCTGTCCGCTGCTTCCCGCCCGGCTTGACCAGGCCCTTCTCCTTCAACGCGGCCAGCAGCAGGTCCAAGGCCCGCTCCTCCAGGCCGTGCTCGACCACCCGGGTGCGGAACTCCGACAACACCGACGCGTCGAACCCCTCGTCCGCCAGGCCGAGCCCGAGCGCGTATTTCCAGGTGAGGTCCTTGCGGGCGGCATCGGCGGCCTGCCGGTCGGTGAGGTTCTCCACCATCTGCAGCACCGTGACCAGCGCCAGCAGGCCCGGCGAGAGTGCCGGTCGGCCCCGTGCACCGAACGCACCGGAGAACTCCGTGTCCGGGAACACCTCGGGCAACTGGTCCCGGATCGCCACCGCGAGCGGCGGCTCCTTACGCGCGTATATCTTCCGCACCGCCGCAGCGATCTCCGGCGACGGTTCCGGCCACGACCGCGGCGACATCGACAAAACGAGCCCCTCCCCGGCCGGACCCTCCCGGCACAGGAGGAGCCTGCCCACCCACTCCCACCAGCACCCTCAGCCGCACGAATTAACCATCAGGGTCATCTACCGGCCCAAACGGCATCTCGATCACAAACGCGGCGGCAGACGCAGCTTCACCTGGACCGACTACCGCGACCTGCTCATCGCCGCACACCAGCAGCTCGGCGCACCCATTGTGCTCGTGTGGGACAACCTCAACGTCCACAAGGACCGCCGACTGCGGGAGTTCATCAACACCCCCAACACCACCTTCACCGACCCAGACCACCTCATCAGCACGCTCCGGCGCGGTCTCCGCCAGATCCAGTACCGCAGCAACCTCATCAACGGATGCCGCGTCGAAACCGGACTCACCTTGACGACATCACGGCGACAACGTCAGTAAACGCCAAGTTGAGCCGCACGACCCCGCAGCTTGCAATCGCGCCGAGTAGTCGTACAGAGCAGCGCATCTATCCGACATGGTCAATATATCTCTTCCGGGCGTTTCATTCGGCATCACGCAATAGCTCGTACGTCAAACCTCGCTCTTCGAGTGCAAGCTTCAGGGAACGCAGGGCATAAAAGGTGCGAGAACGCACAGTACCAGCCGGTATTCCGAGTGATTTGGCGACGTCCACGGGCCTAGCGCTTTTGAAATATGTCTCAGCGAGGATGCGCTGATGCGCAGGGGAAATAGCGGCGAGAGCGTCGGACAGTACAGCTAGCAGCAAGATGCGATTGTTGTCGTCTGCTGCACGCTGGTTTTCCAAAGGCTTCGAGCCAACCTCATGTAGCGTCTGCCGACTACGGAAGTCGTCAATGACGATACGCCGAGCAACGGTTACCAGCCACGGCCGCAAGGACGAGATTTCTGGATGAAGATGACTTTTATGGTTCCATGCGCGAATCATTGTCTCCTGCACCACATCTTCAGCGCGTTGTCGGTCCCCAGCCACCAAGCGAAGCACGAATGCCGCAAGTGCGGCAGCGTGTTGCCCGTACAGACGGACCATGAAGTCTGCACCAGAATCACCCGTTCGAACTGCATTCGCGTCGTATTGAGATGCAGTTGCACTAGCTTCGAGCGCCATGGCACTCGCTCCTTTCTGGCAGTTGTGTAGGCAGCGATACGGTCCGGTGAAAGGCGTCGCAGCTCCATACGTGCCCATAGAGTGCATGAACGTCTTTTCGCGCACTAGGCGCCGGACTTACCTCTTCTCCGCCACTGAAGAAGGGAGGGGAATGAATCAAGTAGATCCTGGTGCATACCTGTTACCTACACAGCTTTATACCATTTGAGTAATCTTCACTTGATCACCTCCGTGACCTGGAACGGATGAGTAAACTGTACTCACTCTACGAGTGTCCTTGATCGACTAGCTAGAGATCTTCAATCGCCGAGGTTACGGCGGTTGGAAGTCGAGGCCGGTCTTGGCGATGAGGCCGTCGATGAGGCCAGGGCGGTACTGCATCCGTTTGAGCCGGTTCTTCACCAGCGTGGTGAGCTGGTCGAGGCTGTGTTTGGTGAGGTTGGCCAGGGACCGCTTCAGGTGCGACCACACGCCCTCGACCGGGTTGAACTCGGGCGCGTACGCGGGGAGTTGGTAAACGGTCAGCCATAATCGGGCGTCGATCAGCTCCCGCATGGTGCGGCTGACGTGCGTGTTCAGATTGTCCCAGACCAGGACGATCGGGCCGCCGAGTTGCTGGTGTGCGGCGTCGAGCAGGCGAGCGTAGTCGGTCTCGGTGAAGCCCTTGCGCCGGCCTTTGGCGGGGCCGCGGTCGAGATGAATGCGGTAGATCAGCCGGGCCCGGTGGCCGGACTTGGTGCAGATCAGTGCCGCCATGGAGATGCGCTTGGTGCCCGCCGCGGTGACGCGCACGACGGGCGTGTGGCCTCGTCGGCCCCAGGTTCGGCCTTTGGGCGGCCTCAGCCCCTGGCCAGCTTCGTCCTCGAAGCAGAGCCAGGCGCCCAGGTCCGCCGCCGTCTTTTTATGACGGGCCACTGCTCGTCCTTCCAGGCGGCGACCTTCGCCTCGTCGCGCTCGGTGGCCTTGCGGGAGGGGACCTGCACGCTCCAGCCGATGCGGTGCAGCAGCAGGTCCATCCCGGCCAGGGTGTACTCCACGCCGAACCGTCGGCGCACGACCTCGGCGATCCTCGCCAGAGTCCAGCACTGGTCGCTCCAGCCGGCGGCGGCCGGCCCAGCGTCCAACACCGCTTCCAGCGCACGCAGTTGGCGCGCATCAAGCTTGCAGCGGGCACCGCCCGGGCCCTTGGAGACCAGTGCCTGCCGACCACCCGAAGCCAACCCCCGACGCCAGCGGTTCGCTGACATCCGGGTCACCCTGAACCGCCGGGCCACCTCCCGGTCACTGGCCCCCGCCTCGATCAGATCAGCGGCCGCCAACCGGACCCGCTCACGCCGAACCCGCTCCTCAGCCGTCAGCCCTCCGCCATCGGGATACCTCATCCCTCCGGCATAGCGCGGCCTACGACAGCCGTCACGACCCCACGTAACCCACACCCTTAAAGATCTCTAGGCGGAGCGCAATGCTCGGGCGTCTCGGCTCGCAGCATCCTTTACTGACTTCGGCATTTTAGGTTCAATCGGGTCTGTCCAGAGCGTCAGGGCTGATTCAAAGTCTGGTTGATCATGTTGCGGTGCAGGTCAGGGGTAGTCCGAGCAGGTCGAGTGGGCGGGTGAACGGCGTGTAGGAGATTCTCGGAGTCCGGCGGCGATGCTGCGGTGTCGGCGTCGCGGAGGGTGTTGATGGTTGCGCAGAGTGGCCATGTTCTCCGGTCCGTGCCCGGTCCGGATCTTGGATGCGTCCTCGGCCGAGGAGGTGATGGCCCTCAACGAGCAGATCCGCAAGATGGGCAAGCTCATCGAGGCCCGGTTTCGCGAACATGAGTTAGCCGACATCATTCTGGAGGCCCGTCACCGCGGGCATGCCACCGTCGAGGACCAGATCGGGTGCGGCAAGACCACCGGCTTCGGCCGCTTCCCCTCCCGCGACTTTCACATCAACACCGCCTGGCTCGAACTCAGCCTCAAGGCGATCGACCTGCTGGCCTGGACACGCATCCTGCTGCTGGCCGGCGAACTCGCGCCTGCCCAGCCGAAAAAGCTCCGCTACCGGCTGCTGCACGTCGCCGCCCGTCTCACCTGCGGCGGCCGCCGTCTGTGCTTGCGGATATCAGCTACCTGGCCCCAGGGCCCCGGCGAGTGCCTGGATCGTCCCGGTCTGGGGTGTTGATCTCGGTGGTGGGCCCCGGAAGCAGGTGAACACGGCACCTGTGGATCATGTAGTTCTCTACGCTGCAAGATCCACGAAGGTGCCGTGTTCGTTTCTCCATCATCCCTTGTCGCTGTCCCCGTGCCTTGTGCGCCCTGCCTGGAAGCCCTCGGCGAGGGTGCCGCCAAGGAGCAAGTGCGCTGCCTGGTCGCCGAGTTCGAGTCGGTCACCGATCCGAGAGGGGCTTGCGGAGTGCGGTACCGGCTCTCCTCGCTGCTGGCCCTGGTGGTCTGCGCGATGACCCCGTCCGGCCACGACTCGATCACCGCGGCGGCGGAGTGGTGCCGACGTGCGGCGCCGGAGGAACTGGCCGCCTTCGGCCTGCCCTACCACCCACTCCTTGGCCGCTACCGGGTGCCGAGCGAGAAAACCCTGCGCAGCGTCCTGGGGCGACTCGATCCCGGTGAGATCGGCGCGGCCGGTTACGACTACCTTCGGCCTCTGCTGTCCGCACAGCCCCGCCGGCCGGAGCCGGTGATGCCCGACGGTGGCACCGAACGTGAACAGCGCCGGGCTCACCGGGCGGCCGCCCGCGCCGAGCCGGTACGGCTCCGGCGGCGGGCGATCGCGGTGGACGGCAAGTGCCTGCGCGGCGCGAGGCGCCCGGACGGCAGCCGCGTCTTCGTCCTGTCCGCCGTCCGTCACGGCGACGGTGTCACTCTCGCCTCCCGCGAGATCGGCGCGAAGACCAACGAAATCCCCGAGTTCGCACCTCTCCTCGACCAGATCGACGACGCGGATCTCACGGGGGTGGTCGTTACCGCCGATGCCCTCCACGCCCAACGCGACCACGCCATCTACCTGCGCGAACGCGGCGCTCACTACCTGCTGACCATCAAGAACAACCAGCGCGGCCAGGCCCGTCAACTCCACGCCCTGCCCTGGAAGGAGATCCCTGTGATCCACCGCGACGACGCCCGGGGCCACGGCCGTCACGAGCAGCGGCTCGTGCAGGTCGTCACCGTCGAGGGCCTGCTCTTCCCGCACGCGGCCCAGGTCCTGCGGATCCAGCGCCGACGCCGTCTCTACGGGGCGAAAAAATGGTCCAGCGAGACCGTCTACGCCATCACCGACCTGCCCGCCGAGGAAGCGAACGCAGCCGAGATCGCGTCCTGGGCTCGCGGGCACTGGACCGTGGAAAATACCGTCCACTGGTGTCGAGATGTCACTTTCAACGAGGACAAGTCCCAGGTCAGAACCCGCAACGCGCCCGCCGTACTCGCTACCCTCCGCGACCTGATCCGCAGCGCGCTCAAGCTCGCCGGCTACGTCAACACCGCCGCCGGACGACGAGCCCACACCGAGCGCCCCCGCGTCCTCGCCCTCTACGGCATCACATAACCAAACCGGACGATCCAGGCACACGCCGGGGCCCTGTACCTGGCCCAGGCGACACGAACTCGCCACGGCTTTCCACCGACTCGCCGCACTACCCCGCCCGGCCAGCTGACCGGAAAGCCCTGACCGCCCACGACCAGCCCACGACCCGAAAGACTCTGGAGAACCCGACCCCCGCGCCGGGCCTCCGCCATGCCCGAGCACCGAATCGCGCCGACCCCTTCAACCGCTGCCCCTCAGCGACGCCTCATCACCCAAACCGAAACGGCGAGGCTAGGTATTACTTACTCGGGTGCTCGCGTGGCTTGGCTGTAAGGGTGTGAGTGCTGTTCCGTTAACGATCATTACGTGCCGTGGTGGTTGCCTCTGCGGCCTTTGTGTTGAGAATGAGGGCTGTCCTATGGATGCTGATGTTCAGGCTGACGATTGTGGCGCGGGTCTGGGTCCTGTGGAGCGGCCTACTCGGCGGCGAATTGTTGTGGCAGGGGTGAGCGTAGGTGGCGCGGCCGTGCTGGCGTGCGCAGGGTGCTCGTCGAAGCCTAAGGAGAAGAGTCCAGTCCGTCCTGAAATTCACAGGGAGGCGGTGTCGGGCGATAGACTGGCGAGCCTGGACGATGTACCTAAGGGGGGCGGGTTGGTGGTGGAGTCGGCGTCCGTGGTACTGACCAGGTCAGCGGAGGGTGTTGTCGCCGCGTTCTCGGCGGTGTGCACGCATGCTGGCTGCAAAGTATCGGAGGTGGCAGAGGGGAAGATTAACTGCCCATGTCACGGAAGTCAGTTTGATGCCTGGTCGGGGCATGCGACGGCTGGGCCTGCGAAGAAGCCGCTGCTTAAACTCAAAGTTATTGTGGAGGACGGTGCAGTTCTCCTCAGTTAAGCATCTCGGGCTGCCTACCTTTGCTTTATGACGCGGGTTCTGTAAGGACACCACGGTGGCCACCGATTCACTTTTACTGCGTTCAGCTGCCAGCTCTCCGCGCACACCGGCCTGGTCCTCACCAGGGAGACGAGGTGGTGTTCGTCGACATCGACTCCAAGGTCAAGCAGGTCTACGGCCCAGCCAGGCAGGGCGCCTGCTTTGGCTACACCAAGCAGCGTGGCCTGCACTTGCAGATGGTCACGGTCAAGACGGGCACCTGCGGCGCCGGTGATCGAGGCAAACGAGGCTGCGCAAGGGCTCGGGCAACTCCGGCAAGAGTGCGGCGAGTTTGCTGCGCGAGGCCCTGGCCACCTTGCGGGAGATGGGCATCATCGCGTAGATCATCGTCCGCGCCGGCTCCGCGTACTTCTGCTATGAGGCCGTCGACGTCTACCGCAAGGTCGGCGCACGGTTTTCGCTCTTGGTCGCGGTCGCGGTCGCGGTCAAGAAGACGATCCGCGAGGCCATCGCGGGCATCGCCGAGGACGCCTGGACGCCGATCCGGTACACCGCCGCCGTGTAGGGAGGACGAAGAGGAGGAACGCCGGATCTCCGACGCCGCCCCCTTCACCGCGCTCAACAGCAAGAAGAAGGCGTTCCACGCCACCGCCCGGCTGATCGTGCGCCGCTGTATGAGGTTCCCCCGGGATGTGGAGTGTGTTGACAGAGGGTCAGATAGGACTCACGAGAGGACCTATGACCATGGCTGTCTCCCAGGAAATACTCGTCTAGAGATCTTCAATCGCCGAGGTTACGGCGGTTGGAAGTCGAGGCCGGTCTTGGCGATGAGGCCGTCGATGAGGCCAGGGCGGTACTGCATCCGTTTGAGCCGGTTCTTCACCAGCGTGGTGAGCTGGTCGAGGCTGTGTTTGGTGAGGTTGGCCAGGGACCGCTTCAGGTGCGACCACACGCCCTCGACCGGGTTGAACTCGGGCGCGTACGCGGGGAGTTGGTAAACGGTCAGCCATAATCGGGCGTCGATCAGCTCCCGCATGGTGCGGCTGACGTGCGTGTTCAGATTGTCCCAGACCAGGACGATCGGGCCGCCGAGTTGCTGGTGTGCGGCGTCGAGCAGGCGAGCGTAGTCGGTCTCGGTGAAGCCCTTGCGCCGGCCTTTGGCGGGGCCGCGGTCGAGATGAATGCGGTAGATCAGCCGGGCCCGGTGGCCGGACTTGGTGCAGATCAGTGCCGCCATGGAGATGCGCTTGGTGCCCGCCGCGGTGACGCGCACGACGGGCGTGTGGCCTCGTCGGCCCCAGGTTCGGCCTTTGGGCGGCCTCAGCCCCTGGCCAGCTTCGTCCTCGAAGCAGAGCCAGGCGCCCAGGTCCGCCGCCGTCTTTTTATGACGGGCCACTGCTCGTCCTTCCAGGCGGCGACCTTCGCCTCGTCGCGCTCGGTGGCCTTGCGGGAGGGGACCTGCACGCTCCAGCCGATGCGGTGCAGCAGCAGGTCCATCCCGGCCAGGGTGTACTCCACGCCGAACCGTCGGCGCACGACCTCGGCGATCCTCGCCAGAGTCCAGCACTGGTCGCTCCAGCCGGCGGCGGCCGGCCCAGCGTCCAACACCGCTTCCAGCGCACGCAGTTGGCGCGCATCAAGCTTGCAGCGGGCACCGCCCGGGCCCTTGGAGACCAGTGCCTGCCGACCACCCGAAGCCAACCCCCGACGCCAGCGGTTCGCTGACATCCGGGTCACCCTGAACCGCCGGGCCACCTCCCGGTCACTGGCCCCCGCCTCGATCAGATCAGCGGCCGCCAACCGGACCCGCTCACGCCGAACCCGCTCCTCAGCCGTCAGCCCTCCGCCATCGGGATACCTCATCCCTCCGGCATAGCGCGGCCTACGACAGCCGTCACGACCCCACGTAACCCACACCCTTAAAGATCTCTAGTGACGGGGATGGCCGAGGGGGAGCCGGAGTCGAGGTAGTGCCCGGCGAGAGACAGTCCCCGTGCGGCGAGCGCGTCCTGGATCGGAGCGGTCGCCTTCACGTCGGGAACGGCCGCCATCCTGGTCAGCACATCCGTGATCAGGTTCACCGTCCGGGCCTGCGGCTTCTTCCGCATCTCTTCCGACATCTGCTTCTGCTTCTGCTTCTGCTTCTGCTTCTGCTTCTGCTTCTGCTTCTGCTTCTGCTTCTGCTTCTGCTTCTGCTTCTGCTGCAGTGTCGCAGGTCTCGGTGAAGGTGGACCTTGTAGCCCAGCCAGAAGAGGTCCTCGCCCTTGGCCGCCCAGCGCGCGTCGGCGTCGTAGGGCGAGGCGGGGCGGAGTTGACCGGGCGGGACGCCGTCCGCGTCCGCATGTGTCGACGCCGACCGGACCAGGACCTGCCGTATCAAGACGACCGGTTCGATCTTCCGCAGCCAGTCCGGGGTGCCATAAGCCCAGACCGCCCGGCACAGGCCCAGCGCGTCCTGCCCGAACACCACAGCGAGCCGTTCCCGCTTGGTCTTCGAGGCTGGCAGCGTCAAGCCCTCGACCCGCTACCCGTAACGGTGGGCGATTTCGGGCACGTCCACCACGCCGGCCAGCCAGGACGGGGCAGCCGCTGAGAGAGCCTCAAGTGCGGTCGCATGGGTGAGGTATGTTCAGGTGGCGGCAGCCATGCTGGAGAGTGCGGCGGACTTGCAGGAGGTGGGCAGTCGTAGCAGGGTCGTGCCCGGCGCGTTTGGCTTGGGCAACTGCTGTTCCAATTTCGCCAACCGTGTTGCGTACTGTAACCACCAAGTGCGGGATCCAGAATTGGTAGGTGTGTCGGTCGACTGCAGGGTGGAGACGGATGTAGGTGCGGTGGCGGGCGTGGACCAGCCATTGGCGGGCCGGGAGGCCACGGGTGATGGGCAGCAGTCCTCGCTCGGTGGCATCAACCAGTCGTAGCTGCCAGTGACGGGCCTGATGTCCCGGCAGGCGGGCAATGTCCTCATGAAAGGCCAGGAGGGCCTCTATCAGTAGACCCGCCCACCGGCGCTGCAAGTCCGAATGACTGGGCATGTGTCCGGGACTGCCGCCTGCTTGCTGAGCGGTTCGCCACAACGGGTTGCGGACATGGCAGTCCAAGGGACATGGTCCGCGTTCTGTTGCAGTGCAGCCAATCTTGCCCCCAGGCCGGACGCCTGCCGGGCCAGTCATGCCGTCTGCCAGTCGTCGCATAGGGACACCGCGGAGGCCTGTGCCGTCTGTTTGAGGCACCAGGCCATCCGCTCAGTGAGAAGCTCTGGGTACTCCCCAGCCCGGCGGGCGGCCGCTCCCGCACATCCGGCGAGCACGTCCGCCTGGTGGGCCAGCTCTCCTGCCACCGCTGCGCATGGTGTCTGGATAGGGAGCTGGCCTTGCGATTGCAGCGGCGGGCAGAACAGCGCCTGAGCCCATGCTGGGACCACGTCCATGGATGTTGATCCGGCCGAGATTTGTTCAGTCTTGCCCATCAAACCCACATTCCTGCAGTGGTGGCTCGCCCAGTTCGCACCGGTCAATTGGTGCAACCCGGGGCCCTTGTATCCCACACTCCATCGCGCTCTGGCGAACACCATGAGTAGCAGGTGCTCATCCAAGCCAGCACGTACCGAAGCCCAAAGCGCCCTCCCCACGAGTAGCCGCGCTGAAATGCGTCAACACGGCGATCATGTTTGAGCGTGGTGACCCGCGAGGGCGAGACCTCCCCCTGAGTGGTGGACACGCTGATACAAGATCGGCTTGATCCGGAGGAAGCGAGAAGACCGCCGATGGCGATGAAGGACTACTCGGACGAGTTCAAGGCGGATGCCGTGACCCTGTACGAGTCCACACCCGGGGCGACCTACAAGAGCATCGCCACTGACCTGGGCGTCAGCCGGGCGACCCTGCGTGAGTGGGTGCTGCGGGACCGTGAACGCCGCAGCTGCGAAGCCGGCCGCCCCACGTCGGGAGGCGGCGCCGTCCGCTGATTCGGACGAGCGGGTGCGGCAGCTGGAGGCCTGGGTGGCGGAACTCGAGGCGGGTGATGTCGGCGTACTCCTTCAGACCGACCGGCGAGTGGGGGTTGCCTGACGGCTGGACGCTCGGCGGCGGCACCTTCGGGATCAGCAACGAGGGTGCCGCCTCACCATCCCGCCCACGGAGGGCGCATGACGTCCCCAACCCCCGCCCCCGCCCGTCCGGTCGGTTCCGAACCGTGGACGCCGCCCTTGGACGACGAAGCGCTACGGCGACGTTCCGGCGCAGGAAGCCGTTCGATGCAGACGCTCTCCTTGAGGACGCCTGCAAGATCCCAGACGAGGCGGCACCACCCCCGGACGGCCTCGGCACACCCGCCTCCCGGCAGCGCGGCCATCCCCATCCGGCTCGCCGAGACCGGCGCGGCCGCGCCCAAGCCACCAGCACGACGAGCGGGCCGGCCCTGTTGGTCAGGCGAGCCGCAAGGTGCGCGCACAGGAGATACCGGACAGCGGTACGCCGTCGGGCACGTGCGCCGAACGGCCTGGGCAGTCAACGAGGTCGCCGAGCCGCAGGCGAGGACGCGGCCCCCGACAACCTGATCCTCCTCCCCCACCCGGGCGGCCGCCTCCATCTGCACTATGCCGACGAAGACCCCCGCGACCGCGCCCTGCGCGGCGTCCTATGGGCGCGCTGCTCCTTAAACCCTCCCGTTCAGCCAGGAGGAGTTGGTCGGCGTGTAGGCGATCTCATCGATGTTCGCCGTGGCCCAGGTGCCGACCCGCTGGCACTTCTTCGTGGTCAGGTGCGGGGAGGAGAAGCCCCGGATATTCGTCAAGCCGCAGAGGGAAGTTGGCCGGTGGCCAGAGGCTGGATGTGCCGGTAGAGCTCGCGGGCGGCCTACCGCTTCAGGCACCGGGTGATCTCGCGCTTGGACATGCCCTCGGCGGGGCGTCGCTGCAGGTACTTCTGGGTGCGTTCGTCCCAGCGTATGCGGGTCATCACGATGGGTTAGAGGACAGCATTGGCTTGGCGGTTGCCTCCGCGGTTCAGGCGCCGTCGTTGTGCCTTACCGGAGGACTGCTCGACCGGGCTGACGCAGCACAGAGCGGCGAAGGATGCCTCGTCAGTGATCCGGTCAGGGTTGTCACCTGCGGCGCTGTCGGGTCCGACGCCGAACAGGTCCAGCATCTGGGGCCGGCGAGCACGGACGGCCCTGGTGGTGCGCCGGGTGAGCTCTTTGACCTCATCGGACAGGTGCTGGACTCTGCTGGCGAGCAGGCGCATCGTGAAGACGGCCTCGCCCCGGTCATCGGCATCGAGGGCCGCACAGGTGGCGACCAGTGCAGGATTACTGAGGGGCCTCGCGTTTTCCGGACAGGCTTCTGACCGTTTATTTCACGCGGCGATTCGCAACTTCTCGTACTCGGCATGGACTTCGCGTGGAGGGCGGTACCCCACCGCCGAGTGGAGGCGTTTGCGATTGTACCAGAATTCGATGTAGCGAGTGATGTCCTGCCGGGCGACCTCGCGGGTCAGGTAAGTCACCCTTGATACGCGCTCGTTCTTCAGGGCGCCGAAGAATGATTCGGCCATGGCGTTGTCGAAACAGATCCCGGTGCGGCCGGCAGATCTGCGGAGCCCGAACCGGTTTAGCGTCCTCCCGAACTCGGCTGACATGTAGTTACTTCCGCGATCCGAGTGAAATATCGCGTCGGCCGAGAGGTTCCTGTTCCGTGCCGCGTTACGGATCGCCTTGGATATCAGTGGGGTTTGGTAGTGGTCGTCCATCGCGTAACCGATGACTTCCTTCGTGCAGCAGTCGATTACCGTCGCGAGGTACAGCCAGCCTTCCCCGGTCCCGATATAAGTAATGTCACCGACGAGCTTTTCGCCGGGTGCGTCCGCGGTGAAGTTGCGGCCGACGAGGTCCGGCACTTGGCCGGCCGCGGCCTTGGTGAGGTTGAACCTCTTCGGCTGTGGCTGGCAGGACTCAAGTCCCAGCTCGCGCATCAGGCGGCGGACCAGTTCCAGGCCGACGCTGATGCCCCAGCGGTGCAGCTGGGCTTGGATGCGACGGTGGCCGTAGGTGCTGTCGGAAATGTCGAAGGCTTTCTTGATGAGCAGTTTCAGTTCCTCGCGCCGCTGTGCCGTCGCGGATTCCGGGCGGGATCGCCAGTCGTAGTAGCCGGATCTGGAGACGCCGAGTCTGCCGCACATGAACTCGACGCTGTATGCGCACTCCGCAGTGTCGAGCCGCATCTCATCGATGAACTCGTACTTGCTTGCTACCGGGGATCCTTCGCGAAGTACGCCGCGCATTTTTTCAGGAAGGAGTTTTCCATCTCCAGCTCACGGTTCCGCCGTTCGAGTTCCTTCAGGCGTACCCGCTCGTTCACCGTCAATTCTGCATCGGGAGCCGGTTCCTGCTGCTTCTGGTGCTTCTTCACCCAGCCGCGTAGCGTCTCCGAGTTCAGCTCAAGCTCCCGGGCAACTTCGGAGATCGTCTTGCTTGACCTCAACGCGATCTGGACTGCTTCCTCACGGAACTCCGGCGAGTACTTACTGGGTGGCGGCACTTCTTCCTCGTTTCCTGTTCAGGACAACCCTATTGGGTCCCTGTCCGGAAACTTCGGGGCCCCTCATACTCAGTGCGGTGAGCAGCTCGCGCAGATCCGGGTCGATGGCCAGCGGGAGGGCCTTGAGCTGGTTCAGCGCCTGGGTGCGAGCCTTGACAGCCGACTCCTTGGCCAGTCGCAGGACCCGCATGTCCGCCGCCGGGCCCTCCGCGCTCTTCGGCACGGTGGTTGCGCGTCCGGACAGCACCGCGCGGGCGGCCGCGTCCGCGTCGACCGCGTCTGTCTTCCCGCGCTTACGCGGGGTAGCACGGTCGGGCTGGTTGATTTCGACGACGTCGATGCCTTCCCGGCGCAGTGACCGGGTGAGAGCGGTGCCGTAAGATCCGGTGCACTCGACACCCGCCCGGTGCAGGACGCCGAACGACCTTCCCCAGAGCAGCAGTTGGCGGTATCCAACGGCAGTCCCGGGACCGCTGCGCAGGCAACGTCGACTGGGGCATGCTGGTGACGGTCACGAGGCTCCCTTGGACTGGGTCTGGTGGCTGACACCGGTCCGGTGGGCGGTCAGAACTGTGACGGTGCTTTGTGCAGCAAAGCCCCTATCGGGACGTTCACCGGGCCGGCGACAGTACGCACCGCAGGGGGCTGGAGCGGACAGCTCTACTCCAAGGCAGCTGTGGCCAGTTGTCGCACGGGCCAGGCTCCGGCCCCCTGCGGTACACCGTGATCCTCACAGTTGTCGCAGACGATCGCGATACGGACCTTGTCCGGGTAGAGGGTGCGCAGGTAGCGGCAGAACTCCAGGAACTGCGTCCGCCGCTTGACCGGCTTGATGTGGCTGCAGAGCTTGTCCTTGGCCAGGTCCAGGGCGGCGAACAGGTGCCGTGCTCCGCCGTAGCGGTTGTAGGTCGCCCGCCGCCTGCGGCGCGGCTCACGGTCGGGGTCCTTGTGCCTGCCGCCTTGCTCGGCCCACTGCCGCCCGGGGTGCGGCATCAGTTGAGTGGCCCGGAACTCATCCAGGCAGAAGACGGCTTCGGGCTCGCCGTCGTCGGCGATGACCTCACCGTCGGCGATTGCGTAGAGGTGCTCGACGCGGGCCCTTTTGGCTGCGTAGTCCGAATCGCGGGAGGTCTTCCGGGTCCTCAGGCGTTGAAAGGAGACGCCCTCCTCGCGGAGCAGAAGGCTCAGGCCCTCGTGGCTGATGTCCTCGACCACCCCCTCGGCGACCAGGGAATCGGCCAGTTTGGTCAGGCTCCAAGTCGAGAACGGCAGGTCATGCTCGGTCGGCTTGGACTCGGCGGTCTTCTTGATCTCGCGGCGCTCGGGCAGCGTGAAGGTCTTCGGCCGGCCACCGGGGTACTTGGGGTAGAGCGAGTCGAAGCCGTCGGCATAGAAGTTGTGGATGACGTCGCGGACCCGGTCGTCACTGGTGAACGACACCTCGGCGATCCTCGCGACCGACATGCCCTGAGCGGACCATCTGCACGCGCCGCCAGGTCACCACGGAACCTGTGCCTCTGCGGACTATCCGCAGTAACCGCCGGCCCTCGTCCTCACCGATCTCGCGAACACGCACTCGTTCTGCCATCCGCATAGCTTGGCGGCGCCCGATGCCGCCGGAACGTCAGGTTCAGGAGGAGTCGTTGGAGTCGGCCGCGAGCATCTTGCCCTCGATTCCTGACCGGGTTACGCCGTCGACTGCTACACAGATACCAAAGACACGATCGTGGCTGGTCCAGACGTTGACGCGGCCACGGTTATTGCTGATCTGCACCCGCTTCCTGGCGAGGTCCACGGACGATACCAAGTGCAAGTAGACCGTACCGGCGACACGGGCGAGGACGACGTCTCCGACCTGCAACTTCGACGGGTCGACCGGAGCAACGACCACCTGCTGGCGACTGCGTATCAGCGGGACCATCGAGGAGCCGCTGGGCCGGAACGTCACGGTGGCCCCGCCAGCAATCCTGCCTGCCACTGCATCCAATATACCCATCCGGTGATCGTGGCAGATCCCCCCGCATAACCCCATCGGTTTACTTCTCCATACTCCACCAGCGAGGCGAACTTTGCCGATGCCCGACTGGGCGGCTACGGTCCCGACTCGCCCTGCCGTCTGGTCGTGGCCACCACTGACCTATCCGGCCTGCCGGAGAAGGCCACCTGGTACCTGGCCACGAACCTGCCCCATCCCGACGCACCCCACGCCGCCACCAGCCCGCATCCGCCGGCCGACCTCGCCGAGATCGTCCGCCTCTACGGCCTGCGGCCCGAGCTTGGAGTCCTTATCGTCCCACACCGCGAAGGACTCGTCCTTCAGCTGGGCGGGTTGAGCAGGAGCCGTTCGAGTCCTGTGCCGATCTTCGTGGCGACAAAGACGTAGCGCGTGGGCAGCTCGTAGGTGCCGAGGATCTTCGCGACGAAGATCTTCACCATCTCTGGGAAGGCGTGCGTCTGATTGCCCGAGTGGCTTGAGGTGGTGCTTGCACTGGTAGCAGTGCCACTCGCCGGCGGTGCCTTGCTCGGACAGACAGGCTGCGACGTCCGCTCCGCGGTCGCCGGCGCCACCCATCCGCTGGACCCGGACGTAGGGGCGGCCAGACCACGTACCGAACTGGTGGACCCACTCCACGGTGAAGTCCTCCCAGTCGTCCGCGTCGTAAATGTACTGCAGGTACACCTGAGGCGTGGGCAACGGAGCGCTTTGGGTCGGCGGCGCAAGCACGACGACCTCGGGCGATTTGGGCTCCGGAAAGCCCTCGAATACCGGCCGGGCTCCATCCCTTCCCGGCTCAAGCGCCCACGCCGCACCCCGCCCCCGGCCTCACCGCCCTACAAGATCACTCACCGTAGTGATATCACCCCGCACGGTCTGTCAGGAAGCCCACAGTGAATCCCTCTGTGCAGCCTCACTCCTTTACGCCGCTTGACCGTTCCGCCGGGCGGGCAGCGTCTGGAAACCGAAGAACGTCGAGGGCTCCAGTTGGTAGCGCGACGTCTCTGAATCAGGGAACTGAGGGCAGGCCTCACCGGAGCTCGACCGTGTACGAGCTTCCGCTGAATTCCCAGCCGTCGGTGCCTTCACCGATGTCGGCGACGATGATCTCGTCGATGAAGCGGTCCTCGAGGTCGTCGTCGATCAGGTCGCCGGCCAGCCAGAGGGCTTCGATGTCGCTCCAGTCGCCGCGGCTGGCGTCGATCCGCAGGGGGGCAGCACGGCGGGTGCCGCGTTCGCGTTCGTCCGCGCCGGTCTTCACCAGGCCGCTGATCTCGTACTGGCCGTTCTTGACGGTGTCGGTGAGGGGTTCGGCGGGGACGATGGCGACGGTTTCGGAGGCGGTGTGGATGAGGTCCCGGTAGCTGCGGCGCACGTTGTACTCGGGGTCCGACAGCCATCTGATGAGGGTGTCGGGGCGGACGTCGAGGCCGGCGCTGTCGAGGGCTTCGTAGCCGCGGCGGGTGGCGGTGAGCTGGCTGAGCTGGGCGTGCCAGTGCTTGGCGTTGTAGGTGGACAGCCGGTGGCGTGGGGTGACTTGGGTGCGCAGGAGGTTGTTGAGGGCGGCGCCGAGGGATCCTCCGCGGCCGGTGGGGCCGGCCATCAGTCGTCACCTTCCGGGATGAACGTGCCGGGCTGGATGAACTTGGCCTTCACTTCACCGAAGCCGGTTCCGATCCGGTAGGTGTCGGGCACCGTCTCGTCCGGGGTCCAGAAGATCGCGGCGTCGACGTTGCGCAGGGCGATGAGGGTGTGGCCTGTCTGGACGGCTTTGAAGGCGACGGTCCAGTGGCGGACGGAGGCTTCGGCGACCATGCTCATGCGCCAGTCCGGCCGCCAGAACGGGGAGCGCGATTCCGGACGCTTGGGCCACAGCAGACGCAGCGCGATCGACAGACGGGTCTTGTAGGCCTTGTACGGCTCGCCGCCGGCCTGGATCAGCTCGGTGCGGGCCTCCTTGGTCGCCTGGTAGAAAGGCTTGAACAGCGACTCGTTGGCCTTGCCCGTCCACGAGTCATGGATGACCACCGGTTCGGTGAGGTGGCCGTCTCGGTGCAGGCGTTCGAGCACCTTGACGTGCGGGGTGGTCACCCACACCCGTCTCTGCCCGTCGGGCCGCTCGGCGAGCCGCCCGAGCGGGTGCGGCATGCCCGGGTAGTTCCACTCGGGGACGCTGATCTGGTAGATGCCAGCCTGGCTCTTGTCGAAGACGTCGAGGGGCCCGGTGTGCAGGAGCTTGTTCGGGGCGAGCGGGACTGCGGAACAGGCGGAGGGGAAGGAGCCGTTGCGGTCGATCAGGCACATCAGACCGTCCCCGAACGAGGCGGGCACGTTTAGCTGGTCGCGCCGCACCCGCTTGCCGGTGCGCTCGTGGGCGACGCGGGTGCTGGTGACGTCGGGGTGGACCCAGCCGGGCTCACCGTCCATGTCCTCACTGACCAGCGGCCACGGCCCGGTCTGCCGGTCCTCGGTGCGGATGACCGGGATCGGGTGCATCTTCGACCGCGCCACCGACTCCTTGAGGATCCGCAGGGCCGGGAAGACCGCGCCCTTCGGCTCGTCCTGCTCATCACCCGGGACCAGACCGTCATCGTCATCCCGGCGCACCTCGTCGGCGTCCTCGGCGACCCGTGTGTCGACCCCGCCCGCCTGCGAGGGAGTAGCCGCGGGAGTCGGTTCGGAAGCGCTGGCGGGGGCGGGGGCGTTGAAGGCGTGCAGCGCGGCGGCGAGACGACGGCCCTCGTCGCTGTCGGGAGTCTGCAGCCCGGCCGCGGCCATCTCCTTGAGTGGGGCGTGGAGGTCGTCGAGGTCCTTCACATGCGCGCCGGCGAGTGCGGTGCGCAGGGCCGCGAAGAGGCGGGTCGCCTCCGCGGGCAGTCCCTTCACAGCGCCGGAGGTGAACGGCAAGACGGCCTCGGCCAGTTCGCGGTCGGCCGCCGTACCCACGGTGCCCGCGGTGCCCACCGTTTCCGCGGTGCCCCCGGTGGTCGGGAGAGTGTCGGCGGCTGCGCGCGGGCCGGCTGCCGGCTCGGGGACGCCGGGTCCGGCGCTGGCGCTGGTCCCGGGGCTGGGGGTGGTGGGGTCGAGGAAGCGGGCGTGGGCGAGGTCGGGGCGCAGACGCGTGTTGCCGATTATGCCCAGGTCGCGTTCGGCGACGGTCACGGTCGTCAGCTGCTGGCCGGGCGTGGTGGTGAGGGTGAGGATGACGTCGGCGTCCAGGAGGTTGACGATGGCCGGGTCGTCGGTGTCCAAGACCGCGAGGACCGGCACGTTCTGGGTGCGGGCCAACTCGCGCAGGATCTGGCTGGCGGCCGGGAGGTGTTCGCCGGACAGCAGCAGGCGCGGGTTGCGGGCCCGCTGCAGCCGGTCCACGACCACGAGCGCCAGGTCGTCGGCCAGCGGCGCGGTGGCGGCGATGGCCTCAGCACTCAGGTCGCTGCCGTCGTCGATGAGCAGCGGTGCGTGCCGCAGGCGTTCCACGACCTGCTGCTCGTGCTCGGTCAGGACGCCGGTCTTGAGCCGCCCGTAGTCGCCGCCGGCCTCGGCGGCGATGATCCGGCGGGTGACGTCCGCACTGCTGGGGCCCGACGCGGCGTACAGGACGCGGGCGCCTCGGGCGAGGGCGGTGCGGGCGGCGGTGAGGCCGATCAGGCTGCCCCCCACCTGAGGTTCGGCCGCGACCAGGACCATCCGGCCCGGCTGCAGGCCACCGGTCGCCTCGTCCAGACCCGCGAGACCGAACGACAGGCCGGGCGCGGAGTTGGCGGAGAGAACGTCGCCGATGGCATCGCCCAGGGTGGCGAGGCGGCGGCCGCGCTCACGACTGGGAGCGGACTGCGGGGTCACCGCACCTCCTGCGGTCGCCGCGCCGATGGGCGCGGCCGTGTCGGATGGGAGGGCGATCGCGTTGGGGTCGGCGGGGAGCAGTACGGCGACGGGCGTACTGTTTCGGCGCAGCACCTGGGGCTCGCCGCCGGCTGCCCGGCTGATCAGGGTGCCGAAGTCCTTCTGCGCCGCGCTCAGTGTCCAGGTGGGGAAGGCGCCAGGCTTCCGGGCTGCCGGGAACCGGTCCAAAGGGGCCAGCAGAACGCGGGCGTCTCGCTTGTTGATCAGCGTTGTGACCCCGTCGTCCTCGGCACTCTTGGCCAGGCCGTACAGGTCGTTGCGGGCCATAGTGGCGGACTTCATGTGCTCTGCCTGCGGTGGCTGACTCACTCACCCTCCAGGGACTCAACTCCCCCACAGAATACCAGAGTCCAAGCGTTTATTAGGCTAAAGTCATACATCCACAGAGGCCATTCCACTCGCTAGCGCGACGCGAGGTGAGTTGACCGGTGGGAGCGTCGGCCGCCATGCTCCATATGGCCGAGCAGACATCACAGGGGCCGGGAGCCACCGGCCCCGGCCTTCAGACCACGGCACCCGTAGGCGAGCGATCACCACGTGCGGACCAGTCACGCGGTTACGGCTCTCAGGCGTCGGGCGCCTCCTTGTACGCGAGGTGCCCGACAGCGGAGTAGGCCGTGCCCAGGACTGCCGCGAGCTGCCCGGCTGTGAACGACGACTGGGTCAAACGCCGGACGTCAACATCGCTCTGGAGCCCCACTCCCGCGTCCTTGAGCAGGGTCGGAGCCGTGCGCGTCTCGCCCGCGCAGCGGGTGAGGAACCTGTAGATGCGGTAGGCCTCCAGCGGGTAGGCGATCCCCTGCTGCTGAAGGCCGGCCGCGAGTAGGGCCAGGTAGTAGTACGCACTCGCCGGCCCCCTCTCGCCCGGCGCTTCGCCGTGGGCCGGGTGGTCGAGGGGGAAGTCGGTCTCGTGCAGTGCTTCCGCGAGCTGCTCCGCGGTGGCGGAGGCCTCGGTGTAACGCTGGAGCCCGTCCTCGAGTGGCTCACCGCGGTAGTCGGTCGTCAGAAGACCCTGCTCCTGGAGCTCCTCCACACAGACCCTCAGAAGGATGAGCGCCGTCTTCAACTCTCCTGCGCTGCGGTGGAGGAGACTTTGGAGGCGGTGGGCCTGGAGCGGGTTTTCGACTCCCTGATGCTGGAGGTCGGAGACGAATTCGGCGAGGGAGCGGGCTGCGTTCTCCGCGTTGACCTTCCCCAGCTGATTCCGTGGGGTGACTGGCTTCGTTGGGCGGTGTCGCGCTGAGCCTCCGCCAACTTGAAGACGCGGGTCAAAGGGCTGGCGTGACGGTCGCCCCAGGTTCTCATGCTGGTCGGAGGTGGCAGTCTCCGGACCGCCGGTGTCAGGACCAGGCGATCTCGCCATGGCGGTCGATGAAGCGTCCGGTGCCGGCGCCGGGCTCCTCGGTGGCGAGGGCGACGATCGCGTCCGTGCCCTCGGTGAGGGTCTGGGAGCCGCTGTGACCGTTGATGTCGGTCGCGGTGTAGCCGGGGTCGGCGGCGTTGACGCGAATGCCCTTGAGCCCCTTGGCGTACTGCGTCGTCAACATCGTCAGTGCCGCCTTCGAGGAGGCGTACAGCGGCGCGACGACGTACGACTCGGACCGGCCGGGGTCGTGGGTGAAGGCGAGGGAGCCCATGCCGCTGCTGACGTTGATGATCACGGGGTCGTCCGAGCGGCGCAGCAGCGGCAGGAACGCGGTGGTGGTGCGGACGACGCCGATGACGTTGACGTCGAGGACGGCGCGGGCGTCCGCGGCGGTGAGGTCGCTGGGATCACCGATGGGTCCCTGTACCCCCGCGTTGTTGATCAGGACGTCGATCCTGCCCTCGTGCTCGGCGATGTCCGCGGCGGCGGCGGCCACGGACGCGTCGTCGGTCACGTCGACGGGGACGAAGCGTGCGCCCAGCGCGGCGGCTGCCTCCTCACCCCGCTCACGGTCGCGGGCTCCCAGGAGAACGGTGTGACCGCACGCGATGAGGCGGCGGGCGGCCTCGCGGCCGATGCCCTTGTTGGCTCCGGTGATGAAAGTGATCGTCATGCCTTCGATGGTTGCCTGGACGAGGGAGCCGGACCAGGGACGCTTCGACGGTGGGAAGACCAGTACCACCCTAGCGCCCCCGCATGTGATCGGGGATGCAGGAGGATGAAGAGCATGACGACGACACCCCCAGGGGCCGGACTGGGCGCGGCGATCCGCACATGGCGCAACCGGCTTCCCCCGTTGGCCGCCGGGCTGCCGGTCGTCCGCAAGCGCCGGGCTGTCGGGCTGCGGCGCGAGGAACTGGCCGACCTGGCCGGAGTGTCGGTCGACTACGTCGTGCGCCTGGAGCAGGGGCGAGCCACGACACCCTCGGCGTCGGTGGTGGCGTCCCTGGCACGCGCCCTCCAGCTGTCCACCGCCGAGCGGGACCACCTCTACCGGCTGGCCCGGATCGTGCCGCCGGCGGACGGCACGATCTGCGACCATCTCCCGTCCGGTATGCAACGAGCGCTCGTCCGCCTCGGAGACGTACCGGTTGCCGTGTTCGCGGCGGACTGGCAACTGGTGTGGTGGAACCGCGGGTGGGCCGCCCTGCTGGGTGACCCCTTGGCCTTGCCGCCGCGGATGCGCAACTTCGCCCGCGACAGGTTCCCGGTGGGCGCCGATCACACCCCCCTCGTGCTGTGGCCGGTCACCGATACGGACCCCGACACCACCGACGCCGCCCTCGTCTCCGACCTGCGCCGCGTCACCGGCCGCTTCCCCCGGGACAGTCGCCTGGCCGCGCTGGTCCGCGACCTGAACGCAGGCAACGAGAGGTTCGCCGAGTTGTGGGCGAAGGGAGAGGTGACCGCGAACCGCGAGGTCCGCAAGACGGTCGACCACCCGTCGGTGGGCCCGGTCACGGTGGACTGCGATGTCCTGACCGACGGCGACACCGAGCTCAAGATCGTCATCATGACCGCCGCGCCGGGCAGCGAGGACGAGACCAAACTCCAGCTCACCACCGTCGTCGGCCCACCGGCCGGCATACGCAACTGATCGGCCCCGTGCGTCGGCCGACCGGCGGCTCACGGCCCCCATGGGACGGCGTCGCGGTCGAGCCGCTCCATCTGGTGCACCGTGAGGGTGATCCTCCAGCCCCCGGTGGCCATCGACTTGCTATGGGCGTACGCGGATGACTGTCTTCCCGTTACGTCGCGTGGTCGGGTTGAGGGCGCCGACGGCGTCGTCGAGGCTCGTGACATCACCGATGTTTGTCCGTAGCCTTCCGTCCCGCACCCGCTGCACGATCTCGCCCAGTTCGGCGCGATTGGCCTCGACGACGAAGTCCACCGCCAGGCCGTCAGTGGGCCGAGCCTCGACCGGGCCGACGACGGACACGAGCGTTCCTCCGGCCTTGATGAGGGCAGCGGACCGCTTCTGAACGTCGCCACCGATGACATCGAAGACCAAGTCGACACCGCCGATGTCTTTCAGAGCGTCGTTTTCGAGGTCGACGAACGCATGCGCGCCGAAGTCGAGTGCCTTCTCACGGTCTCGGGCGCGGCCGGTGCCGATGACGTAGGCGCCGGCCTCACGGGCGAGCTGGGTCACCATCGTCCCGACTGCACCGGCTGCGCCATGGGCGAGGACGGTCTGGCCGGCCTGGAGGCGGCCGTGCTGGAACAGCCCCTGCCATGCGGTCAGACCTGAGATGGGCAGGGACGCGGCTGTCGTGAAATCGACGTCGCCGGGCAGCGGTGCGAGGTTGCGTGCTTCGATCGCCACGTAATCCGCGAGGGTGCCGTCGCGGTGCCAGTCAGCGAGGCCGAACACCCGCTGCCCGACCGACAGCCCCGTCGTGCCGTAGCCGAGGGCGGTGACCACTCCGGCCAGCTCGTGGCCGGGGACCGACGGCGTCCTGTCACGGCCGGCTCGATCGGTCCAGGTCGATGGCCACTCCATCTCGGTCGGGACGAAGCCCGATGCACGGATCTCAACGATGACGTCGTTGATCGCTGCGGGAGGCTCAGGCCGCTCCGTCAGCGTCATCCCGGCCGTTCCCGCGGCCTGGTCGGTTACCACGATGGCCCTCATCGAGATGGCCCCCTTCCTCATTTTGGGCTGATCAGCCCACTTCTTGAGTGAACGCCGGTCGACAGTGGGCTGTCAAGCCCAATCCAGGTATCGTCTGAAGCATGCAACCCACCACCGCAGCTCGCGAGCCCCGCGAACTCACCGTCAAGGGACAGGCAACACGGGCCCGCATCCTGGAGCACGCCGCGGAGATCATCTACACCAAGGGGGTCCACGCGACGAACAACGAACAGCTCCGCCGGGCAGCGGGCGTCAGCGGATCACAGCTCAACCACTACTTCCCGACCAAGGAGAGTCTCGTCCTGGCCGTGATCGCCTGGCAGGCCGAACGCGTCCTCACCTTCCACCGCGGCGAGCGATTCGCCCGCTTCGACAACCTCGACGCTTTTCGGGCGTGGGCAGCCGTCTACGTCGGCTACGAGCGCGCCTACCAGGAAGGCTGCAGCCTCGGCTCTCTGGCGAGCGAGATCATCAAGACGGACCTTGACGTTCACGACGAGCTCGCGAACGCGTTCGACCAGTGGAGGAACATCTTCCGCGACGGAATCGAGCACATGCGGCAACTGGGGCGCCTCAGCGCTGAGGCAGAACCCACGCAGCTGGCCAACCTGCTCCTTGCCGCCTTCCAGGGCGGCATGCTCCTCGCCCAGGTCGCGCGAGACATCGCCCCGCTCAAAGACGCGCTGCAGACAGCCATCGACCACCTGGAGACCTTCGCGACATCCCCCGACGCCGGCATACTCCAAGCTCTGTAGCCGCATTCACGTGTGGGGCGGCGGAGCTTGGCATCACGCGACGCTGCCGGAGCACTCCGCCGACGCACGATCGCGACACTGGCGGTACACCGAGGGCAGCCTGCGCGGGTGTTCGTCAAACACTCGGGCGCGGCCCGTGCCGTCGACGCGCGCCAGGTCCCGTGTTGAGGTCATCGCACATCGTGCTTGCCCGCAGCCCAGCGCCTGCCTGATGGCGGGGCCGCGAACCCCCGATCTGAGGCTGTCCACACAGAGGCACCCCCTTCGGCTGCAGGGATAAGCCGAACACGCCGGAGCGGACCCGTGACCTCTAGCTGTGCCATCTCATGACATTGGTTCCTCGCGGTCAGGCTTGGCGGGCGTAGGACGCAAGGCGATCGGCGAGCGCGGTGACGAGGTCGCGCAGTTCATCGGGGCGCTCGATGACGAACGGCCGGTCGAGTGAGGCGAGTACTGGAGGCAACCAGTCGAGCCGCTCCGCCCGCAGCTCGACGCGCAGCCAGCGCTCGGTCGCCCGGTCCTGGCCTGCCGCGGGCTCGTGCTCCTCCAGGCTCGCGACGCTGGCGGGAAGGTGGGCGCGGATCTGCTCAACTGTCCCGTGGATCCGCAAGGTCACCTCATGCCGGTACTCGGCCGTGGCGAACGCTGACAACACGCGCTGTGCCGGACCGGGACCCACGGGCGCTTCGAATGAGCCGGGCAGGGTCCGCGCGTCTGCGATGCGATCGAGCCGGAAGGTTCGGTCCTCGCCGATCTGGGTTTCCTTGCCCGTGACGTACCACCGGCCCGCATGGGCGACGATCCCGTACGCGTGCAGCGTGCGTTCGCTGCGCCGTCCGTCGCGGTCGGTGTAGCGGATCGAGACCGGTCGGCGGTGGCGCACCGCATCGGCGATGGTGAGCAGGACCCCAGCGTCCGGGGTGTCGAACTCGCCGAGCTGATCCGTGAAGGCGAGAGCCTCCACAAGTGTGTCGAGCCGACGGGCGATGTGCTTGGGCAGCACCCGCCGGATCTTTGCCGATGCCGTCTCGCTTGCCGTGTGCTCCGTCGTCGTCAGCCCTGCTCGGCGGCCGGCGACCAGGCCGAGCAGCACGGCCAGCGCCTCGTCGTCGCTGAGCATGAGCGGAGGCAAGCGGTACCCGGGAGCGAGCCGGTACCCGCCGTAGCGGCCGCGCACCGATTCCACGGGCACATCCAGGTCGATCAGCTGGTCCACATACCGCCGCACGGTGCGCCCTTCGACACCGAGCCGGTCGGCTAGTTCGGCCACCGTCCGGGTGCCGCCCGACTGCAGCAGCTCCAGGAGTGTCAGCACGCGGGCAGTGGGTCGGGGCATGTGCACAATCTAATGCGAATACAGGACCGATTCTGTCCACTATTTCTCCTAGCCTGCGCAGTGCACGCCTCCAGCACAGCCAAGGAGATCCCCATGGACTTCGTCTCGATCCGCATCATCACCAGCGACGTGGCGCGCCTCGTCGAGTTCTATGAGCGAGCCACAGGGGCGCGGGCGACGTGGGCCACCGAAGACTTCGCCGAACTCACCACCGCGGGCGCCACCCTCGCGATCGCCGGCACCCGCACCGTCCCGCTGTTCGCCCCGGGCTCTGCCCGCCCGGCGGACAACCACAGCGTGATCACCGAGTTCCTCGTCGACGACGTGGACCGCGTGCACCAGAACCTGACCGGCTTCGTCACCGACTTCGTCACCGAGCCCACCACGATGCCCTGGGGCAACCGGTCGCTGCTGTTCCGTGACCCCGACGGCAACCTCGTCAACTTCTTCACCCCCGTCACCCCGGCGGCCATCGAAAAGTTCGCACGCTGACGCCACGCAAAGCCGCTCACGCGGGAGCCCTGAGATCCCAGGGCTCCCGATGAACGCGGCCGCCGAGTCCAGGAGCGCCACCAGCAGGGGACACCGGAACGCACCGCTGCCCCCCGAAGGACGCCTGCGCTTGTGCCTGCGGATCGACGCCGGACGTCCGATCGCGCACGTGGCTGCGGAAGCCGGAATCTCCCGCCGCTGCCTGGCCAAGTGGTACGCCCGCTGGCGCGCGCACGGCGAGAACGGACTGCTCGACCACTCCTCCCGCCCCGCCCGCACCCCGATGACATCGCCGACCTGGTGGAGGCGCTGCGGCGGCAGACCAAGCACGGGCCAGCCCGGCTCGCCGCCGACCTACAGCGGCTGCACGACGTCACACTCGCGCCCTCGACCGTCCACCGCATCCTGGTGAGGCGAGGACTCAACCGGCTCCGGGACCTCGACCCACCGACCGGCGAGCAGTTGCGCGACGTCATCCGCTACGAACACGACCGGGTCGGCGACCTGGTCCACGCCGACGTCAAGAAACTCGGACGCATCCCGACCGGCGGCGGCTGGCGGATACACGGCGTCGGCACCGAGTCCGCCCGCGCCTCCAAACGCACCGGTCCCGGCACCGGCAAGGTCGGATACACGTACCTGCATTCGGCGCTCGACGACCACTCCCGGCTCGCCTACAACGAGCCCTGGACGATGAGAAGGCCATCACCGCGGTCGCCTTCTGGCACCGGGCCGTTGCCTTCTTCGCCGCCCACGACATCACACCGATCCGCCGCTGCCTCACCGACAACGGTGTGTGCTACCGGTCTACGACCTGGGCTGACGCGCTCGCCGCGCCCGGTACGAAGCACAAGCGGACCAGGCCGTACACGCCGCGCACGAACGGGAAGGCGGAGAGGTATAACGGGACGCTCTCCCGCGAGTGGGCGTACGTCCGCGACTACACAACCGAGCGTGAACGCCGCGTCGCACTCGCGGAGTTCGTGAACTACTACAACCACGAGCGGCCGCACGCCGAGCTCGGCGGCCGACCGCCCATCAGCCGGACCGCCGGGAGCAACTACCGAATCGTCTTCGACCAGCCGCCCGAACCACTCGCGGACATCCCGCAGCAGCTCACCTTCGAGGACTTCGCGTAACCAAGGTCCCGAGACACCACAACTAGGGTCTATCAGGATTCAGGTGTGGTTCGTCTGTTTGGCCTACAGGTTTTTCGGTGGGCTGGTCGGCCTACACTCGTCCGGCGGTAAGGCGGCCGTCGAAGAGAACGTCGAACTCGTTCAAAGCGCTTTTCCAGCGGTTGTTCCAGCGCTGGCGGCCGCGGCCGGTGGGGTCGAGTGCGAGGGTGGCGAGGTAGAGGCGTTTCAAGGCGGCGGTCTCGTTGGGGAAGTGTCCGCAGGCCTGGGCCGCGCGCCGGTAGCGGGCGTTGAGGGACTCGATCGCGTTCGTGGTGTAGACGACCTGCCGGATCGCGTCGGGCAGACCGAGGAAGGGCACGAATTCGCTCCAGGCCCGCTCCCAGGTCCCGGCGATCGACGGATAGCGCTTGCCCCACTTGTCGTCGAAGTCGGTCAGCCGTGCCCGGGCCTCGTCCTCGTTGACAGCGGTGTAGACGGGCTTGAGGTCGCGTGCGACGTCGGCCCAGTCGCGGCGTGAGGCATACCGCAGACTCGCGCGCAGGAGATGAACCACGCAAGTCTGCACCACAGTCCGGGGCCAGACGGCGTTCACCGCGTCGGGCAGGGCGCTGAGCCCGTCGCAGACCAGCATCAGCACATCACGGACGCCTCTGTTCTTGATCTCGGTGAGCACCGTCTGCCAGTACTTGGCGCCCTCGCCGCCGTCGCCGGCCCACAGGCCGAGGATCTCGCGGTAGCCGTCGGCGGTGACCGCGATGGCCACGTAGATGGGCCGGTTGGCGACATGACCGTCTCGGATCTTGACGTGCACGGCATCGATGAAGACGACCGGGTAGACCGCGTCGAGCGGGCGGGTGCGCCATTCCGCCATCGATTCCAGGGCCTTGTCGGTGATCGTGGAGATGGTCTCCTTCGTTGTCGTCATCCCGTACGTCTGGGCGAGATGGGAGACGATCTCGCCGGAGGTCAGGCCCTTTGCGGTCAGCGAGATCACCAGGTCGTCCAACGCACCAGTGCGGCGGGCGTACTTGGGCAGCAGCCGGGGCTGGAAGGTGCCCAGACGGTCTCGCGGGATCTGCACCGTGACGGCGCCGACCTCCGTCATCACCTTCTTGCTCCGGTAGCCGTTGCGGGTGTTGCCGCCCGAGCGCGACCCGCGCCCGCCGACGCGGCCGACCCCGTCGGCCAGGTGCTGGTCCATCTCTGCTTCCAGCGCGGACTGCATCAGGTGCTGAGCGAGCTCGGGCAGCAGGCCGCCCTCGCCCATCAGCCGCAGTCCCTCTCCGCGGACCTTCTCGGCCGCGAGCGCGGCCAGCTCCTCCAGCAGCTCACTGGACAGACCATTCTGCGACACCGGCATCGACTTCACGTCGGCACCCTCGACGCCACCGCCGACCTCGGCAAGCGACACGCCCTCCACGGTCTCGATCAGGTGACCAGTCGTCGTACTCATCAGGCTCACTCCTTCGGGGAGATCCACACCTGATTCATGACACTCCCCACAACTAGTAGGGCTTGGTCATCTTCATCCGTGAGAGGCGTGTCTGTTGATGCTTGGGTGTCGTTGGGGTGGTGTGACACCTGAGGAGATGGCCGAGGTCCGGGAGGACCTGGAGGCATTCGCTGCGGAGTTGTTCGACGGGTTCTTCCGTGCGGATCAGCGGCGGTGGGGGCAGGCGTATGTGCGGGGGTTGCTGCTGGACGGGCGCCGCAAGTCGGTGGAGCCGATGGCGGCCCGTCTGGGTGAGGACGGCAACCGGCAGGCCCTGGCCCACTTTGTGACGACGAGCCCGTGGGATCCGGCGCATGTGCGGGCCCGTACAGCCTGGCGAATGCAGGAGGCGATCGGCCCGGAGGCGTTGATCGTCGACGACACCAGCTTCTTGAAGGACGGGGACGCCTCGGCGTGTGTGTCCCGGCAGTACACCGGCACTGCGGGCAAGGTCACCAAATGCCAGGTCGGAGTGTCGCTGCACCTGGCCCGGGATCATGCCTCGGCTGCGGTGAACTGGCGGCTGTTCCTGCCCGCGTCCTGGGATCCGGCCTCTCCGGAGGCGGACCCGGACAAGGTCGCCCGCCGCACCCGCTGCGGCATTCCCGCAGGAGTGGGGCATGTGGAGAAGTGGCAGCTGGCCCTGGACATGATCGACGAGACCCGGTCGTGGGGCATCGACATTCCCCTGGTCGTCGCGGACGCCGGTTACGGGGATGCCGCCGCTTTCCGCCACGGCCTGGAAGAACGCAACCTGCCCTATGCGGTGGGCATTTCCTCCCGCCACACCGCTCATCCGGCCGACGCCCGGCCCGTCCAGCCCGCCTACGCGGGCACCGGCCGGCCACCGGCAATGCAGTACCCCGAGCCTGCGCAGACCATGAAAGAGCTGGTCATCGCAGCCGGGCGGGCAGCTGCCAGGCCGGTGTCCTGGAGGGAAGGCTCCCGGCCCGGCAAGGGGATCAGCACCTTCAAACGCATGTACTCGCGGTTCGTGGCCCTGCGCGTGCGACCCGCCGGACGAGGCGTCCGCAAGACCAGCGACGGTGCTGAACTGCCCGAACGCTGGCTGCTGGCCGAGTGGCCCGCCACCGAACCCGAACCGGTGCAGTTCTGGCTGTCGGACCTGCCCTCCGGGATGCCGCTGGCCACTTTGGTGCGGCTGGCCAAGCTGCGCTGGCGCATCGAGCACGACTACCGCGAGATGAAACAGGCCCTGGGACTTGCCCACTTCGAAGGCCGCACCTGGAACGGCTGGCACCACCACGTCACCCTCGTCTCCGCCGCCCACGCCTTCTGCACCCTGCAACGATTGGCCCACCACCCAAAAGCCGCGGTGCAGGTCTGAGCCTCTACCAGGTCGTCCGCGAACTCCAGACACTCCTCGCCACCTGGAACGGTGCCTGCCCCACCTGCCACCGCGACATACCCACCCCCATACGAACCTGACCATGTCCTACTAGTCGGTAGCGCTGAATCGCAGCTTGGGCTCTGAGGTGGGAACGCCCTGCTACGACAGGACTGCGGGCCCCGGGCGGCCCTTCGCCGTGCGCCCTGGTCAAGGGCCGCCTCCCGCTCCGCCCACGATCCTGCAAGGTCGAGTTCGGCCTGCGTCCCGGGCGGGGCACGGCCGGATTGGCGGTAGGGGGCTGCGGTCGACGGACGCCGCAGTGCATGGTGCCCGTCGGCGGGTCCCCTCGCAGTGGCCGGACGCGGCCGTCGGCGGGCGACGGCCGCCAGTGCACGAAGGAACAGCCACTGTCGGCTCCGGATACGCAGGATCCGCCGGCACTGTTCCGCCGTATACGCGTGGCGGACCGCACGGCGCCCGGCAGCGCTCCGTCACCGGGTGTCGCGCGGGCGAGGGGCCTACCGTGGGAGATGGTCCCGGCGTCGGCCCCGCCGACCGGCCGGTCGTTCACGCCGGGGGCGGAAGGAGGCACGAGATGTCCGATGCGATACGGGACACCACGGCCCGGCGCGTACGACATTTCGTCGACGCCGGATATCCCGACGCCGGGCCCGTCGAGGCGGCGGTGGAGGGAGCCGTCTACCGACTCGGGGACGGAACGGTGGCCAAGGTGTGGGAGCGCCGACGGGGATCCGAACTGCGGCGGATGCAGCGTTTCTACGCCGATGCCGCGGCGCACCTGCCGTTCGGCGCCCCGGAGATCCTCGCCGTCGAGGACATCGACGGTGTCCCGATGACCGTGGAGCGGGAGCTGACCGGCGAGCCCTTGGCGGGCAGGATCCGCACCGACGACCCGGACGAGGTGCTGCCCGAAGCGGTCGACTGCCTGGTCGGCGTGCTGCGCGCCCTCGCGGACGCCCATGACGTCGACGAGGTCAAGCACCTTTCTGTGCTGGACGAGGAACGCTCGCTGTGGGAAGGCCACACCACTTTCGGATCCGCCCTGGCGGACCTGGTGGACCGGCGGGTCAGCCGGTGCGCGGACCGGCTCTCCACGCATGTGCGCGACTTCGACGACACGCGCGCCCGGCTGCTTCGGAAGCTGCGCTCGCTGCCCCGTACCGACGAGGCGGTCGTCCACGGTGACGTCTTCCCGGAGACCGTGCTGGTGGACGACGACCTGCGGCCGCTCGCCCTCGTGGACTACGGCTTCCTGTCCACGGGCGGGGACCCCCGGTTCGACGCCGCCGTGGCCGCGGCCATCTTCCCGGCGGGCACCGAGCACGCCCCGGAGATCACCCGGCAGCTCACCACGCGGTTCGCCGACGAGTTCGGCTACGCGGTCGACGACCTCCTGCTGTACCGGGCCGCCTATGCGATGGCCACGAGCGACGCCTTCGCGCCGGGCGGCGGTGACGAGCACTTCGCCTGGTGCGTCACCGTGCTCGAGGACCCGGCCGTCGCCGAGTCCCTACACCGGTGACGCACCACGGGCAGCCGGGCAGCCGGGAAATTCCGGTGACGGCGTGTGCGGTGCCCTACGATCCCGAGCGGATCCAGGGGCACATGGCCCTGGGGGTCGAGCGGCAGGACCGCATCGTGGTGGCTGCCCGCGTGTCGGACCCCGCCATGACCAGCATCGACACCTTCGACCCTCATCGGTCACGGCGCACAGCCAGCCTCGCCGGCCTCGGCATGCCTGGCCAGGATCGGATCATCGGTCCACGGCCGCGCCCACCCCTGCAGGCGTGCTCGCAGCACTGACAGCGCGGGTCTGCAGCGACAGCAGTGAAGGCTGCAGGAGACGCTACTGCTCGACGGCGTGGGGCGCACCTGCCCGTGGTCACCTCTTAGGACTGGGGCTGTGTGCAGACGCTGGCCGCTCCGGCAGCAGGCAACGGAAGTTCGTCGATGCTCAAGTGCCCGCCCTTACACAAGCCGTCGTCGCCTAACCAGAGTTCCTCGCGATCCGGCTTCCGATCGCAGCAACGAGCCGGCTGCGCTGCACAGTGGTCCTTGCCTCGTCCGCCCGCTGCGGGCCCCGGCTGTGTGTGACGCGTTCGACCGTGCCGATCGGCTGGCGGACGCTACGGGTGATCCCCACGCTGACCGGCCCCGGCACGGGGTAGGACGATATCGCCCGTAACGCCCACACCGCACATAATGCGCGTCAGTGAAACCGCAGGTCAGGATCCCTTTACGGCCGGTTCAAGGATCGCCACGCACTCCACATGATGCGTCATCGGGAAGGTGTCGGCCCGGGCGGCGCGGAAAAGACAAGGTCAGAGCCAGTCTCGGCTCGCCGCCCAGCGTGAGGGCACCCAGAGCGTCACGGGCGATAGCCCGTCGCGCCTGCTCGGGACAGACCGAGCAGGCGCGACCCGCCCTCCAGCAGCCTCCATCCCGCTCACTCCAGACGCCAGCTGGCTCAGCATGCCCCGCACCACTTTTCCGGCCGCCATAATGGACTCATGCCCTCGAGCCCCCAGCACCCCGCACCCACAGCGAGCGATCTCTCGGGCGCGGTCGCCGAGGACCTCGCGCTCTATCGGGAGAAGTTCCGGCTGCGTCTGCCGGAGTCGCTGGACGAGTTGCACGGCCCGACTCAGGGAGTCGTAGAGCTGCCGCTGCACCTGGCCTGGTCGGGGATGACCTCGTACGACATGAGCAAGCCTCGTCAGCGCATGGGCCTGTACCGCACCGTCCTGCACGAGGGCCTACGTGATGACCTGCCCCGGTATCTCAACCGGGACCTGCTCCTTCAGCTGTGGCCGGTACTGCGCACCCTCGTCGGCCGCACCGTGCGCACCGTCTGGGAAGACGCCTTCCCCCAGCTCGCCTCCCGCACCCAGGCAGTCGCGTGACGGACATGCCGGAGCTGCACAGGCGGCTCCTGGCGGACGTGATCGCCCTCGGCTCCGCGTACCCCCTGGTTCTGACCGGCGGGTACGCCGTGCGGGCGCACCACCTCGTGAACCGCCCCAGCCAGGACCTGGACGTCGCCACCGAGAACCCGGCGCCCATGGCCGACATCGCGGCCACGCTCCGCGCGGGCCTGGAAGCCCGCGGTTGGCATGTGCACGCGCTGGAGACCGCCCCACTGTCTGCTCGCTTCACCGTGACTGATCCGGTCACCGGGCAAGACTGCGAAGTCGACATCCTCAAGGAGATCTTCTGGCGGCCGGTCGCTCAGAGCCCGTACGGGCCCGTCCTCGCGGAGGAGGACGTGATCGGGACCAAGGTCCGCGCTCTGGCCGACCGCGGAGCACCCCGTGATCTGATCGACGTGTTCGCAGCCTCGCGCCGCTGGACCAATGCCGAGCTTGAGGAGTTCGGCCGCCGCCACGCCCGCGGCCGCTTCGAGCGCGAGGACCTCCAGTCGAACCTCACGGGCGCCGAGCACGCCGGGCAAACGCCGGCCCCAGCGGGGCGGGTGACCAACTGGGGTCATCCCTCGTGCGCCCCAATGAGCCTGGCCTCCAGGGTCTCGGCCGCAGGGAAGGCGGCCTGAACAGGACAGCGCGCCGCCGGGATACGTACGCCGGGCCCGGCGTCAGCCGTACGCGGCCCGTCATGGGACGGCCCTCGCCGGCATGTACCTCGCCGTGTCTGGTCGTTTACTAGCAAGGTGACCGTAAAGGCGACCGGCGCCCGGACATGCGGGCGGCCGGACCGGTATCACGCACCGTCACAGGCGCAGCGCCTACACTGACGCAACAGCGGCAATAGGCGCAATTGGGTGTCCTCGCGGTCGAACATCTGAAGAGCCTCGAGGCAGTTGACGAGCCACCGACCTTCGTCCTCGTCCTCGATTTTGAGCGCCACAGCAGTCACCGCCCCCTCCAGATCGAAAGGGCCGTCCTTGAACTCGTCGTCGAGGGCCCGGTACCCAGCGGCAAGCAGCGGGTACGCGTACACGCCGGTCGCCTCGGCCAAGGCGCGCGCCTCGGCCCGGTCCGTGCGTAGGTTTGCCAGGCCTCGTACGCCACCACCGCCGTCCTCGCCGACGCCATCCGCGCCGCCGCACCCCGCGCCCGCATCACGCTCATGTCGGACGCGGTCGGGGAACGCGAACTCGGCTGGCGGCAGCAGCTCGACGTAGCTTCTGCAGCGGCACCTAAAGCGCTCACCTCTTCGCCGCACGTTACCCCCAGGTGGAGTAGTCGTTGGATGGGCGTGACCAGACAGAGTGATCATGCGGCAACCAGTGCGGTCCCGGCGGGCGGGGGGCGTTTCGGCAGGTTGAGCAGGGTCGTTTGGTCGGTTGCCGCCGTAGCTGCACTGGTCCCCATTCCTGTCGGTTTCGGTCATATGCGCAACACCGGCTTGCCGGTGCCGGAAGGCGGCTCCTCGCAGCGCGCTGCGCGTCTTGTTGCGGACCGCATGCCGCAGTTGGGGGACGAACAGGTTGTCCTTGCCTTCTCCTCCCGGCAGTTACGCCGCGGGGATGGCGTCTACGAGCGGGCCATACAGGCGTCGGCACGGGCGGCTACTGGCGGCGGGGAGTGGGTCAACTGCTGGCGGTGCCCGAGCATCACCTGGTACGACGCCACGGGACACCGGGCCGGAACCTCCACCGTCCGCCCCACCCGGCGTTCCGTCACCAGCTACAACCCCGGCGACGCCCTGCTCGCCGGGACCGTGACGTCAGGTCCGCTGAACGAAACCCGCATCATGGAGAGCGCCACACCGACCAGCGACGTCAGCGGCTGCATCGTCAAGGGACTGCTCACCCTGTCCGCCGCGGGAACGCTCAAGTCCCAGCGGTGACACCGGGCACCCACCACAGCCCCGCACCCCGTCCCTCCAGGGAGCTCACGATCCCCTCCGTCTACGCCGGGGCAGGCATCCACAACGCCCGTCCGCGCGAGGCATACCCGAGGGTCCGATCGCCTGAGCGACAGCACTCCTCCCACCTGGACCTCTTCACCGCTCCCTCCGGTACCTGGTGTCCGCCGCATTCCCCGACCGGGCGGCATCAGAGCTCAAGCCGGCCGATCGCAATACGGCACGCATTTTGACCCTGGAACTCCGCACCGACGAAGGAGCATGCATGAGCAGCACATCAGCAGTGGACCAGACGGCAATCCCGGCCGAGCGGGGAGGCGCGCCGCGCTTCCACTACCCCTTGCCGATGCCGGAGCCCTCCCACATCCCCACAGACGTCACGGCCCAGGTCACTGCATGGAAGGAGTCGTACCGGTTTCCCGAGCTGAACCCCGTCGGCTACGTTCCCGGAACTGTCCTGGCCTGGTTCCTTGCGAGGGTTTCGACTCCGGAGACCAGCAAGGCAGCGCTCCACGGCGTTGGCTGCACGGTGGAGTGGCTGCTCGCTCTCGACGACGATGTGCTCGATCACGCAGAAGCCCGCAACCGGACCGGCGAAGTCATTCGTCTCGTGGGCCGGATCACGCATGCGCTGGAATCTCCGGGATACCAAGTACAGAAGAATGAGAACCCCTACGTCGCAGCCGGGCACGACGTGATGGAGCAACTGCGCGCAGAGTGCACACCGACACAGGCGGGCCGCCTGAGCGCCGGACTCAGGGCCTTTCTCGCCAGCGCCGTGCACAAGCTCCACCTGGACGAACCCAACGAAGACGAATACCTGGCCCTTCGGATTCATGACGTCGGCGGCTTCCTCTACGGGGCGTGGATCGACGTGTGCGGACCTGCACCCATCACGGACGAGGACTGGAACGCACCGGCAGTCCAGGCCCTCATGGGATGCATGTGCCTCATTATCGGACTGGAGAACGACGTCCGCTCCTACCACAAGGAGAAGGCAGAAGGCCAAGCTCATCTGAATTTTGTGGGTGTCCTGCAGGCGACTCGCGGGCTCTCCTTCGACGAGGCCGTCGCCGTGGCAGCCGAGACGCGTGACCGCCTGATGCTTCTCTTCCTCCGTCTGCGCGAGCGCTTGATGCAGTCGGCCGGGACGCCACTGCAGTACCTCATCGACCGACTCGGTGAGCTCATCATCAACGGTACCGAAATGGCCCTGTGCGCCCCGCGCTACAACCCCTCAGACGCGCACCGCATTGCCCTTGAAGATGTCATCAAGACACCCGCCTACTGGGCGCCGTCGCTGTCGACCGCCGACACCGGCCCCCTGCCGTACCCGAGCATCTCCTGGTGGTGGGACCACTGCTGATCACCCCCTGCCCCAGCCGGCCCGTTCGCGCAACAAGCCACGAACTCTGAACGAGCCGTGCCTGGGGTTGAGCCAGACGCACCGGTAGACCCGCCCGGTACTCCCGGGCGGGCCCGTTCCGCTCTCCTCCGGCCCGATCACCGGCTTGCCCAGCTGGTCGATCGACGCTGGCATCAGCCCGGCCGCGTCCCGCCCCCACTGGTACTCCGCGAGCGACTACACCCACAAGAAACATCAACTGGAACAACAGCAGTTCGGGCACGCCCAGCAACAGTTCGCCGAAAGCCGATCGCGCCGGCGATCGGCCCCTCCGCAGTCCGCAAGACCCTGCACACCGCAGCCGATGCCTACCTGACCGGTCCGGTCACCGACCTGTTTCCGCACCTGCTGCGCCGCGCCTGCGCGACCCACAACTACGAGCGCGGGATGACGTTGTGGGAGGTGCAGAGGTTCGCACCGCACGCGGACTGGCGCGCATGTACGCCGCACTGATCGGCGAGGTGGATGGGGTGCGCCCGCTTACGCCAGAAACCCTGGAGGCGGCGACCAAGGAGCAAGCTGGCGGGAAGGACCAAGTGATGCTGATCCCGAGCCGATTCAGCTCGGGGTACATGCTGCCTACCGAGACAAACCCCATGACCGGCCCGAGCTCCTTCGGCCACACCGGACGAGGTGGCTCACTCGGCTTCGCCGATCCTGAGCACGGCATCGCCTTCGGCTACGCGATGAACAACATCATCGGAGGGGCCGACGACATGCGTGCAACTTTGCTGGTCGACGCAGTACGGAAGTCACTGGACGACGGAACGGTGAGCAGCCAGTAGACGCTGCCCTCGTGGAGCGCGGACCGCAAGAGCCGCACTTGGTGGCCAGGACCGCGTCGTCGCGGAAGTCCCTGACTGCCTTGCCGACCAGGATCTCGTTGGATCCGGTGCCCCAGCCGTACATCTCGGCGGTGTCGAAGAAGGTGACGCCCAGGTCGTGGGCGCGGTGGATGGCGGCGACGCTGGCCTCCTCATCGGTGGGTCCGTAGGCCATCGTCAGGCCCATCGCGCCGTAGCCGATGGCCGAGACCTCAAGGCCCTGGCTTCCCAGTGTCCGGTGCTGCATGGCGCACTCCTCTGAAAGAAGCTGAATGGTCTTTTTGCCGGGTCGTGGTGTCAGTGGGCTGCGGCGGTCAGGCCGGCGCGGTGGATGCGGGTGTGCTCGGCGACGCGCCGGCCGAGGTGGCGGGCGGTGTTCAGGTCTGCGTCATGGACCGCGGGGGTGTCGTTGAAGCTCTGCGCGCCGGCGCCGAGGTAGAAGCCGAGACGGTTGTCGTCCTGGGGGCTGGAGGTGGTGGTGTTCCAGCCCGGCAGAAGGTTCAGGCTCACCCAGAGCATTCCGTGCTGGGCCGCCAAGAGCGAGAGGTACTGCAGAGTGTGCAGCTTGTCGCCGCTCATGGAGCCGGAGTTAGTGAATCCCGCCGCGAGCTTGTCGCTCCAGGCGCGGGTCATCCACCGCTTGCTGCTGGCCTCGGCGAAGGCGTGGAACGCCCCGGACGCGGTGCCCATGTAGGTGGGGGTGCCGAAGATGATGGCGTCCGCGTTGTCCATCAGTTCCCAGTCGGCGTCAGTGAGGGAGGCGACGTCGACGCGGTGGACGTGCGTCCCGGCGAGGGAGCGCGCGCCGTCGGCCACGGCCATGGCGATCTGCGCGGTGTGGCCGTAGCCGGAATGCGACGCGATGACGATCGAGATGTCGGACATGGGTGTTCCCTAAGAATGGTTGGCGGTCCGGGAGGACCGGGTGTGGCTGATGAGTGGTTGCCGTTGATGGCTCGAGAGGAATGGCCGCCCGGTCCTCCGGGACGCTCCGACCACTGATTGAGCACTGTGGTCATCGCTGGTTAGGGACCTGTCGGCGGAGTGTTCTTCCGACCACGGAAGTGCTGGTCACGGTGGAACGGAGCAACGGGGGTGAGCTCGTCTCAAGCCCGGATATGGGCCGGCATCGACGCTGGCAAGGGACACCACTGGGCGGCGGCCCTCGACGGGGACGGCGAGACGCTGTTCTCGACGAAGGTGATCAACGACGAGGCCCAGATCCTCGCCCTCATCGAGACCGCCCGCGAGCGGGCCAACGAGGTGCGGTGGGCGGTGGACATACCCGGCAGAGCCTCCACGCTGCTGCTGGCCCTGCTGATGGCCCACGGCCAGCACGTGGCCTACGTGCCCGGCCGCACCGTGAACCGCATGTCCGCGGCCTACAAGGGCGAGGGCAAGACCGACGCTCGGGACGCCCGCGTCATCGCCGACCAAGCGCGCATGCGCCCGAAGGACTTCGCCCTGCTGGTCACACCCCCTGAGTTGGTCACCACACTCCGGGTCCTGACCAACTACCGGGCCGACCTCATCGCCGACCGCGTCAGGCTGATCAACCGACTCCGTGACCTGCTGGTCGGCATCTGCCCCGCTCTGGAGCGAGCCTTCGACTATTCCGCGGCCAAGGGCCCGGTCGTCATGCTGACCGAGTACCAGACCCCGGCCGCCCTGCGCCGGATCGGCGTCAAGCGGCTGACGACCTGGTTGGAGCGCCGCAAAGTCCGCAACGCCGCCGACGTCGCGGCGAAAGCCGTGGAGGCCGCGCAGACCCAGCAGATCGCGTTGCCTGGCGAGAAGCGGGCCGCGGAGCTGGTCTGCGACCTCGCCCACCAGCTGCTGGCCCTGGACGAGCGGATCAAGGACAACGACCGGGAGATCCGCGAGACCTTCCGCACCGACGAACGCGCCGAGATCATCGAGTCCATGCCCGGCATGGGCCCGATCCTCGGTGCGGAGTTCGTCGCCATCGTCGGCGACCTGTCCGGCTACCGCGACGCCGGACGTCTGGCCTCGCACGCCAGCCTCGCCCCGGTCGCCCGGGACTCCGGTCGCCGCACCGGCAACTATCACCGGCCCAAGCGCTACAACCGGCGCCTGCGCTGGCTGTTCTACATGTCGGCGCAGTCCGCGATGATGCGGTCGGGGCCGTCCCGGGACTACTACCTCAAGAAGCGGGCCGAAGGGCTGTTGCACACCCAGGCCCTGCTCGCGCTCGCCCGCCGACGGGTTGATGTCCTCTGGGCGATGCTGCGTGACAAGAGGCTCTTCACCTCCGCCCCGCCCGTCACGCAGTCGGCTTGACACGATCATTGAGATTCCTCTCCTGCCGCGATGGCGGCGTGTTCGGTGGTGGTCCGGCGGACGACGCGTTGCCCGCTGCGGCGGTCGGCCGCACGGCTCCACGAGTGGGGCCGAGGCCCCGGCCGGGGTGCGGCGCATGCCCAGGTGTCGCGGGCCGGCGCCGGCCATCATCAGCATGGATCGTCGTTCCGGTCGAAACAGTAGCACCGATAAGGCGACGATACGCAAAATGAGATATCATTGCTCCATGAACGAGGGACGACGCGCCGCGCGGCGCCAGGTGCTGCAGGCGGCCGCCAAGCTTTTGGAAGAGGGCGGCAGTGAGGCGGTCTCCACGCGCGCTGTCGCCGCAGCCGCGGGCATCACGGCCCCCGCGCTGTACCGGATGTTCGACGACAAGGACGGGCTCCTGGCCGAGCTGGCCGCCTACGGGTTCGAGATGTACCTGGCCGAGAAACGCGAAGCGCTGGCGCTGACCCCCGACGACCCGGTGGCCGACCTCTACCGCGGCTGGGACCTGCACGTCGACTTCGGAGTGCGGCACCCGGCGTTCTACATGCTCATGTACGGCACTGTGCAGCCCGGACGGCGGCCCCCGGCCGCGAACGAGGCGCACGCCCTGCTGGTGACACTGCTGGGCCGGGTGGCCGAGGCCGGGCGCCTTCGGGTTCCGGTGGCGCAGGCGACCCGCGTCATCCACGCGGCGACGACCGGTGCCACGCTGGCGCTGATCGGCGAAGAGCCCGCGGAGCGGGACCTGACCACTTCGGCACGGCTGCGGGACACGGTCATCGCATCGATCACCACGGACCCGCCCGCCTCGTCCGGGTCGGACCTGGCCTCGCGCGCACTCGCCCTCGATGCCGCACTGGAAACCGGGCTCAGCACCGGGGTACCTCTGCGAGACACGGAGGCGGCTCTGCTGCGCGAATGGCTGCAGCAGCTGGCAGGCTGAACCGGCCGCCTGCTCTGCAGGCGGTCAGCGCAGTCGGTTACGCCGGCCGCGCGGAGGGCGTTCAGTCGCAGGGGCCGACTGCAAGACTCCTCCAGCAACTGGCCGCCATTCGCCACGAGCCAGATCACCCAGCCGTACGCGCCTCACGGCCAGAGTTCAAACCCTGACCATGGCCGCGCCCACCCGTGGGCCACTTGCCTCTCCGTCTGCTACAGAACGTCACAGATCACGGGTGCTGACACAGCTGCGGCGGGCAGCGCGTCGGCGCATGCAGGACCCGGGCCCGGGTGAACCTGATGCTGGGTCAGTTCGATCCTCTCTCCCACCTGCCCGACAGTCCGGCCGCTCCGCATCCCCGGTCTCCGACCGTATCGCTACAGGGATCGTTCGAGGGGCGCTCATCCGGGCCGCACGCCCTTCCCGTCCCTCCTCACGCCCGGCGGCGCAAGGAACCCGGATACACCCCCGGGGCCTCTGTGAAGGCGTGTCACTGAACCGCCGGGCGCCGTTCGCTCTCGTACTGAACGCGAACCTGCGCCGCCACGCGGGACCCTTGGTCGCCCTCGCCGTGGCCGTCGCGGTGACCTTGGTCTGCAACGAACAGATGTCTGCGTACGAGCCGCCCGACTGGGTCGCGGCGGGTGACGACACGGGCTCCGCCGCCAGAGGGATCGCCGGAGCCGCCGCGGGGCTGCTGGCGGGGTGGCAGGGCGGCGCGGAGGACCGCGTCGGTGCCCGCTGGATGCGCGAGACATCCGCCCGAAGCCCTCTCGCGCACCGGCTGATCGGGCTGGCGTCCGGCGTGGTGTGGCCCCTGACCGGCTACTTGGTGGCCGTCGCTGCGGTACTCGTGTGGCCTCGCCCGGGCCAGCAGGTGAACCGCGCGCCGCTCGACGCGATAACGGTCGACGCGGCCCTCGTCGTCGCCGTGTCGTGCGTCGCGTACCTGCTGGGCCAGACACTCCCTTTCCGGGTCACGCCGCTCGCCCTCGCCTTGGGCGCCGCGCTACTCGGCGCCTCATGGCAGACGTTCGTGCCCCTCGACATCACCTACTCCGGTGACCCGCTTCCGCCGAAGGCGGTTGCCTGGGCCCCAGCCACTCCCCCCGTGTGGCTGCCTTGGTGTCGGGCCGTCCTGGTCACCGCAGTGGGGGTGGCCGCCGTGCTGGTGTGCGCCCGCCACCGGAGGCCGGGGACCGTCCTGGCCGCGGCCTCGGTCCTGACGGCACTGGGGCTCGGAATGACGCAACCGAACGGCACGACCGCTTCGGCGTTCAACCCAATGGAGATCCGCTGCAGCGGGCACGCGCCCGTCGTGTGCGTGTCGGCCGACCACGAAAGCCGCCGCAAGCACCTGGAACGACTGGTCGCGCAGGTGTCGGAGCGGCTGGCGGGCGTCCGCGAGGCGCCGACCCACTACATCTGGACGGACGACACTTCCTGCGGCGGCATCGACGACGTCGGCGCCCCCTGGGCGGTCGGGGTCTCAGGGAGTGAACCCGACCGGAGTCACCTGGCGATCTCCGTCGCTGTCACCAGTTCCTGCGACTCCTTCTATTCGGCGGAGACCCTCGCTCTGTACACGTGGCTCATGGGCCGCGGCGAAGGTTCCAGGAAGGACGCAGCCGAGTACGGGCCGGCGGCCCTCCCCGTCCGCGAACGCGTCGAGTGGCTGAACCGGACCTTCACCGCGATGAGACGGGGAACTCCCCTGCCGCCCCTGCCCGATGTCCGCCCCGGCTCCCGCCCCCGCGAAAGGTGACCATGTCCCCACCCCAGTTCCGCCTGCCCACCTGGCTACGGGCGGTACCCGGCCTTCGGTGGCCCTGGCTGCTCTCCGTCACCGGAGTGTGCGCCACGGCCGCGGCGATCGGCACGCGCGCCGGCGAGGAGAGGTTCCTGCCGTTCCTGCTCCTCCTCGCTCCGCTGCTGCCCCTCCTGTGGGTGGCGACCAGCTACGGCGGCAAGGCCGACCCCTTCGCTCCCGTCGTCCGGAGCATGCCCTCCGGGGGCCTGCGTCTGCTGCTCCTGCGCACCGGTGTCGTACTCGCCTACAGCCTTCCGCTGCTCCTGTGCGCGGGACTGGCCGGCACGGGCGTCTCGATGTGGGCGGCGGCCTGGCTGGTGCCCTGTCTGACGCTGACGCTCGCCACGCTCGTCCTCGGCTCCTACATGGGCTGCCTGCTCGGCTCGGCGGTGACCGGGACCGGCTGGTTCCTGCTGGTCGTGTCGGTCTTCCAGCTGTCGATGCGGCAGGACGGCAGGATCCACTCTCCGGAGACGGCCCTGCTCAAGGTGCTCAAGAGCCTCCTGGACGGTGGAGCGCAGATGGTCTGGGGTGCCGCCGCCGGCGTGCTCGCCGCCCTGTTGATGCTCCGTCGCCACTCCTTCAACGACCTGAGGTCCCAATGATCAGTGCCGCCCGGCTGACCGTACGCCACCGCCGTACCACGGCAGTCGACAGTCTCCATCTCGAACTCGGCCTCGGTGTACACGCGTTGCTCGGCCCGAACGGCGCGGGGAAGAGTTCACTGCTGCGGGTCCTGGCGACGGCGGACGGAGCGGTGGAGGGCGAACTCAAGCTGCTGGAGCGTGATCCACGGCGCCCCGCCGAGCGGCTGGAGATCCGGCGCCGACTGGGGTACCTGCCCCAGACGTTCGGCATGTTCCGCGGCTTCACCGTCCGGGAATGCGTGAGTTACGCGGCCTGGCTGAAGGACATGCCCGGCCGGACCGCCCCCGAGGCCGTCGAACGCGCCGTACGCCAGGTGGGTCTGACCCGGCGTATCGACGACAAGTACGGCACCTTGTCCGGGGGAATGCAGCGACGGGTCGGGATCGCCCAGGCCCTGGTCAACAGGCCACGGATGCTCCTGCTCGACGAGCCCACCACGGGACTGGATCCCGCCGAGCGGGAGCGCTTCCAGACGCTCCTGCGGCACCTGGCCGACTCCACCACGGTGGTCCTGGCCACCCACCTCATGGAGGACGTGCGCTCCTGCTGCGACAGCGCCGTCATCCTCCACTCGGCCCGCAAGATCTTCCACGGAAGCCTGGAGGACCTGCGCGCCGCCGGCGGATACTCCGCGGTGATCGCACGCCACGAGTAGGCGTGGTCCGGTCCAACGGTCGAACTTCGCTCCCCCGGCTCCCGGATTGCGGACGGGACGGCACCTCGCCCGTGCTGCGTCGAGCCGACATCCTGGAGTGACCGCGTGAGCGTCCGGCTCCGAGCCCGGTACTCCCGAATCGCGGCGCGGCCCGCGGAGACCAATCCGCCCGGGACCGATCGCGCGCGGAGGTACGCGGGGCGGTGTGCCGTGCGAGAGGGGGAGGGCTGCGCATGCGCGGCGTCCTTGGCGCACAGTTCGTCCCTGCCGATCACGTACAGGTGCCTGATGCCGCGCGCGTCGAGCCGGTTCAGGCAGTGCAGCCCAGGCGCCACAGGGTCCCCGCGAGCAGCAGGACCCCGGCGCACGCGAGGACGTACCGAGGCGTACCTTGTGGCAGCACCCGTCGGAATTTTCGTGGCCGGGGCTCGCGGCGTCGGCGTACGCACCGGTCGGGTCGGTGATCCCGCCCGGGTCGACCAGCGCGAAACGCCAGCCGTCGCGCAGGGCGACCGTGCTGCGGCCGGCCGCGCCCGTGGCCGCCGCCTCCACGGCCGCGCCGGCGACCGGGGCGCTCCTGAACGCCCCGGCTGCCTCGGCCGCGCCGGGCGCCTTGGAGCGGGTGCGCAGGCCTTCGATGCCCTCGGTCTGGTAGCGCCGGTACCAGGTGTAGTAGGCCTGCCGCGAGATGCCGAAATAGCGGCAGGCCATCGCGACGTTTCCGCTGACCTCTTCGACGTGGCGTATGACGGCCAGGCGCCGCTTGCCCTCACGGTCAAGCGGCGGGGCGGGATTGAGCTCCGACATGCAGATCTCCGTAGTGATCGGAGACCCAGGTGTCAACGATGATCGGCAGTTTTATACCGACACATGAGGCTTCAGCCGAACGATCGTCCTCATGGGCTATAGATGAGGCCTGGGGACACTGTCCCCTCCCCCACCACACCCCTCACACCAGCGCCGGCCGCGCACATGTTCCCGCGCCGCGGAGGCGACGCCGGCGGCCCGCTGGCGTGTGGATCCGCCCGCCCGGATGCGGGCGGCGGCTGGCCCGGTGGAAGGTATGGCGTGTGAGGTGGACGCCGCCAAAACCGATGCTCACCACTCCCCCACCCGACCCGCACTCCCGAACGCCGCGGCCATCTCCTGGCAGGTCAGCGGCCCTTGATGGAGCCGAGCCCGGTCCGCGAACATCGTGAGAATGCGCACCTGTCGTCGAAGACCGTTCACCGGGGCGGACTGAGCGCGGAGCCCGGAACATCGCAGGGGGCCGACATATATGGCCCTCGAGCACAAGGCAGAAGCCGTGCAGGCTGCACCATTCCGGGCTGCTCTTGTCCGGCCCCTCCCGTGCCGAGCCCTGCTCGGGCCCCCGGTCCAGGACGTCAGAGGGTGAGCTGTTGGTGTCCTATGACGGAGAGCAGTTGGAGTTTGCTGTGGCTCTCCGTGCCGGGGCGGGTGGTCAGTACCACCAGGGTTTGGGCGCGGTTTTCGGTGTACAGGAGCTGGGCGTCGACGTCGATGCGGCCGAGTTCGGGGTGGAGGATAGTCTTGCAGTCACCGTAACGGGCGACCTCCTGAAGTTCCCACATGCGGACGAACTCGGGGCTGTGTTCCTGGAGTTCGGCGAGGATCTGGGCGGCTCGGGGGGTGTCGCTTCCGGCTGTCAGCGCGGCCCGCAGGCGCGCTGCCTGGGCGCGGCCGTGGCGTTCGTGGGTCTCCTCGGGATACACCAGACGTTCGGCTGGGTCCATGAACCAGCGGTAGTAGCCGCTGCGGGCCAGGCCGGTGTGGCGGGTCTGGTCGCCGAGGAGGGCGACGGCCAAGGGGTTCATCGCGAGGGTGTCGACCAGGTCGGTCGTTACCAGGGCCGGGGAGTCGTCCAGGCGGTCCAGGACCCGCATCAGCGTCGGGCTCACATGTTCGCAGCGGTGGAAGCGGGCCGGGGCGTTATGGCCGATGAGGACGAAGAGATGGTCGCGTTCGTCCAGGGTCAGCCGCAGTGTCCGGGCGAGAGCCGCCGTGATCTGGACGGAGGGCTGCGGAGCACGCTGCTGTTCCAGCCGGGCGTAGTAGTCGGTGGACATGCCGGCGAGCTGGGCGACCTCCTCGCGGCGCAGCCCCTGCGTACGCCTGCGTGGCCCCTCGGCCAGCCCGACGTCGCGGGGGCGCAACATCTCACGCCGACGGCGCAGGAATTCCGCCACTTCCTTCTTGTCCATGCACCCATCCTGGCCGCATCCCGCCCGGCTATCCAGAGACCGCCGATCCATGGCTGAGCACTCCTCTTCTGCCCGCGAGAAGCCGCTCATACCGCCGACGCCGACGGCGCTGCATGAGCCGCTGGGAAATTCGCCGGCTGTCGGCGGTGCGCCGCAGGCCGTCGGCCTGGGACGGCCCGCGGCGCCGGTTCTGCGTCGAGGCGCCCGACGCTTCGGACCGGCGGGCCTCGCCGCTCGCCCTGGCCGACACGGCGATGTCCTTCGTGTGACGGGCACTCGACGTGCCGTCGGCACTCAGGACGAAGCCGGTCGTCTCCAGTGCGACGATCGGGGCGAAGCCCAAACGCTTCCTGAACATTGTGCGTTTTGGGCGAGGACCTCCCCGAGGCGGGTCAAGCTCGCGTTCGTCCATGATGTGGCCCAACGGGAGCCGCCTGTGTGCTGTTGTTGCCCGTCGAGCATGTCAGGCCGGTCAGCTGCTGCTGATCATGGCGAGGACGTCGTCGTAGGAGCCGTTGGCCTGCGCGTCGCGGAGGAACCCGGCGCGCTCGACGACAAGCTCCTTCGCGCCGGGCGTCTCGCGCAGCAGGTCGAGGGTCTGGGTGAGGAAGTCGTCCAACGGCATGGACTGTTCGTTGTCCTGCTGGCCGAGCAGGGTCGTGCGCACAGCCGGCGGGACCACCTCGATCACCTGGACGCCGGCGTCAGCACCGGCGAGCTGGATGCGCAGGCTCACGGAGAAGGAGTGCAGCGCCGCCTTGGTCGCAGAGTAGGTCGGGGTGCTCGGGAACGGTACGAACGCCAGCGCGGAGGTGACATTCACGACGACCGCGTCGTCCTTGCCCACCAGCAGCGGTAGGAAGGCATACGTCATCCGGATCGTGCCGAGCAGATTGACCGTGACCTGATCCTCGGCGACCGGGAGACCGGCCGGGTCGAGGAGGTTCTCCCGCAGCATGATGCCGGCGTTGTTGACCAGGACGTTCAGCCCCGGGTGGCTCGCCGCCACGCTCTCACGAGCCCGGGCAATCGAGTCGGGATCCGCGACATCGAGGACGAGCGCGTCGATGCCCGGGTGCTCGGTCGTGATCTCGTCGAGGAGTTCCTTGCGCCGGCCGGCGACGACCACCTTGTTGCCGGCCTCCTGCAGCCGCAGGGCCAGACCCAGCCCGATGCCCGAGGTTCCGCCGGTGATCAGGATCGTGTTGCCGGTCATCTTCATGAGGGTCTTACTCCTTCGGTACGGCAGGCCGGTGAGCGCCCGCAGCCTCGACCGTAGGAGCGCCCGCACAGGGGCGGCAGAGGAAGGTTTATCCATGGATCGGCGGTCTCTGCCTCGTGTAGAGATCGCCGGCCGCCGGGCTGGGTCCTGCAGAAGCCGGGGACACTCCCGCCAGCGTCCGCAGCTCCTTCTTGTGCACGATCTCCACCGTGGCCGGCTGGGAGGATCGTCGGTCCATGGATATGTGATCCTCTCCCGCCCTTGCCGATACGCCCCCAGAGTCGAGGCTGCCGGGCGCCCGCGGCCCCTGCGGCGAAGAAGAGAAGCGCCGAGGCCAACGGCGCCTACCACAGGTGCTGCCCGTGCTGAGCGGCGCCAAGGCCCGGTCCGGCAACGCACAAAATGGAGAGCCGAACGTGAAACCCACGAATGAAGACACCGTCGAAATCAGCAAGGCCCTGGCGCTGTGGGCACACATCATGGACGACCATGAACTGGACCGTCTCGGCGAATGCCTCACCGAAGACGCGGTGTGGGACGCCAGCGTCTTCGGCGGCGACCCGGTCGTCGGGCTGGACGCGATCGCGACCTACATGAACGCCCCCGGACACGCGAAAGCCCACCACACGACGAACATCGTCGTGTCGGAGGGCCCAGGCGACCAGGTGCGGGCCCGATCCAAAGGTCTGAGCCTGCTGGAGGGCGGCGCTGTCGCCAGCGTCGTCTACGCCGACGACCTGCGACGCACCGATGACGGCTGGCGCATTTCCCGGCGGGTCATCCATCTCACCTGGCCACATCGCCGCTAGGAGGCCGCTGAATATCGCCGTTTCAGGGGCTGGGCTTGAGGCCGCCGGCGGGGTGTCCGGCGGCCGGGATTGGTCCGGGTCCCCCCTTCATCTGCCAGCTCCGCCCAGGACAGCGGCGCAGCGTGGACACCGTCAACGGGGACGCGGTGCACGGCATCCGAGCTGAGCCGCACTGCCTGCCACAGCGAACAGTCGACGACCCTGGCCGCCACCGGCAGCTCACATGCCTCGCAGGCCGTGCTGGGCCCATCGGCTCCGCCGAGGCCGCAGCAGGCACCGCCGCGCCTCGGCCGTTCATCCAGGCCAGCGCCACAACCAGCCCCAAATGCTCACAGCTTCCCAAGCTGATGCCGCCAACGGAGTCAGCACGGGCCAGCGGCCTCAGCCCTGCCCTCGCGTTCGCACACCTACAATCGCCCCGTGAGCTACGACATCTACTTCTTGAACCGACGCGACGGGCAGTCCTGGGAGGAGGTCCTGGAGGCGATGGAGGACGCAGCCGAGGACAGCGAGCCGATTCCCACCCACCTCCTCGAAGCTTGGGACCGAATAGTGCCGCAGGCTCGGACCGCGCTGGGCGAAGTAGAGATCACGGAGTACGAGCAGGAATCGCGGGACCTGAGCCACTCGGGCACCGGTATCGACCTGTCCGTCTTCGGTGACGAGGTGAGCCTCACTGTGCCCTACTGGCATGCGGGGGATGACGCTGCAGTCGTGCTCGGGCAGGTCTTCGCCCTGGCGGCCATCGTTGAGAAGGAGACTGGGCTGACTGCCTACGATCCCCAGACAGAACGTCCGCTGGTGGAGACGCCACCGGAAGGTTCGATTGGGTTGATGTCGCGGATCACCGAGGATTTGCGCAGCCGCTACGGCAATTGAGCACCGGGCACCGGCGGAGCCGGCCAGGTTCCGAGCCGTCTGCTCGCCACGTGCCACAGACGTGCCAGATACAAGGGTCAGCCACGGTCAACGGGGGTGTCCCGCTGTCGAGTTCTCGGTGACCTGACCAGATATCGAAGCTCCAGGTCAGCACCCTCACTCCCCCGCCGCTCTCCTAAAGCGGTCGTCCGCACCTGCGGGTGAGATCATTCGAGGATGACAGGCGCGCAACTACCCCCAGGCTGGACCCTCCAGCGGATCCGCGACGTATCCGGGGACCAGGAGGCTGTCGCGCTGGATCCAAACCGGAAGGTGCAGTGGGTAGCCGGCACCGGAGCCCCCGAAGTGCTGCACCCAGCGATCATTCTCGGGTTCCACAGTCTGTGTCTCGTGAAGTCTGTCCAAGACGACGACTGGTACATGGGCAGCCTGTACGACTACGGCAGCGTCGACTGTTGGTCAGCCTACGGCGACCTATACCAGGCACTACGCGCTCTGTAGCCGCATGCGGGCTCGGCGAACCGGCGCCACCACTCGCTACGTCCGATCCCACTGTGCCTTCATCCCGACGATCGACCGGCGGAGCCTCTGCGGAGCACCAGCCCTCACGGACATGGCCTGGTATCTCAACGCACTGGTGCCGCCCCTGCTTGCCCTGGGGCTGGCCGGCTACCAAGCGAGAGACCTTGCCGACTGAGACTCGTTCATCAGCAGCTCTCGGCCGACATCCGGGCAACACGCGCATACGGAAAAACCCTCGCCGCCTGCACAGCCGGTATCCCTCACAGCCACGCGATCACGGAAACTGAGCCAGAGCCCAAGATGGGGTTCTGGCTCGACTTCGTGCAGTGGCCACGAAGAGTCAGATCCTGGGTGCCAGTCGAGACCGGTTTGGAGCGAGCACATCCGGCCAAGAGCGAGGCGACTTCAGCATCGTTCATGCCGAGAACATAGCCCGCCCCACCGACGCTTCACCAAGCCGGTGAACCTACGCGGTCACAGCACTAGAAGAGGCCGGCCGGGGTGCCCTGCGTGAGGTTCTCGAGGATCGTGCGCAGCCACGGGCTGCGCACGGCCGGCAGCCGGACCACGGTGTGCTGGAACGTTCCACGGTCGGCCCGGAACAGGTAGTTGGGGAGCAGCGGGAGCGGGTCGTCGCGCAGTACGTCGTGGGGTATGCGGCCCGATGAGGGAACCGGCAGGTACGGCTGGGGAGAGACCAGCCGCAGCCACACCCCCAGCGGCAGGGGCACCAGGTACGGCGACGCAGTCGGGCCGACGGGGGTCCAGGTCTGGCCTGTCTGGGGATGGACCGGTACGAGGATGATGTCGATGCCCGCGTCAGGGCAGGGCCGTCCCGGTCCAGCCAGGACGGCGCGCCGCTTGGGGGGACCCGCCGGCAGCAGGGCGTCGAGCGCACGCTGGAACACGTCCGCGGTCAGACCGCCCGGGACCTTCACCGGCTGCCCCTGGGAGGCAGCCAGCAGGTGGGCGAGCGCCTGGCCGGCTGCCGCCTCCCACTGCGGGCTCCACGACCAGTAGTGGTTCGACCCCAACCGTCCGCCCCACGTGGCAATCGGCCCGAACGGGGGCGTTTTTTCCCCCTTCTGTGCCAGCTCCGCCCAGGACAGGGGCGCAGCGTGGACACCGTCAACCGGGACGCGGTGCACGGCCTCCGAGCTGAGCCGCACTGCCTGCCACAGCGAGCAGTCGTCGACCCTGGTTGCCACGGGCAGGTCGCATGCCTCGCAGGCCATGTTGGGCCCATCGGCTCCGTCGAGGCCGCAGCAGGCACCGCCGCGCTTCTCAGGAATCAGCCGGGTTCCACGGATATCACCGGGCGCGATGACACTCGCCCCGGGCGTGCCGTCGGACAGGGCGTACACCGGCGCGTAGATGCCGCGCGCCTGCGCCTCGCCCGGACCGATCTCGTCCCCCATCCGCCACGGCCCTCCCCACGGGTCCGGATCCACGGCAAACGTCCCGGACTCCATGAGCACCGGAAGCTGGACCCCGTTCCCGTACTTCTGACGAGCATGGACCGGCAGTGAGACCCGGGACAGCGGGATGGTCAACTCCGCGCCGCATCCCGCACACACGAAAACGAACAAATGCCCCCCGCCTGGGAAACAGCCGCATCATCGCAGCTCGCCGACAGCCGGCCAACACGTTTTCCCATCCCTTGCCGGAACAGCCCCTGCCACCACCGCGGAGTACCAATACAGCGCGGACACGAGCCAGCCGCCACCTCTGACCACGGCAGGCGACACACCCAGTGCTCGAACTCCCGGCATGCCGTGACGCCCCCGGAAATGGAGAACATCTGCCGCCCCTTCCCGGGCTGTGGCTCAACTTCCGTGGCGCTGTTCCGTGCGCGCTCGTGTCCGCGCTCGACCAAACCGTTGACCTGGCCGTCCCCGCGTTCGCAGGCTTGATACACCGAGCGTCGGAGCGTCACCACAAAAACTCGATCCAAAACCCCTTCCCGTGAACGACACCAGATGTGCTTGGCGTCTTCAGCGGACGGGTCCGGGTGGGGCCCAGTTGCCGGGTGCCGAGGGCGCAGTGGGCACGCCCGGCACGGTCGCGTGGGGGATACCGGATGGGCTCGGCAACACGCCGCGCTCGGAGCATGGTCGTTGCCCGGACCGGGCGGGGGTCTCAGGCTGTGGCCCATGAGCAGGGAAAGCGCGTACGCGGGCTGGGATGTCCGCAAGGCCGGCCCGGATGATGCTGAGCACAGACTGCTGATGCTCCCGGGCGGAATGTGCACGACAGAGTTCTACGCGGACGTGATGGCCGAACCGGCGCTGGCGGAAGCTGGGCTCGGCATGGTGGCGGCGACGCTACCGGGATTCGGTGGCACACCGCCGCCCACGGATATGACGATCGAGAACTACGCCAGGACGATGGCGGAGTTCGCCGCCGAGACGGGCTGTGACGTGCTGGTGGGACACAGCCTGGGAGCGAACGTGGCGCTCGAAATGGTGGCGGCCGGCATGTTCCCGGGACCCGTCGTGCTGCTGTCACCGACGTTCTCCCGTGAAGACGAAGCGATGTTTCTGGGGCTGATGGACCGGCTGGGCCGGGTGCCCGGCGTGGGGAGCCTGGCATGGACGGTGATGATGAAAGCACTGCCGAGGGCGATGAGGAGCCAGCTGCCGCCGGGACGAGCAGAGGTGCTGGCGGCGGACATGGGCAAAAACGATCCACAGCTCTGCCGCCAGATCGTCCGGCGCTACTACGAGTACCTGGACCGGCATGGATCGCTGGTCGCCCGGCTGTGCCAGTCAGGAGCGCCGGCCTGGGTCGTGCGAGGAGACCGGGACGAGATCGGGCTCACCCAGCAGGAGCATCAAGGGCTGCGGGCCTGCCCCCGGGTAACGATGGTTACCGTGCCGGACGCCGGACACGCAGCACTGGTGCAACAACCCCAGCAGATCGCCGAAGTCATCACCGAAGCAGCCGCGACAGGCACCGGGCGACGGTAACCGCCCGACGACCGGGAAAGCCGCACGTGAGCGACTCGGCCCGATCCGAAACAGTCCCGGCAGACCACACCGATGGAGATGACCAGCAGCATCCCGACGCATGGGACCCGACCGACCGGGGAAACCGGCTGTCCGCCCGTCCCCATCGACCTGGCAGCCGCAGTTCACCGTTGGGGATGTGACCAGATCCATTGAGTGGCTGTTGTCGTATTGAAGTGGAGGGGTCTGCGTCGAACGGGAGTCTCGATCGGGTGACCGCGGCTGGTCACAGGCATGAAGACAGAGCCTCTTGGTAGCTCGGGGTTGCATAGCCAACCGAGATCCAGGAGACCCTGTTGCCGCCGTTATACGTGTTCGCATCGGTGGAGTTCAATGCGGCTGCACCGTCGTGTGATGGTGTCGCTCACCGGTCAGGGAATGCGGCCGATCACCCGGAACATGTTCGGCGGTATCCCTCGGACATGACGGACACGGAGTGGTCCTCGACCGCCCGCCCGTACGCGTCGATCGTGTTGGAAGCCCGACCGACATTCGCCATGAACTGCAGCCACCGTCGGGCCAGTTGATGTTCAGCGAGAGTGGGGAACTTGCCCCACGGGATGGGGCCCATGACAGCAGGCTAGTAGTTGCGACCGTGCCTACTTGCGCACGTGGAAGCGCAGCATGGTGACCCCGCCCGACTGGACGTTGCTGAACGGTTCCAGGTCGATCCGGTCGAGGCCCGGCGGCGCGAAGCGGACTCCGTCGCCGAGCAGCACCGGCAGCACGTACACCAGGATCTCGTCGACGAGGCCGCGCTGCAGGCACTGGGCGGCCACATCGGCGCCGAGGATCTCCAGGTTCTTGTCGCCGGCGGCGCGGCGTGCCGTGGCCACGGCTTCCTCGATGTCGCAGGTGAGGAAGGTGACGTTGAGGTCCGGCTCGTCGGGCGGGCGGTGAGTGAGGACGAACTGCGCCCCGCCGTCGTAGTCGGTGTTCTCGTCGGACATGCGCTTGCCGACCTCGTACGTGCCCCGGCCGATGAGCATGGCGCCCGTGGCCGCCATGACCTCCGGGAACGTCACCGACGTCATGTGATCGAAGATCCAGTCCATCGTGTGGCCGGGACCGGCGATGAACCCATCGAGGGACATCACCCTGTTTACGACCACTTTGCCGGTGCTCGCATCCGTCATGCGTCTTCTCCAAGCAGGTGGAGGGCCGGGATCGCATCATAGGCCGGTGCAACATCTTCTCCCGCGGTAGCCACGACCTGGACCTGTCCCATGGCGCCACCGCGGTGTTCATCGACGTGCTGATGCTGGCCGTGTCCGATCTCGCCTCCCAGGACTGGGAGTTCCGCTTCGCGGCGCTGCTGACCCTGCAGGACCAGAACGTCATGGGGTGCGGTGCCGTCGGGTTCGACCGTGCAGGTGCGGCCACACGCCAGCCTCGGTCCAGTCCCGCAGTCGACGCCAGGCCGTCACTCCGGAGCAGCTCCCCGTCTCCGCCGGGACATCACGCCACGCGACACCGGTCCACAGCACGTACATCACACCAGCCAGTGCCACTCTGTTCGGAACGCGTATCCGGCCGGGGTGGCGATGGCGCCGTTCGGGTGCAGGCGGCAGAAGCGGAGCTACCCGCTTCCTCAAGTCGTCAGGGACAAGATCAGAACGCACGCGAGACACCCTGACAACCAAGATCGTCGAGCCCAAGACCCGCAACCCATTCTGAAACGATCAGTAAGACTCCACCGACCGCGATCGCATGCGCGGCATGCATGATGGCGCAGTGCATCAGCTCCAGCCCCCTCCGCAGCTCAGTGGTACTCGTGAAACGGGGCTCGCTCGCAAGGGAGTCGGCGACGGCACGGTGTCAGCCCGAGCCGCGCGAGGGGTGCCCTACTGTCTCCGTCCCGAACTGCCCTGGCAGCCGCACGGGTTGGTCGTGCCCCGGCCAGGGCGCGGCCCAGACCGTGATGCACGAACCCGCTCCCCACCAGTCCGCAGTGACCAACCGGCGGCGACTGTGAAAAACGCTGTCCGATCACCGGAGCACGGTGATAGACATCCGGCGTGCAAAAGAATCTTGAGTTCCCTGACCTGTTGCGACTGATCGATGAACGGTCGACCGCCTTCCGCGCCGTGGTCGCCGCCGCGCCCGGTCTCGACGCGCAGGTGCCGACCTGCCCCGGGTGGACGCTGTTCGATCTGGGGAAGCATCTGGGTGGGGGAGACCGTTTCTGGGCCGCCATCGTCGGCGCGGGGTCTGCCGACGCTCCCCCGGCCGAGGCCGTCGCCGCGCGCGCCGCGCTGGAAGTGCCGCGGGAGCGTGAGGCCCTGCTGGCCTGGCTGGACGCGTCGACGCAGCTTCTGCTGGGCGCCCTGCGCGCGGCGGGACCGGAGAGCGGTTGCTGGACGTGGTGGCCTGCGTCGCAGTCACCGCAGACCGCTGGCGGTATCGCCCGGCACCGGGTCCAGGAGACCGCGGTGCACACGTACGACGCCCAGCTCGCCGGGGGCGCCTCGCAGCCGCTGCCGGTCGAGGTGGCACTCGACGGTGTGGAGGAGTTCCTGTTCACCGTCTGCGCAACGCCGAGTGCCTGGCCGCACAAGCCGACGGCCTTCGACTTCCACGCCGCCGAGGGCCGCTCCTGGCGCCTCACCGTCGACGGCGACGGCGCACGCTCCACCCGCATCCCCGCGCCCACCGCCGCGACCGGCGAAGACTCGGACGCAGCCGGCGCCTCCGTCCACGGCACGGCCAGTGAGCTGGTCCTCTACTTGTACGACCGGATCCAGGCCGACTCCTTGCACGTTGACGGAGACGCAGGGCTGCTCGACCTGCTCCGCGCCTGGGAGCCGGAGGAGAAGTAGGACGTAGCGGGGGCGGTTGGCCGCGCCTCGAGCCGGCAGGACACGACTCTTCGCCAGGCAAGCCGACCGTCTACCTGCTCAGAGCTCGAACTCACGACCTCCGCACGATCAGAGACGAGTACATCGACAGCCGGGCAACCGCCGACCGCCTCGCTCTCCGTATTTGAGCGAGCCGGCGGTTGTGCGTCGCACGCCTGGCCGCACTCCTGGTCCCACGAACCCGCCAGATGATCATTTGTCAGGTAGGCCATAGGTAGCTGCTCTCCCCAACCCGCTCCGCATCACTGCCGGCATCCCGACGGTGATGCGGGACTCGGCGACCAGCCACCGCTCACCGGAGACGATGGGCGCGAGCGCGTATGCACTTCGCGCCTCCGTCATTGCGCCTGCGAGATGGGCGGCTGTGCGCTTGGCATTGGGGATCTCACGGACCGCCGCCTAGACCAGGCGGTGTACGGCTGATACGAGCACCGCGTGGCGGCGCGCTGCCTGTTCAATGAGCCCGGTGCTCCGCGGCGGCGTGGAGTGCGGCCTGCCGCTCCCCCTCGAGGACGGCTTCCGGGGTGCGGCGTACCGGGGCACCGTCGGGCGTGCGGTTTGATCTGCACCTCGACCGCGTCGACGGCCGAGGCCGGCCACCGGTACTGCGGCGGCCGGTCGCTCGCCAGGGCCCGCTTGACGGTGTTCTTCGAGATGCCCAGGTGTCCGGTCGGGGGTGGACTCTATCGGCTCTTGGCATGCTGCACGAAGGCAAGCCAGGCAGCAGGTGTGAAGGAGACGATGGCACGGTTGCGGTCTTTGGTGTCGCGCACCATGACGGTGTGCGGGTTGCTGTCGGCGACCTCCACACAGGAGTCTTGTGAGGTGTAGGTGCTGGTGCGCCAGTTGAGCTGCTCGGGCAAGGCAGTGGTTCTCCTAGTCTGTCGGCATTCGGTCGAAGTGCTGGATTGCAGTGAAGATGAGGTCCCGGACGGCTGTGCCGTAGACAGCTGACCGTTGCAGCAGGGCGAACGCCTTGGCATACAGCTCGATTTCGCGGGGCTGGGAGACGGACAGCTCCGCGGAATATGTTTCGACGAGGACGAGTTTGTCGTCGAACATCGAGAAGGAGTTGCCTGGCCAGATTGCTGCTGGTGCGGAGCGGGGGACGATGCCGAGGCTGAGTCTGGGCAGACGCATCACTGCCAGGAGGCGGTCGAGCTGGCCCTTCATCACGTCTGTGCCGCCGAAGTTGGTGTAGAGGGCTTGTTCGCCGAGCAGGACGTTGAAGATCCGCTCGCCCTGGTAGAGGTACTGCTGACGTTCCAGCCGTTTGCCGACGGCTGCTTCGGAGTCGTCGGGGATCTCGTAGTAGTTGACAACCTGTTCGAAGACTTTGGCGGCGTACTCGGTTGTCTGGAGGGTTCCCCAGATGACGGTGGGGTGCCAGATGCGGAAGACTTTGGTTTTCGCGTAGACGGGGATGGCTTTGTGCTGTCTGCTTTCGGCGCCGGCCTGGAGTTGGCGGCGCCATTCGAGCCAGAGTTCGTCTACGTGGCGGACGATGGCGATCAGGTCGCCGATCTGCTCTGCCTGGCCGGTGATCTGGCACCAGGTGCGCAGGTCGTCCTCGCTCGGGCGTTGTTTGCCGTGCTCGATGCGGGAGATCTTCGATTCGTGCCATGCGGTGGCGTGGGCGAAGGCCCGGCCGCTTGGGAAACCAGCGTCCTTGCGGAAGCTGCGCAGCCGGGCGCCGAGCGCCTGCAGTGCCTCATCTGTCTGGGTGGTCACGGATGGTTCAGAGTGTGTACTCGGCGTGGGGGATGGCGAGATGCCAGAGCTGGTCGCGCAGGCGGACGCATGCGGTGACGATGTCAGGGGCTTCCATGATCTGAGATCCGAGGACTCGGCCGTCCGGGTCGAAGTGGCCCACTGCCAGGAGGCGGTCGTCGAACAGCCACCAGTCCCTGCCGGCGAAAGGGAAGCTCAGGCCGTCGGGCAGGAGGCGGCGGGGCAGCCAGCGGATGTCCTCACCGGCCTCCTGGTTCAGCGGCGTGACGGTGTGCTCCCACTGGAGGTAGGGGGTTGCCGGCTCGGTGACGACCCTCACGCGGCGGACGGTCATGCCGCGTGAGGTGGCCTGGTACACGAGCCGGGTCCACGGAGCGAGGAAGGCGGTGTCGGTGGTTGCGCCTGTCAGCCAGTTCTGGAACGGGCCGTTCTCCTCGGGGACGGAGTAGTCGTCGCGCAGTTCCAGGTGGAACGCGTCGTGCTGGAAGCGCTCGAAGAGCTGGTTGCGCTCAGCGCCCGAGAGCAGCTCCATATGATTCCTCCAGCACTGCGGTGAGGACCTCCTTCGGTACCTCGACGCAGGTCTCATAGTGCGGGATCGACATCTGGGAAAGGGCTTCGGGGTCGGTCACTGCCTCGCCCTGGACGACGCAGGTGCCCTGCGGCGTGATGATCATGATCGGGGACTGGACGCGGTCCACCTCCCAGGCCGGCAGGCCGTCCTCCCGCAGGTGCTCGAACAGCTCGGTCGGCACCTCCACCGCGGTCTCCCCGTCGGGTACGTCGAGTTGCGTCAACAGTTCGTTCGCGAACAGCTGCCATCCCTGGACGATGTAGCTGTCCCGGTCGGTCGCATACAGCGTCGGGCAGTCGCCGCCCGTGGAGTTGGTGCCAAGGAACCGTAACTTCATGGCCGGTCTCCTGTCATCGACCTTGCGCAAGTTTGCGTGACACCTCGATGGTCCACCGGCCATAAGTGCCCGTCAACTTGCTTGCTGCAAACTCGCGCAAGCTCCTTGGGAGTTGAGCGGCTGCCACTCTACGGTCGTCGTCAGTCACCGGGGCAACCGCAGCTCCCCCACGAGGCCGGCCCTCATCCCGGTGACGTCGAGACGTGCCCGGCCCTGTCTCCCCCGTCAGGGCCGGGCACCACAGGCAGGAGGACGCACCGTGACCGCGACCGACGTACCGTCCCCGCGACAGTGGCCCACCCGGGCAGGTGCTGCACCGACTGCCCCGCCGGGCTCGCGCATCCATGCGACAGACGTCGTGACCACTGCGTCGACACCGCCCCTCCCCTTGCGCCCGCGCCAGAACGGCACGGTGATGAACGAGCGGTTCAAGATCGTCGCCAGCCGAGGTCAGACTCCGCCCAGTGCAGAGGACGCGCTGCGGGTCGGGGCCATGCGCCGGATCGCTGCCGCACGGCTGAGGCACTGCGGCCTGGAAGCAATGACCGCCGACGTGATGCTGATCGTCTCCGAACTGGTCACCAACGCGCTCGTGCACAGCGGGACGACGGAGATCCACCTGAAGCTGGCCGTCGGAAACGGCATCCTGCACATCACCGTCCACGACGGGATGCCGGCCTGCATCCCGCACGCGCCGGCCGACGAGGACGCCGAGTCCGGGCGGGGCCTTGCGCTGGTCGCCGCACTGGCCAAGGAGAACGGCGGCACCTTCGGGATCAACAACGACGGTGCCGCCGCCTGGTGCCGCCTCACCATCCCGCCCACGGAGGGCACATGACCTCTCCAACCGCCGCCCCCGGCCCGCCCGGCCGGTTCCGAACCCTGGACGCCGCCCTTGGGCGACGAGGCGCCTCGGCTACATTCCGGCGCAGGAAGCCGCTGAATGCAGACGCTCTCCTCGAGGACGCCTGCCAGGTCCCAGACGAGGCAGCACCACCCCGGACGGCCTCGGCACACTCGCCTCCCGGCAGCGCGGCCATCCCCATCCGGCTCGCCGAGACCGGCGCGGCCGCGCCCAAGCCGCCCAGCACGGCGAGCGGACAGCCCTGATGAGGCGAGCCGCAAGGTGCGCTCACAGGAGATACCGGACGGGGGCAGGCAGTCGGGCACGTACGCCGGACGGCCTGGACGGTCAACGAGGTCGCCGAGCACCTCGCCTGCTCTCAACTGCCTGCAGAAAGCGGGGTGCTCGTCCCCCCGCTCCCCCTTCTGTCCATCCCCGACAACCCAGGAAGCAGCGTTCCGTGCCCACCCCGGCTGTTTACGGCCTCGTCCCGTTCATCACCCAGCACGAAGGCGAGGACGCGGCCCCCGACAACCTCATCCTCCTCCCCCACCCCGGCGGCCGCCTCCGCCTGCACTACGCCGACGAAGACCCCCGCGACCGCGACCTACGCGGCGTCCTACGGGCACGCTGCTCCTTCAACCCTCTCGATGCGCAGGGCCAGCCAGCCGGCCGGCCGCAGTGGAAACTCGTGCACCCCTACCGGCAGATGATGACCATGCAGGCCCTGCGCTGCCAGATCTGCACCGCCCCCGCCCGCACCCCTCTCGGACTCGTGTTCCTCGCCGGGCCCCACGACCACACTCCCAACGCGGCGCAGGTGCTGACCAACCAGCCGCCCGTCTGCGCCCGCCATGTGCGCACCGCCGCCCGGCTTTGCCCGCACCTGGACGGTAGCCCGACCATGTTTTTGGCGCAGAGCGCGCCACTGTACGGAGCCACCGGCACCCTCTACGGACTCGGCGCCCACGGTGTCCAGCCCGTGGCGCAGCCCGAAGCGCCCCCGCCCTACGGGCATCCCGGCATGACCTGCTTCCTCGCCTCGCAGCAGATCCGCCGCCTCAGCGCCTTCCGCATCCTGGCCCTCGACGAACTCCTCCACCAGCTCCGCACACACCTCATGAGCCCCTGCCCGAAAGCCCGCACGCCCCCGTAGCCGGGCTTTCGGGCAGGCCCCCCGCCCGGCGCGGGAGGACCCCGCCCCGGCCGCCTCCCCCGACGGCCGGCCATCCTTCCCGCGCCGGGCACCCAACTCACCGCACCGCACGTCGACTTCTCGACCCGCAACCCAGCAATAAGCCGTCGAGTGACGAGGGGAGTTCTTGCTCGTTCGCGGATCTTCGGCTCCGGGTCCGACAGATCCGCAGTCCCGCCAGGCCGGCGGGACTGCCGACAATTCGAAGGACGATGCCATGTTCGTGCATTCCGACCGTCTGCCCACAGACACAGCCGTCCCGCAGGGAGCGCTCACCCCGCTGCCCTGGGGGATCGGCCGGATGGCGCCGTATCCCACGGCAGCCCCGTACGCCGCCACGCGTCTGGATCCGCTCACGCAGACCGCCGTGTTCCTCGACGTCGACGGCCAGGTGATGGACATGCCCGGCCACGGTACGAGCACGGGCACCAGCCCAGCCACCGGTACCAGCCCGGACGGCAACGGCAGCACCCAGGACAGCGACACGGGCAGCGACAGCGACCAGTGACAGACTCCCGCCCGGTGCTGGTCGTCACCAGCCTCCACGACCCCACCGCCGACGTGGTGATCGGCGAGCTCAACGAGCGGGACGTCCCCGTCCTACGGTTCGACTCAGGCGACTTCCCCGCCTCCCTGTCCGTTCAGGCCGAGATCACCCAGGACGGGCTACGAGGCCATGTGCGTACCGCGTCCCGCACGGCAGAGCTGGACCAGGTCCGTGCGGTGTACTACCGCAGGCCGACCGGGTTCGCCTTCCCCCACCTCGCCGATCAGGACGCGCGGTTCGCCGTCACACAGGCACGGTATGGCCTGGGCGGGGTCCTGGCGTCGCTGCCCGGCTACCTCTACGTCAACCACCCGCACCGCATCGGAGACGCCGAATTCAAGCCGTCCGGTCTGGCCGCCGCAGTCCAGGCCGGCTTCCTGGTCCCGCCCACTCTCATCACCTCCCGCCCTGAGGCCGCCAGGGCATTCGTCGAACGGTACGAGCACGTCATCTACAAACCGCTGCACAACCCGGTCTACCGCCTCGACGGCGTCGCGTCCGTGGTCGAAATCGCCGAGGTGGCCGCTGAAGACATTGACGACGGTGTCGCGGGCACCGCGCACCTGTTCCAGGTCCGCGTGGCCAAGACGGCCGACGTACGGGTCACCGTCATCGGCTCCCGCATCTACTGCGTGCGGATCGACTCCGACCTCCTGGACTGGCGCAGCGACTACACACGGCTGCGCTACACCCCCATAACGCCACCGGCCGCTATCGAGTCAGCGCTCCACAACTATGTGAATCACTTCGGGCTCGTCTTTGGGGCTTTCGACTTCTGCATCAGCCAGGACGGCAGATGGTGGTTCTTGGAGTGCAACCCCTGCGGCCAGTGGTACTGGCTGGAACCCGAAACCGGTCTGCCGATGTGCGCAGCCCTGGCCGACCTTTTGGAGAGACGAACGTGAGCGACGAAGAACGACTGCACCAGCAGCTCATCGACCGCCTGACGGCCGACGGTTACCCGCGCACGGCCGCATGGCGTCATGCCGCACGCACGGTGCGCCGGCACGAGTTCCTGCGCGGCGGATACTTCCGCCGCGTGCCCGGCGCACCGTCGGCGTGGGCTCCCGTCCTGGAAGGCGAGGAGGGCTGGCTGGAGGGCTGCTACACCGACGAGTCCCTGGTCACGCAGATCGCCGGCACCATCGTGCCCGCCGATGTCCGCGGGCACATCATGCGCGAGCCCACATCCTCCAGCACACTGCCCTCCCTCGTGCTGCGCATGCTGGAGGATCTCCACGTTCAACCGGACGATAGGGTGCTGGAGATCGGAACCGGCACCGGCTACTCGACCGCGCTGCTGTGCACGCGTCTGGGCGCACAGCACCTCACCTCGGTCGAGTACGACCACGATGTCGCCGCGCGGGCACACACCGCCCTTGCCGGGTTGGGGATGCATCCCGCCCTCGTCACCGGTGACGGCCTCCTCGGCCACCCCGAGGGCGCACCCTACGACAGGATCATCGCCACCTGCGCCGTCCGCACCATCCCGGCAACCTGGTTGGAACAGACCCGGCCCGGCGGACTGATCCTGGCCACCATCAGCGGCTGGCTCGGCTCCTCCGAACTGGCCTGCCTCACCGTCCACGAGGACGGCACCGCAACCGGAAAACTCCTGGGCGGACAGGTGGCCTTCATGCTCGCCCGCCCCCACCAGCCACCCCCAGCCGGTCTCCTGCCCGACCTCACCACCGGCCAGGAACACCAAACACCCCTCCCGCCCAAGATTCTCGACGACTGGACGGCCCGCTTCATCATCCAGCTCGCCCTCCCCCACACCCAACGCCTCACCCTGCACCACAACGGGCACACCGAAGACGTTCTGATCGACACCACCACCGGATCCTTCGCCGCCCTCCACGAAGAAAACGGCCACTGCATCATCCGCCAACACGGCACCCGCATGCTCTGGGACACCGCCGAGGACCACCTCGCCCGCTGGCACACCGCCGGCACCCCCACACTCCGCGAATCCACCCTCCACATCACCCCCCACAACCAAACCATCCACTGGTAGACGGCCAACCCCCACCGCGGGCGCGGAACTCCCATCCTGGGCACGGGCTCCCGTCACCGGCGGCCAGGGCCCTGGCCGCTTCCCACCCGGCACGACGTGCAACGACCAACGCGGGGTAGACCTCTCCTGCGCGCCTCCGGACCGAGGATCACATTCCCGCCCGGCCTGAAGACCGGGATCCCCTGCGAAGATCAAAGGATGGGAACCGCCCCGCACCCGGTGGCAGCAGTGATCGACTCACGCACACGGGGATTGTCACGAATCAGGTGTGATCTTCCCCGAAGGAGTCACCTGATGAGTACGACGACGGATCACCGGGAGTGGGGTGATCGTCAGTTTTTCGTGTCGAGTTGGATGTGCTCGATGTCGTTGTCCAGGAAGGTGGTCAGGTCCTGGGCTTCGGTGCAAACGGCTTCCTGTTCCAGGGCAGTGAGGGGGCGCAGGGAGCTGATGTGGAGTCGGTGGTTGCGGACGGTCCAGGTGGCGGTGACGCGTCCGTCAACAAGGACAGTGCGGTGGCCTGCGACGGACAGACCGAGGTGGGGGGCGTCGATGATGCGGCTACGGTCGTGGTAGCCGAGTATGGCGTTGTCGAAGGCCGGGAGGAACCGGACGGGGGCGGGGGTGTCGGCGTGGGGGCGGGGTGCGTCGGGCAGGTCGAGCAGTTCGCGGCCGCGTTTGTCACGGAAGACGACGAGTTCTTCTCGGGCGGCTTTGATGGCGGCGGGAAGGCCAGTGAGGCCGCACCAGGCACGGAGGTCCGTGCTGGCGGCGGGCCCGTACGCGGCGAGGTAGCGGTGCAGCAGTTGCTGTCCGACGGGATCACTGCCATCGGCGGGCAGGGGGGCGATGTCCCGTTCCAGCCAGGTACTCAACGGCAAGTTGCGAGATCCGGCTGCGCTCGATCGGGTTCGTAGTCCGCCAGAACTGACGACGAGAGAGGACACGCCAATGGGCGCTTACGTGTCGATCAGAGGGTGGCTGGAGTGCGACGAGACACAACTCGCCGCACTCCAAGAGATCATCTCCTCACACGAAGACAACCACTACACCAACGGATGGAGCTCACCCCGCCAGCACGTCAACTGGATCCACTACATCTTCTACGGCGCCGACATCCGCGAATCGGCCCTGGACTGGTTCACCGACCAGATCAGAGAGATCGCTCGGCTCCCCGCTTCCGACGACGACGGAGACCTCGTCCAGGGTCTGTTACTTGCCAGCCACGAAGCTGATGGGACGACCGAATGGCAGGTCCGCGAAGGCCAACTCTTCATCACACCAGCCGACATCAGACTCGGGTACCTCGACGAGTAGTCCCACTCATTCCGAGAGTTCCCATACCCGACTCCACCATTACGCATCGGTCAAGAGCGCCGCCGCGAGGCCATCGAATGAGTCACCGTTCTGCAGTTCGACCGGCACGGCAACCGGGTGTGGCGCAAGGTCAAGCGGCTCCTGGACTCGGAGCACGTTCGGCGCGAGATTGGCGAAGTCGCCACGGCGTACGGCATCTGCGTGGAGCCGTCGAACGTGGCCGCAGGCGGGCAGAGCTGCCCACTGCGGTTCCGCTGTCGGGGCTGCGAACACTTCAGCACGGACGTCTCCTATCTGCCAGATCTGGAGGCGTACCTCGCCGACCTTCTCCCGCCAGGACCAGGCGTCCGGCGGAGGCCCCGGGTTGCGGCAGCCCGGCCAGCACCTGCCGCAGTCGCGGCACCTCGACCTTCCCGCAGTTGAGCGCCTCATACATCGCGCCGTGCCCGCGCCGGTGTTCTGCCGTCAGTGTGAGGTCCACCGGCGTGGTCACCGGCCCGTCCGCACCCAACAGTGCATCGGTCAGCTCGAACAACGTGTCCCCGCGCGCGGTCAGGCAGTCGAGGAAGCCTTCGCGGAAGCGTGACGCCAGCGCGAACGGCTCCCGGCCGGCATCGTGATGCAGCAGACTCATTCCCCCACGGCCTTCGTACTGGTCAAGTGCCTCTTTGGTCGGAGCGCAGGATCAGACGGAGGCCGTGGTCACGTCCCCGGAGCCCTCGTACGAGCGCGTGTGTTCACTTTGCAGTTCGAGGCCAGGGGGAGGCCCGGCGGGGTGCTCAGCTCGGCCGCGCCTCGGTCTCGGCCTGGTGAACCGTGATGCAGCGCACGGCGTGACGTACGAGGGTGTGACCATGCCCTTCGAGCCGAGTTCGCGTATACCGCGCTTGCCGGGGAACGATTTCCGCCCTGGAAAGCCTTCAGAATCGCGAGGCGACGGGTTCGCGGGTGGCTGCATAAGCCTGATCGTGCTGCTCATTGAAATCCCGGTCGTCTTTCTGCTGGGGCTGACGTCGGTCATCCGTGGATGGGGCGGTGCGGACGAGCACACCGCGGCACCCCCGCGATCCTCTGGCTCGGCGGGTTCACACTGGGCGTGCTCGTGATCGCCGTTACCTTCCTGTACTCGGCACATCCGTTCGCAGGAGCGGTCCAACTGCTCGTGGCAGCCGTTGCACTGTTTTTCACGATCGCTGCTTGGCACGACCAGTACGAGCGTGCCCACCCACCTCCGCCACCCATGAGGGCCGGGATGCCGCCTTCGAACCACGTGACCGACCGGTAGGACCCACAACGGCGGACGCCGAAGCACAAAGCCACACAGGCGCAGCAACTGGGGCAGCCATGCACACTCAACCCCGCGAACTGCCGCGGTCAGCCAGCAGCGACCATAAGGAACGGGCTGAAAGTAGGTGTTTTTGCACGTCGTCCTCTCAACTTGCCGCGCCCTCTGCCGAGTCCGCGCCCTTGCCAGGACCGCTCAGCTCTCATTATCTTGACGTCGAGATTCCTTGGTGGAGGAGAAGTTGTGGCTCTGGGAACGCTCGGATACTCCTTGGACGGCCTGCATCACGTGCAGCTTGCGATCCCTCCAGGCGCTGAAACCGTCTGCCGCGAGTTCTGGGGAGACGTTCTCGGCATGACGGAGCTCGAGAAGCCGCCGGTGCTGGCGGCTCGTGGTGGGTGCTGGTTCCGAGGTGGTGGCCTGGAGGTCCACTTGGGGGTTGAAGAGGACTTCCGCCCGAACAGGAAGGCGCATCCGGGCATCCTTGTGACCTCGCTCCAGGCGCTCGCCAAGCGGTTGGAAGACAAAGGAGTGAGCGTCACCTGGGATGACAACTTTCCTGGCCACGATCGCTTCTATGCGTTCGACAAGCTGGGCAATCGGCTCGAGTTCCTCGAACCCGTCCGCGATTGCTGACGTCGCATGATCAGGGCGTCTCCTTCGTTCAGTGGCTGGTGCGGGCGCTTTTGCGGGTGAGGCGTCGGGTCATCATGGTGATGAGTGCCCAGTTCAGTGTGCTTCGGAGTGCTGGGGCAGCCGTTCGTAGTCGCGTGCGTTGCGGCGGGCGTTCGTGCACCAGCCAGATGGGTCGGCCGCGCGGTGAGGTGTCTGCCGTGGCAGGTCCTGTTCCGCGCGGCCTCCCGCCGAACCGGACGTGACGGTTTCCCCGTCATCCGCCTCTCCAGTGACTACAGTGTGAGCCGGTCAGAGTGCTCTCGCAGGACACACAACTCTGTTGCGGCGATTGCAATTCGCATACCTCCCGAGTCTGGTGTGTCCGAGTCACCTGGCCCCCTTCGCCCTGCGGACGGCTTTCCCGTCCTCCCTGGCCGGTCGTTAATCCGGCGACTACTGATCTTTGATGCTGCGTTTGATGATCTGGTCATGTTCGGCATACCGGGTGTATGGGGACTCGAACTCGCAGGCTGTTGAGCCCAGTTGAGCTGGAGCGGCGGCGCATGCAGGCGGCTGATTTATTCGAACAAGGGATGCGGCAGAGCAGGGTCGCGGAGGTGCTCGGGGTGACGCCGCAGGCGGTCAGCCTGTGGCGTCGGGCCTGGGCGGAGGGCGGCCGGGCGGCTCTGCTGTCCAAGGGGCCGGGCGGTAACTCGTATCTGAGCGCGGAGCAGGAGCGGGAGCTGGAGGGTCTTCTGCGGGCAGGGCCGACGGCGTACGGGTGGGAGGACCAGCGGTGGACGCTGGCCCGGGTCGGGGTGCTGATCGAGGAGCGGTTCGAGGTCAGGTACGAGATCTCCGGGGTGTGGCGGTTGCTGGATCGCCTGGGCTGGTCGTGGCAGGTGCCGAAGGTGCGGGCCGTGGAGCGCAATGAGGAGGCGATTGCCGCATGGCGCACGGAGACGTGGCCGGCGGCTTCCCATCCGCGCAGGTCACCGCCGTCGGCGGGTGGGTCTGCTTCGAGGACGAGGCCGGGGCCTGGCTGAACGGGCCGGTCCGCCGCACCTGGGGCAAGGCCGGGCAGACCCCGGTGCTGCGACTGTCCGGGAAACGCAACGACAAGATCAGCATGGTGGCATGGGCCTGCTTCAAGGACGGCGAGAAACCCCGGATGATCTATGCGGTCAAGCCGTCGGGCGGCTACACGAAGAAGGACTTCCCCCGCTTCCTCGCCATGCTGCACCGCCGCCTGGACGGCCCGGTCACCATCGTCTGGGACAACTACTCCAGCCACATCAGCAAGCACGTGAAACAGTACGCACAGCGGCAGGACTGGCTCACGATCATCCAAATGCCCTCCTACGCACCGGAGTTGAACCCCGTCGAGTTACTCTGGGCGCACGCCAAGGAGAAGATCGCGAACCGGGCGTTCCGTTCGATTGACGAGCTCCACCAGGCCACGAAGAACACCCTGCGCTACATCCAGCGTCACCCCGAACTCCTCATCGGATTCCTGGCCGGGACCGGCCTCGAACTCGCCCCACCCGCATCAAGCCCGTAATCAAAGATCAGTACTACCGGGCCTCCGTCGCCTAGAACTCGCGTCCCGTAGGCGATCCCACGTTCGTCTCTGCCTGTACGTTCTAGCGCGGGTTAGGCGTCCCACTCATCTCCTTGAATGCCCTCGCTGGCCTGAAGTTGACGCTGGAGCGGCCCGACCCGGACGTCGTCACCGCGGTGACCCGGTCGGCGGACCTGCTGCGTGAGGGTCGTGGGCTCCTGCTCGACCTCGTCGACCGCGCGGAGGTCCGCGACGCCGCGGCCGCGTGGACCGGACGGGTCAACACCGTCACCGCCCGCACGGACCGGGTGGATGTCGACGCGTTGCTCATCCGGCCCGACGGCTGTGTCGCCTGGGCCTTGCCGACCGGGCAGGACCTCGACGGCACCACGCTGGTGCGTGCGCTGGGCACCTGGTTCGGCCAACCGGCCTGAGCACCGCTTTAACAGTCGTCTCAGGTTCGCTCCGTAAGAAGTAGGCATCCAGATAAGCGATGCAACCCGTATGTAGGAGGCTAGTGATGGCAGTCAACGCAGCGCCGTCCGGGGAAGCGCCGGCCGGTCGGTTGGCAGGCCGGTGGGTGCCATGGTTGGTGATTGGCTTGTGGCTGGTGCTGGCGGCGGGCATGGTGCCGCTGAGCGGAAAGTTGAGCTCGGTCACCACCGACAGCGCCGTGGACACCCTGCCGGCCAGTGCCGAGTCCACCAAGGTGGCGGTGCTGGACGACAGTCTCCCCGGCGGTGACAACAACACGTTCGTCTTCGTGTACCACCGCGCCGGCGACATGACCGACGCCGACCGCGCGACGGTCGAGCGCCACTACAACACCCTTGCCAAGCGGTACCCGCCGAAGGGGAAGGCGGCGGCCGGCGAGGACGACGAGGGCTCACCGACGAGCCCCTCCACCGACCGCAAGGCGATGATGTTCACCCTCGATGTGAGCACGGACTACGGCGCACCGGAGGACATTGTCGGCCTGTTGCGTGACGCCGCGAAGGACCGCCCCTCCGGCCTGGAACTCGACGTGACCGGACCGGGCGCGATCGACGGCGACATGGAGGCCGTCTTCGACGGCATCGACGTGCAGGTCCTCCTCACCACCATCGTCGTCGTCACGCTCCTGCTCATCCTCACCTACCGCAGCCCGGTGTTGTGGATCATCCCGCTGATGGCCGTGGGCGCGGCCGCACTGACCGCGATGGCGACCGTCTACCTGCTCGTCAAGGGCTTCGGCATCGTGGTCAACGACCAGAACTCGGCGCTGCTGACGATCCTGGTATTCGGCGTCGGCACGGACTACGCGCTGTTGCTCATCGCTCGATATCGGGAGGCACTGCACCACCATGAGAACGTCCGGGTCGCGATGGTCCACGCGCTACGCGGCGCGGCGCCGGCCATCGTCGCGTCCGCGGCCACCGTGGTCGCCGGCCTGCTCTGCCTGCTCGTCGCGGACCTGAACAGCACCAGCGGGCTGGGCCCGATCGGTGCGGCCGGCATCCTGTGCGCGCTGGTGGCCATGCTGACGCTGTTCCCGGCGGTGCTCGTGGTGCTCGGCAGGCGGATCTTCTGGCCGGCCATCCCCCGGTTCAGCACGGCCGTGGAGGAGAAGCCGGGGCTGTGGGGACGGCTCGGCACCGCCATCAGCCGCCGCCGGTGGCTGGCGACACTCGGCTCGCTCGGAGTCCTCGGCGTGCTCGCCCTCGGGCTGGCGGGCAACACCGGCGCCCTGCGGGAGCAGGACCAGTTCCTGTCCGCGCCGGAGTCGGTCACCGGCTTCACCGTTCTCCGCCAGCACTTCCCGGAGCTCGGCGGCCAGCCGATGACGATCTTCACGCGGCCGGCGCACCAGGAGCGGGTGCTCGACATCGTCAAGGACACTCGCGGTGTGGCCCTGGCCATCCCGGAGCAGACCAGCGGTGGCTGGGCCAACATCTCCGTGTTCCCGAAGGACGCGCCGGACACCGCCGCAGAGTACGACACGATCAAGCGGGTGCGCACCGCCGTGCACGCGGTGAGCGGGGCGGAGGCGATCGTCGGCGGGCCGAGTGCGGAGAACCTCGACACCGAGGTGACCACCAAGCGCGACGAGAAGCTGGTGATCCCGCTGGTGCTCGCCGTCGTCCTGATCGTCCTCGGGCTGCTGCTGCGCGCGATCCTCGCCCCGCTGGTCCTGATGGCCACCGTGATCGTCTCATTCGCCGCAGCCTTCGGCGGCAGCGTGTTCGTCTTCGACACGATCCTCGGGTTCAAGGGCATCGACTATTCGGTGCCGCTGCTGGCATTCCTGTTCCTGGTGGCGCTCGGCGTCGACTACAACATCTTCCTGACCAGCCGGGCCCGGGAGGAGACCGTGCGTCTCGGCACCAGAGAGGGCATGCTCAAAGCCCTCTCCGCCACCGGTGGCGTCATCACCTCGGCAGGCCTGGTCCTGGCGGCCACGTTCGCGGTCCTCGCCACACTTCCGCTGGTGATGCTGATCGAGGTCGGGTTCCTGGTCGCCTTCGGCGTGCTGCTCGACGCCCTGCTGGTGCGGTCGGTCCTGGTGCCCGCCCTCACCCTGCTGATCGGCCGGCGGATCTGGTGGCCGAGCCGGCTGTCCCGTCCAGCGGCGGAGCTGCCGGACGGTCAACAGCCGCTCGCCGACGACGAGGAGCCCGCGCTGCAACGGTGAGCGCGGCGGCACGGACGAGATCCGGGACGGGCCCCCAGGCCCGTCCCGGATCTTTTTCATGGACCCGACGGTCGCCGCCCTTTGGCCCTGCGCCGTGCGCCGGGGCTGGGGTCGGCGCACCGTGTCCTGCCCCGACGGTGAGCCGCGCGGGCCATGCCCGAGGGCCGCCGTCCCTTGTCCTGCGCCGCGCCGCCGGGGCGGGTCGGCGCACCGCGGTGTCATCCCCGGCGGTGAGCCGCGCGATCGGGGGCGGGCGGGGCCGCGGCCGGAAGGTCGACCCGAAGCAGCGCGCCACCGCGTGCGGAGCGGGCGACGGTGGCCAGGCCGCCGTGGGCGTCGACGACCCGCTGCACGATCGACAGCCCCAGACCGGATCCCGGCAACGCCCGGGCGCTGTCGGCACGGTAGAACCGGTCGAACACCCGCGGTACGTCGACGGCGTCGATGCCCGGCCCGGCGTCGTCGACCTCGAGCATCGCCGACGCGCCCTCGGCACGGAGCCGGACCTGGACCGGCTGGTCCGCGGGGGACCACTTGCCGGCGTTGTCGATGAGGTTGAGCACCGCCCGCTCGAGCGCAGCGGGACGCCCGCTCACCCACACAGAGGTCACATCCAGCGCCACCTCGATGTCGGGCATGCGGGAATCCGCCCGGGTCGCGGCGGCCACCACCACGTCGGCGAGGTCGAGCACCTCGGTGCTCTCGTCGCTGACGTCACCGCGCGCCAGGTCGGTCAGCTCGGCGGCAAGGGTGCTCAACTCGGCCACCTGGGCGCCGAGGTCGTTGAGCAACCGGGTCCGGCTCTCCGCCGGCAGTGCGCTGTCCAGGGTGCCGCGCCGATCGAGCCGGATCAGCAGCTCGGCGTTGAGGCGCAGGCTGGTGAGCGGGGTCTTGAGCTCGTGGGCGGCGTCCTCGGCGAGCAGCCGCTGGGCCCGCCGGGAGTCCCGGAGCGCGGCGAGCATGTCGTTGATCGACTGGATCAGCCGCCGGATCTCCCCACCGCCCTCGTCCGGGATGTCGGCGTTGAGATCCCGGGTGTGCGCGACATGTACCGCGGCGGCGGTCAGCCGGTCGATCGGTGCCAGCCCGGTCCGCGCCACGGTCCGCCCGACAAAGGCACCGCCGACCACGCAGAGCAGCCCGATCAGCAGCATGCCGAACCCGAACCGGTTGATCGGGCTGTCGTCAACGACGCGGGCCACCTGGACCGCGCCGTCGCCCGCCCGCAGCGTGTAGATGATGTAGCCGCCGTCGTCGCTGTCGTTCGACTCCATCAGGTCGGCCGACACGCCCTGCGCCACGCGCCCGGCGTCCTCGCTGACCGGGGGCAGCGCGGGTTGGCCGGCCGGCGTCCGGATCGAGCCGTCGGGCAGGATGACCCGCACCAGCCGACCGGATCCGGGATACGGCGGTAGCTGGACCTGCGCCAGACCGGCGCGCTCCGCGTTCGTCGCCAGGACGCGGGAGTCGGCGCGTAGCTGATTCTCGGCGGTGTCCTGCAGCTCCCAGTCCAGTAGCTGGCTGGCCACCTGGAAGGCCACGAACACGCTGACCGCGATGGCCGTCGCCGCGATCACCGTCAGCCTGGTCCGCAGGGACCGCCGACGCCACCATCGGGTCAGCCGGCGCGGTTCCCGGCCGGCGGGCCTGCTCACGGAGGAGTCTCCCGCAACGTGTATCCCAGGCCGCGCAGCGTGTAGATCAATCGCGGCTCACCCTCGGCCTCCATCTTGCGGCGCAGGTAGCTCACGTATACCTGGAGGTTGTTGGCGGTGGAGCTCATGCCGAAGCCCCAGATCGCCTCGAACAGCGCGTCGCGGGTCAAGACCCGGGTCGCGTTGCTCACGAGGACCTGCAGGAGGGAGAACTCGGTCCGGGTCAGGTGCAGCGGCCGCCCGCCCCGCCACGCCTCGAACCTGTCCGGATCGAGCCGGACGTCGGCGAACGACAGGATCTGCGACTCCTCGTCGGTCGGCGTGCGCCGGCGCAGCAGGGCCCGCACCCGGGCCAGTAACTCCTCGGTGGCGAACGGCTTGGGCAGGTAGTCGTCGGCGCCCGCGTCCAGCCCCGCGACCCGGTCGGAGACCTGGTCACGGGCGGTCAGCATCAGCACCGGCAGATCTCGGCCCGCGGCCCGCAACCGCCGACAGGTCTCCAACCCGCCGAGGCGGGGCATCATCACGTCGAGGAGCAGCAGATCCGGCGCGTCGCCACCGACCCCGTCGAGCACGGCGAAACCGTTGGCGACGGTGCTGGTGTCGTAACCCTCGACCTGGAGCACCCGCTCCAGCGACTCACGGATGGCCGCCTCGTCGTCCGCGATCATGATCCGCACGCCGGCCCGCCCCCTCCAGTCGATGCTTTTGCCGCTCATTGTCCCCGATCAACCTGAGGCCAGGATTAGAGCGTCGCCGCTGTGGTGCCCGCGGGCCGTGCTCTTACGGATGCCTAAGACAGTGTCCTACATGGTCAGTTTGAGGAACCGCTTGTTGCAGCAGAGAGCGGATGCCAGGCCGAGAAAGGCCAGGTAGGTGCCTGGCTTCCGCTCGTAGCGGTGGTTGAGACGGCGGTAGCCCGTCAGCCAGGACATGGTGCGCTCGATGACCCACCTGCGACGGCCGAGCCGCTCGCTGGAGTCGATGCCCTTGCGGGCGATACGGACGCCAATGCGTTTGCCCCACAGCCATCGCCGCAGGTGGGGGATGTCGTACGCCTTGTCTGCATGAAGACGCACGGGTTTGGAGTCGGCCGCGTGGGATTCGTGTCCCATGTGGAAATGGGACAGCATCGGCTTCAGCGCGAGACTGTCGTGGGGGTTGGCCGCGGAGAGCCCGACTCGTAAGGGCAGTCCGTTCGCGTCGGACAGGACATGCATCTTGGATCCTGGCTTACCCCGGTCCACGGGGCTCGGACCTGCAAGGTCGCCCCCTTTTTAGCCCTCACATGGGCGGAATCGAGGACCGCACGTGACAGGTCGACCAGGTCCTGCTCTCTAGGAGTTGGAGAACCTTCTGATGCAGTCGGCCCCAGACTCCGACACGGGACCAGATGGCGAAGCGGCGATGCACGGTCGACTTCGACGCTCCGAAGCACGGCGGCAACGCCCGCCAGGCGCAGCCGCTGACCTGCACGTAGATGATCGCGGCAAACACGGCCTCATCATCGATGTTCGCGACCCCGCCACCCTGCGGACGAACTCGCGCCGCCGGCAGCAACGGCCTTGCCAACTCCCACAAGCCGTCCGGAACGATCCATCCCCACCGTCCACTCCCCGTGCGCAGCACAACTGCCAACTGACCATGTAGGACACGGTCTAAGATCGTGTCCTACGTGGTGAGGCGGACGAGGCGCTTGTAGCAGCAGAGGGCGGCGGCAAGTCCGAGAAATGCCAGGTAGTTGCGGGGCTGGCGCTCGTAGCGGGGACTGAGTCTGCGGTAACCGGACAGCCATGACATCGTGCGCTCGATCACCCACCTCCGACGCCCTAATCGCTCGCTGGATTCGATGCCTTACCGGGCGATGCGAACTCCGATACGTTTCCATCGGAGCCATCTGCGCAGGTCGGCGCGGTCGTAGGCTTTGTCTGCGTGTAGGCGCTGGGGCTTGAAGTACCGGCCGCGGTGAGGGTCGTGTCTCCTTACGTTGTTCCTGGGGCTGATTCCGGTCACTCGTAGGATCGGAAGGCCCAGGGATGCTGGGTGTGGCTGCGTGTCTCCAGCCCAGTGGTGGCTTCAATCGATTGGCCGCCCGGCATCCCGCGACGACCCGGCCACTCATTGGGGTGCGCGGCAAAGATCGCTTGGTAAGGACACTGGCGAGGTCGTCCTGCGACAGATAGAGGAACGACTTCGGAAGCGGCCGTGCCCCAACTGTGGGCTGGTATGGATGCAGGCAAGGCCGAGCACCACTGCGTGGTGCTCGGTGCTGACGGCACGCGGGAGCTGTCGCAGCGTGTGGTCAACGACGAGAATGCATTGCTCAAACTGATCAGCGATGTGCTGGAGTTGAGCGGCGGTGAGACGGTGACGTGGGCGATCGACCTCAACGCCGGCGGGGCTGCCCTGATGATCGCGCTGCTGACCGACCACGGGCAAAAGGTCCTCTGCATCCCCGGCCGCACCGTCCATCACGCCTCCGGATCCTACCGGGGCGATGGGAAGACGGACGCGAAGGATGCCTTCGTCATTGCGGATCAGGCCCGCAGGCGATGTGACCTTCAGCCGGTTCACCGCGGCGACGACATTGCGGTCGACCTGCGGTTTCTCACCTCGCGTCGCCTGCACCTGGCTGCGGACTCCTGCTGGACCTCGTCGACCGCGCGGAGGTCCGCGACGCCGCGGCCGCGTGGACCGGACGGGTCAACACGCACGGACCGGGTGGACGTCGACGCCTTGCTGATCCGGCCCGACGGCTGTGTCGCCTGGGCCTTGCCCACCGGGCAGGACCTCGACGCCACCACGCTGGTGCGTGCGCTGGGCACCTGGTTCGGCCAACCGGCCTGAGCGGCCGTATTAACGTTCGTCTCAGGTTCGCTTGGTAGGAAGTAAGCATCCGGATAAGCGAGATAGCCCGTCGCGTCTTGCAGACGGATGCCGCACGGATACCGCGCCACACAAACACCTGAGGAGAAACTGACATGCAGTCCAACGCAAACCCTCTGAAGCACCTCACGACGGGACGCCGCGGCTTTCTAGCCGGCACGGCAGCACTTGGCATTGGTGCCGGCTTGTCCACGCATGCCATTGCCTCCCGCGCGGCAGCGAACGAGACTACGGATTTTTCACAGCGAGACCAGGACCTGCCCTTCATCGGCACGGAAGAGACCTTTTCCACCCATGAGTTGATGGTGCTGAACGACAGGCTGTTCCTCGAGGATACTGGTCTTGCCGAACTCGGCCCGCGCCGCATCCGTGCAATGGATGAGGCAGGGCTCAACGTTCAAATCCTCTCCGCACATACGCCAGGTGTGCAGAATGTCAAAGGTCAGAAGGGAATCGATTTTGCGTATCGTCTCAACAAGTCGCTTGTCGACGGACCGATGGCCACCTATCCGGGGCGGTTTAAGGCATTTGCAACCTTGCCTCTGCAGAATCCGGAGGCTTCGGCAGACGAACTGGAACGCACAGTTCGGGAAGATGGCTTCCTGGGATGTTTGACCAATGGAATCATCGGGAAGAAATTCCTCGACCATCCCGACTTTGAGCCCCTGCTGGCGCGCGCCGAAGCCCTTGATGTGCCGATATACATCCATCCGGGCCTGCCGCCTGACGAGTTTTCGAAATCTACTACAGCAATATGCGGCCGGAATATCAGAAGGAGTTCCAGGACCAGGTTCTCAGCATCTCTGCATATGGATGGCACCAGGAAGTCGTTACTCAGTGCCTCCGAATGATCACCTCAGGAGTATTCGACAGGTATCCCAAGCTCCAGATTATCCTCGGCCATATGGGAGAGGGTCTTCCGTTCTTCTACAAACGCGTCGTGGAGAAGATGAGCGAAGTGACCAAGAAGAGCCTGGACAAGCCGTTCGAGCAGTATTTCCATGACAATTTCTGGTTCACAACCAGCGCATTCCCCCAGACTGAACTGCTCGATCTCCCGCTGAAGTACATAGGTGTGGATCGAGTGATGTTTGCAACCGACTACCCGTTTGCAAATATGAAAACTCAAACCGACTGGTTCCGGGGAGTTGCTTTGCCACGCGAAGCCAAGGAAAAAATTGCGTTCCGAAATGCGGAAAAACTGTTCGGAATTAAGGTCTGACACGTCCCAACGGGCAGAATGATGCCCGTGAAGTGACGCGCCAGCGTCGGCAGAAGTGGAGAATGCTTTGGCTGTAAGGCGAGAGTACAGCCAAAGTATGCGATGCGCGGCTGCCGCATCACGCGGTCTTCATACAACGGCGGATCGCATGCTCTTCTAGAGAGATCGAAGTGTCGCGCCAGTTCGCTGTAGGCAAGCAAGACGAGCGTAGTAGCGACTCTCTTGAGATCCTCAGCGCGCTGACCCGCCTTGTGATTACTGACTTCGGCTCGTTAGGGTGATCTTCTTCGAAGTCCCTGATGGGTCTGGAGTGTTGTCTGTATTCCGTGGTGTATGAGGTATGCGGATGGGGGCGGCCTGACCCCTGTGGGACGTCAGCGCCGGGAGACGGTACGGATGCAGGCGGCGGAGCTGTTCGAGCAGGACATCAAGCCGCCGGAAGTCGCACGGCGCCTGAGGGTGAGCCCGAAGTCGGCCTACCAGTGGCAGCAGATGTGGCGGGACGGTGGCGTGCAGGCTCTGGTCTCTCGTGGCTCGAGTGGATCGCGATGCCGTCTGTCCCCGGGCTGTCTGGAAAAGCTGGCTGCGTTTCTCGATGAGGGGCCTGCCGCGCATGGCTGGGTGGAGGACCAGGTGTGGACGGCTGCCCGGGTGGCCACGCTGATCGGCAGGAAGTTCCACGTCTCCTACAGCGTCTCGGGTGCCACGAGGCTGATGCACCGGCTCGGCTTCAGTCCTCAAGTACCCGCGCGGCGGGTGGCCGAGCGCGATGAGCAGGCCGTGACCGTGTGGAAGGAGGCGACCTGGGCCGAGGTAAAAGAGTCCGGGCGGCGTGCGGGGGCTACGTCTGCTTCGAGGACGAGGCGGGCTTCACGCGACGACCGCCCAAAGGACGCACCTGGGGCCGGCGCGGCCGCACCCCGCAGGTCACGGTGAGCGGGCGACGCTCGGGCCGCCTGTCGGTGGCCGGACTCATCGCGATGCGGCCCGGCTCCCGCACCCGGCTGTGTCACCGCCTGCGCACCCATCCCGCGGGCAAAGGCAAACGCCGCAGCATAGGCGAACGGGACTTCATCGCGCTGATCGACGGTGTCCACCACCTCGTCAAGGCCCCGATCGTGCTGGTCTGGGACCGGCTGAACACCCATGTCTCCCACGCCATACGTGAGTTGATCGCCGAGCGTGAATGGCTGACGGTATTCCTGCTGCCCGCGTACTCGCCGGACCTGAACCCCGTCGAGTGGGTATGGGCACATGTCAAGCGCAGCCTGGCCAACCTCGCCGTCGTCGCCCTCGACCGGCTCGAAGTCCTCGTACGCAACCGGCTCAAACGCCTCCAGTACCGGCCCGACACTCTTGACGGCTTCATAGCAGGCACCGGCCTGACCTTCGACGACCCAGCGTCACCCTGATGCGCCGAAGTCAGTAACGGCGCGGTTCGCAAGGGTCTGCTGCGGGGCCCGGGAACAGCAGAGACAAGGTGTGCTCCTGAGGTCGTGCGGCCCGGGACGCGCGGGAGGGGAACACGGACCCGCGCACAGCGGGCCGTTCGGAGTCCCGCCCCCGGATCAGACAGCCTCTCTCCTTGTCGTTTAACTTCAGGCGCTCGGTGGGGTCGTGGCAACGGTGACCTGGGCGGTCCAGGAGCCGGGTGCCCGGGGCGGGTCCCAGGTCACGTCGACGCGTACTTCGTGGAAGTCGTGTGCGAGTCCCACCACCATGGCCGCCGCGGCGGCCTGCGCCTCGGCTGGGTCGGTGTTGGCCGTCACCTCGGCAAGGCGTCCGCAGGGCATCCCGCCTTCCTCGGTGAGGACACTGTGGCGCCAGCCTTCCGGCGTCGTCAGCAGGACGATGCTTCTCGGCATGCCGAAGGGAGGCCGTCTCTTCGTCACGCGCTCTCGTCGCACCATGGAGCTATCCAACCTCGTGGGCTTCCTGGAGGTTCGCGCGGGCGGAAGTTCAGGCGCCGCGGCGGGGTTTGGTGCCGACCTTGTGGTGGGGCTGGCCGGGCGTATGCCTCACCGGTGGCGAGGACCCGCCCGACGTTGTGGCGGGGTGCCGATCGCTGGTTCTTCGATCCTGGTGGCCGGCCCGGACCCGGGGGGGAAGGTTTCGGTGCACCAGCCCGGGTCCATGATCGTGTATCCCGGTGAGACTGAAGGGTGCACCGGGTTACCGGGGGCCGGAAGACAGATTGTCTTCCGGGTCGGGATGTCCCGTTCCGCCTCAACTGGCTTCGCAGCTACGGCAGACTGCCGCCATGGACAAGCAAGAACTGCGGGCGCCGGCAGGAGCGGAACGGATGCGGGTGGCGGAAGCGCGCGAAGCGCTGGCCGAGGCGGTTGCCGACGTCAGGCAGACGGCGCTGAATGTCAGTGCCTGGGCCGACATGGGCGCTGGGAATCTGCCGCAGGCGGCCTGGGATCTGGCGCACTCGACCGCGTTTCCAGACAAGGAAGCGAACGCGCGGCGGGTGTCGGAGGCGTTCACCGTGGACCCGGGGTACCTGTACTCGAAGGGGATCGACAACCTTGCGTTCGGCACCGCCGTGCAGACGATGCGCCTGGCGCTGAACGAACTGGACGCCGCCCTGAACGCTGTGCCGGACCCGGAGTAGCGGCCGCATGTCTCCATGCCGCCCACCCCGTACCCCCTGGGCTGGGACCTGTTCGGGGATTCGTATTACAGCGAGAAGCCTGCCGGGCCGCCGCCGCTGCCCGTCTACACCAGCGAGACGCTGCCCTGGAATCTGCGGACCCTGAAGCAGATCCGCGCCGAGGGACGGGAGCCGACTGGGCCGACTGACCTGCGGCACAGGCGGCGGACGGCCGGCCGGCTTCGACCGATGTGTCTACCGTCGCTGCGACGTCGTCGAGCGCTGCTTTAACCAGCTCAGCAGTGGCGCGGACTGGCCACTCGCTGCAACAAGACCCGCGAGTCCTACCAAACCGCCGTCACCATTGCCTCAATCCTGCTCTGAATCTGACCTTGAAGACGATCTCTAGGCAGCGAGGCACCAACGAGAACACCAACCGCCTGCTACGGCACTACTTGCCATAGGCGCGGACCTACGCACGTTCAGCCAGGCCGACCTCGGCGCCATCACCCTCGAGCTCAACCACCGTCCCCGCAAAGTCCATGGTTACCGCACTCCGGCGGAGGTCTACGCTGACCCCCTGAACAGCGGTGATGCAGTGACCGCTTGAGCTCGCCATCCGTTTCCGACAGGAAGCCGACGCGAGCCTATGCGGTCGTATCCCGCGGGCAGGGGGTGCCGGTGTGCATGTGGGATGAGGCGCCGTTGATGACGGAGTCGAGCCTGTCCCGGGTACGGGCGAGGTTCGCGATGTTCCGGTCGAGGTGGTCGCGTTCCGCGGCCAGGCGCTGGAGGAGCTCGGGGGTGGCCTGGCCGTCGATGACGCAGGGCGTCAGCTCGGCGATGGTCTTGCTGCTCAGTCCGGCGGCGTACAGCTGGCGGATGAGGTGGATCCGGTCGACGGCATCTTCCGCGTAGTGGCGCTGGCCGCTGCCGCTGCGCTCGGCGGTGAGCAGGTTCTGTTCCTCGTAGTACCGCAGAGCCCGGGTGGTGACCCCCGTGCGACGGGCGAGCTCCCCGATCCGCATTCCCGCCCCCTTCCTGCGTGTTCCGCATCACACGCGCTTGCCTTTCACGTCAACGTCAAGTTTTACCGTAGCTCCTGCGCCCACTAGTGGGCGAATGATCCAGTTAGATCCCGTATCGGGATGAGTTGAACGACGAACGGAGTGTCCATGACTGAGGACACCGCACCGGCCCGGTGGGTGATTGGCGTCGAGGAACACGCCTGGACCCCGGAACTGCGCCGCCGTGTTCGAAGCCGCTGCCCAGAAGCCGGCCTGGCCGCTCTCCGCCTGATCCTCGCCGAAACCCTGGACCGGCACCCGGACCTGCAGATCGTCCTCGGCCACTGGGGCGACATGCTCGTACCTCTCGCCGACCGGGCCGATCTGCTCAGCACCGCTGCCCCGCACCTGCAGCGCCGCGTCCTGGACTACATCACCTGCAACCTCGCGTCACCGCCGGCGGCCTCTACGGCCACCGCATGCTGAGTGGGGCCGTGGACGTACTGGGACCCGACCGGATCATGTTTGGCGCGGACTGCCCCTACGGCGCCCCCACAGCCGGCGACGGGCGAGCCGATCGCGGTCTCGGCGGCGTCGACTCCCGCGGCGCGTTAGGCGGAAAGGGCGGCGCCTGCGCTTTCGTCGACCACCCCCTCTCGACGAACGGGGCCGGGACAAGCTTGGCCACCTCAACGCCGAACGCATCGTGCGCATCCCTCGGCCCGTCACCCACCGAAAGGCAGACACACGCATGACCACGAATCCCACGACCGGCCTCACCGGCCCCTCCCCCACTGCCACCGTGTCCGTCAAGCCGCTCGCGCTGAGCACACCACGGCGCGGTGAGCACGTGCACGTCCGCGTCACCGCCCCCACCACCGGCACCAGCCTGCCCGTCGTCCTCTTCGCCCACGGCTTCGGCTCCAACCTGGACGGCTACGCCCCGCTGGTCGACCACTGGGCGTCCGGCGGCTTTGTCGTCCTCCAGACCACCCACCTGGACTCCAAGCGGCTCAACCTTCCAACGGACGATCCCCGCAGGCCCCAGATATGGCGCTACAGAGTCCAGGACATGCAGCGCATCCTGGACGAGCTCGTCCCGTTGGAGGCCGCCGTGCCGGGCCTGGCAGGCCGGATCGACCACCGTCGCATCGTCGCGGCCGGACACTCCTTCGGGGGGCAGACCGCGGGCATCCTGGTGGGTCTGCGCGTCAGGGACCCGCACACCGGCATCACCGAGGACCTGTCCGACCCGCGGATCACGGCCAGCATCCAACTGGCCACCGCCGGCAAGGGTGGCGACGCGCTGACCCCCTTCGCCCACGACAACCTTCCCTGGCTGCGCGATCAGGACTTCTCCCACATCACCGCCCCCGGCCTCGTCGTCGCCGGGGACAAGGACGATCTCCCGCTCTCCACCCGGGGCCCGGCCTGGACGACCGACCCCTACACCCTCAGCCATGGCAACAAGAGCCTCCTGACCGTCCACGGCGGCGAGCACTTCCTGGGCGGCATCTCCGGCTACCAGGCAGCAGAGACCACCGACGAGAACCCCGACCGTGTCACCCTCGTCCAGCAGGTCACCCTCGCCTACCTGCGCCACGTCACCGGAATCGACCACACTGACTGGAACCACGCCCAAACGGTCCTCGCGGGCGGCCACCCGCTGGGACACCTCGCATCCAAGTAACCTCGCCCGGCACGTCGCCAAACGTGCCCCCGCCGCGCGTAAATCCGAGCGGATTCGGCTCTGGCCGGGACTGTCCCATCACCGGCGACTCGTGTTCCTCGCCGGGCCGCACGACCACACTCCCGGCACGGCGGAGGTGCTGACCAATCACCCGCCCCTCTGCGCCCGCCATGTGAACACCGCGGCCCGCCTGTGCCCACACCTGGACGGCAACACGACCGTGTACTTGGCGCAGAGCGCACCGCTGCACGGAGCCACCGGCACCCTCCAAGGACTCGGCACCCACGGCGTCCAACCCCCGTTGCCCAGCCCGGAGCGCCCCTGCCCTACGGACATCCCGGCTGAGCTGCTTCCTCGCTTGCCACGAAAGCCCGCACGCCCCGTACCCGGGCTTTCGGACAGGCCCCGCCCGGCGCGGAAGCCCTCGCCCCGGCGGCCGGACATCCTTCCCGCGCCGGGCCCCCGACTGACCGCACGGCACGTCGACTTCTCAGCCCACAACCCGGCGATGAAGCCGTCGAGTGACGAGGGAAGTGGCGCAGGAGGGGAATACCGCTCGTCCGTGCATCTGGCGCGCGATCAGCTTGGTCTGGGTGTTGACGCCCTCGGTGGGGCCGTTGCTGTAAGGAATCCGAGCGCGACGATCACAGTGTCCAGGTCTTGCTCTAGCCCCGGGTGAGGGCGTGAGGGTAAGGCAGATCGACTGCGTAGACCGGGACGATCCAGCGTGAGGGTTCTGCCGTGCGTGCGCGTTGGGCCGGCCGCACGCCGATGGGTGCGGTGCGGCCGGCCCAATCGTCATTTCAGGTCAGCGGTCCAGCGCACCGTCGGTGCGCGCCGGGGGCGTGGTAAATCCTGTGGCGCGCGCTGGGGTGCTTCCGTCTGCCTCTGACGCGGGCTGATACCGCTGCGGGACGCTGGTGGGGTTCGTTCCGGCCGAAACCGAATGCTCTGTGATGCCGGTGAGCTCGCAGGTCAGCGTGGTGCTGGGGGCCGTCCACGGGAACCGTGGAGTGTTGCTGCGAGCACGTGCGTCAGAATTCCTGATTCACCTTGGTCCCCCCGGAACGGCGTACCACTCGGCCGTTGAGGGAGGGACAGGGACGTGGATGTGCTGCACGAGCGCTGCGCCGGTGTGGACATCAGCAAGAAGGATGCCAAGGCGTGTGTCCGCACCCCGAGTACCAAGCGGCGGGGGGCCTTCGCGACCGAGACCACGACGTGGGGTTCGACGACGAACGCGGTGCTCGCCCTGCGCGATCACCTGCTCGCCGCCGAGGTCACCCTGGTCGTGATCGAGGCGACGTCGGACTACTGGAAGCCCTTCTACTACCTTCTGGCCGGGGAGTTGAACGTGATCCTGGTCAACGCGCGGCAGGTCAAGAACCTGCCCGGCCGCAAGACGGACGTCTCGGATGCGGCCTGGCTGGCCCAGCTCGGTGCGCATGGCCTGGTGCGGGCCTCGTTCGTGCCGCCCCAGCCGGTGCGCGAGCTGCGAGACCTGACCCGGGCTCGCACCCAGATGACCCGCGAGCGCGGCCAGATCGTGCAGCGGCTGGAGAAGCTGCTGGAGGACACCGGGATCAAGCTGTCCGCGGTCGCCTCCGACATCATGGGGGTCTCTGGCCGGGCCATGCTCGAAGCCCTCATCGGCGGGGAACGCGGCCCGCAGGTCCTCGCGGAGCTGGCCAAACGCAAGCTCCGCAACAAGATCCCCGAGCTGACCGAGGCGCTGACCGGACGCTTCCGCAGCCACCATGCCTTCCTGGCCCGGCTGCACCTGGACCACTACGACCAGCTCACCGACGCGATCCGGCAGCTGGACGAGCGGATCGAGGGGGCGATGGCTCCCTTTCGTCCCTCGCTCGACCTCCTCGACACCATCCCCGGGATCAACCGGGCCGTCGCCGAGGTGATCATCGCGGAGACCGGCGGGGACATGAGCCGGTTCGCCTCCGCCAGGCACCTCGCGTCCTGGGCCGGCGTCTGCCCAGGCCACCACGAGTCCGCCGGCCGAACCAAGAGCACCAAAGTCCGACCCGGCATCCCTATCTCAAAGGCGCCCTCGGACTCGCCGCACTCGGCGCGGTGAGAACCAAGGACACCTACCTGCAGGCCCGTTACAAGCGGCTCACCGCCCGCCGCGGCCCGATGCGAGCCTTGGTCGCCGTCGAGCACTCGATCATCACCGCGATCTGGCACATGCTCACCGACAACGTCACCTACCACGAGCTCGGCGGCACCTACTTCGCCCAGCGCGACCCCGAACGCGCCACCCGCCGCGCGATCAGTGCGCTCAATCAGCTCGGCTACACCGTCACCCTCAACCCGCTGGAAGGCGCGGCCTGACCGACCCGCACCCAGACACCCGGCGAGCGCCACAGCCACCGGGCACCCAGCCCTGCCTACCCCCACCCTGACCTGCTGCTATTTACGCGTCAGGACAGCTTCCATTCGCCTGACTGATCGGCGAACCCGGAGTCCATCGCGAACTGGACCGTAGCCGCCTTCGACGCCTTCGGCACCTCGAACACGATCCAACCGAGCGCCTTCGCGCCGGGCTTGAGCTTCACGGACGAGGACATCGCCGGCCCTGCGGAAATTTCGCCGTACGTCGTCTGGAACTGCTGGCCGTCGGCGTCGCTGATCTGTGCCCCGTTGGACGGGCTGTCGCTGTAGGTGGCGGTACCCGTGTTGACGAGCCGGAACTGGATTCCGACGAAGCGTTTGCCCGACGAGGGCGTGGTGAACTCGTCGGCGCCCTTCGCGGGGTCCACCATCTTGACGACGGTGACGTCGAGCTTACTGCCGTCCTCGGTGCCCTTGAGGGCGATGATGTCGCCGATCTTGGCAACGTCCGGAGCCTTGGACTTCTTCGCGGCAGGCTTCTTCTCACTGCTCTTGCTGACAGGGGCGGCCTTGGGCGTGTCGGTGACGGTGCTGCCCGAACTGCAGGCGGTGAGGCTGAGCGCGCAGGCCGCGATCGTTGCGGCGGCGGAGAGTCTGATGCGCATGTATTGGTTCATGGTCCCCCCAGGGTTCTGTGTCACGTGAGTGAACGACATGTGAAGGACTCGTATGGTTGCATGCTGCATCGGAAAAAGTTGCCACCCCCACGCAACCCGGAAGCCTAATCCTCCATCTTCCAGTCCCAACGACGCACTTCGGACATCGGCAACGCCCCGGGACACATGGACGAGCGGAAAGTGCGGGTCGCGAGTGCCCCGGGGTGCCTCGTCGGAGGGGACGAGGAGGAGTGCTCCTTTCGAAGGCGGACATCAGCGAGGACGTGAGTGTGACCATCAGGGTGAGGAGCAGTGACATCCGCCCCCAGGCCGTCGAGCCACCCGGCGGTGACAAACCAGGCTCTGCGGAAAAGGGCTACGCCTCGGCGGGGCGTGCAGAGGCCGTACACAGGCAGCGCGGGACGACGAGTTCGGTTCATTCCAGACCGCTTCTCGCCGTCGCCCGAATCCTGGTTCTGGATCACTTTCAGTGCTAGGGCCACGGAGGGTCACCGAAACCGCGATCATGAACGGCATCGCGCGGTGAGGAGGACCCGTTTGCGGAGCAGGTCGAAGTTGGCTCGGCCGAACATCTGCCGCTTCAACATCTTGATCTTGTTGTTCTGACCCTCGACCGCGCCGGAGCTGTAGCGAAGGCTGAGGCCGGCGACGACGGCATCGAGATCCTGGCCGAGACCGGTGACGAAGGTATGAAGGGCTGGCAGGTCCTCGGCCCGGACGCTCGTGATCCACTTGTTCAGGTCCCGGCCCTGACGGTTGTTCATGAGCTCGGCAAACGTGCGGACGTGGTGGGCGGTGCGGTCGAGCGCGGGGCAGCGAGCCAGGATCGCTTTGAGCTGCTGGGTCTGGTCCTCGGTGAGGCGGTCGGGATGGCGGGTGAGCCAGCTGGTCACATTCCGCACGGACGGCGTCTTGTGGGGCGGGTCGTGCGGAAAGTTCTCGCGGAGTTTGGCCACGTAGACCTTCACCACGTTCTCGCCGCCGGGGTAGCCACGTTCGCGTACTTCCTCGAACAGGCGGCGGGCGACGGTGCAGCCCTCCGCCCACCGCTGGTGCAGGTAAGGCTTGTAGGGGTCGAGAATGCTGGCTCGGCCGGTCCACCGGCCAACCAGGAGTTCGTCCGCGCTTGCCGCGTTGGCGAAGCGGCGGACGGTATTGCGGGCCAGCCCCTGTTGGCGGGCGATCGCGCGCAGTCCGATGCCCTGCTCGAGGAGAGCGTGGATAGCCGCGTGCTGTTCCCGGATGCGGTCGGAGAGTCGGCCGGTTGTCCGCGGCCCTCTGGGAGAGGGCGGATCGAGGTTCGTGTTCTCCGTGTCCGCGACGGCCTGGGCCGTGGCGGCGTCGTGCGGCTCACGTAGCAGAGCGCGGTGTTGAACGACTGTCTTCTCGACGGCCTCAGTAAGGTTCGACCAGATGTGCCATCGGTCCGCGACGTGGATGGCGTTCGGGGCGCCGAGCCGTCCGGCCTCGGCATAGGCGGTGGAGCGGTCCCGACAGATCACCTCGATGCCGGGATGGTCGGCGAGCCACTTGGCGACCGTCGACGTCGTCCGGTCCGGCAGCAGGTCGATGGGCTGACGGGTTTCGATGTCGATCAGGATCGTGCCGTACTTGTGGCCCTTGCGCAGCGCGAAGTCGTCCACCCCGAGCACCCGCGGTGTCGAGGTCTCGGGCTCCGGCAGGCGACGGATCAACCGCAGCAGTGTCGACCTGCTCACCCCGGCGGCCAGAGTCTGGGAGAGGCGGGCACCGGCACGGCCGGCCAGCATCACCGCCACACGCTCCAGCACTGTCTGCAGCCCGGCGCTGCGTCGGCCGTGCCGGACGGTCAGTCCGTCGACCTGCTCGGCGAACGTCGCCTGTCTGCACAAACGTTGGCCGCAGCGGAACCGCCGCACCTGTAACTCGATCAGCACCGGACGCCCTCTGACCGAGCTGTCGGCGAGCCGCCGTACGTACCGGCTGTGCACCCGAGACGACAGCGTCCCGCACGCTGGACATACGACCCGCTCCGCAACCGCCCGGGCCCGCACGGCCACCAACTCGCCGTCAGGCACAACGTTTTCGATCACGACACCTTGGACCTGGTGGAACCACAGGTTCTGGAGGAGAACATCACCCACGACCGTTCATGATCGCGGTTTCGGTGACCCTCCGTGGCCCCAGCACTGAAAGTGATCCAGAACCCAGGTTCAGCCGACGCCGACACCGCTCACAAACGCCTGACCAGGTGGGCGTTGACGGTACCTGGGAACGGATCCTCACCGCCGTTCTGGCCGCATCGGACTGCGACGACGACATCGACTGGAACCGCATCTGTGGACTCCACCGTCGTGCGGGCCCACCAGCGCGCCGCCGGCGCACCGATAACGGGGCCGTCGATCGCGCCGAGCCCGCCGACCATGCAGTCGGACGCTCACGCGGCGGGCTGAGCACCAAAGTCCACCTGGCCGCGGACGGTCGGGCCCGGCCACTGGCATTCACCGTCATCGCAGGCCAGGGCGGGGACGCATCAGCCTTCGAGACGGTGATGGCCCGCATCCGTGTGCCCCGAAGCGGCCCGGGCAGGCCACGTACACGGCCCTTGGCCGTGCTGGCGGACCGGGCCTACTCCTCCCCTGCCATCCGGGCGCATCCGCGGCGTCGCGGAATCCGAGCGGTCATCCCTCAACCATCCGACCAGGTGGGCCACCGTCTGCGGCGAGGCCGTCGAAGGCGGCCGGCCGCCCGCCTTCGACACCGAGACCGCATTTCTCAACTGGACTCGACGCTGACCAAAGACACAGAACCTAAGTGGTCTGAGTCGTAAGTCCTTCGGGGGTTGATCATGTTTCCGGCGTCGCGGAGGATTCTTCTGGGTGATCGGCGGTGTGCCGGTCGAGCCTGGCCAGCAGATCGTCCAGGTCGGAGGTGGTGCACCTCCATTGGAACGGCTGTGCCGTGGCGTTGTAGCGGTCTTCGAAGGCTCGGAGCCGGTTCTCGACCTCGTTGAGGTCGGTGAAGTCGTTGGGCGAGACGACCTTGCGCTGCACGACGGAGAAGTAGATCTCCACCTGGTTTAACCAGGAGGCGTGGACCGGGGTGTGGACGAGGACCGCGTTCGGGTGGGCGGCGGTGAGCCGGCCGGCGGCCTTCTTGCCGCGGTGGGAGGAGCCGTTGTCCACGACCCAGAACACGCGTTTCGCGCTGGCGTAGGGCTCTTGGGTCATGACCTGGTCGACCAGGGCCATGAACGGGGCGATGCCGGTTCTCGGCTCGCAGCGGCCGAAGATCTTCGCGTGGTGGACGTCGTAGGCGGCCAGGTAGGCCAGCGCTCCACCGCGTCCGTAGGTGTGGTTCACCCGCATCGCCCTGGCCTGCCCAGGGGCCAGGGTGGGGTGGCAGCGGCAGCGGGCCTGGACGGAGGTCTTCTCATCCGCACTGATCACGTACTCGTCCGCGCCGAGCGCTTCGCCGTTCCAGATGCGGGCATAGAGGTCGAGCACGCGCTCGGCCCTGGAGCGGAAGGCGGGGTCGGTGATGAAGATCCAGGACTGGTACTGCCAGGGCTTGAGCGCGTCCTGCTTGAGCCAACGCCGCACGGTGGAGGCGGAGATCGCGCCGGCGATGGCGCGGGCGACGACCTCGCGGGCCAGCTCCGGGGCCGACCAGCGCGACAGCGGCATCCCGCTCTCGGCGGGCAGCTGACAGGCCAGGGCCTTGACCTGGGCGGCCTGCAGCGGCGTGAAGGAGGCCGGACGGCCGGAGCGCTTGCGGTCGGACAGGGCGGGCAGCCGGTGCCCGGCAAATCGGCCGCGCCAGGTGCGGACGGTGTCCAGGTGCAGCCTGGTCTCCCGGGCGATGCGGGCGTTGGAGCGGTTCCGGGCCGCGTGCAGGACGACCTGGGCGCGCTGGCGGTGCCGGTGCTCGGTTTTGTGACCGTAGGCCATGGTCTTGAGCCGCTTGCGCTCGGAGGCGGTCAGAGTGATCGGGCAGGCGGAGGCAACGGGCAAGGCAGACATGCCGATCACGAGAAGTGGATCAGGACAGGCCGCATCCTGCCGCATCCCGGTCCCCGGCCCTGCGGCAGGATGTCCGCTGTGCCAACGCCCTCGGAACATACCCGGCTCCAGCTTGAGCTGTACCTGAATATGCGCGCCCAGGCCGCCTGGCCGCAGCTGGCCGGCCTCCACGTCCGCCACCGGGGCCAGTTCGCCTACGTGGAAGGCGAACTGGCCGACGGCGAGTGCATCAAGCTGATGCGCCTGCGCTACCACGGCACCGCGAGCCGCTGGGGCTTCGCCCCGCACGACCCGGCCAGCGACCGCTACCAGGACGCCCTCCTGCCCACCGGCAGCGCAAGCGGCACCCCCGAGGACGCCCTCGACACCGCCTGCCACCTCCACCTCACCGCCCTCGACACCTGACCGCGCACACCCACAACCAGCTCCGAAGTCAACCCCCGAAGGACTTACGACTCAGACCACTAAGTCCACGCTACGGGGTGGTCCAAGGACGTACATGCGGACGACGTGGCGGCAACGAAGCACGCGCCGCCTGCCTCAGGCCTACGGCTGAGTGACCACCGGAGCGGGGGTGGCTCCGCCCCTCCCCGGTCGGCTGGGCACCAGGGACAGCCCCGGTCCGAGGTGGGACTGCTCCAAGTGGAGGCGACCAGTGGTGGAAGCCCTTGCCCGAACGCAGGCTGGCGTACGCGCCCTGCCCGGCCATGCTGCGGGGCGCAGCCATGCCAACCGTCCCCCGACCGGAGTGGCCAGGGACGTCAGAGAGACGAGATCACATGGCGGGACACGACATCGGCCCCGGCCCCCTGCCCTCCTTCTCCGGGACCGGGACGCCCGTACAGAGTCGGGATCGACACATCCATCCACGACGCAGCCGGAGGGCGCGTACGAAGGCGGCGCTCCTCGCCGCATGTGTGGGCGCCCTGGGTGCGATCGGGACCGCGCCGAGCAGCGCCCAGTCGCCGCCTGTCGGCGGGCCACCGTCGGGGCATCCGGCACGGTTCGCGCCGGGCCCCTGCCCACAGACGCCCGAGCCGGTTCCCGGACGGTGCGGCTTCCTGGAGGTCCCCGAGAACCGCGAGCGCCCCACGGGACGGACCATCCGGCTGGCCGTCGCCATCATCCCGGCAGCGTCGAAGACGCCGGCCGCGGACCCCGTGGTGTTCATGGAAGGGGGGCCCGGCGGAGACGCGTTCGGAGCCATCCCCTTCCTGATCGACTCCGGCGTGAACCGCGACCGCGATCTGATCGTCGTGGCCCAGCGCGGCACGCTCCACTCACAGCCGAGCCTCGCCTGCCCGGAGATGGACCGGTTCAACGCGACCGCCGTGGGCCTGCGCTACGACGCGCCGTCCACCGGACAAGGGCTGGTACGCGCGGCGAAGGAGTGCCGGGAACGCCTGACGGCCGAGGGAAACGACCTCACGGCCTACAACACCACCGAGAACGCCGCGGACTTCGCCGCCCTCCGCAAGGCGTTGGGCATCAACAAGTGGAACGTCTACGGCTACTCCTACGGCACCGACCTGGGCCTCACCTACCTGCGCCGACACCCCCAGGGCATCCGCTCGCTGGCGATCGACTCGGTCGTGCCGCCACAGATCGTGAGCCTGCCGTGGGCCTGGGACAGCGCCCAGGAAGGGATCAACGCCATCTTCGCGGTGTGTAACGCCCAGCCCGCCTGCAAGTCCCGCTACCCGCACCTCTCCCGCACGCTCACCGAGCAGATCCGGCGGCTGGAGGCGAACCCCCTGACGCTGACCGTACCGCCGCCCGGTGGCGGAACCCCGGTGAAGGTCGTCCTCGACGGGGGCACGCTGGTGAACCTGCTGGTCGCCAACGGCCGACTGGTGCCGGCCGTCGACGTCCCCGCAGCCCTCTACGAACTCGCCGCCGGCAATCCGGAGCGCCTCGCGCGGGCCCAGGCCGCCGGCGCGACGCCCGCCATCGGCGAGTTCGCCCACGGGCTGACGCACTCGGTGGCCTGCGCCGAATGGGCCCCGGGCTTCTCGAAGCGCGACGTACTGAGGGCGGGTCGCCGGGCCTTCCCCGGATGGCCGGACACGGTGCTGGCCCACGCACCGCAGCTGCCCTTCGAGCACGACCTGTGCCGCGTCTGGAACGTCCCCGACCGCACCGCGGTCCAGCGGGTGGCCACCCACAGCAAGGTGCCCGCACTCATCATCACCGGAACCTTCGACGCGAAGACCGGCGCGAGCTGGGGGCCGTTCACCGGCCGCACGCTGCCCCGCTCGACCGCCGTGGTGATTCCCGGGATCACCCACTGGGTCGTGCCCCAGGAGCCCTGCGCCGCGTCGGTCCTGCGCTCCTTCCTGGCGCGGCCGACCGCGCCCGACACCGGCTGCGTGCCAGACGTCGAACCCAAACCGTTCACCATCATCCCCTGACCGGAGTACGCACGATGTCCCCTGGTATGACTCCCAGTCGGCGCCCCGCGCGACGACGTCCGGCAACGCTGGCCGCAGCCGCGGCCGGCGCCCTCGTCGTCGGCCTCGCCGCGATGCCCGCACACGCCCGTTCCGGCACCGACGGCCCGATCGGCACGGTCGCCCGTACGGTCGGCGACGCCCACTTCGAACCGGGCCCCTGCCCCAGGACGGCGGACCCGATCCCCGATCTCGCGCGCGCCCGCTGCGGCACCCTCACCGTGCCCGAGAAGCGTTCCAGGGCCCAGGGGCCCAGGAGCCACGACGGGCGCAGGATCACCCTCGCTGTCGCGATCATGCCCGCGGAGAGCAGCCGTCCCTCGCCCGACCCGATCGCGTGGCTCGCCGGCGGCCCCGGCGACGACGCGGTCTCCGAGATCCCGATGGCGCTCGCCGGCAACCTGAACCGCGACCGCGACGTGATCTTCATGTCCCAACGCGGCACCTACTCGGCCGACCCGGAGCTCACCTGCCCGAACATCGACCAGTTCAACGCCCGCGCCCTCGGCCTGGTCTCCAACGCGCCGTCCACCGGGCGCCTGCACGTCGAGGCGACCCGGGCCTGCCGCGACCGTGTGGACGCCCAGGGCGCCGACCGCAGCACCTACAACGACATCGAGAGCTCGGCCGACTACGACGCCCTGCGCAAGACGCTGAGTGTCAAGAAGTGGAACATCTTCGGGATCTCCTACGGCACCCACCTGGCGCTCAACTACATGCGCCTGCACCCCAAGGGCATCCGCTCGGTCGGCATCGACGGCATCCTGCCGCCGTCCATCGCCGGCGGGGCCGTGACCTGGAAGGCCGCACGAGAGGGTTTCGACGGCCTGTTCAAGGCCTGCCAGGAGCAGCCCGCCTGCAACACCCGCTACCCCAACCTGAAGGCCACCTTCCTCCGCCTCGTCAGCAAGCTGGAGGCCGACCCGATCACCACCACCGTCACGGTCCCGGTCCACCCGGAGCCGGTGAAGGTCGTGCTGGACGGAGGCAACCTGGTCACCTGGCTGACCTCGGCCACCCACGTGGCGGCCGGGGTGCCGCGTTCCATCGACGAACTGGCCCACGGCAACCCGCAGCGGATCGCCGAGCAGCTGGCGGGCGGCAAGTACAGCCCGCAGGCCATCGGAAGGGTCGCCCACGGGCTGGTCTACGGCGTCTTCTGCAGCCAGTGGACCCCCTACGAGAGCCGGGCCGACATCATCCGGGGCGGACACCGCGCGTTCCCGTCGTTCCCCCGATCGATGCTGGCCAACGCCCCGCAACTCGCATGGCTCCACGACGACTGCCGTGCCTGGGACGTCCCCCCGGCACCACCGTGGGTCCGGGACGTGACCCGCAGCGACATCCCGACCCTCGCCCTGTCCGGCGGGTTCGACGCCCAGACGGCGCCGAGCAACGGGGCGTACGTCGCCCGTACGCTGAGTCGCTCCACCGCCGTCACGGTCCCCTACGTCGCCCACGTGGTGTTCGCCGACTCGCGGTGCGCGCAGACGATCACCACGTCGTTCTTCGCCCGTCCGACCGCGCCGGACACCAGCTGCCTCGCGGGACTCCAGCCGCCGCAGTTCGAGATCGCACCGTAAGGCGCTCGTGGGCGACCGCCGCCCACGGTTTCGGCACCGCCGGGGCCCGTACCCACCAGCAGGGTAAATGCGGGCCCCGGCGGTTGGCCTACAGCACCAGGCCGGTGCGACTGCTGTTGTCGGTGAGGGTGCCACGCATGGCCGTCTGGCTGAGAGCGTCGCGCAAATCCGCTGACGCTCCCATCACGCTCGGCCAGGCCCGCCCTGACTTTCCTCACAGCAGTCGCCGCCGGTACAGGCGTCTCCCGGCGCGCCCGGCCTGCTCGGGCTGGGGCGACTTCAGTGCCTCGTCGAACCAGCCGAGGCCGTGGATGCGATTGGGCGCAGCCTCGGCATCCCGCAGTCGCCATCGCGCATCGTTTCCGGAGAAACCGTCGCGCTGGAGCCCCGGCAGGACCCCTCCCCCACGCACCTGACCGAGCAATCAGAGATCCGGGCTCGAGCTGTCTCCGACCTGTTTCCAGAAATCCGGTCAAGAACAGCGCGCAGCGCCCGTCCTCCCGGTGATGCCGGAAGGACGGGCGCTCGCGTAGGGGACTTACGGGCCTACTGAAGCCTCATGCCCTTGGGCGAGGTGAGGCCCTTGTCGGGGTGGGCGCGGAACGTCGCCGTCCACGTGGTGGGTGGGCAGGACGCGGCGTTGGGGTGCTGCTCCGTCAGCTTGGCCCGGGTGCTGTCCTCGACGACCGTGGCACCGCTCTTCGCGGAGGTCACGATGAGCCGTACCGGCAGGGTGGACTCGCCGACGTCGTCGGGGAGTTGAACCGACAGCGAGGCGAACGGGTCGTCGGGACTGCCCGATGTCCGCTCCTCGCAGGTGTCGTCCACGCACAGCCGGATCTTCACCTCGTCCCGGCCGCCGAAGTCAGCGGGCTGCCACACGGCGGAGACCTGCGAGTCGGCGCTGGCTTCGAGGCACGGAGTGTCTTGGCCGAGGAGCGAACAACCGGTCAGGAATACCGCCGGCAAGGGTGTGAGAAGGGCACGGCGCATCAGTACCTCGCTACGGTTCCGGGGAAGGGGCTGTCGGCCAACCCGATGTCAGTGAAGTACAGCCGGCACGGGTCGAACAACCCGCAGCTGTGGTCGCCGCCACGACCACCGGAGATGATGCCCTTCGCGAAGTCGCGTCCGCTGCTGTCGATGCGGCCGCGATGGGCTGACGGGCACCCTGATCCTTCGATCGGCATCGGCATTGTTGACTCCGAGGTCGAGGCGCACTGCCGACCCCAACGCCGTGCGCTGCAAGAAGCATTGTCGACGGCAGGAGTCACTCTCGGCGATATCACTCTGGCTCCTGGTACAGGCTCCGAGGACCGCGACCGGGTCTGGACGGTGGCCATCTGCCTCGGTCGCTTATCCACGTGGCCGATGAGCTGATCGCCGGTCGGTGCGGAGCTGAGCAATGCGGTGCAATGGATGCTGGCGGCCCGGATCGTGCCGCACGAGTCACTCTCCAGCGCGCGGCGGGTCACCGACGAGGCGATTGGTAAGAGGGGCCAGTGCCGTTGCCGGCGTTCAGACCATGGGTATCAAGACTGCGGGAAGATCACCGGCCCGGACCGCTTCCTGGTCGATGGACAGGCCGCAGTAGGTGCCGACGGCGCCGAACACCGCTGCCGGCAGCCGGGGTCCGTGCTCCTCGTAGTACGCCACCACAGCGGCTTCACCCACCTCCCCGATGGACGGGAACACTGCGCCGGCCGCGTGGAGTGCCGCATCCAGAGCCGAGTCCTGTCCGGTGTCCTGCCCGAACTCGGCCTGCCAGGCGGGCCCGTCACCTGGCGCATGGATGATCCTCTGCGGCGGGCTCCATGAATTCAGCGTCACGCAGACGATCTCCTCGTCCGGTGCGGGCCGCATCGACTCCACCTTTCGGTAGCCGGTGGCCCACGTCGCCATGCCCCAGTCCTCCAGCACGTACACCCAGTCGCCGCACGCCCCGTACATCGCGCGATTCACGTGAGGCGAGTGGTCGCCTCGTCGTCTCGCCGGCACGACGAGGTCCTTGCCGGGGGTACGGCCGGCGAGCTCGTCGAGGTCGGCGCCCAGCGCGATGAGGAACTCGTCCGCGTCGACGCCGCGGGCGCAGGTGAGCGATATCCCTCCGAGCATGCCGGGCAGGGCGGCTGAACTGCCTGTGGTGCTGTGTGCGCCAATCCAGGCGATTCCGTCACTCATGCCGGTTCCTCCGGATTGGGTTACGTCGTGGCGGCAAGGGGCCCACGAGCAATCAGTCTCTCGTGGGCCCCTCACACTTGTTGTGTCGGGTCAGGCAGGAAGGCGCAGGGTGGTGGCCTATGCGCTGGCGGGGCACCGAAGATCACTGTGTCTCCGCTGCCCTGCGTGCTGATCCCGCCCGGCGCCTTGCGCGCTCGCGAAACTCGAAGCACGAGCCGTTGCTCGTTCGCTTCACGACTCGGCCTGGGCCGGCGGCTTGCCGGGTTCGACGCCGTGGTCCCGCGAGCCGCGTTTTGCCACGGCCCGCCGAACTCGCACCGGCCGGCGAGGTCGGCTGCTGTCCGGGAGCTCCGCCGTACAGGCCGTAGCTGCTCGGGGCTTTCTCCGCGGGGCTTACTTGAATTCGACTCGTCCGGCCGGATCGGCCCCGGTCGTCAGCGCCTCGCACGCCGTCTGCCAGGAGTGGTCGCCAGGCAGCAACTGGGTGCGCAGGTAGGCCGAGGTGAGGCGCGCGAGGGCGGCGACCCGCTCAGGGCTCTCGTCGGTGGTCTCGTCGGCGTCGTATCCGGAGATGCCACCGAGCAGGTGCTCTCCGCCGAGGAGGGTGAGCAGGGTCTTGGGTGCGGGGGCGAGGCGGTAGGGGTCGGTGTGCCACTCGGGGCCGATGTCGGTGAAGTGCGTGGAGTCGTCCTTGTCGCCGGCGACGACGAGCGTGGGTGTGGTCATCGTGGAGAAGTCGGTGCTCTTGAAGAACGGCACCTTGTCGGCCATCCATCCGTTCAGGATGTCGCCGCCCCTGCCCGGTGCGGCAAGCAGCACACCGGCCCTGATCCGCGGTTCGGTCAGGTTCACTTCCTCCCCGGTGTCGGGGTCGGTGCTGCGGGCGCCGAGCAGGAGGCCGGCCGTGTGGCCTCCGAGGGAGTGCCCGGCGACCGCAATCCCTTTGTGGTCGATCCGCCCAGCGAGCTGCGGCACGGTCTTCTCGATCTCGTCGAGCCGGTCGAGGATGTGGCTCATGTCCTCGGCGCGTGAGCGCCAGAAGAAGGGACCTCCCGGGGCGCCGGCCAGCTCGCGGCTCAGCGTGCTGGAGCTGAGGTGCGTGGGCTGGATGACGACGAAGCCCGCTGCGGCCCACAGGTTGGCGATGGGCGCGTACCCGTTCAGCGAGGACAGGTTGTTCGAGCCGCCGTGACCGTGGGACAGCAGGATGACGGGCAGACCGGTCCCGATAGCGGGAGCGGAGACGCGGACCTGGAGGTCCACGGGCCGTCCGGGCACGGACAGGACCACCGGGCTGTACGACAGGACGGCGGCGGGCGAGCCGAAAACGGTGTCGGTGTCACTGGTTGCGGTCATGGTGAGGGTTCCTTCCTGAAGCCTGCGCTGCGACCGGCCCCCGCAGAAGCGGTGGCGGGCGTGGTCAGTGGCGTCCGGCTTCGGCAACCCGAAGCGGAACATCGCTCCGCTTATTATTCGGAACGACGTTCCGCTTGTCAACGACGGCGTGAAGGAGCCCGGTTACCACCGCGAGCCCGGCTTCCATCGGCGACGGCATCCACGCGCAGCGATGGGGACGATCAGCTCTGGGCGGTGGGTCGTACGACGATCTCGTTGACGTCCACCGCGGCAGGCTGTTCGATCGCGAAGGCGATGGCCCGGGCGATCGCGTCGGGCGGGATCGCGATGTGATCGCGCATCCTCGTGACCTCCGCCCTGACCTGGCTGTTGGTGGATGCCTCAGCGAAATCGGTCGCGATCAAACCGGGTGAGACGGTGGTCACCCGCAGGGCGTCGCCGGCTTCCTGCCGCAGCCCCTCGCAGATGGCCCGGACCGCGAACTTGGTGCCGGCGTAGACCGCCATGGTCGGCACGATGCGAAACGCGGCCGTCGATGCCGTGGTGATGAAGTGTCCGGAGCCTTGTGCCCGGAAGACCGGCAGTGCGGCGCCGATTCCGTGCAGGACACCCTTCACGTTGACGTCGACCATGTGGTCCCACTCCTCGACGCGCAGATCGTCCAGTGGCGAGATCGTGCCGACTCCGGCGTTGCTAACGAGTACGTCCAGGCGGCCGAAACGCTCCTCGGCCAAGGCGACCAGGGCGTGCAGGTCGTCCCGCCGGGTCACGTCGGTGCGGATCTGCACGGCCGCGCCACCCGCGTTCTCGATCCGGGCCACGAGTTCCGCCAGGCGCTCGGACCGGCGCGCGCCGAGGACGAGTCGCGCGCCGCGTTCGGCGAGCAGCAGCGCGGTCGCCTCGCCGATTCCACTGCTGGCTCCCGTGACCGCCACTACTTTGCCCTTGATTCCGGACATGAAGCCGTCTCCTAAATTCTCGGCACCGGCGCCCGCGACCTGAGCGCCTGCTGCGCACTCGGCGCCGGGTGCCGGGTGCCGGGTGCCGGGTGCCGGTTTGACTGCGTAAAGCCGTCGGCAGTGCCGAGGCCGTGTGATTCCACCTCAGTCTTCAGGAGCCTTAGCCTGGTATCCAGAACGTACTTATTCTGGAACTGAGGGTGCCCGTCATGCCTGCGCAGCCGGATCACAGCGACCGACGCCGTCAGCTGAGTGCGTTTCTGCGCAGTCGGAGGGAGCGCCTCGCACCTGAAGAGGTGGGCCTGCCCCGGACGGGCCGTCGCCGGACTCCGGGACTGCGCCGGGAGGAACTGGCCTTGCTGGCCGGGATCAGCGCCACCTGGTACACGTACCTGGAGCAGGGGCGGGAGATCCGCGTCTCCGAACAGGTGCTGAACTCCCTCGCCGCGACGCTGCGGCTCGACCGCCACGAGCGTGCCCACCTCCTCCAGCTCGCCGGTCACCTGCCCACGGCCGAAGTCGAGGAACGGGAGCCACTGACGGCCGGGGCGGGGGCCGTCCCCCTGCTGCTCCAGCCGCACCCGGCGTACGTCATCGGCGGCAACTACGACGTCCTGGTGCACAACCAGGCGGCCGAGGAGCTGTTTCCGAGGCTCGTCACCGAGGCGGAGCGGCCGCCCAACTTCGTGCGCTGGACCTTCCTCGAACCGGTGGCCAGGGACGTTCTGATCGACTGGGAACCCGAGGCACGCGGCCTGTTGGCCCGACTTCGGACGCTGGCCGCACGCCATTCCGGCGACCCGCGGTACACCCGGCTGATCGAGGAGTTGAACGCGGGCAGTCCGGAAGTGCGGGAGTGGTGGCCCCAGTACGAGGTGCAGGCCCGGCACAGCGGCCGGAAACGGCTACGGCATCCCGAGCGGGGACCGGTCGACTACGCGTACACCGCTTTCCACCTGGCCGAACAGCCGGAGCAGGCGTTGGTGGTCTACCTCGACAGCGGTGAACTGCCCGCCGAGCCGCAGCCATGACCGGCGCCGGCCCCTTCACGGGCTGCCCCGGACGACCTCGCCGGCGGGGCGGCACAGCTCACCTCAGTCGCCGTTTCGCGTTTCCCTTTCGAGGTGGGCGCGGAAGCTCTGCGCGGGCCGTCCGGTGAGGCGTTGGACGGTGTCGGTGACGCGGTTCTCCGAGCCCCCGGCGATGGCACAGTCCATGCCGGCCAGTATCGCGGCGAACTCCGCCGGAATCTGCGCGGTGAGGTGATCGCGCATCTGCTCGTAGGACATGCGGTGGTGGACCACGGGCAGGCTGGTGACCTCGGTGGTGATCCTGGCGATGTCGTCGTGGCTGAGCGTCTCCGGTCCGGTGAGGACGAGATCGGTATTGGGGGCGTGTTCCTCGGTCAGGGCCTGGACGGCGACAGCCGCGATGTCCTCGGCATCGACGAAGCCGACCCGGCCGCTGCCGGTGGCCGTCCTGATGACGCCCTCATCCCGGATGCTGACGGCGTGCGCGTGCGCGCCGGTGAAGTTCTGCATGAACCACGAAGGCCGCAACACAGCCCACTGTTCGAACAGATCGGGCAGCGCACGGTGCACCGCTCCCACCGCCGGTCCGCCTTCGGGGATCGCCGAGGAACTGAGGAGTACCGCGCGGTGGACCCCGGCGGTGCGGGCCTGCCGAAGAAACGGCAGCATGACGGCCGCGGGGTCGGCGTCGCCCAGGGGCGGTATCAGGTAGACGCGGTCGACTCCGTCGAGGGCCGCGGCGTGGGTGGCCGGGATGTACCAGTCGAAGAGGACCGGCTCCGTGCCAGGGACCGGAGTGGCGCGACGACTGGCGGCTTTGACGCGGTGGCCGGCAGCTGTCAGCCGGGCGGCGGTGCGGCCGCCGGTGGTGCCGGTCGCGCCGATCACCAGAGTGGTACCGGTGGTGTTCATCGGCTGCTCCCCGTGAAGGCGGTGCCGGGTTCGAGGACGGCCAGCGGGTTCCAGTAGTCCCGGTAGGAGGTGATGCGCCCCTCCTGAACGGTGACGACGGCGATGTACGTCATGTCGAAGGCGCTGTCGGTCTCCACCAGGCGGCCGACGCCGCGCATCTCCACCACGATGATCTGCGGATCGGTGGTCTGGTGGATCCGCAGGGCGGGGAAGTCGTGCAGGTCGATGTGGTCCGGGTAGTGGCGCATGTAGGCGGCGATGGCCTCCCTGCCGTCCAGACGCGTGGGCCAGCCGTCGGGAGCGAACGGGAACTCCATGACGCCGTCCTCGGCCCACAGGGCGACCCAGCCGGAGATGTCCTTGTCCAGCAGCAACCGCAGGCTGTGGCGGTAGAGATCTGCTGGAGACGTCGGTGCGAACATTGGGTATCCTCCATCCGTGAAATCCGGACCCTTGGTCCGCTTAGACGATACGGACCCGTGGTCCGTTTCGCAAACGAAGGAGGAACATGGTCGAGCGCAAACCCCGCAAGGACGCCGCCCGGAACCGAGAAGCCGTCCTCTCGGCCGCCGACGCCCTCTTCGACCAGAGCGAGGGGACCGACGAGGTCACCATGGCCGACATCGCGGCAGCCGCCGGCGTCGGCAAGGGCACGCTCTTCCGGGCCTTCGGCGACCGCCCGGGGTTGCTGCGTGCGCTGTACGAGGTGCGACTGGAACCGGTCAGGGAGGCCGTCGAGTCCGGCCCACCGCCTCTGGGGCCCACCACCCCGCCACGACAGCGCGTACTCGCCCTGCTCGACGCCGTCCTGTGCTTCAAGCTCGACAACCGCCGCCTCGCGCTGGCCCTGGAGGACAGCGGGAGCAGCAGCCCGTACCAGGCGGAGCACTACGAGCGCTGGCACGGCCTGCTCCAAGCCGTACTGAAGGAGATCCCCGGCCTCGCCGACAGCGAATTCACCGCCCACGTCCTGCTCGCCGCCACCCGAGCCGACCTGGTCGAGCACCTGGCCGGACGAGAAGGCGTGTCACGCGACACCATGCGCGCTCAACTGGCAAACTTCACCGCCAGAGCCCTGGGCTCCAGCCCTCTCCGAGGAGCGAACGTAGAGGGTTGATCGTGACCGGACGGCCCGGACGGAACGAACGGCCCGGACGGCCCGGACGGCCCGGACGGCCCGGACGGCCCGGACGGCCCGGACGGCCCGGACGGAACGAACGGCCCGGACGGAACGGTCTGCGACAGCTGCTCCATGACTGCGGTCGCGATGGGCAGGGGTGTGGTGCGGGCGATTAGCCGCAGGTTGCCGACGGCGTCGTAGCGGGTTAGCAGCAAGGTGACTGGCGAGGCGAGCGCCCCTGTGATCCAGCTGACCAGCGCTTCGGCTGTGGTGCGGGCGCACTGGTGGACTGTCGGTATTCGAGGGTTGCAGTATTCGCCGTGGAGTGAGCAGTTCTGTATCGGCTCGGTCTCGTCAGCGGTGGCAAGGTGCAAAGCTCTCGCCGCAACGGGCTGTCTGCGCGAAGACGCCGGATCAAGAAGAAGAGACCGACCTCTTGCGGTGAACCCGCGTCGGCGCCCGCGCTCCGGTGCGGGCCTTCGCCCTCTGCGACCGCGCCGTACGGCCCCCTCCCGGCAGCGGCAATCCCGCTCGACAGAAGGCTCACCCGGCGCGACGAGGTTCACGGCGCCGGTAGGGCACCGATCTGCTGCATCACCCCGAGGAGGTCGGGCTGGCCCCGTGGCATCGTGCTGTGCCTCTCGAGAGACGTTGGGCGGGTACCTGCGAGCGTAACATCGAATCGATGTGCACATCGATTCGATGTGCACGTGCGAAGATGGACTCATGCTGGAACTGGCGATACTCGGCTTCCTGGCCGAGACCCCCCTGCCCGGACACGAGCTGCGCCGCCGCCTCTCACAGCTGACCGGCTATACGCGGCCGGTCAGTGACGGCAGCCTGTATCCGGCAATCAACCGTCTGACCAAGGCGGGCTTGATCGAGCGGCGCGCCGACCCGGCCGCCGGAGCGGCCCGGTACGTGCTCAGCCTGACCACGGCCGGACGGGCCGAAATGCTTCAGCGCCTGCGCAAGCCCGCCGACCACGAGATCACCGACTTCACCCGGTTCTACATCGTCCTGGCATTCCTCTCCCACCTGCCCGACGTGGCCGAACAGCACGCGGTGCTGCGCAGACGACTGGAGTTCCTGGAAGAACCGGCGAGCTTCTTCTACGACAACGAGCGGCCCCTGCGTGCCGAGGAGATCGCCGACCCCTACCGGCGCGGCATGCTGCTCACCGCCCGCACCACCAGCCGCGCCGAACGGACCTGGCTGCGCGAGACCCTCGGGGAGAAGCCGCCCGCATTCGACACCGCATGCGCCGACGGCGATCCGCAGGCGCCCGCCGCTCCCGCGAGCTGACTGTCCACGGAGGTACCCCCATGCTTGCTTCCTGGTACGACGACCAGGGCCCCGCCGCCGATGTCCTGCACGTCGGTGAACTCCCTGATCCCGTCCCCGGCACCGGCGAGGTCCGCGTCCGCGTCACCGTCTCGGGCGTCAACCCCGGCGACACCAAGAAACGGCGCGGCTGGCTCGGCTCGTCCATGCCGTATCCACGGGTGATCCCGCACAGCGACGCCGCCGGAGTCATCGACGCCGTGGGCGCCCAAGTCGACGCCCGCCGCGTCGGACAGCGGGTCTGGGTATACGGCGCCCAGTCCTACCGCCCCTTCGGCACAGCTGCTCAGTACACCGTCGTACCTGACCATCAAGCCGTACCTCTGCCAGATCATCTGAGTGATGAGCTGGGGGCGAGCCTCGGCATCCCCGGCATCACCGCCCACCGCACCGTCTTCGCCGACGGCCCGGTCGACGGCCAACTGGTCCTGGTCCACGGAGTCCTTGGCGGCGTCGGCTCCCTGGCCGCCCAGCTCGCCCACTGGGCCGGCGCGACTGTGATCGCGACCGTCCGCCGCACCGCGGACCTCGACCGTGTCGACCCGGCCGTCGTCTCCCACGCCATCGCCCTGGACACTGGCGACCCGGCCGCTGCCATCCGCTCGTACGCGCCGCGGGGCGTCGACCGGATCATCGAGGTCGCGCTGTCCGACAACGCCGACCTCGACAACGCCGTCGCCGCCAACAACGCCGTCATCGCCGCCTACGCCACCCGCACGGACCGCACCGAGATCCCCTTCTGGCCCCTGCTGTTCAACAACGTCACCCTCCGTCTGCTCGGCAGCGACGACTTCCCCGCTGCGGCCAAACGCCAGGCCGCCCGCGACCTCACCTCCGCCGCAGCCGTCGGCGCCCTCACCGTCGCCGTTGGCGACCGTCACTCGCTGGACGACATTGCCAAGGCCCACGACCACGTCGACGCCGGCGGTGGCCACGGCCGCATCCTGGTCACCATCCCCCAATAGCGCAGACTCGGAACACCGCCCTGCTCAACTCCTTCAGCGGCAGTGGCTCGGCCTGTCCGTCCGCGGTCCACGCTCACAGCACATAACCGAAGTGGGGGGGTCTATCAGGATTCAGGTGTGGTTCGTCTGTTTGGCCTACAGGTTTTTCGGTGGGCTGGTCGGCCTACACTCGTCCGGCGGTAAGGCGGCCGTCGAAGAGAACGTCGAACTCGTTCAAAGCGCTTTTCCAGCGGTTGTTCCAGCGCTGGCGGCCGCGGCCGGTGGGGTCGAGTGCGAGGGTGGCGAGGTAGAGGCGTTTCAAGGCGGCGGTCTCGTTGGGGAAGTGTCCGCAGGCCTGGGCCGCGCGCCGGTAGCGGGCGTTGAGGGACTCGATCGCGTTCGTGGTGTAGACGACCTGCCGGATCGCGTCGGGCAGACCGAGGAAGGGCACGAATTCGCTCCAGGCCCGCTCCCAGGTCCCGGCGATCGACGGATAGCGCTTGCCCCACTTGTCGTCGAAGTCGGTCAGCCGTGCCCGGGCCTCGTCCTCGTTGACAGCGGTGTAGACGGGCTTGAGGTCGCGTGCGACGTCGGCCCAGTCGCGGCGTGAGGCATACCGCAGACTCGCGCGCAGGAGATGAACCACGCAAGTCTGCACCACAGTCCGGGGCCAGACGGCGTTCACCGCGTCGGGCAGGGCGCTGAGCCCGTCGCAGACCAGCATCAGCACATCACGGACGCCTCTGTTCTTGATCTCGGTGAGCACCGTCTGCCAGTACTTGGCGCCCTCGCCGCCGTCGCCGGCCCACAGGCCGAGGATCTCGCGGTAGCCGTCGGCGGTGACCGCGATGGCCACGTAGATGGGCCGGTTGGCGACATGACCGTCTCGGATCTTGACGTGCACGGCATCGATGAAGACGACCGGGTAGACCGCGTCGAGCGGGCGGGTGCGCCATTCCGCCATCGATTCCAGGGCCTTGTCGGTGATCGTGGAGATGGTCTCCTTCGTTGTCGTCATCCCGTACGTCTGGGCGAGATGGGAGACGATCTCGCCGGAGGTCAGGCCCTTTGCGGTCAGCGAGATCACCAGGTCGTCCAACGCACCAGTGCGGCGGGCGTACTTGGGCAGCAGCCGGGGCTGGAAGGTGCCCAGACGGTCTCGCGGGATCTGCACCGTGACGGCGCCGACCTCCGTCATCACCTTCTTGCTCCGGTAGCCGTTGCGGGTGTTGCCGCCCGAGCGCGACCCGCGCCCGCCGACGCGGCCGACCCCGTCGGCCAGGTGCTGGTCCATCTCTGCTTCCAGCGCGGACTGCATCAGGTGCTGAGCGAGCTCGGGCAGCAGGCCGCCCTCGCCCATCAGCCGCAGTCCCTCTCCGCGGACCTTCTCGGCCGCGAGCGCGGCCAGCTCCTCCAGCAGCTCACTGGACAGACCATTCTGCGACACCGGCATCGACTTCACGTCGGCACCCTCGACGCCACCGCCGACCTCGGCAAGCGACACGCCCTCCACGGTCTCGATCAGGTGACCAGTCGTCGTACTCATCAGGCTCACTCCTTCGGGGAGATCCACACCTGATTCATGACACTCCCAAGTGGGGCGGATACGGAGCCCTGCTGAGCGTCGACGCGGGCGAGGTGGTGCGGCGCTCGCGGCGTGGCACCGAGATGGCGCCCGCCTTCCCGGGGGATCGTGAGCGGTAGTGCGCAGCGGCCGGACGCGACCGCGCTGGACGGTGTTATGTGGCCTGTGGGGGTGTCTCAGTCCCGAGGTGTCTCAGGCGGCGCAGCTCCCACAGACGAGACGTGACGGGCGTCGCGGCCTCGTGCCGTAGCGGCCGCTCAGAGGTGGTCGTCCAGGAACTTCCGTACCTCGGCGATGGTCATAGGCCCGGTGCGGTGCGCCACCACCTCTCCCTCCTTCAGCAGGACGTAGGACGGGGCTGCGGTGATCCCGTATCGCTCGGTTGCGGCCGGACAACGCGTGATATCGGTGCGGACGGCCGTCAGGCGGCCCGTGTAGTCGTCGGCGATGCCACCCACGACGAGGTCCATCACCCGGCAGGGCTCGATTGCCTTGGGCCATGTCCCGGTGAAGTATGCGAGGACCGGAACTCCGCTCATCCCGAGGATGAAATTGAACTCCGCGTCCTCACGGGGTCGGTGAACCCGCTTCGCCATGGAAGCTCCTGACCTCACGTTCCGTCATTGCGTCCCCATCATCCCTCGCCCGGTGTGCCAGGCCGACCCGGTCAGTCGTCCGGCTGACCTGCCGGAAGGGAGGCACGGGGCCATCGCAGAGATCCCCGGCGTCAGCGGCCCGGCCCCCGCCCCTGGTGACCCGGCCTGGCCGCCCCGACGCTCACCCAGCTGCAGCCCACCGCGCGCCCGTGGATCAGCTCGTGCCAGGACAACGCTCTCCACGACGACATGAAAGCCGTTTACAGGGCATAACGGCCCAAATCGCCGGCTAGATGCTCGATGAGCGCGTCGACGAGCGGGCCGGTGCGCATCGTCCACCGGATCCAGTCGAGCCGTATCCGCCACCGCACTTCTCACAGACAGCGCCCCCGACCAGCTTCGCGAGGCCTTGTCTGGTCTTCACATCAGCCCCCGGTCTCAGCTGGCTCATACCGCTCGTCCCCGGGCCGCACGAGCCGGCTGATGGCACCGAGGACGAGGCACGATTCCCGGACCGCTCGCCGACGCGGTCGTGGACGGTCGACGTACGCGTCAGCTGCCCCGGAGACCGACCGCCAGCGTCAGTTCAAGGACCCGGTGTGGTGATGCGAGATCCGGAAACAGCTCCCGCAGCTGCGACATCCGGTACCGGACTGTCTGGGGATGGACGAACAACGCCGCCGCCACCTCGTCCCGCCTGCCCTGGTGCAGCAGCCACGCCCGCAATGTCTCCTCCAGCCGCCGTGCGGTCGCGGCAGGCAAGGTCCGCAACGGTGCGAGGGCTCGGGCGCGCAGGTCTGCGTACGCGTCCACGTCGGCGCTCAGCACCAGCTCGGGCAGGTGGTCCTCGGTGTCGCGAATGTCAGAGGAGAGGGAGCGCGCGCGTACGGCTCGTGCGTACGAGGCCGACGCACGAATCCATGGCCGGGCCGGGCCGACCACGGCGGTGCGGTCGGTCAGCTGCCGCAAGAGATGTGATCGGTCGGCATCGGGGACGAGCAGCACACCGGTGGCGTCCGGCAGGTCGTCGAGGACGAGGGTGCTCGGGTCGAGCGCGCGGTAGGCAGGCCGGGCCTGGGCGGCGGGCAGCAGGACCGCGGTCAGCGAGACCGGAGGCTGCCACCCGGCTCGTTGTGCAGAGGCCAGCAGCACGTCCGGGCTTGCGCCGGCGAGGAGGTCGCGGGCCAGGTGTTCCAGGTGGCGCTCGTGGGCCCTGCCCCGGGCGGCCAGTTCGTCGGCGTGGCCCGCGGCGCTCGCGGCGGAGAGCTCGTCGATGTAGGCGAAGGTCAGCTCGGCGAATTTTGCGACCTCGGCGGCGGGCAGACCTGCGGGTACGGCACCCGCTGCCAGGCATCGCCAGGCCACGCGGGCGCCGACGCGATAGGCGCTGAGCAGGGCGTCCATCGAACGGCCGTCGCGCACTTCGCCGCGGCCCAGCTCGTAGGCTGCGTCACCGCCGTCGCCGCCTGTGGTCTTTCCGCTCGCGAGGTCCAGGTAGTGCCCCAGGGCGGTTCGGACGGCTCGGCGGATGGTGGCGCCCATGCTGCCCGAAAGGGCGTTGGCGTAGGAGGGGACCTCGTCGATGATCGCCTGGACGACCTCGTCGGCGGTGGTCTTCACCGCGGCCCGAAGTGCGGTGACCGTCGTCTCATCCAGGGCCAGTTCACTGGCCCTCCGGATTGCATGGCTCACGTTTTTGTTCCCTGCGAACAATTCTGCCGACCAGATTTACGTCCTGCGGTCAGGACTTTACGCCTTGAGGCACAGCAAGCTGGAGTCATGACGAGTGCAGCCCTCCGCAGCAGGGCGTGGAAACTGCTGGAGATGGTCACGACGCCGCTGCTGCCGTCGGACTACCTCGACCTGGTCAGCCCGATGCGTGCGGGCGCTGACCTGCGTGGGCGCATCGAGGCCGTGCACCCCGAGACGGGTGACGCCGCGACTGTCGTGATCAGACCGGGACGGGGCTGGCGCGGCCACACGGCCGGTCAGTACGTGCGGATCGGGGTCGACGTCGACGGGGTGCGCCTGTGGCGTGCCTACTCCCTTACCTCGCCGACCAACCGCCCAGACGGCCGCGTCACGATCACCGTGAAGGCGATCCCGGACGGCAAGGTGAGCAACCACCTGGTCCGCAGGGCAAAACCGGGCACGCTCATCCAGCTCGACCAGGCGACCGGTGACTTCGTGCTGCCGCAGGCCAAGCCCGCCAAGGTGCTCTACCTGACGGCGGGCAGCGGCATCACGCCCGTGATGGGCATGCTGCGCGACACCGCGTTCGACGACGTCGTCATGGTCCACTGCGCGCCACAGCCGCACGACGTGATCTTCCGCAACGAACTGCATGACCTGGTCGCGGACAAGAAGCTGCGGCTCACCGAGGTGCACACCGACACGGACGGCATGCTCGACATCGCCCGTCTCGACGAACTCGTGCCCGACTGGGCCGAGCGCGAGACCTGGGCTTGCGGGCCCGCGGGCCTGCTCGACGCCGCCGAAGAGCACTGGACGAAGCAGGGCATCCAAGAGCGCCTGCACACCGAACGCTTCCGTCCCAGCATCGTCGTCGCCGGCGACGGCGGCGAGGTCACGTTCAGCGCCACCGGCAAGAGCGTCGACGCGGACGGCGCCACGCCCTTGCTGGACATCGGCGAGGAGGCCGGCGTGCTCATGCCGTCCGGGTGCCGCATGGGCATCTGCTTCGGCTGTGTCACGCCGCTCAAGGCGGGCGCCGTCCGCGACCTGCGCACCGGCGAGATCACCGAGGCCGAGCCGGGCGTCCTCATCCAGACCTGCGTGTCCGCCGCGGCGGGCCCCTGCGACATCGAACGGTAGGAGCACCTTGACCGCCATCGACCCCACCGCCCACCTGACCGCGGAGCAGATCGAGGAGCTGGGCCGCGAGCTGGACGCGATCCGCGACGAGGTGATCGCCGGCCGCGGCGAGAAAGACGCCGCCTACATCCGCAAGGTCATCTCGGCGCAGCGCAAGCTCGAGCTGGTCAGCAGGGGCGTGCTGCTGTTCTCGTTCTTCCCGCCCGCGTGGCTGCTCGGCACCGCCGGGCTGTCCGTGGCGAAGATCATGGACAACATGGAGATCGGCCACAACATCCTGCACGGCCAGTGGGACTGGATGCGGGACCCGAAGATCCACTCCACCACCTGGGACTGGGATCACGTCTCGCCGGCCGAGCAGTGGAAGCACTCGCACAACGAGCTGCACCACACGTACACCAACGTGATCGGCAAGGACAACGACCTCGGCTACGGCATCATGCGCGTCGACGAGGACCAGCGGTGGCACCCGTTCCACCTCGGCCAGCCGCTGTGGAACTTCATCAACGCCTGCTTCTTCGAGTACGGCATCGCAGCCTACGACCTGGAACTCGGCAAGAACCTGAGCAAGCGCCGCCGCAAGAACCCGGAGTTCCGCGCGCGGGCCAAGGCCGTGGGCCGCAAGATCCGCAAGCAGGTGCTCAAGGACTACGTGATCCACCCGCTGCTGTCGGGCCCGTCGTTTCTCACCACGCTCGCCGCCACGTTCACCGCGAACCTGGTCCGCAACGTCTGGACCCACTCGGTGATCATGTGTGGGCACTTCCCCGAGGGCGTACAGGTCTTCGAGCGCCGGTCGATCAGGGGCGAGACGCGCGGCCAGTGGTACCTGCGCCAGATGATGGGCTCGGCGAACATCAGCGGCAGCAAGGCCATGCACTTCATGACCGGCAACCTGTCGCACCAGATCGAGCACCACCTGTTCCCGGACCTGCCGAGCAACCGGTACGCCGAGGTCGCGGTGAAGGTGCGCGCGCTGTTCGAGAAGTACGAGCTGGAGTACGTCACCGGCCCGCTGCCCAAGCAGGTGTTCTCCGCCTGGCACAAGGTCTTCCGGCTCTCACTGCCGAACAAGAAGCCCAAGGTCACAACGCCGGACCGTGAGCAGGAGCTCGTCGCCGCCTGATTCCCGATTGGTCCAGATCTCTCGGCCGTACCGGCGCCACCGCCGGGTCGGTTGAGATCCGTTGCGGACGGTGGGGCGACCGCGACGTCAGACCGTACGCCACCAGATCCGTGGCAGCCAGTGTCCGGCCGCGCTGCCACCCGGCACGTGCGCCAGGAGTCCAGCACACAGCCCCCCGGCGAGGTGTTGTAGTGCGCTGACCTGCCATGGTCGGGCCGGTAGCCGGGTGCGTACACGCACTCGGTTGCCGACGGGCGGGCTGGGTGGAAGGCATGGGCTGTGACGCGGACACTGCCAAAACCGATGCTCGTCGCCCCGTGTCCGACCCCGCGCTGCTGCCGGGGTGGGCGGGTGAGCCGAACCATCCCTGCACCGTCCGGCTCGCCTCACGCTCCGGACCGGGCCACCAGCCGAGCCATACGCCGCTACGAACAGCGACGAGCGCTCGACCAGCGGTTTCTTCGACCAGACCGGCCCGGTTGTCTGGTGACGATCCCGTCGATGACGAGTGCGAGTGGGTCGTAGATCGCGGCGAGGCGTGAACGCCCGAAGCGCTCGTCAGCTGTACCCCCGAGTGTGGGCGAGAGCTGACGAGCGCTTCGAGGGTTGCGTCGTGCGGGTCAGGAGAGGAGGTACGCCCTCAGGATCGTCGCGGAGTAGGTGTTGCCCTCGGTGTCGGTCAGGGTCGTCTTGAAGGAGACCGAGTGGGCTTCGGCCGGGTGGGTCAAGGCAAGGGTCTTCTTTCCGTGGTCGGTGGTCACGCGGGCGGCGGACCAGGTTGCTCCGGCGTCGTAGGAGACCTTCACCACCAGGGACTTCAGGTGCTTCGCGGCCGGGCCCTCGATGGAGAGCGGGACCGTGGTGCGGCGGCCGGAGGCGGCCGTGCCGGTGGCGGTGCGGGTGGGATGGAAGCGGACGGTGGAGAGGGGAAGGGGGGTGGAGGTGTTCGGATGTTGTGAGGTGTGCTTCGAGGTGAGAGTCCAGGCCGCGGTCAGGCGGCTGGTGGTGCCGGCCACCGTGGCCGGGCGGGTCAGGTCCGTGCGGATCGTGTACCGGGTCGGACCGGTCGGGAGGTCGTCGACGCTCTGGCAGAGGTCGCCGTCGTTGTCGAGGAGGGTGCTGGCGCCCGCCGTGACCGTCGTGTGCCGTGCGGCCACGGAAAACGCCGGGTGGCCGGCGCCGTCAGCCAGGTCGGGGAGGCACAGGTCGAGCGTGTCGCCGCTGCGCCGCGCGCCGTGCCCTCCGCCGACGAGAGGGCTGAAGACGCCTACGTTGTACGTCGACTCGTACGTCCGGCCCGCCCGGTAGGACACCGGGCGCTCCTCGTCGTAGAACACGTCGGACTCGTCCCCGGAGGCGCTCTGCTGGCCGAGGCCGGCCGTCCAGCCAAAGCCCTTCGGCGTGGTGACGTACGTCTTCGCCGTCGCCGGGAGCGGGAACGGGTCGCTCACCGTGCCCAGCGACAGGGTCGGTCCGTGCCACATGGCGTTGACGATGCCCTTGCGGTGTGTGGCGGAGGAGCCGAAGTGCCGCTCCAGCAGGGCGAGTTCACTCATCCGCGCCCTGTGCCGATAGCCGGTGGGGAAGCGGTCGGGCAGGTTGTAGAGGAGGTTGTAGGTGGTGCTGCCCTTCTGCCACAGGCCGCTGAGCTTCCCCGGCGCGGCGGCCGGCCCCAGCGTCGCGGTGCGCAGATTCGTGAACGAACCCCAGAACAGGGTCGAGTTGTGTGCGTTGATTCCGGCGCCCACACCGAAGTTGAGGAAGCCGGTCACCATCTTCCCGCCGCCTGAACGCGGACCGATCTCGACCGGCTCGGCCTTGCGGGCGTCGAACGTGACCGTCGTGTCCTTGGTGATCGAGAGGTTCGGCCGGACGAGTGCCGAAGTGTTCTCGGCTCCGTTTCGGCCCTCGGCCCCGGGCATCACCGTGTCGACGACGTAGTCACCGCGTGGGACGCGCAACGTGTAGACGCCCTTGGCGATCTGCTGCGAGTCGTCCAGGGCCGTGGTCCAGTAGTCGCCCGAGTGGCCGAAGATCTCGGTCAGCGGCGAGCTGACGGGCTTCCCGCCGCGGTTGAGGAACTTCAGGGTCAGATCGTGTGCCTCGGCCTCGCGTATGACGCCGAAAGCTGTCCGTACGGTCGTGTCGGCGCCCTGCCCGGTGGCGACCACCGTGCCCGAGTACGCGCCGTCCGCCGCCTCGGTGCGGGTGTCCGCGGTGAGGTCGACGCTCGCGGTGCCGCCCGCCGGGACGGTGAGCTGCGAGGTACTGAGCCTGAACATGCCCTCGGACGCGGTCTGTCCGGACGGGCCGGTCGCGGTGGCGGCGAGGTCCAGGGTGACCGTACGGTCGCCGTCGTTGCGGTAGGTGACGCGCCGGGTGAGCGGCTGGTCGTCGGAGTGGGGCCACAGCTGCTCGCCGAAGGACACCGAGGTCTGCTCGCTCACCACGGTCTGGGCGAGCGCCCGCGCCACGGCGACCCGGCCGGTCCCCTGCTGGTAGCCGGACAGGCCGGCCGTCGGGGCGGCGGAGGCGGTAAGTGCCTGCTTGATCCGCTCTCCCGTCCAGTCGGGGTGCCGCTGTGCCAGGATCGCGGCGGCCCCCGCGACATGCGGCGTCGCCATCGACGTACCGGACATGGAGACATAGCCGTCCGCCGCCGGGTCGCCCAGCACGCCGTGAGCCGCCTTCGCCGAGACGATGTCCACGCCCGGCGCGGTGAGGTCCGGCTTCAGCGCGCTGTCGGCGGTCGGGCCGGTGCTGGAGAAGTCGGCGATACGGTCGTCGCCGTCGACCGCGCCCACCGCGAGCGCGGACTCCGCCGTGCCCGGGGAGCTGAGGGTGCCGGGCCCGGGACCGTCGTTGCCCGCCGCGGCGACGGTGAGCATGCCGGTGGTCTTGGAGAGAGCGTTCACGGCCGCCTCGACCGGGTCGTTGCCCGGGGTGTCGGCCTGGCCGAGGCTGAGGTTGGCCACCTTCGCGCCCCGCGAGGCGGCCCACTCCAGGCCGGCGATGACGGCGGAGTCGGTGCCCTCACCGCTGTCGTCGAGCACCTTGGCGTTGAGGATCTGGGCGCCGGGCGCCACGCCCCTGTACAGGCCGCCGGACCTGGCCCCCGAGCCGGCCACGGTCGCCGCAACATGCGTGCCGTGGCCCTTACGGTCGTCCGTATCGCCGGTGCCGCTGAAGTCCTTCGACTCCGTGACCACCGAGGCGAGGTCCGGGTGCGTGGTGTCGACCCCCGTGTCCAGGACGGCGACCTTGACGCCCTTGCCGTCGTACCCGGCGGCCCAGGCGTCCGGCGCGCCGATCTGTGTGACGTTGCCACTCGCCTCCGGCCGCACCGCCCGCGCCGTGAACCGGCCGTCCAGCCAGACCCGGGCGACTCCCGCGGCGGAGGTGAGGGCGTGCCAGGCGTCGTCGGCCTCGACCTTGGGCACGGTGAGGGCGGCGCCGTCCACACTGGGCAGTTCCCGGCGTACGGTGACGTCCGCGTCCGCCACCAGCGACCTCTGGGTGTGGCTGCGCCGGGCGACCTTCCCGTCGTACGACACGATGAGCGGGAGCGTGCCACGCCGGGCGTCATCGTATCCGGCGCGTATCAGTGCGCTGACGTCGAACAGGCGCTTGTCCAGAGTGCCTTGGGCGATGCCGGCGGCGGCGTCGGCCGGCACGACGTACTGCTCGCCGCCGAAGCGTCGGACGGACACCGGGACGTCCTCGCGTCCCGGTGCCTGCTCTACGCCGGTCACCCGGCCCCGGGCGTCCAGCCGGACCCGGTCCCCGGTGACCAGGGTGACGAGTCGGGCCGGGGATTCGGCGTCCGCCCCCGCGGCGGTGGCCGCGCCGGCGGTCCGCATACTCATTTGCGTACCGGCGGCAGGCGCCGTGTCCGCGTCCGCGGTCCGCAACCCGAGCCCCGTGCCGGTGTCCGCCACCGAGACGCCCGTCATCGCTCCCGCGACCAGCAGGGCGGCCAGCGCCGCCCTTGAGGAACCGGTGCGCATCAGCCGGCCTGCCCCGGGACCTGCTTGCTGGCGTCGACGACCGCGCGCTGCGTGATCGCACTGGTGAACGTGACGGTGCCGACCTTGAACGGACTGTCCGCCACCTTCTTGACCACCACGTTGCGCTCGCCGAGGAACTCCAGGGTCTGCTTGTCGAAGATCCACTCGGTGCGCTCGCCGTCGTCGTCGTTCTGCCGCGCGATCGCCACCCCGTGACGGCCCACGGCGTCGACCGCGTCGTCCACCGCCACCACCCCGGGGATCTTGGCCGCGGCCTTGTAGAGGGCGGCGGCGAGCTCGGCCGGCGGGTAGCTCTCGGTCAGCAGATCGCCGATGGCGACGAAGGCCGCCTGGTCGCGAGGCACTTCGGGGTCCCGGACGGCGTCCGAGTCCCGGTAGATCCGCTGGAACAGCGCGGCGGGGTCGGTGGGCAGCTTGACCAGGGCGTCGTAGGCCGAGCTGGAGGGGACCTTGCTGGCCAGGGTCATGCCCTTGTCGCTCGTCTCGCCCGCTTCGATCAGCCAGCCGTCCTTGCCGTCCAGGGAGTTCCAGACCTGACGGGAGTGCAGCTCCTGGCTGACCACGGTGGTCTTGTCGTCGACGGTCTTGGGGTGGGTGCTGGCCACTTTGGAGGCGATGTAGACGAACTGACCGGCGTGCGGCGCGGGCCCGGAGACATCGGCGGCGGCCAGGGAGATGCGGTCGAGCAACTGGGGAGCGCCCTTGGCATCGGCGGCGCCGACCTGGGTGGTCAGCGCGGGGCCGGTGGCCAGGGCGGACTTGCCGTCGCCCCCGTTGCCGCCGGACAGGGCGACGCCGGCCACGACCGCCCCGGCCAGGGCGAAGGCCGCGGCGGGCAGCAGGATCGCGCGGCGCAGGAACGGGTTGGGGCGCCGCGCAGCGACGGCCGGACGGGCGTCGGTGCCGGTAGTGCGGAGGTCCTCGTGGATCTGGGCCATCATCTGCTCCTTGTGGAACTGGTGGCGGCCCGCCGGCAGATCCCGCGCTACGGAGGGCAGGAGGTCCTGGGTCTCCGTCCACTCAGCCGGATGCGGCTGGGAGGGGCTGGCGTTCATCGGTTTCCTTCCTGTGCGGACCGGATCACGTTTCTGCGATCACCTGTTATCTGCCGGTTCGGGATGGTGAGTTCCCGTTCTTCTCTGAGCAGTTCCGCGCTCTTCCCTCTCAGCAATTCCGTGTCGGTGAGCTTGCGGAGCTTGCCGCGGGCGCGGGACAGCCGGGAACGGACGGTGCCGACGGGGATGCCCAGGGCGCGGGCGGCCTCGGCGTACTCCATGCCCTCCCACAGACACAGCGTCAGGACCTCACGTTCGGGGCGTTTGAGCAGGCTGAGCGCGGTGAGCGTGGCGGCGATCCGACGCCGGTCGTCAAGCCGTCCGGCGGTCTCCTCGGCGTGGTCCTCGACCTGCTCCTCGGCGGCGCCCGCGGCGGCCGCCGCCTCGGCCGCGTTCCGGTAGCGCCGGTTGCTGCGGTACTGGGAGCGGGCGACGTTGGTGGCGATGCCCAGCAACCACGGCCGCAACGAACCCCCTTCGGCCTCGACCGACGCACGGCGACGCCACGCCTCCATGAACGTCGCCGACATGACATCCTCGGCGGCGGACCAGTCGGCGGTCAGCCGGAAAGCGTGGTTGTACACCGCCCGGGCGTATGCGTCGAAGAGTTCCGCAAAGGCGTCCGGATCCCCAGTTCGTACCCTGGTTCGCATATCTGTGGTCACGCCTTGGAACTGCCTGCGAGTGCGGACGAGTTCCAGTGTCCTACGTCACACCGGTCCCGGGAGTCGCTGTCGACACCAGGGAAGCGGTCGCCCGCACACCAGCCGCCGATCCGTGTCGCCAAGGAGGCTGTCAGCAGCCCGTGCGCCACGACCGGCCCGTCAGCCGAGACGTGGTGGCGTCCCTCGTCGCCCACAAGGGAGGTGAAGGCGGCGATGCCCTCTACCACAACGGTGCGCCGTGCGGTGAGCACCTCCCCCCACACACAAGGGCGGATGCCCTGTTCGCTCGACCGGTTTCGATGTCACCGCTCTGCGACACATGCTCTCTTCGCCTTTAGGGCTCTTACGGCTCGGTCCGCGATTGATGGTGGGTGTAGCTCCGTCTCGGGGGCAGCTGATCCGAGGTGTGCGGGGGCCGTTGACCAGCCCGGGGGTGTGGTGATGGGCGGCGCTCGGTCGAGATATTCGCTGGTCGCCGCTTGTTGATGGTGGTCATACTGCCGCGATGGATCCAGTGACGCTTGAGACCGACCGTCTCGTGCTGCGGGCCTTCACACCTGCCGACGTGGATGCGGTGTACGAAGCCTGCCAGGACGAGGACATCCAGTTCTACACCCCGGTGCCGGTGCCGTACCGGCGTGCGGACGCGGAGAAGCTCGTCGGCGAGAAGCTGCCCGCCCAGTGGGCCGAGGACAGGGACTACACCCTCGGCGCGTTCCGCAAGGACACCGGCGCCCTGGTTGGCTCGTATTGTCTGACCCTCGTCAGCCGCGGCGTCTGGGAGCTCGGTTACTGGGCGGTCAAGGAACAGCGCGGACGCGGGTACTCGGTGGAGGCCGCTCGGGCCCTGTGTGACTGGGGCTGGGCCACCCTCGACGTGCACCGCATCGAGTGGTGGGCCATGGCCGGGAACACCGGCTCGCGTGCCGTCGCCGAGAAACTCGGCTTCACCGTCGAAGGGACACTGCGCCATCGCGGCATCGCCAACGATGGCAAGCCGCACGACTGGTGGGTGGGCGGACTGCTGAGGCCCTGATGCTCGATCCGGTGCTTGGCCGGCTGCGTTTGCTCTTCTGCAGGGACGTTCCCAGCTCGGACAGTTACCACCGATGAGCGACACCCATTGATCAGCGGCGGGCAGCCGTGGCGTGGTTGGCCGCACGGGTTCTTCGAGTGTCACCAAGATGTGGGCCCCGTGCGGCCTTGACCCATTCTGCCTTCGCGGCTTCTCGCATGCACATCTCGGCGACTTGATCGAAGAGTTGGCCGATCCGTGGCTCGCCAGGCGCGAGTCGGAACTTCGCGAGCGGCGCGGTGCCGAGCGGCAGCGGGAGGCCGGTGCCCGGCCCGAAGCACGACCTGGCCTTCACCGACCGCCTGCGTCCTGCTCGTCACCCTGGTCCACCTACGCACCGGGCTCCCGCACGCTGCGCTCGCCCCGGTACGCGATGCGCGCCGGCACGTCCTGAGTCCATCGGCCGAGTCGCCGCCGGCCCAGGAATCCGTGCGGCCGTTCGATGCTCTGCCGGGCGCAGGCGGAGTGCGCCCGGCCGCGTGGGCAGCCATCTCGGCCAGGAGTTGCCGGCCGGGCAGGTCGCCGGTGACGGCGGGGATGCCGACAGAGCCGGGTGCTTGGCGCGGTGCGCGCAGGCGGGAGACGCCGGGCAGGAACCCTCCCCGGGCCCGGTTCCCCCGGCCCTCACACCCAATGACAGCCCACGGTTCCTCAGCACTCCGGGCAAAACCCCTCGCGTACTCCACAACGCCAGTGACAACGGAGCTGACGCGAGACGACCACGTCACTGACACGGGGCCGTCCAGCCACTGCCACGAGAGCGAGACACTCCGCTGTCGCTCACACATCGGACGCCTGGGCAAGGTGATTCCCGGAGCCGTTACGGTGTCCGGATCCTGGCGTGCCCGGTCGGGCGGCTTGTCCGCCCGGCGTCGCGCGCGCGACGCAACAGCGGCGCCCGCGCCAGCCTTTCGACTACGAGATCCAGCATGGTGACCTGGGGCTTTTCGCTGTGCCCGAGGGCGCGTGCCGCGCCGAGTTGGCCGTTGATCCTTATGCACAGCGGGTAGACGGACCGGCATGGCTGACATGGTTGAGGCTGGACTGTGGGGATTGGCGGCTGGCTCGGCGCTGCTGCTGGGTGCTGCGCTGGGGTACGGGCTACGCGTGCCGCAGAAGGTGATCGCGACGGTGATGGCTTTCGGGGCCGGGGTGCTGATCTCGGCGGTGTCCTTCGAACTGGTCGGCGAGGCTTACGAGGAGGCGGGGCTGGCTCCCGCAGCCGTCGGCACCCTCATCGGCGCCGTCGCCTACACCGGGGGAAACGTGTGGCTGGCCCGCCGGGGTGCCCGCCACCGCAAGCGCTCCGGTCATGCGCAGGCGCAAGCGCAGCCCTCGGAGGCCGAGCAGGGCGGGTCCGGGACGGCGCTCGCGCTCGGCGCCCTGCTCGACGGGGTGCCGGAGTCCGCGGTGATCGGTGTCAGTCTGCTCGACGGGGGTGCGGTCAGTCTGGTGACGGTGGCTGCGGTGTTCATCAGCAACGTTCCCGAGGGGCTGTCCAGTTCGGCGGGGATGAAGCAGGCCGGCCGCACCGGCGGGTACGTGTTCGGCGTGTGGGCGGCCATCGCAGCGGCCAGTACGGTGTCGGCGGTCCTCGGCTACACGGTGGTCGGTTCCTTCTCCCCCGCCGTGATCGCCGTGGTGACCGCGGTGGCGGCCGGGGCGATCCTCGCCATGGTCGCCGACACGATGATCCCCGAAGCGTTCGACGACGCCCACCTGGCCATCGGGCTGATCACGGTCAGCGGCTTCCTCGTCTCCTTCGCCCTCTCCCACACCTGACTCTTGTGGCTGGCAGTGGTGACCATGCCGCGCCGCTACGGGTGTGAGCGGGCCAGAGGCTGCGGAAGACAGCTGGGGCGGTGTTGTGCGCAGTGCCGTCCTGGGAGGAGGCTGGGGGTGTACGGCTCATTATCCCAGGTCCCCTTGTGGAGCTGGGTGTCGACCGTATGCCGGGATGTGGCCCTGCGAGGGAGGAACCTGCGGGCTTCAGTGACCCCGCTTCCACTGTCCCGGCCAGCGGGCCGACCGGCCCGCGGAACGGATCCTCATGGCCTACCCCGACGGCGGATGGGTCGACGACCCTCTGCAGCCCATCTCCAGCAGGCCCTGCGCCGGCACTGCGTGATCAACCAGGCGGTCGGCATCGTCATGGCCCAACAGCACAACACCAGCCCTCACGCACGGGATCCTGCGCACCGCCTCCCGCGACCGCAACCTCACCTTCTGTGATCTGTGCACCGATCTGGTCACCGGCTTCGACGAACCCCCCACCCCACCCGACCCGCCGCCCTCCGGCCCCCGCCCGTCGCTGTGACCACGCGTCAGCCCACTCAGCCTGCCCCTACGCCAGGGGGCGGGCCGCGGTGTCGCTACTGGCCGGGTCGGACAGAGCAAGGCGGGCCGTGACGCGTTTGCCGACCGGCTCCTGCTCGATGAACAGGTCCTTGGCGGCGGCCTTGACGATCTCCAGGCCGTGTTGGCCGATCCTGCCGGGATCAGCGGCCCGGGGCACGGGGACGGTGGGATCGGAGTCCCATACGACCACGTCCACGGCCCGGGCCGTGATACGCAGTTCCATCAGGACCGGGCCGGGGGCGTACTTGCGGGCGTTGGTGACCAGCTCGCTGACCACCAACTGCGTGAGGTCCCGGGTGCGGGCGGGGATGTGCAGGTGATGATCGGTGTGGACCTGGTCGAGGAAGGCGACGGCGTGGCGGCGGGCATCGGCGATGCAGCCGCCGTCTCCCTCCAGGGCGTAGCCGGCGCGCATCAGGTACGCATCCGGTTCGGCACAGCCCTCACCCTCGGCACGAGATCCCACCTTTTCGCCTCTCTCCCCCGTCAACGCGCGTCAGTACCCGCGACAGTCTCCTGCATGCCATACGGGTGTCGTCCAGCACGGCCACCTGGGTGCATCGCGCCGTGGCGGTGGGGCAGAATCATCGCGTACGCCCAGAGCGGGCACGTCGAGGGGCAATTGAGGAGACGGTGACCGACATCCCAGGGGAAGACCGGCCGGGCCGGTTTTCCGTCCGGTCCGCGGTGGTCGACGGCGTCCTGGTCGTGAGCGTGCACGGCGAGATCGACCACGCCGTCATGGACGTCCTCAGCCGGGCGCTGCTGTCCCAGGACGGCCCGCCGCCGCCCCGGATCGTGGCGGATCTCAGCGGTGTGACCTTCATGGACTCCAGCGGGATCAACGTCTTCGTCACCGCCCACCGGCGCGTGAGCGCGGCCCAGGGGTGGGTGCGCATCGCCGGCGCCCAGGACTCCGTCGTGCGGCTGCTGCACATGGTCGGCATCGACGAGGTCATCGACTGCCACCCCACCGTCGAGCAGGCCCTCAAAGCCTGACAGCCCTACTCGACCTGCTCCGTGGCCTCGGTGGCTTCAGGGTCAGGAGTACGCCGCCGCACCGCCGCGTTCAGCTCCTGGCCCACCGGGTCCGGCATCGGCTGGCCCAATGCCCAGTCGATCACCGTCTCGGCGACCGTGTGGAGTTTGACGTTCGTGTGCTGAGAAACCTCCCGCAAGACCTCGAACCCGGCCGCCGGCGGGAGCCGATGGACCGCGATGAGGACACCGATCGCCTGGTCGACCATCGCGTGGGAGTCGACCGCCTGCCGCAGCTGAGCATTCTCCTGCCGAAGGCCGGTCAGGAGAGGGTCGCGTGTCGTGTCAGGCACGGTCTGCTGCTCGCGGGAAGTCGTCATCACCAATCTCCACACAGGGGGTTTCACGTACACCTGCCCTGGCCCGCGAGCGGCAAGTCACCCTCAGCGCGCCGCAAAGATCACATGCGGCATGGGGAAGGGCTCTTGACCGGCCACGGCCAGCGAAGAGCCCGAGAGGCTGACTGCCCAACCCCTGCCCGCCGAGTCGCCCCGGTGCCGGCACTCATACCTGTCTCTCACCATCCAGCCAACAACCCGCCCAGGACGGCCGCCTTGCAGGAGACGGCGGGGCGGCGCGGCCGGCGAGCATCCGCGCAAATTGCGGCAGTTGAACGCCTACGTGTGACCGCTGTTTGGCGCAGTGGCCTCGTCGGCGAGGACGATCAGGTCAACGCCGTCGGGGGTTTGTGCGACGGTGTGCCCCAACTGGACCAGCAGCCCTGACACCGCCGCCTGGACCATCGCCCCCATACTGTCGCCGCCCGGAGCACGGATGGCCTGCTCGCGGGCCAGCGCGGTGAACCCGTCCGAGACTGTCCACTGGACAACAACACCGGCCGGCACTTCTACCACACGCAACCCCAGGCCAGCACTGTCCGCGTCGCCCAGCACGTGAAAGCCGGCCTGCACCAGGGCAGAACTCACCTGCGAAGCAAGCTCAGCAGGCACACACGACACCAACGCCGCCTGCCCGGAACAACGCAGATCATGCCACCCAATTTTCAGACACTCACGGCCGTCAGGCCAACCGAGTGACGGACGCCCCCAGCTCCCTCACCAGCCAACGCGCCACCATGACGGCACGGCACACCCGCCTCTACGGGTCCGGGCAGCATCGCCTGCCCGGCATCGCGCGGCCCCGCGGCCCTGAGAACGCAAGGACGCCCCGCTCCCCTCGCCGCTTGCCCACGCTCCCGCCCCATCTCCTTCAGCTTGTCCGGTCATCTGACTGGTCGTCGTTACGGCTTCACAGGTGATGGGCGTGGTCTGGTCCCGAAGGTGCCCAGGGCGGCGAGGCCGGCAATCAGTGCCGGCACTCCGAACAGGCGGGGGTATCCGCCCAGTGGTACGGCCAGGACGGAGGCCCCCGTGGTGGGCGCGGCGAGTAGTCCGCACTGGCGGCCGCGCGGGGTGCTCGCGGTGCTCATCGGGCACTGGGGCGGTCGCGTCGCGGTAGCCGCTCGGCGACCAGCTCGTAGGAGTCCTCGACCACGTCGGTGACCATCCGCTCGGTGATGCCGGGTCCCGGCCCCAGCGAGATCCAGTGGCGTTTGTCGAGATAGCGGCCCGGTGTGATCGAGGCGTAGCCGTGTACTTGAGCGCGGGCGTGTTCGGGTTCGCACTTGACCGTGATGATCTGTTCGTCCGGGTCGTCGGTGACGATCAGGAACACCTTGCCCGCGACCTTGTACACGTCGAGTCCCGGCGTGAAGGGATAGCCGTGGCTGACGTCGGGGAGGGCCAGGGCCGCCTGGCGGGCGGTGTCCTGGAGCCGGTCACCGGCCGCGTTCACCGGGCCGCCCGTGCGCCGGTGCCGTAGCTGTGCGGGTCGACGGGCCGCTCAGCCCTGGGCAGGTGAGCGACGACGAGCCGGTAGGAGTCGGTGACGAGTTCCTCGACCAGCTTCTTGTCGACGCCTTCCCCGCTCTCCAGGGTGATCCAGTGCTTCTTGTTCATGTGGTAGCCGGGGGTGATGTGGCTGTACTGCTGCCGCAGAGCGTGGGCCTCGCCGGGGTCCGCCTTGAGGATCACGACAGGACGCCCGGGAACCTCGGTCATCAGCATGAACACCTTGCCGCGCACCTTGAAGACCTCCCAGTCGGGACCGAAGGGGTGCTCCAGCTGGGCTCCGGGAAGTTCCTCCGCACAGTCGGCGGCGGTCTTCTGCAGGGTCGATCCGTTCATGGGCGGTGGGCCTCCCTGGGCGGTGACGGACTGCGGCATCGAGGGCGCGGAGGGCGCGCCGCACGGCGCGGTGGCTCGTGCCATCCTTCCGTCGAAGTCGACTGGAATGGCGGTAGGCTGCGGACACGTGATGGTCGACAAGCGACACTCCGGGCCGAGCAGGCAGGCCGGACCAGCTGCGGTTCCGCTGTACGGTTTCCAGCCCCCGGTCGGTACTCCCTACGGCCTTGAGGTGAGTACCGTCGAGGAGTTCTTCGCCCAGCACGACGACTGGCCGTGGAACCCGCCCCGTCCGGGCCGTGCCACCTTCCACTACCTCATCGCGGTCACCGAGGGCGAGTTGCGGCATGACGTCGACTACGCCACGCGGACCGTCGCCCCCGGCCAATGGCTGTGGGTGCGTCCCGGGCATGCGCAGTGCTGGCATCCGCCCGGCGCGGCCCGCGGCCCGTTCATCCTGTTCGAACCCGACGTGCTGCGGCCCGACCTCGCCCGTCTCCTGGCCCCGCTCACCGCGCACGAGGCCCCCGCCGTGCTGAGCCCGCACCCCGACGACACCGCCTGGCTCCAGCAGACGGCACTCCAGCTCCTGGACGAACACCGCGCACTCGGGCGCCGCCCCCTCGACATCCACCATGCCCTGCGGCGCAGCCTGCTCGAATCGCTGCTGCTGCGCCTGGCCAACTCCCCGGGCATCGTCCCTGTCGGCACGGCCACGGCCGGCATAGGCCGCGCCGACAGGTATGGCGGCTTCCTGGACGCCTTGGAGCTGCGTTTCCGTGAGCTTCACCAAGCCGCGGACTACGCCGAGTTGCTCGGCTGCTCGGTCCGCACCCTCAGCCGCGCCGCCCGGGACGCCACCGGTAAGGGGGTGCGCGAGCTCATCGACGAGCGGCGCCTCCTGGAAGCCCGGCGCCTGCTGGGAGGTGCCCGGTGGGACGCCCGGACGGTGGCCGTCCACCTCGGCTTCAGCGATCCCGCGAACTTCGGCCGCTTCTTCCGCGACCGCACCGGCCTCACCCCGGCCGCCTACGCGGCCCGCGACACCACGCCCGATCCGTGAGCAGAGCACGGCGGTGGCCCGCGGCCGCGAGCGGTGACGTCTCCCAATCCTTTCCTGGGATCCGACAAAGCACTCGGCGAGTGGCGGTCAGCTGGTGGTCAGCAGATGACACTTCCTTGCTTCTCTTCTTCCCGAAGCCCAGGCCGCCGAGGGGAGGCCCGTGCGGTCTGGGATCTGCCATCAGCGGACCCGGTGGACCTTGGGAAGCCAGCCGATCAGGCACTGCATGGCGCCACCCGTGAGCTGCCCCCGAGATCGAGCAACAGCGGTGCGGCAAACGGCAGAAGGGCCGGGCGTTCGATCACCCGCCTGCGGCGGCCCAGTCTTCGCCGCGACGGCCTGCAGTCCCAGCCCGGCAGCCAGTTGCTGGCAGCGCATGCCCTCCCGGGCCGCTTCAGCTCCAGCACCGACAAGATCCGCTGGTAGTCCGGCGCGAGGGTTCTCTTGGAGGACACGGGCCGCCGCCTACCGGCCCGAGAAGAGACGGTGGCCAGCGGCCAGCCAAGGGGCAGGGCGGAGTGATCTCTACCCCACCCGGGGCTGTTCAGGCGTCTGCTTCGTCCGCCTCCAGGACAGCCTCGACGTCGACCACGACATCGACCATGGCGCTGACGACCACTCCGCCCCGTTTGACCACGTCGTTCCAACTCACCCCGAAGTCATGGCGGTTGATGCGTGTCGTGGCGGTGAAACCAGCGCGGCGTCTGGGGCCGAGGTCCCGACCTTCCTCCCACCAGGGGGTATCCCACTGTCCCAGGTATGTGACCTCGAACGTCACGGGACGTGTTACGCCGCGTACTGTGAGGTCTCCGGTGATCTCGAACTCCGTTGCGCTCAGCTGATGAACGCGCGACCCGCCGAACGTCCACGTCGGGTGGTGCTCGACATCGAAGAAATCGGCACTGCGCAGGTGGGCGTCGCGCTGGGGCTGACCGGTGTACACCTGTGTCGCGTCGATCGTCGCCTCGACGCGGGCCTTCTCCGGCTCGTCGGGATCGACCTCCAGCAAGCCGTGCATGTTCTTGAACTGCCCGCGTACATAAGTGACCATCATGTGCCTGGCACGGAACTCCGCGCCCGTATGGCTGGGCTCGAAGAACCATCTGGTCATGGTCATGGAAGCTCCCTGGCCTACTGCCCGCTTCGGTCAGCATAGGACGACGACAGAGGACCACGGGCTGTGGTGGGCACGCGCGCTGCGTGACGCGGGGCCACGGATTCCCTGAGGCCGGGACGACGTGTCAAGTCACCGGAGCGCGCATTGCCGAGCAGTGGACGCAGGTCACCGGTGCTTGGTCACGCCCTCGATGACGAGGGAGATGCCGATGCCCAGCATCCAGACGTCCTTGGCCAGCGGGGTTCCCTGCTCCGTGGGGCGAAGGCTGCCTTCTCGGCGCATGCCCGGCGTGCGCAGGTACAGACCGAGCGTGCCGGCGGAGAATGCGGTCAGCGCAGCCCCGGCGACAGCGACAGGGACCACCGGCAGGAGCAACGCGGCGGAAATGGCGATCTCCCCAGTGGAGAGCAGCCGGGCGAACTGCTGGGCGTCGAGCTTTCCCAGGAACGGGTAGGTGGTGGTGGCGAACTGATGCAGCCCTTCAGCGGTGGCCTGGTCCGCGCCGCGTTTCGACAGCCCGGCGTTGAGGAAGAACGTGCCAACGGTGAGCCTGAGCGGCAGTTGCCGCGCTGTGGATCGCCATGCCGTAACGGATGCCATGCCGAGCCTCCCAATCGGTCGCTCTCCAACCACCCTGCCACCCGTCCGAGGCGTGTCAAACGCGCAGCTCCTCAGCAGCTCTGACCAGGATGTTCGCCGGGCTGGTGGTCGTGGCGGTTGGATGTGCGCTGACGTCCGATCCGACCGCTGGAGACGCGCGGCGACATGAACGTCTTCGGCAGTTGCGACCGCCTCGCCGGCGTCGCCGGGCCGGCCCCCGTCCCCAAGGACTCCGGACGCGTCCGCGGCAACTACGCCGGCCACGGCACTACTGCGGCCGCCTTGTGCGGGTCTTCTACATGTCTGCCATGGTCACCGCCCGCTCCTGCCCCGTCCCCCAAGCCTTCTACGAACGCAGGAGAGACGAGGGAAAATGCCACAAACAGAGGCGATCATTGCCCTCGCTCCACGTCGTCTGAACGTCCTGCGGGCCCTGATACGCGACGGTCGCACCTTCGAGACCACCGCACCGGCGCCCGCCATCGCCCTCCTCTGAAACCCCCACAGCCTGAACCGACACTGGTCGACAACTCCATTGGGAATCAGTAGTGCTGCAAGGCATCGGGGTGGGTGAGAAGCCAGCGGGTGACGGCACGGGCCGACAGTGGGGCCCGCCCGGTGGCAAGACAGGCGTTCGTCGTCAAGGGCGGAGGACCAGCTTGCCCTTCGTACGGCGGCCGAGCAGGTCCTCGTGCGCGTCGCGGGCCCGCGCCAGGTCGTACTCCGCGCCGACCTGGGGCCGCAGGCGACGCCGCGCCGTGAGGTCGAGCAGCTCCGCCAGCTCCGCACCGCCGGCGCCGTTCCTGGCGATGAGCGGGATGACCCAGAAGCCGGCGACGGTGATGCTGTCCACCGCCAGTCGGCTCGGCGCAATCACGGAGGCTGCCTGCCGGGACGAGGCGCCGTAGGTCACCAGTCGGCCGAGGTGCCCGAGTGGTCAGGGCGGCGTCGAGGACGGCGCCGCCGATGGCGTCCAGGACGATGCCGACCGGGTGTCCGTGATCGGCGGCAAAAACCCGCTCTCGATAGCCTTCCGCGTCGCCGTCGATCCCCGCGTCCGCGCCGAGCTCGAGAGCAAAGGCACGCTTCTCGTCGGAGACGCCGTGGCGATGATCCGTCCTGCCCCGGACTCCTGGGCCAGTCGGACGACGAGACTGCCCGTCCCGCCCGCGGCGGCATGGACCACCACGCTCTCACCGGGCCTGATACGCGCGACAGACCGCAGCAGATGCCACGCCGTCAACCCCCGTAGGAGAACTGCCAGCGCTTCGCCCGCACCCACCCCCCGAACCGCATGGCACGCACGAATGCTCTGGGAAGATCACTCCCGGCTGGACAGAGGAGCGCGTAGCTCGACTCGCAGCCGTATGGACGTGTCGATGGGCAGTCCCGAGCCGGCCCGGCGAAGATCCTTTGAGTAGCGTGCGATGAGGTCCAAATCCCGTAGTTGCCGCTGGAGCTCGCAGGCGAGTGCCTCGCCCGTGTCGACGGAGAGTTCGTCGTCTTCTACCTGGTCGGCCAGGTACTCAAGGTGCTGGTCGATCGCCTCAACCGCCCGGTTGCTGGTCCAAGCGGCAAATTCCTGGCAGCCGAACAGGTAGGCATGTGCGGCGTACAACGTCGCCGCTGCAGCTGACTCGTCCGCGTCATCCGGCCCGTCCTGGCCGTCGTTGTGGCAGTACTCGCTGAGCATGTACTCGCCGACACCGCGCTTAACAGCCGAGAAGGCCGTCGAGTCGCCGAGGACTCCCTCCCACACGGAATTCAGCAGCGGCCGCAGACTCACGGTAAACGGCGCCTGCTCGTCCTCGGGCAGTGCTTGGTGCCAACTCATCAGGCGCTCCGCGACACCGGCGGCGAACACACCACGCTCGCCGGACGACGCCGCCTTCAGCCGCTCCTCCACCAGCGCGGAAAGCTCCTGCCACGTATGCATTCGAAACCACCCCAGAGTCGCGATGCCAGCGTGCTCACGCCGGCCGAGGCGATCATCGCAGCCACCAGTGACAGCTCCACCCGCGAGCCCCCAGCGGTCGGTACTCTCGTCGACGCCGCTGTCTCCCCCTCGCGCTTCTGGCGAAACGCTGTCCCGCAAGTGTGGCCGTGCTCTGACCTGAGGCCGGCTCGGCAGGGTCAGGACCGCAGCCGACGGAAGAGGATCGTTCGACGGCGACCTGCGACCAGCTGGCTTCCTGCCGGCGAGCAGGGTCTACGCGGTGACCTGCGGCCACCGCAAGATCCTCAGTCTCCACACCCCGATGATCAGCGGTGCCCGCAGCCTTCCCGCAGCCAACCGACGAGCAAGATCACGGTCTATGGCTGGAGGTCGCGCTGGTACCAAGTGCCTGACTTGCCGCCGAGATCGGCCGGGGTGGCAGGGCCAACCGGGACGAACCCGGCCTTGGCCAAGACTTTCTGGGACGCGGCGTTGTCGTGGGAGGTGGCCGCCCGCAGTGTGCGCAGGCCGTGCATCGCTGCCGCCATCCGGCACAGCTCCCGGACGTTCGCGGTCGCCACTCCGCGGCCGGCGACCTGCTCCGCGACCCGGTAGCCGAGTCTGGCAGTGCCGTCCTCCAAGTCGTACAGGTTGAACCTGCCGAGTACCGAGCCGTCCTCCGCGACGAGCACATAGAAGGCGCAGATGCCGGCCTCCAGCTCGGCCAGCGCGGCGTTGTACCGGTCGGCGAACTGGTCGAAGAAGTCGTCGCCGCGATCTGAGATCGAGACAGCGAAGTAGCTGCGGTTCGCCAGCTCGAAGGCCAGGACCGCCGGGGCGTGGCCGGCATGCAGCCGCTTCAGCTCGGGCACCGCCCGACTGTACCCAGATCGTGCGCCGGGGCCACCCGAGTTTCCGCCATCGGCAGAGAGCCCCAAGACCAGGACACACAACGATCTACGGCTGGGGTATCAGCCAGCCGGGCCTGTCCCTCCCCACCTCATTACTCAGCGTGCTCTCACCACAGAAGTCGAGCCAGAGCCCGTTCTCGTGGACAAAGCCATGAGCGATAACCACCACAAACCGGAACGCAGCATGGCGACGCGCGCGATCCTGCTCCCCGAACCCGGTTGACCGGTGCTCAGCCCGCCGCGCCGTCGTCAGGAGCGCGCGAGCCGGGCGGCGAGATAGGGCGCGGTGGCGCTGCGGCGGGCTCTGGCCACCTTGGTCGGCGGGCCCGCCGCGACCACCCGCCCGCCCGCGTCGCCGCCGCCCGGCCCGAGGTCGATGACCCAGTCGGCGGTGGCGATCGTGTCCAGGTCGTGCTCGACGAGGACGACCGTGTTGCCGGCGTCGACGAGCCGGTGCAGCTGTCGCAGCAGCAGCGCGATGTCCGAGGGGTGCAGCCCCGCCGTCGGCTCGTCGAGCAGGTAGAGCGCGTGCCCGCGGCGGGCTCGCTGCAGCTCGGTGGCCAGTTTGATGCGTTGCGCCTCACCACCGCTGAGTTCCGTCGCGGGCTGGCCCAGCCGCAGGTAGCCCAGTCCCACCTCGCGCAACGTCTCCAGGCTGCGGGAGGCGGCCGGGACGGCGGACAGGAACGTGGCGGCGGCGTCGACGGACAGCGCCAGCACGTCCGCGATGTTCTTGCCGCGGTAGGTGACTTCCAGCGTCTCGGCGTTGTACCGGGCGCCGTGGCAGGTCGGGCACGGCGCGTAGGTGCCGGGCAGGAACAGCAGTTCCACCGCGACGAATCCTTCGCCCTGGCAGGTCTCGCACCGCCCTTCGGGCACGTTGAAGGAGAACCGCCCGGCCGAGTAGCCGCGCGCCCTGGCCTCGTCCGTCGCCGCGTACAGCTTGCGCACCGCGTCGAACATCCCCGTGTACGTGGCCAGGTTGGACCGGGGAGTTCGGCCGATGGGCCGTTGGTCGACCAGGACCAGCCGGTCGAACGACTCGAGTCCCGACGCGTCCTGGACGTCGACCTCCAGCTGCGCCTCGTCGGGCTCCTCGGGTACGAGTCCGAGGTGGCCGCGGACGACCTCGGCGAGCACCTGCGTCACCAGCGTCGACTTTCCGGAACCGGACACGCCCGTCACCGCCGTCATCACGCACATCGGTACGTCGACGGACACGTCGCGCAGATTGTGGCGGGACACGCCACTCAGGTGCAGCCAGCCGTGCGGTGTGCGCGGGCGGTGATCGAGCGGCTGGGCGCGCCCGAACAGGTACTGGCTCGTGGCCGACTCCCCCACCCGCTCAAGACCGGCGACCGGGCCGCTGTACAGCACGCGTCCGCCGCCCTCGCCCGCGCCGGGGCCGATGTCGACCACCCAGTCCGCCCGCCGTACGACGTCCATGTCGTGCTCCACGACGAACAGCGAGTTGCCGGCCGCCTTGAGGCGGTCCAGCACGTCAAGGAGCGGTTCCGCGTCAGCCGGGTGCAGGCCGGCGGAGGGTTCGTCGAGGACGTAGACGACGCCGAACAGCCCCGAGCGCAGCTGGGTGGCGATCCGCAGGCGCTGCGCCTCGCCGGGCGACAGGGTCGTCGAGCGGCGCCCGAGGCTGAGATACCCCAGGCCCAGGTCGAGCAGTACCTCCATCCGCGCGACCAGATCGCCGCAGATGCGGACCGCGACCTCGGTCGTCTCCCCGGATCGGGCGGTCGACGTGGTGGCGTCGGCCTCTGACCGCCCGGCGACGGGCCGCAGCAGCGCCACGACCTCGGTGAGCGGCATCGCGTTGATCTCGGCGATGGAACGTCCGGCGAAGGTCACGGCGAGCGCCTCGGGCCGCAGTCCGCTGCCGTGACACTCGGGGCAGGGCACACTCCGGACGAACCGCAGCGCCCGTTCGCGCATCTTCTCGCTCTTGGAGTCGGCGAGGACGTGCATGACGTGCTTGCGGGCGCTCCAGAACTTGCCCTGGTAGCCGTAGTCGATGCGGTCCTCCTCCGGCTCGATGTACACGGAGGGCTGCTCGTCCGTGTACAGCAGCCAGTCCCGGTCCTTCTTTCTGAGCCTGCGCCACGGTCGGTCGATGTCGATCCCCAGGCCGTTCACGACACTGCGCAGGTTGGCGCCCTGCCAGGCACCCGGCCAGGCGGCGATCGCCCCCTCGCGGATGCTCAGCGAGGGGTCCGGGACGAGCAGGTCCTCGGCGACGTCGTGTACGACGCCCAGTCCGTGGCAGTTCGGGCAGGCGCCGGCCGCGGTGTTGGGTGAGAACGACTCGGCTTCCAGCCGCGTGGCCCCGGGCGGATAGGTGCCGGCGCGGGAGTACAGCATGCGCAGCAGATTGGACAGCGTGGTGATGGTGCCGACCGTCGAGCGCGAGCTGGGCGACCCGCGTCGCTGCTGCAGGGCCACGGCCGGCGGCAGCCCGGTGATCTCCTGCACATGCGGCGCACCGACCTGTTGCAACAGTCTTCGGGCGTACGGTGCCACGGACTCGAAGTAGCGCCGCTGGGCCTCCGCGTAGAGCGTGCCGAACGCGAGTGAGGACTTACCCGAACCGGAGACGCCGGTGAAGGCGACCATCGCCTCCCGCGGAACGTCGACATCAATGTTCCGCAGGTTGTTCTCACTGGCGCCCCGGACATGCACGAAGGGGTCACTCGCGTCCTTGTTCACCGTTCCTGATTACCTGATCGCGCCGGGAACCGCGCGACAGGCGCCGTCACCGGGCCCCGCTCACAGGAGCGCCCGGAGAGTCCCGGTATGAGCCGCTCCCAGGGAACATTCGAGGGTGCTTCACCGTTGATCCGTGTGTGGGCGTGAAGGGAACTGTGTCCCCGGGCCTCACCTTTTGCCCATGAGGACGATCGTTCGGCTGAAGCCTTATGGAGCCCCCGCCGCGAGGCGACCGCCCTTCACGCCCACTCTCAAATCGGCCCCGGCCGGGAACCCCCCGAACCAGTCTGCTGCCCCCTACCGGCGCCTTTCGGCGAACGCGGTGGTTCGTCTCCCGGTGGCGCACCCGCCCCGCTGGCTCAGTCCCACGTCGCGAGCATGCGCCCGGGGCGGCCATGACCGAGTGCTCGACCCGGTAACAGACCCACGTGCCGCGCCGCTCGCAGGTGAGCAGCCCGGCCTCCTTGGACTTCTTCAGACGGCGGGAGACGGCCGGCTGCGAGACGCCCACCTCGCAGATGTCGCACACGCACGCTTCGCCGCCATGATGCGAGGTCACCGCCGAGAACTGGCATAGCCGGAGCGGATCGGCGAGGGCTGCGGTCCGGCCTGGTGACGGCGGGCGTCGCATCAACTCAGCGGCTGGCTTTGATGACTGGAACCTAGAGCAATCGGCGGCGGAGCCGGCCGAGCAGCCCGGCAGTCCCAGGTCTTGGTCCCTCGCGTGGAGCTCCAGATCCTCGACTGACACCAGGAAGCGGGGCGCTGCCGACATCACGGCTCCTGCCGGCCCCATGGATCAGCCGCACGGATCAGCCGCGGCCGGCTCCCCACCGAAGGCCGCGGCTGCCCCAGACACAGCAACATCAGCTTGCCGAAACCGTCGGTGAGGCCCGACCAAGCCTCCAGCCTACGAATCGCAAACGCCCCCACGCCCTGACGCCTACGAATCGATGGCAGACGCCCGGCCCGGCGCACAGTGACTGCACACCGTCACCACGGCCCACGCCAGCCCCCACTTGAGTACTCACAGCCTCCGGGCCGGGCAACGGATCACGTCGCGCAGTGCTATACGGCCCCCCGAAACGCCCGGGTCCTGGCCCGCGACGTGCATCGCCCAGGTCCGGGAGAAGAAGCCGCGGGGCGTGACGTAGCCCTCTGGCTGCATGGCTCGCAAGGTGTGTCGTGGGAACACGTGCGGTGGTTGCGCGGCGACCGCCTCACCCACGGCGGCCAACGCCTGTGCTTGTGGATCTCGGCGACCTGGCGGCCCTGGAGATCATACGGAAGGTGAGGCGCTGCCACCCGGCCTGGTACGACGAACGCGAGCCCTGGCCTTCGGCAGCACGCGGGAGCCATCCGAATCGCCCATCCCCCTCCCCCGGGCAAGTCACCTTTGGGCGCGGCTGAGCGCGACACGGCTGGCGCCGACTTGATCGACCCACGTGTGATGGGAGTCGACACGGGTACGCGGACGCCCTTCCGAATTGAGTGAGGAAGTGTTTCCCATGGCGCACGCGACGCTCGACGACGTACTGGGCGCTCTGCGGAACGTGGACTTTCCCGCAGACAAGACCGAACTGCTGGAGGCGGCCCGTTCCGCCGGTGCCGCGGATGAGGTGCTGTCCGCTCTGCGCGGCATCCCGCCCGAGACCTACACCAATCGGGAAGAAATCGCCCGTTCCATACGGACCGATCCCGACACGGACCTGGGGCTCAGCCCGGCCCAACGGGCCGAACAGGCCCGCCAGGGCGGCAAGCCTGGTCTGTCACAGCACTTGCGCGAGGTGCCCAAACCACCGATAGAGGAAGAGCTGGACCGCTGAAGCAGGACGGTGGCACGGGGGCGTGTGCGGCGTCGGTCAGGCGCTGGACGTGTTCACGGGACCATACGGCGAGGTCGGTGGCCACGTGGTGGACCTCGTGCTCGGTGCGGTGGCGTTTCGACCACTGTGGCCGTCGCCGCGTTCCAGGAGCCGGAGCCCGGCGGCGGTGGTCTGAACAGTGGTTGCTTGGAGGCGGGGCCCAAGCCGGTGACGGTGGTCTCGTTCGCGGCGCGCGCGGGTGTGTCGCCGCCCGGTGCGTGCCCGGCCTTGGTGTTGTCCCACCGGAGCGGCTGCCTTCAGCTGGGACCCGCGCGGTCTTCGTCCGCGTGTGGAAGTGGTAGAGGGTCCGGCCGGTGATCAGCTGGAACGGGTACTGCTCATCGGGCGTTTCGTGGGGCGGCAGGTAGGCGGCCGCCTTGATCATGGCCTTGCCGACGGGGTTGAGGGAGCGGTACGCGACTTCGTCGTCCGCCGCACCGGTCACCGGGTCCTTGCAGTAGGGCTCGCAGACCAGGGTGGCCCAGCCGGTATCGAGGCGTTCCGTGCCGTCCGGTACCTGCTCGCTGCAGGGCCACTGGATGCCGCTTCCGCCGCGCAGCCTTCGTGCCAGGTGATCAGCGGTCCGCCGTCCTTGTCACGGAAGTCCATGCGGGCGGCGTAGTCGAGGAAGATGTCCAGATCGGGTTTGGCCTCGCCGGGCGGTTCGACGCCGCTTACCGCTGCGCGGCCAGGGCAGGAGCCACCGCGGCCGGTTCCGTCACGGTGATTGTCCGTACGACGGCAGGGCACCCGGGGCGCTGTGGCAGAGCGACCGCGGATCCTGCTGACGGGCTGGTTCGGCTTCCTGGATGGGGAGGCGACCGCCGGAGACATACTGGCGCTGACCCGGGTGCAGGAGACTCTGCGGCGGTCCGGACTGGACCACGACGTGGCCTGGAGCCCCGGCTTCCGGCCCTCCGGACCACATCTGGCAAAGATCCGACCCGCGGACTACTCCCACCTGGTGTTCGTCTGCGGGCCCCTGCACGGTCCGCAGATCGAGGAACTGCACCGGCGGTTCGCGCACTGCGTGCGGATCGCCGTGGGAACCTCCGTCGTCGACCCCGGCAGCCCCGCCGTCACCGGGTTCCACCGTGTGCTGGCGCGGGACGCTCCCGATAGGGAGCCGACGCCGGATCTGGCGGCTCGCGCGACCGCCCTTCCCGCCCGGCCCGTGGTCGGGGTGATCCTCACTCACGGCCAGCAGGAGTATGGAGCACGTCGGCAGCACGCGCGGGTTGCCGAAGAGGTGACACGCTGGCTGTCCGGCCTGGACTGTGCGCGTCTGGAGTTGGAGACCCGGCTCGACGTGCGCGATTGGCGGCTGTGTGCGACGGCCGCCCAGTTGGAGTCGGTGCTCTCGCGGCTCGACCTGGTCGTCACCGACCGGCTGCACGGGATGGTGCTCGCCCTGCGTGCCGGGGTTCCCGCGCTGGCCGTCGACCCGGTCGAGGGCGGCGCGAAGGTGACGGCGCAGGCGCGCGCCTGCGGCTGGCCCGCACTGGTGCCCGCCGAGCGGCTCGACGCGTCCGTGCTGGATCAGTGGTGGGAATGGTGTGCGGCCGTGGGCCGCGGACGCGCCCGCGAGATCGGTGCCGAGTTCCGCCGAGGTGCGGCCGTGGACGGCGCGGAGGATCTGGTCCAGGCCCTTCGGCCGGGTGCCACCGGTTAGCCGCCGGAGGCAGGGGCACCTGCGTCCCTTCTCCGGCGGCCCGCGACGAGGAGAAACAGTGACAACCGGCCCGCTCCACGATGACGGGCAGCACCTACCTTCCGAGATCGAAGGCGCCCTGCGCCGCGACCTCCGCCTCGACGGGTGGATGCGCACGCTGGATCGGTGCCGACGGCCCCGGCGGCATGGTGCGCTACGCCGCGCCAGTGGACCGTGGCGTGCTGCTGGTCGTGTCCGTCGTCCTCCCGACAACCGGCATCGGCACCTCCGAACCGGCGGTGATCTGGGCGTAGTGATCATCGTGCCCGAGCCCGGAAGCAAGACGTGCGACATCCAAAGGGCAAGGCTGCACGAGGAGGCAGAGCGTTCGGGGGTTTCCAACCAGGACGCCAACGAGGCCGCCAACGACTCCCTGCAACAGGATCCGAAATGGCAGAGTCAGGGACCTCGCACCGAGCGCGGCCGCGGATCGAAGGACGAACGCCCCGAGAGCGCCGGCTGAAGCCGCCCGTTGCATTCCCCCGAGCGGGGCCGCGCGTGGCTGGGCTGCCCCGCTCAGCCTATGTACCGGCGGGCGGTCGACTGGCGCTGTGCAGCCTCCAGGAGTCGCAGCCGGGACTCGACCTCCGCAGGCAGCACCCGCCGTTCGCGCAGTACCCACGGCAGCGCGGCCGCGGCCTCGGCGAAGGCATGCAGGGAGGCGGTGTCGCGCGGGACCGTGCGGGCCAGGTGCAGGGTGCGGCGCAGGGCCCGGCCGGCCGGGCGACGGAGCCAGGTGAACCACAGCGTGTTACGGATGCCGTGTGCCCGGCGCAGAGTGGCGTCCCGGGCGACCGAGGGCTGGTGGTGGACCGTCAGGTGGTCGGCGTACGTCAGCCACCAGCCGTCGGCGGCGAGGTCCGCGGCGAGCAGCTCCTCCTCGCCGCCGAGCCACAGCCGGGGATGGAAGCCGCCGGCGGCCCGGAAGGCGTCGGCGCACAGCACGGTCGCGGCGGCCAGGAAGGAGCCGAGGGCCGGGCCAGGAAGCCAGCTCGGCCCGCGGATGGGCGAGTTGCGCAGTTCGGTGACGACCGGGTCTTCCGTGCCGCCCGGTTCGACGACGATGCGTGCCGTGACGGCGCCGACCGCGGGGTGTCGGTCGAGCAGATCGGCGGCCCCGGAGAGGGCGCCGGGAGCCCACCAGGAGTCGTCGTCGCAGAAGGCCACGTACGGCGTGTGCACATGGCGCATGGCCAGGTTGCGGCCGACGGCGCCGAGGTTCCGGCCGGGGCACAGCAGCAGCACGTCGGGGTGGTGACGGGTGACGGCTTCGCCGGTGCCGTCGGTGGAGGCGTTGTCGGTGACGATCACCCGGGGCCGCTCCGGCAGTTCGGCCAGGTGGTCGAGGGTGCGCAGCAGTTCGGGACAGCGGTTGTGGGTGATGACGACGACGGTCGTGCGGGGGTCGGTCATACCGTTGCTCCGATGGCTGCGGCCGCGGTGTGCAGCCTGCGTGCGGCATGTTCGACGTCCGGGGGCAGCGGCCGACGCGCGCCCAGTGCGGCGGGCAGGCGGGCGAGGGCCTGGCGGGCGTCGGGATCGTACCGGGCCTCGGCGGCGGCGACGGTGTGACCGTCGACGACGAGAGCGGCGGCCGCTCCGTCCCAGAGCTGTTGTGGCTGCTCGGTTCTGCGAGTGCCTGTACTGCACTTGTCTCAAACACTTCGAAACAGCGCTTCTGGCTGCCGTCGCCGGCGACGGTCAGGGGTGCGCCGTCCAGGGCCTGGGCGATGAGCGCGGGCACGGCGCGGCCGTCACCGGCGCGCACGCGGGGGCCGTAGGTGTTGAAGATACGGACGATGGCCGCGTCGGTGCCGTGAACGCCCCGGTCGGCCGTCCCAGAGCCTCGGCCAAGCGCTTGGACTCGTCGTAGACGCTGCGCGGGCCGACCGGATTGACGTCGCCCAGTACGTCTCGGCCTGCGGATGCTCCAGCGGGTCGCCGTACACCTCGGAGGTGGAGGCGAGGACGAAGGGTGCGTCGTCGCGGCGGGCCGGGTCCAGCGCGTGGCGGGTGCCATCGCTGCCGACGGCGTTGGCGTGACTGGTTGCCAGGCTATTCGCCGGCCTTGGCATGGATGGAAAGGTTGGTGATGTCAGGGCGTAACGGGGAGGCTAGCGAGGCGCCGCGAGCACGTCCCGGAGTACGTTCGCGAGAGTGACGCGGGCCAGCTCGTGTCTCAGGGTCTCCTCGATGCCCTCGTAGATGCTCTGCATGGCCGGCTGGATGCCGTGACCCACCACGCATCCCTGGTCCGGAGTGCTGCGGTGCATTGCGAACAGCGGGCCGGGTTCCACTGCCTCGTACACATCGAGCAGAGTCATCGACTCCAGGTCGCGTGCCAGCGACCAGCCCGCGCCCACGCCCCGCCGGGACTCCACGAGCCCAGCCCTGCGCAGTTCGCCGAGCAGCCGTCTGATCACCACGGGGTTGGTGTTCGCGCTGGTCGCGATCTGCTCGGAGGTGGCGACCTCATGGCCCTGGCGCTGGTAGAGGCCGATCCAGGCCAGCGCGTGGGCGGCGATGGTCAGCCTGCTGTTGGCGCTCATGGACTCCTCCTCTCGGCCGCAACGCTTCATGTTACGACAGCACAGTCGTAACAGCGAAGGTTGCAACAGCCTGTCGTAACAATTAACGTTGCGACTGCCGGAAAGAGTCAATCAACGAGGTGAGAAGAATGAGCAAGCCACTCACGGGCAAGGTCGTGCTGGTCACCGGGGGGTCGCGCGGACTGGGAGCCGCGACCGTACGGCTGCTGGCCGAGCAGGGCGCCGACGTCGCCTTCACCTACGTCAGCTCCGAGAAGCAGGCGCAGGCCGTCGTCGACGAGGTGCACGGCAAGGGAGCCAAGGCCGTCGCCTTCCAGTCCGACCAGGCGGACACGAGCCGGGCGCCGGCGCTGATCGACGACGTGGTCGCGCACTTCGGCGGCCTGGACATCCTCGTCAACAACGCGGCGATCTCCGTGGCCGGCACGGTGGACGACCCGGACGCCGACACCGCCGCACTGGACCGGATGCACGCCACCAACTACCTCGGCGTGATCGCCGTCATCCGGGCCGCCTCCCGAGTGCTGCGCACGGGCGGCCGCATCATCACGGTGAGTTCCGGACTGGGCTCCCGGGTCGGCGCCCCCGGCCTTGCCGACTACTCGGCGACCAAGTCCGGGATCGAGAGGTACACCATGGGCGCCGCACGCGATCTCGGGCCCCGGAACATCACGGCCAACGTCGTGGAGGCCGGACTGATGGAGGGCGGCATGCAACCGCCGGACCCCGAGACCCTCAATGCCCTGGTCAGCTCGCTGTCCCTGCAACGCATGGGGCACCCCGACGAAATCGCCGCAGCGATCGCCTTCCTGGCGAGCCCCGCCGCGTCGTACGTCACGGGCGCGGTGCTGGACGCCCACGGCGGCTACAACGCCTGAACCCGAACCGTTCCCGGGGACTGAGCGGGAGTGAGTCCTGTTGCCAGGCCTCATGCTCGGCCGAACGCCCAGGACGGTGTTGGGCGTTCTGGTTGCCCGCGTTGGCTCCGCGTCCGGGCGGCACGGATCGTGTCCGTGGTCCGGGGATGCGGGGGCGGGTTGCCTCACGCCCAGGAACACCTGGTCCGGCCTGGACGGTCCGATGCCCCTGCTCATCACTCCGGTGAGCAGGGGGCGGTGTCGCCCTCCGGCAGCATCGTGGCTGGTGGTGGTGCGGGTGGTGGTGGTGAGGGGTTTCTGCCAGTGCTGGGCGCCCCAGCGGCTGGTGTAGGCGGGGTCGACGGCGATGACGACGATGCCTGTCCGGTAGGCCATCGGGGCCAGTCGGCGCGCAGTCTGCCGGTGGGCATGCCGGAGACCAGCCGGCGGAAGCGTTTGCGGCGGCCGTGTTTCTCGCGGGTCTTCTCGGCGGCGAAGTCCAGGTCCTCCACCGCGATCGCCTTCAGATCACTGGTACGGGCCCAGTGCAGGAGGCGGGTCAAGGCGTGGCGGACCTGGGCGTGCCGGTGTTCGGCGCTGCCGGTCAGGGCGTAGAAGAAGCGCCGCGGGCTGCTCAGCATGCACAGGCACATCGTTCCAGACACCCGAACCAGCACCCATCCACCTTGGCCAAAGGCATAGGTCCCCGCCCCGGGCCGGGGCACCCAGAGTGCGCCCAGCCCGACCCTCGAACTCCCCATCCAGCTCGACTCCTACGTCCAGGGCCTCGGCGGCGCGGGCGTGGCCGACACGCATGCGCCGTTCGGTGTCCCGGTCAGGGAGAGGCGAGTGCACCAGTGATCTCCCGCAACTTGGCGGCCGTCAGCGAGGGTTGGGCGACGGCGTCGGCCGCTGACTCCAGTGAGTTGCCGCCAACTTGAGTCACACGGCAAAGGGCTGGTGTGGTCGGCTCCCGGGAACTCTCACCCTGTTCACGGGTGAATGTCGGAGCGGTAGATCGTCCGTCAGCGCAATCGACGCCGGGGCTCCTGGCCGTGACTCGATCTCGGGGCGCTGCTCGTTCAATCGCGGCTTGTGGTCCGATTCCTGGACCAGGCGGTGGCGTCGGCTCCGTACCGAGCCAGGAGCCGTGCGAACTGGGTCCGCTCCTCCGGTGACCAGGCGACGGTGATCTCCAGGAACGCTTCTCGCTGTTCAACGGCGAAGCGGTTGCGTTCGGCCTCGCCGTGCTCGGTGAGTTCGAGCACGGTGCGGCGTCCGTCGGACTGGGATGCCGCCCGCCGCAGCAGCCCGTCCGCTATGCAGGCGGCGACGGTCCGGCTGGCCACTGGCTGCGCGACGCCCATCTCGGCGGCAAGCCCGCCGACGGTCGTCTCGCCCGGCGCGTCGGCGATGACGTTGAGCACGAGATTGCGGGAGAGGTCCTTGCCCGATGCCGGTGCGCGTCGCCGCAGACGGGACAGCGCCGGGCCGATCTGATCCAACGCCCGGTCGTCGGGGGGCTGCTCGGAGGAGGACGTGCTGCTCATGTGCCGAGTCTAGGCCCGGCCAGCACATTTGCATACCTTTCAATAAGTCCATAGCATTAGGTATGTAAATCTTGAACGAGCTAGGAAATGAGGCGGACCGCCATGGCGCTCACCGCGATAACCAACGCGCAGATCTTCGACGGGGAGAAGGCGGTCGGCGTGCGGACCGTGGTCATCGACGGCGGGAGGATCGCCCGCGTCGGTGGCGACGCTCCCGAGGGCAGCGAGATCGTCGACGGCAGCGGCGCCACACTGCTGCCGGGACTCATCGACGCCCACGTCCACTCCGCCCCGGGCTCCCTGGCGCTCACCCTGCGGTTCGGGGTGACGACCGAACTGGAGATGCAGGGGATGAACACCCGGGAGAACCGGGGGGCCATCACCGACGACGACACACAGGCTGACGTGCGCTCCTCCGGCTTCGCCATCACACCACCCGGTGGTCACCCGAGCGAGCTGATGCCCGAAGGGTTCCGGCCCAAGTGGGACCTTCCCCCGGTGATGCCCCTGATGCCGTTCTCCACCACACCCGAGGAGGCCGCCGCCTTCGTGCCGCAGCTCCTCGCCCGGGGATCCGACTTCATCAAGTTCATGATCGACGACGGCAGCGTGGAGGGACACCCCGGACTGCCCGCGCTCGACCAGGCCACCGTGCACGCCGGTGTCGCCGAAGCCAAGAAGTACGGCGCACTGACCGTGGCCCACGCGCTGACCGTGGAAGCCACCAGGATGGCCGCCGAAGCCGGCATCGACGGCCTCACCCACGTGTTCATGGACCAGCCGCACACCGCCGAGATCATCAGCCTGATCAAGGACACGGGCATGTTCGTCATCCCCTGCGTCACTCTCAACGCCTCGATGATGGGGATCACCGGCAGCGAACTCGCCGACGACCCCCGCGTCGCCGCACGCCTCGACGCCGACTGGGACCGGACCCTGCGCTCCAGCTACAACCGCTACCCGCAGGGCAAGCTCCACGACGTGTACGACACCGTGCGCGCGCTGGACGCTGCCGGTGTCGACGTGCTGGCCGGCACCGACGCCTCCATACCCGAGACGTTCTTCGGGGGCCTGGCACACGGAGCGAGCCTGCACCACGAACTGCAATACCTGGTGGCGGCCGGCCTCACACCCGCACGGGCCCTGCGCGCGGCCACGGCGACCACGGCCCGCCGCTTCCGCCTCAGCGACCGGGGCCGCATCGCCGAGGGCCTCCGCGCCGACCTCCTGCTGGTCGACGGCGACCCGACCAGCAACATCAGCGACACCCTCAACACCCGTGCCGTCTGGCGCCGCGGCACCCGCCTGGCGGCATGACCGCGGTCCCTCCCCTTCGAGGGAGGGACTCGATCGTCCGGTTCTTGCTCGCTGTGGTACGGCGACCTTCTACGCTCCGCTGCATGCTGGATCCCGAGCTGCTGGAACGGATCACCGTGCGGCGCGCGGAACTGGACGAACTCGAAGAACAGCGGGTCAAACAGCTTACGGAAGTGCGGGCCGAGCGGGACGAACTCGCCGTCGCCGGCACGTACAGCACGTCGCCGGGATGGAGGACCAGGTCGGCCGCGGGCTCGGTGGGCGCTTCGCCCGGGTCCCCGATGTCGCGGTAGAGCGGGAACGGGCGAGTCGTACCGTAGATCCGCCACCGCTGCCCAGGCGGCGATCTGGTCGCCGCGGCGGGCGGTCCAGCGGATCAGCCCGTGCGGCCCCCACCCGGCGGCCGAGGGCGCCGGCGGCGGGCAGGTGAGCGAGCTTCATGCTCCTGCCCGACCTCACCGCCGACGAGGAACGCCGTCCTTGAACGCCTTCGTCGGGGACTCGCCCTTGGCGAGCAGGTCGGCCTCGATCCGGCCCGCGTGCGGGTGCCGGCCCCGCTCGCCGCAGAGGTTCCGCCAGCTGCGCCTCGGTGACCTCCTCGCCCGGCGTCCCTCCGAGCACGGCCAGGCCGCGCCCCATCCATCGCCCGACCGGGACACCGGCTTGCTCCTGGGCTTCGCGCAGCGGCGTGCGGGCCGGGCGGCGGCCGTCGCCAACAACGGTCTGACGCAGGTAGTACCGGTACGTCTGACCGGCTCGGACGATCCTGAGATCCACTGTCATGCAGACCACGCCACACGGCTCTGACCTGGACGGAAAGGCCGATCAGCGGTACGTCCCGCCAGGCGGGAGCAGCGGCCGAACTTTCTTCTCAGGCACCCATCCCACGGGAAGAGGCACTGGGCCGGAATCGAATGTCATTGCTCTCCGGCCCGGCAGTCCTTCCCCGCAGCCCCTCACTTCACCCCACCGCCACCCGGCGATCCCAGCGACTGTCCTGTACCGGGCCGCTCACCTGGGAGATGGTGGCCCGCGCGGAGAAGCGTCTGGCCCCCGAGACCGAGGTTCACCAGGAGAAGCTGAAGAAGTACGAAGACCGCGTCCGAGAGGACCAGGCGGCAGGACGTCGTGGAGCGAATAAACGGCCGCCGGTCCCGACGCAGCACAAGAGCGTCCTCGTTCGCCGGCGGGAACGCGACTGGTGAAGATGCGCGCCTAACTGGAGCAGGCCCGCCACCTCGGACGGTGGGCGCCGCTGGATGTCCGCACACTTCAGGTCCAAGCCAGGGACAACGTGTCCGCGGATGAAGTTCCCCTTCATCTGGTTTCCGGTTCGCGCCAAGATTTTCCTGTCGAACAGAGGATGGCGGACGACGGCGCTCGCCAACCTCAATCTGTCCGACCGAATCCGATCAGGTGCCCGGCTCAACGAGCCGAGCCCGGCCGCCTTCTACGGCGGCAGCCACCGCGGTTACACCGATCATCCCGTCCTCGCCACCACGGAGCGCTGAACCATGACCCCACTCCTCATCGACCCAGCCGACAAAACCGTCGCAATCACGGTCCAGCAGCGAACCTGGAAGACACCCGGGGCACCTTCCAACTGCTGGCCCCCATCGACCTCCCCACCGTTTTTCACCGGGTGGCGCCGTTCCCCGGAGTCAGAAGCGTGGCGAACCAGACCGAAGCCTGGGACCACGCAGGCTCGCGAAGGAACCCGCAGTTCGACGACGGATCACAAGTCGACGAACAGCTCACCGAGTACACGGCGGGATCCAGCTTCGCCTATCAACTGACCGGCTTCACCAACGTCCTCTCCCGCCTCGCGGTCGGCGTCCGAGGCGAGTTCAACGTCAACCTCGACGGTGACGGCACGCTCATTCGGTGGACCTACGAGTTCAAGGCACTGCCCGGTCGCCGCTGGATCCTCGCTGGCCCCTTCGCTCCACTCTGGCGCCGATACGTGACTCCTCCCCCGGCTGAAGCCGGGGGCTTCTCGCTATGCCGGGTTGGCGTTGCGACGGACCAGCCCGGCCCGTAGAACGTTGGTGGCTGCGACTGTGTCGGCGTGCGCGTGATGGCCGCAGGCGAGGCAGTGAAATTTTTCCTGTGTGGGCCGGTTCTCCTTGGCCGTGTGCCCGCATTCGGGGCAGGCGCGGGAGGTGTTGCGGGGGTTGACGGCGATCACTTCCCGTCCGGCGCTTTCAGCCTTGGCGTGCAGGATCGTCAAAAACACCCCCCAACCGGCGTCGTGGATCGACGTGTTGAGCCCGGACTTGGCGGCGGCCCCGTTGGGCAGGAAGGTGCCGGGCCGGTCGGGGTCGGGCTTCGGTGCGGGGGCCCTGCTCATGTTGCGGATTTTGAGGTCTTCGTGCGCGATGACGTCGTGCGCGCGGACCAGGCTAATCACAATACCAGTGACTTAGGGTGGTGGCTGGTAGGGTGCGTGGCGGGGAGGTGCCGGGATGCCACGGCCGGGTCAGGTGAAGCCGGAGACGGACGAGCGGTTGTCGGATCGCATCGCGGTCGGGCTGTTGACGCGGTCGTTCCCGCCGGAGCTGGTGGATCGGGTGGTGGCCCAGTGCGGGAGGTCCGGGCAGCGTAACCGGCTGCTGCCGCCGCGCGTGGTGGTCTACTTCGTGCTGGCGATGTGCTTGTTCTCCGGCCAGGGCTACGAAGAGGTCGCTCGGCTGCTGACGCATGGGCTGACCTGGGCGAAGCGCTGGTCGGGGTCGTGGCAGGTGCCGACCACGGGGGCGATCTCGAGAGCGCGCGCGAGACTCGGTCCAGAACCGCTGAAGGCCCTGTTCGCCTCGGTGGCCCGGCCGTTGGCCACGGAATCGACACCGGGTGCCTTCTACGGCCGGTGGCGGCTGATGGCCATCGACGGCACAGTCTTCGACGTTCCGGACAGCCAGGAGAACGTGGCGCACTTCGGGCGCCCGAAGACCCACCGCACCCAGCGGTGTGCGTATCCGCAGGTGCGGGTGGTCGCGCTGGCCGAGTGCGGCACCCATGCCATCACCACGGCGGCTCTCGGCCCATGCACCACGTCCGAACTCGTGCTGGCCCGCGAGCTGTTCGGTCACCTGGGCGAGGACGATCTGCTGCTGGCCGACCGCGGCTTCACCGGCCTGGAGCTGTGGCGGGCGGCCTCGGCCGGCGGTGCGGACCTGCTGTGGCGCATCCGTTCCCACCAGGTGCTGCCGGTCCGCGAAGAGCTGCCCGACGGCTCGTACTTGTCAGAGATCGTCGCGGCCAGAGACCACCGCAAGCGTGCCGACCCGGAAATGGTGCGGGTGATCGAGTACACCCTGGACGATCCCGGGCAGGACGCCCCTTACCGGCTGATCACCACGGTCCTCGATCCCGATGCCGCCCCGGCCACCGAGCTGGCCGCCCTGTACCACCAGCGGTGGGAGTTCGAGAACACGCTGGACGAGCTGAAGACCCATCAACGCGGACCTGCCCAGGTCCTGCGCTCCCGCTCACCCGAAGGCGTCGAGCAGGAGGTCTGGGCACACCTGCTGGTCCACCACGCCATCCGCACCCTGATGCACGACGCCGCCGAGCAGGCCGGCCTCGACCCCGACAGGCTCTCCTTCACCCGGAGCATCCGCCTCGCACGACGCCAGGTCACCGCGCAGGCGGCCCTTTCCCCTGACCGTCTGACCGCCGCCCTCACCGACGGACTCCGCGAGATCACCGCGCGCCTGTTACCCACCCGCCGCAGACGCTCCAACCCGCGCGTGGTCAAACGCAAGATGTCCAACTTCGGCGTCAAACGCGACGAGCACTACACCTGGCCTCAGCCCACCCGGGACCCAGCAGACGCCATGACCATCGCCCCGCACTGGCGCACCGCCCCGATCAACCCGTCAACCAAAGCCCGACGAAGCTAGGTCACTAAGTCACTGGTATTGAGCTAAGGGCGGTCTTGTGGGCGTGGTCGAGCCGCTGGCGCCGTACCTTGCCGTGGAGTTGGGCAACCTTGTCCACCGCGCGCTGGTGGCCTGCGGTGCGGTCTGTGGCCTTGCGGCGCGGGAAGCGGGACAGCGCCTGCTGCGCGGCTTGAAGCTTCTTGGCCGCGCGGCGGCCGTGGCGCGGGTTGGGTACGAACTCGCCGTTGGAGTCGGCGAGGAAGTTGGCGATGCCCAGGTCGATGCCGACCATGCTGCCGGTCACGGGCAGCGGCTCGGGCTGCTCCTGCTCGGCGGTGAGCACGACGAACCACTTACGTCCCTCACGCTTGACGGAGACGGTCTTGACCCGGCCGGCCACCGGCCGGTGCTGGTTGACCTTGACGTGGCCGACGCCCTGGAAGCGGACGCGGGTGACGGGGTCGTGCGGGGTGGCATTCCACCGGCAGCCGTCGCCGTCCTTCGGGAAGTCCACCGTGTCGAACCAGTTCACGCCGCGAAAGCGCGGATAGCCGGCCGCCTGCCCGGACCTGACCCGGCGGAAGAACGCGGCGAACGCCTTGTCCAGGCGGCGCAGGGTGGCCTGCTGCGAGGAGAACGACCAGCGGCCCTGCCGCTCCGGGTCGAACGCCCGGATCTCTTTGAGCTGAGCGGACTGCATGCCGTACTTAACGCTGGTCTTGGAGACGTGCCGCCAGGCGTCGCGCCGTTCCTGCAAGGCCCCGTTGTAGAGGGAGCAGTGGTCGCGCAGCATCTCGCCCAGCGCCTGGGCCTGGCGAACGGTGGGCCGCAGGAGGAACTTGTACGCACGGATCATCCAGCCCACCCCCTCCGGTCGAGTTCACGTGATCCTACTACACTTGGTATATGTCACCACGCTGGGAACCAGATCCCGATGTCCGACGAGGAAATCATGTCGTTTTCCACCTCCACGCACACTTGGTGTTTCTCACGAAGTACCGGCGTGAGATCTTCAACGACGAGATGCTGACGCGCTGCGAGACGATCATGCGGGACGTGTGCGAGAGCTTCGGCGCCCAGCTGCGGGAGTTCAACGGCGAAGGCGATCACGTCCACCTGCTCGTGCACTACCCGCCGAAAATCGCCCTGTCCAAGCTCGTCAACTCCCTCAAGGGCGTCAGTTCCCGCTACCTGCGCGCGGAGTACACCGGCCGGATCAACCAGATCGGGACGGGCTCGGTGTTCTGGTCCCCGTCCTACTTCGCAGGGTCCTGCGGCGGCGCACCGCTGAGCATCGTCAAGGACTACATCGACAACCAGAAACGCCCCGCCTGACCGCCACCACGCAAACGCAGTGACCTCCGGCGCTTCGCACCTCCACACCGAGGATCACACTCCCGCCCGGCCAGAAGGCCGGAATTCCCTGCAAAGATCAAAGGATGGTGGCCGCCCTCTCCCGGTGCTACAAGTGATCGAAGCAGAGGAAAGCGGCGAGTAGGCGTGCCCCCGGCCCCCAGCTACGAGAAACTCCAGGTCCTGGCGCCGGAGGCACTTGGGTCCCGTCGGCTGCGGGGCCGCACACGCCAAACGGCTACAAGGTAAACAACGTTGAAAGCGGGTCAGGAACATGAACGCCTCCCAGCGCAGCACTGGGACCGTCGCCCACGCGTCCGTGAACCTGATGAACGGTCACGACCATGCAGGCCCGAATGTCAGGAAGGACGAACGACGAGAACCTACGAACTCCGCGTGTCCACCCTGTCCTCCCAGGAGGCGTGCCACAGCTTGCGCACAGTGAACTACCCGCGCCGCCTGATCAGTTGCGCCCGTCACGACGTCGGCCTCCGCGGACTGGGCGACCCAGGGCGGCCCGCTCGTCCTGTACGCGCTCGTCTGTTATGCCGAGGGCAAGGACCCGGCGAAGTCGCCGAACATTTCGTGATCAGTGCTGAGTTCCGCGCGGCCACGGACCTCATCGTCAAAGTCTCGCTCGTGCCGGGTGACCCCGGATCCGGCCAGCCGGTCAAGGCGACCCAGGGACGGCTCCGGGGCCTCCCACCGCGCCTAAGATCCCGAGCTGAGCGGTGACATGCGGCCCTTCCATCTGCACAACGTGAGGAACCGCTGCGGGGGAGATCTACGAACTTCGCGCCGAACTGCTGCCCACGTCGTTCCTCACGCGTGAGGGCGACCGCATCCGGCTGGAGATCAACAACCAGGACTCGCTGTACACCGACGCGCAGATGACGCACTTTTGCGGGCGGAAGATCGGTACGGACACCTACCACCATGATCGGCTGCATCCCTCGACGTCGCGTCTGCACGAGCGCCCGCGTTCCTGACCCGGGAGCCGGCTTCGGCCACCGGACTCCTTTCCTGCGCCGTGCCGTGGCAGCCGACTGGCGACGGTGTCCGCTGCGGACGCCAGCGCGGCCACGCTTGATCCTCATCCGGGTGGAGCAGGCAACGGCCACACAGCAGCCAGCCGCGTCACCGACCTGACGGGAGAGCAAACCCAGAGCCTTTCCGGCGGATCCTGCCAGACACGGGGTGACTCCAACGAGCCAGCGAGCACGACCCGTTGGCCTCGGGACGATCACGCTCTGGGCAAGGCCTCTTCCGATACGGTGGATCTCGCCGACCGGACAGTCCCTCGGCAGATGTCTTGTTCACGGAGGCTGAGAGAAGGATGGACCGGGCGCTGCTGGCCGATTTTCTCCGGGCGCGCCGGGAGGTGTTGCAGCCGGAGGATGTCGGGCTTCCTCGCGGTTCGCGGCGTCGTACCGGTGGGCTGCGGCGTGAGGAGGTGGCCGCGCTGGCCGGTATGTCGGTCGATTACTACAGCCGGATCGAGCAGCAGCGTGGTCCGATGCCGTCCGAGCAGGTGCTCGCCGGGCTCGCCCGGGGGCTGCACCTCAGCCTGAGCGAGCGGGACTATCTTTTCGATCTCGGCGGGCACTCGGCGCCGCGGCGGGTCCTGCGTGACGATCACGTCAGTCCCACCATGATGCGCATCGTCGAACGGCTCGCCGATACGCCCGCGTTGGTGATGTCCCGGTTCAATGAGACGCTGCTGCAGACCCGGCCGGCGGTCGCCCTGCTGGGCGACTACACCCGCTTCAGCGGACTGTCCCGCTACCTGGTCTACCGCTGGTTCACCGACCCGGCGCAACGCGACCTCTACCCCGTCGAGGACCACGAACTACGCGGCAGGGTCTTCACCGCGGAGATCCGGGCGGCGTACACGGCGGACCCCACGGGCAAGGCCGGTGAGATCGTCTCCGCCCTGCTGGAAGCCAGCCCGGAATTCGCCGTGGTCTGGCGGCTGCACGAGGTGGATGTCACCCACCACAACGACCTCAAACGTTACCGGCATCCCGAGTTGGGTGAGCTGGAGCTGTACTGCCAGCGCCTGGTCGACCCCGACCAGGCCCAGGAACTGCTGGTCTTCTCCGCCACACCCGGCTCACCCAGCTACCAGAAGCTTCAACTCCTGCCCGCCGTGAAGGACTACTGATCTCTTCGGGGTGTTGTCGGCTGGTGGGTGAGGGTGAGTCTGGTGCCGTTGAGGCAGCCGTCGATGAGGTCGGGGCGGTGCTGGATGTGGCGCAGGCCCCGGCGGAGAGTGCGTTCGAGGTGGTCGTCGTCGGTGAAGGCGACATTGGCCAGCGGCCCCCGTCGTAACAGCGACCAGATGCCCTCGACCGGGTTCAGGTCCGGTGTGTAGGAGGGCAGTTGGACGATGGTGAGCCAGTCGTGGGTGTCCGCGTACTGGCGCATCCCGGCGGCGAGGTGGGTGTTGAGGTTGTCCCAGATGAGGACGATGGGGGCGTTGAGCTGGATGTGGGCACGCACGACCAGGTCGCGGTAGTCGCTCCAGGCGAAGCTGTTGCGTCCTTTGCCGCGGTGCTTGCGGTGCCGGCGCGGCCGGTAGATCAACCGGGATACGTCGCCCGGCCGGTAGCAGCACATCGCGGCGATCGAGATGCGGCGCCAGGACCGGCCGCGCACCCGCACCACCGGCGTGCAGCCACGCCGGCTCCAGGTGCGAGCGCGCGACGGGGTCATCGCGAACCCGGCCTCGTCCTCGAAGACGACGTAAGCCCCCAGCGCCGCCGCAGTCATTCCACCTGCGGCCACACATCCTTCTTCCACAACTCGACCGCATGCTCATCGCGCTCCACAGCCCGGCGGGCGGGAGACTGCCAGGACCAGCCGTGTCGGTGCAGCAGCCGCCACACCGCCGCCATCGAGCAGTCGACCTTGAACTTCCAGGCGATCACCGCTCTGATCCGCGCCACGGTCCAGCGCTGGTCCTCCCAGCCGTGCACAGCCGGCCCGCGCGCCAACTCCTTCTCCAGCCCGGCGAACTGGCCATCGGAGAGCTTGGGCAGTTTCGGCGGCCCCGTGGAGGCCAGGGCAGCCATCCCGCCCTGCCGCCAGGCCCGCCGCCAGCGCTCCACCGACCGCTCACTGACCCGCAGATCCTTCGCGATCACCACGTTCTTCTCACCGCGGGCGAACCGCTCACCCGCCTCGAACCGGATCTGTTCGCGAAACCGCCGCCGCTCCGCGGTCAGTCCGCCGCCCTGCGCGTATCGCATACCCCCGGCGTACCGCAGGGATCACCACACGTCACCACCCCCGACAACAATCCGAGGAGATCAGTAACTGTATGAGCGCCGACTTCACCGACATACGGTCCTCATACAGGTGACGCCCGGCGTCAGCTCGCCGAGGTGACCGGGGCGTCGACGAGGATGGATGGGTCCGTGGCCTCGGTCCTGAGATAGCCGGCGCCCCGCCGATCGACACGGCCAGACCCGCATGACGACCACTCGTTCCACCGGACGGGCAACCGCCGTAGGGGCGTCACGCTCATGGCCGCGATTCCGGCTGTGATGATAGTCGCCGTCTCGACGGCCCGCCGTACGCACGCCGATCAAGGCATTCCACGGCTACGTTCGCGGACTCGCCCGTGCCCGTGCCCCGGTGACCCGGTGCCCGGGGCCCGGTGCCATCGAACGAACACCCGGCGCTGTGTGACGACAAGCCAGTCATCTCCACCTGCACCGCTTGGTCAGCCACGGACAACTTGTCCGTGGATAAGTACGGCCTTCATCCGGGTTCTGATCCACGCCACGCTTGATCTGTCGAACACGGGAGGTCGAGATGGACCGGGCGCTGCTGGCCGATTTTCTCCGGGCACGCCGGGAGGTGTTGCAGCCGGAGCATGTCGGGCTTCCTCGCGGTTCGCGGCGTCGTACCGGTGGGCTGCGGCGTGAGGAGGTGGCCGCGCTGGCCGGTATGTCGGTCGATTACTACAGCAGGATCGAGCAGCAGCGTGGTCCGATGCCGTCCGAGCAGGTGCTCGCCGGGCTCGCCCGGGGGCTGCACCTCAGCCTGAGCGAGCGGGACTATCTTTTCGATCTCGGAGGGCACTCGGCGCCGCGGCGGGTCCTGCGTGACGATCACGTCAGCCCCACCATGATGCGCATCGTCGAACGGCTCGCCGATACGCCCGCGTTGGTGATGTCCCGGTTCAATGAGACGCTGCTGCAGACCCGGCCGGCGGTCGCCCTGCTGGGCGACTACACCCGCTTCAGCGGGCTGTCCCGCTACCTGGTCTACCGCTGGTTCACCGACCCGGCGCAACGCGACCTCTACCCCGCCGAGGACCACGAACTACGCGGCAGAGTCTTCACCGCGGAGATCCGGACGGTGCACACGGCGGACCCCACGGGCAAGGCCGGTGAGATCGTCTCCGCCCTGCTGGAAGCCAGCCCCGAGTTCGCCGTGGTCTGGCGGTTGTGCGAGGTGGATGTCACCCACCACAACGACCTCAAACGCTACCGGCATCCCGAGTTGGGTGAGCTGGAGCTGTACTGCCAGCGCCTGATCGACCCCGACCAGGCCCAGGAACTGCTGGTCTTCTCCGCCACACCCGGCTCACCCAGCTACCAGAAGCTTCAACTCCTGCCCGCCGTGGGCGCTTAAGGCATCGCCGTTCGGCCGGCCTGCTCACCCGTAAAGAGTCGTTGCTTCGCATTTTGAAGCAAGGCATGACCCAAGAGTGCTTCGAAAACGAAGCACCTCGCGTATATCGAAAGACGAGGATTTCCCATGAAGGCAGTGCGTTTCCACGAGTACGGCGACCCGAGCGTCCTGCGTTACGAGGACGTCGAGCAGCCCGTCCCCGGCGCCGGGCAGGTTCTGATCCGGGTCGCCGCGACATCGTTCAACGGCGTCGACGGCAACATCCGCGGGGGCTTCATGCAAGGCCCCATCCCGGTGGCGCTCCCCCACACTCCCGGCGTCGACGTCTCCGGCACGGTCGACGCGCTGGGTGAGGACGTGGCCGGCCTCGAAGTCGGCGACCCGGTTGTCGGCTTCCTGCCGATGGCGGGCGACGGCGCGGCCGCGGAGTACGTGGTGGCTCCGGCCGGGATTTTGACGCCGGCGCCTCGGAGCATTCCGCTGCCCGATGCCGCCGCGCTGCCGTTGGTGGGTCTGACTGCCTGGCAGGCCCTGTTTGATCACGCGAAGCTGACGGCGGGGCAGCGCGTGCTCATCAACGGTGCGGGCGGCGCGGTCGGCGGCTACGCCGTGCAGCTGGCCAAGAACGCCGGCGCCTACGTGATCGCCACGGCCGGCCCGCGCAGCAGCGAGCACGTCGAGGCGGCGGGTGCCGACGAGGTCGTCGACCACACCGCCACCGAGGTGAGCGCGGCGGTGACCGAGCTGGTCGACGTCGTGCTCAACCTCGCGCCGATCGACCCGGCGCAGCTGGCCGCGCTGCCCGCCCTGATCCGTTCCGGTGGAGTGCTGGTGAACACCACGGTGTGGATGCCTGCGCCCAGCGACGAACGACGCGGCGTGCGCGGCATCGACCTCTTCGTCAACAGCGACGCCGAACAGCTGTCGCGGCTGGTGGCGTTGGTCGACTCCGGCGAGCTGCGCGTCGACGTGACGCAGCGAGTGCCGCTGGCGCAGTTGCCGACAGTCCACGCCCAGGCCGGCACGGGCGAACTGCACGGCAAGGTCGTCATCGTCGCGCCTGCCGCCTGACACGGCTTCGAAAGGAAACGACCACGCCCCTATCCCTGGATGCGGAGATTGCCAGGCGCTGGCCCCGATGGCCGTGGCCGCCGGGTTCCAGCTCGACCCGGCGTTCCACCACGCCCCACACGGCATGCGCCTGATGCAGGAGAACGTGCCGGCCATGGCCATGAGCGCCCGGTCCTTTGTCAACGCCGTCGAACTGGGCAAGCACGCGCACGTGCGGTAACCGGTAGCGCCTTCCGCGATCCGTCCGGCCGGCACCACGTTCACCGTCACCAGGCCGCAGCAGACATGCCGGTACGGGGGCAACCTGACGGTCCCCGTCCCGGCGTACACCCTCCCGAGCCGCGCGAGCTGTCCACCCAGCAGTGGCCGCGACGGTCGACGACTCCGCCCCGGATCCTCACCTGACCGACCTTTGAAGGAGACAACCCCGATGATCCCCGACGACGACCCCTCCCGCCCGCTGACCGTGGCGGACCCCGACGATCCCGGCACGACGTACATCTCTCTGGTGGGCAACACGTACGCCATGCTGATCACCGGCGAGCAGACCAATGGCCGGTACTGCCTGATCGACATGCGCGTCCCCGACGGCGGCGGCCCGCCGCCGCACCGGCACGACTTCGAGGAGATGTTCACGATCCTCGAGGGCGAGATCGAGTTCACTTTCCGCGGCGAGAAGCACACCGTAGGGGCCGGGTCCACGATCAACATCCCGGCCAACGCGCCGCACAACTTCCGCAACGCTTCAGGTGCGCAGGCCCGCATGCTGTGCATGTGCACCCCCGCCGGCCAGGACGAGTACTTCCTGCGCATCGGCGATGTCGTCGCGGGCAAGGACGCGCCGCCGCCCCAACTGTCGGAGGACGAGCTCGCGGAGCGCCGCCGCCTCGCGGCCGAGTTGGCCTCGACCTACCGGAGCGAGTTCCTGTGACTCACGGTGCCGGCAAGCACGGCACCGGTCGACAGGGTGAGGTTCCCCGCCCGAACTGGACAGCCCGGACCCCCAAGACGTTCGGGTCCAGGAGGCGCAGTCCAGGTTGAGTGGCAGGAGCACATGAGCCTAGAGGGCCGGCGCGCACTGCAGCCTCCTGCGCGTCGGCCGCCGCCTCCCGCACCCTCCTCGCGGAGCTTTTCCCTTGCGCAAGCCCGCTTCAAGGCAAGGGTGACGCTGATGAGCCCGAGGACTGCGGGTGTGGCAGATTCTTGCTGATGAAGCGTTGAAGCACGCTCCGTGTGGAAGGTGGTGTTCACGAGGCAGGAGAGGAGAACAGTGATGGACTGGACACTTGACGAGGAATTCGAGACCCCTGAAGGGGTCGTGCGGTGGGGGACCTTGGGTAGCGGAGACCCACTCGTACTGGTGCACGGCACGCCGTATTCCTCCTTCCTCTGGCGGGACGTCGCTCCAGCGCTCGCCCGTACCCGCAAGGTCTTCTTCTTCGACCATCTCGGCTTCGGCCAGTCGGACCAGCGCGAGGGCCAGGACCTGAGCCTGGCGGCCCACTCGAGGAACTTCGCCCAGCTCCTTGACCACTGGGAGCTGCCCCGCCCCAGCGTCGTGGCTCACGACATCGGCGGGGCGGTGGCGCTTCGGACCCTGCTGTTGGAGGAGAGGAGCTACCGGGACCTGACCCTCTTCGACGCGGTGAGCGGCGGCGAGTGGGAGCGAGGGCTCTTCCAGCTCTTCCTGGAGCACGAGGAGGTCTTCCGTAAGCTTCCGGGCTACGCGCACGAAGCGCTGGTCGCCAGTCACCTGCGGCACGCCACGCACGCCGGCTTCCGGCCAGGGGTCCTCGACGTCTTCCTCGCACCGTGGCGGGGGGACTCAGGGCAAGCGGCGTTCTACCGTCAGTACAGCCAGATCAGGCAGGCGGACACGGTCGCGTACGAGCACTTGTTGGGCAGTATGTCGATTCCGCTACGGCTCGTCTGGGGCCGCGAGGACCGCATTCTCCCTCCGAAGTACGCCGAGTGGCTGCACGAACGCGTTCCGCACGCGGAGCTGCACTGGATCGAGGGTGCCGGCCACCTTCTCCAGGAAGACGCTCCGGGCCAGCTGTTGGCCTGGCTGACAGCTGGCTTCCCATCAGCCTGAGCTGCGTGACGCGCGACGGTGGCGATCCGGCCCCAAGACACCCGCGAGCACAGGGCACCGTCGCATGTGCGGGGGCGCGCCGCCGGACTCACTGCCCGGCGGAACGGGACGGGGCCGGGGGTGAGGCATCGGACGAAATCTGGCGCCAAGGATCTGTCGACCCTGGTGGGCGGCTGACGGTGCGTCGGCTCCGGGACGGGTCTGAAGTCGTCCCACAGATAACGCCCTATTATCTGCGGGAGCTTGATCCGTCACCTGCGGTGATCTTCTCCGGGCCGTACGTGAAGCGACCCTGTTCTCCGTGGCAAGGGGGAAGCGGTACCCACCGTTGCGCAACTGCCGGCCGGGAAGGCGTTGACCGTTCGCGCCGCGGCCGACGCGTTCCTCGGCTGGCTCCGCAATCCGAACACGGTCCGCAGCTACGCGACCGGCGTCGGCGACATCGCCGAGCGGATCGCTGGGGCCCGCACGCTGGGGTCGGTCGCGGACGACGAGATCGGCGAGGCCCTGGAACTGCTTCGCTGGAGACCGTGTACTGGGACGCCGGCACCGCCGCCCCCTGCCCCGGCTCCTCAAAGGCCGCACCCGTGGGCCAGTGTTCGACACCCACCGCCGTCGAGGTCCGGGAAAGGTCGTCAACCTTCGCGATGTCGACACCCGCCGCTGAAACTGTCGCTGCCCCGGCAGAGTGGGCCGCGCGGGCGGGGCCGTTCGGGTGGCGAGGGATGAGCGATGAGGCCGCCGATCAGGGGAAACGGCGTCAGCCTTCGCGGCTGGGGAGCATGGCCAGGGCCTGGGATCGCTGCGCGACGAGGTCGTCGTAGGTGCCGTCGCGCTCGGCCCAGCGGTGCGTGAGGACCTTTTTCACGAGGATCTCGCGGGGGGTGGGGTCCTGCGAGAGCAGGTGCATGACCTCGGTGACGAAGTCGTCGAGCGGCAGCGCGTGCGGGTTCACCTTTTCCTGTCCTGCCGTGGCGACGGCCGGGGGGACGAGCTCGACGACGCCGATGCCGGTGCCGTCGAGCTGCGCGCGCAGCGCCTCTGAGTAGGCGTGCACTGCGGCCTTCGAGGCGGCGTAGCTGGGCATGGGCGGGAACGGCAGGAAGGCGATTCCGGAGGTGACGGTGATGAAGGTGCCGGCGCCCCGGTGGACCAGGTGGGGAGTGAAGGCGTCGATGACCCGGATGGTGCCGAGCAGGTTGGTGTCGATCGTCGTTGCTGCCGCCTCGAAGTGCGCGGGGTCGTGCAGGTCCTCCAGGAGCATGACCCCCGACATGGTCACCACGGTGTCCAGCTCGGGGTACCGGGCGAGCACGGCATCACGAAAGGATTCGACGGAGACACTGTCCGTGACGTCGATACCAAACGTGCCGAAGCCTTCTTCGGCGAGTTCCGAGAGTGCCTCCGAGCTGCGGCCGCCAACGGCCACGGTGCTGCCCACTGCGGCGAACCGGCGAGCCAGCTCTCGCCCGATACCCGAGGTTCCGCCGACGATGAGAACGGTGCGGTTGGAGAGCTCCACGAGGTCTTTCCTTCAGTTCAGGGCGCCGACAGTATTCAGGCCCGGCGCGGACTGGGATGTTCTCTGCCTCTGTCAAAACAGTGCTCCTGCAGTCTTGACGGAATCTGCCGGGTGTGGCAGGGCCCCGATCTTCCCTGGTCCTGTCAGGGCCCCCTCTGCGACACGCACACCGCAATACAGTGGCGGTATGAAGGATGAGGAATCCGGCAACCGGCTCGGCAGCTACCTTCGTGCCCGACGTGAGCTGGTCTCCCCGGCACAGGCAGGACTCCCGCCCGGCGGCAACCGCCGCGTGCCCGGCCTGCGCCGTGAGGAAGTCGCCCTGCTCGCCGGAATCAGTCCCGACTACTACCTGCGCCTGGAACGGGGCCGTGACAAGAACCCCTCACCGCAGGTCCTCGAATCACTCGCGCGCGTCCTGCAGCTCGACGACATCGAACGGACGTATCTGCTCGGCCTCGCGACGGCACGCCTCAGAGCGCCGCGCCGCAAGCGGCCCGAGCACGTGCCGCTGCGAGTGCACGAACTCCTCGCCCACCTTCAGATCCCCGCCTTCGTCGAAGGGCGCGCGTTCGATGTCCTGGCCTCCAATCCCATGGCCATCGCGCTCTCCCCTCGGCTGCGGCCCGGCCTGAACCGGCTGCGTTCCCTCCTCCTCGACCCTGAGGAACAGGCCTTCCACCAGGACTGGACCAAAGCCACCGCCGATTTCGTCGCCGCCCTTCGCACCACCATCGGGGACGACACCGACAACCCCCGCTTCGTCGAGCTCGTCGGAGAACTCGCACTGTCCAGTCAGCGGTTCCGCGCCCTGTGGGCCCGCCATGACGTCCGCAGTCTCGACGGAGGCACGACCACGGTCCACCACCCCGTCGTCGGTGAACTACGCCTCCACCGCGACAAACTCCCCATCGACGATGTCATCCTCGTCGTCTACTACCCCGACAAGGACAGCGACAGCGACGAGAAACTGCGGCTCCTCGCCGCACTCTCACACACCGAATCCACCGGCACAGCACACGACAGACCGGCGGACGACCCGCGTCCAAAGAGGCCCTGAAGAACACACGTCGTCCCAGCGCCGCAACCAGAAGGCCCGCACCCTTCCGCACGCCCGGTGCAACTCTCCCCGGACGGGCCCATGTTGATGGCCACCGGCGTCCCGGCGCACGTGGACGGCCGCCTGCTCGCCATCACCGAACAGGCAGGCGGACGGCTCGTCAACCCCGACCGCATGGAGCACTACACCGAGGGCCTCAGGAACTACGACCCGATCTGGCCGAACCACGGCATCCGCATCCTGCCCGGCCCATCCTCGATGTGGTTCGACGCCACCGGCAGCAGATCGGCGTCCAGGGTCTCAAGGAACTCGGTCACGGCGACGAGCGTCGCGTGCAGCGCACCGCGTTATGGCTGCTCTGCGTCGGCGTCTGCCGTGCGGTCTACAGGCTGCGGCCTCGCCTGCGCAGGGAGGCGAAGAGGGCGGGCCGGTGTGTCGAAGGTGTAGGCGGCTGCGTCGAATTGGCTCAGGCGGCGCACGAGTCGTCCGGTGGACCACGGCCAGGCAAAAGTGTTCTGCCCGCTGGAGGTGAAGTAGTAGCTGGTGCAGCCGCCTGTGTTGTAGACCGTGGTGGCGAGCGCCTCCTGGACGGCGGTGTTGTGCGCGCTCTGTGCGGTCGGCCGCACGTGCAGGCTGCGGTGTCCGCTTTGGTCGAGGTAGACCATGGCAGCGATGAGGTAGGTCAGCTGGGCTTCCAGGACCGTGATCGCGGAGGTGGAGCCGCCGAGCAGGTTGGGTCCCAGAAGCAGGAAGAGGTTGGGGAAGCCGCTCACGGTGGTGCCCAGGTATGCCTGCGGTTCACCGCCCCAGGCTTCGTCGAGTGTCTGGCCGTTCGTGCCGTGCAGGGCTGCGGCCAGCGGCAGCTCACCCACGTGGAAGCCCGTGGCCTCGATGAGCACGTCGGTGTGGACGGTGGTGCCGTCGTCGCCGACGATCTCGTTGCCGCGCACGGCACTCACGGCGGTGGGATGCAGGCGCACGTGTGGCTGGGACAGGGCCCGGTAGAAGGTGCTCGAGGTCAGAAGACGCTTGCAGCCCAGCCGGTAATCCGGTGTCAGGTGCCGGCGTAACTGCCCGTCGCGGACCGCGAGGCGCAGGTGTGCGCGGGAGCCCGCCTCGAGAAGGCGGGCGGCCTGCGGGTGGCGGAAGGCGTAACCGAACCCCTCTTGCAGGGCGTACTGGCCGACGCGCAGGACGCTGCGTACGCCGGGGAGGCAGTCCGTCAGCCGGTTGAGCGCCCGGGGTACCGGCAGATCGGGCTTGGGCAGCACCCACTGAGCAGTGCGCTGGAAGAAGTCCACGGCCGCAGCCTGTGCCTCGATGGCCGGGAGGATCTGGACGGCGGAGGCACCGCCGCCCACTACGGTCACCCGCCGCCCGGTCAGGTCGACGCTGTGGTCCCAGCCGGCGGTATGGAACACGGGACCGTCGAAGTCCTCGATCCCGGGAACCTCCAAGCGGCGCGGGACGTGCCACGGGCCGATGGCCAGGACCAAAACCGCCGCGCTGTAGGGCCCGTCGCTGGTCTCCAGCAGCCAGCGGCCGGCCGCCTCGTCCCAATGAGCCCCCAGCACCTCGACGCCGCAGCGCAGCACGTCACCGAGCCGGTACCGCTCGGCTGTCGCCTGCAGATAGCCGAGGATCTCCCGCTGTCCGGCGAAGACCCTGCTCCACGCTGTATCCGGTGTGAAGGAGTAGCTGTAGAGCGTCGAGGGCACGTCACAGGCGCAGCCCGGGTAGGTGTTCTCCCTCCAGGTGCCGCCGAGTTGCGTCCCTTTCTCCAAAACGAGGACGTCGTCGAACCCTGCCTCGCGAAGCCGTACGGCGGCCCCGATCCCGGAGAACCCCGCTCCCACGACCACGGCCCGCACATCCCTGCCAGCCGGCGCCCTCTGCGCCGGGATCACAGCGACGCTCCAGCCGTGCGGTCGGCGCACAGGCCACGTCCCGCACACAGCTCTCGCGGAGCCGTTCGGCAAGCGGCCCGCGACAACTGCGCTGGAGGAGTGGCCGCTTGGGCAGCGGCGTGGGACAGCAAGGGGATCGGGGACGAGTTCCCCTTGAGTGGTGTGATCACCTACCGCCAACGATCACGACGCCACAACGTCACCCCAGGGGTCTGCACGCCGACGTGGTGGCCGGGATCCGCGGGGCCCTCGTGGCGGGCACCTTCGACGATGACGTCATCGTGCTGGAGGCCGGCAAGGCGGGCCCAGACGGCTGGGCGGGCGCCGAACGTCAACGCTGGCGCGCACCGGAGCCCTTGAATCTGGACCCGGCCCAGGTGATCCCCTTGACTGCGCGTCGCGTCGCCCGTGCTTTGCCCGCCGACCAGCGTTTACACGGCGGTACGGGCCTGCTCGGAAAGCCCCGGCACAGGCGGCGACGTCAACTGCCCGTCCAGGCCCACGAACACGAAGCAGCGCCGCCACTTGTGAGGGCGCCAGCTCCACCAACCGCTCCCCCGGCCCCGGCCCGCAAGGCGTCGGAGCCGGCCGGACGCCGGCGTAGGCGAGCAGGTCGTGCCCGGCTGCCGACAGGCGTAACGCCCAGCGCACCGGACGGCCCTCCCAGCCGACAACTCCGCACGCGTCTCGCGGCCGGCCGTCTCCACCAGCCTCTGCCCCGCCAGAAGGCGGGCACTGCGCTGCGGCGACGGCGACTCCTGACCATGGCTCTCGGGCTCGCCCCCCACCCCACCACCCCCGCCGCGCCCTCCAGCAGTCCCTGCCACGCCGCACCGGGCGATCTTCCCCGGACACCGCGATACCCCGCAGACCGCCAACCCGTCCACCTCCACGTCTCCTCCCCCGCATCCCTGGCCGACATCGACGAGACCACCGATGTGCCCTGCCGCACCCAGGACCCCGAGGTGTTCTTCGCAGAGTCCCCGAAGACGTCAAGAAGGCGAAGCGTCCGTGCGCAGGCTGCCTCAAAGCCGCCCGGCCGGCTCGCCCTCCTCCCATCTGGGTGCCGGCGTGATCACCAGAGCGCTGTCGCTCAGCTCCGCGGCCGTCGAGGAGGCCACCGGAAGGTCGATCAGCATCTGGGCCGCACCGTCGGCGCTGTTGCCGGTCAGCGTGCCGTCCGAGGACACGGGCAGCTCCGTTGTAGCCGTCTGAACCGCAAAGTCCTCGGTCTCCGCCTTCTCCGCATCCTCCTGCTCGACGTAGCCGGCCAGGGTGTCGTCCTCGCCGGCGATCTCCTCGTCCAGTTCGTCGGTCTCCCCCAGCCGTCGGCGGGGTGCAGGAGGTTCGCGAAGCAGGTTTCGGCGGTCTCATCGACGAACAGGACGGACAGCGTTCCGTCGACGTTGCCGGTCCGGAAGGTGTGTCCACCCCGTCCAACCACCAGACGCCGGCGGCGCTCTTCACTCGATCAGTCACCTTGTGCCTGATCTGGGGGTAGCGTCCTCGATATGGACTTTCGCACCACCGTTGAGCGCGCTCAACGCCTCAAGCAGCTGCACGCCGAGTACCAGCCGCTCGTGCTGCCGACCGTCTGGGACGTCTGGTCCGCGCGGACGGCAGCCGACGCCGGGTTCTCCGCGCTGACGGTCGGCAGTCATCCGCTCGCCGACTCCCGGGGAGCCGACGACCACGAGGGGCAGACCTTCGAGGAGGTACTCGCCGCCGTCAGGCCGATCATCGCGGCAGTCGACGTCCCCGTGTCCGTGGACCTGGAAGCCGGGTACGGACAAAAGCCAGCGGATCTCATCGCCGGGCTCACCGAAGTCGGCGGCGTCGGTCTCAACATCGAGGACACCGTCCACTCGGACGGCGGACGCCTGCGCAGCACGCAGGAACACGCGAACTACATCGCCGGCCTGCGCGCGGCGGCTGACGACGCGGGGATCCCCGTCTGGGTCAACGGGCGCACCGACCTCTTCCTGCACGCGAAGGACGCTTCCACCGTCATCGACGAGGCGATCGAGCGACTGCGGGCCCTGGAGCAGGCCGGCGCCGACAGTGTCTACCCGGTGGGTATTCAGGACAACGACGACCTGCTGACGGCGGTGACCGGCGCCGTGGCCATTCCCGTGAACTCCACAGCCCACCCCGTCAAGCACGATCTTGAGCGCTTCCGCCGCCTCGGCGTCGGCCGGATCACCTACGGCCCGTTGCTGCAATTCGCGTTGACGGATGCAATGAAGGACATGCTCAGCCCGTGGGCGCCCTAACGAGCTGGTGCACGGTGAGCGGTGAGGGGTCGCGTTCTGATCGATCATGGTCGGGTGGCGGGAAACGCGTTTCGTGCAGCGATCATCAGCGACCGGAGGGTTACGGGCCTGCCGGGACGACAACGCCGCAATCAACCTCGCCGCCTCGCGGCCGAGCCGCGCATTTCACGGATGTAGACCCAGCCGGTGTCCCGCCGCATGCCCCGGGCGTACAACCCGTCCCAGACCACGAACACGATCACTGCGGCCACCACAAACGCCACCGACGGACCGACCTGGCGCCGCAGGTTCGCCCCGTTCCGAGTGTGACGGGCGCGCACGCACGTTGTTCCGAGCATGAGGGGCGCGTACGCACGTTGTTCCGAGCGTGAGGGGCGCGTGCGCCGTGCAAGAGCCGCCGGTTCGCGCACGTCGTGCACGAACCGAACCACCGGCCAGTCACTGCCGCACGAAGATCGTATGATCTGTGCGCCAGGCGGCTCTGCAGTGCCTTGTCCACAGGAACTCTGGCCGGTTCAAGACCGACAGGACGCATCTTTTGACGCGGTCCGACTGACTGCTCGACTACGACTCCCGGAGAACCACATGCGTCGCCCACCCTTGTCGGTCGCTGTCGCCACCCTTGTCGCCACCCTCCTGTGCGCCGGCTGTTCCACGGCCAACACCGGGAGTGATGACAGATCTGCTGCGTCGTCCTCGGCCGAACACCGCTCTGCCGTGCGGGCCGCCGTTGTAACTATCCGCCAGGACACGGCCCACATCGACCAGAAGATCGAAATCACGGACGACGGCACGGCGTACACGCTCACCGTCACCGGCGGCTTCGACTTCGCCGGGGACCGGGGCCACATCGCGGTCGACTTCCCCGGCGGCGCCATCAGTCATAGCGAAGAGACCTTCGCGGACGACAAGATCTACGTTACCGGCACCCACGGAGCCACCAAAGGCAAGTGGGGAGTCATGCCCCGGGACAAGGCCGAGGCTCACTATGCGCTGAGGGCCCCGCTGAACGACCCCGAGCATGTCCTGAAGCAGGTCTCCGCGATGCGCCAGGTCTCCCGGGAGGGCGAAGAGAGTATCCGCGGTGTGTGAGCCGTTCACTACCGCGGCATGCTCGACCACGGCACGCTCACCCTACGGATGGCACAGCGCGTGCGGAAGAAGACGGACCAGGCCCGTGACATGCTCGGCAGCGACCTGCCCGTCTTCGCGGACGTGTGGGTCGATGGCCAGGGGCGAATCGCGCAGGCGCGAACCATGCTGAACATGTCGGGCCTCCGCGTGACCGTGACCACGAACCTTTCGGACTTCGGAAAGCCGGTACGAGTAAAAGTCCCGAAGGCCGAAGACACCTTGCCCCTCACCGCGGCCACCGGCGTACTGAACGGCTGAGCCGGCGGCTGTATCACCCGATGGCTGGCCGGAGGCGAGGGTGCAGCTTCGCTTTGCGATGCGGACCCCATCGCTCATCCAGGTCCGAAAGGTACTCTCGTGCTTTCCGCCCGCCGCGGCGTTCGTGACGGGGATTGGCGATCTCCTCCCCGGTCACATGCGTCAACAGGTGGTTGAGGCCGACGTCGATACCGACGGCAGTGTCGGTGACCGGGAGGTGCTGGACTGTCGGGTCCTCGCACAGCATCGAGACGAACCAGCGTCCGGCCGCATCCTGAGACACCGTCACCGTCGACGGCTTCACCCCCTCCGGCAGCGGCCGGATGAAGACGATGTCCAGTGGCTCCGTCAGGTTCTCGGACTCGCTCGCGGCAGCGGCTATGACGGCGGGTTCATGGGCGAGCGAGCGCTGTTCAGGGCCACATACTGACGTCCGCCGTACGAGTTTCGGTTGGGAAGGCCGGTCAGGAGGCGACCCTCGCGGTCAGCCCGTAGTCCAGCTCCGAACCATCGACCAACACCGCCTCGACCGTACGTGTACGGGGGTCGATGTCGGCAACGATCCCTTCCCCGGCGTAGCGGGGGTAGCCCGTCTCGCCTGTCTCACCGGTCGATTCGACGACCGCCGCCCGCACAGCCGAGTCCTGTGCGGAGACTGCGTCCTTGCCCTCGATGTGTTCGGGGACGAGCAAGATGGTGAAGCGCTGAGGCTCGGTAGTCATGCTTCGGTATTTAAGTACCTCTGGCGCCAAGCGCTGCGTAGGCGCACGGCAGGTCCTACCTTTCAAGGGTGGTTGCTCTGGTCATTCGTAAGATCGGAGGGCCCAGGGGTCTGGGTATGGCTGTCACGGCGGCGCCGGTTCGACGGCTCAAAGGACTCGGCCGCCCGAGCTCCGCGACAACTCGACCGCCAATTGGGAGACGCGACTCGATCGCTGCCGTAGGACGACGTCGGCGAGGTCGTCTGGGGGTGACATGTGAGACGGCTAGTGCCGCATCAAGCCCCCTTGGAATCAATCATCCAGGGAATCGGGAGGCGCTCTACCGGCGGACCGCCGAGATCAGTCCGCCGGGCCACTCCTCGCGCTGCGGCGGGGTGCTGATAGGGCGGCCGTAGGCGGCAGCGCGCTCGCGCAGGGTGTGGCTGTCGGCCTCCCAGCCGTGCCCGGCCAGCCAACCCGCCGGGTCGTCGGGCATCTCCGAAACCCACATGGACGCCGCCGATCCCGGCGCGGCGTCCGCGCCGAAGCGCTCGATCACGCCGCGCGAGCCCAATGTCAGCCCCATCCGACTGCCTGCCGCCGACTGCGCGCTGATCCGGGCCAGCAGCAGCTCCACCGCATCCTGGGGCAGATAGATCAGTAGCCCTTCGGCGATCCACGCGGTCGGCACGGCCGGGTCGTGCCCTGCGGCGGCCAGCGCGCCCGGCCAGTCCTCACGCAGATCCACCGCGACGGTGATCCGCTCGCAGCGCGGCACGGCCCGCTCCTGGCGCAGCACCGAAGCCTTGAAGTTCAGTGGCGCGGCGGTGTCGACCTCGAACAACCGGGTGTCCTCGGGCCAGTTGATCCGGAAGGCCCGGCTGTCCATGCCGGCGCCGAGCAGCACGACCTGCCGGACCCCGGACGCGGCGGCCTGCTGCAACAGGTCGTCGAGGAACTTCGTTCGGATGACGATGGAGAACGACACGGCCATCCGGCGGCGTCGCGCGGCCTCGTCGTCGGGCAGCGGCGGCGAGGACGGCCACAGGCCGCCGGCGGTGGCGAAGGCCTGTGCCAGTGGGTCGCGGAACAGCGCGTTCTCCCGCTCGGTCTCCAGCGCCCGCACCCTGGCCACCCCCACCGCCGTGGCCCACACTCCCGACGGCTGCACCCGCTGCTGCTCATCAGTCACCGCGCCAGCCTAGGCGATCGATTTCAAGGGGGGTCTGATGAGTGAAACCGGGTTCATGCGCGGCCGGCCAGTCATGCGCGCACTGACCGAGCCATTGAAACCACCGCAGGTGAAGATCAACAGTCACCCTGGACAAGCGACCACGCGAGGTGGGCCGGAGCCCTTCTGTGGATGTCGCTTCAGTGTGAGTTCGGAAGTCACCCGGGCCGCACCTGCGTGGTCAAAGTCAAAGGGGAACAAGTTCACCGGGGCCGGTGATACGGATCGAGTAGCGCCCGACACCGACGTGGCCTCTCGACCGTGACGTCGATAGGCTCAGGCGGCCGGCGGACCGTTTCGGGCAGGCCGGATCCGCGTCCTCACCTCCGGAGACAGGTTGTCGATGCATCTGCGTCCAGGCGAGAGCGAGGCCGCTGGCTGGCGGGCGGTGACCGTGCTCGAGGTCGTCCGGCAGCTGCGCGACGCATCACCCGACGTCACCGGACGTCCGCGGGTGATCGCGATCGACGGCCGAGGCGGCGCCGGCAAGACGACCTTGGCTGAGCGGCTACGCAAGGTGGTGCCCAACTCCGCCGTCGTGCACACCGACGACATCGCCTGGAACCACGCCTACTTCGACTGGGGGCCGGTGCTTCTCGAGAACATCCTGCAACCCCTGCACCGGGGTGAGGCGGTGGATTTCCGCCCTGATGCCTGGATCAGCCACGACCGGCCGGGATCGATCACCATTTCTGCCGGTGCCGACTTCATCTGGGTCGAGGGCACCGGCATCATCCGCGAAGAGCTTGCCTCGTGGTTGGACGCCTCGGTGTGGATGCAGGGTGACCTCCATGAGCAGGAGCGCTTGTCGGTCCTCCGCGACGGCGACTCCCCCAAGCAGCTGGAGCACGTGGCGAACTGGCTGCTGGAGGAACTGCCGTTCATGCTGCGAGAACAGCCGTGGGCCCGAGCCACCATGCTCGTCGCCGGCCCTCCGCAGATCGACCACGACCCGGACACCGAGCTGGTCGTCGCCCCACCGATCGGCCTATAGATCGGCCGACGCCCTCGTTCGCGAGGAGGAGGAAGTCAGGATGCGACGAGCGCCGGCATCGCGGTGTTCACGTACGTTCAGCCCTCCCACCCCAGGGCGCCGACGCCGCCGTCGAGGGATATGACGGGCACATCCACGGCCTCGTCGACGGTCGCCAGTGCTCCGCAAGGACGCCTTCCTCCGCCTTGCAGCTGCACGCACCAGACCCCGCTCGGGTCGACCAAGAGATGCCGCATTTCGCAGTCGGGTTGATCCAGACGACGGCCCTGGTGCTGCGCCGGGGAGTTTGGCCGATGAGTTTTCAGCGGTTGTGCGGTCTACTCGTCGTCGAAGGGAGCGCATCATGCGCGAGATCATTGTTTGCACGTTCCTGACGCTGGACGGCGTCATGCAGGCGCCGGGCGGTCCGGACGAGGACGCTGAGAGCGGCTTCGAGCAGGGTGGCTGGCAGAAGCCGGTGGCCGACGACGAGGTCGGCACGGCCATCGCCGGTTGGTACGAGGATTCCGATGCGATGCTGCTCGGCCGCAAGACCTACGAGATTTTCGCGTCGTACTGGCCGACCGCCGATCCCGGCAACCCGTTCACAGAACGGATGAACCGTATGAACAAGTACGTGGCGTCTCGGACCCTGACGTCCGTCGAGTGGCAAAACTCCACGCTGCTGGAGGGCGACGTCGCGGATGCCGTACGGGAGCTGAAGGCGTCCGAGGGCGGCAACATCAACGTCGTCGGTAGCGGCGACCTCGCCCAGACCCTCATGCGGCACGGCCTGGTCGACGAGTACCGGCTGACCATCCATCCGGTGATCATCGGCACCGGCAAGCGGCTGTTCGCCGGCGGAGCGATTCCCGCTGCGCTGGAGCCGGTCAGCGTGTCGACGACGAAGGGCGGCACCATCATCGGCGTCTACCGGCCGAACGGCGAGCCCAGCTACGACAGCTACTGAGCGTTGCCTGGATCACCGAGCGGACCGATAAGAGGCCCGCGACGCGGTGCCCGGCCACGTAGATGGTCGCGGTCATCTCCTGCCGGGTGGTGATGGCGCGCCATTGCTAGTGCCGCATCAGGCAACGTTCGCCCTGTTCACGACCTCGCGGAGGGGTTCGTCGGCGGCGCGCTTGTTTCACCAGATGATGTACGACGGATCATGCTGCCCTGCTCGAGTTGTCGAGCACGATCGCGATGCGGATCTCGGGCGGGTAGAGGCTGCGCAGGTAACGGCAGGACTCCAGGAACCTGGTCCGCTTCTTCTCAGAACGGCAGGCCGTGCTCGGCTGGCTTGGACTTGGCGATCTTCTTGCTCTCCCGGGGACGCTCGCCGCGGGCGTGGAAGTGCTGCCGGTGATCACCCTGGGCTGGCAGATATATTTCGTAGCTCGATATATGCTCGATGCATGACCAGACAGAATCCGCCTTTGACGGAACCGCAGTACTTCATCCTTGCTGCACTCATGGATGGTCCGTTGCACGGTTACGGCATCATCAAGGCTGCCGAGCAGGCCACCGACGGGCGGCTCCGGATCGCTGTCGGCACTCTCTACGGCGCGCTGGAGCGGATGGAGCGGGCCGGGCTGGTGGCCGCCGGCCATGAGGAGATCGTGGACGGGCGGGCGCGGCGCTACTACCGGCTCACCGAGGACGGCACCGAGGCGCTCGGCCGGGAGGCGCTGCGGATGCAGCAGGCGGCGGCCGTCGTCATCGGACACTCGCGGGACGCCGGAGCGGCCCCGGCATGAATCGTCTGCTGCTTGCGGCCTATCCCGAGCCCTACCGTTCCCGGCAGGGAGAGGAAGTGCTGGCCTGCCTGTCCGAGGCGTATCCCGGCCGCTCCTGGCCCCCGCCGCGGGAAGTTGCCGCCCTGGTGCGCGCCGGGGTGCAGGCCCGCGCCCGTGCCGTCGTCGACGACACGGCCCGGCCGTGGTGGCTGGACGGCATCCATCTGGCCGCCCTGGCCCTCGCCGCGCTGGCGCTGGTTCCGTACTTGCAGGATGTGTGGCACTGGGCACTGCACATCGACCCCGGACAGCACGCCATCGCCTTCCACTTCTCCGGCTGGTACCCGTGGGCCGAAGGTCCCACGCGGATACGGCTGCTGCCCTACGGGCTGCTCCCGCTGGGCTGCCTGATCGCCCTGCTGCGCGGCAGACCGTGGATCGCACTGCCGGCCGCGGCAGCCATGATGTGGGCCGGCGCCACGTTCAACGGCCGCACCCTCTTCGGCGACGAGGGCAAGGCGGGCCTGGGCTACTACGGTCTCGGCGCCCCGATAACGGCCCGTGACCTGGTGCTGTCGGGGGCGCTGTGTGCCGCGTGCGCCGTGCTGGCGCTCTGCCGACCCAGCCGTCTGCGACGCCGCTCGTACCGCTGGCTGGCCCCCGTCGTGCTCGCCATGTTCGTGGCCGGGGGCCTGCACATCATCTCCGTCAGTCCGGCTTTCCAGCGCGGTTTGTTCGTCCTCGAAGTCGCCGCGCTGATCACCGCGTGGGTGGCGACGGCCGCCACCGGCGACCACCGATGGCTGATCCCCGTCGCGGCGTTCGCGATCGTCCGCACGCAGGCGATCGTCGTCCGGCCGGACGCGTTCATGCAGTCCTTTCCGGACCTGGTCGTCCTCATCCTGCTGATCGCACCCCTCCCCGCCCTGGCGATCGCTGCCCAGCGCCGACAGGGGCAGGCACTCGCCGAATAGGAGCGGACCCCCGATGGGCTGGCCGAGCCCGGCGGCCCACGTCGTGCCGCAAGACGTGCGTGACCGAACTCCCCCCAACGGAAGAAACAGAGCGATGACTCAGCACGATTCTCCGTCCCTGCCCGCGCACCGTCCGGGGGCCTCAAGGCAGGCCCCCGAGGCCCCCGACGACCCCAGACCGTCGCGTACGACACGGCCGTGGATGCCGGCTCTGCTGTACACCCTGGGGTTCCTGACGGTCTACCTGCTCGCCATCTGCACCCCGTGGGGGCAACGAGCTGAGAACGCCCTGTTCGATCTCGGTAAACAGGGCGGCGAAGAAGCATGGATCTACCCCCTGTCAGGAGCGGTCTACGGCTCGACGCCCCTGCCGCCGATGGAATTGAGCGCCAAGCCCACCCTGATGGTGGGCCTGGCCGTCATCGTGGTCCTCACCCTGGTGCGGCGGTGCTGGCGGCAGGGGTGCGCGGCGCTCGGGGTCGTCATTCTCACGACCGGAGGCAAGGAGGTGCTCAGATCGACCATCCTGCCCCGCCCCGATCTGGTGGGCGCGCCGGAGAATCTCCTTGATCAGGGTTTCCCCAGCGGGCACACGGCCATCCCCGCCGCGCTGACCCTCGCCGCCGTCCTCGTGGTTTCCCCCCGCATCCGCCCCTACGTCGCCACGGCCGGTGTGCTGTGGCTGGCCTGCATCGCCGCCGCCAGCGCGACCATGGGCGGCCACCGGCCCAGCGAAGTGCTGGGAGCCACACTGTTGGCCTGTGCCTGTTATGGCCTCGCAACCTGGCTGCTGCCGCCAGCCGCCGTGCCGGGCGCCACGCGCAGCCCCCGTGCGCTGCCCGTCATCACCCTGACGCTGGCACTGGCTGTCGCCCTCGTTTCCGGCGCACGGAACGACACCCTCACAAGGTCACTAACCTCCGCGGCGACGGCCTTCGTATGTGCGGCCCTGGTCTGGTACGCCGCAGTCGGGTGGCCCGCACACACCGCACGCCGCACACGCCCCGCACTGGACTGACCACCCGGCCGGCTCCGGGCGTGAACCGGCGCATCCTGGCAAAGCGGTGGTCCGACGCCACCGCCCAGTCGTGAAAGCCGTCGACGCCCGAGCGGGGATGCGCTACCGCCCGGCGTGTCCTCCCGTAGTCCGATCAACGGGCCGGTGACGCTGGCGGACTTCCTGGTCGCAGAGGGGGTGATCGACGACATCAGCCACGAGGGCCTGCGCATCCTGCTCCGTAAGGAAGGCGTCTCCTTTCAACGCCTGAAGACCTGGAAGACCTCCCGCGACCCGGACTACGCGGGCCAAGAAGGCCCGCGTCGAGCACCTCTATGCGATCGCCGAAGGGGAGGTCCTGCCCGAGCAGGGCGAGCCCGAAGTCATCTTCTGCATGGACGAGTTCGGCCCGCTCAACCTCATGCCCCACGCCGGGAAGCAGTGGGCCGAGCGCGGCGGCAAGCACAAGGACCCCGACCGTGAGCCGCGCCGCAGGCGGCGGACGACCTACAACCGCTACGGCGGAGTACGGCACCTGTTCGCCGCCCTGGACCTGGCCAAGGACAAGCTCTACGGCCACATCAAGCCGGTCAAGCGGGGGACGCAGTTCCTGGAGTTCTGCCGCTACCTGCGCACCCTCTACCCGGACAAAGTCCGTATCGCGATCGTCTGCGACAACTTCTCCCCGCACCTGACCACGAAGAAGTGCCAGCGGGTCGGCACCTGGGCCGCGGCGAACAACGTCGAGATCGCCTACACCCCGACGAACTCCTCCTGGCTCAACCACATCCAGGCCCAGTTCACCGCCCTGCGCTACCACACCCTTGACGGCACCGACCACGCCACCCACAAGAGCAGGGCAGCATGATCCGCCGCTACATCATCTGGCGAAACCGCCACGCCGACGACCGGCACCTACGCGGCGGACCGTGTCCGCCACGCCCTGCTCGGCATCGCCCGCCTGCACAATCTCGCTCCTGCCGGCTAGGGGCGGAGCATCTCCGTCATGGGCGACTGCGGCGGGATCAGACCCGGCAGCAGCCAGGGCTGGAAGAGGCTCAGGACCGCGAGTACGAGGAAGGCGGCACCGACGACCTGCGAGAAGACGGGGCCCAGCCGCCAGAGCTTCTCCACGAAGATCACCATGGCCACCGCGGCCATCGCCAGTACGTTCATGACGCCCAGCGGGACGAGCACGACCATCAGCCCCCAGCAGCAGCCCACACAGTACGCCCCGTGGTGCGCCCCGACCCGCAGATCGCGGGCCTGGGGCCGGAAGCCCGCGTAGCGCACGAGCTGGCCCATAGGGCTCCGGCAGTGCCGCAGGCAGAGGTCCTTCCACGGGCCGAACTGGTACAGACCGGCGACCAGGAAGGCCCCGGCGCCGATCCAGCGCCCGGCGCCCGGGTGCTCGTCCACCAGGGCCCCGGTCCCGGCGAGGAGCCCGTAGGCGATCAGGCCGAAGGCCGTCCAGGCCAGCAGGTACCCCCCGACGAACTGGGCGGTACGAGTCACCCGCACGACTCCCGTGGGCGACTGGCGCCCGATAGCCCGCGCCCAGGTGAGGGCAACCGGGGCCACCGAGGGGAACATCATGGCGATCATCATGACCAGCCACAGCAGCAGGAACAGCGGGACGCCCATACCCATGGTTCCCGGCTCGACCCCCATGTCACGCGCCTGGTCGACCACCAGCACCCAGGCGAGGAGGGCCATCGCTGTCATCACGGACCAGGCGAACGCGAGCTGCCGGGCCGACAACAGATTCGCCGGACGCAGAGGGGGTGACAGGGCCTTCCGGTCGAGGCGCACACCTCCAGCACATCACGGCGGACCTGCGCGTGCGCGCGAGAACGCGTGTACGCGGAAACCACCTCCTCCGGGTGGCCTCTGCGGTGGGACAATCGGGATGGATGCCTGTACGACCCGGGCGTGGGCCGGCGATGGTTCCCGGGGGCTCTGCCGTCCTGCCGAGACCGACGTCCCGGCACGGTCACGAGGAGGCATGGAGATGTCCGAGACGACGGCGACCGTTCCCCGGTGGCACGCGGCGGGCGACTGGTTCGACACCTGCAAGTGCAACGTGCCCTGCCCCTGCTCGTTCGCACAGCTGCCCACCTACGGCGATTGCGACGGCATCCTGGCCTGGCACATCCGCGAGGGCCATTACGGTGACGTACGGCTGGACGGCCTGAACGTGCTGATGCTGGGCTCGTTCGTCGGCAACATCTGGGCCGAGCACACGGACACGTACGCCGCGGTCTTCGTCGACGAGCGAGCCGACGACCCCCAGCGCGAGGCGCTTCAGATGATCTTCGGTGGGCAGGCGGGCAGTTGGCCCGCCGAGATGGTGAGCATGATGGGCGCCGAAATGCGCGGCATGGAGTTCGCCCCCATCGAGATCGAGGTCGCCGACGACCTCGCGAACTGGCGGGCCGTGGTGCCGGGCCGGGTCGAGGCGAGCGCAGTCGCGCTCACGGGACCCACGACCCCGGAGGGTGCGCGCGTCCAGTCGACCAACCTGCCGGGTGCGGAGACCGGACCGGGCCAAATCGCGACCTGGGGCCGCTCGACGGTGGACCGCGCCGATGCCCACGGCTTCCATTGGAGCCACGAAGGCCAGTCCAGTAAGCACATCACGTTCGACTGGACCGGGCCCGACTAGCCAGGTCGTCTCTTTCGGATACGCCGCGAGGCGCGGCACGGCGTCGCGGGTCAGGCAAAGTCCGGAAGAGAGGGCGGCGTTGTCCAGCCCACCGTGTGCCGTGAGGCGCTTCGTTGTATCCCCGGCCCAGTCGGATGGAACCTGGAGGGAGGTTCCTGGGTCGCCGGGCTTACTTGAGCGCGAAAGCGCGAGGGGACAACAGCATGCTCGGACAGTGGTGTCGGTCTCGGCTGGCTTCACCCTCCGGCTGTTGGACGGATGCCACCGAGGCCGTCCGTCGCTGCCATCCGCAGCTTCTGGATGTCATCGCCAGGCGCTCGGGCTTGTCGCTGGCCGCGATCAGCAGCTCAGCGGCGCTGTCGGGCCCGACCCCACTTGGATCGCGTATCGCCGGTCGGTCGGAAGTCTGCCGAGGTGCCGGGGTGCCGGGCAGCGGGCCCCGGCCGATCGTGGTCCGGAGGACCAATCGTGTTCCGGGGCCCCTGGCCTCACTTAGAAGTAAACGCAAGCAGCCACTGACGGCCGGGCGGGTGCGGGGGTGGCGGGCCCGGGCGGCGGGAGCCGGTTGAGTGCGTCACGGGATGGGGTTACCAGCCGTGACCGCAGTCGGAACCGATGTCGGTGCTCTGCCCACCGGGGCTGCCCTCGCCGTTGATCAGGTTGCCGCCGAGGCCGTTGAGGATGCCCACTTGACCGAGGATGTCGATGTTCAGGTCGTGGGACTTGCACCCCCCGCCGCCATGCCGGCCGTCCGCAGCCTGGGCGGTGGCAGAGCCGGTGCCCATAAGGCTGAAGCCACTGATGATGGCGACCGCGACAGCGGCCTTGCGAAGCTTCCGCATATCTCCTCCTGGAGCTGAGTAGAGCGCACCGTCAAAGATCACCAAGCGCTCATTTCGGAGGCTAGATCGACATCTCCCACGGCGCTCACCGGGGGAGCCGTCTGGGGGGCTGTGCGGCTCGAGCCGTCGCGGTGACGTGTGTGTCGCAGGTGTGAATCCTGCCGGGGAGCAGACAGACGGGCCGGCCCGGGAGGGGCTCTGGGGCCGGCCGTCATCGTGATCGGGGGCCGACCGCCGAAGGGTGATCGGCGGTGACGGGGACGCCCAGCTCGGTCGGGGCGCCGTTGGGGCGGCACCGCGGCCTGCGCCGCAGCACCGCCTCCGGCGGTCAACTCTGGCGCTTGGTCTGTGTCCGCTCCGCGTCGGTGGGCTGTCGGCCGGCTTCGTCGACGACGGCGTGTTCCAGCTCGGCCGCGCTGGACAGCAGGGTTCCGGCCTTTCCGTATGGGGCGTCCTTGGTCAGGTAGCTGCGGGAGCCCAGGAAGGCGAAGTCCTTCTCGCCGAAGACCCACTCGGTCCGGATGCCGTACCGCGTGTCGTCCCGGGCGATACCGAGGCCCTTGCGACCGATCGCGTCGCGGGCATGAGGGGCCGGGGTGACACCCGGGATCTTCGCCGCGGCCCGGTAGAGGGCGGCGGCCGTACGGGGCGGCATCACCCCGCCCAGCAAAGATCCGATCTGCTCGAACACCGCCTGGTCACGCTCCCGTCCATCGGCCTGCGGGGTCTCGGCGTACAGATAGGTCAGCAGTTTGTCGGGGTCGGTGGGCAGCGAGCTGAGCCAGCGGTAGGTGGGCCGGTTGATACCGGCGGGTGTGCCCTCGGGGTCACCGAGTTCGGCGTTGATGGGGAACGTCTCACCGTCCTCCCGGATCAGGCCGAGCTTCCGCAGCGGTCCCGGCTCCTGAGCGGCCCACACCTCACGGTCCATCAGCGGGCTGAGGACAGCCTTCCCGCTGGTCAGGTCGGCGCCGCGGGTCTTCTCCCTGGTGTAAACGAACTGGTCGTCGCGCACCGTGAGGCCCACCCGCGTCTCCGTGGCGTCGGAGATCCGGGCCAGGAGCGCGGCGGCGGGCTGCATGTCCGTGGCCGCACGGTGCGACGCGGTGCCGGTGGGCGCCGAGTCACCGCCGGTCAGCGCGATCCCCGCGGTCACCGCGCAGGCCAGGGCCAGGGCGGTCGCCGGCGCCAGGACCGCGGGCCGCAGCAGTCGGCGGGCCGGCCGGGGACGGGCGACCTGTTCGTGGTCGATGTGGTGCATCAGAAGGTCCCTGTGACGAAGGTACTGCTCGCGCGGAAGGTCCCAGTCGGCCGGGGCCGGGAGCAGGCGGGCGATCTCCTCGCGGTCGCCGTGCCGCTGTGGGCAAGCGCCGGTGGTGTCGTCGTTCATGTGAGCTCCTCCCGTACGGGCAGGGCCGCGATCGCGGCCGCACTTGTCATCTCTCCGCGGGCGGTTGGTGGTTCCCGTTCTTCTTCCGCGAGGTGAGCGAGCTTCCTGCGGGCACGCGAAAGGCGGGAGCGTACGGTTCCGACGGCGATGCCCAGCGCTTCGGCCGTCTGTTGATAGTCCAGGCCGGACCACACGCACAGGGCCAGTACCTCCCGCTCCTGGCGCCGCAGCCGTTCCAGCGCGGTCTGCACGGCTCGCAAGTACCGTGCGTCGTCGATGCGCCCGATCGTCCGAGGCGCGAAGTCCTCCTCCACCCGAGGCTGCGGTTGACGCGCCAGGAACAACTGCCGTCTGCGGACTCCCCGGCGAGCGTTGTCCGCCTTGTGGGTGGCAATGCCCAGCAGCCAGGGCAGCAGGGAGCCGCCGTCCTCCTGCACCCGCACGCGGGTCCGCCACGCGGTCAGGAACGTTTCGGACATGATCTCTTCGGCTGTCGACCAGTCGCCCGTCAATCGCAGCCCGTGGTTGTAGACGGCGCGGGCGAACTGCTCGTACAGCAGGGCGAACGCCTCTCGGTCCCCCTCGCGCACACGGCGACGCACATCGTTCTCTGAGTCCCTCACGACCACTTCTCTCCGCGACACGGGAGGAGTTCCTGTGGCCTGTGTCACGCACTGGTGCCAGCGCAACGCCGTAGAAGTCCAGAGGCACATCATAGGGAGGGCCGAGGAGGCCCTCGGTGTGGTACTGGTGCTTCGTCGCCATGGTCGAACTCGGCGCCGACCACATCCTCACCGGCACCGACCACCTGCTGTTCCTGCTCATCCTGCTTCTGCCCGCGCCTCTCGCGGCCACCGGCCGCCGCTGGGGCGGCCTGGTCGGCGCCCGTGCCGCGCTCGGCCGCATCGGACGCATCACGCTCGCTTTCACCGCCGGCCACTCCGTCGCGCTGGCCGTCACCGCGATGGGCCGCCTCGACATCCCCGGCCGGCCGGTGGAGGCGTTCATCGCCGCCAGCATTGCGGGACGTTCCCCTGGTCTGTGCGACGGCTTGAGGGAACGCCGTTGACGCGGGCCGATGCGCGGTGGAGGAGCCTGTTACCCGCATGCGGAGCTTGGTCACCGTCGGGGTTCCAATTGGGTGTGCTCGTCGCCCCCGCGATAGAGGACCAGATGTTCGTGGAAGAGGACGCCGTCGCGGACGTCGCCGGTGGCCGTGAAGCCGGTGTCATCGGCGTAGTCGATGTGGTTGCCGGTGACGGTGTAGCTGCCGGTGTAGGCGCTGCGGCGGTTGCCGCGGGCCTCGTCGTAGCGGCCGTTGGGCAGCAGTTCCTGGCGGATGAAGCCGTCCGCGGTCACCCACATCCCGACGCACGGGTGTGAGTCGTGGGGCGTGTCGTTGCTGTTCATGGCTCTACTGTCGGCCCGGCGGCCGGTGGCAACCAGGCCGCCGTCTCCCCAGGTGAAAGCTTCCTGGGTGCCGCGCACCCGGCATCGCGAGCGACGGGGCCCTTCGTGCGGTACGGCAGCGGGCCGTCCGAGACCGCCCATGCCCCCTCCGTCGCACGGGGCGGGACGGATCCTGGGTGCCCGACACCTGGGGACACCGCGGCCTGGTTCCGATTCCCCCGCGCGACGAACCTGGTGGTGAGGCAGCCGCCGTAGCTGCCAATAACTCGCCTCGGACCTGCACCGGCGCTCATTTCGTGCAGCGGGCACACCGATGAGGCGACTCCACTGAGGAGCATGCGATGAGCATCACCGAGACCACCGGCACCGTGAGCTGGAACCCCGAGGCCCTCGACGAGATCGTCTCGAACGAGGAGGGGCGTCCCGTCCTGTTCACCAACGCCCGGATCCTGACGATGGACCCGCTGATCGGGACCATGACCGGCGCCGACCTCCTGTTCGTCGGCTCCCTGGTCGTGGGGGTGGGCCCCGCCATCGTCACCGCCGCTCAGGACGACAACGCCATCGTCGTCGACTGCACCGGCATGACCATCGCCCCCGCCGTCGTGGACACCGTGGCGCTGGCCGGCGGCCGTGGCCACCGCTCGGAGTACGTCGCGACGCTGACCCCGGGCAACACCCCCGACTTCCTGGTGCTGCCCGACGAACTCGCCACCGACGTGCCGAGCGCCGTGGCCGCCCTCGTGACCCGGCCGGAACAGGTCCGCGCACTCGTCGCGGCCGGCCGGCCCGTCCTGTGGGCCGGCACCGACGTCCCCGGCCGGTCCACCGCTCCCGAGGCGGGCATCCCGGCCGCTGCGGACCTGACCGGCAGCCCGCGCGTCGGCGTCTGGATCGACAGGAAGGACTTCCTGCACCAGGAGCTCACCGCCGACGGCCGCTACGACGAGACTCGGGGTGGGCTCTCGCACGCCTACCAGGGCCGGTACTGGATCGACGGCGACCGCATCGACTACCTGGACGACCTCGGCTTCTGGGCCTACGGCGAGTTCCGGGGCGACGAACTCCACCACGCGGGCTACGTCATGAAGCTCGGCTGACCTTCCCCCGTCGGGGCACTCACGGGTCTCGATTCTGGGTGCGCGACACCTGGGGAAACCGCGGCCTGGTTGCCGTAGCGGCCGCACCCGAGGCTGTTGTTCGAGCAGTCTCGTGCGCCCCCGGCGACCCACCCTCCCAGCTCTCCCAGCCCTCTCCGGCGGACGGCCCCTCCTCCCGGCCCTCCCCCGTGCAGAAAGAAGACCTCCCATGAACGTCAACAACACCAGCAGCGCCGCCGTACTCGAAGAGCTCCGGCGCCGGCCCGCCGACCGGCGGCGCATCCTGTTCACCGGTGCGACCGTGGTCACCATGGACCCCGGCCTCGGCGTCGTCGACGGCGGCGACCTCCTCGTCGAGGGCGACGCGATCACCGCCGTCGGCCGCGACCTCGAGGCGGGCGATGCCGTGGTCGTCGACGCCACCGGCACGATCCTCACCCCCGGCTTCGTCGACACCCACCGGCACGCCTGGGAGGCCCAGCTGCGCCGGATCATGCCGGACGTCGACGACCTCGGCGGCTATGTCATGGCCACCCTGGCCGGCTACGCCACGGTCTACCGGCCCCAGGACATGTACATCGGCACCAGGCTGGCCGCGCTGACCGCGATCGACAGCGGCATCACGACCATGCTCGACTTCTCCCACAACTCCCGCTCCCGCGAGCACTCCGACGCCGCCATCGAGGCTCTTGTCGACACCGGCATCCGCGGCGTGCACGCCTCTATGGGCCCGCACTTCGGCGCGTGGGACCGGCAGTGGCCCGGCGACCTGACCCGCATCAAGGACCAGTACTTCAGCAGCGACGACCAGTTGCTCACGCTGCGCCTGGCGGCCCTGGCCACCGACGAGATCGCCGGACCGGCGCTCGCCTACGGCCCCGAACTCGCCCGAGTAGCAGCTGAGTTGGGCATTGGAGTGAGCGTGGACGCGGTCTTCGGCACCTCCTCCTCCGAGGCGGTCCTGCGCTGGGCCAAGGACGGCGTTCTCAGCCCCGACGTCACCCTCATCCACTCCACCGGCCTGACCCCCGAGGCATGGAAGGCCATGGGAGAGACCGGCACCACCGTCGCGCTCGCCCCCACCTCCGACGCGCAGATCGGCCTGGAGACCGCGATCCCCGCCGTCGACGAGGCCCTGTCCGTCGGGATCCGTCCCGGACTGAGCATCGACGTCGAAGTCGCCCTGGCCAGCGACATGTTCACGCAGATGCGGGCCCTGCACGCAATTCAGCGGATGCGCGCGGTCAACGCCGTCCACGGCACCGACCAGCAGCCCTCCCGCATCACCACCCACGATGTCCTCGACTTCGCCACCCTCCAGGGCGCCCGTACCAATGGCCTGGCCGGCGTCACCGGCTCACTCACCCCGGGCAAGAAGGCCGACCTGCTGGTCATCCAGGCCGAGGACCTCAACAACATGCCGCTCAACGACCCGATCGGCACGGTCGTGCTGGGCTCCGACGCCCGCAACATCAGCGCCGTCCTGATCAACGGCGAGCCCCGCAAGTGGGACGGACAGGTCCTCGACGTCGACCTGCCCGCCCTGCGCGGCGAGGTGCACGCCTCGCGCGAGTACGTGCTGAACACCCCGGCTGCCTGAGCATCCGGGTGTCCGAACACCCTTCCTCCGCAGTCCCCCGGCCGTACCGCCCCCGGCCGGGGGCGCCCATCTGGCGTTCCCATGTCCCACGCCACCACGTCCCCACAGCACACAACCCGGGCCAGCACACCGTCCGGTGCCCAAGAGAAGGACGTGCTGGCGGCGGTGGCCGACTTCGGCGGTGACGGCTGGAGCGACCTGGTCGTCGTGGCCACTGGGCAGTGCGACATGCCCGGCTCCGGCCTGCGCGCGTTCTCCCCGGAGTGCGCAAAGGCCGACAGCCAGGGCTGAACTGGTGGGTGCTGATGCCGGTGCGTGCACGCGGCTGTGGTTCGTCGCCGAGGGGCCGGTGAGCGGTACCCGCCGCGCTGGGCCGCCATGGCACCCACCTGCCGGTCAGCCCGCGGCGGCGGTGAGTGCTCCGAGGGCGCTGGCCTGGGTACGCCAGTCGCTCTGGTTGGGGCCGGCGCCGGCCCAGCGTTCACCGAGCGCGTTGAGGGAACTGCGGTCCTGCGCCCACAGCGTGTCCGCCTGCTTCTGGACGTAGCTTCGGTACGTGCTGGAGCCGGTGGCCTTCGCCAGGTCGGCGAAGTGCCGCATGAAGATGCCCTTGAACTGCTTCTGGTTGTCGTCGCAGGACGCCGAGCCGAGGTCGCAGGACTCGGTGAGCACTCCGTCCCGGGTCAGGGTCGTGCTGCTGATGGCGGCGTCGGCCAGCGTCCGTGCGGTGGTCAGAAACGAACCGTCCCCGGTCGTCTTCCACAGTTCGGTGAAGCCGCCGATGGCCAGTCCCTGGTTGTAACTCCATACGGTGGAGCCGTTGTTGGCGCAGGCCGAGGTCAGTCCGTCGTTCACCAGCCCCGAGGAGTTGATCATCCCGCTGGCCTTGTACCAGGCGGCGGCCGTCTTCGCCCGCTGGTGCCATACGGTGTCGCTCGGGATGCGCTGGTGCAGCGCGGTGGTCAGCCAGAGGTACTGCCCGTTCGTCACGGCGTTCTTGTAGGTGCGCTCGCGGTCCCACCACACGCCACCGCCGCAGGAGCTGGGATCCCAGTACTGCTGGATGTAGTTGGCGATGGTCACGGCCTCGTCGAGGTAGCGGCGGTCGCCGGTGTAGTCGTACGCGTCGAGCCAGGCGATGGCCCACCAGCCCGAGTCGTCGATGGAACGGCTGATGAAGTGGCCCTCGATTGCGTCCGTGCTGCGCACACCGGCGGGGAAGACGCCCTTGTTCTGGTCGAAGGTGCGGGCGATGGCCCAGTCGTAGTCGTGTGTGCCGGTGGTCTTCGCGAAGTCGATGAGGGAGGTGAGGGTGGCGGCGGAGTTCCACCAACTGCTGGGCCACCAGCCGTTGTAGGGGTCGTACGAGGTCATCAGCGCGTCCGCCGCGGCGCGTGCCCTGGTGGGTGCGGGCCTGACCCACGCGGTGCAGCTGCCCTCGTTGTGGCTCGCTTCCCGGCCGCAGGCGCGGACCGCGCCGCCGTGGAGCAGGCCGCGCGGGTCGCGGGTGGCGTACATCGCGGTACGGGTACCGGTGGCTCCGGACGGGGTGCTGGTGCGGCCGAGGGAGGAGCCGTCCGGCCATGTCGCGCCGCCGTCCCAGGAGCGGTCGAGCCGGATCTCGTCGCCGGAGCCAGCGGTGTCGATGCTCGCCCAGGCCATGGAGTTCTTCTGGTCGACGTGCAGGCGGATCGTGCGGCCGTAGAGGGTCGTGGACGGCACCGGCTGGTCGTCACCGGCCGCCTGGCCGGCGCTGGTGCCGTCGCAGAGCGTGTCGCAGACGGTGGGGTAGACCCAGTTCGTGCAACCGACGGCGGCGGCGTCGCCGCAGGCACGGACCAGTCCGCGTCGGTGGTTGCGGGGATCGGTGATGTTGTACATCAGCGTCCTGGTGCCGGTCCAGGAGCCGGGAATGCTCGCCTTGCCGAGCAGTCCTTCCCAGGTGGCTCCGCCGTCCCAGGAGCGGTCCAGCCACACCGAGTCGCCGCTCACGCCGTCGTCGATGCTGGCCCAGGCCATGTCGTCTGCGTCGGACACGTGCAGTTGGAGGCGACGGCCGTTGAGGCTTTTGTCCGGCACCGGGAAGCTCTCCTGCCGGGCCTGTGAGGGGTCCAGCGTGTCACAGGCCAGGACGCACACCTGGGTGGCCGCAGCCGCGGGGGTCGCGGCGGGGACCAGTGCCGCACACGCCAGGACGGCCGTCAGCAGGAAGCTGAGAACCCGAGATCTGACAACGATGTCAGAGCTTCGTGAGGGCACGGTGACTCGCCTCGATTTCAAATGGGGGGTGCTGGTTGGTGGGCGTGGCCGGGGCCGACGGCTGTCAGGGCCGGGCCGGAAATCGCGCACTGGTCCATACCTCTCTCCGAGGCAGTGAACCGGCCTGGCGAGGTCCTGTCAATGCCATCAACAGGAGTCCGCTGCCCGGAAGTTCGCGGTGGCTGCAACGGGTTGACACCTCGATTCCGCACGCCCATCATCGGTGGAACTTCGGCGAGGCTCCACCGGAATCCCCCTGCTCGATCGGTCACTGGACGTCGTGCGCCATGGTTTTGAATCGTTTCAGATATTGCGCTCTCATGTTCCCGCACACGCTCCGGGAGATTTCCATGCGTCGTCGTTCCCCGCTGAGATCGTCAGGTCGTCACCGCTTGCTCAGCCTCGCCATGGCCGCGGCCGCCGTGCTGGCCGCAGGTCCCTCGCCCTCCGCTTCCGTGCCGAGTGCGGCGACCGCAACGGGCGTCAGTAAGACGGCCCTGCAGGCCCTGAACTACTCGCCGGCCTCTCGCACCCTCAAGCCGACCGCCGTCTACCGCACGTCCGGCAGCGTCGCGAATCCGCAGAACGTCCTCAGTGGACAGCCGACGCGGATTTCCGGCGCGCAGTCGGCTGTCACCCTCGACTTCGGCCAAGAGATCGCCGGTGTGGCAACGTTGTCATTCGGCAGTACCAGTGACAGCGGTCAGCGAGTCGGCCTGGCCTTCAGTGAGTCCTCCCTGTACGTGGGCACCAACAGCGACCGGAGCAGCGGCCGCGACGGCGAGGACGGGGCCCTCTACGCCACGGCTTCCGCAGGCGGCACCTACACGATGCCCACGGCGCGACTGCGGGGCGGCTTCCGCTACCTCACCGTCTTCCTCGACACCTCGGGCTGGGTGGACCTCAAGGGCGTCAGCCTCGCCTTCACCGCGGCTCCCGGAAAGACCAACCCGGCCGACTACGCCAACTTCTTCCACTCCAACGACGATCTGCTCAACCGCATCTGGTACGCCGGGGCGTACACCGTGCAGCTCAACACGATCGCCTCCGACCAGGGCCGCGCCTGGCCCCCGCCGACCACCCAGTGGGACAACGGCGCCACCGTCGGCGTCGGCGACTCCGTACTGGTCGACGGGGCCAAGCGCGACCGTACGGTGTGGCCCGGCGACCTGGGCATCGCCGTACCCACGCAGTACGCCTACTCGAACGACCTCACCTCGACCCGCAACGCGCTCACCACGATGTATGACGCGCAGTCAGCGGAGGGCGAAATCCCCTGGTCGGGACCGCCGTTCAACCTTACCGGCTCGGACACGTACCACACCTGGACATTGCTGGGCACGGCCACGTACTACACCTACACCGCCGACCGGGTGTGGCTGGACTCCCAATGGGCCGACTACAAGCGCGGGATGGCCTTCATCATCGACAAGATCGACGGAAACAACCTCCTCAACGTGACCCGCACCCAGGACTGGGCCCGGGTCGGCCAGGGGGGCGAGAACATCTCCGCCAACGCGCTGCTGTACGCCGCGCTCAAAGGTGGCGCCACCCTCGCCACGGTCGAGGGCGACAGCGCGCTCGCCGCGAGCTGGACCGCCAAGGCGGCCGCCGTCAAGACCGCGGCCAACTCCCGCCTGTGGGACGCCTCGAAGGGCATGTACAAGGACAACCCGAACAGCGGCCTGTATCCACAGGACGGCAACTCGCTCGCGGTCTGGTACGGGTTGACCGACTCCACGGCCAAGTCGAAGAGCGTCGTTGCGGAGCTAGGGAAGAACTGGGGTATCTACGGCCCCACCACCCCCGAGTGGGGCGGCAACGTCTCGCCCTTCGCCGGCGGCATGGAGCTGAACGCCCACTTCACCGCCAACGACGACTTCACCGCCCTGGCACAGATCCGCCGCACCTGGGGCCACATGCTGGACAGCGGCATCGGCACCAAGAGCACCTTCTGGGAGGGCGTCAAAGCCGACGGCGGTCTCGCCTACGGCGGTTCCTTCATGAGCCTGGCCCATGGCTGGTCCACCGCGCCCACCTCCACGCTCACCTTCGACGTACTCGGCACCGCACCCGAGTCGGCGACCGGCACCTACCGCTTCGTCCCGCACCCCGGCGACCTGACCAGCGTCGAGGGCCGCATCACCATGCCGCAGGGCGCCATCAACGCCTCTTGGTCCCGTGTGCCCGCCTCCGGCACCTACACGGCGCACCTCACCAGCCCGCCCGGCACCACCGGCCGTATCGGCGTCCCGAAGTTCGGCGGCGGCAACATATCAGTGTCCGTGAACGCCAAGGTCGTCTGGAGCAACGGGACCTTCACGCCCACCTCCGGCATCACCGGCGCGACCCAGGACGACACCTACGTCTACCTGACCGGCGTCGCTCCGGGCGGCTACACCGTGACCGCCACCGGACTGGGCAATCCTGCTCCGCCTGCCGAACCGGGTACCGACACCCTGCGCGCGGGCTTCACCCGGTGCGCGGGCGAGGGCGGTACGTGCTCCTTCAGCGGCACCCGCGCGGTGGCCTACGGGGCCGGGACGTACACGTACAAGACGGCGACCGGCAGCACCGCCTGCACCAACGCCTCCTTCGGCGGCGACCCCGCCGCGAACCTCGTCAAGTCCTGCTACGTCGCCGACACGGGCGGCCCGCCCGGATACACCGTCTGCGCGGCCGAGGACGGCACCTGCGCCGTGCCCGGCTACAACCGTGACGTCGCCTACGGCGCCAACGGCAACTTCGCCCACCAGGTCACCAACGGCTCCGTCGCCTGCACCAACGCCCACTTCGGCGATCCCATCGACGGAGTCGCCAAGTCCTGCTACCTGCCGCCCGTCGGCGGACCGCCCGGCGGCTGGGCCAAGTGCGCGGAGCAGAACGGCAGTTGTCCAGCCGTCGCGGGACAACCGGTGATGTTCGGTGCCTTCGGAGCCTTCACCACGCTCAAGGCCGCCGGCGACACCCCGTGCACCGACGCCACATTCGGCGACCCGATCCCCGGCGAGTCGAAGGCCTGCTACACCGCCACCGGCGACCCGGTCGGCTATACCACCGCCTGCGCGGACGAAGGCGAGACGTGCGCCTTCAGCGGACAGCAGACCGTCGCCTACGGCGCGCGGGGCAGCTTCGTGTACAAGTCGTTCACCGGCGGCACCAGCTGCACGGTGACGGCATTCGGCACCGATCCGCTGCCCGGCGTGAGCAAGACCTGTTATCTCACCTCCTGAGCAGCGCAACGCCTCCGGCAGCCTCCGCCCTCCCCGCGTGTTCGGGGGCTGCCGGATCACCCTGGTGGGCCACTGCCTCCCTCTCCAGTTGCAGCGCGGGAGGCGGTGGCCGGCGGCCTCGGCGAGGGCCTGAACGCGGGATGCCGGAGCGGAACTCGCGTGGACCAGCCTCCGGGTGCGTCACCCTCGATCACGCCCGGCGGCCGACGCGCTTTCCCGGCCGGCCGGACGGGCGGATCAGCGCAGTCCGGCGAAGAGATCGTTCTCGGGTACGGCCGCGCCGGTGGCGTCCTGGACGCGTACGAAGGTCTCCACGCCCATCAACTCGCCGAACCGCTCCTTGCCCATCTTGAGGAAGAAGATGTTCTCGCCCTGACTGGCGTGCGCGGCCAGCGCGTCGAACTTCTGACCGCTGAACGCGGTGGCGTCCACCCAGGTGGTGATCTCATCGTCGGGGAGGCCGATCTCGGCCATCGCGGCAGCCTCGGCAGGATCCGGCTCCGGCATGTCCGGATGAAACTCGCGCATGATCTCCCCGAACCGCTGCATCATCGAGCGGGGCATCGTCGTCCAGTACACCTTCGGTGTCAGCGCGGTCATCTCCAGCGCCGCCATCGTGATGCGGTGGGCCTGGATGTGGTCGGGGTGGCCGTAAAAGCCGTTCTCGTCATAGGTGACGACCACATCAGGTCGGTAGTGCCGCATGAGTTCCGCGAGTCGGGCCGCGCCTTCCTCCACCGGGGTCCGCCAGAAGGATCCGGGGGCGTCGTTGCTCGGCCAGCCCATCATCCCGGAGTCGGCATAGTCCAGCATCTCCAGATCGCTGATCTTCAGGACGTCACAGCTCGCCTCAAGTTCTTGACGGCGCATCAAGGCGACCGCCGCCGGATCGTGCCCGGGATCGCCCGGCTTGACACCCCCCGGTCCGTCACCGCAACCGCCGTCGGTACACGTCACGAGAACTGTGCGGATGCCTTCCGCCGCGTACTGCGCGAGGACCCCTCCGGTTCCGGTGGCCTCGTCGTCGGGGTGGGCGTGTACTGCCATGAGCGTCAAGGGCCGGTCAGTCATGAAAAAGTCCTCCTGCAGAAATACGTCGTGGTCCGCTGCGCGGCGGGCTACCGCGATCCCGGGGACCGGATCCTGGTGCGGCGGACGACCTTGCGGCCCCCGTGTTCCCCGCCCGTGCGGCGCCGATCCCTCGCACGATGCAACCGCGTCGGCCGGACCGGATGTTCCCGGCGCGACCGCTTCTCCTTCCAGACGTCGACGTTGCCACGCGAACGAGGTACGGGCGCGACCCGCACGTCTCAGCCACATCGGATCCGACGTCCATCCGGCACCAGCCGTGAGATTCCGACTCGAAATCGACGACAGCGGATCCTTGGGCGCGGCCAGCCAGGCACCACTACAGGGACCCGCTCGACTGCGCCGGCGTGAGAACCGCCGCGCACATCGGCGCCGTAAGCGACCGGCGGTAGCGGGACCCGGGGCGGCCGCAGCATCGGCAAAGGCGCATCGACCGCCCCGGGCGCTTCCCAATCCCCGTCACAAGACGGAAGCCCTATCCAGCATGCCCGACCTGCGGCCGGGCCGGAATCGAATGAATATCGACCCACCGGGAGCCATGCGACCTCGAATCCTGGAACTTGTAGTCCCGGGAATTGATGAAGGCGCCGGCCTCGTGCGTGGGCTCGTTCCTCATGCGGCACAGCTTAAGAGGTCGTCTCACGTGGCACGTTTCGCGAGCTTCTCGCAGCAGGTCAGGGCGGTGGCCATGGCCAGGCCTCGGCTCTGCCAGTCGTTTGCGGACCACGTACGGGATCTTGAGACCACGAGCAGCCCATGGCAGGCTCATGCCGCATGATCGACGAATTCGCGAAAGACAACCTGCACGGGAGACTGCGGCGGGACCGCAAGGTGCTGCTCTGGAAACTCGATGGCTTGTCCGAATACGACGCCCGCCGACCTTTGACAGCGACCGGGACCAACCTCCTCGGCCTGGTCAAACACGTGGCCACCGTCGAGGCCAGGTACTTCGGCGAGGTCTTCGACCGCCCTTCCCCGGAACCGCTGCCCCGGTGGCAGGACTCCGACGGCAGCGATCAGTGGGCGACGGAGGACGAGACCCGCGATCAGATCGTCGGGTTCTACCGGCGCACGTGGGAACACTCGGACGCGACGATCAACGAGCTTCCCCTCGACGCCCCCGGCCACGTGCCGTGGTGGCCGGAGCCTTGTCCCAACACGAACCTGTTCGCCGTCATGGTCCATGTCCTCGGCGAGTCCATCCGGCATGCCGGGCACGCCGATATCCTGCGCGAGGGCCTCGACGGCCGGACCGGGGTGCGCGCCGAACACGAGGGGCAGATCGACGAGGAAGCCCGTGCCGCCTACCGGGCGAAGATCGAGCAGGCCGCCAGGTCGGCCGCACCAACCAAGGCTCAGAGGGTGTCTCACGTGACGTGATGTTCGTGCGGCACGATGCCGGTCGTGGGTGCTGATCTATCGAAGCGTCTGGTTCCTGATGAACTCTGGGAGCCGGCCGCCCCGTTGCTGCCGTCGTTCGCTGTTCGTCCGCAAGGTGGTGCGACCGCTCCGTGTGACGAGCGGGCGTGTTCACGGCAGTGGTGTACGCGCTGACCAGCGGCTGTGCCTGGCGGCATCTGCCGCCGACGTTCGGCACGTCGCCCGCCACGGCGCATCGCCGCTTCACGGTAGGGACCGAGGCCGGCCTGTGGCGTCGGCTGCACCGGGCGGTGCTGGACGAACTCGGGACCCGGGGCGAGGTGGACTGGACCTCGACGATCGTCGACGCGGCCACCGTTCGCGCCAAAAGGGCGGATCGCTGACCGGCCCGAACCGGTCGATCACGCGCAGCCCCGCACCGCCGGACGGCCGCGGCACGCCCTGGAAGTACCAGCACCCCCGGATGCCGCAGCCCGTGACGATCCGCAGCACCCGAGCGCGGCGCCGTCCGTCTGTCATGGGTGGGCGGTGACTCCGCTCCCGACGGCGGTCAGGCCAGTTCCAGGACGAGCTTGCCGACGTTCTCTCCGCGGAAGAGCATCTGCAACGTTTCGGGGAAGTCGTCCACGCTCCCCTTCACCACATGTTCCTTGACCTTGATGCGGCCCTCGCCGATCCAGGTGGAGATGTCCTGCGCAGCCTCCGCGTAGCGCTTGGCGTAGTCGAAGACGACGAAGCCCTCCATGCGGGCGCGGCGCACGAGGAGGGAGAGGTAGTTGGAGGGGCCCTTGACCGGCGTGTCGTTGTTGTACTGGCTGATCGCACCGCAGACCACGACTCGCGCACGCATCGCCAGCCGGGTCAGGGCGGCGTCGAGGATGTCTCCTCCCACGTTGTCGAAGTAGACGTCGATTCCGTCGGGGGCCTGCCGGCGCAGGGCTTTCCTGACGTCGTCGGCGCGGTAGTCGATCGCCGCGTCGAATCCGAGTTCGTCGGTGAGCAACGCGCACTTCTCCGGCCCTCCCGCGATGCCCACGACCCGACAGCCCCTGGCCTTCGCGATCTGGCCCACGATGGTGCCGACCGCTCCGGCCGCCCCCGACACCACGACGGTCTCGCCGTCCTTGAGCGCCCCGACGTCCAGCAGACCGAAGTAGGCGGTCATGCCGGGCATCCCAAGGGCGCCCAGGTACGTCGAGGGCGGGGCCAGGGAGGTGTCGATCTTCATGGCTCCCCTACCGTCGGACACCACGTACTCCTGGACTCCGAAGGTGCCGACCACGTGATCACCCGGCTGGAAGTCGGGGTGGTTGGAGGCGGTGACCTGGACGACCGATCCGGCGCGCATCACGTCACCGATGCCCACCGGCGGCAGGTAGGAGGGACGGTCGTCCAGCCAGCCCCGCATGGCAGGGTCCAGGGAGATGGCCCGCGTGCGGCCCGCGAATTCGCCCGGTCCCGGCTCGTCGACGGGCCCTGAACAGTGCTCCCAGTCCTCGGGTTTCACTTCGCCCGTGGGGCGGGCTGCCAGGCGGATCTGGCGGTTGGTCGCAGACATGGCGTCTCCTGTCGTTCGCGGCTCCGCCGAAGAGTACCGACCAGTTGGTACGCACGATGTGTGACGTTCATCTCATGCCATCGGTGAACCTGCCTTCCGCGAACCGGGGCCGGGAAAGCCTGCGGGTGAGGCGGCGCGGGGGCCGGGAGGACCGACCAGGTGCGGGCCGTCTGCGGGGCCGGACGGTTCAGCGGGTCGGAGGCTGGGGCTTTCCTTTCGGGCCTCGCTCGTGCAGCAGTCGTGCGGTCTGCTCGGACACCGGCGCGGCCAGCAGTGCGGTGACCAGGTCGATCAGTCGGCTGGTGAACAACCGGTCGTCCCTTCGAGGGCGGCCGGCGGCCCGGGCGGCGAGTTCGGCGTGACTGAAGCGCATGGCGGTGAAGCGGCTGTGGAACACCGTGGTCGACTCGGCAGCCAGCAGGGGCTGCACCAGGCGCCGCCAGGGATGGATGCTCGACCCCTTGGTCACGACGACCTCGACCAGGGGTTCGGGGCGGTTGAGCAGTTCGGCCACGATCTGCAGGAACTCGCGGCCGCCGTCGGGGTCGGCGAGTTTCGCGGCGACCGGCAGCACCAGTGCGGCGGCGAGGGAGCGGAGGTCGACGGTGCCGCTGTCCTCGTACTGCCGCAGCAGCACCTCCCGGCGGGCGTCCACCGCGGGAAGGTGTTTGTCGAGTACGGCCCGCAGGAGACCCGCCCGGTCGCCGAAGTGGTACTGCAGGGCCGTCGCGTTGCGCTGGCCGGCGGCCCGCTTGATCTCGTTGAGCGACGCACCGTCGACGCCCTTCGCGGCGAACAACTGCTCGGCGGCCCGGATGAGTGTGCCGCGAGTGTCACCGGCTTTCCGGCTCCGAGGCGACGTGGCCTGCGTCTCATGTGCTGTCACGGATGCCCATGCTAGCGTCGCCCCGCCGAAGTAATACGGGCGCATTAATGTCTGATGAAAGCGCCTTGGCGCGTTGTACGTCCCACTCCGGAAATCCTGTTCTGCACGGGCGCCGCCCTGCGCCTGAATGGAGGCATGCAGTGAAGGCACTGACCTACCAGGGCCCCCACGACATCCACTACGGCGACGTCCCCGACCCCGCCGTCACCAGTCCCACGGACGCGGTCGTCCGGGTCACCACGGCCGGTATATGCGGCAGCGACCTGCACATCTACGGTGGCAACGGGTTCAGCCCGGACGCGGGTTACACCCCGGGACACGAGTGCGTCGGCGTGGTGGTCGAGACCGGTGACCGGGTCACCCGTTTCACGTCCGGCGACCGCGTCCTGGTTCCCGCCTCGGCGGGCTGCACTCTGTGCGCGACATGCGCGAGGGGTTTCACGGCCAGGTGCGAGCGAGCCCATGCGCCGACGGACCTTTGTTACGGCGTGAGCCCGCGCCTCCCGGGCAGTCAGGCCGAGTTCCTTGCCGTGCCCCATGCCGAGGTCAACCTGGTGCACCTGCCCGACGGCATCTCGGACGAGGCCGCCGTCGTGCTGACGGACAACGCCCCCACGGCCTGGTACGGCTGCCGTCGAGCCCGTATCCAGCCCGGTGAAACGGTCCTGGTCATCGGCCTGGGCCCGGTCGGCCTCATGGCCGCGCAATCCGCCTTCGTGATGGGCGCCGCCCGTGTGCTGGGCGTGGACCTGGTCGCGGAGCGCCGTGCCTTCGCCGCCACCCTCGGCGTCGAGCCGGTGGAGGGCGAGGACGCCCGCACGGCCATACGGGAGATGACCGCAGGGCGCGGACCGGACGCCGTGGTGGAAGCCGTGGGCTCGGACGCCACCATCGAGCTCGCCCTCAAAGCCGTTCGGCAGGCAGGTCGGGTCAGTGTCATCGGCGTCAGCCAGAACAAGGCCTTTCCCTTCCACATGGGACTGGCCCAGATCAAGGAGCTCGAGTTCGCCATCGGGCTGTGTTCGATCCACTACGAGCTGCCGGCCCTGATCCCCCTCGCCCAGGCCGGTCGCATCACACCGGAGGTCGTGGTCTCCCACCGCCTCCCCCTCTCCCAGGGTCCCGCGGCGTACGAACTGTTCAACAGCCGCGCCGCCGGTGTCCGCAAGATCCTTCTCGACCCCGCCCGTTGACCACGACGTCGATCCTCACCCCGGGCAGCCGCGCCGACCCCGAAACGTGACCCACAGCTTACTTACGGACATCCCAACCAGTCGGTATGGTGCGCCGCCTGACACCATTTTCCCCGTTCACCTCCACGGATCCGAGCCGTAGTGGAAGGCCAGGCGATGACATACCCCGACGAGAACCGGTACCGGCCATCAGCACCACCGGGATGGCCCCTGCCGCACACCCATCGCCAGTCGTACGAGTACGACGTCCCTCGGTACGACTCGTACGGGCAGGCCTCCTGGGTCGAGCCGTACACGCAGGAGGCTCATCGGCACGGTGCCGACCTCGCCGCCCTCCGCTCGGCCTACCGCCTGCTCCGCCGGATCTCCACGCTCGCCGCGCTCGGCTCCTTCGTGGTGTATGTCGTGCTGTCCTGCTTCGCGCCCGACTTGATGGGGTCCAAGATCGCCGGGGAGTTCAGCCTGGGCATGACCCTGGGGGTCCTCCAGCTCGTCGTCACCTTCGCGGCGGTCTTCTGGTACGGACGCAGCGCACGACGCTCGGTGGATCCATTGGCCCGCGCCGTCAGGGAACGGGCGGTCCCCGTCGGCCGGCACGCAGGGACGGCGAGATGAACGACTTCAGCTCCGGGACACAGGCCACCGTCCTCATCCTGTTCACCACGCTCGTCACTGTCACGCTGCTGATGTGCGTGATGGCGGGACCGGACCGCGACGACCTGACGAACTTCTACACCGGCTACCTCTCGCTCACACCGTTCAAGAACGGCCTGGCCATCGCGGGCGACTACATCTCCGCGGCCACGGTGCTGAGCACCACCGGCATCGTCGCGCTCGCCGGCTACGACGGCTACGTCCTTGCGGTCAGCACCGCCTTGTCTCTGGTGCTGCTGATGTTCCTGCTGGCCGAACCCCTGCGCAACGCCGGCAGGTTCACCATGGGCGACGTCCTGGCCCGCAACATGCCCGGACGGGCTGTGCGCGTCGCCGCCTGCGTGGTGACGCTTTCGGCGACCCTGCCCTTCCTGGTCGTCCAGCTCTCCGGTGCCGGGTCGCTGCTCACCTCCATCCTGAACCTCCCGCACGTGGCGGGAGCCAGGACGGCGTGCATCGTCATCATCGGCACCCTGATGATCATTTACGCGGCGCTCGGCGGGATGAGAGGCACCGCGCTCATCCAGATGATCAAGATAGTCATCCTGCTCGGCACCAGCGCCGTCGTCGCCGCTCTGGTGCTGAACCGCTTCGGCTGGAGCCCCGGCAACGTGCTCAGGGCCGCCCAGCACGGCAGCGGCACGGGCCCCGCCTTCCTCCAGCAGGGCCTCCAGTTGGGCACCTCGGCCATCGACCGGCTGGATTTCATCAGTCTCCAGATCACCGTGGTCCTCGGCGTGGCCTGCCTGCCCCACATCACGATGCGCCTGTACTCCGCGCGGGACGTGCCGGCCGTACGACGCTCCATGTCGTGGGCGGTCGGCACGGTCACCACGTTCTGCCTGCTCGTCATCATCATGGGTACGGGAGCGGCGGCGCTGGTGGGATCGCAGTACATCACCGCGGCCGACCCCCAGGGCAGGACGTCGGTGCTCATGCTGGCGCAGGTGCTCGGCGAGGCACACGGTTCCGCGGGCACGACGATTCTCTACTCGGCCGTGGCGGGCATGGTGTTCATCACCCTGCTGTCGTCGGTCGCGGGCATGACCCTGGCCGCCGCCTCGTCACTCGCCCACGATCTGTTCGCCCATGCGGCGCGCCGGGGACACGCCGATCCACGCACGGAGATGACGGTGGCGGTGTGGACGAGCGTGGCCGTGGGAACCCTTGCCGTCGGACTCGCCACCCTGGTCCAGGACTGGAACGTCGGCGTGCTGACCACTCTGGCCATCTGCATAGGGGCATCGGCGGTAGCACCCGCGCTCACCTACTCCCTGTTCTGGCGAGGATTCACCCGCGGCGGCCTACTCGCCTCCCTCTACGGCGGCGCGGCCTGCGCGCTGCTGCTGATGGTCTTCTCCAAGGCCGTTTCGGGCACGCCGTCCGCCGTCTTCCCGAACGCCGACTTCGATCTGTTCCCGATGCAGTCCACCGGGCTGGTCTCCATCCCGTTCGGCTACCTGGCGGGCTGGCTGGGCAGCTGTCTGGACCACCGGCGCCGTTCCTCCGAGAGCCTCGAGAACCGGCGGCTGTACGAGGAGAGCGAGGCACGGCTGCTCGCCGCAGCCGAATGACCGCGATCGCGCGGGCGGGCCACGCGAGCGGCCTCGGTGCCGCCGCGCTGGTCCGGCGCGGCCAGCGGACCAACGCCGGTCGCACGGATCCCTCAGGGCAGCAGCATGGTCAGCACGGCACCTGTCCTCGGCGGGACTCTGAGGTCACCCGGCACGACCTGAGACGGTCAGGTGAGCGTGCCGGCCAGTGGTTGTTCGGTCCACACGGTCTTGCCGTCGCGGGTGTAACGGGTACCCCAGCGTTCGGCCATCTGGGCCACCAGGAACAGGCCACGCCCACCCTCATCGGTGGTACGGGCGCGGCGCAGGTGGGGTGAGGTGTGGCTGGTGTCGCTGACCTCGCACACCAGACACCGTTCACGGATCAGCCGCAGGGTCGCGGGGCCGCTGGCGTACCGGTAGACGTTGGTGACCAGTTCGCTGGCGATCAGCTCGGTCGTGAACGCCAGGTGCTCCAGACCCCATTCGCTCAGCTTGGCCGAGGTCAGCGCCCGGGCCCGGGCGGCGCTGGCAGGCTCCAGCGGCAAAGGCCAGGAGGCGACACTGTCCGGTGGCAGCATTCGGGTGCGGGCGACCACCAATGCGACGTCGTCGCTGGGGCGCGATGGCACGAGCGAGTCAACCACCGCTTGGCATGTCCGTTCCAGCGCGTCCGCGGGGCGGGTGAGCGCGGCGCGCAGCTTGGTCAGGCCGACGTCGGCATCGATGTTGCGTTCGCCGATGAGCCCGTTGGTGTACAGGCACAGCAGGCTTCCCTCGGCCAGTTCGACGTCCCGGGCCTCGAACGGCAGACCGCCCAGGCCGAGCGGGGGGCCGGCGGGCAGGTCCAGCAGACCCACCTGCCCATCCGGAGCGGTCACCACCGGCGGAGGGTGGCCGGCGCGGGCCACGGAGCACCGCCCGGAGACCGGGTCGTACACGGCGTACACGCAGGTGGCACCGACGACCTGTTCGCCCACGGGTCGTTCGCCGGCTGCTTCCTGTTCCGCCGCCAGCAGGATGACCAGGTCGTCCAGGCGAGAGAGGACCTCGTCCGGTTCCAGGTCGAGGCTGGCGAGCGTGTGTACGGCGGTACGCAACCGGCCCATGGTGGCGGCGGCGTGGATGCCGCGTCCCACCACGTCGCCGACGACGAGGGCGACCCGGGCCCCGGACAGGGGAATGACGTCGAACCAGTCACCGCCCAGGCCCGGAGCCGCGCTGGCCGGCCGGTAGCGCAGGGCCACCTCGACGGCCGGCTGGTCCGGAACCGCCCGGGGCAGAAGGCTGCTCTGCAGGGTGAACGCGGTCTCCTGCTGCTGGGTGAAGCGCCGGGCGTTGTCGATGGCGACAGCGGCGCGCGAGGCGAGTTCCTGGGCGAGGGTGAGATCGTCCGCCTCGAAGGGATCGGGGCGGCGCGAACGCCACAGGGTCATCACGCCCAGCACCAGGCCACGTGCGGCCAGGGGTACCACGATCAGCGAGTGGGCGCCCAGGTCCGGAGCGTGGGCCCCCCGGTGGCCTCTCGACGAGAACCAGTCGGGCGGGAGAACCGGTTCCAGGACGGGCCGCCCTTCGGCGAGGCATCTGGCCTGAGGGGTGTCCGGCGCGAACTCCACCGGCTCGCCCTGTGGGTGGGGCGGGCCGGCTTGCTGGGCACCGACACCGCAGGCCCCCACGCGTACCACCGGCCCCGCCAAGGCCCCCGCCAGTTCCTCACCGCGCGTCACGGGCTGAAGGAGGTCCACTGACGCATGGTCGGCGAGGTGAGGCACCATCACCTCGGCGAGTTCCCGGGCGGTCTCCGCCACGTCAAGGGTGGTTCCGATACGGCTGCCTGCCTGGTCGAGGAGCGCGAGCCGAAGCTGGGCCCGATGGCGTTCGGTGATGTCCTCGATCATCTCGGCCACACCCAGAATGCGACCGGAGGGATCGACCATCGGGAAGGACGAGACCATCGCCACCCGCTCTCGCGCGGGGTCCTGCTCCAGGCGAACGAACTGCTCGGAGTAGACCGACGGCCTTCCGGTGTCGATCACCTGGCGCACCCGGTCCACGGCCCTGCGTGCGTCATCGGGGAGGAGGAAGCAGCCGGTGGGCAGCCCCCGAAAGTCCGCTGCCGGGATGCCGCTGAAGCGTTCGATGGCCCGGTTGACCCGGAGGAGCCTCATGTCGGGGCTGTGGACGACCAGGCCGATCGGGCAGCGGCGGTACAACCCGTCGAGGACCGCGCGGTCCCTCTGCCACTCCAGGACGTCGGCCTCGAGTGCCCCGGCGAGAACCCACTCGCGGACGCGGCCCTCGCGTGCGAGCGCATCGGCCCTGAGCCCCATCTCCACGAGCCGCCCGTCGCGATGCCGCACCATGAGCACCCCGCACCAGCCGCCGGCTCTCCTGCAGCTCGCCGCGGCCTGCTTGACAGCCGACAGATCGCGGGGATCGACAAGGACCTCGGACGCCGGGCGACCGATCACGGCTGTGTCCGGATAGCCGAGCAGTTCCTGGGCCCGCCGGTTCCATCCGATCACGGTTCCCCGGTCGTCGAGCACCGCCAAAGCGGCGCGGTGCAGGGCGAAGGGATCGTCGTGGCTTTCGTTGAGCTCCGTCATCCGCTTCTCCACCGCTGGACACCACCTTGTCCTCGGTCGCCGATGTTCTGCCTCGGGTCCGCCACGGCCGGTGACCGTGACGGCGTCCGGGTCGGTGGCCAGACGCTCCGCGATGCACGCCGACCTGCAGATGCCCTGTAAGCCTATTGAACCGGTGGGGCCGCGGCCTCGCCCACCGTGTGGCACGGTGTGGCGGGCAGGGGTCGGGCCACGGCAGGCCTGACGGCCCGCTCATCAGCGACTCGAGGCGGGGCCCTCCCTGAGGCAGATTCTGCCGCCCGCAAGCTCATGCCTTGGACGCGTACGCTCAGCCGCCCGGTTACTGAATCAGCCGGTGAGCGGCGGGGTGCCACGGCGGGAGGCTCGCGCGGCGCTCAGCGCGCGATGGCCCGGACGCGGCGGACAGCCCGCGCGGTGTGGCTCCTCCGGGCCCGCTCGACAGCGACCGCCTCCACCCCACGCTGTGCGGTCAAGGGTGCCGACGCGCGCACGGTGTGCCACGTCGAGTGATCCCGGGCGGGGATCCGCCCGGGAGAGACGTCCCCCGATGGGCCGGGCAGGGCTCCGGTCGTCGGCGTACCGGCATGCGCACAAGGCTCCGGACGCCGGTGACAGGGCGGAGGCGGTCCCCAGGGGTCAGGGCATCGACGACCGGGACCGCCTCCGCCGGCTCACTTCGCCAGTGGGCCGAACTCTTCGCGGGTGTCCACCGGCTTGCCGAACAGCTGCCACCGCTCGCCCTTGAACCGCATCAGCTGCATCGTCTCGAGCGGGAAGGCGTCGTCATGGCCCGTGGACAAGGTGACCCCGGGCAGCAGCATGCCGACCTTCACGTCCCCCAGGTTACGCACCGCGTCCCGCAGCCCTTCCCTGGTCGGGCACTTCATCGCGTCCAGGGCCTGGTGAAGGCTGGATGCGGCGGCCCAGCCATAGGCGTTGAACTGGTTGGCCGGGTCGGCGTCGGGGGCGTACTTGTGCATGGCGTCGGTGTACGTCTTCATCTCGGGATCGTTCGCCCACTGCGGGTCGGCAGGGTCCTTGAAGTAGGTCGCCGAGACCACGCCCTGGACGTTCTTGAACCCGACGGGCTGGAGCACGGCGGCGGACGAGGCCACGTTGTTCACGATGTGCAGCGGGTTCCACTTGGTGTTCTTGGCATCGGCGGCGAGGGCCTGGCTGCCGAACTTGGGCGTGGTGATGTTGAGCAGCACGTCCGCCTTGGAGCGGGCGAGGTTGTTCATCTGTGCGGAGACGGAGGGGGCGGTGACCTCGTAGCTCTCCTTGGCGACCACCTTGATGCCGCTGCCGGCGACGGCCTGCTTGAATCCGCCGAGCAGGTCCTTGCCGAAGTCGTCGTTCTGGTAGAGGACCGCGACCTTGGCCTTCGGCTTCTCGTCCTTGAGGTACTTGGCGTACACCCGTGCCTCGGCCACGTAGTTGGGCTGCCACCCGATGGTCCAGGGGTGCTTGTCGTCCGTGCCCCAGACGGAGGCGCCCGTGGCGACGAAGGGCTGCGGCACCTTCTGCTTGTTGAGGTAGTCCCACACGGCTGCCGTGGACGGGGTGCCCAGGGTCTGGAACACGGCGAAGACCTTCTCCTGCTCGACCAGTCTGCGGGCCTCCTCGACCGCCTTGGGCGGCTGGTAGCCGTCGTCGCGGACGGCGAACTCGACCTTGCGGCCGTCTATGCCGCCCTGGGCGTTGACGTACGTGAAGTAGGCGGCCACGCCCTTGCTGATCGTGCCGTACGCGGAGGCCGGTCCCGACAGCGGGTAGATCCCGCCCAGTTTGATGGTCGTGTCGGTGATGCCGGTGGTCTGCTGGCCCTTGCAGGCACCGCCGGCGGCGGTGCCCTGGTCGTCCTTGCCTCGCTGGCTGCCGCAGGCGGTCGCGGTGAGCAGGACGGCGGCAGCGGCCGCGGCCGCCCGCAGAGCGGTGGTCTTGCGCATGTGATTCATTCCTTTTCCGTGCGGGGCGGTGCGCCCACGGGTTCGGCGTCGACAACTGCGGGATCCGCGGGGGTGAGGGTCGCGGAGGGGTCGGATGCGGCCTGGGACTTCGGCTCCGTATCAGGCCCGGATTGGACCTCGCGCCCGGATTCGACCTCAGGCCCGGATTCGGCCTCGGGCCCGGATTCGGCCTCAGGCCCGGATTCGGCCTCGGGCGTCCGGTCGGGGGCGGCGGTGGTGCGAGTCGGGCGACGGGTGACAGCGGCCCGGACACGGCCGGGCAGGCCGGCCAGTCCCGTCGGGGCCACGAGCATCACCGCGATGATCAGCAGGCCGAACACCACTCCGGGTGCCGCCTCGCTGAGGTCCTGGGACACGCTCGGCACGTACATCACGAACGCCGCCCCCAGCAGAGGCCCATACAGTGAGGCGAGCCCCCCGACCACCAGGCCGGCCAGCAGCATGATGGACAGAACGAAGCTGAAGGAGTCGGGCGAGACGAAGCCGATCACCCAGGTGTACAGACACCCGGCGACACCCGCGAACATCGCGCTCCACGCGAAGGCGAGGGTCTTGTGCAGCGACAGACGTACGCCCATGACCTCGGCGGCGCTCTCGTTGTCCCGCGCGGCGAGCAGTGCCCTGCCGACCCGGGAGCGCAGCAGGTTGCGGGCGAGCAGCAGGGCCACCGCGGTGACGGCGAGGACGACGAAGTACATCCACTGGTCCTCGGCCAGCCCGCTCCAGGCGGGTGGCTGCAGCTTGTCCACGGTCAGGCCCATGGAGCCGCCCGTCACCGGTTCCAGCCGCTTGAGCAGCGGCGGCAGGAACACCGCGAACGAGAGGGTGACCAGGGCCAGGTACAGCCCGCGCAGCCGCAGCGCGGGCACTCCGAACCCGAGGCCCAGCAGGAAGCATCCGGCGGCCGCGACCGGCAGTGTGGCCAGGTGCCCGGTGTCGTACCGGTCGAGCATGACCGCCGCCGTGTAGGCACCCGCCGCGAAGAACGCGCCGTGCCCGAGCGAGATCTGCCCGCCGAATCCGACCAGCAGGTTCAGACCGGCCAGCGCCACGGCGTACAGAAGCACCATGGTCAGCTGGAAGACCTGGAAGGGGGCGAAGTAGAACGGTGCGCCGACGGCGAGCGCCGACGCGAGCAGCACGGTGAGCGCGGCGCGCAGGCGCCGGGCGCGGTCCGTGCCGAGTGTTGCGGTGATCGTGGTCATGCGCGTTCCACCGCCGCCCGTCCGAAGAGGCCCTGGGGCCGTACAAGGAGCACCGCCAGGATGATCACCAGGGGAATGCCCACCTTCAGATCGGCGCCGATGACATCGACGTACGCCCCGGTCAGCGTCTCGGCGACTCCCACGAACAAGCCGCCGACGACCGCGCCCACGGGGCTGTCGAAGCCCCCGAGGGTGGCCGCGGCGAACGCGTAGATCAGCACTCCGCCCATCATGTTGGGCTCCAGGAACAGCAGCGGGGCGACGAGCACGCCCGACACGGCGCCGACCATCGCGGCCAGCCCCCAGCCGAGCATCAGAACTCGGCCCACCGGGATGCCCGACAGGCGTGCGGAGGCCGGGTTGCAGGCGACCGCTCGCATCACCAGGCCGAGGGAAGTGTGCTGGAACAGCAGATACAGCAGGCCCATCACGACGGCCACCACTGCGACGATCCCGAAGGTCGACCAGTCCACGCGCACCCCCGCCAGGTCCAGCCCGCCGTCGGGGAACGGCTGTGGGAAGTCCTTCACGGTGAACGACCAGATCAGGCCGGCCAGCGCGTTGACGAAGATGAACAGGCCGACCGTGACGATGACCACGGTCAGCTCGGGCGCGTCCTGCACGGGGCGGATGACGATCCGCTCGACCAGCATGCCGCCGGCGAAGGACACCGCGAGGGTGACCGGCAGCGCCAGCCAGAACGGCATCCCGGACGCCACCAGCTGCCAGGCGACGTACGTGGAGAGCATGGCCAGCTCGCCCTGCGCGAAGTTGACGATCCCCGTGAACCGGTGGATCAGCACCAGGGCCAGCGCCAGGCTGGCGTACACCGCGCCGGAGCCCAGCCCTTCCACCACTTGCTGGAGAAGATCGGTCACGGCGCTCACCCGGCCTTCCGGGAGCGGACGGAGACACCGAGGTACACCTCGGCGACCCGCCCGTCCTCGCGGATCTGCTGAGCCGGTCCGGACAGCACCAGGCGGCCGGCCTCCAGTACGTGCGCCCGGTGCGCGATGTCCAGCGCGAGCTGGGCGTTCTGCTCGACGACGACCACGGTGGTGCGTTCCTCCTCGTTGACGGCACGGACGATCTCGAACAGCTCACGGGTGACCAGCGGCGCGAGCCCCAGGGACGGCTCGTCCAGGAGCAGCAGCGAGGGACGCAGCATCAGCGCCCTGCCGATGGCGAGCATCTGCTGCTCCCCGCCGCTGAGGCTGCCGGCGGCCTGACGCGACCGCTGGCGCAGTTTGGGGAAGTAGTCGTAGATCCGTTCCAGGTCGGCCGCCACGGCCGCACGCTCGGCGCGGCTCCGCCGCCGGAGTCCGGTGCGCAGGTGGGCGCCGATGCGCAGGTTTTCTTCGACGCTCAGGTCGTTGAAGGTGCCCCGGCCCTCGGGCACATGCGCCATGCCGAGCCGGGCGGCCTGCTCGGGCGAGCGGCCCAGCAGTTCCGTACCGTTCAAGGTGATCGAGCCTCGGCCGCGAACCATGCCGCACAGTGCGCGCAGCGTCGTGGTCTTTCCCGCGCCGTTGGGTCCGAGGATCGCGCACACCTCGCCGCGGGCGACGGAGAAGTCGAGGCCCTGAAGTACATGGGCCTGGCCGTATCCGGCGTGCAGGTCACAGACCTCCAGAAAGTCCGGCTGCGCACTCTCCGCGGCCTCGGTGCGGTCGGTGGTGGGCTCGCTCATGCGGCCACCCCCAGATACGCCTCGATGACCGCCGCGTCGCGCTGGATCTCGTCCGGCGAGCCCTCGGCGATCTTGCGTCCGAAGTCGAGACAGACCACCTTGTCGCACAGGCCCATCACGAAACCCATGTGGTGTTCGACCACCACGAGGGTGAGGTCGAAGTCCTGGCGTACCGACCGGACCAGATCCGCGAATTGGTCGACCTCGCCGTGGCTGAGCCCGTTGACGGGTTCGTCGAGCAACAGCAGCCGCGGCCGTACCGCGAGGGCTCGGGCGAGTTCGACGCGTTTGAGCGTGCCGAACGGCAGTCCGGAGGCCGGGTGGTCGGCGACGTCCGCCAGGTCCAGTCGCTGTAGCAGGTCATCCGCCTGGTCACACAGTTCCCTCTCCTCTCGCCGGACGCGGGGCAGCCGGAGCGCCGCGGCGAGGTGTCCGGCGCGCCCCCGGCTGTGGGCGCCGACCATGACGTTCTCCCGGACCGTGAGTCGCGGGAACAGGCCGAGGTTCTGGAAGGTGCGGGCGATGCCGCGCCCGGCCACGGCGTGCGGCGGAAGAGCGAGCAGGTCCTCATCTTCGAACCGCACCGTTCCCGCATCGGGGGTGCAGCGCCTGGTGAGGCAGTTGAACAAGGTGGTCTTGCCGGCTCCGTTCGGCCCGATGAGCCCTACGGCGCTGCTCGGCTCGACGGTGAACGCGACACCGTCCAGTGCCGTGATCCCGCCGAAACGCACGGTGATAGCTTCGACCGCGAGCATGAGTGATGCCCCTTCCGACGTGCTGGGGGGGTGGGCGAGCGTCACAGTAGGTGGGGTTGTACGGGGCGCACATTGGGTGTGAGCACCCAACTTCTCGGTCGCCGACTTGTGCGCGGCGCACAGGTTCCCGCAGATGTCTCACGCCGGGCCTGTTGACGGAGCACGAGGCGAGCGGCGACGATCGGCGCCATGCCGCGCGGTCCAGCCCTGGCCATCCCCCGACTCTCCGAACCGCTCCGCCACGAGCGGCGGCGGATCCTGCACGCCGTCCACGACCGGATCGAGGAGGTGGCGGAGACCGCCGTCGAGGTGATGCGCGCGGAGATCCCGTCGTACGCGCTGCAGGACGAGCGGTTCTTCGCCGACGTGCGGGATCAGGTGCTCGAGCACTACCTGATGCAGTTGGCGGCGCTGGCCGGCGACCGGGACATCGCCCCCGAAGACCTGGTGTTCAGCCGCGGGGCAGCGATGCGCAGAGCACGCGCGGGGTTCGCCCTGGAGGACTGGATCAGTGCCTTCCGAGTCGGCCGGCAGGTGCTGTGGGACGCGCTGCTGGACTGCGCGGGCACGTCCGCCGAGGCCCAGCAGGCGGCGTTGTCCCTCGTCACACCGCTGATGCGGTACGTCGACTACGCCAGCACCCATGCCGCGCAGGCATACGTCGAGTACCAGCAGCACGTGGTGGCGGACGCGGACCGGGAGCGCCGGGATCTCCTGGACCAGCTCCTGGCCGGCGTGGCACCGACGCGCGGTCCGCTGTCCGCCGCGGCGCAGGCGTACGGCATCGGATCGGGCTCGCAGATGATGGCGGTCGTGGCGGTGTGCGTCGGCGACACCCGCACCGGGGACCTCACCTCGGCCGAGAGCGGGTATGCGACCAGCGCGTCGATCAGCGTCGCCGGTCCCTGGGCCGGCAGAACCCTGGTCGTCGTGCGCCACGGCGAGGTGGTGGCCATGCCCGTGGTCCGGGCCGGCATGAACGCGGAGGACATATGCGCCCACTTCGAGGCCGTGCAGCGGCGGCTCGCGCGGGAGGGAACCATGCTCTCCATGGGCATCAGCACGGTCGCCCAGGGCACGTCCGAACTGCCGCGCGCTTACGAGGAAGCGCGGGCCGCCCTCGACCTGGTGCCGAGCGAGGGCGGGGTGGCGGCGCTGCCGCGGCTGTCCCCCTTCGACTACCTGGCGCTGCGCGCCGACGACCTCGCCCGCCAGCTGGTCGATCCCCGCGTACGTGTGCTGCTGGAGGAGGACCGCAAACGTGGCGACACGCTGGCCGCCACCATAAGAGCCTTCACGGAGGCGGATCTCAACCTACGGCTGGCCGCCGACCGGCTGCGGGTGCACCACAACACGGCGCACTACCGGTTGCGCCGAATCGAGGAACGCACCGGCCGCAATCCGCGCCGGATCGCCGACCTCCTGGAACTGCTGGTCGCCCTCGCCATCCGCGACGGGGCCAAAGAAGGTGGGGATCGTCAGTGAGCGGCATCGTGGAGCCCGCCGGGGCCGAGGCGGCACGTCAACTGCCGGAGGAGCAGGGGGGCATGGGCCCGTCGGAGGGCCACGCCGGTCAGGACCGCTCGCTCCGGCGCGCGCTGCTGGACGCCGCGCTGGCGGTGTTCGCCGAGCGCGGTTACACCGAGGCCGGCCTCACCGAGATCGCGGCACGGTCCGGCATCCAGGTGGGCAGCCTCTTCCAGCACTACGGGGGAAAGCGAGGGCTTTACCTCGCCCTCTGGGAGGAGTTCCGCGAGGAGCAGGAGCGCCGGACCGCGGCCACGCTGACCGCCGAGCGCGCCCGTGGCGTGGACGACCCGGTCGCCCTCTTCGTGGCGGGATCCAGGGCCTACCTGGAGGGCGCCTGGGACAACCGGCGGCTCGGCACACTCCTCGTGGAGGACGACGGCCCGGCGGGTTTCGACACGCTGCGTCGCCAGTGGGACCGAGCGTGGGTACGGCGCAACGCCCGGCTCCTGGAGGTGGACGAGCGGCGACGCGCCGGCCGGGTCCGGGTGAGCGTACTGACCACCGTCATCGGAGGGGCGGCGCGCGAGCTGGGCGACTGCGGGGACGAGACGGAGGCCCGGGAGATCGTGGACGAGGTGTGCGGCATCCTGATCCATCTGTCGGCACCGCCCGGCTGAAACACCCCGCCCGCGGCTCGACAGGGCGCCTCACAAGAGATGCCTACGCAGCTGCGCGGACATCGTGGCCGGCGGAAAGTCGTCGGTCACTCACCTGATGAGCAGGCGGTCCCGTCTGCCGGTTCAGTGGTGGCCGGGGAACCGCAGGGCGTTCGCCCAGAGCCGCGTGACCGCGGACACGAGCTCCTCGAAGTCCACCGGCGTGCCTTCCTCTTGCTCTGCACAGAGCACGAAGGCGTTGTAGGCCATGCCGCTGACCATGCCCGACAGTGCACGCGAGGCCATCACCGGATCGACCTCACGGTCTGCGACACCCCGCGACTGCAGGTCCGCGATGCCGCGGGCATTGCGGCGGATGAACGCGTTCCCGCGCCGAGTTCGGAACTCACGGAACTCCGGCTCCACCTGGGCGACCTGCTCAAGCAGTGCCATCAGCTTCGCATTCCGTTTGTACGCCTCGAGATACGCGCGATTGCTCGCCTCGAGTACCGCATAGGGATCGTCGGTACCGCTCACCCGGCCCATGCCGGGGTGCATCATGTCCTCCTGCGCCTCCAGGAGGACGGCGGCAAGCACCTCTTCCTTGTTGGCGAAGTAGGTGTAGAAGGATCCCGACGCGCATCGAGCCTCTTTGGTGATGTCGGTCAGGCGGGTGTCGAGGTAGCCGTCCCGCTCGAACACCTTCCGCGCGGCCTTCACCAAAGCAGCCCGTGTCCGCGCTCCACGCTGCGTCGTGGGCGGCTCGCGAAGTTGCGAGAGGGGCGCCATGGGCGGTGCCGTTTCGCCGTCGATCTCCCCGGGCGCACTGGTGTCCATCCCCGGAACATTACTTGAATCCGACGCCATAGTCGTAAAACCCGCAGGGCCTCGCGGCTGCGACGGAGGTGGCCAAGAACCGTTTGTGCGGTACGCATCCATCCTTGGCCGCCGCGGGCCTGTCCCCCAAGGATGGATGCGCAACGCCCGTCGCGTGCGGCAAAGCGTTCCACATGGTCGGTACGCCGGCGGCCCGGCCTGGACATCAACTCCCGGGACGGCGTGGCCGGAGACGCGGTATTGACCGATCGCACCGCGCCCGATCGGCCGGTCCGTCAGAGGGTGATCCTGAAGCGTTCGGCGAGTAGGCGGCGGGTGTCGGCGGCACTCGTGTGCAGGACGCCCCCGATTCCGATCCGCGCCGCTCCGTCGAGGTTCTGCTGAAGATCGTCGATCATGACTGCCTCATCAGGCTCGACGCCGAGGCGTTCACATGCGATCGCGTAAATCCGCCGGGAAGGCTTGCGGATCCCGACCGCCGCGGAGATGACGACCACATCGGCGACAGCGGCGAGATCGACGCCGTCGTAGGTTCCGGTTCCGAACGAATTGGACACCAGCGCAACGGGGTAGCCGGCGGACCGAAGATCACCGAGCAGCGCGAGCATGTCCTGGTCGATCGACATTCCCGCTTGCATCCGGGCCGTGAGCCCCTCAGCCGGTACGTCGGCGCCGTGGGCGCGCAGACGCTCGGCGAATCCCCGCTCGAATGCTTCGGCGTCGATACGGCCGCATTCGTGGTCGGCCAGGAGGGTGCGTGACGGCTGGTCCCGGCCGAGGAGTTGCAGCGGCAGGCGCGGGTCGACGCCGAGCGAGGCGCCGAATTCGGTGAAAGCCCGCAACACGCTGGAGGTGATGACGCCGCCGAAGTCCACCAGGACCGCGGTTCGAGTCTTTTCCACCACGTTCGACACGGCAATTACGCCTCTCTCCAGCGCCGGCTCGCCGCCGTCCCGGGCGGACGGCGGCCATGTTCCTCCCACAGGGAAGCGGACCTCAGGCAATCTCGAACAGTCCGGCTGCACCCATTCCGCCGCCGACACACATCGAGATCACCACATACCGAGCACCGCGGCGCTTGCCCTCGATGAGGGCATGCCCCACCAGGCGGGCACCGGTCATGCCATAGGGATGACCGACCGAGATCGCGCCTCCGTTGACGTTGAACCGCTCCGGGTCGATGCGCAGTTCGTCACGGCAGTACAGCGCCTGGGAAGCGAACGCCTCGTTGAGTTCCCACAGGCCGATGTCGTCGATGGTGAGGTTGTGCTGCTTCAGCAGTTTCGGAATGGCGAACACCGGGCCGATGCCCATCTCGTCCGGCCCACAACCGGCGACGGTCATACCCCGGTAGACGCCCAGCGGTTCCAGTCCGCGGCGCTCGGCCTCCTTCGACTCCATCAACACCGATGCCGAAGCCCCGTCCGACAACTGCGAGGAGTTGCCCGCCGTCACGCTGGACCGCGCGCTCACCTGACCGTCGGGCAGCACCGGCGCCAACCCGGTGAGGCCCGCGAGCGTCGTCGACACCCGGTTGCCCTCGTCCCGGGTCAGGGTGACCTCCTCGTCCCGCACCTCGCCGGACTGCTTGTCGAGGACCTTCTTGACGCTGGTGAGCGCGACGATCTCCTGGTCGAACAGGCCGGCCTCCTGCGCCGCCGCGGTGCGCTGCTGTGACAGCAGGGCGAACTCGTCCTGGCGCTCCCGGCTCACGCCGTAGCGTTCGGCGACGATCTCCGCCGTCTGCAACATCGGCATGTAGATGCTCGGGTTGTGCTCGACCAGCCAGGGATCCGTCATGCGGTGGGTGTTCATGTGGTCGTTCTGCACCAAGGAGATGGACTCGCCCCCGCCACCGACAGCGATCTCCATGCCGTCCGTGACGATCTGCTTGGCGGCCGTCGCGATGGCCATCAGGCCTGACGAGCACTGCCGGTCGATCGTCATCCCCGACACGCTGTCCGGAAGTCCGGCACGCAGAGCGGCCTGGCGGGCGAGGTTGAACCCGGAGGACCCCTGCTGCACGGCGCAGCCGAAGATGACGTCCTCGACCTCGCCTCCCTCGAGCCCGGCGCGCCGCACCGCATGCGCGACGGCATGGGCGGCGAGTTCCTGCGCCTGGGTGTCGTTGAACGCGCCGCGGTAAGCCTTGCCGATCGGCGTCCGTGCCGTCGAAACGATGACTGCTTCCCTCATGTGACCTCACTGCTTCCTGTTGGTCCCGTTGGCCCTGGAGGCTTCGGGGGCCGGAACGCCGAGCTCCGTAGGCCGGGCTCGATGCCGACGGGCGGTGCCGAACGCCGACTGCGGCGCGGTGTCATCGTTATATTTGAATTCGGCGTCATGTTCAACCAGGCCCGGAGACAGCCGGGAAACGCGGGGCCGCGGTCCGACCCTGCACGGCTGCCGACGAGCGCGCCTGCCCGTCGGCCGCACAGGCCACCGGGCAGTGGGTCGACGGCCGTAAGGGTTCGCGAGCCTCCAGGGCGTCAGCCACCGCACATGAGGAAGTGGCGCACATGACCTCCGCGGCATCATCCGCTCCCCCATCCCCCGCCGGCCTCATCGGCACCACCACAATCAAGTGGTGCGACCACCCACTCGAACGGCACTAGCGCAGCGGCCTGAAGTGCGCCTCCATGCGGTCAGAGCACGGGGTACTCAGTGGCGGTACGCGGCTGTCGCGATCTCGATGAACGATCGGATCAGCGGGTTGGTGTCACCCTCGTTCCACACCGCCACCACTCTGCTTGGCGCCATGTCGGTCAGCGGCACCACGGCCAGCTCAGCGGGCAGGTCGTGCCCGAGCGGGGCCAGGCCGACCGTGCCGTTCCACAGCACGGCCTGCAGGCATTCCTGGACGACCCGCACGACTGGGCCCTCACGCGGCACGCCGCCGTTCCAGTACGACTGCCAGATCGGGTCGGTCCCCTGCGGGAACTGGAACCAGCGGCGATCGCCCAGGTCGGCCAGCTGCAGCCGGCCGCGGCGGGCCAGCGGATCGTCCGCGCGCAGGACCACGCCCACCGGATCGGTACGCAGCTCACGCACCGTCAGGGCGGCCTCGTCAAACGGTGCCCGAGTCAGGGCGACGTCGACCAGTCCGGCGCGCAGCCCGCAGGTCGGGTCGGTCAGGTCGGTGTCGCGGATGCGGATGTCGATGCCGGGGTGGCTTCGACGGTAGGCCGCGGCCAGCCTGGTCGCTCCGGGGTCAGTACTGTCGCCCAGGATGCCGACGGCGATGGTCGCGACGCCGGCCGCCGCGGTCACCCGTACGCGGAGGCGGTCGGCCTGGTCGAGCAGGGCCCGCGCCTCATCGAGCAGCACTGCGCCCACCGGGGTGAGCGTGACGCCGGCAGGCGAGCGGGCGAACAGCAGGGCACCGACCTCGGTCTCCAACTGCTTGATCGCCCGGCTCAGCGGCGGCTGGCTCATGTGCAGTCGAGTGGCGGCCCGGCCGAAGTGGAGTTCCTCGGCGACCGCCACGAAGTAGCGCAGGGTACGTAGCTCCACGCTGCCACGATACCCAAGCGGTATCGGCGTCGCGGAATGGGTCTTGGACAGTCGCAGGGCCTGGGCGGTGCACTCGGAGCATGACCGAAGAAGCGAAGAGCAGCGCGCCGCAGACCGACCCCGCCGCATCGGTGGTCGGTCCCGACGGCGGCGAGACGATCGTCATGGGCACCACGCACATGCGCGTCCTCGAAGACGGCAGCCATACCGGGCACCGCCTCGCAGTCGCCGAGTCCGTCCTCGCCCCGTACACCCCCGGACCGCCGCAGCACCGCCACGCCCAGCACGACGAGGGCTTCTACATCGTCTCCGGCACGGTGCGGTTCACCGTCGGGGACAAGGACTACGACGCCACCACGGGCGCGTTCGTGATGGTCCCGCCCGGCGCACCGCATACCTTCGCCAACGTCACCGACCAACCCGCCGTCATACTCAGCACCTTCACCCCCGATCTGTACGTGCAGTACTTCCGAGACCTCCAGAACGTGATCGCCAGCGGCCAGCCGCTGACGCCACAGGCCAGCGCCCACGCGATGAGCCGCTACGCGACCGAGCCCGCCACCGACATCACCTGAAGCCGGCGGGATGACACTGCCCGGCCGTCCGCCACCTGACCAGCGCAGCCGGGGCGCTCCCACCTTCACCTTCCGAGTCGCTCAGACAATGGCTCGGGCCTTTTCAGGAGTTGCCCTGGGAATCGACGGGTCACCTGCAACCGGTGACCGTGGATGGGAATTATGAACATCGCGTATTGGATCGTCGCCGGACTGCTCGCCCTCTTCTACCTCTACGCGGGCGCAATGAAGGTTTTCCGTAGCCGAGATCAGCTCCGCCCGATGATGGCCTGGGTCGATCGCATACCCCTGCCCGCCGTCAGGGCGCTGGGAGCGGTGGAAATACTCGGAGCGACCGGGCTGATCCTGCCGCCCCTGACCGGCATCGCACCCTGGCTGGCACTGGCCGCGACCATCGGGTTCGTGCTCCTGCAGATCGGTGCGGTCACTGTCCACCTGACCGGCGAGGACCGCCAGATCACCCTCAACGTCGGACTCATCGCCACTACGGCCGTGATCATCTGGCCGGCCACCACCTGGCTGTGATCGAACACGGTTCCTCAACCGGTGGATGCGACTGCGGGCCAGCGTCCGCCTCAGCACCGTGCGCCACAGCTGGATCACTGACGGTTGCGGGGTCCGACAAGCTCCCCTGACCGCGCAGAAGGCCGAGGTGCCTGGGCCCGTACTACGCCCACATCTCCAGCGCGGCCTCCAAAAGCGCCGCGCGGTCCGGGCGGGACATACTCAACCGCGATTGTCCCTGCCACAGGGAGCAGCAGGTGAAGGGCGGGGATTCGCTCAATTGTTGCGGCTCCTCCATCACCATTGGACACTTATTCGAAACCCAGTGGTGTGACTCGACATGCGAAAGTTCGCGCCGAGGAGTGATCGCCATGGCTGAGCCACAGGTGCCTCCGCTCACCGTTGTGCGACCTGGCGAGGGGACCGAGGTCGACATCGGAATGATCGGGGTGGTCTTCAAACTCTGGGGCGCCGACACGGACGGCGCGCTATCGGTCGTGGAACACCCGTTTCCTGTTGGCGCACTCGTGCCGCCGCACCTGCACACGCGCGAAGACGAGTACTCGATCGTCACCGAGGGCGAGATCGGATTCCGCTCCGGCGACCGCGAGGCCGTCCTCGGCCCCGGCGGGTACATCACGAAGCCGCGCGGCGAGCTGCACACGATGTGGAACGCCGGGCCGGTCCCGGCCCGCATGATCGAGATCATCACTCCGGCCGGCTTCGAGCACTTCTTCCGCGAACTGGCCGAACTGGTGTCCGCCGGGCCGCCGGAGCCCGACGCGTTCGCCGGGCTTGCCGAGAAGTACGGCCTGGAGCTCGGCCGACCGGCATGGCTGCCCGGCATCGTCGAGAGGTTCGGGCTCACTCCGCCGCCGGGAACGGGGTAACGCCGCGACCTTGACCCTGCTCTCAGATGCGCGGGCTCTTTACGAGTCTGGCCCTGAGGCGACGACCATGCAGGTTGCTGATGGAGCGGGCTCCGTGATCCCCACAGGGTGTACGCGATCGGCCGAGTCTCGGACCGCGGCTTCTGCCCTGCGGGATGACGGGCTGCTGTTCGTGCGGCGGGCTCATTCCTTCGGTCATGTTCGCCTCCGCCCTGGCCGGCAGCGCGGCAGCTCCGGGCTTCGCGTGCTGTTGGTCGCTCCCTCAGCTGATCAGCCCGGACAGATCCCGGTCACGCAATACCCCTGGTGCCGTTCCCGGATCAGCATGCTCAGTGGGCGCTCAGACGTCGTTGTGCGGCTTCTTCAACCACCCGTCGGGCAGCTTCGCCGTGTTGGAGCAGTCCATAACCAGCCCCTCCTTGACACTGTCGTTTGTCAGCAGTTTTTCCTGCTCCACGACCACGTGCGGCCGGTCCGTCGTCGAGCATTGCTGGTCCTGCTTGATAACCTGCGTGCCGTCCTTGTCGATGTACGTCTCGTTGTGCTGAACGCAACTGACGTCCAACCGCATGGCGGTGGGGCAGTCGCCTGGGTTCCCCTCGCCATAGGCATGTGTGACGCCGAGACAGATGGCGGCGAGGCTTCCGACGACTGCTGCAGCGGCAGCAGTCTTCCGCGAAAAGAACATGTCATTCCTTATGTCGTGAAGAACCGGAGAGTGCTTTGTTGACCGGCGTCGCGGCCGGCAAGGCAAACACGTGAGTCTTTGCCCGCCGGCGGGATGGCTGTAGCCCGGACGCGAACTCGGCGTCCGGGCTACCTGCACCACGGGGTATCACTCAGCGCACCGCACACGGTTCGAGCCGGTAGGTAACCCCGACACCGAGTAAGACCCCGACGGGCCTTTACTCGTGGCTCTGCTCGGGGCCCTGCTCAGGGCCCTGCTCGGGGCCCTGCTCGGGGCCCTCCTGGCCCTGCTCGGGCGCGGGGCCTTCCTGCGGCTGAGCCTCGGGCTGGAAGTAGTAGCCACCCCCGACGGCCAGGGCGTTGGCCGACGAGTTGGCGACGGCGGAGACCGGCACAGGCGCGCCGTCGTCGCCGTCGGCGAAGCTGATGCCGGCGCCGAGGGCGGACAGCCCCGCAAACGCCACCGCTACTACCGCAGCGCGCTGAAACTTACGCATAAAAATGTCCCTTTCCTGACCCAGGCGTGCCACCTGGCTTGACTACCAAAAGTAATCATATGCACACTTTGCGTAGTAATCGGTGGATCTGTCACGTATGTCGCGCCAGTTGTCGCGCTGGTGCCCTGTACGCCGCAGAGCACCAGAAGGCCGTCAGGCCAGGATGCGGCGATCGGGCCGCCAGCCTGCTCGGCGAGCGACGGGCCGCGGAACTGGTGCACGCCGCTGGTGCAGGAGCGATGAGCCTCACACGGCAGGTTGCCTACCTCAACAAGGCCATCGAGGTGGTATCGGTTGGCGCGGACACAGGATCGGCCGGCGCGCCTGCGGCAGCCGCCCGCGCAGCGAGAGTGCTGGAAGGGCGGCCTTTCGCTGCCGCGATCACATACTGGACGACGGCTCATGGGGAAGCGCTGGCTCGCCCTGCGGACCCCCGGTCAGCGGATGACCTGAACCTCACCTCAACCACAACACCGTGCCCAGCGGGCACTCAAAGCGATGAGTCTGGCTGCGAATCACAGTCTCAGCACTGTGACCAACCGATTGGAGTGGAGATGGGCGAGCTGAATCAGGTGGGCGACGGCGTCTGGGTCCGGCAGAGCGAGTGGGTCTGGGCCAACTCCATCGCGGTGCGCGGGGAGGAAGGGTTGATCCTGATCGATCCCGGCATTCATGGCTCCGAGTTGCAGCAACTCGCCGATGCCGTGGACCGGCTCGGCATCCCGGTGGTGGCCGGGTTCTCCACCCATCCCCACTGGGACCACCTGCTCTGGCATTCCCGGTTCGGAGACGTGCCGCGCTACGCCACCCCCACCGCCGCCCACGTTGCCAGTCAAGCCCGAGAGCGGGCACAGGAGATGGCGGCGGAGAGCGCGTCCGGCGTTCCGCTCGACCTAGTCGCGCTGGTCACCCCGCTGCCCACGGACGGCGGACCGGTACCGGGCGAGATCATCGAGCATCGGGCGCACGCTGTCGGCCACGCCGCGGTCCTCCTCGCGGACCGTGGCGTCCTGCTCGCCGGCGACATGCTCTCCGACGTCCTGATCCCGCTCTTCGATTTCCGCCAAGACGATCAGGTGGGAGCCTACGCGGCCGCGCTCGCCCGGCTGGGTGAGGTCGCCGGGCAGGTCGATGTCGTGGTCCCGGGCCACGGCGCCGTTGCCGAAGGTCCCGAGGTGGCGGCCCGCCTCGCCGCCGATCATGCCTACATCGAGGGCGCTCCGGCGAGGAGAGGAACCCGCCGACGCGCGTCTTGATCAAGACTGGCTCTCCGGCCCCCACCGGTCGAACCTGGAACAGTCCCAAGGTCGGTAGAGCCTTCTGACAGCTCGAGGGTCCCTGGCGGATCTCGCACGCCACCCCGACCCCGTCGACTGTGCCCGACCACCCGCTGAGGCCCTGCCCCGGCAGGCTCTCGACCGCAGCAAGCCGCATCGGGCCTCTCGAACCGGGCAGCTTCGGGCTCCTTCACACGGAGATCGACAGTCACAGTGCGTACGCGAGCGAATGAAGTTGGTCAGAGCCCACTCTCGCTTACACAACCACTGGGCAGACTGGGCGCATGACAGCGACATCGATGAGCAAGGGCGCCAACCTTCCCGTCGCCGCCGAGGCGGTGCAGGTCGAGCTCGGCTGGTCCGGGGGCCCCGGCGCGCCGGATGCCGATGCCTCGGCGTTGCTGCTCCGTGCCGACGGGCGGGTGAGGGACGACGGGAACTTCGTCTTCTACAACCAGCCCCAGCACGCCTCGGGTGCCGTGCGTCATCTGGGGAAGCGGCGGGACGGTGGCGGTACGACGGACACCGTCGGCGTGAATTTGGGGGCCCTGGAGCCGGAGGTCGAGCGGGTCGTTCTCTGCGCCTCCGCGGACGGGGGCACCTTCGGCCAGTTGTCGGGTCTGCGGCTGCGGCTGCTCGACGCCGGGACGGGTGGGCAGCTGGCGTTGTTCGAGATGGAGGCCACGACGGAGACGGCGTTCATCGGCGGAGAACTGTACCGACGGGCCGGTCAGTGGAAGTTCCGCGCGGTGGGGCAGGGGTACGCGTCCGGACTCGCCGGCCTGGCCACCGACTTCGGGATCAGCGTGGACGAAGAACCGGGCGCCGCCGCGTCAACGGCTCCCTCCACGGCCTCACCCCAGCCCACCTCCACGTTTCCACCCGCGCCCGGCCCCCTGGCGCCCCCGCCTGCCGTCCCGAGCGCTCCGCCCCGGCCTGGCCCTCCCACCCCGCCCCGGCCCCCGATCACCCCGGCCACGGCCGCTTCCTCCTCCCCGCGTCTCGTCAAGGGCGAGGAGCAGTTGCCGGTGGACATGCGCAAGCGACTCTCCCTGCGCAAGGAGCAGGTGGCCGTCAGTCTGCGCAAGCACGGGGCGGAGGGGGTGACCGCGCGCGTCATCCTGGTCCTGGACGCCTCCGGGTCGATGTCGTTCCTGTACTCGAAGGGTGTCGTGGCCGACGTCGTGGAGCGGATGGCCGCGGTGGCCGCGCAGCTCGACGACGACGGTGAGATGCAGGCGTGGACGTTCGCGTCGAACCCGGCCCGGCTGCCGGACCTCGCCCTGGGTGACCTGCCCGAGTGGCTGCAGCGTCATGTCCGGGTCGGTGAACTGACGTTGTTCCGGCGCAAGAAGCCGCGGAAGGGTCTGCTGCCGGGCCAGGTGGACATGCGCGCGGTCGGAATACAGAACGAGGAGCAGAAAGTGATCGCCGAGGTGCGGACGTACGTCCGTGAGCACCCGGCCGCAGCCCCCACGCTGGTGCTCTTCTTCTCCGACGGCGGCGTCTACCGAAACAAGGAGATCGAGACGGAACTGCGGGAGGCGGCGGGCGAACCGGTCTTCTGGCAGTTCGTCGGACTTGGACGCTCCGACTACGGCATGTTGGAGCGGTTCGACACCCTGCCGGGCCGGCGCGTCGACAACGTGGGCTTCTTCGCCGTCGACGACATCAGCGACGTACCGGATGCGGAGCTTTACGACCGGCTGCTGTCCGAGTTCCCGTCGTGGATGCGCGAGGCACGGCGGTTGGGCATCGTCTGAGCCGGCGACCGATCCGGAGGCTCCCGAAGACCCACCGTCATCCCCGCCGAGGCAGCCCTACGGCCCGCGCGCCCGCGCGGATCCTCTCGCCCATGGTCCCGGCCGTGGGCCGACCGAGGTCACCCAGGCCGGTGTTCCGGTCTCCCGAAGTCTGGGCTGGAGAAGCTGGGACGCGGTCCGGCCGGGCGAGACGAAGTCCGGATCGGGCGGACAGACGGACGGCCAGGACGCCGCAACCAGGCCAGGTGGGCTGTCGCCTCCGTGCTGCGGTGCACGTGGTGGCGCGGCACGGCCGGTGGATCAGTCGAGTAGTCCACCCTCTCGCGGGTACTTGCGTCCGGCGCGCCTGAGCAGCAACGGGCGCCCGCAAGAAATCGGGCTTCGAGGCATGGGAGATGGAATGAGGCTCCGCGAGTCGGCTATGGCGTTGGCCTCCCGCAGTTGCGCCGAGATACTGGCCGGCCGCTACCGCCTGGACACTCTCATCGGCTCGGGTGGCGCAGCAGATGTCCACCGTGGCTTCGACCTGCGTCTGAAACGACCGGTGGCAGTAAAGGTCTTCCGGCCCGGCACCGGCTTCGAGACGGACGAAGGCCTCGGGAGCGAGGCAGTGATCCTGGCACGGCTGCAGCATCCGGGACTGGTCACCGCCTACGACGCCGGACGGCACGACGGCCGCGCCTATCTCGTCATGCAGCTGATCGAGGGCCCCACGCTGAAAGGCCGCATCGCCAAGGGCCCTCTCTCCTGCGAAGACACCGTCGCGCTCGGCGCCGGCCTCGCCGAGGCCCTGGCTCACGCGCACGAGGCGGGCATCGTTCACCGCGACGTCAAACCGTCCAACATCCTCCTCGACGCGTCGGGCCGCCCCTACCTGACCGACTTCGGTATCTCCCGGCTGATCGACGCCACCACCCGCACCGCCACCGGCACACTCATCGGCACCGCCGCGTACCTGTCGCCCGAGCAGGTACTCGGCCAGTCGGTCGGTCGACCCGCCGACATCTACGCCCTCGGCCTCGTGCTCCTCGAATGCCTCACGGGCAGGCTCGAGTACGACGGCGGTCCCCTCGAGGCAGCGATAGCGCGGCTCCACCGCCCACCCCTGCTGCCCGACTCTTTGCCACGAGAGCTCGCCGTCCTGCTGCGGGACATGACCTCCCTGGACGAGCAGACCCGCCCGTCCGCGCTCGCCTGTGCCCGGACACTGGCCGCCCTGGCCGAGACGCCCCGCTCCATGCCCGTCGTGCCCACCGCGAACGTCACGCCCGTCGTCCGCAGCCGGAAACGGGCGCAGGACGACGACTTCACGCACCTGCACCCGCTGCCGGACGCGGACCGAGCCGCTCCGAAGACCGCACCCGCACAGCGCCGCGTCCTGGTGGCCGGCGGAACCGTCGCGCTCGCCGCTGTCATGGCCGCCACCCTCGCCCTCACCGACGATTCCTCACACCAAGGAAACAACGAGAAGGCCACTCGCTCCTTCAGCCGACCCGCCGAGACAGCCGGCACCGAAGGCAGCAGCCCCACGGGAAACAACGACACCACCCCGGCACCCGAGGCCCCGTCGTCCTCCACCCACGAGACCTCCGCCGGGCTGCTCCGCGACACCTCCAGGAGAAACGCCGCCGCCGCTTCCGACAGCCTGAGCCGACAACCAGCCGGTTCGATCGACACTCCTCACAACACCACGTCCGACAGCGGAGTACAGACGAAGACGAAGCCGGATACGCCCGACCAACATCCTGCAAAATCCAAATCCAAGAAGGCCGAAAAGGCGCAACAGAAATCCGAGAAGACGGAAACCAAGGCCGGCTGATGGACCGAGGGCTTCTGGGGGGGGGTGGTCGGTCAAGGCAGGATCTCGACGTACCCGTCGGTTCCGTGTACGCGGATCCGCTGCCCGTCCCGGATCAGCCGGGTGGCCTGGTCCACGCCCACGACGGCCGGCAAGCCGTACTCCCGGGCGATCACCGCGCCATGGGTCATCAGGCCGCCCACCTCCGTCACCAGGCCCGCGACTGCGACGAACAGCGGCGACCAGCTGGGGTCCGTGAAGGTCGTGACCAGGATGTCGCCCGCTTCGAGATCGGCGTCCGCCATGTCAAGGATGACGCGGGCCCTCCCCTCGGTGGTCCCGGCGGAAACCGGTAGGCCGACCAGGGCTCCGGCCGGTACGTCGTCGCGTCGGTACGCCCCGGTGAGCGCTTCGCCGTCCGAGGTGAGCACCCGGGGCGGTGTGAGCGCCTGGTACGACCGGAAGGCGTCCTTGCGCTGCTGGATGAGCTGGTCATCCACCTGGTTCGAGCGCACGACGTCGTGGAGTTCCTGGAACGTGAGGTAGAAGATGTCCTCCCTCTCAGGAATCACGCCTGCCTGCACGAGGCGCTCGGCCTCCTCCAGCAGGGCCTGCTTGTAGACGAAGTAGCGGCTGATGATGCCGTACTTCGGGTACTCCCGGTAGCCGATGAAGGTTCTGACCCGGTCGATCATCCGCTTGGTCTCGTCGGCTTTCTGGTTTCCGCCCGGCAGGGCCCGCAAGCGTGACAGCACCTCCTGTTCCTTCATCCGCGCCTTCAGCCGCCCTTGCCCGAAGCGGCGCTCGGCGGCGCCCGGTTCGAAGTTCCTGACGTTGTCGAGGATCACGGGCACGAGCGTGCTGGGGCGCTCGCGCCAACGTGGCCTCGTGATGTCGATCTCGCCGACGCAGCGCATGCCGTACCGGTCGAGGTAGGCGTCGATGGCATCGCGCGCTTCGGCCCCGCCCGCGAGTTTCGCCAACTCGTCGAGGAAGCCCTCGTCCTCGACGTCCCGGAGGAACGCCACGACCTCCGGATGGGGGCGGATCACGTCCGCGACGTCGAGGAGCGCCAGTCCCATCTCCGACGTGACGTTGTCGGGGGCGGACAGCGTGAGCGTGTCAGCCGCGTTCTTTTCGCCCAGCCACTCCTGCAGCTTGTCGTTGAGCCACCACGTGGCCTCCATCCCCGCCATGATCGCCTGAATGCTCAGCGGATCACTGAGCACCCGCTTGTGCTCCTCGAAGGCATCCAACAGGAAGTCGAACAGCGCGGGTCCGGTCTTCGTCCGGATGTCGCGCTCCAGGGCGGCCATGGACGCCTGGCTGCGCTCGATCAGCTCGGTGACGACGGCCGGATCGGTGTCGATCTGGGCGGACGCGCCGCGAGCCGGCGGCCCGCCGGGACCCGCGTCGGGGAGCGAGGGGACGAAATCGTCGCCCTTGAGGACGGTCTCCAGCGCGTCCCTGACCAGCGGATCACCTCTCCCGATGAGGTCCAGAAGCCCGGCTCGGCTCGCGGGCGAGGCCAGGCGCCGGGTGACGTCGACGAACAGTCTCCCGCCGGCCTCGTGCATCGCCACCATGGCCGTCAGCTGCCACATCGAGAACCCCAGGGGCTTCATGGGGTCGGTCATCATCTGCTGATGACCGACGGAGACGTAGACGTGATTCTCCTCGTCGCCGGCCTCGGGGATAGGGAACAGCGTAGTGATCGGCCGGCTCTGAACGATCTGGAAGCCATCGTCGGCCAGGCACCATTCGATGTCCTGCGGGACGCCGAAGTGCGCTTCGATCCGCCGCCCGAGCTCCACGAGCCGCACGACCTGCGCATCCGTCAGCGCCGGCTGCTCCTGCCGCTGCACGTCGATCGCCACGGCCCGCGTACCGCCCGCCGGCAGGGCGTGAACGGCACGCTGTTTGGCGGCGATCGCCTTCGCGACGACTTCCCCGTCTCGCACCTTGAAGACGTCCGGGTTCACCAGGCCGGAGACCAGTGCCTCGCCTAGGCCGAAGCCGGCGTCCACGGTGGCGATCTTCCGGTTGCCCGTGACGGGGTCGGCCGTGAACAGGATGCCGGCCGCATCCGGGAAGACCATCTGCTGCACGACCACGGCCATGTGGACCGTTCGGTGGTCGATGCCATTACGCCGGCGGTAGGTCACCGCCCGTTCGGTGAACAGCGAGGCCCAGCACCGGCTGACGTGCTCGAGGATCGCCGTCGGCCCCACGACGTTCAGGTACGTGTCCTGCTGGCCGGCGAAGGAGGCCGTCGGCAGGTCCTCCGCCGTCGCGCTGGATCGGACGGCGTAGCCGGCCTGTTCGCCGAGTTGGGCGTGCGCGCGGGTGATCGCCGCCGCGAGGTCGCCCGGGATGGTAGTCCCTTCGATGGTCCGGCGAATCTGCGCGCTGAGCGTGCGGATCGCCTCCCGGTCGTCCGGGTTCACGCGCGACAGCTGATCGAGCCGATCGTCGATCGACGGCCCCTGTCCCATGACCCGTTGGAAGGCGTCCGTCGTCACGCAAAAGCCGGCCGGCACGCGGATACCGTCGATCCGCGACAACCGTCCCAGGTGCGCGCCCTTGCCGCCTACGACCGCGACCTGCGTCTCGTCGACCTCGTGAAGACCCAACACGTACGGCTCGCTCATCGCGACACCTCCGAGGCAGCCGCGCTCAGTTGGACCGCACCGGCCGGTCGGACCACCGACGCCTCCCACCGGGTCGAACCTCTTGTCGAGCACATCCTCGCCGGTTGCCTTTCCATCGACGAGCCGTCAGGCCGCGCCGCCCGGTCGGCCGGCGCGCACCCTCGCACGTCCGTCCCCAGCACACGCAACCGCACTGCCGGTCCCACCACTGGTTCGACGTCAACGCGTCCCTCGTACGTCGACAACAACACACGCACGTCGTGCCCTCATTTCCGCAGCTTGTGGCATCGGCCGACGATTCTGCGCCGTGACCCCGGTCTTGCGGCAAGCCCCCCAGCGCGCTATAAGTTGAAAAGGGTAAGGAGAGCTCTCTCCTTACCCTCGCCTTTTGCGGCCCGAGGGAACCGACAAGTTTCCGGCTACCGCGGTCGGCGAAACGCTGCATGGCGTCCCGCGTGGCCTGGCGACAAGTGCCGTTACCGGCAACGGTGTTGCGGTCACCTCGACCACAACGGCGCCGTATCCGGCATCGACGGCCCGCAGGATCGACCGGTGTCGGTCGGTGATCAGGTCGACGGTTTCCGCGCGAGGCGGTCGACGGCCTGCGCGTTGACGACATCGAACGCTTCCAGCGTCACGGCCTTGCCGAGTTCGTCGACAACGCCCTGAGACGCGTGGCGTACGGCCTGCGGTGAGTCTCGCCGCTGGGTGAGCACGGGCTCCATGGAACAGAGGTCCCCGGCTGAAGCGATCAGTTGTGCTGCTCGGCATCCAGCAGTGCGAGGGCGTTGCGGATGCCCTGCTCGAGGAGTTGGTCGGCGAGTTGCCGGTCGGTGAGGGCACGGGAGAGTTGCAGTGTTCCCGCCATCATGCCGAGGAGGCTGAGGGACTTCAGGCGTGCTGATGGCGGATCGTGGGGTGCCAGGCGGGCGGCGAAGCCGTCGATGAGGATCAGCGCGCCGTCGGTGTACGCCTGCCTGGTGGGATGTGTGGAGCGTGCGATCTCGTCGAGGAGGGCGGCGTTGGGGCAGCCGTCCTCGATGCTGTCGCGCTGCTCGGTGGAGAAGTACCAGCGAATCATCTGCTCGAGTCCGGCACGGCCGGGCGCCGCCTGCGCGACGATGTTCTCGTGCTGCGCGCGCATCTGGTCGGCGACCGCGGTGGCGACGAGTTCGTCTTTGGAGGGGAAGTAGGCGTAGAAGGTGCCGTTGGTCAGGCCCGCGTCCTTCATGAGCGTCGCGACTCCGGAGCCGTCGATGCCGTTGCGCTTGAGTCGGCGGCCGGCCGCCGTAATGATCCGCTGCCGTGTCTCCTGTTTGTGTTCTTTCGTGTACCGCACGATGTGTTCCTCCATGGCAGCCGGGGCTTGCGCCCCGGCTGCCGCTGGTCAGGTCAGTGTGCCGCGCCGGCGAGGAGAGCGGGGAAGTTGATCAAGACCACGTCGGACCAGGGGGTCAGGAAGCTGAGATCGTCGATGTTGGGCAGGCCGCCCGTGACGAGGTGGACGCTGCCGGGTGCGCCGGTGGCGGTGACCGGTACGCGCAGCAGTGTGCCCTTGTTGAAGTTGCTGACCCACAGGGCGCCGTTGTGGAACCTGAGCCCGTTGGCACCGATCGGCAGGGCTTCGGTCGGCACCGGCGCGAGAGCGGCGTCTGTGGCCCGCCGGGCTGTCAGGTGGGCAGGCGGTTGTTCTTGCGGATCTGCTTGTCGAACGTTCCGGCAGGGACGAGGCGGCGGGCCGTGGTGACGCGTGAGGCCAGCGGGCCGGCGGTGTAGCGCAGCTTCGGCTTCTTGTCGGTGGCCGCGGTCACGATCGTTTTGGCGACGACGGCGGGGTCGTCACCGTCCTTCATCGCCTGCGCGATCACCTCGTCGAAGACGCGCCGCCGCTCCGCGTACAGGGGCAGCGGGGTGTCGGGCTGGGCGGCGTTGGTGTCGAAGCTGGTCTTGGTATAGGCGGGCTGGACGAGCAGGACCCGGACGCCGTGCTCGCGGACCTCGTGGTCCAGCGACTCGGAGTAGCCCTCGATGGCGTGCTTCGAGGCGACGTAGAGGGCCATGAAGGGCTGGGGGGCGATCCCGAGGACGGACGAGATGTTGATGACGCGTCCGCCACCCTGGGCACGCATGTGCGGCAGGACGGCCTTCGTCATACGGATGACACCCAGGACGTTGACGTTCAGGACGCTCTGGGCCTGGGTGACGGAGTTCTCCTCGACGGCGCCGGCCGAGCCGATGCCCGCGTTGTTGACCAGGACGTCGATGCGCCCGAACCGGCCGATCACTTCTCCGACCGCGGCGGTCGCCGAGTCGTCACTGGCCACGTCGAGATCGAGGTACGTCACTCCTGCGGGCGGGGTGAGCCCGGAGGTCTTGCGGCCGGTTCCGATCACCTCGAAACCCGCAGCGACCAAGGCGCGGGCCGTCTCCTTGCCGATCCCCGATGAGGCTCCTGTCACCAGCGCCACCGGCCGAGTTGTCGCCATCACGTACTCCCCTACTTTGAATTACGTTCGTATGCCTTACGTTCGTACGACCATACGGCGCTCGTCGGCCGCTGGCAAGTGGTCACGTCCGGCGACCCAAGAAGGGGATCCGGAAACGTGGGGTGCGGTACGGAGATCACGAGCGGACGTCCCCGGAGGCGTCATCCGCTGGTCGCCAACGAGTCTTCGCAGCCGGTGTTCACCGGCTCTCCTGACGTGCGATGCCGAGGTGGTGACCCAAGCGGAGTTCCAGCTCCTCGGGACCCTTCTCGGCAGCGAGATTCTCGAACTGGGGCAGGAATGCCGCGGCTGCTGCGGCGGTGGGCCGAACGGACCGAGGCGGCGTGGGCGATCTCCGCGACGCACCTTGTGTCCATGCACTGCCGGCGTCCGGGGCGGATACGGAGAAGCAGTTCCGGCTTGCGCTGGATGTCCCCGCAGCCGCGTCTCGGCCCTTCACCGTGCAGGGTTTCCGCCCTCCTCGCCGCTGCCCGGTCGGTACCCGAGACGCTTCCTCACCTGTCGCGGGCCACCGGAACGGTCAGTGCGACTTCGAACCCGCCCTGCGGGCCGGGGCCTGCGGTCACCGTCCCGCCGTAGATACCGGCCCGTTCGCGCATGCCGGTCAGACCATGGCCGGCGGGCCCCGCGGTAGCGCCGGCCAGAACTGGCGCCTGTCCGTCGTCGGCCACCCGAACGCGGACCGCGGCCTCGTCGAAGTGCACCATGACGCGCGCGTTCGCCGTCGGCGCGTGCTTCATGACGTTGGTGAGAGCTTCCTGGATCACCCGGTAGACACACAGATCGACGCCCGGCGACAGCGCGAACGGGGCGCCCGTGATGTGGACGTCGACGGGGACACCCGCGGCTTCGACGCGCCGGGCCAACTGGTCCAGCCGCCCGAGCCCGGGGGCCGCGTCGTAGTCGCTGCCCGCCCCCTCCTCCCCCTGGGCGCGCTCGGTCCCTTCTCTGAGCACGACCAGCATGCGGCGCATCTCCGCCATTGCCTCGTGGGCGCTGCCCTCGATGGTCTCCAGCGCCGTGCGGGCGGTCGTCGGATCGGAGGTGAAGACGTATCCGGCCAGACCGGTCTGAACGGAGATCGCAGACACGTGATGGGCGACCACGTCGTGCAGTTCGCGGGCTATGCTCATGCGCTCGGCGATGACGGCCCGCTGGGCCTTCTCCTCCTGCTCCAGGCGCAGTTGCTCGCTGAGCACGGCGAGCCGCTCACCGCGTTCCGCCAGGCGGCGGGAGCGGTCGCCGGTCACCCACAGGACGGCGACCGTCACGGTCACGAAGACCACGCTCTGCGGGCCGATCCCGGGCTCGGCGAGCCGCGTGCCCCACAGCAATACGAGCAGCGATACTGCGGCGCACTTCGCCACGACCTTACGCGGGCACGACGCCGCGACGGTGTAGAACGCCAGGCCCAGTCCGCAGACAACGACCACGTGGTAGTAGCCCAGCGTGAAATAGCACAACGTGCAGGCGGCCGTGCTGACGAGCACGGTCAGCGGAGCCCGGCGGCGCACGGCCAGCGGGAGGTAGACCAGGGCGAGCAGCACGTAGGCCCATACATCGGTTTGCCGCCAGTAGCCCTGCGAGTTCGGCCAGTTGCGCAGCATGGCGCCCATGATGCCGACCGACACCACCGCGTAGACGATGTCTGCCACCTGCGGGAAGGCCCTGCGAACCGCCGGGCTCCACGTGCGCTGCGCGAACATCGTCCGAGCGTAGGCCCCAGGCGATCGCTCCACCTCGCTTTCCACCCCAGCTACACCCCAGGTTGTAGACCGGCAACCGGTCCGGGCGAGCTCCTGACAACCACTGGGGCGACGACAAGCACTGGGGCGACGCGACCGGGCCAACTCGGCGGCCCTCCTGGAGCTGCCGGCCGTCAAGCGGCGCAGGCCGATGTGCGAGCTTCCCTGGCCGGAGATCAGCCTGGACGACTCGTGGTTGCGGATCTCCGCGCAAAATCAACGAGCACTGCGGGCAGGCGCGGTGTCGCCCACCTCTCGGCTGCCCGGCCGGGAACCGAGACGCTTGTTCACCTGCCGCGGGTCACGGGGACGGTCAGGGCGACTTCGAAGCCGCCCTGCGGGCCGGGGCCTGCGGTCACCGTCCCGCCGTAGATACCGGCCCGCTCGCGCATGCCGGTCAAACCGTGGCCGGCGGGCCGCGCGGTGGTGCCGACGGGAACTGCCTCCTGTCCGTCATCGGCCACCCGGACGCGGACCGCGGCTTCGTCGTAGTGCACCGTCACGCTCGCGTTCGCCGCCGGCGCGTGCTTCATGACGTTGGTGAGAGCTTCCTGGATCACGCGGTAGACGCACAGGTCGGCGCCCGGCGGCAGCGGGAACGGGACGCCGGTGATCTTGACGTCGACGGGGACACCCGCGGTTTCGACGCGCCGGGCCAACTGGTCCAGCCGCCCGAGCCCGGGGGTCGCGGTGTGATCGCCCGCTCCTTCCTCCTCTTCGGCACGCTCAGGCCCCTGCCTGAGCACGACCAGCATGCGGCGCATCTCCGCCATGGCCTCGTGGGCGCTGCCGGCGATGGTATCCAGCGCCTGGCGGGCCGTTGCCGGATCGGAAGTGAAGACGTATCCGGCCAGGCCGGTCTGGACGGAGATCACGGACACGTGGTGGGCGATCACGTCGTGCAGTTCACGGGCTATCTTCATGCGCTCGGCGATGACGGCCCGCTGGGCCTTCTCCTCCTGCTCCAGGCGCAGTTGCTCGGTGAGCACCGCGAGGCGCTCGCCGCGCTCGGCGAGCCGACGGGAGCGGTCGCCGGTCACCCAGGTGACCGCGACCATCACGGTCACGAAGGCCACACTGAACGGGCCGCTCCCGGGCTCGGCGAGCCGCGCGCCCCACAGCAGCACGAGCAGCGACGCGGCCGCGCACTTGGCGGCGACCCTGCGCGGGCACTGCGCCGCGACGGTGTAGAGCGCCAGGCCCAGTCCGCTGACCACGACCACGTGGTAGTAGGCCAGGGTGAAGTAACACAGCACGCAGGCCGCCGTGCCGATGAGCACGGTCAGCGGAGCCCGGCGGCGCACGGCCAGCGGAAGATAGACCAAGGCGATCAGCACGTAGGCCCAGACATCGGTGGGCCGCCAATAGCCGTGCGGGTCGGGCAGGTTGCGCAGCGCAGTGCTGGAGATCCAGACCGACACCACCGCGTAGACGGTGTCTGCCACCTGCGGGAAGACCCTGCGAACCGCCGGGCTCCACGTGCGCTGCGCGAACATCGTCCGAGCGTAGGCCCCGAGCGATCGCTCCACCCCCCTTTCCACCCCAGCTACACCCCAGGTGGTACACGGACGACCACCCTGGTTGCAGGCGCGGTTCAACCCACGGTGGGACCGGCATCGGCGCCACGACCTGCCGATTTCAGGTTTTCCGCAAGTACACCGAAGCCGGGAGCGCCACGATGACCTCTGCCTGGCCGCCGACGCCGTCGTGGGCGGCCGACCGACTGAGGGGGGACGATCATGCCGATCCAGAAGGGCGCCGCCGTCGTCCCCCGGCACACCACAGCCGGCGTTCCCGACGCCCAGGTCACCGGCCACCCCGTCACCACGGACGACGGACTCGGCCTCCAACTGACCCGTTTCCGCCGGGCGGAGTGCGACGACGTCGTCCTCCTCGTCCATGGACTGACCGCGTCCAGCGACCTGTTCATCATGCCCGAGCACCGGAATCTGGCGACCTGCCTCCTCGACAACGGTTTCGCGGACGTATGGGCCCTCGACATGCGGATGAGCAACCGCTTCCCGTACAACACGGAACCGCACGCACACACCCTCGACGACGGGGCGGCAGCGCGGCCCAGTTCGAGCGGACGCGCACACTCATGGGGCAGATCGCCGGCGCGCTCGGCGGCGGATACGCCGACCATCCGCTCTGGCACCGGGGACGCGTCCTGACGGTGCACCCGCTCGGCGGCGCCCCCATCGGCCGGCACCCTGGCACCGGGGTCTGCGATCCTTACGGCGAGGTCTTCGGCCACCCGGGCCTGTACGTCGCGGACGGCGCGGCGATGCCCGGCCCGGTGGGCCCCAACCCGGCCCTCACCATCGCGGCCTTGGCCGACCGTATGTGCACCCGCCTGCTGGAGCACCGGCCCGCCACTCCATGAACGGTCGCGTACCGCACGTACCCCCGCCGCACCTCTCTGCAGTTCACGGAGGAACTGCGCGGACGCTACGCACCCGGTGTGGGCGGGACCCGGACCGAACCGTTCGCGTTCCGGCTCACCGTCACGGCCGACGACGTGGACGTCTTCCTGGAGGAACCGGTCCACGAGGCGCGCGCGGACGGCTGGATCGACAGCCCCTCCTTCGGAGGGCGCCGTCCCGTCCTGCACGGCAGCGTGCGCCTGTTCGCGGACGGCCGCGGCACGATGCGCTACCGGCTCCACTTCACCGACGCCGACGGTCACCCCCGCACCCTGGCCGGCCGCAAGGACCTGGCACCCGGCTCCCCGGCCCGCCTGTGGACCGACACGACCAGGCTGGCCTTCCGCGTCCTGAACGGACACGTCCACGAACCGGGCGGGACCGACGCCGACATACTGGGCACGGGGACGGCGAATCTCGACGCCACCGATCTCGCCCGTCTGCTCACCACGTTCCGCACAACGGGCCCGCACGGCACCGCGGCACTCACTCGCTTCGGCCGCTTCTTCGCCGGCGAACTCTGGAACACCTACGCCCTGCGGCGCCCCTGAGAAGCTCAGGAAATACCGCCCCGTACTGACCTTCCAGGGCTTCTGCGTAGTCGCCGGGCCGCAAACTCACTCTGCTGTTCGGGAACCTCATGTGCCGGGTGTCGTACCAGCTGTCGGAGGCGGGGTCCGGACGGTGATTCGGTGGTGTTCGTGATCAGCCAATTCGGACAGGGCGAGGGTCCCGCAGGTATCCGCCAAGGTCTTCACCTGTTCCAACTCGGCGAGTGCTTCGGTCTGGTGGCCGGAGGCGGACAGTGCGGTAGCGGCGGTCAGCCGGGCCACGGCCTCGTTGAGGGGCATCCGGGCCGCGCGAAACTCGGCAGCGGACTGGCACGCGGTGAAACCCGCCGCCGGGTTCTGCCGGGCGAGTTGTACCTCGGCGCGGGCCAGCAACGCGAAACCGCGCCGGCCGGGCAGCAGGTCGAGCCCCACGGCAGCGGCTGCTCGGTCGGCCCACATCTCGGCAGCCCTCACGTCACCCAGGGCCAGTTCCGCGACAGCCAGCAGCCGGAACCACATCGGGCGGACCGGGGCCTCGAACCCGAGCAGGTGCGGGCCGCCGCCCGCTTCGAGCACCTTGCTGACACAGCCCTCCGGATCGCCGTTGAGCAGCAGCGTCTGGCCGAGCATCCCGACCATCGCCGACCGGTGTGCGCCCGGTGCGGTGCCGGCCGAGGAGAGTGACTCCTCACAGATCTTCAGCGCTCCGACGAAGTCTCCCCGCCACATCAGGACTGCCGCACTCACCACCTCGGCCAACGAGCGCGGCTCGCTGCTGCCGACGAGTGACGCCGCCTCCAGGGCGTCGTCGGCGTAGGCCGCCGCCTCGTCCAGGCGTCCGAGCCACAGGTAGGCGTAGGCGGACGCGGCGAAGAGATCGGCGAGCACCAGGCTCTGGCCGGTGCGGCGGGACACGTCCAGGCCTCGGCGGAGATGGCGCAGTGCGGGGTCGTAGCGTCCGTGGAGCATCTCCGTCCAGCCCGTCATGACGAGCGTGTCCATCTGCCCGGCCAGTTCCTGGTCGTCGGTGTCGTCGAGCACTTCCACCACGGGGTCGAGGTGGTCGGCCGCCCGGGCGTCGCCCGCGAAGGTATGCGCCAGGGCCAGGAGAGCGCGGACCGCGGTGGTCTGCGGCAGGTCGCCGATACGTTCCGCCGAACGCAACGCGCGTTCGCCCCAATCGATCGCCGTGGAAAAGTCGTTCCGACGAAGCGCCACCACCGCGACACCCAACTCCAAAGGGGCGGTCTCAGGCAGCAGTTGGCCCTCGTGGTCCGCCAACTCCCGCAGCAGCAGAGCCGTGGCCTCGTCGTACCGGCCGAGCGCCCACTCCATGGTGGCTCGTAGGGCAGTCACCCGGGCCCGCCGGCCCCGGTCCCGCGCGGGCAGGAGGGTGGCGGCCGTGCGCAGGATGGCGCGACTTTCCAGCAGTCGTCCGGCCATGCCCAGCGCATCGGCCTGCTGGAGCCACAGTTCGGGCCGCAGTCGACTCCGCTCGCCGAGCAACCGCAGGGCGTCCTGTGTCCAGTGCGCGGCGGTGGCCGGTGCGATCGTCAACACCTGACGGGCGGCCCGTACAAGTACGTCGACGGCGTGTTCGTCTCCCACGCGCGCCGAACGCTGAACGTGCGACGCCTGGACGGACAGCGGTGCGCCGTGCAGAGCCAGGCCGTCCGCGGCCCGGGTGTGCGCCTCGATCCGCCAGCCGGCGCCCGCCGCCTGGTACACCGCTGCCCGCACCAGCGGATGGCGGAACCGGAACTGGCGCGTGGAGCCGACCTGGCGTACGAGGTCCCGCTCCGCGACCTCGTCCAGGGCGGCAAGGGCCTGTGCCTCACCGGTCTGGGCCACGACTGCCACCATGTCGGCTTCAAATGAGTCGCCGAGCACCGCGGCCGCCTGTGTACAGACCCTCGCAGCGGCCGACAGACCTCCCAGCTCCTCCAGCAGCGCGGCCCGCACCGACTGCGGGAGATCGCCCGCGACAGGTGACGAGACGGCCGGCACCGCCGGCGGGCTTTCGTTCCCGGCGCTTCGGGCCAGCGCCTCCAGGTAGAAGGGGTTGCCGCCGCTGGCCTCGTACAGCCGTCGGAAACGCCAGTGATCCGTCCTGGCCCCGCACAGCTCCGCTCCCTCGGCCGGAGACAGCGGACCCAACTCGACCCTGGCCACCCTTCCGTCCGTTCCCGCCCGGGCCAGCGCCGCAGCCAGTCGCGACGGGGCCTGACGGGGACGGTAGGCGAGGGCGAGCAGCAGCGGTGTCCTCGGCGGATGCCGTACCAGATGGTCGATCAGCTCGGCTGTACCGTCGTCCGTCCACTGCAGGTCGTCCAGGCTGAGCACGAGCCCGCCGTCCGCACTCAGCGTCTCCAGCAACATTCGCACCGCCCGGTGGAACCAGTACCGTTCGACCGCCACCGGATCCGGCCCGGTCGGGAAACGATCACAGAGCGCGGGAAAGACCGAACTCAGCAGGGCGAACGCGCCGGGCAGTGACCCATCAGGCCGTAGCCCAAGCAAGTCCACATGACCGAGATGGTCGTCCAGGGCGTCCACGAACGCACCGTAGGGAGCCCGGTCGAACTCCACGCTGCGGCCGGCCAAGGACACGAAACCGCGCTCTCTCGCGCGCTCGCCCACTGATCGCGGTACGCGACATCGGCGCGTTCGCCGCGATCGCCTTCGACCGGTCCGAGGACTTCCTCGGCCGGACCGTCGAGATCGCCGGTGACGTCCTGACGCCTCCGGAGATCGCCGAGACGTTCGGCCGCCACTGCGGCCTGCCGGCACGGCTGCGTCAGGTGCCCGTCGAGCAGATACGAGCCTTCGACGAACAGCTCGCCCAGATGTTCGCGTTCTTCAACGAGCGACCAGCAGGCCCGCCCGACATCTCAGCCCTGCGGGAACACCACCCCGGCCTGATGAACCTCGGCACCTGGTTGCGCAGGACCGGATGGAAGCCCTGAACCCCGGAAACGAGGACACATGACCGATGGACTGCTGCTGCCGCCCGGTGGCGGCCGCCGGATCCAGACCATGACCATGAAGGCGGGTGCTGAACAGTCGACGACCTGGTCGACGTTCGAGGCCGAGGTCGCGCCGGGCTTCGATGTCGGAGCGCACCTGCACCACCAGGCCGAGGAGGTGTTCTACGTCCTCGCGGGCGAACTCGACCTCCTCGCCTTCCACCCCACCCCCCAGCCCACCGGCGACTGGCGCTCCTGGGAGTCCGAGACCGGCGCGAAGGTGATGCGGGGCGGTCCCGGGAGCTTCATGTTCGTACCCGTCGGATGCCCTCACGCATTCTCCAATCCCGGCGCCGAACCCGCCCGGATGCTCTTCCTCGTGTCCCCGGCCGGGCACGAGACCTACCTCCAGGAACTCACCGACCTTCTGAGCGCCTCGGGGCCGCCGGACCAAGCCGAGATCGCGGCCCTACGCCTCCGCCACGACATCCACCAACTCACCCCGCTCACTTCCCCAGCGCCGACATAGACTGCCCAGCTCACCGCACATCAGCGCAGGTGAACCGGTTGGGGCCCGCGGGTTTCCCTCTTGGCCCGGGATTGGTGCTCGTACATGGGGCGCGCGACGAAACCGAGTTCGAGGTCGTCACTGCCATCTCGCCGTCGGCCGTGCCTGGCCACCGGGTCGTTCGCCCCGTCGACGGGCGAGTTGGGGGCTCTTGGCCCGAGATCAGTGGTGGGGCATGGGGCGGACGGTGAGGATCTGCTGTGCGTGTCCGACCGGGCCGTTGATGTCGTGCAGGACGGTGCTGGTGAGGCCTTGGCCGGTGGGGCCGAAGGTGACCGTGGTGTCCAGGCCGGTCCAGCCTCCTTCGGGCTGGCGGTGGAGGTGGACGGTCAGGTCGACGTTGGGGAACATCCAGGCGGTGGGCGACTGTCGTACGGCGATGCCGTTGGCGGTGTCCACGAGGGCGATGTAGGACGCGAGTGGGCTGCTGGGCTCGGCGGCGACGAGGTCGAGGCGAGTGGAGACCCAGGCGGTCGCCCGGCCGGGCTCGGGTGCCGCGAGCGGGCGGACGTTCAGAGAGGCGATGTACCCGCCGGGCCACGCTGACGTCATCGACCAGGGGGTGAGGGCCTCGGGAGCGGTGAGCCGGTCCTCGGGGCCGCCGGCGACGGCGGAGGTGTCGAGGGTGGCGTGATCGAGGGCGACGGCGTGGGAGACGACGGCCGGGGCGATGCGGTCCAGGCGTCATCGGCTTCGCGGGCGTGACGTACAACGTCGCAGAGGCCGGCGTCAGTGACGCCACGCACGACGTCCAGGCCGCTGTCGTCGAGCAGGGCGAGGAGGCCGGCCTCACCGTGAGCCTGGGCGGCAACGCCGTCGCCGACAAGGCCGCCAGCAAGGCGGCCGAACTGATCGGGCTCGCCGCGTGCTCGCTACTCGGTACGCCGGACCGCCTGCTTCACCTCAAGCTCCACGCCGGCCCGCATCGTGCCCTGCTCTTTCGCGTGCTCGGTGACTGCGGCCTGCACGTCTTGGGCGAGGTCGCGCCATGCCTGCCATGCGGTCTCGTGTGCGGGCGGGTCGCCTTGGCCGCGTAGGGCTTGGGCGGTCGCGTGCATCTGGTCGGCGGCGCGTTGCTTCTCCACGAGTTCTTCGAAGGTGTGTGACACGTAGGAACCTTAAGCCGTGCACGACTGATCCCCTCGCCGCGACGTGCACAGCAGGGGGTTCTCCGTCCGGCCCCTACGCCGGGAGGATCAGGCGCAAGAATTCGTACGCGCGCCCTCGCGGGCGGCGGTCTCTCTAGCCCGCGCGCGACACGCTCGCTTCGGCCCCGGGCGCGCGCTCCGTCTGTGGGCACGGCCCGCACCAGCCGTCGCTCTCACTGGCCCAAGAGCGCCCCGTCCGCGCACGGCCTCCCCACGGTCGCTGGTGAACTTGGTGCTCAGGCGTCGGCCTGAGTAGGTCACCCTCAGCCTCCCCTCCCCTGGCCCCTTTGGTCGACTCATGCCCGGCCGACTTCTACGCGCACCTCGCGGCGCCAACTGCCCGAGGTGCGGGACGACTTCGAGGCCGAGGACATCGTTTGGGGGCCTCCGTGTCCAGGCGCCAGGTCAAAGAACGGTGTCCTGGTCGAGCGACAGGACAGGTCGCGTGAACCGCGACGGCGCTCCGCGTGAGGAGCCTGGCAGCGTCGTGGTCGAGAAAGTCCGACCGGCAAGGCAGTCGAACACCCTGCCGCACCCGTCTTTACGGGGGAACGAGGGAGGGCACTTTGAACGCCGACGAGGAACGCGAGTTCCGGGAGTTCGTGGCGGCGCGGTCGAGATCGCTGCTGCACACGGCCTATTTGCTGACCGGGGACTGGGAGCAGGGCCGCGACCTGCTCCAGACCGCGCTCGCGTCCACCGCCCGGCGCTGGTCGCGGCTGCGTGACCGGCAGCAGCCGGAGACCTATGTGCGCCGGGCGATCTACCACGCGCAGGTGGACCGCTTCCGCCTGCTCAGTTGGGGGAAGGAGACGGTCACCGACACGCTGCCGGACTCGTCCGGGCAGGCCGCCGACTGGGCCGACACCGTGGTCCAGCGGCAGGACATCATGGCCGCGCTGCGGCGGCTGCCCAAACGCCAGCGCGCGGTGATCGTGCTGCGCTACTTCGAGGACCTGCCGGACCCCGAGATCGCCGCGATCCTGGGCGTCGCCCAGGGGACGGTCCGCAGCCAGACCCACAAGGCCCTGGCCTCCCTGCGCGCCGCCTTCGCCGAGGCAGAACCGTCGGCTACCACCTCCTCCTCTGCCTCCGGAAGGGGCGTCATCGCATGAACGACTCGACCGAACACCCGCTGCACGGCGCCTTGCACGCCCATGTCCAGGAGAGCGGCGGTAATGCCGCCGGTCCCTATCTGGTCGGCCTGGCCGACGGCGCATTGCAGGTCGCCCGGCGGCGGCAGCGGCTGGCCCGCGCGGGGGCCGGCATCGTCGCCGCCGCCGTGGTCGCCACCACCGCAGTCGCCGTCGCGGACGGCACGACCCAGCGCGCGCACGTGGTTCAGCCCGCCGCATCGGGCACGGGGAACACCGAGAAGGTGGCCCTGATCTCCATCCTGCCGGTCACCTCGTCCACGGAGTCCGGCTGCACCCACGGCAGCGGCGGCTACACCGTGCTCGCGAGCGCGAGCCACCCGGCGTTCTGCATTCACGCCGACCGGGCCAGGGGCATGACCGACGTCCGTGTCACCTCCGCGAAGGCTGCCAAAAGCGCCATCGACGGCACCTGGCAGGTCGAGGTGACTCTCAGCTCCGCCGACCGCGGCCGTTTCGCCGCCCTCACCGGCTCCATCGCCGCGGCACCGTCCCCGCGCAACGGATTCGCCATCGTCATCGACGGCAAGCTCTGGGGCAACCCCAGCGTGACCTCCTCGATCACCGGCGGCCGTCTCGAAATCGTCGGGGCCTTCGTCGGGGACCTCACCAGCGCCACCGCCCACGACCTCGCCCTCCGTCTGGATACCGGCAAGTGACCCGCAGGACTCTGATCATCGCGGCGGGGCGCGGCCTGGCCGACGGGAGCCAGTCATGACCGGATGCGACGTCCTACTCAACGGACTCGATTCTCCTCTGCCGCACCCTGCCTGGCCGGCCTAAGGGCCCCGGCACGCTCCTCAGCCCGATGCGGGCGGCGACCTCCAGGCCAGGGACTTGGTCGACGTACCAGGTCCTCCCCCGGATCGCTTCAGCGATGGCGGCAGCGGTACTTCGTGCAGACCAGTGCGGCGGCCGTACGGCCGCTTCTTGCCGCCCTCAGTTCTTTCGCCCCCGACGCCCGCTACCAGTTGTGCCGCGCCGGGTGGTGGCGGACTCGCGTTCGAAGTTTGCGCATCGCCCCGCCTTCGCCATTCGTGGTTCCGAAGCTTCTCAAGCCAATCGGCTCCGGCTACGGCTGAGAGCCATGACGGGCGGCCGTTGCAGAGGCCGCCCGCCGGAGGCGATCAGCCTGAGTCGCGTCGGTCAGTGCTCCCGCTTGCCGTGGTAGTGCTCGGCGAGGCGGGCGAGTGCGACAGCGCCGAGGAGGAGGCCGAAGTCGCGCAGCGCGATGTCGTAGTAGTCGGGGATGGTCAGGAGGTTGACGATGATGCCGCCCAGCCAGCCGGCCACCAGCCAGGCTCCGAACCGGGGAGCGAGGGCCACGGCGATGCCTGCCACGATTTCGATCACGCCCACGGCGTACATGGCCGCCTGGGCGCTGCCGGGAACGAGGTCGTTGATCCACGGCGCGAGGTAGGCGGGCCAGTCCACGAGCAGGTTGGCGAACTTGTCCAGCCCGAACAGGATCGGCGCCACCGTGAAGGCGGTGCGCAGGATCACGAACGCCTGATAGCCCGGATCGGTGAGCAGCGCACGTCGGGGGTTGGCGGACGTGACGCTTGTGGTTGCGGAGGACATGGCGCGACCTCTCCTTCTATCGACAACTCTCATTGCTTATAGAAGCTCGGATCGCTTCTTTAGTCAATGGCTGTTGGTTTTACACTGGTGTTCGTGGACGACCCGAAGGAAGTACGCGACGCCGACGTCTCCGCCATCGCCGCTCTGGATGAGCCGACGCGCAGGAGGCTGTACGACCATGTGGTGCGCCAGCCCGGCTCCGTCAGCCGGGACGAGGCAGCCGCCGCGCTCGGTCTGGCGCGCCAGACGGCGGCCTTCCACCTCGACCGGCTCGCCGAGGAGTCCCTGCTCGACGTGGTCTACGAGAGGCGCAGCGGACGGGCGGGTCCGGGGGCGGGCCGGCCGGCCAAGCTGTACCGGCGCTCGGCGAAACAGATCGCGGTCACCCTGCCGGACCGGCGCTACGAGCTCGCCGGGCGACTCCTTGCCCAGTCGGTGGAGGAATCCGGCGCAACCGGTGAGCCGGTACGGGATGTGCTGCACCGCAAGGCCGAAGAGCTCGGCACGCTGTTGGGCGAGGCGGGCAACGGAAGTCCTTTCGACCTGCTGGAGCGGTACGGGTTCGAGCCCCGGCCCGAGGAAGGCGCCATTGTGCTGGGCAACTGTCCCTTCCACGCGCTGGCCCGCGAGTACACGCAGACGGTGTGCGGCATGAACCTGCACCTGCTGCGCGGTGTCCTTCAGGGGCTGGGCGCTTCTGGGTACGCGGCCTGCCTGTCGCCCGGCCCGGGCCGGTGCTGTGTCCGGTTGGAACCTGTCACCTGACCGCCTCGGACGACTGAACCGGACTGTCCCCCAAGGCAGCGGCGGGCCCGCTGCCGGTGATGACGCGGACGCGGTGAGCGCAGTCTCCATTCGGTGGTGCCGTTCGATGACCAGCGCCGCGGAGTGGCGATGAACATCGCGGAGCAGGTGCCCACTGCGCGGCCGATGGGGAGGACGCCGGCGAAGTCGGTCTGGGTGGGCGCCGCCGAGAACGGCCGGTGCGGTGCGGATGAATGCGGCGCCCATGCCGGTGTTGACGGTGCGGGGCCGGCTCGGCAGGTGAGCCTGGTTGGCGATGCGGTCGAAGGGATCTTGTCGGCTTGGCATGCCAGGTCGGTGATGGTGTCCGTGATGGTCGCTGCCTGGGTGTTGCTCAGGTGGCGGGTGCGGACGGTGAGTTGGCTCGCGCCGGAGGAGCCCACCCGGGAGAAGGCCGCGCGCGTGCGTGGGCGCGGTTCTCGCAGGCCGACGACGGCCGGTGTCGCTGACTGCTATCGGGTCAGTTGCTTCAGCGCCTCGACGTGTGGGCCGGGTGGAAGCCGGGTCAGTGCGTCGCCTGCGGCGCGGGCATGGCGGTCGGCGGTCTGCCGGGCTTCGGCGAGAGCTCCTGAGCGTCGCAACAGACGGCTCAACTGTTGCTGGGCGCCTGGCGCGTATGTGTCTGTGGTGAGCAGATGCCGCAGGGCCCGCTGGTCGGATTGGTCGGCGCGGTCCAGGGCGAGCAGGACGGGCAGGGTGGGGCGCCGGTTGCGCAGGTCGCTGTCGCCGGGTTTGCCGCTGCGGCCGATTGCGTCGTCGTAGGGCAGGAGGTCGTCGCGGATCTGGAAGGCAAGTCCCAGGTGCTCGCCGAATTCGGTCAGCTTCTCCTGCTCCTGACAGGCGGCCCCGGCGAGGATCCCGCCGATCTGGCAGGCGGCGGCGAGCATGACTGCGGTCTTGCGGCGGGCCATGGACATGTATGCGGCAACGCCGCTGTCGAAATCGCCGGCGAGAGTGAGTTCGTGGGCGGCTCCCCGGCAGACGTCCAGACCGGCTCGGGCCTGGACAGCCAGGGCCTGACGGATCCGGTCGTCGCTGATGCCGCGGTCACCGCACTCGGCAAGGTGCGTGAACAGCGCGAAGAACAGGGCGTTGCCGGCGACGATCGCCTGCTCGACCCCGTACCGGGTGTGGACGGCGGGCCGGCCGCGGCGCAGCGGGTCGTTGTCGAGGATGTCATCGTGCAGAAGGCTGCCGGTGTGAGCGCACTCGAAGCCGACAGCCGCGGGCAGGACCTGGTGCAGGCTCGCACCGAAGGCCAGCGCACTGTGGCACAGCAGCAACGGCCGCAGCAGTTTGCCCGGGGCTTGGAGCGCGTAGCGGTGGATGGCGTCCAGGCCGGCCGCGCCGTCGGGCCAGCGGGCGGCGATCTCGGCTTCGATCGCGGCGCGGACTTCATCGGTCGACAGGTGCGTTGCCGTGGGCCGGCGTGGCACCGCGAGTTCGGTCACGGTGTGGGTCTTTCCGGGATGGGCGGCGCGGAGGCCGCAGTTCGGGCGGCTGTCTCTGGTGACGCACTGGCAGAACTCGAAATGGCGGCCTGACCAGGTGAGTCGCGGGGCACGGCGGGGCTGACAGTCAGCGTTCGGCGGCTGACCTCGGTTCGGTCACGGCTGCTTCACCACCACGAAGCCTCAAATTCCCGCTGCCCGCGTCATCCGTAGTGATGTCGGCCCGGTGGGAACGCGTGCGCAAGGCGAACGCGGTCAGGCCGGCCGCAGCGCTTCCCGCGGCCCACCCCGCACCCAGGAGAAGGCTGCTCCAGGGCGCCAGGCGCAGCCCGCCCGCGGCGACAGCGGACTGCATCGCGCCGTAGGCCGGCAGGTAACGCACGATGGCGCTGTCCGCGTCGGGGTTGGAGATGGGGTTCTGCAGCAGCAGGTCGATGAAACTGATCATGATGACGAGGAACATGCCCGCCAGTTCACTGCGCAGCACCGCCGCCAACAGCACGCCGATGCCCCCGTAGATCAGCGCGCCCGTGAACAGCCCGGCTGCGAAGAACACCTGCTGCTGCGGCCGCCAGAACAGGTGCATCCACGCGGTGGCGTAGGCGGCGACCGCGGCGGCCACCAGAACCAGAGAGCTGATCTTCGCCAGCGCCAGGCACATACGCGGGTAGCCGGCCTGGACCAGGCGCCGGTCGAAGGGTGCGGAGCGTGCGGTGGCGACGAACATCATGAAGCCGACGATCAGCGCGAGAGCCTGCAGGGCCCCGGTGATCTGCGTGAGGACGTTGCCTTCCATGGTCACCGAGCGGGCGGCCGGGCGGACGTAGAAATGGACCGGGATGCGGGTCACCACTTCGAAGGCCAGCGTGGTCCACACCGGGACGAAAACCACCACGATGATCAACGCGAGGCGGTTGCGCGCCTGTTCGACCAGCGCGAAACGCATCGCCGTTGCGACGCACTTCCACCAACGCCTCACGAGGCCGCCCCCAAGGTGCTGGTCACGCTGACCCGTTCGGCTTCTGCCAGGCTTCCCGCGGTCAGCCGGTACAGGGTGTCCAGGCGTTCGGCGTCGTAGGCGAGGTGGGAGACCACCAGGATCGCGCAGCCGCAGTCGCGCAGCCCGGCGGCCAGGTCCCAGAACCGCAGGTAAGTCTCCCAGTCGAAGCCCTGATAGGGCTCGTCCAGGAGCAGGATGTCCGGGTCGTGCATCAGGGCCAGGACCAGGTTCAGCTTCTGGCGGGTGCCGCCACTGAGCGTCTCCAGGCGCGCATCGCGGTAGTCGGCGCACTGTAGGACGTCCAGCAGCTCGTACGCCCGGTCCAGACTGTTCAGGCCGTAGGCGACCTGGAAGAACCGCAAGTGCTGCTCAACGGTGAACGCATCGTGCAGCACCGTCTCCTGTGGGCAGCTGCCCACCACCCCCCGGCATTCGACCGCACCGCCGTCCGAGGCCAGGTCGCCCACCAGGATCTTCAGCAGTGTGCTCTTGCCGGCTCCGTTCTCCCCCACAATGCCGACCAGTTGACCGGGAAACAGGTCCAGGGTCACGCCTGCCAGCACCGGACGACGCCGGTAGCTCTTACGCACGTCGTGCATCCGCAGCACGGCCTCGGTAGCCCTCATACCCTGCGTTTCCTTCCAGATCATTGTGGCCACTGTGACCGCGCGCCGCTCGGGGCATGCCGGTCGGGTGCCCGGGCAGCACGGCGCAACCACCGGCGTGCCCATCAGAGGGCCACGGGCGACGGCCGCGCCGTGTTCCCGGTTCTGCGCGGTCAGAGCCCTGGCGGGGCAGGACCGGGCGCTGGGAGCGGACGAACAGACGCAGACCCGCCCGTGGGTCATCACGCACAGGACGGCGAAGAACAGCCGCCCCCAGCGCCGTGACGGCGTCCACGCGGTGCTGATACAGGCCGAGCAGGCAGCGCACCACCGGCCGGTAGGCGCCAGGCACTTCACCCACGACGCGTTGCGCCGCAGTGAGCGAGGCGCGCGCCGCGGACGCCGTCGCCGCGAGCAGAGCCCTCACTCCCGGGGTGTCCTGCGCCTGCTCAAGGTCGGCGCGTGTGACACCGTGCCGGTCGAGGTCGGACAAGGGCAGCGTCAGCCGCCCGCCCCTCAGGTCCTCGGCCAGATCGGTGAGGAAGTCAACGCGCTGGAATCCGTCGGCCACCAGCCGGCAGGAAGCGGCGAACTCGTCGTCGGAGACCAGATGGGGCGTCAGACCCGTGCTCAGCATCAAACCGGGCCACGTCAGCGTGTCGATGTACCGCTGGTAGTCGGTCTCGTCGTCAAATCCGGGAAACCGCAGGTCGATGCGCGTCCCGGCCATATAGGAGTCCGCCCAGGACCGGGGCAGACCACACACTTGCGCGGAGTGCAGGTAGGCCCGCAGCAACGGGTGCCCCGCAACTCCGGTATCCAGCGCGCTCTGAACACGGGTTGCCCACGCCTCGAACCGCTTCTCGCGCGCCCCGGCAGCGCCCCGATCGCAGACGTCGTCGGTGAAGGCGAGCATCGTCGCCCCTGCCAGTGCGTGCGGCTGGAACTCGGGCGGTGCCAGCAGCCGTACCGCGCCCCACATGGCGAACTCCCGGCGCCTGAGATACCTCTCGGCCGCCGTGTAGTCAGCTCGAAGCTGCCGCCCTTGCACGCGGCCCAACTTCAGACAGTGCCGCCACAGACGCACGAGACCCCCCACAAAAGGATGATGACTGAAAGCGATTGATCGATCACAAAAAGTACCAGCGAGTGCAGCGGGTCTCGACCATGAGGCCATGGCGGCCTCGCCGTCGGCACCGGCCTCGGCGTCGCCTACCGGGCGCCGGGCCGGACCACGTGGCAGCGCGTCGGCGACCTCCCGGCCGTCGCCGTACCCCAGTTGAAGCTCGGCCCCGACGGCAGCACCCTGTACGCGGCCACGCATGGCCGCGGGATCTACTCGATCAAGGTGCGGGACTGAGACTGACCTGATGACGGGCAGGGGTGACCCGGCGGATCGCGGGGTCACCCCTCCTTCGCGTACGGCACCACACTCACGTGGAGCGTGAAGGCGACCCGCGCCGCACCTGCCACGTCCGGCGCCTTCGCCGACACACCGACCACGGCGGCACCGGCCCGGGTGCCCGTACACCGCAGCGACGCCCGGGCCCTACCGTCGCTGTCCACCTGCCATCCAGCCACCAGGACGAACACCGGTGCGGAGCTGTGCACGGCGGTCCACCGCTTGTCGTCCGCGCGAGGCCGCAGAACCAGGGACACCACCGTCCCCGGCCGTACGCACAGCCGACGCTCGACGGCGTCACCGGGACCGACAACGAGGTCCACACGTCCGGCGGCACAGCTCCCCGCCGAAACGGACGGCCCCGAGGACGACGCCTGCGTCTGTGCAGGGGTCGACGGCACCGCCGGGCTGCGACTCCCCGTCGGCACACCCGGCGATTGACCACCCGCCGACCCGCTGCACGCGGCCAGGACGACCACCCCGGCGGACATCGTCGCCCTGACCCACCTCCGCATCCCGGCGCCTCCCGGCCTACTGGTGCGAACAGCATCCCCTGTCGGCACACAGGACGACACCATGCCGCCCATCTGCCCCAGCCCGCACCAACCGCTGCGGACCGCCCCGGCCTTGATGCCGACACGAAGCTCCCACACCGTCTCCACCCCGCGGTGTCGCTGGTGAACGACCCGGGACCGCTTAGTGAGGGACGAGGCGACGTGGGCGGTCTGTGGCACGAAGGAACTCCGACGAGCGGGACGGAGTGCCGCATCCGGCAAGTTTCGCCCAGCTGCAGGCGTGCCGGGTCGCGCGTGTCCATGCTTCCGGGTGATCGCGGCGCGGCGTAGGTGTGGCCGCGTAGCCGCGCGGGTCATGCTTCCGGTCGTGTACGCCGGTCCGGCGGTTCGAAACGCGCGTAGAGGAGTCCGGTGTCGAGCGAAGAGAACAAGAGGTTGGTTCGCCGCTTCTACGCGGAGATCGACAAGGGCAACGTGGAGGCCATGGACGAATTCGTGGCCGAGGACTACCAGGACCACTCCCCGCCACCGTTTCCAGGGCTCGGGTCCGGTCGCGAAGGGCTCAAGCAGGCGCTCCGTCTTTTCTGGGAGGCCACTCCCGGGATTCATGAGATCGAGGATCAGATCGCGGAAGGCGACAAAGTGGTGACCCGGATGACGGCACGTGGAGTGCATGAACGGGACCTGCCCGGCATTCCCGCCACCGGAAACCGGCTCACGATGACGGCGACGGTGATTCACCGCATCGAAAACGGCAGGCTCGCGGAGAAGTGGTCGGACAAGGACCTTCTCGGCTTTCTCCAGCAGCTCGGCGTGATCCCGACGCCCGGCGATACGCCGGGATAGTCCAGGCGGCACCACCTTGTGGGCCCGGCGGACAGAGTGCCGGATGACGCCCGCCCACAGGCCGAACCCTGTCTGATGCGGCACTGGCTGACCGTGCGCTGCCGCAACGCGTCGATGGCTGCTTGAGTTTGAGGGGCCGGTCTCAGTGGGGGTCGCTCATCGGTGCTACGGACTGTCGAGCCGCCTCGGTCTCGGGCTCCATTAAGGTTCCTTCCGGATAATCCGTCTCGGATCGAATTGCTCTACGCTGGCAGGCATGACCGCCATGACGCCCGCGCGCACCGAACCGGACCTGTCGTTCCTCCTGGACCACACCAGTCACGTCCTGCGGAGCAAGATGTCCGCCGCCCTGGCCGAGATCGGCCTGACCGCCCGGATGCACTGCGTGCTCGTCCACGCCCTGGAGGAGGAGCGCACCCAGATCCAGCTCGCCGAGATCGGCGACATGGACAAGACCACGATGGTGGTGACGGTGGACGCCCTGGAGAAGGCGGGTCTGGCCGAGCGGCGGCCTTCCAGTACGGACCGGCGGGCCCGGATCATCGCCGTCACCGACGAGGGTTCCCGCGTCGCCGGGCAGAGCCAGGAGATCGTCGACCGCGTGCATCGCGACGCCCTGGCCACGCTTCCCGGCGGGGACAGGGATGCCCTCCTGCGGGCCCTGAAGCACCTGGTCGGCGACGGTCTGGCGAACCCCGTCGAGGCTCCGCGCACCGCCCGCCGGGCGCGCCAGTCCAGGTAGGCGGGGAAGCAAGGACAAAAGTAAGACCGAAAGAAATAGTCTGCAACAAAACCATCTGCTACGGTCTCTCCTGTCGCCACAACTGGCAGGAGAGCGCACATGTTTGCTGCATCCGGTTCCGCGTCACCACCCGCCGCCCCGCGCTCACGCCGGCTCGCCCTCGGAGTCCTCGCCACCGGGATGCTGATGATCATCCTCGACGGCTCCATCGTCACCGTGGCGATGCCGGCCATCCAAAACGACTTGGGGTTCACCCCCGCCGGCCTCAGCTGGGTCGTCAACGCCTACCTCATCGCATTCGGCAGCCTGCTCCTGCTGGCCGGCCGGCTCGGCGACCTGATCGGCCGCAGGCGCATGTTCCTGGCCGGCACCGCCGTCTTCACCGCCGCCTCACTGCTGGCCGGCGTGGCCACCACACCCGCCGCACTGATCGCCGCCCGCTTCCTCCAAGGCATCGGCAGCGCGATGGCCTCCGCCGTCAGCCTGGGCATCCTCGTGACGCTGTTCACCGAGCCCAGGGAGCGCGCCAGGGCCATCGCCGTCTTCAGCTTCACCGGCGCGGCCGGCGCGTCCATCGGCCAGGTCCTCGGCGGCGTACTCACCGACGCGCTCAACTGGCACTGGATCTTCTTCATCAACCTGCCCTTCGGCATCGCCGTCCTCGCGATCGCCGTACGGGTGCTGCCCGACGACGTCGGTCTGGGGCTCAGAGCGGGCGCGGACGCATTCGGCGCGGCTCTGGTCACCGCAGGCCTGATGCTCGGCATCTACACCGTCGTCAAAGTCGAGGAGTACGGCTGGACCTCGGGCCGTACGCTCGGCTTCGGCGCCCTCGCTGCCCTACTGCTCGCCGGGTTCCTCGTCCGTCAGGCCACCGCGAAGAACCCCCTGATGCCGCTGCGGATCTTCCGCTCGCGCAGCGTCTCCGCCGCCAACCTGGTCCAGATCCTGATGGTCGCCGCGCTCTTCTCCTTCCAGATCCTCGTCGCCCTGTACCTCCAGAAGGTGCTCGGGTACGGCGCCGCCGAGACCGGGCTCGCGATGCTCCCGGCAGCCGCCGTCATCGGCGCCGTATCCCTGGGAGTCTCCGCCCCTCTCAACGCCCGCTTCGGTGAGCGCAACGTCCTGCTGGCGGGCATCGTGCTCCTCGTCGGTGTCCTCGCTCTCCTCACCCGCATCCCCGTGCAGGCCAGTTACGCCGTCGACCTCCTCCCGGTCATGCTGCTCGCCGCGGGCTTCGGCCTCGCGCTGCCGGCGCTGACCACACTCGGCATGTCCGGCGCGAGCGAGGAGGACGCCGGTCTCGCGTCCGGCCTGTTCAACACCACCCAGCAGATCGGCATGGCCCTGGGCGTCGCGGTTCTGTCCACCCTGGCCGCCTCCCGCACCGAGAGCCTCGCGGCGGACGGCCGGACGGCGGCCGAGGCGCTGACCGGCGGCTACCGGCTCGCCTTCGCGGTGGGCGCGGGCCTCCTCGTCATCGCCTTCGCCGTCGCCTTCACGATGCTGCGCCGCCCAGAGCGCCAGGCCGCCGAGGAGCCGCCCGTCGACACGCAGGCTCCCGCCCGCTCCGCAGCCGTCTGACCCGCCCTCCACCCCATCCCGACCACTGAACGGCTGACCCCCATGAGCGAGAACACCGCCACCGAAAACACCACCGGCACCACCAGGAACGACGGTCCGGCTCCCCGGGCGCTCACCGACCAGGAGCTCTCCCAGCTGCTGCGGCAGCAGCAGTTCGGCGTACTCGCGAGCGTCAGGAGCACCGGCCACCCGCACCTGTCGACCGTCCTCTACGACTGGAACGCGCAGGAGCGCGTACTGCGGGTCTCCTCCACCGCCGACCGCCTCAAGGTCCGCCAGTTACGCCGCGACCCGCACACCTCGCTGCACGTCAGCGGTCCGGACGTCTGGTCGTTCGCCGTGGCGGAGGGCGAGGCGGAGATCGTGGACCCGGACGACGCGGCGGCCCCCGGCGAGCAGCCGCTGCCCGACCGGCGCGTGGTCATCCTGATCCGGGTGTCCCGCCTGTACGGGACCGCCCTGGACATCCCCTCCCAGGACTGAGACATCAGCGCGTACGCCTCATAGCCGCGGTCTGGGCGGTACCACGGCTTGGGGCGTTCGTCGGCGGACATCGGCAGGCGCCGTGCGTTGAGGGGCTCCACGCGTTTCGACGTGGAGCCCCTCGGTGTCGTGGAGGGTGACGGCTCAGAGTGCGGTGCCGGTCTCCTCGGTCAGTGCCTGCAGGAGGCGGTCCTGGAACGCTTCGTCGTGGACTGAGTGATGCGGCTCCGTCCGCTGGCGGTGGTACCAGTACCCGCCGGTGGTCAGGGCCTCGGGTTCGTCGCTGGAGGCGAGCCACTCCTGCGTGCGGTGGCCGAGTTCCAGATCGTCCGGCGCGCCCGCTCCGCCCATCTTCGTCGGCACCCAGCCCGGATCCACGGCGTTGCTCAGCGTTCCGGGACGCAGGCGGGCCACCGCGGCCGTGAGCGTCGTGACGAACAGCTTGCTGTCGGAGTACGACCCTGCGCTCTCGCCCCGCCAGTCGACCCCGTCGAGCAAGGGGCGCCCACCGAGATGAGAACCGCTGCTCAGATACACGAGTCGGCGTGGCCCGCGCAGCAACGCCGTGAGCAGGTAGGGCGCGATGACGTTGACCGGCATGACCGCCGGCCCACTCCACACACCGGCGTTGTGGATGACCGCGTCGAGCGGCTCTGTGTCGTTCAGCTCCGCGGCGATGCGCCGTACGGCGTCGCGCTCCGTGAAGTCGCCGACCACGAGACGCGCTCCCCGGTCGACCAGTGGGTCGAGGTTCCTCGCGCGCTCATCGTTCCGGGCGTGCACCACCACCTCGTGCCCTGCGGACAACAGGGAGTCCGCCGCGCGCTGCCCAAGGCCGTCGGCTGACCCGGTCACCAGGATCCGACTCACGATCGCACCGCCCCTTCGACGTGGGTGCCGGCGTGCCTGACATCCGGGCCCAAAGTGAGGGCGTCCGCCGCGCGTTTCCGCCCGTCGGCACCTTGCCTGAGTTCTCCTTGCATCGCAGTGCGTTTCCTTCCGCTCGTGGTCCGCCCCCACTACCGTCTTCGTAGCCCGATGCCGCCTTGCTGGAGCTCACGTACCACCCACAGGACCTGCCCATGTCCTGTCCACCTACGTGATGCACGCCTGACCATCTACACCGCCGAGCCCGGCAGCGCCTCCGTATTCCTCGCGGCACGACCGGGATGTCCGGCACACCACCCGCACAGAGGAACCAGCTCGCTCGACCGGACAGCCCGCAGCTCAGGCTGAACCGGCGGCATCAAGCTGCCCGCCCTGAGCTGGGCGCCTGCCAGCGCCCACCGGAGGAGATCGTCGAACGCGGTGACAACCGGGGGCGCTCCAGGGCGGCTGTCGCCGATCGACACCGCCGCCGCCTACCCGACGAGAAGCAGGCCGGCGAGGGCAACCACCGCTCCGGCGTCGATCGCAACGACGTGCCCACCATGTCGTGCAGTCGGCCCAGGACGCCCCGATCGCCTCAACCGAGACCTCGATGGGCGGCCCACAATGCCCCCGCGCGGCCGGCAGCGCCGACGACCAGAGCCGCCAGCTCTGGTTTGTCGGGGACGGGGAACGAGACATATGCGCCCCGGCCCCCGCCGACTGGTCGCCCGTAGGCCTTCGTAGCGAGGTGACCGTCCGGGAGAAGGCGGATATTGAGCGTGGTCAGTTCGAACACTTCACCGCGTCGAGTGTCCGTCCAGCGGAGCTCCTGCGGGATCGTGACGTTGATCGCCAGAGCACTCACTTCCAGGTCGCTGGTCATGGACGGATGATCTCACGCGAGTCGCCGCAGACATCCACATCGCAGTTCCGGTGCGCCTTCCACGCCTTCAAGCGGGCGGAGTTGTGCCCGACGCGGGAGCTCGGCCCGGTGCGCTGCCGTGCCTCGTCCGCGAGGGTCCCGGCCGCAGTCCCGTGTCCGCTCCGTGACCTGACGCGTCTGCTCGCGCGCCTCTTCCCGCATACAGCCCGCGCCGTTTACCGAGCGCGGGCCGGCTGCGCCGGGCGAGGCGAGGGGGGTGGCCGTTGCCGGTTTCGCAGGCGTACGACCGGGGTGTAGGCCCGGCTTCCGTATCTGTGGGACCTGTGTGAACTATGCGCCGCTTCAGGCCAGTTGGGCAGGACGCGGTTGACCTGTGCATGGCGCAGTGGTCGGCTTGCGTTCGCGTCCCATCCGACTGAGGAGAGGAAGCACACCGCTATGCGCAACAGATCATCACGGGGGCGGATCCTGCTGGCCGCGATCGGCGCGGCCCTGCTGGTACCCGTCAGCTTTGTCGGCCAGGCGCATGCCGACAGCCACCAGCCCGCCATGGACAAGCAGTCCGGCACGCGGATCGTGCTCGGCACACCGGAGAAATTGAAGACCGTCAAAGCGGCGGCGGCGCCGGGGGTCAAGGCTGTCGACTGCGCCGAGGGCACCTCCGTCCACGACCGCACATCGTCCTGCTCCAACTACCGTATCCCGGTGGAGTTCCTGGTCGACGGTGCGCCCGCCGGATCCGCGGTCCTGCACAGCAAGGCGACCGCGCAGCTGGACACCCGAAACCGCTACCAGTGGGAGCAGCGGGTCGAGTTGAAGCTGACCAATCCGACGACACCGTCCGCCGCCGAGGTGTCTGCCACGGTCAAGTACCAGACCGGGCACGCCACGGCATCGACGGCGCTCACCCGCATCCTGATCCCGTACGTCACCCAGACGTTCGACTTCACGTTGTCGTCGCCGGGCCGGAGCCTGGTCAACGACAGCATCGTTCCCTACGGGGACTTCTCGGCGCCGGGCTTCGACGACGGTAGCGCCTACCTCGGCGAAACCTTCCGCCCGCGCTGCGACAACACCCCGCGCATCACCCCCGTCGGCACCGGCGGCTGTGTCTACCCCGACGTCCCCGCGCTGTGGCAGATCGACGTCACCGACTGGCGCGTGGACAGCGTGGGCTGGCACGTGCTGTGGGCGCAGAAGAACCTGGCCCAACCCTGGGGCGTCAAGGGCACCCGGTATCCGCTGCACCGGACCTTCGACCAGTCGCTGATCGCGGACAACCGGCGGACCGCGTGCGGCCCTGACGTGCCCCGGCCGCCGGGGGCGGGACTGGCCTGTGACGAGTACCCCTTCGCCCAGTCCTACGAGGGCGCCAGCCGCAACTCGGACTACTCCTGCGAGTTCCTGCACAGCCGCGACAACAGCCGTGAGGGCAGCTACCGCAAGGCGTCGCTGAACGGGCAGCGTGTCCTGGAGAACGACCCGTTCTACGTCGCGGTGATCAACGTCCCGGCGACGCTGACCCCGCAGAAGCTGGACCAGCTGCGCGGCCCCGTCGGCTGCGGCGTCGAATCCTGAATCAGGCCCCACCTGTAGCACCCGCGCGCCCGGCCTCCCATCCTGGAGACCGGGCGCGCGCCCGCTTGACGAGAGGATCATCCGCATGGCCGGCCTCGTACGCCAGACGTCCAGCCAGGTCCACATCGACGCCAGCACCGTGGACCTGCTGGGCGCGGACCTGTCCACCGACTACGAGCCCGAACAGTGGGTCGGCGGCCTGATCGCCGCTGCCCCGTCCGGGGACGCGGTGCGCGTCGCCTGCGGGCAGGAGGTCGCCACCGTCCACGTCATCGCCCAGCTGTGGGACGAACGTCCACCCCTGGGCATCACTGATCTGGAAGCCTGGCAGGACATCGCCGAAGTGCCCGTCGACTGGCAGTCCCTGATGCTGGACTTCGGCACGACCGGGGACGGGGAGGACCCGGCGCAGCAGCTGGTGATGCCGGGCCCCGGCAGTTACCGGATACGGGTGTCGGCCCGTAACCGTGATGACGGCGACCCGCGTGACGACAGCGGCCCGACCGAGGCCCTGCTGATCCAGGTGTGGCAGGCTCCCCCGGAGGAGGACTGTGTGATCAAGCAGTCCAGCGATACCGCGCAGCTGTGGGCCGACCAGTGACCGCCGCCGGCACCACGCGGGCGACGGCAACCGACATCGCCCTGCCGACCGGCGAAGCCCGCGGGACTTGCTCGAGCAGGATGCGCTCAAAGGTGCACGTCCGGGGGCGGGCCGGTCCGGCCCACCCCCGTCGGGTCAGGACGCCGGCAGTGTCCGCTCCGGTGTGTTCCACCCGGAGACCCGCACCCGTGGCGCAGAACCGTGCAGATCGGCTGTCCGGTACGTGGCTGTCAACGTGAGCGACTCGCCGGGCCAGAGGCTGACCTCGTTGTCGGACCACTGCACCGGCAGCACCGGCTTCCCGGCCGTGTCCACCAGGTGTACGTCCGTGAGCAGCGACGGCGTCCTGCCACCGTCCGTGTTGCGCACGGTGACGGTCGTGGTCGAGGTGTCACCCGACGAGGTGGTCGATGCCGTCGCCGACACCGGAGCCTGCGCCATGGTGCCCAGTCCCTTCAGGTCGGCGTAGGTGGTCGTCGGCGTGTAGTACCAGTCGGTGTTGTCCCAGTCGAGGGTGTCCGGCTTGGTGGAGAGCCAGTAGACGTTGCGGCTCACCTCCTTGCCTGCGGAGTCGCTCAGGATCAGGCGCGCGAGGTAGGTCGTCGACAGACCGCTCACCGACGAGGGCAGGGTGAGTGCGGTGCTGCGCGCGCCGTCGCCGCCCACCGTCACACCGGTGACGGTCTTGTCGTACTTCTGGGTGCCGTCGGGGTTGAAGAGTGTGGTCCGTGCGGTGAGACCGGACGCCGGGGCGTGGCGGTTGTTCACCACGACGACCGACCGGTTGTCGTACGAGTACTGGACGTGCAGCGGCTCGTTCGCCTTCTTCGCCCCGAAGTAGGCGCCGCCCTGGTCGAGGTAGCGGTCCATCAGCTGCCAGTGGAGCGAGGTCCAGCCGCTGTTGAACATCCAGTAGACGACTCCCGTCGAGGGCTTGGTGGAGTCGGTGGCGTTGCGTCCGTACGCCTCGAACTGGGCGCGGACGTTCTCGTACTGGGCGAGCTGCGCCTTGCGAACGTAGTCGGTGAGGCTGGTGGGTGCGCCGTAGCGTCCGGTCAGCGCGTCGTCGTAGAGCTTCAGGGTGCTGAAGGTCGACGACGGCGATCGGTGGTACTGCTTGGAACTCGGGCTTTTCCAGAGGGTGTCGAGTTCTGTCTGGCTCATCATGCGGCGCAGGGTGTCGAGTGTCGGGATGTCGGGGCCCGCGCTGGTCTCGGAGTTGAAGCCGGTGGCGCCGCCCTCGCGCTTGGCGTACCAGTAGCCCGGCGGGATCCAGTCGTACGGGCCGGACATCTTCATGCCCGAACTGCCGCTGACCGGCGAGGACTTGTCGGATGCGGCCGCCACGACGGGGGTGGGCCAGTCGGCGGCCTTCAGCGCGTCGAGGTAGTTCTTCTCGATCGTCGCGTCGGGCGCGAAGTCGCTGCCGATGAGGAAGGAGATGACGCTGGGGTGGTCGCGCAGCCGGGCCGCCTCGGCGGCCATCGACGCCTTGGCGAGCGGGTGGTCGGCGGCGGTCCACTTGTCGCCCGGCTCGCCGCCGTTGACGTTCCCCTCCCACTTGTCGCAGCACTCCCAGCCGGGCAGCGTGAGGATGCCGTAGCGGTCCGCGAGGTCGAAGAACTCGTCCGGCTCGATGTGCCCTTCGAGGCGGATGGTGTTGAGGCCGAGGTCGAGTGCGTACTTCAGCCGGTCCTCGACGTACGTCCTGTCCCAGCGCAGGAACTCGTCGGGCGACCAGCCGCCGCCCTTGATGAGCAGCTTGCGCCCGTTGACGCTGTACTGCCGGGCGCCGTCGGAGTTGAGGGGGGCCTTCACGTCTCGGATGCCGAAGCTCTCGTGCGCCGTGTCGGAGACGGTACCGGCGGCGGACGCGGTGAGGTCGAGGGAGTACAGGGGCTGTCCGCCCATGCCCGCCGGCCACCACACCTTCGGCGAGGTCAGGTGCAGGCCCGGGACGTCGGCCGGGGCGAAGGTGACCGTCTTGGCCTCGTGCGCGGCAAGGGAGACGGACCTGCTGAACGAGATCGCGCCGATGCTGCCGGCGACCGTGGCGGTGACGGGGGAAGCAGTGTCGTTGCGGGCCTGGGCCTTGACCGTCAGGTCCGCGGCGGAGAGGGACGGCACGTCGAGCTCGGTGACGACGTGCGCGTCGCGCAGGGCGACCGGGCCGCCGCGCCGGACCAGCACATCTCGGACGATGCCCATGTTCTCGTCGGGCGGCGGTTGCAGCCAGTCGATCCAGCCCATGGTGAGGTTCTTGTTCGGGTTGTTGGGCTGGATGCGGAAGGCCACCGTGTTGGTGCCCGCGCGTACCAGCGAGGTGACGTCCAGCTCGTGGTGCGTGTACGCGCCCGCCACGTCGGCGGCCTTGGCGACCTGCTGCCCGTTGACGTAGACGTCGGCAGCCGACATCACGCCGCTGAAGTCCAGATAGGTACGCTCGCCGGTGTCGGCGACCGTGAAGTCCGATCGGTACCACCAGGGGACCTGGAAGTCGGCCTTGGGGATCTGCTGCTGGTTGGTGGAGTGGAACGGGTCGGCGTACTTCCCGTCCGCCAGCAGCGCGGCGAGCACCGTGGAGCGGGAACCGGCCGGATACCAGCCGCCCGCCGGATAGCCGGGTGAGGAGACCGCCGCGGCCGAGTCGGTCACCTTGGCCGTCGACTGGATGGTGTAGCCGGAGAGCGCCGTGGTGCTGCCGGCGCGGGAGGTGACGGTCGTGGTCTGCGCGTGGACACGGGGCGGCGAAGGGGCAGGGGCGCCGGCCCACGCGCTCGTGGAAAGCGTGCAGAGCAGGCCCAGGGCGACGGCGGCCGTGGCGAGGCGGCGTCTGATGACAGGGCGGTAAAACACGTCTGTCTCCTAGGGAGGTGGGGGAGCATCCGCGCTACGGCACTGCAAGTTAGGAACCTTTACTAACTGAGCCCTTAAGCTAGGGGCCGCGGCAAGACGTGTCAATCACCGTTGCCGCTGAGCGCGTTGGTCAGGACGCCGACCGGCGGTCGAACACCACGTCCCGCGCTGTTCCCAGGGCGGTGGCCACCGCGCCCAGGAGCACCGCGTCCTCACCGAGCCGGCTGGGCACGATCTTCGGCCGCAGGGGTGTGAGCGCGCGCAGGTGCTCCCGTACCGGGCTCAGCAGCAGGTCCACGCTGTGGCCCACGCCGCCGCCCAGGACCACGAGATCCGGGTCGAGCACCGCCGCGGCCGCCGCGACCGTGTGCGCGATCCGCTCGCTCTCCAGCCCGACCGCCTTGACCGCAGCGGGATTTCCCTGCCGGGCCGCGTCGAAGACCGCCTTGGCGGTGAGCTGCCCGGTCATCCCGAACCTCCGTGCCGACTCGACGACCGCCACCCCCGAGACGGCGTCCTCCAGCGTCTGGGGCCGCTGCTGCCCGGGCCACGGCAGGAACCCGATCTCCCCGGCACCGCCGTGCGCCCCGGTGAACAGCCGGCCCTCGCTGACCACCCCCATGCCGAGCCCGGTGCCGATCATGATGTACGCGAAGAGCCGGGTGCCCGCTCCGATGCCGTAGGTGTACTCGCCGAGCGCCGCCAGATTGGCGTCGTTGTGGACCTCCAGCGGGACGCCCAGCTCCTCGCGCATCCGGTCGACCAGCCCGGCCCGCCCCCAGCCAGGCAGATGCATCGCGTACCGCACCCGCCGCCGCTCCGCGTCGTACACGCCCGGCGTGCCCACCACGGCGTGCGCCACCTCGTCGTGGCCGACGCCGGAGTTCCCGACGACCTGCCGGGCCGTGGTGACCACCAGGTCGGCCAGGGCTCCGGATGAGCGCGCCCGGTTGCGCACGTCCGCGCGGGCGACCAGCTCGCCGTCCAGGTTGGCGAGCGCCACGCGCAGCCAGCCGCGTCCGATGTCTATGCCCAGCGCGTACCCGGCGGAGGGGTCCGGGGCGTACAGGACGGCGACCCGGCCGCGCTCCGGCGCGTGCGTGCCGACCTCGTGGACCAGGCCGGCCTCGGCCAGGGCCGCCAGTGCGCTGGAGACCGTCGGCTTCGACAGGCCCGTCTCCCGGGCGAGTTGCGCGCGCGAAGCGGCGCCGGTGGAACGCAGCCGGTCCAGGAGCAGGCGCTCGTTGGTGCTGCGCAACCGCCGGCGGTTCCACGGCTGATCCGGCTGCTCGCCGGCGTCACCGACGGGCATCGCGGCATTCTCACTCATACGGGACACCCTCTTGACGCATCTAGTAAGGCTCCTTAACTTTATCGCCCAAGCGAGAGTTTGTGCCCAAGTACAGGCTCTCAGCCTCGCCGGGCGAGCCAAGGGGAGCCCAGCGTCGGCCGGATACCCGCCGCCCTTGATCCGTCGGCCGCCGAGTGGCGCCGGTCGGCACGTCGTACATCTCCCCGCGTCCCGCTTCAGGAGGACCCATGTCCGGTAGCCCGCCACCAGAGGGTGGCTTCGTCCGCCGTGTCGGCCTGTTCCAGGCGACTGCGATCAACATGAGCCAGATGTGCGGTATCGGGCCGTTCGTCACGATACCGCTGATGGTCGCCGCGTTCGGCGGCCCGCAGGCGGTGATCGGCTTCATCGCCGGCGCGCTCCTGGCCCTCGCCGACGGCCTGATCTGGGCCGAACTGGGTGCCGCGATGCCCGGCTCCGGCGGCAGTTACGTCTATCTGCGCCAGGCCTTCCAGTACCGAACGGGGCGGCTGATGCCGTTCCTCTTCGTCTGGACGGCGATGCTCTTCATCCCGCTGATCATGTCCACCGGTGTGGTCGGCTTCGTCCAGTACCTCGGCTATCTCGCACCGGACATGGGAGAGACGACCGGCGACCTCGTGGGCCTCGGCATGATCGTCCTGGTGATCGCCCTGCTGTGGCGGGGCATCGAGCACATCGCCAGGATCACGGCCGTGATGTGGGCCGTCATGATCACCTCGGTCCTTCTGGTGATCGTGGCCGCGGCCACCGACTTCAGCGCGGACCTGGCCTTCACCTACCCGGCGCACGCCTTCGACCTCACCAGCAACCACTTCTGGCTGGGCTTCGCCGCGGGCCTGACGATCGGCATCTACGACTACCTCGGCTACAACACGACCGCCTACATGGGCGCCGAGATCAAGGACCCGGGCCGTACGCTGCCGCGCTCCATCATCTACTCGATCCTCGGCATCATGACGATCTACCTGCTTCTGCAGATCGGCACGCTCGGCGTCATCGACTGGCACCGGATGACGGACCCGAACGACATCGCGTCCACCTCCGTCGCCTCCGCGGTCCTGGAGAAGACCTGGGGCAAGGGCGCAGCCGACACGGTCACGGTGCTCATCCTGATCACCGCCTTCGCCTCCGTGTTCACCGGTCTGCTCGGCGGCTCCCGGGTGCCCTACGACGCCGCCCGAGAACGGGTCTTCTTCCGCCCGTACGCCAAACTCCATCCCAAGCACCGCTTCCCCATGCTGGGCCTGGCCACCATGGGCGTGGTGACGGCGATCGGCTTCCTCATCGGCCGCCACACCGACCTGGCGACGCTGATCCAGCTCCTCACCACGGTGATGATCCTCGTGCAGGCACTGGCCCAGATCGCCGCCGTGACGGTCCTGCGCAGGCGACAGCCGACCCTGCGCCGCCCGTACAAGATGTGGCTCTACCCCGTGCCCAGCCTGGTCGCCCTGGTCGGCTGGCTGGTGATCTACGGCTATGCCGACAAGAACTCCCCCGGCCGCCATCCCATCGAATGGTCGCTGGCCTGGCTGGCCCTCGGCATCGTGGCGTACGCGCTGTGGGCGCGCTTCGAGAAGGTGTGGCCGTTCGCGCCGAAGGAGATCACCGAGGAATACCTCACCGCGCCGACCCCGGACGCGGAGCCCGCGGAGGCGTGAGAGAGGGGTGGGCGCACGCGCGTGCCCCACCGGGGTGGCCGATCCGCCTGGGGTTCGGACCGGCCAGCCCCGTACCTGCGCCCTGTCGGGGGAAGCAGGGGCTGAGGCGTTCCACGCAGCGCACGGCCCCGCGGGTCACCGTCGCCCGGTCTCCCCTGCGGCACGGCCGCTCGGACGGCTCATGATGCCGTCCGGGAACTCCTCCTCGCGGACCGCGTACACGAGGTGGGCGAGCGGCTCGGCAACCGCCAGGACGCGGGGCCGACCCCGCCTGGTCCCGGCACGTGCAGGGACCAGGCGGGGTCGGCCCCGCGCCCACCGAGTGTCTTACCGCCGGTTCGCGACGTACGGCGACATCCACCTCCGACAGCGCCGCCTCACAGCGCCGCCGACGACGCGCATGTCAACTCGCCTTCCCGGGCGCCTCCTTGTTGCCGTCGACGACGGCGCGCTGGGTGATCGCGCTGGTGGACATCACGGTGCCGGCCTTGAACTCCCCGTCCTTGTCGGCCTTGACCTGCACGGTGCGCTCGCCGAGCAGCTCCAGGGTCTTCCTGTCGAAGATCCACTCGGTGCGCTGGCCGTCGGTGTCGTTCTGCCGCGCCACCGCGATCCCGTGACGGCCCACGGCGTCGACCGCGTCGTCCACCGTGACGACCCCGGGGATCTTGGCCGCGGCCTTGTACAGGGCGGCGTTCAGGTCGGCGGGCGGGTAGCTCTCGTTCAGCAGATCGCCGATGGCGACGAAGGCCGCCTGGTCGCGAGGCACTTCGGGGTCCCGGTTGGAGTCGGACTCCTGGTAGATCCGCCGCAGCAGCGCGTCGGGGTCGGTGGGCAGCTCGGCCAAGGCGTTGTACGCCCCGGCCACCGGGTTCGGCCCGGCCAGGGTCATGCCCTCGTCGCTCGTCTCCCCCGCTTCGATCAGCCAGCCGTCCTTTCCGTCGAGGGACATCCAGACCCGACGGTCGTGCAGTTCCTGGCTGACGATCGTGGTCTTGCCGTCGACGGTCTTGGGGTAGGTGCTGGCCACCTTCGAGGCGATGTAGGTGAACTGGCCGTCGTGCACCGCGGGTTCGGAGGTGTCGGCGGCGGCAAGCGAGATGCGGTCGAGCAACTGGGGGGCGCCCTTGGGGTCGGCGACGCCGATCCGGGTGGTCAGAGCGGGACCGGTGGCCAGGGCGGCCGTGCCACCCTCCGAGTTGCCGCCGGACAGGGCGAAACCGGCCACGACCGCGCCGGCCAGGGCGAAGGCGCCCGCGGGCACCAGGATCGCGCGGCGCAGGAACGGGTTGCGGCGCCGCGCCGCGAGGGCCGGGCGGGCGTTGGTGCGGTCGGTGCGGAGGTCTTCGTGGATCTGGGCCATCATCTGCTCCTTGTGGAACTGGTGGCGGCCCGCCGGCAGATCCCGCTCGACGGAGGGCAGAAGTCGCTGGGTCTCCGTCCACTCAGCCGGATGCGGCTGGGAGGGGCTGGCGTTCATCGGTTTCCTTCCTGTGCGGACCGGATCACGTATCCGCGATCACCTGTTATCTGCCGGTCTGGGGTGGTGAGTTCCCGTTTGTTTCGGAGCAGTTCGACGTCGGCGAGTTTGCGCAGCCTGCCGCGGGCACGCGACAGCCGGGAGCGGACGGTGCCGACGGGGATGCCGAGGGCGCGGGCGGCTTCGGCGTACTCCATGCCCTCGCACAGACACAGCGTCAGGACCTCGCGTTCGGCGGGCTTGAGCGCGCTGAGGGCGGTCAGCGTGGCGCTGATCCGGCGCCGGTCGTCCAGGCGTCCGGCGGTCTCCTCGGCGTGGTCCTCGACGTACTCCTCCGCGGCGTTCGCGGCGGCCGCGGCACTGGCCGCGTTCCGGTAGCGCCGGTTGCTGCGGTACTGGGAGCGGGCGACGTTGGTGGCGATGCCCAGCAACCAGGGCCGCAACGAACCCCCTTCGGCCTCGACCGCCGCACGACGCCGCCAGGCCTCCATGAAGGTCGTCGCCATGATGTCCTCGGCCGCGGACCAGTCGGCGGTCAGCCTGAAGGCGTGGTTGTACACCGAGCGGGCACAGCCGTCGAAGAGTTCCGCAAAGGCGTCCGGATCCCCGGCCCGTATCCGAGTTCGCATATCTGTGGTCACGTCTGCAACTGCTCGTTCAGCACAGTGAGTTCCCGTGACGTACGCCACACTCGTGAAACGGCGAGGTTGCCTCACAGGTCCCCCTCCAGTACGGGGGCCCGGGCGTTCGGCGGGAGGTGGGACGGATCCTCCGGTCGGCTCGGGGAAGCCGAAAGCCCGTCGAGTGCCCGTAGGACTGGTGGAGAAACAAGGGAAATCCGCCGCGTGTTCTGTGATCGGCCGGGCATCAGATGCCTCGGAGGTTGATAACTATGGTTCCCCTGCTTCTCGTTCTGCTGCTGGCTCTGGTTCTCTTCGGTGCGGGTTTCGCCCTGAAGGCACTGTGGTGGATCGCCGTGATCGTGCTGGTGGTCTGGCTGCTGGGCTTCGTCATGCGGTCGGTGGACACCGGCGGCCGCAAGGGCCGCTGGTATCGCTGGTAACCCAGCAACCGGCACACACCACATCGCGGGCCCCGGGCAACATCCGGGGCCCGCAGCCATGTGCACCACCACAACACCCCATCCGGTGAAAAACGGTGTAACTGACACCTTCATGGGCACCAGGCCTGCAGCTGGGGCCCGGTGAAGCAGCGGAACCTGCGCCTCCACCCACACCGGACCCCGGCCCCTCCCCCGCCTTCCCGAGGTCCGACTACGGCGGGACGGGCGCCAGCACCACTGAGGCCTCGGTCTTCGGGTTGGAAGTCAGCTCCGCCGCGCGCGGGCGAGGGCGTCGGGCACCCAGTCGTGGAAGACAAGCCGGGGGAAGAGCCGGCCTGTGACGTCGAAAGTGAGCGAGAAGGCGGGGCTCATGCGCAGGTCGCGGTGCACGGTGCGGACTTGGACATGGGTGTCCGGAAGGTGCCAGCTCGACCCGTAGGGGCCGATCTGGTTGATCCTGGCGTGGATACGGTTGCCGTACACCAGGGCGGCGCAGCCGTGTTCCCTGGCCAGGGCGGCCGGAACGGCGGCGACCCAGCGGCTGAACTCGTCGAGATACCCGTACTCGGACAGCTCCCGCAGAGTGGTTCTGTCCATCCGCACGTTCCGGGCGCCGTCGAGGTACACCTTGACTTCCTCCCCCGCCTAGATGCGGGGGATTCCAGCGGTCGCCCGCTGGGATTCCTGCTTCACCGACGACCGCCCCGTCCGGGAGGACTCCCGTTGAGGTCTTACACCGTCTCCACAGGCAGACGCCGCCAGCCCGGCGGCCAGGATGTTGCGCGCCGCGTTCACGTCGCGGTCATGCACCGCGCCGCAGGCACACGTCCACTCGCGGACGTTCAGCGGCAGCTTCGCCGCGACCGTACCGCAGTCCCCGCACAGCTTGCTGCTGGGGAAGAAGCGGTCGATCACGACGAACTCGCGCCCGTACCAGGCGCACTTGTACTCCAGCATGGAACGCAATTGCATCCAGGCCGCGTCACTGATGGCGCGTGCGAGCGTGCCGTTCTTCAGCAAGTTGCGGACACTCAGGTCCTCGATCACGACCGTTTGGTTCTCACGGACGAGTCGAGTCGACAGCTTGTGCAGACAGTCACGGCGCCGGTCGGCGATCCGCGCATGCACGCGGGCCACCTTGAGCCGGGCCTTCTCGCGGTTCGCCGAGCCCTTCGCCTTGCGCGACAGCTCCCGCTGCGCGCGGGCCAGCCGCGCGCGATCCCGCCTCTCATGCTTGGGGTTGGCGACCTTTTCCCCGGTGGACAGTGTCACCAGGGAGGTGATCCCGGCGTCCAGGCCGACGGCCGCCGTGGTGGCGGCGGCCGGGGCGATGGTGTCCTCGCACAGCAGGGACACGAACCAGCGACCCGCCGCGTCGCGGGACACGGTCACCGTCGTGGGCTCGGCACCTTCCGGCAGGGGACGCGACCAGCGGATGTCCAGGGGCTGCGTCATCTTCGCCAGGGTCAGGCGCCCCTCGCGCCAGGTGAAGGCGCTGCGGGTGTACTCGGCCGACGCGCGGGACTTCTTGCGAGACTTGTAGCGCGGGTACTTCGCGCGCTTGGCGAAGAAGTTCCCGAACGCCGTCTGAAGATGACGCAGCGCCTGCTGCAGCGGGACCGAGGACACCTCCGTCAAAAAGGCCAGCTCCCCGGTCTTCTTCCACTCCGTCAGCGCGGCCGAGGACTCCACGTAGGAGATGCGGCGCTGCTCGCCGTACCAGGCCCGTGTGCGCTCCTCCAGCGCCTTGTTGAAGACGAGGCGCACGCAGCCGAACGTGCGCGACAGCTCAGCTGCCTGCTCGTCGGCGGGGTAAAAGCGGTACTTGAACGCCCGCTTGACCTGCTGCGTCACACCTCACACAGTATCAGTTTCTGTGTGAGCGGCGGGTGTCGGCCGATGGACAGCGCACGCCGGTCAGCCCTGGCGAACCGGCTTCCCCAGCCCTGCTCCGCAGGAGCTTCGTTTCATGGGAGCCGCTGTCGGTCAACAGTACTGCCGACGAAGAAAGTTGAGTCTGCCGCGAGCACGCCACCTCACCGCGCGATGAATGGTGAGCCGCGCGGCTGGACCCTGCCGTCCACACCGCGGCCCGCACCGGCAACGGCTGTTGGACCCCGCGAGCGTGGCGGCGGCTCCCGCCGCTCTGATGCCGCCCAGGTAGTACAAGATCAGCGATTCTTGCGTCGTTGCGGGGCGCCTGGTAGGACTGTGGCGCGCCGTCACCGTCACATGTTCGATTCTGCGGGGGTTCATGTGGTCGCCACGGCCTTCACGTCCTCGTCGCGGCGACACCCGGATGCTCCGCGCCCGGCCAGGCGGCGGCTTCCCGCCGTTGCCAGGCGGGCCACGCAGCACGGGCTGGTGCTGGCCGCTGTCGCGGTGACCGTACTGCTGTGTGCGACGGTGCTGGCGGCGCTCGCGGCGGTGGCGGGGAGCTCGGTGCAGGCCGGGGCAGTGCGGCGGCTGGCTGCCGACCCCGACGCGCAGGTGAACGTCAATGCGTCTTTCCGGGCCGGGGGGATGGCCGCCGCCGATCGACAGGTGCGCGCCGCCGGTGACCGCGTGTTCGCCGGGGTGCCGCAGCGGACGTACGTGGGGCTGCTGGGCACGTCGCCGGTCTCGGTGACAGGGATCGACGGGGTGGCGGGTCCGCCGCGCGGCCCCGGGGGCCGCGGGCTTCACCCGGTCGCGGTGCAGGAGGGGGGCAGGTTCGCGCAGTTGGTCTCCGGGAGGTGGCCGGTCGGCACGGCCGACGCCCCGGCCGGCGCGTTCACATCGCTGCCCGATGTCCGGGTCGCCACCGGGTCCACCGCTGCGGTCGACACGGCGGTGCCCGACGCGCTGGCCAAACGCCTGGGCGTCGTACCCGGTTCCACCCTTCAGGTGCGGGACGCCTTCAGCCGTGCCATGACTCTGCGGATCACCGGCGTCTTCCGGGCGACCGGCGCCGTCGGGTTCTGGCCCGCGATGGCCGGCGACCTGGCCGAGGGCGGGACTGCCGACCAGGACCTGCTGGTGGTCTCGGCGTCGGCTCTCAACGGCAGCGCCGCCCTGAACGGGCATCTGACGGTCCACTGGAGTATGCAGCCCGGCCTCTCCCGTCTCGACGCGGGCAGCCTCGCCGGGCTGCGCGACCGGCTGCGGGCTTTCTCCGGCAGTCAGAGCGGCGTGTCGGTGTTCCGGGGGCGGCAGCCGTCGTTGGAGGACCTGACGGTGGCGTCCGGTCTGCCGGGGGCGATCGACGAACTGACGGTGCCGGTGGTGGCGGCCCGGTCCTCGCTGTACCTGCCGAGCGTGATGCTGGGGGTCCTCGCCCTGGCGACGCTGGTGCTGGCGGCCCGCCAGTTGACCGTGCGGCGGCGCGACGAACTGGCGCTGCAACGGGCCAGAGGTGCCGGCACCCTGCGGTTGCTGCGGGGCGCGGCGGCCGAGTGGGCGCTGACCTGCATTCCGGCCGCCGGCGTGGCGCCCTTCCTGGCCGGGCTGCTGCACCCCGGCGGCCGGGGCAACGACGCGTGGGCGGTGGTGGGTCTGACGCTGCTGGTGCACGCCGCGGCGGTGCTGTTGCCTGTGCTGCCGTCGGCACGGTCGCGGCCGGCCCGCGGCGCACGGGCCGCCGCCGCGCAGCGGCTGGGCGCCGACGTGGCGCTGCTGGCCGTCGCGGTCCTGGGGTATCTGGAGTTGCGGCGGCACCACTCGCTGATCGCCGACGTGGGCACCGGCAGCGCGTCCGCGGACCCGGTGCTGGTCCTGGTGCCGACCCTGGTGGCCGGCGCCGCCGCGCTCCTGCTGCTGCGGCTGCTGCCGCTGACCTCCCTGCTGCTGGACGCGTTCGGCCGTCGCAGCCGGGGCCTGGTCCTGGCGCTGGGCGGCTGGCAGTTGAGCCGGCGGGCCGCGCGCAACGCGGGGCCGGTGGTGCTGATGTGTCTGGCCGTGTCGGTGAGCGCTTTCGCCACCACCGCGCTGGCCTGCCTGGGCGGCCTGGCGTCCGAGCAGGCCGCGTTCACGGTGGGTGCGGACGTGCGGATCTCCCCGTCCGCGGACAACGGCTACCCCTCATCCGTACTGGGCGCCGCCTATCGCGCGCTGCCGGCGGTGACCTTCGCGGCGCCGGTGACGCAGTCGACGGTGAATCTGCCCGGCGGCGCCACCGAGAATCTGGTCGGCACGATCGGCGGGCCCGCTCCCCGCACCCCGTCACCGGTCGTCGTCGGGATACGACTTCCCGGGCGTCCGACCGCGCTGCTGCTGGACGAGCGGCTGCGCAGCGACGGCAACCGCGCGGCACCGAGCCTGGAACTGACCGTGCAGGACGCGTCCGGCCTCGTCAGCGCGGTGGCGACCCGCCTGCCCGCCGCCGACGGTGCCAGGCACACCGTCGTGGTCCCGCTCGACGTGGCGCTGAGCGGCGGCCACCCGCGGGCGTATCCGCTGACGGTGACCGCCGTCAAGGTCCTGCCGCAGCCGGACGTGCGTCCCGCGCGGCTGGACCTTGAACTGATCCGGGTCGGCGCGCGCGGCACCGCGGACACCTGGGCCGCCCCGCTGCCCGGTGGGCAGACGTGGTCCGACGGTACGGCCCACGCCGCCGACGCCACCAAGGGGGCCTGCAAAGGGCAGCCGGCCGACAGCTACGTTCCCGGCACCCCCGGGGTGTGTGCGATCGTTCCCGGCGGCTCCAAGGTTTTCCGGACCACCGTCAGCACCGGCATCCCGGCGTCGCGGGCGGTCGGAGACGCCTTTGGCGGCCTGACCGACAGCGACTACGCCACCGAGGTCGGCAGCCAGGTGCGACTCGTGGCGGGCCCGGTCGGCGGTCCAGCGCCGCTTCCGGTACGCGTCAACGCCTCCGCGCTGCGCGACGCGCGCCTGAGTGTGGGCGGCACCACCACGCTGGATCTGGGCGGCGGCCAGGTCACCGCCCACATTGTGGGCCGCGTCGACGCGTTGCCCGGGCTGGGCCGCGGACAGGGGTATCTGATTGCCGACCAGCGCCACCTCGCCACCGCCTTGACGCTGGCCGGTGTCGGCCAGGAAAAGCCCGCGTTCTGGTGGCTGGGCAGCACCGACAGCGCGCGCACGGCCGCGGCCGCCGAGGCGCAGCCCGCGCTGGGCCGCGTCACCACCACGGCGCGCACCGCCGTGTCGCTGCAAGCCGACCCGTTCCGCAGGGGGTTGGGCCGGGTCCTCGAACTGGTCCGGTATCTGGCCCCCGGTTTCGCCGTCATCGCCTTCACGGTGCACGCGGTGGTCTCCACCCGGCAGCGCCGCAAGGAGTTCGCCCTGCTGCGGGCGATCGGCGTCCGTTCCAAGAGCCTGTCCGCGCTGCTGGGCGCCGAGCAACTGGGTCTGGCCCTGTTCGCGGTGGTCCCGGGGGCCTTGATGGGCATGGCCCTGGCATCGGCTGTGCTGCCGCTGGTCACCGTCGACGACAGCGGACAGGCCCCCTATCCGCCGCTGCCGCAGGTCACACCCTGGGGCACCGTGGCGCTGACCGCGGTGGCGACCGCTGTGGCCATCAGCGCGGTCGTGCTGGCACTGGCCCGCCTGCTGGCCCGGGTGGACCTGGTACGCGTGCTGCGAGCGGGGGAAGACCGTTGAGCCGGGCGGCCGGACACGACCGGAAAGGGCGGACGGTGACGCGATCCGCCGGTAGGGGCGCGGCGGTGACGCGGCGTCTGATACGCAAGGAGACTCGCGGCGACCTGCCGGCGCTGGCCTGCCTTGCGGTGCTGGTCCTGGTGCTGACGGCGCTGTGCGCCTGGGCCCCCGCCCTCGCGGGACGCCAGGAGGACCGGGCACTGCGGCAGCGCGTCGACGCCGCGCAGGCCCAAGCACCCCTGATCAGCCTGAGCACCACACCGGAGGTCTTCGACACCTCGCCGCCCTCCGTGGACATGGCCACCCTGCTCGGCGCCGACCGCACCCTCACCGAGCAGCTCAGCGGCCCCGCCGCGCGGCACCTGACCTCCACCGGCGGCGGCAGCTACGACTACAACCCGGCGTCCCTGATCTCGCCGCGGCCGCCGGGGCCGGCGAACACCGGCACCAACCTGACGGTCAGCTACCTGCCCTCCGCGCGAACCCATCTCCACTACGTCAGCGGTCGCGCGCCGGCCGACCACACGCCGATTGCCACCGCGCCCCAGATCGGGCTGTCGCAGACCACCGCGCGGGCGCTGGGCGTCCGGACGGGCAGCCGGCTGACCCTCGAGTTCCCGAAGACACCCGTGGCGCAGAACGCACCGCCCCGCGCGGCGCTGGTGGTGAGCGGGGTGTACCGCACCACGGCCGCGGCCGACGACTTCTGGAACGGCCGCGAGACGTTGGACCAGCCCTCGCGCTACCCGGCGGAGCAGTCCGCCGGCACCGTGCTGGCCGTCCGCGGTCTCGTCGGCCTCGACGCCGCCGGCCTGCTGGCCGCTGCCGGGGTGGGCGGCCCGCGGGTGACCTGGCAGTTGCGCGCCGACCTGTCCGGGCCGGCGCTCGACCAGGCCCGCGCACTGACCGGGCCACTGTCCCACTACGGCGCGGACCTGAGCGCCGCCCTGTGCCAGGGGACCGACTGGGTCACCGGCGACATCGGCTGCCACGTCGTCGGCCAGGCCACCGGGTCCCTGCTGGTGACCGACTCCCTGACGCCGCTGCTCGCCACGTTCACCGCTCAGGACCATCAGGCCAGGGCGCTGGCGAGATTCGCCGTCGACGCGCTGGCCGCGGTCGTGCTGGCCACCGTCACCGTCGCGGTACGGCTGCTTCTGCGCCGAAGGCAGGCGCACCTGCGGTTGCAACGTGCGCGGGGCGCGTCCACCGCCGGGCTGGTGCTGCTGCGCTGCGCCGTGGCCTGGCCGGCGGTGCTGGGCGCCGCCCTGCTCGGCTGGGCTGCCGGACGAGCTCTCACTCCCACGGGCACGTCCGGATCGCCGCAACCTGTGCCCGCCGCCGTCGCCGCCGCGGTGGTGGCGCTGACGGTGCCGCTGATGACCTGGCTCGCGGTCCGCGAGCCGCGCAGGCCCAGCCGCCCGCGACGCCCGCGCCGGCACCTGGCCGTAGGCCGGCGCCTGGTCCTGGAGCTCACCGTGCTGCTCACGGCGGCGGCGGGCGTGGTCGCGCTGCGCTCGCAGGGCCCCGACGGGATCCTGGGCGCGGTACCGGTGCTGGTGGCGCTGGCCGTCGTACTGATCCTGCTGCGGATCTACCCGCTCGTACTGCGCCTGGTGCTGCGGCAGGCCCGGCGCGGCCGGGGAACGGTGGGCTTCATCGGGGCAGCCCGGGCCGCCCACGACGCCCCGGCGACCGGGCTGGCCCTGTTCGTCCTGGTCCTGACCATGGGCACGGCCGTGTTCGGCGGCCTCGTGCAGCGTACGATCGACGACGGCCTGGCGGCGGGTGCGGCCTGGACCACCGGCGCCGACGCGAGCGCGACCGTGGCCGGGACCGGCGCCTCCGCCGCGAACAGCGCACCGCGGGCCGGCGCCACCGGAATACGGACTGCCGTCCAGCGGCTGCGCACTCTCGACATGGCGGGACAGGCCGACGGTGCGGCGATCCGCCAGGTCGCCGTGATCACAGTGGATCCCCGACAACTGGTCGCCATCGCCCCAAAGTCGCCGCTGGCCGGCACTCTGATGTCCGGGCTGGACACCCCGCCCGGAACCCGGACCGACGCGAGCGTCCCGCTGCCGTCCTTCCTCTCGCCCGACCTGCGGGCGAGAGAGCGCACCGGCGACTTCACCACCACCGTCGTGACCCAGGGGCAGCCCTCGGTGAACCTGATCCTCAAGCCGGTCGGCACCCTCACCGCCGCGGAGCTGCGCGACCCCCTCCTCGGGCCGGTCACCGCGCAGATCCCCGCCGGGACGCCGATGCTGATCACCACCGCCACCGCCGAGCACCTGCTGGGCCAGCAGCCCTCGGGGAGCACCGTCCTGCTCCTCGAGGGCGAGGGTCCCGCCACCGCCGAGCCCGCGGCGCTGCGCTCGACGGCGGCCAAGGCGCTCGGGCCGCTGGCCCGGATCCGCGTCCGCTCCGAGACGCTGAGCACCCTGCGAGCGGACGGCCTGACGCGGGGCCTCGGCACGATCTACACCATCAGTTCGGTCCTGGCCGCGCTCTCCGGCCTGCTCGCGCTCGCACTGGAACTGACCCTCACCTCCCACGAGCGCAGCCGCACCACCTCGTTCCTGCGCACGCTCGGCCTCGGCGGCAAGCAAGCCGGAGCGGTGCATTTCCTGCAACTGCTGCCGCTGGCCGTAGCCTCGGCGGTGGGCGGCACTCTGCTCGGACTGCTCGTGCCGCGGCTCATAGCGGGGACGCTGGACCTGCGGCAGTTCACCGGCGGACCGGCTCAACCGGAGCTGCGGACCGACTACTCGCTGACCCTCGCCCTCGTCACCGGTGTGACCGCGCTGATCCTGGCCGCCGCGGCCACCGAGACCGCCTTCGTCCGCCGGCGCCGCCTGGGGGCCGTACTGCGCCTCCCGTGAAGGCCGCCCAGCTCCGCATGTGATGACCGCCCGGTCAGCCACCGAGCGAACCGATTACCGCGCACCGTCGGCGCTCGGGGCGTCCTCCGCGTCGGACCTCGCGCGCCGCGCGGCCTCGTCGGGCCATACGCCGATGTGGTCGCTCTCCAAAGCCAGCCGTACGCGCTTGCGCAGGTGCAGGCGCTCGGTGAACTCGCCCGGCAGTTGCAGCCGGCCGCTGCCGTCCAGTACCGCGTACTCCTCGGCGGTGAGCACCTCGACGCCGTCCTCGCCGGTGGCGACCCGGCGCAGCACCTCGGTCGAGGTGCGGCCGTTGCGAATCCGTACGGTCCGCTGGACCTGCTCGGACACGAGTGCGTCGTGGGTGACCACGACCACGGTGACGCCCAACTCCTCGTTGGCCCGGCGCAGCGCGGCGAACACCTCGTCGCTGGTGGCGGTGTCGAGTTCGCCGGTGGGTTCGTCGGCGAACAGCACCCGGGGCGCGTTGGCGTTCGCGACGGCGACCGCGACCCGCTGCTGCTCGCCGCCGGAGAGCGTGTCCGGGGTGCGGTCCCGGCAGTGGCCGACGGACAGCAGGTCGAGCAGTTCCTCTGCCCGGGCCCGGCGCTGCGAGCGCTTGATCCCGGTGTACGTCATCGGGAGCATCACGTTCTCCGCCGCCGAAAGGTAGGGCAGCAGGTTGCGAGAGGTCTGCTGCCAGACGAACCCCACGATCTCGCGCCGGTACCTGAGCCGGTCGCGGCGCTTCATCGCCAGCAGGTCGTGTCCGGCGACCTCGGCGGCGCCCGCGGTGGGCACGTCCTGGCCGGACAGTATGCCCAGCAGGGTGGACTTGCCGGAGCCGGAGACCCCGATCACCGCGATCATCTCGCCCTGGGCCACGGCCAGGTCCAGGCCCTGGAGGGCCTGGACTTCGACACCCTCGGTCTGGTAGATCCGCACCAGGTTCTCGCAGACCACCAGCCCCTCCTCGCGTTGCGGGGCGGCGGCTGCGGCTGCCCTCCGTCGCAGCTCGTCCAAGTCCGGTGCCCCGACCGGCTGTTCGTGCACTGCCACGCGGTCCCCCGAGGAGATCAGGTCTACGGATAACACTGTCGGACAGCCGCCAGGGTAGTGCGGCGCGGCGAAGTCCCGGCAGGTTCGGGCGGTGGTGGCCTTGCCGTCCCGAACGCTCAGGTGGCGCCCGAACGCTCAGGTGGCGCCGCCTGCGACGGGTGACAGGCGTGACGAGCAGTACCCCGCCCACCCCGTCACATCGGATGAGGCCGAAGGACTGGATGACGAAGCCGATGCGGTCGCTGCGCGGCGCCGGCAGGTCGTCGTCGCCGAGACCGGCCAGGTCGGTGGCCGTCGAGGATGATCCGGCCGCCGTCCGGGGCGTCGAAGCCACCGTCCAGGTCGAGCACGCAACCGGCTGGGGGGCACCACCCTGGCCTGCCGCTGCTTCGTCTGGCCCTCACTCCGGTCCGCACCCTCCATCGGGCCACCCCCGACCGAAGCCACCGAAATGCTCGTGGTGACGCGATCGGTAAGCCTGCCGGGTGACGCATGTGTCCATTTGCCGCCTAGCGGAGGTCACGGAGCATGGATCGATTTATCAGTGGAATAGACAAAAGCGCGCCATACAGGCAAACCGGACGCAGCTGCACTGGAGGACCCCTTGGGCAACAAACACGTTGGCGTCGGTATCGGACTGGTGATCGGTGCCCTGGCGCTGCAGATTCCGGCCTCTGCCGCCGCCGGTGACTCAGGTCTCGACATCCGCTCGCAGGCGGGCTCTCCCGGCTCCACAGTCACCGTCAGCACCGAGGCCTGCGGCGAGGATGTGGACTACGGGAAGGGCGAGTCCGAGGTGGCAGGGGCGTTCCACCTCTTCGAAGGCGAGAGGAAGGGCGTACTCACCGGCCAGTTCACGGTGCCGGAAGGAACCGAGGCCACCAGCGACACCGTCACCGTCAAATGCCCACCGCGGATCAAGCTCACAGATTCCTACTCGCTGACGGAGCGCCGGCCCAATGGTGCCGTCGAGGCCGGTTTCGGAGACACCGACAGCACAGCGGCGCAGCTCGCTCTGGGCGGAGCGCTGATCGCCGCAGGTGCCGCCGGTTGGCTGGTGCGGGCGCGTAGCCGCTCGCACGCGAACCGCACCTGACCGCCCCGCGTTGTGCCGCACCGGCTCCCGGTATCTCTCTCGCCGGGAGCTGGATGGTATGGCTCTCCGTCTTTCCCCCAGCTGTAATCAAGAGGCTCAAACACGATGGTCCCAGGGCACCAAACCCGCGCTTCCTCGCCCTCGTACATCCCTTCGGTCAAGCTTCTGTCCTGGACGTTGGTGGCAGGTACGCTGCTGGTGACCGGTGCGCTGCACGACGGGCAGCCACCGCAGCCTTCGGTGGGCCAGGCCTTCTCACCCCCGGCGGCTCCCACCGTCGGCCGTACTGTCGCCCCGGCAGCGGGCTCCGTCGTTCAGCCGCTGCAACCGTCAGCGCCACTCCGGCTCCGGATCCCCACCATCGGCGTGGACGCACCTGTGAGCAAGCTGGACCTCGACGCATCGGGGGCACTACAGCCCCCACCGGCCGACCATCCCGGCCTCGCCGGCTGGTACGGCGGGGGCCCGCCCCCCGGATCCGTCGGGACAGCCGTCACCACGGGACACGTGGACCTGCCCAACGGCCAACGCGGGGTCTTCTACGGCCTCGGCTCCGTCGCCAAAGGCAACACGATCGAGGTCGACCGGGCAGACCGGCGCACAGCCCTTTTCACCGTCGACGCCGTAGAGGTCTACGACAAGGAACGATTTCCCGATGACAAGGTCTACGGCAGTTCCGGCCGGGCCGAACTACGCGTGATCACCTGCGGCGGCGGTTACACCAAGCACAGCGGATACCAGGGCAACGTCGTCGTCTACGCCACACTCACCGGGGTGAGATAGGCGCCGGCCTGGGATTTGACCCGGGGTCAGTGACCTGGACGCCGCCCTCTCCTGCTCGGTCCCGGGCGCCGGCGGCTGGACTCCCCTGGGTGACCGCGAGTTGGGGTCCACCGGCTCGTCAATGCGCTGGAGCCTCGTGCGTCGACAGCCTGCCGTCGAGATCCCCACTTGTGGAAGGTGGGCTCCCAGATCGAGCCGTACTCGGCAGCTGAGCGATGCCACACCCCAGCAGTGACCTCAACGCTCCTGGATGTAGTCACCAAGTGACACGGTCGGCAAGGCGGGCAGGTCGGCGGCCACCGTGCCGAGGAGTGCGAGGGCCTGCTGGGAAGCGCTGCCGGGCTCGGCCTGGTACACGACGAGTTGCTGGTCCGTCGCGCTGTCGACGGTGAACGAGTCGTAGGCCAGGGTCAGTTCGCCGACCTGGTGGTGGTTGAAGGACTTGGCCTCATGAGCCTTGCCGCGTACGTCATGGCGGGCCCACAGATCGCGGAACTCCGAACTTTTCAGGGACAGTTCGCCGACGAGTTCGGTCAGCCGGGGATCGTTCACCAGCTCGCCGCTGCCCGCGCGCAGGGCCGCGAGCCCGGACCTGGCGACCCGCTCCCAGTCGGGGTAGAAGTCCCGGGCGTCGGGATTCAGGAAGGTGAACCGGACCAGATTTGTCTCGCCCTGGTCCAGCATCCTGGCGAAGAGGGCGCGTCCGAGGCAGTTGCCGGCCAGTACATCCAGTCGACGGTCGAGGATCAGTGCGGGTGTGTGATGCCAGCCGTCCATCAAGCGCAGCAAACTCGGCCCGACGGGCGCACCGCCACCTCGCCGGACGGAGCCACGAGCCGTTCGTGCCAGTTGGTGCAGGTGCGCCGTTTCCTCGGGATTCAGTCCGAGGGCGCGGGCCAGGGCGTGCACCACCTGTGCGGAAGGGTGCTTCTCGCGTCCCTGTTCCAGCCGGGCGTAGTAGTCGGCGCTGACTCCGGACGACTGGGCGACCTCCTCCCGGCGCAGGCCCGGCGTCCTGCGCCGGCCCGACCAGGGCTGCCCGGACCGGGACGGGCTGGTCATCTCTCGGCGGGCGCGGAGGAACTCTCCCAGGGGGTTGCCACTGTCCATGCCGCAACGATAGACGCGCACGCGATGGGTTACCTGGGTGTGGCGCACCCTGGACGGGAGCGCTGCGGTCACCCAGCTGACCCGCAACCCGCGCGCCTCGCTCGGGCCTCGCGGCGTACGGGTGCGGTCCGTCGCCCCGGCCTTCGCCGTCACCGGCCTCGGCGCCGACATGGCACACGAGGCCACTCGGGTCGGGCTGGACGAGATGCGGCCAGGCAAGGCGGCCAAGGGGTGGATCAGCAGGACTCCCCGAACTTGACTGCGGCCAGCGTGACGGGCCGGCCGTCGAGCTTGGCGCCGGCGGGCGGCTCCTGTGAACACACCTGCCAGTTCGACTCCAAGAGCACCATGCGGTCCTGCCCGGAAGAGTCCCTGACGGTGATGCTCGTGGAGCTGTCGAGCGCCCGGCGGGCGACTTTGACGGCTTTGCCCTTGAAGTCGGGCATCGTGCTTCCGGCGGCCTCCTGAGCTGTCCCCTCGTCCTTGGCCGGGCAGTCCTCTTCGAGCTTGACCGTGGCGAAGTCGACCCTCGTGTCGGTTGGGTGCTGGCCGGCCGTCGGGGTCTGGGAGCAGACCTGCCAGTTGCGGTCGAAGGCCTGCATGCGGTCGCGGCCGAGCGCGTCGTGGGAAGTGAGGCTGTAGAACCCTGCTTCTTGGGCCTCATCCTGCGCGGATTGGAGGCCCTTGCCTGTCATGTCCGGCAGCTTGGCGGTGTCGGTCTTCGCCGCGTCGTTGCCGGTGCTCGCCTTGTCGTTGGCGTCCTGGCTGCTGCGACCCTTGCTGGAGCCGCTGCTCGTGTCGGCGCCTTCGCAGGCGGTGAGTGTGAGCAGTGCTGCGATGGCCACTGCGGCTGCGGCGGTGCGGGTGTGCATGGTGTCCCCCAGTGATCCGAGCTGAGTGAGCATCATGCGTGGTTCGCGGGAGGCTCGGAGGCAGAGTGGCGTTCCCGCAACACGAAAGGGTGTTCCGTACGACGAAGCCCCCGGTGACCTGATTCAGCTGAAGAGGGCAACGAGTCCGTTCACCCAGATCGCGAGGAACACCAGGGCCGCCACCAGACATCCTGCCCCTGCCAGGAAGTCGGCGAAGGCGTTTCGCCTGCTGTCTTCCTTCTCGTCGGATGACACCGTGTCCCAGTCGACGGGGCGCCCCATGGCGTCGGAGCAGGCTGCTCGTGCTGCTGCCAATTGCTCTCTGGCAAAGGCCGTTCGGGCAAGCGACTCACGGCCTTGCCAGGCAAGTGCCCGCATACGCTGCTGAGCTGTGTGGTATCGCGCCTCGAAGGCGGAGGTCTCAGCTGCGTCCCTGTCCTGTTCGAGATACATCCAGCGGCCCGCTTCCGCAGGCTCTCCGTACAGGCGGTACGCCTCGGCCAGGCGCCGGCGAAGCGTCAGGTCGTTCGGGAAGGACGACACGAGCCCGCGCAGTCGCTGGCGCGCGACGGGGACCCGGCCGGCGGCCAGGTCTGCGTCGACTCGGGCAAGGGTGTCTTTCAGGGGCATGAACGCATGATCGCGTACGGCACTGAACCACGTCGACCTGGTTTTGTCGCTCGGTACTCGCTGAGGCCCGCCTACCGGTAGGTCATCAGCCCCGGCGGCCGGTGGATCGGGCCGGTGATCTGGGTCAGGGGCCGGCCCGTGCCCTGGTTGGCCTGGGCGATGATCTCCGCGGTGATGGAGACGGCCGTCTCCTCGGGTGTGCGGGCTCCGAGGTCGAGGCCGATGGGGGAACGCAGCCGCGCCAACTCCTCTTGCGTGACGCCCTCCTGGCGCAGGAGCCGCAGGCGCTCGTCGTGGGTGCGCCGGGAGCCCATGGCCCCCACGTAGGCGACGGGCAGGTCGAGGGCCAGGCGCAGCAGGGGGATGTCGAACTTGGCGTCGTGCGTGAGGACGCATACGGCGGTGCGCTCGTCCACGTCGGTGCGCTGCAGGTAGCGGTGGGGCCAGTCGACCACCACCTCGTCCGCGTGGGGGAAGCGTGCGGTCGTGGCGAAGACGGGGCGGGCGTCGCAGACGGTGACGTGGTAGCCCAGGAGGCGTCCGGCCTGGCTGAGGGCGGCGGCGAAGTCGACCGCGCCGAAGACCAGCAGGCGTGGCCGGGACGCGTGCGCGTGGACGAGGACGGACAGCCGTTCGGGGCATCCGTCCCCGGTTCCGCCGATGTCGACGCGGGCGGTGCGGCCGGCCCGCAGCAGGGCCCTGGCCCGGTCGGCCACCGCCCGGTCCGCCGGGCCGCCGTCCACGCGCCCGTGGGCGGGGCGGCCACCGCCGGGCACGCTCAGCGTGGAGCCGAGGAGGCGCTCCGGGCCGTCCACGACTTGTGCCACGGCGACCGGCAGCCCCTGGGTGATCTCGGAGAGGGCCGTGGACAGGTGCGGCTGGGCCGCGGGATCGATGCGTTGGACGAAGACGTCGAGTTCACCGCCGCAGGTCAGGCCGACGGCGAAGGCGTCGTCGTCGGAGTAGCCGAACCAGGCCCGCTGGGGAGCGCTGCGGTCGTGCAGCACCTGTCGGCACAGTTCGTAGACGGCTCCCTCGACGCAGCCGCCGGAGACGCTGCCGACGGCGTTGCCGTCCTCGTCCACCGCGACCGACGTACCGGCCGGCAAGGGTGCGCTGCCGTGCACGTCGACGACGGTGGCCAGGGCGAAGGTGCGGGCTTCGCGGCACCATCGGTGCAGTGTGTCCGCGATGTTCAGCATGGCAGTTCTCCACGGCGGGACCAGGTTCGGAGGGTGAGCGGGCCGCCGCCACGACGCCGGGGAAAGCGTCACGTGGCGGCGGCCCTGGGAAGTCCGGCGGCCGGACGGGGCAGGCTGCCGGACGAGCGGTGTGCACTCCGCCGGCCCGATGTCCGTGGGTCGGACGAGCGGTGTGCACTCCGCCGGACCGAAGTGCGTGGGTCAGATCAACGCCTCGGCGGTGATGGGCAGTTCGCGGATGCGGCGGCCGGTGGCGTTGAAGACGGCGTTGGCGATGGCGGGCGCCACGCCGATCATCACGAGTTCTCCGAGGCCCTTGACGCCGAGCGGGTCGGCCTCGCGGTCCTCGCCTTCGAGATAGATCGCCTTGAGGTCGGGGATGTCAGCGCTGACGGGCACGAGATAGTCGGCCAGGTTGGCGTTGACGATGCGGCCGTCGCGGTGGTCGGTGACCGTGTGCTCAAGGAGGGCCGTGCCGATGCCGCCGACCATGCCGCCGAGTGCCTGGCTGTCGGCCAGCTTGGGGCTGATGATGCGGCCCGCGTCGTAGACGCCGAGCACCCGCCGCACCCGCACCAGTCCGAGGGTCGCGTCGACGGCCACTTCGGCGAAGGTGGCGTTGTAGCCGTAGAAGGAGTGCCGCTCGGGCCCCGAGGGCGGCGCGAAGGAGCCGTCCGCCTCGAGGTGGGTGCGGTCGTTGCGGGCCAGCAGCCGCTCGTACGTCTCCCCGCGCGTGGGATCGTCCTTCACGTGCAGTCGGCCGCCCCGCACCACCACGTCGTCGGTCGGCACTCCGTACAGCGGTGACTGGCCATCCTGGACGGCCAGTTCGATCGCCTGACGGCGGACCTTGTTGCAGGCGTCGAGGGTGGCGGAGCCGACGCTGGCCATGGTCATCGAGCCGCCGTGTGGTGGGGTCGGCGGGAACAGGGAGTCGCCGAGCCGGAAGGTGACCGTGCGCATGGTCAGTCCGAGGGCGTCGGCGGCTACCTGGGTCTGGGAGGTGTAGGTGCCCGGGCCCATGTCGGTGGCGGCGGCATCCACCACGGCGGTGCCGTCGGCGTCGAGGCGGGCCCGGGCCTGGGCCGGCATGCGCGCGGTGTCGTAGACGCCGGCGGCCATGCCCCTGCCGATCAGCCAGTCCCCCTCACGCGTCGAGCGGGGCTCGGGGTTGCGGCGGTGCCAGCCGAACTCGCGGGCGCCGACGGTGTAGCACTCGCGCAGCCGGCGGGTGGAGAACGGCAACCCGTTCGACTCGTCCTCGTTCGGTTCGTTGCGTCGGCGCAGCTCGATCGGGTCGACGCCGAGGCGGTGCGCGAGTTCGTCCATGGCCGACTCGATGACGAAGGAGGCCGTCTGGAAGCCGGGGCCGCGCATGTACAGGGGCGTGGGCAGATCCAGGGGCACCGTCCGGTAGCTCTGGCTCACGTCCGGCATGCTGTAGAGCATCTGCCCGGCCGCCAGGATGGACTCGGTGAACTTCTCGTACGACGAGGTCTCGGCGTCCACCTCGTGAACCGCGGCGGTGAGTCGGCCGCGCCGGTCGCTGCCCAGGCGCAGACGGTACTCGTACGAGGGCCGGTAACCGGTTCCGAGGTACATCTGCCTGCGGCTCAGAACGAGCTTGACCGGACGCTTCGTCTCACGGGCGGCCAGCGCGGCCACGACCACGTGCGGCCAGCAGCGCAGCGCGGTGCCGAAGCCGCCCCCGACGAACGGCGAGATGACCCGCACCGCGTCCAACTCCAGGCCGAACACCGCCGCGAGTTCGGTCTGGGTGCCCACCACCCACTGGGTCTTGTCCCACACCGTGAGCGTGTCGCCGTCCCAGCGGGCGATGGTGGCGTGCGGCTCCATCGGGTTGTGGTGGTTGCGCGCCGTGCGGTAGGTCAGGTCCAGCCGTACGGCCGCCGTGTGCAGGGCGGCCTCGGCGTCGCCGCGCTCGTAACGGGTCGGCTCGTCCGGCTCCGCCTTGGTGAGGTCGGTCGAGGGCTGTTCGGCGTCGTAACGGACCTTGACCAGACTCGCACCGTGCTGCGCGGCCTCCAGCGTGGTGGCCACCACCACGGCGACCGGCTGGCCGTGGAAGCGGATCCGGTCGTCCTGGAAGACGCGAAGTCGCCGGCCCTCGGGGTTGTTCGACCCACTGTTGTCGCGGTACGGCAGCTTCGGCGCGTTGCCGTGGTGGATCACTTTCAGCACGCCCTGCTGGGCTTCGGCGGTGCGGGTGTCGATGCCGGTGATACGGCCTCGCCCGATGCCGGCGTCGACGATCACGGCGTGTACGGCCCCGTCGACGTCGTGCTCGGCGGCGTACAGGGCCTGGCCGGTGACCTTGAGCCGGCCGTCCACCCGGGACAGCGGCGCGCCGACGGCTGCCTGCGGCTGGGGGCTCACCTGGTACCTCCTACGATGCGCAGCTGGCGTGCGACGGTCCGCTTCAGCAGTTCGACCTTGAACCGGTTGTGCCGGAGATGGCGGGCGCCGTCCGCGGCACGTTCGGCGGCCTCGACCCACAGGGCCTCGGACGGGCGTTCGCCGAGAAGGTGCCGTTCGACAGCGGGCAGCTTCCACGGCACGGTGCCCACTCCCCCGGCGGCGACCTTGGCCTCGCGGATCACCCCGCCGCGTATGTGCAGCGCGACGGCTGCCGAGGTCAGGGCGAACTCGTACGACTGGCGGTCACGCACTTTCAGGTAGCCGGACTTCAGCGGACGCGGAAGGGCGGGGATCTCCACTGCCGTGATCAACTCGCCCCGCTGTAGCGCCTGTTCACGATCCGGGGTGTTGCCCGGTCGCAGCAGGAAGTCGGCGAAGCGGACCTGGCGCTCCCCGTCGGGTCCGAGCAGACGCACCCGCGCCTCCAGGGCGGCGAAGGCCACGGCGAGGTCGGAGGGGTGGGTGGCCACGCAGGAGTCGGAAGCGCCGAGGATCGCGTGGGAGCGGTTGAAGCCGTGCAGCGCGGCACAACCGGAGCCGGGCTCACGCTTGTTGCAGTCAGCTGTCACGTCCCGGAAGTACGTGCACCGGGTGCGCTGCATGACGTTGCCGCCGATGGTCGCCATGTTCCGCAGCTGGGCCGAGGCACTCAGCTCCAGCGCCTCGGAGACGACGGGATACAAGGTGCGCACCTTGGCGTGGGCGGCGGCCTCGGACATGGTCACCAGGGCGCCGACGCGCAGCCCGCCGCGCTCGGTGACGGTGATCTCGCGCAGCGGCAGACCCGTGATGTCGACCAGCGACTCGGGACACTCGACCGTCTCGCGCATCAGGTCGACCAGCGTGGTGCCTCCGGCGATGTAGCGGCCGCCGCGGCTGCCCGCGGTGACGGCCTCACGGGTGTCGGAGACGCGGGTGTAGGAGAAGGGATGCATGGCGGCCGATCCTCACTTCCGGCCCGCGGTCTGCTCGACCGCGCGCACGATCTTGACGTAACAGCCGCAGCGGCAGATGTTGCCGCTCATCCACTCGCGGATCTCCTCGGGCGAGCCGGTGTGGCCCTCTTGCACACAGCCGACGCCCGAGACGATCTGGCCGGGGGTGCAGTAGCCGCACTGGAAGGCGTCCTGGTCGATGAACGCCTGCTGCAGCGGGTGGAGTTCGTCACCGTCGGCCAGGCCCTCGATCGTGGTGACCTCGGCCCCCTCCAGCCGGACGGCGAGTGTCAGGCAGGCGTTGTGCCGCTGCCCGTCGACCAGGACCGTGCACGCACCGCAGGCCCCGGCGTTGCAGCCCTTCTTCGAGCCCGTGAGTCCGAAGTGCTCGCGCAGCAGGTCAAGCAGCGACGTGCGGTTGTCGACCGTGACGGTGTGGCGAGTGCCGTTGACCGTCGGGGAGACACGGCCGGACGGCGGCGTCTCAGCGGCCGCCGCCTCCTCCGGGCCGACGAGGGATGTCCCTCCGATCACACCGCCCGCGACCACCGCGCCACCGACCGCGGTGCTGGTGGCGATGAAGGTGCGCCGACTGGGCGCCGGGGAGGGCTCGCCGGCTCCGGTGGGGGGTGGAGCGGCAGACTCAGGGAGTTCAGTGGACATACGTACGCCTTCGTATCGCGGACGGATCGGCCGTACACAACAGCGGGACGGGAGACGGGATCGTCGTCACCGCGGACAACCGGGCAACCGCGCGCCTTGGCGGCGGCGACTGGTCACATCCGGGAGTCTCGCACCACCGGCAACGCTCGTGGCAGGGAGACTTTCCTCCCCCTCTCACGCTTCGTCAGGATTGACTTGGCGGCACGATCGGGGGCACTTTCGCGCGTGAAGAGGCACGCCGCCTCCTCGGTTGTGCGGGTGTCACGTCACTCGCCACTTCGTTGTGCCTTGCCGACTGACCGTCCGCTTCGACCAGTTGGCTGATACGGCCCTCCTGCGTGGGCTGTCCTAGCGGGCCACGTAGCCGCCATCCACCGGGAGGGCGACGCCGACGACGAAGCCGGATCCGGGGCTGCACAGCCACAGGACGGCCTGGGCGATCTCCTCAGCGGTGCCGAGCCGGTTGATGGGTTGATTGGCTTCGGCCTCGGCGCGGTCGAGCTCCCCCTTGTCGATCATGTCGCTGACCATGGGGGTGTCGATGGTGCCGGGGCAGACGGCGTTGACGCGGATGCCGCGGGGGGCGTATTCGAGGGCCGCGCTGGTGGTCAGGCCGATGACGCCGTGCTTGGAGGCGTGGTAGGAGGCCCGTCCCGGGAGGCCGACGAGGCCGCCGAGGGAGGAACAGTTGACGACGGCTCCGCTGCCCTGGGCCCGCATGTGCCGCAGTTCGTGCTTCATGCAGGCCCACACGCCGCGCAGGTTGATGGCGTTGACGCGGTCGAACCGTTCGGCGGGTTCGTCGGCGGCATCGCTGGGCGGGATCTGGATGCCGGCGTTGTTGTAGGCCATGTCCAGGCGGCCGAGAGTCTCCACGGTGCGGTCGACGGCGGCGGCGACCTGGTCCTCGTCACTGACGTCACAGGTGAGGGCGAGGACTTGGTGGCCGGCGGCGGTGAGTTCCTTGGCGGCTGCGTTCAGGGCCGCTTCGTCGATGTCGGTGAGGGCGACGGCCGCTCCGGACTCGGCGAACGCGCGGGCGGTTGCCAGGCCCATGCCGGCTCCCGCCCCGGTGACGAGAGCGACCTGGCCGGTGAAGTCGTAACGGGGGTTCATGTCGGTTGTCCCTTCGAGCGCTGAGATGCGGGCGGGGCGAGTGCTACTGGGGCTGCTTGGACGAGCGACTCCCCGATGCGCCGTGCGGTCTGCCGCGGACCGTTCGAGGACCGGTCGGCGAGGGCGTTGCCGGCGCCTGTGCGGGCGACGGCGAAGCGGCCGGTGCCGGAGTCGGCTTCGGTCACGAAGGCCACCTTCCCGGTGACGGCTGCGCTGCTCGGTCAGTGCGGAGTTCTCTCGCTTGCTGGTACGCCGTCGGATTCGCGTCGGTGCGCGGATCCGGGCGTGAGTCAGTACTGCGACGGCACCTGCGCGGGTTCATCGCGTGGCGCGTGGGTGAGAGCCCTGCCCTGGGCCACGATCCGACCCTTGTGAGACGAGCCGTGGACGGCGAGGGCGATCAGGGGCAGCAGGGTGAGGGCCGCTGTGACGGTGCCGACCAGAGGCGGGCCCGTCAGGCCGAGGGAGGAGTCCAGGGCCGAACCGGCGACCGCCGAACCGGCGGCGACACCGACGTTGAAGGCGGAGGTGGTCAGCGCCGAGGTGAGGGTGGGGGCGTCACCGGCGAAGCGCATGGCGAGGGCGGTGACGACCGGGTTGACCGTGAAGCCGGTCAGTCCCATGAGGAAGACGAGAAGGGTGGCCGTCACCGGGTTGCCTGACAGCGGGATCATCAGGAGCAGGACCAGGGCGGTGGCCGCGGCGGCCGTGATGGTGGTGGCCATCGGACGTCGGTCGCCCAGCCGCCCCCCGGTGGTGGTGCCGCCCAGGGCGCCGACGCCGAAGGCGATGAGGACGAGCGGTACGGCGCCTGCCGGGATGCCCGCGCGGTCGGTCAGCAGCGGCGTGACATAGGTGTACGTCGCCAGGACACCACCCATGATCAGCGTCGCGGCGCCGAGCGCCAGCCACAGCCGGCCCTGACGCAGAGCCCGGACCTCGGACCCGATGGACACCTCCGCGCGCTGCCCGTTGGCGGGGATGAAGCGGCCGATGAACACGGCGGCAAGCCCGGAGAGAGCGGCCAGGGCCCAGAAGGGGCCGCGCCAGCCGGTGAACTGGCCGGCGAAGGAGCCGATCGGCACGCCGACGACGTTGGCCAGGGTCAGGCCGCCGATCATGACGCCCGTGGCGCGGGTGGCGTTGTGCGGCCCGGCGGCGGTGGTGGCGACGACGAAGCCGACGGACCAGAACGCACCGGTGGCCAGGGCGGTGACGACGCGGGCGACGAGGGCGATCGTGAAGGAGGTGCTGAGGGCGGCGACGAGGTGGCCGAGGCAGAACACGGACAGGGCCAGGATCAGCGTGTGGCGCTGGGGAAGGCGCAGGGTCGCCATGGCCATGGTCGGCGCACCGATGATCATGCCGACGGCGAAGGCGGTGATCAGCAGGCCTGCGTGGGAGACGCTGACTCCGAGGTCACCGGCCAGCTCCGGCAGCAGGCCTGCGACGACGAACTCGGTGGTCCCCATCAGGAACGTGCCGGCGGCGAGCACCCAGACGACGAAGGGGAGCTTGCCGGGGGCGGTCCCGGATGCGGAAGGCATACGTGTGGTCTCTCCTTGAGTGGAAAACGGCGGATCATGGTGGCGGCTGGAGCCGACGCGGCGGACGGCGCGGCGGACTGCGGACGGCGCGGCCACGTCTTTGACGGTTCCGTCGAGCGAAGTGGCCGAAAAGGGGACGCTCTCCTCCGCCCTGTGGACATCCACGTCGGGGCGAGCGGTGCGGTCGGGCGGGTCAGGGCGCGGCTTCGACGGTGATGCGGTCGGCCCCGGCAAGCTGGTCGGCGTCGGCGTCGATGTGGCCGAGGATGAGCAGGTCGGCTGAGGGGGAGTCGCCGTCGCGGTAGAAGAGGGCCAGGTTGCCCCAGGGCGCGTAGTAGGTCAGGTCACCGGCCTTGGGCGCGGCCGGCTCGGGAGCGCCGGAGGTGGTCAGCCTGCGCGGCAGGTCGGCGATCCGCTCGGTCTGGTGGAAGTCCTCCAGGTCCAGGGTGAGCGGGAGCAGCTCGGCGAAGTCACGGGCGGCAGGGCTGTCGTTCAGGGTGGCGTCGACGGGGCGGCCGTCGACGGTGACCTGGATGTCCATGGCGGTGTTCCTGTCGGACGGTGCGGTGTGCGCCTCGGTCGTCGGTGTCTGCTGCTGGGCGGAGGACGTCGCACGCGGGGAGGCCGGCGAGGTGTCGGTGCAGGCCGCCACGGTCAGCAGGACAGCGGTGGCCGTGGTGGCGCGTGCGAGGGCACGGAGCGCGGCCGGCTTCATGGTTGTCGTCCCGGGCGTCAGTCGGGCAGGGGCTCGGAGTAGTGCCGAAACCCGTCCCGCTGCTGGTGTATGTCGTACAGGCGCTGGGCCAGGACGTCGGGGCTGCTGTGCTCGGCGTCGGGCCGGATGGCTCCGGGAATGATCAGCTGGGCGGCATGGATGTTCTCCGGGGCGAGGGCGTCGTGCAGCGCGTGGGCGTAGGCACTCTCGGCGGCGAAGGCGATCGAGGTGCCGGCGACGTTCGGGTTGGGTCGTACGGCGCTGGAGCCGTTGACGAACAGCAGGGTGCCGCGGCCGAGGGCGCGCATGCCGGGCAGGACGGCGTTCACGCAGGTGACGGGGCCCTTGACGGAGAAGGCGAGCGGGGCGTCGAGGTCGTCGGCGCTGGTGTCGAGGACCGGCTTCATGAAGTCGGCGCGGGGCACGGGGCTGTACTGGAGGATCTCGATGGTCCCCAGGGCGTTCGCGGCCGCGTTCAGGGCCGCGGTGAGGGACTCGGGGTCGAGGGCGTCGGCGGTGAAGCCGCGGGCCTGGATGTTGTCCCGGGCGAGGTCGGCGGTCAGGCCGTCCAGCTTCTCGGCGCTGCGGGAGATCAGGGCGACGGTGTGGCCGGCGGCGCCGAAGCGCCGGGCAGTGGCGAGCCCGAGGCCGGGGCCCGCGCCGACGAGGGCAAAGGTCGTCATGGTCGATCCTTGTGTGAGCGGAGGTTTTCCGGCCTGGGCCCGCACCGCGTGGGTGCGGCCCCAGGTGCGGATGCGAATGCGGATACGGCCCCGGATGCGGATACCGCCCCGGGTGCGGACGCGGATGCGGTCAGGGCTTGAGGAGGGCCTTGATGGCGCGGCGTTCGTCCATGGCCTGGTAGCCCTCGGCGACCTGGTCCAGGGGCAGGGTGAGGTCGAAGACCTTGCCCGGGTTGATCCGGCCCGACAGGACCCGGTCGATCAGATCGGGCAGGTAGCGGCGGACCGGGGCTGGGCCGCCGCGCAGGCCGGCGTGGGAGAAGAACAGCTCCTGGCCGTCGACCGCCACATCGTGCGGGACGCCGACGAAGCCGACGTTGCCGCCGGGCCGGGCGGAGTGCAGTGCCTGTCGCATGGACTCGGCGGTGCCGACGCACTCCAGGACGGAGTCGGCGCCGATGCCGCCGGTGAGGTCCTTGACGCGGGCGATGCCCTCGTCGCCGCGTTCGCTGACGATGTCGGTGGCGCCGAATTCGAGGGCGAGCTTCTGCCGGGATTCGTGGCGGCTCATGGCGATGATCCGCTCGGCGCCCAGCTCCTTGGCGGCGATGACACCGCACAGGCCGACCGCACCGTCACCGACGACCACGGCCGTCGAGCCGGGCCGCACTTCGGCGGCGAGGGCGGCGTACCAGCCGGTGCCCATCACGTCGGAGACGGCGAGCAGGCTCGGTACGAGTTCGCCGTCCGGGTGCTCGTCGGTGGCGACGAGGGTGCCGTGGGCGTTGGGGATGCGGACGTAGTCGGCCTGGCAGGCGCTCATGAACTCGCGGTGCAGGCAGGAGGACTGCCAGCCGTTCAGGCAGTTCGCGCAGGTGTTGTCCGAGGTGGCGAACGAGCCGACCACGAACTGGCCCGGCCTGACGCTGGTGACCTCGCTGCCCACCTCCTCGACGATGCCAACGTACTCGTGCCCCATCGGGTGCGCGTCGCCGATGGGTTCCGCGCCGCGGTAGGGCCACAGGTCCGAGCCGCACACACAGGTGGCGACCGTGCGGATCACCGCGTCGGTCGGCCGGCTGATCTTCGGGTCGCCGAGGGTCTCGAAGCGCACGTCGCCGGGGGCGTGAATGACTGCTCCGCGCATGGTGGGGCTTCCTTCGGTGCGGGGGTCGGTGAGCAGCAGCCGACGGTCCTGATCGGCTGCTCGACATCGAGCCTCACACGCGAGAGCAGGCGCGAAAAGCGGAAGAATCCATCCCGGGAGGCGAACATCCTGGGAGGAAATTCTCCCCCCTTTCCCAGGTACGACCGGTGTCATGCTGGGCAGCATGACCGCAAACGCCCCCCTCAACGAGCTGGGACAGTTCCTCAAGAAGCGCCGCTCGGAGCTGAGCCCGCGCACGGTCGGACTGCCCGAGACCGACAGGCCCCGCCGGGTCGAGGGACTGCGCCGCGAGGAGGTCGCCCAACTCGCCAGCATCAGCACCGACTACTACACCCGCCTCGAACAGGGCCGCATGCAGGCATCGGCACCCGTGCTGGACGTCCTCGCCCGGGTGCTCCATCTGGACGACGACGAGCGGGGCTACCTCTTCCAGCTCGCGGGCAAGACCACCACCCGCACCCGGCGGCGCGGCCGGCAGAAGGTCCAGCCGCAGCTGCAGCGGGTCCTGGACGACCTCACCGCCACCCCCGCCATCGTGCAGGGCCGACGCGGGGACATCCTCGCCTGGAACGCACTGGCCGCCGCCCTGGTCACCGACTTCTCCCTCATCCCGGAAAAGCACCGCAACTATCCCCGGATCATCTTCACCGATCCCGCCATGCGCACCCTGTACGCCGACTGGAAGACCTCCGCGCAGATCTCCGTCGCCCAACTGCGCATGGAGGCCGCGAAATACCCCGAGGAACCCCGCCTGATCGAGCTGGTCGGTGAACTCTCCATGCGCGACCAGCAGTTCGCTCGCTGGTGGGGCGAACACCACGTCGCCGCCCGCACCGTGGGCACGAAGACCCTCGACCATCCGGTCGTCGGCGAACTCGTCCTGGACTGGGACACCCTCACCGCCAACACCGATCCCGACCAGCACCTCACGGTCTGGACGGCCGCCCCCGGCTCCCCCACCCACGAGCGGCTGCGCATCCTCGCCTCCTGGGCCGCCGACCAAGAGCTGGCGGCTTCCTCCCCCCTCAGCTGACCGCCACCGGCCGCCCCCGTAGGAGCGGCCGGTGGATAGCGCCTGCGGCCTGGGGAAGGAGCCAGGCCCGAACGCCGAGTCATCCTCCGTGGCGGCCTCGTCTTCGAGGCCAACGTGTTGACGAAGGTGAGCGCGCGGTTCGTTCAGTCAGGAAAGTGGGGGTCAGCGGGCGAGGGAGACGGCGAAGGGCTCGATGCCCTGTCGGCGCAGGACGTGGGGCACGACCAGGATCATGGCCTCGGTGGCGCGGGCTGTGCTGATGTCGCCGAGGTCCTCGATCCATGCGGGCTGCCAGCCCAGGTCGCCGAGCAGGCCGGTGACGGTCTTCTTCGCGTTCTCGTCGTCCCCCGAGACATAGACGGTCGGTGGGGTGGCCAGGGTTTCCGGAGCGGTCATGACCATGAACAGCATGGTGTTGAGAGTCTTGACCACATGGGTGTCGGGGAGCGCGGCCTGGAGCTTCTCGGCGAGACTGCTGCCGGGATAGCACAGGTCGCCGGGCAGCCCGTCATCGGCGTCGCGGGTGGCGTTGGAGACATCGATGAGGATCTTTCCGGAGAGCTCGGTGCGCAGGTCGGTGAGCCGGTCCAGGGAGCTGTCGCCGGGCGTCGCGTTGATCACGATGTCCGCGGTGCGGGCGGCGGTGCGCTGGTCGGCGAAGGCGAGCCGCGGGGCGGCGCGGGCGGCGGTGTCTTCCGGGCTCCGGCCACCGAGCGTGACATGGTGTCCGGCCGCGGAGAGCTTGCCGGCGAGGTTGGCCCCGACGCGGCCGGCGCCCAGAATACCGATGTTGGTCATGAGGTGATGGCTCCTTGCGGTAGCAGGTGAAGAGCGGGGGCGAGCGGTCAGGCGATCGGCGAGAGGACCTTGAGAGCGGCGGCGTGGATGCCGGGGGCGGCGGCCAGGAAGTCGCGGCTGGCCGTGGTCCAGGCCTCACCCTCCAGGTCGGTGACGGTGCCTCCGGCTTCGGAGACCAGCAGGGCGCCGGCAACCAGGCCGGAGCGGACGTCGGAGAACTGCCAGAACGCGTCCATGCGTCCGGCGGCGACATGGATGAGCTGCATCGTGGCGGGCACGGACACGCGCACGACCAGGCCGTTAATGAGCATGGCGGTGACGGAGTCACCGATCCGCCGGAAGGTCCGCTCGTCCTCGCCGGGCTTGGCCTGACCGGTGCCGATGAGCGCGGCACCCAGGTCGGTCTTGGCGGACACCTTCAGGGGTCGGTCGTTGAGGCGGGCACCGCCGCCGGCGACGGCGGTGTAGGTGTCGCCGGTCAGCGGCAGGTGGACGACCGTGAGCACCGGCTGGTTGTCGCGGACCAGGGTGGCGGTGACGGCCCAGTCGTCCATGGCGTGGACGTGGTTGATGTTGCCCTCCGCGGGGTCGACGACCCACCACTCCCCCTGCGGGAGCGCGCCGCCGGCCAACTCGTCCTCGGCCCACTGCGATCCCGGCCGGGCCCGCAGCAGCGGTTCGCGCAGCACGTCCAGTACCGCGTCGTCGTTGGCGTGGATCTCATCGACGATCTCGTTCAGGTTCACGCCTCGGGCGTGCGCGGTGTAGCGGTCGCGCAGCGTGAGGCCGGCGGTCTTCACCGCGGCTGTCACATCGGACATGAGCGTCGTGCCGGCGGCGAAAGGCATGGCTGTAGTCATGAGGGGCTCCCTTGGGGTTCTTCTCGGTCGGTTGCGGGGCTGCTTGTCCCGCCCTCGCACTTCGAAGGTAGGCCGCCTCACGATTAACAACAAGTGCATGCTTGTCACTTGTAGAGTTACTCCCATGCAACTGGATCTGAACCTGCTCACGGCCCTGGACGCGCTGCTGGAAGAGGGCAGTGTCGCCGGCGCCGCAGCCCGCCTCCACGTCACCTCACCGGCGATGAGCCGCTCCCTGGGCCGCATTCGCAAGGCCACCGGTGACCAGATCCTGGTCCGCACCGGCCGCAGCATGGTCCCCACCACCCGCGCGCTGGCCATGCGCTCCGAGGTCCACGCCCTTGTGCAGCAGGCCCACCGCCTTCTGTCCACGCAGCAAAAACTCGATCTCGCAGCTCTGGAACGGGTGTTCACCGTGCGCTGGCATGACGCCCTGACCGCAGCCTGCGGCACCGCCCTGACCACGGCAGTCCGCCACCAGGCCCCCGGCGTCCGGCTGCGCCTGTCCGCCGAACCCGGCACGGACGACCCCAAGCTGCGCCGGGGTGAGGTCGACCTCGAATCCAGCTCCAGCCCGCCGACACTCCCCGACATCCGCCACCGCCTCGTCGGCAGGGACCGGCTGATCATCGCCGTCCGACCAGGCCACCCGCTCGTCGAGGGCGCGCTGAGCCCTGAGCGTTACGCAGCCGCCGAACACCTCACCGTCTCGCGGCGCGGAAGCCTGCGCGACCCGATCGACGACGCCCTGACCACGCGCGGCCTCGAACGACGCGTCTCCGCCGCCGGGCCCACAGCCGCCTTCGCCCTGCAACTCGCCCTCGACACCGACCTGGTGGTCACCCTTCCCGACGCGGTCACCCGCGCGGCCCGGGACCAACTCGGCCTGATCACACTGCCGCTGCCACTCCAGTTGCCCGATGTCTCCTTGTACCTGCTGTGGCACCAGCGCTACGACAACGACCACGCCCACATCTGGCTGCGCGACCTGGCCACCGAAACCGTCCAGGCGCTGTTCGCACCACCAAACGCCTGATCAGCGCAGCGACCAAACCAGCCGTCGGGGCGCTACGAGGCCGGGCGACTGCGGCACACCGGCCGCACCACCACGCTGCCGCACGCGGCCGGCCCTACTCTCACCGATCTACTGACCCCGACCCGTGAACGGGCCGGACGTTCTCCGCAGGACGGGGCAGCAGAAGGACGCCGAACGTCACGCTGGCGGAACCTGAGCCGGTGATGGAAGTCGGCCTACGTCGCCCGCGACGCCTCCGGCCGACGGCGCCATCCCGCACGCCGGCACCGCCCCTCGCCGACGACCCCAGCTGGCGCCGCCCCCCGAACTGATACTTACTCAGGCCCAGTTGAGTACGTGAGCTCATGCCCGGCACACCGCCGCGCGGCGAGTATCAGTGCAACGGGCAGGCGGGGCAAGCCTGTTCGGCCGACTGAGCCTGATCGGAAGCCACCCTCGACACCAAGGCAGCCGACTTCACCGTCCGGTAAGCCGTCCCCTCTGCCGAGCCTGCTTCGGGGCCGCGAGGCAGAACCAGTCGGTGGGACCGGTCGCGGGCGCGGCGCGGTGGCGACCGTATGTCGCCGAAGGCGAGCTGCGCCCCTCAACTAGAGTGATCGAATGGATTCTCGGGGGAGCACACTCAAGCTCACAGCGGTACTGGCCCTGGTCGTACTCACGATGACCGGCTTCTCGTCGGGGCGGCACGGTCACGGCAGAAGCAGCAGCGGTGGTGGGGGTTGCAGCAGCTCCAGCCAGAACCACGGCGGCTCGTCGACGAGTTCGGGATCGACTTCGGGGAGCAGTTCGTCAGACTCGTACCGCTCTGGTGACGACGACTCCGCGTACGGCAGCAGCGACAGCGGCGGCGGGAGCGGTTACACCCGGCGCCCAAGTCATCGCTCCACGCCTACCTCTTCCAGCACCGGTTCCAGCACGACGCTGAAGGCCGGCACGGCGAAGCTGATCAGCTGTGCGACCGCGTCCACCCCGTACGCGACGGTCGAGATCACGAATCCGAACAAGCGCAAGGCCGACTTCCAGGCCTGGGTCACCTTCTACGACGCCGAGGGCACCTTGCTCCTCAGGACCCAGTCCGTCATGGTCACCGTGCCGGCGAAGGCCAAGGCGAACACCCATGTGAAGCTCGGGAAGCGCTTCCTTGCATCGGTCGACCTCTGCCAGGTCGACCAACAGGTCGAACCGGCGAACTGAGCGGTCAGCCCCTGGGTCCCGTGGCCGCCGCCGGGCCGCACGATCTGCTTCTGGCACAGGTCCGGCGTCAACACGGACGACGGTGGGCGGGCTGGAGCAGTGCACAAGCAGTGCACAACATCCCAGCCCGCAGCTTCCCGAAGGGGCGGTGCGGTATCCGGCGCGGCAGCGGGAGTGACCGCGTCTGCCGCCATCGGACCGCGACGCCGACGGGCCACAGGGCTTCGACCCGCGGATCATTCCCGTACCCACAGACCCGTCGGCCGGCCCGGCCTTCTCCCGCGCCGGGGAGGAGGCCCAGCCCGTTCCGGGAGAGTGGAGCGCGAGCACCACCGCGACCGGCGCGGCAGAGTCCGGCGCCGAGGCGGTGAACCGCAGTCGGGTGACATTCTTGCTCGCCACCAAGGACATGGACTTCACGAGCCCGCCGTGACGTTCAACCGGCGGGCCCGGACTGTCATGGTGACCGCCGGCCCGATCTCACCCTGCCCGACGACTACAAGGAAGTCTTCCGCCGGGCCAGTGAGACGGCTGCCTGCACTGCCCTCGCCCGCCACCTCGAGGACACGTCCTCCAGGAGGCCGACGGGCCCGGATGCGTGGGCGAAGGGGTCAGCCCTCGACAACGCCCGACTTGGCAATGGTGACCTTCGCCGAAGGGGTGCCGGAGCGCGAGCCCAGGCCCTCGATCTTCTTCACGATGTCCATGCCCTCGACGACCTCACCGAAGACGACGTGCTTGTTGTCGAGCCAGTCGGTGACGATGGTCGTGATGAAGAACTGCGAGCCGTTGGTGTTCGGCCCCGCGTTGGCCATGGAGAGCTGGCCCGGCTTCGTGTGCTTGAGCTGGAAGTTCTCGTCGGCGAACTTCTCACCGTAGATGCTGCGGCCGCCGGTGCCGTTGCCGGCGGTGAAGTCGCCGCCCTGGAGCATGAAGTCGGGGATGACGCGGTGGAAGGAAGAGCCCTCGTAGCCGAATCCCTGCTCGCCCGTGGCGAGCTCACGGAAGTTCCTGGCTGTCTTGGGAACCACGTCGTCGAAGAGTTCGAAGACGATCCGACCCGCGGGCTTGTCATTGATGGTGATATCGAAGAATACGTTGTTGGCCATTCCTTCATCCTGACACCCGGAGCCACTCCGGTGCACATCGGCCCCTCCCGTCGGCGGTTCGAACTCATCCCGATGGTCGTGCGTGCCACCCCCAGAATCGGTACGGACCAGTGTCCAACGTCCCGCCGTAGCCGCTTCGGCGGCTGTGTCAGGGCGATCCGGGCTGCCTGGCGCTTGCCGCGATCCGGCGCTCGATTCCGGCTGATCGCCGAACGCGGCTGCTGAGACCTCGGTGGGCAGGCGACTCGGGTCGCCGACCTCCGGGACGTCGAGGGCCTTGTCGTCGAGCAGGCTCTCCCGCTCGGCGGCGTCGTCGGTGTGTTCCGCCGCCATGTCGGACGCGTCCGCCGTCTCGCGGCATTCCGGGCCTTCCTTGAGGGCAGCCCTCGGTCAGGACGGTTCCCTATGCTTGCGTCCAAGTCGTGGAGGGGGCTGGGTGGATCAGGACGAGCGCGACGTGCTGTCGAGAGTGTGCGAGGAACTGCCCGCCCTGCGGGACGAGATCTCAGGTCACTCCGAGGACAAAGCACGGCTGCTGGCGCGCATCGAGGCGGAGGCCGCCGCGCGGCGGCCGATCCTGCCGCTGCTTGCCGAGTTGTTGGGCACGAGCCGTGACGAGACCAGGCAGGCGCTCGGCGCCGGGCTGCCGGGGGCCGGGGCAGGGCGTGCCGACGAGGAGTGGTTCGCCTGTCCCGACGGCGCGTGCGACCGCGTCGCCACGACAGTGCCCGCCGGGCCCGTGCCGGTCTGCTCGGTGACCCGCCGGACGATGAGGCGGCAGTAGTCCCATGGGTAGGTTCTTCGAGGAGCTCGCCAGGAAGGTGGCTGAGCGGTGGGTCATGCTGCTCGTGCTGCCCGGCGCCCTGTTCGTGCTGCTCGCCGTGGTCGGCGTGCGTCTCGGGCATGCCGACCCGTTCGATGTCGCCGAGGTGGAGCGGACGATCTCCGGCGTCGCGGACACGGTCTCCGGTCGGTTCGGGGCGCAGGTGCTGCTGCTCGTGGCCGTGCTGCTGGCCGCGACCGGCACCGGACTGGCCGTGCAGGCGCTCGCCGGCGTCACCCGCCTCGTGTGGTTGGGCCGGTGGCCGCGTCCGCTGTCGCGGTGGGTGGTGCGCCGACGCCGAGCGCGGTGGCACGCGCTGCTCGACCGCAGGCGTGCGCTGGCGCGAGACCATCCGGCCCGTACGCGCACCGCCGAACGCCAGGAGGAGATCGACAGCCTGGCGGCGCGGATGACCCGAATAGCACCCGCAGAACCGGGCCGGCCGACCTGGATGGGTGACCGCATGCACGCCGTCGAACAGGTGGCGCTGCACCGGCACGGGCTCGACCTCGCCTTCGGCTGGTCCCGGCTGTGGCTGGTGTTGCCGGACACGGTGCGCGCGGAGGTCGTCGCCGCCGAAGCCGCGTTCGCCGGCGCGGTCGCGTCCGGCACCTGGGCGTGGCCCTACCTCGTGCTCGGCGTGCTGTGGTGGCCCGCCCTGCTGATCGGTTTCGGCATCGGTGTGACGGGCTGGGCGCGCGCCCGTGCGGCGGTCGGGGACCTGGCCGCGTTGTCCGAGGCCTCGATCGACCTGCACGGCCGGACGCTGGCCGCCGCGCTGGGCGTCGGCGACGACAGCACCACCGGTCCGCTGACCGTCGCCGAGGGCCGGGAGATCACGGCCATCGTCCGAAAAGGACGCTGATGTCCTTCGAGTACTGGCTCGACCGCGTCCGTCGTGGGATCGACGCGGCCCGGGAGCGTTCCGACATCCTCCTCGGCTCGGCGCTCGCCGAAGACGCGGCGAATCTCTGGCATGCCGCGCAGCCGGCCGACCCTGGCCGCCCGGCATCGTGGGAGGCGCGCCGACTCGAGATCGCGGCCTGGTGGTTGGGGCTGCTGCACAGCCTGCGCCACGCGGCCATGCCGGAGGAAACGGGCCGGACCGAGCTGGCCAGGGCGATCCTGCTCCTCGCGCCGTGGGCCGGTGTGCCGGGCTTCGTGCCCGAGTCGCTGCGCCACCTGCTCGGGCCGTCGGCGAACCCCGAGTCGCAGGCGCAGCAGGCCGGACAGCTGGTCGTCCAGGCGATGCGGACGGGCGAGCGCGACGTGCTCGACGCGAGTATCGCCCTGCACGAGGCGGTCCTTTCCGCAGGGCCCCCGACCAGCGGGACGACGGTCACCAACGCCGCAGCCGCGTACTCGACGCGGTTCGCGCATACGGGGAACACTGCCGACCTCGACCGGGCGATCGAGCTCGGGAACCTCGCGGCCGCCTACTCCGACGACCCCAACCATCCGACGATCCTGTCCAATCTCGGCACCGCGTACTGGACTCGGTACGAACGGGCAGGTCGGGCCGCCGACCTGGACCGGGCGATCGAGATCCTCTCGCGGGCACGGTCCACGGCCCCTCTCGCCGACCCGAACCGCCCGACCATCCTGTCCAACCTCGCCGCTGCCCACCACACGCGGCACGAACGGACCGGTGCCCTGGACGACCTCGACCGGGCCATCGAGATCGGGCACGCCGTCGCCGCGTCCGCCGAGCCGCACGCGGCGCATCTGTCCAACCTCGGCATCGCCCTGTTCGCCCGGTACGAACGCGCCGGAAACCGGGCCGACCTGGACCGGGCGATCGAGATCGGCAACCGGGCGCGGGCCACCGGGCCGGACTCCGTTCACCTGCCGACGGTCCTGTCCAACCTCGGGATCTCCTACCACGCACGATTCGAGCGCGGCGGGGACGGCAACGACCTCGCTCGCGCCATCGAGTGCCAGGAACAGGCGGTGGCCGTCACCCCCGACCCCCATCCCGATCGCGGGCTTCGTCTCAACAACCTCGCCGCCGTCCATCACGCACGGTTCGCCCGCACCGCGGACCCGGCAGACCTCGAGCGAGCGATCAGCGCAGGAGAGGCCGCCGTCGCAGCCATGCCGGCCGATCACCCCGTACGGGGCGCGTGCCAGTCCAACGTGGGATCGGCACTTCACGAGCGGTTCCGACGGACCGGGAGTGTCTCCGACCTGCACCGCGCCATCGACTACGGCGAACAAGCGGTGGCGCGCCCCACCGACAGCCCACCCGAACGCGGGCGCCGTCTGTCGAACCTGGCGCTGGCGTATCAGTCGCGGTTCGAGCGCACCGGCGACCTGGACGATCTGCACCGCGCGGTCGAACGCGGTGAACACGCGGTGGCGGCCACGCCCGACGACCACCCGGACCGCGCGCTGTACCTCGGCAACCTCGCGATGGCCTACAGCACCCGGCACTCGCGTACCGGAAACGTCGACGACCTGGACCGTGCGGTCGAACACCGCGAACAGGCGATCGAGAGGACACCGCCCGACCACCAGATCCTGGCGAAACACCTGACGAGCCTGGCGGCCGACCGCGGCACGCGTTTCCATCGCACCGGGGACGTCGCAGACGTGGATCGGGCCATCGAGGCCGCGACGCGCGCGGTGGCCCGCACCCCGGCCGACCACCCCGATCTGGTGCTGCGGCTGAACAACCTCGGCACTGCTCTCCAGGCCCGGTACTCCCACTTCGGCGACACGGCCGACCTCAACGGGTCGATCGAACACAAGGCGCGGGCGCTGGCCGCCACCCCCGCCGACCACCCGCTCCACCCCAGGTATGCGACCAACCTCGGTCTCGCCCACCGGGCCCGGTTCGCACGGGCCCGGGACCTGGCAGACCTGGACCGCGCCGTCGAACTGTGCCGGCTGGCAGTCGCCTCCACCCCCGAGGACCACCCCGACCTCGCGCCTCGGCTCAGCGTTCTGGCGAGCGCCCACCTGGCGCGACACCGGCGCACCGAGAGCACCGTCGACCTGGCCGAGACCATCGCACTGGGCGAGCGAGCACTGTCCCTCGCCCCCCACGACCACCCCGCACGCCCGCTCTACCTGTCCAACCTCGGCGTCGCCCTCCAGGCGCGGTTCAAGGTCAACGCCGAGCCGGCGGACCGGGAGCGCATGGTCGACCTGAACCGGGAGGCGCTCGCGGCCACCCCGGGCGACCACACTCTTCACGCCAAACGCGTGTTCAACCTCGCCATCGGCCTGGAGACCCAGGCCGGGGACGACACCGTCCACCGCGTCGACATCCAGAAGCTGGCCATGCTCGCGGTCGCCCCCTGTCCCTCTCCGCCCGCCGACCAGGTGCGCGCCGGCTGGGTGACCGGCAGGATCGCGCACGCCGCGGGAGAGCACGAGACCGCGCGGCGCCTGCTGGACGCGGCGGTGGCACTGCTGCCGTCGGTACCCGCGCGGGAAACCTCGTACGCGGACCAGGAGCACCGCCTCGACGGGTACCTCGGACTGGTGGGTGAAGCGGTCGCCGTGCACTGCGCCCTCGACGACCCGGTCGGCGCGATTCAGGCGGGCGAGCAGGGCCGGGGCATCCTGCTGGCGTCCCAACTGGACGCGCGCACGGACCTGTCCGGCCTCCAGGGCGAACATCCGGAGCTCGCACGACACTTCCAGCAGGTGCGCGACGGTCTCAGCACGCCCGTCGGCGACGGCCTCCAAGCGCCCGACCCGGACGGTCCCAGCGCGCACCTCGGTGACGAGCGACGCCGTTTGTGGCGCTCCTACGACGCGCTGCTCGCGGAGATTCGCCAACTGCCGGGCTGGGACCGGTTCCTGCTGCCGCCGACGTGGGACGACCTGCGACGAGCCGCAGCGGGAAGGACCGTGGTGCTCGTCAACACCGGCAGCCGACGCAGCGACGCGATCATCGTCACCGCCGACGCCGCTCCGACGCTGGTGCCGCTGCCCGATCTGACCCTGCCCGACGTCGACGCACGCACCACCGAACTCTCCCGGGCAACGACCGACACCGGTTCCCTGGTCGGTGAACTACGGCGCCAGCGGATTCTGTCCGACCTGCTCGGCTGGCTCTGGGACACCGCGGTGGGGCCCGTACTGGACGCCCTTGACCGGTTGTCGCCCCGCGATGGCACGCCGGCGAGAGTCTGGTGGATGCCGACCGGGTTGCTGGGTCTGCTCCCGCTGCACGCGGCGGGCAGGCCGGGTGAGGCCGGCGCGTTGGACCGTGTCGTCTCCTCGTACACCCCGACCTTCCGTGCGCTGCTCGGGGCCCGAGGGCAGACCGCCGAGGCGCCCCGGCGACAGCTCACCGTCGCGCTCGAGCGCACGCCCGGTCTGCCGGACCTGCCCGCGACCGCGGCCGAAGCGACCACTCTGCACGCGCGGCTTCCCAGTGCGATGCTCGTCATGAACGAGCAAGCCACGGTCGACCGACTTCTCACCGCGCTTCCCGAGGCCCGCTGGGCGCACTTCGCCTGCCACGCCGACACGGACCTCCACGCACCGTCGCAGGGCGGTCTCCACCTTCACGACGGCCTCCTGCCGATCGCGGAGATCAGTCGCCTGCGCCTGCACCGCGCCGAGCTCGCCTACCTGTCCGCCTGTTCCACCGGGCACGTCGGCCGTCGCCACGCGAACGAGTCGACCCACCTCGCGTCGGCGTTCCAACTCGCCGGCTTCCGCCATGTGATCGCCAGCCTGTGGCCGCTCAACGACGCGGTCGCCGCGATGGCCGCCGACCGGTTCTACCGCCTGCTGCCGACGACCCAGGACGCCGACCAGGCCGCCGTCGCCCTGCACCAGGTGACCCGCGAACTCCGCGCGGAGCACCCCGAACGCCCGCACCTGTGGGCGTCCCTCATCCACAGCGGCCCGTAGTCCCCACGAGGATGCGGCAAAAGGCGACCGGCAATGGACTACTTGGGCTCGCGAGTGCGTGGCTCGGCCTTCGCTCTCTCTACGGCGGGATTCTGGGAAGTCCCGTGACCTCGTTGAGGGATCCGATCTTCTTCCTGCGGCACTCGAACGGACCGTTCCTGAGACCAGGGGCAGCTCACCCACAGCGGCATGCCCGACGTGACCGCAGCCCCTGCTCCCCCGCGTCGGCGGCGAGGTGGGCCCGGACCGCCGGGTTGCCGATGGGATCAGGCGGGCTGCGGGGCGGGCGTCGCCGGAGCGGCCGCGCCCTTGCGGGTCTCGCGTATCAGCAGCAGGCCGTTGACCACCATCAGCGTCGCGGTCAGGCCGTGGACGCCGAGCGCGGTGGCCACGGAGCCGTCGTGGGCCAGCACTGTGGTCATGTCGCCGTAGGCGGCCAGGGCCTCCACCAGCAGCACCCAGCCCAGCGCCCGGCGGTGGCCCGTCACCAGCAGGATGCCCAGGACCAGGGCCAAGACGACGTCGCGGATTCCCTTGATGATCAGGAAGCCGCCGCCGTCGCCGGACGGCCAGCTCGGCAGGCCGAAGCCAGGCGCCGTCGTCTCCGGGCTCAGGATGAACTCCGTCCCGAACCAGAGGATGAAGAGGATGAAGGCGGCGGCCAGGACGGTGTTGATCTTCCTTAACGACATCGTTCTTCTCCTTGCGAGTCTTCGTGAGCTTGGTGGAGCCTGGTGGGTCGTGTGGGGCCTGGTGTTCGGGACGACGAAGGTGTTTCCCAGGACGCGTCTTGCAGATACCAGCTGAGTTCTAGGGAGTTGGTGTCCGGGTCCTGGATGTGGATGGAGGTGGCGGTGCCGCACTCCTGGCGCTCGGCCGACCGGTTGCGGCTGACGACCGGGCGGGTGAGCCCGTGGGCTCAGGTGAGGGCGGTCACCAGCAGGGCGAAGGCGGCGATGATGACGGCGACGCGGACGTAGTGGAAGCGGAGCCAGCGGTTCATCTGCTCCTTCCAGTCCTCGGGCCGGTTGTCAGGGGTCCACGTCTTGTTGCGGTTGTTGATCGGGACGAGCAGCAGGAGCGACATGATCACGCTGAGGATCAACAGCGCGCCGGCGGTGACGACGAGGCCGGTGCCGTGGTGGTGCCACCCGGCGACAGCCCAGATGCCGACGAGGACGAGCGAGCCGATGTACCAGACCGGCATCACGGCGCCGAGCATCCGACCCCCGTGGGCGTGGCCGAGTTGGCCGCTGTCCTCCGGAAGGGCGTTGAGGATCGGGTTCATGACGAAGGCGACGGAGAACTCCACCCCCACCATCACGCCGACGACCACGGTGGTGACGACCTCGAGTGCGTTGAGCATGTTGCCCCTCCTGGAATCTAGTGTTGCTAGATGATGAGGCAACGCTAGTACTGCTGCCGCTCCATTGTCTAGCGGTGCTAGGATCGAATCATGTCGGTACAGGAACGCAAGGAGCGCGAACGGGCGAGCCGCGAGCGCCTCATCGTGGCGACAGCCCGCGAACTCGCCGAGCAGCAGGGCTGGGACGCGGTCACCACCCGCCGGCTCGCCGAGCGCATCGAGTACAGCCAGCCCGTCCTCTACAGCCACTTCCGCGGCAAACGCGAGATCATCGGCGCCGTCGCCCTCCAGGGCGCCACCGAGTTGGCCGCGGCGGTGCGGGCCGCGACCGCCGCCGCGGACGGCCCGCGGGCCCGGGTGTACGCCCTCGCCCGCGCCTACCTCGACTTCGCCGAACGCAACCCGGCGGTCTACGACGCCATCTTCCAGCTCGACGGCGGCCTCGCGTACGCACAGGAGGAAACCCCGGAACCACTCAAGGACGCTTTCGCCGCGCTGCTGGAGAGCCTCGGCGAGGTCGCCGGGGACGGCGTCGCCCCGGGGCTGTTCACCGAGGTGTTCTGGGCGTCCCTGCACGGGGTGGCAACCCTGACCCGGTCGGGACGACTCCCACCGGAGGACACCGAGCGCAGGGTGGAGTTGCTGGTGGACCGGCTCGCCATGATCTGACACACCATCCCGGCAGGCACGCAGCCGCAGCCGGGGTCCCAGGACCCCGCCGCTGCCGGCCTCCGGCACTCCTTCCGGTCACTCGCGCCCACACGGCGCAGCCGCGGACCGCCGGGCCCGTACCCCCAGACGGGCACCCGCCCCGCAAGCCGCGATGCTCATTGATCACGACCCGATACGCGCCCTGACGCCGCGTCATTCACCAGTGCCTCGTCGCCCTCGTCGAGGTGGACGGTCGCCGCGTCACGCGGTGGGACGCAGGCCCTCCCGTGACGGGCGGACGGACGGACGGGCGGGCGGGCGGACGGGCGGCGAAGCTGTAGCGGCCAGGCTCCCGCCTCCTGCACGGACCTGACGAAATGGGGCGTGGGTCACATTGTTCGGTGTGGATGTCACACTCCGGGCACTGCCGCTGCTCTTAAGAGTCAGACACGGCAGGAGGTCCAACGATGTCCGACACCTCGTCGGCCGGCAGCGCCCGGGAAAGCTCGGTGAACATGGCCACCAGGGTGTTCGTAGAGCACCGAGAGCTGTTGTTCACCATCATCTACAACATGCTCGGCAGCGTTGCCGACACTGAGGACGTGCTTCAGGAGACCTGGCTGTCGTGGGCGTCCAGGGACGAGGCGCCGGGCGCGGAGCGGATCGACAACCCCCGCGCCTACATGGTGCGGATCGCTGTGCACAAAGCCCTCGCCCGCCAGGCTGCCATCAGCCGCCGCCGCGAGACCTATGTCGGTCCCTGGCTGCCCGAACCGCTCGTCACTCACCCCGCCGACAGCCTCGCTCACGGTGCCGTGGAGGCCGCCGAAACGGTCGAGCGCACCGAGTCGGTGTCGATGGCGCTGCTGGTCGTCCTGGAAACACTCTCGCCTCTGGAGCGTGCGGTGTTCGTCCTGCACGAGGTGTTCGGCTACGCCCACACCGAAACCGCCGACATTCTGGGTCGCAGTCCCGCGGCGGTACGCCAGCTCGCCCACCGCGCACGCGAGCACGTTCACGCCCGCCGTCCGCGGCATCGGGCCGATCCGCACCTGCGTCAGCAGGTGACCGAGCAGTTCGTGGCCGCCGTGTCCGGCGGCGACCTGCGGATGCTGATGCGGCTCATGGCGCCCGATGTGACCTTGTGGGCCGATGGCGGGGGCAAGGCCACGGCCGCGGGTCCTCGACCGGTGCACGGCCGGGACAAGGTCGCCCGGTTGCTGGCCAACGGGGCGACCCGCGCTCCCGGCGGCCTGGACATCCGCTATCGACGAGTCAACGGCGACCCTTCGGCGCTGCTGTTCAGCGGCGACTCGCTCTTCGCCGTCCTGGTCCTCGACCTGATCCCGGACGGACAACAGGTCTGTGGCATCTACTTCCTGACCAACCCCGAAAAACTCGAAGGCCTCACCTGAGGCGACACTCCCCGGAGACCAGCGGGCCCAACTTGCGTAGCTGTTCGGGGAGTTCACGACCGCCCGCTGATCGGACCAAAGCCGACCGACGAGAAGGAAGAGACACCAGATGATGAAACTCACGATCTTCGCAGCGAGCGGTGGCATCGGCCGCCACCTCCTCGAACAGGCCGTTGCCGCGGGCCACGATGTCACCGCCGTCGTACGCAGCCCACAGAGTCTGACCGGATGGGAAGGACGCGCCCGCGTTGTCACGGCTGACCTGGCGGCGCCCGCCTCGGACGTGCTCGCGTCCGCCGTAGTGGGCAGGGACGCCGTCCTCTCCGGCCTCGGACCCCGCAAGCCGAGGTCCGAGGCCGGAGTCACCTCTCAGGGCACGAAGGCCATCGTGGCCGCGATGCAGGCGACCGGCGTCAAGCGCCTTGTCGTGGTCAGCGCCGCACCGATCGGCACCGTGCCATCGCCCGGTCGGCCGAACCCGCCGAAACACGACGCGGGCGACGGATTCTTCATGCGTCATCTGGGCAGCCGGTTCGCGCGCGCCATGTTCAGCGCGCACTACGCCGACCTCGCTCTGATGGAAGACACCCTTCGTGCCAGCGATCTGGACTGGACCGTCTCGCGACCGCCGCAACTGACCGACAAGCCTCTCACCGGCGTCTACCGTACGGCGCATGGGCAGAACCTCGTCGGCGGCTCGAAGGTCTCGCGCGCCGACGTCGCCCATCACATGCTGAGGGTGGTCGATCAACCGGAGACGATCAAACAAACCATCGGCATCGCCAACTGACGAACAGCCAGCCATGAAGAACACCGCGATCGTCACCATCGTGCGCTTGGTGAATCTGCTCTTCGGAGGTGTCTTCGCCGGGCTCCTCGTCACGGCCCTCGTCATCGAGTCGACGCTGAGGAGCTCCGAGGCCACGGTCTACACCCAGGTCCGGCTGGTCGAACTCGTCCACCTGGACGACCTCGCCACCGCCACCCTCGTCCCGACGCTGATCAGCACGGTGGCCCTCGTCGTCTTCGCGGCCAAGCGGAGGGGCCGAGTCTTTTGGCTGACGCTGACCGCGCTCCTCTTGCTGGTGGTCGTCTTCGGCACGTCCCTCATCGTCAACGTCCCCATCAACTCCGACCAGCTCACGTGGAACGTGCACGCGCCTCCCGCGGACTGGGCGGACGTGCGTGATCGCTGGCAGATCGCCCATGCCGTGCGGACCATGGCAGCACTGCTCGCGTTCGGAGGACTGAGTGTGGCTGCGACAGCCGTATCATCCGCCGGCGCCCGGCAGCGGTAGGAGAATGGCGGCCGGCCACACATTCTCTGCGTGTCTGGAGCATCCTCTGTCCAGCAAGGGGACTCCACCAGGCTCGGGGCACATCAGTACGTTGATCTCCCGGGGAACTCATCGCGAAGAGGGCGGCGTAACTGTGAACACCACCGGACTTGCCTGGTTCAGGTTGGGCCGCAGCACCAAAGAAGGTGGCGAGTGCCTCGACGTGGCCACGACCCCCACCATCGTTCGCGGCCGCGACTCCAAGAACCCTGACAACGCCACCACCCGCAACGTCACCCCAACCCCCTGGACCGCCCTCCTCCGCGACCGTCCGTTGAGGCGTTCGACCGGAGTCGCTCTCGGTCTGGTGCTTCTGCCCCCACTCGCCGGGTGTGCCTCCGTCAATGACCAGAAATCCTCGATCACCGCCCCCGAGGTCTTCTATCTGCGTCCGCACGGCGACAAGACCGGGCCCAAGGCCAAGATGCCCTTCCATGTGCAGGCCGATGACGCCGGGGCACGCCGTACCTCCGTGGCACAGGATCACCGACTGACCGTCGACGTACGCGGGTCCGAGAGCGTGATACGGCTCAGGACCGTGGGCTCGCTCAAGAACGGCCCCCGGTGCGACGGCGGCACTGTGCGGGTCACCTGCAGGGTCAAAGGCGGCTACGACAGCTGGGTGGACCAGGACCGCGTCTACCCGGTCGCCGCGAAGGGCGGCAAACCCGGCGACACGGGAGTCGTCCGCTTCACCTTCACGACCAAGGACGGGAAGAAGATGACGACCCGCACCCGGGTCGTGGTCGGCGAGCCGCTGGTCAAGGTGCGGGCTCTCAAGACCATCGACAACGTCCGCCCCGGTGCCGACGTCACCGTCCCGCTCGTCGTCCGCAACGACGGCGAGGTCCCGGTGAAAGGTCTCGCCCTGAAACTCGGCGCGGGATCCGTGGACTTCCGTGAACGGTACGCCAACTGCCGCTACCCACCCCAGAGTCACGGCCACACGGCCGTCTGCCGCTTCCCCGGGCTGCGCATCCCGCCGGGCGGGGCCGTCGTCCTGCACCCCGCGCTGCGACTGCGCGCTTCGAAGACACGGACGTACACGTCATTCAACCAGGAGGCCTGGCCGCTGGACTCGGGGCCCGGACAGTACACCGTAGTGCCGCCGGGCGGTGAACCCGGCGACGGCCCGGCCCTGAAGGCCGATATCAAGGCCGCACGCACCACAGACGGCACCTTCGCCGAGGGGAATGTCTTCACCGACATACGCCTGGACATCCAGGCCGACTACGAGGTGTTCGGCGTCGAACTGCACGCCGCCCCCGGTACGGAGCGTTCGCTGCGGCTGAAGGTCCGCAACAACGGGCCCGGCAACCCCGGCTCCGGTACGAAACTGGTGTTCACCCCGCCGCCCGGTACCGTGCTGAAGGAGCCCATGGCGGAGATCGACGAGGATGCCTACGAGCCGTACTGCGACTCCGGCGACGGGACGTACAGTTGCCTGGTGGGCGAACTCGGCCCGGGCCAGAGCCGCGACTTCGAGTTCACGCTGCGCCTCGAAGGACGGGGGGAGGGCAGCGTGACCCTCCAGGACGCCAAGCCGTCGACCGGCCGCCGCGACGCGACCCCCGGGAACGACACGGCCGCCGTCACCGTCCTACCTTGACAGGCTGGCTGGCTGGGTGCTCCGAAGACGTCGGGCCACCAGGGCGGGCAGCCACCTGGCCGACGAGAGCCGCGACGTCGCCCCAGCCGGCCTCCTACTCCGTCCGCGCCGCACCGACGACATCGTCCACCTACGCATTCGACGCACGACTTCCTGCGAGACCAAGCAGCCGGTGGAGTCCAGCCCCGGGCAAGGTTGTGGGCCGAAGGCCACGGTGACGCCTGGCGAAACGACACCATGCCCTCGATGACGGCTGGTTCACCGTCGTGGTCGATCCACGCCTCCTGCCAACACCCGGCACGCTCTGGAGGGTCAGCCCGCACAACGACACGGTTGTCAACGAACTGACAGGCGCCTTGCTCCGGGGTGCTCGGGCGGGGTGGTCGTGGTGTCGGTCGCGTGTCGGAGGCTGCCGTCCGGTGTCGGCGGCTTGTCGGCCGCCTGTCGGTGGGGCTTGGCACCGTTCCAGAGATCCGGCCGGGTGCCCATCCGGCTGATGGTTTCGGAAAGAGGATCTCTCGTGCATGACGTAGCGATCGTAGGCGCCGGCCCAGTCGGTCTGTTTCTCGCCTGCGAGCTTGGCCTCGCGGGCTGTTCCGTCCTGGTACTTGAGCGGGAGCCGGAAAACGGCTCCCCATGGAAGTCGAACCCCCTCGGGATGCGGGGCCTGTCCGCCGCGTCGGTCGAGGCGTTCTACAGGCGCGGGATGCTGCACCCGCTGCTGACGGCATCGGGCGGCAACGACGATCCCGGCGCGAACCCCGACTCGGACGAACCGACGCCCCCTCGCACCGCGGGCCACTTCGCCGGCATGATGCTCGATCCGGCGAACGTCGACGTCGCCGCCCTGCCGTTCCGGCTTCCCAGCCCGGCAATGGAGGGCGTGTTCACAAGCCTCGATGCGGTCGAGACAGTGCTGTCCGAGCGAGCATCCAAGCTCGGGGTGGAGGTCAGGCGCGGCGTCGCGGTCTCAGGCGTCACGCAGAACGACGGGAGCGTGGTCGCACAGGCCGGCGAGGACGAGTACGTGGCGCGCTGGCTCGTCGGCTGCGACGGCGGACGCAGCACGGTGCGTGGGCTCACGGGCTTCGAATTCGTCGGCACCGAGCCCCAGTTCACCGGCTACACCATGCACGCCACCATCGCCGACCCCGAGAAGCTGCGGCCCGGGTTCGGGTTCAACCTGACGCCGATGGGCGCGTACCTCCAGACGCCGGTGAAGGGGCACATCGGCATGATGGACTTCGACGGCGGCGCGTTCGATCGCTCGCGGCAGCCGACTCGGGACCACCTCCAGGCGGTTCTGCGCCGCGTGTCCGGCACCGACGTGACACTGAGCGACGTCCGTCTCGCCTCGAGCTTCACCGACCGGGCGATGCAGACGACGACCTACCGGCAGGGACGCGTTCTGCTCGCGGGCGACGCCGCGCACATCCACTCCCCCCTCGGAGGGCAGGGACTCAACACCGGCATCGGCGACGCCGTGAACCTGGGATGGAAACTCGCGGCGACCGTGCGCGGGAACGCGCCGGACGGCCTTCTCGACACCTACACCCGCGAGCGTCATCCGATCGGCGCGAAGGTGCTCGACTGGTCGCGCGCCCAAGTGGCGGTCATGAGGCCGGACCCGCATTCCCATGCGATGCAAGGAGTGATCCGCGACCTGATCGGGACCCGTGACGGAACGACCCACGTGTTCGAGAGGCTGTCGGGATCGTCCAACCGCTACGACCTCGGCAGCGAGCACCCGCTGGTCGGCCGCAGCGCCCCGGACTTTCGTCTTGAGGACGGCACTCGCCTCGGCGACCTGATGCAGGACGGACGTGGAGTCGCGCTCGATTTCAGCAGCGACCGGCGCCTGCACGGTCCGGCGACGGGCTGTGAGAGCCGGATCCGGTATGTGGCCGGGCCGGCGAGAAACGACCTCGGATGCGGAGCCGTGCTTGTCCGACCCGACGGCATAGTCGCCTGGGCCGGTGATCGCGCCCCTGACCGTGAAGCGTTTACGCGGGCCGCAGGCGATTGGTTCGGTAGTCCGGCAACCTAGGGCAATCAGGCGAGAGCGGCCATCCTCACGGACGAGGCCGACCGCTGCGCATCCACCTGGACCGCAGATGTACAGGTCGAACGATGCTCGTCGCCGCCACGTCGCAGCATCACACCCGTACCTTCCGCACACGCATTACGTACGGGCCCCTAGTAGGACATGGTCAGGTTCGTATGGGGGTGGGTATGTCGCGGTGGCAGGTGGGGCAGGCACCGTTCCAGGTGGCGAGGAGTGTCTGGAGTTCGCGGACGACCTGGTAGAGGCTCAGACCTGCACCGCGGCTTTTGGGTGGTGGGCCAATCGTTGCAGGGTGCAGAAGGCGTGGGCGGCGGAGACGAGGGTGACGTGGTGGTGCCAGCCGTTCCAGGTGCGGCCTTCGAAGTGGGCAAGTCCCAGGGCCTGTTTCATCTCGCGGTAGTCGTGCTCGATGCGCCAGCGCAGCTTGGCCAGCCGCACCAAAGTGGCCAGCGGCATCCCGGAGGGCAGGTCCGACAGCCAGAACTGCACCGGTTCGGGTTCGGTGGCGGGCCACTCGGCCAGCAGCCAGCGTTCGGGCAGTTCAGCACCGTCGCTGGTCTTGCGGACGCCTCGTCCGGCGGGTCGCACGCGCAGGGCCACGAACCGCGAGTACATGCGTTTGAAGGTGCTGATCCCCTTGCCGGGCCGGGAGCCTTCCCTCCAGGACACCGGCCTGGCAGCTGCCCGCCCGGCTGCGATGACCAGCTCTTTCATGGTCTGCGCAGGCTCGGGGTACTGCATTGCCGGTGGCCGGCCGGTGCCCGCGTAGGCGGGCTGGACGGGCCGGGCGTCGGCCGGATGAGCGGTGTGGCGGGAGGAAATGCCCACCGCATAGGGCAGGTTGCGTTCTTCCAGGCCGTGGCGGAAGGCGGCGGCATCCCCGTAACCGGCGTCCGCGACGACCAGGGGAATGTCGATGCCCCACGACCGGGTCTCGTCGATCATGTCCAGGGCCAGCTGCCACTTCTCCACATGCCCCACTCCTGCGGGAATACCGCAGCGGGTGCGGCGGGCGACCTTGTCCGGGTCCGCCTCCGGAGAGGCCGGATCCCAGGACGCGGGCAGGAACAGCCGCCAGTTCACCGCAGCCGAGGCATGATCCCGGGCCAGGTGCAGCGACACTCCGACCTGGCATTTGGTGACCTTGCCCGCAGTGCCGGTGTACTGCCGGGACACACACGCCGAGGCGTCCCCGTCCTTCAAGAAGCCGGTGTCGTCGACGATCAACGCCTCCGGGCCGATCGCCTCCTGCATTCGCCAGGCCGTACGGGCCCGCACATGCGCCGGATCCCACGGGCTCGTCGTCACAAAGTGGGCCAGTGCCTGCCGGTTGCCGTCCTCACCCAGACGGGCCGCCATCGGCTCCACCGACTTGCGCCGCCCGTCCAGCAGCAACCCCCGCACATACGCCTGCCCCCACCGCCGCTGATCCGCACGGAAGAACCCGTCGAACAACTCCGCAGCGAATGCCTCCAGGTCCTCCCGGACCTCGGCCATCTCCTCAGGTGTCACACCACCCCAACGACACCCAAGCATCAACAGACACGCCACTCACGGATGAAGATGACCAAGCCCTACTAGCCGTGGTCTGCGGTCCTCCCCGCTCGCCTCAGCCCTGTTTGACAGAAAGGCGCGGTGCCCCTTCCGGTTTGCCCGCACTCGCCGCCGTTTCCGCTACCACCACACGATCCGAAAGCTCAGTTGTGGACGGAGCCGATGATCCACAAGGGCGACCCTGATGGTTAATTCGGGGTCAAGCCGCGAGGGCGAGTTCGAGGCGGGCGAGGTGGCTGGTCCTGGTCCGGTCCATGGGGTGGCCGTTCCACCAGGCGTGGAGTCGGATGAGGTTGAGAGCGACGGCCGAGTAGACGTGCTCGAGGTGCGTCCGGGCCAGGCCGCGGTAGCGGGCACGGCGGGTGCCGGTGACCGCGACGGCCTGGCGGATGGTGCCCTCGACGCCTGCTCGTCGTCGGTATTCGTGCTGCCAGTCACGGGTGGCCTGGGCGAGGCGGGCGGTGTGCTGGAGCTCGTGGAGTTGGCGGGGCAGGACGGTGAGCTGCCGGTATCCGGCCTTCGAGGTGGTGCACCGGCCCCGGGCCGGGCACGGCTGGCAGGTGGTCTTGGCGAACTTGATGACCACGGCGTCGGTGCCGCGCTGGGTGCAGGGGCTCCAGGACGAGCTGGTGCGGCCCTGCGGGCAGACGGCGTTCTGCTGTTCGAAGTCGATGGCGAACGCGGCCCGGTCGTAGCCGGCACCGGCTCTGGCCTGGGGCGAGCAGTCGCCCAACAGCGGGCTGATCAGCACGGTGCCGAAGTCCTTGAGCGAGGAGGCGACAAGCGCCGCGGAGGGATAGCCGGAGTCGACGTAGTGCTCGCCCGGAGCCAGTTTCCGGCCGGCCAGGGTCTGGTGGATCGGCTCGGTCATCGACGCGTCCGGCACGGTGGCATCGGTCGTGGCCACGTTCGTGACCAGGTTCGGGGCGCGGTTGTCGCCATCATCGTCGTCACAGGTCTCGGACAGGTGGATCTTGTATCCCAGCCAGAACAAGTCCTCGCCCTTGGCCGCCCAGCGGGCGTCGGTGTCGTACGGAGAGCCGAGACGGACTCTGGCCGGCGGGAGACCGTCCTCGTCCGCCGCCCGCCGCCGCACCTCCCGTCCTCTGGGGGTGTCGGTGACCTGGTAGTTCTGCACCAGTACGGTCCGCAAGACCTGCACCGCGGGCAGCTCGCGCAGCCATCCCGGCACGTCGGCGCGGTAGACCGCTTCCAGCAGTGTGACCGCATCCGTTCCGAACGCGACGGCCAGGTCGGCGCGCTTGGACGCGGTGACGGGCAGCCGCCAGGAATCGACCCGGGCCGCATAACGCCTGGACCATGGTTCGACGTCCACGACCGTGGCGAGCCAGCCCGGTGCCGCGGCCGCAAGCGCCTCCAGCACGGCCCGCACACTCTCACCGGCCAACTCCAGGCGGTTCATGTCCCGCACCGCGCTGATCACGTGAGTGGAGTCTGTCCGCTGCTTCCCGCCCGGCTTGACCAGGCCCTTCTCCTTCAACGCGGCCAGCAGCAGGTCCAAGGCCCGCTCCTCCAGGCCGTGCTCGACCACCCGGGTGCGGAACTCCGACAACACCGACGCGTCGAACCCCTCGTCCGCCAGGCCGAGCCCGAGCGCGTATTTCCAGGTGAGGTCCTTGCGGGCGGCATCGGCGGCCTGCCGGTCGGTGAGGTTCTCCGCCATCTGCAGCACCGTGACCAGCGCCAGCAGGCCCGGCGAGAGTGCCGGTCGGCCCCGTGCACCGAACGCACCGGAGAACTCCGTGTCCGGGAACACCTCGGGCAACTGGTCCCGGATCGCCACCGCGAGCGGCGGCTCCTTACGCGCGTATATCTTCCGCACCGCCGCAGCGATCTCCGGCGACGGTTCCGGCCACGACCGCGGCGACATCGACAAAACGAGCCCCTCCCCGGCCGGACCCTCCCGGCACAGGAGGAACCTGCCCACCCACTCCCACCAGCACCCTCAGCCGCACGAATTAACCATCAGGGTCAAGGGCGCCCCCAAACGTGTCGGCTCAGGTGGTGAGTGCGTGCCCGGTCGTGGAGTCCACGTGGGCCGGGACCTCGTCGTGGCGATCGCCCACGGTCGGTGTCCCGGCGGGCTCGAACATGAGGATCGCGGCGCCGGACGGAGAGTACGGCTTGTGCTCCGTGCCGCGCGGGACGGTGAAGACCGCCCCCCGCGGGAGAAGGACCGTGCGCTCCCCATCGGGTTCCCGCAAGGAGATGTGCAGCTCTCCGTCGAGTACCAGGAAGAACTCGTCGGTGTCGTCGTGGGCGTGCCAAATGTGTTCGCCCTCGACCTTGGCGATGCGGACGTCATAGTCGTTGACGCGCGTGACGATGCGAGGGCTCCAGAGGGCGTCGAAGGAGGCCAGAGCCTTACTGAGAGGGATGGGATCGATACTCATGGGCCCATCCTGAGCCGTTTCACACGGCCCACGTGAGTGCTAGGAATTGCACATGGCGAAAGAATCCTCGCACGAGGTTCAGGCGGCGGGCGTCCACCGGGTCGTCGTGATCGTGGACGAGAACTCGAACCCCTTCGAACTCGGCTGCGCGACCGAGGTCTTCGGTCTGCGCAGACCGGAGATCGGCCGTGATCTCTACGACTTCAGGCTCTGCTCCCCCGAACCCCGCACCGTGATGCGAGACGGATTCTTCACACTCGCGGGAGTCGCCGATTTGGCAGCGGCCGACACGGCGGACACGTTGATCGTCCCCAACCGCCCCGACATCGAGGTGCCCCGCCGTCCCGCCGTGCTCGACGCCGTCCGACGGGCGCACGCACGCGGTGCGCGCCTGGTGGGCTTCTGCAGCGGCGCCTTCACACTGGCCGAGGCCGGAGTCCTCGACGGGCGCCGGGCCACCGCGCACTGGCAGTGGGCGGATTCCTTCCGGGCCCGCTTCCCCTCCGTCCGGCTCGAGTCAGACGTGTTGTTCGTGGACGACGGTGACATCCTCACCGCCGCGGGGAGCGCGGCTGCGCTCGATCTCGGGTTGCATGTGGTCCGCCGCGATCACGGCGCGGAGGTCGCCAACTCCGTGAGCCGGCGACTGGTCTTCGCGGCGCACCGGGGCGGTGGGCAGCGGCAGTTCGTGGAGCGCCCCATGCCCGACCTGCCGGACGAGTCCCTGGCGCCTGTCCTTGCCTGGGCGCAGGAGCGGTTGAGTTCACCGCTTGCCGTGTCTGACCTCGCGGCACGTGCGGCGGTCAGTCCGGCGACGCTGCATCGTCGCTTCCAGGCACAACTGGGCACGACGCCGTTGACGTGGCTCACGGGGGAACGGCTTGCCCTGGCATGCCGGTTGATCGAGCGAGGTGAATCCCGCTTCGAGATGGTCGCACGGCGCAGCGGGCTTGGCACCGCCGCCAATTTGCGCACACTGATGCGCCGCGAGATCGGCATCACTCCGTCGGCTTACAGGCGCCGGTTCGGGCCGGAGGCGAGTTGACGGCGGGCTTTGTCGTCATCGAGCTGATGGAACGAGTCGTCCGCTTGCCTGAGTGAGTGCCACTCTCCGGCAGCCGGCGCCGTCGCCCAGTCGGAGCCGGGCCGGGGCGGGCCCGATGCGTCATGCCGTGCGGCAGACCCGTTCGACGAGGGTCTGCCAGCTGTCACCCAGCGGACGGGTACGGCGCTGGAAGGCCGCGTCGGCCTCGGCGTCCCGATCTGGGCCCGCCCCCGGCAGTGCGAGGAAGATCATGAAGGGGCCTTCCAGGGCACTGGTGAGCTGGACGGTGAGGCTGTCCAGGTCGGCGACGCCGGTTCCCGCCCGGCCGAGCAGCATGCGGATGTGGGCCTGGGTGAACGTGCTGCCACCTTCAGCGGGGGCGGGCCGGTGCCGGTCCAGCGAGGCGCGGACGATCGTGACGTGGTCGGCGAGGTAGGCGATGCGGGCGCGGCCGTAGGCGACCAGCCGTTCGAGAGGTTCCGGGCCGGGGCCGAGTGGGGGCGGGCCGGCCAGGATCTGGCGCTGGAAGTCGCGCTCGTCGTCGTCGAGCAGGGCATGGAAGATCCCGGCGCGGGTGCCGAAGCGGCGGTAGACCGTTCCCTTGCCGAGACCGGCCCGTTCGGCGAGACCGTCCATGGTGACCTTGTCCGCCCCCAGTTCGGCGACCATCTCGCGCGCCACCGCCAGCAACTGCTCTCGGTTGCGGGCGGCGTCGGCGCGTTCGGCGCGGGGCCGTCCGACGGGCAGCGGCGATCGTTCCATGCGGCAAATCTATCCCCGCCCCGCGGCCTGTCCGGCCACCCGGAATATAAGCGGGGTGAAGTCCGCTTATGCTGTCCGAGGCCCGGCCACCCGCTCGGCAGACCCGGCCCCCGCTCCGACCCACCGAACGAACTGGACCCGCCATGAACGTCTTCCTCTGGACCCTGCAGGCCCTGCTCGCCGCCGGAATGCTCGCCGCCGGCGCCGGCAAGCTCGCCCAGCCCTACGAGAAGACCGCCGAGTCCATGGCCTGGGCGAAGAGCTTCAGCGCCGTCCAGGTGAAGGCCATCGGCGCGCTGGAGGTGCTGGCCGCGCTCGGCCTGATCCTCCCGGCCGCCACCGGCATCGCCACCCTGCTGACGCCGCTCGCGGCCGTCGGCGTCGCCCTGATCATGATGGGCGCGGTCGTCGTCCACGCTCGCCGGGGCGAGTGGCCGAACGTCGGCATCAACGTCGTCCTGCTCGCCATCGCGCTCGTGATCGCCTGGGGCCGCTTCGGCCCGTACACCTCGTAAGCCCCCCGCGACCCCCGCCCCTCCCCACTCCCCTCGCACACCTGCACGCCCCGTGCCTCCACTGAACCGGAGCCCACCATGTCCCCCGCCACGTCCAACGTCCTCTTCGGCCTCGACACCTTCGGTGACGTCCCCCAGGACGACCAAGGCCGCCCCGTCTCCTACGCCCGCGCCATCCGGCAGGTCGTGGACGAAGCCGTGCTCGCCGACTCCATCGGCATCGACGCACTCGCGCTCGGCGAGCATCACCGCCCCGAGTACGCCGTCTCCACACCCGAGACGGTGCTCGCGGGCATCGCCACCCGCACCGAGCGGATCCGGCTCGCCTCCGGCGTCACCGTGCTCAGCTCCGACGACCCGGTCCGCGTCTTCCAGCGGTTCGCCACCCTCGACGCGCTCTCGAACGGCCGCGCCGAAATCATCCTGGGCCGAGGCTCGTTCACCGAGTCCTTCCCGCTGTTCGGCTACGACCTGGCCGACTACGACCTGCTCTTCGAGGAGAAACTGAATCTGTTCGTCCAGCTTCTCGACGAGAAGCCCGTCACCTGGGAGGGCACCAAGCGGGCGCCCCTGACGGACGCCGACGTCTTCCCCAAGACCGAATCCGGACGCCTGCCCACCTGGGTAGGGGTCGGCGGCTCCCCGCAGTCGGTGATCCGCACCGCTCACTACGGACTGCCGCTCATGCTCGCGATCATCGGCGGCGACCCGGCGCGCTTCAGCCGCTACATCGACCTGTACCAGCGCGCCTCCGAGCAGTTCGGGACCACCGCGCACCCCGTCGGCATGCACTCCCCGGGCTTCATCGCCGACACCGACGAGGAGGCCCGCGCCCTGCACTGGCCGCACTTCAAAGTCATCCGCGACACGATCGGGGCGCTGCGCGGCTGGCCGCCGGTCACCAAGACAGAGTACGAGTCCGAGATCGCACACGGTTCGACGTACGTCGGCTCACCCGAGACGGTCGCCCGCAAGATGGCCGCCGCCATCAAGAAGCTCGGCGTCGGCCGCTTCGACCTCGTCTACACCAGCGGCGCGCAGCCGGTCAGCGCCAGGCTGCGGGCCGTGGAACTCTACGGCACGAAGGTCGTCCCCATGGTCCGCGACCTGCTCGCCGACTGAGGGCAGCAAGGAGGTACACCATGGACACACAACGCCCCCGCACGCTCGGCATCCTGGGCGCGGGCACGGCACCGTACTGGCCCGCCTGGCCGACGCGGCCGGGTACCGCGTCCTGATCGCGGGCTCGGGCGCCCCGGAACGCATCGCCCTGACCGTGGACGTCCTGGCCCCCGGCGCCGAGCCCGTCACCACAGGGCAGGCCGCCGCCGAGGCGGATCTGGTCATCCTCACCCTGCCTCTGCGCAAGTACCGCAGCCTTCCGGTGGAGCCGCTGCGCGGCAAACTCGTCGTCGACGCGATGAACTACTGGTGGGAGGTGGACGGGATCCGCGACGACCTCACCGACCCGCGCACCTCCTCCAGCGAGCTCGTCCAAGCCCACCTGTCAGGCTCCCGCGTTGTGAAGGCCTTGAATCACGTGACTCCTCCCCTGGCTGAAGGACTTTGTTGGCGGATTCGCTTGCTCAGGCGATCAGTTCGAGGCCGAGGCGGGCGAATCGACTGATGTGGGTGGTGCGGATGGGGGTGCCGGTCCACCAGGCGTCGAGGCGGTGGAGGTTGAGTCCGGCGGCGATCAGGGCGTGACCGAGGTGGGTCTTGCGCAGCCCGCGGTAGGGGGTGGTGCGTGTCCGTGTCACCCGGACGGCCTGGGAGATGGTGCCCTCGACTCCGGCGCGGGTGCCGTAGGCGGCCTGCCACTCGTCGGTCTTCTGCTCGCGTCGGCGTTGGTCGAGAGCTTGCTGCTGGGGCTGGGTGAGCAAGGTCAGGCTGCGGCCCCACTTGCTCTTGGCACTGGTGCACGCCGCGCGCACCGGGCAGGCGTCGCAGTCGGTCTTGGCGAAGTGGACCCGGATGATCTCGGTGCCGGTGGGCTTGCGCTGAGCGGACCAGCTGATACTGCGCTGCCCGCGGGGACAGGTGACGGTGCGGGCCGGCCAGTCGACGGTGAAGGCGTCCTGCCCCAGGCCGCCCCCGGCCCGGCCCTGGGCCGCGGTATCGCCGCGGACCGGCCCCATCAGCTCGATGTTCTGCCCAGCGGCGGCCACCAGCAGCGCGGCGGAGGTATAGCCGGAGTCGACCAGATGGACAGCGGGCAGCAGGCGGCGTGCGGCCAGCGCGTCGTGGACGGGCGCCGTGATCTCCACGTCGGGAACGGTGGCGTCGGTGGTGACCACGTTCGTGATCAGATGCGGGGCGTCCGGCTCGCACGTCTCGGTGAAGTGAACCTTGTAGCCGTCCCAGCCCGCGCCGCGCTTGACGCTGTAGCGGGTGTCGATGTCGTAGGGGCTGGACAGCCTCAGCCTGCCCGGCGGGAGGTCCTTGCCCTCCCGCCAGCGCACCCCCTTCTCGTCGCGGTGATACTGCTGCACCCACGCGGTCCGCAGGACCTGCACCGCCTCGACGTGCCGCAGCCAGGCTGGTGTGTCAGGCGCGTAGAGGGCCTGAAGCAGCGTAAATCCGTCCTCTCCCACGGTCAGCGCCCACCGCTGGCGGGCGTCGGCTCCCTTGGGGAAGCGGAAGGAGTCGATGCGCTTGCCGTAGCGTTCGAACCACTCCGGCGCGACGGTCTGTCGCAGCCAGGCAGGCGCTGCGACGGCCAGCGTCTCCAAGGCGGCGCGCAGGGTCTCGCCCACGAACTCCATCCGGTTCAGCGTCCGCACCTGGGCCAGCACATGCGTGGAGTCGGTGCGTTGGCGGCCTCCCGCCCGCAGCAGACCTAACTCATCGACCCGTTCCAGCACCCGGTTAAGGACCAGCTTCTCCAGGCCGTGCGCGATCAGCCGGTCCCGGAACTCGCTGAGCACCGAGAAGTCGAACCCGGGGTCATCCAGCTCCAGCCCCAGCGCGTACTTGACGTCGATCCGCCCGCGCACCGCGTCCGCGGCCTGCCGGTCCGTCAGCCCCTCTGCGAACTGCAGCACGCTGACCATCGCCAGCTGCCCCGGCGACCACGCCGGCCCACCCCTGCGCGGAAACGCCCGGGCGAACTGCTCGTCCTCGAACAACGGACCGAGCTCATCCCGGATCCGCATGGCCAGACAGCCCTTGCGGAACGCTGCCCGCGCCACCCGCGCGGTGGCCTCCGGGACGGACGGAGCAGGCACAGGGCGCAGCGACATCGCAGCCCCTCCTTGCCTCCCCGCGCGATGGAACCGAACCCCACCAGACTGCCCGACCAAACAAGATCACCAAGCGCAGTCACCGGATCCGCCAACAAAGTCCTGAAGTCGGGGGCTTCTCGTTATGCCGGGTTGGCGTTGCGGCGGACCAGCCCGGCCCGTAGAACGTTGGTGGCTGCGACTGTGTCGGCGTGCGCGCGGTGGCCGCAGGCAAGGCAGTGGAACTTTTCCTGTGTGGGCCGGTTCTCCTTCGCGGTGTGTCCGCATTCGGGGCAGGTGCGGGAGGTGTTGCGGGGGTTGACGGCGATCACTTCCCGTCCGGCGCTTTCAGCCTTGGCAAGCAGGATCGTCAAAAACACCCCCCAACCGGCATCGTGGATCGACGTGTTGAGCCCGGCCTTGGCGGCGGCCCCGTTGGGCAGGAAGGTGCCCGGCCGGTCGGGGTCGGGTTTCGGCGCGGGGGCCCTTGCTCATGTTGCGGATTTTGAGGTCTTCGTGCGCGATGACGTCGTGTGCGCGGACCAGGCTAAGGGCGGTCTTGTGTGCGTGGTCGAGCCGCTGGCGCCGTACCTTGCCGTGGAGTTGGGCCACCTTGTCCACGGCGCGCTGGTGGCCTGCGGTGCGGTCTGTGGCCTTGCGGCGCGGGAAGCGGGACAGGGCCTGTTGCGCGGCTTGAAGCTTGGCGGCCGCGCGGCGGCCGTGGCGCGGGTTGGGTACGAAGGCGCCGTTGGAGTCGGCGAGGAAGTTGGCGATGCCCAGGTCGATGCCGACCATGCTGCCGGTCGCGGGCAGCGGCTTGGGCTGCTCCTGCTCGGCGGTGAGCACGACGAACCACCGACGTCCCTCACGCTTGACGGAGACGGTTTTGACCCGGCCGGCCACCGGCCGGTGCTGGTTGACCTTCACATGCCCGACGCCCTGGAAGCGGACACGGGTGACGGGATCGTGCGGAGTGGCATTCCACCGGCAGCCGTCGCCGTCCTTCGGGAAGTCCACCGTGTCGAACCAGTTCACGCCGCGAAAGCGCGGATAGCCGGGCGTCTGCCCGGACCTGACCCGGCGGAAGAACGCGGCGAACGCCTTGTCCAGGCGGCGCAGGGTGGCCTGCTGCGAGGAGAACGACCAGCGGCCCTGACACTCCGGGTCGAACGCCCGGATCTCTTTGAGCTGCGCCGACTGCATCCCGTACGCGACGGTGGTCTTGGAGACGTGCCGCCAGGCGTCGCGGCGTTCCTGCAAGGCCCCATTGTAGAGGGAGCAGTGGTCGCGCAGCATCTCGCCCAGCGCCTGGGCCTGGCGAACGGTGGGCCGCAGGAGGAACTTGTACGCACGGATCATCCAGCCCACCCCCTCCGGTCGAGTTCACGTGATCCTACTACACTTGGCGTATGTCACCACGCTGGGAACCAGATCCCGATGTCCGACGAGGAAATCATGTCGTTTTCCACCTCCACGCACACTTGGTGTTTCTCACGAAGTACCGGCGTGAGATCTTCAACGACGAGATGCTGACGCGCTGCGAGACGATCATGCGGGACGTGTGCGAGAGCTTCGGCGCCCAGCTGCGGGAGTTCAACGGCGAAGGCGATCACGTCCACCTCCTCGTGCACTACCCGCCGAAAATCGCCCTCTCCAAGCTCGTCAACTCCCTCAAGGGCGTCACTTCCCGCTACCTGCGCGCGGAGTACACCGGCCGGATCAACCAGACCGGGACGGGCTCGGTGTTCTGGTCCCCGTCCTACTTCGCAGCATCCTGCGGCGGCCCACCACTGAGCATCGTCAAGGACTACATCGACAACCAGAAACACCCCGCCTGACCGCCACCACGCAAACGCAGTGACCTCCGGCGCTTCGCCCCTCCGGACCGAGGACCACACTCCCGCCCGGCCTGAAGACCGGGACTCCCTGCGAAGATCAAAGGATGGAAGATCTGGGACCCGTGGCTTGGCCGCCTGAGCCGATCAGGACCGAGAGGCTCGTGCTCCGTGAGGCCGAGACCCGGGACCGTGCGGCGTTCATCGAGCTGCTCGCCTCGCCGGAGGTGCACACCTACCTCGGCGGCCCCCGGCCGCGTGACGAGCTCGAGCGCGAGATGTCCGGGACGCCCGAGCGGTGGCCCGGGAGCTTCGTCGTCGATCTCGACGGGTCGATGATCGGCCAGATCCTGCTCAGGAGAGCGACGGGGCACCGTCGCCCCGCTGCCGCGGGGAAGGTCGATCTCGGCTACCTGTTCCTGCCGCGGGCGTGGGGATTCGGGTACGCCGCCGAGGCGTGCGCGGCGGCACTCGGCTGGCTCGCGGGCGTGCTTCCCGGCGAGCCGGTGGTGCTCACCACCCAGACCGCCAATGTCGGCTCGATGCGTCTCGCGTCGAAGCTGGGGTTCACCGAGGTGGAGCGGTTCGAGGCCTGGGGCGCCGAGCAGTGGCTCGGCATGTGGTCTCCGGTCTCGCCGTCCAGTTGAGTTTGCGGCGGAAGCGCCGGCGAGTACCCGTCCGTCCAGGCGAGAGCGGCCTGCAACCGCGACTCGGCCCGCGCGCAGGCCGAGCAACGCCCCCGGCGACACCGCAGGGCGCCCACACGGAGGCCCTCCCACGATCACAGCAACCGTGGATGTTGTGGACGGCGAACGGTGGCTGTGAAGACCGGCCTCCAGGGCCGTCGGGTAGGGGGTGGCTTGCTCAGCGGCCCGGCCCGCGCCGCTGGATAGGGTCAAGGCGTGGACCGTAGCAGCAGACAGCCGGACGACGTGTTCGCCGGGGATGCGGGGGGTGAGTTGTCGCCCCGGTCGGCCCGGGCGCTGTGGTGGGGGTCGGCCGGTCTGGTGCTCGCCGTCCTCGGCACCTCGGTGCTCGTCGCCGGCGCGGAGCAGGGCTGGCGTCTGCCCGTGGCCGTGGCCCTGGTCCTCGGGCAGGTTTGCGTCCTGAGGTGGCAGGCGCGCGCCCCGGTCGCCGTACTGGCCGCGACCGCCGCCTCGGGGCTCGCGGTGTGGGCGCTGTTGCCCGCGGTGACCTTGACGGGAGCGCTTCTCGCGGCTCAGGTCGCGTTGTGCGTGCTGTCGGCCATCAGGCCGCGGCCGGTGTCGGTGCGGGCGCTGGCGGCGATGTGCCTGCCGGCGCCGCCGGCGTTCGAGGCGGGCGGCGGCGCGGGGCTGGCGGTGTATCTGCTGACGGTGGTCCTGGCGTGGACCGCGGGGCAGTGGCGCAGGGCGCAGCAGGCACGGACGAGGGCGGAGATGCGGCGGGCCGTGGTGGAGGAGCGTGCGCGGATCGCGCGTGAGGTGCACGACGTCGTGGCGCACACTCTGTCGGTGATGGTCATTCAGGCGGGTGCCGCCGACGACGTGTTCACCGAGCGGCCCGATCAGGCCCGTCAGGCGCTGCGGGCCATCGAGACGGGTGCCCGCTCGGCGCTCGGCGAACTGCGTCTGCTGCTGCGTGCGTTCCGTCCCGACGCGGGCGAGGACGGGACCGTGGAACAGCGGGAGCTGGGGCCCTCGCTCACGCGCCTGGACGAGCTGGCCGACACCGTGCGCGCCACCGGGATGACTGTGCGGGTGCAGTGTGAGGGCGCCATCGACGGTCTGCCTGCCGCGGTGGACCTGGCGGCGTACCGGATCGTCCAGGAGGCTCTCACCAACACGCTGCGCCATGCGTCCGGCGCCGACGAGGTGAGCGTGCGCGTGACGGTCGATGGGGAGTGTGTGGAGGTCATGGTGGTCGACAACGGGCGTATGGCACAAGGTCGTTCGGCTGTGGCGGGAGCGGGACGCGGTCTGGTGGGGATGAAGGAGCGCGCACGGCTCGTGGGCGGCGGTCTGCGCGCCGGTCCGCTGGCAGGAGGCGGGTTCGAGGTGGCGGCGTGGCTGCCGGTGGAGGGCGCGTCATGACGCTGCGTGTGGTGGTGGCCGACGACCAGGTCCTGGTCCGTACCGGATTCCGGATGATCATCGACGCCCGGGACGATCTCGAGGTGGTCGGTGAGGCGTCCGACGGCCACGAGGCCGTGCGGCTGACGCGGGACCTGGCGCCCGACGTGGTGCTGATGGACGTACGTATGCCCGTCCTGGACGGCATCGAGGCAACCCGGCAGATCGCGGAGTGCGGCAGCCGGGCCCGGGTGCTCGTGCTGACCACCTGGGACGTGGACGCGCACGTGGTCGCCGCCCTGCGGGCCGGGGCGAGCGGCTTCCTGCTGAAGGACATCCGCCCCGCCGAACTCGCCGACGCGATCCGCCTCACCGCGCGAGGCGACGCGCTGCTGGCGCCGGCCGTGATGAGCCGCGTCCTCGACCGGTTCCTGCGCAGCACAGCCGACCCGGCGCCGCCGCCCTCCCTACGGGACCTGTCCGGGCGCGAGCGGGAGGTACTCACCCTGATCGGGCAGGCACTGTCGAACGCGGAGATCGCCGAGCGGCTGCGCCTGTCGCAGGCCACCGTCAAGAACCACGTCACCGCGGTGCTGCGCAAACTGGGCCTGCGCGACCGCGTCCAGGCTGTCGTCGCCGCCTACGACCACGGCCTCGTACGGCCGCGCCGACCCTGACGGCACGCCTCCTCCTCAAGGAGGAGACCGGGCCGGGGTCCTCCCGTGTTCCCAGTGCCGGTCCGTTCCCGTGGCCGATCCGACGCCGGGGTGACCGGCCCTAGCGTCGAAGTGTGAACGACGACCTGGCCTGCCTCCTGTATCTGCTCGCCCACGACGACGCGGCCGAAGGCCCCTACGACCGCTCACGGACCCAGCTGCTGGTCCGTGCCGCAGCCCTGATCGACCTCGCGTTGCGTGGCCGGCTAGGGGAGAACGGCGGCACGGTCACCGTGTCCGGCACGGAACCGACCGGCGACCCCGTCCTGGACCGCGTCTTGCGCGACGCGGCCGCCGGGCTCGGCTGGAAACACCTCATGCGCCGCCACCGCAAGCAGACCCTCACCCAGGTGGAGGACCGGCTGGCCGCGGCGGGACTCCTGACCGTGAAGGCGCCCCGCACCCGCTTCGGCAGACGGCGGCTGTCCTTGACGGACCGCGCCGTGCCGGCAGCACTCCACGCCCGCGTGTCCGCGGCGCTGCATGGGGACGGCCCGGTGCGGGAGATCCCCGCCGCCGACGCCGCACTGCTGGCGCTGGCCGCGGTGGGCGGCATCCGCTCTGTCGTCTCCCGGCAGGACCACAAGACCTTCCGGGCCCGTATCGACGCCTGCACAGGGCGCCTCGCCCCCCTCGCACCCGGCCTGGAGAACGCTGTACGCGCGCTGCCCACAACCATGATCGCCGCGCAGGGCGGTATGGGCGGCAGCTGACCGGAGGAGACGATGACCATGCACCGCGTCCTGACCACCCTGTTCTGCGTCCTGACCGCCATACTCGCGACGGCCTGGTCCGCAGCACCACCGACGCCTCCCGCTTCGCCCGCAACCGCCCCCGCCACGACGGTTCGTATCCACGACGGCTTGGTGCGGGGCGTCGCCCACGACGGCTATCGCACGTTCGAGGGCATCCCCTATGCGGCGGCCCCACTCGGCAGACTGCGGTGGGCGCCGCCCCGCCGCACGGCGCCCTGGTCCGGGGTACGGGACGCGACCCGGCCCGCGAGCGCCTGCCCGCAGCCGACCGGTGAAGTGCCCGGCGGCAGCAGCGACGAGGACTGTCTCCACCTGAACGTCACGACACCCGACGGCGCACGACCCGTACGTCCCCGGCCCGTGATCGTGTGGCTGCACGGTGGCGGCTTCACCACGGGAGCGGGCAGCTCCTACGACGCCCACCGCATGGCCACCCGCGGCGGCGTCGTGGTCGTCACCGTCAACTACCGCCTCGGAGCCCTCGGTTTCCTCGCGCACAGCGGGCTGCCCGGATCCGGCACCTTCGGTCTGGCCGATCAGCAGGCGGCACTGCGCTGGGTCCGCGCCGAGATCGGCGCCTTCGGCGGCGACGCGCGCAACGTGACGCTGGCCGGCGAGTCGGCGGGTGGCTACAGCGTCTGCGCCCAACTCGCCTCACCCGCCGCCGCGGGGCTCTTCGACCGGGCGGTCATCGAGAGCGGCCCGTGCACCGGCCGCCCCGACCGGCCCTTCGCCCCGTCCGCCGTCCCCCTGTCCACGGCACGCGACGCAGGCGCGGATCTCGCGGCGAAAGTCGGCTGCGGCTTCGCCCGCGACGCCCTGGCCTGCCTTCGCCGCGTGGACGTCTCCCGTCTGCTCGCCGCCCAGGGCGCCGATCAACAGCCCTCTCACACCACTCCGTTGCTGCCCAGCAACCCCGCAGCGGCGATCGCCGCCGGCCACTTCCACCGCGTCCCCGTCCTCATCGGCAACAACCACGACGAGGGCAACGGCTGGGCAGCCGGGATCATCCAGGCCGGCAACCCCGTCACCCCCGACACCTGGCCCGACGTCGTGGCCGCCTTCTTCTCCTCCGCCGGACAGGCGAAGGCGATCATCCGCGAGTACCCGGTACACCGCACCGACGGGGGTCCGGTCTTCGGCGCGGTCATCGGCGACGCCAACTTCGCCTGCCCGACAGCGCGCACCGGCGGACTGCTCGCCGCCCATGTGCCCGTCTGGCGCTACGAGTTCGCCGACGAGCACGCCCCACCGCTCACCCCGGGCACGCCGCCGTTCCCGCTCGGCGCACCGCACGCGAGCGAACTGCCCTACCTGTTCGACCTGGGAGGCCGCCCCCGCAACCTGACCCCGGCGCAGCACCGACTGGCCGACACCATGATCGACTACTGGACCCGCTTCGCCCGCACCGCCGACCCGAACGGCCCGTCGTCATCGTCCTGGCCCCGGCAGTCGGTGCTGTCCCTGGCCCCGGACCACATCGTCCCCACCCGCATGACACAGGCCCGCCACCACTGCGCGTTCTGGAAGACCCTCGGGTGATGCACGGGGACGACCACCGTGAGGGTTACCCGGGCTCAGCCGACGGACCCTCACGGCACGGACCACCAAGGTCAACCCACTCGTGGTGTCCCCGACTTGATACACATCCGCATCTTCCCGCCCTCTCACTCCATCTCAGGGACACGCACTCCTTCTGCCACCCGCGCAGCCTGACGACCACACGCCGCACGGGACACGACCCGAGCGGCGCGTCACATCACGACGGGCCGAACGTTGCCGCATACGGCGCGGGGCACACCGACCCGTTCGATGCGAGCCTGTGGCGGGGCGGTCGCCGAGGCGACTTCGGTCGGTCCGCCTGCCCTCGGGCTCCGCGGAACCTACGCGCGCTTGAACCCGTGGCTGCGCTCCACTTTCGCCACATGCAGTGTGTAGTTCTGGTACCACTCGGCTTGCCCGCGTTTTTGCGCCGCGCGGTGCTCGGGGTTGTACCGCCACTCCGTGAGGGCCTCGGCGTCGCGGAAGTACCCGACGGTGATGGACAGCCCGCCAGGAGTCTGCGCGTGGTCCATCCCCAGGAACCCCGGGACGTCCTTCACCAGGTCTTCCATGCGTGTGTTGGTCTCGCTGTAGCCGCTCTGTTCCTGGGTGCGCACCGTGGTGAAGACAGCCACGTAGTAGGGGGGTTCATAGGCCTCGACGGGCGCGACAGGCGCTTCGGAGTGATTGCTCATGGCGCCAGCGTAGGGCGGGAAGCGCCCATCTCCGGCAGCTCCCGGAAACGGCCACGCCTACCGGTTCACTGGGGCGGAGTGTCCGCGGAGGAATCCGATGAACCTCAACCAACACCCAGTCACGCCGGGACAGCCCGGAACTGACGAACGATCACCGGCACGCGGCACATCAGCCGGGAAGACCCGTGCGCCCCGGTTTCACCAACCCGGACTCGTACGCCAGCACCACCGCCTGCGCGCGGCTGCTGAGGTCGAGCTTGGACATGGTGCGGTTCAGATGCGTCTTGACGGTCGCCTCGCTGATGAACAGATGGTCGGCGATGTCCATGTTCGACAACCCCTGCGCGATCAGCCCGAGCACCTCCACCTCGCGCGCTGTGAGGACCGCCAGATCGGCCGACGGCTCCGCCACCCGGTTGTGGGGGGCGAGAGCCTCGATCAGCCGCCTGGTCACGCTCGGCGCGAAGAGTGTGTCGCCGCCCGCGACCGCTGCCACGGCGGCGAGCAGCCGCTCGGGGCCGGCGTCCTTGAGCAGGAAGCCGGACGCTCCCGCGCGCAGCGCGGCGTAGACGTACTCGTCGAGGTCGAAGGTGGTCAGCACCAGAATCCTGGGCGACGGCCCCTCGCCGTCCGCCCCGGCCAGAATCCGTTCGGTGGCGGTGATGCCGCTCATGCCCGGCATGCGGATGTCCATCAGGACCACGTCCGGGCTCGTCGCCGCAGCCTGCTCGACGGCGTCCGCCCCGTCGGCCGCCTCACCGACGACCTCGATGCCGGGCGCGGCGCGCAACAGCCCCACGAGTCCGGCCCGGATCAGAAACTGGTCGTCGACGACAAGCACCCTCGTCATGTGCGGGTCTCGTCCCCCTGAGGCGTGGCCGACGCCGAGGTGGGCAGCGTCAGTCGGACGCCGAAGCCCCCTTCGGGCCGGGGGCCGATGTTCACCGTCCCACCGTAGAGCCTGGCGCGCTCGCGCATGCCGATCAAGCCGTGTCCGGCACCCGGAATGATTCTGTCCGGATCCGTGCGTTGTTTTGCGCCGCCGTCGTCCGTAACGGTCACCGACAGCTGCCGTGCCCCGTACGCGACCACGACGACCGCCCGCGCCGTATGCGCATGCTTGAGTACGTTTGTCAGCGCCTCCTGCACCACCCGGTACGCGCACAGCTCCACGCCCGGTGCCAGGGGCCGTGGCCGCCCGGTGACGGTCAGTTCCACCGCCACCCCCGCGGCGCGGATACGTCCGGCCATCTCGTCGAGCCGGCCGAGGCCGGGCACGGAGTCGTACGAAGCCGGGCCCTGGGCGTCGCCGTTGTCATCAGTGCGCAGGACGGCCAGCATTCGGCGCAGCTCCTCCAGCCCCTCCCGGCTGGTGTCGCTGATCGTGTGCAACGCGTCCTGTGCTGCACCGGGGTCGGAGCCGAAGACGTATCCGGCCATCCCGGCCTGCACGGAGATCACCGACATGTGGTGGGCGACCACGTCATGCAGCTCTCGCGCGATGCGGCCCTGCTCCTCGACGACCGCTCTCCGGGCACGCTCCGCCTGCTCGCTGCGCAGTTGCCCGGCCAGTAGCGCCAGTTGGTCACCCCGCTCGGCGGACACCCGGGCCGCGTAACCGAACCGGCACATGACGAGGGGGAACACCACCGCCTGCACGGTCACCGTCGCCATGGAACTGGCCTCGGCGCTCAGCCCCGCATACAGCCACACCCCTCCCGTCAGCGCCGCGCAGCCCAGCGCCGCGCGCAGCTGGCGTGCGGCGGCGACGGTGTAGAGCGCCAGCATCGGCGCGAGGCAGTTCACCACCGGCCAGTAGCCGGCGGATATGTAGCCGGTCCACCCGGCGCATACGATCACGCAGACGGTGACGGGGGCCCGGCGGCGGGCGGCGACGGGCAGGTTGACCAGTGCGGTCAGCGCATAGCCGTAGGAGTCGAGCGGCTCCCAGCCGGGCGGCAGGATGCGCTCGCGCCCGAGCAGCATGCTCGCCGCTGTGAAGGCCAGCGCCAAGCCCAGGTCCACGAGCCCTCTGTTCCGCAGCACGCGCGCAGCGTAGACGCGCCCGGCCGGCCCGGACATCAACCACACGGTGTAGCGCGGAAGTTGTACGCCACCGGGCCACTACCGCCGTGGTTGCGCGAAGGCTCAACCCCCCACTGGACGCGATGCGGCCCCGGCCGTACCTACCGTCTGACCGTCACCCAGCGAGCTGGTCCACGGGGACGGCTCGAAGGAGAAACGAGGGGAAGCAATGAACATGACCTCACGCAGGCGGATCGCGCTCGCCTTCGCGACAGCAGTCGTCGGTGCCGGTCTGGCCGTCGCGCCCACGGCGAGTGCCGCACCGGCGCAGTCCGTTCAGAATGTCCACGCGGCGGCCTTCTACTGCGGCTGGTACGACGGCAACGCGCTGACCAAGGCCGGCCAGACCGGTGCCGCCGCGGTGGCACGGATCAAGGAGGTGCAGTGCCTGATCAACGTCAACACCTCATACCCGACGTATCTCGACCCTGACGGGAAATTCGGCACACTGACATACAACGCCGTGACGTCGGTGCAGAGGCACGCCGGGATCTCCGACGACGGTCAGGTCGGCTCCGTCACCTGGAGCAAGCTGCGCGCCGGCGTCTGGTGGTAACCCGCCCCGGATCCGCCAGGCCGATGGCGGTGCCCCACTCCTCCGAAGGGGAGGGAGGAGCGGGGCACCGCCATACGATCGTGGACCGTTCGGGGCCGGTCCAGTCCAGCAGTGAGCCTGAACGTGCGAGGCCTGCAGCTGCCCGTCGACGATCCCAGGTGCCAGTGGACTGCGGTCAGCCGGCTTCCGGGGCGGGACACGAGAAGTCGTATACCGCCCAGTCGGTGAGTGTGCGGTAACCGAGGCGCTGGTAGAGGGCGTTGCTGGCGGGGTTGGACAGGTCCGCGAACAGGATGACGTCCCTCGCGCCCGCGGCCAGCGCGGCCCGGCTCACCTCCGCCGTCACGGCGCCCGCGTAGCCTCGACCGCGCAGGTGGGCCGGGGTGTAGACGATGTCCACCTGGATCTGGCCGCCGATCATCGGATTCATGCCCGCGATGGAGACGGGGGTGCCGTCCGGGGTCTCCCAGAGCGTGTAGCGCTTGTCGGCGAAGCGAGTGTCGGCCCACGTGTCGGGGTCGATGGCGACGTCCTCCCCGACGGCCTTGGCGAACTCGCCGCACCAGAACATGACGTGTTCAAGGTCCTGCTCACCCAGGACGCGGCCTCGGCCGGCCGGCAGCGGCTCTGGTGGGGTGAGTGTGCCGAGGCGGTACAGACGAAGCCGCGTGTCGCGGAGTTTCGGCCGCTTGCCGGTGTGCCGCTGCCAGGCCACGGCGAAAGCGGTGGCCGTGCTGTGGTCCGCGCTGACGGAGGGTAGGGAGTGCCCGAGGGCGGCCAGGCGGGCGGCGAGGGAGTCGGCCTGCTCGGGCGAGAGCGGGGAGAGCCCGAAACCACGGGGTGGGAGGCGGTAGAAGGTGGCGTGGACCTCGCCTGCTTGCTCCAGCACCCCGAAGACGGGGGCTTGGGTGCCGAACGCCTCCGCCCCACGTACCCGCACTCTCTCGGCCCACGTCAGCTGCATGACGTGCGGGCCGGGCCGAGAGCGCAGGAAGTCTCCGGCTCGGGCGAGAAAGTCGTCGACGTCTTCGGTGAAGTGCCAGTCATCTGGTCGCATGCTTCATGATCCCCGTACTGCGGGTGTGCCCCATGGTTTCCGCCAGGGCGAGGCGCTGGACTTCCTCACCGCTGTTCCGACTTCTCCGCCAGGAGCGTGGCACCAGGTTGAAAGAACGCGAGCATCTTCTGGCCGGCGTCGGGTGACGTCAGGATTTCCTGGATGTGCGCGGACTGCCGGCCGGCAGCGCTGGTGCGTGTGAACATCTCGCGTTCGTATTCATCGACGGCGGCGGGAAGGTCGTCCGGGTGCGCGGCCAGCGCCTGACCGAGTAGGGCGCCGTCGAGCAGCGCCATGTTGGCGCCCTGCCCCACCGGTGGCATCAGATGCGCGGCGTCGCCGAGCAGCGTGACGCCTGGCCTCGACGGCCAGGTCAGACCGACCGGGAGAGTGGTGATCGACCGCGGCAGCACCGTGTCGTCGCAGGCGGCGATCAGTGCGGTGAACCGTGGGTTCCAGCCGGTGAGGAGGTCGATCAGCCGCGCTCGGGCGGCGGCTGGGTCGCCGAACGGGATCCCACTGATCGCGAACCCGTCCTCAGCGGTGTTGTAGAAGCTGAGGTAGATGCGTACGCGGCCGTCGCCGTTGCGCTGCGCCGACAGGGATTTCCCGTCGCCGAGCACCCAGTAGTTGCCACGCCCGACCATCGCCGCGAGGTCGGGGTGGGTGCGGTCGATGTCGGGAATACCGAGCTCGACGACGTGCTGGCCCGTGTGCGCCGGGCGGGCGCCGGTCAGGAGTGCGCGGACCCGGGAGTCCGCGCCGTCGGCGCCGACCAGCAGGTCGTACGTCGCACTGCTGCCGTCGGAGAAGTGCAGCAGGCCATTGTCGGCAGATTCGAACCGGTGCCCCCAGCGCACCGCGTGTCCGGGGAGGGAGTCCAGCAGCAGGTTGCGCAGATCGGCACGGTCGACCTCGGGGCGCTCAAGTGGGGCGTCGTCGGGCGTGTCCTCCTGAAGCAGCAGGGTGCCGTCCGGCTCGAGGAGTCGCAGGTCCTGGCCTTCACGACGGGCGATCGCGTGGAACTGGTCGATCAGGCCGGCCTCGCGTAACGCCCGCTGCCCGGTCCCGGAGTGCAGATCGAGCATGCCGCCCTGACCGCGCGCGCCGCGCGACGGTTCCCGTTCGTACACGACGGCGTCGATGCCGTTCACGTGCAGCACACGGGCAAGGGCCAGGCCACCCAGACCGGCTCCGACAATGGTGATGTTCACGGTTGCCTCCGATTTCGCCGTGTTGCCTGCTCGCGGGACGTCGACCAGGTGCGCGCGGGCCACCGCCGACGGGGCACCGAACGCGATCCCGGACTCGCCGATCGCCTCGTCACAGCGCCGGCGCATCGTCGCTCGCCCCCGTCCTCGCCCATCCCACCGACCGGTTCCGGGCCGCTGATCAGCCGGTTCACCGGCGGAGCCGGGGTGCGAGCAGCGCACGCACAGCCTTGGCCGCCTTGCTCGCGGCGGATCCGTCCTCTTCCTCGGGTTCCGGTTCCAGCACGCGCTGGAACTGCAGCAGCAACTGGTTGGTCGACCGCCAGAGCGGGACGAACAGGCCGGCGACCGGCCCCACGCCCTTGATGGGGCCGCCGGACAGCTCGGTGACCTTCTTGGCGATCGTGACCGTGGTCGGATCCCGCAGGATCAGGTGCACCTCGTCGTCGACCAGCCGGATTTCCATCTTGCGCGCGGCGGCTTCCTCCGGGTTCGCGTCCGTGGTCGTCTCCGGATCCAGTTCGTCGATCTTGGCGGCGACCGCGCCCGGGTCGACCCCGAGGTCGCGCAGCACCCTGGCCGCCATGCTGTTCTCCGCCCGCAGCATCGCCTCAAGCAGGTGATGGCTGCCGACGGGTGCGCCACCGGCCAGTGCGCTGGCGGTGGACACGGTGTCTTCGGTGGCAGGTGTACCGGCGGGCCATGGGCCGGCCGCGACGTCCTGCGATCCCTCCACTGACGCCAGCACCGCGGCACGGATCTTGCTGATCGGGTCGATCCGCTCGGCAAGCACCTTCGCGGCAACGCCCTCGCCTTCCTTGACCAGGGCGAGCAGGATGTGTTCCGTACCGATGTGGTTGTGGTGCAGCTGCTGCGCCTCGCGCAGGGCGAGCTCCAACGTCTTCTTCGCACGCGGCGCGAACGGGATGTGGCCGCTCAGTTCCTCCGTTCCGGGCTTGACCACTCCGGCGATGTCGACCTGCGCCGTCTCCTTGTCGTACCCGAGCTGACGCAGAACCTTCGCCGCCATACCGTCCGGCACGTCGAGCAGCCCCAGCAGGATGTGCTCCGTGCCGATGTGGCTGTGCCTGAGCAGCCTCGCCTCCTCCTGAGCCGTGACGACCACCTTGCGGGCTTCCACCGTGAACCGTTCGAAAGTCATGCTTCTATGGTCGCAACCCTGTCAATACACTGGTATTGACAGGGTCACCGTGGCGAAGGGAGGGTGCGATGGAGACGCCGTCGGACTGGGAGGACCGGCTCGCGCGCTGGCAGAACGAGCTGGAGTTGTTCGAGCAGCTGGACGAGACCCCCTGGGTGACGCTGGCCAAGGCGGAAGCCGAGACCGGCGTTTCCCGCTCGGCCCTGCGGTCCTGGTACCGCAACGGCGAGATCCGGTCCCGGCTGGTCGACGGCCCGAACGGGCCGCAGCGCCTGGTCCAGCTGGACGCGGTGGTCGAGCGCGCCGCCGCGTCACCGCGCATTCAGCGCAGGGCGGAACGAGAAGTCAGCCTGGAAGCCCAGGTCACCCTGCTACGGCACCGGGTTGACCAGCTCGAGCTGCGGCTGGCCGCGCTGGAGCGGAGGTGACCGGCGCGAGCAGCACCGTGCCGTCGGCCCGGCACGGTGTCACCGTCGCCGGGTCCGCCCGCTCATCCACGACCAAGGCGTCGTGCCGGTCCAGCGGCGCGCCATCGGGGTACGGGCCGGCACCGACCTTGGCATCCCCGGCCCGCCGGTCTCAACCGGAGGGTGGTCGGGTTCAGGCGGTGGGGAGGTGATGCACGCTGACGGCGTAGCCGCCGCCTGAACAGTAGGGGTCGCCGGCCCAGGTAGCGAAACGCCGGCGCAGCGTCAGTCCGGCCTGCGTGCACCAGTGGTCGAACTCGTCCAGCGTCACGGTCGGTTCCGGCAGTGGCAGGTGTTCCGCGTCCAGTCCCATGCCGGTGATCAGTAGTCCGCCAGGGCGCAGTACGGCGGCGAGTTGCCGCACGACAGCTGCTTCAGTACCTGGGGCCAGCAAGGGGATGACGTTGCCCGCGGCAAGCGCCAGATCGAAGCCGGGTTCCAGACCGAGACGGTCCAGGTGCGCCAGGTCACCGTGCAGCCATTCTTGCGTGGGGGCCTCACGGCCGGCGACGGCCAGCATGGAGGCGTCGACGTCCACCCCCGTACAGCAATGCCCCAGCTCGGTGAGTCGGATCGCGATCCGGCCGGTGCCGCATCCGGCATCGAGGATCCGGGCGGCAGGTTTCAGCAGCGCGTCGCAGAAGGCGGCCTCGCCGTGGACGTCGTGGCCTGATTCAGCGAGCCGCGCAAACCGTCGGGCGTATTCCTCTCCGGCTTGGCCGCCTGTCAGTTGCGCCCAGCGGTCGCGTCGGCTGCTCATGGTCTGCGTGCCTTCCGGTAGATACGACGGGGACGATGCCATCACGCATTCTTCTTCCTCACCGCCTCCAGCGCGACGAGCAGCACGACCCTGGCCCGGCAGCCGCCGAAGTCACGCGCCCGCTCACGCCTGCCCCAGGCCGTGTAGCCGGGGTCCGAGGGTCAGGTGCCCACCTCCCCCAGGCCGTGGAGCCGGGGTCCGAGGTTCAGGTGCCCAGGCCGGACAGGCACGGCAAAGGCTCACAAACCGGCCGCAGAACACACGCCTCGTCGACACTCTGCCGTGCCGGTCGGTGTGCGAGAACACGACGTCGATAGGTTCCCCGCCATGACTGAGCGAGGATCCGTCGCCTGGCCGCCGGCCCCGATCCGGACCGAGCGGCTCGTGCTCCGCGAGCCCGAGGCCCGGGACCGTGCGCAGTTCATCGAGCTGTTCAGCTCGCCGGAAGTGGGCGCCTTCATAGGCGGCCCTCGACCGCGTGACGGGTGCGAGCGCGCGTTGCCTGAGACGCCCGAAAGGCGCCCCGGTCGTTTCGTGATCGAGCTCGACGGAGCGATGATCGGCACCATCGAGCTCAGCCGGCGCGACGCGGAGCGTCGGAGTCACGTCCGTCCGGATGCCGGGGAGGCCGAGCTCGGCTACCTGTTCCTGCCTGAGTTTTGGGGATGCGGTTACGCCGCCGAGGCGTGCGCGGCGGCGCTCCGCTGGTTCGCCGACGCGCTTCCCGGCGAGCCGGTGGTGCTCTGCACCCAGACCGCCAACGAACGCTCGATGCGCCTCGCGGCGAAGCTGGGGTTCACCGAGGTGCAACGGTTCCAGGAGTGGGGCGCCGAACAGTGAGGATTTTCAGCAGTAGCTCTCAAGGGTGAGGACGGCTTTGGCTGCGGTGGTGAGCCAGGTGGGGCTGCAGCGGGCTTTGCGGAAGATCCGCCAGGTCTTCAATCGGGCCATGCCGCGCTCGACCGGGTAGCGCAGGCGGGCATGAGCCCTGTTCAGCGATAGCTGCCGGCGGTTGAGTTCTTTGCCGGGAGAACGTCGGATCGGGGTGGTGATGGTGCCGCCGGCACCGAGGTAGCCGAGGTCGGCCAGGACCGGGATACCGAGTCTGCGGCAGGTGTCGATGATCCGGTGGGTGCGGGCGGCGGTGAGGTCGTGGGTGCGACCGGGCAGCGCCTTCGAGATCCATACGATGGTGCCGTCCGGATCGGTGACGACCTGCAGGTTCACACCGTGACGCCGGTGCTTTCCCGAGTAGTCCCCGCGGCCGTCACCGACCCGGTCGCACTCCGCGAGGGTGCCGTCCACCAGCACGTATTCCGCCCGGGCCTTCACTTCACGCAGGGCCCGCGTCAGCCCCGGAGCCCGGCGCGCCAGCAGGCCCACCACGGAGCGGACATAGGCGTGCGCGGTCCCGACGCTGATGCGGAAACCAGCGGCGATCTGGGCCAGCGTGGTGTGCTGGCGCAAGTACACGAGCGCGACAACCGCACGCGCGGACGGACGGAGCTTGCACCGGCGGTCACCCTCACGAAGGACGATCAGCATCGTGACCGTCTCCACGAGGGCATGCGGGAGGTCGAGTGCGGCAGGATACGTAATCAACGGGGCTCCCCGGCAACCGAGATCGCATGTCAGATACCTCTCTCAACTGCCTGGGAGCCTCGTCCGTTGCCCTGCCAGCCATCCCCTTGCATCACTCGATCAGTGGCCACCCTGAAAACGCTCAGTGGATGGGTATGTGGTCTCCGGTCACGCCGTCCGGTTGAACCCGTGCTCCACAGCGCGGATCTACGAGGCGGCCACCGCTCAGGACTGCTCCCGGCAGCCGCCGTGACCCGAACCTGTCCCGGCAGCGCCTGTCCCGGTGGTTGCCCGAGGAGGGGCATCGCCTACGCGGCTAGGCCGCTCACACCCGCGGGCGAGTCGCCGTCTGCCGCCTTCCGACAGGCCTTGCCGATCCATTCCGGCCTGGGCCGACCCTCCTCAACCCGCTGCTGCGCCGCATGAAACCGAGCGGTTTCATGCGGCGGATCTTCCAGGCGGACGGCGTCGGTCCTTGCGGGTCGGCGGGCGGAAGGGAGGCCCGAAGCCTCTTCGCCGGTTTTGGGGAGGCGGGCGGTTCGGTCTCTGCGGGGGCCGTATCGCCCGTACCCTTCATGGTGTCTACGGCGTCACATAGCGGGCGCCAAACCACTGGAGGCAACACCCCGTGCTGATTGCTCAGCGTCCATCCCTGACCGAAGAGGTCGTCGACGAGTTCCGCTCCCGGTTCGTGATCGAGCCGCTGGAGCCGGGCTTCGGTTACACCCTCGGCAACTCTCTTCGCCGTACTCTGCTGTCTTCCATCCCCGGCGCCGCTGTCACCAGCATCCGCGTCGACGGCGTCCTGCACGAGTTCACCACCGTGCCGGGTGTCAAGGAGGACGTCACCGACCTGATCCTCAACATCAAGCAGCTGGTCGTCTCCTCGGAGCACGACGAGCCGGTCGTGATGTACCTGCGCAAGCAGGGCCCGGGTCTGGTCACCGCCGCCGACATCGCGCCCCCGGCCGGTGTCGAGGTGCACAACCCCGACCTCGTCCTCGCCACGCTGAACGGCAAGGGCAAGCTGGAGATGGAGCTGACCGTCGAGCGCGGTCGCGGCTACGTCTCCGCGGTCCAGAACAAGCTGGTGGGTCAGGAGATCGGCCGTATCCCGGTCGACTCGATCTACTCGCCGGTGCTGAAGGTCACGTACAAGGTCGAGGCGACCCGTGTCGAGCAGCGCACCGACTTCGACAAGCTGATCGTCGACGTCGAGACCAAGCAGGCCATGCGTCCCCGTGACGCCATGGCGTCGGCCGGTAAGACGCTGGTCGAGCTGTTCGGTCTGGCGCGTGAGCTCAACATCGACGCCGAGGGCATCGACATGGGCCCCTCGCCCACGGACGCCGCCCTGGCCGCCGACCTGGTGCTGCCGATCGAGGAACTCGAGCTCACCGTTCGGTCGTACAACTGCCTCAAGCGTGAGGGCGTCCACTCCGTGGGTGAGCTCGTCGCCCGCTCGGAGGCCGATCTGCTGGACATCCGCAACTTCGGTGCGAAGTCCATCGACGAGGTCAAGGCGAAGCTGGCCGGCATGGGCCTGGGCCTCAAGGACAGCCCGCCCGGATTCGACCCGACCGCCGCCGCACTGGGTGCGGACGACGACGCGGACGCGGGTTTCGTGGAGACCGAGCAGTACTGAACGCTGCGCCGGGCATAGGACATCTTGCGCAGGGGGCAGGATCATTCACGCTGTTCCCTGCCCACTGCGCGACTGTTCCCTGCCCGCCGCGCGACCTCGGCCGGGTCCGCGCCCGCGCACGCCTGGCGAAGGCAGCCGGCGACAGCGCGGCGCAGATCCGGCACTTCACGTACGGCCGACAGCAGTGGCCGGCTTCCGGGCCGGTCTGCTGTGCCCGTCACCCGGCAGGTCCACGCAAGGCGACCTCGGCAGGCATCGACCACACGCGGGCGGCGTACGTCAGGCGCCTGGCCGCACCAGCGGGGCATGCGGGCACCACAGTCGAGCGCCATTCCGTCGCCCGCTCGGGCCCGCGGCCTTGGGCCGCGCCCATACTGGGCAGTTTTCGAGAAGCGTCGGCGACCCGGCCGCCCCTACCGTCGAAGACATGAACTCCATCGACTTCGTCACCCTTGAGGTTGCCGACACCGCTGCCGCCGCCCACCTCTACTCCACCGCGTTCGGGCTGGACCCCTCGCAGCTGCGCCTGCGCACCTCCGAAGCGCCCACGTCCGGCTTCCGTGGTTTCACCCTGTCGCTCGTGGTGTCCCAACCGGGCAACGTCGACGCCCTCGTCGGTGCCGCCCTCGAGGTCGGCGCCACCACCGTCAAGCCCGCCTCGAAGTCGCTGTGGGGTTACGGCGGCGTTGTTCAGGCCCCGGACGGGACGATCTGGAAGATCGCGACGTCGGCGAAGAAGGACACGGGCCCGGTCACCCGGGACTTCGACGAGCTGGTACTCCTGCTGGGCGTCGAGGACGTGAAGGCCAGCAAACAGTTCTACGTCGACCAGGGCCTCACCGTGGGCAAGAGCTTCGGCGGCAAGTACGTCGAGTTCGCCACCGGGCCGAGTCCCGTCAAGCTGGCTCTGTACAAGCGCCGTGCTCTCGCCAAGGATGCGGGTGTCCCCGCCGACGGCACCGGATCGCATCGGCTCGTGCTCTCCGGCAACGCCGGCCCGTTCAGCGACCCGGACGGGTTCGTATGGGAAGCCGCCACCGCCTGAGCGCCACCGCTGAGCCGAGTCACCTCCGTGCAGCCGCTCCAGCGGCATCAAAAATCGACTTGTCGAGCTGCACGAGTCATACCACCAGGCCCAGCCGACGTCGTGTTCAGCCGAGCGTTTTCGGGGACCTGGGCGTTCAAGCCGGGACCGCGGACGGGGGGGTGTGGGCGCGGAGAGTCGAGGATCCGGTCACCGGCTCCCACAAGGTGGGCCGTCAGTCGTACGGAAACTCATCGCCCGCCACCCCAAGATCATCCTCCGGGTGCTCGTCGGCTGTTCGAGTCATCGAAATGCTCAGTGCAACCGGGACACTTCGTGTCGGTGACCGCGAAAGGGAGCCCCGCCATGAAGGCAATCGTCCAGGATGCCTACGGACCCACCGACCTCCTGGAACTGCGCGACATCGACCGCCCCGTACCCCGCGACGACGAGGTGCTCGTCGAGGTGCGTGCCGCCGGTGTCGACCCGAGTGTCTGGCACCTCATGACGGGCCGGCCCTATGTGGCCCGCGCCGTCCTGGGACTCCGTAGCCCCAAAAACCCTGTCCGTGGCTGGGACGGCGCCGGACGCGTGGCGGCTGTCGGCGCGAAGGTGACCGACTTCCAGCCGGGTGACGAAGTCTTCGGCAACTGCGAAGGCTCGTTCGCCGAGTACGCGCGCGCCAAGGCCACAAGGCTCGCGCTCAAGCCCCCGAACCTCTCCTTCGAGCAGGCCGCCGCCCTTCCCGTCTCGGGCATGACCGCCCTCCAGGCGCTGAGCGGCAAGGCCCGTCCCCGGCCGGGCCAGAAGGTCCTCGTCGTCGGCGCCTCGGGGGGTGTCGGTTCACTCACCGTCCAGCTCGCCACGATGTACGGTGCCGAGGTCACCGGCGTCTGCGGACCCACGGGCGGGGACTTCGTCCGCTCCCAGGGCGCCGCCCACGTCATCGACTACACCCGCGAGGACATCACAGCCGGCCCCCACCGCTACGACGTCATCGTCGACAACGCCGGCCTCCGCCCCCTGCCCCTCCTCCGCCGGGCACTCACGCCGCGCGGCGCGCTCGTCCTCGTCGGCGGCGAGGGCGGGAGCGCCTTCTTCGGCGGTATGAGCCGCGGCCTCCGGGCCGGTCTGCTCTCCCCCTTCGTCGGGCAGAACCTCCGCAGCCTCATGTCCCTCCCCCGCAGCGAGGACCTCCAGACGCTCAAGGACCTCGCCGCGGACGGCAAAATCACAGCACCCGTCGATCGCAGCTACCCCCTCGCCGAGGCACCCGCCGCGATCCGCCACCTGGAGAAGGGTCACCCCCGAGGCAAGATCGTCCTCACGATCTGACAGCGGCTGTGACGGATGCCGGCCGAAGCCGCCGCCGATTTCGGTGATACCTCGTAACGGTGGCCCTGACCGACCGGTCGTTCGCGTCGCGAAGGAAACGAGCTGGGCGCCCCGCCGCTCTCGCCGTCGGCGTCCCGACTAGCGATTGACCGCTCGCATCCCCGCCTCGTCATACCGCTCGCCCGCCGCCTCGGGCAGCTCCGCATCGATGCGGGCCAGCTCGTCCTTGGTCAGCGCGATGTCGAGCGCGGCGGCGTTCTGTTCCAGGTAGGTGCGGCGCTTGGTGCCTGGGATGGGCACCAGGTCCTCGCCCTGGGCCAACACCCAGGCGATGGCCAGCTGGGCCGGGGACACGTCCTTCTCGGCGGCGATTTCCTTCACCTTGGCCGCCAGCCGCTGATTCGCCTCCAGGTTGGCGTCCTGGAAGCGCGGGTTCTCGCGGCGCCAGTCGTTGGAGTCCAGGTCGTCCGGCGACGTGAACCGCCCCGCGAGGAAGCCGCGGCCGAGCGGCGAGTACGGCACGAAGCCGATACCCAGCTCCCGGCAGGCGGGCAGCACCTCGGCCTCCACGTCCCGTGACCAGAGCGAGTACTCGCTCTGCACCGCGGTGATCGGGTGCACGGCGTGGGCGCGCCGGATCGTCTCCGCGCCGGCCTCGCTCAGGCCGATGGCCCGCACCTTGCCCTCGGCGACCAGTTCGCCCAGCGCGCCGACCGTCTCCTCGATGGGTACGTTCGGGTCGACCCGGTGCTGGTAGTACAGGTCGATGTGGTCGGTCCCCAGACGCTTCAGGGAGCCGTGGACCGAGCTCCGCACGTGTTCGGCCGAGCCGTCCTGCGGGCCGACCGTGCTTATGTCGCCGGGTACGGCGTTGTCCATCCGGTAGTTGAACTTCGTCGCGATGACGTATTCCTCGCGATGCCCCCGGATCGCCTCGCCGACGAGCGACTCGTTGGTGAGCGGCCCGTACATCTGCGCGGTGTCGAGGAAGTTCACCCCGAGGTCGAGGGCACGCCGGATGGTCGCGATCCCTTCCTCCTCGTCGGCGGATCCATAGAACGCGGACATCCCCATGCACCCCAGGCCGATGGCTGATACCTGCAAGTCCCGCAGACTGCGCTTCCGCATGTCGTGTCCCAGCCTTTCCCTGCATACTCGTTCGTCGTTCGTCGTTCGGACGGCGCACGGCGCCAAGCCCCTCATCCATCCAGCGACGGATTCCACCGCCCGGTATCCCGTGAGAGCACCGGGCGGCAGGAGGTTCGTTCGCCGCGATATCTACGACGCTACGACCTGGAGCGCACTCCAGCGCAAGTCCACCGTCGAGACAGAGCGCCGGCCCCGAACGGTCGTTCTGCATGACCACCGTCTGTGATCAGCTCCGACGCGGGCACTGCCGGCTCCACCCAAGGAGGGCCCTTGATCCGGCGTCCGACCGGGCAGGTAGCGGCGGCGCCCTGACCGCCAGGCAGAGCCGCAGCGCCGGTCAGGCGCAGCTCCGTGAGCGGAGCGGTCGTCTGCGGGTAGGCCCCCTCCAGGAAAAGCGGCGTGGGAAGCAAGGTCGTGCGAGTCCCGGCACGAACGGTGCGACCCCGAAGGAGACAAGCGCCCAGCCATCGCTGTGTGACTGCGCTGATCCGGTACGGATGCCCGGGCGCTCGTGGGTGTCACCCCTTGGCGGCGGTCTCCCGGATCAGCGGCTCGAACTCCCGCCGCACGTAGGCGTCGAAGGGCTGCGTCAGCGCACCGTCGATCACCCGCCGCACCCTGTGCTCTGCCGCGAACTCCTTGATCCACGCGCGGGAATCCGGCCCCACTCCCCCGCCGATGATCAGCACCCCGAATTCCTCGGTCTCCAACAGCTTCCGGGCCTCCTCGTCGGTGCTCACTCCCTCCACGTCAAAGCCGTCCGCGCGCAGTGTGGCCAGCACCGCCGTCACCCTGGCGGGTGTCCTTCCCAGCACCAGCGTCCTCATCGCGTTCCCTCCGGTCTGTCGACTTCGGCACCCCCGAACCTAGAAGCTCAACTGGACTTGAGGTCAACCTCGCCACTCCTTCACCGTGGCAGCCGCATGAGCTGGGCTCCGCGGAAGGTGGGGGACGTCGGTCGTGCGGCACCGTCGATACGGCACCGGCACCCTCACGCGTTGCACGACTCAGGCCCTCGGACGAGTCCAGCCCTTGATCTCCTCCGCGACCTCCCGCACATCCAGCCCGTCACGCGCGATCCGCTCGGCGAGGTCGCCGGCCTGCTTGAAGTCCGCGGTCACGACGATGCCGGACACCGTCAGGTACGAGGCAGCCACCACCGCGCCGAACAACTCGTTGGCGTACTCCAGCGCGGGCACCCGGATGAGCTGGTGCATGAGCGCGGCGGCCCGGTGGTGAGCCTCGGGATAGACGGGCCGATCCATCACCCTGTCGGCGTGCCTGGCCACCGCGGCCTGCAGCGTGCCGAAGTCGGTGACGTCCGGGTCGCCGGGCAGGCTGCGGTGAGCGAGGTCCAGCAGCCAAGCGCGGTCGATGTGCAGGATCACGCGGCCTTACCGCGCGTCTCGTGCCTGGTCGGCGCGGGGTGACCGAAGCGCTCGGCGAAGTGCTCGCCCCACTCCTCGGTGAAGTGGTCGCCCGCGTCGAGGAACCGGTGCCGCAGGTCGTTGCCCTCGTCGGCGAGCACCTGGCGGGCGTAGTCGGGCACGTCCATACCGGCCGCCGCGGCGCGTTCCTCGATCGCGGCGTACACGTCCTCGTCCACCCGCACGTTGATCTGCCTCTTCGCCATGCGGTCGAGCGTAGCGGCTCGTACACACCGCTACAGGCGAATGGGGAAGCCGGCTGCCGCCGTCCGAACCTCGACGGACAACATGCGCGATGTCGACGTGCATCTGAACCTCTGTAGAACCCGGCAGCGGCCTTTCCTGTTGGCCGAAACGGATCCGTGGCTGATTAGATGAAAAACTCAAGCAGTGAGGGGTGGGGGCGCATGGACCGGAGTGAGGACGACATCCTGGCTGACGAGCTCGGTGCTCTGGCTGCCGTCAGTGGAGGCAGCGGGCGCTTGACCCGGCTTGTGGCGAAGCGGATGAGGAAGAACGTCCATGAGATTGACCTGGTCATCCCCTTGCCGTTCGACGAAGCCGTCAAGCATGTCGTCACCATGCTCGAACGAGCCGGACGAGCGGTGGGGCCCGTGCCTACCGAGCCGGGCAGGGACCAAGAGACGATCCGTGTCGTCGCCGGCTGTGGCGTCGGCGGCCTGAATCCTGTAGTGGTCACTGCGCTGGTCACCAAAGGCGGGGAGCACGCCTCGCAGGTCAGGCTCCGTGCAGCTGCCAAGGAAGGCCTGATCAAGCAGCGAGCGGGCGAGAAGACCGCTGTCCGTGTCGCGGCGTTGCTGAGCACGTAGAACAGATCCTGCTCGACAACGCATAGAGGCAGCAGGTTCGACGCGGACGAGCACCCCCGGGCCTGAGCCGAACCGGCCCAGGCCCGGGAGCCGGCCGTCGACACGAACGCGTCGGCGGCCAGCCGGCGGGTGCCAGGCGTACGGCTCGGAGGACGGCGTTTCCTCCGCCTCTCGATCCTGTCCCAGGTCTAGGCTCGGCCCGTGGGTCAGACCGAGCAGCGCGCCGAGGGCGCAGGACCGTTCACCACCCGACTCACCTGGCACCCTCCCGGTGGCGGCACCGCCGTGTGGGAGTCTCGGCTCGCGCGGCGGCGCGGGGTGCTCGCCGTCCGTCCCGTCGGTGCGGCGGCCACTCGGCACACCCGTGCGGACGTCGTTTCCCTCGCCCGGCTGGGCAGGCTCAACGTCATCGCCGCGATCGCCTTCATTGTCGGCGGGGCCCTCTTCGCGGCAGGCGCGGCCGTCGCACAGTTCGGCTCCGGCGACGCCACCGAGTGCGCCTCGATCTACTTCGCGGGCGGCCTGTTCTTCAACACCGGCGGGTACGTCTCGCTGCTGCAGGTGGTCAACGCACCGCGCCACGTTGCCGGAGGCGAAGGACGCCTCGTCACCCGCCGCTGGCGATGGTGGAGCTATGAGCCGACGCGAGTGGACTGGTTGAGCTCCTTCGTCCTCTTCGCGGGCACACTCGTCTTCGCCGTCAACCTGCTGGACTCGTTCTTGCAGGGCCTGACCCTCCACCAGGTCAACCGCCTGATCTGGACGCCGGACGTGATCGGCTGTGTCCTCTTCCTGGTCTCCGGCCACCTGGCCTTCGTCGAGATCTGCCACGGCCGGCCCTGCGTCCACCCCCGCGACCTCGGCTGGTGGATTGTCGCCGTCAACCAGTTCGGCTCGCTTCTGTTCATGGTCTCGGCGCTCGCCGCCTATACCCGCCCCGCCACCGGCAGCCTCGTCAACTCCGACATCGCCAACTGGGGTACCCTCACCGGCGCTTTGTGCTTCTCCCTCGCCGGTCTTCTTCAACTCGGTGAACATCCATAGGCTTTGATCGGGAGCTTATTCCCTGGTTTGCCCGGCAGGATTCGCCCCGCGTGACACCCGCTGGGGGAGTTGCGTCGAGCGTCATCTCTGTCACTTCATCTTGTACGGGTGAGGATCACCGTCGGCGGTGTGGCTCAGGACTGCTCCTACGCCGCGTCCCGGCCCTGGGGATCACCGGTGAAGAGGGCGATGAGTCCGAACGGTGCGCGGTCGCCGAGGCAGAGGTCCAGCATTTCGTGGGCGTCGGTGTAGAAGGGCTCACTGCGGGAGAACAGTGCCTCTTCATAGGCGGTGAGCGCCGCTTCGATGTCGTCGCGGTGTGCGGCGATCGCCTTGGCGAGTTCGGCGCCGTCGAACATCGCCAGGTTCGCGCCGTCGCCGGACGGCGGCATCAGGTGCGCGGCATCGCCCAGAAGCGTCACCCCCGGCACACGCTCCCATCGGTGTCCGTCCGGGAGCGAGTGGATCATGCGGGCGTACGGAGCGGTCTCACCGTCGGTGATCAGCGCGGTGAGTTCCGGTGCCCACCCGTCGAACTCGGCCGCGATCCGAGCAGTCGAGGCGACGGCGTCGGTGAAGTCGATTTCGGCGATCCAGTCGGCGGGCCGGTTCAGTTCGACGTAGGTGTGCAGGATGTTTCCCGCCTCTCGGTGCGCGATGATCCCCTTGCCCGGGGTCAGCGCGTACATCGCGCCGGCACCGACCGCCTCGGCCGTCGCGGTGTGCCTCTCGTCGACGTCGTACAGGTAGGTCTCCATGACCATCGTGCCGCTGTACGCCGGCTTGGCGTCGGAGAGCAGGGGGCGGATCTTCGACCAGGCGCCGTCGGCACCGACGAGCAGGCTGCTGGTCGCCGTCGCGCCGTCGGCGAAGGTCAGCTCGTGCCGGCCGTCGCCGAGGGGTCGTACGCCGGTGACCTTGCGTCCCCACTGGACCGTCTGGTCGGGGAGGGAGTCGAGCAGGATCCGACGCAGGTCGCCGCGGAGCACTTCGGGACGCCGCGCCGTGCCGTCGTCGGGCTCGTCGTGCAGCAGCTTGCCGTGCTGGTCAAGTACGCGCAGCGCCTCGGCGCCTTCGTGGATGATCGCGCGGAACTCGTCGGTGAGGCCTGCGTCGGCGAGCGCGCGCTGTCCGTCGTCCTCGTGGATGTCGAGCTGGCCGCCCTGCGTGCGGGACGTGGCCGAAGCGTCGGCTTCGTAGACCGTTGCCGGGATGCCGTGGACGTGCAGGACCCTGGCGAGGGTCAGGCCGCCAAGGCCGGCACCGACGATGGCTATCGGGGGGTGGCTGGTGTTCATGGGCTACCTCGTTCGCGTGGGGGCGGAGCGCCGGGCATCCACCCGGCCAGCTATATGGAACCACGTTCCAAATGGAGTATGGAACGTGGTTCCAGGGTGTGTCAAAATGAGGTCATGCCACGGACACGAGGAAGAGCACCCGATGGAAAGGGGCGTGCCGACGCCCTTTCGCGAGAGACCATCGTCGGCGCGGCCGTTGCGCTGCTGGACGAGCTCGGCGAGCGGGGACTCACCTTCCGGCTGCTGGCCAAACAACTGAACACCGGCCCCGGGGCGCTGTACTGGCACGTGACGAACAAGGACGAACTCGTCGCCCTGGCCGCCGATCAGGTGCTCGGCCACGCCCTCGCCGCGGACCCGCGTCCCGAGGAAGACGCCGGCGCCGGGCTGCGCGCGCTCGCCATCGCCGTCTTCGACGCCCTTGATCGGCATCCGTGGGCAGCGTCACACGTCACCGCGCCGCCCACCCTGGCGAACGCACTGCGCCTGCTCGACCGCATCGGCACCCTCGTCGCCCGAACCGGGCTGCCAGCCGAACGGCATTTCGCGGTCTCCACCGCGATCTCCTACTACGTCACCGGCGTCAGCACCCAGATCATCACCCCGCACACCACCGCCGACCCGGCCACCACCCGTGATGCGTTCCTGGCTCAGACCGCCGAACGCTGGGAGAATCTCGATCCCGCCGACTATCCCTTCCTGACGCGCACCACCGCGGACCTGCGCGACCACAACGACCGCGACCAGTTCACCACCGGCCTCGACCTGCTCCTAGCCGGGCTGAACACGACCGCAGACCCGCGACCGTCCGCGTGACGCCGCGATCCAGGCAGTGGTGGAGAGTCGATCGCAGGCCGTCCGCGCCGCGGTACACCAAGGCGAAAGCCGGATCCGATCTCACCCCGGAAACGGCCGGCGCCGTCGTGGTGCGCGGCGAACTCGCCACTCGTCACGCCGTCATGGCCCGCTCCCCCAAGGCCCGCCACCTCGCCGCGCAGAGCCTGTTCGTCGGCGGAGCCTTCGCCACCGCGCTGGTGGCCCGGGACCTCATCGGCACGCCCCCGCTGCCCCTAGGCTTGGCCGGCCACCGAGGCCCTGCCCTCGTCGTCGGCCTCAACGGCCCCCACCTACTGGGCGAACACGCCTGGACCAACGCTCTCGGGAAGGACATCGCGTGAGCAAGCGCGCCCGCCGCAGCCGCACGCCCGCTGCGACAGGAACGGCAGGTTCCGCCGTCGCCCGCTGTACCGTCACCGTCTGCCGAGGGTGCTGCTGCGGCACAGCCGCCAAAGTTCCCCGGCTCGACCACGAAGGCCAGCTCACCGACCTTCGCACCGCCCTGGCCGGAGTCGCGATGGTCCGGCGCACCGACTGCCTCGACGCGTGCGAGCGCGCCAACGTCATCGTCATCCAACCCTCCGCCGAAGGACGTAAGGCCGGCGGACGCCCCGTGTGGCTCGGCCAGGTCAACGATCCCGACGCCGCGGCCGACATAACCGCCTGGGTCGGCGACGGCGGCCCCGGCCTGGCCGACCCGCCTGACGTCCTCGACCTCTACACGTTCCAGCCCTCACGCCGCGTCCGCGCTGAACTGCACGACGAGTAACTCCCGCCAACCGCAGGCACCCCTTGGACCACACCACCAGGAGGAACCAGTGTCATACCCGCAACTGCTCACCCCCGAGGAGAAGCTCGCCGACGCGAAGAAGCTGCTGAGCCTCCCGCGTATCGTCGTGATCTGTGGCTCGACCCGCTTCATGACCGAGATGACCGAGGCTGATCTGCGGGAGACCAAAGCCGGAAAGATTGTCGTCAAACCGGGCTGTGACATGAAGTCGCCGCACGAACTTTGGTCCGATCCTGTCGAGGCCGAGGCGCTGAAGGTTCGACTCGACGATCTGCACCGGGCGAAGATCCGGCTCGCTGATGAGGTGCTCGTAGTCGGCGACTACATCGGAGACAGCACCCGAGTTGAAATCGCCTACGCCCGGTCGCTGGGCAAGCCCGTGCGGTTCACGCACCCCGAAGTCGACCCTGACGCCTGACCGCCCGCTGCCACCTCGACAACCAGGGCCGGCAGCCCGCCGCCTGACCGTCTCGCGGTGGCTTTGGCCGCCGCCCACCCCACACCCTCCGCAGGCATCCCTTGGAATTCATCCAGGGGATACCGCCGGGGCGCGACGGATCGCGGGCGCCCCTTCCGCCGTGCGGGCCGGCCCGTCTCAGTTGGGCAGGTCTACGTTCCACGTGCGGTTGCCCGCCGCGGTGGCAGTGATCGGCGCGGGCGCCTCAGGGTTCTGCGGGTCGAACGCCGACTCCACCCGGTGGACCATTTCGTCGCTGGTCCAGAACGGTTCCGCCTTGGTGAACCGGCCGCCCTGCTTGCGGCGGACCTTCCAGCGGAACCTGACCTCATAGGAGGAAAGCCAATAGCCGTTGGTCATCCTCATGTTGCCCGAGAATCCCGGGCTGTCGTCGAAGGAGATGTGATCGGCCGCACTGACGATGTTTCCGTCGTCCGTGTTGTAGGGCGGACGGAAGGGACCGTCCACGGCCCACGGGCGCTTGGACTTCTTGGGACGGTAGTTCACCGCGTCCGGCGCGATCTGACGGTTCTCGTCGGTGACTTCCTGCCAGAAGTCGTACGCGTCCCCCGCCGGAGTCGTCATCCCGTTGGCCCGCCGCAGCGTCGCCACCTGCGCGAAGCCGATCTCCTGGTTTCCGGCGAGCGACTGCTTGTCGGGACCGTCGTAGTGGGAGGTGAACTGGAGGGTCGGATTGCCGATCTCCTCCGGCGCTTCCGCCTTCTCCTTGCCCTTGACCGACGCCCCGGCCCTTCCGCTACGCGTGGTCCTGGTCGCCTCCTGATCCTTCTCGGTGCGCTGCTGTTGGTGCGGCGGGCTGTCGCCCCGTTCGACGCCGGACTCGTCCTGGGTCCGCTTCGAGCGCGTCCCCGGCGCCGCCCAGGGGATCTTCGGCTCGGCCCCTCTGCTCTCCCCGACCATCCGGCTGACCGCCGCGTTGCCCGCCGTACGCTGGACGGCAATCGCCTGGGCCGGCGTCATCGGGCCCTGGCCAGGAGCCAACCGGTGCTCGCGCGCGCTGTCTTCGGGCGGCCGGATCAGGTGTCGGGCGGCTTCCGCCTTCTCTTGTCCCTCGCGCACACGCACAGCAGACGGTCCCCTCTGTATCGGCGGCGTACCCCTCGCCGGATGCACCACAGCGCAACCGTAGACGGCCGACAAACGGCGCTTCAAGCGCACCCGGGGTACACAGCGGGGCAGCGCGAGTAGCCGCCGAGGGCAACCGCCCTCCGCTCTTTCCTGTACCGAAGTCGGGAACAAAGCCGGAGCGCGGACGCCACGGCCTCAGCCCTCGCGCGCTGAACAGCACCTCCGCCGCCGACCCTCACTCCCCCTTCGACCCCGGGACGCGCCAGCTCCGCTCGCCAGACCCTGGCCGTGAACGACGCACCCGCCCCGCATCGTGCAGCGAGAGGGTCGGCTGGCTCCGCCTGGTCTCACCCACCGATACCGTGCTGCGTACTGCCTGACCATGGCTATGGCCCGCCATGGACGTTTCCCGGCGAACGCGACGTTCCCTGCGCGTCATCGGGGTGACGGATACTCAGTTCGCGGAATTGAGCGGGAATTCCTGCCGAATGTAGGCAGCGAGATCCCGTGCGGCGTTCTCGATTTCCCTCTGAGACGCATCAAGCTGGTTCAGGTACCGGTTAATCGATTCGATCCCCGTACAGTGGGAACGCAATCGACGCAGCGTCCTGAACGTCGCCGTAAGATCATCCAGCTCCTCCTGCCGTCGGTCAGCAGCCACGAAAAACTGGACCGTGAGCTGTGGAGCATAGATGTCCAAAAACTGGAGGAATTTCCGCAGTTCGGGATGGGGAGGCCGGAGCCGACCCATTGGAAGACGCGCTGGTTGCGGTTGCAGGCGGGCCCATACATGTTCGGCACCACTGGCTTGAGATACCGAGCAGGAGACAACATAGTCCGCCGTCTCCCCCTGGACGGGCATTCCGGCCCCAACCCATGAACGTACAGCTCGATTTGTAGCACAAGCGTGCCGATTCCACTCAAGCAATTGATCATGCAGCTGGCTCAATGCCTCCCGAAAGTCGAACGGTGGCGGTGGCGTTTTGCGCATCTGCGCTCGCTGCACCATGACCGATACAGCACTCACGGCCACAGCTGCGATCTCTGCGATCATCGAACCCCCTGCATGCGTATTGCCACGTTTTAGCAGTACGCCGACGCGGAGAGCGGCAATTCACAGAAACTGGGCGGAACCTCGTTTGCCACCGCTCAAGAAGGGTCAGGTATCGATCGCCTTCATGCAGGATTAGTAGGCGTGACGTAGTGCCCGGATTCGTACCCCACCCGCCCGGCAACAGCCCTGGAAGACGGCCGAACCGAGTGAGCGAGCGGCCGCGAGCCGGCGGCGCACCGTCGCCTGCCTTCGCGACAGCTTCTCCCTTCACTCCTCGGCGACCCGGATGATCGTCCTGCCGGCAATGCGTCGTTCGGGGGCAAAGGCGATCGCTGCCTCGGACAGCGGTCGCACGGCACCGATGCGCACGTCGAGCCGTCCGTCTCTGAGCCGCTCGGCGAGGTCCGCGAGGCGGGCGCGGTCGGGTTCGACGACGAAGAAGAGGGCTCGGCCCTGCTCGGGGTGGACGGTGGGCGGGGCGGCGATGGTGACGAGGGTGCCGCCGGCGCGGACGAGCGCGGCCGACTGATCGAGGATGTCACCGCCGATCACGTCGAAGACGACATCGACCTGCTCCGCCTGCTGCCATGGGTCGGTTGCGAGGTCGAGGAAGGCGTGTGCGCCCAGGGCCAGCACCGTGTTCCGGTCGATCGCACGGCCGGTGCCGGTCACATGGGCTCCCGCTTCCCGTGCGAGTTGCACCGCGATCGAGCCGACGCTGCCGGCGGCGCCGTGGATCAGGATGCTCTGGCCGGTGGTGATCCGTGCGTGGTCGAACAGGCCCTGCCAGGCGGTGAGTCCGGAGATGGGCAGCGCGGCCGCCGACGTGTGGTCGATGTCCGCGGGCAGCGGGGCGAGGTTGCGGGCCTCCACGGCGACGTATTCGGCCAGTGAGCCGTTGCGGGCCCAGTCGGTCGGTCCGAAGACCCGCTGGCCGACGGTGAGGCCGGTGGTGCCGTAGCCGAGTTGTGCGACGACGCCTGAGACTTCGTGCCCGGGCACACTCGGGGTGCGGTCGCGGCCGGCGCGGTCCGTCCATGTCGCGGGCCAGTCGAGTTCCCCGCGGGTGAATCCGGCGGCGTGCACCCGCACGATGACGTCGTTCTCGGCGGCGTGGGGGTAGGGCAGGTCGGTGAGCGTCAGCCCGGCGGCGCCGGCGTCGCCGTCCTGGGCGGTGATGGCTTGCATCGATGGTGCCTCTCTCCTGGTTTTTGACGGGCGTCGGGTCGGTGATCACGTCAGTGGGTCTTTGCCGTCGTGTGGCCGCCTTCTGTCGGTGTCACCCAGCAGCATCGGCCGCCACATCGTCAGTGGCTCCGGCGCGCGTGTCGGTGCCTGGCCGGGCCGCATGGCGAGAAGCCCGTCAGAGCTGCGGCCAGAGCACTCATGGCCGTCCTCTGCGACGCCCGGAAGCACCGGGCGGCATTCCCCGGCGTCCGCGAGATGATCAGCTCGGCCAGGGCGCACCGGTGATGCGCTCGACCATACTCGTGCGCCGGAAAGAAGGAACGAAGTGTTCCAGCACATCCGAATTGACGGTCCCGTAGGTGGTGTCCGGGCGATTCTTCAGTCCCTCGACAAAGGCCTCCAGGAATTCCTTCTTGAATTCCCCGCGCGGATGAGTGACGGTGATCTCTTCCACCGCGTCACCGTCCATCCCGTCGAGACCCCAGCCGACGGCGTCGGTGAGAACGCCGTAGTGCGTGGCAGCCGTCTCCGGGCCCATCCGGCCCGGGATCCCGGGTGTCGTGTGCAGCGCAACCGCTGCCCAGACCAGGTCGGCGGCGCTCTGGGAAAACCCGCGGCCGAGCAGGAATCCGCGCGCATGATCGGCGCCGTCGATCTCGAAGCGTTGCTCCGTTCCGGAGAACGGGGTCACGAGGCCCGTGTCGTGAAACATGGCCGCGATGTAGAGCAGCTCCGGATCGGGCTCGAGACCGAGGTGCCGGGCATGCAGGGAACCGAAGAGAAATACCCGCCGCGAATGATGAAAGAGAAGCGGACCGGTCATTTCGCGGAGGACGTCGGTGGCCTCCGTCACTGCTGCGGTCCGGGGAATTTCCACCCCGGCGATGATGTCGGACATGATGTGTGCGCCCTCGATTGTGCTGTGCACGGAGCAGACCGTGCGTCCGTCAACCACGATGCCCGTCCAACGGTTGCTCGCGCCGCCCTGGTCCGGCCACGAACCCCTGAAATCGAGACACCTGAGGAACCCACAGAGTGAGACCCCAAGCACACCGCGTTGCCATACTCGTCTACGACGGGGTCAAACTCCTCGACGTCGCGGGTCCGGCCGACGCGTTCGCCGAAGCCAACCGTCTCGGGGCTGACTACCAGATCACTCTGTTGTCCTCTACGGGCGCGGACGTCACTTCCTCGACCGGCATTCGCCTCGCCGTGGACGGACCACCCGCCACCCAGCCCGACCCCGACACCTTCCTCATGCCCGGCGGCGACATCTACCCCAGAACCGCCGTCACCCCCGATGTGCTCGAAGCAGTCCGAGACCTCGCACCGCGCTCCCGGCGCGTCGCGTCGATCTGTTCCGGAGCCTTCGTCCTTGGCGCCATCGGCCTGCTGGACGGCAAGCGCGCCACCACCCACTGGAAGATCACTCACGAACTCGCCGCCCGGCACCCCACCACCCGTGTCGAACCCGACGCCATCTATGTGCGCGACGGCAGCCTCTACACCTCGGCGGGCGTGACCGCCGGCATCGACCTGGCCCTCGCCCTCATCGAGGACGACCACGGCCCCGACCTGAGCCGCGACGTCGCCCGCGCCCTCGTCGTCTACCTGCAACGCGCCGGCGGACAGTCACAGTTCTCCGCCCCTCTCCAGGGCCCGCCCCCACGCTCCCCCGCCCTGCGCCGAGTCGTCGACCGAGTCACGGCCGATCCCGCGGGAAACCACTCGCTGGGCGAACTCGCCGGCCATCTGCACCTGAGCCCCCGTCACCTGACCCGGCTGTTTCGTGACGAGTTGTCCACCACGCCCGCCCGCTACGTCGAATCCATCCGCTTCGACATCGCCAAAGCCCTCCTCGACCAAGGCCACACCGCAACCCGTACAGCCCACCTCGCCGGCTTTCCCAGCTACGAGAGCATGCGCAGAGTCTTCACCCGGGAGCTGTCCATCAGCCCCGCCGCCTACCAACGACGCTTCAACACCGCCCACCGCCACACAGCACCACCCACCACGAACGCCGACATCCACGAGCCCGACGCCAAGAAGGCGGCACCGATCACGGACGGCCGGACGGAAGGCGCCCGAGGGGACGGCGACGGCTTGCACCGGAGTTGAACGCGCCTGGCGCCCAGAGCCCGCAGCATCGCCCTCTGTGCACGCCGTTCACGACGCTCGCCCCCCGGCCCGACCCGCCGGCTCAGCACCTGGACCGGGGCCCGCCTTTGGCCGCCGGAAGGGCGGGCGGGCCCCGGAGGGGGGTGGAGGGTGTCAGGCGGTGGTGCAGGCGGTGCCGTTCAGGCTGAAGCCTGAAGGCTTGGCGAACGTGCCGGCGTAGGCGCCCTGGAAGCCGAAGGACGTCTGGCCGCCGGGCGCGACCTGTGCGTTGTGGGCGACGTTGCGCGCCGTGAGCGTTCCCGACGACGCGGAGAGACCCGCGTTCCAGCTGCCGGTGATCTGCTGGCCGACGGGCAGGGTGAACGCCAGGCTCCAGCCGTTGAGCGGGGTGGAGCCGGTGTTGGTGACGGTGACGTCGGCGGTGAAGCCGCCCTGCCAGACGTTCGTCGCGTAGGTCACCTTGCAAGCCGTGGAGCCACCGGGGGTCCCGGGATCGCCGGGGTTGCCGCCGCCGGTGTCGACGGTGGAGGAGAAGGAGGTCACCGCGAGACCGGCGCCGGCCTGCCAGGGCTCGAAACCGGCCTGGACGCTGGTGAGGTACCAGGTGTTCTGGGCCAGTCCGCGGGAGACGGCCTGGCGGGCGAAGTCCATGACGTCGAACGTCCAGCTGGTCATCGCCGAAGGGGCGACGAAGGACAGCACGTCGTTGGATCCGTTGTTGCCGGACCACACCTGCCACTGGCGGCCGGCCACGGTGGCCGTTCCGACCTGGGAGCCCACGGGCTGGACGGATCCGACCTTGTTGAACCAGATCATGATCTCGGTGCGGTTGACGCCGTCCGTGCGGGGTGTGGGGTCGAGCCAGATGTCGTATGCGGCGTCGTACACCGCGTTGTTCACGTAGCTGTAGGAGATGCTGGTGGGCGCGCCGGCGATAGTACTGAGCCGGGCGGGAAGGTTCGTGCCGGGGGAACAGTTGGTGTAGTGGCAGCCGTTGTAGAGCGACGGGTAGGACTTCGGGGCTCCGTTCGTGGGCACCGAGCCGTCGGCCTGGGTGATGCGGAATCCGGAGTCGGTGGCGGTGACGCACTGGGGATCGTTGGTTCCCCAGCGGTTGTTCTGGACGACGTAGCGGCCCTGGATCGTCGTCGATCCGAACTGTTCGCAGATGATGGTGTCGGCCTGCGCCGCCGGGGCGGTGGTCAGCAGCGCGGCCAGCGAGACGAGCGTGGTGAGCAGGGCGGCGAACAGGCTACGGGCCCTGCGGGCATGGTGCCGTGACGGTCGCATGCGGGTCCTTTCCGAAGGGGTGGGGGAGTTGTCGCGGGAGCACTCCCCTCGGACAGTTTTGGGAGCGCTCCCATTCCCTCGGTTTCGGCGGGGACTCTAGAGAAGCCGCATGCCCCTGACAAGACCGTGGACATGAACCCGTCGAACCTTTTTTGATGCCCAGTCCGGCGCCGTGCGCGCTGCATCTGTCGCACCTTTTTGGGAGCGCTCCCGGGACACCGTGCCGACCGCCGAGGCTCAGGCGGACTCCCGCACCACCAGATCCGTGCGGAGGATGACGTGCCGCCAGGCCATGGCGGGCTCCTGCATCTCTTCAAGGAGCAGCCGGACCATGGCTCGCCCGATCTCCTCCAGCGGCTGACGAACCGTGGTCAGTCGCGGCTCGGTCTGCTCGGCCAGCGGAAAGTCGTCGAATCCGATCACGGCGACATCGTCGGGCACCCTCCGCCCCGCCGCGCGCAGCGCCTCCAGAGCCCCCACCGCGGTGGTGTCGGACGCGGCGAGGACGCCGTCGATCTCCGGGTGCCGTCGGATGAGTTCGGCCATGGCGCGTCGGCCGCTCTCCTGCGTGAAGTCGCTCTCGGCGACCCAGGACGGATCGGCCTCCAGGCCGGCCGCGGCCAGGGCCTCCTGGTAGCCGCGCAGCCGTGAGCGGGCAACGTGCATGTCGAGTGGCCCGGTGATGGTGGCGATCGCTGTGCTGCCCCGTTTCAGCAGGTGGGAGACGGCGTTGCGGGCGCCGCCGACGTTGTCCGCGTCGACGTAGCTGATGTGTTCGTCGCCCGAACGGCGTCCGAGCAGCACGGTCGGCAGCCGGGCCTCGGCGAGCATGTCCGGCAGCGGGTCGCCGGCGTGCACGGACACCAGAAGTGCTCCGTCGACCCGTCCGCCGCGCGCGTACTCGAGGAAGCGCTGCCGCTCGGCGTCCGAACGGACCAGGGTCAGCAGCAGTTGCATCCCGGTGTCAGCCAGCGCGTCCCCGAGCGAGCGGACGATCTCGGAGAAGAACGGCTCCGCGAACTGTCTCCAGTCCGGCTCCGCCAGAACGAGTGCGACGGCATCGGCCCGCCGGCCGGCCAGGGACCGCGCGGCGAGATTGGGCACATACCCCAGTTCCTCGATGGCTCGCTGCACGGCTCGGCGCGTCGACTCCTTCACGCCGGCCGCGTTGTTGACGACCCGGGAGACCGTGCCCCGTCCCACCCCGGCGTGGGCGGCCACCTCCTCCAGCGTCGGCGCGCCAGGGCGTTGCCTGCCCATCACCACCTCCCCTGAGATCACCGATCCTACGGCTCAAAGGAGGCGCGTACGCGGTTTCTCCGGCGACGGGAGCGCACGACTGCCGGGGGTATCCACGAGAGGACTCCGACGAGGACGCGTCGTCAGCCATACACTCGCGCCCGGCTTGAGGCGGACTTCATACGGCCGACGAAACCCGAGAGGCCGTAGTTGGTCCGTGTGGCGGGCGGAGATCGTGATCGCGACGGCGGGGGCGGCCTGCTCGTCGACGGCGCGCAGCCCCGGGGCGAGCAGGTCGGCGGCCACGATGTGGTCCCAGGCGCTGGTGTCGTCCAGTGTGCCGGCGATGACCACCTTCCAGTGCAGTCCGTCGGGCCCCGCCCCCTTCGGCTTCGGCGGCAGGACCGGGTGGTCCTGCGGGCCGGTGGCGAGCTCGCGGGCGAGAAGGCTGCTGAAGCGTGTGTCGGGGGGCTCGGTCTCGGAGTCCGGCGGCAGCCAGATACCCGCCGCGAGAAGGCGGCCGTCCGCACGCTCGGCCACCCACACGTGCCCCTCTTCAAGCGCGTAGTGGGCCAACAGCAGCCGCATCGCGCGCTGAGCCCGCTCCCAGTCCCCCGGGTAGCCGTCCAGGAGTGATCCGGTGCACTGAGCTGAGGGCGAGGGCGGGGCGAACAGGCGCACCACGGCGGGCACGTCCACCAGTCCCGCCGCGCGCACGGTCGTAGAAGGGGAGTTTCGGCGGGAAGTCCGAAGTGGGGTCTGCGGTACGGTCCGAGGTGCGCTCTGCATCATGGTCACGGTCGCGTTCTCCGTCTCGTCTCACAGTGCCCGGCTCATGCCGGTGATGTCGGCGGGGACCGCGCCCAGCCGTCCGGCGGACGGCAGCGCGGAACGCACCAGGCGGGCCGGCCGCAGGATCGGCGCGGTGGTCCCTCCTGTCCGGTGGCCCGCGCGCGGCCGGTCGACTCCGCCCTCGGGGTGGGCCGGAAGTCGTTCCTGGCCGGGCTGAGGGCGACTCAACAGGATCACACCGCGGCCGGCCGCTGCGGCACCGGCGAGGGCGAGCAGGATGCCGGTCCCGCCGTACTGGAATCCCTCACCGAGCAGGAGGATGCCGACGGCGGAAGCGGCGACGGGGTTGACGAGGGTGAGCAGCGCGAGCGGGCCGCCCAGGCCACTGCGGTAGGCCTGCTGGGAGAGCAGCACCCCGGCCACGGCGAACCCGGCGGTCAGGACCACCACCAGCGCCATGCTCCAGGACAGCGTCGCCCCGACCGCGACCTTCTGGGCCAGCGTGGAACCGGCCCCCGAGGCGATGCCGGAGGCGGCCGCGAACGCGAGGCCTGCCCGGGCGGTCCGGCCCGAGGCGTGGGAGACGAGCACCGCGATGACGCCGACGGCGGCGACCGCGACCACGAGAACCTCGCTGGTCCGCAGGGAGTCGTCCGGCGTGCCACCCGAGGCGGTGACGGTGAGCAGGGTGACCAGCCCGGCGAGGGTGAGGGCCATGCCGCGCCACTGTGTGCCCGAGGTGCGACGGCGGGCGGCCAGCGACCCCAGGGGTACTGCCACCACGAGACTCAGCGCACCGAGCGGCTGCACCAGGGTCAGCGGCCCGTACCGCAGGGCGACCACGTGCAACAGCGCACCGGTGCCGTTGAGGACGACGGACCACCACCAGGAGCCGCGGGCGAGCGCGCCGCGCAGATCCGCCGTACCTGCGGCAGTGCGCTCCTGGACCACGGCGGCCGCGGCGTAGCAGATCGCTGAGACAAGCGAGAGGGCGACGGCCAGGAGCACCGAGGAGTCCGTCATCGCGAGGCCTGCGTGCTGCTGCCGCTTGGCGTGATCCGAGCTCCATTCGATACGAAACGGTTTCGTACACGCACGCTACGGCGATCCCGATCGAAACGCAAGCGTTTTCCTTATCGGGCAGGGTCGGGACCGTACGGCAGGGCGGCCCTCTCGCGGCCGGGAGCCAGAAGCAATTGCTGCGCGGAGACTGGGAGGTGAGCAGTGCGGGGATCGCCACGGCCCCGGCGCCGTGGCGGCCTGAACAGCTAGAGCCTGGGCAAGCTCCGCCGAGTTTTCGAGGAGACGCTCTCACTGCGCGTCATGAAGACCCGCCCATGATCAGTCAGGAGCTTCAGAGACGTGTGGCGGCCCGGACGAGCCCCGCGACGGCTCGCGACCGGCTGTGGGGCGGCCACGCGATGACCGTCGTGACGGTCGGCGCGTTCAACACCGGCACGGCGACGAGATCGTCGCGCAGTTGGGCTCGGCAGGACTCCGGCGCGATCCAGCAAGCCCGGCCGAGCGCGATCAGCTGGAGCAACTGCGTATGGTCCCGAGCCTGCGGACCGGGGCCGTCCGGATACGCACCGTCCCGGCCGGGCCAGCGCGGCATCGGCAGGCCGGACAGCTCGGTGACATCGGACATCCGCACATGGGTCCGGTCGCTCAGGGGATGCCCGGCCGGCAGCACCACGACCTGTCCCTCGGTGTGGAGTTCCTCGATGTCGAAGCCGGCCGTGGCGTCGAACGGCAGGTGCAGCAGAGCCACGTCGGCCCGGCCCTCGCGCAGCACTCGTTCCTGCTCGCCTATCCCGCACAGGAGCAGATCGACGGCGACCGCATCGGGTTCGGCGGCGTAGGCGTCGAGCAGTTTCGCCAGCAGTTCGCTGGACGCGCCGGCCTTCGTGGCAAGGACCACGCCGGCGTGGCCGGTCTCGGCGAGGGCGGCGCGGCGGGTGCGACGCTCGGCGGCCTCGACGGCATCCAGCGCCGCCCTCGCCTCCCGCAGAAGCACCGACCCGGCCTCGGTCAGGGTGACCGTGCGGCTGGTGCGTTCCAACAGCGTTGCCCCAAGGCGCCGTTCGAGCTGGTGAATCGCGCGCGACAGCGGGGGCTGCGCCATCCCGAGCCGCTGCGCGGCCTTCCCGAAGTGCAGCTCCTCGGCGACGGCGACGAAGTACCGCAACTCCCGTGTCTCCACGGTGCAATGCTACCGGCCCCCACTGGGATCAATACCCGTGCGGTATCGCCGCCCACCCAATCGGTGTTGGCCCGCTCCCGTTGGGCGCGGACAGGATTGGCCGTATGAGCGAACAGACGATCGCGCTGGTGACCGGCGCGAACAAAGGTATCGGGTATGAGATCGCGGCCGGTCTGGGCGACCTCGGCTGGAGGGTCGGTGTCGGCGCCCGGGATGACGAGCGCCGCGAGGTCGCCGTGGCGAAGCTGCGGGCGGCCGGCGTCGACGCGTTCGGCGTACCGCTCGACGTGACCGACGGCGCGAGCGTGACCGCCGCCGCCGGGCTGATCGAGGACCGCGCCGGACGCCTCGACGTGCTCGTCAACAACGCCGGGATAACCGGCAGCGCGCCTCAGATGCCTACCACGGTCAACATCGCGACGGTGCGGGCGGCCCTGGAGACCAATGTGATCGGTGTCATCCGCGTCACCAACGCGATGCTGCCGTTGCTGCGCCGCTCGTCGTCGCCGCGAATCGTGAACATGTCCAGCAGCGTCGGCTCACTCACCCTGCAGACCACCCCCGGCGCCGAAACAGGTCCGATCGCCGTCGCGTACTCCCCGTCGAAGACGTATCTCAACGCCGTCACCGTCCAGTACGCCAAGGAGCTGCGTGACACGAACATCCTGATCAACGCCGCCTGCCCCGGCTTCTGCGCCACCGATCTCAACGGTTTTCGCGGCGTCCGCACCCCGCAACAGGGCGCGGCGATCGCGATCCGACTCGCGACCCTGCCCGACGACGGACCGACCGGCGGCTTCTTCGACGACGCAGGGGAGGTGCCTTGGTGACCGCATGTCGGTGTTCGGGACATGGGTCCCAGTAAGGCTGAGCCGTTACAGGGGCCGGTCGCGGGCGACGCGGCGGCGGGCCGAGGTCCGTGCGGAAGCGCTGCTCCTGTCCCGGGCCACCCGTGCGGCGGCCGGGACGGGAACGAGCAGCGGTGACCTGCCGCGTACGCCTGGCGTGCTGCTGGTCAAGCTCACCTCTCAGACGCAGCGGCGCCGGTCAGCGACGGTGGCTCACCAGGTGTGGGCCACGTCCACCACGAGGTGCCCGTCCTGCTGGAGCACCCGGAAGGGCAGCCGGGCGCGCACACCGAGTCCGAACTGCGACTGGCCCTCGAAGGTGCCGCCGAACTTGGCGTCCCGGAAGGTGCGGTACCCGGTGAGGTTCACGCCCGGCAGACGCTCCCCCACCCGGCCGGGGTACGTGGCAGTGCCCGAGTCGATGTCGTAGGCGGGCGCCCGCACGATCACCTCCAGGATGGCGCCGCCGCTGACCGGGATGGGATGGCCGGTCGGGTCCTGGATCAGCTGGGCGACGTAGCGCACGCTGTACCCGAGCTGGACGGCGGACGCACCCGGAACGTCGACGACGAACCGGTCGTAGCAGTCGTGGCGGCCGGTCCTTGCGTTTGTGACGTAGTCCCCTGGCGTGCTGGCCGAGTTCGTCTTGCCGAGGCTGCCCCAACCTGTCGGGCACGCGGCCGCCGCCCGCGGAGCGGCGGCCGGGGCGGCCACGGTCGGCACCGCGGTCGCGCCCAGCGTGGCGGTCACGAGCGCCGCGGTCACCCAGACTGTCCTGCTTCTTATCATCCTGTCCCCCAAGTGCGTGAATGTCCGGCATTAGGGGAGACACACAGGTTGGCCGGAAGGTTGCACACCTTTGCCGGAAGTCTGGAGAATCGGCTGGCGCGCGCCGCTGGTGTTGCTCGGCTTCCTCGCCCAGCACTGGATCCGCCTGCTGACCGCCGACCCCGATGCGTCGACCTGCACGACCGTGCGGCTGCGCACGAAGGTCACCAAGCGTGACTCATCACGGCTGTCGACCAACTGAATGTGCGACAGCCGGTCCTGGTCGGCCAGTCACCGGGCGGGCACACGGCCATACTCACCGCCGCCGCACACCCGGAACCCACGACGCGCTCCGCCGGCGACCCGCCACCGTGGCCGTCACAACGCGGCTGCGTACCAGCGCGTCAGTAGCCGGTGCCGCGCTTGACCTGGGCTCGCTCGACCCCGTGCGCCGCACCCTTGTCGTCCAACGTGCGACACGCGTCGGCGATGTCCTGGCTCAGGCGATCGATCTGCTCGCGGCTCAGGGTCTCCTTGACCAGAGCGCGCAGGATCTTCACCCGCTCCGCGTTGGGCGGGAGCGTATAGGCCGGCACCATCCAGCCCCGCTCGGCGGACAGCTGCCAGGCAATGTCGGACTCGTCGTAGGTGTGTTTGCCGGCGAGACGGAAAGCGACCAGCGGCAGCTGCTCGAGGTCGCTCCCGATCACTTCGAAGCGGCCGCTGCTCGTCAGGTTGTCCGCCAACGCGCGGGCGTTCTCCTGCATGATCTTCATGACGTAGGTGTAGCCCTGCCGACCGAGCCGTACGAAGTTGTAGTACTGCGCGAGCACCATCGACGCGCCGGTGGAGAAGTTCAGCGTGAACGTCGCGTCGGTCTTGCCCAGGTAGTTCTCGTAGAACACGAGGTCCTTGGCCAGGTCGGACTCCTCGCGGAAGACCAGCCATCCGATGCCGGGGTAGACCAGGCCGTACTTGTGTCCCGAGACGTTGATCGAGCGGACCTGCTCGAGCCGGAAGTCCCATTTCGAGTTCGGGTAGAGGAAGGGCCACACGAATGCGCCGCTGGCGCCGTCGACGTGGATCGGGATGTCGAGGTCCCGCTCTTTGCGGACGTCCCTCAGGAGTTTGTCGATCCCCACGACATCGTCCATGTGACCGGTGAACGTGGTGCCGAGGACGGCGACGACGCCGATCGTGTTCTCGTCGAGGTGGGGCTGCACGTCCTCCGGGCCGATCGTGTACTTGCCCTCGGCAAGCGGCACGATCCGCGGCTCGACGTCGAAATAGCGGCAGAACTTCTCCCACACGACGTGGACGTCCCCGCCGAAAACCAAGTTGGGCCGGTCGATCGACAGGCCGGCCGCCTGGCGGCGCTCGCGCCACTTCCACTTCAGCGACAGCGCGCCGAGCATGATCGCCTCGGAGGAGCCCTGAGTCCGGCATCCGGTCGTCCTGCCCGGCGCGTGGAAGAGGTCGGCGAGCATGCGCACGCAACGCTGCTCGATCTCCGCGGAAATCGGGTACTCCGCATGGTCGATGAAATTGCGGTGGAGGTTCTCTGCGATCAGCCGCTGCGCCTCCGGCTCCATCCACGTGGTGACAAACGTGGCGAGGTTGCGCTGTGGATCGCCCTCCATGGCGAGATCCACATCGACGAGCCTCATTGCGTCCGTCGCGGCCATCCCTTTTTCGGGAAAGCTCTCCGAGGGAGCGGGCACGGTCAGGAACCGGTTACCGAAAAGAGCCGCGTCGTCACCTTTGGTCATACGACGATTCAAACAGCGTCGGCGCCTGCCATGGCGAGAGACACACCGAGACGGACGGAACTGCGTACCGGCCACGAACGAGGCCCGAGCCCACTCAGAAATCGGCCGGCATCCGCTGTTCCAAGGATTGGACAGGCGGCCTGGGTCAAAGCGCACGACACACCCGCCGAGCTTGCCGTCAGGCGTCGCAAGGACGCTGACCGCGGGACAGGACGGTGACCGATGCACCGATCGAGGCGGCCGACGAATGCGAACCTCGGTGCCGTCGCACCGATGAGTCTCCCGGTGCCCACAGGTCTACCTCCCGACCGAGACAACCAACTCACCGGGAGTACGGCATGGGCCTCATCCACGTCGAGCTGTTCGCAACCCTCGACCTTGTCGCGCAGGCGCCCGGCGGCCCCGAGGAGGACCCGGAGGGGTTCCCGTTCGGCGGCTGGCAGGCGCCCCTGCTGGACGAGGCCGCCGGCACGCAGATCCTCGCCGCGTACGAGGACACGGACGCGCTCCTGCTCGGCCGACGGACGTACGACATCTTCGCCGGCTACTGGCCGCATCAGGAGGGCGGCGATGACAACGAGATCGCCACGCTCTTCAACAGCGTTCCGAAGTACGTGGCCTCCCGCGGCAAACCCGACCTCCCGTGGGCCGGATCCACGCAGCTCGGCCCGGATCTGGCCGCCGCGGTGCGGGAGATCCGTGACCGGCACGAGCACGTGAAGGTCGTCGGGAGCCTGGACCTGGTGCAGACCCTCCTGCGCGAGAAGCTCTTCGACCGTCTCGACCTCTGGGTGCACCCGATCGTGCTCGGCGTCGGGAAGAAGGTGTTCGACGGTGGCGCGGTGCCCACGAACGTCGCACTTCTCGAACCGCCGGTAGCCGGTCCGAAGGGCACCGTGTACCTGCGCTACGGACTCGCCGACGGCACGCCCGAAACGGGGGACATGAGCGCACCCGATCGCGGTGTCGAGCGCGACGACTGAGCCGCCCCGCGCCTGGTGGGTCAGTGTCGTCGGCGGTGAATCGTCAAGCTCGGCATCTCGTCACGGGGTCGGCAGTTCGAGGTGCCGCGGGGCCTGATCCGTGGTGGGTCCAGGTGGATGCTCAGCGGCCGGCCTCGCCCCGACTCTCTGTCACGAAGTGCCTGGCCGAGGGTCGCCGCCCCTCCGGCCCGCCACGGCTCAGCGACGTTGTCCGGCTCCTGGGCGACGACGACGTCGGTACGGGCGGGCGAAACGGGTCCCGTCCCAACTGGCCGATCTTTATGGTCTGTTGATGGGCAGCAGTCCCTGTCAACCGGCTCCGAACGTGATCGCTCGGTCAAGGACTACGGTGTGCGGCCGCGCTTCCAGCTACCACCGGCGAGCTGGCCCACCATCATGATGACGATGCCGGTCAGGAGAATCACGCTGCCGATCAACGTTCCCGGCGCCTGAGCGCCGGGGTCGTTGATCACCAACCCGAAGATCAGCTGCCAGCACAGCGCGAAGGCCATCACCAGTTGACCCCAGCCGTAGATCCACGGGGCCCGAACATGGCGCCGACTCATGGGAAGCACCCAGCCGCGGGTGATCGCCGCAACGCCAGAGGCCGCGACGAGCAACGCCAGCAGGCCAAGAGGTACGGCTAGGTACAGCTTCACGGTTTCTCCCCCTCTGTGCCGGGCCCACGCCCCCAGCAGCGCGATCATGACACCCGCTGCCTCGCAGGTCTACAGCCGCGCGGACCCCGCGATTGTGCCGTACAGACCTTTGACCGTGCCTTGTCCGGGGTTAGCGCTGCGGGACGTCCTTGACGAACACGATGCCGTCGCTGTCGGCCAGGTGGGCCGGGTCGAGCGGAGCGTAGCCGAACCAGGGCGACACCCGAGGACCGGGCCGCCTGTCGCCGAGGGCGGTGGCCAGCCGGGAGGCGTCGATGAGGCGCCGGTCGTCCGGGAGCGCGTACAGGAGACCTTCGACGGTGTCCGGCGGCGGCGTGTCCACTCCCTGGTGCCGGATCGTGCCGAGCGCCGTGGCCACGAAGGCGTACCCTTCGCCGAGTTGGGCGCTCACCAGCGCGCCGGCGCTCCACCACTCCACCGGCCCCTGCCACATCTGCATCCTGCTCTTCTCCCGCTGGAGATGGGAGTTGTGGGCGTGCACGAGTGCCGGACCGCGAGCGGCGAGGGCGAGGAGGTTGTGGGCCATCATCACATCCCGCAGCGCGCACAGCCGCGTCATGCGGGCCGAAGAGGTGTCGGCCATCCAGTAGTGGTAGCGCAGCAGACCGGTGACGGTGCGCCCGTACAGGCGCGCCCGGTCCCAGTCGTCTCGCGAGGTCGCGAGCAGGTGCGGCGCCTGCGCGTCGAGCAGCGCCACCAGATCGTCGGCGAGCACCCGCAGTTGACTGGCCTCGGCCGACTGCCCCACGGACTGGGACGGGTCCATCATCGCGGCGGCATTGGTCCACCGTTCGTCGGTGCCGAGCAGTCCGTCGAGCGTCTTCGCGGTGCAGGGCATCAGGTCCGCGTCCACCCGGGCCGCGAGGTAGTCGTGGAGGGCGGTGAGGGCCTGCCGGGGGCTCGCGGCGTGGGTGATCTCCAACGGCCCGTCGAAACCCGCGAAGCGCAGCCGCTCGGACGGGGGGCAGCCGTCGTCGTCGGCGCGGGCGTTGTAGGCACGCATCCAGCGCACGAGCTCGCGGTTGGCCGGAAAGGTGCCCCAGCCGTGGCTGATCCCCTGCTCCATGACCTCGTCGAGGGTGCCTGTGCCCCTGGTGACGTAGTCGTCGACAACCAGGCCCGTCACGCAGTCGCTCTCGATGGCGATCGTCCGGTAGCCCTCCTGCTCGACAAGCTGCCGGAAGAGCTCGTTGCGCAGGCCGAGCAGAGCGTCCTCACCGTGGGTGGGCTCCCCCAGAGCGAGCAGCCGGGGCCGGGCCGGGAGCAGCCGCATGACGGCGGCAGCCTCGACGGCATGGGCGGTGTCCTTGATGTCCAAAGCCATGCCTTCAACGCTATCGTTGAACCTTCGCTTGAGACTTTCCCGCGATTTCGGCAGGATTATGGGACGGAACCTTCAAAACGGTGAGCGGCTCAGGCCGGTCGATCTGGCGCGCGGGCACGGTCTGTCCACGCAGGCGATCAGGAACTACGAGGAGGCCGGCATCCTTCCGGCCGCCGGTCGCACACCCCACGGATACCGCACCTACACCTCGCTGCACGTGGGAGCCCTGCGCGCGTTCCTCGCCCTGGTGCCCGGCCACAGCCACCAGACGGCCACCTCGATCATGCGGGCCGCGAACGAGGACGCGGTTGATGCGGCCTTCCGCCTCATCGACGAAAGCCACGCCCAACTACTCGATGACCGCCGGATTCTCGAAGCCGTGGAAATTGCCCTACGCGACCTGCAGTCCGCGGAAGCGTCCGATCCCGGGCCGACCGCGATCTCCGGAACCAACGGCACATTCATCGGGCCGCTCGCAGGGAAGCTCGGAATCCGACCCGCGACGCTGCGCAAATGGGAGCGTGCCGGGATCGTGCGCCCACGCCGCGACCCGCAGACCGGCTACCGCGTCTACGACGAGGCCGACGTGCGGGATGCCCGACTGGCCCACCAACTCAGGCGGGGCGGCTACCTGCTGGAACAGATCGCCCCTCTCATTGCCCAGGTGCGGAAGGCCGGCGGGCTGGAGCCGCTCGAGGCAGCCCTCCACGACTGGCACGGTCGGCTGTCAGCCCGCGGGCGCACAATGCTCACCGGAGCCGCCGAGCTGGAGGCGTACCTCCGCGAGCGCGAATCGACCGGGGTCTGATCTGCGGCTTCGAGCTCGAAAGCGCCAACGAGGGCTTGTTCTTCAACCTCCGTCTACGTCGTACGGCGGTGATGGTCTGTTCCAAACGGCGTCAAAACGGCCGATGATTCGACGGAGTTCGCGAGAGCTTCGCGGTGAAACAGCCTGCATCACGGTGTCGAGGAGAGCGCGGGCTTCGAGTGGGTTGCCGCAGCAGTCCCAGTGCACGTTGCCCCACTCGTAGTCGCGCCACAGCTCGCGCTCAGGACGGTGAACGTAGTCCTTCCACATGCGCACGGCTGCGTGGACGTCACCCGGCTGCAGATAATTACGGGTGTGCTCGAGACGGAAGATCTCGGACAGTGCCCGCGAAGACACGCCGCCGATGGCTGAGGTCGCATCTGGTGTGCGGTGGCGGGAGACACCGGATCGGATGTGCTGTGGCCGTCTACGCGGCATGGACCTTTCGGTTCGTCGTCATGCCGCCCATGGTGCCATGACGCCGAACCGGGTCTCGACCGGTTAGTTCGACTGACGAGGCGCCGGACGTGCGGCCGGCCTTCGTCTCTTCATGTCCTCCGACCAGGTGCAAATGAGTATGACAAAGGCCGTGAAGCTCCAGGTGCCGGGGTGGCAGTAGCTGCCAAGCACGGTTGTCAGTGCTGCCTGTCAGGATGCGCAGATGATCACAACTGACCGGGGACTCACAGCACCTGACGATCGGCCGCGTGCCCACCTTCTGGGGCTGGTCGGGGCCATCGAAGCGTCGGACGACCTGGAGCGCACCCATCTGGAGACCGCAACGCAGTGGATCGCCGGCGGAGCCCCGGTCTACCGGGTACACAAGCCGGATGTTCCGGCGATGCACTTGGTGAGCTACTTCGTCGTACTCGACAACACGCGCGAGCAGTTGCTGCTCGTCGCGCACCGCAAAGCGGGGCTGTGGCTGCCGACCGGAGGACACGTCGAGCCGGATGAGTGCCCCTGGGCGGCGGTGGTCCGGGAATGCCGTGAGGAACTGGGCATCGAGGCCGTGGCCTCGCCGATCACCGGCGAGCGTCCCTTCTTCCTCACGATCACCCGTACCAGGGGGCAGCGCGCGCACACCGACGTCTCGCTCTGGTTGGGCTTGATCCGCTTTGACGGACATCCGAGATCAGGGGTTCAGCCCCGGGAGGATGTCCATCATGGAGAGCATGGGGAAGAAGAAGCCTCGCCCTCGTCGCTCGTTCACGCCGGAGTTCAAGGCGGAGATCGTCGAGCTGTGTCGACGCGGTGACCGCTCGGTCGGTCAGATCGCCAAGGACTTCGATCTGACCGAGACCGCGGTGCGTGACTGGGTGAAGCAGGCCGAGGTCGATGCGGGCGAGCGGGACGGCCTGACCAGCAGCGAACGTGAGGAACTGGCCGCACTGCGGCGGGAGAACCGCCGTCTGCGTGAGGACGTCGACATCCTCAAGCGGGCCACGGCTTTCTTCGCGAAGGAGACCCGGTGACGGTGCACCCGTTCATCGAGGCGGAGAAGCGTGCAGGTCACAGCGTCAAACGAGCGTGTGAGCTGCTGAAGGTCTCCAGGACCGCCTTCTATGCCCGCCGCGCTGCCAAGCCTGGTCCCCGCGCGGTCCGTGACGCCGAGCTGGCGGAACAGATCGCCGACGTCCACACGAGATCGCGGGGAACCTACGGCGCCCCGCGCGTCCATGCCGTGCTCAAGCGGGCAGGCGCCGGATGTGGCCGCCGACGTGTCGCGCGGCTGATGCGGGCTGCCGGCCTGCAGGGCCGACACCGCAGACGACGGCACCTGACGACGATCCCCGATCCACGAGTTGCCCTGCGGCCCGATCTCGTCGTCCGGGACTTCCAGCCCGACCCCGCCGGCCTGGATGCCCGCTGGTGCGGCGACATCACCTACATCGCCACGGAGGAGGGCTGGCTCTATCTGGCCACCGTCATCGACATCGCCTCCCGTCGCGTGGTCGGCTGGGCGACAGCCGACCACCTGCGGACCGATCTGGTCGCCGATGCCCTCACGGCCGCCTGCCGCAAGCGCCGTCCCACCCGGCCGGTGATCTTTCACTCGGATCGTGGCTGTCAGTACACGAGCCAGCAATTCGCCGCGCTGGCAGACCAGTTGGGGGTGCGTCTGTCGGTCGGCCGCACCGGACAATGCTGGGACAACGCACTCGCCGAGTCGTTCTTCGCCACCGTCAAAAGGGAGCTGCTCGACGCCGTCTCCTGGCCCAGCCGGGCCGCCGCCCGCACCGCGATCTTCGATTTCATCGAGGGCTGGTACAACTTGCACCGTCTGCACAGCAGCCTCGGCTATCGCAGTCCCGCCGAATACGAGACCGCACTCGCAGCCTGACCACCACACCGATGGTGTCCGTCAAAGCGGAACAAGCTCAGGTATCTCCTCACCGCCGATGCCCACACCATCACCTCCTACGACCGCAGCGAATTCGACGCTATCCGGTGGCTGACCGAAGAGCAGGTTCTCGAAGAGTCGGACGAGCTACTCGACCCCCACATGCACCGCTTCACCCGCAAGCTGCGGCACGCCCGAAGCAGGGGCCATCGCGAGTAGCCGTCCTCAGGCTGTCCGCGGACCGCGTCCCGGGCCCGGCCGTTTCACGCGTCGACGACTTCTTGATCATTTGCGCCAAGGCAGAGCGTTTGTCAGGGACTTGAGCCCTGACTGTGCACCGCGACCGCGTGACCAACCCCGCAGGACAAGATGCCCGCACCACACCCGCCGGCGAACGCCGGGGCCTACTGCGTGAGGGGCACCGTCCTCCGTCCAACCAGCAAGGAGCTCCAGGCTGTGAAGGTCGAGATCCAGCCGGACGTACGCACCATCGCCACGCAGTTGGGTGCGGACGCTCCCTACGCGCTGAAGGCGCTGGCCGGCCAGCTGGCCGACGACCCTGACATGGGCCAGCCCTCGAATGTGCCCGGCATCTTGAACGTGACGGTCGACGGCGACATGTTCGAGGACTGCCCCGACCTGTCCGTCGGCTACATCCGTGAGCCGGACCGGATCGAGATCCGGTTCCTGAAGGCGGTCCCGACCACCGAGGCCTCCACGGACGTTGCTCACCAGGAGCAGGAGCAGAGCCGAGACAAGGACGAGCCTGGCGACCCCGTGGCCGACGCGATCACCGTACGAGAGGTCGCTGATGCCTGGCGGCGCATCATCGGCTGGCTCAAGCACAACGCACCCGACTCCTACGCCGCGCTCCGCGCCGGCGCCAGCCCCGCCGCCATCGCCGCTCTGGAAGAGGATCTCGGCATCCCGATACCCGTCGAACTGCGCGCGCTGTGGATGTTGACGGCGGGTGACGACGGCGCCAACGGCTGGGGATGCCTTCCGCGCAACATGGCTCTGATGCGCTTTGACGAGGTGAGCGCCTGCTATCGGCTCAAGATGGACGCCCAGGCCCACCAGGACCCGCTCAACGTCGGCCGCCCCGAAGAGGAGCAGTTCACCGTGTGGAAGGCAACACGGATTCCGATTGTCGCCCGGGGCCCGACCGACAGCACCTCGGGCCTGTATCTGGATGCCGATAGTGGCTACCTGTGAGCTTGTTCCGCTTTGACGGACACCATCGGTGTGGTGGTCAGGCTGCGAGTGCGGTCTCGTATTCGGCGGGACTGCGATAGCCGAGGCTGCTGTGCAGACGGTGCAAGTTGTACCAGCCCTCGATGAAATCGAAGATCGCGGTGCGGGCGGCGGCCCGGCTGGGCCAGGAGACGGCGTCGAGCAGCTCCCTTGACGGTGGCGAAGAACGACTCGGCGAGTGCGTTGTCCCAGCATTGTCCGGTGCGGCCGACCGACAGACGCACCCCCAACTGGTCTGCCAGCGCGGCGAATTGCTGGCTCGTGTACTGACAGCCACGATCCGAGTGAAAGATCACCGGCCGGGTGGGACGGCGCTTGCGGCAGGCGGCCGTGAGGGCATCGGCGACCAGATCGGTCCGCAGGTGGTCGGCTGTCGCCCAGCCGACCACGCGACGGGAGGCGATGTCGATGACGGTGGCCAGATAGAGCCAGCCCTCCTCCGTGGCGATGTAGGTGATGTCGCCGCACCAGCGGGCATCCAGGCCGGCGGGGTCGGGCTGGAAGTCCCGGACGACGAGATCGGGCCGCAGGGCAACTCGTGGATCGGGGATCGTCGTCAGGTGCCGTCGTCTGCGGTGTCGGCCCTGCAGGCCGGCAGCCCGCATCAGCCGCGCGACACGTCGGCGGCCACATCCGGCGCCTGCCCGCTTGAGCACGGCATGGACGCGCGGGGCGCCGTAGGTTCCCCGCGATCTCGTGTGGACGTCGGCGATCTGTTCCGCCAGCTCGGCGTCACGGACCGCGCGGGGACCAGGCTTGGCAGCGCGGCGGGCATAGAAGGCGGTCCTGGAGACCTTCAGCAGCTCACACGCTCGTTTGACGCTGTGACCTGCACGCTTCTCCGCCTCGATGAACGGGTGCACCGTCACCGGGTCTCCTTCGCGAAGAAAGCCGTGGCCCGCTTGAGGATGTCGACGTCCTCACGCAGACGGCGGTTCTCCCGCCGCAGTGCGGCCAGTTCCTCACGTTCGCTGCTGGTCAGGCCGTCCCGCTCGCCCGCATCGACCTCGGCCTGCTTCACCCAGTCACGCACCGCGGTCTCGGTCAGATCGAAGTCCTTGGCGATCTGACCGACCGAGCGGTCACCGCGTCGACACAGCTCGACGATCTCCGCCTTGAACTCCGGCGTGAACGAGCGACGAGGGCGAGGCTTCTTCTTCCCCATGCTCTCCATGATGGACATCCTCCCGGGGCTGAACCCCTGATCTCGGATGTCCGTCAAAGCGGATCAAGCCCACTGGGCTCCTGGTCCCGCTACAACGACGCCTCCGAGGAGGTACTGGACACGTTGGTCACCTATCTGGAAGAGGCTGCCGACACACTCGAAGCCCCGGCATTGGCCACGAGGGACAAGCCCGGCCTGATCGGCGGGACTCTGGTGTGGCGCAGCAGCATCGACCCGGCGCAGGAAGCTCGGTGGCAGTCCCTGACCAGCTGACCGCCAACGGAGGGGGACGGCCCTTCGGGCTGACCTCCTTCGGCTCTTACGTTCTGACGGGCGGGTGACGTCAGCCGGCTTCCTTCACGTGCGGTGTCGCCGTTGACGTGCAGTTGTCGAACCGTGGAAGGGTTACGAAGACCTCGTCACGATGACCGCGATCGTCCCTGTCGACCTGAACCGCCGCTGGAAATCCCGTTCGTGGATCGCCACCGCAGCCGGGCGCGTCACTCTGACGGACCACCGTGGGGAGGCGGGATCGGGACCACCCGTCCGGCCGGCCGCTGCTCGCCGAGTTGTCCGCGAACGCCCCCGGAATTGTCCGTGATCAGTAACGGACGCATCCCGTGACCGCCGATTCTCGTCCTGCCAGTTGGCCGGGATCGGCGAGGAACTGCGGGAAAGTGGGGCGGACATGGCACGGCACGGTGGCGGGCGAGGCTGGTACGGCAAGCTGGTCGGGGCGGCGCTCGGGGTGACGGTGCTGGCCGCCGGTGCGTCGGCGTGGACCGCGCAGGCCGGTGCCGTCGGCGGCTCGTCGCCTCGGGCTGCCACCCCGGCCAGGCCGGGCGGTGACGCCAAGCCGGTGGCGATGACCATTGTGCACGCCTCGGACAAGGGAGCGCGCGGCGTCAACATCACGATCGACGACGGCCCCGACCCCGTGTGGACCCCGCAAATGCTGGACCTGCTGCGGGAGTACGGGGTGAAGGCCACGTTCTGCATGGTGGGGACGCAGGCGCAGGCCCACCCGGATCTCGTGAAGAAGGTTGTCGCCGCCGGGCACCGGCTGTGCGACCACTCGGTGTCGCACGACACCACGATGGACGCCAAGTCCCAGGCCTACCAGTCGCAGCAGATACTCGACGCCGAACGCATGATCACCGAGGCGTCCGGGGGCGTACGGCCGATGTACTACCGGGCACCCGGCGGGGCTTTCACTCCCTACAGCCGCAAACTGGCCGCCTCCCGCGGCATGCGCCCGCTGGGCTGGAACGTGGACTCCAAGGACTTCGAGCGGCCGGGCACGGACGCCATCGTCGCCACCGTCGAGCGGGAGCTGCCCAACGGGCCGACGCTCCTCTTCCACGACGCGGGCGGCGACCGCTCCCAGACCGTCGAGGCCCTCCGCCAGATCCTCCCCCGGCTCAAGGAGCAGGGCTACTCCTTCGGCTTCCCGGTGCGCTGAGTCCGGCCCTGGTAGGCCACGCTGCTCGAGGTTCCCGTCCCGGCGCACCAGTTACACCAGCGGGGCTTGGCCGGCCTCGCTGGAGCATCCAGGTTCAGTCCCTCCCTGAAGGCTGGGCACCGGGCGGCCCGTTCGTTACGCCACTCGGCCCGGTGCGGCCCCCGGGGACTCCGCATGCCGAAAGCCTGGCAGGATCAGGCACAGCACGGCCGCGGCGGCGGTCGTGGTGGCGAAGGCACCCACCGCCCAGGCTCCGGATATGTGCTGGATGATCAGACCGGCGATCAGTGGCGCCAGCGTCGCCAGCGCGGTGGCCGCCATCACCACGGTGCTGATCACTCGGCCGCGCATGTCCTCGGGCGCGCTGCGAAGCACTACGGCAACCAGCGCGCCGTTGGCGGCCGGCGCGAGCAGCAGCGCCAGGGCGACCGGCGCCGCCACCAGCGGTGACGGGACGAGGAGAGCCGCCGCGCCGAACAGCAGGGCCCCGGCCAGGGTGATCGTGGTGGCCAGGGTTGCCAGGCGCATGCGCCCTTGCAGCCGGGGTGCGACCACGGAGCCGAGCAGGCCGCCGGCCGCGATGGCTGCCTGCACCAGGCCGATCACCGCGGTGGGGGTTCCGTGTTGTTGCATCGTGAGAGTGATGCTGAAGATCACGCCGCTGAAGGCGAAGTTCACCAGGGGCGTCTGGATCACCGCCGCGCGCAGAATCGGCACCTGCCAGACAAGCTGCAGGCCATCGGCCACCTCGCGCCACAACGACTTGCGCCCGGCCGCGTTCTCCGGCCGGAACCGCCCGCGGATCCGGCTCACCGTGCCGAACGAGACCGCGAAGGAGACGGCGTCGACCAGGAACGGGACAGCCCGGCCCACCCCGAACAGCACCCCGCCGAGCGCCGGGCCGGCCAGACCGGCACCATACGCCCGGGCTTCGGTGGCGGCCCACGCCTGCTCGAGCTGCCCGTCCGGCACGATTCCCGGCAACGCGGCGGCGGCGGACGGGACGAAAATGGCACCTGCACCCCCCTCGATCAGACTCACGGCCAGGACCACCGGCCAGGACGCGAGATCCCACACGATCAGGATGCCGAGCGCAGCCATGAGGACGGCGCGCACGACGTCGCAGATGATCATCGTCAGCCGCCGGTCGAACCGGTCCGACAGCGCCCCGGCGGGCAGTTGCAGGCACAGCAGGACAATCGCCCGCACCGTACCCACCACACCGGCGAGCACTGCCGAGTCAGTCAGGGCCAGGATGAGCAGCGGATACGCGAGTCCGCCGACCTGCGAGCCGGTATCGGACAGCAGCTGGCCGATCCACAGCATCCGGAAGCCCTTGTTACGCCGGAGCGGAACCTGCCGTCGCCCATCGGTGGCTGTCTCGCTTCCGCCGGCGCCGCTCACCCCCGAGACCATACGCCCGAGGTCGTCACCCCCTCAGCTCGTGGGTCTGTACGGTCTTCGCCCCCACGTGAAGGGGCGCAGGGGCAGATCGGCTCCGCGGGCCTGGGCGATTACGCACTCAAGCTCGCCGACTCTTCCTTGGCAGATAGCGGGAATTGGGCAAAGAGCCTGATGGCCTCGACCGTGCACAACCACTTTTCCGCTCGCGGAGGCGGCATCCGGCGGCATCCAGTGCACAAGTCCCTGAGAGCGGCTCTGAGTTGATGGCGCTGCCCGCCGCGGCTGGTCAGGGCGGCTACGGCATCTCCGGCCGGGCAGGCCACGATGGCGGCGGTGTCAGTAGGCGAAGCCCGAACCCAGGCGCGCCTTGGTCCTGTTGGTGCCGAGGAGGCTGTTGCCGAAGATGATCGTGTTTCCGGCCGACACCACGTACGCCTCCGAGCGGAAGCCCCACACAGAGCCGGAGCTGGAATTCTCCCCCGGCGCGCCGACGCTCATGTCCTCCCGGCCGTCGCCGTTGCTGTCACCGAGGTGCAAGGCGCTACCGAAGGCGTCGCCCGGTTCCGAGGCGCCCGGGATGGCACCCCAGGAGTCCTGGGAGACCACCCGGGCCCCGACGGCGGTCAGCCCGTCCGCGGTGCCGCGCAGATACGCGACCATGCCGATGTTGGACTGGTCCAGGTCCTCCCGGTGCCTGTCCTCCCCCGGCAGGCCCGTGACCACGTCCTCGTAACCGTCGCCGTCGACGTCTCCCACCTGGACGTCGGTGCCGAAACGGTCGCCCTTCTCGGCGCCTCCCGGGACACCGGGGGTGGCCTGGCTGAAGAAGGTCGCCCTGACCCCGTCGGGACCAGCCGCGGTGCCGGGGATCCAGGTGATCCGGCCGCCCTTGGCGCGGTAGGTGTCGAGGTCGCTGTCGTAGCCGTCGACGGCCCGGCCCACCACGATGTCGTCGTAGCCGTCGGCGTTCACGTCGCCGACGTCAAGGTTCTCGCCGCCCATCAGCCCGGCGCCGTCGACGTCGTAGACCAGCGTGTACGGGGTGAGCCCCTGGTGGGTGCCGTACCAGTACACGATCCGGCGGGAGTCGAACTCGTCGGCGTCGTTCTCGGCGGCCACGACGTCGGTGACGCCGTCGCCGTTGATGTCACCGACCGCCAGATCCATGACATGGCTGTCGTAGGCGTCCTTCACCACCTGCCGGCGGCCGGCGGCCGAGCCGCCACGAGTGAAGGGGCCGCCGGTCAGCGACAGATCGTGCTGGTTCACGACGGTGAGCAGGTCGATCGCGCCGTCGCCGTCCGCGTCCCCGGCCGCGAGACGCCCCTGCGCGCCGAGGTGGTCGCCCTCGCTGCCGGACCGCGCCACGGTCCCGGACGACAGTCCCCGGACGCCGCCCCAAAGAACCTCCACCACACCGGAGTTCAGTCCGCCGCCGGTGTCCTCGCCACCGACCCCGACGACCAGGTCCGCGAAGCCGTCCCGGTCCAGGTCGGCGCTGGTCAGCGCACTGCCGAACTCGTCACCGGCCTCGGCCGTGCCCGGTATCCCGGCACTGTTCTGCGTGAACACCCGCTTCGTGGAGGTCTTCAGCCCGCTCGCCGAGCCGTACAGCACGGCCACGTAACCGGCTCTGTACTTCCCGGCGACGGTGGCGGAGGGCGTGCCCACCGCGAGGTCGCCGTATCCGTCGCCGTTGAAGTCGTCGTGGAACCTCGGCGCCACGGGAGGGACGGGCACACGATCGTCGGCGACCGCGCGGGCCGCGGGCAGGGCGACCGCCCCGGTGACCGCAAGGACGACGGCCAGCCCCGAACGGGACGCGCGTCGCTGTCTGTTCATGCGCTGTCTCTGCATGCGCTGCCTCCTGGCAGGAATCCCGTCAGTACGGCCAGTACGACTCGCCGGATCGGCAGTGGGTTGCCCTGCCAGGTGAGGAACTCTGCCCGGAGTTGAACAGGAAGCGGCGGGCGCGCTCCTGAACCGGCCCCGGCGCTCCCTGAAGCGGCTTGCCGCTAAGGGCTCGTAGCGAAACAAGTTATGAATCAGTCGCGCGGCGCGTACGTTTCCTGCTATGCCGATCGATATGGAGTCCCTGGCCCGGCGCTACGAGGCGATCCGGGATCACCTGACCGAGCGGCAGCGACGGTTGTGGCTCGGCAACGAGGCTCGTGAGCTGGGTGGCGGCGGTGCACGGATCGTCTGTGAGGCGACCGGGGTGTCCCAGGACACGATCCGACGGGGCCGCGGGGAACTGGACGATCCGCAGCCGCTGGCGGTCGGGCGGTCCCGGGGGCCGGGAGGCGGCCGCAGACGGGCCGAGGTCCTGGACCCGCAACTGGCCGTGGACCTGGATGCCCTGGTCGAGCCGGAGACTCGTGGTGATCCGATGAACCCGCTGCGCTGGACCACGAAATCGCTGTCGCACCTGGTTGCCGAGCTGGTCAATCGGGGACACCGGTGCACCGAGAACGTCGTGGCCCGACTGCTGCACGAGGCCGGCTACTCCTTGCAGGGCAACGCCAAAACCGTCGAGGGCAAGCAGCACCCCGACCGCGACGCCCAGTTCCGCTACCTCAACGATCAGGTCAGGGCGGCCCTCGCTGCCGGACAGCCCGTCGTGTCCGTGGACTGCAAGAAAAAGGAACTGATCGGGAACTTCAAGAACGTCGGCAAGGAATGGCGACCGCCTGGGGACCCGGTGAAGGTCAACGTCCACGACTTCCCCGGACCGGCCGGCAAAGCCATCCCCTACGGCGTCTACGACATCGGCGCCAACGCCGGCTGGGTCAGCGTCGGCATGGATCACGACACCGCCGCGTTCGCCGTGAACACCCTGCGGACCTGGTGGAACAACGTCGGCCGGGCCGCATATCCGCAGGCCACGACACTGACGATCACCGCGGACAGCGGCGGATCCAACGGCAGCCGACTACGGGCCTGGAAGACCGGGCTGGCTGCCCTCGCCGCCGAGACCGGCCTGTCGATCACCGTGCTGCACCTGCCGCCGGGTACTTCGAAGTGGAATCGCATAGAGCACCGGCTGTTCTCCGCAATCACCATGAACTGGCGCGGGACACCACTGACCAGCCACGAGGCCGCCGTTTCCCTGATCGGTGCGACGACGACCGAGACCGGCCTGACCGTGTCCGCGGCCCTGGACACCGGTGTCTACCCCACAGGCATCAAGATCAGCGACAAGGCCATGAAGGCCCTCCCGCTGACCCGTCACGAAACCCACGGCCAGTGGAACTACACCATCAGCCCACCCGCCGACACTCCCGAACCCGCAGACGTTAAATCACACTGAGCCCTAAGCGACCGTGAGCACGATCTTGCCTTGGACATGTCCTCGGGCCGCGCGTTCGTGGGCTGCTCGGGCATCCGCGAGCGGGAACGTACTGTCGATCGCGACGCGAACCGTGCCCGCGTCGAGCAGGCGTGCCAGTTCGGCGAGCTGCGCGCCGTTCGAGCGGACCTGTGCGCTCGAGACCGTGACGCCCAGCTTCGCGGTCTCTTCTTCGTCGAAGTCCCCGGGGAGCACGGGGAACTGGGAGCCGCCACGCTTGAGCGTGCGCAGGAAGCGCCTGCTGTTGGGGCCACCGACGGTGTCGAGAACAAGGTCGATGTCGTGCACGAGTTCCTCAGGGCGGTTCTTGGTGTAGTCGACGAACTCATCGGCGCCGAGCTCGTTCAGGAACGATTCATGCGCGCCCGATGCCACGGCGATAACGCGTGCGCCCTTCCACTTCGCCAGCTGTAGCGCGAAGTGCCCCACGCCGCCCGCGGCACCGTTGATGAGCACGGTCGTGTCGGCGCCGAGTGCCGTCGGGCGATGCCGCGCCTTCTGGAAGGGCGAGGGGTGATCGTGTCCGACCTCGATCAGGAACTGCCACGCCGTCAGTCCGGCCATCGGCGCCCCGGCGGCCTGTACATGGTCGATGCGGGCCGGCTTGCGTGCGAGGTCCGACGCAGGCGCGGCCACGTACTCGGCGTATGCGCTGCCGTCGAAGCTGGGAAAACGCAGTAGACCGAAGACTTCATCACCTACGGCGAGACCGTCCACGTCCGCGGCGACGGCCTCGACGACGCCCGACACGTCCGTCCCTGGAATCACCGGCAGGCTGACCGTCGATTCCGTCTCCCCGGGCATCCTGGTCATCCCGTCGCGCAGGTACCAGTCCGGAGGATTGACGCCGACCGCGTGGACGCGAACAAGCACCTCACCCGGCCCCGGCTCGGGGATCGGCACATCGTCGTAACGCAGAACTTCGGGGCCGCCGTGCTCATGGAGCCGGACCGCCCTCATTGTGTGTGTCGGCATCGTTTTCTCCTGCCCGCGCTGCGGGATAGGGTTATTCGGATCAGCGCTCCACATAAGTGGATCGCTGATCCGAATATATGGACCACTGATCCGGATAGTCAAGAGGGGCAGATGCGGGCCGACGCCAAGAAGAACCGCGACCACGTGCTCGCCGTAGCGGGCACCGCCATCACCGAGCAAGGCGTCGACGTATCACTGCGTGACATCGCGCGCAGGGCCGACGTAGGGCTCGCGACGCTGCTGCGTCACTTTCCGACGCGCGAGGCGCTGCTCGAGGCCTTGCTCCACACGAGCTTCGGCGAGCTGACGGCGAAGGCAGGCGAGCTCGAGACGTCGAACTCGCCGGCAGATGCTCTCGTTTCGTGGCTACGCGACTGCGTCGCGTGGACGACGGAGTATCGGGGCGTGACGGTGCTGATGGCAGCCGCGATCGAGGACACCGACTCCGCACTCCACGCTTCATGCGTCACCCTTCGTGCGGCTGGTGCGCGGCTCCTCGCCCGTGCCCAGGCCGCGGGCACAGCGCGGACCGACATCGACGGCACCGATCTGTTCGCGCTGATAGCGGCGCTGGCGTGGATCGGCGATCAACCCTCGCTCGCCCCGCGCGCCGATCACCTCTTCGATGTGGTCGCGAGCTCGATCCTGACGAATCCAGCGAGCACCGCTACCGGGGAAACCCCGGCTCCGAGCCGTAGCTGAAACGTCGTGCGGACCAGCGAACTCAGCCACGCGAGACTCCGACGAGGGTGAGTCTCGGGCGCGAGCAGACAGCGTGATTCAAGCGGGTGCTGGAACTGCCGACAGGATCCGTACGTCGAACAGTCAGGCGACCGAGGCCACGTGAGGCGACACTGAAGCAGTGCTGATCGTGGATGCCGTACTGGAAACCGTGGACACCGCTGCCTTCTCTCTTTGGCCGGTGGCCGACCTACCTTCTTACCGACTCCTGGCTCTGTCCCACAGCATGTCCCCGCCCGAAGTCGGTACAGCGATGGCGACCCTGGCCGTCTACAACTCCCCCACGTCCGCGGACGATCGTCCAGTGACAGATGCCGCCGAACAGATTCATCGCCTGCTGGCAGCGGACAGAGTCATCGCACCAGGCGGTCTGCGCCTCCACCACACCGACCTCGATGTCACAGTGAGCCCGGGATGTTGCTTCGGCTTGGAGGACTGGCGCGAGTGGCTCGACGTCCTGAAGGGAAGTACACCGTGGCTCGGCCACGACCCCTCACCGAGGATCGAGCATGTCGGTCCGGTGATCCGGCTGTGGCCCGACGGTGCAGACCTGGCAGAGGCACCTGCCACGCGCCCCATCGAGATCCCCGTAAGTGACCTGGCGGAGACCCTGCACTGAGCTTGTTCCGCTTTGACGGACACCATCGGTGTGGTGGTCAGGCTGCGAGTGCGGTCTCGTATTCGGCGGGACTGCGATAGCCGAGGCTGCTGTGCAGACGGTGCAAGTTGTACCAGCCCTCGATGAAATCGAAGATCGCGGTGCGGGCGGCGGCCCGGCTGGGCCAGGAGACGGCGTCGAGCAGCTCCCTTTGACGGTGGCGAAGAACGACTCGGCGAGTGCGTTGTCCCAGCATTGTCCGGTGCGGCCGACCGACAGACGCACCCCCAACTGGTCTGCCAGCGCGGCGAATTGCTGGCTCGTGTACTGACAGCCACGATCCGAGTGAAAGATCACCGGCCGGGTGGGACGGCGCTTGCGGCAGGCGGCCGTGAGGGCATCGGCGACCAGATCGGTCCGCAGGTGGTCGGCTGTCGCCCAGCCGACCACGCGACGGGAGGCGATGTCGATGACGGTGGCCAGATAGAGCCAGCCCTCCTCCGTGGCGATGTAGGTGATGTCGCCGCACCAGCGGGCATCCAGGCCGGCGGGGTCGGGCTGGAAGTCCCGGACGACGAGATCGGGCCGCAGGGCAACTCGTGGATCGGGGATCGTCGTCAGGTGCCGTCGTCTGCGGTGTCGGCCCTGCAGGCCGGCAGCCCGCATCAGCCGCGCGACACGTCGGCGGCCACATCCGGCGCCTGCCCGCTTGAGCACGGCATGGACGCGCGGGGCGCCGTAGGTTCCCCGCGATCTCGTATGGACGTCGGCGATCTGTTCCGCCAGCTCGGCGTCACGGACCGCGCGGGGACCAGGCTTGGCAGCGCGGCGGGCATAGAAGGCGGTCCTGGAGACCTTCAGCAGCTCACACGCTCGTTTGACGCTGTGACCTGCACGCTTCTCCGCCTCGATGAACGGGTGCACCGTCACCGGGTCTCCTTCGCGAAGAAAGCCGTGGCCCGCTTGAGGATGTCGACGTCCTCACGCAGACGGCGGTTCTCCCGCCGCAGTGCGGCCAGTTCCTCACGTTCGCTGCTGGTCAGGCCGTCCCGCTCGCCCGCATCGACCTCGGCCTGCTTCACCCAGTCACGCACCGCGGTCTCGGTCAGATCGAAGTCCTTGGCGATCTGACCGACCGAGCGGTCACCGCGTCGACACAGCTCGACGATCTCCGCCTTGAACTCCGGCGTGAACGAGCGACGAGGGCGAGGCTTCTTCTTCCCCATGCTCTCCATGATGGACATCCTCCCGGGGCTGAACCCCTGATCTCGGATGTCCGTCAAAGCGGATCAAGCCCAGCACACCGTGCGGGACGAATTGCGCGGCTTCCTCTCCCTCGCCAAGCAATGGGCCGCCTCCCGGGTTCCCTCGCTTGCCATGGAACTGACTGCCAAGCTCGACAAAGACCTGGCCATCAGCGCGCCACTGCCAAGTGACGTTGGCCGACACGCACGGTGAGCGACCACGGAGGTGGCCCAGAACCGTGGTGAGGCCTGGAGGGGTTCGGTGGCCTGACACACCAGCACACGGTCGGCATCGGTCGAGGGAATTCAGTGCGGCCGCCTGTGCCAGTCCGGCCTCCAAGGCGGCTTCGTCAGATGCCCCCGAGAGGGTGTGCGGTAGCTGGGCCCAGGTGATGATTCCGAGTTTGGGGAAGATCCGGTAGAGGTGGGCGCCGAGGGTTCTGTGGTCCGCCAGCCGGGACTGACGTAATGCCCGGTGTCTCGTGTGTCCCGGCGCCGTGAGGCGCTTCCACGGCCCGAGACTCTGCCCCACCCCGCGCCCTGACCGACGCCGATCAACGCTTGCTACGCCGCCGCATGGCCACCACCGCCCACACACCGAAGGCCACGACGACGATCAGCACCTGCAGCCATTTGGGCACGAAGTCGGGTGCTCGTCCTCCCGCAGCGGTCACCGTCACCCCTCCGCCAGACACGCCATCTCCCGTCCGTGAGCGCAACGTGATGTCTCAGGGGCCGGATGCCCCGAAGACGAGTCACCGTGACTCCTCCCCCGGCTGAAGCCGGGGGCTTCTCGCTATGCCGGGTTGGCGTTGCGACGGACCAGCCCGGCCCGTAGAACGTTGGTGGCTGCGACTGTGTCGGCGTGCGCGGTGTGGCCGCAGGCAAGGCAGTGGAATTTTTCCTGTGTGGGCCGGTTCTCCTTCGCGGTGTGTCCGCATTCGGGGCAGGTGCGGGAGGTGTTGCGGGGGTTGACGGCGATCACTTCCCGTCCGGCGCTTTCAGCCTTGGCGTGCAGGATCGTCAAAAACACCCCCCAACCGGCATCGTTGATCGACGTGTTGAGCCCGGCCTTGGCGGCGGCCCCGTTGGGCAGGAAGGTGCCCGGCCGGTCGGGGTCGGGCTTCGGTGCGGGGGCCCTGCTCATGTTGCGGATCTGGAGGTCTTCGTGCGCGATGACGTCGTGCGCGCGGACCAGGCTAAGGGCGGTCTTGTGCGCGTGGTCGAGCCGCTGGCGCCGCACCTTGCCGTGGAGCCGGGCAACCTTGTCCACCGCCCGCTGGTGGTTGGCAGTGCGGTCTGTGGCCTTGCGGCGCGGGAACCGGGACAGCGCCTGCTGCGCGGCTTGAAGCTTGGCGGCCGCGCGGCGGCCGTGGCGCGGGTTGGGTACGAACTCGCCGTTGGAGTCGGCGAGGAAGTTGGCGATGCCCAGGTCGATGCCGACCATGCTGCCGGTCGCGGGCAGCGGCTCGGGCTGCTCCTGCTCGGCGGTCAGTACGACGAACCACCGACGTCCCTCGCGCTTGACGGAGACGGTCTTGACCCGGCCGGCCACCGGCCGGTGCTGGTTGACCTTCACATGCCCGACGCCCTGGAAGCGGACACGGGTGACGGGATCGTGCGGAGTGGCATTCCACCGGCAGCCGTCGCCGTCCTTCGGGAAGTCCACCGTGTCGAACCAGTTCACGCCGCGAAAGCGCGGATAGCCGGGCGTCTGCCCGGACCTGACCCGGCGGAAGAACGCGGCGAACGCCTTGTCCAGGCGGCGCAGGGTGGCCTGCTGCGAGGAGAACGACCAGCGGCCCTGACGCTCCGGGTCGAACGCCCGGATCTCTTTGAGCTGAGCGGACTGCATGCCGTACGCGACGGTGGTCTTCGACGGGTGCCGCCAGGCGTCGCGGCGTTCCTGCAAGGCCCCGTTGTAGAGGGAGCAGTGGTCGCGCAGCATCTCGCCCAGCGCCTGCTGCTGGCGGACGGTGGGCCGCAGGAGGAACTTGTACGCACGGATCATCCAGCCCACCCCCTCCGGTCGAGTTCACGTGATCCTACTACACTTGGCATATGTCACCACGCTGGGAACCAGATCCCGATATCCGACGAGGAAATCATGTCGTCTTCCACCTCCACGCACACTTGGTGTTCGTCACGAAGTACCGGCGTGAGATCTTCAACGACGAGATGCTGACGCGCTGCGAGACGATCATGCGGGACGTGTGCGAGAGCTTCGGCGCCCAGCTGCGGGAGTTCAACGGCGAAGGCGATCACGTCCACCTGCTCGTGCACTACCCGCCGAAAATCGCCCTGTCCAAGCTCGTCAACTCCCTCAAGGGCGTCAGTTCCCGCTACCTGCGCGCGGAGTACACCGGCCGGATCAACCAGATCGGGACGGGCTCGGTGTTCTGGTCCCCGTCCTACTTCGCAGCATCCTGCGGCGGCGCACCGCTGAGCATCGTCAAGGACTACATCGACAACCAGAAACGCCCCGCCTGACCGTCACCACGCAAACGCAGTGACCTCCGGCGCTTCGCGCCTCCGAACCGAGGATCACATTCCCGCCCGGCCTGAACGCCGGGATTCCCTGCGAAGATCAAAGGATGGGCTGCAAGCCGACGGAAGGGGACAGGTACTGCCCCGACGCCAGGCCCAAGAGGCCGGGTAGACGCCGGTCCTTGGTGCCGAGCGGCTGGTAGGGAGGCGTGGTCAGGCAGGTGTGGGACCGCCCCGATGCGATGCCCGAAGCAGGGTTGGTCGAGGACCGATGACTTTTCCCGCGATCCTCAGTCGAAGATCGTGGTTGGTGCACTACGGGCCGCGAGTGTGGTCCGATGGCGCACAGACCGAAGCTGCCGACAACCGGACACGAGACACCGAGGACCTTCGATGCGTACGTTGATCAGCACCGCCTTCATCTCCCTCGACGGCGTCGTGGAAGCTCCGGGTGGCGAGCCCGGCTACCGCAACTCGGGATGGACGTTCAAGGACATCGCGTTCCTCCCCGAAGCGTTCGAGATCAAGGGCCGTGAGCAGCAGGAAGCCACCGCGATGTTGTTGGGCCGGACCAGCTACCAGGCATTCAGTCCGGTGTGGCCCGACATGGCGGACTTCGCCGACTACAAGGTGATGCCGAAGTACGTCGTCTCCACCACCCTCACCGAGACCGACCTGGTCTCGAACTGGGGCGACACCACGATTCTGCGCTCGCTCGACGAGGTCGCCGCGTTGAAGGAGACTCAGGGCGGCCCGATCATCGTGCACGGCAGTGCCGCCCTGAACCAGGCCCTTTCGGACGCCGGCCTGATCGACCGATACCACCTGCTCGTCTTCCCGCTGCTGCTCGGCGCGGGAAAGCGTCTGTTCAGCGCCACGGACAAGGACACCCAGAAGCTGAAGCTCGTCGAGCACGAGGCGTACGCCAACGGCCTGCAGAAGAACGTCTTCGACGTCATCCACTGACATGCCCCACACGTACTGAATCGTCCAACTCCGGCCGATTCGTCAGCTGTTCCGACCGACCGTCCGTGCGTGGGGCGGCGTCGCCGCGGGTCGCACGGACGGAGGGACGGAGGGACGGTCAGCCTGCGCACACGGACACGGACAGACTCGGCCACCGCACATCGAGCAGTTGGACCGGCTACCTCCGGCGGCGGCCCAGTGGTCGATGGCTCTCACAGCGGACGCACGCGCAGTACGGCGGTCAGCATCGGGAGGGTGAACTCGCCGTCGGCGGTCTCCGTTCTGCTCGCGAGGAATGCGCGGATCCGGTCGAGCGTGGCCTCACGTTCCTGTTCCGGCATGACCAGCATTCCCGCACGCGTCGCGATGGTCGCGACGAGGGAGTCGGCGGTGCGGCGCTGGCCGTGCGGGAACTCAGCTCGCGTCGGCGAGCCGAACCGGGCAGCCGCACCGGTCTTCGGAAGGTGTGCGCCTGCCGTCTCAGCGCGCCAGCTGGTAGGCGTGTCACGCGGGCCGATGGCCGCGTTCCCGCTGATCCGCGCGAGCCCGGCAACCCAGTCGACCTGGTCGTCCATGACGTTCCACAGGCCGGCCAGGATGCCACCGGGTGCGAGGACCCTGGCGATCTCGGGCCCCGCGACAGCCATGTCGAACCAGTGCATGGCGTTGCCGGCCAGCACGGCATCGACGGACGCGTCCGGCAGCGGTATCGCCTCCGCGCTACCGGGCAGGGCACGGACCGTCGGCAGTGCACGGCGCAGCTCGGTCAGCATCGCCGGGTCGGGCTCGACCGCGACGACGTCAGCTCCCAGCGCGACCAGCGTGGTGGTGAGCTTGCCCGTTCCGGCCCCGAGGTCGAGCACCCGCGGGCCCGACGCGGGCTCAAGCGCCCAGCGCACCGCGGCCTGCGCGTAGTCCGGGCGGTGCTCGGCGTATGCGGTCGCCGCCGCGCCGAACGACGAGCTGTGACGTACCCGTTCGTCCTTCTCCACGCGGCCACCTTAACGATGACCATGACGCGCTACTACTTTTCGAGCAGCAGTGCGTCCCGGTGCGTGATCACCAGGGTGACGCCCTGCTCCTTCAGGCCAGAAGACCCCGCTGGTCGCGAGCGCGTGCCGGGCCGACTGGGTCTGCGCATTGCCGGCGTCCGTCGCGACGGGTTGTGCACCATGCCCGCGCGCTTGGGCGGCGAGCACTCCAGCACACTCCGGGAAGGCCCGAAACCGGGTGGGGTTGTCCCCCGACGGAGCGCAACACGAGCCCTGGAGGGCCTGACTTCGTCCGGTCCGGTCGCTGTGATCAGGCGTCACGGGGTAGTCCGCGGGCTCGTGAGCAGGACGGGGCTCACCTGCCGCCCGACTTGATCCATGGCCACTTGACGGCACAGACCACTACCGGTGCGAGGAGCATGGTCAGCATCCACAGTCCCACGCTCGCTGGTGAGTAGATGTAGTACTGCCAGGGCTCGGGCAGGGCTGCCGGCGCGAGCAGGAGCACGATCAGTGCGGCCCACGTGACCAGCACTGATACCACCATGCGTGCTGCCACCATTCCGGTCGGCCCCCCCTCGACGGCTGCTCGTCTCTTCAGGTCGCATGATACGGCGGCTGGGATTTTCCCCCTGCGCCGCGACTATTACGTGACGGCCATCAGTCCGCTACGTGACAGCCATCAGTCCAGACGGTCAAAGAGATAGACCCGGGTGTGAACCCTCGGACCGTCGGACTTCATAGGCCCCGCGTCCATCGTCCATGGCCGAGATGGTCTCAAACGGCCCTGCAGAACCCGACGGACCGGGAACCTCTCGGAACAGATCATCCAGCGCGCCGATCGGTTGAACCAAGTCGCCCCAGCCGCGAAGCGTCCGCGGCGGGACGGGACGCCAGCGTCAACAGCGCGAAGGCCATGGCGAAGGCAAGCATGGTGAGGACGCCTCGCGGCCAGAAGATGTGGCTGTCGACGAAGGACCAGCACGCCGCCAACAGGATGACCGCACCGGGTAGTACCCGGGCCCCGTGACGCCGGCAGAGCACCGCAGAAGCCGCTACGGCGGCGACGATCAGCGCGTACGCGCCGGAGTGGCCCAACTTGTCACCGGTCGTGAACAGCGGCCGCGCTGCCCCGTGTACGCCGTGCTCGACGACCGTGCCGGCGGAGATGCCGGCGACGGCGTCGAGCCCCGTGTAGTAGGCGGCGTAGCCGACACAGCTGACCCAGACGATGACCGTCAGGACGCCCTCGACGTCGCGGCCCGGCCGGCCCCACAGCGGTATCAGCAGGCCGAGGACGAGGAAGGGGAAGACGGGCAGCAGGACGATGTGCAGGCCGGCCCAATGACCGGCCGTCGCCGCCGTCAGATGCTCCGGGTGCATCAGGCCGGCGGCGGCCAGCAGCAGCGGTGGCGCGGTGACCACGGCGATCGTACGAAGGGTTCGCATCGGATCACCGTAGGAGGACGCGCGGCGCTGCGGAGTCTCGGGCGAGGACCGTAAGACACCCGTAAGACACTACGGTCGGCAGGTCCGACGAGGCGCCTCACCAAGGGGCCGCCGCCGCCCGGCACACCGCAGCCGGCTCTCGTTGGTTCCTGCTCCCGAACTCGAACTCGAACCCGAACCCGGCCCCGAACCGGGCAATGGCCCAAGCAACCACGCCTTCCTCATACTTGATACTTGAGTCTCCGTAGCGCGTCGCCTCCAGTTCGCCACGCACGAACGATTCGCCCACGCACGAACGATGGGACTCATGACTCCTCGAACCCTCCTGGACGTACTGCTGGACGCGGCCCGCCAGGCACCTGGACAAGTCGTCGTCCACGTCCGTGGTGACGGCAGCGAGGTGGCCGTCACCTTTCAGCAGCTCCTCCAAGAGTCTCTGCGGGTCGCGGGCGGACTCCGCGGTGCGGGAGTCGCCCCGGGTACCTGTGTGCCGCTGCTCGCGGAGCGGAGCGAGGATTTTCAGCCGATGTTCTGGGGGGCGTTGGCGGCCGGGCTGGTGCCGGTGCCGCTCGCGCCCGACGCGCGGCGGGTCGGCCCGGTGTGGGAACACCTCGGACGCCCGCCCGTCGTGGTGGACGCGGCCTGCGCCGACGTGGCCGACGAACTGCCGGGACCTGTCGAGGTTTTGCGGGTCGAGACCCTGCGGAAGTGCCCCACGCCGGCCTCACCTGCCACGCCGGCCCCCGACGACCTGGCGTTCCTCCAGTTCTCGTCCGGCAGCACCGGCGCACCCAAGGGTGTGGAGCTGACCCATGCCGCCGTGGTGGCGAACCTGCGGCAGATAGTCGCCGTCTCGGCCCTCTCCGAGCAGGACGTCCTGGTCAGCTGGATGCCCTACTTCCACGACATGGGTCTCATCGGCACGCATCTGGCCCCGCTGGCCGCACGGACGAAGCAGGTGAAGATCGGCCCCTTGTCCTTCGCGAAGACGCCGCGTCTGTGGTTGGACGTGGCCGTCCGGCACCGGGGCACGGTCCTGTCGGCCGCCAACTTCGCGCTCGCGCTGGCTGTTCGCCGTATACCCGACGAGGTGCTGTGCGAACTCGACCTGAGTGCGGTGCGGTTGATCCTGGTGGGTGCCGAGCCGATCTCCGCGACGGTGTGGCGGGACTTCGCCACCAAGATGCGTCCCGCCCGGCTGGACCCGCGGGCGGCGACACCCGTGTACGGACTGGCCGAGGCGACCTTGGCCGTCACCTTCCCGCCCCTGGGGGAGGTGGCGGTTCCCGTCGCCCTGGAGCGGGCGGCGCTCAGCCGGGGCAGGGTCGTGGAACGCGAGCCGGGCGGTGACGCCGTGGAAGTGATGGACGTCGGTTTGCCGGTGCCGGGGTGCTCGGTCCGGATCACCGACGACACCGGCCGGCTCCTGGGCGACCGGCGGGTGGGACACATCGAGGTGCGGGGCCCGCAGGTGGCACGCGGTTACCACCGGCTGCCGGAGACGACGGCACTGTCCTTCGCCGGTGACTGGTTGCGGACCGGTGATCTGGGGTTCCTGCGGGACGGCCGGCTGTGTGTCAGCGGTCGGCACAAGGATGTCCTGTTCCTCAACGGCCGTACGTTCCATGCCCCGGACATGGAGGAGGTCGCGAGCGCGTCCCCTGGGCTGCCGCAGGGGAGCCCGGTGGTGATCGGCTCGACGGACCCGGTGACCGGCGGCGAGCGGGTGGTGGTCTTCGTGCCCTGGGCCCGGCCTCCTCGCGGCGCGGGCGAGGTCCTCGACGAGGTCGCGCGGCGGGTCCGCGCCGCACTGGGTCACGATGACGTGCGCGTCCTCGCGCTGCCGCCGTCGGCCTTCCCGCGGACCACGAGCGGCAAGGTGCAGCGTCGGCGGATGCGGACGCGTTTCGAGGAGGGTGCCTATCGTCCCGCCGCGTCGTCCGGAGTCCCGGTCGTCCCCGCACCTCGGTCTTCCTCGGCCGGGCCGTGGGATCAGCCGTCCGCGGCACCCCGCTCGCGCGGCGACGTGCGGCAGGTGGTGCGCCACGTCTGGGCCCGGGTTCTGGGCCTGCCCGAGGCGTCCTTCGGCGACCTGGACCGGTTCTCCGACCTGGGCGGCACCTCGCTGAAGGCCATGGAGACGCTGGCCGGGCTGGAACAGGCCCTGGGGGCCACGCTGGGTCCCGCGGTGATGCGCAACGACACCGTGGCCGCACTCACCGATCACCTGCTGGCCACGGCGGGGCAGAGCACGGCGTCCCGGGAGCCCGCCCGGAACGGACACGCGCTGTCTCCTATGGCGGACGGCCTCCCGTCAGCGACGGCGGTCGTCGACGGCGTGTCGTCCCCCACCGAGGTCGTCGACGGCATGCTGTCCTCGACCGCGGTCGTCGCCATGGCCTGCCGCTTCCCCGGCGCGAGTACGCCCGAGGAGTTCTGGGACCTGTTGACGGCCGGCCGTGACGTCGTCACCAAGGTGCCGCACGGCCGTTGGGGCACCCCGCTGCCCGGGGAGGCGGCAGGCGGACCACTGTCCGTCGCCGCAGGCGGCCGCTGGGGCGCGTTCCTCGACGACGTGGCCGCCTTCGACGCCGCCCATTTCGGCATCGGTGACGAGGAGGCCCGCACGCTGGACCCGCAGGCCCGGATCTTCCTCGAACTCGCCCACGAGGCGCTGGAACGCGCCGGTTACGCCGGACCCCGCCGACAGGGCCTGCGGATCGGTGTCTTCGTCTCCATCGCCGAGAGCGGCTACCGGCAGATCCTCGCCGACGCCTCCCCCGCCCTGCCGCCGTCCGCGACGACGCTGACGGGCAACCTCCCCAACCTCGTCGCCGCCCGGGTTTCACACTGCCTGGACCTGGACGGTCCGGCGCTGGGCGTGGACACCGCGTGCTCCTCGGGTCTGGTCGCGCTGCACCTGGCCCGCCGCAGTCTCGCGGACGGGGAGTGCGACATCGCCGTCGTCGGCGGGGTCAACCTCCTTCTCACTCCGGACGGACACCAGGCTCTGGAGGCCGCACAGGCCCTGTCGCCCACCGGACGCAGCCGCGCCTTCAGCACGGCCGCCGACGGGTTCGTACCCGGCGAGGGCGGGGCCGCCCTCGTCCTGCGGCGCCTGCGGGACGCCCGGCGGGACGGCGACGACGTGCTCGCCGTCGTGCGGGGCACCGCCGTCAACAACGACGGAACGTCGCTGAGCCTCATGGCACCCAACCCCCTGCGGCAGCGCGAGGTGATCTCACGCGCGTACGAAGCGTGCGGCGTCGACCCGGAGTCCGTGACGTATGTCGAGGCCCATGGGACGGGCACGGCCGTCGGTGACCCCATCGAGCTGCGGTCCCTGGCACACGCCTTCCCGAGGCGGGCGGACGGTCTGCCGCGTCTGCTCGGCTCGGTGAAGACGAACGTCGGGCACCTGCTGAACGCGGCCGCGCTGCCTTCGCTGGTGAAGGTGGTGCTGGCGCTCGGGCACGGCCGGCTGCCGGCCTCCCTGCATCACACGCCGCCCTCGCCCGCGCTGGAGCGGTCCGGATTCGCGCTGGTCACCGAGGCAGGTGCCTGGCCGTCGGCCGGGCCCCGCCGGGCGGGTGTCAACGCCTTCGGTTTCGGCGGCACGAACGCGCACGCGGTGCTGGAGCAGGCGCCGCCACCCGCGGCGCGTGATCCGCGCCGGGACGACGGCCCGCACCTGCTGACGCTCTCGGCGCACAGCGCGGCCGGTCTGGACGCGTGGACGTCCCGCCTCCTCGACCATCTGGGCGCACACCCGGAGTCGGACGAAGGCGACGTGTGCTTCGCGGCGGCGACAGCCCGGGACGAGGGGGCTCATCGCCTCGCTGTCGTGGCCGACGGCGATCTGCGGGAACGCCTGGCCGAGGCCACGGGTCCCGGCGGTGACCGACTGCCGGGAGTGATCACCGGGACGGTGCGGAACCGGCCGCGAACCGTCTTCGTGTTCCCGGGACAGGGCGCGCTCCGGAGGGGGCTGGGCCGTGCGCTGTACGCGACGGCGCCGGTGTACCGCGACACGCTCGACGAGGCCTCGGCCCACGTCCGCGCGCTGCACGGGCGGGAGTTGACGGCCTGGTGCGTCGATGCCGATGTGGACGCGCGAGCCCAGTCCGCGACGGAGGTGGCGCAGCCGCTGCTGGTGGCTCACGGGGTGGCGCTCACCCGGCAGTTGTCGGCCTGGGGCGTACGGCCGGACGCGCTCGTCGGCCACAGCGTCGGCGAACTCGCCGCCGCCTGTGTCAGCGGGATGCTGTCGTTCGCCGACACCCTGGCGTTCGCGGCGGAACGTGGGCGGCTCATGGGCGCGTCGACCCTGCCGGGCGTGATGGTGGCGGTGCGGGGAGCCGGCGCGGAGGACGTGGCGGCCCTGGTAGCCGCGGCTCCCGGAAAGCTCGCGGTCGCCGCGTACAACGGTCCCGGGAGGCTGGTGCTTTCCGGCAGTCCCGGGGCGGTCGCGTGGGCGACGCAGGAGCTGTCCGCGCGTGGGGCGTCCGTACGCGCGCTGGAGGTGTCGCGCGCGTTCCACTCGCCGCTGATGGAGCCGATCGCCCAGGACTTGGCCGACGCGGCGCGCCGGCTGGAGGTCTCGGCTCCCGGAGTGCCGGTGATGAGTACGCTGACGGCGCGGTGGCAGCCGCGTATGGACCCTGCCCACCTGCGTGAACACGCGTTGCGGCCGGTGCTGTTCGGGCGAGCCGTGGCACGGCTGCTCGACGAGGGCTACGACACGTTCGTGGAACTGGGCCCGCAGGAGAGCCTCGCCGGTCTCGTACGGGCGGCGGCCCTTCACCGGGACGTCGGCGCGGGTGAACCGGCGCGGAAGACATCGGCGGAGGACGTCGGCAGGGATGTCCTGGTGGTCTCCGCCCCCCTTGGACCGGATCCCTCCGGAACGCGCCAGGACGCTGTCGCGGGCAAAGCGGGTGAAGCGGGCGGCGCGCGCGAGTTGCTGCAAACAGTCGCACACCTGTGGGCACGCGGTGTGGGACTGGACCGTACGGGACCCGACGCCGACCGTCCGCGGATGTCGCTCCCGACCTATCCGTACCAGCGCAGCCGCTACTGGCCCGAGGCCACGAAGCCCGGGCTGCTGCACCGCGTCACCTGGCAGGCGGCGCCCCTGCCGCCGAACGGTGGTGGACCGGTATTGGTGACCGGCCCGGACCCGGGGGCCGTACACGCACTCACGCGACGCCTCGAAGAGCAGGGCGTGGAGACGACCATGGCTCCCGGCACTCAGCCGCAGACGGTGCTACTGCTTGCCGGACCCGCCGTCCGTTGCACAGCCGTGGCCATCGACCGGATCCAGCGCGAGCTGGTCACCGCCTTCCACGAAGCCCTCACTCTGTTCGACGAGACCGGGGCCGGCCGTCTGCTGGTCGTGACGGAGGACGCGCACGCCACCGGGCAGGGTCGCGAGCGACCGGCCCCGGCGCAGGCGGTGCTGGGCGGTCTGACACTCGCCGTGCCGTCGGAGTCTCCCGGAGCGGTGGCCAACTGGGTCGACGTCTGTTCCCTCGACGACCCCGCGCAGCGGCTTCGGGCCGTCGTCACCGAGGCGACGGCACCGCAGGCGGCCGGAGCCGTCGCATGGCGGGGCGGACAGCGGCTGCTGCGGACCGTCGTGCCGGGAGCGGTGGACGTGCCCACGGCTCCTGACCGACTGCCCACGGCTCCGGTACGGCTGCCCACGGCTCCTGACCGACTGCCCACTGCTGCGGGCCGGTTGCCCACGCCTCCGGACCGGCTGCCCGCGGACGGCACCTTCCTGATCACCGGTGGCGGCGGAGGCATCGGTTCCGCCCTGGCCCGAGAACTCGCCGGCCGTGGCCGGCCGGTCATCTGCCTCACGGGTCGTTCCGTGCGGCCGCCCGCGGGCCTGCTGGAGGAACTCGCCGATCTCGGCGCCGACGCCCGCTACCACCGGGCCGACCTGACCTCGCGGGACGACGTCGAGGCGTTGGTCGCCGAACTTCCTCCGCCGGACGCCGTCTTCCATGCGGCCGGAGTGGTGCGCCCCGGAAGTCTGCGCGGGACGAAGGTGGAGGAGACGATGGAGGCGCTGGGGGCGAAGACGCTCGGCACCATGCTGCTGTCCGAGGCGCTCCATCGGCGGGGCCGGAGTCCCGGGGTGTGCGTGGCGTTCTCCTCCGTCTCCTCGGTACTGCCCGGACTGGCCGGGGCACTGGGCGCCTACGCGTCCGCGAACGCCTTCCTGGACTCGTTCGCCGGCGCGGAGCGGCAGGCGGGGCGGCCATGGCTGTCGGTGAACTTCGGGCCGTTCGCCGAGACGGGTCTCGCCGCCGCGTTCGCCGATGCCTTCACCCGTGAGGGAGACCAGCCACTGGCCACCGCGCCGGCACTGGCGGCGCTGCGGTCGGCGTGCGGCACCGACCTGGCCCAACTGGTCCTCGCAGACCGGGCGGCAGTCCAGCCGGATCGCACACGGACGGCGGTCCAGCCGAGTCGTGCACGGACGGCAGTCCAGTCGAGTCGTGCACGGGCGGCGGTCCAGCCCGATCGCGAACGGACGCGACCGCCGACGCCCCTCGTACCGCAGCTCGCGCCGAGGCCCTCGCCCACACCCACCTCGGCCGCGGCGGACGTGGTGACGTCAACGTCCGAGACCGCCGTGGTGTTGCGGGAGCTGCTGGCGCAGTCACTGGGCGTTCCGGTATCCGCCGTCGACGACGACGCGCCCTTCCTCTCGCTGGGCCTGGACTCGCTGGGCGCGGTCGACCTCGTCAAACGACTCGAGCGCAAAATGGCGCGGTCCCTGCCCGCCACGCTCTTCTTCGAGTACCGCAGCGTGCGCGAGCTGGCCGCCCACCTGGACACGGACACCACCTCCCCACCGGTGCCGGAGGAGGTGAGGACGTACACCCCCGCGACCGGGGCGGACCATGCGTCCTTCGCCCTGACACCCGTACAACTGGCCCTCCACACCAGCAGCCGTCTCCATCCCGACGTTCCGGCCCGGGGGCATCTGCGGATGACGGTCCGCGGTCCCCTGGACACCCATGTACTCGGTCAGGCGCTGGCCGGCCTTGCCGAACGGCACGGCATGCTGCGCATGCGGATCGACGACGCGGGCACGGGGCCGGTGCAGCGGCTGGCCGCGCCTGCTCCGCTGCCGACCTGGTACGAGGTCCGCGAATGCGGTGCCGAGCAGGTGGCCGACCTCGAGACCGCCGTCTGCAACCAGCCCTTCGACCTGTCCACGGAGCCACCCGTACGGGCGGTGTTGCTCCGTCAGGAGCCGGCGCTGGCACACCTGTTGCTGGTGGTGCACCATGCGGCGGCGGACGGGTACAGCCTGAACGTCCTGGCCGAGGAACTGTGGTCCTCGTACACAGCCCTGTGGCGGGGCGAGCCTCCGCTCCCGGCGCCGGTCGCGCCGAGCTTCGCGGTGTACGCCGCCGACAGGGCCCACTCCTCCGGCACTGCCGTGTCGGACGCCGACCGTCGCTACTGGGCCACGCGCCTGGTCACGAGAGGCGAAGCGCTGCGGCTGCCCTACGACGGCGATCCCGACGCACCCCCGTCGGGCCCGCTCCTGCAGCACTACGGCTCGCTGGACGCGACACTCACCGCCGGCCTGGAGCGGCTGGCCGCCGCGCACGACGTGTCCCTGTTCCACCTGCTGCTCGCCGCGTACGTGCGCTGCCTCGCACGGTGGACGGGGCGGCGGGACATCGCGGTCAACGTGGCCCGTGCCCGGCGCGAGGAACGCTTCGCCGGTGTGGACCGGCTCGTCGGTCCGCTCGCCGACACCCTTCCGCTGCTGTGCGACACGACACCCGACGAACCGGTCGTGGCCTTGGCGCAACGCCTGCGCGGCATCTGGCTGGAGAGCGAACAGCACTCGGGGCTGAGCAGTCTGGATCTGGCCGGTCTTCTGCCCGGTGGGGGTCCCCGTACAGCGAGCCCCGCGGGCTTCAGCTTCGCCCGCTTCCCGGCCCGTCCGGCGACCGACTGCCCGGTCGAGGTGCGGGCCGACGCGGCCGGCACCGGATCTGCGGCGACGCGGCTGAGTCTGCTGTGCTGGGCGGACGGATCGACGTTGCGCTTGTCGTGGAACTTCCCGCTGCCGTTGTTCGAACCGCGGACGGTGGCACGTCTGGACACGGAGTACCGCGAGGAACTGGCCGCTCTGTGCCTGCTCCCGCAACAGCGCGTGTCCGCCCTGGACACCCTCTCGCCTCCCGCGCCGCCGCACGAGGCGGACGCACCGCTCGGTCTGGTGGACCGACTGCTGCAGCAGTTCCGTGCCACACCCGACGCCATCGCGGTGACGGCCGGCGGAACGACCCTCACCTACCAGGCACTCGACAGCGCCTCGGGTCTGCTGGCGTCGCGGTTGCGCGCGGAGGGTGTACGAGCGGGCGGGCTGGTCGGACTGCTCACCGAACCAGGTCCGGACACCGTGATCGGCGTGGTCGGCATCCTGCGTGCCGGGGCGGGCTGGGTTCCGTTGGACCCGACGTACCCACCCGCCCGGCTGGCCGATCACCTGCGGCGAACCGATGTCTCCACGGTGGTGTGCCACCCGCCCACCCTCGACACAGCGGGACTGCTCGACGGAGTGCGGGCGGTCCGCACCGACAGCCCGCCGTGCTCACCGACGGGCGACCGGGCGCCCAGGCCCGAGGCCGACGCCATCGCGTACGTCATCTTCACCTCGGGTTCCACAGGCCGCCCCAAGGCGGTACCGATCACCTTCCGCGCGATGGAGAACTACCTCGACTGGGCTGTCGGGACATTCGGCTACCGCGCCGGTGACCGGCTGGCGCAGACCGCGTCGCCGTGCTTCGACGCCTCGGTGCGTCAACTGCTCGCGCCGCTGCTGGTCGGCGGCACCGTGGTGAGCGTTCCGCGGGAGCTGCTGCGGGATCCCGAACTGCTGCTGGCGTACGTGGAACGCACCCGGATCACCGTGTGGAGTTCCGTCCCGACGCTGTGGGAGCAGGTGCTGTCGGCCGCCGAGGAGCGGGTACGAAGAGGAGCGGCAAGGCCGGATCTCTCGTCGCTGCGATGGGTGCACGTGGGTGGCGAGGCCCTGCCCGCCGCCCACGTACGTCGTTGGTTCGACCTGTTCGGCGACGGACAGCGCATCGCCAATCTCTACGGCCCCACCGAGACGACCATCAACGCCACCTGCCACGTCATCGCGGCGCGCCCGGCCGACGACGTGCAGACCGTGCCGATCGGACGGCCGGTGACCGGTATCGACCTGACGGTGGTCGACGCCGACGGCGCCCCTTGCCGCCCGGAGGAGCCGGGTGAACTGCTGATCGCGGGAGTCGGTCTGACGCCCGGCTATCTGGGTGAACCCGCCCTGACCGCCGAGGCGTTCACCGTGCGGGACGGACGCCGCTGGTATCGCAGCGGCGACCGGGTCAGAACGCGTGCGGACGGTGCACTGGAGTTCCTCGGACGGATCGACGACCAGGTGAAGATCCGCGGCAACCGGGTGGAGACCGGAGAGGTGGAGGCAGCTCTCCAGACGCATCCCGCCGTCGCGCAGGCCTCGGTGGTCGCGCGCGAGGGACGACTGCTGGCGTTCGTCACCGCCCGGCCCGGTACCGGGCAACCCGAACCGCCGGCGGTGCGCCGTCACTTGGCGGCTGTCCTGCCGCCGTACATGATCCCGGCGCGGATCACGGTGATGGATCAGCTGCCTCTCAGCGGCACCGGCAAGGTCGACCGCCGCGCGCTGGACGCTCCTGCCGCAGCACGCACGGCACTGGCCGACTCCCTGTCCTCCTCGCGCGAGGACACCTCGCCGCGGCAGGCCCCGGGCGGTCGACCGGGGTCCAGGCCCGCGCACGCTGCCGGTACCGCAGCGGCCGCCGGCGGCAACACGCTTCCGGCAACGCCCACCGAACGTCAACTGGCCGTCATCTGGCGCGAGTTGCTGGAGATCGACTCAGTCTGCCGGGAGGACGACTTCTTCGACCTGGGCGGCGACTCGCTGCTCGTCCTCCAGGTGTTCGCCCGGCTCGGCGAGGTCACGGCGCCGCTGCCCCGGCCGACCGTGATCTACGACAGCCGTACCCTCGCCGAGCTGGCCGCCGCGGTGGACACGGCAGCCACACAGCGGCACGGCGCAGCCGCGGCAACCGCCGTCACGGACCACGCGGCGCCGTTCCCTGTCACACCGGCCCAGCGCGGTTTCCTGCTCGCGGAGGCGCTCTCACCAGGCGGAGGCGGTTCCTGGCCGGCACGTCTGCGGCTGTCAGGCCCGCTGGACCCGGAGGTGTTCCAGGCATCGGTGGACCTGCTGGTGGAACGCCACGGCATGCTGCGTACCGTCTTCCCCGCCGGCGCCCGGCCGCCCGTCCAGCAGGAACTCCCGCCCTCGCTGCGGCTGCCGGTCACGTTCGAGACGCTCACCGACCCCGCCGAGGTGGACGCGCGTGCGGCCGCCGAGGCGGAGCGGCGCTTCGAACCATGGACCTGGCCGCTGCTGCGACTGCGGGTCCTCACCCTCGACAAGCACGACCACGTCCTCCTCGTGCATGCCCACCACCTCATCGGCGACGGATACAGCGCCGCGCTGCTCGTACAGGAACTGACGCAGGTCTACGACCGTCTGGCCGCGGGCAGCGCCACCGACCTGCCCGCGCCGCGCGCCACCTTCCGTGACCACGCGCTGCTGCCGGCCGAGGCGGCGCCCGGCACCACGCCGGGCGCGGCGGAGCGCCGGGCCCACGTCGACGCCCCGTACCGGCCTCCCGTGCTGCGCGCAGCGGACGGGGACGCGGTGCCGGGCGCCGAGCCGTTCCACTCGGCGGGGTTCGTGCTCGACGCCGGCCGGACGGCGGCGCTGCGGGCGCTCGCGGCGAAGGCCGGGGCCACGCTGTACGCACCGCTACTGACCGCGTATCACCAGCAGTTGGCGCAGCTCACGGGTCAGGCGGACCTGATCGTCGGCCTGGCGGTGAGCGGCCGGGACCGCAGCCTGCCCGACATACACAGGATCTTCGGCCCGTTCGCCACCGCCGTACCCGTGCGGCCCGCGGTCGAGCGGGACGACAAGGGCGCGGACACCGACTTCGGCGACGCCCTGCGGCGGATCGTGGCCGAGGCCGAACAGGCGCGCGGACACGAGGACATCGTTCCCCGCAACGGCGACGGGCTTCCGCTGACGGCGCAGTTCTTCTTCACCTACCTCGACTTCTCCGTCCTCGCGTCTTCGCACGGGCAGTCTCTGACCGCGTCATGGGACGACGGGGACAGCGCGTTCGCGCCGCCGTCCTCGGCGACGGACCTGTTCCTGGCAGTGCGCCCTGAAGGCGCCGGGCTGCGGGTGACGGTACGAGGATCCGCCGCGGCCCTCTCCCCCACCGCGCTGGAGGACTTCGCGCGCGCGATCCGGGAACGGCTCATACGGGCCGTGGGCCCCCGCCCCGCACGCCGGGCGTCGGCCTCCCCGGACACGATGGACGCCGCACTGGTCGGCTACCTGCCCGCCCCCGGCCACCTGGCGCGGCTGGCAGGGCTGCCCGAGGATGCCCTGGAGCGGGACGACCTCCGCGCGATGCTGTTCCCCGATGGCGCGCCTCGCCCGCTGGAGACGGTCGGGACGCCCCTGGGCAGGTCGGGTTTCGTCTGCGTGCCCCTCTTCGCCGACGAACTCGGCCGGGATCCCGGGCTCGTCGCCCACACCGCCCGCGCGGTGTCGCTCGCCTCCTCGCTCGGAGCCCGGTGCGTTTCGCTGGCCGGGATGATCCCGTCGCTGACCGGTTACGGCTTCGACGTCCTGCGGGCCGCGAAGGGACGGGTGGCGGTGACGACCGGGCACGCGGCGACCGTGGTCTCAGTGGTCCGGACGGTGCACGCGGCGCTCGACGCCACCGGGCGGGATCTGGCCGACCTCGAGGTCGCGTTCGTCGGTCTTGGATCGATCGGCGCCTCCTCCCTGGAACTGCTTCTCGCACGGGCCCCCCGGCCACCACGACGGCTGCTGCTGTGCGACGTGCCCGGCAGCGGACCGCGGCTGCGTCAACTCGCGCGAGAACTGCGGGAGCGGGGCCGGGCCGGCGAGGTGGAGGTGGCGGAGTCCCGGCCCGCGCTGCCCGACGCCGTGTACGGAGTCGACCTGGTGGTGACGGCGGTGAGCAGCTCCGGCGCCCTGCTGGACGTGGACCGGCTGACGCCCGGCACCGTGGTGGTCGACGACTCCTTCCCGCACTGCTTCGACACCGCTCGGGCACTGGCCCGGATGAGGGAACGCCGGGATGTCCTCGTACTGGGCGGCGGGCTTCTGCACCTCGGTGATCTCAGCCGCGAGATCGCCGAGGGACTGCCGCCGGCGGCCGCGGCCGGATACCTGGCCCAGCCGTGGCTCGGGGGAACCCTCGCTTCCTGCCGCGTGGAGTCCCTGCTGCACGCGGCGGATCCCGAACTGCCCCTGATTCACGGCCTGGTGGACGGGGCAGCGGCCCTCGCCTACTGGAAGGCCGTGGAAGACGCTGGGGTGACCGCGGGCCCGCTGCACCTGCTCGGCCACACCGTCGGACCGGACCCTCTGTCCGGAGTGCCTACGGCTCCGACGGCTCCGACGGCTCCCTGAGGTGACGGGGCGGGGGCGGGACCCTGCGCCCCCGCCCCATTCCCGCGCGGAACGCCCTCTGGAGCCTCCCGGCGAGGTGGCAGCGACTAGACCGCGTCTGACCGTGACAGCCGTCGGAACACACCGAACGGCCGATGAGCTCCCCGACGGTGCCCCTCGGCCGTTCTCGCCGCTCTCGGGTTCAGCCGACGCGAGCCTCTCCGTACGGCACCAGACGGACCGGTCCCATGAGCCCGTACGCGGCACGGGTCAGGCCGCCGTAGACCGCCGGGTCGCTGATCCGCAGCCGGTTGGCGAGCGGGGTGGCGACCTCCACCTCGATGACGTTGCGTCCCTGCTTCAACAGGCCACCGAGGTCCACGACGGGGCGGATCTGGTCCACCGGCTCCAGACGGTGGCCGTTGACGGTGACCCGGCAGGTGTCGGTGACCGCGCCGAGTTCGAGGTGTGCGCCGTAGCCGCCACTCCAGCTCTCGCCGAGGGTGACGGTCGTGCGGTAGCGGCCGATGCCGGAGACGTCGGCGAGTTCGCTGATCTGCGACCAGGGCAGCAGGGCGTCCAGGTCGAGGTCGTGCTCCACGACGGTGGTGCGGGTGGCCGTGGAGCCGGGCCGCCAGTCCTCCACGTGCAGCTGCCAGGAGGTCAGCTGCGTCGCGGCGGGGACATCCCGCAACGTCGTACGGACCGTGCGCCCTTGGGACAGGACCGTTTGGTAGGTACCGGACGCGGAGGCGCGGACGGTGAGACCCGTGCCGGTGAAGCGCACCTCGTCCGCCTCGCTCTCGACCGCGTGCGGGCGGCTTCCGTCACGGTCGCCGAAGAGGCCGGGGCGACCGAGCGCCACGATGAGCATCTGCGCGGGCTGGAGAGTGACGCGCACCGTGACGGTGTCGCCGTCCTCGGTGTACCGGCCGATGCGCTCGATCCGGCCGGACCACGGGTCGAGGAGATACGGCACTGACCTGGCGGTGGTGCGGGTCAGGGTCACCTCGTGGTCGATGGCGGCCACGGCGGGCTTGACGGTCTCGGCATGCTTGCCGTTGCAGAGGTAGTAGTAGTCGACGCCGTCGTCCACCCGGTGGAAGTTGAGCAGGGTGGAGGAGGTCGCGTACGTCACGTCGGGCCTCACGCCCAGTTCGGCGAGAGCCGCGGGCACCGCGGTCTTGTCGCTCACCTGCCGGACCAGTGGCTCCGCGAGCAGCCGGCCGACGACGGACCGCAGTTCCCCGGTCTCCCCGCTGTCGGGCAGACCGGACGGCACGACGGTGTCCCAGGCTCCGAGCAGCACGACGGGCAGGCCCGCCCTGGCCAGCCGCAGCAGGGCGCGGGCGTCGGAGAGGGCGAGGGTGACGCTGGAGCCGTAGAAGAAGTCGCCCTCGACGAACAGTGCCTTGTAGGCGGGCCCGTCGGGAGCGAGCCGTCCGCGGCGCACGGTGGCCGAGGGCAGGTCGAGCAGCGGTCCGCTGAGGAACTGGTGGGTCCAGCCGGAGGTGATGCCACTGGCCGTGAACCAGGACGCGCCGATGCCGGTGGCGGAGTAGCCGGTCTGCCGGAAGACCGCCACGTCCGCCCGGGGCCGGCCGGTCTGCAGGACCTCGTGCACGCGGCTGAGGCAGCCGGCGATGTCCGGGACGTGCTTCCAGGTGGCGTGTCTCGGGCCCCAGGACTCGCCGTAGCCGGCGGTCCCCTTGTACGGGGTGAAGGCCGCGTAACCGGGCCAGTTGACGCCCGGCAGTTGGGTGTAGGAGAAACCGTGGATGACGGTCTGGTTGACTCCCGCGGCATAGGCGCCGCCCATGGTGCGCAGGAACTTCTGCCAGGTGGTGCTGTACGCCCCTCCCGCGTACGCGCCCGCCTCGCAGGAGAGCACGGTGTTCCCCGCCATGTCGCGGCCGCCGGCCAGACAGCGGTAGTCGTCAAGGTTCTTGAAGCCCAGGGACTCCCCCTCGGGGATGTCCAGGATCGCGGCCGAGGCGATGGCGTCGGTCTGCAGACCGTACGGCTGCGAGCGCAGTCGCAGGCCGAGCGTGTGGGCCCAGGTGCGCAGTGCCGTGACGTGGTGCTTGGTGAAGAGGGTGGAGACGGTCTCCCAGAAATCGTGCCGGATCTGCCGGGTGGCGGCGGCCTCGAAGGCGAAGACCTGGTTGCTGTTGCCGAGGATCACGGCGGGCAGCAGGGGCAGCAGGGAACGCCCGGTGTGCTTCTCGAACGCCTCCGGCAGACCCGGCGTCCACTGGAGTCCGTCGGTCTCCAGCTCGATGGAGTCCTCGAACAGCGCTCCGCCGGAGATCTTCAGCAGCCGGCGGACGGCGGGCGTGAGGATGTGCGCTTCCCAGAAGTCGGTCACCGCGCGCGTGCCGGCCGCGCTGAAGTGGTCGACGACGTAGGCGGGCGGGTCGGTGTGCGGGCCCGCCTCGGGGGTCTGGCCCGAGCCCCGGACCCAGTACGAGATGAGGACGTAGGTGCCGTCGTCCGGCGCCGTCCAGTTGAGGGTGCCGTCCTTGACGGTGGCGGTCAGGTCCCGCACGGAGTCCTGGTCGAGGCCGGTCTCCTTGCGGGTGGAGTTGGCGGTGTCGACCCGCGCCGCCTGCACCAGCAGCAGGTGCTGCCGGGTCACTCCGGTCTCCGCCTCGTACACGGGGGCCGGTACCGCGCCGGAGTAGGAACTGCCACCGGTCAACGTGACGGTGCCGTAGGCGAGTTCCTTGACCGCCGCGTCACTGTCGGGGGTGATGCCGGGCACCGCGGCAGGCCAGCTGGGGCCGATCGTCAGGTCCACGGTGATCCCACGCCGTGCCGCCTGGCTCAGGGCGGCCTCCACACCGGCGACCCAAGCGGCGCCGCCCCAGCCGTGCCGCTCGGTGTCGAGGACGGAGGTGTCGCTGACGCTGTGGTGTACGGCGGCGATCTCCGCGCCGCCGAAACCGGCATCGGCGATCTGGTCGATCTCGCGCCGGATCTCGTCGGGCTGCACCAGTCCGTCCGGCCACCACCAGCGGAACTTGGGAGCGACGGCTCGCCCGGGATTGACGAACGAAGCCCTATTGAAACGTTCAATCCCAGACTCGGTGGCGGTGTTCGCGGCCGCGACGGCGGGTGCACCCCAGTCCAGCGCGCCTGCTGCCGCCGTGCCGATCGCGGCTCCCAGCAGGGAGCGACGACGAAATCCCGGTCTGGGGTGGGCTGCGGACTGGTCGTTCATGGTGTGGGTTCACTTTCCCGGTGGGCAGCAGGAAGGAGGCCCGCAAGGGGCCTGGGTGTTGAATCGTTAAAATCGTTCTGAAGCTAGATCTGACTCCGGGAGACCGTCAAGGTCCGTGCAGGCGGAAATCACCGCGACCGTCAGGTCGGTGCGGGATGCGAGAGGTGAAGCGTCCGCCGACGGCGGCTTCCCGCCCTCCTTTCGTCGGCGAGCGGCCCCTCTCTGTTCAGCTTCCCTGCCGGCAGGAGTTCACCGGCAGGTCCGTCATGCGCTGTTCCCATCGGGAGCCGCTCAGTGCGCGAGTCAGTCGGCACACGTCGGCGGTGCGGGCGCGCACGTCGGGATTCCACAGTCGTACGCTGCCGTCGATGCTGCTGCTGGCCAGCGTCCGCCCGTCGGGCGCGAAGGTCACGCCCCACACCGCGCTGGTGTGACCGGTGAGGGTGGCAAGCAGTCGGCGCTCGCGCACATCCCACAGCCGCACGGTGCGGTCGTTGCCGCTGCTGGCCAGCGTCCGCCCGTCCGGGGCGAACGCGAGTCCGCGGGCCGAACCGGTGTGCCCGGTGAGGGTGGCGACCGTCCGGTGCCGGGCGTAGTCCCACAGTCGTACGCTGCCGTCGTTGCCGCTGCTGGCCAGCGTCCGCCCGGCCGGGGCGAACGCGACGGCGCGCACGGCACCGGTGTGCCCGGTGAGCGTGGCGGTCGGCCGGCGACGGGCCACGTCCCACAACCGCACGGTCAGGTCGTCGCTCGCGCTCGCCAGAGTGCGGCCGTCACGACTGAACGCCACCGCGTTCACGAAGTCCGTGTGCCCGGTGAGGATCGTCAGCAGCCTGCCACCGGCCACGTCCCACAACCGGACCGTGCCGTCCAGCCCCGCTGACGCCACTGTCCGCCCGTCCGGGGCGAACGCGACCGAGAACACCGCACCCGTATGTCCACGCAGCACGGCGAGCGGCCGGCGACGGGCCACGTCCCACAACCGCACCGTGCCGCCGGTACCCGCCGAGGCCAGTGTCCGCCCGTCCGGGGCGAACGCCACCGAGAACACCGCACCCCGGTGACCACGCAGCACGGCGAGCGGCCGGCGACGGGCCACGTCCCACAGTCGTACCGAGTGATCCGCATCGGCGGTGGCCAGTGTCCGCCCGTCCGGGCTGAACGCGGCGTGCCAGACCTCGGTGAACGGACGTGCCGTCAGCACCGAGCGGCTCAGGTCCCACAGCACGACGGAGTCGTCGAACCCCGCGGTGGCCAGCAGCGTGCCGCCCCGGTCCACCGCCACCCCGAGAACGTAGTCGGTGTGCCCCGACAGCGTTGTCGTGATCCGGTGGCTGCGAACGTCCCACAGGCGCACCGCGCCGTCGCCGCCGGCACCGATCACCGTGGTGGCGTCGGGGGTGAAGGAGACGGCGTTCACGTCGTCACTGCTGCCCGTGAGGCTGGCGGTGACCCGGAGCCGTATCACGTCCCAGAGCCGCACGACGCGGTCTGCGCCGCCCGAGGCGATCGAGCGCCCGTCGGGCGCGAAGGCCACGCCCAGGACCTCGGCGGTGTGGCCCGCGAGGACGGCCTCGGCCCGGCGCCGGACCGTGTCCCACAAGCGGACGGTGTGGTCGGAGCCGCCCGAGGCCAGCGTGCGTCCGTCGGGGCTGAAAGCCAGCGCGTTGATGCCGTCCCGGTGACCGGCGAAGGTGACGATCTGCCGGTGCCTGCCGGTGGTCCGCCACAGGGTGATCGTTCCGTCGGAGCCCGCCGAGGCCAGTGTCCGCCCGTCCGGGGCGTAGGCGACGGCCCGCACCGGTGCGTCGCGGGTGAGGGTGGCGACGACGCGATGGCTGGTCACGTTCCACAGCCGTACGGTGCCGCCCGCGGCGCCGGCCGCACCGGCGGCGCTCGAAGCCCCGGAAGCACCCGCGGCACTTGAGGCACTTGAGGCACCCGCGGCGAGCGTCAGGCCGTCGGGGCTGAAGGCGACCGACCGTACCTTGCCGCCGACGGCGAAGACCGCGATCTGACGGCGCTCGGCGGCCCGCCAGAGCCTCACCGTGCCGTCGTTGCTCGCTGTCGCCACCAAGTGGCCCTGGGGATCGAAGGCAACAGAGTTGACCGCCCCCGAGTGCCCGGTCAGCCGACCGGAGAAGTACTGCGCCTGGGTGCTGAGCAGGGCGCCGCGGGCCTCCGTGGTCGGCTCGGTGCGAAACGCCTCGGCGGCGAGCAGCATGGCGGCCTCGGGCTGCGCGCTCGCCATGGCCGTCGACCGTACGGCCAGTGACTGGGACAGCGTGACACGGCTCTGCCGTAGCGCTTCGGACCGCTGCTGGTAGGCAAGCCCGCCCGCGGTGACGGCCAGACCCAACAGCACCGCGAGCATGACCAGAAGGCGGCGCTGCTTACGCACCTGACGCCGGTCCGCTTCCCGCCGACGGTGCTCCTCGGCTCGGCTCGCCGCGAAGAACTCCGCCTCCAGCGGACCGAGTTCGGCTCCGTCCGCCACGTCCTGTGCCCACTCGGCGACCGCGGACAGCCGGGATCCCCGGTAGAGGACGGACGGGTCGTGCCCCTCCCGCTCCCACTCCACGGCCGCGTCGGCCAGCTGCTGACGGATCAGCAGTCCCGCCCGGTCCGCGTGGATCCAGCCGCGCAGCCTGGGCCAGGCGTGCAGCAACGCCTCGTGGGTGATCTCGACGGTGTCCCGGTCGACGGTGATCAGCCGCGCCTGCACGAAGGCGTCGAGCGCCGCGGCGGCTGCCGTGGGGTCGGACAGCTGCTCCAGCAACGCCGCGCGGTTCAACCGGCGCCGGGTCTCCTCGCTCCCGTCGCCGAGCTGGACCAGTCGCACCAGGGCCTGGCGGATCATGGTCTGTTCGGCCGGATACAGGCCTGCGAAGCTGGTCTCGGCCGTCCTCGCGACGGCCCCCTGGATACCACCGCTGCGCTCGTAGCCCGCGATGGTCAGCGTATGGCCGTCCCGGCTCTGCCAGGTCGCCATCAGGGCATGGGAGAGCAGGGGCAGGGCACCGGCCGGAGCGGGCGCGGACTCGTCCGGTCCGGTCCGTCCCTCCGAGCCGTGAGGGCCGTCAGGGCCGTCAGGGCCGTCAGGGCCGTCAGGGCCGATCGATCCGCCCAATCCGTCCGAGCGGTCCAACCGGTCCGGTGCGGCCTTGGGTTCCGAGCGCAGTCCCGCGTCCCCTAGCAGCAGTCGGACCAGGCCAGGAGCCAGGAGGAGGCCTGCCTGCCGAGCCGGGCGGGTGATCGACTCGCGCAGTTCCCGTACGGTCATCGGCCGCAGGACGAACAGCCCCGCGGCGAACGCGGCGGCCAGCTCGGGATGATCCAGGCAGCGGCCGGTGAAATCGGCCCGCATCCCGAGGACCACCACCGCCGACGGCCGGCCGGTTCCGGCGCCGTTCGCCGGGTCCTGGGTCGCCATCACACACAGAACGCGGATGAAGGCGCGCCGTTCGGCCTCGTCCGAGCAGAGGGTGAAGACCTCCTCGAACTGGTCCACCAACAGCACCAGGCGGCTCGGGGGCGGCTCGCGGCCCGCACGCTCCTCCGGCGGTCTATGGTCACCCACTCCGGCACGGCCCTTCGTCCGCCCGACTGCGGCCGCCCATCTCGCCGGGTCCTCTCTCAGCTCCTCGACCGTGATGCCCAGGTCCTCGCCCAGCACCTTGGACGTCTGGGACAGAAGTTCCTCGAGCGGACGGGCCGTGGGGGTGACAACCACGACCGGCCACCCGCGCGACCCCGCCATCGGCAGCGCACCGTCACGCAACGCTGGTACGAGACCGGCGTTGAGCAGTGACGACTTGCCCGCCCCCGACGGCGCCACGAGCAACAGCGGTCCGTGTCCCACCCGGTCGAAGAGCCGGTCCACCAGCGTGGCGGTCGCTCGCTCGCGCCCGAAGAACCAGCGTGCGTCCTGCGGAGTGAAGGCGGACAGGCCCCGGTAGGGGCACTCTTGCGCCTGTCCCTGCGCCCGGTCGACCCCGTCCGCGTCCCCTCGCCGGGCGCCGTCCGCGTCCGGCAGTCCCGTTCCGTCGCCCGCGGGGGCGTCCCGTAACAGCCGTAGGAGAGCGCCACCCGCGCTCAGGGCCTCGTCGCAGCGGCGCGCCACATCCGGCGTGACGGGCTTGGCCCCGTTCTCGATCTTGCTGAGATAGCCCTTGCTGTAGTGCACCCGCTGAGCAAGTGCGGTCAGTGACAGTCCTCTTCGGTTTCTCAGGCGTCTCAGCTCGGAGGGGAAGTCCGGCATCGCGCCGCCGGATCCTCCCGTGTCGGCTCCCCGGTCCCGCGCTCCCCCGGTCGTGTGCGGCTCCTCGTCCACGCCACCCCCCACGGCGGTCCGCGTCCCCCCGTTGGCACGCCTCGCACCGCCGTCCCGTTTCCACGCTACAGCCGGGTCTGAGGGGACCCCGGCGGCGATCAGGGGCGGGTGTTTCCCTGTTTCCCGTTCCCGGGGTCGACGGGAAACATCTCGACAGGCCGGTGACTTGGGACGAAGGCTCGGAACCCGGGTCGGCCACCAAGTCGGCCCGTGGAGAGGCACCTTCAGGGAGGGAACCATGAAGACCCGTACACTTTCGGCCGTTGTCGCCGGGTCGGCCGCCGCCGCACTCGTACTGACCGGTGTCGGCACGGCAGTCGCCGCGCCGGCCGAGTCGGACAGCCACAGCAAGTCGTCGACGCACGCCACCGCGGCCACGGCAGCCGCCGCGGCCGCAGGCCCGGCCAGGGCGGCCTGGGACGGCAACATCTACCTCTACTACAGCACGGCCTCCAACAGCGCCTGGCGCGGCTTCTACCCGGCCGTCCCGGACTTCGCCGGATACACCTTCACCTCCGGCGTCGACGGCCTCGGCCAGCGCGTGAAGAACAACGTCAACCGGGCGTGGAACAACGACCAGAACAACGCCGCGAACATTTGGTACAACGAGAACTACCAGGGCGCGGTGGACACCTTCTACCCGGGCGAGGCGCGCCAGCTCAAGACCTCGGTCCGCAACGACAACGCCTCGCTGAGCTGGACCTACCTGGGCTGAATCCCATGTGCGTGGCGGCGGGCCGTGGAGACGACCTCTCGGCTCGCCGCGACGGGGCCACACCGTCCGTCATCCGGCACCCAGCACCCAGCACCCAGCACCCAGCACCCAGCACCCAGCACCCACAACCGTCATCTGCCCGCCCACAGGGGGAGACGCACATGCGCATGCCGGCAACGACCTCTGGTGGGGCGGGTTTTCGTACCACCGCAGTCCTCGGCGTAGCGGCCGGTCTGGTCGCGATCACCGGCTGTTCGGACGGAGCGGCCACCGCCGACCCGCGAGAGTCCGCGCCCACCACGGCACGGCATGGCGGCGCGGCGGACCGGGCACTGCCCCCGGTTGCCGAGACGCCGGTGATGCTCGGCGTGAAGTCACTGGTCCTGCCGATCGAGCCATATCTGTTCACCGACCGCCAGATGGCCGACATCCTGCATGCCCGGGAGGCGCTGGTGGCCCCGTGCATGCGACGGTTCGGCTTCGACTGGCCCGCCTCCGGCCCGCGGCCGAGCGAAAGCACCGGCACCGGCACCGGCATGAAGAACGCGGCCAACATCTCACGCCGCTACGGCATCACCGACCCGGCCGCCGCGGCACGCTACGGGTACCACTTCGCATCCGACGCCCGGCAGAAGACCCCCAAGGACACTTCGGCCCGACAGCCGGACTCGGACGCCCTGACCGTACTGACGGGACGCACCGACGACGGCGACCCGGCCCCGACCCACCACCACGGCCGGACCGTTCCGGAGGCGGGCTGCCAGGGGCAGGCGACCGCCCGGCTCTCCGGCGATCCACAGCGGCTGGGCAACGGCCAACTGGTGGGCGAGATCAACATCGTCAGCTACCAGCGGTCGCAGACCGACCCCCGCGTGAAGTCGGTCTTCCGCGCCTGGTCGGCCTGTATGAAGGGACACGGATACTCCTACGCCGCTCCCACCGACGCCCCCGGCAAGGACCCGCGTTTCACGGGCCCCGCGCCCACCCGGCGGGAGATCGCACTGGCGCGCACCGATGTGACCTGCAAGCGGCAGACCAACGTGATCGGCGTCTGGTCCACAGTGGACGCCGCCTACCAGCGGCAGATGATGGCGACGAAGCCGCGGGAGCTCGCACGGGCGAAGAACGACATCCGCGTCCAGACGGCGAACGCGAACCGCGTACTGAACGATGAAGCCGACGACTGACGGCCGACGACTGACGGCCCACGGCCGCCGACTGACGGCCGAGTGCTCACGGCCGACGGCTCACGGCTCACGGCTCACGGCTCACGGCGAGCGACACGAGGCGAGCGACACGAGGCGAATTGCCCCGGCAGTACGTCGTTGAATTGACTCAGCCCAGTGCGTCGCTTCCGATCTAGGCTGGGCTCGCACCTCCGCACCACCTGAAACTGGAGCTCTCATGCGGGTCTTCGTCGCCGGCGCCACCGGCGCCGTCGGCAATCTGCTCGTGCCCATGCTGCTTGCGGCGGGGCACGAGGTCACCGGGACCTCGCGGTCCCTGGCCGGGGTCGAGCGGATCAGGAGCTTCGGAGCGACGGGAGTTCAGGCCGACGCTCTGCACGCGGAGAAGCTACGGCACGTGGTCTGCGCGGCAGCTCCGGAGGCAGTGATCCATCAGCTCACCGACCTCTCCGGTGCGGACGGAGCCGCCAATGGCCGAGTACGCCGAGATGGCACCCGGAATCTGGTCGACGCCGCGAAGGCGGCTGGGGTCGACCAGATCGTCGTACAGTCGATTTCCTGGACGTATGCGCCGGGCGAGGGACCGGCCGAGGAGGCCGTGCCGCTCGACAGCACGGCCGCTCAGCCCCGGGCCGCGATGGTGGCCGCGGTCAGGGCCCTGGAGGAGACGGCGGCCGAGGTGGAGACAGCCGTCGTGCTGCGTTACGGACTGCTGTACGGCCCCGGCACCTGGTATGCACCGGACGGCGCTTTCGCGGCGGCCCTGGCCGGCGACCGGACGGCGCGGTTCCTGGGGAGCACCGTGGCGAACGACGCGGTCAGTTCCTTCGTCCATGTCGCCGACGCGGCAGGAGCGGCGCTGGCCGCACTCGGCTGGCCGGGCGGACCGGTCAACATCGTGGACGATGAGCCCGCCCCCGCCCGCGAGTGGCTGCCAGAGCTGGCCAAAGCCCTTGGCGTGCCCGCACCCGGTCCGGTTCCGGGACGCCAGGAGTGGGAGCGCGGCGCTTCCAATGCGCTTGCCCGTAGCCGTGGTTGGCAGCCCGAGTGGCCGACCTGGCGGACCGGTTTCGCCGCCCAGCGTGACATCCCGTGAGTTCTCCGTAGGTCTGCTCAGGGGTCGTTCTCCCTGTACTTTCACCCGGGAGCCATGTGTCACTCGGGGTGTCGCGGCACGGGGTGGTGGCTTCGCCGACCCGAGTGTGTGCCACGGAATGGAGCGCAGGGAGGTGTCGCCCTCTCAGCCTCCGCTCCGGGGTGAGGTGGCCTGGCGCGGGAGCCACACCCGGCCGCCCGCGCCGCACCCGGCAAGGGACTCCGGCAGGCAGTGCGCCACGTACAGGCGCATCGCGTCGTACAACCGGTAACGGACCCGCCCGTCATCGTCGACTCGGCTGATGTGCATCACCTGTCGGTACAGCAGTTCGTCGAGGAGTTCCATCGCCAGCTCCCGTGACGGCGCCACCTGGGCCATCACGTCGTCGGCGCTGAAGTCGCCCCGCATGCAGACGAGTTGTGGAAGCGCGGCCTGGATCGGGAGCGGCAGTGACCGGTGGTGGGCCGCCACGCTCGCCTGCAGTGACAGGTCTCCGACGCGCAGGGCCCGGAGGCGGTCCTGCGCGAACAGCAGGCGGCCTGCCAGGTCGCGCAGGGAGCGGTGCGGGCGAGCCGAGAGCCACAGTCCGGCGATGTGCACAGCCAGCGGCAGCCTCCCGCAGGACTCGAGGATGCTCAGCGCGGCCGACCGTTCGGCGTGGACGCGGTCAGCGCCTACCAGGTCCTCCAGGACCATCTGGGCGGCGACCGGGCTCAGAGCGCCGACCCGGTGGCTGAACTGCGCGGGCAGGGCGGGGAGTTCGCGTCGCGCGGCCACCAGGACGGCACTGCGGACGTCTTCCACCAGCAGCGGCCGGACATGGGCCTCGCTGTCGGCGTTGTCGAGGACCACGAGGACGTGTCTCCTGCTGAGCAGGTCCCGGAGCTGTGCGCCTGCCTCCTCGGGGTTGTCGGCGGCGGGCCCGCCATCGAGCGAACGGAGGATGCGGCGCACGAGGGTGTCCGGTGTGAGGGGCGGAGAGGAGACTGGATGCAGGTCGACGTAGACCTGCCCGTCGGGGAACTGGTCCCGTACTCCGTGAGCGGTCTGCAGGACCAGCGAGGTCTTGCCCGAGCCGGCGGGCCCGACCACGATCGCCGGCCGTGCGTGGTCGCGTTGTTCCCTCGTCGTGACGAGGGCCCGCAGGGAGGCGATGAGCCGCTCCCTGCCGACGAGTCGGTGGCGCGGTGCGGCGGGAAGTTCCGCGGGCTGGAGGCGGTGGGCTGATCCGTGGCGGGTTCCGGCGTGGGGTTTGCCCCGCAGTTGGTCTGCCGCACCGGGCGGCAGACCGAGTGCCGCGGCGAGCAGGCGCAGTGACTGTTTGCGCGGGCGGGCGGTGTGGCCGGTCTCGAGGTTGCGGATGGCCCGGACGCTGAGTCCGGAGCGCTCCGCGAGGTCCTCCTGCGTGAGGCAGGCCGCCTCGCGCGCGGTGACCAGTGCCGTCGCCAGCGTGTCCGACGTGAAGAGTTCCGTCACGACAAGTCCATCTCGTTGTTCTGGCAGCTGTGTGTGGGAGGGCGGCGACGACGGCGAACGGGCGGACCGACGGAGGTCGGAGAGGGGGGACGTGCGTTCGGTGCGGTCGGGAAGCCGCCGGACGGCGGTGATGCGGCCGCCGTGGACGGTGCTCCGGCATGGTGGGGGCGAGAGTGGGGTCCTGCGGGTGAGGGCCGGTGCGCGGGAGCGGCGAGCCGGGTTCTCGACATGCCGATCTGCGGGGTGGAGATCCGCTCGGGCACTCAGTCCGCGGGAGGCTTCAGGTTGACCACGAACTTGTAGCGGGAGCCGCGGTAGACGGAGCGCACCCATTCGACCGGTGTGCCCTGCGCGTCCTGCGAGTGACGGCACAGCAGCAACACCGGATGGCCGACCTCCGTGGCGAGGAGCGCGGCGTCGCGGGGGGTCGCCAAGGACGTCTCGATGGCTTCCTCGGCTTCGGTGAGGTGCACGCCGTAGACCTCGGCGAGCGCGGTGTACAGCGAGGTGAAGGTGGCCAGCGACGCCGGCAGGGCGGGAAACCGCCCGGCGGAAAGGTGTGTGGTCTCGATCGCCATGGGTTCGCCGTTGGCCAGCCGCAGTCGTTCGATGCGCAGCACGCTGTCGCCGACATCGATGTCAAGAAGTTGGGAGAGTTTGCCGTCGGCCTCGACGTGACGGACGTCCAGGATCCGGGAGGCAGGTGCGAGGCCCTGCGCGTACATGTCCTCGGTGTGGGAGGTGAGTTGAAGGGTGCGGGAGAGTTTGGGCCGGGCGACGAACGTCCCCTTCCCCTGCATGCGGTCCAGTCGGCCTTCGCCCACGAGTTCCTGCAGGGCGCGCCGGACCGTGGTGCGTGAGGTGGCCAGCTCGAGGGCGAGTAATCGCTCGGCCGGCATGCGCGCACCAGGCATCCGCGACTGCGTCATCTCCAGGACCCGCTGTTTGATGCGGTAGTACTTCGGCACTCGCGCGCCGCCACCGGGCGCCCGCGTGTCGTACTGAGCGCTGCTGACGTCCGTGGTCATGGCCTGCCCTCCCGGCTTTGTCACCGGGTTCCCGTTATAGACCCGCCCCCGCCCTTTGGTCTAGTCCAAACAGAGCGTGTCGCTCGCGAACATGCGCGAGCCGCGGCCTGCCCACCGGCGCTCAACTGCGGTTTGCCGAAGCCACCTTGACGCTGCCAAAAGTCTAGGCCAAGCTCCCCGAGGCAGGTCTACACCAGTAGGCGGTCGGTCACACCCTGTGCTGCGGCGAGGCGCGGCGGTCTTCGTCGTGGGCGTACGCCGAGGACATCCCCGAGGAAGGAGGCCGTGCCTCGCGGCGTGAGTGACGGAGTCACCTGCCGTTCGCGCGGCGGCGACCCACTGCCACCCCGCGCGACCGACACGTGAACGGCCGGATCGACCACCCCGTGAACGGCCTGACCGACGACCCATGAACGGCCTGCCTGACGGCGCCGAAAGGAATGACGCCCAGATGACAACGTTCGCCACCGGCAACGACACCCTCACCCGTGACGCCCTCGCGGTACTGCAGCCGGGGTTCGCCGGCACCACGGCACCCGACTGGGTGCGGCGCCGCGTCAGCGAGGGGCTGGCCTCCGTCGCCCTGTTCGGCCGCAATGTCGCCACGCACGAGCAGGTCGCCGACCTCACCACCCGGTTGCGAGCCGAGCGGGACGATCTGCTGATCGCCATCGACGAGGAGAGCGGCGACGTCACCCGCCTGGACGTCCGTACGGGCTCCTCGTTCCCCGGCAACCACGCCCTGGGCGCTGTCGACGACCCCGGCCTCACCCGCGACGTCGCCCGAGAACTGGGCCGCCGCCTGGGCGCATGCGGCGTCGACTTCGACTGGGCGCCCTCCGCGGACGTCAACGCCAACCCCGACAACCCCGTCATCGGCGTACGCTCCTTCGGCGCTGACACCGACCTCGTGGCCCGGCACACCGCCGCCTACGTCCAGGGCCTGCAGTCCACCGGCGTCGCCGCCTGCACCAAGCACTTTCCCGGCCACGGCGACACCAACGTCGACTCCCACCACGCGGTGCCGCGCATCGACGTCGACGCCGACACCCTCTACGGGCGCGAACTCGTCCCGTTCCGCGCGGCCATCGAAGCAGGGACGCGCGCCGTCATGAGCGCACACATCCTCGTCCCCGCCCTGGACCCGGACCGTCCGGGGACCCTTTCCCGCCGGATCCTCACCGACCTGCTGCGCGGTGAACTGGGCTACGACGGCCTGATCGTCACGGACGGCATGGAAATGCGCGCGATCTCGCAGGCGTACGGCCTGGAGCACGGAGTCGTGCTGGCGATCGCGGCGGGCGCCGACGCGATCTGCGTGGGCGGTGGACTGTGCGACGAGGGCACCGTGCTGAAGCTCCGGGACGCGCTGGTCGCCGCCGTCCGCTCCGGCGAACTCCCGGAGGAGCGGCTGGCCGACGCCGCAGCCAGAGTGCGGGACCTGACGCGGTGGACGGCCGACGCGCGGCGGGGCGGGGCCGCGCGCGTGGCGGCCGACCCGGAGATCGGGCTGGTAGCGGCGCGCCGTGCGCTGGCCGTGCGGCGGGCGGGGGCCGCGTCTCCGCTCGACGAGCCCGTGTACGTCGCGACGTTCCATCCGGCCGCGAACATCGCCGTCGGCAAAGAGACGCCGTGGGGCGTCGGTCTCGAACTGGAGCGGTTGCTGCCAGGCACCACGACCGGGTCCTTCACCGGCTCCGACGCGGGTGTGGCGGCACTGGCGGCAGCGGGCGGCCGTCGCATCGTCGCGGTGGTCCGTGACGAGCACCGGCACGACTGGATGCGGGCGGCCCTGGACGTACTCCTCGCCGCCCGCCCGAACACCATCGTGGTCGAGATGGGCGTGCCGCAGGCTCCGCCGCGGGGCGCCGTGCACCTCGCCACGTACGGAGCCGCCCGCGTCTGCGGCGTGGCGGCGGCCGAGCGGATCGTCGCGGGGTGACCTACCGGATACGGATCGTGGCGAAATGACCTACGGCAAGGGGGTCGTCACGGGCTGACAACGGACGGTGCGGCAACTACCGGCAACTGGCAGGCACTTGGCGGCAGTTCCGCAGGAACCCGTTGACCACGCCCAGTGGTCTAGTCCAGCTTGAGGGGCCTCAGTTCGATTTCCGCAGCGACTGAGAGCCAGCCACTCAGCCCCTGGGCTGCCGTCGCCCCTGGAGTGATCGCATGCCGACACCCGCCCCCTATCTGCATCGAGCCGCATCCGAGCGCCCCTATTTCAGCGCGGACGCCGAGACGTACCTCGCTCCGACGCCACTGAGGGATGTCTCCAAGGCGCGGCCGCTACGCGTGCTGTCGCCGGAGGACCTGGCGTTCTGGCAGACGTACGGCTACGTCGTCGTCCGTGACGCCATCTCGCCCGGCGCGGCCAAGAGCCTCCTCGAATTCGCCTGGGAGTTCCAGGGCCTCGACCCGGACCGCCCCGAAACCTGGTACGAGGAGCGCGAGTTCCGCTCGGACCTGGACCGTGACCTGCACGTGTACGGCTTCGTCGAGGCCTACCACCACCAGCTCATCTGGGACAGCCGGCAGACGGAGCGCGTCTACGACGCCTTCGTCGACGTGTGGGACTGCGAGGAGCTGTGGGTCACCCTCGACAGGCTCAACCTCAACCCGCCCAACCGGGGCAGTCGTTCGCGCTCCCTCATCGAGTCCACCGACGAGGGCTTCGACATCGAGCTGCACTGGGACGTCGACACCACTCTCGGTGTGCTGCCGCAGCGGGTGCAGGGCATCATCGCCCTCAACGACACCCAGCCCGAACTCGGCGGCTTCCAGTGCGCGCCCGAACTCTTCCGGTCCTTCGAGGAGTGGAAGCTCACCCAGCCGGCCGACCGCGACCCCATCCGGCCCGCGATCGACCGCTCGCGGTTTCCGCTGGTGCGCCCGGATCTGCAGGCCGGCGATCTGCTGATCTTCAACGGGCTGCTGGCGCACGGCGTGGCGCCCAACCTCTCCGACAACGGTGTCCGCGCGGTCCAGTACCTATCGATGATGCCCGCGCTCAGTGAACACGAGGAACTGCGCGCTTCCCGCGTCGAGTCCTGGCGGACGCTCAGCACCCCAGGCTGGAACGGGACCCTGCTCGGCGACGCGACCCGGCACGAGTCGCTGAGGTACGGGCCCGCGACCCTCAACGACCTGGGCAGGAGACTTCTGGGACTTGATCCCTGGAGCGGACGAGGAAACGCCCGGTGAACCGAGCAACCGGCACCGACCGCATCTGTCTGGCCCTGCCCACGAACAGGCTCTGCTCCGCTGCCATATCGGCGATCGCCGAGGAGGCGGCGTACGCGACTCGCCACTTCGGTGTCGAGGTTCATCTGCTGATCCTCGACTCCTCCGACGAGGCCACCCGCCGGGACCACGCACACGTCGTGGCCGGGCTCCCCGCCACACACAACGTCGTCGTGCACCACCTCGACGAGGAGCGCCAGCGGGACTTCCTGCGGCGCGTGATCCGGAAGGCGGGCCCGGCCGAGCCCGACCTGATCCTCGACCTCCTGCTGCCGGACGCCGTCTCCTACGGATCCTGCACGAACCGCGCCTTTCTGATCGCCGGTGCCCTCGGCTGCCGGTCCGTGCACCGCAGGGACTCGGACAGCGCCTACCAGATCCTGGACGGTGAGCCGGTCTTCCCGATCCACCACGAACTCGCATCCCTGGGCAGACCCGCCGCCGAAGCGTCGACCGAGGTCTCCGAGACGGACCTCGACCCCGCCCACGCCCATCGGCCCGTGTCCATGGTCGGCTCCTCCTTCATCGGCGAACTGTCCGTGGACATCGACGAGATCCGGCGGCTGGACGAAGGCATCTACCACGACGTCGTGAGCCTGTGGGCGCCCGGCCACTGGTCGGACGAGCGGAAACGGCACCTCGTCGAGGAGTCCTTCAAGGGCTCCGGGACCGAACGCTTCACCCGGGACCACTCGGTGCTGACGCTGGTCGACCCCATGCGGGTGGACATGTGCAACATCAGCTTCGATCACGAGGTGTACGAGCGGATGCCGCTTCCTCCGGCGACCAGCACCATCGGCAGTGACTACTTCCTCATCCACCTGGTCCACGACGCCGCGCTCCCGGGTGTGCTGCACAACCGCGACATCGAGAACTTCTACACCCCCGAACGGCGCACCGACCCCGGGTTCACGGCCTACCAGACACGGTTCGTGAAGTTCCTGCTGTCGATGCTGTACTTCAACTTCGTCTACGAAGGCATGGCCGCGGCGGGCCCCGCTCTGCTCGACGAACACCAGCGCATACGGCCCGACACGGTCGTCGGCCTCCTCCGCGCGAGCACGGGCCTGGACCACACCGAGAACCTGTGGCGGCTGGAACGCGTCGGCATCTCGTACCGGAAACTCGGCGGCAGATACGAGGCGTTCGCCGACCGGTTGACCGCTCGCCGCGACCGACTGCTGGACGAGGCCGAGCGCGACATCGAGCACTTCGCCCTGCTGATCGAGGCCTGGGCCGCGTTGATGCGCGCGGCCGAGGACCACGGGGTCGGGAGCGCGGCCGGGTGAGCACGCACGTGGACGGGCGACTGGCGGCCGCGCTGACAGCCGCCTCGTCGGACCGCATCGTCTTCGATCTCACCGGGATCGAGGACCAGTACGAGCGGCTGCTGCGCGAACTGCCGGACGTGCGCGTCCGCTTCGCCATGAAGGCCTGTCCCGTCGACGAGGTCCTCACCTGCCTCGCGGACCGGGGCGCCGGCTTCGACGCGGCGAGCCCCACAGAGATCGGACAGGCCCTGCGCACCGGGGTGCCCGTGGAACGGATCCACTACGGCAACACCGTCAAGTCCGACGCGGACATCGCCGAGGCCCACCGGCTCGGCGTGCGGACCTTCGCCACCGACAGCGTGCAGGACGTGGCGGCGATCGCCGCGCACGCCCCCGGGTCCCGTGTGTTCTGCCGACTCGCCACCAGCGGGGACGGAGCCCTGTGGGGTCTCAGCCGGAAGTTCGGCTGCTCGCGGGACGACGCGGTGCGCGTGCTGGATCAGGCGCGCGCGGCCGGTCTCACCCCGGCAGGGCTGTCGGTCCACGTCGGTTCGCAGCAGATGACTTGCGAGGCCTGGCGGCAGGCCTTCGACCACCTCGCCGACACCCTCGTGACCCTCCGCGAGCAGGGGATCGTCGTGGATCACATCAACCTCGGCGGCGGCCTGCCCGCACTGGGCTACCTCGACCGGCACGGCACAAGGCTCGAACCCCCGTTGGACAAGATGTTCGCCGTCATCCGCGACGGAATGGAGCAGTTGCGGGCCGTCAACCGCGCACCGCTGGACTTCGTCATGGAGCCGGGCCGCCATCTGGTGGCCGACCACGGCGCCATCCGCGCGCACGTCTACCGGCTCACCTCGCGCCGGCAGCCCGACGGCGAACGCGTCCACTGGCTGTATCTGAGCAGCGGCAAGTTCAACGGCCTCTACGAGATGGACCAGTTGAGCTACCGGCTGGTCTTCCCCGGCCACTTCGACGGGAAGCGTGTGAGCGCGGTCGTCGCGGGGCCCACGTGCGACAGCGACGACGCATACGGGTCCGGACATCACCCCGTGCCCGTGCCCGAGGCCGTCACCTCCGGCGACCCGGTCTGGATCCTGTCCGCGGGCGCCTACGCCACCAGCTACATGACCCAGGGCTTCAACGGCTTCCGCCCGCTCCCGTACACGTGCGTGCGACACGCCGCGTACCCGGCCGGGACAGCCATGGCAAGGGGGAACTAGGTGGACCACGCGATGCGCATGCGCCCCATCCGCGACGGCGACTGGCCGTACATCGCCGCCCTTGAGGCCGAGGCCTACGAGGGCGGTGGACTCGCCGAGGGACGCGCGGTGCTGGAATCCCGGTGGCGGGCCTCACCGGCCACCTGCTTCGTGCTGGACCTCGACGAACGCGTCGCGGGCTACCTGCTCGCCCTGCCCTACCCGATGTTCCGGTACCCGGACCTGGCCCGTACGGAGCAGCCCGCCGTCCGCTCGCGGAACCTGCACCTGCACGACATGGTCGTCGCGCCGGACCTGCGCGGCAGAGGACGGGGCAGCACACTACTGCGCCATCTCGCGGAGACGGCCACATCGACGTACGAACACGTCTCTCTGATCGCCGTCGAAGGCAAGGCGACGTTCTGGGCGTCCCGCGGATTCCGCGCCCACCAGGGGGTCGCCGTCCCGCCCGAGTACGGCGACGACGCCGTCTACATGTCCCGGTCCCTGTCCGCAGGCGGCAACGCCGGCTCGAAGAAGGTGGACGGTCTCCCATGCCCCGTGTCCTAGACGATTTCCGGCGCGCGCAGTTGGCCATCGCGGCCCTGTTCTGCTTCCTCGGGTTCCAGTACGCCACCTGGGCCTCCCGACTTCCCGCCCTCAAAACGCGGCTGGGCCTGAGCGAGACGGAGGTGGGCCTGCTCCTGATGGCCTGCGGCGCGGGGGCGGCGGCTTCCTTCCCCCTCGTCGCGTACCTGATGAAGCGCCTGGGCTCCAGATCCCTGTCTCTGCTGTCCGCGCTGTGCCTGGTGGCCATCCTGCTCGGGCTCTCGGCAGCGCCGAACTACCCCGTGGCCCTGCTGGTCATCTGTGCCGACGGCGTGGCCGTCGGCTGCCTGAACGTTGCCATAAACGCGCAGGGCGCCGCCCTGGAGGCCGCCTACCGGCGCACCGCCATGACCCAGCTGCACGCGACGTTCAGCGGCGGATCGTTCGCCGCGGCGCTCGTGGCATCAAGCATCAACACGGTGACGTCGGCCATGACGCCGCACTTCGCGACCGCGGCCGTCCTGCTTCTCCTGCTCCTCGCCTACGCCAGAACCAGGTTGCTGGCGGACCAGCAGAATCGGCAGGAGAAGCCCGCCGCCGAGCAGAAGGACGAGAAGAGCCGCCGCAGACTGACGATGCCTTCGCAGGTGACGCTGTGGCTGGGCTGCGCCATGGTGTTCGGCACGGTCACGGAAGGCGCCATGAACGACTGGTCGGCGCTCTACATGAAGGACGTCGCCGACGCACCGGACCGGCTCGCCCCACTGGGCATCGCCGTCGTCTCGGTCATGATGGTCCTGGCGCGCCTCCTCGGCGACGGCTGGCGCAGCCGCTGGGGCGACGCCCGTGTCGTCCGCGTCGGCAGCGCGGTGGCCGGCGCGGGACTGGCCCTGGCGCTGCTTGTGGGCGGCGTGGTGCCCGCGCTCATCGGATTCGCCTGCGTGGGCCTGGGTATCGCGGCCGTGACGCCATGTCTGTACGTCGCCGCGGCAGCTCAGGGCTCGGACGCGCTCGCCCTGGTCGCCACCATGGGAACCATCGGCCTCCTGGCAGGCCCGGCCGTCATCGGCTTCGTGTCCGGCGCCGCCGACCTGAGCTGGGGCATGGCCGTCGTCGCCGCGTCGGCGATCGCCGTGTCGATCTGCACGACACGCATTCGCTGGAACACGGCGAAGCAGGCCGTGAGTTCATGACCAGCCGCGAGGTCGGCGCGGACCAGTACCGGGTGCGGTGTGAGAGCGACGGCGGCGGCCACCAGGGCACGTAGGCCCGGCCGACCGGTCACCGGCCTGGTCAGAGGATCCGGTCGGTTGCTTTCAGGGAGTCGAGCCAGCGGAGGAGGCGGGCTCCCTCACGGGCCATGATGTCCGGGCTGCGCAGAGCGTTGGCCAGGAGCGACATGCCCTGGTAGGCGGAGACGAGGGTGACGGCGAGGTCGTCCGGCTCGGGCAGACCCATGGCGCGGAACTGGCCTTCGACCCAGTCCAGGAGTTGCCGGACCACAACGCCGGCCTCCACGTCGAGGGTGCCGTCGGCGCGCTTGTCGAGCTCGGCGGCCAGGGTGCCGGTGGGGCAGCCGAAGCGGGCAGCGACGTCGCGCCGGCTGACCCAGGCTTCGATCAGGGTCTTGAGGCGGTCTCGCGGGTCGGGCAACTCGTCCAGTGAACGGGTGAGTTCGTCCAGGTTCGCGCTGTGCTCGGCCAGTGCGGCGCGGACCAGGTCATCCTTGGTCTTGAAGTAGTAGTACACGTTCCCGACGGGCACCTCGGCCACGCGCGCTATGTCGGCAAGTGTCGTGCGTTCGACGCCCTGTTCGTGCAGGACCCGGGCCGCCGCCGCGGTGAGCCGTCGGCGTTTGTCGGCCGCCCGCGCCTTGGGCTTCAGTGAGTCAGTCACCTCACCAACTATAGAGATCCACCAGAGGGCGTGCTACGGTCTGCCCGAAGTTAGTCAGTCAACTCACTAACACCTGGAGTACCCCGTGATCGCAGTGCCTGGAGCCACCGGCAACGTCGGCCGCGAACTGGTCCGCATCCTCGTCGGAGCGGGCGAGGCGGTGACCGCGATCTCGCGCGGCGAGGCGCACGGCCTCCCCGCCGACGCGCGCCACGTGCGGGCCGACCTCGCCGACCCCGACAGCCTGCGCCCCGCAGTCGACGGCGCCGACGCACTGTTCCTGCTGGTGGCCGGTGACGATCCGCAGGGGATCCTCGACGCCGCTAAGGCCGGAGGCGTCCGCCGCGTCGTCCTGGTCTCCACTCTCGGCGTCGGCACCCGACCCGACTCCTATCGCCACCCCGCCGCCTTCGAGGCCGCCCTGCGCGGCTGCGGCCTGGAGTGGACCGTGCTGCGCTGCGGCGGACTCGACTCCAACGCTTTCGCCTGGACCGAGTCCATCCGCACCCACCGCGTGGCCGCCGCCCCGTTCGGCGACATCGGCCTGCCGATGGTCGACCCGGCCGACGTCGCGGAGGTGGCGGCCACCGCACTGCTCAAGCCCGGCCACGCAGGCGCCGTGTACGAGCTCACCGGCCCTGCCCTGACCACCCCGCGCGAGCGGGCCGCGGCCATCGGCGTCGCGCTCGGCGAGCCGGTCCGCTTCGTCGAGCAGCCCCGCCAGGAGGCCTTGGAGCAGATGCTTGCGTTCATGCCGGAGGCGGTGGCAGAAGGCACTCTCGCGATCCTCGGCGAGCCGCTGCCCGCCGAGCGCCGGGTGAGTCCCGACGTCGAGCGGGTCCTGGGCCGTGCTCCGCGCCCGTTCGGTGACTGGGCCGCCCGCAGCGCCGCCGCCTTCCGCTGACCCGGCGGAGCGCGCCGTACTCCCCCACCACTCACCGCAGACCCCAGGAGAAGCCGCATGCCGACCACCCCCGTACTCGACTCCACGATCGTCCACCGCGAGCACGGCTCCGGCGCGCCGATCGTCTTTCTGCACGGCAATCCCACCTCCTCGTACCTGTGGCGGCACGTGTTACCGGCCGTCGGCCGGGGACGGCGGCTCGCTCCCGACCTCATCGGCATGGGCGACTCCGGCAAACCCGCCATCGACTACACCTTCGACGACCACGCCCGCTACCTCGACGCCTGGTTCGACGCGCTCGGCCTCGACAGCGTCGTGCTGGTGGGCCACGACTGGGGCGGCGCGCTCGCCTTCGACTTCGCCGCCCGCCACCCCGGCCGCGTCCGGGGTATCGCCTTCACCGAAACCATCGTCAAGCCGATGGCCTGGGAGGAGTTCCCCGAGGGCGGCCGCGAGCTGTTCCGGGCGATCAAGACGGAGGGCGTGGGGGAGGCGATGATCCTCGATGACAACCTCATGATCGAGGAGGGCCTGCCCGGTACCGTCGTCTCCCCCCTCGCCCCCGCCGACCTGGAGGCATACCTCCAGCCCTACCCCACCCGGGAGAGTCGCCGGCCGCTGCTGCAGTGGCCGCGCGCGATGCCGCTGGGGGGCGAGCCTGCCGATGTCGTCGCCCGCGTCCAGGCGTACGACACGTGGCTCGCGAACAGCACGGACGTCCCCAAGCTATTGATCGACTTCGCACGCGGCCCCGGCTCCATGACGAGCCCGGACCTCGTCGCCTGGTGCGCGAAGGAGATGGCCGCCCTCGAGATCGAGCATCACGACGTCCCGGCCGGGCACCACACCCCGGAGGACCATCCCGCCGTGATCGCCACGGCAATCTCCTCCTGGACGGATCGGCACGGGCTGCTGCGTCGATGAGTGGGGCGAACTCTGCCGTGAGGGGGATCCGACCTCACGGGTGCGCACGGTGGTCACGAGAACGACGGAGCTACGCGGACACCGCGACCACGTGCTTGCCCACGACACCGCCCCGTTCGAAGGCCTGGTGCGCCGCGGTGATGTCCTCCATCGGGTACACGCTGTGGATCACCGGGCGCAGCGCCCCCGAAGTGACGTGCTCGGCCAGATCACGCAGCACGGCGCTGTCGGGGTTGGCGCTGAAGGTGCGGATGCGGCGGGCGCCGTACACGCTCGACGCGGCGATCGCCGCCAGGGCGGAGGCGGACAGTCCGACCGTGACCATACGTCCGCCCCTGCCCAACCGACTCCGGTAGCAGTTCAGTTCCGTGCCCACGGTGTCGACGATGACGTCGAAGGGGCCGATCCGGTCCGAGGTGGTGGCGCCGTAGTCGAGGACTTCGTCGGCACCGAGGTCGGTGAGCATCGGGGCGTGGCGGTCGCGGGCCAGCGCGGTCACATGGCCGCCCATGGCGTGTGCCAGTTGCACGGCGGCTGTGCCGACTCCGCCCGCCGCGCCCCGGACCAGGACCCTTTCCCCGGCCGCGAGGTGCACGCTGTCGCGCAGCGCGATGAGCGCCGTGGCGCCCCCGACGACCAGGGACGCCGCATCGACCGGCGAGAGGTCCGCCGGGACATGCGCGATACGGCCCGCGGGCACCACGACGTACTCGGCTGCCCCAGCGGTGATGTGCCGCTGCCGGGGATGCACCATGCCCCACACCCGGTCCCCGACCCGGTGGCCCGCGACATCGGCGCCCTGCTGGGCGAGTTCACCCGACAGCCCCCGGCAGCACGCAACCTGCTGGCGCTGCTCCTGCACCCCGAGGCCGACCAGACCTGTCCCGAACGGGCAGCCACGGTCGCCGAGCTGGTCGGGATGTTGCGGATACAGGTCGCCGCCGACCCGGGGCACCCGCGCGCCATCGAGCTGGTGGGTGAACTCGCGGTCCGCAGCGACGAGTTCGCTGCCCTATGGGCCCGCCACGACGTGGAGGAACCGACCCGCGGCGGAATGCGCGTCAACCACCCTCTGGTCGGGGAACTGAACCTGGACTGGGACGCCTACCCGATACCAGGTGCTCCCGGCCCCGTACTCATCGCCTGCACCGCCGCCGAGGGCAGCCCCGACGCCGAGCGACTCCAACTGCTCGCGGGCCTGCTGGGCACTCGCTGACTCCCACAGCATCGAACACCGCGGGCCAGATCGAGCTGGTCGCCTCGTAGCGGACGGCGAGTTTGTCGCTTCTCAGTCCGTCACGGTTCGCCCCCTCAGGACGGCGCCGCTGGTGATCGCGCGACGGATGTCGCCCGCGGGTCAGACCTGGTTCTCGCCGCCGTCGACGTACAGGTTGGCTCCGGGCCCCGGGCGCGGACGGTGTCGTAGAACTGCCTCCCGGTCGCAGCGACGTGGGCGTTCCAGCGACGCTCAGCGTCTCCTCGCCCTCCACATCGAGTTGCGGGCTGCCTCGATGGCTCCGATGTCACAAAACCCAGTCGACGGATCGTCATCCAGGAGAACGGCATCCCCAACAGGGCGCCCAACAGCACTTTCCCTTACATAAACGGAGAAACTCTTGTTCGCCGCCTACGTGACAGTCACCATCCTCGGTGCGCTCTTCAACGGTGCCGCCGCCGTCACCTACCTGATCGGCCACGAATACCCCAAGACCCAGGCGGACATGAAGGGCCTGCCCCGCAAGTGGGTACCGGTGCTGGGCATGCTGCTGGCAGCGGGCACCGTGGGGCTGCTGGCCGGGCTCGCCGTGCCACTCCTGGGAACCCTCGCCGCCTCCGGGCTCGTGCTGTACTTCATCGGCGCGATCATCGCCCACCTGCGGGTGGGCTCCCGCAACGTCGTGGGGGGAATCGTGTTCCTCGCCACCGCGGTAGCCGCCCTGATTCTGGGCCTGGCCCATCACGGCGCCTGGTAGCCCGCCAGGCGCGGAGTGGACGGTTGTCACCAGGACGCCGTCGCTGCCTTCCTCGTCGAGTACCGACTGGCCGGCACCGATCTCGCGTGGGTGACGGAGGCAGTGGACGAAGCCCGGCGTGCGCTCATCCCGGTCAGGAGGCCGAGCCCATCCGCTCATTCGGCCGTCTGGGTTGAGCGGATGAGGAGGAGGGCGACGTCGTCGTGGGGCTCGGGTGAGTGGCGGATCAGGGTGTCCGCCATGGCGTCCAGGTCGCCGGGGTCGGTGTGCGCTACCAGCGTGGCGAGTGCGGTGGTGGCGTCGTCGGGGTCCACGCCCGGCTGCTCGATCAGTCCGTCGGTGTAGAGGACCAGGACGCATCCGGGCGGCATGGGGAACTCGATGGCGAGGTAGTGGGTCTGGTTCTCGATGCCGAGGAGGAGGCCGGGTGGGGGACGCAGCACTTCGGTGCGTCCGTCCGGGTGCCGCAGCACGGCCGGTGGATGGCCGGCGCTGGCCAGGAAGGCTGTTTGGTCGGCGAGGTCCAGATGTACGTAGAGGCAGCTGGCGAAGCGATCCGCATCCAGGTCGATGAGCAGACGATTGGTTCTTGCCAGCACATCATCCAAAGACGCTTCGACGGTCGCGTAGCCGTGCATGGCGGTGCGCACCTGCCCCATCAGTGCCGCCGCGTCGATGTCGTGCCCCTGGACGTCGCCGATCACAGCGGCCACGGTGGTGTCGTCCAGGCGGATGAGGTCGTAGAAGTCACCGCCGACCTCGACCCCGCGGTCGGCCGGCCGATAGCGGGCGGCGACCTGTAGGCCTGGAACGGTGGGCAGGTGCCGGGGCAGGAGCGCGGCCTGAAGCTGACGCGCGACGGCGTGCTGGGTGTCGTAGAGACGGGCCCTCTCGATGGCCTGGCCGACCAGTCCGGCCAGCGCCGTCAGCACGGCACGCTCGGCCGGCGGGAAGTGACGGGGCCGGTCGAAGGCCAGGACGAGCGAGCCTATGGCACGGCCTGAGGCAAGCAACGGCAGGAACGCCCAGGACGCCTTGTCGTCCATGTGGACCGCGTCGGAGTAGGTCAGCCGAAGATCTTCGAAGCTGTTGAAGAACTGCGCGGCGCAGTTGGCCGTCACCCGGGCGGCGGGGGTGTCCGTGGTGAGGGGCAGGTTGTCGAACCGGTCCATGAGCGTGGTGCTGTAGCCGCGGTGACCGAGCATTCTCAGTCGGCCCTCCTCCACCGCCATGAGGGCCATGGCGCTCGCACCGAGCGCCGGCATGAGCTGGTCGGCGGCCTGCGCGACGACGTCCTGGACGCCGACGGCTTCGGTGAGCGTGGCAGCAAGGTGCATCAGATGGTAGAGGGTGCTGGCGCGGCCAGGCCCTGCGGCCGCGGGTTTGGCCACCTCAGGGCCTGTGGAAGGGAACATTGGTCCGCCTGGCGAGAGCCAGTCGGACGGGGCGGTGGGGGCGATCCGGACGCTGATGCCGGACGGATCCGGGTAGAGCTCGAAGCTCAGCCAGCTGTCGGGTGGGCGCAGGGCCGTGAAGGCGACGGGCTGCTCGCTGACCACGGCCGACCGGTAGCGGTCCTCGACTTCCGGCACGTCCATCCACGGCAGGGCCTCCCACGCCAGAGCACCCAGCAGACCGGCGGGATCCACCCCCAGCAGGTCCGCGGCCTCAGGCGTGACGAGGGTGAAGCGGCCGTTGACGTCCAGGGCGCATGCCCCTCCTGGCAGCCGTGCGATGAACGCGGCGAGCTCCTTCGCCTCGGCCGGGAGGTGACGGGCGCCGGGGGAAGGGGGCTGCAGCATGCGCGGCTCCTCGGGAGGGCGCAGGTCACCCTCGTCCGCGTGCCGCAGTAGGCGGCCCAGTCGACGGCAGCCGACGTCGATCGCCTGGCGCTCGCTGTCACTGAGCTGTGGCGAATGGGAACCTGGCCACAGCAGCACCAGTCCGCCCAGGATCACGCCGTTGTCGCGGATGGGAGCGGCCGCCAACGTGAACGCGTAGGGCAGCACGAGTGACGTGCGCGGGTAGCGGTGGGCCATGTCTTCCATGCCAGCAACCCACACCAGGCGGTCTTCACGCACCGCGTCCGCCACCGGCGTCGGCTCCGACAGCCCCACCCTCGTCCAGGGGACAACCATCTCGCGCGGCGCCCCCGTCATCGCCAGCAACCACAGTGCGTCAGGCAGCAGCACGTAGAGCATGCCTCTGGAGGCACCGCTGTCGCGCACCACGTCCAGCAGCGCCGCATCCACCGCCCCGGACGCGGTGCCAAGCTCGCTTGTCCGGCTCACACTGCCTCCCCGGAAGACGGACGACGTACCGCAGGGGCCGGCCGTCCCGCCGCTTGGCGGCGCCGCAACGCCGCTCCGGCGGGACGGCGCGAAACCCACCTCTCAACTATCTCCCTGATCGGGACAAGAAGCCCCTTTCGTCGAGCCGTCGACGATCACGGAGCGGTACCGGCGGGAACGGCAGGATCGGCGGGATCGGCGGGAACGGCAGGATCGGCGGGATCGGCGGAACACCTCTCGACCGAAGGGAGAAGCTCCCTCGCCAACAGTGGGCGCCATCATGAGACGCGTCGGTATACGGCGGCGGGACCGATGACGCCGGGGCCGAATTTGGCCCGGACACGGTCTATGGCCGTCTCCGCGATCAGGCGGGCCTCACGGGCGCTGTCCAGGCTGATCTGCTCGGCGACCCGGTCGGCGTCGACCAGGTCCTCGCCCTTGAGGGCCAGTGCGATCAGGCGTCCCCGCTGGAGACCGGCGGCGTCCATCAGCTGGTAGGCCAGTCGGCGCAGGTCGTCGTCGTGCGCGGACGGCTCCGGCAGACGGCGTGTCCTCTCCCACGAGGTCCCACCGGCGAACTTCAGGGTCAGTGTCAGGGCGCGGGCCACCTGGTCACGTTGCCGCAGCCGTATGCCGAGCCGCACCACCATGTCCAGCAGCGCGGCGCGCACGGTGGCGCCGTCCAGGATGTGCCGGTCGAAGACACGCCGCACGACCGCTGAGGCGGGCAGGAGGCGGGGGACGACCGGGCGGGGGTCGATGCCGCGGGCCCGGTCGGCGGCCAGGCGACCGGCCTTGCCTCCCAGCAGGCGTTGCACGGTGGCGGTCGGGACGGCAGCGAGCAGGCCCACGCTGTGGATGCCGTAGTCCTCGAGGGCCGCGGCCTGCCGGGGGCCGATCCCGTGCAGGTTCCGTACGGGCAGAGGCGCGAGCCAGTCGGCGACCTGCTCGGCGCTGATCGTCAGGACACCGCCCGGCAGGCAGACCTCGCCGGAGGCAGTGGCCGCAACCGCGATGGTCGGACCGATACCCACCCGGACGTCGACGCCCAGACGGGAGATCGTCCGCACCCGGAGCACCTCCCCCAGTCGGTGGGCGCCGACACCGTGGAAGCGCAGCGCGCCCCGCAGGTCCACCAGGGCCGCGGTGGGCGGGAGCGCCTGCACCACCGGCGACAGGCCGGACAGCTCTTCCAGGATCTGCCGGTAGGTCTCGTCCGGCAGCCGGTCCGGGCAGCGCACGTGCATCACCACACCCGTCGCGCCACCCGGATCACGACCTGCCACCTGCGTACTCATCGCACCCACCTCCCCCACCACGATATCGAACACATAATCGAACACGCGAGCGCGCCACACGGCGAGGACGAGGTGGAACCAGAAGCGAAGTCAGCTGACGGGCTTGCCGAACCAGCGGGAGAGGTGGTGGTCCAGGTCCTGCTGATCGTCGCCGATCCAGGCGACGTGGCCGTCGGGGCGCAGCAGGACGCACGGAACATCCAGTACCGCGGTGGGATCCGCGAGGTGGTCGACCCGGTCTGACCAACCGCCGACGGTCAGGCGTTCGGTGCGGTCCAGCAGCAGTCCGCGGCCGCGATGCAGCAGACCGTAGAGGTGGCCCTGTTTCACGTCGATGTCGCGCAGGCGGCGGCCGAGCAGGTCGGGGCCCTCACCGAAGTCGTAGCGGATGCCGATCGCGGTGATCTTCTCGATCAGACAGCGGTTCACCTCGTCGAAGTCCATCAGTCGGGTGAGCAGCCGACGCACGGCCTGCGGGCCCGGTTCGGTGGACAGCAGTTCCATCTGGGCGCGGGTGTTGTCCAGCACGTCCTCGGCGACCGGACGACGTTCGGCCTGGTAGGTGTCCAGCAGTGTTTCCGGCGCCCAGCCACGGATCTGTGCGGCCAGTTTCCAGCCGAGGTTGAATGCGTCCTGAACGCCCAGATTGAGGCCCTGTCCGCCGGTGGGTGGATGGATGTGTGCCGCATCGCCGGCCAGCAGCACCCGCCCGACCCGATAACGTTCGGCCAGCCGGGTGGCATCCCCGAAGCGGGACAACCAGCGCGGGGAGTGCACGCCGAAATCGGTTCCCGCGATGGCGCGCAGCTGTTGTGTGAAATCCTCGAGAGTGGGCGGTTCCGCGCGATCACCGACTCCCGCGGCGGGGACTACGACGCTGTAGGCCCCTTCGCCGATGGGCCTGAGCCAGAATCGCTTGTTGATCTCGCCGATCTCGGTCACCTTGGCGGCGATCTCCTCCTGCGGCACACCCACTTGCATCTCGCCCATCAGCGTCTCGGTCCGCGAGGGCTCGCCGGGGAAGCCGACGCCGAGCAGTTTGCGCACCGTACTGCGCCCGCCGTCACAGCCGACGAGATAGCGCGAACGCAGCCGTTCGCCGTCGGCCAGCTCGACGGTGACACCCTCGTCGTCCTGGTCGACATGGGCCACCGCACAACCGCGGCGGACCTTCGCGCCGAGGTGGATCGCATGTTCTTCTACCAGGTGGACGATGACCGGGTGCGGGATGCCCAGCAGATAGGCGTGCGCGGAGTCCAGGTCCTTGGGCGCGGGTTTGCTGATGCCGGCGAAGAATCCGCCGGCGGGACGCTGCCTTCCGCGTTCGAGAACGCGGTCCAGCAGTCCGCGCATTGCCATCAGCTCGATACTGCGAATGTGCAGACCGACGATGCGGACGAACGACACGGGCTCGGTTTCCTTCTCCAGGACGAGTACCCGCACATCGTGCAGCCGCAGTTCGGCGGCCAGCATCGCGCCGGTCGGCCCGCACCCGGCAATGATCACGTCGAACACGAGGGGCTCGCGATCGGCGCCGGAGGCCGACGACCGGAGGCCGGGGACGTCGCCCTCGGTGAAGTCGCGCTCGGCCGTGTCGTTCGACGCCGGCTCGGCGGTGAACTGCGGAGAGTCCATAGGTGTTGCCTTTCGGGAGTGCCCTGGTGGGGAGGCGCTCCCGGCGACACCTACGTCAGTCGCCGGCCGGGACGGGAAGGGGGAGCACCCACGTCGATACAGCGTTCATGGGTCTCACCTCCTCGGGTGGTGTCGCGGTCAATGCAAGCTACAAGCCCGACCAGCACCCGTCCAACCCTTTTCTCAGCCACGTGATCACGACTCCGTACGGGCCCGTGCGGTTGCAGGGCGGTCGAGCACGGCGTGGCGGCCTGACTGGTCACGGTCTGCTCCTGGCTACTTCGAGGCGGACCGGATCTCGGGTCCGGCCGACAGGTGGGGCCCGGGGACAGAACTTCGCGCCTGAGACGTCAGTACTGGCAGCCGCAGCCTGCCGCGGCCTTGGCCCCCGTGACGGTCAGGGCGGAGTCGACGGACGTCTCGGTCGGTGTGCAGCAGGCGTGGACGCCACAGCAGGTGCCGGCCGACTCCGCCTCCTTCGGGGAGTCGCCGGTGGGCCGCGGCTTGGTGGCGCGGGCGATGGCCGAGTGCATGCCGTCGGCGACGGAGTGGGTGGGCGTGATCTCGACGTCGGTAAATCCGGCGGCGTTCAGACCCGCACGGTATTCGGCGAAGGAGAGTGCGCCCGCGATGCAGCCGACGTAGTCACCGCGCTCGGCCCGCTGGTTCGGGGTGAGGGTGTCGTCGGCGACGACGTCGGAGACGCCGATCCGGCCACCGGGCTTGAGCACACGGAAGGTCTCGGCGAACACGGCGGCCTTGTCGACGGACAGGTTGATCACGCAGTTGGAGATGACCACGTCGATGGTGTTCGCGGGCAGTGGGATGGTCTCGATGCTGCCCTTGAGGAACTCGACGTTCGTCGCGCCCGCCTTCTCGACGTTGGCCAGGGCGAGTTGGAGCATCTCCTCGGTCATGTCCAAGCCGTAGGCCTTGCCGGTGGGGCCGACCCTGCGGGCGGAGAGCAGCACATCGATGCCGCCCCCCGAGCCGAGGTCGAGCACGCGCTCGCCGACGCGCAGTTCGGCGACGGCGGTGGGGTTTCCGCAGCCGAGCGATGCGGCCACCGCCTCGGCGGGCAGAGCGTCGCGGTCGGCGGCGGCGTAGAGGGTCGAACCGAAGTTCTCGTCGACCTCGACCGGCTGCGGACCGCAACAGGCGGTACCTCCTCCGGTGACCTTCTTGGCCGCCTCGGCATACCGCCGGCGGACGGTTTCGCGCAGTTCGGTGGACTGTTCGTTCATGACTCACTCCTGAGTGACGGGGTATGGCGGCGCCCCGGAACGGCCTGTATTGATGTTCATTGATGCAACCTTGCGCCTTGGATCGAAAAACGTCAACATAGAGGCATGCCACAACACGAGCTCGAGGTGACCGGCCGGGACCCCGCCTGCTGCGAGGGGCTGACTGCCGCGCCGCTGGACGAGGAACGCGCCGGGGAGCTGGCGAAGGTGTTCAAGGCGCTGGGCGACCCGGTACGGCTGCGGCTGATGTCGATGATCGCCTCACGCGGGGAGGGCGGCGAAGTATGTGTCTGCGAGCTGACCCCGGCCTTCGAGCTGTCCCAGCCGACGATCTCCCACCACCTGAAGCTGCTGCGTCAGGCAGGCCTCATCGACTGCGAGCGCCGCGGGACGTGGGTGTACTACTGGGTGCTGCCCGGCACCCTGGACCGGCTCGGCGCGTTCCTGACCTCGCCGCAGACCGCTGCGGCCGCCGCGTGACGGCCACCCTCGGCCGCCGTGTCGCCGCCGAGGCCGTGGGCACCGGCCTCCTGGTGGCGGTCGTCGTCGGCTCCGGTATCCAGGCCACCGAGCTGTCGCACGACGTCGGCGTGCAGCTGCTCGCCAACTCGCTCGCCACCGTGCTCGGCCTTGCGGTGCTGATCACACTGCTCGGGCCGGTCTCCGGCGCGCACTTCAACCCCGCCGTCACCCTCGCCGCGTGGTTGACCGGCCGCCGCGACGGCACCGGCCCCACCCTGCGCGAGGTCGCCGCGTACGTGCCCGCGCAGGTCGTCGGGGCGATCGGCGGCGCGGTCCTGGCCGACGGCATGTTCGCCCGACCACTCGTGCGGTTCTCCACCCACGACCGGTTCGCCGGGCACCTGTGGACGGGTGAAGTCGTCGCCACTGCCGGGCTGATCCTGGTGATCTTCGGCCTGGAGCGCATCGGCCGTGCCGCTCTGGCCCCGGCCGCCGTGGCCTCATACATCGGGGCCGCCTACTGGTTCACCTCCTCCACCTCCTTCGCCAACCCCGCCGTGACCGTCGGCCGCGCCTTCACCGACACCTTCGCGGGCATCGCCCCCGCCTCCGTCGCCCCCTTCATCGCGGCCCAACTGCTCGGCGCCGCACTCGGGCTGGGCGCCGTGGCGGTGGTGTACGAACGTCCAGCTCGCACGGCGGACGTCGTCGTCCCGCACGGCGAGCCCGAACTCGCCTCCTCCTGACCACCCCACCCGCCCGCAAGGACAGACACCTGCCATGAGCAACGCCGCCCAGCCTCCCTCCGTGCTGTTCGTCTGCGTCCACAACGCCGGCCGCTCCCAGATGGCCGCCGCCTTCCTCACCCACCTCGCCGGTGACCGGGTCCAGGTCCGCTCCGCCGGATCCGCTCCCGCCGGCACGGTGAACCCGGCTGTCGTGGAGGCCCTGAAGGAGAGGGGCATCGACATCTCCGCCGAAACCCCGAAGATCCTCACCACCGAAGCGGTCCAGGCATCCGACGTGGTCATCACCATGGGATGCGGGGACACCTGCCCGGTCTTTTCCGGCAAGCGGTACCTCGACTGGCAGCTCGACGACCCCGCCGGCCAAGGCGTCGACGCCGTCCGCCCGATCCGGGACGCGATCGAACAGCGCGTACGCGGCCTGCTCGCCGAGCTCGGCATCTGAGCTCACGGCCTTTCGCGCAGCACTGTCGGAGCCGTCCGCTGCAGTTCAGTCCTGGTGCGTGCCGCGGACGATTCGGTCGACGATCTCCGCGGCCCGCTCCGGCCGCGTCTCGAACCAGGTGCTGAGGTGGTCTTGGACGGCCTCCGCGACGCAGACCCGCACGTCCTTGTTGCCCAGCAGCTCAGAGGTGGCCCCGAGGAATTCGGGGCGGTCGAGTTTCACCGACACGACTGCGGTGCAGCCCCCAGCGATCCCGTGAGCTTCGGGATCGGGGTCCGCTCCGGTCAGCAGCCCCCGTTCCCGCGCGTATGCCGTGACCGCGGCCGCCACTCCGTCGCGGAAGCCGTCCACGTGCGTGCCACCCTCGACAGTGGCCTGGCTGTTGGCGAAGCCGCGTGTCCTCTCCCCCCGAAGGCCGCTCCACAGGAGGGCCACCTCCATCGTTCCCGCCATCCGCGGGTCCTCCCGCTCGAAGCTGATGATGTCCGGATGGAGGGCCGCCCCGCCGACCTCCGCGTCGAGGGCGGCCACGAAGTCCCGCACCCCCTCGGGGAACCGGAACAGCACCGCCCGGGCCGCGCCCGCAGGGCGTTCGTCGGTCAGCGAGATCCTCAGGCCCCGGTTGAGAAAGGCCACCTGCCGGAATCGCTCCGCCAGCACGGCGAACGAGCACCGCGTCGTCTCGAAGATCTCGGCGTCGGGCCAGAAGGTGATGGTCGTCCCGCTTCCGGTCCCCGGCCCCACGGTGGCGGGCGGGGCGACCGCGACACCGCGGGCGTATTCCTGGACGCGGCGGACCCCCTCCCACCGCACCTCGGCCGTCAGCCGGCTCGACAGGGCGTTGGCGATGAAGAGCCCCACACCGAAGTGGCCCACGGCGACGATGGTCCGGTCGCCCGGTCCGGACCCGGCGTGGAAGCTGGTCAGCAGCGCTTCGAGGCCCGGGCCGCCGGTGTCTCCGGCGGCCTCGAAGGGACCCCCCGACCCGTCGTCGGCGACCCGCACGCCACCATCTGGCGTGAGCGTGACGTCGACCGAGCCGCCACGGCCGGCCAGGACCTGGTTCACCGCCCGGCCGACGACATCGAACACCATGTGATGCAGACCGCGTTCGCCGGTCGAGCCGACCCACATTCCCGGCCGCTTCCGAACGGCTTCCCGCCCCTCCAGCACCTCGATCCGGGCAGCGTCGTACACCGTGCCTTCTCCACTCACAAGGACCCCTCCCATGTGCTCCGGCAGACGTCCCAAGCCTAGGCGGAATCCAGGAAAACACCAGGTCACGGCCGTTTTGCCGAGGCCGCGGACAGGCGGGTGAGGGCGTGTCGGAAAGCGGTCGGTCCAGGTGCCGGGCATCAAGCCCGGAGCGTGTCCGTGGGGCCGCCGAAGCCGCGTACGACCCCGTTCCGGGTGTCTCCGAGGTCCTCAATTGCGGTGCGTGGAAGGTATTTCTGTGCGGCAGCCGAGCACCACCTCACCGCACGTCAGGCGGCCTGGGTGAGTTGGGCGCGGCCGAAGAGCAGCGCGTAGCCGGACGGGAGTTGGGCGAGGATACGGCAGAGCAGTTCCTCGCCGGCCAGCTGGGCCACGACGCGCAGGACGGTGCCGGTGTCCCAGCGGGTGACGGCCATCGTGCCCCCCGTGCGGGAGGCCAGGTCCTTCACGAAGGCCCAGCCGGTCAGGGGTTCGGTGGCGGGAATCGCGGAGACGAAGGTGCCGGCAACCTCGTGTGGCAGCCTCGCCGCGAGTTCCACACGCTCTTCGCCCGTGAGCTGGCGCCCGAGGGCCGCCAGCACGGCACTCAGGGACTTCTCGGCCTGTGCGCGAGTGCGGTATGCGCCTTCGTACCGCACCGTTTCCACCATCTCCTCGAAGGTCATGCCCGCGGTGGAGGGGCAGGGCTCTTGCTGGACAATCATTGGTGACACGGTTGCCTTTCTCGTCGAAGGTGGTCGCGAGGGGTGGCCGGGGCTCGTCCGCCGGCCACCGGTCGCTCAGGGGATGGTTGTCGCTGCGTTGGCGACAGGGCCTGGATGTGGCCTAGATGCGTTCGGGACGGCCGAACAGCAGGTCGTAGCCGGTCGGCAGCTGGAGCAGGACCCGGTTGGTGAGCTCGTCGCCCGCGGCGTCCGCGGCCACGCTGAGCACAGCGCTCACGTCCCAGGCCGCGGTCTGCTCCGTGGCTCCCTCGATCCACGCCGCGGTGGCCCGTACGAACCGCTCGGGGGACAGCGGCTCGTGGGCCTGGAGTGGATTGAGCAGGACGAGTGCCAGTTCCTCGGGCAGGCGGGCGGCCAGCTCGCCCCGTACCTGGCCCACCACGTGCGCGCCCAGCAGCGCCAGCACCGTGCGGGCCGCCCGCTGGGCCTCCTCCGTGGTCCCGTAATCACCGCGTTCCTTGACCTGGTCCAGGAACGCCTCCCATCGCATGGCCATCGCTGCTCCCTTGTGTGTGTGGAGGCGGGCTGAGGACGGGAGACGGCCCCAGGGAGATTCGTCCCCCGTCCTCGGCGCGGCCGGAAGGGTTCAGCCGCTGATCTCCTTGTGCGCCAGGCCGCCACTGATGGCGACCTTGCGGGGCTTGGCGCGCTCGGCGATCGGGATACGCAGGGTCAGCACACCCGCGTCGTAGTCGGCCTTGATGTGCTCGGTGTCCAGGGTGTCCGCCAGTACGAGCTGGCGGGAGAAGACGCCCAGAGGCCGCTCGGAGAGCTCCATCTGCACGTCGTCGGCCTTGTTGACGGGCCGCCGCTCGGCCTTGACGGTCAGCATGTTCCGCTCGACGTCGATGTCGATCGCGTCAGTGGAGACGCCGGGCAGGTCGAAGGCGATCACATACTCCTCGCCCTGCCGGTACGCGTCCATCGGCATCGCCGTCGGCCGCGACCAGGTGCCGTTCGCGTTCAGGAGCTGCTGGGTGAGCCGGTCGAGTTCACGGAACGGGTCGGTGCGCATCAACATCGTGAAACACCTCCAGTGGTCAGGTCAGGCACGTTGCCGCCAATGCGTTCACCTGCCACCGTTGTAACATGTCATCCAAACGATGACAAGCAGAACGTCATCCATACGACGACACTGGTGGAGGTCCCATGACCCTCGACGATCAACCCACTCCCGGCACCCGGGGTCTCACCCCGGCGTCCTTCCTCGCCGCCGCCGCGCTGAGCACGATCCATGAGGCCCTGCGCACCGCCCGGGCCTCGCAGGAGGGAGGAGAGAACCCAGAGGCGGGCCAGGCCGGCTCGCAAGAGGCACTCTCCGCACTGCTGCTGCTGCGCGAAGCGCGCGACCAACTCGCCGAGTGGGAACCGGGCCTGATCGAAGCGGCCCGGGAGGCGGGGGCCAGCTGGGCCGACCTCGCCCACCCCCTCGGGGTATCCAGCCGCCAGGCCGCCGAACGCCGCTACCTGCGCATTCGCCCCGGAAACCCGGGGTCAACGGGCGAGCAACGGGTGCAGGCCACCCGCGACCGCCGCGCCGCCGACCGCACCGTCACCGACTGGGCTCGCGCCAACGCCGCGGACCTGCGCCGGCTCGCCGGCCAGATCACCGCGCTCACCGACCTCCCCGCAGCCGCCCGCACCCCCCTCCTCGAGCTCTCCACCGCCCTCGGCGACAACGACGCGGCCGCCCTCATCGGCCCCCTGACGGTGACCCATCCGTATCTGGCATCCGACCACCCCGATCTCGCGGCGCGCGTCGATGACATCTCCCGCCAGACCAACCGGCTCCGCCGACACAGCGGCGACCAGCGCCGGAACCGAGCGTGATGTTCTTGGTCTCCCGACGTTCCGGGAGGGTGAGGGCCCCGGTCCGCCGCCTTGGCGCTGCGGGCAGAGCCAGTCGAAGCCGTCGGCGTCGAAGTGGCAGCACGGGGACAACAGGCGGCAACGACCTCGTATGCGCTTCACCGCCCATCGCTGCATACCGGCGCGTCGCGGTGTGCCTCTGAGCCGTACAGACACATGAACGTCGAGCCGGCCGCGGTGGGCAGATGAAGTCCGGCCGGGCAGACGTCCACTCAACGGCCCAGCGCGGCGCCTCCGTTGAGGTGGAGCAGCTGGCCGGTCATGTATGCCGCCGACGACGAGGCGAGGTAGTGAATGGCGGCCGCCACGTCGGAGGGACGGCCCGGCTGTCCGGTCAGTGTCTGGCCCACGCGGGAGGCGACGAACTCCGGGGTTGCCCGGTCGCCGAAGAACTCCGTGTCGCCGACGAATCCGGGAGCGACCGCGTTCACGGTGATCCCCTCGGGCCCGAGGCGCTGGGCGAGGTCATACGTGTACGTGTTGATCCAGCCCTTGGATCCACCGTACGAGCCGGGTCCACGCAGCGAGGCGATCGAGGAGAGCTGCACGATGCGGCCGCCCGGGCGTCGGACGTGGGGCAGCAAGGCCTCCGTCAGCAGTACCGCGGTCAGGACGTTGGCGTCGAAGTTGGCGCGGTAGCTGTCGGCGACGGATTCCAGGGTTCCGTCGTGCGCGGGAGCGACGTTTCCACCGGCGTTGGCGACGACGACGTCCAGCGGCGTTTCGTCGGCGACGATGAACTCCGTCGCCTTCCGCACGTCTTCGGGCACTGACAGGTCCGCCGCGTACCAGGTGGCCGTGCCCGCGCCGTGGCGGTCGTTGAGCTCTTCCCCGGCCTTGCGCAGCACGTCCTCGCGGCGGCCGAGCAGCACGACCCGCTCCCCCTCCGCGGCGAAAAGCCGTGCCGTCGCCAGCCCGATCCCGGTCCCGCCGCCGGAAACCACCACGCGTCGCTGGGTCACGACTCACCTCTCGTCCTAGGATGTGAACTCCGGTCATATGTAGGTACGTTGCGCGACGCTACGGAGACGGCCCCCGTACGTCAAGGGCTGATGCGGACCGCAGCCCCGGTGAGTCGATCACCCACCACCGTCACGCTCTCGGGTCCCCTCTGCCCGCCCGCCACCCAGCTACGGGTCCCGTCGTGACACTCGGTCAGCCGCACCCCGACCGCCTGCGCCGCCGCCTTCCGGCGAGCGGCGCCACGTCGGCCGCGACGCCGATGGGCCACGCCGACGTGACGCGACGCGACGACGGTGCCGTAGCGCAGGACGGTGCGCACGCGCATGGACCCGACCGGGCTGACCGAGGATTACGCCGCCCAACGTATGGCGCCAGGCGATCGCCGCTCGTCACCCTGGGTCCAGCACACCCTGCCGCGTCCATGGGGCGCATCCACCGGGAGCCCTCATATGCGCCACGACCGCTGTCACGCCGCCCGCCGCGCGGCCCTGTCCGCCGCCGCACTGCTGCTCGCGCTCGCCCCACTGACCGCCTGCCAAAGCATCGACGACGGCACGCCCTCACCCGCACCGACCACGGCCACCGCCTCCCCCACATCGGACGAGGAAGCAGACCCCTCCCCCACGCAGGGCACCGTCCCCGATCTCACCGGAATCACCGTCGCCGACGCGCGCGACCAACTCGCCGATCTGGACTACGGCATGGCCTTCACCGACGACTCCGAGATCGGCGACGACTCTCTCAAGGTGACCGCCCAATCCCCAGCGCCCGGTACGCCACTGACGTCCGGCGCCACCGTGACCCTCACCGTCCCCGGCCGATAGACCAGCCCGGCCGACACGGCGAAACCGCGCACCGCGCACCGCGCGAAGACGGACGGCGCGGCGGCCGAGGGGACGACGCCAGGACGGCGAGCGAACGCGACGGCCTCCCGGCGACTGCCGTACAGGGTCCGCACGCACGAAGATCCCGCCCGGGTGGCTCAGGAGGCGGGATCAGCGTCAGGGAGCGCAAGTACGCCTAATGTGCGGTAGGGCTGAGTTCGGCCCAGACCGTCTTGCCGGCGTGGTGGGGCGTGACGCCCCAGCGCTGGGTGAGTTGCTCCACGATCCGGACGCCGAAGCCGCCGGGCTCGGCAGAGTCGGCCGTGCGTGGTCGGGGCCGGCGGGCGCTGAGGTCACTGACGGCGATGCGCAGCGTCCTGCCGTTCCACGTCAGCCTGAGTACGGGCGAGCCGGTGCCGTGCCTGATCGCGTTGGTGACCAGTTCGGAGACCAGCAGTTCCGCCGTCTCCATGAAGCGGTGCTGGCGCAGTGGGCCGTCGAAGTCGTACACACAGGCTCGGGCCCAGTCCCGGGCCGCGGCGATGCTCGCGGAGACTGCCGGGAAGCGGGAAACACACTGGGCGACGGGCGATTTCGTGTTCATGGGGTTCCTCCCCGCTGCCCGTTGCTGCCGTTGGCCTGCCGAGCGCGGCCGGGCTGTCCGCGACCAGCGTCCCGAAACTGTCGGTTACCCCTTTAACCAGGTTGCACCACCTTTTGGTCGAAGCTGTTCGGGAGATCTCGTGAAGGCAGGGTCGCCGAGGGGCACCGTCTATTTCGCGCCGCCGATAGCAAACCCCCGGCCGCGCCAAATAGCGTCACCATTCAACTGTTGAAACTGAATACTGCATCCGGACAGTTTCCGGAAATCAAGCCCGAGGGCTTGTGAGCCGCCTCACCCACCCCTTTTCGGGCAGGTACTCGAAATGCCTGGTCAGTTCGCCTTTCGCGGACCCGCCGACTGAGCATTGGCCGGATACGTCAATAATCCGGCATTGCAGCCAGTGCCACGCCCGATACAGGGTGTGATCGTGTTCGAGCGACGTGTTGTTGTGGTGATGTACACGGGCGCACTGGCCCTGGACATCACCGGACCGATTGAAGTGTTCGATACCGCCAACCGACTCCTCGCCCCGCCGGGCGGGCCTTACCGGATCGACCTCGTCTCCGCCGACGGACCACGGGTGCGCACGGGTTCCGGGGTGATCGTGGAAGCCTCGCCCCTGGAAGCGGGCGACGGACCGATCGACACGCTCCTCGTGCCGGGAGGATGGAGTCTCAACAGCGCCCTTCAGGATCGGGCGCTGGTTTCCTGGATCCGCCGGGCGGCCGCCCGCTCCCGCCGAGTCGCCTCCGTCTGCGGTGGATCCTTTCTGCTGGCCGAGGCCGGCCTCCTCGACGGCAGACACGCCACCACCCACTGGGCCTACACCGAGGCGATGGCCTGCCGCTATCCGGACGTGCGGGTGGACGCGGAGCCGATCTTCGTCTGGGACGGCCCCTATGTGACCTCCGCGGGCGTGTCGACCGGGATCGACATGGCGCTGGCCCTGGTGGAGGCCGACCACGGAGCGCCGCTCGCACTGGAGGCGGCACGCTTTCTGGTACTGCCCCTCAAGCGGCACGGACGGCAACCCCAGTTCAGCGCGGTCCTCGACGCCCAGTTGGCCGACGATCCGCCGATCCGGGCCGCACAGGAGTGGATCCTGCACAACCTGCACAATCCGCTGCCCGTGGCCGAGATCGCCCGACGCGCCAACATGAGCCTGCGCAACTTCGCCCGGGTCTTCCGCCGCGAGGTGGGCGCCACCCCGGGGCAGTACGTCGAGCGGAAGCGCATCGCCCGCGCCCGCGAACTGCTGGAAACCACCGACCTGACGATCGCCCAGATAGCGCGACGCTGCGGATTCGCGGCCCCCGAGACGTTCTTCCGCTCCTTCGGGCGAACTCTGGGGCTCACCCCGAAGCAGTACCGGCACCGCTTTCAGCTCATCTCACCGTCCGGCCTCACCGACCGACACCACGAGACGGACAGGAGCCCCGCGTGACCGACACGCCCTCGGACACACCCGAGGCAGAAGCGATACGCCTGGTCGACTACCTGGCGGGAGAGCTCGCCAGGACGGGCGTCACCCACATGTTCGGCGTCGGCGGCGCGAACATCGAGGACCTGTATGACGCCGTTCACCGCGGCGGCGTCGTCCGCGGCGTCGTCGCCAAACACGAGTTCGCCGCCGCCACGATGGCCGACGGATACGCCCGCACCACCAGGCGTCTGGGCGTGGTCGCCGCCACGTCGGGTGGCGGCGCGATGAACCTCCTTCCGGGCCTGGCCGAGGCGTACGCCTCCCGGGTGCCCGTGCTGGCCCTGGTGGGGCAGCCGCCGACCGGTCAGGAGGGCCACGGGGCGTTCCAGGACACCAGCGGCAAGGCGGGGTCCTTCGACGCCCGAGACGTCTTCGCACCGCTCTCGAAGTTCTGCGCCCGGGTGGAGGACGCCGACTCGCTGCCGGAGCTGCTGGCCCGGGCCCTGGCGGCGGCCCAGGCCGATCCGCGAGGGCCGGCGGTGCTGCTGCTGCCCAAGGACGTGCAGCAGGCGCCGCTCCACCTGCCCCGCCGCGTCCCGGCACCGACACGGCAGGCGCCGACTCCGGCGCCTACGGCACCGGCGGCGCGGCCGGACCCCGAGGCCCTCACCTCCGTGTCGAAGACCCTTCGCGGGTCCGACCGGGTGCTCGTCATCGCCGGTGAGGACATCGCCTCCGCCGACGCGCGTGCGGAGCTGGCCGAACTGGCCAGGCGCCTGGGGGCGTGGGTGGCGGTCACCCCCGACGCGAAGGACGTCTTCGACAACCGTGATCCGCGATTCGCGGGCGTGGCGGGGGTGATGGGCCATGCCAACGTCGAGGACTGTCTGCGGCGGGCCGACGTGTGCGTGCTGGCCGGTACCCGGCTGCCGCTGCTGGCGCGCGGCGGCCTCGACCGGTCCCTGGCGGACACCGAGGTCGTGTGCCTGGGGCCCGAGCCGCCCTTCGTGGACTGCACCGCGCTGGGCGGCGATCTGCGGGAGGCGCTGCGGGCGGTCACCGACCGGCTCCCACCGCTCGCCCGGTCCTGCCCCCAGCACGCCGGCCCCCTCCCCACACCCACACCCGGCCCGGTCTCCCGCGTCCCGGGGCGAACCGTCCCCTACACCCAGGCGGTCGCCGCCGTGGCGGCGGCACTCCCCCAGGACGCACATGTCTTCGTCGACGCCGGCAACGCGGGCGCCAGCGCGATCCATCTCCTCCCCGCGCCGCGAGACGGCCGCTTCGTGGTGGCGCTCGGCATGGGCGGCATGGGCTACACCTTCGGCGCCGGCATCGGCGCCGCGCTCGCCACCGGCCGCCGTACCTACGTACTCGCCGGCGACGGAGCCTTCTTCATGCACGGGATGGAGGTGCACACCGCCGTGGAGCACGCCGCACCCGTCACCTTCGTGATCTTCAACAACAACGCGCATGCCATGTGCGCGGTGCGGGAGGAGTTCCTCCAGGGCGGTGTCCGCAGCGACGACCTGTTCGCCCGGACCGACATCGCCGCCGCCGTTGCGGCCGCCTTCCCGTCCCTGATGGTCTCCGGTGCCGCCGACGCCGCGCAGCTGCGCGAGGCACTCCTGCGGGGCAACACGGGCCCGGGCCCGGCGTTCGTCGCGCTGGACTGCGACCCCCATGAGATCCCCCCGTTCCTTCCCTTCCAGTCCTTCACCGCCGAGGTCGCCGAGGCCGCCCAGGCCGCCGAGGCCATCGAAGTGACCGAAACGGCCGCAACACCCCGCAGCACCGAAGCCACCGCAACCATCGAAGCCACCGCCACCCCTGAAGCACCCGAGAGCAAGGAGAGCCACCATGCGCGAGGCGTCGTCCACACTGGCTGACATCCCCGGTCTGATGCGGATCGAGAACTTCGGCAAGGAGGAGCTGACCGCGCACTGCATGGAGCTCACCCACGCCGTCTATCCGCACCACCAGGTCTACGGGCAGTACTGCACGATCCACGCCCACGTGGACTGCCCTCCGGAGCAGGCCTTCGACTACCTGCGCCAGGGGCACCACCTGGAGGAATGGACCTGCAGCCTGCGGGACTTCGCGCCCAGCGGCACACCCGGCCTGTGGGTGGGCCAGGACCGGCTCGAGGACGACACGACGATCTACTGCAAGGTCGTCGCCAACGCCGAGGCCCTGACCGTGGACTACCACTGCTCCTGGGACCAGGGCGAGACCCTGTGGATGATCTACCTGATGCGTGTCGTGCCGGCGGCCCTGGTGCTCGACAAGCCGGGGTCGGTGATCACCTGGACCAACTGCCGCCACCCCTACTACGACGACAACCCCCACCCCGACAAGGCTCCGCGCCCGGACCGGGCCTGGGTGGGCGACTTCTGGGAGCTCTTCTACGCGGGACACACCGTGGAGATGAACAACCTCAAGGCGATCCTGGAACACCGCCACCGCAACGGTCTGCCCGTCAGCGTGGCACCGGCGAAGGCGGTGGGCCGGTGACCACGGTCAGCCTCACCGACGTCGCGAGCTATCTGCCCGGCGAGCCGATCCCCGCCGAGTTCTACACCGACTATCCCGGAGCCGAGGACAAGCTCCGTGACCACCCCATGTTCAAGGTGCCGCCGTCACGGCACCACGTGGCCGCCGACGAGACCAACGCGGACATGGTGGAGCGTGCCGTACAGCCGCTGATCGAACGGCACGGCGGCAACGCGATCCGCGGTGTCGACGTGCTGTTGGTGCACAGCCAGCTGCCGGACCTGCCGTTCGTGGGCGCCGGAACCGAGGTGGCACGCCGGCTGGGACTGAATCCGGAGTGGCTCGTCGACGTGGCCAACGCCGGCTGCGCGTCCTTCGTGTACATGGTGAAGCTGGCCCGCCAGATCCTCACCACCACCGACGCGAGGACCGCGCTCATCTGCAACGCGCAGAGCGCTGCGGGCCAGTGCTTCACCCAGTCCGAGGTGCGCGGGCTCGCGCAGGCCGCGATCCCGGGTGACGGTTGCGGCGTGGGGTATGTGACGACGTCGGCCGAGGCCCCGGTCCTCGACGTGGAGACGCGGCATATCGGCGCGTACGCCGGGGACATGACGGTGGCGCTCGACGACGGCCGCAAGTACTGGGAGCCGGGGCAGTCCCAACTGCGGATCGGCTTCACCGACGCCAGTGTCGCCAAGGTGCTGGCCCGCGGAAACCGCCTGGTACCGGAGGTGGTCACGGAGCTGTGCCGGCGCCTGGGCGTGGCGACCGCCGACATCGACGCCCTCATCACCAACCAGCCCAACCGAACCTTCCTGCGGAACTGGCGAGAGGCGCTGCAGCTGCCCGCGAAACGGCACCTCAACACCTTCGACCAGTACGGGAACCTGTTCGGCGCGGCGATCCCGATCACCTTGGACCGTGCGATCCGCACACGGCAGGTCGAGGACGGTGACCTGGTAGTACTCGGGGGCTTCGCCCACGCGGGCGATTTCGCCGGCGCCCTCGCCGTCCGCTGGCACGGCGGGCGGGGCTGACCGGTGGACGTCCCCGTGCTGCACCGCCTGGCCCTCAACGAGAGCCCGTACCCTCCGCTGCCCTCGGTGCGCGAGGCGATGCGACGAGCCGTCGAACAGGCCCACCGATACCCGCAGTTCCACCCGGACGACCTCACGGAGCGGATCGCGGCCTGGGTCGGGGTGCCTCCCGCGCGCGTCGCGGTCGGCAGCGGATCGGTGGGCGTGGCCCTGCAGTTGCTGCAGGCGGTGGTCGAACGCGGCGACAAAATGGTCCACGCCTGGCGCACCTTCGACGCGTATCCCCTGCTGGCGGGCATGGTCGGCGCCCGACCCGTTCCCGTGCCCCTGTCCCCGGACGGACGACAGGACCTGGACGCCATCCTCGCGGCACTCGACCACCACACCCGCGTCGTGGTCCTGTGCAATCCGCACAACCCGACCGGAAGCCTGATCACCGCGGACGAACTGGTCGCGTTCCTGCGCCGTGTCCCCCCACAGGTCACCGTCCTCCTCGACGAGGCGTACGTGGAGTTCGCCCGCGACCCCGGCCTGCCGGACACGCTCACGCTCCTGGACGCCCATCCCCGCCTGCTGGTCCTGCGCACCTTCTCCAAGGCCTACGGCCTCGCGGCCCTGCGGGTCGGATACGGAATCGGTGCGCCCGACCTGGTGGCGCGCGTCCGCCGGCAGCAACTGCCGTTCGGCATCAACGCGGTGGCGAGTGCGGCCGTGGAGGCCTCGCTGCGGGCCGGCAGCGAGCTGGGCCGGCGCGTGCGGACGGTGGTCGCCGAACGGACACGGCTGCGGCGGCAACTCGTCGACCTCGGTTGGCACATAGGCCAGAGCCACACCAACTCGCTCTGGCTGGCCGCGCCCGACCCCGTCGATGACGCGGCCGGCGCACTCGCCGCCGCCGGTGTCCAGGCACGCCACTACCCCGGCGAGGGCCTCCGGCTCACCGTCGGCAGCCGACAGGCCAACGACGCCGTGCGCGCCGCACTGGCGGGAGCCGGCCGGCCATGCGAGGCGTTCGGCAGCGAACCCAGCCGTCTCGGCTTCTACGGCAGTGAACCACGTCGTGCGGAGTGAGCACGCGCCACACGTCACCCGTGTCCCCCATCACGAGCTCGCCCAGCACAGCGTCCGTGCCCACGGACGGCAACTCACGCCTCACCGCGCGACGCAGTGTCTCCACCAGCAGGTCCATGACGTCCGGTTCGAACTCCGTGGTCGGTCCGCCCATGGCCGTGGCGTCGGCGTGTGTTCCGGTCGTCCCTTGCTGATCCATCGAACATCCCCCTTGCGGTGCGGTGACGTGGCCGGAACCACGCTAGGCGTGCCCGCCGCGACACCGCGTCGGCCGACCGGCCACACTCCCGGGCCGATCGGCGAACCCGCCGCGGAACTCCAGCGGTCCACCACCCTGTCGTACGACAACAGGAATGTGACCTTCGTCGAGTACGGCCCGCGTTCTCCGCCGTCCGCCGCACCGGGCGGTCGTTGTGGAATCCGACCGGCGGGTGCGACGATGCAGCCTTGCGAGCGAAGGGACACCGACGTGAGTCACGAGGACCAACGGCCGCCCGCCGCCGTGCTGTTCGACGCGCTGGGCCCCGACTACGAGAAGGCGTTCGCTCATGCCCCCGCGCACCTGTCCGCGCTGGAGTGGCTGATCGAGCGGCTGCCGCCCGCCGCGCGGACGCTCGACGTGGGCAGCGGCACCGGGCGGCCCACCGCGGCCGCGCTCAACGACGCGGGGCACTCGGTACTGGGCGTCGACATCTCCCCCGTCATGGTCGAACTCGCCGCCCGCCAGGTACCCGAGGCCGAGTTCCGCTGCGCCGACATCCGGGATCTCCCGCTCGAGGCGGACTCGTTCGACGGCGTGTGCGTGTTCTTCTCGCTCCTGCAGATGACCCGCGCCGAGCAGTCGGCAGTGATGCGGCAACTGACCCTGGCCCTGCGGCCCGGCGGGCATCTGGTGCTGGCCACCGTGCCCGCGGACGTGGAGGACGTCGAGGTGGCCTTCATGGGCCAACCGGTCCGCGCGACCAGCTTCGCCGAGGAGGACATCACCGGCATGCTGGAGACGGCGGGACTGGTGGTGCTGTCCCGGCACAGCTCCACCTTCGCCCCGAACCACCCCGACGCCGAACCCGAACCCCACCTCTTCGTGCACTGCCGCCGCGACGAGACCGGGAGCTGACCCTCAGGCGCTGCCCACCCTGCGGTACGTTGCCGGTCATGCTCACGACGCGCCTCGATCTTGCCCGGATCCGCGCGGCACGCCGGGACATCGACCCGGTCTTTCTCGACACTCCGCTGTACCAGTGCGACGCGTTGGGACGCGAGCTCGGGTGCACGGTGAGTATCAAGCTGGAAACGGCGAACCCGGTGCGCAGCTTCAAGGCCCGCGGCACCGAACGTGTCGCCGGCCTGCTGACCCAGCAGGGCCGCACGGCCGCGGTGTGCGCCAGTGCCGGGAACCTCGGCCAGGCACTCGGTTGGTCCGGTCGTCGCCGTGGCCTCGATGTGACGGTGGTGGCATCGCGTAGGGCGCCCGCTGTCAAGCTCGATCGGATCCGCGCGCTGGGCGCCGAGTTGCAGTTGGTGGACGGCGACTTCGAGATGGCCCGCGAACGGGCCGTGAGTATCGCGCAGCGGCGCGGTGTCCGGCTGGTCGAGGACAGTCTCGACATCGAGACCTGCGAGGGCGCGGCGACCATCGGCCTGGAACTGGCGAGCGGTGCCTCCTCCTTCGACGCCGTCCTGATCGCTCTGGGCGGCGGCGCGCTGGCCACCGGCGTGGGCTACGTCCTGAAGACCCTTTCGCCGGATGTCGAGGTGATCTGCGTGCAGCCCCTCGGCGCACCCGCGATGACCCGATCCTGGCACCGGCGCCGGGTCGTCACCACCGACTCGACCGACACGATCGCCGACGGCGTCGCCGGCCGGTACCCCATCCCCGAGGTCCTGGACGACCTTCTCAGGGTGGCCGACGACGCCGTCCTGGTCCACGAGGCGTCCATCGTCGCGGGCATGCGCATGCTCCTGGAGCGCGCGGGTCTGGTCGTCGAACCCTCAGCGGCCCTCGGCATCGCGGCCGTCCTGGAAGACCGTGACCGCTTCGCCGGCCGCCATGTGGCCACCATCATCTGCGGCAGCAACGTCGACCTGGGCGCCTACCACCGCTGGATCCGCACCTGAGCCGGTGCCACGGTGGTGAACCACGCAGGCGTGACGCCGCCGGATCAGGTGGGACCCGGCGCGGGTCCGACGGTCTTCCGAGGGCTGCGCCGGGCCACGGTCACGGCACCGTGGCCCGTACACGTCCGTACACGGCTGAGAACGGCATCGAGCTCCCCCGCGGGACGCGGGGTCATCTGCACGCTATCCGTGGGCGGTTAAGCAGCCGCAGTCGCCGGGTAAAGCGCGTGCGGGTGGACGGCTGCCGCGATCAGTGGATGGCGGGGACGACGCCGGCGGCCTCCAGCCGGACCGGGTCGGCCCGGAGTATGGCCTCCTGGGCCAGGCGCAGGGTCGGCCCCGGCTCGACACCCAGTTCCTCCCTGATGACCCGGCGGGCGTTGCGGTACGTCCCCAGCGCGTCCCCCTGACGACCCGCCCGGTACAGGGCGACCATCAACTGGCGGTAGAAGGGCTCCCGGAGAGGATGCTGGACGAGGAGTCCCTTCAGGTCCTCGATCACCTCGTGATGGCGACCGAGTGCCAGCGCGGAGTCGATGCTCAGCTCGGTGCAATTCAGCCGTTTTTCCTCCTGCACGGCCAGGAATGATTCGATGTTCAGCGGCCTTTGAATTCCCTCCAGAACCGGGCCCCGCCACAGTGACAGGGCTCGGCGGAGAAGTTCTGAGGCCTGCAGGAAATCGGCGGCGCCGTAGCGTTCTCGGCCACGAATGTACAACGACTCGAAATCCTTGACGTCTGTTGTGGCACTGCTCACGTCGAGGATGTAACCCGGTGATGTCGTAGCGATCGGAGACGCTCCCCTGGGACCGTTGAGCACTTTCCGCAATTGGGAAACGTATACGCGCAGACTGGCGAAGGCGCAGCGCGGCGGGCCCTGTTCCCAGAGTTCGGCCACGAGTTTCTCCCCCGGCACGGTCTCGCCCGCCCTGATCAGGAGCAGGGCGAGTAGTTTGGCGAGCTTTGGCTGCTCCGGCGTGAGGTCGACTCCGCCGCGGGTCACCCGCAGCCGGCCCAGCAGCTCGTAGCGGAGCGCATGATCAGGCGGTAAACAGGACAGGGACACGACAACCCCCCGAATGCACGAAACGCATTCAACTAAATTCTGGTTCCCCCGTCCGACCCCAGGTTTGAGGCCCCATATGGACAGCAGTTTACTGCTATGACGTGCAGCCTATGCGAGGTCGATGCATGATGCCAGTCCGTTCCGTTACACCGCCATTAAGGAGAATGAAAATCCGACGGCCCGGATACGGGTGGGCAGTAAATCTGCCGCCGTGAACCGGGCCGCCGAATGGTATTCGGCCAGGAGCCCGGCCCGCCGGTGAGCGGGCCGGGGTGTCCGGGCCGGGATCGTGCGCGTGGCCGCCGCCGCTCGGGCTGCCGCCGCTGTCGCTGCCGCCCGTCGTTCAGGCCGCCGCCGGCCGGTCGGCCGCCGCGAGTGTCTCCTGCAACCACGAGAAGAGCCGGTCGTGGTAGAGCCTCATCGCCCCCGAATGGCAGTGCGCCCCGCCGCCCTCGTCGGCCGTGAAGACATGCAGCGTCTTGGCCGAGTTGAGCCCCGTGTAGACCTTCTTCGCGTGTTCCAGGCCGGCGAAGAACAAGTCCTCCTCCGCGTCGAGCACGAGCACGGGACACCGCACCTGGCCGATCACGTCCGACAGGCCGAACGCCGGTAGCCGGCGCAGCAGTTGGGAGGGCGTGTCGACGCCGAAGGTCCACATCGTCTGCCGCAGCAGCCAGCGGGTGAAGGTCTGCTGGGCGGCGATGCCCCACATCACCGGATCGGCGAAGTCGTCGCAGCCCTGCTCGACCCACTCGAGCACGAACGGCGGCAGTCCCACGACGTCACCCAGCTGCCAGACCGCGTCATGGGCGACACAGCCGGCCAGCCGGTGTTCGAACGCCGCCGCCCGCACCGCGAACAGGCCGCCGAGGCTCGTGCCGACCAGCATCAGACGGTCGGGGTCCACGCCGGGCAGGGACAGCGCGTGGTCCACGACCGGTGTGACCACCTTCTCCCAGTCGGGGCGGAAGACCAGTTGCTGCTCACGCAGGACCGAGCCCTGTCCGGGCCCCTCGAAGCACAGGCAGTTGTAGCCGCGGGCGAGGGCCGCCTCCGCCACGAAGAAGTAGCCCTCCTCCACTGTGGAGTCGAGGCCGCCGTGGTGGATGATCGTCGGCCTGGGCTCGTTCGAGTCGTCCACCCGGTAGAAGTAGGCGGGCAGAGAGGTGTCCTCGTAGGGAATACGGATGAACTCCGGTGGCCGGTCCATGAGTTCGGCCGCGTCGGCGAAGGACTCCGTGGACAGCCGCATCAGCCGCAGGGCCTCGGGATCGCGTTGCTGCTCGCGCTGGAAGAACTCCGCGGTCCGGTAGTAGTTGTGGGCCCGCAGGAAGGCGTAACGCGCGTCGACGGTGCGGCCCTCGTCACGGGCCGTGGTGCCCAGCCGGTGGACGCGCTCGGCGAGGGTGGACCACGCGTGCCGCCAGGCTTCGGTGTCGCCGTCGGCGATGTGCGCGGCGACCGCGACGACCTCGCCGAGCTGCGCACCGCCGTAGTCGGCGTATCCGGCGGTGCGCAGTGCCTGGTAGTCGAAGGCGGGGTCGTCGAAGAGGAATTTCATGACAGCGGCTCCTGGGGAGGTGGAAGGTGCTCCGGTGCCGTGCCGAGGCCTGTCCCGGCACGAGTGATGCGGGTTCCGTTCAGGAAGGTGTCGACGATGGTTTCCGCGAACGCCCGTGACTTCACCGGCCGTTGACGGAGAATCAGCCGGGCGGCCATCGGCCCGGTGAGCAGCTCGACCGCGTCGTCCAGGTCGAGGTCGGCGCGCAGCTCACCGCCGGCGATGCCGTCCCGCAGCGCCCGCACGATGGCGTCGCGCCGGGCCGCGACGACGGTGTCCTCGAACTGCTCCACCAGCTGGGGCCGGCGTACCGCCTCACCGAGCAGGCTGCCGATCAGGCGGTGCAGGTTGGTGTCCTGGCCTCGGTGGCGCAGCTGGTCCACGAGCGCCACCAGCTGGTCCCGCAGGCCCAGTCCGTCGAGCGTCGGGACGGGGAGGTCGAGGGTGCTCAGGGCGGCGAGCACCAGTTCCTCCTTGTTGCGCCAGCGGCGGTAGATGGTGGCGCGGGCGACACCGGCACGCTGCGCGACCAGGTCCATGGACAGGTCCCCGAAGCTGCGTCCCTCGCCGAGCAGACCGAGCGTGCTGTCCAGGATCGCCCGGTCCGCGGCGGGGTCGCGTCGGCGGCCGCCCCGGGGAGTGTGTCCCGGGGCGGCCGCCGGCGGGTCGACGTGTGACGGCATGCGGTTCAGACCTCCGTGGTGTGGACCTGTTTGGCGGCGGTGGCCTCCTCGGCGCCGGGGAGCCCGGCGGCCGTACGGGAGGGCAGGAGCAGGAGGCAGACGAGGGCCCCGGCGAAGGTGACACCTGCGGCGACCAGAGCCGTGAGGTGCATGGCCGACACGAACGCGTCGACGGCGCGGGCCGCGAGCGCGGAGCCGGGCGCTCCCAGTTTCTCGGCGACGGTGAGGGTGGCAGCGACGGACTCCTGCGCGGTGTCGCGGAGCGGGGCGGGCAGCGGCGCGAGGTGGTCGTCGATGCGGGAGCGGTAGGCGACGGAGAGCACCGAGCCGAGGACCGCGACCCCGAGGGCGCCGCCCACCTGCCGGAAGGTGGTGTTGACCGCCGCCCCGGTGCCGGCCCGGTCCTGGGCCACGGCGGACATCGCGGCGGATGTCGCGGGGGGCATCACGCAGGCGATGCCGACGCCCATCACGAACAGCACGGACTCGATGACCCAGACCTCGGTGTGCTGGTCGACGGTGGCCACGACGAGGAACGCCAGCGAGGTCAGCAACATGCCGCCGGTGCACACCGGCCGCGCCCCGATGCGCTTGGCGGCGAGCGTGGCCGGGGGCGAGAACGCCAACTGGGCCACGGCCAGGGGCAGCAGCAGGCAGCCGGCTTCGAGCGGACTCCACCCCCGCACGCTCTGCAGGTAGAAGACCAGGAAGAAGGTCGCGCCGAGCAGGGCGAAGAAGATCAGGCCGATCACGGTCACGGCGGCGGAGAAGCGGCGGTTGCGGAACAGGGCGAGGTCCAGCGCGGGGCGTGCGGAGTGGCGTTCCCACAGGGTGAAGAGCGCCAGTACCGCCAGGCCGGCGAGGATCGGTCCCCAGACCCTGGCGTCGGCCCAGTCGTCCGATTCGCCGCCCTTGATCACGCCGTACACCAGGACGGTCAGCCCCGCGATGGAGAGGGCGACGCCGACCGGGTCGAATCCGGTGCGCCGGGGGTCCCGGGACTCCGGTACGACGAACAGGGCGGCGAGGGCGCCGATCACGACGATGGGCAGGTTGATCAGGAACACCGAGCCCCACCAGAACCGTTCGAGCAGGGCGCCGCCGGTGATGGGCCCCAGGGCGACGGCGAGCCCGGCCGCTCCGGCCCAGACGCCGATGGCCTTGGCGCGTTCGGCGGGCGGGAAGACGGCCACGATGATCGCGAGGGTGGCGGGCAGCACGAGCGCGCCGCCCACCCCCAGTCCGGCCCGGGCGACGATCAGTTCGCCGGCGCTGTGGGCGTGGGCGGACCACAGGGAGCAGCCGCCGAAGACGACCAGTCCGGCCAGCAGTGTGCGTTTGCGGCCGCAGCGGTCGGCGAGGACGCCGGTGGTGAAGAGCAGGGCGGCGAAGACGAGGGTGTAGGAGTCGATCGACCACTGCAGCTCGCTCTGCGTGGCCCCGAGGCCGGCGGGTGCCGGCTCGGCGAGCGTCTTGAGGGCCACGTTCAGGATCGACGTGTCCAGGACGACGAGGAAGAGGCTCACCAGCAGGACCGCGAGGACACGCCACCGGTGCGGGTGGACGGACTGCGGGAGCTGCTCGGCGTGCTTGAGGCGGGGCTGAGTTGTCACGGGTTCCGCTCCTCGGAAGGAAGAGGGGTCGTGAGCCGGTGCCGTTCTTGTGCCGTGTCCTTCGAAGCTAGACCCGCGCAGCAATCGAGTCAACGGTGTATCGATACATGGTTGACTCGATTGCCCTCCTCCGGTGTCCCGTCGTCCCGCCCGTCTCGCGGGCCGAGCGCGCTGGCGATCAGAAAGCCCCCCTCGACCCGGTCGCAGCGCAGGAGCCAGCCAGGTGCCGTCCGGCCCAGCCGCCAGCTGTCGTCCCGAGGCCCGCGTCGCGGGCGCAGACGGCAGAAGTCGTGTGCCAGGCCCACGCCGAGAGCCTTCGTGTACGCCTCCTTCAGGGTCCACAGGCGTACCAGCCGCAGATTCCGCTCGGCGGGCGGCAGTCCGCGCAACTCCGCCAGTTCCCGCGGGTGGCAGAACCTCTCGGCGAGTCCGGCCGCCAGCAGAGGGCGGTCCGACGCCTCGACGTCCACCCCGATCCGGCGGCCGCGGGCGACCGCGACCACCAGCATGTCCGTCGTATGGCTGATGCCCACGTCCAGCCCGGCGGGCCGGTGCAGGAAGGGCCGGCCACGGCCGTCGCGGCCCACGGCCACCCGGTCCGGTTCGATCCCGCTCGCGACGGCTACGGCGTACCGCAGCAGGCGTCGGGAGCCCAGCAGGCGTGCCCGTACGAGGGGTTCACGGGCCGTGCGGTAGCGGGGCCAGTCCGGACCGAGCATCTCGCGTACGTCGGGTTCGGCGCCCGCTTCCCCGCCCCAGTCGTCGAGCCGGCCGTAGCAGACCGCGTAGCCGTGGCGCCGCACGGCCTCCTGGAGCGCGCGCCGACCGGCCGCGGGTGACAGGGCCACCGCGAGCGGGCTTCCCTCGGAGGCCCGATCCCCGAGCGGCGGGGTCCCGTCCGAGGCTGGATGGCCGGGCTGCGGGCTGCCGTCGGCGGCCCGATCCCCGGTCGGCGGGGTCCCGTCGGAGCCGGGATGCCCGGGCTGCGGGCTGCCGTCGGCGGCCCGATCCCCGGTCGGCGGGCTCCCGTCGGGCCCGCGCCTCCCGGGCGGCGGACTCCCGTGGGGCGCGCGCTCCCCGGGTCCCGGCTCCCCCTCCCATGCCCTGTCCGCATCCGTCATCACGGCCTCCTTCGTCGCATCGAAAGGCACCGAGTGCCAGCACTGACTGTCCCGTTCCGTGCACTCACCGTTGTATCCGCTGCGGCGGCGGCCGTCCACGGAACCCCAAACCCGTGACGTGCGCACCAATTTCCGCTTTACGTCGCCTTTTCACCGCACCTAAAGGCTGAGCCCACCGGTTGGCACTCGGTGCCTCCCAGAGGTTCCGTGCCGCACCGGTCCCCGATCGCAGAAAGGACTGTCTGTGCCGCACCAGCCTGATCCCCGAACGTTGACGGACGCCGTACGCACCGGCGCCGACCACCATCCCGACCGCGCCGCCTTCGTGTACCTGCACGAGGACGGCCTGGGCATGCGACCCGAGGAGCTCAGCTATGCGGAACTGGACCGGCGGGCCCGGGTCGTGGCCGCCCGGCTGCGCCACGCCTCCAAGGGCGACCCTTCACGCCCGGTCCTGCTGCTCTATCCGCCGACCCTGGACTTCGTCACGGCCTTCCTGGGCTGCTTCTACGCCGGCCGCACCGCCATCCCGGCCCCGCTGCCCGACGAGCCCGGCGAACGACTGGCCCGGGTCAGCGGCATCCTGCAGGACGCCAAGGTGGGCGCGGTCCTGACCCTGCCCCAGTACCGGCAGGCCATCGGTGCCTGGCTGGTCGCCTCCGGGGAGCAGGACGTGGCGTGCCTGGCGACCGGCCCGGGCGAGGACGACGGCGTCGACCCCGACCTGTGGACCCCGCCGAAGGTGCGCGGCGGCGACATGGCCTTCCTCCAGTACAGCTCGGGCTCCACCAGTGAGCCCAAGGGCGTGATGGTCACCCACGCCAACCTCGCCGCCAACCAGGAGGCCATCCGCTCGGCCATGAAGACACCGAAGGGCGTCGTGGCGGGCAGCTGGCTGCCGCTCTACCACGACATGGGGCTCATCGGCATGACACTGCAGCCGCTGTGGGTGGGCGGGACGAGTGTGCAGATGTCGCCGATCTCGTTCGTCAAGCAGCCCAGCCGTTGGCTGCGCATGATCCACGACTACCGCGTGGAGGGCACCGCCTCCCCCAACTTCGGCTACGAACTGTGCGTACGGCGCGTGAGCGAGGAGCAGTCGGCGGGGCTGGACCTTTCCAGCCTGCGGGTGGCGCTCAACGGTGCCGAGCCGGTGCGCGCCGACACCCTGCGCGCCTTCATCCGGCGCTTCGCGGGCAACGGACTGCGCCCCGAGGCCGTACTGCCCTGCTACGGCCTGGCCGAGAACACGCTGCTGGTGTCCGGCGACGACCCCGACGCGCCATACCTGGAACTCACCGTCGACGCCCAGGCATTGGAGCAGGACGAACTGCGGCCCACCCGCACCGACCGGCCCAGCCGCACCCTGGTCAGCTGCGGCCGCCCGAAGGACACCGAGATCCTGATCGTGGACCCGATGACCCTGCGCGAACTGCCCAGCGGGCAGGTCGGTGAGATCTGGCTGCGTGGCCCGTCGGTGGCCGCCGGCTACTGGAACCGGAGCGCGCTCACCGCCGAGACCTTCCAGGCGGCGACGGCGGACGGCCGGGCCGGACACTTCCGCACCGGCGACCTCGGGGCGCTGCTCGACGGACAGCTGTATGTCACCGGGCGCATCAAGGAGATGCTCATCCAGCACGGCCGCAACCTCTATCCGCAGGACATCGAGCAGGCCGTCCAGGAGTCCGGTGAGGCGTTCCGGCGTGGCGGCGGCGCGGTGTTCGGTGTCACCGACGAGAGCTCCGACCGCGCCCACGTGGTCGTGGTGCAGGAGATCAGGGCCCGGGCCGGCGGTGACGCGGAGTCCCTGGCCGCACTCGCCTCCTCGGTACAGGCGTTGCTCAGCCGCCAGTTCCAACTGGCGGCCGTGAACGTGGTGTTCGTACGGCAGGGAGTGATCCGTAAGACCACCAGCGGCAAGACGCAGCGCACGCTCATGCGGCGGCTGTTCCTGGACGGCGCCCTGCCCGTGCTGCACCAGCGCCTGCAACCCGCGGTCGCCGCCCTGCTGCCCGCACCGGGCCCGGCGCCCGAGCCCACCGCCGCCGAGCCCACCGCCGCCGGGTCGACCCGTCCCTGAGATCCGCCCCGGCGTCCGTCACCGAGACCCACCACCGAGACCCGCCACCGAGATCCGCTTCGAGATCCGCCCTCGAGACCCGAAGAGAGAAGCACGTCATGAGCCTCGCCCCCGGAACACGTACCGCGCCGTCCCCCCGCCCCCTGAACGGCTTCCTGCCGCAGGACGGCGACCACGACCTCGAGGAGTGGCTGACCGAGCGGGTGGCCTTCCACCTGCACCGGGCACCCCACGAGATCGACCCCGACACCCCGCTCGCGGACTACGGCATCGACTCGGTCACAGCGATCAGCCTCTGCGGAGAGATCGAGGAGCGCCACCGGCTCGCCGTCGCCCCCACCGTCGCCTACGACTTCCCGACCGTCCACGCGCTCGCCGACCACCTCGCAGAACTCCTGGCCGACAGGGCCGAGCACCGCCGGGACCCCTCATGACCGTACGCGAACCCATCGCGGTCGTCGGCCTGGACTGCCGCTTCCCCGGTGCCCGCGACGCCCAGGAGTACTGGTCGCTCCTCATGGACGGGCGTGACGGCACCCAGCGGGTGCCCCGGGAGCGCTGGGACGCCGACCGCCATCACGCCGCCGTGCCGGATGCCGCGCACACCGCCCCCGAGGCCCGGCCGGCGGGCCGCAGCAACACCGTGCGCGGCGGTTTCATCACCGACCCCGACGCCTTCGACCCCGGCTTCTTCGGGATCGCACCGCGCGAGGCCGCCGCCATGGACCCCCAGCAGCGGCTGCTGCTGCAGAGCTCGTGGCGGGCCATCGAGGACGCCGCGCTCGCCCCGCAGGACCTGGCCGGCACCGACACCGGCGTGTTCGTCGGCGTGATGGCCAACGAGTGGGCGTTCCTGCAACTCGCCGACTACGACCGGATCACCGCCCGCCACGGCTCCGGCAACGGCTACTTCATGGGCGCGAACCGCGTCTCCTACCACCTCGACCTCAAAGGCCCCAGCCTGGCGGTGGACACGGCCTGCTCCTCCTCGCTGGTCGCCGTCCACCTCGCGGTGAACTCACTGCGCGCGGGAGAGTGCGACCACGCGCTCGCGGCCGGCACCAACCTGATCATGACGCCGGTCATCAACATCTTCTACACACAGGCCGGACTCTCGGCACCGGACGGCCGCTGCAAGCCCTTCAGCGCCGCCGCCGACGGAATCGGCCGGGCCGAGGGCGTGGCGGTGCTCGTGCTGCGCCGGCTCAGCGACGCGCTGGCGGACCGCCAGCCGGTGTACGCCGTGCTGAAGGAGACCGGAATCAACCAGGACGGGCGCAGCAACGGCATCACCGCGCCCAACCGCTTCGCGCAGCAACAGCTGATCGAGTCCGTGTGGCGGCGGGCCGGCGTCACCGCCGACGACATCCGCTTCATCGAGGCGCACGGCACCGGAACCCTGCTCGGCGACTTCATCGAGGCCCAGGCGCTCGGTGAGCTGACCAGTGGCCGCAGTGGCGGCAGCGTCGCGCTCGGCTCGGTCAAGAGCAACTTCGGACACGCGGAGGGCGCGGCCGGGATCGCGGGGCTCATCAAGGTCGTCCTCGCACTGCACCACCGCACGGTGCCACCGAGCCGTTTCGCCGACGACGAGAACCCGAAGCTGGACCTGCCCGGGCGCCGGCTGTCCCTGCTCAAATCGCCGCTGAGGCTGCCGTCTGGCACCGTGCACGCCGCGGTCAGCAGTTTCGGCATGGGCGGCAGCAACGCCCACGCGGTACTGGCCTCCGCACCCCGCTCCGTCCACCACGGCCGGCACCCGGCGCCGGGCGTGTTCACCCTCTCCGCCCGCACCCCCGAGCGGCTGCGCGCCAATCTGCTGGCGCAGGCCGACGCGCTGGCCCGCCGCCCCGAGAGCCAGCTGGCCCAGCTGTGCTGGACCAGCAACCGCGTCAAGTCGCGGATGCCGTACCGAGCAGCCGCGTCCGCGGCCGATCTGCCCGCCCTGATCGCAGAGTTGCGCAGGGCCGCGGAACGCGCGGAGCAGACCGCTCGGGCGGACGGCGGGCGCCGGGGGCCCTCGGTGGCGTTCGCGTTCACGGGGCAGGGATCACAGCACCCTGGGATGACCGCGTCGTGGTACCGCTCGTGCCCCGCCTACGCACACCACCTCGACGAGATCGACAAGCTGCTCGCCCCGCACGTCCACACATCCGTGCGCGATGCGGTACTCGACGGCGACGCCGACGCGGCCCGCGCCCGGCTGGCCCAGCCCGCCCTGTTCGCCGTCGGCTACGCACTGGCCGCCACCCTGACCGAGGCCGGGATCATCCCGTCGGCCGTGATCGGCCACAGCATCGGGGAGTTCGCCGCCGCGTGCGCGGCCGGGGCGCTGGACCCGGCCGACGCGGCACGGCTGGTGGCCCGGCGCGGGGCTCTGATGGACGATTTGCCCGAGGACGGCGGAATGCTCGCGGTGAGCCTGGAAGCCGCGGAAGTGGAACTGCTGCTGGCGGGGCGGGAGCGGCTCTCCGTCGCCGCGGTGAACGGCCCGCGCGGCACGGTGGTCTCCGGCGACCTCGCCGAACTGAGCTCGCTGGAGGCGCTGTTGGGCGAGCGCGGAGTGCCGGTACGCCGGCTGGCCGTCTCCCATGCCTTCCACTCGCCGCTGATGCGGCCCGTGGTCGAGGAGTTCCGCCGGGAGTGCGCGGAGGTGTCCGACCGGCGCCCCGCGCTCCCGGTCTTCTCGACCGTGCACGGCCGAGGACTGACCGGCGAGGAGACCATGGACGCCGACTACTGGGCACGGCAGATCACCGAGCCGGTTCGGTTCGCCGAGGCCGCCGGCGCGCTCCTGGCCTCCGGCGTCACCCATGTGGTGGAGATCGGCCCGCGCGCCGTGCTGACCCCGCTGCTGTCGCGACTGCGGGCCGACGGAGGCCACGCGGTGAGCCTGCACAGCGCGCACCCCGGCGAGCACGCCCCCGGCCACCGCCCCCAGCAGCTGTTCGGGGAACTGTGGTGCGCCGGTCTCACACCGGACTGGAACCTGCTGTACGCCGACACGGACCGGGTTCCCCGTCGGCTGCCGCCGTACCTGTTCGACGAGTCGTTTCGCTCCTGGCGCTCCGGAGCCGCCCCGGCAGGACCCGAATCGTCCGCGCCGGCCGTCCCCCTCGACACGGACACCACCGCGGTACCCAGCGGCGCGGACCACGGGGAGCGGCGCCCGCCGGTGCCGGCGGGCGACGTCCCCGACTCCCTCGACGCCCTGACACGCCGTCTGGTGTGCCGGATCGGCGGCCACGACCCGCGGCAGGTGCACGACGACGACCGGCTGCACGAGGACCTGGGCTTCGACTCCATCCGGGTCATGGAACTCAAGACGCGTATCGAGGACGCGCTGCCGCAGCTGGGCCAACTCCCGATCGAGGACCTGCTCGCCAGCCTGCGCACCGTGGCCGACCTCGTCGCATACCTGCGCGGCCAACTCGCCGACGGCGGCGCCTCTGCCGTACCCGTGACTGCGGAAGGAACACGCTGATGGCCCCTCCCACCGCGTATCTGGCCTCGGTCGGCACCTGCCTGCCCGGGGACCCTGTGGACAACGCGACCCTGGCCAAACTCGTCGGCGTCGACCCGACGTGGGCCGAGATGTTCATCGGCAACACCAGCCGGTACTTCGCCGTCGACCTGGCCACCGGCCAGGTACGGCACAGCCTGGCGGACATCGCGACGACCGCCGCCGACCGGGCGCTGGCCGAGGCCGGCCTGGAGCCGGGTGACATCGACTGCATCGTCATGGGCACAGCCACCCCGGACCATCTGATGCCCGCCACCGTGAACGTGGTCGCCGACCGGCTCGGCATCGACAACGTGCCCACCTACCAGCTCCAGTCCGGCTGTGCGGGTGCCGTACAGGCCCTGGACATAGCCCGCACCCTGCTGCTGGCCGGACGCTGCGCCACCGTGCTCGTGATCGGCGGCGACGTGTGCGCCAAGCATCTGGAGACGGACTTCGACCCGGGCAGTCGCACCTCGGCGGAGCTCGTCAACTACGTGCTCTTCGGCGACGGAGCCGGCGCGGCCGTGCTGAGCGCCGAGGCTCTGGGCCAGGGCATCGAGATCCGTCAGATCCTCAACCGGCTGGTGGGCCTGGGCCGGGAGCCCGGCCAGGTCATCGACTGGTTCGGACTCGGCGACCGGCACAGCGACCGCGCGGCGGTCTTCGAGGACTACAAGGCGATCGAGGAGGCGGTGCCCGTCATGGCGCGGCAGATGTTCTGGGAGCTCGTGGACGACCTCGGCTGGGGCGCCGACGGCGTGGACTTCCTGCTGCCGCCACAGCTCTCCGGCCGGATGAGCGACCGCATCTCCGCGGACATGCCCGCGCCGGACGCCCGCCGCGTCAACGTCGTACGCACCGTCGGCAACAACGGCAACGCGCTGCCCTTCCTTCAGCTCGACGAGTTGCTGCGGCAGTGGAACGGCCCCGGGCGCGCGATCGCGGTCGCCATCGAGTCCAGCAAGTGGATCAAGTCCGGTTTCGCGCTGGAGCGGGCATGACCGAGACCGAGAACCGCGTCGCCGACCCGGCCGGAACCTGGCACGCCCCGCAGGCTCTCGCCACCCTGCGCGCGCTGCACCGGGAGGGCACCCTCACCGCCCGGTACGGGCGGGTGCGGGCCCTGCTGACCCGCATGCCGGCGAGCGACCTGCCGGCCGCCGGGCAGCTGCTGGCCCGGCTCGATCCCCGGGAGGTCTGCCGCCACACCGACGTGCCGGTCGTCGCCGTCAGCGTCACGGGACACTCCACGGTGGCCCCGCTCGTGGCTCCCCTGACCGCCGAACTGGCCCGGCACGGACTGCTGTTGGAGCCCAAGGTCGCCCCGTACGGCTCCTATCTTCAGGATCTGATGCGGCCCGCCACGCCCGGCGAGGACCAACCGCAGGTCACGCTCTGCCTGCTCGACGCCCACACGGTGTTCGACGACGTCACCGTGCCCTGGCGGGTGGAGGACGTCGAGGCCGCCGCACGCGCCCGGCTCTCCCTCGTCGCCGGCGCCGTGCGCGCCCACCAGGAGGCCGGGCGCGGCCTGCTCGTGGTGAACACCGTCCCCCTGCCCCGCCGCTACAGCCACCAACTGGTCGACCTGCGCTCCCGGGCACGGCTCGGCGCGGTGTGGCGGGACTTCAACCGCGGACTGCTGCTCCTTGCCGAGAAGCATCCCGGGGTGGTCACCGTGGACCTCGATCCACTGGTGGCCGAGGGCGTTCCGGCCTGGGACGCACGCACCGCGCAGTACGCCCGGGCCCGACTGTCGGACGCGCTGCTCGCCGCCTATGCCCGGGAGGCCGCCCACATCGTGCGCGCCCGGCTGGGCCGCACCCGCAAATGCCTGGTGCTGGATCTGGACGGCACGCTGTGGGGCGGGGTGCTCGGCGAGGACGGGTCCGCCGGCGTGGAACTCGGCGCCGGCCTCAGAGGTGAGGCCTTCCAGGAGTTCCAGCGGGTGCTCGCGCAACTCGCCTCGCAGGGCGTGCTGCTGGCTGTCAGCAGCAAGAACGACTCCGACACGGTGCGCGAAACACTCCGCACCCATCCGGCCATGGTGCTGCGCGAGGACGCCTTCGTACGGGTCAACGCCAACTGGAAGGCCAAGCACGACAATCTTCGCGACATCGCCGACCGGCTCGGGATCGGCCTGGACAGCTTCGTCTTCGTCGACGACAGTCTCTTCGAATGCGGGCTGGTCGCCGAGCAACTGCCCGACGTCGCCGTCGTCCGGGTCGACGAGGAGCCCGCCCTGCACCCCTCGGCACTGCTGGCCGACGGATGGTTCGACCTGTTCGAACTCACCGAGGCCGACCTGCAACGGGCCGGCCGCTACCGCACCGAAGCCCTGCGGCAGGAGTTCCGAGAGGACTTCGGCTCCTACCAGGACTACCTCGAAGGGATCGGCCTGGAGGTCGTCCTGCGGTCGCCGCGGGAGTCGGAGATCGGCCGGGTCTCCCAACTCACCCTGCGGACCAACCAGTTCCACCTGGCCACCGAGCGCCTGCAGGTGCCTCAGGTCGCGGCGCGGACGCTGCGCCAGGGGCAGCACGTGATCGCGGTGCGGGCGCGCGACCGGTTCGGGGACCACGGACTGGTCGGCGCCCTGTTCCTGCGGCGCGAGGCAGAGGTGCTGCGCATCGACAACTTCGTCCTCTCCTGCCGGGTGTTCTCCCGGGGCATCGAGAGCGCGTGCGTGGCGGCGGTGCTGGAGTTCGCCAGGAACACCGGCGCGAACGCCGTGACGGGCCGCTACGTGCCCTCCCCGCGCAACTCCGCCTTCTCCTCCTTCTACGCCGAGCACGGCTTCACCGTCACCGGCACCGACCCGGACGACCACAACGCCGTCGTCTTCCGGCACGACCTGGGCGACGTCGCCCCCGCCCCCGCCCATCTGCGGCTGCATGCCGCGTTCGGCCCGTCCGACGGAGAAACCGTATGACCACCGCCCTCGCCGACATCGAAGCGTTCCGCACCCTTCTCCAGGAGGAACTCGGCCTGCTCGTCGAGGCGGAGGACCTCGACCGCCCCCTGGACGACTTCGCCGACTGGGACTCCGTACTGCTGCTGCGGCTCGTGACCGTGGTGGAGACCCTCCTCGGAGGCCGCGTCCCGGTGGTCGACCTGCTGGAGACGCGCACGTTCCGGCAGATGTACGAAGTGGTGGTCCGGTGACCACGCCCCGAACCGACCCGGCACACGCGTCGGCCGAACCCGAGGCCTGTGTGCACCTGCACGCCCTGTTCCTCGACACCCAGCTGGACCTGGTCCTCTCCCCCGGCCTCGGCAGGCGGATGCGGGCCGGCCTCGCCCGCCTCGTCACCGGCGGAGACAGGCGAACGGCCACGGCCGACCGTGGCCCGGAAGAGACACGTGCCCCCGACGGGAAGGGAGCGCCGCGATGAACCCCGTGGCCGACGTGGGCGGGCCGGAAAACCCCCTCCCCCACGGAGCGGACAGCCTCCGCGTGCCCAGGTGTCTCCTCGACCTGCCCGGCCGCGCCGCCGACGCGTCGCCCACCTGCGTGCTGTCGCAGGCGCTGGGCATGACCGGCACGGCGAGCGGCGTACGCCGGGCCGCCCGGGCCCGCGTCCTGCGCGCCCGTCGCCGCCTGGCCCGTACCTCGGCCGGAGCACCCGCATGACCGCGACGACCACGGTGTCCTGCCTGGGCCGGGCGCCCCGCAAGGACGCCCGGCTCCGGCTGTTCTGCTTTCACCACGCGGGCGGCGGCGCCTCGTTCTTCAGCTCGTGGGCCGGACGCCTGCCGTCCGACGTGGACGTCCTTCCGGTGCAGTTGCCGGGCCGCGAGGCGCGCTACCGCGAGCCCCGCTTCCGGGACGCGGGCGATGTCGTCGAGGCCCTCGGACGCGAACTCGCCGCCGGGCTCGACGAGGGGCCCTGGGCCGCCTACGGCCACAGCATGGGCGCGATGGTGGCGTTCGCTCTGACGGCGGCCCGGCTGCGGGCGGGCGGCCGCCCGCCCGAGGCCCTCTTCCTCGGGGCGTACGCGGCCCCGCACGTGTCGTCGACGCTGCCGCCGGCCGACCGGTACGACGACCACGAACTGGCCCGTCTGCTGGTCGACTTCGGCGGACTCAGTCCGCAGTTCCTCGGCCGGGACGACTGGCTGCGCGTGCTGCTGCCCGTCCTGCGTGACGATCTGCGGATCTGCGCGACCGGTCACCGGGCGGGGCTGCCGGACCCGGACGACGAACAGGCCCGGCTGCCGCTGAGCGTCGAGGCCTTCGCAGGGGCCGACGACCCGCTCGTGACCCCGGACGCGGTCGGGGCCTGGGGGCAGTACGTGCACCGCTTCCGCATGACGACCGTCCCCGGCGGCCACTTCTTTCCGCGTGAGGCACCCGACCCGTTCTTCGACCGGCTCAACTCCTCGCTGGCCCGCCTGCTCGCGGAACCGGGCGCAGCACCCGCGGCACCCCGCTGATGCGCCCCGCGACGTCGTCGGCGTTCTTCTCGTACAGCGTGCGCTGCTCGTCGACGCCGGGCATGACCCACAGCGGGCGGGCGGAGCCGTCGGCGAAGCTCAGTCCCGCGGTGTCGGGCCGCAGTCCGGTCAGGGTGAGCGCGAAGGACTCCAGGTAGTCGATGTCACCGTCCGTCGTGAGCCTGAACGGCCGGTCGTGGCCCGGGTAGACCACGTCGGACACGGTCAGGACCCGCTCGATGCTCTGCGCGGCCTGGTCGGCGTCCCAGAAGACCAGGGGGTTGCGACCGGTGCGGGCGACGTACGCGAAGTGCAGGGCGTCGCCCGTGATCGTCGCGCGGCCCTGGTCGGTCCGGACGACCACGCCGATGCTGCCGGGCGAGTGCCCGGGCAGGGCGATGACCTCGACGCCCGGGATGATCTCCTCCCCGTCCGTGACCTCGCGGACGGGGAGTTGTTCGAGCAGCAGGCCCGTCCAGGCGGGTGTGGCCCAGTCGTTGGCGTGCGGGGTGTGCGCGTAGCGGCGCTCGTCGGGGTGAAGGACGAGGGTGGCCTGCGGGAACAGGTCGATGTTCTGGACGTGGTCCCAGTGGGCGTGGGTGAGGACGACGGTGTCGATGTCGCCGGCGGTGAGGCCGTGGGCGGCCAGCGCGTTCCACAGGAAGGGCCGGCGGCCGACGTGGGCGGCGTCGACGAGGATGTTCCGGTCCCGTCCGTCGGCGTCCGGGCCGCGGACCAGGAACACCCCGCAGAACGCGGGATAGCCCTGGTCGGTGTCGATGGCGAAGCCGGGCAGGAGGATGTCGATCGTCGGCATGAAGCTCCCTCGGTCATGGAGCGGGTGGCCCGCTCTCACTGGTCCTTCAGGGCGGCACGGATCGCGTCGAGGCCGGCCGGGTTGACGAGTGTGGACACGTCGCCGGGTGCCTCACCGGTGACGAGACTGCGGATGAGCCGCCGCATCACCTTGCCGTTGCGGGTCCTGGGCAGCTCGGGGACGGCCACCACCCGGCTCGGCCGGAAGGCGGGGCCCAGCGCGTCGGCCACCCGGGCACGGATGCGCTCGGCCTCCCGCGCGCCGAGAAGCCGCCCGGCCGCGGGGACCGCGAAGCACCACAGCGCCTCACCCTTGACGGGGTGCGGCACTCCGACCGCGGCCACCTCGGCGACGGCCGGGTCACCGACGACGGCGTCCTCGACCTCGGCGGGCCCGAGGCGTTTGCCGGCCACCTTGATGACGTCGTCGAGGCGGCCGTGGACGAACCACTCCTCCCCGGACCGGGAGACGAGGTCGCCGTGGGACCAGCGGCCGGGCCTGCGGGCGAAGTAGGTCCGGGTGAAGCGTTCCCCCGCCCGCCACAGCCCATGGGTCATGCCGGGCCAGGCCTGCCGTACGACCAGTTCGCCGGCCTGCCCTTCGGGCGGCTGCCTGCCCTGGTCGTCCTCGATGACGGCGTCGACACCCAGGCACGGCCCCGAGAAACCGCACGGCGACTGGGGCAGCGTGGGCGCGGAGGCGAGCAGGGACCCACCGACCTCGGTGCCACCGCAGATGTTGATCACCGGGCAGCGTGTGCCGCCGAGTTCGGCGAAGTACCAGCGCCACGCCTCCTCGGTCCACGGTTCGCCGGTGGAGGCGAGCAGGCGCAGCCGCGTCGGTGCGGCAGGCTGCTCCTGCTCGCGGGCCATGAGCATGCGGGACAGACTGGGCGAGCTGCCGAAGACGGTGACCTCGTGGTCGTCGAGCAGCCGCCACAGGCGGGCGGCGTCCGGCTGGTCGATCGCCCCCTCGTACGCCACGACGCTCGCGCCCGCGAGGCTCGCGCCGACGGCGACGAGCGGGAACATGATCCAGCCGGGATCGGTGACCCAGAAGACCACGTCGTGCGGCCGCAGGTCGAGGTTGTACCGGGTCTCGCTGCCGACCTGGACCGGGAAGCCGCCGTGGGTGTGGATCGCCCCTTTGGGGCGGCCGGTGGTGCCCGAGGTGTGCAGGAGCAGGAAGGGGGCGTCTGCGGGCAGCGAGACGGTGTCGACGGGCTCGGCCTCGGCGAGCCGCTGCCAGCTGATCGTCACCGTCCCCTGCGCGACAACCGGCTCGCACGGCAGCGCGTCGCCGGCCGGGGAGGGCGCCGACGCGCGGTCCGGTGCGCCCGGCCGCCCCGCCTCGGACCCCACGCGAGCCGGTCCGCTCGCCCGCCCCACCTCGGACCCCACGCGGTCCGCTGCGCCCGGCCGCACGGTCCCGGGCCCCACGTGAGCCGCTGCGCCCTGCCGCCCCACCTCGGACCCCACGCGATCCGGTGCACCCGGCCGCCCCACCTCGGGCCGCGCGTCGTGGGCGCCGCCTTCGAACGGGCTGGGCAACGGGCCCGGGTCCTCGCGGGCGACCACGAGATGCGTGACGCACTTGGTCTTCCTCAGCGCCGCACGGGCCACCGACCGCATGTCGTGCCTGCGCCCGTGCCGGGTGGTGGCCTCGGCGGTGACCAGGACGCGGGCGTCGGCGTCGGCGAGCCGTACCGCGACGGCCTCGGCGCCGAACCCGGAGAACAGCGGCACCAGTACGGCGCCGATGCGCGCGCAGGCGAACAGTAGGAGGAAGGCCTCGGGACCGGGGGGCAGATACCCGGCCACCCGGTCACCGACCACCACCCCGAGAGCGCGGAGTCCGCCCGCCACCCGTGCGCTGCGGGCGGCGACCTCCTCGTACGTGAGGACGCCTTTCGTGCCCTCCTCCCGCTCCCAGCGCAGCGCGGGCTCCAGGCCGCGTCCCTGGCGCAGGTGACGGTGCAGACAGGAGTCCACGAGGTTGGTGTGTCCGCCGGGGAACCAACGGGTGGCGGCGATGCCCGCGGTGTCGTCGCACACGCGTGACGGCGGGGTGTGCCAGACGATGCCGATGTCGACCGCGGCCCGCTCCCAGAACCACGCGGGGTCGGCGGCCGACCTGGCCTGTAGGGCGCGGTAGCCGCCGTCGATGCCGTGGGCGCGGCAGAAGGCCGCGACGTTGCCGTGCTCGGTGAACTCCGGTGTCGGATGCCAGACGTACCCGTTCACCGGGTGTGGCCCGGGTTCTCGATCAGTGCGGCGATGCCCTGACCGCCGCCGATGCACAGGGCGATCACGGCCAACCGGCCTCCGGTGCGGCGCAGTTCGTGCGCCGCCTTGAGCAACAGGACGGTTCCGGTGGCACCGACGGGATGGCCCAGGGCGATCGCCCCGCCGTTGGGGTTGACGCGGTCCGGGTCGAGCTTGAGTTCGTCCATGACGGCCAGGACCTGGGCCGCGAACGCCTCGTTGAGTTCGATCACGTCGATCGCGTCGAGGGTGAGGCCGTTGCGCCGCACCAGGCTGCGGATGGCCTCGGCAGGGGCGACGCCCATGATCTCCGGCTCCAGCGCGGTGACGACCACGTCGCGCAGCCGGCACAGCGGTGCCGTGCCGGGGGTGAGATCGACCGCGCGCAGGAGCAGCACCGCGGCGGCTCCGTCGTTGATGCCGGCGGAGTTCCCGGCGGTGATCGTGCCGTTCGCCGAGAAGACCGGGGCCAGTCCGGCGAGTTTCTCCGCCGTGGTGCCGGGGCGGGGATGTTCGTCCTGTGCGACGACGCCGCCCGGGAGCTCGACTGGCACGATCTGCTGGTCGAACCGTCCCTCGTCGACGGCGACGGCGGCCCGGCGCTGGCTCTCGGCGGCCCACCGGTCCTGGCGCAGCCGCGAGATGCGCCACCGGTCCGCCACCACCTCGCCGGTCATGCCCATCGGGTAGCCCCCGAAGGGGTCGGTGACCAGGGAGAGCGTTCCGTCGAGGGTCGGCGGTCCCGGTATCTCGTCGGGGGCCCGTTCGCTGTAGTCGAGCAGCGGCTGACGGGTCATCGACTCGTTGCCGCCCGCGACCGCGACGTCCACGTCGCCGAGGGTGAGGCTCTGGGCGGCCGACCAGACGGCCTGCAGCCCGGACCCGCACAGCCTGTTGACGTTGTACGCGGTCGTCGTCACGGGCAGTTCGGCGGCCAGGGCCGCACGCCGGGCGTTGAACGCGTCGGGGCCCACCTGGCCCACGCACCCGAGGACGACCTCGTTCACGGCATCGAGACCCAGCCCGCCGCGGACGACCGCCTCACGGATCACGAGCGCGCCCAGCCGGTGCGCGGGAGCCGAAGCCAGCGCGCCCTTGTACCGGCCGATCGGGGTACGCGCTCCCTGGACGACGGCGATGTCTACGAGCATCGGATCACTCCTTGGCTGAGGGCTCCGCGTCCGGTCCGGACGCGCTGGCGGCAGGTGGCGCAGGGGACGTGCCGGACGCGGGCGACAGGGAGGACGCGGGTGACGGGCAGGACGCGGCGGACGGCGCCGGGTGCGCGGCGAGCAGACCGAGGGCGTCCCGGTCGGGCCGGATCAGGAGGGCCGAGAGCACGGCACCGGCGACCAGCAGGCAGGCCGCCAGATCGAAGGCCCGGCCATAGCCGACGGCCTCGGTCGGCGCCGCGTCGATGATCCGCCCGGTGACATAGGGGGCGAACAGACTGGAGAGGGCTGCGAGGGCGTACGACAGCCCCAGTGCGGCGCTGCGCCGGCCGGCCGGACAGATGTCGGCGATGGCCGCATTGATGAGCGGGGTCTGGCCGTTGCCCGCGGAGAACGCCAGGACCAGCAGGGGCAGCAGAAGCGCGGTGGGACCCGCCCGGGTCGCGAGCAGCAGACAGACTCCGGCGAGCAGCGGAAGCAGCGCGCCGAGAAGTCCCTGTGCGACCCGGGCGGTCACCCCTCCGCGCAGCAGCCGGTGCGCGACGGCTCCCGTGGAGAGGACCAGGACGGCCATGGACAGGGCAGGGAGCCCGACGATCCCGCTGACCTGCGCGTCGCTGAAGCCGGCCTGCTCCTCCAGGAAGAGTGGCAGCCAGGCGAATCCCAGGGAGAGCGTCCACATGACCGCGAAGGTGGAGAAGGTGGCCCCCAGCCATGTGCCGGTGGTGATGACACGCAAGAAGGGGACGGCAGTGGGACGTTCGTCGTCGGCGCGGGCAGCCGGTACGTCGTCCGCCCGCAGTTCGCCGTCCACCGACGCTTCGTCGTCCGCCGGGCCGGGGCCCAGGTGTGCGGCGTACGGCCCACCGCCACCGACCCGCAGCCAGACCAGGGTCCACACCAGTCCGGCAGCCCCCAGCATGCCGAACGCGGCCCGCCAGCCGAGGGTGTTGCTGACCAGGACCACCAACGGCGCGGCCAGGACGGTGCCTCCGGCGCCACCCGCCACCACGACGGCGGAGGGCAGGGCGCGCCGCTTCTCGGGAAACCAGGTGAAGGCCGTGTAGTTGGCCAGGGGAAAGCCCGGCCCCTCGCCCGCACCGAGCGCGACCCTGGTGGCGACGAGCGCTCCGAATCCCGTGGCGGGGAGGAGGATCGGCAGTTGCGCCGCCGCCCAGACCAGGGCGAGCACGGCGAGCAGGGGCCGGGGGCGGATGCGGTCGCCCAGGAAGCCGACCGATACCGCGGAGAGGCTGAACAGGAGGTAGAAGCTGCTGGCGATGGTGCCGAACTCGGTTGCGGAGAGCCCGAGTTCGGCCTTGATGGGATCCGCTGTCAGGCCGAGTACGGCCTTGTCGGCGGCATTGACCACGATGAACAGGGCCAGCACCACCAGAACGGTGCGAGCCCGCCGACGGGTGCCGTCCGCCGCGTCCGGCCGGGTGTCCGCCCCGACGCTCATGCGCGGACCGGTCGTTCGCCGAGCCGGTCGAGAACGCGCGGGTGGAGCTCGGGGGCCGGGGCCGAGGCCGCGGCCGCGTGCGGATCCACGTCCTCGTAGGCGGCGCACCCGGCCGTACACAGTCCGGGGAAGAAGTACGGCTTGTCGTCGAAGAGGAACGTCACCAGGACCCCCATTCCGAAAACAGAACGGAACAGGTCCGTTCCGTCTCACGTCTCGGCCCGGAACGTACACCCGGCCTCAACGGAACGCAACCGTTCCGTCCGGTGCTAATCTCCCGCCGTGGAATCGACCAGCCGCGACGACGCAGACCGCAGACCCACGGGCTCCGCGGTCCTGCGCGAATCCGTGACCGAGACGATCAGGCGGGCGGTGTTCGAGGAGCTGGCCGAGACGGGGTTCGCCCGCATGTCGATGGAGGCGGTGACCCGCCGGGCCCGCGTCGGCAAGGCGGCCCTCTACCGCCGCTGGCCCGCGAAGGAGGCGATGGTGGTCGACCTGGTCTCCGAGGCCGCCGCCGCGCACCTCCCGGCGACCGCCGACTCCGGATCACTGCACGACGACGTCGAACGCTTCGTCCGGGACACCGTGGCCGACCTCCGTCACCCGCTCGTCGGCCGGATCATCCCCGACCTGGTGGCCGAGTCGGCGCGCAATCCCTCACTGAGCGCCGCGCTCCACGACGCGGTCCTGGCCCCCCGGCGCGCCGCCGTGGCGACACTGCTCCACCAGGCGATCGAGCGGGGCGAGCTGCCCGCCGACATCGACATGGGCCTGGCGGTGGATCTGTTCGGCGCCCCGCTGTACTTCAGGATGCTGGCCGTCGGCGGCCCCACCGACGACGCCTACGTCGCCCGCGTCACCCGCGCGGTCCTCGCGGCCCTCGCCGCCAGCCGCTGAGCGACCGGCACCACCGGCGCTACGACCGGGCTTCACGACCGGGATGTACAGCAGGGCAGGCCTTACGGCCGGGCATTTACCTCCCTCTGTGGCCGGCCCCCCGGCGCCACGGCTCGCGAGACGACGCACTCGCACCCGCGAGCCAAGCCCATTGACGACCCGCCGAGAGCGCGTCTACCGTCCCCCGCCAGTACCTGTGCGCGCTGTCCCCACGTCGCCGCGCCGCCCGCGAGCCGGGCGGCCAAAGTCTGGAGTGTCGGATGCGCCGCACCGCCCTGCCCTCTGCGCCTGCCCTGTTCCTGCTCGGTCTCGGGGTCTTCCTGCTCGTCCTGGCGATGATGCTCGTCTGGTACGTCAGGCCACACGCCGCGGTGAACCCCGTCGACATCGACGTGACCGCCGTCTACACCGGCACCGGCAGCGTCTTCGACAGCGAGGAGGCCAGGACGGTCCACGACCGACGGATCACCGTGACGCAACGTGTGCGCGGTGACGTCGTCGCCAGTGAGCGCAGCGGAGCGGCGGTCTGGGACGTGGTGACCACGGTGGACACGGACGAGTCGCTTCCAGCCGCCGACCCCCGTGACGCGCTGGAGTTCGTCACCGGCCGCTGGGTCACCGACCGCAGGACGAACAAGCCCGTGCACTGCTGCCAGGAGCGGGGCCACCACGAGGGCGAGGCCTATCTGAAGTTCCCCTTCGACGTGCAAAAACGCGCCTACACCTGGTGGGACAACACTCTCGGCGCCACTGTCGTGCTCTCCTACCGGGGCACCGAGGAGATCCAGGGATACCGGGGCTACGTCTTCACGGGCACCGTCCCCCCGACGAGGATCGGCACACGTCTGGTGCCAGGGGGTCTCGTCGGGAAACCGGAGGCCGCCCAGCTGTTCGCCGAGGAGTGGTACGCCAACCACGGCATCCGACTGGTCGTCGACCAGAGCACCGGCCGTTCACTCTACGCACAGGTCGGCCCGCGCCGGACACTCCGTGCACCGGCCGCCACGCGGGACGCCGTCGTACTCCTGGACAGCAGGAAGCTCGCCTTCACCCAGGCCACCCAGAAGTCCCAGGTCAGCCAGGCGAGGAAGGAGAGTGGACAACTGCGACTGGTGGGGCGGACACTGCCGATCGACGCGGGTGCGGCGGGGTGCGTTCTCACGGCCGCGAGCGGCGTCCTGCTGGCGAGGAGCAGACCTCGCCCTCGTACGACCGCGAGCTCTTCCCCCACGCTCGCGACGTGATCCGACGGCAGCTGCCTCGAACAGCGCGGTGGGCGCACACTGGAGGGGCACTCCCCACCGGGGTGCGCCGCTGAGGCTCTTCGCTATGGCGGAGGAAGCCACCCAACGGCGGCCGGGTCCTGCGGCACAGACCGGGAGGCGCCATGACCCCAGGCACGGCCCTCGGACCGCAGCCGACCGCACTGCATCGGCACGCCCTGCGGCTCCTGGCCAGGCTGCACCGCCGGCCTGTACCGGTCCGCCCCTCGCGCGCCTCCCAACTGCGAGCTCTCACAACACTGCTGGACGAAGCGGTCGCGGCACAGTCGCCGGCCGACCGGGCGGTGGCCGCCTGCGGCGAACCGGGCCCCCTCTCCGGACAGGCCGCCCAGGAGGCCGGACGGCAGAGCAGGGTTCTGCACCGGTTGCACGGGCGAATGCGTGATCTGGTGCTGACGGAGACCGACCTCGTCCACGCACAGCAGTACGCGGGACGGCTGCTGGCCTACGACCAGTGGATGGTGCGCCAGGCCATGGACCTGGCCTTCACCTCACGTCCCCAGCCACGCATCGAGGCGGCCCGGCTGTGCCTCAACGGGCTGGGCAGGCCCGCCGACGATCTGCGCAGGCTGCGAGACGCCCTCCGCTCGGAGACCGACGGAGACTCGCCGAGCGAACCGTGCGCCCCCACGGGGACGGGATCGGTGCGGGCATCCGGTCGAGGACCCGGCACGGGCCCCGGTGAACCCGGACCCGGGTAACCGCGGCAACGCACCGGCTCACAGTCGGAGCTACCCCTCGAACCGGTCTGGTCCTTCCGCGGCCGGGCGGACCGCCACCCATCCCGGGAGCGGCTGCCTCCTCGACCGGTAGGTGCGCGCGAGCGCCTCGCGGGCCTGTTCGGCGCCCTCGTGAGTGATCCGGTAGAAGCGTCGGCGTGGCCGGCCGGACTTCTCGTACACAGCCGGGTCCTCCCAGGTGCTCTCCACCCAGCCGGCCTGCTCGAGACGGGCGAGAATCGGATAGATCGTGCCCGAGGGCAGTCCGGCAAGCTCGCACAGCTCAAGGCCGTAGCGCTGCCGACCGGGATCCTCCAGCAAAGCCCGCAAGACCAGTTGAGTCTGCAGGGTCATACGCGGCATACCCATACTCGTACTCTACATAGCTGGCCTATGTCCTGCCAGAAGCAGTGACCGGGCTACCGTCCGTCGACGCAGCCCCACAAGCCGGCGATCACTCGATGAATCCGGTGTCGGGGTCCACCTGGGAGAGGAAGTCCCGTATCGCCTCCTCGAGATCGGCCGTGCCGAGGGGCGCAGGCGGGTGGCTGCGCAACCCGAAACCGTACTGGGGGTTGGGCCCCGTCAGCCAGGCGAAGTGGTAGCTGCCCGGGCCGTCGTCCGGCCGGCTGACCTCGAACACCTCACCGTCGACCGTCATCCGTAACGGCTCGTCCGCCGACATCACGACCTGCTCTCGTCTCCCGAAGGATCAGAGCCTACGTGGAGGGCGGGCCGCCGTGCTCGTTGCGCTGAGCGGCGCCGGGTCGACGTCGGGCACGGCGAACCTCGGATTGTGCCCGGAGGCGACAACCCTGATGACGAACCCCGCGGCCTCCTCCAACTGCCGGGCGCTGTCGAGCCCACCGATCACGGCCGTCTGCCCGCCAAGGTCCCCGATGAGAGCTGCGGCGAGGTCCAGGGCCTTGCGTTCGTCACCGCAGATCGCCACGACCGGCTCCGCCTTCTGCGGCCCCACGTACGGCCAGGAGGTCCCCGCGAACAGGTGAAGTGCTTTGACGACGTCCGCACCGGCGGCCAAGCGAGCCACACGCTGTGCCGCGGAGCCGGATGTCGGCTTCAGCGCACCGGTCGCGTAGTCGACCGGGTTGGTGCAGTCGAGGACGGTCTTGCCGGCCAGGGTCCCCGCCGGGCCGCCGATGAGTTGGAGGGCAGCCTCCAGCCCTTCCCAGGAGACCGCGACCACGACCACGTCGGTCCGCCCCGCGAAGTCGGCCGGAGCGACGGCCTCCGCTGTGGGGCCGATCCGGTCGGCGGCCCCGTCGGCATGCCGCGGGTCACGCCCCGTCACCACGACCGCATGGCCGGAAGCGGCCCAGGCGCGACCGAGTGCCACGGCCAGGTTTCCGGTGCCCAGGATGCCTACGTTCACGGCGTCTTCTCCCTCGTCTGGAAAACGATGTCTCCGAAAACGCTACGAACGCGATTCCTACCGTTCGGTAGGAAGACGAGGGGAGAATGGACTTCGTGAACGAGGAGTCCTGCCAGACGTTCGTCTCCGACTGCCATGTGCGCGCGGCCACCGAACTCGTCCGCCACACCTGGGATCCCGTCGTGCTCTCCGCGCTGCGCCTCGGACCGACCCGACGCAGCGAACTCCTTGCGCGCATCGCGGGAGTCAGTGACAAGGTTCTGACTCAGGCGCTCCAACGCCTGCTGGCACGTGGCCTCGTCAGCAAAGCGAGCAACACCGGTCAGTCGTCGGAGCAACCCGGCGTGGTCTATCAACTCTCACCGCTCGGCGAATCGTTCGCGAACGGGCCCTTGGCGCAGCTCGCACGCTGGGCGGCCGACCACCAGACCGAACTCGCCGACCTGCCGACACCGTGATGGCCCGCAACAACCGGTCGATCCGAACAGCTGCGGGGAGGCCGTCGAGTCGCATCCGTCAGGGGTGCGGCCCCGCCCGTGATCGGACGCTGTTGGTTAATTCGGGGGCTGCCTACCTCGCCCTGTCGATCGTTTGGTCGGCGGGGCGAAGTGCTGCGAAGTGGCTGGTGCGGGTGCGGGCCCGGGGTGTGCCGGTGAGGTGGGCATCGATGCGGGCGAGGTTGATCGCGGCGCCGGTGAGCTGGTGTTGGAGGCTGGTCTTGGCCAGGCCGCGGTAGCGGGATCTGCGCAGGCCGCAACGTTGGGCGGCTTGGGCGATGGTGCCCTCGACCCCCGCCCGGATTTTGTAGCGCTCCTTCCAGGCGTCGCTTTGCTGCTCGGCTCTGGCCGCGTGGAGCGCGTGGTGCTCGTCGTGGTGGCGCAGCCGCAGTTCGCGGGGGCGTTTGCTGGTGGGTGAGTTGATGCATGTGCCGCGCATGGGGCAGGGACGGCAGTCGCTGACCGAGAAGGTCACGCGGAGCACGGGCTGTCCGCGCTGGGAAAGCCGGTTGCTCCAGGTGGGGGAGTGTCATGAATCAGGTGTGGATCTCCCCGAAGGAGTGAGCCTGATGAGTACGACGACTGGTCACCTGATCGAGACCGTGGAGGGCGTGTCGCTTGCCGAGGTCGGCGGTGGCGTCGAGGGTGCCGACGTGAAGTCGATGCCGGTGTCGCAGAATGGTCTGTCCAGTGAGCTGCTGGAGGAGCTGGCCGCGCTCGCGGCCGAGAAGGTCCGCGGAGAGGGACTGCGGCTGATGGGCGAGGGCGGCCTGCTGCCCGAGCTCGCTCAGCACCTGATGCAGTCCGCGCTGGAAGCAGAGATGGACCAGCACCTGGCCGACGGGGTCGGCCGCGTCGGCGGGCGCGGGTCGCGCTCGGGCGGCAACACCCGCAACGGCTACCGGAGCAAGAAGGTGATGACGGAGGTCGGCGCCGTCACGGTGCAGATCCCGCGAGACCGTCTGGGCACCTTCCAGCCCCGGCTGCTGCCCAAGTACGCCCGCCGCACTGGTGCGTTGGACGACCTGGTGATCTCGCTGACCGCAAAGGGCCTGACCTCCGGCGAGATCGTCTCCCATCTCGCCCAGACGTACGGGATGACGACAACGAAGGAGACCATCTCCACGATCACCGACAAGGCCCTGGAATCGATGGCGGAATGGCGCACCCGCCCGCTCGACGCGGTCTACCCGGTCGTCTTCATCGATGCCGTGCACGTCAAGATCCGAGACGGTCATGTCGCCAACCGGCCCATCTACGTGGCCATCGCGGTCACCGCCGACGGCTACCGCGAGATCCTCGGCCTGTGGGCCGGCGACGGCGGCGAGGGCGCCAAGTACTGGCAGACGGTGCTCACCGAGATCAAGAACAGAGGCGTCCGTGATGTGCTGATGCTGGTCTGCGACGGGCTCAGCGCCCTGCCCGACGCGGTGAACGCCGTCTGGCCCCGGACTGTGGTGCAGACTTGCGTGGTTCATCTCCTGCGCGCGAGTCTGCGGTATGCCTCACGCCGCGACTGGGCCGACGTCGCACGCGACCTCAAGCCCGTCTACACCGCTGTCAACGAGGACGAGGCCCGGGCACGGCTGACCGACTTCGACGACAAGTGGGGCAAGCGCTATCCGTCGATCGCCGGGACCTGGGAGCGGGCCTGGAGCGAATTCGTGCCCTTCCTCGGTCTGCCCGACGCGATCCGGCAGGTCGTCTACACCACGAACGCGATCGAGTCCCTCAACGCCCGCTACCGGCGCGCGGCCCAGGCCTGCGGACACTTCCCCAACGAGACCGCCGCCTTGAAACGCCTCTACCTCGCCACCCTCGCACTCGACCCCACCGGCCGCGGCCGCCAGCGCTGGAACAACCGCTGGAAAAGCGCTTTGAACGAGTTCGACGTTCTCTTCGACGGCCGCCTTACCGCCGGACGAGTGTAGGCCGACCAGCCCACCGAAAAACCTGTAGGCCAAACAGACGAACCACACCTGAATCCTGATAGACCCGAACATGAGTTTCCAGGAGTCGATGTACCCGACGTCACCGCTGTAGACATCCTGGACACGAAGCTTCCACGTGCCGTCAGCCGGTTCGGCGGAGGCGTCGACGGTGTACGTCGCGTGGACGTCGTCGGCGCTGTCGGTGGCGCTCTGGTCTTTGAGCCGGTACGTACTGTCGTCGGGGGCGACCAGGTCGATCACCAGGTCGCCGCGGTAGCTGTGGACGATGTCGACGGAGACGTCGAGCGCTGCGGGGGCGTTACCGTCACGACCGGTCACGATCAGCCGTGACTCGGCCGGTGCCCCGGCGTCGGCGATCGCGACGTCACCGGGATTGACGAAGAAGTCGCCGCCGGAGGGCACGACGGTCCAGTCGATGGTCTTTCCGGTCGACTGCCCGTCGGAGGTGGTCGCCTCGACCGTCGGCGTGTAGTCACCCGCTTTCTCCGGGAGGCCGGAGATCACGCCGGTGGTGGGGTCGACGGACAGCCCTTCCGGCAGGCCGGTGGCCGAGTAGGAGATCCTCCCGGGTCGGCTGCTCGTCGCCTCGATCCGCGCCTCGGCCGGCTGGCCGACGGCCGAGGTCTGCGTCTCCGGAACGGTCAGGGCGATGTGGTTGACGAAACGCGTGCCGACGTTGACGGCCGCCCAGGCGTTGCCGACGGCCTCGTAGGCCTCGCTGGACCGGCCGAACAGGTCGGCGGCCGCCTGAAGAGTGGCCTCACGGGCGTCCGCGTAGTCGGTGGTCGACGTCATGTACGTGGTCAACGCCCGGTACCAGACGTTCTGCGCGTTGTGCAGGCCAAGGCCGGCCACCGGCTGCCCGTCGTAGGTGGGACTGTCGTACGCCACTCCGTTGACGGACTTCCTGCCGCTGCCCTCGGACAACAGGTAGAAGAAGTGGTTCGCCACACCGGAGGAGAAGTGCGGGTCGATGCCGGCGGTCTCGGGCGACCAGTAGTCCTGCGAGAGTCCGTCCTTCGAGGGCTCGTCCATGTAACGCAGCGGCGTGCCGTCACCGTTGATGTCGATGAGCTCGCCGACCTCGTAGTCGGGAACGTCGTTCGGGTTGTGCGTGAAAAACTCGACGCCGGCGGCCATGATGTCGCTGGTGCCTTCGTTGAGGCCGCCCGACTCGCCGGCGTAGATGAGGTCCGCGGTGGCGGACGTGACGCCGTGGGTCATCTCGTGACCGGCGACGTCGAGGGCGGTCAGCGGGTTGAGGTTGTCCTCGCCGTCGCCGTAGAGCATGCAGAAGCAGTCGTCGTCCCAGTAGGCGTTGACGACCTCGTCGCCGAAGTGGACGAGGGACTTCGCCTCCCTGCCGTCCCCGGATATGCCGTTGCGGGCGAACTGGTCGTGGTAGAAGTTCCACGTCTGTTGCGCCCCGTAGGCCGCGTCCACTGCCGCGGTCTGGCCGTTCTCCGGCTTTCCGTCGCCCCAGATGTCGTCGTCATCCGTGAACAGGGTTGTCGCGCCCGCCTCGCTGTGATGGGCGTCGAACACCGAGTTGTTGCGCTGGGCGTCACGCAGTGCGTAGACATCGTTGTCGCGAACGGTCTGCAGGTTGACCGTGCCGTTGAACTGGCCGTGCCCGACGCCCGGGAGGACGGTCTCGAACTTCTGGAGCTGCTTGCCCGAGGTCGCGTCGGTGATCACATGAAGTCTGCTGGGGCCACCGTCTTCCTGGAGACCGGTGATGACGGACTCCCAGGCCAGAGTCGGCGTCCCGTCGGCGGCCCAGATCACCAGGCGCGGTGCCCCGTCCGGCTCCGCCTGGTTGCCACCCTCGGATTCGGCGATGCGAAGCGCGCTCTTCTCGGCCACGCCGGCGGAAACCTTGGCGCTGGTGGTGGGGACCGCGATCCGTGCGCCCGTCGCCTTGTTCACGGTCCGAGCGCCGGCCCGCTCATGGACCACCAGGTCGCCGCCGAGGACTGGCAGCCCCGCGAAGGTGCGCTCGTAGCGCGTGTGCACCGTGCCGTCGGAATCCTGGACGACGTCCTTGGGGAGCAGCTTCTCCTTGGCGCCCAGCCCGAGCGAACCGGCTGTGCGGGCACTGGCGTTGGCGGCGGACTTCAGCAACGCGCCACGCCGGGAGGCGGTGAGGTCGACGGGCTTGGTACCGGGCCGCAGAGTGGGCGTGATCTTCGGGGGGTTTCGCGTGGGATCCGGTGCGGCCTGGGCGCCGACGGCGGACAGACCGGCGGCCGTCACCGCGGTCGCGGCGACACATGCGGCTGCCACAAGGCGTCTGATCCGGGAGGGTCGGGAATCGCGGGCACGTAAGGAGCTTGTCACTCCGGCTCTCCTTCTGACCGTTCGTGGTGGTCATGTGGGGCAACGGCTGCCGTGCGGTGTGGAGATCCTGTCAGTGGCCTGTGCGCGTTGTCAGCGATCGAACAGTTGATTGACCTGAATCCGATCTTGCCTGAGCGTCGATCTCTGGAGGCCGACTGTGATCACGTGCGCCTTTACACGGCTGGAACATGTGAGGGACAGCGACAACTTCGGCCACCCGCAGGCCCGTTCACCCCATGCGCGCAAGGCGCTCTCACCGGAGTGTGACCTGGTTCGGACCGTTGAACGGCGCCGAGGACAGAATTGACTTCGTCGTCCGCAGCCCCTACAGGCCGGGTTCCGATGCCGACCTGCGGGCCGCCGGGATGCGTAATACTTGCCTTATGAAAGCAGGCATTACCCCCGGGAGTGGGTCGATCACGATACGGAGGGCCGTCGCGCGGGACGCCAAACGGCTCACTCGGCTCGTGCGTGGCTCACACGCCTACGAAGGGCAGTACGCGGCCATGGTCGCGGACTACCGGGTCGGTCCCTCCTACATCGAAACCCACCGCGTCTTCGTCGCCGTCGGCGCTGACGAGCACGAAAGGCATGTCCTCGGGTTCTACTCCCTCGTCCTCGACCCAGCCGAGCTTGACCTGCTGTTCGTCACCGACACAGCACAGGGGCGTGGAATCGGACGGCTGCTCGTCGCCCATATGAAGGCCGAGGCCCGCGCCGCCGGGCTCGACCGCGTCCGAGTGGTGTCCCATCCTCCCGCCGAGGGCTTCTACCGCAGCGTGGGTGCGCTGCGCACCGGGACCGCGCCCGCGAACCCGCCCGCCGTCGCATGGGACCGCCCCGAGCTGGAGTTCCTCATTCCGCTCGACGCGACGACGGAGAAGGATTCGGCACAGGCCCGACCGCCCGCCACCACGTAGACCACGTCCGCGCAGGCCGCCCACCCGCCCCGACGCCGTCGGATGTGCCGCCGTCTGAGGGTGACCCCGCGCACCGGACGCCGGGTCGCGCCCGTCGCCACGGCGCAGCGCCGCGGTTGCCGCTCAGGACGAACCGGTGAGTGGCTGTCCTGAGCCGGACGATGTGCGGTCCGGATCGGGACGGGGCGATGCCGTCATGCTCGTGCGGCTATTTTTTGAGCTCGGCGTCGGTGTAGAAACCACCTGCGACCAGAATGTCCTCATAGTTGCTCTTGTCGACGCTCGTCGGCTGCAGCAGGTAAGCGGGCACGACCTTGGCGCCGTTGTCGTAGGTCGTGGTGTTGTTGACCGTGGGGCGCCTGTCGTTGAGTATGTCGTCGACCAGTCGCGAGGCGATCTGGGCGAGTTCGCGGAGGTCCTTGTAGATGGTCTGCGTCTGCTGACCCGCGATGATCGACCTCACCGAGGCCAGCTCGGCGTCCTGACCGGTGACAACCGGCAGGGGTTTGCTGTCGGAGCCGTAGCCGGCCGCCTTCAGCGCGGCCAGGATACCGATGGACATCCCGTCGTACGGCGACAGAACCCCGTCGACCTTCCCGCTCCCGTACGACGTGCTGAGGATCTCGTCCATGCGCTTGCGTGCCGTGGCACCGTCCCAGCGCTGGGTGGTGACCTGACTGAGCTTGGTCTGTCCCGACTGAACGACCAGCTGCCTGTTGTCCAGGTACGGCTGGAGGAGCTTCATGGCGCCGCTGAAGAAGTACGTGGTGTTGTTGTCGTCGTTGCTGCCGGCGAACAGCTCGACGTTGAAGGGGCCCGCGCCGTCGTCCAACCCCAGCTTGTCGATGATGTAGCGGGCTTGGAGGCGGCCGACCTGCTCGTTGTCGAAGGAAGCGTAGTAGTCGACGTTCTTGGTGCCGAGAATGAGCCTGTCGTAGGAGATCACCGGGATCTTGGCTTCGGCGGCCTGCTGGAGCACGCCGTTCAGGGACCGGTTGTCGATGGCCGCGATGACCAGCGCGTCGACGCCTTGCTTGATCAGCTCCCGGATCTGTGCGACCTGCCGGTTCGGGTCGTCGTCACCGAACACCAGCTTGGTCTTGTACCGCAGGCCCCGCAGATCCTCGACAACGTTCTTGCCGTCGGCGATCCAGCGCTCGGAGGCCCGGGTCGGCATGGCGATGCCCACAGTGCCGCCCTTGAGGAGCCCGTCGGAGCCGCTGTCGGTGTCCTGGCCGCAGGCGGACAGCGTTAAGACGATGGTGACAGCTCCGGCGGTGACGGCTCTTCGGTTACGCATGGTGATCGTTCCTTGCTCTTCTCGTCGTTGAGAAAGTGGTGACGGCGTAGCGGATTTTTGCGGGGAGGCCGGCGGGGCCAGGTGGCCGGCGATCAGGCCGTGGTGCGTTGTCCGTCCCCTGCACGAGCGCTGCTCCCACCAGTGGGTGCGGTCGCGCGGAGATCTCGGATGCCGAGGTCGGCCTGAACTTCCGGACGGAAGGTGCAGCACCGCCGGCCAGCTCGGCAACCTGGACAATCCCGACGCGGCCGCCGAAGTCGTTGTGATCTTGGCGGGCGTCTCCAGGAGGTGAACTGCCGGCGGGAACCGGCGAAGTGGCCGATCGCCTGGATCGCGACCCCGTGCCGCGTGTCGGCGGTCAGGAGCCTCGGTGCCTCGCGGTGCACCGGTCGGTGCGTCTGTGCGGCCCGGCACCCGGGTTCTTCCGACTGACACGAGCCCCTTGCCGGTGTGCACCTGGACGTGCTCCCGGTTGTGGCATGGCGTTCCGGGCCACACGCGTGCTGATTCCGTTGGTGGGCAGGGCGGTTGCCTCTCAGCTGTTCGATATCTCGTGATGTGTTCGGAACGTTGGCGAGACAGTAAGAGGCGCACCGCAGGGTGTCAACGGGGTCGACGGGCAACGTTTTTGTCGGCGCCGTTCGACTCGGACCGCACCGGACCTCGGTCGTCAACTCTGTGTGATCGGGCACCTGTTGGGCCGCCGGGTGGCCACAGCCCGGTGGGTGCCGAGTCCGTGACACGTCGCGTCACCAGGCCGGGTCCACAGCCGGCGCAGGGCTGGTGTCCCTCGTCCCTGTGCATTCACGCGAGCCTCCGCCTCAGGTCTCCCGGACCGGCTCGTACACCTCGGGCTGCAACCCGAAGGTCCAGGCGACGCCCGCCTTCGCGGTCCGGGTCGAGGGGGGCACCCGCAGCCAGTACGTGCGCCGGGTCCCGTCCGGCTCCGGAGTGGAGTTGAGGACCTCCACCATCACGACCGGCTCGTCGTCGGGCAGGTCGATCCGCCACAGGGTGCCCGTCCGGTCCCGGTTCACGGGCCGGGCGCCGGAGTTCGTCAGGTAGCGGTCGTAGCCGTAGTACTCCAGCATCACCCGGCGCAGCTCGGCGTTCTCCTCGGAGCGGATCCGCTCCGGTGTGAGCGTCGGCAGCTCCGCGAGGAAGTCCGCCGGCACGGGCATGCCGCGCCAGGCGTGCAGGGCGAAACCGTCGGGATAGGCGAGCGCCGGGCCGTCTCCGTGGTCGAGTCTGCCCGCCTCGTCCCGGTGCAGGGCCACGGGTCGCTCGCACACCACCGCCACGCGGTCGTACGGCCACCACCAGCCCGCGCTGCGGCACACCGCCGCCACTCCGTCGAGCGGGCCTCCGTCTGTGGCGAACGCGGCGAGCCAGGGCGCGTCATGCTGCCCCAGCACGGCGTCCAGCAGGAGCAGCCGGACCTCGGCGGCCTCCTTCCCCGTCTGCCGGCCCACCAGTTCTTCGAGGACACCGGTGCGGATGCGGTCCACGAGTGCCTGGGTGGACTCCCACAGCCGTCCCCCGGTGGCCGCCCAGTGCGCCGACCAGCCCACCGCTCCCAACTCCCCTTGCAGTCGCAGCCGTTCGTGCGCCCAGGGTGTGCTGCGGACCGCCTCACGCACGCTGGGACCGCGGTCCGCGAGGTCGCGTAGCAGTGTGACGGCCGCCCGCGGGGAACCGGCCCACACCACACGCTCGGGTTCGGCGAGTCCGGCCTGGCGGTAGGCGCGCCGCACTCCGTCCTCGGCGGCCGTCCGGTCGGCTGGAGCGGTCGCCGAGGCCCACGCACGCCACGCGCTCAGGTCGTCTGAGGACACGACGTCCCCCACGACACCCCTCGCGACATCCCCCACGTCCTCCATGTCCCCCACCGCCACGTCGTCCATGTCTGTCCTGGTCATCTGCCCCTCCGTCATGCGCTGTTCAGCCGGCCCCGCGACGATCCACGCGGATCAGTCCGCCACGATGCGCACAGACCCGGGCACGTACTCCCGCTGTCTGATCACCCGGTACCACCCCTTGGGCAACGCGATCGCGGCGTGCTCCTCGTGCACCACCCGCCCACCCTGGGGAAGCCGGAGCAGCAGCGGACCGAACGGTCCCGGCTCTCGGACCAACTCCCCCGGCCCGACGACCGCGTGGGCGTGCCCGGTGACCTCGCCGAGCGCCAGCACGAGCCGGCCCCGCGCATCGCGCCGCTCCCGCGGGGCGTGGGCCACATGGTCCGGCACCGCCTCGTCCGTCACGGGCACGATCAGCACGTCTCCCTGCCGGTACATGGCTCTCCCCTCACCGCCGGGTGCTCGGCGCACCGGCCTCATGTGGACGACCGTAGGGGCCGCCACTGACAACGTCCCCGAAGCCCGCCCCGCCGACTGGTGTTGTCAGTGCCTGTTGGTAGAACTTCCGACATCACAGTCCGTGCACTCTTTCCGCTCAGGAGCAGCCGTATGACCATCGGTGACCACCTCGCCTCGCTGTACCGGCTGCCCGCCTACGACTTTCCGGGCCCGCGCACGCCGGCGGGCGACCTGCCCGACCCGGACGGCGTCGCCTGGCGGATCACCGCTGACGTGTACGACGCCGACGAGGACTGGGCGGGCGCCTTCGCTCGTTTCTGCGCCGCCGTCGACACCACCCGCGTGCGGGCCCTGATCGTCGGCGCCTGGGAGGAGGCGTACGACTCGGGCCCGTCCGCGGTCATAGAGGCGCTGCTCGCCGCCCGGGACCGCTTCCCCGCGCTGCGCGCGCTGTTCCTCGGCGACATGGTGATGGAGGAGTGCGAGATCTCCTGGATCAACCAGACCGACGTCGCCCCGCTGCTCTCCGGCTTCCCCTCCCTGGAGGAGTTCGGTGTGCGCGGCGGCACGGAGCTGCGGCTGCCCGCGCTGAGCCACGGCGCGCTGCGCAAGCTCGTCGTGGAGACCGGTGGACTGCCCGCGGAGGTGGTGCGTGGCATCGGAGGCAGTGACCTGCCCGCGCTGGAGCACCTCGACCTGTGGCTGGGCACTCCCGACTACGGCGGCGACAGCGAGGCCGCCGATCTGGAGCCCATCCTGTCCGGCGCCCGGCTGCCGCGCCTGCGTCATCTGGCGCTGCGCAACAGCGAGATGCAGGACGCCGTCGCCGCGGCCGTCGCCTCCGCTCCCGTCGTGGCCCGTCTGGAGGTCCTGGACCTGTCCATGGGGGTGCTGACCGACGAGGGTGCCGGCGCGCTCCTGGGCGGTCAGCCCCTCACCCACCTCAAGAAGCTCGACCTGCACCACCACTACCTCAGCAAGCCGTTCGAGGACCGCGTCCGTCAGACGCTCGAGCCGGCGGGCGTGGAGGTGGACCTCGACCGTGACGACGCGGAGGAGGACACGGAGGACGACGGCACGGTGTGGCGATACGTCGCCGTGGGCGAGTGAGTACGTCGTCCGTGGCCCGAGCGGCGGGACTCCCCCGTCCGCGCTTCGCGGTGGTCGGCAATCCGGAGAACCGTCGGGTGTCGCTCTTCGGCGACGCGGTGCGCGCGGCCGGTCTGCCCGGTCCGCGCGTCGTGCCCTGGGTGGACGTGCTGTGCGCGCAGGGGGCGGACTTCGCCGCCGACGAGATCGTCCGGATCGACTCCCCCGGCGAGAACCCCGAGGTCGACCGTCTGCTGCGGGGCGTCCAGGAGCCCACCCGGGTGGAGGGGTCGGCCCGCTGGTACGCCGGGTTCACGGCCGCGTTGCGCGGTCTGCGCGGCGGCATCCGCCTGGACGACCCCGACGACCTCGCCGTGCTGTTCGACAAGCGCCGCTGTCACGCCGTACTCGACGCGGCGGGTGTCCCCGTGCCCGCCTCGCCCACCTCGGGCCCAGGGGCGGCGCCGGTGGGCGGCTGGGACGACGTCCGGACGCTGATGCGCGAGCACCGGATGCGGCGGCTGTTCGTCAAGCCCGCGCACGGCTCGTCCGCGTCAGGAGTACTCGCCGTCGAGGCCGGCGGCGGCCGGATCAGAGCCACGACCTCCGTGGAACTCACCCCGGACGGCCGCCTGCACAACTCGCTCAAGGTACGCCGTTACGAACGCGAACAGGACGTCGCGGCCGTCGTCGACGCCCTCGCCCCCGACGGCCTGCACCTCGAACGCTGGCTGCCCAAAGCCTCCCAGCGCGGCCGCGCCGCCGACCTCAGGGTCGTCGTGGTGGCCGGCCGGGCCACCCACGCCGTGGTCCGCACCAGCAGATGGCCCCTGACCAACCTCCATCTCGGCGGCAGCCGCGGCGACCTCGACGCGGCCCGGGAGGCCGTGGAGGCGGCGGGCGCCCGATTGGCCGACCTGCTCGACGTGTGCGAGCGGGCCGCGGCCTGTTTCCCCCGCACCCTCTGCGTCGGCGTCGACCTGCTTCCGGCCGTCGGCTGGCGCAGGGCCTTCGTCGGCGAGGTCAACGCCTTCGGCGATCTGCTGCCCCGGCTCACCGGCCTGCCCGGCAGCGGCGCCGAGGGCCTGGACACGTACGCGGCGCAGGTGGCGGCCGTCCTGCGCGGTCGCGCCCGGCCCGAGCAGCCACACCGGTACAGAACAGGAACCGTCCATGCCTGAGCCCGACATGAACGAGATCGTCGGCAGCCACGACATCCTCCTCGTCACCCTCGACACCCTGCGCCACGACGTGGCCGTCGAGCTGGCCGCGGCGGGCCGGACACCCAACCTGGCCCGCCACCTCCCCGGCGGCCGCTGGGAGCGGCGCCACGCGCCGGGCAGCTTCACCTACGCCTCCCATCAGGCGATCTTCGCGGGTTTCCTGCCGACCCCGGCCGCCCCGGGACCCCATCCGCGACTGTTCGCGGCAAGCTTCGCGGGCAGCGAGACCACCGCCGACGGCACCTTCGTCTACGACACCCCCGACCTCGTCTCCGGCCTGGCCGAGGCCGGCTACCACACCGTGTGCGTCGGAGGCGTGGGCTTCTTCAACAAGCAGGGCCCGCTCGGCTCGGTGCTGCCCGGCCTGTTCCAGGAATCCCACTGGGAACCGGAGTTCGGTGTCACCTCACCCCACTCCTTCGAGAACCAGATCGCCCGCGCCGAACAGGTCATCGACCGACTTCCCACCGAGCAGCGGCTGTTCCTGTTCGTGAACGTCTCCGCCCTGCACCAGCCCAACTGGTTCCACCTGCCCGGGGCGACCCGCGAGGCGGGCGACACCCGACAGACGCACGCCGCCGCGCTGGAGTACGTCGACCGCCACATCGGCCGGCTCTTCGCCGCCGCCGCCAGCCGGCGCCGCTGCCTCGCCCTCGTCTGCTCCGACCACGGCACCGCCTACGGCGACGACGGCTACACCGGCCACCGCCTGGGCCACGAGTCCGTGTGGACCGTGCCGTACGCCCACTTCTTCCTCGACCCCGCCGAGGCCGCCGTATGACCACCGCCCAGCTGACCAGCCCCTACCAGCACTACGTCTACGCCTACCCGCACAAGACCGCCTACCGCAAGCTGCCCGACCGCCCCGCGCTCGCCTCACTCTGGGCGGCCGAACCCAAGCACGCCCTCTCCCTCTACCTGCACATACCGTTCTGCGAGGTCCGCTGCGGCTTCTGCAACCTCTTCACCCGTATCGGCGCCCCCGACGGCCTGACCGGCGCCTACCTGGACGCCCTGGAACGGCAGGCCGGCGCCGTACGCGACGCGCTGGGTCACGAGGACGAGGTCCGCTTCGCCACCGCGGCCTTCGGCGGCGGGACGCCCACCTTCCTCACCGCGGCCGAACTCGACCGACTGTGCGACATCGCCGAGCACCGCATGGGCGCCGACCTGCGCGCCGTCCCGCTGTCGGTGGAGGCCTCGCCCGCCACGGCCACCGCCGACCGCCTCACCGTGCTGGCAGAACGCGGGACCACCCGGCTGAGCCTGGGCATCCAGAGCTTCGTCGACTCCGAGGCCCGGGCCGCCGTACGCCCGCAACGCCGCGCCGACGTGGAGGCGGCACTCGCCCGCATCCGCGACGCCCGCATCCCGGTCCTCAACATCGACCTCATCTACGGCATCGACGGCCAGACGGAACAGACCTGGCGGCACTCCCTGGACGCGGCCCTGGCCTGGCAGCCCGAGGAGCTCTACCTCTACCCCCTCTACGTCCGCCCCCTGACCGGACTCGACCGCCGCAGCGCCGACGCCGGACCCGACCCGGCCTGGGACGAACAACGACTGCGCCTGTACCGCGCGGGCCGCGACCACCTCCTCGCGCACGGCTACACCCAGCAGTCCATGCGCATGTTCCGCCGCGCCGACGCCCCGGCGCAGGGCGCCGACGACTACGCCTGCCAGACCGACGGCATGATCGGCCTGGGCTGCGGCGCCCGTTCCTATACCGCCGGCCTGCACTACTCGTTCGACTACGCCGTCGGCATGCACGAGATCCGCGGCATCATCGACGACTACGTCACCACGTCCGACTTCACCCACGCCGAGGTCGGCCACCCCATGGACGCCGAGGAGGCACGCCGCCGCCACCTCCTGCAGTCGCTCCTCCAGGCCCGGGGTCTCGACGTCGACGACTACCGCGCCCGCTTCGACAGCGCCCCCGCCGACGACTTCGGCACCGAGCTCGACCGCCTCGCCGACCGCGGCTGGCTCAGCGACACCGATGCCGCGACCCTGCGGCTCACCCCGGAGGGCCTCGCCCACTCCGACGCCATCGGTCCGGAACTGTTCTCACCGGCCGTACGGGCCGCCATGGCCGCCTACGAGAGGAAGTGACCGGCCCACCATGGACCTGACCGTCCTCTACCGGGGCCCGCTCGCCTCCTGCGACTACGACTGCCCCTACTGCCCGTTCGCCAAGCGGCGCGACTCGACCGACCGACTCCGCGCCGACCGCGCCGCCCTGGAACGCTTCGCCCAGTGGGCCACCACCCAGACCGACGACCGGCTCTCCCTCCTCTTCACGCCGTGGGGCGAGGGCCTGGTCCGCTCCTGGTACCGGCGCACCCTCGCGGAACTCTCCCGCCTCCCCCACATCAGCCGGGTGGCCATCCAGACCAACCTCAGCTGCCGCACCGACTGGCTCGCCGAGGCCGACACCGACACCCTCGCCCTGTGGTGCACCTACCACCCGGGCCAGACCCCCTACGACCGCTTCCTCACCAAGTGCCGTGACCTGGCCGACCGCGGTGTCCGCTTCAGCGTCGGTGTCGTCGGCCTGCCCGAACACCTGGAGGCGGCCCGCCGCCTGCGGGCCGATCTGCCCGGCCACGTCTACCTGTGGATCAACGCCGCCGAGGGGCACACGTACCAGGACGCCGAAGCCGTCCAGTGGACCGCGCTCGACCCCCTCTTCGCCTTCAGCCGCCACCCGCACACCAGCGCCGGACTTCCCTGCCGCACCGGCGAATCCGTGATCTCGGTCGACGGTGACGGCACCGTCCGCCGCTGCCACTTCGTCCGCACCGAACTGGGCAACCTCTACGACGGTTCCTACCGGGCCGCCCTGCGCCCCCGCCCGTGCCCCCTGGCCGTATGCGACTGCCACATCGGCTACGTCCACCTCGAAACCCTCCCGCTCTACGACGTCTTCGCCGGCGGGGTCCTGGAACGCGTCCCGGCCACGCTGCCCGAACGCGCGCCGCAGCCGACCCGGATGCAGGCGGAGCGGGACGCCGTCGGCCGGGCAAGGTCCGGCACGGACTGGCTGACGAGTGACTAGTCCAGCCGGCAGTCGGTGAGCAGTGTCGCCCGGTCCGCTCCGGCCGGGCGCCGGACGGTGTGGTCGGCGGGGGGACGGCCGTTCCCGGTCAGCCAGCGTTCCAGCGCCGTGAAGGCTGAGCGGTGACAGGGGACCATGGGGCGGAGCCGGTCGGGAAAGGTGTCGACGAGTGAGTCCGTGTGCGTGCCGTCCTCGATGCGGTAGTAGCGCAACAGCGCGCCCCGCCCGGCCTCGTGCACCATGCGGGCGTAGACGTCGGAGTCCTGGCTGATGGGCAGCAGCACGTCGAGCGTGCCCTGCACGGTGATCAGGGGCTTGCCGATGCGTCCCGTCAAGGCGATGCGGTCGACGGCACGGTGCACGGCGGCCGGCCGGGTGGCGTAGTCGTAGTCGGCGTCACAGCCCGGCGTGCCCGAGGCGCAGAACGCGGTGCCCGCCTCGGTCGCCCCGTCGAAACCGGGATCCACTTCCTCGCGGTAGATGCGCTGGGTCAGGTCCCAGTAGACCTGGTGGTGGTACGGCCACAGGAACTCGGAGCCCGCCGGGTAGCCGGCCCGGTGCATGGCCTTCAGGGCGTCTTCGGCACCGGGGCCGCCGGCCGCGTAGGCGGGGTAGGCGCGCAGCGCGGGCGGCAGGAAGGTGAGCAGGTTGGGGCCGTCGGAGCGCCAGAGGGTGCCTTCCCAGTCGACTCCGCCGTCGTACAGCTCGGGGTGGTTCTCCAGCTGCCAGCGCACCAGGTAGCCGCCGTTGGACATGCCTGTGGCGATGGTGCGGGCAGGGGGCTGGTGATAGCGGGCCGTGACGGCGGCGCGGGCGGCCCGGGTGAGCTGCGTGAGGCGCGTGTTCCACTCGGCGATAGCGTCGCCGGGCCTGTGGCCGTCGCGGTGGAAGGCGAGGCCGGTGTTGCCCTTGTCGGTGGCGGCGAAGGCGTAGCCGCGCGCGAGCACCCAGTCGGAGATCGCCCGGTCGTTGGCGTACTGCTCGCGGTTGCCCGGTGTTCCGGAGACGACCAGTCCGCCGTTCCAGTGGTCGGGCAGCCGGACGACGAACTGCGCGTCGTGGTTCCAGCCATGGTTGGTGTTGGTGGTGGACGAGTCGGGGAAGTAGCCGTCGATCTGGATGCCGGGAACGCCGCTCGGCGTGGGCAGGTCCTTGGGCGTCAGACCCGCGAAGTCGGCCGGATCGGTGTGGCCGGAGGCGACCGTCCCCGCTGTGGTCAGCTCGTCGAGGCAGTCGGCATGCTGGTGGGCCGCGCCCGGTACGTGCACTCGGGTGCGGCCGGCGCAGTGACCGCCCGGTGCGCCCTCCGCGCCGGCGGCCGGTACCGCGGCGGAGACGAGTGAACAGACGGCGGTGAGCGACAGCGCTCCGAGGACGGCACGCCGTCCGGGCCGTCTGCGGGGTGAGGCGGTGGCCGCGTGGTGGGCAAGCATCCGATACCTCCGAGTCGACTGGTGGACAGGCCGGAGGCTAGGAGCTCACGCACCGTACGGACATGTGCGGGCCCGCCATGACTACGGCCCGCAGAGAGGCGCCGGACACCATGGCGGGCCGTTTCACCTCATCGAGCTGAGACGCCTGCACACGTGCGATCAGGGGCAACCGCCGTCGGCGATGCTGTAGTAGCCGGTGGGTGACTCCTTCAGGGTGTGGGTGACGAACGTGTTGTACAGACCCATGTTCTGGTTCGAGCCCTGGGCGTAGGTGTAACCACCGGTGGTGGTGGCCCGTCCCGCCTGCACATGGGTGTAGTTGCTGCCCGTGTGGCAGGCGGCCGCGCTGCCGGTGGTGGTGACCGTGATCGTCCCCGAGCGGGATCCTGTCGTGCCACCGGCGTCGCGGGCGGCGACCGCGTACGTGTGCGAGGTTCCCGCCGACAGGCCGGTGTCGGTGTACGAGGTGCCACTCGGTGTGGCGACAGGGTTGCCGTCACGCTGGACGACATAGTCCGCGGCACCATCCACCGCGTTCCATTTCAGGCTGACGCCGGTGTCCGTGACGCCGGTCGCCGTCAGTCCGGTGGGCGCGGGCAGCGAACCGGTCCCGGGACCGGAGTCGTCCAGGCCGAAGAACCTGGCGATCCAGTGGCTGGAACAGATGGAGTCCAGGAAGTAGGGGGCGCCTGTGCTGCCGCACTGTTCGGTGCCGGTACCTGGATCGACGGGGGTGCCATGGTTGATGCCGGGGACCCGGTTGACCTCGACGCCGACCGTGCCGTCCGAGGCCACGTACTCGTCGTGCCGGGTCCCATCGGGTCCGATGCTCGAGGTGCGGGTGGGTGTCTGGGTCAACCCGTGCAATGCCGTCCACTGGTCGCGCAGTTCGGTGGCGTTGCGCGGCACGACCGTCGTGTCCTGGTCGCCGTACCAGATGGCGGTGCGCGGCCACGGCCCGGTGTACGACGGGTAGGCGTCGCGCGCCCGCTGGGCCCACTCGCCCGGGCTGAGATCCACCCCGGGGCTCATGCACGTGTAGGGACCGTTGTCCTTCGTGCAGTTGTAGGGCAGGCCCGCGACGACCGCGCCGGCGGAGAAGACCTCGGGATAGGTCGCGAGCATGACCGCGGTCATGGCACCGCCGGCGGACAGCCCCGTGACGTAGACCCGTCGAGAGTCCACGCCGTAGGCGGACACGGCATGGCCGGCCATCTGCCGGATCGAGAGCGCCTCACCCTGGCCGCGCTGGTTGTCGGTGCCCTGGAACCAGGTGAAGCACTTGTTCAGGTTGTTCGAGGTGGTGGTCTCCGCGAGCACCAGCAGGAACTTGTCGCGGTCGGCGAGCTGGGGCAGGCCGGAGTTGTCCGCGTAGACCTGGGCGTTCTGCGTGCACCCGTGCAGCGCGATGACCACGGGCGGGTTCGCCGGCAACGATGCCGGCCGGTACACGTACATGTTCAGCGCGCCTGGATTCGAGCCGAAGCCGGTCACGCGGGAGAGCGTGACAGCGGCGTGCGCGGCGGGCGCGGGACCGGCCAGAGCGGATCCGAGCACGAGAGCGACGACGGCCAGGAGGTGAGGCACGAGGCGGCCCCAGCGGCTCCGTGGACGTTCAGGGGGTGAGGGATACGGCATGAGCGGCTCCTTGACTGGATGCGTGCACGGTGTTCCGCGATCCCTGGTACCGGCGACGCTCGCCATGCGCCGGCAACACCAGGCGTGGCGGAACCCTAAGGTCAGGTGTGCGCGGCCCATATGGCGCCGGGCACCACAGCTCGATGCGCGCCAGTCGGCATCACACGGATTGTGTGGCCGCGGCCTGGTCTGCTACCGGCGGTGCGGTCGTGAACAGTCGGCCCGACTCGGCTCGTTGGCCGAGGCCGGGCGGGCCGAAGGACGCCCAGCGGTGCGGGGCCGGCCTGTGCGCAGGTCCTCCAGCCATGGGCTCGTAGACCGAAAAGCACATCCATGGGCCGAGGATGGAACTCGAACACGGGCATCGGCCAACAGCAGTCGTCCATGCCCGCGACCTCGACGGAGTTCCATGAACCTGAAAGGCATTCAGTGACCGCCTTGCCGAGCATCGGAGCAGGCCCGGCCGTCGGCGCGTACGACGCCCCGCTCTCCGACGCGTCGGTCATCGAACGGTCCTGGGAGGAGCCCGACGTGTTCGCGGAGCTCTTCCACCGCTACTCCGACGACATCCACCTGTATGCGGCCCGACGGCTCGGAACCGAGACGGCCGACGACCTGATGGCCGAGACCTTCGTGATCGCCTTCCAGCAGCGTCGCCGCTACGACCTGTCGCGGCCGCACGCCCGCCCCTGGCTGTACGGGATCGTCACCAACCTCATCGGCCAGCACCGGCGCGCGGAGGCCCGCCGCCTCAGGGCCCTGTCCCGCGTCGCTTCGGCCGGCCCGGCCGAAGCCGAGCCACTCGCGGAACGGGTGGCCGCCAAGGTCAGCGCCGAGAGTTCCCGCGGCGAACTGACCGGCGCTCTCGCGGCGTTGCCCGCACGGCACCGGGACGTCCTGCTGCTGATCGCCTGGGGCGACCTCGACTACGCCGAGACCGCCGAGGCCCTCCAGGTACCGGTGGGAACCGTGCGCTCACGGCTGCACCGCGCACGGACCGCCCTGCGCCAAGCTCTGGGCGGGTCGGATCCCACAGCCCTTCACGAGGAGACCGAGGAGACCGATCGTGGATGACCTCACCGCGGTGCGCGAGCTGGCGGACGGGGTGGCCCCGGTCACCGACGAGGCCCGCTCCGCCGCCCACGCCCGCCTGCGGAACGCCATCGCTGCGGAGGGCGGCCACGGCGCGTTCTCCCGGCGTCTGATGCTCAGGGTCGCCGTCGCCAGCGCGGCCGCGGCGGCGGTCGCGGGCGGCGTGGTCGTCGCCGCGCGACGCGACCAGGACTCGGCTGCCCCGCGAATGACCACCCTGAGCGCGGCGCAGCTGCTGCACAGGGCGGCGGACAGGTCCCGCGCCGACGGCACTCGGACGCCGGTCCCGCGCAACGACCAGTACGTGTACACCAAGAACTACGTCACCCGGACGTATGTGAAGGACGGCAGGACCAAGACCTGGACGGACGAGAGCTGGCTCTCGGTGGACGGCTCCAAGCCCTCCCGGCGCCAGGAACACGGAGAAGTCCACCACGATCCGCCGCTGGGCAAGCACGAGGTGATGTGGCCGCCGACCGAGTACACGAAGCTGGCCAAGTGGCCTACGGACCCGGACACGCTCCTCAAGTGGTTCAGGGGCACCCCGGGGGGAGACATGGAAGCGTTCATGAACGCGATCCAGTTGTTCGTGGTTCCGCGGGTCATGCCCCCCGGTCTGGAAGCGGCCACGTTCGAGGCGGTCGCCAAGATTCCCGGCATCAGGCTCGACGACGAGGTGGACGCTCTCGGCCGCCGCGGGATCGGGGTCTCGTACCCGAAGCTCTCCTTCACGTTCATCTTCGACTCGGAGACCTACGCCTACCTGGGCCTACGCCTGAAAGGCAGCACCGTCATCGCGGTCGGCAAGGGGTTTCGAAGTGTCGGCTGGTATCACGAGATGCGAAGCCTGCAGGAGTTGAGGGTCGTGGACCGTATCGGCCAGCGCCGCCCGGGGGAACGCAGCTGAGGCGGCCACGACCACCTGGACGCCTCCCGAACACCGGGTGGTGCCGCAGCAGGCTCGGGGACTGCTGCGGCACCGCCCGTGCTCGTCAGACATCTGCGCGCCTCGCAGAACACAAGCGGGACATTCACCTGTTGGTGCGCCGACCGGCCGCAGCCGGCCCCACCGCGCGCTTCGTCGGCGCGTGTTCCGAGTTCACCGGAACTCGTGAATGACCTGGATCTGGCCGACGATGTGGGCGTTGAACGCCTCCAGTTCCTCGGCCGGCACCCACAGCTCCAGGATCGTCCGACCGCCTGCCTGCTGGACCGGATACCTGCGCAGGAACTCCGACTCGACCTCGAACCGGGTGACGAAGCCGGCGCCGTCGTGCTTGACGTTCCAGTCTCGCGCGATCTTGATGGCGTAGTCCTCGTTGAGGACCGGATAGAAGATCGGCTGCTCCGGCAGCCGTGGCGGCCAGGACCGCCAGTCCAGCTCGCGGACCAACGCCAGTTCCTCGGGGCCGGTGGGACGCCACAAGGTGGTTGTCGATCGCTGGCTGGTCACGGGATCGCTCTCCGAAGTGGCAACCGCTGGTGCGGTCGGCCTGGACTTTGACCGTATCGACAACCTCAGTGCGGCAGCTACAGAGTTTCGAACCTGACGTCGAACGCCCTGCATGCCCACTCAGCCGACCTCAGTCGACGAGCTCCGGTGCGAGCATGCGCCAACGCGGCAGAACGACGTACAGAGTGGCGACGATCAGGGCGACTCCCGCAATCGCGAGGAGCGCGCGCCCGGTGCCCCAGGGGGTCATGAGAGCGCCGAGAACGCCGCCGACGAACATCCCGACAACAGTGATGACGAGCCTGATCCTGGACGTGCGCGGCGTCGCGCTCTTCGGCGTCGCCGAGACGAGGTCGTGGAGGAGACGGACCAGTGACACCTGGATGAGCATCGTCGGCATACCGGGGACCGCCGCTCGCAGAGCGGTGTCCGCGCGCAGCCCCATGGCGAATCCGACGATGGCGATGACGAAGGTGTCCGGATGATCGGCGAGTGAGCCGGAGCCGTGCCGCCACAGAGCTGTGGCACCGGCCAGAGCCAGGAGTGCCGCTTCGATGGCCAGCGCCGCTGCGAACCAGTGCCGGCGTCGGGCGACGATCCTGCCGGTGACCAGCGCCCCCGCTGCGGCCCCCAGCGTGAAGGCGAGCAGGGCGAACGCGGGGCGGGCCACCGGCACCTGCCCCTCGCCGGCCACGGCAAAGGCCAGGAAGAGCAGATTGCCCGTGGCCAGCGCGGTGAAGACCTGTCCCATCGTGAGGAAGCTGACGGCGTCGACCGCTCCTGCCAGGACTGTGAGTGTCGCCATGACGCCGGTCAGCTGACGCTCACGTCGGTCGGCCGACTGCGGCCCTGCGGTTTCTTCGCCCATGGAGGTGCTCTATCACAGTTCGTTACGTTTGCCGGGGTATGCATAGGTGGGCCGGATGACGAGCGTGCGTGCACAAAACTCCGGTGCGTCCGCTCGCACCTCTGCGATCGTCCCGGAACGGCGCACAGTCTCGAATCGCTGGCTTCCGGCACACCCAACGTCTCCTCTCGCCCGCAGCCTCGCTTGCAGGTCCTCCCTAGACCGGCCCGTGACCACGAGGGTCCGCACGTGGCAGCCGGGCGTCATCGTGAACGACCGGCTCGACATCCCCGGCGACTTCGTCACTCCCCAGCACCCTCCGGGGGCAGGGCTGCCTTCACGACGCGAACCATGCAGTAACGTCGAGCCGTGACGGACACCGGACAACGCGGGCCAACTGCGGCCTCGGGAACACCGCGAGGCAGGCGCAAGCGGGATGGGGCTCGGGCGGACCGGCCCAGCACGATCCGCGACGTCGCCACCAAAGCCGGGGTTTCGGTAGCAACGGTTTCCCGTACGTTGGCCGGCAACTACCCGGTGTCCGCGGAAACGCGTGCACGCGTGATGGCGGCGGTCGAGACCCTGCACTACGTGGTGAACGTGCACGCCAAGGCACTCTCCGGCCGGGTAGCCGGGCCCGTCGCGCTGGTCGTCCAGGACATCACCGGGCCCTCCCTGGCGCATGTCGCCGCAGGCGTGGAGCAGGAGGCCGCCACCCGCGGCCGACTCAGTCTGGTCTGCGCCACCCGGGGCGACGTGGCCCGCGAGGCAGATCTGGTGCAGCTCATGCGTGAACAGCACGCGGCGGCGGTGGTCCTGGTCGGCGGCGCCGTGCGGGACGAGGCGTACAACCGGCGCATGGCCGACTACGCCACCGCGCTCGACGCCGCCGGATCACGACTGGTGCTGGTCGGCCGCCCACCGCTGCCCGCCGGTGTTCCGGCCACGGTCGTCGAGTACGACAACCGGGGCGGCGCCTTCCAGGCCGCCTCGCACCTGCTCGTCGCCGGGCACCGGCGGATCCTCTTCCTCGGCGGGCAGCGGGACTTCAGCACGGCCGAGCAGCGCCTGGCGGGGTACCGGGACGCGTTGCGCGCCCATGACGCCGCCTTCGTCGAGGAGTTGGACATGCCCGATGTGTACACCCGTGCATCGGGCTACCGGCGCACGCGCGACGCGCTGCACGCCGGCCTCGACTTCACGGCCGTCTTCGCCGGCACCGACATGGTCGCCATCGGGGCGCTGGCCGCCCTGCGCGAGGCCGGACTGGACGTCCCCGGTGACGTGTCGATCGTCGGCTACGACGACGTCCCCTTCGCCGCCGATCTGGCCCCCGCCCTCACCACGGTCCGGGTGCCCTACGAGGAGCTGGGCCGCGCCGCCGTACGTCTGACCCTGGAGCGCGAGGAACGGCTCGCCGGGGACGACCACGTGGTCCTCGGCACCCAGCTCGTCGTACGGCAGTCGGTGCGATCGCCCCGCTGACGGCGCGGTCGGCGTTCCGACCGGGCTGTTTGCGGGTCTCCTCGCCCACTCCGTCGAGGTCGGACCCGCTTGTTTGATGAACCCGTCAGAACTGGAGCATTGGTAAGCTCGGTGCATGTCGACGTCAGCTCCGCCCAGCAACCGATTCGATCGACGTCGGGCCGCGACCCGGCAGGCACTCATCCGGGCCGCCCGGCAGATCCTGGCCGAGTCCGGGGACACCAGCGTGAGCATCCAGGCGATCGCTGAGCGAGCGGACGTGGGCTTCGGCTCGTTCTACAACCACTTCGAGTCGAAGGCCGACCTGTTCGACGCGGCAGTGACGGAGGCGCTCGACCAGTACGGCGCCGCCGTCGACGCCCGGGTGCACGACATCGACGACCCCGCCGAACTCGTCTCGGCGGGAATCCGGCTCAGCGCGAGAATGGTCGACTCCCACCCCGAGATCATGGAGATTCTCCGGCACCGTGGACTGGGGCAGATCCACTCGGAACGCGGTCTGGCACCGCGCGCCCTGCGCGACCTGGAGCAGGGCACCGCCTCGGGTCGCTTCCAGCTCAACGACCCGGCCGTTGCCCTGTCCACACTGGGGGGAAGTCTTCTCGGGTTGCTGCAACTGCGGTACAGCCGACCCGACATCAACGTCGAGGAGGCAGCCGAGAACCTGGCGGAGATGGTCCTGCGCATGCTGGGCGTTGCCATGGACGAGGCACGGGACATCGCCCGGCGCCCGTTGCCGGAGTCCACTGACCCGGCACCGACGCGCACTCATCCACACCCGTAAAGGTCCCCTCTCCACGGCAGCAGCGCCCTGGCTGGAGCCGTCACTCAGGGCACAGCCCCTGGTGCCCCACGGCGTCGTCGGCTTCCTGCGGCACATTGAGCCAGGCCTGTTCCAGACCGTCCAGGAGCAGGTCCAGGCCGAAGCGGAACTCCTCGTGCGGCGCTACGGAGGTCAGCTCCTCGGACGCCGCCGTCGTGGCCGGATAGACAGCAGGATTCAGGGAGTTGTAGTAATCGCGCAGACCCAGGTGGTCCTCGGGGCCGGGTGTTCCGGGGCCGTGCTGCTGGATGGCGAAGCCGATCACGTAGTGGCCGATGGCCGTGAAGGCACGGGCGGCCAGGGCGACCGGGAAACCGTGGCCCAGGAACAGCGTGATGAGCCGTTCCCTGCTGCGGAGGCCGTTGGGGCCGACGGGAACCTGGAACGCCAGCAGGGACAGCGCGTTGGGATGTCGGCACAGCGTGCCGTAGAAGGCCTCCGACGACACGGTCACGGCTTCCCGCCAGGACAGTCCGTCCAACTCCTCGGGTGGGACGCGGACTTCGCCCAGGATTCTGTCGGCGACAAGCGCGAGGAGTTCGTCCTTGCCGTTGAAGTGCCGGTAGAGCGTCGCCGTGCCCGAGTTCAGGGCCTCGGCGAGCATGCGCAGCGTCAGCGCCTGGATCCCGACCTCGTCGATGAGCTTCAGGGCCGTGTCGACGATCCGCCCGGCGTCCATCGGCGGACGTCCTCGCCGGTACGCGGGGGCGGGAGCCCGTCCGGCCCACCAGGCGGGACTTCCTGGAGCAGGCTGGACCTCCGAAGCCATGAAGCGGTCACCTCTCGCGCGGATCTTCCTGCGGACACATGTCGAAACGGCCGTTTCGGCCTTATCGTATCCGTTTCCGCCCGCGGGACGGCTCCGCCTCACGCCTGTCGCCGTCCAGGGGTGACCGCAGGCCTGGCTCGACGGACAGCGTCTGCGCCAGGCGCGGTCAGGCGGGCTGCCACAGCTCGACCCGGTTGCCCTCGGGATCGGTGACCCAGCCGAATCGACCGACACCCTCCATGTCCTGCGTCTCCGCGGCCACGTCCGCTCCCTTGGCGCGCAGTTGCGCGAGCATCGCATCCAGGTCGCGGACGCGGAAGTTGAGCATGGTCTGCTGGGCGCGGGTCCCGAAGTAGTCGGTCTCGGACTCGAACGTCGCGAACACCGTCGGTCCCGCTCCCTGACGCCACAGGCCGTTCTCGTCCGCGTCCAGACCCAGGCAGTCGCGATACCACGCGCCCAGGGACACCGGGTCGGCCGCCCGCATGAAGTATCCGCCGATTCCAAGCACACGTTCCATGCCGCTATCTTGCCAGCGTGTCCTGCTAGCGGGGCGGAACGGAGCCGGTGAGGTGGTCGAGGGTGCCGGTGATGGTCAGCAGGCGGTCCAGACGAGCGGTGCGGCCGTCCAGGTGCAGGACGACGTCCGCGGCGGTGGTGCGCCGCTGGATCATGAGCAGCACGGACAGGCCCATGGAGTCGATCGCCTCGAGGCCGGCGCAGCCGAGGTGCAGATCCGTGAGGGCCGAGTCGTCGCTGATCTGCTGGGTGGCGGTCTGCAGCAGGTGGTCGGCGCTGTCGTAGTCGAGGTCGCCGTGCAGGTCTATGACCATCGCGTGTCCGGCGCCGTCGGGACGGGTCACCGTCAGGTGCAGAGGAGTGGTGGGGAACTGGGCGGAGGTCATGCCGCTTCTCCCGGCGCTGCGACCGCGGTTCTGGGTGTCGTGTCGCTGCCGAGGTGGCCGGCTGCCCGGCGCAGGAAGTGGGCGGCGCGGGGGAAGTCCTTCAGCTCCTCGCCGAGAATGTCCAGAGCGGGTGTCAGCGAGCGGGCCGGTACGCCGCGAGCGGTGAGGATGGCGGCGGTCCAGGTGAGGAAGCCGGTGAACAGGTCGATGTCGTCGGTGTAGAGGGCGGTGGCGAGGAAGTTCACGATGTGCGCGATGTCGTCGGCCGTGTGGCCGCGCTGGGTGTCGGTGTACTCACGCATGGCGGGGAAGCGTTCTGCGAGCCCGCTCATGACGGTGCGCACCAGTTGGACACGGGTGCGGGCGACCATCGTGTACTCCTGATCGGCCAGGTGCGGCAGATCGTCGATGGGCTGATGTGCCTGTTCGTTGCGGGTGAGCAGGCCCTGTTCGAGAAGGTCGGCGGCGGCCCGTGCGTCGGGCGCCCAGGCGTCCGCGCCGAGGAGGCGGGCGTAACGGCCGTGCGGGCCGAAGGCGGCCCCGCCGACCAGGACCGGGATGCCCACGGCCTGACAGGCGGTGATCGTGGCGTGGGCGGCCGGCAGCCGGGTCGGAACGGAGCTGGAGAGCGCCACCGCTTCCGGTCCGGTCTGGTGGAGGTGGGCGATCAGGTGGTCGGTGGGCACCTGGGCGCCGAGGAAGTCCACCCGCCACCCGCGCAGCTTCAGCACCTCCGCCACGAGGCGCGCGGGCAGGGCGTGCCATTCGCCGTCGATGCACGCGACCGTCACCCGGCCCCGGCCGCCCGCGGGCGCGACGTATGCGGCGGGGTGGCCGGCGAGAGCGGCGATCGCGCGGTCGTTGATGGCGGTGGCCGCGTGTTCCTGGGCGACGGTCATGCGGTTGGCGGCCCACTCTTCGCCGACCTTCCCCTGCACGGGTGCGATCAGGTCCAGGAGCACACTCTCGGGGTCGATGCCGTCGTCCAGGGCCTGGAGGACGACCGCGGACGCGGCGTACTCGTCCCCGTCCCGGGCTGCCTCCCACAGGTCATGGACGCGCGGTTGCAGCGGTGCCGCGGCGAGGTCGCGGCAACTGGCGGATGAAATGTTGCCTGACGGCAACCATCCTCCACAGGGCCCCTCCTTGGCAACCCGCGGCACGCCGGGGCGACGCCTTCCACCTGGTACCCCGCCGATGCCGTCCGATGCAGCGATCCGGCCCTAGTAGAGCTTGGTCAGCTTCACTCGTGGGTGGCGTGTCCGCTGGTCCGTGAGGGTCGTTGAGGTGGTGTGACACCTGAGGAGATGGCCTCGGTCCGGGAGGACCTGGAGGCGTTCGCGGCGGAGTTGTTCGACGGGTTCTTCCGTGCGGATCAGCGGCGGTGGGGGCAGGCGTACGTGCGCGGATTGTCGCTGGACGGGCGGCGTAAGTCGGTGGAGCCGATGGCGGCCCGACTGGGTGAGGACGGTAATCGTCAGGCGCTGGCACATTTCATCACCTCCAGTCCGTGGGATCCGGCGCATGTGCGGGCCCGGCTGGCCTGGCGGATGCACGAGGCGATCGGTCCAGAGGCATTGATCGTCGATGACACCGGCTTTTTGAAGGACGGGGATGCCTCGGCGTGTGTGTCACGGCAGTACACCGGCACCGCGGGCAAGGTCACCAAGTGCCAGGTGGGGGTTTCGCTGCATCTGGCGCGCGAGAGGGCCTCGGCGGCGGTGAACTGGCGGCTGTTCCTGCCCGCGTCCTGGGATCCCGACTCGCCGGAGGCGGACCCGGACAAGGTCGCCCGCCGCAGTCGCTGCGGCATCCCCGACCGGGTGGGGCATGTCGAGAAGTGGCAGCTGGCCCTGGACATGATCGACGAGAGCCGGTCGTGGGGCATCGACATCCCCCTGGTCGTCACGGACGCCGGATACGGGGACGCCGCCGCCTTCCGCCACGGTCTGGAAGAACGCAACCTGCCCTACGCGGTGGGCATTTCCTCCCGCCACACCGCCCATCCGGCCGACGCCCGGCCCGTCCAGCCCGCCTACGCGGGAACCGGCCGGCCACCGCGAATGCAGTATCCCGAGCCTGCGCAGACCGTGAAAGACCTGGTCATCGCGGCCGGGAGGACGGCCACGAGACCGGTGTCCTGGCGGGAAGGCTCCCGCCCGGGCAAAGGAATCAGCGGCTTCAAACGCATCTACTCGCGGTTCGTGGCTCTGCGCATCCGCCCGGCCGGACGCGGCGTCCGCCAGGCCACCAACGGTCCTGAACTGCCCGAACGCTGGCTGCTGGCCGAATGGCCCGCCACCGAACCCGAACCCGTGCAGTTCTGGCTCTCCAGCCTGCCCTCCGGCATGCCACTGGCGACCCTGGTGCGGCTGGCCAAGCTGCGCTGGCGCATCGAACACGACTACCGCGAGATGAAACAGGCCCTGGGACTGGCCCACTTCGAAGGCCGCACCTGGGGCGGCTGGCACCACCACGTCACCCTCGTCTCCGCCGCCCACGCCTTCTGCACCCTGCAACGACTGGCACGAGACCCAAAAGACGCGGCGCAGGTCTGAGCCTCTACCAAGTCGTCCGAGAACTCCAGACACTTCTCGCCGCCTGGACCGGTGCTTGCCCCACCTGCCACCGCGACATACCCACACCGATACGGACCTGACCAAGCCCTACTAGGGGACGTCCGGCGCGTAGTGCTCCGGCTTTCCGCGTGCGGACGGCGGTGGCAGGTTCCGTCGCGGTGTCGCCACCGGCTCGACGTCCGCCGCGAGTTCACCGCGGGCACGGCGCCAGCCCGCCCGGGCTCGCGGGTGGTAGCGACGGTCGTGCGGAACGAGCTTGAACAATGCGTTGATCACCCGGCAGGTCCTGCGATGCCGCCGGGCGTCTCGTCGCGACCAGGTGAAGCCGAGCAGGTCGCGGACCTCCCGGTCGTAGAGTCCGATGGTGAACCAGACGAAGGCCCGCCCGGTGAGCGTGCCGAGGGGGCGCCAGAGTGCGTGCGGCAGCCACGGCAGGAACGGCGGCCTCGCGATCCCGGCGATGTCGAGCACATCCCTGGTGGCCTTGTTGTCCTCCAGCACCTCGGCGCACATGAGCTTCCAGTAGCGCTGGAAGTCCTCCCAGCTCTCCGGCACCGGCCGCATGCTCATGCCGTACATGCGGTACCACTGCACGTGCTCGCCGAAGAGCCGGCGCTTGTCCGCCTCGTCGATGCCGCCCGCGAAGTGTTCCGCGATCAGGATCGTGCTGACGAAGAACGTGGAGTGCGCCCAGTAGTAGGTGTCAGGATCCAGCGCGTGGTACTGACGGCCCCGGGCGTCGACGCCCTTGATCCGGTCGTGGTAGCCGCGCACTTCGAGCGCGGTCCGACGTGCGCGCGGGCCGTCGTAGACGACTCCGCTGATGGGATAGAGCGAGCGGAACAGCCGCTGCCAGCGTTCCTCGAAGAACCGCGAGTGCTGTTCGACGCCCGCGCCGAGACCGGGATGCATGTTCTGCATCGAGCCGGCCCACAGCGCGGTGAGAAGGCCGCGCCAGTCACCGAGGTACTTCCAGGTCAGCGAATCCGGTCCGAGCGGCTCCGGAACCTCGACTGTCAACTCCTGCTCCCTGTCCGGCATTTCACTGATCGTCCGCACCATCAGACCATCTCCGGCCGCGCCGGATTCCGGAAGGTCGCGCGGCGACTCCGGTTCGATCCGAACGGGTGCGGCCCCTGGTGACGTCGGCGTCCGATCCTGCGGCCCACCGGCCCCCGAGCGCACCCGGGCGGTGACGACAGGAGGAAGGCAGGACGATTGAAACCGTTCAATCGCCCGCGCCAGGCGGCCCTCGGACCTCGCCCGGGAAGCACATGCAGCCGGAAGCTTGCCCAAGAAAGTCCTGCACAGTCATTGACCCCCACACCTCACGCCTCTACGTTCACCGCCGTGAATCGATTCATCCTTTCTACGTGAGGGGTCCTGGTGATCAGTAGGAGGAACATCCTGGCGGCCGCGGCGGCGACGGTGGCAGCCACGGCCGCCGACGCCGGATCGGCGGGGGCCGTACCGGCCCGGGCGCGTACGCGACGCGGCACCCTGCGCGTCACCGCGCCGACCGTCGAGTACGTACGCCGCCCCCTGGGCCTCGACGCACAACGCCCGCGCCTGAGCTGGCCGATGGCCTCGGACAAGAAGGATGTGCGACAGAGCGCCTACCAGGTCCGCGTCGCCTCCAGCGCGTCGAAGCTGTCTCGACCGGATGTCTGGGACAGCGGGAAGGTGAGCTCCGGCGAGTCCCTCCACGTTCCGTACGCGGGCCCCCGACTGAAGCCGCGGACACGCTACTTCTGGTCCGTACGCGTCTGGGACGCCGAGAACAACGCCTCCGGCTGGAGCTCCCCGGACTGGTGGGAGACCGGCCTCATGGACGTCTCGCAGTGGTCCGCCGAATGGGTCTCCGCTCCCCCGGCTCTCACCGACGCGCCGTCGTTCGAGGGCAGCGCGTGGATCTGGTTCCCCGAGGGCGATCCCACCAACAGCGTGCCGGCGGAGACCCGTTGGTTCCGCCGCACCGCCGATCTCCCGGAGGGGATCACGGCCGCGACCCTGGCCATCACCGCCGACAACGTCTACGCCGTCTCCCTGAACGGCACCGAGGTGGCCCACACCGACCTGGCGACCGACCACGACGGCTGGCGCAGGCCGGCCGTCGTCGACGTCCTCGCCCAGGTCCGCTCCGGGCAGAACGTCCTCGCGGTCTCGGCGACCAACGCGACCGTGGGACCCGCCGGCCTGGTCGCCGTCCTCACCCTGCACACGGCATCCGGCGAGCAGAAGATCGTCACCGACGGCTCCTGGAAGTCGACGGACGAGGAACCCGCAGACAACTGGCGCGAGTCCGCCTTCGACGACAGTGGCTGGCCGGCGGCGAAGGTGGCCGCCGTGTGGGGGGCCGGCCCCTGGGGGAGGGTCGTCCCGGTGGTGTACGCCGCCAACCAACTGCGGCACGAATTCGGACTTCCGCGCAAGAAGGTGGCACGCGCCCGCCTGTACGCCACGGCTCTGGGCCTGTACGAAGCCCACCTCAACGGCCACCGGGTGGGCCGCGATCAGCTCGCTCCCGGCTGGACCGACTACCGTGAACGCGTCCAGTACCAGACGTACGACGTCACCACGCTCGTGCGGCCCGGAGCCAACGCCATCGGCGCGTACGTGGCACCGGGCTGGTACGCGGGCAACGTCGGCATGTTCGGGCCCCACCAGTACGGCGAACGCCCCGCGCTGCTGGCGCAGTTGGAGATCGAGTACACCGACGGGACGAGCCGGCGCATCACGTCGGGCACGGACTGGCGGGCCGCCTCCGGACCGATCGTCTCCGCCGACCTGCTGAGCGGCGAGACGTACGACGCGCGCAAGGAGACCTCCGGCTGGACCTCGCCCGGCTTCGACGACCGGGCCTGGCTCGACGTCCGCGCCGCGGGCGACGCGGCTCCCGACACCATCGTCGCGCAGGTGGACGGGCCGGTCCGCGTGGCCGAGGAACTCCCGGTCGAGAAGGTGACCGAACCGGTGCCGGGCGTCTTCGTCTTCGACCTGGGTCAGAACATGGTCGGCTCGGTACGGCTGCGTGTGTCGGGCGACGCGGGAACGACCGTACGTCTGCGGCACGCCGAGGTCCTCAACCCGGACGGCACCCTCTACACGGCGAACCTGCGCACCGCCGCGGCCACCGACACGTACACCCTCAAGGGCGGCGGCGAGGAGACGTACGAGCCGCGCTTCACCTTCCACGGCTTCCGCTACGTGGAGGTGACCGGGTTCCCCGGCACCCCCTCGGCGAAAGCCGTGACCGGTCGCGTCATGCATACGTCCGCCCCCTTCACCTTCGAGTTCGAAACCGATGTCCCGATGCTCAACACGCTGCACAGGAACATCACTTGGGGGCAGCGCAGCAACTTCCTCTCCATCCCGACGGACACACCCGCACGCGACGAGCGCCTGGGATGGACGGGCGACATCAACGTCTTCGCGCCCACAGCCGCGTACACGATGGAGTCGGCCCGCTTCCTCACCAAGTGGCTCGTGGACCTGCGCGACGCACAGACCACGGACGGCGCCTTCACGGACGTGGCCCCCATGGTGGGCACGGTCGGCAACGGGGTCGCGGGATGGGGCGACGCGGGTGTCACCGTCCCCTGGTCCCTCTACCAGGCGTACGGGGACCGGCAGGTCCTGGAGGACGCCTGGCCCTCCGTCCAGTCCTGGCTGAAGTACCTGGAGAACAACAGCGTCAACCTGCTGCGGCCGGCCGACGGCTACGGCGACTGGCTGAACGTGTCCGACGAGACCCCGAAGGACGTCATCGCCACCGCGTACTTCGCGCACAGCGCCGATCTCGCGGCCCGCATCGCCCAGGCGCTCGACCAGGACGCCACCCCGTATCTCGGCCTCTTCGGGCGCGTTCGCGGGGCGTTCCAGAACGCCTACGTCTCCGCCGACGGCAAGGTGAAGGGCGACACGCAGACGGCCTACGTCCTCGCCCTGTCGATGAACCTGCTGCCGGACGCGCTGCGGAAGGCGGCGGCCGACCGTCTCGTCACACTGATCGAGGCGAAGGGCTGGCACCTGTCGACGGGATTCCTCGGAACACCCCGGCTGCTGCCCGTCCTCACCGACACCGGCCACACCGACGTCGCCTACCGGCTGCTCCAGCAACGCTCCTTCCCCAGCTGGGGCTACCAGATCGACAAGGGCGCCACCACGATGTGGGAACGCTGGGACTCCATCCAACCCGACGGCGAGTTCCAGACCCCGGACATGAACTCCTTCAACCACTACGCCTACGGCTCGGTGGGCGAGTGGATGTACACGAACATCGCCGGCATCTCGGCCGGCCGGCCCGGCTACCGTGAGATCGTCATCCGTCCCCGGCCGGGCGGCGACGTCACCTCCGCCCGCGCCACGTTCACCTCGGTCCACGGCCCCATCTCCACGCGGTGGCGACAGAAGGCCGGCGGCTTCGTCCTGACGTGCGCCGTGCCCGCGAACACGACCGCCGAGGTGTGGATCCCCGCGGATGATCCGAAGGCGGTCACACACACCCACGCGACGTTCCTTCGCGAGGAGGACGGCTGCGTGGTGTACCGGGTCGGCTCCGGCAACCACCGCTTCACCGCGTAACGCGCGCAGGCCGGCCCGCGGCGCGTGAACCGCGGGCCGGCTGTGCGATGTGGCTCCGCCCGGGGCGGTGTGTGTCTCGCCGACCGCGCACAACAGAGCCCTAACCCGTCGGTCCGGTGACCGCATCGGCGTGGTCGGCGAGGTGGTCCCGCACGACCGACAGGAAGTTCGGGTCGGGCCGCAGCCCGAGTGCCGCCGCGCGCCTGTTGTCGAAGACGGCCGGCCACGAGGCCACGATGGCCTCGACGGCAGGGTCGGGGCTGATGGACACCAGGTCCACGGCGGCATCGCCGGCCATCTGCCTCAGCGTGTCAAGCATGTCGGCTACGGAGACCGTGAGCGCGGGAAGATGGACCGGCATCCGTCCGTTCAGCTCTCCCGGTCCGGTGCCGCGCCGGGCCTCCGCGACCCGGAGGATTCCCTGGACCGTGCGTCGCGGCGAGGACAGGGCCACCCGCAGTCCGGGCCGCACCGGACACGTGGTGGGCAACCCCGCGAGCGGCTCGCGAATGATGCCGGACAGGAAGCCGGATGCGGCCGCGTTCGGCTTGCCCGGCCGCACCGCGACGGTCATCAGACGAACGACACGTCCGTCGAGAAAGCCGCGGCGGGTGAAGTCCGCGATCAGGTGCTCGCAGATGAGCTTCTGCGTTCCGTAACTCGACTGCGGCACAGGCGGAGTCGACTCGTCGACAATCGGGGGAAGGGGAAGCATCGGGTCGGAGCCGTGGACGGCGAGGCTGCTCGAGAACACCACCCGCACCAGCGGACCGCCGGCCACCGACTGTGCCCGCGCGGCCTCCAGCAGGGCGCGTGTGGTGTCGACGTTCGCATGCATACCGAGGTCGAAGTCGGTCTCGCACTCGGCCGACACCGCGGCGGCCAGATGAAACAGCACGTCGACCGGCTCCGCGAACACCGCATCGAGACACTCGACCAGATCGCCGTGCACCACCTCCACGAGCGGATCGCTCACCCGTGCAACGTCCGGGGCCACGCGGTCGGCGAGGACCAGCCGGCTGATGGGTTCACCGTCGAACGTCCGCGCCCGCAACAGCGCCGCGGCGAGCAGGCGCCCCACAAAGCCGGACGCACCCGTGATGACGATCCTCATCTGTCTCCTACTCGGGCAGCGGCCGCCACAGCGAGGGGAGGCCTATCGGTGCGTGAGTTCCTCGACCACCTTGGTGATACCCCGTTGCCGCGTCACATCGGTCTTCGCACCGTCGATCGACGTGACGTGCGCCTTCTGGCGGGTGGGGGAAAGCGCACGGAACGCCTCAGGCGGTGGCCGGCTTCGCCGACGATGGATGCCGGCCGCTCTCCGGGTCGGTCGGACAGGGAGCGGCGGGCGGTTGCGGCACCGGATGACGGCCGGCGGTATGACAGGCGCGGGTCAGGGCCCGAGCGCGTGGAACGGTCGCCGTCACGTGGAAGGTCCTGCTCAGGGCGGCGATGCGGAAGACTCGACGGGCCAGGCGATGCCGCGCCACCACAGTGATCAGGAAACCGCTCGGAAGGAGCGCACGGCGCAGCGCCAGGAGCATGTCGAGGCACGCCGCGGTCACGACGGGGGTCCGGATGTCGATGATGGCCCGACGAACCGCGGACTCCTCCATCACTCGGCGCAGCCGGTCCTTCGTGGCCTCGTCGTTGCCGATGTCAACGACGTCGTGGAGTTCGATCACCACATGGCAGTCGTCAAGTCGATAAGTTCTCATAGGACGGCTCCGGGGCGCAGCGGAAAACGGCGGCCGCTGCCTGACCACTGGCTTTTACAGCTGTCCAGGGATGCGCCGTTGTAGTCCTCCGTCGCGCGTGACCGTACACACAGGCTCCGCGGTCCCGCGTCCCGATCGGATGACCTCTACCGACGCGCTGTGCGTGTGGGGCATACGGTATTGCCCATGACGCAAGGCAATGGTGAGCTGGACAGCCTCGTACGCAAACGGATCCGCGCTCTGCGCCTGGCACAGGGCTGGTCCCTGGACGAGCTGGCCAAGCGCGCCCGGCTCAGCCCGTCCACGCTGAGCCGCATCGAGAACGGTCAGCGCCGCCTCGCGCTGGACCAGCTCGTCACCCTCGCCCGCGCCATGGACACCTCGCTCGACCAGCTGGTCGAGACCGCCACCGACGACGTCATCTCCAGCCCGACGATCGACGCGTCCCGCCAGCTGATGCGGTGGCCCATCCGCGCGGATCCCGGCATGACCGTCGTACGCCAGCACGTCACGAACCCGCCGCCCGACGGCCCCTCACACCTGCGCGCCCACCCGGGCCGTGAATGGCTCGTCGTTCTCTCCGGCACAGCGACCCTGTTGCTGGGCAACCGACGCTTTCGCGTGGAGACCAACCAGGCGGCCGAGTTCCCCACGATGCTCCCGCACGCCATCGGCACCGAGGACGGACCGTGCGAGGTCCTGGGCATCTTCGACCGTGACGCCCGCCGCGGCCACTCCGGCCGGACCGACGCCGACACGAGCCGCCGGCCGCAGTAGGGCGAGCGGCACGCAGCCGCACGTCAAGAGCCGCACGCCCACGCCGTACGTCAGTGGCGTACGGCAACGGCGGCTTGCGCCGGCGGCAGCCCGAGCAGTCATCGTCTTGCTCCTTTGGCAAGCAGCCATGCCGAACGCTCATGAACCTCTTAGCGTGAACGCCATGACACACGCATCCCCGCACGCAGCACACGACCACGGCGCGCACGCGGTCCACCAGGACGGACAGGGCCACGACGACGACAGCCAGGCGGAGATCCTCGACCTGGACGCGGAGGTGCTCGCCGAGCACATCGCCTCCATCACCGCATGGCTGCCCGTCAACGCAAGCCCCCGCCACATCGTCGATCTGGGCTGCGGAACCGGGACCGGCACGTTCACCCTGCTCCAGCGCTTCCCCACCGCCGAGGTGACCGCGGTGGACACCTCGGCCGGCCACCTGCGCCGCCTGCTGGAGAAGGCCGAGGCGGAAGGCCTGGCAGACCGGGTGCGCACCGTGCGGGCCGACCTCGACGCGCACTGGCCCGACCTCGGCACGCCGGACCTGGTGTGGGCCTCAGCCTCCATGCACCACATGGCCGACCCCGACCGCACACTGCGCCACGTCCACGAGACACTCGCGCCGGGCGGACTGTTCGCCGTCGTCGAGCTGGCCGGCTTCCCGCGCTTCCTGCCCCCGCACGCTCCCGCAAACCGACCCGGCCTCGAAGACCGCTGCCATGCCGCACTCGACCGGCACCACGCCGAGCACGTCTCACACCGCGGCGCCGACTGGGGATCCAAACTGACGGACGCCGGCTTCACCGTGGAGGACGAACGCACCATCACCGTGAACATGGGCCCGCCCCACACCGATGCCATAGGCCGTTACGCCCTCACCAGCCTGCGCCTGATCCGCGGCGGCGCGGCCCGGACACTCACCGCGGAAGACGCCGCCGCGCTCGACCAGTTGCTCGACACGGACAGCCCCCACAGCATCCTGCGCCGCGACGACGTGACGGTACGCACCGAGCGCACGGTGTGGGCCGCACGACGCAGGTGAACGGCATGACCGGGGACATGGGAGAGGGCGGCCGCACCCGCGGTGTCCCTCCCGCCCGAGAAGGGCGCGGGAGGGAGGCGCGGGCGACGGCCGCGGTCAGGGCCTACTTGCCCCAGACCTTCCGGTACTCCTCCCGATAGCCCTTCGGGTCCCAGGAAGTGCCGCCACCGGTGTTGCCTGCGGTCGTGATGTGGACAGGGGCTATGTAGCCGCTGGCGGGCTTGCCCGCGAAGGACCGGTTGAACTCGTCGATGATCTGCCAGCCCTGCTCCGACAGCGGCTCGGGCACCGTCGCGGCCTGGAACTGCTTGCTGTTGACCCGCTGGAAGGCAGACGGATCGCCGTCACCGGCGCCGATGCTGAACGGGGCGCCGCCGCCCTGCTTGCCCGCCGCGCGCAGGGCCGGGGCGGCGTCGGCGAAGTACAGGTCGTTGATGGCCACCGAGTTCGTCCACGCGGACCCGAAACGGGACAGCAGCGCGGACACCTCCTGGGGGGTGCGGCTGCTGGCGTCGGCGATGGGGATGTTGGACGTCTTCAGGACCTTGACGTCGGAGCAGGTGGCGAGTTCCGTCTGGATCAGGTCCGACTTGCCCTTGGCGAACGGGATGGAGGCGTCGGTGAACACGACCACGCCGGCCCGGCCGTTCGACTGGCTGATGACCCAGTCGGCGCTGATCTTCGCGACGTCCTCGACCCTGGTGGTGATGTTGCTGAACATCTTCGGGTCCTTGCTCGGACCCGGGGTGGCGACGGCGTGCCAGCCGATCAGCGGGATGCCGGCGGCGTTGGCCTGGGCGACCTGCTGAGCGGTCGACTTGGGATCGAACCCGGACAGGACGATGCCGTCGGGCTTCACCGCGACAGCCTGGCTGAGGGCTGCCTGGATACCGGCCGGTGTCCCTTGGCCGTCGATGACGCGTATCTTCCAGCCGATCGCCTTGGCGGCTTCCTGGACGCCCTGGGCGGCGCCCGCGACTCCCGGGTTGGTCATGCTCTGAGCGACGTAGACGATCGTCCTGCCGCCGACCGCCGTGGGCCCGGACGTCGGGCCGCCCCATGCCGCGTCCACGGCCTCGGCCGCGTGGACCGCCTTCTTCGCCTCGGCGAGAACGGTGGGGCAGCCCGCTTTGGACGAGCCGACGGTGGTTGCGGTGGCGCTGTCCGAGCCCTTGGAGCAGCCGGCGGCGAAGGCGGTGACCACCGCCAGTGCGGCCGTGGCTCTGAGTGTTGTCATGCGGGTGTGCTGGTGCGACACGGGTCGACTCCTTGAGTGCGCAGGGCAGGAAGGCGAGGGGGGAGGTGGGGAGACCGGGGGAACGCGAGCAGGCAGGGGAAAGCCTGGAGCGGCGCCGATGCGAGGGGGACGGGGCGCGGTGTGGTGGCCTATGCGCCGCTGTCGTCGGCGGCGGTGGGTGACGGCGCCTCGGCGACGGAGGGCGCCCCCGTCTCAGGTGGTGCGCCCGCCAGTGACTGACGGGTGGCTGTCGCACCGGCGCGCAGCCGACGGCGTGCGGAGTAGCCGGCCAGGCCGACCGCGAGCAGCAGAGTGCCGCCGTTGAACAGGGACGTGGCCCAGAACTCGGCGCCCAGTTGTTGGATACCGGCCAGGCCGATGGCAAGGACGGCGACCGCGACAACGGTGCCGGCGGCGTTGGCGCGACCGGGCTTGACCGCGGTGGAACCGAGCAGGGCGCCGACGAAGGCGGGGAGCAGGTAGTCCATGCCGACGCTCGGGTTGCCGATCTGCTGCTGGGCGGCCAGCAGGACACCCGCGAAGCCGACCACCAGGCCTGAGCCGGCGAAGGCGTAGATGCCGTATCGGCGGGTGGGGATGCCGACGAGGTCGGCGGCGCGCGCGTTCGAGCCGATGACGTACAGATAGCGGCCGAGCGGCAGCCGTTCCAGCAGCAGCCACAGCAGGACGGCGAGCGCGAGGACGTAGAAGGCGGGGACGGGCAGACCGAGGAACTTGGAGTCGTAGAGATCGGTGAAGGCCGGGGGGAGTCCATGCGGCCCGGGGACGATCCTGGCACCGTCGGTGATCCACCCGGTGAGGGCGTACAGGACGCTGCCGGTGCCGAGGGTCGCTATGAAGGAGTCGATCCGGGCGAACTCGACCAGCAGTCCGTTGACGACGCCGACGAGGCCGCCTCCGACGATGACGAGAACACAGGCGACAGGCCAGGGCCAGCCGTTGTTCACGATGAGTTGCATCGCCAGGACATGGGAAAGGCCCAGGCCGTAGCCGACGGAGAGGTCGAACTTGCCGGTGACGATGGGGATCATCGCGCCGAGCGCCAGGATCGCCGGAATCGACTGGTTGGACAGGATCGAGGAGGCGTTGTCGAGGGTCGGGAAGGTGTCCGGCAGGGTGAGGGAGAAGACGAGGAAGAGGAGGACGGCGAGGACGGGCAGGCCGTAGGTCCCGATCAGATGACCGCTCGGCCGGCCGCCGCGTGCGCCACCGACGCGGCTGCGGGCACCCCTGCGGTCGGGTCCGGTGCCGGTTCCGGGGGGTGGTGACCCGGCCGTCTTCCGGCCCCTGTTCCCGGCGTCGCCGGAGAGCGGCGGTTCGTCGTGTCGGGAGGCTCGTGTCTCGGTGGCCATCAGTTGTCCGCCGTTCCGGTCAGCGCCGGCATGGCCGACGCGGCGTGGGTGAGTTCCGTGACGGTGAGGGCTTCGCCGCTGAGCTCCGCGGTCACGCTGCCTCGTACGAAGACCAGGGCGCGGTGGCAGACGTCGGCGACCTCCTCGAAGTCCGTGGAGATGAGAAGGACGGCGAGTCCTTGGGCGAGGGCGTCGTCGAGGAGCCGGTAGATCTCGGCCTTGGCCCCGACGTCCACTCCGGCGGTCGGCTCCTCGAGGATGACCACCCGGCGGCTGAGGCGCAGCCAGCGGCCGATCATCACCTTCTGCTGGTTGCCGCCGGACAGGGTGGCGATCGGCGCCTCGGGGTCGGCGGGCCGCACGCCGAACCGCTCGATCAGGGCCTGTGCCCGGGCTCGCTCGCGCCGGGGGCTGATCCAGCGCCATGCAGAGCGGTGATCGGCGCGGGGGTTGGCCAGGAAGTTCTCCCGCACGGTGAGTTCGAGGGCACAGCCCTCCTCCTGGCGGTTGCTGGTGACGAAACCGAGGCCGGCGTTGACGGCCGCGGCCGGCGAGCCGGGGCGGTAGGGCCGGCCGTCGAGCAGGACCTCGCCCCCGGTGAGGGGCCGTGCTCCGGCGAGGGCCCTTCCCAGGTCCATGTGACCGGCGCCGGTCAGTCCGACCATGCCCAGTACCTCGCCCGCGCGCAGTTCGAGGTCGATGGGCCCGGCACCTTCGGTGGTGGCGCCCCGGAGGCGCAGCACGGTGGCACCGGTCGCGTCGGTCGACGAGCGGGTGGTGTCCGTGGGCCGTACGGCGGGTTGCGGGCGGTGCTTCTCCGGTTCGCGGCCCACGATGTCGCGCACGATGCGGTCGGGCCCGTGGTCGGCGAGCCGGCCTTGGCTGATGAGGTGGCCGTCGCGCAGGATGGCGAAGCTGTCGGCGACCTGGTAGACCTCGTCGAGCCGGTGACTGACGTAGACGATGCCGTGTCCGCGGTCGCGCAGTGTGTGCAGGACGTCGAAGAGGCGCGCGCAGTCGGCGGCGGGCAGGCTGGCCGTGGGCTCGTCGAGGACGATGAGGCGGGCTCGGGTCGACAGGGCCCGGGCGATCGCGACGAGGGAGCGCTCGGCGCGGGTGAGGTCGGCGATGGCCGCGTCCGGGTCGAGGTGACCGGCGACGATGTCGAGGGCCTCGGCGCAGCGCTCGCGGACCTGCCGCCAGGAGACGAGGCCGGCGCGGCGCGGGTAGCCGGTGCCGAGGGCGATGTTCTCGCCGACCGTCATCCATTCGACCAGGCCCAGGTCCTGGTGGATGAAGGACGTCTCGGCGGCGGCGGCGTCGCTGCCGAGTGGGTGGCCTGCCACGGTGACCTGGCCTTCGTCGGCGCGGTAGACACCGGCAAGTACCTTGATAAGGGTGGATTTGCCCGCACCGTTGTGTCCCAGGAGGGCGAGGACGCTGCCGCCGTGGATGTCGAGGTCGACATCGGCGAGGGCGAGGGTGCCGCCGAACCGCTTGCGCAGTCCGCGGATGCTCACCAGCGGTGTCGCGTCGCCTGCTGCGGTGTGGGCTGTGTCATCGGAAGCGTCATGCACGGACTTCTCCGAAGGATTCGCCGGCCGAGGACCACTCCATCGGCTCGAACAGAATCCTGTCCCACTACCAGGATATTGGTCAATAGACTCGCGGCATTCATTGCCCCAAAGTTACGGCGGCCGTACGGAGAGGTCTCCGTACGGCCGCCGCTGAACAGTCGGACCGGGTACTCACCCCGCGCCCGGGGCCACCCCCTGGGGGAGCATCGGGTTCTCCAGACCCGCGGCGACGGCGCGCAGATCCTTCAGCAGGGCCTCGCGGAACTCGTCGTCCAGCCGGGCCTTGAGCACCGTGACACTGATGGCGAAGGGCGCCGAGTCGGTGCGGAACCCCTTGACCGGCACCGACAGGCACACGATTCCCGCCGTCGCCTCCTCGTCGTCGATCGCGTAGCCCCGCTCCCGCGTCCGGGCCAGGTCCTCCATCAGGGCGGGCACCGAGGTGATGGACCGTTCACTCAGGGCGGGCAGGGGGCGCCCGCGCAGGCGGTCCTCGGCGGCCGCCGGGTCCAGGGTCGCCAGGATCGCCTTGCCCGTCGCCGTGCAGTTCGCGGGGAAGCGGTCACCGATGTTCGCGGTCAGCCGCAGCGGTTGCGTGCCGTCGTACCTGCCCAGATAGAGGACGTCCAGGCCGTCCAGCACGGCGACACGCGCGGTCTCGCGAGATATGTGCGTACTGCGTCGGCACAGTTCGTAGAAGTCGCGCAACTGGTCGACGGTGGCCAGGTAGCGGCCACCGAGTTCGACCAGCTTGCGGCCGAGCGCGAAGCCCGTGCCGTTGCGCGTGATCATGCCGGCGGCCTCGAGCGAGGCACACAGGTTCCCCGTCGAGGACTTGGGCAGGCCCAGGGCTCGGGCGATCTCACTCACGGACAGGGGGCGGCCCTCCGCCTCGCCGAGGGTGTCGAGGATGGCCACTGCCCGCGTCACGGCAGGGACGAGACTTCCCGGGTCACTTGCGCTCACCGTCAACTCCACCCATCATTCTGTTTGTCGTTCAGCATATTGGCTATTGTCCCTCCTGTGTCCCCGAACGACAATGCCGTCGGCGCACGCTTTGCCATCGAGACCGAAGAGATCTCCCAGAGTTCCCGGCTTCCGCATGGCCTCTCGACCGTAGCGCGCCCCCGGAGCCGGCCGACGGCACCCCTCCGAGCCTTGGAGCGCTGAAGAAGCAGATGACCGGCACCCCGCACGAACCCCCCTCACCCCACGACTCCCCCGGGGCCGCCACCCCGGACAACGGGCCCACGCTCACCCGCGAGGAGTTCGACACGCTCTTCGACGCGGTACGCACCTGGGGCCGCTGGTCCCCGCAGCAGGCCGACCGCGGCGCCTGGAACCGGGTCACCCCCGACCACGTACGACGGGCGACCGCTCTGGTGCGCACCGGAACGACCGTTCCGATGGCCCTGCCCTGGAACACCCGGCCCGGCCCGGACAACGCCAAGCCCGCCCTGCACTACATGTCGGACCTCGGCGACGTCGAGGCTCCCGAGCCCTCCTGCCACAAGGACTTCATCGCCGTCGACTACCACGGCAAGGGCGTCAGCCATCTCGACGCGCTCTCCCACATCGCCTACCGCGGCCGGCTCTACGACGGCCACACGGCCCGCGAGGTCGTCGACGCCGGCGGCGCCCGCTTCGGGGCGGTCGCGGCCCTCGGCCCTCTGGTCACCAAGGGCGTGCTGCTGGACATGCCCGTCGTCCTGGGCACCGACTGGCTGGAGCCGGGCAAGGCCGTCCACGCCGAGGACGTACTCGCCGCCGAGAAGGCCCTCGGCGTGACCATCGGCGACGGCGACGCCGTACTGCTGCGCTCCGGGCACTTCCGCCGCCGGGCCGAACTCGGCGCCTGGAACCCGGACTCCGCCAGCGCCGGCTTCCACGTGGACGTGATGCCGCTGCTCGCCGAACGCGGGATCGCGTTGATCGGCGGAGACGGGGACAGCGACGTGCGGCCCTCGCCCGTCGAAGGACTGCACTCCCCCGTCCACGCACTCGCGCTGACCGCCATGGGCGTACCGCTGCTCGACAACCTCGACCTCGAAGCGCTCTCCACCGCCTGCGCCGAGGCCGGCCGCTACGCGTTCCTGCTGACCGTCGCCCCGCTGAACATTCCCGGTGGCACCGGTTCACCCGTCAACCCGGTCGCGGTGCTGTGATGGCCGACATCCGCAACGTACCGGGCCCGCGCACCGACGACCGCTTCACCGTCGGCGTCAGCCGGGACTTCCTCGACTCCGAGGGCAACAACGTATGGGGCGACATCCGGCTCGGCGAGCTGGACGCCGGCCCCGGCGTCGACTGGCACTACCTGCCGCGCGACACGGACGAACTCCTGGCGGCGGACGTCGACGGCCTGGACGCCGTGCTGTTCGCCGGACCCGCGGTCACCGAGCGCACCTTCGCCGGCGCCACACGCCCACCCCTGCTCTTCGCCCGCTTCGGTGTCGGCTACGACGCCGTCGACCTGAACGCGTGCACCCGCCACGGCGCGCTGGTGACCATCACTCCGGACGGCGCGCGCCGGCCCGTCGCCACCGCCACACTCGCCCTTCTCCTCGCCGTACTGCACAACCTCCCGGCCAAGGACCGGCTGGTACGGACGGGCCGCTGGGCCGAGAAGGAACAGTGGATGGGGCTCGGACTCACCGGCCGCCGGGTCGGGCTCATCGGCCTCGGCAACACCGCGCGTGACCTGGTCGGTCTGCTGCGCCCGTTCGAGGTCGACGTCGTGGCGTACGACCCGTACTGCCCGCAGGATGTCGCGCGCGTCCTCGGTGTACGGCTCGCGGATGCAGACACGGTGGTCGCCGAGGCCGACGCCGTGATCGTGATGTGCGCGCTCACGGAGGAGACCCGGCACTTCGTCGACGCCCGCCGACTGGCGCTGATGAAGCCCTCGGCCGTACTGCTCAACGTCGCCCGCGGTCCCATCGTCGACGAGGCCGCGCTGATCGAGGCACTGCGCTGCCGCCGTATCCGGGGCGCCGGGCTGGACGTCCTCGAGTCCGAACCGCCCGATCCCCGCAATCCGCTGCTGAGCATGGACCAGGTCGTCCTCAGCCCGCACGCGCTGGCGTGGACGGACGAGATGTCCGCGGGCAACGGCGGCAGCGCGGTCCGTGCCGTGCTGGACGTGTCGCAGGGCCGCGTCCCGCCCTTCGTCGTCAACCGGGAGGCGACCGAGGAGCCCGGGCTGGTGCGACGGCTGGGCGTCTGGGCGGCAGGGTCCGGGACGGTCGGGGTGCACGCATGACGTCGGTGCCCCCGGCACCCCGGCCGGTCGGGTTCGTGGGGCTCGGCGCGATGGGACTGCCCATGGCGACGAACCTCGCGAGGGCCGGGCACCAGGTCCTCGCCTGGAACCGCGGCCGCTCACCCCTGGACGCTGCCCGCGCCGCGGGGTGCCGTACCTCCGAAAGCCTCGCGCGGCTGGGCACCGGCTCCTCCGTCGTCCTCACGATGCTGCCCGACCTGCCCCAGGTCGAGGCCGTGCTCAACGGCCCCGAGGGGCTGCTCGCGGGCCACGGCGCCAAGAACCCGGTCCTGGACACCCTTGTGGTCATGGGCACCGTCTCGCCCGTCGCCGTACGGCGGTTGGCCCAGGAGCTGCGCCCTCGCGGTGTCACCGTGGTGGACGCCCCCGTCAGCGGCGGGGTGACCGGCGCACGCCAGGCGACCCTGTCGATCATGGCGGGCGGTGCGGAGACGGCCGTGGAACGGGTTCGCCCCTACCTGGAGGCGATGGGCTCGACCGTCCGCCGCCTGGGCGACACCGGCGCCGGGTCCCTCGCCAAAGCCTGCAACCAGCTCGTCGTCGCGGGCACCCTGGTCGCGCTCGCCGAAGCCGTCCTCCTCGGCGAACGCGGCGGCCTCGAACCGGCGGCACTCCTGGACGTGCTGGCCGGCGGCCTCGCCTCCTCCGAAGTGCTCGCGCAGAAACGGCACCACCTGGCGAAGAGCGACTTCACCGCGTCCGGCCCCGCCCGCTACCTCCACAAGGACCTCGGCTTCGTCCTCGACGCCGCCGCCGAACAACAGACCGCGCTGCCCCTCTCCACCACCGTGGCCGGACTGTACGCGGCCGTGACCGCGGCGGGCCTCGGCGCCCTCGACAACAGCGTCGTCCTCGATCTGCTGCGCGGCACCGCCGCCGGCCACCCACTCGACCCGAAGGACTGGAATCGATGCAGGCAGGAATAGTCGGCCTCGGACGCATGGGCGGCAACATGGCAGCCCGCTGGCGGGATCACGGCCACGAGGTGCTCGGCTACAGCCGCACCTCCCCCGACCGCGACGCGGACTCCCTGGAGGAACTCGTCGGCAAGCTCTCCGCGCCGCGCGTGGTGTGGCTGATGCTGCCCTCGGGCGAGCCCACCCGGCAGTCACTGCGCCGGCTGGCCGACCTGCTGACCCCCGGCGACGTGATCGTCGAAGGCGGCAACTCCCGCTTCAGCGACGACACCGAGCACGAGGCCGGGCCTCGTCGAGGACCGGCCGACGATTCGGCGCAGGGTCCCTCTGCCCGGGGGCGTCGGCGACCGGTAACAACATTTGACACACACGCCAACATGCTGGACGACAAGCATCCCTCATTCGGGCAGGTCACCAACCATCAAAGTGACCTATGGCCTGAGAGAAGGGAGGTGTGGATTTCCAGCTTCACGGTTGCGGCATCCCACGCCAGTAGTTCAATATGCTGTTCACAGTACAGAATATGGTTCCGGAGGTTCGCGTGTCAGGACATACGGAGGTCGGTATAGCCGGCCTGGGTGTGATGGGCTCCGCCATCACCCGCAGACTGCTGCGGCGCGAGCGCACGGTGACGGCCTACGACATCCGACCGGACGCGGTCACAGAACTCGTACGGGACGGAGCGGTGGCAGCCGACACGCCGGCGCGGCTGGCGTCGTGCTCCGTCGTGATCCTCTCCCTCAACACCGCCGACATCGTCGAGCAGGTGGTGTTCGGCCCGGACGGCGTCCTGTCCGCCGGACGCGAGGACCGGGGACATCCCGACGGCGTACTCGTGATCGACATGTCGAGCGTCGATCCGGGCCGCACCCGCGCATTCGCCGAGCGGGCCGCCGAACTGGGCGCCGGCTGGGTCGACGCACCCCTGTCGGGCGGCGCCCCGGGCACGGAGCGAGGCGAACTGACCCTGATGCTCGGCGGCGAGGTGGAGCATGTCGAGCGGGCGCTGCCCGTGCTGGACATGTTGGCCTCCCGCCTGACCCACATGGGACCGGCCGGTTCGGGGCAGCTCGTGAAGTCCGTCAACCAGGTGCTGGTCGGCTGCGGATTCGCCGCGCTCGCCGAGGCCGCGGCTCTGGTCCGGGCCGCCGGCCTGCCACCGCGCCACGTCCTGACCGCTCTCAGCGGCGGCAGGGCCGATTCCGCGCTGCTGCAGGAGTTCTTCGTGAAGTTCGCCGAAACCGACCTCACTCCGACCGGGCGGGTCAGCAACATGGTGAAGGACCTGGAGGCGGCCCGGGACTACGCCCGCTCCGCGGGTGTCCCGCTGCCCGTCACCACCACCGTCTCCGAACTGCACCGATGGCTGGTCACGGCCGGGCACGGGAACGCCGACAACGCCGCGCTCATGCACTACTACGAGACGCCGGAACTCCCGCCCCCGCCCGGCCCGGCAGTCGCCGCGACGCCGCTGAGCTTCCCGGCCCCGACGGGAGTACGACGATGAGGAGCCCCACCGGTTCCGCGCTGTTCGACCTGACCGGCCGCCTGGCCCTGGTGAGCGGCTCCAGCAAAGGCATCGGGCTCGCGCTCGCCACAGGTCTCGCCGAGGCCGGCGCCGACGTCGTCCTCAACGGCCGGGACCCCGAGGCCCTGCACACCGCGCGCGCCGCCCTCGCGGAACGCACCGGCTCCACCGTGCACGCGATGCCCTTCGACGTCACCGACGAAGCAGCCGTGCGGCGAGCGGTCCAGGAGATCGAGGACGGGATCGGCCCACTGGACATCCTGGTCAACAACACCGGCGTGCAACACCGCGAGCCGCTCCTGGACGTCCGCGCGGCCGACTTCGAGCGAGTCCTGAAAACCAACCTCACCAGCGCCTTCCTCGTCGGCCGCGCGGTGGCCAGGGGCATGGTCGAGCGGCGTCGCGGCAAGATCGTCAACGTGTGTTCCGTACAGACCTGGCTGGCCCGTCCGGGCATCGCCGCCTACGCGGCCTCCAAGGGCGGCCTCGCGATGCTGACCAAGGGCATGTGCGCGGAGTGGGCCGGATCCGGTCTTGCCGTCAACGGACTGGCCCCCGGCTATGTGGTCACCGAACTGACCCGCCCACTGGTGGACGACCCGGCCTTCGACTCGTGGATCCGGGGGCGGACCCCGGCGGGCCGCTGGGCAGCCGTGGAGGACCTCGTGGGAACACTGGTCTGGCTCGCCGCCCCCGCCTCCGACTTCGTCAACGGCCAGGTGATCGCCATCGACGGCGGACTGACCGCGGTCATCTGAGCACGCGAGGAAAGAAGGTCAGGTCATGAACACGGACATGGACTCGGCGAGGAGGACGCGGATGCGCGCGGTGGTGGCGCACGGCGCGGGCGATCTGCGCCTGGAGGAACGCCAGGTCCCCTCACCGGGGCCCGGGGAGGTCGCCGTCGACATCCGGTACGGCGGGATCTACGGCTCCGACCTGCACTACTGGCGACACGGCGCGGTCGGCGAGTTCCGGCTGCGCGAGCCGCTGGTTCTGGGCCACGAGATCGTCGGCCGGGTGCGCGAGGCCGGGCCCGGCGCGTCCGCTCCGGCGCCGGGCACCCCGGTCGCCGTGCATCCCCTGGCCTCGTGCGGTGCGTGCCGACAGTGCCGCGCCGAGCGGCGCAACACCTGTCTCGACGGCGGATATCTCGGCAGCGCGGCCCGCAACCCGCACGTGCAGGGCGGTTTCGCCGACGTCCTGGTCGTGCCCGCCGAGCGGATACTCCCCCTCCCCGAGGGCCTGGACCTGCGGCTCGCCGCCGTCGCGGAACCCGCCGCCGTCGCCTGGCACGCCGTACGCCAGGCCGGCGACGTACGCGGGAAGCGGGTGCTGGTCACCGGCGCGGGCCCCATCGGGGCGCTGGTGGTGGCGGCGCTGCGCGCGGCCGGCGCCGGCGAGATCACCGTCACCGACGTCCACGAGGCGCCGCTCGCGGTCGCCAAGGCGGTGGGTGCGACGTCCGTGGTGTGCGTCGGGCCGGGGACCGACCCGCTCCCGGAGCTCGCGGCCGACATCGCCATCGAGTCCTCGGGGAGCCCGGCGGGTCTGCGGACGTGTCTGTACGGCGTCGACCGGGGCGGACTGGTGGTCGGTCTGGGGTTGCTGCCGCCGGGAGAGACACCGGTCGCCGCCAACGCCCTGATCACGCGGGAAGTGCGTCTGGTCGGCTCCTTCCGGTTCGACACCCAACTCGGCGAGGTGCTGCGGGCCCTGGCCGACGGCCGGCTCGCGGTCGACCCGGTCGTCACCTACTGCCGGTCGCCGACATCGAGGAGGCGTTCAGCCTGGCAGGCGATCCGGCCCGTTCCTGCAAGGTGCTGCTCGACTTCGGAGCGCCGACGCACCGTTCCTGACCCGTCCGGCTCGGTGCGCGTCGTCGCGTGCGGAGCCCGTGGCAGGTCGCCGGGCCGGAACCTGCGTCACCCGCCCGGCGTCCCCCAGATCTTCCGGTACGCCTCCTTGTAGCCGGTCGGATTCCAGGACGTGGCGCCACGACTGTTGGCGGCGGTGCTGACGTGGACGGGGGCCACATACCCACTGTCGGTCCGCCCCGAGAAGGCGCGGTTGAGCTCGTCGACGATCTGCCATCCCTGCTGGGAGAGGGGCTCGGGCACGGTGGCGGCCTCGTACTGCTGGTTGTTGATGCGCTGGAAGGCGGACGGGTCACCGTCCCCGGCACCGATGTTGGAGGGCGGTCCGGAGCCCCCGGCGCCGGCCGCCCGGAACGCGGGCGCGGCGTCGGCGAAGTACAGGTCGTTGATGGCGACCGAGTGGGTCCACCGTTCCTGATAGCGGAACAGGAGGGACGCGACCTCCTGGGGAGTGCGGCTGCTCGCGTCCTGGATCGGAATGTTCTCGTACGACAGCAGTTTGACGCCCGCGCAGGTGGCGAGTTCCTTCCTGATGAGGTCGGACTTTCTCTTCGCGAAGGGGATCGAGGCGTCGGTGAAGACCACCACCCCCGCGTTGCCGTTGGAGCGTGCGATGACCCACTGCGCGCTGATGCCGGCGACGTCCCCGACCTCGGTCGTGACGTTGCTGAAGAGCCGGGGCTTGCGGCTGGGGCCCGGATCGGCGACAGCGTGCCAGCCGACGAGCGGGATGTGTGCCGCGTCCGCCCTGGCGACCTGCTGCGAGGTCGAGTTGGGGTCGAAGCCGCCGACGACGATGCCCGCGGGGTCGAGGGCCAGGGCCTGGCTCATGGCCGACTGGATGCCCGCCGGGGTGCCACCGCCGTCGATCACCCGGACGTTCCAGCCGATGACCTTCGCGGCTTCCCGCACGCCGTTCGCGGCGCCGGCCACTCCCGGATTGGTCATGGTCTGCGCGACGTAGACGATGGTCTTGTCCGGTACCGCCCGCGGTCCACCGGTCGGGCCGTGCCAGGGGACGGCGGTCCGTTCTGCCTGCCGGACGGCGGCTTCGGCCCTGGCATGCACGGTCGGACACCCGTTGATACCCGTGTCCGGATGCGCCGGTCCCTTCGACGAGCCACGTTCGCAGCCGGTGAGGACGGCCGCCACCAACAGCGCGGTGCACACCACCCGGGCGCCGAGGGGGACGAGGGGCTTCCCGCGCTCTCGGTGACGGACGGTACGGGAGGTTCCGCGCAGGGACAGCAGCCGCGGGACGCGACCCGGGACGGCGGAGACGGCGCGGGGGTCGTGGTTCATGGCGTGGCTCCCGGTGTGCCGCCGTTCCTCATCGGTGACGAGCGCTCTGTCGGCGCGGGCCCTGCGGGTTCACCGCGGTCCACGGTGGCACCGGCGCACAGTCGGCGGCGCGCGGAGTAGCCCGCGAGGCCGACCGCGAGGAGCAGCGTGGCGCCGTTGAACAGCGGGGTCGCCCAGAAGTCGGCGCCCAGCTGGCCGATGCCGGCGAGACCGACGGCGAGCACGGCCACGGCCACGAGGGTGCCCAGGGCGTTCGGGCGGCCGGGCCGGATCGCGGTGGACCCGAGCAGTGCGCCGACGAACGCGGGCAGCAGGTAGTCGAGACCGACGCTGGGGTTGCCGATCTGCTGCTGGGCGGCGAGCAGCACCCCGGCGAAGCCGACGATCAGCCCCGACGTCGCGAAGGCGTAGATCGAGTACCTGCGGGTGGGAATGCCGACGAGGTCGGCGGTCCGGGGGCTGGAGCCGATGACGTACAGGTACCGGCCGAGCGGCAGTCGCTCCAGCAGTACCCAGAGAACGATCGCGAGGGCGAGTACGTAGAAGGCGGGAACCGGAAGGCCGAGGAACGTGGAGTCGTACAGGTCGGTGAAGGCGGCCGGGAGGCCCTGGGGGCCGGGCACGATGCGGCTCCCGTCGGTGATCCAGCCGGTGGCGGCGTACATCATGCTGCCGGTACCGAGGGTGGCGATGAAGGAGTCGATCCGCCCGAACTCGACGACGACTCCGTTGAGGACGCCCACCAACGCCCCTCCGGCGATCACCGAGAGGCAGGCGAGCGGCCACGGCCACCCGGAGTCCACGATGAGCCACATCACCATGACATGCGCCAGGCCGAGACCGTAACCGATGGAGAGGTCGAACCTGCCGGTCACGATGGGGACCGTGGCGCCGAGCGCGAGGATGGCCGGGATCGACTGGCTGGAGAGGATCGAGTCGATGTTCTCCAGGGTGGGGAACGTGTGCGGCAGGGCCAGCGAGAAGGCCAGGAAGAGCAGGACGGTGAGAGCCAGCAGGCCGTAGGTGCCGATCAGGTGCCCGCCGGCGGCACGCAGACGCTCTGGCCGGGGGCTTCGGGAGCGGCGCGCGCGAGACGGGTTCATGGGCGCGTCGCGGTGGTGGACGCGGGCGTCGCCTCAGCCGCCAGGGGGAGCTTCCCGGCTCCGTCGGGAGCGGGGAGGCCGAGAACACTCCCTGCGTGGCCGTCGGCGTCAATCCCCGCCTGCGCCGGAGTCCCGCCGGACTTCTCGGTGAGCCCGCGGCCATGGAGCGGTGGTGGTGATGTGGAGGGCGGGTTCGCTGTCACAGCGGTGCCGGGAACGTCGTGCACGGACATCTCCGAGGGTCGGACTGACGAGTTCTTCCCGACTGCACGTCGACCCTAGGGGATCAACCACCAGGTATCGCGTATATCGCACTCCGGAGTGACACCGACGGAGTGGCTTCACGACGCATCGAGGGCGCATTCCGCCCAGATCACCTTGCCCTCCGTGGTGTAGCGCGTGCCCCAGGCCTGGGACAGCTGTGCGACGAGGAACAGGCCGCGGCCGCCCTCGTCGTTGGCGGCTGCCCGGCGCAGATGCGGGGCGGTGTTGCTGCTGTCGGAGACCTCGCAGATCAGAGTGCGTTCATGGAGCAGTCGTACCCGGATGGGCCCGGCACCGTGCCGGATCGCGTTGGTGACCAGCTCGCTGAGCAGCAGCTCCGCGGCGAACGCGGTCTCCTCCAGCCCCCACTCGGCAAGCTGCCGGGTGGCGGCGGCACGGACCTCGCTGACGACAGCCGGGTCGGAGGGCAGGTCCCAGGTGGCGATGCGGTCGGGGTCCAGGGCGTGGGTCCGGACCACCAGGACGGCGATGTCGTCACAGGGATGCGCGGGCGCCACGGTGTCCAGGACTGCCTGACAGGTCTCCTCGGGCGTGCCGTCGCAGCGGGCCAGCACCGTACGCAGACGGTCGAGGGCCACGTCGATGTCGTAGTTCCGGTCCTCGATGAGTCCGTCGGTGTAGAGGACGAGACGGCTGTGTTCGGGGATGTGCAGCTCGGCCGTCTCGAAGGGGAAGCCGCCGAGACCCAGCGGAGGCCCGGCGGGAAGGTCGGGAAACGACACCGTGCCGTCGGGCTGGACCAGTGCGGGCGGTGGGTGTCCCGCCCGGGCCATGGCGCACTGCTGCGTGGCGGGATCGTAGATGGCGTACAGGCAGGTCGCGCCGATGATGCCGACACTGTCCGTGGCGAGGTCCTCCCTGCCCTCCTCCCGGTCCAGACGCACCACCAGGTTGTCGAGGTGGGTCAGCACCTCCTCCGGGGGGAAGTCGAGTTCGGCGAAGCTGCGTGCGGCGGTGCGGATCCGCCCCATGGTCGCGGCGGAGTGGAGGCCGTGGCCGACCACGTCGCCGACGAAGAGTCCGACGCGGGTGCCGGACAGGGGGATGACGTCGTACCAGTCCCCGCCCACCCCGGACTCCGCCGGCAGGTACCGATGGGCCACCTCGACCGTGTCCTGTTCGGGCAGCCCGTGCGGAAGCAGGCTGCGCTGGAGGGCCAGGACGGTGGCGCGTTCGCGCGTGTAGCGCCGGGCGTTGTCCATGGACAGAGCCGCCCGGCCGGCGAGTTCCTGGGCCAACGTGAGGTCGTCGTCGCGGAAGGCGGCCGTATCCCGGGAGCGGTAGAAGCCGGCGACGCCGAGGACGACACCGCGCGCGGTCAGGGGCACCGCAATGAGGGAACGGACGTGGCCGATCAGTCGCTCGCCGACCTCGGGGTCCTGGGCGAGCCAGTCGGCGGCTGCCGTCAGGTCCGGCTCGAACACCGCCCGTCCGTCGGCCAGACAGCGCGACTGGGGTGTGGTCGGGCGGTAGTCGATCCTTTTCCCGACCGGGCTGAAGGGGCAGTCGTCGCGGATGCCGTGGACCACCGTGCGGCGCAGTTCACCGCGAGGGTCGGCGGACTCGTCACCTCGCAGCACCGCCTCGGGCAGGTCGATCGTGACGAAGTCGGCGAGCTGTGGGACAGCCGTCTCGGCGAGTTCCTGGGCGGTCCGGGTCACGTCGAGGGTGGTGCCGATGCGTTCGCTGGCCTCTGACAGCAACTCCAGGCGGCGCCGTGCGGCCAGGGCGTACCTCCCCACCTCCGGCTCCCCCACCATGACCAGCCCGACGGCCGGATCCCGCGCACCGTCGCGCTCCCCCGCGGGCGCCACGCCGTCAGGGTCCACGCCGGCCGTACGGACGGGGCGCCGGCGGCCGGGGACCCCGTCGGCGGGGGGCCTCGGTGCCGGAGGGCCGGCGGCGAATCCGAACGGCGCCACGGCACCTACGCCCTCGTGACCCGACGTGTCGAGGACGGATCCGGACCCCACGGGTACGGAAAGGCGCCCCGCCGGGGCGTGCGGGGAATAGGCCTGCCCGCGTTCACGACGGCGCAGCTCGCCGCTCGGGACCGGGACGGTCGGCAGGCTCAGTTCCGCGGGATGCGGAAGAAGCACTTCGATGACGATGCCCTCCACCCCGGAAGCGCTCGTCACGGGCCTGCTCATGAGCGTGAGCCGTCGGCCGTCCGACAAGGACACTTCGAGGGCGGCCTGCTGGGCGAGGGAGATCAGCTCGGTGGCCGTCTCCTTCAGAAGTTCCTGGTCACGGGCGCGCAGTCCTTGTGCCAGCTCCTCCACGCCGACGGCGCCGCTCGGGGCGGCCGCACCGCCACCCATGTTCAGATACGTCTGCAGCAGCGTGCGCTCGCGGGTGGACCTCTGTTCCAGCAGCCGGTCCTCGATGGCCTGAGCCGCCTTCGTGATCACGGCGGCCAGTGCCGGGTCCTCGGCGCTACGCGGATAACCGAAGCACAGGACCCCCTCGACCTGCCCCGAGAGCGGGTCCCGGACGGGAATCGCGCGGCAGGCGCTCTCCTGGGAACGCTGGGCGAAGTGCTCGGCACCATGGACCTGGATGAGCTGCCGTTCGGCAAGCGCGAGTCCGATGCCGTTCGTGCCGGCGAACCGCTCGGAGAACACGAACCCCGGGACACGCTGGATCTCCGGGAGACTCCTGGCCAGGGACGCAGATCCGAAGCAGCGCAGGACGACGGTGCCCTGTACGTCGGCGACACTGACGTTCATCCGGCTGCCGAAGAACTTGTAACGCAGCCTGTCGAGCACGGGAACGGCGGCTCGGACGAGTCGGCTGTCGGTATCGAGATCCTCCCGGAAGGGCAGCTCGGACGCGTCGGGCGACAGCCCCAGGGACCGGGAGCGCTGCCACGAGCCGAGAATGGAGGCGCGCACCCCGCTGACGACAGGATCCCCCTGCAGGAACCGCTCACGTATGCGTGTGGGCCCGGTACCGACTGTGCGCTCCCTCGCCACCGGGTCCTCGCCGGACCGGACCACGCTGCGCCTCTCTCGTCTCGCGGTTGAATCGACTCCGCTTTCTCGACGCTTCCACTCGTCGAGGCCAGACTGCGATATCGATAATAATACTGGGAGAAACGCGGACAAGCCGTGCCTTCACCGACTCGCCCGCACGCCGACGCACCGGCTCCAGGCCGACGAAGGGCCGCCGCTCAGCGGAAGGCGGGTGCGGGGCGACGCAGGGATCTTCTCCGCGGTCCTGCGACCTCGTCCACGAGGGCCGGAAAAAAAATCCGGCGGCGATGTCGAGAACCCGTGACTGGCTCCGTCCCCGTACTGAACGCGACCACAATGGATCGCACCAGTACCGAGGAGAACCACCATGGCCAAGTACCTGCTGCTCAAGCACTACCGTGGCGCCCCGGCTTCGGTCAACGACGTGCCCATGGACCAGTGGACGCCGGAGGAGATCTCGGCGCACGTGCAGTACATGCGCGACTTCGCGACCCGGCTGGAGGGGACCGGCGAGTTCGTCGACAGCCAGGCGCTCGCCCCCGGGGGCACGTTCGTCCGCTACGACGGTGAGGGGCGCCCGCCGGTCACCGACGGGCCGTTCGCCGAGACCAAGGACGTCATCGCCGGCTGGATGGTGATCGACGTCGACAGCTACGAGCGCGCCGTCGAGCTGGCCGGGGAACTGTCGGCCGCCCCGGGCAAGGGCGGGGAGCCGATCCACGAGTGGCTCGAACTGCGTCCGTTCATGGGCGCGCACGGCACGGTCACGGAGTGACATCCGAAGTGAACGAGGCCCTGCTCCGCAGCCTCACACCCAGCGTGCTCACCATCCTCGTCCGCCGCGGAGCCGACTTCGCGGCGGCCGAGGACGCCGTGCAGGACGCGCTGGTCGAGGCGGTCCGCGTGTGGCCGGCCGACCCTCCGCGGGATGCGAAGGGCTGGCTGGTCACCGTGGCCTGGCGCAAGTTCCTCGACGCGACCCGGTCGGACACCGCCCGCCGCCGGCGCGAGGACCTCGTCGACGAACAGCCGCCACCCGGGCCCGCCCCGGCGGTGGACGACACGCTCCAGCTCTACTTCCTGTGCGCCCACCCCTCGCTGACGCCGTCGTCCGCCGTCGCCCTCACCCTGCGTGCCGTCGGCGGGCTGACCACCCGCCAGATCGCCCAGGCCTACCTGGTGCCCGAGACGACCATGGCGCAGCGCATCAGCCGGGCCAAGCGCACGGTCTCCGGCGTGCGGTTCGACCAGCCCGGCGACGTCGCCACCGTGCTGCGCGTGCTGTACCTGGTCTTCAACGAGGGCTACTCCGGCGACGTCGACCTCGCCGCCGAGGCCATCCGCCTCGCCCGGCAGCTCGCGGCCTCCATCGACCATCCCGAGGTGGCGGGGCTGCTCGCCCTCATGCTGCTCCACCACGCCCGGCGCGCCGCCAGGACCGCGCCCGACGGCAGCCTGGTGCCGCTCGCCGAGCAGGACCGCGCCCGGTGGGACACGAAGTCGATCGCCGAGGGCGTCGAGATCCTGCAGGCGGCCCTCGCCCGCGACCGGCTGGCCGAGTTCCAGGCCCAGGCCGCCATCGCGGCTCTGCACGCCGACGCGCTCACCGCCGAGGAGACCGACTGGGTGCAGATCGTCGAGTGGTACGACGAGCTCGTGCGCCTTACCGGCAGCGCGGTCGTCCGGCTCAACCGCGCGGTGGCCGTCGGCGAGGCCGACGGACCACGCGCCGGCCTGGCGGCGCTCACGGCACTGGACGACTCACTGCCCCGCCACACCGCGGTGGCGGCCTACCTCCACGAACGCGACGGCGACCTGACGACAGCGGCGCGGCTGTACGCCGAGGCGGCCCACAAGGCGCCCAACCTCGCCGAGCGCGACCACCTGACACGCCAGGCCGCCCGCCTCAACGCCCGCCGGGGTCACTGACGGCCCGCGCGCGGATGTTCGAGGGGGTCGAATATCGCGTGCCGTGCCGTCAGGTGGAGGTGCAGACTCGCTCCATGGAGGACATGCGGGCATTCCGGGATGCGGTCAGTGGCTGGGCGAACGGCGGTTCCGGCGCGGCGGCAAGTGATCTTTCCGTGCGACTGGGCCTGCGGACGGCGGTGCTGCTGGAAGGGCCGAGTGACCTCGCGGCAGTCGAGGCGCTGGCCGCACGGCGCGACCGGGACCTCGCCGCCGAGGGAGTCTGCGTCGTGTCGATGGGCGGGGCGATGAGCGTCGCCCGCTACGCCGGCCTCCTCGGACCGCCCGGCCTCGGTCTGCGTCTGACAGGTCTGTGCGACGAGGGTGAGCAACGCTTCTACGACCGTGGCCTACAGCGGGCACAGGCGCCACACCGTGACTTCTTCGTGTGCGTGTCCGACCTGGAGGACGAGCTCATCCGCGCACTGGGCACAGCGGGAGTCGAGGAGATCCTCCGGGCCGAGGGAGACCTCCGTGCCTGGCAGACCTTTCTGCACCAGCCCGCACACCACGGTCGGCCCCGAAACCAGCAGTTGCGGCGCTTCCTCGGCACGAAGAAGGGCCGCAAGATCCGCTACGGCCGCCTCCTGGTCGAGGCCCTCGACGCCGAGCGGGTTCCGACCCCGCTCGACGATCTCCTCGCGAGCCTGTGACGGGAGGTGGGTGAGCACACCGCCAGGACGCGTCACCGTCGCGATCCGGTGTTCCCGCACGGTACGGCGGTACGGCCCTGCGCCCGCCGAACGCCGAACGCCGACCACAGCCAGGCGCCTCGGCAGTACCCAAGTCACCATCCTGCGCCGCGTGTTGACCGCCCTCAGTCGTTCAGGGCGGTGCGCAGGGTGGTGGCCATGAGATCGATGGCTTCCTTCCCGTCCGGGACCGGGCCGGTGTGCGTGAAGTAGTGGTCGACTCCCGCGAAGACGCGGTGGGTGACGGGAACACCGGCGGCCTCCAGGGCCTTGGCGTAGGCGTCGCCCTCGTCGCGCAAACGGTCGTTCTCCGCCGTGATGACCAGGGCGGGAGGCAGTCCGGCGAGGTCGTCGGCCAGTCCCGGCGAGACGAGGGGGTGGGCCCGGTCGGCGGAGTCCGGGACGTAGGCGGCGGTGAAGATCCGCATGAGCTGAGGGCTCAGCAGCGGCTTGGCGATGAGGGACTGCTTGGTGGCCGGGTCGGAGACCTGGTCGAGTGGTGCCGAGTCGATGATCTGGAGCCGGGGCGAGAAGGTGCCTCGGTCTCGTGCCGTGCGGCAGACCGCGGCGGTCAGGTTGGCCCCGGCACTGTGTCCGCCCACGGCGATTCGTGAACCGTCCCAGTCGTTGGCGGGGCCGTTCCGGGCGACCCACTCGGTGACGTCGTACGCCTGGATGACCGGGGTGGGGAACGGCCTCTGCGGTGCGACGGCGTAGTCCACGTTGATCACGACGCAGCCTGCCGTGGCGGCTATGTAGCGGCAGATGTGGTCGTCCTGCTCGGGGCGACCGATCACGAAGCCGCCACCGTGGAAGTTGATGAACACGGGGGCGGGGCCGGCGGTGGTGGCGGGCGGCCGGTAGACGGTACAGGCCACCGGTCCGGCGCCGGTCTCCACCCGGAGGGCTTCGGTGCGCTTCGGGATGTCGGTGAAGCGCAGGCCCTTGTGCACGCGGGCCATCACGCGGCCGAGCAGCAGCTGGACCCCTCTGGCCTGGATTCTGGGGCTGAATGGCATGACTGGTCGCCCATCGCTACAAAGTTAAAGTATCAGGATTCCTGATAATGAATGCTCGTCTCCCGTAGCGCAATGGGGAGGAGCGGTCCTCATTTTCTGCCCCCGTCGGCGCACAGGCGGTTCACCTCTGCGACATGTGCGGGCCACAGGAGTGGTCCGGGAAACCGAGGGAACCCGGGATTGGGTCAAATCAGCTTGTTCTGACCCGACTTGAGGGGAAAAGTCACTATGGCGTCGAAGACACGCGTCGCAGGAGCCGCCGCGGTCGTGGTGCTCACCGTGGGTCTGTCCGGCTGTTCCGAGGACGGGAACGGCTCGGGCACGGCGGAGGGGGCCCCGAAGGGCGCGCCGAGCGGGGCCTCCGAGGCCCAGGCGGTGAAGGCCGCCTACCGCACGACCGTCGCGGCCGACACGGCGAGGATGACCGTTGCCTCCAAGGCCACCGCCAAGGGCAAGAGCGTGACCGTCCGGGGTGAGGGCGTGATGAACCTCGAAGCGGGCGACAGCCAGGTGACGCTGACCGCCCAGGGACAGCGGATCGAGCAGCGCGTGCTCGACGGCGTCGTTTACCAGAAGCCACCCGCCGCGCAGCGCGCCGAACTGCCCCGGGGCAAGACGTGGATGAAGATCGACCTCGCTCGGCTGAAGCAGTCCGCCTCCGGCAACCAGGACGGTCAGGTCAGCGATCCGGCTGAACCGTTCACGTACACCAAGGGTGTGAGCGACCGGGACGTCGAGAAGATGGGGACCGAGACGATCGACGGCGCACGCACCACGCACTACCGGGTCACGGTCGACGTGAAGGCCCTGGCCGAAGGCGATTCGGCCAAGGCCGAGCAGATGCGCCGCCAACTCGGCACGTCCACAGTCCCGTTGGACATGTGGCTCGACGAACAAGGGCGGCTGCGGCAGGAGACCGTCCGGCTGACCCTGCGCCCGCAGACCACGGACGCACAGAAGACACCGGCCGTCACGAGTACCACCACGCTCAGGTTCAGCGACTTCGGCACGAAGGCCGACGTCCGGACGCCGCCCGCCAAGGGCACCGTCGACGTGACCCAGAAGCTCGCCCGGGCCACGAAGTCACCGGGCACGGCCTGATCCACCCCTCGACCGACGTGCCGGGACCCGAGCCCCGGCACGTCGACGCGGCCCGACTCAGATCCCGTTCCGGGCACCCCGCGATGTGGAGGTACTGCGGCAGTCAAGCGGGGAACAGCCGCCCGGTCCGGGGAGATTCTGTAGGGAGCCCCGGTAACCACTTCTGCGCAGGACACGCTGATCGCAGAGTGGTGCAGTCGCCGCGTCGGGTCCACGTCACCTGATCGCCGTGCGGCTTTCTCGCCCGGAAGGCACCTGAAGTGAAGACTCAACCCGGTAGCACCCCTGTCCGCAGCCTCACCACCGCTCTGGCAGCTACCGCCTCGGCCCTCTCGCTCACCGCGTGCGGCGTCCTCGGCGGGGACAACGCCTCGGCGGTCTCGAAGAAGGGCAGCGACATCACGGTGGGTCTTCTTCTGCCCGACCGGGACACCACGCGCTTCGAGAAGTTCGACCGTCCCCTCATCGAGCAGCGGATCGCCTCCCTCACCCACGCCAAGGGCAAGGTCCGCTACGCCAACGCCGGAGGGAGCGTGGCCACGCAGGGCAAGCAGTTCGAGCAGATGATCGCCGCGAAGGTGGACGTGGTGCTCGTCGACGCCGTGGACGCCAAGGCCATCGCATCCGGCGTCAGGAAGGCCAAGGACGCGGGCATTCCCGTGATCGCGTACGACCGGCTCGCCGAGGGACCGATCGACGCCTACATCTCGCACGACAACGAACTCGTGGGTGAGGTGCAGGGCCGTTCCCTCCTCGAAGCGCTCGGCAGCAAGGCCGCGACCAGCAAGATCGTCATGATGAACGGCTCGCCCGCCGACCCGAACACGGCACGGTTCAAAAAGGGCGCGCTGGGCGAGCTGGAAAACCACGTGATCATCGCGAAGTCGTACGACACCGAGGACTGGCTGCCGGCAGTCGCCAAGGCGAACATGCGCAAGGCGATCCAGTCCGTCGGGCTCGCCAACATCGCCGCCGTCTACTCGGCGAACGACGGCATGGCGGGCGCGGTCATCGACGCGGTGAAGGAGGCGGGCGCCGGCACGACCCCGCCGGTGACCGGGCAGGACGCGGACCTGGCCGCGGTGCAGCGGATCGTCTCGGGCGAGCAGTACATGACCGTGTACAAGTCGTTCATGCTGGAGGCGACCAATGCCGCGGAGATGGCGGTGGCCAAGGTCCAGGGCCGTGACATCGCGTTCGACGCGCTGACCCGCGACACGGTCGACAGCCCCACACAGAAGGGCATCCCGTCGATGCTGGTGCCCGTGGTCGCCCTCACGAAGGACAACATCAAGGCCACGGTGATCAAAGACGGTGTCTACACGGTCAAGGACATCTGCACACCGAAGTACCAGGCGGACTGCGCGGCGATCGACCTCACATAGGCGCCGCCCGGCCGTCGGTCGGAGGTTGCGGGTAGACCCCCGCCACCTCTGAACGGCGTCGGTTCCCGGGCCCGGGTGCAAGCCGTCCGGGCGGCCTCGCCATCGACCCTGGTCCTCGCCGCCCCCCGTACTCGACGGTGGTGGCGGCCGACCAGGGCGAGGCCGGGAGGGCCATCAGGACGGCGAGGCGGGTGAAACCTCACGCCGTTCGCCTTTGCGCCCCGGCCGCCTGACATGGGCGTAGGGCGGATACGGCCTGAAGGAGACCATCACCTCGAAGGGGTGCCCGCCGCCGGGGGCCTGGACCAGGGTCGGGAGCGCCGTCATCAGTGCCGAGTGCCCTTTCTCGACGCGCTTGTGGCGCGGACCCCAGCCTGCCGCGTGGGCGAAGGACGTGGCCGTCTCGGCGAAGACGTCCCGGCTGCCGAACAGGAAGAACGTTCGGGCGTGGGTGGCGTGCCGCAGGTCGTCCCGGAAGTCGGCACGCCCGCCGCGTCGCCGCCAGGAGGCGGCGTCCCGGGCGGTGCGCGCCTCGTCGGTACGGGCGGTCAACGCGGAGCCGTTCACCAGCCTGCGCCGCATGTCGGGCCACTTGGCGGGGCGCAGGCCGAGCGTGTGATGGGCCAGCAGGAGGTCGACCGGCTCACCGAAGCCCTCGCCGGGCGGGAGACCGTCCCGCAGCGGGACGTGGACGATCGTGTGCCGGGAGTAGGCGGCGAAGGAGAACAGGCCTGCGAGCCGGTTCAGCCCGTCGTGATCACCGAGCAGCAGACCGACGGGCTCGGGGGCACTCAGCGAGGTGTGGCGAAGGGGGTGCCAGGGCTGCACGACTCGATGCTCGTGCGGTCCGGTCCGTGGTCTGAACAGGCGCAGCCTCAGCCGCATGTGGCATCCGTCATGACCTCAGGATCCCGGGCGGCAGGCCTCCACGGCAACGGAGATTCCGCCCGTCCGCATCCTGGTGAGGTACGCAGTCACACGACGGGACGCTCCAGCCCGACGTCAAGGCGTGTTGTCGCGCCTTGGCGGACGACATCGGACCACGCGTAACCCGTCCCGGCGCACGCGCGTGGATCAGTCCACGATCACGCCATTGGGCACAGCCACCGTCGGCCGGGCGAGCGCGGAGCCGAAGTTGCCCTCGACCTCCGCCTTCTCGGCCGCGTCCGGGTACGGGTTCTTGCACGGCACACCAGCGCTCGAACCCGACATCAAGCTGGAACAGGGGCCGGGCTTACGATCCGGCAGGCCAAGAATGTGACCGAGCTCGTGCGCCGAGATCCGCACCGTGTCGTACCCCTGGTTGACGGCCTCCCGGCCGATGTAGACCGTTCCGTTGCCGAGGGACGTGGTCAGGGCCCGTGGCCAGCCGTTGTCGGCGATGACCTGGATGTTGGCGCGCTGCCCGGCAGCCGCCGGGCGCAGTTCGACGCTGTCCACACTCTCGTTCCAGACAGCCGCGCCCCGATCGACGGCGGCCTTGAACTCCGCCGACGCACCGGCGTTGTAGGTGACGACGCGCGCCGCGAGCGGCTGATCGCCGGAACTCGCCGCGGTCGCGTAGGCGTTGCCGCCGACGAGGCTGAGCGCCACCGTGCAGGTGACGGTGAAGCCATGGACGAACGTGCGTGAGTACATGATCGGCCTCCTGTGGGGGAAGGAAGGGCAGGCATGCTCATGCCACATTGCCAGCTTCCTGCCCACCCCGACAGGCGCCAATCCGTCAATCGACATCACCGCCGGTTGCCCCAACAGGGGAAGTGATAAGCCCAGTTGGGCCTTCGTACACGCCAGCCCTTCGCGGTTCTTCGACCGTTCTTCGAGCCCGCGCTTCGCCAGGTGCTACGGAACCTGCCGCTGAGACCGGTTCGGGACCGCCCGTCGTCGCAACCGAGCCTGCGGAGGCAGAGGTTGCCGTGGTCGCGCGTGTGCCGACGTCACCTCGGCTTCAACCGCACGCGGCCCCGAACGAACGTGATCGCCGCAGCCGCCAATTGGCTCGAAACGCTCCCCGACGAACGATCGTGGTCGACGAAGCATCGGTCGTCACATGCGGTCGTCCTGACTTCTCGCCGCCGGTACGTCGGCCCCGGGTACCTCGGACTCGGCCCGCGGCGTGTCCACGGCTACCGTGCGGTTCCCGTACGGAGCGCCTCGGGCAACGCGACATCCGCACGATCCTGCCCGGGCCGTGCACAGCCCGCGGCCGGCACATTCGGCCGGCCGCGGTGGTCATGCAGGCACGGAGAGCCTCGCGAGGTAGTCGGTCAGGGCCGCCGTGGTGCCGTCGAGTGGGAAGCGGGCACCGAGTTGTCCGTCGGGGCGGACGACGAAGCCGGTCGAGCCGTCGGGACGGTAGAGCCGGGCGAACTCCCCGGCGCTGTCACGGTATCCGGGCACGCCCAGAACGTCGGGGGCGATCGGCGCGGCGTCGCGGGCCAGGACGGCGACGGTTTGCAGGCTCGCCTGGAAGGCCGGGCGGCCGGGAGTGACCGGGCCGCCGTCGGCCATCGTCGACACCGGCACCGGCACCGGCACTTCGGCGTGCCCGGTCGCCCCGGTCACCTCGGCGACCTTGGCGAGGTCGGCGGGGTCGGCCACGTACAGGAGCAGCACGTGCCCCGTGCGGTCGCGCAGGATGTCGAGCAGTCGCAGCGGGTAGGTGGCGACGGGGGCGGTCAGGCCGGCACAGTCCGGGGCCCGGTCACCGGGCTGGGGTGCGTCGTCCGGCCCGTGGGGGCCGCCGGCGAGGGGGCCGTCACGGTAGCTGACGAGCAGTTGTGCTTCGCGGAGCATCACGGTGCGCGGGGCGCTGGAGTCGACTCCGATGCCCTGGGTGGCGTGCCTCACCGTCCGGCCGACGACTTCCTCACCGACGGGGCGGCGCTCGGCGTCGTAGCTGGCGAGCAGGGTGGGTCCCGCCTGCCCGCGGATGACCAGGGCCAGTTTCCAGGCCAGGTTGCCGGCGTCCTGGATGCCGGTGTTCATGCCCTGGGCGCCGGTGGGCGGATGGATGTGGGCAGCGTCGCCCGCGACGAAGACCCGGCCGTCGCCGTAGCTGTCGACGATGCGGTGACTGATACGGAAGACGGAGGACCAGCGCATCCGGGACAGGACAGCCGAACTGGGGGCGAGGCGATCCACGACGGCCTGGATGTGGGACAGCTCCGGGCCGTCGCCGCCCTCCAGGCCGTGCGCGATGTCCTCGCCCCGCGCCGGCTTCCGGCCGGCCGCCTGCGTGGAGAGTTCGGGCGGGACGAGCATCGACATGCGGTAGCGGCATGTACCGGGCAGCGGGATACAGACCAGCAGGTCGTCGGTGGAACCGTCCTCGGCGCGATGGATGGACCGTACGCCGTAACCGTGCGGTACACCCATGTCCGCCTCGACGTCGGCGAGCATGTACTCCTCGGGGAAGGCACTGCCCTCGAAGGTCAGCCCCAGCTGCTTGCGGACGACGCTGTGGGCTCCGTCGCAGCCGATCAGATAGCCGGCACGGAGTTCCTCTTCGGCACCGGAGGCGGTGCGCAGCCGGGCGGTGACGCCGTCCGGGTCCTGGGTGAAGGACAGCAGCTCGGTGCCGCGTTCGATGACCGTGTCCAAGCCGGCGACGCACGCCTCGAGAAGGCGCTCGGTCTCGTACTGGGGCAGCGCGGCGAACTGGTACGGCACCTCGGGCGGCAGCGTGAGGTCGATCCGACCCTCTTCCCTGCCGTTGACGTAGCTCAGCTGGCCGCGCATCACCACGGCGGCCTCCAGGACGGTACGGGCCAGGCCCATCCGGTCCCAGATCTCCAGGGTGCGCGGCTGGACACCGACCGCCTTGGCGTACGGGAGACGGGCCGGCAGCCGGTCTACCAGACGGCAGCGCACTCCGTGCCGGCGGAGCTCCGCGGCCGCACTCAGTCCGACCGGACCGGCGCCCACGATCAGTACGTCGGTGGTGTGGGTGTGCGCCACGGGTGCCTCCCAGTGCCTGCCTCACGACCGGTCCTGTACCTCATGGTCACCCGGCCCCGGCCGCGGAGCGACCCGGCACCCGAGCTCCTCGATGGGCAGGGTCGCCGTGGTCGCAGTGCCGTGATCGCTGTGATCAGGATCGTGCCGTGGCCCTACGTTGCCTCGGCCCGGCAAGCCTTCTGGCCGTGCACTGCCGGGAGCGAGTATGGGGCGGCCGCCGGTCGGCATGTTCGAATTCGCGTCGGGGACGCGCAGGGGAACAGCGAGGAGACACGGTGGGGGCCTCGGAGCACAAGACCTTACGAAATGTGCCCGGGCCCGACGGGCGAGACCCTCACACGACGCGCGTCGACTCCTGAGCTCGGACCGACTGCCGCAACCGCGTGCGCGCCGCCGACACCGACGGGGCGGTGTTCCAGTACGGGTGCCACCACAGGCGTACGGACAGGCGCAGGAGGCGGCGGCGCAGGACGGTATTGTCCCGCGGTCGAGGCGCGGCGAGTGCTTGGTAGGTGGCGTTCCAGGCGTGCTGCGTCTGCACCAGGTCGTCGGGGAAGCGGGTCGAGTCCATACCGCTATTAGATCGCATGTTCGAATTCCTGTCGTGCCGAGACACACCGGATGTGACGCCGACGCTGACCCGTGAGTGCTCGCCGGCCCCGGCAGAGCGACTTGGCCGACCGGACTCCTCGCGGTTGACTTGGTGTGCGGCGAACACGAGGGCCGTCCGGATTCCGGCCGCGCTCTCGTCGGCTGCCGCACACAGAGCGAGGGCGGTTCCGCCGTGACAGGGTTCGGCCAATCTCCGGGCGAGGACATCGAATGAACGGCACTCCGGCAAGCGTCGTCGAGGCGGCCTTCCGCCACTATCGGTCACAGGACCGCGAAGCAGCCCTGCCTCTCTACGCCGACGACTTCACCTTCACCAGTCCACAGGACGACCACATCGACAAGGCGACGTTCTTCGAGCGATGCTTCCCCACCGTCGACCGGCTCAAGGAACAGCGACTGCTGCACGTGACCGCCGCGAGCGAGGAGCTCGTCTTCGTCTACTACGCGTACGAGCTCACCACGGGTGACCGGTACCGCAACATGGAGGCGATCACCGTGCGTGACGGGCTCATCCGCGAGGTGCAGGTCTTCTTCGGCGGCAAGGTCTAGGTACTACCCAGGTCCCCTGTGCTCCATCTGCCGGGTCGAGGCCGCGCGAGTACCCGATCGGATCGGGCACGGAATGTCGGGTCCGACAGGGTGCGTGCCGCCTAGCGTGGTGATCACGAAAGAGGGAGGAGACCGGGCGTGCTGGAGCGGCTCAACCAGGCCATGGAGCACATCGAGCGCCACCTCGGCCAGTCCATCGACGTGGCCGATCTGGCGCGCATCGCGGCCACTTCGGAGTACCACCTGCGCCGGATGTTCTCCGCGCTCGCCGGCATGCCGCTGTCGGAGTACATCCGGCGTCGGCGGCTCACCGTCGCCGGCGCCGAGGTGCTCGCCCGGCGTGAGCCGCTGCTGGAGATCGCGGTGCGCTACGGCTACAGCTCGGGCGAGGCGTTCGCGCGGGCGTTCCGGGTCATGCACGGTGTCGGGCCGGGCGAGGCCCGGCGTACTGGCGCCGTGCTTGTCTCCCAGCCCCGGTTGACCTTCCGTCTCACCGTCGAGGGGAGCAGCAGCATGCGTTATCGCGTTGTGGACAGGCCGGACTTCACCGTCGTCGGCCTCAAGGCCCGGGTGCCACTGGTGCACACGGGTCCGAACCAGGCGATCATCGACTTCGTCCGCGGGATCGAATCGCGGACTCTGGAGCACTTGGAGAAGCTGGCGGACCAAGAGCCGCGGGGCATCGTCGCGGTCTGCGACGATCTGGACCCGAGCCGTGCCGAGGGGACCGAACTCGACTACTACCAGGGGGTGATCACGTCGGCGGCTGCCCCCGAGGGCACGACTGTCCTCTCCGTCCAGGCCGGCACCTGGGCGGTCTTCACCACTTCCGGGCCGGTGCCGGAGGCGATCCAATACCTGTGGCGGGACGTGTTCACGGAATGGTTTCCGTCGAACCCGTACCGCAGCCGTCCCGGCCCCGAGATCCTGCGCACCAGTCTGTCGCCGGACAAGACCGAGGCCGACGCCGAGTTGTGGCTTCCGGTGGAGCGGGAGCAGGGGTGAACCGCCGCTTGAACCAGTGTTCAGCTGCGGCGAAAGGGCAGGAGGAGCCAAGAGGCGCCAAGACACGCCGGTCGTCCAAGCGCGTGTCAGGCGCGCCGGATCGTCGGCCGGGCGTGCGATGCCTCACGGACTGCCCGACTGCGAGATGCCCAGCGCGAGTTGGGTCACGACGTCCAGGATTCCCTGACCGAACGCTGTCGGGGCGACCAGTACGCCGAATACCAGTGCCAAGACCACCGTCGTCCTCTCGTCGGACCGGCTCCGGGCCTCGGTGCGCCGACCCAGTCGCAGGACGATGACGACCGCCAGGAGAACCGCCACGTTAATCGTCAACAGCACCGGTCAGTCCCTTCTGTCAGGCGAGAGCGTCCCAGCCTCCCTTGTTGTCCTCGACCACGGCTCGGGTACCGCTGGTCTTCGTCAACAGGCTTCTCTACGAACAGAGTTCAGACCGTGAGCGGCGCTTGCGGCGACAGCGCGGGCCGGTGACACGACCGTCAGCCCGGGGTCGACGGTTCGGCCGTCACGTCGAACTCGACGAGACCTTCGAAGGACTCGAGTCCCCATGGGGCGACGGAGATCCTGACCGTGTCCGCAGTGTCCACGCCGTCGCCGGTGTCCAGGACTCTCACCAAGGACTCAGGCGCTCCCCGCGCCACCGGCAGGCGGTGCCGTGCTCGACCGCACCACCAGGCGGGTCGGCACGAGGGTGGTCCCCCGTCGGGCTCCGCCCAGGCGCATGTTGCGCAGCACCGCCTCCACGCAGAGTCGTCCCACTTCGGCGAAGTCCTGGTGGAGCGTGGTGAGCGGGGGGAGGAAGGAGCCTGCTTCGGGGATGTCGTCGAAGCCGACGACGCTGACGTCCTCGGGCACGCGCCGTCCGCGTTCGTGCAGGGCGCGCAGCAGGCCCAGGGCCATCTGGTCGTTGGCCGCGAAGACGGCGGTGCACTCGTCCTGGGCGGCCAGTTCAAGGCCGACGCGGTAGCCGGACTCCGCCGACCAGTCGCCGCGTACGAGCGGTGGGGCGGGGCGTCCGGCCTCGGCGAGGGCCGCGCGCCAGGCGTCCGTGCGGCGCTGGGCGGCGAAGGAGCCCTCGGGGCCGCCCAGATGCCATACGGTCCGGTGTCCGAGGTCGAGCAGGTGGCGTACGGCGGTACGGGTGCCGCCGCTCTGGTCGGTGTCGACGACGGTGTACCGGTCACCGGCGTCGGAGTCGACGACCACGACCTGGACGTGCGGCGGGAGGGTGACGGTCGCCGCGTCCAGCAGGTGGACCTCCATGATGACGATCACCGCGTCGACCGCGAGTTCTTCGAGGCGGGAGAAGGCGCCCCGCACCTCGTCCTGGGTGGGCATGGCGACCGGCAGCAGCGTCACCGCGTATCCCTCGGCCGCGGCGGAGGTGGCGATCGCCTCCAGCGTGCGCACGTTGCCCGTGGTGGACAGGGTGAAGGTGATGACGCCTATGGTGCGGAACTCGCCGCGCTTGAGTGCACGGGCAGCGCTGTTGGGCCGGTAGCCGAGTTCCTTCATGGCGGCGAGTACTTGCCGGCGGGTCTCCTCGTTCACTCCGGCGTAACCGTTGGACACCCGGGACACGGTCTGCGAGGACACGCCGGCCAGTTGGGCCACGTCCGCCATGGAGGCGCTGGCCCGGCCGCCGCCGCGGGCACGTCCGGGGGCGGGTTTCGGACTGTCGTCGGGCGCGCAGGCGGGCGTGCCCCCTGCTTCCGCGGCCGGGCCGGGCGCGTTCGTCGGCGTTCTTCCAGCCGTCTCCACTCGCTGTCCGCCACCTCTCCACCGCTGCTCACGTCACGGTTTGCCCAGGGGACCCTTGACCCCCGTCAACGGGACAGTGTAGACATGCCGCCATCAGATGTTTACGTAAACATAACAGCTTCCGGCTTTTTCGGAGCGATCGATGTTTGCGTAAACATCTAGGTGGTGCGGCCCACGCGTCGGACGTCCGGCCGTACACCACCGGTTCCGGAATGTGAACGAGCGAGGAACGACATGACGACGCTGCAACCGCCGGTGGCCGCCGAGCCGCGGCCGGCACCGCCTCCGGCGAAACGGGACCGCCGCTCCTGGACGGGATGGGGTTTCATCGGTCCCTTCGTGGCCGTGTTCGCCCTGGTCTTCCTGGCTCCGATCGTGTACTCGATCTACCTGAGCCTCTTCCGCGACCAGCTCATCGGCGGAAACACCTTCGTGGGGCTGGACAACTACACCCAGGCCCTCAAGGACGACCAGTTCTGGGCCTCGCTCGGCCGGGTCACGCTCTTCCTGTGCGTCCAGGTGCCGATCATGCTCGGCATCGCGCTGCTGGTGGCGCTGGCGCTGGACAGCGGGCGGCTCTACGGCAAGAGCTTCTTCCGGATCACGATCTTCCTGCCGTACGCGGTGCCCGCGGTGGTCGCCACCCTGATGTGGGGCTTCATGTATGGCACCAAGTACGGCCTGGTGGGCGACATCAACGACGCCTTCGGCGTCACGCTGCCCGACCCCCTCTCCCCCGACTTGGTGCTGGCCTCGATCGGCAACATCGTGACGTGGGAGTTCGTCGGCTACAACATGCTGATCTTCTACTCGGCGCTGCGCGTCATCCCCAACTCGCTGTACGAGGCGGCGGAGATCGACGGCGCCGGTCAGATCCGGATGATCAGCGCGATCAAGCTGCCCGCGATCCGCGGCGCCCTGGTCATCGCGACGATCTTCTCCATCATCGGCAGCTTCCAGCTCTTCAACGAGCCCAACATCCTGCGGCCGTTGGCGCGCAACGCCATCACGACCGACTACACCCCGAACTTCTACACGTACTCGCTGTCCTTCAACGGCCAGCAGCAGAACTACTCCGCGGCGGTGGCCATCATCATGGGCCTGATCACGATGGTGATCGCCTACGTCGTGCAGCTGCGCGGCATGCGCAAGGGAGCGTGACCAGATGAGCACCCCTGTCACCACCACCTCCCCCGCCCCGCCCGCCAAAGCCGCCGGCGCCCCCACCAGCACGCCACGGCTGCGTACTCCGCGCCGGCACTCCCCCGGGCGGCCCAAGCGCAGCGTGCTGCTCACCGTACTGACCTCACTGGTCGTCCTCTACACCGTCGTGCCGCTGATCTGGCTGGTCATCAACGCCACCAAGACCCAGTCGGGCCTGGCCGACTCGTCCGGTCTGTGGTTCGCCCACGACTTCGCCCTGTGGGACAACATCCGCGACACGTTCACGTACCACGACGGCATCTTCGGCCGCTGGCTCCTGAACACCGCGATGTACGTCGTGCTCGGCGCCGGTGGCGCCACGCTGCTCGCGGTGCTGGGCGGGTACGCGCTGGCGAAGTTCGACTTCTTCGGCAAGCGCGGCGTCTTCGCCGTGGTCATCGGCGCCGTCGCCGTTCCCGGCACAGCGCTCGCGGTGCCCACCTTCCTGATGTTCAGCAAGATGGGCCTGACCGACACCCCCTGGGCGGTCATCATCCCGTCGCTGGTGTCGCCGTTCGGCCTGTACCTGATGTGGGTCTTCGCCACCGAGGCCATCCCGACCGAACTCCTCGAGGCCGCCCGCATCGACGGGGCCGGCGAGGTGCGCACCTTCTTCCAGGTCGCCCTGCCGCTGCTCGCCCCCGGCCTCGTGACCGTCCTGCTGTTCACCACGGTGGCCACCTGGAACAACTACTTCCTGCCACTGATCATGCTCAAGGACTCCGACTGGTACCCGCTGACCCTGGGCCTGAGCGCCTGGAACTCGCAGGCGGAGACCATCGGTGGCGATGTGATCTACAACCTGGTGATCACCGGTTCGCTGATCACCATCCTTCCGCTGATCGCCGCGTTCCTGCTGCTGCAGAAGTACTGGCAGTCGGGTCTCGCCGCCGGAAGCGTCAAGGAATGACCCGGCGCCCCTCCGGCCGCCTCCCCAGCCCCACGTTTGCTCACCCCACCCTCACCTGTCCCACCCACGAAGAAGCGGAAGCACCTCCATGCGCAGAAAGACCGGCCGCCTCCTGCGCGGCCTCGCCCTCCTGTCCACCCTCGCCCTGGGTGCCACCGCCTGCGGCGGCTCGGACGACAGCTCCGAGCAGAAGCAGGTCTCGGCCGGGGACATCCAGGCAGCCCTGGAGAAGGGCGGCACGGTCTCGGTCTGGGCCTGGGAGCCGACGCTCAAGACGGTCGCCGCCGACTTCGAGAAGAAGTACCCCAAGGTCAAGATCAACCTCGTCAGTGAGCGCTCGGGCGACAAGCACTACACCGCGCTGTCGAACGCCATATCGGCCGGCAAGGGCGTCCCCGACGTCGCGCAGGTCGAGTACTTCGCGCTCGGCCAGTACTCGCTGACCAAGGGCCTCACGGACCTGTCCTCGTACGGCGCCGACAAGCTCGCCTCCAAGTACACGCCGGGTCCGTGGAACGCGGTCAGCGACGGCAAGGCCGTCTACGGACTGCCGATGGACTCCGGTCCGATGGCGCTGTTCTACAACAAGAAGGTCTTCGACAAGTACAAGATCGCCGTTCCGACCACCTGGGACGAGTACGTCGAGGCGGCCCGCAAGCTGCACAAGGCCGACCCCAAGCTCTACATCGCCGCCGACGCCGGCGACGCGGGTCTCACCACCAGCCTGCTGTGGCAGGCCGGTTCGCGTCCCTACAAGGTCGACGGCACCAAGGTGAAGATCGACTTCAGTGACGCGGGCGCCAAGAAGTACACCGACACCTGGCAGAAGCTCATCGACGAGAAGCTCGTCGCGCCCATCTACGGCTGGACCGACGACTGGTACAAGGGCCTGGGCGACGGCACCATCGCCACGCTGCCCAGCGGCGCCTGGATGCCGGCCAACTTCGTCACCGGTGTGAAGAACGCCTCCGGTGACTGGCGAGCGGCCCCGATGCCGGCGTGGACCAAGGGTGACAAGGCGAGCACGGAGAACGGCGGCAGCTCCCTGGCGCTGCCCGCGCTGGGCAAGAACAAGGAACTCGCCTACGCCTTCGTGGAGTACGCGAACGCCGGTGACGGTGTGCAGACCCGTGTCAAGCAGGGGGCCTTCCCGGCGACCACCGCGGAGCTGAAGTCCACCGAGTTCCAGAACACCAAGTTCGACTACTTCGGTGGCCAGGAGGCGAACAAGATCTTCGCCGAGTCCGCCGCCAACGTGGCTTCCGACTGGTCGTACCTGCCCTTCCAGCAGTACGCCAACTCGATCTTCAACGACACGGTCGGCAAGGCCTACGTCTCCGGCACCAAGCTGACGGACGCGCTGAAGTCGTGGCAGGACGCCTCGGTCAAGTACGGCGAGGAGCAGGGCTTCACCGTCGAGAAGTAGCAGTCACCAAGCAGTAGAACGCCGGGCGGCGCGGCACCCGGGCCGCGCCGCCCCCGTGTACCACCTTCGGAAGGACCGCCATGATCTCCACCCTCCTGTCCCGCCTGCGGAGCGGGGCGGACGGTGACCCCGCCCACCGCCTCGCCTACGGCGCCGACTACAACCCGGAGCAGTGGCCCCGGGACGTGTGGGAGCAGGACGTCAGGCTGATGCGCGAGGCCGGCGTCAACGTGGTCTCCGTGGGGATCTTCTCGTGGGCCCGTATCCAGCCCGCCGAGGACCAGTGGGACTTCGCCTGGCTCGACGAGGTCATGGACCTGCTCCACGAGGGCGGCATCGGCGTCGACCTGGCCACCGCCACCGCCTCCCCGCCGCCCTGGCTCAGCACGGCCCACCCGGAGATCCTTCCGGTCACGGCGAACGGGGAGACCCTGTGGCCCGGCGCCCGCCAGCACTGGCGGCCCACCTCACCCGTGTTCCGCGAGCACGCCCTGCGCCTGGTACGCGAGATGGCGGACCGGTACAAGGACCACCCGGCGCTGGTCGCCTGGCACGTCTCCAACGAGCTGGGCTGCCACAACATCTACGACTACTCCGACGACGCGGCCCGCGCCTTCCGCGTATGGCTGCGCGCCCGCTACGGCACGCTCGCCGCCCTCAACCACGCCTGGGGCACGGCGTTCTGGTCGCAGCGCTACAGCGACTGGGAGCAGATCCTGCCGCCCCGGCTGGCCGCCTCGCACCCCAACCCGACCCAGCAGCTGGACTTCAAGCGGTTCTCGTCGGACGCGCTCAAGGACTACCTGCGGGCCGAGCGGGACGTCCTCCGCGAGATCACCCCCGACGTGCCGGTCACCACGAACTTCATGGTGATGGGCGGCACCAAGGGCATGAACTACCCGGACTGGGCGGAGGAGATCGACTTCGTCTCCAACGACCACTACGTCCACCCCGGACCCCAGGACCGCGACGAGCTGTCCTTCTCCGCGAACCTCACCAGCGGCATCGCCGGCGGCCGGCCCTGGTTCCTGATGGAGCACTCCACCAGCGCCGTCAACTGGCAGCCCGTCAACGTGGCCAAGCGGCCCGGTGACCTGGCCCGCGACTCACTGCTGCACGTGGCACACGGCGCCGACGCGGTCTGCTTCTTCCAGTGGCGCCAGTCGTCGGCCGGCGCCGAGAAGTACCACTCGGCGATGGTCCCGCACGCCGGCGAGGACAGCGAGCTCTTCCGCGCGGTGACCGCACTCGGCGCGACCCTCAAGGCTCTCGCCCCGGTCGCCGGATCCGAGCGGGAGCCGGCCAGGGTGGGCATCGTCTACGACTGGGACTCGTGGTGGGCGAGCGAACAGGACTCGCACCCCACCTCCCTGCTCGACTACCGCCAGGAGGCGCTCGACTGGTACTCGGCGCTCCTCGGCCTCGGCATCCGCGCCGACCTCGTCACCACCCGCGCCGACCTGACCCGCCACCAGGTGCTGATCGCCCCCGTGCTGCACATGGTGCCCGCCGACCTCGCCAAGGAACTCACCCGGTACACCGAGCAGGGCGGCCACCTGATCACCACGTACTTCTCGGCGGTCGTCGACGAGAACGACCACGTCTGGCTCGGCGGCTACCCGGGCGCCCTGCGCGACCTGCTCGGCCTGCGTGTCGAGGAGTTCGGCCCGCTGCTCCCCGGGGAGACCGTCGCCCTGGACGACACGACGACCGGCAGCGTGTGGACCGACCGGATCACCGTCACCGCCCCGGACACCGAGGTCCTGGCCGGCTACCGCACCGGCCCCCAGGCCGGCCGTCCCGCCGTCACCCGGCGGCCGACGGGCAGCGGCTCGGCCGCCTACGTCTCCACGCGGCTGGGTGTCGAAGGGCTCACCGCGCTGCTGCCGCGCCTGCTCGGACCAGCCGGGGTGGAGAGCGAACTGCCCGCCGGCGTACGCGGACTGGTCGAACTGACCGTGCGCCGCGGCGCCGACAGCCGGTTCCTGTTCCTGGCCAACCGCACCGACGCCACCGTGCAGGTGCCCGGCCTCGCCGGAGAGGTACTGCACGGCACCCCCCTCGCCCACGGCCTCCTCACCCTCGGACCGCGGGACGTCGCCGTACTGCGCCGGCCGGCCGACTGAACCACCCGCTTCACGCTCCACCCGCACGCACGACTCCTCGGACGGCACCTGGCCGTTCGAGGGCCGTCCCCTCCCGTCACCGGGTGGGAGGGGACATCGCAGCGACCACCTCACAGTTGGGAGCACACGATGGCACGCCGCACCCGCACCAGACGGACCCTCGGGGCCGCCGCACTGACGGCCCTGGCCACCGGGGCCGCCCTGCTCAGCGTCCCCGCACAGGCCGAGGCCGCCGCCTCCGTCACCGTGACACCGGACCCGTCGTACAAGCAGGAGAAGTTCGAGGGCTGGGGCACCAGTCTGGTCTGGTTCGCGAACGCCACCGGCGACTACCCGCCGGCGATCCGCGAGAAGCTCGCCAAGCTCCTCTTCGGCGACGACGGCCTGGCGCTGAACATAGCCCGGTACAACATCGGTGGCGGCAACGCGCCCGACGTGAACGACTACCTGCGCGCCGGTGGTGCCGTCGAGGGCTGGTGGAAGGCGCCCGCGGGCACCACCCGCGAGGACACCGACTGGTGGAGTGCCGACGACCCGGCCGACTGGAACAAGAACGCCGACGCGAACCAGCGCTGGTGGGTGGACCGCATCAAGAAGGACATCACCCACTGGGAGACGTTCAGCAACTCCCCGCCGTGGTTCATGACCGAGAGCGGTTACGTCTCCGGCGGGTTCGACGCCAACAAGGACCAGTTGAAGACCGACTCGGTCGACGACTTCGCCGCCTACATGGCGGGCGCGACCAAACGGCTGGAGAAGGCGGAGGGCATCAAGGTCGACACCGTCGACCCGTTCAACGAGCCCAACACCGGCTACTGGGGCACCAAGCTGGGCGCGGACGGCGAGCCGGTCGGCGGTCGTCAGGAGGGCGCCCACATCGGCCCCGAGCTCCAGCAGAAGGTACTCGCCGCGCTGGCTCCCGCGCTGAAGAAGGCGAAGGTCAAGTCGGACATCTCGGCGATGGACGAGACCAACCCGTCGATCTTCTCGACGAACTGGAACTCCTACTCGCAGGCCTCGCGCGACCTGGTCGACCAGATGAACGTCCACACCTACGGCACCGGACAGCGCACCACCGTGCGGGACCTGGCCAAGGCCGCCGACAAGCCGCTGTGGATGAGCGAGGTCGAGGGCGACTGGGGCGACGGCCAGAGCTTCACCGACATGCGGCCGGGCCTCGGGCTCGCCCAGCAGATGGTCAACGACCTGCGGGAACTGGAGCCCAAGGCCTGGGTGTTCTGGCAGCCGGTCGAGGACTACGACAACATGAAGCCGGGCGGCGAGTCCGCGAAGGGCGGCAACTGGGGCAGCATCCAGCTCCCGTTCAGCTGCACCTCCGAGGACACCCTTGAGTCCTGCCCCGTCTACACGAACACCAAGTTCGACACCGCGCGCAACTTCACGCACTTCATCAAGCCCGGCGACAAGCTGATCAAGACGAACGACACCTCCAGCGCCGCCGCGGTGACCGCGAACGGCAAGGGCGCCTCGCTCGTCCACGTCAACAGCACCACCGAGGCCCGCACGGTCACCGTCGACCTGTCCAAGTTCGGCACCGTCGACCGGAAGGCGACCGTGACCCCGGTCGTCACCAGCGCCGATGGCAAGCTGCGGAAGCAGGCGCCGATCAAGGTCAGCGGCCGCGAGGCCACGTTCACGGTGCCCGCCCAGTCGGTGACCTCCTTCACCATCAAGGGTGTCTCCGGTGTCGCGAAGGACGCCCCGCTGATCCGCAGGGGCCACACCTACACGCTGACCGGCGTGCAGAGTGGCAAGGCGGTCACCGTCTCGGCCAACGGCACCAGCCTGGCCATCGGTACGGGCAACGGCGGCACCGCGCAGCAGTGGCAGCTCGACGCCCGGTACGGCGAGACCGGCGCCCGCCAGCGGTACGTCTTCAGCAACCCGGCGGAGGGCAAGCGCCTCGCCGTCCGCGACAACGTGCCCGTGGTGGAACCCGACACCGGCAAGCGCGACGCCGCCACCGAGTGGATCATGTCGACCACCGGTGACGGCACGTGGACGCTGGTGAACAAGGCCACCGGACGCGTCCTGGAGGTCGGCGGCCAGGCCACGAACGAGGGGGCCGCCGTCACCACGTGGCAGCCCAACTCCGGCTCCAACCAACGCTGGACGGTCACCGACGTGACCAGCACGACGGCGAAGGACTAGCTCCGTCCACAACCCCGGGAACCGGGGCTCGCCCCTCACGTGCGGGGACGATCGTCCGACTGAAGCTCCACAGAGCCTCACGCCCCACGGACGACCGCCCCTCATGAACACCCCCATCGCCTGCAGCCCCGGCCGGTACATCACCGGACGCTGTTGGTAAATCCGGGGTTTGCGTGACGACGGCCTGTGTGACCCCGTTGGGGTTGTGCAGGCCGTCGTCGTGTTTCTGGGGTGGGTTCGTGTCGTTGCGTGGGGTGGAGTTGGCGGAGATCCCTGAGGAGACCGTGCGGTTGGCGCGTGCGGTGTTCCCGAAGGGCTGTCTGGTGATGCGGGTACGGGATGCGCTCGGGCCGGTCTTCGCCGACGTCGATTTCGAGGAGCTGTTCCCGGTGCGAGGGCGTCCGGCGGTGTCACCGGCCCGGCTGGCGCTGGTGTCGGTGTTGCAGTTCGCGGAGGGGCTGACCGACCGGCAGGCCGCGCACGCGGTGCGCTCGCGTCTGGACTGGAAGTACGCCCTGTCGCTGGAGCTGGCCGACACGGGGTTCGACTTCTCCGTGCTCAGTGAGTTCCGGGCCCGGCTAGCCGAGTCGGATGCGGGCCGGGCGGTGTTCGACGCGGTACTGACCGCCGCCGGGGAAGCGGGGCTGGTCACGGCGGGCAAGCGGCAGCGCACGGACGCCACTCATGTACTGGCCGTGACCAGGGACCTGAGCCGGCTGGAGTTCGTGGTCGAGACGCTGCGCACGGCACTGAACCAGATCGCCGAGGCGGCCGGGGACTGGCTGGTGACCGTGGCGGCGCCGGAGTGGTTCGACCGGTACTCGGCCCGGCCGGAGGACAGCCGTTTCCCCTCCCGGTGGGCCGCCCGCGTCGAGCACGGCGACCAGTGCGGGGCCGACGGCATGGTGCTGCTCCAAGCCGCCTGGTCGGCGTCGGCACCGCCCGGCCTGCGGCATCTGCCCGCGGTGGAGTTCCTGCGTCAGACCTGGGTGCAGCAGTTCCACCAGGCCGAGGGGGCCGTGCGCTGGCGGGAGCCGAAGAACACCCCGCCCGGTCTGATCCGCTTACGCACCCCGCACGAGCCCGAGGCCAGGACCGGGGCGAAGCGGGATCTGGGCTGGTCCGGATACAAGGTTCATCTCAGCGAGACCTGCGAGCCCGACGCCCCGCACCTGATCACCCACATCCACACCACCCCGGCACCAGTGACCGACGGCGCGGTGCTGGAGGACATCCACACCGCCCTGGCTGAACGCGGACTGGTGCCGGACGAACACCTGGTGGACGCCGGATACGTGGATGCCGAGCAGATCCACCACGCCCGCCGCGATCACAGCATCGACCTCGTCGGACCGGTGGGGAAGAACACCAACCGGCACCAGGTGACCGGCGGCTTCTTCGACAGCACCCGCTTCACCATCGACTGGGACCAGCGCCACGCCGTCTGTCCTGGTGGCCACATCAGCGTTTCGTGGCGAGACACCCGCAGCCACCGAGGCACCCCGGTCACCCGCGTCCGCTTCGCCGAACGGCACTGCGGCCCCTGCGAACTGCGAACGTCCTGCACCAACGCCGGAACCGGCCGCAACCTGACCCTGCGGCCGAAAGCCGAGCACGAGATTCTTCAGCAGGCCCGCACCGAGCAGGACACCGACCACTGGCGCCGCCGCTACGGACACCGCGCCGGCGTCGAGGGCAGCATCTCCCAAGGCGTCCAAGCCTTCGGCCTGCGCAGATCCCGCTACCGCGGTCTCGCAAAGACCCGACTGCAACACCACTTCACCGGCGCCGCCATCAACCTCGCCCGCATCGATGCCTGGCTCACCGGCAGACCCCTCGCCCGCACCCGCGTCTCACCCTTCGCAGCACTCCGCCCCGCCGGATGAGATCCAGCGGGGCGGATTTACCAACAGCGTCCGGTACATCACCGACCGGGGCTGCAGACGTGTACGGAGAATCCCCTTCGCACACGCCTCGCGAATGCGCCGCTCCCTCATCGCCTCGTGAATGCGCCGCTGTCTCCGGCTCGGCGACGATCGGCGCCCGTAGCCACAGTGCGAGCCAGGTGGCGTCATGACCGCGCCGGCCGGAGGCGATCCAGGTGTCCTCCCAGGAGGGAAGCCCGAGCGGCCAGAAGGGAAGGCTGTCGGCGATCTGCGAGCGGATGTCCTTGTAGACCGAGATGCCCGAGCGGACCAGTTCGAACTGCTCCGGGGTCATGCGGTCGAGGAACCCCGACAGGTGTATACGGCCCGTCATCGCGCCGGTGAGGGTGAAGGCGATCGCGTCCGGGCTGAAGTCCGGCTGGGGGTAGGCCCGGACAGCGGCCTGCTCGGGGGCCGCGGCGGTGGCGGCCGCGCCCCCGCGGGCACCGGCTCGCCCACCGCGACGTCCCCTGGTCCGCGACGTACGAGGCTGAGAACGCCGCCCTCACCAGTGGCACGGTCTACACCCAGGGGCACGGTCTCCAACCCCTACGGCTACGCGACCTCGGGCACCAAGGACGTTCGGCAGCCTGAACAAGGCGGACAGCCAGGCCGCCTTCACCGTCGCCGTCCCGAGCACCGGCACGTACGACATCGACGTGTTCTACGGCAACCAGTCCGGTGGACCGGCGACCCAGACCCTCACCGTCGACGGCGGCTCTCCCCGGACGATCGCCTACGGCCACCTTCGCCAACTCCACGGCGTACGCGCCCAACGTCGGCCGCCTCACCGTGGCTCCCGTGACCGGCTAGCGACCGCGTCCCGAGCCGGGTCCGGGAGCCTCCTCCCCGCGTCTCCCGGACCCGGCCCGTCTCGCCGGCCCGGAACCCATCCCTCTCTCATTCGTTGTATCGAACGCTGAACGATATGCCCGAAGCATGCCGGGGGCCCTGCACGATGTGTTCGAGTCGGCACGCATCCCCACCAGAAAGGCGACCCGGTTGTGACCAGACCGCACGATGACCGCGCGAACCTCGAACCCTGCGTCGTGGGAGTCGACTTCGGCACGCTGTCCGGGCGGGCCGTCGTGGTCCGCGTCCGCGACGGGGCGGAGCTGGGTACGGCGGAGCACCCGTACGCCCACGCGGTCCTGGACCGCGAACTGCCCGACGGCACCCGGCTGCCGCCCGACTGGGCCCTGCAAGTCCCCTCCGACTACATCGACGTCCTGCGCCACGCCGTGCCCGAGGCCCTTGGCCGCTCGGGGGTCCGGCCGGAGCAAGTCATCGCCATCGGGACGGACTTCACCGCGTGCACGGTCCTCCCCGTGCTCGACGACGGCACGCCGCTGTGCGAACTGCCGGACCTGACCGACCGCCCGCACGCCTACGTCAAGCTGTGGCGGCACCACGCGGCCCAGGCACAGGCCGAACGGATCACGGCGCTGGCCGAGGAGCGGAAGGAGGGGTGGCTGCGGCGGTACGGCGGACGGATCTCCTCGGAGTGGGAGTTCGCCAAGGCCCTGCAGGTGCTGGAGGAGGATCCGGAGGTCTACGGCCGCACGGAGCGGTGGGTGGAGGTCGCGGACTGGATCGTGTGGCAGCTGTGCGGGACGTACGTGCGCAACGCCTGCACCGCCGGATACAAGGGCCAGTTCCAGGACGGCGCCTACCCCTCCCGCGACTACCTGACGGCACTGAACCCCGGCTTCGCGGACTTCGTGACCGACAAGCTGGATCATCCCATCGCCCAACTCGGTGACAGAGCAGGGGCGTTGACGGCAGAAGCAGCCGCCTGGACGGGGCTGCCGGAGGGCATCACGGTGTGCGTCGGCAACATCGACGCACATGTCACCGCGCCCGCCGCTGGAGCGGTGGAGCCCGGCCGGATGGTGGTCATCACGGGCACCTCCACCTGTCACATCATGAGCTCCGACCGCAACGAGACCGTGCCGGGCATGTGCGGGATCGTCGACGGTGGCATCGTGTCCGGCCTGTGGGGCTACGAGGCCGGGCAGAGCGGCGTGGGCGACATCTTCGGCTGGTTCGTCCGCACCGGTTTCCCCTCCTCGTACGCCGAGCAGGCCCAGGCCCTGGGCCGCGACCCCCACGAACACCTCACCGCCCTCGCCGGCGAACAGCGGGTGGGAGAGCACGGGTTGATCGCGCTGGACTGGCACAGCGGCAACCGTTCCGTCCTGGTCGACCACGACCTCAGCGGGCTGGTGGTCGGCCTGACCCTCGCCACCCGCCCCGAGGACGTTTACCGCGCCCTGCTGGAGGCGACCGCCTTCGGCACCCGCACCATCATCGAGGCGTTCGAGACGGCCGGGGTGCCGGTCAAGGAACTGATCGTCGCGGGCGGTCTGACGAAGAACGCGCTGTTGATGCAGATCTACGCCGACGTCACCCGCCGCCCCCTCGGCGTCATCGGCTCCGCCCAGGGGCCGGCCCTCGGCGCCGCCATGCACGCCGCCGTCGCCGCCGGCGCGTACCCCGACATCCGGGCCGCCGCCCAGACCATGGGCAGCGGCCACCGCGGGGCCTACCAGCCCGATCCCGAACGGGCCGCCGCCTACGACCGGCTGTACGCCGAATACCGGCTCCTGCACGACTACTTCGGCCGGGGCGCCAACGAGGTCATGCACCGCCTGCGCCACATCCGCGCCGAGGCGTCCGCCTGAGCGGCTCGCGACACGACCAGGGTCTAAGCCTGTCCTTCCGGCCCGGTGTTCCAGTCCAGGCGCAGGACGGCGAGGTCGTCGGTGTGACGGTCGGCGTTGAGGGTGCGGGTTCGGGCGATGAGCTGGTCGAGGTGGGTTCCGGAGTCCGGCGTACGGATCGCGTCGACGATGCGCAGCAGGCCTTCCACTCCGAGCCGGGTGTCGTCGACGCTGTCGGCGAAGCCCTCGATGAGACCGTCCGTGTAGGCGATGAGGGCGCCGCGGGCGGGCAGGGCGAGGGTGGTGGCCGGCCATTTGCCCAGACCGGGGGCGATGCCGAGGGCGATGCCGTGGGCGGCGGCGACTTCCCGCACGCCGTCGGGGGTGACGAGCAGGGGTTCGTGGTGGCCGGCCAGGTGCAGCGTGAGGGTGGCCCTGACCGGGTCCAGGGTGATGAGGGTGCAGGTGGTGAACAGGTCGCTGCCGGTGCGTTCGGCGATGTGTATCTGTTCCAGCAGATGAAGCAGGTGCTGGTCACGGTGGCCGCCGAGGGTCAGGGCGCGCCAGGCGATGCGAAGGCAGACGCCGAGTGCGGCCGCGTCGGGACCGTGACCGCTGACGTCCCCGATGACGGCGTGCACCTGTCCGTCGTCGGTCTGCACGACGTCGAGGAAGTCACCACCCAGCAGAGCCTGCGCCCGCCCTGGGTAGTAGCGGCTGGAGGCGGTGACGGCGGTGGAGGACAGCAGGGGTTCGGGCAGCAGGCCGCGTTCCAGACGGGCGTTCTCCTCGGCCCGCAGCCGGCCGATCTGGAGGGCGGCGTTGGCGCGCTCGGCCTGCTTTCGCTGGACGGCGTAGCGGACGGCACGCTGCATCAGGTCCGGTTCGACCTTGCCCTTGATGAGGTAGTCCTGTGCGCCGGCGGCCAGGGCCTCGACTCCCGCGTGGGGTTCGTCCAGTCCGGTCAGGACGATGATGGCGGCCTGGGTGTCGGGCTGGATCGCCTGGACCGTCTGCACGCCGGAGGCGTCGGGGAGGTGCAGGTCGAGCAGGATGCAGTCGACGGGGCGCGTCGCGAGCGCCGTGCGTGCGTCGGCGGCTGTGTGGCACCGCGCGAGGGTGTACGGAAGGCCGGTGTCGTAGAGGAGTTCCTCGACCAGGAGCGCGTCTCCGTCGTCGTCCTCCACGAGCAGGATGCGGTACTGCTCCGCGCGGCCGGCGGCCTGATCGGTCACGGCTGCGTCTTTCTCTCCGGGGCCGCGGGCGCGGCCTCGACGGCGGGAAGGGTGAGGACCAGGCGAGTGCCCGGCGTGTGGTCGGGGTCGATTCCGATCGTGCCCCCGTGGAATTCCACGATCTTCTTGCACATCGCCAGGCCGATGCCGGTACCCGGATAGGCGTCCTTGGTGTGCAGCCGCTGGAAGAGGATGAAGACCTTCTCCTGGAACTCCGGTGCGATGCCGATGCCGTTGTCGCTGACGGCGAACTCCCACACGCCGTCGGCGGATACGGCGCTGACGTGGATGTGCGGCGTCCGGTCGGAGCTCCGGAACTTGATGGCGTTCGACAACAGGTTCTGCCAGAGCATGCCCAGTTGGGTGGTGTCCCCCACGACCGTCGGCAACACGTCGTGGGTGATCTCGGCCCCACTCTCCTCGACGGCCACGCTGAGGTTGTCGAGGGTCTTGCTCATCACCTCCTCCAGATCGACGGTCTGGTGCTCGTTGTGCACGCGGCCGACCCGGGAGAATGCCAGCAGGTCGTTGATGAGGACCTGCATACGGTTGGCGCCGTCGACGGCGAAGGCGATGTACTGGTCGGCCCGCTCGTCCAGTTGGCTCCCGTAGCGCCGTTGCAGGAGCTGGGTGAAGCTGGACACCTTGCGCAGCGGTTCCTGCAGGTCGTGCGAGGCGACGTAGGCGAACTGTTCCAGCTCCGCGTTCGACCGCTTCAGGTCCGCCGCCTGCTCGTCCAGCAGAGTCCGGGACGCTTCGCTGGACTGAAGTTCCTCCAGCAGGCGCCGGCGCATCGACTCGACGTCCGATGTCAGCTGCCGCAGGTCGGCGGGGCCCTTGCCGACGAGGGCCAGGTCGAAGCGGCCTTGCGCCACGTCGCGCGCGTCGGAGCCGAGCAGACTGAGCGGACCTGTGATGCCGCGCCGTAGTCCCTCGAAGACGACGAACGCCACCAGGACGATGACGACGGCGATGACCGCGAACATCCAGTTCCGCAGTTTCGTGGCGTGCCGCAGTTCACGACTGGCCGTCGCCCGCTCGGCTTCCAGGTGGGACTGCTGGCGCGCCAGGGCTTTCCGCAGTGAGTCGAAGGTGGACTTGCCCTCCTCCGCTCGCTCCGTGGCGAGCTGCACGGCATCCTCGGCCGGGGCCGAGGTGACCGGGCCGGCTATCCGCTCCTGCCAACTGCCGGCGAGCCGCTCCACGTCGGCCAGGTCCGCGCGGGCTCGCTCGTCGCCGGCCAGCAGGGGTCGCAGGCGCCGCAGGACGACCTTCTCCTCGGCCACACCCCGCGTGTACGGCTGAAGGAAGTCGCGCTGACCCGACAGTCCGTAACCGCGGATGCCGGTCTCCTGGTTCACCAGGGCCTCCTGCACCCGCATGGAGTCGATCAGAGCGGGCGATCGCCTGTCCACCAGCTCGGCCGTGATCTGCGAGGTGCGCCACATCGCCCAGCCCCCGAGCGATCCGAGGACGGCGAGCACGATCAGGGTGACCGAGACCCCCGCCCACAGCCAGCGGCGGGTCGTCCAGGTGGAGAACGCGCCCTCGGCGTCGGCCGACTTGCTGTTCATCGGGGTGCGCAGCTCCTTCACGTTCCATGGACCGCGACCCGGGCGCGCGGCAGGCCAACTCTACCGGGGCCGTGACAACAGATGTTGTCTCCTCCGAGATCAACGCCGTAGGGTGGTGTCATGCCTGGCCCCGCACCGACTCCGCACTCACCCGGTGGGGAGAGGGCCGCGCTCGTCATTCAGATGGTCGACGAGCTGGCCCGACGCCTCGCACAGGACATCACCCGGGATTCCCTCCACTCGCCGACGGACCGCGACGCCGTCGACGACGCTCGCGGGCGCGCGCTCGTGCGCCTTCGGGTGCTCGCCGACGTCAGAGAGGCCGCCAGGCATCTCGAGGACCAGGCCGCCCACACCGCGGCCGCGAGCGGCGCGGGCTATCCGGAGATCGGCCAGGCCGTGAGCATGAGCCGCCAGGGAGCCCGGCGCCGGTGGCCCGGCCTGATCACCCACACCACACACCGCCCCGCCACACCCCCCATCCCCCGGAGCTCGTGAACTCATGGCCGCCGCCGCAACCCGCCCCTACGACGTCCTGCTGGTCGAAGACGACCTCGCCGACGCCATGCTCATCCAGGACGCCCTCGCCGAGCGCGGCACGCGCAACCTCACCCAGGTCCCCGACGGCATGGCGGCCCTGGACTACCTGCGCGATCAGAACAACCCGCGGCCCGATCTCATCGTGCTGGACCTCAACATGCCCCGCATGAACGGGCGCGAGTTCCTCGCCGTGGTGAAGGAGGACGCCGACCTGCGCACCATCCCGGTCGTCGTCCTGACCACGTCCGCCGCCCCCGACGACGTCACCGGCGCCTACCATCACCACGCCAACGCCTACGTCACCAAGCCGGTGAACCTGGAGGAGTTCGAGGCGGCGGTCCGCAGCATCGACGCCTTCTACCTCGACATCGCCGTCAAGCCCCCCAAGCCGTAGCACACACGACGGCGCGGCGCGGTCCGGCCGCCGCGCCGTCGACGCCGTGCCTCCCCGGCAGTGTTCCGGGGTCTTCTCGAGTACGCCGACCCAGCGCCATCGCCACAGCCTGCGCGCGTACGTCTGTCTGGCACTCCGTGACGCCCAACCCCAGCGGAGCCAGACCCGCACGGCGTCCGAAACCCCCGCAACGGCAGCACGTGACTTGAGCTCGGCATCCCTTTGCCGCCCATGCGGCCCGGAGTCCGTCACGTGGCCGAGACCGAAGCGGGCGTTATTGATCCGTGATCGTTTGAGCTCGCTCCGATCACATCGCGATCACAGGGTGAACGACCGTGACCACGCACGACGGCGTTTCGCCGCGCCCGCGGGTTGAGATCGCCCTGTTTCGAATCCCGATCACCAGGAGCTCAGATGGAGTTACGTGCCAGACGCAGACGTGGGATCGCGGCCGCGGGGGTAGCTTCCGCGGCCCTTCTGTTGGCCGGACTTCCGGGAGGGGTGGCCCAGGCCGCGCCGACCGGTGAGTCTACCGACGGGGCCTCCAGGGCGGTGGCCCGGAGCGCGGGCGGCGCCCGAACGGCCGGGACCGCGAAGACGGTGACGCTGGTGACCGGGGACCAGGTCCTGGTGGACGGCACCGGCCAGGTCACCGGGGTGCGGCGGGCACAGGGCCGCGAGCGGGTGCCTTTCTCGGTCCGCGAGGTCTCCGGGCACACCCAGGTGGTGCCCGGAGACGCGGAACTGCTGTTGGCGCAGGGCAAGGTGGATGCCCGGCTGTTCGACGTGACCCGACTGGTGGCGGACGGCTACGACGACGCGGGCCGTTCCGACCTACCGCTGATCGTCACGTTCCGCGGCAGGAAGGCGCCCGCGCTGGCCCCCTTCACCGGGGCCGGGGCGCGGATTGGACGGACCCTCCCGGTCATCAACGGGAAGGCGATGCGGTCCGTCAAGAAGCGTGGCGCCGACTTCTGGGACGCCGTGACCGGCGCCGACACCCACAAGGCCGAGGGCACGACGGAGTTCACCGCGCCGACCGCGGTCGAGAAGCTGTGGCTGGACGGCAGGCGCAGGGCGAGCCTCGACAAGAGCGTCCCGCAGATCGGCGCGCCGACGGCCTGGGAGGCCGGCTATGACGGCACCGGCGTCAAAGTCGCCGTACTGGACACCGGGGTCGACACGACCCACCCCGACCTCGCGAGCCAGGTGACCGAGGCGAAGGACTTCTCCGGCTCTTCCGGCACCGGCGACGCGTTCGGCCACGGCACACATGTGGCGTCCACCGTGGCCGGGAGCGGGGCCAAGTCCGAGGGCAGGTTCAAGGGGGTCGCCCCGGGCGCGAAGATCCTCAACGGCAAGGTCCTGGACGACTCCGGCTACGGCTCCGACTCGGGCGTCATCGCGGGCATGGAGTGGGCGGTCGCCCAGGGCGCCGACATCGCCAACCTCAGCCTCGGCGGCGAGGACACGCCGGGCATCGACCCGCTGGAGGAGACGGTCAACCGGCTCTCCGCCGAGTCGGACACCCTCTTCGTCATCTCGGCGGGCAACAGCGGCGAGGCCGGCGAGCGGACGGTCGGCTCACCCGGCAGTGCCGACGCGGCGCTCACCGTCGGCGCGGTCGACGCGTCCGACAAGCTGGGCTCGTTCTCCAGCCGCGGCCCGCGCATCGGTGACGGCGGGGTCAAGCCCGACCTGACCGCGCCTGGCGTCTCCATCACGGCCGCCGCGGCCGCCGGCAGCGTCCTGGAGGGCGAGTACCCCTCCGACATACCCGGGTACCTCACCATCGGCGGAACGTCGATGGCGTCCCCGCACGTGGCGGGCGCCGCGGCCCTGCTCGCCCAGCAGCTTCCCGAGTGGGACGGCGAGCGGATCAAGGCGGTCCTCACCGGTTCCGCGAAGCCGGGCCCGTACAGCTCCTTCCAGCAGGGCACCGGCCGCACGGACCTGGTCCGGGCGATCGGGCAGAGCGTCGTCACCGGGCAGGGGCCGCTCGACTTCGGCACGCACCAGTGGCCGCACGGCGACGACGCCCCGGTGACCAAGCGGCTGACATACCGAAACCTCGGTACGGAGCGGGTCACCCTGGACCTGTCGGTCGAGGCGTTCTCGGTGGAAGGCAAGCCCGCCGCCGAGGGCATGTTCTCCGTGTCGCCCCAGCGCCTCACCGTTCCGGCGGGCGGCGAGGCGAGTGCCGACGTCACCGCCGACACCCGCGCGGGCAGTGCCGACGGCACGTTCGGCGGCTCGGTGACCGGCACCTCGGCCGACGGCGAGGTCAAGGTGCGTACCGCCGTGGGGGCGGAGCGTGAGGTCGAGTCGTACGAACTGACGCTGAAGCACATCGACGAGAACGGCGAGCCGACCGGCGACGCCCTGACCTCCGTCAGCGGCATCGACAGGGAGTTCAACGCCGACTACACCGACGAGGAGGACGGCGAGCTCACGGTGCGGCTGCCCAAGGGCGACTACAACCTCAGCGGTGTCATCCACCCCTCGTACGAGTCCGCCACCCACGCCGTGCTGGTGCAGCCGAAGCTGCGGCTCGACTCGGACACCACCGTCACCGTCGACGCCCGGCAGGCACGGCCGGTGGCCATCACCGTGCCCGACGCGGCGGCCGAGAACACCGAGGCCACAGCCGTCTTCCGCTACGAGCGGGGCGGAGAGCTGGGCCTGGGCACACTCCAGTACATACTGCCGACCTTCCAGGGCACGCGGTTCGGGCAGCTGGGATCCGCCGCGGCCGGAGCGTCCGCCCTCTTCGCCGGTGACTGGACCCGCCAGGACGACGAGGGCCGGCCGGTCACCTACCACCTGGCCTGGAACCGCCCCGGCGACCTGGGCGGCTTCACCGCCTCGGTCGAGCGGAAGCGGCTCGCCAAGGTCGACCTCCAGGTGGGCGCGCCCGTCGGGGGCAGGAACGTCCAGGTCGAGGTGTCTCCGCACCTGGCCGACGGCCGCTTCGTCTTCACCGACCACGACCTGAGAGGGGTCCTGCCCCTGCGCACCACCGACTACGTCCTCGACAACGGCGTCGCATGGTCCTTCCGCACGTGGCAGACCAGCGGCGAGGGCCGCGACACGGTCTGGGAGAACTTCCTGATGAGGATGCCGAGGACCTGGCAGGCCGGTAAGAACTACCGCGAACGGTTCAACGTCGGCGTCTTCGGCCCGTCCCTTCCCGGCGCCGGAGAGGCCGGACCCGGGCAGGGATACCCCGGTCTGCTGCGGTACGGCCACACCATCAGGGCGTACCTGCCGCTGTTCGGCGACGGCGCCGGGCACTGGGGCACCAGCGACCACACCACACCGGCGAGCTCGCTCCAGGCGGACGGCAAGGAGATCCCGGACAGTTACGAAACCCCGCCGACGGACGGCGTCACCGAGTTCACCGTTCCCGCCCGCGACAGCGCGTACAAGCTGAGCGTGGACAACTCCCGTGACCCCGCGGTGTACCCGGTCAGTACCCGCGTGGCCGCGGAGTGGACCTTCCGCTCCGCCGAGATCCCCGAGGACGAGCAGACCGCGCTGCCCCTGTCGGTGGTCCGCTTCTCCCCCGCACTGTCCCTGTCCAGCACGGCGAAGGCGGGCAAGCGGTTCGAGGTGCCCTTCAGCATCGAGGGTGCGGCCGCGGGACAGCGGCCCAGGAAACTCGCCTTCGAGGTGTCGTACGACGAGGGCACCTCATGGCAGCCCGCCAAGGCCGTCGGGGGTACGCACCTGACGCTGCGGCACCCGGCCGAGGCGGGCTCCGTCTCGCTGCGGGTCAGGCTGACCGACCGGCAGGGCAACACGCTGCTCCAGACGATCGAACGCGCCTACCTCACCGCGAGGTGACGCCAGGAGTGGGTAAGGGCTCGTAGCGAAACAAGTTATGAATCAGTCGCGCGGCGCGTACGTTTCCTGCTATGCCGATCGATATGGAGTCCCTGGCCCGGCGCTACGAGGCGATCCGGGATCACCTGACCGAGCGGCAGCGACGGTTGTGGCTCGGCAACGAGGCTCGTGAGCTGGGTGGCGGCGGTGCACGGATCGTCTGTGAGGCGACCGGGGTGTCCCAGGACACGATCCGACGGGGCCGCGGGGAACTGGACGATCCGCAGCCGCTGGCGGTCGGGCGGTCCCGGGGGCCGGGAGGCGGCCGCAGACGGGCCGAGGTCCTGGACCCGCAACTGGCCGTGGACCTGGATGCCCTGGTCGAGCCGGAGACTCGTGGTGATCCGATGAACCCGCTGCGCTGGACCACGAAATCGCTGTCGCACCTGGTTGCCGAGCTGGTCAATCGGGGACACCGGTGCACCGAGAACGTCGTGGCCCGACTGCTGCACGAGGCCGGCTACTCCTTGCAGGGCAACGCCAAAACCGTCGAGGGCAAGCAGCACCCCGACCGCGACGCCCAGTTCCGCTACCTCAACGATCAGGTCAGGGCGGCCCTCGCTGCCGGACAGCCCGTCGTGTCCGTGGACTGCAAGAAAAAGGAACTGATCGGGAACTTCAAGAACGTCGGCAAGGAATGGCGACCGCCTGGGGACCCGGTGAAGGTCAACGTCCACGACTTCCCCGGACCGGCCGGCAAAGCCATCCCCTACGGCGTCTACGACATCGGCGCCAACGCCGGCTGGGTCAGCGTCGGCATGGATCACGACACCGCCGCGTTCGCCGTGAACACCCTGCGGACCTGGTGGAACAACGTCGGCCGGGCCGCATATCCGCAGGCCACGACACTGACGATCACCGCGGACAGCGGCGGATCCAACGGCAGCCGACTACGGGCCTGGAAGACCGGGCTGGCTGCCCTCGCCGCCGAGACCGGCCTGTCGATCACCGTGCTGCACCTGCCGCCGGGTACTTCGAAGTGGAATCGCATAGAGCACCGGCTGTTCTCCGCAATCACCATGAACTGGCGCGGGACACCACTGACCAGCCACGAGGCCGCCGTTTCCCTGATCGGTGCGACGACGACCGAGACCGGCCTGACCGTGTCCGCGGCCCTGGACACCGGTGTCTACCCCACAGGCATCAAGATCAGCGACAAGGCCATGAAGGCCCTCCCGCTGACCCGTCACGAAACCCACGGCCAGTGGAACTACACCATCAGCCCACCCGCCGACACTCCCGAACCCGCAGACGTTAAATCACACTGAGCCCTAAGTGAAGTCGCCCGGGGCGGCGTCGGCGCCGCCCCGGGCGTTTTCCACGCGGTCGCCGGACGGACTCGACTCCGCCGTCCACCACGCCGTACTTGACGAGTACACGCACAACGCAAAGAATTGAGCCCGCTCGCTCTGACAACGTTGTCTGGCTTTCGGGGAGGCGCTTCCGCCCATGAGATGGATCCAACGGATACGCGGTGCGGGCACGGTGGCCGCGGCAGCCGCCCTGCTCGGCGCCGCCCTTGTCGCCCCCGCGGCGGCCCAGGCCGCCGCACCGGGCGCCCGGCTCACCGATCTCGTGAACCCGTTCATCGGGACCCAGAACGAGGGCAACACCTATCCCGGCGCGGCCGTTCCCTTCGGGATGGTGCAGTTCTCACCCGACACCGGTCACAACACCGGGTACGACTACTCCCAGAACCACATCCGGGGCTTCTCACTCGTCCATCTCTCCGGCGTCGGCTGCGGCCTGGGCGGCGACCTGCCCGTGCTGCCGACCACCGGTGACGTCACCGAGACGGACTACGCCACCTATCAGGCCGAGTTCAGCCACGACACGGAGAAGGCGAGCCCCGGTTACTACAAGGTCGGCCTGAAGACCGGCATCGACGCCGAGTTGACCGCGACCGCGCGCACCGGCGTGCAGCGCTACACCTTCCCCGCCACCGACAAGGCCAACGTCCTGCTCAACGCGGGCCAGTCACTGCACCGGACGGTCTCCACCAAGGTCGAGGTCCTCGACAGCAGGACCGTGCGCACCGCGATCACCGGCAGCGGCTTCTGCCAGGACACCAAGTCGTACACCGTCTACACGATCACCCGCTTCGACCGGCCGTTCACCGCCTACGGCACCTGGGACGGCTCGACCGTCACCGGCGGATCGAGGAGCGGGCGCGACGGCGCCTACGTCCGCTTCGACACCACCAGGGACCGGACCGTCGAGGCTACGAGCGCCCTGTCGTACGTCGACGCCCACGGCGCCGCCGTCAACCTCCGCGCGGAGGGCGGTCGTTCCTTCGACCAGGTCCGCGGTGCCGCCCGCCAGGCCTGGGAGGACCGGCTCGACGACGTGCGCGCGCAGGGTGGCGGCGACGCCCTCCGGCGTACGTTCTACTCCTCCCTGTACCGGTCTTTCCTCGCGCCCAACATCGGCAGTGACGCCGACGGCCGCTACACCGGCTGGGACCAGAAGATCCACCGCGCGCGGGGCTTCACGTACTACCAGAACTGGTCGCTGTGGGACACCTACCGCACCCAGTCCCAGCTCCTGTCCCTGCTCGCGCCGCGCGAGGCGCGCGACATGGCGATTTCCGTCATCAAGATCGACGAGGAGAGCGGCTGGCTGCCCAAGTGGGGCTACGGCACGGTGGAGACGAACATCATGACCGGTGACCCGGTCACTCCGTTCCTCACCAACGCCTACCAACAGGGGCTGCTCAAGGGCTGGGAGGAGCGGGCCTATCGCGCCCTGAAGAACAACGCCGACGGTGTGCCGCCCGCCGACTCGCCGGCCGTGGGCCGCGAGGCCAACCGGGAGTACATCGCCGACGGCTTCGCGCCCTACGTCCACGACCGCCCGCACGCGAAGCCCGGCGACTCCGACTACGACCACGGCGCGTCCGCGACGCTGGAGTACGCCCTGTCGGACGCGATGCTCGGGGCCATGGCCCGCGACCTCGGCCACGCCGCGGACGCCGCCCGCTACTCCGCCCGGGCCCAGAACTACCGCAGGATCTTCGACTCCTCGACCGGCTTCTTCCGTGCGCGTGACGCCTCCGGCGCCTTCACCGGGCCGGCCGACCCGGCCCAGAGCGAGGGGTTCCACGAGGGCACCTCCTGGCAGTACCAGTGGCTCGTACCGCAGGACCTGCCGGGCATGGTCGACCTGATCGGCGGCAAGCAGGCGGCCAACGACCGGCTGGACTCCTTCTTCGCCTACGAGCAACTCGTGCGGGATCCCGCGAAGACCGCCCGCGAGGTGTGGGTGAACGGCCCGTACGACTACTACAACGCGGACAAGTACAACCCGCAGAACGAACCCGACCTCATCGCCCCGTACACCTACCTCTCCACCGGCCGGCCCTGGAAGACCACCGACGTGGTGCACGCCGCGCTGACCCTGTTCACCGACACCCCGACCGGCATGACGGGCAACGACGACCTCGGCACGATGTCCGCCTGGAACGTGCTGTCGTCGATCGGCATCTTCCCGGTGCAGCCCGGCTACGACACCTGGGGTCTGTCCACCCCCGTCTTCGAACGGGTCGACCTCACACTCGACCGACGCTACTACCCGCGTGGGGCGCTCACGGTGACGGCGCCCGGCACCTCCGACGGCCGCCATTACATCCAGTCGGCCCGCGTCGACGGGTCCCCGTACGGCCGCACGTATCTCACGACCGATGCCCTGCGGGACATGCGGTCACTCGCGTTCTCGGTCGGCACCGAGCCGTCCGGATGGGGAACGGCCGCCGACGCGGGGCCGCCCGCGCTGAACCGGCCCGCGGCCGGCCACCGGGGCTGAGCACCCTCGGTTGAAGCACTTCATGCGCGCGGCGGCTTCGACCGGTGGCCACCACTGGCTGCGGCACGCCGAGGGGCCCGTCGACGACGGGCCCCTTCCGCGACCACCCGAAAGCGGGGCGAAATCGCCACTGTAAGGCGTGCTTCACCGTTTGTACACGTGTTGTACACATGGGGGCCACCACATGATCACATCCGGTATGCTCCAGGCGCACTATTCGCACCACCGAGGGGGGATTCCTCATGCGTATGCGCCACACCCTGGCCGCAGTCGCCGCAGCGGGCACGCTGGCCCTGATAGCCGCCGGCCCCGCCGCAGCCACCGAGTACACGTCCGCGCTGAAGCTCAAGGGCGTCCAGTACGACGCGCCCGGCAGCGACTCCAACAGATGCTCGGGCGGCAACACCAAGAACGAATACCTGACCATCAAGAACTACTCGCACACCAAGACCGTCAACCTCCAGGGTTACGTCGTCAAGGACGCGGTCGGCAACAAGTTCACGTTCGACTCCAGCCACAAGCTCGAGCCCGGCGACTACGTGAAGCTGCGAGGCGGCCGCGGGACCGACTCCGACGCCGGCAACGTCGTCTACCGCCAGAACTGCAACTTCATCTGGAACAACGACAAGGACACCATCTACCTGGTGAAGCCCACCGGCTCCCGGGCAGACGTGCACTCCTACACCAAGCGCGCCGACGACCGCGACGGCAACGGCTACATCACCTTCCACGGCTGATATTCGCCGGCATACCCCACGCCGCCCCCTCCCGCGAGCACACGCACGGAGGGGGCGGCTCATTGCTTCCCTGCACCAACTCCCCACCGTCGGTGGTGTCCCCACCGGGCAACTCCTCACCCTGGGCGGGTACGCGGCCGCCCAGCACATCACCGTCTCGCGGCGGGGCAGGCTGCGCGAGCCTTCCGCGCTGATCAGACCGCGGGTTAGGGTCGTGGCGTCGGGTGGATCTTCAGCTGAGGTGGGCAGGGTGCCGGGGTCGGTCACGGGGTTCGACGAGAGTGAACGGCTCATGTGGGCAGGCCGGGCTGCCGCTTACGCCGGAAGCTTCGCCAAGCTGTGCGCCTATCCGACGCGGCAACTGCTCGACGCCGCCGGAGTGGGGCCGGGCGAGCGGATGCTCGACGTGGGAACGGGACCGGGCACGGTTGCCGCCGCTGCGTGCGCCCGGGGGGCGACGGTGACGGCTGTGGACGCGGAACCCACCATGGTCCAGTTGGCCGCGCGGTCCGCGCCCGCCGCTGATGTGCGTGTCGCCGTACTCCCCGAACTGCCTTTTGGTGACGGCGAGTTCGACGCCGTGGTGGCCAACTTCGTGTTGAACCACGTGGGCCGGCCCACCGTCGCCCTGGCCGAGTTGCGCCGGGTCGTGAAGCCGGGCGGGCGGATCGCGCTGACGATCTGGGCGGCTCCCCCGGCAGCGGGACAAGCCTTGCTGGGGCGCGCCATACAGGCCGCCGGTGCCGTACGCCCACCTCACCTGCCCGCGGGCATCGCTCCTGAAGATGACTTTCCCCGCGACGAGAGGGGCCTGACCGGGTTGATGGAGTCGGCGGGGCTGCGCGAGGCGGCGTGCGAGACGGTGCGGTGGGACCACCGCACCAGCGCCGAGGAGTGGTGGAGCGGTCCTGCGGCCGGCGTGGCGTTCGGCGGACAGATGGTGCGGAGCCAGACTCCGCGGATCCGCGCCGAAATCAAGCGCCACTTCGATCTGTTCAGCTCGGAGTTCGCCGACGGGGACGGTGTGCTGACGCTGCCGCACGCGGCCCTGCTTGCCCGTGCGCGTCGCTGATCCGCGGCATACGGCCCGGGAGTGGCGGCTCGATCCGTGCTCACCGCACTTCAGTCAACGCCCACCCGGACCGTCGATCAGCTGATCCGGCCGAAACCGCTCAGCCGATGTCGAGGTCGAGATCCGTCACGTACCAGGCTTCGTCGATCTTGGTGGAATGCACCTTGACGTCCAGCTGTCCGGACTTCACCCCGGTGGAGTGGGAAAGGATGATCTTGTCGAGCGTCTGTCCGTCGACGGTGATCTTGTCGGCGGGGACCACTGCCTTGCCACCGGTGGCCGGGACCTTGGCGACGTCGACCTTCGGGTCGTCCGTGGGCGGCTCGGGCGTGAACGCCTCACGGAACTGCCCGATGTTCTTCTCCATCTGCTTTCCCTGAGGCGCGTCGCCGTCACACGTCGCCTCGCTTCCCGCTCGCGCGGGCGACGAGCCCTTGGCTGCTTCCCCCATCAGCAGGCAAGCGTCCTTCACCTCACCCTTGACCACCGCGGTGACCCACGCGGCAACGGCCCCCTCGGCCGTGGACTGGCCGGCGGCCGAGGCCCGCGACGACGCCGAAGCGTCCTCGGGCTTCCCCTCCTCCGACTTGTCGGTGTCAGCTGCGGGCGAGCTGCTCGCGGCCGACTCCTTGTCCGCGGTGGAATCCGTACTGTCCGAGCAGCCCGTGAGGCCCATGACCGCCGCCGCCAGCGCGCTCCCGGCGATCCAGCCGATGGCCCTCTTCCTGTGACTCACTAACACCGTTCTCGCTAACACCGTTCTCGAAGTCCTTCCATGACATCCATACGCCTTGACGACACCGCGCAGCGTCTCGTCGAGGTGCCGCTTCGACCATGGAGACGGGAGTGACGGGAGAACGGTTCTGGGAGTCGGCAGATCGCGCGGTGCCAGGTCTCGTGGATCACAGTGAGGGGACCCTCCTGCCGCTCGGGCCCCGGCGGGCATCCGTGTGTGGAACCGGATGACCGCGCCGTGCCGCTGTCCACCCGTACGGCGGCACGGCGGTACCCGAGGCGGCCCAGCCCGGCCTCGTCGACGGGCATGGAGGGCGGTGGGCGGCTCCACCTCACGCGACAGCGCGACGCCGGGCCGTGTTCGTCCCGGCCCACCCTCTGGAACACCTCAAATCGCTTGCCGTACAAGGAACCTGATGGCCACGGTGATCCGCATGCGAGGAATCACGGGACTCAACACGAAACACAACTTCGTCCTGCTCGTCCGGGACGCCGACATCGTCGCGGCCGCCCTCCGCCGGGCGCTGGACGAGGCATCGCCCGAGGAGCGACCGGGCCTCGAACGCGCCGCCGCGCTGGTCGAGTCGACCGCCGCCGCGAGCGAACCGCAACTGCGCGCCCGCTGGGTCCGCTCCCGGCTGGCCGCCGCTGGCTTCACCGGCGACATCGGCTCGGTCGCGGCGGTGAAGGCACTGCGCCAGGCGGAGCGGAAGCTGAGCCTGCTGGCGGCGGTGGAACTGCAGAAGGACGCGGTGGCCCATCCGGAGTGATCCGCGTGCCCGCGCGGGCGAGGGCTGCCGGAGGCGTCGCCGGAGCTTCTCGCCGCCGTGTTCTCGACTGAACGCATCTGCCCGTACGCCGCCCGGGCGACGCGTGTCGGCCTCGCGCGTCGTCAGGACAGGAGGCCGGTCACCGCGTCCGAGTTCACCATGCGGGCGATGCGCCACAGGCCGAGCCAACCGCCGGGGAAGACCGACTCGTCCACCAGGGCCGCGTGTACCTGCGGATCCGGGTCGGCACAGGCATCCGTACAGATCAGGACCTCGTAGCCGATGTCGTAGGCCCACCGTGCGGTGGACAGCACCGTGCCGGAGGTGGCCACGCCACCGAGGATGATCCGACGGATGCCGCCTGTCTGTAGGCGCTCGTGCAGATCTGTGGTGCCGAAGGCGCCCAACGTCCTTTTGCCGAGCACCGGTTCGCCGTCGGCGGGGCTGAGCAGGGGGTGGAACTGGTCCCGCATCGCCTCGTGGGTGATGTGGAAGACGGGTGCGCCTGCCTTTCGGGCGGAGCCGATGGCGTGCGCCGCCCGGTCGGTGACGTCCGGGTCGTGGCTGTAGTTCTCGACGATGTGAGTGGCGTAGTCGAGCGCGAGGAAGGCGGTTCGCGTCCGGTCGGCTCCGTGAGCGGCCAGCGTCATGGGATCTCGGCTTCCTTCGCGGGTGGGGGGCCGGTGGTGGTCAGGGCGTCGCCGCGTCGCGTAGGCGGGGCGCCGCGAGCCAGGCATTCTCGTACGGCAGCAGGATGTTCGGTGGCGCCGCAACCGGATACGGAGAGCGCGCCCCGGTTAAGCTAGCATGAAGCGGAGAGTGCGCCCCGCTTACTGTTCCACCGAGGGAGATTCGTGGGAGGAGAGCCACGGCCGCTTCGGGCTGACGCCCGTCGGAACCGGGACCGGCTGCTGGAGGTGGCACGGACGGCGTTCGCAGCCGAGGGAGTCGCCGTTCCCCTGGATGAGATCGCGCGCCGCGCGGGCGTCGGGCCGGGAACCCTCTACCGCCACTTCCCGACCAAGGAGTCGCTGCTCGAAGCCGTCGTCCAGGAGCGAGTCCGCCGCCTTGTCGAACGTGCGCAGGCGTTGCGGCACGCCGACGACCCCGCGGCGGCCCTCGTCACCGTACTGGGCCAGGTCGTCGAGGACGCGGCCGAGAAGGCGGATCTCGTCGACACGTTGGCAGGTGCCGGGGTCGAGGTCCGGACGGCGCTGGCCACCGACGTCACCCGGCTCCACGAAGCCATCGGCCATCTCCTGGTCCGCGCCCAGAAAAGCGGTGCCGTCCGCGGTGACATCGGCATCGCCGACCTCATGGCCGTGCTCGGCGGAGTGCTGTACGCCCTGCGCAACCTCGGTGGCGGCGCCGCCCGCGAACCCGTCCTGGCCATCCTGTACGACGGCCTGCGCACGAGCGGCGCCCACGCGACGGACCCCCCGGCCGCCGTTCCGGCGGCTGCGGAGGACTGAACCACGGACCGCATCTCCGAGGGCCGCAGCCGGACCCGCGTTCCGTACAAACGCACATGCCATGCCAGACAAACAATGATCCGGCTCATGCGAAGTGACAGGTGACTTTCCCCTCGCATCTGCGGCAGTATCATCGGCATATGTGCACCTGGCGGATCGGGGGCGCTGCCGCCTACCCCCGCTCGGCCCGGTGCACGTGCCGGGCACAGGCGGTGAGGGCCTGGCCGGAGATGATCCGGTGGCCCGGCTCGTCGCGGTCCGCCAAGACCGCAGGGGATTGCGTCCGTCAGGACCAGAGGGAGTACACCCGTGATCACTCGTTCCGCTCGCCGGACCCGTCGGACGCTGCAGGTGACCGGCGCGGGCGCCGCCGCCCTGCTGGCCCTGAGCGCCTGCTCGTCCTCCGACTCGGACTCCTCCGCGAAGTCGGGTTCCTCCGCCACTGCCTCGGCCTCGGCCTCGGACAAGCTCTCGGGCGACGTGACCGTCTTCGCCGCCGCGTCCCTGAAGGAGAGCTTCACGACGCTGGGCAAGGACTTCGAGAAGGCCCACCCCGGGACGAAGGTGACCTTCAGCTTCGGCGGCAGCGACACCCTCGCCGCGAGCATCACCGGCGGCGCACCCGCCGACGTGTTCGCTGCTGCCAGCCCCAAGACGATGGCGATCGTGACGGACAAGGGGGACGCCGACGGCACGCCCACCACCTTCGTGCGCAACCAGCTGGAGATCGCCACCCTCCCGGGCAACCCGGACAAGGTCGCCTCCCTCAAGGACCTCACCACGTCGAAGCTGAAGGTCGTGCTGTGCGACAAGGCCGTGCCGTGCGGTGCCGCCGCCCAGAAGGCCCTCGACGCCGGCAAGCTGAAGCTCACCCCGGTCTCCTATGAGGAGGACGTCAAGTCCGCCCTGAACAAGGTGGTCCTGAAGGAGGCCGACGCCGCCGTCGTCTACAAGACCGACGTGAAGGCCGCGGGTGACAAGGTGGAGGGCGTGGACTTCCCCGAATCGGCCGACGCCGTCAACGACTACCCGATCGCGCTCCTCAAGGACGCCCCGAACGCGGCCGCCGCCAAGGCGTTCATCGCGCTCGTCCAGTCCGCCGAGGGCCGGCAGGTCCTGACCCAGGCCGGGTTCCTGAAGCCGTGACCTCCCCGTCCACGCCTCCGTCCCTGGACAGGGCAGACGCCGCGGACACCCTGACGGGTGGCCCGCGGCGCCGTCGCGTCCACGGGGGTGTCCCGCTGCCCCTCCTCCTGCCCGCGCTGATCGGGCTGGCGTTCCTGGCCCTGCCACTCGTCGCCCTGCTGATCCGGGCCCCCTGGCGGAGCATGCCCGATCTGCTGACCAGCACCGAGGTGTGGCAGGCGCTCCAGCTGTCGCTGCTCTGCGCCACGGCGGCGACCGCGGTGAGCCTCGTGCTCGGCGTCCCGCTGGCCTGGCTGCTGGCGCGGGTCGAGTTCCCGGGGCGGGGCCTCGTGCGCGCCCTGGTGACGCTGCCGCTGGTCCTGCCACCGGTGGTGGGCGGCGTCGCCCTGCTGATGGCGCTGGGACGCAACGGGGTCGTGGGACGGTGGCTGGACTCCTGGTTCGGGATCACTCTGCCGTTCACCACCGCCGGGGTGGTGCTCGCGGAAGCGTTCGTGGCGATGCCGTTCCTGGTGATCAGCGTCGAGGGCACCCTGCGGGCCGCCGACCCCCGCTACGAGGAGGCGGCGATGACACTGGGCGCCTCCCGCTTCACCGCGTTCCGCCGGGTCACCCTGCCGCTCATCGCCCCCGGCATCGCGGCCGGCGCCGTGCTGGCCTGGGCTCGCGCGCTCGGCGAGTTCGGCGCGACGATCACCTTCGCCGGCAACTTCCCCGGCCGTACGCAGACCATGCCCCTCGCCGTGTACCTCGCCCTCCAGAGCGATCCGGAAGCGGCGATCGCCCTCAGCCTGGTCCTGCTCGCCGTGTCGATCGCGGTGCTGGCGGGGCTGCGTGACCGCTGGATGACCACCTCATGACCGACCTCGAGAAGACCACGAAGGCCGCGCGGGACGCGGCCGGCGGCCCCGGGCCGGCCGGTGCGGGGCTCGACTCCCGGCTGGTGGTCGAGCGCGGCTCCTTCCGCCTCGACCTGACGCTGACCGCGGCGCCCGGTGACGTCGTCGCCCTGCTCGGTCCCAACGGCGCCGGCAAGACGACCGCCCTGCGCGCCCTCGCCGGTCTCGTCCCGCTCACCGGCGGCCACCTCCGGCTCGACGGCGCGGAGTTGGACCGTACGCCGCCGGAGTCCCGCCCGGTCGGGGTCGTCTTCCAGGACTACCTGCTCTTCCCCCACCTGTCCGCGCTGGACAACGTGGCCTTCGGGCCCCGCTGCCACGGCGCGACCAGGGCGGAGGCCCGCGCGCAGGCCGCCGGGTGGCTGGAGCGCATGGGCCTCGCCGACCACGCCGGTGCCAAACCCCGTCGGCTCTCCGGCGGCCAGGCCCAGCGCGTCGCCCTCGCCCGCGCCCTGGCCACCCACCCGCGTCTGCTGCTCCTCGACGAGCCTCTCGCCGCGCTCGACGCCCGCACCCGTCTCGACGTCCGGGCCCAACTCCGCCATCATCTGGCCGACTTCGAAGCGGTCGCCGTACTCGTCACGCACGACCCGCTGGACGCGATGGTCCTGGCCGACCACCTCGTGGTCATCGAGGACGGCCGCCTCGTCCAGGAGGGCACGCCGTCCGACATCGCCCGCCACCCGCGCACCGACTACATCGCCCACCTGGTCGGCCTCAACCTCTACCGGGGCGAGGCCGAGGGACACACGGTCCACGTCGACGGCAGCCCCGGGATCACGACCACGGAGGATCTCACCGGGCCGGTCTTCGTCGCCTTCCCGCCCAGCGCGGTCACCCTGCACCGGGAGCGTCCCACGGGCTCCAGCGCCCGCAACCTCTGGCGCTGCGAGGTGGCCGGCCTGGAGACCTACGGCGACCAGATCCGCGCCGCCCTCACCGGCGAACTGCCGCTGGCCGCCGACCTCACCACGGTGGCCGCCGCCGAACTCGACCTCCGCCCCGGGGCCACGGTGTGGGCGACGGTCAAGGCCGCCCAGACCCACGCCTATCCCGCCTGAGGAGACGAGCGGGGGCGTGGCCGGCCTGTTCGCCCCGTCGGTTCAGTAGACGTCGCGGACGTAGCGTTTGTCGGAGGCGAGCTGTTTGACGTACACGGCGGCCGCTTCCGGGTCGAGACCGCCGTGTGCGACGGCGATGTCGCGCAGTGCCCGGTCGACGTCCTTGGCCATGCGGGTGGCGTCGCCGCAGACGTAGAAGTGTGCGCCGTCCTGGAGCCATGACCACAGCTGGGCACCGTGCTCCCGCATGCGGTCCTGGACGTAGATCTTGACCCGCTGGTCGCGGGAGAAGGCGGTGTCGAGACGGGTGAGGGTGCCGTCGCGTCCGAAGGCGGACAGCTCGTCCTCGTAGTAGAAGTCGGTGGCGCGGTGCTGTTCACCGAAGAAGAGCCAGTTGCGGCCGCCGTGTCCGCGTGCCCGGCGTTCGTCGAGGAACCCGACGAACGGGGCCACCCCGGTGCCGGGGCCGACCATGACCATCGGGACCGTCGGGTCGGCCGGGGGACGGAAGTGCGGTGAGCGCTGGACGAACACCGGTACCGGGACGTCGGGAGCGGCGTCCGCGAGAAGGGTGGAGCACACGCCCTTGCGTGCGCGACCGTGAAGGTTCTCGTAGCGGACGACGGAGACCGTCAGCGACACCTGCCGGGGGTCGGTCAGCGGGCTGGACGAGATCGAGTACAGGCGCGGTTGGAGGCGCTTGAGGACGCCCGCCCAGTCCTGGGCGTCGGCGCGGACGGCGTACTCGGCGATGACGTCGACGCTCTGCCGGCCCCAGGACCACTGGGCGAGCTCGCCCTTGTTGTCGGGGCGCAGCAGCTTCTTCAGCTCCCGGTCCCCGGTGCGCTCGGTGACGAAGCCCAGCAGGTCGGGAGTGAGCCGGGTGATGTCCAGGTGCCGGTGCAGGGCCTCACCGAAGGGCACCTCGCCCACTCCCGGGACCACTACCGCAGCTTCGGCGTCCAGACCGGTCGCGGCCAGCCACTCGCTCACCAGCTCGGGGCAGTTGACCGGGTGCACACCGAGAGCGTCACCGGTCTCGTAGACGAGGGGTGTCCCGCTGTCGCGGCTGTCGAAGGTGAACCGTCGGACCTCCTTGCCGGCACCGGGGAGGCTGAGGAGCCGGTTGCCCGTCAGCCGGGCGGCTGCCGGTGCCGGCCTGGTGCTGCGGGCGGGTGCTGGAGCGGGAACGGTTTCCGGGCCGGTCGACGGACTGTCGGTCAGCCGGGTGAAGACCTGGTCGAGCCAGGCGTGTGCGGAGGGTTCGTAGTCCGGTTCGCAGTCGCTGCGCGGTGCGAGGCGTTCGGCGCCCAGTTCGTCCAGTCGCTGGTCGAGGCGGCGGCCGTGGCCGCAGAAGTCGTCGTACGAGGAGTCACCGAGGGCGAGGACCGCGTACCGTCGGCCGTCCAGCCGTGGGGTGTCGGGTGCGGTGAGCGCCTCCCAGAACCCGGCGCCGTTGTCGGGTGCGTCCCCGTCGCCGAAGGTGCTGGTGATCAGCAGGAGATCGGCGGTGGCCGGGAGGTTTCGGGGGTCGGTGGCGTCCATGCCCAGGAGAGCCGTGCGGTGCCCGGCGGCGGTGAGCCGGTCGGCGGTGGCCGTGGCGAACTCCTCGGCGTTTCCGGTCTGCGAGGCCCACAGCACCACCACCTCACGGCTGTCGCTCTCGACCCGGGCCGGGGGTGCGACGTCCGCCTGCGGGGCGCGCGAGTACAGGCCGGCGAGTACGCCGTTGACCCAGTGGGCGTGTTCCGCGGTGAACGGCGCGCCGGGCGGAAGGACGGGAACGCCCGGCGCGCCCGATTCCAGTCCGGCCAGGAAGCCGACCAGGTAGAGGCGTTCGTGCTCGGCCAGTACGGGCGGTGGCGTGCTCCGCAGCCCGAACACGGCCGCCGCGCCGGACGTGGGCACGCCGAACGCGGGCACGCCGAACGCGGTGGCACCGGACGTGACGGTGGTTTCCGCAGCCGACCGGGTCTCCACGGCAGGAGCCGTGACCGGCAGTGAGGCGACCGTCACCGGTGTGCTGACCTTGGCCAGGGTCACCGCGCACATCTTGAACTCGGGCTGGAAGGAGATCGGGTCGACGGCGTCACTGGTCACCGCGTTGATGCTCAGGTACTCACCGAACAGGTCGTTCCAGTGGAAGGGTGCGAAGCAGCACCCCGGCCGTACCCGGTCCGTCACCACGGCCGGCAGCACGGCTCGCCCGCGCCGGGACGCGACCTCCACGGAGTCTCCCTCGGCGATGCCCAGGCGGTCGGCGTCCTCGGGATGCAGCTCGACGAAGGGCGCGGGGTTGAGCTTGTTGAGCTTGGCGACCCGCCCGGTCTTGGTGAGGGTGTGCCACTGGTGTTGCAGGCGTCCGGTGTTGAGGACGAACGGATAGTCGTCGTCGGGCATCTCCGCCGCGGGAACGTGCGGGCGGCCGAAGAACACGCCCCGGCCGCTCGCCGTCGGGAACACCGGACCGTCGCCCCGGCTCACGTACCGGATGGGGTTGCGGTCCGGTCCCTCGGCGTCGGCGGCCGGCCACTGGACAGGGGTGGCGCGCAGCCGCTCGTAGGTCACGCCCCGCAGGTCGTATCCGGTCTTCGGGTTCCAGGCGCCCTTGATCTCCTCGAAGACGTCCTCGGCGCTGTCGTAGGAGAACGCCTCCTCGTACCCCATCGCGCGGGCGATGCGCGCGATGATCCGCCAGTCCGCCATCGCCTCGCCGGGCGGGTCGACCGCCGGCCGGGCGAGGGTGAGGTTGCGTTCGCTGTTGACCATGACGCCCTCGGACTCGCTCCACAGCGCGCCGGGCAGGACGACATCGGCGTAGGCGTTGGTCTCGGTGTCGGCGAACACGTCCTGGGTGATGACCAGTTCAGCGGCCTCGAGGCCCTCGATGACGGTCCTGCGGTTGGCGACCGAGGCGACGGGGTTGGTGCAGATGATCCAGCAGGCCTTGATCTCACCCGCGGACATCCGCCGGAACATGTCGACGGTCCCCCGGCCGGAACCGTCGGCTCGCACGGTTCCGGGCTCCAGGTCCCACAGGTCCTCGACGAAGGCACGGTCCTCGTCCACCAGCACCGACCGCTGTCCGGGCAGGCCCGGGCCCATGTACCCCATCTCGCGGCCACCCATCGCGTTGGGCTGTCCGGTGAGCGAGAACGGACCGCTTCCGGTTCGGCATATCGCTCCGGTCGCCAGATGCAGGTTGATCAGGGCGTTGGTGTTCCAGGTCCCGTGGGTGGACTGGTTGAGCCCCATGGTCCAGCAGCTCGTCCACTCCCCCGCCTCGCCGATCCACCGCGCGGCCCGCCGGATGTCCTGCTCGGGGATGCCGGTGATCTCCGAGACGGTGGCGGGCGGGTAGTCCGCGAGGAAGGCCGGCATCGTGTCCCAGCCCTCGGTGCGGGCCTCGATGAAGTCCGCGTCGAGGTGTCCGTTCTCCTGGAGCAGGTACAGCAGGCCGTTGAGCAACGCGAGGTCGGTCCCGGGCCTGATCTGCAGGAAGAGGTCGGCCTTGTCGGCGGTGGCGCTGCGCCGCGGATCGACGACGATCAGTTTCGCGCCGGCCTTCACGCGCTCCATCAGCCGCAGGAAGAGGACGGGGTGGCAGTCGGCCATGTTCGAACCGATGACGAGGAAGACGTCGGCGTACTCGAAGTCCTGGTAGGAGCCGGGCGGCCCGTCGGCACCGAGGGAGAGCTTGTAGCCGCTGCCCGCGCCGGCCATGCACAGACGCGAGTTGGACTCGATCTGGTTGGTGCGCACGAATCCCTTCGCGAGTTTGTTGGCGAGGTACTGCGCCTCCAGACTCATCTGCCCCGACACGTAGAACGCGACCGCGTCAGGGCCGTGTTCGTCGACGATCCTCCTCAGCCGCCGCGCCGTGGAGGTGATCGCCTCGTCCACGGCGACGGGTACGGGCTCGGCGCCACGTTCGGCGCGCTCCAGCGCCGAGGCCAGTCGTCCGGGGGCCGCCAGCATGTCGGCGGTGGTGGAGCCCTTGGTGCAGAGCCGGCCGAGGTTGGCGGGGTGCGTCTTGTCGCCCGATGCCTTCAGGACCTTGCGGCGACCGTCGGGGCCGGTCGCGATGTCGAGAACCATTCCGCAGCCGACACCGCAGTACGAGCAGACCGTCCGAACACGCTCCGCACCGGTCCGGGAGTCCTCTGTGGGCACCGGGGGTCCTCTTTCGTCGGTCGGATCGGTTCTCCCGACCGTACGAAATGCCCGTTACACCGACGTCACCCGGACCGATCACGAGCGGTTACACCTGCCACACAGCCACTGATCCGCACGTGTGAGAAGCCTGAACCGATCCGGGACAGCTCGCCCGACCTCCCCTTTCACGGGAAGCGCAGTGCCCCGGCCCTGATCCTCACGACAGAACCTGAGCCTCCGCGGCGGCCGTGTCCGGTGCGAACTGGTGGCTGAGGAAGGTCCTGCCGCGGGCTGCGCGTCCTCGTCCTCCGGGCCGCCGCCCATCCGGGTCATCGCCGCCGGCGCGATCAGGTTGACCTTGATGTTGTGCGGCTCGCCCGCGAGCTTCGCGCTGCGGGCCAGCCCGATCGTGCCGCCCCTCGCAGCCGCGTACGACAGGTTGTCGAGGTGCCCGAACACACCGCTCGACGTCGCGCCGCCATCCTCAACACCCTTCACGGCTGACCGCCGTCGGGCCGTCAGGCGGCCCCCCTGGGCGCGCCCGGCAGGGCTGAACGTCGACGGGGGCCTGTGAGCGGTGTCCGACGGCCACCGGCAGGTCACGAGAACAGGGCGTCCAGATCCGGCTTCTTGTCGCCGAAGAGTCCGTCTCCCTCGCTGAGGGACGCGAGCTTCTTCAGCGAGGCCATGTCGATCCGCGCCGGCCAGTTCGGCAGGATGAGGTTCTTCAGCACGTCACCGTCGATCTTGGTGTAGGTGGTGAGGATCTGGCGTGCCTCGTCGGGGTGATCGGAGGCGTAGCGCAGTGACTCGGTCATCGCTTCGGTGAACTTCTTCACCAGGCCCGGGTTCTGCTGCGTGAGCCGTGTCGAGGTGAAGTACGTCGCCACCGTGAGATCGGGGTCCGTCTCGGCGAACGGCGAGGCCACGACGCGGGCGCCCTGTGCCTTGGCGATGGTCTGCGCGGGTTCCCCCATCCAGGCGGCGTCCACCCGGCCGCCGTCCACGGCAGCCGGCATCTGGTCGAACGCGATCTCGACGAACTTGACCTTGGACGGGTCACCGCCGGCCCTGCGCACCGACTCGCGCACCGTGGTGTCCCCGATGTTCTGCAAGGTGTTCACCGCCACCGTGCGCCCGGCGAGGTCCTTGGCCGACTTGATCGGGCTGTCCTTCTTGACCACCACGGCCGTGACATCGGCGCCGATCTCGCCGTTGGAGGCAGCGCCGTTGACCACGGACTTGACCGGAACTCCCTTGCTCTGGGCGATCATCAGGGACGTGGTGTTGCTGAACCCGAACTGGAACTGCCCGCTCACCACACCGGGGATGATCGCCGCACCGCCCTGGGCGCTCACCATCTCCAGCTTGATGCCCCGACGGTCGAAGAACCCCTTTTGCTGTCCGAGATAGAGGGGAGCCACGTCGACGATCGGGATGACGCCGACCTTGACCGTCGTGGTCCCGCTCCCGCCCGAGGACGACGTACCGCTCGAGCCGGATTCCGAGGACCCGCAGCCGGCCACGCCCACCACGGCGATGACCACCGCCAAGGGCCCGAGAACGCACCTTCGCATGAGCTCCTCCTAGGAACAGCAGCGGTGAACGGTACGAACAGCAGGTATGCACAAGCGGGTCCGCGAGCCGGCGGTAGGCCAGCGACGACGTCTCGGTGACCAGGTCGGAAAGGAGCGGGGAAGAACACGGCCGCCGCGCCGCGACCGCGCGGCCACCTTGTGCAGTTTCCTGACGGCCGCAATCTACACACCCGCTGTCAGGCTGTCAGCCCTCCGCACAGAGGTGGCAGCATGAGGGATCGGGGTGAGACATGGACAGGGTCCCCGATCGCGGACGCGTCCACCCGGTGCGGGTCGTCGCCGAGCAGGGCCAGGTCCGCCCGTTTGCCGGGGGTGAGTCTGCCGGCGTCGGAGTCCCAGTGGCAGGCGTGGGCCGCCTCGGTGGTGTAGGCGCGCAGGGCTTCGCGCACGCCGATCGCCTCGTCCCCGCCGATGGTGCGGCCGGACCCCGCCATGCGTTCGACCATGAACTGGATCGCCCGCAGGGGCGCGCCGTCTGGCGACGGGACGGTCGGAGCTGCCGACGAGGGGTACGCCGTGGTCGAGGAAGCCGCGGCCCCGGTGGAGCCAGTCCGCACGCTCCTGCCCCATGATCGTGGCGTAGTCGTCCCCGTAGTGGCGCAGGCAGTCGGGCTGGACGACGGCCGTCACCCCGAGGGCCGCCATCCGGGGCAACTGGTCGGGGCGGACCACGCCCGCGTGCTCGATGCGGTGCCGTGCCCCGCCGGTCAGGAGGCCCGGCGCGGCCGCCCCACAGGCGGGGCGGCAGGGCTGCCGGAGCCGGGCAAGGGCCGCCGTGAGGCCGTACGTCGCGGGAGAGCGAGCCATGGCCGTGACCCCGGACAAGCATGATCGTTACTCCCGGCGCAGAGACCGCCCGGCGAGGTCAGCGCATCGGCGTCTGCTGATCCGCGCCTCGGCCCGAGGCGCGCGCGTCTTCAACGGAGAGGAACCACACCGGTGAGCGGGTGGATCACAGTCGGTCTCGGAGCCGCGGCCGCGCTCTGCCCCCTGCCGGGCACAGCCGGAACGGCCGTGGTCATCGACACCACGCCCACCACGGCGCACCTGGTGGTGTGCGCCGCCGACACATGGGTCGAGATCACCCCCGCGCAGCAGGAAGCGCCGAAGGCGCAACCGTCGGCTGAACCTCCCTACGGAGAACGGGCGTTGCCCGCCCCGGCCCCTCCGGCACACCCCGTCGTCAGCGATCGACCGGCGCCACGTCCGTCGAAAGCGCCGCCTTCCCCGCCCGCCGAGCGCCGGCCGCCACCCACGACCGAGCCACGCCCGGACGCCGATGACGTCGCACATGTCGATGACGTCCTCGCCGATACCCCGGCCCCCTCCCCCGCACCACGGGCCGCCCCCTTCCGGTGGGTGCCGCGCTTCCGTTACGTCGGCCGCTCGGCCCGCCCGGCCCCCGCGGGCCTGTCCACCACGATGACCACCGTCGTGATCACCACTCCGGCCATCCTGGCCGCCGCCGCGCTGCGCCCGGGCTCCCGGCGCCGCGGCGGCGGCTGACCCGCCGTCAGGGCACCCCGGGATCCGTCCCGTGGACCCTTCGCCCACCAGTCCGTTCGTCCGTTCGCCCTGGAGTCCCACTGTGCCGGAATGGCTGATCTACACCCTGGCCTGCGCACTGGTCTGCGCCTTCGTCGTCGCCGCCACCATGATGCGCCACCGCCGCGTGGCCGACGACGAGGACACCTCACAGACTCCCGACGTCCTGGAGTACATGGTGATGATGGTCGGCGTCGTCTACGCCATCGTCCTGGGCCTGGCCATCGCCGGCGTCTGGGAGGCACGCGGCGCCGCCGAGGACACCGTCCAGCGCGAGGCCCAGGCCCTGTACGAGATCGACCAGCGCCTGGACGTCTACCCCGCCGCCTTCCACACCCGGGTCGAGCAGCACATCGACGCCTACGCCCGGCATGCCGTCGCCACCGAGTGGCCGGCCATGGAGGAGGACAAGCAGGTCGACGCCGCCGGCGCGGGACTGCTCACCCGCATCCGCAGCGACCTCGCCCATCACACGCCGACCGACGAACTGCAGGCCCAGGCCTACCAACCCCTTCTGGACCAGGTCGCCGCCGCCGACGACGCGCGCCACCAACGCCTCGACAGCGCCGGTACGACCCTGCCCGGCGTGGTCTGGTTCGGCCTGATCGCCGGCGGGATGGTCACCCTCGGACTGCTCTACGCCCTGCAGATCCGCCGCTCCGTCCGCGAACTGATGCTGGCCACCGCGTTCAGCGCACTGGTGGTGTTCCTGCTCTTCCTGGTCTGGAGCTTCGACGCTCCGTTCGGCCACTCCGGGGCCGAGTCGGCTCAGCCCTTGCAGGAGCTGTACGCGAGCACCGCGTGACGCCGAGGGGGCCAGGGGGGCTCAGACCACTCCTGCCGAGTCCTGACGGCGGCCCTCGTTCACCAGCCGTCGGGCCCACTCCTGGGAGTGCGTGAAGACCTTTTCGACCTGGTCGTCGGGGAGTTGGTGCCACACATGGTCCGCCCCCGGCACCATCACCAGTTCGACGGACGCTCCCACCGCCTCCAGGCGCGCGGCGAGGCGTCGACTGTGGTCGCAGTCGACCATCGAGTCGTGCGTGCCGTGTGCGAGGAGGAAGGACGGAGCACCGGCGTGCACCCGCGCCAACGGGCTTGCCGCGCGGGCCAGGTCGGGAACCGCGTCGGGTGCGGCTCCGAGCAGAAGTGCGTGGGGTGTGGTGGGGTCGTCGCCGTCGAGGGTGAGGTCGCTCGGTGCGTACCAGGCGATGGCGCCGGAGACGTGGCACGCTTCCGGCGACAGCGCGAGCAGTGACGCGAGGTGTCCGCCCGCCGACTCTCCCCACACCACCGTGCGGCGGGCGTCGATGCCGAGTTCGGCGGCGCGCAGGCCGAGCCAGCGGAGGGCGTGACGCAGGTCGTCCAGCGGTGCGGGGAACACGGCTTCGCCGCTGAGGCGGTAGTCGGCGGCCGCGACGGCGAATCCCGCGGCGGCGATCCGGGCGAGCGGGCCCGGGGTCCAGTCCCGCATCCGGTAGCCCATGTCCTCGCGGCGCCCCCGGCGCCAGGCACCACCGTGGACGAACAGCACCAGGGGCGAGGGTCCGGTGTCCGGGGCGCGGTCGGGAAGGTACAGGTCGAGTTCGAGTGGACGTGCGCCGGGCAGGTCGGCGTACGGCACGCCCCGCAAGAGGCGCGTCCCGTTGCCCACCGGGGCCGCGGGCGGGAGCGCCGCCTCGTCCGGGTGCGGGGCGGCGATGAGTGCCCGCAGGTCGGCGCCCGGGGTCACTGGGTGCGCCACTGGTGACCGGGCAGGAACCGGACGTCGTACTGCTGGGGGACGGTGGCGAACTTGTGCGGCTCGGGGATGTACGGCCGGCTGGGCGGGCCGAGGGTGTCGACCGGGGTGCCGAGGTTCTCGAAGAACCGCTCGAACGTGCCGCCGGGGCCCGCCGCCACGCCCACGATGCGGCTGCCGTGCCGTTCGATGCGGTAGGCGTGCGGGCAGTTCTTCGGCACGAAGCCGAAGTCGCCGCCGGCCAGGAGCTTTTCGTACTGCTCACCGGCGGTGTCCTCGACGAACAGGCGCACCGCGCCGTCCGTAACGAAGAACACCTCGTAGGTGTCGGGGTGCACATGAGCCGGAATGGTGTCGCCCTTGGGGCCCTCACAGGTGAAGAAGTTGAAGGTGTTCTCCGTCTGCTCGCCGCCCGCGTAGACCGTGAACAGGTCGGTGAACAGGTGCGCTCGGTCTCCCATGTCCTTCTCGATGAAGTAGGGCTTGCCCGGTTCGGGCGGTATGTGTGACGACTGCCGGTACCGGGTGGCGAACTCAAGTGTCATGGGGCGCTCCATCGTGATCACACCAGCGAATGTCAGGTAGCCTGACATAGAGGGGCGCGGGTGTGCAACACTTCCGCGAGGTCGAGTCGCCGTACCACCGGGGAGGACATGCACACCAGCCGACGCCAGCTGCCAGGACTGCTGGGCGAAGCCCGTCGATGGTTCGACGACGCCCTGCTCGCCGCACTGACGGCACAGGGGGCCCAGCCGGTGTCCTCCACACACCTGCAGCTCTTCGCCGTCCTCGACGACGACGGGACCACCGTCTCCGAACTCGCCCGGCGCATGGCCGTCACCCGGCAGACCGCGCACCAGGCCGTGCACAGCCTGGTCGCCGCGGGCCTGCTGGAGCAGGTGCCGGACCCCGCCTCCCAGCGCCGGCGGCTCATCCGGCGTACCGCCTCGGGCCGGCGGGCCCACACCCTGGCGGAGGACATCCTCACCGGACTGGAACACACGCTCGCAGAGCGGATCGGGACCGAGACGGTGGCTCAACTGCGGGCCGTCCTCGAACAGCCGTGGGGCCGGCCACCCGAGCCGGCGGCCGAGCCGCACGGCCTCGGAGGGTAGGGCAGGGCTCCGAGCCCGGACGACCGGCCCACCGACCGGCCCCCGGCCCGCAGTGCCTCCCCGCCCGGTGGGCGGCCTCGCGGACCGCGCCGGCCTGGTCCACGACGGCCACTCCGGCCGAAAACATGCACGGCTCCCTGTGCGATCTCGCGGACCGTGGCTGATCGTCTTCCGGATGCGTCCCCTCGGGTGCGAGGGCACACTGACCGCGTGAGCGGAACGCATACGAAACGTAACGAGAGCACGCTCGGTGCCGGACGTGCGGCCTCCCAGCCCTTGGCGCTCGCAGCCATGATGTTCGCCGTGGCGATGACCTTCATCGACCAGACGATCGTGTCGATCGCCGCCCCCGACATCGTCTCCGAACTCGGACTGTCCACCTCGGGCATGCAGTGGGTGGTCAACGCCTACCTGCTCGCCCTGGCCGCGTTCTTCGCGCTCGGCGGACGCGTCGCAGACCTGTGGGGACCGCGCCGCGTCGTGGTGGCCGGCACCCTGATCTTCGTCGTCTCCTCGGTGCTGTGCGGCTGCGTACCCACCGGGGACTACGCGCTGACCTGGCTGATCGTCTTCCGGGCCACGCAGGGGCTGGGCGCCGCGCTGCTCTTCCCGGCCGCGCTCGCCGTGGTCGTGGCGGTGTTCCCGGTCGAGCGGCGGGGACGGGCCCTCGCCCTGTTCTTCGGCCTCACCGGCGCCCTCACCGCCCTGGGACCGCTGCTCGGCGGCTGGCTGACCTCATGGACCTGGCGGGCGATCTTCTGGGTCAACGTCCCCGTGGCCGTCGCGGCACTGCTCCTCACCGCGCTCGCCCACGTCTCCGACCGTCGGAGGGACGAACGGCTGGACATCGTGGGCGCGTTGCTGATCGCCGCCGGCATGGGCCTGAGCGTGCTCGGATTCCAGCAGGCATCGGTGTGGGGCTGGGACAGCGTGGCGACCTGGGCGTGCATCATCGGCGGAATCGCCGTTCTCTACGTCTTCTGCCGCTACGAACTGCGCACTCGCCACCCTCTGATCAACCTCGCGGTGTTCCGTGACCGCGCCTTCACCGTCGACTCGCTGGTGCTCTTCTTCGCCATGCTGGCGTTCGTCCCTCTGTTCTTCTTCGCCTCGGTCTACGCCCAGGTCTCCCTGAGCGCCTCCCCCAACCAGGCCGCCCTGTACCTGCTGTACTTCTTCGTCGGGTTCGCCATCGCCTCCCAGTGGGGCGGCCGCATCCTCGACAAGCAGGGTGCCCGTCCCGCGCTGAAGATCGGCTGCGTGGTCGGCGCCATCGGGTTCGCGCTGTGGGCCGGCAAACTGACCGACCTGTCCATGCACGACCAGTGGCCCTATGCCGCGCTCGCCGGTGCGGGCATCGGCTTCATCCTCGCCCCGGCCTCGACGGACGCCGTGAACCGCTCGATCGACGCCTCCTACGGCGAGGTCACCGGCATCACCCAGACCGTCCGCAACTATGCGGCGAGCATCGGCCTGGCCGTCTTCGGAACGATGCTGACGCACACCATGACCGACAACGTCGTCGACACCCTCCAGAAGCGCGGCGTGCCCTCGGACACCGCGCACTCCGTGGCCCACAGCGTGACGGAGGCCGTCACCGGCAACGCGGACGCCAGGACCCCCACCGGGAACGGCCCGGCCGCGACGGCGATGCGCGATTCCATGTCCGCGATCCGCATGGACTTCGCCGAAGCCAACCAGTACGTGTTCTACGGCATGGCCGTCGCCCTCGGCGTCGGCTTTTTCTGCGCCCTGCGCCACCCCGGCGGGAGCGTACCGGCGACGGCCGAGGACAACCGGCCTCAGTAGTAGTGGATCCGCAGGCCGGCCTCGTCCGACTGCGCCTGCCAGCGCTGGGGATTGCTCTGAGCGGTCCGGGTGAAGAGGCGGTCGGGTCCCAGCACACGCAGCATGTCCTCCGAAAGCGGAACAACGCTTCGTGGTCATGGGCGCCCACGAGACTCGATCGCGCACGTCGCGTTCACCTCGTGTCCCGGCGGGCCGCCCTCCACTCACGATCGACGGCCCAGGCATCGGCGACCGGCCCGATGTGGGCGAGCTTCTCGGGGTTGATGACCGCGCGAATGGTCTGAATCCGCCCGTCGAGCACGTCGAGGACCAGGGTGTGCAGGATCCTGCCGTCCCGGTCGCGGAAGACCGCGCCGGGCTGGCCGTTCATCTCGCGCGGCTCGAACGTCACGTCGATCCGCGCGAGCCACGGGAAGACGGTGCCCAGCACCGTGGCCACGTTCTCCGCGCCCGTGAGGGCCCTGGCCAGCTGCGGGGCCTTGCCGCCGCCGTCCCCGACCAGCTGAACGTCGGCGGCCAGCAGATCCCGCAGCCCACCCACATCCCCGTTGCTCAACGCGTCGAAGAACCGCGCCGCCAGTTCCTGCCGCTCCTGACGGTCGGCGGCGAACCGGGGCTGCCCGGTCTGCATGTGTCGCCGCGCCCGTACGAGCAGTTGCCGGCAGGCCGTCTCGGAACGTCCCACCGCTACGGCGATCTCGTCGAACCCGAAGGCGAACACCTCCCGCAGCAGGAAGACCGCCCGCTCCAGCGGGCTGAGCCGCTCCAGCAACAGCAGCGCCGCCATCGACACCGAGTCGGCCAGCTCCACCGAACGCGCCGGATCCTCATACGGATCGTTCAGCAGGGGCTCGGGAAGCCACGGGCCCACGTACGACTCCCGCCGCACCCTCGCCGAACGCAGCACATCGATGGAGATCCGTGTCACCGCGGCCGAGAGGAACGACTTGGTCGACGTGGGCCGGGTCGCCGAGCCGTCGAAGCGCAGCCACGTCTCCTGCACCGCGTCCTCGGCGTCACTCACACTGCCCAGAATCCGGTAGGCGATCGAGAACAGCAGCGGCCGCAGCTCCTCGAAGTCCTCGACCTTGCTCACGTCGGATCCCCTTTCCCCTGAACCGGACGGTACATGTGCCGGAGTCGCTGACGCCGTTCGGTTCAGTGGAACTGGCCCGGTTCGTAGTCTCCGCCCGGCTGCTGGTTGATGATGTTCAGCCGGTTGGCCATGTTCATGAACGAGACCAGGACCACCAGAGCGGTGAGCTGCTCCTCGTCGTAGTGCTTGGCGGCGTGTGCCCACACCTCGTCGTCGACCCCACCGGCCGCGTCCGCGATCCGGGTCCCCTCCTCCGCCAGCCTCAGCGCGGCACGCTCGGCCTCGGTGAAGACCGTGGCCTCGCGCCAGGCCGCGACCAGGTGCAGTCGCACCGGGGTCTCGCCGGCAGCGGCGGCCTCCTTGGTGTGCATGTCGATGCAGAGGGCACAGCCGTTGATCTGGCTGACGCGCAGCGCCACGAGCTCCTGCGTCGCGGCCGGCAGCGGCGAGTCCTTGAGCGTCTTGCCCGCCGACATGAAGTACTTGAGGGCCTTGCCGGCGGTCGGGCTGGTGAAGAAGTTCAGTCGCGCGTTCATGGTCTGCTCCTCCGTGGTCGTCAGTGGCTACACCCACGGGACGAGGTAGCCCGTTCCCCTGTGACATGGATGCGTGTGACCTGGGTCTCCCCCTCGCCGAGGTCTACTGGCCGTCGAACGAGTCGGCGTACGGCGGCAGTTGACGGCACCGGCAGCCGGGCACCACTGGTGGCAGGCGTGCCCGAGAACGGCGAGGTGCTCTGGCACAGCCCCCAAGTGGCTCAGGACAAACTGGAGTTCGGCGGCCGGGTGGGAGCGTGAGACGCGGCCGACGCGAGCCTCAAGTCGTTCGCGCCCATGGCCGTCGCCGTTCAGGTCGGCTGCAGCTGGTGCCTCGACGTCGGCTACTTCCTGGTAGTACGGGCGGGTCACCCGGATCTACGCGACGGCCAACCCGCGGAAGCTGACACGGGTGGACGAACCGTCCGAACTGGTCAGGTAGAGCCGCCCGTCGTGAGTGTTCCGGGCGGCGGCGACCGCCCGGAACACTGCTCCCCGCACAGCGGTCGTACGCCCGGGATACGGATCAGCCGCTGTCACGTGCTCCCGCTCGGCCGCACGATCATCCGAGGACGAGCGGGAGTTTCCTGAGCAACCCGCCGAGTTCGGCGCTCTCCGCCTCGGTCGGGGCGCGGCGTCCGGTGCCGACCAGCAGCGCGTCCTTGTCGGAGAACGACGCGGGGAACCCGCTCCCGGCGATCTCCTCCAGCAGCTCGCGGGACCCGGCGAGGCCCTCCGCGGGCGGTTCCGCCGCGGCCGGGAGGTGCGCGATGAGGTCGAGGTGGTGCAGCGTCCACTCCAGGACGTACGCGCGGAGGTAGTCGCGCACGGTGAGGACCTGGTCGCGGGTGCCGACCCGCAGACCGGGGTCGGCGAGTTCGGCCGCTCGGCCGGCGGCGGAGCCGACGTCGTCGAGGTGGAACCTGAGCAGCCGGGGCTCCCCGTACGCGGCGGCCAGCCTGACGGTCAGCGCGTCGAGCGGGTCGTCGCCGGTCGGCGGCGACGCGGTGACGTCCCAGTAGGTCACGGCGTCACGGGTCGGCTCCGTGTCGGCGGGGGTCACGAGCGTGATGAGGACGTCCTGGGCGTCGATGACCAGATGGCACACCAGGTCCCGCACGAGCCAGCCGGTGCAGCCGGACGGCTGCGCGAAGGCCTCGTCCGGGAGCTCGGCCACCGCCGTGCGCAACGCCGTCCAGGAGCGGGAGAAGAGATCCACGGCGGCACGGTAGTGCGAGGTCGCAGGGGCCGACAAGCGGGTTCCGTACGGTCGCTCGCCCGCCCGGAGCGGTCGGCTCGCGCACACCCTCGACACGCGTCCGGCGCGCTGTCCGGTGCACGGGCCGCCGGACCGGCGGGCGGCCGGCGGCCCGCTGGTAAAATGGGCTCACGCTTCGACACCGCCGGGGTCCGTACCAAGGGGTACGGACCCCGGTGTGTTCCGGGCGCCAGATCAGGAAGGTTCCCCATGAACACGAAGCCGTCGGCCTCCGGACGCTCCCCGATCGGCACGTCCCGGCGGACGACAGCGCCGCAGGGCGAACTCTCGACTCCGCCGCCGGTGTCTCCGGGGCTGCCGCCGGTGGCGTCCTTCGACGCGCTCGGGCTGCCGCCGGAGGTGACGAGGACGATGACCGGCCTCGGCGTCACGGAACCCTTCCCGATCCAGGCGGCGACCCTGCCCAACGCGCTGGCCGGCCGCGATGTCCTCGGCCGCGCGCGGACCGGCTCAGGCAAGACGCTGGCCTTCGGGCTTGCCCTGCTCGTCCGGACGGCGGGCCTGCGGGCGGAGTCGAAGCGGCCACTCGCACTGGTTCTGGTGCCGACCCGGGAACTCGCGCAGCAGGTGAGCGACGCGCTGACGCCGTACGCGCAGGCACTGAACGTGCGCCTGGCCACGGTGGTCGGCGGGCTGTCGATCAACCGGCAGACGGCGCTGCTGCGGGCCGGGGCCGAGGTGGTCATCGCGACGCCGGGGCGGCTGACCGACCTGGTGTCGCGCCGGGACTGCCACCTGAACCAGGTGCGGATCACCGTGCTGGACGAGGCGGACCAGATGTGCGACCTGGGTTTCCTGCCGCAGGTCTCCGAGCTCCTGGACCAGGTACGCCCGGACGGGCAGCGGCTGCTGTTCTCGGCCACGCTCGACCGCAACGTCGACCAGTTGGTGCGCGACTACCTGCACGACCCGGTGCTCGCCTCGCTCGACCGGGTGGCGGGCTCGGTCACCACGATGGAACACCACGTCCTGAACATTCACCAGGCCGACAAGTACGCGACCGCGACCGAGATCGCCGCGCGGGACGGCCGGGTGCTGATGTTCCTGGACACGAAGGCCGGCGTCGACCAGTTCACCCGTCACCTGCGGGCCAGCGGCGTACGGGCCTCCGCCCTGCACAGTGGGAAGTCGCAGCCGCAGCGCACGCACACACTCGCCCAGTTCAGGGACGGTGAGGTCACCGTGCTGGTGGCGACCAACGTCGCGGCACGGGGCATTCACATCGACGCGCTGGACCTCGTCGTCAACGTCGATCCGCCGGCCGACGCGAAGGACTACCTGCACCGGGGCGGGCGCACGGCGCGCGCGGGCGAGTCCGGGAGGGTGGTCACCCTGGTCACGCCCAACCAGCGGCGTGATGTGAACCGGATGATGTCCGAGGCCGGGATCCGCCCGACGGTCACCCAGGTGCGCTCCGGCGAGGAGAAACTGACCACCATCACCGGGGCGAAGCGTCCGCCGACCGGCCCGAAGACAGCCGGCAACGCTCCCTTCCGCGGTATGGGAACCCGTCCGGGCCGTCCCGCGAAGGAGACCCGGAAGGCAGCCGAGGCCCGCAAGGCCGCGGAGGCCCGCGCGGCGGCTCGGGTACGCAAGAGCCGCTGACGACCGGACCGGGCCCGGCCGGGCCCGGCCGCCACCGGCAGCCGCTACCTGATGGCGGCGGACGACGTGCGGGTCGGCTTGCCCAGGGCCCAGAAGAGGACGCCGAGGAGCATGAACCCGGCGAGCGGGACGGTCTCCGTCAGCAGGTACTTCCAGCGCTCGCCGTGCTTCCAGCCGTCCGGGGCGTAGCCGGAGCCGAACCAGTGGTCGCCGAGTCCGGGGGCGACCAGCTGCACGCCGGCGAACAGCACGAGCAGGGTGAGGACGACGCTGATCGTGCGGGGGAAGGGCGCCCGGTACGGACGGGGAGTGTCCGGGGCCTTCCGGCGCAGTACCGCGAGCGCCGGGAAGATGCCCAGGTAGCTGAAGAGGGTGGTGGAGATGGCGAGGCCGAGGACGGCGCCGAAGAGCTTGGCCGCGCTGCCGCCGGTCAGTTCGTGGGCCAGGACGAGGACGAGCGTGGAGACCAGGCCGCTGAGGATGTTGACTCTTACCGGGGTACCGAACCGGCTGGAGATGACGCCGAGGAATCGGGGCGCGGCGCCGTCGTAGCCGGAGACGGCGAGCGCGCGGTCGGAGCCCATGACCCAGGTGACGCCGGAGGACAGCACCGTGAGGATGAACATGACCGCGGCGAGGTCCCCGAGCAGACTGCCGGCACCGCTGAGCGTGACGGTGCCGTCGGCGGCGACATGGCCGCCGTACACCGTGAAGACCTGTCGGATCGCGTCGACGAATCCGCCGAGGCCGGTGATGGCGTCGACCGGCAGGACGAGAAGGATGCCGAGGATCGGCAGCGCGTACAGGAGGACGGCGAGGACGGCGCTGCGGAAGATGGCGAAGGGCACGTCCTTCTGGGCGTCGGTCATCTCGTCGCCGGCGGTGCTGGGCAGCTCGAAACCGACGTAGTTGAACATCAGGACGGGCACCAGACCGACGAATCCCGCGTAGGTCGGGGAGAAGTCGCCGAGCCCGAACCCGTGCAGGCCGTGCTGGACGCCGTAGACGACGACGGTGAGGGTGAACAGGCCGAGGAGGACGAAACGGCTCCAGGCGCCGACGGTGGGAATCCATTTGCCGACGTCGAAGGAGAGGATCGCGGCGAGCACGCCCACCCAGATGAACACGAGGGTGAAGGCGTAGAAGGCCGGGGTGCTCAGGTCCTTCCCCTCGTTGAAGAAGGTGGTGTAGGCCGTGACGGCGACGACGGAGAGCGTGCCGCCCAGCCATACGGGATTGGTGATCCAGTACAGGAAGTTGTTCACGGCACCCGCGAGCCGGCCGAAGGCGCGGCTGGTCCAGATGTAGGGGCCGCCCTCGTCGGGGAAGGCTGCCCCGAGTTCGGCGGTCAGCAGCGCGGAGGGGACGAAGAACACCACGGCCAGCACGATGAGCCAGGTGAACGCCTCCGCGCCGGAACTGGCCACGGTGCCGATGGTGTCGACGCCGACGATGGTGCACAGAAGGAAGAAGAGAATGTCGAAGCGGCCGAAGTGCTTGCGCAGTTTCCGCCGCTCCGCCTGGGCTGCGGCGGGCGTGTCGACCGGCGCAGTTTCTATCGGGCCAGCGGTCACCGGGAGCTCCTGGGTGCTCGTGGTAGGGAAAGGATCCGGCCAATGATCCGCTGTCGCCGCGAAAACGCACAAGCGTACATGTGCAACTTTTGACCATCCCTTCTCCGCCAGAATGCACTCGCTTTTCACAGAATCGACGGAATCCGCCGACGGGTCTGGTGAATTCGTCCCTGCCGCTCCGGGGGTTCGTACACTGCCCGCATGGTGAGGCAGGACGAAGGTGCTGGTGAGTGAAGCCGATCAGGGGACGACGCCCGTCAGGTCTGTTCGTCGGCCTGAGCACGCTGGACGTCATCCAGCTCGTGGACCACGCGCCGGCCTCCAACGAGAAACTGACGGCTCATCAGCAGGTTGTCGCCGCAGGCGGTCCGGCGGCGAACGCGGCCGCGGCCTTCCGTCACGTGGGCGGCGCGGCCGAACTGCTCACCGCGATCGGCTCCCATCCGCTGGGAGTGGAGGTCGCGGCGGACCTGAACCGGCTGGGTGTGGCCGTGTCGGATCTGGCCGCCGACTCGGTCGAGCCGCCCGTCGTGTCCTCCATCCTGGTGACCGCCTCCAGCGGGGACCGTGCCGTCGCCTCGACCAATGCGTCGGGGTACCGGATCGCGCCGCCCGACGATCTCGACGCGCGGGTGGCGGCGTGTGACATCGCCGAGTTCGACGGCCACCACGGCGAACTGGCCGTGGCCGCCGCCCGCGCCGCGCGTGCCGCCGGCCGGCCGACCCTTCTCGACGGGGGCAGCTGGAAGGACGGCACGGGGCACCTGCTGTCGTCGATCGACGTGGCCGTCTGCTCGGCCGACTTCCACCCGCCGGGTGCGAGCACACCGACCGACACCCTGCGGTTCCTGCGCGAGCACGGGGTCAGGTGGTCGGCGGTCAGCCGGGGAGGACAGTCCATCCTGTGGGCGGGCCCCGACGGCAGTGGCACGGTGGACGTGCCGTCCGTCCGCGTGGCCGACACCCTGGGCGCCGGTGACGTCCTGCACGGGGTCCTGGCCCATCGCCTCGCGACGCAGGACCAGTTGACGCCGGAGAGCTTCGTCGAGGCCCTGCGGGGCGCGGCCGTGGTGGCCTCGCGGGCGTGCGGGTCGTTCGGCACCCGCGCCTGGATGCTCGAGGACTGACACCCCGGCGCGCCGATCCGCACCCTGCCGCTCCGTTCAGCGATGAAGGCCGGAAAGCCAGAAGGCCATCGACTCCATACGTCGGATCTCTCCTGACGCATTGACGTACATCACTCCCCTCTCTATGTTGCAACGCGGGATAGCTCCGATGAATCACTGAGCCCGCCTGGAGACAACGTGACCTTCCCCCTCGTGCCCGACCCGTCCAGACGTACCGTGCTCGCCACCGGATCCGCCCTGGGTGGCGCACTGCTGGCTTCGGGCCCGGCCACGCGGGCGAGGGCGGCCGACCAGGCCGGGGCCACCACGACACAGACGGATCCCTGGCGGACCGTGCTCGATGACGCCGACATGGTCTGGCAGCGGATGCCGGCCACCTGGTACGAGGGCCCGTTCCTCGGCAACGGCTTCCTCGGCTCCGGGATCTACGCGGAACCGGGTGCCGCGTCGACGGCCGTGCGCTTCAACGTCCAGCACTCCGAAGTGCAGGACCACCGACCCGAGTTCGGGTCCCTCTTCGGTCTGGCCCGGCTGCCGATCGGGTACTTCACCCTGGAGCCGGTGGGCGCGATCACCGGCATCGACTGGCGCCTGTCGCTGCACGACGCCGAGCTGACCGGCACCCTCACCACCGAGAAGGGCACCCTGACCCTGCGTGCCCTGGTCCACAACGACCGCTCGGTCCTCGCCGTGGAGGTCACGCCGAGCGAGGGTGAACGCGGCTTCCGCTGGGTGTTCCATCCGGCGGACGCGATCAGCCCGCGGGCCGCCTTCAAGCCACTGCCGGTCGGCTATCAGGGCAACCCGCCCGCCGTGATCGAGGACCACGACGGGGTGAGCGCCGCCGTCCAACCGCTTCTCGCCGACGGGCAGCACGTCACGGCGTGGCGCGAGCGGTCCAGGGGCCGGACGCGGACGCTGTACGCGCACGTCGCGCACTCCCATCCGCGCACCACGGCCCTGGCCCGCGCCCTGAAGGCGGTCCGTGCCACGGCCCTGCTGCCGTACTCCGCCCTGGCGGTGACGCACCGGGCGTGGTGGCAGGCCTACTACCGCAAGAGTTTCCTGTCCGTCCCCGACGCCCGCATGCAGCGCTTCTACTGGATCCAGCTGTACAAGGCAGCCTCCGCCGCCCGCCGCGACGCCCCCGTGATGGCGACGAGCGGTCCCTGGCTGGAACCCACACCGTGGCCCAACACCTGGTGGAACCTCAACGCCCAGCTGGAGTACTGGCTCATCCACGGCTCCAACCACCTGGAACTGGACGCCGTCACACGGGCGTTGAGCGAGTTCCGGGACAACCTCGCCGCCGAGGTGTCCACGCCGTACCGGGGTGACTCGCTGGGCATCCCGCGCACCACCGATCCCCACCTGGTCAACGGCGCGGCCGACCCGCTCACCGGTTACGGCGTCGGCATCCCGGGTCAGGACCCGCCCACCCCCGAGGTCGGCAACCTGACCTGGGCACTGCACAACGTCTGGCTCAGCTACCGGCACACCATGGACGAGTCGATCCTCCGCGACGTCCTCTTCCCCCTCCTGCGCAAGGCGATCAACTACTACCTGCACTTCCTGGAGCCGGGCCCGGACGGCAAACTGCACCTGCCCGCCACGTTCTCCCCCGAGTACGGCGGCGACTCGCGCGACTGCAACTACGACCTGATGCTTCTGACCTGGGGCTGCCGTACGCTCCTGGACGCCGCCCAACGCCTCGGCATCGACGACGCGCTGGCGCCCCGCTGGCGCGAAGTGCTCGCACGGCGGACGCCGTATCCCACGGACGCGAACGGCTTCATGATCGGTGCGGACATTCCCTTCGCCAAGTCCCACCGGCACTACTCGCACATGCTCGCGGTCTACCCGCTGTACGAGGTGACCGGCCGTACCCCTGACGAACGCGCCCTGATAGAGAGGTCGTTGGCGCACTGGGTGGGCTTCGAAGGCGCCCTCCAGGGCTACACCTTCACGGGCGCCGCCTCGATGTCGGCGCTGCTCGGCAAGGGCGAGGACGCGCTGAAGTACCTCGGCGAGCTGATGACCCGCTTCATCCGGCCCAACACCATGTACCAGGAGTCGGGGCCGGTCATCGAGACACCACTGTCCGCGGTCCAGTCACTGCACGACATGGTGTGCCAGTCCTGGGGCGACGTCATCAGGGTCTTCCCCGCGCTGCCCGCCGCCTGGGCCGACCTGGCCGTGCACGACTTCCGTACCCAGGGCGCGTTCCTGCTGAGCGCGGTCCGCCGGGGCGGTTTCACCCGCTGGGTGCGACTGGTCAGCGAGGCGGGAGCACCGTGCGTCGTACGGCACGGGATCGCGGGACCGGTCGACGTACGGGACCGGTGGGGCCGCCCGCTCCGCTACGCCGACGCCGGCGACGGCGCCGTTCGGATCACCCTGCGCAAAGGCGAGTCGGCGCTGATCGCGGCCAAGGGTGAGCGGCCCGACCTGACCGTGGCGCCCGTACGCCCGAACGAGCCCGCGCCTCGCTGGGGGTTGCCCGTCGGTTGAGGGGGTCCGGGTCGGGCACGGTCACGCCCGCCACATCCCACCCGCTCACCCGTCCGGGAAGGTGCCGGCCGTCCCGGGTCCGGAACCTGTTCCGGACCCGGGACGACAGCGGTGGCCTACTTGGTGAGCGGGGCGAGCTTCGGGTCGTTGGCGTAGGCCTCGACCGCGTTCTCCTTGGTCACGATGACCGGCGGGAGAAGGTAGGCCGGGACGACCTTGGAGCCGTTGTTGTACGACTTGCTGTCGTTGATCTCCGGCTTGTCGCCCTTCTGGATGGACTTGACCATGTTGACGGTCTCGGCGACGAGCTTGCGGGTGTCCTTGTTGATGGTCGAGTACTGCTCACCGGCCATGATCGACTTCACCGACTCCACTTCGGAGTCCTGCCCGGTGACGACGGGGACCGACTTGCCCGCGCCCTTGACCGAGGTGATGACCGCGCGGGCGAGGGTGTCGTTCGGGGACAGGACACCGTCGAGCTTCTTGCGACCGTTGTACGTCGAGGTCAGCAGCGAGTCCATGCGCTGCTGGGCGAGCTCGGCCTTCCACCCCTGGATCGCGGTCTGCTTGATGTTCTTCTGACCCGATCCGACAACGATGTCACCCTTGTCGATGAGCGGCTTCAGGACGTCCATCGCGCCGTCGAAGAAGACCTTCGAGTTGTTGTCGTCCGGTGAGCCGGAGAACAGCTCGATCGTCCAGGGACCCTTGGGCTTCTTCGCCTTCATGCCGTCGAGCAGTGCCTGCCCCTGGAGCTGGCCGACCTTGAAGTTGTCGAAGGCGATGTAGTAGTCGATGTCGGGTGTGTTGGTGATGAGCCGGTCGTAGGCGATGACGGTCGCGCCGGCCTCCTTGGCCTGCGCCACCTGCGTGGAGAGCTGGGAGGCGTCGGTCGCGCCGATGACGATCACCTTCGCGCCCTTGGTGACCATGGAGGAGATCTGGGCCTGCTGGTCCGCGACGGTGGTCGAGGCGCCCGCGTACTGCACGTCGGCCTTGAAGCCGGCCTTCTTCAGACCGTTGCTGAACAGGTCGCCGGCCAGCACCCAGTTCTCCGAGGTCTTCGCGGGCAGCGCGACACCCACGAGGGAGTCCTGCGCGAAGCCCTTGGAGTCCCCGCTGTCCGTGGAGCCCTCGCGTTCGTTGGAGCAGGCCGTGCCCAGGGTGAGCAGTGCGACGGCGCCGGCCGCGGCGATTCCTCGGGTGATGCTTGTGCGCATGGTGGATGAGCCCTTCTTGCGGTGATACCGGTTGGGTTGGGCGCCGTAAGATGCGGCGCTGTCGGATGACGGGCCTGCGTTCAGCGTGCGACCGGGGCCTTGGGAGAGTCGGAGGCGGGGTTCGGCGGATCCACGGGAGCGGTCGTCTCGTCCCGGTTGAACGGGCGCATCAGCGTTCCGATGATCGAGAAACGCCCCTGCTTCTTGCTGTAGACGTCGAAGGCGACGGCGAGGAGGAGGACCAGGCCCTTGATGATCTGGACCATGTCGGAGCCGACGCCCTCCAGCTGCAGTCCGTTGTTGAGCAGTGCCATGACGAGACCGCCGACGATGGAACCGCTGATGGTCCCGAGGCCGCCGGAGACCGCCGCGCCACCGATGAAGACGGCCGCGATGGCGTCCAGTTCCCAGCTCAGGCCGTCCTGGGGGCCGGAGGCCGCGGACCGGGCGACGAAGATCATGCCGGCCAGGGCGGCCAGGACGGACATGTTCGTCATGACGAGGAAGTTGACCTGCTTGAGCTTCACGCCGGACAGTTCGGCGGCCCGCGCGTTGCCTCCGACGGCGTAGATGTGCCGACCGCCGATGGTGTTCCGGGTGTAGTACGAGTACGCGAGCACCAGGGCGATCAGGATGATGCCGGAGATGGGCAGGCTGGTGCCCACGCGGCCGCCGGCGAAGCGCAGCGTCGTGAAGATGATGACGGTGAGCATGACGGCCAGGCGTATCCCGGTCACCCACAGCGGCGCGGCGACGGCGTTCATCTCCCGGCGGGTCTGCCGGGCCTGCCACTCCCGCCAGGCCACGCCCAGACAAGCGGCCAGACCCAGCAGCAGCGTCAGGTTGTTGTAGCCGGTCTCCGGCCCCACTTCGGGCAGGAATCCGGCGCCGATGTCCCGGAACCCGGTGGGGACCGGCACGGTGTCGGCGTTGCCGATGTACTGGTTGCCACCGCGGAACAACAGCATGCCGGCCAGGGTGACGATGAAGGCCGGCACTCCCACGTAGGCGACCCAGAAGCCCTGCCAGGCGCCGATCGCCGCGCCGACGAGCAGCCCGAGCAGGATGCCCAGGGGCCATGGGAGTGAGTACTCCTGCATCGCCTTGGCGACCACGATGCCGGTGAACGCCGCGACCGAGCCGACCGACAGGTCGATGTGCCCGGCGACGATCACCATCAGCATGCCGATGGCCAGGATCAGGATGTAGGAGTACTGGCTGACCACGGCGATGAGGTTGCCGGAGGTCAGGGTGAGGCCGCCGGTCCAGATCTGGAACAGCAGCACGATCGCCACGAGCGTGGAGATCATGCCGAACTGGCGGGCGTTGGACGTCGTACCTCCGAAGAGGTTCTTCTGCAGCTCTGTGATGCGGCTCATGGGGTCGGTGTCTTCGTGTTGGAGGTCATCTGCTTCATGAGGAGTTCCGGGTTCGCGTCGCGGCGCGTCACCTCGCCGGTGATGGCACCTTCGAAGACCGTGTAGATGCGGTCGCACAGTCCGATGAGTTCGGGCAGCTCGGAGGAGATGACGATGACGCCCTTGCCCTGGCCGACCAGCCGTTGGATGATCCCGTAGATCTCGTACTTGGCTCCCACGTCGATACCGCGGGTCGGCTCGTCGAGGATCAGCAGGTCGGGGTCGGTGAACATCCACTTCGCCAGGACGACCTTCTGCTGGTTGCCGCCGGAGAGCTTCACGACGCCTTCGTCGACGCTGGGAGTCTTGATCCGGAGGCTCTGGCGGTACTCCTCCGCGATCCGGTGCTCACGGACCGGATCGACGACCCGGCGCCGGGCGATCTTCGACAGCTTGGCTGCGACCATCGAGGTCTTGATGTCGTCCAGCAGGTTGAGGCCGATCGACTTGCGGTCCTCGCTGACGTAGGCGAGGCCGTGCCCGATGGCGTCGGCCACCGACTTGAGCTGGATCTCCTTGCCGTCCTTGAAGACCTGGCCGGAGAGGTAGGTGCCGTAGGAGCGGCCGAACAGGCTCATCGCGAGTTCGGTGCGGCCGGCGCCCATGAGACCGGCGAAGCCGACGATCTCGCCGCGCCGGACGGTGAAGGAGGAGCCCTTGCACACGAGCCGTTCCTCGGAACTGGGGTGCCGCACCGTCCAGTCGCGGACCTCGAAGAACACCTCACCGACGTTCGGCGTGTGATCAGGAAACCGGCTGTTGAGTTCGCGGCCGACCATGCCGCGCACGATGCGGTCCTCGTTGACGCCGTCCGCCTTGACGTCGAGGCTCTCGATCGTCCGCCCGTCGCGCAGGATCGTGATGGTGTCGGCGACCGCCTCTATCTCGTTGAGCTTGTGGGAGATGATGATCGAGGTGATGCCCCGCTCCCGGAAGCCGCGCAGCAGGTCGAGCAGGTGCCGGGAGTCCGCCTCGTTGAGGGCCGCGGTCGGCTCGTCGAGGATGAGCAGCTTCACGTCCTTGGCGAACGCCTTGGCGATCTCGACCAGTTGCTGCTTGCCCACGCCGATGTCCTTGATCAGCGTGTCCGGGTCCTCCCGGAGTCCGACCTGTTCCATCAGCTCGAGGGCCAGGCGCTGGGCTCGCTTCCAGTCGATCGCGCCACGCCTGCGCGGCTCGTTGCCGAGGAAGATGTTCTCGGTGATCGACATCTCGGGGACCAGCGCCAGTTCCTGGTGGATGATGACGATGCCGGCCTGCTCGCTGGCCCGGATGTCGTGGAACCGGACCTCCTCGCCCCGGTAGACGATGCCGCCCGTGTAGCTCCCGTGCGGGTGCACGCCGCTCAGCACCTTCATGAGGGTGGACTTGCCGGCGCCGTTCTCGCCGCAGATCGCGTGGATTTCCCCCTGTTTCACCACCAGGTTGACGTCGGCGAGTGCCCGCACGCCGGGGAAGGTCTTGGTGATCGACCGCATCTCCAGCAGCGTCGGAGTGCCGGTCATGAGCGGAGCCCCACACCGGTGGCGACGCGACGACCACATGGGCCCGCGGGTTCCGGGATGCGACATTTCGTGGACATCAACTTGCCTCCGAATGGCACTGCTCTGTGCCTGTGTACGGCCTGTTTCGCCTGCGGGACCGGACTTTAAATCCATTTGTTTTACTAAGTCAACGCCCTACGGAGGTATCGTCGTCGAGCTGGAACAGAGAGGACCCCGAGTGCGGCAAGCAGGAACAAACCTCCCCAAGGTCGGCCGGTACAACCGAGCGGTGGTTCTCGACCAGATCCAACTCGCCGACGGCATCAGTCGGGTCGAGATCGCCCAGCAGACCGGGCTCACCCCCCAGACGGTCTCCGGCATCGTGCGCCGGCTCCTCGACGAGGGGATCGTGCGCGAGGACGGCGCGAGCCGGGTGGCCAGCGGCGGCAAACCCCGCACCACCCTGCGCATCAACGCGGACGCCGGCAGTGCGGTGGGGCTCGTCCTCGACCCCGTCGAGCTGACCTGCACCGTTGTCGACCTGCTGGGACGGCCGCTGGTCGTCAAGCGCCGTCCCACACCTCCCGGCATCGACCCGACACACGTCGTGTCGGCCATGGCCGAACTGGTCGCCGACGTGCTCGACGAGGCGAAGGTGCCGCGCGGCGACGTCCTGGGCCTGGGCCTCGCCACTCCGGGACCGATCGATCAGAAGCTCGGCATGATCGTCGCTCCCCCGCAACTCGCACACTGGACACGGGTGCCCCTGCAAAGCATGCTGAGCGACGCCACCGGCCTGCCGGTGACCATCGACAACGACGCCACGGCTGCCGCGGTCGGCGAGCGCTGGTCCGGGGTGGGCCGGGGGGTCGCGAACTTCGCCTACTTCTTCTTCGGTACCGGCATCGGCGGCGGTCTGGTCCTCAACCACCAGATGTACAGAGGCGGTTCCTTCAACGCGGGAGAATTCGGCCACTCCTCCGTACTGCCCGACGGCCCGGAGTGCTACTGCGGCAACCGGGGCTGTCTGGAGGGGCTGGTCAACCCGTCCGCGATCGTGGCCGAGGTGCACCGCCGGCTCGCCGACGAAGCGGGCGACAACAGTGTGCTGTCGCAACCGTTCCGCCAGGATCCGGCCTCCGTCGACCATGCCGCGATCCAGCTCGCGGCGGGAGCCGGCGACCCCGTCGCGACCGCGGTCATCGACGAGGCCGCGGAACATGTCGCCTCGGTCGCGGTCAGCATCGCCAACTTCATCGACGTGGACCTCATCATTCTCGGCGGCCACGGCATCCAGCACGTGGCGTCGCGGTACGTCGACGTCGTCGCCGCCGCACTGGCCGCCAGACCGCTGGCCCGGCGCATCAGAGTCGTCAAGGTCGAAGCGTCCCCGCTCGGCACGGACGCCGCCGTCGTGGGCAGCGCGGCGCTGGTGCTGCACGCGACCTACTCACCGCAACTGTCGGCGTTGCTGTCCGACTGACCGTCCGGACGGGCGCGACGGGTTCGACCACGCCAAGGGCGTCCGACCGGACCGGATCACGCGCCGACCGCGAGGGCGGCCGGCTGGTCTCAGCGGCGCCGGCACCACGCGCCCGAGGTCGGCACGCGGGCGGAGGAGGCTTCGCGAGCCCGCGACTCCTCTCGATCGGGCTCAAGCCCGCGACTCCTCTCGATCGGCTCAAGCGGCCGTACTGCGCAGATGTGCGGGCACGGCCCACCACTGGTCGGGACGGTCCACCACAGAGGCGTCCGGACCGGTCTCGAGGAACCGGGCGAGGCGGAGAAGGTACGCCGCGATGCCCGCCGCGCCCTGCATCCACGCCGTGCCCGGGGGCAGGAGCGGTGGCTCCTTGCGGTGTTCCACGAAGCGCCAGCGGGTGCCCGCCTCGTCCGTGACGGCCCGCTCCACCAACGCGTCACCCATCGTGCGGGCGGCCCGCAGGTAGGTCTCCGCCGTCGCTCTCGCCCAGCGGTCCTGCGCCGCGTCGAGCAGTACGTCGCCCACGCCCGCCGTTCCGCAGCAGCGGCCGTCGTTGTCCCAGAAGCCGGGGCGCAGGCGTTGGGGGACCCCCGAGGTGAGGATCGAGGTCAGGCAGCGGTGCCGAAGTTCGTCGACGGCACGGCCCGCCACCTCCTCCACACCCGCGTACGACAGGGCCGCGAACAGGTGCGAGGTGCCCGCCGGACCGTGGCACCAGGTGTAGGTCACCGGTTCCACCTCGCGTGTCGACGGCGGAATGGTGTGCGGGACGATGAAACCGTCGTCCTCCAGGGAGCCCACGGACAGCACGTGCCGGGCGCCTTCGACGGCCGCCCTCACGAAGTCCTCGCGGTGCAGCAGCGCACCCGCCGTCGCCAGCGCGGCGGCCACCCCGGCGGTGCCGTGCGAGTAGTTCGGCGCCCTCCACCGCGTGCTCGTCGCGATTCCCCAGTCCAGGCCGGCCTCCGTACGGTCCGCCGCTCGCAGCAGGGCCTCACTGCCCGTCGTCGCGATCCCCTCGGCGAACTCTCCGCCCGCCCAGAGCGCTGTCAGCACGACGCCGGCGGTGCCCATGATGATGTCGTTGAGAGGAGCGTCGGAGCCCGGTTCGAACTCGATCGTGGTGTTCCAGCCTTCGGGCGTCGCCAGCTCGGCGAGCCGCCGCAGAGCGATCGATTCCCGGCCCGGGGCGAGCAGCTTCAGCGCCATGGCATCGCCTGCCAGACCGTCGTACAGCGAGGGTTCGGTTCTGCTCCGCGCCCGGGCCGACAGCCTGGTGACGATGCCGGTCGCCAGCGTCCGCTCACTTTCGCTCAGCTGCCGGTACTGCCCGATCTCCGCCAGCACCGGAGCGAGGCCCGCGATCCCCGAGTACAACGTGTCGCGGTCGGTCGCCGGTCCGGTGTCCTGGTCGCCCTCGGAAACCACCTCCGGCAGCCACGGGCCATTGTCCTCGCGCACCTGGTTCAGCACCCATGACCAGGCGCTTTCGCCCAACTCCCGGTACACCTCGTTCGTCAGCACCCGGTAGACGCTACAACCGCCGGCGCTACGGGGCACCTGTCCGGGCGTTGCCCGGTTCCGCGTCCTGCCCGCTCGCCGTGCAGCCCCGTTCCCGGGCTGCACGCGTGGACTTCGGTTCGTTCCTGTGCGACTGGGTTGTGTGATGATGCACGGACATCAACAGGCCCTGGGGAGGGGCCAGATGCCTGAGAAGGGACGGGAGCGCATCTTGGGCAAGGACGGGGCGTCCATATCGGACGACGAGTGGGAGCGGTTCCTGCGTGAGGCCGAGGCCGGTACGCAGGGCGCGCCCGAGGAACCTTCGGCGCGGGCCCGGATGGTGGCGCGGAAGCTGGGGGAGGAAACCGGTCCACCGGAGGCATGGCGGGCGTACCGGCCGGCCCGGCGCCGCAGCAAGGGCTGGTATGTGGTGGGCCTGCTGGTGGCGGTCGGATTGGCGGTCGTCGCGCTGGCCCCGGGACGGGTGGTGGGATGGTTCGCCGGTGACGAGGGTGGGAATACGCCGCTCGCCGCCGAGTCGGAACGTCCGAGTCAGCCGCCGGCCACGAAGTCGGCGGCCCAACTGCCCACACTCGACAAGCCGTTCAGGGGTTCGCCGGCGGCACAGTGGAGCGACGGGACAGCGGGGATCCACCTGCCCGCGGCACAGGCGACCGGCTGGATGAGCAAGGCTCAGGTCGCGCAGGCACTCGATCGGACCCGGGACTTCCTCGGCGCGTCCAGTCTCGATGCCGGTGTGCTGAGTGGAAAGCGGCCGTCGAAGGCGATCGCGTTGATCAATCCGCACCAGCAGGACGTCCAGGACTTCCTGGCGACGGCGTTCAGCAGGCCCAGCCGGGAGGACGATCCACTGCTGCTGTTCAGCCGGTTCTCGACAGCGGATGTGCGGCTCGTCGGGGACGTGATCAAAACGCGAGGACGGATCACGTACAAGGAAGGTGATCGCGGTTCGGTCGAGGTCGCCACCGATGTCACCTACGTCTATCCGGTTCGCGCCGCATCGGGGAGCGACGAGGTCGCGCGCACCATCGTGCGCCGTGAGGTGGTCATGAGCTGGGACGACCCGGCGAAGGTGGTCATCGAGCCGGGGACCTTCTCGCTCGTCTCCTACAAGGTGGACACCACCAACGGCGGCTGCGACACCTTCACCGGCTACCTCACCCCCGAGTTCCGTGCGGAGCGGGCGAGTTCGGGATCGGGCGACGGCCCCGAGGTCGACCCGTACGACCGCAGCGAGTCGATGGACGAGCGCATGCGGGAGGCCGAGGACGCGGGGTGCGGGACCGCCACACGGTCGTGAGTGGCAACGGCCCGGACGGTGGCCGACCGCGCCGCACGGTCATGTCACGCGGGCGGCGACAGTCCGTGCGCACTCCAGGGACTCCGTGTGCGTGGTGTCCACCTCCAGGTCGTACACCACGCCGCGGTGGGCCGTCTCCGCCTGCGCCGCGGCCATGCCCCGGGGCCGGTCGCCGCGGCCGATCTCGCGGCCCGCGGCGACCTCGCTGTCGCACCTGACGCCCACCCACAGCACGCCGAGTCCGCCGAGAGCCTTCTGCCACCTCTGCTGGGACGCCGCTCCGCCGAGGAAGACGTCATCGACGACGATCCGGGCGCCCGCCTCGGCCATCGCGGCGATCCCCGCCATCCATGCCGCCTCCAGCTCCCGGAAGACCGATCCGATGTTCACCACGCCGTCGGCGGTGATGTCGATGCCTCCGCCCGCCGTCTGCAGGGACGCGGGCATCGCCTCGACGAGCGAGTCGATCCCGTAGGCGAGCCACGGATCCGGCAGCACCGCCTGCAGACACCGGACGATCCCGGACTTGCCCGAACTTGACCCACCGTTCAACACGATCACCTGAGTTCTCACCAGGTCAGGGTAGGGGTGCCCGCCATGGCGCCCACAGTGGTTTTCGGTGAGCGGCCGTACTGCCGTGCGTGGGTGACCCCGTCAGCCGCTGAACCTCAATACATCGGATGAGGCGCGACCTCGCGTCGTGACTGCTGACGCGCACTGAAACTCGCTTCTCTGCCTATTCATGCCATTTGGCGCCCCGTTCATGCGGAGGTCAAGGTCATTGACAGGTGCACGAAGCCTGCTTAGGTTCGTCGATACACCCGATGTATCGACGATCCGTCAGGTCTGGAGGACGATGACGACCTCGCAGCCGGGGAAGCGCCCGCCGGTGCCCCGCGGAGCCGCACTCGGCAACGCGGCGGACGCGGCGGCAGCGGCAGCGGCAGCGGCAGCGGCAGCGGCAGCGGCAGCGGCAGCGGCGACGATCGGCCCGGCTGTGTCATCGTGCCGACCACACCCCTCGCCGGTGGCGAACCGGGCCCGGCGTCGCGCCTTCCGCGTCGGCCGGTCACCCGCGGCTCCCCCCGTACCGCCACGCCGTCAGGACGGCGGGCCCACACGGCCGTGCGCCACCTGAACATCCCCGGTTCGCGGCCCTCGTCACCTTCCCCGCACGCCCGTGACCGGGCACCCCTCACCCGCACACCCCACCTCATCACCCGGGAGGGTTCTCATGGCGGTTCCGATCAGGACCGCGGTCGCCGCGCTCTGCGCCACACTGGCGGCCACACTCCTCACGACCGCACCCGCGAGCGCCGGCCAGGACGTCGGCTCCCCCGATCACGCATGGGCCGTAGCCGGCCCCGAGCGAGCCGCCGCGGCGGCTCGCGAACCACGCGCACGGGTCTCCCTGGACGGAGCGACCGGCACGCTGAGCCTGTCGGTGTCCCGCGGCGGCCGTACGGTCATCGAGCCGTCGCCCGTCGGCATCGTCACCGAGCAGGCCGACCTCTCCCAGGGGCTGCGCTTCCTGCACCGCAGGAACCGACAGGTCGACGAGCGGTACCGGACGAAGTCCGGCAAACGACTGGACCGCCTCGTCCACATGAACGAGACACGCCTGTCGTTCGCCACCGCCGCGGGTGCCCGGCTCGACCTCGTGGTCCGCGCCTCCGCCGACGGCGTCGCCTACCGATACGTCCTGCCCGCCGGGTACGGCGCCGTCCTCGGCGAGACCTCCGCCTTCAACCTGCCGCCGGACGCGAGCGCGTGGCTCGGCACCTACCGCGTCGACAACGAGGGCCAGTTCGCCCAGTACACCGCCGCGAGCGCACCGACCGGCGCGTACTCGGACCAGGCGCTGTTCTCGACCGACGGCGGCTACACCCTGCTCGCCGAGTCCGACCTCACCGGCGCCTACTCCGGCGCCCGGCTCACCCACGACCAGGGCACCGGCACCTACCGGATCAAGCTCGCCGACGACCGGGTCCAGACCGACGGCCCCCTCGCCACCCCGTGGCGGGCGATGGTCACCGGCGACCTCGCCACCGTCACCCGGTCCACCTTCACCGACGACCTCGCCGCCGCCTCCAAGGTCGCCGACTCCTCCTGGATCCGGCCCGGCACCGTGCTGTGGACCTGGCTGGCCGGCGGCCGCGCGGCCGGGCAGAGCCTCACGGCGCAGAAGGCCTACGTCGACTACGCGGCCGAGCGGCACTGGCCCTACGAGGCCGTCGACGCGGGCTGGTACTTCAAGGCCGACGAGTGGGACACCACCGACCCCGACTGGCAGACCAACAGCTGGATGCCCCAACTCGTCGACTACGCGCGTGCCAAGGGCGTCGGAATCGTCGTCTGGATCCACCAGCGCGACCTCGACACCCCTGAGGAACGCGCCCAGTGGCTGCCCACCCTGGAGCGATGGGGCGTCAAGGGCGTCAAGATCGACTTCATGAACTCCGAGGCGCAGCCCATGCTCCAGTGGTACGACGCCATCCTCAAGGAGACGGCCGCGCACCACCTGATGATCGACTTCCACGGTTCGACGATCCCCAAGGGCATCCAGCGCACCTGGCCGCAGGTCATGACCTTGGAAGGCGTCGGCGGCGAGGAGAAGCGGACCAACACCGCCGCCCACCTCACCACACTGCCGTTCACCCGCAACGTCATCGGCTCCATGGACTTCACCCCGGGCGGCTTCCAGCGCGTCGGCATGCGCCCCAACTCCGACGCGGCCGAGGTCGGACTCGCGGTCGCCTACGAGTCGGGCCTCCAGATGTTCGCGGGCACCCCCGAGTCGTACGACGCCCGGCCGCTCGCCCGGACCTTCTTCGACCAGGTCCCCGCCGCGTGGGACGACACCCGACTGCTCGCCGGCCGGCCCGGGCAGGAGGCCGTCCTCGCCCGCCGCAGCGGCAACCGCTGGTTCCTGGGCGGGGTCTACGCCGGTGCCGCCCACACGGCCGGGGTACCGCTGTCCATCGGCTCCGGAAGGTGGCTGGTCCAGACGATCCGGGACGGCGTCGACGGGCTCGTCCAGGACCGGCAGGTACTGCGCGGCGGTGACACGCTCAGCGTCGACGTCGTGGACAACGGCGGCTTCGCCGGGATCGCCTGCCCGTGGCGCCCTGGCCTCACCAGCTGCTACACGAGCTGAACCTCGGAGCACGCCGTCGCACCGGTCACGGACAACACCGTGGGCGTACATCCCTCACCCGGGATACTGAGGACATGGAATTCGCCGTGTTCGTGACCCTGCCCGGACTGGTCATCCTGCTGACCGTCGTGGCCTTCGTCGATCAGCTGCTGCTGCGTCTCGGGCGAGCGGGGCTGCTGCCGTGGCGCAACAGCGCCCGGCAGGGCCAGATATCGGCAACCGGCTTCGAGCAGCTCCATGCGAGCTTCTCACCGGGCAAGCAGAACGAGCTCAAGGAGCGGCAGTCGGCGCTCGTTCTGCGCGACGACGAGGAGGACGGGGCGCCGCCTCACCGGACCACGGTGGATCTGCGACACGGGACAGCGGTGGTACGCATGCCCCCTCCGGCCGTCCGGTAGGGCGGCCGTCGACGTACTTCCCGACGCGGTGGCGGGCGGCTCGACCCGGCCGGCGCCGCGGCCTCAGTTGCCGCCGGAGGCCGCGTTCACGACGTCGGCTCGGTCCGGCGCCCGCACCTTCAGGGGCGCGTCGAAGGCGCTGTAGGAAGTGGTGGTGCGTTCCTTGGAGTTCTTGTAGACGACCCTGAGGATGTACGGCTTGCCCTCGGTGGCGACGTGGAAGGTGTAGGTCCCTCCTTCGTCGGACTTGGTCGTCACCACCAGCGTGCGTGCCGGGGTGCCGTCGATCCGCGTCGCCCCGCCCTTCGTCGCCTTGCCGAAGCCGGCGAACTTACGTGTGCACGGGATGAGTCCGTCCCCCGCCTGCGCCTCACTGGCCGGAGTCCGCATCCAGCTCTTCCCCGCCGAGTCGGCCACCTTGCCACCCGACCACTTCTGGAGGTACTTCCGGTTCGGGCGTACATAGTCGGTGTCACCGATCCGGATCTGCTCGAGGCTCAACCCGCCGGGCCAGTCGACCCGGGACCTGCACCTGCTCTTCAGATCGGTCGTCACATGGCTGGTGACGGCTGCGGGGGCCCCTGTCGCCCCGGCGGTTGTCGTGTCGACCGTCAGCGAACCGAGCCGGCTCATCGCCTTGTTGGCGCGGTCCAGCAACTCCCGTGCGGAGGGTTCGTCGTCCGCAGCGACATCCGAACATCCCGTCAACGTGGCGCTCAGCCCCAACCCCATCAGCGCCACGGTCACAACCGCCGATCTCGTACGCACAGACCCCCCAGTCGGTTCAGGAGTGGATCACTCTAACCGGCCCTCCACACGCACCGGACGGCCCCCTCAGAGGCGGCGGATCCGGAGCTGCGACGGACGTCCGGTGCCGGCCGCCCGGCACTTGGGGGACGCGCCGGTGGGACGGTCACGTAGCGGTGTCCAGGTCGTCGTGGCGCGCCTGTATGCGTGCGACGACGCGTTCCTGCCCCAGTCTCCTGGCCTGGCGGAGCTTCGCCTCGGCGGCGAGCACGGGGACCCAGAACAACCACCCCCAGAGGCTGAAGTCCAGCGCTCCGCTCAGCACCAGGGCTTTGTTCAGGCCCAACGACAGGACGAACGTCAGCACATACGCCCCGACGCGGTGGGCGAGAAGAAAGCGCAACGGCGCGTTCCGGGGTCCCTGCAACAGCTCGACGGCCGCGGCCAGTTCGGCGGCCCGGAGGTCCTCCCCGGCATCCTCCCCGGACTCGCCTCGTGCGGCTCGTCGCAGCGCGTCGGTGACCTGCACACTCTGGTCCGCGAGGGCAGCCTGTTGGGCCTGGCCCTGCAGTACGCCGGTCTGCAGCTCGTCCCAGTAACCCCGTCCGGCCCAGCCTGTCGCACTGTCGACGCGCTCGCGCTCGGCCGACCCGGGCGGCGCCAGCTCCTCGATCCTCTTCCGCAGGCCTACCGCCCGACGCGCCCTCGCCGGGTAGTCGAAGGCGTCCGCGCGGAGGCACAGCTCCAGACAGCACACCAGGAGCCCGAGATCGTCCGGCGCGAGTGCCAGACCCTTGCGGTACGCGTCCTCCGCCTCACGGTCATGGTCGTCCTCGTCCTCGGCGGCATGCGCCTGTCCGAGCCAGCGCAGGAGCGTCGGATCCGGCCCGAGCTCCTCGAGTCCGCGCTCTGCCGTGGCTCTCACAGCGGCGTACCCGCCCACCGCGAACAGATCCGAACACTGCCGCACGTACTGCTGCCGATCCACGTCCCCACCCCAGTCGTTTGAGCAAGCACTTTCCGTGGTGGCCAGTGCCGCTGTCAATTGACTGGGTGTGGTGGACGGTCGCTCCCCCACCGCGGGGAACACCCGGCCGGCGGACGAAGCCACCCGCAGGCGCCTTCCGGACCGTTCCACCCCCCGTCTCGGGCGGAACGGTCCATCGGGGCGATCCAACGGTCCGTCGGGGGCAGCGGGAGGGTCCGTCGGGGGCAGCGGGAGGGTCCGTCGGGGGCGGCGGGAGGGTCCGTATGCTCCTGACCACGGGTGTTCCTGCGGCCGTCCCGCGAGGTTCACCCCGTGACCGGCACCGCCTCCGCCTCCTTCTCCGGCGCGGGCTCCTCTGCCGTACGGCCGCGCAGGGCGACGACCACCAGCAGGGCCGAGAACAGGGCGGCGCAGCCGCACACCACGAAGCCGATCGAGTAGCCGTGGCCGAGAGCGTCCAGCGCGAACGAACGGGCCGCACCCGGAGGCGAGTCGGGCGGCACGGAGTTCAGGGCCAGCGGGCCGCCCTCCGCGAGCACCTCGTGTGCCGCCCCCTTCGCCTCCGCGCCCAGCGAGGACGTCGCGAGGGAGGCGGTCACCTGGGACGCGGCCTGGCTCAGGGCGACCGCGCCGATCACGGCGGGACCGAGCGTGAACCCGAAGTCGCGCAGCAGGTTGGTCGACGCGCTGGCCATGCCCGCGAAGTGCACCGGCACCGCGTTGACCGCGGTCGCGGTGATCGACGACACCGTGAGCGCGAAGCCCGCTCCGACCAGTCCCAGCGGCACGATCAGCGAGGTCAGCGCCATGTCGTCGACGGCGAGCGTGGCCGCCAGGAAGTCGCCCGCCGCGATCAGCCCCAGACCGGAGGAGAGCAGCACGCGCGCGTGGACGCGGTGCAGGAGTCGCGAGGTCAACGGGGTCAGGAACGGCGTGATCCCGCTGAGCAGCAGGAACGCGAAGGCGGTACGCATCGGGCTCTGGTGCTGGATCGGGCCGAGCCGGATGCTCGCCGCGTACGCCGTCCCGAGGAAGCTGAACATGCCGACGACGGCGACGACGGAGGCGATCGCGAAGGACCGGTTGCGGAACAGGTCCAGCCGCAGCAGGGGTGAGCGGGCGCGGCTCTCGGCCGCGACGAACAGGCCCAGGAAGACCGCCGCGATCACGAACGCCACGACCACGGAGGCCGACGCCCAGCCGTCCGCCGGCCCCTGGATGACGGCGTACAGCAGCGCGAACAGGCCGACACCGATGGTGATCTGGCCGCCGATGTCGAGGGAACGTCCCTCCGGCGCGCGGGAGTCGGTGGCGAGCAGGAGGCTCACCAGCGCGCTGGCCGCGGCGAGTACGGCGACCACGACGAAGGCCGAGCGCCACGATCCGTAGGTCCCCGTGATCCCGCCGAGCAGCGGCGCGAGGAAACCGCCCGCCGACAGGCTGGAGGCCCACACGGCGATGGCGCGGGCCCGCTGGGCGCCGGAGGGCGTGCCGGCCGCGATCATGGCGAGCGAGGTCGGGAAGAGCGCGGCGGCGCCGAGGCCGGCCAGCGCCTGACCCACCCACAACTGATGGACGCCGGAGCTGCCGGCGGCGACGATCTCGCCCGCGCACAGCAGCCCCGCGCCCCCGACGAGGAGCCGCTTGCGCCCGAAGAGGTCGCCGAGCACACCGAACGACAGCTCCAGGACGGCGACCGGCAGGAGGAAGGCGTCCGAGATCCAGGTCAGTTGGGAGCCGACGGGGTGCAGGTGTTCCTGGAACAGCCCGTTGAGGGTGGCCGGCATGGCAAGGCCGATCTGTGCGAGACAGACGGCGAGGCATCCCGCTATGAGCGTGCCGAGCGGGAGGCGGGCGATCGGAGCGGGGAGGCCCGGGGAGTGGGCTGCGGTGGTTTTGGACATGAGCGGTCCCAACGTCGCGGGGAGTGGGGCGGGTTCGGATGTCTGGGTCGGGGTGGGTGGGTGGAGTTCGGCGGCTCTGGTGGACGGGCGGGCGGCAGGTTCAGCGAGAGGTGTCCTACGGCCGGGGGCCGCGGCCGACCGTCAGTTCGGCCGGTCGGTAGGGGGTGTAGGCCGCCGCGTCGAGACCGAGCGCGAGGGCGGCCTTCTGCAGGGCGGCGGGCGTGGCGGCGTCGCCCCAGCGGCCGGTGGCGACGCGGTGTTCGACGGCGTGCACGGCGGCGACCGTCTCGGCGGTGGTGAAGGTGCAGTGCCCCTGTCGCTCGACGTACGCCTGGCGCAGCAGCGGTCCGTCGCCGGACGCGCGCACCCGGTCGGCGAACCGGTTCTCCTGCTCCACCGGCACCAGGTTGTCGGCGAAGGTGTGCACGTCGAGCAGGGGTACGCCGAGGCTCTGACCGGCGGAGGAGGTGCGCGCGGCGGCACGGACCGCGGCGGGATCGGCGGTGATCGTCGCGTCGGCGGTGAGTGTGCGCAGGTCGGCGCGCAGGTCCAGCCCGGCCGCCCGGTACAGCGCGCGGACCAGCGGGGCGTGCGCGGAGCCGGCGAGCAGTGCGGAGTAGTCGACGCCCCGGTTCCATGAGGTGTTGCCGCCGGCGGACTGCTCGATCGCGTACCGACCGCCCTCGACGAACGACAGGATGCCCTGCGCGAACCACGCGTACTGCTGTTCCTCCTGCCCCTGCCAGTCGTCCGGCGCGGGCCGGTCCCGGCCGGGGGCCCAGGCGGGCAGGTTGAGGAAGGCGGCGGCCAGCGCGATCCTGGCGCGGCCCGCCGGAGTGGACTGGGCCGCGGTGACGGCGTCGGTCAGCCGCTGGGCGGTGGCGGCCGCGTCGGCGGCGGAGCCGAAGCGCACGAGGTCGAGGTCCTGTCCCGGCAGGAGCAGGCGGGCGAGGGTGTACTCGGCGTCCAGCTGGTAGTTGTCGAGGTCGGTGGCACCGGCGACCAGGCCGCACAGACCGAGGGCGCCGTCGATGCGCCCGGCTCCGTCACGGGCCAGCCGGGCGTTGACGAGTCCGCCCATGGACTGCCCGACGGAGAGCGTGCTCTTCGGCCGGCCGATCTTCGCGGTGACGGCGTCGAGGGTGGCGAACTGGTCGCGTTCGGCGCTGTTCAGGGCCCACATGGAGCCGTTCGGATCGTAGGAGGAGCCGGCCAGCGCGTAGCCCTCGGCGAGGAGTTCGGTGTGGGCGCCGGCGGACGGGGCGTTCTGGGCGACGGTCGGTCCGAAGCCGTGGCTGAACAGCAGGAGCGTGCCGTTCCAGTGCGCCGGGACGTCGGCGATCCAGGTGGCGCCGTCGGTGAGGGTGCCGGTCAGCCGCTGGGTGGCGGGGGTGGGGGTGTCGGCGTGCGCGGTCGCGGACGTCGTCAGGGAGAGGACGACGGCCGCGGCGAGTGCGGCGAGCGTGTGGGGGCGACGGCGGCCGGGGCGGGCCGGGGAGGTGCGGTGGTTGCGGGTGGACATGGGGTCGGGCTCCTGTCTGGGGGGTGGGAGGCCTCTGGACCGGAATGCTCAGTGCACTGAACGTCAGGGAATGTAAGGCCGTTTTCTCACGGCCGTCAATGGAGTGCACAACATCAGCTGAAGAAGGTGCCTGCCGGGGAACACGGGGGCGGGGCCGTCGAACCGGCGTACCGGCGTTTACCTGCGACTGGCGGGCCGAAGCGGCCGGGGCTGTCTCGGCTGCCGGGCCGCCAGGGCTGTCACAGCCGTAGGGGCTGTCTGGGCTGACCGCGCTGACTGGGCTGTCACACCTGTAGGGGCTGACTGGGCAGCCGACGTCAGGACGCGGCCGGGACCGTCTCGATCACGCGGCGCGCCACATCCCTCACCGGTGCCTCCAGGCGGGCGTGCAGCGCGCGGAACGTCTCCTCCGCCGCGGCGGCGGGCCAGTCGGCCGGGAGATGACGCAACGGCAGCCGCGGATCGCTGCGGATGACGCGAAGCCATTCGGTGGCCAGCCGCAGACGCAGCGCCAACGGGTCCTCCCCGCCGGTGTCCCCGCCGTGCGCGAGCGGGCGCCACACAGCGTCGAACTCCCTGTAGCGGTCGGCCAGTTCGGCCAGGTCCCAGGTGTCGTGGATCATCTCGGCGATGTCCATCCCGGTGTCCGCCCGCGCACGGAACACCTTGACGTGGGCCGACAGCCCCAGTTCGGCGACGATCCCCGAGACGTCGACCTCCCCCGGCGCGACCCACAGGCCGCTGAACAGAGGACCGAAGCCGGCCCACGTGAGCTGGGAGCGCAGGTCGTGGCGCTGCCGCTGCCAGGACTCGGGAAGGGAGAAACCGAGCAGCGACCAGGTGCCGTCCCAGTCGCGGTTGACCGCGCCCGTCTTCCAGATGCGGCGCTCGCCGTCGCGCAGGATCACTTCGGAGCGTTCGGTGAGCCCGAAGTACATGCGCCGGCCCTCGCGCTGGCGGCGCAGCAGGCCGCGGTTGACCATCCGGGTCAGTGTCGAGCGGGTCGCCTGCTCACCGACCCCGGCGCGCGCGAAGACCTCGATGACGCTGCCGGAGTAGACGCAGACGCCCCGGCCCAGCACCTGGTCACCCAGGAAGGTCAGCATCAGCGACTGCGGGCGGGGGGCGGTGTCAGTGGGCACGGGGTTACGGTACGACGCGGAAGCCCATGGCGGGACGGGCCCCGGGCTTGACCGGGCCTGCGCCGAACCCGCCGGGCCGCACTCGCACCGTCCGTTCACCGAGGGCGGGGCGGCAGGCAGCAGCGCGGCGGGAGGGCCGCCGCGCTGTCGCCCCGCGGTTCGATGGTGGGCCCGGTGAGCGTCAACCAGTCGTGAGCCGAACAACTGACCCTGCGGTCCGTCGTGTTGCGGCGTTCACGACCAGCTGATCGGCCCGCTGCGGTCGATGAAACGGCCCGTGCCGGCGCCGGGCTGCTCCGTCGCGAGTCGGACGATCGCGTCGGTACCTTCGGTGACGGTCTGAGGGCCGCTGTTGCCGTTGAGGTCGGTCGCTGTGTACCCGGGGTCGGCGGCGTTGACGCGGATGTCCTTCAGACCCTTGGCGTACTGGGTGGTCAGCATCGTGAGGGCGGCCTTCGACGCGGTGTAGAGAGGCGCGACCACCGAGGACTCGATCCGTGACGGGTCGTGGGTGAAGGCGAGCGACCCGGTGCCGCTGCTGACGTTGACGATGACCGGATCCGGCGACCGGCGCAGCAGCGGGAGGAAGGCGGTCGTGGTCCGGACCACACCGAAGAGGTTGACGTCGAAAACGCTGAGGGCGTCCGCGCCGGTCAGGTCGCTGGGGTCGCCGTGCGGACCGTGGACACCGGCGTTGTTGATCAGGACGTCGATCACGCCTTCGTGTTCGGCGACACTGTTGGCCGCGGCGGCGACGGACGCGTCGTCGGTGACATCGATGGGGACGAAACGCGCGCCGAGCGTGGCGGCGGCCGCGGCGCCGCGTTCGGGATCGCGGGCTCCCATGATCACGGTGTGACCGAGTTCGATGAGGCGGCGGGCGGTTTCGAAACCGAGCCCTTTGTTGGCTCCGGTGATGAACGTGGTGGTCATGCACTGATCGTCCCCGCCCCGCCCGTGCTGTGCCAGGGACACCGTGACCGTAGGAAGAGCAGTACCAGGCGGGAACAGGTCTGGGGCAGGATGGACGTCATGACAACGATGCCGGGTGCTGGACTGGGCGCGACGATCCGCGCCTGGCGGGAGCGGCTGTCCCCGCCGAGCGTGGCGCTGCCGGCAGGTCGGACACGCCGCGCGACCGGGCTGCGGCGCGAGGAACTCGCCGAACGCGCAGGCGTGTCGGTCGACTACGTGATGCGTCTGGAGCAGGGGCGGGCGACAACGCCGTCGGCTCAGGTGGTCGCTTCCCTGGCCCGCGCCCTGCAACTCACCACCACCGAGCGTGACCACCTCTACCGCATGGCCGGGCTGGCCCCTCCGGGGGACAGCCCTGTCCCCGACCACATCCCGCCAGGGGTTCACCGCGTGCTGGCCCGACTCGCGGACGTCGCAGTCGCCGTGTTCGCCGCGGACTGGCAGTTGATCTGGTGGAACCCCGGTTGGACGGCGCTGCTCGGTGACCCCTCGACCTCACCACCGGAGCTGCGCAACTTCGCCCGGGAGAGATTCCCGGTCGGCTCCGACGACGCCCGTGTCACGTTGTGGCCGGTGCTGGCGCAGAACAGCGACGACTCCGACCTCGCCGTCGTGTCCGATCTGCGCCGCGCCACCGGCCGCTTCCCCGACGACACACGTCTGGCCGATCTGATCCGCCTGCTCCACGGTAACCAGCGATTCGCCCGGATGTGGGCGAGCGGCACGGTGTCCGCGCACCGCGAGGACCACAAGACGATCGAGCACCCCGACGTGGGACGCGTGGAGGTGGACTGCGACGTCCTGACCGACGGCGACTCCGAGCTCAAAATCGTGATCCTGACCGCAGCGCCCGCCAGCCCGGACGAGGCCAAACTGCGACGCGCCATGTCCACCGACCCGACACCGACACCGACACCGGCTCCGGCTCCGGCTCGGACACGTGTAGAGGCAGCAAAAGCGCGCCCCGCCCGCTGACCGCACGGCCTACCACCACAGGCCGACAGCCTGTCCGAATGGAGCGTTTCGAGCGGGCCGTTGGCGCTGTCGTGGGCTCAGCGGTCGGTGACGCGCTGGGCGCACCTTTCATGTGCACCGCCTCGGAAGTGACTGCTCACCGCTGCGCGGCCAGCGCCTCCAGATACCCCGCGACCGGGCCCAGGGTGAGCAAACCGCTGCCCGCGCCCGCGAGTTCGGACGCGGCCGGGGTGAGGGCGGTGTGCGCGCGTCGCATGCAGGTGGGTTCCCCGGCTTGGACCGCCGCCTGTGCGAGGAGGCACCACAGTGCCTCGTAGAGGAGGTCACGGGGTGGCGAGGGAACGGAGCGCAGCAGTTCCGCGGCCTCCTTACGGCGTCCCTCCGAGACCAGGAGCAGAGGGCGCACCCAGGGACCGTACGGGCCCCAGTCCGCGTCGGATGCCACGGTGGGGGTTGCTCCGCGGCTGACGGAAAGGCACAGCAGGGCGAGCGGCAGCAGGCCTGATTCGAGGCCGGGCATGCCCGCGCCGGTCAACGACGTGGCGGCCTCTCTGTAGGCGGCTTCGGCCGTGTCCGCGGGTGCCGTCATGGCGGTGCGCAGGGCGCGGTACCAGGTGGTGAACACGGACACCAGCGGCAGCTCGTGACGGTCCGACAGGGCGTCGGCGGCCGAGGCGTGCCGGTCGGCCGCGGCGAAGTCGGACACCGCGCAACGGGACTGCATCCGGATCAGGTGGCCCAGCACCTCGTACGTGACCAGGCTGTGGCGTGCGGCGAGGGAGACGATCTCGGCGCCGATCCGGTCGCGGTGGCCGGACAGACCGGCGCGTCGGAAGGTCTGCATGAACACGCCGTTCAGGGCGAAGACGAGCAGGGACGCGTCGTCGAGGCGCCGCGCGATGGCCTCCGCCTGACGCGCCGCCCGCAGGGGTCGTACCGCCGCGCCCGTGGGAGTCTCCGCGACAGGCAGCGTGCCGCGGGATTCGACGGCGACGGTGGCGAGCAGCCCGGCCCGGGCCGCGGCCCGCACCCCCGACGGCAGCCGAAGCAGCGTCCGTTCGGCGGCCGCCACCAGCCACTCGGCCTGGGCGGGGTCGTCGGAGCGGGTCCAGATGGCCGGCACGTCGTAGGCGCCGATGACGCGCGCGGTCAGCTCCGGGTCGCCCAGCTGTTCCGCCGCGGCGACGGCGGCCACCCGGTGGCGTCGGGCCGCCTCCAGCCCACCGCCTCCCGTCACCGCCAGGTCGCGCATCAGGCCCGCCGTCGACTCCAGACGCGTCCGCGCCCGGGACGGCACCATGGTGTCGTACGCCGCGCTCGCCTGTGCCCACACCCGCGCCACCGAGCCCTGGGGGCCGGGATCGAGGTGCTCGGCGTGCCGGAGGATGTCCTCCTCCATCCGGCCGAGCCGCGGGCCGGGGGCCAGGCCCAGGTGTTCCCGCAGCATGCGCCGGGCGCGTCTGACGAGGGAGAGGGCGTCGACCTGCCGGCCGGAGCGGTACAGCGCCAGCGCGAGCAGCTGCCAGGCGTCCTCTCGCCACGGGTGCTCCGCGACATGGGCGTCCAGGTCCGCGACGGCCTCCGCGACGGCGCCGAGGGAGATCTGCGCCTCGGCCCGCCGTTCGGCGGCGGTCAGCCGGAGTTCCGTCAGCCGGGTCCGCTCGGCTCTGGCCCAGGGTTCCTCGGCGACGTCGGCGTAGGCCGGGCCGCGCCACAGGTCCAGTGCGGTCTTCAGCCTCTCCGCCACCTCGGCGGGCACCGGCTCCGCCGAAAAGGATGAGAGGGACGACATCGCCGGCGTGGATGACGTGACCAGAGTCTCGAATCGCCAGGCGTCGACTGCGTCGTGGTCGGCGCGCAGGGCGTAGCCGGGGCCCTCCGTGACCAGAAGCCGGGACGGCGTCCGGGGGGTCCGGTCCGGTTCGAGTGCGCGCCGCAGCGCGGCGACGAAGGTACGGACACTGCTCACGGCGTCCAGCGGCGGCTCGGGTCCCCACAGGTCTTCGACCAGGCGGGAGACGGGTACGACGTGTCCGCGGGCGACGAGGAGCCGGGCGAGCACCGCGCGGTGTCGGGGTCCCCTCAGGGCCAGCGGCTCCGCGGCCTCGTTCCAGGCGGTCACCGGGCCAAGCACCCCGAACTCCACTCGCACCTCGGTCGTCCGTCCTTCCCGTCCCGCGGCCGGTCCCGCACCCGGCGTGACCTCAACGTACACGCGCTCATCGGATGCTCATCCGCACCCCGGATGCTGAACGACGTCGGACGTCACCGGGCCCGGTGACCGACCATCCCCCGTCCACCCCGTCCATCCCGTTCACCCACCCAGCGATCAGCGAACGAAAGAGCCCCCTGTGGAAACCGAACCCACCATCCCCGGATTCGACTACCGGCGAGTCGCGGTGTCCGAAGACGTCTCCTTGAACGTGGCCGTGGGAGGCACCGGCACGCCGGTCGTCCTCCTGCACGGCTTTCCGCAGACCCACCTGATGTGGCGGCACGTGGCGGCCGACCTCGCGGCCGACCACACCGTCATCTGCCCGGACCTGCGCGGATACGGCGACAGCGACAAGCCCGTCGAGGACGGTCCGCACACCTACTCCAAGCGGACCATGGCCCGGGACGTCGTCACTCTCGCCCAGGAGCTGGGGTACGACCGGTTCGCCCTGGCCGGTCACGACCGGGGGGCACTCGTGGCCTTCCGGGCCGGACTCGACCACCCGGACGTGATCACGCACCTGGCCTGTCTGGACGTCCTGCCCACGCTCGACATGTGGGAGGCACTGCACGGGGTCCCCGCGGCGGTCGGCTTCCACCTCTATCTGATGGCGCAGCCGCCGGGCCTGCCCGAGCTCATGATCACTGCTTCGGCGGACGCGTTCTTCGGCCACTTCCTCGACGTGTGGGCGAACGATCCGGACGCTGTTCCGGCCGACGTCCGCGCCGCCTATCTGCGGGCCTGTCGCGAGGCGGTTCCGTCGATCGTCGCCGACTACCGCGCCTCGGCGGGCATCGACGTCGAACACGACGAGGCCGACCGCGCCGCGGGCAACCGCCTGGCCATGCCGGTGGCCGTGCTCCAGCAGGACTGGGGCGCGGTACTCGGCTTCGAGGCCGCCGCCCTGTGGGGCGCCTGGGCGGACGACCTGCGGCACTCGACCGTCTCCTGCGGTCACTTCATGGCCGAGGAGGCTCCGACGGACATCGCCAAGGCGCTGCGCGACCTCCTGGCACGTGACAGCGCCGCACACACCGCTCACGCTTCCGATGGGACGAGCGCCTGCCCGGGGCCGAGTCAGTCCCGGGCGGGCGGCTCGGACCCGCGGCTGTCTCAGTGAGCGGATTCCGACGAGCTGACCGCTGCCCGGGCCGCGCGCTCGACCAGCGCTATGCCGCCCTGCATGGAGGTACTGCCGTCGGAGAGCACGGCGACGAGGTAGTGCCGCCCGCCGGCCGTGATCCGACCGACGCTGTTGATGTCCCACAGGCCGGTGGTGGTCCGCTGCAGCCAGCCGTTCTTCAACGCCGAGCCGGAGTCGGAGGCCGCCGAGACACCCCATGCCTGTTCGACGGCGATGTGGGCCATCTGCGTCCGGATGTAGCTCCGGGAGACCTCACTCAGACCGGCCGGAGCGGCATCTGAGGCCCAGCCGGTGTCGAACACGGCGCGCAGCAGGCGGATCTGGTCGGTCGCCGTCGTCCGGGTGAGCCCCCACTTGCCGCCGGTTCCTCCCGTGGTCGAGGTCAGCCCGAGCCGTTTGTTGGCCGCTTCCAGACCGGGAGCCATCCCGATCCGCCGCCACAGCGCGTTCGCCGCCGCGTTGTCGCTGTGCTGGATCATCTCCTCCGCCTGGGTACGTTCCTGCTCGGAGAGGTGACGCCCGGCGTCCTGCGCCTGGAGCAGCGTGGCGGCGAGAATGTCGACCTTGATGATGCTGGCGGTGTCGTAGGGGACGTCGTCGCCGTAGACCTGCGGCTCCCGGCCAGGCAAGTCCAGGTCGAGCACCGCGGCCGTGACCCGTGTCTTTCTCTGCGGCTGGACTCGCGGGGCGTCGGAGTCCGCGGTGTCGGGACGCGCTGACACCGTAGCCGCGACCGCGGGGGCGACCGTGCCCGTCGCGATGAGCGTGGCCACCGATCCGGCGAGCAGCGCCGCGCGGAACCCGGCACGCCTGCCGCCCGGGGCATGGCTTCCCACACGCTTCGGGGACGGCTGGGACGACAGGGGGTACGGCATGAAGGGCCCTCGGCGGTTCGTGGTCTGCGGCTCGCGGTTCGTGGTCTGCGATCCGCGCTTCGTGTTCTGCGGCTCATGGTTCGGCGGTCCGCGGTCCGCGGGTCGTGACTCTCGGCTCGCGGTCCTTGTGACAGGGCGGACCCTGCGAACGTAGACAAGACGCCCGCCCTACGACGTGACGAATGCCACGAAAAGGCCTGTTCAACGGCATTTGTGACGATAGCCACTGCCTGCGATGGGGACGGCATGACGGCCGACGACGCCCCCCTCCATGCCTCCCGCCGAAGTCACCGCAGCGCTCCTCCATGACACCGGCGGACCTGCCTGGCACCACTGGGGATTGATACCTTTGCCCAGGTCGATCATGGTCACGGGGTCCCGCACGTCGGCAGGCCCGGACGGTCGGAGGGATGGGGAAGTGTCGGTCGCCGAGCTGATCGAAGAGGTCAAGCCGCGACTGCGCGGCTGGCTGCACGCGGGCATGGCGCCTCTGGTGTGCGCCGCCGGCATCGCGCTGATCGCGCTGGCGCCCGCGGGCAGGGCCAGAGCCGCCGCGACGGTGTACACGGTGTCCGGCCTGCTGCTGTTCGCGACCAGTGGTCTCTTTCACCGCGGTACCTGGTCGCCGCGCGTGTACGAGGCCCTGCGGCGCGCGGACCACTCGAACGTGTATCTGCTGATCGCCGGAACCTACACACCGATCGTCGTGCTGGGCCTGACCGGGACGGTCCGCACACTCCTGCTGTGGGAGATCTGGATCGGCGCCGGCGTGGGAATCGTCTTCCGCTGCCTGTGGCCGTACGCGCCGCGGATCCTCTACACCGCGCTGTACATCGTGCTGGGCTGGTCCCTCGCCCCGGCCTTCGGTCCGCTGGTGCGGCAGGCGGGCGTGGCGGTGTTCGTGCTGACGCTGGCCGGCGGAATCCTCTACACGGCCGGCGGCATGGTCTACGGGCTGCGCCGTCCAGACCCCTCTCCGGCCTGGTTCGGCTTCCACGAGCTCTTCCACGCGTTCACTGTCGCCGCGTGGGTGTGCCAGTACGTGGCCATCAGTCTGCTCACCTACCGGTTGAGGTAGCCCGGCAGGACGCCGGGGCCTTCGACGACGGGTTCGCCGACGCGCTCACGCCTCCCACCAGCTCATGCCAGCGGTTTGTGACCCGCCACGTCCCCGCCCGGGTCGTCCGCGAGCATCACCGAGGCGGTCGTACGTTTGCCGACCGGTTCCCGGTGCACCTCGAAGCTCTGGCAAACGGCCATCACGATCTCCAGGCCGTGCTGGCCCACGCGGCCGGGGTCGGCGGCACGGGCCACCGGCAGCACCGGGGCACTGTCCCAGACCGTGATGTGGACACTGCCCCCGGCCAGCTCGAGATCAAGGAGATTGGGCCCCGGCGCGTACTTGCACGCGTTCGTCACCAGCTCGCTGACCACGAGCTGTACGACGCCCAGCACCCGTTCCGACACGGGCAGCCCCTGCTCGGCCTGTACACGCGTCAGGAATTCACCGGCGAGATCACGGGCACGGGCGACGTCGGGCGGTCTGCCCTCGTACGCCTCCGACGCGCGGATCAGCCGCACATCCAGCTGATCCCGTTCCCGGGCAGCCTCGTCCATGAACACCGCCCTCTTCCTGAGCGCCTGCTGCTGGGCCACACCTACCCGCAAACCGAGATAACACCAGCGATCACCAGTATCGACCACGGTAACGGGCGAGTGATCCCCCCACTGTCCGGAGAGGGCGGAAGACAAACGCGGACGAGCTCGGCAAACCGGGTGCGCTCGGGTGCGAGTGGCGTGGGCCGTACGCAGGACGCGGTGGGGAGCCGCGCGGTCAGGCGGTCTGTGCCCGGCGAGAGCACCGATGTCCGCACCGCAGGCCGGCCGACGGGCGTGAACGCCCAACTGAGTGGCGCGGCCGCCCGGGCCGCCGCGCCACTCGTCCGGTGCCGGGTGTACGTCGGTCAGTTCGTGCCGCAGGTGACGGTGGGCCAGGTCCAGGTGCCGTTGGCCTGGAGGGTGACGCCGAAGGTGTTGCCGCTGCCGTTGGGCTTGGCGGTGAGCACCTGCGCGCTGGGGTAACTCGCGCTGACGTTCCAGGTCGACAGGACCTTCTCGGGTGACGGGACGTTCATCGTCACCGTCCAGTTGCTGGAGCCTGACACCGCGACGTTCAGGTTGTACCGGTCACTCCACTGCTGCCCCGCGGACAACGTCGCGCTGCAACCACCACTCCCCCCGCCACCACCGGAACCGCCGTCCGGGGCCACGGCGCGGCCGGTCTGCGGGGAGATCATCCCGGCGCACAGGCCGCGGGAGGCCAGCCCCTGCGCGATGCGCGGGATCGCGGCGAGTGTGTTGGCGGGCCAGTCGTGCATGAGGATGACCTGGCCGTTGGTGAGGCGGTTGGCGGCCTGCACGATCGCGTCGGTACCGGCGCCGTTCCAGTCCTGCGAGTCGACGTCCCAGATGATCTCGGTCAGGCCGTACTTGGCCTCCACGGACTTCACCGTCGAGTTGGTCTCGCCGTACGGCGGGCGGAACAGTTTCGGTGTGCCGCCGCCCCCGTTGGCGATGGCCTGCTGCGTCCGGGAGATCTCCGAGTCGATCTGGGACTGGCTCTGCTGGGTCAGGTGCGGGTGGGTGTAGCTGTGGTTGCCGACCCACATGCCGGCGTCGACCTGTGCCCGGACCTGGGACGGGGAGGAAGCGGCGTACTGGCCCTGGTTGAACATCGTGGCCCGCAGCCCGTTCTGCTTGAGCGCGTTGAGCAGGTTCGAGGTGGTGGCGGACGGGCCGTCGTCGAAGGTGAGTCCGACGTACCCGTTGCAGGTGGCGGCGTGCGACGGGGTGGCGTCGACGACGCAGATGACGGTGCCGGCCACGGCGGTCGCGGCGACGGCCAGTCCCGTGGTCAGGGAGCGTAACGACAGAGTCGGTCGGGTGCGCATGGCAAAGAGTCCTCCTCTCGGGTGTACGTCGGTCAGTTCGTGCCGCAGGTGACGGTGGGCCAGGTCCAGGTGCCGTTGGCCTGGAGGGTGACGCCGAAGGTGTTGCCGCTGCCGTTGGGCCTGGCGGTGAGCACCTGCGCGCTGGGGTAACTCGCGCTGACGTTCCAGGTCGACAGGACCTTCTCGGGTGACGGGACGTTCATGGTCACCGTCCAGTTGCTGGAGCCCGACACCGCGACGTTCAGGTTGTACCGGTCACTCCACTGCTGCCCCGCGGACAACGTCGCGCTGCAACCACCACTCCCCCCGCCACCACCGGAACCGCCACCGTCGGACGAGCCCAACGTGATGTCGGAGTTTCCGCTGCTCTGGTATCCCTCGGTCGCGAGGATCATGTAGTTGAAGGTGCCCAGGTTCATTCCGTGACTGGCCCACGCGTCGAAGTGGTTGCCGGTGGTGATGGTCCCGCCGGTCCGCTTCGACTGCCGGACACTCCAGTACTGGTTGAACGTCCTGGTGCCCTCGATGGAGGGGGCGTTGTACCGCGTCGTCTCGTAGATGTCGTACGTGCCGCCGTCGCTGGTGACCGTGCCCTTGTACGTTCCCGTGGGCCGGTAGGTGCCCCAGTTGTCGACGATGTAGTACTCCACGAGCGGATTCGTCGACCATCCGTAGAGGGCCAGGTACGCGTTGCCCGACGGGTTGAAGCTGCCCGAGTAGGTCACACTCCGGCGTCCGCCGGTGCTCCAGCCCTTGCCGGCGACGAAGTTGCCGCTGTTGCCCCATGAGGTGCCGTACTTGCCGCCGGCTCCCAGGTTCATGGAGACCGATCCGCCGCCATCGGTCCAGAAGGAGTAGAAGTAGCCGTTGTCGGTGCCGGTCTGGTTCGAGGTGATGACCGTGTCGGCGTTGGCGGTGCCGGGAAAGGTCATCGCGGCCACAGCGACCAGCACTGTTGCGCAGGCACTGCTGAAGAGCAGCCTGAAACGGCTGAGCAGCTCGAAGCGTCCGCGTCTGCGGCTCGACGTGTGTGCGGGTGCGTCGTACATGTGCGTGCTTCCTCCTCGTCCTCGTGAGGCCCGTGGGCGCGCCCTCGTAAGGCTTCGTGGGGCTGGGCAGCGTGACACGACCCTGCGGGTTGTCGCCGGACAGCTGTCACTGCGATGACGTCGCGGCGACCGCGAGCCGGCGTCGCGGAACACGGCCGGGCCCGGCCGGTCGCCCCGCGCTCGACGACCGCGGTGACCGGGTCGTGATGACGACCCGGATCAACAGTGAGTGAGCCCTGTCGATGGCGAACAGTGTTGACCTGACCCCGTCAAGTGTCAACTGTTTCGACACGAATTACGAAAGCTTCGCCGAGCCCTCGTCTTGGAGGATGCGATAACTGTGCAGCTCACAGGGGTGATGCAGAGCACCAGCCAACCGCAGCAGTGCCGCCCCTCTCGCGATCGTGATCATTTTCCGAGTCGAATATCTCGAAAGTTTCGATGGGTTTCCGGATTGATCTGCTTTCAAGGGGGACGGGGAACGGCACAGCGACGCTCCCGACGGCCAAGCCCGTCGGGAGCGAATGGCGCCCTCACGTCAGATTGAGCCCGCCGTCGAGCATGATGACCTCGCCGGTGAGATAGGTGCTGGCGATCACCGACGCCACCAGGTCGGCCACGTCGGCGGGTTGAGCCGGGCGGTGCATGGGCGCCCGGTCCCGCCACAGCTCGTGTGCCTGTGCCCAGTCCTTCGTCATCGGCGTGTCCACCAGCCCCGGAGCCACCGCGTTGACCCGCACCTCGGGCCCGAGAGCGGCCGCGAGCAGCCGGGTCACGTGGTTCAGCGCGGCCTTGCTCGCCGCGTACGGCACCGACGATCCCTTGGGACGCACCCCGGCATGGCTGGTGACGTTCACGATGCTGCCGCCGGCGGGGGCTCGGCGCAGCGCGGGAAGTGCCGCGGTGCACAGTACCCACGGCGCGATCAGGTTGACCTCCAGCAGCTGCCGCCAGTCCGCCGGCGTCGCCGCGGCCAGGTCGTCGTGCGGGATCGGCCAACTGATGCCCGCGTTGTTCACCAGCACGTCCAGCCGCCCGTACCGGTCGACCGCGGCCTCGGCCAGCCCCCGGGCCTCGTCCTCCACCGCGAGATCCGCCCGCAGATACGCCCCGCCGAGCTCCGCCGCCAGCGCCTCTCCGGTCTCCACGCTGCTTCGCGAGTGCACGATCACGCGCATGCCGTCCGCCGCCAGCCGCCGCACGACGGCTTCCCCGATCCCCGACGTGGACCCGCTGACCAGGGCGACGGGCCGATCCGTCTGTTCCGTCCTCATGGTGGCGGATCTTGCCACGGGTTCCGTGTGCCGGATCGGCCGGTGCCCGAGATGGACGCCCCACGTTCGTCCGGAGGCGGGCGGCGGTCAGCGGTCAGCGGTCAGCGGTCAGCGGTCAGCGGTCAGCTCATGAGACCAGCTCCGAGGAGCCTTGCGATGCCGTACGGATACAACCACGCGCTGTGATCGCCGGCTTGGAGTCGGTCGAGTGCGATCAGGGCGTCCGCCGCGGTCTTGCAGTGGGGGTGCCGCGCGGCGAAGGCGGTGACGCGGGCGCGTTGGGTGGGCAGCCAGTCCGCGATGACTTGGGGGTCACCGTCGTACCACCACGAGAACCGCAGCTCCTCCCAGAGAAGGTCGATCGCCCAGTCGCAGACGAGCCGGACGAGGCCGGCGTCCGCGGTGGGACCCGGAAGCCCGGCGAGGTACTCCAGCCACGGCTCCATACCGCCCGTCGCGTGAGCGATTCCCTCGATCAGTTCGGTCATCTCCACCGGCTCCCGGCCATCGACCAGGGCGATGGCCAGCAGCGCCCGGAACGCCTGCTCGGCGGCGGCGCGTTCGGGGGCGGGCCAGTCGACGAAGTTCGCCCCCCTGCTCCCCGAGATGACCCAGTTCGGCGGCCGCATCGACACCATGGCCCTGCGGCCCCCAGTAGCGCAGCGCACGAGGCATGAGGCGCCGCCACAGCAGGGGGTACTGGTCCGCGTCCCAGTGGCTGGGGACCTCACGCATGAAGTGTCCGAGGAGATCATCCGGTACGGCGTCGGGAGGACCGCCGAGCACCCGCAGCTCGGACTCAGGAGTGCAGTAGGTGCAGCCGCCCACCGGTCTGTCGAGGACGGGGGACGACGCGAAGACGCGGTCGGCCTCGACGAGGGAGCGCTGCCACATCGCGTAGGGATCCGGGTCGGCGTATGCGGACACAGTAGGACCTGCCAGAGGGACTCCGCGCGGTGAAACCGGCGAAGAGAGGGACTCTACACCGGACATGGCCAGGTGATCACGGTGGCCGAGAGGCCCCTCCATGATCCATCCCGGCTGCCGTGCAGCGGCATTTGGTGGCCCCCGCGCGAGGAAACCCGCCGCGTGTGCCGCGGCGCCCGCTTCCGATCGGTGAGGGAGCACGGGAAGAGAGCACTGGTACCCCCAGGCTGCCGCCGCGGCACACCAGGGGCCCTGCCCGGACGCTCCGCGTCCCCGACTGAGCCGGGTGACCGGACCGCGACCGATGCCGGGGCCCGGCGGATGCGCCGGGCCCCGGCCTGGAGTCATCGCCGTCGCGGCTCAGGCTCCGTCCTGACGACCGTCGTCAGGAGACAGCCGGACCGGCGGCCTCGGTGCCGGACAGTTCGGCGAGGAACTCGTGGCAGCGCGCCGCCCGTTCGGAGTCCTGGTCCATGACCGTACGGAAGAACTCCGCGATCTCCTTCTTGTTCGCGTTCTCCGCGTCGCGTACGTACTGGCCGTAGTCGTGCCCGGCCTTCAGGGAGTGGTACTGCACGGAAACCAGGTCGTACACGACGTCACTGAATCCGGTTTCACCTGTCGCCATGGGTGGTCCTCCTGAAGTGGGAAGAGTAGGACGAGGACCGGGTAACACCTTCCCGGCGGCCGAAACGGCCTGCGGCCCCCGGTCCGTCACACCGAGGTAGGCGCACCGGGACCGGCGACCGATCTCGGTCACCACCTTCCGTGCCGTCCGGCGCCGTGCCGCACCGGACGGATCGGTCGGAGCGCGGTTCCAGGAGGCCGCCAGGTGGAGGCCGGTCACGAAGGCCATGGCCTCCTGAGGCGAACCCGCTGGTCACAACCGTCGACGAGCGGCTCCCCCGACCATCGGCAGGCGCCCTGAGGCATGAGCGATTGACATTAGGCAGGCAATCACCTGCATAATGAGGATGTGAGCCTCGAAGCGAGAGCGATGGACTCGGCCTTCAAAGCACTGGCCGACCCCACCCGACGACTACTTCTCGACCGGCTGCGCGAGCACAACGGCCAGACGCTGCGCGAGCTGTGCGAGCGCCTGGACATGGCGCGCCAGTCGGCGACACAGCATCTCGACATCCTCCAGAAGGCCAACCTCGTGACCGTCGTACGGCGGGGACGCGAGCGGCTGCACTACCTCAATCCGGCACCGATCCACGAGATCGAGGAGCGCTGGATCTCAGGGTTCGACCGGCCCCGGCTGCAGGCGATCAGTGCCATCAGGAACCAGGCAGAGGAGTACGCCATGACCGACACCACCGCATCCGTCCCGACCTACGTCTACGTCACCTACATCCGCGCGAGCGCGGAGCAGGTGTGGCGGGCGCTGACGGACGCAGACCTGACGGCACGCTACTGGGGACACGCCAACGTCTCGGACTGGCAGCCGGGCTCGGCCTGGGAGCACCGGCGCGTCGACGGATCGGGGGTCATCGATGTCGTCGGCCGGGTGATCGAGACCGAGCCTCCCACGCGCCTGGTCATCACCTTCGACGACGTCCCCGACCCGGAATCACCGAGGGAGCCGTCGGTCGTCACCTTCCTCGTCGAACCGCACCACGACATCGTCCGCCTCACCGTGACCCACGAGAAGCTCCCCAACGAGGCGATGCTCAAGGGGATCTCCAACGGCTGGCCGGCCGTGCTGGCAAACCTCAAGTCACTGCTCGAGACCGGCGAGGTACTCCCCCAGGCACCTTGGGAGATGTCCGGCACGCACACCTGAGACGACGGCCACCACAGAGAGGAAGACGCGATGGACACCACACCGCTTCGCGACGCCTACCGCGCCCTGCTGGACGCCGCCGGCACGGTGGCCGACTCGGACGCGACCACCGTCCCGCCCGCCGGCGAGTGGAACGCCGACCAGATCCTGGCCCACGTCAGCCTCGTCAACGCCGCCACCATCACCGCCGTCTCCTCCGCGGCCTCGGGAGGAGTCACGACATACGACAACCGCATCGCGCTCGACACCTGGACCATCGAACGCGTCATCGCGCTCGCCGGCGGCAACAAGGGGCTGCGGGACCGCATCCGCCTTCAGGCCGACGCCTTGTGCGCCCTCGGCGGGCCGATGCTGAGCGAGGCGGAACTCGACACACCGGTGCCCACCCTGCTGCTGTCCCACGACAGCGTCCTGGTCGATGAGCCCGTGCCACTGCGAGGCCTGATCAGCGGCCTCGCGGAGGTGGAGCTGCCCGGCCACAGGCGACAGCTCCTGGCCCTGCTCCCCGACGGCGCCGGAGCCGAAGCCGGCAGGTGATCTCCCGGCGGCCGGCTTCGGCCGGGTCCCGTAGGCGTGGCCCAGGCAGTAAGGCGGCGGTCCGCGCCACCGCCTCGGTCCGTCAGCGGAGGGCAACGGCCTCGGCGAGTTGCGGCCTTCGGGGCTGGCGGGGTTCCACCTGGGCGACGACGGTGGCGTAGAAGCGGTCCACGGCATCGTCGACGCTGCGGATGAAGCCGGACTCGGCGTTGCCTCGCGTGCTGCCCATGCTCTTGAGGAGAGACAGGCGGAAGCCGGTGATCTGGGAGCCGTCCTTCGGCAGGAGGTCCCCCGGCTCGGGGCGCAGGTGTTCCAGTGTGCCTCGCGGTCCCCCGCTCTGGCCGTGGACGAGGGTCTCGATGTGCAGCGCGGCGGGCGCCTCGGCGAGTTGACGGATCAGGCGCTTCGCCCAGGTGAGGGGATAGCCGTCCTCGGGCGCGGGAACCTCGATCGCCGTCCGGAGCTTGCCCGTGCGCAGGTCGGCCACGATGGCCATGGTGCCCGGCGTGCCCTCGATACGGATCTCGGCGTTGAGACGGCCGTCCTCGCAGAAGCTGTCGGCGAGCGCGGTGCGGCGGGAGTGGGGGTCGGTGCCGCGCTTGGCCCGCTGCACGGGCAGCACCTTCTGCCCCAGCTCGCCGCCCAGCCGCAGGCAGACCTGGCGCACGAGCCGCTCCCAGCTCTCGACTACCTCGACGGCACGCTTGTCGCCCTGGCACAGCGTCTCTTCCTCGATCCCCCGGCGGGCCGGCACCCAGGCGGGACCCATGTTCTGGAAGCCGTGACAGCCGGAGTTCTCGTGCTGGAGATAGTGGAGCAGCTCGTGCAGGAGCCAGGCATGGGCCGCGTTCCCGACGCCCTCGTGGCGAATCAGCATCTGCGCCTGGTGCGTGACCTCCGCCCAGGACAGGTGCCACAGGGTCACCTTGTTCTTGCGCCTCTTGTCGATCTTGACATCGACGAGCGGCCTGCCTTCGAGCTCCACGTCGTTGGACAGCGTGATGACGGCCTCGTAGCCGCGCCGGGCGGCGATGTCCACGTAGTCCTGCACCTGCTCGGACCTCAGAGAGTTCCCGTTGGTCTTCGTCTCCACGAGCGCGGTCCACAGCTTGCCGGCCCGCTCGACCCGGATGACGCCGTCGGGGCGCTTGGGTGTGTCCCCATGAGGCAGGGACACCTCGGTGAAGGTCTCCATCCGTCCCGCGGGGGCGCCGAAGGCGGCGGTGAGCCTGCGCCCGAACTCCGGCACCTGGGCCATCACCGAGAGAAGGACGGAGGTCGCCCGCATCTCCCGTTCACGGTCGTTCTTGAGCGAGGACGCCGGGAAGAGCCGGGCCTGCCGCCAGGCCTCGTTCTCGGCAAGGGACTTACGGGCCGTCCTGGGCAGCGTGACCTTCCTCTTGGCGGTCCGGGGACGCCGCTTCCGCTCGACGGTCCGCGTCGTCTCACCGGCCTCGATCGCCGCCGCCTGCGCCGGTACGGTCACCGGGGACTCGGCCGGTGCCTCGACAGACGTGGCAGACGGCGACGTCCCCGTCTCCTCCACTGGGTCCTGGGACTCCTCCGGGGCATCGTCCACGTCGATACCGAAGTCCGTTGCCAGGCCCGCCAGTCCCGTCTCGTAGCCCTGGCCGACCGCGCGGAGCTTCCATCCCCCGTCCCTTCGGTAGAGCTCCCCGAAGACGACCGCGCTCTCCGCTCCCGCGTCGGTGATGGAGAACCCGAGGAGTGCCTCACCCGTGCGGTCGGCGATCGTCATCCGCAGATCGTCGAGGTCCCCGAACCGCGCGTCCCCGTAGCGGCTCGCCGCCACCACGACCCTTTCCACGCCCGAGGACATTGCGGTCAGATCGAGGCTGATGCGGTCCTCGCTGCCGTCGGCGGTCGGCGTCTTCCCCAGCAACTGCACGCTTCCGTCAGGGGCTGCCGGGTTGTTGTAGAAGAAGAAGTCGGCGTCGCTGCGCACCTTGCCGTCCGCGTCCAGCAGCAGGACGGATACATCCGCGTCCCCGTCGCCCGTTCCACTGCGCCAGGCCAGGCTCACCACCACCGAGCCGACGTCCTCGCTCAGCGAAGCGAGTCCCACATTGGCGCCCTTGACCATTTCCAGCATGTCGCCCCCCAGCACATCGGCCGGCGCCGAACCCCCCAGGGCAGCCCGACCGATCATGAAACGTGTACAGCACATCTTGCTGTGCGGACTGAACTTTAGCGCCCCATGGGCGTCTTGCGGCATTTACCTCGAAGAATCGGACGGGACGCCCTGACACCCGGCGGAGTCGACCTGCCGGCGTCACCGCCATAGCGCGGTCGACTCCGGGGGGTGGCTCGTGCCGGGCCTCCGGACGTCCCGGCACACCCTCACGCGCCGACTGGATACGGACAAAGTTGCAGGTTAGCGCGGTGTTGCAGGTGCGTAAACGTACACGTGGCGGTTCAGCGCCGGCCCTCGTCGACTCCCGTCGCGGTGACCGGATTTCGGACATCGATCTCCGCAGTGGTGACACCGCGGCGGACCGCCTGGAACGATCACCGCACACCGAGCCGCACTCTCGTGCCAACCCGTCGCCCGCCGCCCCGCACAGGGCGCGGTGATCCCTGCCCGCGTCGGCTGCCCCGTGGCATCCGGCGAGAGGAGATGTACTCGTGTCGAACCTTCCCTCGTGGGGCCGAAAGCCCCACTCGCCCTCGTACTCCACCACCCGTCACAGACGCACGGCCCTGACCGCGGCCGCCCTCGCCGCGTTCCTGGCCCTGCCCGTCCCGGCCTACGCCGGGCCCGCTCCGACCGCCGGCACCGTCGCCGAGGGCACGCCCGCCCCGCAGCGCGTCGACGCCCGTCCGCGACCGGGTGCCCAGGCGGTCCCGTTGACCGGCGCGCAGCGCCGGCGGATGCTCACGCAGGCCACCGGGGACAGCGCCGGCACCGCGCGCGAACTCGGGCTCGGCAGCCGGGAGAAGCTGGTGGCGAAGGACGTCGTCAAGGACGCCGACGGCACGGTGCACACCCGCTACGCACGTACGTATGCCGGGCTTCCGGTGATAGGCGGCGACCTCGTCGTGGCGGAGCGGGACGGCGAGCAGAGCCTCGCCGGCGCTTCCGCGACGACGCTGTCCGTGGCCACCACGAAGGCCGCCGTGTCCGCGGCGGATGCCGGGAAGTCGGCTCTCCGCGCCGCCAGGAAGCAGAGCTCACCCGCCGAGGCGCGAGCCGTCGCCTCCTCGCGGCGGATCGTCTGGGCGGCCACCGGGATAGCACGACTCGCGTGGGACAACGTTGTCACGGGCACGGACGAGGACGGCACACCGAGCCGTACCCATGTGATCACGGACGCCGGCACAGGCGCCCGACTGACCTCCTACGACGAGATACGCACCGGCGAGGGACACAGCCAGTACAGCGGAACCGTGCCGGTGACCTCTGTACGCGGCGGCGCGCTCTACGAGTTGGCGGACCCTCAGCGAGGCGGCCACCGCACCTACGACGTCACCGGCGGCACACGGACCCTCCTCACCGACACCGACGACGTGTGGGGCGACGGCACACCCGCCGACCGACAGACGGCGGCCGTGGACGCGGCGTACGGGGCGCAGCGGACCTGGGACTTCTACCACGACCGCTTCGGCCGCAACGGGATAGCCGACGACGGTGTCGGCGCGACGTCACGCGTGCACTACGGAAGCGGGTACGCCAACGCGTTCTGGGACGACCTCTGCTTCTGCATGACCTACGGCGACGGCCTCGACGACAAACGGCCGCTCACCGAACTCGACATCGCCGCACACGAGATGACGCACGGCGTCACCTCCGTCACCGCGGGCCTGATCTACACCGGGGAGTCCGGTGGTCTGAACGAGGCCACCAGCGACATCATGGGCACCGCCGTGGAGTTCTTCGCCGACAGCCCCGCGGACACGCCCGACTACCAGATCGGTGAGCTCGCCGACGTCCGCGGCACCGGCAAGCCCCTGCGCTACATGGACCAGCCGTCCAAGGACGCCTCCGCGAAGGGCACTTCGCAGGACTACTGGACCACCGGGACGAAGAAGCTGGACCCGCACTTCAGCTCCGGCGTGGCCAACCACTTCTTCTACCTGCTCACCGAGGGCAGCGGCAGCAGGACCGTCAACGGCATCGGCTACGACAGCCCCACCTACGACGGCCTGCCCGTCGCCGGCCTGGGCCTGCACAACGCCACCAACGTCTGGTACCGGGCCCTGACCCGGTACATGACCAGCACCACCGACTACGCCGGCGCACGGACCGCCACCCTGCAGGCCGCGGCCGACCTGTTCGGCACCACCAGCGACGCCTACGAAGCGGTCGGCAACGCCTGGGCCGCCGTCAACGTCGGCCCCCGCTACGTCAGTCACATCGCCGCGGACGCCCCCTCCACGAGGGCTGCCGCCGTCGGCCAGCCTGTCGACCGGCGCATCAGCGCCACCTCGACGCGGCCCGGCGCGCTGGCCTACGCGGCGACCGGCCTGCCCGACGGACTCACCATCGACCCCGCGACCGGCCGTATCTCGGGCACCCCGACCCGGGCCGACGACTTCGCCGTCACCGTGCGCGTGACCAACTCGGCGGCCGAGACGCGCAGCCTTCCCTTCACCTGGAGCGTCCTGGCGTCCGGCGGCGACCACTTCGTCAATCCCGACCGCTACGACATCCCCAACTGGCGCACCATCGAGTCGCCTCTGACCGTCAGCGGCCGCTCGGGCAACGCCTCCGCCGACCTGAAGGTGACCGTCGACCTCGTCCACGACTTCATCGGCGGGCAGGTCATCCAGCTCGTCGCCGAGGACGGAACCGCCCTGCTGGTCAAGGACTTCGTCTGGGACACCGGCACCGAGCTCCACGCCACGTTCACCGTGGACGCCTCGACGCTTCCGGCCGACGGCACCTGGAAACTGCGCGTCACGGACAACACCCCCGGCATCTTCACCGTCGACCCCGGCTATCTCGACCGCTGGAGCCTGACGTTCTGATCGCCGCCGCGGCAACGGTGTGGCGTTCCGGCGAACCGGTCCGGAGCTCACACCGTTGTGTGACACGGCGAGGTGGCGGGGAAGGCCGGGTGGTCAAGCGGCCCATCGCCGTCGCCCGCTGCACGGCGGCCCTGTCCTCTCGTCCGACACAGACCGGCCGCCACCCCTGGGGGATGGCGGCCGGGCCGGCTGCTGCCGCGTTCCGAGCACAGGCGGACGGGGTGAGTGTCAGCCGCCGCTCTTGCGACGGAACGACCGCTGGCTGGACGCCGGGCCGTGCGCGCCGCGGATCTTCGACGCGTCGGTGCTCGCGGCTTGGGCGGCGGCGTCCGCCTGCTGACCACGCTTGCGCGCCAGGCTCTCGCGGAACTTGCGCTTCAGGTCGTACTGGCCGTCCTCGTCGGGTGCCAGGGCAGGGCTTGGGGCGTCAGCCGGTTCGGGACTGTCCTGCGGGGCAGACTCGGCAGCCATGGTGACCTCCTGAGATCGGGCAGTGGGAACCACAGCTTGTCATGCCGGGCGCCGTGCCGGGGCCGCGTCCCGCGGCGACCTCGGCCGCGGGAACGCCGCGAGAGCTGCCTTCAGGCCTCCGGAATCCGCAGGTCGGTGACGACGAAGCCGCTCTGCGGCCGCGCCGGGACGCGCCGCAGCGAGATGCGCAGGTCCTGCTCCGGGACCGTGTACTCCAGCCGCGCCACCCGCACGGCCAGCGCCTCCAGGAGCCCGATGGTGATGCCCTCGCCCGGGCAGCGGTGCCCGGTTCATGGATCGCCGCCGCCCTGCGGGATCAGTTCGTCGCGCTCGACCGGAGACTCCAGGAACCGCTGCGGGCGGAAGGCGTACGGATCGCCCCAGAGTTTCTCGTCGTGGTTCTGGCCGTGGATGTCCAGGAGCACCATGCCGCCGGTGGGCACGCGCTCGCCGTGCCAGGACAGGTCCGTGACGGCCCGGCCGCCCAGGAACGGCGCGAACGGGTAGGAGCGGCGGACCTCGTGCGCGAAGGCCGCGGCGAACGCGGCGTCGTCGGCCCACAGTCGCTCCCGGTTTTCCGGCCACCGATGCAGCGCACGCGTGTCTGGCCGACCGGCTGGGCGGTGGCACCGCTCCCGCGGAGAAGTGACGCCCTCCCGCGCCGGCGCCACGAGCGCCGGGCGCGCGAACCCGTTCCTTACAACCGGGCCGTGGGGGTCAGCCGGCGGAGCGTGGCTGGGCCGGGTTCTCGGGTGTGCCGTGGGAAGGCGGGTTCATGGGCGGGCCCGACGTGGCGGGCGAGACCGGGGAACCGGTGTCGGCCGGCGGCGCGTGCTCGGGAGCGGACGCGAGCGGCGAACCACCTGACGGCTCCGCCCCCTCGCTCAGTTCCCGAAGCCTGGTCCGGAGCACCTGCAGGACGGGGAGCCGGTTGCCGTGTGCCTCCTCGTAGGCGATCAGCGTGCGCAGCCCCGGCTCGTCGAGCGTGCGGATGCGGTGCTGAAGGCTGCCCAGCGGAAGGTGGTCGTAGTCCGGCAACGGCAGGGCGTCGTGCTGGGCTACGTACGTTTCGGATTCCTTCTCGGACATGACGATGTCCTCTCTGTGCCGGCTTCCTCGCGGACCACGGGCGGGTCACTTCCGGGCCCTGGGGGACACGCGGCGGACCGGCCTGGGATCTCGGGCGGACGGGTCGATTCCGAACGCCGCGAACGGCAGACCTCCTCGGAAACCGCGCCTCCGGGTGATGGGCAAGTCCCGCACCCGGGACCGTCCAAACCTGTCTCCCACGATCTTTTGCGGTGGCGTCGGTGTGGTGCTCCCGCTGTCGGTCAGGCCGCGGAGGGCACCCGTGGGCGGGGTGCCTCGCAACGTCACACCGCGTGACCCATGCGCGGAGTTGATCAACGACATCGGCGGCTGCCCGCTCGCTCCCGACCAGGGGACTTCGCGTCCCGGCCCGGAGCGGCCCGCCGCCTACCGGCGTGCCGCCTTACGCAGGGGCCGGCTCGTACGTCCAGCGCAGCAGCGCTCCGAGGCCGCCCGTCGGGATGTCGATGTCCGGACCGTCCTCATCCGGCGGAGGGACGACCAGTACGTCGGCGGCCGTGGCCGCGGCCGCTCGCAGCAGCGCGTCGTCCGCACGTACCGGTGTCGGATCACCCTCGCCCAGGGTCTCGGCTTCGGTGCGGCGCACGGCCACCCGCTCGGGTCGTTCACCCACCCAGGTCTCCCGTCCCAGGTCCGGTCCGTCAGGACGTACGAGCAGGGTGTCGATGCGGTGTTCGCGGGCCGCCTCCACCAGCGCCGGGACGCCCTCCACGGCGTCGGTGGGCCGGTCGGTGCCCGTGCCTCCACGCCCCGCGCGGAAGCGGTCGAGGGCCTCGTCGAGGCGCCGGCGTGCGTACTGCTGCCGGGCGCGCTCGATGTCCTCTTCCAGGGCGGCGGAGGACGACCCGGCGGCGCGGCCTCCGTGTTCGGTCTCCACCGTGACGTCGCGGACCGCCTCGGGAAGCTTCTCGTGTACGGACGGCCGCTCGCGCGGGTCTCCGACCAGCACGACCAGGTCGGCTCCGGATTCCTCGTACGCCGTGCTCAGCGCCTCCGCGATCTCGCCGGCGTTGTGCTCCCAGGTGTTCTCGACCTTGGCCTGGAAGTGCCGCTCGGACCAGTCGGCGGAAGCCGTCCGGTGAATGGGGTACTGCCGCCCCTCCACGTGCCCCGCGTCCTGCGGGCCGGCCGCCGTCCGGAGCTGGAAGTCGGCGCCGGTCCGGTCGACGAACGCGACGAGGCAGGCCGGATCCCGATCCGACAGCTCCAGCAGCGGCGTCAGCCGGGGAAGCGGGGCCCAGTAGGCGATCTCTCGCCGCGGCCGCCGGGAGAGCCGGTGGCTGAGCACCACTTCGCCTCCGGTGGCGAAGACCACGCGGCCCGCCGGGTCCTCCGCGGGCACGATCCGAGTGAGGGCGTCGCGCACCGCTTCCGTGGTCGCGGCGTCCGCCCCCGACTCCTCCAGCGTCCGGCACGCTTCGCGGACGGACAGCTCATGGCGCTTGGCACCCGACTCGTCGCTGTGGTCGGGGCCGAAGTACACGGTGGCCCACGGGCCCGCGCGGTCGAAGAGCGGTTGCAGGAATGAAAGATGCACGCTTCCTCCTTCTTCGTCCCAGTTCTCGGGCCGAGTGCCCGAAGGACTGCGGAGGACACACGGCGGTCCACCCCGGTCCGGCAGTCGGGCAAGCGGCGCCTGGAGCGCTGTCGCCGGCGCCGCTAGGCACGGGAGGTCGTCACGCCGAGGAACCGGTGGGCGGTTCGACGTGCCGGACGACGAGGCACCCGAGGCCGGCACCACCGATCAGTCGGCCGGTGGGCCCGCAGGCGTGCGGGGTACGGGCGGCGACCCGATGCGGCCCCCACACCCCGCCGACGCGCTACTGAGGGCCGGTAGGTGCGGGGGCCGGACGCGGCGGACGGCTGCCGGCCGTGGACGCGACACAGCACGCTGGGGACCGGCCCGTCGGGCGCACGGGTCGACCGGCCGGGCGTCCGAGGGCATGGGGGCGGACGTCAGGGCAGCGGGGTGCCGCCCGTCGCGTTGAAGATCTCGGCGGTGACGTAGCTCGCGTCCGCGGAGGCGAGGAACACGTACGCCGGGGCCAGCTCGGCGGGCTGCGCCGGCCGACCCCAGGGGGTCTGCTTGCCGAACTCCGCCGTGTCGGGCATCGTCGCGGGGATCAGAGGAGTCCACACCGGGCCCGGCGCGACCGCGTTCACGCGGATGCCGCGCTCCGCGACCATCTGCGCCAGCCCTTGGGTGAAGGTGACGATCGCGCCCTTCGTCATCGCGTAGTCCAGCAGGTGCGGGCTCGGCTTGTACGCCTGCACCGACGTGGAGTTGATGACGCTGCCGCCCTCCGGTATGTGCGGCAGGGCGAACTTCGTGAGCCAGAACATGCCGTACAGGTTCGTGTGCATGACCCGGTCGAACTGCTCGGTCGAGATCGCCTCGATGCCCTCCGGCTGCGACATCTGGTACGCCGCGTTGTTGACCAGGACGTCGATGCGCCCGAACTCCGCGACCGCCCGTTCGACCAGGTTCCGGCAGTTGTCCTCCTCGCGGATGTCGCAGGAGACGGCGACCGCCTTACGGCCCGCGTCCTCCACCAGACGGCACGTCTCGCGAGCCTCGTCCTGCTCCTCGTCGAGGTGGGTGAACAGCACGTCCGCACCTTCACGGGCGTACGCGAGGGCCACCGCCCGGCCGATGCCGGAGTCCCCGCCGGTGATGACCGTCTTACGGCCCTCCAGCCGGCCGGAGCCGCGGTACGACTCCTCGCCGTGGTCGGGCGGCGGGTCCATCGGTCCGGTCCAGCCGGGGTGGGGCTGGTCCTGCGAAGCGAAGTCCGGGCGCGGCTGCTGGGTGGCCGGGTTCTGCGCGGAGTTGCTCTCATCCGCCACGACGGGCTCCTGTCTCTCGTACGGTCGGACAGGCCCCGGGTTCCCGGATCGAGTCGGCCGAAAAGCGCCTTTTCCCCGCGAAAACGCCAGACAGCGGTGCGCTTACGACGCCCTCACACCCGCGCGGAACCGGGCGGCGGTGTCGCCCTCACGGCGCCGTCGCCGCGCTGCCACCGGTCGGTCGCGGCCACCGCGACGCCGGTGCCGAGGCGGCTGTGTCCGGGACGCCAGGTGGCCACGAGGGCCGCGGCGAGCAGGAGTTCGGCGATGTCACCGCCTCCAGCACGATGCCCGGCAGCCGGAGGGAGCCCGGTGCCACGGCTGCCCCGGCCCGGCTCACCTCGGACGCCATCAACCTGTCTCGGTCCCGTCGGTTCACGGTCGCGGCGCCTCCGGTGGCCGGCACACCGCCGGGTGCGAGGTGGTGTTTCCGCCTCGCTGTCCGGCTCCTGCCGGGCACGCCCGTCGGTCCGCTCCCCTCAGCGTCGCGCTGAGCGCCGGGTGCCCTGGGGCGGACGCCGAAAACGGCGCCGGGTCAGCCGGCCGACCGTTCTCGCCAGGTCTGCGCAGCACCGCGAGCAGGTCGTCGCGCCCGGACACCGCCTCCAGGGCGAGCGTCCGGTAGCCGGCCTGTTCGAACAGGACGGTGATCCGGTCCCTGTCCTCGCTCAGGACCGTGCCGTCGCCCCACTGGTCGTGCCGCACCTCGGTCCCGACGGGGTAGGAGTGCGCCGCCGGATGGTCGGGCCGCTCGCCGTCCTCGCTCCCGGCGTGCTCCTCCTCGCAGGTGTCGCAGTTCCCGCACGGCGCTTCGTAGTCCTCGCCGAAGTAGCCGAGCAGGAAACGCCGTCTGCAGCCGGTCGTCTCGGCGTACGCCCGGGCCATCTCGACCCGCGTGCGGTCGGTACGGCGATGCGCCAGCGCGGCTTCCGCGGCCTGCTCGGCCGCCTGGCCGGGAGACACTCCCGGGGCCGGACGCACCTCTCCGTCCTCTCCGGTGGCGACGGCGCCGGCCTCCTCCAACAGGTTCACCGCCGCGGTCACCCGGTTCCTGGACAGTCCCGTGTCCTGGCGCAGCCGGTCCAGGTCGGCGGGGTCCCCGCGGTGGTCGTGGACGGCGTCGGCCACGTTCGACAGGGCGTCGTGGCCCGGCGCGCGGGCAGCGAAGAAGGTCTGCATCCCCGTGTCCTCGGACCGGTGGTGCAGGGCGGCCAGGGCCGGGCTCCCGTCCCTGCCGCAGCGGCCGATCTCCTGGTAGTAGGCGTCCAGGGAACCGGGCAGCGACGCGTGCAGGACGAACCGTACGTCCTCCTTGTCGATGCCCATGCCGAACGCCGAGGTGGCCACCACGACGTCGGCCTCGCCGGACAGGAAGGCGTCGTGGATCCGCGTCCGTTCGGAGGCGCGCAGTCCCGCGTGGTAGGCCTCGGCGGTCAGTCCCAGGGCGGCCAGTTCGCCCGCGTAGAACTCGCTGTCCTTGCGGGTCGCGGCGTAGACGATGCCCGGCTTGGGCTCGCCCGCGGCCCGCTCGACCACGGCCCGGCGCCGGTCGTCGTCGTCCAGGAAGCGGCGCACGTCCAGCCTGATGTTGGGCCGGTCGAAGCCGGTGACCATCTGCCGGGGCCGGCGCATGCCGAGCCGCTCGGTGATCTCCTTGCGGACCGGTGCGGCGGCGGTCGCGGTCAGCGCCAGCACCGGTGGCCCGCCCACTCGGCGTACCGCCTGCTCCAGGCGCAGGTAGTCGGGGCGGAAGTCGTGGCCCCACGAGGACACGCACTGTGCCTCGTCCACCACGAACAGAGCGGGGCGCAACCCGGCCAGCCGCTCCACCACCTCGTCCTTGGCCAGCTGCTCCGGCGACAGGTACAGGAACCGGGCCGCACCCCGGCGCACCGCGTCCCAGGCCTCCTCCGTCGCCGTCGCACCGAGGTCGGAGTTGACCGCGACGGCACGGGGAGCGTGGTCACCGTCCGGCAGGCCGGCGATCTGGTCCCGCTGGAGGGCCAGCAGCGGCGACACGACCACGACCGGCCCGGGCAGCATCAGCGCGGGAACCTGGTAGACGGCGGACTTTCCGGACCCGGTCGGCATCACCACGAGGGTGTCCTCGCCCTCCAGCACCCACTGCATGGCGGTGAGCTGTTCCGGCAGCAGGGAGTCCCAGCCGAACACGTCGGCGGCGATCTGCTGGAGACGCGTGGCCCGTTCCGGCTCGGTCCGCGGCTGCTTGCGTGCCATGGCAGGCTCCCCTGGTGCTCGGTGCGGACGCGTGGGAGCGCCCGCGGCGAGCCATGGGTACCCACAGCTCGGGACACGTATCAGCGGGTCGCTTCCGGCCGCGGTGGGCAGGACACCCCTGGTCGGAACTCGGCGGCGGGCCGCCGGGGCCGGGGAGCCCATGACGGACGTACGCCGGTCGTCCGACGAGACACCCGCCCGCCGGGTCCGCTGCCGGGGCGCCTCGGTGTCGCGTCAGCCGCGCGCCTTGAATGCCGTGGGGATGCGGTCCGGCACAGGGAACGGGAGCAAGTCGACGGCGTCCGCCCGTCCGGGACCGGTGGCCGCCGCCGTCTTCTCCGCACCGCGCACAGAACCTGCGTTCATCGAAGCTCCTCAGTTCGTTCGGGAGACGCCGGGCCGGACGAGTGGGCCGGGCGTCGGTGAGTTGGGGGACCCGAGTCGGGACCGCGGTGGGTCGTCGCCCTCCCGTCCCGCGCCCGGTCTCACACCCGCCCGGACGCCGGCCGCCGTGCGAGGAAGACGAACTCCCGGCCGGGGCGGTCAGGGGCGTCACGCACGTCGTCCACCGCGAACCCGTGGGCGGTCAGGTCCGCCTCGATCTCGTGCCGTTCGCGGAAACGCAACGTCGAGTCCGACGTCAGCACCTGCCCGTCCGCCGCGAAGACGTAGGTCCACCGAAACGTCACCAGGGGTCCACTCGCCTCGATCACCTCGACCCAGCTCTCCACCGCGCCGACGCCCCGGATCTCGCTCACGCGGTACGACCGCTCCCGGTCCCACTCCTCCCAGGCTCTCCGGGCGGGATCCCGGGTCTCGAACACCAGGAGCCCTCCCGGCCGCAGTGCTCGACAAGCGCCCCGGAGGGTCGCCCGCCACACCTGTGGATCGACGATGGCCTGGGCGACGTTCGCCGTCATGGTGGCCAGGTCGACGCGCAGCGGCGGAAGTCCGGTCGCGTCACCGTGGATCCAGCGCACCCGTTCGCTGCCCGGCTTGCCTCGCGCCACTTCGAGGGAGGCCCTCGCGGGGTCGACCCCGACGACCTCGATGCCGCGATCGGCCAGGAGCAGGGCGAACACTCCGGTCCCACAGCCGATGTCCAGGGCCTGACGCGCCGGAAGCTCCTCCGCGATGCGGACGTACGCGTCGAGGTCACCGCGATCGGGGTCGAGCGGGTCGTAGATCGCGGCGAGCCGTGGATGCGTGAAGCCCTCGTCAGCCATGCCGTCGAACGTACGCGGAGCCGACCTCGCGCCTCCACGGGTTTTGTCGGCGACCCTCCGAAGGCCTCGTGGCCACGGCGTTCACAGTTCCCGGGCGGGCCAGTCCAGCAGCCGGGCGCCGATGACCGCCGTCTGGAGCATGTAGCGGTGGGCGGGGTCGGCGGGGTTGGCGCCGGTGAGTTTGTGGATGCGCTCCAGGCGGTAGGTCAGCGCGCGCACGCTGAGCGTGAGCCGTCGGGCGGCCTCGGCGGCGACGCAGCCGCAGTCGAAGTAGGCGGTGAGCGTGTCGAGGAGGGGCTCGGCGCGCCGCGGGCCGTGGTGAGCGGGCCGAGGGTGTCGAGGACGAGGTCGGCCATGGCCTGGCGGTCGCGGGTGAGAACGGGGTAGACGAGCAGGTCGGCCGCGCGCAGGACGGGGTCCTCGAGGTCGAGGCGCTCGGCGAGTTCAAGGGTGTTGAGCGCTTCTTCGTAGGACTGGACGACGCCACCGGCCCCGGCCTGGGGGCGTCCGATCGCGACCCGGCCGCCGTCGGTGGCCGCGTGTGCCTGTTTGGCGAAGTGGGCGAGAACGTCGTCCTGGTGGCCGGGGGCGATGCACAACAGGCGACCGTCCTTGGTGGTGAGCAGGATGCTGCGGTCGCCGAAACGGGCTATCAACGCGCGCTCCACCTGCCGGGCCACGGGGTCGCCCTCGCCGTAGGCGGCAGCTCCCTGGGCGACGGCGACCGCGTGGGCGTGGGACAGACGCAGACCGAAGCGTTCGGCGCGTTCGGCGAGCCGTCCCAGGTCGCTGCGGCCGTAGAGCAGGTCGTCGATGAACTCGCGGCGCGCGGCCTCCTCCTGGCGCACGGCCAGCCGCTGGGCCCGTTCGTAGCCTTCCGCGAAAGCGTCCACGGCCTGCTGTACGGCGGCGAGCGCGCGGTCGGCCGGGCCGGCTGAGCCCGGCCAGGCCGTGCGGGCGGCGGTCAGGTGGGCGCTGACCAGTTCACGCAGGCCACGGCCCGCCTCCGCGGCCTGTTCTCCCAGCGCGCGCCGGGATTCGAGCTCGTCGCGGGTGAGTCGTCGTCCAGTGGCCGCGACGTCCGCCAGGATGTGCGCGTAGCCGTCGAGATAGTGCTCGGAATCCTGCCGGTCCGTCATGCTCTCCCCCGTCTTCGTGCCACGCCGATGACGGTTTCTCAGCGGCCCTCGGCATGCAGACCCTAAGGAACATTGCCGGGAACCGGCAATGCGGGGAAGGGATTCAGCCGTGCACCATGGCTCGCGGGGAGCACTGCGGATGGTTCCGGTGCCGGACACCGGCAGGTGCCCGGCACCGGAACCCGGAGGGGAGCGGTGTTCCGTCGATGCGCGGCACGAGGGGACGGGGGCGGGCCACGGGGGTTCGTGCGACGGTCGCCACCGGGGCGGCGGCGATCCCGTTCGCCGCCGCTCCCGTGTGCTCACCCGGTTGTCGAGGGGCCCGTGACACCGAGCAGTTCGTGCAGGAGGTGCGAGGCGGTGATGACGCCCAGCAGGCGTGTCGTCCTCCGCTCGCGTCCGACCCGCACCCGTTCCGCCACGGCCACCAGCGGGCTGCGCACCCGCGCCATCAACGCGGCCACCTCCAGCGCGGTGTCGTCGGGGTCGGCGATCGGCGGCGGCTCCGCCCCGCCGGAAAGGCAGTCACCGACACGTCGGCCCGCCAGCGCCTGACAGAGCCGGTCGGCGTGTTTCTCGTCGACGACCGCGGCCAGGGTCGGGTCGTCCACCACGTAGGAGGGCACCAGCAGCTTGACCATCTGCGAGGCGGGCAGGATCGCCTTCGGCTCCCCCCGCTCGTCCAGCACCAGCAGACCGGGCAACCCGTGCTCGGCCATCAGGCGGGCCGCCTCCAGGGCGTCACTGTCGACGCTCACCGTCCGGTATCCGACCGCCAGGTCACGGGCGCGCATGGCGGGCTCCTCGTCTGCGGGACACGTACCTGTGCTCAGAGTGGTACAGCGGTGGAGCCGAAGCCAGGACCTTGACCCGAAACTTACGCGGCGAGCTCAGCGGTCCCGGGATCGCAGGGCTGCCGGCCACCACGCCGGGTGTCGCGGTCAGGCGACGGCGAAGTAGCGCAGCCACACGTATCCGGCCGACAGTGCCACGGTGACGGCGGTGACGACGAGGCCGTACTTGGTGAACTGCCAGAAGGAGATGGGCTGCCGGTTGCGTTCGGCGATGCCGAGTACGACGACGTTGGCGCTGGCGCCGATCGCGGTGGCGTTGCCGCCGAGGTCCGCGCCGACGGCCAGGGCCCACCACATGACATGGTCGCCGGAGGTTCCCATGTTCCGGACCAGATCGGCGGTGATCGGAGCCATGGTGGCGACGTAGGGGATGTTGTCCACGACGCCTGACAGCACGGCCGAAGCGCCCAACAGGAGCATGGAGCCGCCGAGTTCGTCGTCACCGATGGCGTCGGCGAGGGACCTGGAGATCTCGCTGATGACGCCGGTCTCGATCAGACCGCCGATCATGATGAACAGTCCGGCGAAGAAGGCGAGGGTGGGCCACTCGACCTCGCCCAGTACCTCGCCGGTCTCCGCGGAGGAGACGGCGATGAGCAGACCGGCTCCGAGCAGGGCGACGACGCTGGGCGCGTAGTGCAGTACCGGATGGAGGACGAAACCGGCCACGACCAGCGCCAGCACCGCCAAGCCCTGTACGAGCAGGACGGGGTCCTTGATGGCCTCCTTCTCCTCCAGCGCCATGACCTCCTCCGCGCGCGCCTCGTCGTAGACGAACGACTTGCGGAACAGGAAGCGGCACAGGACGACGAGCACCACGACCAGGAGGGCCGACAGCGGGGCGAGGTGGACCAGGAAGTCGTTGAAGGTCAGGCCCGCCCGGCTGGCGATGATGATGTTGGGCGGGTCGCCGACGAGGGTCGCGAGGCCGCCGATGTTGGCGGCGAACACCTCGGCGATCAGGAAGGGAGCGGCGGACAGCGCGAGGCGCTCGCAGACCAGCAGCGTGACCGGGGCGACGAGCAGGACCGTGGTGACGTTGTCGAGCAGAGCCGAGGCCACCGCAGTGATGACCACGAGCATCACCATCACCCGGAAGGGCCGGGCCCGCGCCCGCTTCACCGCCCAGATGGCCAGGTACTCGAACATACCGGTCTTCCTGAGCACTCCGACGATCATCATCATGCCCATCAGCAGGAAGATGACGTTCCAGTCGACGCCGCTGCGCTCGGAGAAGAAGGCCGACTCGTCGTCGGTGGCGCCGATGGCCAGCATCAGGGCGGCGCCGCCCAGGGCCGCGCCCACGCGGTGGATCTTCTCACTGATGATCAGGGCGTACGTCGCGACGAAGACGGCGATCGCCGCCCAGCTCTGCCAGCCGTTCACGTTCCTCCAACGAATCTTCCACGAGGCGGGCGACCGCGAGCCCGCGGGCCGGTCCGGTCAGGGGCCTGTTCGACGACCGTGACCGGTGGGGTCCTGGGTGCGGGAAGGACGCCGAGCCTACCTGCGCGCCTCGCGGCATCGGCAGGTGCCCTGCGCGCGATTCGGCGGGCCGGTTGTTGCCGGATCCTGGCATGGCGCTCCCGCCGCATCGGTTTGCCGACCGTCGCCCGACAGGCAACTTCCCCATGCCGACGGTCAAGCGAGTGGCGAGCGCTGGGGTCGGCGTCGGGGAGCGCTGGTACAGCGGATGCCGATGAGAACGATCACGGTCCATTCGGCTGGGGAACGGGACTGCGGCTATTCGGGCAGCGGTCTGTCTGGACGACGTTCTTCACGACATGCACCCGCGGGAGAGCACGCGCGTGAGTGGCGCGGGCCGGGCAGGTCAGCCTGCTGCCGGCCGGGCGTGTTGCAGGAGATGGTCGGCGAGCATCTCCAGAACGGCCTTGCTGTGCTCGCTGTTGCGGTCGACGAGCCAGGTCATGTTGAGGCCGTCGATGAGCGACTGCACGTACCGCGCGAGCACCGGCACGGGCTGGGTCCATCGGATCCCGGCGTTCTCGGCGGCCAGTTCGAGCAGTGAGGCGAAGGCGGCGAGGAAGATCTCGTACTGCCGTTTCGCGACGTTCTCGAGGCCCGGGGTGCGCAGCGCGTACTGGGTGAGCTCGTAACTCATCTGATGCTCGCCGGGATTGGCCTCGAAGCCCTTCCAGAAGGCGTGCAGGCTGTCGAGGACGCTGTCGCGGATGTCCTTGTGCGGCGCGAACAGGCCGCGAACCTCGGCGACGTACCGCTCGGTGAGGGTCTCGGTGACGAGTTCGAGCATCTGCGCACGGGATGCGAAGCAGTAGTGGAAGGCACCCAGCGTCATACCCGCCTCGCTGACGATCGCGCGGGTGGTGGCCTTGGCCACGCCGTCGCGCGCCATGACCCGGATCGCCGCTTCGAGGAGCTCGGCCCTCCGGTCGCTCGCCGCCATGCGGGGCACGCGCACTCCTCTCGCTTCACCTGCGGGTTCGTCGGCGCCCGCAAGGATAACCAACCACGCGTGGCGATCCCGCGGCGGGAAGTACGGCGGTGGCCGACACACCTCGGGGCGGGCGTTCCCAGAAGTAAGTCATGCGTCCTGGACGCTTGACTTACTTCTGGAAGGTGGGCGACCGTAGCGGAAGCCAACGCCTGGCAAGAACACCCGCAGGAGGCACGCGTGCGACCGAAGGCCAGTGTTGTTCCCGACGGATCCGGCGCTGTGGAGTCGTCACGCCGGCGTGCACGGACACGGAGGCCGGACGCACCGCGTGCTTCCCTGCAAGGAGGCGGGCGATGACCGTCCAGACCGCCTCCGCGCGTGCGGCCCAGGGCCGCTTCGACCGCCTTCAAGCCGCGACCGCCGGGCTCGAACCCCCCTTCGGCGTCATCGACCTGGACGCCTTCGACGCCAACGCCTCAGACCTGGAACGCCGGGCGGCCGGCAAGCCGATCCGGCTGGCCAGCAAGTCGCTGCGCTCCCGGGCCCTCATCCGGCGCGCCCTCGACCGCCCGGGATTCCAGGGCGTCCTCGGCTTCACCCTCCCCGAAGCCCTGTGGCTGGCCGAGGAGTTCGACGACATCGTCGTCGGCTACCCCACCGCCGACCGCACGGCACTGCGCACCCTGGCCGGTGACGAACGCCTCGCCTCCCGTGTCACGTTGATGGTGGACTCCGTCGAGCACCTCGACCTCATCGACGCCGCGACCGGCCCGCGCCCCACCCGCGTCCGGGTCTGCCTCGAACTGGACGCCGCCCTGCGCCTGGCGGGCGGCCGCGTCCACCTCGGCCCGCGCAGGTCCCCGGTGCACACACCGCAGGAGGCAGCTGCCTTCGCCCGCGCGGTCGCGGCCCGCCCCGGATTCGAACTCGCCGGAATCATGGGCTACGAGGGCCAGATCGCCGGCCTCGGCGACAACCAGGCGGGTTCCCGGCTCAGGCGGGCCGCCGTCCGGGCGATGCAGCGCTCCTCCGTGGAGGAACTGAGCAGCCGGCGGGCGGCCGCGGTCGCCGCCGTCCGGGCCGTGACGCCCCTGCGGTTCGTCAACGGCGGCGGCACCGGCAGCCTGGAGACCACCACGCGGGAGGACGCCGTCACCGAACTCGCGGCGGGCTCCGGCCTGTACGGTCCCGGCCTGTTCGACTTCTACCGGACCTTCCGGCCCGCACCGGCCGCGTTCTTCGTGCTCCCCGTCGTACGCCGTCCCACCGCGCGGATCGCGACGCTGCTGGGCGGTGGCTGGGTGGCGTCCGGCCCGCCCGGCAGGGACCGGCTGCCCACGCCGGCCTGGCCGCCAGGCCTGCGCGTCACCGCCACCGAGGCCTTCGGTGAGGTACAGACACCGCTGGTGGGCACGCCCGCGCACGCCCTGCGCCTCGGCGACCGGGTGTGGCTGCGGCACGCGAAAGCCGGTGAACTGTGCGAGCGCATCGGCGAACTGCACCTGGTCAGCGGCGGCGAAGTGGTCGAGACCGTCCCCACCTACCGTGGCGAGGGCCGCCACTTCCTGTGACCGCCACTTCCCGGTGACCGCCACTTGCGGCGAAGTGGCGGTAGCGCACCATTCCACCTCCAGGCATCCTCACCAGGATTCGAGCAGACCGCGTACCCGGGAGCCGGCGGGTGATGCCTCCCCATGCCTCCCCGAAGCCGGTGGCCTGCCGGTGTGGTCGCGGTCCACGGCCCCACGTCAGACGGGATTCGTCGGCACCGACGCGGCTATGCGATCGAGCCGGCGGCCGATGCCGGTGAGCCAGGCGTCCAGGTCGACGAGCACGGGCTCCACCGCAGCCGGCTCCGGCACCGTGGACGCCCTCGGTTTCCCGTCCGACGCCGGTGGTCGCGGATGCGCGTCAGCACCATCCGTGGGACTCCCCCGGACAGGTGGAGGAAGGCCGGGGGCGATGAGGTCGAAGCGCAGCAGGCGGTGTGTTCCCAGCAGGGTCTGGTGGGCGACGATGAGGATCGCGTGCCAGTCGGCGGGCTCGCCCCTTTGGTCCGCGGGCGGTTCGTTGCGGTACTGCGCATACGCCGCCTCGGCCAGCCGCAGCCGGTGCAGCAGCGGGAGGGTGGGCAGCGAAGCGCGCGATGACGAGGGACTCGTCAGCAGATTGGTGGTGGGCGGGATGAGGGCTCCGCACGCCCGCAGCAGGTCGGCCATCGTACGGCGGACCTCCCGCCGGCCTCCGGCGGGCCAGGCCAGCAGTCCGCACAGCAGACCGATGACGCTGCCGGTGACGACGTCGAGCAGACGCACTTCGGACAGGCGCCAGTTCACCGGAGTGACCTGGGCGAAGACGAGTGCCACCAGGAAGGTGAACAGGGCCTGGGCGCAGGCGATGCCCCAGCGTGGCCCCAGCACGAACGCCACCAGCATCGCCGGTACGAGCAGGGCCGCGTAGACGTCCGTGTGCCGGCCCACGGCAAGCAGCAGGGCGCCGGCGGCAGCGGCCCCGATCAGATTGCCGGCGACGGCCTGCCGGACCGCGCTCCACGTCGCTCCCACGGTGGTGCGCCCCAGCGTGAGCACCGCGAGGAGTACCCAGAACCCGTGGGCGAGGTCGAGGCTGCCCGCCACCAGCCGGGCCGCCGCCAGTCCCAGGGCCACCCGCACCGCGTTCTGGAACCACACCGAACGCCGGGTGAGGTTGGCACCCGCACGACGTGCCCACAGCCGGGGTGTCGGGAGGTCCGCGTACCAGAAGACGTCGCCCGCCGCCGGCGGTGCCGTCCGCCCGCGTTCCGCGATGCCCAGTGCCGTGACGGCGACCCAGGTGGCCGCCGCGATGTCCAGCACCATGGTCTGCTTTCGCAGGACGCCGATGTCCGGCCGCAGCGGCGGTGCGGTCCCGCGCACGCGCTCCGTCTGGATGTGTTTGATCGACGCTTCCAGGGACGCGACCGACGGGGTGCCCACGCCGGCCCGCAGCGCCGAGCCGGCCGACGCGCACACGTCGGCGACTCGGGCGAGCAGCACGTCGCACGGCTGGTCCGTGCCCGGGACGGCACGGTGCGGCGCCGACAGTTCGGCGAAGCCTTCCATGAGACGGCGGCTCGCGGCCCCGGCCTGGGTGAGCGCCCGGTCGGTGCGCCCCGGGCCGGTGGGGCGGTCCCCGGGCGGCACGTGCGAGAACCTCAACTGCTCACCCCGCTCACGGAGGTCCCCGACCGGAACACGGCCGCCCGCGGCCGCCGCCGCTGTCTCGAGGGCGTCGGCCAGCCGTTCGCGGTAGCTTCGCGCGGGCACGCCGGGGAACAGGAGGGAACTGCCGGCGGCCAGCACCAGGACGCCCACACTGGCCCCGGCGAGCCGGGCCGGCAGTGTCTGCGGGGCGTAGGGCGGGAAGCACGCCAGGATGTAGAAGAGCTGGAGGCCCGGTGCCGCTCCCGCGCTGCGGGGGCCGCCGGCGGGGGCGAACCCCAGCACGAAGCCGACGATCGCCATCCCCGCCACCGCCGTCCAGGTGCCGGCCGCGAGAGCCGTGCCGAGGGCGACGAGCGCGAGGCCGAACGGCAGCGCGCACAGCATCACCCGCGCCCGCTGCCGACCGGATCCGGCGATGGAGGACAGGGGTCCCAGCGCGATGGGGGCGAACAGCGCGTAGAGCGCCGCCACCGGCTCCTTGAATCCGTAGAGACACAGGTAGAAACCCGTGGCGGCGGCGACCGTGGTCTGCACCGCCGGACGCAGCAGCGTCGTCCATGCCACCTTGCGGACCATCGACGCCTCCGGCCGCGTCACTGCCGTATCGCGGCGTCGGTACCGACGGTGATCCGGCGTCTTCGCGTCATGCCTGCCTCCGCACCATTGTCGGACGGCGACCGCGAGAGTGCATGTCACAGCGGTGGACAGGAGCGCGAAGGCTTGCCGCGGGCCGTCCGGTCTGGTTGGGTGACGCGCGCCGGACGCGAGGGGCGCGCAGGCGGGAGGGAACGGTCGGAGTGCGATCTACGGTGCGGCAGGACATCGGGGGGCCCTTGCCCGACGGGCTCGAGACAGCGATCCGTGCGACGGCCGGCGACATCGCCGCGTTGTTGCGGGACGTGTCCGACACCGCGGTTCCCGTGCCGGAGTCGGAGTGGACGGTCGGTGAGGCCGCCGCTCACCTGGCACTCGCCAACGAGTTGATGGCCGACCTCGCACTGGGCCGTGAACGCCCCTACGGGGACGGCACACCACAGAGTCTGGCCGCGGCCAACGCCCAGTCCCTCGCCGTGTTCGGTGAGCGCGGGGCGAAGCCGCTGGCGGCGAGGATCGAAGAGCAGGCCGATGTGTTCCTGAACGCCGTGGGCGACGCGGCGAACGACGGGACCAGCACCTCCCGGGCGCTCGTCACCCCACTGGGCAGCATGGACACGGCCGTCCTCTCGTCCTACCTGCTGACGCACATGCTGGGCCATGGCTACGACCTCGCCCGCGCCCTGAACCGCCCCCACATGATCGACCCGGACCGGGTCGGACTGTGCATGCCGTTCATGCTGTCGGTCATGCCGTACGTCGCCGACGCGGCCGCCACGGCCCAGCTGACCGCCCGCTACACCATCCGTCTCAGGGGCGGCGGCGGTACGGCGTTCGGCGTCACCGTGGCCGACGGCGTGGTGGACGTGACTCCGGAACCGACGTACCGCCCGGACTGCACGATCCTGATCGACCCCGTCGCCTTCCTCCTCATAGCGCTGGGCCGTCGCAACCCGTGGCGGGCCATCGCCCAGGGCCAGGTCTTCACCTGGGGCCGCAAACCGTGGCTGGGGCCCCGGTTCCCCACCCTGTTCACGGCACCGTGACCGTCGCCAGAGGGGCAACCTGACGTCATCGCGGTCGCCCGGGGCACCTCTCAGGGCCGGCGAACAGGCAGTGGCCGCGGGGCATGCGGCGACTGCCGTCGGTTCAGCCCCGCCACCAGTCGTCGAGCGGGGTGACCGGAACGGTCCGCTTGTGCCGGGTCGCGAGATAGACCGACTCCACCTTCGCCGCCAGGTCCGGCGTGACGTCGGCGCCTTCGAGGTAGTCGTCGATCTGGGAGTACGTCAGCCCCAGTGCCACTTCGTCGGGCAGCGCGGGCCGGTCGTCCTCGAGGTCGGCGGTCGGCACCTTCTTCCAGACGCTCGGCGGCGCGCCCAACTCCTGGAGGAGGGCAGCGCCCTGGCGCTTGGTCAGCCCGGTCAGCGGGGTGATGTCGACACCGCCGTCGCCATACTTGGTGAAGAAGCCGGTCACCGCCTCGGCCGCGTGATCGGTACCCACGACGAGCAGGCTCAGCTGCCCGGCGATCGCATACTGGATCACCATGCGTTCGCGGGCCTTGATGTTGCCGCGCACGAAGTCCCGCAGCCTGGGCTCGTCGCCCAGCAGCTCGCGCAGGCCGAGCGCCGCCTCGTCGGCGACGGCGTCCGCGCTCGGCTTGACGTTCACCGCGACGGAACGGTCGGGCCGGATGAACCGGAGCGCGATCTGCGCGTCCTCCTCGTCGGCCTGCACACCGTAGGGCAGTCGCACCGCGACGAAGGTCGCCGCGTGCCCCTCGGCACGCAGCTCCTCAACGGCGAGCTGGCACAGCCTGCCGGTCAGCGTGCTGTCCTGGCCGCCACTGATGCCGAGGACGAATCCCTTGGCCGGAGTCGACCGCAGGTAGTCCTTGAGGAAGTCGATCCGTTGCCGGACCTCGACCTTGGGCACCATGGTCGCCTTGACGCCGAGTTCGGCAAGAATCTGCTCACGTAGCTTCGCCATGCAGGCACTGTACTTGGCCGCAATCGGGCCGCGGGAAGCACCCGAAGCCGTCACCGGCACGGCCGGCCCGGTCCCGCCTCGCGGGACCGGACCGGCCGGTTCAGTGGGGCGCCGTCAGCCCTGGCGGGCCTTGAAGCGCGGGTTCTTCTTGTTGACGACGAAGACGACTCCCCGTCGACGGACCACCTGGGCCCCTGGTTTGGACTTCAGCGCACGCAGCGACTTGCGCACCTTCACAGCTGTGCCCTCCTCTTGCTCGACCCTTGAACAGCGGCCCTCGAACAGCGGCCCTCGACACTCAGGCCACGGCCTTCGGGCCTCGGGGCTCGGTCAGCGCCGGGCCGCCGGCTGACGGCCGTAGCGGCGCTCGAAGCGCTCCACCCGGCCCGCGGTGTCCACGACCCGCGTCCTTCCGGTGTAGAACGGATGACTCGCCGACGAGATCTCGACGTCGACCAGGGGGTAGGTCTTGCCGTCCTCCCACTCGATCGACCGGGTCGACTCCACCGTGGAGCGGGTCAGGAACGTGGCGTCCGCGGCGCGGTCGCGGAAGACGACCGGCCGGGAACCGGGATGAATGCCAGGCCTCATGGTGTTTCCTTCCTCATCGTCCTCCACCCGCGGGGGGAGGACTGCTTCAGCGTTCCTCGCGGAAGGGGACGTGCTCCCCGACCACCGGGTCGTACTTGCGCAGGACGAGCCGGTCGGGGTCGTTGCTGCGGTTCTTGCGCGTCACGTAGGTGACGCCGGTCCCGGCCGTCGACTTCAGCGTCACGACGGGACGCGCTGTGGTGCGTGCCATGAGGTGCTCCTTTCGACCACATCGCCGGCATTGAACGGTGCATGCCAGCCACATGGGAGAGAACACCGGTTCCCTCTGGAGCATTCCCGCCCCTCAACCGCGAGAAGGTACGACGCCCAGCCAGGCTGAGACGGCGTCCCGGGGCGGTCAGTCCGCCGCGCCGAACCGGCTGCCGGTGATCCAGCCGTCCTCCGTGCTCGCCGCGCCGACACAGCGGAAGACGCGCAGGCCGTCCGCCCACTCCTGGGCGGACGGCGGAAGTATGTCGGCCTTCCACGGGACGGTGACGTCACGGCCTTCGGCCGACCTGGACCCGAGCAGGACGTCCTGCGAGCACAGCGACCTGACGTCGGGGTGCTTGATCAGGTCCCGGGCGTTGTTCGTCATGCCGTCCTTGGGCAGCGGGGCGATGGCGAAGGTCTCCCAGACGTGCTTGACCTGGCAGTCCGCGCGGCTGACGGTGACGCTCCCCGAGATGTCGGTGATGCCGCTCCAGCACTCCGGGGTCGTGACACATCTGCCGCCCACGCCGTCGACCGCCGCGGCCGGACAGTCCCGCGTGCTGGTCGACACCCCTCCCAAGCCCGCTTTCACGCCGGTCCCCTGGCTCGAGGAGGCCGCGGGGGTGTCTGTGCCCGCGCCGTCGTCCGAGCCCGACGATCGGTTCTGGTAGGTGATCACGGTGAAGGACACGCTCACCGACACCGACACCGCCGCCAGCACGGCGATCAGCCGGTAGCGCTTCCGGTTCGGCTTCCGCTCGTCCGGCCGCGTGACGGCCCCCGCCGGATCCGTTCCGTCGGGCCTAACGGGCGGTCCCGGAGCCACCGTGGTGGGTACAGGGGCCTGAGAGGTGTGGCGCGGAGAGCTGTGGTGCGGCGGCGCCGCGTCCCGATGGGCGGGAACCGTGGGGGCAGCGGACGGTGTCCGCGCGAAACCACCGTGGTGGACGGTGCCCGTACGGACGGCGGCGAGGGCCTCGCGCAGTACACCTGCGTCGGACAAACGGTGTGCGGGGTCCGCTGCCAGGGCGTGCCCGAGGATCTCGTTGAGGTCCGCCGGTACCCCGGGCAGTCCGGGGTAGGGCCCCGCGTGCCGCACGATCAGCTCCGCGATGCTGAGCTGGCTGCCGTCCTCGGGGAAGTGGGGCGGGCGGCCATGCAACAGGGCGTAGACCGTCGCGGCGAGTGAGTACACGTCGCCGGCCGGAGTCGGCTCGGCCAGATGAAACGCCTCAGGCGGTGCGTACGCCGGGGTCAACGCCTCTCGGGTGACCGAGAGTTCCTGGCCCGGCCGGGGCATCGCGGCGAGTCCGAAGTCGGTGAGGGCCACGGCACCGTACCGGTTGATCATGATGTTGCCCGGTTTGATGTCGCGGTGCAGCACCCCGGCGGTGTGGGCCGCGGCCACCGCGCCGCTCATGGCCACGCCGACGTCACACGCCTCCTCCACGGACAGCGGCCCGCTGTGCCGCAGGCGGTCGCCGAGCGAGCCGCCGGGGCACAACTCCAGCACCATGTAAGGGCGGTGGTCGGCGAGCACGCCCGCGTCGTACACGGACACCACGTGCGGGTGCCCGGACAGCTGCCCGGCCGCGGTGACCTCCCGCAGGAAACGCTGCCGGTCCCGGGGCGAGGCCAGGGTCCTGCTGTCCACCTTGAGCGCCACCTCGCGGCCCACGGCGAGCTGGGACGCCCGGTACACCGTGGCGAAACCGCCCTGCCCCAGGACGCCGTGGATGTCGTAGCCGGGCAGTTCAAGTCGTTCGGACCACATCGTGCCGACATCCCCCAGCGCGAGAACACCCGCGACGGAGTGTCTGACCGGGGACGCGCCGACTCTAGCGCGCTCGCCCGGCGCCCGGACCGCCTGCTCGCCCACCGGCCGCCATGCGGCAGGATGACGTCGTCATGAGCGTAGTCAAGATCAACGTACTGACCGTTCCCGCGGAGCAGCGGGAGACGCTGGAAAAGCGTTTCGCCTCGCGTGCCCACGCCGTGGAGAACTCCGACGGATTCGAATGGTTCGAGCTCCTGCGTCCCACCGAGGGCACCGACTCCTACCTCGTCTACACGCGGTGGCGCGACGAGGCGGCCTTCCAGGCCTGGATGGAGGGCCCCATGAAGGCGGCCCACCAGGGTGGCGGCACGGAAACCGGTGAGCGTCCCAAGCCGGCGGCCGCCGGCTCCACCCTCTGGTCCTTCGACGTGGTGCAGCAGGCGGAGCCGAAGCCCACGGAGTGACGGGCGGCGAACTCGCCGACCGCGAGTGCCGCGGACCAGCCGGTTCGCCGCCCGCCGGTGCGCACGCATAAGCGTCAGGGCGGCAGGACGGCGGCGAACCGGCCCCGGTCCAGGTGTTACTGCTCGAGCATGGCGCGGGTCAGGACGTTTCCGCCGATGCCCCATCCACCGTCGGTGACCTCCTCGACGAGGACCATGGTGGTGGCGCGGGCTCGTTCGCCGTAGATCTCGACGTACAGCTCGGTGGTGCGCGTGACGATGTGCTCCTTCTGCTTCTCGTCGAGGGTTCCGGCCGGGACCTTGAAGTTCGCGAACGGCATGGTGGTTCTCCTTAATGGGTGGGATGACAGGGATTACAGGGAGCTGCCCGCGGTGAGCAGGTCGTCCAGTCCGACGCGGCGGAAGAAGTCGGCGCGGACGCGGTCGGCGACCGCGGAGACGACTTCGCTGCCGTCGCGGCTGGGGTCCACGTGCGTACGCAGGGGTCGGCGGCCGGCGGGCGTGGCCACCAGGCGTACGACGGCGTCGGCGACCTGCGTGACGTCCGCGTCCGGTGGGATGAGCGCGGCCAGTCGTTCGTCGAGGCCGGCCAGCAGTGCTCCGTAGCGCTCGTCGTACGCGGCCGCCCGGTCGGTGTCGGCGGGCGTGCCCGCGTGGGCGAAGTGGTTGGTGCCGGAGGTGAAGGCGCCGGGGACGACGATGGCCGTGTCGATGCCGAACCGCAGTATCTCGGCGGCGTAGCTGACGGCCAGGGCGTCCATGGCGGCCTTCGCGGCGAAGTAGGGGCCGAGGAACGGCGGGCAGCCGCCGCGGGTGCTGGAGCTTCCGATCCACACCAGCAGGCCCTCGTTCTGGGCCCGCAGTCGCGGGAGCGCGGCACGGTTGACGCGCTGGGCGCCGAGGACGTTGACGTCGTAGAGGCCGCTCAGCTGCTCGGGCGTGAAGGCCTCGGCCGGGCCGGAGGCCATGTGTCCGGCGTTGTGGACGACCACGTCGAGACGGCCCTGGGCGGCCACGATGTGGGCGACGGCGTGGTCGGCGGACTCCTGGGAGGTCACGTCGAGTTCGACGGCGTGCAGGGCGAGGTCGTGGTCGGCGGCGTAGCGCCTCAGGTCGTCCACCGCGGGCGCGTTGCGGGTGGCCGTCTGCCGGATTCCGGCGTGGACGGTGTGACCGGCGAGGGCCAGTGCCCGTGCGGTCAGCGCGCCGAAGCCGCTGGAGGCCCCGGTCACAAGAACGGTTCTGGGCGTGTCGGAAGGCATGGGTTCCTCACGGGATGAGGGGAAGGGGGTTGGCGGAGCGCCGCGGCCGTCAGATGATCCCGCCGTTGGCGCGGACGACCTGGCCGTTGACCCAGTGGCCGGCCGGCGAGGCAAGGAAGGCGACGACCTGCGCGATGTCGGCGGGGGTGCCGAGTCGCTCCAACGGGGCCTGGGCGGCCAGCCGCGCGACGGTCTCCTCGTCCTTGCCTTCGAGGAACAGGTCGGTGGCGGTGGGGCCCGGGGCGACGGAGTTGACGGTGACGTCCCGGCCCCGCAACTCGCGGGCGAGGATCGGCGTGAGCGCCTCGACGGCACCCTTGCCTGCGCTGTAGGCGCCGTATCCGGGGAAGGCCAGGCCCACCACGGACGTGGAGAACGTGATGATCGCTCCGCCGGCGCGGATCCTGCGGACGGCCTGCTGGGCGACGACGAAGCTGCCGCGGATGTTGGTGCGGTGGACCGCGTCGAGCTCCGCCAGGTCCAGCTCGGCGACCGGGGCCACATACAGCCGCCCGGCGGCGTGGACGACGACGTCGACCGCGCCGAACTCGGACTCCGCGGTCGCGAACAGATCGGCCACCTGCTGCTCGTCGGCGACGTCGGCCCGGACGGCGAGCGCCCGGCCACCGGTGGCCGTGACCTCCTTCGCGGCGGTCTCGGCCAGATCGCGGTTCCCCGCGTAGCCGACCACGACGGCGTATCCGTCCGCGGCCAGCCTGCTCACCACCTCACGGCCGATGCCGCGGGAGCCTCCGGTGACGACGGCGACGCGGGGCCGGCCGGTTCGGTGGTCGAGCGCGGTGCGGCTCTCCGCGACTTCCTGGGTGGACATGGATCCTCCTGATCGGTGTGAGGACGGCCGGGTACGGACCGGGTCGGACGAGGGACGCCACGACCGCGGACGAGGCCGGACGCGGGACTCCGCGACGGCGGAACGTGCGGCGACGAGTGACGCGTCCGTCGTCGGCGGTGCCCTGCTCGGTCTTCAGCGTGAGTCCGCGTTCCCGGGCCGGCCAGGGCTGTCCCCACCCAGGGGTTGTCATCCCCTGGCTCAGCGCGCCGGTGCCGGGCGAGGATGGAAGGCGTGAACCATGCCGAACTCGCCGCATTCCTGAAGTCCCGGCGCGACCGGGTCCGCCCGTCCGACGTGGGGCTGCCCACGGGGCCGCGGCGCCGGGTGCCCGGACTGCGGCGCGAGGAGGTCGCGCAGCTCGCGGGTCTGTCCGCCGACTACTACACCGAGCTGGAACGCGGACGTGGCGCCCAGCCCTCGGCCCAGGTGCTCGCCTCTCTGGCGCGGGCGCTGCGGTTGAACGGCGACGAACGCGACCACCTGTTCCACCTGACGGACCGGGCGGTCCCCCCGGCGGCACACGGCCCCGCCGCGCATGTCCAGCCGGCCCTGCTCGGCCTGCTGGACCAACTCGCCACCACTCCCGCCCAGGTCATCACCGACCTGCACGAAACGCTCGTCCAGAACCCGCCGGCCGCAGCGCTCCTCGGCCGTCCCCCGGCCGTGCGAGGTCCCGCGGCGAGCTTCGTCCACCGCTGGTTCACCGACCCCGACGCCCGCGCCATCTACCCGGTCGAGGACCATCCCCATCATTCCCGGGTGTTCGTGGCGGACCTCCAGGCGGTCGCCGCCCGACGCGGCCGCGACAGCGAGGTGAGCCGGATGGTGTCGGTGCTGCGACGCCGTAGTCAGGAGTTCGCGGGTCTGTGGGACACCCACGACGTCGCCCTGAGACGGACCGACCACAAACGCATCGTGCACCCCGCGCTGGGCGTCATCGAGCTGGACTGCCACAGTCTGTTCAGCGAGGACGGACGCCAGCGTCTGCTGTGGTTCGCCGCCCCGCCCGGCACGGAGGGCGCCGCACAGTTGGAGCTGTTGTCGGTGATCGGCACGCAGGACATGACGCCCAGCACGAACGAGCTGGGGCAGTCACCGGCGTGACGTCTGGACGGGTGCGCGTCAGAGGTGGCCTGGCACGGGACGGGGCCGACGCGGCGTCGTCGTGATCCCGCTCCCGCCCCCTCGCGCGGTCCCGGCTTCTCCGCGGTCCTCCACACCCTGGCTTCTACGGCGGTCTCCGCATCCCGCCTGGTCCCGGTCGCCCAGGGGTGCGACGCTGGACGGAAGAGGTGTCCGAGGAGGGAAACCCGGGAGGGCCGATGGGACGGGACGTCCCGGCGGTGGTCTTCACCCGTGAGGACCGTCGCCGGTACCGGATCAAGATGCAGGAGTGCCTCGACGCCTTCGCGCAGATGCTGCGCGAGTCACGGTTCGAGTCCGAGCGGCCCCAGGTGGGGCTGGAGATCGAGCTGAACCTGGTCGACGACGAGGCGGAGCCGACCATGCGCAACAGCGACGTGCTCGAGGCGATCGCCGATCCGACCTGGTCCACCGAGCTGGGCCGGTTCAACCTCGAGATCAACGTTCCGCCCCGCCATCTGACGGCCGGTGGGCCCGACTCCTGGGCGTCCGAGATCCGCGACGCGCTGAACCACGCGGAGGAACGTGCCCGCTCGGTCGACGCGCGCCTGATCATGATCGGCATCCTGCCCACCCTGCGGCAGGAGCACGCCGGCGAGGCCGCGTTGTCGGAGAACCCGCGCTACCGACTGCTCAACGACCAGGTGTTCGCGGCCCGGGGCGAGGATCTGCGCATCGAGGTGGACGGTGTCGACCGGTTGCGGACCTACGCGGACACGATCACCCCGGAGGCGGCCTGCACCAGCACCCAGTTCCACCTCCAGGTGTCCCCGGAGGAGTTCGCCGGCTACTGGAACGCGGCTCAGGCGATCGCCGGGATCCAGGTCGCGCTGGCGGCCAACTCGCCGTTCCTGTTCGGCAAGGAACTGTGGCACGAGACCCGTATCCCGCTGTTCGAGCAGGCCACCGACACCCGCCCGCAGGAGATCAGCGTGCAGGGAGTGCGGCCCCGGGTCTGGTTCGGGGAGCGCTGGATCACCAGCGTCTTCGACCTCTTCGAGGAGAACCTGCGCTACTTCCCGGCGCTGCTGCCCCTGTGCGACGAGCAGGACCCCGCGCAGACCCTGGACCGCGGCGACATTCCCGAGCTGGCCGAGCTCAGCCTGCACAACGGCACCATCTACCGCTGGAACCGCCCGGTCTACGCCATCGCCCACGACAAGCCGCACGTCCGCGTGGAGAACCGGGTGCTTCCCGCTGGTCCGACCGTCGCCGACACCCTCGCCAACGGCGCCTTCTACTACGGGCTCACCCGCGCTCTGGTGGAGGAGGAGCGACCGGTGTGGTCACGGATGTCCTTCTCGGCAGCCGAGGACAACCTGCACACGGCGGCACGGCACGGTATCGAGGCACGGCTGTACTGGCCGGGCATGGGCGAGGTGCCGGTGGCCGAACTCGTCCTGCGGCGTCTGCTGCCGCTGGCGCACCGGGGGCTGGAGCGCTCCGGGATGGACGCGGCGTGGCGGGAGCCGCTGCTCGGGATCATCGAGCAGCGGTGCGTCACCGGCCGCAACGGAGCGGTCTGGCAGAAGGAGATGTTCCACGCGATCGACTCCTCCGCCCATTCCGGCCGCCACGAGGCCCTGCGGCGGATGACGCAGCTGTACATCGACTACATGCACCTCAACGCCCCGGTCCACACCTGGCCGGTCGACTGACCGAGCCCTCCGCGGGTGAAGCCGGCCTCTTGACGCGTCGCGCTCTCCGACGGCCTGAAAGCGACCAAAGCGACCGGTCCGTATCCAGGCCGCTGCGTGAACGCTTCCGCTCCGGGCCGCTGCGTGGACGCTTCCGCTCCAATGCGTTTTCGGGCGCTTCTCGGACGCCATCACGTTCAAGTCAGTGAACAGCAATCACGTACACGACTATTGACGCGTTCACAGCAAGCCTTTAGCGTCCCGAGAAAGCGCTTTCCCTTTACTAGTGCCCACCCTGGCCACTCGGCCTGTTCACGCACTCGAACCCGTCACGCTGCCACACCCGGACCGGTGGCGGAAAGGGGCGCGGCACCGCCTCACCGGCGGTGCGGACGAACCGATACGCCATCGCCGCACAGTTCCTCGAGCACCGCTCTCAGCAAACCTCCTGGTCAGACGAACCAATCAGCTTGGAGACGAACGATGCAACTGAGACCAGTCATCGCGTCCGTCGGCCTGCTGGCCGGCGCACTCGTCGCGCTGTCCGGCACCACGGCGCAGGCAGCGTCCGCCCGTTACGAGGCCGAGAGTTCCCCGGCGGTCTGCACCGGCACCATCGACTCCGACTGGTCCGGCTACTCGGGCGGCGGGTTCTGCAACGGCACCAACGCGGCCGGCGCCCACGTCCAGTTCACCGCGAACGCCTCGGCCGCCGGCACGGCGACGCTGAAGGTCCGCTTCGCCAACGGAACGACCGCCGCCCGGGCCGCGACCCTCACGGTGAACGGTGCCGGCGCCACGTCGCTGTCGTTCGAGAGCACCGGCGCGTGGGGGACATGGGCGACGAAGACCCTCACGGTGCCGCTGACCTCGGGCAGCAACACCATCCGGATCAGCCCCACCAGCACCGGCGGTCTGCCCAACATCGACTACCTCGACGTCGAGACGGGCGACACCACCACACCGCCGTCGGCCACCGCGCTGTACGTGGCGCCGAACGGCAGCGACAGCGCGGCCGGAACGCAGTCGGCCCCGACGACGCTCACCTCGGCGATCACCCGCATCACACCCGGCGGGACGATCTACCTGCGCGGCGGAACGTACGCCTACGCGCAGACGGTCACCATCCCGGCGGCCAACAGCGGCACCGCCGCCGCCCGTACGAACCTGTCCGCCTACCCGGGCGAGACCCCGGTCCTCAACTTCTCGGCCATGACCGAGAATTCGGCCAACCGCGGGCTCGCCGTGAACGGTTCGTACTGGCACGTCTACGGCATCGTCGTCGAGCGGGCCGGGGACAACGGCATCTTCGTCGGCGGCAGCAACAACGTCATCGAGCGCACGGTGACGCGCTTCAACCGGGACACCGGGCTTCAGCTGTCGCGGATCGCCTCCAGCACCCCCAAGGACCAGTGGCCGTCCAACAACCTCGTACTGAGCGCCGAGTCGCACGACAACGCCGACTCCGACGGCGAGGACGCCGACGGCTTCGCCGCGAAGCTCACGGTGGGCGGCGGAAACGTCTTCCGCTACGACGTCTCCCACAACAACATCGACGACGGCTGGGACCTCTACACCAAGACCGACACCGGAGCCATCGGCACGGTGACCATCGAGGACTCCCTCGCCTACGACAACGGCACCCTCAGCGACGGCACCGTGAACTCGAACGGTGACCGCAACGGCTACAAGCTCGGCGGCGACGACATCGCGGTCAACCACGTCGTCCGGCGCAGCATCGCCTACCACAACGGCAAGCACGGGTTCACCTACAACAGCAACCCCGGCACGATGGCGGTGTCGAACAACGTCAGCGTCGACAACGCCCAGCGCAACTTCTCCTGGGATGCCGGGACTTCGGTGTTCCGCAACAACACCTCGTGCCGCAGTGCCGGCGGGTCGAACGACAAGACCGTGGGTGACGCGGACAGCACGAACCAGTTCTGGTCCGGCACGAACGGGTCCAGGTGCTCCTCGTACACCGGCGCCCTTGGGTGGTCCTACGCCACGGACGGCCGTCTCGTGGTGACCTTCGGCGGCAAGCAGGTCACCCCGTAGGAGGCCCGGCCCCCTGCCGTGTCCTCGCCCCGGCCCGCCGGCCCGCACCAGGTCGGCGGACCGGGGACTCCTCGTCGGTGTCGCGGATTTCGGCTTCCGCCTGACGCGGTGTCATTCCTACAGCCTGAAATACGATGAAATTGAGATAACTCCTTTATCGTCCTTTGACATGATTTCACCTCACGCAACTGATCTGAACGAACACAGTGGACCGAACAGGGGGCGCCGCCTGGCGCTCGGACTGTTCCTGCCGGTCACGGCGTTGCTGACGCTCGTGACACCCTCCGCCCAGGCCGCGACACCCACGGGCCTGGGCGCCGACTGGGAAGCCATCGCGAGATGCGAGGCGGGCGGCAATTGGCACGCCAACACGGGCAACGGTCACTACGGCGGCCTCCAGTTCAAACAGTCGAGCTGGGTCGCCGCCGGCGGCCGCAGGTTCGCACCCCGGGCCGACCTGGCAACGAAGAGGGAACAGATCACAGTGGCCCGGCGCCTCGCGGCCCTCCAGGGCATGAACGCCTGGGCATGCGCGTGAGGCCCCGGTGAGTGGAGCCGGTCCCCGGTCCGGCGGGGAGGGCCGTCCGCACCGCGACGGCGCGACGACCGTCCCCGCCTCCCGGTCCAGGCTCAGGGGCTGCCCTCTCGCGCCGGCCGCGTCTCGAGCACGGAGCAGGGTTCACCGATGGCGACCTTCGTTCACAGCCTCCAGGTGCGCAGCTGGTCGGCGACCTGCTCGACACCGACACGGCTGTCGCGGATCTTGCGGACGAGATCGGAGAGGGCGCCGTACGGCGGATCGACCCCTTCGCCGGACTGGTCCATGTACTGGGCCGCCACGAAGGCGGCGTACAGGCTGTTGCGGTACGGGAGGGGCTCCAGGCGCACGATGGTGTGCATCAGCGCCGCCGCACGCCAGGCCGCGTCCGGGTCGGCGGCGGCCAGGGTGGGGAGCCGGGTCCGGTGCCGGGCGACGGCGGCCACCAGCGCGGAGTAGTCCGAGACGGTGAGGTCTTCACGGTCGAGCGCGACTTCCTGGACGTCGAGCAGCCACGAGACGTCGATGGAGAGGGGCATCAGGCGGCAGCGGATCCGCCGCCGCGCCGGGCGGGCGGCACCTCGTCCGGAAAGGCGTCGTCGAACTCCGCACGCAGCCGGTCCGCCCATCCGGCAGCGCCGGCGACGAACTGCCTGCGCTGCATCTCGCGCACGCCGAGGTCGTGCAGGTACTGCTTGAGGCTCTTGCCCTCGGCCGCGGCCGCGGCCCGCACACCTTGGAGTTCCTCGTCGGTGAACGACACGTTCAGGGATGGCATACACCGATGGTACCTACTAGGTGCCAGCCGCGCGAGGGCCGTTCCCCGCCCGACGGCCGGGGCTCATACCGAGGTCGTGTTCGCGGGGTATTCCAGAGGGCTGAGATAGGGCAGGTCCGTCAGGGGCTGGTCGGTGCAGAACCGCACGATGAGGTCCGCGTGGGCGACATCCTGTTCCAGCGTGAACATGTGGTCGGCGTCGAAGAAGGTCGCGAAGGGTGCGCGCAGTTCCCGGGCCAGTTGTCGCCCCAGGCCGGGCGTGGTGAGGTGGTCGTGCTCGCCCGTGTAGACCACCACCGGAACCTCGAGAGTTCCCGGCTGGTACCAGTCGTGCAGCATCATCCGGGCGTTGTGGTCGCACGCGTTGTCGAGGTCCCGCTGGCTCTGTGTGCGGAACTGGTGGCTCAGCATCCGCCAGACGGCCGCGTGCCGGCGGATGCCGCGATCGGGCGGCACCACGAAGGTCGACATGAGACTGTCGGCGAGTTCACCGCGCTGATCCTCGGCGACCATCTTCCGCCATTGCGGGATCATGTGAAGGTAGGACTGCGGAAGGTGTCCTGTCATCGCCCCCAGCATCAGCCGCGAGACGTGCCGCGGAAACCGCTGGGCACAGCGCAACGCGATCGCGCCGCCGTAGCACGTGCCCAGCAGGTTCGCCGTTCCGATCTCCAGCTCGACCAGCAGGTGGCGCAGGGCTTCGGCGAGGAAGTCGTACCCGTAGCGGGCGGGCAGTGCGTCGGCCGCTCCGAAGCCGGGCAGTTCCACGGTCACCAGCGAGGTGTGGTCGAGCAGCAACTTCTCGTAGTTGCTCCAGGAGTTGCGGTCCTGCATCATGCCGCCGACCACGACCAGGGGCTCGGTGACCGCGCTGGCCGATTCCGCCACCCGGCACAGGTACGCGAAGCCCTCGAACTCCAGCCGGTGCTCGCCGCCCCGCCCGTTCACCGACGGCTCCTTGCGGCAGCCGGGCAGCGGTCCCGACACGGGCGGGACCATGGGCTGCATCGTTCGGACGACATCGGCGGGGCCGCGGTGTGCAGGGCTGTGTTCACGTGCGCTTAACGCCTGCCGGTCCTCATTGTCACGGTCCATCGCGGGGGACCTTGGGAGACCTCGGGAACACCCGCTCGGTGAACGGATCGGTCAGGCCCGGCTGACGCCGGCGTGGGTGCCCTCCTCCTCTCGCGCCGTCGGCCGGCGTCGTCCTCCCCGGCGCTCAGCAGGTGGGGACGCCGGGCAGCCAGGCGGCGCCCTTGACGTAGATGTTCGTCAGCCACGAACCGTCGGTGAGCTTGGCCCAGGCGTCGTTGGTGTAGCCCTCCGCGGTGACCTCCTGCGCATGCGCCTGGCAGACCACGTTGACGGTCGTCGGCTGCGGGAAGTAGTCGACCACGGACGCGTTGACGTTGGGTTCCGTGTGGGTGCGGACGCCGGTGCCCCAGGTCTGGAACGCCGTACTGTCTCCCGTGGGCGGCGCCGGAGTGGTGCCCGCGCAGTCCGGCACTCCGGGCAGTTCGGCCGGGCCCTTGATGTAGATGTTGGTCAGCCATGAGCCGTCGACCAGCTTGGACCAGATGTCGTTGGTGTAGCCCTCCGCGGTGACGGTCTCCGCGTGCTCCTGGCACAGGACGGACACCTGCGTGGGGCCGGCGAAGGTGCTCACCGTCGACGCCCGGACGCTCGGGGCCTCATGGGTACGCACGCCGGTGCCCCAGGTCTCGAAGGTGGTACCGCCGTTCGCCGGGGGCGGGGGCACGGTGCCGCTGGAGTTGACCCGGATCGCACCCGCGTAGTCACCGCCGGTGCGGGCGGGGGCCACCCGGATGCGCGTGCCCGACTCGTACGCCTCGACCATCTGTCCGGCGCCCAGGTACATCGCCACATGGTGGATGTGGCCCTCGCCCCAGAACATCAGGTCACCGGGAAGCAGCGGCGCCGTTCCCTGAGCCGCCGAGAAGCGGGCGGTCGCCTGGGAACTGTGGAACTGGTCGTCGGCCGTGCCGTTCAGCACGTCCTTGCCGGTCGCCCTGTAGTACGCGTACCGGGCCAGCCCGGAACAGTCGAAGCCTTTGCGTTCCCCGTCGTGCAGGCTGTCGGGGTCCACGCCGTCGTAGTAGCCGTACGACGCCCCCGGTGTGGCACCGTGGCCGCCTCCCCAGCTGTACCAGACGCCGATCTGTGAGCAGGCGGCGTTCACCGCGGCCTGGGCGGTGGCCGAGGCGCCCGGCGCGAGCACACCGCAGGCGGTGTCCTGGGCCGCGGCGGGCGCGCGGGAGGTGGCGGCCTCGGCCGTGGAGGGAACGAAGCCGGTGAGGGCCGCCGCCAGAGCCGTCGTGGTGAGGGCGGTCGCGGCCAGGCGGGTGGTGGTCCGGGGCATTCTGTCGGTCATCACGGAGTACTTCCTCTGCGGGGGGTGTGTCGTCGTCGGTCGTGCTTCGTCGCATGTGCTTCGTCAGGGGTGCTGGTGCTTCGCCGGCGGGATGGCGGCGGGTGCTCGGGTCGCCGGTGGGGCCACGGGGCCGTAGCGGGCGGCGGGCGCCTGGCGCAGCACGGCCCAGTACCGTTCTCCGTACGACCAGTGCCACCACTCGGTGGGGTAGTTGACGAAGCCCACCGCCTCGAGGACGCGTTCCATGACCTGCCGGTTGGCGCGGGCCTCGGCACTGATCCGGGGAGCAGCGGTTCGGCAGGCGCCCCCGCTCTCCTCGGGGGTGGCGTTGACGTCGGTGCCCAGCGGCAGTTCCGTGCCGTCGTCGCGGCACAGGGTGAGGTCGACCGCTCCCCCGCTGACGTGCGGGGCGACCTCCGGTGGGGAGATGTAGGCGCTGGCCAGTTCCCTGATGTCGGAGGGCGGCAGGCCGGGGTGGCCGGCCCGCAGCGCGGTGGCGTACTCCTCGAAGTAACGGCGTTGCAGTTCCGGCGGCCGGTAGCCCTCCACGACGAGGAACCGCGTTCCGCTCGGCAGCATGCGCTGGGCCGCGAGCAGTCTCCGCAGCACACCCGCCCGCACATGGCAGTAGTGGCCGTCAGGGTCCGCCTGCCGGGAGTCGAGCCGCAGGCCCGACCGTTCACGCAGGTCGACCAGCGGCTCACCGCAGTCGGCGAGCGGGACGCCGGCCACACGGGGATCGGAGAGCGGGATGATGTCTTCCACGTGACGAGACTGGCGGAGCGGTCTGCAAAAGGTCTGCAGATCCTCTGCAGGACGCGGTGCAGGGCGCGGTGCAGGACTCGGTGCAGGGCGCGGGACCGGCATCGGTGGACGGCAGCAACTCAGGTTCGGCCCAACGGGGTTGGTGATCCGGCCCGCCCCACCACCCGACCGGGGTCACCCCGGCCGGCCGCGTTCCGTCGCCTCTCGGCTGTCCAGCGCCCGGAACATCTCCAGCGCCTTCGCGCGTCCCTCGCGCGCCGCCTGTTCGTCGCCGGTCAGCCCGTTCGCCTCGGCCAGGTCCCAGACGGTTCGGGCCTGCCACAGCGGCAACCGGAGTGTCTCCCACGTCTCGAGTGCGAGGCGGAGCGGAGCCTGTGCGCCCCGTGCGTCGCCGGCCGCGAGATGCCACTCGCCGATGGTGCGCAGCACCAGCGCGTGACCGAACCTGTCCTGGCGTTCGAGCGTCACCTCAAGGCAGTCGTCGAGCCGCTGTGCCTCCGTCAGGCGCCCCTGCCGCAGCCGCACCTTCGCGAGCGCCTGCCCCGTGTACATCCGGCCGAATCTGTCACCGAGGTCGTCGAAGATCCGCATCGCCTGCTGGAGCAGCCGTTCCGCCGCGTCGAGTTCACCCGCGGCGCGATGGCACAGTGCCAGGGAGCGCAGCGCCAGCGCCTCCCCGCGCCGGTCGGCCGCCGAACGGTACAGGCCGAGGCAGCGTTCCAGCGCCGCCCACGCCTGGGCCGGACGCCCCTGTTCGCGGTGCACGTAGCCGATGCCGGACAGGACCCCGGCCGCGCCGGGCACGTCACCCACCTCCTCGTAGGCCGGGAGGGCAGCCTGCAGCAGGCCCAACGCCTCGGCGAACCGGGCCTGTTCGCGCCGTGCCGTCCCCATGCCGGCGAGCGCCGCGGCCCTCCCCCGCGTCGCGTCCGCCCGCACCGTGCGCTCGGGTCCCGCGTCGCGAGCCGTGTCGTCGAGCGGGTCCAGCGCCTCGTCGAACAGGCCCAGGGCCTGGGCGAAGAACAGATACCCCTCCTCGAAGCGGTCCTGTTCGTACCGGAGTTGCCCGAGTCCCAGGAGCAGCCAGGCCTCACCGGCACGGTCCCCGGTGCGACGTACCGCTTCGAGCGCGACGGTGTGGGAGTGCGACCAGGCGTCGAACTGGTTGTACAGCACCGCCGAACTCGCGATCAGGGCGCCTGCGAGGTCGCGTGCCGCCCGTGTCATCCCCTGGTCGGCGCAGTGGGTGACCGCGGCGACCAGACAGGCCTGTTCGGCTGCGAACCAGGCGGCGGGCTGGGCCAGGAGCGCCTCCGCCGTCGCGTCGTCGAGGAGGTGACGGGCCCGGTGCGGCGGGAAGAGCCGGGCGGCGCCGCCGCCCGGGCCGCGAACGGCCGCCTGGTCGGCCAGTCCCAGCCAGCACGACACGAGCCGCAGCACCGCGCTCGTGCGTTCCGCGGGACTCTCCTCCGCGAGGCAGCGCTCACGGGCGTGCTCACGCACCAGGTCGTGAATGCGGTAGCGGGTGCGTCCGGTCCCGTCCACCCCGAGCACATCGACGAAGTGGCAGTCCACCAGCCTCTCCACGGCCTCCTCGGCGTCGTCGGTGTCGATGTCGAGCAGGGGCGAGGCGATCCACGAGGCGAAGTCGGGCAGGTCCATCAGCGCGAGCCGGCGCAGCGCCGCCCGCTCCTTCGGCCGTAGATCGGAGTAGGCCAGTTCGAGACTGGTCCGTAACTCCAGGTCTCCGGCGCGTAGTTCGTTCACCCTCTGCCGTTCGTCACGCAGCCGTGCCGCCAGGCGGCCGGGAGGCCAGTGGGGTCGGGCGGCCAGCCGGGCACCGGCGATGCGCAGCGCCAACGGCAGACGGCCGCAGAGCGCGACGATCTCCGCGAGGTCGTGCCGGCCCGCCTCGGTCCGCGCGGGCCCGGCCACCGTGGTGAGCAGTTCGAGGGCGTCCCGCTCGTCGGGGGCGGCGAGGTCGAGGTGCTGGGCACCCTCCAGACCCGCCAGCCTTCTGCGGCTGGTGATCAGCACGGCGCAGCCGGCGCCGGGCGGCAGCAGCGGACGCAGGTGGCTCTCGTCCGCGGCGTTGTCGAGGATCAGCAGGATCCGCCGGGGTGCCACGTGGGTGCGGTAGAGGCCGACCAGGTCCTCCGGTCCGCCGGAGGCCTGCTCGGGGTCGACTCCCAGCGCACGCAGCAGTCTGGCCAGCGCGTCGGAGGCCTGCACGGGAGCGGAGTCCGAGGCGCGAAGGTCGAGGAAGAGCCGGCCGTCGGGGAACAGGGTGGCCGTGCGATGGCCCACGTGGACGGCGAGCGCCGTCTTCCCGACGCCCGAACGGCCGGAGATCACCGCGATCGGCGGCGCCGTCCTGCCGGGTTCCTGAACCCGGCGCAGCAAGTCCGCGGCCCAGTCGGCCTCCTCGTCGCGTCCGACGAAGTCGGCCACGTCGGGGGGCAGATGGGACGGTGTGAGGGGCGCTGCCTCGACGAGAGCGGCACCCGTGGGCGCGCTCGGCCTGTCCCGGTCGCCGCCGCTGTCGGGGCGGTCGTCGGCGTCACCCGGCGAGGGCGCGAGGGGCGGATCGGCCGCCCCTCCCGCCGGGTCGACGAGCGCCGCGCGGGGCCGCGCGGGTACCTGTCCCGGCCCGGCAGGCAGTCGTCCTCCTCCCAGGAGGGTGTCGTCGTGGTTGAGTACCGCGCGGTGCAGTGCGCGCAGTTCGGCGCCCGGTTCGATCCCCAGTTCCTCGCGGAGGCTGTCGCGCCCCTGCCGGTAGACCCGCAGGGCGTCCGGTACCCGGCCCGTCCGGAACAGCGCGGTCATCAGCTGTCCGCGGGGCCGCTCGCGCAGCGGATGTGCCGCGACATGGGCGAGCAGGGGTGCGATCACGCGCTCGTCGCGCCCGAGTACGAGCCCGAGGCCGAAGCGCTCCTCGTGGGCCACGAGCCGTAACTCCCCGAGGCGCGCGGCCTCGATCCGCGCGAACGACTGCTCCATGCCCTCCAGCGCGTCGGGCCCTCGCCACAGGTCGAGCGCGTCAGAGAGGACTTCCGCGGCGTCGGCCGCGCGCCCCTGCCGGGCGAGTCGCTCCGCTTCCCGGAGCAGCGTCTCGAAGCGGCGGCTGTCGATCCGGCCGGGGTCGAGGTCGCAGACATAGCCGGGTGCCCTGGTGCGGATCGGTGAGTCCCGCGGGGCACCGCCGAGTTCGCGCCGGGCGGCGGAGACATGGGAGGCGACCAGGGCGGTGGCCGTGACGGGTGCCTGTTCCTCCCACACAAGGTCCACCAGACGGCCTGTGGCGAGGACTTCGCCGAGGTGGACGACCAGGGCCGACAGCACGGTCAGTGGCTTGCCGCCGAGCCGCAGTCGCCGTCCGTCCCCCCACACCTCGACGGAACCCAGTAAGCGCACTTCGATCATCGTCCCCCGATCGCAACGGTCGACCCGCGCATCGTGACAACGATATCGGCAGCCTCTGACACGGGAGGTTCGCCGCAGGACGATGTTCCGGGAGCGAAATCCGGCCCCTGGGAGAGTGGGTGCGTGACCGCCGTCAGTCCGGACCGGGGTCATGAGGCGAGCGCCCCGCCGGACTGGTCCTGCCCGGCGACCGTACGCATCAGGTCCCGGGGTTCCCCCCGGGACCTGATCACATGTGAAGGTCAGGCAGGCGTGATGTTCTCCGCCTGCGGGCCCTTCTGGCCCTGGGTGACGTCGAACGTGACCGCCTGGCCCTCCTGCAGCTCACGGAAGCCGGAGGCGTTGATGTTGGAGTAATGGGCGAAGACGTCCGGGCCGCCGCCGTCCTGGGAGATGAATCCGAAACCCTTTTCGGCGTTGAACCACTTGACAGTTCCGCTGGCCATGCTCGTGCCTCTCGGTCGATGTCAGGAACCGCACCGCGCGGCCCTGGAGGTGATCGCCCTGGTCCAGCACTGCACAGCAAAGCGCCCGCGCCAAAGCGCGGGCAGGTACTGCGAACCACGACATCTGAGAGGGACGCTACACGGCGAAACAGCCTCTCACCAGAGAGCAACGTCCATGATCTGCACCGGGTCGCACGATTCCCCGCGGTTTCGGTACAACCCTTCTGCCTCTCCGGAGGTCTTCTGGTCGCCGACCGTGCCCATGACACACCGGTCAACCGCCTTTGCGCAGGTCGGTGCGTCGCCCTTTGTTCCGGATGCCCCTTTCTGGAGGAGCCCCGTGCGTAAACGCACTCTGTTGCTGTCCGCGACTCTGCTCGCCTCGGGGCTCACCCCGCTCGTGGCGGTGCACGCCGAGGCCGCCGCCGGCACGCCCGGCGACATCAACAAGGACGGCTACCGTGATGTCGTCGCCTCCGCCCCGGACGCGAAGGTCGCGGGTCACGCCACAGCGGGTGCCGTGGTCATCCTGTACGGCACCTCGCACGGCATCGATCCGGCCAGGCGCACCGTCGTGACCCAGAACTCCACCGGCATCCCGGGCGCCGCCGAGGCCGGTGACCGCTTCGGCGCCGCCGTCGTGGTGTACGACCTGAACCGCGACGGGTACAGCGACCTGGTCGTCGGCGCCCCCGGCGAGGACGTCTCAGGAGACGACGGCGGCGGCTCGGTCACGGTCGTCTACGGCACCGCGTCCGGGCCCACGAAGGGAAAGCTGGTCCACGACCCCTGGCCCTCCTCGCACGACGCGTACGGCCGGACGCTGGCCGTCGCCACCTTCAACGGCCTCAACCCGGTCAACGACGGCAGACTCACGATCGCCGTCGGCGCCAACGACGCCGACGTGACGTTCATGCCGGCCGACCTGTCCGCGCAGTCCAACACCTCGGGCGGCGGCTACGCCTTCAATCCGGCACACGGCATCGTCGCCCTGACCGCGGTCGACCGGCCCAACACCGACGACGACCGTCTCATCGCCCACGGCCGGGGCGTCTCGGACGGCGGCTGGGGCTACGACGGGACCGGCGACGACCCGAACGTCCTGTTCCACGACCCGGCCGGCTTCGAGAGCACCGCCCTGCCCGCCGGTACCGCTTCCGCCGTCGGCGATCTCAACGGCAACGGCGCCCCCGACCTCGTCATCGGCAACCCCGAGGATCCGTCACAGAGCCCGGACACCTCGCTCGGCGGCCGGGTCACCATCTACTTCGACGCCGGGAACACGGGTTCCCCGAGCCGGATCCAGACCATCACGCAGGACACCGCGGGCGTGCCGGGGGCCGGCGAGGCCCATGACCGCTTCGGCGCGTCGGTCGCGATCGGTGACACCGACAAGGACGGCCGGGCCGACCTCGTGATCGGCACCCCGGGCGAGGACAACGGCCGCGGAGCCGTCACCGTCGTACGCGGCACCACGGCCGAGCTGGACACCGCGCACGCCCGCAACTGGACGCAGAACAGCGCCGGCGTCGCGGGCGCCTCGGAGGCGGGCGACGCGTTCGGCACGGCCGTACGCGTCTTCGACACCACCAAGGACGGGTACGCCGACCTCCTGGTCGCCGCCCCCGGCGAGAACGGCGGCGTGGGCGCCCTGTGGTCGCTGCGCGGCTCGGCGGCCTCCATCACCGCGACCGGCTCCACCAGCGTCGGCGCGGGCTCCGCGGGCCTCGGCTCGGCCGGTGCCGCCCGCTTCGGAAACGTGGTGACCGGCCCGTGACACGCCCCCGACCCGCCCTGCCCCACGACCCCGGAGCCACCATGCCGTCCCGCGCCTCCGCCCGCGTCCAGTCCGTCTTCACCTCGCGTTTCCTCGCCTCCGCCATCGCCGTCACGGCCTCCGCCACGCTGACCGCCGTCGTGCTGCCGGCCGGGCACGCGGCGGCCGCGGCGCCCTACCGCGGCGCCAACACGGCGGCCGTGCAGAACGACTTCAACGGTGACGGCTACCGCGACCTGGCCGTCGGCGCGCCCGGCGCCGCCAACGGCACCGTCGACGAGGCGGGCGCGGTGGTCGTGCTGTACGGCTCCGCGAACGGGGTCCGCGCCGCCCACCGCACCGTCATCACCCAGGCCACCTCCGGCATTCCCGGCACCGCGAAGGAGTGGGACCGGTTCGGCTCGGCGGTCGCCTCCGCGGACCTGGACCGCGACGGCTACGCCGACCTGCTCATCGGCACCCCGGACAAGTCCGCGGGCACCATGTGGGGCGTCGGATCACTCACCGTGGTGTGGGGAGGCTCGGGCGGCCTCAGGGGCGGTGCCGCCGTCGCGCCCCCGACCGGCCTGGACGAGGGCTGCGGTTTCGCCGCCGGTCTCGCCGTGGGAGACGTCACCGGCGACGGAGCCCCCGACATCGGCGTCACCGGCGGCTGCGGTGCCACCACCTACACCGGGCCCTTCACCCGTTCCGGGACCCCGGCCCGGCGGGCCTTCGTGAACGAGCTGGGCACCAACCGCGGGGTCGTCATGGGTGACGTGGACGGCGACGGAAAGGCCGAGCGCTTCTGGCTGCCCGGCCCCACCGACGGTGACATCAGCGGCCCCGTGTACGCCGAGAGTCACTCCGGCACGTACACCGAACTGCCCCTCGCCGACGGCTTTTCCGGTCAGATCGGCGACATCGACGGCGACGGCTACGGCGACCTCGTCACCGGCGTGCCCTGGGACGTCTCCCTGACGCCCGGCTCCACGCCCGCCCACCGCGGCGGCGAGATCCAGGTCCTCTACGGCGGCCCCCAGGGAATCACCCCCGACCAGAAGCCCCAGGTCGTCCACCAGGACACGCCGGGAGTACCGGGTACCGGTGAGAACGGCGACCAGTTCGGGACGTCGCTCAGCGTCGGCGACACCAACGGCGACAAGTACGCCGATGTCCTGGTGGGCGCTTCCGGGGAGTCCGTCGGCTCCGCCTCGGGAGCGGGCCAGGCCACACTGGTGCGCGGGTCGGCCGCCGGTCTCACCGGCACCGGCTCCCGCGGCTACTCGCAGAACACCAGCGGCGTGCCCGGAGCCGCCGAAGCGGGCGACACGTTCGCGGGTTCGACGTACCTGGTCGACCTCACCAAGGACGGCAGGGCGGAGGTGACGGTCGGTGTTCCGGGCGAGAACGCGGACGGACAGCTGTGGGTGGCCCGTGGAGCCACGAGCGGACCGGTGACCAGCGGGTCGACGGCCGTCAGCGGAACCGCCGCCGGGCTCGAGCGCCGGTACGCGGACATCAACTTCGGCGAGGCCCTCCCGGCAGCACGGTCCCCATTTTTCTGACGGCCCCGTCGACGGGGCGCCGCCCGCGGGTCGGGCGGTCCCCCGGCACCGGGCCGCCGTTGCCCGCGCCACGAGTCGGTCAGTTCCCGGTGGGAGGGGGCAGGGGGTCGTCGAGCAGCGGAACGTAGGCCGTGATGCGCTTGCCGACCGGCTCACGCCGCACGTCGAACCGCTGCACCACGGCCATCACGATCTCCAGGCCGTGCTGGCCCACGCGTCCGGGGTCCGCCGCCCGCGCCACCGGCAGCACCGGGTCGCTGTCCCAGACCTCGATCTCCACCACGGAGCCGACCGCGCGCAGGCACAGCAGGGCGGGGCCCTGCGCGTATTTGTACGCGTTGGTGACCAGCTCGCTGACCACCAGTTGCGTGAGGTCCATGGCGCGCGCGGTGACCGGCAGTCCCTGCTCGGTCTGGAGGCGGATGAGGAAGTCGGCCGCGAGATGGCGGGCCTCGGCTATCGAGCCACCGTCTCCCTCCAGAGCGGCGGTGAACTCGAACGGGTCGGGATACGGCACGGGGGAACCCTCCATCGACCAGTCGGGTTCCGGCCGTGCCACTTCTTCGATGCGCTGCACGCTCGCTCGCTTACCCCGGTTCTCCCTGCCTACGCACCCCGGCGGGAAACCTGTGCATAGTCCCTTCACCGGCGTCAGTCGTAAGATCGCTGGGCACAGATGACCGGAGAAGCGTCGACCGGTGCTTTTGACCGAACATTGCAGAGGGAGACCGTGGCAGAGAACCCGGACATCGCGGGGCACGGCGGACTGTCGGTCGTCCGCGACACCGTCGACGGCGTCACCGTCCTCCGTGTCCGAGGCGAGATCGACCACGAGACGGCGGCCCCCCTGCGCGGCGCCCTCCCCCCGGCCGACGAGTCGGCCGGCCCGCGCATCGTGATCGACCTCGGTCAGGTCACCTTCATCGACTCCAGTGGCATCAACGCCCTCATCACCGCGCAGCGCGCCATCCCGGAGAAGGGCTGGCTGCGCCTGGCCTGTGTCCAGGGCAGCGTCCTGCGCACCCTGGAACTCGTCGGCCTCGACACCGTCATCCCCTGCCACCCCACCGTCCAGGACGCCCTCGCCTGACCGGGGTGACGCGCGCCGGGCAGCCGTGGCTTCCTGCTGAACCCCGTGCAGCAGGGGCCACGGCGACCGTTACGCGGGCCGCCCGACGCGCGTTCGGGCGGGTTGCGACCGTCAGCGGCTCCCGCGTCGGGTGATTCGTGCGGCAGTACGACTGACGGCCGGTGAGCCGAGGTTCTACGGTGGACCTTGCGAAAACCTTGTGACGGCCGGTGCGTTCGCCGGCCGCTGAGTGGACGGTCCGGAGGGCGTGTTGGAACACCGGCTTCAGCGCGGCGGGCGAGGAACGCCGCCACGGTACGGCCGCCCCACGGCCGGAGCCGTGTGAGCCGTGATGCACCTCCACTTGCTCGGCCCCCTCGAACTGCGGGTCGCGGGGCGCGCGTTGGACCTGGGACAGCCACGCCGTCGCGCGGTCCTCGCCGCCCTGGCCGCCGACGCGGGCCGGCCCGTCACGGTGGAGTCCCTGATCGACCGGGTCTGGGACACCACCCCGCCGGGTGGGGCCCGGTCGGTTCTCTACTCGCACATCAGCCGGCTGCGGCAGCTCCTCGACGACGCGGCGTCCACGGGCGACGGCGAGCGGGCGCCCGCTCCCGGGGCGCCGATCCGCCTCCGCAGGATCTCCGGCGGCTACGTGCTGGAGGCCGAGGAGAGCGCCGTCGACCTGCTGCGCTTCCGCTCCCTCGTCACGCGGGGGCGCGGGTCTCACCTCTCCGACGTACAGCGAGCGGACCTTCTGGAAGAAGCGCTCGGACTGTGGCGCGGAGTGCCGCTGTCGGGGTTGCCGGGCGTGTGGGCCGAAAGGACCCGGACCGCCTGGCGCCATGAACGCGTCGAGGCGGCGATCGCCTGGGCCCGGGCCGGTCTGGGCCGGGGCAGGCCGCAGGATGTGCCCGCCCTCCTCCACCCGCTGATGGCGGAGCACCCGCTGTCCGAGCCCCTCGCGGCGGTGCTCGTGCGAAGCCTGGCCGCCGCGGGCAGAACCGCCGAGGCGGTGGTCGCGTACACCGAGGCGCGCCGGCGTCTCGCCGAGGAGCTGGGAGTGACACCGGGTCACGAACTCCGTTCGGCGTACGAGGAGTTACGGCGCGAGTCGGTGGAGGTGGAGCGGTCGCGAGCAGGACATGTCCCGGTAGTCGAAGAGGCACCCGCCGCCTCGACGGGCGCACCCGCTCCGGCCCAGCTCCCCATGGACGTACGTCCCTTCACGGGCAGGGCCGAGCAGCTGGCCGAACTGACCCGGCACCTCACCGCGGACACCGGCAGCGGCGGTACGGCCGCGGTGGTCGTGTCCGCCGTGTCCGGTACCGCGGGCGTCGGCAAGACCGCGCTGGCCGTCCACTGGGCGCACCAGGTACGTGACGCCTTCCCCGACGGGCAGCTCTACGTCGACCTCCGGGGCTACGACCCCGAGGAACCGGTGTCGGCGGCCCAGGCCCTCGCCGGGTTCCTCGGCGCCCTGGGCACCGCGGGCCGAGACATCCCGCCACGACTCGACGACCGGGCGGCTCGCTACCGCACCGCCCTCGACGGACGGCGCCTGCTCGTCCTGCTGGACAACGCCGCCTCCGCCGCCCAGGTCAGGCCACTGCTGCCGGGGAGTCCCACCTGCAAGGTGCTGATCACCAGCAGGGACGCACTGGCGTCGCTGGTGTCGGTGCACGGCGCACACCGCATGGTCCTCGACGTCCTCTCCCCTGACGACGCGCTCGCCCTGCTGCACACGCTGATCGGGCCACGCGTCGAGGCCGAGCGGACGGCAGCCCGCGCGCTGGCCGAGCAGTGCGGGCGGCTGCCGCTGGCGCTGCGGGTGGCAGCCGAACTGGTGCGGTCCCGTCCGGTCGAGCAACTGGCCGACCTGGTGTCCGAACTGCGAGACCACCAGCGGCGCCTGGACCTCCTGGACCTCGGCGACGGGGACCCCCGGGCCGCCGTCCGCGCCGTCTTCTCCTGGTCCTACGAGCGCCTTCCCGACCTGCCGGCGCGCCTGTTCCGGTTGCTGGGCCTGCACCCGGGGCCCGATGTCGACGTCCACTCCGCCGCCGCCATGGCCGGCACGTCCGTCGACAGCACCCGACGGGCACTCGATGTCCTGGCCCGCGCGCACCTGCTGCACCGCACCGGACCCAGCCGCCACGCCATGCACGACCTGCTGCGCGCGTACGCCGCGGAACTGGGCGGCCGTCACGACGAAGCGCCGGACCTCGACACCGCCCTGGCCGGACTGCTGGATCACTGCCTGGCCGCGTCCGCCGCCGCCATGAACGTGCTGTACCCGGCCGAACGGCATCTGCGTCCCGCCGTCGACCTGCCCGTCACCGGCCTGCCGCCACTGCGCACGGCCGAGGAGTGCCGGGCCTGGCTGCGCGCCGCGCAGCCCACCCTGGTGGCCCTGTGCTCGCGCACCGAGGAGCCCGGGCCGTCCCGGCACACGGTGCGCCTCGCGACGACGCTGCACCGCCACTACGAGCGGTCGGGTCACTACGCGGACGCCCTGACCGTCCACACCCAGGCCCTGCGGGCGGCCCGCTCGGCGGGAGACGCCCGCGGTGAGGCCGATGTGCTCGCCTGTCTGGGAGCCGTCCACCGGCGGCTCGGCGACTACGGGAGCGCGCACGCCCACCACGAGGAGGCGCTCGCCCTCTGCCGTCGTATCGGGTACCGGGCGGGTGAGGCCCGGCATCTGACGAACGTCGGGGTGCTGCACGAACTGCGCGGTCACTACCGGGAGGCCGCCGAGCACCACGAGACGGCCGTCGGACTGTTCCGCGCGGTGGGTGACAGGCACGGCGAGGCGGACGTGCTCAACAACCTGGGCATCGTGCACGAGTTGCTCCAGGACTACCAGGCGTCCATCGAGCGGTACCGCAGGGCGCAGACCCTGTACCGGCAGACGGGGCACGCCTTCGGGGAGGCGAGTGTCCTCGGGAACCTGGGCATCGTCGTGGCGCGGCTGGGTGACCACACGGCCGCGGCCGGGCACTTCGAGCGGGCGCTCGCCCTCTTCCGACGGCTCGGGCACACCGGAGGCGAAGGCCACGCGCTGACCAATCTGGGCGACGCGCTGTGCGGCCTCGGTCGGTACGACGAAGCCACCGAACACCAGCGTCAGGCCCTGGCCCTGTTCCGGCGCACGGGCGAGCGCTACGGCGAGGCCGGCGCCCTCAACGGCCTCGGGGAGGCCCTGCACGGCGCCGCGCGGTACGCCGAGGCCCTCGACGCGCACGCCTCGGCTCTGGACGCGGCGGTCGGGATCGCGGAGCAGGAGGAACAGGCCCGCGCCCACGTCGGGACGGCACGGGTCCGGCAGACCATGGGGGAGCCGGCCCAGGCCGTGCGTCACCTGCGTCAGGCGCTGTCCCTCTACACCGCCCTGGATTCCCCTCGCGCGGAAGAGGTGCGCAAGACCCTCCTCTCCCTCGCCGTGGACCGGCCGACCGAAGGCGCGGACCGAGGCGAAGGCGAAGGCGGGAAGCACTGACGCGACGCCCCTTCAGGCGCTTGCCAAGTAGCCAACGCGCTGCGGTTGTTGAGAGCTCGGGAAAGCAAGATGTTCGGCCTGTCGGACATCGTTCGAAAACTCTTGACGCTGCGCCGCGCCCCGATTGACACTCTCGCAACACGACGTCACACAGCCGAAACGACAAGGCACCCACGATCGGGGCTCCGTTGCCGGCCTGCTTCGCCATGCCTTCGTCGCCTCCCCCCATCAGCCATGCTCCAGCAGGGAAACCCCACATGACGTACACCGCACGTCTGCGCAGCCGCGCCAGACGCCGGGCGGGCCGGCTCGCCGGCCTGACCGCCGCGTCACTGTTCCTGGGCCTCGCCGCGCCCGCCGTACCCGCGCAGGCGGCGGAGAACGCGCAGAGCGCGAGCGTCACCGACGGTCTGGCCCTCTGGTACAAGCTCGACGCGGCAACCGGCAGCACCGTCACCGACGCCTCCGGAAACGGCCGCGACGGCAGGGTGAGCGGCACCGCCGACTGGTCCGGCGCCGGTCAGGGCCTCGCCTTCAACGGTTCGGACACCTACGTCCAGGTGCCCGACGACGTCATGAAGGGCATGGCCGCGATCACCGTCGCGATGGACGTGCGGATCGACTCCTCCCAGACCACGCCGTACTTCCTCTACGGCTTCGGCAACTCGAGCGGCGGCAACGGGAACGGCTACCTGTTCACCACCGGGAACTCCCTCCGGACCTCCGTCGCCACCGGCAACTGGTCGACGGAGCAGACCACCAAGCCGGCCGACTCGCACAATCTGGCCCGCTCGGTGTGGAAGCACCTCACCTACACACAGACCGGCACCACCGGTGTGCTGTACGAGGACGGTGCGGAGGTCGGCCGCAACACCTCGGTCACCACCACCCCCGGTGCCATCGGCTCCGGCACCACGAGCGCCAACTACATCGGCAAGTCCGTCTACTCGGGCGACAAGCTCTTCAAGGGCAGCATCCGCGACTTCCGGGTCTACGACCGGGCGCTCGCCGACTCCGAGGTCGAGCAGCTCGCCCTCCCCGTCGCCACCCAGGGCGTGGCCGACGACAAGGCCGCCCTCAGCCTGGGCGACACCGGCGCCGTCACAGCCGACCTGGACCTGCCGCGCACCGGCACGGCCGGCGGTTCCACGATCAGCTGGGCGAGCGACAACCCGGACGTCGTCTCCGCCGGCGGCACGGTCACCCGCCCCGCCGCCGGGGCACCCGACGCCCACGCCAGGCTCACGGCGACCCTGAAGAAGGGCACGGTGACCGACACCAGGACCTTCGACGTCACGGTCCTGGCCGCCTTCGACGACGAGACCGCCACGCGTCAGGCCGCCGAGGCCCTCACCGTCCACACCCTCGACGACGTCCGCGGCAACCTGACCCTGCCGGCGACCGGTTCCTACGGCACCGACGTCAGCTGGTCCTCCGCCGAGCCGGACGTCGTCTCCGCCGACGGCGTGGTCCACCGTCCCGCGCACGGCGACGGAGCCACCACCGTCGAACTGACCGCCACCGTCACCAAGGGCACAGCCTCGACCACCCGGAAGTTCACCGCCGAAGTACCCGAACTCCCCGCCGAGCAGGCCCTCAAGGGCTACATGTTCAGCTACTTCACCGGCGAGGGCACCGCGGACGGCGAGCAGCTCTACTCCGCGCTCAGCAAGGGCAACGACCCTCTCAAGTGGCGGGAGTTGAACGACGGAAAGCCGGTCCTCACCTCCACGCTGGGCGAGAAGGGACTGCGTGACCCCTTCATCATCCGCTCCCCCGAGGGCGACAAGTTCTACCAGATCGCGACCGACCTCAGGATCTACGGCAACGGCGACTGGGACGCCGCCCAGCGCAGCGGCAGCAAGTCCATCATGATCTGGGAGTCCACCGACCTGGTGCACTGGACGAACCAGCGGCTGGTGAGGATCTCTCCCGACAGCGCGGGCAACACCTGGGCGCCGGAGGCGTTCTACGACGCCCGGCGCGGCGAGTACGTGGTCTTCTGGGCGTCGAAGCTGTACGCCGACGACGCGCACTCGGGCGACACCTACAACCGCATGATGTACGCGACCACCCGCGACTTCTACACCTTCAGTGAGCCCAAGGTCTGGATCGACCGCGGCTACTCGGTCATCGACTCCACGATGATCCGGCACGACGGGACGTACTACCGCCTCTCCAAGGACGAGCGGAACAACAGCTCCTCCACCCCGAACAGCAAGTTCATCTTCCAGGAGAAGAGCGACTCCATCCTCGACCCGGCCTGGGACCCGGTCGCCGAGGGCATCGGCAAGGGCGCGATGACCGCCGCCGAAGGCCCGCTGGTGTTCAAGTCCAACACCGAGGAGAAGTGGTACGCGTTCCTCGACGAGTTCGGCGGCCGCGGCTACATACCCTTCGAGACGACCGACCTGGCCACGGGCAACTGGACCCCGGTCGCCGACTACGACCTGCCGTCGAAGCCACGCCACGGCACCGTCCTGCCGGTCACCCAGGCCGAGTACGACCGCCTGCTGCGCGCCTACCAGCCCGACCAGTTGGTGGAGAGCGTCGAGAGCGTGAAGGTACGGACCCGGACCGGCCGGGCCCCGGTCCTGCCGGCCACCGTGATCGCGAGGTACGCCGACGGCGTCGACCGTCCCGTCGCCGTCGCCTGGGACGACGTCCCGGCGTCGAAGTACGCCCGGCCCGGCACCTTCACCGTGACCGGCAGCCTCCCGGACGGCGCCGCGATCCCGGTCCGGGCCGAGGTGACCGTGTCGGACGAGGGCGCCGACGTCCCGGCCGACCTGCTCCTGCACTACGGCTTCGACGAGACGGGCGGCACCATCGCCCGCGACTCCAGCGGACACGGCTACCACGGCACGTACGTGCACACGCCCGACTTCGGTACGGGCGTCGAAGGCGGCTCGTTCGAGATGTCGGGCGGCTCCGGCACCTCCACCACGTCGCCGTATGTGAAGCTCCCGAACGGCGTGCTGAAGAACGCCGACAGCGTGACCGTGTCGACGTACGCCAAGTGGAAGGGCGGCGACAGCTTCCAGTGGCTGTTCGGGCTCGGCCCGGACAGCAACAAGTACCTCTTCGCCACGCCCTCCAACGGCGGCTCCAGCCTCTACTCGGCGATCAGCAAGGCCAGTTGGTCGGCGGAGTCGAAGCTGACGGCCGGCTCGCGGCTCACGCCCGGCGAGTGGCGGCACGTCACCGTCACCCTCGACGGCTCGACCGGCACGATGGTCCTCTACGTCGACGGCGTCGAGGCGGCCCGCACGACGACCACCATCAAGCCGTCCGAGCTGTACGACGCTAACAAGGACTACAGCGGCTACATCGGCCGGTCCCTGTACTCCGGCGACCCGTACTTCGGCGGCGAGGTCGACGACTTCCGTATCTACGACCGGGCGCTGTCCGCCGCGGAGGTCATGGAGCTCAGCGGCAACACCGCGGGCATCGCCAAGGCGACGCACCCCGCGCTGAAGGTCGACGCGATCATCGACAACACGGACACCAGGATCACCCTGCCGATGAAGGAGGGCACCGATCTCACCGCCCTCGCACCGGAGTTCACCCTCGCCCACGGCGCGGCCATCAGCCCCGCCTCCGGCAGCGTCCACGACTTCACCGAGCCGGTGACGTACGAGGTGACCGGGTCCGACGGCACACAGCGGACCTGGACCGTGGCCGCACTCGTCATGAAGAGCCCGGTCCTGCCGGGACTCAACGCCGACCCGAACATCGTCCGCTTCGGCGACACCTTCTACCTGTACCCGACGACCGACGGCTTCGACGGCTGGAGCGGCACGCAGTTCAGGGGGTACTCCTCCACCGACCTGGTCCACTGGAAGGACCATGGCGTCATCCTCGACCTCGGCCCGGACGTCTCCTGGGCCGACAGCCGGGCCTGGGCGCCGACGATCGCCGAGAAGAACGGGAAGTACTACTTCTACTACTGCGCCGACGCGAACATCGGCGTCGCCGTCTCCGACTCGCCGACCGGGCCGTTCAAGGACGTCCTCGGCAAGCCACTGCTCAAGCAGGGCCAGTACAGCGGCCAGATGATCGACCCGGCCGTGTTCACGGACGACGACGGAAAGTCGTACCTCTACTGGGGCAACGGCCACGCCTACGTGGCTCCGCTGAACGACGACATGACCTCCATCGACACCTCGAAGGTCGAGGACATCACCCCGAGCGGCTACAACGAGGGCACTTTCGTCGTCAAGCGCAAGGGCACCTACTACTTCATGTGGTCGGAGAACGACACCCGCGACGAGAACTACCGGGTCGCGTACGCCACCGGCCCCTCCCCCACCGGCCCGTGGACCAAGCGGGGCGTGATCCTGGAGAAGGACCTCTCCCAGGGCATCAAGGGCACCGGCCACCACAGCGTCGTCCACGTCCCGAACACCGACGACTGGTACATCGCCTACCACCGCTTCGCCATGCCCGGCGGTGACGGCACCCACCGCGAAACCACCGTCGACAGGATGGAGTTCGACTCCGACGGCCTGATCAGAAAGGTCCTCCCGACCCTGACGAGCATCGACCCGGTCACCGTCGTCCACGCGGGGCCCGACGCCGAGGGCAAGGAGGGCGACGCGATCCGGCTGAACGGCACCATCTCCGGGGCGGGCAGCCCGACATGGTCGGTCGATGCGGGAGCGCCGTGCGCCTTCGCCGACCCCAGGGCGGCCAGGACCACACTCACCTGCACCGACGACGGCACCTACGAGGCGACGCTCACCGGCGGCCGCAGCAGCGACACGGTGAAGGTCGAGGTCGCCAACGAGAAGCCGGTCATCACCTCCGCCACGGGCCCCCGCTCCCCGGTGGCTGCCGGCGAACGTGCCGCCGTCAGTGCCGAGTTCATCGACCGGGGCGCGAGTGACACCCACACCTGCGTGGTCGACTGGAAGGACGGCACGAAACCGCAGTCGGGTACGGTCACCGCCATCGGCTGCCGGGCCCGGCACGCCTACGCCGGGGCAGGCATCCACCGCCCGGTGATCACCGTCACCGACGACGAGGGAGCCTCGGACAGCACCACCCTCCCCGAGGTGATCGTCTACGACCCGGCCGCCGGGCCCGCGCTCGGCACCGGCGTCTTCGGCTCCCCGGCCGGCGCCTACCCCGCCGGACCCGGCCTGACGGGCAAGGCCGCGTTCTCGTTCCTCGCGTTCTACCCGAAGAAGGCCACCGTCCCCTTCGGCGGAGCCACGTTCGACTTCGGCCGGGCGGGTCTGACGTTCCGTTCCACCAGCTCCGACTGGCTCGTGGTCGACGGCTCCCGGGCGATCTACCAGGGGTCCGGCACCGTCCGCGGCACCGGCGGCTACGGTGTGCGCATCACGGCCACCGACAACCCGGACACCATCCGCGTCAAGCTCTGGAAGAAGTCGACGGGCGACATCGTCTACGACAACCTCACAGGCGCGAGGGCGACGGGCGTCATCACGGTCAGCAGCCACTGACAGCAAGCGGGGTCGTACTCGGGAAGCCCGAGCACGACCCCGCGTCTTCGCGGCCCGCGGACGTACGTCGCCGCGGGTCGCCGTCCTTCAGCCCGCGAGGGGGTGGTCGGGGGCCAGCAGGTCCGCGATGCGCTCGGTGATCGTCTGGGCGGTGTTGCCGCCCGGCGCGCTCGGGCCCACGGTCGTCGACACCGCGATGGACAGACGCTGGTGCGGTTCGTACGCCATCACGGCGGCATAGCCGAAGAAGGACGGGTTCTGCACCACCCAGCCGTTCTTGACGACGACGCCGAGGCCGAAGTGGAAGTCCTCGGTCATCGGCAGGCACACCGTGGCGGGGCAGGTCTCCGTCGCATGGCCGAGGCCGACCGTGCCGGGGTTCAGCTGGGTGCGGAACGCGCGCCGGGAGAGCAGTTCGCCGGAGCCGATGGCCTGCCCGGAGCGGGCGAGGTCACAGATGTCGGTGGTCAGAACCGCGCCGGGGGCGGTGGTCCAGGACGGGTTGAAGTAGGTGGACTCCTCGTAGGTGCCGCGTTCGGCGTCGTAGGCGTGCAGGACCGGCGGCGGGATGAGCGCGGTGTCGTTGTTGCGCGTGTTGTCGAGGCCGAGCGGGTTCAGCACCCGTTCGCCCAGGAGCCGGTCGAGGGGAGTCCCGGTGATCTCCTCCAGCGCGCGGCCGAGGAGCACGAAGTTGGCGTGCGAGTAGCTCCAGTTGGTGCCGGGCTTGTACCACAGCGGGTGGCTCGTGGAGATGCCGACGAGTTCCTCGGGGGTCCAGTGCTGCCACGGGTCGGCGTACAGCTTCTTCAGGAAGACCGGGTCGGTGACGTAGTCGTGCAGGCCCGAGGTGGAGTCGCCGAGCATGCGCAGGGTGATCTCGTCGGCGTGCGGCAGGTCGGGCAGCCAGCGGGAGACGGGCTCGTCGAGGTCCACCTTGTGCTCGTCCACGAGTTGGAGCAGTACGGTGCCGAGGAAGGCGATGCCGACCGAGCCGGCGCGGAAGTGCATGGCGGGGGTGGCGGGGACGTCCGTCATGGACTCGCCGACCGCTCCGGTGACCAGTTCGCGCCCGTCGACCGTGACCCGGACGAGGGCGGCCTTGAGGTCGAGTTCCTCGCGGGTCTCGCTGACGATGTCGAGGACCTGGCGGGCCTGGTCCCGTGGCTGCCGGGTTTCGGCGCACGCCTGGTCGTGGGATCCGGGGGCGGCGCTCGCGCCGGTGGTCTGCAGGGTGGCGGCGAGGAGGGCGGCGGCACAGAGCACCGCCGTACGGGTACGCGTCATACGGGCACTATGAGCGGATCGTCCCAAGTGCCCCGGCGTCAACACTCCGAACGACGGCGCCCGGGACCCGTACGGCGGACTCCTGTCGGCCCACGTGGGGCGAGCGTGAGAGCGGTGCCGGAACCTGTGCGGAACTGTGCCGAGGACTGTGCACGTACCCAATTCGCAGGTGGCGACTCTATGCCTCGCACCTGCGCGTAATCCGACCGACACATCTATTTACAGCGCCTGTTACCTCTCCTACTGTGAACGTTCACGGACTCTCCCGCATGCACATGCCAGGCTCAGGCCTGGGCGTGGCCACGTCTCGATCAAAGGAGGTCGGGATGACCATGAACCGTCCGGGCCGCACAGTGAAAGCCGCACTGCTCCTGGCGGCGGTCGCCCTGCCCGCGTCCCTGCTCACCACACCCACGACCGCCTCCGCCGCGGGCTCGCTCAGCATGCTCGGCGCCGATGTCTCGACCGCCCAGCGAGCCCTCGACCTGGGTGCCAAGTACTACGACGCGAGCGGCACCGCCAAGGACCCGCTCGACATCCTCAAGGGCCTCGGCGTGAACTACGTCCGGCTGCGCGTCTGGAACAGCCCGGCCAGCGGCTACAACAACAAGGCCAAGGTGCTGGCGTACGCGAAGCAGGTCAAGGCCAAGGGGCTCAAGCTGCTGGTCGACTTCCACTACTCGGACACCTGGGCGGACCCGGGCAAGCAGTACAAGCCGGCGGCCTGGGCGAGCCACGGCATCACCCAGCTGCAGACGGACGTGTACAACTACACGTACGACGTCTGCAACAGCCTCAAGTCCCAGGGCACGACCCCGGACAGCGTGCAGATCGGCAACGAGATCAACGTGGGCATGCTGTGGGACGACGGCAAGGTCGTCAACAACGACTTCACCAACCTCAGTCTGCTCCTCAAGTCGGGCTACAACGCGACCAAGGCCTGCAACAGCGGCACGAAGGTGATCATCCACACGGCCAACTCGGACAGCGACGCCCACGCACGCTGGTTCTACGACGGCATCAAGGCCAAAGGCGTCAGCTGGGACGTCACGGGGCTGTCCTACTACTGCCCGTGGCACGGCACGCTCGCCAACATGGGCAGCGTCGTGTCCGACATGAAGTCCCGGTACGGCAAGGACGTCGTCATCGCCGAGACGGCCTATCCGTTCACCTCGGCGAACGCGGACGGCACCAGCAACTCGATCACCTCCGGCTGCTCCGGCTACCCGCTCAGCTGGCAGGGCCAGGCCGACAACTTCACCGCCGTGCAGAACACCGCCCGCAGCTCCGGCGCGATCGGCGTCTTCTACTGGGAACCGACCTGGTACGCGGTCACCGGCAACGGATGGGACCCGGCCGACATCACCAACAGCGGCAACGGCTGGGACAACATGGCCATCTTCAACTGGACCGGCCAGGTGAACCCGAACATCAAGTGGACGCCGTAGCACCCGTCACGGACCAGTCCCCGACGTCGTACGCCTCACTCAGGACGTGATCGCGTACGTCGTCGGGTCGCCGCGCGGTCGGCCCGGCCACCGGCACCCAGCAGCCCCGAGGAGACCAACGCCTCCTCGGCCTGCAGGCGGGGCAGTTCACGGCGGGACACCCGCAGGATCACGGGCGGCAGCGCGGCACGCGCCACCTGGACCAGACGCAGCCAGGCCGGAACATAGACAGCGGTGGTCCGGCTCTCCACGGCACGCGCCAACCGCTCGGCGACGACCTCCACCCGGCTGACGCGCCGGGCCAGGGGCGGCATGTGGGTGCGCAGTTCCCGCAGAGCCGTGAACCGGTCGGCGTCACGGATCATGTCGGTGCCGGTCCAGTTGAGATAGGCGATCCCGACCGCCACACCGCGGTGTGCCACCTCGGCCCGCAGTGCGTGGGTGAAGGCTTCCACGCCGGCTTTCGAGGCACAGTAGGCACTCATCATCGGCACCGCGCCGATCGATGCCAGCGAGGCGATCTGGAGGTGGTAGCCCGCCGTCTCCACGAGATCCGGCAGGAACGCCCGCGCCGTCTGGGCGCTCCCGGTCAGGTTCACGTCGATCACCCGGCGCCAGGTCGCGGGATCCGACAGGGCGAAGGGGCCGCCCTCGGCGATTCCGGCGTTCGCCACGACCACCGACGGTGGACCGAGACGGCCGCGGACGACCTCCGCGGTGTCGGTCAACGCCGGGTAGTCGGTGACGTCCACCTCGAGGGTCAGCGGCGCGTTGGGCAGCGCGGCTGCCCTCTCCTCCAGCGCCGGTCCGTCGTGGTCGAGCAGCGCCAACCGCGCGCCGCGCCGGGCGAGTTCGTTCGCCAGCGCCGCTCCCACGCCGCGTGCCGCCCCGGTCACCACGACGGTGCGGCCCTTGACCGGACTGTCACCCACAGGCTCGTCCCTTCTCGCTTCCGTGCGCGCACTTCGTGGCCCGCGACCGCCTGCACGTCCGACCGTCCGGCCGGCGGCCGGTCCCGCCGCTCATTCCGGACGTTCGGGAGGGACCCCGGGCCGGGCGGTGTGGTCGGGATGGCCGACGGTCCGCCGGTCCTCCTTCATCTCCGCCTCGTACAGGTGGTCGCGGCCCCCGGCGAGCCGGTCCACGGCGTCCCGCTCCAGGCCCCGGAACGGCTGGTAGTACGTGTCGTCGTACGCCTCGACGATCTGGAAGGTCCAGTGCCCCGGAATGACGTTGCGGCCCAGGATCTCGGTGCGCACCCGGTCCGCCCACTCGTCGTGGCCGGCCTCGCGCAGCAGCTCGACCGCCCGGTCCAGCTGGAGGTCCGCGGTGCCGGTCAGCTGATGGAAGCCGTAGAGGTGGCCTCTGGCCCGTTCGGTGGTCTCCAGGGCCTTGGACAGCGCCCCGAGTGCCTCCACGGTCTCGTCGCTGACCCCTTCGGGGCGCCGGTGGTCCCGGTCCGGGCCGTACTGCCGCATGTCCGTGTTCCTTTCGTCCCGGGGCCACCCGCAGCCGGTGGCGGGCAGCGCGGACGGCTTCGAGCCGAGGTCGCGTGGGACCCGTCCGGAGCCGGGGAGACCTCCGCGACAGCCTGCCGCGCTTCACCGCCAAGTGCCCACTCCGGTGTGGACCAACCGGGCCCTTCCGCCGGCCGAGGGCACGGTCGGAGGGGCCGGCGCGCGGACGACCGTCCTCGCCGACCGTGCGCCGGGAGACCAGCGGCGGTGCGCGGTCGGGCAAACCTCACCGGCTCCTGCCCGCTAGCGTGTCGGACGCCGAGCCCCCGGAAGGCGACGACGCCTCGGTCTCGCAAGCAGGGCAACCGACTGGTGGACAGGCCTCCCGCGCCCGACACTGACTGGTGGGCCTTCGCACGCTCCCCGTCAGACGTGCTCAGGAGATGACGCCGTGAACACTTTCTCCCCCGGCTTCCAGGGGCGTGGCCGTCGACCGGCCGACAAGCTGCCTCCCGGCCAGTACCCGACAGACTCGTTTCCCGTGCTGTCGGCGGGCCCCACGCCCAAGGTCCCCGTCGACACGTGGCAGTTCACTGTGACCACGGAACTCGGGGAGAGACACGCCTGGACGTGGGACGAGATGATGGCGCTGCCCCAGCAGGAGACCGTGCACGACATCCACTGCGTCACCCGCTGGTCGAAGTTCGACACACGGTGGCGCGGGGTGCCCCTCGACGCCTTCCTCGAAGACGTGGAGACGGCCGCGGATCACGTCGTCGTCAGCAGCTACGGCGGCTACACCACGAACCTCCCGCTGGAGGACCTCCTCGACGGCCAGGCCTGGATCGTCCACTCCTACGACGACGACCCCCTGTCCCCCGAGCACGGCGGACCGGCCCGCCTGCTCGTGCCGCACCTGTACTTCTGGAAGTCCGCGAAGTGGGTGCGGGGACTGCGGCTCACGGACGAGGACGAACCCGGCTTCTGGGAGAGCGTCGGCTACCACAACTACGGCGACCCGTGGCGCGAGCAGCGGAACTGGGGCGACTGACCGTGGCCGTCATCTGGCGCAGGGCACAGCTCGTCGAGCGCCGCCCGCAGAACGCCACCGCGCGCACCCTGGTCTTCAGCGTCCCCGGCTGGCCCGGCCACCTGCCCGGCCAGCACGTCGACGTACGCCTGACCGCCGACGACGGCTACCAGGCCGTACGCAGCTATTCCCTGGCCGCGCCCGCCGACGGCGACCGGATCGAGCTGGGCGTGCAGAGCGTGCCCGACGGGGAGGTCTCGCCGTATCTCGCCGACGCCCTGCCGGTCGGCATGGACGTCGAGGTCAGGGGGCCGCTCGGGAACTGGTTCGTCTGGCGGCCCGCAGCGGGCGAACCGGTGCTCCTGGTGGCGGGCGGCTCGGGAATCGTCCCGCTCGCGGCGATGGTCCGGGCCCACCGCGCATCCGGCTCGGACAGTGCGCTGAGCCTCGTGTACTCCGTGCGCGGCGGGGACGACGTCTGGTACCGCGACCACCTCGACGACGGGCATCCGGGCCTCGACGTCCGCTTCCTGTACACGCGCAAGCCCCCGCCGGGCAGCATCCGAGATCCCGCCCGCATCAGCGCCGCAGACCTGGCGGACGCGGCGGCCGGGCTGCGTCCGTCCAGTCCGGTCTACGTGTGCGGTCCCACCGGCTTCGTCGAGACCGCCGCCGACCTGCTCACCGGTCTGGGCCGGGACCCGGCCACCATCCGTACCGAACGCTTCGGCTGATCCGCCGTCCGCCCTCACCCGTCCCTCCGGAGGACCTCGTGGCCGACACCACCGCCCACCTGGACGGCAACTGCCTGGCCGGACCGCTCTCGGAGATCCTCTCCGTGGAGCCGACCGCCGCCTGGTGGCGCTGCCCGCAGTGTGCCCGCTCGGGTCCGCTCGCCGACCTGCACGTCTACGGCCCCGAGCCCGGCCTCACAGCCCGCTGCCCCGGCTGCGCCCACGTGGCGCTGCGACTGGTCAGGGAAGAGGGTCACATCTGGCTGTCGATGGGCGGAAGCGCCGGCGCGTTCCGCTTCCCGGTCGCCTGAGCGCCCTGCCGGAAGCCGGTACGGCAGCGAGACTCCCCGAGCCCTCCCGGCCGGTCTGCGACGCGCACTCCGCGGGCCGGCCCGCCGACAAGGTGAGCGGAGCCGCTGTCGGCGGCGAGCCGCACGTCCGCTCCCCTGGCGAGCGAGCCCGCGACGAGTGAGCCTTGTCAGAACTCGCTGTCGATGCCGGTGACGATCGCCGCCCCCAGCGGGGCGTCCTCCTCGCTGAAGCCGCTGTCGCGCAGCGCGGTGGAAACCAGTCGTACCGCTTCGCTCTCGGCACCGGACTGATCCGCGGCCTCGACCTCGACACGGGCCGCGAACATGCCGTCCTCGTCGACCGTCAGCAGGCTCAGCTCCTCGCTCTCACCCAGGTCCGTGTTCTTCGGGTCCTGGGGGCGGAGGCTGCGCTCGACGGCGGAGCAGGTGTCCTCGGAGATTCCGTGGACGAACGTGCCGGGCACGGTGATGACGAACGTGGTCACAGGGACTCCTTCCGCGGGTCCGCCGGGCGCCGGGGTACCGCACACGGCGGACGGGACATGGTCCGTACGGCCGGGATGCGGTCCGCCGGTCGCGCGACGCCGGGTGGGTCGGCGTCCGCCCCGGCATCGCGTGTCCTCCTGACTCTCGTCCGCTGCTTCCCGGTTCGCACTCGATGCGCCTGCCCCGCCTGCGCCCGGGAATGCGGACGTCGATCACCTGCGATGTGCCGGAGCGGACACATGGTCTGCCCGTTCGGGCAGGCGGGTGTGCCTCGGCGCTTCGTGATACCGGGGCGGTACAGCCTTAGCGTCGGCTCGTGAGCACCTTGTTTCCGCTGAAACCGTCGTCGGCGTGCGGAGTTCCCCGGTGACCGACACCCGGCCGGACGAACGGGAAACGGACGAGCGGGCAGCGGACGAGCCGGCGGCGCCCGAGCAAGGCAGACACGAGCAGGAAGCCGCGGGGCCGTCCGAACGGCCCCCCAAGCGCGTCCGACGCGGTCCGGGCCCGTTCACACTGCTGGTCCTGCCGGGGCTCACCGCGCTGGTGGGAGTGTCCTGCTTCCTGGCGCTGACGGGCGACCTGTCCGCCCTGTGGCCCCAGGAGCCCGACCCCGGCCCCGCCGCGGCCACCCACGTCGACGACTCGTACCTTCCCTGGCTGCGCAAGGCGGCCTCGGCCTGCACGGTGGTCACACCGTCGCTGCTCGCCGCTCAGATAGACCAGCTCTCCGGCTGGAGCAACGGCACCGGACGACTGACCGGCGAGAAGGGCATCGCGGCCTTCACCGACCCACGGTGGCGGACCTGGGGCAAGGACGACGACGGCAACGGGCATGCCTCGCCCCGTGATCCGGCCGACGCCATCATGGCGCTCGGCCGGCAGGACTGCTCGCTCGCCGGGAAGGTGACCGACCTCAGGACCGACGGCACCGTCAACGGGGACCTCGTGGATCTCACCCTCGCCGCCTACGCGGAGGGGACGGCAGCGGTCACCGAGGCGGGCCGCGTCCCGGCCCGGGCGCGGGTCTACCTCACCGAGGTGAAGGCCCTGCTCCCGCGGTACAAGGAGGTCGACCAGGACACGTCCGAGGGCACCGGCGCCGAGGCGGCCGGCGGTGTGCTGGTGGCGCCGCTGAGCGCCCTGACCGTGACCTCGCCCTTCGGGTCCCGTGTGCACCCGCTGACCGGGGTGACCAATTTGCACACCGGAGTCGACTTCGCCGCGGCCCAGGGCACGCAGGTCTCCGCCGCCGCGCAAGGACGCGTGGTGTTCGCCGCGATGACCAAGGCCTACGGCAACCGCGTCGTCGTCGACCACGGAACCGTCGCCGGGAAACGCCTGGAGACGACGTACAGCCACCTGTCGGCCCTCCAGGTCTCCGTCGGCCAGACGGTGCCGGCCCGGGCGCCGATCGGGGCGGCCGGATCGACGGGTCTGTCCACGGGTCCCCATCTGCACTTCGAAGTGATCTACGACGGGCGCTACACCGACCCGCTGCCGTGGCTCTCGCCCGGCGGGTGACGCACCGCGTCCGAGCCGGCGCCTGCGCCCCGGGCACCTGCGCCGGGACACCCGCCGGACATGCCGCTGAGTGGAGCAATGACCGGCACGCCGTGCCGCGGCACAGGAGGCTGGACCTCTTGCCAGATCCGCTGCCGGGAGTTTCGTGTGTGCAGGCCGCGTCAGCCGAGCCGTCAGGCATGTCAACCGCCCGCGAACCCCGCATCGGGACACCTCACCCGTCCGTCGGCGTCCGCGTGCGGGAGCGCTCGGTGAGGCGGCTCCGTCGTGGCACACCGTCCCACCGCCACGAGCCGCGGCCGGGCGGTGGCGGCCCGGCGCTCCCCGCCCCACCGCTGTGGATGCGCTGGCTTCCCGTCCTGTACGTCATCGCCGTCCTGGTCATCGAGCCGCTGACGCCGGTCGAGTGGCCGGTGAGCTTCCTCCTGGTGGCGCTTCCCCTCGTGGGCGCCTTCGCCCACGGGCCCGCGGCGGTCGCCGGCATCACCGTGTTCGCCGTCGGATTCGAAGCGCTGCTGGCGGGCACCCCGTGCTGCGCGGGCCGCTCCGTCGGCTACCTGTGGGACCGCCACTACGTGGCCGCGTACTTCTGCACGGTCCTGGTCGGCACCCTGGCCACGATCCTGGCCGCCCACCGCACCAGGCGCGAACGCACGCTCGCCACCGTGCGCTTCGTGGCCGACATCGCGCAGCGCGTCCTGCTCAGCCCCATCCCGCACCGTGTCGGCAACATCGAGCTGGAGAGTCTCTATCTCTCCGCCGCCGCGGAGGCACACATCGGCGGCGACCTCTTCGAGGCCGTACCCACCCGGCACGGCGTACGCCTGCTGATCGGTGACGTCCGCGGCAAGGGCCTGCTCGCGGTGGAGACCGCCGCCGCCCTGGTCGGCGCGTTCCGCGAGGCCGCACACGACGAGCGTGACCTGCCCGCCCTCGCGGGCCGGGTGGAGACGAGCATGACCCGCAGGGCCGCCCAGCTCCCCGGCAGCGAGATCGGCGAGCGTTTCGTCACCGCCGTCTTCGCGGAGATCGTCGCGGACGCCCGCGTCGTCCGGATCGTCAACTGCGGTCATCCACCGCCGCTGCTCATGCGCTCCGGCCAGGTGTGGGAGCTGGAGGCGACCCGGCCCGCGCCGCCGCTCAACCTCGGTGTCCTCGTCGGGGAGCCGTACCACGTGGACGAACACGCCTTCCATGTCGGCGACCAACTCCTGCTCTACACCGACGGCGTCACCGAGGCCCGCGCCCCGGACGGCTCCTTCTACCCGGTCCTGGAGCGCGTCCGCTCCTGGGGGCCCCTGTCGCCACGGCAGTTGCTGGACCGCCTGCACGAGGACCTGCTGGCCTACAGCCACAGCCGCCTGCACGACGACACCGCCGCTCTCCTCGCCTGTCTCCTCTCGGACGCTCCGCCGACGGGACCCGGGCCCGCTCCCCGGCTGCGGCGCCGGGTCGGCGAGGAGCACGCGGCTGAGGCGTAGGACCGGGGAGAAGCACCGCGGCTGAGGCGTAGGGCCGTGGGTGGAGAGCACCGCGGTCGAGGCGTAGGGCCGTGAGTGGAGCGCACCGCGGTAGAGCCGTGAGTCCGTCATGTGAGGAGCGCCGCGGCCGAGGCATCGAGGCCGTCGTGTTCGCCGGCCGGTGCCCGTCTGCGGACGTGCCCTCGGTTTCGGCTGGAAACCTCTCCTGTGGGTGATGAAGTCCCAGCACGCAATGGTCAGTTCCAGCCGTTGTGTTGTCACATCCATGACAATCCTGTGCGCCGGATGTCACCCTTCTTTCGGACGTTCACCGATCGTTCACTCCCCCCACGCTTCTTCACTCTCCCCCCACGTCCTCTCCCCACCTCCCCTTGGCGCACGCTCCCGCCGACACGGACTCCCGCGCCGGGCGGCTCCTGCGGCGTCCCCTTCCGTTCAGCGAAGCCGGGCCGGCCGTATCCCGCCGGCTCGCCCCGTCGGCCTGCGATCCGGGCCGGTCCCGTCGCAGAAGGAGAAGACCTTGCCCCAGCTCCACCGCACCGCACACCGGCGCAGACACACCACAGCCCTCGCCCTCACCGGAACCATGATCGCCCTCGCCCTGCAGAGCGGCACCGCCTCCGGCGCCCCGGCGGACCCCGGCCCTGCCCGGATCAGCGCCCAGCCCCGCGCCGGCGCGGCCCCCGCCACCACCTCCCCCGCCAGGCGCGCCACGCTCCTGAAGAAGGCCAAGGCGGCCGCCGCCGGCACCGCGCGGCGACTCGACCTCGGATCCGGCGAGAAACTCGTGGTCAAGGACGTCGTGCAGGATGTCGACGGCACCACACACACCCGCTACGACCGCACCTACGCCGGACTGCCCGTCCTCGGCGGCGACCTCGTGGTCCATGTGAACGACGGCAGCACCACCGTGTCCGCGGCCACCGAGAGCGACCTCGCCGTCCCGTCCACCAAACCCGCGGTGAACGCCACCACCGCCCGGCACAAGGCGCTCACCACCGCCGAGAAGGCCGACGCCGAGCGAGCGACCGTCGGCGAGGCACCCCGGCTCGTCGTGTGGGCCGTCGCCGCCGAACCGGTCCTCGCCTGGGAGACCGTGGTCGAGGGTGTCCAGCGGGACGGCACGCCGAGCGAACTCCACGTCGTCACCGACGCGGCGTCTGGCAAGACGATCCAGAAGTACGAGGGCGTGCACACCGGAACGGGCACGGGACAGTTCAACGGCCCGGTTCCGCTCGGCACCACGCTGTCGGGCTCGACGTACCAGCTTCTCGACGGCGACCGGGCGGGTCACCGCACCTACGACCTGAACCAGGGCACCTCCGGCACGGGCACGCTGTTCACCGACGACAACGATGTCTGGGGCGACGGCACCCCTGCCAACCGGCAGACCGCCGGTGTCGACGTGGCCTTCGGCGCGGCGGCGACCTGGGACTACTACAAGGACGTCCACGGCCGCAACGGCATCCGCAACGACGGGGTCGCCGCCTACAGCCGGGCCCACTACGGCAGCAACTACGTCAACGCCTTCTGGTCCGACAGCTGCTTCTGCATGACCTACGGCGACGGGTCCGGCAACACGCATCCGCTGACCTCGCTCGACGTGGCCGCGCACGAGATGAGCCACGGTGTCACCAGCGCCACCGCGGGCCTGACCTACTCCGGCGAGTCGGGCGGGCTCAACGAGGCGACCTCGGACATCTTCGCCGCCGCCGTGGAGTTCCACGCCGACCTCCCGGCCGACGTCCCCGACTACCTCGTCGGCGAGAAGATCGACATCAACGGGGACGGCACCCCGCTGCGCTACATGGACAAGCCCTCCCGGGACGGCTCCTCCCGCGACTACTGGAGCTCCACCCTCGGCAGCGTGGACGTCCACTACTCCTCGGGCCCCGCGAACCACTTCTTCTACCTGCTCTCCGAGGGCAGCGGCGCCAAGACCGTCAACGGTGTCTCCTACGACAGCCCCACCTCCGACGGCGCGCCGGTCACGGGCATAGGCATCGGCAACGCCGAACGCATCTGGTACCGGGCGCTGACGACGTACATGACCTCGTCGACCAACTACGCCGGGGCGCGCGTCGCCACCCTCCAGGCCGCCGCCGACCTCTTCGGGGCCTACAGCGACACCTACCTCGCCGTCGCCGGCGCCTGGGCCGCCATCAACGTCGGCGACCGGATCGCGCTGGGCGTCAACGTCGCCCCCGTCGCCGACCAGACCAGCGGAGTGGGCCAGCAGGTCGGCCTCCAGATCGACGCGTACACCACGAACTCCGACGCGAGCCTCACCTACACGGCGACCGGTCTGCCCGACGGCCTGAGCATCGACGAGCACGGCCGGATATCGGGCGTGCCCACCACCACCGGCAGCAGCGACGTGACCGTCACCGTCACGGACAGCACCGGTGCCGCCGTCACCGCGGACTTCGCCTGGCGGATCGCCTACATCTACGCCAACGCCACCCGCGTCGACATTCCCGACGCGGGAGCGGCCGTCGAGTCACCGCTCACCATCACGGGCCGGCCCGGCAACGCCTCCGCCACCACCCAGGTCTACGTCGACATCGTGCACACCTATCGCGGTGACCTGACCGTGGACCTGGTGGGTCCCGACGGAACCGTGTACTCGCTCCTCAACCGCAGCGGCGGTTCGGCGGACAACGTCGACCAGACCTTCACGGTGGACGCCTCCGCCCAACCCGTCGACGGCACCTGGAAGTTGCGGGTCCGTGACGTCGCGTCCATCGACGTGGGGTACATCCGCAACTGGCAGCTCACCCCCTGACCCTCGGCACAGTCGCCCGCACCCGCCCGGACCGGCTCACGGTCCGGGCGGGTGTGCGGGGGCGACCGGGTTCAGGTTCCGCCGTCCGGATCAGGACTGGTAGGGCTGCTGCTGCGGCTGCCCGTAGGACTGGCCGCCGGCGGCCTGCGCCTGCAACTGGTCGGCCTGCTCCTTGGTCACCTTCTGCTCGGCGCCGCAGAAGGTGCACTGCGTGACGTACTTCGTGGAGATCGGGAACAGCGGCACGAAGAACAGCGTGAACTTCGTGACGCGCTTCCTGAGCGTGTGCGCGGACGGATTCCCGCACTGTCCGCACACCAGCGTCAGTATCGCCAGCTGGTACAGGTAACCCTTGGTGCCGAAGATGATCATTTGGTTGGTCCCTCCCGGATCGGTGCCTGCCCGCACGGTGCCGGCGAACGGCACGGTACGGTCACCGCACAGTCTCGTGCACGCCGGCGGTACTGCCGAACAGCCGGGGTGACCACAGCGGCGCGCGGGTCGGCCGACGGCGCCCCGGGAGGGCGCGGCGGGCGGGGACGGTCAGGCCGCCGGCCCCTCGTCCGTCACCGCCGCCACCCGGCGGCGGGCGAGCAGCAGTCCCCCCGCCATGAGAGCGGAGGCGAGGCCGAGGAGGCCCACGGCGCCGGACAGGCTGCCGACCACGGACTCGGCGCCGATCAGGACGAGCGGGCAGACGAACTCGCCCGCGAAGAAGGCCGCCGTCCACAGGCCGGTGCCACGCCCGCGGTCGGCGTAGTCCAGCCTGGACATCGCCGCCGTGAGCAGGGAGGGCAGCAGGACTCCGCAGCCGAAGCAGTTGAGTACCGCTCCGGCCACCAGGAGCACGGGCCTGCCGGACAGGCCCATCACGACGAATCCGGCCGCACACAGGGCGAAGACGGCGGGCAGTCTGTGCCCGGGCTCGCCGCGCAGCCGGGTGAAGGCGACCGAGCCGGCCACGGTGGCCGCGCTGGCGAGGGCGGTGGCCAGACCGATGACCCCGGTGGACGTCACCCCCAGGTCGTCGAGGAGGTACGACATCTCCACCGGCACGGTGTAGAAGACCGCGGCGCCGAACATGGTGAGCGCGCAGAGCCCGGCCAGCCTCCGGACGGGGAACGACCGTGTCCCGACGGCCGGTTCGTCCGCGGCGGCCTCGTCGCCGGGTCGCGGCCTGGGCAGCGCGGCGGCCATCGCCGAGGCGAGCAGGAGGCCGACGGCGTAGATCCAGAAGGGGGCGCGCCAGCCCGCCGAGCCGAGCGCGCCGCCCAGCACGAAGAACGCGGTCGCGGCGGCGGAGGCGCACATGGTCTGCAGGGCGAGGTAGCGGTCCCGTACGTGTCCGGTGTAGTAGTCCCCGATCAGCGTGGTGCAGCAGGTCATGATCGCGGCCTCGGTGATGCCGACCAGCACACGGCTGGCCACGATGGCGCCGAGCGAGTGCAGCCAGAGCGGGGCGGTGCCGAACAGGGCGTACAGCACGGTCGCGGTGACCAGGAGGCGTTTGCGTCCCAGCCGGTCCACGATGACGCCGGCGAACGGAGCCAGCAGGGCGAGGGCGAGCGCGGGGACGGTCAGGACGACGGGGACGAGGGTTTTGGCGCCGGGGACCGAGTCGAAGTGGTCCTGCATCCGGGGCAGCACGGGGGCGATGAGGACGGCGCCGAGCACGGGCAGGCAGCTTCCGGCCAGGAGGAGAGCGGCGCGCAGGGGACCCGCGTTCTCGGTGCTCAGGGTGGCGCCGGCGGTGGTGACGGGCGCGGGCAGGGGGACGGATCCGGGCATGCGGGCTCCACGGGCGGTGGCGGGGGGTGCGGAGCCATGCCGCCGTCCTGGCCGTCGCCAGGCGGTGGGGCGTCTGCGCACCCGGGGGGACTGCGCCCGAAGCGGCGGGCGTCAGGATCTGCCCCGACTATGAGCCGGTCCGCCCCCGGCGCCTAGCCCTCGCGCGATCGATCTTCCGGATCGCCCTCATCCGTGCCGTGGATGACCGGACCGGGCGTCACCGTGGCGGCGACCCGCGCGGCCGTCTCCCGCAACCAGATGTGGGCGGCGTCATGGGTGTGGACGGGATGCCACCACAGGGCCTCCTGGAGCGGGACCGCCTCGTAGGGCGGCCGCATGACCCGGACCGGGGCCAGGCCGCGCAGCTTCTCCGCGAGGAGCTCCTGGATGAGGGCGATGCGCCGGGTGCCGGCGACCATGAACGGCAGCAGCTGGAAGCTGTCGACGGACACCTCGACCCTCGGCTCGATGCCGAGCATGCCGAGCTGCCGGACGGCCGGGGCGTCGTAGGTGCGCCGGTACGTCACCCACGGCAGGCGCGCCAGGTCGTCGGTGGTGAGGTGTTCGCCGACCTCGGCGTTGTCCTCCGCGACGAGGAAGACCCATCCGTCGCGGTAGAGCTCGGTGGTGGGGAAGTCGCTGATGATGCCGTGCGGCATCAGCAGGCCGTCGGTCGTGCTGAGCAGGGTGCCGGCCGCCTCGACGATGCCCGGCGGCGTCTGGGTGAAGCGCAGGCGGATGCCTGGAGCCTCGCGGTGGAGGGTGCGGGCGAGTTCGGCTCCGTAGACGGCCACCGCGTAGTCGGAGGCGACGATCGTGATCTCGCGGGACTCGGTGGCCGGGTCGAAGTCGGCCTGACTGGTGAAGAGGCGTTCCAGCAGGTCGCAGGCGGTCGAGGTGCGGTCCATGAGGACCTGCCCGAGAGCGGTCAGCTCGTAGTGACCGCCGACGCGGGAGAGGAGGTCGTCGTCGAAGTGGCGGCGCAGGCGGGCCAGGGCGGCGCTCATGGCGGGCTGGCTGAGGCCGACGCGTCGGCCCGCGCGGGTGACGTTGCGTTCCTCCAGGAGGGCGCGCAGGGCGACGACGAGGTTGAGGTCGAGGCTGGCGAGGTTCACGGCGCGCTCCCTGGGCGGGGAAAGGGCATAGACGGCATGGATGATCCATATCCACGGAATCGATTTCCCAGATTACGGGGAAGGGGCCCAGATTAGTCACATCGCAACCAGGAGGACATGCCCGTGAAACCCGCAGACCCTTCCGCGCCCTTCTCCGGACCCTTCGCCCTCGGCACCCTCGCCGTGCCCGGTCAGGAGCCCTTTCCCGGGCTCGTGCTCCCCGAGGGCAGTGTGCTGGACCTCCGCACCGCTGTCGGCGAGCCCGCGCTCACCACGCGGGGGATCTTCGAGCGCTGGGAGGAGTTCCTGCCCCGGCTGCACACGCTGGCGGCGGACCCGACCCACGACAGGCGCCCGCTCGCCGGTCTGCGCGTGCTGGCCCCCGTCGAACCCCGTCAGGTCTTCCAGTCGGGCGCCAACTACCGGCAGCACGTGATCGACCTGGAGGTCGCCCACCGCTCTCCGGACGATCCGCGCGGCCCCGAGGAGGCGCGGGCGGAGATCGCCGCGGTCATGGACCGGCGGGCGGCCGAGGACCTGCCGTACGTGTTCATCGGTCTGCCGAGCGCGCTCACCGGTCCGTACGACGACGTCGTCCTGCCGGCCTGGGCCGAGAAGCCGGACTGGGAACTGGAGTTGGCGGTCGTCATCGCCCGGCCGGCGTACCGGGTGCCGGTCGAGGAGGCCCTGGAGCACGTCGCCGGGTACACGATCGCCAACGACCTCACCGACCGCGCCACCGTCTTCCGCCGGGACATGCCCGCCATCGGCACCGACTGGCTGCGCAGCAAGAACGCGCCCGGCTTCACCCCGCTCGGCCCGTGGATCGTGCCCGCCGGCTCGGTCCCGGATCCGGGCGACCTGCGCGTCACGCTGAAACTGAACGGCGAGACCATGCAGGACGAGTCCACCAAGGACATGCTCTTCGGCGTCGCGCGTCTCGTGTCGTACGTCTCCCAGGGTGCCCGACTCCTGCCCGGCGACCTGGTGCTGACGGGCAGTCCGGCCGGAAACGGCATGCACTGGGGCCGGTTGCTGCGCGACGGCGACGTCATGAACGGCTCCATCACCGGGCTCGGAGTCCAGCGCACCCGCTGTACCGGAGCGTCGGCATGAACCGCGACGACCCCGAGAGCGAGATCGCCGCGAGCGCCAAAGCCTGTTCCAACTGGGGCCGTTGGGGGGCGGAGGACGTGCTGGGCACGCTCAACTTCCTCGACGAGGCCAAGCGGCGGGAGGGTGCCGCCCTGGTCCGGCGCGGAGTCAGCTTCTCCCTCTCGCAGCGCTTCGACATGGACGGCCCGCAGAAGGGCTGGCGCCGGCGCACCAACCCGGTGCACACCATGCTCGACACCGGCACCGACGCCGCCCTCGGCAACCAGGGCTTCCCGCACGGTCTCGGCGGCGCCGACGACGTGATCAGCATGCCGCTGCAGTGCTCCACCCAGTGGGACGGCCTCGGGCACATCTTCGACCACGGCAAGGCGTGGAACGGACGTGACGCGGCGAGGACCGTCACCTCCGACGGCGACCTCGTCACCGGCATCGAGCACATGGCGCCGTACGTCGCCGGCCGGGGCGTGCTCCTCGACGTGGGCCGGGTCGTCGGCGAGGACGGCGAGCTGCCCGACGGCTTCGCCATCACCGAGGAGCACCTGAACCGGACCGCCGAGGCCCACGGGGTGACGGTCGGCCGCGGCGACATCGCTCTCGTACGCACCGGCCGCCTGGCCCGGGCCGGGCGCGAGGGCTGGGGCGACTACGCGGGAGGCGACTCCCCCGGACTGTCGTTCACGACGGCCGGCTGGCTGCACGGCACCGAGATCGCCGCGATCGCCACCGACACCTGGGGCTTCGAGGTGCGCCCGAACGAGTTCACGCACGCCTTCCAGCCGCTGCACCAGGTCGCCATCCCCCACATCGGCCTGCTCATCGGCGAGATGTGGGACCTGGAGGCGCTCGCCGACGACTGCGCGGCCGACGGCGTCCACGAGTTCTGGCTCACCGCCGCCCCTCTTCCCATCACCGGCGCCGTCGGCTCCCCGGTCAACCCCCTCGCCGTCAAGTAGCCCACGGAACAAGGAAGTTCCTCATGCCCGAGACACCCGACACACCCAGAGCACCCGCGGCCGGGACGACCGGCGCCCGCACCGTCCTCGTGATCGGCGGCGGCGCCGCCGGGAACGCCGTCAGCATCCTGCTGCGCCGCGCCGGTCTCGCCGTGGACCTGATCGAGGCCAGGCCCGACTGGAACGCCACCACCGGCTCCGGCATCACCCTTCAGGGCAACGCCCTGCGGGTCCTGCGTGAACTCGGTGTGTGGAAGCAGGTCGAGGCGTCCGGCTTCGCCTTCGGCTCGCTGGGCGTCACCGCCCCCGACGGGACGGTGCTGCACGTGGCCGAGGACTTCAGGACCGGCGGCGACGACCTGCCGGCCACCCTCGGCATGCAACGCCCACACCTGCAGCGGATCCTGATCGACGCGGTCCGCGCGTCGGGCGCCGAAGTACGCCTGGGCACCACCGCCGACGAGCTGGAGCAGGACGCGCACGGCGTCACCGTACGGTTCAGCGACGGCACCCGGGCCCGCTACGACCTGGTGATCGCCGCCGACGGCCTCAACTCCGCCACCCGCGGCACGGTCGGCATCACCGACAGCCCCGAGCCCACCGGCATGGCCATCTGGCGCACCCCGGCCCCGCGCCCCGCGGGCGTCTCCCGCACCGACCTCGCCTACGGCGGCCCGGCCTACATCGCCGGCTACTGCCCCACCGGCGCGAACACGATCTACGCCTACGTGGTCGAGGCATGCCGTGACCGCGCCTCGATCCCCGAGCTGACCTACGCGGACGAGATGCGCCGGCTCACCCAGGGCTACGGCGGCGTCTGGCCGGAGATCACGAAGCACATCACCGACCCGGCGAAGGTCAACTACACCTGGTTCCACCGCCTGTTGGTGGAAGGTTCCTGGCACCGCGGCCGCGTCGTTCTCGTCGGCGACGCCGCCCACTGCTGCCCGCCCACTCTCGCCCAGGGCGCGGCCATGTCCCTCGAGGACGCCTCCGTCCTCGCCGAGCTGCTCACCGGCGGCCGGCCCTGGGACGACGAGCTGTTCCAGGAGTACCACGAGCGGCGTGTACCGCGCGTGCGGAGCGTCGTCGAGGCGTCCGTGCAGCTCGGGCAGTGGCAGCTGGACGGCGTGCGCGACGCCGACGTACCCGGTCTGCTGGCCCGCACGATGCCCCTCCTGCGGGAGCTGCCGTGAACGCGCCCACCGTGGACGTGCACGCCCACATCCTGCTCCCCGAGGTCGAGGCACTGGTGGCCGGACTGCCCGGCCTCGCCCAGGCCAGGGCCCTGGACGCCCGCCGCAACGGCGCCGCGGCCCTCGCGGTCAGCGGCGCGATGGTGCGCGAGGTCGTTCCACGGGCCACCGACGTCACGCTGCGCCTGGCCGCGATGGACGCACAGGGTGTCGACGTCCAGCTGGTCTCCCCCTCCCCCTCGCACTATCACTACTGGGCGGACGAACCGACGGCGGAGAAGGTGTACCGACTCGCCAACGAGGCCACGGCCGCGCACTGCGCGCAGGCGCCGGACCGGCTGAAAGGGCTCGGGCTCGTCCCCCTCCAGCACCCCGACCAGGCCGTGCGCGCCCTGGAACACGCCCTGGACATGGGCCTGTCGGGCGTGGAGATCTCCAGTCACGCGCCGGGGCGGGAGCTGTCCGACCCGGCGTACGAACCCTTCTGGACGCGGGCCGAGCAGACCGGCGCGATCCTCTTCCTGCACCCCTTCGGCTGCACGCTCGACGAGCGCCTGGACCAGTGGTACCTGTCCAACGTGGTCGGCCAGCCCACCGAGAACGCCGTCGCGCTGTCCCACCTCATCTTCTCCGGGGTACTGGACCGGCATCAGGAACTGACGCTGATCGCGGCCCACGGCGGCGGCTACCTGCCCACCCACATCGGCCGCTCCGACCACGCCTGGTCCACCCGCTCCGACGCCGGCGCCGGCTGTGCTCACCTGCCCAGCAGCTACCTCGGGCGCCTGTACTTCGACTCCCTGGTCCACGACCCGCACGTCCTGCGGGAGCTCGTCCGCGCCGTCGGCGCCGACCGGGTCCTGCTCGGCTCCGACTTCCCCTTCGACATGGGCACCGGGAACCCGGTCGGCGCGCTGCTCGCCGCGCGGCTGCCCGACGCCCACTTCCACGCCGTACGGGGCGGCAACGCGGCCGCCCTCCTCCGGAAGGACTGATCTCATGCGCCTGCTCACCCATCTGCGCCACGTCGACCTGGCCGTGCCCGACTACGACAAGCAGCTCGACTTCTACGCCGGCGTCTGGGGCCTCACCAAGGTCGCCGAGGACTCCGGCATCTCCTTCCTTGCGGCCGAGGGCTCCCCGGAGCAGTACGTCGTACGGCTGCGCAGGGCCGAGGAGAAGCGCCTCGACCTCGTCTCCTACGGCGCCGCGAGCACGGCCGACGTCGACACCCTCGCCGAGCGACTCCTCGACGGCGATGTGCGGTTGATCTCGCAGCCGGGCAAGGTCGACACCCCGGGCGGCGGCTACGGCTTCCGCTTCTTCGACGTCGACGGACGCACCGTCGAGGTCCTGGCCGAGGTGGCGGTACGGCAGCACCGCAGGATCGAGGAGAAGGAGGCGATCCCGGTCAAGCTGTCGCACGTCGTCCTCAACTCCCCCGACCTCAACCGCACCCGGGAGTGGTACGAGCGCCATCTCGGCTTCCGCCTCTCCGACACCCTGACGCATCCCAGGATGGGCGAGGCGATGCACTTCATGCGCATCAGCAGCCAGCACCACTCCATGGCCATCGCCCGGGGCCCGCACACCGCGCTGCACCACGTGTCCTTCGAGATGCGCGGCCTCGACGAGTACATGCGAGGTTCCGGCCGTGTGATCCGGGCCGGCCACCGCAAGATCTGGGGTCCGGGACGGCACACGGCCGGCGACAACACCTTCACGTACTTCCTCGACCCGCACGGCAACACCGTCGAGTACACGACGGAGCTGGAGGTCCTCGACGAGGACACCTGGCACCCGCACGTCTACGACTTCTCCCAGCCCGACGTGGCCGACCAGTGGGGCACCGCCAACCCCATGAACGAACTGGTCGCCAAGGAGTCCTTCAACGACGTCGACCGCGGCGTGTTCGTCGCCCCTCCGGTGTGAGTGACCCATGCGCATAGCCACCTACGTCCACGACGGCCGCCGGCACCACGGCGTCGTGGAGGACACCGTCGTACGCCCGCTGCCGGACGGCGTGTCCCCGCTCGACGCGGTGGGCGTGCGTCCGGTGGGCCCCGCCGTCCCGCTCGCCGACGTACGCCTGCTGCCGCCCCTGGAGCCTCCGACCATCCGCGACTTCGTCACCTTCGAGGAACACGTCGAAGGCGTACGGCGGTCCGTGGACGGCGCCACCGGGGTACCCGCCGCCTGGTACGACGCGCCGACCTTCTACTTCACCAACCCGTACGCGGTCGTCGGACCCCATGACGACGTGCCCGTGCCCCCGGGATCCCAGGTCCTCGACTTCGAACTCGAGGTGGCCGCCGTCGTCGGCCGGGAGGGACGGGACCTCACCCCGCGGCAGGCCCGGGATCACATCGTCGGCTACACGATCCTCAACGACTGGTCCGCGCGCGACCTGCAGGCCCGCGAGATGCAGGTGGGCCTCGGCCCGTGCAAGGGCAAGGACACCGCCGCCACGCTCGGCCCGTACCTGGTCACCGCCGACGAACTGGAGCCCTACCGGGACTCCGAGGGCTTCCTGCGGCTCGGCCTCACCGCCACGGTCAACGGCGAGGTCGTCGGCGAGGACCTGCTGTCGAACATGAGCTGGACCTTCGAGGAGATGGTCGCCTACGCCTCCCGGGGCAGCGTCGTCCGCCCCGGTGACGTCCTCGGCTCGGGCACCTGCGGCAACGGCGGCTGCCTGGCGGAGCTGTGGGGCGTACGCGGGGAACGCCGTCCGCCGCCGTTGCGGCCCGGGGACACGGTCACCCTCACCGTCGAGGGCATCGGCAGCCTCACCAACACCGTGGTCGCGGGTACGGCTCCCGTCCCGCTCCCGGCCGCCCGCCGCCGCACCCGGGAGCGGCCGTGAACCGGCTCGACGGCAAGGTCGTGGTCGTGACCGGCGCCGCCCGGGGCCAGGGCGCCGCCGAGGCGGAGGCGCTGGCCCGTGCGGGCGCACTCGTCATCGCCACCGACGTACGGGCGAGTGGCGACTGCCGCCGCCTCGACGTCACCAGCGAGGAGGACTGGGTTCAACTGGCGGCACAGGTGCGGGAGTCGTACGGCGTGGTCCACGGCCTGGTCAACAACGCGGGCATCACCTGGCGGGCCCGCCTCGACGACGTACGGCCCGACGACTTCGCCCGCGTCCACGCCGTCAACGTCACCGGCCCCCTCCTCGGCATCCAGCACCTCGTCCCGCTGATGCCACCCGGCTCGTCCATCGTCAACGTCGGCTCGTCCGCCGCCCTCACCGGCCACTACCCGGTGGCGTACACGGCCAGCAAATGGGCGCTGCGCGGCCTGTCCAAGACCGCTGCCACCGAGCTGGGCCCGCGCGGCATCCGCGTGAACACCGTCCACCCCGGCTACATCGAGACCGAGATGACGGCCACCGCCCCTCCCGCCTTCCGCGAGGCGAACATCCGCGAGACTCCGCTCGGCCGCACCGGCACCACGGGCGAGGTGGCCCCGCTGGTAGTCTTCCTCCTGTCCGACGCGGCCTCCTTCATCACCGGCGCCGAGATACCGGTCGACGGCGGACTGACCGCACACGGTGGCGTCAAGTCCCTCTCGGACGCGGTGGGTTCGCCGCCGCAGGGCTGGACACCGTGAGACGCCACGGCGATGCTTCCGGTCACCCCGCGCAAGCAGGCCGAGAACGGGCCACACCCTCGCCGCAGGTGGGAAAATGACCCATGACATCGTTCTGGACCGGCAACCGAATACGCCTGCGGGGAATCGAGCCCGACGACTGGACCCCGTTCATGCGCTTCGCCACGGACGAGGAGCGACTGGGTGATCTGCTCAACCCGCCTCGCTCCGCCGAGAGTTTCCGTAGCTGGGCGACGGAGCAGTCCACCGCCGGGTCCGACAGCGACTGCTTCAGGCTGGTGATCGAAGCCCTCGACACGGGCGAAGCGGTCGGTACTGTCGGTGTCCATCAGGCCGACCCACGGTCGGGCTGGTTCGAGTACGGCATCACCATGGGGGCCGATCACCGGCGCAAGGGCTACGCGGCGGAGGCGGCGGCGAAGCTGTTGCGCTTCATGTTCGCCGAGCGGCGCTATCACAAGTGCCAGGCGCGGATCTTCGCCCACAACGAGGCGTCTTTGGCGCTTCAGCGTCGGCTCGGTTTCGTCGAGGAGGGTCGACTGCGTGACCAGGTGTTCTTCGCCGGTCGGCACCACGACCTGGTACTGATGGGCATACTCGCCGACGAGTTCACCCGGCTGCACTCGCCGTCCGAGCCGTGACCCCGCCTTCCGGGGGCAGTAGCCGCCCGCCCTGCGTCCGCCCACCCGGTTCGCACAGCGCGGCGGAAACGACTGCGGCCTGCGGCTGATCCCGTGCTCCTCCCCGAGGCTCGGGGAGGAGCCTGAGACCGGCGGTGTGGCCTGTTCCGGGACACCGCCGTCACGGGCGCCGAGCGTAGCCTGGATGCAGGCGACAGACAGGGGTGGCGCCATGGACGGGCAGCCGGGCACGGGGTGCGCCGGGACGATGCGTGCCCTTCGGGAACAGTTGCGGCAGGCCGCCGAGGACCAGTCGTGGGCGAGCGTTCCGCAGCCGGGCGGGGACGGGGACCGAGGTGCCGGCGAGACACCGATCGACGATGTCGCCCTCTTCGAGAGGGAGTCGGCCACGGTCGAACGCGACCTCGGACCCGATCACCCCGAAACCCTCCGCGCCCGCAACAACCTCGGCGGCGCCCGTCAGCAGGCCGGGCTCCTGGAACGGGCCGTGCCGCTGTTCGAGCGGAACCTCGCCGACAGCGAGCGCGTCCTGGGACCCGACCACCCGGACACCCTCGCCTGTCTCAACAACCTCGCCGGCGCGTACGAGGCGGCCGGCGAGGCGGCCCGCGCCATCCCCCTCTACGAACGCGCCCTGGCCGGCCGCGAGCGCGTCCTCGGACCGGACGACCTGCGCACCCACCTGTGCCGGGACAACCTCGCCCGCGCCCACGAACTGACAGGCAACCCGGCTCGCGCCCTCCCGCTGCACGAGCGGACCCTGACCGACCGCGAACGGGTCCTGGGCCACGGCGATCCCGACACCCTCCTCTCCCTCGGCAACCTCGCCCACGCCCACCACACCACCGGAAACCGCGAGCGAAGCACGGAGTTGTTCGCCCAGGCCCTGACCGACAGCGAACGCCACCTCGGGGCCGGCCATCCCGCCACACAGCTGCTCCGAGAGCTGCTCTCGCACGTACGGGCCGGCTGAGCACGACGGCAACTGGCCTTTCCACGAGGGGCGTTGAGGGCAGTTCGCGGGTCGCGCCAGGAGACCGTTGCGCCGGAGGGCAGGCGAGAAACGGCGTTGCCCCGCCCCGCTGTGGTCACTAAAGTCAGCCGGGTGACTGCCGGGTCGGCCATGGGCCATACACGAGTGCGGGTCCCGGCCTCGGCTTGAGCGCGAGGCGGGCACGAGGCCCGCCCCTGTCTCCGTGTCCTCACCCGCGGCGCCGTGTGCGGCGCCCATCCCCACGCGTTCACCGACACGGAGACACACACATGCCCAACGACCGGCACCCCGCGCACGAATCCGCGCTGCCGACCTCCACCGTCCAGCTCAACCACACCGCCGTCTACGCCGCCGACCGGCATCTGTCGGCCGAGTTCCTCGCAGCGATCCTCGGGCTCGAGGTCGGTGTGCCGTTCGGACCGTTCGTTCCCGTCGATCTCGGCAACGGCGTGACGCTCGACTACTACGAGAAGCGCGACGAGCCGATCCAGTCGCAGCACTACGCCTTCCTCGTGCCCGACGCGCGGTTCGACGGGATGATCGCCCGCCTGGAGGCGGTCGGAGTCACCTACTTCGCCGACCCGAGCCATACCCGGCCCGGCCGCGTCAACGATCTGTTCGGTGGCCGCGGCGCGTACTTCGCCGACCCGGACGGCCACAACATGGAGATCATGACCCGGCCCTACGTCCGCCCCTAGGCAGGGCGACCCCAGCAGCCGCCCTGAGCTGGGCGGCTCCAGGCGGGCTCCTCCAGACACGGCCCATCGCCCCCCCGGGGCTCGCGCCGAGTGGTTCCCGGCGCGGGCCCCGGAGGCATGACGATGGCTCGCATTGGTATGGACCTGACACGTCGAGGGGTCTACGCTCTGCTCCAACCACGATGAGAGCGCTCTCAGCTTGCGGTTGTTCCACCCCACCTCGCTGGAACGACGAAGGGCAACTCCTGTGAGACGTAACGGACTCAAGCGCGCCGGCCTGGCCGCCCTGCTCATGCTGGGCAGCTGGGCCACCGCCGGAACACTGCCGGCCTCGGCCACGGACTCCCCCACCCCTGCCGCCGCCCCCTCCACCTCCGCCGGCCTGATCGAGGCGATGCAGCGGGACCTGGGCCTGTCACCGTCCCGGGCCAAGGCACGCCTGGCGGCCGAGCACACCGCGACAACCCTCGAACCGAAGGCGCGCCGGGCCGCCGGCTCTGCCTACGGCGGCTCGTGGTTCGACGCCGGCAGCGGACGGCTGACCGTGGCCGTCACCCGGGACGCCTCCCCGGCGACACTACGGGCCGTCCGCTCCACCGGAGCCGCGGTCCGCACCGTGGAGCACAGCGCGAAACAGCTCGCCGCCGCCAAGAACCGTATGGACGGACTGACCGCCCCCTCGGGTGTCAGCAGCTGGCATGTCGATCCGGCCGCCGGCTCGGTCGTCGTGAACGTCGTCGGAGAGAGGCGCTCCGACAACGATGTCCAGACGTTCCTCTCCCGGGCCCGCGATGCCGGGCCCGTCACCGTGCGGACCGTCGCGTCCGCCCCGCAGACCTTCGCCGCGGGCACCGTCGGCGGTGACCCGTACTACACGGGCAACGTCCGCTGCTCCATAGGCTTCTCGGTGTACGGCGGATTCGTCACCGCCGGACACTGCGGGCAGCCCGGCGCCGGAGTCAGCGGCTGGGACCGCTCCTACGTCGGAACGTTCCAGGGTTCCTCCTTCCCCGACAACGACTACGCCTGGGTCAGTGTGGGCAGCGGCTGGTGGACGGTGCCGGTGGTGCTCGGCTGGGGCACCGTGCCGGACCAGCTCGTGCGGGGTTCGGCCGCGGCGCCGATCGGCTCCTCGATCTGCCGCTCCGGTTCCACCACCCACTGGCACTGCGGCACCGTGCTGGCCAAGAACGAGACCGTGAACTACAGCCAGGGCGCGGTGCACCAGATGACGAAGACCAGCGTCTGCGCGGAGCCGGGCGACTCGGGCGGCTCCTTCATCAGCGGCGACCAGGCCCAGGGGGTCACCTCGGGAGGCTGGGGCAACTGTTCGTCCGGCGGGGAGACCTGGTTCCAGCCGGTCAACGAGATCCTCAGCCGCTACGGGCTGACGCTGCACACGACCTGACCCGGGCCACGTCCCGGTGGTTCCGCCACGGCGACGTGGCGGAACCACCGGTCGCGGCACGTTCCGCCGCGGGGAAGCGCCGGAGCCGTGCTCAGGCCGAGGGCTGGGTGAAGCGGATGCTGTTGCCGAAGGGGTCGCGCAGGCCGCAGTCGATGCCGTACGGGCGCTCGGTGGGTTCCTCGGTGAACTCGACGCCCCGGCCCAGCAGGGTGTCGTACGTCTTGCGGCAGTCGTCCGTGCTGAAGATGAGGTGGCCGCCCATGGCTCCCTTCGTCACCAGTTCGCGGACCTGCTGTGCCGTCTCCTCGGACATGGCCGGGGGCCCGGGCTTCTCCAGCAGGATCTGGCGGTCGGGGTGACCGGAGACGTTGACGGTCAGCCAGCGCATGAAGCCCAGGTCGACATCGGCGTTGACCTCGAGGCCGAGCTTGCCGACGTAGAAGTCGAGGGCCTCGTCCTGGTCGAGGACGTAAATCTGCGAGTGCGTGATGGCGGTGAACATGTGCTTCACGCTACCGAGCCGACCGGCGGAAAACTTGTCCAAAACTGCTCAGTCGGGGCGGCGAAGCGGCCGGGGCGGTCCGCGCGTGATCAGGCGCTCGGCCGCGTCCACGCCATCGTGAAGCACGTCGGTACGGCCGTGGCCACCGCCCCCTTGCGGTACGCCCTCGGCGACCGGCCGACGATGTCGCGGAACGTGCGGCTGAAGGTTCCCGGGCTGCCGAAGCCGACCTCGAAGCAGATGTCCGTCACCCTCCGGTCGGTCTCGCGCAGCAGGAACATCGCGCGCTCGACCCGGCGGCGTTGCAGGTAGCGGTGGGGTGTCTCGCCGAACGTGGCCCGGAAGGTGCGGGTGAAGTGCGCCTCCGAGACGTGGGCGATCCGGGCCAGGGCCGGGACGTCCAGCGGCTGGGCGTAGGAGCGGTCCATCGCGTCCCTCGCCCTCAGCATGCGGCGGTTGGTGTCCTCTGCGGCGCGGCTCACCGCACCATCCCACCACGCCCGCCCGCCCCCGGTGACCTGTCTGGTGACCGAGGCGCTCAGCGCCTTCGGCCGCACCGGTACAGCCCCTCTCAGCGTCACCGCCGTACCCCACGAGGCAACCGTCAGGCAGCCGTGCCCAGCGCCGCGCGTCCCGTGAGGTCGCCCGGCCGCGTCGGCACGGCGACCGCCCGCGGGTGTCGACGGCCGCGGGCGACGAAGCCCGCGCCGATCGTGCCGGCGATGAGCAGGCCGCCACTCACCAGAGCCCCGCGTGCCCCGGCCAGCTCCATCAGCAGACCCAGCGCCGGCGGACCACCGAGGCCCCACACCGTGCCGATGCTGCCCCACACACCCAGCACTCGTCCCCGCAGGTGAGCGGGCGGGTCGGTCTGCAGGACGGCCGTCCCGGCGGTGTCGGAGAGGGACTCCACCACAGCCATGGGCAGGACGAGGACCAGCAGCACGGCCAGCGACGGTGACAGCCCCGCCGCCACCTGGAGCAGCGCTCCCCCGGCCGCCAGTGCGCCCACGAGCCGGACGGAGGGGCGGCGCAGCCGCGCGCCGAGAACCGCGCCGAGGATGCCGCCGACCGCGAGGACGGTGGAGACGGTGCCGAACGATCCCGCGCTGCCCGCGAGGGGTCCGGTGACGAGCACGGCGAGGGTGAGTCCGTAGTTGCGTCCGAAGACGGCGCTGATACCGGTGACGGCGGCGAGCGCGACCAGGCGGGGCCTGCGTGCGAAGAAGGACAACCCCTGCCGCACGGTCATCTCGTCATGCTTCCGGCGCCCCCGCTCCGCGCCGGAGCCGGCGTCCGCCCTCGGGGTGCGCCCGGGGGCGCCCTTCACCGGGCGCAGGAACGGGATGACCGAGGCCACGAAGAGGAACGACAGCCCGTTGGCCGCGTAGGCGGCGGCCGTACCGAGGAAGCCCACGGTCACGCCGGCCAGGGCCGTACCGGCGAGCCGGCCCGCGTTGTGCACCAGCGCACCGACCCCGATGGCGGAGGGGACGTCCTCGACGGGAACGAGATCGTTGCCCAGCAGGGCACAGGCGGGGCCGTCCACAGTGGCGATCGTGCCGGTCACGGCGGCCAGCACCAGGAGAGTGGTCATGTCGAGCCGGTCCAGCGCCACGCACACGGCCGTCGCGGCGGCGACCGCGCCGAGGAGTGCCTGGCTGACGGCGGCCGTCACCCTGAGCGGCCACCGGTCGACGGCCGCGCCCCCCAGCAGGCTGACGAACAGGGCCGGGGCGGCCTGGACGGACATCGACAGGCCGGTCGCGGCGGCGGAGCCGGTGATCTGGAGGACCAGCAGGTTCTGCACCGTGAGCTGCATCCAGGTGCCGGCGTTCGACACGAAGTTCGCGAGGGACCACCAGCGCATGCTGCGGTGTCTCAGGGAGCGCCACGGCGAACGGGACGCCTCCGGCGAGGAAGCCGGGGCACTGTTCGGGGCAGGGGTGGACGCGGAAACGGGGACGGAAGGCATGGGCGCGGTATCCGAACGGCGAGGCGGGACATCAGGCAGGCGGCGAAACCGAGGAACGCCGGCTGCGCTGCGCGGCCACTCCACCAAGTCGGTTACAGCGCGGTCCATGCTGGCAGACGGGACGGATGAGTCGAAGCCGGTCGGGCCCCCAGGACTGCCGTCGGTGCGGGAAGTACGCCTGCGGGGCGGCTACTTGTGCGCCGAGTGCGGTTGCTCACAGAGGCCGGCGCCTCATCGCGCCATCTGTCCGCGTCGGGACGTCGTAGCCGGGCCGCCGCGCGCCGCCGTGCTGTGTTCACCGGCTGAAGCCTGACTGTCCGGGTCTGCGGCTTCGTGCGCGGGCCGCCGACGGCGGCAGCGGCCGCGGCGCGGACCGCACCGCCGTCTGCCGCGCCCGTCGGTGGTCCACGCCGCGGGCGGCCCCTCCCGCGGCGTGGAGAACGGTCGTCTCGGCCGCAGGTGTCCTGCCTTCCGGTGATGTACGGGGTCAGGATCGTGCCTCACCTGCTCACCTCGTCCGTCACCGCCTCCGCGGGCAGGTGGGCGTGCGGCGGGTCGGCAGGGACGTGGACCGACACCCTCGCGCCCGGAGCGGGAAGCGCGAAGATTTCCCGCGCCTCCCGGCGCCCCGCGCGAGCCCGCCGATGAGTGCGAATGGGCAGGTCAAGCATGCTTTTTGGGGAGCGGGCCGACGCGGCCCCGGACGTCATCGCGCACCGGTACTCCGCACACCAGGGATTAACGTGTGAAAGGTACTGAGACGGGAACTCCGTGCGGGTGTCGTCGAGAAAACGGCGGCCGTCTGAGGGTCCCGTGACACAGCGCGACCCGGATGTCCTGATCGTTGATCTCCATCACGAACCTCTTGTGTCGCACCGCCCCTCCGCGCGCCTGCTCCGGCGCCCGCGTGTGCGCCGAAGGACTTCCTATGACTGATCCGACTCCCCTCGCGCCCTGGCGTCGTGCGCTGGTGACCGGCGGCGCCGGTTTCCTGGGCAGCCACCTGTGCGAGCGCCTGCTGGATTCGGGCGCCGAAGTCGACTGCGCGGACAACCTGCTGTCCGGATCGCGCGAGAACATCGCCCACCTGGAAGGCCGCGCCGGTTTCCGGTTCGTCGAGTGCGACATCTCCTCGCCCGAGTGTCCACACCTTCTGACGGGCCCCTACGACCTGGTCCTGCACTTCGCCTGCTGCGCCTCCCCCGTCGACTACCTCCGGCTGCCGCTGGAGACGCTCGACGCGGGCAGCCTGGGCACCCGCAACGTGCTGGCCGTGGCGGAGCGGGACCAGGCGCGCTTCCTGCTGGCCTCCACGTCCGAGGTCTACGGCGACCCCCTCGTACACCCGCAGCGCGAGGACTACTGGGGCAACGTCAACCCCGTCGGTCCGCGCAGCGTGTACGACGAGTCCAAACGGTTCTCCGAGGCACTGGTGACCGCCCATGTCCGCACGCGCGGCGCGGACGCCGGCATCGTGCGCCTGTTCAACACCTACGGCCCGCGCATGCGCGCCCACGACGGCCGTGCCGTGCCCACCTTCGTCTGCCAGGCACTGGCCGGCGAGCCGCTGACCGTGGCGGGAGACGGCAGCCAGACCCGGTCCCTGTGCTACGTGGACGACACGGTCGAGGGTGTCCTCCTGGTGGCCTCCAGCCGCTCGGTCCGCCCGGTGAACATCGGCGGAAGCGACGAGGTCACGGTCGGGGACATCGCCCGCCGTGTGGTGGAGCTGACGGGTTCCTCCTCGCGCATCGAGTTCGTCGAGCGGCCCACCGACGATCCCCAGCGGCGCCGCCCGGACACCCGACTGGCCCGCGAGCTGCTCGGCTGGACCCCCAGGGTGCCCTGGGAGGAAGGGATCAAGCAGACGATCGCGTACTTCGCCACGGCCCGACCGACACGGCAACCGGCCCCGCAGCTCTGAGACGTCTCGCAGCCCGCCGCCATGGAGGCCCCGCATGCGTGTACTGGGAATCAACGCCCTCTTCCACGACCCCGCCGCCGCTCTGGTGGTGGACGGCAGAATCGTGGCCGCGGCGGAGGAGGAACGCTTCAGCCGGCGCAAGCACGGCAAACGGCCCGTCCCCTTCTCCGCCTGGGAACTGCCTGAGCTGTCCGCACGCTGGTGCCTGGACCAGGCCGGACTCGCACCCGCCGAGCTCGACGCGGTCGCCTACTCCTACGATCCCGAACTAGCCCGTCCGGCAGAGCAGTTGGGCCTGCACGACCCCTGGGACCACCTCCGTCAGGAGTACGCCCGCCGAGCCCCGGAGTTCCTGGCCGACGCGCTGCCCGGCCTCGATCCGGCCAAGGTCCGCTTCGTCGCGCACCACGTGGCCCACGCGGCCTCGGCCGGGCAGGCCTCCCCCCACCCGGACTGCGCCGTGCTCGTGCTCGACGGCCGCGGCGAGTGCGGCTCCCACCTCGCCGGCCGGTACGCGAACCGGGAGCTCAGCGTGCTGAGCGCACAGTCGCTGCCCGACTCCGTGGGGCTGTTCTACGAGGACCTCACCCAGCACCTCGGATTCCTGCGCAGCAGCGACGAGTTCAAGGTGATGGCGCTGGCGTCCTACGGCAGGCCGCGCTTCCTGGACCGTCTGCGCGCGTACGTGCACGCCGACGAGCACGGCGGATTCCGGGCCCGCCCGGTCCCCTGGTCGTCGCTGGTCCCGCCGCGGGCGGCGGGCGCCCCCTGGACACAGGACCACGCCGACGCGGCGGCCAGCGCCCAGGCGTGTCTGGAGGAGGTCGTGCTCGGCCTGGCGCGATGGCTGCACGACCGTACGGGCGAGGACGTGCTGACGCTCGCGGGTGGTGTGGCCCTCAACTGCGTGGCCAACACCCGGCTGCACAACGAAGGCCCCTTCCGCCGCGTCTGGGTCCAGCCCGCCGCCGGGGACGCGGGCACGGCACTGGGCGCCGCGCTGCACGTCGCCCACCAGAAGGAGACGGTGGAGGCCATGCCGACCGCCGCCCTGGGACGCGGCTGGAGCGACGCCGAACTCCGCGCCTGGCTGGAACAGGCGGCCGTCCCCTACGAGGAGCCCGACGACATCGCGGAGACCGTCGCCGCGGAGCTGGCCAGGGACGGCGTCGTGGCCTGGTTCCAGGGGCGCAGCGAGTTCGGCCCCCGGGCGCTCGGCCACCGCTCGCTGCTGGCCCACCCCGGCCGCGCCGAGAACCTGGAACGCCTCAACGCCGTGAAGGGCCGGGAGGAGTTCCGCCCGGTCGCCCCCATGGTCCTGGCCGAGCGGGCCGCGGAGCTCTTCGACGGCCCCCTGCCCAGTCCCTACATGCTGTTCGTGCACGAGGTCGCCGCGAAGTGGCGGGAGCGGATTCCGGCCGTCGTCCACGTGGACGGCACGGCCCGGATACAGACCGTGGACCGCGGGGCGGAACCGCTGGTGGCCCGGATGATCGACGGTTTCGAGCGTCGGACGGGCCTGCCCGTGGTGGTCAACACCAGCCTCAACACCGCCGGCCGGCCGATGGTCGACGACCCCCGGGACGCCCTGGAGTGCTTCGGGTCGGCGCCGGTCGACCTGCTCGCCCTCGGGCCGTTCGCGATCCGGCGGAAGCAGGTGTTCGCATGACCGCCACTCTCGCCGGCCCTGTCGTACCGACGGCGCCGCACGACGGCGATCCGGGCCTGGCATGTGTCCGGCCCGGCGCCCGGCCCGCCCCGGACCCGCACGTCACGGCCTTTCGGCCGCGGGCGCGGGGGCGAGGAGGCCGGTCGTGAAGGCGCTGGTCGTACGACTCGACAGCTTCGGCGACGTGCTGCTCGCCGGCCCCGCCGTCCGGGCCGTCGCCGCGCACTGCTCCGAGGTGACGATGCTCTGCGGCCCGCTCGGCGAAGGCGCCGCCCGGCAGCTGCCCGGGGTCGACGAGGTGATCGTGTGGGCGGCGCCGTGGGAGGGAGTGGACGCGCCCGCGGTGCACGAGGCGGACGTCGACGGCCTGGTGCGGCAGGTGCGGTCGGCCGCGTTCGACGTGGCTCTCGTCCTCACCTCGTTCCATCAAAGTCCCTTGCCCACGGCCCTGTTGCTGCGGATGGCCGGCGTCGCACGGATCGGCGCCGACAGCGTCGACCACCCGGGCCGCCTGCTCGACGTACGGCATCGCCGGTGCCCCGGCCGCCACGAGGCCGAGGCCGCGCTCGACACGGCGGCCGCCCTGGGTTTCGTCCTGCCGCCCGGGGACGACGGCCGACCGCGCGTGCTCCCCCCGCCCGACACCATCGCGCTGACCGGCAACGGCCCGTACCTCGTCGTGCACCCCGGAGCCAGCGCGCCCGCCCGCGCCTGGAGCCCCGAACGCTGCGCCGAGGCCGTGTCCCTCCTCGCCGAACTGGGGCACCGCGTCGTGGTCACCGGAGGCCCCGGCGAGGCGGGACTCACCCGCCGGGTCAGCGGTGACACGGCGGTGGACCTCGGCGGCAGGACCACGCCACGCACTCTGGCGGGCGTCCTGCGGACGGCCGACGTGGTGGTGAGCGGCAACACCGGCCCCGCCCATCTGGCCGCGGCCGTCGGCACCCCGGTCGTGTCGCTGTTCGCGCCCGTCGTGCCGGCGGAGCGGTGGGCGCCGTACGGCGTGCCGAGCGTGCTCCTCGGCGACCAGAGCGCACCGTGCGCCGACAGCCGGGCCCGGCACTGTCCCGTGCCCGGTCATCCGTGCCTCGACGAGGTCACGGGCCAGGACGTGGTGCGGGCGGTACAGAAACTCCTGAAGGAGAGCACATGAACGTCCTCGTCTGGCATGTGCACGGCTCCTGGCTGACGGCGTTCGTCCAGGGCCCGTACGACTTCCTCGTTCCGGTGACGCCCGACCGGGGGCCGGACGGGCAGGGGCGGGCCAGAACCTGGCAGTGGCCGCGGACCGTCCGGGAGCTGAGCCCCGGCGAACTGCGCGAGGCCGACATCGACCTCATGGTGCTGCAACGGCCGCACGAGCCGGAGCTGGCCCGGCGATGGACCGGCCGCCGCCCCGGCATCGACGTGCCGGCCGTGTACGTCGAGCACAACAGTCCGCACGAGACGGCCGTCGACACCCGCCACCCGCTGGCCGGCCGGAGCGACATCCCGCTCGTCCACGTCACCCACTTCAACCGCCTGATGTGGGACAACGGCCGGGCGCCGACCGAGGTGATCGAGCACGGCATCATCGACCCCGGGCAGCTGTGGACCGGCGAGGAGGCCCGCGCCGCCGTCGTGGTCAACGAGCCCGTGCGGCGCGGCCGTACCACCGGGACGGACCTGCTGCCCGGGTTCGCCCGCGCGGCACCGCTGGATGTCTTCGGCATGCGCACCGAGGGACTCGCGGAGCACCTGGGGCTGCCTGCCGGACGTTGCCGCGGCCGGGACCTGCCGCAGGGCGAGCTGCACCCGGCGATGGCCCGCTGTCGCCTGTACCTCCATCCCGTCCGCTGGACGTCGCTCGGGCTGTCGCTGCTGGAGGCGATGTTCCTGGGGATGCCCGTGGTGGCACTGGACACCACCGAGGTGCGGGAGGCGGTGCCGGAGGAGGCCGGGGTCGTCTCCAACCGGCTCGACGTGCTGGGGGACGCGGTCCGCCGGTTCGTCGCGGACCCCGCGTCGGCGCGGCCGGCAGGGGAGGCCGCTCGGGCAGCGGTACAGGCCCGCTACGGAGAGCGGCGTTTCCGGGACGACTGGGAACGCCTGATCAAGGAGGTCACCCGATGAGCCCCAGCCACCCCCCGGCCGGCCGCGTCGCCATGGTCTCCGAGCACGCCAGCCCCCTGGCGGAACTCGGCGGCCCGGACGCGGGCGGACAGAACGTGTACGTGGCTCAACTCGCCGGCCAGTTGGCCCGCCGCGGCCATGAGGTGGTCGTGTACACGCGCCGAGACGATCCCGGGCTGCCGGACCGGGTCACCACCCCCGAAGGGGTGAAGGTGGTGCTCGTGCCCGCAGGACCGCCCGCGCCGATACCCAAGGACGAACTGCTTCCGTACATGCCGGAGTTCGGTAGGTGGCTGGCGCGTGAGTGGGCGGCCGAGCCACCCGATGTGGTGCACGCCCACTTCTGGATGTCGGGGTTGGCGGCGGTGGACGGCGCCCGCGCCCTCGGGCTGCCGGTGGTGCAGACCTATCACGCGCTCGGCACCGTGAAGCGACGGCATCAGGGCGCCGCCGACACCAGCCCGCCCGAACGCGTCCGCATCGAGACTGCCGTGGGGCGTGAGTGCAGTGGCATCATCGCCACCTGCCAGGACGAGGTGGCCGAACTCGTGGCCATGGGCCTGTCACGCCGCCGTGTCTCCGTCGTCCCCTGCGGGGTCGACCCCGTGCGGTTCTCCCCGGTCGGCGACAACCGGCGGCCCCGACCCGCGCTCCGCCGGCTGCTCAGCGTCGGCCGGCTCGTTCCCCGCAAGGGCTACGACCGGGCGATCCGTGCCCTGGCCGACATCCCCGACGCCGAACTCCTCATCGCGGGCGGGCCCGAACCCGCCCTGCTCCTCGCGGAGCCGGAGGCCGAGCGGCTGTGGTCGCTCGCCGAGGAGTGCGGTGTGGCCGACCGGGTCCAGCTGCTGGGCGGGGTGAGCCGCGAGCGAATGCCGCGCCTGCTGTCCAGCGCGGACCTGGTGCTGTCCCTGCCCCGTTACGAGCCGTTCGGCATCGTCCCGGTCGAGGCCATGGCCTGCGGCGCGCCCGTGCTCGCCACCGCCGTCGGCGGTCAGCTCGACACCGTCGTGGACGACGTGACGGGTGTCCTCGTCCCGCCCGACGACGACCACGACATCGGCGGAACCGTCCGTCGTCTCCTCGACGACCCGGCCCGGCTCTCGCGCTACGGCGCCGCCGGCCGGCGGCGGGTGCTCGCCCGCTACACCTGGGACCGCGTGGCCGACGGGGTGACCCGGGCCTACAGCGCCGTCTCCACCGTCCCCTCGCTCTCTGGAGTCGCCCGATGAAACTCGCCACCGACGCCACGCACTGCGATGACCTGATGAAGGCCCTCGAAGGATTCCGGGAGGACGGCGCACCCGTGGTGCACAGGTGGGGCGTCGTCCTCGCCGACCGCCTCGCGGCCGGGGCCAGGCTCCTCGTCGCGGGCAACGGCGGAAGCGCGGCCCAGGCCCAGCATCTGACCGCCGAGCTCGTCGGCCGTTACCGGGACGACCGCCCGGCGTTCTCCGCGCTCGCGCTGCACGCCGACACCTCCGCCACCACCGCCATCGCCAACGACTACGGAGTGCGGGAGATCTTCGCCCGGCAGGTGGCCGCGCACGGCCGCGCCGGGGACGTCCTGATGCTGCTGTCCACCAGCGGCGCCAGTGCGAACCTCCTCGCCGCCGCCACCCAGGCGCAACGCCTCGGCCTGACCGTGTGGGCGCTGACCGGGCCGGCGCCCAACCCGCTGGGCGGAGCCGGTCACGAAGCCCTGTACGTGGACGCGGCAGCCGGCGCCACGGTCCAGGAACTGCACCTCGTGGCCGTACACATGCTGTGCGAGTCCTTCGACCTCGCCGTCGAACGGCAGGCGGCCGCGCGCCGGCGCCCCGCGGGCCGCTGGACGGCCATGGCGGGAGAGGGCGGCCTGTGAGCGCCCCGGCACCCCTGCTCGTCATCGGCGACGCACTGATCGACCACGACCTGAGCGGACGCGCGGAACGCCTGGCCCCGGACGCGCCCGTGCCGGTCGTCACCTCGATCCACCGCACCACGCGCCCGGGCGGAGCCGCTCTGGCGGCCTGCCTCGCCGCGGCCGACGGCAGACAGGTCACCCTCGTCACCGCGCTGGGCGACGACGAGGCCAGCGAAGCCCTGTGCAAGCTGCTGGCAGGCCGTGTGCACCTGGTCCGGCTGCCGCTGACCGGCGCCCTCTCCAGCAAGACCCGGGTCTTCGCGGAGGGCACGCCGATGCTGCGCCTGGACCACGGCGAGGGCCGGGCCCGTGAGCGCACGGCCGAAGCGTGCCGGGCGATCGCGGACGCCGGTGCCGTACTCGTCGCCGACTACGGCCGCGGCACCGCCGACGTGCTCCGTGACGCGCTGGCGGCCGCGGCCGGGCGGGTGCCCGTCGTCTGGGATCCGCACCCGCGCGGGGACGCCCCGGTGCCCGGCGCCCGGCTCGTCACCCCCTCGGCGGCCGAGGCGCGTGCCTTCGCCGACCGGCAGACAGGCGCCGGTGAAGCCTCGGCCGGCGGCGTCCTGCACTCCGCGGCCCGGGACGCCGGCACACTCGTCCACGTCTGGCGGGCCGCGTCCGTCGCCGTGACGCTGGGCGGCCGGGGCGCGCTCCTGTCGCACGGGGAGACACCCCTGCTCGTGCCCTCGCCGGCCACGGCGGACGGCGACGCCTGCGGGGCCGGAGACCGGTTCGCGGCAACCGCCGCCGGACACCTCGCGGACGGTGACCTCACCGAGACGGCCGTGCAGGCGGCCGTGCACGCCGCCACGCGCTACGTCGCCGAGGGAGGCGTCCGCACCCTCGCCGTGGACGCGGCCACGACCACCTCCCCACGTCCCCGGGCCGATGACGAGCCGATGGACGACGCCCTGCGGACGGCCGCCCGGGTACGGGCCGTGGGCGGGACCGTGGTCGCCGCCGGCGGCTGCTTCGACCTGCTGCACGCCGGCCATGTCGCCCTCCTGCAGGCCGCCCGCCGGACCGGCGACTGCCTGGTGGTGTGCGTCAACTCGGACGCGTCCGTACGCCGGCGCAAGGGCAGCGGCCGCCCACTCGTCCCGGTGGCCGACCGCGTCCGGGTACTGCTCGCCCTGGAGTGCGTCGACGCGGTCGCCGTGTTCGACGAGGACACCCCCGAGCGCCTGCTCGGCGAACTGCGTCCGCACATCTGGGCGAAGGGCGGCGACTACGCCGTGGCCCGGCTGCCGGAGGCGTCACTCGTGGAGAGCTGGGGCGGGCAGGTGGTCCTGTTCCCGTACCTGGACGGCCGCTCCACCACCGGTATAGCGGAGCGGGCGGCGTTGTCCCCCTGACCGGTGGGCCGGCCGGGCGGCCGATGCCTGGACAGTCCGCGACGGGCCCGAAAGACGGTGCGGGGGTTGTTGCGCCCGGCAGGCACCCGAGAACATAGTGGACATAACGGTCAGGATGCAGTCGGCTGCCGATCGCCCGCTCCAGGAGGCGCCTCTCCTCATGACTTCCGACCAGCCCTGCCGGACAGTCGGCAAGCCCCCCGCCCCGCTGCTGCTGAAAGCGTCCGCCCTGGACGGCCGGAGCCTGGGGGAAGTGACCTTCCTGACCTTGCGCGGCACCCTCGACGCCTCGAACGCCGAGGACTTCGCACAGGCCCTCGCCTCGCATCTCGCGCGAGCGGAGGCCACCGGCACCCACGCCGTGCTGGACATGGCGGAGGTCTCCCTGTCCAGCGCCGCCGCGGTCCGCGCGCTGGACCGGGTCACCCGGGGTCAGGCGGGCACGGGCCGGCCCCTGCTCATCGTGCAGCCGCGGCCGCACGTGCGGGAGGCCCTCCGTCTCGCGGGCCTGCCGGGCATCCGACTGCACCCCACGGTGGACTCCGCACTCGAAGCCCTCAGGGCCGGGACGACCAGGTTCGGACCCTCGGTCGCGCGCACGCAGCCCCCGCCCGCCCCGCACCCGCCCACACCTCCGGCGGCCGGGGACCCACACGCGGAACTGCGCGGACTGCGGGCCAAGGCACGCAGCGCGGCACGGATCGGGGTGGCCCAGGGCGTCCTGATGGAGCGGTACGGGCTGCCCGGACCGGAGACGGCCTTCGAACTGCTCAGCGGCGCCTCCCAGCACTGCAACGTGCCGGTCCGGGTGCTCGCCGCGGCGGTGGCGACGGCTCCGCCCCCGGTGGACGCGGCGACCGCGTGGCTCGGCCGCCACGTCCGCCCACCGGAACCCACGGCGCCCTTCCTCCGGACGGCCGGAGTCGCGCCCTCGGAACGGCGCAAGGTGCTCGACGCGGCGGCCCGCGAGGCCCTCGCGGTGACCGACGCCCATTCCGCCGATCTGCTGTTCGCCGAGGACACCCTCAACTCACTGGTGCTGGAGGCCAGGTGCAACCTCGGCGACACCTTCGCCGACGAGTTCGCCCAGGTCTCCGGCGTTCGGGCGCCGTGCACCGTCGCCCACTCGACCAGGCGACGGGTGGTCGTCGAGAACGTGCGCACGGACCCGGTCTTCGCCAGCCCGCGGATGCGGGAGGTACTGCTCGCCGAGGGCAGCCGCGCACTGCACAGCACGCCGGTGATCGACGGGCGGACGGGGCGCTGCGTGGGAGTGCTCTCCGTCCACTGGCCGTCGGAGGGCAGGTGGCTCTCCCCCACGCAGGAGCAGGCACTCCTCACCCTGGCCGAGGACGTGGCGACCTGGCACCACTGGTACCGGCGGAGCGTCGTCGCCGACGCCCTCGACCAACTCCACCACAGGGCCGCCGCCCACCGCCGACAACGGTGAGCGAAGCAAGGGCGCGAGACCGGTCGCATCACTCGTAGCGCTTCTCGGCTCGGCCGCCATGACGGCGCGTCAGGTCGCGGCCAAGTGCACCTCCTTCGCCGGGTTACCCAGCACGAACCTTTCACGAGGCCTTCAAGTGGGCTTCGTGGAACGGGATATGACGTCACCTCAGAAGCACAGGTATCGCGACGGGGCCGCGAAGCCGTAGCCCGGCCTGCCGCACCCCCGCACCTGCCTTGCCCCTCCGCACCCGCCTGAGACGTTCAGCCCTCAACCACCTCCCCTTCGGCGAACGATCAAGATGTTGAAGAAGTAATTTCTGTGATTTGAGGGGTTTTTGCATGTTTTCGCCCGATGCGGTCAACTTGGTTGTTGAGGCTCATTGGCCCAAACCGAGAGGGAGATGGTGGTATGCCTTCCACCGAAGACCGCATCGACGAGCTCACCGGAATCCAGGACGTCGATCTCGAAGCCGTACTCGACCCCGCCGAGGCCGACGGTGTCTTCCGTGACAGCAGGGAGTGCGCGGCCCTGGCCCTGTCCTCCGGGACGACCAGCCTGCTGCTGTCGCCGCCCACCCCCCGCCCGAAGAAGGGCTGAGGGGAGCGACGGGAGCAGGACCATGGAGCAGTCAGGCACTTCGACCCCCTTGGTGGGTACAGTGCACGACCTCGCTGCCGGCGTGGTCTCCGCCCTTCGCGGCGGGGACCACGTTCCGGTGGCAGGCCGCGCGGTGGTGGATGGCTGCCTGACGGCGGCCGTCCGCGTGGTGGGAGCGGATCTGCTCCTGCCGGACGTCCTCTTCCACACCTCCCCCGACCCCGGCGAACTCGCCGTGTTCCGGAAGGCCGTGGAGGCTTTCCCGCCCAGTGCCGACGCCGCCCCCGCCGTCCGGTGGAGCCACTGGGCCATGGGCCGAACCCTGCGCCGGTTCGAGCCGTCCTTCCCCGGCCGCGACGGCGACGGCGACGGCGACGAGCCCGCCGGAACCTGGCTCGACGAGGCGGACTGGAGGTCTCTGACGCATCAGCTCGCGGTGCTGGCCGCTCTCGCCCTGCCCGGCGAGGACTCCGCGGTCGCCCGCACCGCCCGGCACCGGCCGCTCGACGTGGCCAGAGGCTTCGTACGGGCGGTACGCCGCAGGGACTGGCAGCAGGCGGCGGGAGCCGCACGCTGGCTGACGCTGCTCGACGGGGTGCCGGACACCCTGGGGCTGGACACCGGACTCGACTTCGTCGAGCTGATGGGTAGTTCCGACCCGCGCGTCGCGCTCCAGGTGCAGGCGGCCCGGCTCCTCCGGGCAGGAGCACTCGTGTGACGGCGCCCCCCACCGGGGCCGCCCGCGAGGTGGAGGAAGGCGCCTTCGTCTGGCTGTCGGCACACCGGGACGAATTCACCCTGGGCGAGGACGCGTTGGCGCCCGACGGCCAGGTGAACGGCAGTTGGAAACCGCTCGGGGAACTCGCTCAGGTGTGTGCGAGCGTCCTGCCGCACACCCCGTCGTCGGACCCGGTACACGCCTGCGCCGACGATCTGCTGGCGTTCGCCTGGCGGCAGACCGGTCAGGGCGAGTTGTTCTTCCGCCTGCAGCGGTGCGAGCCCTTCGCCACGTATCCGCTGGAGGTCTACGGCGCGTTCGCCACCGCGGGCCTGCGGCACGCGGGCTACGAGGCGACCGCCGCCACCATGGCCCGCACCCGCGCCTGGCGGCTCACCGAACAGGATCCGACCCGGCGGCTCGGCGTGCTCGCCGCCGAGCGGCGCGCCGGCATCCGCCGGCCGGAGAACGCCTCCCGGACGCTGGGACGTACCTGGCTCGGCGGACTCCCGGAACCCTGGGCCTTCGAGCGTTTCTCCGGGTACGCGCTCACCCACGTGGTGTTCCACCTCACCGACTGGGGCCGCGCCCCGGACGGCATACCGGCGGACCTGGCGGCCTATCTCGCCCACTGGCTGCCGCCCTGGCTCGACACCTGCCTCGACGCCGGGATGTGGGACCTCAGCTGCGAACTGCTGGCCGTGGCGGCGAGTCTGCCGGGCTCGCCCGACCCTGCCGTGACGCGAGACGCCTGGGAACGGATCTCGGCGGCCCAGCGCACGTCGGGCGCACTCCCCGAGGAGCGACGGCCCCCAGGGGCAGCTCCGGGCGCCGATACAGGGGAAGCTCCGGGGTCGGGGCAGGACTTCACGCACTGCTACCACTCCACCCTGATGGCCGCCCTCGCCGCGGCTCTGACCCGCGGACGCCCGCACGCGCACCGCGAGGTCACCACGACCGGACCGGACACACGGAGCCGGTACGACGGACAGGGAGCGCTCGGATGACCGACACCCGACTGATCCACACCGTCGGCGTCCACGCCCTGGAGTGGCTGTGGTCCCATCGTGACGGATTCCGCCTGGAGCCGGACGTGGACCCCGAGGTGGGATTCCTGGAACGCTTCAAACCGGTCGGGGAACTGGCCCTGATCTGCAAGGTGTTGTTCCGCGAGGGAGTGGCCGGGGCACGCCAGGCCCAGTTGGCACGCCAACTGCTCGACCACGCCTGGCGGGAGACCCTGGACGGCGGCCGGATGCTCGTGCGCGGACAGCGCATCGAACCCGTCTCACCCATCCCGTTCGAGGTGTACCTGCCGTTCAGGGAACTGGGGTACAGCCAGCCCGAAGTGGAGCGGGCCGCGATCCTCAACCACCGGATCGACAGCTGGTCGGCCTTCGAGGTGACACCGACCCGGCGGCTCGGCCTGTCCGCGTTCCAGCGCCGCTTCGGCCTGTCCCCCCGCACCAGCGAGACCGAGGCCCTGGCACTGACCTGGCTGGCCCGCACCCCCGAACCCTGGACGGTCGAAGGGCACATCGCCTACGACATCACCCACGCCGTGTTCCACCTCACCGACTGGGGAGAGACCCCCGACGGCCTGCCGCCCCGACTCGCCGACTACCTCGCCCAGTGGCTGCCGGTCTGGATCGACGACTGGCTGGATCTGAAGCGCTGGGACCTGCTCGGCGAACTGCTCGTCGTCGACGCCTGCCTTCCCCGCCCCACGCTCGACGAACGCGCCTGGCACGCCTTCGCGGCGGCGCAGAGGGCCGACGGTGCGATGCCCGCCGTACGCACGATGCCCGAAGGGAACCCGGAGCAGGTGTTCGACCTCGTCTACCACCCGACGCTGGTCGCCGCCTTCGCCTCCGCGCTGGCCACATCCCGCGCGCTGACCGAGCTGACGCAGGCCGGTCCGTCATGACCGGCCGGGCCACGCCTCCCTGGCCGGGCGTCACCGGCGACACCGCGGACGCTTTCGTCCCGTACGGCGACCTGCCGGCGACGAGCCGGGACGACGAGGCCCTGGGGCGGCGGTTGGAGGACGCCGTCGACGCCGCTGACGCGCCGGACGTCGTCCTCGCCTTCTCCCGGCACGGCCACCGCACCCTGCGCTGGGGCGGCACCGCGCCACCGCCGCCGGTTCCGCGCCCGGAGTTGCGCTACGAACTGGGGTCGGCCTCCAAGACGTTCACCGGGCTGCTGCTGGCCCAGTTGATCAGACGCGGGCTCCTGTCGGGCGGCGAGACGGCCGTCGGCTGCCTCGACCCCGGCCGCTCGACCGGTCCGGCGCCCGTGACGCTCGCGCATCTCGTCACCCACACGTCGGGACTGCCCGCCCTGCCCGGCGACTTCTTCCCCCGGGCCCTGCCCGCCTGGCGCACCAACCCCTACGCGCGCTATCCGGCCGGGCGCGTGATCGACGCGTTCCTGCGCCACCGGCCACGGCACCGGCCCGGCACGCGGTGGCACTACTCGAACTTCGGTGTCGCGGTGCTCGGCCACGCCATCACCGGGGCGACCGGTACGGGGTGGGAGGAGCTCCTCGCCGGACACGTGCTGCGTCCGCTCGCGCTCAGCGACACCGGTACGCGCGCGCTGGGGCCGGGGGCCGACGCCGTCGGGCACCGCAAGGACGGCCGTACGCCCGTCCCCGCCTTCGACGCCGGCGGGTTCCGGGCCGCGGGTGCGGTCCGGGCCACCCCCCGCGACCTGCTCACCTTCCTGGAGGCCCACCTCGCCCCGCCTCCCGAGCCGCTGGCCGGGGCGCTGCTGTCCATGCACACCCCCGTCCTGCGGCGTGGGCTGGACCGGCGGCACGTGCACACGGTGGGCTGGTTCCGTCATCCCACCGACAGCGGGCCGATGTACTTCCACAGCGGGGCGACCCTGGGCCAGCAGGCGTTCCTGGGCTTCCGGCCCGACACGGGCAGCGCCGTGGCGGCCCTGTGCACCCGGCGGTTCCGGGCCCACGACCCGTTCGTGGCCACCGCCTACGCACTCCTCGCGGAGCAGTGACGTGGAGCGGGAGCACGTCACTGACCGGTCCCGTCCGGTCCAGTCCTGGCGCAGGAAGGGCTGAACAGCCTTGTGGGGTGCGGGAGTTGCCTCCCACACCCCACGGATTCCTACGGCCTGACAGTTACTGGACGCGCTGCCACAGCGCCGGGGTGCTGTCCGGCGACCAGGTGGCCTGGGCCTGGTGGGCCTGCAGGCACTGGTAGCTGACGCCCTCGATGGTCACCGTGTCCCCGACGCCGTAGACGCGACCGGTCGCCCACGTGCCCGTGGTCCCGTTCTCCTCCGGGGCGGCCGTACCGGCGGCGGTCGTCGTCAGGGTGAGACCGAAGTCGCTGAGGATCGGATTGACCGGCTGGTAGAAGGTCGTGCCGCCCCTCGTGCAGTCACCCGAGCCGCCGGACGTGACACCCTGCGCCTGCGAGCCCGCCAGGTAGGGGCCGCCGGAGTCCCCGGGTTCGGCGCACACCGTGGTCCGGGTCAGGCCGTTCACGGTGCCCTCTTCGTAGGTGACACTCGTGTTGTGCTGCTGGATCGTTCCGCAGTGCCATCCGGTGGTCGAGCCGGAGCGGCATACCGAGGCCCCGACGAGCGCCTGCACCGAGCCGGCGACCTGCACCGTCTGGCCGCCCTCCCCTCGCACCTGAGGAGTGGCGGTCCAGTCACTGTTGACGCCCACCCAGGACATGTCCTTGCCGGGGAAGGTGGATGCCTGGAACGTCCCCTGGTCGGCCTGGTTGAAGCCGGTGGTCGTGTCGCCGGCCGTGCCGCAGTGGCCCGCCGAGGCGAAACCCTGCTGCTCGCCCTTGGTGACGGAGAAGCCGACGGAACACCGCGCGGTGTCGTTGATGTAGTAGGCGTCTCCGCCGACGATGTCCTCCATCAGGCGCGGCCGCTCGGCCGACACCCGGACGGCCAGGTCCCGTCCCTCGACGCCGGCGGCCTTGATGAAGGAGGCCGCGGCCGACTTGCTCGTGGCCTGGACCACGACCCGGTTCTTGCGCACGTCGACGTACCAGACCGGGCTGTCCGGCGTGTGGACACGGCCGGCCGCCTTGTCCAGCTTGTCCTGGAGGGACTGGAGTCCGCTCAGTGCCGTCCTGACGACCGTGGCCTTCGCGCCCTCGGCCTGGATGGCGGGCACGTCCGCGGCGTCGGTGGTGGCGACGTTCAGATCGGCGGAGGTCGCGCCACTCACCCAGGCACCGGCGAACCGGCCGCCCAACGCGTTGTGGAGGCGGCCCGCACGGGTGCCCGCCTCGGCCTCGTTGGCCAGCCGTGCGGTCACCTGCCCGGGCGTCAGCCGCAGGTCGCGCTGCAGGGCGCGCAGCATCTCCGGTGACGGTTCGCCGGCGCCGACCGTCCGGGCGGCGGGCACGGTGTCCTGGGTGTGCGGCGGCTCGGCCGCCGCGGCCGAGTGGACGCCGGTGAGTACGAGGGCGCTCAGAGCGGTCACAGCGGCGCGGCGTCTGCCGGCGGCGTGTCTGCCGACCATGCGGTGTACCTCCTTGGATGACGGATCAGGCTGTGGCCAGGCCTTGCCCGGACGGCCCGAAGCGATGCCGACGGAGGGGGTGTTTCGCGCGATGGGGGACGTGCGGGCTGCCATGTGCAGTACACGGGCAGGGCCCGGGCGGCGCGGCGCCACGCCTCTCGGTCACCGCGGAGTGCGCGTCCGAAGCCGGCGCGGACCCGGGCCTGTGTGATGGCCGGTCAGCACCCCGCGCGGCGTACTCACCCGGAAACGGGCGGACTACCTGAGCCCCGGGGGGTGCAGGTAGTCCGGTATCGCGCCAAGGGGTGAGGACGGTGGGTCAGTCCCGGTTCAGCACCCCTTCGAGGGCTTCCCTCAGGGCCGCCGCCGGATCGGCCGACGGCCCTTCGGACCGCCAGGCGACGAACCCGTCGGGGCGGACCAGCACCGCGCCGTCCGCGGTGACACCGTGGACCTCCGCCCAGTCCGTGCCGCTCTCGGGAGACAACTCCGCGTCGGGCCCGCCGCCGACACGGTAGGAGTCGAGGGGCACGGACAGTCGTCGTGCGACCTCCCCCGCCGCGGTGTGCCACCCGCCGGAACCGTCCGCGGAGCTCAGCAGCACCATGGACCGCTCGTACAGGTCCAGGGTGGAGATCCGGCCGTCGGCGCGGTTCAGCCACATGTGGGGCGCCCGGCTCCCGGGCTCGCCCGTCAGCCGCACGCCCTCGGGCACGACCGGCGTCGCGGGATCGGCACCCAGGACCGCGCCGCGCGGATAGCGGTAGCCCAACGCCACGTTGAGGATGCCGCCCTTCCTGCCGCCGGGGCCGCCGGCTCCGGGGCCGGGGGTGTACCCGGGGTGGCTGTGCTCGACCGACCGCGAGGATGCGCGTGCGCTGGTCGCCTCCGCGACCGGCCGGCGCTCCGCGTCGTAGCTCTCCAGCAGGCCCGGACCGGCCCAGCCGCCCAGCACGGCGGCCAGCTTCCAGGCCAGGTTGTGCGCGTCCTGGATGCCGGTGTTGGAGCCGAACGCCCCGGTGGGGGACATCTCGTGGGCCGAGTCGCCGGCGAGGAACACCCTGGAGTGCGCGTACCGTTCGGCGACCCTCTCGGCGGCGTGCCAGGCGGCTCTGCCGGTGATCCGTACGTCGAGGTCGGGCACCCCGATGGCCCGCCGGATGTGTTCGGTGCAGCGCTCGTCGGTGAACTCCTCCAGCGTCTCGCCGTCCTCCGGGTGCCAGGGAGCGTGGAACACCCAGTGCTCGCGGTTGTCGACCGGCAGGAGCGCCCCGTCGGCCTCCGGGTTGGTGAGATAGCAGACGATGAAGCGCCGGTCCCCGACCACCTCGGCGAGGCCGCGGGAGGTGAAGGTGATGCTCACGTTGTGGAACAGGTCGCCCGGGCCGCTCTGCCCGATGCCGAGTTCCTCACGGACGGGACTGCGCGGACCGTCCGCCGCGACGAGGTAGTCGGCGCGAATGGTGGTGTGCTCGCCGGTCTCCCGGCTCTTGACGTGCGCGGTCACCCCGTCGGAGTCCTGCTCGAACGACATCATCTCGGTGGAGAACCGCAGGTCTCCACCCAGCTCCCGGGCACTGCTGAGCAGTACCGGCTCGAGGTCGTTCTGGCTGCACAGGCACCATCCGCCGGGGCTGAAGCGGGCGAGCCCGCCACCGGGGTCGATCTCCTTGAACAGCCACTCGCCGACATCGCCCACCAGGCTCGGTGTCTGCAGGATGCCGTGGTTGTCGGCCAGGACCGACGCGGCCTCCTTGATGCGCTGCTCCACCCCGGCCGCCCGGAACAGCTCCATGGTGCGCACGTTGTTCCCGCGCCCGCGCGGATGGATCGAGGTGCCCGAGTGACGCTCCACGAGCGTGTGCGGCACGCCGAGGCGCCCGAGGAACAAGGACGTGGACAGGCCCACCAGAGAGCCGCCGACGATGAGGACGGGTGTGCGGTGGCCGGCCTCGCCGGTCTCTTCCCACCGGTTCATTGATTTCCTCCAGCGTCACCTGCGACGTGAGTCAGGGATGGGATGCAGGTTCCATGCCCTGTACGGACCGTTTCGCGCGCCCGGGGCACCCGGATGGCGCGCGGTTCACTCGTCCGGACCGTAGAGATCGCACGCACCGGCGCTTGCATCAACGATCGGCTCATGGCGACCCCGGTCTTTCGGACTCCGTGGTCGTTCACCGACCTTCCGTGAAACCAAAAGGAGAGGTGCGCCGGATGACCAACTCGGGACGCATATCGCAGTCGGCGTTCGACGGTTCCAGGCTGCGGGTGATCCTGCTGCTGGACCTGTACGAGGGAGCGCAGGAGCAGTTCCTCGACGCGTACGAGCTCATGCGCAGCCAGGTCGCGTCCGTCCCCGGACACATCAGTGACCAGCTCTGCCAGTCGATCGAGAACCCCTCGCAGTGGCTCATCACCAGCGAGTGGGAGAGTGCCCCGCCCTTCCTCGCCTGGGTGAACAGCGAGGAGCACGTCGAGACCGTACGGCCGATGCACAGCTGCGTCCGGGACACCCGGTCGATGCGCTACAGCATCCTCCGGGAGACCAGCCCCAGCCGGACGCAGGCGCCGGCGTCGGCGAAGGCGGGCATGCAGGTGAAGGCCCGGGTGGGCGACGGTGTGGCCCGCCACGCCCTCACGTTCACCGTCAAGCCGGGTTCGGAGTCGAAGGTCGCGGAGCTGCTGGCCGGCTACAAGTCGCCCAAGGCCCAGGTCGACGACAACACGCGGCTGCGCCGCACCTCGCTGTTCATGCACGGCAACCGCGTCGTTCGGGCCGTGGAGGTGGAGGGCGACCTTCTCGCCGCCCTGCGCCATGTCGCCCGTCAGCCCGAGGTGCGTGCGGTCGAGGAGGCCATCAACCCGTACCTGGAGCAGGACCGGGACCTGAGCGACCCCGACTCGGCGCGGGTGTTCTTCACCCGGGCGGCACTCCCCTCCGTCCACCATGTGGTGTCCGGCCGACCGGAACCCGACGGTCTGCGGCGTCACGCGCTGTACTACCCGGCCAAGGAAGGCCGCGGGATGGAGCTGGCGCGGCTGCTCGCCCATCAGGACGAGGCCGCGGCGGAGGACCCGAACAGCCCGGTGTACGGCAGCACCGTCTTCCAGCGCGACGACATCGTGGTGCGTCTCGTCGACATCACGGGCGAACTCGACGTCGACCCCGTCGCCTCGCTCGGCCTCAAGGGCCGTGACAAGGCCGCGGAACTGGAGCGTCTCCTGGACGGCGCCGCCATCGGCATCGAGGGCTCCCTGAAGTCGGACCGCAACATCAACCGGCTTCTGTCGCACGCCGACATGCTGCCGATCACCGACCGCAGTTCGGCGGATTCCTGACGGACAACCGTGGTGGTGTCCACAGCCCTCGCGTCCGGACACCCCTGCCACACCCGGAGGTATCAACCATGACCAAGCAGCATCCACGCATCGTGGATCTGAGCGAGACGGAACCCAACCGCCGGCGCGGAGGTGACCTGCGGGCCATGCTCACGCCCGCCACGGTCGGTTCCACGAGCGGCTTCATGGGGCTGGCGATCGTCCAGCCCGGTGAGCGCATCGGCGAGCACTACCACCCGTACTCCGAGGAGTTCGTGTTCGTCGTCGCGGGTGCCCTCGAGGTGGACCTCGACGGCACCACGCACGAACTCAGGTCCGAGCAGGGCCTGTTGATCCCGATCGACGTACGGCACCGGTTCCGCAACGTCGGCGACGTGGAAGCCCGCATGGTCTTCCACCTGGGGCCGCTCGCCCCGCGCCCGAGCCTCGGGCACGTCGACACGGAGGCGACCGACGACACCGTGCATGGCTCCGAGTTCGGCGTCGGCGGGCCGGACCTGACCGCGCCGCAGCACGGACGGCCGTCCGAGCGAAGTGGGGCCATAAGGTGACCCGGCGGGTGGCTGTCACCGGTGTCGGTGTGGTCGCTCCCGGCGGCATCGGAGCGACGGCGTTCTGGGATCTCCTCGCAGGCGGCCGTACCGCGACCCGTGGCATCACGCTGTTCGATCCGGCGGGGCTGCGCTCGCGCATAGCCGCCGAGTGCGACTTCGACCCGCTCGCCCACGGCCTGGAGCCGGAGCTGAGCGACCACGCCGACCGGTACATCCAGTTCGCCGCGGTCGCCGCCCAGGAGGCCGTACAGGACTCCGGACTCGACACCGGCCGGGAAGACCCCTGGCGCGTCGGCGTCTCGCTGGGCAGCGCGGTCGGCGGCACCACCCGCCTGGAGCACGACTACGTCCTGGTCAGCGAGGGCGGCCGGCGGTGGGACGTGGACCACCGCTCGGCCGACCCGAAGCTGCACCTGGCGTTCTCGCCGAGCACGCTCGCCTCCGTCGTCGCCGAACGCTTCGGCGCACAGGGCCCGGTGCAGACCGTCTCCACCGGCTGCACCTCCGGGCTCGACGCGGTCGGCTACGCCTTCCACACCATCGAGGAGGGCCGGGCCGACGTCTGCATCGCCGGCGCCTCGGACTCTCCGATATCGCCGATCACCATGGCCTGCTTCGACGCCATCAAGGCCACCTCACCCGACAACGACGACCCCGAGCACGCCTCACGGCCCTTCGACGCCAACCGCAACGGCTTCGTGATGGGCGAGGGCGCGGCGGTGCTCGTCCTCGAGGAGTACGAGCACGCCCGTGCCCGGGGCGCGCACATCTACTGCGAGATCAGCGGCTACGCCACCTACGGCAACGCCTACCACATGACCGGTCTGACCAGTGAGGGACTGGAGATGGCCCGGGCGATCGACACCACGCTCGACCAGGCCCGTCTCGACCCCACACTGATCGACTACGTCAACGCGCACGGCTCCGGCACCCGGCAGAACGACCGGCACGAGACCGCCGCCGTGAAGCGCTCCCTGGGCGCCCACGCCTACGACACGCCCATGAGCTCCATCAAATCCATGGTGGGACATTCACTCGGCGCGATCGGCGCGATCGAGGTGGTCGCCTGCGTCCTGGCCATCAAGCACCAGGCCGTACCGCCCACGGCGAACTACGAGACCCCCGACCCGGAGTGCGACCTGGACTACGTGCCGCGCACCGCACGCCCGCGGAAGCTGAGGAACGTGCTTTCCGTGGGCAGCGGATTCGGCGGCTTCCAATCCGCGGTGCTCCTGACCGGGCCGGGCGGGAGGACACGATGAGCACACAACGCCCCGGGCGCGCGGCCATCACCGGGATCGGTGTGATCGCGCCCAACGGAATGCGCGTCGACGCGTACTGGAAGTCGATCCGGGAAGGCCTCGGCGTCCTGGGCCGGATCACCCGCGAGGGATGCGAGCACCTGCCGCTCCGTGTCGCGGGCGAGGTCCCGGCCTTCGACGCCTCGGCCCTGATCGAGGAGACCTTCCTCGTCCAGACCGACCGGTTCAGCCACTTCGGCATGGCCGCCGCCGCACTCGCCTTCGACGACGCCGGTCTGGGCAGCGGTGACCCCGCGGAGCCGTACTCGATCGGCGTGGTCACCGCGGCAGGGTCCGGAGGCGGCGAGTTCGGCCAGCGCGAACTGCAGAAGCTGTGGGGCAAGGGATCCCGGTACGTGGGCCCGTACCAGTCCATCGCCTGGTTCTACGCCGCCAGCACCGGCCAGATCTCCATTCGCGGCGGCTTCAAGGGGCCGTGCGGGGTGGTCGCGAGCGACGAGGCGGGCGGCCTGGACGCCATCGCGCACGCGGCCCGGGCCGTACGGCGCGGAACCGGCACGATGATCGTCGGAGCCACCGAGGCACCCCTCGCCCCCTACTCGATGGTCTGCCAGCTCGGATACCCCGAACTCAGCACCGTCGACGACCCCGAGCGGGCCTACCGCCCCTTCACCGCCTCAGCCTGCGGCTTCGTGCCGGCGGAGGGCGGCGCCATGCTCGTGGTCGAGGACGAGGCCCGCGCCCGCGACCGCGGCGCGAGTGTCCGCGCCACCGTGGCCGGTCATTCCGCCACGTTCACCGGCGCCTCCCGCTGGGAGCGGTCCAGAGAAGGGCTCGCCCACGCGATCCGTGGCGCCCTCGACGAGGCGGGCTGCGCCCCGGAGGAGATCGACGTCGTGTTCGCCGACGCCCTCGGCGTACCGGAGGCGGACCGCGCCGAGGCGCTGGCCATCGCGGACGCCCTGGGGACGCACGGCACCCGGGTACCCATCACCGCCCCCAAGACCGGTACGGGGCGGGCCTACTGCGGAGCGCCCGTCCTGGACGTCGCCGCCGCGGTGCTCGCCATGGAACACGGACAGGTGCCCCCCACGCCCAACGTGTTCGACATCTGCCACGACCTCGATCTGGTCACGTCCCGCGCTCGCCCCGCCGAGCTGCGCACGGCCCTGGTCCTGAGCAGGGGACTGATGGGCTCCAACGCGGCGCTGGTAGTGCGCCGCGGTGGCGAATCCGCCCGGTAGGACCGGGCGGGAGAGGAGAAGACACACATGATCACCACCGAAGTGACCTACGACGAGCTGGCCGGCCTGATGAAGAAGGCGGCCGGAGTCACCGTCGACCCCCAGGAGCTCCAGCGGGTGTCGGAAGCCCCGTTCGGCTCCCTCGGCCTGGACTCACTGGGACTGCTCGGCATCGTCGGCGAGCTGGAGATCCGGTACAACCGGTCGCTGCCCACCGACTCGGAGCGCTGCAAGACGCCCCGCGAGTTCCTCGACCTCGTCAACAGCACCCTCACGGCTGGAGCCTGAAGTGGCCGGACACACCGAGAACAGCATCACCGTCGACGCCCCCCTCGACCTCGTCTGGGACATGACCAACGACATCGAGAACTGGCCGCAGCTCTTCAGCGAGTACGCCTCCCTCGAGGTGCTCTCCCGCGAGGGCGACTCCACGACCTTCCGCCTGACCATGCACCCGGACGACAACGGGAAGGTCTGGAGCTGGGTCTCGGAACGGACCGTCGACCGCCGCAACCGGACCGTCCGGGCCCGCCGCGTCGAGACCGGTCCCTTCGCGCACATGAACATCGTCTGGGAGTACACGCAGTTGCCGGACGGCGTGCGGATGCGCTGGGTCCAGGACTTCGCGATGAAACCCGACGCCCCGGTCGACGACGCCTGGATGACGGACAACATCAACCGCAACTCCCGCACCCAGATGGCCCTCATCCGGGACAGGATCGAACAGGTCGCCCGCGACCGCCGGACCGCTCCGGTCGCGCCCCGCTGATCGCCCGACCAGGAAGGACACCCGATGCACCAGGCCCTGATCGTCGCCCGCATGGCGCCCCAGTCTGCGCCCGCGATCGCCGACGTGTTCGCCGCCTCCGACCGAGGTGAACTCCCGCACCTGGTCGGCGTGACCCGGCGCAGCCTCTTCCAGTTCGGCGACGTGTACCTGCATCTCCTCGAAGCCGACCAGGATCCGGCGCCCGCCATCGCGAAGCTGACCGGGCACCCCGAGTTCCGCAGCGTCAGCGACCAGCTGTCGGCGTACGTCAGCGCGTACGACCCGCAGACCTGGCGCAGCCCCAAGGACGCCATGGCGCAGTGCTTCTACCGCTGGGAGCGGGGCGCCGGTTCCTGAGGCGCACGCGACGAGAAACCCCGAGGCCGCCGGCTCCGTCACACGGAGCCGGCGGCCTCGGGGTTGGTGCGTCCTAGGTCAGCCCGGGACGGTGCACTCGAAGGCGTGGAGATACGCGTTGACCGGCTGGATCTCTCCGATGACCAGGCCCGCGTCCGTCAGCCGGTCCACCATGCTCTGCCGGGTGTGCTTGGCACCGCCGACGTTGAGGAGCAACAGCAGGTCCATGGCCGTCGTGAACCGCATCGACGGGGTGTCGTCGACGAGGTTCTCGATGACGACGACGCGGGCACCGGGGCGCGCCGCCTTCCGGACGTTGGCCAGCGCCCTGCGGGTGCTGTCGTCGTCCCACTCCAGGATGTTCTTGATGATGTACACGTCCACCTGGACGGGGATGTCCTCGCGGCAGTCCCCCGCGACGATCCGCACCCGGTCGGCCAGCGAGCCGCGGTCACGCAGCCGCGGGTCGGCGTTCTCCACCACTCCCGGCAGGTCCAGCAGGGTGCCGTGCATCTTCGGGTGCTTCTCCAGCAGACTCGCCAGGACCTGGCCCTGGCCGCCTCCGATGTCCGCGACCGAGGACACGTCCCGGAGGTCGAGCAGGGCGGCGACATCACGGGCCGACTGCTCGCTGGACGTCGTCATGGCCCGGTTGAACACGTGCGCGGACTCGGGGGCCTCTTCGTTGAGGTACGTGAAGAACTCCCGGTCGTACACGTCCTCGAAGACGTTACGGCCCGAACGCACCGCCTCGTCCAGCTTCGGCCAGACGTTCCACGTCCACGGTTCCGTGCACCACAGCGCGATGTAGCGCAGGCTGTGCGGGTCGTCCTCGCGCAGGAGCCGGGACATCTCCGTGTGGGCGAAGGTGCCGTCGGGGCGCTCCGTGAAGACGCCCTGGCAGGACAGCGCGCGCAGCAGCCGGCGCAGCGTGTGCGGCTGGGACTTCACCGCCGCCGCCAGGTCCTCGACGGTCATGGGGGTGTCGTCCAGGGCGTCGGCCACGCCCAGGCGGGCGGCCGCTCGTACGGCGGCGGCGCACGCCGCTCCGAAAACGAGCTCCCGCAGCCGCATGGGCGGCGGGGGAGCCGGATCAACGGTCGTCATCGAATGCCTCGCTTTGCTGTCGTGCCGTCTGTGGGGGGTGGGGAGCGTTGGTCAGCACATTCCGGCGGGCTCGGAGACGGAGCACTGGTTGCCCTTGAACGTGTTGCCCTTGCCGGTGTCCCGGTTGGCCAGATCGGACGGGCCGTTGCGCCGCACCACGTTGTCGCGGATCTCGTTGCGCTCGTTGAGGGCGCCGACGAAGCTCTTGAAGAGCACGATGCCGCCGGAGAGAGGAGAGGTGCCCACGTTGTCCTCGACCCGGTTCTTCGTCACCAGCGTCTTCTCGGTGCCGGTGAGCACGATGCCCGTCCCCTGCAGGAAGGGCAGCCGGGCGGTCTTCGGACACAGCTTGTTGTTGGCGTAGACGTGGTTCCGGCGCACGCTCAGCGCGCCGGCGCGCGGTGCGGACTCGTCGCCCACGACGAACACGCCGGTGCAGTTCCCGGTCACCTCGTTGTGCTGGACGGTCAGGTTCCGCAGGCGCCGTACCGTGACGCCGATGCGGTTGCCGAGCAGCCGGTTGTCGCTGATCATCATGGACTTGCTGTCCTGGGCTCCCTCCTCCCGGTCGACGGTGTTGGCCACGAACAGCCCCGCGTCGCCGTTCCGCTCGGCGATGTTGTGGCTGAACACGCCGTGCACGGACCTCTCCTGCGCGAGGCCCCACTGGCCGTTCCTCTCGGCGGTGACGCCCTGGACCTTGAGACGGTCGGTCCGCGACGCCCACAGGCCGTTCTTGGTGAAGTTCTTGAGGGTCAGCGAGCGCACGGTGACGCGCTCGACGCGCTTGCCTTCCGTACCGGTGACACAGATGCCGTTGCCGGCCTTGGCACACGCACTGCCTGAGGCCGGGTCAGGCACGATGACGGCGGAGTCGGCGTTCATGCCCCGCAGGGTCAGGTCCGACGTGGTGATGGTGACACTCTCGTGGTAGAGGCCGGGCGAGAGCAGGACGGTGTCTCCCGGCTTCGCGGCATCCACTACCTTCTGGATCGATTCGCCGGGCTGTACCCGGTGCACCCGCCAGCCGGCGGCGGAGGGCGCGGCGGCTCCCAGCCCCGACGCCACGACTGCCGTGGCGCATGCGAGGAGGGCCATCTGTCGTTTGGTCATATGGCGAAGTTATGAGCGGGTGTTCCGGCCCGCCACCGCTGATCACCCAGGCGGGAAGCAGCTGCCGCGAGCTCGACCCGAGCAGCCGATCCCCCGGGTACGACGCACGGCGTGGCCGGTGTCGTCGACAGTCAGCGTGCCGCCGAGGGGGGCGGCAGGCGCATCTGGGCCAGGTCGGGAGGGATGGGGGTGTCGGGCCGGAAGAACGGTTCTGACTCGCCGTCGGTCACGGTGGCGGGCGCGTCGGTGAGCCGGAAACGGTCGCGCAGCCTGCCGTAGAAGTCGGTGGGGCGCAGCCGGATGAGGCGTACCCGGCGCGGGGCGCGGAAGACGCCGATCCAGTCGCCCGGGTCGAGGACTCCGCGCAGTTGGCCGTCGACGCTCACGGCGGCCTGCCCCGAGTGAGGCAGCACGCGGAGGGCCACCGGTTCGTCGGGCGCGGCCACCACGCTGCGGTTGAACGTCATGTGCGGCGCGATCGGGGTGAAGACGACCGCGTCCATGTGGGGCGACAGCACGGGGCCGCCGGCGGCGAAGCTGTAGGCGGTCGAACCGGTGGGAGTGGCGACGGCGACGGCGTCGGCGCTGTAGGAGGCGAGCAGCCGGCCGGCCACGTACACCCCGACGCTCACCTGGTGGTCGCGGGCCAGCTTCTCCAGCACGACGTCGTTGAGGGCGATCACGTCCAGGGCGAGGCCCCAGCCCTCCCCTTCGGTGCTCTCGGGCCGGACGCGCGGCGGAGGGAGCGCGGGACCCCGGCCGTAGCGGAGCAGCGCCTCCATCTCCTCGGGGATCTCCAGGGCCCTGGACGCACGCATGGTCAGCGTCATGCGCTCCTCCACGACGGCATCGCCCTGGCGGACGGCCTGGAGCGCCTCGGTGACCTCGCGCACCGGCACCTCGGTCAGGAACCCGACCTTGCCCAGGTCCACGCCGAGGACGCTCGCCCCGCTCCTGACGGCGATCCGCGCTCCCCGCAGGAAGGTGCCGTCGCCGCCGAGCGTCACCACGAGGTCGGGGTGACCGGCCGCCTCGGCCTCCTCCATGCCCCCGCGACGGTGCTGGTCCTTGCTCCAGACATCGATGTCGGTGCAGGGGATGCGACGCTCCGCGCACCACGAGCGCACCGCGTGAGCCGCGTCCCGTGCCGCCGAACGCCCTTCGTGCACGACCAGTCCCACGCGCTCTACGGACATGCCAGCCTCCAGTCGGGTGCGCCGCCTGTGCAGCAACGTACGGCAGAGGCGGGCAGCCCGCACGAAGGCCCGCACTCCACGGCGAGCACCCGGCGCGGGCGTGCTCTCCGAGGCATTGGCCCGGGTGCCCTGAGGCCGTCGCGGGGACACGATCTAAGGTCGTCCGGTGACCAGCAGCCACGCGACGCGTTCCCCCGACCTCGACGACGCCCGTCCGGCGACGCCGCCCGGCGCCTGGCAGGAGCGGCTACGCCTGTTCGGCCACGTCGGACAGCCGCGTACCGACGTCCGCCTGCGTCTGGTTCCGCCCTTCCCGGAGCCCGGAACCCGCGTCTGGCGGTTCCTCGGCCTCGGGCCGGCAGCGGCGGACCGGGTCGCCAAGGCCATGGGCTGGCTGGGCCCCGTCCTCGTCGCCGTCCTGGCCGGAACCATCCGCTTCTGGCATCTGGGACAGCGCCGGAAGCTCGTCTTCGACGAGACCTACTACGCGAAGGACGCGTGGGCCCTGCTGCGACTCGGCTACGAGGGCACCTGGCCGGACCGCAAGATCGCCGACCCGCAGGTCCTGGCGCACCCCCAGGTGATCCCGCTCTCCGACACGGGGGCCTTCGTCGCGCACCCCCCGATGGGCAAGTGGGTGATCGCCCTCGGCGAGTGGATGTTCGGCCTCGACCCGTTCGGCTGGCGCTTCATGACGGCGCTCCTGGGCACGCTGTCGGTGCTGATGCTGTGCCGAATAGGACGCCGGCTCTTCCGGTCGACGGTGCTGGGCTGCCTGGCCGGCGCGCTGATGGCGGTGGACGGGCTGCACTTCGTGATGAGCCGCTCCGCCCTGCTCGACCTGGTCGTGATGTTCTTCGTCCTCGCGGCGTTCGGATGTCTGCTGGTCGACCGGGACCGTGCGCGGGCCCGGCTCGCGGCGGCACTGCCGGTCGGCGCGGACGGCCTCGCACACCCCGACCGGGACACCGGCGACCGGACCGGGACCGGACTGCGTCCCTGGCGGTTGGCGGCCGGCTGCTTCCTGGGACTGGCGGCCTCCAGCAAGTGGAACGGCCTGTACGTCCTGGCCTTCTTCATGGTGCTGACCCTGCTGTGGGACGTCGGCGCCCGGCGCGTCGCGGGGGCGCGCCGCCCCTGGCGGGCGGTGCTGCGCAAGGACCTCGGCTGGTCGGTGCTGTCCGTCCTCCCGGTCGCCGTGGTCACGTATCTGGTGACGTGGACCGGCTGGTTCCTGTCCGACGACGGATACGGGCGCCACTGGGCCGACGGCCGCGGCGGCCCGTGGTCGTGGATTCCGGCCCCCCTGCGCAGCCTGGCGCACTACGAGTACCTGGTCTACGAGTTCAACGTGGGGCTGCACAGTCCGCACCCCTACCAGTCCAACCCCTGGAGCTGGCTGGTTCTCGGCCGCCCCGTGGCGTTCGACTACGTGGCGCCGAAACCCGGGCAGAACGGCTGCCACACCGGTGCCGGCTGCTCGCAGGAGATCCTGGCCCTGGGGACGCCGCTGCTGTGGTGGACGGCCTGCGCCGCCCTCGTGTACCTGCTCTACCGGTGGGCCCTGCGCCGCGACTGGCGCGCCGGCGCCGTCCTGTGCGCGGTGGCCGCCGGTTACCTGCCCTGGTTCCTATACCAGGACCGTACGATCTTCTCCTTCTACGCGGTCGTCTTCGTGCCGTACCTGTGCCTGGCGGTGGCGATGCTGGTGGGCGCGCTGCTGGGTCCGCCGGGGGCGGACCGGGGACGCCGTGCGGTGGGGGCGGTGGCCGCGGGCGTTCTCGTGCTGCTCATCGCCTGGAACTTCATCTATTTCTTCCCCCTGTACACCGGGCAGACGATCCCCTACTCGTCGTGGACCGGGAGGATGTGGCTCGACACCTGGGTCTGAGGCGCACGCCCTCAGTCCATCAGTCCCGCCGCCACCGTCGCGCCGAGTTCCCAGCAGGCCTCGACCTCCGGGCGGCCCGGCTCGCCGGTCGCGGTCACCGGCTCGGCGGCGCGGCGCCAGCCGAGGCCGGTCGTGATCGCCTCGATGCCGCGCACGGCCCCCGTGACGTCGTTTCCGCCATGCACGTAGAAGCCGAAGGGCCGGCCGCGCGTGGCATCCAGGCAGGGATAGTAGACCTGGTCGAAGAAGTGCTTGAGCGCGCCGGACATGTAGCCGAGGTTGGCCGGTGTGCCGAGCAGATACCCGTCGGCGGTCAGCACGTCCGACGCGGTGGCGGCCAGCGCCGCGCGCCGCACCACCCGGACGTCCTCGATCTCCGGCGCCGTCGCACCGGAGACGACGGCTTCGAACATCGCCTGGCAGTTGGGCGAGGGCGTGTGATGGACGATCAGCAAGGTGGCCACAGCGCGAACCCTGCCGTGCCACCACCTCCCCTCGCAAGCGGCGCCACCACCGCCGACCTGCTCGGGGTCCGCCGGCCGTACCCCGTGTCAACTCCCCCGCGGGCGCTGACGGACGACCGGCTCACCGGCCGACGCGGTGGGGGGCGGCCGTCTGGTCGCGGCCGCTGCCGAGGAGGCGGATATTGGGATGGGGAGGCATTCCCGGGCGTTCCCGGGCGGTTCGCCGACGACTGCACGCAGCCGGAGGGACGGTGCTCACCTCCAGAGATCCGGACGACCTGTCCGCCGCCGACGGCCGAAACCGTCCCGCGCCCCCACTGCGCTGGCGCGCGGTGCTGGTTTGGCTGATCGGCATCACGGCGGTGCTGGTGGTGACCGGCCTCGTCCTGGGCCGGGAGACCAGGCTCGCCCCGTTTCTGATCGTGGTGCCCGCACTGATCGCCGGGCGCGGCACGGTACGCCAGACCGCCGTCGCCTCCGTCTGGGTGACCGTCGTCATCGCCGCCTCCCTGTTCGACACCCCGATGGGCACGATGGGCGCCGATGCGGCGGTCGTCGTCTTCGCCGTGCTCTTCAACGGCCTCAGCGTCGCGCGGGCCGCTCAGCGCGTCCACCGGGAGACGGAGATCGCCCGGCTGCGGTCCGCGGCCGCCGCTCTCCAACGGCAGCTGCTGCGCCCGTTCCCGCTGGTCACCGATCAGCTTCTGGTGCACGGCCTGTACCAGCCGGTGGAGGAGGACAGCCGGGTGGGCGGTGACGTCTATGAGGTCGTGGCGTCCCCGTTCGGCAGCCGTGTCTTCATCGCGGACGTGCAGGGCAAGGGCCTGCCGGCCATCAGCGCGGCCTTCGCCGTGCTGAGCGCCTTCCGCGAGGCGGCCGTGACCGAGCCGACGCTCACCGCCGTGGTCGACGCCCTGGAGGAGGCGGTGCTGCGGCACAACTCCTTCGCCGCGCAGGTCGGTGAGCGGGAGCGGTTCGTGACGGCGCTGGTCCTGGGCGTCGACTCGGAGCAGGAGGTGCAGGTGATCAACTGCGGCCATGTGGCGCCGCTGCTGCTCCACAGCGAGGGCGCCGGACCGGTGCTGGACGCCGACCCGTGCGTTCCGCTGGGCCTGGACTCGCTGGCTCCGGAGCCGCGTACCGTCGAGTGGTTCTCCTTCCCCCACGAAGGCACGCTGCTGCTCTGCACGGACGGTGTCACCGAGGCGCGCGACCCGTCCGGCGCCTTCTATCCCCTCGAGGAACGCGCCGTCACCTGGGGCGGCATCCTCCCCAAGGACGTCCCGGCCGCGCTCTACCGCGACCTGCGCCATCACACGGCCGGCACGCCGACCGACGACACCGCGCTGCTGGTGCTCCGCAGGAGGAGCGGCCTCGGCATGTGAAGCGTGACGGAGGCGGGGGCGGTGTGCGTCGCGTCAGCCGGCGGCGGCGGTCGTCACCGTCGCGGGGTCCACTCCGGTCAGTTCCACGATCCGGTGCGGCGGTACGCCGGCCGCCAGCGCGCGCCCGATGAGAGCGTCCCGGTCGTCCGTGCGGTCGCGGTAGGCCATCAGTTCCTCCTCGGCCCGGGCGGCGGCCTCGGGGACCGTCCGGTGGCGCAACAGGTTCAGTTCCTCGTCGCTCAGCGGGACGGGCAGGCGCTCGGCGTGCTCCGGAATGGCGCCCGTCTCCTCCGGGGGCAGCACCCGCAGTCTCGGGGAGGTGGCCGCCACCCCCTGGGCGTCGAGCCACGCCCGAACCGCGGGAGTGTCCATGCAGGACAGCTCGCCCACGGCGGTCGGCGGCACGCCGAGCGACGCGTCCGTGTCGGCCAGCAGGAACAGGTAGGCGTCGTCGGTCATCCTCGGCTGCCTTTCGGGCGGGTGCGCTCACGCGCGTGGGCTGATCGCCGTCCCTCTACCCCGTCTCGGCCGGTTCAGCGCGCGGCTCGCGGGGCCGGGCCGTCGTCCGGGGTGGTCCACCGGGCGTTCCCGTCGCCGGTGCGGTCCCGGGCCGCCGCCGGAGCGGCCCGGGAGTCCCGGTCAGCCGGCCAGTGCGGCCTGGACCACTCCCCTGGCCTCCTCCTGCACCTGGTGGAGGTGGTCCTGTCCGAGGAACGACTCGGCGTAGATCTTGTAGACGTCCTCGGTGCCCGAGGGACGCGCCGCGAACCAGGCGTTGGCGGTGCTCACCTTGATGCCGCCGATCGACGCGCCGTTGCCCGGCGCCTCGGTCAGCACGGAGGTGACCGCCTCGCCGGCGAGCGTGTCCGCGGTGACCTGGGCCGGGGAGAGCTTGGCCAGCAGCGCCTTCTCCTCGCGGGACGCCGGGGCGTCGATGCGGGCGTAGGCGGGCTCGCCGAAGCGGGCGGTCAGCGCGGTGTAGTGCTGGGACGGGGTCTTTCCGGTGACCGCCGTGATCTCACCGGCGAGCAGGGCCAGCAGGATGCCGTCCTTGTCGGTGGTCCACACCGAGCCGTCCCGGCGCAGGAAGGACGCGCCGGCCGACTCCTCTCCCCCGAAACCGATCGAGCCGCCGGCCAGGCCGTCCACGAACCACTTGAATCCCACGGGTACCTCGACGAGCCGGCGGCCGAGGTCTGCGGCGACCCGGTCGATCATCCCGGACGACACCAGGGTCTTGCCGATACCCGCTTCGGCGGCCCATCGCTCCCGGTGGGAGAAGAGGTAGGAGATGGCCACGGCCAGGTAGTGGTTGGGGTTCATCAGGCCCGCGTCCGGTGTGACGATGCCGTGCCGGTCGGCGTCCGCGTCGTTGCCCGTGGCGATCTGGAAACGGTCCCGCTGCTCGATGAGCGAGGCCATCGCGTACGGCGACGAGCAGTCCATGCGGATCTTGCCGTCCCAGTCCAGCGTCATGAACCGCCAGGTCGGGTCGGTGAGCGGATTGACCACGGTCAGGTCGAGTGCGTGCTGCTCGGCGATACGGCCCCAGTAGGCGACGGACGCGCCGCCGAGCGGGTCGGCGCCCAGCCGCACCCCGGCGGTGCGGATCGCGTCCAGGTCCAGCACGCTCGGCAGATCGGCGACGTAGCTGCCGAGGAAGTCGTAGCGGCCCGTGCCCTGGGCGGTGAGCGCCCGGGAGTAGGGAATGCGCTGTACGCCCTTCAGGCCGTCCGCGATGATCTCGTTGGCCCGGTCCTGGATCCAGGAGGTGGCGTCGGAGGCGGCAGGCCCTCCGTTCGGCGGGTTGTACTTGAAGCCGCCGTCGGCGGGCGGGTTGTGCGAGGGCGTGACCACGACCCCGTCCGCGAGGCCGGCCGACCGTCCCCGGTTGTGGGTGAGGATGGCGTGGGACACCGCCGGCGTCGGCGTGTAGCCGTCCGCGGTGTCGATGAGCACCGTCACGTCGTTGGCGGCGAACACCTCCAGTGCGGTGACCCGCGCGGGCTCCGACAGGGCGTGGGTGTCGGCGCCCAGGAAGAGGGGGCCGTCGATGCCCTGGCCGGTCCGGTATTCGCAGATGGCCTGGCTGGTCGCGGCGATGTGGTCCTCGTTGAACGCGGTCGCCAGCGAAGACCCGCGGTGTCCGGACGTACCGAACGCGACACGCTGGCCCGGCTCGGCCGGGTCGGGGTGCAGTGCGTAGTACGCGGTGACCAGCCGGGCGACGTCGACGAGGTCCTCGGGACCTGCCGGTCCGCCCGCTCGCTCGTGCTGCATGTGCCCGCTCCTCCACGTCGGTTGACTTACGGTCCCATCTTTCCCCGTCCCGCCCGCCCGACGCGACCACGCGACCACGCGGCCGCGGAAGGCCTGGGTCCGCGCGCTCCCTCACCGTTGGCCTCCGGTGAACCGGGGCAGGCGCAGAGCCCGGCGTTCGGCCGCCGTCATGCCGCCCCAGACACCATGGCTCTCGCCGTTGCGCAGCGCCCAGCTGCCGCAGGCGGTCATCACCGGGCAGCGGTGGCAGACCGCGCGGGCCCGTTCGATCTGCGTCCGGGACAGGCCGACCTCACCCAGCGGGAAGAAGAGCTCGGGGTCCTCGGAACGACAGGCTGCCAGCTCGCGCCAATGGCCACGAAAAATGTTCATCACGAAATCCACCGATCGGCTGCGCCGCCCGTTCGGGCAGCTCGGAAGCGCGGCGCGGACCGCACCGCGTGACCCGGCAGAGGTGGGGACAATATAGGCTTTTTCCACCATTCCAGCTATATGACTGACGGACGCCCCGCGGCGGGTTCGACCCCGGGAGATCGCATCCGAAGACCCGCGAGCGGCCGAACACCTGATGGCGGCGACCCCCGTCGGCCCCGGCACGCGGACCGAGCCCGCCGCCCATCCGCCGGCAGGAGGACCCACCGATGAGACTCCTCGGAACCCTCACCCCAGATCTGCGGGAGCAGTTGGGCAAGGGCCTCTTCGCCCGTGTCGCCGGGCCGGACGGCCCCAGAAACCGCGCCCGTATCCACGGCACGCCGGGACCGCGCTGGTTCGGCCCCGAGCGCCCCATCCGCACGGTGCACGGTGACGCCTCGATGTTCATCGGAGGGCTGTCCGCGCTGCTGTTCCAGTCACTGCACCCGCTCGCGATGGCCGCCGTGGCCGCCCACTCGGGCTACCGCGGGGACCCCTGGGGGCGGCTCCAGCGCACGAGCACCTTCCTCGCGATGACGACGTACGGAACCGCCGAGGACGCGCAGGAGGCCTGCGACCGGGTCCGCGCGGTCCACGAACGCGTGCGCGGCACGACCGTCGAGGGCGAGCCGTACCACGCCGCCGATCCGCACCTGCTCGGCTGGGTCCACGTCGCGGAGACCGACAGCTTCCTCCGGGCCCACCAGCGCTACGGGGCACATCCGCTGTCCGAGGACGCCTGCGACGGGTACGTCGCCGACACCGCGCGGGTCGCCGCCGCCCTGGGTGTCGTCGATCCGCCCACCGACCGGGCCGAGCTCACCCGGCGGCTGAACGCGTACCGGTCCGAGCTGCGGGCAACCGCCCAGTCGCGGGCCGCCGCACGCTTCCTGCTGCTCGAACCGCCCGTTCCGCTGGCCGTACGGCTCCCGTACGGCGTGCTCGCCGCGAACGCCGTTTCCCTGCTGCCCTCCTGGGCCGCACGCGAGCTCCGGCTGCCGCGGCTGCCGGTGGTCGACGAGGTGTGCGTACGGCCGCTGGGCGGGCTCATCACCTCGGTGGTGCGCTGGGCGATGGCACCCTCGCGCCCCGCTCCGTCCCCGCCGTCGGAATGACCGCGCCTCACCCTTCGCGCTGCACCTGGGTGGGGGTCGGCGCCGGGTCCGCGAGATCCAGGGCGGTGCCACCCCGACCGGTGGGGAGCGCCGTGCCGGGGCGGGCGGGGCGGCGGCGCGCGGCGAGGGATTCGCGGGCCGCCTCGCGGGCGTGACGACGACGCCAGTACGGGTTGTCGTGCGACAGCTTGCTGGAGACGCGCCCGTACATGCCGAAGGTGAGCACGACCAGCCCCATGACGAAGCTGAACATCACGTTGGTCATGCCGAAGTCGAGGACGTTGGCGGGCCGGTCGAGGATGAAGATGTGGGCGAACCCGCTCAGCAGGAACAGCGTTCCGACGACCATGTTGAGCGTCGACGCGAAGTTTCCACCGACGAGCGCCCCACCGATCAGTGCGAGGCCGACGACGACGGAGACGAGACTGAGGACACCGTTGGTCGACATGCCCGCGAGGTGCTGCCCGTCCGTGGCGAACGGGCTCAGGCGGTCGGCGAACCCGAGGCTGCCGAAGGCCAGCAGGATGAGTCCGCAGAGTGCGGCGCCGTAACGGTAGACGGCGGCCAGCTTGTGATCGACGGGAAGCTCGTCACTGAGTTGCATGGCGGTCCTTTCGGGGTGGGGGCACGTCACCGCGTCCCTCCGGGCGGCACTCCGCATCGGCCACCCTGCCCACTGTTCGCCATACATGGGGCATTTGGTTTCACTTCGGACGCGGAATCCGCGTCACGCCCCAGCCGACGTCGGCCGGCCGGGATCCCTCGGGGGAAGGGATCCCGGCCGGCCGACATCTTCCGTCGCCCGCCATCCGCTCCGGCCGGACACCTCGACTCCTCGGCATCCGGGCGCCGGACGTCACCTTCTACGGCTGCGGCCGGCCCAGGCACTCCCGATACCCGCGACGTGCAGGGCCAGCAGTGTGAGCCCGATCAGCATGAAGTTGGTCGAGGTGAAGGTGTCGTTGGTCGAGATGTCCGCCGCATTGATCAGGAACGCTATGAAGAACAGGACCGCCGCGATGATGCCGAGCATGGATTCCTCTTTCCCGAGTGGTGTCGTCTTTCCGACGCGGTGAGATCCGAATGCCCAGAGGTCGACGAGGAACACAGCCCGCCGCCACGGAAATGGCGGACAAATCCCGCGTCGACGTGGGACGTTGACACAGAAGGGGCCAAAGCGGTGGCGTACCCCACGCGGTTCACCGCGGCCTGACGAAAATGCGAAGCCCGTGGTCGGCGTTCGGCGCACCTTCTGGATCTTTCGAGGGCCGGCGCAGGTTTGCGCGGCACGGAAGTGGTCAGGCGACGGGGATGCCGCACAGTGATCCCGCCACGAGGCGCCCCGGACACGTCGACGTCGGAGCGCGCCACCCTCACCGGTCGGAGCACCTGCGGTGACGGCGACCGGGTCCACGCACGAGCAGCCCGGGATCCGGCAGGCCGGGAAGCCGTTCCCCGCTGCCACGGCCGGGGACGGGACCGCTGCCGCCGCCCCGCCGGAAGCCGTGCGGACGGGTCAGCGCGACGCGTTCTTCGACAACGCGAAGTACCTGGCGATCGTGCTCGTGGCCGTCGGCCACTCCTGGGAACCGCTGCGCTCGGACAGCAGAACCGTCACCGCGCTGTACATGACGGTGTACGCGATCCACATGCCGGCGTTCATCATCCTCTCCGGCTACTTCTCCCGCAGCTTCGACGCCGCCCCGCAGCGCATACGGCGCCTGGTGACCGGCGTGGCCCTGCCCTACGTCGTCTTCGAGGTCGCCTACACCCTCTTCACCAGGTGGACCGACAACGCTCCGGACCGACCGATCAGTCTGCTCGAACCCCTGTATCTGACCTGGTTCCTGGCGGCGCTGTTCATCTGGCGGCTGACCACCCCGTTCTGGCGCACCGTACGCCGGCCGTTGCCGCTGGCACTGGGCGTCGCGATGCTGGCCACGCTGTCGCCCGCCATCGGCGAGGACCTCGACCTGCAGCGTGTCCTGCAGTTCCTGCCGTACTTCGTGCTCGGCCTGTGTCTGCGGCCCGAGCACTTCGGCCTGCTGCGCCGGCGCGAGGTGCGCGCCCTTGCTCTGCCGGTGCTCGTGTGCGCGTGCCTCTTCGCCTACTGGGCGGTGCCGCGCGGGAACTACGCCTGGCTCTTCCACCGGGACAGCGCCCGGGAGCTCGGGGCGGCTCCCTGGACGGGGCCCGCGATGACGCTCGCCCTCTTCGGCTGCTCGGTCGTTCTCGTCACCTGTTTCCTCACTCTGGTGCCCAACCGGCGCGTCTGGTTCACCGTTCTGGGCTCGGGGACCCTGTACGGCTACCTGCTGCACGGCTTCGTCCTCCAGGCCGTCGGTCACTGGCGTGTGTGGGACCACGCCTGGCTGCACCGCCCGTTCGGCGAGATCGCCGTCACCGTCGTCGCCGCCACGGTGGTGACGGCGCTGTGCACTCCCGCCGTACGCCGGATCTTCCGCGTCGCCGTGGAACCGGAGGTGCGCTGGGCGTTCCCCGCGACGCACCCGCGCGAGGCGCCGACCCGCTGAGCAATGGGAAAGGTACGGCCCGCCGGTGATCCGGCCGAGTGGGTAATCCGACGCGGACTCACACGCGGATTGGTCTGAGAAAAAACTTCGCCCGATCGGGTTCTCGACCAATCCCGGCAACCGTCAGGACCGGATTCCCGGCGTGACGGACGAAGCGAAGAAACCGCGAAAGCGGACGGGTGGGACGCATGCCGGCCCTGCCGGGCGCAGCGACGCCCGGGCGGGTTTTGACGCAGTCGGCCTCATCCGTTCCTCGGCTCGGAATTCCCACTGCGGGCCGCTTTCCCCCCTTTCCCGTGTACGTGCGGCGCTCGCCGCCGACCTCAGCAGGAGAACCCTCATGAACACCCGCATCCGCCGTGTCGCCCTGACCGTGGCCGCCGCGGCCGTACTGCCGCTGGCCCTCAGCGCCTGCTCCGACGACAGCGGCGACACGGCCGCGTCGGACTCCTCCGCCAAGGCGTCCGCGACCGCCGCGGACGACAGCATGGCCGGTTCCGGCAGCAACGCCACCACGGCCGACGAGCCGTTCGGGCCCGCCTGTTCGGCGGTGCCGCAGGACGGCGCCGGTTCCTTCGACGGCATGGCCAAGGACCCGGTCGCCACCGCCGCGTCCCACAACCCGGCCCTGTCCACGCTGGTCACGGCCGTGAAGAAGGCCGGTCTCGTCGACACCCTCAACAACGCCGAGAACATCACGGTGTTCGCCCCGACCAACGACGCCTTCGCCAAGATCCCGAAGACCACCCTCGACAAGGTCCTCAACGACAAGGCCCAACTCACCAAGATCCTCACCTACCACGTGGTGGGCGAGAAGCTCACGCCGGCGGACCTGGAGAACGGCTCCTTCGACACGCTGGAGAAGTCGAAGCTCACCACCGCGGGCTCCGGCGAGTCCTACACCGTCAACGACGCCGCCAAGGTGGTCTGCGGCAACGTCAGGACCGCCAACGCCAACGTCTACATCATCGACACCGTCCTGATGCCCGCCGGCTGAACAGGGACCCGCGAACCAGGCTCCTGGGCGCCTTGGGACCGGCGCCCGGGAGTCGGCGTCAGCGCGGCGTACGCAGCAGCGAACAGACGAAGTTCTCCTGGACGGCGCGCAGCCGCTCGAGTCGGGCCGGGTCGACGGACGCGTTGATCTGACGGGTGACGGAGAACGTGAGCGAGCGGCGGCCGTCCGGGGTCGCGGCCACCAGCTGCGTGTAGCCGGGGAAGTTGCCGGTGTGGCCGAGCACGACGCCGCACCGCGTGGTGTAGCGGAAGATGCCCAGTCCCGCGGAGTTGCCGCCCGGGCCGGCCGGTTCGGACGCGCCGGCGATCCACCGTCGCTGCTCCCGCAGCACGCTGTTGCCGTACAGCGCGCCTCCGGCGTAGCCCCGCACGAACCGGGTCATGTCGGCCGGTGTGGAGACGATGCCGCCGGACGCCCACACTCCGGAGGCGCTGAGGACTTCGCTGATGTCCTCCGGGGACGCGGGATCACTCATGTCGTAGCCGTGCAGGTAGGGCTTCGGCATGCGGTAGCCCTGCGGAAGGCTGGTGTCGCGCAGGCCCAGCGGCCGGTAGACCAGCTCGCCCAGGAGTCGTTCGTACGGGGTGCGGGTGACCGCCTCCGCCATCAGGGCGACGGCGATGTTGTCGGAGTTGGAGTACGCGTAGCGGCTGCCCGGAGTGAACCGCAGCGGTTCGTCGGCCACGTAGTCGAGCAGGCGGCGGGAGTCGAAGTGGTGCCGTGGGTCGGCCGTGACCACGGCGAGGAACTCGGCGTCACTCGTGTAGTCCGGCAGGCCGCTGGTGTGGTTGAGCAGCTGTCGCAGCGTCACCGAGCCCCAGGCGGCGGGCAGACGGGGCAGACGCTCCCGCAGCGCGTCGTCCAGGTCCAGGTCACCGAGGCCGACCAGGCTCAGGGCGACCGCTCCGCTGAAGGCCTTGGCGGTGCTCGCGATCCGCATGTGGTCCACCGCGCGCGGTGCCCGGCCCGTCGCGAGGTCGGAGACCCCGGCGCGCAGGACACGGGTCCGGCTGTCGCTGCGGAGCACGGCGATGACTCCGGGAGGGCCGCCGGACTCGCTCACGAGGCGGTCGATCTGCCGCTGCAGAACCGGGTCGTCCGCGCCTCCGGACGCGGTGTCGGCGGCGGTGCCGGCCGCGGTGCCCGTGGCGGCCGGGGCCAGCACCGCCATGCAGGCGGCCGCGCCGAGGAACGCGGTGCGCAGACGTGGGCGCGACAGGGCACGACGGGGTCGTGCGGGGCGTGACGGCATCAGGGCTCCTCAGCAGGTCGGGGCGACATCCACCAGGGTTCGGCAGCGCCCGCGGGGGCGCGGGGAACTGCGCGGCCCACCACGACGGTGCCGCAGGCGTTCCACGGCGCGTCGCGGCGCTTCCAGCGGAGCGCTCAGTGCTTGTCCGCTCCGTGCTTGTCCGCGACGTCCAGGAGCTGCTGGAAGCGGGTCATACAGGGGAGACAGTGGCGGTTCGTCTCGGCAGCGCCCGGTACCGGTGCGGACAGCTCGATCCCACAGAGACTGCCGGCTCCCTGCCGGGCCACCACGTGCCACACCAGCTCGGCGCTTCCTGTCTGCGGACCTACGCACATCTCGTACACGAGGCGACTCCCTTGGTGGCGATGCGTCCAGCACATCGCAACCCCGCTGTCACGTCCTGATGAACGGGCCGTTCGCGTGAACCGACGGCGCCCGTCCGCACCCGCGCACGGGACACACGAACGACCGGCGGCCGGCCCTGAGCTCAGGGCCGGCCGCCGGTCGTTACCGGGAAGGTGTCACATCCCGCCGCGCCTGGTGCGTCGCAGCAGCAGGAAACCGCAGATGAGAAGTACCGCTCCGGCTGCCGCCGGCCACAGCTGCGTGCCGGTCTCGGCGAGGCCGCCCCGGTTCGCCTGCGGTTCCGTCTGCGGGGCGGCGGCCTGCGCGCCGACACCGTTCGACGGGGCGGCGGAGGCGTCCGCCCCGCTGCTGCCCAGGTCGTCCGAGGTGTCGTCCGCCGAGGCCTCGGCACGGTGGGTGGACGCCGACGTCGAGTAGACCTTCGGTTCGTCGGCGCCGGAACCTCCGGAACCCGCTGAGTCGTCGGATCCGCCGTTGCCGTCGTCGTTGTTGTCGTTGCCGTTGTCGCCGTTGTTGTTGCCGTTGTCGGACCCGTCCGACCCGTCGGAGCCGTTGTCCTGGTCGCCGCCGGAGGTCGGCGTCGCGGCCGGGGGCTGCGAGGTCGCGTCGCCGCCGGGGGTACCCGGGTCCTCCGCCCCGTCGTCCCCACCGGCCGGGGGCTCGGCGGTGGCCGTCGGCTCCTCCTGGGGGTCGTCACCGTTGCCGCCGGGCTCCTCCGCCGCGCCGGCACCGCAGTCGCGGCCCTCGTTGATGCAGTCGACCAGCTCACCCATCAGGTCCTCGTCGAAGACGTTGATGAAGTCGCCGTGGTCGGTGACGGGCTTGTGCAGCTGCTCGGGGAAGGAGTCCACCGCGAACAACGGAGTGGTTCGGCCGCCGTCCTGGAGGCTCGGCGCGTCGACGTCGTAGACGATGCGCTGCGCCAGCTGCGGAATGGCCTGGAAGCCGGCCCCGCAGCTGCCGTCGGCCTGGGCGAACGCCACGTGGGTGCGGTGGTTGGCGCTGTCGATGTTGCGGCCGTCCCAGCAGCTCTGGAACTTGAAGGTGCGGACCACGTCACTGCCCTGCGGGCACAGCGGGTACTTGTCCTTCAACTGCCGGTCCTCGAACCCGGTGCAGCTCCACGAGGCGTTGGCGTTGGCCGTGCCGTTGACGAAGGCCTTGGCGTCGCCGGTGATGATGCGCAGGAGCCGCGGCATGGCCGTGACCTTGCTCCGCGGGTTGCCCACGAAGGTGAGGGTGACCTCCTTGGGCGTCACGATCTCACCCGCGTTGCCCTCGGTGCCGCCGCCCGGGGCGTTGGCGTCCTGCTCCTGTGTGCCGTTCTGCAGGCGCAGCACCGGCCAGTAGTAGGTCGACTTGTCGCCCTCGTCCTCGCAGCTCGTGTCACCGTTCGCCAGGTCGTCGTCGCTGGCGAAGGCGCTGTTGGCCTGGTTGCCCACGTAGTCGTGGAAGTGGTGGGCACCGTTGCCGACGCCCGGGGCGACGATCACGTTGTCCGAGTTGAACAGGCCGTTCTCGTTCACCCCGCACTGGGTGGTGAAGGTGCCGGTCGACCCGTCCGACTGGGCGCTCGGCGCCTGTGCGTTGGGCTGGACGGAGGTGATGTCGGCGTAGTCGGCGGCGACCGGGCCGTTGCCCGCCTGACCTCCGTTGCCCGCCTGCTGCCCGCCCTGGTCCTGGCCGTCGCCCTGCTGCTGGTCCTGGCCGTCCTGGCCGTCGCCGCCGTCCTGGCCGTCGCCCGACTGCTCCTCGGACTCGCGCAGCGTGCAGGGAGCGAGCTCGTCAAGTCCCTCTGGACGGTCACCGACCCGCTCGATGGCGGCGGCGATCCGCTCGATCGTCGCGGCCCGGTCCTCCTTCAGCGGGTTCATGATCCCGCTGTCGACGTCGGCGCGGTTCTTGTCGCCCGCCTCCGCCGGATTCTGCAGCCGCTGATAGGCCTGGGCTATCTGCCCGTCCAGCAGGGCGAGTTCCTTGTCGACCTCTTCTCGCGCCTCGTCCGGAACGGTGGTCAGCTGATCGCCGACGTCCGGGCAGTCGATCGTGGCCGCCCCCGAGACGGGGGAGCTCTCGGGCCCCGAACCGTCCTCGGTGGCGGAGGCGTACACGTTCGCCGCCACCAGACCGCCGCCGCCCAGCATCAGTGCCACTGCTGCGAAGCTCGCTCGTCGTGCGCCTGTTGGGCGTCTGCGCTTGTTGCGTCCCACGGAATAACTCCTGCGCGTCTCGACCGGCCGGGTATACCAAGCCCCCGTCCCATACGCAGCCGTGAGCCGATGTGTTCAAGCGACTCGGAAATTCTTATGAAGCTCGTAAGAAACTTCCGACGCGGCAGGTCACGGTGGTCGCACCGACGGAGGCCGCCGTGCGCCGCCGCCGGTGACCCAGCCGCGGTTTCGGTCCGCAACCGTACCGGCTCCGCCGCCTACCGCAACCCCTTCGGCGAGGTCGCCCGCCGGCCCGGGTCCCGGCGCCGTGGAGGACGTCCGTCGAGGGCCGCGGCCGAGGTACGGCAGGGGTGCCCTCTCCGCTCCGGCTCCGCGACCTGGTGCCGCGGCTGCCGCCGCCGGGCCCGCGCGCCGCCGCGCTTACGCCCTCGACCTGCGGAAAGCGGCGCGGCCCGCGCGCATGTGCCAGGGTGGACGGAAGTCTGCGTGAGGAGGACCGGTGGACTGGCGCATGTTCGCGCAGAAGATGGCTTCCATGGCACGGGACCTGCTGGCCCAGGAGAGCGTGAGCGCCACCCTGGAGGGGACCACGGCGTCGGCGGTGGAGCTGGTCGAGGGCTGCGACGCGGCCGGGATCCTCGTCCTCTCCCGCGGCAAGGTGCGGTCGTACGCGCCGACTGAGCAGATGGTGGTCGACAGCGACCGGCTCCAGGAGGAGCTGCGGGAAGGCCCGTGCTACGACGTGGCCCGGCCCGACACCGGTGAGCGGGTCTTCCGGATCCCCGACTTCACCCAGCCCTCCGAGCGATGGCCGAACTACGTTCCGCGCGCCCGTGAGCTGGGGGTGGGCAGCATGATGGGGTTCCTGCTCTACACCGAGGAGGAGGAGCTCGGTGCCCTGAACGTCTACTCGCGCAAGAGCGGCGTCTTCACCGACGCCAGTGAGACCGCCGGATGGCTGCTGGCCTCGCACGCGGCGGTCGCCCTGGCCACAGCCCGGAACGAGGCCCAGATGCAGGAGGCCATCGCCACCCGGCACACCATCGGCGAGGCGATGGGCATCCTCATGGGCCGCCACCACATCACGGAGGAGCAGGCCTTCGACATCCTGCGCAAGCACTCCCAGGCGACGAACACCAAGCTGCGCGACATCGCCCGCCGGGTCTGCGAGACCGGCAGCCCGGTGCAGTGAGCTGCGGCGGTCCCGGAAGACGGCGAATGGGCCGGCCCGGGGTGGGGACTCGACCATGACCGCATGCCCACAACATTGGAGAGAGTCATGAGTCTCTTGCGCGTGGCCGGCCGTCCCATGCTCGCCTCGATGTTCGTCGCCGGCGGTCTGAACTCGGTTCGCGACCCGAAATCGGTGGCCCCGGCCGCCGAGCCCGTCGTACGGCCGGTGACCGAGCGTGTCACGGCACTGCCCGAACGTACCGAACAGCTCGTACGGCTCAACGGCGCGGTGCAGGTGGCGGCGGGTGTCCTGCTGGGGCTCGGCCGCATGCCCCGGTCGGCCGCGCTGGCCATCGCGGCCACGCTGGTGCCGACGACCCTGGCGGGCCACCGCTTCTGGGAGGCGGAGGACCCCTCCGACCGCGCCCAGCAGCGCATCCACTTCCTCAAGAACCTGTCCATGCTCGGCGGCCTGCTGATCGCCGCCGACGACACGGCCGGCCGCCCGTCCCTGGTCTGGCGCGGCCGCCACACCGTACGGGACCTGGAACGTGACGCACGGCTGATCCGCCGCTCCGTGCGCGCCGCCGGGCGCCCGGCCGCCACGGCCGCCGGGCTCCGGGCCAAGCTGCCGGTGTGACCGCGGCGGGGCGCCGGTGCCCCGCCGGATGACTGTTCGCGTTACCCCGCCGGCCGGGGCGCGACCACCGTCGCGGCCCACCGCGCGCGGCGCCGCATCGTGCGGAGGGCCGCTCAGACGAAGCGGTCGAGTGCCTCGGTCAGCTCGGCGGGCTTCTCCACGGGCAGTTCGTGGCCGGCGTCCAGGATGCGGATCACCGCGTCCGGATAGTCCTTCGCCATCCGCAGCATCTGGGACACGGGCAGCTGGATGTCGTGGTAGCCGTGCACCAGCAGGGTGGGGGTGTGGATCTCACCGACCCGGTCTAGGACGTCGAAGGCCCGCATGGCGCCGTAGAGGGTCATCACGACCTCCTGCGGCAGGGACGCGGAGGCCTGGACGTACGCGCGGATCTCCTCGCGCGGGTAGCCGGGGGCGAAGGCCCGCTGGATGTTCGTGGCGACGAAGAGCTTGAACGGGACGAGCGTCGACACCGCCATCAGCAGGCCTCTCCCCCGGCTGAAGGCCATGCGGCCGATGGAGTTCACGAGCACCATGCGCTCGACCCGCTCGGGGTGCGACAGGGCGATGGTCTGCGCGATCATGCCGCCCATCGAGTGGCCGACGACGACGAACCGGTCGACCTTCAGATGGTCGAGGAGGGCCAGGACGTCCTCCGCCAGCGCCGCCACCGTCCGTACGCCCGCACCGCTGCTCTCGCCGTGTCCGCGCAGGTCGAGCCGGATCACCCGGCGCCGCTGGGCGAAGTGCGTCAGCTGGTGGTCCCAGCGGTGCCGGTTCGCGGTCCAGCCGTGGACGAAGACCAGGGGCACGCCGGCGTCGTCGTGCGGCCCCTCGTCGTCGTACGTCAGTGTCGCGCCGTCGACCTCGAACTGCGGCATGCCGGTCCCCTCCCATTGCGGTTACTGGCCAGTACGGTAGCTGTCGGCCCAGGCCGGCGTCACCGTCGGGAGCCCAGGAAGTCGAGGATGTGACCGAACACGTCGAGGGCGGCGCCCCGGCCGATGAACGTGTCGAGGTGGCCGTAGCCGGGGATCTCCCGGTAGGTCACGTCCAGTTGTGGCTGCCGGTGGGCCAGTACGTCCTTGCACAGCTTCTGGGAATCCAGCCACAGGCCGTTCTCACTGCCCGACAGCAGCAGGACGGGTGTGTCGATCCGGGCGGCCGCGTCGAGCGCGTTGGGCGGCAGGGCGCGGTAGCGCAGGTCGGTGTCGTGCCAGCGCACCACGCTGCGGGCCAGCTCGATGCGCCGCAGGTGCGGCAGGATCCACAGCGGGGCGGGACCGAGGAGTTCGGCCAGCCGGTCGTGGGTGGTCGCGGTCAGGTTCTCGTGGGCGAAGAGCGAGGCGCCCGTGCCCCACGCGGAGTTGTGCAGGATCTGGCAGGTCGGGTCCGGGCATTCCGCCTTGCGGGACGCCAGGGCGAACAGGGGGGTGTATTTGGACCACAGCCCGACCTTGCGGAAGTCGACGGGGATGTGGTCGATGCGGGATTTCAGCAGCTCCCCGGCCAGCGTCATGCGCAGCGAGGTGCGCCCGGCGAGTTTGGGGGTGAGGAACACGCCCTGCGACACGACGCCGGCGAGGCCGGGGACCAGGCCCGCCGTCATGCTCAGCGACAGGGTGAGGGAGCCGATGCAGTGCGCGACGACGAACAGGGGCCGCTCGTCGCCGATGCGGGCGCGGATGTGGGCGACGGCATCGGGGATGTCGTGGAGGGCGACGTCGTCGTAGGTGTACTTCCCGCCGGTCTCGTTGTAGGGGAGCCGGCAGCTGCCCCGCCAGTCCAGCAGCCACGGTTCGTAGCCGTCGTCGAGCAGCACGTCCACGAGGTTGCGGGTCTCCGGCAGCAGGAACATGTCGGCGGAGGCGGTGTGGCCGTGCAGCAGCAGGACGGCCGGACGGTCCTCCTCGCCGCCGCCCACGCGGGTCAGGCCCAGCCGGACACCGTCGCCCGCGCGGAAGGGGATCTCCTCGACGGCCGCGGGGTCGAGGCGGTGGCGCAGGGGGCGCAGCGCCGTGCCGGTACGGGTGCGGCGCAGGGCCGGCCTGCCCTTGGTGTTCGTCGCCTTGATGATCATCGGTTGTGCTCCGTCGGGGTCTGGGTGCGGCGCAGGTCGAGCAGGTCGGCGGCGGCCCGGGCGAAGGGACCGAGCAGGCCGCGGCCCATCTCCAGGCCGAACCAGGCGAGCCAGGTCAGCTTGGCCGCCCGCTTCTCCTGTCCGGTCAGACGCGGGTCGACCTTGATGCCGTCGATCTGGTCACGGACGTAGGACTCCGCGGGGACGACGACCTCGCCCGCCAGGCTCGCCGCCTCGCCCTCGCGGCCGATCTCTATGCTCAGCGCCCGGGTCTGGCGCCACACATCGCGACGGGCACGGGCGTACTTGCGGCCCTCCAGCCACCAGCGCCCGCCGTCGGTGTCGGTCAACTGCAGCCGGTAGCGCAGAAGTTGGTGACGCATGCCGTGCTGCTGGGGGATGCCCTCGTCCGGGCGGACCCACACGTCGCCGCGATGCACGGTCATCGGCTCGGGGTGCACAGCCGTGCAGCCGAGTCGGCCGCGCGCGTCCACCCTTCGCTCCGTGACGAGCTGGTGCATGCTCGCGATGGAGAGCGTCAGCTCCATCGAACAGGCGGTGGCGGTGGCGGTGGTGCCGATCGGGCGCACACTGCCTTCCGCGGTCTCGGAGAACCACAGGTAGGGCTGGTCGTCCTTGTGCGGGAGGCGGGCCAGGCCGTCGTGGGCGAGCTTCTCGAAGGTCCGCAGCTGCGCCCTCGCGTCGTAGCGGGCGGCGGGTGCGAGGCCGAGCGCGTCGGTGACCGTGGCGGTGCGGTCCATGGTGGCGGCGGGGCCCGTGAGAGTCGCCTCGCACAGCTTCAGGGCGGCCGGATTCTGCAACACCCGCTCCAGGAAGGCGAGTTCGGGAACCGGCTCGGCCTGGAGACGGGCCAGCGCCTCGGTCCGCCACTCGTCCCAGTCCTGCACCCGCACGTGCATACCGCCGAGCGCCATGTCCGCCACGACGTCGTCGAGGGTGTTCGGCACGCCGGTCAGGTTGTAGTCGAATCCCCAGGCGTCGGGTTCGCAGATCACGCCGACGGCGGCACGGCTCACCCAGTCGACGGGCGCCGCGTTCAGGTGGCGGAACGCCGGAACGGTACGGAAGCGGCCGAACGCCGAGATCAGGCCGCTGCTCAGGTCCTGGGGATTGTGGGCGCCGGTTCTGGTGTGCCCGCCGATGCCGCCCGGCCGCAGCGCCGTGACGACCAGACCGTGGTCGCGGGCGCGGCGCAGGGCGACCTCGGCGGCCCACTTCGTCTGGTCGTAGCCCGCGACGAGGCGGTCGACGTGGGCAAGGGGGTCGTCCTCACCCATGGAGGTGATGCCGACCTCGTTGAAGACGGCGATCGAGGATATGTGGTGCAGCGGCTTCGGGCGGCCGGCCGAGGCCAGTTCGGCCAGGGTCAGCGCGCCGAGGACGTTGCCGGCGCGCAACGAGTGGTAACCGCGCAGGAAGTCCACGGCCGCCGCCACGCCCACGACGCTGTCCAGTTCACCGGCGAGCGTGTGCCACAGCTCGTCGGACAGCCCGAGCCGCGGACGGCGGATGTCGCCGGGCAGCACCGTGACGCGCCGTCGTACCTCCGACGACCAGGGCAGCTCGTACCCCCGGAGCGCCTCGGCGAGGCGGGCCACGGCCGCCTCCTCGTCGGGCGCGCGGACCAGGCAGTACACGTGCGCGTCGCTGTGCCGCAGGAGGTCGAGGAGCATGTGGCTGCCGAGGAAGCCGGTCGCGCCGGTCAGCAGGACGCGGCGCGGGGGCAGGGGCTCGGGCGAGCCGGTGAACGGCAGACGGTCGGCGAGAGCGAGGTCCGCGAGGATCTGGTCCAGGTCCTCGCGGCGGGCGGTGGAGTGGGGGGTGGCGTCGGCGGCGGGGGCGAGGGTGGCGGTCGGGCGCGCGAGGGTCGGCAGGGGGGCGGTGAGGAGGGGTGTGGTCGGGAGGGTGGTGGTGGTCGGCGTCGGCGTGGCGGTCGCCGAGGCCGTCACGGCGGGCACCGGTGTCCCTCCGGTGACCTGCAGCCAGCGCCGGGCGAGGCTGCGCGGACGGGCGTCGGCGAACACCTCGTCGAGGTCGACCTCCATGCCCAACTCGTCCTCGAGGGTCGCGACGAGCTCCACCGCGTTCACGGAGCTGCCCCCGGCGTCGAAGAAGTCCGCGTCCGGAGCCAGGTGGCCGCCGGGCAGGAAGCGGCCGGCGGTGTCGGCGATGACGGCGGCCAGACGGTCCAGGTCCTGAATCGGCGGACCGGGGACGGGAGCGGGGGCAGGAGCCGGGGTCGTCTCCGGGCCGGCCGGTACGAGTACGGCGACGTCCGCGGGACCGCCGTCCGCACTGGCACCTGTGCCTGCACCCGTACCGGCGCCCGCACCTGCACCCGCGGCCGTCGGTTCGGGCGGCGCGGCGGCCTGCATGACCCTGGCGAGCAGATCGTTCACACCCAGTCCGCTCCCACCCCGCTCGATCTCCTCGGCGGTGGCCCGCTGTTCGGCGTGCGCCGACGCGGTCTCGTTCATCTCACGCATGGGAGCCCTTCACGAAGTACGCGGTCTTTTCGTCACTGCTGCCACACCCTGTGGCGCGCCCGGTCACTGGTGCCGCCAGGAGCGGAACGCCCGCAGGTGCTCGGGCGTGCTGACGGCCTCCAGTCGCTCGTCGTCCTGGTCGCCGCCGCCGAGGGCGGCCAGCAGGCGTCGCGCCGGCGCGTTGCGCGGGGTGCGTTCCGCGGTCAGACGGATCTTGGTGCAGCCGAGCTGTTCGGCCCGGTCGGCGAGCCATTGCAGCATGCGTTCCTCGACGCCCCGGCCGAGTGCGCGACAGCTCATCAGCCAGGCGAGTACGTCGAGTTGGTCGCCCTCCGCGCGGACGGCGAGCAGGCCTATCTGCCCGTAGTCGCCGAAGCGGTCGCGGGCCGCGGCCGTCCACACCTCGCCGTGCTCGCGCCACCGGGCGAGGTCTCCGCCGTCCGCGGAGCGCCCGCGCAGGGTGAACTGATTGGTGCGGCGCACGAGTTGTTCGCCTCGCGGGACCGCGTCCGCCGCCAGCTCGCACATCTCGACGCGCAGGTCGAGCTGGGCGAGGAACTCCTCGAAGCCGGCCTGGTCCCGGACGGCGTCCCGCTCCCGCTCCTGCTCGTAGAACCGGGCCCGAAGGGCGTCCTCGGCCGTGGCCGCCGCCGGGACCAGCGGCCACAACCGCCGTAGGAAATAGGGGAGTTCGGCTTTCGGAGGGCAGGTCACCGACAGGACCTGCGGCAGCGCCGACCGCATCTTCGCGATCTCGGCCGGGTTGTCGTCGAGGAACAGGAAGCTGTCCAGGCCCAGGTTGAGGCTGCGCGCCGCTTCGGCGACACGGACCGGCTTCGGCCCCCAGGCGGCGGAGAGCACGCTGAAGTGCTCTGCCTTCAGCGTGCTCTCCGGGCGGTCCAGGACGGCCCGGACCGTGTCCTCGTCGTTGTTGCTGACCAGGGCCAGCAGCGCGCCCGCGGCACGCCACCGCAGCAACCTGCGGGCCAGCAGCTCGCGCGGGCCGGTCAGGTCGACGGACCCCGGCCCGCTCTCTCCGGCGACCCCGCCCCACAGGGTCTCGTCGCCGTCGACCACGATCACCTTCGGCGCGGGACGCCGGACCGCCCGTACGGTCTCGGCCAGGCGCAGGGCCACCGCCGCCTGGAAGTGCGGGGTGAAGGGGAGGTGGGCCAGGCGTTCGGTCCGCTCGTCGAACCGTTCCCCGACGGCGTGGTAGCGCGTCCAGTCATCGGGCCGCAGCACCGCGATGCCGGGCAGTTCGGCGAGTTCGTCGGCGATCTCCCGTTCCCAGCGCGTGAAGCGCTCCTCGGGGTGTGCGGCAGGCAGGAAGCCGACGATGAGCGGCTTGCGGGTGCGGTCGGCCAGGGCCCGTAGCGCGGCCGGATACGCGTCGCGCAGCTCGGCGAGCAGTGCGTCGTCCACCGGCCCGAAGCGCTCCAGGTCCGCTGCCCGGACCAGCACCACACCGGCCGCCGTGGCGGGGTCGGCGAAAGCGCCGGAGGGGTCCTGCACGGCGGCCAGCACCTGGTGGTACGGGGCTTCCGCGACCGCGGTCGCCCCGCCGTCCCGAACTCCCTCGTCGACCGCCGCCTCGCACAGCGCGGGGAGGTTGCCGAGAGCGAAGGTGGCGGCGAGGGCGAGCGTGCGGCGAGGGACGGTGGTGGGGGCGCCGACGGTGTCGCCGGCCGTGGCAGGCACTGCGTCGATCGCGGCCGTTGCCGCCACCTTGCTCGCCGCTGCGGGCGAAGTGCCCACGGTCCTCCCGGCCGTGCCCGGCACAGTCCCGACCGCGCCCACGGTCGTCCCCACCGTGCCCGGCATCGCCCCCACCGTCTTCCCCGCGGCCCGTACCGGGCCGCGGGGATCCTCGGCCGTCTCTCCCAGCAGGCGCACCAGCTCCTCCCCCAGCCCGGTGGCCGTTGCCTCGTCCAGGATGTCGAGGTTGTGGTCGAGACGGACACGGCCCGCGTCCGGGGTCATCGTGATCATCAGGTCGAGGTCGGAGTAGCCCGTTCCGGCGGGCAGCACGTCGAGGTGGGTGAGGCGGCCGGACGCGGAGCGTACGTAGTTGAAGTACACCTCCACCAGCGGTGCGTTCGGCCGGTACAGCCCCTGCTTCGCCAGTGTCGGCAGCACGTCGGAGAACACGGCACCCTTCGCCAGGACCTTGCCGAGGCGGCTGTCGGTGCGGCGCAGCACCTCCTCGATCGGCTCGTCGGGGCGGGCCTCGGCCGGGAAGGGCACCGGCACTCCGAAGAAGCCCACCGCGTCGAAGGCGTCGGCGTGGATGCGGGTGTCCACCGGCACGGCGAGCACGAAGCGTTCGCGCTCCCGGCGGCGGGCCAGCAGCACGGTCAGCGCGCCCAGGCAGAACGCGGCGGGCGTGACGGCGAGCCGGCTCGCGGCCGCCGAGACCCGCTCCGGCAGCCCGTCGGGGAGGGGCACGGTGACGCTGCCGGCCCGGTAGGACCGGCGTGCCGGGCGCGGCCGGGCGAGCGTCAGGTCGAGGCGGGAGCTGCCGTGGAAGGCCTGGCGCCACTCGGCGGCGCCGTCACCGGGCTCCCGGGTCTGCCGCGCCCCCTTGGTCTCCTGCGCCTCGATCAGCAGGTCGATGTCACGGTTGGTGACGGTGTCACCGAGCGGGGTGCCGGACAGTTCGGCGTCGATCTCCGCGGCCACGAGCAGCAGGGACTGAAGGTCGCTCACCGCGTGGTGGGCGCCGTAGACCAGGATCTGGCCGCGCGCTCCGCCGTCCAGCAGTTCGAAGCGCCACAGCGGTGGACGGGTGAGGTCGAACGGCGGCTCCAGCAGCAGCCGGAGCCCTTCGTCCGCGTCGGGTCCGGTCGCGGCGGTGACCGGCGTCCAGCGCAGCAGTGGCTCCGCCGACTCCCTGCGGACCAGGAGCTGTCGGCCGCCCTCCGGACCGGTGACGATCCCGGTGCGCAGGGCCGCGTGCCGTGCGGCGAGCCGGGTGAGGATGGCCGTGAGCGTCTCGCGGGTGGTGGTCGAGGTGAGCCGTACGGCCAGGCCGACGGCGTGCGCCGGGTCCGGCATGCCCGGCTGGGCGCTGCGCAACAGCCGTACGACATCGCGGGTGGCGGGGCGCAGAGCCGTCTCGGGCACCTCCACGGCACGCTCGGCGGGCTGCCGGACGGGGGTTTTGGTGGCGGGGGCGCTTTCGGGCAGTGCCCGGCCCAGGGTGCGGGCGAGACCGCGGAGGTCGGGGGCCGAGAACATGGCGGCGGCGGGGAGTTCGACGCCCAGCTCACGGGCGAAGGCGTTGCGCAGCCGTACCAGCATGAGGGAGTCCAGTCCCAGTTCCTTCAGGCCCGCGGTCGGGGACGGTTCGGCGGTGCCGCCGGAGACCTCCGCGACCCTGGCGCGTACGTAGGCTTCGAGGTGTTCGGCGCGGTCCTGGTCCGTCGGCGCGGTGAGGATCTTCCTGACCAGGTCGTCGGCGTGCGTGCCGGTCACCGGGGCCGTGACGAGGTCGGCCAGGACGGGACGGGTGCGGGCCGCGTCCGGGTCGAGGGCCAGGAGCTCCCAGTCCAGGGCGACGGGGGCGAGCTGGCGACGCGAGGTGGCCAGCACCCGGTCGAACAGTTCACCGCCCTCCTGCGGGGTGAAGGCGATCAGACCCGACCGGCCGGTCTCGGCGGCCCGGGTGCCGGAGGCCGCGACCATGCCGACCTCCGCCCAGGCGCCCCAGTCCAGGCTCAGCGCCCGGCGTCCGGTGCGCGACAGATGGTGGGCCCAGGCGTCCAGGAAGGCGTTCGCCGCCGAGTACGGGCTCTGTCCGGCCGAGCCGAGAAGGCCGGCCACCGACGCGAACAGGACCAGGTTCTCGGCTTCCGGGACGAGTTCGGTGAGCAGGGCGGTGCCCAGCACCTTGGGGGCGAGGACACGCAGGACGCGTTCGTCCGTCAGGTTCGCGACCGTGGCGTCGTCGAGCACACCGGCCGTGTGGACGACGGTGGCGATGGGCCCGGCTTCCTGTCGTACGGCGTCCAGTGCGGCCGTCAGACCCGCGCGGTCGGCGACGTCGGCGCGGACGAGACGCACGCTCACCCCGCCCTGCTCCTGCGCCGCGATCCAGCTCGCCGCGTCGGGGGAGGGTGTACCGCGGCTCAGCAGGGCCAGCCGGCGGGCCCCTCGGCGCACCAGGCGTTCGGCCACGACGCGGCCGAGGCCGCCGAGGCCGCCCGTGATCAGGGCGACGCCGTCCGGGGTGACGCGGCCGTGGCCGCCGTCGTCCGGGCGGGTGCGGGTCAGGCGCGGGACGAGACGGCCCGCGGGGCGGAGTGCGACCAGGCGTTCGTCGTCGGCGTGCCGCAGCTGCGTCCACAGGGCGTCGGCGCCGCCGGTGGGCGGCAGATCGATCAGCGTGGTGGCCAGCTCCGGGTGCTCCTGCGCCACCGCGAGGCCGAAACCCCAGGCCAAGGCCTGCTCGGGGTGGGCCACCCCGGTACTGTCACCGGCCGCCTGGCTGCCCCTGACCACCATGAACAGGCGGGGCGGGCGGCCCTGTGGGCGGTCGGTGAGGGCACGGACCAGGTGCAGGGTGCTCAGGCAGCACAGCCGGGCCGCTTCCTGGGAGGACGCCGTGTCGGTGACCGGCGGCGCGTCCAGCGCCGACAGCTGGACGACCCGCCGGGGCGGCCCGTCGGGGAAGGCCTCGTCCAGCAGCCGGGCCAGCTGGCGCGGATCGGCCGGATCGAGCACGTACTGTCCGTGCCCCTCGGCGGCGAACTCCGTGCCGCTGCGGACGCTGACATACGGCACGGACGCGGCGCCCAGCCGCTGGGCGAGTTCGCCGGCCACTCCGCTCTCGTCGGCAAGGAGCAGCCAACTGCCCTGCACGGCCGGCTCCTTGGCCACGGGGCGTGGCTGCCAGCGCGTCTCGAACAGGGCGCCGTCCAGCGGCGAGAGGGCGGCGAGCTCGAACTCCCGCAACTCCAGGACGAGTTGGTCGTCCTCGTCCCACAACCGCAGGTCCAGCGTCGCCCGGTCGCCGTCCAGCGAGCGCAGCCGGCAGGTCACCCACACCGGCGCGGACCGCCGTGCGGTGTGGCGCAGGCGTCCCACTCCGGCGGGTACGAACGCCCGGCCCTCGGGCGCGTCCCCGGGCAGGGCGGCCGTGTGGAAGGCGGCGTCGAGGAGCGCGGGGTGCAGCAGATGGCCGTCGTCGGGTCGCGCGGTCAGCCGGCCCAGGGCCGCGGTGTTCGTGCGGCGGCCGTCCTCGAGGCCGCGGAAGGCGGGGCCGTAGTCGATGCCGAGGGCCGCGAGCCCGGCGTGGACGGCCGCCAGGTCGACGCCCTCCACATCTGGTTCACGCAGCCGCGCGAGTTCCTCACGCGGGTCGTCGCCTGCCTGGACGGCGGGTTCGGCGGCGCCGACGGCCACCCGCCCGGTGACGTGCCGCTGCCACGGCGCTCGCCGCTCACCGGCCGGAGCCGAGGCGATGGTGAAGTCCCGGAAACCGTCCTCGGCGGGCCGCAGGACCAGTTGCAGCCGCACGGGTGTGTCAGGGTCCAGCCGCAAGGGCTGGACGAACCTGATGTCGGCGAGCCGTAGGTCGCCGGCGTCCCGCAGTTCGGACGCGGCTTCCAGGGCCATGTCGAGGAACGCGGCGGCGGGCAGCCAGACCTCGCCGGTGACCCGGTGGTCGGCGAGATACGCGAACCGGCTGTCGCGCAGGTCGATGTCCACCTGGAAGAGGTGCCGGTCGGGTTCGTCGCTGGCCTCGACGTGGGTGCCGAGGAGCGGCGAGCCGTGACCGGCCGGGGCCAGGGGAGCGGGGGTGATCCAGTGGCGTTCGCGGGCGAAGGCGTAGGTGGGCAGGTCGGTGCGGCGGCCCGCCGGGACCAGGGCCGCCCAGTCGGGGGTGTGGCCGGCGACGTACATGTCACCCAGTCCGCGCAGCAGGGTCTCCTGTCCGCCCCGCTGCCGGCGCAGCGACGCCACGCTCACGACGTCGACGGCCGCCTCGGCGGCCACCGCCTCGATCGACGGGCCGAGGGAAGGGTGGGGGCTGAGTTCCACGAAGGTGCGGTAGCCGTCGTCGAGCATGCGCCGCACGGTGTCGGCGAAGCGGACGGGCTCGCTGAGGTTGTCGTACCAGTAGCCGGCGTCCAGCCGGTCCCCCGGGACGGGCTCGGCGAGGACCGTCGAGTACAGCGTGGTCGGCGTTCGCGACCCCTCGACGCCCGCCAGCCGTTCGAGCAGGTCCTCGCGGAGCGGGGCCATGAGCGGGGTGTGCGAGGCGAAGGGGGTCGAGAGCCGGCGGGCGGGGACGTCCAGCTTCTCCAGGTGGGCGGCCAGTGCGGCCAGCGCGTCGGTGTCGCCGGAGACCGCCGTGGAGTGGGCGCTGTTGACGGCCGCGACGAACAGCCGGCCGGCGTACGGTGCGAGGAGTTCCTCGACCTCGGCGCGCGGCAGTTCGAGGGCGAGCATGCCGCCCCTGCCTTCCAGCGGTACGACGGCCCGGGCGCGCCCGGTCACCACCTTGACGGCCTCGTCGAGGGTGAGGGCACCCGCGCTGTAGGCGGCGGCGATCTCGCCCAGGCTGTGTCCGACCACCGCGTCCGGGGTGACGCCGAGGGCGCGCCAGGCGGCGGCCAGCGCCGCGTTGACGGCGAACAGCACCGGCTGCAGGAACTCGGTCCGGGCGAGCGGGGTGATGTCCTCCGGGGCCCGCAGCGCGGTGAGCACCGACCAGCCGGCCTGCCGGAGCACCGCCTCGTCGATGCGGGTCAGCTCCTCGCGGAACCCGTCCGAGTCGGTCATCAAGTCCAGTGCCATGCCGGGCCACTGGCCGCCGTGCCCGGCGAAGACGAAGGCCACTTTGCCCGCAGGCTCCTCGCGGAAGGGGGTCGCCGGCGTGCGTCCGCCCGCCAACGCCTCGAGTCCGTCCAGCAGTTCGTTCCGGTCACCCGCCACCACGGCGGCTCGACGCTCGAAGTGGGTGCGGTGCCGGGCCAGGGTGTGGGCCAGGTCCGGCAGCGCCACGTCCTCGGACAGGTGAGCGGCCAGCTGCGCGGCCTGCCCGCGCAGGGCCGCCTCACTGCGCCCGGACACCGTGAACAAGAGTTTTCCCGAGCCGAATTCCGCCGACACGGCCGTCGGATCCGCCCGCGGGGCCTCCTCCACGATCACGTGTGCGTTGGTGCCGCTGATCCCGAAGGCGCTCACTCCGGCGCGGCGTGTCCGCTCGCCCTCCGGCCAGGCCACCGGCTCCCGCAGCAGGCTCAGCCCGCTGTCCGCCCAGTCCACATGGCGGCTGGGGGTGCCCGCGTGCAGGGTGCGCGGCAGCGTCCGGTGGCGCAGCGACTGCACCACCTTGATCAGCCCGGTCACGCCCGAAGCCGCCTGGGCGTGGCCGACGTTGGACTTGAGGGAGCCCAGGTACAGGGGCCGGTCCTCGGGGCGCGGGCTGCCGAAGACCTGCGCCAGCGCGTTCGCCTCGATCGGGTCGCCCAGTGTGGTGCCCGTCCCGTGCGCCTCCACGTAGTCGATGTCGGCGGGCTCCAGCCCGGACAGCTCCAGGGCGCGCCGGATCACCCGCTCCTGGGCGGGGCCGTTGGGCGCGGACAGTCCCTGGCTGCGGCCGTCCTGGTTGACGGCGGTCCCGCGCAGCACCGCGAGCACCTCGTCGCCGTCACGCCGGGCGTCGTCCAGCCGCTTCAGTACGACCATGCCGGCGCCCTCGGACCAGATGGCGCCGTCGGCCGCGTCGGAGAAGGACCGGCAGCGGCCGGTCGGGGACAGGCCCCTCAGCCGGCTGAACTCCACGAAGGTCTGCGGTGTCACCATCAGCGTCACGCCGCCGGCCAGGGCCAGGTCGCACTCGCCCGCACGCAGTGCCTGGGCCGCCAGGTGCACGGCCACCAGCGACGACGAGCAGGCCGTGTCGACCGTCAGCGCCGGGCCGACCAGGCCCAGCGTGTAGGCGAGCCGCCCGGAGGCCACGCTCAGGGCCGAGCCGGTGCCGACGTATCCGTCCAGTTGGTCGAGCCGGGTGCCGGACAGGTAGTCGCTGCCGAACATGCCGACGTACACGCCGGTGGTGCTTCCCGCGAGGTCGGCGGGCACGATACCGGCGCGCTCCAGCGACTCCCAGGCCGTCTCGAGCAGCAGCCGCTGCTGCGGGTCCATGGCCGCCGCCTCCTTCGGTGTGATCCCGAAGAACCCCGCGTCGAAGGACTCGATGTCGTCGAGGAAGCCGCCTTCGCGGGCGTACGACTTGCCCGCGGCATCCGGGTCGGGATCGTAGAGGGACTCCACGTCCCAGCGTCCGGCCGGGAAGGGGCCCACCGCGTCGCGTCCCTCGGCGACCAGGCGCCACAGGCCCTCGGGGTCGTCGACCCCGCCGGGCAGCCGACAGGCCATGGCCACCAGTGCCACCGGCTCGTCGCCGGGCGTGGAGGCCGTGCGCGCGGGCCGTGGATCGGACGCGGCCCGTCCGGCCGTACGGCCGTCCGTGGCGAGCGTGGTGGCGAGCAGGTGCGTGGCGAGCCTGGCCGGGGTGGGATGGTCGAACACCAGGGTGGCGGGGAGCTTGGCGCCGACGCGGGTGCCGATGCGGTTACGCAGGTCGACCGCCGTCACCGAGTCCATGCCGAGGTCGCGCAACGGCTGGTCGGCGGGGACGGAGTCCGCCGAGCGCAGGCCGAGGGCGTGGGCGGCCTCCTCACGGATGAGGGCGAGGACCCTGTCGGCACGTTCGGGTTCCGGAAGCCGGGCGAGGCGATCCGCCAGGCGGGGTCCGCCGCCCTGGCCGGCGGGGGGTGCGGGCAGCAGGGAGCGCCACAGGGCCGTCGTGGCACTGTCCCCGGCGACCGCGGCGGCTCGCAGGCGGGGCAGGTCGAGTGCCCAGGCGACCAGGTGCGGGGAGCCGCGTCGCAGGGCGATTCGGACGAGGTCGCGGCCCTGGTCTGGGGTGAGGGCGCGGTGGCCGAGGCGGGCCATCCGGTCCAGGTCGGCGTGCTCGGCGGCCAGGCCCTCGCCCGCCCACGCGCCGAAGGCGACGGAGACACCGGGCAGGCCCAGCGCCCTTCTGTGGTGGGCCAGTTGGTCGAGGAAGACGTTGGCGGCGGCGTAGTTCGCCTGGCCCGCGTTGCCGACGACACCGGCGGCCGAGGAGACCAGCAGGAAGAGGTCGAGGGGCAGGTCGGCGGTGAGCCGGTGCAGGTGTGCGGCGCCGTCCACCTTGGGACGCAGCACCTGCGAGAGACGGTCGGGGGTCAGCTCGGCGACCACGCCGTCGGCCAGGACGCCGGCGCAGTGCACGACTCCGCGCAGGGGCAACTCCTCGCCGACCGTGGAGAGTACACCGGCCAGGGCCGCCGCGTCGGCCACGTCGCAGGCCGCCACCTCGGCGACGGTACCCAGCGCCGCGAGGTCGGCGACGGCCTCGGCCGCACGCGGATCACCCGTCCCCTGCCGTGACGTCAGCACCAGCCGTCTCACACCGTGTTCGGCCAGCAGTCGGGCGATGTGACGACCGACCGCACCGAGTCCGCCCGTGATCAGGACGGTGCCGTCGGTGGGGACCGGGGCGCGGAGCGCCACCTCCCGCGGCGAGCGGGCCGGCTCGTGGCGGTCGCCGGCCGGGGCCCGCGGCACGTCCCCGGTACGGGCGCGCACCAGCCTGGGGGCCAACAACTGGTCTTGCCGCAGGGCGAGTTCGGGCTCGTCGGGATGCGTGGCGGCTGCCATCAGGGCGGCCGTCGGATCGGAGTCGTCGAGGTCGAGGAGGCTGAGCCCGAGGTCCGGGTGTTCGGCGCGAGCGCTGCGGGCCAGGCCCCACAGCACCGACTGGGCGAGGCCGGGAACGGTGTCCCCGTCGACGGCCGCGACCGCGCCCCGGGTCACCCACACGATCCGGGCGGGCGCCTCGCCGGGCGGCAGGGCGAGCAGCGTCTGCAACTCGGCCAGAGCGGTGGCCGCCAACTCGCCGGCGGCGGCCGCCGTTTCGTCACCCACCGCGGCACACGGCCAGAACCGCACGAGGACGCCTGGGACCGCCTCGGCGGGCCGGGGGCCCGCGTCCGCCCCACGGAGCGCCCCCGCTACCGCCTCGCCCCGCCACGCTTCTCCCCACGCCTCGGCGCCCCGCGCTCCCGCGTCCGTCCCACCGGGCCGCACGGCTGAGACCACCCCGTGCTGCCGCGCGTCAACTCCCGCCTCGGCGGACCGCGCCACCACGTCCGCCCCGCCGGGCCGCACCCCCGAGGCCACCCCGGCCTCCATCGCGTCGGCTTCCGCCTCGGCGGGCCGGGTGCCCGCGGGTGCCTCAGCCCGCGTCCCGTCGGCTTCCGCCTCGGCGGGCCGGGGGGCCGCGTCCGTCCCGGCGGGCGTCCCGACCCGACGCATGTCCGCTTCCGCCTCGGTGGGCCGCGAATCCGAGTCCGCACCCCCATGCCGGGTCCCTGCCACCGCCTCGACCGGCCGCGCTTCTGCCTCCGCCTCGGCGGGCCGCGCTCCTACCTCCGCCTCGGCGGGCCGCGCTCCTACCTCCGCCCCGCCGGGCCGCACCCCCGAGGCCACCCCGGCCTCCATCGCGTCGGCTTCCGCCTCGGCGGGCCGGGGGGCGTCCGGCGTCCACTCCCCCGTCCGGATGTGCGCCGCCTTGAGGCCGCGCAGGGTCTCCGCGATGTGTGGGGTCGACCGGTCGCCCACCACGGTCCACAGGGTGTCCGGCCTCTGGTCCGGGTTCGCGGTCACCGTGGTCCATGTGACCTCGTACAGGTGTCGGGTGTTCTCCGAGCCGACGGTCAGGTCGGCCGGGTCGGCGGCCCGCAGGCGTACGTTCTCCAGGCGGCCGGCCGGGAGCCCGTCGGTGTCCCACAGGGTCACGTCCAGCGTCAGGTCGGTGCCGGTGCCGCCCGTCCGCCGTACGGACGCGGTCAGGTCGTTCGCGCCGCCCGGCGGCAGGACGCAGCGGCCCACCGACACGGGCAGCAGCACTCGGCCGTCGGTGGCGTCGAAAGCCGCGGCCACCTGGAGTGCCGCGTCCAGCAGCGCCGGGTGCACCGGATACGGGTCGCTCATGTCCCGGGCGGCCACCGGCAGTGACAGCCGGGCCAGCAGTTCGCCGTCTCCGGCGGCGACGACCTGCCGTACGCCCTGAAAGACCGGTCCGTAGCTGAGTCCGAGGCCGTTCAGCCGTACGTACGTCTCCTCGCTCCAGGCCTGCTCCGCGGTGTGCGGCCACACCGGTGGCGGGCCTCCCGGCGCGGGGGACGGACCGGCCGCCGACGCGGTGGCGTGCAGGGTCCAGCCGGCGTCTTCCCGACCGCGCGGGCGGCTGTGCACGGTGACCTCCGGCACGGGGCCGGCGGCGGACACCTCCACGGACACCTCGACCGTGCCGGCGGCGGGCAGGGTGAGCGGCGCGAGCAGGAGCAGGTCGGTCACGTCGTCCGCGGCGTCCGGGCGGGCCACGGTGAGCGCCGCGCGGCACACCTCCATCACGGTGGTGCCCGACACGACGGTCCGGCCGAACACGGTGTGGTCGCCCAGCCAGTCCGCGGTGGCCGGTGACCACTCGTTGCGGAAGGTCCAGCGGGTCTCGTCCGCGGACTGCAACTGGATGCCGAGCAACGGGTGGGCCGCACGGTCGAGGAGGCCGGAGGTGCCGGTGGCGGGGGCGGGTTCGATCCAGTGGCGCCGCGGGTCCCAGGCGTACGTCGGCAGGTCGGCGGGCCGGCTGCCGGAGACGAGTCGGCGCCAGTCCAGCGGCCTTCCGTGGACGTGGAGTTCGGCCGCGGACCGGTCGAGGCAGGCGGGGCCGTCCTCGTCGCGGCGCAGTGATCCGACGGCGACCAGGTCGTGACCGACGTCCTCGGCGACCGTGCCGAGGGCGGTGAGCAGGGAGGGGTGCGGGCCGAGTTCGACGAAGTACCGGTAGCCGTCGGCCGCCATGCGCTCCACGGTGGGTGCGAAGCGCACCGGCTCGCGCAGGTTGGTGTACCAGTAGTCGGCTTCGAGTTCCTCGGTGACGGGCGCGCCGGTCACCGTGGAGTACCAGGCGACGGACGTCGGGGAGGTGATGACGCCGTCGAGTTCGTCGAGGATCGTCCGGCGCACCGGCTCGACCTGGGCGCTGTGGGAGGCGTAGTCGACGTCGAGGCGGCGGACGAACACCTGCCGCCCCTCCAGTTCGGCGAGCAGCGCGTCCACGGCCGTCACCTCACCGGCGACCACCGTGGAGCGACCGCTGTTGACGGCGGCGACGCAGACGCGGCCCGCGTGCCCGGCGAGGTGGGCCTCGACCTCGGTGTGCGGCAGCGCGACGACGGCCATGGCGCCGGTGCCGGACAGGGCGGTCAGGGCCTGGCTGCGCAGGGCGACGACCGCCGCCGCGTCGTTGAGGCTCAGGGCCCCGGCGACACAGGCCGCGGCCACCTCGCCCTGACTGTGTCCGACGACGGCGTCGGGGCGGACACCGCGGGCCCGCCACACGGCGGCCAGGGACACCATCACGGCGAACAGCACCGGCTGGACCACGTCGACCCGGTCCAGGGACGGCGCGCCGGCGTCGCCGCGCAGGACCGCCGCCGTCGACCAGGTGGTGAACGGCCGCAACGCGGCGTCGCAGCGGTCGAGTTCGTCGGCGAACACGGGGTCGCGGTCGAGCAGGTCGCGGGCCATGCCGGTCCACTGGGAGCCCTGGCCGGGGAAAACGAAGACCAACTTGCCGGTCGGGGAGACCTGTTGGGGTCCGACGGTCAGATCCTCGTGCGGTTGTCCGTCGGCGAGTTGGCGCAGGGCGGTGAGCAGTTCGTCGCGGTCGCCCGCCCGGACGACGGCTCGTTGCTCGAAGTGCGTGCGGTGGTGGGCCAGCGTCGTCGCCACTGCGGTGAGGGGGGTCTCCGGCCGCTCGACGAGCGCCCGGTGAAGCCGGTCGGCCTGTCCCCGCAGGGCAGGCAGGGTCCGGGCGGAGAGGGCGAAGAGGCTCGGTCGGGCTGCGCCTTCCCCGCCGACCGCCACGAGAACCGGGTCCGGGGCCGGGGCCGGGGCCGGGACCGGGACCGAAACCGCGTCCAAGGCCGCGCGGTCCGGGACCGGCCCCACAGCCGCACGGTCCGGGACCGGGCCCCCGTCCGCACACTCTTCGGCCGTCACCCGCGCCTGTTCCCGCGGTGCCTCTTCCAGCACCACATGGGCGTTGGTGCCGCTGATGCCGAAGGCGCTCACGCCGGCCCGCCGTACCCGGTCGTCGGAGTACGGCCACGCCTGGGCGGCATCGAGCAGGCGCAGGCCGCTGTGCAGCCAGTCGACGTGTTCGGTGGGGTTGCGGGCGTGCACGGAAGCCGGCAGCAGCTCGTGGCGGAGGGCCAGGACCGTCTTGATGACGCCGCCGATGCCGGCGGCGGCCTGGGTGTGACCGATGTTGGACTTCAGGGAGCCGATGCCGAGCGGCCGCTCCCCGGGCCGTCCCGGTCCGAACACGGCGGCCAGCGCCCGGCCCTCGATGGGATCGCCGAGCGGGGTGCCCGTGCCGTGCGTCTCGACGTGGTCCAGGTCGTCGGGCCGGAGCCCTGCGGCGTCCAGGGCGGCGCGCAGCACCCGTTCCTGCGCCGGCCCGCTGGGAGCGCTCAGGCCCTGGCTGCGGCCGTCCTGGTTGATCGCCGACCCCTTGACGACCGCGAGGACCTGGTCGCCGTCCCGGCGCGCGTCCGCGAGCCGCTTCAGCAGCACGAGGCCGCAGCCCTCGGCCCACACCACGCCGTCCGCGTCGGCGGAGAAGGGGCTGCACCGTCCGGACGGCGACAGTCCGCGCAGCCGGCTGAACTCGACGTGCCCGCGCGGGGTGACCAGCAGCGTCGCACCGCCCGCCAGCGCGAGGTCGCACTCGCCGGCCGCCAGCGCCCGCGCCGCCAGGTGCAGCGCGACGAGCGAGGAGGAGCAGGCGGTGTCGACGGTCACGGCGGGGCCCTGCAGGCCGAGGGTGTAGGCGATGCGCCCGGAGGCGACACTGGCCGCGGAGCCCGTGCCGATGTGCCCGTCGAGCTGGTCCAGCGAGGCCGAGGCCAGGTAGCCGCTGTCGTACAGGCCGATGTAGACGCCCGTGGAACTGCCGTTGAGGGTCTCCGGGACGATCCCGGCGCGTTCGATAGTCTCCCAGGTGGTCTGCAGCAGGAGGCGCTGCTGCGGGTCCATCGCGGCGGCCTCGCGCGGGGAGATCCCGAAGAAGGCCGCGTCGAAACGGTCGATGTCGGTGAGGTAGCCGCCGCGCAGGGAGTACGCCGTGCCGCCGGCCTCCGGGTCGGGATCGAGGAGCCCGTGGGTGTCCCAGCGGCCGGCGGGTACCTCGGTGACGGCATCCGCTCCTTCGGCGAGCAGCCGCCACAGCGACTCGGGGTCGTCGGCGCCGCCGGGGAACCGGCAGGCCATGGAGATGATCGCGATGTCGTCGTCGGCCCGCGGGGCCCGGTCCGTCGGCCGCGGCCGCGCCGTGACGGGTTCGCCGGACCGGTCGTGGAGCACCGCGTCGGCGAGTTCGGCGACGGTGGGGTGCTCGAAGACGAGAGCGGGGCTGAGGGGCCGTCCGAGACGCTCGGAGAGATCCGCGGCGAGTGTCACCAACTGGCGTGATCCAAGGCCGAGTTCGGCTATCGGCCGGAGCGGGTCGACATCTTCCGGGGCGAGTCCGGCCGCCTCGGCGACGGCCGACGTCAGCCAGGCCCGTATGCCTTCGGGGGTCGTGACGGACGGTGCGGGGAAATGCTTCGGAGACTCGTTCGCAGGCATCTGGAGAGGTGTCCTCGTGAACTCGGGCGCAGGCTGGTTCCGTACGACCGCCCCGGCCGGGGCGCGCGGATACGGACGGGCGGCGTGGTCGGCCTACGACGGCGTACGGCGGCGTGTTCGGAGCGGGGCGGCGTGAACGGCGTACGAGGTGTACGGCCGGTCTCGGGCGTCGTGGACCGAACGGGTGGCCGCGGTACGGCCGTTGTGCCGCCGGCGCGGCAGCTGGGCGTCGGCGGCGGGCGTGGTCAGCGCGCGGCGGTGGCGCCGACCGCGGCGAGGGTGCCGTTCAGGTAGGCCGCGCGGGCGGCGTGGCGCTGGATCTTGCCGCTGGACGTCTTGGGGATCGTGCCGGGGTGCACCAGGACGACGTCGTGCACCGCGAGGCCGTGGGCGCCGCCGACCGCGCTGCGGATCAGATCGGTGATCCTCTCGGACTCGTCGGCGGCCTCGGGGATCGTCTCGGCGACGACGACGGGCTGTTCGCCCGCGACTCCGCCGTCCACGGAGAACGCGGCGGTGCAGCCGGGCCGCAGCGCCGGGTGGCACATCTCCGCCGACAGTTCGAGGTCCTGCGGGTAGTGGTTGCGGCCGTCGACGACGAGGAGGTCCTTGAGCCGGCCGGTGACGAACAGCTCACCGTCGCGCAGGAATCCGAGGTCGCCGGTGCGCAGGAAGCGGCCCTCCCGGCCGGCGAGACGGGCGCGGAAGGTCTCGCGGGTGGCGAGGGCGTTGCGCCAGTAGCCCTTGGCGACGCTCGCGCCGGAGACCCAGATCTCGCCGACCTCGCCCTCGGGACGTTCCTCCTGCCGTTCGGGGTCGGCGATGACCACGGTCGTGCCGGGGGCGGGCCGGCCGGAGGAGACGGCGGCGGCGTCCGCCGCGCCGGCGTGCGGGCCGGTCCGGGCGGCCTCGATCAGGGTGGGCGGGGCGTCGACCGAGCCGCCGGTGACGATCAGGGTGGCCTCGGCCAGGCCGTAGCAGGGGTAGAAGGCCTCGCGGCGGAAGCCGGCCGGGGCGAAGGTTTCGGCGAAGCGGCGCAGGGTGGCGGCGCGTACCGGTTCGGCGCCGTTGTAGGCGACCTTCCAGGAGCCGAGGTCGAGACCGTCGAGGAGTTCGGGGGTGGCGTGCTTCAGGCACAGCTCGTAGGCGAAGTTGGGGCCGCCGGTGGTGTGCGGCCGGTATCGGCTGATGGCGGTCAGCCAGCGCTCGGGCCGCTGCAGGAAGTGCAGCGGGGAGAAGAGGGTGGCGGTGACGCCGAGGTGGACGGTGTTCAGGACGGGGCCGATCAGACCCATGTCGTGGTACACCGGCAGCCAGCTGACGAACATCTCGCGGTCGTACGCGGCGATGGCGTCGGGCGTGTGTCCCATCCGCTCGGTGATGGCCCGCTCGTTGTCCATCAGGTTCCCGTGGGTCACCACCACGCCCCGCGGGGCGGAGGTGGAACCCGAGGTGTACTGGAGAAAGGCCACCGAGTCGGCGGTCAGGTCGGGTTCGCGCCAGGAGTCGGCCGCCTCGTCGGGGATGTCCTCGGTGACGACGCAGGTGAGGTCGGCGAGTTCGGGCAGGTGTTCCGCCATGGCGCCGAGCACGGCGATCACCTCGCGCCCGCCCAGGATCACCTTGACGTCCGCGTCCGCGATCAGTCGCTTCATCCGGGTCAGCGCACGGTGGTTCTGGGACCGGCCCTGCGGGGGCACTCCCGGCACGGCGACGACGGCGGCCGAAAGGCAGCCGAGATAGCCGGAGATGAACTCAAGGCCGGGCGGGTACAGCAGCATGGCGCGGGAGCCGGCCAGCCCGCGTTCCTGCAGCCAGCCGGCGATGGCCCGGGCCCGGCGGGCCAGACGCCCGTAGGAGATGTCCTGGATCTCTCCGTCGCAGTCGCCGGTGACGAGATAGCGGTACGCGGTCCGGTCGGGCTGGTGCGAGGCGTGCGTGGTCAGCAGATCGACCAGGGAACGAGCCATAAGACGAGTGTCACCTGTCTGAATCGGTGGGCGAGGAACTGGCGTTCGAGGGCCGCGCCTGTATCCGCGCGGCAGCCGTGGCCGCTCCGGCCCCCTTGCCAGAGCGTCCTTCTCGACCACTCGTCCGAGGAACTGCGGTGAGCGCAGACTCCTCGTGTCCCCCGTTTCAGCTTGCTACCGGTGAGTAGCACCCTAGCAAGTCCCGTCGGCCCCACCGACCGGCCTCGTGTAAACCCTGGGTGTCGTAAGGGATTTGGACGTTCCGGACCACCCTACGACAGCGGCCCGGCCGCCGGGGATCCACCTCGGTGACCGGGCCGCTGGGAGGAGCCGGCGTCAGCCGCCGTCCAGCCGCGCCCGCAGGAGCTTCTTGCCCAGTTCCGCACCCTTGCGGCTGTCCGCCTGGGCCTTGCGGAACAGGTCGACGACCTCCGCGTCCTTCTCGCGCTCGGCGTCCTGGATGTACGTCTCCAGGCGCAGCGCGTTGCTCAGGCACGCCTCCACGTACCAGATCAGGTTGTAGTCCTTGTCCGGCGTGCCGGTCACGCCACCGGTGTCCGCACTGCTGGTCATTCGGGCCTCCTTCGTGTCGCGGGCCGAGTACCCGCACGCCCGACGGGCACACGGGCTCAGCCCACGTCCCACAGGAAGCGGTGGGTGTGGATGCCGAAGTACGGGAAGGACTGGATCTGCCGTACCCCGTCGACCGGGCGTACGACATCGTTGACGAAGTCCAGCAGTTGCCGGGGGCCCGGGGCGACCACCTCGGCGAACAGGTCGAAGCCGCCCGAGGTCAGGACCGAGTAGACCACCTCCGGACGCCCCGCCAGTTCGTCGGCTACCTCGCGCGGATCGCCGTCCACGACGATCCCGAGCAGCGCCATGGCCTGCCCGCCCATGGCCATCGGGTCGGTGACCCCGACCACCGACACCGCCCCGGAGTCCAGCAGCCGCTGGAGTCGCTGCCGGGCCGCGGAGGCCGACAGGCCGACCTTGGGTCCGAGGTCCGCGTAGGCGATACGGCCGTCGGTCTGCAGTTCGCGCAGGATGGCCCGGTCGATCTCGTCCATGCTCCGGGGGTTTCCTTTCCGGCCGGCGTGGCCGGCCTCACCGGGTGGTTCAGCCCGCAAGAGCCGTGAGGGCCGCGGCGAAGATCTCCGTGTGGGTGTCCACGTCCTGCTCGGTCGTGTCCGGGCACATCAGCGCCATGTTGTGGAAGGGCGTCAGCAGAATGCCCCGGTTGGCCAGATAGAGGTGGAGGAAGTCCTCGAGTTCCGGGTCCGCCGCCGCCGCGGACTCGGTGCCGGTGCGGGGCGCCGGGTCGGCGAAGCGGTACTCGGTGCGGGCGCCGAGCCTGCTGACGGACCAGGGCAGTGCGTGGGCGTCGATGCCCTCGCGCACTCCCGCCTCGAACCGTTCGGACAGCTTCGCCATGCGGGCGAACGCCTCGTCGGTCAGGACGTGCTCGAGCGTGGCCCGCATCGCGGCGACCGACAGGGCGTTGCCGGCCAGGGTGCCGCCGACGCCGCCCATGTCCACCAGGTCGAGGTCGGCCCGGCCGAGCAGCCGGTCGGCGAGTTCGGCGGACAGCCCGTAGGCGCCGGCCGGGATACCGCCGCCGATCGCCTTGCCGATGGTCAGCAGGTCGGGTTCCAGTCCCCAGGCGGCGGTGCACCCGCCCGGCCCGGCGGAGAAGGTATGGGTCTCGTCGTTGATCAGCAGGGTGCCGTACTGCCTGGTCAGAGCGCGGACTCCGGCGAGGTGGCCGGGTTCCGGCAGCACGATGCCGATGTTGGTCAGCGCGGGTTCCATGAGGACGGCGGCCACGTCGCCGTGGGCCAGTTCGCGCTCCAGCTGTGCCAGGTCGTTGAACTCCGCGACCCGGCTGGTCAGGGTGACGTCACAGGGGGCTCCGACATTGCCGGGCCGGGCCACACCGCGGCCGTCCGGGCCGACCACGATGAGCGACTCGTCGACACTGCCGTGGTAGCTGTAGCTGTTCACCAGGATCTTCGGGCGGCCGGTGACGGCCCGGGCCAGCCTGATCGCCCACCGGTTGGCGTCCGTCGCCGTCAGTGAGAAGCTCCAGCGGGCCAGCCCGAACCGGCGGGTCAGCTCGGCGCCGACCCACTCGGCCTCCTCCGTCGGCAGCATCGCGGTGGCACCGCCCTGCACGGCGAACCGGTGCTGGACCGCCTCGGCCACCGCCGCCGGGGAGTGACCGGCCATGGCGCCGGTGTCGCCCAGGCAGAAGTCGATGTACTCGTGGCCGTCGATGTCCGTGACGCGGGCACCGTGGGCGCTGTCGAGGTAGCGGGGGAAGGGGCCCGCGGTCTTGTTCATCCACGTCATCGGGACCCGCCCGAAGAGGTGTGCGGCACGCGCGTGAGCGTCTCTCGAACGCGGGCACCGGCGCTCGGCCTCCGCCCTCTCACGGACGAGCAGGTCATGTAGTCGTGGACGATCCATGGCAGACCCCGAAGGCTGGGAGGCGACTGAACCACCGCAGCGTACGACCGAAAACGACGACTCTTCAAGAGAAAGCGACCGAATCAATCGCAACAACGATCGATTCAGCCGTCCGTGATTCGCCAGGCCACGCCACCCCTTCCGCCACATAGAAATATCCACCAGCATGCATATGCCGGGATCGCGTGCGGCGGCCGACGACCGCCCCGGCCGGATCTTTCGTGCATCCCTGCGGCCGAGCGAACATCACCTGGAGGGGGACATGACCAACGCACTGTGGACGCACGGCATCGAGTGGCTGGCCGCGGCGGCCCCGAACCCCCGTACCTGCAAACGCGCGTGGGACGAGGGCGAAGGCATCGCCCTTCTCGAGGCGGGGCGGTTCTGGGACCTGCTCAGCGTGCCCGACCACCTGGGCCTGCTCACGCTGGACCTCCTGTGGAGACCCTCGCTTCCGGTACCCGGGCCGACGCTGGTGGACACGGCGGCCCACCGGGTCGGCTTCTTCCTGCCGCCCGACCCGGGCAGCCGCTGGGTCGGGGAGGGCCTGCGGAACGCCGGCCGGGGCTCCTGGGTCGCCGTACCCCCGCCGTACCGGGCCGCCCGCTCCCTCGAATGGCTCATTCCGCCCGACGGGACCGGAGCGCTGCACGCCCCGGTCACCCTGGAGCTGGCCCTACGTCAGGCGAACGGCACACTCGCCGTGCTGGCCCCCCTGTCCGGCGACTGACCTGCCCCCCCCAGGCCGGCCCGGCACTGTGCCGCCACGCGACAAGGGGTGCCGGTCCGCCGCCCCGGCTTCCCTCTTCACCCTTCGTCCCGGGTGCGTCCCCGCAGAAGGGCGCCCGCCAACCCGGCAGGCATCTCACGGCAGGCGAGCGCGCGTAAGGGACGGAGCAAGCGGGCGTCGCCGTACGGGACGGAGGCAATCAGGCGTCGCCGTACGGCACTTCGGAACCGGCCGCCTTCTCCGAGCGGTTGCCCTGTCCGTGGCTCCGCGACCCAGGACCGAAAGCCCGGCAGGGGCCGTCCCTCAGCGCTTCAAGCCACCAGGAGACCGGTGCGGCCCCTCGGCCGGCCGGCACCGCGGGCGGGGACCCGACCGGTCCCCCGTTCCGGTCGTGCCCCCGCGGCCCGTCGAACCTACGTCCCGCACGAGCCGTTGTGAACCGCAACAATGCCCGCTGCGCCGCCCGGAGGGCTCACCCGTGCACAGGTGCGTCCTAATGGCCCGGTTTCGCCCGGTCCAGGGCGGGCGGCCGCAGGTCTCCCGTCGCCACATGGGCGACGACGACCTCATAGAGGTCGCTGCCGGCGGAGAGGAGCTGGCGTTCCAGCACGGGTTCCGCGCTGCGGACGTGCTCGCGCACGGTCTGGGCGTGGACGCCCAGCGTCTGTGCGGCCCGTTCGGCGTTGCCCCCGGCGGCGATCCAGGTGCGCAGGGTGCGGCGCAGGTCCCGGGCGTCCGTGTCCAGCCGCCCCAGCAGGTCGCACGCCCACGTGCGCAGACCGGGCCCGGCGAGCAGGTCGCCGACCTGCGGCTGTCCGGCCTGCCGGGTGCCGCCGTCGACTGCCTCCTCACCCAGGCCGACCTGGGTGTTCAGCGCCAGATGGACGACCGCGCGGACCGTGAGGTCGGAGAAGTCGGTGCGCAACAGGCCCTCGACGCGTTCCATGCGCGCGCGGACGGTGTTGCGGCTCACGCCCAGGACCTTCGCCGCGCTCACGGCGGTGAACTCCAGGCCCAGCCGGGTGGTGGCCAGCAGTTCGGCGCGGGTGTGGTGGGGCAGGACGTCGAGCGAGCGCAGCACCTGGGTGGTCCAGACCCGCAGTGCCTCCGGGTCCATCAGCCGTTCCGGGTGGGTGCGTTCGGCGTACACCGCCGTCTTGTCCGGCCGGAACCGGGCGACGGCGAGGGCACTCACGGCCTGCCCGTAGGCGGTGGCGGTCCGGGCCAGGCTCTGCCGGACGCTGCCGCCGAGGAACGTGCCGGGGCGCCGGCCGATCAGTGAGCGGAGCTCCTCCCCCGCGGCTTCGCCGGGGGTCACGACGATCACGTGCCGGTCCATGGCCGGGCAGCGCACGACCAGGGCCCGTTCCGCCGTGATGTCGCGGCACTCGGCGGCGAGCGCGTCGCGTTCCCCGGGGCCGCTCTCCACGACGTAGACGCACGCCGTGTCCGTGTCGAGCAGCCCCGGCCACAGGCCCGCGGCGACACGGCGCGCCGAGACGGTGTCCTCCACCATCAGCAGCTGGAGGATCGCCAGCCGCAGATCGGCCGCCGCCAGCTCCAGCCGCCGTGCGGCCTCGGTGGCCTCCCGTGCCCGCAGCAGGAGTTCGACGACCTGGGCGGTGTGCGTGACGATCTCGGAGGCCCGCCGGTCGAACGGGGCCTCGCGCGAGACCGCCAGCACCCAGGCCGACGAGGTGTGCGGATGCGCGACCCTGACCAGGCGCAGGTGCTGTCCCTGGTCGTCCCAGGCGGCGGAGGCGATCCGGCCGGTGACGAGGTCCGCGACCAGGTCCTGCCGCAAGGCCGTACGCGGGCCGGCGAGGAGGGCGCCGGTGTGGTCCTGGAGGGAGGCCGTGCCGTGCACCGTGTCGGCGAGCCAGGCGACGAGCCTGCGGAGGTCACGACCGGTCGGCCGCAGATGCTCGAGCAGTCCCTGGGCCCACGGCGTGTCCACGTGCCCGCCCTCTCTCGCGCTCTCCGCCGTGCGCTCTGTCGCACCGTCCCTCGTGCGGTCTGTCGTGCGGTCTGTCGTCGGGGGGATTCCGTCCTCTCGGCCAGCCATGTCGGCCTTCTCCTCGCGGGTTGCCTCGTCCACCGTCCGCGGACGTTACCCCACGCGTGCCCTTCGCTCGGCGCCGCGAACGCAGGCGTGGACATGGCCGTCCCGCGGGAAGGCCGGCGGAGCGGCGGGCAGCAGCGAGCCGAACGTGTACCCGCACTTCTCCGCGACCCGGCAGGACGCCGTGTTGTCCGCCTGGTGGACGAGTTCGAGACGCGTGAGCCCGTCGCCGGCGAAGACGGTGAACGCCCACTCCGTCAGGGTGTCCAGGGCTCGCGGCGCGACGCCCCGGCCACGGGCGTGTGCGGCCGTCCAATAGCCGACCTCGGCCACCGAGGTGTCCGGGAGGCGGCGCTTGAGGACCGTGTGACCGACGAGTGGCCCGTCGGCCGCCTCGCCCAGCCGCTCGACGACCGCGAAGGCGTAGCGGGTCCCCGTCTCCCAGCCGTGCCGCTGCTCCCGCAGCCAGCGTGCGGCGCTCTCCCGGTCGTCCGCGACGGACGTCACCCAGCGGCGCAGCAGCTCGTCCCGACTCGCGGACGCCAGGTCGTCGGCGTCCTCGGGGCGCCAGGGGCGCAGGACGAGCGCGGGAGCGGACGGGGTGGCGGGTGTCTCCAGCCGTACGGTGTCGTGATCCATGCGCGGAGCGTACGGCGTCGGTGTGCGGGCCGCCGTGACACCGCCTGCGCGGGCGGAGCACCCGTACGGCATAAGCTCGGTGAATGGCGAAGTACTTCGACGTGCACCCCGACAACCCGCAACCGCGCACCATCGCCCAGGTCGCCGACATGATCCGCGCCGACGCGCTGATCGCGTATCCGACGGACTCCTGCTACGCGCTGGGCAGCCGACTGGGCAGCCGCGACGGTATCGACCGGATCCGTACGATCCGCAAGCTGGACGACCGGCACCACTTCACGCTCGTGTGCCAGGACTTCGCGCAGCTGGGCCAGTTCGTGCGGATCGACAACGACGTGTTCCGCGCGATCAAGGCGTCCACCCCGGGCAGCTACACCTTCATCCTGCCCGCGACGAGGGAGGTGCCGCGCGTGCTCCAGCATCCGAAGAAGAAGACGGTCGGCGTGCGCATCCCCGACCACGTCGTCACCCAGGCCCTGCTGGCCGAGCTCGGGGAGCCGCTCCTGTCGAGCACCCTCCTCCTGCCGGACGAGGACGAGCCGCTGACGCAGGGCTGGGAGATCAAGGACCGGCTGGACCACGTCCTGGACGCGGTGGTCGACTCCGGTGACTGCGGCACCGAGCCGACGACGGTCATCGACTTCTCCGGCGGCGAGGCCGAGATCATCCGGTACGGCGCGGGGGACGCCACGCGCTTCGAGTAGCTCTCGGCACACCGGACGCAGCACCTGCGCTTCCCTCGCGACCCCGCACCGGGGGCCCCGAACGGCCAGGTGGATGGTGCGTGCAACGATGGTCGCCGCCCGGCCTCGCCGGGCGGATCGCCCACTCGTCGTCGTGCACCGCGCAGAGAGGCACCCCCATGACCTCCGTACAGGGAACAGCCGTGGACATCCCCACCGAGGACGGCGTCGCCGACGCCTATCTCGCGCATCCCGGTGACGGGACGCCCCGGCCGGGCGTGCTGCTCTACCAGGACGCCTTCGGGCTGCGCCCGCACCTGCGGGCGATGGCCGACCGGCTCGCCGCGGCCGGCTACACGGTGCTGGTTCCCAACCTGTTCTACCGTCACGGACGGGCCCCCGTCATGGAGTTGCCGGAGTTCATCGACCCGGCCGCGCGCCCGGAGATCTTCGAGACGCTGTACCCGTTCGTGCTGGCCCTCACCCCCGAACTGATCGTCCGGGACGCCGACGCGTACCTGCGGTGGATGGCGGGGAGCGCACTGGTCTCGGACGGCCCGGTCGCGGTGACCGGGTACTGCATGGGCGCCCGGCTCACCCTGCCGACCGCCGCCGCACATCCGGACCGGGTCGCGGCGGTGGCCGGTTTCCACGGCAGCCGTCTCGTGACCGACGCGCCGGACAGCCCCCACCTGGCGGCCGGGCACATCACGGCCGAGGTGTACTTCGGCCACGCCGACAACGACCCAGGCCTGCCGCCCGAGCAGATCGAGCGCTTCGAGGAGGCCCTCAGCGCCGCGGGAGTCCGTCATACCTGCGAGGTCTACTCCGGATCCGAGCACGGTTACACGCAGGCCGACACCGCCGCGTACGACGAGAAGGGCGCGGAGCGGCACTGGGTGGCGTTGCTGGATCTGCTGAAGCGGACCTTCTGAGCACAGGGACGACCCTCTACGCAGGGACGCCGGTGGCCCGTCGTGGCTCACCGGCGACCCCTTTTTTGTTCACCTTGTTGACATGAGCACACCTCGATGCGACTTTGAGAGCGCTCTCAGCATGGTACGGACCAACCCCACAGGCCTACCCCGCACGGAGGTGGAGAGTGCTCGCAAGGATCACCCTCAGACTCGTCGGAGCCGTCGCCCTCATAGGCGCGCTCCTCAGCCTCGGGCCCCCGGCCCAGGCGGCCGTCCCCGACACCGTCCCGCTGAAGATCACCAACAGTTCCGGGCGCGGTGACGCCGTCTACGTCTACAACCTCGGCACCCTGCTGACGACCGGCCAGCAGGGCTGGGCCGACGCGAACGGCACGTTCCACGCATGGCCCGCCGGCGGCAACCCACCCACGCCCGCACCCGACGCGTCCATCCCCGGGCCGGCGGCCGGGCAGTCCAAAACGATCCAGGTCCCCAAGTTCTCGGGCAGGATCTACTTCTCGTACGGTCAGAAGCTGGTGTTCAGACTGACCACCGGCGGCCTGGTGCAGCCGGCCGTGCAGAACCCGACCGACCCGAACCGCAACATCCTCTTCAACTGGTCCGAATACACGCTCAACGACTCCGGACTGTGGCTCAACAGCACCCAGGTGGACATGTTCTCCGCGCCCTACGCGGTCGGCGTGCAGCGCGCCGACGGCAGCACCGTCAACACCGGGCACCTCAAGGCGGGCGGATACAACGGGTTCTTCAACGCCCTGCGCGGACAGCCGGGCGGCTGGGCCAACCTGATTCAGACCCGCTCCGACGGCACCGTGCTGCGGGCACTGTCACCCGGACACGGCCTGGAGAGCGGGGCGCTTCCGGCTTCCGTGATGGACGACTACGTCAACCGCGTCTGGCAGAAGTACACGACCGCGACACTGACGGTCACGCCCTTCGGCGACCAGCCGAACACCAGGTACTACGGCCGGGTCTCCGGCAACGTCATGAACTTCACCAACAGCGCCGGCGCGGTCGTCACCAGCTTCCAGAAGCCGGACGCGGACAGCATCTTCGGCTGCCACAAACTGCTGGACGCCCCCAACGACCAGGTGCGCGGCCCGATCTCCCGCACCCTCTGCGCGGGCTACAACCGGTCCACGCTCCTGGCGAACCCCAACCAGCCCGACGCCACGGACGCGGGCTTCTACCAGGACACGGTGACCAACCACTACGCCCGCAAGATCCACGCGCAGATGGCCGACGGCAAGGCGTACGCCTTCGCGTTCGACGACGTCGGCAACCACGAGTCGCTCGTCCACGACGGTGCTCCCCGGCAGGCGTATCTGACCCTCGACCCGTTCAACTGATACGAAAGGCCCGCACACGAACGTGTCAGCCCCGCACGCGAAGCGGAACTCGCGTGCGGGGCTGCCGTTCAGAGGTGCGGGATCAGCTGGTCGTCAGGGCGGTGTCGTCCACGACGAAGCTGGTCTGGAGCGAGGAGTCCTCGACGCCGCTGAACTTCAGGGCGACGGTGGATCCGGCGAACGAGGAGAGATCGAAGGTCTTCTGGGTGTACCCCGTGGCCTTGTTGAGGTTGGAGTAGGTCGCCAGCGTGGTCGATCCGGCGGTGACCGTCAGCTTGTCGTAGGCGGTGCTGGTGGTGGTCTCCGCACTGTCGATGTGCAGGTAGAAGGTGAGACTCGCCTTGCAGCCCGACGGGATGGCCACGGACTGGGTCAGCGTGTCGGTGTGGGTCGAGCCGTAGCCGTCGAGCCAGGCCTTGTAGGAACCGCCGTGCGCCGCCTGGCTGCTGGAGTTGGTGATGACTCCGCTGGACGCCGTCCAGGTGGTGTTGCCCGACTCGAAGCCGGCGTTGCCCAGCAGCTGCGCCGCGGTGCAGGTGCCGCCGCCTCCGCTGGAGCTCACCGTCCAGGTGAAGGAGGCGGTGCCGGTCGCGCCGGTGCTGTCGGTGACCGTGACGGTGGCGCTGGAGCTGCCGGCCGTCGTCGGGGTGCCGGAGATCACGCCGGTGGAGCTGTTGATCGACAGTCCGGCGGGCAGACCGGTCGCCGCGTACGTCAGCGACCCGCTGTTGGTGCTGCTCGCCGAGACCTGGAGGCTCACCGCGGTGCCGACGGTGGACGACTGGCTGCCCGGGTTGGTGACCGTGACGCCCGTCGACGGGACCGTGATGTGGCTGCCCACGTTGATGCCGGCGAAGGCGTTGCCGACACCCGCGTACTGGCTGGAGCTGGTGCCGTACAGTGCCGCGGCGGCGTTCAGCGCGGCGGTGCGCGCACCGGCGTAGTTGGTGCTGGACGTCATGTACGTCGTCAGCGCCTTGTACCAGATCTGCAGGGCGGCGGCCCGGCCTATGCCCGCGACGGCGACCCCGTCGGAGGTGGGGCTGTTGTAGGTGACGCCGTTGATGGTCTTGCTGCCGCTGCCCTCGGAGAGCAGGTAGAACATGTGGTTCGCCGGGCCCGAGGAGTAGTGGACGTCGAGGTTGCCGACGCCGGAGTACCAGCTGTCGGCGGAGCCGCCGTCCTTGTCGGGCTCGTCCATGTACCGCAGCGGCGTGCCGTCGCCGTTGATGTCGATCTTCTCGCCGATGAGGTAGTCGCCCACGTCGGAGGAGTTGTTGGCGTAGAACTCCACACCCGTGCCGAAGATGTCGGAGGTGGCCTCGTTCAGACCGCCCGACTCACCCGTGTAGTTCAGGCCCGCGGTGTTGGAGGTGACGCCGTGGCTCATCTCGTGGCCCGCGACGTCCAGCGAGGTCAGCGCGTGCGTGCTGCTGGTGCCGTCGCCGTAGGTCATGCAGAAGCAGTCGTCGTCCCAGAAGGCGTTGACGTACGCCGTGCTGTAGTGGACGCGGGAGTAGGCGGCGACGCCGTCGTTCTTGATGCCGCTGCGCCCGAAGGTGTTCTTGTAGAAGTCCCACGTCACCTGGGCGCCGTAGTGGGCGTCGACGCCGGCGGTCTGGGTGTTGGAGCCGGAGCCGGTGCCCCACGTGTCGTCGGCGTCCGTCATCAGGGTGCCGGTGCCGGACGTGCCGTTGCTCAGGCTGTACGTCTTGTGCGTGCCGCGCGTGGTGTCGTTCAGCTGGTACGTCGAGCCGGACAGCGTGGTGCCGATGGTGACCGTGCCGCTGTACTGGCTGTTGCCCGTGCCCGTCTGGACGCCCTCGAACTGGGAGAGCTTCGCGCCGGTGACGGCGTCGGTGACGACGTGCAGCTTGCTCGGCGTGCCGTCGTCCTGGAAGCCGCTGACCACCGTCTCCCAGGCCAGCTTCGGGGTGCCGCTGCCGGCCCAGATCACCTTGCGGGCGCTGTCGGCGGCGGGCTGCTCGGCGTCCAGCGCCCTGGCCGCCTTCAACGCCTTCGTCTGCGCGGCGGACTTGGAGTAGGTCGCCGTGGTGGAGGCCACCTTGACGGTGCGCTTGCCGTTGAAGGTGGTGCTCACCGTGCCGGAGGCCCGGGAGGCGGGCGGTGTGTGCACGACCAGGTCGCCGCCGAGCACGGGGAGACCGGCGTAGGTGCGCTCGTAGCGGGTGTGCACGGTACCGTCGTTGTCCTTCACGACGTCCTTGACGACCAGCTTCTCCTTGGCGCCCAGGCCGAGGGTGCGGGCCGTCCGCGTCGTCTTCGCCGCGGCGCTCTTGACCAGTGCGGTGCGCTGCGCGGGCGTGATGTCGGCGGGCAGGGCGCCGGCACGCAGGGGACTGGGGTGGGGGGCTGCGGGCTGCGCGGCCGCCGGGACCGTCTGGATGCCGACGGCCAGGAGGGCGGCGGTGGAGAGCAGGGCTGCTCCGGCAGCAATCCGCTTGCGGGGGTTGGGTCTCACTCGTTCTCCTACTGCTGCGACCGATGGGTCGGTCGTTGACAGACCGGGCAGACGGGTGTGCTGTCCGGGACGAGCCGAGGTGTGCGGGACCGAGCTGTGTGAGGGGAAACTGCTTGTCCTGCCGCGCAGTTGGCACTTGTGCACGGCAGTTGGGAGGGAGACTGACAGGCTTGTCCAGGGCATGTCATCACCTCCTGGGGGCTTCTAGGGATTTCCCTCGGTACCCCATGCGGTCGCGACCGCCGCATCGCATCACCCTGTGAGCCACCTGTCCGTTCCCTGTGGTGACGCGGGTGCGCGGAGAGCCGGCGGCGGACGACGGAGGGCCGGGCTACCGCCGGTAAGGCTTGCTTCACCAAGTCCCCACCCCGTAGACAGGGCCTCACAAAAGGCCATTACTCGGGGGGAGTTGGCTTATGGACGGCACGGTCGACGGGTTTCGGTACGGCGCGGTCACTCCGGTGGCGGCGTATCTGATGGCCTGTCTGGGAGGGGCCCTGGGGCTGCGCTGCGTCGTCCGGTCGCTGCACAACGATCAGTCGTGGAAGCCGGGTTGGCTCGCACTCGGGGCCGCGTCGATCGGCTGCGGCATCTGGACCATGCACTTCGTCGCCATGATCGGCTTCCAGGTCGAGGAGACCCGGATCGGCTACCACGTCGGGCTCACCGTACTGAGCCTGGTGGTGGCCGTCGTCGTGGTCGGCATCGGCGTCTTCGCCGTGGGGTACCGGGGCGCCACCACCGCCACGCTGTCCGCCGCGGGAACCGTCACCGGCCTGGGTGTCGCCGCGATGCACTACCTGGGCATGGGGGCGATGCGGCTGGACGGCGACATCCGGTACGCCTCGCCCGCCGTCGCACTCTCCGTGGTGATCGCGATCGTCGCCGCGACCGCCGCGCTGTGGGCCGCGGTCTCGATCCGGGGCTTCCTGGCGAGCCTCGGGGCCAGCCTGGTGATGGGCGTGGCCGTGTCGGGGATGCACTACACGGCCATGGAGGCCGTCACCGTCCATGTGCACGACACCGTCGGCGCGTCCTGGGCCGGTGAATCGCCCACCTCGCTGCTGCTGCCGATGCTCCTCGGGCCGGTGGTCTTCCTGCTGCTGGCCGGCGTGGTCGTCATGTTCGACCCCCTTCTCGTCATGGGCGACGCCGGATGGAACGGGCAGCCCGCACCCCGGCGGACCGCCTCCGCCGTCACCGCCGCGACCCGTGCGCCACGCCGAGGTTCCGCCGAACACCCCGGCTCCCCCAAGGACGCTCCCGCCGACCCGACCTGGTCCCGGCGGGATCCGTACGAGGTCCCGCGGCGCACGCGCGAGTGACGGGACGTCAGCCGGTCGGGCGTCGCCCGGCAGTCGCGGGGTTGCGTCCGGTGCGGGCGGGAACCTCGGGGCGCCGGGATGTGAGGGCCCGGGAAGTCGGGGCGCCGGGATGTGGGGCGCGGGATGTCGAGGAGCCGGCAACGCCCCTGCCCCGGAGCGTCATTGAGGTCCGCGGGGCGCCGCACTCCCCCTTCGGGCCCCGGTCCGGGTCATTGTTACGGTGCACCGGTGTCTGACTCCTCACGCGATACCGCCGAAGGCGCCGGCTGGGGCGCCGCAGAACGCGGTGACTACCAGCAGCTCATGCCGCGTAAGGTCGAGAAGATCTCGTGGCTCGACCCGAAGATGCTGTGGGCCGCCCGCAACGGCGTACTGGCCTCCTGGTTCGGAGACCCCACCGGCCGGACCCGCGGCAGATGGGTGGCCCAGCGGGCGGCCGCCGGGGCACCGGCCGACAAGGTGATCCGGCGCGACGATCCGGACCGGTTCTCCTTCATGGTCATCGGCGACACCGGCGAGGGCGACGACCCTCAGTACGCCGTCGTCCCCGGCTTCCTGAAAGTCGGTCAGGACACGGACTTCGCCGTCCTCGCCAGCGACGTGATCTACCCGGTCGGCAGCGCCGACGACTACGCCACGAAGTTCTTCCGCCCCTACCAGGACTACCGGGCCCCCATCTACGCGATACCGGGCAACCACGACTGGTACGAGGACCTCGGCGCCTTCATGCGCGTCTTCTGCGACGCCACGCCTCCCCTCCCCCCGGAACCCGCACCACGGCCCCTCACCCGGGCCTGGCTCCGGTCACTGCTGTGGCACCGGCCTCGCCCGCACGACGGCGAACACCTCGGCACCGCGCGGAAGTTGCGGTCCGCACCGGCCCAACAGGCCGCTCAGCCCGGCCCCTACTGGGCGATCGACGCCGGCCCCGTGCGCGTCATCGGCATCGACACGGGCCTGCTCGGCACCGTCGACGCCGAGCAGGGGGCATGGCTGCGCGAGGTCTCCCAGGGCCCCCGCCCCAAGATCCTCGTCACCGGCTCGCCGCTGTACGTGGACGGCGAACGCCACCCGTGCCCCATCGAGGGGGGCGGCACGGTCGACGACCTCGTGCGCGACCCCGCCCACCACTACGTCGCGGCGATAGGCGGTGACATCCACAACTACCAGCGCTACCCGGTCCAGGTGGACGGCCGCACCCTCCAGTACGTGGTCGCGGGGGGCGGTGGTGCGTTCATGCACGCCACCCACACCATCCCGCGCATCGGCGTCGCGGACGTCACCGAGCAGGACTTCCGCTGTTACCCCCTGCGCGGTGACTCCCTCGCCTTCTACAGCAGGCTCTACGGGCGCCGACTGCGCCTGCGCCGCTTCTTCGAGCTCAGCGAGGCCGAGGCGACGGCCGTGATCGCCGAACGCCTCGGCATCCCGCCGACCCGCTCCCCGGGCGAACCCGCCCGCGTCACGCGACGCACCCGGCTGGTGGCGAGCCTCCTGGGCGCGGGCGGCCGCCCCGACCGCACCTCGCGGCTGCGGCTGCCCGTGCGCAAGATCTACACGCAGCTGTTCTCGCCCAGTTCGGCGACGTACAGTCCGCCGTTCTTCAAGTGCTTCCTGCGCCTGGACGTCACCCCCGAGGCCATCCGGCTGCGCTGCTACGCGGCCACCGGCAACCGCGCTCAGGAGGTCGAACCGCCGGTCGAGGACGAGGTCGTCATCCCCCTGACCTGACCCGTCCCCCACGGCGGCCGCCTGCGACAATCGAACAGACCGGTGTACGGCCAAGTGCGCCGTGGACGATGGAGGAGCGCGTGTCCCCGACCTCACGCCCGTTGCGCAAGCTGGGCTTCCTCACCATCGGTCTCTTCGACGAAGCCGATCCGCGCCGGGGACACGAGTCCACGCTGGAGATCATCGAGCTGGGCGAGCGGCTCGGCTTCGACAGCGCGTGGGTCCGCCACCGCCACCTCCAGTACGGCATCTCGTCCCCGGTCGCCGTGCTCGCCGCCGCCTCGCAGCGCACCCACCGCATCGAACTGGGTACCGCCGTCATCCCGCTGGGCTGGGAGAACCCGCTGCGGCTGGCCGAGGACCTGGCGACCGTCGACATCCTGAGCGGGGGCCGGCTCAACCCGGGGGTCAGCGTCGGCCCGCCGATGCACTACGACCAGGTCAAGGGCGCCCTGTACCCGGACACGGCCGAGACCGAGGACTTCGGCTACACGCGGGTGGGGCGGCTGCTGGACGGCGTCCGCGGCAAGCCGGTCACCGGCTTCCAGGGCGTCGAGGGCTTCGAGGTGTTCTCGGAGCGGGTGCAGCCGCACTCCCCGGGGCTGGGCGGCCGCCTGTGGTACGGCGGCGGCAGCCTCGGTTCCGCGCGCTGGGCGGGCGAGAACGCCATGAACTTCCTGACCAGCAGCGTCGTCAAGGCGGAAGGGCAGGAGACGGCGGGCCCCGCGGACTTCGCCGGCATCCAGCTGTCGCACATCCGTGCCTTCCGCGCCCACCACCCCGACGGCGAGGCCGCCCGCGTCTCCCAGGGCCTGGTCGTCATCCCCACCGACTCCGCCTCACCCGCGCAACGCGCGAAGTACGAGGAGTACGCCGCCAAGCGCGCTCCGCGCACCGCGTCACCGCAGGGCCCGGCACGGCTGATGTTCGCGCCGGACCTGGTGGGCACCTCGGAGGAACTCGTCGAACGGCTGCACGCGCACGCCGCGTTCCGTGAGGTCGACGAGGTCGCCTTCGCGCTGCCGTTCACCTTCGGGCACGAGGACTACGTCCAGATCCTCACCGACATGGCCACCCGGCTCGGCCCGGCGCTGGGCTGGCAGCCGGCCGGCTGAACGGGACCGTCACCAGCGTCCCGGCTCGCTGCCGACGAGCGCCTGCGAGGGCCTGCCGTCCGCCCCCACCGGCACGTCGCCGGTGAGCATCACCCGGTGCATGGTGCGGGGGCCGAGGTGGGCGTTGTCGGAGGGGGCCAGGTGGATGGTGGCCCGGTTGTCCCAGAAGGCCACGCTGCCCGGTTCCCAGCGGAACCGGACGGTGTACTCCGGCCGCGTCGCCTGCTCGAGGAGCAGGTCCAGGATCGCCGCGCTCTCCGCCCGGGAGACGTCGGCGATCTGCTCGACGTAGTAGCCGTTGACGTAGAGCACGCGCTCGCCCGTCTCCGGGTGGACCCGGACCAGCGGGTGCAGGGTGGCGATCTGGTGGTCCAGCAGGTGACGGACGTACGCGTCGTCGCCGGGCCGCGGCTGGTAACCGACGCCCAGCCGGTGCTCGGCCCGCAGCCCGTCGACGAACGCGCGCACCGGGCCGGAGAGCCCGGCGTAGGCGGCCGCCAGGTTGGACCAGGTGGTGTCGCCGCCGTAGGGCGGAACGGTCTCGGCGCGCAGGATCGTCGCGGCGGGCGGGTCGACGCGGGCGCCGTGGTCACAGTGCCAGCCGCGGAGCAGCGTGTGGCGCCGGCGGCGCAGCCATTCGTCGTGGTCCATGCCGAACCTGCCGCCGAGTTCCAGCCGGTCGGCGGTGGTCTCGATCTCCGGGAAGTCCGGCGGTGAGGCGCTGCCCCGGCGGCGCAGGACGACGGGCTCGCCGAACCGGCGGGCGAACGCGACATGCCCGGCGTGATCGAGCCGCTGGCCGCGGAAGAACACCACCTTCCAGCGCAGCACCGCGGCCCTGATCGCCGCGACCTGGGCGTCGTCCGGGCCGTCGGCCAGGTCGACGCCCGTGATCTCGGCGCCGATGTGGCCGGCGACCGGCTTCACCTCGATCCCCGCGGCAGGCTGTGCCGACTCACCCGCCGTGGCCCTGTCCGTCGTCATACGCGCTCCGTTCGTCCGTCCGCCGCGGCACCGGTCCGGGCCGGCGCCACGGAAGATCGTGTCAGTGATCGCGGCGCGTGGCGACAGCGTCTCGCGGTATGCGGCGACAGCGTCCTGTCCCGCGTTCGGCCGGGCGGCCTCCGCGTGCCCGGTGGGGCTCGTGCCGCGTGAACTCCCATACTGGCTGTACGACACAGTCAAAGAAAGGCGCGACCGTGGCCACCATCCCGACGCACACGCTGAACGACGGTACGACGATCCCCGCCATCGGTCTGGGCACCTGGCCGATGGACGACGCGCAGGCGGAACCGGCGGTGCGCGGTGCCCTGGAGCTGGGATACCGCCTTGTCGACACGGCGACGAACTACCGCAACGAGACCGGTGTCGGCCTCGGCGTGGCGCGCAGCGGGGTCCCGCGGGAGGAGGTGGTGGTGACGACGAAGCTGCCGGGCCGGCACCACGGCTACGAGGAGACCCTCGCGTCCTTCGAGGAGTCCCGCCGCCGGCTCGGTCTGGACTACGTCGACCTGTACCTCATCCACTGGCCCCTCCCCCGCGTCGGCAGGTACGTCGACTCGTGGAGGGCGATGATCAAGCTGCGCGAGGACGGTCTCGTGCGGTCGATCGGCGTCTCGAACTTCACCGCCGGGCACATCGAGCGGCTGGAGAAGGAGACCGGGGTCCTGCCCTCCGTCAACCAGATCGAGTTGCACCCCTTCTTCCCGCAGAGCGAGCTGCGCGCCTTCCACACCGCCAAGGGCATCCGCACCGAGAGCTGGAGCCCGCTGGGCCGCGGCACGCGGCTGCTCGAGGACCCCGTCGTCGTCACCGTCGCGGAGGCGCACGGCGTGACACCCGGCCAGGTCGTGCTCCGCTGGCACGTCCAGCTCGGTGCGATCCCCATCCCGAAGTCGGCGGACCCGGACCGGCAGCGCGAGAACCTCGACATCTTCGGTTTCGAACTGGGCCCGGCCCAGATGCGGGCCGTCGCCGACCGGGACCACCAGCGCATCGGCGGGGACCCTGAGGTGCACGAGGAGTTCTGACAGCGGTGGTGCGCGAGTGCGGGGCCCGGCGGCGGGGGCGGGGCAGGGGACCCGCCGAAATGGCGATTGAGCCCACAACCGGCCTCCCCTGCCCCTATGTTCGCTGCGGCACGTCCTCGACCGGCCCGCTCCAGCAGCAGGAGGCCCACGCATGCGCCACGCGCTCCGCACCACCCTCACCGGGATGGTCGCAGCCGTCACCGTCCTCGTCGGCGGCACCGCCCACGCGACCCCGCCCGGCCCGGGCGTCAGCGCCCGGCTGATCAGCCTGACCACGGTGGGCGACACCGACTACGTCGTCCGGGAGATCACGGTGCCGCCCGGGCAGAGCACCGGCTGGCACTACCACGACGGCCCCCTCTACGCCCTCGTGCGGCAGGGCACGCTGAGCCACTTCGACTCCGGCTGCGCGTCCGACGGCGTCTACCGCAAGGGCAGCACCGTCCAGGAGCCGGCCGGTCCGGGCAACATCCACATCGGCCGCAACCTGGGCTCCACACCGCTCGTCCTGGACGTGCTCTACGTGCTGCCCCACGGGGCGCCGTTCTCCGAGGACGCGCCGAACCCCGGGTGCCCGTTCCAGTGACCGGCGGTCAGTCCGGCAGTGTCTGCTCGGCCCAGATCGTCTTGCCGCGCCCCGTCTGACGGCTGCCCCACCGCTGGGTGAGCTGGGCGACCAGAAGCAGGCCGCGCCCTCCCTCGTCGAAGGCGTGGGCGCGGCGCAGGTGCGGTGAGGTGGAACTGCCGTCGGACACCTCGCAGATGAGGGTGCGGTCCCGGATCAGCCGTAGCTGGATGGGCGGTTCGCCGTACCGGATCGCGTTGGTGACCAGCTCGCTGACGACGAGTTCGGTGACGAAGGCGGCCTCGTCCAGCCCCCACGCGGTCAGTCGCTCGGTGGCGGCCTGCCGGGTGGGGGCCACGTCGGCGGGGTCCGGTGCCACGTCCCAGGTGGCGACCCGGTCGGCGCCCAGCACCCGGGTACGGGCCAGCAGCAGGGCCACGTCGTCGCTGGGCTCCTCTGGCAGTACGGCCTTCAGGACCGTGTCGCACAGCGCGTCCAGCGACTCCGCGGGCGCGGTCAGCGAGCGGCACAGTTCGTCGGTGGCGCGGTCCACGTCGCGGTCACGGTCCTCGATCAGGCCGTCCGTGTAGAGGGCGACGACGGCGCCTTCGGGAAGTTCGAGTTCCGTCGCCTCGAAGGGCAGTCCGCCCACGCCCAGCGGCGGGCCGGGGGTCATGGCGACGAGTCGCGCGGTGCCGTCGGGCAGGACGAGGGCCGGTGCCGGATGGCCCGCCGCGGCGAGGGTGAGGCGACGGGCCACCGGGTCGTAGACGGCGTAGAGACAGGTGGCGCCCAGTTCGGCGACGTCCTCGCCGTTCTCGTACGCCGCCAGGTGGGTGACCAGGTCGTCGAGGTGGGTGAGGAGTTCGTCCGGCGGCAAATCCACGTCGGCGAGGGTGCGGACGGCCGTGCAGAGCCGTCCCATGGTCGCCGAGGACGGGATGCCGTGTCCCACCACGTCGCCGACGACCAGGGCGACGCGGCTGCCGGACAGCGGGATGACGTCGAACCAGTCGCCGCCGATGCCCGCGAGGGATCCGCTGGGCAGGTAGCGGTGGGCCACCTCGACCGCCGCCTGTCCGGGCAGTCCCCGCGGCAGCAGGCTGTGCTGCAGGGCCAGCGCGGTGGTCCGCTCACGGGCGAAGCGGCGGGCGTTGTCCACGCAGACGGCTGCGCGGCTGGCGAGTTCCTCGGCCAGGACGGTGTCGTCCGCGACGTAGGCGTCCGGGTGGGCGATGCGGACGCCCACCGCGACGCCGAGGGTGGTGCCGCGGGCCCGCAACGGCACCGCGAGCATCGAGTGCACACCGGTGCGGTAGGAGCGGCCCGCGGGGGCTTTCGCGTTGCGCTCGGCGACCCAGCGCATGAAGTCGGGCTCGCCCGCCTGGCCGAGCACCGCCCGTCCCTGGAGCAGGGCCTTGGCGGGCGGCGAGAACACCGGGTAGACGTCCGCCTCGCCCAGGTGCACGGCGGCCTCCGGTGTGCCCTCGGTGGCGGAGCCGTGGGCGACGCGCCGCAGGACGATCTCGCCGTCCGCCGGGACGGGCGGGGGTTCGTCGGCGCCCAGGACCCAGTCGAGCAGGTCCACGCTGGCGAAGTCGGCGTACCGGGGCACCAGCAGTTCCACGAGTTCCTCGGCGGTGCGCACCACGTCCAGGCTGGTGCCGATGGCGGCCGCCGCCTCGTTGAGCAGCGCCAGACGCTGCCGGGCCCAGTACTGCCCGCTGCTGTCGAACGCCGCCAGCGCGACCCCGGCCACGTCTCCGGTGTCGTCGCGTACCGGCCACATCTCGATGTTCCAGGCGTGCTCGCGGTTGCTGGAGGGCGCGCCGGTGAAGCTCTCGTAGTGGACGGGCCGGCCCGTCTCGGCCACCTGGCGCAGGTTGCTCAGGAAGCCGCGGCTGTGCTCGGCGTCCTCGACGGTCTCCGGGAAGGGCCTGCCGAGCAGGGTCTCCTCCGGCACGCCCATCACCCGGCAGGCCACATCGTTAAGGCGCAGATAGCGCTGCTCGGTGTCAAAGATCGACATCGACATGGAGGCCTGCTCGAAGGCCCGCGCGCCCAGGGCGGGTGCCGCTTCGCGCGGGCGTTCGGTGGTGACCACGTATCCACCCGGCTCGTCGTCCCGGCCCAGCACCGCGCAGGCTTTCAGGGTGACCGGGACGGGGGATCCGTCCTGGTGCCGCAGCACGACGGCGCCCTCCAGCGCCGCCAGGACGTCCGGAGACGGGTCATGGGCGAGCAGTTCCCGCGCCGCCCGCCCCACGGCCTCCTCTGCCGCGTATCCCGTCAGCTGCCGGGCACCCTCGCTCCACCCCGTCACCATGCCCCGGCCATCGATGACCGCCGCAGCGGAGACGTGCTCCATATCGTCCAGAATGGTCCTTTTGCCGCACCGCATCAACCGCGGTGCGGCCTTCGGTGCCCGCGGGTCACTTCCGGTGGGCTCGCAGGGCGGCGAGGGCCCGGTCGGCGTGCGTGTTCATCCGCAGTTCGCTGCGGACGACCTCGAGGACCGTCCGGTCCTGCGCGATCACGAAGGTGACCCGCTTGGTCGGTGCCAGGGAGAAGCCCCGCTTCACGCCGAACCGCTCACGGACCGCGCCGTCGGCGTCGGACAGCAGCGGTATGCCGAGGTTGTGCTGTCCGGCGAACTCCTGCTGGCGCTCGACGGCGTCCCCGCTGACACCGACGGGGCGCGCGCCGACCGCGGCGAACTCGGCGGCGAGGTCGCGGAAGTGACAGGCCTCCGCGGTGCAGCCCGCCGTCAGGGCAGCCGGGTAGAAGAACAGCACGACCGGCCCTTCGGCGAGGAGCTCGGACAGACTGCGGCCGGTGCCGGTCTCGTCGGGCAGCGAGAAGTCCTCGACCGTGTCGCCGACCTCCACCCGCCCGCTCATGACCGTCCCTGCGCGTTCGCGGCGGCGGCGTTCCGGGCGACGCTGCGGGCCCACAGCACGAGCGGCACCTGCAACGGCAGCCGTCCGACGGCCGCGGCCTTCAGCGGTGTGGGCCGGTGCCGCCAGTCCACGGCCATCTTGACGTTGGCGGGGAACACGCCGACGAAGAAGGCGGCGGCGGTCAGCGCGGTGACCTTCCGGGTGCGCGGCAGCGCCAGGCCCGCGGCGAGCGCCAGTTCGACGGCGCCGCTGGCGTACGTCCACGCCCTGGGCGAGCCCGGCAGGGACCGGGGAACGGTCTGGTCGAACTGACGTGGCGAGGCGAAGTGGGCGACACCCGCGGTGGCCAAAAGGCCGGCGAGCAGCAGGGGCGAGCGTTCGGACCGGGACACGGTTCCTCCTCTGGTGACCTGCCGCGCGATATTACTGGACGGTAGTTGCGTGGGTGACCACCGCGTCGCCGCCGAGCGGGGTACGGCGGGTCAGGCGGTACCCGCGGGGGCGGCGGCCTGTTCGGCTCCGTCCTCCGCGTGGGAGAGGAAGTCGTCGACCATGCGGTGGAAGAGCGTGGCGAGCTGCCGCAGCTCCTCCGGCGACCAGTCGGCCAGGGCCAGCATCATGCCGCGCGAGCCGGCGTCACGGACCCGGTCGACGGCCTGCTGCCCGGAGTCGGTGAGCTGCACGCGCTGGGCGCGGCGGTCCTCGGGGTCGGGGACACGGGTGACGTAACCGGACTTCTGCAGCTGCTGCACGGTACGGGTGACGTGGGACGCCTCCACTCCCAGCCGGTTGGCCAGCTCCCCCGGGCGCAGCGGCTCGGAGTCGGCGATCTGCCGCAGCAGCGCCACGGCGGCGCGGTCGAGCGGCACACCTGCCAGGGCCATCAGCCGGTCGTGCTGCCGGGCACGCGTGCTCAGATAGGTGATCCGGGTCAGGGCGCGTTCGATCTCGACGACTTCGGGGGACGCGGGAACATCGGGCAGCGGTGACGTGGACATGCGACCCACTTTACCATCTTGTTGCGTAACTCAAGTAAAGTACTCCGTGCGTGTAAGCCATGTACTACGCAGCGAGGCAGGCACACCGGGCGAGCGGTCCTCCCACCTGCCCCGCAGCCCCCTGCCTCCGGCAAGGGCACATACATCCCGGGCCACACCCCGCGCCGCAGGCGTTGCGAATTCCCGCTCGCCACGCTGGTCGCCGACGCGGTCCCGATGACGCCGGACGCCTCCGGCCGGCGGGTGCGCCGCCCTGCCGTCGTCACCCGCCGGATGTGACAGGCGCCGTCCACATGCCGAGGACCGCGTCCGCGAGGCCCGCCGCCGCGTCGCGCCAGGTGCGGTGCGCCGTGGGGGTGTCACCCGCCAGCGCGCGTTCGCGCTCGGCGGGCATGTGGACGATCAGGTGACGGACCAGCTCACCGCGTTCGGCGCGGACCTCGGGGGGCAGTTCGGGCAGGCAGCGGTCGAGCCCGTCGATGATCCGCCGCAGCGACGGGGAGGTGAGCGACTCCTCCGTCATGATGCGGTGGAGCGCCGGGTCGGTCATCACCTGGGCGCAGAAACGGGCGTACCAGGTGGGGCCGCCGAGGGCGGCGAGATGTTCGGGGACGGGACGGACCAGGCAGTCCACCCAGTCGCGTACGTCCGTGGAGTCGCCGACACCGGCCACCAGCCGGGCGCGGATCTCCTCGATCCGGGTCGCGTGCTTGCGGACGATCGCGCGGACCAGGTCGGCCTTGGTGCCGAAGTGGTAGCCGACGGCCGCGTTGTTGCCCTGTCCCGCCGCCTCGCTCACCTGGCGGTTGGACACCGCGTACACGCCGCGCTCCGCGAACAGCCGCTCCGCCGCGGTCAGGATCAGTTCCCGGGTCGCACTCGCCTGCTCCGCCCGCACCGCCCTGCCGGTCAATCCCACCACCGCACCGGGACTGCACACACCTGTGTGCCGGCCGGTCCCATGCGGCCCCGCACCCGTCCGTGCGGGCGGCCCGGGGCCCTGACCTCGCTCGGTGGCACGTGCCCTCCTCGGAACCGGTGATCGCCGCACGGCCGGGCAGGCCGAGGCACTAATGTAAGTCAAGCATCTGACTTAACTCCGGTCGAGTTCAGTCTCCCGTCGCGAGTTCGGCCTGTCACCACCACACCCGGAGGCCCCTTCATGTCCGACACCCTTGCCCGACCCGGCGACGCCGGGAGCGGCTCCCCGCCACGGCCGAATGCCGTGGTGGCGGTGCTGGCCTTCGCCGGAATCGTCGTCGCGCTGATGCAGACCCTGGTCATCCCGATCGTGCCCGAGCTGCCCAAGCTGCTCGACGCCCCGGCCTCCGACACCGCCTGGGCGGTGACGGCGACCCTGCTGGCCGGCGCGGTCGCGACCCCCGTCGTGGGCCGCCTCGGCGACATGTTCGGCAAGCGCCGCATGCTGCTGGTCAGCGTCGTCCTGCTGGTCACCGGCTCCGTGGTGTGCGCCCTCAGCGACGCCCTGGTTCCCATGGTCGTCGGCCGGGCTCTGCAGGGCATGGCATCCGGTGTCATCCCGCTGGGCATCAGCATCATGCGCGACGAACTGCCCGCGGAACGGCTGGCCGGCGCCACCGCGCTGATGAGTGCCTCCCTCGGTGTCGGCGGGGCCCTCGGTCTGCCCACCGCCGCGCTGATCGCCGACCACTTCGACTGGCACATGCTGTTCTGGAGCTCGGCGGCGATGGGCGTGATCGCCTTCGTCCTGGTCCTGCTGATCGTGCCCGAGTCGCCGGTCCGCAGCGGGGGCCGCTTCGACGTGGTCGGCGCCGTCGGCATGGCGACCGGGCTGGTGTGCCTGCTGCTGGCCGTCTCCAAGGGCGCGGACTGGGGCTGGACCAGCGGCACCACCCTCGGACTGTTCGCCGCGGCCGTGCTCGTGCTCGTCGTCTGGGGTGTCTTCGAGCTGCGCACCAGCCAGCCACTGGTCGACCTGCGCACCACCGCCCGCCGCCAGGTGCTGGTCACGAACCTCGCCTCGATCGCGATCGGCTTCTCGATGTTCGCGATGTCCCTGGTCCTGCCGCAGCTGCTGCAACTGCCCGCGCAGACCGGCTACGGTCTGGGCAGGTCGCTGCTGACCGCCGGCCTCGTCATGGCGCCGTCCGGCCTGGTCATGATGGCCACCGCCCCGATCTCCGCGGCCGTCTCCAAGGCCAGGGGTCCCAAGGTCACACTGATGATCGGCGCGCTGATCGTCGCCGCCGGCTACGGGATCAACATCGTGCTGATGTCCGAGGTGTGGCATCTGGTCGTGGTCTCCTGTGTGATCGGCGCCGGCATCGGCTTCACCTACGGCTCGATGCCCGCCCTGATCATGGGCGCCGTACCGGCGAGCGAGACGGCCGCCGCGAACAGCCTCAACACCCTGATGCGCTCCATCGGCACCTCGGTGGCCAGCGCGATCGCCGGCGTCATCCTGTCGCAGATGACCGTCGACTTCGGCGGCTTCGCCCTGCCCTCGGAGAACGGCTTCAAGACGGTGATGGCCCTCGGCGCCGGGGCGGCTCTGCTCGCCTGCGGCGTGGCCTCGTTCATCCCGCGTCAGCGCACCGCCGTGACAGCCGCGGCCGCGCCCACGGGCGCGGAGGCGACCGCCGACGCGCCCTCGGCTCACTGAGCCCGTGACCCGGTGGCCGCGGGACCGGAACCCGGTCCCGCGGCCACCGGGTCACCGTCGTCGGGCGGGACTCCCGCGAGTCCACGATCACCGTCACCGACGACGGCACCCGGGCCGCCCCCGGGTCGCGCGCGCCCGGCGGGCGCTTCGGTCCGATCGGCATGCGTGAGCGCGCCCGGTCCGTGGGCGGCGCCGTGCGGGCGGGACACCGTCCCGAGGGCGGCTGCGAGGTCACCACTCGGCTTCCCCTGTACTCCGACACCTCGGTGCCCCAAGAACGGACGCCATGACCATCCGCGTGCTGCTCGCCGACGACCAAGCTGGGTGCCCGCGATCGGGCCCAACTGGTCGTCGTGGCTTACCAGTCGGCGCTGGTGCGGGCCCCGCGGCCGGCCACGCGCGACGGAGCCGTCAGCCCTCGGACAGCTTGTCCAGCCACTGCTGCAGAAGGGCCGACTCCACCGCGGTGAAGGCCGGCGGCGGCACGGCCCGCAGACGGGCCGCGAGGGTGGCGGCCGCGACGGGGATGCCGTCCTGTTCCCGGGGTTCGGCGGGGCGGGTCAGCGCGTCGATCACGGCGTCGCGCAACCGGGCGGAGAAGCCCGGGTCGGGGTACTGCTCCGGTCTGGTGAGCAGGGACAGCGCCGCCCCGACGTTCGCGGACATGATCATCCGGGTGGCGAGGGCGGGCGGGACGGTCAGGCGTCCCGCGGCCGCGCAGCGTTCGAGGATGCCGTGCAGCAGGGCGTGCGCCTCCTGGGCCGCGGCGGGCGGCGCGGTCAGTTCGGGCGAGTACATCAGCCGGTAGTGATTGGGGTGTTCCAGCGCGAAGCGTGTGTGGTTGTCCCAGCCGTTCTTCAGGTCCTGGACGGGGTCGTCGCCGGGGCGGGCGGTCCGCTTGGACACGAGGTACTGCTCGAACCCCCGGTCGACGACCGCGGCCAGCAGTCCCGCCTTGTCGCCGAAGAGCCGGTACAGCATCGGCGCTCCGACCCCGGCCGCCTCGCACACGGCACGGGTGGAGACGTCGGCGACCGGCGCCTCCGCCAGCAGTCCGGCGGCCGCTTCCAAGATCTTCTCCCGCGCATCCATGCGTCCACCGTACGCCATTCGTAGCACTGATACGAAATGGGGATACCGACGATACGCTCTCGTGTTATCGTCAGTACGAACTCAACGTAGCGCCGCTAACAAAGGATGCAGTCATGACCACTCAGCCCCCGGCAGAGCAGCGCGTCGCGATCGTGACCGGTGGATCGCGCGGCATCGGACGCCAGGTCGCCCAGCGGCTCGCCGCCGACGGATTCGCCGTCGTCGTCGGATACGCGGGCAACCAGGACGCGGCAGAGGACGTCGTGCGCACCATCGAGGCCGCCGGCGGCAGCGCCGTCGCCGCCCGCGCGGACGTCGCCGACGAGACCGAGGTCGCCGCCGTGTTCGACCTGGCGGAGGCCACCTACGGCGGTGTCGACGCGGTCGTGCACGCGGCCGGCCGGATGCCGCTGTCCCCGGTCGCAGACCTCGACCTCGGCGAACTCGACTCCCTGTACCGCACCAACATCCGCGGCACCTTCGTGGTCGACCAGCAGGCCGCCCGCCGAGCGCGTCCGGGCGGAGCCCTCGTCAACTTCTCCACCTCGGTCCTCGGTCTCGCCTTCCCCGGCTACGGCGCCTACGCCGCGAGCAAGGGCGCGGTCGAGGCGCTGACCCTGATCCTCGCCCGGGAGATGCGCGGACGCGACGTGACCGTCAACGCCGTCGCCCCCGGCCCCACGGCCACCGAGCTGTTCCTCGACGGCAAGGACGAGGAGACCGTCGCCCGCCTGGCCGCCCAGCCCCCGCTGGAGCGCCTGGGGACGCCCGAGGACATCGCCTCCGTCGTGTCCTTCCTCGTCAGTCCGGCCGGCCACTGGGTCAACGGGCAGGTACTGCGGGCCAACGGCGGCATCGTCTGACGCGGCGCGACCCTCTTGTTGACGCCGTTCAGGCGAAATGAGCCGCAACGGGGCGTGCCGCCGGGCAGGGCCGTCGAGAACTGAGCCGTGCCCCTCCCGCCGATCGCCCCCATGCTCGCCACGCCCGGCTCCCTGCCGCCCGCCGCCGAGGACGCCCGCTGGGCCTACGAGACCAAGCAGGACGGCCAGCGGGCGGTGGTCTATCTGCCCGGGGACGGCACCGTGACACTGCGCGCCCGGTCCGGGGAGGACATCACCGCCGCGTACCCCGAACTGCTCGCGCTGGGAGGCGCTCTGGGCGCCACACCCGCCGTGCTCGACGGGGAGATCCTCGCCCTGGACCGACAGGGCCGCGCCGACTTCCAGTTGCTCCAGTCCCGGATGGGCCTCGCGCACTCCCCCGGCAGAGCCGCGCGGCGGGCGGCGGAGGTCCCCGCCCACCTGGTGCTGTTCGACGTGCTCCACCTCGGGCGGCGCTCCCTCCTCCCGCTGCGCTACGCGCGACGACGCGGCCAGTTGGAGGAACTGGGCCTGGCGGGGCCTTTCTGGTCCACGCCCGCCGCACTCGTCGGGCACGGCGAACAGGCGCTGCGGGCCACCCGCGAACACGGTCTGGAGGGCCTGGTCTGCAAGCGGCTGGACTCGGTGTACGAGCCGGGCGTGCGCTCACGGGCCTGGATCAAGATCCGCAACATGCGCAGCGAGGACGTCGTCGTCGGCGGCTGGCTACCGGGCAGGGGGCGGCTGACCGGGCTGCCGGGCGCCGTACTGGTCGGCCAGCGCGCCGCCGGGGTCCTGCGGTACGTCGGCAGTGTGGGCACCGGCTGGAGCCATGCCGAACGCACCCGGCTCGCCGAACTGCTGCGGGACGCCGCGACGGACGCCTGCCCCTTCGACCCCGTCCCGCCGGCCGCCGACGCGCACTGGGTCGTGCCCCGGCTGGTGGGCGAGGTCCGCTACAGCACCCGTACCAGGGCCGGGCTGCTGCGCCAGCCGTCCTGGCTACGGCTGCGCACGGACCTCACACCCGAGGAGTCGGCCGCCGAACTCCCGGACGACAGCGTCTGACCCGGCAGCGGGAACCAACAGTTGGGCTGCCCTTCATATCCGGGACGCACGGGACCCTTGGCGCCGAAGTGAAAAGCGGGGAAGCTGAACTCCCTTGCCCCCCACAGCCGTTGGGCTGCGCCCCAAAGGAGCACGCCGTGTCGTCGTCGAAGACGTCCTCAACGCACCGCAAAAGATGGCTCACCGGACTGACCGGAGCCGTCGCGCTCGTCATCGCCTTCCCCACCGCCGCCTTCGCGGCACCGCCCACGGCCCTGCCCGCCAACGCCGAGGCCGGCGAGAACACCTACCAGCCCGCCTACGACTACGACACGGACGGCTGCTACCCCACTCCGGCGATCGGCCCCGACGGCACCGTCAACGGCGGCCTCAACCCGACCGGCGCCCTCAACGGCAGCTGCCACGACGCCTCGGACCTCGACAACACCAACGGCTATTCGCGCTACAAGTGCAACAACGGCTGGTGCGCCTACATGTACGGGCTGTACTTCGAGAAGGACCAGGCCGTGGCGGGCAGCAGCCTGGGCGGACACCGCAACGACTGGGAACACGTCGTGGTGTGGGTGCAGAACGACCAGGTCCAGTACGTGTCGACCTCCAACCACGGCTCGTTCAGCGTGCACGCGGCCTCCACAGTCCGCTTCGAGGGCACGCACCCGAAGATCGTGTACCACAAGGACGGCATCAGCACGCACTGCTTCCGGCTGGCGAACACCAACGACGAGCCGCCGGAGAACCACAAGCACACCTGGCAGTATCCGTCGCTGGTCGGCTGGAACGGCTACCCGGCGGGCCTGCGCGACAAGCTGAGCGCCTACAACTTCGGCAGCGCCAACTTCGGCCTGAAGGACGCCAACTTCGCCTCCCACCTCGCGTCCGCCAAGCCCTCCGGCATCACGTTCGACCCCAACGCCTGAGACCGGCGCGCATGGACCGGGCCCCGGGGCGTACGACCCGGGGCCCGTGCGGGCTCCGCCCCGGGCCCGATCCCGGCACGCCGCGCCCCGCGTAGCGTCCGGGCCATGGACACAGCGACACCGGCGGACAGCTCGAAGAAGCCCTGGAACGGCTGCACTCGGCGGGTCCGGAGCGCCTCGGACGCCTCACCAACCACGCGCCCATGGTGGTCGAGGCACTCGCCGCCCGCGGCCACGCCGACGCGGTACACGGGTGGCTCGACCGGTACCGCACCAGACTCGAGGAGTTCCCCGCCGCCGTGGCCGACGTCACGGCCGACAACTGGCGGGAGGCACTGGGCGATCCGCGCCGCGTGGCGGCCCTCGCACACGGCGACGAGCACGTCATCAAGCTCACCGACACGGCCCTGGACGTCGGTGACGACCGGGCACTCGCCGCCGCGCTGCGCTCGGTCGAGCTGAGCACCCCCCTGGCCTGAGAGCGGTCGTCCAGGCGCGGGAGAAGGGGCGAACACCGCCGTAGCAGTGACCGGGACCACCCGCCCCGAAGTCGGCGTAACGGCACGGAGGCACCGCCCCGACGGTCTATCGTGTCCGCATGTCCGTGCCCGAACTGATCCGTATCGTCTCCCGCGACTCGCCCATGGCGCTCGCCCAAGTGGAGCGTGTCCGCGCCGAGTTGGCCGTCCAGCATCCCGGTGTACGCACCGAGGTGGTGCCGGTGAAGACGACCGGGGACAAGTGGCTGGGCGATCTGTCCCTGGTCGAGGGCAAGGGCGCGTTCACCAAGGAGGTGGACGCGGCGCTGCTGGCCGGGGAGGCCGATCTCGCGGTCCACTGCGTCAAGGACGTGCCGGCCGACCGGCCCCTCCCGGCGGGTACGACGTTCGCGGCGTTCCTCCGGCGGGACGACATCCGCGACGCCCTGATCCATCCCGACGGGCTCACCCTGGACGAGCTGCCGGCCGGAACCCGGGTGGGCACCTCCTCGGTGCGCCGGGTCGCCCAGCTGGCGGCCGGCCACCCGCGGCTGCAGTGCGTGCCCTTCCGCGGCAACGCCAACCGGCGGCTGGAGAAGCTGGCGGCCGGAGAGGCGGACGCCCTGCTGCTCGCGGTCTCCGGCCTGGAGCGCATCGACCGGCGGGACGTGATCAGCGAGATCCTCTCCCCCGAGACGATGATGCCGCCGATCGGCGCGGGCATCCTCGCCCTCCAGTGCCGCGAGGGCGACCGCGACCTCATCGACACCGTCAGCGCGCTCGGCGACCCCGACACCCACCGGGAGGCGACCGCGGAACGCATGTTCCTGCACGTCCTTCAGGGGCACTGCAACAGCCCGATCGCCGGGTTCGCGCGGGTGGACCGCGCCGGGGAGCTGTCCCTGCGGGCCTGCGTCTTCACCCCGGACGGCAAGACCCGGCTGAACGCCCACGAGTGGGCGGGGCGGCTGGACCCGGCCACGCTGGGCACCTCGGTCGCCGTGGCCCTGCTGCGTCAGGGCGCCCGAGAGATCATCGACGGCATCCCGCACTGAGACACCGGCCCCGGCCGGGGCGGACCGTCAGGCGGTGCCCTCCTCCGCCTGGTCCCGCAGGAAGTTGCTCACCTGGTGCGCGAGGCTGTCCCGCCCCGCTCCGGAGTGGGCGCGGCCCTCGTCGAGGCCGATGCCGCCGGCCCACAGCCGGCGGTCGGTCCACTCCTCGTCGACACGCAGCTGGATCTGGACGTCGACCTGGCTCAGGGACGCCTCCGGGCCGGCCGCGTACAGCACGGCGGTGGCGCGGCGCAGCGGGTGGACGTCGAAGCCCTCGATGAACTGCGTGTTGCGCCAGTCGATGAACGCGCTCTCGCCGTCGGGCCCGACCCGTACGTCGATCTGACCGTCCTCCAGGTGGATGCCGAAGTGCCGGCTGCCGCGGTTCTCGACGGTCACCCGAAGACTGAAATAGGTGAGTCCCTCGGCGGCGTCGTCCCGTCCACGCGGGGGATCGCCCGCTTCCAGACGGTGGACGCGGACACGCAAACCGGCATGTTCGTCGTACTCCTGCCAGTCCCCGACCACGTTCGGCTCGTACACAGTGCACCTCTTCGACCTCAGAGAGCTGCTTCCTATCTGTGGGCTCAGCGCACTGTCAAATGAGCAGAATGCGCTGTGGCCAGCGAATTCATCCACGTGATCGGTGATCAAGCCGTGCGCAGGAAGAATCCGCCGACCGGCCCGACAACGGTGTCCGCGAGCGTGCCGCACATCACGTTCCGGAACATGATCAGCGGGCCAGCCGTCCCAGCAGCGAGGAGGCCGCCGTGATGCCGAGCGCGGCGGCCACGACGAGGACGCCGAAGTCGGCCGCGAGGTGGGCGTGCGTGCCGACCAGAAGGCCGCGCAGGGCGTCGACCTGATAGCTCAGCGGGTTGAACCTGCTCACCGCCTGGAGCCAGCCCCGCATGATCGACACCGGGGACAAGGCTTTGGAGCCGAAGAACAGCGGCATGGTGATCGCCTGGCCGAAGCCCATCAGGCGGTCGGGGCTGAGCACGATGCCGGCGATGGTCATCGACAGACACGAGAAGAAGGCCGACCCGAGGATCACCACCGCCCCCACGCCGAGCAGCTTCAGCGGGTTCCAGGTCAGCGCCACGCCGAGCACCGCGGCGATGACGATCACGACGACGGCCTGGATCAGCGACTTCACCCCGGCCGCGAACGCCTTGCCGGTGATCAGGGCCGACCGCGGAGTCGGCGGAGCGCCCGGCGCGCCGGGGAATTCTCCGGGCGGAATTCCGGCACAGCACATTCGGTGGGAGTACTGCCGTAAATGATTTACCGACCCCGCCCGGCGACGTTTCCGCATCGCGCGGTCGCGTTGAGTCACCGTATTTCCGACTTTGTTTCGGCGGCGCGGACCCGGGGAATCCGCATTTCAGTGCTTCGGACAGGAGGCACGTTCCGTGGGAGTCGGCTCTCGGTCCCCGGTGTGTAGGTCCGGTCCGGGTTGCGCCTCCCGCGGTGTCTGTCCATTCAGCACCTCGTCGAGGAGGTGCGCGCCATGCGCATCACCACCAGAACGAAGCAGCATCCGCACGACGACGCCCCCGACACCACCGAGGCCTTCGTCCGGCTCGCGGCACTGCCCGAGGGCCCGGAACGCAAGGCGCTCCGGGACGAGCTGATCCGGTTGTGGCTGCCGATGGCGGAACGGATCGCGATGCGTTTCCGGGGACGCGGCGAGACCGTCGAGGACCTGTACCAGGTGGCCGCGTTGGGCCTGGTCAAGGCCGTCGACCACTACGACCCGGAGCGCGGAAGCCGTTTCGAGGCGTACGCCGTGCCCACCGTCACCGGGGAGATCAAGCGGCACTTCCGCGATCACCTGTGGACCCTGCACGTGCCGCGGCGGGTCCAGGACCTGCGCAACCGGGTGCGCCAGGCCATGAAGGAGCTCGCCCAGACCACCCCCGGCCGCGGCCCGACCCTTGCCGAGATCGCCGTGTTCGCGGAGCTGAGCGAGGACGAGGTGCGCACCGGCATGGAGGCCCTGGAGTGCTTCTCCACCTTGTCGCTGGAGGCCGAGATGCCCGGCACCGACGGGTACGCGCTGGCGGACGCGATCGGCCGGCCCGACCCCGGCTACGACGTCGTGGTCGACCGGGTGGCCGTCAGGCCCTGTCTGGACGCGCTGCCGGAGCGCGAGCGCACGATTCTCTACCTGCGCTTCTACAAGGGGATGACGCAGAGCGGGATCGCGGAACAGCTCGGCATCTCACAGATGCACGTCTCCCGACTGCTCAGCGGCTGCTTCGACCGGCTTCGCGAAGAGGTCCTGACCGACAACCGCTGACGCCCGGGGGCACCCTCAGTCCCTCGGTGCCCCCGGAATCTGCGTGGGGCTGTAGCGGTCGACGGCGTCTTCCAGTTCGGCGCGGATCTCCGGAGGCATTTCTCCGGCCCGCCCCCAGACGAGAATCAGATCCGCGACATTGCGGAGTTTGATGTTCGTGTGCTGAGAGACGTCCTTCAGCACCTGCCACCCCTGCTCGGGGGTCACCCTGCCGAGCGCCACGACCATGCCGATCGCCTGGTCCACGACGGCGTGTGAGGCGACGGCCTCCTTCAGCTGCTGCACTTCCTCCTGCAGCCGGCAGATCTGGTCCGTCTCCTCGGCGGGTTCGCGAGATGTCGATGCCACATGTCCATTTTGTCACTCGGCCCGGCCCGTGCCACCGGTCGCGAGCCGGTCGTGTCACCGTTTCGACGCAGCCGCCGGGGTACTCGGCAGGCGGACCAGGAGGTTCCGGCCGGACACTGGGGGTGAAACCCGGGACCCGGGCCGACGAGACCAGGACGCGACTGCCATGAAGCACGACTCGAGACTCTCCGGCGCGACGGACGTCTTCTCCAGCCACTCCATCTTCGGCGCGCCCTGCTGGGTGAGCCTGACCAGCCGGGACGTCGGAGCCACGGAGGAGTTCTACACGGCGGTGCTGGGCTGGCGGTGGCGGACCGCCCAGCTGGGCGACCGGTTCCGGGTCGCGCTGGCGGAGGGCACACCCGTCGCCGGGATCGCCGCGGTGGCCTCCATGTGGCAGATGGCGGTGGCGTGGACGCCGTACTTCGCCGTGCCGGACGCGGACCAGGTCGTGGCGCGAGTGCAGGAACGCGGTGGTACGGCCGCGGTCGGCCCGATCTCCTTCCCGCCCGGACGGGCGGCGCTGCTGGCCGACCGGGACGGCGCGACCTTCGGCGTCTGGGAGGGCGCACTCGTCGCCAACTGGGAGAAGTGGCGCCACGCGCAGCCCGCCTTCATCAGGCTCCACACCCGCGACGCCTTCGACGCCGCCATCTTCTACGGCGAGGTCCTCGACTGGGCGTCGGACCGCGACGGCTGCTGCGAGGTCGAGTACGCGGGCGGCGAGGTGGTGCTGCGCAGCGGTGGTGACGTGGTGGCGCGCATCATGTCCGGGGCGCTGGGCTCGGCTCCCGACCCCGCCATCCGGCCGCACTGGCAGGTCCACTTCGCGGTCTCGGACGTGACGGCCTGCACCCGGGCCGCGGAGCAGCACGGCGGCAGTGTCCTGTCCAAGGACGGTGACGAGGCCGTGCTGCGGGATCCCGACGGCGCCCAGTTCACGGTGACCTCACGCACCGAGCGCTGAACGGGCGCCGGTCCTCAGCCGACCCCGCGGGAGGGCCGCGACAGCAGGACCAGACCGCGTGCCTCGACTGTCAGCTCCGTCCCCGCCTTGTGCTCAGACTCGTCCGGGGCACCCTGCGGGTCGCCGGTGTCGATCAGTGTCGACCAGCGCTCGCCGTACGTGACGTCCGGCAGCCGGAAGTCGACCGGCTCCCAGTAGCTGTTGAGCAGGAGCAGGAAGGAGTCGTCCACCAGGGGCCGGCCGCGCGGGCCGGGCTCCGCGATGGCGTCTCCGTTGAGGAAGACGCCGACACTGTGCGCGTCGGAGCGCTGCCAGTCCTTCTCCGTCATCTCGCGCGCGTCCGGCAGCAGCCACACGAGGTCGGGCAGCGGCTGGCCGGCGCGTCTGACGGTCTCGCCGAGGAAGAACCGGCGGCGGCGCAGCACGGGGTGCTCGGCGCGCAGCCCGATGACGTACCGGGTGAAGTCCCGCAGCGCCTCCTGTTCGGCGGTCAGCTCCCAGTCGACCCAGGACACCTCATTGTCCTGGCAGTAGGCGTTGTTGTTGCCGTGCTGGGTGCGGCCGAGCTCGTCACCGTGGCAGAGCATCGGGATGCCCTGCGACAGCAGCAGCGTGGCGAGGAAGTTGCGCTGCTGGCGGGCGCGCAGGCTCAGGACGGCCGGGTCGCGGCTCTCGCCCTCGGCCCCGCAGTTCCAGGACCGGTTGTCGCTCTCGCCGTCCCGGTTGTCCTCGCCGTTGGCCTCGTTGTGCTTGTCGTTGTAGGAGACCAGGTCGCGCAGCGTGAACCCGTCGTGCGCGGTCACGAAGTTGACGCTGGCGCGCGGGCGGCGCCGGTTGTGCGCGTACAGGTCCGAGGAGCCGGTGAGCCGGGAGGCGAACTCGCCGAGCGTGTGCGGTTCGGTCCGCCAGAAGTCCCGTACCGCGTCCCGGTACTTGCCGTTCCACTCCGACCACAGCGGCGGGAAGTTGCCCACCTGGTAGCCGCCCTCCCCCACGTCCCACGGTTCGGCGATCAGCTTGACGCGGCTGATCACCGGGTCCTGCTGGATCAGGTCGAAGAACGCGGACAGCCGGTCCACCTCGTGGAACTGGCGGGCGAGCGTGGCCGCGAGGTCGAAGCGGAAGCCGTCGACGTGCATCTCGGTGACCCAGTACCGCAGCGAGTCCATGATCAGCTGCAGCACGTAGGGGTGCCGCATCAGCAGACTGTTGCCGGTGCCGGTGGTGTCGTAGTAGTGCCCCCAGTCACCGTCCACCAGGCGGTAGTACGACGCGTTGTCGATACCGCGGAAGGAGAGCGTCGGGCCCTTCTCGTTGCCCTCGGCGGTGTGGTTGTAGACGACGTCCAGGATGACTTCGAGGCCCGCCGCGTGCATCGCCTTCACCATCGACTTGAACTCGGTGACCTGCTGTCCGCGGGTGCCGTGGGCGGCGTAGGCGTTGTGCGGGGCGAAGAAGCCGATCGTGTTGTAGCCCCAGTGGTTCGACAGTCCGCGGTCCTGGAGCACGCCGTCCTGGAGGTACTGGTGCACCGGCATCAGTTCGACGGCCGTCACGCCCAGCGAGGTCAGGTGCCCGAGGACCGCCGGATGCGCCAGACCGGCGTAGGTACCGCGGAGTTCGGCGGGGACGTCCGGGTGGGTGGCGGTCAGTCCGCGGACGTGGGCCTCGTAGATCACACTGTCGGCGTAGGACAGCCTGGGCGGTTGGTCGTCGCCCCAGTCGAAGGCCGGGTCGGTGACCACGCCGAGCATGGTGTGTCCGGCGCTGTCGGCCGGGGACGGACCACCCGGCGTGCGCTCGAAGAGCGAGGCGTGGTTGTCCGCCTGCCCGTCCACGGCCCGGGTGTACGGGTCGAGGAGCAACTTCGCCGGGTTGCAGCGGTGGCCGAGCGACGGGGCCCACGGGCCGTGCACCCGATAGCCGTAACGCTGTCCCGGTCCGACACCGGGCAGATAGCCGTGCCACACGAAGCCGTCGACCTCGGTCAGCCGGACCTCGCGGTGACCGCCGGCGTCGTCGACGAGGACCAGGGTGACGCGCTCGGCGACCTCGCTGAACAGGGCGAAGTTGGTGCCCTCGCCATCGTAGGAGGCACCCAGCGGGTAGGGGTGCCCGCTCCACGCGGACACCCCTTTCCGGCTGCGGCGCGCGGTCACCGGGCGCCCACCAGTACGCCGTCCGGCGTACTGGGCGCGTCGGCGAGCTGGGCAACCGGCACCTCGCGGGGCACTTGGAGCCCTTCGCGGAGGCTGGGCGCCGGTGCCGTCGGCACCAGCGGGACGCGTTCGCCGGCGCGGGCCCGCTGCGAGAACCAGATGACCTTGCTGCCGGTGTCGGTGGCGCAGCAGCCCCAGCCGTCGCTCATCGCGGCGATGCGCTCCAGGCAGGCCCGCAGTTCCTGGTCCGGGCGCAGAGTCCGGTTGTTGTCCCCGATCGCGGTGATGAGGTGCTGGCCGGTCCACCACATCTCGATGGACGTGTTCTTGTCCGTCGCGTGTTCGTCGATGGCCTTCAGCAGCAGTTCGGCTCCATGGCAGACGGGCTGGACCAGGTTCTCCAGGTCCCAGAATCGAAGGTGGGCGGCCAGAATGCGGCTGACCTGTCCGACGCGGTCAAAGCTGACTTCCACGTCGAGGTGGTAGTAGCAGGGCACTGCGGTCTTCATCGTCGCTCCTCACCGGCGAAGCTCTCGCTCCTCCTCGCCCCCTGCGGGGACTGGGCCCCGGACACGAAGCGTGAGCACTGGTCGCTTCTGAGTCAGCTCCAGAGTGGGAGTGCTACGCCATTCGTGCAACACGAGCGACCCGCGAGGTAGTTGAGGATCCAACAAGACGCTGAGTCGCGGTGCGTGCACCATGAGTCAAGACCTCGATGCCCGTAACGGGTCCGTGCTCGCGTGCGCACGGCCACCGCCCGAGGGTCGGGAGCACGTGCCTTCGAGTCCCGGAAAGGTGACGTCGCCATGCTGCTACCGGCAAAAACCGAAGTCGCCCGGCAACTGCGGCGGTACCGGGCCTGGGAACGCATGATGCTCGCGGCTCCCGCCGACCGGGCTCTGCGGTCCACCTTCGAGGACTCGGGCTACACCCTCTGCGTGCTGATGGGCAAGCGGTGCGCGCGCGAGGCCGCGGACGCCGCCGAGCGGTATCTGCGCACCACACTGTCGGCCTATCTCCGGGAGCAGGACGAGCGGCCGTGTCCCAGTGCCGTGGTCCGGCGGGGCCCGCCGGTGGCCGACCGGCGTTCCCCCGCGGGGAGGTAATCCTTCCGGCGCAACTTGGTTCTCCGGCCGGGCCAACAGGCCCGGCCTTCAGCACGGCGGAGGTGACACCCATGAGTTCGACCCCGATCGGCCGTATCCCGGTGCGCGATGTCCGTCCGGCCGTGGAGTGCGGCAGACGTCCGGCGAAGGCGGTCGTCGACGAGACGTTCCTGGTCACGGCGACCGTGTTCCGGGAGGGCCACGACGCCGTCGCCGCCAACGTCGTGCTGACCGACCCCGAGGGCACCCACGGCCCCTGGACACCGATGCGGGAGCTCGCCCCGGGCAGCGACCGCTGGGGAGCGGAGATCACTCCGCACGCGGCGGGCCGCTGGACGTACCGCGTCGAGGCCTGGGGCGACCCGGTGGCCACCTGGCGCCATGTCGCCCGGATCAAGGTCCCGGCCGGCATCGACACCGGGCTGGTCCTGGAGGACGGCGCCGAACTGTACGACCGGGCGGCGGCGGGAGTCCCGAAGGGCGCCTCTCGCGCGGTGGTCGTGGCCGCCGCGGAGACCCTGCGCGACGACACGCTGCCGGTCGCGACCCGGCTGGCGGCGGCGTTGACGCCGGAGGTGGACGCGGTGCTGGCGCGGTATCCGCTGCGGGAGCATGTCAGTGCCTCCGAGACGCGGGAGCTGCTGGTGGAGCGGGAGCGGGCGCTGTACGGCGCCTGGTATGAGTTCTTCCCGCGTTCGGAGGGCACTCTCGAGCAGCCGCACGGCACGCTGCGTACCGCGGCCCGCCGGCTGCCGGCGATCGCCGGGATGGGTTTCGACGTCGTCTACCTGCCGCCGATCCATCCGATCGGCACGACGTTCCGCAAGGGCCGCAACAACACCCTGTCGGCCGGTGTGGAGGATGTCGGGGTGCCGTGGGCGATCGGCTCGCCGGAGGGCGGCCACGACGCGGTCCATCCGCGGCTGGGCACGATCGAGGACTTCGACTGGTTCGTCTCCCGGGCCCGCGGTCTGGGTCTGGAGGTGGCGCTGGACTTCGCGCTGCAGTGTTCCCCGGACCATCCCTGGGTGCACAAGCATCCGGAGTGGTTCCATCACCGTGCCGACGGCTCCATCGCGTATGCGGAGAACCCGCCGAAGAAGTACCAGGACATCTATCCGATCGCCTTCGACGCCGACATGGACGGGCTGGTCGCGGAGACGGTGCGGGTGCTGCGGTACTGGATGGGGCACGGGGTGCGGATCTTCCGGGTCGACAACCCGCACACCAAGCCGGTGGTGTTCTGGGAGCGGGTGATCGCGGAGATCAACGGCGCGGATCCGGACGTGGTGTTCCTGGCGGAGGCGTTCACCCGGCCGGCGATGATGCACACGCTGGCGCAGATCGGTTTCCAGCAGTCGTACACGTACTTCACCTGGCGCAACAGCAAGCAGGAGCTGACCGAGTACCTGACCGAGCTGTCGGGTGAGGCGGCCGCCTACATGCGGCCGAACTTCTTCGTGAACACGCCCGACATCCTGCCCGGCTACCTCCAGCACGGCGGCCGGCCCGCCTTCGAGGTCCGGGCCGTGCTGGCCGCCACCCTCTCCCCCACCTGGGGTGTCTACAGCGGCTACGAACTGTGCGAGAACGCCCCGCTGCGCGAGGGCGGCGAGGAATACCTCGACTCCGAGAAGTACCAGCTCAAACCCCGCGACTGGGACGCCGCCGAACGCGCCGGCCGCACCATCACCCCCCTCATCACCCGGCTGAACTCGAGCCGCAGGCGCCACCCCGCCCTGCGAGAGCTCAGGAACATCCGCTTCCACCGGACCGACAACGACGCGCTGATCGCGTACAGCAAGCGCTCGGGCACGGACACGGTGGTCGTGGTCGCCAACCTCGACCCTCACCACACCCAGGAGGGCACGGTCTCGTTGGACATGCCGCAACTCGGCCTGGACTGGCACGCATCGATGTCCGTACACGACGAACTCACGGACGAGACCTACCGCTGGGGCAGGGCCAACTACGTGCGGCTGGAGCCCGGCAGGGCGCCCGCGCACCTGCTCCACGTCCAGGCATCGCCCGCCTCGCCGCAGACAGGAGGGTCAAAGGCTTCATGACCGTCAACGAGCCCGTCCCGGACACCTTCGAGGACACGCCCGCCAAGGACCGCGATCCCGACTGGTTCAAGCGCGCCGTCTTCTACGAGGTCCTGGTCCGCTCCTTCCAGGACAGCAACGGCGACGGGGTCGGTGACCTCAAGGGCCTGACCGCCAAGCTCGACTACCTGCAGTGGCTGGGCATCGACTGCCTGTGGCTGCCGCCCTTCTTCAAGTCACCCCTCCGGGACGGCGGCTACGACGTCTCGGACTACACCGCCGTCCTGCCCGAGTTCGGCGACCTCGCCGACTTCGTGGAGTTCGTCGACGCCGCCCACCACCGTGGCATGCGCGTCATCATCGACTTCGTCATGAACCACACCAGCGACCAGCACCCGTGGTTCCAGGAGTCCAGGAAGGACCCCGACGGGCCCTACGGCGACTTCTACATGTGGGCCGAGGACGACAAGCAGTACCCGGACGCCCGGATCATCTTCGTCGACACCGAGGCCTCCAACTGGACCTTCGACCCGGTCCGCAAGCAGTACTTCTTCCACCGCTTCTTCTCCCACCAGCCGGACCTCAACTACGAGAACCCGGCCGTCCAGGAGGAGATCCTGGCCGCGCTGCGGTTCTGGCTGGACCTCGGCATCGACGGCTTCCGGCTCGACGCCGTGCCCTATCTGTACGCCGCCGAGGGCACCAACTGCGAGAACCTGCCGGCCTCCCACGGGTTCCTCAAGCGGGTGCGCCGCGAGATCGACGCCATGTATCCGGACACGGTGCTGCTGGCGGAGGCGAACCAGTGGCCCGAGGACGTCGTCGACTACTTCGGCGACTTCGAGGTCGGCGGCGACGAGTGCCACATGGCCTTCCACTTCCCCGTCATGCCACGCATCTTCATGGCCGTACGGCGCGAGTCGCGCTACCCCGTCTCCGAGATCCTCGCCAAGACCCCCGCCATCCCCTCCGGCTGCCAGTGGGGCATCTTCCTGCGCAACCACGACGAGCTGACCCTGGAGATGGTCACCGACGAGGAACGCGACTACATGTGGGCCGAGTACGCCAAGGACCCCCGCATGCGCGCCAACATCGGCATCCGCCGGCGCCTCGCCCCGCTCCTGGACAACGACGTGAACCAGATCGAGCTGTTCACCGCGCTGCTGCTGTCCCTGCCCGGCTCGCCGATCCTCTACTACGGCGACGAGATCGGCATGGGCGACAACATCTGGCTCGGCGACCGCGACGCCGTCCGCACCCCCATGCAGTGGACCCCCGACCGCAACGCCGGCTTCTCCTCCTGCGACCCCGGACGGCTCTACCTCCCCACCATCATGGACCCGGTCTACGGCTACCAGGTCACCAACGTCGAAGCCTCCATGTCCTCGCCCTCCTCGCTCCTGCACTGGACCCGGCGCATGATCGAGATCCGCAAACAGAACCACGCCTTCGGCCTCGGCTCCTACACCGAACTGCCCTCCTCCAACCCCGCCGTCCTCGCCTTCCTGCGCGAGCACGAGGACGACCTGGTCCTGTGCGTGCACAACTTCTCCCGGTTCGCACAGCCCACCGAACTGGACCTGCGGGCCTACGACGGGCGGCATCCGGTCGAACTCATCGGCGGGGTCCGGTTCCCCGCCATCGGTGAACTGCCCTACCTCCTGACCCTCGCGGGCCACGGCTTCTACTGGTTCCGGCTCTCCCGAGCCGCCGCCCGCGTCGGCAGACGTGCCTGAGCGTGTGCCGAGGAAAGGACGCCGTCACCATGCAGAAGACCGCATCGCTTCGCCCGAGGGGCAGGGTCGTCACCGACCCCATGGCCTCACTCGGCGGACTGCTGCGCGAGTGGCTGCCGCGGCAGCGCTGGTTCGCGGGCAAGGACCGCCCCGTCACGGAGCTCGGTCTGCTGTCGATGACCGAGCTGTATCCGGGCTGTCTGCATCTGCTGGTCCACGCGGGCCACACCGGCGTGCCCGGCCCCGGCGGCGGCCCGGCCGGCGACTGCTACCAGCTGCTGCTCGGCGTTCGGGAACACCTCTCGCCGCGCCTGTCCCGGGCGCTCGTCGGCCGGGCCCAGGAAGGACCGCTGGCCGGGATGGCGGTCTACGACGCGCTCCAGGACCCCCGTTCGGCGCAGCTGCTCCTGGAGCGGCTGCGCCATCCCGGCACGGTGGGTCCGCTGAGCTTCGAGTGCGATCCGTCGGTGCCGGTGCCGTCGGGGCTCGCGCCACGTCTGCTGGACGCCGAGCAGTCCAACTCCTCGCTGGTGTTCGGCGACGAGTTCATCCTGAAGGTCTTCCGGCGCATCCAGCCCGGCGTCAACCCCGATCTCGAGGTGCCGGGCGCGCTGGCCGGACAGGGGTGCCGGCGGGTGCCGGCGCCGGTGGCCTGGTTCCGTACGGCCCACCCGCAGGAGGCCACTCTCGGCGTCCTGCAGCGCTATCTGCCCAACGCGTCCGACGGCTGGACGCTGGCGCTGCGCGCGCTCGCCACGGGTGAGGACTTCACCCCGCAGGCCCACGCGTTGGGCCAGGCCACGGCAGAGGTGCACCTCGCGCTCGCCTCGGCTTTCCCGGCCGGCGCCCACGGCGACAAGGGGCGCACGGCGGCCACGATGACCGAGCGGCTGGACGCCGCCGCGGCGTGCGTACCGGCGCTGCTGCCGTTCGTGCCCGGGCTGCGGACCGCGTTCGGTGCCCTGGCGGGCTGCGATGCCGGCCCGCCCGCTCAGCGCATCCACGGTGACCTGCACCTCGGACAGGTGCTGTGGGCCGGACGTGAGTGGTTCGTCATCGACTTCGAGGGCGAACCGTCCAAACCGCTGAGCGAGCGCCGCAGTGCCCAGTCCCCGGTGCGGGACATCGCGGGCATGCTGCGCTCCTTCGACTACGCGGCCCGCCAGCGGCGGCCCTGGCGCCCTGAATGGGCGCGCCGCTGCCGGGAGGCCTTCTGCGCGGGCTATGCCGCCCGCGCGGGCTGGGACCCCCGTAAGAAGCACGGCCTGCTCCGGGCCTACGAGACGGACCGGGCCGTGTACGAGGTCCTGTACGAGGCCCGGCACCGTCCCGACTGGCTTCCCGTACCTATGGCGGCGATCGAGCGTCTCGCCGTGAGAGGAGACTGAACCCCGTGGCCCTGCACGACACTTCACTGCCCGAGGACACCTCGCCGCCCGAGCCCTCCGGCCCGCTTCCCCCCGGACCGCGTCCGCGCGGGAGCGCGCCTCCCCTGGACGCGGCCGACCGTGCGCGGCTGTTGTCGGGTTCCCATCACGATCCGCACGCTCTGCTCGGCGCCCATCCGGTTCCCGGCGGGATCGCGGTCCGGGCGCTGCGGCCCTGGGCCGACGCGGTCGGTGTCGTGGTCGACGGGATGCAGACCGCCCTCGTCTCCGAGGGAGACGGTCTCTTCACCGGTGTGCTGCCGCTCGACGCCATCCCCGCGTACACCCTGCTGGTGTCGTATCCGGGCGGGGAACACGAGGTGCACGACCCGTACCGCTTCCTGCCCGCCCTCGGCGAACTGGATCTCCACCTGGTCGGCGAGGGCCGGCACGAACAGCTGTGGAAGGCGCTCGGCGCCGAGCCGATGATCCACCAGGGCGTGACCGGCACCCGGTTCACCGTGTGGGCGCCGAACGCGCGGGGCGTCCGGGTCGCCGGCGACTTCACCTTCTGGGACGGTACGGCGTTCCCGATGCGGTCCCTCGGTTCGTCGGGGGTGTGGGAGCTGTTCCTGCCGGGTGTCGGCGAGGGCGCCCGGTACAAGTTCGAGATCACCTCCCGGCACGGCGGCCGGTTCCTCAAGGCCGACCCGATGGCGCGTCGCACCGAGGTGCCGCCCGCGACCGCGTCCGTCGTGACCGTCTCGCGATACGAGTGGACCGACGAGGAGTGGCTGGCACACCGGGCGGACGTACCCGTCCACGAGGCCCCCTTCTCGGTCTACGAGATCCATCTCCCCTCCTGGCGGCCGGGGCTCACGTACCGGCAGCTGGCGGAGAAACTGCCCGCGTACGTACGGGATCTGGGCTTCACGCATGTGGAGCTGATGCCGGTCGCCGAGCACCCCTTCGGCGGCTCCTGGGGCTACCAGGTCACCGGGTTCTACGCCCCCACCGCACGGCTCGGCGACCCCGACGACTTCAAATACCTCGTCGACGCCCTCCACCGGGCCGGCATCGGCGTGCTCATGGACTGGGTGCCCGCCCACTTCCCGAAGGACGACTGGGCGCTCGCCCGGTTCGACGGGGACCCGCTGTACGAACCCGGGGACTCGCGCCGCGCCGAGCACCCGGACTGGGGCACCTACGAGTTCGACCTCGGGCGCACCGAGGTGCGCAACTTCCTGGTCGCCAACGCCGTGTACTGGTGCGAGGAGTTCCACATCGACGGCCTGCGCGTGGACGCCGTCGCCTCCATGCTCTACCTCGACTACTCGCGTGACTCCGGGCAGTGGTCCCCCAACGTGTTCGGGGGGCGTGAGGACCTGGCCGCGGTGGCGTTCCTCCAGGAGATGAACGCGACCGTGTACCGGCGGGCTCCGGGCGTCGTGACGATCGCCGAGGAGTCCACCGCCTGGGACGGGGTGACCCGGCCCACGGACAGCGGGGGCCTCGGCTTCGGGCTGAAGTGGAACATGGGCTGGATGCACGACTCGCTGGAGTACATCCAGAAGGAACCGGTGCACCGCAAGTACCACCACGACGAGATGACCTTCTCGATGGTGTACGCCTACAGCGAGAACTACGTCCTGCCGATCTCGCACGACGAGGTCGTGCACGGCAAGCAGGCACTGGTGTCGAAGATGCCGGGTGACTGGTGGCAGCGACGCGCCAACCACCGCGCCTACCTGGCGTTCATGTGGGCCCATCCCGGCAAGCAACTCCTCTTCATGGGACAGGAGTTCGCCCAGGGCGCCGAGTGGTCCGAGGCGCAGGGCCCCGAGTGGTGGCTGCTCGACCCCGCCTACGAGGCGGAGGCGGACCACCGCGGGATCCGCGACCTCGTGCGCGACCTCAACACCGTCTACCGGGGCGCCCCGGCGCTGTGGCAGCGCGACACCGACCCGGGCGGCTTCCGCTGGGTGGTCGGCGACGCGGCCGAGGACAACGTCTTCGCGTTCCTGCGCTTCGACGCCGAGGGCACCCCTCTCCTGTCGGTCTCCAACCTCTCCCCCGTCGTCCGCCACGACTACGCCCTCCACGTCGGCGACGACGTCCCGGCCTGGCAGGAGGCCCTCAACACCGACGCGGCACGCTACGGCGGCAGCGACATCACCCTGCCCGGCCCCGTCCTCCCCGAGGACGGACGTCTCCGGCTCACGCTGCCGCCGCTCGCGACGATCTGGCTGACACCGGCCGGCCGGCGCCCGCCCATGTGAGGCCCGGCGGCGGCGCCAGGTGTCCGAACGTCCTCGAGGGGCAGTCGGGGACATACGACCTGGCAATCCCCGCCGTCGCCGGCGGGCCACAGAAGGGCTGCAGTCACGTGCGCACTGTCGGAGTGGAGGAGGAGCTCCTCCTGGTCGACCCGGAGACCGGCGAGCCGCAGGCGCGGTCCGCCGCCGTGCTCGCCCGTGCCGAGCTGGACGACGCGGAGCAGGGTGTCTTCGAGAAGGAACTGCACAACCAGATGCTCGAGTTCGCCACCCACCCGCAGTCGGGCATGCCGGAGTTGCGCGCGGAGATCATCCGGTGCCGCAAGGAGGCGGCCCGGCACGCCGGGGAGATCGGCTGCACCGTGGCCGCGCTCGCCACGTCACCGCTGCCCGTCAGCCCCTCCGTCAGCACGAACCGGCGCTACCAGTGGATGGCGGAGCACTACGGCATCGCCACCCAGGAGCAACTCGTCCTCGGGTGTCATGTCCATGTGTCCGTCGAGTCCGACGAGGAGGGCGTCGCCGTCCTCGACCGGATCCAGCCCTGGCTCCCGGTGCTGACCGCGCTCAGCTCCAACTCCCCCTACTGGCAGGGCAAGGACACCAGTTACAGCAGCTATCGCAGCCGGGTGTGGCAGCGCTGGCCCTCGGCCGGTCCCACCGAGCCCTTCCGCTCGGCCGAGCGGTACCACCGGCGGGTCGCGGACATGGTGGCCACCGGAGTGATCCTCGACGAGGGAATGATCTACTTCGACGCCCGGCTCTCCCGTACGTACCCCACGGTGGAGATCCGGGTCTCGGACGTCTGTCTGCACGCGGACACCGCTGTGCTCATCGCCACCCTGGCACGCGGCCTCGTCGAGACCGCCGCCCGCGAGTGGCGGGCCGGCGCCGAGGTCCCGGAGCACAGTGTGAGCCTGCTGCGGCTGTCCGCCTGGCGGGCCGCCCGCTCGGGTCTGACCGCGGAACTGCTCCACCCGGCGACCATGCGGCGCATGCCCGCGGAGACGGTGGTGCGGGCCCTGCTGGACCACGTCGGGGACGCCCTCACCGACAGCGGCGACCTCGACCGCGCCCAGGACGCCTTCGCCGGCCTGCTGCGCCACGGAAACGGCGCGCGGGTCCAGCGCGAACTGCTGGAACGCACCGGCAGCCTGCACGACGTCGTCACCGAGTGCGCGCGCCAGACCCAGGCGTGAGCCGCCGCGACCACGTCACAGCAGGAGGACGAGGGCGTACGCCAGGAAGAAGGCGGCACACAGCACGGCCAGACCGAGGATGACGACCAGCGGTGCCTTGGCCCAGCCCTTGGTGGGGTTGTGCGTCTCGCGGGGGCCGGCCCCTGACATGCTGCTCTCCGCCGGCGGGGTCTCACCCGGCGGTACGCCACCGCCCGGCTCCAGTCCGGTGGTGCCTTCGGGCTCGGGATCAGGATTCATGTGGCTCATGCCCTCCGGGTCCCCCGAAGGTGCCGAGATCATCAAGGCACGGACACTATTCTGCGTTCCCGGCACCGTCCGCTCCCACCTGGGCTAGATTTCGCAGCGCCGATGACCGTACTCGTCGGAGACGTCACACCCCGTACTTGTCAGGAGCAGCGCATGCGCGACTTCGCCCTCGCTCCCCCGACCGCGTCACCTCTGACCGGCGGGCTCGCCGACAGCCTGTTCGAGACGGCGGACCTCGATCCCACCCGTGCCCTGCTCGCCCGCCGTCCCGAGGGCTCCCGCGCCGCGTGGGAGGAGGTGACGGCCGTCGAGCTGCGGGACGAGGTGGTCGACCTGGCCAAGGGGCTGATCGCGTCGGGGATCGCTCCGGGCAGCCGCGTGGCGATCATGGCGCGCACCCGCTACGAGTGGACGTCGCTCTGCTACGCGCTGTGGTCCGTGGGCGCGGAGGTCGTCCCGGTGTATCCGACCTCGTCGCGCGACCAGGTCGAGTGGATCCTGCGGGACGCCGGCTGCGTGGCCGTGGTGGTCGAGGACGAGCAGTCCGTCATGACCGTCGGCTCGGTGTGCGCGGCGCTGCCGCGGCTGCGCCACGTCTGGCAGCTGGACTCGGGGGCGCTTCAGGAGCTGGTGCAGCGGGGGACGTACATCCCGCAGACCACGGTGGACTCGCTGCGCCGCATCGTGCTGCCGGACTCCACCGCGGTCGTCGCCTACACCTCCGGCACGTCCGGGCGTCCGCTGGGCTGCGCGCTGAGTCATCGCGGCCTCGCGAGCCCCTGCGACACCCTGCTGGCGGGCTGGGGCCAGACGGCGGCGCCGCCCGGCGAACAGGGGGCGGTCCTCGCCTTCCTGCCCTTCTCCCACGTGTACGGCCTCATGATCCAGGGCCTGTGCATCCGCGGCGGCCTGCTCATGGCCCACGAGCCCGACCTGAGCCAGGAGGCACTGGCCGCGGCGCTGCAGTCGTTCAGGCCCACCTACTTCTACGCCGTCCCGTCGGTCTTCGAGAAGATCTACAAGAACTTCCTGCGGGCGGCCCAGCAGTCCGGCCGCGGCGCGCTGTTCGAGCGGGCCGCCGGCACGGCGCGCGACTTCGCCGCGGCCGCCGAGCGGCAGCGACTGGGCGAGGGACCGGGCCCCGGTTTGGACCTGCGGCTGCAACACGCCCTGTACGAGCGGACGGTGTACCGCAAACTGCGCGCCACGTTCGGCGGCAGAGCCCGCCGGGCCACCTCCGGCGGCTCGCCCCTGAACCGTGACCTCTCGCTGTTCTACGAGGGCATCGGCATCTACGTGCACGACGGTTACGGACTCACGGAGACCAGTGGCGGGCTCACCATGCAGCCGCTGGGCCGGGAGAAGTCCGGAACCGTCGGGCAGGCCCTGCCGGGCACGGCCGTCCAGGTCGCCGACGACGGGGAGATCCTGGTCCGCGGGCCGTCCGTGTTCCAGGGCTACATCAACGACGACGCCGGCACGCGGGCCGCCCTGTACGGCGGCTGGCTGGCCACCGGCGACATCGGACGGCTGGACTCCGAGGGCTATCTGACGATCACGGGCCGCAAGAAGGACATCATCATCACCAGCAGCGGCAAGAGTGTCGCCCCCGCGGCCCTGGAGCAGCGGCTGCGGATGCATCCGCTCGTGCACCAGGCGGTGGTCGTGGGCGACAACCGGCCCTGTGTGGGCGCGCTGATCACGCTCGACCCGGAGTACCTGGCGCACTGGCGCGGCTCCCTGGCCATGCAGAGCGACGCGCAGGCGCGGGAGGCCCGGGAGGAGAACGCGCTGCGGGAGGAACTCGCCCGTGCCGTCGCGGCGGCCAACAGTTCTGTCTCCCGCTCGGAGTCCATACGCGTCTTCCGGGTGCTTCCGGAGCCGTTCGATCTGGCCAACGGCCTGCTGACGCCCTCGATGAAGCTGCGCCGGGACGCCATAGTGCGGCACTACGCCCTGGAGATCGACGCGATGTACCAGGCTCGGGCCCGGCCGCCGCGGCAAGGCGCCCAGGAGGAGCTGTCGAACTGGGACGACTCCGACAACGTCTTCCGGTGACGGGACATGCCGAAGGGCGCACCCCGGTTCTCACCGGCGTGCGCCCCTCGGCTCTCGGTTCCCGACGCGGGGTCCCGGGTCAGCCACCCACGTACCAGGTGGAGCCCCCGTTGGCCGCGGTCAGGGCGAGCAGGATGCCGAAGACGACCAGGTCGACAATGCCGAGTACGACACCGGCCTTGGCCATTCCGGCCCCGCCCTTGGCCGGCGCCTGGCGCATTCCGACGGCGCCCAGCACGATCGCGATCGGCCCGAGAATCACGTTGAACAAGAACACGCCGATGATTCCGCAGATGAGGCTCGCGATGGCCAGACCATTGGTACGTGACCTGGAAGACGCGGCAGAAGAGCTGCCGTAACTCGTCATCAGATTCTCCCGGTGTGGGGTGGTTGGATTCCCGAACGCTCCGTTCCGGAGCGCGTCTCGCCTTTCCGTCATCCGGGTGCCCGCCAATACGCCCCGCATTCCGGGGTGTTACCGGCGATGACCGGCCCGCGGTCGTCCCGGGAAGTGTTCCGGACACCCTGTGGCGCCGGGGCGTGACTTCCGCGCTACGGGAAACCTGTAGTCGCATGGTGCGAAATACTGAATTCCGTTTGCCGACGGGGCAGTTCGAAACGGGAGGTGAGCGGTGCTCTTCCTCATCGTGGCACTGATCGTGCTCGCCTTCGTCCTCGGTTCGGTGGCCTATCTGCCCTGGCCCGTCACGCTGGCCGTCAGTGCGGTGATCATCGTCTGGCTCTCCGTCTTCGCCGTCCGGGAGCGTAGGCGGCGGAGCGCGGCCGGAAGGAGTTGAGACATGCGGTTCACCGCACCACCCCGGCAGAAGACCGGCAGGCGGGACACGGAGGGCATGGCCGTCGCGTCCTTCGTCCTCGGTCTGGTCGGCATCCTCGTCATGAACATCGTCCTGGGCCCCATCGCCATCGTCCTGGCCGTGATCGCCCTGCGCAGGGACACCCCCCGGCGCTTCCGGGCCCTGCTCGGGCTGGGTCTCGGCATCGCGGACGTACTGGTTCTCGTCGTCCTGATGGCGGTCAACGGGGGCGCGGCCTGGACGGTCGTCGGCTGATCACGCGTTTCGCGGGGCGGCGGAGGTTTACTTCGGCCGGTTCGACGTAGGCGGAGTGAAGAAACCGTGCCGACCCGTACGAGGGGAACCGCCGCCCATGTCCAACCACCGCCGTGGCCGACTTGTCTGTTCAACGAGAGCTCTTCTCACCGGCCTCGGCGGCGTCCGGCGCGCCGGCATGCGGCAGTGGGCCAGGGCGGTTCTCCTCGCGTCCGCCGCGCTCACTCCCGGGGTCGCGGCCGTCCGGCAGGGGCGCCGCGCCCGGGCGCGCGTGGTGACGCGGCACCGGCGCGCCGCGTCGGGCATGCGGTCACCGCTGCCGGTGCCCGAGCCGTGCTGCCCGTTCTGGAAGAACTCCGACGGTGTCGTCCACGGCCCCGACTGCGTCGGCGCGGGGAGCCTCGCGGCCGAGGTCGACCAGGGCTGGCGGGAACTGCACGGCGCGTGCTGCCTGCACGGCTGGGAGTCGCGCGGGAGCGAGCACGACAGTCTGTGCGCCGAACGGACGGTGGCCTGAAGGCCGTACCGCCCCAGGCGTACGCCACTTCGGACGTACGACGAGGAGGCCGCGGACGCCGAGCACGCGGGCGGCGTCCGCGGCCTCGCCCTGTCCCGGTGGTCGTCACGGCTCGGCCCGGTCTCCAGGTGGGGCAAGAGCGGGCGCGTAGGCTCTCCGGGCTTGGGAACTTGTCAACCGTACGAACGACGAAGAGAGGACGACCAGCCCGGCCGACGCCGGGCCGAGGAAGGCACGATGGCAACCGAGCCGCATTGGGACGACACACTGGCTGCTGAGGAGATCTCGATGCGCACCACGCGCTTCGCGGGTGAGCTGCGCAATGTGACGGGTGCACGCTTGGAGGCGGAGAAGTTTCTCCACGACCTGGCGCGGGCCTCGCCGCCGGCAGCACCCGAGTACTGGGACGACATACTCCTGGTGGTGACGGAACTGGCCGCGAACGCGGTGCAGTACGCCCCAGGACCCTTCGAACTGCGCATGCGCCGCACCTTCGACGGAGTGCACGTGACGATGCACGACACGAACACCACACCGCCCGCGCCACGCCCCTTCCACCCCAACAAGGGCGGCGGCGGGATCGGCTGGCACCTGATCCACACCCTGTGCGACCAGGTCAGCGTCGTCCCGGACGCGAGCGGCAAGGAGATCCACGTCTTCCTGCCCTGGTGATCCCATGGAATCCGGCGGCCGTCGGCGTCGAGCCCGGGGAGGCGTGGTGGTCAGGCCGGCTGCCCCGCACTGTCCGGGGGCTCCGAGGCCTCGCGCAGCGGCACGGTGACACTGATCGTCTTCCCGCCCTCGGGGTGCGTGTCGATCTCGATCCCGCGGGCCAGCCGGATGATCAGCGGCCAGCCGTAGCCGCTGCCGTGGTGACCGCTGGGCAGGGCGCCGGACCCGTACGCGACCCGGGGGACGACGTCGCTGTTGTCCCGGACGGCCAGCCGGACCCCTTCGGGTGTGAGCGCGATGTCGAATTCCGCGAGTCCCTCGCCGTGCCGGATGGCGTTCGCGACCAGTTCCGAGACGACGAGGAGCAGGTCGATGACGTCTTCCTCGCGCGCTCTGCGCGAGGCGGACTCCCACCGCTCACGCACCACCGTCCGTGCCTGTGCGCGGGCCATCGCCGCACTCGTCACCCGGAGCCCTGTCGCCGCCTCCTTGTCCTGCGCGTGCTCGGCCGGCCTCACCCGGACGTCACTGCCCGCGGCGCCTCCGTCCCGGGCCCGATGTCGTCAGTGACGACGGAGAACGGCGTGGTTCCTCTCACTGCACACTGCCTTCCGTGCTTGCGTGGAGCGGTCCTGCATTCCGGTCACGCGGTGGTCGTCTCGCGCGGCGGCAGGCGATGGTAGTAGTCGCCGACGCCGGCCAGATAGGCGGGATCCATGGTTTCGCTGTCGGTGCGGAAGCGGGGGGCCGCCTTCACCTCTCCCCTGGTGCAGGCCAGAGTGATCGTCCTGCTGTCGATGTCGACGCCGGTGACGACGCCGACCGGGACCAGCACGCTCCTGCCGAAGACCCACACGCCGGTGTCGACGACCAGGTGGCGCATACCGTGGTGGTCGGCCTCCCGGTCCACGTGCCCGATGACGCCGTCGGCCGCGGTCACGACGCAGTTCGTGAGGTCCTGCCCCTCGACGTGAGCGCTGTCCGGTGCGTAGGACCAGATCCTGTCAGTGGTCACCCTGCTCCTTCCTCCCCGGTCGAATGACGGGTGATGAGCCCTGGGGCGGACGGTGCCGCCCCGTGGTGCTCCACAGCAGCAGATACCCGGCTCCCGCGGCGGCATTCGAAACGTTTCTCCGCCACGACCGCGCGGCAGTGCACACCGGCCTCCACCGGGTGCCGCCGAGACCCCCACCCTGGGAGAAAATGTGGTCGGGTACCCATACTTCTTCACACCATGCACAAACCGTGGCGGGTGAAACGGCGGGACGTACCTGTCGGTGCGACGCTTTGTCGGTCGTACGTCAGGTGGGTTAGCCTGCGGCGTATTTCTCATCGCGCAGATCCGTGAACTGCGCAAATACATACACGGCTTGCGGGGCCGCCCGGCGGCACCGCGTGGTTCCGAGTCCTCGCCCGAGGACTCCTGGGGAGCGGAACGAGGATGCGCATGGCCAGCAACGCCACCGAGGTCACTGATGCGGTCCCTGGGGATCAGGAGCTGAGGAGGCTCCTGGCGGGGCTGACGGCCGTCCGGGACGGGGACTTCGGCACCCGCCTGCCGGACGACGCCGACGGCCTCATGGGTGACATCGGCAAAGTGTTCAACGGCATGGTCGACCAGCTGTCCGTGTTCACCTCCGAGGTCACCCGGGTGGCCCGTGAGGTGGGCACCGAGGGGACGCTCGGCGGACAGGCGGAGGTTCCCGGGGTCTCCGGCACCTGGGCCGACCTGACGGACTCCGTCAACGCCATGGCGAACAACCTCACCGGCCAGGTGCGCAACATCGCGCTGGTGACGACCGCGGTGGCCAAGGGCGACCTCTCCCAGAAGATCGACGTGCCCGCCCGGGGCGAGATCCTCCAGCTGAAGGAGACCGTCAACACGATGGTCGACCAGCTGTCCGCGTTCGCCGACGAGGTCACCCGCGTCGCCCGGGAGGTCGGCAGTGAGGGCCGCCTCGGCGGACAGGCCCAGGTGCCCGGTGTGGCCGGCGTCTGGCGCGATCTGACCGACTCCGTCAACCTGATGGCCGGCAACCTCACCGCGCAGGTCCGCAACGTCGCCCAGGTCACCACCGCGGTGGCCCAGGGCGACCTCTCCCAGAAGATCACCGTGGACGCGCGCGGCGAGATCCTCGCGCTGAAGAACACCATCAACATCATGGTCGACCAGTTGTCGGGCTTCGCCGACGAGGTGACCCGCGTGGCCCGCGAGGTCGGCACCGAGGGTCGCCTCGGCGGACAGGCGGACGTCAAGGGCGTCAAGGGCACCTGGCGGGACCTCACCGATTCGGTGAACTTCATGGCGGGCAACCTCACCTCGCAGGTCCGCAACGTCGCCCAGGTGGCGACCGCGGTCGCGAAGGGCGACCTCTCCCAGAAGATCACCGTGGACGCGCGCGGCGAGATCCTCGAGCTCAAGAACACCCTCAACACCATGGTCGACCAGCTCTCCGCGTTCGCCGACGAGGTCACCCGCGTCGCCCGCGAGGTCGGCACCGCCGGAAACCTCGGCGGACAGGCCCAGGTCCGGGGCGTGTCGGGCACCTGGAAGGACCTCACGGACAACGTCAACGTGATGGCGTCCAACCTGACCGGCCAGGTCCGCTCTATCGCCCAGGTCGCCACCGCCGTGGCCCGCGGCGACCTCTCGCAGAAGATCACGGTCGAGGCCAAGGGTGAGGTCGCGGCCCTGGCGGACGTCATCAACACCATGGTCGACACGCTCTCCGCGTTCGCCGACGAGGTCACCCGCGTCGCCCGCGAGGTCGGCACCGAAGGACGCCTCGGCGGACAGGCGCACGTGCCGAACGTGGCGGGCACCTGGAAGGACCTCACCGACAACGTCAACTCCATGGCGAACAACCTCACCGGCCAGGTGCGCAACATCGCGCTGGTGACGACCGCGGTGGCCAAGGGCGACCTGTCGAAGAAGATCGACGTCGACGCACGCGGCGAGATCCTCGAACTGAAGACGACGATCAACACGATGGTCGACCAGCTCTCCGCCTTCGCCGACGAGGTCACCCGCGTCGCCCGCGAGGTCGGCACGGAGGGACGCCTCGGCGGACAGGCCGAGGTCGAGGGCGTGTCCGGCACGTGGAAGCGCCTCACCGAGAACGTCAACGAACTCGCGGGCAACCTGACCCGTCAGGTGCGCGCGATCGCCGAGGTGGCCAGCGCCGTCGCCGAGGGCGACCTGACCCGCTCGATCACCGTGGAGGCGTCCGGCGAGGTCGCGGAACTCAAGGACAACATCAACTCCATGGTCGGGTCGCTGCGCGAGACCACCCGGGCCAACCAGGAGCAGGACTGGCTCAAGACCAACCTCGCCCGCATCTCCGGTCTGATGCAGGGACACCGTGACCTGCCCGTGGTCGCCGAACTGATCATGGACGAGCTCGTTCCCCTGGTGTCGGCCCAGTACGGCGCCTTCTACCTGGCCGAGGACGGCGACCGCGGCCCCGAGCTGCGGCTGGTCGGCTCCTACGGCTATCCCGACGACGACGCCCGGCCCACCCGCATCCCCTTCGGGCGCACGCTGGTCGGCCAGGCCGCGCGCAGCCGCCGCACCATCACCGTGGACGAACTGCCGGCCGACTACGTGATCATCTCCTCGGGCCTCGGTCACGTGGTGCCGACCGCTCTCGTGCTGCTGCCCATCGTGGTCGAGGGCCAGGTCCTCGGCGTCATCGAGCTGGCCTCGGTGACCGCCTTCACCCAGACGCACCAGGACTTCCTGGAGCAGCTGATGGAGACCATCGGCGTCAACGTGAACACGATCGTGGCCAACGCCAGGACCGACGAGCTGCTGGACGAGTCGCAGCGCCTGACCGCGGAACTCCAGGCCCGTTCGGCGGAGTTGCAGACGCAGCAGGAGGAGTTGCAGCACTCCAACGCCGAACTCGAGGAGAAGGCCTCGCTGCTGGTGGCGCAGAACCGGGACATCGAGGCGAAGAACCTGCAGATCGAGCAGGCGCGTCAGGAACTGGAGGCCCGCGCCCAGCAGTTGTCGCTGGCCTCGAAGTACAAGTCGGAGTTCCTCGCCAACATGAGTCACGAGCTGCGTACGCCGCTCAACAGCCTGCTCATCCTCGCTCAGCTGCTCGCCCAGAACCCCTCGCGCAACCTCAGCCCCAAGCAGGTCGAGTACGCGGGCATCATCCACTCGGCCGGCTCGGACCTGCTCCAGCTGATCAACGACATCCTCGACCTGTCGAAGGTGGAGGCGGGGAAGATGGACGTCTCGCCGGAGCGGGTCCCGCTGCGGCAGCTCATCGAGTACGTCGAGGCCACCTTCCGGCCGATGACGACCCAGAAGAGCCTCGAGTTCACGGTGGCCACGGCGCCCGGCGCGCCGGCGGACCTGCTGACCGACGACTCCCGTCTGCGCCAGGTGCTGCGCAACCTGCTGTCCAACGCGGTCAAGTTCACCGAGCAGGGCAGCGTGGAACTGCGGGTGGAACCCGCGGCCGACGAAGAGGTCCCCAGCGGTGTACTCCGCGGCGGCACCATCGTGGCCTTCCGGGTGCAGGACACCGGAATCGGTATCCCGGAACAGCAGTTGGAGACGATCTTCGGCGCTTTCCAGCAGGCGGACGGCACGACGAGCCGCAAGTACGGCGGCACCGGACTCGGCCTCTCCATCACCCGGGAGATCGCCCATCTGCTCGGCGGCGCCGTCACGGTGGACAGCACGCCCGGCCAGGGCAGCACGTTCACGCTCTTCCTGCCGGTGGCCCGCCCCGACTTCGAGGACGTGCTCAGGGGCGGGCGAGCGCTCGACGGCGGGCCCGCCGCCCTGCCCGCCGGTGGTGAGACCGCTCCGGAGCCCCTGATCGGCACGGTGCTGTCCTCCCCGGGACGGCGTCCGCGCCGACTGCTCGTCGTGGAGGAGCGCCCCCGGGGTCTGCTGACCCTCGTCGCCGAGAGCGTGGTCACCGACGTGACGCACGGCCGGGCCGACCGGGGCACGGGTGCGGCGGTCGACATCATCACCGCCGTCGGCGCCAACGAGGCCGCGGGCGCCCTGGCCGCGGAGCCCTGCCACTGCGTCGTACTCGAACTGGGCATGCCGGACGGCGAGGCGTCGCGCTTCCTGCGGGCCGTGCAGGGCGACTCGGCGCTGGCGAGCGTCCCGGTGCTGGTGCACAGCGGCCATCGGGCGGACCTGGCCCTGGAGGAGTCGCTGAAGTCCGGTTCCGAGGGCGGGTCGCTGGAGTTCCTCTCCAGCCTCGACGAACTGCGGGAGCGCATCGCCCTGCATCTCTCGGCCGAGGAACCGGGAGACGTGCTGACCCTGGTCCGGCCCGAGGAGCCGCGGCAGCAGTCGCAGCAGCCCCCGGCGGACTGGGCCGGCCGTACGGTGCTGGTCGTCGACGACGACGCACGCAACCTCTTCGCGCTGAGCGGGATCCTCGAACTCCAGGGCTTCCGGGTGCTGCACGCGGACAACGGCCGCAAGGGCATCGAGACCCTCGTCAACCATCCGGACATCGCGCTGGTGCTGATGGACGTGATGATGCCGGAGATGGACGGGTACACGGCCACGGCCGAGATCCGCAAGATGGCGCCGTACGCCGACCTGCCCATCATCGCCGTGACCGCGAAGGCGATGCCCGGCGACCGGGAGAAGTCCCTCGCCTCGGGTGCCAGCGACTACGTCACCAAGCCCGTCGACACCCAGGACCTGATCGCCTGCGTCCAGCGCTGGCTGCCCGCATGAGAATGCCGGTCCCCGCCCCGCACACGACAGGGCCGGGCGGGTGTCCGCCCGTCCGCGCCCCAGGGTTTTCCAGCCGAGGAGCCTTCGCACTGTGAGCAACTCCGAGCATCCGAGCGAAACCGTCGACGGCGGGCCCGGGTCCGGGTCCGGGTCCGGGTCCGGGTCCGGGTCCGGGTCCGGGTCCGTCGACGGTGAGGCACGGTCCGGGTCCGTCGACGGTCCCCAGGCCGGTGAGGGGCACGCCGACGCCGGCACCGCCCCCGCCCCGTCCGACGGCACCGACGGGAAGGCCGGCGAGCCGGCGGCCCCGGGTTCCTCCGTGGGCAGACTGGCGGCCACCGTGGACCGGCTGCGCCGCGAAGTGCGGGCGGCCCAGGCGGAGGCCGAGGGGCGGGCCCTGATCGAACTCGCCAAGGGCATCCTGGTCGAGCGGCTGCAGTGCGGCCCGACCCAGGCCGCGCGGCAGCTGGCCGAGCTGACCGAGCAGGCCAAGGTGACACCGCTGGAGTTCGCGGTCGAGGTCATCAACCAGGCCGCCCGGGACCGGATGTCCGAGGTGACCGACGCGTTCCTCGCCGCCGCCGAGGGCGACGGCGAACCGGTGGACGAGTCCGCGGCCGTACGGCTGCGGGCCGCGGAGAGCGGCGCGCTGGCGGCGGACGACACCCAGGCCGTCGCCGATTCCCTCCTGGAGCATGCGCTGCGGCCGCTCGGTGCGGTGGCCGTGGCCATCTGGTCGGCGGGCCCCGACGGCTCCCTCAGCCTGGCGGGCAGTGCCGGCTTCTCACCGGCCGAGGCGGAGCGCTGGCGCTACGTCCCGCCGGACGTGGCGACGGTGGCGCGTCGTGGCCTCAGCGAGCGCTCCGGGCAGTGGATCACCTCGCTCGCCGCGACCGGCCTGCCCAGCATCGGCCGGCAACGCAATCCGGACGGCGGACGTGTCGCCCTGCCCGCCGGTACCGGCGGGCGCATCCACGGGGTTCTGGAGATCGTCTGGGCGGCGCCGCTGGACCCGCAACCACCTCAGGTGGTCCGCCAGGTGGAGGCGCTCGCCGAACTGTGCGCGCACACGCTGGAGACGTCCACGCTGCGCAGTGAGTCCGCACCCGAGCCGCGGATCCTGCCGGACGCGGCGGAGCTGATGGACCTGGCCGACGGACTGCACGACCCCGCCCTGGTCCTGGTGCCGCACGTCGACGGCTTCGGGAACCTCGTGGACTTCCGTATCCAGCACGTGAACAACCGCTTCCTCGATCCGGCCGGCCGGCCCCGTGCCGTCGTCAACGGCGCCCTGCTCCTCGAGGCCTACCCGATGGCCGCCGGGGAGAGCGAGCTCTTCCAGCGCGTCGAGCGGGTGTATGCCACGGGTGAGCCGTTCAGGGGCCGTCGGATGAACCTCACCGCCCTCGTCGACCAGGTGCCGCTGTCGTCGATCGCGGACATCAGCATCAGCAGGCACGGTTCGAGTGTCCTGCTGCTGTGGCGCATCGAGGACGAGACGGCCCGGCTCGCCAGCCTGCTGCAGCACGCCCAGCGCCTGGGGCGGATCGGCGGTTTCGAGGAGAACCTGCTGACCAACGAGATCACCTGGAACGGTCAGCTCTTCGACCTGTACGGCCGCTCGCCGTCGAGCACCCCGGTGCCGCTGGAGGAGTTGCCGGCGCACGCCCATCCGGACGACGCCGTCGCCATCCGCCGATTCCTGCGCACCCTGCTGCACCACCGGCGGCCGTCCTCCGCGGCGTTCCGGTTGCAGCGTCCCGACGGGGTGACCCGGCACATCCGCGTGGTCGCCGAACCGGTCCTCGACACCAACGACCGGTTGTTCGTGATCCGGGGCGCCTATCAGGACATCTCGTCCCAGCACTGGACCGAGGTCGCCCTCGCCGCCACCCGCGACCAACTCGCGCACAGCGAGCAGCAGTCGGCCGAACGCAACCGGCTCACGCTCCAGCTGCAGCACGCCATCATGCCGCCGACCCAGGCTCCGTTGCGGGTGCCCAGTCTCCAGGTGGCCGTCCGCTACCGGCCGGCCGAGACGGAGCAGCTGGTGGGCGGCGACTGGTACGACGCCGTGGTGCTGCCGTCCCGGAACGTGCTGCTGTGCGTCGGTGACGTGGCCGGTCACGGCATAGAGGCGGCGACCAGCATGGTGGTGCTCCGCAACGCCCTGCGCGGGCTGGCGGTGACCGGCGCCGGGCCCGGACAGCTGCTGTCGTGGCTGAACATCGTGGCCCACCATCTGACGGGGGCGGTCACCGCCACGGCGGCCTGCGGTCTGTACGACCCCGACCGGCGCACCCTGCGCTGGGCCCGGGCCGGTCATCTCCCGCCCGTCCTGGTGCGCGGCGCGGAGGCCGCGCCGCTGCCACTGGTCAGGGGGATGCTGCTGGGTGCCGTACCGGAAGCGGTGTACGAGGAGGACGAGGTTCAACTGGCCCCGGAGGACACGCTGCTGATGTACACCGACGGGCTGATCGAGCGCCGGGACCGCTCCGTGGAGGAGTCGCTGACCCATCTGCTGGCCACCGCGCGCAGTGCCCCGAGGACGCTGGATCTGCAGTTGGACCGGCTGCTCACCTACAGCAGGTCGGACACGGACGACGACACGTGCATCGTGGGCATCCGGGTCTCATAGGTCCTGTCGTCACCTTCCCGTCGTCGCCCGGAGGGCGAGGCAGACGGGAAGGTGACGACAAGGCCCAGCGGAAAGTGCCGGGCCGGACCGGCGTCCGGACCCCGAGAGGAGTCCGGCGCCGGCGGCTCAGCAGGCTCGCAGGTAGTCGTCCCAGCGGGCCTCCGGCCACAGGGCGGAGGCGAGTCGCAGCAGCCTGAGGGGCTGCGGGGCGAGGCCGGCGATCCGCAGCCGCCCGCCGTTGCGTTCGACGGACCGCTGCATGCTGCCGATGAGATGCAGGACCGCGCTGTCCACGAACACCACGGGACCGAGGTCGAGGGTGAGTTCACGGACGGTGGCCGGCAGCGCGTCGGCCGCGGACTCGAGGTCCGGCCGGGTCTGGTCGTCGATGTCGGTGTCGACCGTCAGTGTCGCCGCGGTGCCGTCCGGACACAGAAGGACGTGAGCGCCCATCGTTGTGGCCCCCTCTCTGTGGGGCTTGGTGGCCGGTGCCGGGCCGGTTGGGCTTCACCCACCGTGTCACACGCGCACCGACAGGGCGAACGGCCTGGAGGCGGACGGGCCACGCATGCTGTGCCGATTCGGGGGTAAACGCGGGTGCGCGGTGAAAGACACCGGCCGGCAGGTGAAGGGAGGGGACGACATGAGACGGACAGCCGCGGTACGCCGCGCGGTCCCGGGGGTGGGGCCGCCCCCGGCCCGCCGCCGGCGGGAACCGTTGAGAGCGTGGAGAGTTTGATCACGGATCACCGCCGGAACCTGTGTGCATCGAAGTCGCCCACAGGGGTAACCAGCCCTGGCCGTCAGCATTTGTGGAGGTACTCGTGTCCATTGCCCAGAACCCTCTGTCCGTCGAGGTCACCCTGCCCCGGGAGGACGTGGCCCAGGTCACGGTCGAGGGCTACTTGGACGTCGACACGGCGACGGAGTTCCAGCACCACCTCGCCAACCAGCTGCACCACGGCCGGCGGCACTTCCTGCTCGACCTGTCCGGCGTGCCCTTCATGGACTCGTCCGGCATGAACATCGTTCTGCGGGTCTACCAGGAGGCGCGCGGCCTCCCGGGCAGCGTGCACATCATCGCGCCCCCGCCCGCCGTGCGCCGGATACTCGACCTCACGGGTGTCAGCATCACGGTCCCGGTGTCGGACAGTGTCGAGGAGGCACTCGCGCTGGTCGACCGGATGCAGGAGACACCCGAAGGGCAGGGGGTCTGACCCCGCCATGCCCACGGAGAGGGACTCCGCGGAAGGGGACTCCGCGCCGCCCCGGCACCCGCCGGGGCTCAGGCCGTCCGGGCGTCGAACGTGTCGTCGTCGTGGATCTGCGCGGCGGCCGTGGCACAGAAGCCCTCGAGGCCGCGCAGCAGCGCCGAGCGCTGCGCGGCCGGCATCTGCTCCAGCACCGACTGCAGAGCGGTCTCGCGCCGGGAGCGGAGCCCCACCAGGAAGCTCTCGCCACGGCGGCTCAGGTGCAGCTGCAGTTCCCGGCGGCTGGCGGCGGCCCTGCGCTCGACGAAGCCCACGGCCTGCAGCCGGTCGCACAGCCGGCTCGTCGACGGCGGCGTGGAGCCCAGCGCGTCGGCGAGCGTGCGCAGGTTGATGCCCTCGTTGTGTTCCAGGATGAACAGGACACGCAGCTGGGAGGGCGAGACCGGCGCCGTCGAGGCACGGCCCCACAGCACCTCGAGCAGTTCTGCCGCCTGTGACGTGACACGCGCCACCTCGGGAGGACGGGGGCGCGGAGTGGAAGACGTCACGGAGACACTCTCGCAGGCTTACCGAAAGCTGTCAGCTCGCCGGGACCGGCGGCGCGGCAGCCACGTCACCGCATCGCACGGATCGGATGTGAGGGAGATCATGAAGAGACTCGTCGCCGCGGAGCGCGCCCTGCGCTCCGCGGCCCCGGACCAGCTGCCGACGGCGGTCCGGGAAGTGCTGTGCAGTCAGTACGCGGCCGAGGCCGTGGAATTCCGTATGGCCGACTACGGGCTGACCGTGCTGCGGCCCGTGGCCGACTCCCCCGCCGTACCCGTGGAGGCGCTTCCCGTGCACCGGAGCGCGGCCGGCCGCGCCTTCGGATCGCAGGAGCCGTTCGTCGAGGAACTCGACGGCGGACGGGCGCGGGTCCATCTGCCGGTCACCGTGCGCGGTGACCGGCTGGGTGTGCTGTCCGTGACGCTTCCCACAGCCGCGCCGGCCCAGGCGGAGCTGGTGGAACTGGCGGAGGTGGCGCAGGCGCTGGGGCACGAGGTGGTGGTCGCCGAACGCGACACCGATCTGTACCAGCGGGCCCGCCGAGCGGACCGGCTGACCCTCGCGGCCGAGATGCAGTGGCAGTTGCTCCGGGCCCGGTCCTCCGCGCGGCCCGAGTACGCCGTGGGCGCGCAGCTGGAACCGGCCTACGCGATCTTCGGCGACACCTTCGACTGGTCCGCCTCCACCGACCGGCTGACGCTGTACCTGGCCAACGGCATGGGTGAGGACGTCGAGGCGTCACTGCTGACCAATCTCGGCGTCAGCGCGCTGCGCAACGCGCGGCGGGCCGACATCCCCCTCGCGGACCAGGCGGCGCTCGCCGACCAGGCGATCCACGCCCGGTACGGGGGCGAGGCGTATCTCTCCGCCCTGCTGGTGGACGTCGACCTGCCCACCGGCCGCATGCAGGTGGTCGACGCGGGCTCCCCGCGGATGCTGCGCCTGCGCGACCGTACGGTGGCGACGGTCGACTTCGAGGCGCAGCTGCCGCTGGGCATGTTCGAGGAAACCGACTACGTCGCCCAGGACTTCCGTCTGGAACCCGGCGACCGCCTCGTCTTCGTCAGTGACGGGGTGTACGCGGCCGCCGCGCCGGAGGGTGGTGAACAGCGGGGTGAGCGCGCCCTGGCCCGGGCCGTCACCTCGACCAGTCTGCTGCCTGCGGCCGACACCCCCGCCGCCGTACTGCGCGAACTGGGCGGCGGTCGCGGCGGACCCGAGCCGGACGACGACGCGCTGGTGGTCTGCCTCGACTGGTTCGGCAAGCAACCGGCGTCGTCCGACGCCTAGCGCCTCGAACGGTGGTTCCCGATTCGACCGCCCGTGACGGCCACACCGACCGGCTCCCACCCGACCGTGTCAATTGCGCGGGACGGTGTCGTACGAGGTCGGGCCACGGTTAGAGTTGTCATCCGGCAAGAGTTTCACCGTCGTCTCGTTGCTGAAGCGGGCTCGGTGCGACACGACGTGAACGAGGAGTGGAGCAGATGCCGGAGCACGCATCCGCGGGACAGCAGGGGGCGCCGACCAAGGAGGTCGGGGCCTTTCTGCGCCGCCGCCGTGAGCAGATCGCCCAGCGGTGGGCCGACGAACCCCTGTTCCGCTCGGTGTTCACCGTCTCGCGTGACGAGGCCGTCGAGGCGGGCAAGGTCGTCGTCGACGCCTTGGCCCACGTGGCCGAGGAGGGCCCGGTGCAGGATCCGGACGCCGCCGGATTCACCGTCGTACGCGAGCAGTTGGCGCGGATGGGCGCGGCACGCTCCCGGGCCGGCTTCACCACCGCCCAGGTCTCCAACGACGTGGACGCCCTGCGCCCCCCGGCGCTGAACCTGCTGATCGCCGACCTGCCCCACGCCTCGGCCGACGAGGTCAGAGAGTGCGCGACGGCTCTCACCGTGCTGCTGGGCACCCTGCGGCTGGTGGTCCTGGACACCGCGCTGAGCGAGGGACACGCCCTCATCGAGCGGCAGCAGGTGCAACTGCTGGAGGTCGCCACGCCGGTCATCAAGCTGTGGGACGGCATCGTGGCCGTTCCACTGATCGGGACGCTGGACAGCGCGCGCAGCCAGGTCGTGATGGAGACGCTCCTGGAGGCCGTCGTCGACCAGCACGCCCGCTTCGCCATCCTCGACATCACCGGAGTGCCGACGGTCGACTCGCTGGTGGCCCAGCACCTGATGAAGACCGTCGCGGCCGCGCGTCTGATGGGCGCGGAGTGCGTCGTCTCCGGCATCCGACCGGCCATCGCGCAGACCATCGTCCATCTCGGCCTGGACCTGGGCACGGTGGTGACCCGCGCGAGCCTGGCCGACGCCCTGGCGTACGCACTGCACCAGCTGGGCGCGAACATCGTCAGCGCGGCGCCCGGCGGTGCGGGACCACGGTGAACGACCACTCCTCCCTCCCCGCCGCGGGGCCGGTGCCGGTCCTCAGACTCGGCGACGTCCTCCTGGTCACCCTCCAGGGGGATCTGTACGACAACACCGCGCAGCGACTCCAGCAGGACCTGAGCGAGACCATCGCCGCCAGCCGGGTCACCGGCGTGGTCATCGACATCTCCGGTGTCGAGATCGTCGACTCCTTCCTCGGCCGGGTGCTGGCCGAGATCGCGGCGCAGGCCTCGCTGCTGGCCGCGCAGACGGTGGTGGCCGGCATGCGTCCCGCCGTCGCCATCACCCTGGTGGAGCTGGGGCTGACGCTCCCCGGCCTGCGCACCGCCCTCAACACCGAGGCGGCCATGGACCTCCTCACCCGGCCCGCCCCGACGCCTCGTTCAGGCGGCAATCGCCAGGAGAGTCCGTGATGCACACCTCCGCGGGCGTCGAGGCCTGCCTGCCGATCCGCTCGGACATGGATCTCGTGTGGGTGCGCCAGCACGTGCGCCAGGCGGCCGCCCGGCTCGGCTTCGGCCTGGTGGAACAGACGAAGCTGGTCACCGCGGCCAGCGAACTGGCCCGCAACACGCTGGTGCACGGCGGCGGCGGCCTGATGGAGGCGTCACAGGCGCACAACGGGCGCGCCCAGGGGCTGCGCCTGGCCTTCACCGACGAGGGACCGGGCATCACCGACCTGGACCGGGCACTCAGCGACGGCTACACCTCCGGCGGCGGCCTCGGGCTCGGCCTGGGCGGCGCGCGGAGACTGGTGCACGAGTTCACGATCGACAGCGCCCCCGGATCCGGTACGACCGTCACGGTGACCTCCTGGACGGCCGTGCCGCCGTCGCCCCGCGAGGAGCGCTGATGCCGCGCGTATGGGACGTCCCCGTCCACGACTCGACCCGGGTGCGTGACGCCAGGGTGGCCGCGGAGGCCGCCGCCGGTCTCGCCGGGCTCGGCGACGAACGCCGCACGGCGGCAGGCCTGGTGGCGACCGAACTGGCCACCAATCTGCTCAAGCACGCCGGCGGCGGCCACCTCCTCGTCGACGCCGTGGCCCCACCGGTGCCCGTGGACGGCCCGGGCGCCGGTCCGTGCGTGCAGATCGCCGCGATCGACCACGGCCGGGGCATGGCCGACGTCGCCGGCGCGCTGCGCGACGGATTCACGACGGCGCGTTCCCTCGGCGCCGGCCTGGGCACGTGCCGCCGGGTCGCCGACGACTTCGAGCTGCACAGCGCCCCCGGCCGCGGGACGGTGGCGCTGGCCCGCATCGGCGGCACCGGCCGCGACGGCTCCCGGCCACCGGCCGGCCCGCTACGGGCCGGAGGGGTCAACATCCCCTACGCCGGCGCGGATTACTCGGGTGACGCCTGGGCCTGGGTGCGGGCGGACGACCGCCTGACCCTGATGCTCGCCGACGGGCTCGGACACGGACCCGAGGTCGCCCGGGCGTCGACGGCCGCCGCCGAGGCACTGCGCCGCTCGGCCCACCTCACGCCCGCCGAGGCCCTGCGGAACCTGGACACGGCGCTGCGCGGCACCAGGGGGGCGGCTGTCGCGCTGGCCCAGGTCGAGCTGAGTACGGGTGTGCTGCGGTTCGCCGGCGTCGGGAACATAGGGGCCCGGCTGCGCGAGGACGGCACCTGGCGTTCCCTCCTGTCCCGGCCCGGCATAGTCGGCGTCCACCGCCCCACGACCCTGCGTGAGGAACAGGCCCGCTGGGCCGGGGACCGGCTGCTGATCCTGCACAGCGACGGCCTCCCCAGCCGCTGGACGCCACCGTCCGACCCCTGTCTGCTGTCCGCCGACCCGGCCGTGATCGCCGCCGTCACGGTCCGCGACACCAGCAGCCCGGCCGGCCCTGTGCGGGACGACACCGCCGTGGCCGTGCTGGCCCCGACCGCGGCGGACCGCCCATGACACGCACCTGGCAGATCAGCGGCGTCACCGACGCGGCACGGGCCCGGATCGCCACCGCCCGCCTAGCCGCCGCGTACGGCGTGCCCGCCCTCGAGCGCACCCGCCTGACCACCGCGCTCAGCGCGCACCTGCGGCAGTGCCTCACCAAGGGCGGCACCTGGCTGCTCACCCTCGAGATCACCGCGGCAGCCGCGGGGGAAGGTCTCCTGCACGCCGTGGTGACCCCCGCGGCCGACGCGGGCGCCGACACCGTACCGCCGTGGCGGACGACCGTCGGCTGCCCCGAAGCCCCGGCCACGGCGGCCGGCGACGTCGTGGCCGAGGACCCGGAGGTCCTGGCGGAGGCGCTGCTGGGCGCCGACGAGGACACGGCCGAGGTGCTGGAGGAACTCGCCGCACAGCAGGAACTGGTCGCCTTCCACCGGGAGGAGCTGCACCAGACGAACCAGGGTGTGCTGGCCCTGCACGCCGACCTGGACGCGGCCTGGCGGGCCCAGCGGGAGGCCTTCGCCGCCGAGCACACCGCCCGCGAGGAGGCGGAGAGCGCCCGTCGTCGGCTGACGTTCCTGGCGGACGCGAGCGCCGCGCTGACGAGCTCGCTCAACCAGGACGAGATCGTGCGTCTGCTCCCGGACCTGCTGGTGCCCGAGTATGCCGGCAGCGTCGACGTGTGGCTGTTCGACGGAGACGACAGACATCGTCCCTCCGCCCACCCGGCCGCCGCCGTGCGCGCGGCCCGCACCGGGCGTCCGCAGTACGCGGCCGACCGTCCCGGCGGCCTGCCCGGCGTGGACGACCGCCCTCCGTCGGCACTGGATCCCGCCCGCCCCCTGCTGTGCGTACCGCTGCCGACCCGCCGCACACCGCTGGGTGTGCTGACGCTGTCACCGCCCGGCGAGAGCTGGGACCCGGACGACGCCGTCATGCTGATCGAACTCACCCGGCGGGCCAGCATCGCGATCGACAACGCCCGCCGGTTCGAGCACAACCGCGACATCGCCGAGACGCTGCAGCGCGCCCTCCTCACGGACCTGCCCACCACGCCCGGCCTGCACCTGGCCGCCCGCTATCTGCCGGCCACCCACGGGCTCAACATCGGCGGCGACTGGTACGACGCCTTCCGGCAGCCCGACGGCAGCCTGATCACCGTCATCGGCGACGTCACCGGGCACGGTCTGCACGCGGCCGTGATGATGAGCCAACTGCGCACCGCTCTGCGCGCCTACGCGGTCGACGGCGGCAGCCCCGGCCAGCTGCTCACCCGGCTGCACGTGTTCCTGCACCATCTGCAGCCCGATCTGTACGCCACCGCCGTCATCGCCCGCTTCCACCCCGAGGACCCCACCCTGACCTGGGCGGCGGCCGGGCATCCTCCGCCGGTGCTGCGTACCCCGGACGGACAGGTGCGCACGCTGGACGCCAAGCCCGGGGCGATGCTGGGCATCCCCCTCCAGCAGGAGATCGACGACCACACGGTGCGGCTGTCACCGGGCTCGACGCTGGCGCTGTACACGGACGGGCTGGTCGAGCGGCGCGCGCAGGGCATAGACCCGGGCATCGAGCGGCTGGCGGGGGCGCTCGGGTCGTTCCGCTCCGCGGAACTGGACGAGGATCTCGACGGCTCGGCGGACCGGCTCCTGTACCCGCTGCTGAGCGACTCCGAGCGCGACGACGACGTGTGCCTGCTGCTGTGTCACATCCACAGCAGCGCCGCCGAGTTGACGCGGACCCCGGCCGGCGTCGCGGCGTTCTGACCGGCCGGCCCGCGCACCGCTTCCACGCGTGCCCGCCGGTCGGTGCGCCCGCGTCAGCGCGGGAGGTGGGCGACGACCCCGAACATCGTCACGGACATGTGCAGCGCCCCCCGTCCGGCCGCCTCGGCCAGGTCGTCGTAGGCGCGGTCGCGCTGGGCCTCGGTCAGCAGCCCGCGGCGCACGGCCGACTCCCCCAGCATGCGCACCAGGGGCCAGGTCACCGACCGGTGGTCCTGGAGCAGCGCCTGCGCGCCCCGGTCGTCGATCACCAGCCCGGCCGCGCTCAGCTGGCCCACGAGCCGCCGTCCGGAGTGGGGATTCGCCGCGCCGGTGAGCGTGCCGGAGAAGAGCGCCGCCATGATCTCCGGTTCCCCCGGATGCAGGATCGCGGTGGCCCAGTCGGTGTCGAGGAGCGCGATGCGGCCGCCCGGGCGCAGTACCCGTCGCATCTCGGCGACCGCCCGGTCCGGCTCCGACAGGTGCTGCAACACCCGTTCGCACCAGACGACGTCCACGGACGCGTCGGGAGCGGGCAGGGCGAACGCGTCGCCGTCCGCGAAACGGGCCGGGCTGCCGTCCCGGGCGGCGCGTTCCTCGGCCACCGCGCGCAGTCCCGGGTTGGGCTCGATGCCGAGCGCCGCGCCGTCCGGGCCGGCCGAGGCGGCGAGCGCCCGCGTCTCCGAGCCCGTCCCGCAGCCGATGTCGAGCGCCCGGTCGCCGGGACGGACGGCCAGCGCCTCGTGCGCCCAGGCGCGCAGCCGCCGGACGCCCACGTTGGCTTCCTGGGCGTCCAGGGCGGCCACCAGCTGCGGCACCCGGTCGGCGGCGATGTTCTGTGTACGGAATCCCGAAGCGGGCTCTGTTTCCCCCATGTCCGGCACTCTAGGGCCTGGCCGACGGCCAAAGATCGCAACTGACCCGGTGCGTTTCGGCCGCGGGGCGGGCATGGTGGTGGTCGACGGATTCGTCTGCCTGCCGCACGCCACTGGCGGGACGGCCGGACGCGCGGTGGGATCGATGAGGTGCGAAGCAGCGATCCACGGGCAGGCGAATGTCGTCCGAGGCAGACCGCCTGGAGCCGCAGAAAGGGATGAACACCGTGACACGACCCAGGATCCTGGTGGTTGGCGCAGGCTTCGCCGGAGTGGACTGCGTTCGACGTCTGGAACGCAAACTCGCCCCCGACGAGGCCGACGTCACGCTGGTGACGCCGTTCGCCTACCAGCTCTACCTTCCGCTGCTGCCCCAGGTGGCCTCCGGCGTGCTGACGCCGCAGTCGATCGCCGTCTCCCTGCGCCGCAGCAGGAAGTACCGCACCCGCATCATTCCGGGCGGCGCCATCGGCGTGGACCTCAAAGCGAAGGTCTGCGTCATCCGCACCATCACCGACGAGATCATCGACGAACCCTACGACTACATCGTGCTGGCCCCCGGCAGCATCACCCGCACCTTCGACATCCCGGGGCTCACCGACCACGCGTTCGGCATGAAGACGCTGGCCGAGGCCGCGTACATCCGCGACCACGTCATCTCGCAGCTCGACCTCGCCGACGCCAGCGAGAACGAGGCGGAGCGGGCCGCGCGGCTGCAGTTCGTGGTGGTCGGCGGCGGCTACGCGGGCACCGAGACGGCCGCGTGCCTGCAGCGCCTCACCCATGCCGCGGTGAAACGCTACCCCCGGCTGGACCCGCGTCTGATCAAGTGGCACCTGATCGACATCGCCCCCAAGCTGATGCCCGAACTGGGCGACAAGCTCGGCCGCAGCGCACAGGAGATCCTGCGCAGGCGCGGCATCGAGATCTCCCTCGGGGTCTCCATCGCGAAGGCCGGCCCCGAGGAGGTCACCTTCACCGACGGGCGGGTGGTCCCCACCCACACCCTGATCTGGACCGCCGGGGTCGTCGCGAGCCCGCTCATCGCCACCCTCGGCGCCGAGACCGTCAAGGGACGCCTCGCGGTCAGCGCCGAGATGAACCTGCCGGGCCACGACGGTGTGTTCGCGCTCGGCGACGCCGCCGCGGTGCCCGACAAGGCCAAGGACCAGGAGGGCGCGATCTGCCCGCCGACCGCGCAGCACGCGATGCGCCAGGGCAGGCACGTCGCCGACAACGTCATCGCGGCGCTGCGCGGCCGGCCGTTGGAGCCGTACGTCCACAAGGACCTCGGCCTGGTCGTCGACCTCGGCGGCAAGGACGCCGTGTCCAAGCCCCTCGGCATCGAACTGCGCGGCCTGCCCGCCCAGGCCGTGGCCCGCGGCTACCACTGGGCGGCGCTGCGCACCGGCGTCGCCAAGACCCGGGTCCTGACGAACTGGATGCTCAACGCGATCGCCGGGGACGATTTCGTCCGGACCGGTTTCCAGGCCCGCAAGCCCGCCAAACTGCGGGACTTCGAGTACACCGACTCGTACCTGACACCGGACCAGGTGCGGGCTCACGTCGAGGAGATCCGGTCGAAGCAGACGTGACCCTCATCGCCGGCGCGAGGCCGGTTGATCACGCCGGACCGTACCGTGCCATGCTGAGACACGGATCATGACGTGAAGCGGGAGTGAGTACGGCGGCGTGAAGGAAGCGGGACGATCGGTCCGGGCACGGATGCGGGACGCCCTCGCGGCGTCCGATCCGGGATTCCTGCGACTGACCGCGGGACTGCGGACCGTGACCGCCATCTCCCTCACGCTGGCCGTGCTCTCGCTGCTGCGGGCCGATGTCTCGCATCTGGTGGCGGGAGCCATCGCCGCGATGGTCGCCACCTTCGCCATCCGGGAGAAGCAGCGCGCCCGGCAGGCCGTGACCCTGGCGCTCGCTCTGCCGGTGGCGTTCGCCTCGGCGACCCTGGCCGCGCTCCTCGACTCCCGCGTCCTTGCCGGTGACCTCTTCTTCGTCGCCCTCATCTTCTGCGCCGTCTACGCCCGCCGGTTCGGCGACCGGGGGACGGCGCTCGGTCTGGTCGGATTCCAGATCTACTTCATGGCGCTGTTCGTCGACGCCGACGTGTCGGGACTCCCCCGGTTGTACGGCGCGATCGGCATCGCCTTCCTGAGCAGCGCCCTCGCCCGTTTCGTGGTCGTGCCGGAGACACCCGCGGGCCTCCTGGACCGGCTGCGCGAGGCCTTCCGCGCCCGCCTGGCCCAACTGGTGTCCGCGCAGCTCGACCTGCTCGACGCCGGACCGGACGAGGTGGACAAGGCCCTGGCGGACGTGCGCAACGGCACCGCCCGGCTGCACGAGACGGCCATGCTCATCCAGGGACGGCTGGAGGAGGGGACCGCCGACGAGGCCACGGCGCGGCTCGTGCAGCGGCGTATCGCGGACGCGGAGATCGCCGCCGAGCGGCTGGGCCTGCTGCTGCTGAGCGCCCGCAGCGCCCATCGGGCCGACACACTGACCCTGCACCTGCCGGGCGCGCCCGCCCCCTCGGGAGAGCGGCTGCCCGTGCGGGACGAGGCCACGGCCACGCTGCGCCGCGATCTCGGGGCGCTGCGCACGCTGGTGCTGCGCCCCGTGGGCGGGGACTCGGGCACCGCGCTGTCCCATGTCCGCAACCGGCTGCTGGGTTACCGCGACGAGGAGAACCTGCCGTCCGCTCCGGGCGCCGTCCAGGACGTCTTCCGGGGCATCGGCGAGCTCGCGCGCGCGGTGCTGGGGCTGCGCATCGCCCTGGACGGGCCTCAGGACGAGTCGGACGACACCCCCGCGACCGCCCGTTCACGCGAGGAACTCGACGCCGAGGACGCCGCCATCGACGCCGGTGAGGAGGGCGCGCCGGACGAGGAGGAGGCCGGTCTGCACCGGCCGACCACACGCGCCGCCGTGCAGGTCGCGATCGGGTCGGCGCTGGCCATGGTCGGCGGGGAGTTCCTCTCCAGCCAGCGCTGGTACTGGGCGGTGCTGACCTGCTGGATCGTGTTCATCAACACGGCTTCGACGGGAGAGGTCCTCGTCAAGGGCTACCGCCGGCTGGTGGGCACCGTGTTCGGCGTCGTGGCCGGCATCGTGCTGGCCGGTCTGGTCGGCCGACACACCTGGACGGCGTTCGCGCTGGTGCTGCTGTTCGTCTTCGCGATGTTCTACACGGCGCCGCTGTCGTACACGGCGATGTCGTTCTTCGTCACGGCCGCCCTGGGGCTGCTCTACACCCTGCTGCACACCTACAGCTTCTCGGTACTCGTGCTGCGCGTGGAGGAGACGGCGCTCGGCGCGGCCTGCGGGATCGTGGCGGCCGCGTTCGTCCTGCCGGTGCACACGGATCGCCGTACCAACGACCTCCTTGTGACGGTCCTCGACCGCCTCGCCGACGTCACCGAGGGGGCCGTCGACCAGCTCAGCGGTGGCCCGGCGGTAGATCTGCTCGAGAAGGCCCGGGACCTGGACCAGGCGCTGGCCGACCTGCGGGCCGCCACCCAGCCCCTCACGCATCCGGTCACCCCGCTGCGGACTCGGCGCAACACGGCCCGGTATGTGGTGGCCCTGCTGGAGACCTGCGCGTACCACGCGCGGGCGCTGGCCGCGACGGCCGAGCTACTGCCCAGCAAACCCTCGATCGCGGCGGACCCCCGGCTGCGCCCGGCCGGGCAGCGCATCCTGCACAACATCAGGGCGATCGCCGAACGGGCGGCCGACGCGCACGCGAACGCGCGGATCGAGACCGGGCCGAGCATCGCGTCGCTGCTGGAGCCCGACACCGACGGCACTCCCGCACACGGCCGGGTCACCCACCGGGTGGTACGGCACCTGCAACGCCTCGACGAGTCCGCGGCCGGTCTGGCCCGGCCGCTGAACGTGCCGGTGACGCCGCCGCGGGGATGAGCCCCGAAGTCGGGCGGTGTACCGGCTTCGCTCAGATGTCGGTGGGCAGGTCGCTCGCCTCGGCGATGCCGCGCAGTTCCTCGTTGGTGCGATGACGTTCGCGGATGTAGTCGGCGATCTCGCCGAGGCGCTCCGGGTCCGAGGCGGTCGCCGCGTCGGTGACCACCCTGATCGGGCCGGTCTCGTCGATGTCGAGCTCGATCACCTCGTTGTCCAGCCGCCCCGTCACCGCGGTGGCGATGACGAGAGCGGCTTCGTCGCGGACCTCCTGGGGCAGCCCCTCGGCGTCCTCGTCGCCCAGGGCGAAGTCGAGCGCGGGGAGCTGGTGCTCGTCGATCGCGCGCAGGACCGGTTCGACGACCGTGAGCAGGAGCCGGTAGTCGTCGGTGTCCATGCGCAGCCGCAGGAGGTCGAGATACAGGTCCACGGGCCGGCCGTCGGACGGAAGCTCGGAATCGTTCATCCGCTTCGGGTTCCCCGCTCGCGGCCGGTTCAGACCCGGCGCCAGCGTGCCATGGCGAACGAGAACAGTCCGAACAGGACCAGACCGCCCGCGACGCAGACCAGGAGCCACGGTCCCAGCGGGGTGTCGGCGAAGGACCGGAGCGTGTCGTCCACTCCCTTGGCCCGGTCGGGTTCGTAGTCGACGGCGGCGCGCACCGCGAAGACTCCGGCCGCGGCGAACACCGCTCCGCGCGCCACGCCGCCCCCCACGCCGGTCACGTCCACCAGCCGCCGCATCCGCCGGCCCATCTCGCCGAGCTTGAGCTTGTCGTGGTACTTGCGGCGCAGTGCCTGTACGGCGATCCAGATCCCGGCCGCGACGACCGCGAGCCCGCCCGCGCCCACCAGCCACTGCCCGGCGGGCAGCTCCAGGGCCCTGGCCGTGACGTCCCGGGACTGCTCGTCACTCGATCCGCCCCCGCTCTTGCCGGCCCCGGCCGCGAACGACAGCACCGAGTAGGCGACGAAGGCGTAGAAGACGAACCGGACGGCGGCCAGCGCCCGCTTCTGCGGCTTACGGCCGTCCGGCCCGTCGGCGCCGAAGAGGACCTGCGACAGCCGCCACAGGGCCATGCCGGCGAGTCCGACGCCCAGCGCCCACAGCAGTACGGCGCCGAAGGGTTTGTCCGAGATCTCGGCGAGGGCGCCGCCGCGGTCGGCCTGGCGCTTCCCCTCCCCGAAGGCGATCTGCAGGGCGAGCGCACCGACCAACAGGTAGATCACGCCCCGGGCGGTGAATCCCGCCCGTGCCGCGCCCTCCGTGACCGAACCGTTCGCCGCCCTGTGGGCCCGGCTCCGGCCGGTCCGCGCCAATGTCTGCGTGTTCATGTCTGCCTCCCCGAGACCTGATGCCCCGGCTTCGGGACCACACACCCGGCGCGCCCGGCGGGGCGGCCGATCCCCTCTCCGCGTCCGGCGGGTCGGGGTTTCCCGGGCGGACAGCCGTGTGCCCGCGGGTGAGCGATCGGTCGTGCGTGATCGGCTCGCCCGCGGGCACACCCGCGCGCTCTCGCCCGTGCGGTCGCCCCGGCGCGCAGGGGGTGCGCCGGGGCGACCGGGAGGCACTCACTCGGCCAGCGACGCGGATTTCGCGGCGGGGACGGTGGCCGCCTCGATCAGACTGTGTGCCGCTTCCAGGGCCTGGGTGACCTCACGTGTGCCGGTCGACACGCAGAGCGTGTAGGCCAGGTCCCGCGCGCGGGGGCTCGGTTCTCTCGCCGCGCGTGCGGCCTCCTCGGCCCGCAGTGTCTCGTAGTCGTCGACCAGCCGGCGCAGGAAGCCGGGGTGGGGGATCAGCATCGGTCCCGCTCCTTTTCCGCTCACGCGACCGACCGTCCACCGGCGTCGCGGCGGCTGCCGCGCTGACCCAGCACGTCGTCCCGGACCCGGGCGCAGCTGCGGGTGATGAGCCGCGAGACGTGCATCTGGGAGATGCCCAGCTGGTCGGCGATACGGCTCTGGGTCATGTCCTCGAAGAAGCGCATGTAGAGGATGGCCCGCTCGCGTTCGGGCAGTCGGCGCAACCCCTCCTTGGCGGCCTCACGGTCGACCACGGTGTCGAAGGACGCGTCCGAGGCACCCAGGGTGTCGGCGAGGCTGTACCCGTCGTCGTCGGCCGACAGTTCGGCGTCCAGGGACAGCGTGCTGAAACTCTCCAGGGCCTCCATGCCCGCGCCGACCTCTTCCTCGGTGAGGCCCGTGTGGGCGGCGATGTCGGCGACGGAGGGCTCGGGGGTGCCCGGTGTCTGGGTGAGCTCGCGGCGGGCCACCCGGACCTTGTTGCGCAGTTCCTGCACCCGACGGGGCACCCTGAGGGCCCACATCCGGTCCCGGAAGTGCCGCTTGACCTCGCCGGTGATGGTGGGGACGGCGTAGCTCTCGAAGGCGCCCCGGTCCGGTTCGAACCGGTCGATCGCCTTCACCAGACCGAGGGCCGCGACCTGCTTGAGGTCCTCGATGGACTCGCCGCGGTCGCGGAACCGGCCGGCGATCCGGTGGGCCATGGGCAGCCAGGCGGTGACGAGTTCGTCTCGGAGTATGTCCCGCTCCGGCCCGTCCTCGAGTGCGGCCAGACGGGTGAAGAGGGCGATGGTGTCGGGGGCGTCGTCGTGCCGGCGCCTTGTGGGGGGAGCCTGTTCGGCGGGCGCGCCGGACTGGCTTGTCGACATATCGATGAGCATGCGGATTCGCTCCTGAACGGTGGTTTCAGGGGGACTGGCCGCGAGAGCATCGCTGCCCGGATCGCCTGGAGGGCCTCCGGGGCAGCCACACTGCTCCCGCTGGGGCGCCTCCGGTCCGAAGCACGAATCTGCGTCTGCCCCTAACCCGTAGGGGCAAACTCCGCTTCACCACGAAAAATGTTCCGGCGGACACGGCAGACGCCGGGAGGAAGACCCGACGGAGTCAGGGCAGCGGCATGACGGCGGTGATGCGCTTGCCGCCGGAGGGCAGGTCGGTCACCCGGATGTCGTGCGCCAGCCGGCAGACGATGGGCCAGCCACGCCCGCCGGCCCGCCATCGCCCCTGCTGGTCGACCGGCGACACGGCCACCGGCAGCCGGTCGCTGCCGTCACTCACGGAGACGCTGACCCCGGGTCCCACGACATCGACGTGGAAGTCCGTGACACCGCCGCCGTGCAGGATCGCGTTGGTCGTGAGTTCCGAGGTGACGAGGAGGGCGTCCGAAAGGGCGTCAGGGTCACAGGGGACGTGGGTGGCGCGGCAGCGTTCCGTGACGGCCAGCTCCACGGCCCTGCGCGCGTCGGCGGGTTTGCACGGCCCCACGCACCCACAGCGGGCCACGGCCGACGGTTCGCGCGCGGATTCGGTCCTGTGCTTCTCACACATTCCTTCAGCTCCCTGATCGGTATGCGAAGCGGCCCCGGCCACACCGGCGGCGACGGCGTCCGGGCGACGGGCACTCGCGGACACGGCGATCGACTCGCCTCGGCGGGTGTCCCACCTCGGGGAACCCCGCAGGCCTCTCCCTGTGCGGCTGACCTGTCCGCGCACCTTGAAACGTCACTTCACCCAGGTGCTCGCGGGCCATCCGGAAGCGAAATGCGGGTAGGCGGAACCCCATGACCGATGTGGTGGATTCAGACGAGCTGTTGCGGCGCATCCAGCGGGCCAGGGCCTGTGCGCGGGAGGAGGAGCAGGGATGGCGGGCACGGAGTGTCGACCTGCGACCGGACGATCCGGAAGCGGCTCGTGAGGCAGCCGTGCGGACTCTGGCCTACGAGGCCGTGGTACGGGTGCTGGACGAGGTCCTGACCCCGGGCAGTCGCCCGGCCGGGGCCTGACCGGCCGGTCACGCCGGTCGTGCGGCGTGCCGGGCGCGCCCGTGCGCCGGGGGTCCGGTGTGCGGGCGGGTTCGCGGGGGCCGGGGGTCCGGTGTGCGGGCGGGTTCGCGGGGGCCGGTGCAGGGCACCCGGACGCCATGGCTGCTGATCACACACGCGCACCTGTGCTGGAAGCTCTGGACGAGTACCACCGCAAGGGACGGCTGTCGTTCGCGCCGCCCGGTCACAAACAGGCCCGCGGTGCCGACCCCGCGGTGCGGGAGGTGCTCGGCGACGCGGTGTTCCTGGGCGATGTGCTGGCCTCGGGCGGTCTCGACGACCGGCTCACCCGGGGCCGGGTGCTGGAGCGCGCCGAGGAGCTGATGGCCGACGCGGTGCACGCCGAGCACACCTTCTTCACCACGTGCGGGAGCTCCCTGTCCGTCAAGGCGGCGATGCTGGCGGTCGCGGGTCCGCACGAGAAACTGCTGATCGGCCGGGACGCCCACAAGTCCGTCGCGTCCGGTCTGATCCTGTCGGGCATCGAGCCCGTCTGGGTCGAGCCACGGTGGGATCCACGGCTGCATCTCGCCCACGCCCCCTCCGCCCAGGACTTCGAGCGGGCGTTCGAGGCTCATCCCGACGCCAAGGGCGCGCTCATCGTCAGTCCGACGCCGTACGGCAGTTGCGCGAACCTGGAGGCCGTCGCCGAGGTGTGTCACCGGCGGTCGGTGCCGCTGGTGGTGGACGAGGCGTGGGGCGCGCATCTGCCCTTCCACCCCGATCTGCCGTCCTGGGCGATGGACGCGGGCGCCGACATCTGCGTGACCAGCATCCACAAGATGGGCAGCGGTCTGGAGCAGGGTTCCGTCTTCCATCTGCGGGGTGACCTCGTCCCGCCGGAACTTCTGAAGATGCGCGCGGATCTGCTGGGTTCCACCAGCCCGTCGGTGCTGATCTATGCCGGGCTCGACGGCTGGCGCCGGCAGATGGCCCTGCGGGGGCACGAGCTCATGGGCGGCGCGCTGGACCTGGCGGCCCACGTCCGGGCCGCCGTCGAGGAGATCGACGGCATGCACGTCAACGACCGCGAGGACTTCTGCGGGCCGGGACTGGCGGACGACTTCGATCCGTTGCCGGTCGTCATCGACATCAGCGGGCTCGGGCTCACCGGGTTCCAGGCCGCCGACTGGCTGCGCGAACACCGCAACATCGACGCGCACCTGACCGACCACCGCCGGATCGGCGCGCAGATCACCCACGGCGACGACCGGGAGACGGCCGAGGAGTTGCTCGACGCGCTGCGGGACCTCGCACATGCCGCGCCGGAGCTGCCCCCGGCCCCGCGAGTGGACGTGCCGCCGCCGTCCGAACTGCGGCTGCCCCAGGCGCTGCTTCCCCGGGACGCGTTCTTCGGCCCGGCCGAGCACGTGCCGGTGGGCGAGGCGGCCGGTCGGGTCGCGGCGGAGATGATCACGCCGTATCCACCCGGGATCCCCGCCGTCCTGCCTGGTGAGCGGCTCGACGAACCCGTCCTGCGCTATCTGCGCACCGGGCTGGCCGCGGGCATGAACCTGCCCGATCCCACCGATCCGGACCTGGACACGATCAGGGTGGTGGCGTCGGGCTCCGAGTCAAGCCTGTTGCGGACAGAGTGAAACAGGTCACGTGACCGGGTTTTCGGTACACACGACGCCCGTAGATGGTTTACGGTTCATTCATACGTGGCACGGGGTCGACCGTACAGTCCCCCGTTCGCCACCGCATACGGCCCTGGCTGGTCTCCCCCGTCCAGCCAGGGCTTTTTCATGCCCTCGCGACGCACCCTCCCGGCACTTCTGTCCGCCGAGGTGCCCCGGACGTCGCCAGCCGCTGAAATGGGCGTAGGGAAAGCACCGGAACCGATCCCGGCGAGGAGCCCCGCCTCATGACCAAAGCGACGAAACTGCTGACCGTTCTACCACCACCGCAACGACAGCGACTGATGGCGCTCGGCCGGGAGGTCGCCTTCCCCGAGGACACCCGCATCTTCGAGGCCGGAGGCACGGCCGACCGCTTCTGGGTGATCCGCTCGGGCGCGGTCTCCCTCGACCAGCAGGTGACGGCCGTGCAGCGGGTCACGGTCGCCGGCCTGGGCGCGGGCGACCTGCTCGGCTGGTCCTGGCTCTTCCCGCCGTACCGCTGGGACTTCGGCGCGGAGGCCTTCAGCCCGGTGCGCGCCTACGAGTTCGACGCGGCGGCCGTGCGCGCACTGTGCCAGGAGGATCCGCAGCTCGGGATGACGCTGATGCAGAGCGTCGCCGAGATCCTCGCCCACCGGCTGGAGACGACCCGGGGCAAGCTCATGGAGCACTACGCCCTGCACCGGCGCGACACCCGGTAGGGCATGACACGGCTGCGGGCCGGTCCCCGCCGGGCGACCGACGCGGCGGGGCGACAGCGGCGGTGGGAGGTCAGATGCGGTAGCGCCGCAGCGCCGGGACCGTGCAGGCCAGAACCAGCATGAGGACGACGACCAGCAGTCCGCCGCCCGCGACCGCCGGGCGGGCACCGAACGCCGAGCCGGCCGTGCCGTGCAGGACGTCGGCCAGTCGCGGGCCGCCCGCGACCACGACGGTGAAGACGCCCTGCATACGGCCGCGCATCTCGTCGGTGGCGGCGGACAGCAGGATCGCCCCGCGGAAGACCATGGACACCATGTCGGCGACCCCGGCCAGGGCGAGGAACACCACGGCGAGCCACAGGTTCCCGGTCAGCCCGGAGCAGGTGATGGCCAGGCCCCAGGCGACGACCGCGCCGATGACCATCCACCCGTGCCGCCGGGCCCGCGAGAACGTGCCCGAGAGCAGTCCGCCCACCACCGCCCCGATGGGGATGGCCGCGAACAGCAGGCCCAGCGCGAGCCCTTCGCCGTAGGGGGCGAACGTCTGGGCGGCGAGCTGCGGGAACAGGGCACGCGGCATGCCGAAGACCATCGCGATGATGTCGGCGAGGAAGGACAGCAGCAGCACCTTGTGCGCGGCGATGTAGCGGAACCCCGCCACGATCTCCCGCAGCCCCGCGCGCCGGGCGGTCGCGGTGGCCGGAGGCGGGAGCGAGGGCAGCCGGTAGACCGCCCACACCGTGACGCACAGGGCCAGCGCGTCGATGAGGTACAGCTCGGGCAGGCCGATGACGGGGATGAGGACGCCGGCCAGCAGCGGCCCGACCACCTGGCCGGTCTGCATGACGGTCGAGCCGAGGGCGTTCGCGGCGGGCAGTTCGTCGCCGGGAACCAGGCGCGCGATGGAGGCGTTGCGGGCGGGCGCGTTCAGGCCCCAGAACGCCTGCTGCACCGCGAGCAGCAACATCAGCGCGGCCACCGATTCCAGTCCCGTCACGGCCTGCAGCCAGAACAGCAGCGAGGTGACGGCTATGCCGATGTTGGTGACCAGCAGCAGCTTGCGCCGGTCCACGCTGTCGGCCACGGCCCCGCCCCACAGCGCGAACACCACCAGCGGCAGCAGGCCGGCGAGGCTCGCGGCACCGACCCACGCGGAGGAACCGGTGATGTCGTAGATCTGCTTGGGTACGGCGACGGCGGTGAGCTGGCTGCCGACGGCCGTGACGATCGTCGAGGACCACAGCCGGCGGTAGGCCGGGCGGCGCAGCGGACGGGTGTCCATCGCCCAGCGGCGCCATCCGCGCCGGGGCGCCCGCACGTCCGCGGGCGCCGCCTTCTGCGGTTCGGTGCTGCTCTCGCTCGTGTCCACGGACTTCCTGGTTGCTCGTTACATCTATCGCGTCGGTGCCACTATCGCAGCACTTTTCGATCGCCACGGACCGTTTCCGATCACTGAGACGCCGCCCGGGAGACGATCGACTCCAGCTGGGCCGCCGCGCTGTCCAGCAGCATCTCCAGGGCCGTCGGGTAGGCGCTGGTGACCATGCGGCTCGCGAGCAGCGGCGCCGCCTCGGCGATCCGGGGGTGGGTGGCCCGGGGCAGCCGGGCGTACGTCGAGCGCCACATGTCCTCGTCGGCACGCTGCGAGGCCGTCGGCAGGGCCAGCGAGGCGGCGTCGAGGGCGGCGAAGGCCAGCGTCTGGTCGATGAAGGCGTGGTAGATGCGCACCGTGTCCGGCGTGGGAAAGCCGGCCCTGCGCAGTACGTCCAGTACTGCCTCGTCGGCGGCCAGTTCGTGCGAGCGGCCGGTGACCCGGTTCGCGGTCAGCAGCGCCGCCTGGGGGTGGGCGACGTAGGCGGCGTGGATGCGCAGGCCGACGGCGCGCAGGTCCGGGCGCCACCTGCCCGTCGGTCGCCAGCCGGCCAGGGCCTGGCCGATGAGCGCGTCGCCGATGGCGAGGGTCAGGTCGTCCATGCCCCGGAAGTACCGGTAGAGCGTGCTCGGGTCGGCGTCCAGGGCCAGGCCGAGACGCCGGGCGGTGAGCCCGGCACCGCCGTGTTCACGCAGCATGCGCAGCGCGGTCTCCACGATCAGCCCCTCGGACAGCACGGTGCCACCCTTGGTCGGCCGGCGCCGACGCCTCCTGTCCTCGGGCACCACCGGTTTCGCCACCTCGGCCGACCTCCTTCACACCGCCCTGCGGCGTGCCCCGACGCGGGCCCCGCGCGGGCCCGACGCGTGCTCCGTACGGCTGCTCTGTCCGCGCCCTTATGCCAACGCCATTGACCTTACGCGAGGGGGCGGCGTTGTATCTCCGGCCAGGGGCCCCACGTCCTCGACCTCGACTGTCAGGAGTTCCAGTCATGCGCGTACTGCTTGTCGGAGCCGGCGGTGTCGGTACCGCCATCACCCGGATCGCGGCCCGCCGGCCGTTCTTCGACGAGATGGTGGTGGCCGACTACGACCCGGCGCGCGCCGAGGCGGCCGTCGCCGCCCTGGGAGACGCGGGGGCACGCTTTCGTGCCGAGCGCGTGGACGCCGCTGACGAGGCGGCCGTGGCGTCGCTGCTGCGACGGCACGGGTGCGACGTCCTGCTCAACGCCACCGACCCACGGTTCGTGATGCCCCTGTTCGGGGCGGCGCGCACGGCGGGCGCCACCTACCTCGACATGGCGATGTCCCTGTCCCGGCCGCACGCCGAGCGCCCGCACCAGGAGTGCGGCGTCAAACTCGGCGACGCGCAGTTCGCGCAGGCGGCCGACTGGGAGAAGGCGGGCGCGCTGGCCCTGGTCGGCATGGGCGTCGAGCCGGGCCTCTCGGACGTCTTCGCACGGTACGCGGCCGACGAACTCTTCGACGAGATCGAGGAGATCGGCATCCGCGACGGCGCCGACCTGACCGTCGACGGCTACGACTTCGCGCCGTCCTTCAGCATCTGGACCACCATCGAGGAGTGCCTCAACCCGCCGGTGGTCTACGAGGCCGACCGCGGCTGGTTCACCACCGAGCCGTTCAGCGAGCCGGAGGTGTTCGACTTCCCCGAGGGCATCGGCCCGGTGGAGTGCGTGAACGTGGAGCACGAGGAGGTGCTCCTCGTGCCGCGCTGGGTCGACGCGCGCCGGGTCACGTTCAAGTACGGCCTGGGCCGGGAGTTCATCGACACGCTCAGGACGCTGCACCTGCTGGGCCTGGACGGCACCACCCCGGTGACCGTGCCGAGCGCCGCCGGCCCGGTGTCGGTCTCCCCCCGGGACGTCGTCGCCGCCTGTCTGCCCGACCCGGCGACGCTGGGCGAGCGGATGCGCGGAAAGACCTGTGCGGGTACCTGGGTGCGGGGTGTGAAGGACGGGGCGCCGCGCGAGGTGTACCTGTACCACGTGGTCGACAACCAGTGGTCGATGGCGGAGTACGGCTGTCAGGCGGTGGTCTGGCAGACGGCCGTCAACCCGGTCGTCGCCCTCGAACTCCTGGCCACCGGCGTCTGGTCGGGGGCGGGCGTCCTCGGACCGGAGGCGTTCGCGGCGGTGCCCTTCCTGGATCTGCTGACCGAATACGGCTCCCCGTGGGGCATCCGCGAGCAATAAGGGTGCGTTCTTGGGGCGATCCGTTGTTTCACACGCGCATCGACAGGTGACCCGAAAGCGAGTAAGGCATCCCCGAGGGCACGTTCGATTCGATCGCAGGTGACTTTCATGGACAACTGGCGAGAGCACGCCGCGTGCCGCCACGAGGACCCCGACCTCTTCTTCCCCTTCGGCACCACCGGCCCGGCCCTGGTGCAGGTGGAGCAGGCGAAGGCCGTGTGCAGGCGCTGCCCCGTCCAGGAGCAGTGTCTGCAGTGGGCGCTCGACACCGGGCAGACCATCGGCGTCTGGGGCGGGACCAGTGAGAACGAACGCCGAGCGCTCAAGCGGCGGGCGAGCTCCCGGAGGAACTCCGGGTGAGGCCCTCCCCCGTCAGCGGCCCGTGCGGCGCAGCGGGCCCCACGGGTTCCCCTGGCGGTCCACCTCGGCCCGCGCCTCCTCGATGACGTCCGCGGCGATCCAGCCCACGGGCCTGACCTCGACCACCAGCGGCTCGTTGTCGGGCCCGCGGGCCGCCTCCCGGCCCTCCAACACCCAGGGCCGCACACCGGGGCCCTTCTCGTGGGGCAGATGGGCATAGTCGTACAGGCGGCGGGCCACCCACACCTCCACCGGCCGGTCCTGCCACCACTCCTCGATGTCCAGCGGGTTCGCGGACAGGCCCGGCATGGCGACGCCGGTGAGGTCGTCGGTGCTGGAGACCGCGGCGAGGTCGGTCTCCGGGCCGCGCGACCAGCGAACGTACAGGTCCCGGCGCTTGTCGACCAGGTCGGCGAGTTCGGCGAGACTGCGTACGACCGGCAGGCCGTCCGGTGTGCTCATGAGATGACCTCCCTCTTCGTGCTCGCGACCACGGAGTACCCGTGCGGGACGGGAGAAACCGGCTGGGTCCTCAGTCCCCTTTCGGTGCGGGCGTGCCGCGCAGTCTGAGCGTGAACACGCTGCCTGCACCCTGTTCGCTCGCCGCCCGGACGGTTCCGCCGTGGGCTGCGAGCAGGTGGCGCACGATGGGCAGCCCCAGGCCGCTGCCCCCGGTGCGGCGACTGCGGGACTTCTCGGCGCGCCAGAACCGGTCGAAGACGTGCGGGAGATCGTCGGCGGAGATGCCCGCCCCGGTGTCGGTGACCTCCAGGACGACGTCCTCGCCCTCCCGGCGCGCGGTCAGGGTGACCGTGCCGTCGGCGGGGGTGTGCCGCAGGGCGTTGGACACCAGGTTGCCGACCGCCTGGCGCATCCGGACGGGGTCGGCGTCCACCCAGGGAGCCCCCTCCACCGTGGTGCGCAGGGTCACGCCCGCCGCGTCGAACGCGACCCGGTGGGCGGCGGCGACCTGGACCAGGAGTTCGTCGCAGCGGACGGGCTCGCGGTGCAGCCGCAGTGTCCCCGCGTCGGCGTCGGCGAGGTCCTGCAGGTCGTCGATGACCCGCTGGAGCACCAGGGCCTCCTCGTGCAGCGAGCCGAGCAGGGCCGGGTCCGGGTCGACGACACCGTCGCGGGTGACCTCCAGCCAGCCGCGGATGTTGGTGAGCGGGCTGCGCAGTTCGTGCGCGATGTCGCTGACCATGGCCCTGCGCTGGACCTCCAGGCGTTCGCGGCGCTCGGCGAGTTCGTTGAACGCCTCGGCGAGGATGCCGGTCTCGTCCCGGGTCGTGACCGGGACGCGCACGTGCTGTTCGGGGGGCTGCTGGGCCGCCGCGGTCAGCGCGCGCAGGGGCCGTACCAGCCGGGTGGCGACCAGCGTCGTCACGGCGACGGTGACGGCGAGGACGAGGGCCGCGGCGCCGACCACCTTGGCCTTGTTGGCCGGCGACACGTCGAAGCGCGGCGCGATGCTGTCCCCGCCGCCCAGGAACAGTTCGGCGACCGGGGCGACATAGGGGTCGAGCTGGGCCCGGCGCGCGCTGTCGGCGCAGGCCTGCGCCTCCCGCGCGCCGACGGAGTCGCCCTCCTTGAGGAACTTGGTCAGGACGTAGCGGGTCCCGAGGGAGGAGTCGGTCACATCGACTCCGATGTACATCGGTGCACCGCCGCTGAGTCCCTGGCGCTTCAGGCACGCCCGCGCACGCCGGGCGAGGTCGGTGAGGGCGGTCTCCTCAGTGGGGGTCGGGGTGTTGAGTTTCCCGTCGGCGCACTCCTCGGGCACGTAGCCGGCGGCGATCGTGGTGTCCACGTCGTCGACGGTCGGACGGCCGCTCGGCGTCCGGTTGATGACGGTCTCGATACCGTTGCGCGCGAAACACGACCGCCGGGCCCTGGCCAGGGCGTCCAGCTCCGCGCGCTCTCGGACCGTCAGCCGGTACGGGCCCACCACCCGCGGGTCGATGCCGCTGCGCTGGGCCCCGCGCTCGGTGTAGGTGTCGGTGCGCAGCGGGTCGACGGTGGCGGAGGCACGCTGCGGCAGGGACGTGCCGCGCGGGGCGGAGTCGGCGACCAGCGTCCGGTCGACCGTGGTGAGGGCGATGCGCCGGCCGGTCTTCGCGGACAGCGCCCGCACGGTCCGCTCGACCCCCTTCCAGTCCCCGTGCGTCGCGGCGTAGCCGCTCAGCCGGGCGAGCACGTCCATGTCGTCGGCGAGGACCTGCACCTGCTCCTCCCGCAGGGCACGGGTGGTGGTCTCCACCGCCAGCCAGGCCGTCGCCGCCACCGAGCACACGGCGATCAGGGCCGAGGCGATCAGCAGCCGCACCAGCAGGCTCTTGCGCAGCGGCACGCCCCGGCGGCTCACGCGCGGCCGCCACTGAGCTTGTAGCCGACGCCGAACACGGTCAGCAGCCGGGCCGGTCTGCGCGGGTCCGGCTCGATCTTGCGGCGCAGGTTCATGATGTGGACGTCGACGGCCCGTTCGGTGGAGGCCCGGTCGGTGCCGCGGGTGCACTCCAGCAACTGCCGCCGTGAGAAGACCCGTTCGGGTTCGGCGGTCATGGCGAGCAGGATCTCGAACTCGGCGGGGGTGCACTCCACCGGCCGCCCGTCGCACCGCACTTCGTGCCGTTCGGGGTCGACGGCGAGCCCGGCCGCGCGTACGACGGGATCGTCCGGGCGGTCGGCGGTGGCCCGCCCGCTGCGCCGCAGGACGGTACGGATACGGGCCATCAGCTCACGCGGGCTGTACGGCTTGGTCATGTAGTCGTCCGCGCCGAGTTCCAGGCCCAGCAGGACGTCGTCCTCGGCGCCGCGGGCGGTGAGCATCAGGACGGGGGTGTCGCCGTCCCGGCGCAGCACGCGGCACACCCCGAAGCCGTCGATCACCGGCAGCATCAGGTCGAGCACGACCAGGTCCGGCCGCGACCGCCGGACCTCGTCCAGCGCGGCCCGCCCGTCGTGGACCACGGTCACGGTGTGCCCCTCTGCCAGCAGGGACCGCCGGATCAACTCGGCCTGCATCTCGTCGTCCTCGGCGACCAGCACGTATGCGCACACTCCGCGGATCCTAGGCGCTCACCGCGAGAGGGACGTGGCGTCCCCCATGACCACGACGGGATGCCGGCCCGGGTCCAGCGCCAGCAGCAGTTCCCTCATGTGGTCCTGGGCGACGGCCACGCAACCGTGCGTGGGGCCGCCGTGGTCGACGTGGAACCATATGCCGCCGCCGCGCCCCGCGCCGAGGGGGCGGGTCCAGTCGAGGGGCGTCGTACCGGGCCGCCGGTTGTAGTTGATGGCGATCACGTAGTCGAAGGAACCGGCCAGGGGCTCGCCCTCGAAGCCGGTGCCGGGTGAGGTGAAGGCGGGCCCGCGGTCGTACGTCAGCCGGGTCCCGGGATCGCGGAGCAGCCCCCCGGCGTCGGTGAGGGTGTAGACGCCGATGGGGGTGCGCAGGTCGCCGGCGAGATGCCGGGCGCTCCAGCCCTTCAGGGCGTTGTGCGCGGGCCACTTCGGCCCGGCCTGCCAGCCCGCCGCGGTGCGCTCGTACAGGACGACGGTGGAGAGCGGGGAGTTCTTGCCGCGGCCGGTCACCACGACGGCCTGGCGGGAGCGGGAGGGCACCTTCGCGAGGGTGTCGGGTCCCAGGCCGGGCAGTTGCCTCGGGGCCGCTTCGACCGACGCCTCGGGCGTGGCCGCGGGCGTACTCGCCCGGACCGGGGCGGTGGAGTCCGCCGCCGGGCCCGGGACGGCCGCGGCGCCACCGCCGCATCCCGTGAGGAGCAGGGACGCGGCGAGCAGCGCGACGCGGGGTGTGCGTGTGATCATGAGTCGACCTTGACCGACGCATGTGAGGAACTCGTCAGGTTCTCACGGGGTGTTCGGCTTCCCCGCAGAGTACAGCCAGGTCTGGAACAGGCTGTCGAGGTCCTGGCCCGACTCGCGTTCGGCGAGGCGCACGAACTGCGCGGTCGTCCCGTGGCCGCCCCGGTGGGCGGTCGCCCAGGAGCGCAGGATGCGGTAGAACACCTGGTCGCCGACGGCCGTGCGCAGCTCGTGCAGGGCCATCGCGCCGCGCGCGTAGACCGGGGTGCCGAAGATGTTCGCGCCGCTGCCGGGGTCGCCGGGCGGGAACGCCCACAGGTCGTCGGCGGCCGGACGCGCGTAGAGCGCGTCGAAGGACTTCTGCGCGCTGTCGCCGCCGTGCTGCTCGCTGTAGAGCCACTCGGCGTAGGTCGCGAAGCCCTCGTTGAGCCAGATGTCCTTCCAGGAGGTGAGCGAGACGGAGTCGCCGAACCACTGGTGGGCGCTCTCGTGGACGAGGGTGCTCAGGTCGGGCGCCGAGTCGTAGACGGGACGCGTCTGGGTCTCCAGCGCGTACCCGACGTCCGGGGCCCGGTCCACGATCGAGCCGGCGGCGCGGAACGGGTAGGGCCCGAAGATCCTGCTCTCCCACTTCAGGACGGAGGGCAGCTTCTTCAGCACGGGGGCGGCGGCAGCCGCCTCCCGCGGGTCGACGGCGTTGTAGACCTGGACGCCGTCGGCCGTGGTGTACCGCTCGACCTTGAACTTCCCGACGGTCGCCGTGGCCAGGTAGGCGGCCATGGGTTCCCGCTGGCGCCAGCGGAACGTCGTCTCACCGTGCGCGGTCCTCGACCCGAGGTAGACGCCGTTGGCGACCGCGGTGCGTCCCTTGGGGACGGTGAGGGTGAAGTCGTACGACGACTTGTCCAGCGGGTGGTTGTTCGCCGGGAACCAGGTCATCGCGCCCTGCGGTTCACCGGCGACGAAGGCTCCGTCGTCGGTGGGGATCCAGCCGTCGAGCGAGCCGTCCGGGTCGGTGACCGGCTTGGGCGTGCCCTTGTACGTGACGGTGACCTTGAAGACCTGGCCCTTGTGCAGGGTGTGGCGCGGGGTGACGACGAGTTCCTGGCCCGAACGCCGGTACTCGGCGACGGTCCGGCCGACCTTGAGCCCGGTGATCTTCAGGCCCTTGAAGTCGAGGTCGAAGCGCGTCAGTTTCCGGGTGGCGCGGGCGGTGAGGACCGCCTTGCCGTCGAGGTGCCTGCTCGCCGGGTCGTAGTCGAGGGTCAGGCCGTAGTGCTCGACGTGGTAGCCGCCGTTGCCGGCGAGCGGGAAGTACGGGTCACCGACGCCGGAGGTGCCGATGGTGCCCGCCGCGGCGGGTCCGGCGGCCGCGAGCAGCGCCGCCAGGGCGACGGGGACGGTGACGATCACAGCCTCACGGCGGAGGACTGCGGTACGTCTGCGGGCCTGGGTCACATGCGCTCCTGGGTATGGGGGGTGGACAACCGCCTCAGCGTAGGGGCCGACCGGCTCGAAATCCCCCTCGAACAGGTCAAGTCGCGTCGCGTCGTCCGCCGTGCGCCGCCCTCTCCCGGCCCCGGCAGTACGCTCCCGGCACACCGCCGGTCCTCGCAGAAAGGCCCCGCCCGTGAACGTGCGCGTGCGTCGCGTCTACGAACCGCCCGAGCCGGACGACGGGGTGCGCGTCCTGGTCGACCGGCTGTGGCCACGCGGCCTGGCGAAGGACGCGGCGCGTGTCGACGAGTGGCCCAAGGCCCTCACGCCGTCGGCCGAGTTGCGCCGCTGGTACCACACGGGCGAGGGGTCCTACGAGGAGTTCGCCCGCCGCTACGAGGCGGAGTTGGCCGCCCCCGAGGCGGCCGAACCCCTGGACCGGCTGCGCGCGTTGACCGACGAGGGGGCCGTGACGCTGCTGACCTCCGTCAAGACGCCCGAGCGGAGTCACGCGTCGGTGCTGGCCCGTCTCCTGCGGGCGTGAGGAGACGGACCGCCCGGCACGGTCAGGCGATCTGCCGGGCCGCGGCCCGGCCGGCCGCCCGGCCGGAGAAGAGGCAGCCGCCGAGGAAGGTGCCCTCGAGCGCGTTGTAGCCGTGGACGCCGCCGCCACCGAAGCCGGCCACCTCGCCGGCCGCGTACAGGCCCTCGACGGGGTGCCCGTCGGCGCCCAGGGCGCGGGAGTCCAGGTCGGTCTGGATGCCGCCGAGCGTCTTGCGGGTGAGGACGTGCAGCTTGACGCCGATCAGCGGGCCGGCCGCCGGGTCGAGGATGCGGTGCGGGGTGGCGACCCGGCCGAGGCGGTCGCCGATGTAGCGGCGGGCGTTGCGGATGCCCTGGACCTGCGAGTCCTTGCTGTAGGCGTTGGCGATCTGCAGGTCGCGGGCCTCTATCTGGCGCCGCACCTCGGCCGCGTCGAGCAGCGGCTTGTCCGTCAACCCGTTCATCTTCTCGACGAGTTGCTCCAGGTCGGGGGCGGTCACGAAGTCCGCGCCCTTGCGCAGGAACGCGTCGACCGGTCCCGGCGCGCCCTTGCCGAGCACCCGCTCCTTGAGGAATCCCGCGCGGTCCTTGGCGGTGATGTCCGGGTTCTGCTCGGAGCCCGACAGGGCGAACTCCTTCTCGATGATCTTCTGGGTGAGGATGAACCACGAGTGGTCGTGGCCGGCGATGTCCTCGGTGGTGCGCAGGTGCTTCAGGGTGCCCAGCGTGTCGTAGCCGGGCAGGCAGGGGTCGGGCAGCCGGCGGCCCAGGGCGTCGAACCACAGCGAGGACGGGCCGGGCAGGATGCGGATGCCGTGGCCGGGCCAGATCGGGTCCCAGTTCTGCAGGCCCTCGGTGTAGTGCCACATGCGGTCGCGGTTGACCAGCCGCACGCCGGCGTCCGCGCTGATGTCCAGCATCCGCCCGTCGACGTACGCCGGGACGCCGGTGACCATCTCGGCGGGCGCGGTGCCCAGCCGCTCGGGCCAGTAGCGGCGGACGATGTCGTGGTTGGCGCCGATGCCGCCGGTGGTGACGACGACGGCCTGAGCGGTGAGCTCGAAGTCGCCGACGCGGTCGCGGTTGGAGGAGACGCCCCGTGCCGAGCCGTCCTCGGCCAGCAGGGTGCCGCGCACCCCGCGGGCCACGCCGCCCTCGACGACGAGTTCGTCGACCTGGTGGCGGTGGTGGAAGGTGAGCAGTCCGTCGCGCGCGGCCTGCTGGGCGTAGCCGACGAACGGCTCCACGACACCCGTGCCGGTGCCCCAGGCAACATGGAAGCGGGGTACGGAGTTGCCGTGTCCGTGCGCCCGCAGGTCGCCGCGCTCGGCCCAGCCGACCGTGGGCAGGAAGGAAATGCCGTGCCCGCTGAGCCAGGAGCGCTTCTCCCCCGCCGCGAACTCGACGTAGGCGCGTGCCCAGCGCACCGCCCACGCGTCCTCGTCGTCGACCCGGTCGAACTGGGCGCTGCCCCGCCAGTCGTTCCAGGCCAGGTCGAAGGAGTCCTTGATGCCGAGGCGGCGCTGTTCCGGGGTGTCGACGAGGAACAGTCCGCCGAAGGACCAGAACGCCTGTCCGCCGAGGTTGGCGGCGTTCTCCTGGTCCACCAGTGCGACCTTCCGGCCGCGGCTGGTCAGTTCGTGTGCGGCGACCAGACCCGCGAGGCCGGCTCCGACGACGATGACGTCCGCATCCATGGCGACCGTTCCCTTCTTCATCCGGGGTTGCCACTGCCGTCGGTCAGCAGCGCGGTGAGCAGCTGACCGAGCCAGGCGCGAGCGTGCTCGACGTCCTTGTCCAGCAGCAGTTGGGTGGTGACCCCGTCGTACGCGGCGACCACGGCGCGGGCGGCGCCGTCGACGTCGCCGAGGACGGCGGGCAGTTCGGTGTGGCCACGGGCCCGGGCGAGCCGGTCCGCGATCGCCTGTCGCAGCTTTTCCCGGTGCTCCAGCAGGGTCTGCGCCACGCCCGCGTCCCGGGCCGCGTGCACCAGGAAGTCCGTCTTGACCAGGAGCCAGTCCAGGTCGAGCAGGAGCACCTCGGTGACCCGGTCGACCGCGGCGGGCACGTCGAGTCCGGGACCGTCGAGGGCGAGAGCGTCGGCCACCTGCCGGGCGATCAGTTCGGCCCGGTCCCGGTAGAGGGCGAAGAACAGCTCGTCCAGGCTGTCGAAGTTGGAGTAGAAGGCGCCCCTGCTGTAGCCGGCGGCCTCGCAGACCTCCTCGATCGAGACGCGGCCGAAGCCCTTGGCCGCGAACACCTCGAACGCGGCGTCCAGCAGTCTGGCGCGGGTGTGGACGCGGCGCCTGGTCACGCGCCGGGCCGAGTCGTGCACCACCATCTGCCGTCCTCCCGTTCGATACGTGAATGTATCCGATACGCCAACGTATCCAAAGGTCCGGGGCGAGGGCAGTTCGGCCCGCCTCACGCATTCGACATGGAACAAACATTCGAATGAGGAGTACGCTGGCGTCATGACCAGGCACCTCCAGGGCTCCCTCTTCGACCAGACCGACGAGCTGCGGCTCGGCTCCCTCGACGGGACGCACCGGACCGGCCTCGGCCGCGGCGCCTGGATCGACGTACTGCCCGGGTGGCTCGGCGGCTCCGACGCGCTGTTCGAGCAGCTGGCCGCCGAGGTCCCGTGGCGGGCGGAGCGCCGCACGATGTACGACCACGTCGTCGACGTACCCCGGCTGCTCTCCTTCTACGGCGCGGACGACCCGCTGCCGCACCCCGTACTGGAGGAGGCACGCGAAGCGCTGTCGGCGCACTACGCCGAGGAACTGGGCGAACCGTTCACCACGGCCGGGCTGTGCTACTACCGGGACGGCCGCGACAGTGTGGCCTGGCACGGCGACCGGATCGGGCGGAGCGCGCGCCAGGACACGATGGTCGCGATCCTCTCCGTCGGCGCGCCCCGCGACCTGCTGCTGCGTCCCACGGGCGGCGGCGACACGGTCCGGCACCCGCTCGGACACGGCGACCTGATCGTGATGGGCGGCTCCTGCCAGCGGACCTGGGAGCACTCCGTCCCCAAGAGCACGCGCGCCGCGGGGCCGCGCATCAGCATCCAGTTCCGCCCGCACGGCGTGCGCTGAGACAGCAGGGCGGCTGCCTCGGGCGCGCGCGGGGGCTGCCTCCGGCGGACGGTGCCGGAGGCAGCCCTTCCTCGGCAACTTCCCGTTCGTCGTGCAGGGGGAGCCCTTCGAGACGGGGCACCTGTGGTTCGTCGTCCTCCTCCTCGCCTTCTGCCCGCTTCTCGCCCCGGTCGCGGCGCCCGTGGCGAAAGCGGCGCGGCGGGCCGGCGACGCGATGGCACGCCGGCCCGTCCTGCTCCTGCTGCCCGCCCTTCCGCTCGCCGCGATCGACGCGTTCCTCGGCATGGAGGAGAACTACGCGGGCTGGAACCGCTGGGCCTACCTGCTGTTCTTCGTCCACGGCTACGCACTGGCCGACGACGAGCGGATCCGCGCCGGGACGCGCCGCCTCGCCGTGCCGGTCGGCGTGCTCGGACTGATCCTGTTCGCGGGCACCGCGCCCGGGTTCACGGCCCTGGACGCCCCGTTCACGGAACGGACCGCGTTCGCCCTGTGCACACGCGCCCTGTTCGGGGCCGCCGGCTGGTGCTGGGTGATGGCGATCCTCGGGCTGCTCGACCGGTCCCGCGAACCGCACGGACCCCGTTCCCGCACCCCCGGGCCTCTCCTCGCCTGCTTCGCGGTCGCCACCCTGCCGCTCTACGTGCTGCACCAGCCGGTCGTGGTCGGCTTCGCGTACGCGGTGGTGGGGTGGTCCGCGCCCATGGCCGTCAAGTACGCGGTGATCGTGGCGGCGTCGCTCGCGGTGATCCTCCTGGTCCACGAGTACGCGGTGCGCCGGACGCCGGTCACCCGCTTCCTGTTCGGCATGCGACCGCACCCGCCGACCCCGCCCCGTTCCTGGTCTGCTTTGCTGGGTCCGTCGGGCTGGGACCTCACGAGTCGGGACGATCATGCAGACGGATGTGCGGCAAGTGGCCGACGGCACCTACCTGGTGCACGGCAGCAACACCAACTGGGTGATCCTCACCGAGGGCGACGCCGTCACGCTGGTCGACACCGGTTACCCGGGCGACCGGGAGCGGGTGCTCGCCTCCCTTGCGGCGGTGGGGAGTTCACCCGAGGCGGTTTCGGCCGTGCTCGTCACCCACGCCCACAACGACCACCTGGGCTCGGCCGAGTACCTGCGCGCCGCCTACGGCACGCCCGTGTACCTGCACGAGGCCGAAGTCCCGCACGCCCGGCGCGAGTTCCTGCACCAGGTCTCCGTCGGAACCGTCCTGAGGAACGGCTGGCGGCCCGGTGTGCTGCCGTGGGCGTTGCACGCGATCCGCTCGGGCGGCACGACCGAGGTCCCGGTGACCGCTCCCGAGCCCCTCCCCTCGGCCGGCCCGCTCGACCTGCCGGGCCGGCCCGTGCCGGTCCCCACACCCGGTCACACCGACGGGCACTGCGCGTTCCACCTCCCGGGCACCGGAGTGGTGATCTCGGGCGACGCCCTGGTCAGCGGCCACCCCACGTCCCGGACGAAGGGCCCGCAGCTGCTGCCCGACATGTTCCACCACGAGCGTGCCCGCGCGGTGGCCTCACTGACGGCGTTCGAGGACCTGGACGGCGACATCCTGCTGCCGGGGCACGGCCCCGTGCACCGGGGCTCCGTACGGGAGGCGGCGGCACTGGCCCGGGAGCGGGCCGTCTGAGAGCCGGCACAGGCTCTAAGGTCGGGCCATGGCCCTGCAGATCAACGCGACCAACCCGGAGCACCCGGCGCTCCTCCTCGAACTGCCCTGGCACCTCCCCCTCGAGGAGTGGCCCGAGGAGTACCTCGTCCCGCTGCCCCGCGGTATCTCCCGCCACGTGGTGCGCTACGCCCGCGCCGGCGACGAGGTGATCGCCGTCAAGGAGCTCGCCGAGCGGCCCGCGCTGCGCGAGTACGAGCTGCTGCGCGACCTGGACCGGCTCGGCATCCCCGCCGTCGACCCGCTGGCCGTGGTCACCGGCCGGGCCGCCGGCGACGGTGAGCCGCTGGAGCCGGTGCTGATCACCCGGCACCTGGGCGGCTCGATGCCGTACCGCTCGATGTTCGAGACGACCATGCGCCCGGCGACCATGCACCGTCTCATGGACGCCCTGGCCGTGCTCCTGGTCCGGCTGCACCTGGCCGGATTCGCCTGGGGCGACTGCTCGCTGTCCAACACCCTCTTCCGACGCGACGCGGGCGCGTACGCCGCCTATCTCGTGGACGCGGAGACCGGCGACCTGCATCCCCAGCTCAGCACCGGACAGCGCGAGTACGACCTCGACCTCGCCCGCGTGAACATCAGCGGCGAGCTCCTCGACCTGGAGGCGTCCGGGGCGCTGCACCCCTCGGTGGACCCCATCGAGTTCGGCACGGAGATCTGCGCACGCTACGGGGCCCTGTGGCAGGAACTGACCCGCGTCTCCGTCTACCCGGCCGGCAAGTACCACTACATCGAGCGCCGCATCCGGCGCCTCAACGAGCTCGGCTTCGACGTCGCCGAGATGCAGATCGAGCACTCGTCGAACGGCGACACCGTCACCTTCGTGCCAAAAGTCGTCGACGCGGGCCACCACCAGCGCCAGCTGCTGCGCCTGACCGGCCTGGACACCGAGGAGAACCAGGCCCGGCGGCTGCTGAACGACCTGGAGAGCTGGATGGCCACCCAGGACGACTACGCCCCGGGCGACCCTCTCGCGGCCCGCCCGGAGGTACTGGCCCACCGCTGGGTGCGGGACGTGTTCCGCCCCACCGTGCGCGCCGTGCCGCTGGAGCTGCGCGGCTCCATGGACTCGGCGGAGATCTACCACGAGCTCCTGGAGCACCGCTGGTACCTGTCGGAGCGGGCCCAGCACGACATCGCGCTCGACGCGGTCGTCGAGGACTACCTCCGGAACATCCTGCCCAAGGCGCGCGAGACGCTGGTGCCCACGACACCCGAGTGACCCGCTCGCGCGCGGCGGGTCAGCCGTGCGGAACCACGGCGACCGGGCAGCCCGCGTGGTGCAGCACGCCGTGCGCCACCGAACCGATCCGGGCTCCGACGGCGGTGCGGTGGGCGCGCCGGCCGACGACCATCAGCTGGGCCCGTCCGGCCAGCGACAGCAGCACCTGTCCGGCACTGCCCATCTCCACGTGCTCGACCACCGCGACGTCCGGGAAGCGCTCCCGCCACGGCCGCAACGCCTCCTCCAGCGCCTTCTTCTCGTACGGCTCCAGGCCGCCGGCCTCGTCGAGGAGCTTCAGGGAGCCCGGGCTGTAGGCGAACACCGGGGGCAGGGTCCAGGCCCGCACCGCCCGGACGGTCGCGCCCCGCGCGGCGGCCGTCTCGAAGGCGAACCGCAGGGCCTCGGCGCTATCGTCCGGCTCACCCTGCTGGCCGACGACGATCTCCCGGCCGGACGCCTCGGCGGCCGGCTCGTCCCCGGCCCGCACCAGGACGACGGGCCGGCCCGCCTCGGCGATCACCTGCTGTCCGACGGAGCCGAGCAGGAAACCGACGACCGGTCCGTGGCCGCGCGAGCCGAGCACCAGGACCTCCGCCTCCGCCGCCGCGGCGACCAGCGCCTCGACGGGGCTGCCCTCGAGGACGTCGGTGGAGACCTCGAGCCCGCGATGGTGTCCGGTGACGGTGCCTGCGGCCTCGGCCAGCATGTCCCGCACCCAACCGGCCTCCGTGTCCGGATCCGCCGCTCCGATCGCCTCGTACGGCTCGAACTGCCAGGCGTGCACCACCCGCAGCGCGAGCCCGCGGCGGACCGCCTCCCGGGCCGCCCAGGCCAGCGCGGCCAGGCTCTCCTCGGTTCCGTCGACCCCTGCCGTGATCCGGCGCGTCATGCGGTGCCCTCCCTGTAACGGTCACTTCGTACGGACCAGTCTTCACTACGCTGGAGACATGACCTTGGAGTGGGAGCAGCTTGTCGTGGACGCCGCCGACCCGCACGCCCTGGGGCGCTGGTGGGCCGAGGCGCTCGGGTGGGTGGTGGTGGGAGACCTCCCCGACGAGTTCGAGATCCGGCCCGCGCCGGACCGGCTGCCGGGCCTGCTGTTCGTACCCGTCCCGGAGGCGAAGACCGTCAAGAACCGCCTCCACCTCGACTTCCGGCCCGTCGACCAGGAGGCGGAGGTCGCCCGCCTGCTCGCCCTCGGCGCCCGCCGCGTGGACATCGGCCAGGGCGAGCAGCCCTGGGTGGTCCTCGCGGATCCCGAGGGCAACGAGTTCTGCGTGCTGAGGCCGCGCCGCGGCTGAGGCCCGGGCCCCCTCCGCCATGTCCGAGCGAAGCGGGACGATCGAACATACGATGGGCGGGAACCGGCGCGGTGGGGACGGGGACGCCGTGCCGAGCATCCGAACACTCGGGGTGGAGACGTATGGCACAGGCCGCGGACGCAGCGCGGACCGTCATCATGACCGTTGACGACGACCCGGGAGTCTCCCGTGCCGTCGCCCGGGACCTGCGGCGGCGCTACGGCGAGTCGTACCGGATCGTGCGCGCGGAGTCCGGCGAGTCCGCGCTGGAGGCGTTGCGCGAGCTCAAGCTGCGCGGCGATCTCGTGGCCGTGCTCCTGGCCGACTACCGGATGCCCCAGATGAACGGCATCGAGTTCCTCGAGCAGGCCCTGGACGTGTACCCGGGCGCGCGGCGGGTCCTGCTGACCGCGTACGCGGACACGAACGCGGCGATCGACGCGATCAACGTCGTCGACCTCGATCACTACCTGCTCAAGCCCTGGGACCCGCCCGAGGAGAAGCTCTACCCGGTCCTGGACGACCTGCTGGAGGCGTGGCGCGCCAGCGACCACCGGTCCGTGCCCAGCACGAAGGTGGTCGGGCACCGCTGGTCGGCGCGCTCCTCGGACGTACGGGAGTTCCTGGCCCGCAACCAGGTGCCGTACCGCTGGTACTCCGCCGACGAGCCGGAGGGCCGGCGGCTGCTGGCGGCCGCGGGAGCGGACGGGCAGCGGCTGCCGCTGGTGATCACTCCGGACGGCTCCCCCCTCGTCGAGCCGGAGGCACCCGAGCTGGCCGCCCGGGTGGGGCTGGCGACCACACCGACGGCCGACTTCTACGACCTGGTCGTCATCGGCGGCGGCCCGGCCGGACTCGGCGCGGCGGTGTACGGGGCGTCCGAGGGGCTGCGGACCGTGCTCGTGGAGCGGTCGGCGACGGGCGGGCAGGCGGGGCAGAGCTCGCGGATCGAGAACTACCTCGGCTTCCCGGACGGCGTCTCGGGCGCCCAGCTCACCGACCGGGCCCGGCGGCAGGCCGGGAAGTTCGGCGCCGAGATCCTCACCGCGCGCGAGGTGACCGGCCTGGAGGCCAACGGGGCGGCCCGCACCGTGCGCTTCTCCGACGGCTCGGCGATCGCCGCGCACAGCGTGATCCTGGCGACCGGCGTGTCCTACCGGCAGCTGGACGCGCCGGGCGCGGACGACCTGTCCGGCTGCGGGGTCTACTACGGCTCGGCGCTCACGGAGGCGGCCGCCTGCCAGGGCCACGACGTGTACATCGTGGGCGGCGCCAACTCCGCGGGGCAGGCGGCGATGTACCTGTCCAGGGGCGCCAAGTCGGTGACCCTGCTGGTGCGCGGGCCCTCGCTGGCCGCGTCGATGTCGCACTACCTGATCCAGCAGATCAGCGAGGCGCCCAACATCTCGGTGCGCTGCGGCACCGTGGTGGACGCCGTGCACGGCCCCGACCACCTGGAGCAGCTGACCCTGCGCGACGTGGAGAGCGGTCACACCGAACTCGTCGACGCGCAGTGGGTGTTCGTGTTCATCGGCGCGGCCCCGCTGACGGACTGGCTGGACGGCACGGTGCTGCGGGACGACAACGGGTTCATCCTCGCGGGGCCCGACCTCACCCCCGACGGACGACCTCCCGGGGACTGGGAGCTGGACCGGCCGCCGTACCACCTGGAGACCAACATTCCCGGCGTGTTCGTCGCGGGGGACGCCCGCGCGGAGTCCGCCAAGCGGGTCGCGTCCGCCGTCGGAGAGGGAGCCATGGCCGTGATGCTCGTCCACCGTTATCTGGAGCAGTCGTGAGCGGGCGGTGCGTGCCGTGCAGCCCGCAGGAGATCGGGGCGCTGTTCCTGTTCGAGAAGCTGTCCTCGGAGCAACTCGGCCGGCTGTGCAGCGAAGGGCGGGTGGAGCTGTTCGAGCCCGGGCCGGTCTATACCGAGGGTGAGCCCGCGACCTGCTTCTTCGTCATGATCGAGGGCACGGTCGTGCTGTCCCGCCGGGTCGGCGCCGACGACGTGGAGGTCTCCCGGACCTCCCAGAGCGGGGTGTACGCGGGGGCCATGCAGGCGTATCTCGGTGACCGGGTGCGGCAGGTCTACAACAACTCGATGCGGGTGACGGAACCGACCCGGTTCTTCGTGCTGCCCTCGGACATCTTCGCGAGCATCATGCAGGAGTGGTTCCCGATGGCGGTGCATCTGCTGGAGGGACTCTTCTTCGGTTCGAAGAGCACCCAGCGGGCCATCGGGCAGCGCGAACGGCTGCTGGCGCTCGGCTCCTTGTCGGCCGGCCTCACGCACGAGCTCAACAACCCCGCGGCGGCGGCCGTCCGGGCCACCGCCACCCTGCGGGAGCGGGTGGGCAAGATGCGGCACAAACTCGCCGTCATCTCCTCCGGCCCCTTCCCCCGGGAGGCGCTGGCCAACCTGATCGAGATCCAGGAACGCACCGCCGAACGCGTGGCGAAGGCACCCGTGCTGACCCCGCTGGAGGCCTCGGACCGGGAGGACGCGGTCGGCGACTGGCTCGACGACCACGACATCCCCGAGGGCTGGCGGATCGCCCCCACCTTCGTGCAGGCCGGGCTCGACCTGGACTGGCTGGACCAGGTCGCGGCGGCCGTGGACCCGGAGATCCTCCCGAGCGCCATCGGCTGGCTCAACTACACCGTCGAGACCGAGCTGTTGATGGACGAGATCGAGGACTCCACCACCCGCATCTCGCACCTCGTCGACGCCGCCAAGCAGTACTCCCAGCTCGACCGCGCCCCCTACCAGAACGCCGACGTCCACGATCTCCTCGACAGCACCCTGCTGATGCTCTCGGGCAAGACCGGATCACGGATCAAGGTCGTCAAGGAGTACGACCGCACGCTCCCGAAGATCCCGGCCTACCCGGCGGAGCTCAACCAGGTGTGGACTAACCTGATCGACAACGCGGTCTCCGCCATCAACAGCACCGACGGGGAAGGGACGTTGACCGTGCGGACGGCGCTCGTCGGCGAGCAGCTCCTGGTGGAGTTCCGCGACACCGGCCCCGGGGTGCCGGCGGAGATCCGCGGCCGGATCTTCGACCCCTTCTTCACCACCAAGCCGGTGGGCGAGGGCACCGGGCTGGGCCTGGACATCTCCTGGCGGATCGTCGTGAACAAGCACCACGGCACGCTCCAGGTCGAGTCCGAGCCGGGCGACACCCGGTTCCAGGTCCTCCTTCCCCTCACCGCAGCCGAGAACGACCCGCCCGAGGAGCCCGCATGACCAGCGACACCGGAATCGACCCGAGCGTCCCGCCGAGCGGCACCGGCTGCGTCGAGTGCGACGCGGACGGCGGGTGGTGGTTCCACCTGCGGCGCTGCGCGACCTGCGGCCACATCGGCTGTTGCGACTCCTCCCCCGCCAAGCACGCCACCGCCCACTTCGCGGCCACGGGTCATCCGGTGGTCCGCAGCTTCGAACCGGGCGAGGAATGGTTCTGGGACTACGCGACCTCCGAGATGTACGAGTCGGGCCCCGACCTCGCGCCGCCCGTCAGCCACCCCGCGGAGCAGCCGGCGCCGGGCCCGGCGGGACGGGTGCCGGCGGACTGGGCGCAGACTCTGCGCTGAGCCGGCCGGCGGGCCGGGCCCCTGGCCGCAGAACCGATGTCCGTACCGCGTGCCAGGATGGCTGTGTGTCACCGACCTCATTCACCGCACCGCTCATCGGCCGGCAGGACGAACTCGCTCACCTGGCCGGTGTGCTGGAGCGTGCCCGGGGTGGCGAGGCGCGCGCCGTCCTGATCGCCGGGGACGCCGGGGTCGGCAAGACCCGGATGCTGGACGAGGCGGCCGGACAGGCGGCCCGTGCGGGCATGACCGTGCTCACCGGGCACTGCGTCGACCTGGGGGACGTCGGCCTGCCGTATCTGCCGTTCACCGAGATCCTCGGCGTGCTCGCCGTCGAGGAGCGCTTCGCGGACGCCTTCGCCGCGCATCCGGTGGTGGACCGCCTGCTGGGCGCGGGCACCGACGCCGGACGGGACGTGGGCGGTCGGCTGCGGCTGTTCGAGGGCATGGCCGGGCTGCTGGCCGACCTGGCGGACGTCGCGCCGCTGCTCCTCGTCCTGGAGGACCTGCACTGGGCCGACCAGTCGTCCCGGGATCTACTGCGGTTCCTGCTCAGCCGGGGCATCCTCCAGCGGCCGGCGGGCGGGGCGCCCACCCACCGGCTCGCGGTGCTCGCCTCCTACCGCGCGGACGATCTGCACCGCCGGCACCCGCTGCGTCCGCTGCTGGCCGAGCTGGTGCGGCTGCCCGCCGTCGAGCGGCTCGAGCTGCGGCCCATGGGCGACGCCGAGGTGACCCGGCTGGTGCGGGCCTTGGAGGACCGTCCGCTGCCGGACACCACGGTCCGGCGGATCGTCGAGCGCGCCGAGGGCAACGCCTTCTACGCGGAGGAACTGCTCGCGGCGACGGACCCGGAGGCCGGCGGGGTGCCCAGCGGCCTGGCCGACGTCCTGCTGATCCGCTTCGAGCAGCTGTCCGACACCGCCCAGCAGGTGGTGCGCACCGCCGCCGTCGCCGGTCGCCGCGTCGAGCACGACCTGCTGCGGGACGCGGTACGCCTGCCCGAGGACGAACTGGAGACGGCGCTGCGCGAGACCCTGGGACGGCAACTGCTGGTGCCGGGGCACGACGACACGTACTCCTTCCGCCACGCCCTGGCCCGCGAGGCGGTGTACGCCGATCTGCTGCCGGGCGAACGGGCCCGGCTGCACGGCGCGTTCGCCCGGCTGCTCGACGGGCGCGGCAACCGCGCGGAGAGCGCGGCGGAACGTGCCCACCACTACCGCGAGAGCCACGACCTGACCGAGGCACTCGCCGCCTCCCTGGAGGCCGCCGACCACGCCCAGCGGGTCGGTGCGCCCGCCGAGGAGCTACGGCACCTGGAGTCGGCCCTCGACCTGTGGGCGGCAGTGGATCCGTCCGCGCGCCCGGCGGGCGCCGACAGCGTGACGCTCAGGCTGCGCGCCTCGGCCGCGGCCGCGCACGCCGGGGAGGCGCACCGCGCGGTGTCCCTGACCCGCTCCGCGCTCGCCGGCATCGGCCGGGACACGGACTCCGAGCTCGCCGCCCGGGTCCGGTACACGCTCGCCGGCAACCTGATGAGCGTCGACAGCCAGTCGGCTGCGTTCGCCTACAGCAGCGAGGCGCTCGCGATGATCCCCGCCGAACCTCCCTCCCGGACCTGGGTGTGGGCCGCGGCCACGCACGTCCTGGCGGCGCGCCAGGTCGGTGACAACGAGACCGCGCTGCGGGTCGCCCGGCAGGCCCTGAGCGTCGCCGAACAGCTGGGAATCACGGACGCCCAGGCGGACCTGCTCATCTCCCTGGCCCGTATCGAGGAGGGCGGCCGCCGCACTCCGGAGGGACTCCGGGGGCTGCGCGAGGCCAGGGAACTGGCCCGGAGCGCGGGCAACGCGCCGGTGGAGATGCGCGCCCTGTTCAGCATCGCGATCGGCTCCTTCGAGGCCGGTGACCTGGACGCCTGTCTGCCCTGGCTGACCGAGGGGCTGGACCGGGCCCGCCGCGCCGGTCTGCTGTCCTCGCCGTACCCGCTGGAGATGCGGTACCTGCGGCTGCTCGTGCTGTACACCCTGGGCCGCTGGGACGAGTGCCTGCGCGCCGCCGCCTCCGACGCCGAGGTACTGCCCGCGGCCGCCGGGTACACGGCCGGGCCCGCGCTGTCCGTCGCTCTCGCGCGCGGCGACGGCACCGCCGAGGACCGCGCCCGCACGCTGCTGGAGGGCCGGTTCGACTGGATGGGCACGCTGGTCGCGGGCATCGTGCTGACCGATGCCGCGGCGCTGCGGGGTGACGCGGAGGCGGCCGTGGAGCGGATGCGGTCGACCGTCGCCGCGCTCACCGACGACGCGGGCACACCGCCCGATGTCACGGTCCGGCTGGCCGCGCTCGCCCTGTCCGCGGTCGCCGACCGGGCCGCCGAACTGCGTTCCGGCGGCGACGAGGCGGGGGCCCGCCGCTGGGCGGAGACGGCGACCGGCCTGGTGGCGTCGGCGCGGGACGCCGCCTCGCACGGCGGTGACGGCAACGTCCAGGGCCCGGAGGGACAGGCGTGGCTGGCGCGCGCCGAGGCGGAGTGGACGCGGACGGTGTCGGGGCCGGACGCGGAAGCCTGGGCGAGGGCCGTCACCGCCTTCGACTACGGCGAGGACTACGAGCGGGCGCGCTGCCGACTGCGGTTCGCCGAGGCGCTGTTGACGGCGGAGCGCCGCGAGGAGGCGGCCGCCGAGGCGGGCGCGGCGCGGGACACGGCGGTCCGGCTGGGCGCCACTCCCCTGCTGGAGCGGGCCGACGCCCTGATCCGCCGCGGCCGCCTGGCACCCGCCGGTCCGTCCGCCGAGGACCGCGCCCCCGCGCTCACCGCCCGCGAGCAGGACGTGCTGCGGCTCCTCGCCCGGGGCCGCAGCAACCGGCAGATCGGCGAGGAGTTGTTCATCAGCGGCAAGACGGCGAGCGTGCACGTGTCCAACATCCTCGCCAAGGTGGGTGCCGCGAGCCGCACGGAGGCGGTCGCGATCGCCTACCGGGACGGGCTGATCGCACCGGAGTCGGCGACCTCTCCGTGACCCGGCCGGTCCGTCGGTCAGCCCTCGTCAGCGGTCGGCGCGGTGTGCTGTGCCGCAGTCGAGGCTCGTGAGGTCGACGGCGTCGGCCATCGCCTGCATTCCCTTGTCATTGGGGTGCAGATGATCGCCGCCGTCGAAGACGGGCAGGATCCGCTCGGGGTCATAGGGGCTGCGCAGGATGTGGTCGAAGTCGGTGACGGCGTCGAACTCCCCGCCGCTTCTGATGAATTCGTTGACGTCCCGGCGTACCGCCTCGCCGGCCGGGTCCCATTCGGACCAGCCCTTGAAGGGGCCGACGGTCGCGCCGACGACACACTTGCCGGCCGCGTGCGCCCGCTCGGCGATCTCCCGGTAGCCGGCGATCAGGTCCTGGGCGGTGACACCGGTGTGTGCCTTGATGTCGTTGACGCCCTCGAAGAGGAACACGGTGCGTACGCCGGGCTGGGACAGGACGTCCCGGTCGAGCCGGCTCAGCGCGCTCTGTCCGGCGCCGTCGGCCAGCACCTTGTTGCCGGAGATGCCTTCGTTCGCGACCCCCTTGAGGTCGGTGTCCGCCTGCCGGAGCCGGCGCGCGAGGTAGTCGGGCCAGCGCCGGTCGAGGTCGGTGCTGGACTGCCAGCCGTCCGTGATGGAGTCGCCGAGCGCGACGACCGCCCGCGTGCCTGTGTCGGCCCGTACCGAGACGGCGTCCAGGTAGAACCAGGAGCCGACGGTCCCCGTCCACCGGGCGCCGTCGTTTTCGGCGGTGTGGTCGCCCTGTGCCGTGTACGAGGTCTGCATGGCCATCCCGTGGCCGGTGGCCGGGCCCGCCGCGTCCGGTGAGTGGATGCTGACGACCAGGTCGGCCGCCGCGGCCCATCGTCCGGGCAGCGGGTCGCTGTAGACCGTCCGGCCGGCCGGAACGGTGACCGAGCGCGCCCCGCCGAAGGTCAGCCGCCGGTTGCTGCCGCGGACCAGTGCGGCACCCTCCCGCCGGAGTCCGGCGTACACGCTGTCGAACGTCACGGGGCGGTCGCCGAAGGCGTTGGAGAGCCGGATGCGCAGGTCGCTGCCGGCGACGCTGGTGCGCACGACCATGCGGTAGCCGCGGTCGGCGACGCCCTCGCCCAGACGGTCCGCGCTCGCTCCCCAGGTGATCACACCGTCCGGCGGACCCTCCGCGGCCGGAGCAGGGGTGGCCTGCAGGACGGCCGCCGTCAGGGCGACGGCGAGCAGTCGGCACGCGCGTGCCCGGCCGCCGCTCACCGGTCGAGGTCCTTCAGGGTGACCGACGTGCCGGGCCGCAGGGTCACGGTGCGGGAGGCAGACCCGAACGCGACGGTCGTGGTCCGGCCGCCCACGCTGCGGATCCGGGCCTCGGTCGGTTTCCCGTCCTTCCAGCGCAGGTCCACGACGAAGCCTCCGCGTACGCCGGCCCCGCTGAGGCTGCCGGCCGCGGACCAGGCGTCGGGAAGGGCCGGCAGCAGCTCCAGATGGCCCGGCCGGGAGTACACGAGCATCTCGATCACCGCTGCCGGGGTCCCGAAGTTGGCGTCGATCTGGAAGATGCCACGGCCCTGTTCGACCTGGTAGATGTCGAAGAGGTTGAAGGCGGTGCCGTTGCTTCCGCCGCTGGACGGGCGGAGGTTGTTGACGACCAGCCGGTACGCGTTCTCCGCGTTCTTGAGGCGGGCCCAGCACAGGCCGCGCCACGCGTTCGCCCAGCCGAAGCTCTCCGTGCCGCGCGCGGTGAGCAGGGCGGTGGCGCCCTCGACGACGTCCTGGGGAGTGGAGCCGTCGGGGCGGATGCGGTCGCCTGGGAAGAGACCGACCAGCGGCGACAGGTGACGGTGGGTGGTCTCGCCGAGGTTGTCCGGCGACATCCACTCCTCCAGCCAGCCGGTCTTCGGGCTCACCCGAGGCAGGTACAGCCGCTTGCGCAGAGCGGCGATGGTGGCGGCGTACCCGGTGTCCCGCTTCAGCCGGGCCGACGCGGTGCAGTAGCTGCCGAAGAGCGCCCACACCAGTTCCTGGGCGTAGGTGATGCCCTTGGCGTCGAGCGGCCCGTGCTCGGGCGACCAGTCGCTGTCGGCGACGAGCACCTCCTTCGAGGTGCCGGGGAGGGTGGTGGTGAGCAGCCGCGCCTCCCAGAACTCGCAGGCGCCCTTGAGCAGCGGGTAGATCCTCTCCAGATGGGTGTGCGACTGCGTGTACTCGTAGTGCTCCCACAGGCCGGCGCACAGCCAGGCGTTGCCTGCGGGATGCCACCACCAGCCGCCTCCCCCGTACGGGTTGGTGGAGATGGCGACGGTCCAGCCGGCGATCCTGCCGGTGGAGTTGCGGTAGCGGTTGCGCGGGTCGTTGAAGTGGGTGCGGGTGAGTTCGGTCCACGACGGGAGTTGGGCGAGGCAGTAGTCGGTGAGCGCGTCGAAGCACGTCGACAGGCCCGCCCGGTCCGCCATCCAGTAGTTCATCTGGATGTTGATGTCGGTGTGGTAGTCGCCCATCCAGTCGGGGTCGTTGCCGTCGAGCCACAGTCCCTGGAGGTTCAGCGGGAGGCTGCCGCGTGATCCGGAGATCATCAGGTAGCGGCCGAACTGTACGTAGGCCGCCTCCAGTTCGGGATCGGCCTCGCCGTCCCGGGCCCGTGCCTTCAGCCGCTCCCAGGTGTCCAGGGAGCGCTGCCCGGCGGACGAGGTGCCGAGCGAGATGTCGAACTGCCCGAACAGGGCGCGGTGGTCGGCGACATGGGTGCGCAGCAGGGTGTCCGCCGGGTGGGCGGCCGCGTCCCGGACCTTGGCGCGGGCCAGGCGCTCGGGGTCGAGGTTGGGGTCACGGTAGCCCTTGGCCGCGTCGGGCGCGTAGTCGGTGCCACCGCTCACCACCACGGTGAGGTCCCGGCATCCGGAGAAGGCGATGTGCGAGCCGCTGACGGTGACGTGGCCGCCGGTGCCGTGGGCGGTGACGGCGGCGCCGTAGGTCAGGCCGTTGGGGAAGGCCGCGCCGAACGAGAGCCGTTCGGAGGTGGTTTCGCCATGGGTGCCGTCCAGGGTGACGGTGCCGGTGTAGCGGCCGCCGCCGCTCTGGGTGAAGTGCAGGACGATCACGTCGTCGGGGCGGCTGGCGAAGATCGTCCGCCGGTAGGTCACCCCGGAGCGGACGTACGACGTGGTCACCAGGCCCTGGGCGAGGTCGAGGGTGCGGCGGTAACCGGAGACGGCGGACAGGTCGTGGTCGGGGAGGTCGACGGAGAGGCGGCCGAGCAGGGTGAACGAACCGAAGTCGCCGCGGCCGTAGGGGAACTGGCCGTCGGCGTCGAGTGTGTCGTTGAGGCCGCCGGTCCACATCGTGGCGTCGGTGAGCAGGAGGCGTTCGCGGCCGGGGTCGTTGCCCGCGAGGGCGCCGAGGCGGCCGTTGCCGACGGGCAGCCCCTGTTCGATCATCGAGTGGTCGTCGGCGGGCGCCTGCCACCACAGCTCGTTTCGTGAACTGCTCGAGATGGCGGGCGAGTCGAGCGGCCGCCGGGGCGCGGCCGACGCGGTGAAGGCGGGCAGGGCGGTGAGGGCGCCGGTGGCCGCGGCCAGAGCGAGCAGGTCACGTCTGGGCAGCAGGTCTGAGGGGTCGAGTTCCATGGCGGGCTCCTGGAGGATCGTTCAGGACGACTTGGGTACGTCGATCCGGTCGATGTCCGGCGCGTAGCCCGAACCGCTGTCGATGGTGATCGTGTTGGTGCCCGCCTTGAGCGTGACGGGGACGCTGACCGTGCCGGTGGTCCCCCAGTCCCCCGTGGAGGGGAACGTGTGGCGGGTGGCGCCGCCGCCGTTGGCGAGGACGTCGGCCGACCGGGCGTCGCCGCTGATGTAGGCGACCTTCACCTGGTAGGTGCCCGCCTTGTCGACGACGACCTTGTTGAAGGTGAGCTTGCCGCCGAGGTAGAGGTTGCCGACCTTGTGGCCGTCGGAGCAGGCGGAGCAGTCGGCCACCGAGGCGTTCCCGGCGAGGGTGTTGGCGGCGGACTCGGCCTCGTACCCGGTCCAGGTGAGCGCACCGCCGCGCGGCGTGACGGTGAACAGACGGGAGCCGTGGGCGGGCAGGGCCTGGGTCACCTTGTTGTCGTGGTTGCCGAGGTTCTCGTGGTTCCACAGGTCCCGCACGGCCGCCTTGCCGGTGAAGCCGAGGGAGGCCCAGGAGGCGGTGACGGCGGCGGGCGCGTCGGCGAGGTTGAACAGGGCGACGGTGTAGGTGCCGTCGGGGTTCTTCGCGGCCCACACCTGCTGGGCGTCGGAGGGGGTGACGGGGCGTGCGGGCGGTGTGTCGCCCTGGTTGACGGCGATGACCTCGCGGTTGGTCAGCAGGGACAGGCCGTAGGAGTCGAGGCGGGTGAGGTCGTCGCCGGTGTACAGGGGGGACTTGGCGATGGCCCACAGGGTGGTGTAGCTCTGCCGCTCGGCCTTGGTGAGGCCGTCCATGTCGCCGTTGCCCACGTCGAGGGAGTCGAGGTCGTTCCAGCCTCCGGGGCCGGCGTGACGGGTCCAGGCCGGGGCGTCGTCCCAGCGGTCGTCGACGGAGTTCTCCCAGCTGACCAGAGTGTTGCAGTAGCACTCGACGTCGGTGTCGATGCGCCAGCCGTTGGAGTACTTCTTCCAGTCGGCGGCGTGTCCGATGTCGAGGGACCAGGACACCTCGAGGTGGACGGGGCGGCCGGTGGCGGCGATCGCCCGGTGCCACGCGGCCACGTCGGCAACGTTGTCGTACTGGTCACCGCTCTTGCCGGAGCCGGGGCCCACACCGTCGAGTTTGAGGAAGTCGTAGCCCCAGCCGGCTATCAACTGCGCCTGGGAATCGATGTACTTCTGGGCGCAGGGGCGGGAGAAGTCGAGCTTGTACGAGCTGTCCCAGCCGTTGGTGGTGCGCAGGTCGCCGTAGACGATGTCGGCGGTGGTGCAGCCGTCGGCCCCCAGGACGGGGACCTTTCCGCCGCCGTACGCCTCCTTCTCCAGGCCGGCGGGCAGGTAGATGCCGGCCTTGAGGCCCTTGGCGTGGATGTGGTCGGCGACGGCCTTCATGCCGCTCGGGAAACGGACCGGGTCGGCCTGCTGGCGTGCGTACCGGTCGAATCCCGGCTTCCACGTCTTGTCGCGCCACCAGCCGGCGTCGATGTTGACGTACTCGTAGCCGAAGTTCTTCAGCTTGGCGGCGAGGGCGTCGGTCTGCTTGAGGACGTTCGCCTCGGTGAGGTAGCTGTAGTCGCCGTCCGGGTTGAGGCCGGGGTACTTCGAGGACTGCATGCTCCAGCTCGACCAGCCCATGAAGGGCTTCGCCGCGAGAGCGGCAGCGGCGGTCCGGGCGGGGGTCCCGGTGGGGCCGGTGGTCTCGGCGTGCGCCGCGGGAACGGCCGTGGCGACGCCTGCGGTGAGGGCCAGGACCACCACGGCTCTCAGGGCGCGTGCGGGCATGACGGAGTACGAGGGTGACCGCATGGGTCGTACCTCCCGGGGTCGGTCGTGCGGGGTGGGTTGCCGGTCAGTGGTCTGCGGTGATGAAGGACTGGATCGCGGTGGCCGCGGCCCCGCGCGCCCACTCCTCGAAGGGCAGTGGGCGGGTCTGGACGTCGCACTCGGCGGCGGAGCCGAAGGCGGCCGCGGCGAACGCGTCGCGGATCTGCTCGGCGAAGAGGTCGTAGGCGGCCAGGCCCTCGCCGGAGATGATCACGCGTTCGGGCCCGAGGAGGTTGGCCACGGTGGCGATGCCGCGGCCGATCGCCTCGCCCGCCCGCGCGTAGACCGCGCGCGCCGCGGCGAGCCCGTCGTGGGCCAGTGCCACGGCCTGGGCGGTGTCGGTGACCTCGATGCCCGTGGCCTCGCGGATCTGCCGGACGATCGCGGCGTCTCCCGCGACGGCCTCCACGCAGCCGCGGTTGCCGCAGTGACAGAGCGGGCCGGCCGGGTCGACGGTCACATGGCCGATCTCACCGGCCACTCCGTGCGCCCCGTGGACCACCCGCCCGTGCACCACGAGGCCGCAGCCGATGCCCGCGCCGACCGTGACCACGGCGAAGTCGGACAGCCCCGCGCCCGCGCCGAACCACTGCTCGGCGACGGTGAGGGCCCGCACGTCGTTGTCGACGGTGACGGGCAGTCCCGTGGTCATGCCGGCGAGTTCGGCGAGGGGGACGTCGCGCCACTCCAGGAACGGGGAGTAGCGGACGACCCCGTCGCCGCGGTCCACGTCGCCGGAGACGGCGATGCCGAGGCCCTGCACCCGGACGCCGAACCCGTCGGCCTCGGTGAGGAGTTCCCCCACCAGGTCCGCGGTGAAGCGGAGGACCGTCCTCGGGTCGCGGGCGGGCAACGGCACGTGGCGGGCGACGCGGATGCGGCAGCACAGGTCGGTCAGCACGCCGATGATCTCGTCGCCGGTGACCTTGATCCCGAGGAACAGGGCCCGTCCGCCGTCGACCCGGACCAGGTTCGCGGGCCGTCCGAGCGCGGGGCGGGCGTCCTCGTCCACGTCCTCCACCAGGTAACCGGCCTCGATCAGGGGCCGGACCGCCTTGGTGACGGCGGCCGGGGACAGTCCGGTCCGTCGGGCCACCTCCAGGCGGGTGAGGGGGCCCTGGGACAGGACGGTGGTGAAGATCTGCGAGGCGGCCGGCGTGTTCGCCGGGAACGTCTCCGCACGGGGGGTCGAGCGCATGCCGGGAAACCTAGGGGTGTTCTTTTCCGTCGTCAATAAAAGAAGCAGGATTCGCGGAAAGCCGGTTGTCAGCGCGGGGCGGCACAATCCCCCCATGACGACGGTCGGTTGGCACGAGCTGACCCACGCCTACGGCAGCGCCGAGGACATACCTCTTCTCTTCGCCCGGCTCGGCGGCACCGAGGACGACGCGGTGTGGTCCGAACTGTGGGGATCGCTGCGCCATCGGGGATCGGTGTACGACGCGAGCTGGGCGGCGATGCCCGTCCTGCGATGCCGTGTTCACCGTGTCCGACGAGGTGGCCGAGCAGGGGGTGTGAGTGCGAGAAGCCGGGCGCCCCGCCACTGGGCGGGACACCCGGCTCACTTCTGCCGGTACGAGGTCAGCGCTGTGCGGCCGGCCTGTTGGCGGAGGTCACGTTGACGGCGGCCCAGGACCGGTTCACCGCCTTGTACTCCGGGCTGTTCGTCCCGTAGAGGGCCTTCGCCGCCTTCAGCGTCGCCACCCGCGCGTCGTGGAAGTCGGTCGAGGAGACCATGTACCGGGTCAGGGCCCGGTAGTAGATCTTCGTGGCCTTGGCGCGCCCGATCCCCGTCACCGGCAGACCGTCGTAGGTCGGCGAGTCGTAGGTGACACTGCCGATCCTCTTCCGGCCACTGCCTTCGGCGAGGAGGTAGTAGGCGTGCGAGGAGACACCGGAACCGGCGTGCACCTCGGCGTCGTACGTCGACGGGTCCCAGTAGTCGATCGTGCCTTCGAGCACGTCGAGCGAGGGGTGGTCGAGACGGCGCAGGAACTTCTGGTCGAGCCCGAGCTTCTCGCCCACGAGGTAGTTCGGCGGGTTCTTCGGGTTGTTGGCGCTGAACTCGACGTTGGAGCCGAAGATGTCGGCCAGCGACTCGTTCAGGGAGCCGGCCTCGCCGTACTGGTTGCCGTTCGCGTCGACGCGGGTGGGCTCCAGCTTGGCGGTGGCGTCCACGACTCCGTGGGTGAGTTCGTGGCCGGTGACGTCGAGGACGACCAGCGGCTTCTTGAACATGTCGCCGTCGCCGTCGCCGTACAGCATGCAGCCGCAGTAGGAGTCCCAGAACGCGTTGGCCACCTCCGTGCCGAAGTGGACCATGGCGCGGGCGCCCTTGCTGTTGTTCTTGATGCCCTTGCGCCCGAACGTCTTCTTGTAGAAGTCCAGGGTCTTGGCCACCCCGTACTGCGCGTCGGCGGCGGCGCTGACGCGGCTGGAGACAGCGCCGTTGCCCCACTTGTTGGTGGTGTTGGTGAACTTCTTGCCCCGCCCGAAGTCCTCCAGGTACTGCCCCTTGGCGTCACGCGTCTCGGTGCCCCAGCGGGTGGTGTCCTTGAGGAGGAAGCTCCTGCGCGCGGTCTGGGTGGTGCTCAGCGAGACCTTGCCGGCGAACAGGGAGTTTCCGGTGCCCGTGGCCTTGACCGGGTAGTGCACGGCGGCCGCCGAGGAGTACGCGGCGAGTCCGTCGGACTGCTGGGCGAGGCCGGTGGCGGGGTCGAGCGTCTCGCCGCGCTCGCGCAGGGTTTCGAGGAGCTGGGGCGAGAGGAACTCGTCGTTGTCGGGCGCGTTGCTGCGCACCTTGCCGGTGAGGGCGTCGATGACGACGGTCCGGGAACCGCCGGCCTCGGTGGTCGCGCTGTCGCTGACCCGGACCTGGTAGGCGAGGGCGGAGGCGCCGTCACGGGCGTCGACGACGAGTTCGGCGGTGCCCGCGTCCCCCTTGGCGACGGTCGCCGCCTTGGTCTCCGCCTGGCGGGCCGTCAGCTTGGCCGCGGCCGCGGCGGGCGCGACGGAGTGGTCGGCCGCCCGGGTGACACCCGCGTACGCCGACTGCCGGGTGAGGTGGACGACGAGGTCGCCGCCGAGGACGGGCATGCCCTGGTGGGTCCGGACGAACCGGACGTGCCGTGTGCCCTCCGGGTCGATCATCACGTCCTGGGCGCGCAGTTCGTCGCCCTGGGTGACACCGGTCGCGGAAGCGTGGGCGAAGGCGGCGGCGCGGGCCGCCTCGACGACGGACGCGGCGGATCCGTCGGCGGCACCGGCGGAGGCCGAGGCCTGGTCCGCCCCCGTGGCCGGGTCCGCGAAGGCCGTGCCCGCAAGGCCCGTGGCGGCCGTCGTCACGGCGACGGCGACCGCCAGGCCGCGTATGTGGGCTCTACGCACTGATGAGGGTCCTTCGTTCAGAGGCGGTCGGGAACGCCGGCCACCCCGGGGCGTGGCGCGGTCAGGCGCCACGGAGGCTGGTCGGGCCCCCGGAACGGAACCCTTACGGACGAGTCATGTACATGTAAAGCCTTAATAGTCTTTTGCCGACCATCCAGGGCAATACTTTGCAAATCTCCGCCATTCGGTGATCAACAAGTGACCAACTGTGCGTCGACTGTGGAGATGTGACGGGGTGCGAGAAGGTTGCCCGGCACGGATGTGACGCATCTCGCATCACGGATGTGCGGACGTGGACGCCCAGAGACAGGAGAAGACCCGGATGGCATCAGCAACGGTGCGCGGCGGGGCCGTGGCAGGGGCGCTCGCGCTGTCCCTCCTCGCGGCTCCCGCGCAGGCCTCGCCGCACACGGCCGGCACCCCCACGGTCCTGGCCTCGGCGGCCGCGCTGCCGCAGCCTGACCTCACGGGCCTGCGCGGCACCCTGCGGACCGCGCTCGGCCAGGGCGCGCCCGGGGCGATGGCGCGGATCGAGGACCGCGGCACGGTCGATCGGGTGACCGTGGGCGTCGCCGATCTCAGGACCCGACGCGCCCTCGACAACGCCGACCGCTTCCGCATCGGCAGCATCACCAAGACCATGTCGGCCGTGGTGCTGCTCCAACTGGTCGACGAGCGGAAGCTGAAGCTCGACACGTCGGTCAACCACTACCTGCCGGGTCTGCTGCCGGACGACCGGATCACGGTGCGGCACGTGCTGGGCCATCGCAGCGGCCTCTACGACTACACGAACGACATGTTCGCCAGTTCGGTCTCCGGCTTCGAGGCGGTCCGCACCAAGGTCTTCACCTACCGGCAACTGGTGAACCGCTCGCTGCGGCACGCGCGGACCGGCCCGCCCGGCGCGGCCTACTCCTACTCCAACACCAACTTCGTGGTCGCCGGGCTGCTCATCGAGAAGCTGACCGGTCACTCCGTCGCCACCGAGTACACGAACCGGGTCATCAAGCCCCTGCAGCTCAAAGACACCTTCTACGTACACCCGAACACGAAGATCCCGGGCCGCCACACGAACGGCTACCTCACACCGGACCGGTCGGGTGCGGCACTGGTCGACGCCACCGAGCAGACGGTGTCGTGGGCCCAGAGCGCGGGCGCGGTCATCTCCAGCACGCGCGACCTCGACACCTTCCTCTCCGCGCTGCTCGGCGGCCGGCTGACCTCGGCCACGCAGCTCGCCCAGATGCGGCGCTGGCTGCCGGCGGGCACCAACCAGGCGTACGGGCTCGGTCTTCGGCGGCGCGACCTGTCGTGCGGTGTCTCCGTGTACGGCCACACAGGCGCCGTCCAGGGCTACTACTCGTACGCGTTCACCTCGAAGGACGGCCGGCGCAGCCTCGCCGCGGTCGCCAACACCTCCAACAACGGCCCGGTGCACAACACGATGCTGCGCACCCTGGAGTCCGCGTTCTGCGGCAAGCCCACGGCGGCGCGGAGCGGGGCGAGGAGCGGGGCCGGTAGCGGCACGGGCACCGGCACCGGGCCGGCCGAGCGGCCCGAGGACGTCGTCGCCGGCACCTCCGGCGACTGAACGGCGCGAGAGCCCCGCGCCCGCGGCCGGACGGGGGCGGGGAACCACCACGCCCTGGTGGACGTTGTTCGGGCACCCGCAGCGGGTCCCGAGCCACGACACCAGGGCGGCGCCATGAGCGAGTTGGTCCCCGGGGGCAACCTGCCCCTGCCGGACGGCGCCGTGACCGTCCGGGTGCCCGGCCCGTTCGACGTGTCCGCACTCATCACGGACGAGAGCGGCAGGGTCCGGGGCGACGGCGACTTCGTGTTCTACAACCAGCCGGCGGCTCCCGGCGCCCGTCTGCGGGGCGACACACTGACCGTCGATCCGCAGGCGCTGCGCGCCGGGGCCGCCCGGGTCACCGTGGTGGTCAGCCCCGCCGAGCCCGGCACTCCCCTGGACCGGCTACCCGCGCCCACGCTGCACGTGAGCGGAGCGGGTGGCCGTCCGCTGGCCCGGTTCGCCCCGCCGCGCCCCCGGCAGGAGACGGTGCTGCTGCTCGCGGAGATCTACCGGCGCGGCGACGGCTGGAAGCTGCGGGCACTGGGGCAGGGGTACGCCGACGGACTGGCCGGCCTCGCCCGCGACTTCGGGGTGGACGTCACCGACGACACGAGCCCGTCGGCCGCGCCCGCGGGCGCCCCGAACGCCTCCCTCCGTCCGGCCGGCTCCGCGGGGACGGTTGGCTCCCCCGGCCCGGTCGGCCCGGTCGGCTCGGCCGGCCCAGTCGGCTCGGCCGGCCCAGTCGGCTCGGCCGGCCCGGGCAGCTCCCCCGGCCCGGTCCGCTCCCCCAGCCCGGGCGGCTCCCCCGGCTCCGTCGCCCCGGACGCCTTCCTCGGTCCGGTCAACTCCGCCCGGGCCGCGGCCGGTTCGCCGCCGGTCACGCTCGACGCGCGTCTGGGCGCCGCGGCCCGGGACCACGCCTCGGCGATGGCCGCGGCAGGACGACTCTCGGCCGAGGGACCCGACGGCGTCTCGGTGCACCAGCGGGTGACCGCCGCCGGATACGCCTACCTCACGATCGGCGAACACCTGGTCTCCGGGCCGCGCACGCCCACCGAGTTCGTGGCGTACTGCCTGCGCACCAAGCAGCCCCGGCGCACCCTGCACGACCCGGCCTTCATCCACGCCGGTGTGGCGTCCGTGACCGACGGCCGCTCCGGCGACACGTACTGGACCGCACTGTGGGCCGGACCGCTCACCCCCGGCGGATTGGCGCGGACCGAGGCGGACGTGGTCGGCCTCACCAACCGGGAGCGCGCCGGCGCCGGACTGCCACCGCTCACGGTCGATCCCCGGCTGGCCGTCGCCGCGCGGGCGCACAGCATGGACATGGTGGCCCGCGCCTTCTACTCGCACACCTCGCCCGACGGTGCCGAGCCCTGGGACCGGGCCGCCGCCGCGGGCTGCACCCGTCGCACCATCGGCGAGAACATCGCCTGCGGCCAGCGCTCCCCCGCCGAGGTCGTCGAGGGGTGGATGAACAGCCCCGGCCACCGCGCCAACATCCTCAAGCCCGACTTCACCCACATCGGCGTCGGCTTCGCGGGCGGCGGCAACGCGGGCACCTACTGGACCCAGTTGTTCGGCGCCTGACCCGCCCGGCCCGAGGTGAGAGCCGATCCGGCACGCGATCTTGGCGGAACGAATCCCTCCGGGAAAGGATGCCCGCATGAAGGGTGACCTGTTTTCCAGCGAGCACATGGTGCAGCCGGCCACGGAGCCGGGCATGAGGGTCGAGAACGCCAAGTGCATCAGGTACACGGTGCACGGCGAGATGCTGGCCCGCCAGGGCGCGATGATCGCCTATCGCGGCAACCTCCAGTTCGAGCGCAAGGGCCAGGGCGTGGGCGGGATGCTCAAGCGCGCGATGACCGGTGAGGGGCTGCCGCTGATGACGGTGCGCGGACAGGGCGAGGCCTGGTTCGCGCACGAGGCGCAGAACTGTTTCGTCGTCGAGGTCGATCCCGGCGACGAGTTCACGGTCAACGGCCGCAACGTCCTGTGCTTCGACGCCTCGTTGTCGTACCGGATAGCGACCGTGAAGGGGGCCGGCATCGCCGGTGGCGGTCTGTTCAACAGCGTGTTCACCGGGCAGGGCGGGCTCGGCCTGGTGTGCGAGGGAAACCCGCTGGTCATCCCGGTCGCGCCGCAGTACCCGGTGTACGTCGACACGGATGCCGTGGTGGGCTGGAGCGCCGGCCTCGACACCTCGCTGCACCGCTCGCAGTCCATCGGGTCGATGCTGCGCGGCGGTTCCGGCGAGGCGGTGCAGCTGATGCTCCAGGGCAGCGGATACGTGGTCGTCCGGCCGAGCGAGGCGACGCCGCAGAAGGCACAGCAGCACTGAACTCCCGCGCGGGCACCCGCTCTCGGTCCCGGTCCCGGTCCCGGTCCCACGGAGTGATCTGCGCCTCACGGGCAACCCGCCCGGCTCAGCCGACGTCTTGATCGGCAACAGGGGACGCCCCGGCCCTTCGGGGCCGGGGTCTGTTTTCGACGCACTATACACATCATGTATACACAGAGCGTATACATGAGGGTGTACGGGACCGAAAGGGATTCATGTACGGCAAGGCATTCGCCCCGGAGTACCAGGGCGCCCTCACCGCGCTGTCCGTCAACTCCTCGCTGACCGACGTACTGGCCGCCGGCAGCGAACAGTTGCGGGCGGCCGAGCGGGCGGGGCAGCACGGCGAGGCGGCACGCTCCGGGCTCGCGGTCGCGGAGGCGCACCGCCGGCTGGGCCAGGTGGGGGACGCGGAGCGCGCCTGGAAGGCGAGTTACCGCTCCGCCCGCGAGGCCGGGGACAGCGCGGCGATGGCCTGGGCGTTGTGGAGCGGCGGCACGCTGGCCCGACAGCGCGGGGCCTTCCCGCTGGCCCGGCGCCTGTTGCGGCTCGCGGCGGAACTCGGTGAACACGGCGGGGACGTCGTCGTCCGCGGCTACTCGCTCGCCGGGCTGGCGGAGACCGGCCGTATCCAGGGCGACTACGAAGCCGTCGGCAGGCTGCACGAACAACTCCTCGCGGAGGCCCGCCGGCGCGGCGAGGCCCGGCACACGGTGTGGGCGCTGGAGGGTATCGCGCAGATGCACCGCAACACCGGTGCGTACGACTCCGCGTACGACCTGTTCGAGGAGGCCGCCCAGATAGCCGAGCGGGCAGACGACCGGCGCGGCCACGCCTGGGCCCTGCGCGGACTCGCCGACGTGGTCTCGGTGCGCGACGGGGACACCCCGCGGGCGCTCGCCCTGCTGTCCGAGGCGGAGGCCACCTGCCGCGAGATGCGCCTGTCCAGCGCGCTCGCGTACAACCACAAGATGCGCGGCAACGTCCTCTACCGCTCCGGCCGTTACACCGAGGCCCGCGACTGGTACGAGACGGCGCTCACCGGATTCCGCGCCATGAGCGAGCCGCGCGGGGAGGCCCTGGCCCGGCTCGGACTGGCCAAGTCCCTGGCGCGGCTGGGCCGCGACCGGTCCGAGACGGCGACCGAACTGGCTGACCTGGCAACCGTGTTGGAGCGGATCGGACTACGGCACGCGCGGGCGATGGTGGCCCGGGCGCAACGCGAGTTCGGCATCGACGCGGACGCGGAGGTCGTACGGTGACGACGTTCCCCTCGGTGGCCCACGCCCCGCTCGGCACTCCCCAGGTCCTGGACCGCTGCCGCACGGTGGTGGGACCCGCCCTGCGGGAGGCGGTCGGACGGCTGCATCCGTGGGTGGGCGAGATGGCGGCGTACTCGTTCGGCTGGTGCGAGGTGGGCGGCGCTCCCGTCACCGCGTCCGGAGGCAAGGGCGTACGGCAGGCGCTCGCCCTGCTCGGGGCCGAGGCGGCGGGCGCGCCCGGACGGGCAGGAGTGCCGGCGGCGGTCGCCGTGGAACTCGTGCACACCTTCTCCCTGCTGCACGACGACATCATGGACGGCGATCCGGCCCGGCGCCGCCGCCCCACCGTCTGGAAGGCGTACGGAACCGGCCCGGCGGTCCTCGCCGGCGACGGCCTGTTCGCGCTCGCCGTCGAGACGCTGGCCGAGACGGGAGCGGGCGGCGAAGCCGTGCGCCTGCTGTCCGCGGCGCTGGGCGACCTGGTGCGCGGACAGGCGGACGACCTGCTGTTCGCCTCGCGTGACTGGACGGGTCCGGGGCGGGTGCGGCTCGCGGAGTATCGCGAGATGGCCGAGCACAAGACGGGCGCGCTGCTGGGCTGCGCGGCCGCGCTGGGCGCCCTGCTCGGCGGGGCGCCGCCCGCCACGGTGGCCGCCCTGGACCGCGCCGGCCGGCACCTCGGGATCGCCTTCCAGATCGTCGACGACATGCTGGGCATCTGGGGCGACCCCGCCGTCACCGGCAAGCCCGTGCACGCCGATCTGCGCGAGGGCAAGAAGACGTACCCGGTCCTGGCCGCACTCGGCTCCCCGACCCCCGCGGCCGGCCGGCTCGCCGCGCTCCTGGAGCGCGCCGGGGATCCCGCCGAGGCGGCCGCGCTGGTGTCGGAGGCGGGTGGCCGGTCGGCGGCGACGGCCGAGGCACGTCACCACGTCGGGGCCGGTGAGGCGGCACTCGCCGGGGTGCCGCTGGCGGCGCCGGCCGCCGACGAGCTGCGGGCGATACTGGAATTCCTGGTGCGGCGCGACCTGTAGGAGGCCTCCTTGACCTGCGCCGCCTCCCGCGTCAGGGTGCGAAGCGGCGGGGACCCCGCCCGCTGCGAAAGGGTGACTGTTGTGATCGAGATGTCGGACGTCGAAGCCGCGGCGGAGAAAATCGCCGGACATGTGGTGCGCACGCCGACCGTGCCGAGCCCCGGTCTGTCCACGCTGCTCGGCGTCCCGGTGACCGCGAAACTCGAATTGCTGCAACGCACCGGTTCGTTCAAGGCGCGTGGCGCGACCGCCAAACTGCTGTCGCTCGGCGAGGCGGAGCGGGCCGCCGGTGTGGTGGCGGTCAGTGGCGGCAACCACGGGATCGCGCTGGCGGTGATGGCGGCCGCTCTGGACGTGAAGGCCACGGTGGTCATGCCGCGTTCGGCGCCCGCCCGGTCCATCGAGCTCGCCCAGGACGCCGGCGCGTCGGTGCACCTGACCGACGGCATGCCGAGCGCGTTCGCGTTGGTGAACCGCCTGCGGGACGAGGGCCTGACCCTGGTCCACCCGTTCGACGACCCCGTGGTGGTGGCCGGACAGGGCACCGTCGGGCTGGAGTTCGCCGAGGACGCCGGGGACCTCACCGACGTCCTGGTCAGCATCGGGGGCGGCGGGCTGATCGCCGGTGTCGCGGTCGCGCTGCGGGCCCGGCGGCCGGACGTGCGGATCTGGGGTGTGGAGACCGAGGGCGCCCAGGCCATGTCCGAGGCCCTGACCAGGGGCGGTCCGGTGCCGGTCGAGCTGTCGTCGATCGTGACCACCCTGAGTGCCCCGGCCGTCTCGCAGCTCACCTACGACCATGTGTCCGCACTGGTCACCGACGTGCTGGTGGTCCCGGACCGGGAGGCCGTGCGAGGCACTCTGGACCTCGCCGAGCACGCCAAGGTGTGGACCGAGCCGGCCGCGGGCTGTCTGCTGCCCGCCGCCCGGCAGGTCGTGGACCGGGTCGGCGAGGGGGTGCGGCTCGGACTCGTCGTGTGCGGAGGCAACGCGACGACCGGTGATGTCATCGCGTGGTCGGAGCGGTTCGGTCTGCGCTGACGTCCCGGGGTGCCCAATTCCCGCCAGGGCCACTTGATTTCCGCCCGCCGGTTTTCCCGGCCGCCGCTTCCTGTTTACCGGTGGTTACCACCAGGTCGGGGCAGGAAATCGGCTGTCACCGGTATGCGCGCGGGAATTGCGGCGCCCAGGGGACACCGTCGTGAGCTCGAACGACGGTGCCGCGGCCGCCCGTTGGCTCCTTTCTTTCGCACGCATGCTCGCAGGGGCCGCCAAAAGCAAAGAAGCCCGTAGTAGTTGGGGATTCATTGAACGCACCCCGTGACGCGCGTCGTACCTATGGGAAAGGTGAGAGCCAGCGGTTCAGCGAGGGATGACCATGGTCAAGGCGCACGTCTCCACACACGAGTTGGTTGCCGGAAGGTACCGGCTCGGGGAGGTCCTGCACCGTGAAACGAACCGCGTCTGCTGGTCCGGCCAGGACGTCGGAACCGGGCGGCCCCTTCTCCTCACGCAGATCGGTCTCCCACCGGACCCGGACGGGGAGACCTCGCGCCGGGCCACGGCACGCGTCATCCGCACCTCGGAGGCCATGGGGCTGCTGTGCCCCGGCCGGGTCGCCGAGGTCGTCGACGTCGTGGTGGAGGCCGGCAGCCTGTGGACGGTCGGCGAGTGCGTCGACGGCGTCCCGCTCGGTGAACTCCTGGCCCAGCAGGGCACCTTCAACTACGTGCGGGCAGCACGTATCGGTCTTGAGCTGCTGGACGTACTGGAGGCGGGACACGGTGAGGGCATCACCCACGGCGAGCTGAGCCCGGGCCAGGTCCATGTGCGCGAGCGCGGCCCCGTCGTGGTCAGCGGCTTCGGGCTGGCGGGGGCGACGCTCGTCCCGCGGGTCACCGCACCGTCGTACGCCTCCCCCGAACAGGCGCGTGACGAACGGATCGGGCCGGCCGCCGACCTGTGGGCGCTGGGCGCGATCCTCTACACGATGGTCGAGGGCCGACCGCCCTTCCGGGACCGCGACCGGCCCGAGGCCACGCTGCGCGGGGTGGACCGGCTTCCGCTGCGTACGCCGGTGCGCGCCGGGCCGCTCACCCAGGTCGTGCAGGGGCTGCTGCGCAAGGACTCCCGGGAGCGGCTGACTCGTCCGGTGGTCCGCGAGGCCCTCGTCCGGGTGCTCAACGAGGACCCCGACACGGCCCTGCAGACCATGCGGTACCCCCGCCTGCGCGGCGGCATCCACGCCTTCGGCCCGGGCTGGAACCGGCGCGCGATGGTCGCCGGAACCGCCCTCGCGGTGGTGACCGTCGCCGTCGCCGTCCTCGCCGTGACCCGGCAGTTGCCCGGAACCGAGACCTCCGCCTCCGACACCGCACCGCGCCCGTCCGCGACCGGGTCCGGTGAGCGCACCGAGGGCCGGACGACCGACCCGTCCGCGGCGACGACACCGACCGCCTCCGCCTCCGTCGCCGCCCCCTCGACCCCGGCCACCCGCTCCCCCTCTGCCCCCGCCTCCTCGCCGGCCGCCACCGCTTCCGCCCTGCCGGCCGGCTTCCGCCGGTACGACGCGCCCGAGGGCTTCTCCGTGGCCCTTCCCGCCGGATGGGAGCGGCTGAACACGACCCGGGCGGCGGACGGCGCGTACCGCGTGGTCTTCGGCGGGGCCGACGACCCGCGCACACTCGCCGTCACCTACAGCGAACAGGCGGGCCCGGACCCGGTCGTCGTCTGGCGGGACGACGTCGAGCCGGAGCTGAAGCAGGAGGACGGCTACCGCCGGATCGGCGGGATCCGATCGACGACCTACCAGGGCTACAAGGCCGCCGACATGGAGTGGCTCAGCGACTTCGACGGCACCCGCGTGCGTACCTTCGGCCGGGGCTTCCTCCTCGGCGGCGGCCGCAGCTTCTCGCTGCGCTGGACGACCCCGGCCGCGGACTGGGAGGACGGCGCCAACCGCGCGGCGCTCGACGCCTTCCTGCGGACGTTCCGGGAGTCGTCAGACTGAGCCCCGGGGCGCACCCATCGCGCGAAGCGGGCGGGTGTCCAGCGGTACCGTCCGCCACCGCGCCGTGAAGGTCCGGTCCGCGAGCGAACACGTCACCACGAGACGGTGGGGCGTCTCGAGGAACACCACCTCGGCGACGAGGGTGTCGGGATCGGTCCATCCCCCGCTCAGCGCGGTGGGCACCGGCTCGTCGCCGACGCTCCAGCCGTCGCCGCCGAGCCGCAGGTCCAGGCGGTGGCCGCCCTCGGTGAGCGTCAGCCGCCAGCCGTCCGCCAGTGGCGTGACGTCGACCGCCGTCAGGCCGGGCCGTTCCGCGCAGACACCGCCGTACGGCGTGAACGCGGCGCCGGACCACTCCTCGGTCCGCTCCGGTGGCGCGGGTTTGCCCGGGGCCGGCGGCAGCGCGAGCCGGGCCAGCCGCTCGCCCAAAGCAGCGTCCTCCGGCCGCGGTGCGGCGAGCGGGCCCGGTCCGAAGGCGGGCAGCAGGTGCTCCCACACCAGGTTGAGGACCTCCTGCATCTCCTCGGTCGCCGCGGTCAGCGCGATCACCGCGTCCTGTTCGGGCAGCACGAGGCAGAACTGGCCGTACGCGCCGTCGCCCCGGAAGCCGTGCCGGGACATCCAGAACTGGAAGCCGTACCCCTGCTGCCAGTCGGACGGCGCACCGCCCGTCCCGCCGTCGGCGTTCGCGACGTGCATCCGCGTGGCCTCGGCCACCCATCCCTCGGGCAGCAGCCGTTCGCCGTCCCACACCCCGTCCCGCAGATACAGCTGACCCAGCCGGGCGATCGCGTCGGTTGCGGCGTGCAGCCCGCTGAAGCCCAGTTCACGGCCGCGCCGGTCGCGCTGCCACGCCACCTCGCCGATGCCGAGCGGGTCCAGCAGCCGCGGCCGCAGGTAGTCGGTCAACGACTGGCCGGTGACGCGCTGGACGATCGCGGCGAGCGTGTACGTCGTGGGCTGGTTGTAGGCGAAGACGGTGCCCGGATCACGATCCGGCGGCACCAGGAGGAACCCGCGGACCAGTTCCTCCCGGTCGGTCTCGCGCGCCCGGTCGAGGGTCTCGGCGAGGTGGCCGCTGGACATCGACGCCACGTGCCGCACGAGCACGGCGCGGCTGCGCGGGTCGGTGACGTCGGCCTCGAACTCCGGGAAGTAGGAGATGACCGGGTCGTCGAAGCGGATCAGCCCCTCCGCGGCGGCGAGTCCGGCGGCCGTGGCCGTGAAACTCTTGCTGAGCGAGTACAGGTGGTGCGGGCGCTCGGCGCTGTACGGCGCCCACCAGCCGGACGCCACGAGGTGACCGTGCCGCAGGACCATCAGGCTGTGCGGCTCGATGGCCGGGTCGGCTTCGAGAGCGTCGAGGAAGGCGTGGACACCGGACGCGTCGACGCCCTGGGCGGCGGGAGTGCTGGAGGGCAGCGGGTGGACACTCATACGGCACATCCTCTCCCGCCGCCCGGACGGTGATCGAGGGGGCATCGGGACGCCGGAGACCGGTTTTCGTCCCCGGCGACCGGGGACTCGCCGGTTATGGTGCAATTCGGATACACGATGATGACCGAGCAGGCCGGCCCCCGTGACCTCGTCGACCACGTGGTGCGCGCGGAGGAGGCAGGCTACGACTTCTCGGTGACCTCGGACCACTACTTCCCGTGGCTGCGCTCCCAGGGCCACTCGCCGTACGCGTGGAGTGTGCTGGGGGCGGCCGCCCAGGCGACCTCGCGCATTCCGCTGATGACGTACGTCACCTGTCCCAGCTTCCGCTACCACCCAGCAGTGGTGGCGCAGAAGGCGGCGACGATGCAGCTGCTCTCCGAGGGACGCTTCCGCCTTGGCCTGGGCGCGGGCGAGAACCTCAACGAGCATGTGGTGGGCGGCGGCTGGCCGTCCGCCGACGTGCGGCACGAGAGGCTGGAAGAGGCGGTGGAGATCATCCGGGGGCTGTTCGAGGGCGGTCACGTCAACCACCGCGGGAAGCACTTCGACGTGGAGTCGGCCCGGCTGTGGGACCTGCCGGACCAGCCGCCGCCGATCGGCATCGCCGTCTCCGGGGAGCAGTCCTGCGCTCTCGCGGGCCGACTGGCGGACCTGGTCATCGCCACCGAGCCCAAGTCCGGACTGCTGGAGGCCTTCGACCGCAACGGCGGCGAGGGCAAGCCGCGCGTGGGGCAGCTGCCGGTCTGCTACGACCCCGACCGGGACACGGCGGTGAAGCGCGCGCACTCCCAGTTCCGCTGGTTCGGCAACGGCTGGAAGGTGAACTCCGAACTGCCGCACCCGGACGCGTTCGAGTCGGCGACGCAGTTCGTCACCCCCGATGACGTCGCCGACTCGATCCCGTGCGGCGACGACCCGGAGGACTTCGTGGAGGCCGTACGCCCGTACGCCGAGGCCGGCTTCACGGAGATCGCCCTGGTGCAGATCGGCGGCGAGTCGCAGTCGGCGTACCTGGAGTGGGCGGCCAAGACGCTGCTGCCGGCCCTGCACGACGCGCTCGACTGAACGGACGCGCGACCGCTGCGGCCGTCGCGCCGTCAGGGTCTCACCGAAGGGCGCAATAGGCTGCCGGTCGGTACGTGTGCGGTCCCCGCACATGTGCTGTCCGAGCCCGGTCCTGCCCAGGAGAGTCACCCGTGACCCTAGCGATCTCCCCGTCCGAGACGTCCCCCGCGCCCCTGTCCGACCTCGTGGCGCGGGACGCGCGCGAGTTCGGCACCTACGCGCGGACCGGAGGATGGGCCTTCGGCCTCATGGTGGCCCGCAGCGTCCGGCCCGGCGGGCAGGGCGCGGACGAGACGCCGAAGGTGTCCGCGAAGGAGTTCGCCGAGCTCGCCGGGTGCTCCGCCGAGCGCGTCATGCGCTACTACAAGGCCTGGGACCGGGCCGCCGACGACGGCATGGTCCCGCACTTCGAGGCGCTGGCGCCGGGCCAGGAGGTGGAACTGCCGGACGCCGACGTGTGGCTGGGCTACTACGTCTCCCGCTCCAGCGCCGGCTCCGAGCGCGGCACCGCCATCGCCGAGGCCGCGGAGGCCGAGGGCATCCGGCCGACGAAGGCGCTGGAGGTCGCCGAGAACCCCACCGCGCTGCGTGCCGCCATCCTCGCCGACCCCTCCACCGCCCGGGCGGCCCGCCAGGCGCTCCTTGACCGCGTCCGGGAGGACCCGGAGCTGCAGGCCGAACTGGCCCGGGACGTCGTACGCACCGACGACCTGAAGAAGGCCGTCGCCACCGAGAGCAGGGCGGCCGACCGGATCGGATACGTCCGCCAGATCGCCGAGTCCGGTCAGGTCAGAACTCCGGCGGGGCAGACCATCGACGCCCCCACCGACCTCCGCGAGGAGGCCGAACGCCACCTGTCGCTGCTCGACGAGCTCGACGACGGCGAGGACTGCGGGCCGTGGGCCGGTGAGGCCTACGACACCATGAAGTCCCTCGTCGCCGACGTGGTGGAGGCCGACCCCGACCTGCGGGTCCAGGAACGGCGGACGAAGTTCTACAGCAGCCTGCAGAAGGCGACGAAGGTCTTCGAGGAGCTGACCTTCGACGACGCCGAGGACTTCTACGAGGACGACATGGTCCAGCGCCTGGAGGATCTCCAGCAGGCGATCTCCACCTGCATCACGGCACTGCGCGGGGCGCGGGAGAATCACCCGGAGGGCTGAGCATCTTGTGCGTGGAGGGGGTACTAGAGGTCTCTACGTCCGAACGTGCTCCACGTCCGTCCCCCTCGGAGGCCCCCTCGTGAACTCCTTCGCGCACAAATCCCTGGTGGTGCAGCTCCAGGCAGGCGCCACGGACCGTTTTCCGGTGCTCGCCCACCTGAGCTACGACGCCGACGACCCGTTCGCCGTCACCGTGGTGTTCAGCCACGACGGCCGGGTCCTCGCGCAGTGGCGGCTGGACCGGGAGATGCTCGGGGACGGGCTGCTCCGGCCGGTCGGCGTGGGCGACGTGCGGATGCGTCCGGTGTCCACCGGCACGTGGGAGGAGCTGCGGATGGAGTTCTTCGGTGACGCCCGGGCCGACGGGGAGCGCCACCACGCCGTGGTGTTCGCCTGGGCGCCGGGCATCGCCGCGTTCCTGCGGCAGACCCACAGGATCGTCGCCCCGGGCCAGGAGGAGGTCCGGGTGGACGACTTCCTCGCGACGGTCATCGCCGGGGGCTGACGAGGGGCACGCCGGGCGCCGACGCTCCTGGAGCCGCCCGCCGTCGACGTGTGCGCGGGGCGTCGCGACTGTCGGCCCTACGTAGGGCCGACAGTCGCGACGCCCCGCCGCGTCACTCACTTCGTCGTGTGCCGGCGCCGCGTCCACAGCGGCACCACGAACCAGCACACCAGGTACCAGACGACCACCCCGGTGACCAGATAGGGCACGTATCCGTCGTGGGTCGCCACACGGAGGATCAGCAGGAGCGAGGAGGTCATGGTGGCGAGCAGCAGCACCAGGCCGACGAAGGTCATCCGGGACGCCCACTCGACCGCCTGCGGTTTGACGCGCCGCCCCGACACCAGGCGGTGCAGGGAGACCGGTCCGATGAGGGCGCCGGTGGTGCAGGCTCCGAGCACGACCGTCACGATGTAGATGTTCTTGTCCGTCTGCGTCAGCTGCGTGTACCGCGGTGTGAAGACGACGGTGAGCAGGAAGCCGAACAGGATCTGCACACCGGTCTGGGCGACCCTGATCTCCTGGATGAGCTCGACCCACTTCCGGTCGGCTCTCTCCTCCTCGGTCTCGTCGCGCCCCATGTTGTTCTCTGCGCCCGTACCACCCGTACCGCCCGCACCGGCTGACAAGGTTCCTCCCGCGGTGATCAGTTCCCGTGCTTCTCTGCCACCCGTGTGCCCAGTTTTGCGCGTCCTTTGCCCGCTCGTCTCCGCGTACCGGCCCGGGTGTCAGAACGTGTTTGCCGTCGGGTCGAACGGCAATGCGGTTCCCATGAAGGAAACGGAGAAGGAAACGAACGAGAAGGCGACGACCTCCCGGGTGGCGGCCAAGGCGGAGCGGACGGCTGACAAGGCGACGGCTCCGGCCTCGCGGGCGGCACGGACGGTCGCGAACAAGACGGATGACGCCGTGTCGACCGCGAAGGCGGGCGCGGAGCGCACCGCCGATGCGGCGAGCAGGGCGGCGACCAGCGCCGTCAAGGGCGTCGAGGTCGGTCGCCAGGCGATCGTCTCGGCCTCGGGCCAGGTGGCGGCCGGCGCGAAGACGGCCTGGACGGTGCTGGCGCACCGCAAGCTCGTCGCCGCCGGCGTCGGAGCGGGTCTGACCGTGCTGAGCGCCGCGTCCTTCGCGGTGGGCCGCCGTACCGAGCGGCACACGCACGGACCCGTCACCCGGCTCACGGGCGGACGGTTCTGAGGACCTGCCGCCGTTTCAGCGATCACCGGACGGTTACACGAAGGCCATGTCCCACGGGCCCGGCGCCCCGACCGCGGGGTGCCGGGCCCGTCGCCGATCACGGAGGAGTCCCGTTGACCATGTCCGGCACCGAGCTCACAGTCACCCTCAGCGGCGGCAGCGCCGCCGACGCACGCGCGGTCGTCCAGGCCTTGGAGCCCACCTTCGGAGCCGCGGACGAGCGGCCCGGCGACGACGGCGCCACGGTCCACACGGCCACGTTCGAACACGAGGCCGCCGACCGGCCCTCCGACGGCGCCTCGGCAGACGCGGCTCGGCTGTCCGCGCCGGTGACCGTCACCGTGCAGGGCACGCCGGAGGCCGTCGAGAAGGCGAGCGCCACCCTCTCCCGCACCTTCACGACGCGGGACCAGGGAGCCGCCTCCGGCGACCAGGAGCAGGAACGCGAACTGCTCCTGGAGCCGTGAGCGAGCGGCGCGGGACTACCAGCGGTTCTCCACCTGCTCCTTGATCCGCCGGTCGTAGAGGTCACGGATCGCGTCGAGCGTGTCCTGCGACAGCTCCGGCAGCTTGGCGGCCGCCGCGTTGGCGCGGGCCTGCTCCGGTGAGCGGGCCCCCGGAATCACGGTGGTGACGCCGGGCTGCTGGACCACCCAGCGCAGCGCGAGCTGGGCGGGGGTGTACCCCTCGGGGGCGAGCGCCGCGAACTCGGCGGCCGCCTCGACGCCCGTCGCGAAGTCGACGCCGGAGAAGGTCTCGCCCTGGTCGAAGGACTCGCCGTGCCGGTTGTACGTGCGGTGGTCGTTCGCGGCGAACACCGTGTCCTTGGTGTACTTGCCCGACAGCAGGCCCGAGGCCAGCGGCACCCGGGCGATGATCCCGACGCCGGCCTCCCGGGCGGCGGGCAGCACCTCCCGCAGCGGCTTCATGCGGAACGGGTTGAGGATGATCTGCACGCTCGCCACGTTCGGCCGGGCGATCGCGGTCAGTGCCTGGGCGGAGGTCTCGACACTGACGCCGTAGGCGGCGATGCGCTCCTCCTCGACCAGGGTGTCGAGGGCGTCGAACACCTCGTCCGTGGCGTACACGGGCGTCGGCGGGCAGTGCAACTGCACCAGGTCGATGCGGTCGACGCCGAGGTTGCGCCGGGACCGGTCGTTCCAGGCGCGGAAGTTGTCCAGTACGTAGTTCTCCGGGATCTGGTCGACCCGGCGGCCCATCTTCGAGGCGACCAGCACATGCAGGTCGGGCCGGCCGCTCAGGAACGCGGCGATGGTCTGCTCGCTGCGCCCGTCGCCGTACACGTCGGCCGTGTCGAAGAAGGTCACCCCCGACTCGGCCGCCGCCTCCAGCACCGACAGGGCTTCCTTGTCGTCGACGTCTCCCCAGTCGGCCCCCAGCTGCCAGGTGCCGAGGCCGACGACGGATGCGTGCTGCTGGGACCTACCGAAAGTGCGCTCGTCCATGGCGTCAGTCTGTCATCCGGCTCCGCCGGGCGCGGACCGAGGGACGGCGCGAGGACCGCAGCTCAGGGCGTCAGGTGTGCCTGCACGCCGGGCGCGTACCGGTCCACCATGTCGTCGATCGCACCCTCGCGCACATGCACGCCGCGTGCCACCCCGTACATCACGCCCAGGCCGACCAGCATCGCGACGGCGAGTTCGGCCCGCAGACCCGCGTCGGGACCGGTGAGGCGCCGGGCGAGGCGGTCGACCACCTGGGCGCGGAAGTTGACCCGCAGGATGTCGCCATGCTCGCCGTGCAGCGGGGCGAAGGCGATCCGCAGCAGCGGGTCGGCGCCGCGCTCGCGCTGGCTGACCAGCACGTGCCGGACCATGTGCCGGCCGAGTTCGCCGAGGGGCGCCTCCAGCAGGGCGTCCGCGTCCGTGTCGAAGGACATGACGCGGGCGAGGAGGGCGTCCTTGTTGCCGAAGTACTTCAGGATCAGCGGCGGGCTCACCCCGGCGCGTTCGGCGATCGCCTTGAGCGTGACGTCGGTGTGGGCGTGCCGGGCCAGGAAGTAGCGGGCCGCCTTCTGGATGGCCGCCTTGGTCGCCTCGGCGTCCCGGCGTGCGGACGCGGACGCCCCGGCGGACTCGGAGGAGGTTGCGGTCGCGGGCGCGGTGGGTCGGGAGCTCACGGCACTCATGCTCCCTCCAACGCCTCGTCCCGGGCACCCCGGGTGCGGCCACCGGCCCGCCGGGTGCCGCCGGGCGAGGGGCGGTCGCCGGGGATCGTCAGTGCCGTGGCGGACGCCAGCAGGGCGACCGCGCCGGCGATGCCGAAGGCCAGCAGGTAGCCGTGGAGGGTGGGCACGAGTGTGTCGCCGAGCAGGCTGGTGTGGTGGACCAGTACCGCGGCGACGACCGCGCTCGAGGTGGCCTGGCCGATCGTGCGCATCAGGACGTTGACACCGTTGGCGGAGGCGGTCTGCCCGGCCGGGACGGCGTGCAGGATCAGGGTGGGCAGCGCCGAGTACGCCAGGGTGGTGCCGGTGCCCACGACCGCGGCCCCCAGGATGATCATCCAGAGGTCGCGGCTGTCCACGATGCGCACCACGTAGCCGAGTCCGATGACCAGCGCCCCGGTGGCCAGGGTGACGCGGGGACCGCGGGAGGCCGACATACGGGCCGAGACCGGCGAGAACAGGAGCATGATCAGGCCACCCGGCAGCAGCACCAGGCCGGTGGCGACGATCGACAGCCCGAGCCCGTATCCGGTGGCCTCGGGCGCCTGCACCAGCTGCGCCGTGACCAGCGAGTTGGCGTAGAAGGCGAACCCGGTCAGCAGCGCGGCGACATGGGACAGTCCGACGCTGGGACGCGAGACCAGCCGTAGATCCACCAGCGGGCGTTCGGTCCGCAACTGGTGCCACCACCACAGGCCCAGCGTCACCACGCAGCCGAGGAACAGGGCGAGGACCCTCGGACTGGTCCACCCCCACAGCCCGCCCTGGGACACACCGAGCAGCAGGCACACCAGGCCGGCCGCCAGGCCGAGGGCGCCCGGCACGTCGAAGCGGCCCGGCTCGCGCACGGGGGACTCCCGCACCGCCCACCACACCGACGTCACACCCAGGGCGCCGAGTCCGGCGGTCACCCAGAACATGGTGTGCCAGTCGGCGTACTGCACGATCAACGCCGCCAGCGGCAGCCCCAGCGCGGCGCCGATGCCGACCGTCGAGCTCATCAGCGCCACCGCGCTGCCCCGGCGCTCCGGCGGGAGTTCGTCCCGCAGGATGCTGATGGACAGCGGTACCACGGCGGAGGCGGCGCCCGAGAGCGCGCGGGCCGCGATGAGCACGCGGATGTCGGAGGACAGGGCGCACATCACCGAGCCGACGACCATCAGCGCGAGCGCCGCGAGCAGCACCCGGCGTTTGCCGTACATGTCACCGGCCCGCCCGAGGACCGGGGTCAGGACGGCCCCGGACAGCAGCGTCGCCGTGACCGTCCACGAGACGGCGCCGGCAGAGGCGCCGGTGAGCCTCGGCAGGTCCGGGAGCAGCGGCACCACGACGGTCTGGTTGACGGCCATGAGGATGCCGCCGAAGGCCAGGACCGGCACGGTGAGCCGCTTGCGCGGGCTCGCACCGGTCAGGACGGGTATCGCGGCTGGCTGGTCCATCGACACTCCGGCGCAGAGAAAAAAATCGGGTGAATGGCGATTCACCTTATCGGTGAATCGCCATTCACCCAATACGCGGCGGAAACGACCGCGCTACTTGCGGGAGGCGAGTGCCCGGGCGTGCACGGTCCGGGCGACCCTCGGCCCCAGCCAGCGCTTGAACCGGCGCAGCACCTCCAACTGCCCCGCGGCCCGGTCGATCCGGTAGTAGAGCCGCGGCGGGACGTGCGGGAGCAGGGGCGAGTGCCGCTGACCGAGCAGGGCGAACATCTGCTCCGGCGGCAGATGGATGTAGCGGGGCAGGCTCTCGTACCACTGGGCGCTGTAGCGGGCCGCGCTCTGGATGGACAGCAGGGCCGACCTGCGTTCCTGCTCGTACGCGGTGAGGGCCTGGGCAAGCTCCACGGGTCGGCTCAGCGCACCGGCCAGGGCGACGGCGTCCTCCAGGGCGAGGGTGGTGCCGGCGCCGATCGAGTAGTGCGTGGTGTGGGCGGCGTCGCCCATCAGCACAAGGTTGCCGCGATGCCAGGTGCGGTTGGTGAGGGTGCGGAAGTTCAGCCACTGCGCGCTGCCGTCGCCGGAGGACCGGCCGATGAGGGGGTGGCCGTCCAGCACGTCGGTGAAGAGCTTCTCCAGCAGGGCCAGTCCGTCGGCCTCGTTCGCGACGTCGAGCCCGAGCCCGGTCCAGGTCTCGGGGGCGCACTCGACGACGCAGGTGCTGCGTTCGGCGCTGAAGCCGTAGCCGTAGCACCAGATCCAGCCGTGGTCGGTTTCCACGAAGGCGAAGGTGAAGGAGTTGAAGACCTTGCTGGTGCCGAGCCAGATGTACTGGTTGCGGCCGGCCCGGACCTCCGTACCGAAGTGGTCCGCGTGGCGGGTGCGCAGCGTGCTGTGAACGCCGTCGCCCGCGACGACCAGGTCGGCCTCGGGCAGGTTCCGGTCCGTGATCTCGTGCTCGAACTCGAGCCGTACGCCGAGCGAGCGTGCCCGGCCGGCCAGAATCTCCAGCAGGCGGTGCCGGCCGATGCCGAAGCCCTCGTCGCCGCCGTGCCGCGTCTCCACGTCCCCGACCCGGGCGACGCCCTCGTTCCAGCGGACCGAGTGCTCGTCGAGGGCGGCGGCCGACTCGGGGTCGTGCTCGTGCAGTTTGTCGAGCAGTCCGCGCCAGTAGGTCACGCCCCACCCGTAGGTCGAGCCCTCCGGGTCACGCTCGTAGACGGTGATGTCATGGGACGGGTCCTGCCGTTTCAGCAGGATCGAGAGATACAGGCCGGCGGGCCCGCCGCCGACGCAGGCGACCTTCACGCACACCCCTAGAAGTTACCCAGTGCGGTCAATTGACAGCGCAGAGTAGCAGGCGGAACGGGAGTGGCCGGTCCTTCGCATTCGCGCCACTTTCACCGCGTGAGGCAGGCCACTCGCAGGGCGTCCGCTCGCGAAAGATCATCGGAAACGCCGCCTTCGGCGGGAGAAATTCCCTCCTCCGGGGCACACGGGTCCCCCGCACAGCAAGATCAACTTCGTTCAACTCTGCACGACATCTGGGTAATTGTCGTGATCGCAGCCAACCACTCGCGGGCGATTCCTCCCGCTCTCGACCGGTCGGATAGGCATACGGAGTCGTCAACCGAACGAACTCCGGAGATCCACATGTCCGAACTCAGCAGGCGCCGCGCACTCACCGCGACGGCCGCCCTCGCCGCCACGGCCGGCATCCCGGCGGCCACCGCCCGCGCCGCGTCCGCCACCTCCGCCGCCTCCACCGCGTCCGCCGCCTCCGCCGCTCACGAGCACGGCTCCCCCGATGTCTTCGACGAGGTGTACCGGGGCCGCCGCATACAGGGCCGCGCCGCCGCCGGCGGCGGTCACCATCACGGGGGCGGCTACGCCGTGTTCGTCGACGGGGTGGAGCTGCACATGATGCGCAACGCCGACGGCAGCTGGATCAGCGTCGTCAGCCACTACGACCCGGTGCCCACGCCCCGCGCCGCCGCCCGCGCCGCGGTCGACGAACTGCAGGGCGCCGCGCTCCTCCCGTTCTCCGCCGGCTGATCCGAGCCGTCGCACCCGACACCGCCCGACCGATCGCCGGCCGGTCCTTCACCACCGGCCCTTCGCCAACCGCCCATTCACGCCCGCACCTTGGGAGCACTCCGCACATGACCGTCCGCAAGAACCAGGCGAGCCTGACCGCCGACGAGAAGCGGCGCTTCGTCGGCGCCGTCCTGCAGCTCAAGCGCAGTGGCCGCTACGACGCCTTCGTCACCACCCACAACGCCTTCATCGTCGGCGACACCGACAACGGCGAGCGCACCGGCCACCGTTCGCCCTCCTTCCTGCCCTGGCACCGCAGATTCCTCCTCGACTTCGAGCGTGCCCTGCAGTCGGTGGACGCCTCGGTGGCCCTGCCGTACTGGGACTGGAGCGCCGACCGCTCGCCACGCTCCTCGCTGTGGGCGCCCGACTTCCTCGGCGGGAGCGGGCGCAGCCTGGACGGCCGGGTGATGGACGGGCCGTTCGCCGCGTCCGCCGGCGAGTGGCCGCTCACCGTGCGGGTGGACGGCCGTACGTATCTGCGGCGCTCGCTGGGCAGCGGCGTGCGCGAGTTGCCGACCCGCTCCGAGGTCGAGTCGGTCCTGTCCATACCGACGTACGACATGGCGCCCTGGAACAGCGGGTCGGACGGTTTCCGCAACCATCTCGAGGGCTGGCGCGGAGTCAACCTGCACAACCGGGTGCATGTCTGGGTCGGCGGGCAGATGGCCACCGGCGTCTCCCCCAACGACCCGGTGTTCTGGCTGCACCACGCGTACATCGACAAGCTCTGGGCCCAGTGGCAGCGGCGTCACCCCGGCACCGGCTACGTCCCGGTCGGCGGCACACCCGACGTGGTGGATCTCGACGACACGATGAAGCCGTGGAACGACGTCCGCCCGTCCGACCTGCTCGACCACACCACCCACTACACCTTCGACACCGACTGACGGCCGGGCGGGGCGGTTTGACCAACAGGTCATGGGTACCCGCGCCGGACACAACCGCCGAGCAGACGAAGGAGTGAATCACGCGTGTCGCAGGTCGAGGAATCCATCGAGGTCGGCGTCCCCGTGCACACCGCCTACAACCAGTGGACCCAGTTCGAGACGTTCCCTGAGTTCATGAGCGGCGTGGAACGCATCGAGCAGCGCTCCGACACGCTCACCCACTGGGTCACCAAGGTGGACGGGGTGCAGAAGGAGTTCGACGCCGAGATCACCGAGCAGATCCCGGACGAGCGGGTCGCCTGGACGACGGTTTCCGGCGAGGCCAAGCAGGCGGGCGTCGTCACCTTCCACCGCCTTGACGCGGACCACACCAAGGTGATGCTGCAGATGGAGTTCGTGCCGGAGAGCCTCACCGAGAAGGTGGGCGACAAGCTCGGGTTCGTGAAGCGGCAGACCAAGGGTGACCTGGAGCGCTTCAAGAAGTTCATCGAGCACCGCGGCCGGGAGACCGGCGGCTGGCGCGGCGCGGTCGTCTGACCGCCCCGTGGGCGCGCTACCCGGACGCCTCCGTACGGCATTCCGGGTGGCCCCAGCCCTGAGCGTTCTTGGTGATGGGTTCCCCGGCCGCGTAGGAGCGTCCGCAGACGCAGCGGCCGGGGAACTTCGCTTTGATCGTCCGTGCGGCGCCGCCGGACGCCTTCGCCCCGCCCGACGCCTTGCTCCCGCCGGACCTGCGGCGCGGAGCGGCGGACGGCGGGGTGTCCGGTGCCGGCGGCGGTTCCGGCGAGCCGAGGGCGCTGCCCGCGGGCTCCTGGACGATCGCCGCCAGGCTGGCGGCCCGGTCGGCGAAGTCGTTGAGCGGGTCGCCGTCGACCTGGTGGGCCGGCACGTAGCGGAACTCGACGGAGCGGCCGTCGAGCAGCTCGTCGATGCGGACGACCAGCTCCTGGTTGGCGACCGGCTTGCCGGCTGACGTCTTCCAGCCGTTGCGCTTCCAGCCGGGCAGCCAGGTGGTGACGGCCTTCATGGCGTACTGCGAGTCCATCCGGATCTCGAGCGGTACGTCGGCTTCGGTGGCCGCCAACAGGCGCTCCAACGCGGTGAGTTCGGCGACGTTGTTGGTGGCCTTGCCGAGCGGCCCCGCCTCCCAGCGGGCCGGTGTCTCCGTCTCGTCCGCGACGACCCAGGCCCAGCCCGCCGGTCCCGGGTTTCCCTTCGAAGCCCCGTCGCACGCGGCCACCACACGTTCACGCATGGCCCCGATCATGCCACGGTCGGGCTGGGCCGCTGAGCGCGAGGGGCGTCGTCAGGAGACGTCGGTCGTCTTCGGCAGCTCGCCCGCGGTCGTCGTGACGTCGATGACCGAGAACGCGGCGCCCTGCGGGTCGCTGATGGCGGCGAAGCGCCCGAACGGGGTGTCCATGGGCCCGAAGCGCAGCACACCACCGAGCTTGGTGGCCCGGGCGACGGCCTCGTCGCAGTCGTCGACCGTGAAGTAGACGTTGATGTAGGGCGGCACCTCGGGCGGGAAGTCCTCGGTCATCCTCATCCGGCCGAGAACGGTGTCGTCGCCGAGGTTGTACATGCGGAAGTCGACCCCCGCGTCGTCCATCTGTTTCGCCGTGTAACCGAAGACCGCCGGGAAGAACGCGTCCGACTTCTCGGGCTCCCGGGTGAAGACCTCGGCCCAGCAGAACGCCCCGGGCTGCTCGGGCGGCGCCTCGAAGCCCTCGTGGACGCCGGCCTGCCACACGCCGAACACGACGCCGCTCGGGTCGCGTGCCAGGCACATCGTGCCGAAGTCGCCGACCTGCATCGGCTCCATCAGCACCTCGCCGCCCTTCTCACGGATCCTGGCGGCGGTGGCGGCGGCGTCGGAGGACGCGAAGTACAGGCACCACTGCGACTGGCCCTCCTGCCCCGGCATCGGCGGGACCACGGCGGCGACCGCCTTGCCGTCCACGTAGGCCTGGGTGTAGTTGCCGTACTCCGACGACGACTCGCCGAAGGTCCAGCCGAGGACGCCGCCGTAGAAGCTCTTGGCTCCCTCGACGTCGCTGAACATCGCATCGGCCCAACAGGGCGTTCCCTCTGGTCGTACGGCCATGGCAGCGGCCTCTCCGAATCGGCGAATGGTCCGATTCCACACGCTAGCGAGCGGTTCGCCCGCCCGCGCGCCGAACGCAGGAGCCCGTCGCGGAAACCACGGCCGGCCGACCGCCGCGAGAACGGCTGGGAGCCATGCCGGTCCGTCTCTTCTTCTGCCTGGCACCGACGACCTCGACACCGAAGCCCTGCCCGGTCCGCTCCCCCGGCATCCTGCGCATCGTTCGGGAGATCACCCGGGTGATCGGCGACCACCGCTGACGCCCGCCGAATTCGTTCGACTTCCCGCTCGCCGGACGATGGGATGGACCGCATGTGTGCCGTGAAGATGCACGCGGACGAGGTCGACCTCGACGCGTCCCTGGTCGGTCGGCTGGTCGCCGAACAGTTCCCCGAGTGGACCGGGCTCCCCGTCGAGCGCCTGGCGTCCTCCGGGACCGAGAACGCCATGTTCCGACTGGGCCCGGACAAGGTGGTGCGGCTGCCCCGGCGCCCCGGAGCGGTGGAAAGTGTGGCGCACGAACAGCGCTGGCTGCCCAGGCTGGCGTCCTCGCTGCCGGTCCCCGTACCCGAGCCGCTGGGACAGGGCAGGCCGGGCGAGGACTTCCCGTGGCCCTGGTCCGTCTACCGCTGGTTGGAGGGCGGCAACCCGGTCGCTGGCGCCGTGGAGGAGCCGGAGTCGCTGGCCCGGGACCTCGCGGAGTTCGTCCTCGCGCTGCGCCGGATCGATCCGCACGACGGTCCGCCCAACCACCGGGGCGTGCCTCTCGCCACCCGGGACGCGCTCACCCGGGAGGCCATCGGCCTGCTGGAGGGGCGGATCGACACCGCCGCGGTGTCGGCCCGGTGGGAGGAGGCACTGCGCCTCCCGCGGCACGGCGGACCGCCCGCCTGGGCGCACGGCGACCTGATGCCCGGGAACGTCCTCGTGGCGCGGGGGCGGCTCGGCGCCGTCATCGACTTCGGCACGGTGGGCGTGGGCGATCCCGCCGTGGACCTGATCATCGCCTGGAACCTGCTGCCCGGAGCGGCGCGGGAGACCTTCCGGCGGGCGGTCGGCGCCGACGACGCCGAGTGGGCCCGCGGCCGTGGCTGGGCGCTGTCGATCTCGCTGATCCAGCTGCCCTACTACTGGGACACCAATCCGGCCCTGGCCGCGAACTCCCGGCATGTGATCAGGGAGATCCTCGCCGAGCGGCCGGCCGCGCCCTGACAGGCGCGACGGCCGGCCCGGCGGGGCGGTTCACTCGCCCGCGTACGCCTTCTCCAGAGCCGCGATGTCGAGCTTGTACATCGACATCATGGCCTGGGTCGTGCGCGCCGCCTTCTCCGGGTCGGGGTCGCTGATCATGCCGATGAGCCTGTCCGGGATCACCTGCCAGGACACGCCGTACCTGTCCTTGAGCCAGCCGCAGTTCCCGGTCTCGCCGCCGTTCTCGGTGAGCCTGGTCCAGAAGTGGTCGACCTCCTCCTGGTTCTCGCAGAAGATCTGGAAGGAGATCGCCTCAGTGAACGTGAACTGCGGTCCGCCGTTGAGGCCGAGGAACTTGTGGCCGTTCGCCGTGAACTCCACCGCCATCACGGAGCCGGGGTCACCGGGGCTGCCGTCCGTGTAGCGGCTGACGCGCCCGATGCCGGAGTTCTTGAAGATCGACACGTAGTAGTGGGCGGCCTCCTCGGCCTGGCCGTCGAACCAGAGACACGTGGTGAATCCCTCGGTGGTCATGAGTACCTCCTGGAGCGTGGAACGCGGTCATCTGTGTCGACCGATCGTTCCCGCGAAACTCATCGGTCGACGACAGATCGATCCCAGAAAACCCATCGGCCGACGGACCGTTGATCCGATTGGCCCTGTCACCGCCCGGAACTAGCATCCGGATCATGACGTCCTCGCCCGCAGACACAGACAGCATCAGCCCGTTCCGTATCGACGTACCGCAGCGCGATCTCGACGATCTGCACGAGCGCCTCGACCGCACCCGGTGGCCGGAGGCGCTGCCGGGGGTCGGCTGGTCCCACGGTGTTCCCCCGGACTATCTGCGGGAGCTGGTACGGCACTGGCGGCACGCCTACGACTGGCGGGCGGCCGAGGAGCGGCTCAACGAGTGGCCGCAGTTCACGGCCACCGTCGACGGGGCGACCGTCCACTTCGCGCATGTCCGCTCCCCCGAGCCCGACGCGACCCCGCTGATCATCACCCATGGCTGGCCGGGGTCGATCGTCGAGTTCCTCGACGTCGTGGGGCCGCTCACCGATCCGGCCGCCCACGGCGGCGACCCCTCCGACGCCTTTCACGTGGTCGTACCGAGCATCCCGGGGTTCGGGCTGTCGGGCCCCACGCCGGACACCGGCTGGGAGGCCGGCCGGATCGCCGACGCCTGGGCCGAACTGATGGGGCGGCTCGGCTACTCGCGCTTCGGCGCCCAGGGCGGCGACTGGGGTGCGGCGATCTCCCGCGAACTGGGCCGCGCGCACCCGGAACGCGTCATCGGCGTGCACCTCAACCTGCTGCCGGGCGCGCAGGCCGCCACCGAACCGACCCCCGACGAACTGGCGGCACTGGGCCCCGAGGAGCGGGAGAAGACGCTCACCTCGTGGCACCGGTGGAGCGCGTGGTCGCGCGAGGGCACGGGATACGCCGTCCTGCAGTCCACCCGGCCGCAGACCCTGGCGTATGCCCTCACCGACTCCCCCGTCGGCCAACTCGCCTGGATCGTCGAGAAGTTCAGGGAGTGGACCGACTCGGAGGAACTGCCCGAGGAAGCCGTGGACCGCAACCGGCTGCTCACCAACGTCATGCTGTACTGGCTGACCGGGACCGCCGGTTCGTCGGCCCGCGTCTACTACGAGCGGGCGCACGCCACCGGTCGGGCGGCGGCACCGGCCGAGCCCTCCACCGCCCCCACCGCGCTCGCCGTCTTCCCGGCCGAGCTCCAGCTTCCCCTGCGGCACAAGGCGGAACGGACCGAGAACCTCGTGCGGTGGACCGAGTTCGACCGGGGCGGGCACTTCGCGGCGATGGAGGAGCCCGATCTGCTGGTCGGCGACGTGCGCGCGTTCTTCCGGGAGCTGCGCGAGAAGCACACGCCCTGAGCGCTCTGCCGTGGGCGAATCTGCTGCGGGCCGAGAAACCCGCGGCAGCGGCGCATCGCACCCGAGAGTGGAGAACGCGGCGACCACCGCCGCACCCGACATCTCCGACGACTCGACGAGGAGCGCCGATGTCTCCACTCACCACCGGCTTCGCCCCGGCCCCGATGCCGCGGGCCGAGGACGGCGACACCCCCGCGACCCGGTTCGACGACCACCTGGCCGCGCAACTGCTCGCCCAGCGCGTCGTCTTCCTGGGCACCCAGGTCGACGAGGTCTCCGCGAACCGGGTCTGCGCGCAGTTGCTGATCCTGTCCGCGGAGGACCCTCACACCGACATCGGCCTGTACATCAACAGCCCGGGCGGTTCGGTGCACGCGGGTCTCGCGATCTACGACACGATGCGGCTGATCCCCAACGACGTCTCCACACTCGCCATGGGCTTCGCCGCGAGCATGGGGCAGTTCCTGCTCAGCGTCGGCGCGCAGGGCAAGCGCTACGCGCTGCCCAACGCGCGCGTCATGATGCACCAGCCGTCGGCGGGCATCGGCGGCACGACCGCGGACATCGAGATCCAGGCGGAGAACCTGGAGTTCACGAAACGGACCATCGAGCGGATCACCGCGGAGCACACCGGTCAGAGCGCCGAGACCATCTCCCGGGACGGCGACCGCGACCGCTGGTTCACGGCCGGGCAGGCCAGGGACTACGGCATGGTGGACCGGGTCGTGGAGTCCCTCGCGGACATCCGCCCGACCGCCTCACGACGACGGATGGGGCTGTGAGATGGGGACCTACACGATTCCGAACGTCGTCGAGCGGACCCCGCAGGGTGAGCGGTCCTACGACGTGTTCAGCCGGCTGCTGTCCGAGCGGATCATCTTCCTCGGCACGGAGATCGACGACGGCGTCGCCAACGTCGTCATCGCGCAACTCCTGCATCTGGAGTCGGCGGCCCCGGAGCAGGAGATCGCCGTCTACCTCAACTCGCCCGGCGGCTCGTTCACTTCGCTGATGGCGATCTACGACACGATGACGTTCGTACAGGCACCGATCTCGACCTTCTGCGTCGGGCAGGCGGCGTCCACGGCGGCGGTGCTCCTGGCCGGCGGGGACCCCGGGCGGCGGTTCGTCCTCGAGCACGCGCGCGTGCTGCTCGGGCAGCCGGCCAGCGGCGGACGGCAGGGAACGGTGACCGACCTCGCCCTCCAGGCCAAGGAGATGGTCCGGATCCGCTCCCAGGTCGAGGAGGTGCTGGCGCGGCACACGCACCACGACATCGCGACGCTGCGGGCCGACATGGACCGCGACAAGGTCTTCACCGCGCGGGAGGCCGTGGCGTACGGACTGGCGGACGAAGTGCTGGGCCGGCGCCCCATGATGGTCTGAGGCGCCGGATCCGCGGCCGTCGGCGGGAGGGCGTCGTCAGGCGGCCAGGCACAGTCCGTTGTACGGCGAGGTGGAAGTGGCCCGGCCCCTGCCGTGTCGGCGGGCGGAGAGCCGGGTGAGCTCGCCCTGCGCCAGCGACAGCAGGTCGCCCAGGCCCAGGCCCAGCGCGTGGGCGGCGGCCGCGAGGACCTCCGACGAGGCCTCCTTGCGGCCGCGCTCCACCTCCGAGAGATAGGGCATGGAGATCCGCGCCGCGTCGGCCACGTCCTTCAGCGTGCGTTCCTGCGCGAGGCGTTCGCGCCGCAGGACGTCCCCGACCAGGTCACGCCACAGGGGCTCCCTGGGGGCGGGCGTGGGTGGCGCGGGTGAGGCGGCCGGGCGCACGGCCGGCGGACGCAGCGGGATGACGCGGGCTTCGTTGGGCGCTTGGTTGCTCACCCCCTCAGCCTAGGATTTCCGGGCTCCGGGGGAAGGGAGTGGCATTCCGCCCTGGGGGGAATCCACGTTCCTGACCCCGCGACGGCTCGTGGGCCACGTGGCGCGCCGGGCCCGGGAGTGGCAGATTGGAAGTGGTACCGGCTGCGGGGTCACGGCCTCGGCGCCCCGGTCCCGCACACCTTTTTCCCTTCCGCGGCCACACGGAGGGCATGGTCCGTCACAGGCCGGGTACGCGCTGTGGAGAAGGTCTCGCGGGCGGTGCGCCGCCCGGCGGTCGATGTGTGCATACGTCGCCGCGAACGGGGTACACGGCAAGCCGCGACACCCGGACAGGGACCTTGGACACACCGAGGCCGTAGGGGCAGATGCCGTGACTTGGGGAGAGGTAATGGACACCGCCGTGATCCGGCCGGAGGCACAGGTCGTCGAGGAGACCGCCGAATCCACCAGGACCAGGACGACGGGTGCCGGTCCGCTGCCGGGGGTCGAGAACCCGAGGACCGTGGCTCCGCGCGACGCGCGTGAGCTGTCCCGCCAGTTCTTCAGGCGCCTGACGGAACTCGAGGAGGGCACGCACGAGTACCAGTACGCGCGCAACACCCTCATCGAGATGAACATGTCGTTGGTGCGGTTCGCGGCGGGCCGGTTCCGGGGCCGCGGGGACGACATGGAGGACATCGTCCAGACCGGCATGATCGGCCTGATCAAGGCCATCGACCGCTTCGAGCTGGCGCGCGAGGTCGAGTTCACCTCGTTCGCGCTGCCCTACATCGTGGGCGAGATAAAGCGGTTCTTCCGTGACACCACCTGGGCCGTGCACGTGCCGCGCCGCCTGCAGGAGCTGCGGGTCGAACTGGCCAAGGCGCGTGAGGAACTCGCCAGCCGCCTCGACCGCGATCCCACGGTCGCCGAACTGGCCACGCTGATGAACATCTCCGAGAAGGAGGTGGTCGAGGCGCAGATCGCTTCCAACGGCTACAACTCCTCTTCCCTGGACGCCGCGCTCACCGGTGACGGCGCCGAGGGCGGCGAGGCGGTGCTGGCCGACTTCATCGGTGTGGAGGAGGACGGGCTGCGGCTCGTCGAGGACTTCCAGTCGCTCGCCCCGCTGATGGCGGAGCTGAGCGAACGCGACCGCCAGATCATCCACATGCGGTTCGTGGAGGAGGCCACCCAGGCGGAGATCGGCGAACTGCTCGGCTGCTCGCAGATGCACGTGTCCCGGCTGATCAAGCGGATCATCACCCGCCTGCGCGAGGGCATGCTGGGCGAGCTCGGCTGCGCCTGACCGAGGGATCCACGAGCGGGTGCCGCCCCACCTTCAGGTATGGGGCGGCACTCGCGTCCGGTGGGGCCGGGTGGGGGCAGGCCGACCCGGGTCCGGCTCAGTTGCGTTTGTCGAGGTGCACGGCGGCGGTCACGCGTTTGCCCACCGGCACCCGTTCCACGGCGACCTCGGCCGCGAGGGCGTGGACGATCTCCAGCCCGTGCCGGCCGATGCGCTGGGGGTCACGGGGAAAACGCCGGGGCAGGGCGGCGCTGCTGTCGTAGACGGCCACGGTGAGCGAGGTGTCGGTCCCCTCCAGCTCCAGGATGTACGGGCCGTCGCTGTGCCGGTCGGCGTTGGTGACGAGTTCGCTGACGACCAGGAGTACCTCGTCCTGGACACGGCGGTCGATCTCGGCACACCACTCGGTCCTCAGCTGCTGGAGGAAGAGCGCGGCGAAATGCCGGGCCTCGGCGATGCAACCCGGTTCGCCCGTGTAGTGCGCCGCCCGCCGGAGCGGATCCACGGGCACGTCGAAACCAGTCGGTATCACTGCCCCGTCCAGATGATCGATCATGCGTTTCTCTCTCGAATGCCGGACTGCCCGGACGCTGCTGCACCAGTCCTCGTACCCCGACTCGCGCCGCGCAGTCCACCAGGGTCCGTCGTTCGGATCAGGCGAGCCCGTCCTGATCCTGACGACAGGCCCCAGATCCGGTGACGCCGCTTGCGGCACGACCGTCGGGTCCGGTCCCGCGCGTCGCGCGGGCCGGCGCGGACGGTCCTCCCGGCGGGCGGGCCGGGTCGGTGCTGCTTAGCGTGACAGCGTGAGCCGTCGAACCCGTTCCGAGCAGGCGGTCGCCCGCCCCGGCTGGCCCCAGGCGCTCGTCACGGCGCTGGGCACGCTCGTCGCCATGGCGGTGGTCGCCGCCCTTGGTCTGTGGGCGGCGGGTGCGACGGACCTCCCGGACAACGCGTTCCCCAGAGTCGTCGCGGCCACCGTGGTCACCGCGGTCGGCGGCAGTCTCGAGCTGTCCGGGGACGCCGGGGAGCTGGCCGAGACGCGGGCGGGGCTGACGGTGGTCCCGCTGTCGGTCACGCTCGTCGGGGCCCTGTCGCTCGCCGCGGGTTTCCTTCGGCCGCTGCGGCGCCGTGCGGTCGTCGGCGGTGGCGAGCTGGCCGGCTGGGCGGGCCGGATCGCCGTGCCGTGGCTGCTCGCGCTGACGGCCCTCGCCCTCGCGGCCCGCCAGACCTTCGCGGTCTCCCTCGGGGAGGGAGTGCTCGCCGACCTGGGTGACGTGTTCGACGTCGCGCCGAGGGTCGGCTTCACCACTGACGTGCCACTGAGCGTGATCTCCGGCCTGGTGTGGCTGGGCGCTGTGCTGGTGGTGGCGGTGCTGGTCTCCGGTGAGCCTCCGCTGCGGGCCCGGCTGCTGCGCCTGCGGGAGTCGGTACGGCCGGCCGCGTACGCCATGGTCGTCCTGCTGCTCGTGTACGTCGCCCTGGGCGTCGTCATCGCCCTCGTCGTGGCGGTGACCCGCGGACCCGCGGCCGAGACCCTGGCCGTGATCCTGCTCGGCATGCCGAACCTGGTGTGGCTGACGCTCACGATCGGCCTCGGGGCGACGTGGCACGGCCGGGTGCAGGGCCCGTTCGGGCTGCCCATGCCGCACGTGCTCGACGAGGTGCTGCGCACCGGCGACGTCTCCGCGCTCAACCTGGGCACGCTGTCCCGGTACGACGGCCGCGTGTGGTGGCTCGTGGCCGTCGACGCGGTGCTGCTGTCCGCCGCCGCGTACGTGATGGCGGCGCGGTCACCGGCGGGCACCCGGGTCTGGCGGCACGCGGTGCGGATGGCGGCCGCGCTGGCACTGACGGTCCTCATGGTCTGCCTGACGGGCCGCGTGTCCGCGCACTACGGCCTGTCGCTGCTCGTCTTCGGCGACCTGGGCGGGGGCCTGTCCGGTGAACTGTTTCTGGACCCGGAGATCTGGCCCGCGCTGGGCCTGGCCGTCCTGTGGGGGCTGGCCACCGGACTCCTGGGCGGGCTGATGGCGCGGTGGACGCGCCGGTGAGCCGGAGTCCCTGCCACGGAGGGGTCGGCGCCGGAGCTTCGGGTGTGTCAGGCGACGGGCACGACCAGGCCCGGGGTGGTGCGCTGCATGCGCAGGGCGTCGACGGACTCGGCCATCAGTTCGTACTCGGTGGTGTCGTCGCTGACGGCGATCCGCACCAGCCGTCCGGCCGCCAGTCCGTCCGCGACCAGCTCCTGCCGGGCGGCGTCGCCGCACCAGGCGCGCAGCACGGTCGGTACGTCGAGCACGGTGTCGGAGACCGGGACGAGCGCGCTCGGGGGGAAGTGTGCCGCCTCGGGGCGGGGATCGAGGCGATCGGCCATCCACGAGGCGCGGTCGCGCAGCCACCACAGGGCGAGGGCCAGGGTGGGCGCCCGATAGGTTCCCAGCGGCACGCCGATGCGCCGGCCGGCGCAGGTACCGTACGCCGTGACATGGCACAGGAACTCGTCGTGCACGGTTCACACCCCCGTAGCTCCGCTCGCCTCTCGGCTGGGCCTCTCTTTCGTGCGGCTCGTGTGCAGTACGTGATCGTTGCTTCGCTCGACGTGAAGTCCTTCAACTGTTGAGTATGTTCACTACCGAAACACTGTCACCACGACTTTTTGGCCACTCTCCTGGCATATTCACCAAGCCGGTTGGCCGAAAGCTGACAACTACACGTTCGGCGTCGGACTCCGCGATGAGTTTTCCCGCTCCCGGCGGTCTCTTGGATACGGGGACCACCGAGCGGAGGACGACATGGGTACGAACGCACCACTCGACGAGCAGTTCACCGCCGTACTGCGCAGGAGCCCGAGCGACGGCGGCTGGACCTACCTCGTCTGGCCCGGGTCCGCGGAGTTCTTCGGCACCCGTGGCCTCGTGAAGGTGCGCGGCACGATGGACGGGCACCCTTTCCGCAGCTCGTTCATGGCCCTGGGCGACGGCACCCACAAGCTGCCCGTCAAGGCCGAACTGCGCGAAGCGCTCGGCAAGGGCGAGGGCGACACGGTGACCGTACGGCTCGAGGAGCGGCTCGGCGCGTAGCCGGAGCGGGGGCCCCGGCGCACGGCAGAGGTCCCGGAGGCGGCCGATCGCCTCCGGGACCTGTCGGAGCACCGCACCCGGGGTGCTTCAGCCCTGGACGAGCGCGTCGATCCGGGCCAGTTCGTCCGCGTCGAAGTCGAGGTTGCGGATGGCCTCGACGCTGTCCGCGAGCTGCTGCGGGCTGCTCGCCCCGACGAGCGCGGAGGTGACCCGGCCGCCGCGCAGCACCCAGGCCAGCGCCATCTGGGCCAGGGACTGACCGCGGGACTTGGCGAGGTCGTCCAGGGAGCGCAGCCGTCCGACCAGTTCCTCGGTGACCGCGTCGGAGTTCAGGAAGGGGCTGTCGCTCGCCGCCCGCGAGCCCTCCGGGATGCCGTCCAGGTAGCGGCCCGTGAGGAGGCCCTGCTCCAGCGGTGAGTAGGCGATGGAGCCGACCCGGAGCTCGTCCAGGGCGTCGAGCAGACCGTCCTCGGGACGCCGGTCGAGCATCGAGTAGCGCGGCTGGTGGATGAGCAGCGGGGTGCCCAGCTCACCGAGGATGCGGGCGGCCTCGCGGGTCTGCTCCGGCGAGTAGTTGGAGACGCCGGCGTACAGCGCCTTGCCCTGCTGGACGGCCGTGTGCAGGGCGCCCATCGTCTCCTCCAGGGGAGTCTCCGGGTCGGGGCGGTGCGAGTAGAAGATGTCGACGTACTCCAGGCCCATCCGGGTCAGGCTCTGGTCCAGGGAGGACAGCAGGTACTTGCGCGAGCCCCACTCGCCGTACGGGCCGGGCCACATCAGGTATCCGGCCTTGGTGGAGATGACGAGCTCGTCGCGGTACGGCGCGAAGTCCGCCTTGAGTGCCTCGCCGAGGGCGGACTCGGCGGCACCGGGCGGCGGGCCGTAGTTGTTGGCCAGGTCGAAGTGGGTGACACCGAGGTCGAAGGCGCGGCGCAGGATCGCGCGCTGCGTCTCGACCGGCCGGTCCGGGCCGAAGTTGTGCCACAGGCCGAGCGACAGCGCGGGGAGCTTCAGGCCGCTGCGCCCGGTGCGCCGGTAGGGCATGTCCGCGTAACGGTCGGTGTGTGCGGTGTACAACGCGACTCCAGTGGGGTTGGCACGGGTGCGGTTTCCGGGAGACCCAGGAATCCGGTCCCATCTTTCGCGACCTGCGGGCAGCGGTCCAACAGAAGAATCCGATGGAATTCAGCGGATAGGCTTCTCAATCATGGAACTGCGCCACCTCCAGCACTTCGTAGCGGTCGCCGAGGACCGGCATTTCACCCGGGCCGCCGAACGGCTCATGGTGTCCCAGTCCGGCCTGTCCGCCTCCATCCGGGCCCTGGAGCGGGAGTTGCAGACCCCGCTGTTCGTGCGGACCACCCGCCGGGTGACGCTCACCGAGGCCGGGCGGGCGCTGCTGGGCGAGGCCGAGCGCATCCTGGCGCAGGTGCGGGCGGCCCACGAGGCCGTCGCCGCCGTGCAGGGCGTGCTGCGGGGCACGCTCGCGCTGGGCACCGAGCAGTGCATCGCGGGTGTCCACGTGGCGAGGCTGCTGGCCGCGTTCCGGCGACAGCATCCGGACGTGGAGATCCGGCTGCGGCAGGCGGGCTCGGGCGCGCTGGCGGAGGAGGTCGCGGCCGGCCGCCTCGACCTGGCGTTCGCGGTGCGCATGCAGGCGGACACCGACCAGCTGCGTTCCGTCCCCCTGACCGACGAGCCGATGACCGTGCTGTGCCACCCCACCCACCGGCTCGCCACCGCCGGCGCGGCCGTCACACCGGACGAGCTGGGCGGCGAGGTCTTCGTCGACTTCCACCCGGACTGGGGTCCGCGGTGCATGACCGACGCCGCCTTCGCCGCCGCGGGCGTGGGACGCACCGTCGCGCTGGAGGTCAATGACGTGCACGAACTGCTCAACCTGGTGGACGAGAACCTCGGCATCGCCGTCGTACCGGCGCATTTCCGGCACAAGCGGGAGTCACTCGCGGCCGTCCCGCTCAAGGGCACCGGCGACGCGGTGTACGAGACGGTGGCCCTGCTGCCGCCCCCGCAGACGACCAGTCCGGCGGCCCGGGCCCTGATGGAACTGCTCGAAACGGAGGGCCTGGCAACACTCCAGGACGGGGCCCGTCCCTCCTGACGCGCCCTGTCCTCTTCCGCGGGCGGTTTCCACGGGAGCCGGATTCCGGACGCAGGACGGATCGCGATGCGCGATGGTGGACGTATGCATGCAAAGGACATCCTCATCGACGGGTTCAACCGCATCCAGGAAGAAGTCCACGCCGCCGTCGGCGATCTGCCCCCGGACGTGCTCAACGCCCGCCCCGCCCCGGACGCCAACTCCATATCCTGGCTGGTCTGGCACCTCACCCGGGTCCAGGACGACCACGTGGCCGACGCCTCCGGGCTCGACCAGGTGTGGCTGTCACAGGACTGGGAGAAGCGCTTCGGCCTCGATCTGCCCCGCAGGGCCACGGGCTACGGACACAGCGCCGCGCAGGTCGCCAAGGTGCGCGTCGACTCCGGTGACCTGCTGACCGGCTACTACGACGCCGTGCACGAGCAGAGCCTGGGGTTCCTGCGCGGCCTGACCGCCGCGGACCTCGAGCGCGTCGTGGACGAGCGCTGGGAGCCACCGGTCACCCTGGCCGTACGGCTGGTCAGCGTCCTGTCCGACGATCTGCAGCACGTCGGACAGGCCGCCTATCTGCGGGGGCTGCTTCAGAGCGCGGCCTCGTAGCCGGGCAGGACGACGTCCTCGATCAGGGCGTTGCGCTCGTCGAACGGGACGAAGGCGCTCTTGAGGGCGTTCACCGTGACCGTGCGCAGGTCCTCGACCGTCCAGCCCGCCTCCTCCACCAGCAGGGACATCTCACGGGTCATCGTCGTACCCGACACCAGCCGGTTGTCGGTGTTGAGGGTGACCCGGAAGCCCAGGTCCTTCAGGGCCGTGATCGGGTGCTCGGCGATCGACTCGGCGGCGCCGGTCTGCAGGTTGGAGGTGGGGCACATCTCCAGGGCTATCCGGCGGTCGCGGACCCAGCCGGCGAGGCGGCCGAGCTTGCCGTCGACGATGTCGTCGGTGATGCGCACGCCGTGGCCGATGCGCTGGGCGCCGCACACCTGGAGCGCCTGGTGGATGCTGGGCAGGCCGTGCGCCTCGCCCGCGTGGATGGTGAAAGGGACGCTCTCGCGGCGCAGGTGCTCGAAGGCGGCCAGGTGGTCGGCGGGCGGGAAGCCGTCCTCGGCGCCCGCGATGTCGAAGCCGACGACGCCCGCGTCCCGGAAGGCCACCGCGAGGTCGGCGGTCTCCCGCGTGCGGTCGAACATCCGCATGCCGCACAGCAGGGTGCCCACCCGGACCGGCGTGCCCGCGGCAGCCGCCTTGGCCATGCCGGCGGCCAGCCCCTCCTGGACGGTCTCGACGACCTCGGGCAGGGCCAGCCCACCGTTCAGCATCAGCTCGGGGGCGTAGCGCACCTCGCCGTAGACGACGCCGTCGGCGGCGAGGTCGAGCACGTACTCCTCGGCCGTGCGCAGCAGGCCCTCGCGGCTCTGCAGCACCGCGAGGGTGTGCTCGAAGGTGGCTATGTAGCGGACCAGGTCACCGGAGTTGGCGGCCTCGAAGTACCAGGCGGCCAGGGCCTCGGGGTCCGTCGTGGGCAGGGTGTGGCCGACCGACTCCGCTAGCTCCACCACCGTGGCGGGGCGCAGGCCACCGTCGAGGTGGTCGTGCAGGACGGCCTTGGGCAGGCGGCGAAGGGTCTCGGTGTCGATGCGGGGCGCGGTCATGTGCGTGTTCCTCGGCAGGTGGGTCTCAGTCGGTGGCGGGCTGGAGCAGGTCCCAGCGGTTTCCGTACAGGTCCTGGAAGACGGCGACCGAGCCGTACGGCTCGTGCCGCGGCTCCTCCAGGAAGGTCACGCCGGCGGCGAGCATCCGGGCGTGGTCGCGGGCGAAGTCGTCGGTGTGCAGGAAGAAGCCGACGCGACCGCCGGTCTGGTCGCCGACGCGGCCCTGCTGGGCCTCGTCCTTGGCCCGGGCGAGCAGGAGGTCGGTGCCGCCGTCCTCCGGGCCCGGCCGGACGACGACCCAGCGGGAGCCGTCGGGGCGCGGGGTGTCCTCGACGAGGCGGAAACCGAGGGCCTCGGTGTAGAAGCGGATCGCTTCGTCGTAGTCGTCGACGACGAGGGTGACCAGGGCGATACGTCGCATCGGGGCCTCTCCGGGGTGGGGATTGACCGGAGACGTTATACGTAAAACCTCGCGCTCGCCAGTCGCCTCTGGCCGGCCGGGGCGAACGCGGCTCGTCGGGGGCGGGGTCGTGGGATCGGTACCAGCCGGCAGGGCCGCGGCCGGGCGGTCACGGCGGGGGCCCCGAGGCCCGGAGGAAGAGTCCCGGCCGCCGGCGGGAGGAGACGGCACCGCCCGTCCACCGCGTCGCGCCGAAGCGATGCGGTGGACGGGCAGGTCGCTCAGGGGCTCCGGTCGGCGCCCCGGTGCCCCTGGCGTCGGAAGCGGCCGGGTGCTCGGATGCCGGCGGCGCCCGCGGGGAGCCTTCCGGTGGTCACCCGCGAGTTCGGCACGCGCCGGAGGGCCCGGAGCGACCACTGCGCGGACCCCGTGTCCTCAGCAGTAGAGGTTGCCGCCCGGCGTCGTGGCGAGGATCTGCGTGAACCGCTGGTAGGCGTCCACGCGACTCTGCACCTGGGCCGGGTTCTTGCCGTCGCATTCGAGCGAGCCGTTGATGGAGCGGATGGTCTGGCCGAAACCGGCGCCGTTGACCATGGCGTTGTGCGGGGTCATGCTGCCGGGTCCGGTCTGGGTGTTCCAGTACCAGAGGGCGGTCTTCCAGGCCACGGCGGAGTCGTTCTGCACCAGCCAGGGGTTGTTCAGGAGATCGATGCCGAGCGCGTCGCCTGCGGCCTTGTAGTTGAAGTTCCAGCTGAGCTGGATGGGGCCGCGCCCGTAGTAGGCGGACTGGCCGGCCGGGCAGCCGTACGACTGGCTCCAGTCGCAGTAGTGGGGGTAGTTGGCGGTGTTCTGTTCGACGACGTACACCAGGCCGCCGGTCTCGTGGTTGACGTTGGCGAGGAAGGCCGCGGCCTCCTGCCGCTTCACCGTGTCGCTTCCGGTCTTCGCGAAGCCGGGGTAGGCACTCAGGGCGGCGGTGAGGCCGCTGTAGGAGTAGAAGGAGTTCCGGTTCGGGAACATCTGGTTGAACTGGGACTCGCTCACCACGAACGTGCCGGAGGGGTTTCCCGAGCCGGTGTCGCAGGCGTAGGGATCCCAGTACCAGGTGCTGATGGTCGGGTCGTAGCCCGGGTTGTCGTGTTCGGCGATGTAGGCCTTGCCGTCGGTGTAGCGGACGATGTCGCCGGTGGCGTACGACCGGCCGGCCGTCCAGGCGGGATAGCTCGAACACGCGGCGGCGGACGCGGGTGCGGCGGGCAGCAGCACGGGCACGGCGCTGCCGAGGACGAGTGCGGTGACCACGGCGGAGATGCGGCGCCTCGACACAGGAACAACTCCTTTGCGGAGCACGGCCGCACCCGGACAAGGGCAGGGCGAAGCCGGACCTTGAACGCACGTGCCGGTGTACCCGGCACGGCGTGGGCGCGGCCGTGGTGGGGGGTGGGAGCCATACTCAACCGCTTTGGTCTGTACCAGTCAAGGGTGTAGACCAGTCAACTCCGCTTCGCCACCGCACATATGGGTGGACCTGCCGTCGGCATCAGCTCAGCGGCTTCTCCAGCACGGCCTTGCGGTGGCTGAAGGTCTCGATCGAGTAGCGCCCGTGATAGCTGCCCGTACCGCTCTCGCCCACCCCGCCGAACGGCAGGTCGGAGACGGTGAGATGAGCGAGCGGGAGGCCGTGGCCGAGCGCACCGGAGGAGGTCTCGGCGGCGATGCGCCCGCGGGTGTCGGCGGAGTCGCTGAAGACGTACAGGGCGAGCGGCTTGTCGCGGTCGTTGACGAAGTCGATCGCCTCGTCCAGGCCGGGGACCGTGACGATCGGCAGCACGGGACCGAAGATCTCCTCCCGCATCACCGGCGACGCGGGATCGACATCGGCCAGGACGGTCGGCGCGATGTACTTGGACGCGCGGTCGGTGGCGCCGCCCACCACGACACGTCCGGAGTCGAGCAGGCGGGACAGCCGGTCGAAGTGCCGTTCGTTGACGATGCGGCCGTACTCGACGGAGGCCGCCGGGTCTGCGCCGTACAGGGTCTCGACGGCGCGGGCCAGCGCGGGCTCGAGGGCGGCGGCGGTCTCCGGGTCGGTCAGGACGTAGTCGGGGGCCACGCAGGTCTGCCCGGCGTTGAGGAACTTGCCGCGCGCGAGCCGGGCCGCGACGACGTCCAGGTCGGTGTCGCGGTCGACGAACGCCGGTGATTTGCCGCCCAGTTCGAGGGTCACCGGGGTGAGATGCTCGGCGGCGGCGCGCATGACGATCCGGCCGACCGTGCCGTTGCCGGTGTAGAAGATGTGGTCGAAGCGCTCGGCCAGCAGGGCGGTGGTCTCCGGGATGCCGCCCTCGACGACGGCGACCGCGTCGGTGTCGAGGTACGCGGGCAGCAGCCGCGCCAGCACGGCGGAGGTGGCGGGAGCCAGCTCGCTGGGCTTGGCGACCACGGTGTTGCCCGCGGCCAGAGCGCCGACCACGGGGGCGAGCAGGAGCTGGGCCGGGTAGTTCCAGGGGGCGATGACGAGGACGACGCCGAGCGGGTCGTACTGCGTCCAGGCGGAGGCGTCGGCGCCCAGATGTGCCGGGATCGGGGCAGGCTCGGGGCGCAGCCAGCCGGCGAGGTGGTCGAGGGTGTGGTCGATCTCGCGGACCGTGAAGTCGATCTCGGTGCGATGGGCCTCGGTGGAGCTCTTGCCCAGGTCGGCATGGAGGGCCGCGGCAAGGTCCGGGCCGTTCTCGGTGAGCATCTCGCGCAGCCGGCGCAGCTGGGCCGTGCGCCACTCGAGGGGCTTGGTGCGGCCGGTGCGGAAGGTGGCGCGCAGCCGGGCCACGGTGTCGGCGGGCTGCTCGGGGGTGGGCTGGTTCACGGTGCCTCGCTGGTGGTGCGCGTGCCTTGCGGCCCGCGGCGCGTTCTCGAACGGTCGGACGAGCGATCGGATGTAAATGCCAACCTTTCAGCTGCCCAAGTAAATTCCACCACCACGGACCTGACTTTGTGTATCGGGGCCGTCACACCACCGGACTCCCCGGCCGCTCCCCCTCCACTCCGCCCGCGCCCGGGTCCGACCAGGGCGTACGGCGTCGCTCAGCGCGTGAGGCGACGGGCGCGCCCGTCCAGGTAGGCCTGCTCGGCCGGGCTGTCGGTGAGCTCGCGGGCCGCCTCGTACGCCCGTACCGCCTCGGTGTCGCGGCCCAGTCGGCGCAGCAGGTCGGCGCGGACCGCGTGGAAGACGTGGTAGCCGTCGAGGTCCAGGGCGTCGACGAGTTCGAGAGCCCGGCGCGGGCCGTCCGCCTCGGCGACGGCGACCGCTCGGTTCAGCGCCACGACCGGGCTGGGGGCGACGGCCACGAGCTGGTCGTAGAGGCGCAGGATCTGCCCCCAGTCGGTAGCGGCGCCGGTCGGCGCGTCGCTGTGTACGGCCTGGATCGCGGCCTGGGTCTGGTACGACCCCGGCTGGTTCCGGCGCAGACAGCGGCGGACCAGCTCCTGCCCCTCGGCGATGAGGTCGCGGTCCCAGCGGCCACGGTCCTGCTCGGGCAGCGGTACGAGCGCGCCCCGCTCGTCGAGCCGGGCCGGCCGGCGCGACTCGACGAGCAGCATCAGCGCCAGCAGGCCGGTCGCCTCGGGCTCGTCCGGCATCAGCTCGGTGAGGAGACGGCCCAGGCGCACTGCCTCGGCACACAGGCCGGCGTCGCCCGTGTACCCCTCGTTGAAGATCAGGTAGACGACGGCCAGGACGCCCTTCAGCCGGTCGGGCAGGTCGGCGTCGCGAGGCACCCGGTACGGGATCCGCGCGTCGCGGATCTTCGACTTGGCGCGGACCAGGCGCTGGGCCATGGTCGGCTCGGGCACGAGGAACGCCCGGGCGATCCGCTGTGTGCTCAGCCCCCCGAGCAGCCGGAGGGTGAGGGCGACCTGCGCCTGCGGAGCGAGTGCCGGATGGCAGCAGGTGAAGATGAGCCGGAGCCGGTCGTCACGCACGGGGCCCTCCTCCGCGGGCGGGTCGGGGGCGTACAGCCGGGCGGCCTCGGCCTGCCGGGCGTCCCGGGAGGACTCGCGGCGCAGCCGGTCGACCGCGCTGTTGCGGGCGGTGGTGATGATCCATCCCGCCGGACTCGGCGGCGCCCCGGTCTCGGGCCAGCGCCGTACGGCCGTGGTGAAGGCGTCCTGGACCGCTTCCTCGGCGAGGTCGATGTCGCCGAGGAAGCGGACGAGGACGGCGACGGCACGGCCGTACTCCGCGCGGAACACGGCCTCGACGTCCAGGGGCATCAGGCCTCGCCCATGAACGGGCGCACCTCGATGGGAAGGGTCGTCGCCCAGGCCGCCCGCCGGCCCCAGTGCAGGGCGGCGTCGAGGTCCGGCGCCTTGATCAGGCAGATCCCGCCGAGGTACTCCTTGCCCTCGGCGTACGGCCCGTCGGTGACGAGAACATCGCCGTCCTGGGGGCGCAGCACCGTGGCCGTCTCCGTTCCGTGCAGGCCCCCGGCGAACACCCAGGCGTCGGCCTCGCGCAACTCCTGGTGGAACGTCTCGAGGTTGCGGCCGATCTCCGCCATGCCCTCGTCCGACGGCGGCTCGCCGTCACGGGGCGTGATCACGCTGAGCAGGTAGTACTTCATGACGTCCTCCGAGGTGTCCGGGTGCCGTTCTCTCACCTCCTACACGAACGGCGCACCCCCGGATCGACACCGGGCCACGCGACACCGGAAGAATCTCGCCCATGACCGCCCCGCATCCCCTCGTCACCCGCGCCCGCCGCCTCGCGGACGACCTCCTCGCCCCGCACGCAGAACAGGTCGACCAGCGAGAGGTCCCCGTGAGCCACCTCGCGGAGATCAGGCGCTCGGGCCTGCTCGGGCTGAACGCGCCGAGGGAGTACGGCGGGGCCGCCGCACCCGGAGCGGTGGTGCGCGAGACGGCGGAGATCCTGGCCGGGGCGTGCTGCTCGACCTGGTTCGTGCAGACCCAGCACCACACACCGGTGCTGACGCTGGCCGGCAGCGAGGCCCCGGTGCGCGATCGGCTGCTGGGCCGGCTGGCGACCGGTGAGCTGCTGTCCGGGGTGGCCTACGCGCACGTCCGGGCGTACCCCCGCGTCCCCGTGCGGGTCACCCGGGAGCGGACCGGCCGGCGCTTCGACGGGACGGTTCCCTGGTACACCGGGTGGGGCCTGAACGACGTGCTGCTCCTCGCCGGGGTCACCGACGCCGACGAGGTCCTGTTCGCCTTCGCCGAGGCGCGGGAACAGCCGGGACTGCGGGCCTCGGCCCCGATGCGCCTCGCCGCCCTCACCGCGGCCCGCACGGTCTCCCTGGAACTGGACGGCCTGTGGCTCCCGGAGGAGGCTGTCGCGCTGCGCGCCCCGCACGACCGCTGGGCGGCGGCGGACCGGCTCAGGACCCTGAACGCCAACCCGGCGGTCTTCGGCCTCACGGAGGCGGCCCTGACGCTGCTGGACGAGGACACCGCGGCCCCGCTGCGCGCCCGCCTCGCCGAGGTGCGCCGCCGGTCCTACGCCCTGATCGACGGCGCGGCGCCCCACGAACACCCGGCGGAACGTCTGGCCCTGAGGACACGGGCGTACGGGGTGATGCAGGCGGCGACCACGGCGGCGGTGGTGGCCGGCGGAGGCCGCACGATGCTGCTGGCGAACAAGGCCCAACGACTGGCACGGGAGGCGCTGTTCCTGATGGTGCAGGGCCAGACGGCGGAGTCACGGACAGCTCACCTCGACGCGCTGACCGCCTGACGGGGCCGGCCGACGGGGCCCACGTGGTGGGCCCCCATTGTGGGGTCTGCGTGGTGGGCCCCGTGGTTGGGCCTGCATGGTGGGCCCCCGTGGTTGGCCTGCATGGTGGGCCCCCCATGGAGGGGCGTGCATGGTGGACCCGCATGACGGGGCCCCTCCGCGGTCTGGGTCACCGGCCGGCTTCCCGTCCGGGTGGCCTCACCGGTGCTTCCTGCTCCGGGCCGCCGTCCGGGTCCGCGTCCGGGCCACCACGGAATCCGGCACCGGCTCGCTCCGGGGCGGCCGGTGGTCCGATCGGGCCCGCCGGTCCGGGCCCGTCGTCGGCCATGACGGCGGCGTTCTCCCGGTCGACCACCGCGTCGGTCGGTCTGCCCAGTTCCGACAGCGTCATCTGCGCCCGGTCGTCGACCAGGCGGGTCACCAGGTGTTGGGCGGCGCCGAAGACCGCCGCCCAGGCGAGGACCTGCGCCCTGCTGTCCAGGTTGCTGAGGCCGGGGACGAAGGCTCCCCTGATCAGCAGCACCCCGAGGAAGGCCGACAGGGCGCCGGTCGGGAACTTCAGCACCGCCGACGCCAGGGGGAGCATGTACGGGGCGCTGGTGCCCCGGATACGGCGCAGCGAGGCGATGACGGTGAGTGCCGCGCCGGCCAGCCCGGCGACCTCGACGGTGACGATGTCCCGCGGCAGGGCGAGGCTGCTCGGAACGGTGCCCGGCGGCCTGTTGTGGTACTCCATGCTGGGGCACACCACGTCCACATGGTTCGCGTCACCGGCCCCGACCTCGGGGGCGAAGCACAGGCTGAGCGAGCTGGGGGAGAACCAGCCGTAGAGGGCGAGGCCCGCCACGCCGGCGAGGACGAGGAACGTGGCGGTCCAGAGGATGTTGCGCAGGCTCCGGACCCGGGCCAGTTCGCCGTCCAGGTTGTTGTACGCGCTGTCCAGTGCCCGGGCCAGCAGTTCACGGTCGCTCGGCGTCATCTCGCCGGCGATGATGTGACGGATCCGCTGGGCGAGCCTGATGCGCCGTGGGTCGTCCCTGTCCAGATGGCGCTTGACCAGCGCCATGACCTCGCTGGCGCGGCCGGCGACCTCCGTGTCGGACACCAGTTGGAGCAGCAGCACGTCGGCGCTGCGCAGATTCGACCAGACGCCTTCACGGGCGGTCGAGCCGGACCAGGGCCGCCGCCAGCCGAACACCTCGTCGGCCGCGGCGCGGGCCTGGTCGAGATGGCCTTTCGTTCCTTCGAGGAACGTCCTGCGGTCGTCGTCGCACGGCCTGGTTTCCTCGCGTCTCAGCTGCACCTCGAGATAGGCGAGACGGGTTCTGGCCCGAGCCCGCCACGGCGACCGCGGTGGTCGGGGACGCAGGCCGACGGCGAGCCGTCGGCGCGCACTGGCCCAGGTGCTTTCCCCCAGGGCCCCGGCGTGTGCCTGGATCGTCCGGTTTGGTTATGTGATGCCGTAGAGGGCGAGGACGCGGGGGCGCTCGGTGTGGGCTCGTCGTCCGGCGGCGGTGTTGACGTAGCCGGCGAGCTTGAGCGCGCTGCGGATCAGGTCGCGGAGGGTAGCGAGTACGGCGGGCGCGTTGCGGGTTCTGACCTGGGACTTGTCCTCGTTGAAAGTGACATCTCGACACCAGTGGACGGTATTTTCCACGGTCCAGTGCCCGCGAGCCCAGGACGCGATCTCGGCTGCGTTCGCTTCCTCGGCGGGCAGGTCGGTGATGGCGTAGACGGTCTCGCTGGACCATTTTTTCGCCCCGTAGAGACGGCGTCGGCGCTGGATCCGCAGGACCTGGGCCGCGTGCGGGAAGAGCAGGCCCTCGACGGTGACGACCTGCACGAGCCGCTGCTCGTGACGGCCGTGGCCCCGGGCGTCGTCGCGGTGGATCACAGGGATCTCCTTCCAGGGCAGGGCGTGGAGTTGACGGGCCTGGCCGCGCTGGTTGTTCTTGATGGTCAGCAGGTAGTGAGCGCCGCGTTCGCGCAGGTAGATGGCGTGGTCGCGTTGGGCGTGGAGGGCATCGGCGGTAACGACCACCCCCGTGAGATCCGCGTCGTCGATCTGGTCGAGGAGAGGTGCGAACTCGGGGATTTCGTTGGTCTTCGCGCCGATCTCGCGGGAGGCGAGAGTGACACCGTCGCCGTGACGGACGGCGGACAGGACGAAGACGCGGCTGCCGTCCGGGCGCCTCGCGCCGCGCAGGCACTTGCCGTCCACCGCGATCGCCCGCCGCCGGAGCCGTACCGGCTCGGCGCGGGCGGCCGCCCGGTGAGCCCGGCGCTGTTCACGTTCGGTGCCACCGTCGGGCATCACCGGCTCCGGCCGGCGGGGCTGTGCGGACAGCAGAGGCCGAAGGTAGTCGTAACCGGCCGCGCCGATCTCACCGGGATCGAGTCGCCCCAGGACGCTGCGCAGGGTTTTCTCGCTCGGCACCCGGTAGCGGCCAAGGAGTGGGTGGTAGGGCAGGCCGAAGGCGGCCAGTTCCTCCGGCGCCGCACGTCGGCACCACTCCGCCGCCGCGGTGATCGAGTCGTGGCCGGACGGGGTCATCGCGCAGACCACCAGGGCCAGCAGCGAGGAGAGCCGGTACCGCACTCCGCAAGCCCCTCTCGGATCGGTGACCGACTCGAACTCGGCGACCAGGCAGCGCACTTGCTCCTTGGCGGCACCCTCGCCGAGGGCTTCCAGGCAGGGCGCACAAGGCACGGGGACAGCGACAAGGGATGATGGAGAAACGAACACGGCACCTTCGTGGATCTTGCAGCGTAGAGAACTACATGATCCACAGGTGCCGTGTTCACCTGCTTCCGGGGCCCACCACCGAGATCAACACCCCAGACCGGGACGATCCAGGCACTCGCCGGGGCCCTGTGCTTTCCCCGGCCGCCACGGAAGTGTCCATCGCCGGTCTCCGTCGGTGCCTGGGGCGGGCTATTCACTCATGTGGAGAGCGGGCACATGGAGTTTCTCCCACGAATTGCGGCCCGGAATACCGTTGGCATCGCTGCCGATGAAGCCGAGTTTCTCCTGCCACTTGGCGTAGGACCTCCGATCGGCCTCGCTCCACTGGAGGTCGGGCTCGTCGGGATATGCCGAGCAGCCCTCCTCGATGAGGCGCCAGCCCATGACCTCGATGATCGGGCTGCTCACGGACGACTGGAAGAAGTCCTTGCCCGGGAAGGGCTCGTCGTCGCTGACCGGCACCGCGGTCGGCTCCGTCACGCGGACCCGCTGGCCCGGGTGAATCAGGTTCGGATTCTTGATCTGGGGGTTCCACTTCCTGACCTGGGCCAGTGTCACATGGAACATGGCCGCGATTTTGGAGAGCGAGTCGCCCTCCCTTACCACGTAGAAGTCCGGTGTCGCGTTCATACGCCCATGCTAGTGACGAATCGAGAAGAATTCGACACGTGAAGAACGGTCGCGCGAGAGCCAGTTGAATATTCATTTGAATTCGCCGCCGTATGGGCGAAACGCCTTCATTCAGCTCGCGAACGGCACCTGCGCCGAGGGCGCGGACTCCGTACGGAACGGGTGCCGCCACAGTCCCCGTTCGGCCAGCCGGGGCAGCACCCCCTCGCCGAACCAGTACGCCTCCTCCAGGTGCGGATACCCGGACAGCACGAACTCCTCGATGCCGAGGGCCGCGTACTCCCGGATCCGTTCGGCGACCTCGTCGTGGCTGCCGACCAGCGCGGTCCCCGCTCCGCCGCGCACCAGTCCGATGCCGGCCCACAGGTTGGGGTGGATCTCCAGGCCGTCTCGGCTGCCGCCGCCGTGCAGGGCGAGCATCCGCTGCTGCCCCTCCGACTCACTGCGCGCCAGCCCGGCCTGGACGGACCTGACGGTCTCCGCGTCGAAGCCGGCGAGCAGCCGGTTCGCCTCCGCCCAGGCCTCTTCCGAGGTGTCCCGGGTGATGACATGCAGTCGGATGCCGAACCGCAGCGTCCGCCCTTCCTTCGCCGCGAGCCCCCTGACCCAGGCGATCTTCTCCGCGACCTGGGCCGGCGGCTCGCCCCAGGTGAGGTAGACGTCGACGTGCTTCGCGGCGACCTCACCGGCGATCGGCGAGGACCCGCCGAAGTACACCTCGGGCACCGGGTCGGGCACCCGGGCCAGCTTCGCGTCCTCGACCCGGAGGTGCTCCCCCTTCAGGTCGACGGTCTTGCCCTCCCACAACTCCTTGACGATCTGCAGGAATTCGCCCGTACGGCGATAACGGTCGCCCTTGTCCAGGAAGTCGCCGTAGGCCCGCTGCTCGTGGCTCTCGCCGCCCGTGACGACGTTGAGCAGCAGCCGTCCGCCGGTCTGCCGCTGGAAGGTGGAGGCCATCTGCGCGGCGAGCGTCGGCGAGACGAAACCGGGGCGGAAAGCGACCAGGAACTTGAGGCGTTCCGTGTTCTGGCTGACCATCGCGGTCGTCAGCCAGGCGTCCTCGCACCAGGCGCCGGTCGGCGTGAGCGCGCCCACGAATCCCAGGTCCTCCGCGGCGCGGGCGATCTGGCTCAGGTAGGCGACCGTCGGCGGCCGGTCCCGTCCGGAGACGGTGGCCGGGGTGCCGTGACCGCCGCCGACGACATGGCGGCTGTCGCCGTTGGTGGGCAGGAACCAGTGGAAGGTGAGGGACACGTGGGTCTCCGATCCGGGATGGCCGCTGGACGACAGGGCAGACACGCTCTAGAGAAGGCCGTGGCGCGGTGGTCTCGTGCCGTTCAGCACGTACCGGCCGATGTGCTGGATCTTCCAGCGGGGCGGGTCGTGCAGCGTGTGGGTGCGGGCGTCCCGCCAATGACGGTGCAGGTTGAGCGAGAAGACGAACTTCTGCTGCTGTTCGGTGCCCTGACGGCGGATCACGTTGACGTAGGCAAAGTGGCTCCTCGGGATCTGGGCGAGGCTGCCGTCGGCCGTGGCGAGCAGCCGGAAGACCTCCGCGAGGGTCTCCTGCCGGACGTCGGCGCCGCCGTGCCCGGCGGGGACGGTGACCGCGAGCAGCCCGGAGGCGGAGAGCTGGTCCACCTCCTCCCGCGGGAGTCTGCGTTCCGCGTCCCGTTCGGAGGCTCCCGCCCGGAACCGCGTGGCCAGTTCGGCGGCGACGGCCAGGGCCTCGGCGTCGTCGGCGATCACCTGCGCGGCCATCGCGGTCAGCCCGTCGCGGCCAGCACCGGGGTGCGGCCGAGGGCGGTCGAGAACTGGTCGACCACCTGGGTGAGGGCCCCGTCGGCGGAAGCCGCGACGGTCAGGGAGCCGTCCTGGTGCACGGTGATGTCCTTGTCGAGGGTGAACCAGCCCTGCACGATGTGGGCTGCGCCCATGGAGCTGAGGACCGGCCGGAGCGCGTAGTCGATGGCCAGGACGTGGGCGGTGGACCCGCCGGTGGCGAGCGGCAGCACGGTCTTGCCGGTGAGGGCGTACTGCGGGAGCAGGTCGAGAAGTGCCTTGAGGACACCGGAGTACGACGCCTTGTAGACGGGGGTGCCGACGACGACACCGTCGGCGCGCGCGAAGAGCTCGGTGGCCTCGACGACGGCCGGGTGCCGGAAGTCCGCGCCGAGGAGCGCCTCGGCGGGGATGGTGCGGACGTCGAGCGGGATCACCTCGTGGCCCTGGGCGGTCAGCCGGCGGTCCAGATGGCGCAGCAGACGGTTGGTGCGGGAGGAGGCGGAGGGGCTGCCGGAGACGGACAGGACGGTGGCCATGGGTCCTCTTTCGGGGAGGAGGAACGCCTGTGCGCGACAGGCGCCCCCGGTGAGTCGGTCAGAAGTACCTGGTGGGTGCGGGCAGTTCGCCCTCGAGGACCCAGCGGCCGACCTCGCGGCGCCCGTAGGCGACGAGGTCGTGCAGCGTGTGGGTGCGGACGTTGCACCGGAACCGGTCCCGGTTGTAGTCGTGCCCCCAGTCGGTGCGTTGGTCGATCTTTCTGGTGGCCAGTCCCCCGCTGACATGGGGGACCCGGTAGGCGAATTTCCCGGGCTCTGCGGGCATGCGGAACTCCTGTTGCGGAATTTCGGGTACGCCGAATTCGACGGGCGCGACTGAGCGTGGAATTCAGGCGGTGACGGGGAAACGCGGCACACGGCTGCCTGGCCACAGAGAGGCGCGGTGCGGCGCGGAGGGGATGCGGCGGATCGGCGGGATCAGGCCGCGGAGCAACAGGAGGCGCTGGAGACGCGCGCGAGGTCGACGTGGCGTCGCCGCGTGAGGTCCAGTCGCATCTTCATGTTCTCGATCGTGACAGTCGCCGTTCCCGGCAGTCAAGGAAAACCCGACCGGTCTCGTATCGCGGACCATTGAATTTCACGAAGGTGTGACAGGGAAACCCTTGAACGGTCGGTGATCGGACAGCAACTCTGTTGCCGTGCGGACAGAACAGCTGGAATACATCGCGGCGGTCACCCGGCTCGGTTCGCTGCGCCGGGCCGCCGAGGAACTGCGGCTCTCACAGCCGGCGTTGAGCGAGACCGTGCGGAACCTGGAGCGCGAACTGGGAGTGGATCTCCTGGAACGCAAGCGCACCGGTGCCACGATGAGCGCCGAGGGCCGCGAGCTGCTGCCGCACATCGTCGGCGTGCTGGAGGCGGTGGACCGGCTGCGGGCCGCCGCGGGCGAGCAGCACCGCGTCAGCCGCATGGTGCGCGTCGGGACGGTCAACGCGGCGACCGTGCCGCTGCTCATTCCGGTGGTGCGCGAGTTCCGCGCCGCGCATCCGGTCACGCAGGTCGAGGTGGTCGCGGCCCAGCAGACGCAGATCCACCAGGCGCTGTCGGAGGGCGGTTTCGACCTCGGGCTGGTCAACCATCTGGAGGGCGACGACGTGCCGGCCGGCGTGGAGTCCACGCAGTTGCTGCACGGGCGGCCGGTGGTGTGCGTACGCCCCGACAGCCCGCTCGCGTCCCGGGCCGCGGTGACGGTGGACGACCTGCTCGAACAGCCGCTGATCGCGATGCGTTCCGGTTACGTCATGCACCGGTACGTCCACCGGCTTCTCGGCGGCCGCGGCCCGTCCTTCTCCTACTCCACCGATGGCGCGGAGATGGGCAAGCTGATGGTCGCCGAGGGACTCGGAGCGACGCTGCTGCCGGACTTCAGTGTCGTGGGGGACCCGCTGGAGCGGCTGGGGGCGCTCACGTACCGGCCGCTGGCCGGGGACACGACCCGGGTGCTGCTGATGCTGCAGCGGCGCAGGGCCGAGTCCGTACCGCAGGCGGCGCGGGGCCTGCACACGGTGTTCGTGCGCCGGGCGCGGGACCTGGGGGGCACTCTGACGGTGGACGCGCCGGCCGGCTGAGGGGCGGCGGTCAGTCGTCGTCGCGGGCCGGGACCACCACGAGGAAGGCGTCCGACTTCAGGTCCATGACGACCGTCGCGGGCTCACCCGCGGCACGGCGCCGGGCCGCGCATTCCTCCGCAGGCCACGATCCGCGCGGACTTCCGGCAGGAAAGCGCTCCAACACCTTCGCGCCCATAACGGCACACACCTCCGTCAACAGCCATGAACTCCCTTACGTTCCGCTTGCCCTGGATCGGCAGCGGCATGCCCGGCTCCCGGAACTCGGTGCGCGGGCGCGGACCGGCCGTCAGACCACCGCCGACGGCCGGTCGTTGTCACGGGTCAGGGTGCCGCCGACGTGAGGTCCCGGATCTCGTCGTGGTCCTCCGGCGACTCCCGCGTCCGGCTGAGCCGACCCGGCCACCAGGCCCGGGGTCCGATGTCCCGCGCCAGTGCGGGCACCAGCAGCGAGCGCACGACCAGGGTGTCGAGCAGGACCCCGAAGGCGACGATGAAGGCGATCTGTGCCAGGAAGGCCAGGGGGATCACGCCGAGCGCGGCGAAGGTCGCGGCGAGCACCACGCCGGCGGAGGTGATGACTCCGCCGGTGGTGACCAGGCCGCGCAGCGCACCTTGGCGCACTCCGTGCCGCAGGGACTCCTCGCGGACCCGGGACATCAGGAAGATGTTGTAGTCGACGCCGAGGGCGACCAGGAAGACGAATCCGTACAACGGCACGGAGGGGTCGGTGCCGGTGAAGCCGAAGACGTGCGGGAAGACCAGCGCGGAGACCCCCAGCGTGGCAAGGAAGTTGAGGGCCACGGTGGCCACGAGCAGCGCCGGCATCAGCAGCGAGCGCAGCAGCCCGGCCAGGATGACGAAGATGACGGCGAGGACCACGGGCACGATCAGGGTGCGGTCGCGTTCGGCCGTGCGCAGTGTGTCGTACCGCTGCGCGGTGTACCCGCCGACGAGGGCGTCGGCGTCCGGCACCGCGTGCAGGGAGGTCCGCAGCCGTGCCACGGTGTCCTCGGCCGCGCGGCTGTCGGCGGCGGAGCGCAGGGTGACGTCGACGCGTACCCGCCCGTCGACGACGAGGGGTTCACCGCCCGGACGCCCGGACGCGGTCACTCCGGCCGCCGAGGCGACCCCCTTCGTGGACCGCGCCGTGGCCAGGACCCGGTCGAGGCGGTCGGCGTTCGCGACGACCACGGCCGGGTTGCCGGAGCCGCCCGGGAAGTGCTGGGCCAGGGTCTGCTGCGCGGCGACGGACGGAGCGTCGTCGACGAAGGTCTCGTCCAGCGGCACGCCCTGGGAGGTGAGGGCGGGGGCGAAGGCGGCGCAGGCCAGCAGGCCCGCGAGGGCGATGGCCCAGACCCGGCGCGGCGCCCGGTCGACCAGGGCGGCGACGCGCCGCCACACCCCGTGGCCTGCGGTTCGGTCGTCGGCGGCCCGGGGCCCTGCGGGCCCAGTAGGCCGCCCGCCCGAGCAGGACCAGTACGGCGGGCAGGAAGGTGAGGGAGCTCAGGACGGCGCAGACGATGCCGATGGCGCCGACCGGTCCGAGCGCCCGGTTGTTGGTCAGATCGCTGATCAACAGGGCGAGCAGACCGAGGGCGACGGTCGCCGCGCTGGCCACGACGGCGCCCCACGACTGTCGCAGCGCGGCCCGGACGGCGGCGAACCGGTCGGAGTGGCGGGCCAGTTCCTCCCGGAAGCGGGCGGTCAACAGGAGGGCGTAGTCGGTGGCGGCACCGATCACGAGGATGAAGAGGATGCCCTGCACCTGGCCGTCGACGCGCACCACGTCGTGGTCGGCGAGCACGTAGACGACCGCGCAGGCGAGCGCCAGTGCGAACACGGCGCCGAGAATGATCACCAGGGGCAGCAGCAGGCTGCGGTAGACGAGCAGCAGGATCACCAGGACCGTCACCAGGGCCACGGCGAGCAGGAGTCCGTCGATGCCCGCGAAGGCGTCGGCCAGGTCGGCCTGGCCGGCGGCGGGACCGGCGATCCGCACGGTGGTGTCGGGCACGCGTTCGGCGGTCGCCCGGATGCGGTCGAGGGTGTCGGCGAGCCGGTCGCCCAGGTCGGGTCGCAGTTGCACCACGCCTTCCAGAGCGGCGCCGTCCCGGGAGACGAGTGCGGGCGCCACCTCGCCGACCGTGCCGGGTATGCCGGCCACGGAGGTCAGCGCCCGCGCCGCGGCGGCCTGCCGGTCGGCCATCCTCCCGCCGTCGCCGTCGCTGCCGTTGTCGCCGGTCCAGACGATGATCGCGGGCAGCGTCTCCTGCTGCCGGAAGGCCCGCTGTTCGGCGATGACCTCCGTGGACTCGGCGCTGCGCGGCAGGAAGGCGGCCTGGTCGTTGCCCGCGACCTCGCCGAGCCGGCCGGCGTACGGGCCGAGGGCTCCGCCGACAACGAGCCAGGCGAGGAGCAGCAGGACGGGCAGGAGCCGACGGGCCCGTCGTGGGGTGGTGGACATCGTTCTCCAGGCTTCACGGGTGCGCTGTGGGAAGGGGTGCCGACGAGTAACCATCTCAATGGGAAACAATCTCAATCATTGAGATACATTGCGGCGGTGATCGTAGCCGACACCTTCTCTTCCCCGTTCACCCCGTCGCCGGACGCACCCGGAGACCACGCTCAGGAACCGGCCGACCTCACCTCGGAGAGCTCCTCGTTCAGCGCGGCGAGAAAACGCAGCGCCACCGACAGTTCGGCCTCGGTGAAGCGGGAGCGGGCGGACTCGGTCGCCTCGGCGAGCGGACGGAAGTACGACCGGGCCGCCGACCTCCCGTCGGCCGCGTAGTGCAGGTGGACCACCCTGCGGTCGGCGCTCTCCCGGACCCGGCGGATGTGCCCCTTGCGCTCGAGCCGGTCGACACACGCGGTGACGGCCCCCGAGGTGAGCCCCAGGTGCTCCCGGAGCCGGCCCGGGGTCATCGGCTCGTGGGCGTCGAGGATCGCCGCGAGCGCCTGTACGTCCGTGGGATGCAGACCGTGGTCCCCGGCGAACCCCTGCACCAGGCGGTTGATCCCGACGTTCATCCGCCGCAACTCGACGGCGAAGGCACGCAGGTCGCCCGCCCCGGCCGCGGCGGCGTCGCGCTCTCGCCCCGGCTGCTCCCGCTCGTCTGCTGTCGCCACGCGATCAGCCTATAGAAACCCCCGCATCCGGTTCGGTCCGCACCGCGGAAGGAATCACTGGAGGAACCCACCGAGCGAAGAGCCGAGGCCTCATGAACACGGACGACTCCGCGCCGCACGGGCCGGCCCGGCACTGCCTGGTGACCGGCGCGACGGGATACATCGGAGGCCGGCTCGTCCCGGAACTCCTCTCCGCGGGCCACCGCGTGCGCTGTCTGGCCCGCTCCCCCGGGAAGCTGCGTGACCACCCCTGGGCGGGCGAGGCGGAGGTGGTGCGCGGCGACGTCACCGACGCCGCGTCGGTCGCCGAGGCCATGCGGGACATCGACGTCGCCTACTACCTGGTGCACGCGCTGGGCACGGGCACGAGCTTCGAGGCGACCGACCGGGAGGCGGCACGGATCTTCGGGGAACAGGCCCGGGCCGCGGGCGTACGGCGCATCGTCTACCTGGGCGGCCTCACACCCGCGGACGTCCCCGAGCACGAACTGTCGCCGCATCTGCGGTCGCGGGCCGAGGTCGGCCGCATCCTGCTGGACTCCGGCGTACCCACCGTCGTGCTGCGCGCGGCCGTCATCATCGGATCCGGCTCCGTCTCCTTCGAGATGCTGCGCTACCTCACCGAACGCCTCCCCGTGATGGTCACCCCGAGCTGGGTGCACACCCGGATCCAGCCCATCGCCGTACGGGACGTGCTGCGGCTGCTCCTCGGCGGTGCCGAGCTGCCCGACGAGGTCAGCCGCGCCTTCGACATCGGCGGGCCGGACGTCCTGACCTACCGGGAGATGATGGTCCGCTACGCGGCGGTGGCCGGCCTGCCGCGCCGCGTCATCCTGCCCGTCCCGGTCCTCAGTCCCGGTCTGTCCAGCCACTGGGTCGGGCTGGTGACACCCGTGCCGGCCTCCATCGCCCGCCCGCTCACCGAGTCCCTGCGCCACGAAGTGGTCTGCCACGAGCACGACATCACCCGCCACCTGCCCGATCCCCCCGGACATCCGATCGCCTTCGACGACGCCGTCCGGCTGGCCCTGCAACGTGTCCGCGAGGCCCGGGTGACGACCCGCTGGTCGTCCGCCTCGGTGCCCGGCGCGCCGAGCGACCCACTGCCGACGGACCCCGACTGGGCCGGCGGCAGCCTCTACACGGACTCCCGGGAACTCGTCGTCGCCGCTCCGCCCGAGGCGCTGTGGCGGGTGATCGAGGGCATCGGCGGCGAGAACGGCTGGTACTCCTTCCCACTCGCCTGGGCGGTGCGCGGCTGGCTGGACCGGCTGGTCGGCGGGGTCGGCCTGCGCCGCGGCCGCCGGGACGCGGCGCACCTGCGCGTCGGCGACTCGCTGGACTTCTGGCGGGTGGAGGAGATCGAACCCGGGCGTCTGCTGCGGCTGCGGGCGGAGATGCGGCTGCCCGGCCTCGGCTGGCTGGAGATGCGCGCCGACACGGACGAGAACGGTCGCACCCTGTACCACCAGCGTGCCCTCTTCCATCCGCACGGGCTGCTGGGCCACGCCTACTGGCGGAGCGTCTCCCCCTTCCACGCCGCGGTGTTCGGCGGCATGGCCCGCAACATCGCGAAGGCCGCGGGGAAGGCACCGGTCACCCGGCGGAGGGAAAACGCTCCCGTCCGTTGACCGGCGCATCCGCGCACCCGCCGGAGCCGGAAGCAGACACGGCCCACCCGCTCACTCTCCCGGGAGCTCGCGTCATGAACGTCTCGGTCGTCCTGTTCACCTCGGACCTGCGGCTGAACGACCATCCACCGCTACGGGCGGCGAACGACGGCTCCCGCCAGGTCGTGCCGCTCTTCGTGCGCGACCCGGCCGTCGACGGCGCCGGCTTCGCCGCACCCAACCGGCTGGCCTTCCTCGCCGACTGTCTGCGCGACCTGGACGCGGGGCTGCGCGACCGGGGCGGCCGGCTCGTCGTCCGCCACGGCGACATCGTCGAGCAGGTGTGCAAGGTGGCGGCCGAGGCGGACGCCGACGAGGTCCACATGGCGGCCGACGTCAGCGGCTACGCCCACCGCCGCGAGGAACGGCTGCGGCGCGCGCTGGAGACGGAGGGGCGGCGGCTGCACGTCCACGAGACGGTGACCACGGCGGTGACACCGGGAGCGCTCACTCCCGCCTCCTCCGACCACTTCGCCGTCTTCACCCCGTACTTCCGCCAGTGGTCGCAGCAGCGGCTGCGCGACACGCTCGGCGCGCCGCGCACCGTGAGGGTGCCGGAGGGCGTGGTCTCCGGCGAACTCCCGTCCCGGGCCGGGCTCCCCGGGCTGTCGCATGGGCTGGCCGCGGGTGGTGAGGTCGCGGGCCGGAAACGGCTCACGGCGTGGCTGCGCAGCGGGGTCGCCGCGTACGAGGACCGTCACGACGACCTGGCCGGCGACGCCACCTCACACCTGTCGCCGCACCTGCACTTCGGCACCCTCTCCCCCGTCGAACTCGTCCACCGGGCGCGCAGGGTGGGCGGCCCGGGCGCCGAGGCGTTCGTCCGTCAGCTCGCGTGGCGCGACTTCCACCGGCAGGTCCTGGCCGCGCGGACGCACGTGGCCACCGCCGACTACCGCACCAAGCACGACCGCTGGCGCCCCGAGCGTGCGGCACGCGAGGACGTCGCCGCGTGGAGGGAGGGCCGCACGGGATACCCCGTCGTCGACGCGGCGATGCGCCAACTGCGCCACGAGGGCTGGATGCACAACCGCGGCCGTCTGCTGACGGCCAGCTTCCTCGCCAAGACGCTGTACGTCGACTGGCGGGTGGGCGCCCGGCACTTCCTCTCCCTGCTGGTCGACGGCGACCTCGCGAACAACCAGCTCAACTGGCAGTGGATGGCCGGCACCGGCACCGACAGCCGCCCCAACCGCGTCCTCAATCCGGTCATCCAGGCCAAGCGCTATGACCCCGACGGGGCGTACGTCCGCCGCTGGGTGCCCGAACTCGCCGAGCTGGACGCGCCGTTGATCCACGAGCCGTGGAAGCTGACGGGGCTGGACCGCGCCGCGATCGACTACCCCGACCCGATCGTCGAACTGTCCGACGGACTCGCCCGCTTCCGCCGGGGACGCGACCGCGAGTGAGGCGGAGGGGGCGAGGACGGAGGGGTGCGAGGGCGCGCACGGCCACGAAGCCGTACGTCCCGGGCGCCGCCCACCGCAGCGCGTGCGCGTGCCGCGTGCGGCGCCTTCGTTCTTCGCGGGCCACCCCGGGCGCGCAGCGCACCGGCCGGCCACTCCGCGGGCTCGACGAAGGCCACTGCTGTCCGGCGGCGCCCCTGCGGGCGCGGGGCTGAACCGATGCGCGGCTCCGCCCCGCTGAGGCGACACCCACGCGCGGCGTACCGGGCCTGTGGAAGCGGGCGCCTCAGCGGCCGAGGTCGCGCAGTACCTCGCGTGCGGCGCGTGCTCCGGAGGCCAGGGCTCCCTGCACCGAACCGGTGGCCCGGTGGTCACCGCACGCGTACCGTCCCGGTCCGATCCGGGTGGTACGACTGAGCGGCTGGGGCGGCGCCATCACCGGCAGCGCGGCCTGGATCGTCCGGACGGTCAGCAGGCTCCACCCGCCCGTGCCGGTGCCGTACACCTCGCCCAGCGCGGCACGCACGGTGGCCTCCCGGCCCTCGGTGTCCTCGCCCAGGACGGACGTGGCGACGAGCGCGGACCCGCGCGGGGCGTATCCGGGGGCGACGTCGCTCACGACACACGTGTTGAGGAAGCGGCGTCGAGGCTCCACCAACAGGGTCGGCTCGCCGAGCGGCGAGCGTGGTGCGACGTGGTAGTACGTCGTCACGACACGGTAGGCGGGGAGGTCCAGTCCGGGCAGCAGCGCGGCAGCCGGGCCCGGCCCGGTGGCCACCACCACGGCGCGGGCGGGCACTTCGTCGCCGCCGGGGGTGACGGCACCGTCGTCGGTGAGCCGCTCCACGGGAGTCTCCAGACGTACGACGCCCCTGGGCAGCCCTGCCGCCAGGGCGCGGGGGACTTCGCCGATGCCCGTGTCCGGCAGGCACAGCGAGCCGCGCAGCATGCTGCGCCACACCAGGTGGAAGAACCGGCTGGACGTCTCCAGTCCGTCCTCGAGGAACACCCCCGACAGGAAGGGCCGGAAGAAACGCTCCACGAAGTCGTCGGAGAATCCCGCCGCTGCCAGTGCCGTGCGCGTCGTGCGGTCCTCGGCACGCTTGACGAACCGGACCGGGGCCAGCATGTCGCGGGCCGACAGGACGCCGAGGGCCAGCAGGTCGCGCGGGCCCGCGAGCCGGCCCGGCAGCAGGTCGGGGAGCGCCCGGGGGCGACGGCTGGGATCGGCGAAGCGCAGCGTCCCGCTCCCGGTGTGGATCAGGACACCCGGAGTGAAGGGCCGCAGTCGCAGCTCGCGCAGCGCAAGCCGCCGACGGACCTGCGGATAGGCGGTGTTGAAGACCTGGAAGCCGCGGTCGATCACGAACCCGTCGACACGGTCCGAGCGCATCCGCCCGCCCACCTCGTCGGAGGCTTCCAGGACCCGCACGGTGAGTCCCGCGGTACACAGGTCGCGGGCACAGGCCAGTCCGGCCACCCCCGCTCCGATCACCAGCACATCGGTGGTGTCGCGGATCGTGGGCACGGCGACCGTCCTCGTGGTCTCGGGCCGCCCGGCGAGGACCGGACGACGACGGCCGTACCGGTCGGCACAGCCCTCTCGCCCCCCGCTTCCCGTCCCGACGGTCCCACGGATGCGGAGTGACCGCGAATTCTCCGCCCCGGCCCGGCCCTCCACCGTCCCGCTCCAGCCTCCCAAGAACCGGACCGGCACCCGGCCCCGGACCCGGACCCGACGGCTCAACCCGGCACGACGATCCGGTCCGTGTCGTACGAGGCACGACGAACCCTCCGCCCCCGACGGGTCAACGCGGCCCCGGGAGCCCGTCCGTGCCGTATGCGGCGCGCAGCAGGTCCAGTGCGTCGCGCAGGGTCGTCGGCCTCGGCATTCCCGGGGCGGGGCGGCTGCCCCAGCCCGGCCCGGCCGTGAGTACCAGGGGCTGTCTGCGGGCGCCCTTCACTCCCCACTGGGTGCCGGCCACGTGCCGGGCCAGCGGCAGGCTGGCCGTGGAGCGCGACTGTGCCCACAGGACCACGGCTCGCGGACCGAGTCGCTGGACCGCCGCGGTGAGCGCCTCGGCGGGCACGGCGGCGCCGAACATCCGGGTGGGCAGACCGAGTTCGCCGAGCCCCGCGTTCAGGGCCTCGAGCGGCAGGGTGTGCTGCTCGCCGGGAGCGCAGGCCAGCAGGACGGGCTCGACGGCGGAGGCGGTCCCCTGCGGTGCGCGGGCCCGGGTGTGTCTGCGCAGGGTGGTGGACACGTGCCAGGACAACAGGTGCTCGACCTCGACGTACCGGTCGCCGGAGGAGGCCCACTTGCGTCCCACGGCGTGCAGGGTGGGCATCATCACCTCCTGCCAGGCGACGGTGAGGCCGTGCTCATCGACGACCGAGGCCAACTGGTCCTCGACCGCCGGCGCGTCGAGCCGGACGGCGGCGCGGGCCAGGCCGCGGCACTCCTGGCGCACGTCGCCCAGCGGCAGCCCGCCGGCCGCGCGTGAGCGGACGGGGACGGTGGCCGACCCGGACGGCGCGGACGGTTCGGCTCGCACGGGCGGTTCGGCTCGCACGGACGGTTCGGCTCGCGCGGACGGTTCGGCTCGCGCGGACGCCTCCGCGCCGGGCGTGGACCGCCGTACTCCCTCCCGGGCGGCGCGTGCCGCCTCCGCGGGCGGCACCCCGGACGAGGTGAGGCGGCACATCGTCTCCAGCATCTCCACGTCGCGCGGTGTCCAGCGACGGTGCCTGCCCTCGGCGCGGACGGCCGGCCCGATGCCGTACCTGCGGTCCCAGGAGCGCAGTGTGGTGGGCGACACCCCGAGCCGGCGAGCGAGCCCGCCCGTCGTGAGACCGGCGTCGGGGCCCTCGCCGTCCGTCACCTCGTACCCGTCCGCCGGGCCCGCTTCGGTCTCACCCATGTGCCGACTGTACGACGCAGAATCGATGCGAGTCGCCGACCGCCCGCGCGGCCGGCCGAGGGCTGCGCGCCGTACGAGCGCCCCCTGCGCCGACGATCCGTCGGCGCCCGCATCCGAACCCCCCTCGCCGTCGGAAGACACCGACACAGCCGCCGGAAGACCCGCGCCGCAGCGAGAGACGCTCACCCTTTGCCTGATCGGACCAATCCGTCGGCCCCCGCGCACCGGATTACGCCCGGACATGTCACACCTCCCGGAGGATCCCCCTCGTGAAAGAAGCCGTCTACATCGGCACAAATCCGTCCTCACCACCTGATCTGCAGGAGTTGCTGGGCGGCGTGGCCCTGGGCGACCAGAAGGCGTTCGCCGCGCTCTACGACGCCGTCGCGAGCCCCGTCTTCGGTGTCGTGCGCAGCGTGCTGCGTGACCAGGCGCAGTCGGAGGAGGTCGCCCAGGAGGTGCTGGTCGAGGTGTGGCGCAGCGCTCCCCGTTACCGTCCGGACCGCGGCACGGCCATCAACTGGATCCTCACCCTGGCCCACCGGCGGGCCATCGACCGGGTGCGCTCGGTGGAGGCGGCCGCCGCGCGGGAGCACCGCGCGGCCCTGCTGGACCGCGTGCCCGAGTACGACCACGTCACCGAGCAGGTGGAGGCCCGGCTGGAGCGGGAGCAGGTACGCCGCTGTCTGCGCACGCTGACCGAGCTCCAGCGGCAGTCGGTCACCCTCGCCTACTACCGCGGACTGACCTACCGGGAGGTGGCCGAGGCTCTGGCGCTGCCGCTGGGCACCGTCAAGACACGACTGCGCGACGGTCTCATCCGGCTGCGCGACTGCCTGGGGGTGAGCGCGTGATCACCGCGGACCTGCACACGCTGTCGGGTGCCTACGCCCTGCACGCTCTGGCCGACGACGAGCGCACCGCGTTCGAGCGGCACCTGGACGGCTGTCCGACCTGCGCCGAGGAGGTCGCCGGGTTCACCGCGACCGCGGCCAGGCTGGGCCTCGCGGCGGCCGAGCCGCCCCGGACCGCGGTGCGGGACGACGTGCTGCGCCGGATCGTCGCCGTACGGCAGGACTCGCCCCGCGTGCGGTCCACCGTCCGCCGAGGGCGCGGGACGGGGCACGCGCGTCCGCTCTCGCGGTGTGCGCTGGCGGCCTGTCTCGCCGCGGCGGCCGTGTTCGGCGGCACCGCCGCGTGGCAGTACGAGCGCGCCGAGGAGGCCCGCGACCTGGCGGGCCGGGCACAGCGGAACGCCGACGACCTGGCCGCCGTACTCGCCGCTCCCGACGCCCGGACCCGGACCGCGCGGCTGCCGGGCGGCGCGCGGGGGACGGTCGTGGTGTCCGCGAGCCGTGACGCGGCCGTGTTCGTGTCCTCGGGGATGGCCGAACCACCCCGCGGCAAGGTGTACCAGCTGTGGTTCGACGATCGGGGCACCATGCGATCCGCGGGCCTGATGGACCCGCACCTGGCCGGTCAGACGGTGCTGCTGGGCGGACCGGTCGACAAGGCCACGGGGATGGGCATCACCGTGGAACCCGCGGGCGGGTCCGGCGAGCCGACGTCGACTCCCCTCGCTGTGATGGAGTTCCCCACCTGACCGATGCCGGAACGTGGGCCCCGCCGAAGGCGGTGGGGGTCCTCGGCCTGCTCACCCGGACCTACACATAAAGGAAAAATAAGAGCAGAATGAGACTGCGCGGCGCTCACCGCACACCGCACCAGACGCGGTCGGGCTGCAAGCAGAAGGAGACCCACCATGGCCAACGTCTCGCCCACCAGAGGTGACATCACCAGCCACCCCGATGCTTCGGAAATGCGGGAACGCTACGCCCGCATGCTCGGCGGCCGCGATGTGGCACTCGTGGACGGACCGGTGTTCCTGCTCGGGCTGTACTGCGCGGTGTCCCCGTGGATACTCCACTACACGGCCGGCCAGCCCGCCCTCATGACCCACAACCTGATCGTCGGCATCGCGATCGGCCTGCTGGCCCTCGGGTTCACCGCCGCTCCGGCTCGCATGTACGGCCTGAGCTGGGCCATGTGCGCACTCGGCGTGTGGATGATCGTCTCGCCGTGGATCGTCGGCGAGAGCCCCGACACCGGAGTCGTGCTGAACAACATCATCATCGGCGCCCTGGCGCTCGTCCTGGGGCTGATGTGCACCGCCACGGCGGCGAGGAGTGCCCCCAGGCCGTAGCGGCACCCGCCGGGCGGTCGGGAGACCGGCGAGCCCGGGAGAGACCGGAACGAAGGCCGGCCCGCCCAGCGCGGACCGGCCTTGTCCTGCCCGGCCGCGCCGTCGCCCAGGGTCTGACGTGCGTCTGGACCGCACCCGGGGACCGGGACAGGATCGTCGCCCTCCACGACGATCCCGAGATGGCCCGCTGGACCCCGGTGGCCTCCCCCTTCGACACCGGTGCGGCCCTGGCCGCCCACCTCGTCGAGGCACGGAAGGGAAGGGCCCAGTTTCGGCCCGAGAACTGCGTCCCCGGCGCGTGCTGTTGCGCATCGACTCCGACAACGCCGCGAGCGAGGGCGTCACCCGTCCTGCGGCTTCGAGCTCCCGAAGGACGCCCCGGTCCTGCGCGTCTCCCGAGGCCGGGCGGTCTCCCTTCGGACCTGGGCCCTGACTCGGACCTGAAGCGCGTCGGCAGCGCCGGACCTGGCGTCTCGGCCGGGTCCGCCGCCTCCGTCGTAGGGCTGGACGGGCGGGGTCGGCTCACGTGGTGACGGTGTGGAAACCCCGTTGCGCACATCGGCGTCCGACGGCAGGCTTCAGCCGCGCGAACCGATCGGACTCCGCCGTGTCCGAGGTGTTCCGAGCTGGTTCGACCCGCTCCTGCCCCGCCCCGCCCGACTCGCCCCGCCAGACGGAGACCCGTTGTCCCTGCACCTCACCCCGCTCACCGACCCGCAGCCCGGCGGTTCGAGCCGCCGCCTCGCCTGGGTGGCCTCGGACACCGACGGGATGCCGCTCGGTACCGCCTACCTGCGGCTGTTCACGAGGGAGGGGCAGCAGCACCTCGCCGAACTGGAGATCGCCGTGCACGACACGGAGCGGCGGCGGGGCGTGGGCACCAGGCTGCTGGACGCCGCCGTGTCAGCGGCCCGCGCGGAGGGGCGCCGGTCGGTGCTCGCACAGGCCGAACAGGACTCCCCCGCCGACCTGTTCCTTGCGGCGCGGGGCTTTCGCCGGGTGCTGACGCTGACGTACGCCAGGCTGCCGCTCGCCGAGGCGGACCTCGACGCGATCGCGGAGCTCGCCCGACGACCGCACCCCGGCTACACGTTGACGGAATGGGACGGCAGCGTGCCGCCCGAACTGGCGCGGTCGTACGCCGACTCGCGGCGCGCCATGGACGACATGCCGATGGAGGGCACCGACTACGGCACGGTCGTCTGGGACGTGGAGCGGGTGCTCGCCGCGGCGGAGGCCGTCGCGAAGCGCGGCGAGTCGCTGCACACCGTCGCCGCCGTGAGCACCGCGGACGGATCGGTGGTCGGGTTCTCCGAACTCGTCGTGCCGGGTGACGGCCTGGGCGACGGTCAGCACTACGGCACCGCGGTGCTCCCCGAACACCGCGGTCACGGCCTCGCCCGCTGGATGAAGGCGGCCTCCATCAGCCGCGCCCGCGAACGGCACCCCGCCCTCGCCGGGCTCCGCACCGACACCGCGGAGAGCAACGCGCCCATGCTGGCCGTCAACGACGCGCTCGGCTACCTACCGACGCACAGGGCGGCGGAGTACCAACTCGACCTGTGAGTCCTCGCGGCTGTGCCCCGGCGACCGCGAGCGCCTGTGACGACAGGGTCTACGGCACGTACACGTACGGTGTCGTCGTGGTCAGGGGCTGGAAGCCGAGGCGTTCGAGGACGCGGCGGCTTTCGTTCAGGGCGTCGACCTGGAGGTAGCGGTAGCCGCGCTCGGCGGCGGCGCGGGCCCTATGGGCCACCAGCGCGCGGTAGATGCCGCGTCCACGCCACTCCTCGACGGTGCCGCCGCCCCACAGGCCGGCGAACCTGGTACCCGGCACGAGCTCCATACGGGCCGCGCTCACCGCCACGTCACCGGCGAGGGCGACGACGGCGACCACGGTCTCCGGGTCGGCCTTGAGGTGGGAGAGCAGCTGGTGCCGCAGCCGCGAACTGCCGGTACCGAAGGCCTTCTCGTGCACGTCCGCCACCAGATCGACGCCCGCCTGGTCGGTGACGGGAAGGATGCGGATGCCCTCGGGCGGCTCGGCGTCCACCGTCAGGTCGGCGACCTCGCCGATCATCAGGGTCTCCTCGGGCCGGGGTTCGAATCCGGTGGCTCTCAGCCGTCCGCCCAGGTCCACCGGCAGATCGTGCCCGTACAGCTTCCACTCGAACTCGAGGCCGAGACCGTGGTAGTGGGCGATCTGTTCGGCGATCGCCGCGTCCGCGGTCGCCTCGTCCAGGTCCGACCAGACCACGCCGTTCCAGCCGAGTTCGGAGGAGACCTGGCGCACCACACGCCCGGTCCGCTCGATCCGGGCGCTGGGGCTGTCCGGCTGCGCGCCTTCGCGCATGTCCCGGTCGAAGAGGGCGAGTATCGCGACATGATCCATGGGCTCACTCCAGCATCAGGCCGCGGCCGCGGCAAGGGTTTTACGCGGTTACGGCACCTTCGTCGGCTCCGTCCGCTGCCGCCAGATAGGTCCTGAGCCGGTCCCGGTTACGGGCCAGACACTCGACGCGGGCCTGGATGCGGTCGATGTGGGCCTGCAGCAGGGCGGCCGTCTCCGGGGTGAGGGAGCCGGCCGGCGGAAGGATCTCGTCCGGGCCCGACAGATACGGCAGGATCGCGCGGATCATCTCCGTGGTGAGCCCCGAGTCGAGCAGCCCGCGGATCTGCTGGACGTCACGGACGTCCGCCTCGCCGTACTCGCGGTAGCCGTTCCCGGACCGCGCCGGGTGCAACAGTTCCTGCTCCTCGTAGTAGCGCAGCAGCCTGGTGGGGACGCCGGTACGGCGCGACAGTTCGCCGATCTTCATGGCCGCCTCCGAGGGTCGCCGCTTGCCTTCACACTGGTGTGAAGGTTCGAGCATGGTCGCATGTCCACCGCTTCCATGGCCAAGGGCACCACCCTGCCCACCGCTCTGCCGTGGCCCGGGCTCCTCGCCCTGTCCACCGCCGCCTTCACCGCTGTCATGACGGAGTTGCTGCCCGCCGGACTGCTGCCGCGCATCGCGCCGGCGCTCGGTGTCTCCGAGGCCCGCGTTGGCTTCCTGGTGACCGGGTACGCGGTCGCCTCCTTCGCGGCGGCGATACCGCTGACGGCGTTGCTGCGCGGACTGCCCCGCCGCCCGGTGCTCCTCGGCGCCCTCGTGGGTCTCGCGGTGAGCAACGCCGTGGTCGCGCTGTCCTCGTCGTACACCCTGACGTTCGCGGCCCGGCTGTCGGCCGGGTGCATGGGCGGCACGCTGTGGGCGATGCTCGTCGGGTACGCGGCCCGGATGGTGCCGGCCGAACGGCGCGGCCGGGCCATCGCCGTCGTCCTCGGCGGCATCACGCTGGCGCTGTCGCTGGGCGTGCCCGCCGGGACCGTCCTGGCCGAGGCACTCGGCTGGCGTACGGCCTTCGGCGTGCTGACCGGGCTGGCCCTGCTGCTGGCCGGCTGGGTGCGGTGGCAGGTGCCCGGTTTCCCGGGCGAGGGCACGGGCGCACGGACGCCGCTCCCCCGGGTGGCGCGGCTGCCGGGCCTGCCCGTCGTCCTGTCCGTCACCCTGCTCCTGCTGCTCGGCCATCAGGTGATGTACACGTACGTCGCCCCGTTCGCGGCGCACGCCGGCTTCGGCCGTACCGGCCTGGTGCTGCTGGTGTTCGGGGCGGCCACCGTGGCCGGACTCTGGATCACCGGACTTCTCGTGGACCGCCACCCGCGCACCACGCTGCTCGCCGCGCTCGCGCTGTGCGCGGCCGTCATGCTCACCCTCGGGCTCTACTCCCGCTCCCCCGCCGTGCTCCTTGTCTCCGTGGCCCTCTGGGGCGCCGGCTTCGGCGGCGCGCCGACCCTGATCCAGACCGCGCTGGTCGACGCGTCCGGGCCCGGGCACGCGGACGTGGCGACGTCCCTGCAGACCACCGTGTACAACGCCGGGATCGCGGCGGGTGCGCTGACCGGAGGGGTCGCCCTGGAGAACCTGGGCGCCCAGGCACTGCCCTGGACCTCGCTCCCCCTCGTCGCGGCCGCGCTCGCCACGGTGGCTCTGGGCCGCCGACACGCCTTTCCGGCCGTACGACGGCGGACGTGGGCGGCGCGCGAAGGCGCCGCCACGCCGCCGTCCTTGCCAGGCTGCCGACCGCGCCACGACGATGACGGCCGCGTGGGGCAGGACGGCCGTACGCGATGACCGGAGCGGGCGACGAACCCCCGGCCGTACCGGGGAGGGGGCCGGTGGGCGGGCCGAGCGGCCGCGTCGGGTGGTGGTGCGGCGACTAGGCCAGACCTAGCCCAATTCCAGTGTCGTGATCCCGAAGACGCGTTCCCGGGCGAAGGGCCGCACCGGTCCCGTGTACATCCGGGCCGTCTCGAACGAGGGCCTGAACCCGGCCTGTTCGGCCAGTGCGACGCCCGCCGCGTTCGTCTCGGGCACGTCGACGGCGACCTCGTGGCCGGCCGCGTCGGCGGTCAGCGCGGCGAACAGGGCTCGCGCGTCCTCGGCGGTGTCGGCGAACAGCGGGCCCACGCGCAGGGCGTCGCGGCCGGGCCGGATCACTCCGTACCCGGTGACGCGGCCCCCGCTGCGCCGGAGGACGGCGCGGTGTCCGGGGCCGGTCAGCCAACGGGCCAGGAACCGCGGTCGGTCGGCGGGGCAGCAGGCGCCGTCGTACACGGTGAGGTCCGCCAGGTCGGCCGGCCGCACGGCGTGGACGTCGGCCGGAGGCTCGGTCCGCGGGGCGGCACCGGTGAACCGCACGGTGCGGTGGTCGAGTTCGAAACCGGACCGGCGGTAGTTGTCCTGCTGGGACACCACGCCGTCGAGGCCCACCGTGCGGTGTCCGGCGTGGGCCAGCGCGGTCTTCCATGTGGTGAGTCCGTGGCCTCGGCCGCGCAGGTCGGGCCGGACGAGGTAGCAACCCAAAAAGGCGTACTCCGCACCGTAGTTGACGACCGAGATGGCCGAGACGGGCTCACCGCCGACGCGGCCGAGGAAGAAGCCCTCGGGGTCCTGCGCGAAGAACGCCGGCCCGTCGGAGAGCCCCGGGTTCCAGCCCTCGGCGGCGGCCCACCCGCTGATGACCGGCCAGTCGTCGAGGCCGGCCTGCGTGACGACGAGGTTCTCCCGGGCCGGTGACGTCATCGGTGCGCTCCGTTCGGTGGGGGCCGCGAGGCGGTGCTCGGCCGCGTCCGCAGCATTCTCGCCGCTCCCCGAGAGGCGCGTCACGGAGCGGTCGCGAGGTTGGCGAAAAGCAGGGCCGGGTCCGGGGTGGGCGGTGACATCGTGGCACGGCGGCGGGCCCACCGGATGATCGTCCCGGGTTCCGAGGTCGTCCGGTGGGACTCTTCGCGTGCCGCCGATGCCTGGCTCAGCGCACCGACCCCGGACGGAAACGCCGGTACAGGACGGATCCGGTCAGGAACAGCGCCGCGCCGCCCATGGCGGCGGCGGATACGGTCCGGTCCGTTCCGGTGTGGGCGAGGGAGGCCGCGTGCGGGGTGTGCGGAGCCGGCTGCGGCACCGGGACCGCCCGGGGCGGCTCGGCCGGCCTCGTGCGCGGCCGCTCCGGGCCGTCGGGACGGCCCCCGGCGGTGTTCGTGGACTCGTTCCCGACGGCCGCGTTGCCGACGCCGACCACGCTCACCGCGTTGCCGCTGACGTTCAACGGAAGGTGGACGGGAAGCTCGATGGCGTTCCCGGAGAGCACGCCCGGCGAGTCCCCCGCGCCGCCCTCGGCCACGGCTCCGCCGGGCAAGCCGGTCCGGTACCCACCGGCTTGCCCGGACCGGTCGCTTCCGGGCCCCTCGGCACGATTCCCTCCGTTCCCCTGGGACCCGCTCTCATGGAATCCGTTCTCCCGGGACCGTTCCCGCCCGCCCTTCTGGGACCGGCCGCTGCCGACCCCCTCGTTCGTGCACCTGTTGCCCACGGCGGGATTGAGGAGCCCCACCACGTTCACGGTGTCGCCGCACGCGTTGACCGGGACGTGCACCGGAAGCTGCACGGTGTTGCCGGAGATCAGTCCGGGTGAGCCGACCGCGGCACCGCCCGCCGCAGCACCACCGTCGGCCGCGAAGGCGGCGGACATCGGCATCGTCACTGCCATCGCGCCGGAGGCGGCGGCGACGGCGATCACACCGTTTCGGGTGGCCCGTCTCATAGTTTCCCTGCCTTCCAGACATGCTTCGCGGGCACTCACCCGCACCGGATAAAACGGCGGGCGAACCATCCGAGTTATGGCTTATCGACCTTTCACCCCATCGAGCTGCACGGTTATCGAACCTACGGCAAAACCGTCATATGCCCGCAGAAAGAGCACAGGGTAAGGCGCTCGGCGCGATCCCGCTCGTCCAGAGGCGGGGCCCGTGGGGGCCGCCTATCGTGAGCGAGGGCGCCGGTCCCCCGGTCCACGGCGGGCGCTCATGGAGGCATTCATGCAGGCCAAGCTGTCGGCGCGGCCCACGATCCGGCGCTGCGCGCTCACCGGTGCGATCGGGCTCACCCTGCTCGGCGCGGCGTTGCCCACGGCCGTCGCCGACGGCTCCGACCCCGACCTCTCCCGGTTCTACGACCAGAAGGTCACGTGGTCGAAATGCGCGGGCGCGGAGATGCCCAAGGATCTCCAGTGCGGCAAGGTCACCGTGCCCCTCGACTACGCGAAGCCGCGTGCGGGCACCCTCGACCTGGCGCTCGCCCGCTATCGGGCGACCGGCAAGCCGAGAGGTTCGGTGCTGCTGAACTTCGGCGGTCCCGGCGCCGCCGGTGTCAACGCACTCGCCGCGGGCGGCAAGGAGTTCATGGATCTCACCAAGGACTACGACGTGGTGACCTTCGATCCCCGCGGCGTCGGCAGGTCCTCACCGGTCAGCTGCGGCGACGGCACCGAGGAGGCCGCGGACGCGACGGACGACAGCACGGATCTCGACGCCGATCCGCGGGCCGTGCTGAGGAAGCTGGAGAAGGCGGCCGCCCAGTGCGCCAAGCACTCGGGACCGGTACTCCCCCACATCGGCACGGTCGACTCGGCACACGACCTGGACGTGATGCGCGAGACCCTCGGCGACAAGAAGCTCAACTACCTCGGCTTCTCCTACGGGACCCGGCTGGGTGCGGTGTACGCGGCCCGGTTCCCGAAGAAGGTCGGGCGGCTGGTGCTCGACGGCGTGGACACGCTCACCGAGCCACTGACCGAGCAGGGGGTGGCCGGAGCGACGGGACAGCAGACGGCGCTGGACGACTTCGTCGACTGGTGCGTGAAGGACATAGCCTGCCCGCTCGGCCAGGATCCGCGCATGGCCCGCGAGCAGGTCGTGCGGCTCGTCGACTCCCTCGACGAGGATCCCGTACCGACCGACTTCGGGCAGGACTTCACCGGGCAGGACCTGGTGGGCTCCATCAGCCAGGCGCTCTACAGCAGCGAGCTGTGGCCCTCGCTGGAGCGCGCGCTCGCCGACCTGGTCGAGGACGGTGACACGCAGGGCATTCTCGCGTTCTCCGGCGGCGGCGCGGTGCTGCGCGCCGACGGTGACGGCGACCTCGCCGACGACGAGGACATCCCCCTCGACAACGTCTCGGCGGCGCTGATGGCGATCAACTGCGCGGACGACCCCGACCGCCCCGACGCCGACACCATCACCAGGAACCTCGGCCGGCTGCGCGCCGAATACGAGAAGGCCTCACCGGTGTTCGGCCGCTACCGGCTCACCGAGGTACTCATGTGCTACGGCCGCCCCAAGGGCACCGACTACATCCGCGACGAGGTGAAGGACCTGCCCGGGCCGGACATGCTCCTGGTGGGCACGCGCGGCGACCCGGCGACGCCGTACCGCTGGACCGTGGAGACGGCGGAGCGGCTCGGCGACTCGGCCGTGGTGCTCGACAACAGGAGCGAGGGCCACACCGGTTACGCGTCCTCCAAGTGCGTGCACCGCAAGGTCGACGCGTTCCTGCTCTACGGCTCCCTGCCAGCCGACGGCAGCTCCTGCGGGCCGGACGACGACGACAGGTGACGCCCGGGCGCGAGGAGGTCGAGGAACCGCCGTACCCAGGTCGTCGCGGCCGTGTCGTACCCGCGCCGCCGAATCCGCGTAGCCGTACGCGCGGCGTCGTACCCGCCCCTCCGCACCCGCGGCCGAAGACCGGCGTCGAGGGCCCCCCGTCGCCAGACCATCCCCCGCCCACACCCGCCCCCGTCGCCACAGCAACACCCCCGACCACCGTAACCACAGCGTCGCGCCCGACCACCGTCACCACAGCATCGCCCCGGACCGGCGCGTCCAGACCGGCGCGTCCAGACCGGCGTTCCGTGCCTCGCGGCACGTCCGCGATCCGACGGCCCGGGCGGGGTCGGCACGCGCGACAAGATCGGCAATGAAGTGCCGATGAAGTGCCCTTGATGGCCGCCCCGTTTACCCCAAGTGCCCGATCGGTGAATCGGTCCTATGGTGCTCTTATGGAGCACGCACTCAGTCACACGACCCTCACCGAGCTGCGCCGCCCGCGCCCCTATCCCGCGGTGTCCGTGCTGACGCCGACCCACCGACGCGAGCCCGAGAACGCCCAGGATCCGGTCCGGCTGCGCAACGTGGTGGCCGAGGCGAAGAAGCAACTGGAGTCCGACCCCGCGGTCCCCCGGGAACGACGTCTCGACGTCGTCCGCCAACTCGACCAGGCCCTCGCCGAGGTCGACCTGGCGCACTCCGAGGACGGTCTGGTGATCTTCGCGGCGCCGGGAGAGCACCAGGTGTGGTCCCTCGCCAGGACCGTGCCGGAACGTGTGGTGCTCTCGGACACGTTCCTCACCCGCAACCTCGTCTCCGCCCAGGCCGCCGAGCGGCCGTTCTGGGTGCTGTCGGTGTCCGCGGACCGCGTCACACTGTGGAGCGGCGGCGCGGACCGGGTCGCCGAGCACCACACCGGCGGCTTCCCCCTCGTCAGGGAGCGGCAGAACTTCGACGCCGAGCGCCAGGAACGGATCGGCGACCTGCCCAGTACCTTCCGTGACGAGGACACCCGCCACTTCCTGCGCGAGGCCGACATCGCGATGGCCGCCGTCCTGCGCCGCGACCCGCGCCCGATGTACGTCACCGGAGAGACCGCGGCACTGTCCGCACTCGACGAGGTCGGCGGCGTCACCCGGGACGCGGTGCACGTCCCGCACGGCGGGCTCGCCCACGGGTCCGCCGAGGCCGTGTCGCAGGCGGTGCGGCCGATGATCGCCGCCGAGGCCCGCAAGAACACCGACGCGGTGGCGCGGGAACTCGAGTCGGCCCGTGGGCGCAAGTCCTTCGCGGCCGGTGTCGACGAGGTCTGGCGAAGCGCCCGCGAGGGCCGCGTCCGACTGCTGGCGGTCGAGGAGAACTACCGGGTGACGGTCCGCGACGACGGCGGCGACCACCTGACCCCCGCTCTGAGCGGCGACCTCGACGCCCGCGAGGACATCGTGGACGAGATCGTCGAACAGTGCCTGGAGACCGGCGCCGACGTCCGCTTCGTACCGGACGGTGTCCTCGCCGAGGCAAGCGGTATCGCGGGGGTGCTGCGCTTCTGAGAGTCGCCCTCTCCGCGCGGTCTACGCTACGGCGGGACGATCGCCGAAGAGGGAGTGCACACGTGGGTGACCTGCTGGGCGTGGCCGTACTGGGTGCGGGACACATGGGAGCCGACCACATACGTCGCCTGGACCGGGTGGTGAGCGGGGCCAGGGTGGCCGCCGTGGCCGACCCCGATGCCGAGCGGGCGAAGGAGGCGGTGGCCGGCCTGTCGGGTGTCTCGGTGCACACGGAGGTCGAGGCGGCGCTCGGGGCGCCCGGCGTCGAAGCGGTACTGATCGCCTCGCCCGGCCCCGCGCACGAGGAGGCGCTGCTCGCGGCGTTCGCCCGCGGGCTCCCGGTGCTGTGCGAGAAGCCCATGGTGCCCGACTCCACCGGAGCGCTGCGCGTGGTGGAGGCGGAGGCACGGCTCGGCCGGCGGCTGGCGCAGATCGGCTTCATGCGCCGCTACGACGCGGAGTACGGCCGGCTCAAGTCCCTGCTGGACAGCGGCAGGTTGGGGCGCCCGCTGATGCTGCACTGCACCCACCGCAACGTCTCCTCCCCGCCGGGCTTCACCTCCGCGATGCTGATCGACAGCTCCGTCTCGCACGAGATCGACGCGGCCCGATGGCTGCTCGGGCAGGAGGTGGCCGCGGTGACCGCGCTGCGTCCGCGCTCCTCGTCCGGCGCGCCCGAGGGGCTGCTCGACCCGCAGTTCGTGCTGTTCGAGACCGAGGGTGGCGCCCTGGTCGACGTGGAGGTCTTCGTCAACTGCGGCTTCGGCTACCAGGTCCGTTGCGAGGCCGTCTGCGAGACGGGCAGCGCCAGGATCGGCGACGACCACTCGATGCTCGTGACCACGCGGGGAACGGCGCGCGAGGAGGTGCCGCAGGACTACCTCGTGCGGTTCGCGGACGCCTACGACCGGGAGGTGCAGGCATGGGTCGACGCCACCCGGCACGGCCGGGTCACCGGCCCCGGCGCCTGGGACGGCTACGCGGCCTCGGTGGTCGCCGAAGCCGGGGTCCGCTCACTGGAGAGCGGCGGCACCCGCACGCCCGTCGCCCTCGCCCCACGCCCGGAACTCCACGCCGGGACCGGCCGCTGACACGCGGTGCGCGAGCCGGCGCCGGCCGTGCGCTTCAGACACCGCCGAAGAGGGAGTTGAGGCCGCGGTCGACGGCCGCGTCGAGTTCCTCCTCGCCGTTGGCCACGACCGCGTAGGTCCGCAGCAGGAAGCGGCGCAGGGCGGGTGTGTCGAACTGGAGCAGGGCCAGGCCGAGCGGTGAGTGGAACTCCAGGACCGTCCGGGAACGGCCGCACGGCCAGATGTGCACATCACCGCCTCCAGCCGGCCCGTCCAGTCCCTCGCCGAGCAGGGTGCGGGCGAAGGTCCAGGTCACTCCCTCGCCGTCCAGCGACACCTCGGGCGGAAAGTCGAGATGCACCGCCAGCGGGTCGCCGGAGGCATAACGGAGAGTGGCGGGGACGGGCAGCTCCTGGTCCTCCGCCGTGATCAGACGTGCGCGGGCGGGCTGCGTGAGGGTGATGTCCATGCTCGGTCTCCGCTACGGGTGAGAGGTCGGCCGGTTGCGCCGTGTGCCTTTACGAGCTCGAAGGGGCCCCTCGCATTACGCCGAACCCGGCACGAATTATGTGACCTGCGTCACTTGTGAGAGCACATAAAAACATCAACCATACTAATCACTCCCATAGCGGACTCCCGCCACCCGGCTCCCACCTCCCCCCGCACGCGCCCGTCACCCCTGTCGCGGCCCTGGCCCGGCCCGCGCCGCGTATGCCATGCTCCCTAGAACACAGAGCCGTCGAACACACAAATGAATGCCGCTCCGGCCACCCCTCCGGCCCGTCAAGTCACGTACGCCGCCTACGACTTGCCCACGACAACGACTACGCCGAGCGTACGACCGCGTTCGCTCTGTGAAGACTGTGGCATATGCCAGAAGCACCAGCCCATCGTGTGTTGCCGAATCCCTTACAGGCCGTCGCGCGCTGTGCAACAGTCGTAACGGTCCCTCCGTCAGTCCTGGTCGTACCGTCCCCTCCATCGGAGTGCGCATGTCGTCCCATCTCTCCGCGGACCGCTCATCCGCCCAGCCGCCGGGCCGCGGCTCGGTCGACGCGCTCATATCGCAGGCGAGACGACTCAAGGGCGACGTGAACGCCGTACGACGGGACGCGCAGAGCGACGAATCGGACCCGCAGGAGCGTTGGCAGCGCGCGCTGTGCGACCTTGCCCTGCACCAACTCAACGATCTCGACGCCCACTTGGGGCTGCTGCGGGACGGCCCGCCGTCCGCGCCCCCCGCACCCGAGACCCTGCCCGCCCGGGAGACCGAGCCGCCCCCACCCGCGCGCGGTTCACTGCTCAGCCGGGTCGGCAGCGCGGAGTGGAATCTCCTGACGGACGAGGCCGGCTGGTCCGGAGAGCTCTACCAGATCCTGGGCCGCGACCCCGCCGCTCCGCCACTCACCCTCGACGAACTGCCGTCCGTGGTACTCGACGAGGACCGGCCGAAGCTGACGTCGATGGTGACCGACTGCCTCGTCGACGCCCGGCCCATCGACGGCGAGTTCCGCGTCCTGCGCCCGGACGGCGACGTACGCACCGTGCACATGATGGGCGAGCCCGTGCTCGGCGCCGACGGAAGTACGGCTTCGATGTGGGCCGTCCTGCGCGACGTCAGCGAACTGCGCCGCAGTCAGCGGGCGGTGAGCGAGACCCACGACTCGCTCCAGCGCCACCGGCACCGGACGCAGACCGAGCGACGGATCGCGGTCGAACTGCAGGAGGCCGTACTGCCGCCGTGGCGCGGCTCTCTGCGACTTCCGCACCAGGGTCCCGAGACACTCGACCTCGCGGCCCACTACCTGCCGTCGTCGGCCGGCGCGCTGATCGGCGGGGACTGGTACGACGCGCTCGAACTGTCCGACGGCGAGACCCTGCTCAGCGTCGGCGACCTCACCGGACACGGCGTCGCGGTGACCTCCGGCATGGCGACACTGCTCGGCGCCGTGCGCGGCATGGCGATGGCGGGTACCCAGCCCGGCCAACTGATGGCCTGGCTCAACCAGTTACTCGACGCCACCGTGCAACCGGCCCTCGGCAGCGCGGTGTGCGGCCGCTACCGGCCCGAGACCCGCACCCTGGTGTGGGCGCAGGCCGGACACCCCGCCCCGCTGCTCTACCGCGGCGGGACAGGGCGCAGACTGCACGCGCCGGCCGGCGTGCTGCTCGGCGCGACCTCGGGTGCCGTGTACGAGCAGGCCGAGGAAGCCCTCGAAGTGGGCGACCTGATCCTGCTGCACACCGACGGACTGGTGCCCGGACGATGGGGGTCCCCCCGCTCGAGCGAAGCCGAGAGTGGGGGAGGCACCGAGGCGGTGCGCCGCCTTCTCGGCCTGGCCCCCCGGTTCGGCGGGGCCCGCACGGCGCAGGACTGTGTACGGATGGTCGTGGAGGAGTTCGGCGAGGCGGACCGCCAGGACGACGCGTGCGTGCTCGTCGCCAGGGTGACCGCGTAGCGACCTTCCGGGCTCACCGGTCCATCCACCGGCGCGGAGGCGGCGCGATCACGGACGGCCGTTTTCCTAGGCGCGTGCGGTTCCCCCCTTCGGCTTCGGCAGCGCCACCCTGATCTCCTCCCGGAGTTCGTGGATCTTGGGGTAGCCCGAGTACTCGGCGGTGAGCCGGTACATCTGGCGCAACCGGTCCCAGGTCCGGTGCGAGGAGTTGGAACCCATCGACATGAGCGCCAACCGGGCGTACCGGTCCGCCTGTTCGGGGTCGTCGGCGATGAAGCAGGCCGAGGCCATCGACAGGAAGTCGAAGATCTTCGACCGCTGCCGTCCGTCGACTCGCAGGGCCAGGGCCTTCTCCGCGTAGTGCTGGGCGTGCGCGGCCGCGCCCGGCTCGTGCTCCGCCAGCGTGCGGTAGGCCAGGGCCTGCATGCCGTACAGGTCCTCCTCCTTGAAGGTCTGCATCCAGCTCGGCGGCGGTACGTCGCCCCGGTCGGAGACGAAGAGGTCCTCCGCCTGCCCGAGGGTGCGGCGCATCGCCTGGCCCTTGCCCATGGACGCCTGTGCCCAGGCCTCGATGGTGTAGAGCATCGCCCTGGTGCGCGGCAGCACCGCGGCGCCGGAGCCGGACCGGGCGAGCTTCATCAGGTCCAGCGCGTCGTCGGGCCGGCCCAGGTGCACCATCTGACGGGCCGCCCGGGAGAGCGCCTCCCCGGCCCGGGGCCGGTCACCGCCCTCACGGGCCGCGTGGGCGGCGATGACGAAGTACTTCTGGGCCGTGGGCTCCAGGCCGACGTCGTGCGACATCCAGCCCGCGAGGACGGCGAGGTTGGCGGCGACGCCCCACAGGCGCCGCTGGAGATGGTCGGGGTGACGGTAGGCGAGCATGCCGCCCACCTCGTTGAGCTGGCCCACCACCGCCTTGCGCTGCAGCCCGCCACCGCGGGCCGCGTCCCAGGCGCGGAACACCTCGACCGAGCGCTCCAGTTCCTCGATCTCCTGCGACCCGATGGGGGCGGCCTCGTAGCGGTCGAACCCGGCGGGGTCGGCGTGCAGGGGATCGTCGAACGCGGGAGCGTCGGACCGGAGCGTGGGGTCGGTGTGCAGCCAGTCGTACATGGCGCTGCTGAGTGCGGATCCTGCGGTGAGCGCGACACCCGCGCCCACCAAGCCGCGTCGGTTGAGCATGAGGTCCATTCCCGTGAATTCGGTGAGGACCGCGGCAGTCCGTTCGGGCGCCCACGGCACACCGTCGGGATGTTCCACACTCCCGGCGTCCTGCCGTTTCCCCGTACGCCCGTGCCGGACCAGACCGAGGTCCTCGATGGTCACGACACGGCCGAGACGCTCGGTGAACAGAGCCGCCAGCACCCGCGGCACCGGATCTCGCGGGATCTCTCCCGTGTCGATCCAACGCCGTACCCGGGAGGTGTCGGTCGCCAGCTGGGGGTGGCCCATCGCCGCCGCCTGCTTGTTGACCATCCTCGCGAGTTCACCCTTGGACCAGCCGGTCAGGCCGAACAGGTCCGAGAGACGAGTGTTGGGTTGTCCGCTCACGTCAAGCCCCCAGGTTCTCGGCTGAGTTGAATGTAGCCCGGTGCAAGTTGCCGGGCGACTATTCGCCAGGGTTCGCCAGGGTGCGCCAGATGGTGTGCCACTGGGCAACGGGTGTCAGGTAGGAACGCGCCACCCCGACCCGGTCGCCGAGGGACACTCCCCAGGGTGTACCGGGGAGACCGGGCCGGGCAGCGCATGACGTCGCAGGCACACGAAGGGATCTGTCTCGCCCATGTACACAGCATCGTCCTCCGTGTCCGCCCCGCCCCGGCCGCTGCACCCCCGCCCGGGTGGCGGCGGCCCCTATCTCGACCCCGCACGTCCGGCCGCCCCCGTACTCGGTGGCGCCGGCCGGACGCGGCGCGTGCCGGGGCTCGGCACCCAACCGCTCAGCGGGAGACTCGACCTGTCCGGCCCACAGGGCGCCCAACTGCGTACGGCGATCGCGTCGGTGCACCGGATCTGTCCGGAGTTCGCCCCGGTGCAGGTGCTGCGCCGCAGCGGACGCTCCGTGCTCCTGGTCGGGACGACGGGACGCAGCACGGCTGTCGCCAAGTGTTTACTGGACCACTCCCCCGCCTGGGCCGAGCGCATCCGGCACGAGATAGCTGCATACCGCTCGTTCGTCCGGCACCGCCCGCCCGTGCGGGCGCCCCGGCTGATCGCGGCGGATCCGGACAACTGCACCCTCGTCATCGAGCGGATGCCGGGACGGGTGGCGGCGTTGCAGCGGCACCCGGCCGAGACGCCGCCGCGCGCGGACATCAGAGCGGCACTCGGTGCGATCTGCCGGCTGAACGCCTGGCGTCCGCCGGCCGGCACCTTCGACGCCCCCCTGGACTACGCGGCCCGCATCTCCCGCTACCACGAACTGGGACTGCTCACCGACCGGGACATGGGTGACCTGCAAAAGCTCCTGCACGGCATCGCGCACTCGGCGGGCCGGCAGGGCATGGGCCAGTTCTGCCACGGCGACGCACTGCTCTCGAACATCCTTCTCTCACCGGCCGGTCCAGTGCTGGTGGACTGGGAGCACGCGGGCTGGTACCTGCCGGGCTACGACCTGGCGACGCTGTGGTCGGTCCTCGGGGACGCCCCGGTGGCCCGGCGCCAGATCAGTCAGATCGCCCAGTCGGCGGGCCCGGCTTCGCGTGACGCGTTCCTGGTGAACCTGATGCTGGTCCTGACCCGCGAGATCCGCACCTACGAGACGGCCGTGCAGCGTTCGATGCACGACATGACCCCGGCGGCACCGGGAACGGCCCAGCCGGGTGCTGCGCCGTCCGGCGAGGAGCAGCGGCTGCTGCTGCGGCGGCTGCACGACGACTGCCAGCTGGCCCGCCGGGCCGTACGCGCGGCGGTCGGCACTCGCTGAAGGGGGCAAGGCCCGCGGTGTGTCCGTGAGAACGGCGCACCGCGGGCCTTCGTACGTGTCCGGCGGAACACCCCGACGGGCAGCCACTGGTGTACGCCACTGACGCCGCGCAGGCCCGGAAGCCGCCGCCACGAAACTCCTCCGCGCCCGCCTTGACATGGGAAATCGTCTGCCTCTGGGCATGATTGACGGATCGTCGGTAAGCCGATAGCACTGACCCACCGCTCGGCTCCGCACGCCCCGTCACGCTCGACCGTCCCAGGAGGCCGCATTGCGAGGATCCGTTCCCGACCCCCGGCGCACCCCCGGTCACAGACGCGCCCGCACCACCGCCGGCGCTCTCGCGACGGCCGCCCTGCTGCTGCCGCTGCTCGGCGCCGCCCCCTCCGGCGCCGCCCCCTCCGGCGCCCTGACTTCCGCCGGCGGGCTTCAGCCGGCGTTCGCCGCCGCGGCCGCCGAGTACCACGTCCCGCAGAGCGTCCTGCTCGGCGTCTCCTATCTGCAGTCCCGCTGGGACACCCACGCCGGCGCGCCGAGCGTCACCGGCGGCTACGGGCCGATGCACCTCACCGACGCCCGCACCGCGCTCGCCGAGGCCCCGCACCACAGCGAGGCCACGGAGGACGCCCGTGGCGACAGTGCCCGCGCGCCCCTGCACCCCGTCACGGAGATCCCGGCGAGCTCCGAACTGCCCGCCCGCCTCACGACCCTGCCGAAGGCCGCCGAACTGACCGGGCTGAGCCCCGAGTCCCTGCGCACCGATCCCGCCGCCAACCTGGCCGGCGGTGCCGCGCTGCTGGCGGCCGCCCAGAAGGACCTGGGTGAGCCGACGAGCGAGGACCCGGCGGACTGGTACGGCGCGGTGGCCCGGTTCTCGGGCGCCGACGACAGCGCGACCGCTGCGGCGTACGCCGACGACGTGTACACGGTATTGCGCTCCGGCGAGACACGCGTCACGGACACGGGGCAGCGGGTCGCCCTGGCCGCACAGCCGGGACTGGCCCCCGATACCTCCCAGCTGCGGCGGACGGGACTGCGGACCCCCAGGGCCGGGGACACCGAGTGCCCCTCGTCGGTGTCCTGCGAGTGGATCCCGGCACCGTACGAGGAGTTCGGGGACGGCGACTACGGCAACCACGACCTCGGCGACCGTCCCGCCTCGCAGAGCATCAGGTACATCGTGGTCCACGACACGGAGGGCGCCTGGAACGGCGTCCTCAACCTGGTGCAGGACCCCACCTATGTGTCGTGGAACTACACGCTGCGCTCCACGGACGGTCACATCGCCCAGCATGTGAAGGCCAGGGACGTGGCCTGGCACGCGGGAAACTGGTACGTCAACGCCAAGTCGATCGGCCTGGAGCACGAAGGGTTCTTGGCGAACCCGGACGCCTGGTACACGGAGGCGATGTACCGGTCGTCGGCGCGGCTGGTGAAGTACCTCGCCAAGCGGTACGGCATCCCGCTCGACCGGCAGCACATCCTCGGGCACGACACCGTGCCGGGCCCTACGACCTCGACGGTTCCCGGGATGCACACCGACCCGGGCCCGTACTGGGACTGGCGCCACTACTTCGAGCTGCTGGGGCGGCCGATCAAGGCGAGCGCCGGCAAGAAGGGCGGGCTGGTGACCATCCGCCCCGACTACGCCGGCAACCAGCCGGTGTACACGGGCTGCGCGACCGCGGGTGTGCCGTGCGCGGCGCACGGGTCGGGCGAGGTGCGGCTGTACTCGGGGCCCGGTGACACCTACCCGCTGATCAAGGACATCGGGCTGGGCACCACTCCGACCACCGGGGTGAACGACCTGTCCTCCCGGGTCTCCACCGGCCAGCAGTACGCGGTCGCCGACCGTGACGGCGACTGGACGGCGATCTGGTACCTCGGGCAGAAGGCCTGGTTCGAGAATCCGGCGGCCGCGCCGACGGCGGTGCGGGCGACCGGCCTGGTCGTCACGCCCAAGGACGGTCTCGCCAGTGTCCCGGTGTACGGGCGCGCCTATCCGGAGGCGTCGGCCTATCCGGCGGGGGTGCCCGTACAGGCGGTGTCCCCGCTGCCGTACAAGCTGTTGGAGGGGCAGCGGTACGCGGTCGGCGACGAGCTGCCGGGCGAGTACTACTACGCGGTCACCTTCGGCACGGACTCGCATCAGGTCGTGATCGGCCAGGACCGTTACTACGAGATCCAGTTCGGCCACCGGGTGGCGTTCGTCCGCGCGGCGGACGTGCGGGCGGTGCCGTCGGCCGGCTGATCGCCTCAGCCCTGCTGGAACAGCTCCGCGGGGAGCGGCTTCAGCAGGGCGTACAGGTCGTCGGTGATGGGGCGGTCCCAGGCGGCGATGGTCACCAGGACGTTGTCACTGCGGTCGAACTGCACGCAGGAGATCCGGCCCTCGGAAAGCTTGAGGCGCCGCACGATCAGCAGGTTGTCGCCCTGCATCACCGGCATGTCCTCGGTGCCCACGACGGTGACCTCCTCGTCGTTCTCCAGGGCCAGCAGCAGCTGCGCCACCTCGAAGGGCACCTCGGTCTCGGCGATGTCGCGGGCCGGGGAGCCCTCCGGCAGATTGCCGATGATCATCGCGGGGCCGCGGCCGCCGAACAGGTCGTAGCGCAGGAACACGCCCTGACAGGTGCCGTCGGGGGCGGGCAGCAGTCCGGCGCCCAGGTTGCCGGGCCAGTCGCCCGGGTCCATGGCCAGGACGTCGAATTCAGGCCCGGCGGGCGTGGCACTGCGGCGGCGGAGGAACGACATGCGGCCATGGTACGTGGCCGGGAGTGCTGCGTGACGTGTGGGCGCCCCAGGCGTTGCCGACGGATCTCCGCTCAGCGCGGCAGGGATCCGTCGGCGGCGCCCGGGGTCTGTTCGGCGAACGCCGACGCCAGCCCCGTACGGTCCGTGCCGACCTTCCTGCAGACCGCCGAGAGCAGCCGTACGACAGTGTGCTCGTCGGTGCGGAGTTCCCCGGCGATCTCGGTGTCGGTGCGGCCGCGGGCGGTGAGGGCGGCGGCGGTGCGTTCGCGGGCGGTGAGGGTGTCGGTCTCGGTGCTGTGCAGGCGGCGGGGGCGCAGGCCGGCGGCGGCGAGTTCGTCCCGGGCCTGTTCGACGAGACCGTCGGCGCCGCACTGCACGGCCGCGTCGAGTCCCCGGTAGAGGGGTTCGGCGGCCGCCGCGGGGCGGGCGGCGCGGCGCAGTTCGGAGCCGAGGGCGACCAGGGCGCAGGCGAGCTCGTAGGCGGCCGGGGAGCGTTCGAGGTGGGCGACCGACTCCTCCAGCAGCTTCACCCGCTCCGGGCCCGGCGAGACCTCCGCGGCGATGCGCAGGGCCTGGCCGACGGCGGAGGGTGCGCCGAACTGGCGTGCGCGGTGGACCGCTTCCCGGGCGGTGGCGACGGCGCGTTCGGGGGCTTCGTGGCTCTCGGCGCGGGCGAGGTGAAGCTGCCAGGGGCACCAGGAGGGGTTGCGTACGCCGCGCGGGTCGAGCCGGCGGCCCGCGGCGGTCAGCTCCACGACGGCGTCCTTGGCGAGGCCGCGGGCGAGGAGCAGTTCGCCGTGCACGGTCTGGGCGTCGGGGAAGACGACGACGGCCGGATAGGGCGCGCAGAAGAAGTAGTCGTCGCCGACCTGCGCGGCCTCCGTGACCCGGCCGCGGGCGAGCAGGACCTCGATGAGGATGCCCACGGCGTACCAGTGGGCGGGGGTGCCGGGTCCGACGCGTGCGGCCAGGCGCAGGCCCGCGCGGACGAAGTCCTCGGCCTCGGCGAGCCGGCCGCGGCGGAACCGGACGTAGGCGAGCAGGGTGTACGCGAAGGAGAGGTGGGCGCCGCGCCAGCCCCGCCGCTCGAAGTCGGCGATGCCGGCGGCGAAGAGTTCCTCGGTGCGGCCCGGCCGGTCGCAGTAGAGGTGGGCGAGGGCGACCAGTACGGGCACCTCGAATCCCCGGTCGGGCTCGGCCCAGCCGAGACCGCCGACCAGGGCGCGTTCGGCGTGCTGGAGGGCGACCGGGGCGGGCTCGCCGCGCAGGACGGCGTCCCAGGTCCGCAGGCCGATGATGTACCGCTCGGTGAGGTCGCGGCCCGCGAGTCGGTCGGCGAGCCTGGTGAGGCGGCGGGAGCGCGAGGGGTGGTCGGGTTCGTCGGCGCGGAAGGCGTCCCACATGAACTGTTCGGCGACCATGCGCAGCCTGACCCGGGCGTCGTCGGTCACCCGGATCTCGCGGGCGAGGCTGTCGGAGGCCTCGGCGAGGCGGTCGCTGTGGGCCAGTACCTGGGAGAGCCGGTAGACGATGCGGTGGCGCAGGTCCGGGTCGGCGACGGGCTCCTCGAGGGCGGCGCGCAGGTGGTTGACCGTGGTGGCGGGTTCGGTGAGCAGGGAGGCCGAGCCGAGTTCGTACAGGACGGCGGCCCGGTCCTCGAAGGGCGGCGGTTCGCGCAGTGCGCGGGCGAGGTAGCTGCGTGCGGCGTCGGGGGCCCCGGCGCGGAGGGTCTCGACGGCGGCGGCACGCAGTTGCCGCACGACCCAGGTGTCGCCCTCGGGGTGGGTCTCGAGGAGGTGGCGGGCGGCGACGGTGGGACCCTGCCCCTCGTCGATGACGCACCAGGCGGCCTGGCCGTGCAGGGCGACGCGTACGCCGGCCGGGATGGCCCGGTAGACGGCGGTGGCGATGAGCGGGTGGACGAACTCCAGGGTCTCGGCACCGGTGAGGATGCGGGCGCCACGCAGGGCGTCGGCCGCGTCGGCGGCCTCCTCGTGGCCGACTCCGGCGACGGCGGCGGCGAGCTGCGGCCGGATCTCGGTGCCGAGCACGGCACAGGCCCAGGCGAAGCGGACGGTGGAGGTGCCGAGGCGTTCCAGGCGGGCGACGAGGCCGCTGCCCTTGACGGCGGCGGCGAGGTCGCGCAGCAGGTGGGCGCCGGGTTCGGTGGGGCTGAGTCCGCGGTCGCGCACCTTGGCCGTGAGCTCGACCGCCTCGAAGGGGTTGCCGGCGGTGACGGCCCAGCATTCGCGGCAGAACGCGTCGTCGGCGTGTGCGCCGAGCGCCTCCCGGACCAGGCGGGTGACGGCGACGGCGCTGAGCGGTTCCAGGTCGAGGGGGCGGCCGCCGGCGCGGCCGGGCAGTCCCCTCAACGACTCGGCGTGGTCGGGAAGTTCGTCGGGCCGGTAGGCGACGACGACGAGCAGCGGGAGTTGCTCGGCACGGGGTGCGAACGCGGCGAGCCAGCCGAGGGATTCAGGGTCGGCCCAGTGCGCGTCGTCGAGGACGACGACCATCGGGGCGTGCCGTACGGCGAGGTGGGTGAGCACCCAGTCGAGGCCGTCGCGCAGACCCTGGGGGTCGGGCGGGGCGCCGTCGGTCGGGGCGCACAGGCCGAGGGCGGGGCCGACGATGTCGTACCAACTGCCCAGCGAGGCGCGCAGTTCGGTCTCCGCGGATCGGGCGAGCTGGGGCTGGAGGAGCTGGCGGGCGACATGGAAGGCGACGCGCTGCTCCTGGTCGCTGCCGCGGGCGGACACCACGGCGCAGCCGCGGGCGACGGCGCGGCGGCGGACCTCGGTGAGGAGGGTCGTCTTGCCGATGCCGGCGCGTCCGGCGAAGGCGAGGAGCGCGCCGCGCGGGCGGCCGCGCGGCGCGGCGCCGTCCGCGCGCACGCCGGTGAGTTCGGCCAACGCCTCGTCCACAGCGGCGAGTTCACTGTCGCGCTCGAGGAGCGTCCGGCTGCTCCGTGCGCTGCGCTGCCCCATGGTGCACCCCCTGTCACGGCGGGACACCCGCGCGGGGAGCGGGCACGCACCGTGACCTACAGGGACCTCAGCGTACGCCGTGAGCGGGTCGCGCGACCCGGTTCGCGTATTACTGACCGCGACCGTCCCGGGCGGCGTCGCGGTGCCGTTCGTGGTGGCGGGCGACGCGGGCGCGGTTGCCGCAGGACGGCTTGCACCACTCCTGGCGGGGGTGCTCCTTGAGGAAGTAGCGCACGCAGCGGGGCGCGTGGCAGGCACGCAGGAGCTGCCGGTCGGGGCCGTCGAGGAAGGCGATCGCCGCCTGCGCGAGGACGGCGGTCAGCTCGCCCGCGCCGGAGACTGCCCGACGGTGTACGGCGGGTTCGGCGCCCTCGGCCCACCTCAGCACGGGCACGGTGGGCGTCCGGGCCGCGGCCGCGTTGAGGCGCTCGACCGCTTCGGGAACGGGCAGCAGCCGGGCCGCGTCGGCGGGGCTCGGCTCGCCGGGGCGCACGGCGCGGGCGAACAGGGCCCGGACGGCGGCGCGCAGCTCACGCACGGCGGTGAGGCCGGTGTCGTCCGCGACGAAGGCCGCGGCGTCCGGCACGGTGTCCGGGCGGGCGTGGACCCAGGCGGTGAGGCCGGCCGGGTCGGTGAGGTCGTCGGCGACCCCGCCGTGTCCGTCGTGCCGGACGGTCAGGGCGAGGTCGAGGGCGAGCCGGGCGTCCGTAGTGATCGTGTCCCGCATGCCGCTAATGATAGCTTCACTTCTATCCATTAGAGCTGGAGGGGAGCGTCGATGGAGGATCTGCGCCTGCTGCTGCGCGGCCTGGAGGTGTTCGCGGGTGAGCTGCCCGCGTTCGACCCGTCGGCCGCACCGGACACACCGTCCGAGCTGTTCACCGAATGGCTGCTGGGGGCGGTGGCGGCGGGCGTCCGCGAGCCGCACGCCATGACGGTCTCGACGGCCGGCGCGGACGGCGCCCCGACGGCCCGCACGCTGATCCTCAAGGGCGTGGAACCGGACGGCTGGCAGTTCGCGTCGGACGGCGGCAGCGTCAAGGCCCGCGATCTCGCCGAACGGCCGTACGCAGCGCTGACGTTCTACTGGTCCGAGCTGGCCCGTCAGGTGCGGGTGCGCGGAACCGTCGTACCGGCGAGCGCCGAGGCCAGTGCCGCGGACTTCCTGGCGCGGGGCGCCGGGGCACGCGCGGAGGCGCTGCTCGGCCGGCAGTCGCAGCCGCTCGCGGACCTCGCCGAGCGTGACACGGCGGTGCGGGAGTCGCTGGCCCGGCTGGAGGCCGAACCGGACCTGGTCGCGCCGGGCTGGACCCTGCACACCGTACGGCCCGAGTCGGTCGAGTTCTGGCAGGGCGACAAGGAACGGCGGCACACGCGACTGCTGTACGTCCGCGACGCCGAGGGTGCCGGTCCCGGCGCCGGTGAAGGGTGGCGCAGGCAGCTGCTGTGGCCGTGAGGGGCCGCGCCGCCTCCCGACGAGGTGATCAGGCGCGGGCAGGCGTGAGCAGGCGCGGGAAGACGTGGCCTCACACCTCGGGCGGCGCCGGAAGCGCGTCCTCGCCGCGCACGGACGGCCCTTTCCCTCCGGGGCCGGCCCGGCTCGGCGTCGGCCCCGGCAGGGTGTGCGAGCCCGTGTCCCCGGAGAGGGGCCGTGTCCGCGGGAGACGGCCCGGAGGTCCCGGAGCGGCCCGCCGGTTCACTCCCCCCGGCTGAGGGTCACGTCAGGTCGAACTCGCCTTCACGCGCGCCCGAGACGAACGCGCCCCACTCGGCGGGTGTGAAGATCAGGGAAGGGCTTTCCGGGCGGCCACTGTTGCGCATCGCGATGAATCCCTCGACAAAGGCGATCTGGACATCTCCCCGGCCACGGCTGCTCGAGTGCCACTCGGCGCTGCTGAGGTCCAGCTCGGGCTTGTCCCAGCCCATGAGCGGCTGCTGCTGGATGATGGTCTCGGCCACGTCCTGCTCCTCCCGATTGCGTCGTCCGCGGCCAGCCTAGCGATCGGTTCCTGACGCCGACAGGCCACGTGAGGCGGACCTTTCAGGAGTCGGGGCGTTGTGAGCCCACCAGCCACATGGAGAAGAACTGGGATCCGCCGCCGTAGGCGTGCCCCAGCACCCGGCGTGCCCCCTCCACCTGGTGTTCTCCGGCCTGACCACGTACCTGGAGAGCGGCCTCCGCGAAGCGGATCATGCCGGAGGCGCCGATGGGATTGGCCGACAGGACACCCCCCGACATGTTGACGGGCAGGTCCCCGTCCAGCTCGGTGACCCCGGCCTCGGTGAGCTTCCAGCCCTCCCCCTCGGCGGCGAATCCCAGGTTCTCCAGCCACATGGGCTCGTACCAGGAGAACGGCACGTACATCTCGACGGCGTCGATGTCCCGCCTCGGGTCGGCGATGCCGGCCTGCCGGTACACGTCGGCCGCGCAGTCCTTGCCGGCCTGCGGCGACACGAAGTCCTTGCCGGCGAAGAGCGTCGGCTCGCTGCGCATCGCGCCGCCCAGCATCCAGGCCGGCGGGCGGGGGGCGCGGGCGGCTCCGGCGCGGTCGGTGAGCACCATGGCGCAGGCGCCGTCCGAGGAGGGGCAGGTCTCCGAGTAGCGGATCGGGTCCCAGAGCATGGGCGAGGCCTGGACCCGCTCCAGGGTGAGATCGTGTTCGTGCAGGTGGGCGTAGGGGTTCTTGAGCGCGTTGCGCCGGTCCTTGTACGCGACCAGCGAGCCGACCGTGTCGGGTGCGCCGGTGCGCCGCATGTAGGCGCGCACGTGCGGTGCGAAGAAGCCGCCCGCTCCGGCGAGCAGGGGCTGCTGGAAGGGGATGGGCAGGGACAGGCCCCACATGGCGTTCGACTCGGACTGCTTTTCGAAGGCGAGGGTCAGTACGGTGCCGTGGACGCGGGCCGCGACCAGGTTGGCGGCGACCAGGGCGGTGGATCCGCCGACGGAGCCCGCGGTGTGCACGCGCAGCATGGGCTTGCCCACGGCGCCCAGCGCGTCGGCGAGATAGAGCTCGGGCATCATGACGCCCTCGAAGAAGTCGGGCGCCTTGCCGATGACGACGGCCTCGATGTCGGCCCAGGTCAACTCGGCGTCGTCCAGCGCCCGTTGGGCCGCCTCGCGGACGAGTCCGGCGATCGACACGTCCCGGCGCGCGGCGACGTGCTTGGTCTGGCCGATGCCTACGACGGCCACGGGCTCCTTGCTCATCGTGGATCCCCTTCGAGTACGGCGACCAGGTTCTGTTGCAGACAGGGTCCGGAGGTGGCGTGGGCGAGGGCGCGGTCGGACTCGCCCCGGTGGATGCCGGCGGCCGCCTCACCGATGCGGATCAGCCCGGCGGCCATCACCGGGTTGGCGGCGAGCGCGCCCCCGGACGGGTTGACGCGCACCGAGTCGTCCAGCCTCAGCGCCCGGCGCAGGACGACCTCCTGCGAGCTGAAGGGCGCGTGCAGCTCCGCCGTGTCGACGGGGCGTTCGAAGGCACCGGCCCGTTCGGCGGCCAGGCGGGCCGACGGTGAGTCGGTGAGGTCGCGGACCCCCAGGCCGTGCGCCTCGATGCGGTGGTCGATGCCGCGGATCCAGGCGGGCCGCGCGCACAGGGACCGGGCGCGTTCCCCCGCCGCCAGGATCACGGCGGCGGCCCCGTCACCGACGGGTGGGCAGTCGCCGGTGCGCAGGGGCCGTACGGCGTACTCCCCCTGGGGAACCGAACCGCGCAGCTGCGCATGGGAGTTGGCGCCCGCGTCCGACCGGCTGCGAGCACCTACGGCGGCCAGCGCGGGTTCGTCGGTGACTCCCCCGTCGATGAGCGCCTGCGCCTGCAGGGCGGCGAGGGAGACGGCGTCGGGCCACAGGGGAGCGACGTAGTACGGGTCCAGTTGCCGGGTGAGGACGTCGCGCACCGAACCGGGCGAGGACTTGCCGTAGGAGTAGACGAGGGCGGTGTCCGCCTCCCCGGTGAGCAGTTTGGTCCAGGCCTCGTACAGCGCCCACGCGCCGTCCATCTCGACGTGCGACTCGGAGATCGGCGGCCAGGCGCCCACCCCGTCGAGGGCGAGGGTGAAGGAGAAGGCCCGCCCGGCCAGGTAGTCGCTGGAGCCGGAACAGGTGAAGTCGATGTCCGCGGTCTTCAGGCCGGTCTCGTCGAGTACCTCGTGCAGCACGGGCATGAGCATCTCGACCTCGGAGAGTTCCGCACTCGTACGCCGGTGGTCGGTCTGCGCGAAGGCGACCACGGCAATCTCACGCGTCACAACAGCTCCTTGTAGGTGTCGTACTCCGCGTCGGGTTCGCCCGTGGGCCGGTAGTGGTCGGGGTGGCGGGCACCCTCCTTCCACACCGGCTCGACACGCAGGCCCATCCGTACCCGGTCGTAGGGGATGCCCGCGATCCGGCCGTGCAGCGCGAGGTCGGCGCCGTCGAGGGCGATGTGGGCGTAGACGTAGGGCACCTCGATGTCGAGGTTCTTCGCCTTGATGTTGACGATGCAGTACGTCGTGACCGTGCCGCGCGGACCCACCTCGACCTGTTCCGATGTGGCCACGCCACATGTGGGGCAGGCACCCCTGGGCGGGACGTACACCTTGCGGCAGGACGGGCAACGCTCTCCCACGGTCCGCCGTTCGGAGAGGGCCCCGATGTAGGCGGACTGGGCACGGCCGGGCGAGTAGGTGTAGTCGAGGCGGGCGGGAGCCACGATGCCCGTGACCATGTTCTCGAACTCGCCGCTGTGAACGGCGGCCTCCGTCGCGCCGGTGCGGCCCGTGTCCTGCCGCTCGCCGGCACCGTCGTACGGCTCGAAGCAGGCGATGTCCGTGATGGCACCGGTACGTTCCCCGGCCCAGCGGATCCGCACCCGCATGCCGCTGTGCACGGAGTCGGGGCCGGGCACGTCCAGGACGTGCAGCAGGGCGGTGTCGGCGCCGTCGAGGCGGACCAGGACCCACGCGAAGGGCGTGTCGAGCGGCTGCCCGCGGCGGGGTTCGTGGTTCCAGGCCCAGGTGGTCACCGTGCCGGTGGCGGCCACCTCGACCAACTCGCCTATCTCCTCGGCGGTGACGGGGTCGTATTCGACGGGTGGGACGAGCGTCCTGCCGTCGCGGGTCCGGACGCCGAGGACGACCCGCTCGCGCAGACCGGTGAGGAACGCGCTCTGCACGGGGCCGAGGGAACGGGTGAAGGGAAATTCGAGGACGAGGGGGGCTTGGAGGACTTCGGGCATCGCGGGCGGTCTCCTTCGCGGCTCGGTCACGCTGGTGGACGGGTGGCCGCGCTCAGGCACGCCGGTAGACGGGCGGCCGCTTCTCGGCGAAGGCGCGGGCGCCCTCCTTGGCGTCGGCGGTGTCGAAGACGGGCCAGCCGCGTTTCAGTTCGGCGGCCAACCCGTCCGACTCGGTCATCTCGGCGGTCTCGTACACCGAGGCCTTGACGGCCTCCACGGCCAGCGGGCCGCAGGCGTTGATCCGTTCGGCGATCGCCAGGGCCTCGGCGAGCGCGGTGCCGTCCGGGACGACATGACCGACGAGCCCGATGTCCGCGGCCTCCCGGGCGCTGTAGGGGCGGCCGGTGAGCAGCATCTCCAGGGCGTGGGTGCGGGGAATCTGGCGTTGCAGCCGGACCGTGGAGCCGCCGATCGGGAACAGGCCGCGTTTCACCTCGAACAGGCCGAAGGTCGCGGACTCGCCGGCGACCCGGATGTCGGTGCCCTGGAGGATCTCGGTGCCGCCGGCGACGCAGTACCCCTCGACGGCGGCGATCACCGGTTTGCGCGGGCGGTGGTGGCGCAGCATCGCCTTCCAGTGCAGGTCCGGGTCGGCCTTGAGGCGGTCCCGGTGGTGCTCTCCCTCCATGCCCCTGCCCGCGAGGGCCTTGAGATCCATCCCGGCACAGAACGAGCCGCCCTCGCCGGTCAGCACGACCGAGCGGATCTCCTCGTCCTCGTCGGCCTCGACCCAGCCGTCGTACAGGCCGACGAGCATCGACAACGAGAGCGCGTTCTTGGCCTCCGGCCGGTTGAGCGTGAGCACCAGTGTGGCGCCCTCGCGCCGCACGGTGAGGTGTTCCGTCCCACCCATCGCCCATCTCCCCTCTGAAAGAACGAGAACAGGTTGCAGGAGCGGAGGAGGCACTTCAAGGGTTTTCTGACAGTCAGTCAGATTTGTTTGACGCGGGCCCTTCCCAGTTGCCGCGCCCTTTGCTCTGATGACCGGCGAGCCGACAGTCGAGGGTCAGGAGGAGCGGTGGAGTACAACATTGCCGACCTGTTCGAGTCGGTCGTCGACGTGGTGCCGGATCGCGAGGCGCTCGTGTACCTCGACCGCCCCGGCACGGGCGCGGAGCACCGCCTGACGTACGCGGAACTGGACGCGGCGGCCAATCGCGTCGGCCACCATCTGATCGACAGCGGGATCCGGCCCGGTGAGCACCTCGGACTCCACCTCTACAACGGCGTCGAGTACCTCCAGACCGTGCTCGGCTGCCTCAAGGCGCGGATCGTGCCGGTCAACGTCAACTACCGGTACGTCGAGGAGGAGCTGGTCTACCTCTACCAGGACGCCGACCTGGTCGCCCTGGTCTTCGACGCCGAGTTCACCGACCGGGTGGCGGCGGCGCTGCCGCGGGTGGAGAAACTGCGGCACCTGGTACGGGTGGGAACCGCCCCGCCGGGGGCGGCCGAGGTGCCCGCCACCGCCTTCACGGACGCGGAGGCCACGGGCTCACCGGAGCGCGGGTTCCCGCGGCGCTCGGGCGACGACCAGTTCATCATCTACACGGGCGGCACCACCGGCATGCCCAAAGGGGTGATGTGGCGCCAGGAGGACCTGTTCTTCTCCGGGCTCGGCGGCGGCGCGCCGACCGGGGAGCCGGTAGGGAAGCCGCAGGAGATCGCCGAGCGGGTCGCGGCCGGCGGCGCGGGCATCACCTTCTTCCCCACCCCCCCGCTGATGCACGGGACGTCGACACTGACGGCGTTCATCGGCTTCAACTTCGGGCAGCGGGTCGTACTGCATCGCAAGTTCGCGGCCGAGGAGGTACTGCGGACCATCGAGAAGGAGAAGGTCACCAGTATCTCGCTGGTGGGTGACGCCATGCTGCGGCCCCTGATCGACGCCCTCGACGGCCCCATGAAGGGCACCGACTGCTCGTCCGTGTTCAGCGTGTCGTCCTCGGGCGCGATCATGTCCGACACGGTGCGCCGCCAGTTCCGGGCCCATCTCCCGAACGCGATGCTGCTGAACAACTTCGGCTCCTCCGAGTCCGGCTTCAACGGCACGGCGACGGAGGACTCCGGACCCGAGCGCGGCTTCCGCATCCGCGTCAACTCCCGCACTCAGGTCGTCGATCCGGCGACGCGTGAGCCGGTCGCCGTGGGCGAGGTGGGCCGGGTCGCGCAGTGCGGACACGTGCCCCTCGGTTACTACAACGACCCGGCGAAGACCGCGGAGACCTTCTTCGAGAAGGACGGCGAGCGCTGGGTGCTGCTCGGCGACATGGCCACCGTCGACGAGGAGGGCGTGGTCACCGTCCTCGGGCGCGGCTCCCAGTGCATCAACACCGGCGGGGAGAAGGTCTACCCCGAGGAGGTCGAGCAGGCGCTCAAGTCCCATCCGGACGTGTACGACGCTCTGGTGGCCGGGGTGCCGGACGTGAAGTGGGGCAACCACGTGGCGGCGGTGGTGCAACTGCGGGAGGGCGCGCCACGGCCCTCCCTGGAGGACCTCCAGTCGTACTGCCGTACCCATCTCGCGGGTTACAAGATCCCCCGGCAGATAGTGATCACGCAGACGATACGGCGCTCGCCCAGCGGTAAGGCGGACTACCGGTGGGCTCGCGAGGTGGCGGTCTCGGCGGATCGGTAGACGCGAGGCAGCGGCTCACCGGTGGGCCTGTCGGGAGCTGGGGGCGTACTCTTTGCGCGCGGTTGACCCGGGCGTTTGAACGGAGTGCCGGGTGGGGCCGTACGCGAGGTTGGCGGCCCTGCCCTGTGGGCCCGGTCCGCCGTGCCATCAGCGGCTTCGCACGGAAGGACCCCCGGGTGTCGCACCTCACGCCCCCTCGTCAACTGCCAAAGACGGACGCGGACGCATCGGAGAGAACCACAGCCGAGGAAGCCTCGACCGCTCCCGCGGTGACCGAGCCCGGCGCCGCGGGGGACGTGGAGCCGGCTGACGAGGAGGCGACCGGCGCGACGGCCGAGCCGACCACGAAGGCCGAGGCGGAGGAGGACGGGCCGGACGGACGCCCCGCGACGGAGGAGACGGCCGACGGCGCGGAGGACGGGAAGGCGGCCGCCGAGGCCGTCGTCCCGCACCCGGCCTCCACCGGCGACGCGTCCGGCGAAGAGTCCGGCGACGAGGCAGCGGCCTCCACCGCCACCACCGGCCCACCCGGCCCGGGTGACGCCGCCTCCTCTTCCGCCCGCCCCGGCTGGTTCGGCTGGCGCCGTCGTCACCCCCGCGCCGCCCGTGCCGTGCGGGCGGGCACGAGCATCCTGGCCGGTGCGCTGGTGCTCGTCGTGCTCCTCGTGCCCAACCGCCTCGACCGGATCAATCTCCAGTCGTTCCTCCGCCTCCCCGTCGAGGTGATCTTCCTCGCGGCCGTCCTGCTCGTACTGCCGTCGAGGGCACGGCGGATCACGGCCGTCGTCCTGGGGACGTTCCTCGGGCTGTCCACCGTCCTGAAGTGCCTCGACATGGGTTTCCGCCAGACTCTGGCCCGGCCGTTCGACCTGGTCTTCGACTGGGTTCTGCTGAGCGACGCGGCGGACTGGATGAAGGACTCGTTCGGCCGCTCGGGTGAGGTGCTCGCGGTCATCGGGCTGATCGTCCTGCTCGTCCTCGTGCTCGTGCTGAGCGCGCTCGCGATGGTGCGGCTCGCGAACGTGATGGCCCGGCACCGCTCCGTGGCCGTGCGCGGCACGCTGGTCCTCGGCACCGCCTGGATCATCCTCTTCACCATGGGCGTGCAGTTCGGCGGCGTCACGGTCGCCACCAGGGGCTACAGCCAGTACCTCGCCAACCGCGTGCAGTACGTCCGCGACGGCCTCGGTGACGCCGACGTCTTCAAGAAGCAGCTCGCCGTCGACGCCTTCGCCGACACCCCGAACGACCGGTTGCTGACCGGTCTGCGCGGCAAGGACGTGCTGTTCACCTTCATCGAGAGCTACGGCCGGGTGGCGATCGACGATCCGGCGATGGCCCCGGAGATCGACGCGACGCTCAAGGAGGGCGACGCCAGGCTCAAGGCGGCCGGCTTCGCGGCGCGCAGCGGCTGGCTCAGCTCGCCCGTGACGGGCGCCGGCAGCTGGCTCGCCCACTCGACGTTCCTGTCCGGCCTGTGGATCAAGAACCAGCAGCGGTACCGGACCCTGACCACCGGCGACCACGCCACCCTCACCAGCTACTTCCAGAAGACCGGCGCCTGGCGCACCGTCGGCATCGTCCCGGGCGTGCGCAAGGCGTGGCCCGAGGGCACGTACTTCGGCCTCGACCACATCTACGACTCCACGCACCTCGGCTACCAGGGTCCCTACTTCAGCTGGACGCCCGTGCCGGACCAGTTCAGCCTCGAGGCGTTCCAGCGCCTGGAGCACGGGAAGAAGAACCGCGACCCGATCATGGCGGAGATCATCCTGGCCTCCAGCCACAACCCCTGGGCTCCCATCGCCCACACGATCGGCTGGGACGACCTCGGCGACGGCTCGGTCTTCGAGCAGATCAAGAAGGAGGGCAAGAACCCCACGGAGGTCTGGAAGCACCCGGCGAGCGTGCGCACCGAGTACCGCAAGGCCATCCAGTACTCCCTGGACAGCCTGACCCAGTGGATGCAGAGGTACGGCGACAAGAACACCGTCCTCGTCTTCCTCGGCGACCACCAGCCGGTGCCCACCGTCACGGGCGGCAGCACGAGCCGCGACGTGCCGATCACGATCGTCGCGCACGACCCGAAGGTCCTGGACCGGATCTCCGACTGGGGCTGGACGGACGGTCTCAAGCCGGCCGACAACGCGCCGGAGTGGGCCATGGACGAGTTCCGCGACCGCTTCATGACGGCGTACCAGAAGTGACGGCGCGGCACGCCGCTCCCGGGGCGGGGCGAGCTACTCCGCCGTGGGCAGCGGCGTCGTGCTCCCCGCGAAGAACGCGGCGACGCGACGGCTGAACCATCCCGGGTCGTCCAGCCAGGGGAAGTGGCCGGCGCCGGGCTGGACGACGAACTCGGCGTTCGGGAACACCTGAGCGGCACGTCGGGCGAGTTCGGGGCGCGGACCGCCGTCGAGTTCCCCGGCGAGGACGAGGACGGGTGAGGCCAGTCCGGTGAGGGCCGATCGGGTCGCGGGCGGGTCGTAGGCGCCCTCGGAGCCGTAGACGTCGGCCGCCTCGTCGCTGTACTCGTCGTCGCCCCGCGCGTCGTGCTGTCGGGCCGCCTCGTCCCAGCGGCCGTAGAAGAAGGGGGCGAACGCGGGGTCGAAGTCCCCCTCGCCCGCGAGCCACTTCTCGAACGGCGCGATCGCCTCCGCGAACCACGGCTCGTCCTTCCGCAGCCGCGCCGCGGCCAGCCGGTCCTCGGCGGTGACGGGCATCCCGAGCGCCCAGGGTGTGGCGGTGATCAGCGCCAGCCGGGCCACCCGCCGCGGGTGGCGGGCGGCGTACAGCGTCGCGAGATTGCCGCCCGCCGAGTGCGCGAGCACGTCCATCCGCTCCAGCCCGAGGTGGACGCGCAGCGCCTCCACGTCCTCGACCAGCCGGTCGCAGCGGTACGACGCCGGGTCCTCGGGCGAGGCGGAGTCGCCGGTGCCCCGCAGATCGAGCAGGACCAGGCGCCGGTGCGCGGCGAGTCCGCCCAGGTCTCCGAGGTAGCGGGACGCCCGCATCGGGCCCCCGGGCAGCACGACGAGCGGCTCACCGTCACCTCGCACGTGACAGGCGAGTTCGGTTCCGTCGGGCGCGGTGAAGGTCGGCATGCCGTCGATCTTGGTGGACCGCGCGCCGTGACGGCAACGGATTTGCCGCCCTGCCGCGCGGCGCGCGGAGAAAAGGCCCACCGCCCCCTTGCCTGAGCCCGTCCGGTTTGGATTACTGATCCACACATCGCGACCGAATGATCGGTCGCCCGGATTGGCACGTTTGGTGAGGGAGAAGCTCCCATGGTGGATGCGACTGAGCTGCTGGACCCGGGGGAACGACTCGACGCGGAGGCGCTGCGCACCCTGCAACTGGAGCGGCTGCGCACCTCACTCCGGCACGCGTACGAGCACGTGCCCTTCTACCGCGACTCCTTCGACAAAGCGGGAATCCGCCCCGAGGACTGCCGGTCCCTCGCCGATCTGGCCCGGTTCCCCTTCACCACGAAGGCCGACCTGCGGGCGAACTACCCGTACGGGATGTTCGCCGTGCCCCGCGACCGCGTCCGCCGCATCCACGCGTCGAGCGGCACCACCGGGCGCCCCACGGTGGTCGGCTACACGGACGGCGACCTGTCCCGGTGGGCCGACCTGGTCGCCCGTTCGCTCCGGGCGGCCGGCGGACGCCCCGGGGACACGGTGCATGTGGCGTACGGCTACGGGCTGTTCACCGGCGGCCTGGGCGCCCACTACGGTGCCGAACGGCTCGGCTGTACGGTCATCCCCGCGTCCGGTGGCATGACCGCCCGCCAGGTCCAGTTGATCCGAGACCTGGAGCCCGGCGTCATCATGGTCACCCCCTCCTACATGCTGACGATCCTCGACGAGTTCGAACGCCAGGGCGTCGACCCGCGCGGCACCTCCCTGCGCGTGGGCGTCTTCGGCGCCGAACCGTGGACCGAACGGATGCGCCAGGAGATCGAGGAGCGGTTCGCGATCGACGCCGTCGACATATACGGGCTCTCGGAGGTGATGGGCCCGGGAGTCTCCCAGGAATGCCTGGAGACGAAGGACGGGCTGCACATCTGGGAGGACCACTTCCTCCCGGAGGTCGTCGACCCGGTCACCGGGGAGGTGCTGCCGGAGGGCGAGCGGGGCGAACTGGTCTTCACCTCGCTCACGAAGGAGGCGATGCCGGTGATCCGCTACCGGACACGGGACCTGACTCGGCTGCTGCCGGGCACGGCCCGGGTGTTCCGGCGGATGGAGAAGGTCACCGGCCGCAGCGACGACATGGTGATCCTGCGCGGGGTGAACCTCTTCCCCACGCAGATCGAGGAGATCGTGCTCCGCACGCCGGGTGTCGCTCCCCACTTCCAGCTCCGGCTCACCCGCGAGGGACGCCTCGACGCCCTGACCGTCCGGGCGGAGGCCCGGCCCGACGCGACCCCGCACGACCGGGACGCGGCCGCGCTCGCGATCACTGCCGCCGTGAAGGACGGCATCGGCGTGTCGGTCACGGTGGAGATCGTCGATCCGGAGTCGCTGGAACGCTCGGTGGGCAAGATCCGCCGGATCGTGGATCTGCGCCCCCGCTAACCGGCTGATCCCCGTCCGGCTTCGACACCTCGAAGATCGGCCGGTGGCCGTTCATCTATCAAGGCGCCGAGTGCGGTGGCGCGGCTCGGTCCCGTGCCGGGGGGCGCTCGCATTCCTTCGGTCGTCGGCGGTGGATCCGGGCGTCAGGGCACGGACCGCTCGCCGTCACGTGCCGACGACGTGCCGGAAGCAACGGAAACGTGTTGTGTCGTGTGTTCACGGTGTCGAGTATTTCGTCCGGGCGCTTCCGCCTGCCGGATCAAATGGCGACTTCGCCTCTTGTACTGGACGGACGAAGGGAGATATCGGCGGCGGAATATCCACTGAGCTGCACAAAATGCCATAAAATGGAGGACGCCGTCACCCCGTGCGCGTTTGACCAGAGCTCGAGGTGAGGCCATGAATGCCGTTGCGGAGCCGGTGGCCGACAACACGGCAGCGCAGCACAAGGGGGGACGTAACGCCGGACAGGGGACGCCAGCCCCGGTCCTTCGCCCGTACGGCGGATCGGCCGTGTCCCGAGGCCGAAGGGGCGGCGACATGACCACCACCTCCGGACTCCGCGTCATCACCACGAAGGTCCCTCCGCCTCGACCGGCTGCCGTGGTTCCTGTTCCACTGGCGGATCGTCATCGGACCGCCCGGAAGCCCGGCGCCGGCGCGACCGGACCCCCCCCGCTGGGAGGTCTGCCGCTTTCGCTGCGGTCCGGCGAACTGCGGGGGCGGTGGGGCGGTCGCATGGATTTGAGCAGGAGCTGGTCGTTCAGCCGCTCCGGACGATGAAGAACACATCGCGAGTTGGGAGGAACAATGCGGAACCTGACACTGAGCAAGATCGGCACCCGGCTGTTGCGTCTGCGCCACGACTCGTCACAAAGCTCACAGGACCGGGCGGCGCCGGCCGACTACGGACTGGACCACCGGCAGGTCGCCGAATTCGTCGCCGGCACGCTGGACGCGGAGGGCGAGGCGGCGCTCGCCCATCAGGTGGCGCGGCTGCTGCCCTTCCACTGGACCTGGCCCACCCGGGTCGCGGAGGCGATGTCGCAGATCATGGACCACTTCGGTGATCAGCGTGAGCTGATGGCCTGGTTGGACCGGCACCCTGGCCGACCACGGCTGGTGGCACGCCTGTACGTCTTCATGGGCCTCCTCGACTGGTACAGCGCGGTGCCCGCGGTCGTGACCGCGATGCGTGAGTACCGGGAGCGGACACCGTATCCGCCGGGCCTGGAGCCCTACTTGGTGCCTGTCACCGATGACGACACACTCGCGGGCATTGCTTTCAAGGTCGAGAAACTGCTCGGTGAGGAGCGAACCCGGGAGGCCGTCGAACTGGCCATGGCCACTGCGGCATGGCTGCAGCAGATCGCGCCGCGCGTGCGGGAACTCAGCCCTGAGGTCGGCGACTTGGACGAACTGATGGGGCAGGCGCGGCAGGACATCCGGGCAGCAGCAGACATCTGACAGTCGATGCGGCGGTAACGGCATGACGGTGAAACTGAACGCGATGGCGTTCGACCACGCAAGGAAACTGACCGAAGAGGGCAGGATCGTCCTGGACGACCGGGACGAGTGGAGCGAGCACCAGCCCTCGGCAGCGGACGAGAATGCCTACCTCGAGGAGCACGGATTCAACGAGTACGCCGGGTGGTACCTGGGCATCGACGACGAGATGGGAGAGGAGACCAAGGGCCGGTACAAGTTCCCCTACGGCGATTTCGAGCGCGTCCACCGCTGCGGTGTGCTCTCTGCGAAGGTACGCGCCGGACAGCAGAAATACGCGGACATCGAGAACGCCGCCGCGCACCTGCACGAACTGCTGGACGGCCGGCGGACCGGGAACCGGTGACAGCGCCGAACTCTGCACCCTCCTCACCGTGCGAACGGCAATCCAGCGTCGTACGGAGAGGCGATCCGCGGCCGGACAGCGCCCGCACCATCGACCGTCGCCGGACGAGGCGCGGATCCTCATCGGAGGTCACGCCAAGCTCGTCAGTGCCGCACTGGCGACAGCCGCCACCCTTCAGCGCTCGCCTTCGGCTTCGGCGCCGCCGATCAGCGCGGTCCGCGGCGGGCCGCCGGCCGCCGGGACGAGCTTCGGCGTCAGGGTGACCGTGATGCGCTGCGTCTGTGCGTGGGCGTACTTCCCGTCCGCTCCCGCGTCGACCACCCAGAGCCGGACCTTGGCCTTCGCGCCGGCCTCGCGGGTGACGGCGACGGTGGCCTCGATCTCCACGGGGCCGAGTTCGAACCGGACCGCCTCGCCGGCGCCGTCCGTGAGCGAGTCGGTCAGCTGCTGCCGTAACTCGCGGATCATGTCGGACAGTTCGATCACGCTTCCCCCTCGCGCCGGGCTACTCGGATGCTACAAGGCCGGGCACCTTCACACGCCGTCCCCGAACCGGTCCCTAAGTTCCCGCTTGAGGATCTTGCCGCTGGCGTTGCGCGGCAACTCGTCGACGAACAGAACCCGTTTCGGCGCCTTGAAGGAGGCGAGCTTCTCCCGGGCGTGCGCGAGGAGTTCCTCCTCGGTGACCTCGCCGCGGGCGACGACGACCGCGGTGACGGCCTCGATCCACCGCTCGTCGGGCAGGCCGATCACGGCGACCTCGGCGACGGCCTCGTGCGTGTACAGCGCGTCCTCGACCTGCCGTGAAGCGACCAGCACGCCACCGGAGTTGATGACGTCCTTCACCCGGTCGACGACGGTGAAGTAGCCGTGCGCGTCGCGGACCGCGAGGTCGCCGGAGTGGAACCAGCCCTCGCGGAAGGCCTCGGCCGTCTCCTCCGGCTTGTCCCAGTAGCCCTCGCACAACTGCGGTGAGCGGTAGACGATCTCGCCGGCCGTGCCGTCGGGGACCTCCTTGCCCTGCTCGTCGACCACACGAGCGTCGACGAACAGCACGGTACGGCCGCAGGAGTCCATCCGGCCCTTGTGCTCGTCGGGGCCCAGGACGGTGGCGAGGGGCCCGATCTCGCTCTGCCCGAAGCAGTTGTAGAAGGCCAGTTTCGGCAGCCGCTCACGCAGCCGCTCCAGGACGGGCACCGGCATGATCGAGGCCCCGTAGTACGCCTTCCGCAGGCCGCCCAGGTTCCGCGTCGCGAAGTCCGGGCGGTTGGCCAGGCCGATCCAGACCGTGGGCGGGGCGAAGACACTGTCCACGCGGTCGGCCTCGATCAGGTCGAAGAGCCGGTCGCCGTCCGGCGCGTCGAGGATGATGTTGGTGGCCCCGACGGCGATGTACGGCAGCAGGAACACGTGCAGCTGGGCCGAGTGGTACAGCGGCAGCGCGTGCGCCGGCCGGTCCCCGGCGCTCAGGTCGAGGGCGGTGATCGCGCTGAGGTACTCGTGCACCAGGCCGCGGTGGGTCATCATCGCGCCCTTGGGCAGCGCCGTGGTCCCGGACGTGTACAGCAGCTGCACCAGGTCCTCGCTGCGCGGCTCGGGACCGTCGTACGGGGGCGCCGTGGCCAGCAGCGCCAGCAGGGAGTCGTCGGCGTCCCGCAGGGGCAGTGTCGCGACCCCGTCGGGGAGCCGGCCGGCGAGGTCGGGGTCGGCGAGGACGAGGGTGCTGCCGGACTGCCGGACCAGGTAGGCGAGGTCCTCCCCGGTGAGGTGGTTGTTCACCGGCACATGCACCAGGCCGGCGCGGGCGCAGGCCAGGAAGCCGATGAGGTACGCGTCCGAGTTGCGTCCGTAGGCGGCCACCCGGTCGCCGGGGACCGGACCGCGGGCGAGCAGCGCGCTCGCCGCGCCGGAGACCGCCTCGTCGAGTTCCTGGTAGGTCCATGAGCGGTCGCCGTACTCGACCGCGACCCGCGCGGGGGTACGTCGGGCGGTGCGGCGCAGTACTCCGTCGACCGTGCTGCCGTGTCCGGGCGTCATGACACATGATCCTCGGTCCACCACGGAGGGAGGTCAAGCCGCGCCCCTGCGGCCCGACCGTATGGAGCCACCGGGCGGCCTCCGGTGACGGATCACGGGGCGAACCGCTCGGCGGAGTCCGGTGACCGACGGCGGGGCAGGCCCCCGGTCGGGTGTGGTCCCCGCCCGTGTGCGCGCCGCACATGGGCGGGGCCCACACCTCGGGTCAGCCCGGGATGTGGGCCAGCTTGTCCGGGTTGAGCATGACGTGGATGGCGTCGACACGGCCGTCCACCACGTCGACGGTGAGGAGCCGGGGGTTGCCGTCGACCGTGCCCGCCAGACAGGGGCGGCCGTTGACGTCCACGAGTCGCGGGGCGCTGAGCGGACGGTGGGTCACCAGGTCCACGACGAAGGCGGCGACCTGCTCCCGTCCCCCGATCGGGCGCAGCGCGGCCCTGACCTTGCCGCCGCCGTCGCTCCACGCGACGACGTCCTCCGTCAGCAGGTCGCCGGGTCCCGCCGGGTCGCCGCCGCGCGCGGCCTCCAGGAGCCGGGTCAGCAGCCTGGCGTGGGCGCCCTCGGCGAGGGTGAACCGGTCGCGCCCGGCGGCGAGCCTGCGGGCGGCCCGGTGGTGCAGCTGGCGGCAGCTCGTCACGGTCGTGTCGAGGATGCGGGCGATCTCCCCGTACGGCACCTCGAAGGACTCCCGCAGGACGAACACGGCGCGCTCCGGCGGCGACAGACCCTCCATCAGGTGGAGGGTGGCGTAGGCGACGGTGCCGCGCAGCCCGGGCGTGCCGAGCGGACCGAGCGCTTCCGTGGCCACCGGCTCCGGCAGCCAGGGCCCGACGTACGCCTCACGCGTCACTCGGGCCGACCGCAGCTGGTCGAGGGCGAGCCGGGACACGGCCGTGACGAGGAAGGTCCGGGGTTCGCGCATCTCGTCGCGGCCGCCGGCCGACCACCGTGCGTACGCCTCCTGGACCACGTCCTCGGCGTCCCACATGCTGCCGAGCAGCCGGTAGGCGAGCCCGAGCAGCCAAGGGCGGTACGTCTCGAACAGCTCCATGTCCAACTTCCGTGTCCTTCCGGCGGGTTCGACGTGCGGCACGCGCACCGGTCGACTCGGTGACGAACCCGGCGCGCGCCAGGAGGCATAACGAGGCCGTCGGTCCAAGGTGCGGGCGCCGCGCGAACTGTCCGCGCGGCGCCGCCCGTTCCCACCGGCCGGAACCCCAGTGGTCCCGCCGTTCGTTCCCGCCGGCCGAATGCCGGTCGTAAATCTTGGAGCCGGTCTACACCGCCCTGGTGCGGCCTTCCCAGTACGGGTCCCGCAGCCGTCGCTTGTAGAGCTTGCCGTTGGGATCGCGCGGCATCTCGGCGATGAAGTCGACGCTCCTGGGCCGCTTGTAGCCGGCGAGCTGCCCGGCACAGTGGTCCAGGATCACGGCGGCGAGGTCGGGGCCGGGTTCGTGGCCGGGCGCCGGTTCGACGACGGCCCTGACCTCCTCGCCCCAGTCGTCGTGCGGGATGCCGAAGACGGCGGCGTCGGCGACGGCGGGATGGGCCAGCAGGGCTGCCTCGATCTCGGCCGGGTAGATGTTGACCCCGCCCGAGATGATCATGTCGATCTTGCGGTCGCGGAGGAAGAGGTAGCCGTCCTCGTCGAGGAATCCGAGGTCACCGACGGTGAAGAAGTCGCCGATGCGGTTCTTCCGCGTCTTGTTCTCGTCCTTGTGGTAGGCGAAGCCGCCGGTGTTCATCTTCAGGTAGACGGTGCCGAGTTCGCCGGGCGGCAGCCGGTGGCCCTCGTCGTCGAAGACCGCGAGTTCGCTGATCGGCCAGGCCTTGCCGACCGTGCCGGGCTTCTTCAGCCAGTCCTCGGCGGTCGCGAAGGCGCCGCCTCCCTCACTGGCCGCGTAGTACTCCTCCACACAGTGCCCCCACCAGTCGATCATGGCCCGCTTGACGTGGTCCGGGCACGGGGCCGCGCCGTGGATGGCGTGCCGCATGGAGGAGACGTCGTAGGACTGCCGGGTGTGCTCCGGCAACGCGAGCAGGCGGTGGAACTGGGTCGGGACCATATGGGTGTGTGTGCACCGGTGGGTGTCGATGAGGCGGAGCATCTCCTCGGGCGTCCACTTGTCCATCAGGACCAGCCGGTGGCCGATGTGCAGGGACGCGCCCGCGAACTGGAGTACGGCGGTGTGGTAAAGCGGCGAGCAGACCAGGTGCACGTTGCCGTCGAACGGCCTGATCCCGAAGATGCCGAGGAAGCCGCCGAGGTATGTCTCCTCGGGGACCTTGCCGGACAGCGGGCGCCGGATGCCGCGCGGGCGGCCGGTGGTGCCCGAGGTGTAGTTCATGACCCAGCCGAGGGTGCGGTCGCCGGGCGCCGACCCGGGCTGCCCGTCGAGGAGTTCGGCGTACGGCCGGAATCCCTCGACCGCGCCGACCGCGTACCGGTGGGTGGCCGGCAGGCCGGCCTCGTCGGCGGCGTGCCGGGTGGCGTCGGCGAACCGCTCGTGGGTGATGAGCACCTTGGCACCGGAGTCGGCGACGATCCAGCCGATCTCGGGGCCGACGAAGTGGTGGTTGACGGGGACGAGGTAGAAGCCGGCCTGGGTGGCGGCGAGATAGGCGGTCAGGAACTCGGCTCCGTTGGGCAGGACGACCGCGAAGGCGTCGCCGCGTTCGAGCCCGGCGGCGCGCAGACCGTGGACGAGCCGGTTGGCCGCGGTGTGCAGGCGGCCGGCGCTCCACTGCTCGCCGTCGGGGGCGACGAGTACCGTACGGTCGGGGTCCTGGGCGGCCTGGGCCCAGAACCCGACGGGGGGCGTGCCGACGGTACCGGCGGGGGATGTGCTCACGACTGGCCGCTCCTTCCGGCGATGCGGTTGATGCGGTCGACGGCCCGCTCGAATCCGGTCGTGAGGTCGTCGAAGACCGCCTGGACACTGCGTTCGCCGGTCATCCGGCCGACGATCTGCCCGACCGGCGTGCCGAGCAGGGGCTCGACCTCGTGCTTCTGGATGCGTGAGACGGCTTCGGCGACGAGCAGCCCCTGCAGGGGCATGGGGAGGGTGCCCGGCCCGTCCGGGTCGTCCCAGGCGTCGGTCCACTCGGTGCGCAGCTGACGCGCGGGCTTTCCGGTCAGGGCGCGGGACCGGACGGTGTCGCCGGAGCCGGCGGCCAGGAGTTTGCGGGTGAGGGCGGCCGAGTGCAGGTCGGCCTCCGTGGTGGTCAGCCACATGGAGCCCAGCCACACGCCCTGGGCGCCGAGGCTGAGCGCGGCGGCCACCTGTTGCCCGCTGCCGATGCCGCCTGCGGCCAGTACGGGCAGCGGGTCGACGGCGTCGACGACCTCCGGGGTCAGCACCATGGACGCGATCTCCCCGGTGTGGCCACCCGCCTCGTAGCCCTGGGCGACGACGATGTCGATGCCCGCCTCCGCGTGTTTGCGGGCGTGCCGCGCACTTCCGGCGAGCGCGGCGACCAGCACGTTCTGGTCGTGGGCCCGGGCGACGACGTCGGCGGGCGGCGAGCCGAGGGCGTTGGCGAGCAGCCGGATCGGGTAGTCGAAGGCGACGTCGAGCTGGGTGCGGGCGACCTGCTCCATCCATCCGGTAATGCGCCAGCCGGACACCTCCCCCTCGTCGAGGCCGGGCACGCCGTACTTGGCGAGGGTGTCCGTGACGAACTGCCGGTGTCCCTCGGGGATCATCGCCTCGACGTCGGCCTCGCTGACGCCTTCGACCTTCTTCGCGGGCATCACGACGTCGAGGCCGTAAGGCCGGCCGTCGACGTGCGCCTCGAGCCAGTCGAGGTCGCGCTTGAGGTCGTCGGGGGCGGTGTAGCGGACCGCGCCGAGCACTCCGAAGCCGCCGGCCCGGCTGACGGCCGCGGCTACGGCGGGGAACGGCGTGAAGCCGAATATGGCGTGCTCGATTCCGAGTCGCTTGCTCAACTCCGTCTGCATGGGCGCAGAATGCCGCAGTCCTCCGGACGACGGAAGCCTTTTTCTGATGCTCCGTCAGATTTCTGGCCGCTCCAGCACCGCCATCGCCGCGTTGTGCCCCGGCACCCCGCTCACCCCGCCGCCACGCACCGCGCCCGCGCCGCACAGCAGCACGTTGGCGTGCCGGGTCTCCACGCCCCAGCGGCCGGTGTCCTGCTGGGCGTAGGGCCAGGAGAGTTCGCGGTGGAAGATGTTGCCGCCGGGCAACCGCAGGTCACGCTCCAGGTCCAGCGGCGTCTTGGCCTCGATGCACGGGCGGCCCTCCGCGTCGGTGGCCAGGCAGTCGGCGAGCGGTTCGGCGAGGTGCGCGTCCAACTGCGCCAGCGTGGACTTCACCAGTTCGTCGCGTACGGCGTCGTTGTCCCGGTCGAAGAGCCGCGCGGGCGTGTGCAGGCCGAAGAGGGTGAGCGTCTGGTAGCCCTGTTCGACGAGGTCCGGGCCGAGGATCGTCGGATCGGTGAGCGAGTGGCAGTAGATCTCCGAGGGCGGGGCGGTGGGCAGTTCGCCGGCCGCGGCCTGGCTGTGGGCGACGGCCAGCTGCTGGTAGCCCTCGGCGATGTGGAAGGTGCCGGCGAACGCCTCGCGCGGGTCGACGGAGCTGTCCCGCAGCCTCGGCAGCCGCTTCAGCAGCATGTTCACCTTGAGCTGGGCGCCTTCCGCGGGCTCGGAGGCCGTGTCGCCGGTCAGCGCGGCCAGCTCCTGCGGTGAGGCGTTGACGAGGACGTGCCGGGCGGCGACCACACTCTCGCCGTCCGCGGTGCGGTGGACAACCTCGGCGGTGCGTCCGTCCGTGTCGATCCGCACCACCTCGTGCCCGGTGGCGAGGACGGCACCCGCCGCCCGCGCGGCCCCGGCCAGCGTTCCGGTCAGGGCGCCCATGCCGCCGACGGGTACGTTCCAGTCGCCTGTGCCGCCGCCGATCACGTGGTAGAGGAAGCAGCGGTTCTGCGGCAGCGCCGGGTCATGGGCGTCGGCGAAGGTGCCGATGAGGGCGTCGGTGAGGACGACACCCCGGACCAGGTCGTCGTCGAAGCGGTTCTCGATGGCGACGCCGATGGGTTCCTCGAACAGCGTCTGCCAGGCCTCTTCGTCGTCGACGCGACGGCGCAGCTCCTCACGGGTGGGCAGCGGTTCGGTGAGGGTCGGGAAGACCTGCCGGGCGACGTGGCCGGTCATGTCGTAGAAGCGCTGCCACGCCTCGTACTCCCGCTCGCCGCCCGTCAGTCGCGCGAAGGCCTCCCGGGTCCGGCGTTCGCCGCCGCCGACCAGCAGGCCGGTGGGCCGGCCGGCCCGCTCCACGGGGGTGTACGACGAGACGGTCCGGGTGCGGACGCGGAAGTCCAGCCCCAGGTCCCGCACGATCTTCTTCGGCAACAGGCTGACCAGGTACGAGTAGCGTGACAGCCGTGCGTCGACCCCGGCGAACGGGCGGGTGGAGACGGCGGCGCCCCCGGTGTGGTCCAGCCGCTCCAGAACCAGCACCGACCGGCCGGCCCGGGCCAGGTAGGCGGCGGCGACCAGGCCGTTGTGGCCTCCGCCGACGATGACGACGTCGTACGTCCGGGATCCCTCGAGTGCAGGCATCCCTCTTGGTAACACGGGGTGATCTAGGTCGGCCAGAGGTGAGCGGCACACGGCCCGCACGCCTACCGACCCGGTGGCCGACGCACCGGCCGGCGCCAGGAGGGAGTCCGGGCCGGGGGTCAGGTGCCGCCCGACGCCTGCTGCCGGCGCAGTACCGCGACCCTCCGGTACAGCTCCACCGCCTCCGCACCGCGTCCGACCTGCTCCAGGCAGTGGGCCTCGTCGCTGCGGCTCGCGAGGGTGTCGGGGTGACCGGGGCCGAGGACGCGCTCGCGGGCGGCGGCCACACGCCGGTACTCGGCCAGCGCGTCCGCCCAGCGGCTCAGCCAGCCCAGGCCGACGGCCACCTCGCGGCGGCTGATCAGGGTGTCTGGGTGGTCCGGTCCGAGGACACGCTCGCGGATCGCGCAGACGTCGCGTGACTCCGCGAGAGCCTCCTCCCAACGGCCGAGACGGCCGAGGTTGACGCCGAGGCCGTGGCGGGCGCGGAGCGTCTCGGGATGGGCGGGGCCGTGGACGCGGGTGCGGTCGTCGATCAGCTCGCGGTAGAGCGTCAGCGCCTGCGCGCTGCGGCCGAGGCGGCCGAGGCTGATGCCCACCTCGTAGCGGGCGGCGAGGGTGTCGGGGTGGTCGGGGCCGAGGGCCTGGGCGCGGGCCGCGGCGACCTCCCGGTAGGTCTGCAGGGCCTCCGGCCAGCGGCCCAGCTGTCCCAGCGCGTAGGCGACCTCGTACCGGGTGACCAGCGTGTCGGGGTGGTCGGGGCCGAGCACCCGGACGCGGGCCGCCGCGACCTCGCACGCCATCCGGTACGAGTCCTCCGGGCGGCCGAGTCTGCTGAGGTTGAAGGCGAGGTTGTGGCGGCAGCGGAGGGTGTCCGGATGGTCGGGGCCCATGGCGCGCTCCCGGGCGGCGAGCACCGACGTGTACGTCTGGTGGGCGTCGAAGTGGCGGCCCGACTGGCCCAGCACATAGGCCACTTCCTGGCGGGCGGCGAGCGTGTCGGGGTGCTCGGCACCGAGCAGGCGCTCCCTTGCCCGGGCGACGTGGGTGTACTCGCGCAGGGCGTCGGCGGCGCGGCCGGTGCGACTGAGGGTGAAGGCGAGCTCGTAGCGGCTGGAGAGGGTGTCGGGGTGGTCCGGGCCGAGCAGGCGCTCGCGCTCGGAGGCGACCGCGCGGTGCACCTCGCCGGCCTCCGTCCAGCGGCCCAGCCGACCGAGGCCGAGTGCCTCGTCGTGCCGTCCGGCGAGCGCGCTCACCGCCTGCGGGGAGGGGTCGGACGGGCCGGCCGGTACCGGCGGCGGCTCGGACCGGCCTGCCGGGGGCCGCGGGATCCACTCACCGGTGAGGCCGGCTCCGGCGTCCGGGGGCGTGGTCCGCAGACCGGCCCCGGTGGCCTTGTGACCGGTGGTCATACCGCGGGTCCAGGACGGCAGACGGCCCTCGGGTGACGCCGGGCCGGGCACCCGGAGCGCCTCGCCGGAGCCCGCGGGTCCCGAGGCCCGGAGCACCGGCTGCGGGGTCACGACGGTCGGCACGTACATCGGCGTGGTGCGGCCCGTGTCGATCCGCCGGCTCACCTCGCCGGCGTCGGAAGGCCGTTCTTCGGGAAGTTTGGCCAACAGGTCCAGGATGATCCGCTCGAGGTAGGCGGGCAGTTCGGCGCGGTGACTGCGCGGTGGTTCGGGAGGCGTGTCGCGGTGGCCGACGAGGACCCCCCAGGCGTCGTCGAGATCGAACGGCGGCGCCCCGGTGGCGATTTCGTACAGGACGCAGCCCAGCGAGTACAGGTCGCTGCGCTGGTCCACCTCGACTCCGCCGATCTGCTCCGGCGACATGTAGTGCGGGGTGCCCATGGCGATGCCGGTGCCGGTCAGCCGTGAGGTGAAGCCGATGTCGTGGCCGAGCCGGGCGATGCCGAAGTCGCAGATCTTCACGGTGCCGTCGGTCAGCCGCACGATGTTCGCGGGCTTCAGGTCGCGGTGCACGATGCCCTGCCGGTGGGTGTAGGCGAGCGCCGCGGCCACCTGGTCGGCGATGTCCACGACGTCGGAGACCGGCAGCGGACGGTGCTCGTTGTCGTCCAGGAGCTGGCTGAGGTTACGGCCCTCCAGCAGCTCCATCACCAGGTACAGGACGCCGTCGGACTCACCGAAGTCGTGCACGACGGTCACCCCGCGGTGCTGGAGCGCGGCGGCCACCCGGCCCTCGCGCCGGAACCGCTCCCGCAGCACACGGGTGAAGGACGGGTCGTGGTGCGGCCCGAGCGGCTTGAGGCACTTCACGGCGACATGCCGGCCCAGCGACTCGTCACGCGCACGCCACACCTCGCCCATGCCGCCACGCCCGATCAGGTCGAGCAGCCGGTACCGGCCCTGGATCAGCCTGCTGTCCCCCATCTGCCGCGATCGCCCCCGTCGAAAACTCGCCCCGCCCTCCCCTGGCTCGTCCAGTATGGCGAGCTATCGTCCGACTTTGTACGGCGCCGGGCGGGAGCCGGGTCCGAGGCGGGCCATGGCCCGGAGGATGTGCTTGGGCGGGAGCTGCCACCGCAGACGTGCGGGAACGCGGCGCAGCAGGGTGCCCGTGGTGCGCAACCGGCGGGTGACGGCGGCGGGTTCGGGGGCGGGTCGCCCGTAGAGCTCGTGGGCGTACGGCGGCAGGGCGGCGTACGCCAGCTGCGCCACGTGCCGCCACAGCACCTCGCGCGCCGGGATCAGCAGAGGATGCGTCGGCGGGCGGAGCAGGAGGTCGTCCACCGCGCGTGCGTCCGCTCCGGCGGCCAGCTCGGGCCGCACCTTCTCGAAGTAGGCGGCCAGCTCCGCCCGGTCGGCCGGCACCGCGTCCGGGTCGAGACCCACCAGGCGGGCGCTGACGCGGTGTTCGGCGACGTAACGGTCGGCCTGCGCGTCGGTGAGCCGGAAGCCGGAACGGCGCAGGACGTGCAGGTAGGAGTCGATCTCGGCGCAGTGCACCCAGAGCAGCAGCCCGGGTTCGTCCACGTCGTAGCGCTCCCCGGTGTCCGGGTCGGTGGCCTGGAGCCGACGGTGGATCGTCCGCACCCGGGCGCCCGCCTTCTCGGCGGCCTCACAGGTGCCGTAGGTGGTGGTGCCGACGAAGTGGGCGATGCTCCTCAGCCGGCCCCAGGCGTCGCGCCGGAGATCGGAGTTCTGCATCACCCCGCGCACGGCTCGTGGGTGCAGAGCCTGGAGGTACAGGGCGCGGACGCCGGCCACCCACATCATCGGGTCGCCGTGCATCTGCCAGGTCACCGAGCGCGGTCCGAAGAGCCCCGGGTCGCCCGCCGGGATGGAGGCCGTCATGCGGGCAGGCTAACGCCGTACCCGGGGCATCCCCAGCCCGATCCACGAGATGATCTCCCGCTGGATCTCGTTGTTGCCGCCGCCGAAGGTGAAGATCACCGCGGAGCGGTAGCCGCGTTCCAGTTCGCCGTGCAGCACCGCGCCCGCCGAGCCCTCCTTGAGGGCGCCGGCCGCCCCGACGACCTCCATGAGCCACGCGTAGGCGTCCCGGCGGGCCTCCGAGCCGTACACCTTGACCGCGGAGGCGTCCTGCGGGGTGAGCGTGCCGTCCTGGACGGCGGTCACCATCTGCCAGTTGAGGAGTTTCAGCGCGTCGAGCCTGGTGTGGGTGCGGGCGAGCAGGCGGCGCACCCAGGGCAGGTCGACGACCCGGCGCCCGTCGGCGAGTTTCGTCTCCGTCGCCCAGCGCTGGACGTCGTGCAGCGCGCGGATGGCCATGGTGCCGTGCGCGGCGAGGGTGACCCGCTCGTGGTTGAGCTGGTTGGTGATCAGGCGCCAGCCCTGGTTCTCCTCGCCGACCCGGCGGGAGACGGGGACCCGGACGTTCTCGTAGTGGCTGGCCGTGGTGTCGTGCGAGGCGAGGGTGTTGATCAGGGTGCAGGAGTAGCCGGGGTCGGTGGTCGGCACCAGGAGCATGGTGATGCCCTTGTGGGGCGGGGCGCCCGGGTCGGTGCGGACGGCCAGCCACACCCAGTCGGCGGTGTCGCCGTTGGTCGTCCAGATCTTCTGGCCGTTGACGACGTAGTCGTCGCCGTCGCGCACCGCACGGGTCTTCAGAGCCGCCAGGTCGGTGCCGGCCTCGGGCTCGCTGTAGCCGATGGCGAAGTCGATCTCACCGGAGAGGACCTTCGGCAGGAAGTAGGCCTTCTGCTCGTCCGTGCCGAACTGCATGATCGTCGGGCCGACGGTGTTCAGCGCCATCAGCGGCAGCGGGACGCCCGCCTGGGAGGCCTCGTCGAAGAAGATGAACTGCTCCATCGCCGTCAGTCCGCGCCCGCCGTACTCCTTGGGCCAGCCCACGCCGAGCCAGCCGTCCCTGCCGAGGCGGCGGACGGTGTCGCGGTAGAAGCGTTTCTGGGCGGCGGGGTCGGAGTACCGGGCCGAGTACCGGGTGGAGGAGTGGTCGGGCACCAGGTCGGCGAAGTAGGCGCGCAGTTCGGTGCGCAGCGCGAGCTGCTCGGGCGTGTATTCGAGGTGCACGGCGCCTCCAGGCTTCCCAAGGGCGGTCCTGACGGCGCACACCGTAGAACGTGTTCCAGAAATTGGGAATGCCGGGAGCACCTTCGGCCGCCGGAGCACCCGAAGTCCGGCCGCCCGCCGCCCGAAGCCGCAGCTCTCAGCTCTCAGCTCTCAGCTCTCAGCTCTCAGCTCTCAGCTCTCAGCTCTCAGCTGAGTGTGGCCATGAAGTCCGAGCAGGCCTGTGCGCACTCCCGGCACGCCTTCGCGCTCTGCTCGGCGCCCGCCTGCCCGTCGAAGACATGCGCGCACTCCAGGCACACCGTCCGGCACCACTCCAGCTGGACGCGGATGCCGGCCTCGTCCTGACGGTTCTCCTCGGACAGCACACGGCAGGTCGCGTCACACACCTCCGCGCACATGATGCCCTTGCGTCGTACGAGTTCCTGTCGCTCGGTCGCGTCCGGGTCCACGAGGCTGGCGCGCAGCGCGCACGCCCTGGCGCACTCGGTGCAGGCCTGTGCGCAAGCGAAGCGGTCCTCCAGGAACCGGAACAGCTCCTGCTGGGATGTCGTCGAAGTCACGTCGTCCGGGTAGCCGGTGCCGATGGCGCCAAACCCGGTGTTCGCAAGGGTTCCGGGCGGCGGCGGACCGGCTGGTTCAGGGCGGTCGTCACGGGTACTCGCGTGCCATGACTACTGCATGGATGGAGACGGCCGCGGGCACGGGCGCCGGCGGTGCCGCGATCGTGGTGGTAGGCGTGGTGATCGCGGCGCTGCTGATCGGCGCGTTCTGGCTGGGTGTCCGCGTGATGCGACGCGAATCGCGCCCGCCACGCCCGGATGAACAGCCACGGCTGCCGGACAGTGGCCCGGTCCGTGAGGTCCGCGAACACCGGGAGTCCGACGAGGTCCCCAGAAGCGAGGAACGGCTGACCCCGCACCAGCTGCCCGGCAACGCAGGGTCCCGGACCAGCACGTCCAAGGACCGGCCCCGCTGGGACGAGGGAAGCAGCGGTTCGTTCGGCAGCGGCGGACCGGGCGGCAGCTGAGTCCCGGCGCTCCGAGTCCTGTGCGCGGAGGTCCCGGCGCTCCGAGACCTCCGTACGCGGTGCCGGGCGCCGTAGGGAGGGCAGGTCACCGGGACGGGTGCACCCCCGTCTCCCGCCTCGCCCGGAGCACCCCCGTGATGGCATCGTCGGTGGCGGCCACGCCGCAATACACGCACCGCCACACGAGGAAGTTGACGTCATGACCGACAAGCTCACCGTGAGCGTCCTGGGTACCGGAATCATGGGGGCCGCGATGGCCCGCAACCTCGCCCGCGCCGGGCACACCGTCCGGGCCTGGAACCGCACCCGCGCCAAGGCCGAGCCCCTCGCCGCCGACGGCGCCCAGGTCGCCGACACCCCCGCCGAGGCGGTCCGGGACGCCGACGTCGTCCTGACCATGCTGTACGACGGCGCCGCCGCGCTCGACGTCCTGCGCGAGGCCGAGCCGGCACTGCGCCCCGGCACCGCCTGGGTGCAGTCCACGACCGCGGGCCTCGAGGCCACCGCCGAGCTGGCCGGGTTCGCGCGAGCGCACGGTCTCCTGTTCTACGACGCCCCGGTGCTCGGCACCCGCCAGCCGGCCGAGGCCGGGCAGCTCACCGTGCTCGCCGCCGGGCCCACCGCCGGCCGGGAGAAGGTGACGCCGGTCTTCGACGCTGTCGGCGCCCGCACGGTGTGGACCGGCGAGGACGGGGCGACGGCGAGCGCCACCCGGCTGAAACTGGTGGCCAACAGCTGGGTCATCGCCGCCACCAACGCCACCGGGGAGCTCCTCGCCCTGTCGAAGGCCCTCGACGTGGACCCGGGGGACTTCTTCGCCCTCATCGCGGACGGCCCGCTGGACATGGGCTACCTGCACGCCAAGGCCGCCCTGGTGCTGGAGGACCGGCTCACGCCCGCCCAGTTCGCGGTGGCCACGGCCGCCAAGGACGCCCGGCTCATCGTCGAGGCGGGCCGTCGGCACGGCGTCCGCCTGGACGTGGCGGCCGCGAGCGCGGAGCGGCTGGAGCGCGCCGCCGCCCAGGGCCACGCCGACGAGGACATGGCCGCCGCCTATTTCGCCAGCTTCGACGAGAAGCCCTCCTGAGCGACTCCCAGGCCGCTCCCGGCCCTTCGTCCGCAACCAGAGGAGTCCGCATGTCCAAGCCACCCCTGCCGCCCGAGGCCGTCGAACTGCTGAGCCGGCCGAATCCGTGCGTCATGGCCACGCTGCGTTCGGACGGCGCCCCCGTCTCCACCCCCACCTGGTACCTCTGGCACGAGGACCGGGTGCTGATCAACATGGACGGGGGACGCGTGCGGCTGAAGCACCTGCGGCGCGACCCGCGCGTGAGCCTCACCGTGCTCGACAAGGACGACTGGTACTCGCACGTCACGCTGATCGGCCGAGCCGTCGACATCTACGACGACGAGGACCTGGCCGACATCGACCGCATCTCCCGGCACTACGCCGGCGGGCCCTACCCCGACCGCGTACGCCCGAGGGTCAGCGCCTGGATCGAGGTCGAGCGGTGGCACGGCTGGGGAGCCTTCAGGGACAGCGACCAGGCGTCCCCGTGAAAGGCGACGGTGCGTGTCGGGTGACTACCGTCCGTGTGGAACGGTGGCCGCGGATCCGCCCTGGTGGGCGGCCCGCGCGCCCCGGAACGTCCGTCCACGTGACCTTCGCCCCGCGAGCGCCGATACTTCCGAGTGTGGGCTCCCGGAACCGTCGCTCCACCTGACGGCCGTGTCCGACGGTTTCCCGGGGCAGCCGGCGACAGTGCGCAACTGCCAGGCGATCCAGGAGGCACTCATGAAGATGCTCATCAACGTCCCGGAGAACGTGGTCTCGGACGCGTTGCGTGGCATGGCGGCCGCTCATCCCGAGTTGACCGTCGACGTGGAGAACCGGGTGATCGTACGGCGGGACGCCCCCGTCGCCGGAAAGGTCGCCCTGATCTCCGGTGGCGGCTCGGGACACGAGCCGCTGCACGGTGGATTCGTGGGCCCCGGAATGCTCTCGGCGGCCTGCCCGGGCGAGGTGTTCACCTCCCCGGTGCCCGACCAGATGCTGCGGGCGGCGGCCGCGGTGGACAGCGGGGCCGGTGTGCTGTTCATCGTGAAGAACTACACGGGTGACGTGCTCAACTTCGACATGGCGGCCGAGCTCGCCGAGGACGAGGGCATCCAGGTCGCCAAGGTGCTGGTCAACGACGACGTGGCGGTCACCGACAGCCTCTACACGGCCGGCCGACGCGGCACGGGCGCGACGCTGTTCGTGGAGAAGATCGCGGGGGCGGCAGCCGACGAGGGGCAGGCGCTGGAGCGGGTCGAGGCGATCGGCCGGCAGGTCAACGAGAACTCCCGCAGCTTCGGCGTCGCGCTCAGCGCGTGCACCACCCCCGCCAAGGGCAGCCCCACCTTCGACCTGCCGACGGGCGAGCTGGAGCTGGGCATCGGCATCCACGGGGAGCCGGGGCGGGAGCGGCGGTCGATGATGACCTCGCGCGAGATCGCCGACTTCTCGGTCAACGCGATCCTGGACGACATGACTCCGCGCAATCCCGTCCTCGTCCTGGTCAACGGCATGGGCGCGACCCCCCTTCTGGAGCTGTACGGCTTCAACGCCGAGGTGCAGCGCGTGCTCACCGAGCGCGGTGTCGCCGTCGCCCGCACGCTCGTCGGCAACTACGTCACCTCGCTCGACATGGCCGGCGCCTCGGTCACGCTGTGCCAGGTCGACGAGGAGACGCTGCGCCTGTGGGACGCGCCGGTGAGGACGCCGGGGCTGCGGTGGGGCGTGTGACCCGACAGGGGAAGGCGCTCACCACGTACCGACCAGGCAAGGAGATCACGTGCTCGACGCCGATTTCTTCCACCGCTGGATGACGGCGACCGCCGCGTCCGTCGACCGTGAGGCGGAGCGGCTCACGGCCCTCGACTCCCCCATCGGGGACGCCGACCACGGCAGCAACCTCCGCCGGGGGTTCACCGCCGTGGTCTCCGTGCTGGAGAAGGAGTCGCCCCGGACGCCCGGCGCGGTCCTCACCCTCGCCGGGCGGCAGCTCATATCGACGGTCGGGGGTGCCTCGGGTCCGCTGTACGGGACGTTGCTGCGCCGTACCGGCAAGGCGCTCGGGGACGCCGACGAGGTCAGTGCGGAGCAGCTCACCGAGGCGTTGCGGGCGGGGGTGGACGCGGTCAGGACGCTCGGCGGTGCCGCGCCCGGCGACAAGACGATGATCGACGCGCTGGTGCCGGCGGTGGACGCGCTGGGCGACGGCTTCGCCGCGGCACGCACCGCCGCCGAGGAGGGGGCCGTGGCGACCACTCCGCTCCAGGCCCGCAAGGGCAGGGCCAGCTACCTCGGCGAGCGCAGTATCGGTCACCAGGACCCGGGGGCCACGTCGGCGGCGCTGCTGGTCGCCGCGCTCGGTGAAGCGGCGGAGGCGAGCGATGAGTGACGACAAGCTGGTCGGGATCGTGCTGGTGTCGCACAGCGCGGCGGTGGCCGCGTCGGTCGCCGAGCTGGCGAAGGGGCTGGCCGGCGGGGGTGCGGAGGTGCCCGTCGCTCCGGCGGGCGGCACCGAGGGCGGCGGACTCGGTACGAGCGCGGAGCTGATCGCGGCCGCGGCCGCGGCCGTCGACCGGGGTGCCGGAGTCGCCGTCCTCACCGACCTCGGCAGCGCCGTCCTCACCGTGAAGGCGCTGCTCGCCGAGGGCGACGAACTCCCCGAACGGACCCACCTGGTGGACGCCCCGTTCGTCGAGGGAGCGGTCGCCGCCGTCGTCACGGCGTCGACGGGAGCCGACCTGGCGGCGGTGGAGGCGGCGGCCGGGGACGCCTACACATACCGGAAGGTGTGAGAACAGCCCCGCCCCCGGCTCTGGCCGGGGGCGGGGCCGTGACGGGGTTCAGCCGGCGCGCACGAACTCCTTGGCCAGGCGCTCACCGAGCGTCACGGCGGCCGCGTGATTCTCGATGGGCGTCACCTGCGTGTTCTTGAAGACGATGTAGGTGACGCCGGAGGCCGTGCCGCCGCCGCGCGGGTCGGCGCGGATACCGAGGGCCTCGGCGGTGGCGTACGACGCCTCGCCGATGATGTCGTACGGCCCGACATCCCCCACGACCGCGTACTGCACGCGCCCTTGGTGGACGACGGCGGCGACCGAGCCCCCGCGGATGCCGTGATCCCGGTAGTTCCAGATGCCGCCGGCGTCGGGCACGACGATGTACGGGAGGCGTTCGGCGCTGAGATAGCGGCCGTCGGACTGCTGGAAGGCCGTGGTGTCGGAGAAGAGCGGATCGGTGCGGCCGTTGCACAGCGGGCCCGGCTGCCCGTCACAGTCGATGTCCATGTCGGCCGTCCAGAAGACGGCCTCCCGGGTGCCGCAGACCGGGATCGTCGCGGGCCCGCCGGCATCCGTGCGGTAGCGGCCGCCGGAGACGGGGACGCAGTCACGCACCTTGGCCAGCAGGTCGGCGGCGAGGACGGTGCCCTCGCGCCGCACGACCCGCTCCTCGCGCGCCTGGGGCACCGCGGCGGAGAGCGTCGTCGGGGCGAGCAGGGCGATGCCTGCCGCGGCCAGCGTCAGCGACTGGACACGCACGATGGAAGCCCTCTCCTGGGGGACATGTGGCGAACACCCGGCCAAATCTGGTGCCGTCGCGGGCATCCGGCCACTGTTGGAGGGCCGGACGGCGCACGTCCGCGGGGATCGGCAGGGGCCGGGGGCCCGGGCCCGTGTCGGCTCCGGGCTCCCGGCCGCCCACGTCCGGCGCGGGATCAGCGACGACAGCGGTCCGCGCCACCGGCCAGAACTTCCCGGTTCCCAGGGAGAGTTCGGCCGTGAGAGACCTCAGCATACGTAACGCTCCCGGCGGCCGGGCAACGACCGCCCCCTTGCCGCCGTCGCATCCGGGGCGCCATATTGGTCCGGACCATTGCCGCCGTGCCGCCCCCGGGAGGCAGAGCCGTGCGACGCGTTGCCGATCACCGTGCCGCTCCCCCACACCGCCGCTCCGTTCCTCACCTCCACCGCCGCTCCGTCGCTTCCCCTAGCCGGTTCCTCGCGCTCTGCGCGGCCGTGGTCCTGCTCGCGTCCTGCGGGTGGGGCGGGACGGACGACGGGACGGGTGAGGGCGGGCTGCCCGGGGCGCCCGTCGGCGTCACCGCGACGGCGGGCAGTGCGACCAGCGTCCACGTGATGTGGAACGCGGTGTCCTCGGCCGGCGGCGTCCGCGTCTACGAGGTGTACCGCGGAACCACAAAGGTGAAGGAAGTACCCGGTTCGCAGCACATGGTGGACCTCACCAGGCTCAGGCCGTCCACCCTGTATGTCTTCACCGTGCGGGCGCGGGACACCGCCGGGCGCCGGGGGCCGCACAGCCGCGAGGTCCGGGCCACCACACCCGCGGCCGCGGCGGCGGACGACTCGGCGCCGACGGCTCCGGGCCGGTCGCGGGGCAGAGCGGCCGGCAGCCGGGCCGTCCAGCTGTTCTGGTCCGCCTCCTCGGACGACCGGGGCGTGGTCTCCTACGACATCCACCAGGGCGGCACGAAGATCCACAGCGTGGGTGGCGCCCAGACCGCGGCCGTGGTCACGGGGCTGCGGCCGGACACCCGTTACACCTTCACGGTGCGGGCCCGGGATGCCGCGGACAACGTCTCGCCCCCCGGCGCCGCCGTCCGCCTCACCACCGCGCCGGGCTCCGACGACGGACGCGGCTCCGCCCCCACCGCCTTCCGCGCCACGACCCACCGCACCGACGGGGCGTACTACGTCGACCTCACCTGGGTTCCGCCGCGCACGGGCGGCGTGGTCACCGAGTACCAGCTCCGCCTCGACGGCCGGCCGGCCACCTCACTGGTGTACGGCGCGGGCGCCCCTCGCGACCGGGCGGCGTACAGCTTCTACGTGGGACGGCAGGCCGGGGCCACCCACCGGATCCGGATCCGCGCCAGGCTGCCCGACGGCACCTGGGGCGGCTTCTCGCCGGAGCGGACGGTGACGACGGGCGGGGCCGCCGACCCGAGCGGTACGGCGGACGAGCCGGGAGACGCGGGACAGGCGGAGGCAGGCGGCTGACACCGCGCGGCCGACATCGCCATGCCGGGGCGGCCCGCGATCCTCCGGACGAAGGACTGCGTCACCTGCCCGGGTGCAGTCCGCATGCGGTCCGGGCCGGGGACACGTTGGCTTCCTCTCAGGCGGCACGGGCGTTCCCCGACCCTCGGCGGCGCAAGGGATGTACCGCCAACCGTGCAGCCGGAGGGCAGTCCATATGCACACTCTTCAGGCACTCCACCGCACCGGCCTGACCGCGGCAGCCGCGGCAGCCGCCGTCGCCCTGCCGCTCACCCTGTTCGCCGGGCCCGCGTCGGCGGCTTCCGGCGTCTCCGTGAGCACCAACGGGTCCACGGTCTCGGTCACCACCAGCGCGTGCACGCAGGCGAACGGCAGCTGGGGCAACGCCTCACTCCTCAGCGGCGGGCAGGCGACCTTCTCCCAAGGCCGCCAGGCGGCGCTCACGGGGTCGAGCGCCCTTCAGTCCGCGGCCTGGTCGAGCGTCAGTTCCGGGACGTACACCGTGGTCGTGGTGTGCTCGAACGGCAGCACCGCCGGCACCCAGTCCGTCATCGTCTCCCCCGCCTCGACTCCCACCATCTCCGCGACGGCCTCGGCCTCGCCCTCGCGTGGCGTGATGGGCGGTCTCGGCGGCGCCACCAGGGACTACGGCACCGTCACCCTGGCGGCCGGCGGCGCGCTCGTCGGAGCCGGGGTCATCGCCACGGCATGGGTCCTGCGCCGCCGCTCGAAGCCGAACCGGCTCTGAACGCGCGCTGGAGCGCGGCGCGGTTCACGGGCCGGCCGTGTCCGGACGTTCGGCGAACTCCTCCACCGCGCGCTCCAGCCACCGCGTCCAGAAGGTCTCCAGATCGATGCCCGCCTGCAGCACCAGATGCTGCAGGCGCTCCTGCGGACCGTCCCGGCCGGGTGGGAAGTCGCGCTCCTCGATCTCCCGGTACTCGGCCAACTGCCGCCGGTGCAGCTCCAGATGGCGGCGCAGATCGGACTCGATGCCGGCCGTGCCCACCACGGCCGCGGCGCGCAGCCGCAGCAGCATGACGTCACGCGGCGGCTTCGGGTCCTGGGACGCGGCGGTCCAGCGGGCCAGTTCCGCGCGGCCCGCCGGCAGGACCTCGTAGCTCTTCTTCTGCCCGCGGGCCGGCTGCTCGGCCGGGAGGGTGCGGATCTGGCCCTCGGCCTCCAGTTTTCCCAGCTCGCGATAGATCTGCTGATGCGTCGCCGACCAGAAGTAGCCGATCGACTTGTCGAACCGGCGGGTCAGCTCCAGCCCCGAGGACGGCCGTTCGAGCAGAGCGGTGAGGATCGCGTGCGGGAGGGACATGGAGTCATCCTAGGGACGGACGCACAGGGTCAGAGGGCCGCCGCCAGCTCGGTGCCCTGCTTGACCGCGCGCTTGGCGTCGAGTTCGGCGGCCACGTCGGCTCCGCCGATGAGGTGCACGCTGCGGCCCGCGGCGAGGAGCTCCTCGTACAGGCCGCGGCGGGGTTCCTGACCGGTGCACAGCACGATCGTGTCGACCTCGAGGACCGTGCTGTCCTCCCCGACGGTGACGTGCAGGCCCGCGTCGTCGATCCGGTCGTAGCGCACGCCCGCGACCATGGTGACCCCGCGGTGCCTGAGCTCGGTGCGGTGGATCCAGCCGGTGGTCTTGCCGAGGCCCGCGCCGACCTTGGCGGTCTTGCGCTGGAGCAGGTGGACGGCGCGCGGCGGGGCGGGCCGCTCGGGTGCGGCGAGCCCGCCGGGGGTCGCGTAGTCCATGTCGACGCCCCAGAGGCGGAAGTACGCCGCCGGGTCCTCGCTCGCCTTGTCGCCGCCGTCGGTGAGGAACTCGGCGACGTCGAAGCCGATGCCGCCCGCGCCGAGGATCGCGACCCGGTCGCCCACGTGTGCGCCGTCGCGCAGGACGTCGAGGTAGCCGACGACGCTGGGGTGGTCGATGCCGGGGATCTCCGGGGTGCGCGGGGTCACGCCGGTGGCCACGACGACCTCGTCGTAGCCTGCCAGGTCCCCGGAGGTCACCCAGGTGTTCAGCCGTACGTCCACGCCGTGCGTGTCGAGCTGGTGGCGGAAGTAGCGCAGCGTCTCGTCGAACTCCTGCTTGCCGGGGACCTTGCGGGCGACGTTGAGCTGACCGCCGATCTCGTTCGCGGCGTCGAACAGGGTGACGTCGTGGCCGCGTTCGGCCGTCGACACCGCGCAGGCGAGTCCCGCGGGGCCCGCGCCCACGACCGCCACGCGTTTGCGCAGCCGGGTCGGCGAGAGCACCAGCTCGGTCTCGTGGCAGGCGCGCGGGTTGACCAGGCAGGAGGTGATCCTGCCGCTGAAGGTGTGGTCGAGGCAGGCCTGGTTGCAGCCGATGCAGGTGTTGATGGCCTCGGGGCGACCGGCCGCGGCCTTGGCGACGAAGTCGGGGTCGGCGAGCATCGGCCGGGCCATCGACACCATGTCGGCGAAGCCGCCGGCGAGCAGTTCCTCGGCGAGTTCGGGGGTGTTGATGCGGTTGGTGGTCACCAGGGGGACCGAGACCTCGCCCATGAGCTTCTTGGTGACCCAGGTGTAGGCGCCGCGCGGCACCGAGGTGGCGATGGTGGGGATACGGGCCTCGTGCCAGCCGATGCCGGTGTTGATGATCGTCGCTCCGGCCGCCTCGACCGCCTTGGCGAGCGTGACCACCTCCGCCAGCGAGGAACCGCCCGGGACGAGGTCCAGCATCGACAGCCGGTAGACGATGACGAAGTCCTCGCCGACGGCCTCGCGCACCCGCCGGACGATCTCGACCGGGAAGCGCATGCGGTTCTCGTACGAGCCGCCCCAGCGGTCGGTGCGGTGGTTGGTCCGCGCGGCGACGAACTCGTTGATCAGGTAGCCCTCGGAGCCCATGATCTCGACGCCGTCGTAGCCGGCCTGCCGGGCCAGGCGGGCGGCGCGGGCGTAGTCGTCGACGGTCTGCTCGACCTCGGCGTCGGTGAGCTCACGGGGCTGGAAGGGGCTGATCGGGGCCTGGAGGGGACTCGGGGCGACCAGGTCCGGGTGGTAGGCGTACCGGCCGAAGTGCAGGATCTGCATCGCGATCCGGCCGCCCTCGCGGTGCACGGCCTCCGTGATGACCCGGTGCTCCTCGGCCTCCGCGTCGGTGGTGAGTTTGGCGCCGCCCTCGGCCGGGCGTCCGGCCTCGTTGGGCGCGATGCCGCCGGTGACGATCAGGCCCACTCCGCCGCGTGCTCGGGTGGCGTAGAACTCCGCCATGCGGGCGAAGCCGTGCTCGGCCTCTTCCAGGCCCACGTGCATGGAGCCCATGAGGACGCGGTTGGGCAGCGTGGTGAAGCCCAGGTCGAGCGGGCTCAGCAGGTGCGGGTAACGGCTCATCGGGCCCTCCGTGCGCGGTGTCGTCCCTCTGTTCTAGAGGACCGCGCACGGTTTATGCAACTAGTTGCACAACAGGGGCCGGGGTGATGTGCCGCAGGTCACCGACTCTCCAGCAGGACGTGCAGCTCCCGCTCCTGGTCGCCGGAGGCCGAGGAGAGGTCCCGCACCGCGAACAGGGAGTCCAGCGTGGTACGGAGCTGTTCGATCGCCCAGTAGCCGCCCTGCGCGTCGGCCTCGACGGAGGACGACAGCCGGGCGGGGTGGGCGCACTCGTTCGCGTCGGTGACCTCGAAGGTGCCCAGCCACACCATCGGGCGGGTCTCGTGAAGCTGCTGCGGTACCTCGTCGGTACGCCGGTCCGATTCGAAGCACGCACACAGCGTGTCGAAGACGATCCGGGCATCCTCCTTGCTGCATCCGCTGATCTCGACGGAGACGGACTCGTCGTGCAGTCGCTCGCGGCCCATCGCGATCGCTCCTCTCGTGGCGGTGGCACGGCACCGCGGGCTCCCCGCGAACCGTGCCACACCCCCAGAAAAGCACCACTTCGCCAGCCGGCACCACCCGGGGCGGCGCCCGATGTCAGCCGCGGGTGAACTTGTACGTCTTGCTGTCCGTCAGCACGCAGAAGCCCGGCGAGACGACGATCACGCGGAGGGTTCCCGTACGGCGGTCGTAGTCGATGCCCTCCGCCTCGAAGGTGCCCGAGCAGGAACTGCGCAGCGGGAGCTGCCGGAGGGCGGTGACATGACCGCTGACGTCGGCCGAACCGTTCGGCTCGGCCGACAGGTCGACCTGGAGCAGCGGCTTGGTGACGCCGAACAGCGTGCCCGCCGGGTCGTCGGAGGAGCACAGCAGCCTGGTCGCGGTGACGAAGTCGCAGCCCTGCACGTCCCGCACCGGGTGATCCAGGTTGACGGTGGACGCCTGCGGAAGGTTCGCGGCGGGCGAGGTGCCCGGGTTGACGCCCGGGGTCGGGAACACCAGCAGCCGGGTCATGGTGCCGTACTCGCCCGATAGCATCCACTGCCCGCCGGGCGCCACGGCGGCCCAGGAGTTGTTCAGGGCCTCGCCGGGGCCGAGCGTGTGAACGTACTCCGACCAGCCGCCGCCCGGCGCCTGCACCCGGAACATCTTCGTGGTGCCGGAGTCCCGCTGGTACGGCTCGACGTAGTAGCCGTCGTAGGAGGCGTCGGGGTCACCCACATGGTTCCAGCCGCGGCTGCTGAGACCGACGGGGATCGTGCCGATGCCGGTGTAGCGGTTGGCGCTGCCGGCCGGGACCTCGACCGAGGCCAGCCCCTGGCTCTCGGTCAGCGGGTCGGCGCGGTCCGAGCCCGCCTCGTTCCAGGTGTCGGCGGCGGAGGCGGACGGAGCGGCCGACAGGACGGCGGCGACGGCGGTGAGGGTGACGAGTCCGGCCAGGACCGGGTGACGACGTTGCCGGGCACGCAGGGGCATGGAACGACTCCTCGGTGGGGGGTGGGGCGTGGTCGGCGGACAGTCTGGCGTTCCCAGGTGGTCATGTACAGACCAATGTGGAAACCTCGGCTGTCGGTCCGGCGACGGGCGCCGACCCACTCGTCCGGACGTGACATCCCGCACGCCCGTGCACGGCGTCCCACCCGACGACCGGCCACGACCGGGTCCGGCGAGGGCGCCCGTCCGGCACGACTTCGCCGGACGGGCGCCGCAGATTGAGAGATGGTGGAAGAGTGCGACGGTGGCGTCGCGGAAACGGTTGAGCGCGAGAGAACAGTCGAGTGCGGAAAAACAGCGGAAACCGGCACGGGGGAACGACGTGCCCCGAGGATGGGCGGAGGCGGTGCCCGCGATGAACACGGCGGGAGCCCCCCTGCCCCAGGGCGACGAGCCGGTGCACGGGACGGTGCGGCCGACCGGTCTGCTCGACGTCCTCGGCGTGGCTTCGGTGGTCCTGGACACCGAGGGACGCATCGTCCTGTGGAGCCCGCAGGCCGAGGAACTGTTCGGATACTCCGCGCGGGAGGCCCTCGGCGAGTACGCGGCCGGACTCATGATCAACGAGCAGCACGTCGACCTCGTAGTCAAGCTGTTCGCCGACGTCATGGCCACCGGTGAAAGCTGGTCCGGGGCGTTCCCCGTCCGTCACAAGGACGGCAGCACCCGACTGGTGGAGTTCCGCAACATGCGGCTGCTGGACGACCGGGGCGACGTCTACGCCCTGGGACTCGCCGCCGACCAGTCGACCGTGCGCCGTCTTGAGCGGGACGTGGCGCTGTCGGCGCGGATGATCACGCAGTCCCCGATCGGGCTGGCGGTCCTCGACACGGACCTGCGGTACGTCTCGGTCAACCCGGCGCTGGAGCGACTCAACGGCACATCGGCCCAGGAGCACCTCGGCCGGACGATCGGCGAGGTCATGCCGGACTTCGACGTCCAGAACGTCGAGGCCGCGGCGCGGGAGGTACTGGCCACCGGCCGGCCGATCATCAACCGGCACAGCATCGGGCGTACGCTCGCCGACCCGGACGAGGACCACGCCTGGTCGATCTCGATGTACCGGCTGGAGGACTCCACCGGCACCGTGCTGGGCGTGGCCGGTTCGGTCGAGGACGTCACGGAGCAGTACCGGGCGGGCGTCGAGGCCGAGGCCCTGCGCCGCCGCCTGGCCGTCATCGCGGACGCCTCCGCCCGGATCGGCACCACGCTGGACCTCGACCGCACCGCCCGGGAACTGGCCGGGGTCGCCGTGCCGGAACTCGCCGACATCGCCGCCGTGGACCTCCTGGACGCGGTGGTGGAGGGCAGGCGCAGCAGCCTCGGCCCGGCCGAACCCGCCGTGATACGGGCCCTGGCCGTCGAGGCGTACCTGGCCCCCGAGGCACTGCTGGCGGCGGACCCGCCCGGACACGTGGCCCGGTACGCGCCCGACCGCCTCGTCACGGAGTGCGTGCGCACGGGCAGCCCGGTCATGGTGACCCGGGTCGAGGCCGCGGACCTGCCCCGCATCGCGCGCTCCGCGGAGTCGGCCGAACTGCTGGCGCGGGCCGGCGTCCACTCCTACCTGGCCGTGCCGCTGATCGCGCGGGGCGAGGTACTGGGCGCCCTGGACCTCAAACGCGCCCGCAACCCGCTGCCGTTCAGCGAGGACGACCTGCTCCTCGCCCGTGAACTGGCGGCCCGGGCCGCGGTCCAGATCGACAACGCCCGCTGGTACCAGAACGCCCGCGACACCGCCCTCACCCTGCAGCGCAGTCTGCTGCCCAGCCATCCGAGGCTGACCGGCGGACTCGAGGTGGCCTCCCGCTACCAGCCCGCGGGCGCCACCGCCGAGGTCGGCGGCGACTGGTTCGACGTGATCCCCCTGGAGGGCGGAAAGACCGCGCTCGTCGTGGGCGACGTGATGGGCAGCGGCATCAACGCCGCCGCGACGATGGGCCGACTGCGCACCGCGACGAACACCCTGGCCTCGCTCGACCTCGATCCCGCCCGGCTGCTCGAGCACCTCGACAGGATCACCGACGGCCTGGACCAGTCCATCGCCACCTGCGTGTACGCGGTCCACGACCCCCGGCTGCGGCAGTGCCGGATCGCCAACGCCGGGCACCTGCCGCCCGCCCGCCTCCGTGCCGGACAGCACCCGGAATTCCTCGAACTGCCCACCGGCGCGCCGCTGGGCGTGGGCGGCGTCGCCTTCTCCACCACCACCGTCGACCTCGAGCCCGGGGACCGGCTCGTGTTCTACACCGACGGCCTGGTGGAGACACGGCAGCACCCGCTCGACGAACGCCTGGACGCGCTCCTGGCCCTCCTCGACGGGCCGGACCGTCCCCTGGAGGAGGTCTGCGACCTCCTGCTGCGGACCCTGCACCAGCCGGACAACTCCGACGACGTGGCACTTCTCATCGCCCGCGTGCAGACACCCGACGACTGACGGCGGCGGCCGTCCGGATTCACAGCATTCGATTACCTGCTCCTTACCGCCCTCACCCGACAATCACAGGGAGGCATGCGATCGGGATGCCGGCCGCCCGGCCGATGGGAGCGCGTCGTGACACACGATCCGGACCAGGACCACACCGCGGCCGGCGAGCCGCCCGACCGGCCCACCCACACGCCACCGGACGCGCAGGCGGACGGGGGTTGGGAGTTGCTCACGGGGCACGGCGGGCCGGAGCCCTCCGGCCCGCCCGGCGCGGGCCTGCGAGACGCCTGGCGGCGACGGTCCGTCCGGGCGCGGGCGGTGGCCGCGGCGGCCACGGTCGCCGTGCTGGCCGTCGGCGGCGTGGCCTACGCCGCGAGCTCGGGCGGCGGAGGTGGCGGGGCCACACCCGCGGCCGCCGGATCCGGCACGTCGTCGGCGTCGGACAGACCGGGTGACCGGCACGGCCGTGGCATGTGGTTCGGCCTCGGCGGCGACGGCGTGCACGGCGAGGCGACCGTCAAGGACCGCGACTCCGGCGAGTGGGTCGTGCGGGTCTGGCAGTGGGGCACCGCCGAGAAGGTGGACGGCGACCAGGTCACCGTCAGGAGTGAGGACGGGGCCTCGTGGACGTGGACGGTGGACTCGGACACGTCCGTGTTCCGTGACGGCGCGCCGGCCTCCGGGTCCGACGCCGTCAGGAAGGGCGAGACGTACTACCTGGCCGGCACCCGCGCCGAGGACGGAGCCCTGACCGCCGCCCGGGTCCTGTCGGGCACTCGGGAACCGGGCGGACCGGACGGGCCGCACCGCGGCGACCACGGCCCCCGGGACTGGCGAAGCCCCCGTCCCACGACGAGCCCGTCGGGCGGGCCGGGCAGCGACGCGACGACCTGACGGCGCCGGCCCGCCCCGCGGCACCACAGCCGGACGACCCCGCCCACGCGGGTTGCACGGCCAGCGCCACGACGCCGTACGCCGCCGTGACCGACGAGCGCGGCCGAGCACCGATCAGGCGCCCTTCCGCGGTCGAGTGCCGATCACACGACGGCGTACAACTCCTCGGAGACGGCCGGGCGAGCCGTGCAACCCCGCGCCGCCACAGCCGGACGACCCCGCCCACGCGGGGTTGCACGGCCAGCGCGGCCTGCGCCACGACGCCGTACGCCACCGTGACCGACGAGCGCGGCCGAGCACCGATCAGGCGCCCTTCCGCGCCCGGGTGCCGATCACGACGACGGCGTACAACTCCTCGGAGACGGCCGGGCGGGCCGTCAGGCCGCCCTGGGTGAAGGCGTCGAGGGCCGCTCGCGCCTGTCGTTCGCTCGTCTCCACCAGCAGGCAGCCGCCGGGCGTGAGCCAGCGGGACGCCCCGGCGGCCACCCGGCGCAGCACGTCCAGGCCGTCCGTGCCGCCGTCGAGCGCGACCAGGGGTTCGTGCTCGCGTGCCTCGGCGGGCAGGAGGCCGACCTCGGCGGTGGGAACGTACGGCACGTTGGCGGCGAGGATGTCGACCCGGCCGAGCAGGTGGCCGGGCAGCGCCTCGAAGAGGTCGCCGCGGTGGACATGCCCGCCGACGGCGGTGACGTTGCGGCGGGCGCAGCGCACTGCGGCCGGGTCGACGTCGGCGGCGTGCAGTTCCACCCGGCCGAGGGCGGCGGCCAGGGCAAGGCCGACGGCACCAGACCCGCAGCACAGGTCCACGACGACGGACGCGTCCGGGGCCTGGGCGAGGGCCTGTTCGACGAGGAACTCGGTACGGCGGCGGGGCACGAACACGCCGGGGGTCACGGCGATCCGCTGCCCGGCGAACTCGGCCCAGCCGAGGACGAGTTCGAGAGGTTCACCGGTGACACGACGGTCCACCAGAGCGGCCAGTTCGTACGGGGTGCGGGCGGCGGCCAGGAGCAGCCGCGCCTCGTCCTCCGCGAACACACAGCCGGCGGCGCGCAGCACGGCCACGACGGCGTCACCGGACGAGGGCGAAGGTGATCGCGGTGACGAGGGAGGCAACGGGGAACGTGGAGGCATGGAAGCGAGAGCCTTTCGGGAGCCGAAGGGCGCTCTCGCGGTCACCTACTGCGGGTGATCCGCGCCGACTCGAGGGATGAGCACCCGACCTGACGCAGCGGTAATGGGTCTCACCTCCTCGAAACAGGGCCGGGATCGTCCGCAGCCGGACGGCAACCTTACACGGTGATCAGCGGCAGGCGGCCGACGCACCCCGGCGGCCGCAGGACGCGGCCTCCCGGCCGTCCGCCGACCTCACCACACCCCCTTGCAGTTGTATTATGCAACCAGAGGTGAGGGAGGTCCCGTGAAGGCAGCCGAACCAGCTCGGGCAGCCGTGTCCGAGGACGCGGGCGGCGCGGGCCGGCCCGCCGCGGACACGGCCGTGGAAACCATCCAGCGCGAGATGACCGTCTTCGCCCGCCGCGCCCGGGCCTCGGCGGGACGCATGCACCCCGAACTGTCCCTGGTGTCGTACACCCTGCTCGGGCACCTCGAGGAGAGCGGCGGCGGCCGCCGAGCCACCGACCTGGCCGCGCACTACGCCCTGGACAAGTCGACCGTCAGCCGCCAGGTGACCGCCCTGGAGCGCGCCGGGCTCGTCGAACGGCGACTGGACCCCGACGACCACCGGGTCCAGGTGCTCCACCTGACCGAGGCGGGCCGCCACATCCTCGCCCAGGTCACCGAGAGCCGCCGCGCGGCCTTCCGGGAACGGCTCGCGGACTGGCCGGAGGAGGACCTGGAACGGTTCGCCGGCTATCTCGAGCGGTACAACACCTGGTCCGCCACCGGAACCGGGAACGCCTGAACGGCCGAACAGGCCCGCCTACGCCACCGGCACCGCCTCCCGTGCGTCCGGCAGGTTCTCCGGTGCCCGCGCCGCGAGGAACGCGGTCTTGCGGCGGAGGCGGAAGCCCAGCGACTCGTACAGTCGGACGGCGTTGACGTTGCCGGCCCCGGTGTGCAGGAAGGGGGTCTCGCCGCGTTCCCGGATGCCGTGGGCGACGGCGAGGATCAGCCGGGTGGCGAGGCCCTCACCGCGGAAGGCGGGGTCGGTGCAGACCGCGCTGATCTCGGTCCAGCCCGGCGGGTGCAACCGCTCCCCCGCCATCGCGACGAGCCTGCCCTCGCGCCGTATGCCCAGGTAGGTGCCGAGCTCGATGGTGCGGGGCAGGAAGGGGCCGGGCTGGGTCAGCGCGACCAGGTCCAGCATGTCGGGGACGTCGGCGGGACCCAGGAGGACCGCCTCGGGGTCCGGGGCGGCCGCCAGTCCGTCGTCGACCAGCTGCACGCCCTCGACCCGGAAGGTGATCTCCCAGCCGTCCGGAACTCGTCCCCGGAAGCCGGGCAGCGGCACCTCGCCGCCGGGACCCGCGAGCGCCGCGAGGTCGGCCCAGTCGTCGGGGCCGGGGTCGTCGGGCAGCGCCAGCCAGGGCGAGACGTCGACGGGGTAGCGCAGGACGCGCCCGCGCCGTTCGGCGAAGTGGGCGTGCGGGCCGGTCAGGGAGGCGAGGGCGGGGTTGTCGAGGACGTGCGCGGCGCCGTTCACAGAGCTCATCGGGCGACCTCGATCACGATCTTGCCGCGGGCGTGGCCTTCCTCCACCGCGCGCAGTGCTTCTCCGGCGCGGTCGAGCGGGAAGGTCCGGGTGACGTGGGGGTCCAGCTCGCCCTTCACGACGAGGTCCGCCACCGCCTCCAGGCGGTCGGAGGTACGGAACCGGGTGACGCGCGCACCGCCCAGTTTCTCCACGTCCTCGGCCGGGGCGCCCGCCGTGACCACCTTCGCCGGGTCGGCGGGCAGCGTGGCAGCCTCGGTGAGCACGTCGGCGCCCACCAGGTCGTACACGCCGTCGACGCCCTCCGGCGCGGCCGCCCGCACGCGCTCCGTCCAGCCGGGTCCGGCCGGGACGTGCACGGCGCCGAACGACTCGACGAGGTCCTTCTTGCCCTCACTCGCGAGTCCCACGACACGCAGACCGCGGGCCCGGGCGATCTGTACGACCGCCACGCCGACCCCACCGCCCGCCCCGGTGACGAGCACGGTCGCACCGGAGGGCAGCCCGAGCTGGACGATGCCGTCGAGCGCGGTCGCGGCGGCGACGGGCAGGGTCGCCGCGTCGGCGAAGGACAGGGCCGCCGGCTTGCGCGCGATCAGGTCGACCGAGAGCAGGGCGTACTCGGAGTACCCGCCCTCGACCGGACGGCCGAAGACCTCGTCCCCGACGGCGAGGTCCCGGACCTCCTCGCCGAGTTCCTCCACGACACCGGAGACCTCGTTGCCGAAGACGGCGGGGAAGGCGTAGGAGCCGCTCTCGCCGGGACGGCGGTAGCCCGTGCGCTGCTTCCAGTCGACGGGATTGACTCCCGCGGCCCGGACCGCGACCAGGACCTGACCGGGTCCGGGAACGGGCCGGTCCACCTCGACGAGCGCCTCGGTCTCCGGGCCCCCGTAGCGCGTGAAGACGTACGCCTTGGGCATGTGTGTCCACTCTCCTTCGCGGTCGCCGGGGCGCCCGTCGCGGGCGCCACCGGATGCGGCACCTGTCGGCAAGGAGGACGGGCGGGCCGCTATTCCCGGGGCGCCGGAGAGTTCATACCGCCTTAATGATCGGGGGTCGCCCCCACGTCCGGCGCCGGCCGCGAGGCACGTACCGTTGGCCGGGTAGGCAATCTGGAGGCACCACCCGCATGCACGTCACCCGAGGCTTCACCGGACGCCCCCGCGTCCACAACCCCGGCCTGCCACCCGGCCAGTACGACGCGGGCGACGAGTGGCCCGTCCTGTCCGCGGAGGTCACCCCCGACCTGACGCCCGCCGACTGGAGCTTCCGGGTCGACGGTCTGGTGGAGAAGCCCCGAACGTGGGACTGGGCGCAGGCGCACGAGCTGGCGGCCTCGGCGTACGAGGGTGACATCCACTGCGTGACGAGCTGGTCGAAGTTCGGGGTGCGGTTCGGGGGCGTCTCGCTGGACACGTTTCTGGATGTGGTGCGGCCCCATGGGTCCGCCACCCATGCCGTCGCCTACTCGCACACCGGCTACACCACGAACCTTCCGCTCGCCGATCTGACCGGCGGGCGTGCCTGGATCGCCTGGGAGTACGACGGGAAGCCCCTGGCACCCGAGCACGGCGGGCCGGCGCGGCTGCTGGTGCCGCACCTGTACTTCTGGAAGAGCGCCAAGTGGATCGCGGGACTGCGGATCCTGGACCACGACGAGCCGGGGTTCTGGGAGCAGAACGGCTACCACGCGCGCGGCAACCCCTGGCAGGAGCAGCGGTACTCCGGTGACTGAGATCTTCCCTCGCCCCGCTTTCACTCCCACGACACGGTTCGCCGTGCCCGGGCGCATCGCCGTGAGCGGCCGCGCCGCCGCGCTGTGGCAGACCGCGACGCTCACCGAGATCCGCCGTGAGACCCCGCTCGCCGCGACCTTCCGGTTCTCGGTGCCCGCCTGGGCCGGGCACCTGCCGGGCCAGCACCTGATGCTGCGGCTCACCGCGGACGACGGCTATGTGGCCCAGCGCCACTACTCGATCGCTTCCGCGCCCGACGACTCGGGCCACATCGAACTCACCCTCGACCACGTCGAGGGCGGCGAGGTCTCGGGCTGGTTCCACGGCGTGGCCAAGCCAGGGGACGAGGTCGAGGTGCGCGGCCCGCTGAGCGGCTTCTTCGCCTGGCCCGGCGACCGGCCCGCGCTGCTGATCGGCGCCGGTTCCGGCGTCGTACCGCTGATGTCGATGGTGCGTCACCACCGGGCGCGTGACCTTCGGGTGCCGCTGCGTCTGCTGGTGTCGGCACGCAGCCCCCAGGAGCTCATCTACGCGCGGGAGTTGGGCGCGGAGACGACCCCGGTGTTCACGCGGAGCGCGCCCGAGGGTGTGCCCGTGGGACGTGTGGCCGCCGCACATGTGGCGCCGCTCCTGGCCGAGCAGCCTCCTGGTGGATGGGAGGCCTATGTGTGCGGCTCCAACGCCTTCGCGGAACACGCGTCGCGGCTGCTGCTCGAGGCAGGACAGCCCGTGGACCGCATCCGCATCGAACGCTTCGGCTGACGCAGGCGCCGGCCGCCACCCGGTGAGGCCGGCCGGCGGCGGGGGGCTCCGCGTCCACGCCGTGCGACCCGGGCACCGCCGGGCACCGCCACGACTGTCGGCCGGCCCTCGGCGCGTGCGGCACCGCCGGGCACCGCGACGACCGTCGGCGGCCCCCACGCACCGTCGCAACCACCGGCAGGCCCCACCCACTGCCGCTGCCACTGCCACTGCCGCTGCCGCTGCCGCTGCCGCTGCCGCTGCCGCAACGGTCGCCCCTGTCGGCCTCCCGACCCGCCGACCCGGAGACCCGCAGACCCGCCGACCCGACCCGCACCCCCCCCCACCGGACCGCTCGGCGCCCGCCTCCCCATCCCCCGCACTCACTCCCGCATTGCCCTCCCCCGAGCCCCCTCCGACCCTCCTGTCCCGCACGCCCCCGCACGTCCGCGCCCCGTCCGCCCCGCGCCCGCCTCGCGCTCTCCCCGGCGTTTCACCGCCCCGCGGCTGGGCACCGGGAACCGGCGACCGCGACCAGTCGTCCGGCGCTCCGTGCGGGAGCAGTTGGTGAACGGCGGCAGCGGACGGATACTGGATCCGGATGAGCACTCGCAGCTGTGCGTGGTGCGGAGGTCGACATGCGAACCCGGTTGCGCGGTTGGCGCTGGCGGCGCAATCCGTTGCGGCGCCGGTCGGACGCCGTAGAGGCGTGGACGATGCTGGTCGTCGTCGTGCTGCTGCTGGTGGCCGCCCCCCTGGCCGGAGCGGTCGCGGGATGGTGGGCCCACGACGAGGCGCGCGCCGTCGTCGCCACGGAGCGCGCCGAGCGTCATCGGGTGCGGGCCGAGGTGGTCGGCAGGACCCCGGACACGTTGCCCTCGGTGGGCGGCCGTGAGCACTCGTACCGGGTGAAGGTCCGCTGGACCGAGGCCGGCACGGGGGTGCGTACGGTGACGGCACGTGTCCCGGCGGGCAGCCACCACGGCGATGTGGTCGACGTGTGGTTCGACTCCCGGGGCCGGAGTGTGGCCCCGCCGCCCGGCGAGAGCGCGGTCTGGCAGCACACCCTCGCGATGGCCGCGTGTGCCACGGGCGGCGCGGTCGCCGTCGTCCTGGTCGGACAGTCCCTCGTCCGCACCACGGCCACCCGGCACCGGATGGCCGAGTGGGAGCGTGACTGGGCACTCACCGAGCCCCAGTGGACCCGCCGCCGCGCCTGACCGGGCGCCGCCGGGACACCGGTTCACCCACCGGATGCGGCGGGGGCGGTGCTCCGCGTACGGGCGATGCCCCCGTGGGTCCGGAGCGCGTCCGCCCGTGCGGGCAGGGCGGGCTCGGCGCGGTCGACGAGGATCCGGGCCGGGACGATCGTAGGCCGCCCCGACCCAGGCCTCGCCCCCGGTGGTGCCCGGCGTGGCCTGTCGTCCGGCGGGCGGAGACGGTCGCCGCGGCCCCCGGCTTGGGTCCCGGCGGAGCCGACGGCGGTGACCCGACCACCCGTGATTGCCACCCAGCCGCCCGGAACCTCCCGCCGCTCGTCCACGACGACCGATTCGGCGTCCCTGACCAGCGGTTCCACCACCTCGACCGGCGCTTCGGCGGCAGACGTCATGGTGTCGTCGTGGATGCGCACGGCGCAGGGGACCTGGCGAGTCGTCCGACCTCACCCGTACGGTGTGATCATCCGCACTCACTTTCCACAAAGGCGGTCCTACATGGCCCTGTTCGACCTTCCGATCGAGGAACTCCGCGAGTACCGCAGCGCGTCCGCCGAGCCCGAGGACTTCGACGCGTTCTGGGCCAAGACCCTCGAGGAGACCCGCGAGCACGACCTGGACGCCCGTTTCGAACTCGTCGACACGGGTCTGACCACGGTGAAGGTGTACGACGTGACGTTCGCCGGGTTCGGCGGTCACCCGGTGAAGGGCTGGTTCACCCTGCCCGCCGAGGTGTCGTCGCCGCTCCCGGTGGTCGTGGAGTTCGTGGGCTACGGCGGCGGTCGCGGCCTGCCGCACGAGCATCTGCTGTGGGCGTCCACGGGCCGGGCGCACTTCGTGATGGACACCCGCGGCCAGGGCAGTGCCTGGGGCGGCGGTGGTGGGACCGGCGACCCGGTGGGCGGCGCGCCGGCCTACCCAGGTTTCATGACCCGGGGCATCGACGCACCCGAGAACTACTACTACCGCCGGGTGTTCACGGACGGCGTCCGGGCGGTGGAGGCGGCCCGTTCGCACCCGCTGGCCGATCCGGGCCGCACGGTGGCCGTCGGCGCCAGCCAGGGCGGCGGCATCACGATCGCCGTGGGCGGACTGGTTCCGGACCTGACGGCGGTCGCACCGGACGTGCCGTTCCTGTGCGACTACCCGCGCGCCGCGACCATCACCGACCGTCACCCGTACCGGGAGATCGGCCTCTACCTCAAGACGCATCGAGGCCGCGGTGAGGACGCCCTGCGCACCCTCTCCTACTTCGACGGTGTGCACTTCGCCGCCCGTGGCCGGGCACCGGCCCTGTTCTCGGCGGCCCTGGAGGACCAGACCTGCCCGCCCTCGACCGTCTTCGCGGCCTTCAACGCCTGGGCACACGAGGACAAGGCGATCGAGGTGTACGACTTCAACGACCATGAGGGCGGCGGCCCGTACCAGGAGGCGGCCAAGGTGAGCTGGCTTCGGTCACACGCCTGAGGGGCGACCCGTCCGGATGCGCGGGGGCGGCCTTCCGCCCAGTCCGACCAGTCGGTACGTTCGGGGGGTTCGGGCCGCAGCGTCGCGGCCCGGGTTTCCGGCGGACGACGGAGGGCCCATGTCCGAGCACGAGGCAGACGTTCACGGTCACTGCGACACACGTTTCGCGGCGGTGCGCACGGCGTTCGGGGAGAACTTCCGCGCACGCGGCGAGCTGGGCGCCGCGGTCACCGTCACGGTCGACGGCGAGACCGTGGTGGACCTGTGGGGCGGCTGGGCCGACGCGGCCCGCACCCGCCCCGGGGAGCGGGACACGCTGGTCAACGTGTGGTCGACGTCGAAAGGGCCGGTCGCGCTGTGCGCGCACATCCTCGCCGACCGGGGGCTGCTGGACTTCGACGCTCCGGTGGCCGCGTACTGGCCCGAGTTCGCCGCGGCCGGCAAGGAGAAGGTTCTCGTACGACATCTGCTGTCGCACCGGTCCGGGCTGTGCGGTCCGCGCGAGCCGCACTCGCTCGCCGACCTCTACGACTGGGAGCTGACCACGCGGCGGCTGGCGGCGATGGAGCCCTGGTGGGAGCCGGGAACCCGGTCCGGGTACCACGCGATGACGTACGGCTTCCTGGTCGGCGAGGTCGTGCGGCGCGTCTCGGGGCTGCTGCCCGGCGCCTTCCTGGAACGGGAGGCGACCGGACCGCTGGGGATCGACTTCACCATCGGGCTGCCGGAGATGGAGGCCGGCCGGGCCGCCGAGCTGGTGCATCCGCCGACCGCGTCGAGCAGCGAACAGGCCGCGGTCTTCAGCCAGTTGACGCCCGCCGCCCTCGCCGCGCTGGCCAACCCGCTGGTGGGCGCGACCGAGGCCAACTCGGCCGCGTGGCGGGCCGCCGAGATCCCCGCCGCGAACGGGCACGGCACCGCGCGGGCCGTGGCGGCGCTGTACGGGATCTTCGCCGGCCGGGGCGCCTACGACGGCCACCGCGTCCTTTCCGCCGAGGCGGCCGAGCGGGCACGCGAAGGACAGGGCCGCTGCCGTGACCTGGTCCTGGGCGCCGGTCTCGCGCACGACACCGAGATCGGCCTCGGCCTGTGGCTCAGCGGGCCGAACGGCTCGTACGGGCCGAACCCGCGGGCTTTCGGACATGACGGCTTCGGCGGCTCCTGCGGACTGGCCGACCCGGAGGCGGGGGTCTCCCTCGGGTACGTGATGAACCGTATGGGGCCTCATATCGCCGACGACCCGCGAAAGACGGCGCTGATCGACGCCCTGTACAGCGCGCTCTGACGGCCGGCCGGGGCGGGCCGGTTTCGGCCGAACTGCCGGGCCGCCCTTCCCTGCTGGTTTAGACCAATGCTAGATCTGGTGGCGCAATGAGCCCGCACGGCTACGGCATGTCACCAACAGGAGGCGCGGCATGGCCCGCACCGACCACCCGTCCACCGAAGAACAGCCGCTGTACTGGCGGATCGCCGTGGAGTTGCTCGGCGAACTGCGCGACAAGACCGTCCCGCCCGGCGAACGGCTGCCGGGTGAGCGGCAGTTGGCCGAGCACTTCGGGGTCAGCAGGGAGACCGTTCGGCAGGCGCTGGAGGTGCTGCGCCGCGACGGTCTCGTCGCTACCGACCGACGGGGCAGCTACGCCACTCTGCCGGGCCTGCCACTGGAGAACCACTCCTCCCTGACCTTTCCGGTGGGCGCGCGGGACGCGGAGCCCGGCGCCGCCGACCGGACGACCGTCACCTGGGAAACGCCGCCGCCCGCGCACGCCGAGGCGCTGGGGCTGGCTCCGCACCGGCCCACCCTGGTACACCGCTACGAGTCCGCCGGCGCCGACGGACGGGGCCGGCGCAGCGCCGTGACGTCCTTCTCCGCCGTGGCCCTCGCCGAGGTGGAGGAACTGGCCCGGTACCGCGACCGCGCCGACGGAGCCGCCTCGGCACAGCTGCGGCGGACCTACGACTGGATGCGCCGGGCGGGCCTCACCCTGCACCACCGGGACTCCATCACTCCGCTTCCCGACGCACCCTCGGTACGGGTCACCCGGCGCGTCCACGACCAGTACGCCCGCCCCCTGGAGATCACCGACCTCGTCGTGGACGCCGAACAGGACGCTCTCGTCTACGAGTTCACCCTCCCGTCGGCGGGCTGACGACGCGGAGCCGACCGCCGGCGTCCGGAGTCGGCGCCCGGCCGGCCGGCTCCGAAGGCGTCCGGGGCCGGCGGCGTTGGGGCCGCCGGCCGACTCTCCGCCCGACAGCGCAGACGCGGGCGCGGGCGCGGGCTCCGACGACCGCACCGCCGTCACGTCCGCCCCGGTCGCCGCCGCGCGGGGAGCGGACGGCGGCGGTGGGCCGTACGGACTAGTCCGGCCGCCGGGCCACGACCATCCGCACCCGGGGACTGCCGTCGCGCCGCCGCCCGAAGTCGGACAGGGCCTGGAGCTCGACCAGGAACCCGGCGCGCTCCAACTCCCGTCGCAGGTCACCGAACCGGTAGGCGCGGTAGTACATGACGAACGGCGGCCGCCACACGGCGTTGCGCAGCCGCATCACCCCGTCGAAGGCCAGCAGCATCCAGTAGGCGCGGGATCCCGGGCGGGGCGGGGCGACGACGGGAAAGGCCAGGCAGCCGCCCGGCCGCAGAACGGAACGGGCCTGCCTGAACAGCACCGGCAACTCCCCCGGCAGGAAGTGTCCGAACGCCCCGAAGCTGACCACGAGGTCGAAGCCGGGACCGAACGGGAGGGCGCGGGCGTCAGCGCGCACCCAGGAGATCGGCGGCCCCGGAGCGGGCGGGCGTTCCCGCGCGACGGCGAGCATGCCGGCGCTGAAGTCGACCCCGGTGACACTGCGGCGGCACACCCGTGCCAGCACACCGACTCCCGCGCCGGTGCCGCAGCACAGGTCGAGCCCGTCGTCGAAGGGGCCGGTCCGCCCAAGGGCCGAGGCGACGGCGTCGAGCACCGAGTCCGGCGTACGGAAGGGGGTGTGGTCGAATTTCGGCGCGAGCAGGTCGTAGCCGCGTTCGACGGACGAGAGCGCCTGCACGGCGAGTTCGCGCAGACCGGGGCCTTCGGGGCTGAACATCCGCGTCAGCCTAGAGGAACCCGGCGCCCGAGGACCGCGAGAACGCGCTCGCACCAGAGCAGGTTCTGCTCCTCGAACGAGATCCCCGCCATGAGGGTGAGGTACGGGCCGACCCGGTCGGCGGCTCGCAGATACTCCTCCTCCGTACACCCGCCGAGGAGCCGTTCGCGTACCCGTTCGTAGCGGGTGAGCTTTCCGCGCGCCCACGTCATGCGTTCCTCGACGAGGGCGCGGGTCCCCGCCGGGTCCGAGCCGTCCATGGCCTGGATCTTGATCAGGAGTTCGTCGCGGATCGCGGTGGGCCGACGGGTCGGCTCGGCCGCGAACGCGCCGAGTTCACCGCGGCCGGCCTCGGTGAGCGTGAACATCCGCTTGTTGGGGCGGCGTTCCTGCTGCACCACGCGCGCCTCGATCAGGCCGTCCTGCGCGAGACGTTCCAGCTCGCGGTAGAGCTGCTGCGGTGTGGCCGGCCAGAAGTTCGCGAGCGACACGTCGAACACCTTGGACAGCTCGTAGCCCGAGGCCTCGCCCTCCAGCAGGGCGGCCAGGACCGCGTACTTCAACGACATGTGGACACGCTAACAGCAGATGACTAATCTAATCCGCACCTACTCAACTATTTGACCAGACAAACTGGACGGACTGGAGAGATGTCGATGCGTGCATTCCGCGAGGCGGTCGAGGCACAGGACCTCGACGCCGCCGAGGCGCTGCTGGCGCCGGACGTCGTCTTCACCAGCCCGGTGGTCTTCAAGCCGTACACCGGAAAGGCCATCACCGCGGCGATCCTGCGCGCGGTGGCACAGGTCTTCGAGGACTTCCGCTACGTCCGCGAACTCGACGGCGCGGACGGCCGTGACCACGCGCTGGTCTTCACCGCCCGGGTCGACGGCCGTGAGCTCACCGGCTGCGACTTCATCCACCTCGACGAGGACGGTCTGATCGACGAGCTCATGGTCATGGTCCGTCCGCTGTCGGGCGCGCAGGCGCTGGCGGCGGCCATGGGCGCGCGCTTCGAGCAGATCGCCGAGGAGGCGCGGGCCGGGCTCGGCTGAACGCGCGCGGCGCGTCCCGCCGGCTCGCCGGTCGTCACGGCGGTTCCCGGTCATCACGGCGTTCACCTGGCTCAGCGGCCGAGGCGCACCGGAAGCGCTCGTACGCTGTTGCCCACGAAGCTGGAGTGACGGGAGAGCTCGCTTTCGGGGACGGCGAGGTCGAGGCCGGGGAAACGGGCGAACAGCCGCTCCAGGGCGAGGCCGGCCTCCAGCCGGGCCAGCGGCGCGCCCAGGCAGTAGTGGGCGCCGTGCCCGAGTGAGAGATGCCGTACGGCTCCCTCCCGCCCCGGACGGGTGACGTCGAACCGGTCGGCGTCCGGCCCGTGCACGGCCGGATCCCGTCCGGCGGCGGAGTACCCGGCGAGGACGGGCGTGCCCTGGGGTATGACCGTCCCGCCGACGGCCAGGTCCCGCACCGGGTACCGGAACGGGAAGTAGCTGACGGGCGCGTCCCAGCGCAGCGTCTCCTCGACGACGTCCGTCCAGCTCGCCCCGCCCGCCAGCACGAGGTCGAGCTGGTCACGGTGCCCGCACAGGGCCCGTACGGCGTTGGTGATCAGGTTGAGCGTGGTCTCGTGCCCGGCGATGATCATCAGCACCAGGGTGCCGATCAGCTCCTCCTGGCTGAGCCGGTCGCCGTCCTCGTCGCGGGCGGCGATGAGCGCGCTGGTGAGGTCGCCACCGGGCCGCTCGGTCTTGGCGGCCGCGATGCCCGCGAGGACGGCGACGAGTTCCCGGTTGGCGGCGACGGCGTCCGGCGGCGCGATGTCGGTGGCCACGACCTGGTTGGACAGCTGGTGCAGCCGCTCCCGGTACTCCGAGTCGACGCCGAGCAGTTCACAGATGACGCCCATGGGCAACGGCAGCGCGAAGTGCCGTCGCAGGTCGGCGACGCCACCGCCCGCCTCGGCCACCCGGTCCAGGTCGTCCAACAGCCGGGCGGTCAACTCCTCGACACGCGGCCGTAGTTCCTCCACCCGGCGGGCGGTGAACGCCCGGCTCACCAGCGACCGCAGCCGCCGGTGGTCGTCGCCGTCGGCGGTGGTCATGCCGTGCACGGTGGCGAAGGTGAGCAGCGGCCAGCCCGGGGCGATCCGCCCCTCACACAATGCCGTGAAGTGCCGGGCGTTCTTGGCGACTTCGGGGTGCGCCAGGAACTCCCTGAGCGCGTCGTGGCCGAGCACGGCCATCCCCTCGACGTCACCGGGCAGGACGACCCGGGCCACGGCGGCCCCGGCGAGCAGCCGGGCGTTGTCGGCGTGCGGGCAGCCGCCGGCGGGGTCCAGGCGGTGCGGCGCGACGGGCGAGGTGTCCAACGAGGTCTCCCTGCAAGCTGGTTGACGCCGTACGGAGCGACGATTCTGCCCCTTCGCAGCGCCGGGCGCACCACCTCGGCGAAGCCCTCCGCGGCGGACGGGGGACGGCGGAGGGCGGACAGGGGACGGTGGACGGCGGAGGGCGGACGGGGACGGGGACGGGGACCATATGGAATAAGCGAGGGCCCCAGCGCGTTGACGCCAGCGGAACCGACCTACGTGGTACAGTGCCGACAGCACTCGTGCACGCCCCTGATTTCGGGCGCCGGTGCCAGTTCCTCCTCAGTTCCGCCGATACACCAGCCGTCTCCGGCCGGTGCGACGGCTTTCCCGCACCACCTCACCAGCGGCTCAGCTCTGCCGTGGCCGGGGTCCGGTGCCGTTCCCGCCGCCGAGGTGCGCCGTGCGCCCTCCCTTCGCGGCCCTCCCCTCCCCCTCGCATGTCTCATGCCTTCCGTCCGTGAAAGGACACGACCACCATGACCACCACACTCCAGCACCCTCCCGCCCAGCAACAGCTCCCCGCCCGGGTCGCGACCGGCGTCCTCGACATCGACGCGAACGGGAAGGGGCACCTGCGCTCCGCGCACCTGACGCCACTGCCCACCGATCTGCAGGTTCCCCCCGCGCTCATCCGCCGGTACGGCCTGCGCAAGGGAGACCTCGTCGACGGCGTACGCGGCACCCAGCGCGCCCTGACCGAGGTCGCCCGGGTCAACGGCCGTACTCCCGAAGAGTCGCGCGACCGCCGCCACTTCGGCGACCTCACCCCGCTGCACCCGCGCGAGCGGATCCGGCTCGAACACCCGGGGGCCGGCCTGACCGGCCGGGTCGCCGACCTGATCGCGCCCGTCGGCAAGGGGCAGCGCGGTCTCATCGTGGCCCCGCCCAAGACCGGCAAGACCGTCCTGCTCCAGCAGATCGCGGCCGCCGTCGCGGGCAACCACCCCGAATGCCGGCTGATGGTGGTGCTGCTCGACGAGCGCCCCGAGGAAGTCACCGAGATGCGGCGCTCCGTACGGGGCGAGGTGTACGCCTCCACCTTCGACCGGGCGCCCAGGCAGCACATCGCGCTGGCCGAACTCGTCATCGAGCGGGCCAAGCGGCTCGTCGAGGCGGGCGAGGACGTCGTGATCCTCCTCGACTCCCTCACCCGGCTGTGCCGGGCCCACAACAACGCGGGCGCATCGAGCGGCCGTACCCTGTCCGGCGGTGTCGACGCGGCCGCGCTGCACGGACCCAAGCGGTTCTTCGGCGCCGCCCGCCTGGCCGAGGAGGGCGGCTCCCTCACCATCCTCGCCACCGCCCTGGTGGAAACGGGCTCCCGCGCCGACGACTTCTACTTCGAGGAGCTCAAGAGCACCGGCAACATGGAGCTCCGCCTCAGCCGCGAACTCGCCTCCCGCCGCGTCTTCCCCGCCGTCGACATCAACCCGTCCGGCACCCGTCGCGAGGAACTCCTCCTGCAGCAGACCGAGTTGACCGCCGTGCGCGGACTGCGCCGGGTGCTGCAGACCCGGGACGGCCAGACCAACCTGGAAACCCTGCTGGACCGGATGCGCGAGACGCCGGACAACGCCACGTTCCTGCGCCGGATCCAGCCGACGCTGCCCGTCGGCTGACACCCGGCGCGCACCGGACCCGACGCCGCGCCCCTGCACCTGGCGCCCGCCCGCCGGCATTCGGCGCCTGCCCGCCGGACGTCCGGTCCCTCGACATACGGACCTCCGCGTCCCGTTTCCGCCGACCACCCCAGCCCCACGTGCGGCATCCGGGTGCTCGCGGGCCCCGCCCGGCCCTGGCACCGCCCTCGGCGGGGTGTGCGTTCCTACATTTGCGGTATGACTATCGGATTTCCTTCCCGGACGGCTGTGTCGGCCTGCGCGATCTGTGTGGCGGGCCTGCTCGCACTCGCCCCCGCCGCGGCGGTCGCCCGCACCGGAACCGACCCCGGCGGGCCCGGCGGGGTGCGGGCAGCGGCCCCGCAGCCCGCGCTGCTCTACCGTTCCGGCACACAGGTCCGGCCCCGCGCCGGGGCACCCCGGATTCCGGCCGTCTCCGCGCTGTCCTGGCTGGTGGCCGACGCCCGCACCGGCGAGGTGCTCGCCGCGCACGACGCACACCGCAGACTGCCGCCGGCAAGCACCCTCAAGACGCTGTTCGCCCTCACCGTCCTGCCGGCCCTGCCCAGCGGCATCCGGCACGAGGTCACCGAGGCGGAGCTCGCGGGCATCGGCCCCGGCAGCAGCCTGGTCGGGGTGGCCGAGGGCCGTACGTACCAGATCGCCGACCTGTGGCGCGGGGTCTTCCTCAACTCCGGCAACGACGCCGTGCACGTCCTGGCCGCGCTCACCGGCGGCTGGCGGAACGCGGCCGTCCGTATGCAGGCCAAGGCCCGCGCGCTGGGGGCCCGCGACACGCAGGTGCGTTCGCCCGACGGATACGACACGCCCGGTCAGGTGTCGTCGGCGTACGACCTCGCCGTCTTCGGGCGGGCCGGACTGCGCGACGCGGACTTCGCGCGGTACTGCGCCACTGCCGAGGCCATGTTCCCGGGCACCGGCGACCGGCCGTACGGGATCCGGAACACCAACCGGCTGCTGACCGGCGCCGACGGTGTCGAGCCGTACCCCGGTCTGATCGGCGTCAAGAACGGCTACACCAGCAACGCCGGCAACACCCTCGTGGCCGCGGCCCACCGCGGCGGCCGCACCCTGGTCGTGACGGTGATGAACCCTCAGGCCGGCGGCGGGTTCACCGTGTACGAGGAGACGCGGGCGCTGCTCGACTGGGGGTTCGGTGCGGCCGGGCGGGTCGATCCGGTGGGCTCGCTGGACGCGCTGCGGGCCGGCCCGCGGCCGGCGGTGCTGCCCGTGGCCGTCGCACTGGACCCGGACGGGGAGGCGTCCGGGGCGCCCGGCTGGCCGGAGACGGGCGCGATCGCGGGCGCCGCGGCTTTGGGCGCGGGCGCCGTGGCGCTGGTGTTGCGGTGGGTGCCGGGCCGGGCCGCCCGGGGCTGACCGGCCGGCGGCGCCCGGAGACGACGGGCGGGAGCTGTTCGTGCGCAACCTGGCCAGGCCGGCCAGGTACTCCTCGGCGGGCCAGCAGCGAGCCGGCCCCGCGCCGGGTGCGCTCGGGGTGCACGTACACGTCGACGTAGCCCTGGCCGGGCCGCTTCGCCGACGGGTACGACAAGGGCGGCCCCGGTGACCCCGGAGCCGCCCTCGGTGTCGGCGGGACGACTCCGACGTACACGCCGGCCGGGCCGGGTGCGGCGCGCGGAGGACGGACGGCGAGGAGTTCCCCGACCGGCAGGGCGCCCGCTGTCTCACCGCCCACTGGCGCGGGGCCTTTCGGGCGGGGGCCTGCGCCTGTCCGGTGCGTGCTTCGCGCGGTCCGGTCGCGGGCGGGACAGTCCGGCCGGGACCGGGCGGCCACCGCGGATCCGGTGCGTCAGAAGACGGACAGTCCCGTCAGGGTCGTGAAGCGGTCCAGGGCCGCCATGCCCGCCACCGAGTTTCCGCGCTCGTCCAGTCCCGGACCCCACACGCACAGCGTGCAGCGGCCCGGTACGACCGCGATGATGCCGCCGCCGACACCGCTCTTGCCGGGCAGGCCCACCCGGTAGGCGAACTCGCCCGCCGCGTCGTACGTCCCGCAGGTCAGCATGACCGCGTTGACCTGCTTGGCCTGGCTGCGGGTGAGCAGCCGGGTGCCGTCGGCGCGGACTCCGTGCCGGGCCAGGAAGGTGGTGGCCAGGGCGAGGTCGGCGCAGGAGGCGGTGACGGAGCACTGGCGGAAGTACTGGTCCAGGAGCGTCGGCACCGGGTTGTCGATGTTGCCGTAGGAGGCCATGAAGTGGGCGAGGGCGGCGTTGCGGTCGCCGTGCGCGGACTCGGAGGCGGCGACCTCCATGTCGAAGTCCAGGCCCGGGTTGCCGCTCTCCGTCCGCAGGAAGGACAGCAGTTCACCGGCCGCGTCCCCGGTCCGGGTCTGCAGGCGGTCGGTGACCACCAGCGCGCCCGCGTTGATGAACGGGTTGCGCGGGATGCCGCTCTCGTACTCCAGCTGGACCAGGGAGTTGAAGGGGTTGCCGGAGGGCTCGCGGCCGACGTGTTCCCAGAGTTCGTCGCCCTCGCGGGCCAGGTCGAGCGCGAGGGTGAAGACCTTCGTTAGGGACTGCGTGGAGAACGGCTGTCGCCAGTCCCCCACGCCGTACACCGTGCCGTCCAGCTCGGCGACGGCCATGCCGAAGCGGCGCGGGTCGCAGGCCGCGAGCGCCGGGATGTAGTCGGCGGGCCGGCCGCGGCCGGGGGTCCGCTCGATCTCGCCGGCGATGCGCTCCAGGACCGGCTGGAAGGTCATGGACGAGGTCATGATCACTATTGTGCCTCCGGGCCGGTGCCTGCGCCCCCGCCGATCAGACGAGGGCTGCCGGGCCGCTGCCCGCCAGGATCTCCGGCCGCAGCAGGGCGGCCAGCTTCTCGGCTGGCAACAGGCCCTTTTCCAGGACGAGTTCGGCCACGCCCCGGCCGGTGGCGAGGGCCTCCTTGGCGATGTCGGTGGCGGCCGTGTACCCGATGTGCGGGTTGAGCGCGGTGACCAGGCCGATGGAGTTCTCCACGGTCCGGCGCAACACCTCGGTGTTGGCGGTGATCCCGTCCACGCAGCGCTCGGCGAGGGTGAGGCAGGCGGCGCGCAGATGAGTGATGCTCTCCGACAGGGAGTGCAGGATGATCGGTTCGAAGGCGTTGAGCTGGAGCTGTCCGGCCTCGGCGGCCATGGTGATGGTGACGTCGTTGCCGATCACCTCGAAGGCGACCTGGTTGACGACCTCGGGTATCACCGGGTTGACCTTGCCGGGCATGATGGACGAACCGGCCTGCACCGGCGGCAGGTTGATCTCGCCGAGTCCCGCGCGCGGCCCGGACGAGAGCAGCCGCAGGTCGTTGCAGCTCTTGGAGAGCTTGACCGCGATCCGCTTGAGCACGCCGGACATCTGCACGAACGCCCCGCAGTCCTGGGTGGCTTCGACCAGGTTCGCCGCCGTGACCAGCGGCAGCCCGGTGATCTCGGCGAGGTGGCGGCGGGCCGACTCGGCGTATCCGGCGGGGGCGTTGAGGCCGGTGCCGATCGCGGTCGCGCCGAGGTTGATCTCGTGGATCAGCGCGACGGCCTCGGCGAGCCGCAGACGGTCCTCGTCGATCATCACGGCGTACGCGGAGAACTCCTGGCCGAGGGTCATCGGCACCGCGTCCTGGAGCTGGGTGCGGCCCATCTTCAGGACGTCGTGGAACTCGACGGCCTTGCGCGCGAAGGCGTCCTGGAGCACCGCCATCGCCTGGAGCAGACCGCGCACCGCGAAGACGGTCGCGATCTTGACGGCGGTCGGGTAGACGTCGTTCGTGGACTGGCCGAGGTTGACGTCCTCGTTGGGGTGCAGGTGCCGGTACTCCCCCCTGCCGTGTCCCAGCAGTTCCAGCGCCCGGTTGGCGATGACCTCGTTGGCGTTCATGTTGGTCGAGGTGCCGGCGCCGCCCTGGATGACGTCGACGACGAACTGGTCGTGCAGCCCGCCCGACCGGACCTCGCGGCAGGCCCCGACTATGGCGGCGGCCTTCTCCGGTGCCAGCAGGCCCAGTTCCTCGTTGGCGAGGGCGGCGGCCTCCTTGACGGCGGCCAGGGCGTCGACGAGATGCGGGTAGGCGGAGATCGGTGTGCCGGTGATGGGGAAGTTCTCCGTGGCGCGCAGGGTGTGGATGCCCCAGTACGCCTCGGCGGGGACGTCGCGGTCGCCGAGGAGGTCGTGCTCGCTGCGGATGGCGGCGGCAGTCATGACGGTACGGGCCTTCTCTCAGACGTGGGTGGGGGTGGGCAGCGAGGTGAGCGGGTCCAGTGCGCGGACCGGGCGGACGCTGCCGACCGGCCTGCCGCCGCCGAGCAACGGCTGCCCGGCGAACCCGGTGAGGACGGCGGGATCGACCCCGGCCCGGGCGAGCGCGGCCGCGGCGACCGGGACCCGCGCCCGGTCCGCCCCGTCGGCGATCTTCACGGCGACGGCCCGGCCGTCCGGCAGCGCGGCGACCTGTACGCCCTCGAAGCCGTCCTTGGCGAGCAGCCCGGGCACGGCCCGCATCAGCGCGGCGACGTCCCGGCCGGCTCCGGAGGCCATCTCGGCGTGTGCGCGCATCGCCTCCGCCACCCGTGCCTCGGGGGTGCCGGGCGCGGCGGTGGTGATCCGGGCGGCCGCCCGGGCGAGGCCGTGCAGCGAGACGGAGAACAGGGGCGCCCCGCAGCCGTCGACGCTCACCTGGGCGATGCGCTGCCCGGTGAGGTCCTCCACGATCTCCGCGATCGCCTGCTGGAGCGGGTGCCCGGGGGCGAGGTAGTCGTCGAGGGACCAGCCGTTGAGCCTGCTGACGTAGAGCATGGCGGCGTGCTTGCCGGAGCAGTTCTGGGCGAGCCGGGAGGGCAGCCGGCCCTCGCGCACCCAGTCGTCCCGGACGGCCGGGCCGAACGGCAGGTCGGGCACGTTGCGCAGGTCGTCCTCGGTGAGCTGGGCGAGCTCCAGGATGCGCCGGGTGCCGGCGAGATGGCGTTCCTCGCCGGAGTGGCTGGCGGCGGCGAGCGAGAGCAGCTCGCCGTCGAGGGGCAGCCCGGCCCGGACCATGGCCACGGCCTGGACGGGCTTGAGCGCCGAGCGCGGGTGACAGGCGGCCTCGATGTCGCCGATCTGGAGCTGGACCTCGCCGCCGGCGCCGAGGACGACGACGGAGCCGTAGTGGATGCCCTCGATCACACCGCCGCGTACGAGGTGGGCGACGGGGGCGTGGAGGGGTTCACGGACGAGGGGTGCGTCCGCGACGGAGCTGCTGTACATCACTGCCTGGTGGTCATGGGCGGCCGCGCGTTTCACGCGTCCGCTCCGGTGGTCGTGGGAGGGCGCGTAGTTCACGCGTCCGCTCCGGTGGTCGGCCTGCGTGGCGCCCGGCCGCGGATGCCGAACCATCCGGCGACCAGGGCGGCGGCGATCAACGGCAGGCACAGCACGGTGGTGCGTCCGGCGCCGCCGTCGGCGTACATGAGGACCAGGACGGTGGCGAGGAAGGCCAGCGTCACCAGTTCGGTCCAGGGGGAACCCGGCAGGCGGTAGTCGGGGCGGGCGAGTTCGCCCTTCTGGGTCCTCTGCCAGAAGAGCAGGTGACAGACCATGATCATGCCCCAGGTGGCGAGGATGCCGATCGCGGCGAAGTTCAGCACGATCTCGAACGCGTCGGCGGGCACGACGAAGTTGAGGCCGACGCCGAGGACGCAGACGCCGCTGGTGAGCAGGATGCCGCCGTACGGGACCTGGCTGCGGCTCATGACGCCGGTGAACCTCGGCGCGGAGCCGGACTTGGCCATGGAGCGCAGGATGCGGCCGGTGGAGTAGAGCCCGGAGTTGAGCGAGGACATGGCCGCGGTGAGGACGACGAGGTTCATCACACCGCCCGCCGCCGGGATACCGACGTTGGACAGCACGGTCACGAAGGGGCTCTCGCCGGCGGTGTACTTGTTCCAGGGCAGCAGCATCGACAGCAGGACCACCGAGCCGACATAGAACACGCCGACGCGCCACATGATCGAGTTGATCGCCTTCGGCATGATCTGCTCGGGGTTCTCGGTCTCACCCGCGGTCACACCGACCAGCTCGACTGAGGCATAGGCGAAGACGACACCCTGGATGATCAGCAGCATGGGCAGCAGGCCGCTGGGGAAGATGCCGCCGTTGTCGGTGATCAGGGACGGGCCGGGGGTCGCGCCGTCGACCGGGTGCTGGGTGACCAGCAGGAAGATGCCGATACACATGAAGATCACCAGGGCGCTGACCTTGACGATGGCGAACCAGAACTCCAGCTCGCCGAAGATCTTCACCGAGATCAGGTTCACCGTGAGGACCACGGCCAGGGCGATCAGCGCGATCACCCACTGCGGGATGTCGGAGAACATGCCCCAGTAGTGGGTGTAGGTCGCCACCGCGGTGATGTCGGCGATCCCCGTGGTGGCCCAGTTGAGGAAGTACATCCAGCCCGCGGTGTACGCGCCCTTCTCGCCGAGGAACTCCCGGGCGTACGAGACGAAGGCGCCGGAGGACGGGCGGTACAGGACGAGTTCGCCGAGGGCCCGCACCACGAGGAAGGCGAAAACTCCGCAGACCGCGTAGGCGATGAACAGGGACGGGCCGGCGTCGGCGAGGCGGCCGCCGGCGCCGAGGAAGAGACCGGTACCGATGGCGCCGCCGATGGCGATCATGTTGACGTGCCGGGACTTCAGGGACTTGCTGTAGCCCTCGTCCCCGGCGTCGACGTGCGCGGCCGGTGTGCGGGTTGCCTCCTGGAGGTGCTGCTCGCTCACGCCTCGGGTCCGCCTTCCATGGGAGTGTCCGTGCGCCGGGGGTTGCGCACGATGTGGGTGAGGGTGGTCTCGACGCGGTCGAGGTGGTGCGCCATGGCCTCGACGGCGTCGTGTTCGCTGCCGTCGAGCAGCGCCTCGACGATCGCGCGGTGCTCGCGGTTGGACTGCTCCCGACGGCCGCCGAGCTCGTTGAGGAACGCGGACTGGCGGGCCAGCGCGTCGCGGATCTCCTCGATGACCCGGCGGAAGACCGGGTTCTGGGCGGCCTCGGCCACGGCGAGGTGGAAGAGCGAGTCCATCGCGACCCACGCGGTGGTGTCGGTCTCCTGCTCCATGCGGTCCAGGAGGTGGGCCAGGTGGTCCAGGTTCTCCGGGGTGCGGCGCCGGGCCGCGTAGCCGGCGACCGGGATCTCGATGTGGCGGCGCACCTCCAGCAGGTCGCTGGCCGCGTAGTCGCCGAAGGTGGGGTCCTCGACGGTGTTGGCGACCACGAAGGTGCCCTTGCCGGTCTTGGAGACCGTCAGCCCCATGGTCTGCAGGGCGCGCAGTGACTCGCGGAGCACGGGGCGGGAGACCTCGAGGGTGCGGCACAGCTCCGCCTCGGAGGGGAGCTTGTCGCCGATGGCGTAGGTACCGCGCTCGATGGCGCCGCGGAGGTGGGCCAGCACCGCTTCCATGGCGCTGACGCGCCGCGGGACCGCACCACCTGTCTGGCTGTCTGACAGGTTCACGGAAGTGATCCTGCGGGCGGCGGGAGCGGACTGTCAAGGCACCTGAAAGAAAAGATTCACGGGGCGTGAAGCCTGAAAACCGACTTCACACCCCGCTGGGCCCATCCGCTCAGCTGTCGAGCACGCCCCCGGCGAGCAGCCCGAAGAGGGCCACGCCGATGACGAGCCGGTAGATCACGAAGGCGTTGAAGGAGTGCTTGGCGACGAACTTCAGCAGCCAGGCGATGGAGCCGTACGCGACCACGAAGGAGACCGCGGTGCCGACGGCGAGGGGGGCGACGCCGACGCCCGTACCCAGGGCGTCCTTCAGTTCGTACAGGCCGGCGCCGGTCAGGGCCGGGATGCCGAGGAAGAACGAGAGGCGGGTCGCCGCGACCCGGTCCAGGTCGAGGATCAGAGCCGTCGACATGGTGGCGCCGGAGCGCGAGAAGCCGGGGAAGAGCAGGGCGAGGATCTGTGAACTGCCGACCAGCATCGCGTCCTTGAACGAGGTGTCGTCCTCCCCGCGCTTGTGCCGTCCCATCTGGTCCGCCGCCCACATCACACCACTGCCGGCGATCAACGAGCCGGCGACCACCCACAGGGAGGCGAGCGGTCCTTCGATCAGCGGCTTGGCTGCCAGCCCGACGATCACGATCGGGATCGTCGCGTAGATCACCCACCAGGCGAACTTGTAGTCGTGGTGGTGGCGCTCCTCCTTGTTCCGCAGACCACGGCCCCAGGCGGAGACGATGCGCACGATGTCCTTGAAGAAGTACACGAGCACGGCGGCGATCGCGCCGACCTGGATGACGGCCGAGAACCCCACGACCGCGTCGTTGTCGACGGGGATGTTCATCAGGCCCTCGGTGATCTTCAGATGGCCGGTGGAGGAGACGGGCAGGAACTCGGTCACCCCCTCGACGGCTCCGAGGACCACGGCCTGACCGACGTTGATGACGCTCATGGAATCCAGTTCTGAGGAGTTGGTCGACTGTGCGGTGAACAGTCTCGACTACGCGTGCAAGCGCCCGGCCGCCCACGTCCGCACGGCCCGGGTGATCGACACCCCGGCCCGTGCCGCACCGAGGCCCGCCGTCACGCTGTCGACGACGTTGGCGGCAGCGTAGAGGCCCGCCGCCGTCCCGGTCAGCCGCAGTGTCTCGTAAGAGAACGTGGAGCACGTCATCCGGGCCCCGCCCGGGCCCGCCCCCGGAGCAGCTGAAGGCGGGAGTCCGCGGCTCCCGGGGCGACCGCGCCGGTCAGCGCCGGTCAGCGCCGAGAACGAGACAACCGGTGAGGTTCACCACCAGTGCGCCCCGGGGGAGGATCGGGTCGCGTCCCGACCGCATCACGCGGGCCGGTGAGGTGGCGCTGCGGAGCGCCGGCCATCGCCCTTGCGACGGCCGGCGCCCAGTTCACAACGACCTCTTACCCTTTACGACACCCACCCTGCCCGTTTCGCCCGGACTGTCGGACTCCGCCTCGCCGCGGGTGACGTACCGGATGAAAACTTCGGGGGCGTCGAGGACCGCCCTTGCTCTCGGGGCGGAGTTCGTCGAGCCGCGTCAGGAAGGCGGGGACCCGTTCTCCGGCATCGACGCCATCGACGCCGGGCACGCATCCGGGTCATTTCGGGGCGGGCGCCTCACACACGGCCACGCCCCGCTCCCGCAGGCTCCCCAGAACGAGGTGCCCGGCGGCCTCGCAGACGGCGGTGACCATACGGAAACCGGAGCGACGGCGGGCAAGGTGCTGGACCACGTTGCCCTGGTCGTCGACGGCCAGGACGCCGATCGTCCCGGTGGGGCGGAAGGGGGCGCGCACCGCGACGCTTGCGGCGGCACGGCGGAGCGTCGGCGTACCGCGATGCAGCAGGTCCAGCGGGGGCACTCGGGGGCCCGCCAGCGCGACCCGGATCAGCCCGTCGGTGCCGCCGCGCCACAGATTGTCGGGCATGCCCGGGAGGTCCTCGACGAACGGCTCGCTCCGGCCTGCCTTCGGCCCCGCGAGCCAGTAGCGGGTCAGCCGGTACGCGCCGGTCTCGGCGACGACGAGGAAGGACTCGTCACCGCTCGACGCCAGGCCGTTGGCGAACTGGAGTCCCTCCAGCAGTACTTGGGGCGTGTCGCTGCCGGGGGCCAGGCGCAGCAGCCGGCCCGTCCCGGTGTGCTCGACCAGATCGCCGATCCACTGTTCCAGGGGGTAGCGGCGGCTGGAGACGGTGAAGCAGACGCTGCCGTCGGACAGGGCGACCACATTGCTGCAGAACCGCAGCCGCTCCCCCGCCAGTGAGTCGGCGAGGACGCGGACGACGCCGTCGTCGAGTCCGACGCGCAGCAGGCCGCGTTCGGCGTCGCACACCAACAGGGCGTTTTCCGGGAGGAGTTCGAGGCCCAAGGGCCTGCCGCCGGTCTCGGCGAGTACCTCGACGAGGGTCGCGGAGGGATCGGTCAGCCCGTCGATCCGCAGGATGCGGCCGTCCTCCACTCCGGTGATCACCCGGCCGTGGGAGTCGGCGACCACGTCCTCGGGGCCGCGCCCGCCGATCGCGATGTAGTGCCGTGGGACGAGAGCAGTGGGACGGTCCATGCGCGTCTGTCCTTCCATGTCGCCCGGGGGAACCTGGCGGGTGTGTACCCCCGCGGCCCCTTCCTCACCGGGCCTTACCGGCCGTTCCGGAGTACCAGGCGCCACCGGCCTCTCTCAACGCCCGGTTCTGCCGAGGGTGGTCGAACAGGCGGCCCTACCAGCCCTTTTCGAACATGCGCGCCACCTCGGCTATCCGTACCTCGTCGCGCCGGTAATAGGTGCGCCGCCGGATCTTCCTGGTGCGGAGCAGGCCGAGGTCCACGAGCAGGCCGAGGTGGGTGACCGCGACCGAACGGCGCACGCCGAGCTTGTCGGCGACCGCACCTGCCGTGACCCCGTCCTCGACGGGGTCGCCGTGCCGCTGCGGCGGGAAGTGTGCGACCGGGTCCTTCAGCCACTCCAGGATGTCCAGCCGCCTCGCACTGACGGAAGTCCTCAGCATCTCGTCCCCTCCGTCCGAGCCCTCCTCGACCGCGTCCTCCCACTGTCCCGCAGACGAGGTCATCATGTCCGCGACTCCGCACCTTTTGTCCGGTACCGAACTCCCTTGCGCGGAAAGTGCGTTCGACCCCGCCCCAGGTGTGAGGGTCGGGCGTCGTGGGGCTCAGCCCCGGGCCCGGCGGCCGGTGGCCGGCGTCCGGCGTCCGGCGTCCGGCCGGGAACGCCGACGAGGCGGCGTAGGCCGACGCGGTGCCGGCGTACGCCACCCTGGGGCGGACGGGTTTGCGGAAGGTGGTCCTTCCGCGCTGTCACGGCGGCTACTTCGGGTCGCGGTTGAACGTGGAGGTCGACCAGAAAAAGCCGAGCACCGTGAGAGCCAGGCACCAGACGACGGCGAGCCACCCGTTGTGGCCGATCTCGCTGCCGAGCAACAGGCCCCGCAGGGTTTCGATGGCGGGCGTGAAGGGTTGGTACTCGGCGATCGGCTGGAACCAGCCGGGCATGGATTCGACCGGTGTGAAGGCGCTGGACAGAAGCGGCAGCAGGATCAGCGGCATGGCGTTGTTGCCGGCGGCCTCGGCGTTGGGGCTGACCAGGCCCATGCCGACGGCGATCCAGGTGAGTGCCAGGGCGAAGAGCACGAGCAGCCCGAACGCCGCCAGCCACTCCAGGGCGGTCGCGTCCGTTGACCGGAAGCCGATGGCGACGGCGACGGCACCCACGAGGACCACGCTCGTGATCGACTGCAGCACGCTGCCGACGACGTGCCCGACGAGCACCGAAGGGCGGTGGATCGCCATGGTGCGGAAGCGGGCGATGATGCCCTCGGTCATGTCGTTGGAGACGGAGACCGCGGTTCCGACCACGGTGCTGCCGATGGTCATCAGCAGCAGGCCCGGGACGACGTACGCGATGTACGCGGAGCGGTCGGGCGTGCCGCCGCCGATGCCCGAGCTCATCGTGTCGCCGAAGATGTAGACGAAGAGCAGCAGCAACATGATCGGGGTCAGCAGCAGGTTCAGGGTGAGGGACGGATAGCGCCTCGCGTGCAGGAGGTTGCGTCGCAGCATCGTGGACGAGTCGCGTACGGCGAGGGAGAGCCGGGTCGGACGGGTGGGAGCCAGGGGGGTGCTCATCGGACAGCCTCCTTGGGCTGGGCGGGGATGCCGGCGCCGCCGGTCAGGGCGAAGAACACGTCGTCGAGGTCGGGGGTGTGCATCGTCAGCTCGTCCGCCTCGATGCCGGCCGCGTCCAGCCGGTCGAGGACGGTGCGCAGTTCGCGCTGGCTGCCGCCGCTGGGGATCTGCAGCGCCAGCGCCTCGTCATCGAGGGTGACCTCGCGCAGGGCGGAAGCGGCGGCCCGGTATGCCGCCGGGTCGGTGAAGCGCAGCCGCACATGTCCGCCCGGGACCAGCCGCTTCAACTCCTCGGCGGTGCCCTCGGCGGCGATCGTGCCGCCGTGGAGCACGGCGATACGGTCGGCGAGCTCGTCGGCCTCCTCCAGGTACTGGGTGGTGAGGAAGACGGTGACCCCACCCGTGACCAGCTCGCGGATGATCTGCCACATGCCGTGCCGGGCGCGCGGGTCGAGGCCGGTGGTCGGCTCGTCGAGGAAGATGATCCGCGGGCTGCCGACCAGCGTCATCGCGATGTCCAGGCGGCGCTTCATGCCGCCGGAGTAGGTGGAGGCGGGCTTCTTCGCCACCTCCGCCAGGTCGAACCGCTCCAGCAGCTCGGCGGCGACCCGCCGCCCCTCACGGCGGGAGAGGTGGTGCAGGTCCGCCATGAGGAGCATGTTCTCCTCACCGGTGATCAGGCCGTCGACGGCGGAGAACTGCCCGGTGACGCCGATCGCGGCGCGCACCGCCTGCGGGTCGGCGGCCGGGTCGTGACCGCCGATGTGGATGTCGCCGCTGTCCGGGTCGGCGGAGATCAGGGTGGAGAGGATCTTCACGGCGGTGGTCTTGCCGGCGCCGTTCGGGCCGAGCAGCGAGAAGACGGTGCCGGCGGGGACGGCCAGGTCGATGCCGTCGAGGACGACCTTGTCGCCGTAGGACTTGCGCAGCCCGTTCGCCGCGATGGCCAGGTTGGTCATGATGCGTGCTCCTTCAGAGGCTGCGGGCGTCGATGTCGCCGTAGGCGGTGGTCGCGTGGATGTTCAGGTCGGCGCTGTCCTCGGTGTTCCTGAGCGCGTTGTTGATACGGCCGTAGCTGGTACCGGCGTCCAGCGAGGCGGAGACTCCGGCGGCGGCGCGGACCGACACGTCGCCCATCTGGGTGCGCAGCACGACCGTGCCGTGCACGGCCTCGTCGATGGTGATGTCGCCCTTCTGGGTGCTGATCTCCGCGGGGCCGCCCAGGCGTCCGACCGAGACGTCACCGGCGAGGGCGGTGAGGCGGACGCTCGCGGCCTCGTCGATCTTGACCGCGCCGTGCGCGCCGTCGAAGGCGATGTCTCCGAACCGTCCGACGGCCCGGAACTCGGCGCTGGCCGCCTTCGCCTCGATGCGGGAACCGGCGGGCAGCTGGACCGTGACCTCGATGAAGCCGGAGGCGCCGAAGTACTGGTTCTTCGCCGCGGGGGCCTGGATTCGCAGGACGCCGTCGCCGTATGCGACCTCGATCCGCTCCGCGGCCTTCACGTCGCGGCCCTTCGAGGCGTCCGCGGGCAGGACCTCGACGACGGTGTCGGCCCGGTCGGCGGCGATGAACTGGACGCGCCCCGCGGGGATGTCGAGGACGGCGGAGACCGGGGTGGGGGTGTCGAACTTCTGCATGGTGCTCTCCTCCTGCGCTTGTTGTTTCTGACACCGGAAACGCTACGTTGCGTTCACAGATCACACAACAAGCATGTTGCATCGCATCAACATAAGAGCAGCTCAGAGCCACACTTTCGTTGCAACGGTCCTGTTTTTAATGCAACGACAGCTTGCCCCCTCGTTGCATTGGATAGAAAGTGAACGCTATGCTGGGAAGCGTCAGGGAACCGTGAGAGGGGACATCGCGATGCCGGGAGGCAGGCTCACCCAGCAGGAACGCCAGCAGATCGCGCTGGGGCTGGCCGACGGGCTCGCCTACGCGGAGATCGCCAGACGTCTCGACCGGCCCACCTCGACGATCACGCGTGAGGTGATGCGGAACGGCGGCCCCACCGCCTACCGCGCCGACCTGGCCCACCGCGCCACCGAACGCCGCGCCCACCAGCGCAGGCAGACCGCGCCCCGGGGGCGTCAGGCGCCCCCGCAGGCCGACGGACGCGACGCCGAGGCCGTGCGCGAGTACGAGGAGTCGTTCACCACGCTCCTCATGCAACAGGGGTTGCCGAAGATGATGTCCCGGGTGCTCGTGTCCCTCTACACCACCGACGCGGGCAGCCTCACCGCGTCGGAACTCGTCCAGCACCTCCAGGTCAGCCCGGCGTCCATCTCCAAGGCGATCACGTTCCTGGAAAGCCAGGGCCTCATCCGCCGGGAACGGGACGAACGCCGCCGCGAGCGCTACGTCGCCGACGACGACGTCTGGTACCAGGGCATGATCGCCGCCGCCCGGGCCCACGCCCAGCTCGCCGAGACCGCACGGCAGGGCGTCCGCGTCCTCGGGCCCGACACCCCGGCGGCGGCCCGCCTCCAGGGCATCGCCCGCTTCGTCGACTTCGTCGGCGAGAGCATGATCCGCGCCTCGGAGCAGGCCCGCGAGGTCCTCTACACGAAAGCGGAAACGACCTCGGGCGACACTGCCGAGCCGCGTTCGGACTGAGCGAAGGCGCCTGACGGGCACGCGCCCGGGCCGGCCCGCACAGGACCCCGGCCGGGAGAAGGTGTGGGTTGTTCCGGCAGGTGCACGGATACCACGTGCCGCCGGAGCCGGCGTTCGGATCGTCCACCCGCTCAGGGGCCTCGAACCGCCGCGCGGAGTCGTAAGGTCGTGACCATGAACAATCCGGGGGGCCGGCGCAGACCGCCGACGATTCACGATGTGGCGCGGGTGGCGGGAGTGTCACGGGGAACCGTCTCGCGCGTGCTCAACGGCGGGCACTACGTCAGCCCGGCCGCTCTCGAGGCGGTGAACGCGGCCATCCGCAAGACCGGCTACGTCGTCAACCGGCACGCCCGCTCGCTGATCACCGGGCGGTCCGACTCGGTCGGGTTCCTGCTCACCGAGCCGCAGGAGCGGTTCTTCGAGGATCCCAACTTCAACGTCCTGCTGCGGGGCTGCACCCAGGCCCTCGCCGCGCACGACGTGCCGCTCCTGCTGATGCTGGCCGGTACCGAGGACGAACGGCGGCGGATCACGCGGTACATCACGGCCGGCCATGTCGACGGCGTCCTGCTGGTCTCCAGCCACTCCGGGGACCCGATCGCCGAGGAACTGCGCAAGGCGGGCGTGCCACTGGTCGCCTGCGGCAAGCCGATCGGCCTCGGTTCCAAGGTCAGTTACGTGGCGGCGGACGACCGGGACGGCGCCCAGGACATGGTGCGCCACCTGCTGTCGCTGGGCCGCCGCCGTATCGGCATGGTCACCGGCCCGCTCGACACCCCCGGCGGGGTGGAGCGCCTCGCCGGCTACCGCGAGGTCCTCACCGAGGCGGGTGTCGGGATCGACGACCGGCTCGTGGTCTCCGGCGACTACAGCCGGCTCAGCGGCGAGTCGGGCGCCGAGCGTCTGCTCGCCCAGTCCCCCGACATGGACGCCGTGTTCGTCGCGTCCGACCTGATGGCACAGGGTGTGCTGACCGCGCTCGAACGGGCGGGGCGCCGGGTTCCCGAGGACGTCGCGGTCGGCGGTTTCGACGACTCGCCCGCCGCGCTCTCGGCCCGCCCGGCACTCACCACCATCCGGCAGCCCTGGGACCGCATCAGCGCGGAAATGGTCCGGGTGCTGCTGGCTCAGATCGGGGGCGAGGAGCCGGCGGCGGTCATCCTGCCGACGGAGCTGGTACGGCGGGAGTCGACCTAGCGGGACACGGGGAGCGCCTGGGTGCCGTGTGGGCCGGCTCGCGCGGCCCGTCCGCTCGACCGGTCAGGATCGGAGAAGCCACTCCGCGCTCCCCCGCTCTAGCGTGGGACCACCGACGAAATCCGTCGGCCGACACCGACACATCTCGTCGGTCCGCGCAGTGGCAAGGGAGTACGACATGACCGCCGGCCTCAAGACGATCATCTACCCCGTCAAGGACCTCGCCGGGGCGAAGTCCCTGTTCAGCGCCCTGCTGGGGGTGGAGCCGTACGCCGACGAACCGTACTACGTCGGTTTCCGGGACGCGGAGCAGGAAATCGGCCTCGACCCCAACGGGCACGCCAAGGGCATGACCGGGCCGGTCCCCTACTGGCACGTGACCGACCTCCGGGCCACCCTCGCGGCACTGCTGGCCGCCGGCGCGGAGACGCTCCATGACGTTCAGGACGTCGGCGGCGGCAAGCTGATCGCCTTCGTGAAGGACGCGGACGGCAACCTCGTCGGACTCACCCAGGACCCGGCCGCCTGAGACCTGTTGCATGCGCGCACACTAGTTGCATACTCAACGAATAGCGGAATCGGTGTTACCGTGCGGGTATGGCAGTCAAGACGGCCGATGCCGGGCTCGAGGAACGCTGGCGGGACATCCTGTCGCTGCACGCGCGCACGATGTGCGAGATCGACCGTGCCCTGCACCCGCACGGTCTGGGCGCGAGCGATTTCGAGGTGCTCGACATCCTCGCCACCGAGTCGCCCGGGGACGGAGACCAGTGCCGGGTTCAGAACCTGGCCGGCCGGGTCCATCTGAGCCAGAGCGCACTCTCCCGCCTGATCGGCCGGCTGGAGAAGGACGGACTGGTGGAACGCTCGATGTGCGTGGAGGACCGGCGCGGTGTCTGGGTGGCGCTCACCCGCAAGGGCCGTGACCTGCACGCCGAGGTGCTCCCGCTGCAACGTGCGGTACTGGCCCGGACCTTCGGCGACGCCCGGCTCCCGCACGAGTGAGACCGGGGGCACGGAGCGGGAAAAGGTCTTCGGCACGGAGCGGGAACGGACCCCAGGCACGGGGCGGAACCAGGACCCGGGCACGAAACGGGACCCCGCGCGCACACTTCGGGGCCCGGCCGCACCCTGTCCGACAGGGCATGGCCGGGCCCGTTCCATGCGGACCTACGGCCTGGCCAGCAGCGTGCGCACACCCTCGGACGTGAGCGTCAGCGGGTGTTCCGAGCCGCCGTCGATGGACAGCGACAGCTCCTCGACCGGCCACTGCGCGGCGAGGGCACCCAGCGGCACCAGGCGGTAGCGCGACACGAACGGCAGCAGTTCGGCCATCGCCGGCTCCGAGGTGAACACCGGAACCACCGGATCGCCGTCCTCCTGCTCGAGGACGGGCAGCGCCACCGCCGACGGGTCGGCGGTCTCCTCCTGATTCGCGTCGTCGGGCACCGGTACAAGCACGTCACTGCTCGCGAGCGCGTCCAGCGCCGCTGTGTCGTCGGTGTTCACCGTCAGCGCGTCCAGTGCTTGCTGGGCCGGGGTGGCGGCGTTGTCGTACGCGGGTGTCTCCATGGCAGATTCCCTGATAGCGGCGGTCGTACGGGCCGCGTGGGGCATGATCGCCCGGGCGCGGTCTCCCTCGCGTACCCGACGCGACCCGGGGCAACCCTCACGCCACGGGTGAATCGAACGGCCGGGCGCCCGGCCGGCGGCGTGAGCGAACCGGGGGCCGCGGACCGGACACCCGGCCGGCGGCGGGAGTGGCCCGTGGCCGCGATCCGCCCCGGAGCATGGTCCGGTCCTGGCCACGCGGGACCCGAAGCACGCGTTCACCCACCGCGGCCCCACCGCCCGCCGCCCCTGCCTGCCGCCCGCCGCCCGCCGCCCGCCGTGACCATCCAGGTCACCGGCAGGGCGCGCGATCGCCGTGGCCGGTGGCCTCAAACCGCGTGGAGCGCCGTGCGCAGGGTGCTGACGGCCAGCGTGATCGCGGCTTCGGCGGCGTGCGTCTCGCGCAGGGCGTTGAGCATCACGAAGTCGTGGATGATGCCCTGGAAGCGGACGGCGGTGACGGGGACGCCGGCCGTGCGCAGCTTGTTGGCGTACGCCTCGCCCTCGTCGCGCAGCACGTCGGCCTCGCCCGTGATGACCAGCGCCGGGGGCAGGCCGGTGAGCTGTTCGGTGGTGGCGCGCAGCGGGGACGCGGTGATCTGCGCCCGCTCGGCCTCGTCGGTCGTGTACTGGTCCCAGAACCACTGCATGCCGTCGCGGCGCAGGAAGTAGCCCTCCGCGAACTGGTGGTAGGAGCCGGTGTCGAAGTTCGCGTCCGTGACCGGGTAGAACAGCACCTGCTGGACCAGCGGGACGTCGCCGCGCTCCTTGGCCATCAGCGTCAGCGCGGCGGCCATGTTGCCGCCGACGGAGTCGCCGGCCACCGCCAGCCGCGAGCTGTCCAGGTTCTTGCCGGCGCCCTGCTCGACGACCCACCGCGCGACCGCGTAGTTCTGCTCGATGGCGACCGGGTAACGGACCTCCGGCGAGAGGTCGTACTCCGGGAAGACCACGGCGGCGCCCGCGCCGACCGCGAGTTCGCGCACCAGGCGGTCGTGCGTGTGCGCGTTGCCGAACACCCAGCCCGCCCCGTGGATGTAGATGATCACCGGGAGGTCTCCGGTGACTCCGGCGGGGCGGACGACACGGGCGCGGACCTGGCCGGTGGGCCCGCCGGGCACGGTGACCCACTCCTCGTCGACGTCCGGCTTGGTGATCTCGCCGGACTGGACCTCGTCTACGGTCTTGCGACCCTCGGCCGGGCCGAGGTCGAACAGGTAGGGCGGGTTCGCGGTGGCCTCGACGAAGGCCTGCGCGGCGGGTTCCAGGACGGGGCGGGCGGGAGTGCTGTCGGTCATGGCGACCTCCTCGTTTCGGGTGCCGTGGGCGGACTCCGTCGGTGCATGTCCACCGGGAGCCGCGGCACGCCTTGAACAGTAGCGTGCGACTTAGTCGTGCACAACTAGTTCGTGTTCGATACAGTCGAGGGGACCGGAACGTTAGAGTGGTGATCGTCATGAGCAGCGCGAGGACCAGGAGCCGTACCGTGAGCCCTGCCGCCGAACCCACCGAGGGATCACTGCTCCTCGGCGACCAGTTGTGCTTCGCCCTGTACGCGGCCTCCCGGGCGGTCACCGCCCGCTACCGACCGCTGCTCGAAGCGCTCGGCCTGACCTACCCGCAGTACCTGGTCATGCTGGTGCTGTGGGAGCAGGACTCGATCTCCGTACGCGACCTCGGCAGCTCCCTCCAGCTGGAGTCCAGCACGCTCTCACCGCTACTGAAGCGACTGGAGGCGAACGGACTGCTGCGCCGCGAACGCCGCACGGACGACGAGCGCTCGGTCGCCATCCGCCTCACCGAGGCCGGCGCCCGGCTGCGGGACACGGCCGCAACGGTTCCCCTCGCCATGGGGGACGCCATGGGGCTGACGCCGGATCAGGACGCCGCGGCCAAGCAACTCCTGCGGCTGATCACCGCCAACGTCGCCGACGGATGACGCACACCGCGCCCGCGCCGTGACACGGCGCGGGGACATGCCCGTCGTCCGGCGGCATGTCCCACACACCTCCACACCTCTCACGTCCACGGCAAGGAGACCGGGTTGAGCGACAGCACGCAGGGCCGAGCGGATCGGCGGATCTACATCGACAAGCAGAGCCCGAAGCCGTACCACGCCCTGGTCCAGACGTCCGAGGCGGTCCGTGCGAACGCCGCCGACGCGGGCCTCGACCGCGGGCTCGTGGAGCTGATCAACCTTCGCGTCTCACAGATCAACGGCTGCGCCTACTGCCTGAACCTTCACACGGGCGCGGCCCTGCGGGCGGGCGAGGCGACGCAGCGCCTGGGGGTACTGCCGGCCTGGCGCGACACCGAGCTCTTCACGGCGCGGGAACGCGCGGCGCTCGCGCTGGCGGAGGCGACCACCGCCCCCGCCGACTCCGCCGCCCAGGACACCGCCTACGACGCCGCACGCCAGGTGCTCAGCGACGACGAGATATCGGCGGCGATCTGGGTCGCGGTCACCATCAACGCCTTCAACCGGGTCTCCGTCATGAGCAGGCACCCGGTCCGGAGGCCGCCCGAACCGGGGCCGGGGCATGGGGTTAGCATATGAGCGCCCCCTAGCTCGAAAGATAAATCTGTGACTGTCAACGACGACTCGTTCACCGACTGGAAGCACCGCGAGGAGATCGCGGAGTCCATGATTCCGATCATCGGGAAGCTGCACCGGGAGCGGGACGTCACCGTCCTGCTGCACAGCCGCTCCCTGGTGAACAAGTCGGTGGTGAGCATCCTCAAGACCCACCGCTTCGCCCGGCAGATCGCCGGCGAGGAACTCTCGGTCACCGAGACGCTGCCCTTCCTGCGGGCGCTCACCACTCTCGATCTCGGCCCGTCCCAGATCGACATCGGCATGCTCGCCGCCACGTACCGGGCCGACGACCGCGGCCTTTCGGTGGCGGAGTTCACCGCCGGGGCGGTCGCCGGTGCCACGGGTGCCGGCAAGATCGAGCGCCGCGAGCCGCGTGACGTCGTCCTCTACGGCTTCGGCCGGATCGGCCGTCTGGTGGCCCGCCTGCTCATCGAGAAGTCGGGCTCCGGAAACGGTCTGCGGCTGCGCGCCATCGTGGTGCGCCAGGGCGGCGACCAGGACATCGTCAAGCGGGCCTCGCTGCTGCGCCGCGACTCCATCCACGGCCAGTTCCAGGGCACGATCACCGTTGACGAGGCGACCAGCACGATCGTCGCCAACGGCAACGAGATCAAGGTGATCTACGCGGGCGACCCGTCGGAGGTCGACTACACGGCGTACGGCATCCGGGACGCCATCCTCATCGACAACACGGGCAAGTGGCGTGACCGCGAGGGCCTGTCGCAGCACCTGCGCCCCGGTATCGACAAGGTCGTCCTGACCGCGCCGGGCAAGGGCGACGTCCCGAACATCGTGCACGGCGTCAACCACGACACGATCAAGCCGGACGAGCAGATCCTGTCCTGCGCCTCCTGCACCACCAACGCGATCGTCCCGCCGCTGAAGGCGATGGCCGACGAGTACGGCGTGCTGCGCGGTCACGTGGAGACGGTCCACTCGTTCACCAACGACCAGAACCTGCTGGACAACTACCACAAGGCCGACCGCCGTGGCCGTTCGGCGCCGCTGAACATGGTCATCACCGAGACCGGTGCCGCCTCCGCCGTCGCCAAGGCGCTGCCCGACCTGAAGGCGCCGATCACCGGCAGCTCCATCCGCGTCCCGGTCCCCGACGTCTCGATCGCGATCCTCAGCCTGCGGCTCGGCCGCGAGACGACGCGCGAGGACGTGCTGGAGTACCTCCGCAACGTGTCGCTGACCTCGCCGCTCAAGCGCCAGATCGACTTCACCACCGCCCCCGACGCGGTCTCGAGCGACTTCATGGGCTCGCGCCACGCCTCGATCATCGACGCCGGCGCCACCAAGGTCGACGGCGACAACGCCATCCTCTACCTCTGGTACGACAACGAGTTCGGCTACTCCTGCCAGGTCGTCCGCGTCGTCCAGCACGTCTCCGGGGTCGAGTACCCGACCTATCCGGCGCCGGCGGTCTGAGAGGCGCGGAGAGCACGAACGGCCGGACGGCGCTGATCGGGCCGCGGATCCGCGGGTGCCCGCGGCCCGGTCAGCCCCGAAGGCCATCGGCGACGTACGCCCCGGGCGACGGAGCCGAACGGCAGGCCGGCCAGAGCCCCCTGCCGCCGCGCCGCCCGGACCGGTTCACCCCCGACGGGTGAGCCGCCTGCCCCGCCGGCACGCTGAGCTGCTTACCGGGGCACGCGCTGTGTGCCCCGAACTCCCGAACTGTCGAAGAGACACAGGACGGACGATCCAGCGGCTGCCGGGACGGAGCCCGGCCCGCACCGGAGGGCGGGCGACGTGCCGGAGGCGGCCGGTGACCGCGTCGCCCGCGCGAGTCGGGTGCGCGCCACGGCGCCGTCACCGCGTGCCACTGGGACGGGGTCCGGAAGGTTCGAGCCATGACCATAGCCAGTGCGTTCACGGCGTCCCCGTCACCGGCCGAGAGAGCGCGGTACGGCAGACACGCCCGTACGCGCGCGTCCCGTTCGTGTCATGGCTGGTTCGAGGCCGAGTCGAAACGCCCGGACCCCGTCGAGGTGATAGAGGAGCAGTCGGCCACCCGGCTCAAGGACCTGGTGCCCATCCGCTACGGCCGCATGCTGGAGTCCCCGTTCCGCTTCTACCGGGGCGCGGCGTCGATCATGGCGACGGACCTCGGGCCCCTCCCCAACACCGGTCTGACGGTCCAGCTCTGCGGAGACGCCCACCTGCTCAACTTCCGGTTGCTGGCCTCGCCCGAACGCCGTCTCGTCTTCGACATCAACGACTTCGACGAGACCCTGGCCGGGCCCTTCGAATGGGACGTCAAGCGACTGGCGGCCAGCTTCGCGATCGCGGGCCGCGCCAACGGCTTCTCGGTCAAGGAACAGAACGGCATCGTGCGCGCGTGCGTGCGTGCCTACCGGGAGCGGATGCGCACCTTCGCCGGCATGCGCACCCTGGACATCTGGTACGCCCAGGACGACGCCGACCACATGCGCGAACTGATGGCCTCGTCGATGGACAAGGAGGCCAGGCGCCGTACGGCAGAGGCGACGGCGAAGGCCCGTACGCGCACCCATCTCCAGGCCTTCGAGAAACTCACCCGGGTCACGGCGGAAGGCCGGCGGATCGCACCGGACCCACCGCTCATCATCCCGCTCCGCGACCTGCTGACCGACTCCTCCGGGGACGCCGAGGAGAAGGAACTCCGCACCGTCGTGGACGCCTACGCGCGGACCCTGTCGTCGGAACGACGCCACCTGCTGCACCACTACCGCCTGGTCGACATGGCCCGGAAGGTGGTCGGCGTCGGCAGCGTCGGCACGCGCTGCTGGATCCTGCTGCTGCTCGGCCGGGACGACACCGACCCGCTTCTGCTGCAGGCCAAGGAGGCACAGGAGTCCGTCCTCGCCGCCCACACCGGCGGCGACCGCTACGACAACCAGGGCCGCCGTGTGGTCGCCGGCCAGCGCCTCATCCAGACCACCAGCGACATCTTCCTGGGCTGGACCCATGTCACGGGCTTCGACGGGCGCGGCAGGGACTTCTACGTACGGCAGCTGCGGGACTGGAAGGGCATCGCGCGGCCGGAGATGATGAACCCCGGCCTGCTCCGTCTCTTCGCACGACTGTGCGGGGCGTGTCTGGCGCGGGCCCACGCCCGTTCCGGCGACCCCGTCGCGATCGCCGCCTACCTCGGCGGGAGCGACCGCTTCGACCGCGCGCTCACCGGTTTCGCCCAGGTGTACGCCGACCAGAACGAGCGGGACTTCGAGACGCTGGGGGCCGCCGCCCGCTCCGGCAGGATCCGGGCCGAGAGCCTCTGAGCCGGCCGGCGTCTTCGGTGGTCGGCACTTTCGGGTCCCGCGGGGAATCGGGGCCCTCGGGGCCCGAAAGGTCCCGGCCGCCCGGTCACAGCAGCCGCAGCTCGCGCGCGCGGCGGACCGCGTCGTTGCGACGGTTCACCGCCAGCTTCCGGTAGACGCTCTTGAGGTGGGTCTTGACCGTGTTCACCGACACGTACAGATCGGCCGCGATCTCCTGCGTCGACATCATCTGGGCCAGCCGTTCCAGCACGTCGTGCTCCCGCCCGCTCAGTTCCTCCACGACCGGCGGGAACCGGTCCTCGGGCCGGGGCGGACCACCGTGCGACGGGGCACCGGGGGTGAGCCAGCCCTCCGTCAGCGATCGCAGCGGTGCCGTGCTCAGGAGGGGCCGGATCCACGGTCCGGCCTCCAGGAAGGGGCGCCGCAACCGCTCGGGCCGGGCCTCCCGCAGTGCCTGCGCGACGAGGCTGCGCGAGGTGGCCGAGTCCCCCCTCGCTTCCGCGGCCTGCGCCCTGACCAGCGTCGCCCGGACGGTCACCGCCGGCCCGACGCGGCCGTCGGGAGGCACGAGGTCGAGGAGGTCGAGCGCCGCGCCGTGCTCGCCCACGGCGAGGTGGGCCCGCGCCGCGCCGACCGCACACGCCACCTGGTCCCCGGGCACCCCCCGCAACAGCTTGACGGCTGCCTCCGGGCGCCCCTCCGCCAGGTGTGCGGCGGAGGCCACCAGCGCCGTCTGGCCCTCGGCCCAGGGTGAGACCACGGCCGCGGTGACGGCCGCGTCCGCCCGTTCGAGCGCGGCCTGCGGGTGGCCGCGGGCCAGCAGCAGGCGCGCGGTGGCGATGGCCCGGCCCGCTTCCATCACCGGGTCCCGCATCGCCGGGTGGGATTCGGCCGCCTCGTCGAGGAGGCTCTGCGCCTGGCCGAGTTCGTTGCGGTCGACGGCCACGGCGGCGAGGACCAGCCGCCCGATTCCGGAGCCGGAGGGCTGCGACAGGCTGAACCGCTCCGTCTCGGTCAGCGCCTCCATGGCCCTGCGCTCCGCCCTGCCGAGCCACCCGTTCAGATAGTCGATCAACGCCAGGCGGCCCAGTGAGTCCTCGCGCGGGAGCGCCGTCGCGGCCCCGCCGGAACCCTCGGCCACCGTGGACAGAACGGCACGCGCGTCGTCGAACCGTCCGGCCCACAGCCTCGTCGAGCCCAGATGGGTCAGCAGGAGTGCGGTGAGTTCGGGATGCTTGTCGAGCAGGTGCGCGGGGACCTGCTCCCACAGGTTCCCGGCCGCCTCGGCCGCCATCTCCGCCCGCGCGGGCGAACCGGTCAGCCTGGCGGCCAGGGCTTCCAGCAGGGCACAGCTCAGCCGGGCGGCCGCGAGCCCGTACGTGTCCTGGTCCGCGCCCTTCTCCTCCGCCAGGCTCCGTTCCGCGTGATGCAGGTGGGTCAGGCCGCGGTCGAGGTCGCACCGGGACAGCTCGCGGGCCGCGCGGACGAGGTCAGGGGCGGGACCCGTGGCCTCCGATCCCATACCGGAGAACAGCTCGGCCAGGTCGTCGCAGCGCAGGCCGGTGAAGAGCTGGCCGATGGCGAGGTCGTCGACGAGGGTGTCGGCGGTGAGCTCCCAGTCGCCCGCGGCGGCGCCGTGCCCGAGGCTCTCCGCGAGGGCGCCGGAGTGCCGCAGCCATCGGGCGGCCCGGCGGTGAAGTTCGGGCTCCAGACCGGGGGACCGCTCGCGCAGGTGTGCCCGGAGGATCTCCGCGAACAGCGGGTGGAGCCGGCACCAGGCGTGGCCGAGGTCCTCGACGAAGGCGTTCTCCCGGTGCAGCGCGGCCAGGATGGGTCCGGCGTCGGTGCGCTCGGTGAGCACGTTGGCCAGCTCCGGGCAGAAGCGGTCCAGGACGCTGACCCGCAGCAGGAGGTCCTGCGTCTGGGGAGTCTGCCGTCTGAGCACCTCCGCCAGCAGAAAATCGGCGACCGTGGTGCGGTCGGCCTCGAACTCCTTCAGATACGTCTCCGGGTCCGGGCGTTCCCGCGCGGCCAGGGCGCACAGCCGCAGTCCGGCGGCCCAGCCCCGGGTGCGCTCCACGAGCGCACGCGCGGCGGGCACCGGCAGGGACAACCCGTGGAGGTCCAGGAGCGCGGCCGCCTCCTCGGCGGTGAAGGCCAGCTCCGCGTCCCTGATCTCCGTCAGGTCCCCGGCGGCCCGGTACCGGTGCAGCGGCAGCATCGGTTCCGTACGCGTCACGAGGATCAGACGCATCCCGGCTCCGGCGTTGCGCAGGACGAAGCCCAGTTGCTCGGCGACCTGCGGGTCGGTGACCCGGTCGTACTCGTCGAGCACCACGATCACGGGCCGGTCCCGGCCGCTCAGATCGGCGGCGAGCCGCGCGAGGAGCGCGTGGTCCACGTGGCCGGCCTCCGCGGGGAAGTGGACTTCGGGGGGCAGCGGCACACCGGAGACACGCAGCGTCTGGAGCAGGTACGCCCAGAACATCCCGCAGCCCTGGTCCGCCGCGTCGCTGGTGAGCCAGGCGACGGACCGGTTCCGCCCGCTGGCCCAGTCGGCGACCAGCAGGGTCTTGCCGGCGCCGGCGGCTCCGTTGACCATGGTCAACGGTGTCAGAAGCGCCTGGTCCAGGTGCGTGGCAAGGCGCTTGCGGCGCAGAAACGTGGCCGGCCTCGCCGGTATGGCGAACCGGGTCCGCATGAACGGATCACCCTGGGGGTCCGCGCTCGGCGCGTTGCCTCCCGAACCGTTCTTCCCGAAACCGGCCATGGCGCTCACCACCACTGCTCGACGGATCATGGGCAGCGCTCATCTCCCAGCATCCCAGTGTTCCCCCGCGCACGCTCGCCGCACGGGCGCTTCGACCCCATCGGCCCGGCCCCACGGTGGCGCGTCGCAGGTCTGCGACGCGCCACCGTGGGGCCGTCTCCTCGGGTACGGCCGTCTCCTCGGGTACGGCCGTCTCCTCGGGTACGGCCGTCTCCTCGGGTACGGCCGTCTCCTCCGGGTGCGGACAGGACGGCCGCGGAGCACCCTGGAGGCGCGCCCGGTTCGCGGCAACCGCCCACCGGAGCAAGCACAGGACCGAGCTCGGAGGTATCCCCGTGGCGCACGGCGATCCCGGCCGGCACGTCGCCGAGACGGCGGTCTCGATGCTGGAGGCGCTGTTCACGCAGTCACCGATCGGGCTCCACCTGCTGGACACCGATCTACGGGTGGTGCGGATCAACGCCACCACCCCCGCCATGCGGGGCGTGGTTCTGGAGGACCTGGTGGGGCGGCCGGCCCGGGACGTCTACGCCATGGTCGAGGGCGACGTGGAGGCACTCCTGCGTGAGGTGCTGGACACCGGCGTCCCCGTCCAGCAGCGCATCATGCGGGCGCGTGTCGACGGCATCCGGCCCCAGGAGCGGCGGTTCGAGGTCACCGCGCTGCGCCTGGTGGACCCGGACGGGTGGGTGCTCGGGGTGGCGGTCACGTCGGTCGACGTCACCGAGCGGGAGCGGGCCCGTGCCCGGACCGTGGTGCTGGACGCCGTACGCGGCAAGGTGGGACGCATCCTGGACCCGGCCGTGACCGGCGAGGAACTGGTCGAGGCGGTGGTCCCCGCGTTCGCCGACATCGCGGTCGTGGAGGTGGTGGACGCCGTGATCCGCGGCGGCGACCCGCCGGTGGCCCCGGCACCCACGGGCACGCCCGTGATGCGCACCGCGTTCCGCAGCACTCATGCCCGGCCGCAGCAGGCGCATCCGGTGGGCGAGGTTCGCCGGCTGCCCGCGCCGACACCGTTCACCCAGGCCCTGGCAGACCTGCGTCCGCGCGTGGTCCCGCTGCACGCGGCCGCGCCATGGCTGTCCGCGGACCCCCCGGTCGCGGAGGCGATCCGCTCGGCCGGAGCGCATTCCCTGCTGGTGGTGCCGCTGGCGCTGCGTGACGCGGCCCTCGGCATCGTGAGTCTGTACCGCACCGGAGACTCGGCGCCCTTCGACGAAGCCGACCGGGAGCTCGCGGTGGAGCTGGCCTCGCACACGGCGCTGTGCCTCGACAACGCCCGGCGCTACGCCCGGGAGCACACCGTCGCCGCGACGGTCCAGCGCCAACTGCTGCCGCGGCGCCCTGTGAGCCACGCGTCGCTGGAGACCGCCTACCTCTCCGTCACCGGGGCCGATCCCGGCTCCTGGTACGACACCATCGCGCTGTCCGGCGCCCGCACCGCCCTCGTCGTCGGCAAGGTGTCGGGACACGGACTGAACGCGGCCGCGACCATGGGACAGCTGCGTACCGTCGTACGCTCCCTGACGGCGTTCGACCTCCCTCCCGACGAACTCCTCGCCCGCCTGCACGGCACGGCGGGCCATCTCGCCGCCGAGCGCGGACATCTCCCGCTCGGTGATGCGCTCCGCCGGGACGTACTCACCGCCGACTGCGTGTACGCCGTCCACGACCCGGTGACCGGCAGGTGCACGATGGCCACGGCCGGCCGGCTGGGCCCCCTCGTCGTACGCCCCGACCACACCGTCAGCCTCCCCGCCTCACCGGGTGGGCCGCGGCTGGGCACGGCGGAGGGTGCCCCCTTCGCGGCCGTGGACGTCGAGGTCCCGGACGGCAGCGTCCTGGTGTTCACCAGCGATCCGGTCCTCACCGCGTATCTCGCCGAGGCCCCGGGGCCGCTGCCGTCGGCGCCGGACTACCGCGACCGCCCGATCCAGGAGCTCTGCGACGCCCTCGTCTACGCACTCCCGGCCGGCCTCGGGGCCGGTGACGCCGCGGTGATCGTCGCGCGCACCCGGGCGTTCTCCCCCGACCGGTTCGTGGCCTGGCCGATCGATCCGGACCCCGCTGCCGTGGCCCTCGCCCGACGCCGTACGGCCCGACAGCTCGCCGCGTGGGACGTGGACGACGAGACCGCCTTCAACACCCGGCTCATCGTCAGTGAACTCGTCACCAACGCGGTGCGGTACGGCAGCCCACCGCTCGAACTGCGGCTGATCCACGACCTCACCCTGACCTGCGAGGTGCGGGACACCGGCTCGGACGCGCCACTCCTGCGCCACGCGGCCGGTGTCGACGAAGGCGGACGCGGGCTGTTCATCACCGCGCAGCTGGCCCAGGCCTGGGGCGTCCGCTACACGGCCCCGGGCAAGACGATCTGGACCGAGCAGTCGCTCTGACGGCCCACATGTCCGCCACCCACATGTCCCAGGCGCACATGCCCCACCGATATCAGAGTGGGACAATTGGTCGCATAGCGGAGGTGCGCCATCCGCGTCTCCCACGGAACGGAAACAGGCAGGTCAGTCCATGCCGAACAAACCACATCCCTCCGAGCCGTCGCACGGGAAAGGCCCGAGCCGTCACCAGGGCGAAGGACAGCACGGCTGGTCGCCCGACGTGGACGAGACGCGTCAGCAGGACAACCCGAGCGCCCACCGTTCCTTCCACGCGGAGGAGCACGCCGGCGAAAGCGGCCGGGGCCGGAAGAAGTCCGCGCAGGAGAAGAAGGCCGTGCCCGGCGACACGGTCAAGAGCGCCAGCACACGCGGTGAGGAGTACGCCGAGCAGGACGAAGAGGGCATGGGGAAAACCGAGCGCAGGGGGCGTTCCCAGCGCCCGGCCGGCGGCAAGGACGCTTCCGCGTTCTCGGGCGTGGACCCCAAGGATCCGCCGTCCGGGCAACGACCCGGCTAGTGCCGCAACAGGCAACGTTCACCCGGCACCTCCCCTCCGGCCGGACGGCTCCTAGCCGCCGGCCGGAGCCGGGGATCAGCAGATCCGCGGAAGCTGCTCGCCGAGCGGCAGGTCCACCACCCGCGTGCCCCCGAGCCCGGTGCGGGCCACCACCAGGCCGGGGTGTTCCGCGACGGCCTCCCCGATGATCACGGAGTCCGCTCCCAGCGGATGTGCGCGCATCGCCTCGAGCACCGCGTCGGCGTGCTCACGCGGCACGAAGGCCACCAGCTTGCCCTCGTTGGCGACGTACATGGGGTCCAGACCCAGGATGGCGCAGGCATTGGCCACGGCCGCCGGGACGGGCACGTCGCGCTCCCGGACGACCACCCCCGCGCCGGAGGCCGCCGCGATCTCGTTCAGCGCGGCGGCCAGCCCGCCCCGCGTGGGGTCACGCAGCACGTGCAGATCCGGGGTGACGGCGAGCATGGCGTCGACCAGGCCGCCGAGCGCCGCGCAGTCGCTCTCGATCTCCACACCGAATTCCAGACCCTCGCGCACGCTCATGATCGCCACACCGTGGACGCCGATGGCACCGCTGACGATCACCACGTCGCCGGCGACCACCCGGCCCGGGCGCAGATCGACGCCCGGGGGGATGAGGCCGATGCCGGCCGTGTTGATGAAGATCCCGTCGCCGTGTCCGGCCTCCACCACCTTGGTGTCGCCGGTCGCCACCTCGACGCCCGCGGTGCGCGCCGCCGCACCCAGCGCCTCGGCCACCCGGGAGACGACGTCCAGTTCGACGCCCTCCTCCAGGATGAATCCGCAGGACAGGTAGGCGGCCCGGGCGCCGCTCATGGCGAGGTCGTTGACGGTGCCGTTGACGGCGAGGTCGCCGATGCTGCCACCGGGGAAGAACAACGGCCGTACCACGAACGAGTCGGTGGAGAACGCCAGCCGGGCACCGCCCAGGGTGAGAGCGGCGGCATCACCCATCTGGGCGAGCACCTCTCCCCCGAAGGCGGGCGCGAAGATCTGCTGCACCAGTTCGGCGGACAGCGCCCCGCCGCCGCCGTGGCCCATGACCACACGGGGCCGGTCGCGCAGCGGAGCGGGACAGGTCCAGGCCTCGACGTCGAGCGCCGGCCCGCGGAGATCGGTGGTGTCAGACAACGGGGGTCGCCTCCCGGGCCGCGTTGGTGATGTCCAGTCGCCGGTAGAGGTAGTACGCGGCGCAGGCGCCCTCGCTGGAGACCATGGTGGCTCCGAGGGGGTTGCGGGGTGTGCAGAGCGTGCCGAAGGCCTCGCACTCGTGCGGCTTGAGGAGCCCCTGCAGGACCTCGCCGCTGCGGCACTCGGCCGGTTCACGGGTCTGGATGCCTTCGACCGAGAAGCGGTGTTCCGCGTCGTGGTCGCGGTACTTCGGGGCCAGCCGCCAGCCGCTGTCGGGGATCACTCCGATGCCGCGCCAGGCACGGTCGGTGACCTCGAAGACGTCCTCCAGCATCGCCCGGGCGGCCGGGTTGCCCTCCGGGCGGACGGCGCGGGCGTAGGCGTTGTCGACGGTGTGCTCGCCGCGCTCCAGCTGGCGGACGGCGCGGCGCACGCCTTCGAGGATATCCAGTGGCTCGAATCCGGTCACGACGATGGGCACCCGGAAGCGTTCGGCCAGTTCCGGGTACTCCCCCACGCCCATCACGCTGCACACGTGCCCGGCCGCGAGGAAGCCCTGCACACGGCAGCTCGGCGAGCTCATGATGGCCTCGATGGCGGGTGGTACGCGCACATGCGACACCAGCATGCTGAAGTTCGTGACGCCCAGCCTGCGGGCCTGATGGACCGTCATGGCGTTGGGCGGCGCGGTGGTCTCGAAGCCGATGCCGAAGAACACCACCTCGCGGTCCGGGTTCTGCTGCGCGATGCGCAGGGCGTCGAGCGGCGAGTAGACGACGCGCACGTCGCCGCCCTCGCTCCGGACCTGGAACAGGTCCCGGCCGGTACCGGGCACCCGCAGCATGTCGCCGAAGGAGCAGAAGATCACGCCCGGCCGGGAGGCGATCTCCAGGGCCTTGTCGATGACCTCCAGCGGGGTCACGCACACGGGACAGCCCGGCCCGTGGATCAGCTCGACCTCCTTGGGCAGCAGTTGGTCGATCCCGTGGCGGATGATGCTGTGCGTCTGCCCTCCGCAGACCTCCATCAGGGCCCAGGGCCTGGTCACCGTGGCGTGGATGTCGTCGAGGAGCCGGCGGGCCAGCTCGGGGTCCTGGAACTCGTCGATGTACTTCACTTGCGCACCTCCTCGACGACGTCCTCGCCCGCGAGCGGGAGCGTCCCGCCTCCGCCCGCTTCGGCGGCCATGTCCCAGGCGTCGCCGAACTCCTCCTGCAGCAGGCCGATTTCGGCGAAGAGTTCGAGTGTCTGCTTCGCCGACTCCTCGTCCAGGCGTTGCAGGGCGAACCCGACGTGCACGATGGCGTACTCGCCGACCTGGAGGTCGGGCAGGTACTCCAGGCACACCTCCTTGACCACGCCGCCGAAATCGACGGTGGCCATTCGGGTGCCGTCACGTTCCTCGATGTCCAGCACTTTGCCGGGTACCGCCAGGCACATGTGCCTCTCCTTTCGTGTGAGTCGCGCGTTGCCCGGTGCTGCCGGGACAGTTATCGGTCGGCGGCCGTGGCCGGGGCCGTCGTGGCACGGGCGGCGACCATGAGCTGGCCGAGGGCCAGGCCGCCGTCGTTGGGCGGGACCAGGTGGTGCCGCACAACCGTGAAGCCGTCCTCGCGCAGGGCCGCGGCGCAGGCCGAGGAGAGCAGGGTGTTGGCGAACACGCCGCCTGTCAGGGCGACGGTGTCCAGCCCGTGGCGTTCGCGGGCCCGCACGCACATCCGGTGCACCAGGCCGGTGACGGCCCGGTGGAAGCGGGCCGCGATGAGGGCGGGTCGTGTGCCGGCCCGCAGGTCGCCGACGATCGCCGCCAGGACGGGGGCCGGATCGGCCCGTACCGTGCCGCCGCCGTCCGGCTCCGGTGTCCGGAGGGCGAACGTGTAGGTGGTGACGTCCTCGGCGGGCGCGTTCAGCGCGGCCGCCTCGAGTTCGACGGCCGCCTGGGCCTCGTATCCGACCAGGTGGCACACGCCCGCGAGGGAGGACACGGCGTCGAAGAGCCGGCCCATGCTGGACGTGGGGACACAGTTCAGGTTCCGCTCCAACTGCCGTGCCAGTACCAGGCGTTCGTCGGGCGGACAGGCGGCGGCACAGGCGAGGTCGGCCGACCAGCCGATCCCCGCCGCGCGCAGGTGGGCCAGCGCCATGCGGTACGGCCGGCGTACTGCGGCGTCGCCACCGGGCAGCGGGACGTACGCGAGGTGCCCGAACCGGGTGAAGCCGTCGTAGTCGGCGAGCAGGATCTCGCCGCCCCACACGGCACCGTCGTCGCCGTGTCCGGTGCCGTCGAAGGCGACGCCGATCACCTGCCGGCTGCCGTCCAGTCCGTGTTCGGCCATCGCGGCGGCGACGTGGGCGTGATGGTGCTGGACGCGTACGACGGGCCGGCCGGCCGCGTTCCGGCCGGCCCAGCCGGCCGAGCGGTAGCCGGGGTGCCGGTCGGCCACCAGGGTCGTGGGCCGCACTCCGGTGATGGACTGCAGTTGCGCCGCGGCACGCTCGAAGGCCCGCTGGGTGCCGAGGTCGTCCATGTCGCCGATGTGCGCGGACAGCCAGGCCCGCCGGCCCTCCCCGACGCAGAACGCGTTCTTGAGGTCCCCGCCGACGGCGAGAGCCGGGCGCACGGGAAGCGGAAGGGGGATCGGCAGCGGGGCGTAACCGCGGGCCCGGCGGATCATCAGCGGTTTTCCGTCGCTGACGCGGACCACGGAGTCGTCGCACGGGACGTGGATCGCCCGGTCGTGCGTGAGCCAGGCGTCGGCGAGGTGCGCCAGCCGCTCCAGTGCCTCCGTGTCGTCGGTGACGATGGGTTCACCGGCCCCGTTTCCGCTGGTCATCACGAGGAGCCGGGGGCCGTCGGGGTCGCCGGGCAGACCGAGCAGGAGGTGGTGCAGGGGCGTGTACGGCAGCATGACGCCGAGGTCGGGGCTGCCGGGGGCGACCGCTTCGGCCGGCCGCACGGCACCTGCCTCCGGGGCGGTGCCGGTCCGTCGTCGCAGCAGTACGACGGGCCTGGTGGCGCCCTCCAGCAGGCTTCGCTCCTCGCGGCCCGGTCGCACGAGGTGCGCGATGTCGTCCACGGTCCGGGCCATGACGGCGAACGGCTTGTCACCCCGTCCCTTGCGGCGTCGCAGCAGCGTGACGGCCGCGGCGTTCGAGGCGTCGCAGGCCAGGTGGTAGCCGCCCAGGCCCTTCACGGCGAGGATCGCCCCGCGGGCGAGAAGCGCGCGGGCCCCGGCGACGGCGTCCGCTCCCTCGACGCTCTTCAGCCCTCCGGCGGAAGCGCCGCGTGGCACCAGCAGACGCAGCCGCGGCCCGCAGGCGGGACAGGCGACCGGCTGCGCGTGGAAGCGCCGGTCGGCCGGATCGGCGTACTCGCGGGCGCAGTCGGCGCACATCGGGAAGCCGGCCATGGTGGTGTGCGCCCGGTCGTAGGGGACGCCGGTGACGATCGTGAAGCGCGGGCCGCAGTGGGTGCAGTTGACGAAGGGGTGGCGGTGTCGCCGGTCGGCCGGGTCGGCCAGTTCACGGAGGCAGTCGGCGCAGGTGGCCGTGTCCGGGGAGACCAGGGTGCGCACCGGCCCGTCGGTCCGGGAGGCGAGGATGGTGAAGGCGCCGCCTCCCGTGGCGGGCAGCTCCAGCTGGTGCACGGACTCCACGTGAGCCAGCGGGGGTGCCTGCGCGGCGATCCGCTCGCAGAACCGGGCGACGGCAGAACGGGTCCCCTCGACCTCGGCCACCACGCCCTCGGGGGTGTTGGTCACATGCCCGGCCAGGGCGAGTTCGGTGGCGAGGCTGTACAGGTACGGCCGGAACCCCACGCCCTGGACGACGCCCCGCACGGTGACGCGACGGCGCGCCGGCACGTCGTCGGCCACGACGGCCGGAGGCGGCGGACCGCTCACGAGCGGTTCCGCGCCATGGCACCGGCGCCGTGTGTGTGGACCTGCCCGTCGCCGTGGTGGTGGGCGACCGCCTCGTCGTGGCCGTGCGCGTGCGCGTGCCCGTGTCCCGGGCCGTCCGGTCGACGGGCCATGACGGGGGTGTGCAGGGGCGCGCCGTCCGCCGCCGCCAGTGCCCTGTCGAGCAGCTCACCGATCGCGCGGCCCCGGCGTGCCGACGTCAGCAGGATCTCGACCCCCGGGTTGATCCGCTCGACGTTGGCGCGGAAGGCGGTCTCGTCGAACTCGACGGCTTCGGCGATGTCGGTCTTGGTGACGACGACCAGGTGGGCGAGGCCGAACGCGGTGGGGTACTTCAGCGGCTTGTCCTCGCCCTCGGTCACGGAGGCGAGGACGACTCTCAGGGTCTCCCCCAGGTCGTAGGAGGCCGGGCAGACCAGGTTGCCGACGTTCTCGACGAACAGCAGCCGGGTGTCGTCGGGCAGCCAGCCGTCGAGGTGTCCGCCGAGCATTCCGGCCTCGAGATGGCACAGCCCGTCGGTGAGGACCTGCTTGACCGGGACGCCCGACCGGGCCAGGCGCGTGGCGTCGTTCTCGGTGGCGAGGTCGGCGGTGAGTCCCGCGACGGGCACCGACCGCTCCCGTGCCAGCAGCAGCTCGCGTTCCAGCAGCGCGGTCTTCCCGCTGCCGGGGCTCGACAACAGGTTGACGATCGTGGTGCCCCGGGCCGCCAGGTCGGCGCGCAGGGTGTGCGCCGTCGCGTCGTTCTTGGCGAGCACGGCCTGTTGCAGGTCGACGACACGGCACATGGTTCAGCGCTCCTCGGAGATCGGTTCGCGGGTTTGCGCGTGCGGCCGGCCGTCCTCCCAGTGCACGCTGACGATCTGCAGTTCCCGGCCCGCGAGCAGGTCGGTGCTCGTCCCGCCGCACTCAGGGCAGCCCAGCCGGGGCGGCATGCCGACGGCCCATTCGTGTGCGCAGTCCGTGCAGCGGGCCCGCCCCGGTACCGCTTCGGTGACCAGTTCGGCGCCTTCCAGCACGGTTCCGGCGCAGGCCAGTTCGAAACAGAAGGAGAGGGAGTCGGCCACGACACCGGCCAGTTCACCCACCTGGAGCCGGACCGACCGCACCGCCGTGACGTCACCGGCCTGCGCGGCGGCCTGCTCGACCTGGTCGACCACGGCGAGCGCCACGGACATCTCGTGCATCGGTCTCAGTCCTCCCAGGGCCGGCCCGCACATGCCTCGGCGGGTTCCATTAGAGGTGAGCGGTCCGGGCCGCACGGCCCGGCACGCCGTCACCCGCCGACGCGTACGCCGTTCGACGCAATCTCACGGCGTGGGCGGGACAAGCCCGTTCACATCCTGCGGATCCGCAGGTAGCGCCTGATGTCGGGAAGGAGCTGCGCGGCAAGGGCCGCCGCGGCGACGAGGGCCGCGCCGCTCACGATCGTCTTCTTCATCCCGTGTCTCCTCACGTGCTTCACTCGGCTCACTGGTTTCACCTGTCTCACTGATCTCACTCGTCTCACTGGTCTCATGGGGAGGCCTCGCCGACAGCGGCCGGTGAACCGGCGCCCGCCGACCCGCCGTCCGACAGCAACTCCTCGATCAGCCGAACGGCCCGCGGTACGGCCTCGGACACCGGCCGGCTGAGCCCGATGCCCTCCTCCAGCGAGGCCGGTTCGCAGCCGACGATCAGCGTGCGCCGCGGCGGCTGCCCGCCGGTCCCGGCACAGAGCGTGTCCAGCAACGCCAGGACGGTGTCGGGGGTCATCCCGTGCCCGTCGAGCGCGGGCCCGCTGTCGGCCGCGTCCGTGCCGGGGCTGTCGTGCTCGATCACGTACAGCGTGCCGGGGCGCCGGCCGCGTGCCGTGGCGTCCACGAGGACGAGGGTGTCGTAACCGTCGAGGAGCTGGTACGCGAGATGCACCCCCCGCACGCCGATGTCCACGACCTCGACGTGCTCGGGCAGTTGCCGTTCGACGAGGCCGCGCACGGTCTCCACGCCGAAGCCGTCGTCCCCGAGGAAGATGTTGCCGATGCCGGCGACGAGGGTTCTCGGGGCTGTTTCCGGGGGCCGGTTCACGCCTCGTCCTCCAGTGGTGTGACCTCGTCCGGCTGGAAGTACAGGAAGCGGCCCTGCTCCCGGCGGATGTCGGCGCCCGGGTCGCCCTCGACCGTGACGGCGAGGTGCACCCCGCCGTCCACGTCGTGCAGTACCGCCTCGACCTTCGCGCTGCGGCCCTGCAGGAACAGGTCCTGCGCGTCGGAGCGCCGCAGGCCCGGTCGCAGCAGCACTCGACTGCCCGCGCCCAGCGAACGGCCGTCCACGACGACGCGGTCCTGTGCGGGGTCGAAGCCGGCCTCGCTCGCCGGGTCCCACCACGGGGTGTCCGGGCGGGGCACTCCGTGCTCGTCGGGGAACCCTTCGGCGGCCGGTTCGGCGGTGCTCGCCCCGCCGGTCACCTCACGCAGGCTCCGTACCGCCCCGTGCAGCCGCTCCAGCACCTCCGCGGGCATCGAGTCCGCGAGGTCGATCACCGCGGCCGCCCGCTCGTCGGTGCCGCGGGCCTCGCGCTTCTCCTGGTCGGTGAGGGCGGCGGTCCGCAGTGCGAGGATCTCGTCGATCTCGAGGGAGTCGTAGAGCGCGCCGGGGCTCTCCGGTGCGATGGCCGGGTGGTCCTCCAGGATGATCGGCGAGGACAGCACGAGGTCCCCGCGGCCGGGTTCACCGGCGAGGACGGGCCAGGTGTGCAGGTTGCGGCAGGTGGCGACGGCGCCCTTGGCCCACTCGGGCGGATCGGTCATCGACAGGAACGACCCGGCGCTGAGTGCCATGAGGAGGTGCGAGGCCACCAGGGAGTACGGCAGCGCCGCGTCCCGGTCGGCGCCGTGGCCCTCGGGGGGCGTCCACGGGGTGGTGTTCTCGACCACGGCGGTCAGCCGCAGGGCCCGGTAGGGGCCGTCGATCTCGCGGGCGGACAGCCGCACCGCGCCGCTGATCTCCTCGGAGCGCCGTACCGTACGGCCGACGGTCCGGCCGGCCGCGTCCAGCACCGGGGCGACGTCCTCCCGCGCGGGACGTCCGAAGGGGACGGTGATGCCGTCCCCCAGCAGGTCGTCCACGGCCGCGACGACCTCGACCCGCTCCTCGGCGCCCTCGTCCCAGGGCACCAGCACCCGGTCGTCCAGCTGGAGTTCGCGCACCGTCTCGAAGCCGCCGTCGGGGCGGACCCGCTCCACGGTCCGCCGCCGGGCGTGCAGGAAGCGCAGCTCGACGGAGAGGGTCGCGCCGGCCTTCGGCTCCATCAGACACTCGGTGTGCTGGAAGTCGTGCTCCTCGCACTCGGCGCCCCAGGCCGGCGGCACGAGCACCCCGAACTGCCAGCGCAGCCGGTTCTTGGCCGCCGAGGCCCGGTAGGGGTAGAGCACGTAGCCCTCGAACAGGACGGCGTCCGCCACCTGCCGGGCGAGGTCGAACCGTGCCTCCGTCTCGGGGGCGAACGCGGTCACGGTCACGGCTCGGTCCTTCCGACGGGGGTGGTGCTCGTGCCGGTGCCGGTGAGTGCGAGGAACGGGTCCGTCCCGGGCGGGTCGGCGGCACCGCTGTCGTCGAGCAGGGCCCGCAGGGTGGCCTCCCAGGAGGGCAGCGCGCGCCGCGAGCGGTAGGCGAGAAGGGCGTCCATGGTGTCGCGGGGCAGTCGGATCCAGCCGCACCCGGGGAAGTGCTGCTCGACCATCTCCCGCCACACCGGGACCGGCATCCGGAAGGCGGCCTCGCGGTCCCAGGGGATCGGCTCGACCTGGAAACCGCCCGCTCCGGTGAACGCCGTACCGGAGAAGAGCAGCAGCAGGGGAACCTCCCCGCCCTCGAGCGCGGCCAGGTAGCGGGTGGCGGCGATGTCCATGTCGTAGGTGCAGGGCACGACGAGGTCGACCTCGGTCTCTCCGGCGAAGCCGGGGACCATCAGGGGCACCTGGGCGAACTGCACCGGCTGGAGGGTGCTGCCCCAGCGTGAGCGCTCGCCGAAGAGGTCCGCCAGGCCGTCGGCCTCGGCGGCCTCGTAGCCGCGGCGGGCGGGTTCGATCCGGATCTGGCAGCGCAGCGCGAGAGCGTGCACGCGGGCGCCGCCGGCCGCCGTGACCCGAAGCCGGAAGACGAGGGTCGGACCGGCGGCGTAGCGGTCGGCGCGCACGCCGGTGCACGCGAAGGAGAACTCCGTCACGGCGCTCCCGTCTCGCGGACGGGCCTGGCCTGTCGCACGACGTTCTCGAAGAACGCGTCGAGGGCGGCGCGGGCCTCGGCGCCGCCGTCGAAGCCCTGCCACAACAGGCGCATACGGCCCACCAGTTCGTAGCAGATGTCGATCGGCACCAGGTAGCACTCGCAGCGGCCGTCGGTGCGGCGCAGCAGCAGCGCCTCCACGTCGGACTCCAGCAGCGCGGTCAGCCGGCTGCCGCCGAGGACCTCGGTCCAGGTGGCGGGTTCGAGTTCGCTCTCGGTGGCTCCGGCGGGGCTCGGGTAGAGGGCGACCAGGCGGTCGAGCGCCGCGTTGTGGAAGAAGAAGGCGACGCCGACCGGGATCTGCAGCGCCTCCCACGCACGGTCGTCGAGGTGATGGCCGGGGTCTGTGAGGTAGCGGGCGGGGACCGCGCGGAAGCGGCCCGCCGCGGCACCCGGCTGTTGCATGAGCAGTGCGCACGGCACGCAGGCGCAGACGAGGGCGCGTTGCTCGACGTCGACGAGGTGACGGTGGTCCGACTCGGCCACCGTCACCGCGCACAGTTCGCACCGCTCCTGCGCGGGCGGGCGCTCGGCGAGGAACCTGCGAAGGCCGGAGACACCCGGCCTCGGGCCGGGTGTCCGCAGGGGCGCCGGGAACCCGCTCATCGCGTCTTCGCCGGTGCCGGACCGGCCGCCGCTGTCGTCCTGGCACCGGACCCGGCACCCGGCTTCGGGCCCGTGCCGATCTGGAGCAGCGCGGGTTCCTTGGCGGCTGTCTGTACGTCGACGGCTGTGACCTCGGGCGCGAAGCAGGCGAGCGCCTCCTCGGCGGCCTGCTGGGCGCCGCCTGTGCCGGTGCCGCAGCCGCAGCCGCCGCCCGCGGAGGCCCGCAGACTCAGGGTGCCGCTCTTCTCGTCGAAGCCCACCCTTTCCAGGCCGTGGTCCTGGATGCTGTCGAGGGCCCGGGCGATGCGGCTGTCGCGGTCCTCCGGGTGGAGGTCGTGCAGCACCAGCAGGCTCGCGACCAGGTCGTCGCCGAGCAGGCGCGCGAGCGGCTCGCCGGAGGTCCGCCGCTCGCCGGGGGCGGACAGCAGCTGGAGGATGCGGGCCAGTCCGGAGCCGTAGAAGTCCATGAGGGAGCGGACGAGTTCCTCCGCCGCCGCGGCCGCCGCCGGGTCGCCGGTGGCGGCCAGGCGGTTCAGCACATCCTCGATGCGGCGTCCGGTCTGCTCCGCGTTCACGGGCCGCCCGGCCGGCGCCGCGCTCATCCGCCCAGTCCGCTCAGGCCGGTGGGCACGTGCATCTTCTGTACGGTCTTGCCGCCTCCGACGTACATGTGGACGCCGCAGGGCAGACAGGGGTCGAAGCTGCGGACGGCCCGCATGATGTCGATGCCCTTGAAGTTCTCGGGCGTGTTCTCCTCGAAGATCGGGGTGTTCTGCACCGCGTCCTCGTAGGGGCCGGGGGTGCCGTAGGTGTCCCTGGTGCTGGCGTTCCAGGGGGTGGGCGGGTAGGGGTGGTAGTTGGCGATCTTGCCGTCGCGGATCACCATGTGGTGGGAGAGGACGCCTCGGACCGCCTCGGTGAAACCGACGCCGAGACCCTCGTCCGGCACCTCGAACTTCTCCCAGGTCTGGGTGCGTCCGGCCCGGACCTCCTCCAGCCCCTTCTCCGCGAAGTGCAGGGCGATGGCGGCGGTGTAGGCCTGGAAGTAGGTGCGCGCGCGGTTGCGCTCCAGCGCGTTGCTCCAGCGCGGGATCTTCCACTCGAAGGTGGTCTCGGGCTTGGTCATCGTGCGGGGCAGGTTGATCACCACGCTGTGGCCGGTGGCCTTGACGTAGCCCGTGTCGACGAGCCCGGACAGGGCGGTGGACCACAGCCGGGCGATGGGGCCGCCGCCGGTGTCGAGGGCCAGGTGCTCCTTGCCGTCGAACCAGCGGGGCGACATGACCCAGCTGTACTTGTCGTCGAAGTTGCGCTTCTGCGGGGCGGGGATGGTGTGCTGGTTCCACGGGTGGCGCGGGTCGACCGGGTTGCCGAGCGGGTCGTGGGTGACGAACTGCTCCTGGCCCTGCCAGTCCTCGTAGTAGGAGCTGCCCAGCAGGATGCGGATACCGAGGTTGATCTCGGTGAGGTCGTTGGTGACGAGTTTGCCGTCGACGATGATGCCGGGCGTGACGAACATCCGCCGGCCCCAGTCCGTCATGTTGGCGTAGGTGAAGTCGCAGTACTCGGGGTCGTTGAGCGCGCCCCAGCAGCCGAGCAGGACGCGGCGCCGGCCGACCTCCTCGTACCCGGGCAGCGCCTCGTAGAAGAAGTCGAAGAGGTCGTCGTGCAGCGGTACGACCCGCTTCATGAACTCCACGTACCGCATCAGGCGGCTGAGGTAGTCGGTGAAGAGCTGTACGGAGGCGATGGTGCCGACGCCGCCCGGGTAGAGCGTGGAGGGGTGCACATGGCGGCCCTCCATGAGGCAGAACATCTCCCGGGTGTAGCGGCTCACCTGGAGGGCTTCGCGGTAGAACTCGCCCTCGATCGGGTTCAGCGACCGCATGATGTCGGCGATCGTGCGGTAGCCGTGCTCCCCGGCGTGCGGTGCCTCGGTGCGTTCGGCCAGTTCCAGGACGCCGGGGTTGGTCTCCTTGACCATCTTCTCGCAGTAGTCGACCCCGACCAGGTTCTCCTGGAAGATGTTGTGGTCGAACATGTACTCCGCGGACTCGCCCAGGTTGATGATCCACTCAGCGAGGTGCGGGGGCTTCACGCCGTACGCCATGTTCTGCGCGTACACCGAGCAGGTGGCGTGGTTGTCACCGCAGATCCCGCAGATCCGGCTGGTGATGAAGTGGGCGTCGCGAGGGTCCTTGCCGCGCATGAAGACGCTGTAGCCGCGGAAGACCGACGAGGTGCTGTAGCACTCCGCGACCCGCTTCTGCTTGAAGTCGATCTTGGTGTGGATGCCGAGGCTGCCCACGATCCGGGTGATCGGGTCCCAGGCCATCTCCACCAGGCCACTGCCGTCGCCGGCCGCCTTCGTCGTCGGTGCCATCGTGTATGCCGTGCCCTTCGTTGCGCGGGGAGGTGGGGGTGCACGCATCGCAGGTGCGTGCATCGGGTGTGCGGGAGGCGCGAGGGGGTCCGTCTCGCGGGGCGGTCACGCGCGGCGGGACGTCACCACGGCGGCCGGTATCCGGTGGTGATCTTGTCTCCGGTGTGGCGCCACCTGGGCTCCTTGTCCACGGTCCTGGCCGTGATGGTGCGCAGTCTGCGGACGACCGCGCCGTAGGCGCCGCTGGCGGTGCTCGACACCTTCCCGCCGGGGGGCTCGTCCATGAACGGCATGAACTTGTCGGGGAATCCGGGCATGGTGCAGGCGATGCAGATGCCGCCGACGTTCGGGCAGCCGCCGATGCCGTTCATCCAGCCACGCTTGGGCACATTGCACTTCACGACGGGGCCCCAGCAGCCGAGCTTGACCAGGCACTTCGGCGAGTCGTACGTCAGGGCGAACTGGCCCTGTTCGTAGTAGCCCGCGCGGTCGCAGCCCTCGTGGACGGTGGCCCCGAAGAGCCAGGTCGGACGCAGCTTGTCGTCCAGCGGGATCATCGGGGCCTGCCCGGAGGCCTGGTAGAGCAGGTACGTGAGCGTCTCGGAGAAGTTGTCGGGCTGGATCGGACAACCGGGGACGCACACGATCGGGATTCCGGCCTGGGACTTCCAGTCCCAGCCCAGGTAGTCCGGCAGGCCCATGGCGCCGGTCGGGTTGCCGGCCATGGCGTGGATACCGCCGTACGTGGCACAGGTGCCGATGGCGACGACCGCCAGTGCCTTGGGCGCGAGCCGGTCGATCCACTCGCTGGTCGTGATCGGCTGACCGGTCTCCGGGTTGTCCCCGAAGCCGCACCAGTAGCCCTCCGGCTTGATCGCCTCGTTGGGGATGGAGCCCTCGACGACCAGCACGAACGGGTCGATCTCGCCCCGCTCGCCCTTGAAGAACCACTCGATGAACGTGTCCGCGCCGCCGACCGGGCCGCACTCGAAGTCGATGAGCGGCCAGTGGACGGCGATCTTCGGCAGCCCTGGCAGCACACCGAGCACGATCTCCTCGATGCTTGGCTGCATGGCCGCCGTCAGCGAGACCGAGTCGCCGTCGCAGCTCAGACCCGCGTTGATCCAGAGAATGTGGATCGTGGGTGTCTCTTCGGCGGGCGCGTCTCCGGCGTCCGCAGCGCCGACCGTCTCCGGCGTCGCCTCAGTCATGGGACCGCCTCCTGGGGAGGTATGGGATGAAGGTCTGCATTTCGGACCTCAGCCTTCTTGGTACCAGTGGTCCCCGTCCGATGGGACGCCATGTTGGGCCGTTCCAGTGACGCGGGCGCCGGAGGACGCCGGAGCGGGGGGCGCGACCGGGTCGGCACCGAGGTGCGGCGGAGTGTGACGCGGGCGTTCCTTGGTGACGAACGCACGGCGCAGGGCGTGATAGGGGGCGTCCGGGTCCTGGAAGGTCCGGCGCATCCGGGCCAGCTCCCGCTCCCGGAAGGCGGCCGGCGGGGCCACACTCCGCTGCCCGTCCAGGTCCCTCTTCTTCGCGGCGATCCGGGACGCCGTCGCCGGCAGTGCCGCGAGGCGGGCGGCCAGCGCGCCGGTCTCCGCGGCGAAGTCCTGCGGACCGCAGTCGACGACCCGGTCGACGAGCCCCAGCCGCAGGGCGCTCGCCGAGCTGACCGGCAAGGCCTCGCGCATGAGCCGCTCGGCCGCCGCCGGGCCCACTCTGCGCGGCAGGGTGTACGTCCAGTACTCCGAGCCGTACAGGCCCATGAGCCGGTAGTGGGGGTTCAGCACGGCACCCGAGCGGCACCACACCTCGTCGGCCGCCAGGGCGAGCATCACCCCGCCGGCGGCGGCGTTGCCCCCGACCGCCGAGACCACCAGCCGGTCGGTCGTCGTCAGCACCGCCTCGACCAGGTCGTCGATGGCGTTGATGTTGGCCCAGGACTCGGCGCCGGGGTCGTCGGCGGCCTCGATGACGTTGAGGTGGATGCCGTTGGAGAAGAAGTCCCTTTCGCCGCCGAGCACCAGCACCGAGGTGGGGCGGGCGCAGGCCTCCCGGTAGGCGTCCAGCAGACGCCGGCACTGCTCCGTGCTCATCGCGCCGCCGGGGAAGGAGAACGACAGGAAACCCACGTCCCCGTCCTCCCGGTAGCGGATGTCCGTCCAGGTGGAGTCCCGGGCTTCGGGAAGCGGCGGCAGGGTGTGTTCGGGCAGCGCGGGCAGGTGTTCGCCCAGGGCCTGCACAGCGGGCAGCTTGAACGTGGGCGGCCCGCCCGGCAGGCGTCTGGCCCGCAGCTCGGGGATCCACACGGCGCCGTCCGTGGTCGCCCGGCAGATCGCGCCGGCCCTGGTGGCCAGCAGCTCGCCCGGCCGGCCGCGCAGTTCGCTCTCGGCGTGGCCGCCGTGCAGGTACCACTCGCCGCCGAGCAGTTCGTCCAGCACCCCGGGCTGCGAGTCCGCGGCCCGCAGCTTGCGGACGACGGTGCGCGTGGAGTCCTCGGCCCAGTCGATCCGCCGGACGCTCTGGTCGAGATAGGGGCGGACGCGCACCGGGACGCCTTCGGGGCCGCCCTGTCCGAGCGGCCGGTAGGTGCCGGTGGCGAAGCGGTCCACGGCGCACAGGACGGCCTCCAGCGCCGCGTCGGCGACCTCACCCCGGTACAGGTCGCTCTTCGCCACCGGCGGGACCGGGCACGGGACGGACGCCCACACGTCACCCGCGTCCATCTCCTCGTCCGCCTGCAGCACCGTCACACCCCACAGGTCGGCCTCCTCGTGGATCGCCCAGTCCAGCGAGGACGGCCCTCGGTCACCCATGGGTCCCGGATGGACGATGAGGCAGGTGTGCGCCGACCACACCTCCCTGGGTACGGCCGTCCTCAGCATCGGCGCCAGGACGAGCCGCGGGGCGTGCCGCCGTACGGCCTCGGCGAGCGAGTGGCCGGGCAGGGCGAGTTCCACCGCCACGGTGTGGCCGCGGTCGCGCAGTTCGGCGTGGACGCGCTGGGTGAGGCTGTTGAACGCACTGGCCACGAGCAGGATGTGCACAGCTGCCTCCGGGCGGACGGGGTTCACGGGCACGGATGACCCGGCAGGCTCTCGATCGTCGGCCACGCCGGCCGGCCGGCCCCGGCGACAGGCTGCGGGGTCATCCGAAAGCAGGCGTCGAGCCGCCCGTCCGTACGCGTCCGGAGGACACGGCGTACGGGCCGCCCCGGCGTCAGGCCGGCGGGCTACCGTCCCGGCCGACCGTCGCGGGCCGGGGACCGACGGCGGGCGCCGGCGGGACGGCCGGGCGCGGCGCCCGAGACGTCGCGCCGGACCAGCACGGCGCACGGGACGCCCCGGCGTCAGGCCGGCGGGCTACCGCCGCGGGCCGGGGGACCGACGGCGGGCGCCGGCGGGACGGCCGGGCGCGGCACCCGAGACGTCGCGACGGACCAGCACGGCGCACGGGACGCCCCGGCTCAGACCGGCGGGCCGCCGTCCCGGCCTGCCGTCGCGGGGCCGGCCGCGGTCGCCGGCGGGACGGCCGGGCGCGGCACCCGAGACGTCGCGACGGACCAGCACGGCGCACGGGACGCCCCGGCTCAGACCGGCGGGCCGCCGTCCCGGCCTGCCGTCGCGGGGCCGGCCGCGGGCGCCGGCGGGACGGCCGGGCGCGGCACCCGGGAGACGTCGCGACGGACCAGCACGGCGCACGGGACGCCCCGGCGTCAGGCCGGCGGGCTGTCGTCGCGGACGGCCGTCGGCGGCCGGGGGCCGGCCGCGGGCGTCGGCGGGACGGCCGGGCGTGGTGCCGGGGGGACGTCGCGCTGGACCAGTCCGGCGATGTGGGCGGTGACCGTGTCGAGGATGTCGGTCCAGGCGGCCGCGTCACCGAGCACGAGGTAGTTGAGGGTCAGCCCGTCGGTCATGGCGGCCAGATAGCGGGCCAGCACGGAGACGGGCACGCGCAGCCGGAGGTCCATGCCGCGGCTCAGCTGCTCGATGAGCTCGGCGTAGGCCTCGCCGTAGAGCTCGTACTGGCGTCGCGCCAGATGCTCGAACCCGGGCCGGCGCAGGGCGTACTGCGTGAGTTCGTAGGTGAGCATGTGCTCGTCGGGATGGGCGCGCACGTGGTCCCAGTAGGCCTGGAAGCCGGCCCGGACGGTCTCCTCGAGGGTGGCCCGGGGCCGCAGGGCCTGCCGGACCACCGTCACGGAGTGGTCGGTGATCGTGGTGATGACGGCCTCGACCAGTTCCTGCTTGGAGTCGAAGCAGTAGTGGAAGACGCTCAGGGAGACGCCCGCCTCGGTGGCGATGGACCGGGTCGTCGTCGCGGCGACGCCGTCCCGGGCCATCGCCCTGATCGCCGCCTCCGTCAGCTGTCGGCGCCGTTCGGCCGACGGCATCCGTGCCATCCGCGTGCCCTCCCCGCTCGTCCCCCCGGCGCCCGTCAACCGCTGTAGACGGCCACCTCGTGGAGCGAGTATCCCCAGTCGGTGCCCCGGGTCAGGCCGTGCACGCGGACATAGCGGGCCGGTGTGCCGGTGAAGGAGGCGGTGTCCAGGCCGCCGTCGCCGGAGGTGGTGGACCAGGCGGTCTGCCAGTTCGTGCCGTCGGTGGAGAGCTCGATACGGTACGACTTCCCGTACGCGCGCTCCCAGTCGAGGGTGACCCGCTTGACCAGGTTGGTGGCGCCCAGGTCGACACTCAGCCACTGGTCGTCGCTCCAGTCGCTCGCCCAGCGGGTGCCGGTGTCGCCGTCGACGGCCCGGCCCGGGGCGTAGCTCGTGAACGGGTTGGACTCCGACGAACTGGCGGTGGCCGCGGCGCCCTTGGCCAGGTTGACGCCGGCCTGGTGCTGTTCGGCGGCGCCCCAGGCGCCGAGGTAGGACTCGGCGCCGCGGAACAGGTCGTCCACCACGTCCTGGCCGCCGACCAGCCGGATGTCCTCGATCCAGTCCGGGATCATCCCCACGTGGGCGGCGCCGTCGGTGTTGAGGTCGAAGGTGCGCTCGCCGGTGGTCTGCCGGTCGATGACCGACCCGCCGTCGACGCTCCTGAAGGGGTACGTGACCTTGTCGGCGGCGTCCGCGCCGCGTGGGGCGGGGTGATCGCCGATGCCGTTGAAGTCGGTGCCGAAGCCGTAGCCCACGTCGTACTTGTCCCGCAGCGCGTTCGTACGTTTCGCCTCCGTGGCGAACGCCGTGGAGCCGTGCATGTACTGGGCGACGAAGCCGCCGAGGGAGTACACCCGCTCGGTCCAGTTCAGGTCCATCCAGCTGTGCGAGGAGAGCACGCCGGGGTACGCGGCGGCCTCGAAGATGTCGAGCACCCGGCCGGTGGCCTTGACGCTCATGTGGTCGATCTCCAGCATCATCTTGCGTTTCATCATGCCCCGCACGGCGTACTCGCCGAGCGCGGTGAGCCCACGGGTGTTGCACTGCGCGTTCTCGTCGTACGCGGGGACCTCCGTGCCCGCCGGCAGGTCGCCCTCCGCCTCGCTGGCCGCGGTGCCGATGGGGTTGTCGTGCTGCGGGCCGGCGCACTTCTCGGTCTGCCAGAAGGTGCCGGTCGACAGGAACTGCCCGACGTTGATGGCCGTTCCGAGACCGCCCTCGTCGAAGCGGACGCCGCAGAGCGCGTTGTCGAACTTGTGGCACAGGAACATGCTGCGCACGCCCAGCGCGTACAGCTCGTCGAGGCCGGCGTCGATGTCGGCCCTGCTGCACTGGCCGATGTCCAGGATCTGCTTGCAGCCGAACGGCTCGGAGGTCTCCACGCCCAGGACGACCGCCAGCTTGCCCTGCTTGACGACCTCACGGGCCTGCGCGCTGTCGAGGACGATCCGGAACCAGCCCTTGCCGGTGCCGCCGTACTGCTTGTCGATGTAGGCCTGCAGGGCGTACGTCATCCTCGCCTGGAGGCGGATCGACGTCATCTCGTCGCAACTGCGGTCCTTGAACGGGTAGACGGAGCAGATCATGCCGTTGGTGACGAGGTCGTTGACGAGCACCCGCTGCCCGCCGCGCCAGGCCCGCTCGACCCAGGCGTAGTAGTTCGCCTGGTGGGTCATCGAGTCGTAGGCGGGCCAGTCCTTGAACGTCGGCCAGCCGGCCGGGTCGTGCTTCCCGTCGCCGCCGTGGGTGATGTAGTCGAAGAGCGCGAGCGAGCCGTCGGGGTAGTGCTCGGGACAGTCCTTGAGCGCGTCGGCGACGCCGGCGTCGGAGAACACCTTGCCGCAGATGAGCCGGCCGCCGAACGCCTCGTTGGAGAAGAGGTGGTTGTGCGCGTCGACGAATCCGCGGACGTCGCCCGCCGAGTCGGTACCGGTGAAGGGCTCGCCGGTGACGTTGATCTGCGAGTCGGGGGTCGGCCTCGCCGTCGGCGTCCACCAGTCCGCGGCGGCCGCCGAGCTCGGCGTGGGGCCGAGGACCGTGGCGAGCACCAGGAGGAGCAGGGAGACGACGGTGACGTCTCGGTGTCGGCGGTACGGGCGTCCGGTCATGGTCACAACCCACGTCCCTCGGTCGGCGGGATGGCACGGTCGGCCAGGGCATTTTGACCACCCCTGGAATTGTCATGACCGGCACAAGACAGTGAGACGAGGATCGCGACTGGCGCATTCCGAGTCAAGGGTCCGGGACGATTGACCTGATGCGGATCCGGCGAGGCCGCCGACGCGGAACGTGCGCTTCGGCTACGGCGTTCGGGCGGACTCGGGCCGCGGCCCGTCCGCCACGGGGATGTCCTGCTCGGCCCAGATGCACTTGCCGTCACCCAGGAACCTCGTACCCCACCGATCCGAGACGGCAGCCACCAGGTGCAGACCCCGGCCGCCCTCGTCGGTGTGGCCCGCGCGCCGGATCCGCGGGGTGGTGAGGCTTCCGTCGTAGACCTCGCAGATCAACGACCGACTGCGCATCAGACGGAGCCGGATGGGGCCCTTCGCGTGCCGGACGACGTTGCCGACGAGTTCGCTGACCAGCAGTTCGGTGGTCATGACGAGGTCGTCGAGGCCCCACACCGCGAGCTGCCGCCGCACGTACTCACGGGCCTGTCCGGCGGCCCGCGGGTCCTCCGGAAGACTGCACGAGGCGATGTCCTGGGGCGGGGTGCAGCGCGTCCGGGCGACGAGCAGTGCCGCGTCGTCGGTGGTCTGTTCGCGATCGGGGATCAGCGTGGAGACGACGACGTCGCACAGTTCGTCGAGCCGTTCCGCGCCGTCGGCCGAGAAGTAGGGAGCCCCGGCCACCGCCGACGCCACGGTCTGCCGGAGCAGGGTCAGCCCCCGGTCGATGTCCCGGGTCGGCGACTCCACCAGGCCGTCCGTGCACAGCACCAGCAGGCACTCCTCGGGGAGCGTCAACTCGAGCACGTCGAAAGGCGGTTCGGCGGCACCCAGCGGCGGGTTGACGGGCAGGTCGGGGGTGTGGACCGTGCCGTCGGGGTGCACGACCAGCGGCGGCGGATGCCCGGCCAGCGCGAACGAACAGCTGCGGGTGACCGGGTCGAACACGGCGTACAGGCAGGTGGCGTAGTAGTCGTGGCCCAGTTCCCCGACGAGTTCGTTGAGGTGGGTGAGCAGTTCGTCCGGGTCCAGTTCGAGGTCGGCGAGGGTGCGGACGGCCGTGCGCAGCCGGCCCATGGTGGCGGCCTCGGTGATGCCGTGCCCCATGACGTCGCCGATCACCAGGGCGACCCGGTCGGCGGAGAGCGGGATCACGTCGTACCAGTCTCCGCCCACCTCGTCGCCCCTGCCCGCGGGCAGGTAGCGGGCGGCGGCCGAGACGCCGGCCAGGGAGGGCAACTCACGCGGCAGCAGGCCGCGTTGAAGACCACGGGCGCGGGCGGACTCCGCGTCGTACAGCCGGGCCCGTTCCAGGGCCTGGGCGACCAGGCCGCTCAGCGCCGTCAGCAGGGTGCGGTCCTCCGCGCTGAAGGACCGCGGCCGGGCGAAGGTCACGACACAGCAGCCCGTGGCCCGCCCGGAGGCGACGAGGGGAAGGAAGGCCCAGGCTCCCTTGGCCGACGTGACGGCCAGACTTCGCTGGTCCGGGTAGAGCCGTACGAACTCACCGGGCGACTCGACGAACTTCGGGGTACGGGTGCCCAGCACGTCGGCGACGGCGGCGTTGGCGTCCAGCGGAATCCCGTCGAGCCGGCGCAGGAACTCCTCGCTGTAGCCGACCGAGTCGACCACGCGCACCCGCCCGCCGTCGAGTGCCTCCACCACGAGTCCGTCGGCGCCGAACGGCGGCAGTACGTGCCGCGCCACGGCCCTGACCACGTCCCGGGAGGTCACGGCTTCGGCGAGTGCGACGGTCAGTTCGCCCATCCGGGCCGTCCGCTCGACCGAACGGCGCTCCTCGGCCGTGTTTCCGGCCGAAGCCAGCCGCCGGTCGGTGACGTCGGCGAAGGAGATGGCCATACCGCTGCCCTTCACGGGCGCGAGCCGGACGCGGTAGAGACGCTGGTCCGTCGGCCATCGCAGGTCGTGGTCGATCGCCGTGCCCTCGGCCACGGCTCGCCGGCAGTGACCTTCCAGACCGCCCGTACGGCTTGCGGGCAGCCCCCACAGAACCCTTCCGGGCAGGTGGTCCACGCCCAGCAGCCGTTCGGCCTCCCGGTTGGCGACAGTGATCCGCCAGTCCTCGTCGACCGCCAGGAAACCGTCACCCATGTCCAGGAGGATCCCGGGAGGAGGTGGTCCCGTGACCGGCTCGGAGAGCGTCGCCAGGCGGTGGGCGGCCCAGGCGGCCACCGAGTGGAGGAAGGCCTGACGTCCGCGGTCCGGCTCGCCGGGCCCCACGGTGAGCACGGACAGCGCGCCGACCGGCCCGTCCGGGCCGGTCAGGGGCACCGACGCCGTACCGGCCGCGCCCGTCCCCGTCCCGCCCTCCGGCTGCCAGACGTAGGCTGCCTCGCGCACCGCACGCGCGGGGCCGGCGTTCTCGTCGCGGACGGTGACCCACGGCTCGGCGGTCTTCGACGTCAGCCCGCAGACCGCCACCAGGCGCAGCAGGCCGGTCCCCGGGTCGCGCCGGTGCGCCACGCCGCCGAGACCGCCGAGGGCGGCCGTCGCCTGCTGCACGGCGAGCGTCAGCGCGTCGATGCCCGTCATGTCCTCGTCGGCGGAGGTCAGCAACGCCAGCCGCACCGCATCGGGCCCGTCGGCGTGGCCCGCGTGTCCAGCGCTCTCTGCCGCCACCCTCGCCTCCAGCCGCGTCCCGTGGTCGGGCCGCGATCTCGCGGCCCATGGGTGCACAGCTGCGGGACCGGTGCACCTGCTGTCACCAACAGTAGCCACTGACGGGCCGGCGGACACCGTCCGGTGTGCGCCGGACGGTGGGAGGGGAGGGCGGTGGGTGGGGCGGCCGGACCGCGTGGACTGGCCCTCGGCGTGGAGCCCTACCGGGCCGCGCCCCGGGCGGGGTTGCCCGCCGGGGGCCATGCAGGTCGTCGCCAGGCAGAGGATCGATCGCTCCCGGTCGCGCTCGGCCGAACGAGGTGGTCAGCCGGCGGGCGTCCTGTCCACCGCGGCGTCGAGAAGGGGGGCGAGTTCGCGGGACACGGCTGTGAGGGCGCGGATGTCCCGCTCGGCGCGGGCCATGAGGATCGCCCCCTCCAGGGAGCTGACCATGAGGGTGGCGAGCGGGTCGGCCCGCTCTCGCGGTACCCGCATGTCCACCAGGGCGCGGGACACCGCGGACGTCCAGGCGGTGAAGGCACCGGACGCGGCCTCCCGGGTGGACGCGGTGGACTCCGCGCAGTCCACCGTCGCGGCCGCCACCGGGCACCCGCCCGCGAAGCCGCCGGAGCGGTACTCGTCGGTCCACTGGCGCACCATCTCGGCGAACAACCCGCCGGGGGTCGGCTCGGGCAGCGCGGCGACGAAGCGGGCGACACGGTTGCCCGCGTACCGGCCCGCCCAGCCGACGGCCTCGTTGACCAGCTGCTCCTTGCCGCCGGGGAAGTAGTGCTGGAGCGAGCCGCGCGGCGCCCCGGCATGGGCCGCGACCTCGCGCATCCCCGTGGCGGCGACCCCGTCGCGCCGGATGAGCTGGGCCGCGCTGAAGACCATGCGCTCGCGTGGCCCCCGTTCGGGCACCGCCATCCTCGACCTCCACCACCGCTCGTGAGCCACCCGGGAGCCAAGCCTATGACCGCCGTCATAGAGGCGGCTACTATGACCGCTGTCATAGTCGGTCGGCGAGGACAACCCGGCCTCGCCCCGCGCGCGGGCGCCGGGCGGAAACGGCGGTGCAGTGTGGCGTACGTGGGTTTCGTCGGACTCGGGGTCATGGGGCAGCCCATGGCCCTCAACCTGGCCCGCGCGGGAACACCTCTGGTGGTCTGGAACCGCACGCCGGCCAGGTGCGGACCGCTGCGCGCCGCCGGGGCCGAGGTCGCGGGGAGCCCGGCCGAGGTCTTCGAGCGGGCCGGCACCGTGATCCTGATGCTGGCCGACGCGACCGCCGTCGACGCGGTGCTGGGGCGGGGGACGCGGGAGTTCGCCGCGCGGGTCGCCGGTCACACGGTCGTCCACATGGGGACGACCTCGCCCGAGTACTCCGGCAGCCTTCAGGACGACGTCCGGGCCGCGGGCGGGGCGTATGTCGAGGCGCCGGTCTCCGGCTCCCGAGTCCCGGCGGAACAGGGGCAGTTGGTGGCGATGCTGGCGGGTGACGACGACGCCGTGGCGGCCGTACGTCCCCTGCTCGCCCCGATGTGCCGGCAGACGTTCGGCTGCGGTCCGGTCCCGGACGCCCTGGTGACGAAGCTCTCGGTGAACCTGTTCCTGATCACGCTGGTCACCGGTCTGGCAGAGGCGTTCCACTTCGCCGACCGGCACGGGCTCGACCGACGCCGGTTCCTCGACGTCCTGGACGCCGGCCCGATGGCCAGCGCCGTCTCCCGCATGAAGGCGCCCAAGCTGCTGTCCCGCGACTTCGCCGTCCAGGCGGCCGCCGGCGACGTCCTGCAGAACAACCGGCTGATCGCGGCGGCCGCCCGCAAGGCCGGCCTCGCCTCTCCCCTTCTCGACGCCTGCCACGCCCTGTTCGACGAGACGGTGGCGCGAGGGCACGGGCGTGAGGACATGGTGGCCGTCCTGCGCGCGCTCGAGGCCCGGACCGACGGAACCCGTCTGCCCTGCCCGCCGGACCGGTGACAGGACGCCCGCCGCACGGTCGGCCGACGGGTCGCTTCGCGGCCAATTGCCTCCCGTGCCACAGGCGTTGACCTGAGCGCGCCCTCGACAGCAGAATGGGCGCGCCCGCGTGAGAGCGCTCTCAGCCAGGCTTGTCCGCTCGTCCCGCCCCCTGCTCCTCACCTTCCAAGGAGACCCATGACCGGCAGCCAAGGCCCGGTACTCAGCCGCCGTGCGCTCATCGGGACCGGACTCGGCGTCGGCGCGGCAGCCCTCACCGCGGCCGGCTCCGGCGCGGCACAGGCGCTGGAACGACCGTCCACCGGCGAAGGCTCCGCCCGGCGCCGCGCCCATGCCTTCCTCGCCGCCGCCATGGACGCCTACCCGGACCACGGCACCGTCCGGCTGGCGCAGAGCTACACCGACCAGTCCGGCCTGTTCAGCACGGCGTTCACCTACGACAACGCCCTCGCGATCCTGGCCGCCCTCACCTCTCGCTCCCAGGACGGCCGGTCCCGCGCGGTGGCACTGGGCGACGCGCTCCTCTACGCCCAGGCCCACGACCCCGCGTACGACGACGGCAGACTGCGCCAGGCCTACAACGTCGGGCCGTACACCTTCTACGACGGTTCGCCGCAGCCGGACGGCTTCGTTCGCGCGGACGGCAAGGCCAACGTCGGTACCCAGTTCGGCTTCACCGGCACCGCCGTGGGCGACATGGCCTGGGCCGGCATCGCCCTGAGCACGCTGGCCCGACGGACCGGGAAGCGTCGCTTCCTCGACGGCGCCGTGCGGATCGGCGAGTGGATCGAGCGCGTCGGCCGTACCGAAGAGCCCCTGGGCGGCTACAAGTTCGGAGTCGACGGCGCCGACGTGAGACTGCCCTTCACCTCGACGGAGCACAACACCGACCTGATCGGCCTCTTCGGACAGCTCGCCCTGCTCACCCGGGACCGGGTGTGGCTGGAGCGGCGCGCGCGTGCCGAAGCATTCGTCAGGAACATGTGGGAACCGTCCGGGGGCTTCTTCTACACCGGCACCAACGACGGTGTGACGATCAACAGATCACCCGTCCCCGAGGACACCCAGACCTGGACCCGGCTCGCCCTCGCCTCCCGCGCCCACTCCCGGTCAGTGGACTGGGCCGCGACCGAACTGGCCGTCCTGGACACCGCCGGCCGGCGCAACAGCACGGTGCCCGCGGGCCAGTCCTACGAGGGCGTCGGCTTCAGTTCCGCCAGCCTCGTGGCGAACGAGGACACCCCGATCGCCACCGGCCAGCCCAAGCCCGACCGCAACGGTGTGTGGTTCGAAGGAACGGCCCATCTGGCACTGGCCCTTCGCGACCGGCACGCACCCGGAGACGAGGCTCGCGCACGGCGGCTGATCGCCTCCATCGAGCGGGCCCAGGACCTGCTCGGCCGCGACCAGACGCTCGGGGGCGGGCCGGTCGCCGCCCGCTCCGGAGTCGTCTCGGCGAGCAGCCCGCTCGACACCGGTTTCGGGTTCGGCTACTACCCGTACCGGCACGTGGGGGCCACCGCCTGGTACCTGCTGGCAGCGGCACGGACCAACCCCCTGCGGGCCTGACGGCCGAGCCGGCGCCGCGCGGCCGGGCCGCCGGACGGGTCCCGGCGCCGCGCGGCCGGGCCGCCGGACAGGTCCCGGCCCCGCGCGGCCGAGCCGCCGGACAGGTCCTGGAACCCCGATCCGTCTGACCGCCGGACGGGCCCCGAACCTCGGGCCCGTCGGGCTCCCGTCGTCGACCCCGTCGAAGGGCTCCCGCCCGTCAGCCCAGGCGCCTCGACGCCCGGTGGAGCAGTGTGCGCAGGAGGGCCGTCTCCTCGGCGCCGAGGGCGGTGACGATGTGGTCCTGTTCGCTCTCGACCGCTGCCGTCCAGCGGGTCAGCGCCTCGCGCCCGCGCTCGGACGCGAACACCAGGACGCGCCGCCGGTCCGCGTCGTCCACCCGGCGCAGGACGAGGTTGAGGGAGACCATGCGGTCGACGACCTTGGTCAGGGTCGGGGCCGTCAGCAGGGCGACTTCCGCGACCTCGGTCATCGGATGGCCCGCGCCGTCACCGAGGAACGACAGCACGCGCCACTCCTCGAGCGTCGCGCCCTCCGCCTTCAGCGCCTCACCGAGCCGTTGGACGACGCTCCGCTCCACGAGCGTGAGGGCTCGCGCCAGGTCGTGTTCGGATACGGCCGCCTGGGTCGTGGTCATCGTCCTGCCAAGTGTCGTCGTGGTCGTGGGGGGAGTGCACCGCAGCGATAGCGGTCGTGCGGGCTCACGCGGCGGACAAGGGACGCGTGAAGTGCTTCCACGATACAGTCATTTCCTTATCGCCGCGAAATATTCTCGTAGCAACCAATCGCTAGTGTGAGTCCTATGATCGAGAAGGCGTCTGTCCGGATCGGGTCCCCGGCAGGCCGGGCCGGGGACACGCTGGACGTCGCCCTGGTGATCCCGCTCCAGGGTCCCGCCGGGATCTTCGGTCCGTCCTGCGAGTGCTGCGCCCGGCTCGCGGCCGAGGAGGTCAACGCCGAGTCGGGCGTGCTGGGCCGGGAGGTGCGGCTGGTGCTCGTCGACGGCGGGGCGCCACCCGAGCAGGTGGCCACCGAGATCGACGCGCTGGTCTCGGGCGGCGTCGTCGACGCCGTGGCCGGCTGGCACATCTCCGCCGTCCGCGAGGTCGTCGCCCCGCGCGTCGGCGGGCGCGTGCCGTACGTCTACACCGCGCTCTACGAAGGCGGCGAGCGGTCCCCGGGCGTGTTCCTCACCGGCGAGACCCCGGCCCGTCAACTGCGCCCCGCCCTCCAGTGGTTCGCCGGTGAGCTCGGCATCCGGCGCTGGACGATCGTGGGCGACGACTACGTCTGGCCCCGCTCCTCCGCCCGCGCGGCCCACCGCTACCTGCGGGAACTGGGCGGCGAGGTCTGTGACGAGATGTACGTCCCGCTCGGCACCAAGGACTTCGGCCCGGCTCTGGCCCGCGTTGCGGCCAGTGACTGCGAGGCGGTCCTGATGCTGCTGATCGGCGACGACGCCGTGTATTTCAACCGCGCGTTCACCGCCGCCGGACTCGACCGGGACCACATCCGGTTCAGCTCGCTGATCGAGGAGAACGTCCTGCTGGCGACCGGCCCGGAGAACACCCGGGGCCTGATGACCTCGGCGGGCTACTTCGAGGACCTGCCGACCGCTTCCGGACTCGACTTCGCCGCCGCCTACGGACGGCGGTTCGGACCCGGCGCGCCGGTGCTCAACAGCCTCGGCGAGTCCTGCTACGAAGGCGTCCGCATGCTCACCGAGCTGCTGCACCGGGCCGGCGGGGTCGACATGACCCGGATTCAGGCGACCGCCGAGGGCCTCGAGTACGAGACCCCGCGCGGCACCGTCCAGATCCGCGACCGCCACCTGCATCAGCGGGTGTTCCTGGCCGCGGCCGACGGGCTGCAGTGGGACGTGCTCCAGCAGCTGCCGTAGCCGACACCGCGGCGCGGCCATCCTTTTACACGCACGTAACACGGCGAACCCTTGCCCAATTGCTTCGGTCGGAAATACTTTTTTCTCGAAGCTTTTGGAAGTGGGTTGTCCATGACCACATACCAGTACCGCTGCCCGGGCTGCGGTCCCTTCGACGTGATCCGTCCGATGGGCCGCGCTCTGACCGAAGAACCGTGCGCAATGTGCGGTGAGCGGTCCCGCCGGCTCTTCACCGCCCCGATGCTCCCCCGCACCTCCGCCCCCCTGGCCCGCGCCCTGCGGGCCCAGGAAGCCAGCGCACACGAACCGCGCGTCGTCACGGACCTGCCCCCGGCCCGCCGTCGGCCCGCCCCGGCCGGCGACCCCCGCCAGGCCCGACTGCCCAGACCCTGAGGCCGGTTCCTCCGGTTCCCAGCCCTGCCCGCCCGGTTCCCAGCCCTGTTCCCCCAGCCCCGACACGAAAGGCAGCCCCCATGCCCGAAGTCGTCTTCAGCGTCGACCAGGCCATGTCCATGCGCGACCAGAAGGTCCCCGGACACAACCGCTGGCACCCCGACATCCCGCCCGCCGTCACCGTGAAGCCCGGGTCGGACTTCCGCATCGAATGCCGGGACTGGACCGACAACCAGATCGGCAACAACGACTCGGCCAACGACGTCCGCGACGTCGATCTCACCCACGCCCACATGCTCAGCGGTCCCATCGCGGTGGAGGGCGCCGAACCCGGCGACCTGCTCGTCGTCGACATCCTCGACCTGGGGCCCGTACCGCAGTCCGAGGGCGAGGGCTCCGGACAGGGCTGGGGCTACACCGGCGTCTTCGCCAAGGACAACGGCGGCGGCTTCCTCACCGACCGCTTCCCCGACTCGTACAAGGCCGTCTGGGACTTCCACGGCCAGCAGGCCACCTCCCGCCACATCCCCGGCGTCCGCTACACCGGCATCACCCACCCCGGCCTCTTCGGCACCGCGCCGTCCGCCGACCTGCTGGCCCGCTGGAACGCCCGCGAACAGGCCCTCATCGACACCGACCCGCACCGGGTTCCGGCCCTCGCCCTGCCCCCGCTCGCCGACAACGCGCTGGCCGGTACGGCGACCGGCGAGACCGCCTCCCTCATCGCCGCCGAAGGCGCCCGCACGGTCCCGGCCCGCGAGAACGGCGGCAACCACGACATCAAGAACTTCACCCGCGGCTCCCGGGTGTTCTACCCCGTCCTCGTCCCCGGCGCCCTGCTCTCCGGCGGCGACCTGCACTTCAGCCAGGGCGACGGCGAGATCACCTTCTGCGGCGCCATCGAGATGGGCGGCTTCATCGACCTGCACGTCGACCTGATCAAGGGGGGCATGGAGAAGTACGGCGTCACCACCAACCCGATCTTCATGCCGGGCAACGTGGCGCCGCAGTACACCGAGTTCATCTCGTTCGTCGGCATCTCCGTCGACCACGAGACCGACACCAACCACTACCTCGACGCGACGATGGCGTACCGCAACGCCTGCCTCAACGCCGTCGACTACCTGACGACCTTCGGCTACAGCGGCGAGCAGGCCTACCTCCTGCTCGGCTCGGCCCCGATCGAGGGCCGGCTCAGCGGAGTCGTGGACATCCCGAACGCGTGCAGCACCCTCTACCTGCCCACGGCGATCTTCGACTTCGACATCCGGCCGAACGCCGAGGGCCCGAGAAAAGCCGACCGCGGCCAGTGCGCCGTCACCTCCTGAACGTCCCGAAAGGCAGCCCCATGAGTGACCATCTCACCTTCCAGCTGGGCGACTTCACCACCCAGAGCGGCGCCACCCTGCGCGGCGCGCACCTCGCCTACACCACGTACGGCGAGCTCGACGCGGACAAGTCCAACGTCATCGTCTACCCCACCTGGTACTCCGGCCGGCACTGGGACAACGAGTGGCTGATCGGCCCCGGCATGGCCCTCGACCCTGCCGAGTACTTCATCATCGTCCCGAACATGCTCGGCAACGGTCTGTCCACCTCGCCGAGCAACACCCCGCCGCCGTACGACCGCGCCCGCTTCCCCGACATCACGGTGTACGACCAGATCGCGGCCCAGCACAAGCTGGTGACCGAGGAGTTCGGCATCGAGAAGATCCAGCTCGTGACCGGCTGGTCGATGGGCGCCGGCCAGACCTTCCAGTGGGCCGTCAGCCACCCGGAGATGGTCGAGCGGATCGCCCCCTTCTGCGGCTCCCCACGCACCAGCGCCCACAACAAGGTCTTCCTGGAGGGCGTCAAGGCCGCGCTGACCGCCGACGCGGTCTTCGCCGGCGGCTGGTACGACGCGGACAAGTGGCCAACCACCGGACTGCGCGCACTGGCCCGGGTGTACGCGGGATGGGGCTTCTCGCAGGCGTTCTACTGGGAGAAGGAGTACGAGAAGCTCGGCTACACCTCCCTGGAGGACTTCCTCGTCGGCTTCTGGGAGGGCTTCTTCCTCGACGGCCGGGACCCCAACAACCTGCTCACCATGCTCTGGACGTGGCAGAACGGTGACGTCGGGCGCACCCCCGGCTTCGACGGGAACACCGAGGCGGCGCTGGGCTCCATCAAGGCGACCACGCTCGACATGCCCGCCGAGAAGGACCTCTACTTCCCGCCGGAGGACGAGGCCTGGGCCGTCAGCCACATCCCGGGCGCCGAACTCCGGGTGATCCCCGGCATCTGGGGTCACTTCGCCGGCGGCGGCAGCAGCCCCGCGGACACCGCGTTCATCGACACCGGTATCAAGGAACTGCTGGCCAAGCCGGGCGGGTTGGCGTAGCCATGAAGAGCAGACTGCCGCACGAGGTCAGCGCCTCGATCATCGCCTTCGCCACCGTCTTCCTGCTGCTCAGCCCGCTCCACATGCCGACCTGGGCGATCTTCATCACCTGGGCCGGAACGTTCATGCAGGGCGGTCCGAGCATCCCCAACGCCATCTCCATGATCACCGCCACCACGACGGGGGCGGGGTTCGGTGTGGTGGCCGTACTCCTCAACCGGGAGACGGGCACGATGTTCGGCACCGGGGAGTTCGCCCAGACCCTGGCGCTGGGCGTGGTGATCTTCTTCGTCAACGGCACCCTGCTGGCCACCGGCCGGCTGAGGCCGTTCGCTCTCATCCCGGGCATGTTCTTCGGTTTCGCGTCCGTCTTCGCCACGTACTTCGGCGGCTTCGGCTACGACGCCGGCCACCTGGACGCCGCCTTCGTCAGCGCCGCCGCCATGTGCGCGCTCGGCCCGCTCTGCGCCGTCCTCGGACTGCGCCTGATGTTCGCTCCCCCGGCCACCACCCCCGAGCCCGCGGAGCAGCACCGGGCCGAGGAGGTGACAGCCGGAGCCGGCGAGGCGACCGCCTGACAAGGTGGGTCGCACGAGCCGATGAGGCGCAGGGGCGGGCCGGCCACCGGACCGCCCCTCGCCGTCCTCGCGTCCCCGCTCTCGGGCGGAAGGTCGTGGAACCCACGGTCGGACGAAGGGGTCGTGGAACCGCCGTCACACGGCGTGGTCGTAGAACCCCTGGCCGCTCTTGCGGCCCAGCCGGCCGGCGGCGACCATGCGGCGCAGCAACGCGGGAGGCGCGTACAGCGGCTCCTTGAACTCCTCGTACATCGACTCCGCGACCGCCTGTGCGGTGTCCAGACCGATGAGGTCGAGCAGGCGCAGTGGACCCATGGGGTGGGCGCAGCCCAGTTCCATACCGCGGTCGATGTCCTGCGCGGTCGCGGCTCCGGCCTCCACCATCCGCACCGCGGCGAGCAGATAGGGCACGAGGAGAGCGTTGACGACGAACCCGGAGCGGTCGCTCGCCTCGACGACCTCCTTGCCCAGGGCCTCGGAGACGAAGGCCCTGGCCCGTACGACCGTGTCGGGGCTCGTGGTCAGGGCCGGAATGATCTCCACCAGCGCCTGTACCGGTACGGGGTTGAAGAAGTGCAGGCCCAGGACATGGGTGGGCCGCCGGGTCGCCACCGCCAGGTCCACGATGGGAATCGACGAGGTGTTGGTGGCGAGAACGGCCTCGGGATCGGTCACGACCTGGTCGAGGGTGCGCAGGACACCCGCCTTCAGGTCGCGGTTCTCGGCGACGGCCTCGATCACGAACTGGCGGTCGGCCATGTCCTTGAGGTCGGCGGTGTAGCTCAGCCGGGAGCGCGCACCGTCGCGCGCCTCTTCGGTGATCTTGCCGCGGCGCAGACCACGGTCGAGGGAGGCCTCGACGCGCCGGCGGCCGGCCGTGGCCGCGTCGGAGGACGACTCGGCGACGAGGACGTCGACACCGCCCAGGGCGGCGACTTCGGCGATGCCGGAGCCCATGAGGCCGCAGCCGACGACACCGAGACGCGAGACAGTTTCCATGCGGGTGGCCCTTTGCGTAGGACGAGGGGACGGGGAGACGAAACGGAACAGGCTTGAGGTCAGGTCCTGTTGAGCGCCTGTTCGGAGCGGGATCAGACGTTGCGGCGGTATTCCCCGCCGACTTCGAAGAACGCCTCGGTGATCTGCTGGAGCGAGCAGACCCGGGCCGCGTCCATCAGGACGGCGAAGACGTTCTCTCCGCTGGTGGCGGCGCGCCTGAGTTCGGTGAGGGCGGCCTCGGTCTCGACGCGGTGACGGCCGCGGAAATCCTCGACCCGGGCGAGCTGGGACTGCTTCTCCCCCTCGGTGGCGCGGGCCAGCTCCACCACCTGGTGGTCGCTGTCACCGCCCGGCCTGCGGAAGGTGTTGACCCCGATGACGGGGAGTGTGCCGTCGTGCTTGCGCTGCTCGTAGAGCATCGACTCGTCCTGGATACGGCCGCGCTGGTAGCCCGTCTCCATGGCGCCGAGAACTCCCCCGCGCTCGCTGATCCGCTCGAACTCGGTCAGTACGGCCTCTTCGACGAGGTCGGTGAGTTCGTCGATGACGTACGAGCCCTGGAGCGGGTTCTCGTTCATCGCCAGACCCCACTCGCGGTCGATGACGAGCTGGATGGCGAGTGCCCGGCGGACCGAGTCCTCGGTCGGGGTGGTGACCGCCTCGTCGTAGGCGTTGGTGTGCAGGCTGTTGCAGTTGTCGTAGACGGCGATGAGTGCCTGCAGGGTGGTGCGGATGTCGTTGAAGTCCATCTCCTGCGCGTGCAGGGACCGGCCCGAGGTCTGCACGTGGTACTTGAGTTTCTGGCTGCGCTCCCCCGCCCCGTACCTCTCTCGCATGGCCACCGCCCAGATGCGGCGGGCCACCCGGCCGAGCACCGAGTACTCGGGGTCCATGCCGTTGGAGAAGAAGAACGACAGGTTGGGCGCGAAGTCGTCGATGTCCATGCCGCGTGCCAAATACGACTCGACGTAGGTGAAGCCGTTGGAGAGCGTGAAGGCGAGCTGGCTGATGGGGTTCGCGCCGGCCTCGGCGATGTGGTAGCCGGAGATGGACACCGAGTAGAAGTTGCGTACGCCCTGCTCGATGAACCACTCCTGGATGTCGGCCATCATCCGCAGGCTGAACTCGGTGGAGAACAGGCAGGTGTTCTGGCCCTGGTCCTCCTTGAGGATGTCGGCCTGGACCGTGCCCCGCACGTTCTGCAGGACGTACGCCCGGATCTCGCCGGACTCCTCGGCGGTCGGTTCGCGGCCGTGCTCGGCGGTGAAGGCGTCGAGCCGCTGGTCGACGGCGGTGTTGAGGAAGAAGGCGAGGACCGTGGGCGCCGGGCCGTTGATGGTCATGGACACCGAGGTGGTGGGCGCGGTGAGGTCGAAGCCCGCGTAGAGCGCCTTCATGTCGTCGAGGGTGGCCACAGAGACGCCCGACGTCCCGATCTTGCCGTAGACGTCGGGGCGGACGGCGGGGTCGTGGCCGTAGAGGGTGACCGAGTCGAAGGCGGTGGACAGCCGGGTGGCCTCACTGTGCCGGGAGAGGTAATGGAAGCGGCGGTTGGTGCGCTGCGGGTCGCCCTCGCCGGCGAACATCCGAGCCGGGTCCTCGCCTTCGCGCTTGAACGGGAACACACCGGCCGTGAACGGGAACCTGCCCGGCAGGTTCTCCGCACGCAGGAAGCGCAGGAGTTCACCGTGGTCCTCGTAGCGGGGCAGGGAGACGCGCGGCACGAGGCTGCCGGAGAGCGACTCGCGGACGAGGGCGGTGCGCAGTTCGCGGCCTCGGACCACGGTCACCAGTTCCTCGCCCGAGTACGCCTGTACGGTCTCCGGCCAGTCCGCGAGCAGGCGTCGCGTGGACGGGTCGATGCCGCCCTCGGCGTCGGCGAGCAGCTTTTCGACGTCGGCGGTGGGTGCCCCGGCAGCGGTCAGCTCGTCCCGTACGGCGGTCAGCCGCTGGACGCGCCGGGCGGCCCGGGCCTGGGCCGCGGTGCCGGCGTGGTAGCCGCGTACGGTCTCGGCGATCTCGGCGAGGTAGCGCACCCGGGCGGTGGGCACGATCTGCGCCGCTCCGCTGGAGTGCCGCACGGTGGTCACCGGGAGGGTGCCGGGGGCGGCCGGGAGCCCGTGCTCGGTGAGCAGGCCGAGCAGGTGCTGGTAGAGGGCGGTGACGCCGTCGTCGTTGAAGGTGGCGGCGCTGGTGCCGAAGACCGGCATGTCCTCCGGCCGCGAGGTGAACGCCTCGCGGTTGCGCACCAGTTGGCGCCCGACGTCACGCATGGCGTCCGCCGCGCCGCGCCGCTCGAACTTGTTGATGGCGACCACGTCGGCGAAGTCCAGCATGTCGATCTTCTCGAGCTGGGAGGCGGCACCGAACTCGGGCGTCATGACGTACAGCGAGACGTCGGAGTACGGGGCGATGGCGGCGTCACCCTGACCGATGCCGGGGGTCTCGACGATGACCAGGTCGTATCCGGCGGCCTTGCAGGCGGCGATGGAGTCGGCGAGGCCTTCGGGGAGTTCGTGGTGGCCGCGGGTGGCCAGGGACCGGAAGAAGACCCGGTCGCCGTCGAGGGAGTTCATCCGGATCCGGTCGCCGAGCAGCGCCCCGCCGCCGCGCCGCCGGGTCGGGTCGACGGCGAGCACGGCCACCCGCAGCTTGTCCTGCTGGTCGACGCGCAGTCGCCGTACCAGCTCGTCGGTCAGGGAGGACTTGCCCGCGCCGCCCGTGCCGGTGATGCCGAGGACGGGTACGGAGCGCGCGGCCGCGGCGGCGCGCAGCGCCCGCAGGTCCTCGTCCGGCACCGTGGCGCACTGCAGGGCGCTGAGCATCCGGGCGAGCGCGGGGCGTTCGCCGGCCAGCACGGAGGGGAGCCGCGCGGGGGTGTCCCGCCAGGGAGCGGAGTCGCAGTCCCTGACGATGGTGTTGATCATTCCGGCGAGGCCCAGGCGCTGGCCGTCCTCGGGGGAGAAGATCCGCACCCCCGCCGCGGCGAGGCGCTGTATCTCCTCGGGGACGATCACCCCGCCGCCCCCGCCGAACACCTTCACATGGCCGGCGCCGCGTTCGCGGAGCAGTTCGGCGAGGTATTCGAAGTACTCGACGTGGCCGCCCTGGTAGGAGCTGACGGCGACACCCTGGACGTCCTCCTCCACGGCGGCGTCCACGATCTCGCCCACCGAGCGGTTGTGCCCGAGGTGGACGACCTCGGCACCCTGCGCCTGGAGGATGCGCCGCATGATGTTGATCGAGGCGTCGTGGCCGTCGAAGAGGCTGGACGCGGTGACCAGGCGCACGGGGTGCTGCGCCTGGTGAAGTTGCGGTGCGGGCAAGCCAGCGGTCACGATGCACTCCGGCATTTACTAGGACGTCCTAGTATTCTAGGGTGGGAAAACCGCACGACCCCGGGGAGCCGGAAGCACTCCCCGCGTCATACGGCTCCAGCAGCTTCCCCCATGAACTGGCTGTAGTCAATGACAAGTAAGTAGGACTCCGGGCCGGCGACCGACACCTCGTCAGGAGCCGTCGCCCACGGCCGGCCGGGGTTGCCGGTACGGCTTCACCGCACGGCGCGCGATGGCGAACCGATGGGTCTCGGACGGGCCGTCGTAGATCCGGAACGGCCGCACCTCTCTGACCAGACGCGCCAGCGGGGCGTCCTCGGCCGAGATCCCCAGCGCGCCACAGATCTGCACCGCCCGGTCGACGATCCGGCCCACGGCCTCCGCCACGAAGACCTTGGACACCGAGGAGAACTGCGCGGCAGCGGCGGAGCCGTTGTCCAACTCCCAGGCCGTACGCCAGATCAGCGCGCGGCTCGCCTCTATGTCGATCTCGGAGTCGGCCAGCATCTGCTGCACCATGCCGAGATCCCCGAGCAGCGAGCCGAACGCCTCGCGGGTCCCGGCCCGCTCCAGGGCGACGTCCCGGGCGCGGGTCGCGGCGCCCAGCCAGCGCATGCAGTGCGTCAACCGGGCCGGACCCAGGCGGACCTGGGCGTTCTCGAAGCCCCGGTGCACCTGGCCGAGCACCTGCCCCTCGCCCACCACGCACTCCTCGAACGCGACCTCGCTGTGTCCGGCGAAGAGGCTCTCGTCGAGCGTGTCGATGTTCCTGACGATGCGCATGCCCGGGTTGCCGGCGTCGACGAGGAACATGGTGGCACCGCCCGAGCCCCCGGGGCTGCCCTCGGTGCGGGCCATCACGATGGTGAAGTCGGCGCCGTCGGCCCCCGTGATGAACCACTTGCGCCCGTCGATGCGCCAGCCACCCGGAACCCGCACCGCCGTGGTCCGCAGCGCGCGCGGGTCCGCGCCGGCGCCCGGCGCCGGTTCGGTCATCGCGAAGCACGAGCGGTACTCGCCGGCGGCCAGCGGGCGCAGGTAGCGCGCCTTCTGCTCCTCGGTGGCCACCTTGTCGAGCAGGTGCATGTTGCCCTCGTCCGGAGCAGCGCAGTTCAGCGCCAGCGGGCCGAGCACGGAGTACCCGGCGGCTTCGAACACCACCGCCTGACCACGCAGGTCGAGCCCGTGCCCGCCCCACCGCCCGGGAACGTGCGGCGCGAACACGCCCGCCTCACGAGCCCCCTTCTGCAGGGCCTCCCGCAGCGCCTGCGGGGCGTCGTGGACGGACCCGCCGCACTCGCGCTCGGCCGGGATCACCACCTCGCGGACGAATTCCGCGGTGGCCTCGGCAAGCCGGGCGACTGACGGATCGACATCGAACTGGATCGGCACGGTTCCTCCCGCCGACAGGCGTGCGGGCGCCGGTGCCCGCCGCATCGCCGAAACTGTACAACGAATTAAGTATCTTTCCCCCGGTCGACAGCGAACATCCCGCTGTCCAGCGAAGGCCTACAGAGAAAACGAACGACCATTGCCGAAACTGTATGACGGGTCCAGTATGTGAGCACCGTTTCGACGAGCCGTTCCCGACGACGAGAGACGGCCGTCTCCACGATGGGAGAAGACCTCCGATGAGCACCCAACCGGTCCGGGTCGTCCGCCACCCCGACGGAGTCGTCGAGCTGCTGCTGGACGACCCCGGACGGGGAAATGCCCTGGATCTCCCCACCGCCGAGGCCCTGCGCGACACGGTCGCCGGGGTCACCGCGGATCCCGGCCGCGCGGTCCTGCTACGGGCGGCGGGGGGCACCTTCTGCGTGGGCGGTGACCTGCGCGCCTTCACCGGCCGGGGCGCCGACACCGCCTCCTATGTGCACGCGGTCGCCTCCGCCGCGCACGAGGCCGTGCGGGCCCTGCACGAGCTGCCGGTGCCCGTGGTGAGCGCCGTGCGCGGCGCGGCGGCGGGCGGCGGGATCGGGCTGGCCCTGGCGGCCGACGTCGTGGTGGCGGCCCGGTCCGCGCGCTTCCGGCTGGCGTACACGGCGATCGGGCTCACCCCCGACTGCGGCGCGTCCTGGGTACTGCAACGGCTGCTGGGCCCTCGGCGGGCGGCGGACCTGATCCTCACCAACCGGGTGCTGACCGGCGAGGACGCCGAACGGTGGGGACTGGTGTCCCGGCTCGTGGACGAGGACGAGCTGGACGACAGCGCGTACCGGACCGCCGCCGACCTCGCGGCCGGGTCCGGTACGGCACTGCGGGCCGCGAAGGAGCTGCTGCGGGCGGGCGCCGAGGCGCCGCTGGAGAGGCAGCTCGCCGAGGAGGCGCGCTCGATCGCCGCCCTGGCCGGCGGGGCGGAGGCCCAGGCCGCGATGGAGTCGTTCCTCGCCGCCAGGTCCCGCGTCAGGGCGCCCTCGACGCCGCCGGCACCGGAGTCGCGGCAAAGTGTTTCTTGAGTACCTCTTCACTAACAGGGTGGCCTGAGCGTAACCTCCGGGCAACACCGATCGCAGTCAGCTGCGACGCACCACCCACCGCGGTCCCAGCGACCCGGTCACCGTCGCCGCGCGGCCTGAGCCCGCGCCCCACAGGAGAAGGTGTGGACATGCATCCTGCTGCCGCGGAGCGGACAGACACGTTCGACAAGTCCCTCACCGAAGCCGTCGTCGACCTCGTACTGCGCGGCATGTGGCGCGGGGTGCCGGAGGCCCGCTACCGCCCCCTGGTCGACGCCGGGCTCGCCATGGTGAAGGGCCCCATGGTGCTGCCCACCGAGTACGCCAAGAACGCCGTGGCGAGGACGCTGCGGATTCCGGCGGACTCGGAGCACCGGGAGCGGATCAACGCGGTCTACGAGGCGTTCCTGCCGGTCAACCGCACGGTGCGCGAGGTCTGCACGGCCTGGCAGTGCCGGCCCGACGGCAGTGTCAACGACCACACCGACAGCGTCTACGACGCCGGGGTGCGCGAGATGCTGGAGGACGTGCACGAGGCCATCCAGCCGGTGCTGCGCAGGCTGGAGCGGCTGGTCGCGGGCAGCGGCCGGTATCTCACCGGCCTGGAGGAGGCGCTCGACCAGTTCGACGACGGGGGCGCCCAGTGGCTGGCCTCCCCGCTGTGCGACTCGTACCACACCGTGTGGATGCGGCTGCACCAGGAACTGCTGCTGGTCCTCGGGATCAGCCGGGCCGAAGACGAGGTCCTGGAGGAGAAGCTCGTCCGAAGGAGCCGGGGGTGAGCGTCACCGACCGGCCGGCCGGCGCCGTCGCCCCGCCGGAGGCCGCCGGCCTCGCCCTGGTGCCGTACGGCCAGGGACTGATCCGGGGACTGGACGCCGACGGCCTGGGCGCGCACGGCGTCGCGATGGACCGGCTGGTGGCCCTCGGGCTGCCGGTGGTACCGGGCCTGACCGTGCCCGCGGGCTCCGCGCGGGCGCTGGCCGAGCCCGGCACCGCACGGGCGGCCGTCGCACTCGTCGAGCAGTTGTCGGGACGCAGGGTCGGCGACCCGGCCCGGCCGCTGCTGCTACGGCTGTCGGCGAGCGCGCCGGGCGAGGTCGCCGGACTGCCGCCCGACCTCGCCTGTCTCGGCGTCACACCGAGCGACGCCGACAACCTGTGCGCGGTCATCGGCGGCGCGGAAGCGCTCCACGAGGTGTGGGCGGCCACCGTCCGGATGATCGCGGAGTACGCCCTCGGCATACCGGCCGCGGTGCTGGACGACGCTCTCCTGGACGCCCCGGAGCCCCGCGCCCGGGTCGAGGCACTGCTCTCCCTGGTCGCACGGCACGCCGAGCGGCCCTACCCCGACGACCCGGCCGAGCAGCTCGCCCTGGCCGCCCGGGCGGTCCTCGCCCGCTGGGACTCACCGCGCGCACGCAGATCACGCCGGGCCCAGAAGCTTCCCGCCGACCTCGGCATCGCCCTGCACGTACAGGCGCTGCGCATCGGCCCCGCGGAACGCTCCGGCTACGGCACGGCGGTCAGCCGCCACGCCGCGACCGGCCGCTTCGGCGCCCAGGGCGCCTTCTTCCGGGGGGTGCGCCGCAGCGCGCCGCCCCCGCACACCGGTGAGCCGCTGGAGAAGCTGTCGACGGGCACGACCCTCCTCGACCACGCGCTGCTCACACTCGAACGCCATCTGCACGCGCCGGTGTCCGTCGACTTCGAGGTGCGCGACGGCGAGATCTCCCTGCTCGCCGCCTCGGCACAGAGCCGTCCGCCCCTGCGCGCCTCGGTGTGCCTGGCGGCGGACCTGGCCCGGGACGGCGCGCTGGAGAAGGCACAGGCGGTACGCCGGATATCTCCCGCGCAGGTGCAGGAGCTGCTGCACCCGCAACTGAGACTGACCGGCGACGAGGACCTGCTCGTGCGCGGGCTGGCCGCCTCCCCCGGGGCCGCGGCCGGTGTCATCGCGCTGTCCGGCGAACGCGCCCTGGAGCTGGCCGCCGAGGACACCCCCGCCGTGCTGGTGATGCACGAGACCACCCCAGCCGACGTCCCCGGCATGCTGGCCGCCGCCGCGGTACTCACCTCCAGCGGAGGCATCGCCTCGCACGCGGCCGTGGTGGCACGCGGCGCCGGCAAGCCCGCGGTGTGCGGCGCGGAGGGACTGCGGGTGGACCGGGCCGCGGGCACGGTCCACATCGGCGACCGGCTGCTGCGCGAGGGCGACGCGGTGTCGCTCGACGGCCGCACCGGAGCCGTCTACGCCGGAACGCTGCCGGTCACCGTCGCCGGCCCGCCGCCGGAGCTGTCCACCCTGCTGGGGTGGGCGGACGGGGCGCGGCGGCTCGGGGTGCGCGCCAACGCCGACACCGCGGCGGAGGTGGACACCGCCGTCGCCCTCGGCGCGGAGGGTGTGGGCCTGTGCCGTACGGAGCACCAGTTCCTCGGCGAGCGGCTGCCGCTGATCCGCGGGGTGATCCTGGCCGCCGACCCGGCGGCCCGCGACGAGGCGCTGCTCGCCCTGGAGCACGCACAGCACGAGGACTTCAAGGCGCTGCTGGCCGCGGTCGGCGACCGCCCGGTCACCGTGCGCCTGCTGGACGCGCCGCTGCACGAGTTCCTGCCCGCTCCCGGCGAGGCCCGGGACGCGGCCGAGGAGCAGCGAGCGGCGTCGCTGCGGGAGGCCAACCCCATGCTCGGGCTGCGCGGCGTGCGTCTGGCGCTGCTGCACGAGCGGCTGTACCCGGCGCAGGCCGAGGCGCTGTTCTCGGCGTGGGCCGAGGTGGCGGCGACCGGCGTCCGGCCCGAACTGGAGGTGATGATCCCGCTGGTCAGTCTGCCGAAGGAACTCCGGGCCGCCGCTTCCTTCGTGCGCGAAGCCGCCGCTACGGTGTCCGCTCGCACCGGTGTCGACGTGCCGTACCGGCTGGGCACCATGATCGAGACTCCGCGGGCGGCCCTGCTGGCCGCCGAACTCGCCGAGCACGCCGAGTTCTTCTCCTTCGGCACGAACGACCTCACCCAGCTCACCTACGGCTTCTCCAGGGACGACGTGGAACGCCAGGTGCTCGCCTCGTACCAGGAGCGCGGGTTCCTCACCGCCAGCCCGTTCGCACGGCTCGACCCGCACGGGGTCGGCGCGCTGATCGCCCTGGCCGTGGAGCGGGCGAGGAGCGTACGGCCGGACATCAAGCTCGGCGTGTGCGGTGAGCACGGCGGGGACCCCGAGTCGATCGCGTTCTGCGACGACCTGGGACTGGACTACGTCTCCTGCTCGGCGCACCGCGTGCCGGTCGCCCGGATGGCGGCGGCGCACAGCGCGCTGCGGCGCGAGGGCAGCCGGAGCGACGGCGACGGAAGTGGCAGTGGCAGTGGCAGTGGCAGTGGCAGTGGCAACGGCAACGGCAACGGCAACGGCAACGGCAACGGCAACGGCCAGAACAGGACGGCGACATGACCACCGTGACCGGCCCGGCGGGCGGCGTGAGCGAGGCGTCCGAGGCCGACCTCGATGATCTGCGCGAGACCGTGCGGTCGGTGTGCGCGGACGCGGGCGGCATCGCCGCGGCGCGCGAGCTCGACGAGGGCTCCCCCGGTATCCACGCCGCCCTGTGGGACACCCTCGGCCGTCAGGTGGGGCTCGCGGCGCTCGGCCTGCCGGCGGACGTGGGCGGGATCGGCGGCCTCGCGGAGATCGCCGTGGTCTGCGAGGAACTCGGCAGGACGCTGGCGCCGGTGCCGCTGCTGTCGTCCACCGTGCTGGCCGGGCAGGTACTGGCCGGCTGCGGTACCGCTGCGAAGGCTCTGACGGAGGTGGCCGAAGGCCGGGTGCACGCGCTCGCGGTGGCCGCGCCCGACGGTGTGTGGCGGCCGGACGCCGTGCCGGTGGGGGTGACGTGGCGCGGTGGCGTCGCGGTCCTCGACGGCACCGCGCCGTTCGTCCTGGACGGGGCCGACGCCGAGGTCCTGGTGGTCGCGGCCACCGGTCCCGACGGCGTGGACCTGTTCCTCGCCGACCCGCACGAACCGGGCGTGACCGTCCGCCGGGTGCCCACACTGGACCTGAGCCGCGGCCAGGCGGTGGTCACCTTCACCGGTGCCCGGGCCCGTGCGCTGACCGCCGGGGGCGAGGGTACGGAGGTCGTCACGCGCTCCCTGGACACGGCCCTGGTGGCACTGGCCGCCGAACAACTGGGCGGCGCGCAGGCGGCGTTGGACATGACCGTCGCGCATGTGCGGGACCGTACGCAGTTCGGCAGGTCGATCGGCAGCTTCCAGGCGGTCAAGCACACCTGCACCGACATGCTGCTCCAGGTGGAGTCCGCGCGGTCCGCGGTGGTCCGGGCGGTCCGCGCGGCCGGGACACCGGAAGCGCTCGCGGAGGCCGCGGCGGTGGCACAGGCCTGGTGCGGCGAGGCGTTCACCTTCGTCGCGGCGGAGTGCGTCCAGCTGCACGGCGGCATGGGCTTCACCTGGGAGCACGACGCGCATCTGTACTTCCGGCGCGCACAGTCCGACGCCGTGCTTCTGGGCGGTGCCGCGCACCACCGGGAACGGCTCGCCGGGCTGCTGGGCTGGTAGCCCGCAGCCGGTAGGAGAACAGGACGACAGCATGACCAGCAGACTCATCGACGACGGCCTGTTCGACGGCGCGGATCCCCCACGCCTCGTGGGGGCGCGCTGCACGGGGTGCGGCACCGTCGTCTTCCCCCGGCAGGACTCCTGCCCCAGGTGTTCGGACGGGACCATGTCGGCACACCCGCTGCCCCTGCGGGGGCGGGTGTGGTCGTGGACGCTCCAGGCGTTCCCGCCCAAGCCGCCGTACCGGCCGCCGGCCGACGGTCACCGGCCCTATCACGTGGGCTATGTGGACCTCGGCGAGGTGCTGGTCGAGGCACGCCTCGAGGTCTCCCGCCAGGAGGTGGAGATCGGACTTCCGGTCCGACTCACCACCACCCCCGCGTACCAGGACGAGGACGGGACCGACGTGCTGACGTTCGCGTTCCGTCCGGACCGAGGAGGCCGGCGATGAGCCGGGCGGACGAGATCTACGTGGTCGGATGCGGGATGCACCCCTTCGGCCGCGACGAGACGGTCACCGGGATGGACATGGCCGTCCGCGCGGCGCGGGAGGCGCTGGCCGACGCCGGTGTCACCTGGGAGGACATCGGCTACGCGGCGGGCGGCTCCGACGTGTCCGGAAAACCCGACACGCTCGTGGGCCGGCTGGGGCTGACCGGTGTGCCGTTCGTCAACGTGCAGAACGGCTGTGCGACCGGAGCCTCGACGGTGCTCGCGGTGGCCAACGCGCTGCGGGCGGGCGAGGCGTCGCTGGGCCTGGCCGTGGGCTTCGACAAGCACGAACGGGGCGCGTTCCACGTCTCCGCGGCCCGGTACGGCCTCCCCGACTGGTACGCGGAGACCGGGATGATGCTGACGACCCAGTTCTTCGCCCTCAAGACGCAGCGCTACCTGCACGAGCACGGCATACCGGAGCGGGCGCTGGCGACGGTGGCCGCGCGCGCCTTCCGCAACGGCTCCCGGCACCCTCTGGCCTGGCGGCGCAAGGAGCTGACGGAGGAGGAGATCCTGCACTCCGCCGAGGTGAGCCCGCCGCTCACCCAGTACATGTTCTGCTCTCCCGGCCAGGGCGCGGCCGCCCTGGTACTGGCCCGCGGCGACCGCGCGTTCGACCTGTGCGAACAGCCGGTGAAACTGGCGTCCCTGGCCTTCCGGACCAGACGGTTCGGCTCGTTCGAGGTCTTCTCGCCCTGGCTGCCGCCCGGACCGCATCGCTCCCCGAGCGTCGACGCGGCGGAGGCGGCCTTCCGGGGGGCCGGTCTGCGGCCCGCCGATGTGCGGGTCGCGCAGTTGCAGGACACCGACAGCGGCTCGGAGTTGATCCACCTGGCGGAGACCGGGCTGTGCGGCCACGGCGAGCAGGAGGAACTGCTCGCCGCGGGAGACACCGAACCCACGGGCCGGATCCCCGTGAACACCGACGGCGGGTGCCTGGCGGGCGGCGAACCGGTCGGGGCCTCCGGGCTGCGCCAGTTCCACGAGGTCGTACGGCAGTTGCAGGGCCGCGCGCCGGGAACGCAGGTGCCGGGCCGGCCCCGGGTGGGCTTCACCCACGTGTACGGGGCGCCGGGAATCAGCGCGTGCGCGGTGCTGACGGTCTGACCGGACCGCCCCGCCCCCGCCCCGCACACCGACAGCGGCGACCGCCGCGGAACCGAGGAGCCGTGCCATGAGTGAGAGCAGAACCGCCCTGGTCACCGGTGGCGCGCGCGGGATCGGCGTGGAGATCTGCCGGCAGCTCGCGGACCGGGGGCTGCGGGTTCTGGTCGGGGCGCGCAGGCGGGAGGCGGCCGCGGAGGTGTGTCACGCCATCGGCCCGGCGGCATTGCCGCTCGCCCTGGACGTGGGGTCCGCGAGCAGCGTCGCCGAAGCGGTGCGGGAGGCCGGGGAACTGGTCGGTGGCGGGGGCGGAATCGACGTCCTGGTGAACAACGCCGGGGTGTCCCTGGACGGCGACCTGCGGCCGCCGTACCTCGACGAGGACGTCCTGCGCAGCACCCTGGACATCAATCTCGTGGGTGCCTGGCGCATGGCCGAGGCCGTCGTCCCGGGCATGGTGCGGGCGGGGTACGGGCGGGTGGTCAACCTCACCAGCTCGTACGGCTCGCTGGCGCTGATGGACTCCGGCCGGCATCCCGCCTACCGCGTCTCCAAGACCGCGCTCAACGCCCTGACCCGGATGCTCGCGGGCGAGTTGACCGGCACGGGCGTTCTGGTCAACGCGGCCGACCCCGGCTGGACCCGCAGCGCGATGGGCGGCGCCTCCGCCCCTCGCGGGCCGGAGGTGGGCGCGGACACCCCGGTCTGGCTGGCGACCCTTCCGGAGGGCGACGGGACGACGGGCGGACTGTTCGCCGAACGCAGACCGCTGCCCTGGTGAGCCGTGTCCCCGCGCCGGCGAGCCGCCCCCACCGGTGTGGCGAACCGTGCCCTCCCGCTGGTGCCGGTGCCGTCACCACGAGCCGTGTCCCCGCGTCGGCGAGCCCGGTCCCCACTCGCGTGGTGGTCCGGGAGACGCCCCCCGGCGTGAGGCGCCGGCACCCGCTCGTCTCAGGCCGACGCGGCCGTGGCGCTCTGGTCGGCGGCGACGATCCGCAACGCCAGCGCCCTGACCGCCTCCTGCACGCTCCGGGAGGGCAGCCGGGACAGCGGCCCTCCCTCCGCCCGCAGCGCGGTCACCAGGATGGTCGTACTGATCAGGGTGCGCACCGCGAGCGCCTGCGAGGCGTGCCGCGCCTTGGCGGCCCGGGGGCTGCGGGTGCTGCTCTCGGGCAGGTAGTCGTACGCCCGCTGGATGTGCCGCTGCTCGAACTCGTCGCGCAACAGCTTGATGTTGCCGTTCGCCGAGGCGATCTGGACCTGGTAGAGCCGGGCCTCGTCGGGGTTCTTCTCCACCCAGTCCCACACGGCGTCGATGACGCGCGTCAGGCCCTCGGCGTCACCCGGCTCGGTGTCCGGCCGGGCCGTCTCCACGACGGTGTTCAGCTGGTCGAAGACCCGCCGCATGGCCAGTTCGAGCAGCTCCTCCTTGCCGGCGAAGTGGTAGTAGACGGCCGTGGGCACCACCTCGGCCTCGTCCGCGATGTCCTGCACACTGGTCTCCGCGAAGCCGTTGCGGCCGAACACCCGGACAGCGGCGCTGATGATGTGCTGGCGTCGCGAAGGACGGTGGGCGGGCTGCTTGCCGTTCGTGGTGGCCATCATGCTCCCTCGCGGTTGCCGCGACCGGGGCACCTGCGCCTCGGCGTACTGACCATGTTATCCAGTTACTCCCCCAGGTCGGACCCGTAAATCCTGGCACCCAGGTGGATCTGGAGCACGGAGATCACTGCATACTTGACAGCATGACTACATCCGGAACCCGCGCAGCTCACCGCCCTTCGCGCCGGCAGTGGGTCATCGAAGCAGCCACGGAGCTCTTCGCCACCCAGCCTCCGGACGAGGTGACGGTGGCCGACATCGCGGCGCGGGCGGAGATGACGTCGGCCGCGGTGTACTACCACTTCTCCTCCAAGGACCAGGTCCTGGTCGAGGGTATGCGGGTGTTCGCCGCGGCGCTGCGTGAACAGGTGGAGTCTCTCACCGAGGCGCACCGGCCGGGCTCGGACATCGGACCGGTCGTCACGGGGCTGGTGGTCTGGCTCAGCGAACACCGCTCCGCCGCCACCGTGTTCTTCGTGTCCTCGGCCGGCATGAGCCAGGAGGCGGAGGCGCTGCGCCACGAGATCCGCACCCAGCTGCTGGACGAACTGGTGCGGCTGGTCGGCAAGGGCCGTGAGCCGGTCTCGGAGGCGGAGGCGGCCGTCATCGGCCTGGGGGTGCTGGCGCTGCTGGAGACCGCGGCGGTCTCGCAGGTCCGGGGCGACGACGTCTACCGCTCCCTCGGGCACCGCTCGTTCCTCCACGAGGTCGGCCGGCTGGCCGAGCGGATCGCCGATCCGGCGGCGGAGTAGCGGGCCCGAGCGGTGGACCGCGCCCGCCGGCGGGGGGAGTGAACGGCCGACGGGCGCGGGGCGAAGGGAGTCAGAGCAGCAGTCGCAGCGGTCTGCGCAGCAGCTCGCCGACCGTGCGCAGGTACTCGGCCGCCGGTGCCCCGTCCACGGCACGGTGGTCGAAGGTGAGGCTCAACGTGAGCACCCGCGTCCGCCGAGGCTGTTCGTCCACCCACTCGACGCCGTCCCTGAGCCTGCCGACGCCGAGGATGGCGACATTGCCGGGGTTGATCACCGGGGTGAAGAAGTCGACGCCGTACCCGCCCAGCGAGGTGACGGTGAAGGTGGCTCCGTCCAGCAGCGCCGGGGAGATCCGGCCGGACCTGGCGCTCTCGGCCAGCTCCCGGGACCGGCGGGCCATGTCGGGCAGCGACAGGGTCGCCGCGTTCTCGATCACGGGGACGAGCAGGCCGTTCGCCACCGCGACGGCGAAGCCGATGTGGATGCCCTCGTACAGGTGAACGCCGTCCTCGAGCACCGCCGCGTTCAGCAGCGGGTGTTCACGCAGCGCCAGCGCGGCGGCCTTCAGCACGAAGTCGTTGAGGCTGGGCACCGCCAGGTCGCTGTCGGCCCACTCCTGTTTCAGCTGGGTCCGCAGGGCCACTACGGCGTCCAGCCGTACCTCGTAACCGTGCGTCAGCTGGGCCATCTCCTGGAGGCTGGCGTGCATCCGGCGGGCGATGGCGCCGCGCATACCGGTGAGCGGGACGGTGTCCCCGGGCTGCGGTGACGCGGTGGACCTACGGGTCGACGCGGTCGACGCAGGCGCGGACGACACAGTTGCGGTCGGCGTCGCCGTGGTCGGCGCCGGTCCCGCCGTCGGCGTCGGCGTCGGGTTGTCGAGATCACCCCGCCGGATCCGCCCGCCCGCACCCGTGCCGAGCACGTCCGCGAGGTCGATTCCTCTCTCCTTCGCCAGTCGGCGGACGAGGGGGGAGGCCGGAGTGACCGCGTCTCCCGGCAGGGAGGCGGGCAGCCGTGGCTCCGGGGTGAGCAGGTACTCCTCCACGTCCTCGGAGACGATCCGGCCGCCGGGCCCGGTGCCGCGTACGACGGTGAGGTCGACGCCTGCCTCGGCCGCCACCCGCCGGGCGTTCGGCGAGGCGAGGAGTCGACCGCCCGAGCCGTCGAGCCCGACGGTGCCGGTGACCCCGACGGTGCCATCGGGCGACGGCGCCGCGGTGCGAACGCCCCCGAAGGCCGGTAGCGCGTCCGTGCCGGCCGACCCGGGCCCGGCGGGCATCGGCGTACCCCCCGGACCCGGCGGCTGCTCGCCTTCGGCCAGCAGCCAGCCGATGAGCGCCCCGGCCGGGAGGGTGGCCCCGGCCGGGACGACGGGGTGGAACAGTCCCCCGGCCTCCGCCTCGACATCCACGTCGACCTTGTCGGTGGCCAGCCGCAGCAGGGCGTCGCCTTCCGCCACGGCGGCGCCGGTCGGCACGAGCCACTCGTCGATCGTGCCTTCCTGCATGGTCAGACCGATCTTCGGCAGCAGAACCTCGACCGCCACTGCGTCACGCCCTTTCGAGGAGACGGCGGCAGCCCCGCACGATGCGGGCCTGGTCGGGCACATAGGCCTTCTCCAGCACCGGGGAGAACGGCACCGGGGAGAAGGGGGCGCCGATGCGCAGCACCGGCGCGTCCAGGTGGTCGAAGGCCGCGTCCTGGATCTGGGCGGCGATCTCGGCGCCGAGCCCGCCGAAGGTGACGGCCTCGTGCACGACGAGGACCCGGTTGGTGCGACGCGCGGAGGCGATCATGGTCTCGGTGTCCAGGGGCTGCACGGTGCGGGGGTCGATCACCTCCACCTCGACGCCCTCGGCGGCCAGTTCCTCCGCCGCGGCGAGAGCCTCGCCCACCATGCGGCCCAGGGCGATGACCGTGACGTCCGAGCCCTGCCGCGCGATGTGGGCCTGGCCGAGCGGGATGCCGTAGATCTGCTCGGGCACCTCGCTCTTGCTGCCCAGCAGGACCTTGTTGAGCATCACGACGACCGGGTTGTTGTCCCGGATCGCGGAGACGGTCAGCCCCTTGGCGGTGTACGCGTCGCACGGCATCACAACCTTGAGGCCGGGCACGTGCGCGAGCCAGGCCTCCAGGCTCTGGCTGTGCTGGGCGGCGGCGCCGAGGCCCGCGCCGGAAGCCGTGGTGATGGTGAGCGGCACGGACACGGAGCCGCCGAACATGTACTTCATCTTGGCGGCCTGGTTGACGATCTGGTCCAGGCAGACGCCGATGAAGTCCATGAACATCAGGTCGACGACCGGGCGCAGCCCCCGGGCGGCGGCGCCGACGCCCAGGCCGACGAGCGCGGCCTCGGAGATCGGTGTGTCGATCATGCGGCGGGGGCCGAACTCGTCGAGCAGGTTGTCGAACATGCGGAAGACGCCGCCGTAGCCGGCCACGTCCTCACCGGCGACGAAGACGTTCTCGTCCTCGCGCATGGCCTGCGCCAGGCCCTCGTTGAAGGCTTTGACGTAGGTGAGCTTGCGGGCCGTGCCGTCCGGGGCGAGGGCCGGTGCTTCGGTGATCGTGGTCATGGCTTTCACCCCGAGTAGACGTTGAGCAGCAGGTCTGCGGTGTCGGGCAGCGGGCTGGCCTCGGCGTAGGCGATGGCCTCGGCGATCTCGTCGCGGGTGCGCTGCCAGGTGTCGTCCAGTTCCGCGCGGGTGGCGGTGCCGTCGGCGAGGGCGCGGGCCTCCAGCAGGTCGATCGCGTCGCGGGCCTTCCACTCCTCGACCTCGGCGTCCGAGCGGTAGGGGTGGCGCAGTCCCTTGACGCCCTGGTGGTCGTAGTAGCGGTAGGTCTTGGCCTCGATGAACATCGGGCCCTCGCCCGCTCTGGCACGTGCGACGGCCTCGGCCGCTGCGCTGTGGACGGCGGCCGCGTCCATGCCGTCGACGATCACACTGGGCATGCCGTAGGCGGCCGCCCGGTCGGCGACGTCGGTGATCAGCATGTGCTTCGACTGCGGGGTGAACTCGGCGTAGCCGTTGTTCTCGCAGACGAACACCACCGGCAGGCGCAGGATGGCGGCCATGTTGGCGGCCTCGTGGAAGGCGCCGATGTTGGTGGCGCCGTCGCCGAAGAAGGTCACGGCGACGCTGTCCTCGTCCTTGTACCGGGCGGCGAAGGCGGCTCCGACGGCGATGGGGATGCCGGCGCCGACGATGCCGTTGGCGCCGAGCATGCCGAGGGTGACGTCGTTGATGTGCATGCTTCCGCCGCGGCCGAGGCAGGCGCCGGTGACCCGGCCGTACAGCTCGGCGTACATGTGGCGGAAGCTGACGCCCTTGGCCACCGCGTGTCCGTGTCCCCGGTGGGTGGAGGTGATCTGGTCGTCGTCGCGCAGCGCCGCCATCACCCCCGCGGCCACGGCTTCCTGGCCGACGTAGAGGTGCAGGAAGCCGGGCAGTTTGCCGGCCTCCATGAGTTTTCCCGCCTCGGTCTCGAACAGCCGGATGCGCACCATGCGCTCGTGCAGGTCCCTGACGAGCTGTGCTGATGTCTGGTTCGCGACCGGATCGGCCGACTTCTTCGATGCCCTCTGAGCCATCGTCCGCCCCTTCGCCCCGAGCGAGGTGATCCAACCGATCGGACTTTGTTGTGCCGGTCTACAGTAACCAGCTTCGGGCACCTTACTGAAGAGGTTCTCTAATTACTACGCCTCCGGCAGACAGGGCTCCGGAACGCCTCCGCGCTCGTCGACCAGCTCCAGCACATTGCCCTCCGGATCCGCCCAGAAGCTGATCCGACGACCGCGCGCCCGCACGACGACCGGGTCGGACAGCGGCCGGGCACCCCCGGCGACCAGAGCGGTCACGAGCGGGTCCAGGTCGTCCAGGCGGAAGGTGAGATACGACAGCCCCCGACGCCCGGTCGGCGACACCGCCGACGGTGCGGGGACCGGCGGGGACCGAGGCCGGATCAGCTTGACGCGGCCCCCGGAGGGCACCTGGAGCCAGACGACGAACAGCTCACCACCCAGCCCGGCCGGGACGCCGACGGAGGCCGGGACGCGGGAGCGGTGCACGGCGGCGCAGCCGAGCACCTCGTGATAGAAGCGCTCCATCACGCCGAGGTCGCGCACGACGAGTCCCACCTCGAACGGCTCGGTCATGCGCGCCCGCGCCCCGGACACCGGGTCGGTCCTGTCGTCCGCCATCGCGCCGCCTCCGCGTCGGGTGTGGGCCCATCACACTCCGGCAACTGGAGCCGGTCAACAGAAAGAATCCTCCGACCCGTGGGGTTCTTTTTCCAGGCTGGGACGATATGACCTGCGAGGTCCCGCGTGGCGACTTCGGCACTTTCTATTGACAGACAACACTAACCACTGTTGTCGTGTCGCTCACAGCCCAGCCGCCGTACCGGAAGCCGTACACAAGCTCGCGGCTCGGAGGATGTGAGGACATCGTGGTCCAGACCAGTTCACCGGAGGTTCGGGAGACCGACGCCGGGCGTCAGCCTCCGTCGGCACCGGAGTACTCCTCGTGGATCAGCCAGGACCGGTCCACCGACCCCGCGTCCGTGGCGATGCGCCGGGAAGCCGCCGAGCTCGTCGAGCGGGTGGCGGAGCACTACCGCGCCAACACCACGCACGAGGCGGACGGCCAGTGGACGGAACCCGTCGCCAACTATCTCGACGCCGACCGCTGGCAGCGGGAGACGGACGCCGTGCACCGCACCGTTCCCCTTCCGCTCGCCATGTCCGCCGAGCTGCCCGGGCCGAACACCTACAAGGCACTCGACGTGCTCGGTGTCCCGGTGCTGATCACCCGGGACCGGCAGGGCGCCGTACACGCGATGATCAACGCCTGCCGGCACCGCGGGGCGAAGATCGTCGAAGCCGGCTGCGGTGTGTCCAAGCGGCTCACCTGCCCGTACCACTCCTGGTCGTACGACCTGGCCGGGGAGCTGCGGGGGGTGTACGCCGAGAAGACCTTCGGCGACGTGTCCCGCGCGGGGCGCAGCCTGCTGCGGCTCCCGGTGGGGGAACGCGCCGGCATCGTCTTCGTCTCGCTGGACCCCGCCGCCGAACCCGACCTCGACGAGTGGCTCGGTGAGCTGCAGCCGCTCCTCGAGGGGCTCCGCCTCGCGGACTGCCACCACTACTCGACCAAGGAGCTGACCAGCCCCAACTGGAAGGTCACCCTCGACGGGTATCTGGAGACGTACCACTTCGCCTCGCTGCACCCGAAGACGGTGTTCGAGACGAACCTCTCCAACATGATGGCGCACGACACCTGGGGCGCTCACCAGCGCATCTCCCCGGCTCTGCGCCCCATCGCGCAGGCGGTCGAGCTGCCCCCGGACCAGCGCGATCCCGGCGACTGCGTCGGAGCCATCTACTGGCTCTTCCCCGGCCTGGCGATCGCCGGCGGCTGGCGCCACAAGATCGCCGTCTCTCTCGTACTCCCCCGCACGGCCACCGAGTCGGTCACCCAGCAGATCATCCTGCTGCGCGAACCGGCGGTCACCGACGAGGAACGCGACGCCGCCGACCGGTTCGGCGAGTGGTTCCACGAGGTGGTCCGCGACGAGGACTACGCGACCACCTACGGAGTCCAGCAGGGGCTCCAGGCCCTCAACGGGACCGATCTCGTCTTCGGACGCAACGAGCCCGGACTCCAGCACTTCCACCGCACGGTGCACGAACACCTGGCCGGCGCCGACGGCGCCGCGAGAGCCGCCAGGTGACCAACCAACACGACACGCAGGAGAACAACATGGTGGCTACGGGCAGCCTCGACGGACGTGTCGCGGTGATCACGGGCAGCACACGCAGCATCGGGCGCGCCATCGCCGAGGCGTTCCTGGCCCAGGGCGCCACGGTCGTCCTCAGCGGCCGCTCCGAGCTCAAGGGCAAGCAGGCCCTCGAGGAGATCGGCGCCGGCGACCGGGCGGTCTTCCACCCCTGCGACGCCAACAGCCAGGCGGACATCGAGGGCCTCGCGGACTTCGCCGCCGAGCGCTTCGGGCGGCTCGACATCTGGGTCAACAACGTCGGGGGCACCTCGGGCTTCGCACCCGTCCACCAGCTCAGCGACGAGGCCTGGCACGACGCCCTCAACCTGAACCTCAACGCCTACTTCTACGGCACCCGCCGCGCGCTGCCGAAGATGCTGGAGGGCGGCTGGGGCCGCATCATCAACATCTCCTCCGTCGAGGGCAAGCAGGCCAACAAGCCGGCGATCAGCCACTACATCACCAACAAGCACGCCATCCACGGCCTGACCAAGGCGACCGCGTTCGAGTACGGCACCCAGAACATCACCTGCAACGCGATCTGCCCCGGCGCCGTCGACACCGACCTGATGCGGGCCGCGGGTCCCGCCGCGGCCGAGGCCGAGGGCATCTCGTACGAGGTGTGGCTGGGCCGCTTCGCCGAGCACGCCGCCACCAAGCAGATCACCACCGTGGAGCAGGTCGCCGCGGTCGCCACGCTGCTGGCGAGCGACCACGGAGCGGGCATCACCGGCACGCTGATCAGCGTCGACGGCGGAACGGCGCAGTGGTAGAGACCGGCGCGGACACAAGCGGGAGACCCTCGGCATGAAGAGCTGGATCACGGACTGGCAGCGCAGCGAGCGTCTGCCCCACTACACCCGCGCCAACGCGGGCGAGACCCTGCCGGAGCCGGCCAGCCCGCTGGGCTGGACCCTGGTGTGGGGGCGCGGCCTGCACGGGTGGCGCAACGGATTCGTCGGCTTCGGCATCTACCACGAGGAAGAGGTGGCCGGTCCCCGGCCGCCGTTCGTCGGGATGTTCGGCGGCTACTTCTACCTCAACCTGTCGCACATGCGGCTGTTCGGCATCCGCATGGGGCAGACCGCCGACCAGATCGACACGGCCTTCGTCGGCCAGCGCTCCGACACCCCGGTGTATGTGGCGCACCCGGAGGACGAGGACGCCGAGCTGACGGCCAAGGCGGGGGCGACGGTCGCGCGGATGCTGGGCCTGAGCGGCTTCGCGGAGGCCGACGCCGACCAGGAGCGGCTGCGCCGCGTCCGGCGGGAGCGGCCCGACCTCGCGCGGCTGTCCGTGGCGGAGCTGGTGGCGCACGCCCGCTCGCTGCTCGACGAGGTGGAGATCACCTTCCAGCGGCATGTCGAGTCGTCGCTGCCCGCCTCCGTCGGACCGGCGATCCTCGGGCCGCTCTGTGCGGGCCTGGACCGACCCGGCGCCATGCTGGACCTCATAGGCGGGCTCGGCGACGTCGACTCCGCCTCCCCCTCCACCGGGCTGTGGACGCTGTCCCGCCAGGTGGCGGCCTCCGCCGAGCTGACCGCCCTGTTCGACCAGGGGCCGGCCGCGGTGGAGCGCGCGCTCGACGGGGCGAGCGGGGACGTGAAGGCGTTCCGTGACTCCTTCGAGGAGTTCCTGGCCGCCTCCGGCGACCGCGGCCCCAACGAGTGGGACATCCACGCACTGTCCTGGGAGGCGGCGCCGGTCCAGGCACTGGCGCTGGTCGACCGCATCCGGCACAGCCCCGACGACGACTCCCCGGCCGGGCGCCACCGCCGGCTGACGGAGCGCCGTACGGAGATCGCGGCGGAGATCCGGGCGGCCCTCCCGGAGGACGCGCGGCCGATGTTCGACGCCGGCATGCACGCCTCCCAGGTGTGGATCCCGGCCCGCGAGCGGACCAAGGCGAACTGCGTGTCGGTCATCAACGAGATCCGCATGGCGGTACGGGAACTCGGCCGCCGCGGAGTCGAGGCGGGCCACTTCGCGCGGCCCGAGGACGTGATGATGCTGCTGGAGACCGAGCTCGACGACTATGTCGCCGACCCGGGCGGCTTCGCTCCCGTCATCGCCCGGCGGCTCGCCGAGTACGCGGAACTGCGCGAGTTGGAACCGCCGTTCTTCGTCGCCGAGGACGCGCGGACCGAGATCGACGGCTGGCCGCGGCGAAGCGCGGAGGGGATCGCCGCGGCCGCCGAGAGCGAGGTGCTGACCGGCGTCGGCGGCAGCCAGGGCACGTACACGGGCAGGGTCCGGGTGGTCACCGATCCGGCCTCGTGCGAGGCGCTGGAGCCGGGCGAGGTGCTGGTGGCGCCGATCACGGACGCCGCCTGGACCCCGCTGTTCCTGGTCGCCGGCGCGGCCGTGGTGGATGTGGGCGCGCTCAACAGCCACGCCGTCGTGGTCTGCCGGGAGCTGGGCATCCCGGCCGTCATCTCCGTCGAGGGCGGCACGCAACGGCTGCGGGACGGCATGGTGATCACTGTCGACGGCACGCGGGGCACCGTCACCGTGGACAGTGTCCCGGCGGTACTCGCCATCTGAACGGCCGCGGGCCCGTCGCTCTTCCTGACCGAGGGCGACGGGCCCGCGGGCATGACCGTGGAAAGGACCACCGTGGCAGAGCAGATCATCGTCGCCGGCTGGATGGACTACGAGCCCGCGGACCGCGACACGATGCTGGGGCACCTCGTCGAGGTCGGCCGGCGCACCCGCGAGGAGGAGCCGGGCTGCCTGGACTACGCCATGACAGCGGATCCCTCCGACGAACGCCGGATCCGGGTGTACGAACGGTGGGTGTCCCAGCAGGCCCTGGACGCACACCTCACCACCGCGCACATCAAGGACTTCAGAGCGGCGGTGGCCGGGCTGACCCGGCTGGGGGTGTCGCTGGAGACGTTCGGCGTCACCGCGGCGCGTGCCATGCGATAGACGTACGCACCCGCCCGACCGGGCATGCCGGGGCGCCGGCCGCGACATCCGCGGCCGGCGCCCCTTGGCCTACACCCGGCTGTACGGGTCCTCGGCCAGCCGCACCAGCATCTTGCCGACGTTGCCGCCGGCCAGCAGGGCGAGCAGGGCCTTTGCCGCGCTGTCGAGGCCGTCCGTGACCGTCTCGCGGGCGGTGACACGGCCGGAGCGCAGCCAGTCGGCCACGCGGCTCTCGAACTCCGGCCGCAGGTCCTCGTGGTCGCGGACGATGAAGCCGCGGAGGGTCAGCCGCTTGAGGACCGCCTGGATCAGCTGGTTGATGTCGGCGGACCGCCGCTCGCCGCCGAACTGCGACATCATGCCGCACAGGGCGACACGGCCGCCCGTCCGCAGCGCGTGCAGGGCCGCGGCGAGTTGTTCACCGCCGACGTTGTCGAAGTAGACGTCGATGCCGTCGGGTGCCAGCCGGGTCAGGGCTTCGCGCACCGGTTCGGCGCGGTAGTCGGCGGCCGCGTGGTAGCCGAACTCCTCGACCAGCAGGGCGCACTTGTCCGGCCCTCCGGCTGTCCCGATGACGCGTTCCGCGCCGAGCAGCCGGGCGAACTGGCCGGCGGCGCTGCCCACGGCGCCGGCCGCCGCCGACACGAGCACGGTGTCGCCGGGGCGCACCCCGGCGATCCGCGCGAGTCCCACGTAGGCGGTGAACCCGGTCTGGCCGAGCAGCCCCAACCACGTGGGGAGTGGCGCGAGTTCGGGGTCGATGCGGCCCGCGGCGTCGGTGTCGTCGGGGTGCAGCACGGCCCACTCCCGCCAGCCGAGCTGGTGGCGTACGAACGTGCCCGGCGGCACGGCGGGGCAGCGGCTCTCCTCCACGACGCCCAGGGCCCGGCCGTCGAGCGGCGACCCGGGCGTGAAGTTGTGCGTATAGTGCTTCTCGGTGCGCTCCAGCCGGCCGCGCATCGACGGATCGACGCTCATGTAGAGGTTACGGACGAGCAGTTGACCCTCGCCGAGCCGCGGAAGCGGGTCCTCCCGGACGGCGAAGTCGCCGGGGGCCGGCTCCCCCTCGGGGCGGCGCACCAGACAGACCACGCGGGTGGTACGGGGTGGCACCGGCTCACTCCTCCGGCTGACGGACGCCGCGCCGCTGGGCGAGGCGGCCCACCCAGCCGGCCATCTGGAGGTCGGCGTGGCGCAGTTCGCCCGACTGCCAGCGGGCCTGGAAGTCGAAGACGCCCTGTACGCCGGTGCTCGGATCGGTCACTTCCACCAGCCCGTCCTCCGTGAGCCGGTACACGTGCCCGGTCAGTGGATGGGTCACTTGTTTGGGGCTCACGGCTCACTCCTGCGGTCTGCGGCGTACGCCGCGTTTGGTCACGGTCACCGGGCCCTCGACCCGCAGCCGGCAGGCGAGCCGGGTCAGACCGTCCACCGGCCTGCGCAGTGCCTCGATGCCCTCGCGTTCCAGCGGGCCCACGGGCGAGCAGTTCTCGGCGCCCTCCTCGACCTCCACGAAGCAGGTACGGCAGGTCGCCCGGCCCCCGCAGACGGTGGGCCAGCGATAGCCGAGCCGCTGGGCGGCACTGAACAGGTCCTCGCCGTCCCGCACCTCCAGCTCGACGCCGGAGGGTCTGACCTCGACCCGGTGGGTCAAGGTCATCTGTTCATCCACCGGTCGAGCGTCTGGTTGAAGTGCCGGATGCGGCTCTCCTGGTAGTTGGCCAGGGTGATGCCGGGCTTGCGCATGGTCTTCAGCCCCTGCTGGACGTACGGCAGGTTCTCGCAGTCCTGGTCGAAGACGGGTCCCAGCACGCCGAGTTCGGGGATGTCGGCGAAGAGCATGTCCTCCGCTACCCAGCGGATCCCGGCCGGAGGAGGCATCTCGCCGGCCTCCTTGGGGGCCGACATGAAGATGATCTCGGCGATGCAGGAGTCGGGGTCGAGGCCGTTGGGCCGGAACCGGTAGATGATGTTGGACTTGGCGCCGCCCCACGGGTTGAAGTTGGGGAACAGCAGGTAGTTGATGGCGTCCAGCAGCTCGGTGTCGGCCGTGTCCGAGTAGTCCTGGGCCGAGGTGGCCGCCAGCTGCTCGCGCATCCGCTCGGCGAGGACCTGGCGGGCGGTCCCGCCGGCCGGGACCTCGGGCAGCTCCCCCTCGGGCATCACCAGGTCCCGGCCCTGGGCCGAGGCGTAGAACGCGCGGGAGTCGTAGAAGGTCTCCAGCACGTCCTGCTCCGTGACCGAGTCGGCCACGTGGGGGCTGGGGGCGCCCTGGATGTTGATCATGCGGTTCCAGTGGGGCTGGTCCGCCATGACGTCGTACTGGGAGTTGGCGTCCGCGAGCCAGGGCAGCATCTGCGGGTGCGTGGCGATCACGTGGAAGGACTCGATGAACGCGTCCTGGGTGATCTTCCAGTTGCAGGGCAGCACCTTGGCGATGTGCAGCGACTTGTAGCGGTCCTGCAGCGGCCAGATGTAGTAGTCGTCGAAGGTGCCGCGGTAGCTCTCGAAGGACTCCGCGTAGGGGTCCATGTTGATGAAGACGAAGCCGCGCCAGGTGGCCACCCTGGCCTCGGGGAGTGCGTACTTCTCCGGAGTGACATGGGGGAAGTCCCAGGCGCACGGCGGGGTCTGCATGGTTCCGTCGAGGTTCCAGGCGAAGCCGTGGAAGGGGCAGCGGAACTCGCCGACGTTGCCGCCGCCGGTGCGCAGTTTGCGCCCGCGGTGCAGGCACGCGTTGACGTACGCCCGGATCTCGTCCGGCGCCGTGCGCACGATGATCAGTGAGTCGTCGCCGATCTCGTAGATCTCGTGGTCACCGACCCCGGGGATCTCGCTCTCCAGGCAGGCGAACTGCCAGACGCGACGCCACACCTGCCGCATCTCGCGCTCGGCCCACTCGCGGGAGGTGAAGCGGGTGGTGTCGATGTCCTCGCTGCCGAGGTAGTCGTTGTTGTCGTGCCTCAGTGCGGCGGGAACCGGTCGGCTGTCCCGGTCGAGGTAGTCCTGGACGGTGGGCCCGGGGCACCGGGCCGTGCCCAACTCCGACGTTTCGTCCATCTTCTCTCCTCAGCCAGAAACTTTAGAGTGAGTGTAGTTAGCAGCTGCGGCTCGGAGCAATACTCGCGACCCCGACCGAGTGCCGTAGAGCCCGCCGCCGCGCAGAACATCACGGCCCACCTTGAATTCGTTGCGCACAACCCCTCCCCAAGCCCGACACCGCGTGCCACACTCCGTCGCACCCGAGGCTGTATAGCCTCACAAGTTTCTATGCCTTCGGGGCAGCGGCCGGCCATCCCGGCCCGCCTGGCCCGGACGCAGCGCCGCCCGACGCCCCCGGCGGCCCGCGTCGTACCCCACGACGGCGATCCCCCAGCCCGTCCCATCACCTGAGCGTGCCGTCCCGGCCCGGGCGGCACAGGACCCGCCTGCCCGAAGCCGGCCACCGCGGACGCGGAAGCGTCGCGGGCCGCACCGGCGCAGGCACACACCACGGGAGCACTCAACGATGAGTTCCAGACCCGGACGCGCGGTCCGTCGCGCGCTGACCGCGATCGTCCCCCTCACCGCCCTGCTCGCCCTCGCGGCGTGCGGCACCGATTCCACCCCGGGCGCCGACACCGCCAAGGCGGCGGCCTCGGACTCCCCCGGCCTCACCGCGGCCAGGGAGGCCCTGGCGAAGTACTCGAAGCGCCCGGCCAAGATCCCCGTCACCCAACCGGTGGGCAAGAAGATCCCCTCCGACAAGAAGATCGACTTCATTCTGTGCGGCGTGCAGTCCTGCAAGGACCTGGCCGACTTCTTCACGGCGGGCGCCAACCAACTCGGCTGGCAGGTCCAGCAGATCCCGACCCAGGGCACGCCGGAGTCGGTCCAGGCCGCCTACGAACAGGCGGTGCGCGACAAGCCGGACGCGGTCGTCGCCTCCGGATTCCCGCGCGCGGTGTACGCCAAGCAGCTGGCGCAGCTGAAGCAGGCCGGCATTCCGGTCATCCAGTCGAACGCCGACGACGTCGTGGGCGACGGGATCTCGCTGCTGAAGAACGGGCCCGAGGACGTCGGCGTCCAGGGCGAGATGCTCGCCTCGTGGGTGGTGTCCGACAGCGGCGCCAAGGCCGACACGGTCTACTTCGACCTGCCCGCGTACACCATCCTCAAGCCGGTCAAGGACACCTTCGCCGCCCAGTACAAGAAGTGGTGCGTGGGCTGCGCGCTGGACACCGTCGACGTACCGATCACCTCGGTCGGCAAGGACATGCCGGACCGCGTCGTGTCGTACGTCCGCTCGCACCCGAAGGTGACCCACATCGTCTTCTCGCTGGGCCTGCTCAACGTGGGCGTCCCGGCCGCGCTGAAGACCGCAGGCGTCACCGGCAAGCACATCGCCGTGAACGTCGGTGACGCGCAGAACTACCAGTACATCCAGAGCGGTCTGAGCGACGGCGCGATGGCGCTGAACTCGCACGAGGCCGCCTGGCTCCAGGTCGACGCGCTGGCCCGCCACTTCACCGGCCAGTCCATGGACGTGGACCAGAAGGCGGTGCTGCCCAACATGCTGATCACCAAGGACAACGTCCCCGACTCGCTCGGTGACTTCCCGCTGGTGGAGGACTACCAGGCGCAGTTCGAGGCGCTGTGGGGCTCGAACTGACCGACGCGGCCCCCGCCGCCGGCAGCGTGCCGGCGGCGGCGCCCATCGACGGAGGGAGCAGCGGTGCACGCTGACACGTCACCGGAGACAACGCGCGGGGCGGCAGAACAGCGCGGCGGAACCGACCGGCCCGTGCTGCGGGTGTCCGGGCTGTCGAAACGGTTCGGCGGGACCCAGGCGCTCGACGACGTCGACCTCGAGATCGCCCAGGGCGAGATCCACGCGCTGATCGGGCCCAACGGCTCCGGCAAGTCGACCCTCATCAAGATCCTGGCCGGCTACCACCACGCGGACTCCCGAGCGGTCGCCGAACTCGACGGCGAGCCGTTCGACCTGGGACAGGTGACCGGTTCGCGGCACGACCGGCTCCGTTTCGTCCACCAGGAACTGGGGCTGGTCGACGAGCTGAGCGCCACGGACAACCTCGCGCTCAGCCGCGGCTTCGCCCGCACGGCCCTCGGCAACATCCGCTGGCCGGAGATGGAGCGCCGGACGGCGGCCCTGGTCGAGCGGTTCGGCCTCGGCATCGACGTACGCCGTCCCCTGTCGGCCGCCACCCCGGTGCAGCGCGCGGTGGTGGCCATCGCCGCCGCCCTGCAGGGCTGGGAGGGCCGGCGCGGCGTCCTGGTGCTCGACGAGCCAACCGCCGTACTGCCACCCGGTGAAGTGGCCCGGCTCTTCGACATCGTGCGCGAGGTCCGCGCCGCCGGGGCCAGTGTCCTGTACGTCTCGCACCGCATGGACGAGATCTTCGCGCTGGCGGACCGCGTCACCGTGATCCGCGGCGGACGCCGGATCGCCACCCGCCGGGTCGCCGAGCTCACCCCCCGGTCGCTGGCGGAACTGATGGCGGGCGAGGAGATGGAGACCGAGTACCGGCCGCGGGTCTCCCCGGGCCCCGCCGAGACGGTCCTGGAGGTGCGTGACCTGTGGGCCGGCCCGTTGCGCGGCGTCGGCTTCGACCTGGCGCGGGGCGAACGGCTGGGCATCACCGGCCTGGTCGGCTCCGGCCACGAAGCCGTGCCGTACGCCGTGTGCGGGGCGCACCCGGGGCCGGTGCGCGGGAGCGTACGGATCCCGCAGCGTTCCCGGCACTGGACCGAGGCCAGGGCCGCCGACGGGCTGGGCATCCCGCTCGTCCCCGCGGACCGGGCCGGCGAGGGTGTCATCGGCGACTTCTCCGTCGGGGAGAACCTCACCCTGCCGCTGCTGGACCGGCTCCGCGCCCGCAGCGGACGACTGCGCCGGCGCCGGGAAGCCTCGCTCGCCGAGGAGTGGATCCGGCGGGTGGGGGTGCGCACGGCAGGACGCGGCGCCCGGATCACCACCCTGAGCGGCGGCAACCAGCAGAAGGTCGTCATGGCCCGCTGCCTGGCCCAGCGGCCGCCGGTACTGGTGCTGTGCGAGCCCACGGCGGGCGTCGACATCGCCACCCGCCTCCAGTTGTACGACCTGATCGAACGGCAGGCCGACGACGGCATGGGGGTGATCGTGTCCTCGACCGACACCGAGGACCTGCTCGCCCTGTGCACCCGCGTCCTGGTGGTACGGGACGGTCGGATCGTCCGGGAGATCAGCGGCCGGGACATCACCGAACGCGCGCTGCTCCACGCCATGGAAGGAACCGAGTGACATGACATCATCCCCGACCCGGGCCGCGGGGCTCCGGCCGAGCGGACCGGACCTGCCCGCGGTGTCCCCAGCCGGGCCACTGGGCGCCCTGGGCCGGCGGGCGGTGGCCGCCCTGTCCTTCCGCAACATCGGCGTCGTGTACGTGTGGCTGCTGATCGTCGTGCTCTTCTCGGTGTGGGCGCCGGACACGTTCCCGACCTCCGCCACCGTCAAGCAGGTCCTCAACGGCAACGCCGTGGCCGGGCTCGTCGCGCTGAGCGTCGTACTGCCCCTGGCCGCACGGGTCTTCGACCTGTCGGTCGCCTACACGATGTCGCTCACCAGCGTGCTGACCGCCCATCTCCTGGTCTCCGGCGGCTTCGGCCCCGGCGCCGCGATCACCCTGTCGATGACCGCCGCACTGCTCGTCGGAGTGGTCAACGGCATCGTGGTCGTGGTGCTGCGGGTGGACTCGTTCATCGCCACCCTGGCGACCGGCGCGCTGACCCAGTCCCTGATCACGATGGTCACCAACGACAGCTCCATCACCGGGCTCCAGCTGCTGGCCAAACCGTTCTCGAGCATCGCCCAACTGGACGTGGGCGGCATCACGCTGCCCGTGCTGTATCTGCTCGTCGCCGCGACGGCCATCTGGTTCCTGCTGGAACACACCGCCACCGGACGCCGGTTGTACGCGACCGGCTTCAACACCGACGCGGCGCGGTTGCAGGGCGTCCGCACCGACCGGCTGCGCTTCCTGACCCTGGTGGCGTCCGCGCTGCTCGCCGGAGTCGCCGGAGTCGTCTTCGCTTCCTCGGTGGGATCCGGATCGCCGACCGCCGGCACCCCGTATCTGCTGTCGGCCTACGCGGCGGCCTTCGTCGGGGCGACCCAGCTGCGCGCGGGCCGCTTCAACGCCTGGGGCACGGTGATCGCGGTCCTGCTGCTCGGCACCGGCATCACCGGTCTCGGGCTCGCCACCAGTGCGCAGTGGGCCGCGAGCCTGTTCACCGGCTCGGTCCTGATCGTCGCGCTCGTCCTCACGGGTGGGCGGATCGCCCTGCCGGCCGTGCTGCGGCGCCGGAAACCTCCCCAGCACGGCGCGGGCTCCACGCCGGAGGGCCCGTCCCCCGTCCCGACCGAGGAGATCTGACATGAAGGCCGTCCAGTACCGCACGGTGGGCGCCGCACCCGAGGTCGTCGAGGTCCCGGTGCCCGAACCAGGCCCGGGCCAGGTGCTGTTGAAGGTGACGGCCGCGGGGCTGTGCCACTCGGATCTGGCGGTCATGAGCTGGCCCGGGGAGCAGTTCCCCTATCCGCTGCCGATGACGCTCGGACACGAGGGGGTCGGTACCGTCGCGGCCCTGGGCACCGGGGCCACCGGGGTGGCCGAGGGCGACGACGTGGCGGTGTACGGGCCCTGGGGCTGCGGGCGCTGCCGCAAGTGCGCGCAGGGCAAGGAGAACTGCTGTCCGCACGCCGCCGGGCTCGGCATCATGCCGCCCGGCCTCGGCTCCCCGGGCGCTCTCGCGGAGTACATGGTGGTGGACTCACCGCGCCATCTGGTGCCGCTGAACGGCCTGGACCCGGTGCAGGCCGCACCGCTCACCGACGCCGGTCTGACGCCGTACCACGCGATCCGCGCCTCGCTGCGCAAGCTCGTGCCGGGCAGTACCGCGGTGGTGATCGGCGTCGGCGGCCTGGGTCATCTCGCCGTACAGCTGCTGCGTGCTCTGACGCCGGCCCGGGTGGTCGCCCTCGACGTGAGCAAGGAGAAGCTGGAGCTGGCGCGCGCCGTCGGCGCCCACGAGACGCTACTCTCCGACGACGGGGCGGCTGTCCGGGTGCGGGAACTGACCAGCGGCATCGGGGCCGAGGTGGTGCTGGACTTCGTGGGGGTGGAGGCGACCCTCGCGGTGGCCGCCGCTTCGGTGGCGGTGGCGGGCGATGTGACCGTCGTCGGTATCGGCGGCGGCACCTTCGCGGTCGGCTTCGGCGGCGGCCTGCCCTTCGAGGTGTCCGCCTCCGCCCCCTACTGGGGCAGCCGCGGGGAACTCGTCGAGGTGCTCGAACTCGCCCGGCAGGGTGTGGTCTCCTCGCACATCGAGACCTTCACGATCGAGGACGCCCCGCTGGCGTACGAGCGCCTGCACGCCGGGAAGATCAGTGGCCGCGTGGTGGTACTGCCGCACGGCTGAGCCGGACACGGCCCGGTCCCGGCCCCCGTACGCGAGGGGGCCGGGACCGGGCCGTGTCCTGGTCGCGCTCAGTGGGCGGGGGCCGGCCCGGTGACCGGTCGCGGCGCACCCACCGCCCGCTCCACGCAGCGTCCGAGCACGGTCAGGAACTCCGGCGTCCGCCAGGGCCCCCGGTCCACGCGCCCGGTGTCGTCCACGCCGAGGTCCTGCACGTCGTAGCGGCCTCGGCAGTGGCCGAGGGTGAAGTAGCAGACCTCGCCGAGGCCGTGCCGCTTGAGGTACAGCACCGGTCGGGGCGTGTCGTCGAGCGCCGCGGTGTCACCCTCCGCGAACCCGCGGCACGGCCCCGTGTACTCGGCGTGCAGCAGCACCTCCAACTCCCCGTGCAGCTCGCACACGTACAACTCGTCGGTCACCGTGAACGGTTCGACGCCCTCGACCAGCGGGTGGTCCGGCCGGGTCACCCGTATCTCGTACGGCTCGATCGGCGGGTGGGCCAGGAACTGGCTGCCGAGCACCCCGGCCAGCTCGCCGAACACCCGCGGGGTGGTGAAGACCCGGGGCCCGCCCCTGGCGGGCGCCTCGATCACCGAGTTGGTGCCGTGCAGGGCGAGCCAGCGGCCGCCCCGCCGGACGAAGCGGGCCAGGGCGGCCCGCTGGGAGGGGCGGGGCCGCACGTCGCAGGTGTACGTCACCAGCAGGTCGGCCGCCTCCAGTGCGCGTTCGCAGTCGTAGTCCTGGTGGACGGTGGTGCGCACCCGGGGGTGTTCGTCCAGCATCTCCAGCAGCCGCAGCCGCGCGTAGTCGAAGTCGTGCCACCTCCCGCCGCAGACCAGTACGGCGTCCAGGCGGCCGGCCGGGCCCGCCACGGCTCAGTACTGGACGCGGGTGAGCAGCCCGCCGTCCACCACGAGGTTGACTCCCACGCAGAAGGAGCCGGTCCGGCCGAGCAGGAACGCCACCGCGGCGGCGACGTCCTCCGCGGTGCCGTAACGGCCGATCGGCAACTTGGCGAGGACCTCCTCGTACACCTCCGGGCGGCTGCTGCGGATGGTCTCCCAGGCACCGCCGGGGAAGTCGATGGGGCCGGGCGAGACGGTGTTGACCCGGATGCCCTGGGGAGCGAGCGCGTGGGCCAGGGCGGAGGCGTGCTGCACCACGGCGGCCTTCAGGGCGGAGTACGAGTTGGCTCCGGCCGGGCGGGCGGTGTCGGAGGCGTTGGTCGTGCCGATGGCCACGACGGCCGCCCGGTCGGAGGCCTCCAGGTACGGCAGGGCCGCCTCGACGAGTCCCGCGAACGGGACGAGGTCGCCGCGCAGGCTGGCCTCCCACGACTCGGGGCCCTTGACGTTGCCCGCCGAGACGTTGGACACCAGCAGGTCCAGGCCGCCGAGTTCACCGGCCGCCCGCTCCACGAAGCCCGCGAGCGCGGCCGGGTCGGTGACGTCGACCGACTCGGCGAACACCGTCGCCCCCTCGCCGCGCAGTTCGGCGGCGGCCTTCGCGAGGGCCTCCTCGCCGCGGGCGCACAGCGCCAGGGCGCAGCCCTCGGCGGCCAGCGTGCCCGCGATCGCCCGGCCGATGCCCCGGCTCGCGCCGGTCACCAGCGCCCTCGCTCCTGTCAGTCCCAGATCCATCGCTGTCACTCCTCAGTGCCTGTGGTGTTGCGTCAGTGCGTGTGGTGTTGCGTCAGTGCCTGTGATGTCGCGTCAATGCCCGCGGTGTCGGGTTCAGTTGCCGGACAGTTCGGAGAACGGCACCCGGTCGACCCTCGGCTCGCCGGGCAGTTTCAGGACCCGCTCGCCGATCAGGTTGCGCTGGATCTGGTCGGTGCCGCCGGCCAGCCGGTAGCCGGGGGCGCCGAGGAGGTGTTGCGTCCAGGCGAAGGTGCCCGCCTCGCCGGTGTCGGCGGTGATGCGGGCGCCCATGAGTTCGGCGGCGGCCTGTCCGGTGCGGGTGAGCAGGTCGGATGCCATGAGCTTGGTCAGCGAGGCCTCGGGTCCCGGCCGTCCGCCGGCCGCGCTCGCCCGCGCGACGCGTTCCACCGTGGCGGCCCGCAGCGCGGTGCGCACATACAGGTCGGCGAGGCGCTGGCGTACCAGCGGGTCCCCGGTGCGGTGCAGCGTGCGCGCGAGGGCGAGTACGTCGTCGAAGGTGCCGCCCTTGCGCCGGTTCCCGGAGCCGGAGGCGGTGCGTTCGAAGGCGAGGGTGGCGTTGGCGACCTCCCAGCCCTGGCCGGGGCGTCCGACGCGCACCGCGTCGGGTACGCGTACGCCACTGAGGAAGACCTCGTTGAACGAGGCGCCGCCGCTCATCTGGCGGATGGGACGGATCTCCACTCCCGGGCTGTCCATGGGGACGAGGAAGGCGGTGATGCCGGCCTGTTTGACGACGTCGGGGTCGGTACGGGCGAGCAGCAGGCCGTGGTCGGCGAACTGGGCGCCCGAGGTCCACACCTTCTGGCCGTCGATCACCCAGTCTCCCCCGCTCTCGCGCCGGGCGCGGGTGCGCAGTGCGGCCAGGTCGGAACCGGCCCCGGGTTCGCTGAAGAGCTGACAGGCCAGCAGGTCCGTACGGAGAAAGGCACGTGCGTAGGTCTCGCGCTGCTCGGGTGTCCCGAAGAGGGAGACCGACATGGCGACCAGCCGCACGGTGACGCTGATCAGCTCGGTGGAGGGCGGTACGTCGAACGCCGACTCCTCCTCGGCGAAGACGGCCGCGTGGGCGGCGGTCAGGCCCGGGCCGCCGTTCTCCCGGGGCAGGGTGAGGGCCTGGTAGCCGGCGTCGTGCCGGGCTCGCTGATAGGCGCGGCAGCGGTCGAGCAGCCGCCGCTCCTCGCCGTCCGGGAGATTGTGGAAGACGGCGAGATCGGCCGCGGCGTGACCGGTCGTCCCGGCCGCCTGCCGGGGTTCGAGCATCGTGGTCAGCCACTGCCGGACCTCACCCCGCCACTCGTCCAGGGTCGGTTGGGGCATGGTGACCTCCTCGGCACACGGGTCCGGACGGCACTCGCCCGGACGGCACTTACCAGACGGCTGCTTCAGTAACGGCGGCTCGGAGCGGAGCACGAGATGGGCTCAACAGGGGATGTGCCTCCGACCCGGGTCAGAGTGTTCCGTACTTTCTTGATAAACGCTACAGTCTTGGCGTCGACTCTCCCCTCTGCCCGGCCGCTGGGCAGACCCGGGTGCAACCGGTGGAGCGCGGGAGAGAACGAACCAGGAGCGCCGGAGGCTTCATGTCCCTACAGCCACTCGACCTGCGCGCCCGCGAACTGCCGAACGCGATCGCCCTGGGCGACGACGCCGAGAGCCTGTCCTGGTCCCGGCTGGCCGACCAGGTGGCACGCCTGACCGGACGGCTGCTGGAGGTCGCGCCGGGACCGCAGGACCGGGTCGCCGTCCTCGGCGACAACGCCGTGGCCACGCTGGTGGCCCACCTCGCCGGACTGCGGGCCGGCGTCGGCACGGTGGCCGCCTCCCGGCAGCTGACCGCCCGGGAGCTCATCGACCTGCTCACCGACGCGGGCGCGAAAGCCGTGATCAGCGGCCCGGCGGGCGAGTCGGCCGCCCGGCAGGCAGGCGCGGAGCTCAGCCTCCCGGTCGTCGTGCACGGGACGCCGGCAAAGGACGGCACCCTCGACTGGAGCCAGTGGCTCGCCGGAGCGGAACCCGTGCCGATACCCGCGGCCCGCCCGGCCCGCCCCCCGCTCGTCTACACCTCGGGCACCACGGGGCGGGCCCGCGGCACCGAGGTGCGCTGGGTCCGGGGTCCGGCGACGGACAGCATCACCTACCTGGAGGCGGTGTCGGCCCGCCCCGGCTTCCCACCCGGCCCCCATCTCGTGTGCGGGCCCCTCCAGCACAACGGCCCGCTCACCGCGCTGCGCCACCTCGCGGCCGGCCGGCCGGTGATGATCCTCGGCAGATTCGACGCCGAGTCGTTCCTGCACCGCGTGGAGCGCTGGCGGGTCACCTCGACGGTGATGGTGCCGACCCACTTCACCCGGCTCCTCGCCCTGCCCGAGGAGATCCGCTCCCGTTACGACGTCTCCAGCCTGATCCAGGTCTCGCACACCGGCTCCGCCTGCCCCCCGGAGGTCAAACGGGCCATGATCGACTGGTTCGGCCCGGTGCTCACCGAGTCCTACGGCGCCAGCGAGGCGGGCACGGTCGCGCGCATCGACAGCACCGAGTGGCTGGAGCACCCCGGCTCGGTGGGGCGCGTCCAGCCGCCCTTCGACGTCCTGGTGACCGGGGACGACGGCAGCCCCCTGCCGGCCGGGGAACTCGGACTGCTGGCGTTCCGGGCGCCGGAGGGCCGCGGCGTGAGCTACCACGCGGACCCCGAGAAGACCAGGGCCGCGTACGTGGCACCCGGCGTCTTCACCCTCGGCGACATCGGCTACGTCGACCGGGACGGCTACATCTTCATCACCGACCGGGCCGCGGACGTCGTGGTCTCCGGCGGGGTGAACCTGTATCCGGCGGAGAGCGAGGCGGTCCTGCGCGAACATCCGTCGGTCGCCGAGGTCGCGGTCATCGGCGTGCCCGACCCCGACTTCGGCGAGTCGCTGCGTGCCCTGGTCGTGCCGACCGGCGACAGCGGGCCCGCGGACGGGGAACTGGACGCGTTCTGCCGCGAGCGGCTGGCCGCGTACAAGTGCCCGAAGTCGTACGAGCTCGTCCCGGAACTCGTCCGCAACGCCATGGGCAAGCTCGACAAGCGGGCGATGCGCCGCCCCTACTGGGACTCCGACCGCACGATCGCCGGGTGAGCCCACCCGCCGCCGCCCCTCTGCCCGCACCCGCCACCTCGCCACAAGGACCCTTGATGACGGAACTCCTGCTCGTCCGGCACGGCCTTCCCCTCGGCGGCGTCTTCGACCCCGGTCTGTCGCCGGAGGGCGTCGTCCAGGCCGAACTCCTCGCCCCGTGGCTGGCGCACGAAGGCATCGACGCCCTCTACAGCAGCCCGTTGCGGCGGGCCCGGGAGACGGTGGCGCCGCTCGAACGGCTGACGGGCATGACCGCCACCGTGCTGGAGGACCTGCGCGAGTGGGACACCGACGTCTCGCAGCCGTACACCCCGCCCGAACAGATCCGTGCCGACGACCCCAGGTCGGTGGCGATGGCCGAGGGTCGCTACGAGGACTTCGTACCGGACCTGGACTGGGACGCCTTCCGGGCCAGGGCGGTAGGGGCCATGAACACCATGCTCGACGCCCACCCCGGCCGCCGCATCGCCGCCGTGTGCCACGGCGGCATCACCAACACCTATCTGGCGACCGTGCTCGGGATACCCCGGATGTTCTGGTTCCACCCCGGATACACCTCCATCAGCAGGGTGCGGCGCATGCCCGGTGGACGGCTCGTGCTGCACTCCGTGAACGAGACGGCCCACCTGGTCAGGGACCGCGTCGTCGACTCCGTCGGCTGACCTTTGTCACCCTCCCCGACCTTCGACACCCCCGACACCCCCGACACCCACGCAGGAGGCACCGGACATGCCCGGATCCGTCATCGTCGCCGGAGCGAGAACGCCCGTCGGCAAGCTCATGGGCGGGCTGAGCGGCCTGTCCGCCGCCGAACTCGGCGCCCACGCCATCGGCGCCGCACTGTCCGCCGCGCTGCTGGACCCGGCCGCCGTGGAGGCCGTCGTGATGGGCCATGTCGTCCAGGCCGGGGCCGGCCCCAACACGGCCCGACAGGCCGCGGTGACCGCCGGCATCCCCTTCACCGTACCGGCGAGCACCGTCAACAAGCTGTGCCTGTCCGGGCTGCACGCCATCGCCCTGGCCGACCTCATGGTCGCCTCGGGACGCCACGAGGTGGTCGTGGCGGGTGGCATGGAGTCCATGTCCGGCGCCCCCCATCTGCTGCGCGGGTCGCGCACAGGCTGGAAGTACGGGGCGGCGACGGTCGAGGACGCCCTCGACCGCGACGCGCTGATCTGCGCCTTCGACGGGGTGTCCATGGGCGCGGCGACCGAGCGCTACCAGCAGCCCTTCGCGTTCACGCGCGCGGAACAGGACGAGTACAGCGCGCTGTCCCACCAACGGGCCCACCGCGCCCGGGAGTCCGGTACCTTCGCCGCCGAGATCGCGCCGATCACGGTGGCCGGACGCCGGGGCGAGACGGTGGTGGACGCCGACGAGGGCATCCGGCCGCAGAGCACCGCGGAGAGCCTGGGGCGCCTGGCACCCGCCTTCTCCTCCGACGGCACGATCACCGCGGGCAACGCCTCGCAGTTGTCCGACGGGGCCGCGGCCGTCGTCGTGATGAGCGCGGACCGCGCCCGCCGGGAGGGCTTGACACCGCTGGCCGAGATCGGCGCCTACGGCACCGTGGCCGGCCCCGATCCTTCGCTGCTCGTCCAGCCGGCCGGGGCGGTCCGCGACGCGCTGGGACGCGACGGCGGGCTGAAGGCCACCGACCTCGACCTGCTGGAGATCAACGAGGCGTTCGCCGGGGTCGCCCTGGCCTCCGTCCGGGAACTCGGCGTCCCCCTGGAGAAGGTGAACGTCAACGGCGGCGCGATCGCCCTCGGGCATCCGGTCGGCATGACCGGCGCCCGGCTCGTCCTGACCCTCGCCCGGGAACTGCTACGACGTGGCGGCGGTACCGGCGCCGCCGCCCTGTGCGGGGGCGGCGGCCAGGGCGACGCGCTGCTGCTCCACGTACCTCGCGGCTGAGCGGCCCCGGCCCGGCCGACTCCGGCGCGCGGAGCGCCTCTTCGGTCACGGCCACCACCCTTTCCCCATCCTCGTCCCTCCACGTGACCTACGAGACTCAGGTTGACGCACATGACCACCCAGCCGCTCCAGGCCGACCCGGCCCTCGAAGCTCCCCGGACCTCCCCGACGGACCGCGACGAGTCGACCCTCCTCGTGGACGCCCGCGTGGACGCCGCCGACGGCGTCGTCTCCCTGCTGCTGCGCCGCCCGGACGGCGGACCGCTCCCGGGCTGGGCGCCGGGGGCCCACGTCGAACTGCTCCTGGACAACGGCCTCGTCCGTCAGTACTCCCTGTGCGGGGACCCGGCCGACCGCGCGTCCTGGCAGATCGCCGTCCTGTGCCAACCGGAGGGGCGCGGCGGTTCCTCGTACGTCCACGACCGTCTGCGGGAAGGCTCGGCCGTGCGGGTGCGCGGGCCGCGGAACAACTTCCCGTTGCGCCCGGCCGAGCACCATCTCTTCGTCGCGGGCGGGGTCGGCATCACCCCGATCCTGGCGATGGTGGAGGCCGCCGAAGCCGCGGGAGCCGACTGGCGGCTGTTGTACGGCGGCCGTACCCGCGCCTCCATGGCGTTCCTGGACCGCCTCGCCCCCTACGGGGACCGGGTGAGCATCCGGCCGCAGGACGAGTGCGGCCTGCTGGACCTCGCCGCCTTCATCGGCCCGCCGCTCGAGGGCACGCTGGTGCACGCCTGCGGTCCGGAGCCGCTGCTTCGTGCCGCACAGGAGAGTTGCGCGGGCTGGCCCGCCGGAACGCTGGGCGTCGAACGATTCGCACCGGTCCGGCCGGCCGCTGCCGAGGCGGCCGAGGCCGAACCCTTCGAGGTGGTGCTCAGCCGGTCCGGGCGAACGCTGACCGTGCCGCCGGACCGCTCAGTGCTCGAAGTGGTGGAGGAGGCGGGTGTACCGGTGCTGTTCTCCTGCCGGGAAGGCACCTGCGGCACCTGTGAGACGGACGTGCTGGACGGCACCCCCGACCACCGGGACTCCCTGCTGGACGAGGACGAGCGGGCCGCGGGCGACACCATGCTGATCTGCGTCTCGCGTGCCTGCGGCCCCCGGCTGGTGCTCGACCTGTGACCCATCAGTTCGTCTGGCCCGCAGTGCCACTGCCAACCCTGCACCAGTTCGTCAGCGTCTCCGTCTCCCGGCCGTGTGAACGCGACGTCAGCAGGCGAAATCGGGACTGTTGGCCCAGAACATCAGGTGTGACCAGGTCTGGGCCCCGACAAGGCCGTCGACCGTGATGTCCGCGCATCCCTGGAATCTCCGCACTGCCGCGTCCGTGACCGGCCCGAAAACTCCGTCGACGGTGAGGCCCTTGCCCGACAGCGAGCTGTTCAGGTAGCACTGCGCTTGTTTCACGGCCGCTCCCGACGAGCCTCGCTTGATCGTCGGGCGGGCCTTGGTGTGGCTGCATACGTCGTTGGCCATGACGCGCTCCTCTCGTGAGCTCTAGTGCCGCGGCAGGGGCGAACGTTGCCTGTTGGGGCACTAGCTCCAGTCGATGTCGGACTGACGCTCCAGTGGAGTCCTTTCCTCCACGGACTCCGGCACCACCAGCGTGTCCGCCTTGGCCATGGCGGCGGGGAAGCGCAGGTGGATCCGCTTCTGGATCTCGGACAGCTTGACCTGGAACACCCGGAATTCGTCCAGCTCAAGCGCTTCGGTCACCTCCAGGTTCTGCGTCAGCAGGAAGGCCTTGCACTTGAGCGTGGCGTCCTCGGTGTAAACGATCACCTTCCAGAACTCGCGCGGGAGCATGACCCCTCTGAAGACGCGGTCGTCCTCGTGGAAGACCGGGCCGCCGAACACGCTCACCTTCAACGCGTCGACTCGGACGTCCTCGAAGACCGCGTCCTCCAGGTGCCCCCAGACGCCGTTGCGCGCGCTCTGGTTGAAGTCGTCCATCTGCGGTGTGATGTTGGTGTAGAAGAACGAGTCCTTGTTGGCCTTCGCGGCCTCGGCGAGGGTGCCCCAGACCACATCGGCCCGGCGCGCGATGTGGCCCCGGTCGAGCCGGTTGGTGGGGCCCTTGTACAGCTCGTTGCTGACCTGTGCCGCGACCGGCAGGCGCGGATCCTTGACGAACTCGATGCCCTTTCGGTCAAGCTTCTTGAGCAGGCCGCCGTCTACGTTCCAGGCCACCCAGATGGCGAACCGCCGTGACACGCTGAGGGCCAGCGAGAAGTGTGTGTAGGGGACGACCTCGGAGCCGTCGAGTTGGACGGCGTCCTCCTTGATCGACGGGTTGAGCCGTGGTGTGCCGATCGGTACCGCGAGGAAGCCCGGGTCGTATCCGGTCACGGCCGCCAGCGATTCGGGGTCCGGCCGCTCGAGGGTGACCTTCAGTTCGTCGAAGACCGCCCGCGGGAAGCAGGCCAGTGCACGGTCCTCGGGATCCCCGTCGGACTCGCCGCCGAAATGCAGGCCGGCCAGAACGTCCGTGGGTTTGCCGGAGCGCGTCGTGAACATCCAGACCGAGCCGGAGTCACCGGGCAGGCTGATCTCGTCGCCGTCAGCCGGGTGCTTCGGATCGGGTCCTATCTCGAAGCATTCGATCTCGCGCACTCCGACCGGCGCCCCGTAATTGATGCTGACCTTGACGAAGGGCCGGCTCACGACGCCGTGGGTGACCCCGGTGGTACGGCCGCTTTTGACGACCTTGTCGTCGATCTGCGGTTCACCCGTCTTCGCCGGCGTGACGTCGAGGCCGAGAATGTCCGTGGCGAAATCGCGGTCCGTGATGGTGGACACGGCGCAGTCGCCGATTCTGCCGAGGTGGGCGCGCTTGAGCGCACCGAGACGGTTCAGCGCGAGGTGGCTGTCGTCCGCCTTTCCGGGCTGCACGACCGCGTCGCCGAGCTTGCCGTTGCGGCCGTTCAGCACGTGCCAATTGCTCAACACGGAAGGGGAACCGTCGTTTCTGTCGAAGACGACGCAGCCGAGAGTACCGGCGGACACCTTGACGTTTCCCACGCTGACACCGGGGCGGACCGGGGTGAGGCGCTTCTGCCGCTCCGGTGTCTCGCCCTCGGCCATCACGAGAACGTGCGGCTGGTAGGCGCGCTGGACGACATCGGTCGGCACCTCGACACCGCCGCCTATGTCGATGACCGGAGGGATCTCGACGGTCGCGAGGCTCTCCATTTCCTCCGGCCCGACCTTTCGGTCGACCGTGAACTGAAGTGACAGTTCCCTGCTTCGTCGCCCGTTCTTCTCCTTGTATCCGATACCGATCGAGGAGACGTTCGGGTCGCTGAGGAATCTCGATCCCCGGGCGCGGATGAATTGCTTGAGATCGGTGAGCAACTCTTCCTGCCCGCCCGCCGCGGACGAGGGCCCCTGCTTGGCGGACGCACGCTTCTTGGCAGCCATTGAGGGCTCCTTCACGCATGGAGTTCAGGAGTGGGATGCCTACCGAAAGGAAGTGAACCAGCGGTTGGTTGAACCGGAAGCAAGCGGCATGGTCTTCCCGCTCTCTCGTTCACTTCCAGCCTACGGCGTTACCACTGTCCGGGCGCGCCGAGCCGACCGGGCACGGCGGACATCAAGAGGCGAATTTGTGAGTCTACTTGATTGAATGCTCGACAAAGGTGGGCGAGTAACGTGATTCGCGAGACGAGGCACGAAGTACTGGCGATTCCAGATCGAGTTGTGGTTCATCGGCGGGTTGACGGACAGCCAGAAAGGCGTGTCCTTTGACGACTTCATCACCAGGTTCACCTTCGTGAAGTCCGCCCGGGACCCCGACCATGACAACGGGGAACGCCTCATGGGGGCCGCACGCACCCTCTGCCCTCCAAGTATGTTGCCCCACCACATGTGCGCCTGACGTGCGCGTTTCTACGGTGTCCGGACACGTACCCGTCCCCACCGCACACGAGGAAGTGGCGCACATGGCCTCCGCAGCAACCGCTCCACCGACGCCCCCGTCTCCCGCCAGCCTCAAGCGCATCGTCGCCGCCAGTCTCATCGGCACCACCATCGAGTGGTACGACTTCTTCCTCTACGGTTCCGCCGCCGCCCTCGTCTTCAACAAGCTGTTCTTTCCCGGCTCCGATCCACTGGTCGGCACGCTCCTGTCGTTCCTGACGTACGCGGTCGGGTTCGCCGCCCGGCCGCTGGGCGCCCTCGTCTTCGGGCACTACGGCGACCGGCTCGGGCGCAAGAAACTGCTGGTCCTGAGCTTGCTGCTGATGGGCGGGGCGACGTTCGCGATCGGACTGCTGCCGACTCACGCCACCGTCGGAAGCGCCGCGCCCGTCCTGCTGACCACCCTGCGCCTGGTCCAGGGCTTCGCGCTCGGCGGCGAGTGGGGCGGCGCCGTACTCCTGGTGTCCGAACACGGCGACGCCCGGCGCCGGGGGTTCTGGGCCTCGTGGCCGCAGACCGGGGCGCCCGCCGGACAGCTCCTCGCGACCGGGGTGCTGTCGTTCCTGACCGCCGTCCTGTCCGACGCCGCCTTCGTCTCCTGGGGCTGGCGGATACCGTTCCTGCTCTCCGGCGTGCTGGTGATCGTCGGTTTGTGGATTCGTCTGTCTGTCGATGAATCGCCGGTCTTCAAGGAGGCGCTGGCGCAGGCGGAGGCCCGCAAGGCGGCCCGGCCGACGGAGACGGAGAAGCTGCCGCTCGTCTCCGTCCTGCGGCACCACTGGCGCGACGTCCTGGTCGCGATGGGCGCGCGCATGGCGGAGAACATCAGCTACTACGTCATCACCGCCTTCATCCTCGTCTACGCCACCACGTCGGCCGGAGTCTCCAAGCAGACCGCGCTCAACGCCGTGCTGATCGCCTCGGCCGTGCACTTCGCGGTCATCCCGGCCTGGGGCGCGCTGTCGGACCGGGTCGGCCGGCGGCCGGTCTACCTGCTGGGCGCGGTGGGCATCGGGCTGTGGATGTTCCCGTTCTTCTCCCTCATCGACACCGGCGGCTTCGGCAACCTGATCCTGGCCGTGACCGTCGGCCTGGTGCTGCACGGGGCGATGTACGCGCCCCAGGCGGCCTTCTTCTCCGAGATGTTCGCGACCCGGATGCGCTACTCCGGCGCCTCCATCGGCGCCCAGTTCGCCTCGGTCGCGGCGGGTGCGCCCGCGCCCCTGATCGCCACCGCGCTGCTGGCCGACTACGACAGCTCCACACCCATCGCCCTGTACGTCATCGCCGCGGCCGTCGTGACGGTCGTCGCCGTCGGAGTGGCCAAGGAGACCCGCCACCGGGACCTGGCCGACGTCGAGCCCGCGGCCGACACGGAGCCGGCGCCGGCCCGGACCGCGGACGCGCGCACCGTCTGATCCGTCCGGTCCCGGCGCGGCCGGTCCCCCGTACGCCCCGCGCGTACGGGGGTCAGCGCTGTGCCCGACCCGACAACAGGTGCAGCCGCAGGGCGAGTTGGATCTCCAGGGCGCGGGCCGGGCTCTGCCAGTCGTCACCGAGGAGGCGGCCGACCCGCTCCAGGCGCTGCGCGACCGTGTTGACGTGGACGTGCAGTTCGTCCTTGGTGCGGGCGGGGCTCATCCCGCAGGCGAAGTACGCGTCGAGGGTGCGCAGCAGGTCGGTGCCGCGCCGTTCGTCGTAGGCGACGACCTGGCCGATCGTGCGGCCGACGAAGCCGGAGATGTCCCGGTCCCCGGCGAGCAGGAGGCCCAGGAAACCGAAGTCCTCGGCGGCGGCCCCGTCGCCGGAGCGGCCGAGCAGCCGCAGGGCGTCCAGGCAGCGCCGGCCCTCCTCGTAGGCGGCGGCCACGGCGTCGGGGCGGTCGGCGAGTTCGGCGACGGGGGCGGAGGCGCCGACCGTGACGGGTTCGTGCACCGCGGTGCCGAGCCGCCGGGCGGTGCCGCGGGCCAGCTCCGTCGCGGTGTCGCCCGTGGTCAGGGGCAGCAGCAGGACGGTGCCGCCGTCCCGCGCGGCGGCCAGGCCGTGCCGGGTCGCGGCGAGGTGCGAGGCGGCCGACCACAGGCGCCTGCGGGCCGCCGCCTCCTGGTCGGCGTCGGCGGCCGCCCCGTCGAGCCGGGCGGCGAGCACCACATGGGTGGCGTCGAGGTCGGCGCGCAGCCGGGACGCCCGTTCGCGCAGCAGGCGCGGGTCCCGGTCGCGGGCGTCCAACAGGTCGTCCAGCAGTTCGCCGCGCACGCGTTGTTCGGCGTCGGCGGCGGAGCGTCGGGCGAGCAGCAGGAGCGAGGTGACCATCGCGGCCCGCTCCAGCGTGCGCTGGTCGACGGGGTCAAGCCCCGGGTGACCGCGCAGCACCAGCGCGCCGAGCAGTTCCCCGCCGGCCGCCACGGCGGCGATCCAGTCGTCTCCGTGCCGCACCGCGTGGCCTTCGGCGCGGGACGCCTCCAGGGCTCGCGCGGGTGCGGTCACCGCCTCGGTGAACTCGACCGTGCTGTCCAGGACCGCGGAGACCGCGGCGGCCACGTCGTGCACTCCGCCGCCGCGCAGGACCAGTTCGGCGAGCCGGTCGTGGACGTCGGAGGCACGCTCGATGACGCCGCTGCGGTCCCGGATGATCTCGTTGGCCCGCTCCAGTCCGGCCAGGGCGGAGCGGGTCTCGGTGAGTAGGTTCGCGGTGTCGATGGCGGCCGCGGCCAGCGCGGCGAAGGAGCCGAGCAGGGCGATCTGCTCACGTTCGAAGACCCGTGCGCGCCGGTCCGCCGCGAACAGGACCCCGATGACGTGGTGCCCCAGCGTCAGCGGCACACCGAGGATGGCGACCAGTCCCTCGTCCCGTACACCCGCGTCGATGGGGAGGGTGTGCCGGAAGCGGTCGTCCTTGAAGTAGTCGTCGGTGACGTACGGGCGGGCCGTCTGGGCGACGAGACCGCCGAGCCCCTCGCCCATGCCGAGCCGCAGCTGCTGGAAACGGGCCGCGACCGAGCCCTCGGTCACCCGCATGTAGGTGTCGCCGAGCGCCGGATCGTTGAGGCTGAGATACGCGACGTCCGTGCCGAGCAGTGAGCGGGCTCGCTGCACGATCGCCTGCAGCACCGCGTCCAGGTCACGCAGACCGGCCAGGTCGTGGGCGGTCTCGAAGAGCGCGGACAGCTCGGCCTCCCGCCGGCGCCGCCCCTCCAGCTCGGCCCGGACGCGGAGCGCGAGGAGCTTGGCCTGTTCGAGGGCGGCGATCCGTTCGGCGGGCCGGCCCTCGGCGCGGGCGAGCAGCACCGGCTGCTCGTAGGCCTCGGCGGAGGCGCCCCGGGCCAGCAGTTCGAGGAACGGCGTCTCGGCGCCGCCGGACGCCGGCTCGGCGCCGGGCAGCGCCCGGACCGGGGCCCCCGCACCCGCGGCGGGTGCCGGGACGGGGGCCGGGGCACGGGCGGCGAAGCGCTCGGCGGACTGCACGTGATCGCTGGACATGCTCACAGGATTCCTCATCCCACGCTCGCCCCGTCAGCCCTGTGGACAACTTCGGCGGGCCACGGCCGGCGGGTTGCTCAGTGCGCGGTCCAGCCGCCGTCGAGGACGAGCGAGGTGCCGGTCAGGAACGAGGCGTGCGGGCCGCACAGATACGCCACGGCCTCGGCGACCTCCTCCGGTTCGATGAGCCGCTTGACCGCGGTGTCCTGCAGCAGCACCTCGGACAGGACCCGCTCCTCGGGGATGCCGTGCGTCCGGGCCTGGTCGGCGAGCTGCTTCTCGACCAGTGGGGTGCGCACATAGGCGGGATTCACACAGTTCGACGTCACGCCGTGGGGAGCGCCTTCGAGGGCGGCCGTCTTGGACAGTCCCTCCAGGCCGTGTTTGGCGGCCACATAGGCAGCCTTGTACGCCGAGGCGCGCAGACCGTGTACGGAGGACACGTTCACGATGCGGCCCCAGCCCTGGCCGTACATGTGCGGCAGGGCGCCGCGGATGAGCCTGAACGGTGCCTCCAGCATCACGGTGAGCACCGTGTGGAAGACGTCGGGCGGGAACTCCTCGATGGGGCGCACCAGCTGCAGCCCGGCGTTGTTGACGAGGACGTCGGTGCCCGCGGCGGCGAGTTCGGCGGCGTCGAGGTCGGTGAGGTCGAGCACGTGCGCTTCGACGACGCCCGCGAGGCCCCGGGAGTGCTCGGCGAGCTCCGCCAGGCCCGCCGCGTCCCGGTCGACCGCTCTCACCTTGGCGCCGGCGGCCGCGAGCCGCAGTGCGCAGGCCCGGCCTATGCCGCCGGCGGCACCGGTGACCAGGGCGGTACGGCCGCCGAGGTCGAGCGAGGAGGTGTGGGGGGCCGGGTGGCTGCTCGGGGTCATGTCCCGACCCTAGGCAGCGGCCCGGCCACGCCACATGTGCTCACGGCCCATACTTCAGCTGAAACTCGTAGGGTCGAACCATGTGGGTGCGTCAGACAGTGCCTGCTTGATGCGCAGCTGCGCGAACTCGCCCAGGTCCGGCAGCGCGTCCACCTCGAACCAGCCCACCTCCAACGACTCGTCGTCGTTGACCCGGGCCTCCCCGCCCACGGCCCGGCAGCGGAACGAGATGTCCATGTACTGGCACATGTCGCCGTTGTCGTACGTCACGGGCTTGAGCGCCTGGACGACGAGCACCCGCTCGACGACGGCCCGCACCCCCGTCTCCTCGTGGATCTCCCGCACGGCGCAGGCGGCCGGCTGCTCTCCCGGCTCCGGGATTCCGCCGATCAGCGCCCACTTGCCGGTGTCGGATCGACGGTTCAGCAGCACGCGGCCCTCGTCGTCGAAGACGACGACACTGACGCCGGGGAGCCAGAGCAACTGATGCCCGGCGAAGGCCCGGAGCGTCCGGATGAAGTCGGGGGTAGCCATGGACCGACCCTAACGGGCCGGTCGCACCACTCCGTCGTACTCCCGGGGGCGTTCTACCGGCGTACGGCTACGCCTCGCGGGCGCGCCGCCCGCGCACACCGGAGCCGATCGCCCAGCCGAGCCCACCGGCGGCGACCAGGACCAGGGCGATCTCCGGCAGGATCCCGAGCTGTGTGGCCGGCGTCCGGGACGACCGCAGCGGCACCTTCTGCACCAGCGAGTCCGCCACGAACATGCCGGTTCGCTGCGTGATCCTGCCGTCCGGCATGATGACCGCGCTGACGCCACTGGTCACCGGCACGGTCACGGTCCGGCTGTGCTCGACGGCACGCACCCGGGACATGGCCAGCTGCTGGTAGGTCATTTCGCTGCGGTCGAAGGTCGCGTTGTTGCTGGGTACGGAGATCAGCTGCGCGCCGTCGGTGACCTCGGAGCGCACCGCCCAGTCGAAGGCGGCTTCGTAGCAGGTGACGAGGCCGACCTTGGCCCCGTCCATGTCGAAGACACCCGGCTCGCTGCCCCGGCTGAAGTCCTGGCGGACCATCGAGGTCCAGTTCTTGTTGATCGCGCCGAGCAGGGAGCGCAGCGGGAGGTACTCGCCGAAGGGCTGGATCTGCCGCTTGTCGTAGGTGTCCACGGGCCCCTTCTCCGGGTCCCAGAGGATCTGCTCGTTGAGCAGCTTGCCGTCCTTCTCGACGACTCCGCCGACCGAGATGGGCGCGCCGATCGCCTTGGCGGCCCGGTCGATGACCGCGCGCGCGTCGGCGTTGGCGAACGGGTCGACGTCGGAGGAGTTCTCGGGCCACAGCACGATGTCGGGCCGGGCGACCTTGCCCGCCTTGACCTCGGCGGCCAGCCGCAGCGTCTCCCGCGCGTGGTAGTCGAGCACCGCCCGCCGCTGGGCGTTGAACTCCAGGCCGGAGCGAGGCACGTTGCCCTGGATGACCGCGACGGTCACCGTGCCGGCCTCGGCCTTGTCGCTGACCAGGGTGCGGGCGGCCACGGCCCCCACCACGGGCACGGCCACACTCAGCAGCGCGACCGCGGCGGCCGACCGGCGGACGACCCGGGTGCGGCGCGCGTGCACGGCCAGTCGGACGAGTTCGTACAGGCCGAAGCCGCACAGGGCGACCGCGAAGCCGAGTACCGGGGTGCCGCCCACCGCGGCGAGCGGCAGGAAGACACCGTCGGCCTGACCGAACGCGATCTTGCCCCAGGGGAAGCCGTGGAACGGTACCCGCGCGCGTGCCGCCTCGCCGGCGATCCACACCGCGGCCGCCCACACCGGCCATCCGGGCAGCTTGGAGACGACGGTGATGCCCGCGCCGACCAGCGCGACGAAGACCGCCTCCACCGCGACGAGGGCCAGCCAGGGGCCGGAGCCGACCTCCACGCCGGTCCACACCAGAAGCGGCAGCAGGAAGCCGAGGCCGAAGAGGTAGCCGAGACCGAGACCGGCCTTCCAGCCGCGGCCGCGCAGTACCCAGCCGAAGACGGCGAAGGCCGGCAGCGCCAGCCACCAGAGGGTGCGGGGCGGGAAACTGACGTAGAGCAGCACTCCGGAGAGCGCCGCGACGGCGGCCGGGACGAGGCGCGCGAGCCGTGACCCGCGTGTCGCGGGCCCGCTCAGCGGTTCCAGCTGGTCCGATTCGTCCACGGAAGTTGCGGTGACGGTCACTCGGGGAGTGTACGGCCGGTGACCTTGGTGCCGACAGCGCCGTCCACGGGGCAGGCCGTCGTCACCGTCTCCAGCCTGCCGCATCGTTCCTGCGCAACTCGGTCCACGTCATCCACAAACCGCCCATCAGCCGTTACGGTGTTGCGCCGGAGCCTCAGTCGCACGGCCGGTGCCGGTCCGCGCGCCCGGGGCCCGTCACAGGTCGGGGGACCGGGGTCGGGGGGCAGGGTGGGTTCCACGGGGATGACGTCCGTGGCTGGTCCGGACGAGGACGGCGACAGACGCAACGTTTCCGACGCGGCGGGCGTGGTGGCGCTCGGGGCCTGCGTCACCTGGTCACTGATCACCGGGACCGTGCACGACGGCCGCCCCGAGGGCGTGCTGCTCGCGGTGCTGGCGGTGGCCGCCGGCCATGCCGCCGGGCGGATCTGCGGAGCGCTCCTGCCCGTGGCCGCACCCGTCGCCGGAGCACTGGCCGGGCTCGGTCTGGCGGTCGTCCTCCCGCACCTCTCCCGGGAGCCGCAGGTTTTCGCGCCACTGGGGCACGCGGGTGCCACGGCCGCCCTGCTGACCCTGTCCGCCGGGGCCGCGTGCTGTGCCTCGTGGACAGCCACGAGCCGGACCCTGCGACTGGCCCTGCGCGCGCTGGCCGCGGGGGCGGCGGTGACCGCGGCCGTCCTCGGGTCGGTCACCGGATTCGTCGCCTGCCTGGCGGTGCTGCTGTGCTCGCTCGCCTCGGGCCGGGTGCGCCACCGCGGCGCGGGCATCGTCTCGCTCGGTCTGGCCGCGGCCCTGACGACCGGCCTGACCTGGGCGATTGCCGCGAGGGCGGTGCCCGACGGGCTGCTCGTGTCCCTGGAGGGCCGGCTGACGCCACACCGGATCGAGCTGTGGCGGGACGCACTGCGCATGGCGCGCCGGGACCCCGGCCTGGGCGTCGGGCCGGGACGTTTCGCGGAGCTGAGCACGACGGCGACCGGGACGGCGCCCTCGGACGGCAAACCGCACTCGGCGGTGCTCCAGCAGGCGGCCGAGCAGGGCGTCGTCGGTGTCGCGCTGCTGGCCGTGGCGTTCTGCTGGGTGCTGTACACACTGTGGCGGTCGCCGCGTCCCACGCCCGTGGCGCTCACCGCGGGCGCCGCCCTGACGGCACTGGCGGCGATCGCCACGGTCGGCAACGCGCTGAGCTTCACCACGGTGTCGGCGGGCGCGGGGCTGCTGTTGGGCCTGGCCACCGCACACCCTCTCGCCGACGAGCCGTCGCAGCCGGCTTCGGACCTGCGGCCGTACGGTGACCGCCTGACCCCCTGAGCCGCGAGCCATGAGCCGCGGAGCGGATGTGACCGCGGGACCTCAGTGCGTCGCGCCGGGGGTGCTCGCTCGCAGGCGGTCCCTGATGACGCGCACGGCGGCCTCCGCGTTGTCCACGGTGATCGTGAACGTGTGCCCGTCCCACAGGCTCAGCACCAGGCCCTCGCCACGCCGTACGACGACCGCGGTGCCCTTCTCGGGCAGCCAGCGATAGCCCCAGCCTCCCCAGTGGCGCGGGGTGACGTGCGCGACGAACTCGGCGCCGGAGACGTGGGCCAGCGGGATGCGGCGGCGCGGGACACCGATGTGACCGCAGCGCACCTCCAGGCAGTCCTTGTCAACCTTCAGGGCGACGTGCACGAACGCGAGGGTGCCGAACAGCACCAGCACTCCGGCCGCGATGCAACCGACGACGGACATGACCAGCGGGGCGATGCCGGACGTCCACGTGGAGTCGACGGCGAGCTCGATGCCGAGCGCCATGCAGGCGGCGCCGACGAGCGCCAGCAGCCACTGGACCCGGTTCGTGGCGCGTCCGGTCCAGACATCGGGGTGGGGGGCGTGCTCACCGTGGGGGCGCTTGCCGTGGAGGTGCTCGCCGTGGGGGTGGTCCCTCATGCCTAAGACAGTACTCAGGATTCGCTGCGCGGGCAGCACCTCGCGGAGAGTAACCGCGTCCCGTGCGCCCCGGCGGACCCAGCGCTTCCGGTAGGTGCCCCCCAGTCACCGGGCCGGGCTGACCGCCTGGAGAAGCCGACCCTCTTCGTAGGCCAGAGCGGGGGCGGGCAGCACACCCTCGCGTCCGCTCAGCAGCACCGTCAGACCGCCGTCGGCCGCGGCTCGGGGCGCGGCCGACTGGCCGAGCCGACGCAGCGCCTGGGCGGCCACCGCGCCCGCGGAGCCGTGCAGGACGAGCGGCGGGAAGCTGGGGCGCTGCACGGCGGCGCGGATGCGTTCGGCGACCAGTTCGTAGTGGGTACAGCCCAGGACGACGGTCGTCACGTCCCCGGGGGTCAGCGCGGCGGCCGCGGCGACGGCGGCGGTGATCGCCGCCTCGTCCGCGTGCTCCACGGCCTCGGCGAGCCCGTGGCAGGGCACTTCGGTGACCGGCACGCCGTCGGCGAACTCGTCGATGAGGTTGCGCTGGTACGGGCTGCCCGTGGTGGCGGGCGTCGCCCAGATCGCGAAGGGGCCGCCCCCGGCCGCGGCCGGCTTGATCGCCGGAACGGTGCCGATGACGGGCAGACCGGGTTCGAGGCGCTCGCGCAGGGCGGTCAGGGCGTGCACGGTGGCGGTGTTGCAGCCGATGATCAGGGCGTCGGGCCCGTGCGCGGCGGCCGCCTCCGCGACGGCGAGGGCGCGCCGCGTCAGGTCCTGTGGAGTGCGCGGTCCCCAGGGCATCCCGTCGGGGTCCAGGGAGAGCACCAGATCGGCGTCGGGTCGCAGGCGCCGTACGGCGGCGGTGGCCGCCAGCAGACCGATTCCGGAGTCCATGAGCGCGATCTTCACCCGGCCACCATAGACGATGAGCCCTTGCGGGCCGGGCCCGTGGGGCAGACTGCGCGCGTGAGCGCCATCGTGTGGATCGCCGCCGGATCACTCGCCGCCTGGTTGTGGCTGCTGCTCTGCCAGGGCTTCTTCTGGCGGACGGACGTCAGGCTGCCGCCGCGGCGGGCTCCCGAGCGTTGGCCGTCGGTCTGTGTGGTCGTCCCGGCGCGCGACGAGGCGGCGGTGCTGCCCGCCAGTCTGCCCTCGCTCCTGGCCCAGGACTATCCGGGGCGGGCGGAGGTCTTCCTCGTGGACGACGGCAGCGGCGACGGCACCGGGGAGCTGGCACGGGAGCTGGCGCGGCGCACCGGCGGGCTGCCCCTGACCGTGGCCACGCCCGGCGAACCGCCCGCGGGCTGGACAGGCAAGCTCTGGGCGGTACGGCACGGCATGGGTCTCGCCCGCGCGCGTGACCCCGAGTACCTGCTCCTGACGGACGCCGACATCGCGCACGCGCCGGACAGTCTGCGGGAGCTGGTGGCGGCGGCCCGCACCGGAGGCTTCGACGTCGTCTCGCAGATGGCCCGGTTGCGGGTGGAGAGCGGGTGGGAGCGGCTGGTCGTGCCGGCGTTCGTCTACTTCTTCGCCCAGCTGTATCCCTTCCGCCGGATCGGCGGGCAGGGGACCCGGACGGCGGCCGCGGCGGGCGGCTGTGTACTGCTGAGCGCGGAGGCGGCCGAGCGCGCGCGGATCCCGGACGCCATCCGGCACGCCGTGATCGACGACGTGGCGCTCGCGCGGGCCGTGAAGGCCAGCGGCGGCCGCGTCTGGCTGGGGCTGGCCGAGCGGGTGGACAGCGTGCGTCCCTATCCGCGGCTGCACGACCTGTGGCGGATGGTGTCGCGCAGCGCGTACGCGCAGCTGCGGCACAACCCCTTGCTGTTGGCCGGAACGGTCGCCGGGCTGACGCTGGTGTACCTGGTGCCGCCGCTGGCGGTGGTGGGCGGTGCGTCGGCGGGGGATGCGAGGGCGGCCGTCGTCGGGGCTCTGGCGTGGCTGGTGATGACGGCGACCTATGTCCCGATGCTCCGTTACTACCGTCAGCCGCTGTGGCTCGCGCCCCTGCTGCCGTTCACCGCGTTCCTCTACCTCCTCATGACGGTCGACAGCGCGGTGCAGCACTACAGGGGACGCGGGGCGGCCTGGAAGGGCCGCACCTACGCGCGCCCGGACGCCGTCGTCGGCGACGAGACCTGAGCGCTCACTTCCGGCCGGGAGTCCAGTTCATGCCCCAGCCGTAGATGTGGTCGACGGTCCGCTGCGGGCTCACCCCGCGCTCGGGCACCAGGTAGCGGGCCTCGCGCTGCACGACCAGGTCGCTGCCGGTGTTGGTGATCAGGGCGAGCGCGCAGACGGTCGAGGGGACCGTGCACTCGTCGAGGGAGAAGTCGACCTGGGCTCCGTACTCCGGCTGGAGGGTGACCGTGGCGTGCAGGTCGGCGAAGGAGCGGGCGCCCTCGTAGATGGTCACGAAGACCAGGATGCGCCGGAAGTCCCGGGCGTGGTCGAGGTTGACGGTGAGGTTCTCGCCGCTCGCCACCGCCCCGGTGCGGTCGTCGCCGTCGAGATGGATGTACGGGGGCTGCCGCAGGGACCCGAAGGCGTTGCCGAGTGACTGCACGACTCCCTTGCGGCCGTCGGCGAGTTCGTACAGGGCGCACAGGTCGAGGTCGAGGTCCGCGTGCATGGCGACCGCCCGGCCCCGTTTGCTGCCCCACCCCGAGAACTGCTTGCGCACCTCCCAGTTGAGGTTCACGCGCATGGCGCCCGACGTGCCGCCCTGCTTGGTCAGCGAGACGGAGGGTGCGGCCTTGGTGAGCGTCACCTTGGTCAGCCGTACCGGCGCCGTGGGGGGCGCCGGCGGCGGGGGCGGAGGTGCCACGGGCGGGGAGACGGTCACCGGGGGTGCCACCGGCGGCGGCACGGTTCCCGGGGGTGCCGCCGGCGCCTGCGCCGAAGCCGCGGCGGCGGTGTGCTGCGGTTCGTCCACGGTGATCCCGAAGTCCCTGGCCAGCCCCTCCAGGCCGCTGTCGTAGCCCTGGCCCACGGCACGGAACTTCCAGGCGCCCTGACGGCGGTAGAACTCGCCGAGCACGAAGGCCGTCTCGACCGTGGCGCCCGTGCTGTCGAAGCGGGCGGCCACCGTTCCCCGCGCGGCGTCCCGGACCTCGACGTACAGCTCCGGGATCTGCGCGAACGTACCGCCGTCCGCGGAGGCGGCGAGGACCACCGTCTCGATCGCGGGCTCCACGTGCGCGAGGTCGACGAGCAGGGTGTCGGTGACGTGGCCGCCCTCGACCCGCTTGCCCTCGTGCCGGACCGCGCCGGAGGAGTGCACCGGCTGGTTGTAGAAGACGAAGTCGCCGTCGGAGCGGACCTTGCCCCCGACCAGGACCAGCGCCGAAGCGTCCGCGTCGGGCACGCCCGGTGCGGAGCGCCAGCCCATTTCCACTCTCAGTGCCGTCGTCGGCACCGGAGCGTTGGATCCTTTCGGCATTGACATGTCCGCCCCCATCACAGGTCACCAGGGCCGGGCCCGGTCCCGGCTGTCCTTCGGTTTAGTCTCCACCGCCAAACCTATTCCCAGGGGCGGCGAACTCCCATGAGGGGCACAAAGACATCGGGGAGAGAGCGGTGGTCAACCGCCGGTAACCGGTCGGGAACCAGGCATTTACATGATCCGAACGCAGATCAGCGCCCCTTTTTGCCAAGTTCGCTCGCATTGCGGATCCCACGTCACGGCCCACACGGAAAACAACCCTCTTATCGGTCTCCCCAACCAGCACATCGTGGGCTTAACTTATGTGCCATGACCTCCCCCCGCTCCACTTATGGCGGCGGCTACTACTCCGCCTCCTTCCCGGACACCCCGATCTACGACTCGCTCGTGGCCGAGCGGGGCACCCCGCAGATCGCTCCGATCCGGGTCCCCGCCGCGTACGACACGGGTGGTTACCTGCCCGCGCTGCCGTCGGCGCTGCCCGCCCTCCCGGCGGCTCCTTCCCAGCCCTCCTACGGCTACCAGCAGATGCAGCAGGTCGCCCCGCTGCAGCAGGCTCCCGCCGCGTACATCCCGCAGCAGGCCGCCGCACCGCGCGGATACCCCGGCCCGCAGCAGCAACAGCCGCGCCAGGCGGGTCCCGGCACCGGGTACGAGGCGATGCGCCCCGCGGCCCCCCGGCCCGCTCCGGCTCCCTACCAGGATCCGTACGGCAACCAGCAGCAGTACCGCGGCTACTGATTCCCCCTCCGGACCGTCGGTGCCGCCTGGCACGATGGAGCCATGGGGAACGAGCAGCTGCAGTCGATTCATCTGCATCCGGTCAAGGCGTTCCGGAGCCTGGCGCTCCGGGAGGCCGTCGTGGAGCCCTGGGGGCTGGCCGGAGACCGACGCTGGGCACTGATCGACGACGGGGGAAAGGTCGTCACACAACGCCAGCGGGCGCACCTGGCACTGGCCGCCGCCGAGCTTCTGCCCGACGGCGGCCTTCGGCTGTCCGCGCCCGGCATGGAGCCGCTCGCCGTGCCCGTTCCGGGAGCGGTCACCACCGTGCCGGTGGACATCTTCGGCGAGAAGGTCGAGGGGGTGCCCGCGGAGTCCCCCGCCGTGCACGCCTGGTGCAGCGAGTACGTCGGCGCCGAGGTACGCCTCGTGCACATGGACGACCCCGGCACGCGCCGGCCCGTCGACCCCGAGCACGCGCTGCCGGGGGAAACCGTCTCCTTCGCCGACGGCTACCCCCTGCTGCTCACCACGGCCTCCTCCCTCGACGCGCTCAACTCGCTGATCGCGCGGGGTGATCACGCCGACGAGGGCCCGTTGCCCATGAACCGGTTCCGGCCGAACGTGGTCGTGTCGGGCACCGCGGCCTGGGCCGAGGACGACTGGTCGCGCGTCGCGGTCGGCGAGGTCACCTTCCGTGTCGCCAAGATGTGCGGCCGGTGCGTCGTCACGACGACCGACCAGACGACCGCCCAGCGCGGCAGGGAGCCCCTGCGCACCCTGGGGCGGCACCGCAGGTTCGGTCAGATGCTGGTCTTCGGACAGAACCTGATCCCCGAGTCCCCCGGCACCATCCGGGTCGGCGATCCGGTCACCGTCCTCGGCTGAGGCGGATCCCGCGGAGGACCCCGGGCTCGGCCGGGGAAGATCCTCGATGGTCCGGGTTCCGGGAACCCCTTTCGGGGGCCTGCTCGTTGAGCCTCCGTGCGGGGTTCACCAGGGTCCCGGTCAGGTGATTTCGCTCTCTCTTCGACCGGGCTCGCGCGTGAACGGCTCCGCGAGGGGTTATCACGGAGCGGGAAGGGGGGTGCGGTCCGGTGCGGGCAATCAGTGGACTCTGGCGCTGGCGGCACAATCCGCTGCGCCGTGGCACCGATCTGGCCGAGGCCTGGGTCGCTCTGCTGGCCCTGCTGCTGATCCTGGTCGTCGCACCCGTGCTGGGCTCCCTCGTCGGCACCGTGGCCCAGGACGTCCTGCAGCGGTCCGTGCGGGAGCAGGCCCACTCCCGCCACCTGGTCACGGCCACCGTGGTCCGCAAGCTCGACCGCTCCCCGCTGGAGGCGGACCCGGAGACCTCCTCGGGGCGGGATGTGCGCAGCCGCGTCTTCGCCGACTGGACCGCACCGGACGGCACCAGGCGGCACGGAGCGGCCATGGCCGAGCTCAAGTCCCCGCACCGCGGCGACCACTTCACGATATGGACCGACCCGCACGGCCGGATGGTGGCCCGCCCGCTGGACTCGGCGACGGCGACGACCCACGCCGTCCTCGCCGGACTCGGCACGGCCCTGCTGGTCGTGGGCCTGGTCGAGGGCTGCAGACGGCTGATCGTCTGGCGTATGGTCCGCCGCCGGTACGCCCGTTGGGACCAGGCCTGGGACCGGGCGGGCCCGGACTGGGGCAGGACCGGCACCGGCTGCTGACGGCCTTCCCGCTCTGGTCAACCCACCGCCCGCGCGCACGCTACGGTGGACCGGCCGAACTCTTCGGCATCAACCCGCGTACCACGAGGTGGGGGCACGGCAACGCCATGGCACAGGGCACGGTCCAGGTGACGCACACCGGCACATCGCGGTGGCGCCGCCGCACAGGCGAGTACGCATCGCTCGCCGCCGCCCTGGAGGCCGCGGCCGACGGCGACGTCCTCACCGTCGCGCCCGGCACCTACCGGGAGAACCTCGTCGTCGAGCGTGCGGTGACGCTGCGCGGCCCCGAGGGCTCCCCCGGTTCCGTGCGCATCGCTCCGGTGGACGGGGTGCCGCTGACCGTGTGTGCCTCCGCGGTGGTGCAGGACTTGTATGTGGAGGGCCAGGACTCGGCCGCTCCCGCGCTCCTCGTGGAGGAGGGCACGCCGGAGTTGCTGGACCTGCGGATCGTCACGCGGTCGGCGGCCGGCATCGAGGTGCGGGCGGGCGCCCGGCCGACCGTGCGGCGGTGCACGGTCGACAACCCGGCCGGCATCGGCATCGCCGTACTCGACGGCGGCGGCGGGGTGTTCGAGGAGTGCGAGGTGGTCTCGGCCGGCCAGTCGGGCGTCGCGGTCCGCGGCGGCGCGCATCCCCGCCTGGAACGCTGCCGGATCCACCACACCTCGGGCGCGGGTCTGACGGCGACCGGCGAGAACTCGGCGCTGGAAGCGGTGGGTTGCGAGATCTACGAGGTCAGGGGCAGCGGCGTCCAGATCACCGGACGGGCCACCGCCCACCTCACCGACTGCGACGTGCACCGCACCACGGCCGACGGCGTCACGCTCGACACCGACGCGGCGCTCACGCTGGCCGACTGCCGCATCCACGACATCCCGGAGAACGCGGTCGACCTGCGCTCCCGGTCGGTGCTCACCCTGACCAGGACGACGGTGCGTCAGTTCGGGCGCAACGGGCTGTCGGTCTGGGATCCCGGCACGCGCGTGGACGCCAACCAGTGCGAGATCTTCGACAGCACCGGTGACTATCCCGCGGTCTGGGTCAGCGACGGCGCCACCGCGGTCCTCGAGTCCTGCCGGGTGCACGACGTGCCGGACGCCCTGTTCGTCCTGGACCGCGGCTCCCGCGTCGACGTCGTCGACAGTGACCTGTCCCAGGTGCGCAACACGGCGGTGTCGGTGAGCGACGGCGCCACGGTCCAGCTCGACGACTGCCGCATCCGGGACGCCGCCACGGGCGCCTGGTTCCGCGACCACGGCAGCGGCGGCACGCTCAGCAACTGCACCGTCGACGGCACCCAGACCGGCGTGATCGTCACCAAGGGCGCCGACCCGACGATCGAGCGGTGCACCGTCGACGCCCCCGCCGAAGCGGGCTTCTACGTCTCGGCCGGCGGCCGCGGCAGTTTCCTGAACTGCCGGGTGACCGGTAGCGGCGGATACGGCTTCCATGTGCTCGACGGCTGCCGTACGACGCTGAGGAAGTGCCGTACCGAGCGCTGCGCGCGCGGCGGGTACGAGTTCGCGGACGCCGGCCCGGGCGGGTCGTCCGGCGTGGGTCCCGTCGTCGAGGACTGCACGAGCGACGAGAGCGGCGCGGCGCGGCCCCCGGCGGCGCCGCAGACCGCCGTACAGACGACTGCCCCGACGCCCGGTCTGCTGGGCGCGATCCCCGGTCAGCGCACCACCGAGCAGGAGCCACTCACGGAAGCCGCGGATCCGGAGCGGGCGGCGCGGACCTCGAAGGACGTCCTCGGTGAACTGGACGCGCTGGTGGGGCTGGACAGCGTCAAGCGCGAGGTGCGGGCGCTGACGGACATGATCGAGGTGGGCCGGCGTCGGCAGCAGGCCGGGCTCAAGGCGGCCTCGGTCAAGCGCCACCTGGTCTTCACCGGCTCCCCCGGCACCGGGAAGACGACCGTGGCCCGTCTCTACGGCGAGATCCTCGCCTCGCTCGGCGTCCTGGAGAAGGGGCACCTGGTCGAGGTGTCCCGCGTCGACCTGGTCGGCGAGCACATCGGCTCCACGGCGATCCGCACGCAGGAGGCCTTCGACCGGGCGCGCGGCGGGGTGCTGTTCATCGACGAGGCGTACGCGCTGTCACCGGAGGACTCCGGCCGTGACTTCGGCAAGGAGGCCATCGACACGCTCGTGAAGCTGATGGAGGACCACCGGGACGCGGTCGTGGTGATCGTCGCGGGCTACACGGCCGAGATGGAACGCTTCCTTTCGATCAACCCCGGCGTGGCCTCCCGCTTCTCACGGACGATCACCTTCCGTGACTACGGCCCCGAGGAGCTGCTGCGGATCGTGGAGCAGCAGGCCGAGGAGCACGAGTACCGGTTGGCGCCCGGCGCCACCGAGGGGCTCCTGAAGTACTTCACGACGCTCCCCAAGGGCCCCGCCTTCGGCAACGGCCGCACCGCCCGCCAGACCTTCGAGGCGATGGTCGAGCGGCACGCGAGCCGGGTCGCGCAGTTCGAGGACCCGAGCACGGACGACCTGACGCTCCTCTACGCCGAGGACCTGCCCGACGCCCCCTGAGCCCCGTCGCCCGGATCACCACCGGGAAGCACCTGGTGGCGGGGCCCCGGCAGACCCGGGCCGAGCCGGGCGAGAAGGCGCTCCCGCTCCTCGGCGAACGCCGGGTCGGCCTGGTAGTCGGAGTGGCCGAGGACCGGTGCGGGCAGCGGATGCAGCGCGGTACGGCCGTAGGCGAGGGGGTCCTGGAGGGCCTCGCGGTCCACCTCGGGTCCGCAGTCGCCGGACAGGCGGACGGGGCCGCCGATCGGGTCGGTGCGACGGTACAGGTTGCGCCAGCAGTCGACCTCGTGGTGCAGGGAGCTGAGGGCGGCCGGGCCGAAGTGGGCCGGGAACCAGCGGCCGTAGAGGCGTTCGAGCGGGGAGCCGTAGGTCAGCAGCGCGACCCGTCTGCGGACCGACGGCTTCAGTTGCCAGGCCGCGGCGGCGGCGAGGACGCTTCCCTGCGAGTGGCCGGAGATGACGAGCCGCCCGCCGGTGGTGCGCGTCCAGGTGTCCATCCGCCAGGTCAGGTCCGGCACGGCGCGCTCGGCGTAGCAGGGCGGTGCGAAGGGGTGGGCGGCGCGCGGCCAGAACGTGCCGACGTCCCAGAGGATGCCGATGGTGCGCCGCGCGGCGGCGTCCTTGTAGGCGCGGCGGCCCCAGGTGACGAACAGGACGAAGCCGACTCCGATCAGCCAGGAGCCCAGTGCCTGCGCGGTCTCGGCGGCGCCGTGGACGAAGGGGTGGGCGGGCCGGGCGGCCTGCGCGGGCGCCCTGCCGGTCGACAGCGCGCCCACCAGCGCTCCGGCGCCCAGAAGCAGCGTGGCGGTGGAGGTGACGGCGACGATGAGCGGCCCCCGGTCGGTGAGGGTGGCCATCGCGCGGGTCCTGGCGATGCGGCGGGTGCGCTGCGGGTCCTTGAGCTCGCCGGGGTAGTCGCGTTCCACCGCCGGTAGTTCCGCGCGGCGCAGCAGCCAGGTCCGCCGGGCCAGCCAGCCGCAGAGCACCAGCAGGACGACGAGCAGGGGCGGGATCACCGACGCCTGCCAGGTCAGCAGGACCGGGGGGCCGTCGATGGAGGTCCCGGTGCCGTCCAGCCAGTCGGACACGCGCTGCGACACGCCGCCGGACATCACACCGCCCAGGGCGCAGGCCAGCATGGCGACGGCGGGGCCGCCCAGGCCGCGCATCGCCGCGCGGGAGTCGGGACGTGTGCGGTGGAGCAGGCGGGCCACCACGGCGAGGGTGATGACGAGCAGGCCCTGCACCAGGGCGAGGCCTCCGAAGGTGGCGTCTCCCGGCAGCCGGCCCGTCGATTCCCAGCCCGGGCGCTCCCAGCCGGCGTACACCAGGGCGCAGGCGAGCAGGGCGACCGCGGCGAGCGGGAGCCGTCGTACGAGGTGCTGGTCGAGTTCCTGGTCGAGGCGGTTCTCGCTGCGGCCGCGGCGGCAGACCACCCAGACCACGGCGACCGCGCCGGCCACGAGCGCCGCCTCCAGCAGCCGGCCCAGCGTGTCGAGCGGCTCGGGGCCGCCGGGCCGCCGGTCGAAGCGGGCCGCCGCGGAGCCGACGGCGGCGGCGATCGTGAGCAGGCCGGCGGCGGTGTGGGCGGCACGCAGCCGGGCCACCAGACGGCGTCCGTACCAGAAGCCGGGCCGGCCCAGGGCGGTGCGGCCGGGCCCCTCGTCGGGTTCGGGCCGGCGTGACAGCGGCCGCTGGGACTCGTACGCGCTCCAGGTGCGGTGGGAGAGGTACCACAGCAGACCGGTGAGCGCGGCGGGCACCAGGGCGGCGAGGGCGAGGCGGCGGCCGGGGCGGCTCCACCAGCCGCCGTCCGAGAAGCTCGGTGACAGGAAGCCCAGCCAGGAGTGCCGCCCGGCGCACGCGCGGGTGCCCGCGCACTGCCAGGCGGTCAGGTCGAGGGCGACCTCGCAGACCGCGGCGACGAGCAGCACGGTCAGGGTCAGCCCGGCGAGTCGCACGAGCAGGCCGTACAGGCGGACCGTCCGCGTGCGACCGTGCGCGGTGGGGCGCATCCAGTGGGCGAGGTTGACCACCATGAACGGCAGCAGCAGCAGCCACAGGGCGCGGGTGCCGTTGCCGGAGGTGAGGTTGCACCAGACGTACGCCTCGGGCACCGGGCCCCGGTGCCGGTCGTCCGGGTCGGACTCGGCGTCGGTGTCACCGGCGCGCCGGAAGACGGCCGCCGTGTCGTCGCCGGTGATCCGCACGGTGCGCGGATCACCGAGCATCTTCTCCGGCGTGGTGCCGCCCACGCCGTGGACCAGCAGCTCCAGGGCGGTCGCGGATTCCTGGGGTCGCGGACCGCGGTCGTCCGGTCCGCCGGTCGGCACCTGTTCCCGTGCACGTTCCACTGTTCGCACTTCCCCCGTGACGCTCCGTCGCATCTGTCCGTGCGGGCACAAGGATCTCCACTCGGGCGACGGCGCACACCTCCCGTCACGGAATCTCCCCGATCCGTGCGACTCGCGCGCCGGGGATGACGCGTGGGTGACGTGCGCGCGTCCCGCAGTCGGTGGGGTCACCGGTACCCTCCCGTGCAAGGATGGGACGCCCACGCACCGGGAGCGGGGAGAATGTCCTTGTCGGAGGGGGTGCGCAGAGCGTGTCGGACGGCTTGAGGCGAAAGGACCGGAGCGTACGTGAGTGAGAATCAGAACCTCCTCGCGGAGCAGCGGCGCGCCCTGATTCTGGACGAGGTCCGGCGCCGTGGCGGCGTCCGGGTCAACGAGCTGACCCGCAAGCTCGGCGTGTCGGACATGACGGTGCGGCGTGATCTGGACGCGCTCGCCCGTCAGGGCGTCCTGGAGAAGGTGCACGGCGGCGCCGTCCCGGTGGTCGAGGCGAGCACGCACGAGCCGGGCTTCGAGGCGAAGTCGGGGCTGGAGCTGACCGCCAAGGAGGACATCGCCCAGGCGGCGTCCGAACTGGTCGCGCCGGGAAGCGCGATCGCACTGTCGGGCGGTACGACGACCTTCGCGCTGGCCCACCACCTGCTCGACGTGCCGGACCTCACCGTCGTCACGAATTCGGTGCGGGTGGCCGACGTCTTCCACGCGGCGCAGCGCACCACCGGCCCCCGGCAGGGCGCGGCCACGGTGGTGCTGACCGGCGGGGTGCGTACGCCGTCGGACTCGCTGGTGGGCCCGGTGGCCGACCAGGCGATCGCGGCGCTCCACTTCGACGTGCTGTTCCTCGGTGTGCACGGGATATCGGTCGAGGCCGGCCTGTCGACGCCGAACCTCGCGGAGGCGGAGACCAACCGGCGTCTGGTGCAGTCGGCGCGGCGGGTCGTGGTGATCGCGGACCACACCAAGTGGGGGACGGTGGGCCTGAGTTCGTTCGCGGCCCTGGAGCAGGTCGACACTCTGGTGACGGACGCCGGGCTGCCGGCCGGGGCGCGCGCGGAGGTCTCCGAGCATCTGCGGCGGCTGGTGGTGGCGGGCGAGACCGACGAGGAGCAGACAGCTGACTGACCGTCAGCTAGGGTGACGGGCGTCGGCGGGGTGCCGCCCGCGTCCGCCCCGCCCGGCCGGCGCCGGTCAACGGCTCGTCTCCGGCCGGGCCGCATCCCAGGGGGGTTTCGTCCATGGCTCGTCGGCTGCGACCAGTGGGAATCGAGTTCCTCGAGCACGCTCCCGTACGCCTCGTCTTCGCCCGGGAGGTCTCCGCCTCCCCCGAGGCGGTCTTCCACGCGCTCGCCGAGGACGTGCCCGGCTGGGCCGAGTGGTTCTCGGCGGTGACCCTCGCCCGGCCGATCGACGGCGGCGGTCGGAGGGAGATCCGGCTCAGGGGCGGTACCCGCTTCGAGGAGACGGTCCTTTCGGCGAGGAAGGCGGAGGTGTACGCCTACCGCGTGGACGCCACCAACGCGCCCGGCGTACGCGCCCTGGTCGAGGAGTGGCGGCTGACCCCGGCGGGCAGCGGGACGCTGGTGCGGTGGACCTTCGCCGCCGACGGGCCGGCGCCGTTGCGGCTGATCCTGCGGCTCGCACGCGGGGGCCTCGGGCGGACGTTCCGGGGCGCGGTGACCGCGCTGGACCGGCGGCTGGCGGGCCGGTAGGTCAGGCGGGCCAGACTCCCGTCCTCAGCAGCGACTCGATCGCGGCGGTGTACGGCTCGATGTCGAGGCCCTGTTCGGCCAGCCACGCGTCGGAGTAGTACTTGTCGAGGTACCGGTCCCCCGGGTCGCACAGCAGGGTCACCACGCTCCCGGTGCGCCCCTGGGCCACCATCTCGGCGACGATCTTCAGCGCGCTCCACAGTCCGGTGCCCGTGGAGCCGCCCGCCCTGCGGCCGATGGCCTGCTCCAGGGCCCGTACGGCGGCGACGCTGGCCGCGTCCGGGACCTTCATCATGCGGTCGACGGCACCGGGTACGAAGCTGGGCTCCATCCGGGGCCGGCCGATGCCCTCGATGCGTGAGCCGCAGTCGCACGTGACGTCCGGATCGCCGGTGGTCCATCCCTCGAAGAAGCACGAGTTCTCCGGATCGGCGACACAGATGCGGGTGTCGTGCTGCATGTAGTGCACGTAACGGGCGATGGTCGCCGAGGTGCCGCCGGTGCCGGCCGTGGCGACGATCCACGCGGGTTCCGGGAATCGCTCCAACTCCATCTGCCTGAAGACGGATTCGGCGATGTTGTTGTTGCCGCGCCAGTCCGTGGCACGTTCGGCGTAGGTGAACTGGTCCATGTAGTGGCCGCCGGTGTCGGCCGCGAGTGCGGCGGAGGCCTCGTACATCGTGCGGGGGTCGTCCACGAAGTGGCACCGCCCGCCGTGGAACTCGATGAGGCGACACTTCTCGGCGCTCGTCGTGCGCGGCATGACGGCGATGAAGGGCACCCCGATCAGCTTCGCGAAGTACGCCTCGGAGACGGCGGTGGAGCCGCTGGACGCCTCGATCACCGGGCGGCCCGGCCGGATCCAGCCATTGCACAGGCCGTAGAGGAAGAGGGAACGGGCGAGCCGGTGTTTGAGACTGCCGGTCGGGTGGGTCGACTCGTCCTTCAGGTACAGGTCGATGCCCCACTCGTCCGGCAGGGGGAATCGGAGCAGATGGGTGTCGGCCGAGCGGTTGGCGTCCGCCTGGACCCTGCGGACGGCCTCTTTCAGCCAGCCCCGGTAGGCACTGTCACTGCGGTCGACATCGAGGGTGGCGCCGGTCCGGGTCTGCTGGGTGGTGCTCACGGCGGGGCTCCTTAGGCTTCGCGCCGACGGCGCGTCGCGCGGCCGACACACCGATCATAGGCACCTCCCGCACGCTTCTCACCTGCATAAACACTCCTTTGGGCAGCCCAAAGACCAGCCTGGGGCCACGACCCGCGCCCATGGGGGCGCATTCGCGCGAGTGCTCCGGGCGCCCGCCCTCGAAGGGCCGTGCGCACTGGTGCTCCACCTCCTCGGCGGGCAGACTGCGCGGCGGGACGAAGGGTCCCGTACGGGGGCGCACACTGGAGCAGGAAGCCGGATCACGCGACCGGACGCTCGGCGAGCCGTGTCCCGGCACGTGGGAGCCGGTCGGAGCGACGCGCACAAGGGGGCGGAACGGCATGGCGGAGCCGGAGTTCACGGCCACGGGCGTGCGGATCGGGAAGCGGCTGCGGTCGCTCACCCGGGCCGGACAGGTCCGGATCAGCGACGGCAGGCTGGAGTTGCTCACCAGTTACGGCAGTGAGATCGACAGTGCGCCGGTGCAGGCGGTGCGCGCCTCCAGGCCGTGGTTCGCCACCGAGGACCGGGCGCAGGCCGACCTCAACGGGAACCGGTACCTGCTGACCCTCGGCGACCACGACCCGGCCCCGGGCGAGCCGGGCCCGCCCGCGGCACGCCGGTTCATCGAGGCCGTGCGCAGGGCGGCCGGGCGGGGCGGTTGATCCTCCGCGAGTTGCGGGGCATCGCCCCCTGAGTCACGCTGTTCTCACGTCACTCTGGGTTTACCGGCGATAACGCTGCGAACCAGCCCGCCGGCCACGACAGCAGGCGGCCGTGTCACGAAAGCGTCCTGCTGGATCCGAACTCCGTGTTCTTCCGGGCCTCTTCAGTCGGGGAGTCGCAGCCGTGATCAGTCATCCGAGCAGGCACTGCGCGGTGGAGCTCCAAGCCCTGCCGTCGCGGATCGGCCAGGTCCGCAGAATCGTATCGGCGCAGTTGCGCTACTGGCATCTGGATCCGTTGATAGACCGAGCCGCGCTCGGTGTGACCGAGTTGTTGACCAACGTCCACCGCCATGCCCAGCCCGACAAGACGTGCACCGTGGAGATCGAGGTGCAGCTCGACCGGCTGATGGTGTCCGTGCACGATCACGACCCGCGTCTGCCGGTCGTGGAGGAGGTGGGAGACGCGGCGGACACCGACGCGCTCGCCACCTGCGGACGCGGGCTGGCGATGGTCGCTGCGGTCAGCGAGAGCTGGGGTGTGCGGCCGGACGGCGAGTCCGGGAAGGTCGTCTGGTTCACGCTGCCGACGCCCTCGGCCGTACGGCCCACGGCGGCGCGCCCGCCGCGACGCGTCACCCCGGACAAGCCGGTGCGCGTCTTCGCGGAGGTCGAGCACGACCTCGACCTGCGCAGGCCCGAACACGCTCCCGCCCGGTCGGCCGTCGTCGGCTGACCGGGCGGTGACCGGCGTTCGCGGCGCCCGCTCTCCTCGCGGACGCCGCACGCTCGCCGAGGGCCCGTACGTCACTCGGTGGCGATGGCCCGCAGCACGTCCAGACGGGCCGCGCGCCGGGCCGGGCGCAGACCCGCGAGAGCCCCAGCCGTGATCCCCACCAACGCCACGACCGCCAGCCGCAGCGGCGGCACCGCGAAGGCGAAAGCGGTGTCGCCGGCCCCTTCGGAGGCCTTGACCAGCACCCAGCCGAGGAAGGCACCGAGGGTGAGCCCGCCGACCGTGCCGAAGGCCGCGACCAGGACCGACTCCCAGCGGACCATGGCCCGCAGCTGCGACCGGGTCTGGCCGACGGCCCGGAGCAGGCCGAGTTCCCGGGTGCGTTCGTGGATCGCCAGTGTCAGCGTGTTGGCGATACCGAGCAGGGCGATCAGCACCGCGAGGGCCAGCAGCGCGTAGACGAGGGTCAGCATCATGTCGATCCCGCCCGCCGACGACCGGGCGTACTCCTCGCGGGTCTGTACCTCCGGATCGCCGTAGCGCTCCGCGACGCCGCGGACCACGGCCGTGCCCCGGTCGGTGCCCACACCGTCCTTGAAGGACACCGCGAGGAGGGTGTCGGAGTCCTGGGTGCGGTGCGGCGCCCAGGCGGCGCGGGTGATGACGTAGTCGCCGGCGAGTTCGGACCGGCCGTAGACCGCGCGAACGGTGAAGGTCACCTTGCTGCCGTCGGTGAAGGTCAGCCGGGTCCTGTCTCCCGTGGTCAGCCCCTGGTCCTCGGCCTCCTTCCGGGTGATGGCGAGACCGTCGGAGCCGAGGGTGCGCAGGGAGCCCTCGACCGTGCCCAGGTCGAAGGTGCGCTCCAGCGCGACCGGGTCGGTCACCGTCAACGCCCTTCCCCTGCCGTCGACTTCGGCGACACCACGGCCGAGGCCGACGGCCGTGTCCACTTCCGGCAGATCCTGGACGGCTCGGGCGAGGCGGGGGCTCAGTCCGCTGCCGCCCGCCCCGAAGGACGGCGTGCTCACCACGACGTCGCCCGCGAAGGACCGCGACACGGTCTGGTCCATGGTCGCCTTGAGCGAGGCACCGAACACCGTGAACAGCGAGACCACGGCCACGCCGATCATCAGGGCGCCGGCCGTCGCGGCCGTCCGCTTCGGGCTGCGCAGGGCGTTGCGCCGCGCCAGCCCGCCACTGACGCCGCGCAGCCTGTCCAGAGGGCCGCCGAGAACCCGTACGGCCGTCGAGGAGGCGACCGGGCCGAGGACCACGAACGAGGCCAGGGCCAGCACCGCGCCGGATCCCGCCAGCCACAGGGACGGTGACACCAGGACGCCGGTCAGTGTCACGGCGACCGCGAGAGCGGCCAGACCGGTGCCGGTGACCGCGCGCAGGCGTGAGGCGCCCGACTGGTCGACGGCCGTCTCCCGCAGCGCGGCCAGCGGCGCGGTACGGCCTGCGCGTACGGCGGGCAGCAGCGCGGAGCCGAGACAGACCACGACACCGACCGCGAGCGGCAGCAGCAGGGACAGTGAGCCGATCACCAGGTCGCCCTCGGGAAAGGGGAATCCGATGGCCGGGAACAGCGCCTGGAGGCCCGCGGCGACGCCGATGCCGCCCGCCAGCCCCGCGGCCGACGCGGTGACCGCCACGATGCCCGCTTCGACGAGGGAGGACGCGGCGACCTGCGCGCGGGACGCGCCGAGGGCGCGCAACAGCGCGTTCTCGCGCGTGCGTTGGGCCATGACGATCGCGAAGGTGTTGTGGATGGAGAAGGTGGCGACCAGCAGGGCGATACCGGAGAACACCAGGAGGAAGGTGGTGAAGAGGGTGAGGAACTGGCTGGAGATCATGTCGGTGTTCTCGGCGGCCGACTCCTGTCCGGTGATGGCCTCGATCCCCTTGGGCAGCACGGGGGTCAGCCGGTCGACGAGTTCGCGCTGGCTCACGCCGGGCCCGGCCCGCACCCGGATGCTCGCCGCCTGCCCCGGCCTGGCCGTCAGGTACTGCTCGGCGTCGGCCCGGGTCATCCCGGTGAAGGTCACCTGCGCCATGCCGTCCTCGCCGCCGAAGGTCGCGAGGCCGACGATCGTCACCCGGACCGGGTCGGGCGTGCGCAGAGTCGTCGTGTCGCCGATGCTCAGGCCGCCCTTCTTCGCCGCACCGCGGTTGACGACGACCTCGCCGGACCCGCGCGGGGCGCGGCCCTCGGCGAGCCGGTAGGCGTTGAGCCGGGGGTCGGTGATCCAGTTGCCGGCGAGGGTGGGCGGCCCCTGGCCGCCGACGGGCTCGCCGTTCGCGCCGACGAGCTGGCCCGCGCCCTCGATGTCGGGAGCGGCCGCCGCCACTCCCGGAACCTTCTCGACGGCGCCGACCAGGTCCGTGCCGACCGGCTGCCGTACGCCCTGGCTCTCGCCGGGCGTGGTGATGGCGTCGGCGCTGCGGACCACGGCGTCCGTGCCCTTCGCCGCGTCGCCGAACATCGCGTCGAAGCCGGCGCGCAGGGTGTCGCCCATCACGAGGGTCCCGGCCAGGAAGGCGACACCGAGGAACACGGCGAGGAACGTGCCGGCGAAGCGCCGCTTGTGGGAGCGCAGGGAGGTCACGCTCAGCCGTACGGAGGTGTTCATGACGGCACCTCGAAGGCTTTCATGCGGTCCAGGACCTTGTCGGCGGTCGGGTCGGCCATCCGGTCGACGAGCCGTCCGTCGGCGAGGAAGACGACCTCGTCGGCATGGGCGGCGGCGACCGGGTCGTGGGTCACCATGACGACCGTGCGGGCCGTCCGGCGGACGGTCCGGCCGAGGAGCCCGAGGACCTCTCCGCCGGACCGGGAGTCGAGGTTGCCGGTCGGCTCGTCGGCGAACACGACGTCCGGCCGGCCGGCGAACGCCCGGGCCACCGCGACGCGTTGCTGCTGACCGCCGGAGAGCTCGGCGGGCCGGTGGTGGAGCCGGTCGCGCAGGCCGACGACGTCGACGAGCGCGTCGATCCACTCGCGGTCACCCGTGCGGCCCGCGAGGTCCAGCGGAAGGGTGATGTTCTCCGCGACGGTCAGCGTCGGCACCAGGTTGTACGCCTGGAACACGAAGCCGACGCGCTCGCGGCGCAGCAGGGTCAGACGCCGGTCGTCCAGTGTGCCGAGGTCGGTGTCGCCGATGCGGGCGACTCCCGAGGTGAGGGTGTCCAGGCCGGCCGCGCAGTGCATCAGGGTGGACTTGCCGGAGCCCGAGGGCCCCATGATCGCGGTGAAGCGGCCGGCCGGAAAGTCGACGCTCACCCCGTCCAGGGCCCTCACGGCGGTGTCACCGGTGCCGTACACCTTCACGCCGTCGACGACCAGGGCGGCCGTCGGTGCGGCGGCCGGCGCGGCGGTCGCGGTGGCGGTCACACCGCACCTCCCTTGCCGGACGTACGACCGAACTGCTCGTCCAGGACGGACAACCGGCGCCAATACTCGTCCTCGTCGATCTCGCCGGAGGCGAAGCGGCGGCCGAGCACGGCCACGGGTGAGTCGCCGGAGGGGCGGCGGTCGTCCACGGCACGCCACGGTCCGCGCCGGCCGCGCGAGCCGGTGCGGCGCAGGACGGTCACGACGCCGATCACGACGGCCGCCCAGATCAGCGGGAAGAAGAGGATCCACGGGCCGGGGCCGCCGTCCCAGTTCGCAAGTGTCTGCATCTCGAGTCATCTCCCAGGTGGGTCTTCCGGTGTTGTCTCGAGACTCGCGCCGATCGGGGGTCCGGGTCGTCGTGCGGCCGGCGGCACTGCGCGTACCTCCCGGGGAGTACGGCGACGGCGTACGGCTGCTCCTCACACCCTCGACGTCTGTACCTACTGGTATGTACAGTGGGCGGATGAGCACCCCGGAGCGACTGATCGAGTCCACCCGTGAGCTGCTGTGGGAGCGCGGTTACGTGGGCACCAGCCCCAAGGCCATCCTGGAGCGCGCCGAGGCCGGACAGGGCAGCATGTACCACCACTTCAAGGGCAAGCCGGACCTCGCCCTCGCCGCCATCCGGCGGACCGCCGAGGAACAGCGGGCCACCGCCGAGTCAGTACTCGGCGGGCCGGGCACACCGTACGAGCGCATCGAGGCCTATCTGCGCCGCGAGCGCGACGCCCTGCGCGGCTGCCCGATCGGCCGGCTGACGATGGACCCCGACGTCGTCGCCAGCGCCGAACTGCGCGCGCCGGTCGACGAGACGCTGGACTGGATCCGCGAACGGATCGCCGGAATCGTCGAGGAGGGGCAGGAGCAGGGCCAGTTCGCGCCCTCGCTGGACGGCGAGGAGATCGCGGCGACCGTCGTCGCAGCCGTCCAGGGCGGTTACGTCCTCGCCCGCGCGTCCGGTTCGCCCGCCGCCTTCGACACGGGGGTGCGGGGGCTGCTCTCGCTGCTCGCCCCACGCGTCGACGCATCCGCCTGAGGAGGCGCCCGTGCACGCCATGCAGTACGAACTCACCCTGCCCGCCGACTACGACACCGGCGTCGTCCGCGCCCGTGTGTCCCGCGTCGGGCGGCTGCTCGACGACTGGAAGGGTCTCGGTCTCAAGGCGTATCTGCTGCGCGAGCGCGGGGTGCACGGCTCGCCGGTCAACCAGTACGCGCCGTTCTATCTGTGGGACACCACCGAGGGCATGAACTCCTTTCTCTGGGGCGGCGGCTTCCAGGGGCTGAGCGACGACTTCGGGAGGCCGCCGGTCCGGCAGTGGACGGGGCTGGCGTACGAGGAGGGCGGCGCCGCCGGCTCCCCCGCGCGGGTCGCCGTGCGGCGGCGCCAACAGGTGCCCGAGGGCGTCGAGTTGGCCAGGGCGATGGCTGACGGGGTGGGCGAGACGGGGCGGTTGGCGGTGGCGGACGGCGCGGTACTCGCCGCGGCCGCCGTCGACACCGCTTCATGGGAGTTGGTCCACTTCTCGCTCTGGGCGCACGACACCCCCGAGGCCGAAGGCGACGTGTTCCAGGTGCTGCACCTGTCTTCGCCCGGTCGGGACCGACTGCCGCGGGGACGCCAGTGGTGAGCCGAGTCCGTACGGTGCTCGGAGATGTGCCTCCGGAGCAACTGGGCGTGTGCGACGCGCACGACCACCTGTTCTTCGGCTCTCCCCGGCTGCCCGGTCAGGAGCTGCGCTCCGTGTCCGCGGCACGGGCCGAGCTCGCCGCGTTCCACGCGCTGGGCGGCGGCGCCGTGGTGCAGTGGACGCCGTACGGACTGGGGCGGCGCGCCGCCGACCTGCCCCCACTGGCGCGGGAGACCGGCGTGCACCTGGTGACGGCGACGGGCCTTCACCAGGCGGTCCACTACGACGAGGGGACGCTGCGCGGGCTGCGCGGCAGGCTCGCCGAGGTGTTCGTCCGTGAACTGACCGAGGGCATCGGCGCCTCGGGAGTGCGGGCCGGACTCGTCAAGGTGGCGGGCGGCTTCCACACCCTCGACCCGCACGCCCGGTGGACCACGACCGCGGCGGCCGAGGCCCACCACGCGACGGGAGCGCCCGTCGCCGTCCACCTCGAACTGGGGACCGCCGCCCTGGACGTACTGGACCTGCTGTGCGGCGAGTTGGGTGTGCCACGGCACCGGGTGATCCTCGGGCACCTCAACCGCTCCCCCGACTTCGCGGTGCACCGCCAGGCCGCCGAGACGGGCTGCTACCTGGCTTTCGACGGCCCCTCCCGCGCCCATCACGCCACCGACTGGCGGATGCCGGACGCCGTACGGGCCCTGGCCGACGCGGGCCACGGCGACCGCCTCCTGCTCGGCGGCGACACCACGACCGCGGCGGCCCGCTCGGTCGCCGAGGGGCCCGGGATGCCGTACCTGCTGCGGCGGGTGCGGCCGCGGCTCGCCCTCGCCGTGGGCGAGGACCTCGTACGACGCGTCCTCACGGACAACCCGGGCCGCGCCTTCGCCGTGGACTGGCCCGAACCCGCGCGCTGACCCGGCCCGGATGCGATCCGGAACGCGACCCGACAGGAGAACCGCCGGCACGTCACCCGGTCACGGACCGGCCCCGTGCGCGACCGCCTCCCGCGACGGGCCGCGGGCCCCGGTGCGGGCAGGCAGCCCGTTCCGGTGAGTCACCGAATGGTCCTGGCGGAGTCCTGCCGTCCCACGTGCGCCACGTTCTCCCGGTCCCCGGTGTCCTCGCTCGCCTCGGCGGCGAACCAGGCGTCGAGGATCTCCTTGAGCAGGGGCTCGGACGTCAGGCGCAGGCTGAGGGCCAGGACGTTGGCGTCGTTCCAGCGGCGGGCGCCGTCCGCCGTGTACGCGTCCGTGCACAGGGCCGCGCGTACGCCGGGCACCTTGTTGGCGGCGATCGAGGCGCCCGTGCCGGTCCAGCAGCACACGACCGCCTGGTCCGCCGTCCCGGCGGCGACCTCACCGGCCGCGGCCTGGGAGCACGCGGCCCACCGGGGGTCGTCGCCGGGGTTCAGCGCCCCGTGCGTCGCCACCTCGTGGCCGCGGCCGCGCAGCTCCGCGACGAGGGAACGGGCCACTGGTTCGTCCATGTCCGAGGAAACGGAGATCCGCATGCCCCGAGCCTACTCGGCGCGGCTCAGGCAGACTCCGGCCCGCACCGCCGGGAGCCGCGCGACGGGGCGTCCGGTTCACCCCGGACGCGGATTCCGGCGACCACCGAGAGGGTGTGGGTCCGGTCAGGTGTGGCGGCTGACGACGGCTTCGAGGTAGGCCACGTGGGGGCCCGGGAGGCGAGGCAGCTCGGCCGGGGAGCCGATCAGGGCGAACTCGTCGAACTCCGGGTCACGCCCCCTCGCCGTCTCCGCGGCCACGAGGGCCGCGAACCGCTCGCGCAGCAGTGACTCCGGCCTGCCCGGCGCGAGGTAGTGGACCCCGACCTGCCCGCTCGCGGAGTGGGTGACCAGGCAACGGGTGAGCTCCTCGGGCGGTCCGTCGACGCCCGTCTCCTCGGCCAGCTCCAGGGCGGCGTGCCGGCGCAGCGCGGCCTCGTCGAGGGGGGCGCGACCGCGGGGCGGTTCGACCGAACCGCCGGGGAACTGCCAGCGGCCGGGAGCGGAGGTGGACGGGGACATCCGCCCCACCAGGACGCGTCCGTCGTCCGTGGGCTGTACGACGCTCACGAAGAGGGACCGCAGCGAGGTGGCGCCCGGTACCCGGCGCAGGGCGAAGTACCGGTAGGTGGTGCGGGACCAGGAGACGACCAGACCGCGTGGCCCGTCCCGGTCCAGGCCCGCGCAGACCGCCACCGGTCCGTCGAAGAGGCTCGGGTTGGCGCCGACCGCGTCGTCCCACGCGCGGTTCATGGCCGCCCGCTCCGCCGCCTCCAGCGACGGTGCCGCCACCTCGACCAGACGCAGCCGGTCGGGCTCCAGCAGGTCCATGCCGTCGGGCCCCGGCGGTCGTTCACCCACCGCTCAGCGCCCCCAGCGGATCGTCCAGCACCGGCTGCCACGCCAGTTCGGCCGCCCCCACCAGGCTGTTGTGGTCCAGCGTGCACGCGAGGATGGGTACGCCGCCGCTCTGCCCCCACAGACTGCGGTCGGCGACGACCGCGCGCAGGCGGTCCGGGTCGGCGTCGAGGAGCGTGCGGTGCAGCCCGCCGAGGATGATGCGGTCAGGGTTGAGGATGTTGACCAGACCGGCGAGTCCGAGGCCGAGCCGGTCGATCAGGGCCTCGACGGCGGTGCGGACGGCCGGGTCGTCGAAGTGGCCCCGGATCAGCTCGTCGGCCTGCCGGAGCAGGGACATCTCGGGGCCGGGATCGCGTCCGGCGGCCGTGAGCAGGGCCAGTGGGTCGGCCTCGACGTCGAGGCAGCCGCGGCTGCCGCAGTGGCAGGGGCGGCCCTCGGGGCTGACGGTGAGGTGGCCGACCTCCAGCGCCAGGCCCGAACTGCCCGTGTGCAGGCGCCCGTCCAGCACCAGCGCGCCGCCCACCCCGCGGTGCCCGGTGGCCACGCACAGCAGGTCCCGGGCGCCACGGCCCGCGCCGTGCCGGTGCTCGGCGAGCGCGGCGAGGTTGACGTCGTTGCCCGCGAAGGCCGGACCGGTGATCCCGGCCGCGCGCACGCACTCGGCGAAGATCCGGCGCACCGGGGCTCCCACGGGCCAGGCCAGGTGCAGCGGGTTGAGGGCGAGTCCGTCCGGTTCGGCGACCGCCGACGGCACGGCGAGTCCGGCGCCGACGCAGCGCCGCCCGGTCGTGTGCAGCAGTTCGGCGCCGGCCTCCACGACGGACCCGAGGACCTTCGCCGGGTCGGCGTCGACGGTCTCGCAGCCGGGTGCGGTGGCGACGATCCGGCCGCCCAGGCCGACCAGCGCGGCCCGGAACCCGTCGGCGTGCACCTGCGCGGCGAGGACGACCGGGCCGTCCTCGGCGACCGCGAGCCGGTGCGAGGGGCGCCCCTGCGAACCGGCGGCCGCGCCGGGCCGGGCGTCGACCCGGATCAGGCCCAGCGCCTCCAGTTCGGCGGCGACCGCGCCGGCCGTCGCCCGGGTCACGCCGAGCTCGGCGGTGAGCACGGCGCGGGTCGGCGCGCGACCGGTGTGCACGAGCTCCAGCGCGGGACCGAGCGCTCCGCGCCCACGGTCCAACCGCGCCCTCGAGGTGGTCCCTTCCCCCGTCGTCCGGGGGTCCGCCTTGCCGCTCATGAGGCCGAGTCTCCCATGATCCGCAGTGTGCGTGGCCGCCGCCGCGACCTACAGTCCGCTCACTCGGAGAGTGATGTTCAACCGTCCGGTGAGCCCCAACTCGGGCGGCGCGGTGCCCCCGTGCACTCGCGGCACACCGTGGTGGGCGAGCCGGGACGGGCCCCCGAACACGAACAGGTCCCCGCTGCGCAGTTCGACGTCCGTGTACGGCCGGCCGCGCGTCTCGGGGTTGCCGAAGCGGAAGACGCAGGTGTCCCCGAGACTCAGGGAGACCACCGGTGCGGCGGACTTCTCGTCGCTGTCCCGGTGCATGCCCATGCGGGCGTCACCGTCGTAGAAGTTGATCAGTGCGATGTCGTACGGCGCTGCCGACACCGCCTCCGCCCCGAGCGCGTCGGTCACCGCGCGGCGGCCGAGTGCGCCCAGCCATGCCGGGAAGGGCTTGACCGGGCTGCCGTCGCCGTCGACGACGGTGGCGGCGTAGCCGTACGGGTACCAGTGCCGGCCCAGACAGACCTGGCGGGCGGTCATCGTGCCACCGCCGGGCGTGCGGACCGTGCGCAGTCCGGCCGGGGGGCGGGCCCACTGCCGGCAGGACTCCAGCAGCTCCCGCTGCGACCCGGCGTCCAGCCAGTCCGGCAGGTGCACCGCGCCGGGGGCGATCGGCGCGCGGGCCCGGGGGAACAGCTCGGCGTCCATGTCTCCCATCCTGCCCGACCTGTGCGGGCGACGGCCCGTGAGCCGGCCTCGGCTAGCCTTGACGCACGATGAACGACCGTATGACGACGCCCTGGGGCGAGCTCGAGCCGATCCGCTTCCCCGAGGACCCGCGCGAGAGGCTGCGCGCCTGGGACGCCTCCGACGAGTACCTGCTTCGGCATCTCGCGGACGAGGGAGTCCCGCTGTCCGGCACGGTCGTCGTGCTCGGGGACCGCTGGGGAGCGCTGGTCACGGCGCTCGCGGCGCACCGGCCGGTGCAGATCACCGACTCCCACCTCACCCAGGAGGCCACCCGGGCCAATCTCGCGCGGGCCGGAGTGGACCCGGCCACGGTGGAGCTGCTCACCACGCAGGACGCGCCGCCCGGCCGGATCGACGTACTCCTGGTCCGGGTGCCGAAGAGCCTGGCGCTCCTGGAGGACCAGCTGCTGCGGCTGGCGCCCGCCGTGCACGCGGGCACGGTCGTCGTGGGCACCGGGATGGTCAAGGAGATCCACACCTCGACGCTGAAGCTGTTCGAGCGGATCCTCGGCCCGACCCGCACCTCGCTCGCCGAGAAGAAGGCCCGGCTGATCTTCTGCTCCCCCGAGCCCGAACGGCCGCGGGAGGCCAACCCGTGGCCGTACAGCTACCGGCTTCCCCAGGACATCGGTCCCGTCTCGGGGCGCACCGTCGTCAACCACGCGGGCGTCTTCTGTGCCGACCGGCTCGACATCGGCACCCGGTTCTTCCTGCGGCACCTGCCGGACGACCGGGGCGCCCGGCGGGTCGTGGACCTGGGGTGCGGCAACGGCGTCGTCGGTACGGCCCTGGCGCTGGCCGATCCCGGGGCCGAGGTGCTGTTCGTGGACGAGTCGTTCCAGGCGGTGGCCTCGGCGGAGGCGACGTACAGGGCGAGCGGCGCGCCCGCGCAGGCCGGGTTCCGGGTCGGGGACGGACTGGAGGGGGTGCCGGACGGCAGCGTCGATCTCGTGCTCACCAACCCGCCGTTCCACTCGCACCAGGCGACCACCGACGCGACGGCGTGGCGGATGTTCACCGGGGCCCGGCGCGCGCTCGGTCCCGGCGGCGAGCTGTGGGTGATCGGCAACCGCCACCTCGGGTACCACGTCACGTTGCGGCGCCTGTTCGGCAACTGTCAACTGGTCGCCGGTGACCCGAAGTTCGTGGTGCTGAGGGCGGTCAGGGAATAGCCGGGCCGCCGCGTCCGACATCCGCCCGGTCGAGCACCCGGATGATTCCCGCGACCGTCCGCACCATCGCCTCCCGGCCCGCGCCCAGATAGGTGCGCGAGTCGACCGCCGCGGGGTGGGCGGCGAGGAACTCCCTGACGGCGCCGGTCATGGCGATGTTCAGGGCGGTGCCGACGTTCACCTTCGTGATGCCGTTCGCGACGGCCGCGGCCAGTTCGTCGTCCGGTACGCCGGAGGAGCCGTGCAGCACGAGCGGTACGTTCAGGGCTCCCGTCAGGCGCTTCAGGAGAGCGTGGTCGAGGGCGGCGGTGCGGGTGGTCATGGCGTGGCTGCTGCCGATGGCGACGGCGAGGGCGTCCACACCGGAGTCGGCGACGAAGGCGCGGGCCTCGGCGGGGTCGGTGCGGGCTCCGGCCGCGTGGGCGTCGAGCGGCGGCTCACCGTGTTTGCCGCCCACCTGCCCCAACTCGGCCTCGATCCACAGTCCGTGGGCGTGGGCCCAGTCGGCGGCGGCCCGGGTCGCCGCGAGGTTGTCCGCGTACGGCAGGCGGGCCGCGTCGTACATCACCGAGCCGAACCCGGCGTCCGCCGCCTGACGCAGCAGGGCGTCGCTCTGTACGTGGTCGAGGTGCAACGCCACGGGTACGGCCGCGCGTTCGGCGGCGGCGACCGCGGCGCGGGCGAGCGGGAGCAGCCGTCCGTGACGGAACGCGACCGCGTTCTCGCTGACCTGGAGGACGACGGGCGCGCCGACGGTCTCGGCGCCGGCGATGACGGCCTCGACGTGCTCCAGGGTGATGATGTTGAAGGCGGCGACGGCGGAGCGGGCCGCGGCGGCACGGGTGACGAGCTCGCCGGTGGTCGCGAGGGGCACGGCTGTCCTTTCCGAGAGTCCGGAGGGATTTCGGGCGGGGGTCGGCAGCGGTCCGGCCGGCTTGGACGCCCGGGGGTGGTCCAGGTGGTGCGGCGGCCGGGGCCGACTCCGGTGGAGCCGCCCCCGGGGCGCACCTGCCGGCGGACACGGACCCCGCGGACGCGGCCCCGGCGGACGCGGCCCCAGCGGGCCGGGCCCCGGCGGGCACGGCCCGCGAGGGTCGCCCCCGGCCGGGTGCCGGCGTTCCCGATCCCCGCGTCAGGGGGCGAGGATCACCGAGCGGGTGAGGTGGCGTGGTCGGTCCGGGTCGAGGCCGCGGGCGTCGGCCAGGGCGATCGCGAGCCGTTGGACGCGGACCAGTTCGGCGAGCGGGTCGAGGCCGCCGGCCACCCACAGGGCGCCGGTGTCCCGTACCTGTTGGGCCAGCCCGTCCGGTGCCGGGCCGAACATCCAGGTGGCGGTGCCGTGGGTGGTGACGCTGATGGGGCCGTGCCGGTACTCCATCGCCGGGTAGGCCTCGGTCCACGCGAGTGAGGCCTCGCGCATCTTCAGCCCCGCCTCGCTGGCCAGGCCGACGGTCCAGCCGCGGCCGAGGAAGGTGAACTGCGTGCAGGCGAGGAGCCCTTCGGGCAGGTCGGCCGCGAGCGCGGTGCGGGCGTCGGCGACGACGTCGTCGGTGTGCAGCCCCAGATGGGCGCGGAGCAGGGTCAGGGCGGTGGTCGCGAACCGGGTCTGGACGACGGACCGTTCGTCGGCGTAGTCGAGTACGACGAGGTCGTCGGCGGCCGCCATGACGGGTGTGCCGGGGTCGGCGGTGACGGCGGTCGTCCGGGTGTGGCCCCGCAACCGGCCGAGCAGTTCGAGCACTTCGGTGGTGGTGCCGGAGCGGGTGAGGGCCACGACCCGGTCGTACGGCCGGCCGTGGGGGAACTCCGAGGCGGCGAAGGCGTCCGTCTCGCCCTGTCCTGAGCCCTCGCGCAGCGCCGCCGCCGACTGGGCCATGAAGTACGAGGTGCCGCAGCCGACGATCGCGACCCGCTCCCCCGGCGCCGGCAGCGCGGCGCTGTGCCGGGCCGCCTCCGACGCGGCCCGTATCCAGCATTCGGGCTGGCCGGCCAGCTCGTCCTCGACATGGGTCATGCCGGAACCCCTCCCTGTGGGTGATTCATGATGCGCGTTCTTGCAAGATATAGCTATCTTTCGAGCAGAATCAAGCATCCGGGCGATACGAGGGTGCGCTAGGGTCGCCGGGAGATCGAGGAACGGAGGGCGGGGATGTCGCGCGACGCCCGCTGGAAGCAACTGCTGGACCTGCTCGTAGAGCGCGGCCGGCTCGACGTGGAGGAGGCGGCCGTCGAGCTGGAGGTCTCCGCCGCGACGATCCGGCGTGACCTCGACCAGCTCGCCGAGCAGCAGATGCTGGTGCGCACCCGGGGCGGCGCGGTCGTGCACGGGGTGTCGTACGAGCTGCCGCTGCGCTACAAGACGGCCCGGCACGCCACCGAGAAGCAGCGCATCGCCAAGGCGGTCGCCGCCCTGATCGCGCCCGGCGAGGCGGTCGGGCTGACCGGCGGCACGACCACCACCGAGGTCGCGCGGGCCCTGGCCGTGCGCGGCGACCTGGGCTCCGGCACGCCCGCGCTGACCATCGTCACCAATGCGCTCAACATCGCCAACGAGCTCGCCGTACGGCCCCAGTTCAAGATCGTGCTGACCGGCGGGGTGGCCCGCCCGCAGTCCTACGAGCTCGTCGGCCCCCTCGCGGACGGCGTGCTCGGCCAGGTCACGATGGACGTGGCGGTACTCGGCGTCGTCGCCTTCGACCTCGCCCACGGAGCCGCCGCGCACGACGAGGCGGAGGCCGCTACCAACCGGTTGCTGTGCCAGCGGGCCGAGCGGGTGATCGTCGCCGCCGACTCCAGCAAGCTGGGCCGGCGGGCGTTCGCGCGCATCTGTGCGGCCGAGACGGTGGACACGCTGGTCACGGACAGCTCCGCGGGACCCGACACGGTCCGGCGCTTCGAGGAGGCCGGAATCCGGGTCGTCGCGGTCTGATCGTGTTTCCGGCGCCCGCGGGTTCGTTCCGGCCTAGGCTGGGAGCGAGATGGGCGCCGGGGGCCAGGGAGGCTGCGATGAGCGGAACACCGATCGACCAGGACGACCCGAGTACCTCGCGTTACCTGCCGATCGCCGAGCACGGCCTGATCGGCGACCTCCGCAGCGTGGCCCTGGTCGGCACCGACGGCACGATCGACTGGTACTGCTGCCCCTCCTTCGACGCCCCGAGCGTGTTCGCGTCGATCCTGGACGCGGAGCGGGGTGGCCGCTTCGAGCTGGCGGCGACCGTGCCGGCGAAGACCAAGCAGTTCTACTTCCCCGACACCAACGTCCTGATCACCCGCTTCTTCACCGAGGACGGCGTGGGCGAGGTGCAGGACTTCATGCCCGTCGACGGCGAGTCGGGCGATTCCGAACGCCACCGGCTGATCCGGCGGGTGTTGTGCGTGCGCGGATCCATTCCGTTCCGCACGCGCGTGGCACCGCGGTTCGACTACGGGACCCGTCCGCACACCGTCCGGATGGCCGGCGACGTCGCGGTCTTCGAGTCCGCCGAGCTGTCGCTCGCGCTGACCGCCACCGTGCCGCTGGAGGTCGACGGCCTGGACGCGCGGGCCGACTTCAAGCTCTCCGAGGGCGAGTCGACGGTGTTCGCGCTGGACCAGGTCGGCGGTGAGGTGACCCCGCGCCGGTGCGCCAGGACCGAGGCGGAGGAGCAGTTCGCCACCACGGTGGCGTACTGGCGGCACTGGCTGTCCGCGTCGAAGTACCGGGGCCGATGGCGGGAGATGGTCCACCGCTCGGCCCTCACGCTGAAACTGCTCACCTACGCGCCCACCGGCGCGATCGTGGCGGCACCGACCACGAGCCTGCCCGAGCAGCTCGGCGGTGAACGCAACTGGGACTACCGCTACGTATGGGTGCGGGACGCCGCCTTCTGCGTGTACGCGCTGCTGAGGCTGGGCTTCACCGGCGAGGCCGAGGCGTTCATGAACTTCGTGACCCGGCACGTCAGTCCGGGCGACGGCAAGCCCTCCGGCCCCCTGCAGATCATGTACGGCATCGACGGCCGCACCGACCTCACCGAGCGGGAACTCCCCCATCTGGAGGGCCACCAGGGCTCCGCACCGGTACGCGTCGGCAACGCCGCCGCCGACCAGCTCCAACTCGACATCTACGGCGCGCTCATCGACTCCATCTACCTCTACGACAAGTGGGCCAAGCCCATCTCCAGCGACCAGTGGGACGACGTCTGCGCACTGGTTGACTGGGTGTGCGAGAACTGGGACCAGCCCGACGAGGGCATCTGGGAGACCCGGGGCGGCCGTAAGAACTTCCTGTACTCGCGGCTGATGTGCTGGGTGGCGATCGAACGCGCCATCCGGATCGCCAACCGGCGTGGCCTGCCCGCCGACCTGCCCCGCTGGCAGGCGGCCCGCGACAGGATCTACCGGCGGATCATGAGCAAGGGCTGGTCGGAGAGCCGCCAGGCCTTCGTCCAGCACGAGGACGGCGACGTACTGGACGCGGCCGTCCTCATGATGCCGCTGACCAAGTTCATCGCGCCCACCGACCCCAAATGGCTGTCCACGCTCGACGCGCTCACCCAGGAGCTGGTGTCGGACTCACTGGTCTACCGCTACGACCCACTGGCGAGCCCCGACGGGCTGCGCGGCGACGAGGGCACCTTCTCCATCTGCTCGTTCTGGTACGTCGAGGCCATGGTGCACGCCGGACGGGTCGACGAGGCCCGCCTGGCCTTCGAGAAGATGCTCACCTACGCCAACCACCTCGGCCTGTACGCCGAGGAGATCAGCCACACCGGCGAGCAACAGGGCAACTTCCCCCAGGCGTTCACCCACCTCGCCCTCATCAGCGCGGCCTTCAACCTGGACCGCGCACTCGGCTGACCCGGCAGGCGTCCGGCGGGGGGGCGGGAGCGCGGCTACTCGCCCCCGTAGGGCAGCGTCGTCCCGGGCAGCGCGTACTCGTCGCGGCGCCCGCACATCCCGAAGCCACACAGCCGGGTGGGCGCGGCCTCACGCGCGGTCGCCTCGTCCAGGTAGGCGGGCTCGCCGGCCTCCAGGGCGTCGAGCTGGGCGCCGGTGCGTTCGGCGGTGGCCAGCGCGCCGGCCCGCCACAGTCCGCGCCAGCCGGGCACCTTGTCGCGCACCAGCCGGGCGGCGGCGCGCTGGAACGCCAGGTACGGGCCGTTGTCGCCGGCGACGAGGGCCTCGCGCAGGGGGAGGTAGCCCTCGACGGCCAGGTCGCGCCGGCGCCGGGCGGCGGCCGCCGTCTCCGCTCCCGTGCCGGGCGGGAGCGCCGCGGCGGCGGCATAGGCGCCGGGGTCGGCGAGCACCTCGGGCGGGAACGTGAAGACGGCGTCCCCGGCCTCGGGCAGACCGCTGTTCTGCATCAGCACGGTGATGCGCAGGTCGCCGCCCTGCACCATGCGGTGCACGGTGCCCGGCGTGAACCAGGCGACGGCGCCGGGCTCCAGGGCAATGGCCCGGTGGCCGTCGGGGCTCAGTGTCTGCACCGACCCGCGGCCACCGGTGACGACGTACGCCTCCGTGCACACCAGGTGCAGGTGCGGGCTGCCACCGCACAGGCCGTCGGCGGCCTCCCAGTCGTAGGCACTGAGGTGGGACAGTCCGACGGCGCCGGGAAGCGGATGGGGCAGCGTGGGTTCGGGTCCGCTCACCACGGCAGCCGCGCCAGGTGGGCGGCGACACGGTCACGGTCCCACGCTCCGTCGGCGAAGACGACCCGGTAGCGGTAGCCGAAGGTCTCACCGGGCGGCAGCGTGAACTCCTCGTGGAACGCCCAGGAGAACGCCACCGAAGGGATCGGCTCGGAGCGCACGAACCAGTGGGACTCGTGGATCGCGGTCCTCTCGTCGAGGTTCTCGGGCGCGTGGGCGAAGACGAGCGTGGAGTGCCCGTCGACCTCGTCGTGCTCGGTGGTGAAGGCCAGCCACGCACCCTGGGTGCCCATCAGCTTGCCCGCGTCCGCTCCGGCGCCCCCGTCGATGTCGGGGCCGAAGACGGTGCCGCCGGTGAAGTCGCGCGGCCCGCGCCACTGGAGCCCGGTGTAGCCGGCCAGCTCACGCCCGGCGGTGGTCGGGGAGCCGAAGACGAGCGGCTCGGTACGGATGTTGGTGAGGCGGATCGACCAGTCCAGGGCCCAGGCCCCGGCCTCCTCGTCGACCGAGTGGACGGTCAGCCCGCGCGCCTCGCGTGCCCATTCCGCGCCTCCGTTCTCCACCCAGGTGAGCTCCTCGGTGAAGGCGAGCCGGTCGTCCTCGACGGTGAACGCGGGGAAGCCGTCGTGCCGCATGGAGCCGATGCGCTCGGGCAGCGGCAGGTAACCCCGGCCGTGTACATAGGAGTTGCCGCCCCAGAAGTTCTGGCCGGACAGATGACTCGCCGTCAGCTGAAGGCCCTTGTGCCAGCGGTGGTCGTTGGGACGGTAGCCGGTGACCGTCCGCCCGGCGAGGGTGCGCACGGGGTGGGCGTAGGGCTTGCGGGACTCGAACGCCTCGGGGTCGGGCCGGTAGACGTAGCGGAGGATCTCGGTGCCGTCCGCCGCCGCCACCGCGATGTGCTCGCCGTGCGTGTGGCTGACTCGGATGCTCATGCGCGCTCCTTGGGGGCCCAGTCGGGGTGGCCGCCGTGCATGGCCGGGTAGAAGGGGTCACCGGGGCCGATCCCACCCGCGTGCACGGGCTGTCCCGTGAAGGCCGACTTGTAGAGGGCGGCCGCGAACTCGAGGGTGGCTCGGGCGTCGGGTCCGCTGCCCGGGGGCCGCGCGCCGCTGTCGTACGCGTCGAGGAGGGCGCCGAGCTGCGCCGTGTGCGAGCTCGGCACGTCCGCCGCGGGGACGCGCCAGGCGGCGGCGCGCTCGGCGGGGACGTGGGGCGCGGCGGTGTAGACCCAGTCCTCGTTGCGATGGCCGTACAGGTGGGTGAGCTCGACCGTCGCGTCGGCGCAGTCGATCCGGATCCGGCTCACCTCGTCCGGGGACAGCACACTGTTGACGACGGTGGCGAGGGCGCCGTTCTCGAACCGGACGAGGGCTGTCGAGACGTCCTCGCTCTCGGTGTCGTGCACCAGGCGCGCGGCCATCGCGCGCACCTCCGTCCACCGGCCGAGCAGGTGCAGCAGCAGGTCGTACTGGTGGATGCCGTGGCCCATGGTCGGGCCGCCGCCCTCGCTGGCCCACCGCCCGCGCCACGGCACCGCGTAGTAGTCGGTGTCGCGGTGCCAGGTGGTCTGGCAGTGCGCGACGCGCGGGGCGCCCAGCTCGCCGCCCGCGATCAGGTCGCGGGCGTGCACGGCGCCGGAGCCGTAGCGGTGCTGGAAGACGACGGCCGCGTACGCCCCCGACGCCTCCTCGGCGGCCGCGATCTCGTCGTACTCGGCGAGCGACAGGCACAGCGGCTTCTCGCACAGCACCCAGGCACCAGCCTTGAGCGCGGCCACCGTCTGCTCCCGGTGCAGTGACGGCGGCGTGCCGATGAGGACCAGATCGGGACGTACGGCGTCCAGCATCGAGCCGATCGACGTGTACCCGGCGACCTGCTCGCCCGCCAGCTCCCGGAAGGCGCCGAGCCGGTCCTGGTCCACGTCGACGGCGGCGACCAGCTCGACCCGGTCGGCGTGGGCCCTCAGCGCGGGGAGGTGGCTGCCGCCGACGATGGCGCCGGTTCCGACCACGGCGACGCGACGGCGGACGGGGTGTGGGGGCATGCGGTCCTCCTGGGACAGCCGCGGACAGGGCAGGGGGAAAGCGCTTGCTCTCGTAGGTGACCCTAGGTGAGCCCCGAATGTCAGGACAACCCCTGCACTGCGACCGAAGGCGAAGACGCGCCGAAAAGACGGACGGAGATCACGCGCCGAAGGACAGTGCCGGCAGCCTCGGAGCTACCGGCTGCCTCGGTTTTACCGGCAGCCTCGGTCCTACCGGCAGCCCCGGCCCTACCGGGCTTCCGCATGGGTGAGGCGGATCTTGGACTGTCCGTGCGGGAGCTCCTCCCAGTCGTCCATGAAGCGGGCGCGCAGTCCGTGCTTCTCGGCCAGCGCCACGAGCGTCTCGGTGCGGTAGTAGAAGTCCTCCCGCAGGACGTGGTGCTCCTCGCCCTCGGTGCGGTCGAAGGTGAAGTCGAACCAGCCTCCCGGCGCCAGCACCCGGCCGACGTTGGCCAGGCACTCCTCGATGACCGGGAGCGGCGAGTGCGAGAAGACGCTGTGCGCGTGCACCACGTCGAAGTGGGCGTCGGGCAGGAACCGCAGGGTCAGGTCGTGGACCGGCGTCAGCACCGGGAGCCGCTTCTGCAGTCCCATGTCCACCACGGTGTGCTGCGCGGAGACGAGGATGTGTGGCGAGATGTCGATGCCGTAGTAGTGGCCGGGCTCCAGGTGCCGGATGAACCGCCAGCCTCCGCGCAGGTTGCCGCAGCCGATCTCCAGCATGCGGTGCTCGGGCCGCAGACCGTGGCCGACCAGGTAGTCGAACTGCATCGCCCCCAGCGCCAGCCACCGCTCCCGGCTGCGGCTGCCGACGGCCGCGTCCGGGTCGGCCCGGGTGTCGGAGCGCATCACCGCGCGGTAGTAGGAAACGTGGTCCGGGTGGCGGCGACGCAGCCACATGTCCCGCGCGGTGCGGGCCAGATGCCGGGGCACCCGCCCGGGGTGGCGCAGGGCGTAGCCGACGCGGTGGCCGAGAGTGGCGCGGTTGACCGTGACGTTCTTGGCGGGCACGAGGTCCCTGCCTTTCCGAGTGGCGTCTCCCGAACGGTGCGGGACCGTGCGGGACCTGATGACAGCCTCGGTGCGGAGGCGACGGGTCCGGCTCGGGCAACCGGCTGCGGTCCGCGGGAGGTTCGGGCGACGCGCGTGTCAGCCGATCGGTTGATGCGGTCCGCCGCGCCTCGCGATAGACACGGAGGATGGACCACACCGATCCGGACGAGCGCTGGCTGCTCGCGGTCGTGCACGCCGCGTTCTTCGTGCTGCTCGGCTCCTCCTTCGCCCGCTTCCTGAGCCGCGACCAGGGCGGGGCGCGGACCGGGTGGGTGGTGGCGTTGTTCGCGCTCTTCTGTCTGCTCTACGTCCTCGGGCGCTTCCTGGCCCCGGCGCCCCGCCCCGGCTCCGCGCCCACCGCCCGCCATCTGGCCTGGCTGGGCTCGACGACCGCCGTGTGGGTCGTCCTCCTCGTCCTCGCGCCGAGCGCCACCTGGTGCGCCATGCCCCTGCTGTTCGCCGGTCTGCACGCGCTGCCCGCGCGGTGGGCGGTGCCGTTGGCGGGCGTACTGACAGCGCTGGTCGTCGTCTCCGAGGTGCGCGTGGCCGAGGGCACGCTCAACCCCAACATGGTTCTCGCCCCGCCGGCCGTCGCCGCGGTCGCCACCGCCGTGCTGGTCCATCTGCAGCGCCAGGGCGCCCGGCAGCGTCTGCTGATCGGGGATCTGGTCCGCACCCGTCGCGATCTCGCGGCGACCGAACGGCGGGCGGGGATCCTCGCGGAGCGCCAGCGGCTGTCCACCGAGATCCACGACACCCTCGCGCAGGGTCTGTCCAGCCAGCAGATGCTGCTGCAGGCCGCCGAGCGCGTCTGGACGACCGAGCCCGACACGGCCCGTGGACATGTGCGCGAAGCGGCCGAGATCACCTCCCGCGGTCTCGCGGAGGCCCGTCGGTTCGTGCACGACCTGGCGCCGGCCGACCTCGCCGAACAGTCGCTGCCCGAGGCGCTCGCCGCACTCGCCGAGCGGGAGGGCGGCCCGGGCCTGACCGTCGAGTTCCGGCTCGACGGCATCCCCGCCGGACTGCCGGAACGGGCCGAGGCGGCGCTTCTGCGCATCGCCCAGGGGGCGTTGGCCAATGTGCGTGAGCACGCGGCGGCGACCCGCGCCGTGCTGACCCTGACCTGCATGGACGACCAGATCTCACTGGACATCGCCGACAACGGCCGCGGCTTCGAGGTGAACGGCTCGCGTGACGTACCGGAGCACGCCGGGCACGGCGGGCACGGCGGGCACGGCGGGCACGGCGGGCACGGCGGGCACGGCGGGCACGGCGGGCACGGCGGGCACGGCGGGCACGGCGGGCACGGCGGGCACGGCGGGCACGAGCCACGCGACGTACCCGGACACGCCGCGAACCGACCGCGTGACGTGCCGGATCACGGCGTGCAGCCCGCACGCGACGTACCCGGACACGGCGCGAACCGACCGCCAGACACGCCGGATCACGGCGCGCGACTCGCACACCAGGTACCCGGACACGGCGTCAACAGCCAACGCGATGTGCCGGGTCACCGTGTGAACGGACCACGTGCCGTGGCCGCAGCCCCCGATCCGGGCGGCCCCTCGGAGGCCGGTGTCTCCGCTTCGAAGCCCGGTGCCTCGATCCCGGCCCGGCCCCCGGAGCCGGACCGGGTGCGGGGGCACGGGCTGCCGGCCATGCGTATCCGGGCCCGGCAGGCGGGCGGCACGCTCACCGTGGAGTCCACGCCGGGCGAGGGCACCGTCGTATCGGCGGCAGTCCCCCTGGCACCCTGGGCAGCCGCCGGTCCCTCCATCCCCGACCCCCGCAAGGAGCCCGCGCTGTGAGTACGCCGGAGCCCTCACCCTCCGTCTCCTCCGTTCGGCTGCTGTTGTGCGACGACCATGCCGTGGTGCGTGCCGGGCTGCGTGCCCTGCTGGCCAGTGCCGACGGCATCGAGGTGGTCGGTGAGGCGGGCAGCGGCGAGGAGGCGCTCGCCATGGCCGCCCGCCTGCGCCCCGACGTGGTCCTCATGGACCTCCAGCTCGACGGCGGCATGGACGGCGTGACGGCCACCCGGCACCTGACCTCCGGCACGGGGGCGGGCCCCCGTGTGCTGGTGCTCACCATGTTCGACACCGACGCCGACGTCACCCGTGCCGTCGAGGCGGGTGCGACGGGCTATCTGCTCAAGGCGGAACAGCCCGAGGAACTGTTCACGGCGATCCGCAACGCGGCGTCCGGCCGCACCGCGCTGTCGGCCCCCGTGGCCGACCGGCTGCTGACCCGTCTGCGCAGCCCGCGCCCCACGCTGTCCACCCGCGAGCACGAGATCCTCGGGCAACTCGCCCGCGGCCTGGGCAACCGGGAGATCGCCCGGGCCCTGTTCATCAGCGAGGCGACGGTCAAGACCCACCTGGGTCGCATCTACGGCAAGCTGGGCGTCGAGACACGGTCCGGCGCGGTGGCGGCGGCGAAGGAGCGCCGACTGCTCCCGTGACCGGGCGCGGTCTGCGAGCGGGTGATCGGCCAACCCGGCTGCCGCGCAGCGCCTTTCGGGAGCACGGAGGCGCACACGGCGGCCGCGCTCAGGAACGGGCGGTACGACGCTTCGCGCGCTGCCGTCAGAAATCCCCCGCCGCCCGGACGCGGGCCAGTACCCCGCGGATCATCTCGGCGCTGATCATCGAGTGGTCGCGGGCGATCTCCTCCGCCCGCTCGGGATCGCCCGCCGCGATGGCCTCGTAGAGGGCGGTATGGCCCTCGCCCGCCCGGTGGAAGTGGGTCCGTTCGCCCTTGCCCCACGGCTCGATCGGGAAGCCGAGGCTGATCCGGGTCAGCAGGTCCCGGCTGAGCAGGGCGATCTGCGGATTGCGGGTGGCGGCGCAGATGCTCCGGTGGAACGCACTGTCGGCGGCCTGCTCCTCCCGCGGGGTACGGGCGGAGAGATGGGCGGCGAGAGCCTCGCGCATCGGCTCGAGATCCTCGGGCCGCCGACGGCGGGCAGCCGTCGCGGCCACCATGCCCTCCACCAGCCCGCGCAGGTCGAAGAGCTGCTCGAACTGTTCCCAGCGCGGCAGCAGCGTACGCCGGACGGCGGCCGCGGAGGACTCGGTCCAGCTGTCCCGCACGAAGGCTCCCCCGTTGCGGCCACGGCGGATCTCGATGACTCCCAGGGTCTGGAGGCGTCCGACGGCCTCGCGCACGGTGGGGCGGCTCACCCCCAGCAGCCCGGTCAGCTCGCGTTCGACCGGCAGCCGTTCGCCGGGCAGGAAGTCTCCGACGGCGATCGCGGTGAGCAGCCGGTCGGAGACCTCGTCGACCGCCGAGGCCACCCGCACCGGGCGCAGTTCCGGCGAGGGGGCACCGCCGAGCAGGGCGCGGTCGAGCATCCGGGAGAACTCGTCCGCCGGAGCGGTCGCCGGATGTGTGGGGTCGGATGGGTGTGTCAGCGGTCCTCCTCGGGACGGTCGCGGGAGCCGGGTACGTAAACATGCCGTTACTTCTGTTCCAGGCACCGCTAAAAGGTCTTGTGGACTGAGCATTTACCCATTCAGTATGGCAGCCATCCCGTCACACCCACCTCATTCAAGACACGGACTGGCTGATCGCAGCCGGTCTGGGAGGCTCTCCCGTGGCGATCCCCGAACCCGACCGCACCGGAACCGTCGACTTCAACGGCTGGTCCACCTGGTACCGGATCACGGGCGAACCGGGCAGGACACCGCTGGTCGTCCTGCACGGCGGACCCGGCGCCGGTCACGACTACACACTGAGCATCGCGGGCATCGCGCGGCAGGGCCGCCCGGTGGTGCACTACGACCAACTCGGCACCGGACTGTCCACCCATCTGCCGGGCAAGGGCGCCGACTTCTGGACCGTCCAGCTCTTCCTCGACGAACTCGACTCCCTGCTGAAGGCGCTCGGCATCGCCGACGCCTACCACGTCCTCGGCCAGTCCTGGGGCGGCATGCTCGCCGCCGAGCACGCCGTGCGCCGCCCACCCGGGCTGCGCGGTCTGGTCATCGCCGACTCCCCCGCCTCCATGGAGCTGTGGCTGTCCGCGGCGGCGGAACTGCGGGCAGGACTCCCGCCCGAGGTCCAGCGCACCCTGCTCGCCCATGAGGCGGCCGGCACCACCGACCACCCCGACTACCGCGCGGCCGAGCAGGTGTTCAACGACCGCCATGTGTGCCGCGTGATCCCCAACCCGCCCGAGGTACAGGCCACTTGGGACAACATCCAGGCCGATCCGACCGTGTACCACACGATGAACGGGCCGAACGAGTTCCATGTCGTCGGCACCCTCAAGGACTGGTCCGTCATCGACCGGCTGCACCTGGTCGAGGTGCCGACCCTGCTGGTCTCCGGACGGTACGACGAGGCGACTCCCGAGACCGTCAAGCCCTTCGCCGACCACATCCCCGACGTGCGCTGGCACTTCTTCGAGCACTCCAGCCACATGCCGCACGTCGAGGAGGAGGAGCTCTACCTCCGGGTCGTGGGCGCGTTCCTCGACTCCACCGACTGATCCCCCGACGGGAGTTCCCAGGATGTCCCGCAGCACGAGACGGGGCGCGCTCGCCGCCGCCACCGTCGCCCTCACCCTGACCGCAGCCGCCTGTTCGTCCTCCGAAGGCGACTCCTCCTCCGGCCCCACCGCGTCCTCCTCCGGAACCGGCTCCTCCGCCTTTCAGGCCGAGCACCGCGGCGGCACCCTGAAACTGGTCGCCCACGCCGCCGCGGGCAGCTTCGACCCGCAGGTCAACTACACGCTCCAGTACTGGCAGTTGTACCAGTCGATGTACGACGGGCTGCTCGCGTTCAAGAAGGTCGGCGGGCAGCAGTCGTTCACCGTCGTCCCGGACCTGGCGGCGGCGATGCCGAAGGTGACCGACGGCGGCAAGACGTACACGTTCACGCTGCGCAAGGGCATCTCCTTCTCCACCGGCAAGGCGCTGACCACCGACGACGTGGTGGCGTCCTTCCAGCGCATCTTCAAGGTCTCCAGCCCCACCGCCGGCACCTTCTACAACGGCATCGTCGGCGCCGACGCCTGCCTCAAGAAGCCGGCCTCCTGCACCCTCGCGGGAGGCGTCACCGGCGACGCGGCGGCCGGCACGGTCACCGTCAACCTCACCGCCCCGGATCCGGAGTTCCCGTACAAGCTGGCCGTCCCGCACGCCGTCGTCGTACCGAAGGACTCGCCGGTGAAGGACGCCGGCACCAAGCCACTGCCGACGACCGGCCCCTACATGGCCGCCTCCTACGACCCGAACCGGGCGCTGAAGCTGGTCCGCAACCCCCACTTCAAGGAGTGGTCACGGGAAGCGGAGCCCCAGGGCTACCCCGACGCGATCGACTACACCTTCGGGCAGACCGTCGAGTCCGAGGTCACCGCCGTCGAGAACGGCCAGGCGGACTGGATGTACGACCCGCCACCGGCCGACCGGCTCAACGAGATCGGCACCAAGTACGCCCCCCAGGCACACGTGAACCCCCTGACCGCGTTCTGGTACGCGACGCTGAACGTGAACTCGGCCCCCTTCGACAACAAGCTGGCCCGGCAGGCGATCAACTGGGCCGTCGACCGGTCCGCCGTGGTGCGGCTCTACGGCGGCACGAACCTCGCCTCTCCCGCGTGCACGATCCTGCCGGCGGGCTTCCCGGGACACGTCGACTCCTGCGCCTACAGCAAGGGCGACGGCACGACGTGGTCGGCGGCCGATCTGGCCAAGGCCAAGGAACTGGTGAAGAAGTCCGGCACGGCGGGGCAGGAGGTCGGCATCGTCGTCCAGGACGACGACGTCAACAAGTCGATCGGACAGTACCTGCAGAGCCTGCTCACCCAGCTCGGCTACAAGGCGAAGCTCAAGCCGCTGTCGGGGAACATCCAGTTCACCTACATCCAGAACACCAGGAACAAGGTGCAGCTCGCCCTGACGTCCTGGTACCAGGACTATCCGGCGGCCTCCGACTTCCTCAACGTGCTGCTGTCCTGCGCCTCGTTCCACCCCGGCAGCGACTCCAGCATCAACATCTCCGGCTTCTGCGACAAGGGCGTCGACGCGAGGATGCGGACCGCCCTGAAGACCGCGGAAACGGACCAGAAGGGCGCCGACCGCCAGTGGGGTGCCATCGACCAGGAGATCATGGCGCAGTCCCCGGTCGTCCCGCTGATCAACCCGAAGCTGATCGACTTCACGTCGACCCGCCTCGGCAACTACCAGTTCAGCAAGCAGTTCTACATGCTCGTCGGGCAGTTGTGGGTCAAGTGAGCCGCACCGTGCCCCTCTCGCCACCGGCGAGCTCGCCGGCTCAGGCCCGGCGCTCGCCGGGCCCCTGGCGGACGGCCGCCGCCGACCTGGTGCGCAACAGGTCGGCGGTGGCCGCGGCCGCCGTCCTGCTCCTCGTCGTGATGGCGGTCCTGTGCGCGCCGCTCTACGCGTCCCACATCGCGCACACCGACCCGTTCCAGTCCCATGTCTCCGGCACCACGACCGTCGACGGCAGGACGGTGCCGGTGCTCACCCCCAGCAGCACCGGCCTCGGCCTGGGCGTCACACCGATCGGCCCCACCTGGGACCCCGCCCACTACTTCCTCGGCGCCGACAACCAGGGCCGCGACGTCATGGCCCGACTGCTGTACGGCGGCCGTACCAGCCTGTTCATCGGGGTCGCCGCGGCCCTGTTCACCTGCGTCGTCGGTACGGCCGTCGGCGTCGTCGCCGGCTACGCGGGCGGCGTCGTGGACGCCGTCGTCTCCCGTGTCCTGGACGTCATCTGGGCCTTCCCGGTGTACCTGCTGGCCATCTGCCTGTCGGTCGTGCTGCTGACCGACGGGCTGCGCCTGGGACCGCTCACCGTGGAGGCGGGAAGCCTGTGGCTCCCGGTGGCGATCATCGCGGCGATCTACGTGCCGTACATCGCGCGGCCGTTGCGCGGCCAGGTACTGGTGCTGCGCAACAAGGAGTTCATCCGGGCGGCCGTCGGTTCCGGCGCGCCCACACCGCGCATCCTGCGCCGGGAGGTGCTCCCGAACGTGCTGCCCACGGCGATCGTCTTCGTCCCGCTGATGACCGCGCTCGCCATGCTCACCGAGTCGGCGCTGTCCTTCCTGTCGGTCGGCGTGCAGCCGCCCGACGCCAGCTGGGGCACGATCATCGAGGACGGGCTGGGACTGCTCTACACCCGCCCCGCCGTGACCATCGCGCCGGGACTGCTGATCGCCCTGACCACGGCGGCCCTCAACATCCTCGGTGACGGAGTGCGCGACGCGCTCGACCCGAGCGCCCGGCTGCGCGGAGGGGTGTGAGGGCCATGCTCTACTTCACCGTCCGGCGCTTCGCCTCCGCGCTCCTGGTGATGTTCGCCATCAGTGTGCTGGTGTTCCTGATCTTCTTCGCCACACCGGGAGTCGATCCCGCGGCCCGCATCGCGGGACGCAACGCCGACCCGGCCACTCTCGCCCAGGTCCGCCACTCCTTCGGCCTCGACCGCCCGATGCCCGTCCGCTATGTGCTGATGATGCGTCACCTGCTGGTCGACCGCGACCTGGAGTCGTTCGTCAACCGCGGCACCCGCGTCATCCCGCAGATCGTGCAGGCCACCCCGGTGACACTGTCGCTGGTCGTCGGCGCGGCGGTGATCTGGTTGGTGGCCGGCATCCTCATGGGAACGGCCGCCGCGACCCTGCGCGGCAGGGCGGCCGACCCCCTGATCATGCTGGTCGGCGTGGTCGGCGTGTCACTGCCGGCCTACTGGCTCGGCGAGGTCGTCAACCTCGTCACGCAGAAGCAGTTGCACGCCTCGCTGTTCTCCTGGGTGCCCCCGCCGGGATACGTCGGCCTGAGCCGGGATCCGGGCCAGTGGGCGCTGCACATGCTCTTCCCGTGGCTGACCCTGGCACTGCTGTACGCCGGGATCTACGCCCGCCTGCTGCGCGGCGAGGTCGTCTCCGCGCTGAGCGAGGACTACGTGCGCACCGCGCGGGCCAAGGGCCTGTCCGAGCGGCGGATCCTGCTCCGCCACGCCCTGCGCTGCTCGCTGATCCCGATCGTCTCGCTGTTCGGCCTGGACTTCGGCGCGCTGGTGGGCGGCGCGGCGCTGCTCACCGAGGTGGTCTTCGGCCTGCCCGGCATCGGCAAGCTGACCTTCGACGCCCTGCAGAACCTGGATCTGCCCGTGATCATGGGGACCGTCCTGTACGCGGCGTTCTTCGTGGTCCTGGCCAACGCACTGGTGGACCTCCTGTACGCCCGACTCGACCCGAGGGCCCGCCATGCCTGACCAACCGCTGCTGGACGTACGTGACTTGAGGGTGTCGTTCCGTACCCGTCGAGGGCCCGTCACCGCCGTCGACGGCCTCTCCTTCTCGGTGGCGCCCGGCGAGGTCCTGGGTGTCGTGGGCGAGTCGGGCTCGGGCAAGAGCGTGTCGATGCTGGCCGTGCTGCGGCTGCTGACCAGTGCGAACGTGACCGTCTCGGGGGAGGTCCACTTCCGCGGCCGCGACCTGCTCACCCTTCCCGACCGACAACTGCGCGCGATCCGGGGCCAGGAGATCGCCATGGTCTTCCAGGACCCGATGACCGCGCTCACCCCCGTCTACACGGTGGGCTGGCAGATCGCCGAACAGATCCGGGCCCACGAACAGGTCTCCCGCAAGGCGGCCCGCGCCCGTGCGGTGGAGCTCCTCTCCGACGTCGGCATCCCCGACGCGGCCTCCAGGGTGAACGCCTACCCGCACGAGTTCTCCGGCGGGATGCGCCAGCGTGCGGTCATCGCGATGGCTCTCTCCTGCGGACCCGCGCTGCTCATCGCCGACGAGCCGACCACGGCGCTCGACGTGACCGTGCAGGCGCAGATCCTCGACCTGATGCGCGAACTCAACGCGCGGGGTTCGGCCGTGGTGCTCATCACCCACGACATGGGGGTGATCTCCCAAGTCGCCGACCGGGTCCTGGTCATGTACGGCGGCCGGGTCGCCGAGGAGGGCCCGCGCCGAGCGGTGTTCCACGACCCGCGCCACCCCTACACGTGGGGCCTGCTCGACTCGGTGCCCCGCGTCGGCGGCCCCCGGCTGCGGCGCCTGCCCACCATCGCGGGCGTGCCCGTCTCACCCGAGAACCTTCCGGAGGGCTGCGCCTTCGCACCGCGCTGCCGGCTGCGTCACGACCGGTGCGACGAGCGCCCCGCACTGACCGCGAGCCCCGTCGACGCCGTGCACCGCGACGCCTGCGTGCTGCCCCCGGACGACCGCGCCTCGCTGCGCCGCACGGCACGCGCGGCGGCGACCGAGGGACCGGCCGCGGAGCGTACGGCGGCCGGCGCGGCACGGAACCCGTCCCCAGCCGCGGACGTGGGCACGGAGGTGCACGCGCGGAGGGACCCCGACCGGGACGGTGGCCCCGCCATGGGCCTGGTCAGGAACCCGGACGTGAACAGGAAACCGGACGTGGACTCGGAGGCGGCACCGTGACGGCACAGCACATCGCGGCAGTGGACGACGACGCCCGCCCGGGCCGGGACGTGCTGCTCCGTGCCACGGACATCACCAAGCACTACCCCCTGCGCGCGGACGCCCTGACGCGGCGCCGCAAGGTTCTGCGCGCCGTGGACGGGGTGTCACTGGAGGTCCGCACCGGGGAGACGCTCGGCGTCGTCGGCGAGTCGGGCTGCGGCAAGTCCACCCTGGGCCGCTGCCTGGTCCGGCTCACCGAACTCACCAGCGGTCGCGTCGAGTTCGACGGACAGGACATCACCACCCTGTCCGCGCGGCGGCTGCGGCCCGTACGTCCGGGCATGCAACTGGTCTTCCAGGACCCGCAGGCCTCACTGAACCCCCGCCGGCGCGCCGGGGACATCGTGGCCGAACCGCTGCTCGTCCACCGCTACGGGAACGCCGCCGCGGTCCGGCGCCGGGTCGCCGGGCTCTTCGACGTCGTAGGGCTGACGGCGGCGCATCTGGACCGGTATCCGCACGAGTTCTCCGGCGGCCAGCGCCAGCGCATCGGCATCGCCCGGGCACTGGCCACCGCGCCGAAGCTGATCGTCGCCGACGAGCCGGTCTCCGCCCTCGACGTGTCGATCCAGGCCCAGGTGCTGAACCTCTTCGCCGACCTCCAGGAGGAGTTCGCGCTCACCTACGTCTTCATCGCCCACGACCTCGGCGTGGTCCGTCATGTGTCGGACCGGATCGCCGTGATGTACCTCGGCGAGATCGTCGAGCTCGGCGAGACGGAAGCCCTGTACGGGGCTCCAGCCCACCCCTACACGCAGGCCCTGCTGTCCGCGGTCCCCGACATCGACGACGGCACCCCGGCGACGGACGGCGGGACGGGCACACCGACCCGGGAACGCATCGTCCTCACCGGCGAGGTGCCCAGCCCGGTCGACAAGCCGTCCGGCTGCACCTTCCGCACCCGCTGCCCGTACGCCCGCGAGCGCTGCGCCCTGGAACGCCCGCGGCTCACCCGGACGTCATCGGGCCGCCACACCGCCTGCCACTACCCGCTGACCGACTGACCACCGTCGGTCCGCTCGATCGGCGGGTCGGCCGCGGTGCGTGAACACCGTGGCCGACCGCGCCTCATGTCGCCTGTCCGAGTGCCGGCCCGCGGTTGCTCAGGGCCGGACGGGCTTGCCGCGTCCCCAGGCCCAGGCGAGCCGGTCGGCGCCGGACTGGTTGGTGGTGGCCAGCCAGGGCCGGGAGGAGGGCCCGGTCAGGGTCTGTATCGAGTAGGTGTCGTCGGTGCGCAGGCCGGGCCAGTAGACGGACCCCATCTTGAGCTCGCGGAAGGTGTCGGTGACGGCCTGGACGTAGTTGACGAAGTTGTCGGAGGGAGCCGGCTTGTCGTAGTCGAGGCCGGTGGTCATCGGGGCACCGAACTCGTCGGCGACGGTCCGGTCGGCGCAGTCACCTATGCGCTCCTTCAGGTCGGACACCCACTGGTCGTAGGTGGCGTACTCCTTCCAGAACCCGTAGTGGTGCAGCGACAGATAGGTGCCCTTGAGCCGCGGGTCGGCGCAGACGGAGGTGACGTGGTCGTTGTAGCCGGCGCCGCTGACGAACACCCGGTCGCGCGGAACCGACGGGTAGGTCTGGAGCCACTTCGCCGCGATGTCGGCCCACTCGGTCTCGGTGTAGCCGTGGGGCTCGTTCATCGGCTCGAAGTAGACGTGGCTGTCGTTCTTGTAGGCCTTGACGACGGTGTTCCACATGGGCCAGTAGGTGGCCTGGTCGTCGATGAAGCCGTCCTTCTGGGCGCCCGTGCCCTCCCAGTAGGAGACGATGACCTTGAAGCCCTGGTCCGAGGCCGCGTCGATGACCCCACGGTACGACTTCCAGTAGGAACCGTTGACCGTGTACGGGTTGATGGGCAGCCGCACGGTGTTGGCGCCGAGGTTGGCCCGGAACGCCGAGATGATCCGGCTCGCCTTGGCGTAGGTCCGGGCGTAGTTGTCGGAGAGGGAGAGGCCGGACAGCACGACCGGGTCGTCGGCGAAGTTGTCGCGGGGGTCGGCCCAGTTCACGCCCTTGAACTGGGTGGTGTCGTGGCGCGGCGCGGCGGAGGCGGGGCTGCCGGCGACGGTGGTGCCGCTGATCGCGGCGATCGCGACCGCCACGAGGGCGGCACGCAGCCGGGGTGTCATCCGGCTTCCGGTGGGGGTCTTGCGCATCAGCGTGCCCTTTCAGGAGGTGGCGGCTCGGCGCAGGGGGGACGCGCGGGTGAGAGCCGCCGGGGGAAGGCGGGCCGGGCCGGACGGGCGGACTCTGCTCGCCGGTGCATCTCCGCCCGCGGTGCTGGAACCATCCGTTCGCTCCTCCCTGCCCTGTGGATCACCCGGAGATGTTTGCGTAAACATGGCGCACGGGGGCGGGCGCCGGGCTTTCGCGCCGGACGGCCGGGCGAGATGATGTTTACGTAAACACCGGGGCGTCGGAATCGTGGCACCCGCCCCAGCGACCGTCAAGGTTTCCCACGCGTAACATCCGTTGCGTCGCGGGGTCGAGGGGCGAGGGGGCCTTCCCCATCGCGGGGCGAGGAGCGGGGGGCTTCCGCGTCGCGGGGTCGAGAAGCGGAGGCCTTCCGCATCGCGGGGGCGAGGGGCCTTCCGCATCGCGGGGTCGAGGAGCGGGGCCTTCCAGGCCGGCCGAGGCGACCGCGGCCGTGCGGCCGGAGGGAGTTCGCCCGTCAGGGAGTTGGCCCGCGAGGGCGTTCGCCCGCCTCGCCCCTCCGACGTCAGCGCAGAGCGCCCTTCGTCGCGTCGGCGATGAAACCGCGCGCGAAGAAGGTGAACACCATCACCAGCGGGATGACCGACAGCAGCACCCCGGACATCACCATGCTGTAGTCGGTGGAGTGGCCGGCGTACAGCTGGGCCAGCGCCACCTGGAGGGTGAGACGGTCCGGGTTGACCAGCATCACCAGCGGCAGGATGTAGTCGTTCCAGGCGGCGATGAAGGTGTAGATGCCGAGGAACGCCAGGGCCGGGCGCACACACGGCAACACGACGTGCCAGTACAGGCGGATGAAGCCGGCGCCCTCGATGCGGGCGGCGTCCAGCAGTTCGTCGGGGACACTGCTGCTGGTGTACTGACGCATCCAGAAGATGCCGAAGGCGTTGGCGGCGGCAGGCACGACCAGCGCCTTGAGGGTTCCCAGCCAGCCCAGCTGCACCATGATCTCGTACTGCGGGATGATCGCCAGCTGGGTCGGCAGTATGTACATCGCCAGCAGGAGGCCGAACAGGTACTTCTTGCCGGGGAAGTCGTACTTGGCGAAGGCGAAGGCGGCCAGGGAGTCGAAGAACAGCACCAGCAGCGTCGTACAGACCGCCACGGTCACCGTGTTGAGCAACGACCCGAAGAAGTCCATCCTGGCGAACAGATGCCGCACGTTGGTCGCCAGGTGCGAACCGAACCACAGCTTCGGCGGGTAGGCGTAGATGTCCTGCGAGGTGTTCGTCGCCATGACGACGATCCAGTAGAACGGGAACACCGAGATGACGACACCGGTCATCAGGATGACGTGGACGCTCAGCCCCCTGAAGCGGTTGCGGTTCTGGCTGTTCACGGCCGTCGCTCCTTACGCTGCACCAGGCGCCAGTTGAGGGTGACGATGAGCAGGATCAGCAGGAAGAAGGCCCAGACGATCGCGGCCCCGTAGCCGAAGTCGTTGTTGTCGAAGGCCTGGTGGTAGAAGTACAGCAGCGTGGTCAGACCCGCCTGGCCCGGCCCGCCGGAGTTGGGGTTGGTGGCCGCCTCGCTGCCGAACAGCACCTGTGGTTCGGTGAAGCTCTGCAGGCCGGTGACGGTGGAGATCACCACGGTGAACAGGATGATGGGCCGCAGCAGCGGGATCGTGATGGCGAAGAAGATCCGCGCCGGCCCGGCACCGTCCATCCTGGCGGCCTCGTAGAGCTCCGAGGGGATCGCCTGGAGCCCGGCCAGGTAGATGATCGCGTTGTAGCCGGTCCACTGCCAGGTCATCAGCGAGGCGATCACCAGCTTGATCGTCCACTCGTTGCTCATCCATGGCACGGCCGACAGGTGCATCGACCGGAGGATCGCGTTGATCAGGCCGAAGTTGTTGCTGAAGATCGCGCCGAAGAAGATCGCGATGGCCACCAGCGAGGTGATGCTGGGGATGAACAACGCGATCCGGTAGAAGGCCGTGAAACGCCGGGTGGAGTTCACCAGGACCGCGAGCACCAGCGCCAGGAAGAGCATCGGCACGGTGGACAGCACCCAGATGACGAGGGTGTTGCGGACGGACAGCCAGAACACCGGGTCGTCCCACAGGAAGCGGAACTGCTGGAACCCGACGAAGTGCATGTCCCCGATGCCGTCCCACTTCTGGAACGCCAGATAGACGGTGTAGAGCACCGGGAACAGCATGAAGACCGTGAAGAGCAGGTAGTACGGCGAGATGGCCAGGTACTGCGGCCAGTGTCCGGCGACCCGCCGCCGCGGCCCGCGCCGGGCCCCGGCCGACACCGGCCGGACACGCCGGCCGGGCCGGCCAGGGCCGTTCGGGCGGCCGGGGGCCGGCCGGCCGACGGGCCCGGTGCCGGGTCCGGAGGACGGTCCGGTCGCGGCCGGGCCGGCTACCGGGCTTGACGACATGTCACTTCACTCCCTGACGCTGGGCGATCTGCTTGGCCTGGGAGACCGCGTCCTTCCAGGCGCTGTCGGGGTCCTTGCCCTTGGCCTCGATGCTGGTCAGCTCGCTGAAGTAGGGCGCCGAGACCGCCGCGTCGGCCGGAGCCTCGTAGGTGGCGGAGATCTTCTCGGCCGCCGGGCCGAAGATGTCGATGGTCTTCTGGCCGCCGAAGAAGGCGTCCCCGCCGGTCAGCGCCGGCAGCTTGTACGCGGCCGGGGCGGTCGGGAACAGGGCCGCGTCGGTGAAGCCGCGGGCCTGGTTGTCCGGACTGAGGATCCAGCTGATGATCTTGAAGGCCTCTTCGGGGTTGCCGCAGGTCGAGGGCAGCGCCAGGAAGGACCCGCCGAGGTTGGAGGGCCCGCCCGGCAGGCTCGCCACCCGCCACTTGCCCTTGGTGCCCGGGGCGGCACTCGTGATGTCCAGCGCGTGCCAGGCGGCGCCCAGTTCGGTGCCGAGGGTGCCGCCGCTGATCGCGGCGTTCCAGGTGTTGTCGTTGATCTTGGCGTCGACGCCGAGGACGTAGGGCTTCACCGCGGTGGTCCAGGCGGCCCGGATGTGGTCCTGGTCGCCGATGAACGTGTTGTCCTCGTCGATGAAGCGCTGGGTGCCCTGACCGATGATCATCGAGAACACGGAGCCGATGTTGTTGATCAGCACGGTCTTCGGCACGGCCTTGTGCAGTTCGACGCCGGCTTTGAAGTAGTCGTCCCAGGTGGACAGTTGGGCGGAGACCTCGGCGGGGTCGGTGGGCAGTCCGGCCTTCGCGAAGAGGTCCTCGCGGTAGTACATGGCGCAGGGGCCGATGTCGATCGGGAAGCCGATGAGCTTGCCGTCCTGGGTGGTGGCCTGCTTCAGCTTCCACGACAGGTACTGCGGGACCAGCTTGTCCGCGCCGACGGTCTTCAGGTCGATGAAGCGGTTGGCGTTGGGCAGGAACGAGGCGATGTCCTCGCCCTTGATACCGGTGATGTCCGGGGCGGACTGCGCGGCCCGCAGGCCGGTGAGCAGCTTGGTCTTGAAGTCGCCGCCGACCACGGAGGTCTTGAGGCTGATGTCGGTGAAGTGCTTCTTGGCGTCCGCGACGACCTTGTCGCTCAGGCCGCCGGACCAGTACCAGAGGGTCAGGTTCTTGTCGTCCTTGCCGCCGCTCGAACCGGCACCGCGGCCGCACGCCGCGGTGGCACCTGCCGTGGCGGCCGTCAGTGCGGCCGCCTGAAGGAATCGTCTGCGGGAAAGGTCCACGGTTCTTCTCCTGTTGTTCGGCTTGTCCGGCAAGGACCCGCGAGTCGTGTCGGCAACGAGCGGTGGTCGCGTCCGGCAAGGACGTGTGAGTCGCGTCCGCGAGGACGCGGGAACCGCATCCGCGAGGACGCGGGAACCGCATCCGGCAGAGGCGGGTGAGTCGCGTTCGGCAAAGACGTGAGGGTCGCGTTCGGCCGTGTCCAGTGAGGACATCCCGGCCGTGGGCGAAGGCTGGGGAGGGGAGGGGAGGCGGTGGAGGGGTCCGGATGGCTGTAGGGCGACGGTGGACGAGGAACGCCTCGCCGCCCGGAACGAATGACTAGGTCTTCTCAGACGGTGCCGACGCGTCGACAGCGGCGAAATGCGCCGCTGATCCGCTTCGGCCGACCGGAGTGGGGCCCGAGCCCGGCTCGAATTACGCAAGAGAGTGCACCCGGTGCACGGTTTTGACAAGGGTCAAGCGTGAATCGAGACATCCATGCGCAACTTTGCTTGAGTTTGGCGAGTTCGCGAGTATGGTCGGCGGCATGCTCGCTGACCGAAGACATGAGTTGATCCTGCGCGCACTCCGCGCGGACGGGCCCACCAGCGTGCTCTCCCTTGCCGAGAGGATCGGGGCGAGTCAGGCCACCATCCGGCGGGATCTCGCCCAGCTGGAGGACGAGGGCCTGCTCAAACGGGTCTACGGTGGCGCCGCTCCCGTCGTCGGCGAGGACGACCCGTTCGCGGACGTGGCGGCCGTCCGGGTGGAGGCGAAGGACACCCTGGCGGCCTGGTGCGCAAACCTCGTCAAGGACGGTGAGACGCTTCTGCTCGACATTGGCACCACCGCGCACCGGGTGGCCCGCCACCTGCACGGCCGGTCCCTCACCGTGATCACCAGCAACCTGGCCGTCTACGAGGAGCTCCAGGACGACAAGGCCGTCCAGTTGATCCTGCTGGGTGGCGTGGTCCGGCGCGACTACCGCTCGCTGGTCGGATTCCTCACCGAGGACAACCTGCGGCAGGTCCACGCCGACCGACTGTTCCTCGGCACCAGCGGCGTCCGCCCCGACGGCCAGGTGCTGGACACCACCGCCGTCGAGGTGCCCGTCAAGCGGGCGATGATCGCCGCCAGCGCCCAGGTGGTCCTGCTGGCCGACGCGGGCAAGTTCCCCGGCACCGGGATGGCCCGGGTGTGCGGCCCGGACGACCTCGACGTCGTGGTCACCAACACCGGGGCGGACGAGAAGACCTGCAGCCGGCTGCGCGAGGGGGGTGTCGAGGTGATCGAGGTGGGACCGGCACCCCCGTCGATCGGGGTATGACAGGCACCCGCGTCATCGTCGTCTCCTCGCACCGGTCCTGGCCCACGACCGGCCGGCTTCCTTGTCCCCGTCCCGGTCACCGCTTAGCCTGATTTTGTGCCGCTCATAAACAAACCCGAGACACGCACGCCCGCCCCGCACAGCGCGGTCACCCGACTCCGCGTGGTGCTCACCGTCTTCTTCGCCCTGGACGGCTTCCTCTTCGCCGGATGGGTCGTGCGCATCCCCGCCGTCAAGCACCAGACGAACGCCTCCGCCAGCACCCTGGGCCTCGCGCTGCTGGGGGTCTCCGCCGGCGCGGTCCTCACGATGATGTTCACCGGACGACTCTGCCGCCGCTACGGCAACCACCCCGTCACCGTGTTCTGCGCCGTCCTTCTCTCGCTCAGCGTCGTGCTGCCGGCGCTGGCCCACACCGCCCCCGCCCTGGGCGCCGCGCTCTTCGTGCTCGGCATGGGCTACGGCGGGATCAACGTCGCCTTCAACAGCGCGGCCGTCGAGCTGGTGGCCGCCCTCGGCCGGCCGATCATGCCCAGTTTCCACGCCGCGTTCAGCCTGGGCGGGATGGCCGGCGCGGGCCTCGGCGGACTGGTCGCCGGTCATCTGTCACCCGCCCGGCACCTGCTCGGCCTCACCCTCATCGGCCTGCTGGTGAGCGCCGTGGCCGGCCGGGCCCTGCTGCACAGCGCACCCCCGGCGCCCGTGCACGACCTGCCCCGCGAGGAGCGCGCGCCCCGCCGCCTCGACACCCGCACCCGGGGACTCGTCATCGTCTTCGGCCTCATCGCACTGTGCACCGCCTACGGCGAAGGGGCCCTCGCCGACTGGGGTGCCCTGCACCTGGAACAGGACCTCGACGCCTCCCCCGGTCTCGCGGCCGCCGGCTACTCCTGCTTCGCGCTCGCCATGACGGTCGGCCGGCTCACCGGCACCACGCTCCTCGAACGCCTGGGCCGCACCCGTACCGTCGTCGCCGGCGGCACCACCGCCGCGCTGGGCATGCTGGCCGGCTCACTCGCCCCCACGGTCTGGATGGCGCTGCTGGGCTTCGCCGTCACCGGGCTCGGCCTCGCCAACATCTTCCCGGTGGCCATCGAACGCGCCGGTACGGCGGCCGGCCCCACCGGCGTCGCCGTCGCCTCCACCCTCGGCTACGGCGGCATGCTCCTGGGACCACCGGCCATCGGCTTCATGGCCGACTGGTTCTCTCTGCCCGTCGCCCTGACCAGCGTCGCCGGCCTCGCGGCCGTCGCAGCGCTGGTCGGCCTCGCTGTCCACCGGGCGGACGCGAGGCCGGACGCGAGGCCCGACGCGAGGCCCGACGCGAGGCCGGACGCGAGGCCGGACGCGAACTGAGCGGGCATCCCCTCCGCCGACGCCGACCGCTCATGCCGGGACGGCCTCCCTTCGACCCCGCTCCATCGGGCACACTCACCCGCATGGAGACTGCCGAGTTCGTCGAGATCCTGGACCGCGAGGGCCGGTTGCTGGCCGGGGCCGCCGAGGCGGCCGGGACCGACACCAAGGTGCCCACCTGCCCGGAGTGGCAGGTGCGCGACCTGCTGCGGCACACCGGGATGGTGCATCGCTGGGCAGCCGCGTTCATCGCCGAGGGGCACACGTCCTGGCGCCCCGACGGGGGCCTGCCGGACCTCGACGGCACCGCGCTCCTGACCTGGTTCCGGGAGGGGCACACCCACCTCGTGGACACCCTCCGCTCCGCCGCACCCGACCTGGAGTGCTGGTCCTTCCTGCCCGCGCCCTCCCCGCTCGCGTTCTGGGCGCGGCGGCAGGCGCACGAGACGACCGTGCACCGGTTCGACGCGCAGTCGGCCCGCGGCGGCACTCCCGACCACATCGCCCCCGGCTACGCGGCCGACGGCATCGACGAGTTGCTGCGCGGTTTCCACGCCCGCCCCAAGAGCCGGGTCCGCAGCGACCGGCCCCGGGTTCTGCGGGTGCGGGCGACGGACCTCGAAGACGCCGTGTGGACCATGCGCCTGTCCCAGGAGGCGCCTACGGCCGTGCGGGGCGAGGCGGGCGACGCCGACTGCGAAGTGGCGGGACCGGCCGCCCCGTTGTACCTGTCGCTGTGGAACCGGCTGCCGTTCCCGGACGTCAGCGGTGATCCCGCGATCGCCGCGCTGTGGCGCGAGAGGTCGGCCGTCACCTGGAGTTGAGCGGGGAGAGTCGGGCCGTTCGGCCGTCGGCATCCGCGCCAGAGGTGAGAGGCCGGGCGAGAGGCCGAACGCCTCCTGGAGTTGAGCGAGCCCAGGTGCCTGATCGGGCTGTGGGGCGTCCGCGCCGAACACGAGAGGCCGGGCGTCACCTGGAGTCGAAGGACCAGACGCGCCGTCAGGCCGTCAGCATGCGCGTCAGCACCTCGCGCTGTACGGGCAGTACGTCACCGTGCAGCGCGCGCCCCTTCGGGGTGAGCCCCACGCGTACGCCCCGCCGGTCCTCCGGGCACATGCCGCGCTCCACGAGGCCGTCCTTCTCCAGCCGGGCGATGAGCCGCGACAGCGCGCTCTGGCTGAGGTGGACCCGTTCGGCGATCTCCTGGACGCGGTACACGCAGTCACCGTCCGCCGCTCGCGCCTCGGCCAGCACGTCGAGGACCTCGAAGTCGCTTGCGCACAGACCGTGTTGGTGCAGGACGCGGTCGAGTTCACACTGCGTGCGCGCGTGCAGCGCCAGGATGTCCCGCCACTGGTCCACGAGCGCCTGCTCGGCCTTCTTCGCCGCCATGGCCGCACCGTAGCAGAGAAGGAAATTTATTGCATCGACATTAAATGCGTTTGCATTGAATGCATGCGCATGTAGTCTCTCCGGCATGACCTCTCCGCTCACCCACCCCGCGTCCGAGGGACGCTGGACGCCCCGGCTGTGGGGCACTCTGCTGGTGCTGTGCGCCGCGATGTTCCTGGACGCGCTGGACGTGTCGATGGTCGGCGTCGCACTGCCGTCCATCGGCACCGAGCTCGATCTGTCCACCTCGACGCTGCAATGGATCGTCAGCGGCTACATCCTGGGATACGGCGGCCTGCTCCTCCTCGGCGGACGCACCGCGGACCTGCTGGGCCGACGCCAGGTCTTCCTCGTGGCCCTGGGCATCTTCGCGCTCGCCTCCCTGCTCGGCGGGCTGGTCGACTCGGGACCGCTGCTGATCGCCAGCCGCTTCATCAAGGGACTGAGCGCCGCCTTCACGGCGCCGGCCGGACTGTCGATCATCACCACGACCTTCGCCGAGGGCCCGCTGCGCAACCGCGCCCTCTCCATCTACACCACGTGCGCGGCCACCGGCTTCTCCATGGGACTCGTGCTCTCCGGCCTGCTCACCGAGGCCAGCTGGCGCCTGACCATGCTGCTGCCCGCGCCGATCGCCCTGATCGCCCTGGTGGCGGGCCTGAAACTGCTGCCGCGCAGCGAGCGCGAGAAGGACCACAACGGCTACGACATCCCGGGCGCCGTCCTGGGCACCGCCTCGATGCTGCTGCTGGTCTTCACCGTCGTGCAGGCCCCGCAGGAGGGCTGGACGTCCGCCCGTACGCTGCTGTCCTTCTTGGCGGTGGCCGTTCTCCTGACCGTCTTCGTCGCGGTCGAGCGACGCTCGGCGGGCCCGCTGATCCGGCTCGGCGTGCTGCGCTCGGGCAGCCAGATCCGCGCCCAGCTCGGCGCCATGGCCTTCTTCGGGTCGTACGTCGGCTTCCAGTTCCTGGTCACGCTGTACATGCAGTCGCTGCTCGGCTGGTCCGCACTGCACACGGCACTCGCGTTCCTGCCGGCGGGCGCGCTGGTGGCGGTGTCCTCGACGAAGGTGGGCTCGATCGTCGACCGCTTCGGCACCCAGCGGCTGATCGCGGCGGGCTTCGCGCTGATGGTCGTCGGGTACGCGCTGTTCCTGCGGGTGAACCTCGACCCCGTGTACGCCTCGGTCATCCTGCCGTCGATGCTGCTCATCGGCGCGGCCTGTGCGCTGGTCTTCCCCTCGCTCAACATCCAGGCCACCAACGGCGTCGACGACCACGAGCAGGGCATGGTCTCCGGGCTGCTCAACACCTCGGTGCAGGTGGGTGGCGCGATCTTCCTGGCCGTCGTGACGGCCACGGTGACCGCCGGCGCCCCCGAGAACGCCACTCCGCAGGCCGTCCTCGACAGCTACCGGCCCGGCCTGGTGGTGGTGACGGCCATCGCCGTCGCCGGCCTGCTGATCAGTCTCACCGGACTGCGCGCCCGCCGGCCGCGTCAGTCCGTCGTGGTCGCCAAGTCGACGTCCGCGGCCGCCTCCCCGTCCCAGGAGTCGGAGCGCGTGACGGTGCGCGACTGAGGGCGTCGGACGGCCACGGGCAGCAGGCAGTCCGTACACCGACCCGGTGTGAGGCGCCCCGTCAGGCGCTGATCACCGCACCAGGAGGCCGTTGCGACCGGCCGGCGGCACCGACAGCCGCCGGACCCGGTCCGGGGGACGCCTCCGAAGCCTGTGCCCGGCGGGGCCCGCTTGCCCCGCCGGGCACACGGCTGTGACACTCGGCCCCATGGGGAGCTACGGGGGACGGCGCGATCAGGCCGAGCGGGACGCGATCACCGTCGAGATCGGATACGCGCTGTGCAGCGCGTTGTTCGCGGCGGCGGTCGTCTTCGGGGCGGTCGCCGGACCGGCGCTGCTGTTCGAGCTGCCGGACACCGCGAGCCGTCTGCTGCTGCGCGCGGGCCTCGTCCTCGCCCCCGTCCTGGGCGCGGCCCGCACGATCAGCGTGCTGATGCGCTTCCGGTCCGGGCCTCAGCCCAGCCAGCCCGGGCGCACCAACCCCGACTCGTAGGCCAGCACCACCAGTTGGGCCCGGTCACGGGCGCCCAGCTTCACCATGGTGCGGCTCACGTGTGTCTTCGCGGTGAGTGGGCTGACCACCAGGCGGCGGGCGATCTCCATGTTGGACAGGCCGATGCCGACCAGGGCCATCACCTCCCGCTCCCGCTCGGTCAGCCCGGCGAGGGCGTCGGCGGCGGCGGGCTCCTTCGAACGGGCCGCGAACTCGGCGATCAGACGGCGGGTCACTCCCGGTGACAGCAGCGCGTCGCCCCCGACCACCGCCCTGACCGCGCGCAGGAGTTCTTCCGGCTCGGTGTCCTTCACCAGGAAGCCCGAGGCGCCCGAGCGGATCGCCTCGAAGACGTACTCGTCGAGCTCGAAGGTGGTCAGCATGACCACCTTGACGTCCGCCAGCCCACCGTCGGCCGAGATGTGGCGGGTCGCGGCCAGGCCGTCGAGCACGGGCATGCGGATGTCCATCAGGACGACGTCGGGGCGCAGTTCGCGCGCCTTGCCAAGCGCCTCCTCGCCGTCCGCGGCCTCACCGGCCACCTCGATGTCCGGCTGCGCGTCGAGCAGCGCCCGGAAGCCGGCCCGTACCAGTGACTGGTCGTCGGCGAGCAGTACGCGGATCACCGGTCCTCCTTGAGCTTCAACGGCAGAACGGCGAGCACCTCGAAGCCGCCGTCCGGGCGCGGGCCCGCCTCGATCGTGCCACCCAGCGCGGCGGCCCGCTCCCGCATCCCGGCCAGCCCGTTGCCGCTGCCGCCCACGTCGGCTCCGGTCGCGGGCCCGTCGTCGTCGATCCGCAGCCGGAGCGCCGTATCTTCGTGGTCGAGGCGCACGCGTGCGTGCCGCGAGCCCGAATGCCGTACGACATTGGTGAGGGCCTCCTGGACGATGCGGAAGGCGGCGAGGTCCGTGCCGGGGGCGAGACGGGGAGGCCGCCCCTCGACCGCGACCGTGAGCCCCGCGCCCGCCGCCTGCTCCACCAGCTCCGGCAGCCGGTCCAGGCCGGGCGCCGGGGCGCGCGGTGCGGCGCCGGGCGCGCGGAGCGTGTCGAGCACCTGGCGGACCTCGCCGAGCGCCTCCTTGCTCGCGGTCTTGATGGTGGTGAGCGCCGTGCGGGCCTGCTCCGGATCGGTGTCCAGGAGGGCGAGGCCGACGCCCGCCTGCACGTTGATGACGGAGATGCTGTGCGCGAGAACGTCGTGCAGCTCCCGGGCGATCCGCAGCCGCTCCTCGTCGGCGCGTCGCCGGGCCGCCTGGGCGCGCTCGGCACGGTCACGGACCCACTGCTCACGCTTGGTCCGGGCCAGTTCCGACACGGCGACGATCGCCACCACCCAGGTGGCGATGACGATCTCCTGCGCCCAGGAAGCGGACGGGTCGCGGGACGCGGGCAGCCATCGGTAGAGCCAGTGGGCCACCAGGACATGCCCGGCCCAGAGCATGCCCAGGGCGCTCCAGGCGGCCCGCCGGTGGCCGGCGACCACGGCACTGAAGCAGGCCACGGCGACGGTCAGGAAGACCGGGCCGTAGGTGTAACCGGCGCCCAGGTAGACCATGGCGGCCGCCGCCGTGCCGAACACGACGGCCACCGGGTACCTGGTCCGCCACAACAGCAGGCCCGAACCGAGCACCAGCAACACGCGCGCGAAGCCGTCGGGGGCGGTCCGGTCACCCTCCTGGATGTGGGCGGCGGCGTTCGATCCGATCAGTACGAAGACGGTGAACAGCACCGTGGAGCGCCACGGCCACCGGACCGTCCGCTCCTGGCCGCGCCGGCCGTCCCAGCCGGTCCGCCACTGCGGGCCGTGCCGCCACGACCGGGGCGGGCCGCCCCCGCGTACGCGCTGCTCGTCCATGACCGCCACGCTAGACGCCGCACGGCACGGGGGGCGTCAGCCGGGCGCGGTGATCACGCGTACTCCCCGGGGAGTACGTCCCCCGAGATCTGCGGGCCTGCCCGGAGAGGGCTATCCGAGGCCCACGTTGACGCCGAGCCGGGCCGCGGCGTGCCGGAAGAACGGCCCGCGGTCCTCCACGACCCGGTGGAACTGGCCGAACAGTTCGAACCCGATCAGCCCGTACAGCTCGGCCCAGGCAGTGACGAGTGCCGCGACCACCGCCGACGGGAGGTCGGGCGCGAGGTCGGCGGCCATCCGTTCCGCCTCGGCGCGCAGTTCGACCGGCAACGGGGGCTCGACCAGACCGCGGCCGCGGTGGGCGTCCCGGACGATGCCGATGAGCAGCAGACCCACCCGGGAGGCGGACGGAACGGTGCTCACGGGCGCGACATATCCCGGAACCGGTGATCCGTAGATCAGCGCGTACTCGTGCGGGTGCCCGAGCGCCCAGTCGCGTGCCGCCTCGCACACCGCCGACCAGCGCCGCAGCGGATCGGCGTGCGCCACGGCGGCGTGGGCGGCCTCGGCGGCCTCGCCCTGGGAGTCGTAGGCGTCGACGATGAGCGCGGTCAGCAGGTCGTCGCGGCTGGGGAAGTAGCGGTACAGCGCGGAGGAGACCATGCCGAGTTCCCGGGCCACCGCGCGCAGCGACAGCTTGGCGGCCCCGTCCGCGGCGAGCTGTCTGCGCGCTTCGTCCTTGATGGCCGCGGTGACCTCGACCCTCGCCCGGGCGCGCGCGCCCTGTGCGGCGCCGCGGGGGGTGTTCGTGGGAGGAGTGCTCATGGGAGGAGTGCTCATGGGAGGAGTCTTCCACGCTCCTGGAGCGGTGCACACAAACGAGAGCATCAATCAGAAAAGAGAGCAGTGCTCTTGCTTCGTTCGCCGAACTCGTCCACACTCGAACTCAGGCGAGAGCACCGCTCTCCGACGATCTGGGGGCACCATGTCCACGCACGTGCAGAAGCCCGGCTGGTTCACCGTCAACGTCCTCAACCGTGCCGTGAGCTGGATGACGCGCCGCGGCGTCAGCGTGTGGGGCTCCAGGATTCTGGCGGTGCGCGGCCGCAGGAGCGGGGAGTGGCGCACCACCCCCGTGAACCTGCTGACCGTCGACGGACAGCAGTACCTCGTCGCCCCCCGCGGCCACGTCCAGTGGACGCACAACATGCGGGCGGCGGGCGGCGGGGAGCTGCGCCTCGGCAAGAACGTCGACGTGTTCACGGCGACCGAGATCGGCGACGACGACAAGGTCCCGCTCCTGCGCGCCTATCTCAAGCGCTGGAAGGCCGAGGTCGGCGTCTTCTTCAACGGGGTCGGCCCCGACTCCACCGACGCCGACCTGCGGCGCATCGCCCCCGACCACCCCGTGTACCGGGTCACGGTCAGGAACTGACCCCGCTGCCGCCCGAACGCCGGTCGAGCGCCATCAGCGCGCGCTGCGCCATCGGATGGGTGCGGACGAGCTCGCCGAGCGTCGTCGAGCCCCGCGTGATGTCCCTGAACGCGTTCCAGGCCGGGCGGAAGCCGGTGAGTGCCGCGTGGAACAGACCGGGACGGCGTTCGAACGCCGCCAGCATGGTCTTGCCGACGCTCATCTCCACGCCGAGCCCCGCCTTGATGGCGAAGGCGTAGTTGAGGGCCTGGCGCCGGGCGTCCACCGCGTCGTGGGCCTCGGCGATCCGCACCGCCCACTCCCCCGCGAGCCGCCCCGAGCGCAGCGCGAACGAGATTCCCTCCCGGGTCCACGGCTCCAGGAGTCCCGCCGCGTCCCCGCACACCAGCACCCGGCCGCGCGACAGCGGCGAGTCGTCGGCACGGCAGCGGGTCAGGTGACCGGAGGAGATGCTGGGCTCGAAGCCGGCGAGCCCGAGCCGGGCGACGAAGTCCTCCAGATACCGCTTGGTCGCGGCGCCCTCACCGCGTGCCGAGATCACACCGACCGTCAGCGTGTCGCCCTTGGGGAAGACCCAGCCGTAACTGCCGGGCATCGGGCCCCAGTCGATGAGCACCCGGCCCTGCCAGTCCTCGGCGACCGTCTCCGGCACCGGGATCTCCGCTTCCAGCCCGAGATCCACCTGGTCGAGCTTCACCCCGACATGTGCTCCTATCCGGCTGGCACTGCCGTCGGCGCCCACGACCGCCCGTGCGAGCAGCGTCTCGCCGCCCTGCAGCACGACGGCCACCGAGCGCCGGTCCGGGACCGCCGAGCCGTGCTGCTCGACCCGCGACACGGTGACGCCCGTGCGCAGTTCGGCGCCCGCCTTCTGCGCGTGTTCGACCAGCTGCTGGTCGAACTCGGGACGGTTGATCAGCCCGAACAGCATCTGCCGGGAACGGCGCGTGCGGGTGAAGCGGCCGTTGTTGGAGAACGTCACCGCATGCACCCGGTCCCGCAGCGGCAGCTCGAAGCCGGGCGGCAGACAGTCGCGCGACGGCCCGATGATGCCGCCTCCACACGTCTTGTACCGGGGCAACTCCGCTTTCTCGAGCAGCAGTACGCGCCGCCCCGCGACCGCCGCCGCATAGGCGGCGGAGGCGCCCGCGGGTCCCGCGCCCACCACGACGACATCCCACACCTGCTGGACGTCGTCCGCCGAAGAGTCGTCCGCCGAAGAGTTCTCGCTGCTCACGATGGTCTACTGCTCCCGATCAAGCCGCTGCCGCACCTGTCTCCCGCATCCTACGGCGGGTGTCGCCGCAGACCGCTGTGGGAGGATCTGCAGCACTCACCAGTACAACGTCGCACCCACAAGGAGCGTGCCCATGTCGTCGCATCCGGTCGCCGAGACCGTCGCCTCACTGATGCCCGGAGCGAGGGCGGAACTCGCCGAGCTCGTGGCGTTCAGGTCGGTGGCGGACTTCGACCAGTTCCCCAGAAGCGAGAGCGAGGGGGCCGCGCGGTGGGTCGCCGACGCGCTGACCGCCGAGGGGTTCCAGGATGTCGCCCTCCTCGACACGCCTGACGGCACGCAGTCCGTGTACGGCCATCTGCCCGGACCGCAGGGCGCGAAGACCGTCCTGCTCTACGCGCACTACGACGTGCAGCCGCCCCTGGACGAGGCCGCCTGGGCCTCCCCGCCGTTCGAGCTGACCGAGCGCGACGGCCGCTGGTACGGGCGCGGGGCCGCCGACTGCAAGGGCGGCGTGATCATGCACCTGCTGGCCCTGCGCGCCCTCAGGGCCAACGGCGGGGTGCCGGTCCACGTGAAGGTGATCGTCGAGGGCTCGGAGGAGCAGGGCACGGGCGGACTGGAGCGGTACGCCGAGGAGCACCCCGACCTCCTCGAGGCCGACACCGTCGTCATCGGCGACGCGGGCAACTTCCGCGTCGGGCTGCCCACGGTCACCGCCACGCTGCGCGGGATGACCCTCGTCCGCGTGCAGGTCGACACGCTCGAGGGGAACCTGCACTCGGGCCAGTTCGGCGGCGCCGCGCCCGACGCCCTCGGCGCGCTGATCCGCGTACTGGACTCGCTGCGCGCCGAGGACGGTTCGACGACCGTGGACGGCCTCACCCCCGCGACCCGGTGGGAGGGGCTGCAGTACGAGGAGGAGCAGTTCCGCGAGGACGCCAAGGTGCTGGACGGCGTCGAACTGATCGGCTCGGGTACGGTCGCCGACCGCATCTGGGCGCGTCCCGCGGTCACCGTCCTGGGCATCGACTGCCCGCCGGTCGTCGGCGCCACGCCGTCCGTACAGGCCGGCGCCCGCGCGCTGGTCAGCCTGCGGGTGCCGCCGGGTGTGGACGCGGTCGAGGCCACCAAGCTGCTCCAGGCCCACCTGGAGGCGCACACTCCGTGGGGCGCCCGGGTGCGGACCGAACAGATCGGCCAGGGGCAGGCGTTCAGCGCCGACACCACCAGCCCGGCGTACGCCGCGATGGCGGAGGCGATGGCGGTGGCGTACCCGGGCCGGGAGATGCAGTACGCCGGCCAGGGCGGGTCCATCCCGCTGTGCAACACCCTCGCCGCGCTCTACCCGCGCGCGGAGATCCTGCTCATCGGCCTCAGTGAGCCGGAGGCCCAGATCCACGCGGTCGACGAGAGCGTGTCCCCGGAGGAACTGGAGCGGCTGTCGGTCGCCGAGGCGCTGTTCCTGAGCAACTACGCGACCGGCTGAGCCCGGCACTCGCACCCCCGACGGCGAAGGGCCCCTCACCCGAACCCGCACTGGGGGACGGGCGAGGGCCCTCGTCACCCGACGAGGGCCCTTTTCGGCCGTGCGCAGCCCGTTCTGGTGTTGCGCGACGTCACGATCTCGAACGCCGTCGCCGTCGCCGTCGCCGACGGAGAGGCAGAGGGGCCAGGTCTCCGTCCATGACCGGGGTGACCGTGCCGTCCGCGCCCTCGTAGCCCTCGCTCCCTTGTGGAGCTGGACCGCACGCGCAGCCCGTCCTGCCCCTCTGCCACTCGACGCTCTCGACCGTCACGGTGCCGCCGAGCTCCTCGCAGCCCTCGCTCCCCTGCGGGGCCGGGCCGCTTCCGTGAAGGAGCACGAACGCGCCGCCGGCCCCACACGCGTGGGGACCGATGCCGGGCAGGCCTCGGCGCGCCGCACGCCGAGTTCGGGCTGCGTGAACTGGTCGTCTCTTCCTATCAGGCGGTCAGCGGCGCGGGCCGGGCCGGCGTCGAGACACTGCGGCAGCGGCTCGCCCGGCCGGGCACACCTGGTGAGCGGCGTCAGCCGACCGGGACTCCCGCCTCCAGGTACAGCGCCGCGCCGCGCTCCCGCGCCCGCAGTGCCCAGCGCAGCCGTTCGTAGCGGACGGGCGGCAGCAGCTCCGCGGCCTCCTGCTCACCGACGAAGCGCCAGCCGCGCAGTTCCGGTCCGGGCAGCAGGAGTCGGCCGGCCGTGGCGGCGTCGAGCCGGCCGCCGTCGAAGAGGAGTCTCAGGCCGCCGAAGCCGGGAGGTGCGGGGGCCTCCCAGTCGACGACGAGCAGCCGGGGTACGTCGGCCAGCCGGATGCCGGTCTCCTCGGCGACCTCGCGCATGCCGGCGCGGGCGGGGGCCTCGCCGGGTTCGACGACGCCACCGGGGAACTCCCAGCCGGCCTTGTAAGTGGGGTCGACGAGCAGCACCCGGTCCTGCTCGTCGAACAGGAGCACTCCGGCGGCGAGTGTCTCCGCGGTGGGTTCCGGGGTCTGCACGATGTCGCAGACGGGCACGGCACCGGCGCTGACGGCCTCGGCGACCCGGGCAGCGGTCTCGTACGGGGTCAGCGCGCCGTTGTCGACGAGATGGGCGTCGGCGGTGAGCCAGGTGGCCAGGGCGGCGCGGTAGGGCTCGATGTGGTCGTACGACCACTGCCGGACGCGTATCTCGCCGTCGGGCAGGTCCGGCGGGATCTCCCGGTCGGCTATTCGCTCCCGCAGGATCGTTTCCGCCGGGGCGAGGAGCACATGGCGGACCGTGATCCGGCGCGCGGCCAGGCCGCCGAAGATCTCGTCGCGGTACTCCTGGCGCAGCAGGGTCATGGGAACCACCAGGGTTCCCCCTAGCTCGGCGAGCAGCGCGGCCGCCGTGTCGATCACGAGACGCCGCCAGATCGGCAGGTCCTGGAAGTCACCGACCTCGGTGAGGCGTTTGGGCGGCAGCATGTGCGTGAGCGCCGCGCCGATGACCTCGGGGTCGAAGAGCGTGCTGTTCGGGATCAGGTCGATCAGTTCCCGTGCGGTGGTCGTCTTCCCCGCACCGAACGCACCGTTGATCCAGACGATCACGGTTCCCCCTCTTCTGTTGGCCCCCTGTGGCTTGCCCGCTCCACCCTGCCACGGAAACCAGCCCCAGTTGAGGGCGCACAACTGTGGCGCCGACCCCCCTTCCGGGGGTACCGGCGCCACGGTCCTGCCGCCGCGTCCGTCAGCCGTTCCGGCCGAGGGCGTTCTCGTCGACGGCCAGGCTGTCGCCGGCGGCGGTGTGGTCGGGGGTGCTGATGGTGTCGCCCACGTCGAGGTCACCCAGGTCGTCCCCCACGGCGTGGGACGGGGTGAGCGCCGCGACGACGAAGCCGGTGGCGAGGGAGGCGATGGCGAGCATGCTGCGCTTCTTCATGGCCGGTTCAACTGGGAAACGGCGCGGTGGTCACGCCCGGGCCGCCGACGGAGCCCCGCACCCGCCCCACGAGGTCGGCAGCAGCCTCCGGCCACCGCGCGTGACCGAAGGCGAAGTTCGCGTCAAGCAGGCGGCCGGGTACGACACGGCGGCTCTTGAGCAGGAGCTCGGTGTCCGAGCGCAGCACGAAGGCGCCGATCTCGGCCATCCACTTCGTGGCGGGCAGGCCCACCGGGACACCCCACGCGGTGCGCAGGGCCCGCATGAACGCGCGCTGGGGCAGGGGCGCGGGGGCGGCGAGATTGACCGGTCCGGCGAGATCGTCGCGGTCGGTCAGGAACTCGACCGCGCGGACGAGATCGTCTGCGTGGATCCAGGACACGTACTGCGCGCCGCCCGCGACCGGGCCGCCCAGGCCGAGCCGCGCCAGCCGTGACAGGACGTCGAAGACGCCACCGCGGTCGGGGCTCATCACCATGGCCGAACGCAGGGCGACCTTGCGGGTGTGCGGGGTGTCGGCCCGCTCCTGGGCCCGCTCCCAGGCCTTGGCGATCTCGACGCTGTAGCCCCAGTAGTCCGGGACGCCGGCCTCGCCGCCGCCGATCACCCCGGTCGCCTCGTCGTTGGCGGCGTCGAAGCGGTGGGCGTAGACGGTGGCGGTGCTCATCTGGAACCAGACGCGCGGAGGGTGCGCGGCGGCGGCGATCGCCTCGCCCACGACCCGGGCGGAGTTCACCCGCGAGTCCATCATGGCGCGCAGGTTCGCCGGACCGTAGCGACAACTGACGCTGCGTCCGGCCAGGTTGACCACGATGTCGCTGCCGTCGATCTCCCGGGCCCAGCGACCCAGGCTCTCGCCGTCCCAGTGGACCTCCCCCTCGCGCACCGGCCGTCTGGTCAGCACCACCACCTCGTGACCCGCGGCTGTCAGCGCGCGCTTCAGGATCGTGCCCACCTGTCCCGTCCCGCCGGGAATCACGTACTTCATCTGGCTCCCCCTTCGTCCAGGGAAGCCTATCGCAAAAAGTTGAACGTGTTCAAAAAGGTGCTTCAGCCGTGTTCCGCACCGCGCACCACCCAGGTCGGCACCGCACACAAACAAACACGCAGATCACCTTCCCTGTCCTCTTTGCGCCCACGAACAAGGACTCCCACAGGAGACGGAACAACCGCTACCGCTCCTCTTCCACCAGAGACCAACACGGCCTACCGTAAGCGCGCACGATTGGCGCGAGCATGCAGACATCCCATCTGTCGCGAGGATGGAGGAACGTAACGATGCGTCACCTTCCCACCCGCACCTCTCTCCGAAGAGTCGCCGGAGCGCTCACCGCGGGGCTGCTGTGCACGGCCGGGCTCGCCGCCCCGGCTGTCGCGGCACCACCCGCCGCAGCCCCCACGGCGCCCGCCCTGGACGACGGACTCGCCCTCACTCCCCCCATGGGTTTCAACAACTGGAACTCCACGCACTGCCGCGCGGACTTCGACGAGTCGATGGTCAAGGCGATCGCGGACATCTTCGTCACCAAAGGCCTCAAGGCCGCCGGGTACCAGTACGTCAACCTCGACGACTGCTGGGCCCTGCCCTCACGCGACGCGGACGGCCGGCTCGTACCGGACCCGGCCCGCTTCCCGAACGGGATCAGGGCTGTCGCGGACTACGTGCACGATCGGGGACTCAAGCTCGGCATCTACACCAGCGCCGGCAGCAAGACCTGCAACAGCGCCGGGTTCCCCGGCGCGCTCGGCCACGAGTACAGCGACGCCCGGCAGTTCGCCGACTGGGGTGTCGACTACCTCAAGTACGACAACTGCAACAACCAGGGCGTGGACGCGAAGGCGCGCTACACCACCATGCGGGACGCCCTGAAGGCCACCGGCAGGCCCATCGTCTACAGCATCTGCGAATGGGGCGAGAACAAACCCTGGGAATGGGCGGCGGACGTGGGCCACCTGTGGCGCACCACCGGTGACATCAGCGACAGCTGGGGCTCGATGCTCTCCCTCCTGAAGCAGAACCTGCCGCTCGCGGCGCACGCCGGTCCCGGGCACTGGAACGACCCCGACATGCTGGAGGTCGGCAACGGCGGCATGACGGACACCGAGTACCGCTCGCACTTCTCCCTGTGGTCGGTGATGGCCGCCCCGCTGCTCATCGGAACGGATCTGCGCAAGGCGTCCGACGCGACCTACGACATCCTCGGCAACAGGGAGGTCATCGCCGTCGACCAGGATCCTCTGGGCAGACAGGGCACGGTCGTGTCCTCCGAGGGCGGCCGCTGGGTCGTCGCCAAGGAAATGGCCGACGGCAGCCGCGCGGTGGCCCTCTTCAACGAGTCCGGGCGCGCCCGGCGCATCGCCACGACCGCCGGGGCCGTCGGACTCCCCGCGGCCCGCGCCTACACCCAGCGCGACCTCTGGCAGCACCGGAGCTCCAACACGGCGGGCACCGTCTCGGCGACCGTCCCGGCACACGGCACGGTCCTCGTGCGGGTCGCAGCAGACCGCGCGTGGGCCAAGTATCCGCCCGCCGTCGAACTCGGCCTCGACGCCGACCCGTTGGTCGAGGCGGGCACGCCGGCCACGCTGACGAGCACGCTCACCGACCTGGGACGTACGCCCGCCGAGCGGGTCAGGGTCAGACTGACCGGGCCCGAGGGCTGGACCGTCAAAGCCGCCTCGCCGACCACGGCCGCCTCGCTGCCGACGGGCCGCTCGCTGCGCACCAGATGGTCGCTCACCGCTCCGCCGGGGACGCCGACCGGGTCGTACGACCTCACACTCGCGGCGAGTCACCGGTCACCGGCCGGTGTCCGCGTCGACAGCGTGCTGCCGCTCACAGCGAACGTGGTGCTGTCGCCTCCGCCGGGCACGAGTGGCTTCGGAGACCTTCCGTGGCTGTCGGCCACCAACGGGTGGGGACCGGTCGAGCGCGACACCAGCAACGGGGAGCAGGCCGCGGGCGACGGCCGCCCCCTCACCCTCGGTGGCGTGGTGTACGCCGAGGGGCTCGGTGTCCACGCGGAGAGCACCGTCGAGTTCTACACCGGCGCGGCCTGCGAGACGGTGACCGCGGACGTCGGCGTCGACGACGAGAAGGGCGCCGCCGGAAGCGTCGCCTTCGAAGTCTGGGCCGACGACACCAAGGCCACCGCGACCGGTGTCCTCACGGGCGCGATGCCCGCCCAGCCGGTCACCGCGGACGTGACCGGCGCCCGGGTGGTCCGGCTCGTCGTCACCGACGGCGGCGACGGCATCGACTCGGACCACGCGGACTGGGCGAACGCACGCCTGAGCTGCTGAGCACACCGTCAGCCTCCGGGGCCGGCCCCTGAGCCCCGGAGGCCACGCACGGCGGACGCACGGCTGAGCCGCCCAGCGTCGACCCCGCGCTCCGGAAACCGCGAAAGCCACCGCGGACGCACGCCTGAGCTGCCCAGCCGCCGAGCCAGTCCCCGAGCCCCCGAGCCCCGGAGCCCCGGAGCCCCGGAGCCCCGGAGCCCCGGAGGCCACGAAAGCCCACCGCGGACGCACGGCTGAGCCGCTCAGCCCCCGAGACCGCGCACAGCGCACAGCGCACAGCGCACGAGTGAACGTTCCTGCCGCGTCCCGGCTCAGACCGCGGCCGCGGTCTCGCGCCCGACGAGCGCGGCCGCGGCCGCTCCCACCAGCCCCGCGTCCGTGCCCATCTGGGCGGGCGTCACCGTCAGCCGCTGGACGAAGGACAGCGTGGCGTAGTCGGCCAGCGCCTTCCGCAGCGGCGCGAACAGGACGTCACCCGCCTTGCCCACGCCCCCGCCGATGACGGCGATGTCGATCTCGACGAGGGTGGCGGTGGCGGCGATACCGGCGGCCAGGGCCCGCGCGGCGCGCTCGAAGGAGGCGATGGCCACCGGGTCGCCGGCGCGCGCCGCGGCCGCCACCGCCACGGCGGAGGTGTCGCCGTCCGGGCCGGGCAGCCAGCCGCCCTCGATCGCTCGCCGGGCGATGTTCGGGCCGCTCGCGATGCGCTCCACGCAGCCGCGCGAGCCGCACGGGCACAGGTCGCCGTCGAGTTCGACGCTGATGTGGCCGATGTGGCCCGCGTTGCCGGTCGGGCCCGGGTGGAGCTGCCCGTTCAGGACCAGGCCGCCACCGACGCCCGTCGAGACCACCATGCACAGGGCGTTGTCGTGGCCGCGGGCCGCACCCTGCCAGTGTTCGGCGGCCGTGATGGCCACGCCGTCACCGATCAGCTCGACGGGCAGTCCACCGGCCGCCTCCCGGACCCGCCGGACCAGGGGAAAGTCACGCCAGCCCGGCACGTTCACCGGGCTGACCGTGCCCGCGGAGGCGTCCACCGGGCCGGCGCTGCCGATACCGACGGCTGTGGCGCTCCCCCACAGCGGAGCGGCGGTCAGCTCGCCGAGCACCTCCTCGACGGCCCGCATCACGGTCTCGCCGTCCTGCTGTGCGGGCGTGGCGCGCTGCGCGCGGACCAGGATCCTGCCGTGGCCGTCGACCAGGCCTCCGGCGATCTTGGTGCCGCCGATGTCGAGCGCGGCCACTAGGTCGGTGTGCATCAGTGTCGGATCTCCCCGTCAGCCATGAGAAAAAGGGTGGCCGGTCGCAGTGGGGGGCGCGGGCCGGAGATTGCGGTGGACAGTGTCTCGCGCATCTGACAACGTTGTCCAGGCTCTATGCTCGACGCCACATCTTCATATAAATCATGGACCGACGCATCCCCGTGGACGACAGGACAGGACGCCGCACCGTGCCCGAGACCCACCGCCGAGCCGACCGCCTCCCCGGAAACCGCTACGGCACCCGTCCGACGATGAAGGACGTGGCGGCTCGTGCGGGTGTCGGGCTGAAGACGGTCTCGCGTGTGGTCAACGCCGAGCCGGGCGTCACCCCGGAGACGGAGCGGCGGGTCCAGGACGCCATCGAGGCGCTGGGCTTCCGCCGCAACGACAGCGCCCGGGTGCTGCGCAAGGGCAGTACCGCGAGCATCGGCCTGGTCCTGGAAGACCTCGCGGACCCCTTCTACGGCCCGCTCAGCCGCGCGGTCGAGGAGGTGGCCCGCGCCCACGGCGCCCTGCTGATCAACGGCTCCAGCGCGGAGGACCCGGAGCGCGAGCAGGAACTGGTGCTGGCCCTGTGCGCCCGGCGGGTGGACGGGCTGGTCGTGATCCCGGCCGGCGACGACCACCGGTACCTCGAGCCGGAGCTCAAGGCGGGTGTGGCGACGGTGTTCGTCGACCGTCCGGCGGGAAAGATCGACGCCGACGTCGTACTGTCGGACAACTTCGGCGGCGCCCGCGACGGGGTCGCCCATCTCATCGCCCACGGACACCGCCGGATCGGCTTCATCGGTGACATGCCCCGCATCCACACGGCCGCCGAGCGGCTGCGCGGCTACCGGGCGGCCATGGAGGACGCGGGCATACCCGTGGAGGACGCCTGGATGTCGCTCGGCGTCACCGACCCCGAGCGGGTGCGCGCGGCGGCCGAGGAGATGCTGTCCGGCCCCTCGCCCGTCACGGCGGTCTTCTCCGGCAACAACCGGGTGACGGTCACCGTGATCCGCGTCATCGCCGAGCAGGACCGGAGTGTCGCCCTCGTCGGCTTCGACGACATCGAGCTGGCCGATCTGCTGCGACCGGGCGTCACCGTCGTCGCCCAGGACGCGGCGGCCATCGGCCGGACCGCGGCCGAGCGCCTCTTCCGGCAACTGGACGGCACCCTGCTCGCCCCCGAGCGGATCGAGCTGCCCACCCGCCTGATCACCCGCGGCTCGGGCGAGCTGCCCCCGGCCGAGTGAGCCGCCCGTGACCGGCCGCACCCTCGAGACGCTGGGCCTGGCCGAGGCCCCGCGCGACCATCCGCTGCTCTATCCGGGAGCCTGGCCGCGGGAGTCGGGGGTTCTGCACGGGGACCGACTACTGCCGCTGGACCGCCCCGTGCACGAGGGTCGCAGCCCGGTCCTCGCTGTCGGCTCCAACGCCAACCCCGGTCAACTCCGGGACAAGATGGCCGAGTTCGGGATCACCTCGCCCATCCCCATGGTGCGGTCCCGGGTGACGGGCATCGGCGTGGGCGTCTCCGCCCATGTGAGCCGGCTCGGCTATGTGTCGGCGTCGCCGTTCCACGCGCCCGCTGCCGTACGGGAGTTGTTCGTCATCTGGCTCGACGAAGAGCAGCTCAGGGTGGTCGACGCGAGCGAGGGCGTGCCGCTGCCCAAAGGCAACTTCCGCCGGGCCTGGCTGTCGGCGCCCGAGGTGCGGATCGAGGTGGCGGACGGCGTGACGCTCCCGGGCGGGTACGCGTACGTCAACCGCCACGGTGTCCTGCGCGACGGCAGCGGCGCCCCGCGCGCCCACCCGGGCCAGCGGGAGCTGCTCTCCGAACTCCTCGCGGGATCCGCGCGGTGGCGGGAGCTGTTCGGTGTCACGCCCGAGGAGTTCTGCGCCCGGGCCCGCGCCGATCACCGCCTGTGCGAACGCGGTACCCGGCTGTTCGCCGACGAGAAACGGGTGACGGCGTCCGGCCTGGAGAGCTACCTGACGGGTCGGCACGGCGAGAGTCCGGGACCGGGCGCGTCCTCGTCGCCGTCCTCGCCCTGACCCGTGCGGCGTCGGCCGGGCCCTCGCCGTCCCCGGTCGCATTCGTGCCGCGGAGCGGCAGGTGGGAACAGCCGCACTCCATCCCCTTCGGACGCTGGCGAACCGCACCGCACCGAACCGCACTGAGCCGGACCGGATCGCACAGAACCGCATCGCACCGCATCGGACCTCACCGAGGGGACGGGCGGGGCCCGGCGGGGATGGCGCGTTCTCTCGCCCCGCCGCCCGTACCCGGTCCGCCCCGTCCTCAGGGGCTCCGCCCCCGCACCCGATCCTCAGACGCCGGAGGGGCTGATCGCCGACCCGGTCAGGTCCGCGCGCCTCGGTGACGCGAAGGCCTCCAGGTCGGCGCGGGTCAGGCCGGCCAGGCGGGCCACCTCGGCGATGTCGAGGGCGCCGCAGTCCAGGCCGCGCAACAGATAGCCGCTGAGGGCCTTGGCGGTGGCGGGCTCGTCCATGACGTCGCCGGCGGTCCGGTTGGCGTAGCGGGACAGGCGGGCGGCGGCCTCGGCGAAGCCCTCGCGGTAGAAGGCGAACACGGCCGCGTAGCGGGTGGGGATGTGCCCGGGGTGCATGTCCCAGCCCTGGTAGTAAGCCCGGGCCAGGGCGCGGCGGGTCAGGCCGTAGTGCAGGCGCCAGGCGTCGTGGACCTTCTCCGTGGGACCGACCGGCAGGACGTTGGTCGACCCGTCCGAGACGCGTACCCCGGTGCCCGCCGCCGCGACCTGCATGATCGCCTTGGCGTGGTCGGCGGCCGGGTGGTCACTGGCCTGGTGGGCGGCGGAGACGCCCAGGCAGGCGCTGTAGTCGAAGGTGCCGTAGTGCAGGCTGGTGGCGCGGCCCTCGGCGGCCTGGATCATGCGGGCGACGGTGGCGGTGCCGTCGGTGGCGAGGATGGACTGACTGGTCTCGATCTGGATCTCGAAGCCGATCCGGCCGGGCTCCAGCCCGCGCGCCTTCTCGAAGGCCTCCAAGAGCCGCACCATGGCGGTGACCTGCTCGGCGTACGTCACCTTCGGCAGCGTCAGGACCAGACCCCCGGGCAGGCCGCCGGCCTCCGTCAGACCGGTGAGGAAGATGTCGAGGGTGCGGATGCCCCGGTCGCGCACGGGGGCCTCCATGCACTTCATGCGGATGCCCATGTACGGGGCCGCCGTGCCGTTCTCGTACGCCTCGGCGATCAGCCGGGCCGCCCGGGCCGCGGCCTCGTCCTCCTCGGCGTCGGAGCGGTTGCCGTAGCCGTCCTCGAAGTCGACGCGCAGGTCCTCGATCGGCTCGCGCTCCAGCTTCACGCGGACGCGGTCGTACACCGGCCCGGCGAGTTCGTCCGACAGACCGAGGACCGCGGCGAAGGAGGCCGCGTCGGGGGCGTGTCGGTCGAGCGCGTCGAGGGCCCGGTCGCCCCAGGACCGCACGGTGTCGGCGGCGAAGACGTCGCCGGGGACGTAGACGGTGTGGACGGGCTGGCGGGTGCCGGGGTCTCCCGGGTAGCGGCGGTCGAGCTCGGCGTCGACCGGCGCGAGGGAGGCGCTGATCTCCTCGCTCACCGCGCCCGCGAGGCTCGTCGCGACCTTCTCCTGCTGGCCCTGACCCATCCCAACACCCTCCAGTTTTCCGCTGTGCGGAATCAACAATCCGTAGAACGAAGCTATCCGTGGACCTTCCCGCCGGTCAACACCCGTCCCACAGCCTGGTCCACCCTGACACTCCTTCCCCTACGCCTCCTTCCGCACGACAGGGCTCAGCCGTCATCCTGGCTCGCGAGGGAGGGGATCGCGTGTCGGACGTGAACGGAGTGACCCGTCGGGCGGGCCTGCGGACGGCGGGGGTGGCGGCCGTGACCCTGCCCCTGTTCACCACCGCGTCCGCCTCCGTCCTTCGCGGGAGGGGCCGGCGGCTGGAGGTGATGAGCTTCAACCTCCGCTTCGCCGGCACCACCGGACCCAACAGCTGGGCCGCCCGCCGCCCGGTGATGCGCGAACTCCTGCGTCGCGAGGCCCCCACGGTCATCGGCACCCAGGAGGGCCTCTACCAGCAACTGCGCGACATCGACTTCGACCTCGGAGCGCGCTACGACTGGATCGGCACCGGCCGCGCGGGCGGCAGCCGCGACGAGTTCATGGCCGTCTTCTACGACACCCGCCGCCTCGCCCCCGCCGAGTACGACCACTTCTGGCTCTCCGACACCCCCGAAGTGGTCGGCTCGAACACCTGGGGAGGCTCCACCATCCGCATGGTCACCTGGGTGCGCTTCCGCGATCTGCGGGACGGGGAGCGGGAGTTCTACCTCCTCAACACCCATCTGGACAGCGGCAACCAGGACGCCCGCCTGCGCTCGGTACCGCTGATCGCCCGGCGGATGGCGGGACTCGACCCGGACCTGCCGCTGCTGACGACCGGCGACTTCAACGCTCCCGCCCACGGCAGTGCCGTCTACGACGCGATGCTGGGCACCGGACTGGTCGACACCTGGGACGCGGCGGCCGAACGCGGTGCGCCGTACGGGACGTTCCACGGCTACCGGCCGCTCGTCCCCGGAGGGGACCGCATCGACTGGATTCTGGCCACACCCGGCGTGACGGTGCGGCGCGCGCGGGTGAACACCTTCTCGCGGGACGGGCAGTTCCCGAGCGACCACCTGCCCGTGCAGGCCTCCCTCACCCTGCGCTGAACGCGCGAGGCCCCCGTGACCGTGGCGGTCGCGGGGGCCTCGTACGGCGGTGCGGTGATCAGCCCTTGCGGGTCTTGACCTCCTCGGTGAGCTGCGGGACGACGTCGAAGAGGTCGCCGACCACGCCGTAGTCGACCAGGTCGAAGATCGGGGCCTCGGCGTCCTTGTTGACGGCCACGATCGTCTTGGAGGTCTGCATACCGGCGCGGTGCTGGATGGCGCCGGAGATGCCGTTGGCGATGTACAGCTGCGGGGAGACGGCCTTGCCGGTCTGGCCGACCTGGTTGGTGTGCGGGTACCAGCCCGCGTCCACCGCGGCACGCGAGGCGCCGACGGCCGCGCCGAGGGAGTCGGCGAGGGCCTCGATGATCGCGAAGTTCTCGGCACCGTTGACGCCACGGCCGCCGGAGACCACGATCGCGGCCTCGGTCAGCTCCGGGCGCCCGGTCGACTCACGCGGCGTACGGCCGGTGACCTTGGTGCCGGTGGCCTGCGCGGAGAAGGACACCGACAGGGCCTCGACGGCGCCGGCGGCCGGGGCGGCCTCGACGGCGGCGCTGTTGGGCTTGACCGTGATGACCGGGGTGCCCTTGGCGACCCGGGTCTTGGTGGTGAAGGAGGCGGCGAACACCGACTGGGTGGCCACCGGGCCCTGGTCGCCGGCCTCGAGGTCGACGGCGTCGGTGATGATGCCGGAGCCGATGCGCAGCGCCAGCCGTGCGGCGACCTCCTTGCCCTCCGCGGAGGAGGGGACGAGCACGGCGGCCGGGGAGACGGCCTCGACGGCCGCCTGGAGGGCGTCCACCTTCGGTACGACGAGGTAGTCGGCGTACTCGGACGCCTCGTGGGTGAGGACCTTGACCGCGCCGTGCTCGGCGAGGGTGGCGGCGGTGTCGGCGGCGCCGTTGCCGAGGGCGACGGCGACCGGCTCGCCGATACGGCGGGCGAGCGTCAGCAGCTCGAGCGTGGGCTTGCGGACGGCGCCGTCCACGTGGTCGACGTAGACGAGAACTTCAGCCATGAGAAGGGTCTCCTGCGTGTTGCGAAGTCTGGGGGGGCGGTGAGCGGATCGGGTCTCAGATGAACTTCTGGCCCGCGAGGAACTCGGCGAGCTGCTTGCCGCCCTCGCCCTCGTCCTTGACGATCGTGCCGGCCGTGCGGGCCGGACGCTGGGCCGCGGCGTCGACCGAGGTCCAGGCACCCTCCAAGCCGACCTCCTCCGCCTCGAGCTCGAGGTCGGACAGGTCCCAGGACTCCACCGGCTTCTTCTTGGCCGCCATGATGCCCTTGAAGGACGGGTAGCGGGCCTCACCCGACTGGTCGGTGACCGACACGACGGCCGGCAGCGAGGCCTCCAGCTGCTCGGAGGCGCTGTCGCCGTCGCGGCGGCCCTTGACCGTGCCGTCCTCGACCGAGACCTCGGACAGCAGCGTCACCTGCGGGACGCCCAGGCGCTCCGCCAGCAGCGCGGGAACGACGCCCATCGTGCCGTCGGTGGAGGCCATGCCGGAGATCACCAGGTCGTAGCCGGCCTTCTCGATCGCCTTCGCCAGCACGAGCGACGTGCCGATCGCGTCGGTGCCGTGCAGATCGTCGTCCTCGACGTGGATCGCCTTGTCCGCACCCATGGACAGCGCCTTGCGCAGCGCGTCCTTGGCGTCCTCCGGGCCCACCGTCAGGACGGTGATCTCCACGTCGTCGTCGGAGTTCTCCGAGATCTGCAGTGCCTGCTCGACCGCGTACTCGTCCAGTTCGGAGAGCAGACCGTCGACGTCGTCACGGTCGACGGTCAGGTCATCGGCGAAGTGCCGGTCGCCGGTGGCGTCGGGCACGTACTTCACAGTGACAACGATCCTCAAGCTCACGCCGGCTCTCCTACTGCATCGTCATTTTTCGGCTGCCTACTTGCAGGCAGCATAGGCGCCCCAAGCGGCCGATCCCGGTCGGGGCGGCCTGCGCTCCGACCGGAATATTACTCGTCAGTACACCTAGTTCTTTCCCGCTAAGCAAGCGCTTTGAACTGTGACCTGTGCAACGCAGCGTAATCGGAACTCGACGGCTTCGCAGAGGGAGATCGCTCACGCGGCAGACGGCCGGTCAGTCGCGCAGGCCGTTGAACCGTCCCTGGTGATAGAGGAGCGGGCGGCCCGGGCCCGCGGGATCGCCCAGCACGACCTCGGCCAGGACTATGCGGTGATTCCCGGCCGGAACGCGCCCCACCACCCGGCACACCAGCCACGCGAGCACGTCGTCGAGGACGGGTACGCCTTTCGGGCCCTCACGCCAGGCGGTGGGCGCGCCGAAGCGGTCCGCGCCGCTGCGGGCGAAGACGCCGGCCAGGTCCTGCTGGTGCTCGCCGAGTATGTGGACGCCCACATGGTCGGCGTCGGCGATGGCCGGCCAGCTCGAGGCGCCGGTGCTGATGCCGAAGGAGAGCAGCGGGGGCTCGGCGGAGACGGAGGTGAGAGAGGTGGCGGTGAAGCCGACCGGGCCGGTGTCGCCTGCGGCCGTGATCACGGCGACTCCCGCCGCGTGCCGCCGGAAGACGGAGCGCAACAGGTCGGGAGAAGCGAGCTGCGGTGTGCGGAGGTCGGGCGTGGCCGTCATGGACGTGTCCTTCTGCGGGAGGTGACGAGCTGGTCCGTGGCTGCTCAAAAGCCCGGACAGCGCGCGCTCGCGGTACGGGCGAGGTCGACGTGGACCCGTCCGACAAGAAGGAGATCAGAAGGCATACGGTCAGGCTGACGATAGGTGGCGCGCGCAGTCAAGTACGTTCCGGCATATGGGAGGTGCCTCACCGTCCGCCCACCTGCCCGCAAACCGCCGCCACCCCGGCCCCGTCCGCCGCTTCGGGCACACACCCGCCCGCCGGACCCGGTACCGGCCCGTCCGCCGAACCCGGTACCGACGTCCCCGCCGGACCCCGTACGGGCCCGTCCACCGTTTCCCGTAAGGACACTTACGACGCTTCGCGGGAGGACACTCCCGACGCTTCGCGTACGGATCCTTCCGTCGTTTCCCGTACGGGTCGTCAAACCGCCTCCCCCAGCGCGGCGATCACGTCGGCCTTGCGCGGCTGCCCGGTGGCGCGCCGCACGATCCGGCCGTCGGCGTCGAGGACCAGCACGGTCGGCGTCTTGAGGATGCCGAGTTCGCGGACGAGGTCGAGGTGGTCCTCGGCGTCGAGTTCGACGTGCGAGACGCCGGGGACCATGCCGGCCACCTCGCCGAGGACCCGCCGGGTCGCCCGGCAGGGCGCGCAGAAGGCGCTGGAGAACTGCAGGAGCGTGGCACGCTCCCCCAGTTCCCCGCCGAGCTCGGCCGTGCCCAGCCGCTTGCCGTCGTCACGCCCGCGCACCCGTACTCTCCCGCTCCGCCGCCGATGCAGCACTCCGTAGGCGCTCGCCACGGCGAGCACAGCCACGCACACGACAAGTCCGCTCATGAGCTGCTCCAGCGTTCACGAGACTGCAAAGATTCCCGACTCCATGAAGGGTTACCGATGCGGAATGCTTGATTCATGGACATCGACGTGAGGGGTCCGCGCTTCGGGGCGGCCGTGACGACCCTGGTGCTGGCGGTCGTGCTGATCACGGGCAGCGCCTGGCTGCTGGCCTGGCAGACCCTGGCGTTCGCGCTGGGCGCGGCGGGTGGAGTGGGCCGTTCGCCCTACGGTTGGCTGTTCCGCACACTCGTACGCCCCCGGCTCGGCCGGCCGACGGAGTTCGAGTCGCCCGAACCGCCGCGCTTCGCGCAGGCGGTGGGCCTCGCCTTCGCCGGCGTCGGCCTGGCCGGCTTCACGCTGGGAGCGGACTGGCTGGGAGTCGCCGCCACGGGGGCCGCACTCGCTGCCGCCTTCCTCAATGCCGCGTTCGGGTACTGCCTGGGTTGCGAGATGTACCTGCTCGTGCGGCGTCTGGCGGTACGCGCGGAGTAAAGGCGCCTTAAAAGCCCGAGGTGGATCACGGGCCGACGTGACAAGAATCTCGCCGTTCCGGGGCGACAGGACTGGCTCCCCGTCCGTTCTTGGGGCACGATCTGCGAGATGCCGTAAACCTACGGCTGCGTAACTTTTCACCGGGGGCTTCCCCCCGGCAGAGAAGGAAGGGCCCACTCCGTCCATGGCAGAGCTTGTCTACCGTCCCGTCGTCGGTCTCGCCCGCACGTTGTTCAAGGCGTGGGACCTCAAGATCGACTGCAAGGGTTCGGAGAACATCCCGCGCTCGGGCGGAGCCGTGCTGGTCAGTAACCACATCAGCTATCTGGACTTCATCTTCGACGGGTTGGCGGCGCTTCCGCAGAAACGTCTCGTTCGCTTCATGGCGAAGGAGTCCGTCTTCCGGCACAGGATCTCCGGTCCGCTGATGCGCGGAATGAAGCACATCCCGGTGGACCGCACACAGGGCGAGACGGCCTACGCCCACGCGCTGGAATCGCTGCGCGCCGGCGAGATCATCGGGGTGTTCCCGGAGGCCACGATCTCGCCCTCGTTCACGCTGAAGAGCTTCAAGTCCGGTGCCGCGCGCATGGCCCAGGAGGCCGGTGTCCCCCTGATCCCGATGGCGGTGTGGGGCACGCAGCGGCTGTGGACCAAGGGCCAGCCGCGCAACTTCAAGCGCAGCCACATCCCGATCACCATCCGGGTGGGCGAGGCGATCGAGGCGTCACGCGACAAGTACGCGGGCGCGATCACCCGGCAGTTGCGTGAGCGCGTGCAGGAACTCCTGGAAGCCGCGCAGCGCGCCTACCCGGTGCGGCCCAAGGACGCCAACGACACCTGGTGGATGCCGGCCCACCTCGGCGGCACGGCGCCGACCCCGGAGCAGGTCCGCGAGGCCGAAGCCCGCTGACGTAGGCCGGACCCCGGGACACGGCAGGCGGACGGGCCTCGCTCACGCCCAAACGGCCCCGGTGGCGCGGCCGAGTCGACACGGCCGACCCCTCCCCGCCACCAGCCGTCCTTCGGGCGCGTTGAGCGGGGCCGGAGACTCACGGCCGACGGCGCGCTCAGGCCGCGGACTCCGGGGCGTGGACGGTGATCCGCGCTCCCGGGCTGAACTTCTCCAGCAGTTCGGCGAGTTCGGCGCCCGCAGCCACCACGTCGGCGACCGGCATCGGCGCCAGGCTCTCCAGCAGGAAGATCGCGGAGACGGACTCCTCGGTGAGCCGGGTGCGCGGGCCCTGGCGCCAGTTCCAGCGACGGCAGGTCACACCCGCCTCGTCGCGCCACACGACCTCTCCGGCGTCGGGGTGCTCGACGGTCTCCTCGCCGCCCGCCGTGGTCACGAAGTCCTCGTCGCCGGTGGCCCGTACGAGCCGCATGCCGCCCTGGACGCGGTCCAGGTCCTCGCCGCCGACCGGAATCAGGTGGGCGACGCTGATCGCGTTGTAGAGGTCGACGAGCAGGTTGATCCGGGGCAGTCCCGACTCCGTCAGGGCCCGCTTGGCGAGCGCCTCCGCGGAGTTGCGGGTGCGTGAGGGCTTCGAGCCGAACGCCGTGTAGACCTCGCGCCAGGCGGCCACGTGCGGGTCCTCGTGCGGGGCCCGGCCGTCCAGGCGTACGGCCAGGCGCCGGGCCGCGTCCTCGAGAAGCGCCGAACTCTCGTCGGTGCTCGGTCCGTTGACGAGACCGTGGGCCTCGACGGCGACGTGCGTGAAGCCTGGAGCGAGGGTGCGCACCTCGTCGGAAACGGTCAACGAGAGAGTCATGGTTCGTCGTGCCTCACAGTCCGGTGGGGAGCGTCTTCCACAGATGCGGCCGGTCGGACGCGGCCTTCAGCGCGCCCAGAACGACAGGGTGAGGTTCAGCATACAGGACTGGATAGTCCATCTCACTGGACTGCACGTCCGGGATCCAGGCCAGCCGCTCACCCTCGAGGGAGAAGTGGGCGTCCACACCGGGTTTGTTGCCGCGCGGATCCTGCCGGTGCCAGGCGCCGTTGAACCGCACGGCGACCAGCCCGTGCACGACATGGCCACCGCCTTCGTCGTGCGCCAGGCGCTGATAGCAGAGCGCCGTGGGTATGTCCTCGGCGCGCAGCAGCGCGGCCAGGGCGTGAGCCTTGGCGAAGCAGATGCCGGTGCGCTGTTCCAGGACGTCGGAGGCTCGCCAGGTGACCCGCAGGTCGCCGCTGTCGGCGGAGTGGGGAATGGTGTCGCGCACGAATTCGTACGCTGCCCGCGCATAGGAATACGAGTCCTGTGCATTCGCGGCAAGCCGGGCGGCCACCTCCCGGACGACGGGGCGGTCATGGTCGATCACCTCGTCAGCAGCCAGATAGGCGGACAGGTCGGGGGTGTTCTGGATCAGCTCCATACCCGCAGAGCATAGGAAAGCGATCACTCGACAGTCAATGACTTTTCAAGTGATCGCATACCTATGCATCATTCGACCCTGCTGCCGAAGGTCCGTCCGGCGGGTCCGCCTAGCGAGCCATCTCCTCCTTCAGGGCCGCCACGAACGTGTCGACGTCGTCCTCGGTCGTGTCGAAGCCGCACATCCAGCGGACGTCACCCGCGGCCTCGTCCCAGAAGTAGAAGCGGAACCGCTTCTGCAGACGCAGGCTCACCTCGTGCGGCAGGCGGGCGAAGACGGCGTTGGCCTGCACCGGGTGGAGGATCTCGACGCCGTGCACGGCACGGACGCCCTCGGCCAGCCGCTGGGCCATCTCGTTGGCGTGGCGGGCGTTGCGCAGCCACAGGTCCCTGGCGAGCAGGGCCTCCAACTGCACGGACACGAAACGCATCTTGGAGGCGAGCTGCATGGACAGCTTGCGCAGATGCTTCATGTGACTGACCGCGTCCGGGTCGATGACGACCACTGCCTCACCGAACAGCGCGCCGTTCTTCGTCCCGCCCAGCGAGAGGATGTCGACGCCGACGGCATTGGTGAACGTGCGCATCGGCACGTTCAGCGAGGCGGCCGCGTTGGATATCCGGGAACCGTCGAGGTGCACCTTCATGCCGTGCGCGTGCGCGTGGTCGCAGATGGCGCGGATCTCGTCGGGTGTGTACAGAGTGCCGAGTTCGGTGCTCTGGGTGATCGAGACGACCTGTGGCATCGCGCGGTGCTCGTCCTCCCAGCCCCAGGCCTGTCTGTCGATCAGCTCGGGGGTGAGCTTGCCGTCGGGTGTGGGCACGGTGAGCAGCTTCAGGCCGCCCATGCGCTCGGGGGCGCCGCCCTCGTCGACGTTGATGTGCGCGCTCTCGGCGCAGATCACCGCACCCCAGCGGTCGGTGACCGCCTGGAGCGCCACCACGTTGGCGCCGGTGCCGTTGAAGACCGGGAAGGCCTCCGCCGTGGCGCCGAAGTGGCTGCGGACGATCCGCTGGAGATTCTCGGTGTAAGCGTCCTCGCCGTACGCGACCTGGTGCCCGCCGTTGGCCAGGGCCAGGGCGGCGAGCACCTCCGGGTGGGCCCCGGCGTAGTTGTCGCTGGCGAAGCCGCGGACGCCCGGGTCGTGGTGGCGCCGGGCGTCGGTCTTCGGAGGGTTCACGGCTTCTCGGTCAGCCACAGCCGGTTTCCGTTCACTTCCGCGGCGGGCTTCGTCCAGACGTCGACGATCGCCTCGGCCAGATCCTTGACGTCGGTGAAGCCCGCGAACTTCGCGTTGGGGCGCTCGGCGCGCATCGCGTCGTGCACCAGCGCCTTCACCACCAGGATGGCAGCCGCGGACGTCGGACCGTCGGCGCCCTCGGAGATCCCGGCCTTGCGGAAGTAGTCGGCGAGGGCGAGTGTCCAGGCCTCGGCCGCGGCCTTGGCGGCGCTGTACGCGGCGTTGCCCGCGGTGGGATTGCTCGCGCCGGCCGCGCTGATCAGGACGTAACGGCCGCGGTCGCTGCGCTGCAACGCCTCGTGGAAGGCGAGGGAGGTGTGCTGCACGGTGCGGATGAGCAGCATCTCCAGCAGGTCCCAGTCGTGCAGGTTCGTCTTGGCGAAGGTCTCGCTGCCACGCCAGCCGCCGACGAGGTGGACCACGCCGTCGACCCGGCCGAACTCCTTCTCGACGTGGACCGCCCAGTCGCGGGTCGAGTCCAGATCCAGCAGGTCCACCGTCTCGCCGACCACGGTGGCACCGCCGTGCCCGTAGCGGGCGGCGTCCACGGCCTCCGCCAGACGCTCGGGATCGTTGTCCGCTCCGACGACGGTCGCGCCCGCCTCCGCGAGCCGTACGAGCGCCGCGCGCCCGGCCGGTCCGCCGGCGCCGGCCACCGCGATCACCGCACCGCTGAGAGCCCCGTTCCCCACCATGTTCCTCGCCTCCTGAGCAGTGTTCTGTGCGCGGTCGCTCACGCGGCGACCGGTTCGGCGCTCTCCGCGGTGATGCCCCTGGTGGAGGCGATCACGTTCTTCAGCTTCTTGGAGAGTGCCTCATAGAACATGCTCAGCGGAAACTCGTCGGGAAGCACGTCGTCCACGAGTTTTCGCGGCGGCTGGTTCAGATCGAGGGCGTCGGGGCCCTTGGCCCAGCGGGAGCCGGGGTGCGGGGCGAGGTAGGTCGAGACCAGCTCGTACCCGGCGAACCAGTGGACGAGCTTGGGCCGGTCGATGCCGTCGCGGTAGAGCCGCTCGATGTCGGCGCACAGCTGGTTGGTGACCTGCGGGGCGCGCTGCCAGTCGATGTGCAGCTTGTTGTCGGTCCAGCGGACGACGTCGTGCTTGTGCAGGTAGGCGAAGAGGAGCTGGCCGCCGAGGCCGTCATAGTTGCGCACGCGCTCACCGGTGACCGGGAAGCGGAACATGCGGTCGAACAGCACCGCGTACTGCACGTCACGGGCCTGCGGGACGCCGTCGTCGGCCAGCTTCACGGCCTCCTTGAAGGCGGTGAGGTCGCAGCGCAGCTCCTCGAGGCCGTACATCCAGAACGGCTGGCGCTGCTTGATCATGAACGGGTCGAAGGGCAGGTCGCCGTGGCTGTGGGTGCGGTCGTGGACCATGTCCCACAGGACGAAGGCCTCCTCGCAGCGCTTCTGGTCGTGGACCATCGCGGCGATGTCCTCGGGCAGTTGGAGGCCCAGGACGTCCACGGCGGCGTCGGTGACCCGGCGGAAGCGGGCGGCCTCGCGGTCGCAGAAGATGCCGCCCCAGGTGAAGCGCTCGGGCGCCTGCCGCACGGCGATCGTCTCCGGGAACAGGACGGCGGAGTTGGTGTCGTAGCCGGCCGTGAAGTCCTCGAAGGTGATGCCGCAGAAGAGGGGGTTGTCGTAGCGGGTGCGCTCGAGCTCGGCCAGCCAGTCCGGCCAGACCATGCGCAGCACGACCGCCTCGAGGTTGCGGTCCGGGTTGCCGTTCTGCGTGTACATCGGGAAGACGACGAGATGCTGCAGACCGTCCTCGCGGTGCGCGGCGGGCTGGAAGGCCAGCAGCGAGTCGAGGAAGTCGGGCACCTCGAAGCCACCGTCGGCCCAGGCGCTCAGGTCCTTGGCGAGGGCCTCGTGGTAGGCGCTGTCGTGCGGGAGCAGCGGGGAGAGTTCCCCGACGGCCTGCACGACACGCCGGACGGCTCGTTCGGCGTCCGCCGGGGCGGGGGCGCCCTCGGCCTCGAAGTCGATGGACCCGTCCTTGGACTGCCATGGCCTGATCTGCTCCACGGCATCCTTGAGCACGGGCCAGGCAGGGTGCTCCACCACCCTGGCCACGGGAGGAATTCGTTCCTCCGAACCCACCTGCACAAGAATTTCCGTCATGTCCCATCCTTCACGGGAGAAGCTAGCGTATGAAGACCGTATACATACGAGCTTCCTCCCAGCAAGTGAAGACTCGGGAAATTATCCTGCGTAGTCAGGTCGTCACCTCACTTTTTCCTGTCGGAAACCATCGGAGTCCCTACCCCGGTCGCGCGCGATCACACGTGCGACGTACGTCGGGGGTCGCTACCGGTCAATGCGCGCGGGACTCGCCCACGCCAGGGTGACCGCCGCGCGCACTGCGCGGCAGGTCGGCACGGCCGCCGCACCAATCTCCGGTGTACGTGCGGGTTCATCGGGGAAGGTGGCCGTTAGGCTGCGGCTCTGCCCGTGCGACCGTCCGCTCCGGTCGCGCGTGCGACCGAGCCGCCGTCGACGGAAGCGAGTTGAACCTTGAACTTCCTTACCATCGGTCATCGCGGAGTCATGGGTCTCGAGCCCGAGAACACCCTCCGTTCCTTCGTCGCCGCCCAGCAGGCCGGCCTCGACGTCATCGAACTCGATCTGCACCTGAGCAAGGACGGCGCCCTCGTCGTCATGCACGACGCCGACGTGGACCGCACGACCGACGGCACCGGCCCGATCGCCGAGAAGACCCTCGCCGAGCTGCGCTCCCTGGACGCCGGCCACGGCGAACGCGTCCCGGTCTTCGAGGAGGTCCTGGACAGCGTGCGGTCGCCGCTCCAGGCCGAGATCAAGGACGTGGCGGCGGCACGTGCCCTGGCCGAGGTCATGCACCGCCGGGATCTGGTCTCCCGGGTGGAGGTCTCCTCGTTCCACGACGAGGCGATCGCCGAGATCGCCCGTCTGGTGCCCGGCGTTCGGACCGCGCTCATCGGCAGCCGCTTCGGCCCAGACATCGTGGACCGCGCCGTCGAGGCCGGCTCCGCGACCATCTGCCTGAACATCCGCCGGCTGACCCTGGAGGTCGTGGAGCACGCGCGGAAGGCGGACCTCAAGATCATCGGCTGGGTGGTGAACACGCAGGAACACCTGCGCCTCGTGCGGGCCCTGGAGCTCGACGGCGCGACCACCGACTATCCGGAGATCAAACGCACCGGCCGCTTCACGGCGTGACGCCGGGGCACGCCGTGACCGTCACGCGAGCTCCTTGACCAGCAGCTCGAACTGCAGGTCGTCGCGCTGCGGGACGCCGAAGCGTTCGTCGCCGTACGGGAACGGGGTCATCCGGCCCGTACGGCGGTAGCCGCGCCGCTCGTACCAGGCGATGAGGTCCTCGCGTACGGAGATCACCGTCATGTGCATCTCCGTGACGCCCCAGCTCTCGCGGGCCGCCCGCTCCGCCTCGGCGATGATGACCTTGCCGAGACCGGCGCCCTGGAGGGCGGGGCTGACCGCGAACATCCCGAAGTAGGCGTGGTCGCCGCGGTGTTCGAGCTGGCAGCAGGCGACGACCTGCCCGTCGCGCTCGACGGTCAGCAGCCGGCCGTCGGGCGACTTGACGACGGCCCGCACACCCTCCGGGTCGGTCCGCTGTCCCTCGAGGATGTCCGCCTCGGTGGTCCACCCGGCCCGGCTGTCGTCCCCGCGGTAAGCCGACTCGATCAACGCCACCAGGGCGTCGACGTCGGCGTCCACGGCGTCCCGGAAAGTCAGTCCGGTGGTGGTGTCGGCGGTGTCCATGGGGCGTTCTCCGATCTGCGGCACGGCTCGGCACCGATGAGAGTAACGCCGCACCGGCCAGGCCCTAAGCTCCGGGTGCATGGTGCACGTACTGAGCGGCCGGATTCTGCTCCGCCCCACCGACCCCGAGCGCTCCCACGCCTTCTACGGCGGACAGCTGGGCCTCGCCGTCCACCGTGAGTTCGGTACCGGGCCGGAGCGCGGGATCGTCTACTTCCTCGGCGGCGGCTTCCTGGAGGTGTCCGGGCGGTCCGAGACCCCGCCGTCCCCGGCCGTACGGCTGTGGCTCCAGGTGGAGGACGTCGTCGCGGCGCGGGAGGAGTTGCTGGGCCGGGGGGTCGAGATCGTGCGACCGCCGGTGCGGGAGCCCTGGGGACTGATCGAGATGTGGATCGCCGATCCGGACGGGACACAGATCGTGCTGGTGGAGATCCCGGCGGACCATCCGCTCCGGTACCGGCCGGGGATCTGAGGTCACCGGGGGCGGTGCTCCCAGCCGCGGTCCGTGCGCGTCAGCTCCCGGAAGCCCGCGCTGCGCAGGACGTCGATCGCGGCGCCGTCGGTGGCCGCCTCGTACGCGAGGAGCCGGTCGGTGCCGCACAGCCGCAGCCAGTCGGCGGCCCGGGCCAGCAGACGGTGCTCCCAGCCCTCGCCGGCGTCCGGGGCCACGTGCAGGTTGCCGACGTCGGCCAGGCCCGGGGCACGCGTGTGGCGTTCGGGCCGCGCCAGTGCCGTGTCCACCTCGACGAACCCGAGGGCGCGGCGGCCGTCGTACGCGGTCAAGCGGGTTCCGCACTCCCCCAGGGTGCGCTCGAAGGTGACGCCGGGGTGGGTTTCGGGCCGGGGCAGGTCGTCCACGTGCGCAATGAGCAGCACCTCCGTGTCGCCGGTGTGCCGGAAGCCCGCGCGGTCGTACACAGCCCGGATGTGGGGCCAGGGGCGCGGGAGTCCGTATACGGCGGGGGCGGGCAGGGCGCCGTCGGCGTAGCGCACCCGCACCCGCCAGCGGGCCAGCCGCGCCAGGCAGGCGCTCATCAGCAGGTCCGCGGCCTGTTCGGAGTCGGGCCGGTAGGACGCCGGAGGACGGCAGACGAACCAGTCGATCGCGCCCGCGTCCCGGTAGTGGTCGCCGACCTCGGGGCCGGAGCGGTAGCGCAGCAGGTGGGCGGCGGCGACGACGTGCCCGCGCTGTTCGGCGACGAGTGTCGTCCGCTCGCTCACCCAGGGGTCCGTGATGAACTCGTCCGGCTGCCGTTCCAGGCCGCTGAGCACGGTGTTGGTCGAGACGGAGACACCGGGGACCACGGCGGCCACGTGCAGGTTGATCAACTCGGTGAGCTGGTCGCGGTCGACGCGGTGGAAGGGGCGCACCTCGAGCGCGGGCATGCGGGACCTCCGGAGGCAGGGGGAAGAGCCGGGGCCGCCATGCGATGCGGTACGGGGCCGAGCGTACGGCGACTTCGGGGCCGCAGACGAGGGATCGCGCCGGATGGCCTTGGCCTGTGCCGGGGACTAGCGTGCTGGAGGGGGTTTTCCTTTCGGAAGGAACGCCATGAAGCTCGAGAAACCGGTCGACGGCGGCCCCTGCTGGACCGAGCTGGGGACCAGTGACCTGGAGGCGGCCAAGCGGTTCTACGCCGAGTTGTTCGGCTGGCGTCCCGAGACGGATCCGCGCCAGGAGGCAGGCGGTTACACGGTCGCGCACCTGGGGGACGCGGCGGTCGCCGCGCTGTCGCCGCTGTACCAGGAGTCGCAGCCCGTCGCGTGGAACGTGTCCTTCGCGGTGCCGGACGCGGACGCCGCCGCGCGGAAGGTGACCGAGGCGGGCGGGACGGTGCTGGTCGGGCCGATGGACGTGTTCGACGTCGGCCGTTTCACGGTGGCGCTCGATCCGGGCGGCGCGGCCTTCCAGATGTGGCGGGCGCGGGCCTTCCCTGGTGCCGGGCTGTTCAACGCGCCCGGCGCGCTGGGCTGGGTGGAACTGATGACGCGCGCCCCGGAGCGAGCCGTCGGCTTCTACACGTCGGTGTTCGGCTGGAGCGTCAACTCCTCGGAGCACTACACCCAGTGGGGGATCGACGGCGCGGACTTCGGCGGCATGGTGATGATGGACGACAGGTTCCCGCCCGAGGTGCCGCCGCACTGGCTGCCGTACTTCGCGGCCGCGGACGTGGACGCCACGGCGGGCGTGGCCGTCGGCGCCGGCGGCACCGTCCTGATGGAGCCGACCTCCGTGCCCGACGGACCACGCATCGCGGTGCTGCGCGATCCGCAGGGCGCGGTGTTCGGCGTGTACCGGGCGGGCGACGAGCAGTGATGCCGCCCCGACGGTGAGCCTGGCCGGCCGCCGGCGCAGGCTCCGGCTCCGGACGCGCCGGCCGTCAGGCCAGCGGTGTCACCGTGACCCGGTCGATGACCGGGGCGTACGCGGAGCGCTGCCCGAACCGGTTCCGCGTGATGCCGTCGAAGTCGGGGAGTTCGTCGGCGGTGAAGGTGACCGTGTTGGCTCCCGGCACGAGCGTGACGGGGACGGAGAGGTTCCAGAAGTTGTTGAAGTGGAAGGTGGTGGGGAACAGGACGCGGTGCGGCGCGGCCCGGTTGACGGAGATGTCGGCGTGGCGGCAGACCGGGTCAGGGTTGTAGTGGGTCGCGGGCGCCTGTTCGCCGTTGGAGTAGCGGATCGTCAGCGCGTGCCGTCCGGCGCGCTCGGCCGTCACCACCAGGGTGAGCGCGTTCGCGGGGCCGGCGCCGACGCCCCCGACGGCCTTGCCGCCGGTGGCGTACGAGTGGGCGCCGGTCACCGTCGCGGTGCCGGTCAGGGTGCCTTCCTCGGCGGCGTACACCGTGCTGGGCAGCTGTCCCCGGGACGGGCCCACGCGTACCCGGTCCACCACCAGGAGCTCCGAAGTCCCGGTGATCGTCAGCTTGTTGACGCCGCCGGAGAGGAACAGCGCGGCGGCGCCGGGCCCGACGGGCCCGAGGTCCTCGCCGTTGACCGCGATCAGACCCTCGCCGGGGCCGAGGACGTCGACGGTCACCGTCGCCTCGCCGTCGTCGGCCGCGTGCACCCAGAAGGTGGCGGTGCCGCCCGGCGGCAGCACGGCGGCGCCCGGGCCCGAGGCGCCGCGGTGGTCGTAGGCGGCGCGCGCGCCGGCGCCGAGGTCGGCGTACTCGGCGTCGTACACGGCGGTGGGGTCGCTTTCGCGCAGGGCCAGGTCGAGCCTGTCGACGACCGCGTCGCCCCGGGTGACGCCGAGGTCGGGGTCCTGGGCGGCGAGGGTGATCCGGTGCCGGCCGGCGGTCAGTGCCACCTCGGTGTCGGTGTGACCCCATACCGCCCACTTGTAGCCGAGGGGCAGCCGCAGTTCACGCGCCTGCCCGCCGTCCACGCGCAGGAAGACGTTGGTGGGGCCCTGCTCCCGGACCGGGTCGGCCAGGTTGTGGGAGTTGGCGAAGACGCTGACGTCGTACGTCCCGTCCTGCGGGGCCTCGACGTCGAAGGTGAGCACGCCGTCGGAGCCGGTGCGGAGTCCGCCCACGTGATACCCGCCGGAGGTGGCGAACCGGTCGACGGCGGTCGGCGATCCCTCCGGACCGTTGAGGGAGTGGCCGCCGCCCGTGTACGTCGCCTCCTCGGCCTCGTACGTCCTCCGCCGACGGGTCGGGGGCGGGACGGCCACCGCCCCGTTGCCGCCCGGGGCGAGGACGAGCTGATAGGCGGACATCTCCTGAAGGTCGCCGACGTGCAGGGTCACCCGGCCGTCCCGGACGGGCAGTTCCCTGTCCCCGAGCGGCGACGGCTGCGCTGCGGCGCCGACCTGGCCGGTCCACGGGATCTCGAGAAGCCGTGCGTGGACGGTCGTGCCGAAGACCAGCGGGTCGACGTGCTCGAAGACCAGCTCGGCGGCACCGCTCGCGCCGCCGAACAGCAGCCGGGCCTGCCGCTTGGCCCGGTCCAGCGCGGCGACGCCCTGGAGGGTGTACTGCGCGTCGGGGTGCGGCGCGGTGACCCGCACGGTGTCGCCGGTCAGCTGCCCGTAGGCGTTGAACAGCCACCACTGGCCGTTGCCCTTGTTCGCCTCGACCGCCGAGTCGTTGAGGTTGCCCGCGATGTTCCAGTACGCCATGTCGGCGTCGACCTTCGACTCCTCGACCGCCGCGATCCACTGGACCATCTGCCCGGGGACCGACAGATGGTAGTTGTGCGCGTACTCGTTGAGGTTGACCGGCAGCGGGCCGATGCCCAACTCCCGCTCCAGCACGCGGTACTCGGCGACGCTCGTCCGTACCTCGGCCGGCGAGGACAGCTCGTGCCAGGTGACCACGTCGGGCAGGACGTCGTGGGCCTTGGCGAACTCCAGGAAGCTCCTGACCTCGGGGTAGAGGACGCAGGTGTTGGGGCCCGCGACGCGCGCGCCGGGATCGAGGCCCTTGATGAGGCGGTACATGTCCTTCCAGGCCGCGAAGTAGTGCCGCGGGTCGGTGCGCCAGGAGACGCGGTCGTAGCTCCACTCCCCCTCGCCGAACATGTTGCCCTCGGGCTCGTTGAACGGGACGTACACGACGTGGGACCGCAACTCGCCCAGGGGCAGCACCTGTTCGACCTGGCGCCGGATGCTCGCCCGGAACCCGGCGAGTCGTTCCTCACCGGTCGTGCCGGGCCACTCGTAGGGGAAACCTCGATGGATGTCGGTCATGTAGAGGTACAGGTCCCGGCCGCCCGCCGCGACGAACGACGGCAGGATCTCCAGGGCGTCGGCGCCCGGATGCTGCGTGCCGTCCTGGGCCTTGGTGGTCACTGTGCGGACGTACATGCCCTCCACGACGGCACGGCTGGGGACACCGTCGCCGTACAGCCCGTAGAGCGTTCCGCTCGCGCCGCCGTGGAAGGGGCCCGTCCCGGCGCCGAGGTCGACGGTGAGCCTCTCCGGTGCGGGAGGGGGCGTGGCGGGGGTGGCGGGGACTTCGGCTGCGGCCACGGCAGGCATCCTTCGTTCGCACGTTCGACATTTCGCACATCGGCCGATGATCCGAACCGATCTGCTCGAACGTAGGAAGAGGGCAACGGTCCCGTCAATGGCCGGTCGGCCACCGAAACTTCCGGCCCGTCCGGGAGACGGACCGCTCAGCCGCGCAGGGCTCCGAGGCGCCCCTCGAGCTGTCCCAGGAGACCGCCCAGCAGCCCGGCGAGTTCGTCCTGCCGGGTCGGGTCCATTCCGGACAGCACGGCGGTCTCGTAGGCGAGCTGCTCGGGGAGGATGCCGTCCACCAGGTCGCGCCCGGCCTCCGTGAGGCGGACGTGGGCGACGCGGCGGTCACGGGTGTCGCCACGGCGCTCCACCAGGCCCCGTTCGGTCAGCACCTTGAGGCGTTTGGTGACCGCGGCCCCCGAGGAGAACGTCTCCCGGGCCAGGTCACCGGGGGTCAGCTCGTGTGCCGTGCGCCGCAGGGCGCCCAGCAGGTCGAACTCGGGGCGGCTGAGACCGGCCCGGCGCAATGGGGCGTCCTCCGCCTGCTGGAGGAGGGCGGCGCAGCGGTTGATACGGCCGATGATCTCCATGGGGCCGGTGTCGAGCTCGGGACGCACGGCCTGCCACTGCCGGACGACCGCGGCGACGGTGTCGTCCCTGGTCGCGCCCGCCTGCCGCCCGTTCGGTGCCGTCATGGCCGTACACCCTCCGTCGTCCTGGCCTCGCGCTGGTCCAGGTGCAGCCCCTGACGCCGTACCGTCGCGGCGAGCGTACGGTGCGCCGACCGCTCGGCGAGCACGACCCGCTCCTGCGGCAGGGCCCGCTGCCACCACTCGCCGCTCGCGGCGTCGGTGGTGACGCGCAGCTCGGTCAGCGCGGCGGCGAGGTCCCGACGGGCGGCCTCCAGGGCCCTGCGACCGGGCCGCGGCTCCGTCAGCAGGACAGCGGCACTCCCCCGCGCCCGCTCCACGGCGGTCAGGGCGTGCTCGATGCGATCGCCCGCGCGCCGGTTGGTGACGACGACGGCGGCGGCGAACCCGACCAGCGCGCCGATCAGGGTGTCCACGACCCGCTCGGTGATCAGTTTCCCCGGCTCCTGAACGCCGGCGAACTCGGAGATGAGCAGCGCCATCGGGGTCACACAGACGCTGCCGAGCCAGTAGTTGCGGCCGATCAGTGCCTCGGCCCCGAAGTTGAAGGCCAGGCAGCACAGGACGAGGGCCGCCCCGCCGAGATGGGCGAGCGGGGCGACGGCGGCGAACAGGAGCACGCCGACGAGGTTGCCGACGACGCGCTGGACGCCGCGACTCCAGGTCAGGGTGATGTTCGCCTGGTAGAGCGAGGCGGCGGTGACCAGAGCCCAGTAGGGGCGGCCGACACCGAGGGCGAGGGAGGCGTAGCCGGCGAGGGCGCAGCCGAGTGCCGTGCGCACGGCCAGGGGGGTGAGCGGGCCCAGCCGGGTCCACCACGGGCGGGCCCCGGCGGCCAGTTCGGCGTCCACGCCGAGCAGTTCGTCGGCGTCCGGCGCCGGATGACCGGCCTGCGGGACCGGGCCGTTGCCGCGCAGTGCGCGCGCCCAGGCGAGCAGCGGCTCCGGGTCGGTGTCGGCCGGTGCGGCCAGGGCGACCTCGGCGCGTACGACGAGCCGCTCCAGAGCGCGCCGGGTGGCGTTGCGCGGCCCGGCGGACAGCAGCGACTGCCAGGCCGCGTGCACGGCGGCGGCCGCGCCGGCGCGGGCCCGGGAGTGGCCGTCGCCGGTGCCGCGCGTGACGGCGTACGCGGCGGCGGCGTTCAGGGCGTGCGCGGTGGCCCGGCGCTCCGGGCCGTGCGGGCGCAGCAGCCCGGGCGCCATGCCGACGAGCCAGGCCCCGACGCCCGCCGCCGCGGCCAGCCCGAGGTGGCCGGGGACCTGCCCGAGGGCCTGCGGCGCGAAGAGGGCGGCTGAGCTGACGAAGGTGAGGATCACATTGCCGGGCGGGCCGATCCGGGTCGCGTCGCACAGCGCCTTCTGGGCGGCGGCCAGCAGGGCGCCGACGGTGACCAGCACGACGGCGCTGCCGGTCAGCGAGGCCGTGACCAGGGAGACGGCGAGACCGCCGAGCATGCCGAGCACGACCCAGGCCAGCGCGCGGGCGCGGGCGGCGTACGGGCGGTTGTGGGCGTAGAGCGCGCACAGGGAGCCGGCCATGGTGTACATCGCCAGGTCGAGCCGGTCCAGCGCCAGCAGCGTCAGGTTGGGCGGGGCGACCGCGGCGACCACGCTCAGGGCGGGCTTGTACCAGATGTCGGAGGGCCGCCCGAGGCGCAGCACGCCGGCCAGCGGGAGACGTCGGGCGGGCGGGGTACCGGGGGCGGGGGGCGCACTGCTCATAAGCATCAGTTTAACAGGTGTTTTACTCGTGAATGATTCTGCGCCTCTCCCCCGTCACCTGTCGTGCTCCCGCGAACGCTCCCCGTGTACATCCCTGCGCTCGCGTGCGCGCCGCGATGCCCGGGCATCCCTTGACCGACCGTCGGACCGACCGTCGAGCACGGAGGTGGGCGTGCACGGACCGGCCTCGCCCGGCTGGCTGCTGGTGGCGCTGTGCGCTGCCACCGGCGCCTACTGTCTGCTGCGGATGCGCAGCAACGTCGTCGAACAGCGCCGTGCCGCGGGAGGCGAGGCGCTGATGGGCTTCGGGATGGCCGCGATGGCCGTACCCGCGACCGTGTTCACCCCTCCTTCGTGGGCCCTGCCCGGCTATGTGGCCGTCTTCGGCGCGGCCGCGGTGCACGCCCTGTGGGCGGCCCGGGCCAGCGGGCACCACCTGCACCATCTGGTCGGGGCCTCCGCCATGCTCTACATGGCGGTGGTGATGGCCGCTTCGCCCACCCCACCGGGCGGGCACGCCGGGCACGGCGGCTCCGACTTCCCGCCGCTGACGGGGCTGTTGCTCCTGTACTTCGTCGGGTACGTGCTGCTGTCCGGTGTGCGGCTGGTGCCCGTCGCGGTCGATGCCGGGGCCGTCGGCTGGGGCGACCGGCCGGAGTTGGCCCGGGCCTGCCGGCTGACCATGGGGATCGCCATGGTCGCGATGCTGCTGACGCTCTGAGACTCTGCCGCAGCCGCCGGCCCGGGCGGTGCGACGGGGACTTTCGGCAGGGACCTGAGACGGGCCGCCGCTGTCCGCAACCGTTGCCTGCGTCACTTTGCCGCGGCAGGCCTCACCCGGGCCGCTCCGCGCTCATAGGCTGCCCCCCATGATGGTCCCCGCGGCACTGTTGCTGCTCGGCGCGCTGGCCGCCGTCGTCGCCCCACGGCTGCTCGCCCGGGCCGACTGGCCGGACCGCGAACCGGTGCTCGCCCTGTGGGTGTGGCAGTGCGTGGTGGCGGCCGTCCTGCTGTGCTGCGCGCTGTCGATGACGCTGAGCGCGGCGGCCTCCTGGCAGGCGCTGCACGGCCATCTGTTCGCCCCCGCACCGCGTTCCGTCGTGCAGGCCTACGCGATCGGTACGGCGGCGGGTCCCTGGGCGGCGACGACGGCGGTGGCGCTCGCCTGCGGTGGCGCGTGGACCGCGGCGATGCTGGTGCGCGAGGTCGTACGGACTCGCGCCCGGCGCCGGCTGCGCAGGGCCGAACTCCTCGTCCGTGCCCCGCTGTTGCCCGGTGAGGAACCAGGGGGGCGGCTCGTCGTCCTGGAGGGCGAGCGGTGCGACGCCTGGTGGCTGCCGGGCACCGCGCCCCGGCTCGTGATCACCACGGCCGCGCTGCGCCGCCTGGAGAGACGGCAGGTGGACGCCCTGGTCGCGCACGAGGAGGGTCACGCCCAGGCCCGGCACGACTGGCTGCTGCACTGCTCGGCCGCGCTGGCCGGCGGGTTCCCGCAGGTGCCGGTGTTCGCCGCGTTCCGCGACGAGATGCACCGCCTGGTCGAACTCGCCGCCGACGACATGGCCTCCCGCCGCTTCGGCCGACTGACCACGGCGCTCGCGCTGGTGGAGGTCAACGAGGACCGGGGCGTGTTCGGCCCCGGCCCGACCCCACAGGCCCACGTCCCGCAGCGGGTGGACCGGCTGCTCGCTCCCCCGGACCGGTTCACCGCGGGCCGCCGACTGCGGCTGACGGCGGCGGCCGCGCTGGTACCCGTGGTCCCGGTACTGGTCGCCTTCGTACCTGGCCTCAGAGCGCTGGGATGACCGGGGCCGCCGTGCAAACGGCGGCCCGGAGCCGACGCCCGGAGGGGGCCGCAGTCCGGACGGCAACCCGAAGCCGGGGCCCAGGACCGGAGAGGACCGCTGTCCACACGGCGGCCCGGAGCCGACGGCCAGAGGAAGCCGCAGTGCGGACGGCAACCCGAAGCCGCGGCCCAGGACCGGAGAAGGCCGCTGTCCACACGGCGACCCGGAGCCGACGGCCAGAGGAAGCCGCAGTGCGGACGGCAACCCGAAGCCGCGGCCCAGGACCGGAGAAGGCCGCTGTCCACACGGCGACCCGGAGCCGACGGCCAGAGGAAGCCGCAGTGCGGACGGCAACCCGAAGCCGCGGCCCAGGACCGGAGAAGGCCGCTGTCCACACGGCGACCCGGAGCCGACGGCCAGAGGAAGCCGCAGTGCGGACGGCAACCCGAAGCCGCGGCCCAGGACCGGAGAAGGCCGCTGTCCACACGGCGACCCGGAGCCGACGGCCAGAGGAAGCCGCAGTGCGGACGGCAACCCGAAGCCGCGGCCCAGGACCGGAGAAGGCCGCTGTCCACACGGCGACCCGGAGCCGACGGCCAGAGGAAGCCGCAGTGCGGACGGCAGCCCGGGGCCCGGAGGCCGGACCGCACCCCCGGGTCGGCACTGAGCACTGAGGACCCGGCACCTGGCACCCGGCACCCGGCACCCGGCACCCGGCACCCGGAGATCCCTCCCCAGCCGCAGTTCCGTCCCGGCGGCGACCGGACGCTCGCCTCGATCCTCCGTCACAGCGACCGAGGCGCGCCCCGGAATTCGCCTCCCGCACCGTCGGTCGGGGAGGATCGCAGCATGCACTCGTCCTCCGTCGACTCCCCACCCCGTCAGCCGGAGCACCGCACCGCCGCCCGTTCCGCCGGTGCTCTGGCGGTGTGCTCCGCCCTGCTGCTCACGCTGGTGGCGGCCCGGTGGGGTCCGCTGATCACCGTCGACGGTGACATCTCCCGCACCACCCATCGCTGGGCGGTGAACGACCCCGACACCACTCAGGTGTTCCGCGTCCTGACGGACTGGGTCTGGGACCCCCTGACCATGCGCATCCTGTGTGCGGTCGCCATGGTGTGGCTGGTGTGGCGGCGCTCGGCATGGTGGACGGCCCTATGGCTGGCGACCACATGTGCGCTGGGCACACTGCTGCAGCAGGGAATCAAGGCCGCGGTGGACCGCCCGCGCCCCGTCTGGTCCGACCCCGTCGACTCCGCCCACTACGCCGCCTTCCCGTCGGGCCACGCCCTGACCGCCACGGTCGTGTTCGGCCTGCTCCTGTGGCTGCTGCACCACCACGGCGCCGGCCGCGTCCTGTGGGGTACGGCCCTGACCGTGGCCGCGCTCTCCGTGGTCGGCGTCGGCCTCACCCGGATCTGGCTGGGCGTCCACTGGCCCTCGGACGTGCTCGGCGGCTGGCTGCTCGGGGCGCTCGTCGTGGCGGTGGCGGTGCCGGTGTACGGCCACCTGCCCCACCGCCGACGGCCGCCGCTCTGACGCGTCCCGGCGAGGCGTCCGCCGGCGAAGGGCGCCGGTACAGTCCGGCGCATGTCTGCCGTACTGTTCGACTTCTCCGGAACCCTCTTCCGCATCGAGTCCGCCGAGTCCTGGCTGCGAGCCGTCCTGGACGAGGCCGGACTCCGCCTCGGCGAAGCCGAGTTGCTCCGGACCGCGCAGGCCCTGGAGAGCACGGGCGCCCTGCCCGGCGGCGCCCCCGCCGAGCGGCTCCCCGACGCGGTGGCCGACATCTGGCGCGTCCGGGACGAGAGCGCCGAACTGCACCGGGCCGCGTACACGGGCCTCTCCCGCCAGGTGCCACTGCCCGACCCCCGGCTGCACGACGCGCTGTACGACCGCCACATGACTCCGGCCGCGTGGACCCCGTACCCCGACGCCGCGGAGGTGTTGCGCACCCTGCGTGAGCGCGGGATCGGCGTCGGCGTGGTCAGCAACATCGGCTGGGACCTGCGGCCGGTCTTCCGTGAGCACGGTCTCGACGCCTACGTCGGCACGTACGTCCTGTCCTTCGAGCACGGGATCCAGAAGCCGGATCCGCAACTGTTCGCGACGGCGTGCGACGCGCTCGGCGCCGACCCTCGCCGGACCCTGATGGTCGGTGACGACCGGCGGGCCGACGGCGGTGCGGCGGTCCTCGGCTGCCGGGTGCACTTCGTGGACCATCTGCCGGTGTCCCGGCGGCCGGACGGACTGTTGCCGGTACTGGATCTGGTGGACGCCGGTACGGCGAGGAAGTAGCCCCGGGCCACCACTCGAGAAGTGCTCACCCGCCCTGGACGATCCCCCGCGCCGCCCAGGGCAGGCAGCAGCCCGGACAGACTCCGCGAAAGAGCCGGTCCGGTCGCGTTGAGTATAGTTGGCTGGCAACCAGTCAACGCAGGAGTTACAGCATGTCCCCGCGCAGCGCCTCGGTCAATGAAGAGTTGCGCCGGCGTTCCCGGGAGCGGCTCCTGCAGGCGGCGGTCGAGCTGGTCGGCGAGCACGGGTACGAGGCGACGACGCTCGGCGACATCGCGGACCGGGCGGGCTCGGCCCGGGGCCTGGTGTCGTACTACTTCCCCGGCAAGCGCCAGCTCGTGCAGTCGGCCGTGCACCGGCTGATGCACCGCACGCTGGAGGAGGCCCTGGAGCGGGAGCCGCGTACCGAGGACGGCCGGGAGCGGCTGGCGCGGGCCATCGACGCGATCCTGGGCCTGGCCCGGGACCGGCCGGTCCTGATGCGCCAGCACATGGCGGGCCTGCTGCAGGCCGAGGGGTTCGTGCAGTGCCCGGAGCAGAAGCGCCTGTCCGAGCTGCTGGGAGACACCGTCGCCCGCTACGGCTCCCAGAACGTCGGCGCCGACTACCCGATGCTGCGCGCGGTGCTCATGGGCGCGGTCTTCGCGGCTCTGGTGCCGGGAGTTCCGATGCCCGTGCCGGTGCTGCGGACGGAGCTGTTCCAGCGCTACCGGCTGGCCCCGGAACTCGGGGTCCCGCCGGACGACGAGGCGTCCGGCGGGACGTGCGAGACCGATCTGTCACGGTTCTTCGCTACGGGTGAGCAGGCGTCCGGTCAGTCGAAGTAGTCCGGCTGCGTCTGGACGTTGAGCTCACGCACGTGCACCCGCCTGGCGGGGTCGGTGCGGCGATCGCTGAGCTTCAGGACGTCGAAGCCCTTGGTGATGTCGTTCGAGTAGATGTAGCCGTTGTAGTAGTACGCCGACCACGAGCCGCCGACCGAGAGCGCGTCGGTGGTCAGCGGGCCGCGCTCGAAGTAGGCGATCTCCTTCGGGTGGGCGGAGTCGGTGAAGTCCCAGACCGACACGCCGCCCTGGTACCAGGCCTGGACCATGATGTCCTTGCCCTTGACCGGGATCAGCGAGCCGTTGTGGGCCACGCAGTTCTCCGTGTCGGCCTGGTGGCGGGGGATCTTGTAGTAGCCGCGGAAGACGAGCTTGCGCTTGTCGCCCTTGCCGACGATGTCGTAGATGCCGTCGGCGCCGCGGTTCGGGCCGATCGCCGCGTTGCAGGTGGCCGCACCGCCGCCGCCCAGCTCGTCGGTGAACACGACCTTGTTCGCCTTCTGGTTGAAGGTCGCCGAATGCCAGAACGCGAAGTTGACGTTGTCCTGCACCTGGTCGATGACCTTCGGATGCTCGGGATCCTCGATGGAGAAGAGGATGCCGTCACCCATGCAGGCGCCCGCGGCCAGGTCCTTGGAGGGCAGGACCGTGATGTCGTGGCAGCCGGTGGTCTTGGAGACGCCCGGGTTGGTGGGCGCACCGGGGTTGCCGCCGCCGTCCGGGCCCTCACCGGGGAAGAGCACCGGGAAGCCGACGACCGCCGCCTGCTCGGGCGCCTTGCGCGGCACCTTGATGACCGAGATGCCGTCGTGCGGGGGCTGGCAGTCGGGGTAGGCGGCGTTCGGCGAGTACGAGGAGACGTAGACGTAGACGTTCTTGCGGTCGGGCACCAGCGAGTGGGTGTGCGAGCCGCAGGCGGTCTCGACGGCGGCGACGTACCTGGGGTTCGCCTTGTCGCTGATGTCGAAGACCTTCATGCCCTCCCACGACGACTTCTCGGTGACAGGTTGCGTGGTGCTGTTGCAACTGCTGTCGCTGCGCGAGGAGTCGGTGGACAGGAACAGCAGGTCGCCGGAGACGGAGATGTCGTTCTGCGAGCCGGGGCAGAGGACCTGGGCGACCGTCTTCGGCGCCTTCGGGTCACTGATGTCGAAGATGCGGAAGCCGTCGTAGTTGCCCGCGAAGGCGTACCTGCCCTGGAAGGCCAGGTCCGAATTGAAGCCCGCGAAGGCCTCCTTGGGGACGTTGGCGAGGTGCTCGACGTTGGCCGAGTGGACGATCTCGTCCTGTCCGGGTATCCCGCCGTCGGCGATGGCCGCCCTCACCTCGGCCTGGGCTCTCTGGGACACCTCGGTGTTCGTCGTACCCGTGCCGTCCCCGGGGTCGGGGGTCGCGGCGGCGGGGCCGGCCGTCAGCAGCGCCGCCAGGAGTCCGGCCGCGGCTGCGGCAACTCCCAGCCGTCTGCGCCGCGTTCGGGGGTCGCTTAACAGGATCACTGTTTCCTCCCTTGGTCCGTTCCGCGTCGGAACGGTTCACGCACCCCCGCAGTATCGTCTTCACCATGCACATATCAACAGACGGCAACGAAGACGTAATGAAGGTTTTTGATCACTCGCGCGCGGAAGCGTGTTAGGACGGTCATCGGTACTTACGAGGTGTGCCTCGTCCCGCCTGCCACTGGAGGTCGTTGTGCTCTTACGCCGCGCGTCGCGCGCGTCCCTGGTCACGGCCGCACTGGCCGTTCTCGCGGCGCTCGCACTCGGAGGCTGCGACTCCGGATCCGACGCGAAGACGCCCGCCGCGACCGGGCCGTCGGTACTCGTACCCGGCAAGCCGGGTGAGGCGAACCAGACTCTGTCCGCCGCGGACGCCGCCGAACAGCGCGTCGACGACGACTCCCCCAACTCGGCGGACGTGACGTACGCGCGCACGATGATCGAGCACCACACGCAGGCCCTGGAGATGACCGAACTCGTCCCCGACCGCGCCCGGTCGTCGAAGGTGAAGCGCCTCGCCGAACGGATCGCCGCCGCGCAGGGCCCGGAGATCACCGGCATGCGGGGCTGGCTGCGGACGTACGGCGAGGACGAGACGGGCGGCGGCCACGCGCACAGCGCGATGCCCGGCATGGCGACCGAGGCACAGCTGGGCAAGCTGCGCGCGGCGAGGGGGAAGGCGTTCGACGAGCTCTTCCTGACGCTGATGATCACTCACCACGAGGGCGCGATCACCATGGCGGCGAACGTGAAGGCGCAGGGCAACAACATCCGGATCGAGGAGATGGCCGACGACGTGGTCGCCCAGCAGACGAGCGAGATCACGCGGATGCGTGAGATGGGGTGAAGGGCGGCGCGGCCCGCCCGGCCGTGGTCACCGAGGTGGCCGCCGGGCACGTCCCCGTGCTCAGCGCCGTGCGTGACCGGGTGCCAGGAAGCCCGCGTCACGCGCCTGGGCGATCAGCCTGAGCGACCTGCGGCGGCCGTGCCCGGTCGCGCACATCACCGCGAGCACGGGATCGACGCCGCCCTCCTGGGCCGCGCGGTACTCCCGCGCGACGAGCCACCGCCCCTCGATCCCGCCCGGCCACGCCGGCCGGGCCCGGTTGCGGGCCCCCGCCTCGCCGGCCTCGGGCGCCGCACCGCACGCCTCGGACAGCGGTCCCTCGATCCATTCGGCGAGCACGGGGAGATCGTCCAGTGGCAGGGCCGGCCGCGCTCGCACATCCTCGAGCGAGAGGCATCCCCCGGACACCACCGCGAGGACGTCGATCCGTGCGCCGTCGGTGAAGGCCAGCCGTACGTGGAACCACGACGTCGTTCCACCGTCCTCCCGCACCTCCCACGCGGGCCACACGGACACCGCGCCGTCCGTCGGGCAACGATCAGAAAGGTTAAAAAAGGATGCTTCTAGCACACACGCAACGTAACCGCATGATCACATTCCATCCGAACGGACACGCGCACCCCAGTCGGCCGCAACACCCTGTCAGCGGAGCACCAGCGGTGCCATCCTGGAAGCGTGAGCGACCTCCGCTGAATCCTTCGGGGTAAGGAGTTCCGCCGTGCTGCGTGTCGCCGTCGTCGGCTCCGGGCCGAGCGGGTGCTACACCGCCCAGAGCCTGGTCCAGCTGGACTCCGAGGTACATGTCGACGTCCTGGACCGGCTGCCGTGCCCGTACGGCCTGGTGCGCTACGGCGTGGCACCGGACCACGAGAAGATCAAGTCACTCCAGGGAAACCTGCGGACGGTGCTGGAGCACGAGCGGGTGCGTTTCCTCGGCGGCGTCCGGATCGGGCCCGGCGGGCTGTCCGGTGCCCGGTTGCGGGAGCTGTACCACGCGGTCGTGTACTGCGTGGGCGCCGCCACCGACCGGCATCTCGGGATTCCCGGCGAGGAGCTGCCGGGCAGCTGGTCGGCGACCGAGTTCGTGTCCTGGTACAGCGCCCATCCGGACGCCGCCGTCGACGGCTTCGTGCGCGGCGCCCGCTCGGCCGTGGTCATCGGCGTCGGGAACGTGGCGGTGGACGTCGCCCGGATGCTGGCCCGGGGCCCGGCGGAGCTGAGCCCCACCGACATGCCGCAGGCCGCCCTCTCCGCGCTGGCCGCGAGCCGGGTGACCGACATCCACATGGCGGGCCGGCGCGGCCCCTCCCAGGCCCGCTTCACCACCAAGGAACTGCGCGAGCTGGGCGCCATGCCGGAGACCGACGTGCGGGCGGACCCGGCGGAACTGGCGCAGGACCCGGCGTACCTCGACCCCTCGGGGCTGCCCGCCGCGCAGCGCCGCAACGTGGAGGTGCTGCGGGACTGGACGCGGACCCCGGCGACGGGCGCGCCGCGCCGGATCCGGCTGCGCTTCTTCCTGCGCCCCGTCGCCCTCCTCCCCGACGGCGGCAGGGTGGGCGCGGTGCGCTTCGAACGGACACGGCCGGACGGGCAGGGCGGGGTGACGGGCACGGGGCGGTACGAGGACGTCGAGGCGCAACTGGTGCTGCGCTCGGTCGGCTACCGCGGGGTGCCGCTGGAAGGGCTGCCGTTCGACGCCGCGACCGGCACGGTCCCCCATCTGGCCGGGCGCGTGCTGCGCGAGGGCGTGGTCGCGCCGGGCGAGTACGTGGCCGGCTGGATCAAGCGGGGGCCGACGGGCGTCATCGGCACCAACCGGCCCTGCGCGAAGGAGACGGTGCTGTCACTGCTCGAGGACGCCGACGTGATCGTACGGAAGGAGATTCCCGCGGATCCGCCGGCGGTACTGCGGGCCGAGGGGATCGACCCCGTCGAGTGGTCGGGATGGCAGGCGATCGAGCGGGCGGAGGCGCGGCTCGGGGCCTCGCTCGGGCGGGGCGTGGTCAAGCTGCCCGACTGGGAGTCACTGCTGACGGCGGCCAGGGGAACTGCCTCGTAGCGGGTGCCGGGCGGCGCGGGCGGCAGGTCACACAGCGGCAACAGACCGGAAATCAACAAACTGTTCAAGGCGCATACGGTCACGTGCTGTTCGGAAGTCCCTCCACCCGCCGCTCTGGAGTCCCCATGGCAACGACCGCACCCGTCCATCCCGTCGACGAGGTACCGCCCGTACGGCAGTTGGCCGCCTTCGGTCTGCAGCATGTGCTCGCCATGTACGCGGGCGCGGTGGCCGTTCCGCTGATCGTGGGCGGTGCGATGAAGCTGTCGCCCGCGGACCTGGCGTATCTGATCACCGCGGACCTGCTGGTGTGCGGCATCGCCACGCTGATCCAGTGCATCGGCTTCTGGCGCTTCGGGGTGCGGCTGCCGATCATGCAGGGCTGCACGTTCGCGGCGGTGTCGCCGATGGTGCTGATCGGCACGACGGGCGGCGGACTGCCCGCGATCTACGGCTCGGTGATCGTCGCGGGGCTGGCGATCGTGCTGCTGGCACCGGTCTTCGGGAAGCTGCTGCGGTTCTTCCCGCCCCTCGTCACGGGCACGGTGATCCTGATCATCGGCCTCTCGCTGCTGCCGGTCGCGGGCAACTGGTCGGCGGGCGGCGCGGGAGCGAAGGACTTCGGGGAGCCGAAGAACCTGGCGCTGGCGGGCCTCGTCCTCGCCGTGGTGCTGGGTGTGCAGAGGTTCGCGCCGGCGTTCCTGAGCCGGGTCGCCGTGCTGATCGGCATCGTGGTGGGGCTCGCGGTCGCGGTGCCGTTCGGGTTCACGGACTTCGGCGGGGTGGGGGACGCGGACTGGGTCGGGATCAGCACGCCGTTCCATTTCGGGGCGCCCACCTTCGAGGCGTCGGCGATCGTGTCGATGCTGGTGGTGGCCCTGGTGACGATGACCGAGACGACCGGTGACCTCATCGCGGTGGGCGAGATGACCGGGCGGAGGATCGAGCCGCGCCCGCTCTCGGACGGCCTGCGCGCCGACGGCCTGTCGACCGTGCTCGGGGGCGTCTTCAACACCTTCCCGTACACGGCGTACGCGCAGAACGTCGGTCTCGTCGGCATGACGCGCGTCCGCAGCCGCTGGGTGGTGGCGGCCGCCGGCGGCATCCTGGTCCTGCTCGGGCTGCTGCCCAAGCTGGGCGCGGTGGTCGCGGCGGTACCGGCGCCGGTGCTGGGCGGTGCGGGTCTGGTGATGTTCGGGACGGTGGCCGCCGGCGGACTGCGCACCCTGGCCGCGGTCGACTTCAGGGGCAACGACAACCTGACGGTGGTGGCCGTCTCGATCGCCATGGGTGTGCTGCCGGTCGGTGTGCCCACCGTCTACGCGCAGTTCCCCGACTGGTTCCAGACGGTGATGAACAGCGGCATCAGCGCCGGCTGCCTGACCGCTGTCACGCTGAACCTGCTCTTCAACCACCTTCCCACGAGGGCGCGTTCAGCCGCCTCGACCGGTGCGGTCGCTTCAGCCGCCGAGGCGGGCGGCCTGGCGCTCGGCGGCGGCGAGGAGGGTGTCGAGAAGCCCCGGGAAGAGGTCGTCTAGGTCGCCGCGGCGCAGGCCGTTCAGCTTGGCCGTGCCCCGGTAGGTCTGCCGCACCACCCCGCTCTCGCGCAACACCCGGAAGTGGTGCGTGGTCGTGGACTTGGTGACGGGCAGGTCGAAGTGCGAACAGGAGAGCTCGGCGCCGTCGGCGGCGAGCTCTCGCACGATCCGCAGCCGCATCGGGTCGGACAGCGCGTGCAGCACCGACTCCAGCCGGATCTCGTCCGGCGCCGGATGCGGAAGGTCGCGGCTGCCTGCGGCGGGGGCGGCGGTGGTCACGGCGGGCTCCAGTTCGTCCGGGAGGCTCCCCCGTTGCGGGAGGAGTCCCCAGTCTACGAGACCTTGTACGAGATCTCTCGTAGTTTGACATCCACCGTACTACGATGCCTATCGTACGAGTCGTCCGTCGGCCTCGCGATGAATGGAGCAGCTCGCCGTGAGCTCACTCTTCCAGCCCTTCGACCTGCGTGACGTGACCGTCCCGAACCGGGTCTGGATGCCCCCGATGTGCCAGTACTCGGCCGCACCGCAGGGCCCTGCCACCGGCGCACCCGCCGACTGGCACTTCGCGCACTACGGGGCGCGTGCGGCCGGCGGTACCGGCCTGATCGTCGTGGAGGCCACCGCCGTCTCGCCCGAGGGACGCATCTCCCCGTACGACCTCGGGATCTGGAACGACACCCAGGTCGAGGCCTTCCGGAGGATCACGCGCTTCCTCACCGGCCAGGGCACGGTGCCCGCCGTCCAGTTGGCCCACAGCGGCCGTAAGGCCTCCACCGACCGACCGTGGAAGGGCGGCGCGCCGATCGGGCCGGACGCCCACGGATGGCAGCCGGTGGCGCCGAGCCCGGTGGCCTTCGACGACGCGCACCCGGTACCGGGCGAACTGACCGTCAGTCAGATCCAGGAGGTCGTGGAGCAGTTCGCCGACGCGGCCCGTCGAGCCCTGGCCGCCGGATTCGAGATCGCCGAGATCCACGGCGCCCACGGCTACCTGATCAACGAGTTCCTCTCCCCGCACTCCAACCACCGCACCGACGGCTACGGCGGCTCGTACGGCAACCGCACCCGCTTCGCCCTCGAAGTCGTCGACGCCGTACGGGAGGTGTGGCCGGACGAGAAGCCGCTGTTCTTCCGCATCTCGGCGACCGACTGGCTGGACGACGGCGGCTGGTCGGCGGACGACACGGTCCGCTTCGCGCACGAACTGCACGCCCACGGGGTCGACCTCCTCGACGTCTCCTCCGGCGGCAACGCCTCCGGTGTGCGCATCCCGCTCGGCCCCGGCTACCAGGTGCCCTTCGCCGCCCGCGTGAAGGCCGAGTCGCCGATGCCGGTCGCCGCCGTCGGACTCATCACGGACGCCGAGCAGGCCGAGAAGATCCTGGCGAACGGCGAGGCCGACGCTGTCCTGCTGGGCCGCGAACTGCTCCGCGACCCGTCATGGGCGCGGCGAGCCGCACGCGAACTCGGGGCCGAGGTGCGGGTGCCGGAGCAGTACCACCGCTCGGTCTGAGCACGGCGGCCCGGCGGGATCGCGAACCTCCGCAGCAACACGTACTCCGGAGCAGCACGTACTCCCGTGACGGCGCGTAGTCCTGGAACAACCTGCACTCCCGGCGAGGCACTACTCCCGGAGAAGTACGGGCGACCCTGATGACTGCGCCCGGAAGATCGGGGTAGATCACCTTCCCGGGCACGATGTGCGCGCCCGCGCCGGCGACCAGGCTGGTCGCATCAGGTATGAGGAGGGCGTCATGAACCGCCAGATCCGCATCCGCGTCAGCCGTCGGCCCAGCCCGTCACGCGACCAGACCATCGACCGCAGGACGCCCTCGGGACGTCTCCTGCCGTACTGACGACGTCACGAACCGACGGTGGCCGGAGAGGACTCTCCCGGCCACCGCCGGTTTCGGGGCGTCAACCTGTCGTACAGGCCTTCCCGTTGAGCGTGAAGGCCGCCGGCGCCGCGCTGTTGCCGGTGTGGCCGGCCTGATAGCCGATGGTGACGCTCGTGTTCGGTGCGAGCGCGCCGTTGTACGAGGCGTTCGTGGCCGTCACCGCGCCGGACGCGGGCGCGTAGGTGGCGCCCCAGCCGTTGGTGATGGTCTGGCCGGCGGGCAGCGTGAAGCCGAGCTGCCAGGCGGCGATCGCGGTCGTACCGGTGTTGGTGATCGTGACCGAGGCGGTCAGGCCCGTGTTCCAGGCGTTGGTGCCGGCGGTCACCTTGCAGGCACCCGGCTCGGGTTGGGGCGCGGGGCCGGAGCCGTCCAGGCCGAAGAAGGTGAGCGCGCGGGAGGCCATGCCGTAGCTGTACAGGTTGTGGCCGACGCCCTGGAGACTGATGGCCTCCACGGGGGCCTGGTCACCGGTCGAGCCGTAGCGGGTGCGGGTCCAGCCGGAGGCGGGCGAGTCGGTCGCGGCCGGGGTCTGGCCGGCTCCGAGCACGTTCGTCCACTGCTTGATCTCCTCCCCGAAGTTGGGGTAGCGCAGCACGTCGTCCTCGGTGCCGTGCCACACCTGCATGCGCGGGCGGGTGCCGGTGTAGCCGGGATGGGCGCCGCGCACCAGGTCGCCCCACTGCTGCGGGGTGTGGATGACGGTGCCGCCCGAGCAGGCGCTGTTCCACTCGGAGCCGTCGGTGGTGGCGAAGCAGCCGAAGGGCACGCCGGAGAACGCGGCGCCGGCCGCGAACACGTCGGGGTAGTCGCCCAGCAGGACGTTGGTCATCATCGCGCCGGAGGAGATGCCGGTGGCGAAGATCTTCGTCGTGTCGGCGTCGTAGGTCCGAGTGGTCCAGTCGATCATCGACTTGATCCCGACCGGGTCGCTGCCGCCGCCGCGCTTCAGCGCCTGCGGGGAGGAGACGTCGAAGCACTTGCTGGCGCGGGTGACCGACGGATACATGACGACGAACCCGTACCGGTCGGCCAGCGAGGCCCACTCGGTGCCCGAGTACATCGCCGGACCCGAGCCGGTGCAGTAGTGCACGGCGACCACGACCGCCGGGTGGGCGGTGACGTTCGCCGGGACGTACACGTACATCTGGAGGTTGCTGGGGTTGTCGCCGAACCCGGTGACCTCGGTCAGCGTCGCCGTGGGAACCGCGGCGGGAGCTGCGGCGGGAACCGCGGCGGGCGTCTCGGTCCGGGCCGCCGCAGGTGTGGTGAGAACGGTGGCCGCGAGTAACGGCACCAGTGCGGCGAGAAGCGCCAGGAGCATCGAACGTGGCGTGCTCCGCGCGGTGTTGCGGGGTGTGGGGGACACGTTCTCGAACCTTTCCGGTCGCGGCTCTGCGGGTGTGGTTCAGCAGTCGGCGTTCACCCGTCCTCCGGGCCGACAGGCCGGGAGAGGGGCTACCGCTGCTGCCGGGTTCTCATGGCTCACCCCTCTCGGAAGGGAAGCGTCCGCGGAGCATCGTGGCATGGGCATGGCCATCATGGAAGCGCTCCCACGGTATGAACCCGAACGGCGCCCCCCGCCACCGCGCATGGCTGGATTCCTTCTGCGCAAAGCGTTGACTAGAAAGCGCTTACCCCCTACGTTCCGTTCAGCAGTGTGACCGAGGGGTACCACCCCAGCCCCGGTAAGGCCGCACTGACTGCGCGCGGTGTTCCACATGGCGTACGACATTCACGTACATGACCCTCACTGGCACCCGGAAGGGACGCACCCGCATGCGTATACGCCCCCCACATACACAGACGCAAAGATCCACACTGGTGGCGGCCGCCACCGTCGCACTCGCCACCGCGGCGGTCCTCGTCCTCCCGCAGCCGGCAGGCGCGGCGGAGACCTCACCGGTCGGGTTCGGCGCCGGGACGACCGGCGGCGGCAGCGCCACCGCGGTCACCGTCTCGACACTGAGCGCCTTCAAGACGGCCGTCACCGGCAACACGGCCAAGGTCGTCAAGGTCAACGGACTGATCTCGCTGAGCGGTCAGGTCGACATCGGTTCCAACACCACGGTCCTGGGCGTCGGTTCGTCCTCCGGGTTCACCGGCGGCGGGCTGCGCCTGAAGAAGGTGACCAACGTCGTCGTCCGCAACCTGAACATCAGCAAGCCGGTCGCGCCGGCCGACGGCATCACCGTCCAGGCGTCCACGAAGGTGTGGATCGACCACAACTCCTTCTCGGCGGACCGCGATCACGACAAGGACTACTACGACGGGCTGCTCGACATCAACCACGGCTCCGACTACGTCACGGTGTCCTGGAACACCTTCAAGGACCACTACAAGGGCTCGCTCGTCGGCCACAGCGACAACAACGCGAGCGAGGACACCGGCCACCTGCGGGTGACGTACCACCACAACCAGTTCAGCAACGTCTACTCGCGCATCCCCAGCCTGCGCTTCGGCACCGGCCACTTCTACGACAACTACGTCGTCGGGGCCGAGACCGCCGTGCACTCGCGCATGGGCGCGCAGATGCTCGTCGAGAACAACGTCTTCCGCTCGACGACGGTCGCCGTGACCACCAGCCGCGACAGCGACGTGGACGGCTACGCGAACCTGCGGGGCAACGACCTCGGTGGAGCCGCCACCGAGATCTCCCGGGTCGGCACCTTCACCAGCGCTCCCTACGGCTACACCGCCGAGCCCGCCTCGACCGTCGTCGCCTCGGTGACGGGCGGCGCCGGCGCCGGAAAGCTCTGACACCTCCCACGCCACGACAGACACCACGGACACCACGGACACCACGGACACCACGGCACAACAACGATCAGAAGGAATCGGGACATGACTTCTGCAGCTCGTCCGCGCGCCCGCACGCGCGCACTGACCGGCGCGATGGCCGCACTCGGCCTTTCGGTTGCCATGATCATGACAGACGGGGCCCTGACTCCGGCGAGTGCCGCCACCTGGCCCACCGCGAACGGCAGCCAGGGCGTCTCCTCCACCATCTCCGTGTCCGGCACCAAGGACTACGCGATGAAGCGCCTCTACGGCACCGGAGACCTCGGCAGCGACAGCCAGGACGAGGACCAGGGGCCGATCCTGGAACTGGCCGCCGGCACGGTCCTCAAGAACGTCATCATCGGCGCCCCCGCCGCGGACGGCATCCACTGCCTGGGCAGCTGCACGCTGCAGAACGTGTGGTGGGAGGACGTCGGCGAGGACGCGGCGACGTTCCTGGGCTCCTCGTCGTCCAACGTCTACACCGTCTCCGGCGGTGGCGCGAAGGAAGCCAGCGACAAGGTGTTCCAGTTCAACGGCGCCGGCACGCTGAACGTCTCGAACTTCGCCGTGAAGAACTTCGGCACGTTCGTCCGGTCGTGCGGCAACTGCAAGAGCGCCCAGTACAAGCGGACGATCAACCTCAACACCATCGAGGCGACCTACAAGGGCAGCAAGCTCGTCGGCATCAACACCAACTACGGCGACAGCGCGACCCTGAAGGCCATCACGATCGTCGGGGACAGCAGCAAGAAGATCATTCCGTGCCAGAAGTACATCGGGAACAACACCGGCAAGGAACCGACCACCAACGGCACCAACGCCGACGGCACGTACTGCAAGTACGCGGCCTCGGACATCACCTACAAGTGAGTACTCGGGTGATCCCTCGCGAGCAGGGCGTCCGCGGACTCCTCTGATCGCGCGACGGTGCAGGCGGCCGTCCGCAGCGTCCCCGCACGGCGCCGCGGACGGCCGCGCACTCACGCCCGGGGACCGTGCTGCGGAACGGTGTCCGCCAGCTCCTCCTGGTAGCCCCGGTAGGCATCGCGCAGTTCCGCGCCCGGCCAGTCCCGCGGAAGGAGGTCGGAGGGCAGCACGGGATCGGCGAGCAGATGACGTACGACGGCGGCGAAGGTGGCGAGGCGGTCGGCGGGACGACGCGTCCGGCCGGCGCGGGAGAGCAGCGACCGGGCCGAGGCGGACCAGGTGTCCAGCGGCCACAGGGCGGCGGCGAGTTCGCCGGCGGGGCGGCCCGGACGTGCCGTGTAGTGCTGCGCCACCTCTTCGAGCCGCTCCGGCAGCGCGCGCCGCAGATTGGCGGGCCGCAACCAGACGCCCTCGCGCAGTTCGGCCAGCCGGGCGGCGGTCAACCGAGCCCGCAGTTCGGCGCGTTCGGCGGGACCGCGCCCGGTGGCCGTGATCACGACCATCTCCCAGTCGCCGTCCCACGCGCGCGTGTGCGGGTGAACGGCCTCGTCCTGGCGGAGCTGCCGGGCGAGCAGACGGTCGCTGAGACGGTAGCGGGTCTCCGTGCGCCGAAGATCACCGGCCGCCACCATCCGGCTGAGCGCGGCGCGCAGCGTGGACCCGCCGACGCCGAAGGGTTCCACGGCCCGGACGAGGTCCCTCGCCGAGAGCTCCGGCGGATGCGCGCCCAGCAACAGGCTCAGCACGACCGACCGCGCGGACAGCGGCCGCAGCTCGACCTCGACGGGCTGTACTGACACGTTCCTCCGCATGGTCACGTACTGTACGTATACCCATCGTGTTGCACTATTGCTACAACCGCAGCGTGAGTGCAACATGGGTCGTATGGTCTCGACACCCGCGCACGAACGGTCCACCACGCACGACGTCACGCACGACGTCACCAACCAGCCCCCTCCCCCGGCCCCGTACGACGCCTCCGCGGACACGGCCCTGCTCGAAGGGCTGCGGCGGGAGGGCGCCGGATGGGCCGAGGAGGACATCCGGCGGCTGGGCCTCACGGCCGGCAGCGCCGAGGCGCAGGAGTGGGGCGAGCAGGCCAACCGCCACGAGCCGGAGCTGCGCACGCACGACCGGTACGGCAACCGGATCGACGAGGTCGAGTTCCATCCGAGCTGGCACCACCTGATGCGGGTCGCGGTCGCCGAGGGACTGGCGGGCGCGCCCTGGGCCGACGACCGGCCCGGGGCCCATGTCGCCCGCACCGCCGGCGGACTGGTGTGGGGCCACACCGAGGCGGGACACGGCTGCCCGACGTCGATGACCTACGCGGCCGTACCCGCGCTGCGCAGGCAGCCGGAGCTGGCGAAGATCTACGAACCCCTGCTGACCGGCCGGGAGTACGAGCCCGGACTCCGGGTGCCGACCGAGAAGCGCGGCCTGCTGGCGGGCATGGGGATGACCGAGAAGCAGGGCGGCTCCGACGTCCGCACGAACACCACCGCGGCGACGCCCAGCGCCGAGCCCGGCGTCTACACCCTGCGCGGACACAAGTGGTTCACCTCGGCGCCGATGTGCGACGTGTTCCTCGTACTGGCCCAGGCCCCGGGCGGTCTGTCCTGCTTCCTGGTGCCACGCGTCCTGCCCGACGGCAGCCGCAACACCTTCCGCATCCAACGGCTGAAGGACAAGCTCGGCAACCGGTCGAACGCCTCCTCCGAGCCCGAGTTCGACGGGACGGTCGCCTGGCTCGTCGGCCCCGAGGGACAGGGCGTCAAGACGATCATCGAGATGGTCAACTGCACGCGTCTGGACTGCGTGATGATGTCCGCCACGCTGATGCGCAAGACGCTCGTCGAGGCGGGGCACCACGTGCGTCACCGCAGCGCGTTCGGCGCACGCCTGGTCGACCAGCCGCTGATGCGCAACGTGCTGGCCGACCTGGCACTGGAGTCCGAGGCCGCGACGGCGCTCACCCTGCGGCTGGCCGGCGCGGCCGACCGGGCGGTGCGCGGGGACGCAGGGGAGGCCGCGTTCCGCCGGATCGCCACCGCCGCCGGCAAGTACTGGGTCACCAAGCGGGGTCCGGCCTTCACGGCGGAGGCCCTCGAGTGCCTCGGTGGCAACGGCTACGTCGAGGAGTCGGGCATGCCCCGCCACTACCGCGAGGCCCCGCTGCTGTCGATCTGGGAAGGCTCGGGAAACGTCAACGCCCTCGACGTACTGCGGGCGTTGCGCCGCGCACCCGGCGCCGCGGACGCCCTGTTCGGCGAACTCGCCCTGGCGCGGGGGGCGGACGCCCGGCTCGACGGTGCCGTGACACGGCTGAGGACCCTGCTGTCCGAAGCGACCGAGACCGGCGCTCGCCGGCTCGTGGAACTGATGGCCCTCACCCTGCAGGCCTCGCTCCTGGTCCGACACGCCCCGGCAGCGGTGGCCGACGCGTTCTGCGCGAGCCGGCTCGGCGGCGACTGGGGGCACGCCTTCGGCACGCTGCCCGACGCCGCCGACCTGGACACGATCCTGGGGCGCGCGCTGCCCGACGGGGCACCGGTCCCGGCCGTCACCTCGTCGGCCGGGTAGCGCACCGCCACGGTATCCACGACCCGCCCGACCAGCCCGATCCGGGATCGGCACGCACGGCAGGGCGGAACCGCGGGACGGGTGGTCAGCCGGTCGTACGACCCCACAGCGGGCCGAAGCGGGACCACTCGGCGTCCCACTGGTCCATGCGCCGACGTTCCAAGCGGCCGCGCAGCACACGACCGCCGACGAAGGGCACGGCCGCGGCGCTCACCCCCACCAGGCCGCCGATCAACGCGGCCCGCAGCCGGGCCTGGGACACGGTGGCGGGCCGGGTCACCAGGCGGCCCTGCCGGTCCGTCCACACGGTGACCGGAGCGCCGGGGCCGCTGCCGGGCCGCACGCGGACCTGCCCCGTGTGCGAGGTGTTCGCCACCGTCCAGCTGACCTTGGCCCACACCCGGTCGCCGCTCGCCGAGCCCGAGCGCGCGGACGACGTTCCGGGGGCCTGCTCGGTGAGCCGGGCGACGATCGGACGCCATTCCACCCGTTCCCGGGCCAGGCCGTGTTCGACCGACCGGGTCGACGCCAGACCGGCCAGGACTCCGACGAGGAGGGTGAGCAGCCAGGCGCCGAGTACCACCCAGGCCTCGACCGCGTCCGCGCGGCGCTTGAGCGGATTGCGCCGCCAGCGCCACAGCCAGACCTTCGGACCACGGAACGCCATAGAAGGCATCCTCCTCATGAGCGCGCGAACCTGCCGGACCGCCTTCCCATACGGGAGACATCTCCGGGATGCTCACGGCGACTCCCGTGACTCCACCGTCCCACGAGTCCCCCGCTCCCGCACGCGCCCCCGCGAAGGGGCTCTCCACCACCGCGCGCCAGGCCGCCACCACCGCTCCGACCTGCGACTAAGCCATTTCCGGGAGTAATGTCAGTGGCGGGGTGCAGACTGGCCGGTGTCTCAGACGAAGACGTCGCGGAGGTGATCGGCATGACCGAGGTACTGCTGGCCGTGGGCACGCGCAAAGGTCTGTTCATCGGGCGCCGGCGCGGTGGCGCCTGGGCGTTCGACGAGAGCCCCTACTTCAACGCGCAGGCCGTGTACTCGGTCGCCATCGACACCCGCGGCGACAGCCCGCGGCTGCTGGCCGGAGGCGACAGCGCGCACTGGGGGCCCTCCGTGTTCCACTCCGACGACCTGGGGCTGACCTGGACCGAACCGGCCCGCCCCGCCGTCAGGTTCCCGCCGGACACCGAGGCTTCGCTGGAGCGGGTGTGGCAGTTGCACCCGGCGGCGGCCGAACCGGACGTGGTGTACGCGGGCACGGAACCGGCCGCGCTGTACCGCTCGGAGGACCGCGGGGAGAGCTTCGAGCTGGTCCGTCCGCTGTGGGAGCACCCCACGCGCTCGAAGTGGGTGCCGGGCGGCGGCGGCGAGGGTCTGCACACCGTACTCACCGACAAACGCGATCCGCGCGCGGTCACCGTGGCCGTCTCGACGGCGGGGGTGTTCCGTACGACGGACGGCGGGGAGAGCTGGACGCCGTCCAACTCCGGTGTCTCCGCGGTGTTCCTGCCGGACCCCAACCCGGAGTTCGGCCAGTGCGTGCACAAGATCGCCCAGGACGCGGCGACCCCGGACCGGCTCTACCTGCAGAACCACTGGGGCGTCTACCGCAGTGACGACGCCGGGGCGCACTGGACGGACATCGGCGAGGGCCTCCCGTCCACGTTCGGCTTCGCGGCGGCCGCCCACCCCCACCGCGGCGACACGGCATACGTGTTCCCGATCAACGCGGACGCGGACCGGGTGCCCGCCGACCGGCGATGTCGCGTCTTCCGCACGGCGGACGCCGGCAAGAGCTGGGAGCCCCTGACGGCCGGACTGCCGCCGGAGGACCACTACGGCACGGTGCTGCGGGACGCCCTGTGCACGGACGACGCCGACCCGGCGGGCGTGTACTTCGGCAACCGCAACGGCGAGGTGTACGCCTCGGCCGACGACGGCGACAGCTGGCAGCGGCTGGCCTCGCATCTGCCGGACGTGCTGTGCGTGCGGGCGTCGGTGGTCTGATGAGGCGGAGGGGGGCCTCGTCGGCCGGCCTTGGCCACCGGTTGATCTCCGCCGTGTGTACGGCAGTAGGGTGACGCCCGTGGCACCACGACCCCTACACGAAATCGTCGAACCGGGCTGGGCGAAGGCCCTCGAACCCGTCGCCGGACGGATCGCCGAGATGGGCGACTTCCTGCGCACGGAGATCGCCGAGGGACGCACGTACCTCCCGGCCGGACCGAACGTCCTGCGGGCCTTCCAGCAACCCTTCGACGACGTACGGGTCCTGATCGTCGGTCAGGACCCGTATCCGACGCCGGGGCACGCGGTGGGACTGTCGTTCTCGGTCGCTCCGGAGGTACGTCCGCTGCCCGGCAGCCTGATCAACATCTACCGCGAGCTCACCACCGACCTCGGCCTGCCCCAGCCGTCCGACGGGGACCTCACCCCATGGACCCGGCAGGGCGTGCTGTTGCTCAACAGGGCGCTCACCACCGCCCCGCGCAAGCCGGGCGCCCATCGCGGGAAGGGCTGGGAGGAGGTCACCGAGCAGGCGATCCGGGCCCTCGCGGAGCGCGGCAAGCCGCTGGTCTCCGTCCTGTGGGGGCGTGACGCCCGCAACCTCCGCCCGCTTCTCGGCAGCCTCCCGTCGGTGGAGTCCGCCCACCCCTCGCCGATGTCGGCCGACCGCGGTTTCTTCGGATCGCGTCCGTTCAGCAGGGCCAACGACCTGCTGGTGGGTCTGGGAGGGCAACCGGTGGACTGGCGCCTGCCGTGACCGGCTCCCGGGACTTGCCGGGGCCGGCCGGGGCCGGATTCCTCGCCGTCGACTCGGGAGGCTCCGGCCTGCGGGTCGTCGTCGGGACGGCGGAGGGTGGCGTGCAGGCCCGGCGGGAGACCCGGGAGCCGGTGCGTACCGGTGCCCGGGGCCTCGACGCCGGGCACCTGATGTCCCAACTGACGCCGCTGGTCCGCTCCCTGACCGCCGAGACCGGAATCGGGCGGCTGGACACGGCGGTCGTGGGAGCCGCAGGGATGGCTACCCTGGGCGACGCCCTGCGGGCCGAACTCCCGGCCGCCCTCGCGCGCGAGTTCGGCGTCCGGACGGTCGCCCTGGCCGCCGACGCCGTCACCGCCTACGCCGGCGCGCTCGGGGTCCGGCCCGGTGCCGTCGTCGCCGCCGGCACGGGGCTGATCGCGGTCGGTACGGACCTGGCCCGCTGGCGTCGCGCCGACGGCTGGGGGCATCTGCTGGGCGACTGCGGCGGCGGTGCCTGGATCGGGCGGGCCGGGCTGGAGGCGGCCCTGCGCGCCTGGGACGGGCGGGCGGGCGGTTCACAGCCATTGCTGGCGTCCGCCGTGGAAGCGTTCGGCCCGATGCCGGAGCTGCCCGGCAGGCTCTACCCGCGCCCGGACCGCCCCGTCGTACTGGCTTCCTTCGCGCCCCGGGTGGCCGACCGCGCCGCCGACGACCCCGTCGCGGCGGGCATTCTGCGCGGCGCGGCCCGGCACATGGCCGACGCGGCGGCCGCCGTCTGCCCGGCCGCGGGCGAGCCCCTGGTCGCTCTCACCGGTGGCCTGGCCAAGCTGGGCGACCCGCTCCTCCTGCCGCTGGCCGAGGAGCTGGCGAAACGGCTGCCGCATGCGCGGAGGGTGTCCGCCGAGGGTGATCCGCTGGACGGGGCGGTACGGATCGCGGGCGGGCTGGCGACCGGGGCGCTCACCCTGCCGGGTGACGAGAAGATGCTGCTCGTGGTGACGGCAAAGGGTGACTGATCCCGCGATACGGCGCCTGTCCGACAAGTCGGTGCACATGCACCGCCCGCCCGGGACCACGCAGGGGAAACGCGCTGATCACTCCTGATCCGACCGTAACTCATCAGACAAAACCGGACGGATACCGCTCACCTGCACCCTCCCCGAACAGGGGAACCCCGGAAACCAGTAACATGCGACGCCATGAGCTCCCCCACTGGGCCCGCGTCCGGCCTGCCAGTACGAATGCCGCGACCCCGCCAGCCCGGGCGGCACCGCCGACCTGAGCCTTTGGCGGCTCCCGAGGGCGCGCCCGCGCTCGTCCTCGCGGTGCCGGGTACGCCCGGCACCGCCACGCGCAGTCTCGCCGAGGAGGTCGTGAGCATCGCCCGCTCCGAGCTGCCCGGCCTCGACGCGCGGATCGGGTATCTCGACGGGGACGACTCCGAATTCCCCACGCTGCAGGCCGTACTTACGCACGCCGCCGAGGAGCGCACCGCCCGCTACGCGCAGGCCAAGGCCGCGGGCCTGGACGTCCGCGAGCCCGACGGCCCGGTCGCCGTCGTCGTACCGCTGCTCGCCGGTCCGGACGGAGCGCTGCTGCGCCGGATCCGCCAGGCGGTTATGGACAGCCGTATCGCGGCCGACCTCACCGACGTGCTGGGCCCCCACCCGCTGCTCGCCGAGGCGCTGCACGTGCGCCTGTCCGAGGCCGGGCTGGCCCGCGCCGACCGCGCCCGCCTGTTCACGGTGGCGACCGCGGCGGACGGCATCGTCCTGGCCTCCGTGGGCGGCGAGGAGGCCGTGCAGGCGGCCGGCATCACCGGCATGCTGCTCGCCGCGCGCCTGGCCGTACCGGTGATGGCGGCGGCTCTCGACCAGGAGGGCTCGATCGCCTCCGTCGCCGAGCAGCTGAGGTCCTCGGGTTCGCAGCAGCTGGCGCTCGCGCCGTACCTGATAGGGCCCGAGATCGACCCGGGTCTGATCGAGGAGGCGGCAAAGGAGGCAGGCTGCTCCGCGGCCGAGGCGCTGGGCCCGTACCCGGCCATCGGCAAGCTCGCGCTGGCCAAGTACACGACCGCGCTGGGCATCGCCCCGCAGCAGGCGCAGGGCACGCCGGTCCGCTGACGCCCACGGCACCCGTACACATCGAAGGGCCCGCTCCAGGCAGAGGAGCGGGCCCTTCGTCATGCGCCGGGGCGGGGCGGCGGGCGGGACGCGGTGGCCGCGGCGCGGGCGGCAGGCGGGGGCGCGGGGTAGGCGGGGGGGCCGGGCGCCGGCGCCGGCGCCGGGCGGAGGCGCGAGTACCGGGCCGGGGCGCGGACGCCCGGCCGAGGCGCCGGCCACAGCGGGGGTGTCAGCCGAACACCACGCACGACGCGGCCGGGACGTCGACCGATCCCTCGTAGCGCGGCAGCCCGGTGTCCCGGTCGACGGCGAACCAGGTGACGTTGCCGGAACGCTCGTTCGCGACGTAGAGGAACCCGTCCGACTCGGCGATCGCCCGTGGCCAGGTGCCGCCGCAGGGGACCGTGGCGACCAGCCTCAGGCCGTCCTCCTCGACCGCGAACGTGGACAGGACGTCCTCGCCGCGGGTCGCCGTCCACACGAAACGTCCGTCGGCCGAGGCGACGATGCCCGACGGGTACGCGTCACCGGCCGGAGCGCCGGACAGCACCGACAGCTCGGCCAGCGGCTTCACCACACCCTGGGAGGCGTCCCAGCGGCAGACGGTGACCGTCGGGGCGAGTTCGTTGAGTACGTAGGCGTACGAGCCGTCGGGGTGGAAGGCCAGGTGGCGCGGTCCGGAAGCGGGACGCAGCGCGGTCTCGTGGTGCAGTTCGAGGCGGCCGTCGGTGAGGGCGCACGCCCGCACCGAGTCCGTGCCGAGGTCCACGCTGACGACCCAGCGGCCGCTGGGGTCGGGCTGGACGTGGTGGGCGTGCGGGCCCTGTTGGCGGGGAGTGTGCGGGCCCGATCCGGTGTGCGTGAGTACGCCGGACGCGGTGGCCGCGAGCGTGCCGTCCGGCCGGAGGGGTACGGCGGTGACGCTGCCGGAGCCGTAGTTGGCGGTGAGGACGTGTCCGGCGAACAGACTGACGTGGGTGGGTCCGTTGCCGCCGACCGGGACCGGCGGGCCCGCCGGCTCGGGCGTGTCGCCGCCCACGTGGTACGCGGCCACCGCGCCCTCGTCCGTCTCACTGACCGCGTAGAGCGTGTCGCCGTCTGCCGACAGGGCCAGGTAGGAGGGGTCCGGAAGGCCTTTCATGCTGCTCAGCAGGGTGAGCCTGCCGGTGTCGTGGGCCACGGCCGCAGTCACGATGCCGGGGCCTCCGGCCGCCGTGAACGACCCGATGAAGGCACGCCGTCGCCGCCTGCCGCCGTCTGTCACCGTCATCCCCTCTCCGTCCAGTGCTGTTCGAGGCGACGGTAGCAGTCGATCATTCGCGGTCTAGACCATAGAGGGCGAAGTTCACCGGCCCGCAACGAGGACTGCACCGGGCGCACGGCCGCGGCAGGCCGAGGGCAGCTGCGGGCCGGTGGCAGCTGGTGGGCGCATCTTCCGCAGGCCTCCGCCGCGCCCACCGGTGTCGCACCGGGCCGTTCATGGCCGACCGGCTGCGGGCGACCGGCCCCGGAGTCGGCGCGGTACGGGCTCTGTCCGTGGGCGCGTCGCCCGTTCTCGCGTCGACGGCGAGAGGGCGGCTACGCGCCGGACGGGGTGCGCAGTGGGGTGGCCAGGTCCGCGAGGGCGCGTTCGAGGCCGTGCAGATGGGCCAGCGCGGGGTCTGTCGCGAGGGGCTGGGGTGCGGAGGCGGTGACGGTCGCGTGGCCGCCGGTGAGCGCCTCCACAGCCGCCTCCACCCGCCAGCACGCGGCGGCCAGGCGTGCGTCGTGCGAGGCCTCGGGGTCGGCGGCGACCGAGACCAGGCCGCGGATCTCGCGGGCGCAGTCGTCGAGCAGGACCAGGACCCGGCGGGCGCGCCGCTTGCGGCCGAGCACCGGGTTCAGCGGGTGCACCAGCGGTGCCACCGAGAGCCGCACGCGACCGAGCAGCTGCTCCAGTTCGGCAACGCGCCGCGCCGGGTCCGCGCTCTCGGAGCCGGCGAGACGCGCGGCGGCCTCGGCGGTGCACGCGTGGACGCAGCGCAGAGCCCGTTGGATCCAGGCGTCGGTGGTGGTGTGGGTCGTGACCGGCAGGACGAGGATCACCGCCAGCCCGGCGCCCAGCGCCCCGACGCCGGTCTCCGCCAGCCGCAGGGCGAGCAGTCCGGGGTTCAGGACGCCGAGCAGGCCGTAGAGGAGTTCGGCGAGGAGCGTCACGCTCAGCATCATCCAGGTGTACGACACGGCGGCCGTGTAGAAGATGCCGAAGACGCAGACGGCGAGGAGTACGGCGGTGGCCGGAGCGGCGCCGTGCAGCGGGACGGCGACGAGCAGCCCGAGGCCGATGCCGATCAGGGTGCCGAGGACCCGGCGGAAGCCGCGGACCAGCGTCTCGCCGCGCGAGGTGGTGTTGACGAAGATCCACCAGGTGGCGCCGACGGCCCAGTACCAGCGCTGTCCGGACACCAGTTGCCCCACGACGAGGGCGAAGCCCGCGCCGGCGGTCGCCTGGATCGCCTGGCGCGTCGTCACGCGCGCGAGGCCGGTGCCCACGGGAGGGGCGGGCACGGCGGCCGGGGGCAGGCGGCGCTCGTAGCACCACAGGCCGAACCGCACGGCGGCGGCCGTCAGCACGGACAGCGCGACGGCCGCGTAGAGCTCGGGCAGTTGCCCGGGAGTCGCGTGCAGGAACTGCGCCACGAAGAAGGTCATGAACGCGAACACGCCGAGGCTGTGCCCGCGGGGGCCCCAGCGTCGCGCGTACACGCCCGCGCCGACCACGGCGAGAAAGGTGAGGTCCCGCGCGAGGGCGTGGTCGTGCAGTCCGGCCGCGGCGGTGAGGACGGGCAGTCCGACGACGGGCAGCAGCGCGGTGGTGACCGCCTGTCCGCGCACCGTGGCGTCCGTGACGGTGAACAGGGCGAGCAGCGCGGCGAGCCCGCCGGTCACGGCCCCGACGAGGGAGTGTCCGGCGAGGCCGCAGGCGAGGACCGCCGCGCTGATGCCCAGGACGGCCCGCGCGGCGAAGCGCAGACGCGCCCGCCCGGGGTCCGGAGCCACGAACGCCCTCTTCAGCACTGCTTGCTCCCCCTTGGGACACTGATCCGGAACGTCCGGCCCGGCATGCCCGACGCGGACACCCGGCCCGGGACGGACGGCACGGATGGTCCGCACGCACACCGGCATGGAAAAGGCGCCGCGGAATCCGCAGCGCCATCGACAGCCCCATAAGAGCATCACTTCGGTCTCTGGCTCAACTGTCGCCGGAATCACTGGGCCATTGGCATGGCTGCGAGGCATCTGGCGCCATCGCCGTGGGGCCAACGGACCATGTCGGACGGCCCGCCGCCGAGGAACCTCGCTGGGCCATTGGTACAGTCGGCGGTGATCACCGACGTACGAGGAGGCCGTCGCGCCATGGCCGTGGACGAGCTCGACACCCGCATCCTGCGGCTGCTCCTGGAGCAGCCCCGCACGAGCGTGCGCGAGTACGCCCGCGTCCTGGGCGTCGCCCGCGGCACGCTGCAGGCCCGGCTCGACCGGCTGGAGCGGGACGGGGTGATCACCGGCACCGGGCCGTCCCTGTCCCCCGCCGCTCTCGGTCATCCGGTGCTCGCGTTCGTGCACATCGAGGTCACCCAGGGCCATCTCGACGACGTGGGCGACGAGCTGGCCGCCGTACCGGAGATCGTCGAGGCGTTCTCGATCACCGGTGGCGGGGATCTGCTGACACGGGTGGTGGCGCGGGACAACGCCCACCTCGAGGACGTGATCCAGAAGCTGATCAGCCTCCCCGGCGTCGTCCGCACCCGGACCGAGGTGGCGCTGCGCGAGCGCGTGCCGCACCGGCTGCTGCCACTGGTGGAGTCGATCGGGCGTGCCGCCCGGAAATGACCCTTGGCATCCTGAGGTCATGAGCACCCTGCGCGGCATCGCGGTCATCTTCGATCTCGACGGAACGCTCGTGGACAGCGAGCCGAACTACTACGAAGCGAGTCGGCAGACCCTCGCCGAGCACGGCGTTCCGGACTTCAGCTGGGCGGAGCACGAACGGTACGTCGGGATCAGCACCCTGGAGACGGTCGCCCTCCTCAAGGAGCGGTACGGTCTCGGGCCCTCCGTGGCGGAGCTGCTCGCCGCCGTCGACCGCCGCTATCTTCGGCTCGCACGGGTCGCCACGCACGCGTACCCCGAGATGCGCAGGTTCGTGGAGCTGCTGGCCGGCGAGGGCGTCCCGATGGCCGTGGCCTCGGGTTCGTCACCGGAGGCCATCGAAGCCATCCTCTCCGCGACGGGTCTGGGCGCGTTCGTGCCCACCGTCGTCTCGGCCGACGAGGTCGCGCGCGGCAAGCCGGCCCCCGACGTCTTCCTGGAGGCGGCCCGCCGACTCGGCGTGACTCCGGCCGAGTGCGTGGTCCTCGAGGACGCGGCTCCCGGCGCGACCGCCGCGCGTGCCGCCGGGATGCGGTGCATCGCGATCCCGTACGTCAGCGGGCAGGCGGACGCGGCCGGGTTCGCCGGGGCGGATCTGCTGGTGCGCGGGGGGCAGGCGGCGTTCACGGCGCGGGCCGCGTACGACTGGCTGGCGGGGCCGGCACCGGCGGCCGGGCCGCGCTGAGCGCTCGGCGGGCAGTCCGGTTCGCTGTCGGTCCGGTTCGCGGCCTTTCTGGTTCGTGCCCCGTCTCGTCGCGACCTGTGCGGTTCGCTGTCTGTCCGGTTCGGCGCCTGCGGGTGCGTTGTGGCTGGTCGCGCAGTTCCCCGCGCCCCTGTGGGGCGCTGTCGGACTGCACCGGGGTCAACCGACCCGGCGAGACACCGACCGCCCGACCCGGCGCAGGCGCCGGCCGGCACGGCCCGCCGGTGGAAGACACCCGACGGCCCCCGATCGGTACGGCACCGCCCGGCAGTGGGCGACAGCCCCGCCGGGCGGCCGTACGCACCGGCTGCCGATGCTCCACGGCGGCAGCCGATGCGGTGTGTCGTTCAGGGCCTGGTTTCGAAGTGGGGTTTCGGGGCGGGGCGGATGTTCTGGTTGAGGCGGAAGACGTTGTCCGGGTCGTGGTCGGCCTTGACGCGGGCCAGGCGGTCGTAGTTGTCGCGGTAGCTGGCCCGGACGCGTTCCTGCCCCTCGTCCATCATCATGTTCACGTAGGCGCCGCCCGCCGAGTGGGGGTGCAGGGCCTCGAAGTAGTCGACGGTCCACTGGGTGACGCGTTCCGCGCCCGCCGGGTCCGGGTCGACTCCGGCGTAGACGGAGGCCCAGCGCGCGTCCCGGTAGGCCCAGGGGGTCTCGTTCGGGCCGACGTCGTGGGCGGCGCCGTCGATCGGGTAGAGGTGCATCGTCGACTGCATGGTGGGCGTCTCCGCGCCGAACTTGGCGTGCAGTTCGACGGCGTCGTCGGAGATCTCGTTGACGAAGTCGGCACGCCAGTACCACTGGTGCCCGGGCGGATAGAGCCCGTCGAACATGCCCTGCATGTCCGGGTGCGGCATCGGCCCGGCCGCGTGCAGCATCGGCGTGGGCAGCGCGTCGAGCAGCGGAGCCATCTCCCGGGCGGCCGCCTCGGTGTCGTCGCCGGTGTAGCACCACACGACGCCGGCCGTCTTGCGCAGGTGCAGCTCCTCGGGGAACGGCGGGGCCGGCGGGACGGTGCCGTGCAGGAAGAAGGCGCTGAGTTCGCGGGGCGCGTTCGGGAGGAAGTCGCGGTAGGCGGTGAGGACGTCGGCGCTGACCTCGATGGGCCAGAAGGTCGGTCCGGCGACGACGGTGCTCACCTCGTGCAGCCGGAACAGGAACGACGTGATGACGCCGAAGTTGCCGCCGCCGCCCCGGATCGCCCAGAACAGGTCGGTGTTCTCGTCGGCGCTCGCCCGTACCTGCTGTCCGTCCGCCAGGACGAGGTCGGCCGCCAGCAGGTTGTCGATGGTCAGGCCGCACTTGCGGGTCAGGTGGCCGAGCCCGCCGCCGGTGGCGAGGCCGCCGACGCCGGTGGTGGAGATGATGCCGCTGGGGGTGGCGAGACCGTGCGCGTTGGTGGCGCGGTCGACCTCGCCCCAGACGCAGCCGCCGCCGACGCGTACGGTGCGGGCCTCAGGGTCGACGTGGATGTCCTTCAGCGGTGACAGGTCGACGACCACTCCCCCTTCGACGGTGCCGAGGCCGGCACCGTGGTGGCCGCCGCCACGGACCGCGAGCCGCAGCCCGTGCGTACGGGCGAAAGCGATCACGCGGGCGACCGCGTCCGCGTCGGCGCAGCGCGCGATGAGCGCCGGGTGCTTGTCGATCATGGCGTTGTAGACGGCACGGGCGTCCTCGTAGCCTGCGTCGTCGGGGCCGATCAGTTCCCCGGTGAAGCCGGTCAGTTCCTGGCGGGCCGCCTGAGCGGGTGTGTTGGACATGCGGTTTCCCCGTTTCGATTTCGGGTCGATTCGCACGTTCTAGCCCGATTCCGGGGGTACGGGCATCCGTGTCCGTCACCCAGCTCGGGCGACCGGCATACCTAGCTTTCGTGGCCGTCCAGCAGCCCGAGCTCGGCCGCGCGGACGGCGACATGGCGCCGGGTGGGCGCGTCCAGTTTCTCCAGCACGGCGCGTACGTGGTTGTCGACGGTGCGGACCGAGACGACGAGCCGGCCGGCGATCTCCGCGTTGGTCAGGCCGTCGGCGAGCAGCCGCACCACCTGGAGCTGGCGCTCGGTGAGGCCCGCGGGGTTGTCGCGGGTCGCCGCGAGGGGGCCGCGGGGGACGCGGCGCACGCCGAGGCGCCGCAGCTCGGCGCGGATCAGCCGGGCCTGCGGTTCGGCGCCCAGCGCGTCGAGTGCGGCGAGCGCGGTGAGCCGGTCGGCGGGGTCCGGGCTCTGCCCGAGCGCGACGGCGTGTTCGTAGGGACAGCCCGCCGCCTGCCAGAGCGCCGCGGCCCGCCGCCACTCCCCGCGCGCCTGCCAGGCGTACGGGTGGTCGGAGCCGTCCGTCTCGACCGGCTGCCCGGCCAGGGTGAGCCAGTAGCCGAGTTCGGCGCGGTACGGTGCGCCCGGCAGGTCGCGGGCCTCCGCGTGGACGGGTCCCGCGGCCGCGACGACACCGGCCGGGTCCCCCCGCAGCCAGGCCGCCTCGGCCCGCGCCGCCGCCACCGGCCCGGTGCGCTGGAGCTCACCGGTCCGTACGGCGATCTCCCACGCCTCGGCCAGCAACTCCTCGGCGTCCTGCGCTCCACCGCGGCGGATCCGGACCCGGGCGAGCACGGTCAGGGCGGGGCAGCGGGCGGGTACGAAGTCGTGCATCCCGAACTCGGCGTGTTTCTCCGCGTCGTCCCAGTCGGCGGCCGCGAACCGCCGCATGGCCAGCTCCACGTGCAGATAAGTGAGGAACCCGAGGTGTTCGGCGCGGTCGGCCAGGTCCATGGCCGGCGGCAGGAAGCGGTCGGCCTCGGCGTACTGGAGGTTGTCCAGCAGAGTCCAGATGAGGTTGGCGTAGGCGCGGCAGGCGTGTTCGACCTCGCCGGCGGAGAGCGCCACGTCGAGACTCTCCTCCAGCTGGTCGCGCCCGGCGGGGTCGCCGCCGCGCCAGCGGGCGGTGCCGACGTTGTTCAGGGCGTGCGAGAGGATCGCGGGATCGCCCGCCTTCTGGGCCAGGGCGATGGCGCGTTCGCCATGGACGACGGCCTCGGCGTAGCGGTCGGACAGCATCCGCAGCTGGGCGGTGTTGCTGACGGCGAGGGCCAGCAGCCGGTCGTCGCCCGCGTGTTCCAGGACCGTGACGGCTTCCCGGGCGGCCTCCTGGGCCGGGGCGGCGTCGCCGGCCCACCAGTGGATCCGGGACAGCCAGCGCAGATCGGCGCCGAGGGCGCGGATGTCGCCGAGCTCGCGGCGCAGGGCGACCGCGTCCTGCTGGGCGGCGACGGCCGCGGCGGAGTCCGCGATGGTGTAGCTCTCCACGGCATAGCGTTCGAGGAGGTCGGCGAGTTCGGCCGCCGTGTAGCGGTGTCGCGCGCGCAGGACGAGCCTCAGCTGGGCGGCGGCTTCGCGGTGGGCCCCGGCTCCCGCGGCATCCCGGGCGGCGTCGGGTCCGTAGCGGGCGATGGCGTCCTCGTCGCCGGCCTGTGCGGCGTGGTGGACGAGGCGGGCGGCGTCGGATCCGGGCCGGGCGACGAGGGCCGCGAGGACGCTGCGGTTGAGTTCGATACGGCGCGCGGCGGGCAGCGAGTCGGCGACGGCCCGGCGGATCAGATCGTGCCGGAAGGCCACCCGCTCCGGCGCCACGGCCAGCAGCCCGCGCTGCTCGGCCGCCGTCAGTCCGGCCACCCCGTCCGCGAGCAGCGCGTCGATGAGGGGCCGCTCGACGGCGGAGGGGACGACGGCCAGCTGCTCCAGGGCGGCCACGGTGGCGGCGTCCAGCCCGCGGAGTCTGGCGAGCACGGCGTCGACGACGGTCGGCGGCACGGCTCCGGTGCCGCCCGCGGCCACCACCTCGGCGACGAAGAAGGGGTTGCCCGACGTCACCTGGTACACCTTCGCCGGGTCGAGGTCGAGCCGGCCGGCCTCGCTCAGCGTGCGGACGGCGGCCAGGGAGAGGCGGGCCAGCGGAAGCCGGTGGACGCGCTGAGCCCGGGAGACCTGGCCGAGGAGGTGACGCAGGGGGTGTCCGCTGCTCACCTCGTCGTCCCGGTAGGTGAGGACCAGCAGGGCGGGCAGCCGCTCGATGCGCCGTACCAGGAAGCGCAGGGCGTCCAGTGACGCCTCGTCGGCCCAGTGGACGTCCTCGACGACGAGTACCGCCGGATGGGGTGTCCGGGCCAGTTCGTCGAGCAGGGCCTCGTAGACGCGGTTCCGGTCGCCGCCTTCCATGACGGCGCGCGCCAGTTCACTGCCGACGCTGCCCACGAGGTCGCGGAACGGTCCCAGCGGCCGTCGGGTGGCGAGGTCGTCGCACTCTCCGACAAGTACCCGGGTCTCTGCGGGAAGCCGTTCGGGCATGGCTTTCACCAGGCTCGACTTGCCGATCCCCGCCTCCCCGAAGACGAGCACGACCGACCCGGCCCCGTCCGCTGCTCCTTGTGCGGCGGCGGCCAGTCGCACCAGCTCGAACTCGCGCTCGAGGATGCACAGGTCCACGGGGAGATTGTGCCACTGCCCGGCCCGACTCCAGGGGTCGAACGGTCGTCGGCGGGCTTCGTCTTCCGCTCACCAGCGGCCGGAACCGACTGCTCCGGCCCCGCTGACGCGCACGCGCCCCTTCCTTGTCGTCCGGCCGACCCTCCGCACGCCATTCGACATCACGAACGTGATCGGCTCGCCGAAAGCGAGTGAACGAACGGAGGGCGCCCGAGGCAGCGACCCCCCTCCCGGCGTACTCGGCCGTCGGCGCTACGAGCGGCGGCGGGGCTTTCCGCGCTGGGCGCCCCTGGATCCCTTGGCGCCGCCGGATCCACCGCCGCGGGAGCCCTTGCCCGGGGCCGGCTTGCGGCCGCCGGTCTTCTCCGTACGCTTGCGCGCCGGCTGCGCCTGGTCCTCGGGCCGGGCGCGTCCCCGGGTGCTGTTGACCGTCCGGCCCCGGACGATCCCGATGAAGTCGTCGACGAGGTCGGTCGTCGCGTCCTCCGGCCAGGACAGGGCCACGCCGGACTCCGGAGCGTCCACCAGCGGGCGGTAGGTGAGGTCCTTGCGGTGATGCAGCCGGGCCAGCGACTGGGGGACGGCGAGGAGGCCGATGCCCGCCGCGACCAACTCGACCGCGTCCTCGGTCGTGGCGGGGCGCTCGAGGGCGGCCAGGCCGGGCGGCCGTTCCCAGTCGAGGACGTCGTCGAGGGGGTGCAGCAGGATCTCGTCGGCGAGATCCGCGGCGGACACCTCGTCGGCGGCCGTGACGACGTGGTCCGTCGGGACCACGACCACTGTCGTCTCGGTGTAGAGGGGGATCGCGCTGAGGACCGTGCGGTCCACCGGCAGCCGTACGAGCGCCGCGTCCGCGTCGCCGCCGCGCAGCACCTCGGACGCCTCCGCGGCCGGCACCTGCACCAGCGTCAGCGGGACGTCGGGCCGACGCTCGTTCCAGATCCGCACCCACTTGCCGGGGGTCACGCCGGGGACGTACGCGAGCCGGAACGAGGGAGGTGCTTCCGAGCCTGTCACCAGGCCAGGCTACCGGGCGTGGTCGGACGTCCCGTCCGCGGTCGATAGTCTGGACACCATGAAGTCGCACCAGAGCGCCCAGACGATGAAGCCCGCCACCGCGGCGAAGAAGCTGGGTGTGTACCTCCCGGCCACCCCCGCGGATTTCCAGTCGGGCGTCGTCTCACGCACCGAACTCGGCGAGCTGCAGGCCAACCCGCCGGAGTGGCTCCAGGAACTGCGGCGCACCGGACCGCACCCCCGCCCGGTGGTCGCGGCGAAGCTCGGCGTCTCCATCGCGGGCCTCGCCCGCGGCGGCGTCACCGAGGCGCTCACCACCGAGCAGATCGAGGCGCTGAAGCAGGACCGGCCCGAGTGGCTGGAGAAGGAGCGCGCCACCCAGGCGGAGGTGCGCAAGGAAGCGGCGCGCATCAAGCAGAAGAACGACGAGCAGGACGCTTCCTGACCGTCCGGTTCCCGGACTGACCGGGGCGCGTCCGGAGCCGTGGGAGTCCCAGGGCGTGCGAGGTGACACCCCGCTCCCGCCAACTCTCCCGGCGCGAGGCACGGCACGGCCGTGAGCGTGCCTGCCCCCAGCTGTTCCCTTTCCGCCCGGACATGCCCGACGCTTCCCTCAGGACGCGGATCGCCGGGAGCCCGGCGGCCCTTGACCGGACCCGGGGAGTGACAGCGTGGGCGTGGACGGCGAGAAGACCGTGGTGGTGACCGGTGGCAGCGGTTTCGTCGGCAGTCATCTGGTACGGCGGCTGCTGGAGCGGGGCTACCGGGTCCGCACCACCGTGCGCGGCGGCGCCGACTCGGCGAAGGTGCGGCCACTGCGGGCCATGCGCGAGGCGTTCCCCGGCCGGCTCGAGCTGTTCGAGGCGGACCTGCTGCGGGAGGGTTCCTTCGACGAGGCGGTGCGCGGCAGCCGGGTGGTGTTCCACGTGGCGTCGCCGTTCCTCATGCCGGAGAAGATCAAGGACGGCCGCAGGGACATGGTGGACCCGGCGCTGCTGGGCACGCGCAACGTGCTGGCGAGCGTGGAGCGGGCGCCGACGGTCGAACGGCTGGTCCTCACCTCCACCGTCGGCGCGATCTTCGGTGACTACGCCGACGTCATGGACATGGACGACCAGCTGCTGACGGAGCGTTACTTCAACACCACCAGCACGGTGGAGAACAACCCTTACCACTACGCGAAGACGCTCGCGGAGCGCGCGGCGTGGGACGCGGAGGCGGCCCAGGACCGCTGGCGCATGGTCTCCGTCAACCCCGGTCTGATCCTGGGTCCTTCCCTGACCCCCGCCTCGGAGTCCGGCAGCCTGTTCCTGCTGGACGAGCTGTTCAAGGGTTACTTCTTCTACGGAGCACCGGACTTCAGCTTCACGACGGCGGACGTGCGCGAGGTGGCCGAGGCGCACATCGCGGCGGCGGAGCGGCCGGACGCGAAGGGCCGCTACATCGTCGCCGCGGAAACCATGACGTCCTTTCACGAGATGTCCCGCATCATCCGGGCCCGCCACCCCCGCGACCTCCGCCTGCCGCGCACCGCGCTCCCCCACTGGCCGGTGCGCGTGCTCGGCCCGGCGTTCGGGCTGAGCCAGGACTACATCCGCAAGCACCTCGGCATCCGGTTCCGGGTGGACAACAGCAGGAGCGTGCACGAACTGGGTGTTTCCTACCGCCCGATCGAGCAGACCGTGCTGGACCACTACGCGGCATGGCGAGGCCGACGGGACGCGAACTGAGCGTCGGCGACCCGGTTACGACGAAGGTCACAATTACGTATCGGACATACCGCACTTCAACCTTCACACAAGGCTCACATGTTGGTTAAGTTGACGTCAGACCGTTCGACTCGCTCCGGCGGACCCCGCCGGGTCGTACGGCCTCCGCCGAGTTCGGTGCGCCGCACGGCAGCCGGAGCCGGGGACCCAACCGAAGACTTGGGGTGAATCGGCCAGACGCCTCACGGGGCAACGGCCGTAGGGCACACCTTCCGGAACTGCCGCCCGAACCCGTCAGCTAACCCGGTAGGCGGAGTACGGAAGGAGTACGTCTCTCATGGCGCCGGAACGAACATCGCGCCCCAGAGGTCTCAGCCTCCCCGGCCCGCGCGGCTCCGCCCTCGCGACAGCCGCGCTCACCTCAGTGGCCCTGTTCACCCAGACCGCCGACGCCGTACCCCTCTCGGGGGAGGACACACCGAGCCGCGACGAGGTCCAGCAGCGGGTCAACACGCTCTACGACCAGGCGGAAACCTCCACCGGCAACTACAACGCGACCCGCGCCATGACGACGGGGACCCGCCGCCGCGCCGAGCCCAGGCGCACGGACGCCTCCGCCGACAACGTCACCAGGCAGTGGTTCGACGCGGCCCGCACCCGAGTGGGCCCGACCGTCCCCGCGGTGCTGCCGCGCGACAGGACACCCGAGGCCGCGCCCACGGCCCGCCCGGCCGAACGGCGCTCCGCCGCACCGGAGCTCACCGCCGGGCCGCCTCCCGCAGCCGTGCCCGAGCTGCCCGCCGGGCCGGCCGCACGGCCCGTACTGGAGCTGACCGCGGGACCCGCTCCCGCCGCCCTGCCCGAGTTGACCGCCGGACCGACGCCCGCGCTGCCGGCCCTGCCGGGGCCCCGGCAGGAGGCCGTCCCGGCGCAGCCCGCGCCGACCGCCGAGGCCCAGCGGTCCTCCCTGCGGTCCTCCAAGGAGCAGAACCGGCGCAAGCTCGCCGCGGCCCGCGAGCTGATGGCCCGGTACACCGTCCAGCAGCGCACACCCGTCGCGGCGATCGAGGCTCCGCCGGTCCAGGAATCCTGGCTCACCTTCCCCGACCTGCCCGCCGTCCCCGCTGTCGCGATCACGGAACCGACTCGCCCTACGGTCGAAGAGGTGGCGTGGCAGCAGCAGCCGGTGCCCGGCCCGGACGTGATCGCGAGCACCCCTTCGGTCCTCGACACGGGCCTTCCGGCGGCAGCCGTCGCCCCGGTCGTCCTTCAGGACCAGGGGAACGGCGGAAAGGCCGTGCGGGCAATGGAGTTCGCCCGCGCCCAGATCGGCAGGCCGTGCGTGTGGGGGGCGACCGGGCCGGAGTCGTACGACTGCGGCAGCCTGACCCAGGCCGCCTGGCGGGCGGCCGGCGTCGCCCTCCCCCGCAACGCACCCGATCAGGCGAGCGCCGGCACGGTGATACCCCTCGGCGACGTCCGGCCCGGAGACCTGATCTTCTTCCACGACGACCTGAGCCACCTCGGCCTCTACACCGGCAACGGCATGATGATCCACGCGCCGGGACCTGGCACGTACATCCGCGAGGAGTCGGTCTACTTCGCCGGGGAGTCGGCGATCCGCGGAGCCGTGCGGCTCGCCTGAGACCCTGAGCGCAGGGCCGCCCGCGGACCCGTGGCCGCACGGCCGCATGCGCGGACGCGTCCCCGTGCCCGTGCCCGTGAGAGGTACACGGGACGACGGAGGCCGTCGGCTCGGCATTTCCCGACGCCCTCTTCGGCGCGACAAGAACCGTTCTCTCCGGAATTCGCTTTTCCGTGAATCCCCCGGCGAGCACCGCCCCAGTCGGTTCCGCACGCATCGAAGGGGGCTCTCGGAATGCTTCCCCGTGCTCCCGTGCGCCCCGGCGTACCGATGAATCGGAGAGCCGACCGCGGTTGCACTGGGCAGGAGATGACACAAAAGCGGGTCGGTGGGCCAGCCACCGATTTCGTGTGTCGATTGAGGCAGGTGGTATTCGATGAACGGTACCGCGCCTGAAATAGAGCACGCCTGGACGGTGGGTACTGCACCGGGCATATTCCCTTTCGCCGGTCACGCTATCGCTTTGTTCCGCCGACCGCTGGATTTTCTGAATTCCTTGCCGTCGCACGGGGATCTGGTGGAGATACGCCTCGGGCCCCTGCGTGCCTGGATGGCCTGTCATCCCGAGCTGGCCCACCAGGTCCTGATGGACACGCGCACCTTCGACAAGGGGGGCCCGCTGTACGACCGGCTGCGGCCGCTCATGGGCGACGGCCTGGTCACCTGCCGCCATGACACCTACCGACGGCAACGCAGGCTGCTGCAACCCGACTTCCGTCCCTCCAGGGTCACCGGCCACACGGAACCGATGAGCCGGGAGGCCGAGTCGGTGTGCGGCGGATGGCCGACGGAAGGGCGGATCGACGTCAGCGCGGAGATGCTGGCCCTGACCACCCGGGTGATCAGCCGTGTCCTCTTCTCCGACTCGCTCGGCAGCGCGGCGGCCGCGGAGGTGCGCGACAGCCTCGCCGTCATCGTCCGCGGACTGTTCGTCCGTACGGCCGTGCCGGTCGACGCCCTCTTCCGCGTTCCCGCACCTGCGAACCGGCGCTACCGCCGCGCCGTCGAGCGCGTCCACGCGATCGTCGACGCGGTCGTCGAGGAACGGCGGCGCGACGCGCGACGCGCGGATCCGCACGGCGGGGGCGACCTGCTGGACACGCTGCTGGCCGCCGCCCGCGGTGACGGCGGAGCCGCCGCGATCAGCGAACAGGAGGTGCACGACCATCTCGTCACGCTCCTGCTCACCGGCGCCGAGAGCACCGCTCTGTGCCTGGCCTCGGCGTTCGACCTGCTGGCGCGGAACCCGGAGGCGGAGCGCCGGCTGCACGCCGAGGTCGACACCGTGCTCGCCGGACGGCGGCGCCCCGGCCCCGGGGACCTGCCGAACCTCACCTACACCCGGTGCGTCGTCAGTGAGACGCTGCGCCACCGCCCGCCCGGGTGGCTCTTCATGCGCGTGACGACCAGGGAAACCGTTCTCGCCGGGCGTCGGCTCCCGCCGGGTACCACCGTCCTGTACAGCCCCTATCTGCTCCAGCACGACCCGGCCTCGTTCGCCGCCCCCGACCGGTTCCGGCCCGAGCGCTGGCTGCCGCAGGCCGCCGCGGTCCCGCCGGGCGCGATGCTCCCGTTCGCCACGGGCGGGCGCAAGTGCATCGGCGACCGGTTCGCCGTCGCGGAGGCCACGGTGACCGTCGCGGCCGTCGCCGCGCGCTGGCGGCTGCGCCATGTTCCCGGGCACACCGAACGGACGCGCCCCGGGGCCACGTTGGGGCCGCGCTCGCTCGTGATGACCTGCGAGCCGCGGTCACGCGGCCCGGCGGGGCCGGTGCCTCGTGACCGTTCCCTCGCCACCCGGACAGGTACGGCCATTTCCTCGCAGGACTCCCGAACGGCGGGTGACAACGGTGTCGACGACGCATGAGGACACCGCGGTCGAACCGCGGCACGCACCTGCGGCCGACAGCCTCAGGGATCTGATCGACGCCAACCTCCACATGCCGTTCCCCTTCGCGTGCAATCGGCACGTGTCCGAGGCGACGGCCGGCGTCGGGTCGTGGCTGAACAGGTGGGGACTGACCGACGAGCCGGAGACGGCGGCGATGATCGCCCGCACCCGTCCCGCCGAACTCGCGGCCTTCAACAGCCCCACCATGGATGCCGACATCCTCCAGATCGTGGCCAACCAGATCGCCTACCAGTTCGTCTTCGACGACCGTGCCGAGGAGGTCGGACAACAGGGGCCGGGCCAACTGCTGCCCATGCTCTCCGAGAGCGTCGCGATCCTGCGGGACGGCCGGCCCCCGTCCACCTGCCTCGGCGCCGCCCTGGCCGACCTCCACCGACAGGTGCAGGAGCGGTGCACGCCCGCGCAGGCGGCCCGCTGGGCATGGCACAGCCGTGAGTACGTGCACGGCCTGCTCTACGAGGCGGTGGCCCAGACACAGTCCGTGCCCGTTCGGACCGGACTGTGCAACTCGATACGCTCACTGATCGCGGGTGTCGAACCCTTCTATCCGCTGTGCGAGGCCGCGCAGGCCAGCGAGCTGGACGCCGACGAGCTCCACCATCCCGTCGTACGACGCCTGGCGCGCCTGTCGGCCGACGCGGCGGTCTGGATCCCCGACCTCTTCTCCGCCGTGAAGGAACAGCGGGCAGGGGGGATGATCAATCTGGCCCTCGCCTACCAACGGGCGCACGGGTGCTCGCTACCGAGGGCCGTCATGCTGGCGATCCGGCTGATCAACGACACCATCAGGGAGTTCGAGGACCTCCACGAGGCGGTGCGGCCCGAGTTGAGTCCCGCCGGCCTCGGTTACGTCGACGGCATGATCGGCTGGATCCGCGGATGCTACTACTGGTCCCGCACCGTTCCACGGTATGCGGACACCGCCGCGGCACCCGCCCTGCAGTGAGAGAAACCGGTGCATTCTATCCGCAGGACAGACGCGTGAGCGGCTCCTGCGGATAATTCACCCTTCCCTGTCGTCCTCATGTCTTACTTACGGCCATCGGGCGCCGGCAGGCCATACGCTCGGCGCCCGCCCCCAACGACAGGAAGCGGTAGCGCACATGGCACCTGGGCTGCGGCAACCGAACACCCGGCACCGTCCGTTGCTCGAACGCCAGAAGGAACTGCGCGCCCTCGAATCCGCCGTGGCGGATCTCCGCGGCGCCGACGAGGGCGGGCCACGGCTGTCCTGCGGCGGTCTCCTCGCCTTCGCCGGTCCGGCCGGGCTCGGGAAGACCACCCTCGTCACCGTCGCGCGCGCCCGCGCCTCCGCGCACGGATTCACGGTGCTCTCGGGCAAGGGCGGCGAGAAGGAACAGGGGATGGCGTTCCACGTGGTCCGCCAACTGCTGCAGCCCGCGCTGGCCGCGATGGACGAGAGGGAGCGCCGCGACTTCCTGGGAAGCTGGTACGGCATCGTCGCCGCCGCGCTCGGCCTGGAGGCGACGGACACGGCCCATGTGCCCGACCCGGCCGGGGTCCGTGACGGCCTGGACTGGGTCATGACGCGCCTGACGATGATGAAGGCTCCCGTCGTACTGCTCCTGGACGACCTGCACTGGGCCGACGCGGAATCCCTGGGCTGGCTCTCCGCGTTCACCTCGCGCACCGCCGACCTTCCGCTGCTGATCATCGCCGCCTACCGGCCCGACGAGCTGCCCCGGGAACCGACCACCTTCCGCACGCTGGTCGAACGCCACGGAAACCGCCCCCACATGCTGGAGCGGCTCAGCTCCGAGGGCGTGGCGAGGATCATCCGGGAGGAGATCGGCGACGGGGCCGAGGACGTCTTCTGCGAGGAGTGCTGGACGGTCACCGGCGGCAGCCCGTTCGAGGCCGTCGAACTGGCCCTCAGGCTCGGCGAACGAGGAGTGACAGGCGCGCGGCGCGAGTTGCCGGTGATGCGGGACCTCGCCGCGGCGGTCAAGGGCCCGGGACTGATCGAGCGTCTCAAGCGGCTCGGTACGACCACGGTGCGCTTCGCGTGGGCCGCCTCGGTGCTGGGCGGTTCCATCTCGCAGGAGATCGCCGCGAACCTCGCGGTGATCGGCAGCCAGGAGGCCGCCGAGGCGACGGAGCGGCTGCGCGCCGCCCGCATCCTGACCGACAGCCACGGGCCCGGGGACGACCTCGAGTTCGTCCACCCCCTGATCGCCACGACGATCTACCGGGACATTCCCCCGAGTCTGCGGGTGGGCCTGCACAACGCGGCCGCCGAGGCCGTTCGCGCCGCGGGGTTCGGCCCCACCGCCGCCGCCCGGCACCTGCTGGAGGTTCCCTGCGACGACAGGCCCGAGGCCGTCGAATGTCTGCGGGCGGCCGGCCGCGAGTACCTGCGCGCCGGGGCCCCGGAGGCCGCCCGCCGCGTCCTGACCCGAGCGCTGCGGGAGCCGCCCCTCCCGGAGGACCGCGCGGCCATCCTCCACGAACTCGCGTGCTCGACCTTTCTGATCGAGCCCACGGCCACGGTCAGCCATCTCCGGGAGGCGCTGGCCGAGCCCGGCGTCGACCCCGACCTGCGCGCCTCCATCGTCTACCGGCTCGCCCAGGCGCTGGCCCACACCGACCGGCTGGCCGAGGCGGCGACCGTGGCCGCCGACGAGGCACGGCAGGCCGCCAGTCCGCGCATCCGGCTGCGCATGCAGGCCGACCACTTCGTGTGGAGCGCGTTCCGCACCGACGAGCCGGACTCCGCCGCACGCTCCCGGAAGCTGGCGAGACTGGCCACCAAGCTGACCGGCCGTGGCCTGGAGGAGCGGTACATCCTGGGCCTGCGGGCCTGGGACGCTCTCGTACGTGGCGAGCCACGGCAGACCGTCCTCGCCTGCGCGGAGGAGGCGCTGTGCGGCGGAATGAGCTGGACCACCGAGAACCGGGGCTTCGAGGTGCCCGTCTCCGTCGCCCTGACGTTCATGTACTGCGACCAGCCGCGGCGGGCCGAAGAGCTGTTCACCAAGGGCATGGCCGAGTGCGAGCACAAAGGGTGGCGTGGCTCCCACCTGGCGCTGAGCCACACCCTCCTCGGCTACATCCGCTACCGCCGCGGCTGCCTCACCGAGGCGGAGGAACTCGTGCGGGAGGGGCTGCGCATCGCCGACCGGATGGAAGGGGCGGTACCCGCTCAGTGGTTCGCCATCGGCATCCTCGTCCAGATTCTGCTGGCCCGCGGGCGGACCGGTGACGCACGCCGGCTCGCCGACCGCTACCACTACGGCGAAGTGGTCCCGAACGCCGTGATCTACCCGGATCCCCGTACGGTGTACGCCGAACTGCTGCTGGCGGAGGGCCGTCGCCCCGAGGCGGAGGCACTGTTGACCGCGGTGGGGGACCGGCTGGAGGCGCGGGCCTGGCGGAACCCCGCGTGGTGTCCCTGGCAGCTGGACCTGGCGCCCGCTCTCGCCGCCACCGCGCCGGAGCGTGCGGTGCGTCTCGCGCGGGACGCCGTGAAGCGGGCGCGCGACTTCGGGGCGGCCTCCGTGATCGGTCAGGCGCTGCACGTCGAGGCCGAGGTGACCGGCGGGCCCGCGGCGCTCGATCTCCACGCGGAGGCCGTGGAGCAGCTGGAACGGTCCCCCGCCTCGTACGAGCTGGCCCGGGCGCTGGTCGGTCACGGTGCCGCGCTGTCGCGCGGCGGCAGGCTCCATGAGGCGGCGGACCGGCTGTACCAGGGGCTGGAGACCGCTGTGCACTGCGGTGCCGAGGCGGTGGCCGGCCGGGCGCGGGACGAACTCTCCGCCGCCGGGATGCGGCCGCTGCCGCTGCGCTACGCGCAGGCCGACACACTCACCGCGCACGAGCGCCGGGCCGCCGAGATGACGGCTCGGGGGCAGACGCCGGCGGTGGTCGCCAAGGAACTGCGGCTCACCGAGCAGGGGGTGCGGCAGTTGCTCTCCGCCGTCTACCGCAAGATCGGCACCGACGCCGTCGGCCTCGCCGAAGCCCTGAAGACCTTTCCCCGTCCGCTGCCGTGACCCGCGCCTCGTAGGCCCCTGACCTCCGGACGTTCAGAGGGGGCCGGGCTGTCCCGCACCACCCTTGAGGCGTTCCAGGTCGGAGGGGCGGACCTGGATCACCACGATGGCGATCAGCGCGGCGACCACGGTGAAGATCGCCGCTGTGACGAAGGCGGCCGAGACCCCCGAGGTGAGCACCTCGTCGGACCAGGGTCGCGGGAGCTGCCCGGTGCGCTGGAAGCGCAGCCGTTCGACCGGGGTCGCCTGCGCCAGGAAGTTCGGGATCTGCTTGTCCGCCTCGTTGGTGCTGGCCGTGCCGAACATCGTGACCAGGATGGACAGGCCGAGCGAGCCGCCCACCTGCTGGGTGGCGTTGAGGAGTCCGGAGGCGGCGCCGGTCTCCCGGCTGGAGACGTTGGAGAGCGCCATCAGGGTGAGCGAGACGAACTCCATGCCCATGCCCAGGCTGAAGACGAGCATCGGGCCGAGCACACTGCCCGCGTAGGTGGAGTTCACGTCGGTCAGGGTCAGCCAGGCCAGGCCCGCCGCCGCGAGGATCGCGCCCCCCACCATGAACGGTTTGGGTCCGTAGACGGGCAGGAACCGTGAGGCCAGTCCGGCGCCGACGGCGATGACCGCGCTGACCGGGAGGAAGGCGAAGCCCGCCTGCAACGGGCTGAAGTCCAGCACGTTCTGCACGAACAGCGTGAGGAAGAAGAACATGCCGAAGATCGCCGCGGCCAGGCACAGCATGATGCCGTAGGTGCCCGCGCGGTTGCGGTCGGCGAACATGTGCAGCGGGGTGATCGGCTGCCTGGAGCGCCGCTCGACCAGGACGAACAGCGCGAGCACGACGACGGCTCCGGCGAACGAGGCCAGAGTGAGCGGGTCCCGCCAGCCTTCCTGGGCGGCTCTGATGAAGCCGTAGACCAGCAGCACCATGCCCACGGTGGAGGTGAGCGCGCCGGTGATGTCGAAGTGGCCCGGGTGGCGTTCGGACTCCTTGATCCAGCGGGGCGTGGCGACGGCGATGAGCAGCCCGATCGGGACGTTGACGAAGAGCACCCATCGCCAGTTCAGCCACTCGACGAGGATCCCGCCCATGAGCAGCCCGATCGCGCCGCCGCCCGCCGAGACCGCCGCGAAGACCCCGAAGGCCCGGTTGCGCTCCGGGCCTTCGCGGAAGGTCGTACTCACCAGAGAGAGCGCCGTCGGGGAGGCGATGGCTCCGCCGACGCCCTGGAGGGCGCGGGCGGCGAGGAGTTGGGCCTCGTTCTGGGCGAGCCCGCCGAGCAGCGAGGCGAGCACGAAGAGCAGGACACCGAAGACGAAGACGCGTCGTCTGCCGAGGATGTCGCCGACCCTGCCGCCGAGCAGCAGCAGGCCGCCGAAGGTGAGGGTGTAGGCGTTGACCACCCAGGCCAGGCTGGTGGTGGAGAAGCCCAGCGAGCGCTGGATGTCCGGCAGCGCGATGTTCACGATGGTGATGTCCAGGACCACCATCAACTGGCAGGACGCGATGACGAGCAGCGCCATCGCGTTGCCGCCACCGCCGGTTTCGCCGGCGGTGGCCTGTGCTGCGGAGGTGGGACGGGGGCTGCTGCTCATGGCATCTCGCACTCTCGGGGGTCGGGCCCTCGCGAGGGGTCGGTGGACGGTCCCGTCCACCGCTGTGTCCACCGTTCGACGGTACGCCGGGGTGCTGCCCCTCACCACTTGGGCGCCCGTGCCCCGTCAGGCCGCCACAGCGGACTCCTGTTGGCCCCGGTCGCGGTGGATCGGCGCGGGCGAGCCGGTCAGCGGGGCGCCGGTACCGCCCCGGCGGAGCGCGACGATCTCCGCGGCGATGGACAGGGCGGTCTCCTCGGGCGTACGGGCGCCGAGGTCCAGGCCGATCGGTGACCTCAGCCGGGCCAGCTCCCGTTCGCTCAGCCCGGCCTCCCGCAGCCGTCGGTCGCGGTCGGCGTGGGTGCGGCGCGAGCCCATCGCGCCGACGAACGCGGCCGGCATCCGCAGGGCCGCCGTCAGCAGCGGGACGTCGAACTTGGCGTCGTGGGTGAGAACGCACAGGACGGTGCGCCCGTCGGTCGCGGTGCGCCGCAGATAGCGGTGCGGCCAGTCGATCACGATGTCGTCGGCGTCAGGGAAGCGGGCCCGGGTGGCGAAGACGGCGCGGGCGTCGCAGACGGTCACGTGGTAGCCGAGGAACTTGCCGGCACGGACGAGCGCCGCGGCAAAGTCGATCGCACCGAAGACGATCATGCGGGGCGGTGGCACGCTCGACTCGACGAGCAGGGTGAGGCCGCCGGGGCAGTGCGATCCATCCTCGGAGAGCTCGACCGTGCCGGTGCGGCCGGCCTCCAGCGCGGCCCGGGCCTCGGCCGCCGCGGTCCGGTCCAGCTCCGCGACGCCGCCGAGGTCACCTTCGTACGAGCCGTCGGGACGCACGAGCAGGGTCCGCCCGAGGAGGTCGGCCGGGCCCCGGACGACCCGGGCGACGGCCGAGGGCTCACCTCGGACGGCGGCCGACAGCGCGGAGCGGATCACCGTCCCGGAGGGCGCTTTCGCGGTGACCGGCGTGACCAGGATGTCGATGATCCCGCCGCAGGTCAGCCCGACCGCGAAGGCGTCCTCGTCGCTGTAGCCGAAGCGCTCCAGGACGGTCTCGCCGTCCTGGAGCGCCCGTACGCACAGCTCGTACACGGCTCCTTCCACGCAGCCGCCGGAGACCGAGCCGACGACCGTGCCCTCGCTGTCGACGGCGAGGGCGGCGCCGGGGCCGCGCGGGGCGCTGCCGCCGACGGCCACGACGGTGGCGACGGCGAAGTCCCGGCCCTCCTCGGCCCAGACGGTCAACTCGTCGGCGATGTCAAGCATCTCGGCCCGCCGTCAGGACGCGGTCGGGCCGGATGGGCAGGTTCCGGTGGCGTACGCCGGTCGCGTGCCAGACGGCGTTGGCGATCGCCGCCGCGGCGCCCACGATGCCGACCTCGCCGATTCCCTTGATGCCGACCGGGTCGTCCGGGTCCGGGTCGTCCACCCAGTCGGCCTCGATGAGGGGGACGTCGGCGTGCGTGGCGACGTGGTAGCCGGCGAGGTCGGCGCCGTAGAGGCCGCCGGAGGCCCGGTCGCGGACCGCCTCCTCGTGCAGGGCCATGGAGATGCCCCAGGTCATGCCGCCGACGAACTGGTTGCGGGCGGTGAGCGGGTTGACGATCCGGCCCGCCGCGAACATGCCGAGCATGCGGCGCACCCGCACCTCGCCGGTCGTGGGGTCCACGGCGACCTCGGCGAACTGCGCGCCGAAGGAGTGCCGTTCCCGCTGGGCGAGGGCACCGATCGCCTCGGTGGTGTCGGAGCGGACCGTGACGCCCTCGGGCGGGACGGCGGCGCCGGGAGTGAGCCGCTCGCGCAGTTCGCGCGCCGCCGCCGTGACCGCCCAGCCCCAGGAGCGGGTGCCCATCGAGCCGCCGGCGATCATCGCCGGGCCGAAGTCGCTGTCCCCGATGCGTACCCGGACGCGGTCCGGTGCCGTCTCCAGTTCGTCGGCGGCGATCAGGGTGAGCGCGGTGCGTGCCCCGGTCCCGATGTCCGCCGCGGCGATCCGCACGGTGTAGGTACCGTCCGCCTCCGCCGTCACGGCCGCCGTGGACGGTGCCGCTCCGGCGGGGAAGGAGGCCGCCGCCGTGCCGGTGCCGAGCAGCCAGGCGCCTTCGCGGCGCACGCCCGGACGCGGGTCCCGGTCCGCCCAGCCGAACCTGCGGGCGCCCTCCTGGAAGCAGGCGAGGAGGCTGCGGCCGCTGTACGGCAGTCCGGAGATCGGGCCCCGCTCGGGCTCGTTGCGGGCGCGCAGCTCGATCGGGTCGATGCCGCACTTCTCGGCGAGTTCGTCGAGCGCGGACTCCAGGGCGAAGGATCCCGGCGCCTCACCCGGCGCACGCATCCATGTCGGTGACGGTACGTCGAGCCGCACGACCCGGTTGGCGGTGTGGTGGGCGTCGGCGTCGTACATCGTCCGGGCCACTCCGGCGCCCGGCTCGACGAACTCGTAGACGGTCGAGGTGAGGCTCAGGCAGTCGTGCTCCAGTGCGCGCAGCCGCCCGTCGGCGTCGGCGCCGAGCCTGACCCGCTGCGCGGTGGGGCTGCGGTAGCCGGCCAGGGAGAACATCTGGCGGCGGGTCAGCACGACCCGCACCGGGCGCTGGAGGACGGTCGCGGCCATGACGGCGGCCACCTGGTGGGCGCGGACGCCCTTGCTGCCGAAGCCGCCGCCGACGTGTTCGGACCGCACCCGCACCGAGGCCGGGTCGAGCGAGAACAGCTTCACCAGTTCGTCCGAGACCCATCCGCTGCCCTGGTTGGAGTCGACGAGTTCGAGCCGGCCGTCCTCCCAGCGGGCCGTCGCCGCGTGCGGCTCCATCGGGCTGTGGTGCTCCTCCGGAGTGGTGTACTCGGCGTCCACGACGACGGCGGAGTCGCCGAGCGCGGACTGGAGGTCGCCCTTCGCCGCCACCGCCGGCATGTGACCGTCCAGCGTGTACGCGCCCGGGCTCGCGGCGGACAGGACGACGTCGTGCGGTTCCTGGTCGTAGTGCACCACCAGCGCCTCGGCCGCCTCCCTGGCCTGCTCGGACGTCTCGGCGACGACCAGGGCCACCGGCCAGCCGAGGTGCGGGACGCGGTCGTGCTGGAAGACGGCGCAGGTCGGGTCCGGCCGGGTGCCCAGCAGGCCGACGTAGTCGGTGTCGAGGCGCGGGGCGTTGCGGTGGTGCAGCACGGTGACCACGCCCGGCATGCCGAGGACCGGGGCGTCCTCCACGGAGCGGATGCGGCCGCGCGCGACGGTCGACAACACGAGCCAGCCGTGGGCGAGTTCGGCGAAGGGGATCTCGCCGGCGTAGCGGGCCGCTCCGGTGACCTTGTCGCGTCCCTCCACGCGGGTGTGCGCGGTGCCGACGGCGCCCCGCACCCTCTGGTTCCGGGTGGTGGCGGTGGTCATCGGGTCTCCTCCTTGGCGAGTTCGGTCAGCACGGCCACCACGAGGTTGCGCGTCAGCGGCACCTTGTACCCGTTGCGGGGCAGTGGATCTGCGGCCGCCAGTTCGGCGTCCGCGGCGGCGGCGAAGGTCTCGGTGTCCGCCGGCGCCCCGGTCAGCAGACGTTCGGCCGTCCGGGCCCGCCACGGCCGGGAGGCGACCGCTCCGAAGGCCAGCCGCACGTCCTGTACGACGCCGTCCCGGACGTCGAGCGCGGCGGCGACCGAGCCGATGGCGAAGGCGTACGAGGCGCGTTCGCGCACCTTCCGGTAGCGGGAGCGGGCGGCGACCGCGGCGGGCGGCAGCGTGAGGCCGGTGATCAGGGCGCCCGGCGGAAGGGCGGTCTCCAGGTGCGGAGTGTCACCCACGGGCAGGTAGAACTCGGCGAGCGACAGCTCCCCGGGACCGTCGGCCGTCTCGTAGGAGACGACGGCGTCGAAGGCTGTCAGGGCGACGCCCATGTCCGACGGGTGGACGGCCACGCAGTGGTCGGAGGCCCCCAGGATCGCGTGGTTGTGGTGTTCGCCCTCGACGGCGGGACAACCGCTGCCGGGGACACGCTTGTTGCACGGTTTGCTGACGTCGGCGAAGTAGCCGCAGCGGGTGCGCTGGAGCAGGTTCCCGCCGACCGTGGCCATGTTGCGCAGCTGTCCGGAGGCGCCGGCCAGCACGGCCTGCGACAACGCCGGGTAGCGGCGGCGGACGTCGGGGTGGGCGGCGAGCGCGCTGTTGCTGACGGTGGCGCCGATGCGCAGACCGCCGTCCTCGGTCGACTCGATCCGGTCCAGGGGCAGTTCGCGTACGTCGACGAGCCGGGAGGGACGTTCGACGCCGGTCTTCATCAGGTCGACGAGACTGGTGCCGCCGCCGAGGAAGCGGGCGTCCGGATCGGCGTCGAGCAGCGCGAGGGCGCCGGGGACGTCGAGCGCGCGCCGGTATCCGAACTCCTTCATGCCGCCGCCTCCGTGGTCTGCTCTTCGGCCCGTGTTCCGGCGGCCCGGGCGATCGCCTCGACGATCGACACGTAGGCGCCGCAGCGGCACAGGTTTCCGCTCATCCGTTCCCGGATCTCCTCGGCGGTCAGGGGTGGTGGCCCTGCCTCGGGACGGATGTCGTCGGTGACGGCGCTCGGCCAGCCCGCCGCGTGCTCCTCGATCACCGCGACGGCCGAACAGATCTGGCCGGGCGTGCAGTAGCCGCACTGGTAGCCGTCGAGGTCGAGAAACGCCTGCTGCACGGGGTGCAGCCGCTCGCCCTCGGCCATGCCTTCGATGGTGGTGATCTCGCGTCCTTCGGCCGCCACCGCGAGCTGCAGGCAGGACACGGCCCGGCGGTCGTCGAGCAGGACGGTGCAGGCACCGCACTGGCCCTGGTCGCAGCCTTTCTTGGTGCCGGTCAGGTCCAGGCGCTCGCGCAGGGCGTCCAGCAGGGTGGTGCGGTGGTCGACGGTCAGCGCGTGCTTCTCGCCGTTGATGTTCAGGGTGATGGCGCTGTACGTCGATGGGTGGGCTGTGGTCATGATCAGCCTTCTTTCGCGTATCGCGGGTCCGGGGCAGGCCGGGGCACGGTCCGGCGGAGGCACGAACCAGGGGTGGGGATGGCTCCGCGCGTGGCCTCGGCGCTAGAGTGGACTCAACCGGACAGTTGTCCGTTACCGGTGAAACGTAGTGGACAGTTGTCCGGTTAGCAAGAACGGGTTTCGGCCGCGAGCCCGCGAGGAGGACGAGTGCAGCAGAAGAAGGACGCACCCCTGCGCTCGGACGCGCAGCGCAACCGCGAGCGGATTCTGGAAGTCGCCCTGGACGAACTGACGCGCTGCGCGGACGCTCCCCTCAGTGTCATCGCCAAGAAGGCGGGCGTGGGTCAGGCGACGTTCTACCGCAACTTCCCCAGTCGCGAGTCGCTCGTCCTGGAGATCTACCGCCACGAGATGCAGCAGGTCGCCGACGCCGCGCCCCAACTGCTCGAGACACGGGAACCGGACCTGGCCCTGCGCGCCTGGATGGACCGCCTCGCCCGGTTCGCCATGGCCAAGGCCGGGCTGTCCGACGCGATCCGCCAGGCCACCAGCGCACCGGGGACGCCGGAGAAGCCCGGCCCCGCCCCGGTCACCGCGGCGGCCGAGCTCCTCCTGCGCGCCGGTGAGAGGGCGGGCACCATCCGCCCGGGAGTGAGCGGGGAGGACTTCTTCCTCGCCATCGGCGGCCTCTGGCAGATCGACCCCCGCAGCGACTGGCAACCGCGGGCCGAACGGCTGCTGGACCTGATCATGGACGGCCTGCGCGCGGGAGCGGCCGGGCGGTGAGCACCACCGCTCCGGCACCCTCCCTCGTCACTCCGCCTGCCCGCCCGTGACCGTCACGGCGAAGACCTGCCCCTCCCAGGCGTCCAGGGCCACGAACAGGCCCGGGTCGGTCAGCTCGTCGCCCTGACGGTCGTACGTCCGGGCCGTGAGCAGGTCGGTCAGGCGGTACTCGTGGCCGCGCAGGCCGTCCCACGCCAGGGGCAGACGTGCCTGGGCCGGGCGGTCGGCGTAGTTGACGACGACCAGGTGGCGGGCGTCCGCGTGGGTCCAGGTCCAGGCCAGCACGCCGCGGTGGCTGTCGTTGTCCGGCCAGCCGCTCGGGATCAGCGGCCGCCATTCGCCCTGGCGGGCGGTGGCCGCGGCCGGGAGCAGGCGGCCGTAGAACGCGCGCAGCGGCTCGTCGACCGGTTCGCGCGGCCCACGGGAGAGGAACACCGGTAGCCGCACCCGGCGGCCCTCGAACTGGCCCTCGTGCCAGAGCGTCGCCCCGGGCAGGGTCGCGACGGCCACGGCGGCCGCACGGTTTCGGCCACCGGGCAGGACGGCGGCGGCCCGCGGCTCGTCGTGGTTCTCGACGAAGCGCAGGAGGCCTCGCTGAAAGGCGGGGCCGGCCCGCAGGTGGGCGCGGACGGAGTCGGCGTCCTCGTGCAGCAGGCGGTCGTACAGCCGCTTGTCGTAGCAGTGGTCGAAGCCCTGCTGCCGGAGCGCACCTTCGAGGTCCCAGTACGCCTCCGCGACGAGAAGGAGGCCGGGGTGGCGCTCGCGCACCCGCGGGAGGACGTACGGCCAGAAGTCCTCGCCGGGCAGCCTGCCCGGCCGGTCCCCCCACGTCTTCGCGAAGACGTCGTTCATCATCAGCATCGCCATGTCGCAGCGCACGCCGTCCGCCTGTTCGCCGATGGCCACCAGCGTCTCCACCGCCGCCGCGCGCAGGCCGTCGCTGTACGCGTTCAGCTGGACCACGTCCGGCCAGGGCGGGAAGTAGGGGTCACGGCCCCGGGCGTAGACGTGACCGCCGGCCTCGATGAATGCCTCCGGCGCGCGGGCCAGGTCGTCGGCGCTGCCCTGGATCAGCCGGTCGGGGTGCTCGGTGAGCCAGGGATGGTCGGGGGCCACATGGTTGGGGACGTAGTCGAGGATCAACCGCAGCCCGCGCGCCGCGAGTTCGGCGCGCGCCGCGGCCAGCCCGTCCGGCCCGCCGAGCCCCTCGTCGACGACGTGGCCGCGCACGCAGTACGGGGAGCCGGCGATGTCCGCCTCGGTGACGTCGGGCAGGGCCTCGCGGAACGCCGACAGCAGGCTCTCCTCGCGCAGCGCGATCCGCAGCCCGGCCGGGCTGCGCTGCCAGACGCCCATCAGCCAGACGGTGTCGACGCCCGGCCGTGCGACCTCGTCCCAGACCTCACCGGGCACCTCCCCGAGCGTGATCCGTCGCCCGTACCGGAGGCTCAGTTCACCCAGCCAGACAAGCGTGTTGATCTCGTGGACGACCGTCATGAGAGGGGCTCCTCCCGCAGCGCGCCCCAGTCCCCCGAGTCGACCAGGTGGAACAGGGTCGCGGTGACGGCGGCCAGGCCGGTCCAGCCGGTCTGGTGGGAGGCGCCGAGGCCGGAGCCGTCGTCGCCGTGGAAGTACTCGTAGAAGAGGATCAGGTCCTTCCAGTGCGGGTCCTTGGCGAACTTGGCCCGGGCGCCGTGCACCGGCCGGTGGCCTTCCCGGTCGCGTAGGAAGGTCGAGGTGAGCCGGCCGGAGATCTCGCGGGCGACCTCGTAGAGGGTGAGCAGGCGGCCGGAGCCCGTCGGGCACTCCACGGTGAAGTCGTCGCCGTGGTAGGCGTGCAGGTTCAGCAGGGCGCGGATCAGCAGGATGTTGACGGGAAACCAGACCGGGCCGCGCCAGTTGGAGTTGCCGCCGAACAGGCCCGAGTCGGACTCGGCGGGCAGATAGCCGACGCCGTACTCCTCGCCGTGCACCTGGAAGGTGTACGGGTGGGCGGCGTGGTGGCGGGAGAGCGAACGGATGCCGTGCGGGCCGAGGAACTCGTCCTCGTCGAGCATGCGAGCCAGGATGCGCCGGAGCCGGTCCTCACCGAACAGGGCGAACAGGTGCTGTCCGCGTACGCCGGGCCCCAGGGTGTGCTGAGAGGACACGATGGCCTGCACCGCCGGATGACGCTCGACGAACTCCCGTGCCCCCGCGATCAGTTCGGGGAAGCGGCGGTCCGCCCAGCCGCCGACCACGCTGGTGGCGGCGAGCGGGACGAGCCCGACCAGGGAGCGCACCTTCAGCCGGGTCGCGCCACCGTCGGGCAGTCGCAGGACGTCGTAGAAGAAGCCGTCCTCCTCGTCCCAGAGGCTCTCGTTGTCCCTGCCGATGCGGTTGGTGGCGACGGCGATCCACGCGAAGTGCTCGAACAGCGTCCTGGCCTGCTCGACGTACACCGGGTTGTCGGCGGCGAGTTCGATGGCGATCTCCAGGAGGTTCTGGCAGTACAGCGCCATCCAGGCGGTGCCGTCCGCCTGGTCGAGCCGGCCGCCGGTGGGCAGGGGCGCGCTGCGGTCGAACACCCCGATGTTGTCGAGGCCGAGGAACCCGCCCTGGAAGACGTTGTTGCCGTCGACGTCCTTGCGGTTGAGCCACCAGGTGAAGTTCTTCATCAGCTTCTGGAAGGCGTTCTCCAGGAAGGCGCGGTCACCGCGCCCGGTGCGGTGCTTCTCGAGTTCGTAGACGAACAGGGTCGCCCAGGCGTGCACGGGCGGGTTGACATCCCCGAAGTTCCATTCGTACGCCGGGATCTGGCCGTTGGGATGCAGGTAGAGGCGGTGCAGCAGCAGGTCGAGCTGGCCCTTGGCGAAACCGATGTCGACCATGGCGAGGGCGATGGCGTGGAAGGCGAGGTCCCAGGCGGCGAACCACGGGTACTCCCAGGTGTCCGGCATCGACATGACCTGGTCGTTGACCATGTGGTACCAGGCGCTGTTGCGCGTGTGGGGGTCGGCGCCCAGCGGATCGACGCCGTGTTCGGTGAGCCAGCGCTCGACGTCCAGGTAGTAGTACTGCTTGCTCCACAACATCCCGGCAAGCGCCTGCCGCACCAGCCGTCGTTCGTCCTCGCTCGTGCCGGGGGGTGTGACGCCGTCGTAGAAGGTGTCGGCCTCGCTCCGCCGCAAGTCCATGACGGCACCGAACTCCCGCCAGGGATCGATGAGTTCGGTGTCGCTCAGGCGGAGCCGAAGGGTCGCGCTCGCGCCGCCGGCGATGGTCAGCACGTGGTGGACGGCGGCCTTGGTCCCGGTGCGCTCCGGGTCGACGGCTCCGGCCTCGCCGTGGACGACGTGGCGGCCGATGCCGTCCTTGACGTACGGGGTGTCGTTGAAGCTGCCGAAGATCCGCTCGTTGTCGGTCTCGTTGCCGGTGAACAGGACCTCCGACGCTCGCTCGTGGTGGAGCCACCGCGGGCCGAGTTCCTCGTGGTCGGCCCGGACGGCGCCGTCCGTCGCCCGCAGACCCGGCACCGCCGAACCGCCCGCCCAGGACCAGGTGTGCCGGAACCACAGCGTCGGCAGCAGGTGGAGCTCCGCCTCGTCGGGACCGCGGTTGTGGGCGGTGATCTGGACCAGGAGGTCCTCCGGTCCCGCCTTCGCGTACTCGACGAACACGTCGAAGTACCGGTCCTCGTCGAAGACGCCGGTGTCGAGCAGCTCGTACTCGGCGTCACCGCGGCCGCGGGCCCGGTTGGTGTCGACCAGGTCGCCGTAGGGGAACTCCTGCTGCGGGTACTTGTAGAGGTACTTCATGTACGAGTGGGTGGGCGTGTTGTCGAGGTGGAAGTAGTACTCCTTGACGTCCTCGCCGTGATTGCCCTCGGCGTTCGTCAGCCCGAACATCCGCTCCTTGAGGATCGGATCGCGGCCGTTCCACAGGGCCAGGGCGAAACACAGCCGCTGCCTGTCGTCGCTGACGCCCGCGATGCCGTCCTCGCCCCACCGGTAGGCGCGGGAGCGGGCCTGGTCGTGGGTGAAGTACGACCAGGCGTCGCCGTCGGCGCTGTAGTCCTCGCGGACCGTCCCCCACTGCCGTTCGCTCAGGTACGGGCCCCAGCGACGCCAGGGCACCGTCCCTTCGTCGGCTTCCGCCAGCCGCCGCCGCTCCGCGTCCGGCACCCCACCGTCACTCGTCATCGCCCGTCCTCCCAGCAGCCCGGCCCGTGCGTCCAGACTCGGACGCCGCGGACCGGGCCGCAATGGCAGGCTCCGGTAGGGAACCGGGCGATTGCGCGGAACCCGGCGGTCCCGTACGGCGGAGGTGCCGGCGCGGAACCCGGCGGTCCCGTACGGCGGGGCCGGGTGCGGGGCTCAGCCGATCTCGACGAGCAGGTCGCCGCCCTCCACCTGCTGGATCCGGGTGATGGCCAGCCTGGACACCCGACCGGCCTTCGGGGCGGTGATCGTCGCTTCCATCTTCATCGCCTCGATGGTGGCCACCATGGCACCGGCCGCCACCTCGTCGCCCTCGGCGACCGCCAGCGTCACGACTCCGGCGAAGGGCGCGGCGACGTGGCCGGCGTTGGAGCGGTCGGCCTTCTCCGTCGCCGGTACGTCGGAGGACGCCGTGGTGTCGCGGACCTGGATCGGCCGCAGCTGGCCGTTCAGGGTGGACATCACGGTGCGCATGCCGCGTTCGTCGGCCTCGCCGACGGCTTCCAGCGCGATGAGCAGCCGCACGCCGGGCTCGAGGTCGACGGTGTACTCGTTGCCGGGCCGCAGACCGTAGAAGAAGTCCTTGCTGTCCAGCACACTGGTGTCGCCGTAGGTCTGCCGGTGGGTCTCGAAGTCCCGCGTCGGTCCGGGGAACAGCAGCCGGTTGAGCGTGGCGCGCCGCTCCTTCTCCAGTCCCGTACGATCCTCCTCGGTCAGCTCCGGCACCGGCTTGGCCTCGGCGCGGCCCTCCAGCGCCCTGCTGCGGAACGGCTCCGGCCAGCCGCCGGGCGGGGTTCCGAGCTCACCGCGCAGGAAGCCGATCACGGAGTCGGGGATGTCGAACCTGTCCGGCGCCGCCTCGAACTCCTCGGGCGTCGCCCCGGAGCCGACCAGGTGCAGGGCGAGGTCGCCGACCACCTTGGACGAGGGGGTGACCTTCACCAGGTGGCCCAGGATGCCGTCGGCGGCCGCGTACATCGCCTCGATGTCCTCGAAGCGGTCGCCGAGACCGAGCGCCACCGCCTGGGTGCGCAGGTTGGAGAGCTGGCCGCCGGGGATCTCGTGGTCGTACACGCGTCCCGTCGGCGAGGCGAGGCCCGCCTCGAAGGGCGCGTAGATCTTGCGGACGCTCTCCCAGTACGGCTCCAGGTCGCCGACCGCCCTGAGGTCGAGGCCGGTGGGCCGCTCGGTGTGGTCGGTCGCGGCCACGATCGCCGACAGGGACGGCTGCGAGGTGGTGCCGGCCATGGACGCCACCGCTCCGTCCACGGCGTTCGCGCCGGCCTGGATCGCGGCCAGGTAGGTGGCGAGCTGACCGCCCGTCGTGTCGTGGGTGTGGATGTGCACCGGCAGGTCGAACTCGCGGCGCAGGGCCGACACCAGCGTCGCCGCGGCCGGAGCGCGGAGCAGTCCCGCCATGTCCTTGACGGCCAGGACGTGCGCGCCGGCGGCCACGATCTGTTCGGCCAGGCGGAGGTAGTAGTCGAGGGTGTACAGCCGCTCGGACGGGTCGGACAGGTCCGAGGTGTAGCACAGGGCGACCTCGGCGACGGCCGTCCCGGTCTCCCGCACCGCATCGATGGCGGGCCGCATCTGCCCGACGTCGTTCAGCGCGTCGAAGATCCGGAAGATGTCGATGCCGGTGTTCGCGGCCTCCTGCACGAAGGCGTCGGTGACCTCCGTCGGGTACGGCGTGTAGCCCACGGTGTTGCGGCCGCGCAGCAGCATCTGCAGGCAGATGTTCGGTACGGCGGCGCGGAGCGCGGCCAGGCGCTCCCAGGGGTCCTCGGCGAGGAAGCGCAGCGCCACGTCGTAGGTGGCACCGCCCCAGCACTCCAGGGACAGCAGCTCGGGCAGCGTCCGTGCCACCAGGGGAGCGACGGCGAGCATGTCCTTGGTACGCACCCGGGTGGCGAGCAGTGACTGGTGGGCGTCGCGGAACGTGGTGTCGGTGACGCCGACGGCCGGCGACTCGCGCAGCCAGCGGGCGAACCCCTCCGGGCCGAGTTCGACGAGCTTCTGCTTCGAGCCCGCGGGCGGTTCGGCGGCGGGCAGCGGCTTCAGCTTCGTGACGGGGTGGATCAGGTCGGGCCGCTCACCGTGCGGCTTGTTGACCGTGACATCGGCCAGATAGGTGAGCAGCTTGGTGCCGCGGTCCGCGGAGTGACGTGCGGTCAGCAGGTGCGGGCGCTGCTCGATGAACGACGTCGTGACCCGGCCGGCCTGGAAGTCGGGATCGTCGAGGACGGCCTGCAGGAACGGGATGTTGGTGGCCACACCGCGGATGCGGAACTCGGCCACGGCACGCCGGGCGCGGTTGACCGCGGTCGTGAAGTCCCGGCCCCGACAGCTCAGCTTGACCAGCATCGAGTCGAAGTGGGCGCTGATCTCCGTACCGGCGTGGGTGGTACCGCCGTCGAGCCGGATGCCCGAGCCGCCGGGCGAACGGTAGGCGCTGATCCGGCCGGTGTCGGGGCGGAAGCCGTTGGCCGGGTCCTCGGTGGTGATCCGGCACTGCAGCGCGGCACCGTGCAGGGTGACGGTGTCCTGCGAGAGACCGAGGTCGGCGAGTGTCTCGCCGGCCGCGATGCGCAGCTGTGCCTGCACGAGGTCGACGTCGGTGACCTCCTCGGTCACCGTGTGCTCGACCTGGATGCGCGGGTTCATCTCGATGAAGACGTGGTTTCCGTCGCGGTCGAGCAGGAACTCCACGGTGCCCGCGTTGCGGTAGCCGATCTCCTGGGCGAACCGTACGGCGTCGGCGCACATCCGCTCGCGCAGGGCCGGGTCGAGGTTGGGCGCGGGCGCCAGCTCGATGACCTTCTGGTGGCGTCGCTGCACGGAACAGTCGCGCTCGAACAGGTGAATGACGTTGCCGTCCCCGTCGGCGAGGATCTGCACCTCGATGTGCCGGGGCTCGACGACGGCCTTCTCCAGGAAGACCGTGGCGTCCCCGAACGCCGACGCCGCCTCGCGCGCGGCCGCCTCGATCGACTCGCGGAGTGTCGCGGGGTCCTGCACGCGGCGCATGCCGCGGCCTCCGCCGCCGGCGACCGCCTTCACGAACAGGGGGAAGCCGACGTCCTCGGCGGCCCGCACCAGCTCGTCCACATCGCTGGAGGGCGCGGAGGAGCCCAGCACCGGCACCCCGGCGGCGCGGGCCGCGGCCACCGCGCGCGCCTTGTTGCCCGTCAGCTCGAGGATGTGCGCGCTCGGCCCGACGAAGGTGATGCCCGCCTCCTCGCACGCGCGCGCGAGCTCGGGGTTCTCGGACAGGAAGCCGTATCCGGGGTAGACGGCGTCGGCGCCGGCCTGCCGGGCCGCGCGCATGATCTCCTCGACGGAGAGGTACGCCCGTACGGGGTGCCCCGGCTCACCGATCTGGTAGGCCTCGTCCGCCTTCAGTCGGTGCAGCGAGTTGCGGTCCTCGTGCGGGAAGACGGCGACGGTCCTCGCACCGAGCTCGTATCCGGCGCGGAACGCGCGAATCGCGATCTCGCCACGGTTGGCGACCAGTACCTTGCGGAGCATTCCCGATCCCTTCGGCCTGCCGGTGAAGAACACCATGGTCTCGGCAATGCCGGTGCCGTGCCATGAGAGCCGGATCACTTGCCGTGCGAATCCGGCGATTCCAGCGATTCCAGCTCGGGCTGGACGTGGTGGCCGGTGAGTACGGCCGTGACCATCCCGGTGCGGGACCGCGGCCCGGTGCGTGCGGGCGGCCGGGACGGGCTCGGTCGGCGACCGCGTCGCGAGTGACCGAAAGGCCCCCGCCCGCCCGCGCGGGCGTCACCCGAGGAAGCTCAGCCGGACCTGCCGGTTCGGATTGTCCTTGTTGGTGTCCACCAGACACACCGACTGCCAGGTCCCCAGCTCCAGCCGGCCGCCCAGCACCGGAAGGGTCGCGTGGGGCGGGACGATCGCCGGGAGGACGTGATCGCGGCCGTGACCGGGGCTGCCGTGCCGGTGCTGCCAGCGGTCGTCGGCGGGCAGCAGGGTGTGCAGGGTGGCGAGGAGGTCCTCGTCGCTGCCCGCGCCGGTCTCGAGGATCGCGATGCCGGCGGTCGCGTGGGGGACGAAGACGTTCAGAAGACCGTCGCGGCCGCCGGCCGCCGCCTGGAGGAACTCCGCGCAGTCTCGGGTGAGGTCGACGATCCGCTCCGCGGAACCCGTCGCCACGTTCAGGACTCGGGTGGTGAAGGCATCTGACATGACCCCATCCTGACCCATACGCCGGATTCCACACCGCCCGGCGAGCACTTCGCGCTGTCCGGGTGGCCGCACCTGAAGGAGCCCAACCGGTGGTTCGCGGCGGGTGCGATTCGCGGGCCGACCGCTCGTGGGCTGGTCGACGGCTCGTCGATGCCTGGAGGACGGGCCGCCGATTCTCAGGGCGGTCGGGCGATCGGGCGCCGGCTCCGGGCAGGCGCCGGCTCCGGGCAGGCGCCGGCTCCGGGCGGGCGGGAAGATCCGCGCCGGCCGGGCGGTTGGTAGAAACGTGAACAACGTCCACGAGGTCGAGGTAGTCGTCATCGGCGCCGGCCAGGCCGGGCTGGCCGCCGCCCACCACCTGCGGCGCACCGGGTTCAAGCCGGACCGCGACTTCGTGGTGCTCGACCACTCCCCCGGTCCGGGCGGCGCCTGGCAGTTCCGGTGGCCTTCGCTGACGTACGGCAGGGTGCACGGGATGCATGCCCTGCCCGGCATGGAACTCACCGGCGCCGATCCCGCGCGGCCGTCCGCCGAGGTCGTCACGGAGTACTTCGACACGTACGAGCGCACCTTCGACCTACGCGTGCGGCGGCCGGTCGACGTGCGGGCGGTGCGTGAGGGAGCCGACCGGCGACTGCTCGTCGAGAGCTCCGCCGGGACCTGGTCGACGCGGGCCCTGATCAACGCGACCGGCACCTGGGACCGGCCGTTCTGGCCGCGCTACCCCGGCCAGGAGACCTTCCGCGGACGGCAGTTGCACACCGCCCGGTATCCGGGACCCGAGGAGTTCGCCGGTCAGCGGGTGGTCGTGGTGGGCGGTGGCGCTTCCGGCACGCAGCACCTGCTGGAGATCGCCCCGTACGCGGCCGCCACCACCTGGGTCACCCGGCGACCGCCCGTCTTCCGCGAAGGCCCCTTCGACGAGGAGGTGGGCCGGGCCGCGGTCGCCCTCGTCGAGGAGCGGGTGCGCCAGGGGCTGCCGCCCAAGAGCGTGGTCTCGGTCACCGGGCTGCCCCTCAACGACGCCGTACGGAAGGGGCTGGAGGACGGAGTCCTGGACGGGTTGCCGATGTTCGACCGCATCACGCCCGACGGGGTGGAGTGGAAGGACGGCCGGCACGTGGACGCCGACGTCATTCTGTGGGCGACCGGATTCCGCGCCGCCATCGACCATCTGGCGCCGCTGCGGCTGCGCGAGCCGGGCGGCGGCATCCGCGTCGAGGGGACACGCGCGGTCGCCGACCCGCGGATCCATCTGGTCGGCTACGGGCCCTCGGCCAGCACCATCGGCGCCAACCGCGCCGGCCGCGCCGCCGTGCGGGACATCAGGCGGCTGCTGGGTTCCGCCGAGGAGCCGGTCGCCGCGTGATGTCCCCGGCGGTTCACTTCGTCGGATGCGGACTCTTCTGGTGGGCGTTGAACTCGGCGACGTTGCGCCGGTGCTCCTCGAAGTTCGCCGTGAAGCGGGTGTCGCCCGGCTTGACCGTGACGAAGTACAGCCAGTCGCCCGGGGCCGGATCGATCGTGGCACGCATCGCCTCCTCGCCCGGGCTGTCGATCGGCGTGGGCGGCAACCCCATGCGCTGGTAGGAGTTGTAGGGGCTCTCGATCTTGGTGTCGTTCGCCGTCGTCTTCAGCGTGGCCCGGCTCAGCGCATAGTTGACGGTGGAGTCCATCTGCAACGGCATGCCATGTTCCAGCCGGTTGAAGATGACCCGGGCCACCTTGCCCATGTCGGCCTTGGTGGCGGCCTCGGCCTGCACGATGCTCGCGATGGTGACCGCCTGGTAGACGTTCATCGCGTTGCGCTGCGCGCCGGCGGCGACCGGAGCGCCGTTGAACTTCTTGTTGGCGGTGTCGACCATGTACGACAGCAGGGACTCGGGAGTCGCCTTGTCGGCAAGGGGATACGTCGCCGGGAAGAGGTAGCCCTCCGGGTTGCCCTCGGCGTCGTTCGGCAGCTTCAGGGCGGCTCTGGGGAGCGACTTCTCGGTGGTGCCGGCGGGCAGCGCGAGAGCCTTGTCCACGGCCTCGTACACCTGACCCGCGCGCCAGCCCTCCGGGATCACCAGCGACGCCGGCCTGGCGTCCGTGCCGCTCTCCAGGCTCAGCAGCGGCACCGCCACGGCGGTGCCGGCCACGACGGCACCGGTCGCGATGAGAGCGAGCCGGCCCCGCCGTGTCAGTCGGGACGTCTTCGGTGGCGGAATGTTGATCTGCATGCGGGCACGGTAACCCGCAAATGGCCGCAAACCCGGCATATCGTCAGCTTGTCGGCTCCAGCCGGGCGTCCCTGCGGACCAGCGCCGCGTACCGCCCGTCCCGGTCCAGCAGCTCCTGGTGCGTGCCCCGTTCGGCCACCTGTCCGGAATCCAGGACCACGATCTGATCCGCGTTGCGGATGGTGGACAGGCGGTGCGCGATGGTGAGCGTGGTCCGGTTGGCGGACAGCGCGTCGATGGCCTCCTGGACGGCGACTTCGGTGCGGGTGTCCAGGGCGCTGGTCGCCTCGTCCAGGATCAGGACCGGCGGGTCGCGCAGGATCGTGCGGGCGATGGCCAGGCGCTGCTTCTCACCGCCGGAGAACCGGTGGCCGCGCTCGCCGACGACCGTGTCGTAGCCGTCCGGCAGGGAGTCGATGTGGTCGTGGATCTGGGCCGCCTTCGCCGCCGCCCGCAGCTCCTCGTCGGTGGCGTCCGGCTTGGCGAAGCGCAGGTTCTCGGCGATGGAGGCGTGGAAGAGGTACGTCTCCTGGGAGACGACGCCGACCGCGCGGGCGAGCGTGTCGAAGTCGAGGTCGCGCACGTCGACCCCGTCGAGGGTGACGCGGCCCCCCGTCACGTCGTACAGCCGTGGCACCAGATAGCCGAGCGTCGACTTGCCGGCGCCGGTCGGGCCGACGACCGCGAGGCTGGAGCCCGCGGACACGCTGATGTCGACGCCGTCGAGGATCGGGCCGCTCCTGTCGTCGTAGCGGAACTCGACGTGCTCGAAGCGGACCTCGCCCTTGACCTGGTCGAGGTGGACGGGCCGGTCCCGCTCGGTGATGTCGATGGGCAGGTCCAGGTACTCGAAGATGCGCTGGAAGAGCGCGAGCGAGGTCTGGATCTGGACGCCGGTCGACAGCAGACTCACGGCCGGACGGAACAGCCCCTGCTGGAGCGAGACGAAGGCGACGATGGTGCCGATCGAGACGTCCGGGCCGCCCGCCTGGAGTGCCAGGCCCGCGGTCCAGTAGATGACAGCCGGCATCGCGGCCATCACGATGGTGATCACGGCCATGCGCCAGCGGCCGGCCATGTTCGCCCGCACCTCGAGGTCGACCAGCCCCTCCGACTCCTCAGAGAAGGACTGCGTGAGCGAGTCGGAGCGGCCCATCGTGCGGCCGAGCAGGATGCCGCTGACGGAGAGCGACTCGGTGACCGTCGCCGCCATCGCCGCCATCTGCTTCTGGCGTTGGGTGGTGATCTTCTTGCGCTCGTTGCCGACCCGGCGGCTGATCCACACGAAGGCCGGCAGCAGGAGCAGCGAGACGACGGTCAGACGCCAGTCCAGGGCGATCATCGCGATGATCGTGGCCACGACGCTGGTGAGGTTGGAGACCAGGGAGGTGGCGGTCGAGGTGACGGTGGCCTGCATGCCGCCGATGTCGTTGGCGATGCGGGACTGGACCTCGCCCGTGCGGGTGCGGGTGAAGAAGGCGAGTGACATGCGCTGCAGGCGCCCGTAGACGGCGGTGCGCAGGTCGTGCATGACGCGCTGGCCGACCGTCGTGGAGATGAGGGTCTGCAGGACGCCGAAGATGCTGGTGAGGACGGCGCTGACGATCATGCCGAGGGCGAGCAGGCTGAGCAGACCGGTGCGGCCCTGCGGGATGGCGACGTCCAGCGTCTCCTTCAGGAGGAACGGGGTCGCCACGGTGACCAGGGACGATGCGCCGACCAGCAGGCCGACGACGGTGAGCCGGGCGCGGTAGGGTTTGAAGAGCTTCAGGATGCGGCGCACCTGCCGAGGCTGATCGGTCGAGGTGCCGGGAGACGGGGTCCAGTTGATGTCGTCGCGGGGCATGGCTCCTACGGGTGGTGAGAGGGTGAGGATTGACGGAGCATAGCTCATTGTTACCTATACTCACAATGAGCCTGGTCCTGATATTGTTCCCGTATGACCTCCCCCGATTCCGACGGCCTGCTCGCCGAGCAACTGCTGCGGCTCACCCGTCGGGTGCACCGCATCCAGAAACACCATCTGGAGCAGCGCGGACTGGGCGTCACACCGGCCCAGGCCCGGTTGCTGCGCACCCTGGCGCACTGCGACGCGCCGCCCCGGATGGCCGACCTCGCCGAGCGCCTGGAAGTGGTGCCGCGGGCAGTGACGACACTCGTCGACGGGCTGGAGGCGAGCGGCAAGGCGCGCCGGGTCCCCGATCCGACCAACCGCCGGGTGATCCGCATCGAGCTCACCGACGACGGACACAAGGCCCTGCTGGAGCTGCGCGGCGCACGCCGGGCCGCCGCGGAGGAGATCCTCGCGCCCTTGACGGACGAACAGCGTGACGTACTGGGCGGCCTGCTGGACACACTGGTGGACGGGGCGCCCGAACGGGGGCGGCGGTGCTGAGCGGCCGGAGCGCGCGGCCGTGAGCGGATCCGGGGCGCGCGGCCGTGAGCGGATCCAGGCGCGCGGCCACCAGCGGATCCAGGCGCGCGGCCGCGAGTGTGCGCGCCCGCGAGTGGATCCAGGGTGCGCGCACGCGCGGGTGGGCGGATGCGGGCGAACTCGGGTCGCCAGGACCCGAAGGCGTATGGGCGCGTGCCGCGGCCGCCGCTCCGTGGGGGGTGGAGCGGCGGCCGCGACGCGAGCCAGCACTGACTGACTGACTGTCAACCGGCCTCGGGAGCCGGCTCCTTGGTCAACCGGGCGGTGACAGCGGGGAGTTCCCCGGCGTCGGGGGCCGGCTCGACGGACTGCGGCACCGCCGGCCCCGGCCCAACCGACTGAGGTGCCACCGGCTGTGACACCAGCGGCTGAGGCGCGACCGGCTGTGACACCAGCGCGTGAGGCGCGACCGGCCCCGGCTTCGCCGTCTCCGGCTCCTCGCCTTCCGGCGCCGGAACGATCTCGCCGTCCAGCACCCTCTTCGCCCGCTCCACGTCCAGCGCGCCCTCCCAGCGGGAGACGGCGAAGACCGCGACGCAGTTGCCGAGCAGGTTGGTGACGACGCGCATCGAGTCCATTATGCGGTCTACGCCGAGCAGCAGGGCGACGGCACCGGCGGGAATGGCCCCGAGCGAGGAGGCGGTCGCGGACAGGGCGAGGAAGGCGGAGCCGGGGATGCCCGCCATGCCCTTGCTGGTCAGCATGAGCACGAGGACCACGGTGATCTGCTGGCCCACGCCGAGGTCCACACCCACGGCCTGGGCGATGAACAGCGTGCCGATGGACAGGTAGAGCGAGGCGCCGTCGAGGTTGAAGGAGTACCCCGTGGGCAGCACCAGGCCCACGGCGTCGTCGCGGGCGCCGGCCCGGCGCAGCTTCTGCATCACACGCGGCATGACGGACTCGGTGGACGCGGTGCCGAGCGCGAGGAGCATCTCCTCACGGATGTAGCGCAGGAACTTCCAGAGGCTGAGCCCGGTGACCATCCTGAGCGCGACGGACAGCAGCACGACGAAGAGCGCCGCGGCCACGTAGCACAGGATGATCAGCTTGGCGTAGGTCTTCATCACGCCGAGCCCGTACTGGCCGACCAGGACCGCCATCGCGCCGAACACGGCCAGCGGGGCCAGCCGCATGACGAAGCCGACGACGGCGAAGATGATCTCCTGTGCCTGCTCGACGGCGGGCAGGACCTTGGGCACCTTGGTGTGTCCGAGGTGCAGCAGCGCGGCGCCCACCAGACAGGCCAGGATCAGCACCTGGAGCAGCGCGTTCTCGGCGAAGGCGCCGATGAAACTGGTGGGCAGCGCGTTCACGACGAACTCGGTGGTCGAGGGCAGCGAGCCGCCGCCCGTTTTCGCGTCGACCGCCGAGGTGTCGAGCGTGGACGGGTCGACGTGCATCCCGGAGCCGGGCTGGACGACGTTGGCGGCGACCAGACCGATGACCAGGGCGGCCGTGGAGGCCACCTCGAACCAGATCAGGGCCTTGAGCCCGATCCTGCCGAACGCCTTCAGGTCACCGGCCTTGGCGATGCCGACGACGACCACGCAGAACACGAGCGGGGAGATGACCGTCTTGATGAGCCGGGTGAAACCGTCGCCGAGCGGCTGCAGATCGGTGGCCACGCCGGGCCACAGCTTTCCGACGACGATTCCGAGCACGAGCGCGCAGGCGACCTGCGCGAAGAGTGAGGTACGCAGTATGCGTGCGACGCGTCGCGGCAGGGACGGGACGGACGGCGGCACGGGCACTCCTTGTGGGGGGACGGTACACGCGGAAGCCCGAGCCGGACTTCTGCGATACGGAAAGCGGTTTCCGTGCCGTCTATCGTGAAGGCGCCGTTGATCACGCACGAAACCCTCGCGTTGCGACCGTGTAAATCACGCCGTGAGTGACGCGTCGCACACAACTCGCCTCAGCAGCCGCCGCGATCCTCGGTGAGCACTCCCTGAACGGTCGTCAGGAACCGGTCGTAGCAGCCCCTTGTGCCGTACGACCGATACCGCTCACTCGTCGTGCCTACCGCGTGACGCTGGTCGCGCGGCACGTTGACGGTGAACGTGGCGTCGCCGTCGTAGGTGTCGTCGAACCGCGACCAGGCGGTGCGCCGACTGCCACGCGCCTCGGTGACGGCGGCACGGTCGCCGAGGGTCAGTACCGTGCGCAGCCGGTCGTCCGTACCGATCGTGGTCGTGCCGTCCATGGTGTACGTCCGGTGCGTGCGGGTCGTGCGGGCCGGTCCGCGCCCGTCGACGCGCACCCACTCGTCGTCCGTCCAGGCGGCGTTCAGGCTGTCGGTGTTCTCGCCGTCGGTCCAGCGGTGCACGGACGTGTTGGTGAGCGTACGCCCGACGGTGGTCGCGACCCGGCCGTGCGAGGTGTCGACGTATCCGCCGATGGTGAACCGGTGGCCGCCCTCGGTGTCCACGCGCTGCTGCGGACCCGGTGTGTACACCGAGGAGTTGGTGAGTCCGCCGACCTGGTGCGAGGTGAGGCCGCCGGTGACGTGGGCGCGCTTCGCGTCCTGCCAGACGAGCACGTTCACGGGGGTGCTCCAGCCGCTCTGCCCCTCGGGAACGCCGACGACGGAGACGTCCACGCTGTGCGGACGGCCGTCGTTGAGGATTCCGGCGAAGGGCGTCAGGTCGTATGCGATCGGCTTGACGTCGAACGCGCGCGGGCCCGGGACGACGTACCAGAGGAACGGGTTGGACCAGCCGCCGGTCCACACCGTCGGGAACGGCGCGGCAATACCGGCGAGTTGTCCGTCGACCTTGATCTGCACCTCGCGGTAGGGGCCGCCGTCGGCCTGGCAGGAGTACGGGGCGGAGTCCGGCACCGCCAGGTACCAGTACTCCTCGCAGCCGCCGCCCGAACCGGTGGCGTACACCTCGGCGACGATGCGCTCGCTGTTGCGCGGGGTGGTGAGGGTCGTGCCGCCGGCCCCGTCCGTGAGCGTGAGGACGCGGTCAGGGGTCCGCGCCGCGGCGGGCCGGCCCGCGTAGAACGTCAGCGTGACCCTGACGTCGATGACGCCCGTGTACGTGTCGTCGACCACGTTCCCGATCAGCATCTCCACGTCCTGGCCGCTGCGGAACGTGTCGCTGTAGCGGGTGACGTCCTTCTCGACGGACCACTCGATGCCGTCGGGCGAGGGCTCCGGCGTCGAGGTACGGAAGACCTCGACCCCGCCGACGTGCACATAGCCCAGCCGGTCGAACTGACGCCCCTTGACCTTGCCGTCCAGTCGCAGCACGACCTTGCTCCAGCGGTCACCGCAACCCTCGGGCGGTGCGTATGTCCCCCGGTACGGGGTGAAGTCCCGGAACTGTGCCTCGGCGAGGGTGACGCGGCAGGACCTGCCGGCCGGCTCGGTGACCGGGGGCGCGGCGGTGATCGGGTCGTGCCAGTCGGACCCGAACTCGGCGGGGACTTCCGGGGACGGGGCGGCGCTTTCGGCGGCCCGCGCCGGAACCGTCCCGAGCAGGGTGCTCGCCAGGAGGGTCGCTCCGGCGAGCATGGACATGATGATCCGTCTAGTCATGGCTGGTGTTCTACGGGGAGACTGCCGCCGCCCGCAATGCGGCCCCTTCCCCGGAGGCCCACCTCAACGCCCGTGCCGGCCCTGGACTTCGAGGCCGACCCGGTCCCCCATCACCACCACGGGGTGATGGTCCGGATCGAGCGTACGCAGCAGGAACTCCATCGCGGTTTCGGACAAACTGACGCATGCCGACGTACCGCTGCCGTGGTCCATGTGCAGCCAGATCCCGCCACCCCTGGCCCGGCCCTCAGGGCGCGTCGGGTCGTTCGGCGGGGTGCCCTTGACACGGTTGTAGTCGATGGCGATCACGTAGTCGAAGTCGTGCCAGTGCGACCTGGCCCAGAAGCGCGGAGCGGCGAGGGCCGCGGACCGCGTGTACGGGAGCCTGGACCCGGGGTTCGCGAGGACGCCGCCCGCGTCGCTGAGGGTGAACACGCCGACGGGACTGCGCCCGTCGCCCTCGTGGTGGTCGGTGGTCCAGCCCTTCTTCCCGTTGTGCGCGGCCCAACCGCGCGTGCGGTACCAGCCGGAGCCGCGCTTCGTGTACAGCACGACCGTGGCGTTCGCGGAGTCGGCGCCCTCGCCGTAGACCGCCACGACCTGACGGGACTCGGCGGGGATCCGCCGTCGCAACCCGTCCCCGACGCCGGGGATCCGCCGTGCCGGTTCGTTCCCGACGCCAGGGCTCCGCCGCCGCGGTTCGTCCCCCGCGCCGGGGGCCCGGGTCGCGTCGGTTCCGGCCGCGCGGGTGGGAGCCGACCTGCCCGCGGCTCCAGCGCCCCGGCCTCCCTCGTGCCCCGCGCCGCCGCACGCGGACACGAGCGTCAGGGCCGCGAGGGCCGCGAGGACGGCGAGGGCCGTCGGACGGGAGCCGCGAGCCGCGCGCGCGACCGGCGTGCGCCCTACGTCATCACTGTGCATGACGGAATGGTCGCACCGCGTCACATCCGGTCGGACCGGGTTCCGGACATCCGACCCGGGCGGGGTGGCCGCGGCTCGGCTTCCGGCGGGCTTCCCGGGGGCTTCCGATTGTGTGCCGTGCCGCGAAAAACCGTTTGCCTTCGACCACGCCGCGACGCGAACCTGTCACGGTTTGTTGCCGCGCTCCGCGCTTCCCCTCCCCCCTGACACGAGCCACTGGGACGTCATGCAGATCCAAGACCTTCCGTATCCCGACCCGGGTGTGCCCGACGCACGCTCGGGCGCCCGATTCCTGTGGTGGCTCGGCCGCAATCAGCTGGGCGGACAACTCCAGTCGCTGGCCTGGGGGCTGCTGCACTTCGGGTCCGTCTCCGCGCTGCCGTTCTGCGTCGGTCTCGCCATCCAGGCCGTCATCGACCACTCGGGGCCGCGGCTCGCCGTCGCGGGCGCCGCGCTGGCGGTGTGCTGCGCCGGCAACGCGATCGGCGACACGTTCCTGCACCGCGCCGCGGTCACCAACTGGATCACGGCGGCCGCCCGGGTACAGCAACTGCTGGCCCGCAAGGCGTCGCAGCTGGGCTCGGCACTGACCCGGCGGGTCGCGGCCGGCGAGGTCGTCGCCGTCTCCACGGGAGACGTCGAGAAGATCGGCTGGTTCGTCGAGGCCGTCTCCCGGTTCACCGCGGCGGCGGTGACCATCGTGCTGGTCTGCGTGGCCCTGGTCGTCTACCAGCCGGCCCTCGGCGTGGTCGTCGCCGTGGGCCTGCCCGTCCTCGCGCTCGCCGTACTCCCGCTGTTGCCCCGCGCGACCCGACGGGCCGACCTCCAGCGGGAGAAGGCGGGCCGCGCCACCGAACTGGCCTCGGACACCGTCGCCGGCCTGCGCGTCCTGCGCGGCATAGGCGGTGAGGAACTCTTCCTCGACCGCTACCGCCGTGCCTCGCAGGAGGTCCGCCACGCCGCCGTGCGCAGCGCCCGCATGTGGTCCCTGATCTCCGCGATCCAGGTGCTGCTGCCGGGCCTGCTGCTGATCACGGTCGTCTGGTACGGCGTCCACCTGGCCCGCCAGGGCCGCATCAGCGTCGGTGAACTGGTCACCGTCTACAGCTCGGTCATGGTCCTCACCTACCCGCTGCGCCATTTCGAGGAGATCGCGATGGCCTACTCCTTCTCGCGCCCCTCGGCCAGGCGGGCCGCGGGCGTGCTGTCACTGGAGCGGGTCACCGACACCGAGGGGTCGCGCACGGCCGACGTGCTCTCCGGGGACCTGTACGACCCGGCCACCGGTCTGCTGGCACCCGCCGGCCGGTTCACCGCCGTGGTCTGCGGCGATCCCGACGCGGCCGGCCGGCTGGCGGAGCGGCTCGGCGGGCACCCCTCCGAGCGGGGCACGCCGGTGCTGCTGGGCGGCGTCCCGCTGGACGAGCTGCCGCTCGACTCCGCGCGTGCGGCCGTTCTCGTCCAGGACAAGGACCCGGTGCTACTGTCCGGCTCGCTGCGGGAGCTGCTCGACGTGCCCGCTTCGGGTGATGTCGAGGCCCGGTCGGCACTGGCCGCCGCGCAGTGCGGGGACGTCCTGGCGGCGCTCGTCCAGGGCTCGCTCGAAGCCGAGGACCCGATGGACGCCCTGATCACCGAACGCGGCCGGTCCCTGTCCGGCGGCCAGCGCCAGCGGCTCGCCCTGGCCCGCTCGCTGCTCACCGACCCGGAGGTCCTCGTCCTGGACGAGCCGACCTCGGCCGTCGACTCGCACACGGAGGCACGGATCGCCGAGGGGCTGCGGGAACTGCGGGCGGGACGCACGACCGTCGTCTTCACCTCTTCGCCGCTCCTTCTGGACCGCGCCGACCGGGTCGTCCTCGTCCACGAGGGCGCGGTCACGGCGATCGGCGTGCACCGCGAACTGGTGCGCGAGGAGCCGCGGTACCGGGCGGTGGTGACGCGAGAGACCGACGAAGAGGCTGCCCCGGCAGGCACCGACGCACCCCCGCACGGCGATCTCGACGGCGACAGCCTGGACGGGCTCGGCGCACTCGGCCGGCTTGGCGAACTCGACGAACTCGGCGAACTGAAAGAGATCGAGGAAACAGCATGATCGGCGTGGCGCCACCGGCGTACGACCCGGCGGCACCGACGACGGCGAACACCCTGCCCGTCGGAGCCTCCTCGACCGTACGCGCCTACGTGGCCGAACTTTTCACGCGGCACCGCCGCGCCTTCCTCCTCCTGATCACCGTCAACACGGTCTCCGTGGTCGCCTCCATGGCGGGCCCGTACCTGCTGGGTGGACTCGTGGAACGGGTGTCGGACGGGGCGCGGGAGCTCCATCTCGGGCTCACCGTCGCCCTGTTCGTGCTCGCCCTCGCGGTCCAGGCCGTGTTCGTGCGGGAGGTGCGGCTGCGCGGAGCGACACTCGGCGAACGGATGCTCGCCGACCTGCGCGAGGACTTCCTCGTACGGTCGGTCGGGCTCCCGCCGGGTGTCCTGGAACGCGCCGGGACGGGCGACCTCCTGTCCCGGATCACGACGGACATCGACCGGCTCGGCAACGCCATGCGCGAGGCCGTGCCCCAGCTCGCGATCGGCGTGGTGTGGGTGGCCCTGCTGCTGGGCGGCCTGGTCATCACGGCACCGCCGCTGGCCGGGGCGGTGCTGCTGGCCGTACCCCTGCTGGTGGTCGGCTGCCGCTGGTACTTCCGGCGGGCGCCGTCCGCCTACCGGTCCGAGGCCGCCGGGTACGCCGCCGTCGCCGCCGCGCTCGCCGAGACCGTGGACGCCGGGCGCACCGTCGAGGCCCACCGGCTCGGCGACCGGCGCATCGCCCTGTCGGACCAGCGGGTCGAGGAGTGGACGGCCTGGGAGCGCTACACGCTGTGGCTGCGCTCGGTGCTGTTCCCGGTCATCAACGTCACCCATGTCACGGTCCTCGGCTCGGTCCTCATGGTCGGCGGGGTCTTCGTCCTGCACGGCTGGCTCGGGGTCGGGCAGTTGACCACGGGAGCGCTCATCGCGCAGATGTTGGTCGACCCCGTCGGCCTGATCCTGCGCTGGTACGACGAACTCCAGGTGGCGCAGGTGTCGCTGGCCCGGCTGGTCGGCGTCCGGGACATCGAGCCGGACGCCGGCGAGGACACCCTGGCCCCCGACGGGCGGGACGTGCACGCGGACCGGGTGCACTTCGGTTACCGCGAGGGTGTCGACGTGCTGCGCCAGGTGTCCCTCGAGGTCGCGCCCGGCACCCGGCTGGCCCTGGTCGGCCCGTCGGGCGCCGGCAAGTCCACGCTCGGCAGGCTGCTCGCCGGTATCTACGCGCCCCGGGACGGCCGGATCACGCTGGGCGGTGCCGAACTGTCCAGGATGCCCGCCGAACGGGTCCGCGAGCACGTTGCCCTCGTCAACCAGGAGCACCACGTCTTCGTCGGCTCCCTGCGCGACAACCTCCTGCTCGCGCTCCCCCACTCCCGGCTGCCCTCGAACGGGGAGGCTCCCACCGGCGCGATCGACGCCGAGCTGTGGGCGGCCCTCGGCGCGGTGGACGCGGACGGGTGGGCGCGCGCCCTCGACGAGGGGCTGGACACCGAGGTCGGCTCGGGCGGACTGGTGCTCACCCCGGCCCAGGCCCAGCAGGTCGCGCTGGCCCGGCTGGTCCTGGCCGACCCGCACACCCTGGTCCTGGACGAGGCGACCTCCCTGCTCGACCCGCGGGCGGCCCGCCACCTGGAGCGGTCCCTGGCCCGAGTCCTCGACGGCCGCACCGTGGTCGCCATCGCCCACCGGCTGCACACGGCCCACGACGCGGACGTCATCGCCGTCGTCGAGGAAGGCCGGATCAGCGAACTGGGCAGCCACGACGAACTGGTCACCGCGGACGGCGCGTACGCGGCGCTCTGGCGGTCTTGGCACGGCTGACCACGTCACCGGCGCCGTGCGGGGGCGGGGAGGCCGGGCGAGCCGCGGGGCCGGGCCGTGTGTGAAGCCTCGGAACCCTGCGTTGCGCGGGTCGCGCCGTCGCGGCGCGGTGGGGCAGAGCAGGGCGGCCCCGCACGGGCCGGTACCGGCCGGCACTGGCCGGCACTGGCCGGCACTGGCCGGCACTGGCCGGCACTGGCCGGGGAGTGTGGATCCCCGGTGCCCGCGTCCCCACCGCCGGTGCGCGAGAGCCCTGCGGGAGCGCAGAAGCGGGGCCCCGCCCCGGACCTGCGCCGTTGCGCCCGTTGTCGGGCGAGGACGGGGACGCCCGGCCCCCGGCCCGGCTCCGTGCCGTTGCGCTGTGGCAACGTGGGGTGGAAGGCTGGACAACGGCACCTGCTCGGGGAGCGCCCGCGAACCATCCGGTCCGCCGACGTGTGCGGCGAGTGCCCCGACGGCCTGCGGTCCACCGCCGACCGTGAGGCGAACGGGCCCGTCCCCACCACCTGGAGGTACCCGTGAACAGCGCCGACGGATGGGGAGACGACGTCTACCAGCCCGACGGATCCGAGGTCCAGGACGACGCGGGACTGCTCGACGCGGAGGACACCCTCGACAACGACGGTGTCGACGATCCCCTCGACCGCGGCTGGTCCCCTCCGGAAAGACCATGGGCGGTCGAGCGCACCGACGTGACGGCCGCTGAGCGCCTGCACGGCGAGACGCTCGACCAGCGACTCGCCGAGGAACTGCCGGATCCCGTCGGATACGAAAGCGACGGGATCGGTGACTCGGACGGCACCGACGGGGAACTCCTCGACAACGAGGTCGGTGCGCTGCGCTCCGGCCGACTCGTGGCACCGGACGAAGGGGCCCACGAGGACGAGGAGAGCGCTTTGATCGCGACCGACGTGGGCATCGACGGTGCGGCCGCGTCGGCCGAGGAGGCCGCGATGCACATCGTGGACGAGGACACCCTCTCCGGCTGACCACGTCGCCCCCTCGGAGCCGCTCGCATTACCGACGCCGGACAAGGAGCACCCATGCAGCAGGACAAGCACCCCGACTACCATCCGGTCGTCTTCCGCGACCGTGCCGCCGGTTACGCCTTCCTCACCCGGTCCACCGCGACCAGCGACCGGACCATCGAATGGGACGACGGGGAGACGTACCCGGTCGTGGACGTGGAGATCTCCTCGGAGAGTCACCCCTTCTACACCGGCAAGGCGCGGACCGTGGACTCGGAGGGCCGCATCGCCCAGTTCGAGCGGAGGTACGGCGGCGGCGGAGCGGGGCAGGGCTCGGGCGGCGGTGCGGCCTGAGGGAGCCCACCCCCTCAGATGAAGTTCAGCGCCGCCGCACAGCCCACGCCCCCGAGCAGCATGAACACGGGCATCAGTACCTTGAGCTCCACCCAGCTGCCCGCCCGGAACCGCATGATCTTGGGCGGGCCGATCGGGTACCACCGCTTGCGGCCCACCGGGATCGGCCACAGGACCGGGCAGCCGGAGACCGTGAGGGCGTCCCCGATGTCGTGCACCAGCGCGCCGAGGACGACCGGCAGCCCCAGCCACAGGTAGGCCTGACCTGGCTCGGTGAACAGCCACTGCGAGCCGTTGCCGGGCTTGTCCAGGACGCCGGCGAGGATCCACGCACTGGTGGCGGCCAGCAGCCAGACGAGGACGTCGCTGCTGGAACCCCGCGCCGCCCGCCACAGCAGACCTTCGATGGCCAGCACCATGTGCACGAAGAGGATCGCCAGCACCGCCCAGCGGCCGCCGGTGATCGCCGCGACCGAGGTGGCCGCACCGATCATCACGGCCCAGAGCCAGGTGTGGGTGAGCGTGCGGTGGCCACCGGAGCGACGGGGGTCGCCCTGCTTCTTGGTTGCCTTGTAGACGGCGTAGGAGAGCTTGTCGACGATCTCGCACAGGCCCCGGGAGAGGGGCCCGAAGGCCCGGGAGATGGTGGCCGCCTTGTGGTCGAGGTCCGGGGCCAGCGCGGCTCCGGCGCAGATCAGGGCCCCTATCAGGAGGACCGGCCAGGGCATGGTGTGCCCCGCTGCGGCGGCTGCCGCACCGACGCCCAGCCAGGCCGCGGCACCCGACAGTGAGTGTGCTGGTCCCATCATTGCGGTTCGCCGCCCCATTCCTCATGTGCCGCTGTCCAGTTGACCGGGTGCGTTGACGCTCCGTCGGCGACACAGCGTAGCGTTCACGATCTTCGGACGAGCATCCGATTCCCCCATTGGGCAGGAGGGCAGGCAAGATGGGTCCGTGACCCTCATCGATCAGCTGCCGCCGACCGCCGACCCCGATGCCCTCTACGAAGCCTTCGAGTCGTGGGCTCAGGAGCGCGGTCTGACGCTCTACTCCCACCAGGAGGAAGCGCTGATCGACGTGGTGTCCGGGGCAAACGTGATCGTGTCGACGCCCACCGGCTCCGGCAAGAGCATGATCGCGGCGGGCGCCCACTTCGCGGCTCTGGCCCGGGACGAGGTCACCTTCTACACGGCGCCGATCAAGGCGCTCGTCTCGGAGAAGTTCTTCGAGCTGTGCAAGATCTTCGGCACCGAGAACGTCGGCATGCTGACCGGCGACGCGTCCGTCAACTCCGACGCGCCCATCATCTGCTGCACGGCCGAGGTCCTCGCCTCGATCGCCCTGCGCGACGGCAGGCACGCGGACGTCGGCCAGGTCGTCATGGACGAGTTCCACTTCTACGCGGAGGCGGACCGCGGCTGGGCCTGGCAGATCCCGATCCTGGAGCTTCCCCAGGCCCAGTTCATCCTGATGTCGGCGACGCTCGGCGACGTCTCGATGTTCGAGAAGGACCTCACCCGGCGCACCGGCCGGCCGACGTCGGTGGTCCGCTCGGCGACCCGCCCGGTCCCGCTCTCCTACGAGTACCGCCTCACGCCGCTCACGGAGACCCTGACCGAGCTGCTGGAGACCAGGCAGGCTCCGGTGTACATCGTGCACTTCACGCAGGCGCAGGCCGTGGAGCGGGCGCAGGCGCTGATGAGCATCAACATGTGCACGCGCGAGGAGAAGGACAGGATCGCCGAGCTGATCGGCAATTTCCGCTTCACCACCAAGTTCGGCAGCAACCTCTCCCGATACGTGCGGCATGGCATCGGTGTCCATCACGCCGGCATGCTGCCCAAGTACCGGCGCCTGGTGGAGAAGCTCGCGCAAGCCGGTCTGCTGAAGGTCATCTGCGGCACGGACACGCTGGGCGTGGGCGTCAACGTTCCCATCCGTACCGTCCTGTTCACGGCTCTGACCAAGTACGACGGCACCCGCGTGCGAACACTGCGCGCCCGCGAGTTCCACCAGATCGCCGGCCGGGCCGGACGTGCCGGCTTCGACACGGCGGGCTTCGTCGTCGCCCAGGCGCCCGAGCACGTCGTCGAGAACGAGAAGTCGCTCGCCAAGGCGGGCGACGACCCGAAGAAACGCCGGAAGGTCGTCCGCAAGAAGGCGCCCGAGGGCTTCGTCGGCTGGTCGGACACCACCTTCGAGAAGCTCATCGGCTCCGATCCGGAACCGCTGACCTCCCGCTTCCGGGTGACGCACACCATGCTGCTGTCGGTGATCGCCCGCCCCGGCAACGCCTTCCAGGCGATGCGGCATCTCCTGGAGGACAACCACGAGCCGCGCAAGGCTCAACTGCGGCACATCCGGCGGGCGATCGCCATCTACCGCTCGCTGCTGGACGGCGGCATCGTCGAGAAGCTGGACGAGCCGGACGCCGAGGGCCGTATCGTCCGCCTGACGGTCGATCTCCAGCAGGACTTCGCGCTGAACCAGCCGCTGTCGACCTTCGCGCTGGCCGCCTTCGAACTCCTCGACCCCGAGTCGCCGTCCTACGCGCTGGACATGGTGTCCGTCGTCGAGTCGACGCTGGACGACCCCCGGCAGATCCTCGCCGCGCAGCAGAACAAGGCGCGGGGCGAGGCCGTGGCCGCGATGAAGGCGGACGGCGTCGAGTACGAGGAGCGCATGGAGCGCCTTCAGGACGTCAGCTACCCGAAGCCCATGGAAGAGCTCCTCTTCCACGCGTACAACACCTACCGCAAGAGCCACCCGTGGGTCGGCGACCATCCGCTGTCCCCGAAGTCCGTCGTCCGTGACATGTACGAACGCGCCATGACGTTCACGGAGTTGGTCTCCCACTACGAGCTGGCCCGTACCGAGGGCATCGTGCTCCGGTACCTGGCGGGCGCCTTCAAGGCCCTCGACCACACCGTCCCCGACGACATCAAGTCCGAGGACCTTCAGGACCTGATCGAGTGGCTCGGCGAGATGGTGCGCCAGGTCGACTCCAGTCTGCTGGACGAGTGGGAGCAGCTCGCCAACCCGGAGATCGTGACCGCGGAGGAGGCCCAGGAGAAGGCCGACCAGGTCAAACCGGTCACGGCCAACGCGCGCGCCTTCCGCGTCCTCGTCCGCAACGCCATGTTCCGGCGCGTGGAGCTCGCCGCCCTCGACCAGGTCGAGCAGCTGGGCGAGTTGGACGCCGAGGCGGGCTGGGACGCGGAGGCCTGGGGCGAGGCCATGGACAAGTACTGGGACGAGTACGACGACCTCGGTACCGGCCCCGACGCCCGCGGCCCCAAGCTGCTTCTGATCGAGGAGGAGCCGGAGAACAGCCTGTGGCGCGTTCGCCAGATCTTCGCCGATCCGAACGACGATCATGACTGGGGCATCAGCGCGGAGGTCGACCTCACGGCCTCCGACGCCGAGGGCCGCGCGATCGTCCGCGTCACCGATGTCGGCCAGCTGTGAGCACAGGAGAATCGCACCCATGACGAACCCGGCCGAGAGGCTTGTCGATCTGCTCGACCTCGAGCAGATCGAGGTCAACATCTTCCGCGGTCCGAGCCCGCAGGAGTCCATCCAGCGGGTCTTCGGCGGGCAGGTGGCGGGCCAGGCACTGGTGGCCGCCGGCCGCACCACCGAGGGCGACCGCCCGGTGCACTCGCTGCACGCGTACTTCCTGCGGCCGGGCCGGCCGGGTGTGCCGATCGTGTACCAGGTCGAACGGGTGCGGGACGGACGGTCGTTCACCACGCGCCGGGTCACCGCCGTGCAGCAGGGCCGCACCATCTTCAATCTCACCGCCTCCTTCCACAAACCTGAGCAAGCGAGTTTCGAACATCAGCTGCCGCCGGCCCGCAAGGTCCCGGACCCCGAGTCCCTGCCGACGGTCACGGACGAGATCAGGGAGCATCTGGGCGCGCTGCCGGAGCAGTTGGAGCGCATGGCCCGCCGCCAGCCCTTCGACATCCGCTACGTGGACCGGCTGCGCTGGACCGTCGACGAGGTCAGGGACGCCGAGCCGCGCAGCGCCGTGTGGATGCGCGCGGTCGGACCGCTGGGTGACGACCCGCTGGTGCACACCTGCGCGTTGACGTACGCCAGTGACATGACCCTGCTGGACGCGGTCCGTATCCCGGTCGAACCCCTTTGGGGCCCGCGCGGTTTCGACATGGCGTCGCTGGACCACGCCATGTGGTTTCACCGGCCCTTCCGTGCGGACGAGTGGTTCCTGTACGACCAGGAGTCACCGATCGCGACGGGTGGACGGGGGCTGGCCCGCGGGCGTATCTACGACATCGAGGGCCGTCTGCTCGTGTCGGTCGTCCAGGAGGGGCTGTTCCGGGCGCTGTAGGTCACGGGCCGCCGCGACGGAGCCGGCTCAGCAGGCCGCCGGATCACGCCGTTCGCCGCGACGCAGTCGGCCGAGCAGGCCGGCCGGCCGTCGCTTCGGCCGCGGGGACGGTTTCCGTTCCGCCGCCGCGGGTGGGGTGTGCGTCTTCGGTGCGGGCCGTGGCGCCGGCCGCCGCTCGCGCGCCTCGTCCAGTGCGTGTGTCAGGTCCGCCCGCAGCCAGGCGATCTCGTCCGGGTCGTCCGCCGTCATGATCCGCTCGGCGATGTGTGCCGCGGGCGAGCCCGGTGTGCCGTGCGCCGGTGGTGTCGGCCGGAACCGGTTCAGAAGGGCCCGTTCGTAGGGGTCCTTGACGATCTCCGCGACCTGGACCGGGTCGAGCAGAGACGCGACGACCGCGGCCCGCGCCCATGGGTCGTCGGCCTGGCGGAGGCTCAGGCCCAGGTGTCGTCCGCGCCAGTTGCGGGGCCGCAGGTCGAGCCCCGCCTCCAACTGGTCCCGGAGCCCTTCGGGCGTGCGGCCGCTCAGCAGTGGGGTGTTCTTCTCGTCGGCCGCGAACCGCCGCAGTTCCTCGGCCGGGTAGAGCCAGACGACGGCCCTGTAGCGGTTGAGGTAGAAGTGCACCGGGACGACCAGCCCCAGCCGTGCGAGGCGGGTGAACCTGGGGGCGCTCACCTGCATGACGGCGGCGCCTTCAGCGGTGCCCACGGCCTCGACGGACTTGCGCAGCGCCTCGGGGAAGCCCGCCTCGGCGCGCAGCCGGTCGATCTCGGCGCGGGCCACCCGACGGCCCCCTCCACCGTCGTCCGGGACGGTGCGGATGCGTCCGAGGTGGACGGCGACGTCGAACTCACTGCGTTTCAGGGACAGTTCCCGAGCCGCGCGACTTTGTGCGACCGTGCCCTCGCGCAGTCCCGTCGTGGCCGTGTTTTCGTGCGTGATCGTGGTACCGGACATGCTCGTCTCCCCCGTGGAGTGTGGATGGCCCGCGCCGGTGCGCCCGCCTCGGAAAAACCGTAGCCGGTTCGGCGGATCCTGTGGCAGCCTGTGGATAACTCCACGGGGGGCACGAAAACAGCAGGTCAGAGGTCTTCCGCCGGGCTGCGTTCGGGATGCCGCGCATCCACGCCGAGGTGCTCGCCCACGCGGTTCACGAGCAGTGTCATCTCGTAGCCGATCTGGCCGATGTCGGCTTCCGCACCGCTGAGCACGCACAGACAACTGCCGGTGCCCGCCGCGGTCACGAACAGCACCGCGTCGTCGAACTCGATCATCGTCTGCCGTACCCGGCCCGCGCCGAAGTGCCGCCCGGAACCCTTGGCCAGGCTGTGCAGTCCGGACGAGACGGCAGCGAGGTGCTCCGCGTCCTCGCGGCGCAGCCCCGTGCTCGCGCCCGCCACCAGCCCGTCGTTGGACAGCACCAGGGCGTGCCGCACATGTTCGACACGCTCGGTCAAGTCGTCCAGCAACCAGCCAAGTCCTTGCTGCGCCATGTTCCCGTCTCCCCGTGTGACGACTCCTCCTGACCGGAGGATCTCCCAGCCAGCCTTCCCCACGACCGGCCGTCGGACAAGGAGGATGGGGGCATGGCACAGAAGATGACCGATGAGGAATGGCGGGCTTTCGTCTCGTACGGAACCCGCACCGGAAAACTGTCGACCGTCCGGGCTGATGGGAGCCCTCACGTGGCGCCGATCTGGTTCGTGCTGGACGGCGACGACCTGGTGTTCAACACCTCCAAGACCACGGTGAAAGGGCGCAATCTGGCCCGCGACGGCCGGATCGCGCTGTGCGTGGACGACGACCGGCCGCCCTTCGACTACGTGGTGATCCAGGGGCGGGCCCGGATTTCGGAGGATCTCGAGGAGCTCCGGCACTGGGCCGCCCGCATCGGGGCCCGCTACATGGGCGAGGAGCGCGCCGAGGAGTTCGGTGCCCGCAACGGCGTACCGGGCGAACTCCTCGTGCGTGTCGCCGTGGACAAGGTGATCGCGCAGAAGGCTGTGGCGGACTGAGGCCGTCGACGTCGTCCGCTCAGCCGACGGAGTCGAGCAGCCGGGCGGTGTACATCCGCCCGGCGTACTCGACCAGTCGGATCAGCACTTCCTTGCCGGAGTCGCGGTCGCGGGCGTCACACAGGACCACGGGTGTCCCCCGGTCGAGGTCGAGAGCGCGTGAGACGTCCTGGGAGCCGTAGGACCGGGCGCCCGTGAAGCAGTTGACGGCCACCACAAACGGGATGCGCCGGTGCTCGAAATAGTCCACCGCCGGGAAACAGTCCTCCAGGCGACGGGTGTCCGCGAGGACCACGGCCCCGAGCGCTCCCTGTGACAGCTCGTCCCACAGGAACCAGAACCGGTCCTGGCCCGGCGTGCCGAAGAGGTAGAGGGACAGACCGGACCGGATGGTGATGCGTCCGAAGTCCATGGCGACCGTCGTGGTGACCTTCTGGTCCACACCGCCGGTGTCGTCCACCAACTGGCCCGCTTCGCTGAGCAGTTCCTCGGTGCGCAGCGGCCTGATCTCGCTGACCGCGCCCACCAGGGTGGTCTTGCCCACGCCGAATCCGCCGGCGACCAGGATCTTCAGCGCCAGGGCGGACGACTCGCCGTCCGCGGCGTCGGAGTGCTCGGAGACCATCGATCACTTCTCTCGGGAGTGCCGGCAACGGTCGACGTCCGTACGCGGGGGCCGCGTCCCGGCGGCGTGTCCGCGTACGGCCGCAGCGCGTGTGTGCGAAGTCAGCATCATGACAACTGCGCCCCCGATACGACCGACCGGACCACAAATTGCCCGAACTGACCGGCTCGTGGCCGATGCGCTTCCGGGACGGTCCACAAGTCGGCGCCATACGAAGCCGGGTGATTGCGAAACGTTCATCTACAGGGCCCGAAGCCCTTCGATCACCTCGCGCAGAATCCGTTCGTCCGGCAGCTGCGCGGGGGGTACCGGACGGCTCACGGTGACGCAGCCGTATTCCAGGAGATCACCGAGGAGCACCCGGACCACGCCGACCGGCAGATCGGCACCCGCGGCGAGTTCCGCGACGGACTGGGTCTCCGTGCGGCACAGGTCCAGGAGAGCACGGTGCTCCGGTCCGAGCGCGGCGTCGTCCGCGGCGCCTGGCGCGCCCGCGTCCAGCGTGACGAGGGCGATCAGGTCGAACCGCACCCCGGAGGGGCCGGGTTGGGTGCGGCCGCCCGTCATGGCGTACGGACGGACGAGGGGGCCGGCCTCGTTGTCGTACCACTGGCTGCCCGGCTCGCGCGGGGCGTTCCTCATGTCCTCGGTCATGTCTGCGGACCGCCTTCCGCCTCAGCCCGCGGCGGGCGGCCGCGCGCCGATCCGCGGCGCCGTGTACAGGTGCTCGCCGACGCGTTTCACCAGCCGTGCCATCTCGTAGGCGACCAGCCCGATGTCGGCGGTCGCGGCGGTGAGGACGGCGAGGCAGGAGCCGTCTCCCGCGGCGGCCACGAACAGGAAGCCCTCGTCCATCTCCACCATGGTCTGGCGCACGCCACCGGCCCCGAAGTGCCGGCCCGCACCCTTGGCCAGGCTGTGGAAGCCGGAGGCGACCGCGGCGAGGTGTTCCGCGTCCGCACGCTCGAGATCGGTCGACGCGCCCACGGCCAGACCGTCGTTGGACAGCACCACGGCATGCCGTACCTCGCGCACGCGCAGCACCAGGTCGTCGAGCAGCCAGTCCAGTTCACCGGACCGCTGCACGGCTCTCGTGCTCGGATCATGAATCATGAGAGATCTCCTTCGCTGCTGTCGCCGCCCGCCGGGGAATCCGCGGCGGCGCGGCCGGGCCGTCGTCCGCCACCACGCGTCCAGCCGTCGCGGTACGCCGTCATGCGGTCCCGCACCAGTTCCGGGGTACGCGGGTCGTCACCGCGCGCGTGGGGCGCGGCAGCCGGTTCCTCCGAGCGCCGCTCACGCAGTTGGGGAGCGAGGTTGGCCTGCCGTACCCGGCGCGGCAGGTCGTCGGATTCCTCGGGCTCGTCCGGAGAGCGATGCAGTCGCAAGGTCGTGACTCCGGGTGGTGGGGTTTCGCCGGCGGTCTTGACCGCGGCCGGTGCGGGAGCGACCAGCACGGGCCGGTCGGCCGAGGCCGGCACCGACTCGTGGAGCCGTTCGGTACGGGGTACGCGCGCGTGGTCGGGTTCCGAGGAGCGCTCCGCGTTCGTCGCCCGGCGGGTGGAACGTTCCGCCGCACCGGCGTGCAGCAGCGCGGTGGGCAGCAGGACGACGGCGGTGGTGCCCCCGTAGGGCGAGGTGCGCAGGTGCACCTTGATCCCGTGCCGGGCCGCGAGCCTGCTGACCACGAACAGGCCCAGCCGGTCGCTGTCGAAGAGGTCGAGTGCCTCGGACTGCTCGATGCGGTGGTTGGCCTCGGCGAGCGTCTCCTTGCCCATGCCGAGGCCCCGGTCCTCCACCTCGACGGCATAGCCGTTGCCGACCGGCTCGCCGGTGACGCGCACACGGGTGTGGGGCGGCGAGAACTGCGCCGCGTTCTCGATGATCTCGGCCAGCAGGTGGGTGAGGTCCGCGACGGCCGCGCCGATGACGGACCCCTCGGGCAGCTGTCGTACCTCCACGCGCGCGTAGTCCTCGACTTCGGAGACGGCCGCTCGGACCACGTTGGTCAGGGAGACCGGCATACGCCACGCCCGGCCGGGGGCCGCCCCGGAGAGGATGATCAGGCTCTCCGCGTGGCGCCGCATCCGGGTGGTGAGGTGGTCGAGGCGGAAGAGGTCGCTGAGCTCGTTCGGGTCGTCGGAACGCCGTTCCATGCTGTCCAGGAGGCTCAGTTGGCGGTGCACGAGGATCTGGCTGCGCCGCGCGAGGTTGACGAAGACCCCGGAAATACCGCTGGCGAGTTCGGCACGCTCGACCGCGGCCCGCAGCGCCGCCCGGTGCACGGTGCCCAGCGCTTCGGCGACCTGCCCGGCCTCGTCCTCCGCGGACGGCCCGGGCGGCGCCTCCGCCCGTACGTCGATCTCCTCGCCCGCGCGCAGTCTCCGCATGGCTTCCGGGAGTTTGCGCCGGGCGATCTCCAGGGCGCTGTTGCGCAGGCCGACCAGTTCGACGACGAGACCTCGGCCGATGCGGACGGAGATGAAGAGCGACGCGGCGACGGCGAGGAGGCCGAAGAGGACGGCGGCGCCTGCCGGGGTGAGCAGACCCCGGGTGAACGGGTCGGCCCGGTCGGCGACCCCTCTGCCCGCGTCCGCCGCGATGGTCCGCATGCCGTCCTGCACGCGCGCGTGTGCCCGGTTCCAGACGGCTTCCGGCGCCGCCGCGACAGCGCGTGCGCCCGGGGGGCCGGCAAGGACCTCGTTTTCGGCCGCGCTCACGGCGGTGTAGGCACTGCCGTCGGCGAGTGCCTGCCAGACCGCCCGTTCGGAGCCGCGCAGGTCGGCGACGGCGGACTCGGTGAAGGCACGGCGCGTGTCGACGGCGCCAGCGAACAGCCGCAGCCGCTCGCCCGAGAGGCCACCGGCGAGTCGTGCGCCGCCCAGCACGGCGTTCTCCTGGGCCAGGGCCTCTCCCGCGCGGGAGAACTCGAGCAGCACGCGCGCGTCGGAGCCGAGATCGGCGTCCTGGATACCGGTGAGGGCACCCCCCACCGCGAAGGCGGACGCGATCGTCCTCGTGTAACGGCCGTACGCCTCGTTCCATCCCACGCGGCGGTCGAGCACCGCGACGCGCAGCGGGCGTAGTTGCTCGGCTCCGGTGACGAACGCCTCCAGGCGCTCGGCGACCCCGGCGGGCGACTCCTCGCTGTCGGCGACGGTGTGGTCGTCGCCGAGCCGCAGCTCCGCGACCGCCCGGTCGGTGTTCTGCGCGAGCTTCCTGAGGTCACCGCTCTGGCCGGCGGACGGATCGGTGGCGTAACGCACCGCGGCCTCGCGCTCGGTCTGGAGCGCCGCCACTGCGTTCGCGACGGGCGAGCGGATTCCCGCGTCCACGCGCTGCAACTGGCGCAGTCGGGAGACGTCCTGGGCCGTGCTGACGGTGGCGTACGCCCACAGCGCCAGCAGCGAGACGACCGGCACCATCAGCAGACAGACGATCTTGGCTCGAACGGTGCGCGGTCGCATCCGCCAGTGCCCCGCGCGCGCGGGTATGTCGTCGGCCGGCGTGTCCAGGGAATCGTCCGGCACCTCGTCGGCCGGGGGCCCGGCGTGTGCGCGGCGGCCGCGCACCGGGGGCGTGGACGGCGTCTCGCCGCCCGCTGTGGGGGTCCTACGCGATGTACGCATGGCCTCCTCGCTCGGGAGTGGGTCGGGGGCGTGTTCTCCGGGCCGTCACGGGCCCGTCGCGCCCTGGGGGACGACGCTCTCGACGGACCGCTGGGCCGAGGCGGATGCCTCGCGCTCCCGCGACGTCGGTGACAGCGCGACGAAGGCCGACGTCAGGAACAGGTAGGACCCGAGGCCGACGGCGAGGGGGAAGATGAACTGCATCGCCGTGGCCCCGGGCAGGACGGCGCCGGAGGGCGTCACCCGCACGCTCACCGCGAACATCGCGGTGTAGTGCATGCTCGTCACCGCCGCGCCCATGATCAGCGAGGCGATGGTGACGGCGACGGGCGACCTGATGTTGAGGGCCGCCCACAGGGCCGCGGTCGCCGCGACGACGGCGATGAGGACGGAGAGTCCGACGAGCGCGGGATCGTAGGTGACGTCACCGTGCAGTCGCACGGCCGCCATCCCGAGGTAGTGCATGCTCGCGACACCGAGGCCGGTGGTGAGTCCGCCGAGGAACAGCGCGCGGGCGCGGTCCTTGCCGTAACCGACGGCGAAGACGCCGACGCAGACGACGGCCATGGCGACGAGCAGGCTCACGATGGTGAGCGGCACGTCGTAGCGGACGTCGGTGCCGCTGACGCCGAACCCGAGCATGGCCACGAAGTGCATGGTCCAGATGCCGGATCCGATCGCCGAGGCCGCGGTGACGAGCCAGTTGCGGCGCGAGCGTCCGGTGGCGCCGAGCGCACGGACGGTGCAGCGCAACCCCAGCGCGGCGCCGATGCAGGCCATCACGTACGACAGTACGGGGGTCAGCCAGCCGAAGGAGGCGTGGTCCAAGTGTCCCATGACCCCGGGACGCTAGTCGGGTCAGGGGCGCATGAAGGGGGCGCATTTCGAAAGGTGTTGGAACATGACACAGACGTGTGCCTGAACGATCGCGGCACGCTCGAACGTGTGCACCGCGATGTCATCCCTGTCGGTGAGGAATCATGCGGAACTTGACTTCCTCCCCCGCCTAGAGGACTTTGTTGGCGGATCCGGTGACTGCGCTTGGTGATCTTGTTTGGTCGGGCAGTCTGGTGGGGTTCGGTTCCATCGCGCGGGGAGGCAAGGAGGGGCTGCGATGTCGCTGCGCCCTGTGCCTGCTCCGTCCGTCCCGGAGGCCACCGCGCGGGTGGCGCGGGCAGCGTTCCGCAAGGGCTGTCTGGCCATGCGGATCCGGGATGAGCTCGGTCCGTTGTTCGAGGACGAGCAGTTCGCCCGGGCGTTTCCGCGCAGGGGTGGGCCGGCGTGGTCGCCGGGGCAGCTGGCGATGGTCAGCGTGCTGCAGTTCGCAGAGGGGCTGACGGACCGGCAGGCCGCGGACGCGGTGCGCGGGCGGATCGACGTCAAGTACGCGCTGGGGCTGGAGCTGGATGACCCCGGGTTCGACTTCTCGGTGCTCAGCGAGTTCCGGGACCGGCTGATCGCGCACGGCCTGGAGAAGCTGGTCCTTAACCGGGTGCTGGAACGGGTCGATGAGTTAGGTCTGCTGCGGGCGGGAGGCCGCCAACGCACCGACTCCACGCATGTGCTGGCCCAGGTGCGGACGCTGAACCGGATGGAGTTCGTGGGCGAGACCCTGCGCGCCGCCTTGGAGACGCTGGCCGTCGCAGCGCCTGCCTGGCTGCGACAGACCGTCGCGCCGGAGTGGTTCGAACGCTACGGCAAGCGCATCGACTCCTTCCGCTTCCCCAAGGGAGCCGACGCCCGCCAGCGGTGGGCGCTGACCGTGGGAGAGGACGGATTTACGCTGCTTCAGGCCCTCTACGCGCCTGACACACCAGCCTGGCTGCGGCACGTCGAGGCGGTGCAGGTCCTGCGGACCGCGTGGGTGCAGCAGTATCACCGCGACGAGAAGGGGGTGCGCTGGCGGGAGGGCAAGGACCTCCCGCCGGGCAGGCTGAGGCTGTCCAGCCCCTACGACATCGACACCCGCTACAGCGTCAAGCGCGGCGCGGGCTGGGACGGCTACAAGGTTCACTTCACCGAGACGTGCGAGCCGGACGCCCCGCATCTGATCACGAACGTGGTCACCACCGACGCCACCGTTCCCGACGTGGAGATCACGGCGCCCGTCCACGACGCGCTGGCCGCACGCCGCCTGCTGCCCGCTGTCCATCTGGTCGACTCCGGCTATACCTCCGCCGCGCTGCTGGTGGCCGCCGCTGGGCAGAACATCGAGCTGATGGGGCCGGTCCGCGGCGATACCGCGGCCCAGGGCCGGGCCGGGGGCGGCCTGGGGCAGGACGCCTTCACCGTCGACTGGCCGGCCCGCACCGTCACCTGTCCCCGCGGGCAGCGCAGTATCAGCTGGTCCGCTCAGCGCAAGCCCACCGGCACCGAGATCATCCGGGTCCACTTCGCCAAGACCGACTGCGACGCCTGCCCGGTGCGCGCGGCGTGCACCAGTGCCAAGAGCAAGTGGGGCCGCAGCCTGACCTTGCTCACCCAGCCCCAGCAGCAAGCTCTCGACCAACGCCGACGCGAGCAGAAGACCGACGAGTGGCAGGCCGCCTACGGCACCCGCGCCGGAGTCGAGGGCACCATCTCCCAGGCCGTCCGGGTGACACGGACACGCACCACCCCCTACCGCGGGCTGCGCAAGACCCACCTCGGTCACGCCCTGATCGCCGCCGGACTCAACCTCCACCGCCTCGACGCCTGGTGGACCGGCACCCCCATCCGCACCACCCACATCAGTCGATTCGCCCGCCTCGGCCTCGAACTGATCGCCTGAGCAAGCGAATCCGCCAACAAAGTCCTAGAGGCGGGGGATTCCAGCGGTCACCCGCTGGGATTCCTGCTTCACCGACGACCGCCCCGTCCGGGAGGACTCCCGTTGAGGTCTTACACCGTCTCCACAGGCAGACGCCGCCAGCCCGGCGGCCAGGATGTTGCGCGCCGCGTTCACGTCGCGGTCATGCACCGCGCCGCAGGCACACGTCCACTCGCGGACGTTCAGCGGCAGCTTCGCCGCGACCGTACCGCAGTCCCCGCACAGCTTGCTGCTGGGGAAGAAGCGGTCGATCACGACGAACTCGCGCCCGTACCAGGCGCACTTGTACTCCAGCATGGAACGCAATTGCATCCAGGCCGCGTCACTGATGGCGCGTGCGAGCGTGCCGTTCTTCAGCAAGTTGCGGACACTCAGGTCCTCGATCACGACCGTTTGGTTCTCACGGACGAGTCGAGTCGACAGCTTGTGCAGACAGTCACGGCGCCGGTCGGCGATCCGCGCATGCACGCGGGCCACCTTGAGCCGGGCCTTCTCGCGGTTCGCCGAGCCCTTCACCTTGCGCGACAGCTCCCGCTGCGCGCGGGCCAGCCGCGCGCGATCCCGCCTCTCATGCTTGAGGTTGGCGACCTTTTCCCCGGTGGACAGTGTCACCAGCGAGGTGATCCCGGCGTCCAGGCCGACGGCCGCCGTGGTGGCGGCGGCCGGGGCGATGGTGTCCTCGCACAGCAGGGACACGAACCAGCGACCCGCCGCGTCCCGGGACACGGTCACCGTCGTGGGCTCGGCACCTTCCGGCAGGGCACGCGACCAGCGGATGTCCAGGGGCTGCGTCATCTTCGCCAAAGTCAGGCGCCCCTCGCGCCAGGTGAAGGCGCTGCGGGTGTACTCGGCCGACGCCCGGGACTTCTTGCGAGACTTGTAGCGCGGGTACTTCGCGCGCTTGGCGAAGAAGTTCCCGAACGCCGTCTGAAGATGACGCAGCGCCTGCTGCAGCGGGACCGAGGACACCTCCGTCAAAAAGGCCAGCTCCCCGGTCTTCTTCCACTCCGTCAGCGCGGCCGAGGACTGCACATAGGAGATGCGGCGCTGCTCGCCGTACCAGGCCCGCGTGCGCTCCTCCAGCGCCTTGTTGTAGACGAGGCGCACGCAGCCGAACGTGCGCGACAGCTCAGCTGCCTGCTCGTCGCTGGGGTAAAAGCGGTACCTGAACGCCCGCTTGACCTGCTGCGTCACACCTCACACAGTATCTGTTTCTGTGTGAGCGGCGAGTGTCGGCCGATGGACGGCGCACGCCGGTCAGCCCTGGCGAACCGGCTTCCCCTGACCTGCTCCGCAGGAGCTTCGTTTCCTCCCCGACCCAAAGGCCGGGGTATCCACGAAGGACAGACCCGATGAGCGACGACCACACACACGTCCAGGAGTTCTTCACCAGCCGGGCCGCCGACTGGGACAGCCGGTTCCCCGACGACGGCCCCGCCTACGCGGCCGCGGTCGACAGCCTCGGACTGCGCGCAGGCGATCGTGTCCTCGACGCGGGCTGCGGCACCGGACGCGCTCTGCCGTCCCTGCGCGCGGCTGTGGGGCCCTCCGGAATGGTCATCGGCGCCGATCTGACCCCGGCCATGCTGCAGGCCGCCGTCCGTGCCGGACGGAGCCGCGCCGGACAGCTGCTGCTCACCGACGTCACCGCGCTGCCCTTGCGCCAGGAGTCGCTCGACGCGGTGTTCGGCGCGGGCCTCGTCTCCCACCTGCCGCGTCCGGCGGAGAACCTGCGGGAGCTGGCACGTGTGGTGCGACCCGGCGGCACGCTGGCCCTGTTCCACCCGATCGGCAGGGCGGCGCTCGCGGCCCGCCAGGGCAGAAGGATCACACCGGACGACCTGCGCGCGGAGCCCAACCTCGGCCCGCTGCTGGCAGCTTCGGGGTGGCGCATGACCTCGTACGCCGACGAGGACGCCCGGTTCCTGGCACTGGCGACCCGCGCGGGCTGACCCGCCGGCCCGGCCCCACGGCCGGGGTTCACTCGGCGGCTGAGCCGTCCAGGTGCCGTACGGGGCAGCCCCGCAGGCCGGGAACAGGGCGGGTGCCCAGCTCGGCGAGTCGGTAGCCGTTGGGATAACCCTTGATCTCCGGGTTCTGCCGCGCGTGATGCGGGGCCTGGCGCGGCGGCAGCAGACGCACGGCGCGTCCCCGCAGTCGTACCGCACGGCGCACGAGAACGCGGGTGGCGGCGCTCGGCGGCTGGTAGCGGAAGGCGCGCAGGAGCGGCTCGTCCAGCAGGGCGAGCGTCGAGGCGCGCAGAAGCGGCGCGAGCGGACTGGGGTACCAGGAGGCCATCAGGGAGAGCGTGGCGTCCGAGACCCGCCGCGCTCCCGTGTCCCAGCCGAAACGGGCCTCCTCGTAGGCGTCGAGGCACGCCTCGAACTCTTCGTAGGACGCCGGAATGTCCTCGATGCCCATGTGCTGTCCCAGGGTGCGGTAATGCACGGCGGAGGCGACGACCTCGTGGCGCGACAGGCGGCGCCACCCGTACGCGTCGATCCAGCGCCTGGGCACCACGACGAACGTGCACAGCACATACCGCATGTCGTCGTTGGCTATGTCGTAGCTGCGGTGCATCTGGTTGATGCGGCGGATCGAGGTGCGGCCCTGTTCGCTTGCGAAGCCGTGCTCGACGACGGCGTCGAGGAGCAGTGCGGTGTCGTCGTAGCGTTTCTGTGTCCGCTGTGTGAGCTCGGCCGTCTCGGCGAGCAGCCGGCCGATGCTCGGCACGGCGTACGTTCGGTAGAGGGCCAGCTCGAGGGCGCGGCTGTAGTCCCACGGGAACTCGTACGCGGAACTGAGCCGGTAGATCTCCCAGGCATCCTTCTCCGGGTCCATCGCCCGGATCTGCCGGAGCCGTTCGTAGCGCTTCACCGCACCGCCCCCTTCTGCCGCCGGAGCTCCAACTCTACGTTGGGTGACAGGACATGGACGATGAGCCACGGAAGTCACGCAGGGGGAAGGTGGTCAGCATGCTCGCCAGGATCCGCAGGTCCGTCACCGGAGTCCTCGACGCGCTGCGCACCGGGTCGGACACCGGCCCGGACACACGCGCGCACAACCTGTTCGAGGCGGCCGCCGCATACGTCTCGGCCTGCGCGGAGGACGACCAGGAACGGATCGACGAGGCGGCGGGCTGGGTCTCGCCGGAAGCGCTGTCGTTCGGAGTGAACGAGCTGGCGTGCCGGGCGGTCGTCGCCCTCGCGAGGGAGCGCGACGAGTCGCCGCGTACCGTGGCTCGAGCACTTCTGGGGCTACCGGCGGTATGACGCGGCGGGGCGCGGATGGTCGATTCGCCCCTTCCCGTCGGAAACTGCAGCTCCGGGTATGCGTCACGGTCGTGACAAGGGCCTTCCCGTCGCACTAGGGTGCGCGCGGTTGGATGAACGATTGGGGAGGCTGGGATGGCAGGGACGGAAGAGGAAACCGTCGCCGCCTCGGACGACGCGCTCTACGTGCTCACGGCGGCACTGCTGACGCCGGCGAAGTTCCCGAGTGTCCTGGGCGACGACTACCCGGAGGCCTGCGCGGCGCTCGGCATGGCACCGCTGGCCGACGGGTACGGCCTGGTGCTGGGCCAGGACGGGGAGGGTGCCCGGTGGACGGTCGTCATCGACGACGTCTCGCTGGTCGCCGTCGCCATCGCGTCCTGGGACTGTGGCATGGAGCACGAGCTGTCTCCGCAGGAGCACACGGTCGTCGCCGCGCTGCCAGGCTGGCCCCTCGATGTCGCCGTGGCGGCTCCGGGAGTGCCCGCGCCGCACGATCCCGGCCCCGATGTGGTCGACGGCGCCCCGCTGTCACCGCCGGACACCAGCGTCTGGGGTCCGGCCCAGCGACGTATGGGCGCCGACGAGATCGCGCTCCGGTGGTCGGTGTGGCGGGAGCAGATCAACGAAGCGGACTTCTTGAGTCCGGACGGCGGATCCGCCGAGCCCGAAGCCGGCCAGGACCGGGCGCCGGGCGACAGGAAGGGTCGTGGCGGTGTCCAGCGTGTGCTGGCCGAGGCGCACGCGTACGTGGACGCCCCGCCGCCCCTCGGCCGGGTCCGGTCGTCCTTCGCGTCCGGAGACGCCCGGATCCTCCGCGCGGACGGTCCGGGCTGGTCGCTCGTGGCCCGGACCGACGACATCGCCTTCGTACTCCTCGACGACGAGCCCGGCGAGGTGCTTCCGGTGGGCCGGGGGCCCAAACTGCCGGGCCTCCTCGACGCCCTCGACAGGATGGCCGTACGCCCCAGCTGATGCCGGTCCTGTCGATCCCGAATTCGGGGGTTCCGGCCTTGTCGGTCCGCACCCCGGTGCGCCGTGTGCGGGACGGTGCACCGGGGCAGGGCCGTGTCAGCGACCGAGCTCCTTGCGGGTGACGCGGCGCAGCCGGCGCCGTTGCGAGGGGTCGAGCGTGAGATACGCGGCCGCCGGAACCCCCAGGACTATCAGGAGCGCGGCCCACCAGGGCAGCCAGATCAACAGGATGAGCCCGACCGCCACACCTCCTGCGGCGATCTTCGCGTTCTTCGACATTGCGTCGCCTCCTTCGCGGCCACTGCCGCTCTCTGCCCAGAAAAACGGCTTTGGGCTTCGCATGGTTCCGAACCGCGACCCTGAGTCGCCCCTGAGACGCCCCTGAGACGGACCCCTATTGTGCTCGCTCCGAGGGCGGTCGGCGCCGCCCATGCCTGTCTCGCGTGATGCCCGGACCGCTCCGTGCCTACTCCGCCCGGAGTGCCGGCCCACCTCCGCGTGCGTCGGAGGGCCTGTTCCCGTTGCGTCGTCGGGTGCTGTACCCTCGGCGACTCCGAGAGGCTAGTCAAATTTGAGGAGTTCGGTATTCCTGTGCAGGGGATTCCCGTGGCAACGGCGTCCGAGATCGCTGAACTGGCCCGCTGCAGTGCCGTGTTCGTGCCCGGCGATCCGCCCCGTACGGGCGGCGTCGTCTTCTGGTGGCCGGACGGCAGCGCACCCCCGGCCGTCGCCGCAGGGACCGTCGAGACCTTGACCGTCGCCGTGCCCGACGGCGAGGAGGTCGCGCTGGTGAGCGTGCCCGCCGTCCGGCTGTCGGTGCGCGACGCCCTGCCCGTCCTCACACGCGCGCGTGCCTGCGCCCACGGACACCGGGCGACGGTCTTCTGGGGCAGGGCCACCGTGCTGGCCCTGCAACTGGTCGCGCGCGGACTCCTGCTGCCCGGCCTGTCCTCGGCCGATCACGACTCCTGGCGTACGGGCCCTCTGGGCGCGGCGGACCTGGAGCGCGTCCGCGAACTCGCCGCCGCGATGCCGCCCGAGGCGCACGCCGTGCCGGTGAGTGGCACCGCTCCGACGCGACTGCCCGCGCCGGAGCGGCTGCTGCGCGCCTTCCTGGACGCGATCGCCGACACGCTCCCCCGCTCCCCCGCGGCCTCGCTCGTGACGGGCGGCCCCGCCTACGCCGTGCCGGAACCGCAGCACCTGCCCGGGCAGCGCGCTTGGGCCGCCGACGTGGCCGCGGGTCACGACGCGGGCGTACGCCTGTCGCTGCGTGTCGAGGTGCCCGGGCTGGCGACCACCGCGCAGGACGAGACGGCACCGTCGTTCCGGGCCGTGCTCCAGGTGCACAGCGTGAGCGACCCGGCGCTCGTCGCGGACGCCGACGACCTGTGGGCGGAATCCGGGGCCGCCGGTGCCTCCTTCGGTCCACGCGCGCGGATGGACACCCTGCTCGCGCTGCGCCGTGCGGCCAAGACGTGGCCGCCCCTTACGCCACTGCTGTCGGCGACCGTGCCGGACGCCGTCGACCTCGCCGACGACGAGGTGGCCGACCTGCTCGGGGAGGGGGCGCTGGCCCTGTCCGGTGCCGGAGTCGACGTGCGCTGGCCGAAGAACATGGCCCGCGGGCTGACCACTCGCGCCGTGGTCGGTCCGCCGGACGAGGGGCCCCGGCCGGGCCCGCTCCTGTCGGACGCTCCCTCGTTCCTGTCAGCCGACGCGCTGCTCGCCTTCGACTGGTGGTTCGCGCTCGGCGAGCAGCAGCTCACCCGCGAGGAACTCGACCGGCTCGCCGAGGCCAACCGCCCGCTCGTGCGCCTGCGCGACCAGTGGGTGCTGATCGATCCGCGGGAGGTGCGGCAAGCCCAGGCGCGGCAGGATCGAAAACTGACGCCCGTCGACGCGCTCGGCGCCGCTCTCACGGGGTCCGCGGAGGTCGACGGCCGCAGGGTCGACGTACACGCCACGGGGTGGCTGGAGGCGCTGCGGGAGCGGCTCGCGGACCCGGAGGGCCAGGAGCCGGTGGAACAGCCCGCCGCGCTCACGGCCACGCTGCGGGACTACCAGCGGCGGGGGCTCGGCTGGCTGGCCCGGATGACGTCCCTGGGCCTGGGCTGCTGCCTGGCCGACGACATGGGCCTCGGCAAGACCATCACGCTGATCGCGCTGCATCTGCACCGGCAGAGCGACGCGTCGTCCGCCGGGGCGACCCTCGTGGTGTGCCCGACCTCCCTGATGGGCAACTGGCAGCGGGAGATCGAGAAGTTCGCGCCGGGCACCCCCGTACGCCGCTTCCACGGTCCCCGCCGCGGTCTCGACGCCCTGGTCGACGGTGAGTTCGTGCTCACCACCTACGGGACGATGCGTCTGGAGGCGGCCCGGCTCGCCGAGGTGTCGTGGGGCATGGTGGTGGCGGACGAGGCCCAGCACGTGAAGAACCCGTACTCGGCGACTGCGCGGGAGCTGCGCTCGATCGGCGCACGCGCACGCGTGGCGCTCACCGGCACCCCGGTGGAGAACAACCTCTCGGAGCTGTGGGCGATCCTCGACTGGACGACCCCGGGGCTGCTGGGCCGCCTCGGCACCTTCCGCACGCGGTACGCGCAGCCCGTCGAGGGTGGCCGGGATCCCGCCGCGGCGGAGCGGCTCGCCCGGCTTGTGCGCCCGTTCCTGCTGCGGCGTCGTAAGTCCGATCCGGGGATCGCTCCGGAGCTGCCGCCGAAGACCGAGACCGACCGTGCCGTGTCGCTCACGACGGAGCAGGCGGGCCTGTACGAGGCCGTGGTGCGCGAGACGCTCGCCGAGATCGCCGGGGCGGACAGCATGGTGAGGCGGGGGCTGATCGTGAAGCTGCTGACGGGGCTCAAGCAGATCTGCAACCATCCGGCGCAGTTCCTCAAGGAGGAGCGGCCGCGCATCGCCGGACGCTCCGGAAAGCTCGAGCTTCTGGACGAACTGCTCGACACCATCCTCTCCGAGGGGGCGAGCGTCCTGGTCTTCACGCAGTACGTGCGCATGGCGCGCATCATCGAACGGCACCTGGCAGCGCGTGGCGTGTCCACCCAGTTCCTGCACGGCGGAACTCCCGTCGTCGAACGCGAGGCGATGGTAGGGCGCTTCCAGGACGGCGAAGTCCCCGTTTTCCTGCTGTCGTTGAAGGCCGCGGGCACGGGCCTGAACCTCACGCGCGCAGAGCACGTCGTGCACTACGACCGCTGGTGGAATCCCGCCGTCGAGGCACAGGCAACCGACCGGGCGTATCGGATCGGCCAGACCCGCCCCGTCCAGGTGCACCGACTGATCACCGAGGGAACCATCGAGGACCGCATCGCCGACATGCTGGGCCGCAAACAGGAACTCGCCGACGCCGTGCTCGGCTCCGCCGAGGCGGCGGTCACCGAGCTCACGGACGCGGAGCTGGCCGATCTGGTGGAGCTGCGAGGGGGAACGCGATGACCGGGTCCGAAGCGCAGGCGGAGCGCACGTTCGCCGCGATGCCTCCCGCGCGCGGGAAGGGCTTCGCCGGGACGTGGTGGGGCCTGGCCTGGCTCAAGGCACTGGAGGACGCGGCGCTGGACGCGGCACAGGTGAAGACCGGCCGACGGCTCGCGCGCGCGGGAGCCGTGGGCGCTGTGTCGGTGCGGCCGGGACGCATCACGGCCGTCGTGCACGACCACGACCGTACGACGCACCGGGCGGACGTGTTGCTGTCGGAGTTGTCCGGCGACCAGTGGGACCGTTTCGTCGCCATGACTGTCGAGCGGGCCGGGCACGTCGCGGCGCTGCTGGACCGGGAGATGCCTCCTCACCTGGTCGAGGACGCGGCGGCCGCGGGGATCGAACTGCTGCCGGGGCTGGGGGATCTGGAGCCGGAGTGCGACTGCGGCGCCTGGGACCACTGCGGCCACACAGCCGCCCTGTGCTACCAGGTGGCTCGGCTTCTGGACGAGGATCCGTTCGTCCTGCTGCTCCTGCGCGGACGCGGCGAACGCGGTCTCCTGGAGGAGTTGCGGGAGCGCGGCGCCGGGCCCGCGCGGGAGTCCTCGGGGCGGGCGGGAGTCGCGGCCGCCGGCGCGTTCGCGGCCGCCGTGGACCTGCCTCCGCTGCCGCCCCTGCCGGAAGTTCCCGGAGGTCCCGGCGTCGCGCTGTCGCTGGACACCGAGGCCCCGCCGGCACCCGGGGTGGACCCGGCGGCGCTGGAGTGTCTGGCCTCGGCGACCGCCGCCGAGGCGTACCGCCTGCTCGTCGAGGCGCTCCGGCCGGGGCATGGACAGCAGCCGTGCGAAGGGGAGTTGACGATCGCGCAGGATGCGGTACGGCTGGCCGTCGGCGACCCCGCGCGGGACGTCGCGGAGCGGCTCGCCCGCGGATCGGGGCGCGACCGGGACGGTCTGTCACGGGCCGTGGCGGCCTGGCATCACGGGGGCGTCGCCGCGCTGGCCGTGCTCGACGAGGAGTGGCGGGTGGAGGGCGAGGCTCTCGCACGCGCGCGTGCGGCCCTGGAGAACGCCTGGGACGAGAGCGAACGGCCGTCGTTGCAGGCGAGGGGCAACCGGTGGACGGTGGTCGGTGCGCCGAGCCAGCTGCGCCTGGGTCGTGACGGCCGCTGGTGGCCGTATCGCAAGGAGCGTGGCCGCTGGGTCCCCGCGGGCGGCGCGGCCCAGGACCCGGCGACGGCGCTGGCCTGTCCGGAGCTCACGGTGACGGGCGAAGCGTCCTGAGGTCGACGTGCGGGGCGAGGCCGGCGCACGAGGCCGCGCCCGCGTCAGGGCCGAGGAAGGTACCGCCGCTATGACCAGTCGTGCCACACGCCGGGCACCGAGGCCGCGAGAGCCGTCGCCTGGTCGTGACCGGCGCGGGCGGCCGCCGGGCGGCGGGCGTCGGACGTCATGTCGCGGCCCATGGCACGGCGTCCGGCACGGTCCGGCGCCAGAAGGGTGACGTGGGCCCCCTCGGCGGTGAGTTCGGCCGCCTCCCGGTGCGCGCTGGGGTGCGGCCCCACCGCGTCGGGCAGGGGTGAGACGGCCAGGATGTGGTGATGGCCGCGGGCCAACCGGATGTTGGTCGTACAGCGGGAGCCACCGTCCATGAAGCGGCGTCCGGCTACCGTGACGGGAGGCCAGACCACGGGGACCGCACAACTCGCCGCGACGGCTTCGAGCAGGGTGGGCTTCGTCCGCGCGTCGAAGACCTCCAACTGCCCGGACAGGGCGTCGACGGCGGTGATCCGCAGCGGCCGCTCGGGCCACTCCCGGATGCCGGGCAGCAGGGCACCCACGGTCTCGAACACCTCCGACTCGGGTCCGGTGGGGGCACTCAGCGCGGCCCGGCCCAGGCGCCGCACGGAACGTTGCGGATCGCGGGAGGCGAGCGCCGCCCACAGGAAGCGGAGGGTCTGCGGGATGGTGACGCCGAGCTCCACGCCCTCCGCACCGGCCAGTTGACGTTCGTACATCCGGCGCGGGGGCTCGCCCGCGGCGAGCCGGGAGCCGAAGATCGCGCCGGCCGAGGTGCCGATGATCACGTCCGCGCGCATCAGGTCGATCCCGGCGTCGCGAAGACCGGCGAGTACGCCCGTCATCCACGCACCGCCGACAGGTCCGCCACCACCCAGGACAAGCGCCAGTCCACCCATGCCTCCACCCCTCCCCACGCGAGCCAATCGAAGTGGGGACTGCTCCCCACTTCACCACGCGACGATAGCATCGCCACCGGGGAGCACTCCCCGGTGGGCGGAAGGTGACGGTGACCGTGGGCTCGAACGACGAGACGACGACCGGGCGGCGGCGCGACGCGCGGCGGAACCGGGAGCTGCTGCTCGAGGCCGCGCACAAGGTGTTCACGGAGCAGGGACTCGAGGCGCCCCTGGACGTGATCGCCCGGCGGGCGGAGGTCGGCAACGCCACGCTCTACCGGCACTTCCCCTCTCGCGCCGCTCTCGTCGACGCGGTCTTCCGCGACCCGCTGACGGACACGATGGCCGCCGGCGAGCGGGCTCGGGCCGAACCGGACGCATGGACGGGACTGACCGGCTACCTGCGGGCCGTCTTCGCCGTACTGGCCACCGACCGGGGGGCGAACGACCTCATGACCACACACCTGGAGGGCGTCGACTCCTTGCGGACCGTGCACACCCACAACCGCGAAACGGTGGAGCTGCTTCTGCACCGCGGACGTGAGCAGGGCAGCATCCGCGCGGATGTCACCCCCGAAGACGTCCTCTTCGCCCTGGCCGCCCTCGGCCGTGCCGTTCCGTCCCTGGCCACAGCCGTCACCACGGAGGCTTGGCACCGACCGCTCGCCCTGCTTCTGGACGGGCTCCGCCCCTCGCCCCTGGCCGCTCCGCTCCCCGAACCCACGCTCACGAGCGATCAACTCGGCGACGTCCTGAGGGGCCTCGGCCCGCACCGCTCATCCCGCGCGCCTGGCGAGGGCTCCGCCTCATAGCGGCGGCTCCGCGGCAGCGGCGCCCCGCAGTCAGCGAGGGTGACCACCCGCGCGGCATCGCGCCATCGCGGCATCGCGGCATCGCGGCATCGCGGCATCGGCCCGACGAGTGGCCGACTCCCCGTGTTCAACCGGCGATCGCCCCACGTTCCCCGTGGGGGCCAAATCTTGCCACTGTCAACGAAGTTGTTCTTCAGGAGGCCCGATGTCCCCGCAAGCCACCGGCCGGCATTACGTCCACCGTCTTGCCGCGGCAGGCGTGCCCCTCGCCGTGCTGGCCGCGCTCGCTACGGCGGGACCGGCCGCGGGCGCCCAGGCCCCTGGCGCTCGTTCCGCGGACCCGTACGTCACGCGCACGGCAACCGTCACGCGCACGGCGACGCTCGGCGACATCCCGCTCGGAGCGTTCAGCGACGCGCAGCTGCCCGGCACGGTGGCCGACGACCGGGGTGTCGATCTCGGAGGACTCGGCAGCGACATCTACCCGGCGGGCCGCGAGGGCGAGTTCTGGACGGTCACCGACCGCGGGCCCAACGGTCAGCTCAAGGTGAACGGCACGAAGCGCCGCACCTTCCCGGTACCCGGATTCGACCCGGCGATCGTCAGAATCCGCGTGGTCGGCGACAAGGTGAAGGTGCTGGACGCCATCGCCGTGACGACCTCCTCCGGCAAGCCCGTCACGGGCCTGTCGAACCAGCAGGGGCGCGACGAGCCGCCGTACTCCTACGACGCACGGACACCCTTGTCGTACGACCCCGACGGACTGGACACCGAGGGCATCGTGCGGGCGGCGGACGGGAGTTTCTGGCTCGTCGACGAGTACGGGCCGTCCCTCGTCCACGTCTCCGCGCGCGGGAAGGTGCGCACGCGCTACGTGCCCAAGGGGCTGAACCTCACGGGCGCGGACTACCCGGTGGTGGAGGCGCTGCCGTCCGTGTTGTCGCACCGCAAGACCAACCGCGGCTTCGAGGGGCTCGCCCAGCTTCCCGGCGGCGACCTCGTGCTGGCCGTCCAGAGTCCGCTGTCACTGCCTGACGCGAAGGCCGGGGACGCCTCGCTGACGACTCGCCTGCTGCGGTTCTCGACGAAGAGGAAGGCGGTCACCGCCGAGTACGCGTACCGCTTCGATCCGGTGGACGTGGTGGATCCGAGCGAGGACGACACCTCCGAGCTCAAGATCTCCTCGGTGGTCGCTGTGGGCGGGAACCGGCTGCTGGTCGAGGAGCGCACCGACAAGGCCGCGCGGCTCCAACTGGTCGACCTGGGAAGCAGGGCGAACATCCTCGGCGACCGTTGGGACGACGACACGACGTCCCCGTCCCTGGAGCAGCTCCAGGACCCGGCGGCCTCGGGCGTTCCGGTGCTCTCCAAGCGACTGGTCGTCGACCTGGGCAAGGTCTCCGGCGTGCCCGGGAAGATCGAGGGCATCGCGCGCGTGGACCACGACACGCTCGCCCTCGTCAACGACAACGACTTCGGGATGACGGACGGCGCGGACGCCTTCGACGCGCAGGGGCGGCTGGTCGACAGTGGCGTGGAGACGACGGTGACCTACGTGCGCCTGCCGCGCGGTGTCTGAGTCCCGACCCGCTCTTACGGCACCTCGTCGCTCGGCCCTACGGCACCGCGTCACTCACCCTCACGCAGCACGTCACTCGTCCTTGACGGCGGTACCTCACCACCGTCCCTCAGGGCAGCACGCCGTCCGCGAGGGACGGGATGAGCGATTCGAGATCACTGGGCAAGTCGCTGGGCAGTTCGCTGGGCAGTCCGCTGGGCAGTTCGCTCGGAAGCTGTGACGGCAGGCTGCTGGGCAGCTCGGTCGGGATGCCCAGGGAGGGCCCGGGAGAGCCGCTCGCGCTCGTGCCGCTGCCGGGCGACGGCTTCCCGTCCGGCGAGTCGCCGCTTCCCGAAGCCATCAGCACCACGATGACGACGGCCGCCGCGGCCACGAGAACGGCGAGCACGACGAAGAAGGGGTTACGGCGCCGACCCGGACCGCGCCGCCCGCCGGGCCCACCGGGTGGGCCCGGCGCCCAGCCACCGTACGAGGGCGGAGGCGGTCCGAAACCGCCGCCCGAGGGCGGCGTGTCACCGGGTGGCCCGGGCGGCTGAGGCGGTACGGGCGGCATGGCCATACCGTCAAGCGTCGCCGCGGAACGGGCTCGGCGCGACCCCCGCACGGCAGTTGATACGGAGTCATGCCATGGACCGCATGATTCCGGAGCATTCCGGGCGGGGTTCGCTCACCGATGCGCACACCGGGACAGGTCGGCGACGCGGACACGCGCGCGTGCGCTCAGCCGCGCGCGCCCAGCAGGTGGTCCATCGCCAGCTGGTCGAGGTGCTCGAACGCCATCCCGCGCGCGGCGGTCGCCTCGACGTCGAACTCCTCGAAGGCCGCACGGTCCGCGAGCAGCGACTTCAGGCCGTCCGCCGCCGTCGGCTGCGCCAGTTCGTCCAGCCGCGAGGCACGCAGGGCCTCCTGGACCTCCGGGTCGGCACGGAAGGCCGCCGCGCGCTCCTTGAGGATCAGGTAGTTGCGCATGCAGCCCTTGGCGGACGCCCACACGCCGTCGAGGTCCTCGGTCCGCGGCGGCTTGAAGTCGAAGTGCTTCGGGCCGGAGTAGCCGGCGGTCTCCAGCAGGTCGACGAGCCAGAAGGCCGCGCGCAGGTCGCCGGCGCCGAAGCGCAGGTCCTGGTCGTACTTGATGCCGGACTGACCGTTGAGGTCGATGTGGAAGAGCTTGCCGGCCCACAGGGCCTGGGCGATGCCGTGCGGGAAGTTGAGCCCCGCCATCTGCTCGTGGCCGACCTCGGGGTTGACGCCGTACAGCTCGGGGCGCTCCAGGCGCTCGATGAACGCGAGGGCGTGGCCGACCGTGGGCAGCAGGATGTCGCCGCGCGGCTCGTTGGGCTTGGGCTCGATGGCGAAGCGCAGGTCGTAGCCCTGCTCGGTCACGTACTCGCCGAGGAGGTCGAAGGCTTCCTTCATCCGGTCGAGAGCGACGCGCACGTCCTTGGCGGCGCCGGACTCGGCGCCCTCCCGGCCGCCCCACGCCACGTAGGTCTCGGCGCCCAGCTCGGCGGCCAGGTCGATGTTGCGAATCGTCTTGCGCAGGGCGTAGCGACGCACCTCGCGGTCGTTGGCGGTGAACGCGCCGTCCTTGAAGACGGGGTGCGTGAAGAGGTTCGTGGTGGCCATCGGCACCTTCATGCCGGTCGCGTCCAGAGCCTCGCGGAAGCGCTTGATGTGTGACTCACGCTCGGTGTCCGAAGATCCGAAGGGGATCAGGTCGTCGTCGTGGAAGGTCACACCGTGCGCGCCGAGCTCGGCCAGGCGCTGCACCGTCTCGACCGGGTCGAGGGCCCGGCGGGTGGCGTCGCCGAACGGGTCCCTTCCCTGCCAGCCGACGGTCCACAGGCCGAAGGTGAACCTGTCCTCGGGGGTGGGCTGGTAGTTCATGCCGCGGCTCCTTGCTTGCTCCGACTATTTCGTCATGGCAGTTTACAAATTAGTATGCCCACGCATCCCTGGGAAGGGACAAGATGTCCCCGAAGGAACGATGTCCGGGTCAGCGCAACCCAGGCGTCACCGAAAACACCAGGTCAGAACCCCGCAGAGCCGCGGAAAAAAGGGAGAGCCCGATGTCAGCAGCCGAAGGTCCGCTCGTCGTCGGCGTGGACACGTCCACCCAGTCCACCAAGGCGCTCGTCGTCGACGCGTCCACGGGGCAGGTCGTCGCAAGCGGCCAGGCACCGCACACCGTCTCCTCCGGAGCCGGCCGGGAGAGCGACCCCCGCCAGTGGTGGGACGCCCTGTGCGAGGCGCTGCACCAGTGCGGCGACGCGGCGCGCGAGGCCGCGGCGGTGTCGATCGGCGGCCAGCAGCACGGGCTCGTCACCCTGGACGGCCGCGGCGAACCGGTGCGTCCGGCGCTGCTGTGGAACGACGTGCGCTCGGCACCGCAGGCACGCCGTCTGATCGAGGAGCTGGGCGGCCCGAAAGCCTGGGCCGAGCGCATCGGCAGCGTGCCCGGCCCGTCCTTCACGGTCACCAAGTGGGCCTGGCTGGCCGAGAACGAGCCGGAGGCGATCCGCGCCACCAAGGCCGTGCGCCTCCCCCACGACTACCTCACCGAGCGTCTCACCGGTCTTGGCACCACCGACCGCGGCGACGCCTCGGGAACCGGCTGGTGGGCATCGGCGACCGAGTCCTACGACGACGAGATCCTCGCGCGCGTGGGGCTCGACGCCGCGCTGCTGCCCCGCGTGGTCCGGCCCGGCGAGGTGGCCGGCACCGTGCGCGACAGTCACGACCTGCCGTTCTCCAAGGGCACCATGGTCGCCGCCGGCACCGGCGACAACGCGGCCGCCGCCCTCGGCCTGGGGCTGCGTCCCGGCACTCCGGTGCTGAGCCTCGGCACGTCCGGCACGGTGTACGCCGTCTCGAAGCGGCGCCCCGCCGACCCGAGCGGCACCGTGGCGGGTTTCGCCGACGCCCACGGCGACTGGCTGCCCCTGGCCTGCACGCTGAACTGCACACTCGCCGTGGACCGCGTCGCGTCCCTGCTGGGACTCGACCGCGAGGCCGTGGAACCCACCACCGACGTGACGCTCCTGCCCTACCTGGACGGCGAACGCACCCCCGCCCTGCCCAGCGCCTCCGGCCTGCTGCACGGGCTGCGCCACGACACGACGGGCGGCCAGCTCCTCCAAGCCGCCTACGACGGGGCCGTGCACTCCCTGCTGGGGGCGCTCGACCTGGTCCTCGACGAGGACGCGGACCGCTCGGACCCGCTGCTGCTGATCGGTGGGGGCGCCCGCGGGACGGCCTGGCAGCAGACCGTACGACGGCTCTCCGGGCGGCCTGTCCAGGTGCCCGAGGCCAGGGAACTGGTCGCGCTCGGCGCCGCGGCCCAGGCGGCCGGCCTCCTGACCGGCGAGGATCCCGCCGCGGTGGCCCGGCGCTGGAACACGGCCGCCGGGCCCGTGCTGGAGGCGGTGGAACGGGACGAGGCGACACTGGCCAGGATTGCCGGGGTACTCTCCGACGCGGCCCCGCTGCTGGAACGCGCGACGGACGCGCGCTGACGGCCACGCGGCCAGGGCAGTACGCACACACGCCCGGCCGGCGACGGAGACACGTGGACGAAGGCGAGGTCACGGACCCGCGTCGCCGGGCGACCGCCGACGAGCGCCAAGTCGCAGGCGCCGACGCGCACCGGCCAAGGCGACGTTGCCGAAACCCACTGACGGACCAAACACACAGACCAGACATACACCGACCAGACACACACGGATGACGAAGCACACACGGATACCGACCGAGGACTGACCGGCATGACCGCACCGCTGCACGAGGCCCGCCCGTCCGGCCCCGGTCGCGCCCTGCCCGACACCCAGCAGGGCATGCGCCGCCGCAACCTGGCCCGGGTACTGCACACCGTCAGCGCGGAGGGGCCGCTCTCGCGGGCCGCCGTCGCCTCGCGCATAGGTCTGACCCGTGCGGCGGTGTCGACCCTGGTCGAGGAGCTGATCCGCTCGGGACTGATCGAGGAACTGGGCCCCGAGCGGCCGGGCCGGGTGGGCCGGCCCGGCTCGGCGCTCGCCGTCAGCGGACACGGTCCGGCCGGAATCGGCGCCGAGGTCGGCGTCGACCACCTCGCGGTCTGCGCGGTCGACCTGCGCGGCGAGGTGCGGGCCAGGGCCGTACGGCACGGCGTGAACCGTGGCAGCTCCCCCGAACCGGTGGTGGAGGCCCTGACCGGGCTCGTGCGCCGGGTCGTGGCCGAGGCGGAACGCGAAGGCCTGTGGCCGGCCGGGCTCGCCGTGGCCGTGCCAGGGCTGGTGGCGCGCGACGCCCGTACCGTCGTGCGCGCCCCGAACCTCGCCTGGCACGACACGGACCTGGGCGCCCTGCTGCCCTTCGGGTTCCCGCTGACCGTGGACAACGAGGCCAACTTCGGCGCGCTGGCCGAACTCTGGCTCGGCGAGGGCACGCCGCGCGACTTCCTGCACGTCTCCGCGGAGATCGGCATCGGCGCCGCACTCGTCGTGGGCGGCGGCCTGCTGCGTGGAACGCGGGGTTTCGCAGGCGAGTTGGGCCATGTGCCGGTCCGTCCGGACGGTCCCGAGTGCCCGTGCGGCGGGCGGGGCTGTCTGGAGCAGTACGCCGGCGAGGAGGCGGTGCTGCGGGCGGCCGGCCTGGAACCGGGCGAGGACCGTGTCGGACTTCTCGCGGGGCGTGCCGCGGAGGGCGACGAGGACGTACGAAGGGCGCTGCGCGAGGCGGGAGAGGCACTCGGTGTCGCACTGACCGGAGCGGTCAATCTGCTGGACCCCGAGAGCGTCGTGCTCGGCGGTGCGCTGTCCGGGCTGGCGCCGTGGCTGCTGCCCTCCCTGCAGGCCGAGTTGGAGCGCCGTACGGCTGGGCCGGCCTGCCCGGTGACCGTGTCGCGGCTGGGCCCCGAGGGTCCTCTGCTCGGGGCCGCGCACTCGGTGGTCCGGGGTGTGCTGGACGATCCGGCGGCGGTGGCGGAACGGGCTGCTCACCCGATCGGGTGAGTGACTTCTCCACAGTCCCCCGGCCGTCCACAGAAGCACGGCACGCCCTTCTGCCCAACTCGTCAGCGCCGTACCGTGATTCACGTGAGGCGCATCCGATCCGTCCGTGCGGCGGCGGCTTCGGAGCGCCGCGGGTACGAGGGGGATCACATGTCACCACACCGGAAATTCGCGCCGACGTCACCTGCTGCCTCGGGGTCGACGTCGAGGGCGCGCTGCTCCGCTCGGGGGACGGGCACGCCCGGCAGGGCAAGGGGGATACCTGCGGGGTCGCGGCCGAGGGCGCGATGAACACCGTGTGATCGTCGAACCGCTCAAGGCGCCGGCCACCCCCGGCCGCGCATCGAGTCGGACACCCACATCATCTCGACGGGTTCGGCGCGCCCACGGAAAGACGCGTTCCGGATATCCCGGCTCCATCTGGTGCACTGGCTGGTGCGCGACCACGGTTTCAGCGATATGGACGCGTACCAGTTCGCGACCCAGACCCGTGGAGTCCCGTTGGCCACCGTGTGCGACACCAACCACACGTGCGTGGCCGAGCTCCGCAGGGAGCGACCCCCCGCGCGAGACACACCGCGGACCGCACACCCGCCTGCGGGAAGCCGCGACAGCGCCGCGGCGCTGAGCAGACCTCGTCCTCCCCATGTCGAGAGGCAGTTGTTCATGGAACGCGCACGATCCGATCTCACCCGACGACGACTGCTGAGAGGCGCCGCGCTCGCCGCCGTTCCGTACGCACTGCTCCCGGACGCCCGGGCCGGAGCCGGGACCCAGGCGGTCGACTATCCGTCAGCCGAGTGGCAGCCGGCGACGGTCTCCAACTACACGGTCTCCGGCCGCCCCGGCTCCTACTCCGTCGACCGTGTGGTCATCCACGTCACGCAGGAGACGTACAACGACACGCTGTCCATTTTCCGCAACCCGCAGAAGCAGGTGTCCGCGCACTACGTGGTCCGCTCGGCGGACGGACACATGGCGCAGTGCGTGCGCGAGGCCGACGTCGCCTGGCACGCTGGGAACTGGGACTACAACACGCGCAGCATCGGCATCGAGCACGAGGGCTGGGTGGACCGACCCGCCTACTTCACCGACGCGATGTACGAGCAGTCCGCCGAACTCGCGGCGGCGGTCTGCGGGACCTACGGCATTCCCAAGGACCGGACCCACATCATCGGTCACTACGAGGTACCGGGCTCGGACCACACCGACCCGGGGCCCCACTGGGACTGGGTGCGCTACATGAGACTTGTCGACCTCGCCTGAGCCGGGCCTGTCGCGTCGTCGCATCGCGCCACGCCGTGTCGCGCCACGCCGTGTCGCGCCGCGCCGTGTCGCCCGGGGCGGTGGGTTTCCCGCCGTTCGGGCGACGACTGTCCAAGAGGTTGTCCGCGCCCATCCCCGGAGTGACGATGTCCCCAACCGCATCGACGTCGGGAGGCCGAGTTGACCGAGCCATGGGTGGCCCTGGAGCCGGGGGCCGATCCCGCCGAGCGCGTACGGATGCTGCAGCGCGCGCACGAGACGTTCGCCGCGGCGGGCACCGTGCCGCGGCCGGTGCGTTCGGTGGTGGCCGACTCGTGGCGGCGTTCCGCACGGGCCGGTGTGGGACCGGACGGCACCGCCGACGTGGAACTCTCCGACGGTGACCTCGGCGCGTACCGGGCCGAGCATCCGCTGGCACGGGTGATGCCGTTGTTCCGTGAACTCATGGGCACGTTCGCGGCCGACGGGGAGCATCTTCTCGCGGTGTGCGACGAGCATGGCAGGCTGCTGTGGGTCGAGGGACATCCGGCCACCCGGCGTGAGGCCGGGCGGATGAACTTCGTACCGGGTGCCCGCTGGGCCGAGTCCGCCGTCGGGACGAACGCGCCGGGCACGGCGGTCGCGGTCGACCGGCCGGTGCAGGTCTTCGCCGCCGAGCACTTCATTCGGCGCGTGCAGCCCTGGACCTGCGCGGCGGCTCCGGTGCACGATCCGCGTACCGGTCGGGTGCTCGGTGCCGTGGACCTCACCGGCGGGAACGGGCTTGCGCACCCGCACAGTCTGGGGTTCGTGCAGGCCGTGGCCCGAGCCGCCGAGTCCCAGCTCGCGCTGCTCACCCCCGAGAACACGGCGGCGGACAGGCCGGGACTGACCGCGCTGGGACGTGACGAGGCACGGTTCGTCGTCGGCGGCCGAGGGATCAGACTCAGCCGTCGGCACAGCGAGATCCTGGTGCTGCTGGCCCGCCATCCGGAGGGACTGACCGGGGACGAGCTGCTGTGCGCGCTGTACGAGGACGAGTCGGTGACGCCGGTGACGCTGCGGGTCGAGATGGCCCGGATGCGCGGGGTCCTCGGTCCCGGTGTGCTGGCGTCGCGGCCCTATCGGCTGACGGTGCCCGTCGAGTCCGACGTCGATGCCGTCGAGCGACGGCTGCGAAGCGGCGCGGTGACAGCGGCGGCCGCGGCGTACACGGGTCCGCTGCTGCCCGCCTCCCAGGCCCCGGCGGTCGTACGCCTCAGACGCCGGTTGGCCGACGGACTGCGGACGGCACTGATCGCCCGCCGCGATCCCGACCTGCTGGCGGACTGGGCGCACACGGCGTGGGGCGAGGACGACATCGACGTGTGGCGGGCACTCGCCGCGGTGCGTCCGACGGCTTCGGTGCTGGCCCGACTGGCCGCCCTGGAGGACGAGTTGACGGCACCGTCTCGGTGGTCGCGTCCGGCGGACCGCTGACGGAACGACGGCCCGCCCCTCGATCGCGTGCGCCCCCGTCGAGCATCCAGAACCCACCGGCTCCCTCGACTCCCCCGCTCCTCCAGCCGGCCCGGATGTCCGGCACATCACGAACGCCTGCCCTCTCCTGCCCTCCCCTCCCCTCCCCGCGCAGCCCCTCCCCGTCGCGCCCCTTCGCGCACGGGTCCCGCGCAACGTCCCTGCAACCTCCCGCTTCCTAGCCTCGCGCCGAGAGCTGTCCAACGGCGGGCAGCGCTTCTGAAGGAGGCCCACCAGCATGACTCGTTACGCGGCGCCCGGCACCGAGGGCGCGATCGTCTCCTACCAGGCGCGCTACGACCACTTCATCGGCGGCGAGTACGTACCGCCGGCTCGCGGGCAGTACTTCGAGAACCCGTCTCCGGTGAACGGGCAGCCGTTCACCGAGATCGCGCGGGGCACGGCGGAGGACGTGGAGCGGGCGCTCGACGCGGCCCACGCGGCCGCCCCGGCGTGGGGCCGCACGTCGGTCACCGAGCGTTCCGACATCCTGCTGAAGATCGCCGACCGGATGGCGGCTCATCTCGAACCGCTGGCGGTCGCCGAGAGCTGGGAGAACGGCAAGCCGGTGCGCGAGACGCTCGCGGCCGACATCCCGCTCGCGATCGACCACTTCCGCTACTTCGCGGGGGTGATCAGGGCGCAGGAGGGTTCCCTCGGCGAGGTCGACGACGACACGGTGGCGTACCACTTCCACGAGCCGCTGGGCGTCGTCGCGCAGATCATCCCGTGGAACTTCCCCATTCTCATGGCCACATGGAAGCTCGCACCGGCGCTGGCCGCGGGCAACGCGGTCGTCATCAAGCCCGCCGAGCAGACCCCGGCCTCCCTCCACTACTGGATGAGCCTGATCGCGGATCTGCTGCCGCCGGGCGTGGTGAACATCGTCAACGGTTTCGGGGTGGAGGCCGGAAAGCCGCTGGCGTCCAGTCCGCGGGTGGCGAAGGTGGCGTTCACGGGCGAGACCACCACGGGGCGGCTGATCATGCAGTACGCCTCGGAGAACATCAAGCCGGTCACCCTCGAACTCGGCGGCAAGTCGCCGAACATCTTCTTCGACGACGTGTGGGCGCAGAACGACGACTTCCGCGACAAGGCGCTCGAGGGCTTCACCATGTTCGCCCTCAACCAGGGCGAGGTGTGCACCTGCCCGTCCCGGGCTCTCGTCCAGCGGGGCCACTACGCCGAGTTCCTCGAGGCGGCGGTCGCCCGCACGGAGCTGATCAGGCCCGGGCACCCGCTCGACACCGACACGATGATCGGCGCGCAGGCCTCCAACGACCAGCTGGAGAAGATCCTCTCCTACCTGGACGTCGGCCGCCAGGAAGGCGCGAGGGTCCTGACCGGTGGCGAACGCATCGAGCACGACGGTGAGTTGAAGGGCGGCTACTACGTCCAGCCGACCATCTTCGAGGGCGACAACCGCATGCGGATCTTCCAGGAGGAGATCTTCGGCCCGGTGGTCTCGGTGACGTCTTTCGACGACTTCGACGACGCCATCAAGATCGCCAACGACACGCTCTACGGCCTCGGGGCGGGCGTGTGGACCCGCGACATGAACACCGCGTACCGCGCGGGCCGCGCGATCCAGGCGGGCCGCGTCTGGACGAACTGCTACCACGCCTACCCGGCGCACGCAGCGTTCGGCGGATACAAGCAGTCGGGGATCGGCCGGGAGACGCACAAGATGATGTTGGAGCACTACCAGCAGACGAAGAACCTTCTCGTGTCGTACTCGCCGAAGAAACTGGGCTTCTTCTAGACGCCAAAAAAGGGCGCCTGACCAGGCATTTCACCTGACAGGCGCCCTTCCCGGCGTGCATCTAAGCCACGGGGTGAAGTGCAGAGTAACTCCTGATATGTCCCACTGCTATCCCACCTCTGACCAGCTGTTCCGGGGCATTTCCGGGCCAAGTCCCGGTTCATGCGTCCTCTGCACTGCCGTCCCGCCCCTCCCACCTTCGCATCGACTCCTCGATCAGGCTGTTGGCATGGTTCCGTGCCTCGGCCAGAAACTTGGCGTAGTAGCGGAAGAGAACCTGGATGCTTTGTCCGGCGCGGCGCGCGCACTCTGCCGGGTCGACACCGGAGGCAAGCCAGAATGATATTCCTGCATGGCGCAGGTCGTAGGGGCGTTTCGCAAGCTCAAGGGCGTGTTCATCGAGAGTCAGTGCGGCCTCACGCGCACGTCCCCATGTGATGCCGTACGCGGAAGGATCGACGTAGTTTCCCGCTGCATTGCGGAACAGACGTCCATCGGGCGCGACACCAAAACTCTCTATGTGCTCGCGCAGCATGCGCACCAGCACAGGCGGGATTGGCACGGGCCTCGTCGCCTTGGCCGCCCGTCGCTTCAGTGAGTGGACCTCGTGAACGGCACCGTCATTCGTCCACCCCTTCCCCGCCGTGACCACCCCGCCCTTCAGATTGAGGAGCCCCCATCCGCTCGCTGGCAGTCGGCACTGAGACTTCTGCAAGTGAATAACCTCAGCAGGACGCATCGCGGCGTAGTACATACACCCGAAAAAGGCGTACAGGTGTGGGCCTCGACCGGGCAGCGCCCTGACCGCAGCAAGCAGGCGGCCCACCTGCGCCGGATTGGGCATGCAGTCCGGATCGACTTCGTCGGCAACTTCCGGCGCAGACCACCGCAAGCCGCTCAGCGGGTTCTGGGTGAAGTACCCACGTTCCACTGCGACCCCGAACACCTCGTTGACGGCAGCTTTCTTGCGCTTCACCGTCTTCGCTGCAGCGGCTGCCCCATCAACCTTGCGGCACAGAGCGTCGAGTCCCCGGCGCAGAACATCGGGCTCCGCCAACTCGCTCACGGGCAGCGAATGGCGCTGCAGCCAATCCAGTGCTGCCTGCCACTCCTCGGGTGGATCCTCCTCCCAGGCTTTTTTGTTGAAAGCCCATGAATAAAGCGCCCTCCGCAGTTCATGAGGTGCCCGGGACATGTGCTCTGGCTCGACGAAGGCTGGAGTGATGGTCGCGAGAGCGTCGGCAAGCGTTCGACGTGTGTTTCCCGGCGTACGGTCCCAACGCTGCTCGATGTACTCCTGCGCCAGGACATACCAGGTGGTGCGCTGTTTCAGGGCCCGGAGCTCGGAGGCCGGCAGGCCCGTCCTTGTGTCGAACGGCTCGCCGTCGCGCGCGGCAGTCACGAGTTTGGAACGTCGGCTCTCCGCAAGCCCCTTCGTGAGAAAGGACTCGGATTTCTCCCGCCCATTGACCGTCCATCGAACCTCGAACCCCTTGCGACGGTCTGGCCGCTCGCGTGTGTCCCAAAATCGAACTCTGTAACTCATCGCCATTCAGGCGTATCCCTCTCACACGCTTCCCACCACGCGTCTAGATCGACGCGGCGGCAGCGGAGTTCACCATTCGGAAGTTTGATCATTCGGGGTGCTTGACCGCGAGCGCGCAAGCGGTAGAACGCTGACGGGCTCATTCGGATTTCCGCCAGGACCTCGGCGAGTTTGAGCGCAGGAGGGCGAGCCATTTTTCCCCTGAAGATTTGAACGAGTCGCCAGCCGCTGGGCGGCACAACAGAGCTGACTCGGTTGAGCGTTGGCATGGAAGTTCACCGCATCCGCACAGCTCCACCGCCAAGCGCAGCCGCTGCGAACTCCTCAATGGTCGCGACGATCGCCGGTTTGGCTAACCGGCGATCGTGGTCTATGTTGCGGGCCACATCGCCAGAGTCCGGTTGCTCGTGCGCTCGCTTCAGCTAGGAAGCCAACCGGTATGAGCGCAGCGCAGGGGTCGCGCCGTCCGTGACGATTACCACGGCGCAAACGCCCAGCCCAGTGGACACGGTGCCGTGGTCACCGGCCGTGGCCGGACCAAGCGCTCAGTGCGTCGAGCACGAAGAGGACAGGGGAAGGGCAGTCAGGGGAGCAAATAGCGGAATCAGACAGACCAAACTCCTAGCAAGGGACCACGCCAGAAGGAGCCCGGTGTGGGCGGTACTTCTGACCTGGTCATTTCCGGGACGTTGCACGTTGACATGCTCCCGGCGGAGGTTTCCAGTCCTTTGGAGTTCTTTCTTGTCTGCCGTCGGCGAATGCATGCCGACAGCTGCGTGGAGCCCTTCTTTCACGGGGGCGTTGAGGCGCAAGGCATGCCGGCACCTTCGTCATGAAGTCGCTGCCCGTGTCTCGTCGACACGAGGACCTTCACCGTGCTGCCGAAAACGACGCGCCACCCTGGAAGACGGGTTGCCAACTGACTGATCCAGGCCGGTGGGTGAGTCCCGCCCATCTTGACCGGTAGCGACCGACTGTCGGCGTGCGCTGAAGGGCTGGGTAGGGTCGCGGTACCCGAGCTGGAGAGGTAGATGCATGGCCCACGAGATTGTGATCGCGCAGACGACCAGTGACAACGAGGATCAGGCGAAGGCGCTGGCTCGGGGTGCGGTCGAGAGCAAGCTGGCAGCGGGCGTTCACATCGATGCGCCTATCACCGCCTTCTACTGGTGGAAGGGGAAGGTCGAGACGGCGCAGGAGTGGCGGATCTCGTACATGACTTCAACGGACCGTCTCCCGGCACTGCAGGCGTGGCTGCACGAGAAGCATCCGTATGACGTCCCCCAGTGGGTCACGCTGCCCGTGACCGGAGGATCGGAGGCGTACCTGTCCTGGGTGGTCGAGGAGACTCACCCGCAGTAGGGCACGCCACCCGGCGTCTCACCGTCACCGAGCCTGCTCGCCGGATGGCTCACGACGCGAACGCCAGCAAGTGGCCGGCCAGGTCGCGCTCCGTGTCGGGGAGCCAGGCAGCGATGCTCTGCGCTCGCTGACGTCCCATGGTGTTCGGCTTTGACTCCGCTGCTGCGGCGAACTGGCGCGCGACGTAGACCCCACGGTCTACGTCGCCGCCGTGCAGAAGTGCCGACGCCAGGTCACCGAGGACCACCACTCCAGAGTCAGGCAGTTCCTCACCGAGGCGCTCGACCGCGGAGTCGGCTGTGACCGTCAGTTCTTGGCGCTTGAGTTCGCCGTATACCGAAAGCGCCAGTGAGTCCATCCGGTACGGCGTCACGAAGCGGACCCACGCCTGCTCGTTCGTGTGATCCGCGAAGTCATACGCGAATCTCGCCTGCTCCAAGGCCCGGAGAGCGCCGGCTTCGTCAGCTGATTGAGCCGCTTCCTCCGCGTACCGTCCCAATGCCCACGCCGCAGCGGTCGCATTGCCATGCCCCCGCACATCCTGAGCCGCCTGTGACAGCATCTCCAGCGCCTTACCCGGGGTAGCGGCACCGTAGCTCGCGTAGCCAAGCGCCAGGGCGCGCAAGGGCGGGTGCCCGGCCTCCTTCGCGCACTCCGAGGTCACCCGGTAATAGGCAGCAGCCTTATCGTGTTCCCCCAGGTCCCAGGCGACCCATCCGGCAAGGGCCGCGGTTTCCCCCGCCGCGATGGTCAGCGCTCGCTCGTGGCCGCCAGCGCGCGGAAGGGCCGCCGTGATCGCGTCGAGGTGAGACTCGACCCGGTTCTGCAAACTGCGTGCGCTTTCACTCAGCTCGTCCATGTGCAACTCGGCCGCGTGATCGATGAGCACCGACGCGGACTCGGGGTCGATCCTGGCTCCCTTGCTGAGCGCGTAGGCGAGTCGGCCCCAAGGCTCGGCAGCGGCAGCAGCGCCGACGACGGCGCCTCCCAGCAGCGTTCGGCGCTTCACGTCGTCCAGGTCCTCCCCTTCAGCGTCGTCCTTCTTCCTCCGCCTGGCTCGGGCGGCCTTGGCCTCCCGCAGGAGCGGCTCCAACGGAACGCCGCAGGCCACAGCAATGTGCCCAAGTGTGTGGTTCGTAGGGACGTTCTCACCGTTCTCGTACCGACTGACCTCTCGGCGGGTCACCGTCGCCCGGCCCGAGGCCGCGTTGATCGCATCCGCCTGCTCATCCTGCGATCGGTCCGCGTTACGGCGCAGCTGACGGAGTAGTTCGGCGAACGGATCTGCTGCCATGAGTGTGACCTCTATCGGTGGGGAATCCAATCCTGACCCCAACTCCCCCCTCGTTTTCCCCCCTTGACAAAGTTTTCCCCCTCAGGTTTCCCCTGTTCCGGATCACGACACCACGGTGCGATGGGCACATGACCACGCACCGGGCAGCAACGCTTCCCCAACCCTGGATGACTGACGGCGGCCCCACCGCCGCCAGCAGCGCGCCGGCCGTGTCTCCACTGGCATCCCGTGCCTTCGAGATGGTCATGGCGCCGGCGAGTATTCACGTCGCTCAAGCACGAGGCACCACAGCGGCCGTGCTGAGGCAGTGGGCCCTGCCGGACGCCCCGGCAGAAGACGCCCAGCTTGTCGTCTCAGAGTTGGTGACCAACGCGATCAGTCACGGCTCTGGGGCTGTGGGTCTGCGGGTGCTGTACGGCAACCACCAGCTCCGGATCGAGGTCACGGACGGAAGCACCACCCCTGCCAAGCGACGACGCGCAGGTGCCAACGACCTGGGCGGGCGAGGGCTGCTCCTAGTCGCGCACCTGTCACATCGGTGGGGCGTGGCCGACAGCGGCCGGACTACATATGCGGTCATTCCCACTCTTACGGAGGCATCCCCATGTCGCCGCACGGCGCAACCAACCTTGGATCCGACGTGGTGAGCGCCGTGGCCGACCGTGGTCTGGGTCTGGAGGTGCAGTCATCCGGCAGCTGGCCGAATGCTGGCCGGATCCGGGGGCGGGACAGTGGTCCCGACCCGTTGGAGCGCCAGTCGCGCAATGGGCAGCTCCGTAAGCTCCGCCAGCACTTCCATCGAGAGGCTGTCGGAAAACGCGACCGTCAAAGCAGCGACCGGCAGCTTCGCGTCCTGGCGTACAGCTTGGTGCCGAGTCCGGGGGCCAGCCCCGACGAGGACTGGAACACCGTCCATGCCGAGGCGGAGCAGCACGGCTACGCGATAGGAGCAAGGCTCCACGATGTTGCCGTACCCGTGCCCACGACGTACTTCCCTGGCTCGCGCACGGGCCGGAGCGTCTACACGCCCCCCTGGCAGCGCCCTGGATGGAGGGAAGTCGAGCGACAGATCCGAGGCGGATTCGCAGTGGGTGTGATCGTCCTCGACCGGCACAACATCAGCTCCGATGACGACGAGTACCGCGCCGTGATCAAGCATCTGGGCGAGCGGTACAAGGCGTTCGTACACCTCGTGATCCCCGAGGAGCCCACTACGCCGACTTGAAGGCGTCCGCTGCGCTGGATGGACGAGAAGGGCTGGGGCTGGAGACAGATCAGCGCTCAGGTCCTCCTCATCGCCGCCGTCTTCGCCGTGCTCGCCATCGCCTACGACTTCACCTGATCAGGGGGCCACCATGACATTCGAAGGACACACCGACCGGGCGCCGCGGCTCCTGCCGCACCGCGAGCAAGGCGAGGCCCTCCTCGCCATCCAGGAGGCCGCCCCGGAACTGCCAAGCGAGGCCGGGATCGATCTCTTCGCCGTCCCTGCCGGCGAGGTGCAAGGTGGCGGCTTCGACCTCTCCCGCTTTCACCGGCTCTCCCGCCTGCCGACTTCGGGGAACGGGGCGGCCGCGACTTCGACTGATGACCCGCAGGACGCAGCATGAAGTCGCTGTTGCATCGCCTCAGTCCCGACCAGTGGGATGCCTGGTACAGCGAGGGTCGGGCCGTAGACCGCCTCGTGACCGACGCCGAGGTCGACCGCTTTCTCCAGCACGTCAACCCGCACGCCGGGGCATCCGTACTCGACGTCGGCTGCGGCATCGGCAGCTTTCCCGTTGGGGTTATGACGTGCTGGGCCTGGACTTCTCGCCGATCGCGATCCGGACCGCGCATCGGCAAGGCGTCAACGGTCGGCTGCACTACGGTGTGCACGATTTCGACGCGGGGGCAATCCCGCCTCGACTGCAGCCCGGCTCGCTCGACCTCATCGTATCCTGGAAGCCTGCACCCGCATCGGCGTCCCGCGACTGGTCGTTGCGTCCTCCTCCAGCGTCTACGGGCCGACCGACGGCGCCGCGAGTGTCGAGGCCGACCGTCCGAAGCCGGCCTCCCCGTACGCCGTGACCAAACTGGCCGAGGAACAGCTCTGCCTCGCCTACGCCGAGCGCCCCGTCGGGCCCAGCGTCGTCGCCCTGCGGTACTTCACCGTCTACGGCCCCCGCCAGCGCGCCGACATGTTCACCCACCGCGCCCTGCAGGCCGCTCTGACCGGACAGCCGCTTCGCCTGTACGGAGACGGTCACCAGCGACGCGACTTCACCTACATCGATGACGTGGTCGCCGCCACGATCGCCGCCGCGACCGTGCCGACAGCGCAGGGCGCGATCAACGTGGGCGGCGGGGGGAACGCATCCCTGTTGGAAGTGATCAACATTGCCACCAGCCTCACCGGCCGCGACATCCAGCTCCAGCAGGACCACGCGCGCAGCGGTGACGTCCTCCTAACCCGCGCCGACCCCAGTCGTGCCCGAGAAGTCCTCGGGTGGCAGCCGCGAGTCGACCTCCACAACGGCCTGCGCGCCCACATGCAGGCCCTGGCCTCCCAGGTCCCCAACTACAGCCGAGCCGCGTAACCCCGCGGCCCGGAGCCCGAGAGGAAACGCAATGGAGAGTCCCGAGCGAGCGCGGCTGGACGCCTTTTTCCGGCAGATCACGACGCAGTTCCCCGCTGGCGACGCGATCACGACGCTCGTCATCACGCATCTGCTCCCCGAACGGCCGGCGTTCCTGCGGGCCATGACCGCGGTGTCCACGGTCGGCGCCGTGCTGCCGAAACCCCGATCGATCCACCAGCCGACCCTCGACGCCGTCCGCCGTACCTTCCCCGTCCACGACCTGACCCGAGAACGGTTCACCGACAACACCCAGGCCCTGGACTACCTGGAGGACACAGCGGGCGGCCGGGACGTCGTCCTGGTGGACATCGGCGGCTACTTCGCGGCAAGTCTCGACACACTCGTGGGCAAGTTCTCCGGCCGCATCCTCGGCATCGTCGAGGACACCGAGAACGGACACCAGCGGTACGCCGCTCTCGACAAACTGCCGTGCCCGGTCGTCTCGGTGGCCCGCTCCCCGCTCAAGGACTGCGAAGACCACCTCGTCGGCCGCTCGATCGTGTTCTCCACCGAAGCCCTCGTCCGCGCCCGCGGGGACATCCTCACCAGCCGCAACGCCTGCGTCATCGGCTTCGGCAAGATCGGCCGCGCCATCGCCCAGACCCTGCGCGCCCAGGACCTGCGCGTCACCGTGTACGACAGCGATCCGGTCAAGCGAGTTCAGGCGCACTCCCTCGGCTTCCGCACCAGCAACTCCACCGCCGAGGCCGTGAGCGACGCGGAACTCGTCCTGTGCGCCACCGGCAACCTCGCCCTGCGGCAGGGCGACTTCGCCGCCCTGCGCAATGGCGCCTACCTCGGATCGGTGACCTCATCCGAGGACGAGCTCGAACTCGGCAGCCTCGACGAGCTCTACCAGCGCACCCCAGTCAGCGCTCAGCTGACGCGATACGAGGTGACCGGCCACTACTTCTACGTTCTCGCCGACGGCGGTGCCGTCAACTTCGTGCACGGCGCTGCCGTCGGCGCGTACATCCATCTCGTCCAGGCCGAGATACTCGCCGCCACCGCCGCGCTCAGCCACACCCGCTTCCAGCCCGGACTGCACGAGATGCCGGCGGCCGACCGCGACGCCATCGCCAGAATTTGGCTCCACCACTTCGAAAGGTGACCCGAGTGCCTCCCTCCGTCGACCACATCCGCTCCGTCGCCGAGGCGTACCTCGCCCGCCACTCGGACGAACGCGACTCCCTCACCCTGCTGTTCGCCGCGCTCGCCGCCGCAGACGACCCCACGAACCGCAAGACGTTCCCCGCCCACGTGACATGCAGCGCCATCGTCATCAACGGCGCCCGGCACGTGCTGCACATCGTGCACAAGGCGTCCGGGAAACTGCTGGCGCCCGGCGGCCACAACGAACCGGATGACCGGCACCTGCGCGACGCCGCCCTGCGCGAACTGCACGAGGAGGCAGGCATCCCGCCCAGCGCCGTCGTTCCCCTCTCCGGCTTCGAGGACGTTCCCCTCGACATCGACGTGCACACCATCGACGCGAACCCCTCGAAGGACGAGCCGGCCCACCACCACGTGGACTTCCGCTGGGTCTTCCTTCTCGGCGCAGGGCACACGGTGACCCTCCAGGAAGAGGAGGTCCACGGCTACCAATGGCGGCCGTTCACGAGCGCCGCCTCGCCCACCGTCCGCTCCAAGCTCGCCCTGCTGCCCTGAAGGCGCCCCTACCCGACCACCAGGAGGACGCCGTGGCCGCCACCACACTTCTAACTCCCGGCGCCACACCGCGCCGGCACGTCGCTGTCATACCCTGCCGCTGGGGCGCTTCGCGCTTTCCCGGTAAACCGTTGGCGCGCCTCGGCGACAAGCCGCTGCTCTGGCACGTCCACCAGCGCTGCCTGGAGGCCAAACGTCTCGACGGAGCCATCGTGACGACCGACGACGAACGCATCGAAGCGGCGTGCCGCCAGCTGGGCATCGAGTGCATCCGTACCGGAGAGCACCTCACCGGCACCGACCGCGTCGCGGAGGTCGCCGAGCGCCTGCCGGCCGAGGCGTACATCAACGTCCAGGGCGACGAGCCGTTCATCTCGCCGGCCGCCATCGACGCCGTCTCCGAGGCCCTGGAGTGCCTGGCGCCGGGCGCGTTCGCCGTGAACGCGTACTCCGAACTGGTCGACGTCGGCGCCGTCCTGGACCACAACGTCGTCAAGGTCGTTGTCTCGGCCCAAGGCAAGGCCCTGTTGTTCTCGCGCCAGCCCATTCCCTATCCGAAGGGCGACCGCCCGAAGTACCTCCGCCAACTGGGCCTCTACGGCTTCACCGGCCCAGCTCTCCAACGCTTTCGACAGCTCCAGCAAGGGCCCCTGGAGCGCGCCGAGGGAGTGGAGATGCTGCGCTTCGTCGAACACGGCCACGCCGTGCAGATGGTCCCTGTCCTGGACGACGGCGTAGCAGTGGACACCCCTGAGGATCTAGCGCGAGCCGAGAGCCTCCTCGCCCAGTACACATGCCTAACTGCTGGCACGACGGGGCGGCCTGTCGGCCCTTGAGGTGAGAACGACTTCCTTCCACCGCAGGAACTGACGGCCGCACACGTAGGACGTCCTTCGGGACTCCACTGGCCAAGACCAACCCGCCCCGGGAACCGTGATTCCCGCTGCGCCCGGACGGCGCCTGACCCAACCCTGGCTGCCAGCATCAGGAGCTGAGTCCCCCGGCAGTCGCTCTGAGAAGCGAACCCAGGTATTCGGCCATTGCGAGCAGGGTCCGGTCCGAGTGCGCCGGTCCGACGAGCTGCACGCCGATCGGGAGACCGCTCGCGTTTCGCGCAACAGGCATGACCAGGCTGGGCAGACCAACGTGGCTGGTTAGCGGTAGTTCGTTAAATCCGGCGGTAGAGGTCAATGCCGTGTCCGGTGGTGACCGCGTCAATGAGGGCCTGGAGCTCGGAGGGTGGGTCCGTGTCGGTCCAGGCTTGCCACCATCGGTTGAGGGTGATGGCGGGGGTGAGCCAGGAACGGATGGATCGTAAGGCCCTGGGCCAGCAAGGCTGTTGGGGCTGGTGGGACGGGGCGGGTCCCCCTCTCTGGCCCGTCGCCGGGACAGGGATCCGGCGCGGTGGCATCCAGTGGTCCGGGTGGGGCGAACCATTGGTCCCAGCAGAAGGAGAAGGCGCAGTTGACCAGGGTCTGGTGGCGGCGGATGGCGCGGTCAGAGCGGACTTGGAAGTCGGCCCAGCCTAGTTCGTCCTTGATCTGTTTGTAGCTCTGTTCGATCCAGGGCCGCAGGCCGTAGAGGCGGACGATCTCGGCGAGGTCGGCCGGCGGGTGCGGGCTGGTGGCGGCGTGAGGTGCGTCGGGGTGGGGCAGGTTGGTGGCCAGATACCAGGTGGCCTTCTCCGGCAGCTGGGCCGGGTCGGTGGTGGCCACGACCAGCCGGCCGGGTGAGTCGGGGCCGTAGCCGCCCAGGCGGGCATCGGCGGCCCACCAGGTCTCGGTGTGCCCGTCGCGGAAGTGACGCTCAACGGGCGTCCAGTCGCCTGGACGCTTGGCATCGTGCCAGGTCAGGGCGTGGGCGGCTTCGATGGGGGTGTGTGGCTGGTCGGCCGGGGCCCAGGTGCCGCGGTGCGGTTTGAGCGCGACCACGTAGGCCAGGCCTGCCTCGCGCAGTGCGAGATACCAGGTGTCACTGACGGAGTAGGCGCAGTCGGCGACCACCGCCCGGCAGTCGAAGCCTGCCTCCTTGCCTCGGGCCGCGAGGGCAGCGGACAGTTGAGGTTTCGTGCGGAAGGCCGGGTCGGACCGGCCGCGGGCGAAGTGGTGGGCGGGGGTGTAGGGAGTCGCGTGCAGCGGGTAGTACACGCGGCCGTCGGTCCACACCGTGGTCACCGTGACGATGCCGTTGTCGGTCTTGCCCAACCGGCCCAGCCACTGCCGACCCACGTTGGCGGTGGCCGTGCCGTCCTTGCGGTCCCCAGAGTCGTCGATCACGATGACCCCGCCGTCGTGCGGAGCGGTCGCCGACTGCTCACGCAGCAGTTCAAGCCGCCGGTCGTTGACCTGCTCCACCTCCCAGGGAGACTCGGACAGGAAGAACTGCAGCCGCTGCACTCCCGGCGTGCCCGCACCGGCCACGGGCTCAGCTCCTGCCAGGCAGGTGATCGTCTTGTTCCGCTCCCGCGGCGCCAGCAGCCCGGTCAGGTACTCACGAAACCCCCGCCGCTGTGCCAGGCTGAAGAAGAGGTCGTCGAACCGGGCCGCGTACTCCTCCAACGGCCCCGGCGCGGGCGGACATGGACGGCGAGCAGTCATCTTCAGCCCCCAGCAAGGCAGTTGACTCCTACCACCGGCCTACGACCAACCCGCCTCGCCGTCAACCCACGCCACCGCCGGATTTAACGAACTACCGTTAGGTTGGCCCATCCGGTCTGGTCGAAGAACCTCCGCTCGACGCCGTCGACCGTGAGAGCGCGGGTGCCGGCCGGGATCGCCGCGGTGGGAGCGGCGGGGGTGATGAGGACATCGTGCTCGGCGTCGGCGAAGAACCAGTGCCACGTCTCCCGAAGCCGCAGGCGCTCCTCGTTGGCGCGGAGCCAGGCACGGTGTGTCTGCGTTCGGTGGCGGAGGAAGGTGGCCCGTGGGCTCGCGTCATCCTCGTGCAGGTCACGCGCCGCCACGAGTTCGGCCGCTCCAGCTTCGTCGTCGGTGGCGGCCGTCGCGGTGGCATGGAGGAGCTGCTCGAAAAGGCGGAGAGAGCCAGCGAAGCCAACCGGTCCCGTGGTACGGCGGACGTTCGTGCCCGAGGAGGCCAGTGCCTGCTCGACGGCGGCGAGAGCATCGGCAGTTTCACGGTCGACGGGGCAGCTCGCGTCCTCGGCCCACACCGCTACGCGGAGCTGGCCGACTGCGCAGCGCGCCGTGGGCAGCTTCACGAGCCAGGGGCTGTTCTCGGCGGGTGACGGTGTCGTCAGCGCGTCGAGGAACAGGTCGAGGTCGCGGGGGTGGCGTGCCAGGGGGCCCGGGGTGACCATGTCGCTGCTCGTGATCCATCCCGGTGGGCGGGGGATGTGGCCGCGAGCCGGGACGAGTCCTTGCGTGGGACGCAGGCCGTAGACGCCGCAGTAGTGAGCTGGAAGCCTCAGTGACCCGGCGAGGTCGCTGCCAAGGTCGGCGGGGGTCAGGTGGGCAGCGACTGCGGCGGCGGGGCCGCAGGATCCGCCGGCACTGTTCCGCCGTATACGCGTGGCGGACCGCACGGCGCCCGGCAGCGCTCCGTCACCGGGTGTCGCGCGGGCGAGGGGCCTACCGTGGGAGATGGTCCCGGCGTCGGCCCCGCCGACCGGCCGGTCGTTCACGCCGGGGGCGGAAGGAGGCACGAGATGTCCGATGCGATACGGGACACCACGGCCCGGCGCGTACGACATTTCGTCGACGCCGGATATCCCGACGCCGGGCCCGTCGAGGCGGCGGTGGAGGGAGCCGTCTACCGACTCGGGGACGGAACGGTGGCCAAGGTGTGGGAGCGCCGACGGGGATCCGAACTGCGGCGGATGCAGCGTTTCTACGCCGATGCCGCGGCGCACCTGCCGTTCGGCGCCCCGGAGATCCTCGCCGTCGAGGACATCGACGGTGTCCCGATGACCGTGGAGCGGGAGCTGACCGGCGAGCCCTTGGCGGGCAGGATCCGCACCGACGACCCGGACGAGGTGCTGCCCGAAGCGGTCGACTGCCTGGTCGGCGTGCTGCGCGCCCTCGCGGACGCCCATGACGTCGACGAGGTCAAGCACCTTTCTGTGCTGGACGAGGAACGCCCGCTGTGGGAAGGCCACACCACTTTCGGATCCGCCCTGGCGGACCTGGTGGACCGGCGGGTCAGCCGGTGCGCGGACCGGCTCTCCACGCATGTCCGCGACTTCGACGACACGCGCGCCCGGCTGCTTCGGAAGCTGCGCTCGCTGCCCCGAACCGACGAGGCGGTCGTCCACGGTGACGTCTTCCCGGAGACCGTGCTGGTGGACGACGACCTGCGGCCGCTCGCCCTCGTGGACTACGGCTTCCTGTCCACGGGCGGGGATCCCCGGTTCGACGCTGCCGTGGCCGCGGCCATCTTCCCGGCGGGCACCGAGCACGCCCCGGAGATCACCCGGCAGCTCACCACGCGGTTCGCCGACGAGTTCGGCTACGCGGTCGACGACCTCCTGCTGTACCGGGCCGCCTATGCGATGGCCACGAGCGACGCCTTCGCGCCGGGCGGCGGTGACGAGCACTTCGCCTGGTGCGTCACCGTGCTCGAGGACCCGGCCGTCGCCGAGTCCCTGCACCGGTGACGCACCGCGGGCAGCCGGGCAGCCGGGCAGTTCCGGTGACGGTGTGTGCGGTGCCCTACGATCCCGAGCGGATCCAGGGGCACATGGCCCTGGGGGTCGAGCGGCAGGACCGCATCGTGGTGGCTGCCGGCGTGTCGGACCCCGCCATGACCAGCATCGACACCTTCGACCCTCATCGGTCACGGCGCGCAGCCAGTCTCGCCGGCCTCGGCAGGTCCTTCGCCCTGCGTACCGAGCCCGATGAGTCCGTCAACCTGGCGGCACTGCAGGCCGGAGCCGAGGAAGTCGCTGGCCATCTCGCGCGGGCGCTGATCGCGCACCACCCCTGCGCTGCCTGAAGCCGCCTCGACAGCGGATGGTCACGGCCGCCGCCTGCTCAAGCTGCCGCTTACGGCTGAGAGCGCACCCAGCGAGGCACGGGCCCCTTGACAGGTTCCAGCGCCACGCGGGGGTGACTGATCACCCGGTCAGGACGGGTTAGTGGGTGTTCAGGTTCGCCGTTTCGGCCGTCGCCCCGTTCTGGCGATCACCGTGTGACCTGTGCATGCCGGTCGCGTTCATCGGTCGTGCGAAAGATCATCACGTGTGGCCACTGGATCTGGTGTGCTCCGGGGACGGGCGTTCTCGGTAGCGTGACCATCTGCTGCACGGAGTGTCCATGTGTCCGACTGGTCCGTGCGACGGCTTCCGGCTGATAGTGATGAGGCTGCAATGAGTGAACTGACGAAGCCCGAGGTCGACGTTCCGGAGGTTGACGCTCCTACCGAGCTGACCATCCGGGACCTGGTCGTCGGGGACGGGGCTGAGGTGAAGCCGGGCATGGTGGTCAGGGTCCACTATGTCGGGGTGACCTTCGAGTCCGGGAAGGAGTTCGACGCCTCCTGGGACCGCGGTCAGCCGTTCAAGTTCGCCCTGGGCAGTGGCAAGGTCATCAAGGGCTGGGACCGGGGGGTGAGGGGGATGAAGGTCGGCGGTCGGCGCGAGATCATCGTTCCCCCGCGTCTCGGCTACGGCAATCAGTCGCCTTCGCCGTTGATCCCGGCGGGCTCGACCCTGGTCTTCGTGGTGGACCTGCTGGACTCGTATTCCAGCACAACCGGGTGGAGCAACGCCTAGTGACCCTGGCCGCTCCTCCCCTGCGGCGCGCTGCGTCGTCCGCCGGGGTGGGCACCGCCGTGCTCCTCGCTGTCGCTCCTGTCTTCCGCCTCCGCAGCGTCCGAACGGTTCCGCTGCGACTCGTCGACCGCCGAAGGCCACGAGGCGACCGACTTCCTCAACGGCCTACCCGGCGCCGCCGCCCGGACGTCTGAACCCGCCGGCCGTGCTCGGCAACCGGAGGAGGTCCGCGCCGCACCCCGCCAGAGCCGCACCAGCTACTATTTCCCCTGGTCAGCTTGGGTGCAACTGCTGTACCACCAGCAGACGAAGAACCTCCTGGTGTCGTACTCGCCGAAGAAGCTGGGCTTCTTCTAGATCCAGGTGGGGTCCACGTCGGTGTGCAGCAGGTGGTGGTCCGAGTACGGGGTCGGATGCACATGGTGCTCCAGCGGGACGATGCCTCGCAGGAAGATGTAGTCGAACTTGCTCTGCCAGTCGGTGGTCGGCTTGCAGGTGCCCGTGGGCGAGGGATGGCACTGGGGGTCCGTGTCCGCGGCCAGTGCCCACATCCCGGTGAGTTCGGGGGCGTCCGGCACGGCGTTGAAGTCGCCGATGACGATCGCGCGGTCGTGCCGGGCGACGTCGGCGGCGAGTACACGGATCTGGTCCGCTCGGACCGCCTCTTGTCGTCGTTGGGCGAGATGTGTGTTGAAGACCCGGACGGGCCGGCCGCCCACCGTGGTGGTGACTGCCATGTACCCCCGGTCCTCGGATCCGCCGTCGGGGTATTCCACGTTGGCGAGGTCTGTCATCGGTGCCGCCGAGAGGACCGCCTGGCCGAAGGCCCCGGGATTCCACGGTGCTCCCCCGCAGCGGCCCCAATTCCGGAGAACCGTCCCGTACTCGACGTGGTAGACGAGCCCGTAAAGGCTCTCCAGGTGGTCCCGGATCCTCTCGACGTCCCGCACGCACGCTTCTTGCAGGCCGATGACCTGGGGCGCGAACGTGGCGATCTCCGCTGCCCGGTCGACGTTGCCCGCGTCACAGGGGTTGCAGATGTTCCACGTCATGACCCGGTTCGGCACGATGTCCCCGACGGCTCCGACGGGCAGTGGCCTGGCGGAGAGGGCACCACTTGGTGCGCTCGGGCCGACGAGCACCGCCCAGGCCACCGTCATGGCGGCCGCCAGCAACCGCGTGCCCCTGCCGAGCACCATCGCCTCCCACAAGTGGATCCACAGGGCATCTGACGTCTCCCCGCACGAGGCTAGGGGACGTGGCGAGGCCTGTCCGGCGGATCCCCTCACGGTCTGGGGTCCGGCACGGGTCCCTGCGGCTTGGTCGTCGGTCGCCCAAGCTCCGCGCCGGCGTCGTCCTCCGCCCTGCGGTTGCGCTGACTGGCGGCCCGATGGCCCGGGGAGGACGGCACCGGGTCACCGCGTCACTCCTCGTCGCGCAGCCGGGCCCCCAAGGAGATCAGCGGCTCGGTCTCCTCGGTGTCCGCGAACTGCTCGGCGGCGTCGACGAGTTCCTCGGCGGTGACGGTGCGGGTACGGCCGTAGGGGCGCCGGTCGTTCTCCTGGAGTGCCTGGTGCAGTTCGTCCGTGTTCTGGGGATGGGGTGCGGTCGGCGGTCCGGGCGAGTCCGGACCGGGGCCGGCAGCCGAAGCTTGCCGGCCCCGCCTCCGGGGCCCGGCAAGGGCGCGTCAGGTGCGGACGGTGAAGTCCTGGAACTCGGCGATTCCCCGGGTGCCGGTCCAGCCGTTGGCCGCTGTCATGAAGACGCCGACGTCCTGGGTGGCGGCGGCGGAGCCGGGGGTGGCCGTGCCGACGGTGGTCCAGGTGATGCCGTCGGAGCTGCACTCCCCGGTGTAGGTGCCGCCCGCCCGGGTCAGCCGCAGATGGGCGGGAGCGCCGAGTGAGCCGCTCATGGCGATCGAGTCGAACGTCCCGTCGCCGTTCGCGTCCCAGGACAGCGCGCAGCCGTTGGACGGGGTCACCGCCAGATTGACGTATCCGGCGCTCCCGTTGGCGGACAGGTCGTTGCGGACGATCAGCCCGGCGCGGGCCCAGCCTCCGGTGGTGTCCTGCGACACGACCTTCACCGTGGCCACGGAGGTGTCCTGGTAGGCACCGGCGCGGTAGATCGTGCCGAACTCGTTGGTGCCGCCCCACAGGTCGGCGCCGGCGGCCTCGATGGCGAGGGTGTCGCCGGACTGGCCGAAGACCGCGTCGTTGAAGGAGGCGGTCAGGTAGGGGTCCCGCACCCCGCTGCCGGCCATCACGCGCACCGACGCCGAGGCCGAGCCGCGTGCGCCGCCGGAGGTGAAGGACGCGCTGGCCGGCACCCTGGTGACCAGCGTGTCTCCGGCCTGGGTGAGGGTGAGTGCGAACGTCGCCGTGAACGTCTCGCCCGGGGCGACCGAGGCGTTGGTCGTCGCGCCGACCGGGCGGGCGGTCATCCCGTCCGGTGCTTCGACGGACAGGGTCACGCCCGTGGCCGGTGCGAACCCGTTGCGGTTGGTGAACGACACGGTGAGCGTGACCGGTTGCCCCGGTGTCACCGACGCCTTGTCGGCGGACGCGGTCAGCGCGGCCTGGTGCGGGTCGGCCGCGAGGGTGGCGCGCACCTGACGGGCCAGCCGGTGGATGTCGCCGGTGGCCTCGACGGGATAGGTGTCGTGCCGGTGCGCCCAGTCGTCCTCGAGGGCGAACCAGTCGATGTCCGCGGGCTGCCGGTCCGTGGCGAGGGCGGCGGACAGCTCGCCGAAGTACGTCTTCCAACGGGTGAGGTAGAGGCCGCCGACCAGGCCGGACCACTCCCGGTTGGCGTAGTCGTGCAGTCCTTCCTCGCTGCTTTCCCGGCCAGCCCAGGTGGTGATGAGCGAGCGAGCGTCGTACTCGAGCTTGTTCCGCTCGGCGGTGGTGGCGCCCCAGGAGCGGGCGTCGGCCAGCCAGGGACCGAGCAGGTGCTGGGGGCTGGTGGCGAGCACCTTGTCGAGCAGCTTCATCCAGCTCAGCCAGGTCCTGGTGAGGTCGGCGAAGCGCTTCTTGTCGCGGGCTTCGTAGGCGGCCTTGATCTGCGGCAGCAGCAGCCGGCTGCGGTTGGAGAGCACCTGCCGGGTGACGTCGGCCAGGTCGTAGCGGTAGGCCGAGCTGTCACGGAACCGTGGTGCGACCTGGAGCAGTTCGGTGAGCGCCGCGTCGAACGCCGTGGTGTCGTAGCGCTCGGCCGCGGGACCCCAGGCGGCGGCCTTGTCGGCGCCGAGGCTGGGCCGGGCGCCGAACAGCCCGTCGGGTGCCTCGCTCCACCCGTCCGCGCGGGTCATGTTGTACGCGGTGTCGCGGATGACCTTCCAGGCCGCGACGGCGTGCGGGTCCCTGGCGCCGTAGCGGGAGGTCGCGTAGGAGGCGAACCAGTCGTCCAGGTCGATGGTGCCGGGCGTCCAGGCGAGGTCGGTGAGGAGTGCCATCGCGGCGGGGTTGTTGTCGGCGCCCTCGGGCATCATCGCGATCCCGGCGAGCGCGCTGCCGTCCTTGTCCCGCCACTTCGGGTACAGGTCCACCCAGTCGGGGGTGTTGGCGCCGATCGGGGTGTGGCCGCCGAAGTTCCAGATGCTGCCGAAGGCGTACGGGGTGTCGTCCCAGTCGCTCTCCCGGTCGGTGACCGTGGTGTACCGGTCCGACAGCCCGTCGACGATGAGCATCCTGCTCCGGTCGACGGCGTCGAGGATCTCCCGCCGCGGGTTGTCCTGCCAGCCGAGGATCGCCCAGACCGCTCCGGGGTGGGCCTTGCGCAGCGCTGCCTCGACGGCCTTGGCCGCCTCGCCGACCGGCACGTCCCCGGCGTTGCCGCCCTCGTGCAGCAGGTCCATCTTGTACATGGTGCTGTCGCCGAGGCGGGTGCGCTGGTGCCGGTAGAAGGCGGCGGCGACCTGGGTGAAGAGACGGCTGCGCGGGTCGAGCCAGTCCGGCCGTCGGAAGGCGCCCCAGGTGCCCTGGGGAACCAGCGCCGCGCCGGGGTTCCTGGCCGCGAAGCCGTCCGGCACGGTGCCGAAGTAGCCGGGCAGCACCGGTGTCATGCCAAGTTCCCGCACCCGGTCGACGATCTTCCTGGCGAGGCCGGCGCGCCGCTCGATGAGCTGCCGGGACACCGGGCCGCCGAACCCCGACATGTTCTGCAGCAGCCACCAGGGCTGGTGGGAGGGGGCGGGGATCCAGGACCGCAGCTCCGCGTCGGTGTAGCCGAAGTCCCGGAAGGTGTCGTAGTAGACGGCGTCGGCGCCGATGTAGACGAGCACCTCGTTGATGCCGTGCAGGGCCAGCACGTCGAGTTCGCGTTCCCAGGCCGCCCAGTCCCGGTACGCGCCGGTGTACCCCTCGTTGGTGTCGTTGAAGCCGAACCGGTGCGGGACGTTCGCGGTTCCGGTGATCTCCCCGGCCGGGGCGGGCAGCAGCCGGGGCAGGTTCAACTGCTCCCCGTTCCAGGAGACGTCGGCCTTGGCGACCCGGGCGAGGTAGGTGTTGAAGCCGGTGAGCAGGACGGCGGGGCTGGTGCCCTCGATCCTGATGTCGCCGGTGCTGCCGGTGACCCGGAAGCGGTCGCCTCCGTTGCCGGCGATCGCGCGCAGCGTGACCTGCCGGTGGTGGGCGGGCACGATCCGGCGCAGCGCGGCGGCGGCCGGTGAGGTGTCGCGCGACCCGGCGGTGGCGGCCAGGGCGCTCTGCGGCCAGGCCGGGAGCACCGCGCCGCCGAGAGCGGCCATACCGGTCAGCACACGTCTGCGGGTGAGGTGGTGGTTGTCGTGCATGTACGTCCTTTCACAGGTGTCGGGCGACCGTCATCGCGACGCCGCGCGGGGCCGGGTCCGGCTCGGGTACGTCGGCTCGGGCGGGTACGGGCTCGTTGCCCGGTCACCGCTCATGTCGCCTCGACCGTGAAGTGGTCGAAGACCGCCTGGACCGTCGTACCGGGATAGTTGAGGTTGACGGCGCTCGCGATGAGACCGGCGTCCCCGGTGCCGCTCGCCGAGGGCACGGTCGCGCTGCCGATCTCGTCCCACGTGAGCCCGTTGCCGGTGGCGTACGCGGTGCAGGTGGTGCCGGAACGGACCAGCCGCAGCCAGACGGGGTGGTAGGAGACGCCGCCGCCGGCCCAGGTGTCGAGGTGTCCGTCGCCGTCGCTGTCGGCCATGAACTCCAGGCCGTACCGCGCCGACATGGTCAGCACCGCGTAGCCGCCCTTCTCGGGCGCCGTCAGGTCGTTGGCGATGGCGATCCCCGATTTGGCGGTGGGGTTGTCGCTGCCGGTCAGGCTGACGGCCTTGGCCTGCACCACGCCGGCGTCGGAGACGGTGCCCGGGAGGCGGATGACGCCCTTCTCGTCGGTGCCGCCCGACAGGTCACGGCCGCCCGCCCAGATCACCAACTGGGTGCCGTACTGGCCGTACTCGGCGTCGTCGGTGGTGGCGTACGTCGTGTACGGGGCGCGCACGCCGTTGGCCTCGTAGGGGAGGGTGAACGTCCTGGCGGACCGGACGCAGTCGGCGCTGTGTCCGTCGACGTCGAACAGTGCGTGCGCGGTGAACGCCACGTTCCCGGCCACGTCTGCGGGGACCGCCGTCCGCCAGCGCCGGGTGATTTTCGCGCCACGCCGCAGGTCGCCCAGCGGGATGGTCTTCGCCGCCGTGACGGCGCCGGGGTCGATCAGGTGGAGCACGGTGTTGCGGAGCGGGAAGGGGCAGTCGTTGGTGAGGACCGCGGTGGCGGTCACCGTGTCGCCGGCGGCGGGCTCGGCCGGCTCCGTGGTGACGGTGAGCGTGGGTCCGAGGGTGTCGAACCTGGTGTCGTTGCGGATTCCCATGCGGATCACCTGGCCCATTCGACGGTGAAGACGTTGGCGATGTCGCTCGGCAGGGTGGACGGCACGGTGATGTCGATCCTTCCGTCACGGCGGGTCCACCGCAGGTTGCCGCCGGTGCCGAGCAGTCGTATGCGTGAGGTGGCGCCGACGGGGATGTCGCCGGGCACCGAGAGGGTTCCGTCGGGTCTGCCCAGCACGATGATGTTGAACGTGCCCGGGGAGACGGTGTACCGGATGCCGAGCGGGCTGCCCTCCTCCTCGGCCCGCACCCAGGGCGTCGAACCGTAGATCGCCGGGCCGTTGACCTTCAGCCAGGCGCCGATGTCCCGCAGCCGCTCCTGCATGATGGCGGGGATCGTGCCGTCCGGCCTGGGGCCGATGTTGAGCAGCAGGTTGCCGTTCTTGCTGACCACGTCGGCGAGCAGGTGGATCAGGAACTCCGAGGTCTTGTAGTCCTCGTCCGGCTCGTGCTTGTTGTAGCCCCAGGAGTAGCCCATGGTCATGCAGCACTCCCACTTCTGCGGGTCCATCGTGGGGTTGGTGCGCTGCTCGTACGTGGCGAAGTCGAAGTGGGTGTCGAACCGGTCGTTGATCACCACACCCTTGGGGTGCTTACGGTTCTTGGCCCGGTTGTAGTAGTGGGCCATGGGTTCCTCACTGCGCCACGGAGGGTTGTCCGTGGGCCGGAACCACTGTCCGTCCGCCCACAGCAGTTCCGGGTCGTAGCGGTCGATGATCTCGTACAGCTGCTGGAGTTCGTAGTCACCGACGTAGTCCTTGACCGGCTTGTAGCCGGTCATCGGGATCTCCTTGTCGGTGTAGAAGTTGCGCATCGGCCGGCCGATCGCCGGGTTGAAGTACTCGCCGAGCGAGTAGTAAAGGCCGGGCCGCACGGTGCCGCGTCTGCGCGCCGCCGTCATCAGCTCGCCGACGAGGTCACGCTTCGGGCCGTACGCGACGGAGTGGCGGTCCGTCACCTTGCTGGGAAACAGGGCGAATCCGTCGTGGTGCTTGCTGGTCAGTGCGAAGTACTCGGCGCCCGCCTGCTCGAACAGCCGCACCCAGGCGTCGGGGTCGTACTTCTCGGCCTTGAACCGCGGGATGAGGTCGTCGTAGGTGACGTCCTCGCCGTAGGTCTCGCGGTGGTACTTCCACTCGGCGGTGTCCTTGGTGCTCTGGTACCACAGGTACCACTCGGAGGCGCTTCTCGGCGTCGCGCCGCCGATCACCGAGTAGACGCCCCAGTGGACGAAGATGCCGAACTTGGCGTCCTTGTACCAGCGCGGCACCGGGTGGGTGTCGAGGGATGCCTTGGTGGCCTGGTAGTCGGGAATGCCCGGGGCTCCGGACGTGGCACCCGAGGTGAGCGCCTGGGCGGTGCCGGGCGGGGCGAGCAGCACCGCGCCACCGAGGGCGGCAGCGGTGGTCATGAAGTGTCTGCGGTCGACGGGCATCAACATGCCTCTCACTCTTGGGTGGAGAAGGAGTCGAAAAGTGCGGTCGTGATCTGGCCGGGGTAGTTGAGGTTGACCGCGCTCGCGACCAGACCTGCGTCCCCGGTGCCGCTCGCGGAGGGAACGGTGGCGGTGGCGACCTGCTGCCAGGCGGTGCCGTCGGAACTGGCGTACGCCGTGTAGGCGGTGCCGTCGCGGACGATCTTCAGCCAGGCGGGGTGGTACGAACTGCCGCCCCCGGCCCAGGTGTCGAGCTTCCCGTCACCGTCGCTGTCGGTCATGAACTCCAGGCCGTACTGCGCGGACATGGTGAGCACCGCGTAGCCGCCCGCCTGAGGCGAGGTGAGGTCGTTGGCCACGGCGATCCCCGCCTTGGCGGACGGGCCGCTGCCGGTCTGACCGACGACCCGGGCGGTCACGGAGCCGGACGACGGCGCGGCGTCGGCGAGGTAGACCGCCGCCTTCTCGTCCTTCCAGCCGGACAGGTCCTGGCCGCCCGCCCAAATGGCGAACTGGTCGCCGTTCTGGGCATATTGGGCCTTCTCCGTCGTGGTGGCGGTCGTCAGACACGGCGCCCGCACCTCGGACGGAGCGGGGGTCACCGTGGCGTCCACGCTGTCGGAGTCGTGCCGTGTCCGGCCGTCCTGGACGAAGGAGGTGCGTACGCCGATCTCGTGGGTGCCCCAGATCGCGTCGGCCGTCGGCGTCACCGTCCAGGTGACCTTGGCGCTGTCGCCCGGGGCGAGGGAGCGTACCCGCGTGCTGCCGGCCGGTTCGGCGGACCAGCCGTCGGGGAGATCGAGACGCGTGCTGACCTCGGTGACCGCTCTGGTGCCCGTGTTGGTGACGGTCGACGTGATCTCCGTGCCGTCGCCGCCGGCCCGCAGGGTCGGCCGGTACGGGGTGATCCGGACGCGGGCCGACGGGCAGCCGCGGCCCGCCCCGAGGGTGGTGAGGTCGACGGCGTCGGCGAAGGCCTTCATCCCGACGTCGTTGGGGTGCAGATGGTCACCGGAGTCGAACGCGGCGCCGTAGCGGGTGGGGTCGTCCGGGTCCCGTACGGCCTTGTCGAAGTCGGCGTAGCCGTCGAAGACTCCGCCGTCGCGGACGAACGTGTTGACCTTCTGCCGGTCGGTCTCCTTGGCCTCGGTCCACCAGTCGCCCCAGCCGCGATACGGCACGACCGTCGCGCCGATCACACGCAGCCCGCGTTCGTGGGCGCGGCGCACGATCTCCTTCATGCCGTCGATCACCTGATCACCGGTGGCGCCGCCCCAGCTGAGGTCGTTGACGCCCTCGAACAGGACCACCGTCCGGGCGCCCGGCTGTGACAGCACATCGCGCTCCAGCCGGTCCAGCGCCGACGGGTTGCCGTCCACGCCGGCCGTGATCCGGTTGCCGCTGATGCCCTCGTTCAGCACTCCGGCGGCGGACGAACAGGCCGACAGCCGCCCGGCGAGATAGTCGGGCCAGCGCCGGTTGGCGTTCGAGGTGGAGGCCGCGCCGTCGGTGATGGAGTCGCCGAGCGCCACCACGGCGCCCGCCGCGTTGCCGCCCCGTACGTCGACACCGGTCAGGAACGGGAAGGTGGAGTCGGTCTTCGTGAAGGCGTCGCCGTCGGCGTCCGCGGCGTGGTCGCCGCCGCCGTCGGGCGTCCAGTAGACCGTCTGGAGGCCCATCCAGTGCTGGCTGATGTGGGTGAGCCGGCCGGGGAAGTACAGGCTGATGACCACATCGCTGCGGGCGGGCACGGTGAGCCGGACCTGATCGCTGGCCCTCTGCTCGCCGGCCGCGATCGTCACCCCGCTCTTCCCGCCGAACCGCAGCTTCTGCGGCTTCGAGACGGCGGAACCACCATCCCGAAGTCCGACGGTCGCGTGTCCGATCGTCACCGGCTCGGTGGTGAAGTCGTTGGTCAGGCGGATGCGCACGCTCGACCCGCCGGCGCTCACCCGCACCGGTATCCGAACCGTCACCTCCGAGGTACCCGGGTCGTACGCGGCGTGCTGGGCGGTCGCCCACGTCCCCGTCCAACCCGGCTGCGCGGTCTCGGCAGCGGCCGGCGCCACCGGAAGCAGGGCTGCCACCGTGGCGGCCAACGCCGTGGCAAGGACCGCGAATCGTCGGTGCCCCAGCAGGTGTTCAAGCCGTCTGGACACGGTTCCTCCTCAGGAACAGCCGCGGCCGAGGCCGAGCGACATCAGGTCGATGGAGTCGGCGAATGCCTTCATCCCGGCGTCATTGGGATGCAGATGGTCACCGGAGTCGTACGCCGCGCCCAGCCGCCGCGGATCCGCCGGGTCCCGGACCGCCCGGTCGAAGTCGGCGTAGTCGTCGAAGACCCTGCCGGAGGCCCGGACGAACGCGTTGACCTGCTGCCGCCGCCCCTCCGTCTCCTCGCTCCAGCCACCCCAGGTGAAGTCCTTGTACGGGGTGATGGTGGCGCCGACGACCCGCATGCCGCGCCGGTGCGCCCGGTCGGCGATCTCCGTCATCCCGGCGATGATCTGCTCGGCACTCGCCCCGCCGAGATCGTTGATCCCCTCGAAGAGGATCAGGGTCCTGGCGCCCGGCTGGGAGAGCACATCCCGGTCGAGCCGGTCGAGCGCCGAGGGATTCGTCGCGGTCCCGGCGGTGATCCGGTTGCTGGTGATGCCCGCGTTGAGCACTCCGGCGCCGGGCAGACAGGCGTTCAGCCGGGCCGACAGCAGATCGGGCCAGCGCTGGTTGGTGTCGGCCGTCGAGTACGACCCGTCGGTGATCGAGTCGCCGAGCGCCACCACCGACCCGGTCCTCGGCGCGGTCACGTCGACGCCGCTGAGGAACGGCCAGCTCGTGGTGGTCCAGGTGTAGGCGTCGCCGGAGGTGTCGGCGGCGTGGTCGCCCGCACCGTAGTCCGTCCAGTACACGGTCTGCTGCGCCCACCAGTGATCGGTGATGTGTGTGACCTGGCCGGGCAGATGGAGACTGACGACCAGGTCGGTCAGGGCCGGCACGGCGAGTCCGACCGGATCGCTCACCGCCTGGCCGCCCGCCGGGATGGTGACCGCGCGCTTCCCGCCGAATCGCAGGTCGTACGGGCGCGCCACGGCGGAACCCCCGTCGTGCAGGCCCACGGTCGCGTGTCCGATCGCCACCGGGTCGGTGGCGTAGGCGTTGGTCAGCCGGATGCGTACGGACGAGCCGCCGACGCTGGTGTGCACCGGCATCCGTACCGTCACCTCGGACATCCCCGAGACCTCGTAGTGCTCGCTGGCCGCCGTCGCCCAGGTCCCGGTCCAGCCGCGCCCGTCGCCTTGCTGACCGGCCTCGGCGGGTGCCACCGTCCCGGCCACGACGGCCGAGACCGCCAGGAGCAACGCCGCGAGCCTGCCGCGTATCCCATGCATCTGACGCCCCTTACTGTTCCGCGCCGGTGCGCGCGAGCGCCTCGTACGCCTTGGTGGCGCCCTCGGCCTTGAGGTTCACGAACGCCGGCGTCACTCCGAGCGGCGCCGCGTACGCCTTGAGCGTCACGGGGCCGCGGACGACCTTGCGGTTGATGACGTCACGCCACGTTCCGGTGGGCAGGAAGACGTCCCGGGTGGTGCCTTCGTCGAGTTTCGGCGCGGCCAGCACGGCCGGGCCGAGCATCCACTCGTCGGCGACCGTGTAACTGGCCTCGTCCTTCGGGAAGTCGAAGAACAGCGGCCGCATGATCGGATCGCCGGTCTTCAGGATGCTCTGCACCTGGTCCCAGATGTAGGGAGCGAGCTTCTCGTGCGTCTTGATCGCCTGCCGGTAGAGGTCGACCGTCTCGCGGTCGTAACCGACCCACTCGCCGGTCGTCGCGTCCCGTACGCCGGTGGGTGAGGTAGAGGCGTACATCAGCGGCATCAGGGACGCCGCCTGTGCCCAGCGGGCCAGGACCTGCTTGGTGGGTGGCGGGTAGCCGAGCGAGCCGCCGATCATGTCGGTCTCCACGAACGGGTAACCGATCGTGGAGACCGCCAGGTTGGCCGAGACCGCGGCACGCAGCCCCGCGAAGGTGGTCGGTTTGTCGGCCGTGCGGGTGGCGAAGCCCTTGGCCTGCGCGGCGTTCCACGCGACCCGCAACCCCGCCCCCTGCTGGTCGAACTCGTCGGCCAGTTCGGTGCCGTACTTCACGTAGTCGGCGCGGGTGGCCCCCGGATAAGGGGCGCACCGGTCGTCGAAGAAGGCGGTGTCGAACTTGAAGCCGGCCACCCCCAACTCGCCCGTCTGAGCCTTGAGATCGTCGGTGTACCACTGCCGGGCTGCCGGGTTCGCCAGGTCGACCAGCCCGGTCTGGCGGCCGTTCCACCAGGTGAACAGGCACGGCTTGGACGGGTCGGACGGGTCCTTCAGCAGATACCCGTTGTCGACGGCTTCGGAGAAGTTGGCGGCGGTCTCGGGCATGTACAGGCCCGTCCACATGCCGAGGTCGAAGCCGAGGCGGCCGAGCTGCCTGGACAGGGCGGGCAGATCGGGGAAGCGTTCGCCGAAGTCGGAGGCGATCACGCTCTCCTCGATCTGCACCGCGTGCCCGCCGAGCCCGGCGGCGGCCAGCGCACGGGCCCAGGCGAGGACGTTCGCCTGGGTCTGTTCGCCGTAGAGCTGCGCCCAGGAGTTCCAGAGCGGGGTGGCGTACTGCTCGTAGGGGGTGTCGGAGCGTTCGGGTTTGCCGACCAGCGCGATGTGGTCCCGGTACACCTCGGCGGGGGTGTCCTCGACGAACACCGTGGAGGCGGAGGGGCGTTCACCGGTGACGGTGAACTCGCCGAGCCCGTTGCCGCCGGAGTTGATCCGCACGTCCATCGGGTCGTTCGTGTCCGCCCACAGTCCGGTGGCGCTGGAGGTGTACCAGAAGGGGGACACCACCTGGTACGACGCCGGACCGAACCCGGTGTCCACCACCTGCCCGGAGTCCAGCGGCCACGGCTGGACCGTCTGGTCGCTGTTCTCGCCGTGCCCGTACCAGTGCCCGGCGCTGCTCAGGTCGTACGCCGTGCTGAGCGCGTCGGCCTGTCCGCCCGACAGGGACCAGTTCATGTCGTACCGGTCGGAGCGCAGGGTGATCCGCAGATCGACGGTGACGCCCGGCAGGTCGGTGGCGGCGGTGACGCGCAGGGTGTTGCCGTCACGGGTGCTGCCGGTGACCTCCCCGACGATGTGCCAGTCGGAGCCGATCCGGAACCGGAACGCCGCGGGCGCGGTGGCCAGCACGGTCCGGCCCGCCCGCACCGTGGTGACGGTCAACCGGTCCGTGGCGACGCGCAGTTCGTAGGCGGGTGTCGTGACGGTGACCGGCCCCCCGGAGTCGGCGGCGGCCGGCGCCGTGCCGAGCAGCGGGGCGGCCAGCACCAGCGCCGCCGAGCCGCCACGGACGGTTCGTCTCAGACCGGGCATCAGGCACCGCCGCCGCAGGTCAGCTTGGCGTCGGCCCAGTCGGCGTGATCCGAGGAGACATCGCCGGCACCGTCGACGAGCAGGTCCAGCCAACGGGCCTCGGTCACTTCCACGTCGATGTCGGTGCCGCCGTCGGAGCCGCGCACGACCGGGGTTGTGGTGAGCGAGCGGCCGTCGGCGATCACCTGGAAGGTGACACTGCCGCCGTCGCCGACCTCGTCGTCCACCCCGGCGGTCGCGGTGAAGCGGGTGCAGCCACCGCCGAGATAGACCCGGACCTGGCTGTTCGCGTGCACGCCGAGGCCCTTGGTGTACGTGGTGCCGCCGATACTCAGGGGACGACCGTCACCCGCCGCGTCCTCCCCGTTGGAGGAGTCCTTCTCCACCGGCCCCCAGCCGTTGACCGCCTTGACCAGGGTCAGGTCGCTCACATAGGCGTCGGCGGACAGCGCGGCCGGTGGCACCTGTACGGCGCGTACACCGGTGACGGTGCCCGGACGACCGGGCTGGGTGAGCTTGGCGGTCGCGGACAGGACGGCGTAGTGGACCGGGTCACCCGGCGGGGTGACGGTGTAGTCCGCGGTCACGGTGTCGCCGGGACGGACCTGGCCGAAACGGGTGGTGTCGTCGGTGGTCGCGGTCCAGCCGTCCGGGACCTTCAGCGCCAGGGCGACGTTCCGGGCGGTCGGCGCGTCCTTCGGCACGCTGAGGGTGACGGGGACCTTGGTCGCGGTGCCGGTGGCCAGGAACGGCTCGGCGTCGACGGTGACCCGGGCGCCCGCGGCCGGCAGGGCGTAGGTCTTGGCGTCGTACGAGGGCGCGGCCACCGTACCGACCCTGATCCCGCCCGCCGAGGCGCCGAGGTCGACGAGCTTGGCCGAGCCCGGGCCCGCGCCGGCCTTGGTGGACCACACGGCCAGGGCGATGGTGTTGCTGCCCTGCTCACGCAGGAGGCCCTTGGGAATGACGAACCGTGTCTGTGGTCCGGTGTCCGGCAGGTAGCGGCCGATCAGCCAGCCGTTGACGAAGATCTCGGCGCGATAGCCGGTGCTGCCGCCCGCGGGTTCGGCGAGATCCAGCGCGAGCGCGTTGTCCTGGCCCTGCGGCAGGTCGAGCCGGGCGGAGGTGCGGTACCAGCGCACGCCGGGCTCGGTCTTGGCTGCCTGCCCGGAGAGGGTGGTGCTCTTCCAGCCGCCGTCGGGGAAGCCCGGCAGCGACCAGCCGGCCCGCTCCCCGTACAGCCCGCCGTTGTTGTAAGGGCCCCGTGCGGTGTCCACCGGGTCCTCGCCGCCCCGGTTGCCCTGGATCTTCCAGGTGAGGGTGGAGGCCCCGCCGATCACCTCGGCACTGAGCAGACCGCGTGGCTCCTTGGAGTAGTCGTGGCCCCATTCCTCGTTGTGGCCCGCGTTCTCCACGAGGACGGAGAGGACGTTGTCGCCACCGGCCTTCAGCGTGCCCGCCGGGATGTCCAAGGTGTGCGCACCGTCGCCGGAGCTGCCGAGGTAGCGGCCGTTGAGCCAGACCGCGTACTGGCCGGTGTTACCGGTTTTGGCGTCGAGTGCGAGCGCGGTCGCGGCACCGGTGGTCCTGAACCGGCCGCGGTACCAGACGTTGCCGTGGTGGAAGCCGTACTCGTCCATCGCGAGGACCGGCAGCGACCCGGCCAGCGCCGCGTTGTTGGCGGTGAGGTGGTCGGCGGTGGTCCAGGTGGAGTCGTCGAAGCCGGGAGCGGACTCCGGGGCCTCCTCCTTGTACTTCCACGTCGTCAGCTTGGGCAGTTGGACCGGGAGCGGCGCCCGGGTGACGGCGACCTCGCGGCCGTTCCAGGTCACCTTCTTGGCGTCCGCGATGACCTCGATCTTCGCGGCCTTGGTGGAGTCACCGGTCAGTTTCAGGGTGCCGTCCGCCTGTTCGGCCGTACGGACCAGGGACGGTCCTCGTACGAGGACCGGGCCCGCGGCGGTGTCCTGGCGCCACCAGTGGGCGGTCTCCGCGGTGTCGGCGATCAGCAGTTCCATGCCGTTCACCCGTACGCGGGCCAGGCCCTTGTGGGTGTAGTTCAGGCGCAGGTCGCCGCGTTCGGCGTCCCAGGTGGTGGTGACATCGCCGTCGAAGACCTTGACCTCGGGGCGCTCGGCGTACCGCAGCACGGTCTCGCCGGCCTCGCCCGCACGCCCGTACAGCAGCGCCACGTCCCGGTCGCCGATCCGGGCGTGCGTCATGATCTCCGAGGTGGAGTAGACGAGCCGCTGCTTCTCGCCCAGGTCGTAGCCCGCGACGAGGAGTTTGGCGTCCCGGCCGTCGACCGTGATCGTTCCCTGCTGGGGTACGCGCCGGTAGTCGCCGTCCGCGCCCTTCAGCGACAGGGTGGTCTCGTCCCTGTCCTTCACGCGGGTGTCGGCGTGCCGCACGGTGAAGAACTGGGTGCCGTCGTCGGGGTTGACGCGACGGTCGATGCGCAGGGCGTCGTCGGTCGGGGTGGGGGCCTCGGCCTTGTCGGTGCGCGCCAGCGAGGTGACGGAGTTGACCATGTACCCGAGGCGCTTGAACTCCTGGTACTTGTCCGTCAGTTGGCGGGACTCGTTGATCGGGGCCCCGTAGTCGTACGACGTGTAGACCGCGTTGGGGTCGGCGAGCCAGCCCCAGTTGGTGCCGCCGTACGTCATGTAGAAGGACTGGCCGCTCACTCCGGCGGCGATGTTCATCTTGCTGAACACCCGGGTGAAGTCGGTGCCGGTGAGCTTCGCGCAGTCCTGGTATCCGGTGCCGCCCCAGGGGTCGAAGGCGCCGCCCTGTGCCTCCGGGATGATCAGCGGGGACTCGGGCTTCCACTCGTTGACGTACGAATAGTCGGGGAGGTTCTTCCAGGTGTCGGGGTCCTTGCAGTCGAAGCCCTGCGGGTAGGCGTCGAAGCCGTAGATGTCCGGGGCGCCCTTGCCGCTGACCCAGTTCTGGTTGGCGCCGCCGTCGTTGACGAAGGTGGGCACATCGATGCCGTCCTCCTTCGCCCAGTCGATGAGGGTCTGCATGTAGTCGGCGTCGTGGCGACCGCCCTGGTACTCGTTCTCGATCTGGTACAGGATCACCGAACCGGTGCCACGGGTGAGTTGGTGACGCGCGATGATCGGGTTGATCCGGCTCATCCACTCCCGGGCCGCCTTCATGTACTCCGGCTCGGAGGTGCGGTTCACACCGGCCTGGGTCGACCGCCAGGCGGGCATGCCGCCGCCGGAGACCTCCGCGTTGATGTACGGGCCCGGGCGGCCGATCACATACAGGCCGGCGCGCTCGGCCTCGTCGAGCAGCCGCTCCACGTCGCGGATGCCGGTGAAGTCGTACGAGCCCGGCTTGGCCGTGTGGTAGCCCCAGTCGAAGTAGAGCGAGACCGCGTTGAACCCGCCCGCCTTGATCTTCTGCAGGACGTCGCGCCACGCGTCGGGGCTGGGCAGTCGGAAGTAGTGGAGCTCGGCGCCCCAGATGTACAGGGGCTTGCCGTCGACCCGCACGGAGTACTGGTCGTAGGTGACGGTGTGCCGCGCCGGGGTCTGCTGCTCCGCCTGGGCCGGTGTCACGACACCCGCGCCGGTCAGGGACATGGCAGTCAGCGCTCCGGCAAGCAGCAGTGATCTCCACCTGCCTTTCATGACGTCAGCCCCTTCACGACTGCCGCACGCGCGGTCTCGATGTCGTTGACGTCCTTCGTCCGGCCGTCGAGGTTCCGGGTCGCGGTGGTGAGAGCGTCGGTCAGGGCGCCGCTGTCGGCGCCGCCGTCCTTCTTCCGCAGCTGGGCGATGAGTTCGTAGTCCTCGACGCCCTCCTTCAGCTGCTCCCAGCGGATGCTGGACATCGGGCCGTCCGTGCCCGGATAGACCAGGTACTCGTCGCCCTGCGTGAAGATGTGCACCGGCTGCTTGAAGGGATCACTGGTCCAGCTGTTGTACGACCAGCGCAGGAAACCGTCCAGATTCCGCTGGGCGGAGATCCAGGGCAGCATCCGCGACTCGACGGCGGGCGAGTAGGACAGCGTGTTGGGGTGGGCGGGCGAGCCGTACACGTAGAAGGTCGTGATCTGGCCGGCCTTGCGCCGTTCCTCCACCTTCTCCTTCGTCATCGCGTCGATGCCGCCCCAGTCGACGGACAGGTTGGACGCGACGCCTTCGGTGTTGATCGAACCTGCCACGGAGATGCGGTCGTCGAAGGCCGGCGCGACCTCGTGGACGAAGTTCTTGACGACCGTCATGGTGTCGATGGGCCGCTCGTCGAAGGACAGCCAGGTGTTGTTCAGCCAGCCCTTCGCCTTCAGGTGCTTCTCGAAGGCCGGAAGGAACGCTCCCCACGCCTGACGCCAGCGGTCGCCGCCCAGATCGACGTTCTCGTAGATGGTCTTGCCGGTGCTGGTGTCGGTGTAGGTGAGGTGCTCCTGGTCCTGGAAGGCCAGCATGGAGAAAGCGCCGATGTCGGGCCCGAGACCGGCGCGTCTGGCGGCCTGGACGTACTTGTCCCAGCGGCTGAAGTCGAAGGAGAACGTCTTTCCGTTCCAGGTCCAGCCCACCATGCTGGTGTACGGCGTGGCGGTCTGCGACTCCCGGGTGCCGAGCGACCACTGGTGGTGCCACGGGTTGTCGACGATGGTGGTGTTGATGACCTTCTGGCCGTGCGAGGCCAGGTCGCGGTCGTACGTGTCGATCAGCTTCCAGTGCTCGTCGGACCAGAGCTTGACGCCGTGGTTCTTGGCGATCGTCTCCGGCTGCGCCCACACGTCGAGGAAGAAGCGGTAGTCCTTCGGGTCGGGCACGCTCGCGTCGGCGACCTCGATGGTCAGCGGGTACGTGCTCTGGGTGCGGCCGTCGGCTTTGACCTTCACCGTGCCGGTGTAGGTGCCGGGCTTGGCCGCCTTGGGGATGTGGAAGGTGAACCACAGCGGCTGCGCGGCGTACGCGGGTACGTCCACCGAGGCCCCCTCCTCCAGCGGGTCGCCGACCACATCGGGGTTGCGGTCGCCGGACACCTCCTTGCCGGAGCTGACCTGGTCGATGGTGGCGGACCAGTCGACCTCGCTCTTGGAACGCTGCACGGGTACGTACTTGACGAACCGGACCTGGGTGCCGGCACCGGACAGCTTCGCGCCACCGGGCCCGGTGAGGTCGCCGACCACGGCGCTGACGTCGTCCAGGTTCTTGCCGGAGGCGATCGCCAGCTGCGCCGAGACCTGCTCGTTGCGGACGGCGGAGAGCTTCAGCTCCTTGGTGTCCTTGCCCTGGATGGGGGTCATCGGGTAGCGCGGGACCCGTTCTTCCGCGGAGCCGGCGAAGGAGCCGGTGGGGACCCAGGTGATGGTGTCCCTGGTGCCCATGGCGTCGGCGACCTTGACGGTCAGCCAGGTGGTGGTGGCCTTGGAACTGAGGCCGGTGCTGGAGGTCGCCGTACCGGTGACGGCGATCGCGGTGGTGCTCGCGGCCACGACGACGCCGGCGACGAAGCCGGCGGCGAGTGAGGACGTACGTGCCATGGGGCTGGGTTCCCTCTCTCACGGAGGTGCGGGGAGTGGTCCCGGGCGGAACCTCCAGGGGAGGGAGGCATGCCGGGGCGCGGGGATGGTCCCGGCAGGCCCCCAGGGGGAGGGGAGGCCTGCCGGGAAACCGGGGGGCTGGTGATACCGGCGTGTCAGGAGGTGACGGTGAATCCGCTGAAGACGGCTTCGATGTTCTCGCCGGGGTAGTTGACGTTGGCCGCGCTGGCGACCATCCCGGCGTCCTCGGTGCCGGCGGCCGACGGCACCTGGGCGGTGCCGACCTGCGACCAGGTCTGGCCGTCCTTGCTGGCGTACGCCGTGTAGGTGGCGCCGTCCCTGGTCAGCTTGAGGTACGCCGGGTGATAGGTGGCATTGCCGCCCGCCCAGGTGTCGAGCTTCCCGTCGCCGTCGCTGTCGGTCATGAACTCCAGGCCGTAGCTCTGGGTCATGACCAGCACCGCGTAACCGCCCTTCTCGGGTGCGGTCAGGTCGTTGGCGAGGGCGACGCCCGCCTTGCCGACCGGTGAGGCGCTGTTCTGGGAGACCAACCGGGCCTGCACGGTCGACTTCTCGCCGGCCGCGTCGTCGCGGTAGATGACGCCCTTCTCGTCCTTCCAGCCGGACAGGTCCTGGCCGCCCGCCCAGATGGCGAACTGGTCACCGGCCTGGGCGTATTGAGGGTCTTCGGAGGTGGTGTCGGTCGTCAGGTACGGCGCCTGCACACTGCCCGGCGCGGCCTTCACCTGCGCCTGCACGGTGTCGGACACCTTCGTCGAGCCCTTGGACCCGGTGTAGGTGGCGGTGCCGGTGAGGTCATGGCTGCCCCAACGGGCGTCCTCGGCCGGGGTCACCGTCCAGGTGGTGGTGAGGGTGGCGCCGTTCTTGAGGGAACTCGCGGTGGTCGGACCGGCCGACTTGGCGCTCCAGCCGTCGGGCAGGTCAAGGGCCGCCTTGACGCTCTTGATGGTCCCGGTGCTCCAGTTGGTCACGTCGGTGGTCACCTGGAACGGCTTGCCGGCGTCGGTGGCCGGGGCGTCCGGAGTGATCAGGACGGCGGCGGCCGGAGCGTCGTCACGCTTGAGCGCCTTGATGGCCTTGTCCGCGCCCTTGGCCTTGAGGTTGACGAAGGCCGGGGTGACGCCGAGCGGTGCCGCGTACCCCTTGAGGGTCTTCGGGCCGCGGATGACCGTGCCCTGGTTCACGTCGTACCAGGTGCCCGGCGGCAGATGGACGGAGCGGGTGGCGCCGGTGCTCAGCTTCGGCGCGGCGAGCACGGCCGGGCCGAGCATCCACTCGTCGGCGACCGTGTAACTCGGCTTGTCCTTCGGGAAGTCGAAGAACAGCGGCCGCATGATCGGATCGCCGGTCTTCAGGGTGCTCTGCACCTGGTCCCAGATGTACGGGGCGAGCTTCTCGTGCGTCCTGATCGCCTGCCGGTAGAGGTCGACCGTCTCCTGGTCGTAGTCCACCTTCTGCCCGGTGGTGGTGTCGTTGGTGTCCACGGGAGAGGTCGAGGCGTACATCAGCGGCATCAGCGAGGCGGACTGCGCCCACCGCACGAGCACGTTCTTCGACGGCGCGGGCTGGCCGCCGGAGCCGCCGATCATGTCGGACTCGACGAACGGATAGCCGATGGTGGAGATGGCCAGGTTCTGGGAGGCGGAGGCGCGCAGGGAGTCCCAGCCGGTGCCCTTGTCGACCTGGCGGGTGACGAAGCCGGCCTCGTGGGCCGTCTTGTTCCAGTGCACCCGGATACCGGCACCCTGGAGGTCGAACTCGTCGGCGAGCTGCGTTCCGAGCTTCTGGTAGTCCGTGACCTGCGAGCCCTCGCGCGGCGCGCACCTCTCGTCGAAGAAGCGGGTGTCGAACTTCAGCCCGTCGATGTCGTACGTGTCCATCAGGGACTTGAGGTTGCCCTCGTACCAGGCCTTGGCCTCGGGGTTGGCCAGGTCGATGATCCCCGCCTCGCCGTTCCACCAGGTCACGTCGCACGGCTTGGTCTTGTCCTCGGCGTCCATGAGCAGATAGCCGTGGTCGACCGCGTACTGGTAGTTGGCGGAGTCCAGGTTGATCCACAGGGTGACCCAGACGCCGAAGTCGAACCCCATGTCGTGGATCTTCTTGGAGAGTCCCTTGGGATCGGGGAAGGTCTTGGGATCCCAGGTCAGATTGCCGTAGTTCGACTCCCACTTGTCGTCGAGCTGGATGGTGTGCCCGTCCAGGCCGTTGTCGTGGAGGTCGGTGGCGTAGTCGAGCAGCTTCTCCTGGTCGACCTTGGTGTAGAACTGCGCCCAGGAGTTCCACAACGGCTTGGCGTACTGCTCGTACGGGGCGTCGGACTTGGTGGGCTTGCCGACGATGCCGATGTAGTCGCGGTAGACCTCCAGCGGGGTCGACTCGACGAACACGGTGGCCTTGTAGGTGTCGGGCGACTCGACGACGAAGCTGCCGAGACCGTCCTTGCCCTTGTTGAGCGCCACGTCCAGGACGTTCCCGGTGTCGACGCGCAGCCCCGTCGACTTCGAGGTGTACCAGAACGGATCGATCATGTGGTACGACGCCGGGCCGAAGGTCTCGTGGTCGACCTCACCGGCGTCGAGCGGCCAGGGCTGGTCGGTGCCGGGACCGCCCTGCGGGGTCTCCGCCTCGCCGTGGCCGTACCAGTGGCCGGCCGACGACAGGTCGTAGGCGAGGCCGAGTCGGTCGGGGCTGCCGCCCTCGACGTCCCAGTCCAGCTGGTAGCGGTCCGCTTCGGGGGTGAGGCGGGCTGTGACGGTGGCGCCGTCGAGCGTCGTGTCGGCGGTGAGCGTGAGGACACCGCTCTTCCAGGACCAGTCGGTGACCTGGGTGGCGTGCTGCCAGGCGCCGGCGGAGCGGAACCTCAGGGCTCCGGTGTCACCGCCGGCGGTGGCGAGCAGGGTGGTGCCGGTGCGTTCGGTGTCGAGGGCCAGTTCGTCGGTGGCCACCTCGACGCGGTAGCCGGGCGCGGACCGGGTGGCCGGTACGGACACGGTGACCGCGTCGGCGGTTCGGGTCACTCTCGGCGTGGCGGCCGTCGCGGGGGTGGCGGCCGTGTCCGCCAGGGCGGGTGACGTGGTGAGTTCGGTGACGGGTGAGAGGAGCGTCAGAGTCAGAGCTGCGGCAAGTAGTGCGGCGCGTCTGGACGGATGTGAGCGCACTCGGGTCCTCCTGCGGACAGGACCGGGCAGGGCCGTGACGTCTACATGAAATCTCATGCAATATTTTGCTTGATTGCGCTCATATTCCAGCGCCAAACGACACCTGTCAACATGCTTCGCTCATTCCTGACTCAGGATCAGCGTCCGCCGGGACCCTTCGAGTTGTTGGTGCGGACACCATGGGGCTCTCGTCAGGAAATGTCCGCCCATGTAACCGACTCGTCACGCGGCCACCTCTTGACAGCCACCACGATCCGTTGAGCATCATGGTTTTTCGTGCTTGAAAAGAGCAGGTTTCGAGCACAAATGAACATTCACTCGCACGGACAGCTGGTGGCACGAACAGAAGGTGGTACCCCGTGAGACGGAACCCTGTCGGCATCTGCGCAGCTCTGACCCTGACCCTGGTCCTCGCCGGCTGCGGCAAAGGGGGTTCGGCCGGCGGCGACGACTCCAGCGGAAAGACGATCAGGTTCGTGGCGGCGAAGTACGACGACGGCACCCAGCCCTACTGGGAAGACCTGATCAAGGACTTCGAGGCCAGGAACCCCGGCTACAAGGTGAACCTGGAGGTCGTCGACTGGGAGCAGATGGACTCCAAGGTCAAGACATACATCCAGACCAAACAGCAGCCCGACGTCCTCAACTACAACAAGTTCTCCGACTTCGCGCGGGACGGCCTGGTGTACAGCGCGCGGGAGGCCGTCTCCCCGCAGGTCCTCGGAGACTTCCTGCCGGTCTTCGCCGACAACGCGAAGTACAAGGACGTCCAGTACGGCCTGCCGTTCATCTCCAGCGCGCGGCTGTTCTTCTACAACAAGGACATCTTCGCCAAGGCCGGGATCTCCCAGCCGCCGTCGAGCTGGGCCGAGGTGGAGGCCGACGCCAAGAAGATCAAGAAGGTCGGTGGCGGCGGAGCGAAGTACATCCCGCTGGGCCTGCCGCTCGGCCCGGAGGAGGCCCAGGCGGAGTTCTCCATCTGGGCGATGAACAACGGCGGCGGCTGGGTGGACGGCTCCGGGAACTGGGCCATCGACCAGCCCGCCAACATCAGGACGCTGGACTACCTGCGGAAGCTGACCAGGGCGGGTCTGACCCAGCCGAACCCCGAGACGACCAACCGCAAGGACGTCTTCAACCAGTTCGCCCAGGGAAAGATCGGGATGATCAACGGCGCCGTCTTCATGCGCAAGGGCTTCATCGACCCCGTCGCCAAGAAGCTGGACTACGGCGTCGCGGCGCTGCCGAGCGAGGACGGCGGCACGCACCACACGCTGGGCGTGCAGGACTACCTGGTGGCCTTCAAGAAGGACGGCGGCAAGAACCGCACCTCCGTCAACAAGTTCCTCGACTTCGTGTACCAGAAGGACAACGCCTCCAAGTTCCTCTCCACCGAGGGGTTCCTGTCGGTCACCAAGTCGGCAGGTGAGGCCCTGAGTTCGGACGCCGCCTACTACAAGCCCTTCGTCGACGCGCTGGACAACGCCGAGTTCGCGCCCACCGACAACCCGCGCTGGGTGGCGGTCGACGGTGCCGTCAAGCAGCGGATCGGCACGGCGGTCTCGAGCGGCGATCCCGAGAAGGTGCTGGCCGAGATCCAGAAGACCGCAGAGAAGAACGGCTGACCGGGGTGGCCGTGCAGGAAGTCACCGTGCCCGCCGCCAGAACCCGGGACCGCACCCCCGCGGTACCGCGGCGTCCGTCGCGCCCGCGCCGGGTGCTGCGCGCGCTGGAGCCGCTGCTGTGGCTCGGTCCGGCGCTCGTGCTGATCCTGGCCGTGGTCGTGTGGCCCGTCGTCGAGATGATCCGTACGTCACTGACCGACGTCAGCTCGACCGGGCTGAGCCTCGGTTTCGCGGGCGGCCGCAACTACACCGACCTGTTCGCCGAGGCGGATCTGCCGGGTGTGCTGCTGCGCACGCTCGTGTGGGTCGTCGGCGTGGTCGCCGTCACGGTCGTGGTCTCGCTGGGCCTCGCGCAACTGCTCAATTCCCGCTTCCCGGGGCGGCGGCTGGTGCGCTGGGCGCTGATCGTGCCCTGGGCCGCCTCTGTGTTGATGACGGCCCTGATCTGGCGCTGGATGCTCAACAACTTCTACGGCGTGGTCAACCGCGTGCTCATGGACGTGGGGTTGCTGGACGCGCCGGTGAACTGGCTGGCCCATCCGGCCCAGGCGTTCGCGGCGATGATGGCCGTGGCCGTCTTCGTCTCGGTGCCGTTCACCACGTTCGTCGTGCTCGCCGGACTCCAGACCATCCCGACGGAGGTGTACGAGGCCGCCCGCATGGACGGAGCGGGCCCGCTGCGCTGCTACGTCGCGATGACCCTGCCGCTGCTGCGTCCCGCGTTGCTGGTCGGCGCGATCATCAACGTCATCAACGTCTTCAACTCCTTCCCCGTCATCTGGGCGATGACCCGTGGCGGACCCGGCTTCTCCACCGACACGACGACCACGTTCATGTACAAACTCGCCTTCGACAACCAGGCCGTCGGTGAGTCGGCCGCCATGGCCGTCGTGAACTTCGCGCTCATCCTCCTGCTGGTTCTGGTGTATCTGCGGGTCGTCCGCTGGCGAGAGGAGGTCCGCTGATGGCGGCCTCAACTGCCCGGCGGTTGCCGGGGCTGCGCGTCGTACTGCTGACCGCGGTGGGCTGGACCGTGGCGCTGGTGTTCCTCGCGCCCTATCTGCAGATGCTGTTGACGGCGCTGAAGCCGACGGCGGAGCTGATGAAGTCGCCGCCGTCGTACCTGCCGTCGCGGTGGGAGTGGTCGAACTTCGCCGACGTCTGGTCGCTGAAGGACCCACCGGTCTCCGGTGCCCTGGGGTTCTCGCTGTACGTCGCCGGGATGTCGACGCTGCTGGCGTTGGCCGTCGGGCTGCCCGCCGCCTACTACACGGCCCGCCACCGGTTCCGGGGCCGTGGCGGCTTCCTGCTGCTGGTTCTGGTCACCCAGATGTTCGCGCCGACCGCGCTGCTGGTCGGCATCTACCGGGAGATGGTCAGCCTCGACCTGACCGACACGGGCGAGGCGCTGATCCTCGTCAACGCCGCCTTCAACCTGCCGTTCTGCATCTGGATCCTCAACGCCTACTTCACGAGCATCCCCAAGGAACTGGAGGAGGCGGCGTACATGGACGGCGCCGGCCGGCTGGGCGCGCTGTTCCGGGTCACCCTGCCGCTGGCGCTGCCCGGCGTGGTGACCGCGCTGGTCTACACCTTCATCGGGGCGTGGAACGAGTACGTGGTGGCGCTCACCATCACCTCCTCGTCCGACCGGACGACGCTGACCAAGGCCATCCCCGGCTTCGTCACGGCGTACCAGGAGCGATGGCAGTACCTCTTCGCCACCTCGCTGATCGCCATCGTGCCGGTGGTGATCCTGTTCGTCCTGGTGGAGCGCCACCTGGTCAGCGGCCTGACCGCCGGCGGGGTCAAGGGCTGAACGCCGTGCCTCCACCAGGTCCTGTCGTCACGTTCCCGTCGTCGCCCGCGAGGCGGACGGGAAGGTGTCGACAGGACCTAGGCCCGGATGATCTCCACTCCGGCCGCGGCGAACGGGTCGGTGAGTGCGGCGGGCGCGTTCTTGTCCGTCACCAGCACCTGGATGTCCTCCACCGGGCAGATCCGGGCGAAGGCGCGCCTGGCGAGTTTGGAGCTGTCGGCCACGACGACGACCTGCTGGGCGCGCCGCGCCAGAGCCCGGTTGATGCTGGCCTCACCCTCGTGGTGGGCGGTCGCCCCGCGGGTCACGTCGATGGCGTCCACGCCGATGAAGACATGGTCGAGGGTGATCTGCGAGAGCAGTTCGGTGGCGAGCGGCCCGATCAGTTCGTACGAGGCCGGGCGGGCCACGCCTCCGGTCAGGACGAGCTTCACATGACGTCGTACGACCAGCTCGTTGGCGATGTTCAGCGCGTTGGTGACGATCGTCAGCGTGATCTCGCTGCCGCCCGATCCCAGGTCGGCCCGGGTGGCCAGGGCCCGGGCCACCTCGGTCGTGGTGGTGCCGCCGTTGAGGCCCACCACGGCTCCGGCCTTGACCAGGCTCGCCGCGGCGTGGGCGATGCGCTCCTTCTCCGGGGCGTTGCGGGCGGCCTTGTACCGCAGGGGCAGGTCGTAGGCGATCGCGTTGACCATGGCGCCGCCGTGCGTGCGGGTGACCATCTGCTGGCGTGCGAGCTCGTCGAGGTCGCGCCGGATGGTGGCGGCGGAGACCCCCAGCTCGGCCGCGGCGGCCTCCACCTCGATCCGTCCTTCGCGCGCCAGCATCTCCAGCAGCGCACTCCACCGGACCTGCGGTGCCGCCATCGGCCGCCCCCTCGTTGTCGTCCGCGCTCATGAAACCACGAGTCGGTGTGCCAGGTTCTCTGTGAAGTGGCGTCCCATTATGCATTTTATTATGAAGAAACAAGCAATTTCGCGCAACGGCGTACAGGAAACGTCAGCTTCCCGGCGCTCTCCCGGCTTTCAGACGCACACGGAAAGGGCGCCTGCCCCGTGGACGAACGGGTCAGGCGCCCCTTCCCGAAGGGCCGTTTCGGCTACGGCACCCGCAGGCCCGTGGTCATGACCGGTCACTCTCGTGTCCGGAGGCATCGAACGCGTCGCGTTGCCCGGTCTCCTCCTTCTGGTCCAGCTGCAGGATCTCGGGGTGGTGCAGTTCGAAGGCGGGGGATTCCGAGCGGATGCGGGGCAGCGCCACGAAGTTGTGGCGGGGCGGTGGACAGGAGGTGGCCCACTCCAGGGAACGGCCGTAGCCCCAGGGGTCGTCGACCTCGACGCGCTCGCCGTACTTGGCGGTCTTCCACACGTTGTAGAGGAAGGGCAGCGTCGACAGGCCCAGCAGGAAGGCGCCGATGGAGGAGACGGTGTTGAGGGCGGTGAAGCCGTCGGCGGCGAGGTAGTCGGCGTAGCGGCGGGGCATGCCCTCGGCGCCGAGCCAGTGCTGCACCAGGAACGTGGTGTGGAAGCCGACGAACAGGGTCCAGAAGTGGATCTTCTCCAGACGCATGTCGAGCATGGTGCCGGTCATCTTCGGCCACCAGAAGCTGAATCCGCCGAACATGGCGAAGACGATCGTGCCGAACAGCACGTAGTGGAAGTGCGCGACCACGAAGTAGGTGTCGGTCACGTGCCAGTCCAGCGGCGGGGAGCCGAGGATGACGCCGGTCAGGCCGCCGAAGAGGAACGTCACCAGGAAGCCGGCCGCCCACAGCATCGGTGGCTCGAACGACAGCGAGCCTCTCCACATGGTGCCGATCCAGTTGAAGAACTTCACCCCGGTCGGCACCGCGATCAGATAGGTCATGAAGGAGAAGAAGGGCAGCAGCACCGCTCCGGTGGCGAACATGTGGTGGGCCCACACCACGACGGACAGCCCGGTGATGGTGATCGTCGCTCCCACCAGTCCCACGTAGCCGAAGATCGGCTTCCGGGCGAAGACCGGGATGATCTCCGAGATCACGCCGAAGAACGGCAGCGCCAGGATGTAGACCTCCGGATGACCGAAGAACCAGAACAGGTGCTGCCACAGGAGCGCGCCCCCGTACTGGGCGTCGAAGACGTGCGCGCCGAACTTGCGGTCCGCCTCCAGCACCAGCAGGGCGGCGGCCAGGACGGGGAACGCCAGCAGCACCAGCACCGAGGTGAGCAGCACGTTCCAGGTGAAGATCGGCATCCGGAACATGGTCATGCCGGGGGCACGCATGCAGATGATGGTGGTGATGAAGTTGACCGCGCCGAGGATGGTGCCGAATCCGGCCAGCGCCAGCCCCATGATCCACAGGTCGCCGCCGATGTAACCGGCCCGGATCGGACCACTCAGCGGGGTGTACGCGGTCCAGCCGAAGTCGGCGGCGCCCTGCGGGGTGAGGAAGCTGCCCAGCACGATCAGCCCGCCGAACAGGAACAGCCAGTACGACAGCATGTTCAGCCTCGGGAACGCCACGTCCGGCGAGCCGATCTGCAAGGGCATGATCGCGTTGGTGAATCCGGCGAAGGTCGGGGTCGCGAACAGCAGCAGCATGATCGTGCCGTGCATGGTGAACGCCTGGTTGTACTGCTCGCTGGAGACCACCTGGAGCCCGGGGCGGGCGAGTTCCGCCCGCATCACCATCGCCAGCGCACCGCCGATCAGGAAGAACCCGAACGAGGTGATCAGGTAGAGGTGCCCGATCTTCTTGTGGTCCGTCGTCGTGGCCCAGGAGACGATCACCTGTCCCCTGGTCCGCCGCGCCGCAGGTACGGGAGCAATCGGTTCAGTCACTGCTGCCATCGCATGTCCTCACCAGATGAACAAAAGGGACTTCGAGTACTTTCCGCTCACGATGGCGTATCAGCGGAGTCACGCCCGCTCGCCACGCCCCTTCCGAGACCCATGGCGCGCTGTGTTCCCCGACTGTCCCGACCTACTCCTGGCGGTCGGCGGCGAGCGCGTGCGGCGGGACCGGAAGGGCCGCCGCCGCCAGGCGTCCGGGCATGTCCGACGGCTCAGAGGCGGAGTTGCCGTTGCATCCAGTCCGCGGCGGCCCGGCGGAACCGTCTCCGGTTGTCCGCGCGCAGGAAGTCGTGGCCCTCGTCGCGCAGGGTCAGGAGCTCGGCTGGCAGACCCCGCTCACGCGCGGCCCGTACGAACTGCTCGGACTCCCCCGGCGGCACGTTGGTGTCGTGCTCACCGTGCACGGCGAGCAGCGGAACCCGCAGCGCGTCGATCCGGCTCATCGGTGACAGGGCGTGCAGCAGCTCGCGGTCGTGCTCGGGGTGGCCGTACTTGTGCGCGGCCGACTCCGCGATCCAGGGCTCCGTACCGGCGAAGAAGGTCAGGAAGTCGGACATCCCGCACACGGCGACCCCGGTGCGGAACAGATCCGGGTGCCACACGAGAGAGGCGAACACCAGATAGCCGCCGTAGGAGCGGCCCATGACCGCCAGCCGGGTCGGGTCCGCGAGGCCGGCCGCCACCACGTGGGCCGCGCAGTCCGCCACGTCGTCCAGCGCGGCGAAGCGGCCGGCGCCCAGGTCGGCGTCCACGAACGACCTGCCGTGCCCCGAGGAGCCGCGGACATCGGGCGCGAAGACGTCCAGTCCACGTCCGAGCAACTCGTGGTACAGCGGGTTGAACACCGGGCGTTCCTGCTCCTCGGGGCCACCGTGCAGGTGGATCACGCAGGGGGCCGGCTCGTCGGCGGCGCGGCCCGGCGCCCTGTAGTACCAACCGCTCAGGGGCAGCCCGTCCCGGGCGCCGAGACGCAGGGGGACGGGGCGTACGGGTGGGCGGCCCGGCGGGACGGCGTCCTGGTCCCGGGAGGACCACGGGGTGCGGAGGAGCGACACGCCCTCGTGGGCCCACCACACGCCCGGCCGGCGTTGCGACCCCGACAGCGCGAGCAGCAGGCGTCCCGGGCCGGCCGCCACGACGCGCGTCACGACCTCGTGGGGCAGGGGAACCGGCCGCGCCGGCCCGGTGTCGTCCGGGGTCCGGCGGGTTTTCGGAAAGGTCTCGACGAGTTCGAGTTCGCTCGCGCCCTGCGCGTTCCACGCCAGCGCGGCCGTGCGACCGTCCTGCGCCAACGTCAGGAGTTCGAGGTCGCTGCCCTCGCGCTCGCTCACGACCGACACGCCGTGCGGCCCGCCGTCGGCGCCGAGAGCGACGGCGAACAGCGCGGCGTACTCCCGGTCGGCGTTGCTGCGCAGCCACAGCGTCCGCGCGTCGGAGGAGAACCGGCCGATCCACGGATCGCCGTCGGCGACGGGCACGGTGCACGTCGTCGCCGAGTCGGCCGTGCGCCGGACCACCGCCTCCCGCCGGCCGCGCGGCCCCCGGCGCAGCAGCGCGAGCCCGCCGTCGCGGCTCAGATCGCAGACGCGGAGGGTGGCGGCGTGCGTTTCGGTGGCGAGCAGAGCGGGGGACACCAGGCCGTCGGGGTCGATCAGATAGGCCGACAGACCACCGTCGGACCCGGCCTGCGCCGCGGTGAGCGCCGCCGTGGCCTCGGCCGGCGTCACTCCCGGCCGACGCCACGACTCCTGCTCCGGAGTCGGCTCCGGTTCGGACCAGGGCCGTGTCCACGCTCCCGTCAGCAGTTCCGCCTGTGTCTGTGTCCGCGTCAGTGCCGGGCGCAGACGCGCGTCGTACGGTGCTTCGCCGAGGAGGGTCGGGTGACCGTCACGGTCGGCCCAGTCGGCCGGCGGGCGAGTGCCGTACCCGTGGCCGCCGGCCGGGCCGGGGTCCGCCGGGGCGTGTCCCGCCCCGACTCGCGAGGTGCGGGCGGCCGGTGGGGCGACGGTGACGGCGACGGCGGAGCCGTCGTGCGCCCAGCAGCCCAGGTAGGCGGTGCTGTCGGGGTCGGCGCCGGCCAGGGCGCGGCGGCCGGTGCCGTCGGGCCGCACGCACAGCACGCGGGAGTGCTCGCCGCCGCCCGGCGCGGTGGTGTAGGCGATCCAGCGGCCGTCCGGCGACCAGGACACCTCGGTGACCGGGTCCGGGGCGGAGTCCAGCAGCCTGACCTCGTCACCGTCCACGGGTCCGGCCCACAGTTGGGGAACTCCGGAGCGGTCACAGATGAACGCCACCTGTGTGCCGTCGGGGTTGGCGGAGGGATACCAGCAGCCGTGCGCGTGCAGCCTGGTCACGGCGTCACGCGCGCCCGCCGCCTCGGGCAGATGCAGCAGAGACGGGGCGGCGGAACAGGTGGCGTCGCTGACGTCCGCCGGCCGGGCAGCCGGCTGCCGCCCGTCCATCCGGGTCTCCTGGGCGGGACCGGCTGCCCCGGGGTGCGCGACGACGGCCGGCTGGGCGGGTGCCTCCCCGTGCGGGGCCCGCGCCGTCGGCTCACGCCGGGGCGTCTTCGAGCGGGGGGCCCGCGCCGTCGGCTCGCCGGTCACTTGATTCCGTGCGTCTGCAGCCATATCTCCAGCAGCGCCACCTGCCACAGGGCGTTGGCCCCGCGCCTGGTCCGGTGGTCGTCGGGCGCCGCGAGCAGCTCGGCCACGTACGACTCCCGGAACAGTCCGCGCTGTTGTGCCTCAGGGGCCGTGAGCGCCTCGCGCACGCGTTGCAGGACGGGACCCGCCATGTGCTTGATGGCCGGCACCGGGAAGTAGCCCTTGGGACGGTCGACGACCTCACGGGGCAGGATCTTGCGGCCCACCTGCTTCAGTACGCCCTTGCCGTCGTCGGCCAGTTTGAGTTCCGGCGGGCAGGCGGCGGCCAGCTCCACCAGTTCGTGGTCGAGGAACGGCACCCGGCCCTCCAGGCCCCACGCCATGGTCATGTTGTCCACCCGCTTGACGGGGTCGTCGACGAGCATGACGTGCGTGTCCAGCCGCAACGCCGCGTCCAGCGCGGTCTGCGCCCCGGGCGCCGCCATGTGCTCCCGGACGAAGCGGCCCGAGACGTCGTGCTCGGGCAGCATGTGGGGCTGCAGGACCCGGGCGAGGTCGGTGTGCGACCGGTCGAAGTACGTCTCGGCGTACCGCTCCGGCTCCTCCTCGCGGGAGACCTCGGCCAGTCGCGGGTACCAGTGGTAGCCGGCGAACACCTCGTCGGCGCCCTGCCCGCTCTGCACGACCTTCACGTCCTTGGACACCTGCTCGGACAGCAGGTAGAAGGCGACCACGTCGTGGCTGATCATCGGTTCGCTCATCGCCGCGACGGCCCCGTCCAGCGCCGTGGACACCCGGTCGGAGGGCACCATCAGCCGGCGGTGGTCGGTGTCGAACCGCCTGGCGACCAGGTCGGAGTACCGGAACTCGTCGCCCTCCTCGCCGCCCTCCGACTCGAATCCCACGCTGAACGTCATCAGGTCCTGCGAGCCTTCCTCCGCCAGCAGGGCGACGATCAGGCTGGAGTCCAGGCCGCCTGAGAGCAGGACTCCGACCGGAACGTCGGAGACCGTCCGACGGCGTACGGCCGTGCGCAGCGCCTCGAGCACCGCGTCCCGCCACTCGTCCGCGCCCATGTCGGCGTACTCGGCCCGGCGCGTGTAGGAAGGCTGCCAGTAGCGGTGGTCGTGCCGGCTGCCGTCGGGCTCGACGACCCGCACGGTGGCGGGCGGAAGCTTGCGTACGCCGTTGAGGACGGTCCGCGGCGGTGCCACCGTGGCGTGCCAGCTCAGGTACTGGTGGACCGCCACCGGATCGAGTGAGGTGTCCACGTCTCCGGCCGCGAGGAGGGCCGGCAGCGAGGAGGCGAACCGGAGCCGGCCCGGAGTCTCCGCCAGGTAGAGCGGTTTGATGCCGAGCCGGTCACGGGCCAGCACCACACGGCCGGTCCGGTGCTCGACGAGAGCGAAGGCGAACATGCCGTGGAAATGCTCGACGCAGGCGGTTCCCCACTGCTGGTAGGCCTTCAACACGACCTCGGTGTCGGACGTCGACGCGAAGCGGTGACCGAGAGCGCCGAGTTCCTCGCGCAGTTCCCGGTAGTTGTACACGCAGCCGTTGAAGACGCCGGTGATCTCGCCCGCGGCGTCGGTCATCGGCTGTGCTCCGAGGTCCGACAGGTCGATGATCTTCAGTCGCCGATGTCCCAGCGCCACGGCGCCGCGCGTCCAGATTCCCCGGCCGTCGGGCCCACGGGCGGCGAGCGTGTCCCCCATGCGCTCGACGGCCCCGAGGTCGGGGCGACGGCCGTCGAAGCGGATCTCCCCGCTCAGACCGCACATGACGGGCCGCCTCCCTTCCGTACACCGTCGTCGGCGCGCCGGTACGGGGGTGCCGCGTCGCGCCTGCCGGCTACGGCCTGGATGCTGCTGGACATGACGGGATCTCTCCTGAGCTCGTAGGTGGGGGACGGACGGCGTGGGGGTGCCGCGGACGGGGCGGACGGGTCTGCGGCGTCCGCGGATCGGGATGACACCGGGCCGCACGGAGCCGCGCGGTGGGCGCACGCTCCGGCTGCCGCGAACCGGCGCCGCATGTTCGCGGCGCGTGCGCGGTGCGCTGGTCCCATGACGTTCACCGGCGGATCAGCGTCCGATGGCCTCCGGTGATCCGGAGCCGAGGGGCGGGCGGCGTGCCCCGCCCGTGGGGGAAGACCGCGGGTCGCTGGGGACGGCGGCGGTCCGGCCGGGGTTTCTGCGTTCGCCCCGGGTCTCGGCGATCAGCATGTCGACGCAGGCCAGCAGGTCCTCGTCGTGTGCCGTACGGCGCATGCGGCGGGCGGCGCTGCCGTCGGCGAGGGCGGCCTCGGTGAGCGCGTGGACGGTCTGCCAGTCGCCGTGGGCTTCGAGGGCCGGGCGCAGCCGGGCGAGGAGCCTGGCCACGACCTGCGACGCGGCTGCTTCGCGGCGGGTCTCGGGATCCACCAGGGTGCCTTCGAGACCGGACCGGGCGGCCCGCCAGGAGGCCCCGCGCAACCACTCGTGGTGCCCCTCGCAGCCGGGGGCACCGGGCGCCCGCAGCCGCTCGCAGGCATCGCTGACCAGGGCGCGGAAGAGTCCGGCGACGAGCACGACGGTCTCCGCTCGCGGGCAGGCGTCGCAGATGCGCAGTTCGAGTGTCTGCAGGTGCGCGGAGGGGCGGACGTCGTAGTAGATCATTCCCGCGTCGCTGATGATCCCGGCCCGGACGAGGTCCCGCACAGCGGTGTCGTACTCGGCCGCGTCGGCGAAGCAGCCGATCGGGCCGGCGGTGGGCCAGCGCTGCCACAGCAGGGTGCGCCAGCTCGCGTATCCGGTGTCGGAGCCCTGCCAGAACGGTGAGCTGGCGGACAGCGCGAGCAGGACCGGCAGCCAGGGAGAGACCGCGCACATGACGCGTACCGCCGTGTCGCGGTCGGGTATGTCCACGTGGATCTGGCCACCGCAGATCAGCTGCTCGTCGGCGACCTTGCGGTATTCCTCGACCATGTGCCGGTAGCGGGCGTCGGCGGTGGGAGGCACGGCGGCGGCGGGTGCCAGTGGTGCCGTACCGGCGGCCACCACCGCGAGCCCGAGTGAGGAGGCCGCCGTGTCCAGCAGCCGCCTCGTCCTGGCCAGGTCCGTGTACAGGTCGTGCAGGGAGCTGTGCACCCCGCTGTTGGCCTCCACGGTGGACCGGTGCAGTTCGGCCGTGAAGGTCTGCGGAGAGAGTCTTCGCAGGATCTGGCCTGCGCGTGGCACGAGCACTCCGCTTTCCACCTCCAGGACGTGGAACTCCTCCTCCACTCCGATACGCATGCTCACGGTCGCTCCTCGAGGTGTGACCAGAACGCCTGTCCCCGTCCCAGGGTCTCTCACCGGGGCGGACACGGCAGCTTGTGACGGTTTGCGTGTGCCCGGGGCATTGATCCTCAAGCATCATTTTGCTCTTTTGAAACAGATGCATCTCCGATGAGCGCACGGGAGCGGCGTGGCCCGAGGTGGGGGGCCCGCTTTCGGTCGCGGGCAAGCCGACTACCCCGTATCCCGGAGGCCTCACAGGGGCGGGACCGGTCCGCCGCCGTCCGCCGACTCGCTCCGGCCCTTCGCCCGGCGCCCGATCCCCGGCCGACCGGCACGCGGCACCAGCTCTGGGTGACGCTGCCCGGCGGGCTGCACGGCGCCGTCGCGCCGGTGGACCGGCGTGGCTCCGGCGACGGGCATGGTCCGTCTGGTGCACGTCCCGGAGGGCAGCGTCGCCGAAGGAGTGCTCGTCAGCCACCCGGTGGTTGAGGAGGCCGGCCCCTCCCCGCCCCTCTCACGCCGTACGGCACCCTGCCCGCAACCGTCTCGCAACGTTCCGTCTGATGACCTGGTCACCGGCCCGCCGATGGGCCGGTGACCAGGTTTTCGACGACGTGTGGGGACGGTTGGCATGCACGAGGAACCGGCGCGCCCCGAGCAGGCGGACGCTCCGCTCACCGACGTCGACGAGGTCCCCCGCGTGGAGTTCACCCCCGGCGCCGCCCGTCTGGTCCGCCGGCTGAGTGAGGCGCACGGTCCGCTGATGTTCCACCAGTCCGGCGGCTGCTGCGACGGCAGCGCGCCCATGTGCTACCCCGAGGGCGAGTTCCGCACCGGCGGCTCCGACGTGCTGCTCGCGGAACTCGACGTCGAGGGGGTGGCGAGGCCGGTGGGGTTCTGGATGTCGAGGAGCCAGTACGAGGTGTGGAGTCACACCCGGCTGATCGTCGACGTGGTCGAGGGCCGGGGCAGCGGTTTCTCCCTCGAAGCACCCGAGGGGGTGCGTTTCCTCACCCGTTCGCGGGTCGTTGGCGGCTGACCGTCCCGCCGGACTCCGCCGTCTGCTGCACTCTCCCTGAGTTCCCTGTTTCCTGGGACAGTTGACGAGACATCAGGGGGAGTCGTGACGCGTCGTCAGATTCGATCGGGTGTGGGCGGATCGGTACTGACCTTCTTGGCGGCCTTCGGCACGCTGGCCGGCGTGGGCCTGGCCGGGGCGGCACCGGCCGGCGCCGCACAGGGCGCGGTCGGGATCGCGCCGGGTGTCTCCTACCGGCAGTTCGACCTCGCGGCGGCCAAGGGCCCGACGCACGCGCATGTGCTGAGCCTCGACCTGCGCGATCCGCGCGTGAGCGTCGATCTGCTGTACCCGGGGACGGTCGCCGCACGGGCCACCGTCTCCCGGCTGGCGGACGCGCGAGGCGCGGTGGCCGGAGTGAACGGCGACTTCTTCAACATCACCGAGACCCAGCACCCGGGCGTCGAGGCCACCGGAGCCTCCGTGGGGCCGGCGATCGCGAGCGGTCACGTGCTGAAGGCGGCGGTGCCGGACGGCCAGCGCTTCGGACCCGAACTGCCGCCCGGCACCACGACCAGGAACGTGATCGGCGTGGGCACCGACCGCAGGGCTCGTCCGGACAGTCTGGCCCTCGTCGGCTCCGTCACCGCCGCCGGGGAGCGGTTGCCGCTCGGCGGGCTCAACCAGTACGCGCTGCCGGTGGGGTCGGTCGGCGCGTTCACCTCGCGGTGGGGCACCGCCTCCCGTGTCCGTGCCACCTGCGGCACGGACACGGACCGGGCCGCCGCCTGCAGCACGGACACGTACGAGGTGACGGTCCGCGGCGGCCGGGTCGTGTCCGCCGCCGGCACACCGGGCCGTGGTCCCATCGCCTCCGGCACGACGGTGCTCGTCGGCCGGGAGGCGGGAGCGCAACGGCTGCGGAAGTACTTCACCGGCCAGGCGGTGAAGGTGCGGCACCGGCTCGTGGCGTCCGCGTCCCGGAAGCCGTACCGCTTCGCGCTCGGCGGCTATCCGGTGCTCAGGGACGGACATCCGCTGCCCGGTCTGGACGGCACGACCTCGGCCGTGCGGACCGCCGTGGGCGTCGCGGACGGCGGGCGCCGTCTGCTGCTGTTCGCGGTGGACGGGGCGCCCGCCCACCGAAGCGGCCTGACGATCGCCGAAGTGGCGGACTTCATGCGGACGTTGGGTTCGACCGACGCATTCAGCCTGGACGGCGGCGGTTCGACGACGCTGGTCGCCCGCGCGCCGGGCGCGACCACCGTCTCGGTGCGCAACCATCCCAGCGGCGGCGCGGAACGTCCCGTCCCGAACGGCATCGGGGTCTTCTCCACACCCTGAGACCGCGTGCGGTCACGGTCTCAGGCCGCTGACGATGTCCGCCGTCGCCGTGAGGCCGCTGTAGATCGTCGGGGCGATGCTCGATCCGGCCAGGTAGAAGCCGAGCAGCCCGCACACCAGGGCGTGGGAGACCTTCAGCCCGCCGCTGCGCAGGAAGATCACCGCCAGGATCAGGAGCAGCAGCACCACAGAGATGGAAATGGCCATCGTCAACCTCCTCCGCCACGTCCGCTTCGCGGCGTTCGGCCGCAAGTGTGACGTAGCGGAGGGTTCGTCCGGGCTGCTGACCTGTCCTCCGAACGTGTGGTGTCTGCGCGTTACCGGTGGGCGTCCAGGAACGCCTCCAGTCCGGCGAGGTCGTCGGTGTTGATGTGGTCGACGTCGGCGGCGAGCAGTTCGGCCCACACCGCGTCCCGGGCGGGGCCCGGAACCTCGGGGGTGGCCCACAGCCGGACGCGCTGCCCGCGCCGGTGCGCGGCCCGGACGATGTCGCGCAGCTTCCGCCGCTCGGCGTCGGGGAAGGCGCCCTCGCCCCGCCAGGTGAAGTTGAGCGTCCAGTTGTCGGAGATCAGCGGGACGAAGGAGGCCGGGGCGGAGGTGCCGAGGTCGCTGAGACGGCCGTCGTAGAAGGCCCGGCGCACGGTCTGGGCCTCCATCGGCATCCGGGCCGCCCGGTCGCCGGAGATGACGGCGGTGACCGGGCCCTGGTGGACCCGGCCGTGGGCGTACGTCGTGAACAGGTGCCGGTAGCGCGTGAGGTGGCGGTCGAGTTCGAGGTACGTCGACGAGCCCTCGGTCTTGATGTCGATGAGCAGTTGCAGGGGTCTGCGGTAACCCCGGTAGATGGCACCGTGGTTGGCCTTGACGCGGGCCGCGAGCGGGGCGAGGTAGAGGGATTCGAGGGTGCGGCCCGGGTCGAGGTCGACCGGGTCGTGGGCGACGAGGAGCTGGTCGCCGACGAGGTGGATGTCGGCCTCGACGCTGCCGAAGCGGTGGTCGAGGGCGTCGAACAGGGGCCGCGGGTGCTCGTAGTCGTTGTGGGCGTGGGCGCGCCACAACGGCCGTGCGCTGTGCTTCTGTTCGCCTGCCACCGCGCGCGTGGCGGGCAGGGCGACCGTGCCCGCGATGGCTGCGCCGAGGGTGCTGAGGGCTCTGCAGCGGGTGGTGAGGGCCATGCTCTGCCTCCCTGGTAGGGCCGTGGGGAACCTCAGCGAGTATGCGATCCACCAGGGCCCAGGAAGCAGTGCTGTGCGGGGAGTTGTCCGGTCTGCCGCCACGAGTTCACTTCGCCCGCGCGGGGCACACGAAAAGGCCCGCCCCAGATGGGGCGGGCTTCTCGCGGGCGTTGCCCGGGTGTACGTCAGGGGGCTTGGAGGTCGACCATCTCGGCCAGTTCGGCACGGTGGGCGCCCGCCGTGCCGTAGGCGATCGAGTCGGCCTTGGCCCGCTTCAGGTACAGGTGGGCGGGGTGCTCCCAGGTCATGCCGATGCCGCCGTGCAGTTGGACGGCCTCCTCGGCGGCGTGGACGGCGACGGACGCCGCGTACGCCTGGGCGACGGCGACCGCGACGTCGGCGTCCTCTCCCCTGGTGAGCGCGTCCGCGGCGTTGCGGGCGGCCGCGCGCAGGTTGACGACCTCGAGCCACAGCTGCGCGAGCCGGTGCTTGAGCGCCTGGAAACCGCCCACGGGCCGGTTGAACTGCTTGCGTTCCTTCAGGTAGCGGACGGTCTCCGTCAACGTCCAGTCGGCGAGGCCCAGTTGCTCGGCGGCGAGTAGTCCGGCCCCGGCCCGCAACGCCCGTCGTACGGCGGGTTCGGCATCGCCGAGCCGACGGGCGCGCGCCCCGTCGAACGTGACGGTCGCGAGTGGCCGGGTCAGGTCCAGGGAGATCTGCGGGGTGACGGTCACGGCGTCCGCGCCGACCGCGTACAGTCCGCCGTCCTCGGCCGGCACCAGCAGCACGTCGGCCGCGGCCGCGTCGGCGATTCCGGACAACTTGCCGCGCAGGAGCCCGTCTTCGTGCCGTACGGTCCGGTAGGCGCCGCCCGGGGCGACGTTGAGGGCGACGGCGAGGGCGCCGATCTTCCGGCCGGACGCCAGCTCGGCGAGGAGGTCCTCGGCCTCGCACGCCAGCAGCGCCTCGGTGGCCACGACGGCACTCGTCAGGTAGGGCACCGGGGCGACGGCGCGGCCCAGTTCCTCCAGGACGACGGCGGCTTCGCGGTGGGTGGCTCCCTGGCCGCCGAGCGCCTCGGGCACCAGCAGGCCGGCCAGGCCCATGGCCTCGGCGAGCGCCTTCCACAGCGACAGGTCGTGCGGGGCGTCCGACTCGGTGCGGGCGATCACGCCGGCCGCGTCGCAGTGGTCGCCGAGCAGGTCGCGGACGGCGGCGCGGAGGGCCTCTTCCTCCTCGGAGTAGAGCAGGTCGGGCTGTGTGCTCATCGGGCGAGGTCCTTCCAGGCGACGTCCTTGTCGGTGCGCGGCTCGGCGGGCAGGCCCAGGACGCGTTCGGCGACGATGTTCAGCAGGACCTCGTTGGTCCCGCCCTCGATGCTGTTGCCCTTCGAGCGGAGGTAGCGGTAGCCGGCGTCCCGGCCGGTGAAGTCCACGAACTCCGGTCGGCGCAGGGTCCAGTCGTCGTACAACAGGCCCTCCTCGCCGAGGAGTTCGACCTCCAGGCCGCTGATCTCCTGGTTGAGGCGGGCGAACGCGAGCTTCATCCCGGAGCCCTCGTAGCCGGGCTGGCCGGCGACGAGCTGCTGGCGCAGCCGTTCCCCGGTGAGGCGGGCGACCTCGGCCTCGACCCAGAGCCCGAGCAGTCGCTGGTGCAGCTCGTGGGTGCGCAGGTCGGGGCGTTCGCGCCAGGTCCGGGAAACCGGGCCGATCATGCCGCCCTCACGCGGCAGACGCATGCCGCCGATCGAGACGCGTTCATTCATGAGCGTGGTCTGGGCGACCCGCCAGCCGTTGCCGACTGCTCCGAGGCGGCGCGAGTCCGGGATCCGGACGTCGGTCAGGAAGACCTCGTTGAACTCGGCCTCGCCGGTGATCTGCCGGAGCGGACGCACCTCGACGCCGGGGTCGGTCATGTCGCAGACGAAGTACGTGATGCCCTGGTGCTTGGGCACGTCCGGGTCGGTACGGGCGATGAGGATGGCCCAGCGCGCGACATGGGCGCTGGACGTCCACACCTTCTGCCCGTTGACGACCCAGTCGTCGCCTTCGCGGACGGCCCGCGTGCCGAGCGCGGCCAGGTCGGATCCGGCGCCCGGCTCGCTGAAGAGCTGGCACCAGACCTCCTCCCCCAGCCACAGGGGCCGCAGGAACCGCCGCTTCTGCTCCTCCGTGCCGAACTCGAGGATCGTCGGCGCGGCCATGCCGAGACCGATGCCGATCCGCCGGGGGTCGTTGTCCGGGGCGCCCGCGGCCTCGAGTTCGGCGTCCACGACGGCCTGCAGGGAGCGCGGGGCACCGAGTCCGCCGAGGCCCTCGGGGTAGTGCACCCACGCCAGACCGGCGTCGAAGCGGGCCGCGAGGAAGTCCGGCGCGGCGGTTTCCGCAGGGGGGTGCGCGGCCAGCAACTCCCTTGTGCGGCGGCGCTGTTCGTCGGCGTCGGTCATGCGGTGGCTCCGTTCTCCAGTGCGGGCAGCACGGTGACGCGGCCGGTGGTGACGCCGTCACCGACGCGCTGGACGGCGTCCGCGGCACCGCTCAGCGGCACGCGTTCGCTCACCAGCGGTTTGATCGCGCCCCGGGCGGCCAGCTCGGTGAGCTGTTCGTGGCAGTGCTGGATCAGCTTCGGGTTCTTCGAGGCATACAGGCCCCAGTGCAGGCCGAGGATCGCGTAGTTCTTCACCAGGGCGTGGTTGAGGCCCGGGCTGGGGATCGTGCCGCTCGCGAAGCCGACGACCACGATGCGGCCCTCGAAGGCGACGACCTTGGCGGACTGGGTGTAGGCGTCGCCGCCGACCGGGTCGTAGATCACGTCGGCGCCCCGGCCGCCGGTGGCCTCCCGCACGGCGGCGACGACGTCCTCGCTCCGCCGGTCGATCACCACGTCACAGCCCAGCTCGCGGGCGACGGCGGCCTTGTCGGCGCCGCCCACCACGCCGATGACCCGGGCGCCCGCCGCCTTGCCGAGCTGCACGGCCGCGCTGCCGACCCCTCCGGCGGCGGCGTGGACGAGCAGGGTCTCGCCGGCCTCCAGCCGGGCCCGCCGGTGCAGGCCGAACCAGCCGGTCTGGTAGCCGATGTGCAGCGCGGCGGCCTCGGCGTCGTCCAGCGAGTCGGGCGCGGGCAGCAGGGCGGCGGCGTCCGCGACGGCGTACTCGGCGAAACCGCCGTGGGGCAGCGCGGGGTTGGCGATCACCCGGCGTCCGTCCGGGGTCTCGCCGCAGATCTCCACGCCCGGCGTGAACGGCAGCGGGGGCCTGACCTGGTACTGGCCCCGGCACATCAGCACGTCGGGGAAGTTGATGTTCGCGGCCCGCACCCGCAGCAGGACCTGGCCGTCGCCGGGCACCGGCTGTGCCACGTCCGCGAGGCGCATCACCTCACTCGGCTCGCCGTTCTCGTGCACTTGCCATGCCTGCATGGGGGGCCTCCACGGGACTGCTTCGTCTGACCGGGCTCGATCGCATACTAAGCGGTCGCTTGCCCATCAGGGAACAGCCGGAGCCCGTCGGAGTCGGTCGACGTCAGTCGTCTTCGCCACGTTGACGGTGCCGGGCCCGTACGTGCATCCGCTCCCCCTGCGGCCCGAACAGGCTCAGGAACTCCGCCGGCCCCTCCCCCGTCGACCCGAACCAGTGCGGCACCCGCGTGTCGAACTCGGCCGCCTCCCCGGCCGTCAGCACCACGTCGTGCTCGCCCAGCACGAGCCGCAGCCGACCGGACAGCACGTACAGCCACTCGTAGCCCTCGTGGGTCCGCGGTTCCGGTTTCTCGTTCCGCTGCGGCTCCAGCACCTTGAACGCCTGGAGACCGCCGGGCTGACGGGTGAGCGGCCAGTGGGTGCGCCCGTACCGCACGATCGGCTCGCCGCGCACCCGCGGATCGCGCACCGGCGGGGCGCCCACCAGTTCGTCCAGCGCCACCTCGTGGGCGCGCGCGATCGGCAGCAGCAACTCCAGGCTGGGCCTGCGCAGGCCCGACTCCAGCCGGGAGAGCGTGCTCACCGAGATCCCGGTCGCCTCGGACAGCCCGGCCAGCGTCGCCCCCCGCTCCTTGCGGATCCGCCGCAGCCGCGGGCCGACCTCCGCGAGCACCTCGTCCGTGTCGTCACTCATGTCGCCATTGCAGTTTCGGCAAAGACGTTTGTCAACACGGCAGGAGTGGGCGACCTTGGCGGTGGAGGTGGTCACCATGACCGAGAAACAGCACCCGAAGGCCGCGAACACCTACGAGGTGGTCGTCGTCGGAGGCGGCGCGGCCGGCCTGTCCGCCGCGCTGGTCCTGGGCCGGGCCCGGCGCCGCACGCTGGTCGTCGACGCGGGCGAACCGCGCAACGCGCCCGCCGCCCACATGCAGGGCTTCCTGACCCGCGACGGCATGGCACCCGCCGAGTTCCTCGCGATCGGCCGCGAGGAGATCGCGCGCTACGGCGTCGATCTCGTCCGGGACCGGGCGGTGGACGCGGCCCGCGACACGGACGGCGAGTTCGACGTGACGCTCGCCGGCGGGCGGACCGTGCACGCCCGGCGCCTGGTCATCGCGACCGGCCTGAAGGACGAGCTGCCCCCGGTCGCGGGCCTCGCCGAGCGCTTCGGGCGCGATGTGCTGCACTGCCCGTACTGCCACGGCTGGGAGGTGCGGGACCAGGCCTTCGGAGTGCTCGCGACCACCCCGATGAGCGTGCACCAGGCGCTGATGGTCTCCCAGTGGTCCAGGGACGTGACGCTGTTCCTGCACCGGGTCACCGAGGAGCAGTTGTCCGACGAGGACCTGCGCAGGCTCGCCGCGGCCGGGGTCGCCGTGGTGCCCGGCGAGGTCACGGAGCTGGTGGTCGAGGACGACCGGCTCACCGGAGTCCGGCTCGCCGACGGCACGGTCCACGACCGCCGGGTGCTGTTCGTCGCGCCCCGCGCCGTCCCGCGGACCGGCCTCCTCGAGAAGCTGGGCGCCGAGATGGAGGAAACCCCGTTCGGCGGCTACCCGGTGATCGACGAGCGGGGCCTGACCAGCGTGCCCGGACTGTGGGCGGCGGGCAACGCGAGCGGTTTCGCCGAGCAGGTGGTGAACGCGGCCAGCCGTGGATACCGGGCGGGCGCCACGATCAACGGCGAACTGCTGATGACCGACCTCGACGCGCTCGTACGGGCGGGGGACGGATCCGTCCGGGTGTAGACCCCCCGTCCGCGGTGCACCATGACTGCATGCTGCTGACCCGGCTGGCCCGTGTGTCCCAGGAGGTGGCCGCCACCTCCGCGCGGTCGCGGAAGATCGCGCTGCTCGCCGAGCTGTTCCGGGACGCGGAGGCCGAGGACGCGCCGATCGTCATCCCGTATCTGGCGGGACGGCTGCCCCAGGGGCGGCTCGGCGTCGGCTGGAAGGTGCTGAGCCGCGCCGTCGACCCGGCCGCCGAGCCGTCGCTGACCGTGCGCGAGGTCGACGCCCGGCTCACCGAGCTGGGCGGGATCTCGGGTGCCGGCTCGCAGGCCGAGCGGGTGCGCCTGGTCGGAGAGCTGATGGGCGCGGCCACGGCCGACGAGCAGCGGTTCCTGCTCGGGCTGCTCAGCGGCGAGGTCCGGCAGGGCGCGCTCGACGCGGTCGCGGTCGAGGGTCTGGCCGAGGCGACCGGGGCGCCGTCCGGGGACGTACGGCGTGCGGTGATGCTGGCGGGTTCGCTGCAGACCGTCGCGGAGGCCCTCCTCGCCGACGGCCCGGCCGCCCTGGACCGCTTCCGGCTCACCGTCGGCCGCCCGGTCCTGCCGATGCTCGCGCACAGCGCCTCCTCGGTGGCCGAGGCGGTCGACAAGCTCGGGGCCTGCGTGGTCGAGGAGAAGCTGGACGGCATCCGCGTGCAGGTGCACCGGGACGGCGACGTCGTACGGGTCTACACCCGCACCCTCGACGACATCACCGACCGACTCCCCGAAGTCACCGCGGCGGCACGGCTGTTGCGAGGTGAGCGGTTCATCCTTGACGGCGAGGTGATCGCGTTCGGCGAGGACGGGCGGCCGCGTTCGTTCCAGGAGACCGCCGGGCGGGTGGGCTCCCGCGTGGACGTGGCCACGGCCGCCGAGGCGGTCCCGGTCTCCCCCGTGTTCTTCGACACGCTGTCCGTGGACGGCCGTGACCTGCTCGACCTGCCCTTCGCGGAACGGCACACGGAGCTGGCCCGGCTGGTGCCCGAGCCGATGCGGGTGCGCCGCACACCGGTCTCCGGACCGCAGGACGTGACCACCGCCGAGGAGTTCCTCGCCGAGACGCTCGACCGCGGCCACGAAGGCGTCGTCGTGAAATCCCTGGACGCCCCCTACAGCGCGGGCCGGCGCGGCGCGTCCTGGCTGAAGGTCAAGCCCGTCCACACCCTCGACCTGGTGGTCCTCGCCGCCGAGTGGGGCCACGGCCGGCGCACCGGAAAGCTCTCCAACCTGCACCTGGGCGCCCGCGCCGCGGACGGCTCCTTCGTCATGCTCGGCAAGACCTTCAAGGGCATGACCGACGCGATGCTGACCTGGCAGACCTCCCGGCTCCGGGAGCTGGCCGTCGACGAGAGCGGCTACGTGGTGACCGTACGCCCCGAACTCGTCGTCGAGATCGCCTACGACGGCCTGCAGAGGTCCACCCGCTACCCGGCCGGCGTCACCCTCCGCTTCGCACGCGTGATCCGCTACCGCGAGGACAAGCGTCCCGAGGACGCCGACACGGTCGAGACGCTGCTGGCCGCCCACCCCCAGGTGCGGCCGTGACCGGGAGACGGAGTGCGGGCCTGCTGCTCTTCCGCCACACCGGACGCGGTCTGGAGGTGTTGCTCGGCCACATGGGCGGCCCGTTCTTCGCCCGGCGTGACGCCGGGGCATGGACGGTGCCCAAGGGCGAGTACGAGCCCGACGAGCCGGCCTGGGACGCGGCCCGCCGGGAGTTCCGCGAGGAACTGGGGCTGACGCCGCCCGACGGCCCGGCCCTCCCGCTCGGCGAGGTCCGCCAGTCGGGCGGCAAGACCGTCACGGCCTGGGCGGTCGAGGCCGACCTCGACCCGGCGACGATCGACCCCGGCACGTTCCGGATGGAGTGGCCGCCGAGATCCGGGCAGATCCGGGAGTTCCCCGAGCTGGACCGCGTCGAGTGGTTCGGCCTCGACCGGGCCCGCGAGGTGATCGTCGGGGCGCAGACCGCGTTTCTCGACCGTCTGGCGGAGCACTCGCCCCCATGAGACGTGTCCACGTCGCAGACGTACCCGCGTTGCGGTCGCCACCGCCGCGCGGGAAGGTCGAAGCACATCCGCTTTCAGGAGGTCAGTCATGCCCATCGCGACGGTGAACCCGGCGAACGGCGAGACGCTCAAGACGTACGAGGCCATGGGCGACGAGGAAATCGAACGCCGGCTCCAGCTCGCGGAGGCCACCTTCCGCACGTACCGCACGACCACGTTCGCCGAGCGGTCCCGTCTCCTCGTCCGGGCGGCCGAGCTCCTCGACGAGGACGAGCAGGACATCGGCCGCCTGCTGACCACCGAGATGGGCAAGCCGGTCAAGCAGGCCCGCGCGGAGGCCGCCAAGTGCGCCAAGGCGATGCGCTGGTACGCCGAGCACGCCGAGGAACTGCTCGCCGACGAGGAACCCGCCGAGTCCGACGTGAAGGACTCCGGCGCCTCCCGCGCCCTGGTCCGCTACCGGCCGCTCGGCCCGGTGCTCGCGGTGATGCCGTGGAACTTCCCGCTGTGGCAGGTGATCCGGTTCGCGGCCCCCGCCCTGATGGCGGGCAACGTCGGCCTGCTCAAGCACTCCTCGAACGTGCCGCAGACCGCCCTGTACCTGGAGGACCTCTTCCACCGGGCGGGCTTCACCGAGGGCTGCTTCCAGACGCTGCTGATCGGCTCCGCGGCGGTCGACGAGATCCTGCGCGACGAACGCGTCAAGGCGGCCACCCTCACCGGCAGCGAACCCGCGGGCCGCGCGGTCGCCTCCACCGCCGGGAACATGGTCAAGAAGACGGTGCTGGAACTGGGCGGCAGCGACCCGTTCGTCGTGATGCCGTCCGCCGACATCGACCGGGCCGCGCAGGTCGCGGTCACCGCGCGTGTGCAGAACAACGGGCAGTCGTGCATCGCCGCGAAGCGGTTCATCGTGCACACGGACGTCTACGACGCCTTCGCCGAGCGCTTCACACGGGGCATGCGGGCGCTGACGGTCGGCGATCCGCTGGACGAGGGGACGGACGTCGGGCCGCTGGCCAGCGAACAGGGCCGGGCCGACCTGGAGGAACTGGTCGACGACGCCAAGCGCGGCGGCGCGGCCGTCCTGTGCGGCGGTGAGCGCCCGGACGGGCCCGGCTGGTACTACCCGCCGACCGTCCTCGCCGGCATCACCCGCGAGATGCGCGTCCACCGCGAGGAGGCCTTCGGCCCGCTGGCCACCCTCTACCGCGCGGGCGACCTCGACGAGGCCGTACTGATCGCCAACGACTCACCGTTCGGGCTGAGTTCCAACGTGTGGACGCGGGACGAGGCCGAGGTCGACCGCTTCGTACGGGATCTGGAGGCGGGCGGTGTGTTCGTCAACGGGATGACGGCGTCCCATCCGGCGCTGCCGTTCGGCGGGGTGAAGCGGTCCGGATACGGCCGTGAGCTGTCCGGGCACGGAATCCGCGAGTTCTGCAACATCACCACCGTATGGCACGGAGCGTGAGCCTTCCGCGGCTACGATCCCCTTTGTGAACCGCGAAGTGACTCTGCCTCTGATCGTCGACGACCGCGGCACCTTGCAGGTCTCCGCGGCCGACGTGAGCAAATTGCTCCGCACGGTGGGTGGCCGGTGGCTGCATCTCGTGGAGGCCGGGCAGGAGGGGCTCGACGAGGACACGGTGGCGGCCCTGACGATCGAGCTCGCGAAGCTCGCCGACCGGATCGACGTGGCGTGCATCGCCCACAGCAGCGGGACCACACCCTAGGGCGAGCCGGACGGGCTCGCCCCGGAGGTGGTGGAAGCGGGAAGTGCGTCAGCGGATGGGCATGCCGGAGAGGGTACGGGCGATCACCAGGCGCTGGATCTCGCTGGTGCCCTCGAAGATCGTGTAGATGGCCGCGTCCCGGTGCATCCGCTCCACCGGGTACTCCCGGGTGTAGCCGTTGCCGCCGAGGATCTGGATCGCCTGGCCGGTGACCTTCTTCGCGGTCTCGCTGGCGAACAGCTTGGACATCGACCCCTCGGCCGCGTTGAACGGCCTGCCGTTGATCGCCATCCACGAGGCGCGCCAGACCAGCAGCCGGGCCGCGTCGACGGACGTGGCCATGTCCGCCAGCTGGAAGGCCACTCCCTGGTTGTCGATGATCGGCCGGCCGAACTGCTCACGCGTCTTCGCGTAGTCGAGGGCGACCTCGTACGCGGCCCGGGCGGTGCCCACCGCCATGGCGCCGACGGCCGGGCGCGAGGCCTCGAAGGTGGCCATCGCCGCGTTCTTCACCCGCTCGCCCCCCGACTTCGCGCGCTCACGGGCCCGTGCGAGGCGCTCGTCCAGCTTCTCCTTGCCGCCGAGCAGGCAGGAACCGGGAACACGGACGTTGTCCAGGACGACCTCGGCGGTGTGCGAGGCGCGGATGCCGTGCTTCTTGAACTTCTGGCCCTGGGACAGCCCCGGCGTGTTCGGCGGGATGATGAAGGATGCGTGCCCCTTGGAACCGAGCTCCGGATCGACGGCCGCGACGACGACGTGGACGTTGGCGATGCCGCCGTTGGTCGCCCAGGTCTTCGTGCCGTTGATCACCCACTCGTCCTTGGCCTCGTCGTACACGGCACGCGTGCGCATGGACGCGACGTCGGAGCCGGCGTCGGGCTCGGAGGAGCAGAAGGCGGCGACCTTCACGTCGTTCGCGTCCCCGTACATCTGCGGGATCCACGTGCCGACCTGTTCCTCGGTACCGTTGGCGAGAACGCCGACGGCCGCGAGGCCGGTGCCGACGATCGACAGGGCGATGCCCGCGTCGCCCCAGAAGAGCTCCTCCATGGCCATCGGAATGCCCAGGCCGGTGGGGTCGAAGTACTGCTGGGCGTAGAAGTCGAGGGAGTAGATGCCGACCTTCGCGGCCTCCTGGATGACCGGCCAGGGAGTCTCCTCACGCTCGTCCCATTCGGCGGCGGCGGGGCGGATGACGTCGGCGGCGAAGCCGTGCAGCCAGTCCCGCACCTCCTTCTGTTCGTCGTTGAGCTCCATGGTGAACTCGGCCATGTCCCCTCCAGCGGTGGCGCACGTACATGTTACTTGCGGTAACAGTAGTCTGTTACCGACCAGTAGGAAATGTCAACTCCCGATGACCGCTCGGTAGCCCGTTCGATGTCAGAAGGGTGTTGAGTGTTAGTTTGCGCAGGCGTCACCGAAACAGCACGGGTGGGGAGAGCACATGGACACCACACAGCGGACCGAGCAGCAACGGTCCGCCGACCGCCGACGGCGCGAACTGCTGGAGGCCGCCGACCGGGTGGTGCTGCGCGACGGCCCGCAGGCCTCGATGAACGCCATCGCCGCCGAGGCCGGTATCACCAAGCCGATCCTGTACCGGCACTTCGGGGACAAGAGCGGACTCTACGCCGCTCTCGCCACGCGGCACACCGACGCGCTGCTCGCCTCGCTGCGGGCCGCCCTCGACGCCCCGGCGGAGCGGCGCGAACGGGTCGAGGCCACCCTCGACACCTACCTCGCGGCGATCGAACTGCGCCCCCAGGTGTACCGCTTCCTGATGCATCCGTCCGACGGGTCGCCCGGCGACCAGGGCTTCGACGTGGGCAAGCACTCGGCACCCCTGCTGCGGCGGATGGGCGAGGAGTTGGCCCAGGTCATCGAGGAGCGGCTGGATGTCGGACCCGGCACCCAGCAGCTCGCGCGGGTCTGGGGCCACGGCATCGTCGGGATGATGCACGCCGCCGGTGACTGGTGGCTCGGCGAACGCCCCTGCACCCGCGCGGAGTTGGTGCGGAGCCTGGCCGACCTGCTGTGGGGGCGGCTGGCCGCGGCGGGGGACAAGGCCGGCGGACCGGGGTTTTGACGGTCGTACGGGCGGCCGCGGGGCCGAAGCGGTGCGGCCGTGCGGCCGCACCGGGCAATAGCTCCGCGCCCCTTCACGACGGACGGCTCACGCGTGCCAGGAAGCCCGCCGCACCTGCCGCATGAGGCGGCGGTGCCGCAGGCCCGTCAGACGGTCCGCGTAGAGCCGGCCCTCCAGGTGGTCGCACTCGTGCTGAAGGCACCGCGCGAAGAAGCCCGTGCCGTGCACGGTGACCGGCTCCCCGGTCACCGTGAAACCCTCGACCACGGCGTGGTCGTAGCGCTCGGTTCCCGCCTCCAGGCCAGGAAGCGACAGACAGCCCTCCGGCCCGCGCAGCACCAGCCCGTCGGCGACCACCAGGCGCGGGTTCACCACATGGCCCAGATGGCGCACGTCCTCGTCGTCGGGACAGTCGTACACGAACACGCGCCACGGCTCGCCGATCTGGTTCGCGGCCAGGCCGACCCCCTGGGCGGCATACATGGTCGCGAACAAGTCCTCGACGAGGCGGGCCGGTTCGGGACCGAACTCCGTGACCTCCCGGCACGGCTCACGCAGGGTCGCGTCGCCGAGCAGGACGAGGGGCCGGACGCGCCCGCGGGCGCCCGGAATAGGGCCGTTTCGCATGCGGCAAGGGTACGGTCCGCCGCGGACCGGGCCCGCCGCGCGGGTATTGGTGGTGGCCGGGATTCGGGAGAGCGAATGGATCTCGATAGGCTGACCACCACCACGTTGCCGTCAGGCAGAGGCGCGGCGCGTACGCAAGGAGGATCGAGAACTGATGTCAGGCAACTCGGACCCGCTCACGCCGCGGGCCAAGCTGGCCGTGACCGCGGGCAAGGCGGTCGCGGCGGCTTCGCGTGCCGCGGGGCGCGGCAGCGGTTCGGTGATCGGCGGCCGGGTGGCGCTCAAGCTCGACCCCGACCTCCTCGCGCGGCTCGCCCAGAACCTGGACGTCGTGCTCGTCTCGGCGACCAACGGCAAGACCACCACCACCCGGCTGATCGCCGAGGCCCTGCGCGCTGCCGGCCCGGTCGTCTCCAACGCGCTCGGCGCCAACATGCCCGCCGGCATCACCTCGGCGCTGGCGGGCAGCTCGGACGCGCGGTACGGGGTCATCGAGGTCGACGAGAAGTACCTGGCGGGAGTCGCCCGGGACACCGACCCGAAGTGCATCGCCCTGCTCAACCTCTCGCGCGACCAGCTCGACCGCGCCGCCGAGACCCGCATGCTCGCGGAACACTGGCGCGAGGGGCTCGCCGGTTCCAAGGCCGTCGTCGTCGCCAACGCCGACGACCCGCTCGTCGTGTGGGCCGCCTCCTCCTCCCCCAACGTGATCTGGGTCGCGGCCGGCCAGATGTGGCAGGAGGACGCCTGGTCGTGCCCCTCCTGTGGCGGCGTGATGCAGCGCCCCGGCGACGACTGGTTCTGCGGCGAGTGCGGTTTCCGCCGTCCGACGCCGAGCTGGGCGCTGTCCGGTGACCACGTCCTCGACCCGCACGGCTCCGCCTGGCCGATCCACCTCCAGCTGCCGGGCCGCGCCAACAAGGCGAACGCCGCCTCCTCCGCCGCCGTAGCCGCCGTCTTCGGCGTGCCGCCCCAGGTGGCCCTGGAGCGGATGTACCAGGTGCAGGCGGTGGCCGGGCGCTACGACGTGGTCCAGTTCATGCAGCGCGACCTGCGGCTGCTGCTGGCCAAGAACCCGGCCGGCTGGCTCGAGACGTTCAGCCTGATCGACCCGCCGCCGACCCCGGTCATCCTGTCCGTAAACGCGCGCGGCGCCGACGGCACCGACACCTCGTGGCTGTGGGACGTCGACTACACGCGTCTGACCGGCCACCCGATCTTCGTCGTGGGCGACCGGAAGCTGGACCTCGCGGTGCGGCTCGAGGTGGCGAACCAGCACTTCCAGGTCTGCGAGAACCTCGACCAGGCGGTCCAGGCGGCTCCGCCGGGCCGGATCGAGGTCATCGCCAACTACACCGCGTTCCAGGACCTGCGCCGCCGCGTCGGCAACTGAGTGACAAGGACGAAGACATCATGAGCGACAACAGCCTGCGGGTCGTCTGGGTCTACCCGGACCTGCTGAGCACCTACGGCGACCAGGGCAACGTCCTCGTGGTGGAGCGCCGGGCCCGGCAGCGCGGCCTCGACGTGGCCCGCCTCGACGTGCGCAGCGACCAGCCGATCCCCACCTCCGCCGACATCTACCTGATCGGCGGCGGCGAGGACCGGCCGCAGCGGCTCGCGGCCGAGCGGCTGCGCCGGGACGGCGGTCTCCAGCGGGCGGTGGAGAACGGCGCGATCGTGTTCTCGGTGTGCGCCGGCTACCAGATCCTCGGCCACGAGTTCATCAACGACCTCGGTCAGCGCGAGCCCGGCCTGGGCCTGCTCGACGTGGTCTCGGTGCGCGGCGAGGGCGAGCGGTGCGTCGGCGACGTGCTCGCGGACATCGACCCGCGTCTGGGCCTGCCCCCGCTGACCGGCTTCGAGAACCACCAGGGCGTCACCCACCTCGGCCCCACCGCCCGCCCGCTCGCCAAGGTGCGCATCGGCAACGGCAACGGCACGTCCGACGGTACGGAGGGCGCGTACAACGACACGGTGTTCGGCACGTACATGCACGGCCCCGTGTTCGCGCGCAACCCGCAGCTCGCCGACCTGCTGCTGAAGCTGGCCCTGGACGTCAACGCGCTGCCGCCGACCGACGACCGCTGGTACGAGTCGCTGCGCGGCGAGCGCATCGCGGCGGCGGAGCAGCCCGCCTGACCGCCGCGCCCCGCGATGTTCACCCGTATGCCCCGCAGGTGTGGCAAGCCCGTCTGACAGCCTGTACGCACAGGTGAGCGGGGCCGTCCAGCAGGCGGACGGACGCTTCGGTCCCGCCCCCCTCAGCCGCTAGGGTGGCGGGAATCCGGCCGGACAGCGTGGTCCGGTCCCCGGCCCACGTTGAGAAGGTTGTTTCGGGCTATGCGCATTGGTGTCCTCACGTCCGGCGGCGACTGCCCCGGCCTGAACGCCGTCATCCGGTCCGTCGTGCACCGTGCCGTCGTCGACCACGGCGACGAGGTCATCGGCTTCCGGGACGGCTGGAAGGGCCTCCTGGAGTGCGACTACCTCAAGCTCGACCTCGACGCGGTGGGCGGCATCCTCGCCCGCGGCGGCACGATCCTCGGCTCCTCCCGGGTCCAGCCCTCGCACCTGCGGGACGGCGTGGAGCGGGCCCGGGGCCATGTCGAGGAGCTCGGTCTCGACGCGGTCATCCCCATCGGCGGTGAGGGCACGCTCAAGGCGGCCCGGCTGATGGCGGACAGTGGCCTGCCCATCGTCGGCGTGCCCAAGACCATCGACAACGACATCGCGGTCACGGACGTCACCTTCGGCTTCGACACGGCCGTGGGCGTCGCGACGGAGGCCCTGGACCGGCTGAAGACCACCGCCGAGTCCCACCAGCGGGTCCTGGTCGTGGAGGTCATGGGCCGCCACACCGGCTGGATCGCGCTGCACTCCGGCATGGCGGCGGGCGCCCACGCCATCGTCGTACCGGAACGACCCTTCGACATCGAGGAGTTGGCGGCTCGGGTGGGCGCGCGGTTCGAGGCCGGCAAGCGGTTCGCGATCGTCGTCGCCGCCGAGGGGGCCAAGCCGGCGGTCGGCAGCATGGACTTCGACGAGGGCGCCAAGGACATCTACGGCCACGAGCGCTTCGCCGGAATCGCGCGGCAGCTCTCGCTGGAGCTGGAGCACCGCCTCGGCAAGGAGGCCAGGCCGGTCATCCTGGGGCACGTGCAGCGGGGCGGGACGCCCACGGCGTACGACCGGGTGCTGGCGACGCGCTTCGGGTGGCACGCGGTGGAGGCGGTGCACCGGGGTGAGTTCGGCAAGATGACCGCGCTGCGCGGAACCGACATCGTGATGGTGCCGCTGGCGGAGGCCGTGGAGACGCTGAAGACGGTGCCGGACGAGCGGTACGAGGAGGCGGAGTGCGTGCTCTGAGCGCTCCGCCCGTGGTCCGGTAGCGCGGCTCGCCGCGCCCCCGTGGGGCGCCGCCGCATCACCACGGAATCGTTGTTCCGCCCCCGGTCGCGAGTGCGGTCGGGGGCGGTTCTAGTCTGGGTCCGGACAGACAGCACAATGCGTACGAACCAGGAGCCGTTGGATGGATCACAGCGGGCACGGCATGACCATGGATCTGCCGCCGTTCACGCTGGGGCGGGGGCTCACGTGGTCCGCGGACCCGTTCTTCCTCGTCGCCTGCCTCCTGGGGCTGGGCCTGTACGGCTGGGGTGTGCTGCGGCTGCGGCGGCGCGGCGACGCGTGGCCGGTCGGCCGGACGATCGCCTACGTCGTCGGGGTGCTCACCGTGGCGCTCGTGATGTGCACCCGGCTGAACGACTACGGAATGGTCATGTTCAGCGTCCACATGGTGCAGCACATGGTGATCAGCATGCTGTCGCCGATCCTGATCCTGCTCGGGGCGCCGGTCACGCTGGCGCTGCGCGCGCTGCCGCCGGCGCCGCGGGGCCGCAAGGGTCCGCGCGAGCTGCTGATGATGTTCCTGCACAGCCGCTACATGCGGATCATCACGCATCCGGCGTTCACCATCCCGCTGTTCATCGCGAGCCTGTACGCGCTGTACTTCACCCCGATCTTCGACTTCCTGATGGGCTCGAAGACGGGGCACATCGCGATGATGGTGCACTTCCTCGCCGTCGGAGTGGTCTTCTTCTGGCCGATCATGGGCGTGGATCCGGGTCCGAACCGGCCCGGCTACCTGCTGCGGATGCTGGAGCTGTTCGCGGGCATGCCGTTCCACGCGTTCTTCGGCATCGCCCTGATGATGGCGTCGGAGCCGCTGGTCGCGACGTACAAGAACCCGCCCGCCTCGCTCGGCATCGACGCGCTCACGGACCAGAACGCGGCCGGCGGCATCGCGTGGGCGTTCAGTGAGATCCCGTCCGTGCTGGTGCTGATCGCGTTGCTGTTCCAGTGGTACGGCTCGGAGCAGCGGCAGGCCAAGCGCCAGGACCGGGCCGCCGACCGCGACGGCGACAAGGAGCTGGAGGCGTACAACGCCTATCTGGCCTCCCTCAACGCGCGCGGGAACTGACCCGAAGACCTCGCTCTCGTCCGTTCGCCCGAGGCGCGGCAGGCTGGTTCGGCCGCCCCGCCCCGGTGCGACTTCACCCGTTCGGGCGTACGGCTGGGCGCGCCCAAGACCCCCCACCGGCTCGGGCGCGGCTCGAGAAGTCGGGCACACATTTCGCCGTCCGCGCCGTCCGCGGGCAGAACCGGGGCACCATGGAGGAGGACGAACCAAGAGAAGGGTGTCCCGATGCCCGGTTCCACGAACGGTTCCACGAAGACGATGGGGGTGCTCACCGTCGGCGGGCTCGTCGTGGTGACGGCCTACACGGTGGCGCTCGGCAGCAACGGCTGGCTGTGGTTCGGCTGGGTCGTGCTGGGCCTGATCACCCTCGGAATGGTCGCCACGCGCAGTACCTGACGCGCACCGCCGGACAGGCGCGGGACCCGGCATGCGGGGTCCGTGCTCATCCCGCGGTGAGCCGTCCCGCCGAGTGCACTCCCGGCTGGTATTTCGGCAGCCGGGCGGTGATCTTCATTCCCGCTCCCACGGCGGTCTCGATGACGAGGCCGTAGTCGTCTCCGTAGACCTGCCGGAGCCGGTCGTCGACGTTGGACAGCCCGATGCCACCGGACGGGCTGACCTCGCCGGCGAGGATGCGGCGCAGCGCGTCGGGGTCCATGCCGGTGCCGTCGTCCTCGATGACCACGAGGGCCTCGGCGCCGGTGTCCTGCGCGGTGATGCTGATGCGGCTCCTGCCGGCGGACACGGCCTTCCCCTCCAGACCGTGCTTGACGGCGTTCTCGACGAGCGGCTGGAGGCACAGGAAGGGCAGGGTCACCGGCAGCACCTCGGGGGCGATCTGGAGGGTGACGGAGAGGCGGTCGCCGAACCGGGCCCTGACCAGTGCCAGGTACTGGTCGATGGCGTGGAGCTCGTCGGCGAGGGTGGTGAACTCGCCGTGCCTGCGGAACGAGTAGCGGGTGAAGTCGGCGAACTCCAGGAGGAGTTCACGGGCGCGCTCGGGGTCGGTGCGCACGAACGAGGCGATCACCGCGAGCGAGTTGAAGATGAAGTGCGGGGATATCTGCGCGCGCAGAGCCTTGATCTCGGCCTCGATGAGGCGGGTGCGGGAGCGGTCGAGGTCGGCCAGTTCCAACTGGACGGAGACCCAGCGGGCGACCTCGCCGGCGGCCCGTACGAGGACGGCGGACTCGCGGGGCGCGCAGGCGACGAGGGCCCCGTACACGCGGTCGTCGACGGTGAGCGGCGCGACGACGGCCCAGCGCACCGGGCAGTCGGGGGTGTCGCAGGTGAGCCGGACGGCCTCGCCGCGGCCGGTCTCCAGCGGCCCGGCGAGGCGTTCCATGATCTCGGTGCGGTGGTGCGCGCCGACGCCGTCCCAGACCAGGACGTCCTGCTGGTCGGTCAGGCACAGGGCGTCCGTGCCGAGCAGTGAGCGCAGTCGGCGGGCCGACTTCCGCGCCGTCTCCTCGGTGAGGCCGGCGCGCAGTGGAGGCGCGGCGAGGGAGGCGGTGTGCAGGGTCTCGAAGGTGGCGTGTTCGACGGGGGTGCCGAGACCGCCGAGACTCTCGGGGCGCGCGGTGCGCCGGCCCAGCCAGAAGCCGGCGGCCAGCAGGGGGAGGACGGCCACGCACAGGCCGGCCAGGAATCCGCTCATGCCATGTCCTCCGGCCCGGCGGGGTCGGGGACGGCACCCGGGCCGCCTCGGCGTCCCTTCGTCCCGGCGGGATGACCCCTCATGCCTTGACCTCCGCCCGCAGTTCTTCCGGCAGATGGAACCGAGCCAGGATCGCTTCCGTGCCCGCCGGTACCCGGCTCGCGGTGGCCAGCGACACCAGGATCATGGTGAGGAAGCCCAGGGGCACCGACCACAGCGCCGGCCAGGCCAGCAGGGCGTGCAGCGGGCCCTTGCCCGGGAAGCCCGCCATCGTGGCGGCCACGGCCACGAACGCGGAGCCGCCGCCCACCAGCATCCCGGCGGCCGCGCCGGGCGGGGTCAGTCGACGCCACCAGATGCCGAGCACGAGCAGCGGGCAGAAGGAGGAGGCGGAGACGGCGAAGGCCAGCCCGACGGCGTCGGCGACCGGCAGCCCGCCGACCAGCGCGCTCGCCGCGAGCGGTACGGCCATCGCGAGCACCGTGCCGAGCCGGAAGTGCCGTACGCCGCGCGTCGGCAGGACGTCCTGGGTGAGCACGCCCGCCACGGCCATGGTCAGCCCCGAGGCCGTGGACAGGAACGCGGCGAAGGCGCCGCCCGCCACCAGGGCGCCGAGCAGGTCGCCGCCGAGGCCGCCGATCATGCGGCCGGGCAGCAGCAGGACGGCGGCGTCCGCGTCGCCGGTGAGGGCGAGTTCGGGGGCGTAGAGCCGGCCGAGCGCGCCGTACACGGGCGGCAGCAGGTAGAAGGCCCCGATCAGGCCGAGGACGGCCACCGTGGTGCGGCGGGCGGCGACGCCGTGCGGGCTGGTGTAGAAGCGGACGACGACGTGCGGCAGGCCCATGGTGCCGAGGAAGGTGGCGAGGATCAGTCCGTACGTGGCGTACAGGGGGCGTTCCTCCCGGCCCGCGGCCAGGGAGGTCGACATGCCGCCGGTGGTGGCGCGGTCGGCGGCCGGGACGGCGGCGCCCGGGTCGAAGGTCAGCCGGGTGCCCCGTTCGATGCGGTGGGTGCCGGCGGGGAGGCGGAGCCGCTCGTGGTCGTGCGGGCGGTCGTCGACGGTGCCGCTCACCGTGACGGTCAGGGGCCGGTCGAGCGTCAGGTCGAGGCTGTCGTCGACGCGGACGACCCGCTGTTCGCGGAAGGTGACCGGCTCCTCGAAGGCACGGCGGGGCGCCCCGTCGTCCTGCCAGGCCAGCACCAGGAAGAGGGCGGGGACGAGGAGGGCGGTGAGCTTGAGCCAGTACTGGAAGGCCTGTACGAAGGTGATGCTGCGCATACCGCCGGCGGCGACGGTGGCGACCACGACGACCGCGACGATCACACCGCCGAGCGAGTCGGGCGCGCCGGTCAGCACGGTCAACGTCAGTCCGGCGCCCTGGAGTTGGGGCAGCAGGTAGAGCCAGCCGACGCCGACGACGAAGGCCCCGGCCAGCCTCCGCACCGCCTGTGAGGCCAGCCGGGCCTCCGCGAAGTCGGGCAGGGTGTAGGCGCCGGAGCGGCGCAGCGGGGCGGCGACGAACAGCAGGAGGACCAGGTAGCCGGCGGTGTAGCCGACCGGATACCAGAGCATGTCCGGGCCCTGCACCAGGACCAGGCCCGCGATGCCGAGGAAGGAGGCGGCGGAGAGGTACTCCCCGCTGATGGCGGCCGCGTTGAGGCGGGGGCCGACGGTGCGCGAGGCGACGTAGAAGTCGGAGGTGGTGCGGGAGATGCGCAGGCCGAAGGCGCCGACGAGGACGGTCGCCACGACGACCAGGGCGACGGCGGGGACGGCGTAGGTGGAGTTCACGGCGCTCGGCGGTCCTCGGTATCCGCGGTCCGACCGCTCATCGGTCCTCGACCAGTCGCACGAAGTCCCGTTCGTTGCGCTCCGCGCGGCGCACGTGCCAGCGGGCGAGCAGCACCATCGGCGCGTAGAGGCCGAAGCCGAGCACCGCCCATTCCAGTCGGCGGGCGTCCGGCATCGCGGCGAAGAGCAGCGGCAGCGGTCCGATGAGCAGGCCCAGGACCGCGAACACCGTGAGGGCTGCGCGCAGTTGGGTGCGCATCAGGGAGCGGACGTAGGTGTGGCCGAGGGTTGTCTGCTCGTCGATCTCGGTGCGCGGACGGTAGTAGCCGGAGGCGCGTCGGGTGCGCCGGGGCGGGCCGGTGACGACGACCCGGGGTTCGGTGGGGTCCTGGGGCACCTCAAGGCCTCCTCATCAGCAGGTCCCGCAGTTCCCGCGCGTGCCGGCGGCTGACCTGGAGCTCCTCCGCGCCCACTAGGACGCTCACGGTACCGGCGTCCAGGCGGAGTTCGCCGATGTGGCGCAGGGCGACGAGGTGGCGGCGGTGGATGCGGACGAAGCCGCGGGAGCGCCAGCGCTCCTCCAGGGCGGACAGCGGGATGCGGACGAGGTGGCTGCCCTTGTCGGTGTGCAGCCGGGCGTAGTCGCCGCGGGCCTCGACGTGGGTGATGTCGTCGACGGCGACGAAGCGGGTCACGCCGCCGAGTTCGACCGGTATGTGGTCGGGGTCGGGCTCGTGCACGGGTATGCGGGGCGCGGTGCCGCTGCGCTCGGCGGCCCGCCGGACGGCCTCCGCGAGCCGTTCCTTTCGTACCGGTTTGAGCACGTAGTCGACGGCCTTGAGGTCGAAGGCCTGCACGGCGAAGTCCTCGTGGGCGGTGACGAACACGACCAGCGGCGGCACGGCGAACCCGGTCAGCAGCCGGGCCAGGTCGAGCCCGTCGAGGCCGGGCATGTGGATGTCGAGGAAGACGACGTCGATCGCCTCCGGCCCGCCCGGTCCCGACTCCAGGGCGCGGTTGATCCGGCGCAGCGCCTCGGTGGCGTCGCCGGCGCCCTCCGCGCTGCCGATGCGGGGGTCGGCGTTCAGGAGGTAGAGCAGTTCCTCCAGCGAGGGTCGTTCGTCGTCGACGGCGAGGGCGCGCAGCATGAACGTGGAGTGTAGGAGCAATCCGTACGTCTGGACATGTGCCGGGTGCGGACGTCCTCGCTGGATACAGTGCCGACATGAACAGCAGGACCACCCCGTTCGACGAGCTCGACCGGAAGATCATCACCGCTCTGATGGCGAACGCCAGGACCAGTTTCGCCGAGATCGGGGCGGCGATCGGCCTGTCCTCGACGGCGGTCAAGCGGCGCGTGGACCGACTAAGGGAGACGGGCGTGATCGCCGGGTTCACCGCCACGGTGCAGCCGTCCGCGCTGGGCTGGCGGACCGAGGCGTACGTCGAGGTCTACTGCGAGGGCGCGGCCCCTCCGCGGCGGCTCGCCGAGGTGGTCCGCAACCATCCGGAGATCACCGCGGCCATGACGGTGACCGGGGGCGCGGACGCGCTGCTGCACGTGCGGGCACGCGACGTGGAGCACTTCGAGGAGGTGCTGGAAAGGATCCGGGCGGAGCCCTTCGTCCGCAAGACGATCAGCGTCATGGTGCTCTCCCACCTCATTCCGGAGAGCCCGGAGGCGGGCGCCGGCTACGCCGCACCCGACGACGCAGCGGACGTGCGCCAAGAAGCCTGACAACGCAGCATTCCTGCGCGAACACGCAGCTCCTGTTCCTTGTCGGGCGTACAGGTCAGTTCCTACCTTGGTGTCAACCCTCAGTCGACACCGCAGGAAGCGGAGGAACCCCTCTGTGACCCACAGCCGTGTGCCGCGCCGACGACGATTCCTCGTCTGCGAACCCAGACACTTCGCCGTGCAGTACGCGATCAACCCCTGGATGCATCCCGACACCCACGTCGACGTCGACCTGGCCCAGGAGCAGTGGCAGGCGCTGATCCGCGCCTACCGCGCCCACGGGCATGCCGTCGACACGGTGGAGCCGGTCCCCGGCCTGCCGGACATGGTCTTCGCCGCGAACTCGGCGGTCGTCGTCGACGGCCGCGTCTTCGGCTCCCTCTTCCACGCACCCGAGCGCCGTGCCGAGTCCACGCACTACGACACCTGGTTCAAAACGGCGGGCTACGACGTGTACCGCCCCGAGGCCGTGTGCGAGGGCGAGGGCGACCTGGTCTGGACGGGACGGTACGTGCTGGCCGGCACCGGATTCCGGACCACCCGCGAGGCGCACCGCGAGGTGCAGGAGTTCTTCGGCCACCCGGTGATCGGCCTGACGCTGGTCGACCCGTACTTCTACCACCTGGACACCGCGCTGTTCGTCCTGGACGACGACAACATCGCGTACTACCCGGAGGCGTTCTCACCCGGGAGCCGCGAGGTGCTCGCTCGGCTGTACCCGGACGCGGTGCTCGCGTCCCGGCACGACGCCATGACGTTCGGTCTGAACTCCGTCTCCGACGGCCGCCACGTCTTCATCGCCCCCCGGGCCGAGGCACTCGCCGCCCGCCTGGACGCCCACGGCTACGTCCCCGTTCCCGTCGACCTGTCCGAGTTCCAGAAGGCCGGCGGCGGCATCAAGTGCTGCACTCAGGAGATCCGCTCATGACCGCTCCCGTCCGCACGCGTTCGTCCGCCGATCTGATCCGCGCCGAGGAACCGGTCCTCGCGCACAACTACCACCCGCTGCCGGTGGTCGTCGCCCGCGCCGAGGGCACCTGGGTGGAGGACGTCGAGGGCCGCCGCTACCTCGACATGCTGGCCGGGTACTCGGCCCTCAACTTCGGCCACCGCCACCCGGCGCTGGTCGAGGCCGCGCACCGGCAGCTCGACCGGCTGACGCTCACCTCCCGCGCCTTCCACAACGACCGGCTCGCCGAGTTCGCCGAAGGACTCGCCGGGTTGACGGGCCAGGACATGGTGCTGCCCATGAACACCGGGGCCGAGGCGGTCGAGAGCGGCATCAAGGTGGCCCGCAAGTGGGCCTACGAGGTGAAGGGCGTCCCGGCCGACCGGGCGACGATCGTGGTCGCGGCGGACAACTTCCACGGCCGTACGACGACGATCGTCAGCTTCTCGACGGACGAGACGGCACGGACCGGTTTCGGCCCCTTCACGCCGGGCTTCCGCATCGTCCCGTACAACGACCTGGCCGCGCTGGAGGCGGCGGTCGACGAGACGACGGCGGCCGTGCTGCTGGAGCCCATTCAGGGTGAGGCGGGCGTCGTCATCCCGGACGAGGGCTACCTGACCGGCGTCCGCGAGCTGACCCACCGCAAGGGCTGCCTGTTCGTCGCCGACGAGATCCAGTCCGGGCTCGGCCGCACCGGCCGTACCCTCGCGGTCGAGCACGAGTCGGTCGTCCCGGACCTTGTGCTGCTCGGCAAGGCACTGGGCGGCGGCATCGTCCCGGTGTCCGCGGTGGTGGGCCGCCGGGACGTGCTCGGTGTCCTCGGCCCGGGCGAGCACGGCTCCACCTTCGGCGGCAACCCGCTCGCCGCCGCGGTCGGCACGGCGGTGGTGGAACTGCTGGAGACGGGTGAGTTCCAGCGCCGGGCGGCCGAGCTGGGCGTCCTCCTGCGGGACGGGCTCACGGGCCTGGTGGGCAAGGGCGTCGTCGGGTTCCGGGCGCGCGGGCTGTGGGCGGGCGTCGACGTCGACCCCGCCATCGGCACCGGCCGCGAGGTGAGCGCGCGCCTCATGCGGGAGGGCGTCCTGGTCAAGGACACCCACGGGTCGACGATCCGCCTGGCGCCGCCGCTGACGATCACGGGCGAGGAGCTGGCGGGCGCGCTCGGCGCACTGGAGAGGGTGCTGACGCGGGCGAGCTGACACCGGACGGCCCACCTGACCGAGGTCCGCAGGACACCGGCGGATCCCCGCGCTCCGCCCGCACGCAGGACGACCGCGTGAGGGCGGAGCGGCACAACAGGGCCGCCGCCCCGTTTACCACACGATCCGCTCCCCCGCCCTGATCGGGAGCTTCGTGCGAAACTGGTGTGATCCCGGTGGTAAGGCGGGGACATGAAAACCTTGGCGATCAACTACGCGGCGGCGTTCCAGGCCCTGCCCGGCATGGTGGCACTGCTCACGCCGGACCTGGTGTACGCGGACGCCAACGAGGAGTTCCTGCGCGTGTCCGGGCGCAGGCGCCTCGACGTGGTCGGCCGCTTCCTCTTCGACGTCTTCCCCGACAACCCGGACGACCCCCACGCGAGCGGCATGCGCAACCTGGAGGCCTCGCTGCGGCGGGTCCTGGCCACCGGCGAGCGCGACACGATGGCCCTGCAGCGCTACGACCTGGAGGACCCCGACAAGCCCGGGGTGTGGGAGACCCGCTACTGGAGCCCGGTCAACGCCCCCGTGCACGGCCCCGGCGGCAAGGTGGTGCTGCTGGTGCACCGGGTCGAGGAGGTCACCGAGCTGATCCGGGCCCGCGGCGGCTCCGGCGGGAGTCGGGGCCGGGTGCTCGAGGCCGAGTTGTACACCCGGGCCCGCGAACTCCAGGACCTCAACGACCGGCTGCGCCAGGCCCACGCCCGCGAGCGTGAGGTCGCCCTCGCCCTCCAGGAGGCGATGCTGCCCGCCCCGCGGCAGGTGGGCGACCACCGGGCCGCCGTCCGCTACCGGCCGGCCGTCGGCGCGCTGAACGTCTGCGGGGACTGGTACGACCTGGTCGACCTGGTGGACGGCCGGCGCCTCGGCGTCTCCGTCGGCGACGTGGTCGGGCACGGCCTGGCGGCGGCCGGCGTGATGGGCCAGCTGCGCAGCGCGCTGAGCGCCGCCTCCCGGGTCGCCGAGGGGCCCGCCCAGGCGCTCAACGTCCTGGGGCGGTACGCCAACGTCGTGGACGGCGCGGAATCGGCCACCGCGGTCACGACCTTCGTCGACTTCGAGCGCCACACCATCACCTACAGCAGCGCCGGGCATCCGCCGCCCGCGCTGGTCCACCCCGACGGTCACGTGGAGTTCCTCGACCGGGCCACCGACCCGCCGCTCGACGCCCGTCCGGACCCGGCCCCCCGGCCGCAGGCCGAGACCACGTTCACCAGTGGCGCGACCCTGGTGCTGTACACCGACGGTCTGATCGAACGGCGCCACGAGGACATCGACACGGGCCTGGCCCGACTCGCCGGCTCCCTCTCCCGTCACCGGACGGCGGACCCCGAGGCCCTCGCGGACGCCGTCCTGTTCGAACTGCTGCCGCCGGGCGGCGCCACCGACGACACCGCGCTGATCGTCGTGCGTCTGTGACGCGGTGCCGGGGGATTGAGCCAGAGGCGTCCGCGCCGGTTCCAAGTGCCTGGGCCTGCACCTAGACTGACACCCCCGACACGTCGGTTGACCTGCCGGAACACGGCGGTTGAGGCGATCCGCCGGAGTGAGGAGCGACCCGTTGTTCTACTACGTCCTCAAATACGTCTTGTTGGGGCCCCTGTTGAGACTGGTCTTCCGACCACGGATCGAAGGCCTCGAAAACGTACCCTCGGAGGGCGCGGCCATCGTCGCCGGCAACCATCTGTCGTTCTCGGACCACTTCCTGATGCCGGCGGTTCTCAAGCGGCGCATCACCTTCCTGGCGAAGGCCGAATACTTCACCGGCCCGGGCGTCAGGGGCCGGCTGACCGCGGCCTTCTTCCGCAGCGCCGGGCAGATCCCGGTCGACCGCTCCGGCAAGGAGGCGGGCCAGGCCGCGATCCGCGAGGGCCTCGGCGTGCTGAGCAAGGACGAACTGCTCGGCATCTACCCGGAGGGGACGCGTTCCCACGACGGGCGCCTCTACAAGGGCAAGGTCGGCGTCGCGGTCATGGCGCTGCGGGCGGAGGTCCCGGTCATCCCCTGCGCGATGATCGGCACGTTCGAGGCGCAGCCGCCGGGCAAGGTGGTCCCGAACATCCACCCCGTCGTGATCCGCTTCGGCAAGCCCCTCGACTTCTCCCGGTACGCCGGCATGGAGAACGAGAAGGCGATCCTGCGCGCCATCACCGACGAGATCATGTACGCGATCCTGTCGCTGTCCGAGCAGGAGTACGTCGACCAGTACGCGGCCGTCGTGAAGGCGGAGGAGGCCGCGGCCCGCTCGGCCAAGGAACGCCGCTTCCCGCGCATGCCGCTCCGCTAGGAGCCCCGGCTTTCCCGGCCTCTTGTTCCGGGGAGCCGCCCCGGTCCCCCGCTCCGGGGAACGACCCCGGCTCCCCCTACCTCCCGCTCCGGGGAGCGACCTAGCTTCCCCGGGCTCCGGCTCCGGGAGCCGCCGCGGCTTCCCCGACCTCCCACTCCCGGGATCGACCCGGCTCCCCGGCCTCCCGCTCCGGGGAGCAGCCCCGGTCCCCCGGCCTCCCGCTCCGGCGTCTGCTGCCGGAGCGAGACCGTGGCCTCCGGCTCCGGGAGCCGCCCCAGCTTCCCCGACCTCCCACTCCCGGGAGCGACCCGGCTCCCCGACCTCCCACTCCCGGCAGCGACCCGGCTCCCGACCTCCCGCTCCCGGGAGCCGCCCCCGTCCCCGGCCTCCCGCTCCGCGTCTGCTGTCGGCAGAAGACCGTGGCACGACCGGCCGCGCGGGCCGTACCGTCCCGGCATGGGACGAGCTGTGGTGATCGGGGCGACGGGACAGATCGGGCGGGTGGCCGTCGGGGCACTGGCCCGCGACGGCTGGGAGGTGACGGCCGTCTCGCGGAGCGGCGGCCGGGACGAGGGCTGGGCCGGGGACGTGCGGGCCGTGCGGGCCGACCGGTCCGACGACGGGGCGCTCGCCGCGGTGGTCGGCGACGGCTGCGACGTCCTGGTGGACATGGTCGCCTACGGGCAGGAACACGCCCGGCAGCTGATCTCGCTCGCCGGCCGCGTCGGCTCGGCCGTGGTGATCTCCAGCGTGTCGGTGTACGAGGACGACAGGGGCCGTAACTTCGACACGCAGGAGGAGCCGGACGGCTTCCCCGAGTACCCGGTGCCGATCACCGAGGACCAGCGCGTAGTGGCCCCGGGCGAGGCCTCCTACAGCACCCGCAAGGCGGCCCTGGAGCGTGAACTCCTGGACGCGGGGGACCTGTTGCCCACGACGCTGCTGCGCGCGGGTGCGATCCACGGACCGCACTGTCTGACCCCGCGCGAGCTGTACTTCGTCAAGCGCCATCTGGACGGGCGACGGCGGCGCGTGCTGGCGTTCGGCGGCCGGAGCCGGTTCCACCCGGCGAGCGTCCACAACATCGCGGAGCTGATCCGGCTGGCCGCGGCCCGGCCGGGCACCCGGGCCCTCAACGCCGTGGACCCGGACGCGCCGACGGTCACCGCGATCGCCGCCGCGATCGACGCGGTGATGGGGGTCGAGGCGGAGAACGTTCTGGTGGACGGGCCCGCTCCCGCGCCGACGGTGGGGGACACGCCCTGGTCGGTACCGGTGCCGGTGGTCTGCGACATGTCGGCCGCGGAGCGGGAGTTGGGCTACCGGGCGGTGGCCCGCTACGCCGAGACGCTGCCCGACACCGTCGCCTGGATCGAGGGACGGCTGTCCGGACGGGACTGGCGGGAGGCGTACCCGAAGATGTTCCAGACCTACGGCGACCTCTTCGACTACGCGGCGGAGGACGCCTGGCTCGCGCGCTGAGCAGGGAAAAGGGGCGGCCGGTGACCCGGCCGCCCCTCACCTTTCGCGCCCGCCGGTTACGGCTTCGGCGTGGCGTGCGGTCCGCACGTGAGGTCGGCGCGGTCCAGCTTGCCGGTGAGCAGGTAGGCGTCCACCCGCTCGTTGACGCACGGGTTGACCAGGCTGGTCACACCGTGGGATCCCGCGTTCTTCTCGGTGATGAGACGGGAGCCCTTGAAGCGCTTGTGCAGGCTGACAGCACCGGCGTACGGCGTGGCGGCGTCCCGCTCGGACTGGACGATCAGCACCGGCGGCAGTCCCTTGCCGGTCTTCACCTCCACCGGCGTGTGCTGCTTGACCGGCCAGGTGGCACAGGGCAGGTTCATCCAGGCGTTGGCCCAGGTCATGAACGGGTAGTCCTTGTCGAGCCGGGTGTTGTCCCGGTCCCACGTGCGCCAACTGGTGGGCCACTTGGCGTCGGTGCACTCGACTGCCGTGTAGACGGCGTTGCCGTTCTCCGAGGCGATGTTGCCCGCGGTGTCCGACAGGTCGGGAGCCGCCGCGTCGACGAGCGCCTGTGTGTCGCCGGCGACGTACTGGCTGAACACGGTGGCGACCGGTACCCACGAGGAGTCGTAGTACGGGGCGCTCTGGAAGAAGGAGATCAGCTCGGCCGGGCCGACGACCCCGCCGAGCGGGTTCTTCTTCGCGGTGGCGCGCAGGTCCAGCCACTTGGCCTGGACGGCGGCGCGGGTGGTGCCGAGGTGGAAGGTGGCGTCGTTGGCGGCGACCCAGTTCTGCCAGTCCTTCCAGCGGCCCTCGAAGGCGATGTCCTGTTCCAGGTTGGCCTGGTACCAGATGTTCTCGCGCGACGGGTCGACGACGCTGTCGACGATCATCCGCCGGATGTGGCTCGGGAACAGCGTCCCGTAGACGGCGCCGAGGTAGGTGCCGTAGGAGACGCCGAGGAAGTTGAGCTTCTTCTCGCCGAGCGCGGCGCGGATCACGTCCAGGTCCCGCGCGGTGTTCGGCGTGGTCATCTGCGGCAGCATCGCGCCGCTGCGCTCGTAGCAGCCGTCCGCGTACTCGCGGGCGAGCTTGCGCTGCGCGGTCTTGTCGGCTTCGGTGTCGGGCACCGGGTCCGCCTTGGGCGCCTTCACGAACTCCTGCGGGTCGATGCAGGAGATGGGCGCGGAGTGGCCGACGCCTCGCGGGTCGAAGCCCACGAAGTCGTACGCCTTGGCGGTGTTGACCCACAGGGCGCTCTTCGTGGTCACCCGGCGCGGGAAGCGAAGGCCGGAGCCGCCCGGTCCGCCGGGGTTGTAGATGAGCGCGCCCTGGCGCTCCTCCTTGGTCCCCGTGTTGCCCATGTGGTCCACGGCCAGCTTGATCTGCTTGCCGTTCGGCTTGGCGTAGTTGAGCGGCACGGTGACCCAGCCGCACTGGATCGGCTTCTCCAGGCCCCAGTCGGCCGGGCAGTCCTGCCAGTCGATCCCGGCCTTCGCGGCGCGTTCCGCGGCGATCGCGGCGCCGCGGGCCTCACGGTCCTGTCCCGGCCGGCTCCCCGCGTTCGCGCTGGCGGAGGGCGCCGCGACGGCGCCGGCTATCAGCGTGGCCGTGACGAACACTCCGGCCGAACCGAGCGCCATCACTCGGCTCCTAGGTCTGCTGCCCCTCAAGTGGGACCTCCCCGTACGTCGTTGCGATTGGTACGGGGATCCTCTCGGCTGTGAGGTACCTGAGAACAGGGGTCGTTGACCTTCTTTGCCAATCCGATAAACGGATAGGTCCGTTCGCTCGGCGAACCGGTCAGAAAGTGAGCGCCGCCTCGTCCAGCAGCCGGCGCAGCCGCAGCGCGTCCGGCGCCACCGCCGTCACCAGCGCGGCGGGCCCGGCCAGCGGAACGACCGCGGCCCCCTCCCCCAGCACCCTGGCCGTCACCGGCTCATCGGCGAACTCCGGCCGTACGACGAGGAGTTGCCCCACGGCGCGATGTCCCGCCAGCACGGCGGGGCCGTCCCAGCCGCCCGGCGCCCCGGGCCCACACGCCAGCTCCTGGTCGAGCACGGTCCGGCCCGCGATCCGCAGACGAAGACGGGAGGACAGCCGCCCGGGTTCCTCGCCCGCCCGCCCGAGCACCTGCTCCTCGCGCAGCACGAGCCGCGCCGTGGCCCCGAGGTCGACGTGCGTGGTGACGTACAGATCACTGCCCCGGACGGAGATCAACTGTTCGGGCAGCCAGTGCAGTTCGCCCCCGTCGGCCACCGTGAGCCGTACGTCGTAGTGGGCCTCCCCCTTGGCCTGTCCCGGCAGGGCGATGGTGGCGGCGGCCGAGCCGACCCGCAGCCGGGCGCCGTCCTCCACACCGGCCTCGACCCTGAAGTGGTCGCCGCCGAGCGGCCCGCTCATCGCGCCGACCAGCATGACCCGCGCCTCGGCGCCGCTCCCCCGGGTCCTGCGCAGCGCCAGCGGCCCGTCGCCCTCCAGGACCGGGAGGGACGTACCGCCCCTGCCGTCGTCCCGCGCGACGATCCGTGCCGTGGCCCGCACCCCGCTCGCGTTCACGCCGTCCACGTGGCGAGCTGCGCCCGCACCCAGTCGGCGACGTCCTTCACCCCGGGCTCGCTCCTGAGTGACTGGAAGACCACCGGGAGTTCGCCCCGCTGGGCCTTGGCGTCGGCGGCCATCCGCGCGAGGTCGGAGCCGACGTGGGGCGCGAGGTCGGTCTTGTTGACGACGAGCAGATCGGCCGTGGTGACCCCGGGCCCGCCCTTGCGCGGGATGTCGTCGCCCCCCGCCACGTCGATCACGAAGATCTGCGCGTCGACGAGCCCTCGGGAAAAGGTCGCGGTCAGGTTGTCCCCGCCGGACTCGACGAGGATCAGGTCCAGCGGCCCGACCTCGTCCTCCAGGTCCTCGACCGCTTCGAGGTTCGCGGAGATGTCGTCGCGGATCGCGGTGTGCGGACAGGCACCCGTCTCCACGGCGGTGATCCGCTCGGGCGGCAGCACGGCCTCGCGGAGCAGGAACTCGGCGTCCTCGCGTGTGTAGATGTCGTTGGTGACGACGGCGAGCGACAACTCCTCCCGCAGGGCGCGGCACAGTGCGGCGACGGTGGCCGTCTTGCCGGAGCCGACGGGCCCGCCGAGTCCTACCCGCAGCGCGCGACGCAGGCCGTCGGGACGGCGGGCGTCGGCACTGACGGCGGAAACGCCCTCGTGAGAATGGTCAAGATGCATAGAGACGGCTCCATCGTTTCAGCCCGTCCGTCCGGCGTTTGGTGACAAGGCCGGACGGGGGATCGGGGGGCGGAGCCCCCGGGGGCGGGGGCGGGGAACGGAAACGGGCGGCGGGGGCGACCTCCTAGGACGCGAACAGACGCACAGGCCACGCCGCGTGCGCCTCCGCACTGATCTCCAGCAGCGGAGCGGAACACGCCGGCAACGCGTCGACACCGACGTCGACCACCCGCCGCGCGGCCTCCACCGCCTCGTCCACGACGCGATCCAACTCCGGTGCCAGCCGGGCCAGCACCCGCGTCGCGTCGAAGGGATCGAGGCTCAGCAACCGCACCGTCGCGCTCGCGGGCCCGCTGACGCACTCGTACGCCGCGCAGTACGCCGCGTCGTCGGGCCCCAGCCCGGCCGCCCGCGCCGTGAGCCCGAGCACGACCGGCTGGTGTGCCCCCTTGGGAAACTCCCGCGCCACCGCGTCGAGTTCCGCGGAGGGCCAGGTCGCACGCGCGGCCCGCGTCAGCTGCCGCCCGAGCCTTCGCGCGGCGACCCGCAAGGCGGGCGACGGAGTGCGCGCGTCGGCGGCCGCGTCCAGGGCCGAGGGGTTCACCCCGAGTACGGCCGCCGCGGCCAGCGCCGCCGCGACCCGCCCGGCCGTGTGCAGCCGGCCCCGGCAGAACTCCTCAAGGCTCGCGGCCCCGGTCACCCGGCCGACCCTGACGGCCGCCTCGGCCCCGCCGGAGTGCGCGTGCCCTCCGGCGGGAAACCGCCCGTCGGCCAGGACCAGCAGTGCTCCCCTGGACATCAGAAGAGGAAGTAGCGCTGGGCCAGGGGCAGTTCCGTGGCCGGCGTCGCCTCGACGAGTTCCCCGTCGATGTGCACGGCGAAGCTGTCGGGGTCGACGCGCACCACGGGCCGTGCGTCGTTCTCCCGCATGTCGGCCTTGGTGACCCCACGCGTCGAGTCGATCGCCACGAACCGCTTGCCGAGCTGAAGCCGCTCCGGCAACCCGTCCTCGATCGCGAGCGGCGCCACGAAGTTGAAGGAGTTCGACGCGGGTGCCCGCCCGATCGCCCCGTACATCGGACGCGGCAGGACCGGCTGCGGGGTGGGGATCGAGGCGTTCGCGTCGCCCATCTGCGCGTAGGCGATCTGGCCGCCCTTGATCACGAGGTGCGGCTTGACCCCGAAGAACGCGGGCTCCCACAGCACCAGGTCGGCGAGCTTGCCCGTCTCCACGGAGCCGACCTCGCGGGAGAGGCCCTGCGCGAGCGCCGGGTTGATCGTGTACTTGGCGACATAGCGACGTACGCGATGGTTGTCCGCCCGCCCGTCACCGGGCAGCGCGCCCCTGCGCCGCTTCATCACATGGGCGGTCTGCCAGGTCCGCATGACGACCTCGCCCACCCGTCCCATGGCCTGGGCGTCGGAGGAGATGATCGAGATCGCGCCCAGGTCGTGGAGTATGTCCTCCGCGCCGATCGTCGACGGCCTGATCCGGGACTCGGCGAAGGCGAGGTCCTCGGGGACGGCCGGGTTCAGGTGGTGGCACACCATCAGCATGTCGAGGTGTTCCTCGGCGGTGTTGACGGTGAAGGGCCGGGTCGGGTTGGTCGAGCTGGGCAGCACGTGCGGCTCGGAGACCACGGTCATGATGTCCGGCGCGTGCCCGCCGCCCGCACCCTCGGTGTGGTAGGCGTGGATGCCCCGGCCGGCGATCGCGGCAAGCGTGTCGCCGACGAAACCGGCCTCGTTGAGGGTGTCCGTGTGGATGGCGACCTGGATGCCGGTCCGGTCGGCGACGGTCAGCGAGGCGTCGATCACCGCCGGGGTCGAGCCCCAGTCCTCGTGCAGCTTGAGGCCGAGGGCGCCGCCGCGGATCTGCGAGAGCATCGCGTCCTGCGAGACGGTGTTGCCCTTGCCCAGCAGCCCGAAGTTGAGCGGGTACGCCTCCATCGCCTCGAGCATCCGGGCCAGGTGCCACGGGCCGGGCGTCACGGTGGTCGCCTTCGAGCCCTCGGCGGGTCCCGTGCCACCGCCGATCAGGGTGGTGATGCCGGCGGCAAGAGCCTCGTCGGCGATCTGCGGGCAGATGAAGTGGACGTGCGCGTCGATGGCGCCGGCCGTCAGGATCCGCCCGTTGCCCGCGATGATCTCGGTCTCGGGGCCGATCACCAGGTCGGGGTGGATGCCGTCCATGGTGTCGGGGTTGCCGGCCTTGCCGATCCCGGTGATCCGGCCGTCGCGGACACCGACGTCGGCCTTGACGATCCCCCAGTGGTCGATGATCACCACGCCCGTGATGACGGTGTCCGGGGTGCCCTCCGCGCGCGTGGCGCGCGACTGGCCCATGGATTCCCGGATGACCTTGCCGCCGCCGAAGACCGCTTCGTCACCGGCGAGTCCGGGGCCGCCGGAACGATCCTCCTCGATCTCGACCAGCAGATCGGTGTCGGCGAGCCGGATGCGGTCACCGGTGGTCGGGCCGAACAGGTCGGCGTACGCGGCACGCGAGATCTCAGGCATCGAGGGCACCTCCGGTCTCCCCGCGCAGGCCGGGCACGACCCGGGCACCGGCGAGCGGGACGAGTTCGACGTCGACGGGGATGCCGGGCTCGAAGCGCACCGCGGTCCCGGCGGCGATGTTCAGCCGCTTGCCGCGGGCGGCGGCGCGGTCGAAGTCCAGACCGGGGTTGGCCTCGGCGAAGTGGTAGTGGGAGCCGACCTGGACGGGCCGGTCGGCGGCGTTCAGGACGGTCAGCCTGGTGACCTCGCGGCCCTCGTTGTAGACGATCGGGCCGTCCGCGAACAGGATCTCTCCGGGAATCATGGTGGTCGCTCCCGTCAGACGATCGGGTCGTGGACGGTGACGAGCTTGGTGCCGTCCGGGAAGGTCGCCTCGACCTGGACGTCGTGGATCATCTCCGGGATGCCCTCCATGACGTCGTCCCGGGTGAGCAGCTTGCGCCCGGAGGACATGAGCTCGGCGACCGTACGGCCGTCCCGCGCGCCCTCGAGGATGTGCGACGTGATGAGCGCGATCGCCTCGGGGTGGTTGAGCTTCAGCCCGCGGGCCCGACGCCTCTCGGCCACGTCGGCCGCCACGTGGATCAGCAGCCTCTCTTGCTCGTGCGGGGTCAGTTGCACGTCCCACCTCACAGTCCTCGCTCCGGACCGTGCGGGGCCCGGTTGCCGCAGCCACCAGAGCAAAGTGCCTGGTGGTGGATCGGCAGGCTAGTTGGACCGGGTTTCAGACGCGTTAACCGAGCCGAGACCCGTCGTGCGTGTCGGACGGGTCCGTCGTACGCGTCAACGCCCGTGGACCGAGCCGGACCACCTGGCCCGGAGCGGGACCGCACGGGGACTGCCGCGCGAGGAGGCCCGGCACGACGGCCATGATCGCCGCGCCGCAGGTCAGGCGGTACGTCCGATCGCATCGTCCCGGAGTCCCGACGGGGTGGGTGACGCGCGTTCGGGCCTGGAGCACCGAGCGGACCGGTTCCTCGGCCGCCGCCGATCCGAAGTCGGCGGCGGACGTCGGGTTCGTCCGGGGCCTGGGCGATGGACGGCCGGCCGGAAGCCTGCCGGAGTGGCGTGGAAGCCGTTGACGTCGTCCTCGTACCGCTCCCCGCGGCCCTGGCGCTGTGAGCCTCCGCCCGGCCGGCCCCGCCTGACCCTCCGCGGGGTGTGCCCGTCGGCGTCGGCGGGCACGCCACCGCCGCAGCCCTGGCGGAAGGCCGGCTCGGGCGGCATGAGGGCGCGTAAGACATCCACCCTCACGCCGACGAGATCGCCACCGGGACGCGAGCGAGGACGCGACCGTATACGGCGCGTTCGTCGTGGCGCGGGCCCGCGCCGCTGACCGCCTCCACCCCGAGCCCGCTCGCCGCCCAACCGCCGCGCCAGGCGGTCCGTACGCCTCGCGGACCGCTCGACTCGCGCGGCTCGGCGCCCTTCGCGCCGTTCGCGCTACGAGGCGCCCGACCCCCGGTGCTCCGCCGTGATGCCGAAGTGCCGGCGTTCACGGGAAGCGGACGCGACCTCGCGCATGCCCGAGACCGCACTGATCATCTGGTCCTCCGGGGCTTCCTGGAGCTTCTCGAGCCGCTCGAGGTCGGCGGCCGAAACGAGGGCGACGAGGGGTTTGCCGTGACGGGTCACGACGACGCGCTCACCGCCGTACACCACGCGGTTGATCAGGTCGGCGAGCTCAGCCCTGGCTTGCGTCACCGGAATCTCGTAGGCCATATCCCCATCATAACGTCATGTACATCCTGTACATTTTTTACGGAGACACCGGAGACAGCTCCGCCGGAGACGGCACCACCGCGAGGAGGGGTTCGCGATGACCCGACCGTCCACCCGCCACGTCCCGCCCGAGTTCACCGAACGCCCCGCTGCGGGGAGCAGGGCGACGGATCCGTTCTCGAAGATGCTGGAGGCGCGGATCGTCTTCCTCGGGACGCCGGTCGACGACGCCTCCGCGAACGACGTGACGGCGCAGCTCCTGCACCTCGAGCACCGCGATCCCGACCGGGACATCTCCCTCCACATCAATTCCCCGGGCGGTTCCTTCCGCGCGATGGCGGCGATCTACGACACGATGCGGTTCGTCGGCTGTGACGTGGAGACGGTCTGCCTGGGCCGGGCCGGGCCGTCCGCCGCGGTGTTGCTGGCCGCGGGAACGCCGGGCAAACGCCTCGCGCTGCCGGGCGCGGTGGTCACGCTCCACCAGCCCTCACCGCCCGGCCCGCTGGAGGGTCAGGCCAGTGATCTCGCCATCCGCGCCCGGGAGTTGTCCCGTGCCCGGGCCCGTCTCGAGGAGCTGCTCGTACGGCACACGGGCCGCGAACCGGAGCAGGTGAGCGCGGACATCGAGCGGGAGACGATCATGGACGCGCGACAGGCTCTGGAGTACGGCCTGGTGGACCGCATCGTCGCCGGCCACCCCGCTTCGCACACCGAGCCCGGCGACAGGTGAGCCGCAGATGCTGCCACCGGAGCTGCCGCCGCTGCCTGCCCTGACCCGAGCCGAAGGTGAGTTGATCGACCGTTACCTGGACGTCGTCGACCTGCTCGGCCGTATCAACCCCGCACGCCACGGGGACACCTACCGGGGCCTGCGTGCCGCCCAGGCCCTGGTCGCCCAGGCGGCCCTGCTGCGCGACGCGCTGGAGCTGATGCACCGGCGCGGCGAGACCGAACTGCACGCCCCCACCCTGGCCCGCGCGCTGCGCGTACTGGACGGGGAGCGCCGCACGGCCCGCGTCACGGTGCCCGCGGACACCGACAGTTGACGCACCCTCCCCTGTCCCGGACACCCGCCGCGACGCGGAGCATCCGGGACACGTTGAAACGGACCAAAAGGCGTACCGCCGATTGGAGTAGACGCACGTCCTCTTTCGGGGCCCCCGAAGTTGCGCAACGCGCGTAGCCCCGGGGCGGAATCGGACATTCCTGTGCAGGTCCGAGGGTGCGCGACCCCTCCAACGGCCCTTCGAACACAGGGGTGTCCACCCGAACGGGTGAGTGGTGAGTAACAACACAAACCCCCGATTCCGTTGGGATTTTCGGACATCTGTCAGCCAAGATCCCTGTCTGACGACAAGACCCCGCCACAGCGGCGGGGCGATCCGGGCGGACGCCGAGTCCTGCCGCCGCACGGATGACCGGTCGACAGGAGTGGTTCGGCAGGAGTGGAGGACCCAAGCACGACGGGTCGCAGGAACGGTCACGCCATGACCGGGTCGAGCAGCCCTTGGGGTGAAGCCGCAACCGCGGCCGGGCAACTTCGCCAGCCCGAATCCGACAGGTCATCCTTCACAGGCGGCTGACGAAGGGTTGCGCATGACTGCGCTCAATCGTGTCCCGTCGCTCATGGTCCGGGCCGGTACGGCTTCGGCTCTGACCATCGCCGCTGTGGGCGGCTCCGTCGTGATCCCGGGCGTCGCCTCCGACGCCGCGGCCGCCACGACGGCGACGAAGGCACTGCACATCGCGGCTTCCAAGAAGGGTTCCCCGTACAAGTACGGGGCCGCCGGGCCGCGCCGGTTCGACTGCTCCGGGCTCACGCTGTACTCGTTCAAGAAGGCGGGCAAGAAGCTGCCCCGTACGGCGGCCCAGCAGTACAACAAGACGCACCACATCTCCTCCAGGAGCCGTAAGGCCGGAGACCTGGTGTTCTTCCACTCGGGGTCCAGCGTCTACCACGTCGGTATCTACGCCGGGAAGGGCAAGATCTGGCACGCCCCGAAGACCGGGGACGTGGTGCGGCTGCAGAAGATCTGGACGAAGAGCGTCTGGTACGGCCGGGTCAGCTGACTCTCCCGGGGAGGCGGCGGTCGCCTGACACGCCGCCGCCTCCCCGGGGTCCGACACGGGCTCGCATGGTTACCCTCTCCCGAGGTGGTTACCCGTGCGCCCATGGCCGACCACAGTCCCTGCACGGCACGCAACGAGACGCCGCTGGAGCGCGCGGATCGCAACTTCAGCGAGCTGCTCCAGGAACTGCGCGTCACGCAGACCGGGGTGCAGATCCTCTTCGCGTTTCTGCTGACGCTGGCCTTCACCCAGCGCTTCCCGTCCCTCGACACGTTCCAGCGCGCCACGTTCGTCGCCACCCTGCTGCTGTCGGTCCTCGCGGCCGCGCTGTTCACGGCGCCCGCCGCGCTGCACCGCTCGCTCTTCCAGCAGCGCGCGAAACCGCGCATCGTCCAGGTCTCCTCGCGGCTGGCCGCGGTCGGCATGGGGGTCCTGGTGCTCGCGTTCACGGGTTCGGTGCTGCTCGTGGTCGACGTGACGACCAACCGGGCCGGCGGAGCGGCCGCGGGCGGGGGGACCCTGCTCGTGTGTCTCGGCCTGTGGGGGCTGCTCCCCCGGCTGGTGCGCCGGGCGGGCCTCGCCGACGAGCGGGCCGCGGCCGGGCGGCCGGCCCCGGCCCGGCTGATTCCGGCACATCGCGAGCCGTCCGCACACCGGGAGACGCCCCTACGCCATGAGCCGCTCCTACGCCGTGAGCCGCCCGTACGCCGCCTGTGACGTCCCCGGAGACCCTGGCGCCACCGGTCGGCCGCGCTACGGCTCCTGCTGCCCCGCCGCGGGCACCGGCTCGACCGGGACCGTCCACGGCAGCTCGATGAAGACCGTCTTGCCGCCCTCCCGGGTGGGCCGCACTCTCAGCTTGCCGCCGTACTCCGCGGTGAGCCAGCGGATGATCACCATGCCCCGGCCGTTGTCCTGCTGGACGGCGGCCGGCAGCCGTTTGGGGAATCTCGGGTGACTGTCGGTGACACCGATGCGCAGGTGCTCGTCTCGGTCGAGCGCGATGTCCACCGTGAAGGTGGGTGACCGCCCGAAGGTGTGCTGTACGGCGTTGGTGGCGAGTTCCGAGACGATGAGCCGGATGGTGTCGGCCGCCTCCGTGTCCGCCGGCAGCCCCCACTCCGTCAGGGTGCTCGCCACATAGGCACGGGCCGCGGAAACCGAAGCGGGATCGCTCGGCAGAGTGACGGATGCTTCCAGATGGTCTGCCATGGCGACGTCGTCCCTTTCCCACAGGACCGCAGCCGGACACGGAGCGGATGGTTCGAGTACGGTCCCGGACTGGTGCTTCGTCGTCAGAGTGCCATCACCGCACCGGTCACGGGTGGCGATCCACCAAGATATGCATATATCTGTCGCTCGAAGCGGTGAACTCTCCGACGGAAGACCGTATTTGGGTGGCCCGGAAGGAGTAAGGAGTTGCGCATGCAGCACGGTCCCGCGGTACGCCGCCGGAAGCTGGGCGCCGAACTGCGTGCGTTGCGCACCGGTGCGGCGCTCACCAGTGGTGAGGCGGCCCGCCTGGTGGGCTGGCACCAGTCCAAGGTGAGCCGGATCGAAACCGGCGCCAGCGGGGTGAAACCGGCCGACGTGCGGTTACTTCTGGACGCCTACGGCGTGACCGACTCCCAACTACGGGAGTTGCTCGTGGTGTTGGCGGGCTCCGACGAGGGTGGCGGACGGCACCACTGGTGGCACGCGTACCGCGGGGTGCTGCCACCGACCTACCGGGATTTCATCAGCCTGGAGTCCCAGGCCGGCACGATGCGCACGCTGGAGACCTCCGTGGTCCCGGGGTTGCTGCAGACACCCGAGTACGCCCGGGCGGTCACCCGGGCCGCGGTGGACGGGCTGGACGACGAGCGGCTGCACGCACTGGTGGAGGTACGGCTGGCCAGGCAGGACGTGCTGCGGGCGGATCCGCCGCTGGAGCTGAGCGCCGTACTGGACGAGGCGGTGCTGCGGCGCGAGGTCGGCGGTCCCGGGGTGATGACCCGGCAGCTGGAGCGCCTCGTCGAGTCGGCCCGGCTGCCCCAAGTCCACTTGCAGGTACTGCCGTTCGCGGCCGGGGCCCACATCGGAATCACCGGGCCTTTCGTTATCTTCTCATTTTCGCGCACATCTGATCTGGATGTGGTTGTTCTCGACCACTTGACGAGTAGCCTCTACCTCGAACGGAAAGAAGACCTAGAGGCCTACACCGAGGCCTTCAACGCCCTTCGGATGTACGCGCTTTCACCCGAGGACTCGTTGGATTACATCGCCCAAATAGGTGGCGGCGCGTAAGGAGGCACCATGTCAGCTCTGCCTCGTAACGTACCTTCCAGCACCGCTCTGCACGGAGTGCGGTGGCTGCGCAGCAGCTACAGCACGGGAGCGAACAACTGCGTCGAGACGGCTCGCCCGATCACCGGCCCAGGCGCCGGACTGCTCGCCGTACGCGACTCCAAGGACCCGGCCGGACCCGCGCTGCTCTTCTCCCCCGAGAGCTGGGCGGGCTTCACCACCGGGATCGGGTCAGATCACTTCCGTCACAACTGATCTGACCGTTCACCACTTCTGATCGCTTTCCCGTCCCGCGACACGCGGCCGTGTCACGCCGACTCATGGTCGCGTCTCGCCGATCACACGTACAGCGCGTTCGATCTGCGCCCCGGAGAGGTCCCCGCGGGCTGTCAGCCTGAGCCGTGAGATGCCGTCGGGCACGGAGGGAGGACGGAAACAGCCCACGGCAAGCCCGGCCGCACGGCAGTCGGCCGCCCAGCGCACGGCCCCCTCCGGGGACGGCGCGCGCACGGAGACCACCGCCGCGTCCGGACGTACCGCGTCCAGACCCGCGGCGGTCAGGCGTGCGTGCAGTTCGCTCGCCACCGCGCGCGCCCGCGCCGCCCGCTCCGGCTCGCGGCGCAGCAGTCCCAGTGCCGCCAGGGCCGCGCCCGCCGCCGCGGGGGCGAGGCCCGTGTCGAAGATGAACGTCCGGGCCGCGTTGACCAGGTGGTCGATCACCCGGGCGGGGCCGAGCACGGCGCCGCCCTGACTGCCGAGCGACTTGGACAGCGTGACCGTCACGACCACGTCGTCGGCGCCCGCGAGCCCCGCCGCGTGGGGGGCGCCGCGGCCGCCGTCGCCGATGACGCCCAGACCGTGGGCGTCGTCGACCACCAGCCCGGCGCCGTACTCGCGGCAGACCTGGGCGAGCGCGGACAGCGGGGCGGCGTCGCCGTCGACCGAGAACACCGTGTCGGACACGGCGACGGCCGGCCCGTCATGGGTCTGGAGGGCCTTGCGCACCGCGTCCGGCTCGGCGTGCGCGACGACCTGGGTCGTACCCCGGGCCAGCCGGCACCCGTCGATCAGTGACGCGTGATTGCCCGCGTCGGAGACGACCAGCGAGCCGTGCGGGGCGAGCGCGGTGACCGCGGCGAGGTTGGCCGCGTAGCCGGAGGAGAAGACGAGCGCCGCCTCGAAGCCGCAGAATTCGGCCAGTTCGTGTTCCAGCCGGGTGTGCAGTTCGGTGGTGCCGGTGACGAGCCTGGAGCCGGTCGCGCCGCCGCCCCAGGTCCGCGCGGCCCGTGCCGCGCCCTCCGTGACCTCGGGGTGGCGGGCCAGACCCAGGTAGTCGTTGCTCGCGAGGTCCAGGAGGGGCGAGTCGGCCGGGCGGGGGCGCAGGGTCCGTACGAGTCCGGCGCGGCGGCGCGATCGCGCCTGCTCGTCGATCCAGCCGAACGCCATGGGTCCTCCGGGGATTTTGTAGGCAGTGAACAGACCCTAGCGGTACGTTTTGCGACCCACCGTGTGGCAATACCCACACGGCCGAGGGGCGCTGTTTGTCCGAAGCCTCCTTGGCCGCGGGCGGTCTCGTAGGACAGGATCGGCTCTCATGGACCTGCTGAACACGCTGGTGGACAAGGGGCTTCGGCGCGAGGTGCCGACCCGCGAGGAGGCTCTTGCCGTCCTCGCCACTTCCGACGACGATCTGCTCGATGTGGTGGCCGCGGCCGGAAAGGTACGCCGCCACTGGTTCGGCCGACGGGTGAAGCTCAACTACCTCGTCAACCTGAAGTCCGGGCTGTGCCCCGAGGACTGTTCGTACTGCTCGCAGCGGCTCGGCTCCACGGCCGGCATCCTGAAGTACACCTGGCTCAAGCCCGACGAGGCGTCCAGGGCCGCCGCGGCCGGACTCGCGGGCGGCGCCAAGCGGGTGTGCCTGGTGGCCAGCGGCCGGGGACCGACGGACCGGGACGTGGACCGCGTCTCGGACACCATCAAGGCGATCAAGGACGGCAACGAGGGCGTCGAGGTGTGCGCCTGCCTGGGGCTCCTCTCCGACGGCCAGGCCGACCGGCTGCGGGAGGCCGGCGCGGACGCCTACAACCACAACCTCAACACGTCCGAGGCGACGTACGGGGACATCACGACCACGCACACCTACGCCGACCGCGTGGACACCGTGCGCAAGGCGCACGCGGCGGGCCTGTCGGCCTGCTCGGGTCTGATCGCCGGCATGGGCGAGTCCGACGAGGACCTGGTCGACGTGGTCTTCTCGCTGCGCGAGCTGGACCCGGACTCGGTACCGGTGAACTTCCTGATCCCGTTCGAGGGCACCCCGCTGGCCAAGGAGTGGAACCTCACCCCGCAGCGCTGCCTGCGCATCCTGGCGATGGTCCGGTTCGTCTGCCCGGACGTCGAGGTGCGCATCGCCGGCGGCCGTGAGGTGCATCTGCGCACCATGCAGCCCCTCGCGTTGAACCTGGCCAACTCGATCTTCCTCGGCGACTACCTCACCAGCGAGGGCCAGGCCGGCAAGGCCGACCTGGAGATGATCGCGGACGCCGGCTTCGAGGTGGAGGGCGCCGACCAGGTGACCCTGCCGGAGCACCGGGTGACGGCCACGGGCGGCTGCGGGTCGCAGGAGAGCGCCGGGTGCGGGTCCCATGAGGGCGGTGCCTGCGGGTCGCACGAGGGTGGCGGGTGCGGGTCGCACGCGGGTGGCGGTGTGTGCGGGTCGGGTGCCGGCGCCGGTGCCGCCACGACCGCGCAGGTCACCGAGGCGCGTACCGACCTGGTCGCCGTACGCCGTCGGGGTGCCGGAACGGACCTCGCGCCCAATGCCTGAGCTGCCGGGCCTGGGCGTGTCAGAACTGCTGGAGCTCGACCGGCGGCATGTCTGGCATCCGTACGGGCCCATGCCCGGTCGTCAGGAACCGCTCGTCGTGGAGTCGGCGAGCGGGGTACGGCTCACCCTGGCCGACGGCTCCGGCGAACTCGTCGACGGCATGTCGTCCTGGTGGTCGGCGATCCACGGCTACAACCACCCGGTGCTCAACGAGGCGGCGCACGCGCAGCTCGGGCGCATGAGCCACGTGATGTTCGGCGGGCTCACCCACGAGCCCGCCGTACGGCTGGCGAAGCTCCTTGTCGACATGTCGCCCGACGGTCTGGAGCACGTCTTCCTCGCCGACTCGGGGTCGGTGGCCGTCGAGGTCGCGGTCAAGATGTGCCTTCAGTACTGGCGCTCGCTCGGCCGCCCCGACAAGCAACGGCTGCTGACCTGGCGCGGCGGCTACCACGGCGACACCTGGCAGCCGATGTCCGTGTGCGACCCGGAGGGCGGGATGCACGAACTGTGGACGGGAGTGCTCCAGCGCCAGGTGTTCGTGGACGCGCCGCCCGCCGCGTACGACGAGTCCTACGCCGAGCGGTTGCGCGCGTCGATCGAGGCGCACGCCGACGAACTGGCCGCGGTGATCGTCGAGCCGGTGGTGCAGGGGGCAGGCGGGATGCGGTTCCACTCCCCCGCGTATCTGCGGGTGCTGCGCGAGGCGTGCGACGCGCACGGCGTACTGCTGGTGTTCGACGAGATCGCCACCGGTTTCGGGCGTACCGGCGCGCTGTTCGCCGCGGACCACGCCGCGGTGACACCGGACGTGATGTGCGTGGGCAAGGCGATGACCGGCGGATATCTGACGATGGCGGCGTCGCTGTGCACGTCGGAGGTGGCCGACGGGATCTCGCGCGGCGAGGTCCCCGTGCTCGCCCACGGGCCGACCTTCATGGGCAACCCGCTGGCGGCGTCCGTGGCCTGCGCCTCGATCGAGCTGCTGCTCGGGCAGGACTGGCTCACGGAGGTCAAGCGGATCGAGGCGGGGCTGCGGGACGGACTGGCGGCGGCCGCGGACCTTCCCGGCGTACGGGACGTACGGGTTCTCGGCGCCGTCGGGGTGGTTCAGCTGGACCACGACGTGGACATGGCGGCCGCCACCCGGGCCGCCGTACGGGAGGGCGTGTGGCTGCGGCCGTTCCGCGATCTCGTCTACACGATGCCGCCGTACGTCACGGACGACGAGGACCTGGCACGGATCACGCGCGCGGTGTGCGCGGCCGCACGAGAAGGATGAGGGCGACCGGGCGGGCGGTCGGACGCGCCGGAGAGCTCCGCGAAAGGGATGACATGCCGGTACTGGTGATCACGGGCACGGGCACGGAGGTCGGCAAGACGGTCGCGACCGCCGCCGTCGCCGCCGCGGCCGTCGCGGCCGGCCGGTCGGTGGCCGTGCTGAAGGCCGCCCAGACAGGTGTACGGCCGGACGAACCCGGGGACGCCGACGAGGTCGTACGGCTCGCCGGGGGCGTGACGGCGACCGAGGTCGCCCGCTATCCCGAGCCCCTGGCGCCCGCCACGGCAGCGCGTCGGGCGGGGCGTGCGCCGGTGCGCCCGCACGACATCGCCGAGGCGGCCGCCAAGCTGGCCGCCGCACACGACCTGGTGCTGGTGGAGGGGGCGGGCGGACTGCTCGTCCGGTTCGACGCGGAGGGCGGGACGCTCGCCGACGCGGCAGAGCTGCTCGGGGCGCCGGTGCTGGTCGTGGCGTCCGCCGGCCTGGGCACGCTCAACACCACGGAACTGACGGCACGCGAACTGCGCGCCCGCGGGCTGGACCTGCTCGGGATCGTGATCGGCAGCTGGCCCGACGCACCGGACCTCGCCTCCCGCTGCAACCTCGCCGACCTTCCGGACGTGGCCGCGGCACCCCTGCTCGGCGCCCTGCCCGCCGGAGCGGGAGCACTGCCGCCCGCGGCCTTCCGTGAAGCGGCCCCCCGCTGGCTGGCGCCGCGGCTCGACGGGACGTGGGACGCGGACGCGTTCCGGGCGCGGGAGGCGGGCTGATCCGAACGACAGGCCCTGGGCCTGTCCTGGGCCGAACCTGTCCGCGGTCCCCACAGGCACGGCCCGGTGAGCCGGAGTGGGTGCGCGGGGACGGACGGGCAAGGGTGCGCGGGGACCGTACGGGGAACAATCGCGGTAACGCCCGTCCTGCGAGGAGGTCCCCATGCCCCTACGGTCCGCCGGCTCCGGCAGGGTGGCGCCGGATCCCGTGAGTCATCCGCTGTTCGCCCGGTACTACGCCCGCGTCAGCGTCGCCGCGGAGACGCGGCTCGGCATGGCCGGGGTGCGCGACCGGCTGCTGACCGGGCTGTCGGGGCGGGTGATCGAGATCGGCGCGGGAAACGGTCTGAACTTCGCCCACTATCCGGGTGCGGTCGCGGAGGTCGTGGCGATCGAACCGGAGCGCCGGCTGCGAAGTGCGGCGGTGGAGGCCGCCCTGCGCGCGGAGGTTCCCGTCGACGTGGTCCCGGGCGCGGCGGAGGCACTGCCGGTCAAGAGCGAGGCCTTCGACGCGGCGGTCGTCTCGCTGGTGCTGTGCAGTGTGCGCGATGTGACGCGTGCACTGGGCGAGGTACGGCGGGTGCTGCGGCCCGGCGGCGTGGTGCGGTTCTTCGAGCACGGCCGGGGCGGCGGCCCGGTCATGCGCCTCGCCCAGCGCACCCTGGACCGAACCCTGTGGCCACCGCTGAACGGCGGCTGTCACCTGGCCCGGGACCCGGTCGCCGCCTTGCGTGACGCCGGGTTCGAGCTGGGTCCCTACCGGCGGATCGTGATGCCGGAGAAGGGGCCGAGGCTGCCCCCGTCCTTCTGTGTACTGGGCACCGCGTGGCGTCCCGGACCGGACGAGCGTTGACCACGGGCCCTGCTGCCGCCGGTCACCGGCTCACAGGCTCCACTGCCGGAGCTCGCGCGCGATGTCGTCGACCGAGGCGTCGCCGCTCTTGACCAGGCGGGCCAGGTCGCGGACCTGTTCGGGCGAGGTGACGACCTTGAGGCCGCTGGCGACCAGGTAGGCGTAGGCGACGGCGGACGCGAACAGGGCGTTGGAGCGCTCCAACGCGGGCACGTGGATGAGGAGTTGGAGCAGCGCGGCGGCTCGCGCCTGCGGACTGTCGTAGACGGGGACGTCGAATATCTCGGCCCGGTGGCGCGCGACGGCGGCTACCAGGGCGCCCCAGTCGGTGACCTGGGGATCTCCGGGCGTCTTGTGTTCGGCGAGCATCAGCAGCCAGGCGAGGTCGATCCTGAGATTGCTCAAGGGCTCAGCGACGGCCTTCCCGGGCGCCGTCGGCTCCCGGAGCGCGGTCCACGCCGAACTCGTCGGTGAAGACGGTCTCGTACTGCTTCATGAAGTCGGCGGCGGCCTCCACGAAGGTGTGGCCGACTTCCCCGGTGTCCTGTCTGACCAGCTCTTCGATGTAGCGGTTGACGCTCATGCCGCGGGCCAGGGCACGTTCGCGGGCGGCGCGCGCGGTGCCCTCGTCCACGCGTACGTTCAGTTGGGTCTTCGCCATACCTAGACGCTAGCGCCGGAATGCTAGCGCGGGCAAGAGGTCCTCCCACGGGTGGAGGGTGCCCCTTACACCGGTATCAGGGGCCAGACCTGGGGTGGAGACCCACCGGCACCCACGGGGGATACCGGGTGTGGGGCGGGTCACACTACCCTCGGCCGGGACACCGGGTCGGAAGGTCCAGAGCGAGGAGGCAGTCTTGTCCACACCTGCTACGGAGCACGCGCCGGGCCTTGCGTCGGCCGACGGGGTCGCGGCCCGCGCCCGCGGTCTCACCAAGGCCTACGGCTCGGGCGAGACCACGGTGCTCGCCCTGGACTCGGTGGACGTGGACATCGCGCGCGGCCGCTTCACCGCCGTCATGGGGCCGTCGGGCTCCGGGAAGTCCACGATGATGCACTGTCTCGCCGGCCTCGACTCGGTCTCGGCCGGCCAGGTGTGGCTCGGCGACACCCAGATCACCGGGTTGAAGGACCGCGAACTGACCCGGCTGCGCCGCGACCGGATCGGGTTCATGTTCCAGTCGTTCAACCTCATCCCGACGCTGAACGCGGCCGAGAACATCACCCTGCCCATGGACATCGCGGGCAAGAAGCCCGACGAGAAGTGGCTGGACCAGGTCATCGACACGCTCGGACTGCGCGACCGGCTCAAACACCGGCCCGCCCAGCTCTCCGGGGGTCAGCAGCAGCGCGTCGCCTGCGCCCGCGCGCTCGCCTCCCGCCCCGAGCTGATCTTCGCCGACGAACCCACCGGCAACCTCGACTCACGCGCCGGGCTCGAAGTGCTCGGCTTCCTGCGCGAGGCCGTCGACCAGCTCGGCCAGACGGTGGTCATGGTGACCCACGACCCGGGCGCCGCCGCCCACTCCGACCTGGTGCTCTTCCTGGCCGACGGCCGGATCGTGGACGAGATGCAGCGGCCGACGGCGGAGGCGGTGCTGGAACGCATGCGCCTGTTCACCGGAGCGGCCGGCGCGGCCCCCGGCCGGCCGGACGACGCGACCCCCGACAAGGACTGAGCCGTGCTGAAGGCGACCCTGCGCAGCTTCCTCGCACACAAGGGGCGACTGCTGCTCTCCGCGCTGGCCGTGGTCCTGTCCGTGGCGTTCGTCGCCGGCAGTCTGATCTTCTCCGACACGGTCTCCCGCACGTTCGACCGGCTCTTCTCCTCCACGTCCGCCGACGTGACGGTGGAGCCGCGGGACGACCTCTCGTCGTCCGTGCCGACCGGCGCCACCCAGACCGTGCCCACCGCCCTCGCCGGCCGGGTGGCGAAGGTCGACGGGGTCGCCTCCACGCACGCCGACGTCTCCGTCGAGAACATCACCGTCGTCGACAGCGAGAACAAGTCGGTCGGGACGACCAGCGGCGCCCCGACCATCGCCACCGACTGGTACGTCACCGACCGCAGCCCCGTGAAGCTGACCTCGGGCCATGCCCCGCGCGGCGCCCGCGAGGCCCTCCTCGACGCGGACACCGCCGACCGGAAGCACGTGGAGATCGGCGACACGCTCACGGTGATGGCGCAGCCTGGCACCTTCAAGGTCGACATTGTCGGCATCGCCACCTTCACCACCACCAACCCGGGCGCCGCACTGGTCTACCTCGACCCCGCGACCGCGGCCGCCCAACTGCTGGGCTCGCCCGGCCGGGCCACGAGCATCTCGGTGGACGCGGCGCCCGGCGTCGGCGACGCCGAGCTCAAACGCCGGGTCGTCGCCGAGACCGGCGCCGGCGTCTACGACGTGAAGACGGCCGACGAACAGGCCGAGTCGTCGGCCGCCGACCTCGGCGGATTCCTCGACGTGATCAAGTACGTCATGCTCGGCTTCGCCGGGATCTCCGTCCTCGTCGGCGTATTCCTGATCGTCAACACCTTCTCGATGCTGATCGCCCAGCGCACCCGCGAACTCGGTCTGCTCAGGGCCCTCGGCGCCGACCGGCGGCAGGTACGACGGTCCGTGCTCACCGAGGCGCTGCTGCTCGGTGTGGTCGGTTCGACGCTGGGGCTGGCGGCCGGCATCGGGCTCGCCCTCGGACTGATCAAGCTCATGGGCGCGTTCGGCATGAACCTGAAGGCCACGGAGATGGTCGTCGGGTGGGGCACTCCCGTCGCCGCGTACGTCGTCGGGGTCGGCGTCACCTTCGTGGCCGCGTATCTTCCGGCCCGGCGGGCCGCGGGCGTCTCCCCGATGGCCGCGCTCGCGGACGCCGAGATCGCCGGCGTGGGGCGGCCGTTGCGGGTGCGCGCGGTGGTCGGTGCGGTCGTCGGCACGCTGGGCGCCGCGGCCCTCGTCGGCTGCGCCACCGCCTCGAAGACGTCCTCCTCGGCCTCCCTGCTGGGGCTCGGTGTCGTACTGACCCTGACCGCCACGGTGATCGCGGGCCCGCTGCTGGTGCGTCCGGTGATCCGGGTCCTCGGCGGGGCCTTTCCCGCGCTGTTCGGCTCGATCGGCCGCATGAGCCAGCGCAACGCCCTGCGCAACCCCCGCCGTACCGGCGCCACCGCGGCCGCCCTCATGGTCGGCCTCGCCCTGGTCGGCGGGATGTCGGTGGCCAGCGCCTCCATGTCCCGGTCCTTCGACCAGCAGATCGACAAGACGCTGGGCGCCGACTTCATCGTCCAGAACGCCAACTTCGTGCCGTTCTCCCAGGAGGTCACCGACAAGGTGCGCGGCACGGACGGCGTCGGTCTCGTCGTACGGCAGCGGTTCGCGCCGGTCGCCGTACGGCTGCCGGACGGCAAGCGGATCGAGACGACCGCCGCCGGCTACGACGCGCGGGTCGACGAGGTCGCTCACGTGACCTACGCGGGCGGCGACACGGCGGCCGCGCTGGCGGACGGGCACATCGCCATGGACCTCGGTTTCGCGAAGGACCACGACGTTCGCCTGGGCAGTGTTGTCCCCGTCGAGTTCCCGGCCGGCCAAAAGGCCGAGCTCACCGTGAGTGCCCTCACCGACCAGGACGCCGCCGAGGGGTTCGGTATGCAGGGCGGGCTGTTCTTCGGTATCTCCACCGTCGAGAAGTACGTCCCCGGCGGACAGGACTCCGCGCTGTACGTCAACGCGTCCGCGGGCACCGGCCCCGACACGCTGCGCTCCCGGCTGGAGGGCGCTCTCGACCCGTATCCGCAGGTCCAGGTGCGTGACCAGGCCGACTACAAGAAACTGGTCCACGACCAGATCGCCGTGCTGCTCTACCTCGTGTACGCGCTCCTCGGGCTGGCGATCGTCATCGCCGTCCTCGGAGTCGTCAACACCCTCGCCCTGTCGGTGGTGGAACGCACCAGGGAGATCGGGCTGCTGCGGGCCATCGGGCTCGGCCGGCGGCAGCTGCGCCGGATGATCCGGCTGGAGTCGGTGGTGATCGCGGTGTTCGGTGCGGTCCTCGGGCTCGCGCTGGGGCTCGTGTGGGGCGTGTGCACGCAGCAGGTGCTGGCGCTGCAGGGCATGAAGGCCCTCGCGATCCCCTGGACCACGATCGTCGCGGTCGTGATCGGCTCCGCGGTGGTGGGCATCGTGGCGGCGCTGCTGCCGGCGCTGCGCGCGTCCCGGATGAACGTGCTGGCGGCCATCGCGCACGAGTGAGAGACGGGGGCGGGCGACGGCGGACGGGGGCGGACGGCGAGGGGACGGCCGGGCCCCGCGGCGCCCCGCGAGGCGGCCAGGCGCGCCGGGCGCCGGCCGGTCGCGCCGTACGAGACCGGGCGCGTCCGCATCGTGGAATCCCGTGTCGCCGCCCCTTGCTCGTGATGGGATTTCCGCATGACCGACCTGCGCATACGGGCCGCCACGCCCGACGACATCGACGCCGTGCTCGCCTTCTGGAAGGTGGCCGCCGAGGGCACGAGCATCAGTGACGACCGGGCCGGTGTGGAGCGGCTGGTCGCCCGGGACCCCGAGGCACTGATCCTGGCCGAGCTCGGCGGTGAGCCGGTCGGCACGGTGATCGCCGGCTTCGACGGCTGGCGCTGTCACCTCTACCGGCTGGCCGTGCACCCGGACCGGCGCCGCCAGGGCATCGGCTCGGCCCTGCTCACGGCCGCGGAGGAGCGGTTCGTGCGGCTCGGCGGACGGCGCGGGGACGCGATGGTGCTGCGCCGCAACGAGACGGCGCATCATGCCTGGCGCGCGGCGGGGTACGCGCCCGAGGAGCACTGGCGGCGCTGGGTGAAGCCGCTCGGCGACCGGGAAACGGACCACTGACAGGACACTTTTGCCGATCCTTTACCCTTGGTGGGTCACTCGATCCTCCATGAAAGGTGTGAGCGTCCGCCCATGGGCGAGCCTCCCAGTACGCGACATCGCGCGATCCTTCCCGCCCTGCCCGATCATGGGACGGAGGTGACCCGATGACCGAAGTGCTCCTCCTCCTGGTCGCGATCCTGCTCTCGCTGGCCTGTGGCGCCTTCGTCGCGGCGGAGTTCTCACTGACCACGGTCGAGCGCGGCGAGCTGGAACGGGCCGTGGAGCGCGGCGAGCGAGGCGCCTCGGGCGCCCTCAGAGCCGTACGGAACCTGACCTTCCAGCTCTCCGGCGCGCAGCTCGGCATCACCGTCACCAACCTGGTGGTCGGCATGCTCGCCGAGCCCTCCATCGCCGTACTGATCGCGGGCCCGCTGGAGGCCCTCGGCATCTCGCGTTCCGCCGCGAGTTCGCTCGCCCTGGTGCTCGGTACGGCTCTGTCGACGGTCTTCCTGATGGTCGTCGGCGAGCTGGTGCCCAAGAACTGGGCGATCTCCTCGCCGCTGGCCGTGGCCAAGCGGGTGGGGAACGCCCAGCGCTTGTTCAGCGCCGCCTTCCGCCCCTTCATCAGCCACCTCAACAACACCGCCAACCGCGTGGTCCGGCGCTTCGGTCTGGAGCCGGCCGAGGAGCTGGCGTCCGCCCGCGGCCCGCAGGAACTGGCGGCCCTGGCCCGGCACTCGGCCAGGGAGGGGGCTCTGGAGGCGGACACCGCGGAGCTGTTCGTCCGCACCCTGAACCTGGCCGACCTGACCGCCGAGAACGTGATGACGCCGCGCGTACAGGTCATCGCCCTCGACGCACAGGCGACCTGCGAGGACGTGGCGAACGCCACCCGGGCGACGGGGCTGTCCCGCTTCCCGGTCTACCGCGGCAACCTCGACTCCGTCGTGGGCACCGCACACATCAAGGACTGCCTGGCCGTGCCCGCCGAGCGGCGGTCCCGCGTGCCCGTCTCCGAGGTGATGCGCGAGCCGCTCCTGGTCCCGGAGTCGCTCACCGTCGACCGGCTCCTGGACCGGCTGTCCGGCAGGCGCACCATGGCCGTGGTGATCGACGAGTACGGCGGCACCGCGGGCGTGGCCACCCTCGAGGACATCGTCGAGGAGGTGGTCGGCGAGGTGCGCGACGAGCACGACCCGCACGAGACGCCCGACCTGGCCCCGGCGGGCACCGACGACGAGGGCCGACCGCTGTACTCCGCCGACGGCTCGGTCCGCACCGACCAGCTCGCGCGCGTCGGGCTGAAGGTGCCGGACGGACCGTACGAGACGCTGGCCGGTCTCGTCGCGACCGAGCTGGGCCGCATACCGGCCGTCGGCGACTCGGTGGAGGTCAGCGGCTGGCAGCTGGACGTGGTGGACGCCTCGGGCCGCAGAGCGGCGCGCGTCGTGCTGCACGGGCCGCGCGACCAGAACGAGCAGGGGGAACGATGATCGCCGTACAGCTGCTGATCGGGCTGGCGACCCTCGTCGTCAACGCCTTCTTCGTGGGCGCGGAGTTCGCGCTGATCTCCGTGCGCCGCAGTCAGATCGAGCCGTACGCCGACGAGGGCGACCGTCGGGCGAAGAGCGTCCTGTGGGGACTGCAGCACGTGTCCGCGCTGCTGGCCGCCGCACAGCTCGGCATCACGCTGTGCACCCTGGTCCTCGGTGTGGTCGCGGAACCGGCCATCGCGCACCTGCTCGAGCCGGTGTTCCACGCGGTGGGCGTGCCCGCCGGGGCGGGACACGTGGTGTCGTTCGTGATCGCGCTGTCCCTGGCGACGTATCTGCACATGCTGCTCGGCGAGATGGTGCCGAAGAACATCGCCCTGGCGGAGCCGGTCCGCAGCGCGCTGCTGCTCGGGCCGCCGCTGGTGGGCCTTGCCCGGGCGCTGCGCCCGGTGATCTTCACGGTCAACGCCTTCGCGAACGCCCTGCTCAAGCTGTTGCGGGTGGAGGTCAAGAACGAGGTCACCGCCACCTTCTCGGACGCCGAGCTGGCCCGGATCGTGCGGGACTCGGGCGAAGCCGGTCTCATCGACGACCGCGCGCTGGAACGGCTGAACGACGCGCTGGAGCTGGGCCGCCGGCCCGTGCGCGACGTGGTGCTGCCACTGGAACGGGTCGTCTACGCGCGCGTGGGCGTCACCCCGGAGCAACTGGAACAACTGGCCGCGGAATCCGGCTTCTCCCGCTTCCCGGTGGTCGACGACGGGCGCCGCATCGTCGGGTACCTGCACGTGAAGGACGCGCTGGAGGCCTCCCGGCGCGACCTCCCGTTCCGGGTTTCGGACATGCGGCCCATCGCCCGGGTACGGGAGAACACACCGCTGGACGACGTCCTCACGGCGATGCGCGGCAGCCGCACACACCTCGCGGCCGTGCTCGGCGACGACGGGCGGCTCGCGGGGCTGGTGACGATGGAGGACGTGCTGCGGGAGCTGTTCGGGCAGCGGGCCTGACCATCACGCGCCGTCCCCGTCCGAGACCGGACGAGCGGGTGCCCCCTGCGCAGCACTGCGCGGTGCGGGGGCACCCGTTTCCGGTGCGGGGCCGCGCGGCCCCGCACCGGAAACGGGCCGACCGACCGACGGGTATGGGGTCGGGTTACCATCGTTGGCGCCATGCAGACGAACCCCCTTTCCACTCCCCCGCACACCAGCCTGGTCGCGGTCGGCGACTCCTTCACGGAGGGCATGTCGGACCTGCTTCCCGACGGCTCCTACCGGGGCTGGGCCGACGTTCTCGCCCACCGGATGGCCGCCCGCACGCCCGGCTTCCGGTACGCCAACCTCGCGGTGCGCGGCAAGCTGATCCAGCAGATCGTGGACGAGCAGGTGCCGGTGGCCGCGGCGATGGGCGCCGACGTGATCACCCTGGTCGGCGGGCTCAACGACACGCTGCGCCCCAAGTGCGACATGGGTCGGGTGCGCGCCCTGCTCACCGAGGCCGTGGAGCAGCTCGCGCCCGCGTGCAAGCAGCTCGTGCTGATGCGCAGCCCCGGCCGGCAGGGCCCCGTCCTGGAGCGCTTCCGGCCGCGCATGGAGGAGCTGTTCGACGTGGTCGACAGCCTCGCCGAACGGCACGGCGCGCTGGTCGTCGACCTGTACGCGGCTCCCTCCCTCGGCGATCCGCGCCTGTGGGACGTGGACCGGCTGCACCTGACGGCCGAGGGACACCGCCGGGTCGCGGAGGCGGTGTGGCAGACCCTCGGACACGAACCCGAGGACACCGAGTGGCACACACCCATGCCGGCCACGCTGCCGCCGGGGTGGGGCGCGCGCCGGGTCGCCGACGCACGGTTCGCCCGGCAGTACCTGCTGCCGTGGATAGGCCGCCGCCTGACCGGCCGGTCGTCCGGCGACGGACTGCCGCCGAAGCGGGCCGAGCTGCTGCCCTACGAGGGGCCTACCGCGTAAACCCCGAGGGGCCCGCCCGGTAAGCGTCGAGGTGCCCGCCCGGTAACCGTCGAGGGACCCGGCGCGTAACCGCCGAAAGACCCGGCGCGTAACCGCCGAAAGACCCGGCGCGTAGCCGCCGAGGGACCCACAGCCTGACCGCCGAGACCGCCGGCCCGGAAGCGGGCGGCCCGACAATCACGGCCCGTCGTGCCCCTGCCCGCCCGGGCCCCTGATCTTCGTAGGTTCCACCAAACAACCCGATGGCGCTGGCCTGCAGGAATCGCCAGTAGAATCCGTACACGTGACTTCTGCGCCCGCCAAGCCCCGCATCCCGAACGTCCTCGCCGGACGCTACGCCTCCGCCGAGCTCGCCATGCTCTGGTCGCCCGAGCAGAAGGTGAAGCTGGAGCGTCAGCTCTGGCTCGCCGTGCTGCGGGCCCAGAAGGACCTCGGGATCGAGGTGCCGGACGCGGCGATCGCCGACTACGAGCGCGTCCTCGACCAGGTCGACCTGGCCTCGATCGCCGAGCGCGAGAAGGTCACGCGGCACGACGTGAAGGCACGGATCGAGGAGTTCAACGACCTCGCCGGGCACGAGCACGTGCACAAGGGCATGACCTCCCGCGACCTCACCGAGAACGTCGAGCAGCTCCAGATCCGGCTGTCCCTGGAGCTCGTCCGCAACCGTACGGTGGCCGTGCTGGCGCGGCTGGCCAAGCTGGCCGCCGAGTACGGCGAGCTGGTCATGGCCGGCCGCTCGCACAACGTGGCCGCCCAGGCCACCACGCTCGGCAAGCGCTTCGCGACCGCCACCGACGAGATGCTCGTCGCCCACGGCCGGGTGGAGGAACTGCTCGGCCGCTACCCCCTGCGCGGCATCAAGGGCCCGGTGGGTACGGCGCAGGACATGCTGGACCTGCTCGGCGGGGACGCGGCCAAGCTCGCGGAGCTGGAGCAGCGGATCGCCGGGCACCTCGGCTTCTCGCAGGCGTTCACCTCCGTCGGCCAGGTCTACCCGCGCTCGCTGGACTACGAGGTCGTCACCGCGCTCGTGCAGCTCGCGGCCGCGCCGTCCTCGCTCGCGAAGACGATCCGGCTGATGGCCGGGCACGAGCTGGTGACCGAGGGCTTCAAGCCGGGTCAGGTCGGCTCCTCCGCCATGCCGCACAAGATGAACACCCGCTCCTGCGAGCGCGTCAACGGCCTGATGGTCATCCTGCGCGGCTACGCCTCGATGACCGGCGAGCTGGCGGGCGACCAGTGGAACGAGGGCGACGTGTCCTGCTCGGTGGTCCGCCGGGTGGCCCTGCCCGACGCGTTCTTCGCGCTCGACGGCCTGCTGGAGACGTTCCTGACGGTGCTCGACGAGTTCGGCGCCTTCCCGGCCGTCGTCGCCCGCGAGCTGGACCGCTACCTGCCGTTCCTCGCCACCACGAAGGTGCTGATGGGCGCCGTTCGCGCGGGCGTGGGCCGGGAGGTCGCGCACGAGGCGATCAAGGAGAACGCGGTCGCCTCAGCACTCGCGATGCGTGAGCGGGGCGCCGAGCGCAACGAACTCCTCGACAAGCTGGCCGCCGACGAGCGCATCCCGCTCGACCGGGCCCAGCTGGACGCGCTGATGGCCGACAAGCTGTCCTTCACCGGCGCCGCGGCCGCCCAGGTCGCCACGGTCGTCGGCCGCGTCGACGACCTCGTGAAGCAGCGTCCGGAGGCCGCGGGCTACACCCCGGGGGCGATCCTCTGACCCGCTTCACCCCGGCGGAGCTGGAGGCCGCCCGCGACCGTCTGGTACCGGACGTGGTCGCGGACGGTCTCCGTGTGCTGTTCTGCGGCATCAACCCCGGTCTGATGACGGCCGCGACGGGACACCATTTCGCCCGCCCCGGCAACCGCTTCTGGCCGGTGCTGCATCTGTCCGGGTTCACGCCCAGGCTCCTGAAGCCGTCGGAGCAGCGGGAGTTGCCGTCGTACGGGCTCGGCATCACGAACGTCGTCGCACGGGCGACGGCTCGCGCGGACGAACTGGGCGCCGAGGAGTACCGGGAGGGCGGGCGGCTGCTCGCGGTGAAGGTGGCGCGACTGCGGCCGCGCTGGCTGGCTGTCGTGGGAGTCACCGCGTACCGGGCCGCGTTCGACGACCGTAAGGCGCGGGTGGGCCCGCAGCAGCGGACGATCGGGGACACGCGCGTGTGGGTGCTGCCCAATCCGAGCGGACTGAACGCCCACTGGACGGCTCGGACGATGGCGGAGGAGTTCGCGCGGTTGCGGGTGGCGGCGGAAGCGTCGGAGGCCGGGGAAGCGCACGAGTCCTAGCGGCCGGCGCCTCACGGTGGGTCGACGTGCGTGACGACCGTGAGGAGCCGGACCTCGTCGTTCTCCTCCCGGTCCGCGACGCCGAGGGCGACCCAGCGGTCCGCGTGCTCCACGTGCCACAGGTGCAACTCGTCCACCAGGACACTCACCGTGGCCCACGGTTCCGGTATCTCCTCGCCGCGGTCCAGGCGCACCCCGAGCGTCACCGTCCCCCAGGGCGGCTGCTGTTCCCCCCATCTCTCGTTCAGCCGCTGTGCCAAGTGGTCCTTGAGGGCGTGGAAGTCCTCCGCGGTCGGTATTCGCCCGGACGCGTCGCCGGTCGGCAGGCCGTGGCTGACCATTAACTCCACGACCCGGTAACCCGGTCCCGCCACGACCGCGTCGGACTCGCCGTGGCCCGCGGTCAGGTCGAGGGCGCACAGCGAGTCGATCGTGGCGAGGTACTCGGCGCTGTCCATGTGATCCAGTAAACCCGTCGCCACTGACAATTGGCGTGCCGTCAGCGGCTTCGCCGGGTCAGGCGTCCCGCCGCCGTACGCTCCACGCTCCCGCCGCGAGGGCCGCGGCCGTCCACAGCGCGGTCACGCCGAGCCCCGACCACGGTCCCAGCGTCCCGTCGTAGGTCTCGTACAGGGCCACCTGACCCGCCTTGTCGGGCAGCAGGTCCTCGGCGCCGCCGGACATGTCCCCGATCACGAACGAGACCACGATGAGGAACGGGATCAGGACGGACAGGGTGCCCACGCCACTGCGCAACAAGGCCGCCAGGCCGGTCGCGAGCAGAGCCATCAGCGTGAGGTAGACCGCACAGCCCACGACACCGCGGGCCTGCTCCGCCACGGAGAGGGGGCTCGCCGCGTCGCCGAGCCCCGCCCGCGCCGCGACCAGCGCGGCGAGGGCGGTGACCAGCCCGACGAGGAGGACGGGTACGGCGACGGCGGTCGCCTTGGCCGCGAACCACCGGCCGCGTTGAGGGACCGCGGCGAGCGAGAGACGGAGTCCATCCCCGTGGAACTCCGACGACATCGCCATGGCGCCGAAGGAGACCGCGGCGATCTGGCCGGGCGTCACGCCGGACAGTGCGGTGAAGAGCGGGTCGAACTCGGGGTCGGAGGTGCCGGAGGCTCCGGCGATCGCGGAGAACGCCGTGGTCACGGCGAACACCGCCAGCAGGGCTCCGCAGAGCGAGCGGAGCGTACGGATCTTCAGCCACTCGGAGTGGAGCACGGGTGCGAACGACATGTCAGGCCTCCTGCTGCTGCGTCGCGGACGGCTGGGCGGTGAACTCGGTCTCGTCTGCGGTCAGGTCCAGGTACGCCTGTTCCAGGGTGGCTTCCTCCGCCGTCAGTTCGAGGATCGGCACTCCCGCCGCGGACGCGAGGCGTCCGATGTCGTCCACGCGCGCGTGGTGCACGGTCCAGTGCCCGTCCTCGTGCCGCACCACCCGGTGACCGTGCGGGGCGAGGGCGTTCTCGAGCGCGGTGGCGTCCGTCGTCCTGATCCGGACGGCGGGCCGCACGCGTGCGTGGATGAACCCCCGCATCGGGGTGTCGGCCAGCAGGCGGCCCCGTCCGAGGACCACGAGGTGGTCGGCGAACGACGCGGTCTCGTTCATGAGATGGCTGGAGACCAGGACCGTGCGGCCCTCCCCCGCCAGCCGGCGCAGCAACTCGCGGATCCAGACGATGCCTTCGGGGTCGAGGCCGTTCGAGGGCTCGTCGAGCATGACGACCTCGGGGTCGCCGAGCAGGGCGGCCGCGATGCCGAGGCGCTGACGCATGCCCAGGGAGTACGTCTTCACCCGGCGGCGAGCGACCGCGGCCAGCCCTGTCTCCTCCAGCACTTCGTCGACCCGGGCGAGCGGGATCCGGTTGCTCACCGCCAGGGCGCGCAGGTGGGCGTGGCCGGTACGGGAGCCGTGGGCGGCCTGCGCGTCGAGCAACGCGCCCACATGTCGCAGGGGTTCACGGAGCGTGGCGTAGGCACGGCCGCCGATCGTGGCGGTGCCCGAGGTGGGCCGGTCCAGGCCGAGGACGAGGCGCATGGTGGTCGACTTGCCGGCGCCGTTGGGGCCGAGGAAACCGGTGACGCGGCCGGGCGCGACTCGGAACGTCAGGTGGTCCACGGCACGCCGGGTGCCGTACTCCTTGGTGAGGTCGTGGACGTCGATGCTGGTCATGGCATCAGCCTGGCCGCCGGTGCGGGGCGCGGTCCTCCCCCGGAGGTGGAGATCGTCTCCCCCGGCCGGGGGAGGACCGCTGTCGGTGGCGGGTGGCACGATGGCGAAATGCCCGGAATCTTGCGCCCGTTGCTCCGCGGGACGACGTACACGCGCTTCCTGCACCTGTGGGTTCCGATGCTCGCCGTCAGCGTGTGGCTGTTCATCGACATCAGCAAGCCGTGGGTGCCCGCCCTGGTCCTTGTTCCGCTCGGGTTCCTGATCCCGGGCGTGCGCCGCGGCGAGGGCGTCCAGGCGCGCCTGCTGCTGACACCGGGCGAGCCGGACACGGAGATCTCCGTGGAGCCGTCGGCCGGCTGGCGGGACCGCCTGCGGACCGTGCTGTGGCTGGAGGCGCGCATGGCCCTGGGAGGGGTCATCTCGGTGTGCACCGTCTGGCTGCCGCTCACCTCGCTCGAGCTGGTCGAGTTCGCCCGCGAACGAACCCCTCGCGACCTGCCCGTCCTGGGTGAGGTCCAGCCGCACTGGGCCTACGCCTTCCTGGCCCCACTCCCGCTGATCGCGCTGTACGGCGCCGTGGTCGGCCTCGGCGAGCTGGTCACCGCCCTCGCGCGCCGCCTTCTCGGCCCTTCCGCTGCCGAACGCCTCGCCGCCCTGGAGGAACGCACCGAGCAACTCCTGGAGCGCACGCGCATCGCGCGCGAACTGCACGACTCCATCGGCCACGCCCTGACCGTCGCGGTGGTGCAGGCGGGAGCCGCCCGGGCGGCGGGCGATCCCGCGTTCACCGACCGGGCCCTGGAGGCCATCGAAGAGACCGGGCGCGCCGCCATGGAGGATCTCGAGCGGGTGCTGGGCATCCTGCGTGAGTCGGAGCGGCCGGTGAGCGGCCGGCCGACGCTGACGGACGCCCATCGCCTGGTGGAGTCCGCCCGCGTCTCCGGCGCGAAGGTCGACGCGGACTTCTCCGGCCCGCTGGAGACCGTCCCCGGGCCGGTCTCCCGCGAGGGCTACCGCATCCTCCAGGAGTCGCTGACGAACGTACTGCGCCACGCGGGGGCCGTCCCGGTCCGGGTGCGCGTCCACGTCGTCGGCGGCTCCCTCGGCCTGGAGGTCCGCAATCCGTTGGCCGCCGCCCTCCCCGGGCCGGGCGGCACCCCCGGCACCGGCGGCGGCAGCGGCCTGCGCGGCATACGCGAGCGCGCCGTCCTGCTCGGCGGGCACGCGCGCACGGGCCCGGACGACGGTGACTGGCAGGTGCATGTTGAGCTGCCGTTGGGCTGATCTACGCTGGCCGGATGCCGGTCACCGTTCTCCTCGTCGACGACGAGCCCCTCGTCCGCGCCGGTCTGCGCGCCGTGCTGGAGTCGCAGCCCGACATCGAGGTCGTCGGAGAGGCGGCCGACGGCGCGGCGGTGATTCCCCTGGTGCGGCGGCTGCGGCCGGACGTGGTCGCCATGGACGTACGGATGCCCCTCATGGACGGCATCGAGGCCACGCGCGCGGTGCTGCGGACGGTCGACGAGCCGCCGAAGATCCTCGTCGTGACGACCTTCGAGAACGACGAGTACGTGTACGACGCACTGCGGGCCGGGGCGGACGGGTTCCTGCTGAAGCGGGCCCGGCCCGCCGAGATCGTGCACGCCGTGCGGCTGGTCGCCGAGGGCGAGTCGCTGCTCTTCCCGGCCTCGGTGCGGCGGCTCGCCGCCGAGTACGGCGACCACGGCGCGAACCGCGCGGCCCACGCCGCGATGGAACGGGCCCAGCTCACCGACCGCGAGGCGGAGGTGCTGCGGCTGATGGCCCGCGGGCTGTCGAACGCCGAGATCGCCGCCCGGCTGATCGTCGGGACCGAGACCGTGAAGTCCCATGTGAGCGCCGTGCTGGCGAAGCTGGGGGCGCGGGATCGCACGCAGGCCGTGATCGCGGCGTACGAGTCGGGGTTCGTCGCGCCGGGTTGAGGCGCCCGGACGGAACACGCGTGCAGGTTCGGTCGTGCCCGGCACTCGCCGGGGTCCGCCGCGCCTTGTACGATCCGGCCAACACGCGCACGAGCTGGAAGGACGGACGTTGGGGCGGCTGACCGGCGGGGATCCCTCGCTGCTGCGAAGGATCAATTCCGCGGTGGTGCTGCACGCGCTGCGTGCCACGGACTGCGCGACACTCACCGAGATCACCCGGGTGACCGGACTGTCCCGGCCGACCGTCGAAGGAGTCGTCGAGGGTCTCATCGAGGCCGGCCTCGTCGTGGAGAAGGCCGCCGACGAGGGCGCCACCCGGCGTCAGGGCCGGCCGGCGCGGCGGTTCCGGTTCCGGGCGGAGGCCGGACACCTGCTGGGCCTGGAGATCGGGCCGCATCGCGTCGCCGCCCTGCTGTCCGACCTGGACGGCCGGGTGACCGGCGCGCAGGCCAAGGACATCGACGAGACGGCCTCGGCCGACGAGCGCCTGGAGCGGCTGCGCACCGCGGTGGCCGAACTGCTGCGCCGGGCCGGTGTCGCGCGCGGCTCGCTGCGGGCGGTGGGGGTCGCCACGCCCGGGATCGTCGAGGCGGACGGCACCGTACGGCTGAGCACCGCGCTCCCCGAGTGGACCGGGCTGCGGCTGGGTGAGCGGCTGAGCCGTTCCTTCAAGTGCCCGGTCCTGGTGGAGAACGACGCCAACGCCGCCGCGGTGGCCGAACACTGGAAGGGCGCCGCGACCGAGTCCGACGACGTCGTGTTCGTCCTGGCCGGGCTGAGTCCGGGGGCCGGTGCGCTGATCGGCGGACGGCTGCACCGGGGGTACGGCGGGGCGGCCGGTGAGATCGGCGCGCTGCACCTGCTGGGCCGCGGGGCGACTCCCGAGACGCTGTTGTCCACGACGGACGAGCCGCTGCACCCGCTCGACGAACTGGCCGTCGCCGGGGTCTTCGCGCAGGCGCGCGAGGGCGACCGGCGGGCCCGGGAGGCCGTCGACCGTTTCATCCAGCGGCTCGTCCACGACGTGGCGGCTCTCGTCCTTGCCCTGGACCCCGAACTGGTCGTCGTCGGGGGCTGGGCGGCCGGACTGGACGGCGTACTGGAGCCGCTGCGCCGCGAGTTGGCGCGCTACTGCCTGCGGCCGCCGAAGGTGGCCCTTTCGCTGCTCGGCGAGGCGGCCGTGGCGACGGGGGCACTGCGGCTCGCGCTCGACCATGTGGAGGAGCAGCTGTTCGCGGTGGAGGGCACGGTGACCGCGCGCCGCTGACACGCCCCCGCGACACGCGTCGCGCCCCGGCTGTCCGCCGGGGCGCGTGGTGTCACTGGGTTCGGCGTGGTGTCACCGCGTTCAGGAGGCCCGGCGTTCCGGTCCCTGCTGGATCTCCACCCCGCCGGAGTCGCCGAAGGTCAGCCGGCAGGTGTCCGCGCGGTAGGTGGCGACGGACAGCGCGACGGTACGGCCGTCGGCGATGAAACGGGTGGTGACGACGAGGACGGGCGCCCCGGGGAGCCGGTCCAGCTGCCTGGCGTCGTCCGCGCGGGCCGAGCCGAGCTCCACGGCGCTGTCCTGGCCCTCCAGCTCGAGGCGCTGGAGGTCGCGCAGCACCGCACGCGCGCGTGCCGCTCCGGACGGGGCGTCTATGGCGGAGAGGTCGGGCACCGACGACTCGGGGATGTAGAGCAGTTCGGCGGCGACCGGCTGGCCGTGGGTCGTACGCGAGCGACGTACGGTGTGCACCGCCTGCTCGCTGCCGGTCTCCAGGGCCTCCGCGACGGTTGCGGGCGGCACCTCGAGGGTGCTGTCGACGGGCTGCCAGCCGTCGTCGACCGCTCCCGGCCAGGCGTGCTGCTCGGTGCCGACGGCCACGCCGACGCGCGGCGGAGCCACGGTCGTACCGACACCGCGACGGCGCTGCAGCCGGCCTTCCAGTTCGAGCTGCTCGAGTGCCTGGCGGAGCGTGGCCCGGGCGACGCCGAAGCGGGCGGCCAGATCACGTTCGTTGGGCAGGATCTCGCCCACCGTGAACTCGGAGTCCAGTGCCTCTGTGAGCACGGTCCTGAGATGCCAGTACTTCGGTTCCGGCACCGATTCCAGCTGCGTGGTCCCCACCCTAGTCCTCCGCGATCGCCGTGGTCGGCGGCTTTTTAGCGCCCTTGTTTATTAAAGGTTGTTGCACTTCTCTGCGACCATAGGACGGCCCCCACCCTTGGTCAAGACCAATCCTCGATCCCTCGGGCAACCGACAGGCGCTTTGCGGCACAGCGTTCACGGGGCGTTCGTACGACACCGCGTTCGTGACGCCACGGCAAAGCCCCCGTCGCGAAACGGGGGCTTCGTCGGACGGCGGTGCGCCTCAGACGACGGCGAGCGACCGCAGCTTGTCGGGGTTGCGGATGATGTAGACGCACTGGATGCGGCCGTCCAGGACGTCGAGTTGGAACACGGAGTCGGGGCTGTCCCCCCTCGATGCCAGCACCGCGGGTCCGCCGTTGAGCTCCAGGAAGCGGAAGGACAGGCCGGGGACGCCCTTGCGGGCGACGCCGGCCATGAAGCGGCCCACCTTGTCGGCCGTGTCCAGGACGCGCAGGGGCGCCTTGGTCTTGCCCCCGCTGTCTCCGACAAGCCGCACGTCGGGGGCCAGCAGGGCGATGAGCCCCTCGATGTCCCCTTCCGCGGCCGCGACCAGGAACCGCTCGGTGAGGTCGCGGCGCTGCGCGGGGTCGACCTCGTAGCGCGACCTTCGCTCCTCGACGTGCTTGCGGGCCCGTCCGGCGAGCTGTCGTACGGCCGGTTCGCCGCGCTCCAGCATCGCGGCGATCTCAGCGTACGGGTAGCCGAAGGCCTCCCTGAGCACGAACACCGCACGTTCCAGCGGCGACAGCGACTCCAGGACGACGAGGACGGCCAGGGAGACGGAGTCGGCGAGCACCGCGCGCTCCGCGGTGTCCGGCACGGTGTCCGCGAAGTCGGTCACGTACGGCTCGGGCAGCCACGGGCCCACGTACGCCTCGCCCCGCGCCTTGACCTGGCGCAGCCGGTCGATGGCGAGGCGGGTGGTGACACGCACCAGGTAGCCGCGCGGTTCGCGCACCTCGGTCCGGTCCGCGCCCGACCAGCGCAGCCAGGCCTCCTGGACCACGTCCTCCGCGTCGGCGACGCGCCCGAGCATGCGGTAGGCGACGCCCAGGAGGACGGGGCGGTGCTCTTCGAAGACGTCGGTGTCGGTGGTCACGGCACCATCCCAGCCGAAGCGTCCGGCGGTGTCCAGGTGAAAACGGCGCCCGCCGGGCAGCGGGTCCCGCGCACCGTCGGCGGTCGGCGAGCCCGGTTTCTCGGGAGGCGGAGCGGGCCGGCGGATTCAGTCCGCGTTCCCGCACGCGCGCGGTGAACCGGCTGTTCCAGCAGGTGGGGCGCCCGGAGCCCAACCTCCGGGTGCGCAGAGCGCGTTGAGGGCGGTACGGCGACGCGGCCCGCGCCACCCGAGGGGCTACCCGTCGGTAGTAATTGCTGACAAGCTGTCTACCCCGGTTGTCCGCCCGGCGTCCGTCTGCGAGCCCAGCCAAGGAGCACTTCCATGTCCGCCACTGTCTCCTTCGAGGTCCCCACCCCTGGGGGCCCTCGTCCCGTGACCGTCTCCTACGCGCGCGTGGGCCGCGGCGAACCGCTGTTGCTGCTGCACGGGATCGGTCACCACCGGCAGGCCTGGGACCCGGTGGTGGACATCCTCGCGACCGAACGCGACGTGATCGCCGTGGACCTGCCCGGATTCGGCGCGTCTCCGGCCCTGCCCGCCGGCCTCGCCTACGACCTGTCCACGACGACGGCCGTGTTCAGCGCCCTGTGCGAGGCACTGGAGCTCGACCGGCCGCACGTGGCGGGCAACTCGCTGGGCGGCCTGCTGGCCCTGGAGCTGGCCCGTGAGAAGCGCGTACGGTCCGTCACCGCCCTGTCTCCGGCCGGGTTCTGGTCCCCGGCCGAACGGCGCTACGCCTTCGGTGTCCTGCTCACCATGCGGCACATCTCCCGACGGCTGCCGCTGCCCCTGGTCGAGCGTCTGTCCCGCTCGGCGGCCGGCCGCACCGCCCTGACGAGCACGATCTACGCCCGTCCGGCCCGCCGTTCACCCGAGGCCGTGGTCGCCGAGACGCTCGCCCTGGCGCAGGCCACGGGCTTCGACGAGACCCTGCGGGCCGGCATCGGTGTCCGGTTCACCGACGACATCCCCCAGATCCCGGTCACCGTGGCCTGGGGCACCAAGGACCTGCTGCTGGTGCGCCGCCAGGGCGTCCGGGCCAAGCAGATCATCCCCCGGGCCCGGCTCGTGCGGCTGCCCGGATGCGGGCACTGCCCGATGAACGACGACCCCGCGTTGGTCGCCCGCGTGATCCTCGACGGAAGCCGCGCGGGCGGCCGCTGAGCGACGGCGGGACAACGCGCCCGATCCCAGGGCCACTCCGACACCGACCAGGGCGCTGCCGGCCGCCTGGGCGGCCCCGTAGGAGCCCGTTCCGACGAGGGGAGCGGTGCAGGCCGCCGAGACCGGGATGAGGCCGGAGAAGAGCGTGGCGCGCTCCGCGTCGAGCCGCTGCATGCCCATGTACCAGCACACGAAGCCGACGGCGGTGACGACCACCCCCTGCCACAGCAAGGCGGCCGCCTGTGCCGGATCGGGCCACCGCAACCACGCCGGGCCGTCCAGGAGCAGTCCGAGAACCCCGGCCTCCACCGCGGCGACCGCACAGACCGCGGCGGACAACAGCCGGGGCCCCAGGGGCCGCAGCACGGGTACGGCGAGGACCGCGAAACCGACCTCGCCGGCCAGCGCGCACCCGGAGAAGACGATGCCCGCGCCGTCGGTGCGTCCCCAGCCCTGGACGGTGCAGGCTCCCACCGCGACCAGCAGGGCCCCGTACAGCACCACGCGTCGCGGGCGGCGCCCGGCGAGCAGCGGGACGATGACCGCCACGACCACGGGCGCGCATCCGACGAAGACACCGGGGACCGCGGGCTCGGCGGTGCGTTCGGCGGCGATGACGGCCAGGTTGAAACCGACCATGCCGACCGCCGCGAGCAGGCCGAGACGCACCCACTGGGCTGCGGACAGCGCCCTCAGCCGGGCCGCGGCGCCCTTCCGGGCCGCCGGAACGAGCAGCAGACAGGCCAGGCCGTAGCGAAGGAACTGACCGCCCGCGGGCGGATAGTCGCCGAGCACGCTGTTGGCGGTGAAGGACCCTCCGACGAGGACACAGGCGAGCGCGGCGAGCAGGGCTCCGCGCGTGGTGGTGGCGTTCATGGCGACGACGCTAGGGAGCGTCGCGGCCCGGTTTAAGGTCCACTTCCATGACGTCATCGGAGACCAATCCCGACCGACCGCCTCACCGGCCGACGGGCTCCGCCGCCTGGGAACTCCTGCTGCCGGCCGTCGCGGCACCGGCACGCGCGCGTGGTCGCTCACTGCAGGCGGCGCTGCGGGACGCGGTCCGCTCCGGCAGGCTCGCGCCGGGCACCCGGCTGCCGTCGAGCCGCGACCTCGCGGCCGATCTCAAGGTGTCCCGCGGGCTGGTCACCGAGGCCTACGAGCAGTTGACCGCCGAGGGATACCTGCGCAGCGGCCGGGGTGCGGGCACCTGGGTGGGCGGTGCCGTACGGGCCGCCCACCCACGCGCGCGTGACCTCGCCCCGCGCTCCCCCGGCATCCGTGCCACCTTCGTGCCCGGGACACCGGACCTGTCCCTGTTCCCCCGGGCGGCGTGGGCCACCGCGCAGCGCGGGGTGCTGGCGGGACTCCCGCATCGGGACCTCGGCTACCCGGACCCCCGCGGACTGCCCCGGTTGCGCACCGCCCTGGCCGAACTGCTCGCCCGCCGCCGGGGCGTGGTCGCGGACCCGGAGCGGCTGGTGGTCGTCTCCGGGGTGGCCCAGGCGACCGCGCTGCTCGGATTCGCCCTCAGCGCGCGCGGGTTGCGCACCGTCGGCGTGGAGAACCCCGGCAGCCCCCAGCACGCCGCCCTCCACGCCTCGGCGGGCGTCACCACCGTGCCACTGCCGCTGGACGACGAAGGGCTCGCTCCCGGCCCCCTGCGGGCCTCCGGCGTCCGGGCCGTCGTGACCACGCCGGCCCACCAGTTCCCCACCGGCATCGCCTACTCCGCCCGCCGCCGCGCCGAACTCCTCGACTGGGCCCGGTCCGTGGACGGGCTCGTCTTCGAGGACGACTACGACGGCGACTTCCGCTACGACCGTGCGCCGGTGGGCGCGCTCCAGGGCCTCGACCCGGACCACGTGGCCTACGCGGGTTCGGTCAGCAAGTCCCTGGCACCGGGGCTCCGGCTCGGCTGGCTGCTGGTGCCGGAGTCCTGGGCCGACGAGGTGGTGGAACGCAAACGCACCATGGATCTCGGCCATCCCACCCTCGACCAGGCGCTGTTCGCCCGATTCCTGGAACGCGGTGACTACGACCGCCAGCTGCGCCGCTGCCAGCGCGCGTACCGCGAACGGCGCGACGCCCTCGTCGCGGCCCTGGGGGAGCACTTCCCCGGCTCCGAGGTGTCGGGGATCGCAGCGGGTCTGCACGTCATCGCCGAGCTGCCGCGGCGGTTCGGACCCGAGCGGCACTTCCTCGCGCGCGTGGCGGCCGCCGGGGTGGCGGTGCGCCCGCTGACGGACTACATGCACGCGTGTCGCGGCGCCGATGCCGGTTCCGGTTCCGGTGGCGAGGGCGAAGGGTCCTCGCAGGTGCGGTTGGTGCTCGGCTACGCACACCAGTCGCCGGCCCGCATCCGTACCGGCGTACGGCTGATGGCCGAAGCCCTGACCCGGTGAACGGCCTACGGTGCCCACCTGATCGCCCGCCGTTCCCTCCTCCAGCGGCCAGTTGTTCACTTGCGGTTTCCGTGTGCGCTGCGGCGCACCAGTAGTTGTGGCACTGCACACCGGCCGGATCCCGTCCCTGGAGGCACAGCCATGTCCCACCGTCCGTTCCCCGGCCGCCGCAGCGTCCTGCGCGGCTCCCTGGCCGCGTCGGCGGCCCTCACCCTGCCCGCCGCGGCCGGCGCGGCGCCCGCCTTCGCCCTTTCCGGGCGCCCCGGAGCGGGTTGGGGTGTGCAGGCCGGTGACGTGACCTCCGACTCCGGACTGGTGTGGGTGCGCTCGGACCGGCCGGCCCGCATGCTGGTGGAGACCTCGGCGACCGAGTCGTTCCGCAACCCGCGCAGGTGGCACGGTCCACTGCTCGGCGCGGACACCGACTTCACCGGAACGACCCGGCTGCGCGGCCTGCCGGTGGGCGAACAGATCCACTACCGCGTCCTGCTGGCCGACCCGGACGACCCGCGCCGTACCGGCGAGCCGGTCACCGGCACCTTCCGCACGGTGTCGTCGCGCAGGCGCGGCGGTGTGCGGTTCCTGTGGTCCGGCGACCTGGCCGGTCAGGGCTGGGGCATCAACCCCGACCTCGGCGGCTACCGCATCTACGAGGCCATGGGCCGTCTCGACCCCGACTTCTTCCTGTGCAGCGGCGACAACATCTACGCCGACGGCCCGATCACCGCGACCCAGGCGCTGCCCGACGGCAGTACCTGGCGGAACATCACCACGGAGGAGAAGTCCAAGGTCGCCGAGACCCTGGCCGAGTTCCGCGGCAACTTCCGCTACAACCTGCTCGACGAGAACCTTCGGCGGTTCAACGCCCAGGTGCCCTCCGTCATCCAGTGGGACGACCACGAGGTGCGGAACAACTGGTACCCGGGCGAGGTGATCGCGGACACGGACACCCGTTACACGCAGAAGAGCGTGGACGTGCTGGCCGGACGGGCCCGGCGCGCCTTCGGCGAGTACTTCCCGATCTCCACGCTGCGGCCGGGCGCTCGGGAGGGCCGGGTCCACCGGGTACTGCGCCAGGGGCCGCTGCTCGACGTGTTCGTGCTGGACATGCGGACGTACCGCAACGCCAACTCGCCCGACGACCAGACCGTCGACCCGCAGGGGATCCTCGGCCGCGAGCAGCTCGAATGGCTCAAGCGGGAGCTGTCACGTTCGCGTGCGGTGTGGAAGGTGATCGCCGCCGACATGCCGATCGGCCTTGTCGTGCCCGACACCACCGAGGGCAGGCCGAACATCGAGGCGGTTGCGCAGGGCGACCCTGGCGCGCCACTGGGGCGTGAGCTGCAGATCGCCGAGTTGCTGCGGTTCGTCAAGCACCGGCGGATCACCGGCACGGTGTGGCTGACGGCCGACGTGCACCACACGTCTGCGCAGCACTACCAGCCGTCGCGGGCCGCGTTCACGGACTTCGAGCCGTTCTGGGAGTTCGTCTCGGGTCCGCTCAACGCGGGCGCCTTTCCGGCGAGCGCCCTCGACAGGACCTTCGGTCCGGAGCGGGTGTTCGTGAAGGCGCCGACCGCGTCGAACGTCTCGCCCGCCGGCGGCTACCAGTTCTTCGGCGAGGTCGACATCGACGGCGACAGCGGGGAGCTGACGGTGCGGCTGCGCGAGCAGGACGGCACGGTGCTGTTCACCCAGGTGCTCCAGCCGGGCAAGGTCGGCCAGTAACACCCGCAACTCCCGTACGCTCGACGGTGTGCCGCGCACCGGCGTCATCTCCCGGTGCGCGGTGACACCCGTGTCCCTCGGCCGCTGACGGGCCGCCTCTCCTCGGCCGGTCGGCCCCGTCGAGGCGGGCAGACCGAGGAGGCCCGCAACACGTCGCCGAGCGGGGCCTTTTCGCAGGTCGGGGCCGGTTGTCAGTGGTCGCCTCTACGGTTTTTCCATGACGCGATCTTTGCAGGCCGTGGCCTATCGCCAACCCTCCGTGCTGGAGTCCGCCGCAGGTGGACAGCTCCTGGGGCTCGAGACCTCCCGGGGTGCGACGCCTTCGGGTGTCCAGGACCATCCCCGGTTCTTCACCGGCTTTCTGACGTCTCCTCAGGTGGCCGCGGCCGGACTGCTGGCGGTGGCCGACGTGGCGGCGGCGCGCTACTACCAGCGGCAACTGCCCGCCTCCCTCGACCCCGTGGTCACGGGCAACGGCGACCGACTGCGCTTCGAGTCCTTCTCCGGCTGCGGCGGGGTGTACGCACGCCTGGACGTGCTGGAGGCGGGCCTCGACGGCGGCGAGGTGGGCCACGGGACGACGAATGTCGACGTCAACAACCCGCTTCGTGAGGCACTCTCCCGGGTCGGTACGACAGACCCGCTCCACCTGCGGGTCGGCCCGGAGGAGTTGGCCGTCACCACGATGGACGGCCCGGTCGTGGAGAAGAAGGTGCCCCTCCCGGACCGGTGGCTGCGGGGCTTCGCCGAGGCCCAGGTGATCGCGGCCGGCTTCGACCTGCGGGCCGAGCTGCCGGCCGCCGAGGCCGTGCGGTTCCTGCGTGCGCTGCCGCGCGGCGGGACGCGGGCCGCCTCGGTGGGCCCGCGCTGGGTGGTGCCCGCGGGCCGCTCGCTGCGTCCGACCACCCGGCCCGTACCCGGCGCGGTCTGCCTGCCCGGACCCGACCGGCTGATCGCGCTGCAGCGGGTGCTGCGCCACGCGACGGCTCTGCGGGTCTACGGCCCCCCGGTCGCTTCGGCGGCCGCCGCGGCCAGTGCCTGGGAGGTCGTCCTGCCCGGGATGCGGCTCACCCTGACCCTGTCCCCCGACGCCTCCCGCGGGTTCTCCGGCGAGGGCGGGGTCCTCGACGCGCTCGCCACCGACGAGGCCGCCGCGGACGCCGAGCTGATCTCGGTGCTGCTCGCCTGGGAGCCCCGCATCGACACGGCGGACCTCGCCGCGGCCTCGGGCCTGGAACCCGAGCGCGTCAGGGCGGCCCTCGTCCGCCTGGGCACCTCGGGCCGCGTCGGGTACGACACGGCGGAGGCGGCCTACTTCCACCGCGAACTCCCCTACGACGCCGAGCGGGTGGAGCGTCACAACCCACGGCTGCGCTCGGCCCGGGCACTGGTGGCCGCGGGCGCGGTAGCCCTGGAGGGCACACTCGCGACGGTGACGGCCGAGGACGGTCATGCGCACCGGGTCCGGGACGAGGCGGGGGTGCTCAGTTGCAGCTGCCTCTGGTGGGCGAAGTACCGGGGCGGGCGCGGGCCGTGCAAGCACGCGCTGGCGGTACGGATCGTGCGGCGGGGCGCCGCACCGGAGCAGGACATGGCACGAGTCGACGGGGGTGCGCGATGAGTTCGCTGCTGGAAGCGGTCCGGGCCGGGCGCACGGCCGAGGTGGTGAGCCTGCTCGACGGGATGACGGACGCCGAACGGCGCTCGTTCTTCCCCGAGTTGCGGGCACTGCGCAAGGAGCTGCGCTCCGATCAGTGGAACGCGGCCTCCCGAAGGGCCTACCCCGCCCTGCACGCGGCCGGGGCGGCCTGCCAGACCGGCGCGGCAGCCGTGGCGAGCTGGCTCGCGGCGGCCGACATGCGCTGGTCGCAGGCGTCACCGGGACTGCTGATCCACCTCTTGGGCGACCGCGAGACCGACTGGCTCGTCGACGTGACGCACCGGCTCGCGCAGCGCCCGGAGAGCGCGCGCGTGCCTTATGAACTGCTGGCCGGTCTGGTACGGCTGTCCGGTTGCCCGGTGCCGACGACGCCGGCGTACGTCACTGGCTGGGTGGAGCACATCGGCGCCGGCTGGGAGCTCGGGAACACGGTGCTGGACCGGCTGCGCAAGGATCCGCACCTGGCGCCTCTCGTGGCCGCCGCCTTCGAGACGGAGGACATCGGCGGACGGTGGGCGTGGACGTACGGCGAGGGGCCGGACAGCTGGGCCGAAGCGCTCGCGCGGCTCACCGACGAGGGCGCGCTCGACCGCGGGGCGACGGTCGACGCGTGCGTGGCCCGGCTGTTGCGGGGTGGCTCGGCCGCCGACCAGCGCTCGTTCCTGCGCGTGCTGAAGTCGCTGGCGCTCACTCGTGACGAGGAGCGGGAGCGGATCGCCGACTGGCTTGCCCTGGCCTCGGACGGGATGTCGGTGGTGGCCGCGCACGCCCAGTCGGTGCTGGGAGCCCTGGCACTGGACGGCGACCTGGCACCGAGCCGGCTGACGGAGATGTCGGGCGCGGTGCTGTTCCGCACCGAGAAGAAGCTGGTGCGGGCCCAGCTCGTGCTGCTGGGCAAGGCACTCGCGCGGGATCCGTCCGCGGCGGGGGAATTGTTGCCCGCCGCCGCGCAGGCCTTCGGGCACGAGGACTCGGACGTGCAGGACCGGGCGCTCAAGCTGGTGGAACGCCATGCGAAGAAGGCCGACACCGGCCCGCTCCGCGAGGAACTCGCCGTCGCCTCGGAGCAGTTGATCCCGGTGCTGCGTGCTCGGGCGGCACGGACTCTGGGCGTACCGGCGGCTTCGTGGACGCCGGAGTACGAGGAGGTTCTGCCGCCGGTGCCGCAGCCGGTGCGTCTTGCTCCCGCTCCGGAGACGGCCGCCGAACTCGCGGAGGAGGTCGGCGCGTTGCTGGCGTCCGGCGGTGGCGTGACGGAGTTCGAGAGGACCCTGGACGGACTCGTCCGCCATACGTACCGGGACAAGGGCGCGCTGCTGGACGCTCTGGCGCCCGTCGTCTCACAGCGCTGGTGGGACCCGTCGGGGCCCGAGCGGATCCTGCCCTCGCAGGACTACTTCAGCAACAGCCACCGGGGTATCGGCACCACCGAGGACGGCATCGATTTGCTCCTGGCGACGCTGCGCGGCGGACTGCTCACCGCCACGCTGCACTCCGCGGTCCAGCGGGGGGCACGTACGCACGAATGCGTGCACAGCGCGCTGTCCCGGGCGTTCGACGCCCGACTCTGGGAGGTCGCGTACCGCATCCGGACCGACCCGTTGCCGTTCCTGCTCTCCACCCCCACATGGAGCACCGGCCTGCTGGAACCGGACGAACTCGTGGCGCGCCTGGACACCTACCGACGACTCGGGGTCCGTGTCTCCCCGGCCGACTTCGCACAGGCGCTGCTGCGGGTCCGGCGCGAGGACCGCTCGGCCGCTGCGACGGCCGCCGAGGACGCCGCGGCGCTCGGCACCGCGGAGGGGACTCGACTCGCGGCCTGGCTCTCCTGCGACGGCCCGACCCTGCCCACCGACCGGCGACGCACCTCCGGCGCCCGCATCCTGGTCGAGTGTGGTGAACTCCCGGAGCTGCAGGAGGACTTCCCCGAGGAATTCCGGCCGCTGGGCCGTCCGGTCAGCGTCTTCAAGGAGCGCTGGTACTGCCATCACTGGGGCCAGGACATACGGCAGCACTGGCTGGCCCTGCTGCCCGAGCGGCGCGAGCTGGTCGCGGTGCGGGTGCTGCGGGACATCTCCGCCCTGGCCGTGGAGGACAGTCGCGGCGCCGCGGCCGTACTGCCGCTGCTCGCCGAGGCCGGCGGTGCGGCCGGCGAGGCCGTGCACCTGTGCCTGGCGTACGGGCTCGGGGCGCGTCATCCCGAGGATCGGCTCGCCGCCGTGGACGCCCTGCTGGTGCTGGCCGCACGGGGGCAGCTCGACCCGGCCCGGCTCGGCGCGGACCTCGGACAGCTGGTGCGGCGCGGGGCCGTCAAGCCGCTGCGACTCGCCGAGTCCGCGCGGACCGCGGCGGCCACGGGGGCGAACGCCACCATCTGGGGGGTGCTCCGGCACGCCCTGCCCGTCCTGCTCGCGGACCTCGCGACCGAGGGCGCCGCCGCGTCGGGCCGGGGGCTCGGAGAACTGGTGGGCGTGGCCGCGGAGTGCGCCGAACGTTCCGGGGCACGCGGGGAGATACCGCACCTGGCACAGGCGGCGGACCGGCGCGGCTCGTCCCGGCTGGTGACGCAGGCGCGGCGGCTGCGCGACACACTGGCCGAGCAGCGGGCCGCGTGAGACGGCGCGGGTTCACGACTGGTCGGTGCCTGCTCGACGTACGCGACTCAACTATCAAAAGATAAACAAAAGGGTGCAAAAGCAGTCTTTACCGGTAGGTCACAAAGCGTTCGTGATCACGCAACACCGTTCCTTCACAGTGGCTGCATGACTCGAGACATGTCTGATGTGACCCGTGCCAGGCACGGTCGTCCTGTCCACCACTGGCGGCGGGACGTGATCGAACTCGCCGCGCTCTTCACGGCGGTCGCGGTGGCGGACGCCGTCGCGAACCTGATCGGGCACGGCCCCGACGGACCGGAACTGCTGCTGATCTCAGCGGTCGTCCTGATCGCCACGGCGGGATTCCACACATGGTGGGCACGACGCCACGGTCACGCCCCGCCGAGCGATACCGACGCCCGGCCGCTGTCCACCGGACAGCAGGCCGGGCCGTCCGACCGGGACGGGACCGCTCCGGACGCGGTGACCGGGGAGAGCGTGCTGTGGCGGATGCGGACCACGGTGAAGGACGAACCGGGATCGCTGGCCACGCTGTGCACGGCGCTCGCCGGCCTGCGGGTCGACATCCTGAGCCTGCAGACGCATCCACTGGCCGAGGGCACGGTGGACGAGTTCCTGCTGCGTGCTCCGGCCGAACTCGCCGGGGCCGAACTCGGCCGCGCGGTCTCGCTGGCCGGCGGCGCCGACACCTGGATCGAGCGGGCCGACGCCCACGATCTGGTGGACGCGCCGACCCGGGTGCTCGGCCTCGCGACCCGCACCGCCCTCGACGCGGCGGAACTGCCGCTCGCGCTACGGCAGTTGCTGGGCCGGTGCACCATCCGCTCGCTGCCCGCGGCCCCCGTGGGCGGCGGCCGACGGCCGGAGTCCGTGCCCGTCGAAGGAGCGCTGGAGGGCACCGTGATGCGGCTGCGCGCTCCGGAAGGCGGAGTGATCACCGTGGAGCGGCCGTATCTGCCGTTCACCCCGACGGAGTTCGCCCGGGCGCGGGCACTCGTCGAACTGGACGCCCGGCTGGGTCCGCGCGTACCGATGGGTCACGACGTGCTGACGCTGCCCGAGGGCAGTGACATCACCGTGCGCCGGGCGGACCCGAGCGACCTCGAGCCCGCGAAGGCCATGCAGGAACGGTGCTCGGCGCGCACGCTCGCCATGCGTTACCACGGACCGGTCGGTGACGCCGATCGCTATCTGAACCACCTGCTCAGTCCGCGCTTCGGTCGCACGCTCGCCGTGCAGACCGCCTCCGGGCGCATCGTCGGGCTCGGTCATCTGCTGTGGGACGGTGACGAGACGGAGGTCGCGCTGCTCATCGAGGATGACTGGCAGCGGCGGGGTATCGGCAGCGAACTCCTCGGCCGACTGGTGGCGATGGCGGTGGCGGCCAACTGCGAGAGCGTGTACGCCGTGACGCAGGCGTCCAACACCGGCATGGTCGCCGCGATGCGCGGCCTCGGCCTGCCCCTCGACTACCAGATCGAGGAGGGCACCCTGGTCATCACCGCCCGCCTCGACAGGACAGCGGCCACCTCCCACCTGTCGTACGACCAGTCACCGGGCCAGGCAGCCGGCGAACGGATCGTCCGGGAGTGACCACCGAGCGGGCGCCCGCGCGCCTTGCGTAGACACGGGGGTCGCGGCGTTCGCGCAGTGGCGGATCGCGGCGTTCGCGCAGTGGCGGATCGCGGCGTTCGCGCAGTGGCGGATCGCGGCGTTCGCGCAGTGGCGGATCGCGGCGTTCGCATCGCGGCGGGTCGCGGCGTTCGCATCGCGGCGGGTCGCGGCGTTCGCATCGCGGCGGGTCGCGGCGTTCGCATCGCGGCGGGTCGCGGCGTTCGCATCGCGGCGGGTCGCGGCGTTCGCGTCGTGGAGTTCGCGTGGCGGCGGGTCACGGCGTTCGCGTCGTGGCCGGCCGCGCCCGCGCGGCAAGGTGGCACTCGGCGAAACGCCCGGGGGAACTCAGCGCTGGGTCGTTTCGCCGTGCGGGGCCGGCCCGGATCGCGGCCGCCGTTCAGGCGCCCCGCGCCGTTTCGTGGGCGCCGGTCGGCACCGGCAGGGCGGTCGGTTCGCCCAGCGCGTCGTCCAGATCGGACCACAGGTCCTCGACGTCCTCCAGGCCCACCGACAGTCTCAGCAGCCGGTCGCTCACGCCGGCATTCCTGCGGTCGCCGGCGTCCACGATGCGGTGGCTGATGGACGCCGGGTGCTGGATGAGGGTGTCGACGCTGCCGAGGCTGACGGCCGGGGTGACGAGACGTACTCCGCGAATGACCTCGTGCGGGTCGCCCGCGACCTCGAAGGCGACCATCGCGCCGCCGATGCGCGGGTAGTGGACGCGGGTGACGCGCGGGTCGGCGGCGAGCCGGCGGGCGAGTTCGGCGGCGTTCGCGGAGGCGGCCCGCACACGCACCGGCAGCGTCGACAAGCCCCGTAGCAGCAGGTAGCCGGCGAGCGGATGCAGGACGCCGCCGGTGGCGAACCGGACCTGCCGCAGCCGCCCGGCGAACTCCTCGTCGCAGGCCACGACGCCGGCCATCACGTCCCCGTGCCCGCCGAGGTACTTGGTGGCGCTGTGCATCACGAGCCGCGCGCCCTGCTCGGCGGGGCGTTGCAGCACAGGCGTGGCGAAGGTGTTGTCCGCGAGCAGCGGCACGGAGCCGCAGGAGTGCGCGACGGCCCGCAGGTCGAGTTCGGCGAGGGTCGGGTTCGCCGGGGACTCGACCAGCACCAGCCCGGTGTCCGGGCGCAGCGCGTCCGCGATACCGGCCGGGTCCACCCACGTCACCTCGGAGCCGAGCAGCCCGGCGGTCAGCAGGTGGTCGCTGCAACCGTAGAGCGGACGGACGGCCACGACATGACGCAGCCCCATCGAACCGCGTACCAGCAGTACGGCGCTCAGCGCGGCCATACCGCTCGCGAACGCGACCGCCGCCTCGGTGCCCTCCAGCCGGGCCAGGGCGGTCTCGAAGCGGGCGACGGTCGGGTTGCCCAGCCGTGCGTAGACGGGCGGGCCCTCCGGTTCGGCACCGGTGGCGGCGAAGGCGTCGATCCGGGCGGCCTCACCCCGGCTGTCGTACGAGGGGTAGGTGGTGGACAGGTCGATCGGCGGCGCGTGCAGGCCCTGACGCGCGAGATCGTCCCGGCCGGCGTGCACAGCCTCGGTGGCCAGTGCTCTCGGTGCGGAGCGCACCGCGCGTGCGGCGCGTGCGGCGCGTGCGGGGTCGTAGGTGTGCAGGCTCGCTGAGTCCATGGTCGGAAGAGTGAACACCGGCCGGGATTCGGGGGTCGAAGTCCGTGTTACGTTCGGCACATGGGTGAATCCGTCGAACTCGATCCGGTGGACCTCCATCTGTTGCGGCTGCTGCAGAACGACGCCCGGACCACGTACCGGGATCTGGCCGCGAAGGTGGGGGTCGCGCCGTCGACCTGCCTGGACCGCGTCACGCGGCTGCGCCGCGCGGGCGTCATCCTCGGTCATCAGCTGCGACTGGATCCGGCCAAGTTGGGGCGCGGCCTGGAGGCGCTGCTGTCCGTGCAGGTCAGGCCGCATCGGCGGGAGTTGGTGGGGCCGTTCGTGGACCGGATCCGCGCCCTGCCGGAGTCACGGACCGTCTTCCATCTCACGGGGCCGGACGACTATCTCGTCCACGTCGCGGTCGCTGACATGGCCGATCTGCAGCGGCTGGTGCTGGACGAGTTCACGGCACGGACCGAAGTGGCCCGGGTGGAGACCCGGTTGATATTCCAGCAGTGGGAGTGCGGGCCCCTGCTGCCACCCGGCCCGGCCGGAGCCACGCCCTCAGCGAAATCGAGCTGACACGGCACCCGGCCCGCCGAAACGGGGCTGACGCGGCACGTGTCCGCGTATGAGGATGTCCGCATGTCAGAGACCAACAGCCCGCTGCCCCGCGAGGTCGCCGACGCCTACGTCGACGACCTCATCGCCCTCGACCCGGTCACCGGTACGTACCTCGGCGTGCGGGAGAGTTCGAGCAGACTCCCCGACACCTCGCCCGCGGGCCAGCAGGCGCTCGCGGAGCTGGCACGGACCACACTCGCGCGGCTCGACGAGGCCGAGCGCCGGCCCGGCGCGGACAGCGACGTGGAGCGCCGGTGCGCCCGTCTGCTGCGCGAGCGGCTCACCGCGGAACTCGCCGTGCACGAGGCGGAGGAGGGGCTGCGCGCGGTCGGCAACATGCACACGCCCGCGCACTCGGTGCGCGAGGTCTTCACCGTCACGCCGACGCAGACGGACGAGGACTGGGCGGCGATCGCGGAGCGGTTGCGCGGTGTCCCGGCCGCACTGGCCGGCTACCGCGAGTGCCTCGCGCTCGGACTGGAACGCAAGCTGTACGCGGGCCCCCGCCCGACGGCGACGTTCGTCGAGCAGCTCACGGAGTGGGCCGACACCGACGGCACCGGCCGCGGCTGGTTCGAGGACTTCGCCTCGACGGGCCCCGAGTCGCTGCGCGCGGAACTGGACGAGGCCGCCGGCGCCGCGACCGCGGCCGTCGTCGAGCTGCGGGACTGGGTGCGCGACGTGTACGCCCCCACGATCGAGGGCGCGCCGAACACGGTGGGGCGCGAGCGCTACGCCCGCTGGTCGCGCTACTTCAACGGGACGGACCTGGATCTGGACGAGGCGTACGCGTACGGCTGGGCCGAGTACCACCGGCTGCTCGCCGAGATGAGGCAGGAGGCGGAGAAGATCCTGCCGGGCGCCGAGACGCCGTGGGTGGCACTCGCGCACCTCGACGAGCACGGCAGGCACATCGAGGGTGTCGACGAGGTCCGCGAGTGGCTGCAGGGTCTGATGGACCAGGCGATCGAGTCACTCGACGGCACCCACTTCGAACTCGCCGAGCGGGTACGGAAGGTGGAGTCGCACATCGCCCCGCCCGGCAGCGCGGCCGCCCCGTACTACACGGCCCCGTCTGAGGACTTCTCACGCCCGGGCCGCACCTGGCTGCCGACGATGGGCCAGACCCGCTTTCCGGTGTACGACCTGGTCTCCACCTGGTACCACGAGGGCGTCCCGGGTCATCACCTGCAGCTCGCCCAGTGGGCGCATGTCGCCGGGAACCTCTCCCGCTACCAGGCCACGGTCGGCGGGGTCAGCGCCAACGCCGAGGGCTGGGCGCTGTACGCGGAGCGGCTCATGGACGAGCTGGGCTTCCTCACCGACGCGGAGCAGCGGCTGGGCTACCTCGACGCGCAGATGATGCGGGCCGCCCGGGTCATCGTGGACATCGGCATGCACCTGGAGCTGGACATCCCGGCCGACTCCCCCTTCCACCCGGGCGAACGCTGGACCCCCGAGCTGGCGCAGGAGTTCTTCGGCACGCACAGCAGCCGTCCCGCGGACTTCGTGGAGAGCGAGCTGACCCGCTACCTGACGATCCCGGGCCAGGCGATCGGCTACAAGCTCGGCGAACGGGCTTGGCTGCTGGGCCGTGAGAGGGCCCGCGAGCGGCACGGCGCCGCCTTCGACCTCAAGGCCTGGCACATGGCGGCCCTCTCGCAGGGCTCCCTCGGCCTGGACGACCTGGTCGACGAGTTGTCCCGGCTCTGACGCACAGCGTGCGGGGAGGGCGGCCGAAGAGACCGCCGGCGCGCGGCGCTGGGCAGCCGCGGGCCGACACTCGACGGCCGCAGCTCATGACCCGCGCTCGCCTGCCCGCGCTCGCCGGCCCGGCACTCGGCGGCCGGCGCTCGGAGCTCGGCGGCCGGCGGCCGGCGCTCCCCCGCTCACCGACCAGCGGCCACTGCCGTATCCGGGCGCGGTGACACCGTGGCCGCCACCGCCGGTGCGGGGCGGTCGGCGCCCCAGGGCATGGCGAGGTCGTGCGGCACGTGGTGGTGCAGGTAGACGTTCGCCCCGTACGCGGCGAGCCGCCGGGCGACGGCATGCCCGATGCCCGCCCCTCTGCCGGCCTCGGTGACCAGAGCCGTCCGGCCGCGCAACGGCAAGGGAGCACGGCGCAGGTCTTCAGGGGTGGGACGCGGGTCTTCAGGGCTGGTATCCGGGTTCGTCGGCATGGTGGCCAAGCATGACCAGCCCGGCGGGGACGGCGCACGCGGTTGTCCCGTCCCCGTCCCTCCCGCCGGCCGCTCCCGGTCCGCGTGTCGCACCAGGGCGCAGACCCCGCCCGCACCGGGTTCTCCCCCTTCGAGGTCCCCGAACCTTCGCGTCAGCAGCCGCAGTTCTCCGCATCGACGGGTGCCGTGAGCGGGTCGGCGGCGCGCTGCTCGCGACCCTGCCAGGTCTCGTACGGGAAGCCCTCGCGGGCCCAGTACTCGAAGCCGCCGAGCATCTCCTTGACCTGGTAGCCGAGTTCGGCGAGGGCCAGGGCCGCACGCGTGGCGCCGTTGCAGCCAGGGCCCCAGCAGTAGGTGACCACCGGCACGGACCTGTCGAGGAGTTGCCCGGCCTGCTCGGCGACGAGCGCGGTCGGGAGATGGACGGCGCCCGGTACGTGGCCCTGGTCCCAGGACTCGGTGGAGCGCGAGTCGAGGACGACGAAGCCGGGGTCGCCGCCGGCGGCGAGCGCGGCGGCCACGTCGGACACGTCGGCGTGGAAGGCCAGGCTCGCGCGGAAGTACGCGGCCGCCTCGGCGGGAGCCGCGGGGGCGACGCGCAGAACGGGGCTGACGGCGGTCGTGCTGCTGCTCATGGTCGGGGCCTTCCGGATCCGGGTTCGGGAGAGTGACGTCCCGAAATCTACGGTCGGTGATCGCCGTTCAGAAGGGGCGTTCCCCGGCCCTTCCCTTGCCTTGCCGGGGATTCCCCTGTTATCTCTCGGGCATGACCGCGTTTTCCCCGGACGCCACCGACTGGCGCATCCTCGATGTCCTCCAGCGGGAGGGCCGGGCCAGCTTCGCCGAGCTGGCCCGTGCCGTCTCCATGTCCGCGAGCGCGGTCACCGAACGCGTGCGCCGGCTGGAGGAGGCGGGCGTCATCCAGGGGTACGCGGCCGTCGTGGACCCGGACCGGCTGGGCCTGTCGATCCTGGCGTTCGTGCGCCTGCGCTACCCGCACGGCAACTACAAGCCGTTCCACGACCTGGTCGCCGCCACCCCCGAGATCCTCGAGGCGCATCACGTCACGGGCGACGACTGTTTCGTCATCAAGGTCGCGGCCCGCTCGATGCGGCACCTGGAGGAGGTATCGGGCCGGATCGGCGCGCTGGGCTCGGTGACCACGAGCGTCGTCTACTCCTCACCACTCCCCCGGCGCCCACTGGGCCGGTGAGGTCAGCCGGACCCCCGCTGGCGGACCACGGACCCCGACCGTCCCTTCACGATCTCCAGCTGGGCGTGGATGCGGCGCCGCAGATCGGCGACGTGGCTGACGATGCCGACACTGCGGTCGCGTTCGCGCAGTGAGTCGAGGACGTCGAGGACCTCGTCCAGGGTCTGGTCGTCGAGGCTGCCGAAGCCCTCGTCGATGAAGAGCGTGTCCAGCCTGACCCCGCCCGCCTCGTCCGTGACGACGTCGGCGAGGCCGAGCGCGAGGGCGAGGGAGGCGAAGAAGGTCTCCCCGCCGGACAGCGTCGCCGTGTCGCGCTCACGACCGGTCCAGGCGTCGACGACGTGCAGCCCGAGACCGCTGCGGCCGCGGCCGGTCCGGTCGTCGGAGTGGACGAGGGTGTAGCGGCCGGACGACATGCGCTGCAGCCGTACGGTCGCGGCGGCGGCGACCTGTTCCAGCCGGGCCGCCAGGACGTACGACTCCAGGCGCATCCTGCGCGCGTTGTCCGCCGAGGTGCCCGCGGCGAGGGCGGCCAGACGGGCCACGCGGTCGTACTCCACGCGCAGCGGCGCCAGATGGCGTACGGCGGTGGTGCACCGGGCGGACAGCCGGTCCAGTTCGGTGCAGCGGCGGGCCGCCGCGTCGCGGGCGGAGGCCGCCTCACGCAGCCGCCGGGTCGCGGCGGCCGCCGCCCGCTCCGCCGCGTCGAGGTCGGCGGGTGGCTGCTGGGCGGCGGCCGCGGTGTCGGGTTCGGCGAGCACCGCGCGTACGGCGGCCTCCTCCGACTGCCGGGCGTCCAGCCGTCGTTGCAGCTCCCGGTGGGCCGCGTCGTCCAGGAGGGCGTCGGCCGCGGCCTGGGGGGTGTCGAAGCCGGCGCGGAACGCGGCGTCGGCGAGGCGGGCGTCGGCGTCCTTGAGGCGCTGGGCGGTGTCCTCGGCGGCGCGCGCGCTGTCGGCGGCGTCGGTGAGCAGTGCCGCGCGCCGTTCGAGCTGCGCGGCCCGCGCGGCCACACTGTCGGCGGCGCCCCGCGCCTGGGTCAACTCCTGCTCCAGTGAGGCGCGTTCACGGTCCAGCTGCTCCCGGTGCCCGACCCGGGCGGCGGATCTGACCGCGGCCTGCTGCCGTACGGCACTGCGCCGCTCGTGCTCGTGCTCGGCCCGGCGCAGCTCCTCGTGGGCCGCGTGCAGGCCGGAGGCGACACCGCGGGCCCGGGTGTACAGCCGCTCCAGAGCGTCGACTTCTTCGGCCAGTCGCTCCGTCGGGGTGTCGCCGGCTTCGGCGGTGGCGGCGGCCAGTGCCTCCCGTACGACGCCGAGGCGGCGTTCGTCCTCGACGCGCCGTTCGTCGGCGCGCTGGAAGGCGGTCAGGGCGCGTTCCTCGGTCTCCCGGTCGACGTGTCCGGCGATCTTGCGTGCGGGGGCGGGGTGTTCGGTGGCTCCGCAGACAGCACACGGCTCGCCGTCGGTGAGGTTCGCGGCGAGTTCGGCGGCGATGCCGTTCAGGCGCTGTTCCTTCAGGTCGAGCCAGTGCGCACGGGCCCGCTGGGCGTTTTCGACGGAGGCGAGCACCTGCCGCTGGGCAGCCTCCGTGTCGGCGGCGAGCTCGTCTCGCTGCCGGGCCGCCCCGAGGCGCTTCTGGGCAGGCTCGTGCTGGACGGCGAGCTGTTCGGCCCTGGCCGCGGCCTCCTGGGCGGAGTCGACGCCGTCCTGGAGGGCCGCGCGCGTCGCCTCCCACCCGGCGAGCCAGACGTCCGTGTCCTGCAGGACGTCCTCGTCGGCACGCTCCTGCCGGTCCAGGTCGGCGCGTTCCGTGCCGAGTTCGGCGAGCCGCTGCTCGGCGCGGCGGGCCGATTCGAGGCCGCCCAGTTCCTCGGCTGCCCGGCGGGCGGCGGTCGCGAGGCCGGGCGCGCCGGCGCCGGCGAACGTGTCCGGCAGCTGGATACGGGCGCGTGCCTCGGCCGATGCGGCCCGCCGGTGCTCGGCGTCGGCGGCCTCCCGCAGCTCCAGTGCGGGCGAGACCGCCTCGGCCTTGCGGGCCCGTTCCATCCGCGCCTGCGCCAGGCGGTGCGCGTCGGCCTGGTCCTCCAGCCGCCGGGCCCGCTCCCGCGCCTCGGTGAACCGCTTCTGCAGTCGCGTCACTTCGCGCGCGTCGGCGAGGGCGCGCTCGGCGGCGGCCTGGGCGGACTCGGCGGCCGTGAGGCGGCAGTGGGCGACGGTCAGCTGCTCGCGGGCGGTGCTGCGGGCTACGGCGGCGGCGCTCAGCACGGCATCGGCCAGCCCGGGTTCGCCCGGTGTCAGCTCGGGCAGGTCCATGGCGTCGCCCGCGGCCTGCTGCATGCGGTGCGCGTCGGCCAGCAGCGCGGCGTCCCCCTCGCGCACCTGGGCCTCGGTGGCCCGCCGCCGGTCGGCGAGGCGTTTCTCGGCCTCGGCGAAGCGGCGGGTGTCGAAGAGCCGGCCGAGCAGCTTGCCGCGCGCCTCGGCGTCGGCGCGCAGGAAGCGGGCGAAGTCGCCCTGGGGCAGCAGGACGACCTGGCAGAACTGTTCCCGGCTCATGCCGAGCAGCTGGGTGATCTCCTCGCCGATCTCCTGGTGGGAGCGGCTGAGGTCCTTCCAGACGGCGGCCGCCGGGTCGTACTCGCGCAGCCAGGTCTGGGCCTTGTCGAGGGTGGTGCCCGAGCCGCGCTTCTTGGGGCGCTCCCAGGGCGGCTGCCGGGTGACCTCCAGCCGGCGCCCCGCGACGGTGAGTTCGAGGCGGACCTCGGTGCGCGTGGCGACTGCGGCGTGATCGCTGCGCAGGGTGACGCCCTGGCCGCTCTGGCGGGCGCCCGGCACCGAGCCGTACAGCGCGAAGCAGACGGCGTCCAGGACGGATGTCTTGCCGGCGCCCGTCGGCCCGTGCAGCAGGAACAGCCCGGCAGCCGAGAGTTCGTCGAAGTCGACCGTCTGGGATCCGCCGAAGGGGCCGAACGCGGTGAGGTCGAGTCGGTGGAGTCTCACCGTGCCACCTCCCGCACGGTGTCGTCCGCGCGCACCGCGTCGAACGCGTCCCGCAGCACGCCCTGCTCCTGCTCGTCGGGTCCGGCGCCGCGCACATGCGCCACGAAGTCCTCCGCGATCTGCTGGTCGCTGCGGCCTGCCAGCCGCCTGGCGTACGACACGTCGGGGTCGTCCGGGGCCCGCTCGGGGTCGAAGACGAGGCTGAGCGTGTGCGGGAAGCGTTCGGTGAGCCGGGCCATGGGGTCGGCCGGGCGGACCGGGTCGGTGAGCGTGGCCTCCACCCACGCCTCGGTGTGCCGCTCGAGCTCCGGGTCGGCCAGCAGGTCCTCCAGCGTCCCGCGGATGCGGGCCAGCGCGCGCGGTACGGGGCAGTCGACACGCTGCGCGGTGACGGTCCCGTCGGCGCTCAGGTCGACGAGCCACACGCTCTTGCGGTGAGCGGCCTCCGAGAAGGAGTACGGCAGCGGGGAGCCCGAGTAGCGCACGCGCTCGGTGAGGGTCTGGCAGCCGTGCAGATGTCCGAGCGCCGTGTAGTCGACGCCGTCGAAGACGCCGGCCGGCACGGCGGCCACTCCGCCGACGGTGATGTCCCGCTCGCTGTCGCTGGTCTCGCCGCCGGTGACGAAGGCGTGCGCGAGGACGACGGAGCGGGTGCCCGGCGCGCGGGTGGCGAGGTCGGCGCGGACGCGGTCCATGGCGGCGGCGAGCACCGTCTCGTGGCCGGCCTTCTGCACCCCGAACTCGTCTTTGACCAGGGCGGGTTCGAGGTACGGCAGACCGTAGAAGGCGACGTCGCCGTGGGCGTCGGCGAGCACGACGGGCGTGCCGCACGCCGAGGGCTCGGTCCGCAGATGGATGCCGGCCCGGTCGATGAGGCCGGCGCCCACGCCCAGCCGGCGCGCCGAGTCGTGGTTCCCGGAGATCATCACGGTCGGCACCCCGAGGGCGGCGAGCCGGTGCAGGGCGTCGTCGAACAGCTCGACCGCGGCGAGCGGCGGCACCGCCCGGTCGTACACGTCCCCCGACACGACTACCGCGTCCACGCCGTGCGCACGCACGGTCGTGACGAGGTGACCGATGAACTCGGCCTGGGCCCCGAGCATGTTGACCCGGTGGAAGGCCCGGCCGAGATGCCAGTCGGACGTGTGCAGCAGTCGCATGATCCCCGAGCCTAACGGCCGGCTCCGACACCACGGGCGGTAACTCCCGTATCGACCGTCATGCCCGGCCCTGCGTCTGCCCGTTATCGCACGGATGTGACTCTTGCCCGGTCTCTCAGGTGACCTGGTGCCCGTCCCCGTACGCCTCGCCGCCGAGTTCACAGGCGGCCGTGCCGGCGGTGGCGTCGGCGAGCCAGGCGCGGAAGCGGTCCACGTCGGCGTCCGGGAGCCCGATCTCGATGGTGACCGCCTCGGCGTACCGCACCTCTCGTACCTCGCGGCCGGTGGCGCGCAGCTCGTTCTCGAGTTTGCCGGCCCGCTGGTGGTCAACGGTCACCGTGGCGAGGCGGAACCGGCGCCGGGTGAGGGTGCCGAGCGTGTCCAGGGCCTCGCCGACCGCTCCGCCGTACGCCCGGATCAGGCCGCCCGCGCCGAGCTTGACGCCGCCGTAGTAGCGGGTGACGACGGCGACGACGTAGCGCATGTCGCGGCGCAGCAGCATCTGGAGCATGGGGACGCCGGCGGTGCCGCCGGGTTCGCCGTCGTCGCTCGCCCGCTGGATCGCGGCGTCGGCGCCGATGACGTACGCGAAGCAGTTGTGGGTGGCGTCCGCGTGTTCCCTGCGGACCGTGGCGACGAAGTCCTGGGCCTCCCGCTCGGTGGCCGCCGGGGCGAGGGCGCACAGGAAGCGGGAGCGGTTGACCTCGGTCTCGTGCACGCCCGCGCGCGCGACGGTGCGGTACTCGTCCTGCATCGGGCCAGCCTATGCGGAGTGGCGGCGACGGCCGTCCGTGGCGGTGCGGGCCTCCCCACACGGGAAACGCGCTCTCGCGGATGTCCGCGCCGGGGCGCGGGCCACGGCTCGTGCGTCTCCGGGTGACAGACCCCGGCTCAGCGTTTCGTCCCGCGCGCCACGATCAGGTCCGTCAGCAGCGCCGTACCGGGGGCCAGAGCACGCCAGGACGGGCCGTGCCAGGCCAGGACGGCCACCGCCGAGGTCGGGAACTTCACGCGGACCCGGTCCAGCGCGTCACCCAGGCCGTCTCCGGCGAGTTCGAGGACGAGTTCCTCGAGGCCGGGGTTGTGGCCGACCAGCAGCAGCGTCTCGACCTGGGCCGCCACGCCGTGCAGGACCTCCGTCAGCTCGGCCACGTCGGCGGCGTACAGCCGGGCGTCGTGGCGCACCGGCGGCGGGGTGGCCCACTGGGCGGCGGCCAGGTCCCAGGTCTGACGGGCGCGTACGGCGGTGGAGCACAGGGCGAGATCCGGCAGGCAGTCGGCCTCGGCGAGCGCACGGCCCACCGCGGGCGCGTCCCGGCGGCCGCGCGGAGCGAGCGGGCGCTCGTGGTCGGCGACGCCCTCGGGCCAGGCGGACTTGGCATGCCGCAGCACGACCAGCCGGCGCAGCGGGCCTGCTCCCGACCGCGCGGTCACAGCGGCGATCCCAGGTCGCGGGTGAGTTCGAGGCCGAGCAGCCGGTCCGCGTAGGCGTACGTCTCGAAGCGGGCGCCGTCCGGCAGGTCCGAGGTCTCCACCGAGCGCAGGAGGCGCAGGACCTCGGGCACGTTCAGGTCGTCCTCCCAGGCGTCGCGGAGCTGTACGCGCACCTCGTCGGGGACGGGCCGCGACGGCTTGCGCGCCCAGCCCGCGACCGCGCGACGCCAGCGCGCGAGGGTCTCCTCGGCGTCGCCCAGCGCCTCCGCGTCGAGCCGCAGGGGTGTGCCGCGCTCCCGGGAGACCAGGGCGAGGCGAAGCGCGGCGGGATCGGCGCCGACGAACGGACCGGGCCCGGCAGCCGGCCCGGCGGACGGTTCCACGTCGACCTGCGCGACCTCGACCCGTACTCCCTCCGGCACGGCCACGCCCTTCCCCGCCACCTGGATGACCTGGGCCTCGCCCAGACCCGCGCTGACGTCCCGGCTGTCCTCGAACGGCCGGATGCCGAGGTCCGCGGCGCCCGCCCGCAGCTCCGCCTGCTCCCGCTCACCGGTCAGCAGCGCCCAGACCGGCGTGCCGCCGAGCTCCAGGGTCCGGACGAGGAGGTCGGCGACCAGCAGCACCCGCAGGGCACTGGTGTCGGAGCCCGGGGCATGGGCCACGACCCGGGTCAGGCCCCGTCGGGCGGGGGCGGCGTCGACGGGCTCGCCGGTTCGGGCGTCGATGATGCGCAGCACGAGGTGAGCGTAGGCGGGCGGACGCCCGTGTGCAGCCACGTCCCGCGAAATCCGACAAGGTGGCGGAATCCCGCGGCGCCGGGGACCGGGAATCACCGCCTGCCCTCACCCGTTGTCGAACAGGGCAGTTCTTCCCGGTTCTGCTTCCTTCCCAGTTCATCCACGAGGCCCCGAGGAGACCGACGGTGTACGGCGACGAGGAAACGATCCGCAGGATTCTCACCGGGCTCGGCGACACCTGGGCGGTGGTCGGCCTGTCCTCCAACCAGCGGCGTGCCGCGTACGGCGTGGCCGAGGTGCTCCAGCGCTTCGGCAAGCGCGTCGTGCCCGTCCACCCCAAGGCCGAGACGGTGCACGGAGAGCAGGGATACGCCTCCCTCGCGGACATCCCCTTCGACGTGGACGTGGTCGACGTCTTCGTGAACGGCGACCTCGCCGGGGCGGTCGCCGACGAGGCGGTCGCGAAGGGCGCCCGGGCCGTCTGGTTCCAGCTCGGCGTCATCGACGAGGACGCGTACGACCGCACCCGGGCCGCGGGAGTGGAGATGGTGATGGACCGCTGCCCCGCCATCGAGATCCCCCGGCTGCGCTAGAACCGGTTCTCCCGCATCGACATAATGTCCGCGTGACTTCCGTCTCCCCCCACCCCAACTCCCTTGCCGCACACCGCTTTCCGGTGGTCGTCGTGGGTGCCGGTCCGGCCGGTCTCACCGTCGCCAACATCCTGCGGGCCGCCTCCGTCGACTGCCTGGTCCTCGAGACCGAGACACGCGCGTTCATCGAACAGCGGCCCCGGGCGGGCGTGCTGGAGGAGTGGGCCGTGCGCGGGCTCCAGCAGCGTGGTCTCGCCGACACCCTGCTGGAGCGGGCACAGGTGCACGAGGAATGCGAGTTCCGGTTCGCCGGGGAGCGATACCGGTTCGCCTACGCCGGGCTGACCGGGCATCACCACTTCGTCTATCCGCAGCCCTTGCTGGTGACGGACCTGGTGCGCGAGTACGCGGAGGTGCGCGGCGGAGACGTGCGCTTCGGCGTGCGCGACGTCGAACTGCACGATCTGGACACGGCCCGGCCCTCGGTGTCGTACACCTGCCCCGAAACCGGTCGACGACAGGTGGTCCAGACGGACTTCGTCGCGGGGTGCGACGGGGCGCGCGGAGTGACCCGGGCCTCGCTGCCGCCCGGGCGTGTCCACATCTCGCGGCACGACTACGGCATCGGCTGGCTGGCGCTGCTCGCGGAGGCGCCGCCGTCCGACGACTGCGTCGTCTTCGGCATCCACCCGGACGGCTTCGCCGGGCACATGGCCCGCAGCCCCGAGGTGACCCGCTACTACCTCGAATGCCCGCCGGGCGACGACCCGGAGAACTGGCCGCACGAACGCGTCTGGGCCGAACTCCGGCAGCGGCTCACCGCGGCGGGAGCCCCGCCGCTCAATGAGGGGCGGCTGATCGAGAAGCGCGTGCTGGACATGCACAACTACGTGGTCGAGCCGATGCGCTTCGGCCGTCTCTTCCTGGCCGGGGACGCCGCCCACCTCACCGCGCCGATCGCGGCGAAGGGCATGAACCTCGCGCTGCACGACGCCTTCCTGCTCGGCGACGGACTCGTCGCCCACCTCACGAAGGGCGACGGCAGCGGGCTGAACGACTACTCGGAGGCGTGTCTGGGGCGGGTGTGGGACTACCAGGAGTTCTCCCAGTGGCTGTCCGAGGTGTACCACGGCGCGTCATCGGGTGATCCGTACCGCGCGGGCACCACGCTCGCCCGGCTGCGCCGCGTCTTCGGCTCCCCCACCGCGGCAGCCGCGTTCGCGGAGCAGTACCTCGGCAAGGACGCGGGCTTCTAGTACCGCCGGGAGACCGGGCGCCGGGAGGCCGGAAGGTGAGTTCGCGCTGCCGAAGGCAGCTTCACGTGAGGACGCGTGGACGCGTGGACGCGTGGACGCGTGAGGCGCGTGGACGCGTGAGGCGCGGGCCCCGATTCGGCTGCGGCGCGGCTCAGTCGTGCGGAGGGCGGTCGCTGAGCCGGTGGTCGGCCACGTTCAGCGCCTCGTCGACCAGTCGGCGCAGGTGCCCGTCCCGGAGTGCGTAGACCACCCGGCGCCCCTCTTTGCGGGTGTTCACGAGTCCCGCGAGACGCAGCCGGGCCAGGTGCTGACTGACGGCCGGCCGGGCCGCCCCGCACGCCTCGGTGAGCGTCGTAACGTCGGCTTCTCCCCTGGTCAGTGCGTGCAGCAGGGCGAGCCGGGTGCGGTCGCCGAGCAGGGCGAGGAGCTCGGCGGCGAGGGCGAACTGCTCCTCGCCGGGGGTGCGCGGGTGCGCATCGTGCGCAGGTGACAGGTGCATGCGTGCGCTCATACGCACATAATGACGTCGTGGGCGTCACACGTCCACTCCCCGCAGCGAAGGGAACCGACGTGAGGGACCGGCACGACCACGGACACGACCACGACCACGGACACGGGCACGGGCACGGGCACGAGACCACCCACTCCCACGCCCGTCCCGACCGCGATCAGGGGCACGGGCACCATTCCGGTGACGGCCACGGTCACGGGCACCCCCGAGGCGACGAACGTCGCCCGCGTCACCGCCTCACCCACCGCCTCGGCCACCTCCTCACCCCCCATTCGCACGAGACGGCCGACAAGCTGGACTCCGCGCTGGAGACCTCGGCGCGCGGAATGCGCGCCCTGTGGGTGTCGCTGGCGGTGCTCGGTGTGACGGCCCTGGCGCAGGCGGTCGTGGTGGCCGTCTCCGGTTCGGTGGCGCTGCTCGGCGACACGGTGCACAACGCGGCGGACGCGCTGACCGCCGTACCGCTCGGGATCGCCTTCGTGCTGGGCCGGCGGGTGGCCACGCGGCGCTTCACGTACGGGTACGGACGGGCCGAGGACCTGGCGGGCATCGCGATCGTGCTGACCATCGCCGCGTCCGCCGCCTTCGCGGCGTGGGCGGCGGTCGACCGGCTGCTCGACCCGCGCCCGCTCACCCATGTTCCGGCGGTCGCCGTGGCCGCGCTGGTGGGTTTCGCGGGCAACGAGTGGGTGGCGCGTTACCGGATCCGGGTCGGCCGCGCCATCGGCTCGGCCGCGCTGGTCGCGGACGGACTCCACGCCCGTACCGACGGATTCACGTCACTGGCCGTGCTGTTGGGCGCGGGCGGCGCGGCGCTCGGCTGGCAACTGGCGGACCCTGTCGTGGGGTTGGCGATCACCGCGGCGATCGTGCTGGTGCTGCGGGACGCGGCGCGCGAGGTGTTCCGGCGGGTGATGGACGCCGTCGACCCGGCTCTGGTGGACCGGGCCGAGCAGGCCCTGCGCGAGGTGGCCGGCGTGCGCGAGGTGGGCGAGGTGCGCCTGCGCTGGATCGGTCACCGCCTGCGCGCCGAGGTGGTGGTCGTGGTGGACGGCGACGTGACGGTGCGGGCGGCGCACGCGGTCGCCGTCGAGGCGGAACACGCTCTGCTGCACGCCGTTCCGCGACTCACCGCCGCCCTGGTGCACGCCGATCCGGCGCCGGCCCCCGGCGAGAGCGACCCGCACCTCGCGCTGGCCCACCACCTGACGGCCTGAGCCGCACCCGAGGTCTTCCGGACGCCCGAGGTCAGGCCGTCCCGAGCTCTCGGACGCCCGAGGTCAGGCAGTCCCGAGCCCCTCGATCACCACCGCTCCGGGCAGTTCCGCGAACGCCTTGCCCGGCACCAGCAGTTTGCCGCGCCGGCGTCCGCTGCCGACCAGCACGTACGGCAGATCCACGACGGCCGAGTCCACCAACACGGGCCAGCCGTCGGGCAGTCCGATCGGGGTGATGCCGCCGTACTCCATGCCGGTCTCGCCCGTAGCGGTGTCCATGGAGGCGAACGAGGCCTTGCGTGCGCCGAGTTGTCGGCGCACGACGCCGTTGACGTCGACCCGGGTGGTGGACAGCACGACGCATGCGGCGAGGGTGGACTCACCACCCCGCTTGCCCGCGACGACCACACAGTTCGCCGACTGCTCGAGCAGCTCCCGTCCGTAGTGCTCGACGAAGACCGCCGTGTCGGCCCACCGGGGGTCGGTGTCGACGTGGACGATCCGGTCGGCGGGGACGCTGCCGCGCCACTGGCGTACGGCGTCGGCGACCGGGCCGATCAGCTCGTCGAGGCAGTCGGGAGCGGGGGTGGCCTGGTCGAAGTTCCCGATGGGTGCGCGCATGACCGCACGCTAACAGCCGGTCGGCCGCGCCCCGTGAGGGATCTCAGTGCACGGGCGGGACCGAGACGGCCATCACCATGTCCATGGGTACGTCACCGTCGTTGCCGTACGTGTGCGGGGTGTTCGCCTCGAAGGTGGCGGTCGCTCCGGCGGGGACACGGTGCCGCACGCCGTCGACAGTGAGCGTGAGTTCCCCCGCCGTGACGTGGACGAGTTCGACCGTACCGGTGGGGTGCGGGTCCGAGAGGCTGCTCTCGCCCGGCATGAGATGCCAGTCCCACATCTCGAGCGGGCCGGGCGCCTCGGCACCCGCGAGCAGCCGGTTGTAGCTGCCGGCGTCGGTGTGCCACAGACGCACGGCGCCTTCGGCGGGGACGACGCGGACCTTCGGGCCCTGCTCGTAGTCGAGCAGGGTGGTGATGCTGACCCCGAGCGCGTCACCGATCTTCACGACCGTGCCGATGCTGGGGTTGGTCCGGGCCTGCTCGATCTGGATGAGCATGCCGCGGCTGACCCCGGCGCGGGCGGCCAGCGCGTCCAGGGTGAAGCCGCGCTCGGTGCGCCAGCGCTTGACGTTGCGCGCCAGGGACTGGTTCAGCAGGTCGAGGTCCGACACGTTCCGTCCATTCCGTCCGTCATTCCGTCCATCCTTCGTCCGTCTTCCGTCCGCGTTCCGTCCGTCTGTCGCCGGACGTTCTCGCCCGTCCGTCGCGTCCGGTGCCCCGGAGGGTCACCCACGGCGGTTCGGCCAGTATTATGGATGACTGAGTCCATTCCACTGCACTACGGTGTGGTGCACCGGATCGTCCACCGAACTGTACTGCGAGGCAGACCGTGACAGCATTCTTCGCCCTGGCCACCAGCCTGCTGTGGGGCTTGGCCGACTTCGGCGGCGGACTGCTCACCCGGCGCGTCCCCGCGCTCACCGTGGTCGTCGTCTCGCAGGGCATCGCGGCGGTCGTGCTCGGCGCGATCGTGGTGGCCACCGGCGGCTGGAGCGAGGCCGGGCCGCGCCTGTGGTTCGCGTTCGCCGCCGGCCTGGTCGGCCCGGTCGCCCTGCTCGCCTTCTACAAGGCCCTCGCGCTCGGCCCCATGGGCGTCGTCTCCCCGCTCGCCACGCTGAGCGTGGCCGTGCCCGTCGGAGTGGGCCTCTTCCTCGGCGAACGGCCGGGGCTCGTACAGGTCGGGGGGATCGCGGTCGCCGTCGCGGGGGTGGTCCTGGCGGGCGGACCGCAGCTGAGGGGCGCCTCCGTGCAGCGGCAGGCACTGCTGCTCTCGCTGGTCGCCGCGCTCGGTTTCGGCACGGTGTTCGCCCTCATCGCGGAGGCGTCGACGACCGTCACCGGTCTGTTCCTCGCCCTCTTCGTGCAGCGGGTGACCAACGTCGCCACGGGTGGCGCCGCGCTGTACGTCTCGGTGAAGCGGGGCGGGGACGCGCTCCCGGAGGCCGGCTTCCCGTGGGGTTTCCTGCCGGCGCTGGGCTTCGTCGGACTCGCCGACGTCGCGGCGAACGGCACGTACTCCGTCGCCGCCCAGCACGGCCCGGTCACCGTGGCCGCCGTCCTCGCCTCGCTGTACCCGGTCGTGACCGCGCTGGCCGCGCGCGGGTTCCTGAGCGAACGCCTGCGGGCGATCCAGGCGGCGGGCGCGGGGCTCGCCCTGGTCGGCACGCTGCTGCTGGCCACCGGCTGAGAGCGCGGGCCGGCAGGCCGCCACGGCCTCGGCGGCCGTGGCGTGCGCCGGGGTGGCGGCCGTGAGCGAGGCGGCTGTGAGCGCGCCGGCGCCGGCTCAGTCCATCTCGGCGAGTTTCGCCGCCGTCTCCTCGTCCAGCTCCGCCAGCGCGCGCAGCTGATCCGGCGTGACACCGTCGGGGATCGGCACCGGCGCGGGGGTCCTGAGCGGCGGCTGCCAGCCGTCGACGGACGTCCACCGCCGTACGACGCGGGCCGGCGCCCCGGCGACCACGGCGTGGTCGGGCACCACACCCCGTACGACGGCGCCCGCCGCCACCACCACGTTGCGCCCGATGCGCGCTCCCGGCAGGATCACCGCGCCGGTCCCGATCCAGCATCCGGAACCGATCTGCACCGGCTCCATCCGCGGCCACTGCTTGCCGATGGGCTCGTGCGGATCGTCGTAGGAGTGGTTCGTGGACGTGACGTAGACGTACGGCCCGAAATAGCAGTCGCTGCCGATGGTGACCGTGGTGTCGGCGATGACGTGGCTGCCGCGCCCCAGCACGACTCCGTCGCCGATGCGCAGGATCGGGTCCGGGCCCAGGTCGAGGTCGGGCATCAGGCCGGCGGTCAGAGTGACCTGTTCGCCGACGATGCAGTGGGCGCCCAGGTGGATCCAGGGTTCGCCGAAGACCGTGCCGAGCGGGAAGGCCAGCCGGGTGCCCGTGCCCAGCGCGCCGAAGCGGAAGCGTCCCGGGTGCGCCGCGGTGACGGAGCCGGTGCGCTGCACCCAGGCCCAGACCGCGTGGACGGCGCGCTGCGGGAGGCCGCGCCGCCATGATGAGAACGTGTTCTTGCGCTTCGGCACCCGCACACCGTACTCAGCGCGCCCCGGCCCGACGTGGCCGTAGCCCTGTGATCTTCGCCCCACCGGATGGCGTACGGTGCCGGGGTACCGGGCACCGAGGAGCGGGGAGACGGAGATGACGCACAGGGCGCTGATCACGGGCATCGGCGGCAAGGACCCGCAGGTGGACCCGGAGGCGTTCACGGCGCCCACGTCCGTGGTGATCGGCGAGGTGACGCTGCACCCGGGCGCGAGCGTCTGGTACGGCGCGGTGCTGCGGGCGGACTGCGGGCCGATCGTCGTCGGCGCGCACAGCAACGTCCAGGACAACTGCACGCTGCACGTCGACCCGGGCTTCCCGATCTCCATCGGCGAGCGCGTCTCCATCGGCCACAACGCCGTCGTGCACGGGGCGACCGTCGAGGACGACTGCCTGATCGGCATGGGCGCCACCGTCCTCAACGGGGCGGTGATCGGCGCCGGTTCCCTGGTCGCCGCGCAGGCGTTGGTCCCGCAGGGCATGCGGGTCCCCCCGGGCTCACTGGTCGCGGGGGTACCCGCCAAGGTCAGGCGGGAGCTGACGACCGAGGAGCGCGAGGGCATCTCGCTGAACGGCACGATGTACGCGGAACTGGCCAAGGCCCACCGCGAGGTGCACGAAGGGTAAGTCCGAAGAGGCAGGCCGAGGCCTACTCCGCGGCCGGCACAGCTTCCGGCTCGGTCTCCCGCGGCGCGGCCTGTACCTTCTTCGCCTTGCGCTTGAGCACCAGCATCGAGGTCAGCCCGATGAGCACGGCCGCCACCAGCCCGAGCCACGAGAAGCGCTTCAGCCAGGACTCGGCGACCACACCGACGTAGTAGATGACGGCGGTCGTGCCACCGGCCCAGATGATGCCGCCGAGGACGTTGGCGATGAGGAACTTCCAGTACGGCATCCGCAGCACGCCCGCGAGCGGCCCGGCGAAGATGCGCAGCAGGGCGACGAAGCGGCCGAAGAAGACCGCCCACATGCCCCACTTCTCGAAGGACCGCTCGGCGGTCGCGATGTGCCCCTCGCTGAAGTGCTTGGGGAACTTGCCGCCGAGCCAGGCCAGCAGCGGCCGCCCGCCCTTGCGGCCGATGGCGTAGCCGATGGAGTCACCGACGACCGCGCCGAGGCTGGCGCAGGCGCCGAGGATCACGGGATTGATGCCCGAGTGCTGGGAGGACAGCAGCGCCGCCGAGACCAGGATGATCTCGCCCGGCAGCGGGATGCCCAGGCTCTCCAGACCGATGACGAGCCCTACCACGGCATAGACGGCGACCGCGGGCACCGTGTCGAGCCATTCCTGGACGTGCAACGCCGGTTCCTCCCGTTGTGCGTCTCTTCCCGGCGTGCGCCACGAAGGGCGCACGCCGGGAAGCCTACCGGGTCACCGGGACACGACGACGGCCCACGCGTCGCCCACGAATCCGCCCGTGCGGGTCGCGGCGGGCCGCGCCCACTGCCGAGGAGGCCTGGGCCACCGACGAAGGAACCGGCCTATCCGAGAAGGGACCCGAGAGCGGTCGTGGCGGTGCCGACGACCGACGAGGCGGTGTCCAGGGCTCCGGACGCGAGTGCGTCGGCCGCGTCGGAGGGTTTCGGCGGCTCGTCGTGCCCTGCACCCGCCCCGGCCCCGCTGCCACTGCCACTGCCACTGCCGGTGTCCGTACCGCTACCGGTGCCGTGGCCGACCTGGGCGACACGCGTCTCGTATCGCGGCTGCTGCTGCTGCGGCGCGTCCTCCGGTCGCCGCGGCGGGGACCCGCCGTCGGGCGGCGGTGGGGCGACACCCTCCGGTGACGCCGGTTCGTCGGGTGGGCCGCCAGGGCGTCCCGACGGACTGTCCTCCTTCTTCTTCTCCGTCGCTCCCGTGCCCTCACCCGAGGGTTCGAGCAGCCAGCGCTGCTCGGTCGACCCGTCGCGCGCGGTGACGACCAGATGCCTGCCCGCGCCGGGCGCGACGAGCAGCCCCTCGCCCCGGCGCAGCAGCAGTTCGCCCCGGACGGTGAGGTCGTAGCGGACCTCACCGGCGTGCACCAGGCAGTCGGCCAGGACGACCATCTCCGTGTCCGCGTCGGAGTCGAGGCAGAGGGTCGGGTCGGCGGCGCTGCGCAGCAGCCCGTCGTCCTGGTACGACCACTGCTGGGATCCGGCGGACGAACACGCCGTCAGTGCGGTCTCCGCCCCGTTTTCGATCCGACCGTCTCGAACTCCGAGGCACAGATCGACGTCCAGGTTGCGGAGTCTGCCGTGTCCGATCTCACCGGACCGCCCCACCAGGGCGGCCGAAGGGGATCCGGCGGAGGCGGAGGACGACTCGGACGTGACACCCGACCCGGCGGAGCTGACACTCGGCACTCCCCAGGTGGCACGGGGCCCGGAAACGCCCTCGTCGGACCAGCCTCTGGCGGCCAGCACGGTGACCAGCAGGGCGAGCGAGGTGATTCCGGCGCCCACGACCAGGGCCTTCGAGGGCCGGCGCGGCACGGCGAAGGAGCCGGTCGGCGGGCGGTGGCGCCCGCCGGCCCGGGGCCGGGCGCCGGGCTCGGCCGACGGGGGCGGGCCGCTGCCGCGGCCGGGCCGCGAGTCGAGATAGCGGCGGGCGCCCCAGCCGAGGACGGTTTCGGCGAGCAGTACGTCGAGTGCGTCCTCGAAGTGGCTGAGCTGCTCGGCGGCGTGCCGGCAGAAGCGGCACTGCGTCAGATGCTTCCGGACGTCGGGCAGCAGGGCGCCGCCACGGCGGATCGGGACGTCGAGCAGGCGGTTGTAGAAGCGGCATTCCCGGCTCGGCGCGAGTTCCCGGTGGGCTCGTACGCAGCCCGCCCGGAATTGCTCCCGCGCCTGCTCCTTCGCGGCCGTCGCGGTACCGGTGTCCACTCCCAGCAGACCCGCCGGTACGGATATGGGCTCGGCCTCCACCTCGGTGTGCCAGAGCAGACATTGTGATGCTCCCGGAAGAGCTTGGAATGCGCGCTCGGCGAGCCGTCGCCTTTCCGGGGTGACGGACCTCGCGGCAAGCAGACCCCGGCCGCCGGTCGGTTTGCGGAGTTCCGGCAGCAGAGCGGAAATTCCGTCGTCCGCGGCCCACTCCCTGGCGGTGTCCCGGACCGCCGCGAGGAGTTGCGGGCGCAGGGCACCACCGGTCGGCCGTGCGAGTACCCGGTGGAAGGCGGCGGTGGCCGCCATCGCCGCCGTACTGGTCGAAGAGGCCAGGCAGATGACGGAGTACTCGTAGGTCGGCCGCCAGTGCCGGGCGAACAGCAGCGCGAGGGCGCGGGCGTCCGTGTCGTGCGCGCCCAGCCCTGCCACGAGGTTGCGGTCGGATTCCTCGGGACCGGCTCCGGGACGTGGGGGGAACGGAGGTCGTGGGGGGAACGGGGATTGCACTGAACCATTTCCTTCCGAGCCGCAGGACGGCATGGGAATTCGCGCGCCCACCGGAAAGCAGGTGCCTGATTGGTGCATACCTATGCCGCGTCAGGTACGGGCTGCTGTGAGGCGGCTCACCTTCGCACGAACAACGCGCAGCAAACAAGAAGTTCGAGTGACTCATGTTCAAAACGAGGTGAATTCAGAAAAGTTACCGCCGGTATCCTTGTCCGTTTACTACATCGCGGGTCCAGGGGCGCCGAGTTGTGTGCACCGGACGACGGTCGGCACACGAAATCTCCAACGTTCGGCGCCGGTCAACGGCCCGCGGCCCGGCCCACAGGAACCTCCGATGTTCCTCTCGGCCGGCTCCCATCCCCGTGGACCACCATGAGTCGCATGATCGCCCCCCACACGACCTCCGACTCCGCCCCCGCCCGTCCCCGCACGGTCCGCAAGGCCGTCGTGCCGGCCGCCGGGCTCGGCACCCGCTTCCTGCCCGCCACCAAGGCGACACCGAAGGAGATGCTGCCGGTGGTCGACAAACCCGCCATCCAGTACGTCGTCGAAGAGGCGGCCGCGGCCGGACTGGACGACGTCCTGATGGTCACCGGCCGGCACAAGCGGGCGATCGAGGACCACTTCGACAACGCCGTCGAGCTGGAGCAGGCGCTCGCGGCCAAGGGCGACGCGGTCCGCCTGGACGCCGTGCGCGATCCCGCCCGCCTGGCCAACATCCATCACATCCGCCAGGGCGAGCCCCTCGGCCTGGGCCACGCGGTGCTCTGCGCCCGCCGGCACGTCGGCGACCAGCCCTTCGCGGTCCTGCTCGGCGACGACCTGATCGACCCGCGCGAGACCCTGCTCAGCCGGATGCTCGACGTCCGGGACCGTTACTCCGGCAGCGTGGTCGCCCTGATGAAGGTCCCCCCGGAGCAGATCCACCTCTACGGGTGCGCCGCCGTCGAGACGACCGGCGAGGACGGTGTCGTCCGCGTCACCGGCCTGGTCGAGAAGCCCTCCCGCCAGGACGCGCCGAGCGGCTACGCCGTCATCGGCCGCTACGTCCTCGACCCCGCCGTCTTCGACACCCTGGAGCGCACTCCTCCCGGCCGGGGCGGCGAGATCCAGCTGACCGACGCCCTCCAGGAGCTCGCCGCGGGCGGCACGGTGCACGGAGTCGTCTTCGACGGGCTGCGTTACGACACCGGCGACAAGGCCGACTACCTGCGCACGGTGGTCCGGCTGGCCTGCGACCGGCCGGACCTGGGGCCCGAGTTCACGGCCTGGCTCAAGGACTTCGTGGCGGGACTGGACAGCCCCGCGGCCGACCGCCGCCACCTCGCGGCCTGACCGGACGCCGTGGGCCCCGGTCGGCTCACCCACCCGACCGGGCCCACGTCACCACGGCTCAGCCGTCCGGTTGTTCAGCCGTTGGGACGCAGTGTCCAGATCACGGTCATCTCTCCGGTCACGGCCCCGTCTTCGCGCTGGATCGCGACGGTCACCGGGAACTCCGGACGCTTGCCCTGGTCGAGCTCGGCGACGACCTCGGCGGCCGGGCGGCCCAGGGTCGCGGTGGCCTTCACCGGTCCGAGAGCGATCTTCTTGAACGCGATCTCGGCGGTGACCGGCAGCGGCACCGCACGCGAGAGCTGGTCCCCGAAGGCGGCCAGCACGATCGCCCCGCTGGCCGACTCGCCCAGCGTGAACATCGCTCCGGCGTGCGGCCCGCCCACGTGGTTGCGGTACTCGCTCTGGTCCGGAAGGGCCAGCACGGCCTTTTCCGGCGTGGTTTCCAGGTACTCGAGGTTCAGCGTCCGAACCATCGGCACCGTGGCGGCGAGCAACTCGCCGATCGACATCTGATCTGCGCTCATGGCGTCACGTTACCCACGAGTAGCCTCAGCTGGCCAGGGCGGCGTGGCGAGAGCCGTATCGCCACGGGGTCAGGCTCGGTCCAGATTTTGCTACGTCCCTGACAAGCCCCGGTGACCGAATCGTGTCCATGACCGCACTAGGGTTGCTGCCCATGTGGCCAGGACAGCAGCCGCCCGGGGGCGAGCAGAACCCGCAACAGCAGAACAACCCCTACCAGCAGCCGGGGTACCAGCAGCCGAATCCGTACCAGCAGCCCGACTACCAGCAGACCAACCCCTATGCGCAGCAGCCGCAGTGGGGTGCCACCGGCCCGGTGGGCGCGCCGGAGCCACCGCGCGGTGGTGGCGGGAACAGGACGAAGGTGATCGCCGTCGTCGCGGCGACGGCTGTGGTCGTGGCCGCCGGTGTGACCGGATTCCTGGTTCTGGGCAAGGACGGGGACAAGGAGACGGAGGCGAACGGCGGCAAGAACGGCAAGCCGTCCGCGAGCGCCTCGTCCGCCGACGCGAGCGCGTCCGCCTCCGCCTCCGCGGGCAATCCGCGAGGTGGCGACGCCGAGCAGCCGACGATCAAGGGCTGGAAGGTCGTCATCAACCCCAAGTGGGGTACGGCGTTCGACGTGCCTGCGGACTGGGAGGTCCAGGACCCGGGGCTCACCATCGGCTTCGAGGACGACAAGTCGGACGACGCCAAACCGCTCATCACCATGTCGGCCCCGGCGTTCGACAAGTCGAAGTGGTGCACCAGCGACGACGACAAGGACGGCAGGACCGACGACACGGCGCTGGCCGCGGCGGGCACCAAGGGTGCCAACGGCGCCAAGAGCGCCGACGAGATCGCGATCAACACCCCCGCCTGGTGGATCTACGGCGGCTACACCCAGCCGGACAAGAAGACCGTGACCTTCGACAAGAAGGCCACGCCCTTCACGACCACGTCGGGCGTCAAGGGCAGTGTCGGCTGGGCCGAGTCGACGAACACGCCCCGCAAGGGCAAGTGCGCGAGCGACGGCAAGGCGGTCACGTTCGGCTTCAAGAACTCGGCCGGTGACTTCGTGTCCTGGAACTTCTACGGCGCCAAGGGCGTCAAGGACGAGGTTCCCAAGGAGACCATCATGAAGATCCTCGGCACGGTGCGGCTGCACGGGGAGCCCACGGGCGGCTGACAGGTCGTGGGGCCGCCCCGGGCGGACGGGGCGGCGGCCCTTCAGCCGATGCCGAACGCTCCCCCGGGTGGCTCGGGTGACGGTACGGCGTCCTCGTCCCGGACCGGTCGCGCGCCGCCGACGAAGTCGCGCAGGGCGGCGCCGTGTTCGACCCGTGCCGGGAACGCGTCGGCTGCGGTGAGCCGGGCCAGGGCGTGGGTGTCGACGGGGTGCCGAGCGGCGACGAGCACCGCGTTGCCGAAGCGGCGCCCGCGCAGGACCCCCGGTTCGGCGATCAGCACGAGCTCCTCGAACACCGCCGCGAAAGTGGCGAGTTGGGAGCGCAGGAAGGCGAAGGGCGCGGCGTCGGCGAGGTTCGCGAGATAGACCCCGCCGTCGCGCAGGACCCGCCCGGCCTCCCGGGCGTAGGCGAGTGACGTCAGGTGTGCGGGGACCCGTGAGCCGCCGAAGACGTCGGCGACGAGGACGTCGGCGCAGGCCGTGGGGGCGGCCTCCAGCCAGGCCCGGGCGTCCGCCGCGTGCACCGTGGTGCCGGCGCCGCCCGGCAGGGGCAGGTACTCGGCGACCAGCTCCAGCAGGCCCCGGTCGGCCTCGACGACGTCCTGCCGCGAGCCGGGCCGGGTCGCGGCCAGATACCGGGGCAGTGTGAGGGCCCCACCGCCGAGATGCAGCACGTCCAGCGGACGGCCCGGCTCCGCGACGGTGTCCAGGACGTGCCCGAGCCGCCGCGTGTACTCGAACTCCAGATGCGTCGGGTCGTCCAGGTCGACGTACGACTGCGGTGCCCCGTCGACGGTCAGCAGCCAGGCCCGCTTCCGGTCGATGTCGGGCATCAGCTTGGCGGTCCCGTGGTCGACGGGGCGCAGCACGGGTATGGGCTCGTTCACCGGTCCATTGTGCCGGGGACGCGGGCGCGGACGTGTCCGCCGGTCGCCGTTCGCCGTTCGCCGTTCGCCGTTCGCCGTTCGCCGTTCGCCGTTCGCCGTTCGCCGTTCGCCGTTCGCCGTTCGCCAAGGCCACCAGCAACCGGCAACCGGCAACCGGCAACCGGATGGGTGTCCGCCCGCGCGGGGACGGACACCCACCTCGTCAACCGACCGACGTCACCGTGCCGGCGCCCACCGTGCGGCCGCCCTCCCGGATGGCGAAGCCGAGCCCCGGCTCCAGCGGCACGTCACGGCCGAGTTCGACCGTCATGGTGACCGTGTCGCCGGGCCGGGCCACCACCGTCTCACCGAGGTCGATGTCACCGACCACGTCCGCCGTGCGGATGTAGAACTGCGGCCGGTAGCCGGTCGACACCGGCGTCGTACGACCCCCTTCGCGCGCGGAGAGGACGTACACCTGCGCGGCGAAGCGGCGGCTCGGCGCGACGCTGCCGGGCGCCGCGACCACGTGTCCGCGGCGCACGCCGTCACGTGGCACACCCCGCAGCAGCAGCGCCACGTTGTCCCCCGCCTGCGCCTCCTCCATGGGCTTGCCGAAGGTCTCCACGCCGGTGACCACCGTCTCCAGCGAGGCGCCGAGGACCTCGATGCGGTCACCGACCCGCACCCTGCCGCGCTCGACCGCGCCGGTCACGACCGTGCCCCGGCCGGTGATGGTGAGCACGTTCTCGACCGGCATGAGGAACGGCGCGTCCAGATACCGCTCGGGCATGGGCACATAGGTGTCCACCGCGTCGAGCAGCGCCTCGACCGAGGCCGTCCAGCGCGGGTCCCCTTCGAGGGCCTTCAGGCCCGAGACCCGTACGACGGGCACGGCGTCGCCGCCGTACCCGTGCGAACTGAGCAACTCGCGCACCTCCAGCTCCACCAGGTCGGAGAGCTCCTCGTCGCCCGCGTCCGCCTTGTTGAGGGCGACGACGATGTGGTCGACGCCGACCTGCCGGGCGAGCAGCACGTGTTCGGCGGTCTGCGGCATGATCCCGTCGAGCGCGGAGACGACGAGGATCGCCCCGTCGAGCTGCGCGGCCCCGGTGACCATGTTCTTGACGTAGTCGGCGTGGCCCGGCATGTCCACGTGCGCGTAGTGCCGGGTGTCGGTCTCGTACTCGACGTGCGCGATGTTGATGGTGATGCCGCGCGCGGCCTCCTCCGGCGCCCGGTCGATGCGGTCGAACGGCACGAAGGTGGACGCCCCGCGGTCGGCGAGGACCTTGGTGATGGCGGCGGTCAGGGTGGTCTTGCCGTGGTCGACGTGACCCATGGTGCCGATGTTCAGATGCGGTTTGGTGCGTACGTATGCCGTCTTGGGCATGGCGGGACCTCGAAGCCTCTCGGTGGTGCCGTGTGGTGGTCGCGGCGCGTCGGGCGCGGCCGGGACGGGGACCCCCTGGAGTTGCCGACCCTCCCCCTGCGGGGTCCGCCGGACGATCCGGAGAGGGTCAGCTTCGGGCGCCGTCGACGGCTGCCACGAGAACGGGAACGGCAGCCTTCGGGGCATCCGCGACTGCGGATGCTGCGAGGACGAAGGCATACCGGAACATGACGCCGATCATCGCCGACGCTTTGCCCGACGTCGAATGGTTTTCGGGGGGTGTCGGCTCCGGTGTCTACGCGCCGATGTTCTTCAGTGCCTCTCGCACCGAAAGTGGGGCGAACCGCCCGCGCTCCCGGGCCAGGAAGGTGCGTACGGCCTGCGGGTCGGTCTTCGCGTACTCGCGCAGACACCAGCCGATCGCCTTGCGGATGAAGAAGTCCGGGTGGCCGGACTGGAGCAGGCAGTAGGCGAAGAGCCGCTCGGTGTCGGTGTGTTGTCGGTAACTCAGTTGGTGCAGCAGGGCGGTGCGGACGACCCAGAGGTCGTCGTCCGCGATCCAGCTGTCCATGTCCGAGGTCAGTTCGGGGTCGGCCGCGACCAGTGCGCCGACGACGTGCGCGGCGAGCGGGTCGACGGTGTCCCACCAGGGGACGGTGCCGACGAGGTACCGGGCCACGGGCAGGAATCCGGAGGAGCACACGCGCGCGTGGCGGCGCAGGTAGTCGACGGCGAAGTAGTGGTACTCACGTGCGGGGAGCTGCCAGCAGCGCAGGGCGATCGCGGTGCATGCGGCCTCGTCGGGATGTGCGGTGCCCCACAGGACGGTGCGGGACAGGGCGCGGCGTACGGGCGTGGCCAGGCCCAGGAAGGGTGCCGCGTCCTTCATGTACGCGCGCATCGCCACGGCCCGTTCGGGGTCCGCCGCGGCCGCGTACGTGGCCGTCAGCCGTGCCAGCACGGTGTCGGCGAGCCGACTGTGGGGCACGTCCGAAGTGCCCGCGTCTGTGACGCTCATGAGACGAACCATACGGCGATCACACACACAAGTCGGTTAGTGTCACCGGATGCTCGATGCCACCACCCGCTCTGGGGGCACCGCCTTGGCCCGTCCCCGGGCCGCCGCCACGGAGCTCCCCGTCACCGTCCCCACGGTCTCGCCCGTCCTGCCGACGGGCCTCACCGCCCGCTTCAGGAGAGCACTGCTCTCGCCGTGGTCGCGGCTGTCCCTGCTCGTCGTCCTGCTCGCGGCGGCCGCCTCGACCGTGCTGCTGTTCCACCCGCAGCGGCTCCTGTCGGACGGTTGGCCGCCACAGCTCGGCGGAGCCGCCGCGGCGGTGGTCTTCGGGGCGGCCTACGGTCTGTGCACCGTGGCGTTCGTGCCGCGGCCGCTGCTGAACCTGGCGGCGGGCGCGCTCTTCGGCACCCAACTGGGCGTCGGTGCGGCCCTGGCGGGCACGGTGCTCGGGGCCGGCGTCGCCTTCGGGCTCGGCCGGATACTCGGCCAGGACGCACTGCGTCCCATGCTGCGCGGCCGGTGGCTGCGGGCGGCGGACGGCCAGCTCAGCCGGCACGGCTTCCGCTCGATGCTGGCGGCACGGCTGTTTCCCGGGGTGCCGTTCTGGGCCGCGAACTACTGCGCGGCCGTCTCGCGCATGGGCTACCTCCCGTTCCTGCTCGCGACCGCCCTCGGTTCGATCCCGAACACCGCCGCGTATGTCGTCGCCGGTGCCCGCGCCTCGACACCGACATCGCCGGCCTTCCTGATCGCGATGGCCTGCATCGCCGCACCCGCTCTGGTCGGCGCGGTGGTGGCCTGGCGCAAGCGCCACCACCTGCGCGGCCGGTAGACGGTCACACCGACCGCACCGGTCCCGCAGGACACCGCCGCTTCGGCTACACCGACTCCAGGATCATCGCGTTGGCGAGTCCGCCCGCCTCGCACATCGTCTGGAGGGCGTAGCGGGCGCCGCGCTCGCGCATCGCGTGCACGAGGGTGGTCGTCAGGCGGGTGCCGCTCGCCCCGAGGGGGTGCCCGATGGCGATGGCGCCGCCGTGGACGTTGACCTTCGCGAGGTCGGCGCCGGTCTCCTGACGCCAGGCCAGGACCACGCTGGAGAACGCCTCGTTGACCTCGAACAGGTCGATGTCGTCGAGCGTCAGGGATGCCCGGCGCAGGACCTTCTCGGTGGCCGGGATGACGCCGGTGAGCATCAGGAGCGGGTCGGAGCCGGTGACCGCGAAGCTGTGCAGCCGGGCGAGCGGGCGCAGTCCGAGCCGGGCCGCGGTCTCGCTGGAGGTGATGAGCACGGCGGACGCCCCGTCGTTGACGGGACTGGCATTGCCGGCGGTCACGTTCCACTCGATCTGCGGGAAGCGCTCGGCGAAGGCCGGGTCGTGATAGGCGGGCCTGAGACCGGCGAGGATCTCGGTGGTGCTGGCCGGCCGTACGCACTCGTCGCGGGTGACGCCGTCCAGCGGAGCCACCTCGGCGTCGAAGAGCCCCGCGTCCCAGGCGGCGGCGGCCTTCTGGTGCGAGGAGACCGCGAAGGAGTCCATCTGCTCGCGCGTGACCGACCACTTCGCGGCGATGAGTTCGGCGCTGATGCCCTGCGGGACGAGGCCCTCCCGGTAGCGCTCGGCGACCCCGGGACCGAAGGGGTCCTTGCCGGACGGCACGTTCGACCACATCGGCACGCGACTCATCGACTCGACTCCGCAGGCGACCACGAGGTCGTACGCGCCGGAGATGACGCCCTGCGCCGCGAAGTGCACGGCCTGCTGGGAGGAGCCGCACTGCCGGTCCACCGTGGTCGCGGGGACGGTCTCCGGGAAGCCCGCGGACAGGACGGCGTAGCGGGTGGTGTTCATGGCCTGCTCGCCGACCTGGTCGACGGTGCCGCCGATGACGTCGTCGATCAGCGCCGGATCCACTCCGGAACGCTCGACGAGGGTGCGCAGGGTGTGGGCGAGGAGTTCGACGGGGTGGACGTGCGCGAGGGCGCCGTTGGGCTTGCCCTTGCCCACGGGGGTGCGTACGGCTTCGACGATGACTGCGTCACGCATGGTGCGGGCCTCCTTGGCCGCCCGGGCGGTGACCGGGGCGATTACCGGTGAGTAGGAAATCCGAACTCACCATAACCCCGTGGGTTGGAAAAACAAACCTTCCAGCATGCTGAAGCCGAACCGATGAGTTGGAAAACCGAACCCTCACCTAGACTGAGCTTCATGGCCGCCTCCAAGGACCCGCGCCCCTGTTCCATCGCCGACGCCCTGGCACTGGTCGGCGAGAAGTACTCCCTGCTCGTCCTGCGGGAGGTGTGCCTCGGCAACAGCCGCTTCGACCAGCTGGTGCGCAACATCGGCGCCCCACGCGACGTCCTGGCCACGCGGCTGCGCCGCCTCGTCGACGCCGGCATCCTCAAAAAGCGCGCCTACAGCGAGCGGCCGCAGCGCTTCGAGTACCGGCCCACCCAGGCGGGGCTCGAGCTGGAGCCGGTGCTGATGACCCTCATGGCCTGGGGCGACCGCCATCTCCGCCCGGACGACGACCGCCCCATGGTGATCGAGCACTCCTGCGGCAACGAGCTGCTGCCCGTCGTCAGCTGCCGGGCCTGCGGTGACGAGGTGCACCACGAGGACCTGACGGCCCACCCGCAGGCGCCAGGCTGGACGGTGAGGGGCCCGGCGGCGGCCTGAACCGCCTCCCACCTCCCGCTTCCCGCCGTCGGCCGAACAGGGCTTCCGCGGGCGGCACATGGCCCACCCGTCCACCAAACCCCTGTGCCGGGCATGTCACCTCGGGACGCTACGCTGCCCGTCGACACCCACGATCACCGAACCCGGCGGGTCGGTGCGCCCCTCGCCCCTCCCACAATCAGCGCTTGGACTCCGTAACTTCATGTCTTGGTTTGAATCCCTCATCCTCGGACTCGTCCAGGGGCTGACCGAGTTCCTCCCCGTCTCCTCCAGCGCGCACCTGCGGCTGACCGCGGCCTTCTCCGGCTGGAAGGACCCGGGCGCGGCCTTCACGGCGATCACCCAGATCGGCACGGAGGCGGCCGTACTGATCTACTTCCGCAAGGACATCGCGCGGATCATCTCGGCCTGGGCCCGCTCGCTCACGAACAAGGCGATGCGCCAGGACCACGACGCCCAGATGGGCTGGCTGGTGATCGTCGGCTCGATCCCGATCGGCGTGCTGGGCGTGACGCTCAAGGATCAGATCGAGGGACCGTTCCGGGATCTGCGGATCACCGCGACCATGCTGATCGTGATGGGTGTCGTCCTCGGCTTCGCCGACCGGATGGCGGCGCGCGACGAGACCGGCGGCCGTCACCGGGCCCCCAAGCAGCGCAAGGCCCTGCAGGACCTGAGCGTGAAGGACGGCCTGATCTTCGGCCTCTGTCAGGCCATGGCCCTCGTCCCCGGCGTCTCCCGCTCCGGGGCCACCATCAGCGGCGGTCTCCTGATGGGATACAAGCGCGAGGCCGCGGCCCGCTACTCCTTCCTCCTCGCCATCCCCGCGGTGCTCGCCTCCGGCCTCTTCGAGCTCAAGGACGCGGTGGGCAGCGACCATGTGTCCTGGGGGCCGACGATCTTCGCGACGGTGATCGCCTTCGTCTCCGGCTACGCCGTCATCGCGTGGTTCATGAAGTTCATCACGACCAAGAGCTTCATGCCGTTCGTCTGGTACCGCATCGCGCTCGGCATCGTGATCATCGCCCTGGTCGCGACGGGTTCGCTGAGCCCGCACGCCGCGGAGTCGGCGGGCTGAGCCGTGGGCGGCGGCCCCGAGATTTTCCCGTGACCAAGCCCATAGGTGATGCGTAGCCGTCCGGTAGCGGACTGTCAGTGCTTGCGCCTACGCTTGTCCGCATGTTCCCCGATTCCCACACCTCTGGTTCCGTACGGTCCGCCGCCCAGGTCAACGAGCAGATCCGTGCGCTCTGGCTGCGCGCCGGCGGTTCCCTGACGGCCCAGGAGCGGGCGGCGTACGAGCGGTTGGTGGTCGAGTGGGCGGCGGCGATCCGGGGCGAGGTCGTCGAGGCGGCCTGAAACCGGCCACCGCGTATCCACAGCGACCGGACACTTTCGGCAGGATCCCCGTGCAGCACCTGGACAGCGTTCCGCCGCGTCGCGGCCTGGTCGTCTTCCTCAACGGCACGTCCAGTTCGGGCAAGTCGAGCATCGCGGGCGAGCTGCTGCGGATGCTCGACGAACCGTACTTCCACATGCCCGTCGACGCGTTCCACGCGATGCGCTCCCGCACCGAGATCCCGCCGGACCGGCTCGACGCCGTACTGCACCGCACCTGGCAGGGCTTCCACCGGGCGGTCGCCGGCATGGCCGCCGCGGGCAACAACGTCGTCATGGACCATGTGTTGAGCGCCGAGTGGCGACTCACGGACTGCCTCTCGCTCTTCGTGCCGCAGGACGTCGTACTGGTCGGCGTGCACTGCCCGTTGGAGGAGCTGGAGCGCCGCGAGCGAGAGCGCGCCGACCGGCCGTCCGGCCTCGCCGTGCGCCAGCTGCGACAGGTGCACAGCCACGGCGTCTACGACGTCGAGTGCGACACCAGCCGCTCCACTCCCCGGGACTGCGCCGGCCGTATCAGGGACTTCCTGACGGCGAGACCCACGCCGACCGCCTTCGAGCGGCTGCGCGCCACCCGCTGAGCCTCACCGTCCGCCCGACACCCGCAGCACCGCGCCCGTCGCGTACGACGCGTCCGGCGACAGCAGCCACGCGATCGCGGCGGCGATCTCCTCCGCCCTGCCCGGGCGCCGCAGCGGAATCGACGGGGCGGCACGCGCGGCCCGGTCCGGGGCGCCCATCGCGGCGTGCATCTCGGTGTCGACGACCCCGGGCGCGACCGCGTTGACCCGCACACCCTCCGGGCCGAGTTCCCTGGCCAGACCCAGGGTCAGGGCGTCCACGGCCGCCTTGGTCGCGGCGTAGTGGACGTACTCCCCGGGACTGCCGAGGGTGGCGGCGGCCGACGACACGTTCACGATCACGCCGGAGCCCCGCGCGGTCATGAGCTGCGCCGCCCGGCGTGAACACAGCAGGGTGCCCAGGAGGTTGACGTCCAGGACCCGGCGCAGGTCCGCTGAGTCGGCGTCGACCAGCCGGCCGAGCGGCCCGGTCACCCCGGCGTTGTTCACCAGGCCGGTCACCGGCCCGAGCCGCCGCTCCGCCGTGTCGAAGAGCCGCTCGACGTCCGCCTCGACCGCCGTGTCCCCGGCCACGGTGACGCAACGGCCGCCGGCCTCCCGCACCTCGTCGGCCACCGCCTCCGCCGCTCCGGCGTCCCGGACGTATCCCACCACGACGTCGTGGCCGTCCACGGCGAGCCGCCGACAGGTCGCGGCGCCGATCCCCCGACTGCCCCCGGTGACGACCGTGACGGGACGACGTGTCATGAGTCCTCCAAAACTCAGTGGAATGATCGATCATCGATCGCCCATGACCGTAGCCGACCCCACGCGGTCACGGGAGGCCCCGGTGACGCACCAAGTACCGACCTGCGGATTCCCTCCCCTCGACCGGTCGATCCGGCCGGGATGCGCCCCGAGGCCACCGAATGTCGCCGCGTGCCCCTTGGCGGAGCTCTGAACATGCCCAACACTGAGCCGATGACGCAGCGTGTGGAGCTCGCGACCGTGATGGACCGACTGGCCGTCGACGAACTGATCACCGACTACGCGGCGGCGGTGGACGACGGCGACTGGGAGGCGTACCGGGGGCTGTTCGCGCCGGGTGGGCGGGCGGACTACCGGTCGGCGGGAGGTGTCGAGGGGGACGCCGGGACGGTCGTCGGATGGCTCGCGGAGAGCATGCGGCTGTTCCCGATGCGGCAGCATCTGATCGTCAACCGGCGGATCCGGTTCGGCCTCCTCGACCAGGACGCGGGCGACACGGCCGAGGTCCGGGCCGACTATGTCAATCCGATGCGGTTCGCCGGGGACGAGGCCGGAGCGGCCGCACCGGACTTCGTGTGCGGCGGCCGCTACGCGTTCGGGCTGCTGCGGACGGACGACGGCTGGCGGCTGCGCGCCGTGGTCGTCCAGGAGAAGTGGCGCCGTCTGCCCGAGCGGCAGCCGGCGCCTGTGGTCAACTGAACCGGCGTCCTCTGTCCGAGATCGCCGCCGGCAGGCACACTGGAGCCGTCCGCTGGGTAGGGGAGCGCCCTATGGAGACCTTCGGCCACCGGCCTGCCTTCGCCCGGCGGCGTTCGACGACCGCCGTATCCGTCGTGGACGGGTGGCTCGCCTCGCCGTGGCGGCGTTCGGCCGTCGCCGCCCTGGCGGGCGCCCTGCCCGTGCTCGCCTTCCCCGCCCCGTCCCTGTGGTGGTTCGCCTACATCGCCCTGGTGCCGTGGATCGCGCTGGCCCGCTCCGCGCCGACCGGGAAACGGGCGGCGTACGACGGCTGGGGCGGCGGCTTCGGGTTCATGCTGGCGATGCACCACTGGCTGCTGCCCAGCCTGCATGTCTTCACGTTCGTCATCGCCGCGCTGCTCGGCGCGCTGTGGGCCCCGTGGGGCATGCTCGTGCGCCGGTTCCTGGCCGCGACACCTGGCCGCGGCCAGGTGGTGGGCGCCCTCCTCGTGCTGCCCTCGGGCTGGCTGACGGTCGAACTGGTCCGTTCCTGGCAGGGCCTGGGCGGTCCGTGGGGGATGCTCGGCTCCAGCCAGTGGCAACTGGAACCGGCACTGCGGCTCGCGTCGGTCGGCGGGGTGTGGCTGCTGAGCTTCCTGGTGGTGGCGGTCAACGTCGCGGTCGCCGTACTCGTGTCGGTCCGCGAGTCCCGGATGCCCGCCGTGGCCGGTCTGGTCGCCACCGCCGCCGCCACCTCCGCGGCCTGGGTGTGGTCGCCGCGTCCGGATGTCGACGGCGAGGTCCGGATAGCCGTGGTGCAGCCGGGCGTCGTCGACGGCACCGTGAGCGGCGACCGCCGGTTCGACCGTGAGGAGCAGCTCACCCGCCGGCTGGTCGGTCAGGACGTCGACCTGATCGTCTGGGGCGAGAGCAGCGTCGGCTTCGACCTCGTCGAGCGCCCGGATCTCGCCCGGCGGATCGCCGCGCTCTCGCGCGCGACCGGGGCCGACGTCCTGGTCAACGTGGACGCACGGCGGTCCGACAAGCCCGGCATCTACAAGGGTTCGGTCCTCGTCGGCCCGCGAGGCCTCACCGGCGACCGCTACGACAAGATGCGGCTGGTCCCCTTCGGCGAGTACGTTCCGGCCCGCTCCCTGCTCGGCTGGGCGACCTCCGTCGGCAAGGCGGCCGGCGAGGACCGCAGGCGTGGCACGGAGCAGGTGGTCATGAACGTGGGGCACGGGCTGCGCGTCGGCCCGATGGTGTGCTTCGAGACCGCGTTCCCCGACATGAGCCGCCATCTCGCCGACGACGGTGCCGACGTACTGGTCGCCCAGTCCTCGACCTCGACGTTCCAGCACACCTGGGCCCCCGAGCAGCATGCCTCGCTGGCCGCGCTGCGTGCCGCCGAGACGGGCCGGCCGATGGTGCACGCGACGCTGACGGGAGTGTCCGCCGTCTACGGCCCGAGCGGGCAGCGCCTCGGTTCCTGGCTCGGCACCGACGCGAGCACCGAGCAGGTGTACGCCGTCCCGCTGGCGCACGGCATCACCCCGTACGTCCGCTACGGTGACTGGCCGGCGCACGCGGCGCTGCTGATCCTCGCCGCGTGGTGTGCCGCCGAGGGCGCACGGACCCTGCGGCTCAGGCGGCTCGCTCCTGAACCGCTAGGACCACCCGCTCGCACAGTTCGTGAGTCGCCAGCGCGTCCCGGGCGCTGAGCACCTTGCCCGCGCGCACGGCGTCGAGGAAGGCCAGCACCGCCTGTTCGATGCCGCGCTGCCGGGCCACCGGCACCCAGTCCCCGCGCCGCCGCAGAGTCGGCTGTCCCTTGTGGTCGATCACCTCGGCGAGGTTGAGCACCTGACGCTTGGTGTCCTGCCCGGACACCTCGAGGATCTCCTCCGCGGAGCCGCTGAGCCGGTTCATCACGCCGAGCGCGGTGAAGCCTTCGGCGGAGAGCTGCAGCACCACGTGGTGCAGCAGGCCGTCCACGACGCGGGCGCGCACGGTCACGTCGTCGACCGGGCCGGGCGCCAGGAAGCGCAGTGTGTCGACGACGTGGATGAAGTCGTCGAGGATCATCGGCCGCGGCTCCTCCGGCAGGCCGATGCGGTTCTTCTGCAGGAGGATCAGCTCGCGCGGGTGCTCGGCGCACTGCGCGTAGGCGGGGGCGTAGCGCCGGTTGAAGCCGACGGCGAGGCTCACGTTCCGCCGCTCGGCGAGTGCCACCAGCCGTTCGGAGTCGGCCAGTTCGTACGCGAGCGGCTTGTCGACGTAGGTCGGTACGCCGGCGTCGAGCAGCCGGGTGACGATGTCCGGGTGGGCGGTGGTGGGGGCGTGCACGAACGCGGCGTCGAGGCCCTGCGCGAGGAGCGCGTCCAGGTCGGGGTGACGCTGCGGGCCGGGCAGGTGGAGCTCGTCGGCGACGCGGTCCAGCGTGGCGGGGGTCCGGGTCTGCAGATGCAGTTCGACTCCGGGCTGCACGGCGAGGACGGGCAGATAGGCCTTCCGCGCGATGTCGCCGAGTCCGATGCAGCCGACCTTCACTGGGTCTCCTCTACCGGTTGCCTGCTGAGCCACCCGGAAGCATACGGGGGGGCCGCGCGGGCCGGGCACGGGAGAAAAGCACAGGGTGTGCCCCGCCGGGTTGGGTCACCATGCAGGCATGACGACGCAGCGCAGTGAACCCGCCCAGAACGCCGACGAACGCACCATGCTGGAGGGCTGGCTGGACTACCACCGGCAGACCCTCGCGTGGAAGTGCGAGGGGCTGACCGACGCCCAGCTCAGGACCGCTTCGGTGGAACCGTCCGAACTGTCCCTGATGGGGTTGGTGCGGCACATGGCCGAGGTGGAGCGGGGCTGGTTCCGCAAGGTCCTGGCGGGCGACGCCCCGGGGCCGATCTACTACACCGAGGAGGACCGGGACGGCGAGTTCCACCTCACCGAGGCGGACACGTGGGAGGAGGCCCGCGCCACCTGGCAGACCGAGATCGACACCGCCCGGCGGATCGCGGCCGGTTTCGCCCTCGACGACCTCTCCAAGGGCAGGAGCCGGTCCACGGACGAACCCTTCAGCCTGCGCTGGATCTACACCCACATGATCGAGGAGTACGCGCGCCACAACGGCCACGCCGACCTGATCCGCGAGCGCGTCGACGGCGCCACCGGGGAGTGAACCGGGCCCGGTCCCGGAACCGAACACCCCGGGACCGCGCTCGGGCCCGGGCCGCCGAACCGACCAGCGTCACCCACGCCCACTCCGCGCCCTCCGTAAGGGGCAGGAGATCACCCGTGTGGGGCAACCTCGGTCGGTCCGCTGTCCCGGAGCGGGCCCGACCGAGCAGAGTTGCGCGGGTGCATCGAACGACGACCACCGCAACGCTCCTGGCCGCCGTGGCCGTTTCGGCCCTGTCCGGCTGTGTGACGGTCCAGCGCCCACCCTTCTCCGGCCCGCCGGCGGCTCCGGCCCAGCCGACGGCGGCGCCCCGCCCGGACGGCCGGGCCGAGCCGCAGATCGTGCAGGCGCCGGCCCGGGAGGCCCTGGAGCTCATCGGCCCGTCCCGCAGTCCACGGGCGGCCGTCCCCGTGCCTCGCCGGGTGGCGCCACCCGCCACACGGCAACAGCCGCCTCCCGCCCAGCACCCGCACACCCGCACGCCACTCCCACCACCCCGGCATCCGCGACGGCCCCGGGTCGAGATCCCCGACGTGTCCGAGTCCGTCCGCGGAGACGTCCGGCAGCACACCGATGTCTGCGCCCTCGGCAAGCAGTACGGCGGCTGGCAGGCGGACAGTCCCGAGGCAGTCATCTGCGGGCAGGCCTACGGGCGCTGAGACGGAAGCGCCGTTCGGGCGGCGCTGTCAGGGCCGCTGTCTGGGCCCCCACCCGCCGCCGCCCGAGGCGCTGCCGTCCCCGAGCCGCAACTCCAGGCGGCTGATCGCCGCGCGCACCCCGTCGCCGTAGCTGTCGTCGGTCAGGGCGTCGGCGGCGCCCCGGGCGCGGCGCAGATGGGTGCGGGCGGCCTCGGCACGGCCGAGCTTCACGTAGTCGGCGGCCAGGTTCAGGTGCAGCGAGGGGTAGAGAGCGCGGACGGCGAGCGCGGCCCCGTGCTCGGCGAGCCGGTCGGCCGTGAGCTCCTCGGCGGCGGTCAGCGCCCTCAGATCCCAGGCGAGTTCGTCGAACGGGTCGTCCTGTGTGTCGGCCAGGTAGTGCGCCAGCGTGCACCGGTGCAGTGGGTCGCCGTCCTCGCCGATCTCCGCCCACAGGCCGAGGAAGCGGTGCCGGGCCTCCTCACGGTCGCCCGCGTGATGCAGGATCACGACCTGCCCGATCCGTGTCATCACGGCATCCGGGGCCGCCCGCTCCTGTCGCTCCGCCACCCTGTCCTCCGCGCGCTCGTCGGCTGTCCCTCCCGACGCTAACGCCGGCGACTGACAATCCCCGTCAGGCCGCACCGGTCCGGTTCGGCGGGAACCGGCCAGGTGGCACTCAGCCGAGGTTCGGGACGCGCCAGTCGATCGGCTCGTGGCCCTGCCGGGCGATCGCCTCGTTGATCTGCGTGAACGGGCGGGAGCCGAAGAACTTCTTCGCCGACAGCGGCGAGGGATGCGCGCCCTTGACCACGATGTGCCGCGTCTCGTCGATCAGGGGGAGCTTCTTCTGCGCGTAGTTGCCCCACAGGACGAACACCGCCGGGTCGGGCCGGTCGGCCACCGCGCGGATCACCGCGTCGGTGAACTTCTCCCAGCCTCTGCCCTTGTGCGAGTTGGCCTCGCCGCCGCGGACGGTGAGCACCGCGTTGAGGAGCAGGACGCCCTGCCGGGCCCACGGCATCAGATAGCCGTTGTCCGGGACGGGCAGGCCGAGCTCCTCCTTCATCTCCTTGTAGATGTTGCGCAGGGAGGGCGGTGTGCGCACCCCGGGACGCACCGAGAAGCACAGGCCGTGTCCCTGGCCCTCGCCGTGGTACGGGTCCTGGCCGAGGACCAGGACCTTCACGCTCTCGTACGGCGTGGCGTCCAGCGCGGCGAAGACCTCCTCGCGGGGCGGGTGGACGGGACCCTTCGCCCGCTCCTCCTCGACGAACTCCGTCAGCTCCTTGAAGTAGGGCTGCTGCAGTTCGTCACCCAGGATCCCGCGCCAGGACCCGGGCAGCATGGCGATGTCGGTCACGTCAACTTCCTTACGGTGTGCGGCGACTGCGCGGTGCGATCGCTTCCAGGCCACAGAACCTACAGGCGGCCACTGACAATCGGCACCGCGGTCGCGGCGACCCGGGCCTACCAGCTGGTCTTCCGGGACAGGTCCCACATCGTCATGATCGTCGACGGGTCGAGCGCCCGCTCGGCCCCGGAGACGTCGACGCTGGCCGCCACGAACTGCCGGCCCTGCCACAGGGGCAGCAGCCGGGCGTCGTCGACGAGGATCTGCTGCGCCTCCTCGAACTCCTCCACCACGTTGCCGCGGTCGCTCTCCCCGCGCGAGCGGGGCAACAGCACGTCGGTGATCTTCGGTGCCGCGTACGGCGTACCGAGGGCGTTCTGGGTGCCCACGAACGGGGCGATGAAGTTCTCGGCGTCCGGGAAGTCGGGGAACCAGCCGCGCCCGAAGACCGGGTACTCGCCCTTCTGGTAGCCCTCGACGTACGTCTTCCAGGGGCGGCTCTTGAGGGTGATGGTGAAGAGGCCGGAGCTCTCGAGCTGGGTCTTGAGCTCCTTGAACTCCTTGGCGGTCTCCGAGCCGTAGCGGTCCGTCGTGTACCAGAGGGTGAGCGGCACGCGCTGGGTGATGCCCGCCTCCGACAGGAGCCGGCGCGCCTTGGAGGTGCTGGGGTCGCCGTAGTCGTCGAAGAAGCCGGTGGTGTGACCGGTGAGCCCCTTGGGGACCATGGAGTACAGCGGGTCAACGGTGCCCTTGTAGATCTTGTGCGCGATCGCCCCCCGGTCGACGAGCTGGGCGATGGCCCGGCGGACGGCGGTCTTGCTCGCCCACGGGTCCTTCGGGTTGAACACCAGGTAGTTGATGTCGGTGCCGGAGCCCTCGATCAGCTGGAGCTCCCGGTCGGAGTTCTTGGCCTGGAGGGCGACGATGTCGTCGGCGGCGAGACCGCGGTACGTCACGTCGATCTGCTTGTCCCGCAGCGCCTTGACCATGGTGGCCGAGCTCTGGAAGTAACGGATGGTCACCGCGTCGTTCTTGCGCTCGGCGAAGCCCTTGTACTCGTCGTTGCGGACGAGTACGGCCTCCTTGCCCTCCTCGTAGGACTCCAGCCGGTACGGCCCGGAGCCGGACACCTTGCTGTCCTTGCGGAGGGACCCGGCCGGATAGTCGTCGGGGTCGACGATGGACATGGCGGGGGTGGCGAGCACGAACGGGAAGGTGGCGTCGGACTTGTTGAGGTGGAAGACGACCTCGCGGTTCCCGAGCACCTGTACGCGGTCCAGGCTGCCCAGCAGCCCGGCGGGTCCGCCGGACACGTTGATCTTCCGGATCCGGTCGATCGAGTGCTTCACGGCCTGTGCGTCGAGAGTGTCCCCGTCGGCGAACTTCAGGCCCTCGCGCAGTTCACAGCTGTACGTCGTGTTCGAGCTGCCGGTGAAGCGGCACTTGGCGGCGTCCGGCTGGGGCGTCGTCGCACCCGTGGGATAGGCGAGCAGCGTCTGGAAGACATTGCGGAACAGCTCCCAGGAGCCGTCCCAGGACGCGGCCGGATCCAGCGTGCTGGGGGCACTGGTGGTGCCCACCATGATCGGCCCCTGGTCCCCGGAGGAGTCCGACGACAAAACGCCGCACCCAGCCACCAGGGACGATATGGACGCGATGGCCGCCACCCGCCGCAGGCATCGATTCCGGTTGAACACGCGCACGCTCCTCGATCTGCCGTACCAAGGGTCGGCAGACCATACCGCAGCGTTCCGGCCCGTCAACCTACCCGGAAAGGGCCTTCTTGATCGCCGCGGCGATGACGACGTTGTCATCGGTCTGTGCGTTTCCTGTACGTCGGCACGGGCGCCGTTTCTGTCGACGGGCGCCCGTGCCGAGGCGGGGAAGATCAGCCCACGCCGGCGTTCAGGAAGATGCCGCCGTCGACGACGAGCGTCTGGCCGGTGATCCAGTCGGACTGCTCCGACGTCAGGAACGCGGCGGCGCCGCCGATGTCGGAGGGGACGCCGAGCCGGGCCAGCGGGTAGGCGGCGGCGGCCTCCGCCTCGCGGCCCTCGTACAGGGCCGTGGCGAACTTGGTCTTCACGACGGCCGGGGCGATCGAGTTGACCCGTACGCCGGGCGCGAACTCGTGCGCCAGCTGGAGGGTCAGGTTGATCATCGCGGCCTTGCTGACGCCGTACGCGCCGATGAACGGCGAGGCGGAGACGCCCGCGACGGAGGCGATGTTGACGATCGCTCCGCCGTTGTCCTTCTGCCAGGCGTGCCAGGTTCGCTGCGCGAAGCCGAGCGCGGAGATCACGTTGGTCTCGAAGACCTTGCGCGCCACGCCCAGGTCGAGGTCGGCGATCGGTCCGAACACCGGGTTCGTACCGGCATTGTTGACCAGGAAGTCGACGCGGCCGAAGGCCTCCATGGCGCGCTCGACGGCGACGGCCTGGTGGGCCTCGTCGTGGGCCTTGCCGGCCACGCCGATGACCCGGTCGGCGCCGAGCGCCTCGACGGCCTCCTTGAGGGCGTCCTCGTTGCGGCCCGTGATGCAGACCCGGTCGCCGCGGGCGATGAACGCCTCGGCGACGCCGTAACCGATCCCGCGGCTGGCACCCGTGACGAGGGCGACCTTTCCGGAGAGTTCAGGCAGTGCGGTCATGTCCGTTTTCCTCCGGTCCTAGTCGAGCGGTCCGCCGGCGACGTACAGCACCTGGCCGGAAACGAAGCCGGCCGCCTCGCCCGTGAAGAAGGCGATCGCGTTGGCGATGTCGTCCGGGTCGCCGACCCGGGCCACGGGGATCTGGGTGGCGGCCGCGGCCTTGAAGTCCTCGAAGCCCATGCCCACGCGCGCGGCGGTGGCCGCGGTCATGTCGGTGGCGATGAAGCCGGGGGCGACGGAGTTGGCGGTGATGCCGAACTTGCCGAGTTCCTTGGCGAGGGTCTTGGTGAAGCCCTGCAGACCGGCCTTGGCGGCGGAGTAGTTGGCCTGGCCCCGGTTGCCGAGGGCGGACGACGAGGAGAGGTTGACGATGCGGCCGAAGCCGGCGTCGACCATGTGCTTCTGGACGGCCTTCGCCATCAGGAAGGCGCCGCGCAGGTGCACGTTCATGACCGTGTCCCAGTCACCGGCGCTCATCTTGAACAGCAGGTTGTCGCGCAGCACGCCCGCGTTGTTGACCAGGATGGTCGGTGCGCCGAGTTCGGCGGCGACGCGCGCGATCGCGGCCTCGACCTGGGCCTCGTCGGAGACGTCCGCGCCGACCGCGAGGGCCCTGCCGCCCGCCGCGGTGATCTTCTCGACGGTGTCCTTGCAGGCGGCCTCGTCGAGGTCGATCACCGCGACCGCGCGACCCTCGGCGGCCAGTCGTACGGCGGTGGCGGCGCCGATGCCGCGCGCCCCGCCGGTGACCACGGCGACCCGCTGCTCAGTGGTGGACATTGCTGGTTCTCCTCGCCCTTGAGAAAGTACGCCCATCTGGTGAGCGACCGCTTAGTACCTTCAGCAGACGTGACGCTAGAAGCCCTGGCACCCGGTGTCAACGTCACACGAGGCGGGTGTGATCCATTACCTCACCAGCAGTTCGAGCAACCGCTCCGCCTCGGCCGCCGGATCGGCGGTCAGACCGGTGTGCACGGGCCCCGGCTGGACGACCGTGGAGCGGGGCGCGATCAGCCAGCGGAAGCGCCGTCCGGCGTCGTCGGACGCCGCCTGTCCCGCCCCCGTCCCGCCGCCGCACACGCCCTCGACGGCGCGCAGCGCGGCCCGTACTCCGGCCACGTCCGCGGCCGGGTCGAGGGCCAGCAGCCTGGCCTCGTCGAGGTGCGTGCGCACCCCCACGTAGGTCTTCGCCCGGCAGTACACGAGCACCCCGGCGTTGATGCACTCGCCGCGCTCCACCCGGGGCACGACCCGCAGCACCGCGTACTCGAAGACGTCCCGGTCGCTCACTTGTCCCCCTCGATGCGCTCGTGGATGCGGGCGGCGCGCGCGAGCAACGGCCGGGCGTACGCCCGCCGCAGGTCGTCCGGCGTGTCGAAGCCGGGCTCGTCCGCGAGCCAGACGTCCGGGACCGCGGCGGTGACCTCGGCGAGGAGTTCCTCGGTGACCAGCGGCGCCAGTGCGGCCGCGGCGGCCGCGATGTCCGGCTGGAAGGGCCTGAGCGCGTGGTCGGCGATGCCGTAGGGACGGGCCGCCGAGGCCTCCGCACCGCGCCAGCTGTGGTGCCAGATCATGGTCGCGCCATGGTCGATGAGCCACACCTCGCCCCGCCACACCAGCAGGTTCGGGTTGCGCCAGGAGCGGTCGACGTTGTTGACCAGCGCGTCGAACCAGACGATCCGGCCCGCCTCCTCGCTGCTCACCGCGAAGGCGAGGGGGTCGAAGCCGAGCGCGCCGGACAGGAAGTCCATGCCGAGGTTGGTGCCGCCGCTGGCCTTGAGCAGCTCCTGCACCTCCTGGTCGGGTTCCCCGAGGCCCAGGACGGGATCGAGGTCGAGTGTCACGATCCGGGGGACCCGGAATCCCAGCCGCCGGGCCAGTTCCCCGCAGACGACCTCGGCGACCAGCGTCTTGCGGCCCTGACCGGCGCCGGTGAACTTCATGACGTACGTCCCGAGGTCGTCGGCCTCGACGAGCCCCGGCAGGGAGCCGCCCTCACGCAGGGGCGTGATGTAGCGGGTCGCGATGGCTTCCTTGAGCATCGCCCCAGGCTACTGGGGTGTTCGCGGCCTCCGGACGTCGGCCGCGCACCATCTGGGCGGCCGTCTGAACAGCGGGTACCGGCGGGCCGTACTGCTTGACAGATCACCGAACATCCGAGGAAGGGAACGTCAGCATGACCAGCGAATCGGTTCAACCCACCGCCGGTCCCAGCCGTCGCACCGTCGTGGCGGCGGTAGGAGCGGCCGGGGTCGCCGTCGCGCTGACGGCGTGCGGGTCGGAGGACAAGAAGGACAGCGCTTCCGCCTCGGGCGCGTCGGGCGAGGCCATCGCCAAGACCTCGGACATCCCCGAGGGCGGCGGCAAGATATTCAACGACGCCGGGGTGGTGGTCACCCAGCCGACGGCGGGCAAGTTCAAGGCCTTCTCGTACAAGTGCACGCACGCGGGCTGCCCGGTGACGAAGGTGGCCAACGGCGTCATCGTCTGTCCGTGCCACCACAGCGAGTTCTCCATCGAGGACGGCAGCGTCAAGAAGGTCCCCGCGACCAAGCCGCTGCCGGCCGTCGCGATCACCGTGGCAGGGGAGGACATCAAGCTGGCGTGAGCGTCAGCCGCGTCCCGTCCGGGGTGGCCGCTCGATGCAGCCGAGGACCTCGTCGGTGGTCGTGAGGGTCGCCACCAGGGCCAGCGTGTGGCGGATCATCACGGGGGTGTACTCGGAGGGCACCCCCGCGATGGCGTCCGTCGGCACGACGGCGGTGTAGCCGAGGTTCACGGCGTCGAAGACGGCGGCCGGAACCGCCACGTTGGCCGAGACGCCGGTCACGACCAGCGTGCGGCAGCCGAGGTTGCGCAGCAGGGCGTCGAGCTCGGTGCCGTGGACCGGGGACACACCGTGCAGCCGCCGTACCACGATGTCCTGTTCGGCGACCTCGATCGGGGCGACCACCCGGACCGCGGTGCTGCCGGACAGCTGCTGGACGGGCAGCCGTTCGGCCGCGCGGAACAGCCGGGCGTTGCGGCTCGCGCCCCGGCCGTCCGGGCGGCGCTCGGCGATGGCGTGGATCACCTGGATCCCGTTCTCGTGCGCGGCGGCGACCAGCCGGGCGATGCGGGAGAGGGTGCCGGAGGAGCGTGCCTCCCGGGCGAGTTCGGGCAGCGCGCTGTCGGGGCCCACGACGCCCCGCTGGCACTCGACGGTGAGCAGAACCGTGCTCGTGGGGTCGAGGAGGTGGCTGAGCTGTTCGCGCGACGGCATGATGCCCCCTGGTCGCCGATGGCGTGGGCGGGCGAGACTAGCCACCATTGCGTGTGGACGGAAGACGACCCATCCTTTTCTGACGTGATGTCAGAGGATCTCTCCTCTGACACGACGTGAGAGAAAGAGGGGGCCGCATGACCGTCGCTCAACGCCGGGGCCGGAAGATCATGATGACGCCGGGCGAGCTGGACGAGTTCCTCACCGGCCAGCGCACCTGCCGGGTCGCCACCGTGTCGGCCGACGGCGCTCCGCATGTCAGTGCCCTGTGGTTCGCCTGGGACGGCAACTCGCTGTGGCTGTACTCCGTGGTGCGCAGCAAGCGCTGGGCCGATCTACGGCGCGACCCACGGGTCGCGATTGTGATCGACACCGGCGAGGAGTACGACGACCTGCGCGGAGTCGAGCTTTCCGGGACGGTGGAGTTCGTGGGCGAGAGCCCGCGCACCGGGGAACTGCGCGCGGAACTCGACGTCCCGGAGACCCTGTTCGCCCGCAAGAACTTCGGGCTGGAGGAGATGCCGCACGACGGCCGGCACGCCTGGGTGCGGCTGACCCCCGAGAAGATCGTCTCCTGGGACTTCAGCAAGCTGGGCGCCGCGTAGGGGCCGCCCGACCGGTCACGGTCGAGGGGGGCAGCGGCGCGCCACACCCCGCGTCCACGCCGTGGCCGGCCTGACAGCTCCTGGTCAGCCGACCTTCTCCCCCGCGGCCCGCAGCGCCTGGACCGCCGCCCGGATCGACGGGCGGCGGTCGGCGTCCGCGCGCCAGACGACGTACACATGCCGGCGCACGCGCTGGGTCAGTGGCACCGTCACGACCCCCGCGGGCATCGGATGGCGGCCCAGCAGCGGGGCGACGCAGACGCCGAGTCCCGCGGCGACCAGTCCGAGCTGGGTGTGCGTCTCGGCGGCGCGATGGCCGACGATCGGCTCGATGCCGCGGGAGCGCAGCGTGAACATCAGCCACTCGTGGCAGAACTCCCCCTCGGCCCAGGTGATCCACTCGTCCTCGGCGAACTCCGCGAGGTCCACCTCCTGACGGCCGGCGAGCCGGTGGCCGACCGGCATCGCCACGTCCGCCGGGTCGTCCAGAACGGGCGCCTTGACCAGGCCGTCGGGCAGCGGCATCGGCTTGTTGTACCAGTCGAGCACCACGGCCAGGTCCAGGTCCCCGCGGACCACTCCCCTGATCCCGGCCTCCGGCTCCAGCTCGCTCGAGCGGATCCGCAACGCGGGATGCCGGGCGCGCAGCGCGGCCAGCGCGACGGGGAAGAGTCCGCGCGCGGCGGTCGGGAACGCCGACAGTCTCAACTCGCCGACGACCTGTCCCCGCTGCGCCTCCAGGTCGGACTGGGCGAGCTCGACCTGCGACAGGATGCGCCCCGCGTGCTCCGCGAGCAGCCGGCCCGCGTCCGTGAGCCGCACACCCCGCCCGTTCTTGGCGAGGAGCTGCTGCCCGACCTCCCGCTCCAGCTTCGACATCTGCTGGGACACGGCGGACGTCGTGATGTGCAGCCCCTCGGCCGCGCCGCTGACCGAACCGTGCCGGGCGAGGGCGTCGAGGGTGCGGAGGCGCTCCAGGTTCAACATGTAAGTAACTCTACGAGATACGTCGCGCGAATTCTCGCTTGTGCTACGAGGTCGTCTCCTTCATCGTGGTCGACATGAGCACCGCCGCCACGACCGCCACCCGCGACCCGGCCCCCGTCGCGCCCCGCACCCGTCCGACGCTCGACTGGCGCGTCCGTTTCGGCGTCCTCTCGCTGATCTGGGGTTTCAGCTTCCTGCTGATCAAGGTGGGCACCGAGGGGTACGCCCCCTTCCAGGTCACGCTGGGCCGTCTGGTGTTCGGTACGGCGGTGCTCGCGGCGGCGATGGCGACGAAGCGTGAGCGGCTTCCGCGCGGCGGGCGCACCTGGGGTCATCTGGCGGTCGCCGCGTTCCTCCTGAACGCGCTGCCCTTCTCCCTCTTCGCCTACGCGGAGCTGACGCTCCCCTCCACCCTCGCCGGCATCTGCAACGCGACCTCCCCCCTGTGGGGCATGGCCCTCTCCCTGGTCGCCCTCTCCGAGGACCGGCCGACGCGGGCGCGGGTGGCGGGACTCGGCCTGGGCTTCCTGGGTGTCCTGACCGTCCTCGGCGTCTGGCAGGGCTTCCACGGCCTGGACGCCACCGGCACGGCGACGGCCCTGCTGGCCTCGCTCAGCTACCCGATCGGCTGGATCTACGTCCGCCGCACCCTGACCGGCACCGGTCACTCGCACCTGTCCCTGACCGGCGCCCAGTTGATGCTGGCCACGCTCCAACTGGCCGTGGTCACCCCGCTCTTCACCGGCTGGCCAACCCGCTTCCCGGTCCCACCCCTGCTCGCGATCGCGGCGCTGGGCGCCCTCGGCACGGGCCTGGCCATGCTCCTCCAGTACGGCATCGTCGCCGAGGTCGGCCCCACGACGGCCCAGATGGTCACCTACTTCATCCCGGTCATCGCAACCGCCGCGGGCGTGGTGATCCTGGGCGAATCACTGACCTGGTCGACCCCGGTAGGCGCGGCGATCATCCTGACCGGAGCAGCCCTGACCCAGGCCCACCCACGCCCCCAACCCAACCCGACAGCCCAGTAGGGGCGCGGCGAACCGCGCACCACGGGGCGCCAGCCCCGGTAGGGGCGCGGGGAACTGCGCGCCCAGCCACAACGCATCCGCAGCCAGAACACGCCACCAGCCCAAGGGACGCGGCGAACCGCGCACCACCGGCCGACAACCCCGCCAGGGGGCGGGGAACCGCGCACGGGCGCGGGGAACTGCGCAACCACCGGCCGACAGCCCCACAAGGGGCGCGGGGAACTGCGCACCCACCCACAACGCACCCGCAGCCAGAACACGCCGCCAGCCCAGTAGGCGCGGCGAACCGCGCACCACGGGGCGCCAGCCCCGCTAGGGGCGCGGGGAACTGCGCAACCACCGGCCGACAGCCCCACAAGGAGCGCGGGGAACTGCGCACCCAGCCACAACGCACCCGCAGTCGCCCACGACACCCCGCACGGAATGCGACGCCGACGACCGGCCGGAAGCGAACCGCACGCCCTAGACGTACCCCCGACCCGCCGCCGAACCCACCGCGGAGCCAACCGCGTCCGCCAGCGCCAAAATCTCGTCGTCCGTCAGCGTGGAGACGGTGACCCGGATGCCCGGCGGCGCGCTCATCCGGAACCGCGCACCGGGCGCGACGGCCCAGCCCGCGTGCAGCAGCCGCGCGACGGCCCCGGTCTCGTCGGGCACGGGGATCCACACGTTCAGCCCGCTCCGCCCGTGCGCCCCGACCCCGCGGTCCGCGAGCGCGCCGATCAGCAGGTCCCGTCGTCCGCGGTACGCGGCGGCCACCGCCGCCGTGTCGAGGGCGCCGTCCGCCAGCAGCCGGGCCACGGCCCGCTGGGTGATCCTGCTGACCCAGCCGGGCCCGAGCCGCTGACGGCCGCGGACCCGGTCGAGGGTGACGGCGTCCCCGGTCAGCACGGCGAGCCGCAGGTCGGGTCCGTACGCCTTGGCGACCGAGCGCACGAACACCCAACCGTGGGTGACCCCGGCCAGCGGACGCAGGGGCAGGTCGACGATCCCGTGTCCGTGGTCGTCCTCGATCAAAAGGGTATCCGGGTACTCGCGCAGCACGGACCGCAGGGCGTCCGCGCGCCCTGCGCTCACCACGGCACCGGTCGGGTTCTGCGCCCGGTCGGTGACGATCAGGGCGCGGGCCCCGCCCTCCAGGGCGCGGCGGACGTCGTCGGGCAGCGGCCCTTCGTCGTCCACGCCGACGGGTTCGGTACGCAGGCCGAGCGCCGGGACGAGGTCGAGCAGGCTCCCCCATCCCGGGTCCTCGACGGCGACGGCGTCGCCGGGTCTGAGGTGGGCCGCGAGGACGCGCTCGATGGCGTCGAGCGAGCCCGAGGTGATGGCGAGGGGCCCCTCCGGCACCCCGTCGGCGTCCAGCTCGGCTCGCGCGCGGAGCGCCAGCTCCGGCTCCACCGGCCCGTCTCCGTACAGCACCGGATCCCGGTCGGCGAGCTCGGCGGCCGCGGTAAAGGCGCTCGCCAGGGAGGGCAGCAGCGCCGGGTCCGGGTTGCCGTTCGACACGTCCCGCACCCCTTCGGGTACGTGGACCCGGATGTGCTCGCGTCCCGTGGTGGCGGGTGTGGGCCGCACCCGGCTGCCCCGGCGCCCGGCGGTCTCGATGACGCCGCGCTCGCGCAGGGTGCGGTACGCGGCCGCGACGGTGTTGGGATTCACGCCCAGCTCGGTCGCCAAGTCCCGCATGGCGGGCAGCAGTTGCCCCGGCTCCAGCTCACCCGAGCCCACCGCGCGCTCGACGCTTGACGCAATCTCCGCTGCGCGCCGACCTTCGATCCGATATTCTCCTAGCACAAAGCAGATTATGCACTAGTGCAATGGAGTACGCAATGCAGGAGACCGAGCGGCCGACGTCGCAGCCCACCGTCTACACGCCGACCGACCGCACCGTCCCCACCCGGTCCCCCGACCGGGCCTCCTACGACAGGGAGCTGGTGCACTCCATACTCGACGCGGCCTACGTCTGCCACCTGGGGTTCGTCCGGGACGGCGCTCCGGTCGTCCTGCCCACGCTCTACGGCCGGGTCGGCGACCGGCTCTACGTCCACGGCTCGACGGGCTCGCGGCCGCTGCGGATGACCGGACAGGCGGACCCCGGCCTGCCGGTGTGCCTCACGGTCACGCACGTCGACGCGCTGATCCTGGCCCGCTCGGCCTTCCACCACTCGATCAACTACCGGTCCGTGGTCGTGCACGGCGTCGCGCACGACGTGACGGACCCCGAGGAGAAGCGGCTGGCCCTGGACGCGCTGGTCGACCACGTCGTACCGGGCCGGTCCTCCGACTCCCGGCCGGCCAACAAGAAGGAGCTGGCCGCCACCGCCGTCATCCGCCTCGACCTCGACGAGGTCTCCGCCAAGCTCCGCACGGGCGGCGTCAACGACGAACCCGAGGACCTCGCCCTCCCCCACTGGGCCGGCGTCGTCCCGCTGCGCAAGGGGTACGAGGCGCCCGTCGCCGACGCCGACCTGGCCCCCGGCACCGAGCTCCCCGCGAACATCAGGGCCCTCTGATGCTGATCCATCCCTGGGACGCGCCCCACGACGACACCGAGTGGCAGCGGTGGCTCGCCACCCACGACTTCGGGCAGCTCGCGGTGAACGGCCCGCCGGGCGAGCCGCCGCAGGTCCAGCCCCTGCACTTCGCCTACGACGCCGAGCGGGCCGAGGTCGTCACGCATCTCGCGCGCCCCAACCCCCTGTGGCCCGCCCTTGAGGCGAACCCGGACGTCCTGCTGAGCGTGGTGGACGACTACGCGTTCGTCCCCGGACCGTGGCAGGCCGCCCCCGAGGAAGCACCCGAACACGGCACACCCACCAGCCTGTACGCCGCCGTGCAACTGCGGTGCCGGGCCCGGGTCGTCGACGACCCGGCCGAGAAGGCCGAGCTGCTCAACCGGCAGGTCGGTCACTTCCAGCCGGAGGGCGGCTCGGCACGGGCGGCGGTGGGCGAGGAGCCGTACGGCCGACTGCTGCCCGGTATCCGCGGTCTGCGGCTCGACGTGGTGGGCGTGCGGGCGAAGTTCAAGTACGCGGGCAAGAAGCCCGACGCTGTACAGGACCGCATCGCCGCCGGACTGGCCGACCGCTCCGCCCCGGGCGACACGGCGGCACGCGCACACCTGCTGCGCAGACGCGGAGCCTGACAGGCGACGGGACCCTCCCGAGCACGTCCCGCCCGACACGACTCAGGCCCCCGGACGGACCCGGCGCCACCCGGACCAAAGCCGGCCCGGGCGACGCGGCTACGCGCGCACATCCGCTGCGCAGGCGCAGGGCCTGACAGGCGACGGGACCCTTCCGCGAAGGTCCCGCCCGGAGTGACCCGGTGCCGCTCGGGGTTCCCGATGCCGCCCGGCCGCACCCGGCGCAGCCCGGACCCGCACCCCGCACACGGGCCGAGTTTCGCCGACGGCCGTCAGCCCGTCGGCGCCGGAACCGGTTCCTCCGCTCCCGCGCCCCGCGCCTTCGCCCCCGCGCCTCGCGCCTCGGCCACCGCGAGCGCGGCGACCGAACCCAGCATCAGCGCCGTGCCGGCCAGCGTGGCCGCGGTGAGCCGCTCGCCGAGCACGGCGACGGCCAGCACCGCCGCGCTGACCGGCTCGAGCAGCATGATCACGGACACGGTGGCGGACCGGACGACGGCCGCGCCCGCGAAGTACAGGGCGTAGGCGAGGGCCGTGGGAACGGCCGCGACGAAGGCCAGGAGCCACAGGACGCGCACCGGGTCGGCGCTGTGCGGCACCAGCCCCTCGGCCAGCGCGAACGGCAGCAGGCACAGGCTCGTCACCGCGAACGCGGCCACCGACGTACCGGCGGCGTCCGTCCCGCCGTCGCGGCCCCATCGTCGGGTGAGCAGCGTCATCACGCTGTATCCGGCCGCGGACACCAGCGCCAGCAGCACACCCGACGGGCGTACGTCCGCCTCCCCGCCGCCGAGGACCAGCACCCCGAGACCGACGAGCGCCCCGGCGACGGCGGCGGCACCCGCCCCGCCGAGGCGCTCCCCCAGGGTCAGCCGTGCGCCGAGCGCGATGAGCACGGGCCCGGCGCCGAGCGTGACGACGGTCGCCACGGCGAGTCCGGTGGCCTCGACGGCCGCGAAGTAGCTCGTCTGGAAGACGGCGAGGGCCAGCCCCGTCATCCCCGCCCGCAGGACCCCGCGGCCGCGCGGCCCCGCCACGGCGGGCCGGGTGCGCGGGCGCAGCAGGCGGGCGGCGGACAGCAGGACCAGTCCGGCCGCGCAGCGCCAGAAGGAAAGGGTGACGGCCCCCATGTCACTGGCCCGGTAGACCAGGGAGGCGGCCGCGCCCGCGGTGCCCCAGGCGACACCGGCGACGATCAGATAGAGCAGGCCTCGCCCGACGGGCAGGCCGACAGCGTTGTTCGACACGTGTTCTCTCCGCAGTTGCGCACAGGGCGCGAAGTTCGGGAAGGGACCACCGCATCGCGGGGTCCGCGGACTTCGTCTGCGGGCAGCACCGTTCGGCCCGACGACACGCGCCGGGCGGCCTTACCGGAGGGCCCGCCTCAAGCGGCCGGAGGCGGAAGTACGAGCGCGCGCGAATGCATGATCCGCAGTGTAGACGGTGCCGAACGGTTCCCGGCCGGGCGGCCGACGGGACGGTCGGACCCGGCCTGGACCGCAACGCCTGGGCCGCCGGCCCTCGACCGCCGAACCCGGCCCGCCTGACCTAGGCCGCAGTCCCGCGGGCCGACAACTCGCGTTCCTCCTCCTTGCCCGCGGCCGGTTCGGCCGGGTTGCCGCCGGGCGCCGACGTCTGGGCGATGAACGCGCCGGCCAGGACCACCGCGCCGCCGACGATCTGCGGCGCCGAGAGGTGCTCGCCGAGCAGGACCCAGGCGAGGACGGTGGCGATGACCGCTTCGAGGCAGGCCACGACGCCCGCGACCTGCGGGGAGAGCCGGCGCACCGACAGCACGCCGGTGACGTAGGCGAGGACCGTGGCGATCAGCACGATCCAGGCCAGCAGCAGACCGGCCGCGACGGGGGTGCCGTTCATCTCCGCCGAGCGGCCGAGCACCGACCAGTCCATGGTCCAGGGGCGGGCGACGACGGTCAGTACGGCGGTCCCGACCAGCAGGCCGTACGCGATCACGCCGAGCGGGTCGGGAGCCCGGTCGCCGGATGCGCTGCCCTGGTCGGAGAGGACGAAGTAGCCGACCTGGCAGCAGGCGGCGCCGAGCGCGAGGAGGAGACCGAGGGCGTCGAAGCTCAGGCCCGACCAGACCTCGACGACACAGGCGAGTCCGCCGACCGCGAGGACCACTCCGAGCGCGGCGGCGCGCGTCACCGGCCGCCGCTGCACGAAGCGCACCCAGCCGAGGACGAGGGCGGGCGCCAGGTACTCGACGAGCAGCGCGACCCCGACGGGAATGCGGCTGATCGCGGCGAAGTAGCAGGCCTGGACACCGGCGACGGCGAGCAGCCCGAATCCGGCGAGCAGGGCCGGGCGGCCGCGCAGCAACGCGCGGTGGCGTACGGCGACCGGCAGCATCACCAGGGCCGCGCCGGTCACCCGCAGCCACACCACGTGGAGCGGGTCGAGGCCCGCCTCGATCAGCGGCTTGGCCGCGACACCGGAGCCGCCGAAGGCGAGCGCGGACACCAGGGCGAGGCCGAGCCCGAAACCTCGTGTGCGGTCGCCCCGACCGCTTTCAGACGTGTGCACCGGCCCATGATGACAGGGCACGACATGAGCGTCACCCCGGTTGACTCCTGTCTCACTGCCTGGACGGCGGCCGGGAATCTCATCGGCTGGCGGCAGCCGGAGAGCGGTGACCCTTCAGCGGCCGGGTTCGCCGCCTCCGGCGTACTCGTCTCAGCGGCCGGACTCGCCGCCTCCGGCGTACTCGTCGAGTTCCTCGGGGTTCCCCTCGATCCGGGCGGACAGTTCGGCGGCGTCGATCCCGGCGCGGGCCAGTACCTCGACGGCGCGGGCCTGGTGATCCACGACGATCGCCGCGAGCAGGTCGACACCCCTGGCCGGTCCGCCGCCCCGTCCGGCGGCCCGTGCGCAGGCGCGTTCCAGGGCGCCGGCGGCCAGTGGTGAGAATCCGGCGAGGTCCGTCACGACGGGCAGGCCGCCGGAGTCCTCCACGGTGCCGTGCCAGCGCAGGCCGTAGCCGATGCTGCGCTGCACGAGGTAGCCGAGCAGACGGGCCACCTGCGGTCCCTCACCGAAGGCCTCCCGCACTTCGGGGTCGGACTCGAGCAGCGAGTGCAGCAGGTGGGCCGTGTCGATCTGCGCGTCCCCGTCCCGGACCGCCCGCCGGCGCGCGCCGGAGAACACCGCTGCCAGTTCCGCGCTGAGCCTGGCATCGTTGTCACGGTGGTCGGAGTGGTCCGAGCGCCGGCTGTCCGGCCCGTGGGCCGACTGCCGGGGGATACGGGAGTGCACACCCCTACCCCATCAGCCGCCGCCCATCCGGTCATCCCCGGGGGGAAGCATCTTCGCCTCCCACGCAGAGTGGACCGCGGTGGCCGGAATCTCCTCCCTACGGATGAGATCAGGCCGTTTTCCCCCGAGGCCGCACCGCGCCGACCTGCCGAGCCGCGTGGCACTGTCATGAGGGCGGCCTGCCCCTCGATCGTGCCCGCTCGTGGCTCTCCACACTTCCTGACGGTTCATCAGTATTGAATGTTCGGGGCCTTGAGACTACGTTCCGCGACACCGTAGCCCGACACGAAGAGGTGGTCGCATGGCCGAAGTCAGCGCGGAGGCACGCATCCAGGCCCCCGCCGAGAAGGTGTGGGCGCAGCTCACGGACTGGTCCGCCTACGGCGAGTGGAACGCGACCCACACCAGCTTCCCGAAGGGCGGCCCGACGACCCTGGAAGTGGGCGCGACCTTCCAGGAGAACATGAAGCTGATGGGCTTCCCGGCGGAGGTCGAGTGGACCGTCGAGGAGCTGGAGCCGGCCCGGGTGCTCGCCATCCGCGGCAAGGGCCCGATGGCCGTGTCCGTCGCCACGCGCTACACCCTGACACCGGACGGCGACGCCACGCTGGTACGCATCGACGGCGAGTTCACCGGTGCCGCCGTGTCGCTGATGGCGGGCAAGCTCAAGGACTCGGGAACGGCCGCCCTGAACGAGTCGTTGCGCAAGCTGGCCGGACTGGTGTCCTGACAGCGGCGGCCCTGCCGTACGCCACCCCCACGCACACGCGAAGGCGCCCCGCGGATCGCTCCGCGGGGCGCCCTTCACCGGCCCATCGGCCGTCAGTCCTCGTCGGCGAGGATCAGGTACAGCTTCTTGCGGGCCTCGTTGATGACGGTCAGCGCCTTCTCCCGCTGCTCCTTGCTGCCGGTCTTCCAGACCTGGCCGAAGGCCTCCATCAGACCGAAGCCGGCCTGCCGGATCTCACCGAGGGCCTCCCAGTCGACGCCGCGTGAGGCTTCCTCCCACGGCGCGTCGGGCCCCTCCTCGGCCGCCGTACGGCCGGAGTCGGTGAGCGAGAAAAGCTTCTTGCCGCCCTCACTCGCGCTGATGATCAGCCCCTCGTCCTCCAGCAACTGGAGGGTGGGGTACACCGAACCGGGGCTGGGCTTCCACGCCCCGCCGCTGCGCTCGGCGATCTCCTGGATCATCTCGTAACCGTGCATGGGCCGGTCTTTGAGCAGGGCCAGGATCGAGGCCCGTACATCGCCTCGCCGCGCCCGTCCCCTCGGTCCACCGCGCCCCCTTGGGCCCCATGGGCCCGGACCGAAGCCCGGTCCGCCGAAACCGGGGCCGCCGGGGCCACCCGGCCCGAAGGGCCCGAAGGCCGCACGCCGTCCGTCGAAGCCGTCCTGGCCACGCCGGCCCGGGCCGTCCTGTCGACGGCCGTGTCCACGCTCGAATCCGTGGCTGCGCATTGCCATCACTCCATTCCATCGTTGATCTGTCGCGATGCATCAACGATATATCGGGAGTGTTCGTAAGGCAAGCCCCTGCCCCGTGCGGGTCCCGGAAAGGGAAGGTCCGGGGCACCGCACGGAGACTTCGGCGAGGTCAGGCGGGAGTCGGGGTCCGGCTAGGCGGCCTGTGGGGCGAAGGGGACCAAATCCTGGTCGTCCGTTCCCGGTCGCACCACGCCGTAGCTGTTCTCGGGCACCTCGTTCCAGGCGCCGGGCAGGTCACCCAGGGGCTCGGAGACGAAGAGGCGGGTGTCGTCGGATATCCCCCGCAGGAACGCCACGTCCGGGTGGAGGGCCCGGAGTGTCTCCACCTTGGTGCTGTAGTAGAGCGAACGGGAGGCGCCCTGGCTGGAGTAGCGGAAGGCCCACAGGCTCTGGCCGTCGGTCACGGCCACCGTCATCTGCAGCGGGAACTCCACCCCGTGCCGGTGACCGACCTCCTCCACCAGGCCCGCCATCCGTGCCACGGCGCCCGGTGGGTCCTCTTCCAGGCCGAAGGTGAGGGCCAGGAAGAACATCATCTCCGAGTCCGTCGACCCCTCGATGTCGAGGAACAGCTCCGGGTCGACGACGAGGGCGAGGTCGCGCCGCATCCGGTGGAAGTCGGTGATCGCCCCGTTGTGCATCCACATCCAGTGACCGTGGCGGAACGGATGGCAGTTGGTCTGCTGCACGGCGGTCCCGGTCGAGGCCCGGATGTGCGCGAAGAACTGGTGCGAGCGGACGTGGTTGGCGATCTCCCGCAGGTTGCGGTTGCTCCACGCCGGGGCGGTGTCCCGGACGACCGCCGGGGTGTCGACGTCCGTCGCGTACCAGCCGACGCCGAAGCCGTCACCGTTGGTCGTCTCGACGCCCAGCTTGGAGTGCAGGCTCTGGTCGATCAGCGAGTGGGCCGGTCTGTAGAGGATGGCGTCGAGCAGGATGGGTGTTCCGGAGTAGGCAAGCCACCGGCACATCGGCTACCGCCTTCCTGGTTCGCGGGTGGGGAGGACGGGGCGGCGGGAACCGCCCCGTCCCGGTCTCGTGCGTCTGACCCGTGGGTGCCCTCAGGGGGCGGATGCGGAGGGGGCGGTGCCCGCGCGTTCCGACGGACCGGAGCCGCTCAGCACCAGTTCCTTGGCCCTGCGGAACTCGTCGTCCGAGATGTCGCCGCGGGCACGGATCTCGGACAGCCTGGCGAGTTCGTCGACGCTGCTGGTCCCTCCCTCGCCACCACCCTTGGCGGTCTCGCGGATGTAGCTGTCGAACGCCTTCTGCTGGTCTCGCGCCTGCGTCGCCTCGCGGCGGCCCATGTTCTTCCCACGTGCGATCACGTAGACGAACACGCCCAGGAAGGGCAGGACGATGACGAACACCAGCCAGCCGGCCTTGGCCCAGCCGCTCATCGTGTCGTCGCGGAAGATGTCCACGACGATCCGGAAGAGCAGGACGAACCACATGATCCACACGAAGAACAACAGCATGGACCAGAAGACGCTCAGCAGCGGATAGTCGTAGGCGAGGTACGTCTGCCCACTCATGTCTTTCCTCCGTCCCGGGCCTTCGCCCGGCAGCCGTTCGGTGACGTACTCAGCGTGCCCACGGCAAGCACCGGGCGGCTCACCCGAGACGGGTGAGAGTGCGGGCCGCCGCGGTCCGCGGCACCGCGCGTCCGGGCACGCGCGCCGCTCACGGACCCGGCCGTCCCGCTCCGCGGGCGGTCCTGTCCGGTTCGGTGGCCGCGGCGGCGAGTACCGCCACGACGGCCAGCACGATCAGGATCAGGCCGACGACGAGCACGACTCCGGCGATCGTGGGGTGGTTCCAGAGCAGGAGCGTCAGGGCGCCCGCCCCGATGGCCACCCCGGTGATCCACGGCCGGTGGGTGGTCAGCCAGCGCCCCGCGGAGCCGGTGCGCAGTCCCGCGCCGCTCAGTGTCGCGCCGGCCGCGGTGGCGCCCCGGTGGGTCACGTCCCGCGTCCAGCGGGCCACTCGTCCGGGGCCGTACAGATAGGCGGTCAGCGCCACGATCAGGAAGACGACGAGCAGGGTGCGCGTGCTGTCACGCAGGAACCGGAGGAACGTGTCGTAGATGACCGCGGCGGTGTCGGGCGGCAGTGTCGCGGACGGGACCGCGTCGAGGTAGACCCGTCGTACGACGGCCAGTGCGACGAGCAGCACCACCATCATCAGGCTGATGCCGAGAGAGGTGATCATCAGCATCAGCCGGTGCCCCGGAGCCGTCCACACGGCGAGGGCGCCGACGGCGAGTGTCACCACCGGCAGCCAGGTGCCGAGGATGTTCAGCAGGCGCATCCCGTCCTGTGCCTTGCCCAGTTCCTCGGTCCGGAACAGGGTGACCGTCCGTTCGCTGTCCGGGATGGCGGCCGCCTTGTCGAAGCCCTGGTCGACGAGGCGCTGCTTCACCTGGTCGACCACGCTTCCGATGTCGAGCTGAATGCTGTCTCCCTTGGCGCGCAGGGCGCCGTTCCCCTCACCGGTGAGCATGTTCACCACCGCCGCGTGCGCCCGCCGGTTCGAGCCCTCCCAGGCCTGCCGGAAGACATCGCTGGTGATGACCCGGTCGACGCTGCGGTGCACCACGGTCTGCACCGCGGAGCGCAGGGGAGCGTCGAGTGCCTGCGCTCCCGACACGACGCTGGGCGGAGCGCCGGCGTCCTTGAGGACCTTGGTGAGCGAGTCCGTCACGGCCGCGACGTCCACCTCTTTCACCACCCGGTTGGTCAGCCGGTCGGTCAGGGTCTTCTGCACGGCCGGGTCCGAGGCCAGGGGCGCGACGGTCTCCACGTACCGGTCGGTGTCGGAGACGATGTCGTTCACCCACACGGCGACGACGGACAGGGGTGCGAGCAGCACGGTCAGCACCAGCAGGATCCCGGCGCCCGCCCGGCGCAGTCCTCGGTGGCGTACTCCCTCGGCGTGGCGCAGCCGCTCGTACTCCGCGCGTTCCGCGGCGGTCAGGTCAGGAGCGGATTCCGCGGATCCGCCGGAGTGGGACGGTTCGGGGGCGCTGCCGGACGAGTCCATGGCTCCTCCTCGGGGTTTGTGCCGCTCCCGGCAGCGCTCGGCTGCCGTCAGGGAGGTGACGTTCGTCAGGGGTGTCGGAGCCCCCGGCGCCGCACCGGCCGGGAACTCGGGTCCTGCGGGCCGGGCCACGGAGCGGGCCGCCGGCCGGGGCGGCACGGGCGCCGGGACGGAGGCTCAGACGGCCCCGGCCGGGTCGCTCGGCTCCGTGATACGTGACCTGCGGAGGGCTGCCCGCCACGCGAAGGCGACGGCCACCTCGACCAGACCCAGCAGCACGAGCCACAGACCGAGCAGCCGGGTCAGCGCCAGGGCGGACTCGGCGGGCAGGGCGAGCACCACGATCCCGGCGAGAATGGCGATCACCGCGGCGCCGAGGACGAAGCCGCGGTGGGGCAGGTCCTTGGCGGCGATGGCCGTGTAGAGGGTGAGGATGCCGGACACCAGCCAGACGATCCCGACGATCAGCGAGAGCGCGGCGATCGTCTGCAGCGGGTTGCGCAGGCACAGCACTCCGGCCAGGACGTACAGCACCGCGAGGAGCAGACCCGCCAGCCGCTCGCCGTGTTCGTCGCGGTCGAAGGTGGCGACGAACCGGAACGCCCCGCTCACCAGCAGGTAGAGGCCGATGACGATCGCCAGCACGTTGAGGGTCTCGTCAGGCCAGACCAGGACCAGGATGCCGGGGACGAGCGTGGTGATCGCCGAAGCGAGGATCCACGTCCAGGACCGCCCGAGTTTCGCCAGCACGTCGGCGGGGTCCTCCATCGCTGCGGGGACCGCCCCGTCGGGCCTGTGTTCCGATCCGGTACGCGGTGTCGGACCACGCGACACGGTCATGGCTCCTCCTCGCGAGATCCGACGGGTCGCTTCCGGACCGCCGACGGGGCGGTGTGCGGTGACCTCACCGGGTCAGCGTCCCGCCCGCCGGCTGCCCGCGGATCACCCCCGGCGGGTGATCCGCGCACACCGCCGAGGCGATGAAGTGAAATGCCCGGAGCCACGCGCCCGTGTGCGACGAAAACGGGCAAAGATACGCCTATGGACGATCCAGCGGCTTCCGGGAAGGAGCCCGCCCGGTCCGGGCGGGCTCCTTCCCGGAAACAACCCGACCGGCGCGCGGCGGCCCTGGCCCTCGCGCGTGCCGTGGGCATCACGGTGGGCCTGCTCACCGCGTACTACCTGCTGCCGTTCGACGAACGCGGCACGGGCAACACCTCGCTCCTGCTCACGATCGGCCTGGTGGCGGTGTTCCTCGTCTTCGGGTGGGAGGTCCGGGCCATCGTGCAGTCGCCGCACCCCCGGCTGAAGGCCGTCGAGGCCCTGGTCGCGACGCTGGTGATGTATCTGGTGCTCTTCGCGAGCGGCTACTACCTGATGGAGCGATCCACGCCCGGGTCCTTCAGCGAACCGCTCACCCGAACGGACGCCCTGTACTTCACCCTGACCACGTTCTCCACCGTCGGGTACGGCGACATCACCGCCCGTTCGCAGACCGGGCGGGTGGCGACGATGCTGCAGATGGTCGGCGGACTGATGCTCGTGGGCGTCGCCGCACGGATCCTCGCGGGTGCCGTCCAGGCGGGTCTTCGCCGACAGGGCCGGGAGCCGCCGCAGCTGTAGGACTTCGGTGAACCCCGGCCGAGCCGGAACCCACTGTCACCACCCCGCGGCACTTCCGGCACATCACTCCGGCAGCTGGCGCATCTCCAGGACCCGCAGACCCAGCGACCGGCAGCGGGCCAGCAGCCCGTACAGGTGCGCCTCGTCGATCACTGGTCCGAACAGGACGGTCTGCCCGGACATCACCACGTGCTCGAGTTCCGGGAAGGCACTGGTCAGCGTCTCCGACATGTGTCCGTCGACGCGGATCTCATAGCGCATCAGCTGCTCTCCCCCGGTGGCCTGGGACAGGCGGGCCGCGCCCTTCGTCTGCCCTTCGATCGTCCGTCCCGTCGGGCGGGACGGCCTCACCCCGCGAAGGTGATACTCGCCCGGACACGCTTCCCAACCTGCGTCAATGCGTGAGGAACAGCTTGAAGGCGATGATCAGGAGCCCGAGCAGGAGATTCACCGAGACCGCGGTGGCCACCAGGCGCCAGGACGCGCCCGCTTGCCGTGCCGCGGCCGCCGACCAGCCCACCTGCCCGGCCACGGCCACGGCGAGCGCCAGCCACAGGGCACCCTCCACGTCGAGGCCCAGCGCCGGACTGACGGCCACGGCGATCGCCGGCGGGCCGGCGGCCTCGACGATCGGCCATTCCTCCCGGCAGACACGCAGCACGATCCGGCGGTTCAGGTCTCGCTGGGCCAGGCGCGCGCCGAACAACTGGGCGTGCACATGCGCGATCCAGAAGGCCACGCCGGTGAGTACCAGCAGCAGCACGAGTTCCAGAACCGGGAACGAGCCCAGGGTGCCGGCGCCCAGGATCACGGAGGAGGCGATCATGGAACCGTAGACGCCACCGGTGTAGTCGGTGCCGGCCCGGCGCTCGGCGCTGTCGGCCGCACCGGTTGTCCTCTGTCCGGTCGCGGGCATCGCGGCCTCCCTTCGGGGTCGGGGCACCGGGGCCGCGCGGACTCAGCGCGCCCGGTCGAGCGCGTCGGCGGAAGCGGTGATGTCGGGTCGCCTGCTGCGGCTCGCCCCGCCGGTGGGCAGGTGACGTGTGACGAGGAAGCCGGCGAGGGTGATGCCTCCGGTGGCGAGAATCGCCGCCTTCAGGCCCTGCAGCTGTGCCGACACGTAGGAGTCCCCGACGGCGTCGACCTCGGCCGGCGGCAGCCCGGCGCGCTCCGCCGCCGAGCGCACCTCGCAGGTGGGAGCGGAGCTGATCCCTGCCTCCAGCGCGACACCGGTCGGCCCCTGGGCTTCCTCCGACAGCCGCGGGTTGTCCTCCACCTGTGAGGTGAAGCCGTTCGCCGGCGCGCCGATGAGGATCGATCCGATGAGCGCGGAGCCGAGGTTCCGGGCCGTGAACCGCGGCCCGCCGGTGGTGACCTCGGTGTCGAAGTCCTCGACCGGCCGGCTGACGGACACGTTCATGACCGACGTGGCCGGGACCATCAGGAACCGGGCCGTACCCAGGAGGATCAGAGCCCGCCAGTGCTTCACGGTGCCACCTCGCCGAGTCGGCCCGGGACGCCGGCGCAGTCCGCCGGGCAGCTTCCGGTGCCTCCCCGGTCGCCACCTCCATCGCAGCCGACGGTGCCGCCGGGCGCCTCACCCGCAATGGGCGAGGTCGGGCCCGCGGCCTCGGCCGCCTTAGGGGTGGCTGTGCGGGTGCGCGTCGGGATTCCTGCGCAAGACGCCCTCCGGGTGGCTCCCGGCGGTGTCGGGAAATCGGTCCAGCGCGCCGGAATTGGCCTTGGTCAGGCAGGCCACGCAGCCTCTAGCTTCGTTGTCATGCGTATCCGAATCGTCGACGCCTTCACCGACCGTCCCTTCGCCGGCAACCCGGCCGGGGTGCTGCTTCTGGACGCCTTCCCGGACGACGGCCGGCTCCAGCGGGTGGCCCTGGAGGTCAACCACGCCGAGACCGCCTTCGCCCATCGGTTGCCCGAGGGCGGGGCGGCGGACTGGGCGCTGCGCTGGTTCACCCCCGCGGCCGAGGTCGCCATGTGCGGACACGCGACGCTCGCCACCGCCCACGTCCTGCACACCACCGGCGCCCACGAGGGTCCGGTACGGTTCGCCACCCGCAGCGGCGTCCTGGTCGCGACGCCCCACGAGGACGGTTCGATCACCCTGGACTTCCCGACGGCCCCGCTCACCCCCGTCGACGTCCCGGACGGGGTGGCCGAGGCCCTGGGCGCCGCACCGCGCACCGCTCTGGACACGGGGCCGAACGTCGGCGATCTGCTGCTGGAGCTCGCCGACGAGAAGACCGTCCTCGCCCTCTCCCCCGACCACAAGGCTTTGGCCGCCTACTCCGAGCGGGGCGTCATCGCGACCGCCCGCGCCGAGGACCCGGGCCGGGGATACGACTTCGTCTCCCGCTGCTTCTTCCCGAACGTCGGCATCGACGAGGACCCGGTCACCGGCAGCGCCCACACCGCCCTCGCCCCCTTCTGGTCCGAACGCCTCGGCCGCACCCGCCTCACCGGCCTGCAGGCCTCCCCGCGCTCCGGCCGTGTCCGTACGGAGCTGCGCGGCGACCGCACCCTCCTCACCGGCCACGCGGTGACGGTGATCGACGGGGAGCTGCTGGCCTGACGGCGCGGGCGAAGCGCCGTACGGCCGGACCGGGGGCGGGGAAGAGCACCACAGGGGCGTACGGGACGGCGTGCGCCCCTGGGCCGGCCGCTCAGGCCGTCGGCAGCCAGCCCACCTTCCCGGCCAGCAGCGCGTAGCCGACGAACGCCCCGATGTCGAGCAGGGAATGCGCCACCACCAAGGGGCCCACCCGGCCCCAGCGGCGGTACAGGTACACGAAGACCACGCCCATGGCCATGTTGCCGAGGAAGCCACCGATGCCCTGGTAGAGGTGGTAGGAGCCGCGCAGTACGGAACTGGCCACCAGGGCGGTGCCCGGGGTCCAGCCCAACTGGCCGAGCCGGCGCAGCAGATAACCGACCACGATGACCTCTTCGAGGATCGCGTTCTGCAATGCCGCGAGGATCAGCACCGGGAACTTCCACCACACGTCGGGCAGCGCCTCCGGCACCACCGTGAGGTTGAAGCCCAGCCCGCGCGCGGCCAGGTAGAACGCGATGCCGGTGCTGCCGATCACGGCCGCCACGCCTGCCCCGCGGCCGAGGTCGGGCCAGGGACGGGTGCGGTCGAAGCCGAGCGTGCGCAGGCCCTGCCCCTCCCGCAGCAGGAAGTGGGCGACCAGGGCGACGGGCACCAGCGCCGAGGCGATCCCGAACAGCTGCCAGGCGAGATCCAGCCAGGGACGGCCGGGCGCGGCCGAGCCGACGAGGGTGGTCGCCTGGTTCTTGAGACCCCCCGGTTTCGTGACCGATCCGACAAAGCTGATCAGGGCGGACACACCACTCGCACCGAGCGAGAGCGCCAGAACGAGCAGTGTCTCGTCACGGAGAATTCGTCGTGAGGGCCCCTCCTGCGGAAAAGAATCGGCCACCGGGCCCGCCTCCGCCTGCACACCTGCCTCCAGTTGAGTATTCCTGCCTCATCCCCACCAAGGCCCCGCTAGGGTCTCGAAAGAAGTTACGAAAATCGTGCGTGACAGGCCGTTGGGGGACGGACGCCGTACGGGGCGTACCTCCCCCTTTCGCATGCCGTACGGCCGTCCTGCGGCACGAGGTTCGACAGGGAGGGGCATCACCGCCATGGGACGTCACAGCTTGCCCGATCAGTATGGGGCGGGCGGCAGCGACCCCCGCGTACGCGCGCGCCGCCGCACGGTGGCCGTCGCCACGGTCCTCGTGCTCACCGTCGCCGGCGGCGCTGCCGCCGCGGTGCGGAGTGGACTGCTCTCCTTCGGTTCCTCCTGCCAGGACGACCCGGTACGGCTGAGGCTGGCCGCCTCCCCGGACCTCGCGCCCGCCCTGTCGGCCGCGGCCCGGCAGGCCCGCGCGGCGAACATCACCTCCGACGGACAGTGCGTCGCCGTGACGGTGACCGCACGCGACTCGTACAAGGTCGCCGACGCCCTCATGGCGGGGAAGCGGTCCGACGTGCAGATGTGGGTGCCGGACTCGGACGTGTGGGTCCAGCGGGTCACGGCGAACCGGACCGCGACACAGGTCACCTCGGCGGGCCACGTCGCCTCCACCCCGGTCGGGGTGGCCATGGTCCCCGCGGCCGCGAAGTCGCTGGGGTGGCCGAAGAAGACGTACAGCTGGATCGAACTGGCCGGAGCCACCCTGCGGGACGACTCCCTCAAGCTGGGCGCGGCAGACCCCGCGCGCAGTGCGACCGGGCTCCTCGCGCTCACCCGGCTGAGCACCGCCGCCGCCGGCCTCAAGGACGGCGACACGCAGGCCGCGGCCATGATGAAGACGCTCTCGCAGCGCACCTCCGACACCGACGGCCAGGTTCTCGACACCCTGCCCCGCGACTCCTCGGGCACCGAGCGGGGCAACCCGAAACGCAACCAGGCCCTGGTCCTCACCGAGCAGTCGGCGTTCACGCACAACGCGTCGGCCGACGGCGCGGGCGACCTGGACATGTTCTATCCGAAGGACGGGTCGCCGCGGCTCGACTACCCGTACACACTGGTCGACCAGTCGCACCTGTCGACCGACCAGAGCCGGGCCGCGATCCGCTTCATGACGTATCTGCGCCAGCCCGCGCAGCGCAGGCTCCTGGAGAAGCTCGGGTTCCGGACCGGCGACGAGGCCCCCGCCGCGGTGGTCGCCAGGGCCGGTGGCAGCAGTCCGCAGCCGTACGGGGAGTCGGCCCCGCAGCCGGCCTCCGAGACGGCCGTCGAGGAGGCGCTCGGCATGTGGACGATCACGGTGCAGAGCGCCCGGATCACCACCGTCGTGGACGCCTCCTCGTCCATGTCGGAACCGGTGCGGGACACCGGCCGTTCACGGATGGACGTCACCAGGACCTCCCTGCTCCAGGCGCTCGCCACGTTCACGCCCGAGGACGAGATCGGTCTGTGGAAGTTCTCCACGAAGCTGGACGGCGACAAGGACTACCGCGTCCTCGTGCCGACCGAACGGCTCGGCGACCGCGTCGGCAACGGCACCCAGCGCGACCGGCTGTCGGCGGCGTTCAGCGGTCTGGAACCCGTCCCCAACGGCGCGACCGGCCTGTACGACACCACGCTCGCCGCGTACAAGGCGGCGACCTCCTCCTACGCCAAGGGCAAGTTCAACGCCCTGGTCGTGCTGACGGACGGGGTGAACCAGGATCCCGGCAGCATCTCGCGCGGCGACCTCGTCGAAAAACTGCAGGCACTCACCAACCCCGAGCGCCCGGTCCCGCTGATCGTGATAGCCGTAGGCCCGGACGCCGACCGGCAGGAGGCCGAGCAGATCGCCAGGGCCACCGGCGGCTCGGGCCACGAGGTCAGCGATCCCTCGCAGATCCACTCGGTGATCCTGAAGGCCATCGTGGCGGCGGGAGCACAGGGCGAGCAGGGCTGACCCCGCGGTTCACCCCAGCGGCGCCGGCTCCCGCAGCCCCACGGGCCAGGTGTGCACGGGCTCCCCCACATGCATCAGCTCGCGATAGCGCCGTGTCGTGGCGGCCAGCGCCTCGTCCCGCGACAGGCCCCCCTCCAGCGCCCGGTGGAACGTCGCCGCCTGCCAGGTCGCCCCGTTGGTCCGGCGCCGGCAACGCTCCTCGATCACGCCGAGGTACAGGTCACGGTCGGCGGGCTCGACCCCCCACGCGTCGAGACCGGCCGCGGCCAGCGGCAGCAGTTCGTCGCGTACGAGGCTGACGGCGTCGTACTCGGCCGTGCCGCCGTACCGGCCGCGCCGGGGCCAGGTCAGTCGGGCGTCGATGCCGTGCCGGCACGCTTCGTCGAAGTTGGCCGCGGCGGCCTCGAACGGCAGCCTGCTCCACACCGGGCGCGACTCCTCGGCGAGGGCACGGACGAGGCCGTAGTAGAAGGCCGCGTTGGCGATGACGTCGGTGATGGTGGGGCCGGCGGGCAGCACGCGGTTCTCGACGCGCAGGTGGGGGACGCCGTCCGCGATGCCGTAGACGGGTCGGTTCCAGCGGTAGATGGTGCCGTTGTGCAGGACGAGTTCGGAGAGATTCGGGACACCGCCGCCGTCCAGCACCGCGAGCGGGTCCTCGTCGTCACAGATCGGCAGGAGGGCCGGGAAGTAGCGGAGGTTCTCCTCGAACAGGTCGTACGCCGAGGTGATCCACCGCTCTCCGAACCAGGTGCGCGGCCGTACGCCCTGGGCCTGGAGCTCGGGCGGCCGGGTGTCGGTGGACTGCTGGAACAGCGGGGGCCTCGACTCGCGCCACAGTTCCCGGCCGAACAGGAAGGGGGAGTTGGCGCCGACGGCGACCTGGGCGGCGGCGACGGCCTGTGCGGCGTTCCAGACGGCGGCGAAGCGGCCGGGCGTGACCTGCAGGTGCAGCTGCACGGAGGTGCAGGCGGCCTCCGGCGCGATGGACTTCGAGGTGCAGGTGAGGTGCTCCACACCGTCGATGTCGAGCACGAAGTCCTCGCCCCTGGCGGCCACGATCTGTTCGTTGAGCAGGGCGTAGCGGTCGACGTCGGAGAGGTTGGAGGACACCAGGTCGTCACGGTCGAGGGTCGGCAGGATGCCGATCATCACGATTCCCGCGTCGACTTCCCCCGCCTTCCGGTCGGCATATGCCAGAGAGGTTCGGAGTTCCTCGGCTAGTTGGTCGAATACACGGCCCCCCAATCGATGTGGGGCTATGTTGACTTCCAGGTTGAACATGGCGAGTTCTGTTTGGAAATCTCGACTTGCGATGCGTTCCAGAACCTGCCCGTTGAGCATTTTCGGCATGCCGTCTTCGCCCGTGAGATTCAATTCGATCTCCAGCCCCATGAGGTTCTGTGGGCGATCGAACCGCTTCTCGGCCAGGAGTCGCTCCAGCCCCGTCAGGTTGTGCCGGAGCTTGTCGCGGTAGCGCTGGCGATCGGACAGGTCGAACGGCCCTGCCACGACCTTCTCGCCCATCGAAGGGTCCTCCTTGGTGCGGGCGGGCCGAGGATCCGGCCGCCGGTGTGCGGGTCACGTGGGATGATGCCCCGCGAAAGCGATCGATAACGTCCCAGGCCGCTCCGGTGCCCGGTAGTCTGTCGGAGGTGACCGGCGGCACATTCACCGGGCATGCGGCAGAACGCAGTTTCGGGCACTCCGGATGACTCGTGAAAAACGCCGACGAGAATGGGCCGACCGCCTGCCCGGCATTCCCCGAGGTCAACGGCGTACCGCCGTCCGGGAAACGGGATGATTCCCGCGGATCGCCGACCGAATAGACCCTTGCTTCACGCAGCGGAAACAGCTAGCCGAAACACTGCGTGAACATATGTCGTATAAACTCCGCGAACAAGGCAGAAGGCCGGCGCCCGCGGTCCTTGTCCTGCCGTCCTGATGACGCGCCACACGGCAGGGCACACTCACACCACGCGTATACCGACCAGGGCACCCGTCTCTCTGTCCCCGTGTGCTGACAGCGCCGTCCGCCCCCGCCCTCGCGCCCTTGTGCCTGCCGAATGAGAGGCGACCCACCATGCCGCTGCATGTCCCTCCGGCCCCCGCGCCCGCCCTTCGCTCCGTCCTCACCGCGCTGGCCTCCCCCACCGCGGTCCGCGAGGCCCGAACTCCCTCCTTGCTGCGCGCTCAGGGGCCCACCACACCCGAACTGCCTCTACCGGTACACGTGCTGGAGCAGATCACCCCGGCGGGAGTGCCGGCGACCCGGCTGGCCGGGTGGCGTTTCCTGATCCGCTGCGGGGACCGTGCGGTGGCCGCGGCCGAGACCATGCTGACCCCTGACGGCTGGGCGTTCTCACGCTTCTTCGAGGGTCCGTACATCGCCTCCACCGAACTCGCGCTGCGCCAGGCGGAGACCGTGCAGCAGCACTACCAGCCCCGCCTGCTGTCGGTCCCCGGCCTGTACATGCTCACCCTCTGGTTGCACGGCGACCACACCGCGGACGGCGCCACCGGCCACCCCGCCGACACCGACCTGCTGATCCCGCTGGCACCGGCACCGCCAGGCATCGCCGCCCACCGTCCGCACCGGGTGGCCGACCTGCTCCCGGTCCTGACCCACCGGGTGACTCCGGCGCCACTGCTCTCGTCCCCCGCCTGACACTTCACCGCGCGACGGCCTCTCGTACCCCGCTCCGGAATTCCGGCCGGCGGGGTACGACGCTGTGCGCACACGTGAATCCGCCTGACGTACCGAACTCCCTTCTGCTCGTACGAGCATTGAATAGCTCGTCCGAGCCGATAAGGCCCTGGACTGTGCCGACCAGCCCTGTTCGGCCCCCGAACACCACCGGGAGTGACAGTCCGGTCGCAATGAACCATCAATGCGGGTGTCGCGTCATCAACCTGTGAGAAGAGGTGCTGCGAAATACCTGCGGATTGACGTCCATGGGGCAACACTGGGTCCGGAAGGACTAAACACAACGGGGGGCGGCCATGAACAACGCTTCACGCCGCACGACAGACACCACAGCCATCTCACACTTCACGACAGAGCGAAAGATCCCATCCATGTGCCAGCACCAGCCACCGTGTCCGACAGCCGGCTCCGCCGACCGGGAATCCGCGCGCCTCACGGCGCACCACCCGGAGCAGGGATGGAGCCTGCTGTGCAACGGCGTTCTGCTCTTCGAGGACACCGGTGAGCTCCTGCCCGACGGCCGCATCATCGCGCCGCACCGCCCGATGGGCGCCGTGATGACAGCCGCCTGAGCGGGCCGGGCGGTCCACCGACCGCCCGGAGACCTGAGGGGCCGGATCGCAGCGACCGACTGCGCGCCGGCCCCGACACACGTTCCGGCACCGTCACTGCGTGTAGTCCTCCGTGTGAGATGCCCGGAGCGGGCGTGGGCCCTTCCCACAGCCACCCGTTTCCCGGAAGACTTCTGGAAGTTTCGCAGGGCACGTCGACGGAGGTGGGTAGTGGCAGCACGCGAGGCCGAGGCCGAACCGGCACCCGGGGCCCGGGGCAGGATCACGATCACGGAGATCGCCCGTCGGGCCGGGGTGTCGGTGCCGACCGTCTCCCGGGTCGTCAACGGCCGGTCGGACGTGTCGCCGCAGACCCGGGCCCGCGTCGAGGACCTGCTGCGACAGCACGGCCACCGCAAACGCGTCGCCGCCTCCGGCACCCGTGCCGCCCTGATCGACCTGGTCTTCAACGACCTCGACAGCCCCTGGGCGGTGGAGATCATCCGGGGCGTGGAGGAGGTCGCCCACACGGCCGGCGTCGGCACCGTGGTATCGGCGCTGCACGGACGTTCGGGCGACGCCCGGGAGTGGATGCGCAACCTGCGTGCCCGTGCCTCCGGCGGGGTCGTCCTGGTCACCTCCGCCCTGGAGCCGGTCCTGCACGAGGAACTGCGCGCCCTCGGCGTCCCCCTGGTGGTGGTCGACCCGGCGGGCTCCCCCGCCATCGACGCACCCACCGTCGGAGCGGCCAACTGGTCCGGCGGTCTCGCGGCCACCGGGCACCTGCTGTCCCTGGGCCACCGCAGGATCGGCCTGATCGCCGGGCCGCCCCGGCTGCTGTGCTCACGGGCCCGCTTCGACGGCTACCGCGCGGCCCTGGAGAACGCCGGTCTCGCCGTCGACGAGACCCTCGTCGTGCCCGGGGACTTCCGCCCCGAGTCCGGTTTCGCCGGCTGCAACGCCCTTCTCGACCTGCCCGAGCCGCCGACCGCCGTGTTCGCGGCCAGTGACCAGATGGCACTGGGCGCGATCGAGGCGCTGCGGCGGCGCGGACTCAGGGTGCCGGAGGACATGAGCGTGGTCGGCTTCGACGACCTTCCGGAAGTCCGCTGGTCGGCGCCGCCCCTCACGACGGTCCGTCAGCCCCTCGCCGAGATGGGCAAACTCGCCGCCCGTACGGTGTTGCGCCTGACCCGCGGCGAGCAGCCGGACTCGCCGCGGGTGGAGCTGGGCACGGAACTGGTGGTGCGGGCCAGCACCGCGCCCCCGGCCCGGCACGGCTGACTACCTGCCGCCCAGGGCCTCCTGGATCGCGAAGTACGCCGGCTTCGGGGCCAGTTGCTCGTCCCACGGAAGGGCCGCGCCCTGGCCGGGGAAGAACGCCGGGATCCACGAGTACTTGTCGGTGTAGTCCCACACCGTGATGCCCACGCACCGCCGCACCGCGAGGCACGCCTTCGTCATGTCGGCGTACCACTGCGCCTGGGTGGCGAGCTTCGCCTCGTCCGCGGGCAGCAGCATCCGCACGTCGACCTCGGTGAGCGCGGTGTCGAGGCCGAGCCGGGAGAAGCGCCGGAGGTTGTCCTCCAGGGTGGTCGGATAGCCGTACTGGAGGGCGAGGTGAGCCTGCAGGCCGATGCCGTCGAGCGGGACACCCCGCGCCTTCAGGTCCTTGGCCAGCGCGAAGTAGGCGTCGCTCTTCGGGCCGACGGCCTCGATGTTGTAGTCGTTGAGGTACAGCTTGGCGTGCGGGTCGGCCTGGTGGGCCCAGCGCAGCGCGTCGGCGATGTAGTCCGGGCCGAGCGTCCGGTAGAAGACGGTGTCCCGGTAGGTGCCGTCCTCGTTGAACGCCTCGTTGACGACGTCCCAGGAGTAGACCTTGCCCCGGTAGTGGCGGGCCTCCGCGAAGATGTGCTTCTTCAAGACGGCCCGCAACTCGCCCGCCGTCCACTCGCGGTCGGTGAGCCAGCCGGGCAGCTGGCTGTGCCAGACCAGGGTGTGGGCGCGGACCCGCTGGTGGTTCTTCCGGGCGAGGTTCACGATCTCGTCGCCCTGCGACCAGTCGAAGACGCCCTGTCGGGGCTCGGTGGCGTACCACTTCATCCCGTTGCCCGGGGTGATCATGTCGAACTCGCTGCCGAGCAGCGCCGTGTACGCGCTGTCGGTGAGTTCGGGGTTGTCGGTGGCGCTGCCGAAGTACCGGCCGTGGCGTTCGGCGAGGTCGGCGAGGGTGGCCGGCTTTCCGTGGCCCTCGCCGGCCTGGGCCGCCGGGCCGGCGGCGACGCCGACGGCGACCAGGGCGGCGGCGAGTGCGCCGGCGAGTCTGAGCCGGGTGCGGGAACGGGTGCCTGTGCGGGTGGTGACGTGCATGGTGCGACTCCTCACGGTGCGGTGGTGTGGGTGAGCCGTACGCCGGCCGGCGCCTGTCATCCCTTCGTGGCGCCGGCGGTGAGGCCGCCGATGAGCTGGCGCTCGGCGACCGAGTAGAAGGCCAGGGCGGGGACCATGGCCAGGACGAGGTAGGCGAAGACACGGGCGTACTCCGCCGAGTACTGGCCCTGGAACTGCTGGACGCCGATGGGGAGCGTCCACCAGGTGTTGTCGGTGAACACCAGCAGCGGCAGGAAGAAGTTGTTCCAGCTGGTGACGACGGCGAGCACGGAGACGGTGCCGAGGGCGGGCCGCGCCATGGGCAGCAGCACCCGCCAGAAGAACCCGAAGGGGCTGCAGCCGTCGAGCGTGGCCGCCTCCTCCAGTTCGCCGGGGATCTGCCGGAAGAACCCGCGCAGGATGATGATCGTCATCGGCAGCCCGAAGGCGGCCTGCGGGAGGATCACGCCCAGCGGGTTGTCGAGCAGGCCCAGGGAGCGCAGCAGCAGGAACAGCGGCAGGGCCGCCACCGCGAACGGGAACATCAGCCCTGTCGTGAAGACGGTGAACAGCACCTCCCGTCCGCGGAACGCGAACCGGGCGAAGGAGAAGGCCGCGAGCGCGGACACGGCGACCACGAGCACGGTCGTCGCCACCGCGATCAGCGTGCTGTTGCCGAGCAGCTTCCAGAAGTCGCCCGAGCCGAGGATCTGGGTGTAGTTGCCGGTCAGCCAGTGCTCGGGCAGGCCGAAGGGGTTGGTGGAGAGCTCGTCGGTGGACTTGAAGCCGGACAGGACGGCGTACGCCAGGGGCAGGACCATCACCGCGCCCACCAGGACGAGGATCATGTGCAGCGGCAGGCTTCGTACGGTCTTCCGGGTCACGTGCCGTCTCCCCTCATCGTCGTGGTGGCCCCTTCGAGGTCGCGGCGGAGCACGAACCGCTGGTACGTGAGGGCGAAGACGAGGCAGATGCCGAACATGACCACGCTGATCGCGCTGGCATAGCCGACCTGGTAGCGCTTGAAGCCGTACTGGAACATGGTCACGGCCATCGTCTCGGAGTGGTGGTCGGGGCCGCCCTGGGTGACCACCCAGACCAGGTCGAACAGCTGGATCGACCCGATGACGGACAGGAAGACGCTGATGCGCAGGGTGGGCGCGAGCAGCGGCAGGGTGACGTTGCGGAAGCGCTGCCAGGGTCCGGCGCCGTCGATCAGCGCCGCCTCGGTCAACTCGGCCGGGATGGACTGGAGTCCGGCGAGGTAGAGCATCATGTGGAAGCCGAAGTACTTCCAGGTCATGACCAGGAACAGGGTCGCCATGACGGAGGAGGGGTCGGCGAACCACTCCCCGCCCACACCGCCCAGTCCGATGCCGCCGAGGATGTGGTCGGCGAGACCGTCGTCCGGCGCGAAGACCATGCTGAACAGCACACCCGTGATCGCCTCGGACAGCACGTACGGCGCGAAGAACAGCATCCGGTACGCGGCCCGGCCGCGCAGCCGCTGGTTGAGCAGCACGCCCATGGCGAGCGCGAAGGGCAGTTGCAGGGCGAGGGACAGGCCGACCAGGACCAGGCAGCGCCACAGGTCGCCGAGGAAGACCGGGTCCTGGAAGAGCCGGGTGAAGTTGTCGGTGCCCGTGTAGTCGGAGGGCATGCCGAAGCCGCCCCAGCGGAAGAAGGCGGCGTACAGCGCGAACAGGATCGGCAGCAGCACCAGGACGATGAACAGCACCAGGGCGGGCAGCTGGAAGCCGACCGCGGTGAGCCAGTGGAGCCGGCGCCGGCGCGCCCGCCCCCGCGCCGCGTCGGCGGTCGGGGGCGGGAGGGCGACGTCGGGGCCGCTCCGCTTGTCCGGAAGGAACGTGGAGGTCATCGCCGGTTACTGCTCTTCCTTCGCGGTCTTCGTGACCGACTCGGTGACCTGTTGGGGGGACTTGGAGCCGGCGATCAGCCCGGCGACACTGTCGTTGATCTCCTGGCCGACGGCTGGGGCGTAGGCCTGGTCGAGGTACAGCTGGAATCCGGTGGCGGCCTTCAACTGTGTCTGTACGGCCTGGATGTTGGGGTCGGTGATGGCGCTCTCGGCGGCCGGGACGACCGGGAGCACGCCGGTCTTCTTGACGAGTTCGAGGTCCGTCGCCTGCGAGGCGAAGAACTTCAGGAAGTCGAGGGCCGCCTGCGGGGCGCCCTTGCGCACGGCGTGCCCGCCGCCTCCGCCGAACACCTCGGTGATCGATCCCCTGCCGCCCTCGACCGCCGGGAACGGGAAGAACCCGAGGTCGTCGCCGAGTCCCTTGCCCGCGTCCGCCTCGACGACGGGGGCCCACTGGCCCATGAGCTCCATCGCCGCCTTTGCGTTGCCGACCGCGGCGGCCTGGCCGGTGGGGGTGGAGTAGGCGGCGCCCAGGAACCCCTTCTGGAACGGCTTGAGCGCGACGAGGTCCTTGAGGTGCTGTCCGGCCTGGACGAACCCGGCGCCCGTGAAGTCCTTGTCCTCGTCGGCCTTCCGCAGGGCGTCGACGCCGGCGGTGCGCATCGCGAGGTAGGCCCAGTAGTACATGCCGGGCCACTTCTCCTTGCCGGCCAGGGCGAGGGGCGTGATGCCGGCGGACTTCAGCTTGCGTACGACGTCGAGGAAGCCGCTCCAGGTGGTCGGGGGCGCGCTCACGCCCGCCTGCTTGAAGAGCGCCTTGTTGTACCAGAACCCGATCATGCCGATGTCGAACGGGATGCCGTACACCTTCTCGTCGAGGAGGTACGGCTGCTTGGCGACCGGCAGGAGGCCGTCGGCCCAGGGCTTGGTGCCCTCCGTGAGGTCCTCCACGAGCCCCGCGTCGACCTGCTGCTGGAGGACGCCGCCGCCCCAGGTGTGGAAGACGTCCGGCAGCTTGCCGGAGGCGATGAGCGCCGTCATCTTCGACTTGTAGGCGTCGTTCTCCAGTTGCACGATCTTTATCTTGACCTTGGGGTTCTCGGCCTCGAACTTCTTGGCCAGGCCGGCCCAGACGTCCTTGGTCGGCTGAGTGGTCGAGATGTTCCACCACTCGATGGTGGTCGTCCCCGACGACCCTCCGTCCGAGTCGCCGCCACATCCGCTCAGTGCCGTCATCCCCAGACCGGCAGCGGCCGAGGCCGCCAGGAAGCCGCGGCGGGACAGTGCCGGGTCACCCATTGTGCGCTCCTTGGGTACGGGACGGCGCGCGTGCGTCCGCCCTGTCGACCGAAAGTTTCGAAGATGATTCAGAAAGCTTCGCTGTTGCCGCACCCTAGAGACAGCGCCCAAACGGTGGCAACCCCTTGTACGTGGGGAATCTGCGGCCAACGTGCGCGGTGACCGCGCCCGTTCACGCCGACACGCCCCAAACGGGGAGCGGGCCGAGAGTTTCCGACGCGTTCCGGAAAGACCCGGCACGCACTGAGGCATGAGCGCGAACCCCCGATGACGGGGTCACCGTACGTCCGCATGCGTGCCAGCCCCTCCTGATGCCGGGCGAAACATTCGGGTGATCCGACGAACGTTGGGGCCGCGCACTGTAGGGAACCGGAGAGGCCGGGGCAAGACGTCGCGGCCACATCGGAGCGGGGGCCGACGGGGCCCGGAGAAGTCCCGGTCCCGTCGACCCCCGCGGGGTCGTGTGAGGTCGTCAGCTCTTCGTCACGAGGTCCTTCAGTGCGATGTTGAGCTCCAGGACGTTCACGCGGGGTTCGCCGATGAAGCCCAGGGTGCGGCCGTCGGTGTGCTCGTCGACGAGGTTCCGGACGACGGTGACGGGCAGGTGGTTGCGCGCGGCGACACGGTGGACCTGGAGGTCGGCGTACCGCGGGGAGATGTCCGGGTCCAGACCCGAACCGGAGGAGGTGACGGCGTCGGCGGGTACCCGGGACGGCTCGACCGGGTGACCGGCCACCGAGTTGTCCTTGACGACGGCGGCCTTCGCGGCCTTCACCCAGGCGACCAGGTCCTTGTTGTCACCGGAGCGGTTGGTCGCGCCGGACAGGATCAGCTTGTAGCGGGTGTTGACGCTGTTGGTGCCCAGGCCGTTCTGCGGACGGCCCTGGAACCACTTCAGGTCGGCTTCGGGAGTCTTCTCTCCCTTCTTCAGCGGCAGGTTGTACGACTGCCCGATCAGCGAGGACCCGACGACCTTGCCGTCCGCCGTGATCTCGGAGCCGTTCGCTTTGTCGTGGAACAGGCCCTGGGCGATGCCGGTGACGAGCAGCGGGTAGATGACGCCCGTCACCAGCGTCAGGACGAGGAGGGCACGCAGGCCCGCCCCGAGCAGCCGGGCGGTGTTCGCAACCGCGTTGTTCATGGCGATCAGCACGCTTTCAGGAGTTACAGCCCGGGGATGAGGGAGATGACCAGGTCGATGATCTTGATACCGACGAAGGGGGCGACCAGCCCGCCCAGGCCGTAGATCGTCAGGTTGCGACGGAGCATTCTGTCGGCGCTCACCGGCCGGTACCGGGCCCCGCGCAGCGCGAGCGGCACCAGCGCGATGATGATCAGCGCGTTGAAGATCACCGCGGACAGGAGCGCGGAATCCGGTGAGGACAGCCCCATGATGTTGAGCTTGCCCAGCCCCGGGTAGACGGCCGCGAACAGCGCCGGGATGATCGCGAAGTACTTCGCGACGTCGTTGGCGATGGAGAACGTGGTCAACGCGCCCCGGGTGATGAGCAGTTGCTTGCCGATCTCGACGATCTCGATCAGCTTCGTCGGGTCGGAGTCGAGGTCGACCATGTTGCCGGCCTCCTTGGCGGCCGACGTACCGGTGCTCATCGCGACGCCGACGTCGGCCTGTGCCAGGGCCGGTGCGTCGTTCGTCCCGTCCCCCGTCATCGCGACCAGCTTGCCGCCGGCCTGCTCCCGCTTGATGAGAGCCATCTTGTCCTCGGGCGTGGCCTCCGCGAGGAAGTCGTCGACGCCGGCCTCCTCCGCGATCGCCTTCGCCGTCAGCGGGTTGTCGCCGGTGATCATGACCGTCCTGATGCCCATGCGCCGCAGCTCCTCGAACCGCTCCCGCATGCCCTGCTTGACGACGTCCTTGAGGTGGACGACGCCCAGGACGCGGGCGCCTTCGGCGTCCTGGACCGCCACCAGCAGCGGCGTACCACCCTCCCCGGAGATCCTGTCGGCCGACTCCCGCGCGTCGTCCGCGACCTCCCCGCCCTGTTCGCGAACCCAGGCGATGACCGAACCGGCCGCGCCCTTGCGGACCCGGCGCCCGTCGACGTCCACGCCCGACATCCGGGTCCGGGCGGTGAAGGCGATCCACTCCGCGCCGGCCAGTTCGGCCTGGTGCCGCTCGCGCAGTCCGTACCTCTCCTTCGCGAGGACGACGATGGAGCGGCCCTCGGGCGTCTCATCGGCCAGCGACGACAACCGGGCCGCGTCCGCGACCTCGGCCTCGGTGGCACCGCTGACGGGCACGAACCGGGCCGCCTGCCGGTTGCCGAGCGTGATGGTGCCGGTCTTGTCCAGCAACAGCGTCGACACATCGCCCGCGGCCTCGACAGCCCTTCCGGACATGGCGAGCACATTGCGCTGCACCAGCCGGTCCATGCCGGCGATGCCGATCGCGGAGAGCAGCGCGCCGATGGTGGTCGGGATCAGACAGACCAGCAGCGCGACCAGGACGACCATCGTCAGCTGTGTGCCCGCGTAGTCCGCGAACGGCGGCAGGGTCGCCACCGCGAGCAGGAAGACGATGGTGAGGGACGCCAACAGGATGTTCAGCGCGATCTCGTTCGGCGTCTTCTGCCGGGCCGCGCCCTCGACCAGGTTGATCATCCGGTCGATGAAGGTCTCGCCCGGCTTCGTCGTGATCGTGATGACGATGCGGTCGGACAGCACCTTCGTACCGCCGGTGACGGCACTCCGGTCGCCGCCCGACTCACGGATGACCGGAGCCGACTCCCCCGTGATCGCCGACTCGTCGACGCTCGCGACGCCCTCGACGACGTCGCCGTCACCGGGAATCAGGTCGCCCGCCTCGCACACCACCCGGTCGCCGATGCGCAGCTCCGTACCGGGCACGCGCTCCTCCCCGTCGCCGGTGAGCCGCCTGGCCACCGTGTCGGTCTTGGCCCTGCGCAGTGTGTCGGCCTGCGCCCTGCCCCGCCCCTCGGCGACCGCCTCCGCCAGGTTCGCGAACAGCACCGTCAGCCACAACCAGGCGCTGATCGCCCAGCCGAACCAGTCCCCGGGGTCCTTGAACGAGAAGACGGTGGTCAGGACCGAGCCGATCCACACCACGAACATCACGGGCGACCTGACCAGCATGCGCGGGTCGAGCTTGCGGAAGGCGTCCGGCAACGACCTGAGCAGCTGCCCCGGGTCGAAGAGACCGGCGCCGACACGCGCCTCGGAGGACGTGTGGCCGCTCGGCACCTCGCCGTGCGGGGCCCGGGCCGGGGTGGCTGGGGACACGGAGTCCTCGTGCTTCGTTACGTCGGTCGTCATGACGCCAGCCCCTCGGCGAGCGGGCCCAGAGCGAGGGCCGGAAAGTAGGTCAACCCGGTGATGATCAGGATCGCGCCCACCAACAGGCCGGTGAACAACGGCTTTTCGGTGCGCAGGGTGCCCGCGGTGACCGGGACGGGCTTCTGCTCGGCGAGCGAGCCGGCCAGCGCCAGGACGAACACCATCGGCAGGAACCGGCCGAGGATCATCACGAGACCGATCGTGGTGTTGAACCAGTGGGTGTCCGCGTTCAGACCGGCGAAGGCCGAGCCGTTGTTGTTGGCGCCCGATGTGTAGGCGTAGAGGATCTCGGAGAACCCGTGCGCCCCGCTGTTGGTCATCGAGTGGGCCGGGGTCGGGAGGGCCATCGCGAAGGCGGTGAAGACCAGGGCGAGCGCGGGGGTGACGAGGATGTAGCAGGCGGCCGGCTTGATCTCGCGGATGCCGATCTTCCTGCCCAGGTACTCCGGCGTACGGCCGACCATCAGACCGGCGATGAACACCGCGATCACCGCCATGATCAGCATGCCGTAGAGGCCGGAACCGGTACCGCCGGGTGCGATCTCGCCCAGCATCATGCCGAGCATGGTGATCCCGCCGCCGAGGCCGGTGAACGAGGAGTGGAAGGAGTCCACCGCGCCCGTCGAGGTGAGGGTCGTGGACACCGCGAAGATCGACGAGGAGCCGACGCCGAACCGGGTCTCCTTGCCCTCCATCGCCCCACCGGCGATCTCGAAGGCCGGGCCGTGGTGGGTGAACTCGGTCCACATCATCAGGGCGACGAAGCCGACCCAGATGGCGGCCATGGCGGCGAGGATCGCGTAACCCTGCCGGACGGAGCCGACCATGACGCCGAACGTGCGGGTCAGCGCGAACGGGATCACCAGCAGCAGAAAGATCTCGAAGAGATTGGTGAAGGGGGTCGGGTTCTCGAACGGGTGGGCCGAGTTGGCGTTGAAGTACCCGCCACCGTTGGTCCCCAGCTCCTTGACGGCCTCCTGGGAGGCGACCGCGCCCCCGTTCCACTGCTGGTGGCCGCCCATGAACTGGCCGACCTCGTGTATCCCGGAGAAGTTCTGGATCGCTCCGCAGGCGACCAGGACGATCGCGGCGATCAGCGCGCCCGGCAGCAGGATGCGGGTCACCCCACGCACCATGTCCGTCCAGAAGTTGCCGAGCTCACCGGTGCGGACCGAGGTCCCCCCGTTCGAGCGAAGCCGGGAGTGGGGGAGGGCGAAACCGCGCACGAGGGCGACGGCGACGGCGATACCGACGGCCGCGGACACGAAATTCTGCACGGCCAGACCGGCGGTCTGCACGACGGGCCCCATGGCCTGCTCGCCGTAGTAGGACTGCCAGTTGGTGTTCGTGACGAAGGACGCGGCGGTGTTGAACGCCTGGTCCGGGTCGATCGACCGGAACCCGAGCGAGCCGGGCAGGACGCCCTGAAGCCGCTGGAGCAGATACAGGAACAGGACGCCGACGGCGGAGAAGGCGAGAACCCCGCGCAGGTAGGAGGGCCAGCGCATCTCCGCGTCCGGGTTGGCACCGATGCCCTTGTAGATCCACTTCTCGACACGCCAGTGCCGGTCGGACGAGTAGACCTTGGCCATGTAGTTGCCGAGCGGTATGTAGGCGAGCGCCAGTGCGGCCATGAGCGCCGACAACTGGAGCACACCGGCGAGTACGGGACCCATGTGGCTGCTCAGAACCTCTCCGGGAAGATCAGGGCGAGGACGAGATAGCCCAGCAGGGCGACGGCCACGACCAGACCCACCACGTTCTCGGCGGTCACAGCTTCGTCACCCCCTTGGCGACGAGGGCCACCAGCGCGAAGACCGCGATCGTGGTGACGACGAAGGCCAGATCGGCCATCGTGAACTCCTGACATGGGTGCGGATGGATCGGACGCTTCGAGACAACCGCTTCTGCGACCGGATGCGACCGCCCTTGACGCGTCCCTTACGGCAGCTCACGCGCCTTTGACGCGACCCTGACGGCCTTCGGGATCGCGCCGGAGGAAGAGCCGCGGCCACGGTCGGCTGCTCACCGCGTCGGCCCAGGAGCGACGCGGCCGCGCCTGATCCGGAAAGGGGACCGACCGGAAACAGCCGCCGCCGGGACGACCACGTACGACGTGACGCTGGGTGCCCGCACCGGGCCCGTTCGGCCTGTTCTCACCATGTGCCCAGGCACCCACCGGGCCCTGCGGCGCACTCCGTGACGTACCGCCACCAGCGGCGCGGGCCAGTCTTAACGGAAGATTGACGCCGGCAGCCCTCGCATCCGCGGGCCCTCACATCACTCTCCGCTTACGCTGATCCCGCCGTCCGTGGATGGCCGGAAACGCACGCTGAGCCGCACCCCAGGAGCCCGTCCGATGGCCACCACCGAGCCTCCCCCGCCCAGCCGCCTGCGCTCGTGGATGCTGGAGGGCCTGTCCGACATGGGCAAGGGCGGCGGCCACCAGGGACCGCACGCCCGGCCGGAGCCCCCGCACAAGGGTCAGCGCTGGTGGCGGGTGATGTGCCTGACCGGCGTCGACTACTTCTCGACCCTGGGCTACCAGCCCGGCATCGCGGCCCTCGCGGCCGGGCTGCTGTCGCCGGTCGCGACCATCGTGCTGGTGATCGTCACCCTGGCGGGCGCGTTGCCCGTGTATCGGCGGGTGGCCGAGGAGAGCCCCCGCGGCGAGGGCTCGATCGCGATGCTCGAACGGCTGCTGTCCTTCTGGCAGGGCAAGCTCTTCGTACTGACCCTGCTCGGCTTCGCCGCCACCGACTTCCTGATCACCATCACCCTCTCGGCCGCCGACGCCTCGACCCACCTGATCGAGAACCCTCACCTGACCAGCGCGCTGCACGACAAGCAGATGCTGATCACGCTCGTCTTCGTGGCGCTGCTCGGCGCGGTGTTCCTCAAGGGCTTCCTGGAGGCGATCGGCGTCGCGGTGGTGCTGGTGGGCATCTACCTCTCGCTCAACGTCGTGGTCGTGATCGTCGGTCTGTGGCACGTCGCCACCGCGGGCCATGTCGTCACCGACTGGTCCACCGCCCTGACCGCCGAACACGGAAACGTCTTCGCGATGGTCGGCGTGGCCCTGCTGGTCTTCCCGAAGCTCGCGCTCGGCCTCTCCGGCTTCGAGACCGGCGTCGCCGTCATGCCCCACGTCCAGGGTGACCCGGACGACACCGAGGAGAAGCCGACCGGCCGGATCCGGGACACGAAGAAGCTGCTCACCACGGCCGCCCTGATCATGAGCTGCTTCCTGATCGCCACCAGCTTCATCACCACCCTCCTGATCCCGGAGAAGGACTTCGAGCCGGGCGGCCAGGCGAACGGCCGCGCGCTGGCCTTCCTCGCCCACGACTACCTGGGCAGCGCCTTCGGCACGGTCTACGACGTCTCGACGATCGCCATCCTGTGGTTCGCCGGCGCCTCCGCGATGGCCGGCCTGCTGAACCTGATGCCGCGCTACCTGCCCCGCTACGGCATGGCCCCGCACTGGGCGCGCGCGGTGCGCCCGATGGTCATCGTCTTCACCCTGATCGCCTTCCTGGTCACGTGGATCTTCGACGCCGACGTCGACGCGCAGGGTGGCGCCTACGCCACCGGCGTCCTGGTGCTGATCAGCTCCGCCGCGATCGCGGTGACCATCGCCGCCCGCAAGGCCGGTCAGCGCAACTGGACCATCGCCTTCGCGGTCATCTCGGCGGTGTTCCTGTACACGACGGTGGTGAACGTCATCGAACGCCCCGACGGCGTGAAGATCGGCGCCTGCTTCATCGCGGGCATCATCCTGGTCTCCCTGCTGTCCCGGCTGGCCCGGGCCTTCGAGCTCCGCGTGACGAGCGTGACGCTCGACCCCATGGCGGAACGTTTCATCCGGGACATGGCCAGCCGCAAGATACGGTTCATCGCCAACGAACCCGACCAGCGCGACAAGGCCGAGTACCGCGAGAAGCTCGAGCAGATCCGCGCGGACCACGACCTCCCCGGCGAGGACTTCGTCTTCGCCGAGGTCACGGTCCTCGACCCGTCCGAGTTCGAAACGGGTCTGACGGTACGCGGCGAGGTCCTCCACGACCGCTACCGCGTCCTGACCCTGGAGTCCTCCTCCATCCCCAACGCCCTGGCCGCCCTGCTCCTGCACGTCCGCGACTCGACCCGGTGCACCCCGCACATCTACTTCGAGTGGACCGAGGGCAACCCGTTCGCCAACTTCCTGCGCTTCTTCCTCTTCGGCCAGGGCGAGGTCGCCCCGGTCACCCGCGAGGTCCTGCGCGAGGCGGAACCGGACCGCAGCCGCCGCCCCCGTGTCCACACCGCCTGAGCGACCCCACGCACGGAGGCGACATCCGCTACCGCACCGCACGCCACCTGCGGCCGCCCCCACGCCCCTCACACCCGGGTTCAGCCCCTATCGTGATCGCCATGCAGTCCTACACGATCGGCCAGGCGGCGCGGCTGCTCGGCGTGAGCCCGGACACCGCTCGGCGCTGGGCGGACGCGGGCCGGGTGGCGACCCATCGCGACGAGGGCGGGCGGCGACTCATCGAGGGCCACGACCTGGCCGCGTTCTCGGTCGAGCTGGCCAGGACCGGGGGCGGCGAGGAGGAAGCCGTCTCCCACACCTCCGTGCGCAACGCCTTCCCCGGCATCGTGACCGCGATCAAGCTCGGTGACGTGGCGGCCCAGGTCGAGATCCAGGCCGGCCCGCACCGGCTGGTCTCCCTGCTGACCAGGGAGGCCGTGGAGGAACTGGGCCTGGAGGTCGGGATGGAGGCCACGGCCCGCGTGAAGTCGACAAACGTACACATCGACCGCGTCTGAGCGATCCCGAGGCGACGCAAACCCATGCGTACCCGGCATAAGCCGCCTTTCCGACTACGGTGGGGACCTCCCCGAAACCCTCCAGGGCACCGCCCCCACCGTCAGCGAGGCGCGCACACCATGAGCCTGAGCAGCCTGAGCATTCGCAATCAGCTCCCCGGCACCGTCACCGCCATCACGGCCGGCGAGGTCATGGCCACCATCAGGGTCGGCCTGGCCGGAGGGCAGGACCTCACCGCGGCGATCACCCGCGAGGCGGTCGAGGAACTCGGCCTCGCCACGGGCACGGCCGTACTGGCTCTGGTGAAGTCGACGGAGGTCTCACTGGCCACCGGCCGCGTCGAGGGCCTCTCGATCCGCAACCGGCTGCCCGGCACCGTGCGGGAGATCGTCACCGGCGGTGCCATGGCCTCCGTGAAGGTGACGGTCGAAGGCGGTGAACTGACCGCCGCGATCACCACCGACGCCGTCACCGACCTCGGTCTGTCCGCCGGCACGCCCGTGGCCGCCCTGATCAAGTCGACCGAGCTCTCCCTCTCGACCGGGTGAGAGAGGTGAAGGGCGCTGCCCGGGCCATACCGGCCCGGGCAGCGCCCTTCACCTGCCGCGTGCTCAGTCCTCGTACGCGTCCAGCGGCGGGCAGGAGCAGACCAGGTTCCGGTCGCCGAAGGCCTGGTCGATCCGGCGCACCGGCGGCCAGTACTTGTCCGCCACCGCGACACCGGCCGGGAACACGGCCTCCTCGCGGGTGTACGCGTGCTCCCAGTCGCCGCCCAGCGCGGCGGCGGTGTGCGGGGCGTTCCGCAACGGGTTGTCGGCCGCGGGCCACTCGCCCGCGCCGACCTTCTCGATCTCCGCACGGATGGCGATCATCGCCTCGCAGAAGCGGTCGAGCTCGATCAGGTCCTCGGACTCGGTCGGCTCGATCATCAGCGTCCCGGCCACCGGGAACGACATCGTCGGCGCGTGGAAGCCGTAGTCGATCAGTCGCTTGGCCACGTCGTCCACGCTGACGCCGGTCGCCTTGGTGAGCGGCCGCAGGTCGATGATGCACTCGTGCGCGACCAGGCCGCCGGGGCCGGTGTAGAGCACCGGGTAGTGCGGCTCGAGCCGCTTGGCGATGTAGTTGGCGCTCAGCACGGCCACCTGCGTGGCCCGCTTCAGCCCCTCGCCACCCATGAGCCGGATGTACGCCCACGAGATCGGCAGGATGCCCGCAGAGCCCCAGGGCGCGGCGGAGATGGGACCGACGCCGGTCTCCGGGCCGGCGGCCGGCTGCATCGGGTGGTTCGGCAGGTACGGCGCCAGGTGCGCGCGCACACCGACCGGGCCGACGCCCGGGCCGCCGCCGCCGTGCGGGATGCAGAACGTCTTGTGCAGGTTGAGGTGCGAGACGTCACCGCCGAAGTGCCCCGGCTTGGCCAGCCCCACCAGCGCGTTGAGGTTGGCGCCGTCGACGTACACCTGGCCGCCCGCCTCGTGCACCTGGGCGCAGATGTCGGCGACGTGCTCCTCGAAGACGCCGTGCGTCGACGGGTACGTGATCATCAGCACCGACAGCTCGTCGCGGTACTGCTCGATCTTCGCCCGCAGGTCCGCTACGTCGATCTCGCCGTCCTCGGCGGTCTTCACGACGACGACCTTCATGCCGGCCATGACCGCACTGGCGGCGTTGGTGCCGTGCGCGGAGGACGGGATGAGGCAGACGGTGCGCTGCTCGTCGCCGTTGGCACGGTGGTATCCGCGTACGGCGAGCAGCCCCGCCAGCTCGCCCTGCGAACCGGCGTTGGGCTGGAGCGACACGTTGTCGTAGCCGGTGACCTCGGCCAGACGCTCCTCCAGCTCACGGATGAGGGTCAGGTAGCCCTGAGCCTGCTCGGCGGGCGCGAAGGGGTGCAGCTGGCCGAACTCGGGCCAGGTGACGGGCTCCATCTCGGTGGTCGCGTTGAGCTTCATGGTGCAGGAGCCCAGCGGGATCATGCCGCGGTCGAGCGCGTAGTCCCGGTCGGCGAGCCGGCGCAGGTAGCGGAGCATCGCCGTCTCGGAGCGGTGCTCGTGGAAGACCGGGTGGGTCAGGTAGTCGTCGGTGCGCAGCAGCGCGTCCGGCAGGACCTCCGCCGTCGCCGCGTCCAGCGCCTCGATGTCACCCTCGACCGCGAACGCGCTCCACACCGCGCCGACCTGGGCCCGCGCGGTGGTCTCGTCACAGGTGATCGACACGTGGTCGGCATCGACGAGGTGCAGGTTGACGCCCTGCTCGCGGGCGGCGGTGACGATCTCCGCGGCACGGCCCGGGACCTTGGCGGTGACGGTGTCGAAGTAGGCGCCGTGCACGAGCTCGACCCCACCGGCCTCCAGCCCCGCGGCGAGGATCGCGGCGTAGCGGTGCGTGCGCCGGGCGATGCCCTTGAGGCCGTCCGGGCCGTGGTAGACGGCGTACATTCCGGCCATCACGGCGAGCAGCACCTGGGCGGTGCAGATGTTGCTCGTGGCCTTCTCACGGCGGATGTGCTGCTCACGGGTCTGCAGGGCGAGCCGGTAGGCCCTGTGGCCGTCGGCGTCCACGGAGACGCCCACGAGTCGGCCGGGCAGGCTGCGCGCGAACGTCTCGCGCACCGCCATGTAGCCGGCGTGCGGCCCGCCGAAGCCCATCGGCACACCGAAGCGCTGGGTCGTCCCGACCGCGATATCCGCGCCGAGTTCACCCGGCGACTTCAGCAGTGTGAGCGCGAGCAGGTCGGCGGCCACGGTGACGAGCGCGCCGAGCTGGTGCGCCTGGTCGATGACCGGCTTGAGGTCGCGTACGGCACCGGAGGCGCCCGGGTACTGCAGGAGCACACCGTTGATCTCCCGTCCGGCGATCTCGGCCGGGATGCCCTCGCTCAGGTCCGCGACGACGACCTCGACGCCGGCCGGCTCGGCCCGGGTCTCGATCACGGCGATGGTCTGCGGCAGCGCGTCCGCGTCGACCAGGAAGAGGCCCTTCTTGTTCTTGCCCATACGCCGTGAGAGCGCCACCGCCTCGGCGGCCGCGGTGCCCTCGTCGAGCAGCGAGGCACCGGAGGTCGGCAGCCCGGTCAGGTCGGCGACCATGGTCTGGAAGTTCAGCAGGGCCTCGAGCCGCCCCTGGGAGATCTCCGGCTGGTAGGGCGTGTAGGCCGTGTACCAGGCCGGGTTCTCCATCACGTTGCGCAGGATCACCGGCGGCGTGAAGGTCCCGTGGTACCCGAGCCCGATCATCGGGGCCAGGACCTGGTTGTGGTCGGCCAGCTCACGCAGCTCCGCCAGCACCTCGGCCTCGGTCCGGGCGCCCGGCAGGTCCAGCGCGTCGGCGTTCTTGATCACATCCGGGACCGCGGCGGCCGTGAGCTCGTCGAGGGAGCCGTAACCCACCTGCGCGAGCATCTTGGCCCGGGCCTCGTGGTCGGGGCCGATGTGGCGCTGCTCGAAGGGGATTCCCTGTTCGAGCTCGGTAAGCGGAACGCGATGGGCGGTCATTGCGGAGGCCTCCTGGTCTGACGCGACCTTCGAGGGGTACCCCGGCACGGGTACCCCGACGGCCTCCCCCTCTGTCATCTCAACCTGAGAGCTTCACCGGGCCGCCCGCAGGCACTCCCGGCTTTCACCGTCGGTGAGGACGGAAGCCTTAGACATCCGCCCTGCTTTCCAGAGTGACCTCGTCCGTGCGGTACGGGGGCCTGAGAGATTCCGGGGAGGATTTGCTCCTTCGGCGCCTCCACGATGTCTGGAGGACTCTCCCGCACAGGGTCAGCAGCCGCTTGCCAGCCTACCAGCGAGGTCAACGCCCGTACTTTCGAGTGGCCACCTCCTCGAAAGTGCTCTTTTGTAGTGCTTAGGGATGGGTTGCGACCACATGGAGGGCCCGTGCAGACCGACATCGATCCGCGCCACCTGATCGGCCGCAAGGCGTTCGACCGCGACGGGACCAAGATCGGCACGATCGACGAGGTGTACCTCGACGACGCGACCGGGGTACCGGAGTGGGCAGCCATACGCACCGGACTGTTCAGCAGGGACGCCTTCGTGCCCCTGGAGCCCAGCAAGCTGATCGAGGGCACCCTGCACGTCCCGTTCAAACGTGCCCTGATCAGAGACGCCCCCGACTTCGGCGTCGGCCGGCACCTCTCACCGGAACAGGAACTCCAGCTCTACCACCACTACGGACTGGACGTGGCCGAGCCTCCACCGTTCCCCGACCACGACTTCGGCAAGCTGGCAGGCTCGGACGAGTCCTGAGGCACCGGGACGTCCGGCCCGCCGGGTCTTCGCGGCGCGACGGGCACGCTCGGCACGAGCGGCAGTGGGTCCGCCGGCTCCAGGTCCGGGTCGTCGGTCCGGAAGGTCCGCACCCGGCCCGGCACCGAGTCGGGCGTCTCGAACCGCACGGTGACCCGGCCCAGACCGCTGCCCTGCACCCATCCGTGCCCGTACCCGGCGTGCCGCACGTCGTGACCCGCGGGCCACCGCCGTTCGACCGGCGCCTCCCCCTCCACCACCGGCCCGTCCTCACTGTCCTCCGCCGCATCCTCCGCCCGCTCCCCCGCCGCCTGGGCGAACAGATCCTCCTGCGTGTAGTCGGCGAGCCCCGTGACGCCCACACCCAGCAGCCGGACCCCACCCGTCGTGTCCACCGAGTCCAGCAGCCGGGCCGCCGCCTCCCGTACGACCGCCGGGTCGTCGGTGGGCCCGCGAAGGGTCTCGGACCTGGTCAGCGTGGAGAAGTCGTACCGCCGCACCTTGAGCACGATGGTCCGCCCCGACAGGTTGGCCTCCCGCAGCCGCCGCACACAGCGGCCCGCCAGCTTCTGCACCTCCAGACCCACCCGAACCCGGTCGTGGATGTCCACGTCGTAGGTGTCCTCCACCGACACCGACTTCGTCTCCCGCTCGGCCACCACGGGCCGCTCGTCGTGCGCCAGCGCCATGGCGTACAACCCGTGCCCGTGGGACTTGCCCAGCAGTCGTACGAGCTCGTCCTCGCCCGCCTCGGCGATCTCGGCGACCGTGGTGATCCCGGCCCGCCGCAGATGGTCGCCGGTCGCCGGCCCGACCCCCGGCAGCGTCCGCACCGACATGGGACCCAGCAGAGCCCGCTCGGTACCCGGTTCGATCAGCACCAGACCGTCCGGCTTGGCCTGCTCGGAGGCGATCTTCGCGAGCATCTTGCAGGCCGCGAGTCCCACGGATCCCGTGAGCCCGGTGAAGGTGCGTATGTCGGCGCGCAGCCGCACCCCCACCAGCCGGGCCGAAGCATCGTCCCAGGCCTCTCCCCCGGCCTCCAGATCCACGAACGCCTCGTCCAGGCTGAGTGGCTCCACCAGCGGCGACAGGGCACGCAGGAGCCCCATCACCTGCTCGCTGATCGACCGGTAGAACGCGAAGCGAGGCACGAGATACGCGGCGTTCGGAGCGAGCCGCCGGGCCTGGGCCATCGGCATCGCCGAATGGACGCCGAACACCCGGGCCTCGTACGACGCGGTCGCCACCACCCCGCGCGGCCCCAGCCCGCCCACCACGACGGCCTTCCCGCGCAGACTCGGCTTGGACGCCTGCTCCGCCGAGGCGAAGAAGGCATCCATGTCGAGATGCAGGATCGTGGGCGCGGTTCTCACATCTCCGATGCTGCCCTACGCCACTGACAATGCCGTCCCACCCGGCGCCGGACGAGGAGGACGCGGTCAGACCGCCCGGTTGCGCCGCCGCGCCAGCTCGTCCGCCGGGTTGTGCCCGACGAGGGTCTCGCCGGTGTCGACCCGCTCTCCGTGCAGCTGCGAGAGCGCGCTCTCGACGTCCCGCCACACCACGCCGACCGCGATGCCGAACACGCCCTGGCCGCCCTGGAGCAGCGCGTGCACCTCGTCGGGCGAGGTGCACTCGTAGACCGTGGCGCCGTCGCTCATCAGCGTCATGCGCTCCAGATCGCTGAACCCCCGCTGCCTGAGGTGCTGGACCGCGGTGCGGATGTTCTGCAGGGACACCCCAGTGTCGAGGAAACGCTTGACGATCTTCAGAACCACGACGTCCCGGAAGCTGTAGAGACGCTGCGTCCCCGACCCGTGCGCGGGCCGCACGCTCGGCTCCACGAGCCCGGTGCGCGCCCAGTAGTCCAGTTGCCGGTAGGTGATGCCGGCGGCCGCGCAGGCCGTCGGGCCTCGGTAGCCGATCTCCTCGGACGCCATGGACGTCGCCCCTCCGCTGCTCGGCACCGCCGCCGGTCGCTGCGGAGCGTGATCGGCCGCGCTGCTGTGAAGCGGGTACGGACCGCTCGCCCCGAGACTGCGTCCGGGAGCACCCCCAGCCGTACCGTCGCCGCTGCTTCTCACGCCGACCTCCGTCCTTGACCTGCCTTCTCGACGGTAGGCAGTCACCAGGGGTGCGTCAACGATCGCCACACTCGGCACGCCGAGTGATAATCACCCTAGGAGTGGTTTCCCGCACCTCACCGCGGGGAAAGGCTAGCCGAATGTGCTCGGAGCGGGCCGCAGGACGCTCTCACGCGCCGCTGGCAAATACCGGCATTTGAGCAGTTACCGACCGGAGCTCCAGTCGTCGACCGGCCCGCCACCAAGGCGCCGGGCCGCCACGCCTCACTGGCTGCTGCTGCCGAAGTCCTCGGGGGAGATCTGGTCGAGGAACTCGCGGAACTTCTCCACTTCGTCCTCCTGCTCGTCGGGAATGGCGATGCCGGCGTCGTCGAGCACACCGTCGCTTCCGTAGATCGGCGTCCCCGTACGCAGCGCCAGCGCTATGGCATCGGACGGGCGCGCGCTCACCTCCACGCCGCTGGCGAAGACCAGCTCCGCGTAGAAGACGCCGTCACGCAGATCCGTGATGCGTACTTCGGTGAGCTCCTGGCCGACGGCCTCCAGCACGTCCTTGAACAGGTCGTGGGTCAGCGGTCGCGCGGGGGCCATGCCCTGCTGGGCGAAGGCGATGGCCGTCGCCTCCCCCGGTCCGATCCAGATGGGGAGGTAGCGGTCGCCTCCCACTTCACGCAGGAGCACGATCGGTTGGTTGGAGGGCATTTCGACCCGGACACCTACGACATCGAGCTCGTTCACACAGCAACCCTAGGCCGTGCCCGGGACGTTTGGGTAGTCGGGCCCGGAACGGGCGGCCGATCCCGCCTCCGCAGCCCGGCCCGTCAGGGCAGCCGTACACCGAGCGCGGTCTGCACCAGCGCCGCGTGCAGCTTCACCGTGAGCCCCGCGAGTTCCCTGGTGCGGGCCTCCGCGTGGGTCCTGGTCTGCGGATTGCGGTGGCGTCTCAGCGGAGCCACCACCTGGTCCACCAGGCCGGCCTCACGATCCGCGGCGGCCTTCATCACCCGCAGGTGCCGCGGCTCGATTCCGAACCGCCCCAGCTCGGCGATCAGCGACGCCACCGTCACCGTCTCGGCGTCGTACGCCCCGTCCGGCAGCGGGGCGATGAGTCCGTACGACTCCCACTCCTGAAGGTCCCGCTCCTCGATCACGGCGGCGGCCAGCAGCTCGGCCCGTCCGATCCGGGCCGCCGTCGGCGCGTCGGAGGGCTCCAGGACGGGCTCACCGTCTCGCTGGCGGCCCACGGTGGGCAGGTGGACGGCCTCACCGCGCTCCATCGCGTCCAGATGCTCGCGGATCACCTTCAGCGGCAGGTAGTGGTCCCGCTGCATCCGCAGTACATGGCCGAGGCGCTCGACGTCGTCGGCGGTGAACTTGCGATACCCCGACGGGGTCCGCTGCGGCTCGACGAGCCCCTCCGACTCCAGAAAACGGATTTTGGAGATGGTCACTTCGGGGAACTCGTCGCGCAGCACGTTCAGCACCGTGCCGATGCTCATCAGCCCGCTGTCCGCGGCGGCGGCGCCGTGCCCGACACCGCCGCTCGGTGTTTGCAGCATGGACCTTCCCTGGGAGGGTCAGTAGCCCCGCTGGCTCGCGTAGAAGACCAGCCGGTACTTGCCGATCTGCACCTCGTCCCCGTTCGACAGAGCGACCTGGTCGATCCGTTCACGGTTGACGTACGTGCCGTTCAGGCTGCCCACGTCGGCGACCGTGAACGAGCCGTCCGGACTACGGCGGAACTCCACGTGCCGACGGGAGACCGTCACGTCGTCCAGGAAGATGTCGCTCTGCGGATGACGGCCCGCCGTGGTCAGCTCGCCGTCCAGCAGGAAACGGCTGCCCGAGTTGGGTCCGCGGCGCACCACCAGGAGCGCCGACCCGAGAGGAAGGGCGTCGACCGCCGCCTGGGCCTCCGGAGAGAGCATCGGCATCTGCGTCTGGCCGGTGGCCTCGGCGTCGTAGGCCTCGAGACCGGAGATGGAGATGGTGGACGTCGTCTCCGACGGGCGCTCGGGCGTGGCCCCGGCCCGCAGCGGCGCGCCGCAGTTGGAACAGAAGCGGCTGTTCTCCGCATTGCGGTTGCCGCACCTCGTACACACCAGGGCCGACATCGACGGATCCTCCTGCCGCGGCTGCCCCGACGGGGCGTTGGACGCGTACGGACCGTGAAACTCTCCACCCGTACCTGAGGTTGACGGTTGCCCGAAACCTATGCCGCCGGACTGGGCAGGGTCAACAGACGGCGCGCCCTGACCTCCGGAAACGTCGCCCCCCTGACCGGAGAGCTGGTCCCGGAACAGCGGACGCTGGCCTTCCGCGTCAGGCTGTGCGCGATGACGAGCGGTCGCGTTGTCGCCACCCTCGCGCGCGCTCTTGCCGAACAACTTCGCAAACAACTTCACGGGCGATTCCCCTTGACCGAAACAGACCCGCCCGTGGGGCAGGACGAACCCTGATTGAACACACCGGTCGACCCGGACATCCTCACAACGTCCGTATCCACCAGACAGTTTCCACCACGCACCACCCATTCGGTGCGCCGACCCCCCGCAACCTCATGCCCTCGCCCGACGTCCCGCATGCACCCGCGGTTCACCGGGAGGACGACCGAGCGTAGTCAGGCCGCTTCGCAGCTCGCAAGGCGTCCACGACGATCTTGTCCGCCCGCTCCACGGTAACGGTGGCCTGCTCCTTCTCAAGAGTCTGCACCACGCCTCCCGGGATGTTCAGCGCCGGCTCGAGGTCCTGCGGCTTGCCGATGACCTTGAAACGATACGGGGCGTTGATCTTGTTCCCGTCCACGCTCACACCGTTGTCGGAGTCGGACAGGAACGTGCCCGCGACGACACGCACGCCGTTCACCTGGATCGCCTCGGCACCCGCCGCACGCAGTTCCTGGATCGCGTCGAGCAGCATGTCCGCCTTGACCGTCGCCTTCGTGTCGTCGATGGTCATCGTGATGCCGGGACCCTCCGCGGCCACCGTGCCCGCCAGGATGCCGAGCTGCCCCTCCTTCTCGACCGTCTGCTTACGGGCCTCCTCCGCCTGGTCCGAGCTGTTCTCCAGCTCGTCCCGCTGCTTCTCGAGTCCCTGCTTCTCGTCTGCAAGACGCTGCGTACGGTCGTCGAGTTCATCGAGGATGCGCACGAGATCTTCCTGGCGTGCGCCGCGCAGGGCACTGTCACTGTCACTGTTCGACGCCACCTGGACGGCCAGCCCGAAACCGAGGCCGAACAGCAGCACGGCGACGATGAGTTGGGCCCTGGTGACGCGCGGCGGCCACACACCGTTCGCCAGCCGCTGCCGGCCGGTGAGCCCCGGTTCCGCCTGCGGCCCGTCCGTGGGCGCGTCAGCGGACGCGGACGACGGCACCTCCTCCGGCAGCTCGCGTCGCAGCCGGTTCTCGGGAGTCTCGTCGTTGTTGTCGTTGTCGTTGTTGTCGTTCTCGTTGTCGGTGTCGCTCATCGCCCTCACGCCCGGAACACGTGCCGGCGGATCGCCGCGGCGTTGGAGAAGATGCGGATGCCGAGGACCACGACGACGCCCGTGGACAGCTGGGCTCCCACGCCCAGCTTGTCGCCCAGGAACACGATCAGCGCGGCCACCACGACGTTGGACAGGAACGACACCACGAAGACCTTGTCGTCGAAGATGCCGTCGAGCATGGCCCTCAGACCACCGAAGACGGCGTCGAGCGCCGCCACGACGGCGATCGGAAGGTACGGCTCGACGACCGCCGGAACCTCGGGCCGGACCAACAGGCCGGCCACCACTCCCACGATGAGGCCCAGTACGGCGATCACGATGTGCCCTTCTCATTTCTCGGCTGCGCTGTACGTACGATCACACTCGGTGCGGCGGGCAGCCGGAGGTCGCTCTCCACCGAGATGCCGGTCCGGATGCCGTAGTTCTCCTGCAGGGCATGCAGATACAGCCCGTCGGCACTGTTCTGGAACCTGGTGCTCAGCCTCTTGCCGTCCCCCACGGCGAGCACCGTGTAAGGCGGAACCAGTGGCTTGTTGTCGACCAGTATCGCGTCACCCGCGGCCCTGACCGCCGACAGCGCCGTCAGCCGCTGCCCGTTGATGGACACGGCCTCGGCGCCCGACTCCCACAGTCCGTTCACCACGCGCTGCATGTCACGGTCGCGCACCCGCCCGGTGTCGGAGAATCCGGAGGTCTCGCGCGGGTCGCCGTCGCCGCCCGTAGTGGCTTCCTTGGCGTCGTTCACGACCAGTTTCACCCCGGGGCCGCGCACTTCCGTGGCGCCCGACAGGATGCCTACCAGGGACGACCGGTCGGTGTCACCGGTCTCCTTCAGCGCCGCGCGCTGCCGCGCGCTCACATCGTCGCGCAGGGTGTCGACGGTTCCCTCGAGCTTGTCCGCCGCCTCGGTCTCACGGTCGATGCGGTCGATCAGCTCCTCGCGCTCCTTGGCCACGACGGGAGCCGCGACGCGCGCCTGCGCCGCGCCGACGGTCACGACCAGCGCCGCGAGCACCAGGCCGGCGGCCAGACCGAGCTTCGCACTGAGGGTCTTCGGCATGCCGCCGCCGCCCGCCGCCTTCCTCCGGGCGGCTGCCTCGGCGTAGCCCTCGTCGAGGCTGTGGTCCATGACATTGGTGAGCAGCGACATGGACGCGTCCGGGCGCGAGGCGCGCGCGGGTGTGCTCCGAACGGGGGGCTGCTGCGGCATGCCGCACATCGTCGCACGCCGCGACCGGTACCTCCGAATGGCCCCACCGGCGTGCCGGACAGGCCCCCTTGGGGACACTTGTCCGGCACGCGCGTGTGATCCGTGTTTCAGCGACCCGCGCTGTCCACGACCGCCGCCCACTCATCGAGCAGAGCCTGCGCGGAGGCGTCGTCCGGCCCCTCGGCCCACAGGTGCGTGACGGCTTCGGCCGGGTCGGGCAGCACCATCACCCAGCGCCCGTCGGTCTCCACCACCCGCACACCGTCGGTCGTGTCGACAAAGCGATCGCCGGCCGCTTCCACGACCCGCCTCATCACGAGTCCCTTGACGGCCCACGGAGTCGCCAGGTCCCGCCTGATGACGTGCGCCCGCGGGATCCGCGCATCGATCTGGCTGAGCGTGAGCTGCGTCCGCGCCACCAGCCCGATCAGTCGTACGAAGGCCGCCGCGCCGTCGAAGACGCTGCTGAACTCCGGGATGATGAAGCCGCCCTTGCCGTCACCACCGAAGATCGTGGTCTCGTCACGGCCGACCCGGGTGAGATCGTCGGGCGAGGTCGTCGTCCACTCCACCTGCGTCCCGTGGTACGCCGCGACCTGCTCCCCGATCCTGGTGGTGGTCACCGGCAGTGCCACCCGCCCGCTGCGCCGCTCCGCGGCCACCAGGTCGAGCATGACGAGCAACGCACGGTCGTCCTCGACGATCCGCCCCTTCTCGTCGACCAGCGACAGCCGCTCGCCCACGGGGTCGAACCGCACGCCGAACGCGGCCCGCGCCGATGCCACGATCTCCCCCAGCCGCACCAGCCCCGACCGACGCGCGTCGGTCGTCTCGGTCGGCCGGGACTCGTCCAGGCCCGGGTTGATGACCAGCGAGTCAACCCCGAGCTTGCCGAGCAGACTGGGCAGCACCAGCCCCGCGCTGCCGTTCGAGGCGTCGACGACGACCTTGAGCCCCGACTCGGAGATCCCGGTGATGTCGACGTTCCGCAGCAGCGACCCGGTGTACGAGTCGAAGACACTGGCCGGGAAGTGCAGATCCCCGATCTCGCCGGGGAAGGCCCGCCGGTACTCCTGCCGCGCGAAGACCCGGTCCAGCTTGCGCTGGCTGCCCTGCGACAGATCGGCGCCCTGACTGTCGAAGAACATGATGTCGACCGAGTCCGGCACGCCCGGCGTCGTGCGGATCATGATGCCGCCGGCACTGCCCCGAGCGGTCTGCTGCCTGGCGACGGGCAACGGTACGTTCTCGAGGTCCCGTACGTCGATGGCGCTGGCCTGCAGCGCCGAGATGACCGCCCGCTTGAGCGCACGAGCACCACGGGAGTGGTCACGGGCCGTGGTGACGGTGGAGCCCTTCTTGAGCGTGGTCGCGTAAGCCCCGGCGAGACGCACCGCCAGCTCCGGCGTGATCTCCACGTTCAGGATCCCGGACACGCCTCGGGCACCGAAGAGATGCGCCTGTCCTCTGGACTCCCAGATCACCGACGTGTTCACGAACGCGCCGGCCTCGATGGTCTTGAACGGGTAGACCCGCACGTTGCCCTGCACGATCGATTCTTCACCGATCAGGCACTCGTCACCGATGACCGCGCCGTCCTCGATCCGGGCCGCGCGCATGATGTCGGTGTTCTTGCCGATGACGCATCCGCGCAGGTTGCTGTGCTGCCCGACGTACACGTTGTCGTGCACGACCACCTTGTGCAGGAACGCGCCACTCTTCACGACGACGTTGGAGCCGACCACGGTGTGCTCACGAATCTCGGCACCGGCCTCGACCTTCGCGTAGTCCCCGATATAGAGGGGACCGCGCAGAACGGCGTCGGGATGCACCTCGGCACCCTCGGCCACCCACACGCCGGGAGAGATCTCGAATCCGTCGATCTCGACGTCGACCTTGCCCTCCAGGACGTCGGCCTGCGCCTTCACATAGCTCTCGTGGGTGCCGACGTCCTCCCAGTAGCCTTCCGCGATATAGCCGAAGACCGGCTTGCCCTCTTTCATCAACTGCGGGAAGACATCACCGGACCAGTCGACGGACGTATCGGCTTCGACGTAGTCGAAGACCTCGGGCTCCATCACGTAGATGCCGGTGTTCACGGTGTCCGAGAACACCTGCCCCCAGGTCGGCTTCTCGAGGAAGCGCTCGACCTTGCCCTCTTCGTCGACAATGGTGATGCCGAATTCCAGCGGATTGGGCACCCGCGTCAGGCAGACGGTGACCAGCGCACCCTTTTCCTTGTGGAAGTTGATGAGCTCGGTGAGGTCGAAGTCCGTCAGGGCATCACCGGAGATGACGAGGAAGGCATCGTCCTTCAGCGCCTCCTCGGCGTTCTTGACGCTTCCGGCGGTACCGAGTGGCTTCTCCTCGTTGGCATAGGTGAGCTCCATGCCGAGCTCCTCGCCGTCACCGAAGTAGTTCTTGACCAGCGAGGCCAGGAACTGGACGGTAACGACGGTCTCGTTGAGCCCATGCCTTTTGAGCAGCCGCAGAACGTGCTCCATGATCGGCCGGTTGGCCACCGGCAGGAGCGGCTTGGGCATGCTCGAGGTCATGGGACGAAGGCGTGTGCCTTCGCCTCCGGCCATCACGACGGCCTTCATGTCGGAAGCGTCCTCCTCTGAGAGACGACAGTCTGGCCGACTGCACCCGTCCCTATTGTCCCGCACTTTGCCGCGGCGGGCCATCGAGCCCCTACGGGCGGATCAATGGGCGGGGTCAATCGGCATGGGGTCCGCACGGAGCAGCCGGCGGACCTGTACTACGTAGAGGACTCCTGCCCACCAGTACAGCGTTGTACCCCATACGGCGAACGCCCATCCGAAAATAGCACCGAGTGACGAGAGCCATCCACTCCCGTCACTGATGAGGAGCAGCGGGAACGCGTACATCAGGTTGAAGGTGGCGGCCTTACCCAGGAAGTTCACCTGTGGGGGCGGATAGCCGTGGCGCCTGAGGATGGCCACCATCACCAGCAGGACGAGCTCTCGCGCCAGAAGTGCAGCGGTCAACCAGATGGGCAGAATCTCCCGCCAGGTGAGACCGACCAAAGTCGAGAGAATGTAGAGCCGGTCGGCCGCGGGGTCGAGGAGCCGGCCGAGGCTGCTGATCTGGTTCCAACGGCGCGCGAGTTTGCCGTCCAGGTAGTCACTGATCCCGCTCAGCATCAGCACCAGAAGCGCCCAGGTGTCACTCTTGGGGCCACCGAACTCGGGCCTGAGGATCAGCCACAGGAAGAGCGGCACACCAAGGAGCCGCGCCATGCTGAGGATATTGGGGATGGTGAGCACCCGGTCCGTCTGGACGCGGGTCTCCTGGACCTCCACCCGGGAGCCTCCTGTGGGAAATGTGCCGACGATGCCCCCTGACCCTACCTCAACGCAAAAAAGCTCTGGTTCCTGGGCTGCATGCCCAAGAACCAGAGCTTTAAAAGGAGTTCGGCGGTGTCCTACTCTCCCACAGGGTCCCCCCTGCAGTACCATCGGCGCTGTGAGGCTTAGCTTCCGGGTTCGGAATGTAACCGGGCGTTTCCCTCACGCTATGACCACCGAAACACTATGAAACAGACAACCGCACCGTTGTGTGGCACAACGGGGTTGTTCGTGGTTTCAGAACCAACACAGTGGACGCGAGCAACTGAGGACAAGCCCTCGGCCTATTAGTACCGGTCACCTCCACACCTTACGGTGCTTCCAGATCCGGCCTATCAACCCAGTCGTCTACTGGGAGCCTTAACCCCTCAAAGGGGGTGGGAATACTCATCTCGAAGCAGGCTTCCCGCTTAGATGCTTTCAGCGGTTATCCCTCCCGAACGTAGCCAACCAGCCATGCCCTTGGCAGGACAACTGGCACACCAGAGGTTCGTCCGTCCCGGTCCTCTCGTACTAGGGACAGCCCTTCTCAATATTCCTGCGCGCGCAGCGGATAGGGACCGAACTGTCTCACGACGTTCTAAACCCAGCTCGCGTACCGCTTTAATGGGCGAACAGCCCAACCCTTGGGACCGACTCCAGCCCCAGGATGCGACGAGCCGACATCGAGGTGCCAAACCATCCCGTCGATATGGACTCTTGGGGAAGATCAGCCTGTTATCCCCGGGGTACCTTTTATCCGTTGAGCGACGGCGCTTCCACAAGCCACCGCCGGATCACTAGTCCCGACTTTCGTCCCTGCTCGACCCGTCGGTCTCACAGTCAAGCTCCCTTGTGCACTTACACTCAACACCTGATTGCCAACCAGGCTGAGGGAACCTTTGGGCGCCTCCGTTACTCTTTAGGAGGCAACCGCCCCAGTTAAACTACCCATCAGACACTGTCCCTGATCCGGATCACGGACCCAGGTTAGACATCCAGCACGACCAGACTGGTATTTCAACGACGACTCCACCTGAACTGGCGTCCAAGCTTCACAGTCTCCCAGCTATCCTACACAAGCCGAACCGAACACCAATATCAAACTGTAGTAAAGGTCCCGGGGTCTTTCCGTCCTGCTGCGCGAAACGAGCATCTTTACTCGTAGTGCAATTTCACCGGGCCTATGGTTGAGACAGTCGAGAAGTCGTTACGCCATTCGTGCAGGTCGGAACTTACCCGACAAGGAATTTCGCTACCTTAGGATGGTTATAGTTACCACCGCCGTTTACTGGCGCTTAAGTTCTCAGCTTCGCACGCCCGAAAGCGCACTAACCGGTCCCCTTAACGTTCCAGCACCGGGCAGGCGTCAGTCCGTATACATCGCCTTACGGCTTCGCACGGACCTGTGTTTTTAGTAAACAGTCGCTTCTCGCTGGTCTCTGCGGCCACCCCCAGCTCACCGAGTAAATCGGATCACCAGTGATGGCCCCCTTCTCCCGAAGTTACGGGGGCATTTTGCCGAGTTCCTTAACCATAGTTCACCCGAACGCCTCGGTATTCTCTACCTGACCACCTGAGTCGGTTTAGGGTACGGGCCGCCATGAAACTCGCTAGAGGCTTTTCTCGACAGCATAGGATCATCCACTTCACCACAATCGGCTCGGCATCAGGTCTCAGACTATGTGCTGTCCGGATTTACCTAGACAACGTCCTACACCCTTACCCCGGGACAACCACCGCCCGGGATGGACTACCTTCCTGCGTCACCCCATCACTCACCTACTGCAGGTCTGGTCCGTCGGCTCCACCACTTTCCTTTCCCCGAAGGGTCCGGAACGGCTTCACGGACTTAGCATCGCCTGGTTCAATGTTTGACGCTTCACAGCGGGTACCGGAATATCAACCGGTTATCCATCGACTACGCCTGTCGGCCTCGCCTTAGGTCCCGACTTACCCTGGGCAGATCAGCTTGACCCAGGAACCCTTAGTCAATCGGCGCACACGTTTCTCACGTGTGTATCGCTACTCATGCCTGCATTCTCACTCGTGAACCGTCCACCACTGCCTTCCGGCGCGGCTTCACCCGGCACACGACGCTCCCCTACCCATCCATACTCCCGTTGGGGATATGTGTATGAATGACACGACTTCGGCGGTACGCTTGAGCCCCGCTACATTGTCGGCGCGGAATCACTAGACCAGTGAGCTATTACGCACTCTTTCAAGGGTGGCTGCTTCTAAGCCAACCTCCTGGTTGTCTGTGCGACTCCACATCCTTTCCCACTTAGCGTACGCTTAGGGGCCTTAGTCGATGCTCTGGGCTGTTTCCCTCTCGACCATGGAGCTTATCCCCCACAGTCTCACTGCCGTGCTCTCACTTACCGGCATTCGGAGTTTGGCTAAGGTCAGTAACCCGGTAGGGCCCATCGCCTATCCAGTGCTCTACCTCCGGCAAGAAACACACGACGCTGCACCTAAATGCATTTCGGGGAGAACCAGCTATCACGGAGTTTGATTGGCCTTTCACCCCTAACCACAGGTCATCCCCCAGGTTTTCAACCCTGGTGGGTTCGGTCCTCCACGAAGTCTTACCTCCGCTTCAACCTGCCCATGGCTAGATCACTCCGCTTCGGGTCTTGAGCGCGCTACTATATCGCCCTGTTCGGACTCGCTTTCGCTACGGCTTCCCCACACGGGTTAACCTCGCAACACACCGCAAACTCGCAGGCTCATTCTTCAAAAGGCACGCAGTCACGACGCATTGAGTAAACTCAATGCGCGACGCTCCCACGGCTTGTAGGCACACGGTTTCAGGTACTATTTCACTCCGCTCCCGCGGTACTTTTCACCATTCCCTCACGGTACTATCCGCTATCGGTCACCAGGGAATATTTAGGCTTAGCGGGTGGTCCCGCCAGATTCACACGGGATTTCTCGGGCCCCGTGCTACTTGGGTGTCTCTCAAACGAGCCGTTGACGTTTCGACTACGGGGGTCTTACCCTCTACGCCGGACCTTTCGCATGTCCTTCGCCTACATCAACGGTTTCTGACTCGCCTCACAGCCGGCAGACTGTGAAAGAGAGATCCCACAACCCCGCATACGCAACCCCTGCCGGGTCTCACACGTATACGGTTTGGCCTCATCCGGTTTCGCTCGCCACTACTCCCGGAATCACGGTTGTTTTCTCTTCCTGCGGGTACTGAGATGTTTCACTTCCCCGCGTTCCCTCCACATACCCTATGTGTTCAGGTATGGGTGACAGCCCATGACGACTGCCGGGTTTCCCCATTCGGAAACCCCCGGATCAAAGCCTGGTTGACGACTCCCCGGGGACTATCGTGGCCTCCCACGTCCTTCATCGGTTCCTGGTGCCAAGGCATCCACCGTGCGCCCTTAAAAACTTGGCCACAGATGCTCGCGTCCACTGTGCAGTTCTCAAACAACGACCAACCACCCGTCACAACCCGCCGAAGCAGATTTTCACCGGGGCCGGCACTGAAGGCAGCCAACAATCGGCCGTACCCTCAGATACCCAACAGCGTGCCCGACCGCATCCCGTCCGAAGATCATGCTTTCCACACTCTTGCGAGCAGTACTTGCAGCCTCCGACCCGGAAAACCGGCCGAATAATCAACGTTCCACCCATGAGCAACCACCGTCGAACGTATGCCGACGTAATGGCCCTGGACCACCAGACAATGCCTGGCGGCCTAGATGCTCCTTAGAAAGGAGGTGATCCAGCCGCACCTTCCGGTACGGCTACCTTGTTACGACTTCGTCCCAATCGCCAGTCCCACCTTCGACAGCTCCCTCCCACAAGGGGTTGGGCCACCGGCTTCGGGTGTTACCGACTTTCGTGACGTGACGGGCGGTGTGTACAAGGCCCGGGAACGTATTCACCGCAGCAATGCTGATCTGCGATTACTAGCAACTCCGACTTCATGGGGTCGAGTTGCAGACCCCAATCCGAACTGAGACAGGCTTTTTGAGATTCGCTCCACCTCACGGTATCGCAGCTCATTGTACCTGCCATTGTAGCACGTGTGCAGCCCAAGACATAAGGGGCATGATGACTTGACGTCGTCCCCACCTTCCTCCGAGTTGACCCCGGCAGTCTCCTGTGAGTCCCCATCACCCCGAAGGGCATGCTGGCAACACAGAACAAGGGTTGCGCTCGTTGCGGGACTTAACCCAACATCTCACGACACGAGCTGACGACAGCCATGCACCACCTGTCACCCGACCACAAGGGGGGCACCATCTCTGATGCTTTCCGGGCGATGTCAAGCCTTGGTAAGGTTCTTCGCGTTGCGTCGAATTAAGCCACATGCTCCGCTGCTTGTGCGGGCCCCCGTCAATTCCTTTGAGTTTTAGCCTTGCGGCCGTACTCCCCAGGCGGGGAACTTAATGCGTTAGCTGCGGCACCGACGACGTGGAATGTCGCCAACACCTAGTTCCCACCGTTTACGGCGTGGACTACCAGGGTATCTAATCCTGTTCGCTCCCCACGCTTTCGCTCCTCAGCGTCAGTAATGGCCCAGAGATCCGCCTTCGCCACCGGTGTTCCTCCTGATATCTGCGCATTTCACCGCTACACCAGGAATTCCGATCTCCCCTACCACACTCTAGCCTGCCCGTATCGACTGCAGACCCGGGGTTAAGCCCCGGGCTTTCACAACCGACGCGACAAGCCGCCTACGAGCTCTTTACGCCCAATAATTCCGGACAACGCTTGCGCCCTACGTATTACCGCGGCTGCTGGCACGTAGTTAGCCGGCGCTTCTTCTGCAGGTACCGTCACTTTCGCTTCTTCCCTGCTGAAAGAGGTTTACAACCCGAAGGCCGTCATCCCTCACGCGGCGTCGCTGCATCAGGCTTTCGCCCATTGTGCAATATTCCCCACTGCTGCCTCCCGTAGGAGTCTGGGCCGTGTCTCAGTCCCAGTGTGGCCGGTCGCCCTCTCAGGCCGGCTACCCGTCGTCGCCTTGGTGAGCCATTACCTCACCAACAAGCTGATAGGCCGCGGGCTCATCCTTCACCGCCGGAGCTTTTAACCCCCACAGATGCCTGCAGGAGTATTATCCGGTATTAGACCCCGTTTCCAGGGCTTGTCCCAGAGTGAAGGGCAGATTGCCCACGTGTTACTCACCCGTTCGCCACTAATCCCCACCGAAGTGGTTCATCGTTCGACTTGCATGTGTTAAGCACGCCGCCAGCGTTCGTCCTGAGCCAGGATCAAACTCTCCGTGAATGTTGTCCCGTAATCGGGATGACACCACGAGAGCGGAACAGCCAGGCGGAATAAGCCCGGCCGTTCACAGCGTCCTCGCTGTGTTTACTTCAAAGGAACCACGCCCCGACCAGACGGCCGGAGACGGGGTATCAACATATCTGGCGTTGATTTTTGGCACGCTGTTGAGTTCTCAAGGAACGGACGCTTCCTTTGTACTCACCCGAGACACTGTCTCGCGGCTTTCCTCCGGGCGCTTCCCTTCGGTGTTCCAAACTCTATCAGTGTTTTTCCGGCCCCCTGACCACCATCCTGCGAGCATGCAGAAAGTGACCCCGAGATAGGATCTGACAAATTTGGGTGCTGCTGAGCAAGGACGCTCTGGAGCGCCGCTCGGCCTCAAGCAGGAGTACGACTGTACACGCGGCTCCGAAGGCGGTGCAAATCCATTGGGGTTGTGGTCTAGACCACTTACTGGGATCATCAGTCGGAACCGTCACTCGATGTGACATAGCCTGCTGCACAGTGCGCCGTCCGGCACAGGCAGCGACGGCCCCTATGACTCTCCACCCCTGGGAGGTTTCCCATGACCACCGTGACGTCCCCGCTTGCCGGACGCGCCATCGGCCTTGCCGCTGTGCCGGATCCGGTCTTCTCCGGCGCCATGGTCGGCCCCGGCACAGCCATCGACCCCGTGCGTGAGCCCTCCGAGGCTGTTTCGCCCGTGGACGGAGTGATCGTTTCTCTCCATCCGCACGCCTTCGTCGTCGTCGACGACAAGGGGCACGGTGTGCTCACCCACCTGGGTATCGACACCGTGCAGCTCAACGGCGAGGGTTTCGAACTGCTCGTGAACAAGGGCGACACCGTGACCCGCGGTCAGAGCGTGGTGCGCTGGGACCCGGCCGCGGTCGAGGCCGCCGGCAAGTCCCCGGTGTGCCCGATCGTGGCACTCGAGGCGACTGCCGATGCCCTCTCCGAGCTCCGCGACAGCGGCGAGGTGAAGGCCGGGGACAGTCTCTTCCTCTGGAAGTGACGTCAGAGCCGTCGTATGACGGCATGTAGGGACAACCACCACAGCGGCGGGACCCGCTGCACTATCGGAGACGGGTGAGATGGAGACAACGCTGCGAGGCGTCGGCGTGAGCCACGGTGTGGCGATCGGCGAGGTTCGGCACATGGGAACGGCGGTGCTCGAGCCGCCTGCCAAGCAGATTCCGGCCGAGGACGCGGAGCGTGAGCAGGGGCGCGCCCGCAAGGCGGTGGAAGCGGTCGCGGCCGACCTGATCGCCCGCGGCAATCTGGCGGGTGGTGAGGCCCAGGCGGTGCTCGAGGCGCAGGCCATGATGGCCCAGGACCCCGAGTTGATGGCGGACGTGGATCGGCGTATCGCTGTGGGAAGCACGGCCGAGCGGGCGGTGTACGACGCGCTGGCCGCGTACCGCGCCCTGCTGGCGGGTGCCGGTGAGTACCTCGCCGGTCGCGTGGCCGATCTCGACGACGTGCGGAATCGTATCGTCGCCCGGTTGCTCGGGGTGCCGATGCCGGGCGTTCCGGACAGCGACGAACCGTACGTTCTCATCGCTCGTGATCTGGCTCCCGCCGACACGGCGCTGCTGGACCCGACGCTGGTTCTCGGTTTCGTCACCGAGGAGGGCGGCCCCACGAGCCACAGCGCGATTCTGGCGCGGGCGCTCGGTGTGCCCGCGGTGGTGGCGCTGCCGGGTGCGGGTGAGCTCGCCGAGGGCACGATGATCGCCGTGGACGGCAGCTCCGGTGAGATCTTCGTGAATCCCAGCGAGGAGAAGAAGGCGCAGCTGGAAAGCGCGGCCGCGGAGCGCAAGGCCGCCCTGGCCGCCTCGACCGGGCCGGGTGCCACCTCAGACGGTCACAAGGTGCCGTTGCTGGCCAACGTCGGCGGTCCGGCGGACGTGCCGGCCGCGGTCGAGGCCGGCGCCGAGGGTGTCGGTCTCTTCCGCACCGAGTTCCTCTTCCTCGACGACAGCAAGAACGCGCCGTCGGAGGAGAAGCAGGTCGAGGCCTACCGCAAGGTTCTCGAGGCGTTCCCTGAGGGGCGTGTCGTCGTGCGGGTGCTGGACGCGGGTGCGGACAAACCGCTGGAGTTCCTGACGCCCGCCGACGAGCCGAACCCGGCGTTGGGTGTGCGCGGTCTGCGGACGCTGCTCGACCACCCGGAGGTGCTGCGCACCCAGCTGAGCGCGCTCGCCAAGGCGTCAGAGGGGCTGCCGGTTCACCTCGAGGTCATGGCCCCGATGGTGGCCGACCGGGCCGACGCCAAGGCGTTCGCGCAGGCCTGCCGTGAGGCGGGTCTGCACGCGAAGTTCGGCGCGATGGTGGAGATTCCGTCGGCCGCGCTTCGGGCGCGCTCGATTCTGCAGGAGGTCGAGTTCCTGTCGCTCGGCACCAACGACCTCGCGCAGTACACCTTCGCCGCCGACCGTCAGGTGGGTGCGGTGTCCCGTCTGCAGGACCCGTGGCAGCCCGCGCTGCTCGACCTGGTCGCGTTGTCCGCCGACGCGGCGAAGGCCGAGGGCAAGAGCTGTGGGGTCTGCGGCGAGGCCGCGTCCGACCCGCTGCTCGCGTGTGTGCTGACCGGTCTCGGTGTCACCTCTCTTTCCATGGGGGCCGCGTCCATTCCCTATGTGCGGGCGGCGCTGGCGAAGTACACGCTGACGCAGTGCGAGCGGGCGGCGGCTGCCGCGCGAGCGACGGACAGTGCGGAGGAGGCGCGCACCGCGGCTCAGGCCGTGCTGTCCGGCGAGTAGCGGTTCGCGGTCGAGCGGTTGCCGGTCCTCGGGGCGCTCCACTTGCGCGTGGGGCGCCCCTTCGGCATGTCGGCTCTGTGGCCTTTCAGTGCTGGTGGGACGCCGGTCCCGGCGCTCCGAGGTCAGGTGGCACGCAGTAGTCGACGTCCGACTCCGGTGAGATGAGGTCCCCGGAGTCCACGTCGGTGCAGTAGGCGTCGAACACCTCTCCCGCCGTGAGGGGCTCGAGGCTGCCCCGCATGCGCCAGCCGTAGATGCGGTCGGTGGCGCCGGGGGCGCTGGTTCGCATGACCAGTCCTCCTGGACCGCGGATCCCGAGGCCGAGGGCCAGCACGGTGGTGAACTCGAGGGCTTCGGCCTCGTCGAGCTGGGTGACCCCGTCGCTGTCGTCGTCGGCGTGGAGGACGGCTACGAGTGTCTCCGGGGTGCCGGAGACGCTGCAGACGAGGTGTCGGTTGCCGGGCTGAGCCGTCTCCAGGATGCGGACGAGGAGGTCGGAGGCCCGGGCGAAGGCCGCGCGGCCGAAGTCCTCGCCGCAGGAGGCGCAGGCACCGAGTCGGGCCAGGAGTGTGGACGCGTACTCCCAGGTGGCCTGGCGGATGGCCTCGTCGACGAGGTCGGGGACGAGGTCGGAGAGTGGCCGACCGTCGTAGGGGACGGTGGGTCCGGTGGTGGCCAGTTCAGCCGTGAAGCGGGTGCGGCTGGAGGGAATGTCGGGGTCGAGTCCGGAACTCGTGCAGAACTCGGCGTACTCCTGTGGGTCGAACAGGGTCACCGTGGTGTGGCTGCCCTGGGAGGCCCGGGTCCTGAGGAGGGCTTCCACCTGTTGCAGATACGTCGTGTGGTCGTCGAAGGTGAAGCTTCGGTAGCGCCGCATCGCGCGGAAGTCGTGCTCGTCGGTGAGCAGTCCGATGGTGCCGGCGATTTCGCGGCGCAGGACGCGCCGCATGGTCTGGTGGTCGGTGTGCGCCATGGTTCCCCCTGAAAACGGTCGATCAATGCTCACTCACAGTAATCGGCGGCACTGACAACGGCATCGGGGTCAGTGGGTCAGGCGCGCTTGCGGGCCAGTTCCTCGTAGAAGTGCAGCAGGTCGAGGTTGTCGATGGAGCCCGGGTTGACCGCCTTCTCCAGGGGTGTGCCCTGGAGAAGGCGTTTCACCGGAACCTCGATGCGCTTGCCGGTGAGGGTGTGCGGGATACCGGGCACCTCGATGATCTCGTCGGGGATGTGGCGCGGCGAGAGCTGTTCGCGGATGGTCTGCTTGATGCGGGTCAGGAGGGCCTCGTCGAGGGACGCGCCGGGAATCAGGTGTACGAAGAGGGGCATCCAGTAGCCGCCGTCGGCTTGTTCGATGCCGATCACGAGGGATTCCCTGATCTCGGGAAGGCGTTCCACCGCTTCGTAGATGTCGGCCGACCCCATGCGCACACCCTGTCGGTTGAGTGTCGAGTCCGAGCGGCCGTGGATGACCACCGAGCCTCTGGAGGTGACCGTGATCCAGTCGCCGTGGCGCCACACGCCGGGGTAGGTGTCGAAGTAGCTGTCGTGGTAGCGGCTGCCGTCGGGATCGTTCCAGAAGCGGATCGGCATGGACGGCATGGGGTTGGTGACCACGAGTTCGCCGACCTCGTCCACCACGGGCCGGCCGTTCGGGTCCCAGGACTGGAGGTCGGTGCCGAGGCCGGGTGCCTGGAGTTCGCCGATGTGGACGGGCAGGGTCGGTACGGCTCCGGCGAAGCAGGAGCAGACGTCGGTGCCGCCGCTGACGGAGGCGATCCACAGGTCGTCGCGGACCTCGTCGTGCAGCCAGCGGAAGCCGTCGGGTGGCAGCGGCGATCCGGTCGTGGCGACGCACCGGACCCGGGAGAGGTCGAAGTCGTGTGCCGGGCGCACACCCGCCTTGCGGCAGGCCATGACGTATGCGGCCGAGGTGCCGTAGAGGGTGGCCCCGGTGCGTTCGGCGATCCGCCACTGGGCGCCGGTGTCCGGGTAGCCCGGGCTGCCGTCGTAGAGAACGAGCGTCGTCCCGGTGAGGAGGCCGGAGACGAGGAAGTTCCACATCATCCAGCCGGTCGAGGTGTACCAGAAGAAGCGGTCCTCGGGGCCGAGGTCGCAGTGCAGGGCGAGCTGTTTGAGGTGCTCGATCAGAATGCCGCCCTGGGACTGGACGATGGCCTTGGGCAGGCCGGTGGTGCCTGAGGAGTAGAGCACCCACAGGGGGTGGTCGAAGGGCACCTGCTCGAAGACGGGCTCCGTGTCGGCGGCGGTCAGGGCCGACCACTCCACGGCTCCTTCGGGAGCCTCGGTGCCCAGGACAGGGATGTGGACGACGGCGCGCAGGGTGGGCAGTTCGCGGCGGAGTTCGGCGACGGTGTCGCGGCGGTCGTGCTCCTTGCCGCCGTAGCGGTAGCCGTCGACGGTGAACAGGACGACCGGTTCGACCTGCTGGAAGCGGTCGAGGACGCTGCGGGCGCCGAAGTCGGGGGCGCAGGACGTCCAGACGCCGCCGACGGCGGCCGTGGCGAGGAGGGCGACGACGGCCTCGGGGATGTTGGGCAGGTAGCCGCTGACGCGGTCGCCGGGGCGCACTCCCAGCCCGCGCAGTTCGGCGGCCAGGGAGCCGACCTGGCGGCGCAGCTCGGACCAGGTCACCGGGCGTGCCTCGTGCGTCTCGTCGACGTGGAGCAGGGCGGGTGCGTCCGTCCGGGTGGCGGCCGCGCGCAGCGCGTGTTCCGCGTAGTTGAGGGTGGCTCCGGGAAACCACTGGGCGCCGGGCATCGAGCGGTCGCCCAGCACGCGCGCGTAGGGGGTGGAAAACCGTACGTCGAACCATTCCGTGACGGCTTTCCAGAACGTGTCCAGGTGGTCGACGGACCAGCGGTGCAGGGCCGGGTATCCGCCCTCGGAGGGGGCGCCGTGGTGCTCGGCGGCCCAGGCCTGGAATCGGGTGACCTGTGCCTGCGCGATGCGTTCCGGATCTGGCTGCCAGAGCGGCTGGGGGTTCACGGTCGACATGGGGCGGCTCCCGGACTGTGCGCGTGGTGTGCGTCTGGCGCGCACGGGCTGGGGTGTGCGCGTGACGCGGCTGACACGGACGATGCCATGTGATCGACTTCTGCACCAGGGCGGGCCCCACATAGTCCACGTCGTGAAGATGTGGTCCCGGCACGGGTGAACGGAAGTTGAACGACACCCGCGCGTGCGGCGGTCGATGGCAGGGTGAGCAGCATGGACGGTCGTGACCTGGTGCGTTCGGTGAAGGCGGTCGGTTCCGCGGGGGTGAGTCAGGGGTTGCGTACCGTACGGGCCGCGTGGCGGACGAAGCGTGCCGATGCCTCCGGGCTTCCGGCCCGGGGTGCGGAGCGGGCTCGGGTGCCCGGGCCCGTCAGGGACGTCGAACCCGCGCCCGGGGGTGGCATCGTCCGATTCAGCCGGTCCGAGCTGCGGATCGTCGTCGCGGTGAACGGGGCCGTCTTCTGGGGCTGGGACGGAGCGGGCCCGGAACCGTCGTACGCGCTCGCGGGCGGTTGTCCCGAGGCGGATCCGCGCGCGGTTCTGGAGCCGGACAAGGACGGTGGCTGGCGGGTCGTGGCCGAACGGGTGACCGTGGTCGTCTCGCGGCACGGCGCGCTGGAGGTGCGTACGCCCGGCGGTGTGACCCTGCGCCGGGAGCTGCCGCCCCGGTGGTGGGAGCCGGTGGGCGGCGGGGTGGCGCGCTGGATGCAGCGCTCGGAGGTGGCCGCGGACGCCCGGTTCTTCGGGCTCGGGGGGCGTGCCTCCGGCCCGCGGCTCAGGAACGGCACGTACCGGCTGTGGAACTCGGACCCCGGTCGCGCCTTCGGTCCAGACGACGATCCGCTGTACCTCACGATGCCGGTCCAGTTGGTGGTGGCCGACGCGGGCACGCATCTGCTGTTCCACGACACCTCGTGGGACGGCGGGGTGACGCTGCGGGAGGGCGAGGAGGGTGCCGGTTCCGGGCACGACCGGGCCGGGACGTGCGAGCTGCGGATGGACGGCGGCCCGATGCGCTGCTGGGCGGTGGTGGGCACTCCCGCGCGCGTGCTGCATGCCTGGACCTCGCTGACGGGTGCGCCAGCGCTGCCGCCCGTGTGGGCGCTCGGCCACCAGCACGGGCGCCGGGGCTTCGGCACCGAGCAGGAGGTACGGCGGATCGTGACGGGCTACCAGGAGCGCGGCCTGCCGCTCGACGCCGTTCATCTGGACATCGACCACTACGACGCTCACCGGGTGTTCACCGTGGACAAGGAGCGTTTTCCCAAGCTGCCGCAGCTTGCCGCGGACCTGCGGGGGGACGGGATCCGACTGGTGTCGGTCGTCGACGCGGCGGTCGGCGTCGCGCCGGGCGACGACGTGTACGACAGCGGAACGGCCGAGGACGTCTTCGTGCGGGACGCCTCGGGTCGGGTCGTGCGGGGGGTCGGGTGGCCCGGGGAGGTGGTCTTTCCGGACTTCACGCACGCGCGCGTGCGGCGATGGTGGGGCGAGCTGTACGAGGAGCGGCTCACACAGGGGTTCTCGGGCTTCTGGCACGCCAGGAACGAACCCACGTCCTTCACCGCCTTCGGGGAGCCGACATTGCCGCGGTCGGCCCGGCACGGGCTGGAGGGGCGGGGTGGTGATCACCGCGAGGCCCACAACGTCCATGCGCTGTGCATGGCCATGGCGGCCTACGAGGGGCTGCGCGAACTGGCGCCCAAGGAGCGGCCCTTCGTCCTCTCGCGTTCCGGGTGGGCCGGCCTGCAGCGCTACGGGGGTACCTGGTCCGGTGAGGTGGCCACGGGCTGGCCCGGTCTGCGGGCCTCGCTGTCGCTGGTCATGGGGCTGGGGCTGTGCGGGGTGCCGTACTCGGGGCCGGACGTGGGCGGCTTCGACGGGAGTCCGTCCCCGGAGCTGTATCTGCGGTGGTTGCAGCTGGGTGCGTATCTGCCGCTGTTCCGCACGTACGCGCGTGCGCGGGCGGGGCGCAGGGAGCCGTGGGAGTTCGGCGACGAGGTGCTGGCGCACGCGCGCGTGGCGCTCGTCGAGCGTCGGCGGCTGTCGCCGTACCTGCTGACCCTGGCGCATCTGGCCCGGCGCACGGGAGCGCCCTATGTGCGCCCGGTGTGGTGGTCCGCGCCCGAGGACCGTGCGCTGCGTGACTGCGAGGACACGTTCCTGCTGGGCGACTGTCTGCTGGTGGCGCCGGTGCTCGGTCCGGGCGCGGACCGGCGTGCGGTGCAGTTGCCGCGCGGGCGCTGGTACGACACGGCCACCGGGCAGGCGTACGAGGGGCCGGGCCAGGTGCTCGTGGACGCCCCGTTGTCGCGGATTCCGGTGCTCGCGCGCGCGGGCGCCGTCCTCCCCGTGGGCGGGGACGACGGCGGTCTGGAGTTGGAGGTGTGGGCGCCCGCCCGGGGCCGGACCGGAGCGGGTCTGGTGGCGCCGGACGCGGGCGACGGGTGGGACGAGCCGGAGATCGAGCGTTACGTGTCCCGGTGGGAGGGTGACCGGGTGGTCGTCGAGCGGGAGGGTGTGGACGGTCTGAGCGAGCCTCCCTACCCGGTGCGGGTCCGCGGGCGTGGGGAGGGCTGAGCTCAGATGTAGCGGCCCTCGAACCAGGCCCGTGCGGCCAGGGTGTGCAGGGGGAAGGCGAGCTCCTCCGGCCTGCGCAGGAGGTGCCAGCCCTCCGTCTCGTCCGTGGCGGCGGACCTGGGCAGGCTGTCGGCCGGCCGCTCCGGCAGGAGGCCGAACAGCAGGAGGTGCCCGTCCTGCGAGCTCATCGCGTCGATGAGCCGCACGTCGCGGCCTGCCACGTCGATGCCTGTCTCCTCTTTGAGTTCGCGTACGACCGCCTGCCGCCAGTCCTCGCGGTCGTCGATGAAACCGCCGGGCAGGGCGATGCCCCCGCGCGCGGGAGCGATGGTCCGGGTGATGACGACGAGGGCGGTGCCCTGCTCGTCGTACACGGGCTGGAGGGCCACCGCGACCGGGAGCGGGTTGCGGTAGGCGACGGTGTGGCAGGCCGGGCAGGTGCGCGGCCAGCCGGAGGCACCCTCTCCGTAGGGGGCGCCGCAGCTGGAACAGTGCGAACCGGGCTGGGAGTTGGGGGCTGAGTGCTGAGTTTCGGACACGCGGCGGACTGTATCCGATCACGGGAGGCGAGTCCGCCGCAGGCGTCTCAGTCGGTGCTGACCAGCGACTTCGAGGACACGGGGAAGTCGAAGTAGGTGTCCGGGTACGGCTCCGGTTTGAAGGTGTAGTGCCACCACTCCTCGGCCAGGTTCACGAAGCCGAGGTCCTCGAGGGTGCTTTTGAGCAGCAGTCGGTTGTCCCGCTGCCGGCCCTCGACGCGCGGGTCGAGGGTGTGCGCGAGGGTGTCGAAGCAGTCGAAGCCGGTGCCCATGTCGACGGAGTTGTCCGGGAAACGCTGGTCCTGGGATGCGTAGCAGGGTACGAGGGGCTCTCCGGGGTGGTACGGCCGGGTCGGTCGCGCCGGCAGCCGCACGATGGTGAGGTCCATCGTCGAGCCGCGGCTGTGGCCGGACTTCTCGGCGATGTAACCGTCCTCGAACAGGCGGGTCTTGTCGACGTTCGGGTAGAACTCGCTCTTCATGACCTGGTCGTCGAGGTCCTCGGCCCAGCGGACGAAGTGGTTCACGGCGCGTTGGGGCCGGTAGCAGTCGTACACCTTGAGGCTGTAGCCCTCACGCAGCAGTTTCACCTGGGCCTGGTGGAGGGCCTCGGCGGCGGGTCGGGTGAGGATGCAGAGGGGCTGCAGGTAGCCGTCGATGCGCTCGCCGACGAAGTTGTGCGAGGTGAAGTAGCGCATCTCCTGAAGGATGGTGGGGTCCACGGTTCGCAGCGCCACGAAGTTCGCGGGTGCCGTGGTGTCGGTCGCCGCCCGGGCGGTGGGGGAGGCGACGGTCACGGCCAGCAGGGTGGCGAGCGCGGTGAGCAGTCCGCGCACCGCTCGGGAGAGTCGTGTCATGTCTCCTGCGTCTATCAGGCGCGCGGTCCATCGGGGAAGGGATGCGATGCCGTCGGGTCACGATCGGCTCGCATCGACGGAAGGACGGCCGGAACCACCCCCGTGGGCCCCGGCCGCCCCTCCCGATAACACGACGCCGGAACCGCCGGTCCGGTTCTGCGGGACGCCCTGCCTCTTTCCGGCCAACCGTGCCACACTTCTGACGTTCCGTCAGATCTGGTGTCGGGAGGGACCTTGTCGCGCACACGCACACCCGTTGTCGCCAGGTGGTTCGCCGGTGAGGGGGACGAGTTCAAGCTCCTCGGCACGCGCTGCACCGCCTGCACGTCGGTCTTCTTCCCCCGGGAGGACGCCCACTGCCGCAACCCCGGTTGCCCCGGCGGCGAGCTCCTGGAGGTCCCCCTCTCCCGCCGCGGGCGCGTCTGGTCGTACACGGACACCCGCTACCGCCCACCGTCACCCTATGTGACGGACCCGGAACTTCCGTGGGAGCCGTACGCGTTGATCGCTGTGGAGCTGGAGCCGGAACGGATGGTGGTACTGGGACAGGCTGCTCCCGGGATCACCGTCGCCGATCTGGCGGTCGGAATGGAGGTGGAGGTCGTCTCCGGCGTCCTGCCGGCGAGCGCGGAGACGACCTGGAACTGGCGGCCGACGGGGGTGCGGGCATGAGGCAGGACGTCGCGGTGCTCGGCGCGGGCATGCATCCGTGGGGCAAGTGGGGGCGCGGGTTCGTCGAGTACGGGGTCGCGGCGGCCCACGCGGCGCTCGCCGACGCCGGGCTGGACTGGCGGGACATCGGCTCGATCGTGGGGGCCGACACCGTGCGTGGCGGCTACCCGGGGTATGTGGCGGGCGCGACCTTCGCCAGGGCGCTCGGCTGGCAGGGGGCCCGTGTGGCGAGCGTGTACGCGGCCTGTGCGTCCGGCGCCCAGGCGGTCAACACCGCACGGGCGCAGATCCTTTCGGGCCTGTCGGACGTGGTGCTCGTGGTGGGCGCGGACGCGGCACCAAAGGGCTTCTTCCGGCCCGCTGGCGGAGACCGGCCCGAGGACCCGGACTGGCTGCGCTTCCGGGTCCTCGGGGCCACCAATCCGACGTACTTCGGGCTGTACGCGCGCCGGCGGATGGCCGTGCACGGGGACACGCCGGAGGACTTCGCGCAGGTGAAGGTGAAGAACTCGGCCGTGGGGGCGCTGAACCCGAACGCCCGTTACCGCAGCCGGGTCACCGCCGACGAGGTCGCCGCCTCCGCCGTCGTCGCGGATCCGCTGCGGTTGCTCGACATCTGCGCGACCTCCGACGGCGGGGCCGCGCTCGTGCTCTCCAGCATGGAGTTCGCCCGGCGGCACGGGGCGCCGCGGCCCGTGCGGATCCGGGCGGTGTCCACGGTGACGCCGCGTTACCCCAGCACCGTGCTGGACCTGCCGGACATCGCGACGGACTCCGCGGTGGCGGTCGAGCCCGCCGCGGAGACCTTCCGGACGTCCATCGCGTCGGCTGCCTACGAGGAGGCCGGCCTCGGGCCCGGGGACCTCTCCCTCGCCGAGGTCTACGACCTTTCCACCGCCCTGGAGTTGCAGTGGTACGAGGATCTCGGACTGTGCGGACAGGGTGAGGGCGCGAAGCTCCTGCGGGAGGGCGAGACCGCTCTGGGCGGGCGCATACCCGTCAACGTGAGCGGCGGACTCGCTTCCTTCGGGGAGGCCGTGCCGGCGCAGGCGATCGCCCAGGTCTGCGAGCTGACCTGGCAGCTGAGGGGGGATGCGGGTGAGAGGCAGGTGGCCGGGGCCCAGGTGGGGATCACCGCGAACCAGGGACTGTTCGGGCACGGTTCGGCGGTGATCGCGGTGCGGTGAGCGGTGGGCCGGCCACGGGAACCGGACGGCGCGGAGCCTGCCCCGGAAGCATAGGCCTGCGACCGCGCGGGCGTGAAGAGCGCAAGCCCTTTCGCCCACGCTGCGTGATCACGCCGAAATGCTGCGTGAACGTCTCGTGAACTGGGCCTGGGCAGGCTCAGGCAGCGCAATCATGCTGCCGTGCGCTCCTGGACGGATACTCTCCGCTTCGCCTTCCAACCGGTGGTCAACCTGACGACAGGCGGGGTCGCGGGCCTGGAGATACTCGCCCGGCCGGAGTCCGGCGACATCCTGGCCGAGGCCCGCCGCGATCCCGAACTGGACGGCCGGCTCGCGGTCCTGGCGGTCCGCGCGGCGGCGCGCCAGGAGACGTTGCTGCCGCTCCACGTCAACGTGTTCGCCGGCACTCTCGCCGACCTCGGCGGGCTCACCCCCCTGCGCGACGCCGTGCACGCGGTCGGGCGGCTGCCGTGGGAGGTGACGGTCGACGTCTGTCCGCCGTACACGCACGTGCCCCACAACGCGCTGCTGGAGGCGGTGGGCGGGTTGCGCGGGCAGGGCTTCCGGATCAGTGCGGACGGCGTCGGCGACGGGGACGCGCCCCTGCGACTGCTCACCGACATGGCGCCCGACCTGGTGAAACTCGATGCCTCACTGCTGACGCGACCGGCGGCGGTACGCGCCATGCGGACGCTGTGCGACCAGTTGGGAGCGCTGCTGTCCGTCGAGGGCGTGGAGAGCGAAGCGCAGTGTGCGGCGGCGCGGTCGGCGGGGGCGCAGCTCGCCCAGGGCGAGCTGTTCGCGCCGCCCTCACGGCTGCCGAGAGCGGACGTGTACGTTCCGCCCCGCTCCCCCGGTGTGCCGGCGGCGCCGCGTCAGGGTCCGTCGGTGCGTGAGTTCGTCCGGCCCGCCGCGCTGTTGCCCGCCACCGCGTCGGCCGCCCAGGTGCGGGCGTTGCTGACCGGGTCGCCCGAGGTGTCCGGGATCCTGCTGGTGGACCGGAACGGCGTGCCGGTCCGTTCGGTGCACCGGTCCCGCTTCCTGCTGTCGATGTCGGGACGCTACGGGCACGCGTTGTACGCCGACCGGCCCGCCGCCAGGCTCGGGGACGCGCCACGGACCGTGGGCGTCGACGCCACCGCGTGGGAGGTCCTGGACGTCGTCGCGGTCGGCGGGCGCGGCCGTACGTCCGACGATGTGGCCGTCGTCGACCGGTACGGGCGGTGCGTGGGCGTCGTACGGCTCGCGGACCTCGTACGGGCCCTGGCGGAGAGCCGGGTCGAGGAGGCGGCCGGGCTCAATCCGCTGACCCGGCTGCCCGGTTCGGACACCGTCACCGCCGAGGTGGACCGGCGGATCGCCGACGGGCTGCCGTTCGCGCTGAGTTGGCTGGATGTCGACCACTTCAAGCAGGTCAACGACGAGGCCGGATTCGCGGCGGGCGACGAGTTGATCCGGTCGGTGGGGCGGGCGTTGCAGCAGGTGGCGTCCGGCCGTACGCGCGTGGGGCACATCGGCGGGGACGACTTCCTGGTGCTCGCGGACACCGACGCGCTGGAGCCGCTCGCCGCCGCCGTACTGGACGCGCCCTGGTCGGCGGGCGGGCGTCCCGTGACGCTGTCCCTGGCCAGCGTGCTGTGCGCGCCGGGCAGTGTCACGGACCACCGGGAGGTCGCCGCACATCTGGCGCCGCTGAAGAAGGCCGCGAAGTCGCTGAGCGGGGCGAGCTGGATCCTGGGCCGTGCGGGTCTTTCCGGCCACGAGGTGCGGCGGGGCTCGGCGGCTTCCGGCGCCCAGACGGGATACGCGGTGGCGGAACCGGGCTGAGTGCCCAACCGGGCGGCAGCGCGCCTCGGTTCGGGCGGGGAGGGCCGCTCGGTCGGGGAGGCGAGGCCGTGGGTTCGGGCGGGGGGCCGCTCGGACGGGGAGGCGAGGCCGTCGGGTCGGGCGGGCAGGGCCGCTTGGTCGGGGAGGCGAAGTGGTCGGGGCGGGTGGCCTCGAACCGTTGTGGCCGGCCGAGGGCCCAACCCAACCGGGCGGGCAACGCGGCTCGGTTCGGGCCGGCAGGGCCGCTGGGCCGGGTCGGCCAAGCAGTCGGTTCGCGCGGGCAGAACGCTCGGTCGAGCGGGCAGGGCCGCCCGGCCGGGCCGGCGAAGCGGTCGGTTCCGGCGGGCAGGGCCGCTCGGTCGGGCAGGCGGAGTGGTCGGGGCGGGTGGCCTCGAACCGTTGCGGTCGGCGACCTTGACGCTCCGTGGCCGCCGGTGAACACTTCCGGGTGTCGGTCGACATCGCCGTACATTCTCGGCGTTACCAGGCACCACGCCGCGCGGGCCCCGCCTGAACCACGGGCCGTTCCCCCACGGGCGATTCGGCTGCGACGGCACGCTCGTCACGGACGCCGGGCGGGGCGCGGGACCCTCCCTGCCTTCGGCTGTTCGCCAAGGGAACCGCATCCCGCACGGAGGCCGGGGGCCGACTGCCCCTGGCCAGGCCTAGGAGCCGCCATGAGCAACGGAGACATATTCCTCGGCGAAGTCATCGGTACCGCGATTCTGATCCTCTTCGGCGCCGGCGTGGTCGCCGCCGTCGTACTGAACTACTCCAAGGCGAAGGACGCCGGCTGGATCGTCATCACGTTCGGCTGGGGCTTCGGTGTGCTGGCCGGGGCCTATACGGCCGCTCCGCTGTCCGGGGGGCACCTCAACCCGGCGGTGACCATCGGCATCGCCGTCGACACCGGGGACTGGGACAAGGTCCCGGTCTACATCGCGGGCCAGTTCGTCGGTGCCATGCTCGGCGCCGTCCTGTGCTGGCTGGTCTACCTCGCGCAGTTCCAGGCCAACGCCGAGGAGGAGATCGCCCAGCCCACGCTCGGGATCTTCTCCACCACACCCGCGATCCGCCATCCCGTGGCGAACCTCGTCACCGAGATCATCGCGACCATGGCGCTGGTGCTGCCGATCCTGGCCTTCGGCCTCACCAAGGGACTCGGTGAGTCCGGGACGTCGATCCTGATCGTGTCGTTCCTGGTGGTCGGCATCGGTCTGTCGCTCGGCGGCCCCACCGGATACGCCATCAACCCGGCCCGTGACCTGGGCCCGCGCATCGTCCACGCGCTGCTCCCCATTCCCAACAAAGGTACGTCCGACTGGAGTTACGCGTGGATTCCGGTGGTGGGACCGCTGATCGGCGGGGCCCTGTCCGGACTCATCTTCAACGCAGCCTTCTGAAGGAACCGACGAAGGGGACGTCATGACGGACAAGTTCGTCGCCGCTATCGACCAGGGCACCACCTCCAGCCGCTGCATCGTCTTCGACCAGAACGGTGCGATCGTCGCCGTCGACCAGCGGGAGCACCGGCAGATCTTTCCCAAGCCCGGCTGGGTGGAGCACGACGCCACCGAGATCTGGTCCAAGGTCCAGGCGGTGGTCGCCGGGGCGATCGCCAAGGCCGGGCTGCGTGCCGACCAGATCAGCGCGCTGGGCATCACCAACCAGCGGGAGACCACCGTCCTGTGGGACCGCGCCACGGGCAAACCCGTACACAACGCGATCGTGTGGCAGGACACGCGCACCGCGGCGCTGTGCCACCAACTCGGCGGCTCGGACGGGCAGGACCGCTTCCGCGACCAGACCGGTCTGCCGCTGGCCAGCTACTTCTCGGGCCCCAAGGCGGCCTGGCTGCTGGACAACGTGCCGGGGCTGCGCGCCCGGGCCGAGCGCGGGGAGATCGCCTTCGGCACCATCGACTCCTGGCTGATCTGGAACCTCACCGGCGGCACCGAGGGCGGGCAGCACGTCACCGACGTGACCAACGCCGGGCGCACCATGCTGATGAACCTGGAGACGCTCCAGTGGGACCAGTCCATCCTGTCCGCGATGAACGTGCCCGAGGCGGTGCTGCCCGAGATCAGGTCGTCCGCCGAGGTGTACGGCACCGCCGTCGGCCAGCTCGCCGGGGTGCCCGTCGCCTCCGCGCTGGGCGACCAGCAGGCGGCCGTGTTCGGACAGGCCTGCTACGACGTGGGGACCGCGAAGAACACGTACGGCACCGGCAGTTTCCTGCTGCTCAACACCGGCAACCGGCCCGTGCCGTCGAAGAACGGCCTGCTCACGACCATGGGCTACAAGATCGGCGGCGAGGCGCCCGTCTACTGCCTGGAAGGCTCGATCGCCATCACGGGCGCGCTGGTGCAGTGGTTCCGCGACCAACTGGGCATCATCCGCAGCGCCGACGAGATCGAGCCGTTGGCGGCGAGCGTGGACGACAACGGCGGCGCGTACATCGTGCCGGCGTTCTCGGGCCTGTACGCGCCGTACTGGCGCTCCGACGCGCGCGGTGTCGTCACCGGGCTCACCCGGTACGTCACCAAGGCACACCTCGCGCGCGCGGTGCTCGAGGCGACCAGCTGGCAGACGCGCGAGGTCGTCGACGCCATGTTCCAGGACTCCGGGGTCCAGATCACGACCCTGAAGGTGGACGGAGGCATGACCAAGAACAACCTCCTCATGCAGCACCAGGCGGACGTGCTCGGCGTGCCCGTCATCCGCCCCCGGGTCTCCGAGACCACCTGCCTCGGCGCCGCGTACGCGGCCGGACTCGCCACCGGGGTCTGGAACGACCTCGACGAACTCAAGGCGCATTGGCGGAAGGACGCCGAGTGGACGCCGTCGATGGAGGCCTCGGTGCGCGACCGCGAGTACGGCCACTGGCGCAAGGCCGTCGAGAAGAGCTTCGGCTGGCTGGAGGAGGGCGAGAACTAGGCGTACGCGGGTGGTCGGGCCTGCTTGAGTGGGGCGCACGCGCGCGTGGGTCATGGCTTGGAGCACGCGCCTACGCGGGCGAGGGCCACGCTCGGACCTGGCACGCACGCGCGCGTGGGTCACGCGGCTCGGAGCACGCACGCGTGGGCCACGCTCCGCGTGAGCAGGAGCACGAGCGCGCACGCGAGACGCCGAGGGACGCGGCCCGTACCCCGGTCGGCGGGGGTACGGGCCGTACCTTCATCATGCGGGCCATGGGCTGTGCGTCGGACGAGGTGCGGGCCGCCTCGTGCGCGGGCCAGGCTGCGGGCCGGGCGTGGATGAGGTGGCGGGCCCGGCGCGGTCGAGTGGCGGGCCGGGTGCGGTCAGGGGTGGCGGGCCCGCCGTGGTCAGGTGGTGACCGCCTCGCGGCGGGTCGCCGCGTGGGCCATCGCGTGCTGGACCACGCCGACTAGGGTCTCCTTGACGGACTCGCGGTCGCGGGCGTCGCACAGCAGGAGAGGTACGCCCTCGTCGAGGTCCAGGGCCTGACGGACGGCGTCCACCGGGTAACGGGCGGCTCCCTCGAAGCAGTTGATGCCGACGACGAAGGGGATGTCGCGCCGCTCGAAGTAGTCGACGGCGGCGAAGCAGTCCTCCAGGCGGCGGGTGTCGGCGAGGACGACGGCTCCGAGCGCCCCCTCGGAGAGCTCGTCCCACATGAACCAGAAACGATCCTGGCCGGGCGTGCCGAAGAGGTACAGCACCAGGTCCTCGCGGAGCGTGATGCGGCCGAAGTCCATGGCCACGGTGGTGGTGTACTTGCCCTCCACCCCGCTCGTGTCGTCGACCGGGCGGCCGGCCTCGGTGAGGAACTCCTCGGTGCGCAGCGGCTTGATCTCGCTGACCGCGCCGACGAGCGTGGTCTTGCCCACGCCGAAGCCGCCGGCGACCAGAATCTTCAGCGTGACGGGCTCGACCGGGGGTTTGCCGCGCTCAGAGCGCCCGAAGATCATCGATCTCTTCTCCTGCTTGGTAAGGGTCGGGCGACGACGGTCCGTGGCCTCCGCCGCCGGGGTCTCGACGGGAAGTTCGCCGCGGTGGACGACAGTGTGGTGGCGGTTCGGGCGGTCGACGCGCGGCGCGGTCGGCGCAGGGGGCGCCTCGGTCGGCCCGGAACTGACGACGCGTCACGTCGGTCCCCCGCTTCCGCGCCGCTCACAGCGCCCGGAGGCCGCTGATGACATCGCGCAGAATGCTTTCGTCGGGGAGTTCGGCCGGGGGTACGGGCCGGTTCACGTGGACGAACTCCCCGTGCACCAGGTCCCCGACGAGAACCCGGACGACTCCGACGGGCAGATCGAGTTCGGCGGCGAGTTCGGCGACCGACTGCGGGCTGTCACGGCAAAGTTCGACGATGTCCACGTGTTCCGGGGACAGTGAGTGGTCGGCTTCCGGATCGTCCGCCTCGACCTCCGTGACGACCAACGCGATGAGGTCGAGGCGGTGTTGGCCCGCGCTGGTGGTGCGGCCGCGCGTCATGGCGTACGGACGGACGACCGGACCGGCTTCGTCGTCGAACCAGTGGCTTCTTCCCTGACCGTCTGCGCTCATGCCATCCCACTACCCGCCCGAGGGCAGATCGGTGCGCGGCACGGCGCCCAGATGCACACCGACGCGCTTGACGAGGAGCGTCATCTCGTAGGCGACCTGGCCGACGTCGGAGTCGGCGTCCGAGAGAACGGCGAGGCAACTGCCGTCGCCCGCCGCGGTCACGAACAGGAAGGCCTCGTCCAGCTCGACGACCGTCTGGCGGACGCTGCCCGCCTCGAAGTGGCGGCCCACGCCCTTGGCGAGGCTGTGGAACCCGGAGGCGACGGCCGCCAGGTGCTCGCCGTCCTCGCGGGACAGGTCCTTGGACACCCCGGTGGCCAGTCCGTCGCCGGAGAGCACGACGGCCTTGCGGATGCTCGCGACGCGGTCGACCAGGTCGTCCAGCAGCCAGTTGAGTTCGCCGGACTGGCTGGTCGTGGTCCGGTCGGTCGGCTTCGGTGCGGTCATCGACCGTCCCCCTTTGTCGTTCGTTGTGGTGCCGCGCCGCTGTGGGCGTCGTCGCCCTCGGCGTTCTCCTCACGGCCGCGCTGCCAGCCGCGCTGGAGCGAGGCCATACGGCTGCGTACCTCGTCGGCGTCCCGGTCGGCCGGCTCCGAAGCGGCCTGAGGGCGCCGCTCGGTGCTGTTCTTCAGCTGCGGGGCAAGGCTGGCCTGTCGCACGCGGCGGGGCAGGGCCGCCGTACCGGAGCCGGCGTCCTGCACGGAGCCGGTGGCGCCCGGGCCCCGCGTGGAGCCGAGGCCTCCGTCGAGGCCGGGGCTCTCGGTGAGGCCGGAGCCACCGGTGCGGGCCGAGGTCGGGGCGGGGTCGGTGGCGCCGCTCGACGCGATCTCGGCGCGGCGGGTGCGCCTGGGGAGCGCGGGGGCCTCCGGGCTCTCGTCGAGGTCCCGGTCGGCGGCGGCCGGCGCGCCCGTGAACTCGTCGGTGCGGTCGGCCAGTCCGGTGCCGCGGCGCAGCGGCGCAGCACCGCGGCGGCGGGACGGCAGCGGGCCGGGCGGCCGCGGCCAGGTCGGATCCGTCGAGGGCTCCTCCGGCTCCTCCCGGCGCGACCGCGGCTCGCTGACCGGGCGTCCGTGGGAGCTGACCAGCTTGGGTGTCCGACGGCGCGGCAGCGACACGGCGGCGCCCAGGCGGTCGTCCGAACCGGCCGGGTCCGGTCCGCCATGGGCGTCGGGGACCTCGTGCAGCGGCTCGCCGAGCCGGCCCGGCGTCTCGTCGTCGGCGCCGAGGAGCGTGCGGCGCGGGCGGAAGAGCCCACCGCGTTCGCTGTCCTCGTCGTCGAGCGCGCCCGGGAACTCCTCGATGGCGTCCAGGTCGACGGGTGCCTCCAGCTCCACCGGACCGCCCAGGAGCGAGGCGGGCAGGCCGGGCAGCTGTGCGGGCACCTTGGTGAGCGAGGTCCGGTGCGCCGTCTCCAGTTCGGCTTCCTTCGAGGGCTGGGGCCGGTCGAGGCGGAAGCCGATGCCGTTGGTGTCCGGGACGTCGTCCGTCAGGAGCGCGTCGGGGATGAAGACGACGGCCGTCGTACCGCCGTACGGGGACGGCTGCAGCGAGACCCGGACGTTCTGTCGCTGGGCGAGCCGGCTGACGACGAACAGGCCGAGCCGGTCGGTGTCGGACAGCTCGAACTCGGGTGTCTCGGCGAGCCGGAGGTTGGCGTCCAGCAGGGCGTCGGCCGCCATGCCGAGGCCGCGGTCGTGGATCTCCAGGGTGAAACCGTTGGCGACCCGTTCGCCGATCACCTGGACGGCGGTGTGCGGCGGGGAGAACACGGTGGCGTTCTCCAGGAGTTCGGCCACCAGGTGGGTGAGGTCGGCGACGGCCGGGCCGGTGACGGCGACCCGGGGCAGCCTGCGGACCTCGATGCGTTCGTAGTCCTCCACCTCGGCCACGGCGGCCCGTACGACGTCCATGAGCTGGACGGGCTTGCGCCACTGCCGGGAGGGGGCGGCCCCGGAGAGGATCACCAGGCCCTCGGCGTGCCGGCGCATACGGGTGGTGAGGTGGTCGAGGCGGAACAGGTCGGCGAGTTCGTCGGTGTCCTCGGTCCTGCGCTCCATGGTGTCGAGCAGGGTGAGCTGCTTGTGCAGCAGGACCTGGCTGCGGCGAGCGAGGTTCACGAAGACCTCGGAGACGCCGGCGCGGAGTTCGGCCTGCTTGACGGCGGCTTCGACGGCGGCCCGCTGCAGTGTGTTGAGGGCCTGGCCGACCTCGCCCATCTCGTTCCTGTCGTACTCCAGGCGCGGCACCTCGGTCTCCACGTCGACCTGTTCGCCCGCGGACAGGCGGCGCATCACGCTGGGCAGGCGCACGCCGGACGCCTCGTGCGCCTCCAGGCGCAGCTTCCGCAGGTCACGGATGAGGCCGCGGCCGATGCGTACGGACAGGACGAGCGAGAAGATCACCGCGAGCAGCCCGAGAACGCCGACGACGGACGCCTTGACGATGACGCCCATCGCCGTCGGCTGGACCCGGTCCTGGTAGCGGTCACCCGCCTCGTCGTCGAGGGTGGCGAGCTCGTCGAGCACGTTTCCGGCGGCGGCGTCCCAGTTCTTGGCGCTCACGGTGCCGGCGGCGCTGCCGGGCTCCGAGGCGATGACGTCCTCCTCGGCCGACCGCAGGGGGGCGGTGGAGGCGTTCTTCCAGAAGTGCTGGTAGCGCTCACGCTCGGACGGGGGCAGGACCGGCAGGCTGATGTCGTACAGCAGGGTGCGCTGGGCGACGAGGTCGGAGAGGTCGCGGATCTCGTCGCCGGAGAGTTTCCCGACCACCAGGGAGGAGCCGAGCAGCGCGTCCTCGCGGGAGAGCAGTTCGCGGGCGCGGGTCACGTTGACGAGGGCGCGGGCCTGCTTGTCCATCTCGACGCTGTCGACGCCGTCGAGCGACGCCAGCAGGGCGTAGACGGGGTCCACGAGCCGGTTGTAGAGGGTGAGGGCCTGCTGTCGGGGGAGCGTGCCCTCCTCGACGCCGCGGCGCAGCGAGTCGATGCCGTCGAAGGCGTCGAGGACGGTGGTGAGGCGTTCGGCGTCGTCCTCGTCGAGTCCGTCGCGGACGTCGGAGTTCTTCGTGTTGTCGCGGAACTTGGTCACCGCCGCGTCGGTGAGGCCGCGCGTGGTGCGGAGTGCGGACAGCGCGTCCGAGGCCCGGGGATCGGCCAGGTAGACGAGGGTCTGGCGGCGTTCCTGCTGCAGGCCGCGGACGGCGTCCTCGGCGGGGTAGCCGATCTTCTCGACGACGGAGGACATCTGGAACAGCTGGGCCACTTCCCGGCCTGTCAGTACCGTGGCGAAGCCCCAGATCGCGGCGAGGGACACCAGCGGCACGAGAAGCAGCGCCACGATCTTCCGGCGGATCGACTTCCCGCGAAAGCGCATGGCCTCCCCCAGCTCGACCCCCAGTCAGGGGGCACACATTTACGTCAACAAACGGCGCGAGCCTACTACTGCCGCACAGGTAACTCGAAGACCCGTCCGGAACCTGAACTTCCGCACCCGGGACGAGACATGGCGAGTTGTCCGCTCATTGGGGGAGATTGTCCCCTGTGAGCCCACGGCGGCCCCCGGATCGAATGCGAACGCCCTGTCTGGGCAGTTGGCCGGAATTCTTCGCTCAGCGGGAATCTTGAAGACGCTTCGTTCGTCTTTCTTGTGGGAGTTGGGGGCGGAATCGGCCACAGGAGCCGCATCTCGCATCCGGGGCAGCGTAAAACAGCGCAAGCCGGGCAGCCACTGTGAAGCCGGTTCTTCGGACACCGGGGCGAGGGTCTGCAGGCGGTGGGGAGTGACACGTTGATGGGCACGGCGGAGCGGCGCGAGGCGCCCGAAGGCGGCATGACGGCACAGTTGACTGTGCGGCGGGGTCCTGGGGCACCGGATCGCGACATTCCAGCGGCCGGGCGTACGGCGACGGGCGGGCACCGGCTCGGAGCGGATACGGCCGACGGGGCGGCGCGCCACGAGGACACCCCGGGGACCGAGGGACGAGTGAGGGCGCCGCGCACGAGTGCGGCGGCCGGCGCGTACGACACCGTGTATGAGCCGCCGTCATCCCGGCCGTTGTGGGTCGACGAGCCGGCGCGGCGGCGTCGGATGCCGGACCCGGTGCGCACGGCGGCGGTGCGGGCGGTACTCGTCATCGCCGTGACGCTGATTCAGGCGATGGTGGCCTTCCTGTGCACCATGGCCGGCTCGTGGCTGGCGTTCCCGATGGTGCTCAGCGGTGTGGCCAGCACCGTGGTGGCCACCTGGGCAGCTCTCGACGTCTGGGTCACACGTCAGGTCTGGAACCAGCGCAACGGCGTGGTGTCGGCGCCGAGCAGCACCGCGCGGGCCCTGCGCCGCGAGCGGCGCAAGGTCAGGCGGCAGACGCGTACGACGGAGCGGGCCCAGGAGCGGATACGGCGGCAGGGCGGCGCGGGGCAGCTGTCGCACTCCTGAGGGCCGGCGACCTCCGGAAGCCCGATGCCACGGCAACGGCTCTCGGCCGAGGTCCGGTCCCGCGTGGAGCCGGCCCTCGGCCGCCGTTTCAGAGTGCGGCAGGCTGCACCCGGCTCTCCTGCCGCGCGAGTTCGCGCCGGGTGCGCATGAACGGGCGGGGGCGGTTCACGGCGAGTACGGCGGTCGTCCGTCCGTCCCGCTCGTAGACAGCGAGGAAGCCGTCTTCGGCGGGCGCCCCCTCGGACAGCTCGCCCTCGGCGATGCGCACGGTGTCCCCGGGCCGGCGCCGGCCGGCGAACTGGATGCGCGCCCCGTACTGGTCCGACCAGAAGTACGGCAGCGACCGCGCGGTCTCCAGGGGGCGGCCCGCGAGCAGGTTGGTCACGGCGACCCGGGGTTGTTCCGTCGCGGAGGTCCAGTGCTCGGCCCGGTGGCCGCCCACTCGGGCGACGTCGCCGACCGCGACCACCTGCGGCAGGGCCGTCATGCAGCCGTCGTCGCACAGGACGCCGTCCTGCAGGGCGAGTGTCGAACCGGCCAGCCAGGCGGTGTTGGGGGTGGCGCCGATACCGACGATCACGATGTCGGCGGGCAGCAGGCGGCCGTCGGCGAGTCCCACCCCTGTGACGGCGTCCGTGCCGCGCAACCCCGCCACTCCGGTACCCGTGACCAGCTCCGCTCCGCCGCGGCGGTGCAGGGCGGCGCACACGGTGGCCATCTCGGCGCCGAGTTGAGGCGCCAGAGGCAGCGCGGCCGCCTCGACAACGGTGACGGTGTGCCCGAGGGCGGCGCAGGACGAGGCGGTTTCGGCGCCGATGAAACCGCCGCCGATGACGACGACCTGACGTGGTCCCCGGCCCAGTTCGTCGCGCAGGGTTCGGGCGTCGTCGAGGGTGCGCAGGGTGTGCACTCCGGAGAGTCCGGCACCCGGGAGGCGGCGGGCCGAGGCACCGGTGGCGATGACGACTCCGTCGGTCGAGACGGTGCGGCCGTTGTCCAGCAGCACGGTGCGGCCCCGGGAGTCGAGGCCGCGCGCCCGCACGCCGAGGCGCCACTCGGCGTCGAGTTCGGCGATCTCGTCGGCGTCGGCCAGGGCGAGGTGGTCCTCGTCCGCGCGGCCGGTGAGGAAGTCCTTGGAGAGGGGAGGGCGGTCATAGGGGCGGTGCGCTTCGTCGCCGACGATCACCAGTCGTCCGTCGAAGCCCTGGGCTCGCAGTTCCCGGGCGGCGTAGAGACCGGAGAGTGAGGCGCCGACGACGGTCACGGTCCTCATGCGGAACGGCTCCTCTCGGGGGTCGGCGTGGGGGCGGACGTCGCCGTCGGTGCGGCGCTTGCTGCGCGGGCGACGCACGCCGTGCAGGCGACGCACGCCGTGCAGGCGACGCATCCCGTGCAGGCGGCGCATGCCGTGGACGCGGCCCCCTCCGTGCCCTCCGTACGAACCCGTCGGGCCACGCGCGCGGTGCGGAGCCCGCCCGCCGTGCGGGTCGGCTCCGCGGCGATGCGTGTCACGGGGCTGGGACGGGCCGCACCGGCCGCTCGCCCCGGGCAGGCGGACCGGCGGGCCGTCGTGCGCCACACGTTCGGGGCGTTCATGCGGCGGTCCCCTCCTGCGCGTCGAGGTGGACGTGGACGACGCCGTCCTCGACGGTGACGCGATGGGTGCGGACGGCGCGGCGGGCCGGAAGGCAGGTGGGCCGGCCCGTGCGAAGGTCGAATGAGGCGGCGTGCAGCGGGCATTCGACCAGACAGCCCTCCAGCCACCCCTCGGAGAGAGAGGCGTCCTGATGGGTGCAGGTGTCGTCGATGGCGTACAACTCGCCGTCGTCGGTCCGGAACACGGCGACGGGTGGCGTCGTCTCCAGACGGACGGACTCACCCTCGGGGAGGTCTTCGAGGCGGCAGACGGGAATCATGGGCCCCCCTCTCGGTCCGGCACGCGCGGTCCGGAACCGACTCGGTCCAAGCAGTCAGGGTCGTTCAGGGAGTATCGGACCGCCGTTGGTCCGGACGTCCGGTCCTGTTCGGGGCTTCGCAGCCCTTCCCGGAGCCGGACCCTTCGGTAACATGATGTTTCGTATGGCGCATGAGCAAGCGCTATGCGCAACAGAATCCGGGCGGGACGACCGTCGCGTCAAGGGTTTCCCGCAGATGCGGCCCAAACCGGGCCGACAGGTGGTGAGAGTCGAGCCATGACCCGCACACAGAAGCAGTCCGACCGTGGTGAGGAGCAGGCCGTGGAGCCGGCGGAGCCGAAGGGGTCCGGGAAGCCGGAGAAGCCCGGGACCGCGGCGCAGCACAACGGCCGGGGCGCGGCGAGCGCCGTGCAGTCGGTGGACCGTGCCGTGAGCGTGCTGGAGATCCTGGCCCGGCACGGCGAGGCGGGTGTCACGGAGATCGCCGACGAGCTGGACGTGCACAAGTCCACCGCGTTCCGCCTGCTGGGCGTTCTGGAGAACCGCGGTCTGGTGGCCCAGGCCAAGGACCGCGGCAAGTACTACCTGGGGGCCGGCGTCCTGCGCCTGGCGGGAGCGGCCGCGGTGCGCCTGGACATCTCGCAGGAGGGTGTCCCGGTCTGCCGGGAACTCGCCGACGAGCTGGGCGAGACGGTCAACATCGCGGTCCTGGACGACGACGCGGCGGTCAACATCATGCAGGCCCGCGGCACCGCCTCGGTGACCGCGCAGAACTGGCTGGGCAGACGTACTCCGCTGCACGCCACCTCCAGCGGCAAGGTGCTGCTCGCGCACATGCCGCCCACCCTGCGCGAGGGCCTGCTGGCCCGCGCCCTGCCCCGCTTCACGGAGCGCACCATCACCGGCGCGTCGGTGCTGCGCGGCGAACTGGAGGCGGTGGTGGAGCAGGGCTACGGCCTCACCATCGAGGAGCTGGAACTGGGACTGGCCGCGGTGGCCACCCCGATCCGGGCGCACGACGGCAAGGTCATCGCCGCGATCAGCGTCTCGGGGCCGGTGTACCGCCTCAACGGCGACCGGCTGCCGGAGGTGGCCAAGCGCACGGTGGCGGCCGGGGCCGAACTGTCGCGGCGGATGGGCTACGGCTTCTGACGGACCTCCGGGCGGACACGATCCGTCGCGCGGCCGCGGCGCGGGACCGGGAACCCTCCTGGTCCCGCGCCGTCGTGTGTCCGGCAGGTTTCGTCCGTCCCGTTCCTTTTGCCAAGGGTTAACTCGCACCTCTTGACGGCCGCTCGATCCCGTTCTCAGTATGTTCCTCATCGCGCAACCCATCGTGCATTGCGCAACAGCAGAGGAGCTTGTCGTGCCACACGAGGTCCGTGCCGTAGTCGCTGTCAAGAAGGGCGCACCCGTCGAGGTGCAGACGATCGTCGTTCCCGACCCGGGGCCCGGAGAGGTGCTCGTCACCGTTCAGGCCTGCGGGGTCTGCCACACGGACCTGCACTACCGGGAGGGCGCGATCACGGACGACTTCCCGTTCCTCCTCGGCCATGAGGCGGCGGGCACGATCGAGGCGGTCGGCGACGGCGTCACCGACCTGGAGCCCGGCGACTACGTGGTCCTCGCCTGGCGCGCGCCCTGCGGTTCGTGTCGCTCCTGTCGCCGCGGCCGCCCCTGGTACTGCTTCGACTCCCGCAACGCCACCCAGCCGATGACCCTGCTCGACGGCACCCCGCTCACCAACGCCCTCGGTATCGGCGCGTTCGCCGAGAAGACGCTGGTCGCGGCCGGTCAGGCCGTGAAGATCGACCCGGCCGCCCGCCCCGAGGCCGCCGGTCTCATCGGCTGCGGCGTGATGGCCGGCTACGGCGCCGCCGTGAACACCGGCAACGTGGGCCGCGGCGACTCGGTCGCCGTCATCGGCTGCGGCGGCGTCGGCAACGCGGCCATCGCGGGTGCCTGCCTGAACGGCGCCATGAAGGTCATCGCCATCGACATCGACGACAAGAAACTCGACCAGGCCGAGAAGTTCGGCGCCACGCACACCGTCAACTCCCGGGGCACCGATCCGATCGAGGCCGTCCGCGCCCTCACCGACGGTTTCGGTGTCGACATCGCGATCGACGCGGTGGGCAGGCCGGAGACGTTCCTGCAGGCCTTCGCCATGCGCGACCACGCGGGCACGCTCGTCCAGGTCGGCGTCCCCTCCCCCGAGATGAAGGTCGAGCTCCCGCTGATCGACGTGTTCTCGCGCGGCGGCGCCATCAAGGCGAGCTGGTACGGAGACTGCCTGCCGAGCCGGGACTTCCCGTACCTGATCGACCAGTACCTGTACGGACTGCTGGACCTCAACGCGTTCGTGACCGAGACGATCGCCCTCGACCAGGTCGAGGAGGCTTTCGCCAAGATGCACCGGGGTGAGGTGCTGCGCTCGGTGGTGGTCCTGTGAGCGCCCGGGGAGCCGTACGGGTCGACCAGGTCGTCACCTCCGGCACCTTCAGCCTCGACGGCGAGACCTTCGACGTGGACAACAACGTCTGGCTCGTCGGCGACGACGAGGAGGTGCTGGTCATCGACGCCGCGCACGACGCCCGCACGATCCACGACGCGATCGCAGGACGGCACGTCACCGCGATCGCCTGCACCCACGGGCACGACGACCACATCGACGCGGCGCCCGAACTCTCCCGCCTGACCGGCGCCCCCGTCCTCCTGCACGCCAACGACAACGAGCTGTGGTCGCACACCCACCCCACCCGAAAGCCGGACGGGGAACTGACCGACGGCCGGATCCTCACGGTCGCCGGGATCGAGCTCCACGTCATCCACAATCCGGGTCACACCTGGGGCAGTTGCTCGCTCCACGCCCCGTTCCTGAACACGGTCTTCACCGGCGACACCCTCTTCCACGGCGGCCCGGGCGCGACCGGCCGCTCCTACTCCGACCGTCCCACCATCGAGACGTCCATCCGCGACCGACTGCTCACCCTGCCCGGGGACACGGTCGTGCGCACCGGACACGGCAGGGACACGACGATCGCCGACGAACGGCCCCACGTCCCCGCCCTCTGAGCACTCCCCCAGCGCGTTCGCTCCCCACCCCGGCAAGGAGGGGCATGTCCAGCACGCCCGAAACCCGCCCGAACGGTCCGCAGGTCGTCATCATCGGCGCCGGCATAGTCGGCTGCTCCCTCGCCGACGAGCTGACCGCCCGCGGCTGGACCGACGTCACCGTCCTCGAACAGGGCCCGCTGCCCGCCCCGGGCGGCTCCACCTCGCACGCGCCCGGTCTCGTCTTCCAGACCAGCCCCTCCAGGACGCTCACGGCACTCGCCCGGTACACGGTCGAGAAGTTCGCCTCCCTGCGCGCCGACGGCATCCCGTGCTTCAACCAGGTCGGCGGCCTGGAGCTCGCCACCACCCAGGAACGCCTCACCGATCTGCACCGCAAGGCCGGTTACGCCGCCGCCTGGGGCATCCGCGGTGAGGTCGTCAGCCCCGCCCGCTGCAAGGAACTGTGGCCGCTCATCGACGAGTCGGTGGTCCTCGGCGGCTTCCACACCCCCGACGACGGCCTGGCCCGCGCCCTGCTCGCGGCCCGTGCCCAGCTGGAACGGGCCTCCGGGAGGGGCGCCCTCTTCCTGGACCGCCACACGGTCACCGGCATCGAGAAGGAGAACGGCCGCGTCACCGCGGTCGTCACCGACCAGGGCGTCTTCCCGGCCGACCACGTGGTCTCCGCGGCCGGCTTCTGGGGCCCGGTCATCGGCCGCATGGCCGGTGTCGACGTCCCCCTGCAACCGCTCGCGCACCAGTACGCGAGGACGAGGCCGCTCGCCGACCTCCAGGACCACGAGGCGGAGGCCACCAGGCCCATCCTCCGCTTCCAGGACCGCGACCTCTACTTCCGCGAGCACACCGACCGCATCGGCATCGGCTCCTACGCCCATCGCCCCCTGCCCGTCGACCCGTTCGCGATCCTGCCCTACGACGAGGCCCGCGCCCGGAACATGGACATGCCGTCCTCGTTCCCCTTCACCACGGAGGACTGGGCCCCGAGCTGGGACGACTGCCGCCGGCTGATCCCGGCCCTGCGCGAGACGGAGGTCGAGGAGGGCTTCAACGGCGTCTTCTCCTTCACCCCGGACGGCATGCCGGTCCTCGGCGAGACGCGACAGCTGCGCGGCTTCTGGCTGGCCGAGGCCGTCTGGGTCACCCACTCCGCGGGTGTCGCCAAGGCCGTCGCCGAGTGGATGGTCGACGGGCGCCCGTCCCTCGACCTGCACGAGTGCGACCTCACGCGCTTCGAGGATGCGCAGCGTTCACCGTCGTTCGTCCGTGAACGCGGTTCACAGCAGTTCGTGGAGGTGTACGACGTTCTGCACCCGCTCCAGCCGATGGAGCAGCCCCGCCCCCTCCGCGTCAGCCCCTTCTACGCCCGCCAGCAGCAGCTCGGCGCGCGTTTCCTCGAGGGCGGCGGCTGGGAGCGGCCGCACTGGTACGAGGCCAACGCTCCCCTCGTCGACGCCATGGACCCGCTGCCCGAGCGCGACGCCTGGTCCGCCCGCTACTGGTCGCCCATCGCGGCCGCGGAGGCGAAGGCCACCCGCGAGAAGGTGGCCCTGTACGACATGACCCCCCTGCGGCGTCTCGAGGTCACCGGCCCCGGCGCCCTCGACTTCCTGTCCCGCATGACGACCAACAACCTCCGCAAGAAGCCCGGCGCCGTCACCTACACCCTGCTGCTCGACGAGACGGGCGGCGTCCGTTCCGACCTCACCGTGGCCCGCCTCGCCCCCGACCGCTTCCAGGTGGGCGCGAACTCCCCGGCCGACCTCGACTGGCTCACCCGGCACGCACCGGAGGGAGTGCAGATCAGGGACATCACCTCGGGCACCTGCTGCATCGGCGTCTGGGGTCCGCTGGCCCGCGACCTGGTCCAGCCGCTCACCCGTGACGACTTCTCACACGAGGGCTTCGGCTACTTCCGCGCGAAGCAGACCCACCTCGGGCACGTCCCGGTCACCGCCATGCGTCTGTCGTACGTCGGCGAGCTCGGCTGGGAGCTCTACACCACGGCCGACCTGGGCCTGCGCCTCTGGGACACGCTCTGGGAAGCCGGCTCGGACCTCGGCGTGGTCGCGGCCGGCCGCTCGGCCTTCAACTCCCTGCGCCTGGAGAAGGGCTACCGCGCCTGGGGCGTCGACATGACCGACGAGCACAACCCCTACGAGGCGGGCATCGGATTCGCGGTCCGCACGGACAAGGAGTTCCTGGGCCGCGCCGCTCTCGAGGACGCCCCGGTGACCCGCAGGCTCACCCCCCTCCTCCTCGACGAACCCGCCGCCGTGGTCCTCGGCAAGGAGCCGGTGTATGTGGACGGCGCCCCCGCCGGCTACGTGACCAGCGCCTCGTACGGCTACACGCTCGGCCGCTGCGTCGCCTACGCCTGGCTGCCGGCCGGGCTGACGACCGGCACGGGGGTGCACATCGAGTACTTCGGCGAGAAGGTCCCCGCGACGGTCGCCGAAGAGCCGCTCTTCGACCCGAAGATGACCCGCATCCGCCGCTAGCGCCTCTCGTTCGGATCAGCCGGAAGCAACAGTCCATAACCCGCCGGCCGTCATCGGCTGGTGGCGCGGTTCCCGCGCCCCTGCCGGGCGCGACCTAGGAGGCCCACGTGTCACCCACTTACGACGTGATCGTCATCGGTCTCGGCGGCATGGGCAGCGCCGCCGCCCACCACCTGTCCGCCCGCGGTGTCCGTGTGCTGGGCCTGGAAAAGTTCGGCCCGGTGCACAACAGGGGCTCCAGTCACGGCGGTTCCCGGATCACCCGGCAGTCGTACTTCGAGGACCCGGCGTACGTACCGCTGCTGCTGCGCGCCTACGAGCTGTACGAGGACCTGGAGCGGGCCACCGGCCGCGAGATCGCGATCCTGCCCGGCGGCGTGATGGTCGGGCCGCCCGACTCGCGGACCGTCTCCGGCTCCCTGCTCTCCGCCCAACGATGGGACCTGCCCCACGAGATGCTGGACGCCCGGGAGATCCGCCGCCGGTTCCCGACGCTCACGCCGAAGGACGACGAGGTGGCGCTGTTCGAGAAGAAGGCCGGTCTGCTGCGCCCCGAGAACACCGTCGCCGCGCACCTCCAGCTGGCCACCCGGCAGGGCGCCGACCTGCACTTCGAGGAGCCGATGACCCGCTGGGAGCCCTACCGGGACGGGGTGCGTGTCCACACAGCGGAGAACACCTACACGGCGAGCCGGCTCGTCATCTGCCCAGGGGCGTGGGCGCCGCAGCTGCTGACGGATCTCGGCGTGCCCTTCACCATCGAGCGGCAGGTCATGTACTGGTTCCAGCCGGCCGGCGGCACCCGGCGCTTCGTGCCCGAAAACCACCCCATCTACATCTGGGAGGACGCGGCCGGCGTCCAGGTCTACGGCTTCCCCGCCATCGACGGGCCGGAACTCGGCGCCAAGGTCGCGTTCTTCCGCAAGGGTGAGGTGACCACGCCCGAGACCATCGACCGGACGGTCCACGAGGAGGAGATCCGGGCGATGGCGGACCACATGTCCGGTTGCGTCCCCGACCTTCCCGGAACCTTCCTCAAGGCCGCCACCTGCATGTACTCCAACACCCCCGACGAACACTTCGTGATCGCCCGCCACCCGGCCCACCCCGACTCGGTCACCGTCGCCTGCGGGTTCTCCGGGCACGGCTTCAAGTTCGTGCCCGTCGTCGGCGAGATCCTCGCCGACCTGGCCCTGACCGGCACCACCGGCCACCCCGTCGGCCTGTTCGACCCCGCCCGCCTCGCCGCCGCGCCCGCCTGAGGAGCACCTCCGTGACGACGACCCCGACCTCCCCCAGCCTGATCGCCACCCTCCCGGGGCACTACTACACCGACCCGGAACTCTTCCGTCAGGAACAGGAGCACGTCTTCGAGTCGATGTGGTTCTGCGCCGTCCGCAGCGCCGACCTCGCCAAACCCGGCGCCTTCCGTACCGTCCAGGTGGGCCGCGAGAACGTGATCATCACCCGGACCCGCACCGGTGAACTGCGCGCCTTCCTCAACATCTGCCGCCATCGCGGGGCCCGGCTGTGCACGGAGGAGTCCGGCGAGGTCCGGCGCACGCTCCAATGCCCTTACCACGCGTGGACGTACGACCTGGAGGGCAAGCTGGTCGCCGCGCCCAACCTGATCAGGATGCCGGACGTCGACCGGGTCGAGTACGGCCTGGTCAAGGTGGCCCTGCGCGAGTGGCTCGGCTACGCCTGGGTGTGCCTGGCCGACGAGCCGCCCTCCTTCGAGGAGTCGGTGCTCGGCGCCGCCGTCGAACGGCTCGGCGACGTGGCCGCGATCGAGCACTACGGCACCGAGAACCTCGCGCTCGGCAGGCGGATCGTCTACGACGTGAAGGCGAACTGGAAGCTGATCGTCGAGAACTTCATGGAGTGCTACCACTGCGCGACGATCCACCCCGAACTCACCGACGTCCTACCCGAGTTCGCGGACGGCTACGCGGCCCAGTACTACGTGGGCCACGGCGCCGAGTTCGGCGAGGAGGTCAGGGGGTTCACCGTCGACGGCAGCGAGGGCTTCGCCACGCTGCCCGCCCTCTCCGCCGACCAGGACCGCCGCTACTACGCGATCACGGTGAAGCCGACGGTGTTCGTCAACCTCGTACCGGACCACGTGATACTGCACCGCATGTTCCCGATGGCCGAGGACCGCACCGTGGTGGAGTGCGACTGGCTGTACGCGCCGGAGGTCGTCGAGTCGGGGGCCGACGTGTCGAAGTCGGTGGAACTGTTCCACCGGGTGAACGAGCAGGACTTCGAGGCCTGTGAACGAACGCAGCCCGCCATGACGTCGCGGGCGTACCGCAACGGTGGTGTGCTGGTGCCCAACGAGCACCACATAGGGATCTTCCACGAGTGGGTCCTCGGAAAGCTGGGAGGCGGTCATGCCGGATCTGTTCATTGACGGCGAGTGGCGGGGGGCGGTCGACGAACGCACCCGCGAGATCCGCTGTCCGGCCGACGGCTCCCTGGTCGGTGTCGTGGACGAGGCGGGCGGCAAGGACACCGTGGAGGCGATCGCCGCCGCCCGCCGCGCCTTCAACGAGGGCCCCTGGCCGCGCACCTCCCCCAACGAACGCGGCGACCTGCTGCTGCGGGTCGCCGACCTGCTCGTACGCGACAAGGACGCGCTCGCCCGGGCCGAGTCCCTGGACACCGGCAAGCGGCTCGTCGAGAGCGAGTACGACATCGACGACATCGCGAACTGCTTCCGCTACTTCGGGCGGCTGGTCGCGAGCGAGACCGGACGGGTCGTCGACACGGGGACCGCGGGCGTGGACAGCCGGGTCGTGTACGAACCGGTCGGCGTCTGCGCGCTCATCACCCCCTGGAACTACCCGCTGCTGCAGACCGCCTGGAAGGTCGCACCGGCCCTGGCGGCCGGCAACACCTTCGTGCTCAAGCCCAGCGAGCTGAGCCCGCACACCGCGATCCACCTGCTGCGGCTGCTGGCGGAGGCCGGGCTGCCGCCGGGGGCCGGGAACCTGGTCCTCGGCGCCGGTCCGGAGGCGGGCGCGCCGCTCGGCGACCACCCGGACGTGGACCTGGTCTCCTTCACCGGCGGCCTGCAGACCGGCCGCCGCCTGATGGCGGCCGCGTCCGGGACGGTGAAGAAGGTCGCGCTCGAACTCGGCGGCAAGAACCCCAACATCGTCTTCGCCGACGCCGACTTCGAGACGGCCGTCGACATGGCGCTGACGGCCGTGTTCCTGCACTCCGGTCAGGTCTGCTCCGCGGGAGCGCGCCTGCTGGTGGAGGACTCGCTGCACGACCGGTTCGTCGACGAGGTCGTACGGCGGGCCTCGGCGATCCGGCTCGGGGGCCCGTTCGACGAACGGGCGCAGACCGGGCCACTGATCTCGGCGGCGCACCGGGAGAAGGTCGAGGCCTATGTCGCCAAGGGGCTGGAGGAGGGTGCGGTGCTGCGCTGCGGCGGCGCGCGTCCGTCCGGGCCGGGCCTCGACGAGGGCTTCTACTATCCGCCCACCGTGCTGGACGAGTGCGCCGCGGGGATGGCGGTGGTCCAGGAGGAGTCCTTCGGGCCGGTGCTGACCGTGGAACGCTTCACGACCGAGGACGAGGCGGTGCGCCTGGCCAACGACACGATCTACGGGCTCGCCGGCGCCGTGTGGACGAGCGACGAGGCCAAGGCGGCCCGGCTCGCGGCACGGCTGCGGCTGGGCACGGTCTGGATCAACGACTACCACCCCTATGTGCCGCAGGCGGAGTGGGGCGGTTTCAAACAGTCCGGCTTCGGGCGCGAACTGGGACCCTCGGGGCTCGCCGAGTACCGCGAGACGAAGCACATCTGGCGCAACACGGCTCCCGCGCCCCAGAAATGGTTCGCCTGACCGGTACAACCCGTACCGACCCGTACCTGCCCCCCACGGACAACCACCCCCTCACCGGTCCAGGCACCCGCGCCGAGCCGCTCCATCCCCTCCTCCAGGCCCACCAGGAGTCCGCTCATGACGACCACCGAGCAACCACCGTCCGAGCACGGCCACGACGACGCCGAACTCGCCGAGTTCGGCTACAGACCCGAACTCAAGCGAACCCTCGGCAACTTCCACACCTTCGCCGCCGGCATCAGCTACATCTCCATCCTCACCGGCACCTTCCAGCTCTTCTACTTCGGCTACGGCAGCGGCGGCCCCGCCTACTGGTGGTCGTGGCCGATGGTCTTCGTCGGCCAGTTCATGGTCGCCCTGTGCTTCGCCGAGCTGGCCGCCCGCTATCCCGTGGCGGGGTCGGTGTACAACTGGTCGAAGCGCATAGGCAATCCGCATCTCGGCTGGCTCGCCGGCTGGATGATGCTGATCGCGTCCATCGTGTCGATCTCGGCCGTCGCCCTCGCCTACCAGCTGACGCTTCCGCAGATCTCGTCCGTCTTCCAGTTCGTCGGGGACGGCACCGGCAAGTACGACGTGGCGACGAACGCGGTCGTGCTCGCGACGGTGCTGATCCTGTTCACGACCCTGGTGAACGCCTTCGGCGTCAAGCTGATGGCCACCATCAACAGTGCGGGCGTGCTCATCGAGCTGGTCGCCACCGTCGTCCTCATCGTGCTGTTCGCCGTCCACATCACGCGGGGACCGCAGGTGGTCACCGAGACGCAGGGCACCGGAGCCGGCCACTCCGCCGGCTATCTGGGTGCGTTCATGGTGGCCTCACTGGCCTCGGCCTACGTCATGTACGGCTTCGACACGGCCGCCTCGCTGGGCGAGGAGTCCCTGAACCCGTCCCGCAACGCACCGCGCGCGATCATCCGCGCCATCGTCGCCTCGTTCGTCCTCGGCGGGCTCGTGCTGCTGTTCGCGCTGATGAGCGTCTCGAACCTGAAGGGCGAGAAGCTGTCCACGGACGGTCTGCAGTACATCGTGCTCGACGTCCTCGGCCCGACGGCCGGCAAGGCGATGCTGTGGTGCGTACTGATCGCGGTCACCGTCTGCGCGCTGGCCGTGCACACGGCGGCGATCCGGCTCGCCTTCGCGATGGCCCGCGACAACAACCTGCCGGCGTCCTCGCTGGTGGCGAAGGTCAGCCCGCGCTTCAAGACCCCGGTGCTGCCCGCTGTGGTCATCGGTGTCCTCGCCGTGGCGATCCTCGTCGTCAACATCCGCCAGCCGCAGATCTTCACCGTCGTCACCAGCATCGGCATCATCATGATCTACCTCGCCTACCTCGGCGTCACCGGACCCATGCTGGTGGCCCGGCTGCGCGGCAGGTGGCAGCCCGCGGGCGACGGCAAGTTCTCGCTGGGCCGCTGGGGACTGCTCGTCAACATCATCGCCGTGGTGTGGGGCGCGGCCATGACGCTCAACCTGATCTGGCCGCGGGCCGAGGTCTACAACGCGGCCGCCCCCTTCCACTGGTACCTGAAGTGGGGCGCGGTCCTGTTCGTCGCGGTGATCGCCGGCGGCGGCTTCGCCTACTACTGGTTCGTCCAGCGGCACCGGACCGGCGTACTCGCCGAGCACCGGCTGGAGGACCCGGCCGCGCCGTCCACCCCCCTGGGCGCCCCGGCGAACGACTGAAGGAGGTCAACAGCTCATGGACATCGATGAGTTCGACTATGTCGTGGTCGGCGGCGGCACCGCGGGCAACGTGGTGGCGGCCCGTCTCTCGGAGGATCCGGCGGTCACGGTCTGTGTACTGGAGGCGGGTCCGAGCGACGTCGGCGACGACGACGTCCTCAAGCTCGAGCGCTGGATGGGTCTGCTGGAATCCGGCTACGACTGGGACTACCCGGTCGAACCGCAGGCCAGCGGCAACAGCTTCATGCGCCACGCCCGCGCCCGGGTGCTGGGCGGCTGTTCCTCGCACAACTCCTGTATCGCGTTCTGGGCCCCGGCCGAGGACCTCGACGGCTGGGCGGCGGCAGGCTGTACGGGCTGGAGCGCCGCCGACCTCTTCCCGTTGTACCGGCGGCTGGAGAACAACGACGCTCCCGGCGACCACCACGGCCGCACCGGGCCGGTGAAACTGCGCACGCTGAAGAGCGACGACCCGTGCGGCGCGGCCCTGCTGGAGGCATGTGCGCAGGCAGGGATCCCGACCACCCCGTTCAACACGGGACGGACGGTGGTGCGGGGTGCCAACTGGTTCCAGATCAACTCCGACGAGAACAACATCCGCCAGTCGTCCTCGGTCGCGTACCTGCACCCGGTCCTGGGCAAGCGGCCGAACCTGGAGGTACGCACGGGGGTGCGGGCCAAGAAGCTGGTGCTCGACGGGCGGCGCTGCGTGGGCGCCGAGTACCTGGACCCGGACCTGATCCACACCCGGACGGTACGGGCGCGGCGCGAGGTGATCGTCTCCTGCGGCGCGATCGACTCCCCCAAGCTGCTGATGCTCTCGGGCATCGGACCGGCCGCGCACCTGCGCGAGACCGGCGTCGAGGTCGTGGTCGACTCGGCGGGCGTGGGCGGGAATCTCCAGGACCACCCCGAGGGCGTCATCATGTGGGACGCCAAACAGCCCATGACCACCTCGTCCAGCCAGTGGTGGGAGGCGGGCATCTTCTACGACACCGAACCGGGCCTGGACCGGCCCGACCTGATGTTCCACTACGGCTCCGTGCCCTTCGACATGAACACCGCCCGGCACGGCTATCCCACGTCCGAGAACGCGTTCTGCCTCACGCCCAACGTGACGGGCGCGAAGTCACGGGGGACGGTGCGGCTGCGCACCCGGGACTACCGGGACAAGCCGATGGTCGACCCGCGGTACTTCACGCACGAGCACGACGTACGCGTGATGACCTTCGGTCTCAGGCTGGCCCGCGACATCGCGTCACAGCCCGCGTTGAGCGGCTGGGCGGGCGCGGAACTGGCTCCGGGGCCGGACGTGCGCAGCGACGACGAACTGCTCGACTACATCCACAAGACCCACAACACCGTCTACCACCCGTCCTGCACCGTGAAGATGGGCGCGGACGACGACGCCTCGGCCCCGCTCGACGCGCGGCTGCGGGTCAAGGGGGTCGAGGGTCTGCGGGTGGCCGACGGTTCGGTGATGCCCGACCTCGTCGCCGTCAATCCGTGCATCACGACGATGATGATCGGCGAGAAGTGCGCGGACCTGCTGAAGGAGGACGCCTGATCATGTCGTGGTCGGCGCGGGCCGCCTGAACATCCGCGTCGCCGTGATCTCACTGTGTACCGCTTCGCCTTCTCCGGCCGGGGCCTGCCGAGGCAGTCCCGGCCGGAGGTGTTCCTCCACGCTGATGTACTTCAGGCCGGCCCGCAGGTCGGCGTCGTTGCGCAACCGGATGACGAGCGGGAACTCGGCGAGCGCCGTCGTGTCGAACAGGCCCGTGGTGTAGAGGAGTTGGACGCCGAGGGCATCGGACACGGCCCGCTGGAGCTCCAGCAGGTAGGTGGCGTTGGCGCGTCCGATGGGGTTGTCGAGGAACAGCGTGCCGGCGTGCCGGTGCCTGTCGCGGCCCCGGTCGTTGCTCCTGAGCGCGGCCATCGTGCAGTAGAGGGCGATGGCCGCGGTGAGCAGCTGCCCGCCCGAGAACACGTCGCCCATCTGCCCGACGGGGACGCGCTCCGCGCGCAGCACGGCGTCCGGCTTGAGGATCTCGACGGCGATGCCCTTGGGCTGGAGGGCCGCGCCGACCCCGCGCAGCAGCAGCGACATTCCGTCGCGCCGCAGGTCGGAGTTCTTCCTGACGGCCGCCCGGGTGGCCTCGTCGATGACCTCGCCGAGCCGCTCGGTGAGGACGGCCTGGTCGGGCTCCTCGAACCGGATGCGCAGGAACTCCTGACCGGACCACTCGCCGAGGCCCTCGGGCAGGCGGGACAGCCGCTGGGCGGAGCGCAGGGTGGCGAGGGCCGACTCGACCAGTCCCCGCAGCCGGTCCACGATCGAGTCCCGGTTGCGCTCCAGCTGCGCCAGCTCGTCGGTGAGGACGCGGAGCCTGGGCGCGAAGGCGTCGGCCCACTTCTGGGCGTGCTCGGGCAGCGCGGACGCCGGCAGCTCACGGATCTGCTGCCGGGCGGGTGTGCGCACCTGCTCGTAGCGCGTGGAGTTGGCGTGCCGGACGAGGATGTCGCTCGCCTCGCGTACGGCCGCCTCGGCGGCCGAGAGGTCGGCGGCGCAGCCGCGCAGGGAGCGGCGGGTCTCGGCGGCGGCCTGCCGGGCCTCCTCCGGGGTCCCGGGGTACGGCTCCGGCTCGTCCTGCTCCTCCTCGGTGGTGTGCTCGCGCAGCAGGTCACGGAGCATCGCGGCGATCTCGTCGAAACCGCCGGCCGCGTCCTCGGCGGCGCGATGGGCTTCCAGGAGTTCCGCGTGCGCCGCCCGGGCTCCGCTCAACGCCTCGGTGCGGGAGGCGAGTTCGGTGGTCGCGGTGCGCAACAGCGCCTGGGCGTGTTCGGCGTCGCGCGGCAGCATGTCCTCGGACAGCTCGGTGTGCGCCTCGCCGTCCTCGGGCGCGTGCCGTTCGGCCTCGGCGCGCAGCCGGCCGAGCTGCTCGCTGGCTCCGGACATCCGCGTCTCCAGAAGCTGGACCAGCTCGTCGGCGCGGGCCACGGCGGCCTGCCGGGAAGGTCCGTCCGAGCCGTCGGGCGACTCGAGAAGCTGGCCCGCGCGCGTGCGGACCTTGTTGCTCAACCGGTCCAGTTCGGCGAGCGCCGCGCTCTCGTCGCTCTCGGCACGGGCCTGCTCGGCGCGCAGATCGGCGCCCACACCGACCTTCTCGTACAGCTGGGAGGCGGCCCGGTAGGCCTCGCGGAGGGCGGGCAGCGACGACCTCGGGGCCCCGGCGTCGTCCTTCGGCACGTCGTCGGGGGCGCCCGCGATCTCGGAGCGCTCGGCGCGCAGGGCGCGGGCGGTACGGCGGGCGTCGTCACCGGCGCGCTGGGCGGCCCGCCGGTCCTCGTCGGCGGCCCGGGCCCGCTCCAGACAGGCCTGGGCCCTGGCCTCCGACTCGGCCGCCTCGTCGGCCAGTTCGCGCAACTTGACCTGCCAGCCGGCCCGTTCGCGCAGCCGGAAGGCGAGCCCGGCGAGGGCGTCGGCGGCGCGCCGGGCCTTCTGCGCGGCCTCCTGCCGTTCGTCGCGGACCTGGGCGGCCTCGGCGGCCGCCTCGTCGGCCTCGATCCGCACGGTCCGTGCCTCGACCAGCTCGGCCTCGGCCTCCTCGGTGAACGCGCGCGTCTCCCGGGCGGCCTGCGCCAGCTCGACGAGCCGCCCCGCGGGACAGCCGGTACGCCAGGAGGAGAGCCGCGCCGCCAGCTCCCGGTCCTTGCCGAGCCGGGCCGCGAGTGCCCGGATCTCCTCGTCCCGGGCGCCCGCCCGGGCGCGCAGCGCCTGCCGTTCCTCGTCGGCGGCGTGCTCGTCGTGCATGGCGGGGTTCGGCGGCACGAGGAACACGTCGGCGTGGCGGCCGTCGGGGGAGCCGGGAGCCGCTGTCGGTGCGAGCAGGGCGGCGGCGGTGCCGACCGCCACGGCGGAGCGCGGCAGCAGTGCGGCGTCGCTCAGCGCCTCCCGGGCCCGCGCGTGGGTGTCGGGGTCCGTGATGATCACGCCGTCGACGAGTTCGGGGCGGGCGGCCAGGACGCGGGCGTGGTCGACGGGGTCGACGGCCTGGGCGAGATAGCGCCAGCCGGGCAGCGCGGGGATGCCGCGTTCGCCGAGGAACTCCACGGTGGCCAGTACGTCGGGGCCGGGCGGCAGCAGTCCGCCGTCGCCGAGCGCGCCGAGGATCCGGGCGTCGTCGGCGGCGGCGGTGCGCAGGTCGAAGAGCTGGCGTTCGGCCCGGGAGACGGCGTCGTCGAGCAGTTCGCGCAGTTCGTCGGAGAAGCGGTCGAGGTCCTCGGGGGTGAGGGACCCGCTCTCGGGTCGGCCGGAGGGGGTCCTCGCGGTGGCTGCGGGCCCGGCACCGTCAACGGGGTTGCCGGCGCGGGGCGCGGGCACGCCGGCGCGCCCGGCACCGGAAGCTCCGGAGGCGCCGGGCAGGCTCAGCAGTTCCGCGAGCCGCTCCTCGGTCGCCAGACCCTCGGCGAGGCGGCGCTCGGCCTCATGGGACCGCTCGGCGGCGGCGGCCGCGTCGGCCGCGCGGGCCGCCGTCAGCTCCGCGCGCGACTCGGCGGAGGCGGCCTCCCGAGCGTGTTCGGACGTCCGGCGTGACGCCTCGCGCGCGGTGTCCCAGGCCGCGACGGCCGACTTCTCGGCGTCGCTCGCGGCGAGCGCGGCCCGCGCGGGATCGGCGTCGGGCGCGCTGTCGTCGAGCCAGCCCGCGCGGACCGCCTCGGCGGTCTCCTGCTCGACCTCCGTGAGGCGCTGACGCAGGTGTCCGACCTCGCTGCGGGCGCGCTGCGCCTCCGTGGCGGCGGAGGTGGCGTCCCGGTGCGCGGTCTCGCTGACCTCCTGCAGCGCGGCGGACCGCTCCTCGCCCTCGTTGGCGAGGGTCTCGGCGCTGTCCGCGGCCGCGTGCAGGGCCCGTACGAGGTCCACGGCGGCCCTTGACCGGGCGGCGAGCGCCGGAGCCGCGTCCCGCTCGGCCTCCTGGATGGCGGTGGCCACGCGGGCGACGCGGTCGGCGGCGGCACGGTGGCGGAGCACGACCTCGGCGGCCTGCCAGGCGGAGTGCAGGGTGCGCGCGTCGGCGAGTTCACGCTTCAGCGCGGCCGCCGACCTCTCCGCCGCGGCCAGGGCCAGCGAGGCGTGCCGGTAGGCGAGTTCGGCGGCGATCAGGGCGCTGCGCCCGCGTCCTCCCTCGGCGTGCGTCACGGCGTGGGCCGCGGCGGTCACCCGCTGGGCGAGGTCGCCGGACCGCACGCGCTCCCGCGTGCCGCGGGCGGAGAGCCGGCGGGCCAGCGTCCGCGTGCGGCGCTCGGCTCCCGCGTGGACCTCACGCGCCCGGGAGCGCGCCTCGGCGGCCTCCACGATCCGGCCGAGCAGGTCCACCGACCCGGCGGTGAAGTCCCGTTCGGCGATCAGCTCGGCGCGCCGGCCCAGCTTGTTGCCGAACCCGCTGACCAGGTCGGCCAGTCCGTCGGTGTCGCGGGTGTCGGTGACCGCGCGCAGCAGCAGGTCGGTGAAGTCGGAGTCCTTCTTGACCGCGAAGAGGCCGGCGGCCTCGCCCTCGTCGGCGTTCATCTCCCGCTGGTAGCGGAAGAGTTCGGGGTCCAGGCCCAGGTCGCCGAGGTGCTCGATCCACCGGTCGTGGATGTCCTCCCAGTGGACCTCCAGGTGTGGGTACGCCTTGCCCGCCTCGGTGATGGCGTCCCGGAAGCCCTTCATGGTGCGCCTGCGTCCCTGGGCGCCGGACTGGCCCTCTACGGGCGGCCGTACGGCGGTGGACTCGGCGACCGGCAGGTTGTCGAGGCTCAGTCCGGGCCCGGGCCGGAAGGAGTACCAGGCCTCGGCGAACTTCCGCGGGTCGGTGGAGACCTGGCGGCCGCGCCACTCGCTGGCCTTGCCGACCACGACGCACTCCCCGGTCTGCACGTGCTGCCACTCCAGCGCCACGTGCCCGCAGTCGTCGGCGAGCAGGAACTTGCGCAGCACCCCTGAGCTGGCGCCGCCGAGGGTGTTGCGGTGGCCGGGCAGCATCACGGAGAAGATCAGCTTGAGCAGGACGGACTTGCCGCCGCCGTTCTCCAGGAAGAGCACGCCGGCGGGGGCGGGCCGCAGGGGCGGGCCGACGGGCTCGTCCGCGAAGAACTCCGCCTGGGTGGGCGCGGGGTCGGGCACGGGCTCGCCCACGCCCCGCAGGTCAAGCACGGTATCGGCGTAGCGCGCACCGGCGGGACCGATGGAGTAGAGGCGGACCCGGGACAGCTCGTACATGGCGGACTCTCGTAAGTCTTCGGCAGGTCGGGAACGTTCGGGAGGAGATCGGGGGCGGGCGGGAGGATGTGGCGGAGGCTCAGGAGGAGTGGAACGGGAGCCCTGCGTCGGCCACCAGCTCCAGGTCGTCTCTCTCCTCGGCGGGCAGCAGGGTCGGCGTCCCGTCCGTCACCGGGACGACGCCCAGCTCGAGGAGCTCGGCCATGGCGGCGGTGCCCGCCATGTCGCGTACCTGGAGCTGATAGCGGGCCGTGGTGCGGTACGTGCCGCCGTTGTCGTCGCCGGTGCGCTGGAGGAATCCGGAGTCGGTGAGGAAGACCGCGGCCTTGCCTACGATGCCGGTCGTCGAACCGGCGAGGCGGCGGGCGTCCTTGGTGGCGCCGGTCGCGCTGCGGCGGGCCCAGATCCGCCAGGCGGTCTCCAGGCCCGGCGCGTCGGTCGCCGGGTCGGTGATCTCGCCCCGCACCTCGGCGCGCTCCTCGAGCCGGCGGCAGGCCTGGCGCACGAAGGCGTCGACGCCGTTGACGGTGATCCGGCCGATGTATCCGTCGTCGGCCAGGTCCTCGGGGCGCGGGAACGCCATGGCCGCGACGGCGAGATGGGCCAGCCCGTGCAGGAACCGGTCCCCCGAGTCGGCGGACGTGCGCCGCGCGTAGTCGCCCATCCGGACGGCGAACACCGAGTCCTCGGCGGCGGTCACCGCCATCCCCGCGCGCGGGGACACCTCCAGGACGACGAGGCCGAGCCCGGCGGCCACCGCGTCCGCGAGTCGCGCGAACGGCGGCTCCTCGCGGTAGCGCCGCAGCAGGTCCTGGTACTCCTGGTCGCGCGCGGGCTGGAGCTTGGGCTGCAGGCCGAAGGCGACGAGCCGCGCCGCGTCGGCGGCGTCGGCGGGGGTGACGGCGGCGCTCGCCTGCGCGGCGACGGCCTCCGGCTCGCTCCGGTCGACGTGCTCGCTCACGACGGGGACTCCTTGGTGTGGGGGACGAGGGGCGGGACAACTCCGTGGCGGGCGCGGGGCCATGGCGTTCGCCGGACCACCGCGCGGGCGGCTCCGCCCGCAGCCGCTCCGCACCCGGCGAACGACATCACGCGGCCTCCGCCCGGTCCGTCACCATCCCCGGCGAACGACATCACGCGGCCTCCGTCCGGTCCGCCGCCATCCCCGCCGCGTCCAGCAGGGCCGTACCGACGATGAGGTCGGCTCCGCCGAACTCGGGATCGTCCAGCTCGGTGCCGTCGTCCACGGCGAACAGCAGCTTCTGCTCCCCCTGCCGATAGGCGGTCCCCACCGGCGGGCTGGCCGCGTGGACGGCCAGCAGGGCCACCAGATAGGGCAGTTCGGGGTCCTGACGGCGGGCCTCGGCCAGTAGCCCGGACAGCCTGCGGGGCGCGTCGGCCGGCAGGTCGAGGAGTGCCGTCGCCGCCGCGAGCTGCTCCTCGCTGAACCGGCTGTCGTCCGGGGTGGCGATGAGGTCCGGCTCGGGCATCTCGGCGCCGAGGTGTTCCCGCTCGACGGGTGGCGTCAGGAGGATGTCGACGAGGTCGCCGACCCGGACGGACACGGGGGTCCGCAGCCCGGTCCCACGCGCGAAGAAGGCGTCGGTGACCCGGACCGCCTCCTCCAGGGGGAGCGGGAGGACGGGCGCGAAGAGGTGGCCGTAGAGGTCCGTCCCCGAGGTCGTCATGGGCGTGGCGAAGGCCTGCCGGTCCTGCTCGGCGCGGAACAGGGGGCCCGCCTCCAGCAGGCGGGACTGGAGCTGCGTGTGGCGCCGGATGCAGTCCTTGACGATGTCGACGAGCTCGGCCGCGCGCCGCTTCTGTTCGGGGTCCTCGGACTCGTCGCGGGCCCGGCGGATGTTGGTGAGGATCGCGTTCTCGTGGCGGTAGCGGTCGGCCACGTGGTCGAGGGCCTCGGCGATCATGTCGGGCACCGAGTTGAGCCAGTCGACGGCCCGGACGTTGCGCCGGGTCGCGTCCAGGGCCCGGCGCAGCGTCTCGGAGTACTGCACGGTCCGGTAACGGGCCTGCTCCGCGGCGAGTTGGGCGTCGGCCAGCCGGCCGCGGCTGATCAGCACCTCCAGCTTGACCTCGGCGGCGATCTGCGCGCTGGTGACGTCGGTGTCGAGGGCGCCCACCAGGACGTTGACCGCCTCGTCGGTCGTACGGAGGTAGACGGTGCCGCCGGGGCCCGGCACCTCCTCGATCAGCTTGAAGTCGTAGTCCCGGCGCACATAGGTGCCGTCCGTCGCGAACGTGCCGTAGACGGCACGGAATCCGCGGTCCACGCTGCCGACGTTGATGAGGTTCTCCAGCACCCAGCGGGCCACGCGCTCGTGCTCGGCCACGGGCCGCCGCGGGGCCTGTGCGGCGATGCGCGGGATGAGCCGGGCGACGATCTGGTCGTGGTCGGCGCCGGTGTCGAAATCCATGTTCAGTGTGACCAGGTCGATGGCGGACAGGGCCACCTCCGCCATGCCGTACACCGTGTACTCGCCCGCGAGGTTGGCCTTGCGGGCGTCGAGGTCGTGCAACGGCGCGGTGCACGCGAGCGCGCGCAGCCGCCGCGCCAGCCCCTCGTCGGCGGCCGGGCCCGGTGCGGGGCGCGGCCCCGCGCTGAGCTGGGGCGGAACGCTGTCCGTCGATGCAGGCGAAGTCACGCTGCACAGACTAGGTCCTCGGTCTGACAACGACCCAAACGACGCAGATGCCACCCGGCGCAGCGGCGGTCACCCGGGTGCGGCGGTGTACTGGCCCTCCTCGCCGACCCGCCGCCGGTACACCTCGACCACCCGCTGCAGCGAGTCGGCGAGGTAGACGGCGAGCAGCCGCTCGGCCTCGGCCTTGTCCTGTGCCTGCAGCGCCTGGAGGATCTGCTGGTTGCGCGCGAGGTACGGCTCGTGCAGCCGGCGCGGGTCGTCCACCACGTGGAAGGCGAGGCGCAGTTCGGCGAAGACGCTGCGCATCAGTTCGTCGGTGCGGTCGCTCGCCGCGAGGGCGACCAGCTCCCGGTGGAAGTGGATGTTGGCCGTACCGAGCCCTTTCCAGTCACCTTCGCGCGCCGCCCGCTGTCCCTCGGCCACGGCCTCCGCGAGGCCGTCCAGGCCGTACGGCGGCTCGCCGAGTCCGCGTACGACGGCGCACTCGACGAGGGCGCGGGTGCGGTAGATGTCGTCGACGTCCTCGACGGTCAGGACCCGGACGAAGACGCCCCGGTTCAGCTCGTGGACGAGCAGCCGTTCGTGTGTGAGCAGCCGGAACGCCTCGCGCAGGGTGTTGCGGGAGACGCCGAGCGCACCGCCGATGCTGTCCTCCGACAGCCGTGTCCCGGGCGGGAAGTAGCCCTCGGCGATACGGCTTCTGAGGATGTCGGCGACCCGTTCGGCGGTGCTGGTACGGCCCAGGAGGGCGCGGTCGTCGGCCAGTCCCGTGAGCTGCTCTGCCATGCCCGGAATTCAATCGCAGATACAGGAACGAAACAACACGGGTATTGAAGGATCGTTCAACGATCCTCTACCTTGTGGCGTACGGCGACGTTCCCGCATCCACGGCGCCGCGTCCTCCCCGCACGGCACGGCTCAGTCCCCACGCACTCTCCGTCCTCCCTCTGCGAGGTGCTTCATGAGCACGACCCCTCCGCCACAGGCCCTGACCACCGACCCCGACGCCAGGAGCGCGACGGACGACCGCGGCGACGACGGCGCGCTGGGCTGGCTGCGCGCCCTCGGCCCGCGCGGCCGGCGCGCCTTCGCCGGCGCGTTCGGCGGCTACGCCCTCGACTCGTACGACTACTTCACGCTGCCGCTGAGCATGGTCGCGCTGGCCTCGTACTTCGGCCTGGACAGCGGCCAGACCGGCCTGTTCACGACCGTCACGCTGGTCGTCTCCGCGGTCGGCGGCGCCCTCGCGGGCGTGTTCGCGGATCGCGTCGGCAGGGTCAGGGCACTGATGATCACCGTGATCACCTACGCGGTGTTCACCGTCGCCTGCGGTTTCGCACCCAACTACGAGACGCTGCTGGTCTTCCGGGCCCTCCAGGGGCTGGGCTTCGGCGGCGAGTGGGCGGTCGGCGCCATCCTGGTCGCCGAGTACGCGAGCGCGAGGCACCGGGGCCGCACCCTCGGCGCGGTCCAGAGCTCGTGGGCCGTCGGCTGGGCCATGGCCGCGGTGATGTACACCCTGGTCTTCTCCTTCCTCGACGACGACCTCGCCTGGCGGGTGATGTTCTGGACCGGCGCGCTGCCCGCGCTGCTCGTCATCTGGATGCGGCGCCGGGTGCACGACGCGCCCGAGGCGGCCGCGGCACGCGAGAAGAGCGCCGAGAAGGGCTCGTTCGCGGCGATCTTCAAACCGGGCACAGCCGAGTCGCCGGGCCTGCTGCGTACGACGATCTTCGCGGGACTGCTCTCCACCGGCGTCCAGGGCGGCTACTACACCCTCGCCACCTGGGTGCCCACGTACCTGAAGACCGAGCGCGACCTGTCGGTCGTCGGCACCGGCGGCTATCTGACCTTCCTGATCTCCGGCGCCTTCCTCGGCTACCTGACCGGCGGCTACCTCACCGACCGGCTGGGCCGCAGGCGCAACATCTGGCTGTTCGCCCTGCTGTCGGCCGTGTGCATCCTGGCGTACGCGAACATCCCGAGCGGCGCCAACACCGTGCTGCTCGTGCTCGGTTTCCCCCTCGGGTTCTGCATGTCCGCGATCTTCAGCGGCTTTGGGTCCTACCTCAGCGAGCTGTACCCGACGGCGGTGCGCGGCACCGGCCAGGGCTTCACGTACAACACCGGCCGCGCGGTGGGCGCCGTGTTCCCCACGACGGTCGGGTTCCTCGCCGACAGCTGGGGTGTGGGCGGCGCGCTGGTCTTCGGCGCGATCGGCTACGCCATCGCCGCCCTGGCACTGCTGGGCCTCCCGGAGACCCTGGGGAAGGAACTCACGTGAACGGAACACAGGACCGCCCGTCGACCGCACCGCAGGGCCGACCGCCGGCCCTGACGGAGGACCGCCCCCTGACCCTCCTCGACGAGCACGCGCACGCGTGGAGCCCGAAGGACGCACGGGCCCGCTTCCGCGCGGGTCTGGCGGGACCCACCGCGGGAGTCGCGGCCGGCCACACCCAGGTCAACCTGATCTCGGTGCCCGCCGACTGGGCGTACGACATGCTGCTGTTCTGCCAGCGCAACCCGAAGCCCTGTCCGGTGCTCGACGTCACCGACGCCGGCTCCGTCACGACCGTCCTCGCCGACGGCGCGGACCTGAGGACCGATCTGCCGCGCTACCGGGTGTGGCGGGACGGCGAGCTGGTGGACGAGCCGACGGACGTGCGCGCGCACTGGCGCGACGACCTGGTGTCGTTCCTCATCGGCTGCAGCTTCACCTTCGAGTGGGCGCTGAGCGGGGCGGGTGTCCCGATCCGGCACATCGAGCAGGGCCGCAACGTCCCGATGTACGTCACCGACCGCCGGTGCCGCCCGGCCGGACGGCTGCACGGCCCGATGGTGGTGTCCGTGCGACCGGTGCCACCGCAGCATCTGGCGGCCGCGATCCGGGAGAGCAGTCTGCTCCCGGCGGTGCACGGCAGCCCCGTGCACTGCGGCGACCCGTCGGCGCTGGGCATCCAGGATCTCGGCCGGCCCGACTTCGGCGACCCGGTGGAGTCCGAGCCGGACGACATCCCGGTGTTCTGGGCCTGCGGTGTGACCCCGCAGGCCGCTGTGATGGCCTCGCGCCCCCCGTTCGCCGTCACCCACGCCCCCGGGCAGATGTTCCTCACCGACGCCCGCGACGAGCAGTACCGCGTGGCCTGAGCAGGAGACACTGGATCCATGACCTCGATCGATCTCAACGCGGACCTCGGCGAGGGCTTCGGCCGCTGGCGGCTGACCGACGACGAGCGGCTGCTGTCCGTCGTCACCAGCGCCAACGTGGCCTGCGGCTTCCACGCCGGGGACGCGGTCACCATGCGCCGGGTCTGCGAACAGGCGGCCGAGCGCGGGGTACGGATCGGCGCCCAGGTCTCCTACCGGGACCTCGCGGGGTTCGGGCGGCGCGCGATGGACGTGCCGCCCGCCGAGCTGACGGCCGAGGTGGCCTACCAGATCGGCGCCCTGCAGGTCTTCGCGCGCGCGGCGGGCACGCGCGTGTCGTACGTCAAACCGCACGGCGCGCTCTACAACCGGGCCGTGTACGACGCGGAGCAGGCCGGCGCGATCGTCGACGGTGTGCTCCTCGCGGACGCCGCCCTGCCGGTCCTGGGGCTGCCCGGCTCGCGGCTGCTGGAACTGGCGGCGAAGGCGGGCCTGCCTGCCGTCCCGGAGGCGTTCGCGGACCGCGCGTACACCCCCGAGGCCACGCTCGTGCCGCGCGGCGAGGAGGGCGCGGTGGTCAGCGACCCGCAGGCGGTCGTGGAACGTTCGCTGGGGCTGGCCCTCGACGGGGTGGTGACCACCCGCTCCGGGGAGCGCGTGCGGGTACGCGCGCGTTCCCTCTGCCTGCACGGTGACACGCCCGGCGCGGTGGAGCTGGCCCGCCGGGTCCGGGAGCGGCTCCAGGAGTCGGGCGTCCGGGTGGAGGCCTTCACATGAGAGTGCTGCCTGTGGGCGACGATGCCCTGCTCGTCGAGGTGGCCTCGGGCGACGAGGCCGAGGCCCTGCACGCGGAGCTGCTGCGCCGCCGCGCGGAGGGCCTGCTGACCGTCCGCGAGATCGTCCCGGCGGCCCGCACGGTCCTGTTGGACGGCCTCGACGACCCGGTCCGGCTGGCGTCCGAACTGACCGCCTCCGAGGTGCCCCCCGCTCCCCCGCGCGCGCGGCGGGTGGTGGACATCCCGGTGCGGTACGACGGCCCGGACCTGGCCGACGTGGCCGCGCACTGGGGCGTCTCCGCACCGGAGGCGGCGCGTATCCACGCGGACACCGAGTTCCGTGTGGCCTTCTGCGGGTTCGCCCCAGGCTTCGGGTACCTCACTGGTCTGCCGTCGCGCTACGACGTGCCGCGCCGGGACACCCCGCGCACGGCCGTGCCGGCCGGGTCGGTGGCCCTGGCGGGCCCGTACACCGGCGTGTACCCGCGCGCGTCGCCGGGCGGCTGGCAGCTGATCGGCACCACCGACATCGTGCTGTGGGACCCCGCGCACGTGCCGGCCGCACTGCTGTCGCCGGGCACGCGCGTCCGCTTCGTCCCCGTGGAGTCCTCATGACGGACCGTGCGCTCGCCGTCGTCCGGGCCGGTGCGCTGACCACCGTGCAGGACCGGGGGCGCCCCGGGCACGCTCACCTCGGGGTGCCACGCTCCGGGGCCCTGGACATCCCCGCCGCCGCGCTGGTGAACCGCCTGGTCGGCAATCCGCCCGAGGCGGCCGTCCTGGAGACCACACTCAACGGCTGCGCGGTGCGCCCCCGTTCCACGGTCACCGCTGCGGTCGGCGGAGCACCCTGCCGGATCACGGTGGACGGCCGCCCGGCCCCCTGGGGTGCACCGATCCTGGTGCCCGCCGGGGCGCTTCTGGAGGTCGGGACGGCCGTGGCCGGCGTACGCAGCTATGTCGCCGTGTCCGGCGGTGTCGCCGTCGAGCCGGTCCTCGGCAGCCGCTCCACCGACCTCCTCTCGGGCCTCGGCCCGCCACCGCTCGCCGACGGCGCGGTGCTGCCGCTGGGGCGTCCGGCCGAGCTCCACACGCGCGTGGACGTCGCCCCGCAGCCGCGGCCCCCGGTCGAACTCGTCCTGCACGTCACGCCGGGTCCGCGCGACGACTGGTTCACGCCGGAAGCCGTACGGACCTTCACGACCCGTGCCTACCGCGTGTCCTCCGCCAGCAACCGCATCGGACTGCGCACGGAGGGACCCGCCCTGGAGCGGGCGCGGCCCGGCGAACTCCCCAGCGAGGGCATGGTGCTGGGCGCGGTCCAGGTGCCGCCCGACGGCAGGCCGGTGGTCTTCCTGGCCGACCATCCCACCACCGGTGGCTATCCCGTGATCGCGGTCGTCCGCACCACCGACCTCCCGGCCGCCGCACAGGCCGTACCGGGCATCCCGGTGCGCTTCGTGGCCGTCCACCACCGCTGAAACGGCACACCGATCACCATCGCGTCCAACCACCCGACCACAGGGGCTATCCCGTGATCACGGTCGTCCGCACCACCGACCACCTGGCCGCCGCACAGGCCGTACCCGGCGTCCCGGTCCGCTTCGTGGCCGTCCACCACCGCTGAAACGGCACACGGATCACCATCGCGTCCGACCACCCGACCACCGGGAGCCAACCCGTGATCACGGTCGTCCGCGGCACCCGCCTCGGGACCACCGCCCACCGCCCACCACGTGATCACAGCCGTCCACACCACCAGGCCACCGGCCACCGGCCGCCGCCCACCCGCACGGCCGTACGCCGCCGCCTCTGCCGCCTGTCAGGCGAGGTCCGGCCGTTCCGCCGCCGACAGGGCGGTGAGTGCCGCGGACACCGCGGCGGACGCCCGCAGGTCGAGGCGGGCGCTCGTCCCGCGGGCGCGGTGGCGCAGCTCGTCCGCGGCGAGGGTCAGCAGCTGGGGCAGCAGATCGGTGCACCGGCGGGCCACCCAGCCGGTGCCCGCGGTGGCCAGCCACCACAGGCTCGCCGACCTCGTGGGCACCGGGAACGCGGGCTCCGGCGAGGGCGCGGGACCCGTGGCGATGCCCTCCCGGACCAGCAACGCGTGGAAGCGCGCCGCGAGTTGCCGGTGTCCCCGCTCCCCCGGATGCAGCCGGTCCGCGCTCCACATCGCGCGGTCCGTGATCCAGGCGCCCTCGGAGGCGTGCAGGTGCACGGCCCCGTACCGGTCGGACAGCGCGTGGACGACCGCGTTGACCGCCCGCTGTCGCCGGGCCAGCGGGTGGGCCAGCGCGCCGGGCAGCCCGAGCGCCGCGCCGGGGTCGGGCAGACACGCCGTGAGCAGCACCGCGCCGAGGCCGGTGCAGGCCGCGTACACCGTGTCCAGCCGGGCCGCGACGGCACGGATGTCGAAGGTGCAGCGGAGCGTGTCGTTGACGCCGATGACCACCGACACGACGTCCGGGCGGAGGGCGAGCGCGGCGGGCAGTTGCCGGTCCAGTACGTCACGCGTCTGGGAGCCGCTCACCGCGAGGTTGGTGAATACGACGGCCCGCTCGCTCTCCCCGGCCGTCGCCGTGAGTCCGTCCGCGAGCAGCGCGGCCCAGCCGCGCCATCCGTCGCCGACGGGATCGCCCACGCCCTCGGTCAGCGAGTCGCCGAGGGCGACGAAGCGCAGCGGTCTCATGTGACGCCCTCCGGCAGGAACGAACGCGTCGCGCCAGGGATGCCCGCGTCGTGGGCGGCGAGGAACGCCTCGACCGCCGTACGCCACCCGAAGCACTCCGCACGCGCGCGTGCGGCCTCGCGCCGCCGCGGCTCCGGGCGTTCGAGCAGCAACTCCACGGCGTCCGCGAAGGCGCCCCCGTGGTCCGCGGCCGTGGCTCCCGCGGCGCCGATCACCTCCGACAGCGCGGACGAGGCGCTCGCCACCACGGGTGTGGCGCACGCCATCGCCTCCAGCGCGGCGAGCCCGAACGTCTCCGCCGGCCCCGGCGCCAGACACACGTCGGCGGACGCCTGGAGCGCGCCGAGCAGCGTGCGGTCGGCCACATGGCCGAGGAAGGTGACCGCCAGTCCGCGCTCGCGCGCCCGGTGTTCGAGCCGCGCGCGCAGCGGTCCGTCCCCGGCCACCACCAGCACCGCCCGCCGGCCGCGCCGCGACAGCGCCTCCAGGGCGTCCAGCGCGGTGCCGGGCCGCTTCTCCACCGACAGCCGGGAGCACATCACGAGCAGGGTCTCGTCCACGCGCGCGTACCGGGCCCGCAGCCCGGCATCACACAGGCCGGGGTGCCGGGCGGCGAGGTCGACGCCCAGCGGGGCCCGTACGACGTTGCGGGCCCCGATCCGCACGAACTCCCGCTCGGCGAACTCCGTCGTGCACACCACGCGCGCGTACGTGTGTGCCGTACGGACGTTGAGGGCGTCGGCCGTACGCCGGGACAGGTTCTCCGACAGTCCCCAGGTGCGCAGGACGCCGTCGGCGGTCTCGTGGGAGACCATCACGGCCTGGACGCGGGCCCGGCGCGCCCACTTGCCGGTCCATCTGAGGGTGGTGCGGTCGGAGACCTCCAGGCGGTCGGGGGCCAGTTCCTCCAGGAGGGCTGCCACCCGCCGTCTGTCGGTGAGGACGCGGTAGCCGCCGGTTCCGGGCAGCAGCGGGCCGGGCAGTGTGATGACCCGGCCCTGTTCGGTCTCCCGGTCGCCCGCCCGCTCACCGGGTACGACGAGCACGGGTTCGTGTCCCGCGGCTCTGTACCCCTTGCCCAGCTCGCGCAGCGCGGTGCGCAGACCGCCGGACGAGGGCGCGACGAAGTTCGCCAGCCGCACGATCCGCAACGAGGTCATGCCGCCACCGCCGTCCGGCGTGCGGCGAGCACGTCGCCGTAGTGGCCGATCAACTGGTCACCGACGGCCGCCCAGGTACGTCCCTCGACGCTCGCGCGCGCCGTGCTGCCGAAGGCGGCTCGCAGGACGGGATCGGCGGCCAGGGCGGCGACGGCGTCCCGTACGGCGTCGGGGTCGCCCGGCGGGACCAGCAGTCCGGTGCGTCCGTGGGCGACCAGGTCAAGCGGTCCGCCGGCGGCGGGCGCGACGACGGGCACGCCGCTCGCCATGGCCTCCTGCACGGTCTGGCAGAAGGTCTCGAAGGGGCCGGTGTGCGCGAAGACGTCCAGGGAGGCGAAGATGCGGGCGAGTTCGTCGCCGGTGCGCCGGCCCAGGAAGACCGCGCCGGGCAGCGCCTGGTCCAGGCTCGGCCGGCTGGGCCCGTCGCCCACGACCACGACGCGGACGCCCGGCAGGCCGCACACGCCGGCCAGGAGCTCGATCTGCTTCTCGGGGGCGAGTCGCCCCACGTAGCCGACGATCAGCTCGCCGTTCGGGGCGAGCTCACGGCGCAGCGTCTCGTCGCGCAGTTCGGGACGGAAGCGTGCGGTGTCCACGCCCCGCGCCCACAGTCGCACGCGGGGCACGCCGTGTGCCTGGAGGTCGAGCAGGGCTGGGCCGGACGGGGCGAGCGTCAGGTCGGCGGCCGAGTGGACGGAGCGTATGCGCCGCCAGGCCGCCGCCTCACCGGCGCCCACGTAGGTGCGGGCGTATCCGGCGAGGTCGGTCTGGTAGACGGCCACGGCGGGGATGCCGAGCCGGGCGGCGGCCGCCATGCCGCGGACGCCGAGGACGAAGGGACTGGCCAGGTGTACGAGGTCGGCGCGGTGCTCGGTGATGGCCGCGGCGACACGCCGGCTCGGGAGGGCGACGCGGACCTGGGGGTAGCCCGGGAGCGGCAGGGAGGGGATGCGGACGACGGGGCACGGCGCCGAGGCGTCGGGCCCGCTGCCGGCGACGGTGGCCGGCGCGACGACGAGGGGAAGGTGACCGCGATCCACGAGGTGCCGGGCGGTCTGGAGCGCGCAGTGGGCCACGCCGTTCACGTCGGGGGGAAAGGATTCGGTCACGATGACGAGACGCATACCCGTGTTGTCGCCGTGCTGGACGTGGCCGCGTCAACGTGGATCTTTCCGGACGAGGAACGGTCCATGAGCGTTGCGCGGCGCACCCGGGCAGGTCAGGCCGCGTCCATACCGCCCTGACCCACGGGTCATCCCCTGTTCACACCGCGGGCGCGTCCGGTCCGATCCGGCTGCGGACGGCCGTCTGCACCTCGTCCTCCTCGGCCGGGTCGGCGGCGAGCCTGCGCAGCCGCTCCACGACCCGGGCGTCACCGGTCTCGGCGTGCCGGGCGGCGATCTCGCGGGTCGACTCCTCGCAGTCCCACAGGCACTCGACGGCGAATCCGGTGGCGTAGGACGGGTCCGTGGCGGCGAGGGCACGGGCGGCACGGCCGCGCAGATGGGACGAGGCGGTCTCGCGGTAGACGTGCCGCAGGACGGGGGCGGCGCAGACGATGCCGAGCCGTCCGGCGCCGTCGACGAGGGTCCACAGCGTCGGCGCGTCGGGCCCCTCGCCCCGTACGGCCTCCCGGAGTGCCGCGAGGACCAGGTCGCTGTCCTGCGCTCCGCCCCGGCAGGCGAGCATCCGGCCGGCGGCGGCGCCGAGCGGATCGGGCCGTCGGGCCCAGCCCCGCGCACGGTCGACGGCGGCGATGCTGCGCATGCGTTCGAAGGCGTCGACGGCGGCCTCCACGACGAGGGCCGAGCCGGTGGTCACGGCGCCCTCGACGAGGCGGAGGGCGTCGGGATCGTTGCTGTCGGCGAGATAGCGCAGGGCGGTGCAGCGGGCTCCGTCGGTGCCGTCCTCGGCGGCCCCGATGATCTCGGGCCGGTCCTCGGGTCCGGCGACGGCCGAGAGGCAGCGGGCGGCCGGCACATGGAGCGCGGCACCGCGTTCGATGCCCTGCTGGGCCCATTCGAAGACGGCCTGCACGCTCCACCCGGGACGTGGGCCGCTGGGGCGCATCTGCCGCTGCCAGCGGTCGAAGCAGCCGGACTCGTGGGCGGCACGCACCCGCGTGGCGATGGATTCCCGCGGATCCTCGGCCCACAGCCGCCAGGGCCGGGGCTCGAAGGAGTCGCGCACGGCGGCGGCGAGTTCCGCCTCGCCCTCGGCGTCGGTGGCGAAGCGCGCCAGGACGGGTGCCGCCAGGGCGCGCAGGCCGGCGTCGTCGTCGCGCAGCGCCAGTTCGTCCAGGGCCCAGGCCCAGTTCGAGCCGGAGGCGGCGTACCTGCGCAGCAGTTCAAGCGCGTCGAGCCTGCCGTACGAGGCGAGGTGGCCCAGGACCGCGAGGGCGAGCCCGGTGCGGGACTCCTCGCCGTCGAAGACGTCCTCGACGTCGAAGAGGTGCGCCTCGATCTCGTCCAGCTCGCCGTTCAGGTCGAGGTAGAGACGGGCGTAGTAGAGGGAGCGGTTCTCCACCTGCCAGTCGTGGCGGGGGTCGCGCAGCACACACTGGTTCAGGGCCGCGAGCGCTTCGGCGCGCGGTGCGGTGAGTGCGTGCAGCGTGCCGTCGCCACGGCCCCGCTGAAGCAGGCCGAGCAGCGTACCGCTGGGCGCTATGACCGGATCGAACATGGGAAACAGCCTCACATCAAGCGTCGACGCAACCGGGAACGTGCATTACCTGGCCGCGTGACAACACGTCGGGGCGCCCGCCGTTTCCTGCTTGCTGTAGACCATCTTCCTCTGCCTCTCGTCGGTGGCCCATGCGGACCGCGTCACGGTCCGCGCGGTGCGGCATCCTCTGCCCGGCCATCACGTCCGTGAATCACGAGGTCATGATGACTCGGCAGTTCCACCTGCCGCGACCGAAATTTCGGCGGCCTGTTACCGCCTCCCCCGTTTTGCGAGTTTTCCCTGGTCAGGACTGCCGGATCAGCTGACGCCGAACAATTCGAGAAGGTCTGCCTTACCGAACATCCGGGCCGTGTCGACGGCCGACGGGGTGCCGGCGGCCGGGTCGGCACCGGCCTCGATCAGGGCCCTGATCACGTCGGTCTCCCCCTTGAAGACGGCCCCGGCGAGCGGAGTCTGGCCCCGGTCGTTGATCCGGTCGGCCTCGGCGCCCCGGGCGAGCAGGGCCCGCACCGCGTCGGCGTGGCCGTGGTAGGCGGCGAGCATCACGAGGGAGTCGCCGCGGTCGTTGGTGAGGTTGGCCGGTACGCCCGCGTCGACGTACGCCACGAGTGCCTCGGTCTGACCCTTGCGGGCCAGGTCGAAGATCTTGGTCGCGAGCTCCACGACCTCGGGGTCGGGGGCTTCACTCATCAGCCGGACCGCCTCTCGTTACAACCGTTCAGGTGAATCGCCAGCGTACTGGCATCCGGCGCACATGACCGGACGCGTCTCCGGCAAAGATCACGGCGGCCCGTGCACCGCAACAGCCCTGGTCGCAGGGCCGGTGCAGCTCTGCCACCGGAGTGAAATCAGCCGTAATTCACTCAGTTGCACCTTTTATCGTATGGATACATCCTGTGATCCTGGAAGTACTCATGGTGACTGTCCCCGCGAACCAGGAGAACGCAAATGATCCTGTCCATCTCAGGTGTCGTACTGCTCGGCATCATCGTCTTCCTCTTCTTCCGCAAGGACGGACTGAAGGCGTCGCACGCCATGGTCTCGGCCCTGTTCGGCTTCTACCTCGCGAGCACCGCCATCGCGCCGAGCATCAAGGCCGGCGGCGAGAGCCTGGCGAGCCTCCTCGGCGGCATCAAGTTCTGACGCCCCCACCGTCCGTACGCACCGTCAGGAGACAGCCGTGGTCCGGCGCCCCCTCCCCCGCATCCTGAGCACAGGCAGCGCGCAGATCGCCCGGAGCCGGGAGCTGGCCCGGACGGCGGCGGACAGCGCCACCGACGTCCTCCACCCACTGATCACGGTCACCCGCGGTCTGCGCCGGCTGGCATCCGCCGGGCGGCGCAGGTGGGCCGAGACCCCCAAGGACAAGCGCGGACCGCTGCTTTTCCTGGTGGCCTCGGTGGTCCTGGTCGTGGCACTCGCGCCGTACGGCCCGCTGCTCGCCGCCATCACGCTGATGGCGGCGGCAGCCTGGCACGGCCGCGACCGCAAGCCGTCGGCGCCCGAGGGGCCGGACGACACGCAGACACAACGACTCCAGTCGCTGTACGACGCGCTCGTCCCCCACTTCTCGGCCGCCGAGGATCCTGCACCCCTGTACGCCCACGGCGGCGGGTGGGAGGACGCCTTCCCCGCCTTCGAGTTCGACGACTCGGGGCGCGTCACCCACCTCGAGATCCGCTACCCGGCCTACTTCACCGACGGCGAGGCGGAGTCCCGCACGCGGATCGAGCAGTTGCTGCACGCCAAGTCGGGCCGCGGCCGCGAATACCACTTCGGGTGGGACGAGGAGGGCAACCAGCTCACCGTCACCGTCCTGCCGCCGCTGCCCACCGACATTGCGGCGCAGCGCTTCGTCACGGCACCCGGCGAGACGGTGCTCGGCTTCACCGACCCCACCGAGGTCCAGCGCACGCTCCCGCTCTCGTACGGCGAGGAGCAGCGCGACGTCCCGCCCGTCGTGTGGCGCACGGGCATCCGCTCCACCGAACCCCACCTGCTGGTCATGGGTCATCCCGGCAGCGGGACGTCCACCCTGCTGCGCTCCGTCGCCCTGCAGGCCCTCCAGTACGGCGATGTGGTGATCGTCGAGGGAGGTGGCAGCGGCGAGTACGCCTGCCTGACCGGACGGGACGCCGTCCTGGCGGTCGAGTGCGGGCTGGCCGGGGCGCTGGCGAGCCTGGAGTGGGCCTCCCACGAGACGGAGCGCCGTCTCATCGCCGTCAACCGTGCGCGCCAGGCGGGCCACCCGACGCCGGAGGACACCAAGCGGCCCCTGTGGATCCTCCTCGACCGCCCGAGCGCCTTCACCCACCTGGCCTCGACCGACGGCCGCAAGGACCCGCAGTCCCTGCTCCAGGTCCCCCTGCGGCACGGTCGCGCGGTGAACGTGACGGTGGTCGTGGCCGAACAGTTCGACAGTGCGGACGTCCTGAGCGACGCCGTACGGCAGCACACGCGCGCGCGTGTGGTCCTCGGCCCCGCCACGGCCGAGCAGCTGGAGGCGGTCCTGGGCGCGTCCCCGCCCACGACCCCGGTCCCGCAGCTGCCCCCCGGCCGCGGCTACGCCCGCCTGGGCACCGGCCCGGTCCACCGCCTCCAGGTGCCGGCCACCCCGGACCCGTACGACGAGGCGACGAGTGACACCGACCGCGAGGCGGTACTGGCGCTCCTGCCGCCCCGCACCACCCCGGCGGACGCGGAACAGCTGGTGGAACAGGTACCGGAGCCGGAACGGGACCCGGTCCCGACGGAGGCGGTCGCGACGGAAGCGGTGGGCGCGGAGACCGCGTAGCCGCCACGAGCCCCCGCCGTACGGCGCCCCGCCGGCCCACACCGGCGGGGCGCTCCGCCCTCCGGCCCCAGCACCGCCGGGGCCACTGCATCCCCTCAGGCCACGAACACCCCAGGCACCTCACCACTCCCGGCCTCCCCGAGCACCGCCGGGGCCACCGCATCCCCTCAGGCCACGAACACCCCAGGCACCTCACCACTCCCGGCCTCCCCGAGCACCGCCGGGGCCACCGCCCCTCAGGCCACGAACGTCCGGGGCGCCTCGCCACCGCCGGCGCCGCCGCTCTCCACCAGGCGTGCCGCGGCCGCCAGGCGGACCGCCGCCTCCTCCGCCACCGCGCCGCCGACGGTGAACGGCAGTCGCACATAACCCTCGAACGCCCCGTCGACGCCGAACCGGGGCCCCGACGGCACCCGCACCCCGACCCGCTCCCCCACCTCGGCGAGCCGCGAACCGGACAGCCCTCCGGTCCGCACCCAGAGCGTGAGTCCGCCCTTCGGGACCTCGAACTCCCAGTCCGGCAGCTCCCGCCGCACCGCGGCCACGAGCGCCTCCCGGTTGTCCCGCGCCTGGGTCCGCCGTACGTCCACGGCCTGTTCCCATCCCCCGGTGCTGAACAGCCAGTTGACCGCGAGCTGCTCCACCACGGGCGTGCCCAGGTCGGCGTACGCACGGGCGGCGACCAGGCTGCGGATCACGTCCGGTGCCGCCCGCACCCATCCGATGCGCATCCCCGCCCAGAACGCCTTGCTGGCCGACCCGACGGTCACGACCGTCGATCCGGCCGCGTCGTAGGCGCAGACGGGTCGCGGCATCTCGACGTCGGCGTCCAGCCACAGCTCGCTCATCGTCTCGTCGGTGACCAGCACGGTCCCGGCCGACCGGGCCGCCTCCACCAGTTGGCGCCGCTGGTCGTCGTCGGCGAGCGCGCCGGTGGGGTTGTGGAAGTCGGCGACGACGTAGGCGAGGCGCGGCGCGGAGTCCCGCAGCACCTGGCGCCAGCGGTCCAGGTCCCAGCCGGTCAGCCCCTCGGCCATGGCGACGGGCACCAACCGCGCGCCGGCCTCCCGCATCAGCTGGAGGATGTTGGCGTACGAGGGGGACTCGACGGCGATGCGCTCCCCCCGGCCAGCGAACAGGTGGCAGATCGCGTCGATCGCGCCCATCGCCCCGGTCGTCACCATGATCTGCTCGGGCATGGTGGGGATCCCGCGCGCGGTGTAGCGCTCGGCGATCATCGAGCGCAGGGCGGGCAGCCCGGCCGGATAGTCCCCGTGCGTGTGGGCGTAGGGCGGGAGTTCCTCCAGCGCGCCCTGGACCGCGCGGGTCAGCCACGGCTCGGGCGCGGGCAGCGCCGCACAGCCGAGATCGATCATCGAGCCCAGCGCCTCGGGCGGCAGCGGCTCCAGCCCGCGCGCCGGCAGCGGATTGCCGGCCGGTACGGCGGTCCAGCTGCCGGCGCCGCGCCGGGATTCCAGGAAGCCCTCGGTGCGCAGCGCCTCGTAGGCGGCGGCGACGGTGGTGCGGCTGACGGAGAGGGCGAGCGCCAGTTCGCGTTCGGCGGGCAGCCGGGCGCCCACCGGGACGCGCCCTTCGAGCACCAGCAGCCTGATGCCGTCGGCCAGTGCCCGGTAGGCGGGCGGCCGGCGTGTGCCGGGGCCCGCCGGGCGGTCCTGCTGGGAGTTGAGGAGCCGGGCCAGCTGGGCCGCCCCCACCGCCGAGGTCCACTGCGCCATGGAAATCAGTCCACCTTCGCCGAATTGGCCATGGATGCTGTCTACTGCCAAGCCACAGGGTGTCATGCACCAGGCCACTTCCACCACAGGGGGACGTCGTGTCCACGCAGAACCGCACCGGGCGGCGATTGATCCAGCTGTACGTCGGGCTCGCGCTGTACGGAGCCAGCTCGGCCGTTCTGGTGGAAGCGGGCCTGGGTCTGGAGCCCTGGAACGTGCTGCACCAGGGCCTGGCCGAACTCACCGGCCTGACGATCGGGGTCGTCTCGATCATCGTGGGAGCGGTCGTGCTGCTCCTGTGGATCCCGCTGCGCCAGCGGCCGGGCCTGGGCACGGTGTCCAACGTCTTCGTGGTCGGCATCGCCATGGACGGCACACTCGCCGCGCTCCCGGAGACGCACACCCTTGCCGTGCGGATTCTCCTGCTGCTGGCCGGCATCCTGCTCAACGGCGTGGCCACCGGCCTCTACATCGCCGCCCGCTTCGGGCCCGGCCCGAGGGACGGTCTGATGACCGGGCTGCACCGCCGCACGGGCCGTTCGATCCGGCTGATGCGCACGGCCGTCGAGGTGGCGGTCGTGGCGACCGGCTTCGCCCTGGGCGGCACCATCGGCGTCGGAACCGTCCTGTACGCGGTGTCGATCGGTCCGCTCGCCCAGCTCTTCCTGCGGATGTTCGCCGTCCCGGCGGCATCCGACGGCAGCACGGTGGTTGCCGCGGGGCCACCGCGGCGAGCAATACTGCGACCGTGACCACGCGGATACGCCACCCCTACCTCGACCACCCCGGCCCGATCGCCTTCGCCCACCGGGGCGGGGCGGCGGAGGGCCTGGAGAACACCGTGCTCCAGTTCCGGCGCGCGGTCGAGGCGGGCTACCGGTACATCGAGACCGACGTCCACGCCACGGCGGACGGCCGGCTCGTCGCCTTTCACGATGCGTCGCTGGACCGGCTGACGGACGGCGCGGGCCTGATCGCGGACCTGCCGTGGAAGGACGTACGGCACGCGCGCGTGGCCGGCCGGGAGCCGGTGCCCCTCTTCGAGGAGCTCCTGGAGACGTTCCCCGAGGTGCGCTGGAACGTCGACATCAAGGCGGAGCAGGCGCTGCGCCCCTTCCTGGACCTGGTCGAGCGCACGGACGCCTGGGACCGGATCTGTGCCGGCTCGTTCGCCGAAGCGCGCGTGGTGCGGGCCCAGCGGCTGGCCGGCCCGCGCCTGGCGACCTCGTACGGCACCCGGGGCGTACTGAACCTGCGGCTGCGGTCCTGGGGTGTGCCGGCCACGCTGCGCCGCTCCGCGGTCGCCGCCCAGGTGCCCGAGGCCCAGTCCGGCATCCAGGTGGTCGACCACCGCTTCGTCCGGACCGCCCACGCGCGCGGGCTGCAGGTCCACGTGTGGACCATCAACGAGGCCGATCGCATGCACCGTCTGCTGGACCTGGGAGTCGATGGCATCATGACCGATCACATCGACACGTTGCGCAAGGTCATGGAGGACCGTGGTGTCTGGGTCTGACACCCGCTGACATCGCCCGCCGCCCCCTGAACCGTGGCCCGCGCGGCGTCTTCACGGGGAAGCGAGGGCACGGGTGGGCACCGACACCGTGCGGGTGGACGCGGCCGACGAGGCCGGGGAGAGAGCCGAACGCACACGCGAACAGCGCGGCTGGTACTTCTACGACTGGGCCTGCTCCGTCTACTCGACGAGCGTGCTCACCGTGTTCCTCGGTCCCTATCTCACCTCGGTCGCCAGGTCGGCGGCGGACGCGGACGGGTTCGTCCATCCCCTGGGCGTTCCGGTGCGTGCGGGGTCCTTCTTCGCGTACTCCGTGTCCCTGTCGGTGATCGTGGCGGTCCTGGTGATGCCCGTGGTGGGCGCCGCCGCCGACCGCAGCGGCCGCAAAAAGCCCCTGCTGGCGGCAGCCGCCTACACGGGGTCCGCGGCGACCGCCGGCATGTTCTTCCTCGGCGGCGAGCGCTATCTGCTCGGCGGGGTGCTGCTGGTCGTCGCGAACGCGGCGCAGTCGGTGGCGATGATGCTCTACAACTCCTACCTGCCGCAGATCGCGCCGCCCGAGGAGCGGGACGCCGTCTCCTCCCGGGGCTGGGCCTTCGGTTACGCGGCGGGATCGCTGGTCCTGGTCGTGAACCTGGTCCTCTACACCGGCCACGACTCCTTCGGCCTCTCCGAGAGCGCCGCGGTCCGGGTCTGTCTGGCGTCGGCCGGCCTGTGGTGGGGCGCCTTCACCCTCGTACCGCTGCGGCGGCTGCGCGATCGCGGGCCGGTCGCGGGCAAGGCGTCCGTGCCCGGCTTCCGGCAGCTCGCCGCGACCGTCCGCGACATGCGCCGGCACCCGCTGACGCTCGCCTTCCTGCTGGCCTATCTGGTCTACAACGACGGCATCCAGACGGTGATCTCCCAGGCATCGGTGTACGGCTCCGAGGAACTCGGCCTGGGACAGTCGACGCTCATCGGGGCCGTGCTGCTGGTGCAGGTACTGGCGGTGGCGGGGGCGCTCGGCATGGGCCGACTGGCCCGCACGTACGGCGCGAAGCGCACGATCCTGGGCTCGCTGATCGCCTGGACGGTGACCTTGGCAGCCGGGTATTTCCTGCCCGCCGGGGCGCCGGTCTGGTTCTTCGCCCTGGCGGCGGGCATCGGACTGGTCCTCGGCGGCAGCCAGGCCCTGTCCCGTTCCCTGTTCTCGCATCTCGTGCCGCCGGGCAAGGAGGCCGAGTACTTCTCCGCGTACGAGGTGAGCGACCGGGGCATGAGCTGGCTGGGCCCGCTTCTGTTCGGGGTCACCTACCAGCTGACGGGAAGCTACCGGGACGCGATCATCTCGCTGGTGGCCTTCTTCGTCATCGGCTTCGCGCTCCTCGCGCGGGTGCCGGTACGGCGGGCGATCGGCGACGCGGGCAATCCGGTGCCCGAAAGGATTTAGCGTTCAACACGAAAGCGAGGTAGTGTACGCGTTTGGCCTGCCAGGCGTACCGTTACTGCGCGTCAAAGATGCCGAAACGCTGTGTTACATGTGCTAGCAGATGTGACAAACCGGGCGCTGGTGGGTACAACAAGGGCGGCTACGACGGGCGACGCATGACCCGGAACGGGACCCGGAACGGGAATCTTTACCGCCGACCGGACGTTGACCGGATGACGACGACAGCGACACCTGTCCTGTGGGCGACAAGCCCGGGAGGCACGATTCATGAGTGAGCGAGCTCTTCGCGGCACGCGCCTCGTGGTGACCAGCTACGAGACGGACCGCGGCATCGACCTGGCCCCGCGCCAGGCCGTGGAGTACGCATGCGAGAAGGGGCACCGTTTCGAGATGCCCTTCTCGGTCGAGGCGGAGATTCCGCCGGAGTGGGAGTGCAAGGTCTGCGGGGCCACAGCACTCCTCGTGGACGGCGACGGCCCTGAAGAGAAGAAGGCCAAGCCCGCGCGTACGCATTGGGACATGCTGATGGAACGGCGCACCCGTGAGGAACTCGAAGAGGTCCTCGCGGAGCGCCTGGCCGTACTCCGCTCCGGCGCGATGAACATCGCGGTACATCCGCGGGACAGCCGTAAGTCGGCATAGTCCCAGCGCGGGTCGGGCGGAACACGACACACACAAGACCGCGGGCGCCGTACGTGAGTACGGCGCCCGCGGTGTCATGTCCGCCTTCCGTCGGCCGTGGCCGACGGAGCGGCACCGTCGGCCGTGGCCGACGGAGCGGCACCTCAGTGCGTCAGCGGCGGCCGCGGGCCCTGCGGGGCGTCGCCGGGCTCCTCCCTGACGACCTCGCCCTGCACCACCTTGCCGTCGGGCCGCCGGATCCGGGCCTGCTGGAAGGCGTCGCCCAAAGTGCCCGGGACGGCCGCGCGGAGCTTGCGGTCGAGGGTGCGTTCGGCGTACCGGCTGAGGGCCTTCTGCACCGGTGGGACCAGCAGGAGCAGGCCCACCGCGTCCGAGACCAGTCCCGGGATCATGAGGAGCAGGCCGCCCAGCATCATCAGGCCGTTGCCGCCGCCATTCGCACCGGTGGGCGCCTCACCGCGCTGCAGCGCCTCGTTGAGGTTCTGGAAGGCGCGCCGGCCCGCCCGCTTGATCACCACCGCGCCGAGGACGAGCCCGGCGAGCAGCAGCAGAAGCACGACCAGCCCACTCGTCGCGCCCGCCACCACGGTCAGCAGCCAGATCTCCAGCACCAGCCAGGCCGCGAGGCCCAACGGCAGGAACGTGCGCAGCCGGGAGCGCCGGGGCCGGGCCGGATGCGTGGGAGTCGGAACGCCTGTCGTCATACGTCCAGTGTGCCTGGCCGGTGCTCAGCGCGGCATAAGCGGACGATCAGCCGCGCCTGTGCGGCCTCCGCCCCGCGCCCCGCGGCTGTCACCGCCGGGTCAAAGCCCCGCGACCGCCGCCGGGGTCAGGGCTGTGACGGCTTGCCGCGGCCGACGATCTTGCCTACGCGCTCCCCCACGCCCCACGTGGTGACCCGCCACAGGGCCTCCACGAGGATGTCGCGGCTCATCTTGGAGTCACCGAGTTCGCGCTCCACGAACGTGATGGGCACCTCGACGACGTGGTAGCCGGCCTTGACCGCGCGCCGGGCGAGGTCGACCTGGAAGCAGTAGCCCTGGGAGGCGACCTCGTCGAGCCCGAGCCCTTCGAGGGTCTCGCGGCGGAAGGCGCGGTAACCGCCGGTGATGTCGCGAAGCGGCAGGTCGAGGGCGAGCCGCGAGTAGAGGCTGCCGCCGCGGGAGATGACCTCGCGCGACTTCGGCCAGTTCACCACGCGGCCGCCGGGCACCCAGCGGGAGCCGAGGACGAGATCAGCGCCCTTGAGGGCGGTGAGCAGTCGGGGCAGTTCCTCGGGCTGGTGGGAGCCGTCGGCGTCCATCTCGACCAGGACGCCGTAGCCGTTGTCCATGCCCCAGTGGAAGCCCGCGAGGTAGGCGGCGCCGAGGCCCTCCTTGCCCTTGCGGTGCAGGACCTGGACGTGGTCGTCCCCCACGGCCAGTTCGTCGGCCAGCTTGCCCGTGCCGTCGGGGCTGTTGTCGTCGGCCACGAGGACGTGCGCCTCGGGGACCGCCTTGCGTACCCGGCCGACGATCGCCTTGATGTTCTCCGCCTCGTTGTAGGTCGGAATGATCACCAACGTCGTGCCGAGCGGGCCGAACCGCCGCTCCTCGGCCTCTGCCGCGAGGGTCCCGTCGCCGTCGTTCACCGCTGCCCCTTCAAGTCCGTACGCAGGGGTCCACCATAGTGGCCACAGCCTGCGATGACGTGACAGGACGATCGTAGGGTGGTGTCGATTCCCCAGGAGCGGGGTATGAATCCGGATTTGGTCGTTTGTGCGTCCTGCGGATGGGGGCCCCGGCGCCCTTCGGGCCGACCTGGGGCCCGCTGGCTGCGGGTCGACCGAAAGCCGTTGTCTACTGAGCGCCCGGGCCCCACCCGGGTCACACCTCCCCGACAGGCCGGAACGCTCCCTCGCTGTGGCACGGACGCTGAGCCTGGCTGCCAGTGGCGGTGCCCCGGTGCGGCACACCGTCCCTGACCCAGCGGCGCCGCGGCGAGTGGCGAACGTTCCCCGGTCGGGCGTCCGGTGGTGGACTCCGCCGAACCTACCGGCCCCCTGCCGTCGCCTGTCAACAGCCGTTTGACCTGCGCTTCTTCCGTTAAACCGCTGGTCAGCGCAGAGGGAGCACAGGTGGCGCGACGGCGTGTCGGCGGTGGATCTTCACCACGCCGCCCCGGCAGATCACTCACCCGGCCGTACGAAAACCGTCCGTCCGCCCACCACGGTGCGCAGACAGACCGGCAGGTCGCGGCCCGGTGTCAGATCGGGCAGGCCGGGGGTGCCCGAGCGGGGGTCGGTCGACCAGCGGGCGACCCGGTCGTCCGGGGCCTGGACGACGAGTTCGTCGGTACGCCACACGGCGTAGTCCGCCGGCGCTCCCGGTACCAGGACGCCCGCGTCGTCCCGTCCGACCGCCCGCCAGCCGCCGCGCGTGTGCGCCGTGAACGCGGCGCGCACCGAGACGCGGTGCTCCGGGGTGCGGTGGAAGGCGGCCGCGCGGACCGTCCCCCAGGGGTCCAGAGGCGTGACGGGGCTGTCGGAGCCGAAGGCGAGGGGCACACCGGCCCGCAGGAGGGCCGCGAAGGGGTTCAGAGCACGCGCCCGCCCGACCCCGAGGCGCTGGGCGTACATGCCCTCCTCGCCGCCCCACAGCGCGTCGAAGGCGGGCTGGACGGAGGCGGTCAGGCCGAGCTCGGCGAAGGCCGCGACGGTCTCGGGGGTGAGCATCTCGGCGTGCTCGACGCGGTGGCGGGCGGCCAGCACCCGAGCCGGGCCGATCTTGTCGGCGGCGGCGCGCACGCCCTCCACGACGGTGGTCACGGCCGCGTCACCGATCGCGTGGAAGCCGGCCTGGAGGCCCGCCTCGGTGCAGGCGACGACGTGGGCGGCGACGGCGGCCGCGTCCAGGTAGGCGGTGCCGGTGTGGCCGGCGTCGTCGTACGGCTGATGCAGGCATGCGGTGTGCGAGCCGAGGGCGCCGTCGACGAACAGGTCACCCGCCGCGCCGACGGCGCCCAGCTCGCGCGCCCTGGCGACGCCTTCCTCGCCCTGCTCGGCCCAGTAGCCGACGACACGGGGTCCGGGTTCCCGCGCCGCGAGCCGGAGCAGGCCGGTGAAGTCGTCCTCGGAGGAGATCTCCGGGCCGCCGCACTCGTGGACGCTGCCGATCCCGAGGGAGGCGGCGTGGGCGAGGGCGACGCGCTGCGCCTCGGTGCGCTGTTGCTGCGTCACTGCGGCAAAGGCGGCGGCGCGCACGGCGTGGTGGGCGTCGCGGACGAGGGGGGCGTCCTCGCGACCGAGGTCGGCGGGGACCAGGTCGAGCAGGGCCGTGGTGACGACGGCCGAGTGGACGTCGATCCGGCTCAGATAGAGGGGGCGGCCGCCCGTGGCCCGGTCGAGTTCGGCCCGTGTCGGCGGGCGGCCGCCGGGCCAGCGGGAGGCGTCCCAGCCGTGGCCGAGCAGGACCCGGTCGGCGGGGCGGGCGGCGGCGAAGTCCCGTACGAGGGTGAGGGCGGCCTCCAGCGACGGGGCGCCGGACAGGTCCAGGCCGGTCAGGGCGAGGCCCGTGGCGGTGGTGTGCACATGTGCGTCGGTGAACGCCGGGGTGACGAGGGCGCCGTCGAGGTCGACCACGTGGTCGACGCCGTCCGCGAAGGCGTCCGCGGCTCCCTCCGAGCCGACCCAGGCGACGTGCCCGTGTTCCACCACCATCGCCGTGGCGAACGGGTCGGCGGGGCTGTGGACCTCGCCGCGGCGCAGGAGGACGGTCTTCGGCTGGGCGGTGCGTTCACTCATGAGGGACAGTTTCGCGCCTCGGGCGAGCCGCCCGGCACACCGGCCCCCGGCTCGGCCCGGGGCCCTCTCAGACCCGCGGCGGCCGCGCCTCGTACGGCGTGGACAGCACCACGGTCGTCCGGGTCGAGACCCCTGCCAGGCTCCGGAGCCGCGCGAGCAGTTCCTCCAGCTCGTGCGGGGTGGCCACCCGGACCTTGAGGATGTAGTTCTCGTCGCCCGCGACGCTGTGGCAGGCCTCGATCTCGGGGACGCCGGCGAGGCGGTCCGCGATGTCGTCCGGGGCGCTGGGATCGAACGGCTTCACCGAGATGAAGGCGGTCATGGGCAGCCCCACGGCCTCGGGGTCGACGACCGCGGCGTACCCGCGGATGACGCCGCGCTGCTCCAGCCGGCGCACCCGCTGGTGCACCGCGGACGTGGACAGTCCCGTGGCCTTGCCCAGGTCGGTGTAGCTCATCCGCCCGTCCTTGACGAGCAGCTGCACGATCTGTCGGTCGAGCTCCTCCATGGCGCAAGAACCTACAGTGCGGTTGATCTCCTCCGATACCTGAGCAGCCCAGGTCATGCCCGGTTCGTGATGTGGCCGAGAGCGGCCCGTGAGGCCTTCGGGGAGACAAAACGGCCGCGCCGGGCACCTGCGGGCGGCATGTGACGAAGGCCACACCTCATGGAAGGGCTGTGTGATGGTCTCGCGATTACCGCCAGGACGGGACGGGAAGTGCTTGCTGTGGTCGAGGCCGCAGCGCCGATACGGCCCAGCCCTAGGGGGAGAACCCATGCAGAGTCCCAAGCGTCCTGGTCGTACCGCGCCCAAGCGCCTCCAGGCAGTCGTCGAGCCCGAGCCGGAGGGCGTCGAACCCGACGCCTTCGACGACGAACTCGACGCGTACGACACCTTCGAGATGTTCCGGGTGATCTGCCCGGACTGTGCGCAGCCCATCGCCCTGCTGGCGGACGAGGCGGTGCTCCCGGAGCACGCGCTGTGCATCTCGCCGTGGAACCCGTTCGGTCTCACCGTCTGTGCCGGCACCGGCCGGGGGGCCGCCGAGGCACGGCCTGCGGACGAGTCGGCCGAGCCGCAGGAGCAGGACACCGCCCTGCTGTTGACGCTCCCTCAGGGTCTCGACTGGCGGATGCAGCCCTTCTCGCACGTCGGCGGCCCGGGCTCGCGCCCCATCAGGGTCCCCGACATGCGGCGCCAGGCCGCCTGAGCGCCACCGCCGCGCGCCACCCCGTCCCGTCTCCGTAGCTGCCCGCACCACGGCTCGCAACCCGCCCTGGTGCGGGACCGGCACGTCCGGATCCGGCCCGGGCGTCGTCATCCGTCCGTGGCGCCACCCGTCCGTGGCGCCACCGCTTTTGACGGTACGTCAGCCCGTCGTCCGAACCCCGGTGGCGGCGACGGACGTCCGTGAACTCACGGTCGATTCCGTGGACCGGTGACCTGCCCGCCCGCTCTCGCGTTGCCCAGCCATGACCCCCACCTATTCAGCCACCGGGCGTCAGCGCCGAGTGTTCGTTCCGGCACCCGGAGAATCGGTTCCGCCCGCACCGCCGCAGCAGCCCGACCCGCCCATCTACCGAGAGCTCATGCGCACGTGGGCCGACCGGGGGCGGACCCTGCCGGGGCGCCACGACCCGGAGTGGGTCCGGCTGGCGGCGCCCCAGGTCACCCGGGGCCAGTTCAGCGGGTCTCGGGACCCGCTAGGTGACGGGCGATGACCATCCGCTGGATCTGGTTGGTGCCCTCGACGATCTGCAGGACCTTGGCCTCGCGCATGTAGCGCTCGGCCGGGAAGTCCGCGGTGTAGCCGTACCCGCCGAGGATCTGCACGGCGTCGACGGTCACCTTCATCGCGGTGTCGGTGCAGTGCAGCTTGGCCATGGCCGCCTGCTTTGCGAACGGCCGGCCCGCGTCACGCAGCCGTGCCGCCGCCAGGTACAGCGCCCGGCCGGCCTCTACCTGCGTCGCCATGTCGGCGAGCATGAAGCGCAGCCCCTGGAAGTCGGCGATCGGTCGCCCGAACTGCCGCCGTCCGGTGGCGTACGCGACGGCCTCGTCGAGCGCGGCCTGCGCCAGACCGATCGCGCAGGCGGCGATGCCGAGCCGCCCCGAGTCGAGCGCGGCCAGGGCGATCGCGAACCCCTGGCCCTCCTCGCCGATCCGCCGCTCGTCGGGGACGCGGACCCCGTCGAAGTGGACCTGCGCGGTCGGGGAGCCCTTCATCCCCATCTTTCTCTCCGGCGCCGCGCTGCTGAGGCCCTCCGCGTCGCCGGGGACCAGGAAGGCGGTGATCCCGCGCGGGCCCTCCTCGCCGGTGCGCGCCATGACCGTGTAGAAGTCGGCGATGCCGCCGTGGGTGATCCAGGCCTTGGTGCCGGTGATGACCCAGTCGTCGCCGTCGCGCACCGCCCTGGTGCGCAGGGAGGCCGCGTCCGATCCGGAGGACGGTTCGGAGAGGCAGTACGCGCCGAGCAGGCCGCCGCCGAGCATCGCGGGCAGGTGCTCGACCTGCTGTTCCTTGGTGCCGCGGGCGGCGAGCGCGTAGGAGGCGAGGGTGTGGACGCTGACGCCGAGGCCGACGGTGAGACGGGCCGCGGCGAGTTCCTCCAGTACCTGGAGGTAGACCTCGTACGGCTGGTCACCGCCGCCGTGCTCCGCCTCGTACGGCAGGCCGAGCAGTCCGGACCCGGAGAGCAGGGTGAAGACCTCGCGCGGGAAGCGTCCGGCGTCCTCCTCCTCGGCCGCCTTCGGTGCGATCTCGCGCTGCGCGATGTCGCGGACGAGCGAGATCAGATCCCGGGCCTCGTCCGTGGGCAGTTGACGGTCCACCGGCTGCGGGGCGTGGTCGGGCATGGCGACGCTCTCCTCCCTGTCGGGCACGGGCGGACGGGCCCTTCGGGTGGGGGCGGCGCCGCCGGGTCTCTCGTGCCGGCCGATGCTCGCACTCCCGGGTCTCGGAAGCTGCTGACCAGCGGCTGTGCGCAGTGAGTATGCCCGATCGGACGCACCCCGTCACCAGTTAACGACCGCTTACTTCAGGTAAGGCCCGAGGAGCCGTCCGGGAGACCGGATTGGTCCGAACCATTGACGTACTGGTCTAGTCCTCCTAGGGTTCCGGCCAACCGCATGACCGCGTTCATGCCAATCAGCGCGCGTTCCCCTCTCCCCCACGAGGAGACACCTGATGCACCCCGACCACCGTCCCCGCACCCGGTTCCGGGCACTCCTGTCCGCCGTGTGCTGCGCCGTCCTCGGCGCGGGTCTGCTCGCCGGCGCGGGCACCGCCACCGCCGCCCCCTCGGCCCAGGAGGCCGCCGGCTCCAAGGTCGTCGGCTACTTCACCGAATGGGGCACCTACGACCGCAAGTACTTCGTCAAGAACATCGAGACCTCGGGCTCGGCGGCCAGGCTCACCCACATCAACTACGCCTTCGGCAACGTCACCGGCGGCAAGTGCGCGATGGGCGACGCCTACGCGGCGACCGACCGCACCTACACCGCGGCCGAGTCCGTGGACGGCGTCGCCGACACCTGGGACCAGCCGCTGCGCGGCAACTTCAACCAGCTGCGCGAGCTGAAGAAGAAGCACCCGGGCCTGAAGGTCCTCTGGTCGTTCGGCGGCTGGACCTGGTCGAGCGGCTTCGGCGAGGCCGCGAGGAACCCGGCCGCCTTCGCCCAGTCCTGCTACGACCTGGTCGAGAACTCCAAGTGGGCGGACGTCTTCGACGGCATCGACATCGACTGGGAGTACCCGAACGCCTGCGGCAACACCTGTGACACCAGCGGCAGGGCCGCCTTCAAGAACCTGATGTCGGCGCTGCGCTCGAAGTTCGGCTCGGGCAACCTGGTCACCGCCGCGATCACCGCCGACGCCACCAGCGGCGGCAAGATCGACGCGGCGGACTACGCGGGCGCCGCGCAGTCCGTCAACTGGTACAACCCGATGACGTACGACTTCTTCGGCGCCTGGGACGCGACCGGCCCGACGGCCCCGCACTCGCCGCTGAACTCCTACTCCGGCATCCCGAAGGCCAACTACTACACCTCGGCGACCATCGCCAAGCTCAAGGGTCTCGGCATACCGGCCTCCAAGCTGCTGCTCGGCATCGGCTTCTACGGCCGCGGCTGGACCGGCGTCACCCAGTCCGCGCCCGGCGGCACCGCGACCGGTCCGGCGGCGGGGACGTACGAGCAGGGCATCGACGACTACAAGGTGCTCAAGACCAAGTGCCCGGCCACCGGCACCGTGGCCGGCACCGCCTACGCCAAGTGCGGGACCAACTGGTGGAGTTACGACACCCCCGCCACCATCGGCACCAAGATGACCTACAAGAACCAGCAGGGCCTGGGCGGCACGTTCTTCTGGGAGCTGAGCGGCGACACCGCGAGCGGTGAGCTGATCAGGGCGATCAACTAGGCGGACCCACGGGGGACCTGGGGCGGGGGACCACGAGCCTCCGCCCCTTGCCGTCAGCCGTCGCGGCGGGCCGGCGCCGGGGCGGGGAAGGCGGGGTCCATCTCCTCGATGGCGCGCATCGCGCCGCCGAGCATCTTGACCAGCAGATCGCACAGCGTCTCGCGGGACAGGTCCTGGCGATCGATCCAGTCGAGGGTGGCGCCCTCGACGCTGCACACCCAGGCGAGCAGGCCCACGCGGGCCGGCGGGGTGATGTCGGTGCGGCCGTAGGCACCTTCGGCGATGGTCGCGACGATCGCCTCGCGCACGCCGTCCCGGATGGCGTGCACCTCGGTGTCGAAGCCGACGCCCCCGCTGACGATCGTGCGGTAGGCGGCCTGGTTGTGCTCGGCGTAGCGCAGATAGCTGTCGATGGTGCGGTGGACCCGGTCCACCTGCTGCAGTTCGATGCCGCTCGACGCGTAGGTGACCAGGTCGGCGACGGAGTCCTGGATGATCGCCAGGTAGTAGCCGCGCTTGGACTGGAAGTAGTAGTAGATCAGCCCCTTGGCCACGTGGGCCTGCCGCGCGATGTCGTCCATCGACAGTGCGTCGTAGGAGATGTCGGCGAACAACTTCCGCCCGATGGAGATGAGTTCGGCGCGTCGCGCGGCCGAACGCTCGGTGCCGCGCGCCCGGGGGCGTGCGACGTCGCGCTCTTGGCTGATATTCAATTCAGACCCTGGTCTCCAACGGGCGGCGGGACATCCGCAGTATGGCAGGTCGGGTATGGGTCAGGTCACAGCAGGCCGAGCTGGGCCACGAGCATCGCGATCACCACGACGAGGGTCCATCCCACGACGTGCTCGAGGACCTTCGGGCCCTCGTCCCGGGGGCCGCCGGTGCGGGCGCTTGCGGCGGTGGCTGAGTGTGCGGTCATGGCGTCTCGCTGATCTCGGAGGTACTGGTGGACTCCCCCCACCGATCTGTCCACCTTGCCACCGGGAGCGGCTTTTGCGGCCGAGACTTAGGTCACACGGATACGGCCCCCGGGAGACCGGGGGCCGTGTGCGTCGCGTCCGCTCGGCTCAGCGCACGCCCACCGCCGCGAGCGCCTTGCGCTGGCGCGGGGTCGGATGCGCCGGGAAGTACAGGTAGCAGACGCCGCCGGTGCCGGAGACGACCTTGCCGGAGGCGTTGTACCGCTTGGTCCTGAGCCAGATGTTCTCCCACTCGGACCGCTTGTAGACCCGGCGGACCGCCGCGTCGCTCTCCGAGGCCGGGTCGTTGGCGATGACGTCGCCGTCCGCGGTGAAGCCGATCACCGTCATCAGGTGGCCGGAGGTGCCGTAACCCGCCCCCGTGAGCTCCTCCTTGAGGAACGACTGGGACGTTATGGCCGGGATACCGGCCGCGATCAGCGTCTCCAGATCGGTGAGCGAGCCGAGCCGCGTGACCACGCCCTGCAGGCCCTTGAAGGTGGCCGCGTAGGCGGCGTTGAACGGCCAGTTGCCGCAGCCCGCGTACTGGAAGTCATAGGTGTACCGGGCGGCGTGGCACACCTGCGGGTCGGCGTACGAGGGGTCGACCCAGGAGAGCTGCTCCGGGGTGAGCAGCCCGCCCCAGTACTCGATGATCATCTGCGAGGAGGTCGGACTGCACCAGGCCTCGCCGCCGTTGTCGTACTCGGGGTACTGACCCTTGTGGATCTCCTGCGAGTAGCGCGGCACGCGGAGTTCCCCGGCGAGGGCGGGTGCGGAGGCCGGGACCGTGAAGCGGTCGGGAACGTCGGAGCCCATCGCGCCCAGCCGCCAGACGGTGGGCGTGAGCTTGGTGCCGGGCTTGCGGTACAGCGTGAGCCGCAGCCGGTACGAGGCCAGGCGCAGGCCGGTGGTGGCGTCGTCGATGGAGAAGGTGTCCGTCCAGATGGTGCTCTTGCCGTCCGTCTGGTCGTCCACGGAGGTGCGCCTGATGTCCTGGTCCCCGGACGCCCAGCGGCCCATCACGTACCACGGCGTGTCCGTGCCGTCGGAGTACGTGCCCTGCAGTTCGACCTGGATCCAGGTACCGGCCGGCGTGTGGGCGTTCCACGAGGCGATGACCTCGGTGGCGGGAACGGCGAGTCGGTGGACGGGGGAGGTCCAGGTTCCGTACGCCCAGGTGGCGGTCGTGCCGGTGTGCGGGTCGGTGTAGTCGGCGGTGCCGGCGGGCGTGCCGAGCTCCAGGCCGGGGCGGGCGCCCGCGCGGGCCCGGGTGCCCTCGGCGGCCCCGCCGCGCCAGTCGGCGTACGTGATCCAGGCGCGGTTGTCGACCAGGCGGTCCGGGGTCCGCGCCGGGTCCGCGGCGTCGGTGGCGACGCCGGGCCTGGTCGCGGCGGCCGCCGGGGCCGCGCCTGTGGCCACCGCCGCGGCGACCGCGACGGTCAGAACGGTTCTACGGGACGGCTGTTCGGCTCTGCTCATGGGCGGAATGACTCCCAGGTGTCCGAGTCGGGGCAGGTCCAATCGTGGTGCCGCACCGGCGGATGCGCGGTGGTGGGCCAACTATGGCCGCAGAGGCATGCTCCTGCCAGCACTTCGACCCATGCCACGCCAACGAATATGGGTCTGGACCACTGGCATGACCTGCTGCGGGGCCGGCGGGCACGGCGGCCACCGCCGGGCGCCGCCGCGGGACCGTCGCCCGGCCCGTCACCCGGGCCCGGCCTCCCCCGCCACTAGAATGTTCCCGCATACGCACCACTCCCCTCACGCTCCCGGGACCAGCCATTCACGACCTCGCCGCCCGGCTCCGCCGGCTGCCCCCGTCCTGCGGCCCGGTCCGTCTGATCGGCGTCGACGGGCACGCGGGCTCCGGGAAGTCGACGTTCGCCGGACGGCTGGCCCGGGCCCTGGACGACGCGCCGGTGCTGCACCTCGACGACATCGCCAGCCACGACGAACCGTTCGACTGGACCGGCCGGCTGCTGGCCCAGGTGATCGAACCGTTCGGCCGCGGCGCAAACGCGCGCTACGCCCCCTACGACTGGCACGGCCGCCGCTTCGGGGCGCCCCGCGCCCTGCCGCCCGCGCCGGTGGTGCTGGTGGAGGGAGTCGGCGCGGGCCGCCGCGCCCTGCGCCCGCACCTGGCGCGTCTGCTGTGGCTGGAGCTGTCGCCCGAGGAGGCGTGGACGCGCGGACGGCTGCGGGACGGGGAGGAGCAGCGGGACTTCTGGGACGGCTGGGTCCGGGCGGAACGCGAGCACTTCGCCGTCGACCCCTCCCGACCCTTCGCCGACCTTCTGGTACGACAGTTCGGCGAGGGATACGAGGTGCTCGAGGGGCCTGCCGGGACCGTTGGCCCGGACCAGTCACTCACACAGGGTGACGGGCCATCGGCAATGTGCTGAACTGGTGAAGGGCCTTGCGGGACAACTTCCCGGAGTGCTTCAACTCGGCTTGACCGTGGGGCCGTACAGGTCTTACGTTCTGAATGTGCGGCCGTTCGAGGCCGCCCTCAGTCGCGAAGCCCCCGGTTGTTCCCCCGTGATCGGGGGCTTCGTTCTGCTCCCGGCCCCTTTTCCGGGTGCCGTACGGCGCGATCCGCTCACCCTCGGTGACCACACGCGATGCGCCCCATCTGCTCCCACCTCGTCAAACGGGCTGTGCGGCACCCTTCGGCGGGCGAACTACCGCAGGTACGATGCCCTCGGTGCGGCCTACGGACGACTGCTCTGCGCACCGTTGCAACTCCGGTCCACGACACAGTCGTTGGACCAAGGCGGCCGCCGGACGACAGTCGGGTGGTGAACCACGGGGGCACGGTTTGTGGGGGACGTGATGGACTTCGGCACGCAGGGCCCCGAGGCCCCGGCCGACCTCGCCTGGCTGCGGGGTGTGGACGCCTACACGATGGGCGCCTATCCGCAGGCGGAGGAGGAGTTCCGGGCCGCGGTCCGGATCGATCCCGGGATGGCCGACGGCTGGCTCGGTCTGCACGCGCTGCGCGTCGACACGACGACCGCGCTGCTCAGGATGTTCCGGCACCGGGAGCGGTTCGGCGAACAACGCGCCCGGCACCGCCGCTCCCTCAACTCCTGGTACTGGCTGGGCTGGTGGGTGCAACCGGTCCTGGAGACCCCGCGCGATCTGCTGCTCGCCCACGCCTCCCACTGGCTGGACGGCCGGCACGTCCCGGAACTGGACCGGGCCCTGGCCGGGCTGCCGCCGGTGGACACCGACCACCAGGTCCGCTTCCTGCACGCCTGCCGCGCCTATCTGGTCAAGGACTGGGAGCAGTTGGTCCGGCACACCGATCCGCTGCTCGACGACCCCATGCTCGGGATCGAGGCGGGCCTGTTCGGCGGCATGGCCCGGGTCCGCCTGGAGACGTACGGACAGGCCGAACCACTTCTGTCGGCGGCCCTGATGCGCTGCCGCAGCGAGCAGCCGCAGCGCAAGGAGCTGCGCTACTGGCTGGCGCGGGCGCACGAGGGCACCGGCCGCAGTGCGGCCGCCCTCCCCCTGTACCGGGCGGTGCACCGCGTCGACCCGGCCTTCATGGACACCTCGGCCCGGCTCGCCGCGATCGCCGAGGGTGACGGCTACGAGGACTCCGCCGACTTCGCGGCGATCGCGCTCACCGGGATCGGACAGGACGCGCTGGACGCCCCGGACGGTCTCGACCCGCTCTTCGGCTCCGAAGGGCGGGACCTGCGGTTCACCGAGCCCGAGCTGCCGCCGGCCGCTCCCCTGCCCTCGGTCACCGACCCGGCGGTGCGCGAGAAGAACGTCGTGCCCGTGCAGCAGCTGCCCGCCGGGCCCACCGATCCCGCGTTACTCGAGGAGGCACTCGCCGAGCTGGAGCGGATGGTGGGCCTGGAGCCCGTGAAGCGCCAGGTGAAGGCCCTGTCCGCGCAGTTGAACATGGCCCGGCTGCGTACCGGACAGGGTCTGCCGGTCCAGCCGCCGAAACGGCACTTCGTCTTCTCCGGCCCCTCCGGCACGGGCAAGACCACCGTCGCCCGCATCCTGGGCCGCGTCTTCTACGCCCTCGGACTGCTCGGCGGAGACCATCTCGTGGAGGCGCAGCGGGCGGATCTGGTGGGCGAGTATCTGGGGCAGACCGCCGTGAAGGCCAACGAGCTGATCGACTCCGCGCTCGGCGGCGTGCTCTTCGTCGACGAGGCCTACTCCCTCTCCAACACCGGCTACGGCAAGGGCGACGCGTACGGCGACGAGGCCCTGCAGGTGCTGCTGAAGCGGGCGGAGGACAACCGCGACCACCTCGTGGTGATCCTGGCCGGCTATCCGGAGGGCATGGACCGTCTGCTGGCCGCCAACCCCGGTCTCTCCTCCCGCTTCACCACCCGGGTCGACTTCCCGTCGTACCGCCCCCTCGAACTCACCTCGATCGGCGAGGTGCTGGCCGCCGACAACGGCGACGCGTGGGACGAGGAGGCGCTCGACGAGCTGCGCTCGATCGCCGGTCACGTGGTCGACCAGGGCTGGATCGACGAGCTGGGCAACGGGCGGTTCCTGCGCACCCTGTACGAGAAGAGCTGTGCGTACCGGGACCTGCGGCTGTCGATGTACCCGGGCGCGCTGTCCCGCGACGACCTCTCCACACTCCGCCTGGCCGACCTGATGCAGGCCTACGGCGAGGTGCTGTCGGGGCGGGGACCGCAGGATCCGTCGACGACCTGACGCGTCCCGCGCCCCCGCCCCGGCGCGTCAGCCGGCCAGCGCCTCCTCGGGAGCCCCGCTGGCCCGCGGCTCCGTCACCCGCACCTCGGGCGTCTCCCGGTGCGCCGGATCGCGCACCTCGCCGACCAGCAGCTCCAGTACGTCCTCCAGGGCCACGAGCCCCAGCACCTTCCCGGACGCGTCCGCGACCTGCGCCAGATGGGTGGCGGCCCGGCGCATGACCGTCAGGGCGTCGTCCAGCGGGAGTTCGGAGCGGAGGGTCGTCATGGGCCGCCACAGCTGCTGCGGCACCGCCCGCTCGGAGTCCTCCTGGTCGAGTACGTCCTTCACGTGCAGGTAGCCCATGAAGGCGCCGCCGTTCTCCGCGGCCACCGGGAAGCGGGAGTACCCGGTGCGGGCGGTGAGCTCGACGATCTGTCCCGGAGTGACCGAGGGACTGACCGTCACCAGCGACTCGCGGGTCAGCAGCACGTCGGTCACCGGGCGGGAGCCCAGCTCCAGGGCGTCCTCCAGGCGTTCCTGCTCCTCGGGGTCGAGCAGACCGGCCTGGCCGGAGTCCTCCACCAGCCGGTTGAGCTGTTCGCTGGTGAAGACCGCCTCGACCTCGTCCCTGAGCTCCACCCGGAAGAGCCGCAGGATGCCCTGGGCGCAGGCGCCGAGGGCCACCGTGATGGGGCGGCACAGGCGGGCGAAGGCGACCAGGCCGGGGCTGAGCCACAGCGCGACCTTCTCGGGCGCCGCCATCGCCAGGTTCTTCGGCACCATCTCGCCGATCACGAGGTGGAAGAACACGACCGCGGCGAGCGCGACGACGTAGCCGAGCGGGTGGATCATCCCGTGCGGCAGGTGCATCCACTCGAAGACCGGCTCCAGCAGCCGGGCGACCGTCGGCTCGGCCACCGCGCCCAGGGTCAGCGAGCAGACGGTGATGCCGAACTGGGCGGCCGCCATCATCTGCGGCAGCCGCTCCAGGCCGTGCAGGACCTGCCGGGCCCGGGCGGTGCCGAGCGGTTCGATCTGGCTGCGGCGCACGGAGACGAGCGCGAACTCGGCGCCGACGAAGAAGCCGTTGGCCAGGACGAGCAGGGCGGCGAACAGGAGTTGGAGCACGCTCATCGGGACGCCTCCAGGACGGGTGCCGTCCGCACGACGCGGACCCGCTCGGCGCGGTAGTGGCCGACCTGGCGCACGGACAGCCGCCAGCCGGGCAGCTCGGCCCGGTCGCCGACGGCCGGGATCCGGCCCAGCAGGTCGGCGACCAGGCCGGCGACCGTCTCGTAGGGGCCCTCGGGCACGTCGAGGCCGATGCGCCGGAGGATGTCGACGCGGCAGCTGCCGTCGGCGTCCCAGGCGAGGCGGCCGTCGTCCGGCGGGGCTGCGGCGAGTTCGGGCACGTCCTGGCCGTCGTGCTCGTCACGGACCTCGCCGACGATCTCCTCGACGATGTCCTCCAGTGTGACCACTCCGGCCGTGCCGCCGTACTCGTCGACGACGACGGCGATGGGCTGTTCGCTGCGCAGCCGCGCGAGCAGCGGCTGCACCGGGAGCGTCTCGGGCACCAGCAGCGCCGGGCGGGCGATGCGTCCGACCGGAGTGCGCAGCCGGTCACGCGAGGGGATCGCCAGGGCGTCCTTCAGATGGACCATGCCGACGATCTCGTCGATCTTCTCCCGGTAGACGGGGAAGCGGGACAGGCCGGTGGCGCGGGTCAGGTTGACCACGTCCTCGGCGGTGGCGGAGGACTGCAGGGCGCTGACCTTCACCCGCGGGGTCATGACGTGCTGCGCGGTCAGCTCGGCCAGCGACAGCGTCCGTACGAAGAGGTCCGCGGTGTCCTGTTCCAGGGTGCCGGCCTGTGCGGAGTGCCGGGCCAGGGAGACGAGTTCGCCGGGGGTGCGGGCGGAGGCCAGCTCGTCGGCGGGTTCGACGCCCAGGGCGCGGACCAGTCGGTTGGCGACGGCGTTCAGCGCGGCGATCACCGGCCGGAACAGGCGGGCGAAGGCGTGCTGCGGGCCGGCGACGAAACGCGCGACCTGCATCGGTTTGGACACCGCCCAGTTCTTGGGCACGAGTTCGCCGATCACCATCTGCACGGCGGAGGCGAGCAGCATGCCGACGACCACAGCGACACCGGAGACGGCTCCCCGGGGGACGCCGGCCGCGCTGAACGGGCCGCGCAGCAGTTCGGCGAGCGCCGGCTCGGCGAGCATGCCGACCACCAGGGAGGTGATGGTGATGCCGAGCTGGGTGCCGGAGAGCTGGAAGGACAGCTCCTTGAGGGACTCGACGACCGTACGGGCCCGTCGGTCGCCCTGGGCGGCGGCCCGCTCGGCGTCCGTGGCTTCGACGGTGACCAGGCCGAACTCGGCCGCCACGAAGAAGCCGTTGGCGAGGATCAACAGGAGGGCCGCTCCGAGGAGCAGCAGGGGGGTGCTCATGATGCCGCCGCCTCCGCGTACACACGGACCGGGTCCGCGGTATGTCGGCAGGGGGCGGCGCAGGTACTACAGGACGATCCGTCCATCGCCGGAGAGGGTCACTCCTCGGGTAGCAGGAACCCCTGGGCGCCGGGCGGCGCGCAGGGGTGGAGGCGCAGCGAAAAAAGCCTCCGCCAACAGATTAATCAAGACATGGGCCTGTGCGGCAGGGTGGACGGCCCCGAGTCAGCCCTGAAGTTGCATGCGATCAGTCACGGTGCTGCTCGGGATCCCGGGCGGACCGGGCCTCGGCGAGTGCCCGCAGGGTGCGCGCGTCGGTGATGGCCCGCTCTTTCGCGATGCCCGGCTGGATGCCGAGCGCGGGCAGGCTGGTGCCGTCGCTGAGGTTCAGGAAGACCCAGGGGTCGCCGGGCCGCAGGTTCACCTGGACGATCTCGGGCCACTCCAGGCGGCGCCTGCTCGTGATGTTCACCACCGTGACGCCGGACTCGTCGGCGACGACCTTCGGCCGGGAGAGCAGGAGCAGCACGGCGAAGAGCAGCGCCCCGGTGAGGACGAAGCTGAGGCGCTCGCCCGCGCTGAGCTGCTCCAGCAGCATCGCGACCGTCGTGATCACCACGAAGATCGCGAGGCCGGCGGTGAGCAGGACGGCCCGGGTGCGGCTCGGCCGGAACGTGACGGGGAGGGAGGGCAGGTCGGACATGGTCAACGGCTCTCGTACGGCTCTCAGAGACGGCAGGCGTGGATGGCCGTGGTCAGGATGGCCCGGGCGCCGATGTCGTACAGGTCGTCCATGATCCGCTGGGCCTCCTTGGCGGGGACCATCGCGCGGACGGCCACCCAGCCCTCGTTGTGCAGCGGGGAGACGGTCGGCGACTCAAGGCCCGGGGTGAGCGCGACGGCCTTCTCGAGCTGCTCGACCCGGCAGTCGTAGTCCATCATCACGTACGTCCGGGCCACGAGGACGCCCTGCAGTCGGCGCAGGAACTGCTGCACCTTGGGGTCGTCGGCCTCGGCGTCGGTGCGCCGGATGACGACGGCCTCGGACTTCATGATGGGCTCGCCGAAGACCTCCAGGCCCGCGTTGCGCAGGCTGGTGCCGGTCTCGACGACATCGGCGATGACCTCGGCGACGCCCAGCTCGATGGCGGTCTCGACGGCGCCGTCCAGGTGGACGACGGAGGCGTCGACGCCGCTGTCGGCGAGGTGCCCGGCCACGATCCCCTCGTAGGAGGTGGCGACCGTCCTGCCCTTGAGGTCCTCGATGCCGTTGGCGGTGCCCGGCTTGGCAGCGAAGCGGAACGTGGAGCGGGCGAAGCCCAGCGGCAGGATCTCCGCGGCGTCGGCGCCGGAGTCGATCAGCAGGTCACGGCCGGTGATGCCGATGTCGAGGCGGCCGGAGGAGACGTAGATGGCGATGTCGCGGGGGCGGAGGTAGAAGAACTCGACCTCGTTCTCCGGGTCGACGATCCGCAGCTCCTTGGCCTCCCGGCGCTGCTGGTAGCCGGCCTCATGCAGCATCTCCCCCGCGGGGCCTGACAGGGAACCCTTGTTGGGGACGGCGATGCGCAGCATGAGGTCGGCTTCCTTTGTTCGTTTCGTACGGTGCGGGTGGGGGTGACGGCTCAGAGGTGGGCGTAGACGTCGTCCAGCGAGATGCCGCGGGCGACCATCATCAGCTGAACGTGGTAGAGCAGCTGCGAGATCTCCTCCGCGGCTGCCTCCTTGCCCTCGTGCTCCGCGGCCATCCAGACCTCGGCGGCCTCTTCGACGACCTTCTTGCCGATGGCATGGACGCCCTTGCCGACCAGTTCCGCGGTGCGGGAAGTGGCGGGATCGCCGTGGGCTGCCTTGTGCTGGAGCTCGGTGAACAGCTCCTCGAACGTCTTATTGGACATGGTGGCGCTCACTTTACGCGTGTGCCGGCCGCGCTAGCGCCAGGGTTCGGATACTGAGCGGAGGGTGGCCGCGGTCGCCACCGCCGCCGTCACCGCCTCGTGCCCCTTGTCCTCGCTGGAGCCTTCGATTCCGGCCCGGTCCAGGGCCTGTTCCTCGGTGTCGCAGGTGAGGACGCCGAAGCCGACGGGGACGCCGGTCTCGACGGAGACCTGGGTCAGGCCGCCCGTGACGCCCTGGCACACGTACTCGAAGTGGGGGGTGCCGCCGCGGATGACGACGCCGAGCGCCACGATCGCGTCGTATCCCCGGCCGGCCAGCACCTTGGCCACCACCGGGAGCTCCCAGCTGCCGGGAACCCGCAGCAGGGTCGGCTCGTCGATCCCCAGGTCGTGCAGGGCGCGCAGGGCGCCGTCCACCAGGCCGTCCATCACCTTTTCGTGCCACTGCGCCGCGATGACGGCGACCCGCAGGTCCCCGACGTTGCGTACGGACAGTTCCGGTGCACCCTTGCCGCTCACGTCTCTCCTCAGTTCTCTTCTTACTGGTTGCCGCAGGCGGACACGGGGGCCGTGTCCAGCCAGGGCAGGTCGTGCCCCATCCGGTCCCGCTTGGTGCGCAGGTAGCGGAGGTTGTGCTCGCCCGCCTGTACGGGCATCGGCTCCCGCCCGGTGACCTTGAGGCCATGGCGCACGAGCGCGTCGGTCTTCTCGGGGTTGTTGGTCAGCAGCCGCACGCTGCGGACGCCGAGGTCCTCCAGGATCTGCGCGCCGGCCCCGTAGTCGCGGGCGTCGGCGGGCAGGCCGAGCTCGAGGTTGGCGTCGAGGGTGTCGCGGCCGCGTTCCTGGAGCTCGTAGGCGCGCAGCTTGGACATCAGGCCGATGCCGCGCCCCTCGTGGCCGCGCAGGTAGACGACCACTCCCCGGCCCTCCTCCTGGATCCGGTCCAGGGAGGTGTCGAGCTGGGGGCCGCAGTCGCAGCGCTGCGAGCCGAAGACGTCGCCGGTGAGGCATTCGGAGTGGATGCGCACGAGGACGTCCTCGCCGTCGCCGATCTCGCCGTGGACGAGGGCGACGTGCTCGACGCCGTCGACGGTGGAACGGTAGCCGTACGCCGTGAACGTGCCGTGCACGGTGGGCAGATGCACCTCGGCCTCGCGGCGCACGGTGGGCTCGGCGCCGCGTCGGTAGGCGATCAGGTCCTCGATGGAGATGATCGTCAGGCCGTGCTTGCGGGCGAACGGGATCAGCTCGGGCAGGCGCAGCATGCGGCCGTCCTCGCCGGCGATCTCGACGATCGCGCCGGCCGGGCGCAGGCCGGCGAGCCGGGCCAGGTCGACGGCGGCCTCGGTGTGGCCGTTGCGGACCAGGACCCCGCCGGAGCGGGCACGCAGCGGGAAGATGTGGCCGGGGCGGACGAAGTCGTCGGCCGCGGCGGTGCCGGTCGCGAGCAGCTGGAGCGTGGTGGCACGGTCGGAGGCCGAGATGCCGGTGGTCACACCGTGCGCGGCGGACGCGTCCACGGTCACGGTGAACGCGGTCTTCATCGACTCGGTGTTGTCGTCGACCATCTGCGGCAGCTTCAGCCGGTCGAGTTCCTCGCCCTCCATCGGCGCGCAGATCAGGCCGCGGCACTCGCTCATCATGAAGGCGACGATCTCGGGGGTCGCCTTCTCGGCGGCGATGACGAGGTCGCCCTCGTTCTCGCGGTCCTCGTCGTCGACGACCACGACCGGGCGGCCGGCCGCGATGTCGGCGACGGCCTGCTCGATCGGGTCGAGCGACCAGTCCTCGATGTTGTCGGTGCTGTACAGGATCGGGGCCGAGGTCATGCCGGCGCTCCTTCCAGGACGGGCCGCGCGTCCCTGCGGGAGCGCAGCCACCAGTCGCGCATGCCCCACAGGACGAGTGCGCCGTAGATGACGTAGACGAAGCCGGAGAAGGCGTAGCCGTTGGCGAAGTTCAGGGGGACGCCGACCAGGTCGACGAGGAGCCAGGCGAACCAGAACTCGACCATGCCGCGCGCCTGGGCGTACATGGCGACGACGGTGCCGACGAAGATGTAGGCGTCGGGCCAGGGGTCCCAGGAAAGCGTCGGGTAGGCCTTGAAGAGCAGGGCCACGGCGACGGTGCCGGCGGCCGCGGCGGCGATCATCGCCGCGCGTTCGCGCCAGGTGGCGAAGCGCACGGAGATCTGGCCGTCCGCGCCCTCTCGCTTGCGGCGGTTCCACTGCCACCAGCCGTAGCCGGCGACGACCATGACGACGACCTGCTTGCCGGCGCTGCCGGTCAGGTGACTGTAGAAGGCGCCGAAGAGGATCAGGCCGGACAGGAACTGCACGGGCCAGCTCCAGATGGAGCGGCGCCAGCCGAGGGCGAGGGCGATCAGGCCGAAGATGTTGCCGATCATGTCCGACCACAGGATGTGCTGGTCGAAGAGGACGAAGGCCTCGGAGTTCAGCCGGTTCACCTGTCCGCCCCCTGACCGGTGGCGAGCAGCCGCTCGACATACTTGGCGATGATGTCGACCTCGAGGTTGACCGGGTCGCCGGGCTGCTTGCGGCCGAGCGTGGTCAGGTCGAGGGTGGTGGGGATGAGGCTGACGGTGAAGTGGTCCGCGCCGGCCTCGACGACGGTGAGGCTGATGCCGTCGACGGTGATGGAGCCCTTCTCGACCACGTACCGCGCGAGGTCCGCCGGGAGTGAGATCTTCACGATCTCCCAGTTCTCGGAGGGCTTGCGCTCCAGCACCTGACCGGTGCCGTCGACATGGCCCTGCACGATGTGGCCGCCGAGGCGCGCGCCCACGGCGGTGGGGCGTTCGAGGTTGACGCGGGATCCGACGGCGAGCGCGCCCAGGCTGGAGCGGTCCAGGGTCTCGGCCATGACGTCGGCGGTGAACTCGTCGTCCTCGTGGTCGACGACGGTCAGACAGACGCCGTTCACGGCGATGGAGTCGCCGTGCTTCGCGCCCGCGGTGACGACGGGGCCGCGCAGCCGGAAGCGGGACGCGTCGCCGAGGTTCTCGACGGCGGTGACCTCGCCCAGCTCTTCGACGATTCCGGTGAACACTTCCCGGGTCCTCCTGCCTCTTGGGGCACGGACTCCGGGGCTGTCGATGACGACAGAACAACGGACAGGAACACCGGGAACGACGCCGGACAGGGTTCGCCTCAAGGACGAACCGGTACGGCGGCGCGCACGAATGCCCGCCCGCCGCGCACTGCCTCCCATCCGGACTTTAACCGTCGGTCCAGGAATTTCACCTGGTCAACCGGCCGCTGGAAGCGACCGGGTCGCGGACTGTAACCGCCGGTTCGGACTTTCACCGACCCCGGAGTGCGCTGCTTCTGGTACAGGGCCAGTGTGCCACGCCGTGTCGGCGTCCATACGGGCGAATGCTGTGGGGTGGCTCACAACGACCTTCGCTGGACTTCCCTGACGGCCCGTGAGGCCGTCAACTCCCGACCCCTCAGGCCCGCTTGAGATTGGTCCATACCTATTGACCAGCGTGGTCTAGTCCTTTTAGGGTCTGCGCAGGTGACCGGGTTCCGCCCGCCCCCTCGCGGACCGGCCCGGCGGCGGTGACGACGGCCCTTGCCCGCCGCCGGGCCTCCATTGCCGTACGGCGGCGCGTCGGCACCGTGAGCGCGGGACGAGCGCGGTCGGGTGGCGCGACCGGCGGGCCGCCCTTCACGGACCCGGCGGGCGGGTGCGGCCGGACGGACGGTTTTCCGGGGGTGCGAAGAGTTCCTCCTGGGCCCGGTCCCGCGCCGTGAGCAGTGCGCCGCGCAGGACCGCGCCGCCACCCAGCGCGCTGGACCGCACCTCGGTGGGCAGGGGTGACATCCGGGCCAGGCGGTGCTGGACCCGGGCGGCGAGCGTGTCGCCGCCGGCCCGGCCGATCTCGCCGGCCAGCACCAGGCAGCCGGGGTCCAGGACCGAGATGACGGCGGCGGCGCCGAGGGCCACCCGGTCGGCGAGGGCGTCGAGGAAACGCTCGGCGGACGGGTCCGCGCCGGCCCGCCGGACCGCCGCCCGCACCAGCGCCTCCGTGGCCGGCCCCGACCCGGCGGGCTCCGCCGGCACGCCGTGCCGCGCCGCGAGGGCCGCGACCGCCGCCGCCCCCGCGAGGGAGTGGAAGCCGCCGTCGCAGTCGGTGGCGGAGGGCAGCCCCGACGTCCCGGGGACGGGCAGGAAGCCGATCTCGCCCGCCCCTCCGTTGGCGCCCCGGCGCAGCGCCCCGTCCAGGACGACCGCGGAGCCGATCCCCATGCCGAGCCACAGCAGGACGAAGGTGTCCCGGTCCCGGGCGGCCCCGTCGCGCTGTTCCGCCAGCGCCGCGAGGTTGGTCTCGTTCTCCACGCTGAACCGGGCGTCCGGGAACCGCTCCTGAAGGGCCGCCACCAGTCGGCGGTGCCACTCGGGCAGGCCGGTGGAGTCGCGGAGTTCGCCGCTCGCCGGATCGATCAGGCCGGGGGCGCCGATGCCGACGGTGTGCAGCCGGTCGGCCCCCGCTTCCTTCACCACCCGTTCGACGAGCGTGACCGCCTGCTCCACCGCGGAACCGGTACCCGTGTCGGGGCCGATCGGCACCGACGCCTCGGCCAGCGCCCGGCCGAGGAGGTCGGAGACGACCACGGAGACCCCTTCCAGGCGCACGTCCAGGGCCGCCAGGTGGGCCTGGTCCGCGACGATGCCGTACACCTTCGCGTTCGGGCCCCGGCGCTGTTCCCCCGACTCCCCGACCACGGCGATCAGACCGGCCAGCGTGAGACGTTCGACGAGGTCGGCGACGCTCGGCCGGGACAGACCGGTCAGCTGCTTGAGTCGCCCCGCCGTCAACGGGCCCTCCTGCTGGAGCAGACGCAGGGCGAGCCGGTCGTTGATGGCCCGGGCGGTGCTCGGGGATGCGGGCATGCCGGGATCCTTCCAGATCGGCGGGGTCGCACGCCGGGCGACCGGTTACGCGCTATCTATCAGGCAGGGTCCCTGATAGTTTACGTCGGCCGTGCGGGGAACAGACCTGGGAGGGGTCGGAGAATGGGTGCAGTGATCTACGAGCAGCGCGAGGTGAAGCGCGCCCGGTACGCCGTGGCCGCCGTCTTCGCCGTGCACGGCGCCGTCACCGGCTCATTCGCGACGCGGGTGCCGTGGGTCCAGGACCATGCCTCCGTCAGTGCGGGACAGTTGGGCCTCGCCCTCGCCTTCCCCGCGCTCGGCGCCTCGCTCGCGATGCCGCTGGCGGGCAGCGTCACCCACCGTTTCGGTGCCCGGAACGCGCTGCGCGGACTGATCGCCCTGTGGACACTGGCGCTGGTCCTGCCCTCCCTCGCCCCGAACCTGCTGACGTTGTGCGTGGCCCTGTTCATCTACGGGGCCACGGCGGGCATGGCGGACGTGGCGATGAACGCGCTCGGCGTCGAGGTCGAGAACCGTCTCGGCCGCTCGATCATGTCCGGCCTGCACGGCATGTGGAGCGCGGGCGCCCTGATCGGCTCGGCGGCCGGCACGCTCGCCGCCCACCTGGGAGCGGACGCCCGGCTGCATCACCTGCTGGCGGCGGGAATCCTGACCGTGCTCGGCGTGGGCGCGTGCTCCTGGGTGCTCGACCTGCAGCCCGCCGAGGACGAGGATCCGCCGCCCCGGTTCGCGCTGCCGCCCAGGTCGGCGCTGCTCATCGGCGCGGTCGGCTTCTGCGCGGTGTTCGCGGAGGGCGCCAGCCTGGACTGGTCGGCGGTCTATCTGCGCGACCGGCTCGAATCCTCGGCGGGACTCGCGGCGGCCTGCACGACGGGCTTCACGCTCACCATGGCGGTCGCGCGGATCGCCGGCGACCGGGTGGTGGACCGGTTCGGTTCCGTGGCGACGGTCCGCGCCGGCGGTGTCCTCGCCGTACTCGGCGGACTGCTGGTCGTCGTGGCGGGCCATCCGGCCGTGGCGATGGCCGGGTTCGCGCTGATGGGCCTCGGTATCGCGGTCGTCGTCCCGCTCTGCTTCGCCGCGGCGGGCCGCAGCGGCCCCAACCCGAGCCAGGCCATCGCGGGCGTCGCGACCATCACCTACACCTCCGGCCTGGTCGCGCCGAGCGCGATCGGCGGCATCGCCCAGGCGACCAGCCTGATGGTGTCGTTCGGTCTGGTGACCCTGCTGGCGTGCGGGCTCGTGGTCTTCGCCGGGGTGCTGCGCTCGGCCGACCGGGACCGCCCGAAGCTCAGCCCGCCGGCCGAAGCAGTTCCCGGCCCGCGGTCCTGAAGCGGTCGCTCCAGGGCGCGGGGCGCAGGGTTCCCGCGTCCAGCCGCACCAGCACCCGGGTGCCGCGCGCGTAGGTCGTGCCGCCGTCCGCCGAGCAGAACCGGAAGCCGTAGGTCAGGCCGGTGGTGCCGAGGCGCTCCAGCCAGAGGTGGACGGCGTAGGCGCCGCTCCGGGTGACCGGGAGGTCGTAGGAGATCAACAGTTCCCTGACCACGTTGCAGGCGTCACCGGCGCTCGCCCAGTCGCCGTCGAAGCGGATGCCGTGCCCCTGCCAGAACTCGGTCCAGGCCCGTTCGACGAGCAGCGGGTAGCGGGCGTTGTGCAGCATGCCGAGCGCGTCCAGGTCGTCGAAGTGGACCGTGACGGGCATCAGCCGGCCGTAGGACAGGGCGGGGGCGGTCGGGGCTTCGGCGGTCACGGCGGGACTCCTGAGTGTATGGGGCAACGATCGCTATCCTAAGCGGTCGCTCACCCTCCCCCTCCACGTGACAATGGTCCGGAACCCGCACGTACGAGGAAAGCGAAACCGCACCATGGATCTTGGCGTCCGCTGGAAACTGCACGGCGACGGACGCACCCCGGCGCCCGGGGCGGTGGTCCGTCCCGACGAACGGCTCTCCTGGCCGCGCACGGTCGGGCTCGGCGCCCAGCACGTGGTCGCGATGTTCGGGGCATCGTTCGTGGCCCCGATCCTGATGGGTCTGAACCCCAATCTCGCCATCATGATGTCCGGGGTCGCGACCGTCGTCTTCCTGCTCGCGACCCGGGGCCGGGTGCCCAGCTACCTGGGCTGCTCGCTGTCGTTCGTCGGGGTCGCGGCCGTGATCCGCGCGCAGGGCGGCACCAGCGCGACCGTGACCGGCGCGGTCTTCGTCGTGGGCGTCGCGCTGTTCCTCGTGGGTCTCGCGGTGCGGCGCTTCGGGGCGCGGATCATCCACGCGGTGATGCCGCCGATCGTCACCGGCGCGGTCGTGATGCTGATCGGCTTCAACCTGGCCCCGGTCACCGCCTCCACCTACTGGCCGCAGGACCAGTGGACGGCCCTGCTGGTGATGGCGTTCACCGCTCTGGCGGTCGTCTGTCTGCGTGGTTTCTGGTCCCGGATCGCGATCTTCCTCGGCCTGGTCTTCGGCTACGGCGTGTCCTGGGCCTTCGACCGGATCTTCGGCCGGATCCACTCGGTGGACGCGAGCGGCAAGGTCACCGACCACTGGCGGCTCGACCTCTCCGGGGTCGGTCACGCCGACTGGATCGGACTGCCGGCCCTCCACGGGCCGTCCTTCGAGTGGTCGGCGATCCTGGTCGCCCTGCCCGTCGTCATCGCGCTGATCGCCGAGAACGCCGGACACGTCAAGGCGGTCGGCGAGATGACCGGGGACCCGCTGGACGACAGGCTGGGCACCGCGATCGCCGCCGACGGCGTCGGCTCCATGCTGTCCACCGCGGTGGGCGGCCCGCCCAACACCACCTACTCCGAGAACATCGGTGTGATGGCCGCGACCCGCGTCTACTCGACGGCCGCCTACTGGGCCGCCGCCGGCTTCGCACTCCTCTTCGGCGTCTGCCCCAAGTTCGGCGCGGTCGTGGCCGCGATCCCGGGCGGCGTCCTCGGCGGCATCACCGTCATCCTCTACGGCATGATCGGCCTGCTCGGCGCCCAGATCTGGATGAGCGCCGGGGTGGACCTGCGCAACCCGCTCAATCTGGTGCCGGCCGCGGCGGGCATCATCATCGGCGTCGGCGACGTCACCATGAAGTTCACCGACACCTTCTCGCTGAGCGGCATCGCCCTGGGCACGCTGGTCGTGATCATCGGATACCACGCGCTGCGCGCGTTCGCGCCCGCCCACCTCAGGACGCAGGAGCCGCTGCTGGACGAGGGCACCTCCTCGTACGACACGGAAGCTTCCGGCGAGGGAGCTCAGCGCGCCAACTCGTAGGCGTACGACGGCGTGAACGTGCCCGGCGTTCCCTTGCAACCGTCCGACTCCCCCGGCAGCTTCACCCACAGGTAGGCGTCGATGCGCGCCTCACCGGTGTCCAGGCTCGGTGCCCGGCCGATCCTGCGGCCCGAGGGGTCGCACCACTCGCCGTCGGCCGGGGCGCCGTTGCCGTTGCGGCTGGTGTCGATGACGGCGCCCAGGCCCGCGGGACCGCCGAGGGCGTCGAGGACCCGGCGGTCGTAGGCGATCTCGTCGGACGTGAGGTGGAAGTTGGAGACGTTGCTGAAGATGCCGTCGGAGGAGTCGGCCGAGGCGGCGCCCGCCTGTTTCAGGAGGGCCGCCTGCTGCGCGGGCGTGTTCCAACCGGAGTGGCCCGCGTCGTAGTAGACCCGCGCGCCCGGGTTCGCTGCCTTGAGGACGCGGCCCGCGCGGGCCAACGAGGCGAAGCGGTCGGCGCGTTCGTCCTCCGCGAGGCAGTCGGCCTGGGCGATCGAGTCGGGCTCCAGGATCACGACGACCTCCGAGGAGCCCAGTCCTGAGGCGAAGCCATCGATCCAGTCGTCGTACGCGCCCAGGTCGGGCGCTCCGCCCTCCGAGGCCCCGCCGCAGTCACGGCCGGGTATCGCGTACGCCACGAGTACCGGCACCCGGCCCTGCCCGGCGGCGCCGGACGTGACCGCGCGCACCCGGCCGGCGATCGTCGACGGCGAGAAGTCGGCGAACCAGACCGCCGTCGGCCGGTCGGCGATGCGGGACCCGATGACCTGGGCGCGCGAGTCGCCGGGGTGGGCGCGCACCCACTCGAGCACCTGGGAGTCGGCGTACCGGTACAGCCCCGTCGAGGCGGCGGCCGGCCCCCGTACGTTCCCGGACTTCCTGGGCGAAGGGCTGGCCTTGCTGGTGGCCGGTGAAGGGCTGGGAGAGGTCGTGGCCGAGGGGGACGCCGACGGGACGGCGGGCAGCGGTGCCAGTCGAGGCGAGCTGGTCACCCGGGGCGCGGCCTCGTCGGAGCCGCGCCCGTCGTCGAGCGCGGAGAGCAGTCCGGTGACCGTTCCGAGGGCGACGACGCACGAGGCCGCGGCGACCATGACGGCACGCCGGGCGGCGCGTGTGCGCCCGGCCCGCTGTCCGGTCTGCCGACGGGCACGCGAACCTGACACGGTGCCGCTCCCCCTCCCGCGCGACGGGCGCGTTCCCCCGTTGTGGGGAAGCCTCGGGCCCGCCGGTATCCGGGCCAGCGTAAAGCTGCGACTCTGCCCACATGGTGCAATGCGAACAAGTCACCACTCCCGTCGACGAGGTCCTCTCCCGTATGCGCGCGCTCGACGCGAACCTGCCGGAGCGGGACGGGGTGGCGGTCTTCAACCGCGTCTACCTCGCCGTCACCGAGGCGGTCGACCGACGCGTCGACGCCGGTCGCCTCGGCGACCCGCGCGCCCTGATCACCCTGGACGTACGGTTCGCGGAGCGCTATCTCGCCGCGGTGGAGTCGGTGGCCGACGAGCGGCGCCCGCCCGCCTGCTGGCGGCCCGTGTTCCAGTTCCGCCGCCATCCCGGCGTACGACCGCTGCAGTTCGCGCTCGCGAGATGAGCAGACATGCACTCCATCCGATAGCCCACTGACCTGCGTAAACCCAAAGAAGCCCCGCCCGCCTCCACAGGGGTGGGAGACGGACGGGGCGTCAGGGGACTCCACCCCCAGGAGGTGAGGACCCGCCGGGGGTGGAGCCTTACGGGCGCGTGAGCCAGGGAGGGAATCGGCCGACCTCACATCAACCTCAACCACTCTGCTCTGTCGCGCCCACCGCGAACCGGGCGCGTACCAGACCCGGTCCGCGGGCTCAGGGGGCGTCGTCCTCCGTCGGAGGTTCGCCAGTACTGAAGTTCGTTATGTGCGTGACGCGGAACGTGACGTGCCAGGGCTTCAGCTGCGTGTGCTCCTCCGCCCACGCCACCGGGTCGGGCACATCGTCAACGTGGTGCATCCCAACGCACCGGGTGCATTCGACGTACATGCGCGCCGGTAATGCCTTGAGTCCGTCGCTGCTGTGCACGCTGGGGAACGGCTTCGTCCCGCTCACCGGACGCGGTTCCGCGATCGCTCATTCTCGACGCGAACCTTCGCCCTTACCGCTTCCTCTGCGGTCGCCGGCCGGACGTATCCGCGGCCGACTAACCACTCCCGCCCGCCCCCGACGGGGCGCAGGTATACGGACTCCGTCGTCTCGTCGCGGTATTCCCCGAGACGATCGTGAAGGGTGTCCATCATGACGTCGCCGACGTCGGGCCGTTCTCTGGTTTCAGGGCGTGGCACGACGCCTCCAAATTCTCCGGGACTCCTGTGCATCGAAGGTAGGCGGGAGCCCGACCGGAGTTCCACGAAGTTCTATGGAGTTCTACGCATTTTCAGTCGAGGGAGTCAATCGACGCCGAGATGAGCGACCGAGCGCGCGCCCCGTAGACCGCGAGTGACACCATTTCCTCGAAGGCATGGGCGTACTGAGAGATCTCTCCAGGCGTCGTCACCGTGATGGCAGCCGTCAGCAGCTCCACGTGGACGCGTTCCTCGTCGAAGATCGTGAACGTCTCCAGTGTCCACATGTCCCGGGGGCGACCCGCGGGGACGATGCCGACTGACACGGAGGGCAGCGCCATGACGGAGAGCAGGTAGCCCAGTTGGCCCGCCATGGTCGCCGGGTCTCCGACCACGTGGCGTAGGACGCTCTCCTCCAGGAGGATGGCGAAGCGGTGAACGCCTTCACGGATGATGTGTGACCGCTCTACGCGCGCAGCTGCCGCATCGGCGACGTCATCAGGCGTCCCGTGGACGCGCGCAATGCTCCCCAGGAGCGACGCCGCGTACTCGTACGTCTGGAGGAATCCTGGGATGACGGTAGAGCTGTAGACGCGGAACTGTTGGGTTCGCTCGTACAGCGGGATCCGGGACTCTTGCAGCCGTCGCAGCCCCGTGCGCTGCACGCGGCGCCATTCGAGGTACATCGAGTCGGCCGTGCGATTCGCCGCTAGAAGATCCGGGATCCGGTCCTCCGCGTCGCAAGCGCGACACCATGCGCGGATGTCCTCGTCGGATGGCGGCGTCGTAGCGCTCTGGAGCCGCGACACCTTCGACGGGAGCCAGCCGGCTCGGGCTGCAACCTCCCTGCCCGTCAGACCGGAGTCACGGCGGATCTCGCGGAGTTGCTCCGCGATGGCACGGCGTGCGGCGTCAAGCGCCGATGACGGGTAGGGAGACTGCATCTGTCGACGTCGCTCAGATCCGGTAGTCCTCGTGCGGGATGGCGCGATCCCAGATGGATTCGAACGCCTCCGCGTGGCGCTTCACGACGTCGTCTGAGTCCTCCACGACGTCGGTGACAAACTGGCCGTTACCTGCGAACAGGCTGAAGCGGATGAGTCGGTCGTCGAAGATCCACAGATCGTTCCCCGGGATCAGGAGATCTGATGCCAGGCGTCGAGGCAGCCACCGAACCGCCTCGCCGGCCTCGATGTTCTGCGGCGTGCACGAGTGCTCGTAGCCGATGTACTCGCTTACGGGCTCCGACACGACGCGAGCGCGTCGCATGACAACTCCGCGGCTCACGGCGTCCGACACGACGTCGTGGAAGTCGTTCCACCACGACGAGCGGTCGTCGAGGTCGTACCTCCGCCCGTCGCGCCAGGCAGCGAAGTCGGCGTCTTCCTCGGCGACCCCGTAGACGTCGCGCGTCTCCAGGTGGACCGCGGAGCGACGGCAGCCGGCGAGCAAGTCAGCGAACGGCGGCACGTTCCGCGACATCGAGTGCCTCCCTGATCTGCTGCACCATGCGGACAGGCAGTCGGACGACTGCCTCCGTGTCGGGGATCGGTCCCGTCGCAAGGCATTGTGCCTGTAGAGCCTCGTCCGCCTTCCATCCCTGGAACACGAACTCTTGCCTGTCCTCGTCGAGCCATACCGTCGGGCAGTGGTCGCCGTTTGTCTCGGGGTCCTTACCGAACGAGCGTAGAGCCATGATGACCTCCGTCGTCACGCGGATTGCGCAATGTTCTACGACCATCACGCCCACGGGTGCAGCCGTCAAGAGTGCCTAGAGCCATCCCGCGTGACGCATGCGACGGCGCCACATGCGACCGTGTTCAGGAGTGCAGTACTGCCTCACACGCCCCGCTCCGGACGCCTGCTCCAGTGTCACGCCACAGTGCAAGCACGTCGTCTGCTGCCGCTTCGCCGGCTGTCCAAGCATGGTTCCTCCTGAAAGTCGAAAGCCCCGCGGTCCATGTCGGTCCGCGGGGCGTAGCTGGGGGTGGGCCGGCCCCATGTCGGAGCCGGCCCGCAGTGTGCGTGTGGTGTGGTGATCAGGTGTAGCGACCGGCTGAGATCAGCCGGCCCGTGTCGGCGTCGTACGCCTCGATCTTCTGCTCAATGATCCCGCCGACTTCGCGGCCGTCGAGGTAGGTGTGCGAGACGACGTTGATGTTCGGCGCACCGCTTCCGCTCTTCGCGGCGCGAATGTCGTCCCACTGTCCAGAGGTGAACACAGGCTCCGGCTTGCCTGTCCCGTTCGCTACCAGGTTTAGACCAGGCTGGAGCAAACCGCCCGAATCGTACCAATGCGGCGAGCGAGCAAGCCACTTCGAGTAGGCGGCCGACGGAGATCCGTAGTCGGGGCGCCCCTTGATGTAGCCGAGACCCCAACGGATCTGCGTCTTGTAGTTCGTCAGCCAGTCGGAGCCGGCGGACGCCATCTTCGTTGCGGGCAGTGCCTGCGGGATTCCGTAGGCGCCGGACGAGGCGTTACGCGCGTTCCAGCGCCACCCCGACTCGCCGTTCCACAGTTGCTTCAGCGGGCCGAACTGCGAGGGTCCCCACCCGTAGTTGGGGAGGATGCTCTTCGCGTACCGCTGCGCCGCTCCGGCAGCCTGCGCGTTGAACCCGCCGGCCGGACCCGTCAGGTACGGCATGGGGTCGACAGGCGTTCCGCCCAGTCGCGCCTCCAGGTGGAGGTGAGGTCCGGTGACGTTGCCAGTTGCGCCGACCTTGCCGATCTGCTGCCCCTGCTTAACCACCTGGCCGACTGACGTCAGCATGCGGCTCATGTGCGCGTACAGGGAGGAGAGTCCGCCACCGTGGCTCACCATGACGTGGTTGCCGTAGGGGCCCCCGCTGGAGGCTCCGGTGACCTGGCCGTTGGCTACGGCGTTGATCCTCGTCCCGACGTCTGCCGGGAAGTCGAGGCCCGTGTGATGGCCACTCGACCACATGTTGCCGGCGACCCCGAATCGCGTTCCGAAGGGGACGTTGACGGGCTTGACCCACTGGCCTCCCGATACGTCGCCCTGGAACATGTTCGCGACGGCGTCAACGATCTTGTCCTTCAGGCTGCCGGCCATCTTCACCGGGTAGGACGCGAGAGCCTTGCCCATGAGGGAGGTTCCTACGCCGCCCGTCACCTTCGACATGACTGGCTTCAGGAGCGAGTTCCAGACCTTCGCAGGGTGGATCATCAGATCCGCGCCCGTCTTAGCCCAGTCGATTCCCTTGCCGATGACGTCGCCGACGGTGTCCTTCGTCCAGTCCCACGCTCCGCCGATGATGCCGCCGGATTCGAGGAGCTGAGTTCCCGCCTGTTGATGCATCGCGAGCGCGCGGCTGCGGTACTTCGGGTCCGTCGGAATGACGTACTCGGGATAGCGAGGATTACCCTCGCCGACGATGGCCGTCGGTCGGTTCGTCTTCATCGGGCGCGCGGGACCCCAACCGTTGCCGATTGTTCCGCCCGCCTCCAGGAGCTTAGAGCTCGTAACAGGATCTTGTTGAAGCATGCTGGTGGGACGTAACCGGTGTGACTATCCGGCCGTTCGCGAGGTGTGGGTACTCGACCGTGGATGGTGGACGATGAGTTGTGGGTGCTGATCGAGCCGTTACTGCCGCCGTGGCCGGAGCGGTCCCCGGGGCCACGACCGGTGGCGGATCGGCTCTGCCTCCAGGGCATCCTGTTCGTTCTCTACAACGACATAGCCTGGCAACTCCTACCCCTGGAGCTGGGGTTCGGCTCGGGGCAGACCTGCTGGCGCCGCCTGGACCGGTGGCAGAGAGCAGGAGTCTTCGACCGGTTGCACCGGGTCCTGCTCGCGGAGCTGAACGCGGCTGGCGAACTCGACTGGTCAGGTGCGTGCGTGGACGGCTCTCACATCCGCGCGAAAAAAGGGGCGCCGACACCGGTCCGTCGCCGGTCGACCGGGGAAAACGGGCAGCAAGCACCACCTGATCTGCGATGGACGCTGCACCCCGCTGAAGGTCATCACGACCGCGGCCAACGTCAACGACGTCACCCAGACCCTCGCCCTGGTCGACGGCATCCCGCCCGTCGCGGGCCGCCCCGGCCGGCCCCGCCGCAGGCCCGAAGCCCTACTCGGCGACAAGGGCTATGACTCCAACGCCCACCGCGACGAGTTGCGTCGCCGACGGATCCTGCCCGTCATCTCCTGCAAGGGATCACCGAACATCAAGGGCATGGGCAAGCTTCGCTACGTCGTCGAGCAGACCTTCGCCCTGCTGCACCACTTCAAACGCCTCGCCGTCCGCTGGGAACGCCGCACCGAACTCCATGACGCCTTCGTCTCCCTCGCCTGCAGCCTCATCTGCTGGCGACGGCTTTGGAAGCCCAAGAACGACTGACCGGTGTCAGGGCAGGCCAGGGCCCCAGCTCGCTGCTGCAGAACGTTGGTACCCTCCGCATCTACGCGAGGCGGGGAGATGATCGTGGGAGCAGAGCCGTCGAGTCCTCCGAGCCGCTCGTTCAGCGGAACTGGCTTTGGCGTCCTCTTCGGTGGGCTCACCGCGGTGGCAATCATTGCTGCCATTGGGAGGGCATGGGCTGCTTGCGACATCGGCGTCAACGCAGCAGCCAACAGCATGACATTGATGTTTCTTGCGCCTCTTATATGGATCGCCGCTGCGGTTCCGTGGGTGATCCTGCACAGAACCCTCGGGAAGCGTCATCGCAGTACAGCTCTGGCTGCAGGGTTCGTCTTCACCCTGTGGTTCGCCTGGTTCCTGGTCACATGGATTGGCATGCCGGACTCCTACCCCACCCCGCTGTGCCCGGGCAACGTCCCACCCTGGTGGCCGAGCTTCATCCCGGCATGACTCCGGCGTAGCCCGTAAACGACCTCGCGGCGGCAACCTCAACAGCACCCCCCGTACCAGCCGCGGGACGCCAGCAAGATCGTGTTACGAGTTCTTAGGAGCCTCCGGGAGTTTCTTCAGTCCGACGAAGCCGGCGACCTTATCCCAGACCGCCTTAATGCCCTTTGTGTAAACCCACTTGATAATGAAGTTCACGGGCGTCTTCGAGTGGTCTACGACGCTTTGCCAGGCTTCCTTGATGCTGTCACGCATATCGCCGAACGCGTCGGCAATGTCGTCGGTGATCGGCTTCACGCCGTGGTCGTACAGCCATTCCAGTTTGTCAGCTACCCACCCGAAATCCTTCCGCATATCCTTGAACGCGGGGGCGAGGTGCCGGTCGTAGAGGGCGCGTACCTTGTCGGAAATCCACCCCGTCACGGGCTTTATCGCGTGGTCGTAGAGCCAGACGAATTTGTCGCCGACATACTTGATCGCGTCCCAGAATCCCGAGAAGAACGGCTTGAGATCTTCCAAACCGAGGTTGCACGGTCGCCGATGTACGTGAACGAAGGCTTTATCGCCTTCTCCCACAGCCACATCGCGATGACTCCGACGGCCTGAATCAGTATCCAGATCGGCGTGAGGACGGCCGTCACCACGATGGCGAACAGGATCCGCGCAGCGAGCCATATCCCTTCGAAAGCGGGTTTGATCGCTTGCTTCCAGAGCCATACTGCGACGTCGCCGACCGTCTTCAGTGTGTCGCGGAACCAGCCCCAATGCTTGTAGGCATAAATGACCGTCGCGACGAGGGCGACGATAGCGACGCCGATCAGGACAATGGGATTCGCAGCCATGACGAGATTGAACGCAAACACTGCCAGCGTCCACAGTTTCGTGGCGACCCATGCGCCGTACATGAGCTGAATCAGCCAGGGCAGCGTATCGGCAACGGAGGCTATCCCGTCGGCCAGACTTCCGATCAGCCTGAGCAGCGGGCCGGAGACGGGTGACATCGCCGTTCCGATGGCCAGGAAAGCTCCGGCGATGGATCCCAGGGTCCGAGCGATCAACGGGCCGTGCTCGTCCGCGTAGTTCAGGAACCGTTCGAACTTCGGAGAGCCCTTCAGGCCGGCGCCCCAATTGGCGAACCGGCCGGACGCCTTGACCATGCGGTCAGCGATTCCGTCGATGTGCGGTAGGAAGGCGTCGACGACGCCGGCCGCGCCTTTCAGCACGTTCCCGAGCGTCTTCCCCAGACCGACGATCGCCGGTCGAGCACTCTTCTCGATGTCCGCCTTGAATCGTCGCCAGAACGGTTGCTTCAGCTCGTTCGATGCAGCGTCCTGGAGCTCCGCAACACCTGCCGCTGCCTCTCGCACGAGCGGCGAGAGTCCCGGCAGTGACGCCTTCGCCCCGTCGACGCCGCGCGTGAAGAGCGGCAGGACGTCAGGCTGAAGCTCCTTCGACCACGCCTTGAACGCCGCCGTGATGCCCTTCGGGCCGGCAATGGAGTCGTAGAGGTCGCGCTGCTCGGGAGTGAGCTTCGCGAGTGCCTTACGGTACTCGTCAGACTTCGTCGCAGCCTTGACAGTCGTGTCGATGCTCGACAGGCGAGCCGACTCGACGCCCCGTTCGGCGGACGCGATGGAATCCGCGGCCTGGACCTGCGTGTCTGCGGCGCTCTGGACGGCGTCGGCCAGGGAGCGCTGAGCGTCGACCACGGACTGAGCCGCCTCGACCTCCGCGCGGGCTGCGTCGCGGTGCGCGTCGGCTACGGCTTCCGTCTGATCGCGGACGCTGCGCTGAGCTTCGGCGAGTTGCTCCGCGGCGCTTCTGACATTCGCGTTTCCGCTGACGCCTGCCTTCTCGGCTTCCTTCGCGTCTTTCTGGAGTTCCTTGAACTGCTTTTTCTGCTCCGCCGCAGCCTGTACCGACTGGTCATAGGCGAGCTGCGCGCGCTGGAGCTGGAGGTCAGTAGCCTTGCCGGCGTCGTACTCAGCTTGCGTCTTAGCTAGCTCCTGTTGCGCCTCCTGGACGCGGAGCGTGGCGTCACGCTGGTCAAGGGCGCCGTCGGCAAGCTTGTCGTTGAGGTCGGCGAGTTGCTGCACTGCGTCCGCGCGAGCCTGCGTGAGGTCTTCCTCCGCCTGCCGGGCCTGACGCTTGGCGTCGGAGAGGGAACGCTCTGCGCGCTCGACGCTCTCCGCGGCCTGACGTCGCTGATCCGCGGCACGCTGTGCGGCGTCGGCAACGGCGCGTTCAGCGTCGGCTACCTGCCGGTTGGCCTGCGCGATGGAGCGGGCTGCGTTGCGGTGGGCGGCCGTCAATGCTTGCTGTGCGCCCACCATCTGAAGTGCACGCTGCGACGCCTTGACGGAGGCGGCAGCGCTGTTGTCCGTCGCGGACTTCGCTTCCTTCTCCGCCGCGGACTTCGCCTGAATGACGGCAGTGACGCCCTTGATCGCGGGGATAGCTGCCAGAGCAAGTGCGCCCACTCCCGCTCCAGCGGCGACGGCCGCGGAGGCTATGGCGCCGATACCGGCGGCAGCTACCGGGACTAGGGGGATCGCAGCTACGGCACCGATTTGAATTCCGAGCATGCGCAAAGCAGATATTGCGCCGGCCGTGTCAGCCTTGACGCGGATATTCACGTCGTCGCGGTCGACGTCGTTTATCTGCGCCTGAACTGCCGCCAATGCAGCACGCGCGGCAGCCGTGTCCGTTCTCACCTGAACGGTTGGGTTGTCGGCCGCCAAACGCGCCAACGCTGCGTCAATCTCAGTGATTTCCGCGAGTGCCGCGCCGGCGTCAAGGTCTATGCCGATCGTCTTGCCGGACAACGACGCTATGCGTGCCCGCAAACGGTCGAGATCGGCGTTCAGGCCCGTATCTCCGAGACGAACGTCAGCGCGCGGGAGGGATTTGAACGCCTCCTCCAGCTTGCGCTTTACAGAGCGTCCGAAGGCGCCTCCAACTTGCCCGCCTTCACGGTCCGCGGCCACTCTCGCGCGCCGTCCGCCGCTCACCACCGCATCCGGGATGCTCACGACGATGTTCCGGGATATGGCCTCGCCGATGCGCTCGCCGGCCTCCCGCCCCACGCGGTCCGCGGCAGGGAGGACGGCAGCCTTCAGTTTCTCGTGGAACTGCGAAGCAATCGGGACGATATCGACTGCTGCGGTTCCGACAATGTCAAGATCCGGCATCGAGCACCCCGCACAGTCCCGGAGCCTCGTCATACTCCGCCGCATGGGCGCGGAGGTTTAGCAACTCGTTGATCAGGATGAGTTGATGAGAACGGCGTTCAGTTTCCGTTGTCGGCTCCGAACGGGCGACAACTAGACTCGCCTCCGTGAACTCTTTGCAGGCAATAGAGCAGTAAGCGAACACCTCCAGACCACCGATTTCGGTCAACCCCAGCAACGGCGAGAAACGACAGTCGGGGCGGAGGCAACGCGTTGGTTCATGGTTCATATGAATTCCTGACATGCAAAAACCCCCAATGCGTCCATTGGGGGCTAGGTGGATGGGGCTGAGTTCCTCAGGGGCGCGGGGCGTCCTCCGGAAAGACTCCGGGGACGAACTCCCACGGGTTCGAGCGTGCGTCGAGAAGTTCCGATAGGCGGAGAAGTTCCGCGGCCTCCACCACGTCACTGGCGCGCATGGCGCAGCGCGCCCTGACGCTCCACCTATAGCAAGCGGCGCTGCACCACTGCGTCACGGCGCCGTTCGCCCTCCGGCGCTTACCGCGCTCAAACCTGCAACCGGCTCGGTCGCACGTCGGTGACGTCGCGAATTCCATTGAGTTCCTCCTGAGGGCAACAAAAAAGCCCCGAGGACGCTCCTCGGGGCTTCGAACGCTTTTAGGTCTCTGACCTGCGGGTTGTAACGGCTGTGGAGGGATCTTGCGCGTACTGAATGATCGTCCGTCGCGCACGATCCGCCTCGTCGGCCGCGCGCCAGAGCCCCCAACGGGGCGTCAGAGGGCCCTGCGGCGGCGCCTGGAAGCGTTACATCTCAGGTCCCCAGACCCGTACAGACAGCGACGCCCAGCACCTTTACGGTCTTCAAAGATCAAGATCAGGGGTCACCCCCTGGGTGATCATGGTCAGTTGATCTTCGCAGCGAAGCCGGCGCGAGGCTCGCCCTGATCTCCAGGCGACTGGGAGCCTGACAGTGCTAGGCTCAGGGAGCTGAGACCGCCAACTCAGCACCGCTCCCGCAACGGGAACGGCCTGCTCCGCAACGGAGCTTGGCTACTTGCTACCAGCAAGTAGTGGCCCTGAGTAGACAGGTGCCCAACGGCGCAATGCCGTCAGGGAACCACCACTCTGTAGGTCTCCCGTAGACCTCAACGACATGCACCGCAACGGTGCAGCGCGCAGCAAGGGCCCTGCGCACTGACAGGTCACCTGTCGTCGTTGAGGCTGCTGATGCATCCTCCTCACGGCACGTGGCACAACACCGTTGCTGAGGAGCGTTCGTCGTGTGGTCCGTCCTGGGTGAACTCGCCCTATCTGCACCGTGGTTGCTCGCGCTGTTGTTTGGCGTGCTGGCCCTGATCGTGCTCGTTTCGCTGCCTCTGAGTCTGCGTGGCTCTGACGCCAGTGAGCGCCCCGAGATCATCAGAGCGCTTGCTGACTTCTGGAGGTTCTGGCGACGTTGACGTCAGCCCTGGTTATCGGCTCTCCATGTTCCAGGTGTTCTCAGTGAACGGGGCCCGCCCGTTCGTCGGTGCGGGACGCTGCCCGTCCTCCGGGACGCCGTGACGGTCGCGGTACAGCGCAGCGCCGGCCGCGACACCGGTCGCTGTGGCGACGTCGGGTCCCTGGTTACCACCGGAGCGGTGCGTGGGAGCGGTGTTGGCGGCGCCCAGCTCCGCGGCGAGCGTCGCGGCGTCCGCTTCGAGCTCGTCGGAAGTGGTGCCCTGGATCCGGGCGGACTGGTCAGGTGTCAGGCCGGCTGCGACTCCGGCGCGGAGTCGGGCGAGTTCGTTGAGAGCGGCGTCGCGCTCTTCCTCGGGGGTCATGGTTCCTCCAGGTCAGTAAGAGAGTTCAGGGGTGCGCTCGGCACCGGTCAGCGCCGGCGCGGGCGCTTCGGGGATCGGCGTCACGCGGGGGCTGTAGTTGGCGGGTCGGCCAGCGTCGGTGTAGGAGATCGGCTCCGTCGACGCTTCGACGTCTGCCGCCAGGTCATCGAAGGACGCCGGCACGTAACCCGCCCCGGACTGCGCGAGCCACGCCAGGTACTCGATGCTGTAGGCGCGCGTTCGCATCACGTCCAGGATGTGAGCCGGGACGTCGTCGAGACGTACGCCCCGCACCTCTCCGTGGCCCTGCGCCGCCCACACGCGCATGCGCGCCTGTTCGTCCGGGCCGCTCACCGAACGGAGTACGTCGGCCTGCGCCGCGCGCACGTTGCGGAACTCGCTCAGGAGCGACGTAAGACGCTTCCAGGCGTCGAGGGCATCCGCGCCTGCGTCAATGGCCTCGTCGGCTGTCCTGACGTCGCCCAGCGCCGAACTGGCGTCCTTCGCAGCGCCCAGGATCTCCGTCAGACGGCTCCCCAGGTGCTCCAGGACGTCAGGCGCCGTGATGTCGCGCACGTCCTCCGCGGCGTACTTCAGCATGTCCTCCGCGCGCCGGAGCGCGATCGCCTCCGCCTGCCACACCACGGCGTCGGCATGCGCCTTGCTCGCCTTCCGGGCAAAGTCCCTCGGCCACTCGCCCGTGGCCGTGAACGCCGTGATGGCCTCGTCCTGGACGCGCGTCAGGGCCGCTTCGGGAGTGTCGCCGCGCGGGAAGTCGCGGCGCAGCTTGACGGCCGCCTCGTAGCGCTCCTGCGCTGTGGCGACGCTGGGCACCGTCGCCCACGCTGCCGTGAGTTCGGGATTCGTGCTCGCACGCATAGTCAGTCCTCTGTCTCTAGAAATGCCGATGGCCCCGGTCCACGTGGGACAAGGGCCTGTCTGAAGTAAGCCGCACGCGTCGCGTATCGCTCTCGCATACGTCTGCGTTGGGGCTCAGGATTGGACGCGTACGCCTCGCGGCGCCTCGCGTTGTAGCAAGTCAGGCAGTGCGGTCGGGTACCGCCTCGTCCCGCGGCGTCGAACGGCCAGTGCTCCAGCGTCACGGGGAAGTCTTCCCCGCATGACAGGCACGACCGTTCGACGGGGCTAGGTACGTCAAGAGCGCGCATCGTCTCTCCGTCCGTGATCTTCGCTCTATGGCTCGAATTTTGGGCATAGGGACGGGCTCCCACCCGCGGAATGACGGCGCGGAGCTGCAAGGCCCAGAGGAAAAGCCAGCGCTCAACGTGCCCCCCGAAGGGACGCGGATGGGAGCCCGTTGCGTGACGTCGGAAAGGTGACGACGTCACGCAGTCGCGGGGACCTTCAACGGCGGAGTTTCTGGGGGCCGGAGGCACCGCGAGGTAGAGGGGAGAGGGAAGGGGCGGCCCCCTCCCCTTCCCTATGTAACCCGTGACATCAGGTCAGGCAGCGTCGTCACCACGCTGCCGGCGCTTGCGATCACGAGCCCTGTCGCGCTCCCAAGACGCCGTGCACTCGCCTCCGCACAACTTCCTCCAACGGCGGGTCTGGCTCGCGGGCCGACGCTGCTCGAACGCCGTGCCGCATTGCGCGCACGGGCCGCGCCAGGTTTTGAAGTCCCCGACGACGGCCACTTGCCCGCCGTCGACGACCCACGTCGCGCCCTCCGTCGCGCCGGACTGACGGGCCGCGAATGCTGCCGCTATCGCCGGATCCACAGTCACCGTCACTTCGGTCTGTACCGGAGGGACGATGTCGACGGCCCGTCCCGACGGACGACGTCGCTGCGGACGATCAGGGTCGTCATCGTCATACATGCCGTCGTGCCAGTCCTCGAACTGCCGCTCCCCGAACTCCTCGTCGGGGATGTCGTCGAGCGGGTCGTGTCCGCTCAGTCCCCGCCACGGTGCCCGCCCGCGGGAGACGTAGGCGTCGTGGTCTGTCTCCAGCTCCAGCCCCAGATAGCGGAGCTCCTCCGCCTCGTCCGTCAGTCGGGTGCGCCGGCGGATGGGTGCGCCGTGGTCGTCGTACATGCCTTACCCCTTTGATGTCGGAGCCGCGCAAGCGCGCGACCTCAAGGGAGTTATGGGGCGCCAGGCTGAAAATGCTGGAGTGACCTGCGCCACACCTTTAGCCTCGGAGCGCTCCCGTCCCCACCATCGTTATGGGGGAATTCCCGGCAGTTGTTACGAGGGCACGAATGCAATTCTGACTACGCTGCGTAACATCGAGACCGACGGGCAATCTACCAGCAGATACGCCCCGAGTGGGCGCAGGAGCGTCCAGGAGGGGTCGATGGGCCCTTTTTCCCCTGCGGGCCCCTGCGGGGCGACGAGAGGGGCACTCAGGGGCTCCCTGGGGCGCCGTCCGCCCCGCCTCCTCCGTCGCCCTCCGTCAGAGGGGCTCTCGACGTCCTCCGGAGCCAGTTTGGACAGTCTGGCCAAACTACTGACCTTGAATGCGTGATGTCGTCATGGTGGCTGGCGCCGGAGGCCGGTGCCGGTGAGGCAGCCGTCGAGGACGTCGTGGCGGTACTGGAGCTGGCGTAGGCCGCGTCGGACGGCAGTGATCAGGTCGTCGGGGTTGGCGAAGGCGCGGTTGGCTGTGGTCGTGCGTCGCAGGACGGACCAGATGCCCTCGACCGGGTTGAGGTCGGGTGCGTAGGGCGGGAGTTGGAAGACCGTGAGCCAGTCGCGGTCGGCGATGTAGCGGCGCATGCCGGCGGTGAGGTGGGTGTTGAGGTTGTCCCAGACCAGCACGATCGGGCCGCCAAGCTGCTGGTGGGCGGTCTGGATCAGGTCGCGGTAGTCCTTCCAGGAGAAGCTTTTGCGCCCATCGGGCCGGGCGTCTGGGCAGGGCCGGTAGATCAGCCGCGAGGGTTCGCCGGTCTTGTAGCAGGCCACGGCGGCCACCGATAAGCGGCGGCGGGAGCGGCCCCGGACGCGGACCACAGGGGTGTGGCCGCGGTGGGACCAGGTGCGGATGATCGGCGGCGTCATCGAGAATCCGGCTTCGTCCTCGAAGACGAGCCAGGCGTCGAGCGCCGCCACGGTCCTTCCACCTGGGGCCAGGTCTCCTTCACCCAGCCGGCCACCACGTTCTCGTCCCGCTCGATCGCCCGCCGGGCGGGAACCTGGCAGCTCCAACCGTGCCGCTTGAGCAGGGCGGCGACCCCTTGCACGGTGTAGCTCTTGTGGAAGCGGCGCCCGATCAGCGTCCTGATCCGCGACAGGGTCCAGGTCTGGTCCGGCCACCCGTGTGCCACCGGCCCCTTGGCCAGCTCACGCTCCAGCACGGCGAACAGTTCGTCATTGAGAAGCGGCAGCGATGCCGGGCCCCTGGAGGCCAGGGCCCGGGGCCCGTTCTGCGACCAGGCTCTGCGCCACCGCTGTACCGACCGGACGCTGACCCGCAGGTCGTGAGCGATGACCGGGTTCTCGTCGCCCTGCCTGAACCGCTCGGCCGCCTCCATCCTCAACTTCTCGCGGAAGGCCCGCCGTTCGTCGGTCAGTCCGCCCCCTTGCGCATACCTCATGCGGTCGGCATACCGCAGGGATCAAGAGGCGTCAGCCGCTACGACACCACCCTTTGAAGGTCAGTAACTGCCATTTTCACTTCCTTCTAACACGCGTTAAGGAGAGTTGAGAAATAGGCTCTAGTTTGTCCACCTTGGCAAAGGAGCAGGTCAGGGCGTCGCGGAGGAGGGTCGAATTCGACCGACGACCAAGGGAGCGAACGGTACCAAACGCCTATAAGCCTTGAAAGGTACGGAGCGATTGACTCCGCTTCCCGCCGGAGGGTGCCGGCGAGCCTTCAGGACGCGCGGAGGCCCCCTCCAGCCGCGAGGCTATCGGGGGCCATCCGTCACACATAGTTACTTCGCTGCGGCTTCGTCCTCCCGCATCTTCCGGCGGAGGTAGTCAGCGTTCCATCCGACGTCGCGCGGGTCCTCGTCGAGCGCCCCGCGGATGGTGGTTCGGGCCCACGCCGCACGGTCGACGATCCGTCGGTCGTCGACGTCACCGTCAGGCGGCGTCAGTGCCTCGCACACGGCCTCCAGGAGTTCCCGGAGGGCTTTCACTTCGGCGTTCACGCGGCGACCTTCAGGGCGCCGTGCCTACCGTCACGACGGAGCCTGTCGAGGCAACCGGCGTGCAGGGGAACGAACGTGTCGCCGCTCTCGACGATCGCCAAATCGTCCATGTCATTCCACTCGCCGCACCATGCGCAGCCGGACTCCTCCCGGCACTCCGCGCAGAACACCTCTCCGGCCTCGTCGACGTAGGGGCGCGTGTGGCGGGAGACGAGCCCGCAGGGGCACTCCGTCACCTCGTCGGCCGTGAGCGGCTCCTGAACGTCCATGTGCGCCGCGAGTGCCTCCGCGAGGACGACGAGCGTCGACACGTCCCGCAGGGCAGTGACGTCACCCGTCAGGTAGACCGACGCGTAGTCGGTCGCGGTGTGGTCTGCGTGAGTGGCGTAGGTCGCCGGCCGACCGAGTTCGTACGCGACGTTGTAGGCCAGGGCGCGGAGAGCCTTGACGTCAGCGGAGGTAGCGATGGGGCCGATGCACAGAACGCCGGACGTCGGGGCGGGCTCCTCGTCGACGCATGCCGGGTGGGCGTAGAGATCGACGAGACCAGAGGGGGCCGGACCGACGGGGATCATGGGCCGCTCGTCTACCTGCCCGCACACGGCGCAGGTGACGCCGTCGAGCTGGAGCTGAGTGAGCTTGGAAACGTCGAAGCGTGCCATGATGAAGCCTCCAGTGATGGAACGACGGGCCCGTGCATCCGCCAAGATCTCGCGGGCCCTTCGTCTTGCTTGCGTCGGGGTGTGGCTACACCTTAGACACGGGTGTAGCCACACCGCAACCCTTGGTGTGGCTACACCTCTGCTACGGTCTCCCCATGCCCAACCAACCGAAGACACCTGTCAGCCGCTTCCGCATCGACGCGGAGTTGTGGCAAGCGTTCGGGGACGCGGTGCCGGACAACACAGACCGCTCAGAAGTCCTCCGCCGCTACGTGGCCTACTACTGCCGTCGGCCAGGCTCGAAGCTCCCTGAGCGACCCCCTGCGGGACCGTGGAGTGAGCCACCCACGGCATAGCGAGAGCCCCGTCAAGCGACGCTGACGCTGTTGGTAAATCCGCCCCGCTGGATCTCATCCGGCGGGGCGGAGTGCTGCGAAGGGTGAGACGCGGGTGCGGGCGAGGGGTCTGCCGGTGAGCCAGGCATCGATGCGGGCGAGGTTGATGGCGGCGCCGGTGAAGTGGTGTTGCAGTCGGGTCTTTGCGAGACCGCGGTAGCGGGATCTGCGCAGGCCGAAGGCTTGGACGCCTTGGGAGATGCTGCCCTCGACGCCGGCGCGGTGTCCGTAGCGGCGGCGCCAGTGGTCGGTGTCCTGCTCGGTGCGGGCCTGCTGAAGAATCTCGTGCTCGGCTTTCGGCCGCAGGGTCAGGTTGCGGCCGGTTCCGGCGTTGGTGCAGGACGTTCGCAGTTCGCAGGGGCCGCAGTGCCGTTCGGCGAAGCGGACGCGGGTGACCGGGGTGCCTCGGTGGCTGCGGGTGTCTCGCCACGAAACGCTGATGTGGCCACCAGGACAGACGGCGTGGCGCTGGTCCCAGTCGATGGTGAAGCGGGTGCTGTCGAAGAAGCCGCCGGTCACCTGGTGCCGGTTGGTGTTCTTCCCCACCGGTCCGACGAGGTCGATGCTGTGATCGCGGCGGGCGTGGTGGATCTGCTCGGCATCCACGTATCCGGCGTCCACCAGGTGTTCGTCCGGCACCAGTCCGCGTTCAGCCAGGGCGGTGTGGATGTCCTCCAGCACCGCGCCGTCGGTCACTGGTGCCGGGGTGGTGTGGATGTGGGTGATCAGGTGCGGGGCGTCGGGCTCGCAGGTCTCGCTGAGATGAACCTTGTATCCGGACCAGCCCAGATCCCGCTTCGCCCCGGTCCTGGCCTCGGGCTCGTGCGGGGTGCGTAAGCGGATCAGACCGGGCGGGGTGTTCTTCGGCTCCCGCCAGCGCACGGCCCCCTCGGCCTGGTGGAACTGCTGCACCCAGGTCTGACGCAGGAACTCCACCGCGGGCAGATGCCGCAGGCCGGGCGGTGCCGACGCCGACCAGGCGGCTTGGAGCAGCACCATGCCGTCGGCCCCGCACTGGTCGCCGTGCTCGACGCGGGCGGCCCACCGGGAGGGGAAACGGCTGTCCTCCGGCCGGGCCGAGTACCGGTCGAACCACTCCGGCGCCGCCACGGTCACCAGCCAGTCCCCGGCCGCCTCGGCGATCTGGTTCAGTGCCGTGCGCAGCGTCTCGACCACGAACTCCAGCCGGCTCAGGTCCCTGGTCACGGCCAGTACATGAGTGGCGTCCGTGCGCTGCCGCTTGCCCGCCGTGACCAGCCCCGCTTCCCCGGCGGCGGTCAGTACCGCGTCGAACACCGCCCGGCCCGCATCCGACTCGGCTAGCCGGGCCCGGAACTCACTGAGCACGGAGAAGTCGAACCCCGTGTCGGCCAGCTCCAGCGACAGGGCGTACTTCCAGTCCAGACGCGAGCGCACCGCGTGCGCGGCCTGCCGGTCGGTCAGCCCCTCCGCGAACTGCAACACCGACACCAGCGCCAGCCGGGCCGGTGACACCGCCGGACGCCCTCGCACCGGGAACAGCTCCTCGAAATCGACGTCGGCGAAGACCGGCCCGAGCGCATCCCGTACCCGCATCACCAGACAGCCCTTCGGGAACACCGCACGCGCCAACCGCACGGTCTCCTCAGGGATCTCCGCCAACTCCACCCCACGCAACGACACGAACCCACCCCAGAAACACGACGACGGCCTGCACAACCCCAACGGGGTCACACAGGCCGTCGTCACGCAAACCCCGGATTTACCAACAGCGTCAAGCGACGCTGACGGGGCTCTCCGGCATCACAGAGGCACTTCAGAGGCTCTCTTGGTAGACCACGTCTTCAAGCGCGTCCAAGTCCGGGGCCGGCCGGTAGATCTCGAAGGACAGCCGCTCTTCGACGGGCCGGCGCCATCCCGTCGGAGGACCCACGATGACGCGGATGTTCATGGACAACATGATCTGACGACGTTCCTCGTCGTTCTCGGCCTCTAGAAACCCATCACCCCATGTCGTGTCTAGCTCCACGACCTGAACTTTCGGGGGCTCGACAGGGATGATCTGGAGCTGCTCAATGCGGTCTGAGATACCGAGCATCTGCCTCGTGACGACGTCAGCGGCGGCGCCGCGCAGCTCTCCCAATCGCTTGCCCAGCTCTTCGAGGTTCTCCTCCAACTCCGCAATCTCCGGACGGTGGTCGACGCCTGGCGTACGCACTGCCTGAGTCCGACGCATGAACCCGAAGCGACGCACGAACTCCGCGTGAACCCATGCGACGGTGGTCGCCCTGGTGACTGTGGGTTTTGGTATGCCCCTACCGTGCCGCGCACTGTTGCACCGGAACACAGCAGCCCGGGTGCCGTCGTGTTCAGTGCGGTAGGCCGTGTGCATGTTGCTCTCGCAGCTATGACAGACGAGTACGCCGAGCAACTCGTGAGCGTCGCGCCGGCGTGGCGCCTGAAGCGCCTCTACCGCCCGGTTCGCCAGGGCAGCTTGCAGCTCGCGCCACGTCTCGTCACTGACCAGCGCCACGCCCTGAAGGACAGGGCTCCCGTCAGCGTTGCGTACCGTCGAGCCGTCCCGGGTGACGAGATGCCCGCGGTTTAGCGCCGACATGAGCATTGACCGAACTGTTGTCGGCATCCATACGCTTCCCGGATCCTCGTCGCGCCCGGCAAGCCTTGCCCTGTGGTTGGTTGGAGTGATAGCGCCCGACGTGTTCAGCCAATCCGTGATTTCGTTGAACGACGTCCCAGCGATTACACGAGCGATAGCCGACCTCCGAATGTCGGCCGTCTCCGCGTGCTCTCCTAGCCACCATCCCTCGTTACCGTCGGGGAAGACTTTGCGCTCAGGCTTGAAGCCGTATGGCACCGGTCCCCCTGCCCAGCGCCCCAGCGATTGCAGTCGCGCGGCAGCACCTTGGTTCCGCTCGACGATTGTTTGTCCTTCGAGCTGCGCCGCGAACGCAAGAATGAGCATGATCAGTTCCGACATGGCGGACCCGAAGTCAAGCTCTAGCATGTCGCCCCCGGGACCGGACGCGAACACCAGCCTTTTCCCGTGCTGCTTAGCGAACCGGCCCAGGTTCGCCATGTCGGCCATGGACCGAACGGCGCGGTCCATACGCTGCCAGATGAGAACGTCCCACTCATCCGGTCGTTCTAGCCAGTAGAGGAGTTCGTCTCGCTCCCATGGGGACGTCTTCAGCGCTGAGACGTCAATATCTTTCGCCCATCCGACGAGGACACCCCCGACTCGGTGGGCGGCGAGAGTGATCATCTCCTCTTGCACCTCGGGGGACGTGGTCGAGTCGTGGTACCGGCTGAGCCGGATGGCACCCACGACCCGAGGCGCATGGCGGGGCAACAGCTCCGCGCGCCTGGTCAGTTGCGTCATGGATGCAATGTTACTCCGAACACCTCGCGCTCGCGGGCATCAACGCGCACATCGGCCACGACCTGGCGCTCGCCGTCGTGGACACCTGTCGTACGCTCGGCTGCGAACCTGCCGAGCTGGAGGACGAGTTCGATCGCGTGGGTGATCTCCTCGTCTCGCTGGAGGAACGCATCCGCGAGGATCTGATGCCGGGCCCCGACCTCCTGCAGGTCGCCGACCCGCTCACCCATCTGCTCGGCGCCTGGAGCCTGGAGCGGGCCCGGGACGCGACCTGGGCGGCGGCCCGCGCGCTGTGGGCGCTGCGCCGGCTGCCCGATCTGGCCGGGGAGTTCACCGACCGCCTGGACGCGGCGGTCGGCTTCGCGGGACGCATGCTCCTCACACCCCTGCCGGACTGACGCGCGCCGGCTCAGTCCTCGGGGAGTTCCACGGGGGCGATGTCGTCGTAGACGTCGCCGGGGCCGGGGTTGGTGCGGTCGGTCTCCCCGCCGAAGTGGTGCATGACGCCCCAGACCGCGTTCAGCGCGGTCTGGATCGCGCCCTCGGCCCAGCCGGCCGTCCAGGAGATGTCGTCGCCGGCGAGGAAGATACCCCGCTTGTCCTCGGGCAGCCGGTCCTGCATGAAGTGGGTGAACAGGCGCCGCTGGTAGCGGTAGTGGCCGGGCAGGTTGGCCTTGAAGGCGCCCATGAAGTAGGGCTCGTTCTCCCAGGAGACCGTCACCGGGTTGCCGATGACGTGCTTGCGGATGTCGACGTTCGGATAGATCTCACCGAGCGACTTGAGCATGACCTCCATCCGCTCGTTCGCGGACAGCGGGAGCCACTTGAGGCTGTCGTCGCACCAGGTGTAGGAGAGGCAGATGACGGCGGGCCGGTCCGGACCGTCGTCCAGGAGGTAGGTGCCGCGCGTCATCCGGTCGGTGAGCGTCATCGACATGACGTCCCGGCCGGTGGGGTTTCCGTTGCCGTCGACGGCCTTGTCCAGCCAGAACGGCCGGTCCACCGGCACGAAGAGCTTGGAGCTCTCCATGTAGTGGGTGCGCTCGATCGCCGTCCAGTGGTCGATCGGGAAGAGCGAGTCGTCGCAGGCGATCTTCGACAGCAGCATCCAGGACTGGGCGGTGAAGACGGCCGCGCCGTAGGTGCGGATGTCGCCGTTCGCGTCCGTCACCGTGATGCGGTTGCCGGCGGTACGGTGCAGCCGGGTCACGGCCGGACGGGGCTCGCCGCCCTCGTGCAGACTCGCCAGCGAGGTGCCGTACGCCCAGTGGACGATCTTCTCCGGCTCGCGCTCCCAGAGCCTGAGCGGCAGTTGCTGGGAGCCGCCGACGATGCCGCGGTGGTGGTCGTCGGCCTCGGTGTAGACGACGCGGAGGATCTCCAGGATGGAGTTCGGGAAGTCCGTGTCCCAACCGCCGGTGCCGAAGCCGACCTGGCCGAAGATCTCGCGGTGGCGGAAGGACTTGAACGCCTCGGAGTCGCAGAGGAAACCGTAGAAGGTCTGGTTGTCGAGCTTCTCGACCAGCTTCGCCCAGATCTCCCGGATGCGCGGCACGTCCCGCTCGCGCAGGGCGCGGTTCATGTCGGTGAAGTCGGCGCCCTCCTCCAGGCACCGGTTCCAGGCGGCCGCCACGTCCCGGTACACCTGCGGCAGGTCCTCGACCGTCTCGGCGTAGTGCGACTCGCCCTTGAGGTCGACGACTGTGGACGGCGTGATCTCGGCAAGGGGGTTGGGGAACGGCCTGGTCTCCAGACCCACCAGGTCGATGTAGTGCTGCAGCGCCGTGGAGGACGGCGGGAAGCGCATCGCGCCCATCTCGGCGGTGAGAGAGGGGTCGCAGCCGTCGAAGCCGACGGTCCGCAGCCGGCCGCCGATCTGGTCGGCCTCGTAGACGACGGGCTTGAGGCCCATCTTCATCAGCTCGTAGGCGGCCACGATCCCGGACAGACCGCCGCCGATGACCGCGACCTCGGCGCCGTGCTCGGTCGCCGGTATCTGGCCGAGGCCCGCCGGGTTGGCGAGGAAGTCGTCGTAGGCGTACGGGAAGTCCGGACCGAACATGGTGATCGGCGGCTGCTGCTCGTCGGCGTGCTGGACGGCGGTGGGCACCGTGGACGTCATGGGGTACGGACTCCTTGCGCGGACGAGGACAGGGGGGAAGCGGGGGGCGGGCGGGCGGAGCGAGGAGGGCGAGGCCGGGGTCAGATCAGGGACCCGTAGAGGCCGGGGCGGCGGTCCTTCAGGTACGGGTTCACCTCGCGGGAGGCGGCGAGCAGGACCGGGTCGACATCGGCGAGGAGGAGTTCCTCGGCGCGTCCGGCGCGGGTGCGGGCGACCCCGTCGGGACCGGCCAGCGTGGAGAGGCCGACGAACTCGAACTCCCCTTCCCGACCGACCCGGTTGACGTACGCGACGTACATCTGGTTCTCGAAGGCGCGCACCAGAACGACGGACTCCGCGACGAACTGGAACGGGTGCATCTGCGCGGTCGGCACCACCAGGAGGTCGGTACCGGCGAGGGCGTGGGCACGGACGTTCTCCGGGAACTCCACGTCGTAGCAGATCATCAGACCGACCCGGAGGCCGTTCAGCTCGGCCTGCACGACCGGCGTCCCGCCCGGGGTGAAGTGGTCGTGTTCGAAGCAGCCGAAGAGGTGGGTCTTGCGGTAGTTCGCGAGGCGCGTGCCGTCGGCGGAGATCAGCTGCGCGGAGTTGAAGACGCTCTCGCCGGCCCGCTCGGGGTAGCCGTAGGCGACCGCGAGCCCGTGCCGCGCGGCGAGCTCGGCGACCGCGTCCGCCCAGTCGCCGTCGGCGGGCTCGGCGAGGCGGGCGATGTCGTCACCGATCGCGTACCCGGTCAGGAACATCTCCGGCGCGGCCAGCAGCCCGGCGCCCGCGGCGGCGGCCCGGCCCGCGGCCTCGTCGAGAACCTTGAGGTTCGCGGCGACGGAGCCGGGGCGGCCGGAGCTCTGGAGCAGGGCGGTGCGCATGCGTGTTCCTCACCGGTACGAAAGGGTTCGGGGGGTCACCTAGACGGTACGGTCGGCGCGCTCGCCCGGACAAGAAGAAGCCGTTGCGCGCCCGTGCGCGGATCGTTGCGTGAGCCGGGGGAAGGACGGCGATTCGTTGCGCGGCCGTTCGCGACTCGTCGGGTGACGTCGGGGCCGGTGCCGTGGGAGGCGGCCGTCGCCTGTTGAGAAGCGGCGTCCGGTACGGCGTAGCAGGCCCCCGTCCGAGCCGGGCGGAGGCCGGTCCGAGGCGCAGGGCAGGACCCGGACGTCGCGAGGGAGCGGGCCTCGCCGGTCGCGGCGCTAGATCCGGCGCAGGAGTTCGACGATCTCGCGCAGGAACTCCGGGTCGACCGCGGGCCCGCCCGGTGACGTGGGGCGCGGCTCGTCGATCCGCACGAGGCCGGCCTCGGCCAGGTCGCCGAGCAGCACGCGTACGACCGTCAGGGGCAGGTCGGCGTCCGCGGCGAGCTCGACCACCGGGCGGGGGCCACGGTGCACCAGGTCGAGCAGGGCCGCCCGGGCGTGGTCCACACCGGGCGGCCCCGCTTCCGTCCGCACGGCGGTGACCTGGGACATCAGGTCGACGGTGTGCCCGGCGACGGGCCGGGTCCGGCCCCGCGTCACCGTGTAGGGGCGCACCATCGGCCCGGTCTCGTCCTCGTACCAGTGGTCGTCGGTCACGGTCGGTTCATGGACCGTCCGGGCCGGCGGTCGACCGGACGGTGGCGTCCAGGTGCCGGCCGAGCCTGCGGACCAGCAGCGCCATCTCGTGGGCCAGCTGGCCCACGTCGGTCCGGGCCTCGCTGAGCACGGCCAGCCGGCTCCCCGCGCCCGCCGGCGTGATGAAGAGGTAGGCGTCGTCGAGCATGACCATCGTCTGCCGCACCTGACCTGCGTCGAACCGCTCTCCGGCGGAGCGGGCGAGGCCGTGGAAGCCGGAGCAGACGGCGGCGAGGTGCTCGATGTCCCGGGCCGGCATGCCGTCCGAGGCGCTCAGGGGAAGGCCGTCCCCGGTCAGCAGCACGACCTGGCGAACGTGCTCGGTCCTGGCCACGAGGTCGTCGAGCAACCAGCCGAGGTCCGTGCCGGGTTGCTGGGGGGCGGGGGCGGGGGCGGAAGCAACCGCCGGTTCCGGTGCCGGGGCTGGGGCCGGGGCTGGGGCTGGGGCTGGGGCTGGTGCCTCGGTGTTCAGGTCGTCACTGGGCATCGTCGGCGTCCGTCCCGTCCTCGGTGTCGGTCTGCTGTGCGGGTGCGGTGCCGGAGGGGGCGTCCGGGTGTGCGGGCAGGCCCCTGCGGCCGCGCTCGATACCCCGCTGGAAGGCGCCGAAGACGGCGCGCACCTCCTCGGGGGTCAGGTCGCGCTCGGGCGGCTCGTCGGCGGACGGACCCTCGGTTCGACGGACGGCGGCGAGCGAGGACTGGCGGACGCGGGTGGGCAGGGCCGGGGTCCGGACGCGGGCGGTGCCCTGCTCCCGGCCGGTCGCTCCGGTGTCGTCGTGCGCCTCGCCGCGGGTCGGCAGCGCCCGAAGCGGCAGGGTCGTCGGGGTGACGGCCGTCGCCGCGGCCTTCCGCACGGGCATCTGCTGCGCGGACTCGGGCGCGGGGCCGCTCGCGGACGCGGGGCCGCTCGCAGGCGCGGGGCCGCTCGCGGGCGCAGGGCCGCTCGCGGACGCGGCCTCGCCCGACATCGCCGGCGCGGACACCGCCGTAGCGGACACCGCTTTCGTCGGCGCCTGCGCCGATGTCGCCGTCACCGACCCGGCGGACCCGGCGACGCCCGCAGGCGCGGCCTCGGCCGATACCGCCATCCCGGGCACCGCAGTCGCCGCAACCGCCGTCTCCGGGTCGGCGGGCGCGGCAACGCTCGCGGGCTTTGCCGGCGTCGTCCCCTCGCCTCGGCCCGGGTCGCCGTCCGGCTCCGCCAGCACCCCGGTCGGGAGCAGCACCACCGCTGTGGTCCCGCCGTACGGCGAGCGGCACAGGGTGACTCCGATGCCGTGGCGCGCGGCGAGCCGGCCCACCACGTACAGCCCGAGCCGGTCGTGCCGGGTGGGGTCGAAGTCGTCCGGCCCGGTGAGGGTGCGGTGGGCCTCCTCGGCGCGGTCGGCGTCCAGGCCCAGGCCCCGGTCGTCGATCTCCAGCACGAAGCCCCCGCCGGCCCGGCCGGTGCGCAGGGTCACCCGGGTGTGGGGCGGAGAGAACGCGGTGGCGTTCTCGAGGAGTTCGGCGATCAGGTGGACGACGTCCGCCACGGCGTCCGCGGCGACCCCCACCCGCTCCATCGGCGGGACCTCGACGCGCGCGTAGTCCTCGATCTCGCCCACCGCCGAGGAGACCACGTCGACGATCGGCACCGGGCGCCGCCATCTGCGGCCGGGCGCCGCGCCGGACAGAATGATCAGACTCTCCGCGTGCCGACGCATACGGGTGGTGAGGTGGTCGACGTGGAACAGCTGCCGCAGCAGGTCCGGATCGTCCGTCCGCCGCTCCAGCCGGTCCACGAGCTTCAACTGGCGGTGCACGAGGGCCTGGTTGCGGCGGGCGATGTTGAGAAGGACCGCGAACAGTCCGCGCCGCAGGGTGGCCTGCTTGACGGCGGCCTCGACGGCCGCGAGGCGGGCGGTGTTGAACGACCGGCCGACGTCCCCGATCTCGTCGGAGCCCGCCTCGCCGTCGGCGAGGGGCGGGGCCTCGGCCACCGCGTCCACCTCCTCGCCCCCGCTCAGCCGGCGCATCACGTCGGGCAGTTGCCGGGTGGCCAGCAGATCGGCCGCGTCGCGCAGCGTCTCCAGCCGGCGCGAGATGCGGCGGGCGCCGCGCACCGCGAACCACAGCGACGCGCCCACCGCCGCCAGCCCGAGCGCTCCCGCGACGACGGCCTTGGCCAGCTCCCGGTAGGCGAACTCCCGTCCGCGCTCGGCGGAGTTCTTCGCCGAGTGCGTGCACAGCAGCATGTAGCGCTTCACCGCCCGGTCGGTGGTGTTCCGCCAGGACCCGGCCGCGACCGCCTCGCCCGCCCCGTCGGCTCCGGCCCGCAACAGGGCTTCCTCGCCACTCTCCAACTCCCGGTGCAGGGAGCCGTGCTGGAACTCCGTGAAGAGCGCCCGGGAGTCCGAGGGCAGGTCGGGCACATACGTACGCTCGAAGACCCGGCGGTCCTCGATCGTGGCGGTGAGCGTGTCGTACTGGCGGTCGGTCAGGGTGCCCGCGGCCCGTGCCCCGGCGACCAGCGCGTCCTCGCGCGAGACGAACTCCCGCACCCGTACCAGTTCGACGACGACCTGGGCCTCCCGGGCCAGCTGACCGGCCTGCAGGGCGGTGAGCGCGGACGGGACGTCGAAGCCCGGCTCCACGAGGGCGCTGTACTCGTCCACCGCACGGTCCCAGGAGACGTCCCGGGCCAGCACCCGTCCGCGCAGGCCCTCCAGGGCGTCCACGCTGTCGAGCATGGCGTCGAGGGCCTGCCGCTGCCGGACGGAGAGCCGCTCACGGTCCCTGTCCCGGCTCGCGGCGCGCAGGGCGTCGACGGAGCGGTCGGTGCGGCGCTGCTGTTCCAGCAACTCCGCGGCGGCGGCCGTACCGTGGTCGGCGCCGACGCCCAGGTACGTGGCCGCGAGCCGTCGTTCGATCTGGATCTGCCCGACCGCCGTGTCGACGGGGGTGCCGAAGTCCTCGTACACGGCCTGGAGCCTTACGAGGGCGCGCAGTTCGCCGGTGACGGACACCATGGCGAAGCTCCACAGCGCCATCAGGGCGATCGCCGGAGCGAGCGCGAGGGCCACGATCCGCGCGCGAACCGTGGTGGGACGGCCGATGGGCCAGCGCATGCTCTCCCCAGGGCGACAGGACGTTCGGACGGCGGGACGATCGCGACAGGACGTGCGGGCGGCAGCACGGAACCCCGGTTACTCACCGGTGTTACCCGCTGGTAGCGAATGCCGCACAACCTACGGGACGTCAGTCCGTGACCGCAATGGCCGCCTTGCCGCGAGCAGCAGCGCCGTCGCCAGGTAGGGCACCGCGAGCACCGCGAAGGTGGTGCCGTGCCCGGCCCGCGTGCCGATCACCCCGTACACGCCGTACACGAGCACCGTGGTCAGCTCGGTCCCCAGGCCCGCCACGGAGGTCAGCGTCGCCCGGCCGGTGGCGTCGATCCGCCGCTGGAGGCGGACGTCGGCCAGCACCTCCGCCAGCTGGAAGCCGCCGAACGCGAGCGCCACGAGGCCGATGCCCGCGGGTGTCCCCGCCAGGGCGCCCGTGGCCAGGGCGAGCGCGGCGGCCGCGAGCACGCCCGCGAGCCCGGCCCGGCCGAGCCGCTCGGCAGGGCCGGCCAACAGGCTCCCGGCCGTGGCACCGGCCCAGATCAGCAGGAGCAGGTACGGAACCGTCCCGTCCGCCACCCCGGTCTCCCGGACCAGCAGCGGGGTGTACTCGTCGAGCGCGCCCCACACCGCCGCCACGGCCGGGACGAGCAGCAGGGCCCCGCGCACGGACCGGTCGTGCCGGGCCTCGGCGAGTCCGGCTCGCAGGGTCGTCAGCCAGTGATCGCTTTCGGCGGCCTTCCCCCGGTGTTCGGGGAACCGGGTCGCGACCGCCGCGGTCAGCAGACAGGCCAGCACACTCGCGGCTCCCACGGCGGGATAGCCGCCCCACCCGAACACGGGTCCGGCAAGTCCCGTCGCCGCCATCACGGCGACCAGCCCCGCTGCCCTGGCCCGGCCCATGGCACCCGCGTAGCGGTCGGCCGCGCCGAGCCGGTCCAGCTCGTCGTAGACAAGGGCCTCGAGCGCTCCGGAGCCGAGCGCTCCCCTTGCCCCCCACAGAACGAAGCCGAGGGCGAAGGACCAGTACGAGGGGACGAGCACCCACAGCGCGAAGCCGGCCGCGGTGAGCAGCGGGCCCAGCCACAGCAGCAGCCGACGGGAGACGGCGTCGGCCCAGACGCCGGAGGGAATTTCGAGCAGCACGCCGGTGACGGACCACAGGGCGAAGAGGGAGGAGATCTGCCAAAGGGACAGACCGGTGTCGCTGAAGAGCAGCGCGTACACCGGGTAGAGCAGGACGAAGTCGTCGAGGAACGCGTAGCCGTACAGCGTGGCCGTGAGCCGCCGGACGTCGGCGACGGGCACACGCACAGGTGAGAGTGTCATGGGGCCTTCCCGCAGGGACGGATCGGATGCCGGGGATACGGCGTCCGAGGCGGTCCTCGGGAGGCACGGCTGGTGGATCAATGTCGCCAGGTCATGCCACCGATGCTAGGCGCGACGGGACCCGTCAGGCCATCGAATATGCGGTCCGATCCGAGACCGCGGCCGCACCGGGCACCCCTCGGCCCACGGCCTCACCCGGCACCCCCGGAGCGACGGCCCGGACCCACGCCCCCGGAGCGACGGCCCAGCCGAGCGCCCCGGACCCTCGCCCGCGGAGCGACGCTCAGCCGAGCGCGCCGGACCCACGGTCCGAGCCCAAGTGCCCCGGACCCTCGCCTTCGCAGAGCGGCGCCAGGCGACCCCAACCGTCGGCCCAAGCCGCACAGCGCAGGCCCTACAGCGCGACCGCGCGGCGCAAGCCGTACAGCGCGAACCGCGGCGCGAACCGCCCGGCGCAAGCCGTACAGCCCGGCCGCGTCCACCATCAGGTCGGCGACCCCGACGAGAAGCGGCGCAGCAGGGGTGACAGCACCAGTACGGACTTCGTCCGTTCGACGAACGGCTCCCCCGCGATCCGTTCCAGGACCCGCTCGAAGTGCCGCATGTCGGAGGCGAAGACCTGGACGACCGCGTCCGCGTCACCGGTGACGGTGGACGCGGCCACGACCTCCTGGTAGGGCTCCAGGCCCCGCCGGATGGTGTCCGGCGAGGTGTTGTGCCGGCAGTAGATCTCGACGAACCCCTCGGTCTCCCAGCCGAGGGCCGACGGGTCCACCCGTACGGTGAAGCCGGTGATCGCCCCGGTGGCGCGCAGCCGGTCCACGCGCCGCTTCACGGCGGGCGCGGAGAGGCCGACGATCTGCCCGATGTCCGCGAAGGAGCGGCGGGCGTCCTCGGCGAGGGCGTGCACGATGCGTTCGTCGAGTTGGTTCAGCACTGCGGGTGGTTCACTTCTCCGGAGTCGCGAGTCGGGAACGGCGATGGCCGTATCCGAAGTAGAACACGAGCCCGACGGCCATCCAGATTCCGAAGACCACCCAGGTGACGGCGGACAGGCTGCCCATCATCCACACGCAGAAACCGAGACCCAGGGCGGGCAGGACCGGCGAGAGGGGCACGCGGAAGGTGCGGGGCATCTCGGGGCGGGTCCGGCGCAGCACCACGACGGCGATGTTGACCAGTCCGAAGGCGAAGAGCGTGCCGATGCTGGTGGCGTCGGCGAGCTGGCCGAGCGGGATGGCGGCGGCGAGGACACCGCAGAACAGCGAGACGATCACGGTGTTGGCGCGGGGTGTGCCGGTCCTCGGGTGGACCTTCGCGAAGACCTTGGGGACGAGGCCGTCCCGGGACATGGCGAAGAGGATGCGGGTCTGGCCGTACAACACGGTCAGGACGACGCTGGCGATGGCGATGACGGCGCAGGCGGCCAGCAGGGTGCCCCAGAAGGTCTGCCCGGTCACGTCGCGCATGATCTGGGCGAGCGCGGCCTCGGAGTCGTTGAACCGCTGCCAGGGCTTGGCGCCGACGGCCACGGCCGCGACGAGGACGTACAGCGCGGTGACGATGACGAGCGACAGCATGATGGCGCGGGGCAGGTCCCGCTGCGCGTTCTTGGCCTCCTCGCCGGCCGTGGAGGCGGCGTCGAAGCCGATGTAGGAGAAGAAGAGGGTCGCTCCGGCCGCGCTGACCCCGGCCATGCCGAGCGGCATGAAGTGCTCGTAGTTGCCGGAGCGGAAGCCCTGGATGCCGATCGCGCAGAACAGCACGAGCGCGGCGATCTTCACCGCGACCATGATCGTGTTGGCGCGGGCGGACTCGCGGGCGCCGCCGAGCAGGAACGCCATGGCGAGGAGGACGACGATCAGCGCGGGCAGGTTGAAGATGCCGCCGTCGCCGGGCGGGGCGGACAGCGCGTCGGGGATGGTGACGCCGAGGGTCCCGTCGAGCAGTTCGTTGAGGTACTCGCCCCAGCCGACCGCCACGGCGGCGACCGAGACGCCGTACTCCAGGACCAGGCACCAGCCGCAGATCCAGGCGATCAGTTCGCCCATCGTCGCGTACGCGTACGAGTACGAGGAGCCGGCGACCGGAATGGTGCCGGCCAGCTCGGCGTAGGAGAGGGCCGAGAAGAGGGCCGTCAGGCCGGCGATCACGAAGGAGAGGGTGACGGCCGGACCGGCCTTGGGAACGGCCTCGCCGAGGACCACGAAGATGCCGGTGCCGAGGGTGGCACCGATGCTGATCATGGTGAGCTGCCACAGCCCGAGGGAGCGGCGCAGACTGCCGCCCTCGCCCTGGCCGCCCTCGGCGACCAGGCGTTCCACCGGCTTGCGGCGCATGAGGCGCGCACCGAGGCCCGGGGACGCCGGGGCTTTCCGGGTGCTGTTGTGCGGGGGTGCGCCTTGGTCGAGCACGCGCTGACTCCTTTGTCGCTGCCTCTCGGGGCGGCGGAGACCGGCGGCGTCCCTGCGAACGGGAACCCACCGAGCGGGGTCCCCGCCGCACCAGTACAGCGCCTGACCCTATGAGCTGGGGCATCACGGTCGTAATGCGGCAACCTTGCGCGTCTCCGCAAGATCCTTGCGTTCGTGCGGGACGGGCGGGCATTCGTTGCGCGAGGGCTTTCGACCGTTGCGCAGGGGGCCGCCGGGCACGCGGGCGGCCCCTGTGCTCGTGGCACAGGGGCCGTCCGGCCTGCGTGCGGCTCAGATCCAGCTGGCGTGCAGCGCCTTGCCCTCCGCGTAGCCGGCCGCGCTCTGGATACCGACGACGGCCTTGTCCGCGAACTCCTCCAGGGAGCCCGCGCCGGCGTAGGTGCAGGAGGAGCGGACACCCGCGATGATCGAGTCGATGAGGTCCTCGACGCCGGGGCGGGCCGGGTCGAGGAACATCCGGGAGGTGGAGATGCCCTCCTCGAACAGCGCCTTGCGGGCGCGGTCGTAGGCCGACTCGTCCGACGTGCGGTTGCGCACGGCACGCGCGGACGCCATGCCGAACGACTCCTTGTAGAGACGGCCGTTGGCGTCCTGCTGGAGGTCGCCGGGCGACTCGTAGGTGCCCGCGAACCACGAGCCGACCATCACGTTGGACGCCCCGGCCGCGAGCGCCATCGCCACGTCACGCGGGTGCCGGACACCACCGTCGGCCCACACGTGCTTGCCGTACTTCTTCGCCTCGGCGGCACACTCCAGGACGGCGGAGAACTGCGGCCGGCCCACGCCGGTCATCATGCGCGTGGTGCACATGGCGCCGGGGCCGACACCGACCTTGACGATGTCCGCTCCGGCCTCGATCAGATCCCGCACGCCCTCGGCGGCGACGATGTTGCCGGCGGCGATCGGCACGTGCGGGTCGAGCGCGCGCACGACCTTGATCGCGCTGATCATCGACTCCTGGTGCCCGTGCGCCGTGTCGATGACGAGTGTGTCCACGCCCGCGTCGAGCAGCTGCTTGGCCTTGCCCGCGACGTCGCCGTTGATGCCGACGGCGGCGGCGATGCGCAGCCTGCCCCGGGCGTCGACGGCCGGCGTGTACAGCGTGGCGCGCAGGGCGCCCTTGCGGGTCAGGATGCCGGCCAGGCGGCCGTCCGCGTCCACGGCGGGGGCGTAGCGGCGGTTGGCCCCGTCGAGCCGGTTGAAGGCCTCGCGCGGGTCGATGTCGGCGTCGAGCAGCAGCAGGTCACGGGACATGACCTCGGCAAGCTGGGTGAAGCGGTCGACGCCGGTCAGGTCCTGGTCGGTGACGACACCGACGGGCCGGTGCTCCTCGTCGACGACCACCCCGGCGTTGTGCGCGCGCTTGGGCAGCAGGGCCAGCGCGTCGGCGACGGTCTGGTGCGGGGCCAGCACGATCGGGGTGTCCAGGACGTGGTGGCGGCTCTTCACCCAGGAGACGACCTCGGTGACGACCTCGATCGGAATGTCCTGCGGGATGACCACGAGGCCGCCGCGCCGGGCCACGGTCTCGGCCATCCGGCGGCCGGCGATGGCGGTCATGTTGGCGACGACCAGCGGGATCGTGGTGCCCGTGCCGTCCGGGGAGCCGAGGTCCACGCCCTGCCGCGAGCCGACCGCGCTACGGCTCGGGACCATGAACACGTCGTCGTACGTCAGGTCGTACGGGGGCTGGATGTCATTGAGGAAACGCACGTGCCGCACATCCCAGTCGATCAGAGGTGACCCCCGGACAGGTCAGCCAGGGGGAAGAGCACGTGCTTCATTGTCCCACGGCGACCGCACAGCGATGCCCGGTAGCATCATCCAGGCAGGTCAGAGGGCCCTTGGGAGGAACCTCCAAGGGCGAGGGCGACCGAGAGCCCCGGCGTCCGGTCCGCCGCTTCGCCGAACACCTGCTGGGCGGTCTCCCACTCGTCCGGGCGGGCGTGGGCGTAGGGCCGCCAGTTCCGTACGACGATCAGCAGCCCGTCCTCGACGGCGCCCTCGGGCCACACGCCGTGGTCGCCGAGGCTGTCGGCCAGCGCGTCCCAGTTGCGGCCGAACCAGTCGGGCAGCGCCAGGGCGCGGGCGCAGCGGTCCATCAGACCCGCCTTGTCCGTGACCCCGTCGAGGTCGAGCGGCACCACGCGTGGCGTCATCTCAGCACCGCCCTGAACGAGTCGTAGTGATCGTCGGTGTAGTAGATCTCGCCGCCCCGGCCGGTGACGAGGCGCCGGGCGCCGCGGTCCGGTGAGCCCGGCGTCGTGACGGTGTACTCGTGGTAGTAACCACGCTCCCGCGAGGGCAGGAGCCGCTCGAAGTTCCCGAAGACGACGCCGTCCCGGTCGTAGGGGAACGGGCCGCCCTCATCGATGAGTTCGAGCGTCCGCCGGGCCTCGGCGGGGAGCCGGGACACCTCGACCGTGGCCAGGCCCCCGGCCCACGAGGGGGCGGCGGCCGAGCCGCTCGCGTCGGCCGGCGTACCGGTGCGGTCCGACGAGCAGCCCGTCAGCAGTACGGCGAGACAGACCAGCACACCGGCGAGCACTCGGGGGACGAACCGCGGCAGCATGCGTCGATGCTGTCACGGCCGCCCCCTCATGACGCACCGTCAGGGCCCGTCGGGGTCAGCCCGGTTGAGTGAAGGCCTGGGCGTCGGCCCCGCCGTCAGAAGGTAGTCCGCGGCCGACGTGTCCGTCACCAGGCTGGTGACGAGCCCGGACCGCAGCACCGCGTCGATCGCCGGCGCCTTGCGCTGGCCGCCCGCGATCGCGACGACCTCGGGGACCCGGCGGAGCTGGTCGGTCTTCACGGTGATGCAGCGCTCTCCCAGGTCCCGCCCGACCCGGCGGCCCTCCACGTCGAAGAGGTGCGCGGACATCTCGGCGGCGACACCGAGCGAGGCGTAGTGCGCGCGCTCCTCGTCGCTGAGCATGTCGTGCACCGTCGAGATGCCCCGCTCCCAGGAACCGATGGAGACGCAGGCGACGGTGACCTTGTCGAAGTACTCGAAGGCCCGCGCGATGCCGGTCTGGTTGCGCAGCGCGATCGCCGTGGCCGCGTCCGGCAGCAGCATCGGCGCGTAGATGGGATGGGCGTCCCCGCCCGACACCTGGGCCGCGCGGCGGACGGCCTCCACGGAGCCGCGTTCGGCGGTTCCGGCGTCGTACACCCCGGTCAGCTGCACCACCGTGCACGGCGGCAGCCGGTCGAGGGCGGCCGCCATGTGGATGGTCGACCGGCCCCAGGCCAGGCCCAGGATGTCGCCCTCGTTCACCAGTTCGCCGAGCAGGTCGGCGGCCACTTCCCCCAGATTCTCCGGGTCGGGTGTCTCCTCGGCCTCGGCCGGGGACTCGACCACGACGGCGTGCCGCAGGCCGTAGCGGGCGCGCAGCGCGTCGGAGCGCTCCGCGTCCAGTTCGGCCGGCACACGGATCTCGATACGTACGAGATCCCGTTCGAGGGCGGTCTCCAGGACCCGGGCCACCTTGAAGCGGCTGACGCCGAACTCCTCGGCGATCTGGATCTTGGACTTGCCCTCGAGATAGAAGCGGCGGGCCATGGCCGCCGCCTGGACCAGCTCAGCGGGTCCCATCCGCATGGCTGACCGGCCCGCCGACATACCCGACACGGCCTTCTCCTCACTGCTGTTCACACTCTGGATTCGCCGTTCATCCTCGCAGATCCGGCGCGCTTGATCGGCCCGGACGAGAGCCGTTCACATTCCTGTCGGTCAGTGGTCGCACGCCCAGGACGCCTTGGTGGTGGCCGACTCCGCCTGCGTGCGCAGTGCACGTACCGCCTGGGCCGGGTCGGATGCCCCGTAGACCGCAGAACCGGCGACGAAGACGTCGGCTCCCGCGTCGGCGCAGCGCTCGATGGTGGCGGCCGAAACTCCCCCGTCGACCTGGAGCCACAGCTCGAGACCGTGCTTGCTGATCAACTCGCGGGTGCGCCGAATCTTCGGGAGCATGATGTCGAGGAAGGCCTGTCCGCCGAAACCGGGCTCGACCGTCATGATCAGCAGCATGTCGAGCTCGGGGAGCAGATCCTCGTACGGCTCGATGGGCGTCGCCGGCTTCAGCGCCATGGAGGCGCGGGCGCCCTTGGCCCGGATCTCCCTGGCGAGCCTGACCGGAGCGGCGGCCGCCTCGACGTGAAAGGTGACGGAACCGGCCCCCGCCTCGACGTACTGGGGCGCCCACCGATCGGGGGCCTCGATCATCAGATGGCAGTCCAGCGGGGTGTCCGTCGCACGGGCCAGTGACTCTACGACCGGCACACCGAGCGTGAGGTTCGGGACGAAATGGTTGTCCATGACGTCGACGTGAAGCCAGTCGGCTCCGTTGACCGCCTGCGCCTCGTCCGCGAGGCGGGCGAAGTCGGCGGACAGAATGCTGGGGTTGATCTGCGCGGCCATGACCCAAGCCTGCCATGTCCGGGCACGTTTGTTCGCGCCGGTCCACAGCCGGGCCGTTCATCGGATGTTCCACCGGGCCCGCACGTGCCATGCTGGGCGACTCATCATGTGCGGCTACGGCTACGGGGGTGGCCATGACGGACGGGAAGGACCACGGGCGCCATGTGCGCCAGGGACTCATCGGATTCGTGACCGGGCATCGCAGCAAGTGGCTGATTGTCGCCCTGTGGCTGGTGGTGCTCGTCGTCGCGGCCCCGCTCGCGCAGAAGCTCACCGACGCCCAGGACAACGACGCGGCATCCTGGCTGCCGGGCTCCGCGGAGTCCACCCAGGTGCTGCAGACGGCGGACGGCTTCAGGCCGGAGCAGATCCCGGCAGTCGTCGTCTACGCGCGCGAGGGCGGGCTCACCGTCCAGGACAGGCGGCAGATCGCCGAGGACGCGGCCCAGATCAAGCAGCTGACCGCGCACGGCATCCGCGGCGCGGAGACACGCGGCCCCGTCTACAACCAGCGGTCGGCGCCCGAGGCCGCCCAGATCTACGTGCCGATCACGATGGACGAGAAGGGCTGGGAGGAGATCTCGCCCGCTGTCGACTCCATCCGTGACAAGGCCGGCGAGAGCGAGAACGGGCTCGCCGTCCACGTCACCGGCCCCGGCGGCACCTCCGCCGACTTCTCCAAGGCCTTCGAGGGCATCGACTCGACCCTGCTGCTTTCGGCCATGGCCGTCGTGATCGTGATGCTGCTGCTCACCTTCCGCAGCCCGACGCTGATCATCGTCCCGCTGCTCGGCGTGGTCGTCGCGCTGTTCACGGCGCAGGCCCTGATCTATCTGCTCGCCCAGCACGCGGGCCTGACGGTCAACGGCCAGAGCGCGGGCATCCTCACGGTCCTGGTCTTCGGCGCCGGCACCGACTACGCCCTCCTGCTCGTCGCCCGCTACCGCGAGGAGCTGCGCCGGCATGAGGACCGCCACGAGGCGATGGCGCTCGCCCTGCACCGCGCCGGCCCGGCCGTGCTGGCCTCCGGGGCGACGGTCGTCCTGAGCATGCTGGTGCTGCTGGCCGCCGAGATGAACTCGACCCGGGGACTGGGCCCGGTGGCGGCGATCGGCGTGGCCGTCGCCCTGCTGGCCATGATCAGCCTCTTCCCGGCGCTGCTGCTGATCTGCGGCCGCTGGATCTTCTGGCCGTCGATCCCGCACTCCGGCTCGGCCGACCCGACCGAGCGGGGCATGTGGGCGCGCCTGGGCCACCGGATGGCCCGCCGCCCGCGCGTCGTGTGGGTCGGCACGGCGCTGGCCCTGGCCGTCCTCTCCCTCGGGCTGCTGCAACTGCGCGCCGAGGGCATCGGCAACGCGGACGCCTTCACCGGCAAACCGGACTCGATCACCGGGCAGGAGGTGTCGGCGCGCTACTTCCCGGCGGGCAGCGGTGACCCACTGGTGATCGTCTCCAACGAGGCACAGGCCGACCAGGTCCGCCAGGCCGTCTCGTCGACCCAGGGTGTGGTGCCGGGCAGTCTGACGGTCCCGCCGGGCACGAAACCCTCGCACGACGGCCAGGTGCTCTTCGAGGCCACGATGACGGCGCCGGCCGACAGCGAGGCCGCGAAACACACCGTGGAGCGCGTCCGTGACGCCGTGCACGACGTGCCCGGTGCCGACGCCCAGGTGGGCGGCGGCACCGCGGCCCTGCTCGACATGGACGCGGCCACGACGCACGACAACCTCGTGATCATTCCGGCGGTCCTCGTGGTCGTCCTGCTGATCCTGAGCGCGCTGCTGCGTGCCGTGGTGGCGCCGGTGCTGCTGATCGGCACGGTCGTGCTGTCCTTCGCGGCCGCGCTGGGCGCGAGCGCGCTGGCCTTCCGGCACGTCTTCGACTACGCGGGCGAGCAGACGGACTTCCCGCTGTTCGTCTTCGTCTTCCTGGTGGCCCTGGGGATCGACTACAACATCTTCCTGACCACCCGTATCCGGGAGGAGGCGGCCCGTGAGGGCACCCGTCGGGGCGTGGTGACGGGCCTGGCGGCGACGGGCGCGGTGATCACCTCCGCCGGCCTGGTCCTGGCCGGCACCTTCGCCGCCCTCGCCACACTGCCGATGGTCGCCTTCGCCGAGATCGGCTTCGCGGTGGCCCTCGGCGTCCTCCTGGACACCTTCGTCGTGCGATCGGTGCTCGTCACGTCGCTGTTCCTGGACGTGGGCCGCAAGGTGTGGTGGCCCGGCCGGCTGGCCCGCGAGGACGGCGGACCGGCCGCGCGGGCCCGGGCCGAGGAGCGTGTCAGCCAGTCCTCCGAATGAGCGCCAGGTACATGGCGTCGGTCCCGTGCAGATGCGGCCACAGCTGTACGTCGGGGCCGTCGCCGAGGGCCGGTACGCCCGGCAGGAAGGGGCGGGCGTCGACGAGTTCGGCCGCCGGGTGCTGCTTGAGCACGTCGTCCACGACCGCCCTGGTCTCCGCGAGGTGCGGCGAACAGGTCGCGTAGCCGACGATCCCGCCGACCCGGACCGAGTCCAGGGCCGTGGTCAGCAGACCGCGCTGCAACGGAGCGAACCCCTCCAGGTCGTCGGGGCGGCGCCGCCAGCGCGCCTCGGGACGCCTGCGCAAGGCACCGAGGCCGGTGCACGGCACGTCCATCAGCACCCGGTCGAAGGACCCGGGCCGCCACGGCGGCCGGGTGCCGTCTGCGGCGATCACCTGATAGGGCCCGGGATTGCCGTCGAGGGCCCTGGCCACCAGCGCCGCGCGGTGCGGCTGCTTCTCGGAGGCGAGCACGACGGCCCCCCGCTCGGCCGCGAGCGCGGCGAGCAGCGCGGCCTTGCCGCCGGGCCCGGCACACCCGTCGAGCCACTTCCCGTCGGGTCCGTCGAGGGGCACGTTGGCGAGCGCCAGGGCCACGAGCTGACTGCCCTCGTCCTGCACGCCCGCACGGCCTTCCCGTACGGCCTCGATCGCCCCCGGTTCGCCGCCCTCGGTCAACCGCACGGCATACGGCGACCAGCGCCCCGGCACCGCGGCCTCCTCGCCGAGCAGTTCCTCGGTCGTGGACCTGCCCGGCCGGGCGACCAGGGTGACCTCGGGCCTCTCGTTGTCGGCCGCCAGCAGGTCCTCGATGCCGGCCCGGCCGCCGCCGAGCGAGTCCCACAACGCCGAGACGATCCAGCGGGGGTGGGAGTGCACGACGGCGAGGTGGTCCTCCGGATCGTCCTCGTAGGGCGGGGCGACCTTCTCGATCCATCCGTCGAGATCGTGCTGCGCGACCTTCCGCAGCACGGCGTTGACGAACTTGGCCCGTCCGTCCCCGAGCACGACCCGGGCGAGCTCCACCGAGGCGGAGACGGCGGCGTGCGTGGGAATCCGCGTGCCGAGCAGCTGGTGCACGCCCAGGCTCAGCACGTCGAGCACGGGCGGGTCGACCTCCCGCAGCGGCCGGTCGACGCAGGCGGCGATGACCGCGTCATACGTCCCCTGCCGCCGCAACGTGCCGTACACGAGCTCCGTCGCGAGCGCGGCGTCCCGCCCGTCGAAGTCACCGCTCTGCCGCGCCTTGCGCAGCAGCGGCGGCAGAACGAGGTTGGCGTAGGCGTCCCGCTCGTCCACGGCCCGCAGGGCCTCGAAGGCGAGCATGCGGACGGGATCCTTCTGGGGCCGGCGGTAGGGCTTGCCGGGCTTGCGGGGACGACGGTGCTGGTCGCTCACAGAAAAGGTGCTCCGGATATCAGGAAGGGGTACGGCACAAGCCTACGACGCACCCGTCGCCGGCCCGTCGCCCCGGAGGGGCGTCACCCGCCGAGGGTCTCGCCGTCGGCGATCCGCACCCCGCGGGCCCAGTCCGCCGCTTTCATCGGCTTCTTGCCCTGGGCCTGCACCCACAGCAGCTCGACGGCGTACGACCCCGTGCCCACGTGGACGCTGTTCTTGCCGACGGACAGCTGCCCGGGGGCGAGCTCCGTACGCTCGGTCACCGGCACGGCCTGGATCAGCTTGAGCCGCTCACCGCGGAAGACGGTCCAGGCGCCGGGCGCGGGCGTGCAGCCGCGTACCACCCGGTCGACGCGCAGCGCGGGGGTGGCCCAGTCGACCCGGGCGTCCTCGACGGTGATCTTCGGGGCGAGCGTGATGCCCTCGCCCGGCTGCGGTACGGCCTTCAGCGTGCCGTCCTCGATCCCGTCCATCGTCGCGGCGAGCAGCCCGCTTCCGGCGAAGGCGAGCCGGGTCAGCAGGTCGCCGCTGGTGTCGGTGGGGCGGATCGCCTCGGTCACCGTGCCGTACACCGGTCCGGAGTCGAGCCCTTCCTCGATCAGGAAGGTGGAGGCGCCGGTGATCTCGTCCCCCGCCATCACGGCGTGCTGCACGGGCGCGGCGCCGCGCCAGGCGGGCAGCAGCGAGAAGTGCAGGTTGACCCAGCCGTGGGTGGGGATGTCGAGGGCGACGCGCGGCAGCAGAGCCCCGTAGGCGACGACGGGACAGCAGTCGGGGGCGATCTCCCTGAGCCGCTCCAGGAACTCCGGTTCCCGCGGCCTGACCGGCTTCAGCACCTCGATGCCGGCCTCCTCGGCCCGCTCGGCGACGGGGGACGCGACCAGCCTGCGACCCCGCCCGGCCGGTGCGTCGGGACGCGTGACGACGGCGGCCACCTCGTGCCGCCCGGAGGCGATCAGAGCGTCCAGTGCGGGAACGGCGACCTCGGGGGTACCGGCGAAGACGAGCTTCATGGGTGGGTCAGGGCCTCTCGGGCGGAGTTCGACGTCGGGCAGCACACAAGTCTAGGGCGGAGGGCTCCCGGCGGCCCGGGCGGCCGCCGACGGCGGGCGCCCCCCGAAACGGGTGGTGGACGCGTGGGCGAGGACCGGGACCGGAGGCCGAGGCGCGACCCACACCCCGGGGGCGTACGCATATGCCCATACGCCCCCGTTGCGTGACCAGCGGAGCGCGGACGCGTTGGTCAAGAAGGATTGACCACAGCGGGCCGCAATCGGGCGGCCCGATCCTTTTCATCGCCGGTTCGAGAGGCTTGTTCATGGCCGACCACGCAACCCACGACGCCCAGGCTCGGGCCAGCCTGCACTTGCTGGTGCGCGACATCGAGCGGGTCCGCCGGCAGGTGGACGCACTGCGTACGCTCACCGCCCAACTGGGCAACGTCTACCGTCCGCGCCGCTCCGGCCCCTCCACGGGCTTCGTCGTCTACGGACGTGCCCCCGCCCCGACGGTCCGGCTCGCCCAGGAGCTGCGGGACAGCGTCGAGAGCCTGGTCACGGCCGCCGTGGACTTCGACCGCTCGCTCGGCTTCTCCTGGGACGCGGTCGGTTCGGCCCTCGGTGTCACCAAGCAGGCGGTCCACCGCCGTTACGGCTCCCGCCGGGCCACGGTCCAGGCGACCGCCGAGGTCGAGACCCCGGACACGCCCGCCGCCCGCCCGGTCAGCGTCAACACCGGCATGCCCACGGTCCCGACGGTCCCCGCCGCCCGCTCCATGCCGACCCAGCCCACGGCCGGCAGCCCCGCCCTCCGAGACGCGGCCGGTCTCACCCTCCGCGAGCCCGGCACCCCGACCCTCCGCGACACGGCCGGCCCCGCTCTCCGCGACCCGGGCAGCCCCGCCCTCCGCGACGCGGCCGGCGCCGCCCTCCGAGACGAAGCCAGGCCGACCGCCTTCCCCGGCCCGCGCAACGGCTGACACTCCCTCCCCTGCCCTCCCGGGACGCACGCCCGTCCGGGAGGGCAGCCGCACACCACCACGCCCGAGGCCCGAAGCACCACGCGCCAACCCCACCTCAACCGACACGGCCGCATCAATCCCACACCCGCACCACCGCATGCCACCAGGCCCATAGGCCACCAGGCCCTCGCAGCCCACGCCCCGAAGCGCCGGCGCCGAAGATCACTCAACCGAGGCCAGGCGGATCGACCCACACCCGCACCGCCACCTCGGCATCCCCCCACGCGAGCAAGATCCGCCCCGCACGCAGCCCCGCCACAAGCCGCATCCCCCGGCCCCAAGCCTCCCGCGTCGACCCCGCCTCAGCCGATGTCGGGCGGATCGATCCGCACCCGTACCGCCGCCTCCGCACCGCCACGCGCCATCCGCGCCGCCTGCGCGGTTTTCAGCGCGGCGGCGAGTGCGGCGCCGCTCCCCGGTGGCACCCGGATCAGCGCCCGCTCCCAGTGCTCACCGGGGGGCGGTGCCCCCGCTCGCCGCGGCAGCCCCGTCCTGGTGGCCGGTACCGGAACCGGGCCGAGCACCTCGGCCTCCGTCGGCAGTCGCAGCGCACCGAGGAACTCCGTGACCGCCTCCGCCGGTCCCGCCACGGCCGCCATCCGCGATACCGGCGGGAATCCCAGTTCGGCCCGCTCGGCGAGCTCACGTACGGCGTGTCCGACGGGGTCCCACCGCACCAGCGCCTGGACGGGCCGCAGCGTGGGCTCGGCGACGACGACCACGGTCCCCCCGACGCTCTGCGGACGGACGAGTGACGCGGCCCCGATCCACCGCCGCAGCGCGTCCTCCCCGGCCCGCAGATCGGGCCGCCCGAGCATGGCCCAGCCGTCGAGCAGCAGCGCGGCGGCGTACCCGCCCTCGGCGACCGGCTCGGCTCCCGGCGTACTCACCACCAGCGAGGGCGCACCCGGCACGGTGTCCAGGACGTGCTCGCGCCCGGAGGTCCGCACCGGGACGGCCGGGAAGGCGCGCCCCAGCTCCTCGGCGGTCCGCCGGGCTCCCACGATCTGGGCCCGCAGCCGGAAGGCACCGCACTCCGGACAGTGCCAGGCCTCCTCCGCCCGCCCGCACCAGCCGCAGTGCAGGGCCCCGGAGTCCGGGGCCTCCAGCGGCCCCGCGCAGTGCCGGCAGCGGGCGGGCGCCCGGCAGTTGGCGCACGCCATCCGCGGTACGTACCCCCGCCGGGGGACCTGGACGAGGACGGGCCCGTGCCTCAACCCCTCCCTGACGGCCTGCCAGGCGAGGCTCGGCAGCCGGGCGGCCCGGGCGGCCTCGTCCCGCGCGAGATCCCCGTCCCCGACGGTCCGGACCAGTGGGGCGGCGCCGCGCACCTGTTCCCGCGTGGCAGCCAGCGGCCGGGCCCAGCCGCTTTCGACGAGCTGTGCGGCCTCCACGGTGCAGCTCCAACTACCCAGCAGGAAGCCGCACTTGTCCTGAGCGGCCCGCAGCAGCAGCACTTCCCGCGCGTGGGGCTGCGGCGCGTGCTGCTCGCTGTGGCTGTCGTCGCCGTCGTCCCACAGGGCGAGCAGTCCGAGGTTCTGCACCGGAGCGAACATCGCTGCCCGGGTGCCCACGACCGCCCGAACAGACCCCCGGCGGACCGCGAGCCACTCCCGGTAGCGCTTCTCGGGCCCGGCGTCGGCGGTGAGCACGGCGTGCCGTCCCTGCCCCAGCAGGGAGGTCAGGGCGGCGTCGACCCGCGCCACCGCCCTGCCGTCCGGCAGGACGACCAGTGCACCGCGCCCCGAGGCCAGCGTCGCCGCGACGGCCCGCGCCAGTTCCTCGCTCCACTCGGGCCCGGGCAGCGCGTTCCACACCGCTCGTGGCGCCCCGCCCGAGGCCAGGGACTCCAGGAACGCGGCCCCCCGCTCGTACCGCGCCCAGGACCCCGCCTGGGGCGCCTCAGGCGGCGGCAGCGGCTCGGCGGACGCCCGCTGCTCGGCCCGCGCGCTGCGGGGCGGCACGGCCAGCTGCAGCACGTCGGCGAGACTGCCCGCGTACCGGTCGGCGACGGCCCGCGCCAGTCCGAGCAGTTCCCCGCTCAGCACCCGCTCGGGTGAGACGACCTGGGCCAGCGCGGCGAGCGGGCCGGAGTAGTCGGACTCGGCGAGCCGCTCGACGAGGAAGCCGTCGATCAGGCCCCCGCCCTCACGCCGCCCGTCCCGAACCCGGTGGCGTCCGGCTCCGAACCGCACCCGCACCCGCACCCCGGGCTGCGCCTCGGCGTCCAGTTCCTCCGGGACGGCGTAGTCGAAGTAGCGGTCGAGGTGGAGCACGCCCTTGTCGACCAGCACCCGGGCGACGGGAAGCTCCCCGGCCAGGGCGGCCCCACGCCAGGTCCGTGGCTTGGCCCGGGGCACGTCGGCCTTGCGCACGCTGTCACGAATCAGCGCAAGCTGCTCGGGCGGCGCCCCCTCGGCCCCGCCGCCCACCGACCCGTTCTCGCTGCTCACGCTTGCATTCTTACCAAACCGCACTGACAACCGACGGCGTCCGGCCGCCCCACCGGCGACGGCACAACGGTGCGCGGCGGACACGCCGAGGCCCGGCTCCCGCAGGGGGAACCGGGCCTCGGCACGGTCGTCGGCGGGCCTGCCTTACAGCCCGGCGGCCTTGCGCAGGGCGTCGACGCGGTCGGTGCGCTCCCAGGTGAAGTCGGGCAGCTCGCGGCCGAAGTGGCCGTAGGCGGCCGTCTGGGCGTAGATCGGGCGGAGCAGGTCGAGGTCGCGGATGATGGCGGCCGGGCGGAGGTCGAAGACCTCGTCGATCGCCTTCTCGATCCGGTCGGTGTCGACCTTGGCGGTGCCGAAGGTCTCGACGAACAGGCCGACCGGCTCGGCCTTGCCGATGGCGTACGCGACCTGGACCTCGCAGCGCGAGGCGAGACCGGCGGCCACCACGTTCTTGGCGACCCAGCGCATCGCGTACGCGGCGGAACGGTCCACCTTCGACGGGTCCTTGCCCGAGAACGCGCCGCCGCCGTGGCGGGCCATGCCGCCGTACGTGTCGATGATGATCTTGCGGCCGGTCAGGCCCGCGTCACCCATCGGGCCGCCGATCTCGAACCGGCCCGTCGGGTTGACCAGCAGCCGGTAGCCCTCGGTGTCCAGCTTGATGCCCTCGTCGAGGAGCACCTTCAGCTCCGCCTCGACGACGAACTCGCGGATGTCCGGCGCGAGCAGCGACTCCAGGTCGATGTCGCTGGCATGCTGCGAGGACACCACGACGGTGTCGAGCCGGACCGCCTTGTCGCCGTCGTACTCGATGGTGACCTGCGTCTTGCCGTCCGGGCGGAGGTAGGGGATCGTGCCGTTCTTGCGGACCTCGGAGAGGCGGTTCGCGAGGCGGTGCGCGAGGAAGATCGGCAGCGGCATCAACGTCGGCGTCTCGTCCGTCGCGTAGCCGAACATCAGGCCCTGGTCGCCGGCGCCCTGCCGGTCGAGCTCGTCGTCGTCGCCCTCGACACGGTTCTCGTACGCCGTGTCGACGCCCTGCGCGATGTCCGGGGACTGCGCGCCGATCGACACCGACACGCCACAGGAGGCGCCGTCGAAGCCCTTCTTCGAGGAGTCGTAGCCGATCTCGAGGATCTTGTTGCGGACCAGGGTCGCGATGTCCGCGTAGGTCTTGGTCGTGACCTCGCCGGCCACGTGCACCAGGCCGGTGGTGATCAAGGTCTCGACGGCGACCCGGGAGGTCGGGTCCTCGCGCAGGAGCGCGTCGAGAATGGTGTCGCTGATCTGGTCAGCGATCTTGTCGGGGTGACCCTCGGTGACGGACTCCGAGGTGAACAGGCGACGGGACACAACGCTCCCTGGGGTTGCAGCGGCTGCTGGCTGATCTTGGGCGGACGGGTCGGGGGCTGCGCCCGGCGATCGTCCGAGAACAGTTTATCGGTCGCACTCTGCCACCGGCTCCCTTGTCTCGCCTCTCGGAAGCCCTGTGACCTGCGGCACGGGCATTCTGCCCAATCCCGACCGCCGTTGGCCAGGGGCGCCACACCTCAGGTGTGAGGTTCGGGGCAGTGGTGAACGGGTGAAACATTCACCCCAGCCGGTCGGCCACCAGGTCCCACACGGTGTCGGCCAGGGCTTCCTTCGGACCGTACGGCACCGGGGTCTCGCTGCCGTCGGCGCCCAGCACCACGGCCTCGTTCTCCTCCGAGCCGAAGGTCTTGCGCTCCCCCACCTCGTTGACCACGAGGAGGTCGCAGCCCTTGCGCCGGAGTTTCGTACGGCCGTTGGCGAGGACGTCGTCCGTCTCCGCGGCGAAGCCGACGACCACCTGCGCCGGGCGGGCCCGTTCGGCCGATATCTCCGCGAGAATGTCCGGATTCCGTACGAGCACGACGGGCTCGGGATCCTGGCCGTCCTTCTTCTTGATCTTCCCGCCCGCGTACGTGGCCGGGCGGAAGTCGGCGACCGCCGCGGCCATCACGACCGCGTCGGCGTCGGGAGCCGCCTTCAGCACCGCCTCGCGCAGCTGCACCGCGGTGCCGACCTGGACGACGTCCACCCCCGCAGGATCCGGCAGGCCGGTGTTCGCCGCGATCAGCGTGACGCGGGCACCGCGCGCCGCGGCGGTCCGGGCGAGGGCGTAGCCCTGCTTGCCGGAGGAGCGGTTGCCGAGGAAGCGGACCGGGTCGAGCGGCTCGCGGGTGCCGCCGGCGCTCACGACGACATGCCGTCCGGCGAGGTCCGGCTCTCTGGCCCCACGGGCCAGGACCCGTCGGCAGACCTCGAAGATCTCGGCCGGGTCGGGCAGCCGGCCCTTGCCCGTGTCGACACCGGTGAGGCGGCCGACGGCCGGCTCGATCACGACGGCGCCCCGGCGGCGCAGCGTCGCCACGTTCTCCTGGGTGGCCGGGTGCTCCCACATCTCCGTGTGCATGGCGGGTGCGAAGACGACCGGGCAGCGGGCGGTGAGCAGGGTGTTGGTGAGGAGGTCGTCGGCGAGACCGTGGGCGGCCCTGGCGAGGGTGTCCGCGGTGGCCGGGGCGACGACGACCAGATCGGCGTGCTGGCCGATGCGGACGTGCGGAACCTCGTGGACGTCGTCCCAGACCTCGGTCGAGACGGGGTTGCCGGAAAGGGCCGACCAGGTCGCCGCACCGACGAAGTGGAGGGCTGAGGCGGTGGGGACGACGCGGACGTCGTGCCCCGACTCGGTCAGTCTGCGCAGCAGCTCACAGGCCTTGTAGGCGGCGATGCCCCCGCTGACCCCCAGTACGACCTTCGGCTTGTCCACCGGACTTCTGCCTCCCCGCCACTCGTCACCGGTACGCCACGGCTCCCGGCGTACGACTCCCATCACACACCACAGGCCCGGCAGTCGCGCTGCCGGGCCTGTGGAAAAGCCAACTGCAAACCGAAAAAACTACTGAGCCGGGCCCTCAATGGCCTCGGACGTCAGGAGTCCCGCGTTGATCTCGCGCAGGGCGATCGAGAGCGGCTTCTCGTGCACGTGGGTGTCGACGAGCGGACCGACGTACTCGAGGAGACCCTCGCCGAGCTGCGAGTAGTAAGCGTTGATCTGGCGGGCACGCTTGGCCGCGTAGATGACGAGGCTGTACTTCGAGTCGGTGGCCTCGAGGAGCTCGTCGATCGGCGGGTTGATGATGCCCTCGGGCGCGGAGATGGAAGAGGACACGCTCTACCTTCCGATGGATGGGAAAAGATCAGTCATGATCACACAACTTCCATCAAGGCTAGCAGCTCGCGCGCCACGTCCTCGACGGAGGTGTTGACCAGGGTCACATCGAACTCCGGCTCGGCCGCCAGTTCGATCTTCGCCGCCTCCAGGCGGCGCTCGATCACCTCGGGCGGCTCGGTGCCCCGGCCGGTGAGCCTGCGCACGAGTTCCTCCCAGGAGGGGGGAGCCAGGAACACCAGCTGAGCCTCGGACATGGACTCGCGGACCTGCCGGGCACCCTGGAGGTCGATCTCCAGGAGAACCGGCACTCCGGTCTCCAGGTGCTCCAGCACGGCCGTACGCGGCGTGCCGTAGCGGTTGCCGGCGAATTCCGCCCACTCCAGCAGTTCGCCGTTGGCGATCAGCTTGTCCATCTCCTCGTCACTGACGAAGAAGTAGTGGACGCCCTGCTTCTCGCCGGGACGGGGCCTCCGGGTCGTCGCCGACACCGAGAGCCAGACCTCGGGGTGTTCCTTGCGCATATGGGCGACGACCGTGCTCTTGCCGACCCCGGAGGGGCCGGAGAGCACGGTCAGCCGCGGACGTTCACTCATGCAGCGATTATTCCAGCAATCCCGGGGTGCCCGGCACTCCCTGCCCGGAGCATCCGGGACTCAGGAACCGGTGCTGCCGAACTCACGCTCCAGAGAGGCGATCTGGTTGGAACCGAGGCCGCGCACGCGGCGGCTTTCGGAGATGCCCAGACGCTCCATGATCTGCTTGGCGCGGACCTTGCCCACGCCGGGGAGGGACTCGAGCAGGGCGGAGACCTTCATCTTGCCGATGACATCGTTCTCCTGCCCCTGCTTGATGACCTCGTGCAGGGAGGCGCCGGAGTGCTTGAGTCGATTCTTGACCTCGGCCCGCTCCCGGCGAGCCGCGGCGGCCTTCTCGAGCGCGGCTGCGCGCTGTTCAGGGGTAAGGGGCGGAAGAGCCACGCCTACGTCACCTCGGATGTTGACTGTCGGATACGGAACCGGTGAGGAACCTAATCGCCCCACACCTGGGGAGCCACGAGCAACACGCTTGCCCGTTCACTCTCGTCGGAGACTAGCGGGCAAGTCCGCCGGAGTCAGCGAGAACAGCGGAAAAGTCCTGGTCAGCCTCAGCGAGGGCGGACATTTACGACATACTGCCCCGGATTTGAGGATGTATTCAGACTCAAGTCGGCTTCGAGCCACTCATCGGAGGACTCGAGCGACCGACTCGAACACCCGCGACGACCGTCGCGAAAGCCTCAGACCGCCGCCAGCGCGACCCGGATCTCCGTCGCGAAGCGCTCCGCGGCCGCGCGCAGCGCGCCGACGTCGGGACCGTGCCGCAGTACTCCCCGGCTGACGTTCGGGACGACGTTGCGCACCGCCCGGCCGAAGACCGCGGGGAGATCGGCCGGAGTGGCTCCCTGGGCGCCGATGCCGGGTGCGAGGAGCGGCCCGTTGATGGCGAGGTCGTAGGAGGACAGGTCGCCGAGCGTGGCCCCGACGACCGCGCCGAAGGAGCCCAGGGGCTCCTCCCCCACGTTCTCGGCGGCCAGGTGCGCCAGCATCGTCGCTCCCACGTTCCGGCCGTCCGCGCGGATCGCGTGCTGGACCTCGCCGCCCTCCGGGTTGGAGGTCAACGCCAGGACGAACAGGCCGGCCCCGCTCTCCCGGGCCAGGGCGACCGCCGGGGACAGCGACCCGTAGCCGAGGTAGGGCGAGACGGTGAGGGCGTCCGAGAACAGCGGGGAGTCCTTGTGCAGGAAGGACTCGGCGTACGCGGCCATGGTCGAGCCGATGTCGCCGCGCTTGGCGTCCATCACGACCAGGGCGCCGGCCGCCCTGGCCTCCTCGACCGACTTCTCCAGGACGGCCACGCCCCGCGAGCCGAACCGCTCGAAGAAGGCGATCTGCGGCTTCAGGACCGCCACCCGGTCGGCCGTCGCCTCCACCACGGTCCGGCTGAAGCGTTCCAGCCCGGCGATGTCGTCGTTCAGACCCCACTCGGCCAGCAGGGACGCGTGCGGGTCGATGCCGACGCACAGCGGACCGCGCTCGTCCATGGCCCGGCGCAGGCGGGCGCCGAAGGGTTCCAGAGCAGTCATGCCGTCTTCCTTGCGTCGGCGCCGACCGCGTCGGCGAGGGTGGCGTAGGGGCTCGTACGGAGGCGGGCGGCGAGGCCCTTGTGCAGGGCGCGGCTCCAGAAGGGGCCCTCGTAGACGAACGCGCTGTAGCCCTGGATCAGGGTGGCGCCCGCCAGGATGCGCTGCCAGGCGTCCTCGGCGTTCTCGATGCCGCCGACGCCCACCAGGGTGATCCGGTCGCCCACGCGCGCGTAGAGGCGGCGCAGGACCTCCAGGGAGCGCGCCTTGAGCGGGGCGCCGGACAGTCCGCCGGCCTCCTTGAGCAGGGAGGCCGAGGACTCGAGTCCGAGCCCCTCGCGCGCGATCGTGGTGTTCGTGGCGATGATCCCGTCCAGGCCGAGTTCGACGGCGAGGTCGGCGACCGCGTCGACGTCCTCGTCCGCGAGGTCCGGGGCGATCTTCACCAGGAGGGGGACCCGGCGCGTGGCGACGGTACGGTCGGCGGCCTCGCGCACGGCGGTGAGCAGCGGGCGCAGCGCCTCGGTCGCCTGGAGGTTGCGCAGGCCCGGGGTGTTCGGGGAGGAGACGTTCACGACCAGGTAGTCGGCGTACGGCGCCAGCCGCTCGGCCGACTTCACGTAGTCCGCCGCGGCCTCGGCCTCAGGTACGGCCTTGGTCTTGCCGATGTTGACGCCCACGACGGTCCTGAAGACCGGCTCACGGGAGGCCAGCCGGGCCGCGACGGCCAGCGAGCCCTCGTTGTTGAAGCCCATGCGGTTGATCAGCGCCCGGTCGGGGACGAGCCGGAACAGCCGCTTTGTGGGATTGCCCGGCTGCGCCTCCCCCGTCACCGTGCCGATCTCGACGTGGTCGAAGCCGAGCATCGACATGCCGTCGACGGCGACCGCGTTCTTGTCGAAGCCGGCGGCGAGCCCGAACGGGCCGTGCATGCGCAGCCCGAAGGCCTCGGTGCGCAGTTCCCTGTGGCGGGGCGCCAGCGCGGCGGCGACGAAGGTGCGCAGCACCGGGACGCGGACGGCGAGCCGGATCCAGCGGAAGGCCAGGTGATGGGCCTGTTCGGGGTCCATCCGCTGGAAGACCAGACGGAAGAAGAGCTTGTACATCTCGGGAGTCCTCAGGGGTCCTCATGAGGACCGGGGGTCCTCATGAAGAGGGGGACACCGTTTCCGGTGTCCCCCTCAGGGCTGCTAGTCGCGGGCCGCGGTCAGGTGTCGCGCGTGTTCCTGCAGTGAGCGGACGCCGACGTCACCGTGGTTGAGGGCGTCGATGCCCTGGACGGCCGCGGCGAGTGCCTGGACCGTCGTGAGGCAGGGGACCGAGCGCGCCACGGCCGCCGTACGGATCTCGTAGCCGTCGAGGCGGCCGCCGGTGCCGTACGGGGTGTTGACGATGAGGTCGACCTCGCCGTCGTGGATGAGCTGGACGATGGTCCGCTCCCCGTTCGGGCCGATGCCCTCGGACTGCTTGCGCACCACGGTGGCGTTGATGCCGTTGCGCTTGAGGACCTCGGCCGTGCCGGAGGTGGCGAGCAGCTCGAAACCGTGCGCGACCAGCTCCCGCGCCGGGAAGATCATCGAGCGCTTGTCCCGGTTGGCGACCGAGATGAACGCCCGTCCCTTGGTCGGCAGCGGGCCGTAGGCGCCCGCCTGCGACTTGGCGTACGCCGTGCCGAAGACGGAGTCGATGCCCATGACCTCGCCGGTCGAGCGCATCTCCGGGCCCAGCACGGTGTCGACGCCCCGGCCGTAGATGTCGCGGAAGCGCGACCACGGCATGACCGCCTCCTTGACGGAGATCGGCGCGTCCAGCGGCAGTTCGCCGCCGTCGCCGTTCGCCGGCAGCAGCCCCTCGGCCCGCAGCTGGGCGACGGTCGCGCCCAGCGAGATCCGGGCGGCGGCCTTGGCCAGCGGCACCGCGGTCGCCTTCGAGGTGAAGGGGACGGTGCGGGAGGCACGCGGGTTGGCCTCCAGGACGTAGAGGATGTCGCCCGCCATCGCGAACTGGATGTTGATCAGTCCGCGCACCCCGACCCCGCGGGCGATGGCCTCGGTGGAGGCGCGCAGGCGCTTGATGTCGAAGCCGCCGAGCGTGATCGGCGGCAGCGCGCACGCCGAGTCACCGGAGTGGATGCCGGCCTCCTCGATGTGCTCCATGACGCCGCCGAGGTACAGCTCCTCGCCGTCGTACAGGGCGTCGACGTCGATTTCGATCGCGTCGTCCAGGAACCGGTCGACCAGCACCGGCCGGGAGGGGCTGATCTCGGTGGACTCCGCGATGTAGGACTCGAGACGGGTCTCGTCGTAGACGATCTCCATGCCGCGCCCGCCCAGCACGTACGACGGCCGCACCAGGACCGGGTAGCCGATCTCGTCGGCGATGGCCTTGGCGCCCGCGAAGGTGGTCGCGGTGCCGTGCTTGGGGGCCGGCAGGCCCGCCTCGGCCAGGACCTGGCCGAAGGCGCCGCGGTCCTCGGCTGCGTGGATCGCCTCGGGCGGCGTGCCCACGACCGGCACGCCGTTGTCCTTCAGCGCCTGTGCGAGGCCCAGCGGCGTCTGCCCGCCGAGCTGCACGATCACGCCCGCGATCGGACCGGCCTGCGACTCCGCGTGGACGATCTCCAGCACGTCCTCCAGCGTGAGCGGCTCGAAGTACAGGCGGTCGGAGGTGTCGTAGTCGGTGGAGACGGTCTCCGGATTGCAGTTGACCATCACCGTCTCGTAGCCGGCGTCGCTCAGCGCGAAGGAGGCGTGCACACACGAGTAGTCGAACTCGATGCCCTGGCCGATGCGGTTGGGGCCGGAGCCCAGGATGATCACCGCGGGCTTCTCGCGGGGCGCGACCTCGCTCTCCTCGTCGTAGGAGGAGTAGAAGTACGGCGTCTTCGCGGCGAACTCGGCGGCGCAGGTGTCGACCGTCTTGTAGACCGGGCGCACGCCCAGCGCGTGCCGCACCTCCCGCACGACGTCCTCGCGCAGGCCGCGGATCTCGGCGATCTGCTGGTCGGAGAAGCCGTGCCGCTTGGCCTCGGCGAGCAGCTCCGGGTTCAGCCGGTCGGCCGCGGCCAGCTCGTCCGCGATCTCCCTGATCAGGAACATCTGGTCGACGAACCACGGGTCGATCTTCGTCGCCTCGAAGACCTCCTCGGGCGTGGCACCCGCGCGGATCGCCTGCATGACGGTGTTGATCCGGCCGTCGGTGGGCCGGACGGACTCCGCGAGCAGCGCGTCCTTGTCGCCGGGCTCGCCCACGAACGTGAACTGCGAGCCCTTCTTCTCCAGCGACCGCAGCGCCTTTTGCAGCGCTTCGGTGAAGTTGCGGCCGATCGCCATCGCCTCACCGACCGACTTCATCGTCGTCGTCAGCGTCGAGTCCGCCGACGGGAACTTCTCGAAGGCGAACCGCGGGGCCTTCACGACCACGTAGTCGAGGGTCGGCTCGAAGGAGGCCGGGGTCTTCTCCGTGATGTCGTTCGGGATCTCGTCGAGCGTGTAGCCGACGGCGAGCTTGGCGGCGATCTTGGCGATCGGGAAGCCGGTCGCCTTCGACGCCAGCGCCGAGGAACGCGACACACGCGGGTTCATCTCGATGACGATGATGCGGCCGTCGACGGGGTCGACCGCGAACTGGATGTTGCAGCCGCCGGTGTCGACGCCGACCTCACGGATGATCGCGATACCGATGTCCCGCAGCCGCTGGTACTCGCGGTCGGTCAGCGTCATCGCGGGCGCGACGGTGATGGAGTCGCCGGTGTGCACGCCCATCGGGTCGAAGTTCTCGATGGAGCAGACGACCACGACGTTGTCGTTCTTGTCGCGCATCAGCTCCAGCTCGTACTCCTTCCAGCCGAGGATGGACTCCTCCAGGAGCACCTCGGTGGTCGGGGAGAGCGTGAGGCCCTGGCCTGCGATGCGGCGCAGCTCCTCCTCGTCGTGGGCGAAGCCGGAACCGGCGCCGCCCATGGTGAAGGAGGGCCGGACGACGACGGGGTAGCCGCCGAGGGTCTCGACGCCCGTCAGCACGTCGTCCATCGTGTGGCAGATGACCGACCGGGCCGACTCGCCGTGCCCGATCTTCTCGCGTACGGCCTCGACGACGCCCTTGAACAGGTCGCGGTCCTCGCCCTTGTTGATCGCCTCGACGTTGGCACCGATCAGCTCGACACCGTACTTCTCCAGCACACCCTGCTCGTGCATGGAGATCGCGGTGTTGAGGGCGGTCTGGCCGCCGAGCGTGGGCAGCAGCGCGTCGGGCCGCTCCTTGGCGATGATCTTCTCGACGAACTCCGGGGTGATCGGCTCGACGTAGGTCGCGTCGGCGATCTCCGGGTCGGTCATGATCGTCGCCGGGTTGGAGTTGACCAGGATGACCCGGAGCCCCTCGGCGCGCAGGACGCGGCACGCCTGGGTGCCGGAGTAGTCGAACTCGGCGGCCTGGCCGATGACGATCGGGCCGGAGCCGATGACCAGGACGGACTGGATATCGGAGCGCTTAGGCACGCTGGCCCTCCATCAGGGATACGAAGCGGTCGAACAGGTAGGCGGCGTCGTGCGGGCCCGCTGCCGCTTCGGGGTGGTACTGGACGCTGAAGGCCGGCTGGTCGAGCAGCTGGAGACCTTCCACCACGTTGTCGTTGAGGCAGACGTGGGAGACCTCGGCGCGCCCGAACGGGGTGTCGGACACGGTGTCGAGCGGGGCGTCGACGGCGAAGCCGTGGTTGTGCGCGGTGACCTCGACCTTGCCGGTCGTGCGGTCCTGCACCGGCTGGTTGATGCCACGGTGGCCGTACTTCAGCTTGTACGTGCCGAAGCCCAGCGCCCGCCCCAGGATCTGGTTGCCGAAGCAGATGCCGAACAGCGGGGTACCGCGCTCCAGGACCGCCCGCATGACGGAGACCGGGTGGTCGGCGGTGGCCGGGTCACCGGGGCCGTTGGAGAAGAACACTCCGTCGGGCTCCACCGCGAACACGTCCTCGGCGCTCGCCGTGGCGGGCAGCACGTGCACCTCGATGCCGCGCTCGGCCATCCGGCGCGGGGTCATGCCCTTGATGCCCAGGTCCACGGCGGCGACGGTGAACTTCTTCTCGCCGATCGCCGGGACGACGTAGGCCTCCTTGGTGGCCACCTCCGCGGCCAGGTCGGCGCCCTTCATCTCCGGGGCCTGGCGCACCTGCGCGAGCATCGTGCCCTCGTCGGGCAACGCGTTGCCCGAGAAGATGCCGACGCGCATCGCGCCGCGCTCCCGCAGGTGCCGGGTCAGCGCACGCGTGTCGACGCCGGAGATGCCGACGACGCCCTGCTGGGCCAGCTCCTCGTGGAGGGAGCGGCGCGAGCGCCAGTTGGACGGCACGCGCGCGGGGTCGCGCACGACGTATCCGGCGACCCAGATCCGCCGCGACTCGGGGTCCTCGTCGTTGACGCCGGTGTTGCCGACGTGCGGCGCGGTCATCACCACGACCTGCCGGTGGTACGACGGGTCGGTCAGCGTCTCCTGGTAGCCGGTCATCCCGGTGGAGAACACGGCCTCGCCGAAGGTCTCCCCCACCGCCCCGTAGGCGCGGCCCCGGAAGATCCGGCCGTCCTCCAGGACGAGTACGGCGGGAAGCGCCTCTTTCCTCTGCGAGGCGTTCCCCTGCTTGGAGGTCGTCATCGTTCGGCGCCTTCCGTGGTGGTTGTTTCGATCATGGAGTTGATGGCGTCGACCCACTCGTGGTGCTCGGACGCCTGATCCGAGCGGAACCCGGAGTCGAGCAGCCGGTCGCCGTGTGCCCAGGTCAGGACGAGCAGACCGCCCTCGGTGAGGACCTTGCCCGCGATGCCCTTGTCGAGCCTGGCCTCGCGCAGCGCGGCGAGGGGGACGAAGAAGTCGCTCGCACCCGGGCGTACGACGTCCAGTCCCGCGTCCGTCAGCGTGAGCTCGACCCGGCTGCGGCTGCCGAGGCCGTGCGCCACGATGCGGTCGAGCCACTGCCCGGCGGTGGTGGAGCCGTGGTAGCGGCCGCTCAGGGTCAGTCTCGCCGGGCCGGGGTCTTCCGGCGCGGTGGGCAGCTCGGGCAGGTCGCCCTGGAGCGTGCCGCGCCATTTCCAGCCCTCGCGCATCAGCCAGTAGACGAGGGCGACGAAGAGGGCGAGTCCGACGAGCCAGCCGATGCGGGCGGCCCAGTCGGTCACCTCGGCCGATTCCTTCTCCGCGGCCAGCAGGATTACAGGTGTCACGTGAGCTTCCCGTCGACGAGCGTGGCCTTGCCCCGGAGCCAGGTGTGGGTGACACGGCCCGGCAGCTCGCGGCCCTCGTACGGAGTGTTGCGGCTGCGCGAGGCGAAGCCCGCGGGGTCCACGGACCCACGGTATTCCGTGTCGACGAGCAGGAGGTTGGCGGGCTCACCTGCCGAGACGGGCCGGCCGTGGCCGCTCGCCCGCCCGATGCGCGCGGGCGCGGCGGACATGCGGTCGGCGACGCCGGCCCAGTCGAGCAGTCCGGTGTCGACCATCGTCGCCTGGACCACCGACAGCGCGGTCTCCAGCCCGACCATGCCCATGGCGGCCGCGGCCCACTCGCAGTCCTTGTCCTCGTGCGGGTGCGGGGCGTGGTCGGTGGCGACGATGTCGATCGTGCCGTCGGCGAGCGCCTCGCGCAGGGCGTGCACGTCCCGCTCGGTGCGCAGCGGCGGGTTGACCTTGTAGACCGGGTTGTACGTCCGTACCAGCTCGTCGGTGAGCAGGAGGTGGTGCGGGGTGACCTCGGCGGTGACGTCGATGCCGCGGGACTTGGCCCAGCGGACGATCTCGACGGAGCCGGCGGTCGACAGGTGGCAGATGTGGACGCGGGAGCCGACGTGCTCGGCGAGCAGGACATCCCGGGCGATGATCGATTCCTCGGCCACCGCGGGCCAGCCCCCGAGCCCGAGCTCGGCGGAGACGACGCCCTCGTTCATCTGGGCGCCCTCGGTCAGCCGCGGCTCCTGCGCGTGCTGGGCGACGACTCCGCCGAAGGCCTTCACGTACTCCAGCGCCCGGCGCATGATCACGGCGTCGTCGACGCACTTGCCGTCGTCGGAGAAGACGGTGACTCCGGCCGCCGACTCGTACATGGCGCCCAGCTCGGCGAGCTTCCTGCCCTCCAGGCCGACGGTGACCGCGCCGATGGGCTGGACGTCGCAGTAGCCGTGCTCCTGGCCGAGCCGGTAGACCTGCTCGACGACGCCGGCGGTGTCGGCGACCGGGAAGGTGTTGGCCATGGCGAACACCGCGGTGTAGCCGCCGGAGGCGGCGGCGCGGGTGCCGGTCAGCACCGTCTCGGAGTCCTCGCGGCCGGGCTCGCGCAGGTGGGTGTGCAGGTCGACCAGGCCCGGCAGCAGAACCTTGCCGCCGGCCTCCACGACCTCGGCGCCCTCGGCCGACAAACCGCTGCCCACGGCCGCAATCAGCCCGTCCTCGATCAGGACGTCCTGCGGTTCGCCGCCGAGTACCTTCGCACCCCGGATCAGGATTGTGCTCATCTGTCTTACTTCTCCTCGATACGGGGGTGGCTGTCGGCGGGCACGTTCTTCGAGTCGAAGACGGCGCCACCCAGAAGCAGGTAGAGCACGGCCATACGGATGGACACTCCGTTTGCGACCTGCTCGACGACGGTGCAGCGCTCGGAGTCGGCGACCCCGGCGGTGATCTCCATGCCCCGGACCATCGGGCCGGGGTGCATCACGATGGCGTGCTCGGGCATCCGCGCCATGCGGTCGCCGTCGAGGCCGTAGCGCCGCGAGTACTCGCGCTCGGTGGGGAAGAACGCCGCGTTCATCCGCTCGCGCTGGACCCGCAGCATCATCACCGCGTCGGACTTCGGCAGCGTGCTGTCCAGGTCGTAGGACACCTCGCACGGCCAGGACTCGATGCCGACCGGCACCAGGGTCGGCGGGGCGACGAGTGTCACCTCGGCGCCGAGGGTGTGCAGCAGGTCGACGTTGGAGCGGGCGACCCGGCTGTGCAGGATGTCGCCCACGATCGTGATGCGCTTGCCGGCCAGGTCGTTGCCGAGGCCCGCGTCCCGGCCGACCAGGCGGCGGCGCATGGTGAAGGCGTCGAGCAGGGCCTGCGTGGGGTGCTGGTGGGTGCCGTCACCGGCGTTGATGACGGCGGCGTCGACCCAGCCGGAGGTGGCGAGCCGGTACGGGGCCCCGGAGGCGCCGTGCCGGATCACGACGGCGTCGACGCCCATGGCTTCGAGGGTCTGGGCGGTGTCCTTGAGGGACTCGCCCTTGGAGACGCTCGAGCCCTTGGCGGTGAAGTTGATGACGTCCGCGGACAGGCGCTTCTCGGCGGCCTCGAAGGAGATCCGGGTGCGGGTGGAGTCCTCGAAGAACAGGTTGACGACGGTACGGCCGCGCAGGGTCGGCAGTTTCTTGATCGGCCGGTCGGCGACCCGGGCCATCTCCTCGGCGGTGTCGAGGATCAGGACGGCGTCGTCGCGGGTGAGGTCGGCGGCCGAGATGAGATGACGCTGCATCTGTCAGGCTCCGTAAGGCAGTTCAAGTGGGGACACGGGGGGCCGGGGGCCCCGGAAGGCGCCGCCGGGCGTGCTGGGGCGCACTCAGCGACGGACGGCTGAGCGCTGCTACTGCTCGCGCGTCGGCGCGGTCTGCTTCACACCGAGCAGCACGGTGTCGCGACCGTCCTCCTCGGCGAGCTGGACCTTGACCGTCTCCCGCAACGACGTGGGGAGGTTCTTGCCGACGTAGTCGGCCCGGATGGGCAGTTCGCGGTGCCCGCGGTCCACGAGGACAGCGAGCTGCACCGCGCGCGGGCGCCCGATGTCGCCCAGGGCGTCGAGGGCGGCGCGGATGGTGCGGCCGGAGAAGAGCACGTCGTCGACGAGGACGACCAGCTTGCCGTCGACGCCGTCACCGGGGATCTCGGTGCGAGCGAGCGCACGCGGCGGGTGCATGCGCAGGTCGTCGCGGTACATGGTGATGTCGAGGGAGCCGACCGGGATCTTGCGGTCGGTGATCTGCTCGAGCTTGGCGGCGAGCCGCTGGGCGAGGAAGACGCCCCGGGTCGGAATGCCGAGGAGCACCACGTCGTCGGCGCCCTTGGCGCGCTCTACGATCTCGTGGGCGATGCGGGTCAGGACCCGCGCGATGTCCGGAGCCTCGAGGACGGGCCTCGCGTCGGACGCCTGCGTGTCGGGTGTTCCCTGCGTGTCGTGCGTGTCCATAAGAAACGGACCTCCTTCTCCGCCTCACGGGACGGACCTTAAAGGACGTCGGATTTGCGCCACCCACGTTAGCAGCCCGCGACGACGCCCCTGATCACCCCTATGGAGTAATCGGCCACCGCTGCCACGGGACAGCCGGTGCGGCCCATTCGGCTTGACGCAGCAGAGTAACGCTGCGTAACCTCACAGTGAGTTACCAGCCGCGCGGCCTGGCCGCGTAGTCACAGTGTCCGGGGAGCTATATGTCCAGCGAATACGCCAAGCAGCTCGGGGCCAAGCTCCGGGCCATCCGCACCCAGCAGGGCCTTTCCCTCCACGGTGTCGAGGAGAAGTCCCAGGGACGCTGGAAGGCGGTCGTGGTCGGGTCCTACGAGCGCGGTGACCGCGCCGTGACCGTGCAGCGGCTCGCCGAACTGGCGGATTTCTATGGGGTTCCCGTGCAGGAGCTGCTGCCCGGCACCACTCCGGGCGGAGCCGCCGAGCCGCCGCCGAAGCTGGTTCTGGACCTGGAGCGGCTGGCTCACGTGCCGGCCGAGAAGGCGGGTCCCCTGCAGCGTTACGCGGCGACGATCCAGTCCCAGCGCGGCGACTACAACGGCAAGGTGCTCTCGATCCGCCAGGACGACCTGCGCACACTCGCCGTCATCTACGACCAGTCCCCCTCGGTCCTGACCGAGCAGCTGATCAGCTGGGGCGTCCTCGACGCAGACGCGCGCCGCGCGGTCGCCCACGAGGAGAGCTGAGCCCCCACCGGCTTCAGCAGAAACGTGCCGCCGGGGGTGGCCGGAACCTCACACTTCCGGTCACGCCCGGCGGCTCAGCAGCTCCCCGGGGTGCCAGGAGGCACGACGGACGCCAGAGGGCCCGCAGCTGTCACGCTGCGGGCCCTCTGGCGTTGTCGTGTCCCTCGGGGCCCCGTCAGGCCTCGTCGCGGCGCAGCGAGGGCTTCAGGTCCTTGAGACGGCCGAGCAGGCCGTTGACGAACGACGGCGAGTCGTCCGTGGAGAACTCCTTCGCCAGCTGCACCATCTCGTCGAGCACGACGGCGTCCGGCGTCTCGTCGGCCCAGATCAGCTCGTAGGCGCCGAGGCGCAGGATGTTGCGGTCGACGACCGGCATCCGGTCCAGCGTCCAGCCGACCGAGTACTGGGAGATCAGCTCGTCGATACGCGTCGCGTGCAGCGCGTAGCCCTCGACCAGCTGCATCGTGAACTCGCTGACCGGCGGCTGCCGGGTGTCGGCCCGGGAGAGCCGGATCCAGTCCGCGAGGACCGTCAGGACGTCCGCGTCGCGCTGGTCACCCTCGAAGAGGATCTGGAAGGCGCGCTTGCGGGCCGTGTTGCGGGCAGCCACGGTTAGCTGTTCACCCGGCCGAGGTAGTCGCTGGTGCGGGTGTCGACCTTGATCTTCTCACCGGTGGTGATGAAGAGCGGCACGTTGATCTGGTGACCGGTCTCCAGGATGGCGGGCTTGGTGCCACCGGTGGAGCGGTCGCCCTGGACGCCCGGCTCCGTCTCCTGGATGACGAGCTCGACGGCGGCGGGCAGCTCGACGAAGAGCACCTCGCCCTCGTGCTGCGCGACGGTGGCGGTGAAGCCCTCGATCAGGAAGTTGGCGGCGTCGCCGACGGCCTTCCGGTCGACCATCAGCTGGTCGTAGGTGTCCATGTCCATGAAGACGAAGTACTCGCCGTCCATGTACGAGAACTGCATGTCGCGCTTGTCGATCGTGGCCGTCTCGACCTTGACGCCGGCGTTGAACGTCTTGTCGACGACCTTGCCGGAGAGCACGTTCTTCAGCTTGGTGCGCACGAAGGCCGGGCCCTTGCCGGGCTTGACGTGCTGGAACTCGACGACGGACCAGAGCTGGCCGCCTTCGAGCTTGAGCACCAGGCCGTTCTTGAGGTCGTTCGTGGAAGCCACGGTTGCGGAATCTCCTGGACTGACGTGGACGACCCCGGCGCACGCGCACAGCTCGGAAAAGCTACAGCGCGAGCAGCTCCTTGGTCGTGATGGTGAGTAGCTCGGGTCCGCCGTCCGCCTCGGGGCGTACGACGAGCGTGTCATCGATCCTGACACCGCCCCGGCCCGGGAGGTGGACCCCCGGTTCGACGGTGACCGGCACGCAAGCGTCCAGTTTACCCATGGCCGCGGGGGCCAGCTGCGGGTCCTCGTCGATTTCGAGTCCGACACCGTGCCCGGTGAGCTCCGGGAAGCCCTCCGTGTACCCCGCCGAGCCCAGTACCTGACGGGCGGCGCGGTCCACGTCACGGTAGGCGGCGCCGGGTGCCAGCATCTCCCTTCCGGCGCGCTGGGCAGCGAAGACGAGGTCGTACATCTCGATCTGCCAGTCCGCGGGAGACGTTCCGATGACGAACGTACGGCCGATCTCGCAGCGGTAGCCGCGGTACCTGGCGCCGAGACAGACGGAGAGGAAATCGCCTTCCTCGACCCGTCGGTCGGTGGGCCGGTGGCCGCGTCTGCCGGAGTTCGGGCCGGTGGCGACGGAGGTCGCGAAGGCGGGGCCGTCGGCGCCGTGGTCGACCAGCCGCCGCTCCAGCTCCAGGGCGAGATGCCGCTCGGTACGGCCCACGAGGATGGACTCCAGCAGCTCCCCCAGCGCCTGATCGGCGATCTCCGCGCCGATGCGCAGGCAGGAGATCTCCTCCTCGTCCTTGACGATGCGGAGCTGCTCGACCGCGCCGCCCAGGTCGGCCAGGCGCAGCCGCGGCACCACCGAGCGGATCGCCCGGTGCCGGGCCACGGTGAGGTCGTGCTCCTCGACGGCGAGGGAGTCGGCGCCCTGGGCGAGGGCGAGATCCGCGGCGGCCACGGCAGCGTCTCCGTCCCTGCCGGGCAGCGGCTGCACACGCACCGCCTCGTCCGGCCGCCCCTCCGCGGGACGGTCGTCCGGCGGGCCGGTGCACAGCAGCAGGTCCTCGGTCCTTCCCAGCAGCAGCACGGCGCCCCTCGGGGCCGCGCCCGTGAGATAGCGGACATTGGCGGGACGGGAGACAAGCGCCGCCGCGCTGCCGCCCGCGTGACAGCGTTCCTTCAGCCGGGTCCGGCGAGCCGCGTACACCTCTGACATGAATCGAGCGTATGAGCTGCGCGGGGATGGCGCCGGTTGAGCGAGGCCGAGTGGGGGGTGCCGGTGGCTGTGCTGTGCCGACCGCGTGCCGCGCGGGCGGGGGCCGACCGCGGATTTCCCGCCAAGACGCCCGCTTCCCGGGGCTACCAGGCCGGCGGGCTGGCGATCGACCGGGCCAGCACGTCGTCCAGGACGCGGGCCGTCTGCGGTACGTCGAGCTGTGAGTTGTCGATGATCGGGAGGCCGGAGCCGTACCAGCCGGCCATCCGGCCGTGGATCTGGGCGACCTCCTCGTCGGCGAGGCGCCGGTTCCCGGAGCGCTCGGCGTTGCGCTCCAGCACGATCTCCAGGCCGGGCAGCAGGACGACCGGCAGCAGGCCGGGGCCCACATGCCGTTTCCAGCCCCCCAGGCCGACCACCGGGCGGTCGGGGAAGACGGCGTCGTCGAGGATGCACGAGATGCCGTTGGCGAGGAAGTTGCGCGCGGCGAAGCCGCAGGTGCGGCGGGCGAGGCGGTACTGGGCCTCGGAGTGGTCGTTCCACCCCGCCTGGGGGTCGGCGAAGCCCGAGCGAACCCACTCGCGGACGTCGTCGAGGCTGATGTGCGCGGTGGGAACCCGCCGGTGGTCCGCCCAGTACTTGGCCACGCTCGTCTTCCCGGCGCCCGCGGGACCGATGAGCAGCACCGCGAGGGTCGTGCCGGTCGGGTCGGGCGCGGCAGCCGTGGCGGGCGGCACGCTGGGCATGGCGACGGGTCCGCCGGGGGGCAGCGGCACATGGCCGGTGGTGTCCGGAGCGGGGGGGACCTGACCGCGCGGGGGGCCGGGCGGGGCGGGAGCGTGGTGCGGGGCGGGCGGCATCGGGCCCGCGGGGGCCGGCGTGTAGCCCGGGGCCGGCGGCGCCGCGGGTACGGGGGCGGAGCCCTGGTGCGTCCCGGGGTGGGGCGGGCCCGGGTGGTGTGCGGCCTGCGACCAGCCGACGGCCGCTCCGTGCCCCGGTTCATGGGGCGGCGGCAGCGGAGAACCCACGTGCTGCATCCGGTGCCACTCCGTCTCGTGTCGTCTGGCGCATGCGCCACCGGGTCTCCTCAGCCGGAGGCGAGAGCCCGACCGCGCTCGGCCCTTCGGGCCTCCGCGCGCTCACCCTCTCGACACCGACACGCCCCTTCAGCTCACTCGCGGCAGGCGATGGGCGCCGGCAGCGGGGTGCGAACCCCGATCCCTACCGAACGGTACCGTCCCCGGCCGTCATTTGGTGAACGGCCGGGGACGCCCCGAAGTGCCCGTGCCGGTACGGCACATCGGACGGAAGGTACGCGGGTGTCCTTACTCGCCCACTTCGCCGTACGCGGCGAGCAGCACGGCCGGATCCGGGCCTTCCAGGACGGTGGGCTTGGCCAGGCCGTCGAGGACGATGAAGCGCAGCAGGTCGCCGCGGGACTTCTTGTCGACCTTCATGGTCTCCAGCAGCTTGGGCCACTGGTCGTGGCGGTAGTGCAGCGGCAGCCCCACCGATTCCAGGATCGTGCGGTGGCGGTCGGCCGTGGCGTCGTCCAACCGGCCCGCGAGACGGCCCAGTTCGGCGGCGAAGTGCATGCCCACCGAGACCGCGGCACCATGGCGCCACTGGTAGCGCTCGTTCTTCTCGATGGCGTGGGCGAGCGTGTGCCCGTAGTTCAGGATCTCCCTCAGGCCCGCCTCCTTGAGGTCCGAGGAGACGACCTCGGCCTTGACCCTGATGGACCGCTCGACGAGTTCGGCGGTGTGCGGGCCCGCGGGCGTGCGGGCGGCCTCCGGGTCGGCCTCGATGAGCTCCAGGATCGCCGGGTCGGCGATGAAGCCGGCCTTGATGATCTCGGCGAGCCCCGAGACGTAGTCGTTGACCGGGAGCGAGTCCAGCGCGGCCAGGTCGCACAGCACGCCGGCCGGCGGGTGGAAGGCACCCACGAGGTTCTTGCCCTCGGCCGTGTTGATGCCGGTCTTGCCGCCGACGGCCGCGTCCACCATGGCCAGCACGGTGGTCGGGACGGCGATCCAGCGCACCCCGCGCAGCCAGGTCGCGGCCACGAAACCGGCGAGGTCGGTGGTGGAGCCGCCGCCGACCCCCACGATGACGTCGCTGCGGGTGAACCCGGACTGGCCGAGCGCCTTCCAGCAGTAGGCGGCGACCTCGGTGGTCTTGGCCTCCTCCGCGTTGGGCACCTGGATGGCGACGGCCTCGTAGCCCTGCCCGGCCAGGTCGGCGCGCAGCGCCTCACCAGTCTCGGCGAGTGCCTCGGGGTGGACGACGGCGACCCGCTTGACCCGGTCGCCGATCAAGCCGGCCAGCTCGCCCAGGAGTTGCCGGCCCACCAGCACCTCGTAGGGCTCGCTGCCGGCCGTGCCGCCGACCTGGATCCGCGTCACTGCCTCGCTCATGCTTCCTTCAACTCCAGTGCGTCCAGGGCTGCTTGGGTGACCTCTTCGGGCGTACGGTCATCGGTGGGTACGACGGCCGTGGCGATCCCCTCGTACAGGTGCCGCCGCGCCTCCATCAGCTCCCGCCACTGCTTGCGCGGGTTGACGGCGAGCAGCGGGCGCGCGGCGTTCAGGCCGGTGCGCTTGACGGCCTCCTCGACGTCCATCGAGAGGTAGACGACGCGCTGTCCGGCGAGCAGTGCGCGGGTGTCCTCGTCGAGGATCGCGCCACCGCCCAGCGCGAGGACGCCGTCGTGCTCGGCCAGTGCCCGGTGCACCGCCCGCTTCTCGATCGCGCGGAAGGCGGCCTCGCCCTCGTCGACGAAGATCTCGGCGATGGACCGGGCCTGCTCGGCCACGATGTCGTCGTCCGTGTCCCGGTAGGCGACGCCGAGCCGCTCGCCGAGCAGCTGCCCGACCGTCGACTTGCCGACTCCCATCGGGCCCACCAGGACGACCACGGGCGTCGCGCTCACCGGATGGCCAGGTGGTCGAGGTAGGACCGCACGTTGCGGCGGGTCTCGGTCACGCTGTCGCCGCCGAACTTCTCCGCGACCGCGTCGGCGAGCACGAGGGCGACCATCGCCTCCGCGACGATGCCGGCCGCCGGAACGGCCGACACGTCGGAGCGCTGGTGGTGGGCGGCGGTCGCCTCACCGGTGGTCACGTCCACGGTCCGCAGGGCCCGCGGCACGGTCGCGATCGGCTTCATCGCGGCCCGCACCCGCAGCAGCTCTCCGGTGCTCAGGCCACCCTCGGTGCCACCGGAGCGGCCGGAGGTCCGGCGGATGCCCTCGTCGGTCTTCACGATCTCGTCGTGCGCCTTGGAGCCGGGCACCCGCGCCAGGTCGAAGCCGTCGCCGACCTCGACGCCCTTGATGGCCTGGATGCCCATGAGGGCGCCGGCCAGCCGGGCGTCCAGCTTGCGGTCCCAGTGCACGTGCGAGCCCAGGCCCACCGGCACGCCGTACGCCAGGATCTCGACCACGCCGCCGAGGGTGTCGCCGTCCTTGTGTGCCTGGTCGATCTCCGCGACCATCGCCTTCGACGCGTCCGCGTCCAGGCAGCGCACCGGGTCCGCGTCCAGCTTGTCGACGTCGCCCGGCTTCGGGTACACGCCGTGCGGGGCCTTCGCGGAGGCCAGCTCGACGACGTGCGAGACGATCTCGATGCCGGCCGTCTCCTTCACGTACGACCGGGCCACCGCGCCCAGCGCCACGCGCGCGGCCGTCTCACGGGCGGAGGCGCGCTCCAGGATCGGCCGGGCCTCGTCGAAGCCGTACTTCTGCATGCCCGCCAGGTCGGCGTGGCCGGGGCGCGGGCGGGTCAGCGGGGCGTTGCGGGCCAGACCGGCGAGGATCTCCGGGTCGACCGGGTCGGCCGCCATGACCTGGTCCCACTTGGGCCACTCGGTGTTGCCCACCATGATCGCGACCGGGGAGCCGAGGGTGAGGCCGTGCCGGACGCCGCCGAGGAAGGTCACCTCGTCGCGCTCGAACTTCATCCGGGCACCGCGCCCGTAGCCGAGCCGCCGCCTCGCCAGGTGGTCCGCCACCATCTCCGTGGTGATCGGCACGCCGGCGGGAAGTCCCTCCAGCGTCGCGACGAGTGCGGGGCCGTGGGACTCCCCCGCGGTCAGCCAGCGCAACCTGCTCAACGGTGCTCCTCAGTACTCGCGCCCTGGTCCTGCCCCGCGTACGCGCGTCCTCGCGTACGGCAACGGCGGCCGGGTGCGCGGCCCCGGCCCGCCACTCCCGATCCTCCCACGTCCGGACCCCGACCCCGCCGCCGGTCCACCACCCGGACGGGACGCGAGACAACGAAGTGACACAAAAGGCCGCGCCCACAGCGGGCCCCGGACTTCCGGCGAAGCGCTCAGCGGGCAGCTAGCGCGCGCTCGCCGGCCTTGCGCATCGCGTCCAGCGGCGCCGGGGTACGCCCCGTCATCTGCTCCACCTGCAGGACCGCCTGGTGCACCAGCAGGTCGAGCCCGCTGACGACGGCGCCCCCGTAGGCGGACCAGCGGGCCGCGAGCTCGGTGGGCCACGGGTCATAGAGGACGTCGAAGAGGGTGGCGGGCCGCTCCGGCACCCTGCCGGACAGGGCGTCCGTCGCACCGGCCGGGGTGGTCGCGATCACCAGGGGCCTGTGCAGCGCCTCGGCCGCGTCCGCCCAGTCCTCGGTGCGCACCTCGAGGTCGAGCCGCTCGCCCCACTGCCGCATCTCCGCGGCCCGGGCCTCGCTGCGCACGTACACGACGACCTCGCCGGTGCAGATCCGGGCCAGGGCCGCGAGCGCGGAGGAGGCGGTGGCGCCGGCGCCGAGAATCGCCGCGGAGTCGACCTCCTCGATCCCGCGCTCCCGCAGCGCGGCGACCATGCCGGGGATGTCGGTGTTGTCGCCGGCCCTGCGCCCGTCCTGGGTGAAGACCACGGTGTTGACCGCCTCGACCGAGGCCGCCGTCTCGCTGATCTCGTCGAGCAGGGGGATGACGGCCCGCTTGAGCGGCATGGTCAGTGACAGTCCGGCCCAGTCCGGCCCCAGGTCCGCGAGGAAGCCGGGGAGAGCGGTCTCGTCGACGTCGAAGCGGTCGTAGGACCAGTCGGCCAGCCCCAGCTCCGCGTACGCGGTACGGTGCAGCACCGGGGAGAGGGAGTGGGCGATGGGCGAGCCGAGCACGGCCGCCCTGCGGGGAGCTGTCATCAGTCTCAGTTCCTTGACGCGTTGAACTGCTTGACCAGCTTCTCGTGCTCCGCGAGCGTCTTCGTGAACTTGCTGGTCTTGCCGTCCAACGAGATGAAGTAGTACCAACCGTCGTGCGTCGGCCTGAGGGCGCCCTTCAGCGCCTCTTCACCGGGGTTGTCGATGGGGCCGGGCGTCAGGCCCTTGATGTAGTACGTGTTGTACGGGTTGTTGTACTTCCGCAGCTCGGCGATGCTCAGGTCGATCTTGCTCTGGTTCTTCACGTAGTTGTACGTGGAGTCGAACTCGAGCGAGCCGTAGGTCTCGGGGTTCCCGGACTTGAGGCGGTTGTAGACCACCTCGGCCATCTTGCGGAAGTCGTCGTGGCTCGTGCCCTCGGCCTGCACCAGGCTCGCCACCGTCAGCAGCTGCCACGGGCCCTCCAGCCCGAGGCTCTCCGCCTTCTTCTCGAGACCGAGTTCCTCGTACTTGTCGTTGGCCCGGGAGACCATGTCCTTCAGGACGGCCGCGGGCTTCTGCCCCTTGCTGACCGCGTAGCTGGAGGGGTAGAGGAATCCTTCCAGCGGATCCTTCAGGTTGTCGTGCCCGAGTGCCCAGTCGGGCAGGCCGAGGGTCTTGTACTGCTTCTTCGCCACGCTCGCCGTGGTGCCGTCCGCCACCCCGAGGCGCTTGTCGATCAGCGTGTAGATCGCCATGTTGCGCGAGCCCTCGGCGATGATCAGGTTGCTGCGGCTCTTCGGACTGAGCATCAGTTCGACCGCGCTCGCCGCCGACATCTGCTTCTGCAGCGTGTAGACGCCGTCCTGGATGTACTTGCCGTCGGCGTTCGACTGCTGCGCGGAGACGAACGCGTCGACGCTCTCGACGACGCCCGCCTCCTTCAGCTTCTGCCCGATCACATAGCCGCCCGCGTCCTTGGGAATGACGACGGTGACCTGATCGCCGTTTCCGTCACCCGCGTAGTCCGGCGCCGGACCGAAACGGTCCTGGTAGTAGTCGTAGCCGACATAGCCGAGCCCGCCGACGATGCCCGCGAAGATCACCGTCAGCACCAGGCACGCGCACCCGCTGCGCCGCTTCTTCGGCTTCTTGCCGCCCCGGCCCCTGCGGCCGCCGCGCGGATCGTCCGCGTCGTCGTCGGCCTCGGCATCGGCCTCGTCGTCGTTCCCGCCCGCGAAGAAAGCGTGTTCACCCTCGTCGGGTCCGGGGTCCCAGTCGGTCTTCGGCTCCGGTTCGGCGCGCCTCTTGTTCGGCGGCTCGGGCGGCGGATAGGCGTCGGGGGTGCCGTAGTGGTCGGGTTGCTCCCCGCCGTAGACGGCCGGGTCCTGCTGCCCGTACGGATCCGCCGGACCGGCGTACTGGACGGGCGCCGGAGTGCCCGCGCCCCAGCCGCCGTTGTCGTACGCCTGCTGCTCCTGACCGGCGTAGTACTGCTGGTCGTACTGCTGGCCGTACTGCTGCTGGAACTGCTGGGGATACTGCTGCGCCTGGTCGTAGGGGGTCTGCTGCCCCTCGGCCCACTCGCCGTACTGCGCCTGCTGCGGGTGCTGGGACTGGTGTGGCTGCGCGGGGTAGTGCTGTGGCTGGCCGCCGTAGGGGGACTGCTGACCCGACTGGGCCTGCTGTCCCTCCCATCCGCCGTCCCCGTACAACGGGTCCTCCGGATGCCACGGTTCGGAGCCCTGGCCCCGGCCATACTCAGTCATCGATCCCCTAGAGCCGCGAGGCGGCGGTCGCGCGGCTTCGGGCCCGGCTCCCGTCCCGCCTCTTGTTTGCGGCGACTGTTCGAACACCGCCGCATCGCGCGGAACGTTACCGTATCGCGATCAGATGACCACTTCGACGCCCTCGCCGGGTGCTTTACCTGACACCCGTTCGGATTCCAGTGCCTGCTGCAGGATGATCACAGCGGCTGCCTGGTCGATGACCGACCGGCCCTTCTTCGTCTTCACCCCCGAGGCGCGCAGGCCCTGACTGGCCGTCACCGTGGTCATCCGCTCGTCCACGAGTCGTACCGGGACCGGCGCGATGCCCGTCGCGAGCACCTGGGCGAAGCCCCGAACCTTTACCGCGGCCGGGCCCTCGCCCCCCTTCAGGGAGCGCGGGAGACCGACGACGACCTCGATCGGCTCGTACTCCTCGACCAGTTGCCGCAGCCTGCGGTGCGCGGCCGGGACGTCACGGCCCGGGACCGTCTCCACCGGGGTGGCGAGGATCCCGTCGGGGTCGCACGAGGCGACCCCGATACGGGCGTCCCCGACATCGATCGCGAGCCGCCGGCCGCGGCGCATGACCCGTTCCCCTCCGGTCACTTGGCCGTCTCGGCCACGAGCCGCTCGACCGCGTCCACGGCCTCGCCGACGGCGGCCGGGTTCTGGCCGCCGCCCTGGGCGACGTCCGGCTTGCCGCCGCCACCGCCGCCGAGGGTCTTGGCGGCGGTACGAACCAGGTCACCGGCCTTGAGGCCGCGCTCGCGGGCGGCCTCGTTGGTGGCGATGACCGTCAGCGGCTTGCCGTTGTTGACCGTGAACAGGGCGACCACGGCGGGGCGCCCGCCCTGCACGCGCCCACGCACGTCCAGGACCAGCTTGCGCAGGTCGTCGGGGGTCGTACCGTCCGGGACCCGGCCGGTGACCACGGCGACCCCGTGGACGTCCTTGGCGGACTCGGCGAGCCCGGCGGCGGCCTGCAGGACCTTCTCGGCGCGGAACTTCTCGATCTCCTTCTCGGCGTCCTTCAGCTTGCCGAGCATGGCGGAGACCTTCTCTGGGAGCTCCTCCGGACGGCCCTTGACCAGCTCCTGGAGCTGGGCGACGACCGTGTGCTCACGGGCGAGGAAGTTGTAGGCGTCGACACCGACCAGGGCCTCGATACGGCGTACCCCCGAGCCGATCGACGACTCGCCGAGCAGCTTCACCAGGCCGAGCTGGGAGGTGTTGTGCACATGCGTGCCGCCGCACAGCTCCTTGGAGAAGTCGCCGATGGTCACGACGCGGACGCGCTCGCCGTACTTCTCGCCGAACTCGGCGATGGCGCCCTGCTTCTTGGCCTCGTCGAGGCTCAGCACCTCGGCGTGCACGTCGAGGTCACGGGCGAGCACCTCGTTGATCTTCTGCTCGACGTCGGTCATCACGGCCGTCGGTACGGCGGCCGGGGAACCGAAGTCGAAGCGGAAGCGGCCGGGCTGGTTCTCTGAACCGGCCTGGGCGGCCGTCGGGCCGAGGGCGTCGCGCAGGGCCTGGTGGGTGAGGTGCGTGGCCGAGTGGGCGCGGGCGATGGCCGTACGACGGCGGCCGTCGATCGAGGCCTGGGCCTTGGCCCCGACGGTCACCTCGCCGAACTGGACGACGCCCTTGTGGACGTAGACGCCCGGTACCGGCTTCTGGGTGTCGCGGATCTCGATGACGGCGCCGGAGTCCACTCGGATGCGGCCGGTGTCGCCGATCTGGCCGCCGCCCTCGGCGTAGAACGGGGTGCGGTCCAGGACGATCTCGACCTCGTCGCCCTCGGTGGCGGCCGGAGAGGAGGCCCCGTCGACGAGGATGCCGACGATCGTGGACTCGCTCTCGGTGGCCGTGTAGCCGATGAAGTCGGTGGCGCCGGCCTTGTCGGCGATCTCACGGTAGGCACCGGCACCGGCGTGGCCGGTCTTCTTGGCCTGGGCGTCGGCCTTGGCGCGCTCCCGCTGCTCCTTCATCAGGCGGCGGAAGCCGTCCTCGTCCACGGAGAGGCCCTGTTCGGCGGCCATCTCGAGGGTGAGGTCGATCGGGAAGCCCCAGGTGTCGTGCAGCAGGAAGGCCTTGTCGCCCGGCAGGACCGTGGCGCCGGACGACTTGGTCTCGGACACGGCGGTGTCCAGGACGTTGGTGCCGGCGTTCAGGGTCTTGAGGAAGCGGGCCTCCTCGGCCAGGGCGACGGTCTCGATGCGCTCGCGGTCGGTGACGAGCTCCGGGTACTGCTGGCCCATCATCTCGATCACGACGTCGATCAGGTCCTTGACCACCGGGCCGGTGGCGCCGAGCAGACGCATGTTGCGGATGGCGCGGCGCATGATGCGGCGCAGGACGTAGCCGCGGCCCTCGTTGCCGGGGGTCACGCCGTCGCCGATGAGCATGACGGAGGTCCGCATGTGGTCGGTGACCACGCGCAGGGACACGTCCGAGTCGTGGGCGTCGCCGTAGCCGACGCCGGTCAGCTCGGTGGCCTTCCTGATGACGGCCATGGAGGTGTCGATCTCGTACATGTTCTGCACGCCCTGCAGAATCATGGCGAGCCGCTCCATGCCGAGGCCCGTGTCGATGTTCTTGCTCGGCAGCTCGCCGAGGATCTCGAAGTCCTCCTTGCCCCTGCCCTCGCCACGCTCGTACTGCATGAAGACGAGGTTCCAGATCTCCACGTACCGCTCGTCGTTGACGGCGGGGCCGCCCTCGACGCCGAACTCGGGGCCGCGGTCGTAGTTGATCTCGGAGCAGGGGCCGCAGGGGCCGGGAACGCCCATGGACCAGTAGTTGTCCTTCTTGCCGAGGCGCTGGATGCGCTCGGCCGGGACACCGACGACGTCACGCCAGATGCGCTCGGCCTCGTCGTCCTCCAGGTAGACGGTGATCCAGAGCTTCTCCGGCTCCAGGCCGTAACCACCCTTGTCCTGGGGCGAGGTGAGCAGCTCCCAGGCGTACTTGATGGCGCCTTCCTTGAAGTAGTCGCCGAAGGAGAAGTTGCCGCACATCTGGAAGAAGGTGCCGTGCCGCGTGGTCTTGCCGACCTCTTCGATGTCCGGCGTGCGTACGCACTTCTGCACGCTGGTGGCACGCGAGAAGGGCGGCTTGACCTCGCCCAGGAAGTAGGGCTTGAAGGGCACCATGCCGGCCGGGACGAGGAGCAGAGTCGGGTCGTCCGCGATGAGCGACGCCGAAGGGACGACGGTGTGACCGCGCTCCTCGAAGAAGCTCAACCAGCGGCGACGAATCTCGGCCGACTCCATCAGTGGTCCTCATTCCGGTTGTACGAGTCCGTCGTCCTGTCACCGTCGACGGACCTCGGGTTGCTGCGGTTCTCGATGGCGGCGTACCGCCGGGGGGCGGGGAGCTCGGGGTCCGCGTGGATGCCCAGCGCCTCACCCAGTTCGGCCTCCCGCTGGGCCATGCCCGCGCGGACGTCGAGCGCGAAGCCCACGGCGCTGTCCTTGAGCCGGTGGCCCGCCTCGATCGCCTTGTTCGCGGCCTGCGCGGCGAGGTTCTCGGGGGTCAGCTGCCTGAGCTTACGGTTGACCTTGGTGGTGGCCCAGACACCGGCGGCTACGCCCGTGCCGAACCAGAACGTACGGCGGAACATCGCTCGCTCAGGCCTTCTTTCCCCTGTTGTTCCGCTTCTCCCGCCGCGCGCCCGGGACCGTGCGGCCCACGATCACGGTACGCCGGGGCTCCCTGGTGGGCGCGTCCTCCCGGCGGCCGCCGAGAGCCCGGCGCACGCCGTAGCCGAAGGCCGCGACCTTGACCAGAGGGCCACCGAAGGTGGACGCGACGGTGGTCGAGAGTGCGGAGGCGTTCGAGGTGACTTCCTGGACGTCCGACGCGATGGCGTCGACCCGGTCGATCTGGGTCTGCGCCGAGCGCACCGCCAGGGAGGCGTCCGCCAGCAGCGGGACGGCCTGGTCGGTCACGTCCGCGACGAGCTTGGTGGTCGCCTTCAGCGTCTGGGCCAGCCTCACCAGCGCGACGGCGAGGAAGGAGACCAGGATCGCCCAGAAGACGGCCACCAGGATCCCGGCCACCTCTCCACCGGACACTGTGTGCACCCGCTCCCTGAAACGTGCGGTCAACGTCGAACCTAGAAATCAGTGTCACGAGCCTATCGCGCCGGGACTGCCGCTCCGTACCGGATTACCGCTCGCGCGCACCCGAGTCGCGCCGCGCGCTTGTACGGACCGAACACGGCTCAGTACGCTCCGTGTTCCATGCGAGTTCATCAGCCCGGCGGCACCCCCGTGACCGGCAACCTGCCCCTGGAACTCACCTCGTTCGTGGGCCGGTCGGCGGAACTCGCCGGGCTGCGGGAGGCACTCGGCGCCTCGCGGCTGGTGACGGTGACGGGGGCCGGCGGCGTCGGCACGTCGCGCCTGGCCGCGCACGCGGCGGCGCGGTCCGCCGAGGCGGGCGGGGTGTGGCGGGTGGAGCTGGCTCCGGTGCGCGATCCTGAGTTCGTCGACTACGCGGTCGTGGAGGCCCTGGGGCTGACGGACCACACGACACGTGGACCCCGCGAGACGCTTCTCGATCACCTCGCCGAACGTGGCGTGCTGCTGGTCCTGGACGGTTTCGAGCACCTGGTCGACGCCTGTGCCGCACTGACGGCCGATCTGCTGCGCGGGCTGCCCGGCCTGCGGGTGCTCGCCGTGGGGCGCAGGCCGCTGGCCGTGGCCGGGGAACGGCTCTTCCCGCTCGGCCCGCTCGAAGAGGACGAGGCGGCCGCGCTCTTCCTGGACCGGGCGGCACAGCACGGGGCCGTCGTGGAGGACGGCCCGGACGTACGGGAGCTGTGCCGGCGCCTGGACGGGATTCCGCTGGCGATCGAACTGGCCGCCGGGCGACTGCGTGCCCTGTCCCCCGCACAGCTGCTCGAGCGGCTCGACGACCGGTTCCGGCTACTGACCGGCGGCGGACGGGACGTCCTGCCCCGCCATCAGACGCTCCGTACGGCGATCGGCTGGAGCCACGAACTGTGCACGCCCCCGGAACGGCTGCTGTGGTCGCGGCTCTCGGTGTTCGCCGGGCGATTCGACCTGGAGGCCGCGGAGTACGTGTGCAGTGGCGGAGGTCTCGCCGCGGACGACGTCCTCGACGTCCTCTCGGAGCTGCTCGCCCAGTCCGTCCTCGCGCGCGAGGAGGCCGCGACGGGCGTGCGCTACCGCATGCTGGACACGGTCCGGGCGTACGGCGCCGAGTGGCTGGAGGCCACCGGGGACGCGGCCCGGCTGCGGCGGCGGCACCGCGACTGGTACGTGGGCCTGGCCACCTGGTGCGAGCTGGAGTGGTTCTCCCCGCGGCAGTACGAGGTCGCCGCCCGCGTCGAGGCCGAGCTGCCGAACCTGCGCTGCGCCCTGGAGTACTGCCTGACCGAGCCGGACGGGGCGCCGCTGGGCCAGTACCTGGCGGGCTCGCTGTGGTTCTACTGGGCGGGCTGCGGCCGGCTGTCGGAGGGGCGGCACTGGCTGGAACGGGCCGTGCGGGAGGAATCCGGCAACGAGCAGTCGCGCCTGAAGGCCCTGTGGGTGCTCGGCTACGTCGCGATCCTGCAGGGCGACAAGGTGCCGGCGCTGGCCGCGCTGCAGGAGTGCCGGGAGGAGGCGGAGCGGATGGCGAGCCCCACGGCGGTGGCGTACGCGGAGCACCGGGCCGGCTGCCTGGCCCTGGTCACGGACGACATGGCACGCGCGGAGACGCTGCTGCGCTCGGCACTCGACCGCTACCAGGAGATCGGCGAGCTCAACAGCAACGTGCTGATGGGCCAGGTCGAGCTGGCCATGGCACGGGCGTTCCAGGGCGACCTGCCCACCGCGGTGCGGCTGTCGGAGGACGTCCGCCAGGTGTGCGAGGACCACGGCGAACGCTGGGCCCGGACGTACGCGCTGTACGTCCTGGCGTACGCCGCCTGGAGCGAGGGCGACCCGGTGCGCGCCCGCGACCTGCTGGCGGACTGCCTGAGCGGCGCCCGCACCTTCCGCGACCTGCTCGGTTCGGTGCTCACGATCGAGCTGCTGGCCCTGGTCACGGCGGCCGAGGGCGACTTCGCCGAGGCCGCGGTGCTACAGGGCGCGGCCTCCGCGATGTGGCCCTCGGTGGGCCTGCCGCTGTTCGGCTCCGCCTACTACAACGCCCCGCACGAGCTGTGCGAGGCGACGGCCCGGGAGCGGCTGGGCGACGAGCGGTACGAGGAGTGCGTACGGCAGGGAGCTCGGCTCGGTCGTGAGGCGGCGGTGAGCCGGGCACTGAGCGGGGCGCCGGCGACGTCGATGGACGCGGTGCCGGCGCCGCGCGGGCCGGTGCGGCACACGACGGGGACCCCGGACATGCGAGAGCCCGCCGCCTCGCCCACCCGGAAGGGCGGGGAGACGGCGGGCTGATGCGCAGGTGGTGCTACGCCCCGGTGTCAGCGGGCGTAGTACTCGACGACGAGCTGCTCGTCGCAGATCACCGGGATCTCCTTGCGGTTCGGCTCACGGTCCAGGCGGAAGGCCAGGGCGCGGAGGTTCACCTGGAGGTAGCGCGGGGTCTCGCCGTCGGGGGCGAAGCCGCCCTCACGGGCGATGGAGAAGAGGGTCTTCTCGCGGCTGCGCTCGCGGACCATCACGACGTCGTCGGGACGGACGCGGAAGGACGGCTTGTCGACCTTGCCACCGTTGACCTCGATGTGGCCGTGGACGACCATCTGGCGGGCCTGGTAGATCGTGCGGGCGATGCCCGAACGCAGGACCAGCGCGTCGAGACGGCGCTCGAGCTCGATGACCAGGGCCTCACCGGTCTTGCCCTGGGTCTTGGCGGCACGCTCGTAGGCGCGGACGAGCTGGCGCTCGGACACGTCGTACTGCGCGCGCAGACGCTGCTTCTCCAGCAGACGGACCTTGTAGTCCGAGTTCTGCTTGCGGCCGCGGCCGTGCTCGCCCGGCGGGTAGGGGCGGGCCTCGAAGTACTTGACGGCCTTCGGGGTCAGCGCGATGCCGAGGGCACGCGACTTCTTGACCTTGGGGCGGGGCTGATTCGCCACGTTTTTGTCTCTTTCCTGGATTCCGGCTCACCAGAGTTAAGGGAGGTCGCATCCGCAGCCTGGGAGACCCGCCTTCGTCCCTGCGGACGGGGCAGGCAGCCGCTCCCTGGTCTGGGCACAACGTGCAGCACACGAGTGGCCCACCGACCGTCCCGGAGACCGGGTGGTGGTGGGCTGCCCGCGACACCTTCGACGGTGCGCGACGCTCCTGGAATCCCTCCGTCGAGGCAGGGGCTCCGGCTGGATGTCCCGTTCTGGTGATGCCGACCGGAGCCGGACACGGGACGCAGCGCTTCGGGTCATCTTACAGGGTGCTCAGGACCGCCCTCGACCGAGGTGCTTCCTGGTCCACTCGACCGCGTCCGCGTACCGGGCCTCGGCGCCGTGCCGGGTCGGCGCGTAGTACTCGCGGTCCTTGAGCTCCTCCGGCGCGTACTGCTGCGGGGCGATGCCCTCGGGCAGGTCGTGCGGATACACGTATCCCTGGGCGTGCCCCAGTTTGGCGGCGCCCTTGTAGTGCCCGTCACGCAGGTGCGGGGGCACGGAGCCGGCCATCCCCTTGCGTACGTCCTCCATGGCGGCGCCGATCGCCATGGTCGCCGCGTTGGACTTGGGGGCCAGAGCGAGGGCGATGGTGGCGTGGCTGAGCGTGAGCGCGGCCTCGGGGAAGCCGATCATCGCGACGGCCTGGGCGGCGGCGACCGCGATCGGCAGGGCGTTCGGGTCGGCGAGGCCGATGTCCTCGCTGGCGGAGATCATCAGGCGGCGGGCGATGAAGCGCGGGTCCTCGCCGGCCTCGATCATCCGGGCCAGGTAGTGCAGGGCCGCGTCCACGTCGGAGCCGCGGATGGACTTGATGAGGGCGCTGGCCACGTCGTAGTGCTGGTCGCCGTCGCGGTCGTACTTCACGGCCGCGCGGTCGACGGTCTCCTCCAGGGTCTGGAGGCCGATCTCCGTCTCACCCTTGTCGAGGGCGGCCCCGGCCGCGGCCTCCAGGGCGGTCAGCGCGCGGCGGGCGTCGCCGCCGGCGATCCGCAGCAGGTGCTCCTCGGTGTCCCCGGGGAGGGCGACGGCGCCCTTGAGACCCCGCTCGCCGGTCACGGCGCGCCGCAGGAGTGCGCGCAGGTCGTCGTCGGTGAGGGGTTCGAGGGTCAGCAGCAGGGAGCGGGACAGCAGCGGGGAGATCACCGAGAAGTACGGGTTCTCCGTGGTCGCCGCGATCAGGGTCACCCAGCGGTTCTCGACGGCCGGGAGCAGGGAGTCCTGCTGGGCCTTGCTGAAGCGGTGGATCTCGTCCAGGAAGAGGACGGTCTCCTTGCCGAAGCCACCAGTGGCACGACGGGCGCCGTCGATGACCGCCCGGACCTCCTTGACGCCGGCGGTGATCGCCGAGAGCTCCACGAAGCGCTTGTCGGTGGCCTTGGAGACGACGTACGCCAGGGTGGTCTTGCCGGTGCCGGGCGGGCCCCACAGGATCACCGAGGACGGTCCCGCCGGGCCGCCCGCGCCCTCGCCGACGAGTCTGCGCAGGGGCGAGCCCGGCTTGAGCAGGTGTTGCTGGCCCACCACCTCGTCGAGGGTGCGCGGGCGCATCCGGACCGCCAGGGGGCTGCTGGACGGGTCCTTCTCCTGGCGTTCTTCTGCGGCGGCGGTGAACAGGTCGGGCTCCACGTGCAAAACCCTATGTCACCGCACTGACAATCCGGCCGGGGCGGTCGCGGACCCCCGGCAGCGGAGCTGTCAGCTGGTCCAGAAGTCCCACCAGCGGGTCATGACCAGCATGCCGATGATGCCGATGTGCAGGACCGGCAGCACCCAGGTGAACTCGCCGAAGAAGCCCTTGAGCCAGCGGGGGGCGGGCAGGAAGGAGTTGCGGACGTTGAACGAGGTCACGTACCAGAACATGGTGATCGTGGCGACCCAGGCCAGGGAGCACCACAGGCACAGCGCGTTGATCCGGTACAGCGACTGGAACTGGAGCCAGGTGCAGAAGGCGACACCGAAGAGGGTGCCGGCGTTGAAGGTGAGCCAGTACCAGCGCGGGAAGCGGGCGCGGGCCAGCAGGCTCATGCCGACGCAGATCACGATGCCGTAGCAGACGAGGCCGAGCATCGGGTTGGGGAAGCCGAAGGCGGCGGCCTGCTTGCTCTCCATGACGGAGCCGCAGGAGACGACGGGGTTGAGGCTGCACCCGGGTGTGAACGTCTTGCCCGCGGCCTTGGCCTCGAGCAGCTTGAACTTGTCGATCGTGATGACCCACGCGGCGAGCAGTCCGGCCGCGCCGGTGATGATCAGAAGCAGGCCGAACGCGCGGCTGCCGCCGACCGTGCGCGGCTCGGCGGCGGCGCGTTCCGGCCCGGGCTCGGTGGAGACGTCCTTGACTGTCGTCTTGCTCATCACGCCGATTCCATCACTGGGGAGTGGGGACTGCTTCGGGCGGGGCCATTGTGCCGCACACCCACGTAAGCCCAACGTTCAGTGGACACAGAAAGGTACGGACGGCCGCCCCGGAACGTTCGGTTCAGGACAGATCCGCCGGCCGGAGGACCCCCCACCGCGAGGGAATCGCGGTGGGGGGTGCGGGGCGGTGACCCGCCCCGCACGCTCAGCCCAGCCTCGACTCCAGTTCCGCCACGATCTCGTTCACGCCGATCGCCGTCTGCTCTCCGGACTGCATGTCCTTGAGCTGCACGAGACCCTCGGCCAGGTCGCGCTCGCCGGCGACGATCGTGTAGCGGGCGCCGCTGCGGTTGGCGTTCTTCATCGCGCCCTTGAGGCCCTTGCCGCCATAGGCGAAGTCGGCCGCGATGCCCACCTTGCGCAGCTCGGTGACCTTCGCGAACAGGATCCGGCGGGCCTCCTCACCCAGGGGCACCGCGAACACGCTGGTGGTGGAAGGCAGTTCGAGCTCCACACCCTCCGCCTCCAGGGCGAGGACCGTGCGGTCGACGCCCAGGGCCCAGCCCACCGACGGCAGTGCGGGGCCGCCGATCATCTCGGACAGGCCGTCGTAGCGGCCGCCGCCGCCCACCGCGGACTGGGAACCCAGACCGTCGTGGACGAACTCGAAGGTCGTACGCGTGTAGTAGTCCAGGCCGCGGACCAGCCGGGGGTCGTCCTCGAAGACGACGCCCGCCGCCGTGACCAGGTCGCGGACCTCCTCGTGGTACGCCTTGCAGGCGTCGCAGAGGTAGTCGCGCAGCAGCGGGGCGTCCGCCAACTGCTTCTGGACGTCCGGGCGTTTGTCGTCCAGGACACGGAGGGGGTTGATGTCCGCGCGGCGGAGCGTCTCCTCGTCCAGGTCCAGGCCGTGCAGGAAGTCCTGGAGTGCCGCGCGGTAGACCGGACGGCACTCCTTGTCGCCCAGGCTGTTCAGCAGGATCCGGAACTGCCGCAGGCCCAGCGTGCGATAGGCCTGGTCGGCCAGGATGATCAGCTCGGCGTCCAGGGCCGGGTCCTCGGCCCCGATCGCCTCGGCGCCGACCTGGGAGAAGTGGCGGTAACGGCCCCTCTGCGGGCGCTCGTAGCGGTAGTACGAGCCCGAGTACCAGAGCTTGACCGGGAGGTTGCCGGCCTTGTGCAGGTTGGCCTCGAGGGCGGCGCGCAGCACGGAGGCGGTTCCCTCGGGGCGCAGGGCGAGCCTGTCACCGCCCTTGGTCTCGAAGGCGTACATCTCCTTCGTCACGATGTCCGTCGACTCGCCGACACCGCGCGCGAAGAGCTCCACGCTCTCGAAGCCGGGCGTCTCGACGTAGCCGTAGCCGGAGTTGCGCAGGGGCGCGGCGATCGCCTCGCGGACCGCCAGGTACTTCGCGGAGTCCGGCGGGATCAGGTCGTACGTGCCCTTGGGGGCCTTGAAGGTGCTCACGGAGGGTTCTCGTCACATTCCTCGTCGGGGAGCCGGCGAAGCTCCCTGGCCGGAGGCCACCTGCCGCAGATACGGGTTGGTGGCGCGCTCCTGGCCGATGGTCGTCTGGGGGCCGTGGCCCGACAGCACCACGGTCGAGTCGTCGAGCGGCAGGCACACACGGGCCAGCGAGTCGAGCATCTCGGCCATGTCACCGCCGGGCAGGTCGGTGCGTCCGACGGAGCCGGCGAAGAGCAGGTCGCCCGAGAAGAAGACCGGCGGGATCTCCGCGGTCTCGGGCATCCCGAACGTCACCGACCCCCTGGTATGGCCGGGCGCGTGCGCGACGGACAGCTCCAGGCCGGCCAGCTCCAGCTTCGCGCCGTCGGAAAGCTCCCTGACGTCGTCCGGCTCGCCCACGGTCAGCTCACCCATCAGCGGCATCCCGATGGAACGCCCGAGCGCCTTCTCCGGGTCGCGCATCATGTACCGGTCCTCGGGGTGGATCCAGGCCGGTACGTCGTGCGCGCCGCACACCGGGACGACCGAGGCCACGTGGTCGAGGTGGCCGTGGGTGAGGACGACGGCGACGGGCTTGAGCCGATGCTTCTTCAGCGCTTCCTCGACTCCCTGGGCGGCCTGGTGGCCGGGGTCGATGATCACACACTCCTCACCGGCGGCGGGGGCGACGAGATAACAGTTCGTCCCCCAAGCCCCGGCGGGGAACCCGGCAATGAGCACGATCGTCCCTCGTTGTGTCGATACGGGTGGCTTGAGAAAGGCTGCGCCTGTGGTCAGAGCCTACCGGCGCTGCCGATTCCTCAGCGAACCCATATACGGTACGGGGCACACGTAGGCGGTCGGCTCACAAGACGCACGCGTCCCAGTCGACGTACGAGACGCATGAGGAGAGAACCCGGTGGTCACCCAGGAACAGCGGAAGCGGCAGCTCGCCCGGGAGAAGTTCTTGCGGCAGCAGCAGCGGCGCACCTCAGCGCGGCGCAGGGCGCGCATGCGCAACTCGGTGATCGCGTCGGTGCTCGGCGTGATCGTGATAGGCAGCGTCGCGCTGTACACGACCGGCGTCCTCAAGGACGACAACAAGAAGGCGAGCGCGAGCACCGAGGCGTCGCCGAGCCCGGAGGCGCCCAGCAAGGCACCGGACCCGTGCGAGAAGGCGGCGGCCGGCAAGGTGGAGACGCAGAGCTGGAAGAAGGAGCCGGCGGTCACCATCGACAAGTCGGCGAAGTACACGATGAAGCTCGCCACGACGTGCGGTGAGATCGACGTCGCGCTGAAGGCGTCGGCGGCGCCGCACACGGTGAACTCGTTCGACTTCCTCGCCGGCAAGGGCTACTTCGACCACACCAAGTGCCACCGGCTCACCACCAACGGCATCTACGTCCTGCAGTGCGGCGACCCGACGGGCTCCGGCAGCGGCGGTCCCGGCTACACGATTCCGGACGAGAACCTGAAGGACAAGAGCCTCAAGAGCAACACCTACCCGGCGGGCACGATCGCGATGGCGAACACCGGTCAGGCGCACACCGGCGGCAGCCAGTTCTTCCTCGTGTACCAGGACAGCCAGCTCCCGCCCAGCTACACACCGTTCGGTACGGTTTCGGCCTCCGGAATGAAGGTTCTGAAGAAGATCGCCGCCGCCGGAGAGAGCACCGGACAGGGCGACGGAGCACCCAACGCGACGGTCGTGATCAACAAGGCAACCGTCACGAAATCCTGACCCCCCAACTGCGAAATTTCGGTCGCGCGGGATGCGGACAGGCAACCCGCCGGTCGCCTATGTTGGCCGTGACGAAACTGTGGACGATGCCCGGGGGAACAGAAGCCCTCCGCAGGCATCATGTGGAGGAGGCGCTGTGAGCAGCGACCCGTGGGGCCGCGTCGACGAGACGGGGACCGTGTACGTGCGTACGGCCGACGGCGAGCAGGTCGTCGGTTCCTGGCAGGCCGGCTCCCCCGAGGAGGCGCTGGCCTACTTCGAGCGCAAGTACGAGGGCCTGGTGGTCGAGATCGGCCTCCTCGAGAAGCGGGTGAAGACCACCGACCTGTCGGCGAAGGACGCGCAGACCGCCATCGACCACCTGCGCGAGCAGGTGGAGGCGCACCACGCGGTCGGCGACCTGGACGCCCTGCGGACCCGGCTGGACAAGCTCGTCGCGACCGTCGAGGCACGCCGCGAGGAGCGCAAGCACCAGCGCGCCAAGCAGTCCGACGAGGCGCGGCACTCCAAGGAGGCGCTGGTCGCCGAGGCGGAGGAGCTGGCGCAGTCCGACCAGTGGCGGGCTGCCGGTGAGCGGCTGCGTTCCCTGGTGGACACCTGGAAGGGGCTGCCGCGGCTCGACCGCAAGTCGGACGACGAGCTGTGGCACCGCTTCTCGCACGCGCGCTCGGCGTTCTCCAAGCGCCGCAAGGCGCACTTCGCGTCGTTGGACGCGCAGCGCGAGGACGCCCGCAGGACCAAGGAGCGGCTGTTCTCCGAGGCGGAGGCGCTGTCCGGTTCGACCGACTGGGGTCCGACGGCCGCGCGCTACCGCGAGCTGATGACGGAGTGGAAGGCCGCGGGCCGCGCCCAGCGTGAGCACGAGGACGACCTGTGGAACCGCTTCCGCGGTGCCCAGGACGTCTTCTTCGCCGCGCGCAGCTCGGTCTTCGCCGAGCGGGACGCCGAACAGTCCGAGAACCTGAAGCTCAAGGAGGAGCTGGCCGAGGAGGCCGAGAAGCTCCTGCCGATCTCGGACCTGAAGGCGGCACGCGCCGCGTTCCGCACGCTCAACGAGCGGTGGGAGGCCATCGGTCATGTGCCGCGCGACGCGCGGCCCAAGGTCGAGGGCCGGATGCACGCCGTCGAGCGGGCCATCCAGGAGGCCGAGGAGACCGAGTGGCGCCGGACGAACCCGGAGGCACGCGCGCGTGCCGCGGGTCTCACCGGGCAGCTCCAGGCGGCCGTGGACAAGCTGACGGGCCAGATCGAGCAGGCGCGCGCCCAGGGCAACGCGTCCAGGGCCGAGAAGCTCGAGCGCGAGCTGGAGGGCCGGCAGGCGCTCCTGGACCAGGCGCTCAAGGGCCTGCACGAGTTCGGCGGCTGACCGGCCGCACCCGGAGCCCGTACGAGGGCCCCGCGACTCCTCTCGAGTCGCGGGGCCCTCGTCGTCGTACCGCGGAACGTGTCGTCCTGCGGCGGGACGAGCCGCCCCGCGGGTCCTAGCGCTGCTGCCGGGCCGATGTCACCCGGTACACGTCGTAGACGCCCTCGACGCCCCTGACCGCCTTCAGGACGTGCCCCAGGTGCTTCGGGTCGCCCATCTCGAAGGTGAAGCGGGAGGTGGCGACGCGGTCGCGGGAGGTCTGGACGGCCGCGGACAGGATGTTGACGTGCTGGTCGGACAGGACCCGTGTGACGTCCGACAGGAGCCGGGAGCGGTCCAGGGCCTCGACCTGGATGGCGACCAGGAAGACCGAGGACTGCGTCGGCGCCCACTCGACCTCGAGGATGCGCTCGGGCTCGCGGGACAGCGAGTCCACGTTCACGCAGTCGTTGCGGTGCACCGACACTCCGCTGCCGCGCGTGACGAAACCGATGATCGGGTCACCCGGGACGGGCGTACAACAGCGGGCCAGCTTGACCCAGACGTCGTCGACACCCTTCACGACGACACCCGGGTCGTTGCTGCTGCGCCGCTTGCGGCCGCGGCCGCGGGCCGGCGGAACGGACTCGTCGATCTCCTCGGTGGCCGCCTCCTCACCGCCGAGTGCCTGGACGAGTTTCTGTACGACGCTCTGCGCGGCGACATGGCCCTCGCCGATGGCCGCATACAGGGACGAGATGTCGGGGTAGCGCATCTCGTGCGCGAGCGTGACCAGCGAGTCCCCGGTGAGGATGCGCTGGATCGGCAGGTTCTGCTTGCGCATCGCCCGCGCGATCGCGTCCTTGCCCTGCTCGATCGCCTCGTCGCGCCGCTCCTTGGAGAACCAGGCGCGGATCTTGTTGCGGGCGCGCGGCGACTTGACGAAGCCGAGCCAGTCGCGGGAGGGACCCGCCCCGGCCGCCTTGGAGGTGAAGACCTCCACCAGGTCGCCGTTGTCCAGGGTGGATTCGAGTGGCACCAGACGCCCGTTGACCCGTGCGCCTATCGTCCGGTGACCGACCTCGGTGTGCACCGCGTACGAGAAGTCGACGGGGGTGGCGCCCGCCGGAAGCGCTATCACGTCACCCTTCGGGGTGAAGACGAAGACCTCGTTGCGCGACAGGTCGAAGCGCAGGGACTCCAGGAACTCGCCGGGGTCCTCGGTCTCCTTCTGCCAGTCGAGGAGCTGGCGCAGCCACGCCATGTCGTTGAGGTGGTCGTCCTTGCCGGTGGTCCTCGGCTGGTCCGAACGCACCTTGGAGGTACCGGCGACGGCCTCCTGCTTGTACTTCCAGTGCGCGGCGATGCCGTACTCCGCGCGGCGGTGCATGTCGAACGTGCGGATCTGGAGTTCGACCGGCTTGCCGTTGGGGCCGATGACCGTCGTGTGCAGCGACTGGTACATGTTGAACTTCGGCATCGCGATGTAGTCCTTGAACCGGCCGGGGACCGGGTTCCATCGCGCGTGCACCGTGCCGAGGGCCGCGTAGCAGTCGCGGACGGTGTCCACGAGGACGCGGATGCCCACCAGGTCGTAGATCTCCGCGAAGTCGCGGCCGCGGACGATCATCTTTTGGTAGACGCTGTAGTAGTGCTTGGGGCGCCCGGTGACGGTGGCCTTGATACGGGCCGCGCGCAGGTCGGACTGCACCTCGTCGGTCACTATGGCCAGGTACTCGTCGCGCTTGGGGGCACGCTCGGCGACCAGGCGCACGATCTCGTCGTACATCTTGGGATAGAGGATCGCGAACGCGAGGTCCTCCAGCTCCCACTTGATGGTGTTCATGCCCAGGCGGTGGGCGAGGGGCGCGTAGATCTCGAGGGTCTCGCGCGCCTTCTTCTCCTGCTTCTCGCGCTTGAGATAGCGCATGGTGCGCATGTTGTGCAGGCGGTCGGCGAGCTTGATGACCAGGACGCGCGGGTCCTTGGCCATGGCGACGACCATCTTGCGCACGGTCTCGGCCTGCGCGGCCTCGCCGAACTTGACCTTGTCCAGCTTGGTGACGCCGTCGACCAGCAGGGCGACCTGGTCGCCGAAGTCCTTGCGGAGGGTGTCGAGGCCGTACTCGGTGTCCTCGACCGTGTCGTGCAGCAGGCCCGCCATGAGCGTGGCCGGGTCCATGCCGAGCTCGGCGAGGATCGTGGTGACCGCGAGCGGGTGGGTGATGTACGGGTCGCCGCTCTTGCGCTTCTGGCCGCGGTGCCAGCGTTCGGCGACCTGGTAGGCGTTCTCGATCTGGCGCAGCGTCGAGGTCTCGATCTTCGGATCGTTGCTGCGCACTATCCGCAGCAGCGGTTCCAGGACCGGGTTGTACGGGTTCGAGCGCTGGACGCCGAGGCGGGCCAGCCGGGCGCGGACGCGGTTGGAGGAGCCGGAGCGGGCGGGCTGGCCCGCGGCCGGGCGGGCTGCCTGCGGGGCGGCGGGACGCTCGGCGGGCGCGGGCTTGGGGCGCGCCTGCTCGGGGGACTTCTCGACCGGCGCGGACTGGGCGTGCTCGACCGGCCCGCGGCTGTCGTTCTTCGCGTGCGTCGCGTGCGGCGCGGGCTTGTCCGCCGGGGCCGAGCCGGGCTCGGGCTTGGCGGCGGTGAGTGGCTGGGCCTCGTCTGCCAAGAGGACTCCTCGTGCGGATCCGGGTCCCCCGGTCAGGCTCCGGAGGTCCCATGGTAGCGATCCCGCGCCCCGGGATCGCCTTCAGGCCACTGTGAGAGCCGTCTACCGGAGAAACGCCAGAGGCGGGCGCCGGATTCCTCCGGGCCCGCCGCTGCGGTGTCGTACGGGTGTCACGGGGCTCGCGCCGGACTTTCCGTCCGGTGCCGGCCAGGCGCTCCCCGGCCGCTCAGATGGTGAGCAGCGCCTCCAGGGGGGCGCCCTCGAGAGCCGGTTCCAGGCGGGTGCGGCCGCCGAGGAAGCCCAGCTCCATCAGGACGGCGAGGCCCGCGACCTGCGCGCCCGCCCTCCGAATGAGCTGGATGGACGCTTCGGCGGTGCCGCCGGTGGCGAGGACGTCGTCGACGATCAGCACGCGGTCGTCCGCGCTCAGGTCCTCGGCGTGCACCTCGATCTCCGCGGAGCCGTACTCCAGGTCGTACGCCTGGCTGAGGGTGGCTCCGGGGAGCTTGCCCGCCTTGCGTACCGGAATGAAGCCGAGCCCCGCGCGGACGGCGACGGGGGCGCCGAGGATGAAGCCCCGGGCCTCCAGGCCGACGACCTTCGTCGCACCGGTGCGCTCGGCGGTCTCCGCCAGCGCGTCGGTGAGCGCGGTGAACGCCACCGGGTCCGCCAGGAGCGGGGTGATGTCCTTGAACACCACTCCCGGCTCCGGGTGGTCCGCCACGTCGCGGATGCGGCTGAGCAGCAGCTCCGTGATGTCGGTGAGCTCGGTCATCGGCGCTTCCCCGAGGGTCGTCCGCGGCCCCGGTTGCGGGACGCGGGCTGGTGACGCGGGCCGACGACCGCGGCCGCCTCGTCGTCCGGCTCGTCGTCCAGCGGCTCGTCGACGGTCTCGGTCTCCAGCGGCTCGCCCTTCGCGGCGGCCTGGGCCCGCTTGGCGAGCACGCGCTTCCTGAGGGCCTTCATCTGCGGCTCGCGCTCCTTGAGGTCGGCGACGAGCGGCGTGGCGATGAAGATCGAGGAGTACGCACCGGCCGCGAGGCCGACGAACAGCGACAGCGAGATGTCGTTGAGCATGCCGGCGCCGAGGACGCCGCCGCCGATGAACAGCAGGGCGCCGACCGGCAGCAGCGCGACCACGGTGGTGTTGATCGAGCGGACCAGCGTGCTGTTGATCGACCGGTTGGCGATGTCGCTGTAGGTCCAGCGGGTCTGCTTGGTGATGTCCTTCGTCTGCTCCTTGAGGCTGTCGAAGACGACGACCGTGTCGTAGAGCGAGTAACCGAGGATCGTCAGCAGACCGATCACCGTGCCCGGCGTGACCTCGAAGCCGACGAGGGCGTAGATGCCGACCGTGATGGTGATGTCGTGGATCAGGGCGACGAGGGCCGCGAGCGCCATGCGCCACTCGAACGCGATCGCCAGGTAGATCACGACGAGGACCATGAAGATCGCCAGGCCCTGCCAGGCCTTGTTGGCGATCTGGTCGCCCCAGCTGGGGCCGACCAGGTCCGCGTTGATGTTCTCCGAGTCGACCTTCAGCTCCTTGGCGAGGGTCTCCTTGATCTGGTCGGACTTGCCGGTGTCGATGCCGGCGATCTGGACGCGCAGGCTGCCGTCACCGAGCTTCTGGACGATGGCGTCGTGTCCGGACGCGTCCTCCGCGAACGTCTCGGCCTGGGCGACCGAGACGCTCATGTTCTTCGGGGTGGTGAAGACGGCACCGCCCTGGAACTCGATGCCCATGTTCAGGCCGCGCACCGCGAGGCCGAGGATGGCCGTGATGGTGATCAGTATCGAGATGCCGTACCAGATCTTGCGGTTGCCGACGAAGTCGTAGCCGACCTCGCCGCGGTGCAGTCGGGCGCCGAGGTTGCCGAGCTTCGACATCTCACGCCTCCTTCGGGTCGACGGGGGCGGCCGGACGGCGGGTGCGGCGAAGCGGGGGCTTCGCGCCGAGTGCCTTCGGGTCGAGGCCGGAGAACTTGTGGCCGTTCGCGAAGAACTTCTTGCGGGCGAGGATCGTCATCAGCGGCTTGGTGAAGAGGAAGACGACGACCACGTCGAGCACGGTGGTCAGACCGAGCGTGAACGCGAAGCCCTGGACCTTGCCGACGGTGACGATGAACAGCACCGCGGCGGCGAGGAAGGACACGAAGTCGGAGACCAGGATGGTGCGCCGGGCACGCGGCCAGGCCCGCTCGACGGCGGGGCGCAGCGAGCGGCCCTCGCGGATCTCGTCCCGGATGCGTTCGAAGAACACGATGAACGAGTCCGCGGTGATACCGATCGCGACGATGGCGCCACAGACGGCCGGCAGGTTCAGCGCGAAGCCGATGGCCGGGCCGAGCAGCGCCATGATCACGTAGGTGAGGGCCGCGGAGACCAGCAGCGAGGGGATCGCGATGACGGACAGACCGCGGTAGAAGATCAGCAGGTAGATGACGACCAGGGCCAGGCCGATCGCGCCCGCGATCAGACCGGCGTGCAGCTGCTCACCACCGAGGGCGGCGGTCACCGTGGTGACGCTGTCCTCCTTGAAGGTCAGCGGCAGGGCGCCGTACGACAGCATGTTGGCGAGGCTCTGGGCCTCCTGCTGACCGAAGCTGCCGGAGATCTCCGCGCTGCCACCGGTGAGCGCCTGGCTGACGGACGGGTCGGAGACGACCTCACCGTCCAGGACGATCGCGAACTGGTTCTGCGGCTGCTGGTTCTTCGCCAGCTCGCCCGTGATGTCCCCGAACTTCTTGCTGCCCTTGTTCGTGAACTCCATGGTGACCGTCCAGCCGGCGGCGGTCGTCGTGTTGAAGACGGCCTGCGCCTTCTTGACGTCCGTGCCGTCGACAGCGGCGGCGCCGAGGACGTACTTCTGCCACTGGCCGCCCGAGTTCTGGCCGCAGGCGACGGTCGGCTCGGTGGCCTTGGCGTTTTTGCCGGCCGTGCTGCGGACCGACTTCTTGCTGCAGTCCAGCGCCGCGTACTGCGCCTGGAGCTTGGCGGTCGCCGGGTCGACGGAGGCGCTGGCGCTGGGGGTCGGGGAGCCGCTCGCGGCGGCCGAGCTGCTCGCCGACGGGGAGCTGTCCGCCTTCAGGGCGTCGGTGACGGCGCGCCCCTGCGTGCTGGCGGACGCCGACGGGGACGCCGAGGTGGAGGGTGACGCGGACGAGCCGGCCTTGTCGGTCGCCTTGTCGGTGGCCTTGCCCGAGGCGCTGCTGGAGGCGCTCGGCGACGGGGTGGGCGTCGCGGCGCCGCCGCTCACCTCGGTGGCGATCACCGGGCGGAAGTACAGCTTGGCGGTGGTACCGACCTGGTCCCGGGCCTCCTTGGAGTTCGTGCCCTTGGGGATGTTGACGATGATGTTCTTGTCGCCCTGGGTCTGAACCTCGGCCTCCGAGACACCAAGACCATTGACACGGCGGTTCATGATGTCGACCGCTGTGTTCATGTTGGTCTTGTTGATCGCGGATTCCTGGCCTTTCTCCGGGACCGCCCGGAGCGTGATGCTCGTACCGCCGGCAAGGTCGATGCCGAGGCGCGGAGTGGTGTGCCCGGAGGCGAACATCCCGCCGGTGAGCGCCACGATGGCGATCAGGATGAGGGCCAGCGAGCGCCACGGCTTGCTCTGGGCGCTCGCGCTCCGGCCCTTCTTAGGTGCTGCCACCTTCTCGTACTCCCTCTCGGGCCGCCGCGCGCCGGATCTGCGGGCGGGCGGCCATGACATGGTGTCGGGATCCCGTGCGAGCTGCGCATCGACCGGGGCTCGCGGAACAGGTCCGCGCGCCCGGGAATGCGGTTACTTCGCGCCGGACTCGCCGTCGGTCTTCTTCGGCTCGTCGCCCGTCTTCGCCTCGGCGGCCGGCTCCTCCGCCGTCGGGTCGGCAGCGGTCTCCGCCTTGTCCTCGGCCTCGTCCTCGGCGGTCTCCTTCTTGCCGAGGTCGACGGACTTGTCGTCGGAGGCGGCAGCAGCGTCGTCGACGGAGTCGTCGGTCCCGGTGAGGGAGGAGGCGTCGTCCGGGACGAGGTCGGTGTCCGACTTCAGGTCGTGCTCGACGCCGTGGACGATGCGGTTGTACTCGTCGTCCGACAGGACGGCCCCGATCGAGTTCTTGGCGAAGACGAGCTCCACACCCGGACCGGCGTCGAGGAGGACCGTCTCGTCGTTGACTTCCTTGACCGTCGCGAACATGCCCCCGATCGTGCGGACGCCGCTGCCGGGCTGCAACTCGTTGCGCATCGCGGCGGCCTGCGCCTGCTTGCGCTTGGCCGAGCGGGTCATGAGGAACATGGCCCCGATGAGCACGATGAAGGGGAGGAGCATGGTGATATTCACGGGACGGCATTTCCTTCGCACGACCGCGGTGGACGGCGGCCTGATGGATGGGGGTATGTATACCGCCGAGAGAGGCGGCATCGGCGGAGTCTAAGCGAGTCCGCGCGCAAGGAACAACGCTCAGCATGGCACCTGGGTTCCTGACCGGGCCAATGCCCTCGCCGTCACGCCCCGAACAGGTCCTGTTGTCCGTTTCCCCCGTTTGCCGCACGTGGCGGGGTGAGGCCGAGATGCGCCCAGGCCGCGGGAGTGGCGACCCGCCCGCGCGGGGTACGGGCCAGCAGTCCCTCCCGGACGAGGAAGGGCTCGGCCACCTCTTCCACGGTCTCCCGCTCCTCCCCCACCGCGACGGCGAGCGTGGACAGGCCGACGGGTCCGCCGCCGAACAGTTTCAGCAGTGCCTGCAGCACGCCCCGGTCGAGCCGGTCGAGACCGCGGGCGTCGACCTCGTAGACCGCGAGGGCCGCCTCGGCGATGCCCTTCGTGATCCGCCCGTCCGCCTTGACCTGCGCGTAGTCGCGTACGCGGCGCAGCAGGCGGTTGGCGATGCGGGGCGTGCCACGGGAGCGGCCGGCGATCTCCGCGGCACCGTCGGTGTCGATCTCCACGTCCAGCAGGTTCGCGGAGCGGTGGATGACCCGCTCCAGCTCGGCGGGCTCGTAGAACTCCATGTGCGCGGTGAAGCCGAAGCGGTCGCGCAGCGGGGGTGGCAGCAGGCCCGCGCGCGTGGTGGCGCCGACCAGGGTGAAGGGAGGCAGTTCGAGGGGGATGGCGGTGGCGCCGGGGCCCTTGCCGACGATGACGTCGACGCGGAAGTCCTCCATCGCCATGTACAGCATCTCCTCGGCGGGCCGGGACATGCGGTGGATCTCGTCGAGGAAGAGGACCTCGCCCTCCTGGAGGGAGGACAGGATCGCCGCGAGGTCACCGGCGTGCTGGATGGCGGGGCCGCTGGTGATCCGGATGGGGGCGCCCATCTCGGCCGCGATGATCATCGACAGGGTGGTCTTGCCCAGACCGGGAGCGCCGGAGAGCAGGACGTGATCGGCGGTGGCACCCCGCGCGCGTGCGGCCCGCAGGACCAGGTCGAGCTGCTCACGGACCTTCTCCTGGCCGATGAACTCGCCCAGGTCCTTGGGCCGCAGGGCGGCCTCGACGGCCTGGTCCTCACCGTCGGCGGACGCGCCGACGAGCCGCTCGGCGGCGGAGCTGTCGGTCGTGTCGTCCCAGTTCACTGCGGTTCTCCTTGCGGTGGCTCGCCGGGCGGGGCGATCGGCCGGGGTGCCGGTGCCTCCCCGGGGCGGGCACGGCGTGCGCGGTGCCCCGCGCCCCCGTGACGGCGCGGTCGGTTCAGCGGGCTCGGTTCAGCGTCTGCAGGGCCGCCCTGAGCAACTGGCCCACCTGCACGGCGCCCTCGGCCGCCTCGGCCTGCGGGGTGACCGCGGTGACGGCCTCGTCGGCCTCGCGGGTCGAGTAGCCCAGGCCGATCAGGGCGGCGTGCAGCTGGTCGCGCCAGCCGGAGGTGACCGCCGTACCGACAGCGGGTGCGCCGAGCGGCTCACCCAGCCGGTCCTTCAGCTCCAGGAGCAGCTTCTGGGCGCCCTTCTTGCCAATGCCGGGAACGGCGACGAGGGCCTTCTCGTCACCGGTCGCGACGGCCCGGCGCAGCGCGTCCGGCGCGTGGACGGCGAGCATCGCCTGGGCGAGCCTCGGGCCGACGCCGCTCGCGGTCTGGAGCAGCTCGAAGGTCTGCCGCTCGTCGTCGTCCGCGAAGCCGTACAGCGTCAGTGAGTCCTCGCGGACGACGAGGGAGGTGGCCAGCTTGGCCGGCCGGCCCATCCGCAGCCCGGAGAGAGTGTTCGGCGAGCACTGGACGGCGATGCCGATCCCGCCCACCTCGACCACCGCGGAGTCCGGGGCGAGGGCGGCGACCGGGCCGCTCACGAAGGCGATCATGCCGTACGGCCTTTCGATGCGTGCAGGGCGACGGCCTGCTGGAGTCGGTTCTGGGCGGGGGCGCGCCAGATGTGGCAGATGGCCAGCGCGAGGGCGTCGGCGGCGTCGGCGGGCTTCGGCGGGGCGCTCAGCCGCAGCAGCCGGGTCACCATCGCGCCGACCTGGGCCTTGTCGGCGCGGCCGCTGCCGGTGACGGCGGCCTTGACCTCGCTGGGGGTGTGCAGGGCGACGGGAATGCCGCGGCGGGCGGCGCAGAGCATGGCGACGGCGCTGGCCTGGGCGGTGCCCATCACGGTCCGTACGTTGTGCTGGCTGAACACCCGCTCGACGGCGACGAATTCGGGGCGGTACTCGTCCAGCCACTGTTCGATGCCCTGCTCGACGGCGACCAGGCGCAGGCCCAACTCGGCGTCCGTGGGCGTGCGTACGACGCCGACGCCCAGCATGGTCAACGGTCGCCCGGGAACGCCCTCGACGACGCCGACACCGCACCGGGTCAGTCCCGGGTCCACACCGAGTACGCGCACCCCGCCCCCTCCCGTCGATCTCCTGTTCGTGCAGGCTATCGGGTGCCACCGACAACGGCCGACACGGCGACGGGCCGACGGGGGTGTGTCCCGTCGGCCCGGTCAACCGGTGCAGCGCGCGGCGCGTTACGCGTCGACCTTCTCCATGACCTCGTCGCTCACGTCGAAGTTGGCGAAGACGTTCTGCACGTCGTCGCTGTCCTCGAGGGCGTCGATCAGCTTGAAGATCTTCCGGGCACCCTCTTCGTCGAGTTCGACCTGCATGGTCGGGACGAAGTTGGCGTCGGCGGAGTCGTAGTCGATGCCGGCGTCCTGGAGGGCGGTGCGGACCGCGACCAGGTCGGTGGCCTCGGAGATGACCTCGAAGGTCTCGCCGAGGTCGTTGACCTCCTCGGCACCCGCGTCCAGGACGGCGCCCAGGACGTCGTCCTCGGCCAGCTCGCCCTTGGGGACGATCACGACGCCCTTGCGGTTGAAGAGGTACGAGACGGAACCCGGGTCGGCCATCGAGCCGCCGTTGCGGGTCATGGCGACGCGAACGTCCGAGGCGGCGCGGTTGCGGTTGTCGGTGAGGCACTCGATGAGCACCGCGACACCGTTCGGGCCGTAACCTTCGTACATGATCGTCTCGTAGTCGGCGCCACCGGCTTCGAGACCGGCGCCACGCTTGACCGCGGAGTCGATGTTCTTGTTCGGGACCGAGCTCTTCTTGGCCTTCTGAATGGCGTCGAACAGCGTCGGGTTGCCGGACACATCGGCGCCACCCGTGCGAGCCGCGACCTCGATGTTCTTGATCATTTTCGCGAAGAGCTTGCCGCGCTTGGCGTCGATCACGGCCTTCTTGTGCTTCGTCGTGGCCCATTTAGAGTGGCCGGACATCTGCCTGTCTCCTTCGCGTAACCCATCCCGTACGAACTCCCCCAGTCTGGGAAGTCTGGGGGGACCCCGGGAATCCTACAAGGACTCCGCTGTCCGGTTCGCGCGCACCATGTCGACGAAGAGGCCGTGCACGCGGTGGTCGCCGGTCAGTTCCGGGTGGAACGACGTGGCGAGGGCGTTGCCCTGGCGGACGGCGACGATGTGGCCGGCGTGCTCGGCGAGCACCTCGGTCGCGGCGCCGACGGACTCCACCCAGGGGGCCCGGATGAAAACGCCCTCTACAGGATCGCCCGCGACGCCGTCCACGTCGACCGCCGCCTCGAAGGACTCGTTCTGTCGGCCGAAGGCGTTGCGGCGCACGATCATGTCGATGCCGCCGACGGTCTCCTGGCCCGAGCGCGGGTCGAGGATCTTGTCGGCGAGCATGATCATGCCCGCGCAGGTGCCGTAGACGGGCATACCGGCGCGCACGCGTGCGCGCAGGGGCTCCATGACACCGAAGAGGACGGCCAGCTTGGAGATGGTGGTCGACTCGCCACCGGGGATGACCAGGCCGTCCACCTCGGCGAGCTCCTCGGGACGCCGCACCGGCCTGGCCACGGCGTCGGCCGAGGCCAGGGCGACGAGGTGCTCCCGTACGTCGCCCTGGAGGGCCAGGACGCCTATGACAGGTGCTTCGGTCATGAGTGATTACCAGCCGCGGTTGGCGTAGCGCTCGGCCTCGGGGAGGGTGTCGCAGTTGATGCCGACCATGGCCTCGCCGAGGTTGCGGGACGCGTCCGCGATGATCTTCGGGTCGTCGTAGAAGGTGGTCGCCTTCACGATGGCGGCGGCGCGCTTGGCCGGGTCGCCGGACTTGAAGATGCCGGAGCCGACGAAGACGCCCTCGGCACCGAGCTGGCGCATCAGCGCGGCGTCGGCGGGGGTGGCCACGCCACCGGCGGAGAACAGGACGACCGGGAGCTTGCCGAGCTCGGCGACCTCCTTGACGATCTCGTACGGGGCGCGCAGCTCCTTGGCGGCGGCGTACAGCTCGTTGTTGTCGTAGCCGCGCAGCCGGGCGATCTCGTTCTTGATCTGGCGCAGGTGACGGACGGCCTCGACGACGTTGCCGGTGCCGGCCTCGCCCTTGGAGCGGATCATGGCCGCGCCCTCGGCGATGCGGCGCAGGGCCTCACCGAGGTTGGTGGCACCACAGACGAAGGGGGTGGTGAACGCCCACTTGTCGGAGTGGTTGACCTCGTCGGCCGGGGTGAGGACCTCGGACTCGTCGATGTAGTCGACGCCCAGGGACTGCAGCACCTGGGCCTCGACGAAGTGACCGATGCGGGACTTCGCCATGACCGGGATCGAGACGGCCTCGATGATCTCCTCGATCATGTTCGGGTCCGACATGCGGGCCACGCCGCCGTCCTTGCGGATGTCCGCCGGGACCCGCTCCAGGGCCATGACGGCCACGGCGCCCGCGTCCTCGGCGATCTTCGCCTGCTCGGCGTTGACGACGTCCATGATCACGCCGCCCTTGAGCTGCTCGGCCATACCGCGCTTCACGCGCGCGGTGCCGGTCGCGGGGGCCTGGTTTTCGGAGAACGTGCTGGACACGGGTGACCTCACTGAGGGGAAAAGGGCTTCTGCATCACCGAGGAAACGCGAGAGGACCAGTCCACAGCAAGGGCCAATGGAAAGGCGGTGGATCGTTTTCCGGCCACCAGCCGGGAACCCGCAGCTAGGAGGCCCGGTCCGCGAGCGCGGCCGGCGACTCGTCGTCCATCTCGAACGCCATCGGGAACGGCGCGTGCCCCGCCAGCCGGAACCAGCGCACCTTGCGGTGCTCCCGCAGCCTGCGGGCGGCCCCCACCGCGTCGTTGTGGAAGCGCCGGGCCATCGGCACCCGGCGCACCGCCTCGGTCAGCTCACGGGCGGCGGCCTCTCCGCCGGGCGCCTCCCGCACCGCCTCCACCTGCGGGGCCTCCGCGAACACGGCGCGCAGCGCCTGGCTCAGCTCGCTCTCCGCGACCTCCCGCTGCTCCTCCTCGGCCTGCCGGGCGGCGTGCGCCGCCTCGTACAGCACGATGGAGGCGGCCGGGTCGAGCACCCCGGAGGTGGCCAGCTCCTGCGTCACCGACGCGCGGCGCAGCAACTGGGCGTCGAGGGCGGCGCGCGTCGCGTCGATCCGGACGTGCAGCCGGTCCAGCCGTCCCGCCGTCCAGCTCAGGTACAGGCCGATCGCCACGAGGGCGACGAGGATCCAGATGAGGGTTGCGGTCACGGGCGGCAAGGCTACCGGGGTGCGCTCACGTCCTCGCGGGGCCCCACGCCGGGCGGGGCTCCCGCCCGGCCGGGCCCCGCCGTCGTCAGTTCCGCGCCAGCCCGAACCGCGCCCGCAGTCCCGTGCTCCGCTCGTCGGCGGCCACCGCCGTCGTCCCATCGGTGACCGTCTCGTACACCGACAGGATGTCCGCGCCGACCGTGGACCAGTCGAACCGCCGGACGTGCGCGCTGCCGCGCTCGCGGAGTTCCGCCCGGCGCCGGGGGTCGCCGAGGAGCCGTACGGCGGTCTCGGCGAGCGCGTCCGCGTCCTCGTTGGTGAACAGCTCCCCGGCCACGCCCTGGTCGAGGACCTGGGCGAAGGCGTCCAGGTCCGCGGCGAGCACGGGGGCCCCGGCCGACATCGCCTCCACCAGGATGATCCCGAAGCTCTCGCCGCCGGTGTTGGGGGCCACGTAGAGGTCGACGCTGCGCAGCAGGCGGGCCTTGTCCTCGTCGCTGACCATGCCGAGGAACTCCACGTTCCCGCGCAGTTCCTTCGGCAGCGACTCGACGGCCTCCTCCTCGTCCCCGCGGCCCGCGACGAGCAGCCGGGTGCGCGGGCGCTCGGCGAGGATCTTCGGCAGGGCCCTCATCAGCACCGGCAGGCCCTTGCGGGGTTCGTCGATGCGTCCGATGAAGCCGATCGTCTCGCCCTGCCACTCGGGCTTGGGCTCGGCCCGGGCGAAGAAGTCCACGTCGACGCCGTTGGGGATCACCACCGCGTCCCCGCCGAGGTGTTCCACGAGGGTGCGGCGCGCGTACTCGCTGACCGCGATCCGGGCGCTGATCTTCTCCAGGGCCGCCTGGAGGATCGAGTACGCGGCGATCATGGCTCTGGAGCGCGGGTTGGAGGTGTGGAAGGTGGCCACGATCGGACCCTGCGCGGCCCAGCAGGCCAGCAGGCCGAGCGAGGGCGAGGCGGGCTCGTGGATGTGGATGACGTCGAACTCGCCGTCGTGCAGCCAGCGGCGGACCCGGGCCGCCGACAGGAAGCCGAAGTTCAGGCGGGCCACCGAGCCGTTGTACGGCACCGGCACCGCGCGCCCCGCCGAGACGACGTAGGGCGGCAGCGGGGTGTCGTCGTCGGCCGGTGCGAGGACCGACACCTCGTGCCCCAGCCGGATGAAGTAGTCGGCGAGGTCACGGATGTGGAACTGGACGCCGCCGGGCACGTCCCAGGAGTACGGGCAGACGATGCCGATCCTCACGGCCGCTCCCCGTCCGAGGGGCGGGGTTCCAGGTCGGCGAGCCACAAACGCTGGAGCATGTGCCAGTCCTCCGGATGGTCGGCGATCCCGGTGGCGAAGGCATCGGCCAGCGCCTGTGTCATGACAGACGTCTTCTCAGCCCGGGTACCTGTCTCGGGGACGTCGACCGGCGGATGGACCCGGCCCCGCATCACGGGCGAGTCGTCGTACCAGAGCGTGACGGGCAGCAGCAGCGCTCCGGTCTGCTGGGCGAGCAGGGCCGGACCGGCGGGCATCCGGGTGGCCTCGCCGAAGAACTTGACCTCGACGCCGGAGGCGGACAGGTCGCGCTCGGCGACCAGGCAGACCAGGCCGCCGTCGCGCAGCCGCCGGGCCAGGGTGCCGAAGGCGGTGCCGCCGCTGTGCGGCAGGACCTCCATGCCGAGGCCCTCGCGGTAGGCGACGAAACGGTCGTAGAGCGTCTCCGGCTTGAGGCGTTCGGCGACCGTGGTGAACGGTGTCTCCAGCCTGGTGGTGACCCAGGCGCCGGCGAGGTCCCAGTTGGCCATGTGCGGCAGCGCGAGGATCACGCCCCGGCCGGAGGCCAGCCCGTCGGTCAGGTGGTGCAGGTCCCTGGGCTCGAAGCCCTGCCTGACGCGCTCGGCGCTCCAGGCGGGCAGCCGGAAGGACTCCATCCAGTAGCGCAGGTAGGAGCGCATGCCCGCGCGGGACAGCGCGGCCAGCCGCTCTGGGCTCGCGTCGGGCACCACGCGCGCGTAGTTGCTCTCCAGCCGCCGCACGCCCTTGCCGCGCCGCTTCCAGGCGAGGTCGGCGATCTGCCGGCCGAGACGGACGGCGACCGGCTCGGGAAGCTTCTTGACCGCTCCCCAGCCGAGACCGTAGAGCGCGTCGGTGAGCCGCTCCTGGGCGCTCACTTCGCCGCCTCACTCCCCCGGGAGGCGTTCGCCGGATTCCCCTGCGGGTCCTGCTCGCCCTCCGCGGCCTCTGCCTCGGCGGACTCCCGGCGGACCGTGACGACCCGCTGGATGAGCGTGACCAGGCTGCCGACGGCGACGATCCACAGGGCGATCGGCAGCAGCACCTGGATGCCCGGCACGCCGAACGTGTGCAGGCCCGCGAGGCCGGCCGCGACCAGGGAGATCACCAGGCGTTCGGCGCGCTCGACGAGACCATTGACGGCGACCGGGAGGCCGATCGACTCGCCCCGCGCTTTGGTGTACGACACGACCTGGCCGCTGGCCAGGCAGAAGATCGAGACGGCGCACAGGACGTTGTCGTCGCCGTGGCCCGCGTACCACAGGGCGAAGCCGCCGAAGACCGCGCTGTCGGCCACCCGGTCCAGCGTGGAGTCCAGGAAGGCGCCCCAGCGGCTGCTGCGGCCCAGCTGGCGGGCCATGTTGCCGTCGACGAGGTCGGAGAACACGAACAGTGTGATGACGATCGTGCCCCAGAAGAACTCGCCCCGGGGGTAGAAGACCAGCGCGCCCGCCATCACGCCGGCGGTGCCGAGCAGCGTGACCGTGTCGGGGCTGACGCCCCGGCGGATGAGAAACGCGGCGAACGGTGTGAGGACACGCGTGAAGAATGCACGCGCGTACTTGTTCAGCATGGCCTTCCCGAGGGTCGGTGTGGCCGAGCGGCCCCTGCTGGCCACCGGCTGGCCCATCGTAGTCACGCCCGCGTGCGGGCGGCGGACGGGCACCCGGCCCCCGTGTCACGTCCCCGCGGCATCCGGGTCACGGCGCGATCGCGTCCTTCGTATGGACGCACCGTGACGGGAGTGGAAAGCTCGAAGGACCGCGGGCGTCACCGGAGCCGTTACCGGCCCGGACGAGGTCTGTCCGGGGAAGGATCCGCGTGCCCGCGCCCACAGAGACCTCACCGTGCACGGGAGGCAAGGCCATGGGCGACAAGGCGAACACACACCCCGGAGCCGCCGGCAGGGCTACGGCGGCCGACCACCCCGCGTCCGTACGGAATGTGGTGCTGGTCGGCCACAGCGGATCCGGCAAGACGACGCTGGTGGAGGCTCTCGCCCTCACGGCGAAAGCGGTGAACCGGGCGGGCCGCGTGGAGGACGGCGGCACCGTCTCCGACTACGACGACATCGAGCACCGACAGCATCGTTCGGTGCAGCTGTCCCTGGTCCCCGTCGAATGGGACGGGATCAAGATCAACCTCCTCGACACCCCCGGCTACGCCGACTTCGTCGGGGAACTGAGGGCCGGTCTGCGAGCGGCGGACGCGGCCCTCTTCGTCGTCTCCGCCTCGGACGGCGTGGACGGCTCGACCCGCATGGTGTGGGAGGAGTGCGCCGCCGTCGGCATGCCGCGGGCCATCGTCGTCACCCACCTGGAGGCGGCCAGGGCGGACTTCGAGGAGATGACGCGGATCTGCGCGGAGGCCTTCGGCGCGGACGACCCCGACGCCGTACTGCCGCTGTACCTGCCGCTGCGCGGCCCGCAGGCAGCGGACGGGCACGCGCCCGTGACCGGTCTGATCGGGCTGCTGTCGCAGAAGCTGTTCGACTACTCCACCGGGGAGCGCAAGGAGTCCGAGCCGGGCGCGGACCAGCTGCCGCTGATCGAGGAGGCCCGCGACCGGCTGATCGAGGGGATCATCTCCGAGAGCGAGGACGAGACCCTCATGGACCGCTACCTCGGCGGCGAGCAGGTCGACGTACGGACGCTCGTCGAGGACCTGGAGCGGGCGGTCGCGCGCGGGGTCTTCTTCCCCGTCCTGGCCGCCGCCCCCGCGGCCGAGGGCGCCCGGCAGGGGCTCGGCACGGTCGAGCTGCTGGAGCTGGTCACGGGCGGTTTCCCGACCCCGCTGGAGCGCGAGGCGCCCGGCGTCACCACGGTCGACGGGAAGCCGCGCGAACTGAAGCCGTGCGACCCGGACGGGCCGCTGGTGGCGGAGGTCGTGAAGACGGCGTCCGACCCGTACGTCGGCCGGGTCTCCCTCGTACGGGTCTTCTCCGGCACCCTGCACTCCGACGAGACGGTGCACGTCTCCGGGCACGGGCTCGCCGACCGCGGACACGAGGACCACGACGTCGACGAGCGCGTCGGCGCCCTGTCCTCGCCGTTCGGCAAGCAGCAGCGGGCGCTCACCCACTGCATCGCCGGTGACCTGGCCTGCGTGGCGAAGCTGAGCCGGGCGGAGACCGGCGACACCCTCTCGGCCAAGGACGACCCGCTGCTCATGGAGCCGTGGGAGATGCCGGACCCGCTGCTGCCGCTCGCCATCCAGGCGCACAGCAAGGCCGACGAGGACAAGCTCTCGCAGGGGCTCGGCAGGCTGGTCGCCGAGGACCCGACCATGCGTCTGGAACAGAACCAGAACACCCACCAGGTGGTCCTGTGGTGCCTGGGCGAGGCGCACGCCGACGTCGCGCTGGAGCGGCTGCGCACCCGCTACGGCGTCCAGGTCGACGTCGTACCGCACAAGGTGTCCCTCCGGGAGACGTTCGCGGACAAGGCCGGCGGGCGCGGCCGGCACGTCAAGCAGTCCGGCGGGCACGGGCAGTTCGCGATCTGCGAGATCGAGGTGGAACCCCTGCCGGGCGGTTCCGGCATCGAGTTCGTCGACAAGGTGGTCGGCGGCGCGGTGCCGCGCCAGTTCATCCCGTCGGTCGAGAAGGGCGTAAGGGCCCAGGCGGCCAAGGGAGTTGTCGCGGGCTATCCGCTCATCGACGTCCGGGTCACGCTGCTGGACGGCAAGGCGCACTCCGTGGACTCCTCGGACGCCGCGTTCCAGACGGCCGGCGCGCTGGCGCTGCGGGAGGCCGCGTCGGACGTGCGGATCCACCTTCTGGAGCCGGTGGCGGAGGTGACGGTGCTGGTCGGCGACGAGTACGTGGGCGCCGTGATGAGCGACCTGTCGGGGCGGCGCGGCCGGGTGCTCGGCACCGAGCAGACCAGCGGCGGCCGCACCCTGGTGCGGGCCGAGGTGCCGGAGATCGAGATCGGCCGGTACACCGTCGACCTGCGCTCGCTGTCCCACGGAACCGCCCGGTTCGACCGCTCGTACGCGCGGCACGAACCGATGCCGCCGCAGATCGCGGAACGCGTTCGCGAAGACGTGCGCGGCGCCTCGTAGTTGGCATTCGGCGCCACCGGAGTGGCCTGTATGCGCCGCTGCCTCCGCGTCGGCGGGCGGTTCGGACCGTCCGCCGACGGGATGTCCGTGCCTGCGGATACGCTGATCACCTGATCACGTTGTGACTCGATCATGGGCCGGGTCGTCAGGATCAGCTGATCAACAGGTGTGCGGGGCAGGGAAGTCGGGAAAGCCGCAGAAGCGAGAGCAGCGGCGATCGGGGGCGGGAATGACCGTTGACGGCGGTTACGCGGACATCTTCGGGCCGCAGGTGCCGCGTACGGGCGACGAGGGGCAGACGGCGACCTTCGCGCTGGCCTCGGCGGCCTACCGGGACGGCCCCATGGAGGAGATCAAGAAGGCCGACAACGAATGGCACGAGTCGACCATCAAGCCCGGGCGCCGGTGGTCCCGGATCTTCCGGCCCAACCTGGGTGAGGCGTTCTCCGGCGCGGTGGTGGCCCGGATGCTGGGCAGCGGCCGCAACCCGCTCATCCAGTCCTTCGGCGCCGAGCCTCAGGCGGTCGTCGAGCACTGCCTGGCGGCGAACAACATCCGCAAGGACCGCGACAACCGGCTGATGATCGTCACACTGCTGTGCGGTCTGCTGTTCCTGCCCGGCTTTCTCGTCTGGCTGCTGATCTTCCAGACCCGGGCCGCCATCGACAGGCGCGACGACAAGCGGGCCTCCGCGCTCGGCACCACCCTGCTCGTCGCCTTCGGCGCACTCGCCGTGCTCTTCCTGATCCGCATGCCGTTCACCGGCTTCTGGGCCCTGTACGCGCGCGCTTCGGTCGTCATGCCCGTCCTCGGCTGGCTGTGGGCCCGGCGGATCTGTGAGCGCACGGCGACGGACCTGCGGGAGCGCTGGAACAGCCTGCTCTCGGGCAGCAGCGTCGGCGCCAAGGTGCCCGAGGCGGTACCGAGCAGCCCGCGCGAGACGGCGGCGGAACAGCTGCGCCAGTCGCTCGCCAGGCTCAGCGCCGAGCAGCAGTCGAACTCCGTGTTCTACGCGGGCCCCAAGGGCATCCTGGGCATGGGCACGCGCTGGGGTTCCTGGCAGCTCGCCGAGGATCTGGTGGCGGCGGACCCCAACAGGGAGATCCATCCCTTCCGCAGCTGGGACGTCATCCGGTCGATCCACGACCAGCTGCGCATGCTGGAGCGGGGCCCGCTGAACACCGGCGGTTTCCCGAAGGCCTCCATACGGCACTGGATCGTCACGCCGATCGGGGAGAACGCCAAGGCGGTGTCCCGGCCCGAGGGCACCGACGTGGAGGCGTACCAGGTCAAGTCGCACGCCATACAGGAGATCTGCAACAAGCAGCAGTTCGGCGCCGGCGACCGGCACTACCTCGGCGTGCAGTGGACGCTGTGGGACGGGCAGTTGGTCATCACCATGATGATCACCGTGACCGTGTTGCACGCGACCCTGCGCATCGAGGTCACCGGGCACGCCCTGGGCCCGGTGAACCCGCTGTTCACCAGCAAGGCGGAGGCACCGACCAAGGAGGTCGCGAAGTCGCTGAAGCCGTGGGAGAACCGCACGGTGAAGCTGCCCCTGGTCAGCACGAACGAGGTGGTGCGCCTGGCCGTCCGCGCGCCCCTGACCTGGTACCCGCCGCTGCTGAACTGGCTCGGCGGCTCGATAGGCCTGCCGGAGCCGTTCGGCCTGCGGCACGCCTGGGCCGATCAGCCCTGGCGCCACCGCTTCATGGCCGACGACGCCCTGCGCGCAGCGGCGCCGGTGCTGCGGGTGGTGCACGCGGCGGCGATCCGGGTGCTGGACGAGAACGGCGTGGACACGGAGAAGTTCGGCAACCGCTCGGCGTTCCTCTCCACCGCGGTGCAGGACACCTCGCCGCGGAAGGCGGACGTCTACGACGCGTGAGTCCGGGGCGGACGTGTCCGCCCCGGCCCGGGCGGACGTGTCCGCCCGGGCCCGCTCAGCCCGCCGGCCAGGCGTCCGCCAGCATCTTCCGGGTGTCCGCCAGGAGCTGCGGCAGCACCTTCGTGTGACCGACCACCGGCATGAAGTTGGTGTCGCCGCCCCAGCGGGGCACGAGGTGCTGGTGGAGGTGGGCGGCGATGCCGGCGCCCGCCACCGTGCCCTGGTTCATGCCGATGTTGAAGCCGTGCGCGCCGGAGGCGGTCCGCAGGGCCGACATCGCCTGCTTGGTCAGCGCGGCGAGCTCGGCGGTCTCCGACTCCGTGAGGTCCGTGTAGTCGGCGACGTGGCGGTAGGGCACGACCATCAGGTGGCCGCCGTTGTACGGGTACAGGTTGAGCACCGCGTACACCTGCTCACCGCGGCGGACGATCAGGCCGTCCTCGTCGGACTTCGCCGGGATCGAGCAGAAGGGACAGCCGTCGTCGGCACCCGGGCCGGTCGGCTTGTTCTCACCCTGGATGTACGCCATCCGGTGGGGCGTCCACAGACGCTGGAACGCGTCCTGCGTCCCCACTCCCCACTGCTGCTCCGGCTCACTCGTCATGCAGTGCAGCATATGACTTGGCCCGCTCGCGCCGTGTGGGCGGGGTTGTGGGAGAAGCGGCCTCGCGCGAGGCCCCGGCAGGTCGAACCTCCCGGGGGCCTCGCGCGACGCGGCGCGGGTCAGACCTGCGTGCGCTCCTCGACGACCTGAGCGATCTTCGCGATGGCCGCCTCGAGGGGGATGCCGTTCTCCTGGGAGCCGTCGCGGTAGCGGAAGGACACCGAGTCGTTCGACATGTCCTCGTCGCCCGCGATGACCATGAAGGGCACCTTCTGCTTCTGGGCGTTGCGGATCTTCTTCTGCATACGGTCCGAGGAGGAGTCGACCTCGACCCGCAGGCCCTTCTTCCTGGCCTCGGCGGCGAACTTCTCCAGGTACTCGACGTGCCCGTCGCCGATCGGGATGCCGACCGCCTGAACCGGGGCCAGCCAGGCCGGGAAGGCGCCCGCGTAGTGCTCGAGCAGCACCGCGAAGAACCGCTCGATCGAACCGAACAGAGCGCGGTGGATCATGACCGGGCGCTGCTTGGAGCCGTCGGGGCCGGTGTACTCCAGGTCGAAGCGCTCCGGCAGGTTGAAGTCGAGCTGCACGGTCGACATCTGCCAGGTGCGGCCGATCGCGTCCTTGGTCTGGACGGAGATCTTCGGACCGTAGAAGGCGGCGCCGCCCGGGTCCGGGACCAGCGGGAGGCCCTGCTTCTCGGCCACCTGCCGCAGCGTCTCGGTGGCCTCCTCCCACACCTCGTCGGAGCCGACGAACTTCTCCGGGTCCTTGGTCGACAGCTCCAGGTAGAAGTCGGTCAGACCGTAGTCGCGCAGCAGGTTCAGCACGAAGGTGAGCGTCTTGTCGAGCTCGTCGGCCATCTGCTCGCGGGTGCAGTAGATGTGCGCGTCGTCCTGGGTGAAGCCGCGGGCGCGGGTCAGGCCGTGCACGACGCCCGACTTCTCGTACCGGTACACGGTCCCGAACTCGAAGAGGCGCAGCGGCAGTTCACGGTAGGAGCGGCCGCGCGCGTCGAAGATCAGGTTGTGCATCGGGCAGTTCATGGGCTTGAGGTAGTAGTCCACGCCCTCGTCGAGCTGCATGGGCGGGTACATGCCGTCGGCGTACCAGTCCAGGTGGCCCGAGGTCTCGAAGAGCTTCCCCTTCGTCGCGTGCGGGGTGTAGACGAACTCGTAGCCCTCCTCCTCGTGCCGGCGGCGCGAGTAGTCCTCCATGACCCGGCGGACGACACCGCCCTTGGGGTGGAAGACGGCGAGGCCGGAGCCGATCTGCTCCGGGATGGAGAACAGGTCGAGCTCGCTGCCGAGCTTGCGGTGGTCACGCTTCTCGGCCTCGGCGAGGAAGTCGAGGTGCGCCTTCAGCTCGTCCTTGGACGGCCACGCGGTGCCGTAGATGCGCTGGAGCATGGGGTTCTTCTCGCTGCCGCGCCAGTAGGCGGCCGCGTTGCGCATCAGCTTGAACGCCGGGATGTTGCGGGTGGTGGGCAGGTGGGGACCGCGGCAGAGGTCCTTCCAGCACAGGTCACCGGTCTTGGCGTCCAGGTTGTCGTAGATCGTCAGCTCGCCGGCGCCGACCTCGACGTCCGCGCCGTCGTCCGTGGAGGCCGAACCCTTGATGCCGATGAGCTCCAGCTTGTAGGGCTCGTTCGCGAGCTCCTCGCGGGCCGCCTCGTCGGTGACGACGCGACGGGCGAACCTCTGCCCGCGCTTCTGGATCTCCTGCATCTTCTTCTCGACGGCCTTGAGGTCCTCCGGCGTGAAGGGCCGCTCGACGTCGAAGTCGTAGTAGAAGCCGTCCTTGACCGGCGGGCCGATGCCCAGCTTGGCCTCGGGGAAGAGCTCCTGCACGGCCTGGGCCATCACATGCGCGGTGGAGTGGCGCAGGATGTTCAGGCCGTCCTCGGAGGAGATCTCCACGCCCTCGACGGTCTCGCCGTCCCGCACCGCGTACGAGAGGTCCTTGAGCTCCCCGCCCACGCGTGCGGCGATGACGGAACGCTCACCGGCAAAGAGCTCGGCGGCCGTGGTGCCCGTCGTCACCGTTCGCTCTTCCCGCTCGGAATCGCGTTGGATGATCACACGGACGTCTGACACCGGTCTCTCCTGACTGAAGGTGGGCGCGGCGCCGTACCGAGAGCGCACGCAATACCGGATCGTACCGACCCGGGGCCGCCCACCGCGAAATCATTCCCCGCCGCGGGCTCCCTCGAAGAAGTCCAGGTTCTCCTGCAGCGACTTCATCAGGCGGTCCCGCTCGGCCTCGTCGACCTGCACGGGCACGACACCGGAGGCCTCGGTCAGCCGCCGGAAGCCGCCCCGGCTCTCCAGCCTGCCGTGCACCCGCACCGGCAGCCCGACGAGGTGAGCGTGTCCGGCGATCCGGTACGCCTCCTCGTCCAGGGTCAGCCGGACGTGCGGCACCTCGGCGCCGGCCAGCACCCGCAGCCGCACCGTGCCCTCGCCCCGCGGCCCCGACCTGCGCATCCGGACCACCGCACCGGTGATCCGCACGGGCACGGAGGGCTCCTCGCGCAGATAGCGGGCGCCGGCCTCGCGCAGGGCGGGCAGGTCGCCGGGCGAGAACTCGACGGGCCCGGCGGCCGCGCAGTCGTCGGGGACGCCCGCGGCCGGCGCCCACGCGACGGCGATCCGGGCGCCCTCGGTGCCCCGGACGAGGGTGATCAGGGCCTCGGTGAGCTCGCGGCTGACGCCCGCCCCGACGGCCCCGTCGAAGGCGCCCATGCCGCCGGTGGCGCGCTGGAAGTCGATGGCCTCACGGGCCGCGTGCAGGGCCTGGTGGAGGCGGACGGCGAGCGCCCGCCCGGAGCCGACGGGCACGAAGGCGGTCAGGCCGTGTCCACCGGCCGCGGCACCGACGAGCACGCTCTCCAGGGACGCGGTGGCGCTTCCGCGGTACCGGGCGCCGTAGTAGCCGGCCCGGGCACGGGTGGCGAGCGCGGCGGCCAGCAGGGTCTGCCGGGCAGCGGTGCGCAGTTGCTCCTCGACCGTCCAGGGAGCGGCGGGGACCGGCCCCACCGGGACGTCCCGCCACCAGCGGATCTCGTCGCTGGGCACGGCGAGCCCGACGAGCACCTCCCGCGCGGAGGGCGTGCCGCTGCGGGCCAGGGCGACCAGCGCCTCGCCGAGCAGGTCGTCGCTGTCGGGGAAGGCGCGGCTCTCGGGCACCAGCAGGCTGGTTGTGCCGCCACCCGGACCGGGCGGGGTCCAGCGGCCGTAGCGTCCGGCGGCTCCGCCGCGCCGCTGCCAGCCGTGCCGCCGCAGCAGGGCGGCGAGGACGGCGGGGTCGACCTGGCCGGGCTCGGGGGGACGGTCCCAGTGGGCGTCGTCGGGGTGCGGCCTGACGGCCCGCAGTGGCTCGTGCAGCGGTCGGTGGGTCATGGTCTGCCTCCCGTCCCGACCCGCGTCATGATCTCGCAGAGGGCCCGGTCGTCGAAGACGCGCGAGGTCGGTATGCGCACGGTGGTCCGGTTCCGGCCGGTGACCGGATGGCCGGCGAGGTTGATCCAGTAGCAGCAGTGGCGCAGGTCGAGCCGGTCGTGGCTGGCGCGCAGCCAGTCGTCCTGGGACCGCGGGACGAGCATCACGACGAGGATCTTGTGCACCGACACCGGGGTGCGGGCGAGCTTCGCCAGGTGGGCGTTGTCGAGCGTGAAGGAGAAGAAGCGGCCGGGCGGGTTCGGCGCGATCTGGTAGGTGCACTTGAGCTGCACCTTGATGGTCACCTCGTCGTCGACGGTGTGGCCCGGTGAGCCGTGACTGACGTGCCAGTCGATGCCGTTGTCCGGAAAGGGCTGGGACAGCGAGCAGCCCGCGGCCGCCGCGACCGCGTGCAGATAGCCGACCTGCAGTGTCTCCATGCAGGCGGTGGTGGCGAGTGTGCCGCGATGGGGTGCCGTCCGTTCGGGCAGCAGCCCGCCCCGCTCGGGCTGCGCTATCGCCATGACCAACAGCCTTCCCAGCCGTGTGAATCCCCGTGTCGAGCCGCTGAACTGCAAAGACCCGTACTTCTGTTGTGTCCTTCCGGCGTACGGCGCAAACAGCCCGGGTATCACCAAACGGGCAGGAGACGGAACGTCAGCTGCCGTGGGTGAACGAGGAGTTGCATGGTGATGACGTGCTGGTACGAGGGCCCACTGGCCGCCTTCGACACGGAGACCACGGGCGTCGACGTCGAGACCGACCGGATCGTGTCGGCCGCCGTCGTCGTCCAGGACGCCCCGGGCACGCGGCCACGGATCAGCCGGTGGCTGGTGAACCCGGGTGTGCCGGTGCCCGCCGGAGCGACGGCGGTGCACGGACTGACGCAGGAGCATCTGCAGCGCAACGGCCGCTGGCCGGCGCCGGTGATGCACGAGATAGCCGAGGCGCTGGCGGAGCAGGCCGGGGCGGGCCGTCCGCTGGTGGTGATGAACGCGCCGTTCGATCTGACGCTCCTGGACCGCGAGTTGCGCCGCCATCGCGCCTCGTCCCTGGACCACTGGCTCGAGGCGTCGTCGCTGCGCGTGCTCGACCCGCGGGTCCTGGACAAACACCTGGACCGCTACCGCAAGGGCCGACGCACCCTGACCGATCTGTGCGAGCACTACGGCGTCGTCCTGGACGGCGCGCACGACGCGGGCGCCGACGCGCTGGCCGCACTCGACGTCGTACGGGCGGTGGGACGTCGTTTCGCGGCCCGGCTCGAGCGGCTGTCTCCGGCCGAGCTGCACACCCTGCAGTCGGTGTGGCACGCGGCACAGGCGCGCGGTCTGCAGGCGTGGTTCGCGCGCAGCGGCACCGACGAGGTGGTGGACACGGCGTGGCCGCTGCGTCCGGAACTGCCGGCGGCGGCCGCATAGCCGCACACGGCCGCAAGAACCGCACGGCCGCGCAAAAAAGCCGGTCCGCTGCTGCGGACCGGCTTTTCCCGGTGGGCGATACTGGGTTCGAACCAGTGACCTCTTCGGTGTGAACGAAGCGCTCTCCCACTGAGCTAATCGCCCGGGAACGCAGTGAACAATACAGGTCCCCGCGGCTTTCCTTCAAACCGCTTGGCGGCCGCGCCCGAGGTGGGCCGCCAGTCCGCGCCGCCCGGCCCGCATCATCAGCCAGTGGTTGGCGCGGAAGAACGGCCGCCCCGGCACCGCGAACCGCCTGAGCAGCGGCTTGTTGACCTGGACCGCCTGGTCGTAGCGGGCCAGGCTGCCGGTGCCGTCCGGCATGACCGTCCAGCGCGCCCAGCCGTCGAGATCACCGGACATGGCGATTTCAAGGACTCCGGCCGCGGGGTCGCGCCGCACCTCGCGCGCGGTGAAGGTGAGGTCGTACGGGATGAGGGAGCGGATCCGGACGACGCCCGTCGTGTCGTCGGTACGGCGTACCTCGCGGACCTGGCGCCACCAGCGCGGGTAGTCCTCGGCCCGCTCCAGCGCCGCGTACACGGTGGCGGGCGGCGCGGGCAGGGCCCACAGGCTGCGGAAGCGGTAATGCGTCCAGTCCATGTGCCGAGTGTGCCCGTACGCAGGCACGATGCGCGGCATCCGGCGGGTTTGAGTACGGTCTGAGTACGCGCACTCATGTCGTACGACGTGACGCGGGCCACGCTGCGAGGCATGACGCACATTCCGCCACCGGCCGAGGAGTTGCGGTTCCTCGACGCCGAACTGCGGCAACTGGACGCCCGTCGGGCCCAGTTGCTGGTCCGCCGCGCCTGGCTGCTGACCTCCCTCCAGCCGGTGCGGCCCAACCTGCCCGCTCCGGCCGGACCGCCCCGTCCGGAGACCAGCGCGCCGGGCGTGCAGAACGTCCTCCTGCTGCTGGGCGGAATCCTGCTGACCGTCGCCGCGATGGTGTTCACCCTGGTCAGCTGGGGGCACCTCGGAATCGCCGGCCGGGCCGCGGTGCTCGGCGCCGTCACGCTGGCGGCGCTCGGCGCACCCGTGGCGCTGTTGCGGCGAGGCCTGCGCTCGACCGCCGAGTCGGTCGCGGGTCTCGGCCTCGCGCTGACGATGCTGGACGCGTACGCCCTGCACGAGGCCGCGTTCCCGACGGCGGACGGCGTCACCTACGCGGCCGCCGCGTCGACGCTGCTGGCGGCGGTGTGGACGGCGTACGGCGTGGCGCTCGCCGCGCTGCCGGGTCCGGCCGCCGTGCGGCTGCCGCTGCCCGCCGCCCTGGTCTGCGCCCAACTCCCCCTTGCGCTCTGGGCGGTCGCGAGCGGCGGCGGACCGCACACGGTCACCGCCGCGGTGCTGCTCACCGCCGCGTTCGACACGGTTGTCGCGCTCCGGGTGTCCGGGCGGTCCCTGCGGCTCGTCGCAGCGGGCGGCGCGTTCGGCACCGGCGGCTGGGGCGTGCTGGCGACCGGCCTGCTCTCCCTGGACGCGGCCGGTCCGGGTGCCGCCGCCCGTGCGGCGGCGCTCTTCGCCCTCGCGGCGGCGATCGCCCTCGGCGCCGCGTGGTTCGCTCCCCGGCCGGCTCTCGCGACCGGCACAGCGGTGGCGGGCGGGCTGTTCCTGGTCGCCGGGGCCGGGGGCGTCCCGCGCGCCGTACTGCCCGGCGACTTGACGGTGCTCGGGTATCTGGTGTGCGGGATCGCGCTGGTGGCCGCCGTGCGGGGGCCGGTCGCGGAGCCGGTGCGGCGGGGCCTCGCCCTCGCCTCGGGGGCGGTGCAGGCGTGCGCGGTGCTGTGGGCGCTGCCTGCCGTCGGCGTCGCGCTGCTGGGTCCGGTCGCGTGGGTGCTGCACGCGTGGTCCGGCGCGCCGGCCGACGCCCGCGCCGCGGCGACGGTCGACGGTTTCTGGCCGGCGCACGCGGCCACGGCTCCCCTGGTCCTCGTCGCGGTGGCCACGGTGCTCGCCCTGGCGGTCCGCGACGTACGGTGGCGCCCGCAGGCATGGACGGCCGCGCTCGTCCTGGCCTGGGCCACGGTGCTCGTCCTCCCGGCGGCACTCGAAATGCCGTACGCCGTCGGCCTGTTGGTTCAGGGCCTGGCCACGGTGGCGGTGCTCGGGTTCGCGACGCCGGTGTCCACGGGGCTCGCCGTGCTCGGCTCCGCCGGCCTCGCCCTCCTCTCCCTGGCCACCGAGACGGGAACCCTCGTCGTACTCGGTTCACTGACCGTCCTGTTCGCGGTGGCCGCGTGGCGCCGACGCCTCGCCCCGGTCTCGGCGTCCGTCTCCCTCGGGTACGCCACCGGGCTGGCCTGCGCCGTGGGCGCCTCGCTGGGCCTCCCGCCGCAACACACCGCGCTGCTGGTGCTCGCCGTACCCACGGCCGCGGCGCTGGCCGCTCACCGTGTCGGCGGCACCCCCGTCAGGGTCGCCGTCGAGGCGACCGGTGCCGCGGCGGCCCTCGTCGCCGTCGGCCTCACGCTCACCGACCCACCCCTGCTCTCCCTGGTGCTCGCCCTGTGCGCGGTGATCGCCGCCGGCACGGCCGTCCGCCCGGACCGCCGCCCCGCCGGCTACGCGGCCACCGCTCTCCTCGTCCTGGCCACCTGGGTCCGGCTGGCGGCCTGGGGCATCACGGCGCCGGAGGCGTACACGCTGCCGGCCGCGGTCCCCGCGCTGCTCGTCGGCGCCCTCCGCCGCCGCCGCGACCCCGGGGCGTCGTCCTGGTACGCCTACGGCCCCGGGCTCGCCGCCGGCCTCGTGCCGAGCCTCTTCGCGGCCTGGGGCGACGCCCACTGGATCCGCCCGCTGCTGCTGGGCGCGGCGGCCCTGCTGGTCACGCTGCTGGGCGCCCGGCACCGGCTCCAGGCGCCGCTCGCCCTGGGCGGCACGGTGCTCTCCCTGGACGCGCTGCACGAACTCGCCCCGTATCTCGTCCAGATGACCGACGCGCTCCCCCGCTGGGTGCCTCCCGCCCTCGCCGGACTGCTGCTGCTCGCCCTCGGGGCGACGTACGAGCAGCGACTGCGCGACGTCCGGCGGGTGCGGGAGGTCCTGGGGCGGATGAACTAGTGCCGCGGCAGGCAACGTCTGCGCGACGGGGCGAACGTTGCCTGGCGGGGCACCGGTTTCGGGTCACGGCATCCTGTCGCCGAGCAGTGCGAGGTTCTCGATGGCGGCGAGTCCGTAGAGCGCGGTGTCGTTGGTGGACACCCAGGTGGCCTCGCTGCCCGGCACCAGGGTGACGGGGCCGCTCAGCTTCTCCGTCTTCCAGGGCGCCGACTCCTGGTAGCCGTCGGAGCTGTAGAACTTCTCCCAGGCCCGCTTGGCGAGCTTCTCGTCCCCGGTCCGCACGGCCGTGTACGCGTCGAGGCGCGAGTGTCCCTGGAAGAGCAGCAGGCTGCCGAAGTTCGAGCCGTAGCGTGCCGCCTGCTCCGCCTTGGTCGCGTTGAAGTAGCGGCAGTAGTCGAAGTAGGCCTCGTTGAATTTCGGCATGTCGACGAGGTCGATGAGCTCGGCGCACAGCTCGTTGAGGCCGAACACGGCGGAGAGGTGGGAGACGCTGACGACGGGCACCGCGGCCACGGCGAACTTCCCGGTGTCGAGGTCGTACAGCCCGCTGCCCTGCACGAACCCGTTGGGCTGGGCGGCGATGGTCTCCATGGTCGAGAGGACCCGCGCCTTGGCCTTCTCCCACTTGGGGCCCTTGCGCTCCCACTCGGTCAGCCAGGCCGACACCAGGCCGCTCCAGTCGGTGCCGAAACCGACCGACAGGGCGTGCCGGTCGGGCGTGTACGGCTCGGTGCGGATCTTGCGGATCGGGTCGAGGACGAGGAAGGTCTCGTCGGAGTCGACGTTGGCGTGCATGAGGTCGCCGACCCGCTCGTCACCGGTGAGGAAGTAGTAGTAGCGCCGGTAGGTGGTGTTGGCGATGCGCTGCTGCTTGGCGCTGTCGGCGTAGTGCTGGACGCCGTGCCGGGTACCGAGACCGGCCCATTTGCCCAGGTGGTACACGTCGACCTCGCCGGTGTGCCGGGTCATCGCCTCCGCGAAGCGGAAGATGTCGGCACGGCCGCTCCTCAGGTACGCCAGCCAGAGCCACAGGTCGGGCGACAGCTCGGAGTTGTCCCAGGCGTAGCCGCCGATGTCGTACCGCCAGACGTGCCGGGCGGTGTCGTACGTGTGCATGATGTCGCCGTAGTCCCAGAAGCCGTACCAACGGCGTTGCTCGACCTGGTCCTTGTAGTAGGTGAAGAGGAAGTCGAGGTGGTCCTCGATCTTCGCCTTGGCGGGCGTGGAGCGGTCCGGCTCGGAGTAGAGGCCGGGGCCGAGCACCCTGGCCTTGATGAGCTGCCTGGGCGGGGCGGCCAGCTGCGGCAACACCCTTACGGCTTGGACCTGTTGGGCGAGCCTCTCGGCGCTCGGGGTGGACTCGTTGGCCCAGAAGAGGAGTTCGGAGGTGCGGGCGATGCCGTACGGGGTGCCGAATTCCGGCTCGTAGTCCTCGTAGGTGATGTTGAGGCCCTCGAGCTGTTCGGCGTACGTGTCCTGGCCCATGCCGTCGTGGTAGAACCGCAGGTCCATGGGCTGCGCCTCGGGGGACCAGAGCCAGAGGGTGACCTCGGCCTCGTCGGTCTGGGCGTCGCGGATGTCGAGCTGGGCGGGGAACTTCTCCCAGAAGTCCCGCAGGCCGAAGGAGAGCCCGCCGGATGCGCCGCCCACGTACCCGAATCCGGAGGCCCGCCCGCCGCCGCCGGCGCCGATCCAGCCGTGCCCCTTCTTCGTGCGCTTGCGCAGTGTGAAGCCGTCGGCGGAGAGCTGCGAGAGGGTGTAGTCGCCCCACTCGGGGATGTACTGGAGTCTGGTCGTCACCCGCTGGTCCCAGGTGGCCGGGTCGGGCAGCTTCTCGCCCGCGTACTGCGCCGCCTGCACGGCGGCACCCGGGTCACGGCGCAGACCGGTGATGCCCTTGACCGCCTCCCGCAGCAGACCGGTGCCCTCGCCGCCGATGCGGATGTGCCGGTCGTACGCCGCGTCCCGCATCGGCACCGTGAAGCGGACGCCGAGACCGCGGATGAAGTCGCCGCTGCTCCTGCCGGGCTCCTGGGTGCCGTCGAAGGTGACGGTGTGCACCATGCGAAACGAGTCGGCGCCCGCGTAGAAGTACAGGCGGATGGAGAACGGCAGCCAGCTCCGGTTGCCCTTGCGGTGCTTGCCGTCGATGCGGACGACCGCGCGGACCGGGCCCTTCTGCTCGACGGTGACCTCGGAGACGGCACCCTCGAAGCGCTCGGTCTTCACCGCGCCCTGGTCCTCGTCCTCGATCTCCGGCTGGCGGATCAGCACGAGACGACCGTTCCTGGCGATCTCCGTCGAGCCCCGGGTCACCGACTTGATGAGGGTCGCACCCGAGGTGCCGATGCTCGCGGTGATGACACCGGTCGACACCTCGATGGTGCCGCCGCGCCTCACCACGGTGACCTTCTTCTCCGGCGCGGCCGCGTCCCCGGCGCTGAGAGTGAGCTTTCCGGAGCCCGAACTGACCGCGTGGGCAGTCCACTTGAGGGAGCCGTCCGGCCAGTAGGCGAGCGGCCAGGACTGCACGGGCACGGCCTTGCCGTCCGCGTCGGACACGGCGAACGTCTGGTCCGCCTCGTACGTGCCCTTCGGCCAGGGGACACCGACGGTGGAGCCGGGGGCGGCGCCGAGGCCGCCGGCCTCCAGCCAGTCCAGGGGCACGGGATCGGCGTCGGCGTTCTCGGCTCGGGGCGCGGCCTGCGCCTCCTTGGCGCCGAGCGCCCAGCTGAACTGCGCGGCGGCTCCGGCGACGGCGGCCGCCTTGAGGAGGGACCTGCGGGGAATGGGGGACATGGCCTTTCCTTTCCGTGCGGGGTTCGGGTTCGAGAGATGGGGACGAGCGCCCGGGTGGTCAGGGGCATGACAGACCGAGGTGCGACGCCCGGTGCGCCGACCTGGTGCGAGGGCACCGCCCGTCAGCGGCGCCGGTGGCGCTCCTCGACGGCTACGGCCGCCGCCGCGACGGCGCCCAGGACGGGCACCGCGAGCGGCGCGACGAACCAGGCGGAGCAGGTGACGACGACCAGTCCGCCGACGACCAGGAAGGACCCGGCCGGGTCGAGGACGGTCCGCCGGCCCGCGTCCGCCAGCAGGGAGCGCCAGGCCGCGCCGGGCGTCCACACGGCGGCCGCGCGCAGCCCGGCCACGCCGAGGCCGATCAACGCGAGGAGACCCACGGCCCCCACCAGCGGCCCACCGGGAAGGCCGGCCCGGACGGCCTGGACATCCACCCAGGCCACGGCCACGGCGGCCCAGCCGGCGAGCCCGACGAGCCACCCGCCGCGCACCGCCGACCGGAAGTCGGCGGCGAACTCGCGCATGCCACCGGCCCGGTGGCCCGCGCGGCGGCGCAGGTGCCGGGCGCCCGCGGCGAACGCGGCCGGGTAGGTGACCACCCCGACCGAGGCCACCGCGATCCACACGCCGGTGAGCAGACACTCGGCGAACAGGGCGAACCGCTCGGCGAGGACGGACTCCCCACGCGGGGCGCGTGCTTCGGCGCGCACTTTCGCGCGTGCTTGGGCCATGCCGGGTCAGCCCTTCAGACCGGACGTCGCCATGCCGTCGATGAGGTACCGCTGGAAGGCGAGGAAGAACAGCAGGACGGGCAGCAGCGCGACCAGGGACATGGCGATCAGTCCGCCGTAGTTGGCGGCGACACCGTCGGAGTCGCGGAACATCATCATGCCGAGGGAGACCGTGTACTTGCCGGGCTCGTTGAGGTAGATCAGCGGACCCATGAAGTCGTTCCAGGCGTTGATGAAGGTGAAGATCGCGCTGGTGATGAGCGCGGGCCGGCACAGCGGCAGCACGATCGACCAGTAGATCCTCAGATGCCCGCAGCCGTCGATCCGCGCGGCCTCGTCGAGCTCCCGCGGCAGGTTGCGCATGAACTGCACCATGAGGAAGACGAAGAAGGCCTCCGTCGCCAGGTACTTGCCGAGGAGCAGCGGCACATAGGTGTTGATCAGCTCCATCTTCTGGAACATCACGTACTGCGGGATGAGCAGCACGTGGTACGGCAGCAGGAGCGTGCCGATCATCAGCGCGAACATCAGGTTCCGCCCGGCGAACCGGATCCGGGCGAAGGCGTACGCGGTCAGCGAGCAGGAGACGAGGATGCCGACGACGGCGCCGAGCGCGTAGAACAGGGAGTTCTGGAAGAACGTCAGGATCGAGATGTCGGCGATGCCGTCGGCCAGGCCCCGGAAGTTGCTGAGGACGGGGCTGGCCGGGAACAGCTCCAGGCTGTTGACGATGTCCCTGCTGGGCTTGAACGAGGCGCCGACGACCCAGAGGACCGGGTAGAGGACGACCGCGAGAACGAGCAGGGCGCCGACGTGCCAGACGAGCGAGCCGGTCCGCCGGCGGCCGAGGCCGAGCGGCTCGGAGGTGGAGGTGGAGGTGGAGGTGGTGGTGCTCATCGGGCGGCCTCCTCGTAGTGCACCCACTTCTTCTGCGACCAGAAGAGGACCGCCGTCACCAGTGCCACGGCGAGCAGCAGCATCCAGGCCATGGCGGAGGCGAAGCCCATCTGGGCGTTCTTGAAGCCCTGCTGGTACAGGTAGCAGGTGTAGACGAGCGTGGCGTCGGCCGGTCCGCAGTAGCCGTTGGAGACGACGTACGCCGAGCCGAAGATCTGGAACGAGTGGATCGTCTCCAGCAGCACGTTGAAGAAGAGCACCGGGGAGATCATCGGAAGCGTGATGTTCCAGAACCGCCGGAAGGGTCCGGCACCGTCCATCGCGGCCGCCTCGTACAGCTCCCTCGGCACCTGCTTCAGCCCCGCGAGGAAGATCACCATCGGGGCGCCGAACTGCCACACCGTGAGCGCGACCAGGCTGTAGAGGATCCAGTCGGGGTTGCCGACCCAGCCGCCCACGTCGAAGCCGAAGAACGACTGCGTACGGTCCACGACGGCGTCGTCCGAGAAGAGCGCGCGCCACACGAAGCCGACGGAGACGCTGGCGCCGATCAGCGAGGGGGCGTAGAACGCGGCCCGGTAGAAGGCCTGACCGCGTCGGCTCTGCGCGAGCAGCAGGGCGACCCCGAGCGCGAGCAGCAGCTTCAGCGGGGTACCGATGACGACGTACTTGGCCGTCACCTCGACCGACCGCTGCCACCGGGGATCGTCGAACATCTTGGTGAAGTTGCCGAAGCCGATCCACTTCGGCGAGTTGAAGAGGTTGTAGTCGGTGAACGCGAAGTAGAGCGAGGCGACCATGGGTCCCGCGGTCAGGAGCAGGAAGCCCGCGATCCAGGGAGACATGAACAGATAGCCGGCGAGGTTCTCCCGCCGCCCCCGCCGCCTGACGGCGGGGGCGGCGGGACGGACCTTCCGGATGTCGGGCGGAGAGTCCTTGACGAGCGTCACGGGTGTTCCCATCAGGCTTGGAAGGCGGCCTCGGACTCGGAGAAGAACTGCTTCACCGCGTCGGAGACCTTGGTCTTGCCCTGGGCCATGTCGCCTCCGATGCGCAGGAAGGCGGCCTCGACCGTGTCGGCGCCGGACGGGTGCGGGGTGATCGTCCCCAGAACACCCGCCTTCGCGGTGTCGTCCTCGTACTGCGCGATCTCCTTGCCGACCTCGTCGCTCGGCTTGTACGCGTCGTACTGCTCGGTGCTGGCCAGGATGCCCCGGTCGTAGCCCATGATCTTTCCGACCTCGGGGTCGTGGACCATGAAGTTGATGAACTGGGCGACTTCCTTGGGGTGCTGGGTCCGCGCCGAGCCGCTGAGCATCAGGGAGGCGAGGTACTGGCCGGTGTTCTTGCCGTCCGTGGTGGGGATCGGGGCGAGACCGTAGGTGCTGTCGCCCTCCGCCGAGTAGCGGACCGTGAAGTTGTCCCAGGTGAACTCGGAGGCACCGTGCGCGGCGGTCACCGACGACTTGGGCTTGTCCTGCTCGACGGTCTTCGGAGAGGTGATGATCCCGGCCTTGACCCGGTTGTACGCGTCAGTCCACCACTCCGTCAGGTCGGCCTGGTCGAACCCGAGTCCGTCCTTGTCGAAGAACGCCTTGCCGTTCTGGCGGAGGTAGAGGTCGTACAGGTACATGATGCTGAAGTAGCCGGTGTCCCCGGGGATCTTGGTCTTGTCGTGGATCGTCTTGAGGGCCTTGAAGTACTCGTCCCAGGTCCAGCCCGCCTGCGGGTCGACTCCCGCCTGCTCGAAGACCTTCTTGTCGATGACCAGCGCCATGGTGTTGGAGCCGACGGGGATGCCGAGCTGCTTGCCGTCGACCTCGCCGACCGTGGTGACACCCTCGCGGAAGTCGTCCAGGCTCAGATTCCCCGCGTCGATCTGGGACTTGAGGTCCAGCAGGATGCCGCGCTTGTCGTACTTCCGAAGAAATCCAACGGCGTTCTGGAATACGTCCGGCGGATTTCCGCCGGCGGCCTGGGTCTGGAACTTCTCCCAGAAAGACACGTAGTCCTGGAAGTCCGTCTTCACCTTGATCTTCGGATACTTCTTCTCGAAGAGCGCGATGGATTGGTTGATCTTCTTGGCCCGCTCGTCGGCACCCCACCAGGAGTAACGGATCGTCACCGTTCCGTCGGCCGACGTACCGCTGTCGCCACCGCAGCCGGTGGTCGCGGCCAGCCCCAGCGTGGCCGCCGTCGCACCGGCCGCCTTCAAGATCGTACGCCTCTCAACATTCCTGCTGGTTCCCACAGTCGGAGCCTCCCCGCAGCGTCGTTGCCGCCTGCATGAATCGTTTCAAGTAAGCGCTTGCTGGCACAAGCTACGGAGGGCCCCGGAGTGCGTCAATGATTCGGACAGGATTTTCTTGCGGCCCTGCCGGGCCTGTTGGCGAGTCGAGACGGACCGCACCGGGCGACGACGGAGGCGATGTCGCAGGTGGCAGAGGGTGGGGCGGCCCGTTAAAGGGGAAAGCGATTGCGGGGCGCCGTCCCGGCGCGCGTCCGAAAAACCTCGGACACCTGAGGCCTCTCGGCTCGGGTCGCGTCACCGGGAGCGAGCGCTCCGCCCACACCGCGCGGGGCCCGCCACCCCGCTCCCGTCACTCGCCGGCGAAGACCGCCGTCACGCACACCGTCCGTACACACGACGACGGCCCGCCTGCTCTCGCAGACGGGCCGTCGTGTCCGGTGGGCGATACTGGGTTCGAACCAGTGACCTCTTCGGTGTGAACGAAGCGCTCTCCCACTGAGCTAATCGCCCGGACGCAGGAAGAACATTACCCCATGTCAGGGGATGCCTGTGACCAGCGACGACCCGGCCCGGCCGCCCTGCCGCGGGTCACTGGTGCCTGATCTTCCAGGGCATCTCGAAGCCGAACTTCCACACGTAGATCCCGACGAGTACGGCCACGATCACCAGGCCGATCACCGTGAGGGTGATGTTGCGCCGGCGGACCTTGGGGTCGAGTGCGCGCTGCGCCGCCTCGGTGACCTTGCGCTTGGTCCAGCGCAGCACCAGCTGGGCCCACACGAACTCGGTCGCCCAGATGGCCATGCCGCCGAAGATCACCACCCAGCCCGGGCCGGGCAACGGCAGCATCACGATGCCGGCGGCCACCACGGCGAGCCCGATGACGAAGACGCCGACCTGCCAGCTGACGTGCAGCATCCGGCGGGCCTTGATGAATTCCGGCGCCTTGGAGCCGAGCCCCTGCTCGTCCCTCGCCCCGTCCGACTTCGTCTCCTCCGACACCACGGCAACCTCGCCCGGATCGTCACTCCCCGTATTCATACGGCCAAACCCTACCCGACGGAAACCGGTCACCGGAATGGTCGTACCGTGCAAACGTACCCTCGGCCGGAAGAGTTACGTAATCGCACGCAAAACACCCAGAGGGGTTTACAACGGCACCGTAGGTGGCATGTCGATTTCGCCGACGTGCGAATCCCCGAGCGCACACTGAGCGAAAGGCCCTGGCGCTTATGAACACCACGGTCAGCTGCGAGCTGCACCTGCGCCTCGTTGTGTCGAGCGAGTCCTCCCTGCCTGTCCCCGCAGGCCTGCGGTACGACACGGCCGACCCCTACGCCGTGCACGCCACCTTCCACACCGGAGCCGAGGAAACCGTCGAGTGGGTGTTCGCCCGCGACCTCCTCGCGGAGGGCCTCCACCGGCCCACCGGTACCGGCGACGTCCGTGTCTGGCCGTCGCGCAGTCATGGTCAGGGCGTCGTATGCATCGCCCTGAGCTCGCCCGAGGGCGAGGCCCTGCTCGAAGCCCCGGCGCGGGCCCTGGAGTCCTTCCTGAAGCGGACGGACGCGGCCGTGCCACCCGGCACGGAACACCGGCACTTCGATCTCGACCAGGAACTCTCACACATCCTGGCGGAGAGTTAGGCGAGGCCGCCACAGAGCCGCCCGGCGCCGTCCACTCGGGGAGACGGCTCGGGCCTAGACAACCGCATAGGGCACGCGCCCGGCGCCGTCACCGTGGAACCACTCCACGGGGCGGCGCCGGTCGCGTTCCGGGCGGCCGCGGGGGCCCGGTTCAGGGCGTGGGCCGAGGGGTGCCGTTCCGGCGCGCCGGAACGGGAACCCCCGCCTCGCGGGTGGCGTTGTTATCGGCAGACGTAGGAGGCTGTGCGGGCGAGCCGGTTGTCGGCGGTCCGGAAGCCACTACGATCGGCCAGCATCGGCGGGCGCCCGCCCGTCCCCCAGGCCAGGGAGCGAAACGTGCTGATCACCCACGACACCCGGTGCGCCCTCGACACCGTGGTGGATCTGGTGAACACCGCGCCGGAGGACGACGCGACGCCGGACGCGTTGCCGGACGTGGCCGCCCTAGAGGATTTCGTACGAAACCACGACATCAGCGATGTCACGATGCTCTCGGATTTCGACCTCTCCGCGGTGCGCAGGATTCGCGGGCGGTTCGCCGGGGTCTTCGCGGCCTCCGACGCCCGGGTCGCCGCCGGGCTGATCAACGAGCTGGTCGCCACCGCGGGCACCACCCCCCGGCTCACGAACCACGACGGCTACGACTGGCACGTGCACTACTTCGCACCCGGCGCCTCGGTCGCCGACCATCTGGCGGCCGACTGCGGCATGGCACTGGCGTTCTTCGTCGTGGCCGGCGAACAGGAGCGGCTCCGGCGCTGCGAGGCTCCCGACTGCCGACGCGCCTTCGTCGACCTGTCCCGCAATCGATCGCGGCGCTACTGCGACAGCCGCACCTGTGGAAACCGCCTGCACGTGGCCGCGTACCGGGCCCGGCGCAAGGAGGCCGCGGGCTGAGACCCGGGAAAGATCGCTGAGGTCGTGGCCCCCGGCGGGTGACGCCGGGAACCACGGGTACGGCTCACAGCATCAGCAGGTCGTGCAACGAGGCCATGAGCAGCAGACACCCGATCACCGCAAGAAAGATCATCAGCGGTGGCTGGGAAAGGGCGAAGAGACACCCGCGCGGCTCGTCCTGCGGCGGCGCGGCGTCGCTCTGTGTCGTGTCCAGCATCTCGCGGCGATGATGACGCAGTCGGCATGCCCTGGGCGATCAACACGCCAGGGACGTACGGGAGTTCGCTGTATTCGTGACTTTCGGTTCAGGTCGTGATCGTTTACGGGCGCGCGCCGACCCGCTGTGTCGTTTCCGCCCGTCGGGCGGCCCTCATATGCCGTGCTTCTTGAGGATGGCCTCGATGTCGCTGAAGTCGTCCCCCGACGAGGCACGGGGCGTGGCCGCGGGCCGGGCCGCCGGGCGGCTGCCCGGGCTCAGGGAAGGCGCCGAGGCGGCGGGAGCCACCGCATCGCGCTGTGCCGCCCGGGCCTCCTTGCGCTCCGTACGGCTGCCGCCGCGGCGGCGCTCCACGGCACGGGTGGTCGCGAACAGGGCCCAGGCTCCGCCGAGCAGGATGAAGCCGGCCCAGGCCGTCGGGCTGAACGCGGTGTCGGCGGCCCAGCCGACGATCCCGGTCATCACCAGGGCGACGGGAACGAGGGAGTAGGCGGCGATGCGGGCGGCCGCCAGGAAGCGCTTGCGGTACGCCGTCACCACCGCGATGCCCAGGCCGGCTGCGGACGCGGCGGAACAGACGGTCTCGGCAATCATCCGGTCCTCCAGGCAGGGCTCGCTCGGGCAGGGCACTTCGTCCCTTCCATCCTGCACCGTCCGGGCCCCGCCGGGCCATGCTCCGGCCGGACATCAGGGACATCTCCGGGTCGACTCCTCCGCAGGTGTCGGTCGAGCCGTACGGCCTCGGTCCGGGTCGGATTCCGGATGACGTCGCGCTTCGCGCCCCTGGCCGGTCGCGCCACCCCGAGCCGTGCGGGTCGTACGGGCACGGGCCCTCGGGTGCTACGGCCAGGGCCCGTGGGGCGTACGGCCATGGGCCTGATCGGTGTCGGGGCCCCCGGCTCTGCGGTCGCACCGCCGCGCGCCCGGCTGGTGCCACCGGCGCAGCCTTGCGCGACGCCCCGCCGTGCCCTGGCCTGTCGCGCCGCCCGAGGCCTGCGGGCCGTACGGCCCGCAGGCCTCGCGGGTCGTACGGCCACAGGCCCCGTGACTCGTACGGCCACAGGCCCCGTGACTCGTACGGCCACAGGCCCCGTGACTCATACGTCCACAGGCCCCGCGGGCCTTATGGCTACAGACCCCGTGAGTCGTGCGATCCAGGCCCTGTGGGTCGGACGGCCATGGGGCGGTCGGTGGCGTCATCGCACGCCCGCTGGCGGTCGGACCGCGCTACGTGAGCCCGGGCGGCGTGGCAAGCGTCCGGTATCCGGTTGGGGTGTCCGGGTCGGGGCTGGAAGACTGGGCCTATGAGCGACTCCTCCCCCGCCCGGCCCGCCGCCCCCGTCCTGGACGTCTGGTGCGAACTGCAGTGCCCGGACTGCGGCAGCGCCCTGGACGACCTCCGCGCCCTGCGCGCCCGGTACGGCGACCGGCTGGAGGTGCGGCTGCGCCACTTCCCGCTGGAGAAGCACAAGCACGCGTTCGCCGCCGCGCAGGCGGCCGAGGAGGCCGCGGAGCAGGGGCAGGCCTGGCCGTACGTCGAGGCCGTGCTCGGCCGGGTGGCGGAGCTGGACCGCGAGGGCGAACCGTTCCTCGTCGAGGTGGCCCGTGAACTCGGTCTGGACGCCGAGGAGTTCGACACCGCGCTGATCGACGGCCGGCACATCCTGATCGTGGACGCCGACCAGGCCGAGGGCAAGGCGATCGGCGTGACCGGCACCCCCACCTATGTCATCGGCGGCGAGCGCCTGGACGGCGGCAAAAGCCAGGAAGGGCTGCGCGAGCGGGTCGAGGAGATCGCGGACCGGTTGCTGGCCGAGGGCGCGTGACCCCTGGGGCGGCAGCGTCTCAGACGAGTTCCTTGTAGACGTGGCGGGCGGTCGTCACGTAGCCGAGTGACTCGTAGAGCCGTTCGGCGGGAGGGTTGCCGGCGAAGACGTTCAGGCGGATGACGGGCCACCCGGCCTCGACGGCCTGCGCCTCCGCCAGGAGCATCAGCGTCCTGCCATGACCCCGGCCCCGGTACCGCGGGTCGGTCTCGACGTCGTAGACGAAGGCCCGGCCGTCGAGCGAACCCGACCAGAGTGTGCCGACCGGCGTTCCCTCGTGTTCCAGGACGCTCAGCAGCACGCCCTCGGTGGCCAGGCCGTCGGGCAACAGGGTGGCCTGGTCCTTCTCGGCCTTGGCCCGGGCCTGCGCCTCGGGCACACCACGCTCGATCCAGTCCCGCGCGTAGGCCTCCGTCTCGTGTTCCCGCCAGACGTCGAACTCGGCCGGGGTCATCGGGCGGCCCCGGCTGCCGGCCGGCAGCTCGGGCGGGCTCTCGCCGAGGGGCTTCTCCATCGTGCGGTTGCGCAGGACGTACCCGAGGGACGTCGCCATCCGCACTGCCGCCGCGGAATCGGCGGGCACCGACGCCTCGATCCGCCGGCCGCCCCAGCCGCGGGCCACCTCCTCCGCGGCGAGCGCCGCCACCGTGCCCCGGCCGCGCCTGCGGTCCGGCTCGTCGATGCGCAGGTCCAGGATCCGGACCACCGTGGCACCGAAGGCGGGGCTGGTGCCGAGGTGTATCGCGCCGACGGAACGGCTGTTCACGCATACCTGGTAGCGGCGCGAACGCGTCCCGTCGGCAGCGTGCTGAAGCGGCTCGGTCGGCCGCAGGGTCGTGGTCATCAGAGGAGTTCTACCCGGCAAGGAGCACCGGGGCAGCCGAATATCGGTGAGAACCGCGGGACCATGGCTCCGTGGTCAGGGATCAGGGGTCGAGGTCGTCGCCGGCCCGCTCGTCGAAGACACGCATCGCCTTGGCCGTCACCGGTCCCGGCGTGCCGGTGAGTTCGCGGCCGTCGACGCGGTGCACGGCCTGCACGTCCCGCAGGGTGGAGGTCAGGAAGATCTCCTCGGCCCGCTCCAGGACGTCCAGCGGCAGGTCGGTCTCCTTGGCGCCGGTCCATTCGACGGTCAGGGCGCGGGTGATGCCCGCGAGGCAGCCGGAGGCGAGCGGCGGAGTGTGGATCTCGCCGTCGAGGACGACGAAGACGTTGGATCCAGTGCCCTCACAGAGCCGGCCGGCGGTGTTGGCGAACAGCGCCTCCGAGGCGCCCTGTTCGCGGGCCCGGGCGAGGGCGACGACGTTCTCGGCGTACGAGGTCGTCTTCAGGCCGGTGAGCGCGCCGCGTTCGTTGCGGGTCCACGGGACGGTGATCACGGCCGTGGAGTCGGCGCGGCGGCCGGTCTCGCCAAGGGCGACGACGAGCGTGGTGCCGTGTTCGCCGCGGTCGGAACCGAGCGGGCCGTGGCCGCCGGTGTAGGTGATGCGCAGCCGGCCCAGCGGCATCGGGTTGGCCTCGATGACGGCGGCGCAGGCGCGGCGGACCTCGTCGAGGTCGGGGTCGGGCAGGCCGAGGCCACGGGCGGACCGGGTCAGCCGGTCGAGGTGGCGGGTGAGCGCGAACGGCCGTCCGTCCACCGTCTTCACGGTCTCGAAGATGCCGTCGCCCACGGTCAGCCCGTGGTCGAACACGGAGACGCGGGCGGACTCGTTGTCCTGCAACCCGCCGTCGAGCCAAAGCTTCACGTCAGTTCCTCCATACTCACCTCGTACGTTCCCGACGCTATCGCGAGCAGCCGGGACGCCTTCAGCTCGGTCTCCCGCCATTCCCTCTCGGGGTCGGAGCCCCAGGTGATGCCGGCGCCGGTGCCGAACCGCAGCACACCGTCCGCGCGGTCGATCCAGAAGGTGCGGATGCCGACGGCCAGCTCGCCCGTCCCCCGGTCCGCGTCGACCCAGCCGACGCCGCCGCAGTACGGGCCCCGGGCCGCCGTCTCCAACTCCGCGATGATCCGCAGGGCGCTGGACTTGGGCGCTCCGGTGACCGACCCGGGCGGGAAGGCGGCACCGAGCAGCTCGGCCCAGCCGGCGTCCTCGCCGAGCTCGCCCCGGACCGTGGACACCAGGTGCACCAGGCCCGGGTGCTTCTCGGGCACGCACAGGTCGGGCACGGTGACGCTGCCGGTCGCGCAGATCCGGCCGATGTCGTTGCGGACCAGGTCCACGATCATCACGTTCTCGGCGAAGTCCTTCTCCAGGAGATCCGCCTCGGTCCGCCCGGTGCCCTTGATCGGCCCGGACTCGACGGTGCGGCCGGCCCGGCGCAGGAAGAGTTCGGGGGAGGCGGTGGCCACCTCGAGGCCGTGCCCGGGCAGCCGGATCGTTCCTGCGTACGGTGCCGGGTTGCCGCGCGCCAGCAGCGCCGTCAGCGCGTCCACGTCGGCGTCGGGAGCCACGGGCGCGGACAGCACCCGGCAGAGGTTCGCCTGGTAGACCTCGCCGACCGCGATGTACTCACGGATCCGTCGTACGCCCGCCGTGTACGCGTCGCGGTCGAGAGATGACGTCCAGTCACCGGCCGCGGGTCCGCGCCATGCGCCCGGCGCGGGGGCGGGCACCGGCTCACGGCGTACGTCCTCGAAGCGGGCGCAGGTCAGACCGCCCTCGAAGTCCGCGCAGACGGCCCAGAAGCCGGCGGAGTCGAGGGCCGCCGGATCACTGGTGACGTCGAGGAGACCCGTGGCGACACGGTCGCCGAAACGGGCGAGAGGAGGGAGGCGAAGCACACGTCGAGTCTATGGCGGGCGTCCGGCATGTGGCCTGACCATGACCTTCCCGGAACCCCGACCATGTGCGCGGCCAGGTGCAGGGCAGCACGCTGCACAAACGCGTTTTTGTACTGGCCGGGGAATCCGCTAGAGTTCAACACGTCGCCGCGCCGCGCAAGCGGAGCGGAAACGGCACGCGGACGTAGCTCAGTTGGTAGAGCGCAACCTTGCCAAGGTTGAGGTCGCCAGTTCGAACCTGGTCGTCCGCTCGCAGGAAGAGGGGATCATCCCGACCCCCGCACTCCTGGTGGAGTGGCCGAGAGGCGAGGCAACGGCCTGCAAAGCCGTCTACACGGGTTCAAATCCCGTCTCCACCTCCAAGGACGATTAGCTCAGCGGGAGAGCGCTTCCCTGACACGGAAGAGGTCACTGGTTCAATCCCAGTATCGTCCACCGGAGCCCTCGGGCTTCCGGAGCCGCAAGGCTTCGACCCCCGCGCGATTAGCTCAGCGGGAGAGCGCTTCCCTGACACGGAAGAGGTCACTGGTTCAATCCCAGTATCGCGCACGCAGTACGCACGACCTGCAGTCCCCCCGCGCGATTAGCTCAGCGGGAGAGCGCTTCCCTGACACGGAAGAGGTCACTGGTTCAATCCCAGTATCGCGCACCAGCCGAATCCCCCGGCCGTCTCCACGGCCGGGGGATTCGTCGTGTGCCGGTCGGCTGTCGACTGTCAGCTGGAGAACAGCATGCGGCCGAAGCTCTTCTGCCGGTGGTGGCCTCCGTGACCGTGACCGCCGTAGTGGCCGCCGCCGTGCTGTGCGCCCCAGGCAGGGGCCTGAGGGGCCGGGTAGGCCTGCGGGGCACCCGGGGGCGGCGGGGCGGGCTGCGACCACTGGGACTCCAGGCGGGTCAGCGACTCCAGCTCGCCGTAGTCGAGAAAGATGCCGCGGCAGCCGCTGCACTGCTCGATCTGGACGCCGTTGCGGTTGTACGTGTGCATCGGCGCATGGCACTTGGGACACTGCATGGTCGGCTCAACTCCTCGCCGGTAGGTCCTGCTTCGTGTTTCGCCAGGACAGACACTGTCCGGCTGCGATCGGTTGCACCCTACTTCGCGGGGCCGTCGGCCAACTCCGGCGGGACCCGGCCCATTCGGTCACACGCGTCGACGACCGCGTCCTCCACCTCGTCCAGGGAGCGGCCCTCTTCGACGGCCTTGGCTACGGCCCGGGCCGCGGTCTGCACGCTGAGGGCGCGGGCGGGGACGTCCAGGGCGGGCCAGGGGTCGCTGTCGGCCGGGACCGCAGGACCGCGCGCCGCCCGGTAGGCGGTCAGGAAACGGGCCCACTCGTCGGGTGGCAGCAGGCCGCAGGCGTACCAGGCCGCCGGGCGGGCCAGATCCCAGGCGGCCACCCCGTGGCCGAGGTCGTCGACGTCGATGAGCAGCCAGGCGCCGTCGGGGGCGGGGTGGCGGACCAGCTGACCGAGGTGGAGGTCGCCGTGGCAGAGGGTGGTGGTGTCCGGCATGGGGGTCTCGGCGCGGGCCCAGGCAGGGAGCGTGGCCCAGGCGCGCAGGACGGGAGCGGTGGCGGGGTGACCGGCCGCCGTCGTGCGGAGGCGGGAGACGGCGCGGGCCGCCTTGGCCGGACCTCGCATGGGCGGCAGGCCGGCGACCGGGGCGGGGGTGCGGTGCAGGCGGGCGAGGAGGGTGGCGGCCTCCTCCCAGGGCGCGGCGTCCGGATCTTGCGGATCCACGGGGATGCCGTACGGCCAGAACGTCACGGGCCGGCCGTGCAGCTCGACCGGCGTCGGGCCGAGCGGGGGCAGGAGGATGCCGGGGAGGCGGGCGGCGGCGGTGAGGCGGAGGGTGAGCTCGGGGAGCGGTGTGGCCGGGGCGTGGGCCTTGGCGACGGTGTCGGCGTGGCGGACGACGGTGCCGTCGGGGCGGTCGGCGAGGGTGGCGCTCACTCCGCAGCGGCAGGCCGTCGTACGTGCATGGGCCTGGACTCGGGCTCGGGAGGCGAGCGCGGAGAGCAGGGGGTCGGCGGTCACGGGGCTCCCTGGGGTGCGGGTCTGCTCGCGAGGGTACGCAGATTGTTCGACGGGGGGTGGGGGTCGGGTGTCCCTGCGGGCGGGTGGTGGTGGGCGTGCGGGGTTGAGGGGACGGCAAGTTGAGTAGGCGGCACTGATGCCGGGGGCCGGCCTCTGAGAGGTGGGCGGCACTGATGCCGGGTGCCGGCCTCCGCGAGGTGGGCGGCACCGATGCCGGGTGCTGGCCTCTGAGAGGTGGGCGGCACTGATGCCGGGTGCTGGCCTCCTCGAGGTGGGCGGCACCGATGCGAGGCGGGGGGTGCCCGGTGGGTTCGTCGCGGAGTGGGCGGCGCTGGTGGTGAGGCCGGTGGGTCGCGCGGCTCGGCGCTTGCGAGGCGCCGCCTGCGCCCACCCGTGCCGCCCCAGGCGGCACGCATGCCCGCAGCTGGGTGACTGGTGGGGGCGGAACCGCGGCTGGCCCCGTGGCGCAGGCCGCCGGCGGCGTGGTCCGGGGGATTCGGGCATGGCAATGCCGGCGCAGCTCCCCAGCTGCGCCGGCATTTTTTGCCGTCCGCCGCACCCCCGTCCCCACGGGGTTTCATGGGTGGATGTCCCCGCCCGGACCGCTCTTCCGGGCCTGGGGTCGCCGCTCAGCGCCCCAGCATCACGCCCACGGACGACGCCTGTGTGGCCACTGTCTCCCAGCCGTCGAAGACGAGCAGGAGCAGTGCGGCCAGGGGAAGGGCCATGAGTGTCGCCACCAAGGGGTGGCGGCGGCCCTGACGGCGGGTGCGGAACGCGGTGCTGTACGCCTTGCGTCCCTGTGTGCGAACCAGTGTCCGCGGTGCCGTAAGGGCCATGGTCCCTCTCCTGACCGTTCTCCGTTGTGGTTGGCAGCGGCGGGTGTCTGACCTCGGGGGACGAGTGCTGCACCCGCCGCTTGACCTCAAATCTAGGCGTCCGGCGCCCGGCGCACGTCATGCCCTCGTACCGATTGCCGGGCCTCCCGGAGGATGACCCATGACCTGCGGAGTACTCCCCTGGGTGGAGACGGGGACCCAGGTCTCAGGGTCTTCCCGGAGGGGCTGCCCGGTGTGCCCCTATGTTTCCGAGCTGTCCTCCCGCGGCACCGGCTGCTCGACCAGCGCGAGGACCCGGTTCGCCATGAAACGGGCCGTACGCACCACAGAGCCGTTGCGGGTGACTTCGCTCACTTCCACCACACCCCGGCGTACCGCCGTCTCCACCCGGCGGCCCGCCCGGCTCGCCACCACCTCGTACGTGCGCGTCGTGTCTCCAGCGTCCACGACTATTTCCACGCGGTCACCCTTCACGGGCACAATCCCCCTTCTGCGACGGGTGGTTGGGGTCACCGACCGGCCAAAGCAGGCCTGTTCACGGGCTCCCTGACCACTCTTCAATTCTCCCACCCGGCACTGACAATCCATCGGGTCGAGAGGGCGCGGCCTCTGCGCGCGGGCGGCCGTGGAAACGTAAGCTGTGGCACGTCACACGGACCGGGCAGCGGGGATGGACATGGCGATGATGCGCCTGAGGCGCGAGGACCCGCGCGTCGTCGGCTCGTTCAGGCTTCACAGACGGCTCGGCGCGGGCGGAATGGGCGTCGTCTACCTCGGCTCCGACCGCAAGGGACAGCGGGTCGCGCTGAAGGTCATCCGGCCGGACCTGGCGGAGGACCAGGAGTTCCGGTCGCGGTTCGCGCGTGAGGTCTCGGCGGCGCGGCGGATTCGCGGCGGGTGCACGGCACGGCTGGTCGCGGCGGATCTCGACGCGGAGCGGCCGTGGTTCGCCACGCAGTACGTACCCGGGCCGTCCCTGCACGACAAGGTGGCCGACCAGGGTCCGCTGGGGGCGGCCGAGGTCGCCGCCATCGGGGCCGCGCTGTCGGAGGGACTGGTCGCGGTTCACGAGGCCGGGGTCGTGCACCGGGACCTGAAGCCCTCGAACATCCTGCTCTCCCCCAAGGGTCCGCGGATCATCGACTTCGGGATCGCCTGGGCGACGGGCGCCTCGACGCTCACGCACGTCGGGACGGCGGTCGGCTCGCCGGGCTTCCTGGCGCCGGAGCAGGTGCGCGGCGCCGCCGTCACCCCGGCCACGGACGTGTTCTCGCTCGGGGCGACCCTGGCGTACTCGTCGATGGCGGACTCACCCTTCGGGCACGGCAGTTCCGAGGTGATGCTGTACCGGGTGGTGCACGAGGAGGCGCAGCTGCACGGTGTGCCGGACGCGCTGGCCCCGCTCGTCCGGGCCTGTCTGGCGAAGGACCCCGAGGAGCGGCCGAGCACCCTGCAGCTGTCACTGCGCCTCAAGGAGATCGCGGCCCGCGAGGCCCAGGGTCTGGCCGACGGGCGGCCGCCCGCGCCCCGTGCCGGGGACGCGGACCGGGCAGCCGGGCGGCTTGCCGACACCTATCCGGACCGGGCACCGCAGCGTCGCTCGCAGGGACAGGGTGGTCCGGGGACTCCTCCGTCGGCCCGCGGTGCCGTGCCCCCGTCCCGCGGCCCCGCTCCCTCGCGTGGCGGCAGCGCTTCGCGTGCCGGTGGTACGTCGCCCCGGTCCGGGACCCGGCCCACGCCCGCCTCGCGGAACACGACCCGTTCCGGCAGCGGGAGTCGGCCCGCGCCGCGCAGCGGTACCGGTCGGCCGTCGGCCAGGAACACCGGTACGGGACGGCGTCCCGCCAATCCGCGGCTGCTGCGCCAACGGCTGTTCGTGTTCGTCGTGGTGACCCTGCTCGTGGCGCTCGGCATCGCGGCGGCGCAGGGCTGCCAGGGGCCGTCACGCGGGATGGGCGGCGGGGGCGACGTCGTACGGAAGCAGCAGGAGCAGACGGACGGACGACTGCCCGATCCCGGCATCGCCGAGGGGCATCCGGCGAACGGCTGACGTTCGGGCGGTTCGCGTCGGCGTGCACCGCTTCCAGGGTCCGCGCCGGACGACACGGGGCACGGACGCGCGCCGGTGCCGGACACCGTCTGCCCGTCGAGGCGCGGCGTCCGGTGCCCGCTCTCGGCGGGCCGGCTGGAGCTCTCGTACTGGACGCACCCGAGTTCTTCGCGCGGTGGAGCGAGAGGGTGCGCCGGGCTTCGCCCGTCGAGCGGGAGAGGCAGGGGGCTAGTTCCGTGGTCCGCCCGTGGCCACCGCGTAGAAGGCGACCGCTGCCGCCGCGCCCACGTTGAGGGAGTCGACGCCGTGGGACATGGGGATGCGGACCCATTCGTCGGCGGCCACCAGGGCCTGGGTGGAGAGGCCGTCGCCCTCGGCGCCGAGCATCAGGCCCACCCGGTCCATCGTGTGCGGGGCGGCCTCGTCGAGGGGCCGGGCCTTTTCGTCGGGGGTGAGGGCGAGCAGGGTGAAGCCGGCCTCGCGGACCGACTCCAGGCCCTTGGGCCAGGTGTCCAGTCGCGCGTACGGCACGGAGAAGACCGCGCCCATCGAGACCTTGACGCTGCGGCGGTAGAGCGGGTCGGCGCAGTCCGGGGAGAGCAGGACCGCGTCCATGCCGAGGGCGGCGGCCGAGCGGAAGATCGCGCCGATGTTGGTGTGGTCGTTGACCGACTCCATGATCACGACCCGGCGGGCCGTCTGGAGGAGTTCGGCGGCCGTCGGGAGCGGTTTGCGCTGCATGGAGGCGAGGGCGCCACGGTGCACGTGGTAGCCGGTGACCCGCTCGGCGAGTTCCGGGCCGACGGCGTACACCGGGGCGGGCAGTTCGTCGATGACGTCGCGCATGACGTCGACCCACTTGGCGGACAGCAGCATCGAACGCATCTCGTAGCCGGCGTCCTTGGCCCGGCGGATGACCTTCTCACCCTCGGCGATGAACAGGCCCTCGGCGGGTTCGCGCTTGCGGCGCAACTCGACGTCGGTCAGGCCCGTGTAGTCGCGCAGGCGCGGGTCGTCGGGGTCCTCAACGGTGATGAGATCGGCCACAGGGTGATACTGCCTTGTCCTCGGTGCGGTGCCAACGGCTGGGAGCAGGTTGTGTTACCCGGGGTTACTCGGCCGGGCGCACCAGGCTCCCGACACCCACGTTCACGACCTCACCCACGACGATCACCGCCGGGGACCTGACCTCCTGCGTCCGTACCGTCTCGGCGACCGTGGCGAGGGTGGCGTCGACCCGGCGCTGCGCGGCCGTCGTGCCCTCCTGGACCAGGGCGACCGGGGTCTCGGGGGACTTGCCGTGGGCGACCAGGGTCTCGGCGATCTTGCCGATCTTGTCGACGCCCATGAGGATCACGAGCGTGCCGGTCAGCTTCGCGAGGGACGGCCAGTCGGCCAACGAGCGCTCGTCGTCAGGGGCGACATGACCGCTGACCACCGTGAACTCGTGTGCGACCCCGCGGTGGGTGACCGGGATGCCCGCCACGCCCGGCACCGAGATCGAACTCGAGATGCCGGGCACCACGGTGCACGGGATGCCGGCCTCGGCGAGCGCCTGGGCCTCCTCCATGCCGCGGCCGAAGACGAAGGGGTCGCCCCCCTTGAGCCGTACGACCGACTTGCCCTGTCTGGCGTGCTCGATCAGGGCGTTGTTGATGGCCTCCTGGGCCATGTAGCGGCCGTACGGGATCTTCGCCGCGTCGATCACCTCGACGTGCGGCGGCAGTTCCGCCAGCAGGTCGCGGGGTCCGAGGCGGTCCGCGATGACGACGTCGGCCTCGGCGAGCAGACGCCGGCCGCGCACCGTGATCAGGTCCGGGTCGCCGGGGCCACCGCCGACCAGCGCGACGCCCGGAGTGCGGGTGCGGTGGTGGGGGGCGACGAGGGTGCCGTCGCGCAGGCCCTCGACCACGGCGTCCCGGATGGCGGCGGTGTGGCGGGGGTCGCGGCCCTTGGCGCTGGTGGTGAGGACCGCGACCGTGACGCCCTCGCTGTGGCCGGTGGCCGGGGTCCACGCCGTGGCCGCGTCGGCGTCGTCGGAGCGGACGCACCAGACGCGACGCGCCTCCGCCTCGGCGGAGGCGCGTGTGTTCGCTTCCGGGTCGCTGGTCGCGATCAGCGCGTACCAGGTGTCGGCGAGGTCGCCGTCGGCGTAGGCGCGCCTCGTCCAGGTGATCTCGCCGGCGTCCGCCATCGCTTCGACCGAGGGGGTCGCCTCGGGGGACACGAGGCGGACGTCGGCGCCTGCCGCGATCAGGGCCGGGAGCCGGCGCTGGGCGACCTGACCGCCGCCGAGGACGACGACCCTGCGGCCGGTGAGGCGGAGGCCTACGGGGTAGGCGGGGTTTTCGGCCATGAGGGTACGGCTCCTCTTTACGGCAGTGCGGTGGCCCTGACGTGCGGATTTTACGGGGCGGTGGGCGCCGGCGGCTCAGGTGGTCCAGTGGCTGGGCAGTGCGCACGAGCCGGGCGCGGGGCGTGGGCGGGTCGGGCCCGCCCCGTGCACCGGGCGGAACTCCTGTCCACCACCCGCGGCAGGCGGCCACCGAGCGGCCGTGCGCCACTGCGGCGCGCTGACGCACGGGGCACCGGGTTCGTCGCCCCGGAGCCCCTGGCGCCCACGCCCGCGCCTACTTCTCGGTCACCCCCGCCGAGTCGAACGTCGCCACCTCGTGCATCGCCCGCGCCGTGCTCTGCACCAGCGGCAGCGCCAACAGCGCGCCCGTGCCCTCGCCGAGGCGGAGGTCGAGGTCGACCAGCGGGCGCAGGCCCAGCTTGTTGAGGGCGGCGACATGGCCGGGCTCGGCGCTGCGGTGGCCCGCGATGCAGGCGGCCAGGACCTCGGGGGCGATCGCGCGGGCGACCAGCGCGGCGGCGCCGGCGCTGACCCCGTCCAGGATCACCGGCGTGCGCAGGGAGGCACCGCCGAGGAGCAGGCCCACGATCGCCGCGTGCTCGAAGCCGCCGATCGCGGCGAGGACACCGATGGGGTCGGCCGGGTCGGGCTGGTGGAGTTCGATCGCCCGGCGGACGACCTCCGTCTTGCGGGCGAGGGTCTCGTCGTTGATTCCGGTACCGCGTCCCGTCACCTCGGCGGGGTCGGTGTCCGTGAAGACCGAGATCAGGGCCGCGGACGCGGTCGTGTTCGCGATGCCCATCTCACCCGTGAGCAGGGCCTTGTTGCCGGCCGCCACCAGGTCGCGGGCCGTCTCGATGCCGACCTCGATGGCCTGCTTGGCCTCCTCGCGGGTCATCGCGGGGCCGGTGGTCATGTCGGACGTGCCCGCGCGGATCTTGCGCGGCAGCAGGCCCGGGGTGGCCGGGAGGTCGGCCGCGACGCCCACGTCGATGACGCAGACCTCGGCGCCCACCTGGGTCGCGAAGGCGTTGCAGACCGCTCCCCCGCCGAGGAAGTTGGCCACCATCTGCGCCGTGACCTCCTGCGGCCAGGGGGTGACGCCCTGGGCGTGCACGCCGTGGTCGCCGGCGAAGATCGCGACGGCGGCGGGCTCCGGGATCGGCGGCGGGCACTGGCGGGACAGTCCGGACAACTGCGCGGAGATGATCTCCAGCATGCCGAGCGCGCCGGCCGGCTTCGTCATGCGCTTCTGCCGGTCCCACGCCTCGCCGAGCGCCTTGGCGTCCAGCGGGCGGATCTGCGCGACGGTCTCGCCGAGCAGGTCGTGCGGGTCCTCGCCGGGCAGGGCGCGCCGGCCGTACGTCTCCTCGTGGACGACCCAGGACAGCGGCCGGCGCTTGGACCAGCCGGCCTGCATCAGCTCGGGCTCGTCCGGGAACTCGTCGACGTAGCCGACACAGAGGTAGGCGACGACTTCGAGGTGCTCGGGCAGGCCGAGGGCGCGGACCATCTCGCGCTCATCGAAGAAGCTGACCCAGCCGACGCCGAGGCCCTCGGCGCGGGCCGCGAGCCAGAGGTTCTCGACGGCGAGCGCGGAGGAGTACGGAGCCATCTGCGGCTGCGTGTGGCGGCCCAGCGTGTGACGGCCGCCGCGGGTGGGATCGGCGGTGACGACGATGTTCACCGGAGTGTCGAGGATGGCCTCGATCTTCAGTTCCTTGAACTGCTTCGCCCGGCCCTTGGGCAGGGACTTCGCGTAGGCGTCACGCTGGCGTACGGCCAGTTCGTGCATGCCGCGCCTGGTCTCGGCGGACCGGATGACGACGAAGTCCCAGGGCTGCGAGTGCCCCACGGAGGGGGCGGTGTGGGCCGCCTCCAGAACGCGGAGCAGCACCTCGTGCGGGATCGGGTCGTCGCGGAACCCGTTGCGGATGTCACGGCGCTCACGCATGACCTTGAGCACGGCCTCGCGCTCGGCGTCGTCGTAGGCGGGCGCGGCCGGACCTGTGGACTGTCGTACGTTTTCCACCGCGGCCGTGCTCTCTTCCTGGTCGGCGGCCCGGGTGTCCAGGTCGTCCGCATGCTGTACGAGTTCGGGGTCGTGCTCCGGCTCCGGCGCGGGGACGGGGTCGGCCTCGCGGGGAGCCGGCACCGCGGCCACGGGTTGCTCCTCCTCCACGGGGAGGACGAGCGGCTGCGGCGGGGTCGGTGCGAGATGGGGTGCGGTCGGCACGGAACCCTCGACCGGCACGAACTCGCCCAGCGGTCCGCTCGGGTCGGGCTCCAGGGGGACGGCGGCCGGGAGGGGGGCGGTGGCGGGAAGGGGGGCGTCGCTCTCGCCGTAGGCGTGGCCCGGACCCGGGTCGACGGCCGCGGGGGCGATCGCTTCCGCGGGCAGTTCCTCGGGGACGCTGACCACGGGGTCCGCGAACTCGGCGGGTGCGCCCGCGTGTTCGGGGGTGTGGGACGGCGCTGCGGGCGCGAGGGTGTCCGGGGCTTCGGGAGCGGCCCGGTCCTGCGGCGCGGCGACGGCGTTCTCGACCTCAACCAGCTCCTGGTCCACGTCCTGGTCCACGTCCTGGTCCTGGTTTTCGTGCGGGAGTGCGGTGTACGCGAGCTGGACCGGCGGCTGGAGTGCCTCGGCCTGCGGAGCCGGCTCCGTGAATCGGGGGGCGGCGCCCGGGGTGACGAGTGCCTCCGGAGGCAGGGGCGGCGCGGGGGCCTCGGCCGCGTGGGTCTGCGGGGCGATGAAGGTGAGGGCGGGGCCGGTCGCGGCGGGCGGAGCCTCGGCGTGCACGGCCTGCGGGGTGGCGTCCGGGCCGGGGTGATGGCCCTGCACCGGGTGGGCCGCCGCGACGAGTTGGGGGCCCTGTTCCGGCTGGGCGCTCGCGGCGTGCTGTGCGTCGGCGACAGCGGCGGGGACGGCCGCGAGGACCGGCTCCGCCTCCGTGACCGTCTCGTGGGACGGTGCCGTGTGCTCGGGTTCCGCGTGCAGGGGGGTCGGCTCGGGGATCTCCTCGGGGATCGCCTCGGCGGGGGCGTCCGCGTCGAGAGTCACCGAGTCGTCCGCCGGTTCGGCGGCTTCCGGGGAGTAGGCGGCTTCGGGGAACCCGTCACCGGGCACGTCCACCGTCTCCCCGGCAGGCACGGCAGGTGGTGTGGTGGGCGCGAGCGCGGGTGCCGCCTCCGCGGCGGCGAAGTGCGCGTCGTCGGGGACGGGGACGTCCTGTGCGGCCTGCGCCGCCTCGGCGTCCTGCGGGACGCCGGTCGGCGGAAGCGCTGCTTCCGGCGCCGGGACGAGGTCGGGGGCGGACGCGGTGAGGGCGCTCCCCTCCGTTTCGGAGGCGGAGACACCGTTGGAGCCTTCGAGAGCTTCAGGGACCTCGGGGCCAGGGCCCTCCTGGGTCTCCACGACGGCGTCGGCTCCAGGAACGTGCCCGGCCTCCGGCGTGAGCACGGCGTCCGGGGCGAGCTCGGTCGCCGCGGCGGGTACCGCGTGATGGCCGGCGTCAGGTGCGGCGTCGCTCGCCGGGAGCTCCTGTCCGGCCACGGGGGCCTGCGCGTCCTCGGGGCCCGTCGGCACGCCCTGGCTGGTGGAGAGGTCCTCGGCCGGCCAGGGCTCCTGGCTCGCCGGAACCTGCCCGTCGTACGCGCCGAATGCGCCGGACCCCTCCTGGGGACCCTGCGCGACCGGCTCGGTCTCCGCGGGGTGCGGACCGGTCCCGTCGACCGCCTCGGCGGTGGCCGGGTCGCTCACCGCTTCGGCCTGGGCGACGGCCGGGTCGCTCACGGCGTCGGCCTCGGCCGCGACCTGGGCCACGACGGCCTGGGCCGCGCCCACCGGCTCGAAGCCCGTGGCCTGCGCCTGGGCACCCCAGGGCGCCGCGCCCTGCGGCGGCATGTCCCGCAGATGCGGGACGTCGAGGTACTCGGGGCCGATCGTCGGCGGGCCGGACTGCCGTACCGGCACGCCCGCGGGGCCTCGGTCGGCGAGGGAGCGGACGGGGCTCGCGGAGGCGTCGGGAATCGGCGGGCCGAGGTGGAGCGGACGGCGCGGCGGGACCGGTGCCGACTGCGGCGCGGGGGCCGGAGTGGGCAGGCGTACGCCGCCGAGGTCGACCGAGCCGCTGTCCCGGCCGGACATCTCGTGCGGTCCCGGCTCGTGCACCGTCTCGACGACGGGCTCGGGCGCGGGCGGGGCGACCTCGTTGCCCCAGGCGCCCTGGGCGCCCGGCAACAGCAACAGGTCTTCGTCCTCGGCGGTGGTCTCGGAGAGGTAGGTGTACGCGCCGTGCGCAGGAACGCCCGGCTCTTCCACCATGCCCGCGCTCTCCGGCAGTCCCTCGCCCGGGACCTGGCCGGTGTCCGTCATGCGTACCCCTCGCCCATCGGTTAGTGCTCCTACGTCCAGCTCACCCGGAACGGCGCACCGACCGCCCCGCAGTGAAGAACGAGCGTGCGTGCCCAGCGGCACGAACGGCCTGACGACAAAGACGACAAAGCCATCAACTGGCATTGTCGCGGCCGTTGCTCCGTCACGACAGGTCGATCCGTGACGGTCCGCTGTGGACTGCGCCACGTTGCGCGTCCTCCGGTTCTGCCGTACCACACCCACCCCAAAAGGGGCGCGTTTTCCGGACATTGACCGACGAACCGCCGGGCGTCCGAGAGCGGTACAACGATCGGCCAGCCTACCGCGCGCAGTACGACAACAGGATCACGGGGACGCGAACAGGGTCATTGCGCGCGGTTCGGCAACAGGCCGCTGAGCAGGAACGCGACGCTGCGCTCCGTCTCCGTCCAGGCCCGCGTGTCGAGTTCGACGGACTGGAGGAGGGCGCACTCGACGCGGTAGCCGTGCTCGGTGAGGTCCCGGCCGACGAGTTCGGCCGCGTCACGGGTGGCGGCGTGCGCGACGATGCGCTGCGGACGGCGGTCGGCGACCGCGGAGACCACGGCCGCTCCCCCGCCGCCGACGCGTACGACGTCCGGCTCGGGGAGGTTCTCCAGCACGTGCGGGGCGCCGCCGTGCACGATGTGCAGCTGCACCCCGAAGCGACGCGCCGCGGCGTCGGTACGGGCGCAGGCCTCCAGGTCCCGGTCCACGGCGATGACGGCGGCACCGGCACGCGCGGCCTCGACGGCGAAGGCGCCGCTGCCGCAGCCGATGTCCCACACCAGGTCGCCGACGCGCGGCCCGAGGCGGGCGAGTTGGGCCGCGCGGAGCAGCTCCGTCTCGCCCTCGCCGAGCTCTCCGTCGTACTCCTCGGCGGGCAGCGCCCAGCCGCGCGGGCCGGCGCCCGGGTCGCGACCGGCGATCCAGCCGCCCGCGTCCGCCGGCGGTCCCACCGGGCCGCCGATGACGATCACGACGTTCGGGTCGCGCCAGATGTGGTCGGCGGCCTTGTCGGAGGTCACGACCGTGACCTGCTCGCGTTCGGTGCCGAGCTCCTCGCAGATGACGAAGGTGCGGTGGACGCCTTCCAGGAGCAGGCCGAGTTCGGCGGGTCCTGCGCCCGGTGAGGTGAGGACGGCGACTTTGGTGTGGGCCCGGCACACATTCACCGCGCGTCGCAGGGTGCGCCGGTGTGCGACCACCACCTGTGCGTCGTCCCAGGGCATGCCGGCCCGTGCGAAGGCGGCGGCCACGGAGGAGACGGCGGGGACGACTTCGACCTCGAGGCCGAACTCGGGTGCGCGCAGGGTCCGTACGACGCCGAAGAAGCCGGGGTCGCCGTCGGCGAACACGACGGCGGTGCCGCGGTGGGCGGCTATGCGGCGGGCGGCGAGGGTGACACTGCCGAGGCGGACGCGCTCGGCGGCGGGAGACACCTCGGGAAGCGCCAGATGGTGGGCGGCACCGGCCACCAGTGTGGCGGCGCCGAGGGCGGAGCGGGCCGCGGCGGTCAGCGGCGAACCGTCCCAGCCGATCACCGTGACCCGATCGGCCATCTTCGTCAGTCTCCAGGGGATGTGCGCGCGGTGTCAGGGGCCGTGGATTCGGCTCCGTGAGCGTATCGGGTGGCGCCGGCCGGGGCCGCGGCCCCCCTGGGGGTCAGTTCCAGTCCGAATACGACGTGAAACCGCCGGTGTCGGCGAGCTGCTCCCCCGCGCCGTCGAGGTCCTCCGGCAGCAGGCTCCACACGATGAAGTCGGTGCGGACGTCGGTCCAGGTGCCGTCCTCGGTGCGGACGTGCGCTATGCAGGCGTTGCGCAGGACGCCCTCGCTGATACAGCCGATCTTCTGCGCGACCTGCTGGGAGGCGGTGTTGTCCGCCGCCGTGCGCAGTTCGACGCGCTCGAGCTTCTGGTCGCCGAGCAGCCACTGGGCGGTGACCAGGGCCGCCTCCGAGGCGTAGCCCTCGCCGCGGGCCCAGGGGGCGATGACGTACGACAGTTCGGTGGACCTGATGTGCCAGTTGGTCTTGCCGAGCTGGATGACGCCGACCAGGCGCTGGGTGAGGAACTCGGTGACGGCGAGGTCGAGGCCGCGGCCCGCGGCCCGTTCGGTGGGCGCGTACTCGCTGATCCAGGCGCGGGCGGCGTCCTCGGTGAACGGCTGGGGGACGTCGGTCCAGGCCGCGACCTGCTCGTCGTTCATCATCTCGGTCAGGGCGGGCACGTCGTCCTCGTCGAGGGGCCGCAGCACCAACCGCTCCGTGCTGATGGAGATGTTGGGGAAGGTGCTAGTCATGCGCCGCTCCGTAACCTTCGGAAAACCTTCAGGGCCTGCTGAACTGCCCAGCATGCAGCATGAAAGCACTGAACCGCACTGCGGGCCCACTCCGGGTGAGGGAGTGGACCCCGTGCGTGGTGATACGCCGTATACGCGACGCGGGAACCGGTCCGGGACCGTTTCCTGATCAGAAGGAAGCGATGACCGAGCCCTTGTACTTGTCCTCGATGAACTTCTTCACCTGGGGCGAGGTGAGGAGCTTGGCGAGCTTCACGACCCGCGGGTCCTTCTCGTTGCCCTCCTTGACCGCGAGGAAGTTGCCGTACGGGCTGTTCTTCGCGGACTCCAGGACGAGGGCGTCCGTGGCGGGCTTGAGTCCGGCGGAGATGGCGAAGTTGCCGTTGACGACCGCGGCGTCCACGTCGTCCAGGGAGCGCGCGGTCTGGGGCGCCTCGACCTCCTTGAACTTGAGGTTCTTCGGGTTCGTGGCGATGTCCTGCGGGGTCGCCGCGCTGCCGGCGCCGTCCTTGAGGGTGATCAGCTTGTTGGCGGCGAGCAGCTTGAGGGCGCGTGCCTCGTTGACGGCGTCGTTGGGAACCGCGACGGTCGCGCCGCTCTTCAGGGCGTCGGCGCTCTTCACCTTGTGCGAGTAGAGGCCGAGGGGCTCCAGGTGCACCGTGACGACGGGCACGATGTGGGTGCCGCGCTTCTGGTTGAAGTCGTCCAGGTACGGCTGGTTCTGGAAGTAGTTGGCGTCCACCGAGCCGTCCTCGGTCGCCGTGTTCGGGACGATGTAGTCCTGGAACTCCTTGACCTCCAGGTCGAGTCCCGCCTTCTTCGCCAGGTTGTCCTTGACGTAGGTGAGGATCTCCGCGTGCGGGGTGGGGCTCGCGGCGACGACCAGCGGGCCGCTGGTGTCGGAGGAGGCGGTGGAGCTGCTGTCCGAGCCGCAGGCGGTGAGCCCGAGGGTGAGGGTTCCGGCGGCGAGGACAGCGGTGGTGATCTTGGCGGTGTTACGCACGAAAAGTGCCTTTCCTGATGGGTGCAGCGGCCCCGCGTGGGGTGGGCGGGGAGTCTGGTGGAGTGGCGTCTGGTGGAGTGGCCGGCTCAGACGGCCTTGCTGACGTCCGCGGCCGCGGGTTCCTTCGCCTTCAGCAGGCGGAGCCTGGGCGCGGGGCCGGAGTGGCCGCCGCGCCGGTGCAGGGAGCGGGCCGCGAAGTCGCCGGCGAACTGGATGAGGGAGATGACCACGGCGAGGATGGCCACGGTGATCCACATGAGGTCGGTCTCGAAGCGCTGGTATCCGTAGCGGATGGCGATGTCGCCGAGACCGCCGGCGCCGACCGTGCCGGCCATGGCCGAGTAGCCGATGAGCGCGACGATCGTGGTCGTGGTGCTGGAGATCAGCGAGGGCAGCGACTCCGGTACGAGCACCTTGCGGACGGTGGTCCAGGTGTTGCCGCCCATCGCCTGCACGGCCTCGACCAGTCCGCCGTCCACCTCTCGGACAGCCGTCTCGACGAGGCGCGCGAAGAACGGGATCGCCCCGATGGCGAGCGGCACGATGGCCGCCTCACGGCCGATGGTCGTCCCGGTGATCGAGCGCGTGAAGTTCATCAGCGCGACCATCAGGATGATGAACGGCATCGAGCGGGCGATGTTCACGATCTGCCCGATGACCTTGTTGGCGGCCACGTTCTGCAGCAGGCCGCCCCGGTCGGTGAGGACGAGCAGGACGCCGAGCGGAAGGCCGCCGACGACGGCGATGAGCGTGGACCAGCCCACCATGTAGAGCGTGTCCCAACACGCCTGGGACAGCAGGGGCTGCATCTCGGACCAGGTCACTTGGCACCTTCCTTCACCAGCACGGCCTCCTGGCCCACCACGTCGATCTGCAGGCCCCGTTCGCGCAGGAAGCCGATCGGCACGACGTTGTCCTCGTAGTGGCCGGGCAGTTCGATGCGCATCCGGCCGACCTGGAGGCCGCCGACGGTGTCGATCGCGGCGCCGAGGATCGAGATGTCGATGTTGTACGTGCGCGAGAGCTGCGAGATGACGGGCTGGGTCGCGGCCTCGCCCTGGAAGGTGACGTCGACGACGGTCCGGTCGTCGCCGGTGGCCTCCCCGCCCACCGGGAACAGCGCGCCGGCGAGCTCCGAACCCGGGGTCGCGAGCAGTTCGCTGACCGTGCCGGACTCGACGATGCGTCCGTTGTCCATGAGGGCGGCGGAGTCGCAGATGCTCTTGACGACGCCCATCTCGTGGGTGATGAGCAGGACGGTCAGGCCCAGTTGCCGGTTCAGGTCGCGCAGCAGCTGGAGGATCGAGCGGGTGGTCTCCGGGTCGAGGGCGCTGGTGGCCTCGTCGGACAGGAGCACCTTGGGGTCGCCGGCCAGCGCGCGGGCAATGCCCACGCGCTGCTTCTGGCCGCCGGAGAGCTGGGCGGGGTAGGCCTTCGCCTTGTCGGCGAGGCCGACCAGTTCGAGCAGTTCGAGTGCCTTGCGGGAGCGTTCCCCGCCCGACCTGCCGAGGATCTCGAGGGGCAGCTCGACGTTGTCCTGGACCGTGCGGGAGGACAGCAGGTTGAAGTGCTGGAAGACCATGCCGATACGGCTGCGCGCCCGGCGGAGTTCCCGGCCGGCCCGCGGCCCGCGTCCGGCGAGGGCGGTGAGGTCCTGTCCGGCGACGGTCACCGTCCCTGAGGTGGGCCGTTCCAGCAGGTTGACGCAGCGGATGAGCGAGGACTTGCCGGCGCCGGACTGGCCGATGACGCCGTACACCTCGCCTTCGCGGACGTGCAGATCGACGCCGTCGAGGGCGGTGACCTCACGGCCGCGGGAGCGGTAGACCTTGGTCAGGCCCGAGGTGGTGATCACTGGGGTTTCCGTCACTGTCGAGTGCGCGGGCATGGCTGTGCCCGGAGCACGGTGCGTGCATTCGGTTGGAACGCGGCACGGTTCTCGTCCGGTGGCGCTGCGGGAAAAAGGAGGGAGAGGAGAACAAGTGCGCGTGGGGTCCCACGCCGTTCGGGCGGTGGGGGCGGCTCGGTCACGTACGGCGTTCGGCGCACGGACATGCCACGGCGTCTCGCTTCGGGGCGCGAGGCTCGAGGTGGTGCAGGGGCCCTCTAGAAGGCGCGCATTCGACACATACAACGAGCACCGGGCGTCAGGGTCGCCTCGGTCGCAAGGGTGCGGCAGCTCGTGGTGGTCATGCGATCAGTAAACCAGACGTACGGTCCTTACATGCTTCCGCTGTCCGCATACTGGACAGCGGCGGACGCGTGTCAGGCGCGGACGGAGACCTCCACTCCGGCGCCGGTGACCAGTGCGGACAGGGCCGACAGGTCCGCCACCACCAGGTCCGCGAGCAGTTCGTGGGCCTGGTGGGTAGTGGCCAACGCCACGGTGGTCATTCCGGCCGCGCGGCCCGCCTGAAGTCCGGCCGGAGCGTCCTCGAAGACGACACAGCGGGCCGGGTCGACTCCCAGTCGGCGGGCGGCGAGCAGGTAGGGCTCGGGGTCCGGCTTGCCGCGTGTGACGTCGTCGGCGGCGATCAGGGTCTTGGGCAGGATGCCGACGGCGTCGAGTCTGGCCTCGGCGAGCCTGCGGGTGGCGGAGGTGACGACGGCCCACCGGTCGGCGGGCAGCGAGTCGAGGAAGTCCCTGGTGCCGGGGAGCAGGTGCACTCCCCCGTTGGGTACGTCGTCCACCTCGAGCTGCTCGATCCGCGCGACGGCCGCCGGCACGATCTCGGCGGGCAGCAGGTCGGCGGCTATCTCCGCGGCCGTCCGCCCGTGCAGTTCGACGCGCCCGAACTCCTCGGCGGTGATGCCGTACTCCCCGGCCCACTGCGTCCAGCAGCGGTCCACGGAGGCGAGGGAGGAGACAAGGGTGCCGTCGTTGTCGAACAGGAGGGCTTCAGCGCGGATCTTCATGCCCTCGACCCTACGGTGCGTCCCGGGGTCGGCGGCGTCGGGCCTTTTGGCCCGTAATAGGGTCGCCGCATGCTTGCCGCCCTGACGCTCGTGACCGGCGTCGCCGCCCTTCTGCTCGCCGCCTGGTGCGGCTGGGCCGCCTACCGTGACCAGCCGACGAAGGACTGGCACTTCATCGGGATGGGCGTGGTCTCGTTGCTGGCCGTGGTCCAGCTGGTGATCGGGATCGTGCAGCTGGCGCGGGGCGAGAAGCCGGAGCAGGGCACGACGATCTTCGTGGCGTATCTGCTGGGGGCGGTCGCGTGCGTTCCGGCGGTGGCGTTCATGTCCTTGGCGGAGCGCACCCGCTGGGGCTCGGTGACGGCCGCCGCCGGCGGTGTGGTGCTCGCCGTTCTGGAGGTGCGGCTCTATGACATCTGGGGAAACTGAGATGACCGCCACGGAGGAGAAGCCGGTGAAGCCCGCGAGGACACGGCTGATCAGCGGGCCCGGGATGCTGCTGGTGTGGCTGTACGGCGTGATGGTCGTCGGTGCCGTGTCGCGGTCGGCGGTGCAGATCTCGACCCACTTCGACCACGCCCCGCTCGCCTACTCGCTGTCCGCGGTGGCGGGCCTCGTCTACGGCTTCATCACCTACTCGCTGGTGCGGGGCGGTGAGACGGCCCGCAGGGCGGCCGTGGTGTGCTGCGCCGCCGAGTTGCTCGGTGTGCTGGCCGTGGGCACATGGACGCTGGTCGAGCCGTCCGCGTTCCCGGACTCGACCGTGTGGACGGACTTCGGGATGGAGTACGTCTTCATCCCGGTGCTGCTGCCGTTGTCGGCCCTGTACTGGCTTCGCAGGGCCCGCACCCAGCAGCAGCCGGACGCCTCGTGAGCAACCTCAGGCCGTAGCCGCGTACGTCCCCGCCGGCTTCTCCAGGACGATCATCGGGACGCCGTCGGCACCCTTGGACGTGCCCACCGTCTGGTAACCGACCCGGCGGTACAGACGGAGGTTGCCCTCGCTGCGGTGGCCGGTGTGCAGGCGGAACCTGGTGGCACCGCGCTCCTCCGCGAGAGCCGACTCCGCCGCCCGGAGAAGGCGCGCGCCGATGCCGTGCCCCTGAAGGCGGGGGTGCACGCAGAGTTTGCCGATGGCGGCCGCGCCGTCCTCGGTGACGCTGCCGCGCACGGAGCCCACCACCTCGTCACCCAGCCGCGCGACGAAGACGCAGTCCCCGGTCACCTCCGCGCGGACCGAGTCCAGCGTCTGGAGGAGCGGGTCGATGCGGTAGTTGCCGTACAGCGCCGCCTCGCTCTGGAAGCACAGGTACTGCAGCCTGAAGATCTGCTCCACATCCTGCTCGGTCGCCGCCGAGATGGTCACGCTCATGCCCATGTGCGCACGCCTCCCGCTCACCTGATCGCCTGTTGTCCTCACCTCTATCCCCGCCCTCCGCGGGCCGCAACCTCCGGCGTGAGCAAACGACGCAGACATCCCAGGCATCTGGAACGTTCCGGGCCAAGACTGCCCTGTGACATACCCAACTCACCCGCGATCTCGCGGTACGTGAGGTCCTTCGGCGAGAGCAGGGCCTCCATCAGACGGGGACAGCGACCCGGCAGCCGGCGCACGGCGTCCCGGAGGGTGCGGCGGCGGGCGGCGGCGAGGGCCAGCTGCTCGGGACCGGGAGCGCCGTGGTCGGTGGGCTCGGTCTCGTAGGGGCGTTCGAGTCGGGTGGTACGGCGGCTGCGGCGCACCTCGGACCGGACGGTCCGGCGCAGCCAGCCCTGCGGGTCGACGGGCGGACCGTCGGAGTCGAGGCGCTCCAGCAGGCGGAGCCAGACCGCCTGTTCGAGGTCGCCAGGATCGGTTCCGGAGGCATATGCCTCGGCGGAGGCCTCGGCGCTGAGCAGGGGGCGCAGGGTGGAAACCAGGTCGTGCGTCATATGCGGCACGACGCCACCATCCGGGCCACGGGTTGCCCGGACGGCCGACTGTCACCCCAACCGGGTCCAGGCGCTCAGCCGTTGACGAAGTCCTCGCGGGCCAGCAGACCGGTGTCGGCGTTGTCGGTGAAGACGCCGTCGATGCCGGTCGCGAAGTACGCCTTGAAGGCGCCGAAGACGTCGCCGTAGCCGTCCGGGTCCGTGCCCTTGCGGAACTCCGCGGGCAGGAAGGGGTTCTCGTTGCGCATGGTGTACGGGTGCAGGATCAGTCCCCGCTTGTGCGCGTCGGCGACGAGGGTGGTCGGCGTGGTGAGGTTGCCGTTCGCGTCCTTCGGGATGACCAGGTCCAGCGTCGGGCCGATGCCCTGCGCGTAGCCGGCGATCTCCCTGAGGCCCTTCGGGGTGATCAGGTCGGCGACCGTGCGGGGGTCGCCCGTCTCGACGAAGTCCCAGGGGCGGCTGCTCGCGGTGGAGAGCAGGACGACCAGGGGGTTGTCGACGAGCTCGTTCAGCCGCTGGATGCCGGTCGGCTCGAAGGACTGGAGGACCACCGGCGAGTTCCGCCGGTCCTTGCCGTACTTGCGCAGCAGTTTGGCGACCCGCTCCTCCAGGCCCAGGCCCAGCTTGCGGAAGTAGGTGGGGTGCTTGGTCTCGGGGTAGATCCAGACCTGCCTGCCCCGCTTGCGGGTCTGCTCGTCCTGCCAGCGCAGCACCTCCTCGAAGGTGGGGATCTCCCAGCGGCCGTCGTAGAGGGTGTTGTGCGGACGGTTGGCCGGGATCCGCTCGACGGCGCGCAGGGTCTTCAGCTCCGCGAGGGTGAAGTCCTCGGTGAACCAGCCGGTGGTGGAGACACCGTCGAGGACCTTGGTGGTCCGGCGGCCGGCGAACTCCGGATGGTCCGCGACGTTCGTGGTGCCGCCGATCTCCGGCTCGTGACGGCACACCAGGTGGCCGTCCCTGGTGGGCACCAGGTCACCGGCCTCGACGATGTCGGCGCCCAGGTCCAGGGCGAGCTGGTACGAGCCGAAGGTGTGCTCCGGCCGGTAGCCGCTGGCGCCGCGGTGGCCGATGATCGTCGGCACCGGCAGGCTCTTCAGTCCCCCGCCGCCGGGCCTGGCCTCGGCCGCTCTCGCCGTGCCGGACAGTCCGAGGACCGTTCCGCCCGCGCCGAGCACCGCCGCGCCGAGGAGTGCCCGGCGTCCGGTCCCGCGGGACTGTTCCTGCGACTCCTGCGGTTCCTGCGACTGCTGCGTTCCCATGGCCGGCTCCTGCCGTCGACTCGTCAGTGCGGGCCGATGGTAGGTGCGGGTCCATGACCGGCGGGAGACCTCCGACGGAACACGCGGGTGACTCGTGATGTCACCTGGGAACGGACGTCTGACGACACGTCGGCATCGGCGCGGCGGTGCGGGGTACGCGTCTGCCGACGGGGAGAATCGCGACCTGTGTCACACCGTTCCGGACGGGTTACCGGCGCGCGACGGCGTGGCACCGCAGGTAAACCCGCGTCAACAGTGCGTAAGACCTGGGTGAACCCGATGTGCAAGACCCCCCGGACCGCGAGTAATGTCCTCACCTGCACAGACTCATACAGAATCCCTTGACACCGGAGGACCCGTTGTCCCGCTTCGCGCTCATCAAGGCAGTGCTCGGACCGATCATGCGCCTGATGTTCCGCCCCCGGGTGGAAGGCGTGGAGCACATCCCGGGCGACGGTCCGGTCATCCTGGCCGGCAACCACCTCACGTTCATCGACTCGATGATTCTTCCGCTGGTGTGCGACCGGCAGGTCTTCTTCATCGGCAAGGACGAGTACGTCACCGGCAAGAGCCTCAAGGGACGGCTCATGGCCTGGTTCTTCATCGGCGTCGGCATGATCCCGGTGGACCGCGACGGCGGCCGGGGCGGTGTGGCCGCGCTGATGACCGGCCGGCGGATCCTCGAGGAGGGCCGGGTGTTCGGCATCTACCCCGAGGGCACGCGTTCGCCCGACGGCCGTCTGTACCGGGGCCGCACCGGCATCGCCCGGCTCACGCTGATGACCGGTGCGCCGGTCGTTCCCTTCGCGATGATCGGTACGGACAAGTTGCAGCCGGGGGGTGCGGGGATGCCGCGTCCTGGACGGGTCACCGTTCGGTTCGGTGAGGCGATGGAGTTCTCCCGGTACGAGGGGATGGACCGGGACCGGTACGTGCTGCGGGCGGTTACGGACTCCGTGATGGCGGAGGTCATGCGGCTGTCCGGGCAGGAGTACGTGGACATCTACGCGACCAAGGCGAAGGCGGCGTAACGCCGCCGGCGGCCGTTCTGCGGCTGCGGGTGCGGTGTGGCTGGTCGCGCCGTTCCCCGCGTCCCTTCAGGTCGGCTGGTCAGCCGTGGGATTGAAAGCCTGACCCCATGGTTGTGCCTGGCGGCGGCCGTTCCCTGGCTGCGGGTGCGTTGTGGCTGGTCGCGCCGTTCCCCGCGCCCCCATCGGTTGGCTGGTCGGCCGTTGGGCTGACCGCAGCCGTGGCCTCGTGGTGTGCCTGGCGGCGGCCGTTCTCTGGCTGCGGGTGCGTTGTGGCTTGTCGCGCCGTTCCCCGCGCCCCTTCGGGTTGGCTGGTCAGCCGTGGGACTGAGGGACTGGGCCCATGGTTGTGCCTGGCGGCGGCCGTTCCCTGGCTGCGGGTGCGTTGTGGCTGGTCGCGCCGTTCCCCGCGCCCCCATCGGTTGGCTGGTCGGCCGTGGGATTGAGGGCATGGGCTCCTGTTGGTGCCTGGGGCTGGGGCGGTTTCATGTCGGCTGGTCAGCTGTTGGTTTGGAGGCTGGGTGGCTGTCCAGGTGTTGGTTTCGGAGCATGAACCAGGCTGCTGTCGCTGTGGCCAGGAGGACCGCGGCGCCGGTGGCCGAGGCCAGGGTCAGGCCTTCGGTGAAGGCCTCTCGGGCTGAGGACAGCATGGCCTGGCCGGTGGCCGGCGGCATGGCGGTCGCCGCCTCGAGCGCTCCGCCCAGGGACTCGTGCGCTCCGGCCGGGGTGCCCGCCGGGGCGGTGAAGCCGCTGTACACACCGGTCACGATCGAGCCGAGGACGGCGATGCCCAGGGCCGCGCCCAACTCGTAGGCCGTCTCCGACACGGCGGACGCGGCGCCTGCCTGTTCCTTGGGGACGGATCCGAGGATCACGTCGGCGGTCACGGTGAAGGAGAGACCCGCGCCCACGCCGACGAACAGCAGCGCGGTCCCGAGCAGGGGGTAGCCGGTGGACTGGTCGAGGACCGTGAGCGACGCCAGCGCGAGGCCGATCGCCGCCAGACCGCCGGACACGGCGGCCCGTACCGAGAAGCGGCGGGCCGCGTGGCCGGCGACCAGGCCGGCCACCACCGCGCCGACGGCGGCCGGCAGTTCGGCCAGGCCTGCTTCGAACGGGGGCCTGCCCTGGACGAGTTGCAGGTACTGGGAGAGGAAGAAGACCAGGCCGGACAGGCCGAGGACGGTCAGCAGGTCGGCCAGGACCGCTCCGCTGAAACCACGGTTGCGGAACAGACGCATGTCGAGCAGCGGGGCCGGCAGGGTCAGCTGACGGCGTACGAAGCCGTACAGCGCGGCCGCGCCCAGCAGGCCCACGGCCGACGACTCCCAGGTGATGCCGTGGGTGGCGGCCTCCTTGACCACGTAGACGACGCCGATCATGCCGACCAGAGACATGACGACGCTCGGCAGGTCCCACGGGCCGGGGTTCGGGGTGCGTGACTCCGGCAGCAGCCGGATACCGACGAGGACGAGGACCACCATCACCGGAAGGTTGATCAGGAAGACCGAGCCCCACCAGAAGTGCTCGAGCAGGAAGCCGCCGACGATGGGCCCGATGGCCGTGCCCGCGGACGCGGTGGCACCCCAGATGCCCACGGCGAGGCTGCGTTCGCGCGGGTCGTGGAAGAGGTTGCGGATCAGGGCGAGTGTGGCCGGCATCAGGGTCGCGCCGGCGACACCCAGCAGTGCCCGGGCCGCGATCATCATCTCCGGCGTCGTCGCGTAGGCGTTGAGGACGGATATCGCGCCGAACGCCGTCGCGCCGACGAGCAGGATCCGCTTGCGGCCGATGCGGTCGCCGAGACTGCCCATGGAGACGAGCAGGCCGGCGATGACGAAGGAGTAGACGTCACCGATCCACAGGAGCTGGGTGCCGGAGGGCTTGAGGTCCTCGCTGATGTAGGGGGTCGCGAGACCGAGGACGGTCGCGTCGACGGCCACCAGCAGCACGGCGAGCACGAGGACGGACAGCGCGAGCCAGCGACCCGGACGCGTCACCGCCTCGGTCGTGTCGGCCGGCTGCAGGGTGCTGGTCATGGTTCCTCTCTTCGCAGTGCGCCGCCGAGCAGCAGCTCGGCGATCATGTGGGTGAAGTCCTTGCGGGCGACGCGGCCCTCCGCGACCGCCCAGGCGCCGGAGGCCATCAGGCCGTAGAGCGCCTCGGTGAGCCAGGCCGGGGTGAGGTCGATGCGGAACTCGCCGCTCGTCTGGCCGCGCCGGAACAGGTCGGAGATACGGGTGTCCAGGCGGGCCCAGCCCTCGTTCTGCTCCTCGCCCTCGAACAGCTGGTTCTCGGTGTAGAGGAAGGCGAGCAGTCCGGCGGCGGGTTCGAGTTCCTTCAGGAACCTGCGCAGGGCCTCCTGGGCCGGGCCGTCGTCGAGCCGGGCGGCGGCCACCGCGGCCTCGCACTCGGCGATGCCGAGCGACTCCAGCGCCCGTACGAGCGCGTCGCGTCCGGCGAAGTGGCGGTGCAGTGTGGCCCGGCTGATCCCGGCGGCCTTCGCGACCTCGTCCATGGTCGCGGTGGATTTGCGGGTCAGCAGGGCCGCGGAGGTGCGCAGCACGTGGTCACGATCGACAGCCATGAGACAAGCTTAGTCCATATGAGACATTGATGTCTCATACTGGGCATGCCTGCCTCATGGCTGGAGCTCAGGACTCGGTGCCGTGTGCCGTACGACACGCGTAGTGTGCCGTGTCGCTCAGTGCCAGGGCAGACTGCCGCGCCGCTCCCAGTAGGCGCGCGGGTCCTCGGCCAGCGCGGCGAGCCGGGCGGCCTGGTCCTCGTCGAGGTCGACCACCGCCGCGTGCAGGTTGGAGGCGAGCTGGCCGGTGGTGGCGGCGCCGGAGAGCACGACGCCGGCCCAGGGTTCGCGCAGGATCAGGGCGAGGGCGACCGCGTCGCAGCCCAGGGAGGTCTCCTCGGCCACCGCCTTCAGGGCGTCGGGCGCCTGCGGGCCGGCGAGGCGCCCGTTGGCCATGCCCTCCTTGACGATCACGGTGAGGCCGGCGTCGTGGGCCTCGGCGAGGGCGGGCCCCGCCGAGGTCTCCAGGGCGTTGAACGTCGACTGGACGGTACGGAAGAGGGGCTCGCCGTCGACCGTCACGGCGAGGGCGGCACGGATGGCGTCGGCCTGTGCGGGGCCGCTGGTGGAGAACCCGATGCTCAGGCCCCGCGCGGCCGCTTCCGCCAGCTTGGCGTGCAGTTCCTTGTCGGTGAGCGCCGGGCTGTCCGGGGTCACCGAGTGGATCTGGTAGAGGTCCAGCCGGTCGCCGAGCAGTTCCGCCGTCTCGGCGCGCTGCCTTTCGTACGTCTCGGCGCTGTGGTCCTTGACCTCGTGCCGCTCGGCGTCGGTGGACCAGCCCGCGGTGTAGGTGTAGCCCCATTTGCTGCCGACGACGACGTCCTCGATCTCGGAGCGGGCGTTCAGCCAGTCGGCGAGAAACTCCTCCGAACGACCGTAGGAGCGGGCCACGTCGAAGTAGCGGACGCCCTGGGCGTAGGCGGCGTCGAGGAGTTCGTGGGTGCGGGCGCGCAGGGCGCCGACGCTGCGGTCGGCCGGGAGGTCCCGCTCACGGCCGAGGTTGATGTAGCCGGGTCGGCCGACCGCGGCGAGCCCCAGGCCGAGATGGCAGGTGGGAGTCGTCGCTGAGGAAAGTCGGGCGAAGGGCATCACGGGCTCCGTTCGGTCGGCTCCGGTACGGCTTCCGACCAACCTAACCCGCGATGCCCCTGGTACACCCGACCTGCTAGTTCTTGTCCTTCGCGGTGGCCCACCGGTGCTGCGCCGCCACGTCGGCCTTCGCGTCGGCGAGTTGCACGGCGACCGCGCTGGGCGCCGTACCGCCGCGGCCGTCGCGGGAGGCGAGCGCGCCGCGGACGTTGAGGACGGAGCGGACCTCGGGGGTCAGGTGGGCGGAGATCTTGGCGAACTGCTCGTCGGTCAGGCCGTCGAGTTCCTTGCCCTCCGCCTCGGCGACCTTCACGCACTCGCCGGCCACCTCGTGCGCGACACGGAACGGCACGCCCTGCTTGACCAGCCACTCGGCGATGTCGGTGGCGAGCGAGAAACCGGCCGGGGCCAGCTCCTCCATGCGCTCGCGGTGCACGGTGAGGGTCGCCATCATGCCGGTGAAGGCGGGCAGCAGGACCTCCAGCTGGTCACAGGAGTCGAAGACCGGCTCCTTGTCCTCCTGGAGATCGCGGTTGTACGCGAGCGGAAGGGCCTTGAGCGTGGCGAGCAGCCCGGTGAGGTTGCCGATCAGACGGCCCGACTTGCCGCGCGCCAGCTCCGCGATGTCCGGGTTCTTCTTCTGCGGCATGATCGACGAGCCGGTGGAGAAGGCGTCGTGCAGGGTGACGAAGGAGAACTCCTTCGTGTTCCAGATGATGATCTCCTCGGCGATCCGGGAGAGGTTCACGCCGATCATGGCGGTGATGAAGGCGAACTCCGCGACGAAGTCACGGGAGGCCGTGCCGTCGATGGAGTTGGCGACGCTGCCGTGCTCGAAGCCGAGGTCCTTGGCGACCGCCTCGGGGTCGAGGCCGAGGCTGCTGCCGGCCAGAGCGCCGGAGCCGTACGGGGAGACCGCCGTCCGCTCGTCCCACTGACGCAGCCGCTCGGCGTCCCGGGACAGGGCCTGGACGTGGGCGAGGACGTGGTGGGCGAAGAGGACCGGCTGGGCGTGCTGGAGGTGGGTGCGGCCGGGCATCGCCACGTCCGGGTGCGCCTCGGCCAGGCCGGTGAGCGCGTCCTGGAGGTCGGCGATCAGGCCGCCGATGATCCGGGCATGGTCGCGCAGGTACATCCGGAACAGGGTCGCGACCTGGTCGTTGCGGGAGCGGCCCGCGCGGAGCTTGCCGCCGAGGTCGGGGCCGAGGTGCCCCAGGAGTCCGCGCTCGAGGGCGGAGTGGACGTCCTCGTCGGCGATGGTGCCGGTGAACTCGCCCGAGGCGACCTCCGCCTCGAGCCGGTCGAGCCCGGCGAGCATCCGGGTCAGCTCGTCCTCGGTGAGGAGGCCGGCCTTGTGCAGGACGCGCGCGTGGGCACGCGAACCGGCGATGTCGTAGGGCGCGAGCCGCCAGTCGAAGTGGACGGACGCGGACAGCTTCGCCAGGGCCTCGGCGGGACCGTCGGCGAAACGGCCGCCCCAGAGCCGTACGTCACCGCTGTTGCTGCTCACTCGCTGCGCTCCTCGAAGGTGGTGGATGTGCCGCCGCCTCCCTGCCGACCGACGGTCAGGGAGGCGGCGTTCACGCTACTGGTTGCGCGGGACGGCTGCCGCTCACGCCAGGTCCCGCCGGGCGGCGATCTTCGACGACAGGCTGTAGATGTCGATGAAGCCCTTGGCCGCGGCCTGGTCGAACGAGTCGCCCGTGTCGTAGGTGGCGAGGTCGAAGTCGTAGAGCGACGTCTCGGAGCGCCGGCCGGTGACGACGGCGCGGCCGCCGTGCAGGGTCATCCGGATGTCGCCGTTGACGTGCCGGCTGGCCTCGTCGATGAAGCCGTCCAGGGCGCGCTTGAGCGGGGAGAACCACTGGCCGTCGTAGACCAGTTCGCCCCAGCGCTGCTCCACCTGCCGCTTGTAGCGGGCGAGTTCGCGCTCGACGGTGACGTTCTCGAGCTCCTGGTGGGCGGTGATCAGGGCGATCGCGCCCGGGGCCTCGTACACCTCGCGGGACTTGATGCCCACGAGCCGGTCCTCGACCATGTCGATCCGGCCGATGCCCTGGGCGCCGGCGCGCTCGTTGAGCTGCTGGATGGCCTGGAGCACGGTGACGGGCCTGCCGTCGACGGCGACCGGGGCGCCCGCCCTGAAGGTGATGACCACCTCGTCGGCCTCGCGCGCGGTGGCCGGGTTCGAGGTGTACTCGTAGATGTCCTCGATCGGGGCGTTCCAGATGTCCTCCAGGAAACCCGTCTCCACGGCGCGCCCGAAGACGTTCTGGTCGATGGAGTACGGGGACTTCTTGGAGGTCGCGATCGGGAGCCGCTTCTCCTCGCAGAACGCGATCGCCTTGTCGCGGGTCATCGCGTAGTCGCGGACCGGGGCGATGCACCTGAGGTCGGGGGCGAGGGCGACGATGCCGGCCTCGAAGCGGACCTGGTCGTTGCCCTTGCCGGTGCAGCCGTGGGCGACCGTGGTGGCGCCGTGCTTCTGGGCGGCGGCGACGAGGTGCTTGACGATCGTCGGCCGGGAGAGCGCCGAGACCAGCGGATAGCGGTCCATGTAGAGGGCGTTGGCCTTGATCGCCGGGAGGCAGTACTCGTCGGCGAACTCGTCCCTGGCGTCCGCGACCTCGGCCTCCACGGCGCCGCACGCGAGGGCGCGCTTGCGGATGACGTCGAGGTCCTCGCCGCCCTGGCCGACGTCGACCGCGACGGCGATGACCTCGGCGCCCGTCTCCTCGGCGATCCAGCCGATGGCGACGGAGGTGTCCAGACCGCCTGAGTAGGCGAGTACGACGCGCTCGGCCACGGGGTTCTCCTCACAGTGCGTTCGCTGACATGCATGAGTATGCAGGAGTCTGCATGATTCGTCAATCGAGCCCTCTCGACGAGGAGTGTGTGAAGGAATTTCGAGGAGCCGTTGAACGCGTGAAACCGCTTTCCCGTACCTCTCGCCAGACGCAGGCGCCGCGTTTGTCAACCAAGTCACCCCCGTCACCTCTCGACCCGAGTGAGGCATCCGCATGTCCAGGGCCCTTCCGAAGTACAACAAGCGTCGTATCGCGGTCATCGGCGGCGCCGCCGCGGTAGCGCTGACCGGCGCGGTGGTCGTCAACTCCGCACTCGCCGGGGAGACGCCCAAGAGCAGCGACACCGCGAAGACGCTCGCCAGCCCCGGCACGATCAGCTGCCCGGACGTGGCCTCGCAGCTGCCCGCGATCCCCGCCTCCGCGCAGGCCGAGGTGACACGCAACCTCACCCTGCTCGACACCCAGATCGCCGAGGCCAACAAGCGACTGGTCGACACCGTCGGCCAGGGCGGCGCGAACTTCGTCCAGAACGCGATCCTCGGCCCGCTGAAGGACAAGCGCGTGGCCACGGTCAACCGCATCGCGACCGCGATCGGCCGTACGGCGGCCAAGCCGACCGGGCTGGACGCGCTGGCGCCCTGCGCCCTGAACGCGGGCGGCGTCGACACCGGCGGGGCCACGAACACCGCGGCCGCCACGCCGAGCGCGGCGGCGACCGCCTCCCAGCAGGCCGGCGGGAACGCGGGCGACACCGGCAACGCGGGTGCCGCGGGCACGATCAGCTGCCCGGACGTGGCCTCGCAGCTGCCCGCGATCCCCGCCACCGCGCAGGCCGAGGTGACACGCAACCTCACCCTGCTCGACACCCAGATCGCCGAGGCCAACAAGCGACTGGTCGACACCGTCGGCCAGGGCGGCGCGAACTTCGTCCAGAACGCGATCCTCGGCCCGCTGGCGGACAAGCGGAAGTCGACCATCGACCGCATCGCGATCTCCATCGGCCGCACGGCGACCAAGCCGGCCGGTCTGGACTCGCTGGCCGCCTGCACGCTCGACAAGTGACGTGACAGGCGCTGTGGCCGCCCCGAGGAAGCGCCGGCCGGGGCGGCCGCGGACGGATCTCCGGTCCACCCGGAGCCCGTAATTCGTTAGACGCGCGAAACATCTGCGCCCATAATCCATGGGCATGGGAAAGACCTACGCCCGCCTCGACGGCCGGCTCCGCGCGTTCATCGAGGCCCAGCCGGTCTTCTTCGTCGCTTCCGCTCCCCTGTCCGGCGACGGCACGGTCAACCTCTCCCCCAAGGGCCTCACGGGCTCCTTCGTGATACTCGACGAGCACACCGTGGCCTACCTCGACTTCGCCGGTTCGAGCGCGGAGACCATCGCGCACCTGCGGGAGAACGGCCGGATCACCCTCATGTGGTGCGCCTTCCAGGGTCCGCCGAACATCGTCCGGGTGCACGGCCTCGGCGAGCCCGTCTTCCGCGACGACCCGCGTTTCGCGGAACTGCTCGACCACTTCCCGGACATCGACGCGACCCGGCACGGGCTGCGCGCCGTCATCGTCGTGACGGCCGAACTGATCCGTGACTCCTGTGGGTACGCCGTCCCCCACATGTCGTACGACGGTGACCGCGACCTGCACGCCAGACGCTTCGAGCGCGAGGACGACGACTCGCTCAGCGAGTACTTCGCCAGGAAGGACCACGTCGCGACGAGCCTGGACGGCCTCCCCGGGCTGCCGCTTCCGCTGCCGCCGTCCACGGTCTGAGCCATGCGTCACGGGGTGGCGGGCAGCCGCACCCCGAACGTCGTCGATCCCGGCCGGCTCTCCAGCGTCACGGTGCCTCCGTGGGCCTCCAGCACCGCCGCGACGATCGCAAGGCCCAGGCCGGCGCCCCCGCCGCCGCCCGGGCCCTTGGCCCGGCGGTCGGCTCTGGTGAAGCGTTCGAAGACGCCCGGGCGGATGTCCTCCGCGACGCCGGGGCCGTCGTCGTGGACGGCGAGGACGACCGCCGTACCGTCCCTCTCCAGGGACACCGTGACCTTCGTGCCGACGGGTGTGTGCGACCGGGCGTTCGCCAACAGGTTGGCCAGTGCCTGGTGGAGGCGGTGCTCGTCGCCGGTGACCGTCACCGGCTCCTCCGGGAGTTCCAGGGTCCAGCGGTGGCCGGGGCCGGCGGCGCGGGCGTCGGTGACCGCGTCGAGCACCAGGCGGGTGAGGTCGACGGGGGCGCGTTCCAGCGGGCGGCCCGCGTCCAGGCGGGCCAGCAGCAGGAGTTCGTCGACCATGGCGCTCATCCGGGACGACTCGGCGGTGATGCGTTCCAGGGCCCGGGTGACCTCCGGCGGCACCGGACCCGGGTGCAGCAGGGCGAGTTCGGCGTGGCCGCGGACCGAGGCGACCGGCGTGCGCAGTTCGTGACTGGCGTCGGCGGCGAACGTGCGCAACCGCTCCTGGCTCGCGTGGCGTTCGGTGAGCGCGTCCTCCACGTGGCCCAGCATGCGGTTGAAGGCGGCGGCGACCCGGCCCACCTCGCTGCGCGGGTCGGCATCGGGGGCGCGCGGCGGCAGCGCCACCTCGCCGCTGGCCAGCGGCAGTTCACTGACCCGGGTGGCGGTCGCGGCGACCCGGCTGAGCGGGCGCAGCGACCAGCGCACCCAGAGCGCGCCGACCACGCCGGTGAAGGTGAGGGCGGCGCCGAAGACGATGCCCGCGACCAGTTCGAGGCGGTGGACGGTGGCCTCGACCGGCTCCAGCGGCAGGCCGGTGATCATCACGTCGCCGTCGAGACCGTTCGTCGCCATGACCCGGTAGTCGTCCAGGGAGGAGATGTCCACGGTGTGCCCCCGGCCGTCGACCGGGACCGAGGCGAGCCGCCGCGCGTCCGCGGCGGTGAGCGGCACGGTGAGGATCGTGGCGGCGGCACCGGAAGGGACGACCGCCGCGTTGGTGACCGCGCCGTCGACCAGCCGGACGCCGAGCGTGCCGGCGGCCTGTCTGCGGGTGTCGCCGTGTTCGTCGCCGTCGTGGTCGTCGCGGCTGTCGGGCAGTTTCCCGTTGTGCTCCAGGCTCGCCGGGAAGCGGCTCCCGGTTTCGCTCAGCTGCTCGTCGAGCCGGCTGGTGAGGAAGCCGTCCAGCTCCAGTACGGCGGCCACGCCGACGGCGGCGCAGCTGGCGGCGAGCAGGACGACGAGGCCTACGGTGAGCCGGGCCCGCAGCGTGTGCGGGCGGGGCAGGTGCCGCGGCCACCACGCCTTCGCCCACCCCGCTCTCGCCCACCGCGCCGTCGCCGACCGTGCCCGCGCCCACGCCTCCGGCACCCGCCGCGCAGCCTCCGGCCGGCGGGCTCTCACCGGGACACCGGCTTCAGTACGTACCCGGCCCCGCGCACCGTGTGGATCATGGGCTCGCGGCCCGCGTCCACCTTCTTGCGCAGGTAGGAGATGTACAGCTCGACGACATGGGCGCGGCCGCCGAAGTCGTAGGACCAGACGCGGTCGAGGATCTGCGCCTTGCTCAGCACGCGCCGCGGGTTGCGCATCAGGAACCGCAGAAGCTCGAACTCGGTCGGGGACAGCTCGACCAGTTCGCCCGCGCGGGTCACCTCGTGCGCCTCCTCGTCCATGACCAGGTCGCCCACGATCAGCCGCGGTCCCTCCTCCAGCTGCCGGGCCATGCCCGCACGGCGCAGCAGCCCGCGCAGCCTGGCGACGACCTCCTCCAGGCTGAAGGGTTTGGTGACGTAGTCGTCGCCGCCCGCCGTGATGCCCGCGATGCGGTCCTCCACTCCGTCCCGCGCGGTGAGGAAGAGCACGCAGACCTCGGGCCGTACCGCGTGCAGGGAGCGCAGCACGGCGAAGCCGTCGGTGTCCGGGAGCATCACGTCCAGCACCACGGCGTCCGGCTCCAGCTCACGGGCCGCGGTGACCGCCGAGGCTCCGTCACCGGCCGCGCGGACCTGCCAGCCCTCGTAGCGCAGGGCGCCGGACAGCACCTCCGCGAGGTCGGGGTCGTCGTCGACGACGAGGACGCGCAGGGGCGTGCCGTCGGGGCGGGTGAGGGCGGGGCGGCCGGAGCGGGTGGTGTTCATCGCCTCTCCAGGATCACCCCTCGCCGTGGCGGCCGGTGCCACCCCCGGCTCTGAGTTTCCTCTGAGTGCGCTCGGCGGGGGGCCGGTTCAGAGCGTGCTGAGAGGTTCCGCCCGCACAGTTGCGTTCCGGACGGGACATGGACGGAGAAGGGACGCACACATGACCACCCTGTACGAGCGGCGGGCGGCGCCGCCGGTACCGCCGGTGCCGCCCGCCGCCCGCCGCTCCCCCGCCGGCCCGCTGCTCGCCCTGCTGTGGGCCGGGGCCGCGGCCGCGCTCGCGGCCTGGTGGCTGAACGCCGACTCGGTGGTCGGCACGGCCGGCTGGCTGACGAACGCGGGACGGATCGCCGGGCTGCTGTGCGGATACGCCTGCGCCGTGCTCGTCGGGCTGATGGCCCGGGTGCCTGTGCTGGAACGCCGGATCGGCTCCGACCGGGTCACCCGCTGGCACGCGATGGCGGGCCGGTACACGGTCTGTCTGCTGGTGGCGCACATCGTGCTGATCCTCGCCGGGTACGCCGCCCAGGACGGCGCGTCGTTCGTGCACGAGACGCTCACCGTGGTCCTGGACTATCCGGAGATGCTGAAGGCGACCGTCGGCACGCTGATCCTCTTCGCGGCCGGCATCACCTCGGCACGTGCCGTACGGCGGCGGCTCGGCCACGAGCTCTGGTACCACGTGCACCTGCTCACCTATGCCGCGGTCTTCCTCAGCTTCTTCCACCAGGTCCAGCTGGGCACCGACCTCACGGGCGGCGGGGTCGCCCAAGCCGCCTGGTACGCGCTGTACCTGGGGGTCGCGGCGCTGGTCGTGTGGTTCCGCGTCCTCGCCCCCGTGCGGCTGAACCTGCGGCACCGGCTGCGGGTCGAGTCGGTGCACCGGGAGGCGGCGGGCGTGTGGTCCGTCGTCGTACGCGGGCGGCGGCTGGACCGACTCGGGGCACGGGCGGGGCAGTTCTTCCGCTGGCGGTTCCTCACCGAGGGCATGCGGTGGACCTCCACGCCGTACTCCCTGTCGGCGCCGCCCCGGCACGACCTGATGCGGATCACGGTCAAGTCGCTGGGCGACCACAGCGCGGCGATCCCCCTGCTGCGGCCGGGGACCCGGGTGTGGGCGGAGGGTCCGTACGGCTCCCTGACCGCCGACCGGCGCACCGCGCCGAAGTCGCTGCTGATCGGCGGCGGCGTCGGCATCACCCCGCTCCGCGCCCTGTTCGAGACCCTGCCGGGCGAGGTCACCCTGCTGTACCGGGCGAGCAGGGCCGAGGACCTGGCCCTGGGGGGCGAGCTGGAGGCCATCGCGCGGTGGCGCGGCGCGAGGGTGCTGTACGCGCTGAACGGGGCGGACGGGCGGCGCCCGAGCTTCACCGCCGGGTCCCTGCGCGAAACCGTCCCCGACCTCGCGGCGCACGACGTCTACCTCTGCGGGCCGCACGGTTTCGCCCGCGACCTGTACGAGGCGTTGCGCGCGGCCGGTGTTCCGGACCGCCGTATCCACCACGAGTCGTTCGAGCTCTGAGGACCGCCGAAACCGTGACAGCCACGAGAACGGTGACAGCCGCGAGAACCGTCAGAGCTGTGAGGCAGAGAACTGTGAGGCCGGAGAAGTGCACGCGTTGAAGAAGAACCGTCCGCTGCGCCGCATCGTGCTGGCGAGCGCCGCGACCGTCTCCGGGATGGTGCTGCTGCTGTCCCTGAAGCCGCACTCGACGCCACAGGTCGCCGTGACCGCCCCGTCGACCGCTCCGTCCGGCGGTTCGACCAGTGGCTCCGGCAGCGGCTCGAGCACCGGAACGAAAAGCGTCACCGGGGACACGGTCCAGACCCGCTGGGGCCCCGTCCAGGTCCGTATCACCCTCAAGAACGGCAAGCTCACCGAGGTGACGGCCGTCACCTACCCGACGGAGAACCCGCGGGACCAGGAGATCAACAGCTACGCCATCCCCCGGCTGCGCGCCGAGGCCCTCACCGCGCAGAGCGCCTCGATCGACACCGTCTCGGGAGCCACCTACACGAGCGACGGTTACCGCCAGTCACTCCAGTCCGCACTGGACTCGGCCGACAGCTGAACACACGGCCGTCGCGGCACGTATCTGAGGACCGAGGGACCACGCCACCCCCCTTGCCCCCGTCCCCGGAGGAATCGTGACCACGACGCTCGCAGGCGGCCGCGCCGCCCGCCGCCAGACGATGCGCCGCATCCGCCCGCGCCGCTCACCGGCGACCATCCTGCTGATCGCCGTCTGGGCCGGCGCGGCCGGCGTGCTGTGGTTGTGGTGGCACAACACCGCGTCCATTCCCGACGACAACGGCAAGATCCTCAACGCGGGCCGGATCACCGGCCTGCTGGCCGGCTACCTGATGGCGCTCGTCGTGCTGCAGATGGCCCGGGTGCCCGCGCTGGAACGCCGGGTCGGCTCCGACCGGGTCGCCCGCTGGCACGCCATGAGCGGCCGGTACACGCTCTGCCTGGTCCTCGCCCACGTCTTCCTGACCATGTGGGGCTACGCCCTGCAGGCCGGCAAGTCGCTCGGCGACATCGTCCAGCAGACGACCGACTCCATCAACCAGCTTCCCGACATGGGCAAGGCCGCCATCGGCACCGGCCTGCTGCTGCTCATCGGGCTGGTCTCGATCGGCGGGATCCGCCGCAGGATGCCGTACGACACCTGGTACCACGTGCACCTGATGACGTACGCGGCGGTGTTCCTGACGTTCTGGCACCAGCTGACGACCGGCAACGACTTCGCGGTCGAGCCGGTCGCCAAGACGGTCTGGTACGCGCTGTACGGAACGGTCACCGCGCTGGTGGTCTGGTACCGCATCCTCACCCCGATCCGGCTGAACCTCCGTCACCGGATGCGCGTCGAGGCGGTCATCGAGGAGACGCCGGGCATCGTGTCGGTGCTCATCGGCGGGCGGAAGCTGCACCGGATGGGCGCGGAGGCGGGCCAATTCTTCCGCTGGCGGTTCCTGGCGCCGGGCATGCGCTTCAGTTCGCACCCGTACTCGCTGTCGGCGGCGCCCCGCCCCGACATGCTGCGGATCACCGTGAAGGCGATCGGCGACCACAGCGCCAGGCTGCGCGAGCTGGCGCCCGGCACCAAGGTGTGGGCCGAGGGCCCGTACGGCGCGATGACGGCGAACCGGCGCAGCCGCGGCAAGGTGCTGCTGGTCGCGGGCGGTGTGGGCATCACCCCGATGCGGGCGCTGTTCGAGACGCTGCCCGGCGCGTCCGGCGACATCACGCTCCTCTACCGGGCCAACAGCACCCAGGACCTGGCCCTGTGGGACGAACTGGCCGCCATCGCCGACGAGCGCGGCGCCCGGCTCATGTACGCGGTCAACAGTCCGGACGGGGAACGCCCGGACATCTCCGCGGACAGCCTGCGCCGGAAGCTGCCGGACATCGACGACCACGACGTCTTCATGTGCGGGCCGAACGGTTTCGCACAGTCCGTTTACGAAGCACTGCGCGGCGCGGGGGTTCCCGCCCGCCGCATCCATCACGAGTCGTTCGAGATGTGAGCGACGGGACTTCAGGAGCTCAGACCAGATGAGGAAGAGTCACCCCATCCGGCGTGTCGTGCTGGCCACCGCCGCCACCGTGTCGGGAGTCGTGCTGCTGCTGTCGCTGAAGCCGGCGTCCGATCCGGCCTCAGCGGCCGCGGCGGGCGGCGCGGCCCCGCAACAGACCGCGGCGGCACAGGAGTCGGCGCAGGGCGGCGCGGAGGCGGCCGGGAACGGCACCGTCACCGGCGCCGTGGCGCAGACCCAGTACGGCCCGGTGCAGGTACGCCTGACCATGAGCGGCGGGAAGATAACCAAGGCGGAGGCCGTACAGGCCCCGAAGGGCGGGACCAGCGACCAGAAGACCGCGCTGTCCGTCCCCAAGCTCAACCAGCAGGCGGTCGCCGAGCAGAGCGCGGACATCGACACGGTGTCCGGGGCGACGTACACCAGCACCGGCTACAAGCAGTCCCTGCAGTCCGCGCTGGACAAGGCGCAGGCCTCCCAGCCCGCCGCGGGCGCCTCGCCGAGTGCCTCCGCCGGCTCGGGTGGCTCGAAGGGTTCGGGCGGCGCCCAGATCAGCCGCACCGTCACCGGCAGTGTCGCGCAGACGCAGTACGGGCCCGTCCAGGTCCGCATCACCGTCAGCGGCGGGAAGATCACGAAGGCCGAGACGATCCAGGCGCCCAAGGGCGGGACCAGCGACCAGAAGACGGCGCTGTCCGTCCCCAAGCTCAACCAGGAGGCGGTGGCCGCCGGCAGCGCGGACATCGACTCGGTGTCCGGGGCGACGTACACCAGCACCGGCTACAAGCAGTCCCTGCAGTCGGCACTGGACCAGGCCGGTGGCTGACACGGTGGCTGATCCTGCGGAAGCTCCCGCCGCGGTACGTCATGCGGAGGAGGTCATGGGGACGGTCTTCTCCTTCGACGTCCGCGGCGGGGAACCCGGTGTGGTGCAGGCGGCGCTTCAGGAGGCCGTGGCCGGGCTGCACCGGATCGACGAGGTGTTCAGCACGTACCGCGAGGACAGCCAGATCTCCCGGCTGGCCCGCGGCGAACTGACCGTCGAGGAGTGCGATCCGCTGGTCGCCGAGGCGCTGGCGCTGGGCGCCGAGGCGGAACGGGCCAGCGAGGGCTGGTTCAGCCTGCGCTACGAGGGTCGGCTCGACCCGACCGGCATCGTCAAGGGCTGGGCCGCCGAGCGCGCGGCCCGGCTCCTCGCGGCGGCGGGGGCGAGCGGGGTGAGTGTCAACGGGGGCGGCGACGTCCAGCTGCTCGGGACACCCGGCCCCCAACGGCCCTGGCGGGTCGGGGTGTCGGACCCGTTGCGGCCCGGCGGGCTGGCCGCGGTGATCTCCGCGGGCGGCACCGACGAACTGGCCGTCGCCACCTCCGGAACAGCCGAGCGCGGCGCCCACATCGTGGACCCGCGCACCGGCCGCTCCGCGGTCACCGACCTGGTCGCCGTGACCGTCGTCGCACCCGCACTGACATGGGCGGACTGCTGGGCGACGGCCGCCTTCGCGATGGGCTCACGCGAGGGTCTGGCCTGGCTGGAGTCCCTCCCGGGCGTCGAGGCCCTGCTGATCACGGCGGGCGACGAGGTGCGGTGCACCGGGGGGCTGGCCGCGCGGCTTGGGTGAGCCGCCGGTCGTTCAACGGTGTTGCCGCCTTCGCGTCGTCGTCCGGTCCGACTGGACAGCAGCAGCCCGTTTGGGTCGATGCGGTTGACGGGGCCGCCCTCGGCACAGAGGCAGGGGTTCTGGTCCTGGTGAAGCGGCCGATGGGCAGCCGGGCTGCGCATGGTCGCGCGTGCTGAGAGCAAGAAGACGACAGCGCGGGTCAGTGACCGTTCTGGGCCAGCCGCAGCAGGTGGTCCGCCAGCGCCTGTCCCCCGTCCGGATCCCGGCTGATCAGCAGCAGCGTGTCGTCACCGGCGATGGTGCCCAGGATGTCGTGCAGCTCCGCCTGGTCGATGGCCGAGGCCAGGAACTGCGCCGCCCCCGGTGGGGTGCGCAGGACCACGAGGTTCGCGGACGCCTCCGCGGAGATCAGCAGCTCCGCCGACAGGCGCCGCATCCGGTCCTCCTTCGCCGACCCGCCCAGCGGTGCGCGCGGGGTGCGGAAGCCGCCCTCGCTCGGTACCGCGTAGATGAGGTCGCCGTCGGTGTTGCGGATCTTCACCGCGTTCAGCTCGTCGAGATCCCGGGAGAGCGTCGCCTGGGTGACGGTCAGCCCGTCGTCGGCGAGGAGTTTCGCCAACTGGCTCTGGGAGCGGACCGGTTGCCGGTTGAGGATGTCCACGATCCGGCGGTGACGCGCGGTGCGGGTCTGCGGCAGGGCGGGCCCTGCGGTCTGCTCGTGATCCTGCGCCTGGCTCATCGTCGTCTCATTCCCCGCATCATCCGTCCCCGTTGGCCACGTCCAGGACGCCCGGGAGCGCCCGGAGGAGGGCGTCCACCTCGTCGTCGCCGAGATTCAGCGGCGGCATCAGCCGTACGACATCGGGGGCGGGCGCGTTCACCAGGAAACCGGCGTCCTGAGCCGCCTGCTGCACCTGCGGCGCGAGAGGCTCGGTGAGCACGATACCCAGCAGGAGACCCGCACCCCGGACATGGGCGATCAGCGGGTGCCCCATTGCCTCGATTCCGTCGCGCAGCTTCTCGCTCTGCCGCTTCACGTTCTCCAGCAGGCCCTCGGACGCGATGGTGTCGAGCACGGCCAGGCCCGCCGCGCAGGCCACCGGGTTGCCGCCGAAGGTCGTGCCGTGCTGACCGGGCTGAAGCAGTTCGGCCGCCCGGCCGAAGGCGACAGTGGCACCCAGCGGGAGTCCGCCGCCGAGCCCCTTCGCCAGGGTGACGACGTCCGGCAGGACACCCTCGTGCGCCTGGTACTCGAACCAGTGGCCGGTGCGGCCGATGCCGGTCTGCACCTCGTCGAGGACCAGCAGCGAACCGGAGGCGGCCGTGATCGCCCGGGCCGCCTTCAGGTAGCCGGCCGGGGGCACCACGACCCCGTTCTCGCCCTGGACGGGCTCGATGACGACCAGGGCCGTGTCCTCGGTGACCGCGGCGGCCAGTGCCTGCGCGTCGCCGTACGGCACGTGCGTCACCTCGCCGGGCAGCGGCAGGAAGGGCTCCCGCTTGCCGGGCTGGCCGGTGAGGGCGAGGGCGCCCATGGTCCGGCCGTGGAAGCCGCCCTCGGTGGCGACCATGTGGGTGCGCCCGGTGAGCCGGCCGATCTTGAAGGCGCCCTCGTTGGCCTCGGCGCCCGAGTTGCAGAAGTACACCTTGCCGTCGCGGCCGAAGTGCTGGAGGAGCCGCTCGGCGAGCGCGACGGGCGGTTCGGCGATGAAGAGGTTGGAGACGTGCCCCAGGGAGGCGATCTGCCGGCTGACCGCCTCGACGACCGCCGGGTGGGCGTGGCCGAGCGCGTTGACCGCGATACCGCCGACGAAGTCGACGTACTCCTTGCCCTCGGCGTCCCAGAGCCTGGCGCCCGCGCCACGGACGAGCGGGAGGCGCGGGGTGCCGTAGTTGTTCATCAGCGAACCCTGCCAGCGCTCGGTGAGCTCTGCGTTGGTCGCGGTCCCGGTCATCCGGCATCCCCCTCTTGCTCGTCGGGCACGACCATCGTGCCGATGCCCTCGTCGGTGAAGATCTCCAGCAGGATCGAGTGCTGGACCCGGCCGTCGATGACACGGGCGGTGTTCACTCCGCCGCGTACGGCGTGCAGACAGCCCTCCATCTTCGGCACCATGCCGGCCGACAGGTCCGGCAGCAGCTTCTCCAGCTGGGAAGCGGTGAGGCGGCTGATCACCTCGTCGCTGTGCGGCCAGTCCTCGTAGAGACCCTCGACGTCCGTGAGGACCATGAGGGTTTCGGCGCCCAGCGCCGCAGCGAGTGCCGCAGCAGCCGTATCAGCATTGACGTTGTAGACATGTCCGTCGTCCTGGCTCCGGGCGATCGAGGAGATGACCGGGATACGGCCGTCGGCGAGCAGTGCCTCGATCGCGCCCGTGTCGATCGCGGTGATCTCGCCCACCCGCCCGATGTCGACCAACTCGCCGTCGATCTCGGGCTGGTGCTTGGTGGCGGTGATGGTGTGCGCGTCCTCGCCGGTGAGACCGACGGCGAGCGGGCCGTGCTGGTTCAGCAGTCCCACCAGCTCGCGCTGGACCTGCCCGGCCAGCACCATCCGTACGACGTCCATGGCGTCCTCGGTGGTGACCCGCAGTCCGGCCTTGAACTCGCTGACGATGCCGTGCTTGTCGAGGGCGGCGCTGATCTGCGGGCCGCCGCCGTGCACCACGACCGGCTTGAGGCCGGCGTGGTGCAGGAACACGACGTCCTGCGCGAACGCGGCCTTCAGGTCCTCGTCGATCATCGCGTTGCCGCCGAACTTGATGACGACGGTCTTGCCGTTGTGCCGGACCAGCCAGGGCAGCGCCTCGATGAGGATCTGGGCCTTGGGCAGGGCGGTGTGTTTCCTGGTCACATTGCTCATGAGGAGTAGGCGCTGTTCTCGTGGACGTAGTCCGCGGTGAGGTCGTTGGTCCAGATGGTGGCGGTCTCGGCGCCGGCGGCGAGGTCGGCGACGACGTGCACCTCGCGGTAGCGCATGTCGACCAGGTCGCGGTCCTCGCCGACGCCTCCGTTCCTACAGACCCAGACACCGTTGATGGCGACGTTGAGCCTGTCGGGCTCGAAGGCGGCGGAGGTCGTGCCGATGGCGGACAACACGCGGCCCCAGTTGGGGTCCTCGCCGTGGATCGCGCACTTGAGGAGGTTGTTGCGGGCGATGGAGCGGCCCACCTCGACGGCGTCGGCCTCGCTCGCGGCGTTGATCACCTCGATCCTGATGTCCTTGCTGGCGCCCTCGGCGTCCCGGATCAGCTGCTGTCCGAGGTCGTCGCAGACGGTGCGTACGGCCGCGGCGAACTCGTCCTGGGCCGGGGTGACCCCGGAGGCGCCCGAGGCGAGCAGCAGCACCGTGTCGTTGGTGGACATGCAGCCGTCGGAGTCGACGCGGTCGAAGGTGACCGCGGTGGCGGCGCGCAGGGTCTTGTCCAGGGTGGCGCTGTCCAGGTCGGCGTCGGTGGTCAGCACGACGAGCATGGTGGCCAGGCCCGGGGCGAGCATGCCCGCGCCCTTGGCCATGCCGCCGACGGTCCAGCCGTCCCGGGTCACGACGGACGTCTTGTGGACGGTGTCGGTGGTCTTGATGGCGATGGCGGCCTTCTCACCGCCGTGCTCGCTCAGCGCCTCGGCCGCCGCCTCGACCCCCGGCAGCAGCTTGTCCATCGGGAGCAGGACACCGATGAGTCCGGTGGAGCAGACGGCGACCTCGGCCGCGCTGTGCCCGTCGAGCACCTCGGCGACCTTCTCGGCGGTGGCGTGCGTGTCCTGGAAGCCCTTCGGCCCCGTACAGGCGTTGGCGCCACCGGAGTTGAGGATCACGGCGGAGACCTGGCCGCCCTTGAGGACCTGCTCCGACCAGAGCACGGGCGCGGCCTTGACGCGGTTGGAGGTGAAGACGCCGGCGGCGGCGCGGCGGGGCCCGGTGTTGACCACGAGGGCCACGTCCGGGTTGCCGTTCTGCTTGAGTCCGGCGGCGATGCCCGCCGCCCGGAACCCCTGTGCTGCCGTGACGCTCACTGCATCTCCTCGTTCGCTTCTCCGCCCGCGCGGCGCGGCGGTGCGGCCTTCGTCGTCCGCGGCCCGGTGGCCGCGGGTGCGTCGCTCACGGTGCGACCCCGATCGTGGACAGCCCGGTGGTCTCGTCGAGCCCGAGGGCGATGTTCATGCTCTGGACGGCACCGCCCGCGGTGCCCTTGGTCAGGTTGTCGATGGCGCTGATCGCGATGATGCGGCCCGCGGCCTCGTCGTGTGCGACCTGCACCTGAACGGCGTTGGAACCGTAGACGGACGCCGTCGCGGGCCACTGCCCCTCGGGCAGCAGGTGGACGAAGGGCTCGTCGGCGAACGCCTTCTCGTAGGCGGCCCGCAGCACCTCGCCGGTGACCCCTTCGGCGGCCTTCGCGCTGCACGTGGCGAGGATGCCGCGGGGCATCGGCGCGAGGGTCGGCGTGAAGGAGACGGACACGGGCTCGCCGGCGGCCGCCGAGAGGTTCTGGATCATCTCGGGGGTGTGCCGGTGGACCCCGCCGACCCCGTACGGCGACATGGACCCCATGACCTCGCTGCCCAGCAGGTGGGGCTTGGCCGCCTTGCCCGCGCCGGACGTGCCGGACGCGGCGACGATCACGGCCTCGGCGGCGGCGAGCCCGGCCGCGTACGCCGGGAAGAGCGCGAGGGAGACGGCGGTCGGGTAGCAGCCGGGCACCGCGATGCGCTTGGACCCCTCCAGCGCGGCGCGGGCACCCGGCAGTTCGGGCAGGCCGTAGGGCCAGGTTCCGGCGTGCGGGGAGCCGTAGAACCGCTCCCAGTCGCCCGCGTCCTTCAGCCGGAAGTCGGCGCCCATGTCGACGACGAGGACGTCCGGGCCGAGCTGCTCGGCGACTGCGGCGGACTGGCCGTGCGGGAGTGCGAGGAAGACGACGTCGTGTCCGGCGAGGACGCCGGGGGTCGTCTCGGCGAGGACGCGGTCGGCCAGCGGCAGCAGGTGCGGCTGCAGTCCGCCGAGGCGCTGACCCGCGTTGGAGTTGCCGGTCAGGGCGCCGATCTCGACCTCGGGGTGAGACAGGAGCAGACGCAGGAGCTCTCCGCCCGCGTACCCGCTCGCTCCGGCCACTGCCGCACGTACCGCCATGGTATCCATCCTCCTCTTGGATGGCATGACTATACGTTTCGCTGCACGTTTATGCAATTCATCGGGTCGCGACGGGCCCCGCGGGCCGTGCGGCCGGTCCGGCCCGTCATGATGATCTCCATGACACCGATCACCGGCATGGACCTGACCGGCTTCACCGAGCGAGAGCCGGGCATATGGACCGACGAGTGGGGGGTATTACTGTCGGTCCACTACTTCTCCCAGGTCCCGGACCTGCCCGCTCCGCTCGACGAGCCGGAGCGGCTCCGGTCCGCTCTCGCGCACAGCGTGGCCGCGGCCGGTGGCGGCCTGATCGAGGCGGTGCCGGGCCTGGTGGACGGAGTCCCGGCCGTCCGGCAGCTGGTCAAGATGCCGCGGCCGGACGGGCACGGCCAGGTCTTCCTCGGCTCATGGACGATCCCCCGGTCCGGCTGCAGCACGGTCGTCACGGTGCAGGCCGCCGAAGGGGCGACGACCGGCATGCGTGAGGCGATGATCATGGGGCAGGTGGGGCCGGCCGACTACTTCCGGCCGCACCCGTACGCCGCCGGCCTCCAGGGCGGACTGCCGTACCACGTGGGTGACCATGAGGAGTGGGACGCGCGGTTCCCGGAGCACCCGCTCACCCTGGTCCGGGCCGCGCTGCGGCGCGTCACCCCGACCGTCACCCTCGACGAGCGGTTCAGGACCCTCCCGCCGTTCGGCTCGCCGGCAGGCCCGGCGACGGGTCCGGCGGCAGGGCCCGTGGCAGGGCCCGTGTCCGGCGGCCCCGCCGAGGGTCCGGCGGCCGGCCCGCCGGTGCCCCCGGTGGCGGGCCCGCCGGACATGCCGCTGACCCCCGGGCCCGGCTGGTTCCGGCGCCGAGGGCGCCGGTGAGCCGGGTCGGGCTACCGCTGCCTGATCCGCAGGAAGGTGACGGAGTTCGCCGGGAAGGTGTACGTGAACCTGTCCGCCACCCCCTCGTAGGTGGACGAGACCGGCGCCACGGCCGTGGACGTCTCCGTGTTCACGGCGTCCGGTGCGGCCGCGAGCGTGGTCACCCGGGCCCTGGACGCGACCTTCGCGCCGCCCAGGTCGATCGCCGTACGGGCCGCGGCGGACTGGGCGTTGACGACCTTGACGATCAGGTCGCCGGTCTTCCCGTCCTGGGTGACGACCTGCCGGAAGGGCTCGGCCGGCTTGTCGTCGGTGAAGCCGCCCCACTCCCGGCCGTCGAGGTAGAGGGTCACCTGTCGGCCCCGCACCTTGATGTCGATGTCGTAGGCGCGGTTCGTCTCGATGGTCCCGGCCTTGGAGACGAGCGTCGACTTGCCGCCGTCCACGGCCTGCTCGACGGCGGAGGTGGTGTTGTTCCAGCCGCCGAGGTTCCACCAGTAGTAGTTGCCCGTGTCCTTGACGCCGAAGGCGACGAGGAAGCCCTCCTTGCCGGCCTTCTTGGTGGCCTTCACATGCAGGTCGTAGTCGTGCCATCGGGCGTCCCCGGCCGAGACCATGGTGTTCTCGGCGGCCACGTCGCTCTGGACGTACTGCCCGTCCTGGACGCTCCAGCTGCCGCCGCCGGTGTGCGTCCACTGCGAGGCGTCACCGGAGAAGTCGTCGCCCAGCAGCGCCGTCCCGTCCGCGCCCGTCACCCGTACGTCGTCGTACGCCGCCGACGTCGCCCAGGTGGACAGGCCGACGGCGCCTGAGACCGGGCCGCTCACGGCCGGGGTGCCGGTGGCGGTGGAGGGGACCACGCGGTCACCGACGTTGGTCATGAACAGCTTCTGGACCTCGTAGTTGGCCGAGTTCCAGGAGGCGTGGTTGTTGAACCAGACCAGGTCCGGGCGCCACTGGACGTAGTCCTCGTTGGCGAACAGCGGTGCATAGGAGGCCAGTTTCACCACGTCCGCGTTGCGCTCCAGACCGGTCATGTAGGCCGCTTCGGCGAGGCCGTTCCTGAAGGCGTTGCCCTGGGAGGCGTATTCGCCCAGGAAGACCTTGGGGCCTCCGCGGTCGTAGGAGTCGTAGCGGCCGTTGTTCTGGAGAAACCACCGCGGACTGTTGTAGTAGTGCTCGTCGACCATGGCGACGTCCGCGTCCCGGTTGAGCTGCCAGGCCGTGTCGAAGGTCGAACCCGAGTCGTCGGGACCGGAGTTGGAGATGACGGTGATGTCCGGGTACCTCGCCTCGATCGCGGCGCGGAACCGCGTGAAGCGGGCGAGGAACTCGACGGGCAGGTTCTCCTCGTTGCCGACCTCGAGGTGCGTCAGATGGAAGGGCTCGGGGTGGCCCATCCGGGCGCGCTTCCCGCCCCAGGTGGAGGTGACCGGTCCGTTGGCGAACTCGATCAGGTCCAGGGTGTCCTGGATGTGGCGCTTCAGCAGCGCGTCGTCGTCGACGGCCCGGTTCTGGCCGCACCCGGTCACCAGGGCGGGCACGACGGGCAGGGGCATCGCGCCGATGTCCTCGGCGAAGCGGAAGTACTCGTAGTAGCCGAGGCCGTAACTCTGGTTGTAGCCCCAGACGTTGGCGTTGGTGGCCCGCCGCTCGACCGGGCCGACGGTGTCCTTCCACTGGTACGAGCGCTTGCGCTGCCAGTCGGAGGCCTCGCTGTAGTCCAGCATGGAGCCGGTGTTGACCAGGCAGCCGCCGGGGAAGCGCATGAAGCCCGGGTGCAGGGCGGCGACCTTCTCGGCGAGGTCCTTCCGCAGGCCGTTGGCCTGGTGCTTGTAGGTGTCGCGCGGGAAGAGGGACACCATGTCGAGGGCGGCCGCGGCGGAGGAGGCGACGGCGAGCCGGCCCTCGCCGCTGGTGCGGGTCGCGGTGAAGGTGGCGGTGTACCTGGCCCAGCCGCGCTTCGTGACGGCCACCCTACGGGCGGTGGCGAGGGTCCCGTCGGCGTCCTCGAGTGAGATCGTCAGAGCGGTGCCGGCCGTGGCACGCGCCCACACCGAGAAGTCGTACTTCTTGCCCTCGTCCACCCGGACGCCGGTGTTGTAGCCGGCGTTGGTGACGGACGAACCGGCCCCCAGGGAGAGGTAGTTGCGGTTGCGGTCGTTGAGCCGGCCGTCGTCGTTCACGACCTGCGCGGTGCCGCCGACCGTCCAGGCGGTGAGCGGGGTGTACGAGCCGTTGTCGGCGGTGGAGTACTCGAAGGACCGGTTCTGCACGAGCTCGGCGTACAGGCCGCCGTCGGCGGCCCGGTTGATGTCCTCGAAGAAGACGCCGTACATCGTGTCGTCGATCTTCGGACCCCTGGCGGACGGGTCGACGGTGACGGCGTAGTCGGTGACGTCCTCGGCGTGTGCGGGGACGGGGACGACGGCGGCGGCCACCAGACAGGCGGCGGCCGTCAGACCCAGTCTCCAGCGGGACCGGGTACGGGTGCGTGACATGGATACTCCGCGGCTCGATGTTCGAAATATCAGACGTCGATCAGCACTTCGAACGGCAACATAGAGAGGGGGTCGGGGAGCGTCAATGGGGCGCGTGGCAACGGATGTGACGGAGGGAAGGGCTGATGGGCGAGTTCTGGCCAGTGCCCGACGTGCTGGGCCACCTGGCCGGGAGCTGGCGCGTGACACGGTCGGTGCGGGATCTCGCGAGCGGCGACGAGGGCCGGTTCGACGGCACGACCGTCTTCGCCCCGCTGGAGGCGGAGAGGGGCCCACTGAAGGCAGGAGCCCCGGCGGAGCCGGGCAGCCCGGCGGACGCGAAGGCCGCGGTGGCCGGAGGCGGCCTGCTGCACCGGGAGTCGGGCATCTTCGTCTGGCGGGGTGTCCCCCGCTCCGCCGAGCGGACGTTGCGCTTCCTGTCGGGGAGTTCACCGGCGACGGCGGACGTGCGCTTCGCCGACGGGCGGCCCTTCCACGATCTGGACCTGACCTCCGGGCACCATGTCGCCGATCACCCGTGCGCGGCGGACCTCTACCGCGGCGAGTTCACCGTCCACGACCGGGACCACTGGCGGTCGGTGTGGCGGGTCCGCGGCCCGGCCAAGGACCTGGTGCTCACCACCGACTACGCCCGCGAGGACTGAGCGGACACCCCGTCGAGGCGCAGGTTCCAGCGCCGCGCGCGGCCCGTGACGGTGGTCGTCGACAGGGGCCGCACGTCGATGTTCCAGTACGTCGAGGGCGGCGCCTGCAGGGCGTACACGAGGGCGGCGCGGATCACGGACGGCTCGGCCACGGCGACGACGGCGCCGCCGTCTCCGACGGGCCGGGTGTCCAGCCAGCCGCCGACCCGGGAGATGAAGGCGTGCAGCGATTCACCGCCGTGCGGGGTGGCCTGCGGCCCGGCGAGCCAGGCGTCCACGGCTTCCGGCTCGCGGGCCATCGCCTCGCCGAGCGTCAGCCCGCGCCACCGGCCCATGTCGCAGTCCCGCAGGGCGAGCTGCACGAGCGGCGCGTACCCCAGGGCGTCCCCGGTGCTGCGGCTGCGCGGGGTCGGCGAGCAGTAGCGCAGCTCGGCGGCCGCGAACGGCACCAGGTCGTGGGCGGCGCGCTGCACCTCCTCCCAGCCGGCCTGGTCCAGCGGCCGGTCGTCCTCGAAACGCTCGGCGAGCAGCGAGGAGCTGCGGGCGGCGGCGACGAACGTGACCCGAAGTGGCATGCGGCGATCGTGAATCGGATAAGTTCGCAGGTCAAGGGATGTTACCTGGGAGTTACCCTGGGTATGCGAATGATTGCCGGGAGGGGCCGGATCCGGCGGACAAGTCACTCGAATCACTCGAAGAGGAGCGCCATCCACTGGTCCGGCTTCACCAGCGCCGCGAACCCGGCCTTCTCGTACACGCCGTGCGCGTCGTGGGTGGCGAGCAGGATGCGCCGCAGCCCGTACGGCCGCAGGTGCTCGCGCACGAACTCGACCAGCGCCGTACCGATCCCCTCGCCCCGCACCGCCGGGTCGACGTACACGTCGCAGAGCCAGGCGAACGTCGCCCGGTCGGTGATGATCCGGGCATACGCCACCTGATCCCCTGAAAGTGACGCGTAGACACCGAAGTTGAGCGAACCGGCGATCGCCAGGTCCTGCTTCTCCCGGGACCGGCCGATCGCCCAGTACGCGTCGGTGGACAGCCGGCGGTGCACCCACTCGGCGTCGACACGGTCGGGGTCGGTGGAGATCTCGTAGCCCTCGGCGAGGCGCGCTGCGGTGGTCATGCGGGGAGAGTTCCAGGCCGGGGTCAGCGCCGTCGAGCGGTTTTCACCGGCGGGCCACGGCCTCGTCGGACGGCGGCCGGAGCACCTCGTCACAGGCGGTGCGCAGCCGCCGTACGCCCTCCGTGATCTCCCCCGTGCCGGCGACCGCGGCGAAGCTCAGGCGCACGTGGCCCGCGGGCGGTTCGGCGCTGAAGTAGGGGCGGCCCGGAGTGATCGCCACGCCCGCGCGCAGGGCGGCCGCCGTGAAGCCCGGCTCGTCGGTGCCCTCGGGCAGCCGCAGCCACAGGTGGTATCCGCCCGAGGGGACGTGCGGGAGGGACAGTTCGGGCAGGGTGGCCCGCAGCGCGGCCGTCATCGCGGTCCGGCGGGTGCGCAACTCGGCCGACACCGCCCGCAGATGGCGGGGCCAGGCGGGCGAGCCGACGAGTTCGAGCGCGGCCTCCTGAAGCGGGCGGGGCACGAAGAAGGTGTCGACGACCTGGATGGCGCGCAGCCGCTCCAGGACCGGGCCGTGCGCGGCGAGCGCGCTCACCCGGAAGCTGGGCGAGGTCGCCTTGGTCAGCGAACCCACGTGCACGACGACGCCGTCGGGGTCCTCGGCGGCGAGCGGGCGCGGCAGCGGGCCCGCGTCCTCGTGCACGAGCCGTCGTACGAAGTCGTCCTCGACGACGAACGCACCGGCCTCGCGCGCGATGCGGAGCACCTCGCCCCGGCGCTCGGCGGCGAGCACCGCGCCGGTCGGGTTCTGGAACAGCGGCTGGCAGACGAAGACCCGGGCGCCGGTCGCCCGGAACGCGTCCGCGAGCAGCGCGGGTCGCACTCCGTCCCTGTCCACCGGCACCGGGACCGGGCGCAGGCCCGCCGCACGGGCGATCGCCAGCATGCCGGGGTAGGTGGGGGACTCCACCAGGACGGGCGCCCCGGGCGGGGCGAGGGCGCGCAGCGCGGTGGTCAGCGCGGACTGGCCGCCCGCGGTGACCAGCACGCCCGCGGCCGTGACCGCTCCGCCGGGCCCGCCGATGCTCCGCGCGAACCACTCCCGCAGTTCCGGCAGCCCCTCCATGGGCGGCCGGCCCCAGGCGCCGGGGCGGCGGCCCGCCCGGGACAGGGCCGCGGCCATCGCCCGCTCGGGCTGCAACGAGGGGTGCAGGTAGCCGCCGTTGAACTCGATGACTCCGGGCGGCGGCGCGGCGAGCGAGACGAGGACACCGGAGGCGTCCACGGAGCGCGGTACGAGGTCGACGGCGCCGTCCGCGCTGAGGGCGACCTCCTGCCAGGAGGTGTCGCCGCCGCGGGCGGTCGTGGCGGGCGGCTGGGCGCGGAAGGCGCCGGCGCCCGGGCGGGTGAGGACCAGACCCTCGGCGGCCAGTTGCGCGAGAGCCCGCGAGACCGTCACCGGGCTGACCCGGAACCGCTCGACGAGTGCCCGACTCGACGGGAGCTTTCCACCTGGCGAGTAGCGGTCGAGCTCTCGTCGCAGATGATTCGCCAGTTCACCCACACTGCTATTCTCGTGCATGAGAGCACAGAGTAGCGCTACTGCCCCGAGCCGGATAGCGGTCGACACCCCGGCGAGGGCGGCCACCACGGGCACCCTCCAGGCCGGTCTGGGTGTCGTCGCGTTCTCCCTCACCTTCCCCGCCACCGCCTGGGGCCTGGAGGGCTTCGGCCCCTGGTCCCTGGTGGCCGTACGCAGTGTGCTGGCCGCCCTGATCGCGGGCGGCTGTCTGCTCGCCCTGCGCGTGCCGCCGCCGGGCCGCCGTCACTGGCCGGGGCTCGCGGTCGTCGCCGCCGGCGTCGTCGTCGGCTTCCCGCTGCTGACCACCCTCGCGCTCCAGACGTCCACGACCGCGCACGCCGCCGTCGTGGTCGGCCTGCTGCCGCTGACGACCGCGCTCCTGTCCGCGCTGCGCACAGGCATCCGCCCCTCCCGCACCTTCTGGACGGCGGCTCTCGCGGGCGCCGCCGCCGTGCTCGTCTTCACGGTGCAGCAGAGCGGCGGCGCCCTCAGCACGGCCGACCTGTACCTGTTCGCCGCGCTGCTGGTGTGCGCGGCCGGCTACACGGAGGGCGGCCGGCTGGCCCGGGTGATGCCGGGCTGGCAGGTCATCGGCTGGGCGCTGGTGCTGTGCCTGCCGCTCGGCGTGCCGGCCACCCTGCTCGCGCTGTCGTACGAGCCCGTGCACCTGACCCCGCACAGCGTGGCCGGACTGGTGTGGGTCGCGGCGGGCTCGCAGTTCGTCGGTCTGGTCGTCTGGTACCGGGGCATGGCGGCCATCGGCGTCCCCAAGGCCAGCCAGTTGCAGTTGGCCCAGCCGCTGCTCACACTGGTGTGGTCGGTGCTACTGCTGGGCGAGCACCTGACGGTGGCCGCCCCGTTGACGGCCGCGGCGGTGCTCGTGTGCATCGTCGTCACCCAGCGGGCGAGGGGTTGAGCGGCACCGCCCGCGCAGGTCCCGACGGGCGCCCAGCGCCGTAGACTCAAGGCCACGGACCGCTGCTCCCGTACCCGGTGAGGAGGCCCAACAGATGCACGCAATCGTGGGCGACCAGCTTGTCCAGCACGGCAGGGTGGTCGGTCAGCACGACAAGGTCGCCGATATCGTCGAGGTGATGGGTCAGGAGGGCACGCCCCCGTACCGCGTCCGCTTCCAGGACGGGCACGAGGCCGTGTGCTCACCCGGCCCCGACACCGAAATCCGCCACAGGGACACCGCCCACTAGACCGCGCCGGACCGCCCGGTCCCCGCGCGACGGTTCCGCTCCCCGGGATGCCACCTTGTGGATGTCGGGGAGCCGAGCCGCCCGGTCCGGATCAGCGCGGGGGTTTCACCGGCCGCGGGTAGTGGTCGGCGACGACCCGTGCCATCGCGTCGATCCGGTCGACGACCACGTCCTTGGCGGCGAAGAAGACATGCCCCCGTGCCTGCGGGTACCGCTTCGCCAGCGTGAGGTGCCGGGACAGTTCGGCCGGGTCCTGCCAGGCGGCGGGCTGCGCCGGATCACCCGCCTTGTACAGCGCCTCCCCGAGGTACAGCCGCGTACCGGTGCCCTGGACCGCCTCCGCCCACCAGGCCAGGAGCGTCGCGTAGTCGGCGGCGGCGAAGCCGATGTTCCAGTAGAGCTGCGGGCAGATGTAGTCGATCCAGTTCTCCCGGACCCACCTGCGGGTGTCCGCGTGCAGGTCGTCGTACGTCTGCACGCCCGCCCTGGTGTCGGAGCCGAGCGGATCGGTCGCGGCGTTGCGCCACACCCCGAAGGGGCTGATGCCGAAGCGCGTCGCGGGCCGGACCGCCCTGATGCGGGCTGCCGTCTCCCGCACCAGCCGGTCGATGTTGTCGCGGCGCCAGGCGGCACGGTTGGGGAAGGCCCCGCCGTGGCGGTCGTAGGCCGCGTCGTCGTCGAAGGTCTGGCCGGCCACCGGGTACGGGTAGAAGTAGTCGTCGAAGTGCACGGCGTCCACGGGGTACTTCCGCACCGCGTCGAGCATCGCGTCCTGGACGAAGGTCCGCACCTCGGGCAGCCCGGGGTTGTAGTAGAGCTTCCCGCCGTACGGCACCACCCAGTCCGGGTGCCTGCGGGCGGGGTGGGTGGACACGAGTCTCGCCGGGTCCGTGTGGTTGGCGATCCGGTACGGGTTGAACCAGGCGTGCAGGTGCAGGCCCCGCGCGTGCGCCTCGGCGACGGCCGTGCCGAGCGGGTCCCAGCCGGGGTCCCGGCCCTGGGTGCCGGTGAGGTACTGGGACCACGGCTCGTACGGCGAGGGCCACAGGGCGTCGGCCGTGGGCCGCACCTGGAAGACCACCGTGTTGAGCCGGTCGCGGACCGCCGTGTCGAGGTGGGCGATCAGCTCGGTGCGCTGCTCGACCGCGGTCAGGCCCGGCCGGGAGGGCCAGTCGCGGTTGGTCACGGTGGCCAGCCACACACCGCGCATCTCGGTGCCCGCCCGCCGCCGGCCGGACGGGGCGGCGGCCGTGCTTCCCACGTCCCCACCCAGCGCGAGTGTCGACAGCGCGGCCGCCGCGAACGCCCGACGTGTCACTCGACCCATCCGCCACCCCCATCGCCGCGGGTCCGCGCCCGCGCGGACCGTCTCCGCGCCCAGAATGCCCCACCCAGGTGATCGATCATCGATACTTGGGAGTAACGTGCACGAACGGAGCAGGCACCGGACCACGGCGGCCCTGCCTCAGCCGAAGACCAGCGAAAGGGACGATGTGACCGACATCGAGCGCGTCGGAGTGGTGGGCTGCGGCCAGATGGGAGCGGGCATCGCCGAGGTGTGCGCCCGCGCCGGCCTGGACGTCAAGGTCGCCGAGACCACCGGCGAAGCCCTGGAGATCGGCCGGACCCGGCTGTTCAACTCCCTGTCGAAGGCCGCCGAACGCGGCAAGATCACCGAGGAGGAGCTGGCGGCGACGCAGGCGCGGCTGAGCTTCACCACCGATCTCGGCGAGTTCTCCGACCGCGACCTGGTGATCGAGGCCGTCGTCGAGAACGAGCAGGTCAAGACCGAGATCTTCCAGGTGCTCGACCAGGTCGTGTCCCGTCCCGACGCGATCCTCGCCTCCAACACCTCCTCCATCCCCCTGGTGAAGCTGGCGGTCGCCACCTCGCGGCCCGACCACGTCATCGGCATCCACTTCTTCAACCCGGCGCCGGTGCAGAAGCTGGTCGAGCTGATCCCCGCGCTCACCACCTCCGAGGGCACGCTCAGCCGGGCCCAGGTCTTCACCGAGAAGGTGCTCGGCAAGCACGCCATCCGCGCCCAGGACCGCTCCGGTTTCGTGGTCAACGCGCTGCTGATCCCCTATCTCCTCTCCGCGATCCGGATGTTCGAGTCGGGTATCGCCAGCCGCGAGGACATCGACAACGGCATGGAACTCGGCTGCGCCCATCCCATGGGCCCGCTGAAGCTGTCCGACCTGATCGGCCTCGACACGGTCTCCTCGGTGGCGTACTCGATGTACGAGGAGTACAAGGAGCCGCTCTACGCCGCTCCCCCGCTGCTCCAGCGCATGGTCGACGCCGGCCGCCTCGGCCGGAAGTCCGGCTCCGGGTTCTACACCTACGGCTGACCGGTGCCGTGTCGCCTGCGCCGACACGCACCGTAGTTCTTCGGCTGCCGCGGGGCCGGCACTCTTCGGAGTGCCGGGCCCGCGGCATTCACACGCCGTGTGCGCGCCGGGCCCGCATATGCCCCTCGCACACTCTCCCCACTCGCCCACCAGCGGAGTTCACTCTTCATGCACATGCAAGGGATGTGATGACTACGGAAAGGAGCGGACTCGTGACCGCCGACCCGGAGCATCCCGTGGTCCATGGAGAACTCGCAGAGTTACGGCGACGCCTCGATGTCGCGTACACGCGCGTCGAGGGAGGGCTGGCTCTGCTCAGCCATCGCACCGAGGAGACGGACAAGGAGGTCGACGACCTGAGCGCACGGGTCGTCGCGCTGGAGCACGCCCGCTGGCCGCTGCCCGCGGTCGCCGCGATCACGGCGGTGGGCGCGCTCGTGGTGACGATCTGGCAGGCGCTGGGGCGCTAGGAGGTCAAGCGCGCCGCGGTGACCCGCGCCGGGACCAGGGCGCCGTGGGGGGATCAGGGCTGGGCGTCCTGGCCGAGGCGGAGGTGGTGCAGGAGCAGGAGCGCCGCCACCATGTTGGCGGCCGGGACCTCACCGCGGGCGACCATGTCGGGGACGAGTTTGAGGGGGACCCATTCCCGGCGGTCCGACTCGAAGTCGTCCACCGGGTGTCCGGTGTACTCGCCCTCCTCGGCCCAGAAGATGTGGTGCCGGGCGTCGGTGAGTCCGTTGGAGGGCTCCACGCTCATGAGGTGGCGCAGGGGTCCCGGCCGCCACCCGGTCTCCTCCTCGAGTTCCCTGGCGGCCGCGCGGGCGATGTCCTCGCCGTCCTCGACGACGCCCGCCGCGAGTTCCCACCCCCAGCTGTCGGTGATGAAACGGTGGCGCCACAGAAGGAGGACCTCATTGGCCTCGTTCACCACCGTGGCCACGGCGACGGGCCGCAGCCGTATCAGGAAGTGGTCGAGATGTCGGCCGTCCGGCAGCTCGACATCGGCGAGATTGACGCTGAACCAGCGGTTTGCATACACAGGTTGTTCGTTCTGTTTCGTCCACTGCACGGTTCTGCCACCTTCCGCTGAGTAAGTGGCAATATCGCAGCAGGAACAGTGTCACAGCAGGCGCACACCGGTCGGCTCGCAGCGCGACGGGGTGTCCGTGGCGCGCTCTCGCCGTGGCCGCGCACCCGTCACAGACGTCGCCTCGCGCCTGTCACAGGGGTACGCGCAGTGCCCCGTCGATCAGTTCGGCGGCCTCTGCCGTACCGGCACAACCGCTGCGCACCAGGTGTTCGCGCACCGCGCGGAGTCTGTCGCGCAGCCGCTGCGACTCCATGCCACGGGCCTGCTCGGCCATCTGTACGGCGGTGGCCACCGCCTTGTCGGCGTTGCCCTGCCGCATCTCGATGGTGCTGAGCATGGCGAGCCGGTGCACCCGGCCCCGGTCGTGGGCCGGGTTGTCGACCGCGGCCGCGGCGTGCTGCGCGGCCGCCGCGAGTTCGCCGAGGCTGAGCAGCGCCTCCGCCACCTGTACGTTGACCAGTCCCGGCTGGACATAGCCCGTCTCGTCGGGTTCGTGGCCGCGCCGGATGCGTTCGGCGGTCTGCTCGGCACGCCGGATGCAGGACAGCGCGCTCGTGCCGTCACCCAGGTGCGCGTACGCCTTCGCCTGCATCGCGTACAGGTCGGAGGCGAGCGCCGGGGTGATGTGGCGGCCGGCGGCGCGCAGTGCGGCCTCCGCGAAGGCAACGGCCTGGCGGTACTCCCGCATGAACAGCGACTGGTTGACCAGGAGCGCGATCACGTAGGCGCCGAGTCCCCGGTCCCCGCTGGCCTTGGCGAGCCGCAGGGCCTGGTGGAAATAGCGCTGGGCGAGTCCGTGGGCGTCGGAGTCGTACGCGCAGATTCCGGCGATGGCCACCAACCCGCCGGTGGCGCGGTGCAGTTGGCGGCCGGTCGCGTCGGTGTAGCTTCCGCGCAGCAGCGGAGCCGCCTCGGCGTTGAGGAAGCCGACGATGCGGGTGCGGGTCGCCATGCCGCCGGCCTTGCGGTACATCTGCTCGTAGTGGGCGCGGGCCGAGCGCAGCATCGCTATGTCGGTGGAGGTGACCCGGTGCCGGCCGCCGCGGGAGACGTCCACGTCCTCGGGCGGGTTCTCCCACTCCCACACGGGCATCACGGCGGGTGTGCCGGTGACGGCGGGCGCACCGAGGATGTGCGGGCGCTGCTGTTCGTCGGAGCGCCACAGGGCGGTGGCCCGCTCGACGAAGCCGGACAGTGTGGTGCCGTGCGGGGCCGACGGCTCCCCGGGCACGCCGAGACCGATGTCGTCGAGGGTGACGGGCCGCCGCAGCCGGGCGGCCAGCACCTCGCAGATGAGGTCGGGCACCTGACCGCGCGGCCGCTGCCCCTTCAACCACCGCGCCACGGCGGTGTGTTCGTATCTGAGGGCGAGGTCGCGCGCCCGGCCCGCCTGGTTCACATGTGCGGCCAGACCCGCGTGCGAGACTCCGGCTTCGTCGAGAATCGCGTCGAGCAGAGTATTGGGCTGCATGGGTGCCCCCCGGTGGCTCGGTGCCGACAGATTAGTGGGTCCTCCCTCACACGGGGTGTGAACGGAGTGCCCGTATCCGCACTGTGTGCGCGCTGTTGCGGAGAGTTTCCGGCCGGTTGACTGAGATGCCTCGCAAGAGGCCGGCCGGGCCGCCGGCTCCCCCTCGTACAGTGCGGCGGCCCGTTTCCGCACCGTCCGCCCAGCTGCCTGCCCGACACTCCGTGGCGGGGCGGACGGTCGCCGCCGGCGAGGCCGTGTCCACGGGTACGTCGGCGGGTGCGTGGCGTTCGGCCGCGACACCCGCGACCCGGCGGGGCCTGTCCGAGCCGGCGTGGCAGCGCGTGCCGGACGTGCGGGGCCGACCCGGTGCCGACGCGGGAAGGACGGCACCGGTGGCGGACCGCACGGTGGAGCCGTTGTGCCGGGCGAGCGGACGGACAGTTCGTAGCTGATCGCGCCGGCGCCCCGGACCGTGGGAAGACCGAGGGCGAGCAGCCGTCGGCGACCCGGCGGGGGCGGCCCGACCTGCGGGGAATCCCAGCCCTGGTAGGGATCATGCCGATGGCCCCCCGTTCAGGCCCTGCAAGCGCAATCGGACCGGCCCCTGGAGGCCGGTCCGATTCTGTCGAGCAATGCCCTCAAAGCGCCCGATCACCTGTAGTTCTCACCCGATCGAGTGAGGTGACCGGATGAGGTGTCGGGGGTGCCGCCCCTCCCCCTCAGCCGCGCAGTACGGCCTCCGTACGCTCACCCGCCAGGGTCACCGCCGCGTCCCGGGCCGCCGACGCCTCGTCGACGGTCAGCGTCCGGTCGCTCGCGCGGAAGCGCAGCGCGTACGCCAGCGACTTCTTGCCCTCGCCGAGCTGCTCGTCGTTCTCGTACACGTCGAACAGCCGGATGGCCTCGAGGAGTTCGCCGGCGCCTTCGCGCAGCGCGGCCTCGACGTCGGCGTGCGGGACGGACTTGTCCACGACCAGCGCGACGTCCTGCGTGGCCACGGGGAACGTGGAGATGCTCGGCGCCTGCACGGTGGTGCCGCCGGCCCGCTCCAGCGCGTCCAGGTCGAGCTCCATCGCGGCGGTGCGCGCGGGCAGGCTCAGTGACTTGACCACACGCGGGTGCAGCTCGCCCGCGTGTCCGACGACCCGCTCGGTGCCGTCCACGGTGATCACGAGCTCGGCGCACCGGCCCGGGTGCCAGGGCCCGTACTGGCCGCCACGCACGATCAGCTCGGCTCCGGTTTCGCGGGCCACGGCACGCGCGGCCTCGACCGCGTCGGCCCAGTCGGCCGGGCGGCCCCTGCCCCACCAGCCGGCCTGCTCACGGGCGCCCGCGAGCACGACGGCGACGTGCCGCGGCTGGTCGGGCAGCGCGGCGTCGAGCTCGGCGATCTCCTCGTCCGTCGGACGCCGGTCCACGGGCAGGACGCCGGCGACGCGCTGCTCCTCGCGCGGCAGGAAGACCAGACCGGTCTCGAACAGCGCCAGGTCGTGGCTGCCGCGGCCGTCGTTGCGCCGCAGTGCGCCGAGCAGGCCCGGCAGCAGGGACGTGCGCAGCACCGGCTCCTCGTCGCGGAGCGGGTTGACCAGCTTGACCGCGCGGCGGGCCGGGTCGTCGGCCGCCAGGCCCAGCTGGTCGAAGACCTGCTCGCCGACGAAGGGGTAGGTGGGCGCCTCGACGTACCCGGACCCGGCGAGGGCCCGGCCCACCCTGCGGTGCAGGCGCTGCCGGTGCGTCAGGCCACGGCCCGACGGCGGCTTGGGCAGCGTGGAGGGCAGGCTCTCGTAGCCCTCCAGGCGGATGACCTCTTCGGCCAGGTCGTTCGGCGCGCCGAGGTCGGGCCGCCACGAGGGGGTCGTGACGATCAGCTCGTCCTGCCCGTAGACGTCGCAGCCGACCTCCTGGAGGCGGCGTACGACGGTCTCGCGGCCGTACTCGACACCCGCGACCCGGTCGGGGTGGTCGGCGGGCATGGCGATGGTGTGCGGCGCGGACGGCGCGATGATCTCGGTGACGCCGGCCTCGGCGGTGGCGCCCGCCAGCAGCACCAGCAGGTCGACCGTGCGCTGGGCGGCGGCCGCCGCGGCCTGCGGGTCGACTCCCCGCTCGAAACGGCGGGACGCCTCGGAGGACAGCTTGTGACGGCGGGCCGTGCGCGCGATGGAGGTGGCGTCGAAGTGCGCGGCCTCGATCACCACGTCGGTCGTGGTGTCCTCGCCGTCCGTGTGGTCGGCGATCTCCGTGTTGGCGCCGCCCATGACCCCGGCGAGGCCGATCGGGCCGCGCTCGTCGGTGATCACCAGGTCCTCGGCGGCCAGCGTGCGCGTGACGCCGTCGAGGGTCGTGAGCTTCTCGCCCGGCTCGGCCCGGCGGACGCCGATGGTGCCCTGGACCAGGGTGCGGTCGTAGGCGTGCAGGGGCTGGCCGAGCTCCATCATCACGTAGTTGGTGACGTCGACGGCGAGCGAGATCGGGCGCATGCCGACCTTCTGCAGCCGGCGCTGAAGCCAGATCGGGGAGCGCGCCTCGGGGCTCAGGCCGGTGACGGTGCGGGCGGTGAAGCGGTCGCAGCCGAACGGGTCGGCGACCGACACCGGGTATCCGAACGCGTTCGGGGCGGGGACGTCGAGCAGTGCCGGATCGCGCAGCGGCAGGCCGTAGGCGATGGCGGTCTCGCGGGCGACGCCGCGGATCGACAGACAGTCGCCGCGGTTCGCGGTGACGGCGATGTCGAGGACCTCGTCGACCAGTTCGAGCAGCTCGACGGCGTCCTTGCCGACCTCGGTCTCCGGCGGCAGCACGATGATGCCGTGGGTGCCGTCGTCGCCCATCCCCAGCTCGCCGCTGGAGCAGATCATGCCGTGCGAGGTCTTGCCGTACGTCTGGCGGGCGGAGATCGCGAAGCCACCGGGCAGCACGGCGCCCGGCAGGACCACGACGACCTTGTCGCCGACGGCGAAGTTGCGGGCGCCGCAGACGATCTCCTGCGGCTCACCCGTCCCGTTGGCGGTGCCGACGTCGACGGTGCAGAAGCGGATGGGCTTCTTGAAGCCCTCCAGTTCCTCGATGGTCAGCACCCGGCCGACGACGAGCGGACCCTTGAGGTCGGCGCCGAGGTGCTCGACGGTCTCGACCTCGAGGCCCGCCGACACGAGTTTGGCCTGCACGTCACGGCCGGTCTCGGTGGCCGGCAGGTCGACGTACTCCCGCAGCCAGGAAAGCGGGACCCGCATCAGATCTCCATCCCGAACGGCCGGGTGAACCGGACGTCACCCTCGACCATGTCTCGCATGTCTTCGACGTTGTGGCGGAACATCGCGATCCGCTCGATCCCGAACCCGAAGGCGAAGCCGCTGTACTTCTCCGGGTCCACGCCGCACGCGGTCAGCACCTTGGGGTTGACCATGCCGCAGCCGCCCAGCTCGATCCAGCCCTCGCTGGAGCAGGTGCGGCAGGGCCGGTCGGGGTTGCCGACGGACTCGCCGCGGCAGACGTAGCACACCATGTCCATCTCGGCGGACGGCTCGGTGAACGGGAAGAAGTTCGGCCTGAGCCGGGTCTTCATGCCCTCGCCGAACAGCGACTGGACCATGTGGTCCAGGGTGCCCTTGAGGTCGGCCATGGTCAGGCCCTCGTCCACGGCGAGCAGTTCGACCTGGTGGAAGACGGGCGTGTGGGTGGCGTCCAGTTCGTCGGTGCGGTACACGCGGCCGGGGCAGATCACGTAGACCGGCAGCTCGCGCTGGAGCAGCGAGCGGATCTGCACCGGCGAGGTGTGGGTGCGCAGGACGACGCCGGACTCGGTGCCGCCCTCGGGCCCCTGCACGAAGAACGTGTCCGCCTCGCCGCGGGCCGGGTGGTCCGGGCCGATGTTCAGCGCGTCGAAGTTGAACCACTCGGCCTCGACCTGCGGGCCCTCGGCGACCTCGTAGCCCATGGCCACGAAGACGTCCTCGATGCGCTCCGAGAGCGTGGTGAGGGGGTGGCGGGCGCCCGCCGGGACCCGGTCGTAGGGCAGCGTGACGTCCACCGCCTCCTCGACCAGTACGCGCGCGTCCCGCTCGGCCTCCAGTTCCGACTGCCGGGCGGCGAACGCCTTGTTCACCGCGCCGCGGGCCTGGCCTACCAGCTTCCCGGCGGCCGCCTTGGCCTGCGGGGGCAGGGCGCCGATCTCGCGGTTGGCGAGGGCCAGCGGGGAGGTGCCGCCGGTGTGGGCGACCTTGGCCTCCTGGAGCGCGTCGAGGGAGTCCGCGGCGGCGAAGGCGGCGAGCGCCTCGTCCCGCAGGCGCTCGATCTCTTCCGGTTTCAACGCCTCGACCTCGACAGGGTCGTACGACTTATTCGGTGCCGACATCTCTTCCCGTGCTTCCGATTGGCTGGCTGGAGGTCCCCGTCACCGACTCGTCGTGACCGGTACGCGGACGGATCGTCTCCGTCCGCGGGACGCAAAGGTGCCAAAGGCCGAGTCTAACGGGGTGGGGGTGGGCGAATGCGCCCGCGGGCTGCTCAGGTCAGATAGGCCGGAGTGCTCACGGGCAACGTAAATCGGAACTCGGCGCCGCCGACGGGGGCGCGGCCGACCGTGATGGTGCCGCCGTGGGCCTCGACGATGCCCTTGACGATGTACAGCCCGAGGCCGGTGCCGCCGCGCTTGCTGCCCCGCCAGAAGCGGGTGAAGGCGCGGTTCATGGACTCCTCCGGGATGCCGGGTCCCTCGTCGCTCACCGTGACCGACGTGGCGGTGTTCTCGCCGGTCCCGCCGTCCTCGCCTTCCCGCGGGGACGCCGAGGGCGTGATGTCGATGGTGACGGTTCCCTCGCCGTGGCGCACCGCATTTTCCAGCAGGTTGCTGAGCACCTGGTCGACCTTGTCCGGGTCGGCCCACAGGGCGGGCAGCGGATGCTCGACGCGCAGCAGGAACCGGTCGGCGGCCAGTCCCGCGGCGACGTACGCCTGGATGTGCCGTCCGACGGCGGCTCCGATGTCGACGGGCTGGCGGCGCACCTCCAGCCGTCCGGAGTCGATCCGCGAGATGTCGAGGAGCTCGGCGATGAGGCGGGTGACGCGGTCGGCGTCGGCGTCGACGGTCTCCAGCATGAGCCGCTTCTGGTCGTCGGTGAAACGCTCCCACTTGGCGAGCAGGGTGGCGGTGAAGCCCTTGACCGAGGTCAGCGGTGAGCGCAGCTCGTGGGCGACGGTGGCGATCAGTTCGGCATGACTGCGTTCGGTACGGCGGCGGGCCTCGGTGTCGCGGAGGGAGACGACGACGCGCCGGACCGGACCGGTGGGCTCGGCCCGCACGTAGCGCGCCGACACGAGGACCTCCCGCCCGCCGGGCAGCAGCAGGTTGCGCTCGGGCTGGCGGAACCGGATGGCGAGCCCGCCGTACGGGTCGGTCAGCTGCCACCAGCGCCGCCCTTCCAGGTCCTCCAGCGGCAGCGCCTTCTCGAGCGACTGGCCGAGGGCTTCGGCGGCGGGGACGGCGGTGATGCGCTCGGCGGCGGCGTTGAAGGTGACGACCCGGCCGTGTGCGTCGGCGATCACGAGCCCGTCGGGCAGGTCGTCGGGGTCGATGCCGTGGCCGCCGGGGTCGTCGTGCCGGAGCCGGTCCGGGTCCCGCGCATCCCGTGCTCCCGGTGCGCTGCTCGTGCCGACACTCATCCCCGTACCCCACCTCTCAGACGGCGCAGGGCCCCCGAGCTGGTCACCCTACTAGCTCTCGGTGACGGAGCGGCACCCTCCGGAGGCGCGCTGTGCACGGGCTGACGCATAGAGACATACGGCGGCGGCGGTGGCGAGGTTCAGACTTTCGGCCCGCCCGTGGATCGGAACGCGCACGACGGCGTCCGCGAGCGCGCGGGTCTCCTCCGGGAGCCCCCACGCCTCGTTGCCGAACACCCACGCGGTCGGCCCGCCCATGGTGCCCTGGTCGAGTTCGTCGTCGAGGTCGTCCGTACCTGCTCCGTCGGCGGCGAGGATCCGCACCCCGGCCTCCTTGAGCCCGGCCACGGCACGCTCGACGGGCACGCCGACCGCGACGGGCAGATGGAACAGGGAGCCGACGGAGGCGCGGACGGCCTTGGGGTTGTAGAGATCGACCGAGGCGTCGGTCAGTACGACGGCCTCCGCGCCGGCGGCGTCGGCGCAGCGCAGCACGGTGCCGGCGTTCCCGGGGTCGCGGACGTGCGCGAGGACGGCGACGAGCCTGGGCCGGGCCGCGAGGATCTCCTCGAAGGGGGTGTCGAGGAACCGGCAGACGCCGACCAGGCCCTGCGGGGTGACGGTCGTCGAGATGTCCTCGATCACCTGCTCGGCGGCCAGGTGCACCCGGGCTCCGGCTGTCCGGGCCTCCGCCACGATGTCGGCGTACCGCTCGGCGGCCTCGACGGTCGCGAACAGTTCGGTGAGGGTGCCGCCCTCGCCGCCCCGGTGCCGCGCCGCCTCCCGCACGGCCTGCGGGCCCTCCGCGAGGAACAGCCGGTCCTTGCCCCGGAAGTTCCGCTTCGCGAGCCGCCGCGCGGCGGACACCCGGGAGGAGCGGGGAGAGATCAACTCGGGGGTGCCGGGGGGCATGCTGTTCACCTTCGAAGGACCACTTTCCGCTGTTCCGCTGTCCGGCTTTCCGCTGTCAGGCTTTCCGCTGCCGCTGAAACACCGCGGACCCGCAGGCCGGAAGCCTACGGGTCCGTCAGATCACGCCGGCCCGGGGCCGACGCGCGATCACGCAGCCTTGGGCGCGTTCACGTCGGCCGGCAGAGCCTTCTGGGCGACCTCGACCAGCGCGGCGAACGCGGTGGCGTCGTTGACGGCCAGCTCGGCCAGGATCTTGCGGTCGACCTCGATGTTCGCCGCGTTCAGACCCTGGATGAAGCGGTTGTAGGTGATGCCGTTGGCACGGGCAGCGGCGTTGATGCGCTGGATCCACAGCCGACGGAAGTCGCCCTTGCGCTTCTTGCGGTCGTTGTAGTTGTAGACCAGCGAGTGGGTGACCTGCTCCTTGGCCTTGCGGTACAGGCGCGAACGCTGACCGCGGTAGCCGGAGGCCGCCTCGAGGATCGCCCGGCGCTTCTTGTGGGCGTTGACTGCCCGCTTGACGCGTGCCACTTGTTTAACTCCTTGTAGCGGGGCCGTGGTTGGACTCACACGACCCGGAATCGATTGGGTCCCGGTCAGAGATCAGGCGCGTGTGACGCGCCCGACGTCACTTGCCGAGAAGCTTCTTGATCTTCTTGGCGTCGCCCGGGGCCATCTCGGCGTTGCCGGTGAGGCGACGCGTCACGCGGGACGACTTGTGCTCGAGCAGGTGGCGCTTGCCGGCGCGCTCACGGAGCACCTTGCCGGAGCCGGTGATCTTGAAGCGCTTGCTGGCACCGCTGTGCGACTTGTTCTTCGGCATAGCGCCGTTCTCTCCTCGTCGGTGGCGCTCCGGTGCCCGGTCGTGAAACCGGGCACGGTGGAGCGTCGCTCTCGTATCGGGTGGGGTCCCGGACTCGCGTCCCGGAGTTCCGGGGCGTGCGCCCGTGGGGTCAGGCTTCGGCAGAAGCCTCGGCCGGGGCCTCGGCGTCCAGCTCTACCGCGTCGTTCTCTTGCTCGAGCTCGTCGCTTTCCGCGGCGTTCTGCGAGCGACCCGGGTTGGCCTTCGCGTCGGCCTTGCGGGCTTCCTGCGCCTGGCGGGCCTCGGCCATCGCCTCGGTCTTCTTCTTGTGCGGACCGAGAACCATGATCATGTTTCGGCCGTCCTGCTTCGGATTCGACTCGATGAAGCCGAGGTCCTGGACGTCCTCCGCGAGGCGCTGCAGCAGTCGGTAGCCCAGCTCGGGCCGGGACTGCTCGCGACCACGGAACATGATCGTGATCTTGACCTTGTCGCCCTGCTTGAGGAACCGGACGACGTGACCCTTTTTGGTGTCGTAGTCGTGCGGGTCGATCTTCGGCCGGAGCTTCATCTCCTTGATGACCGTGTGCGCCTGGTTCTTGCGCGCCTCACGGGCCTTCATGGCCGACTCGTACTTGAACTTCCCGTAGTCCATGAGCTTGCACACGGGCGGACGGGCGGTAGCCGCCACCTCGACCAGGTCGAGGTCGTACTCCTGTGCAAGTTCCAGGGCCTTGGCAAGCGGAACAATCCCGACCTGCTCGCCGCTGGGTCCGACAAGTCGCACCTCGGGAACACGAATCCGGTCGTTGATGCGGGGCTCGGCGCTGATGGATCCTCCTCGGTTAGCACCACACGGCGGTCTGGCGGACGGCCGCGTATGTCTTTGTGACGTAGACCTAACCGCACCGAAGCACAAAAAATGCCCCGATCGATCACAGGCGGGGCTCCAAAACAGTACCGGAGCACCGCCGCGGTGACCGCGGGGCGCACATTCGGGCGACTCCATCGTCCGTACGGAACGATGGGGGCCGCCTGACCGGGTGACCCGCCGTCCCGGGGGACGGTCAGGTGGGAGAGTGGAGCCTCCACTTGTGGGCCGAACACTTCGACGTGCGTCTCAGACATCCGGCCGGTCGTTACACAAGGTTAGCAGTTCACCGACGCGTGCGCTAATCCGGTGTCGCCCGCCTCCTGCTGTCAAGGGGACACGCTCCGGGCCCTATCGTGTCCTGCATGAGTGACACCTCCCCCTCGGGCACCCCCGAGTCGCCCGACTTCGACGACATGACCCGCGACATCGCCGAGGTCCCCGCCGTCGAGGTGATCGTGACGGTCGCCGTCAACCTGATGAGCGCCGCCGCCGTGAAGCTCGGTCTGACCGAGGAGGGCGACAAGTACAAGGACCTGGACGAGGCCCGCAAGCTGGTGCACGCCCTCGCCGGGCTGCTCGACGCGAGCGCGACCGAGATCAGCTCCTTCCACGCGGCCCCGCTGCGCGACGGCCTGAAGTCGCTCCAGCTGGCGTTCCGCGAGGCGTCCCTCGTCCGGGACGAGCCGGGCCAGGGACCGGGCGAGAAGTACACGGGCCCGATCTACGGCTAGACACGGCGTGCGCCGTCCGTGAGGCCTTCACGGCCCCGGCCGACCGCTCGATCAGCCGCGTACGTACAGGGGCTCGCCCGGTGGCGTCGCCTCGGCCGGCAGCAGCGCCAGGTCGAGGCCGCGCACCAGGCGGGCCCGCAGTGTCTCGTCGGCGGCGAGGCGCTCGGCCACCGTGCGGGCGGCCTGCGCCGGGGGCGCGGCGGGGTCGAGCACGAGGGCGAGGGTGCCGTCGGCCTCCCCGGGGCCGAGGTGGGCACGCAGTACGCCGGGCTCGGAGGCCACCACGGCACGTACCGCGTCGAGTACGGCCGGGTCGGCGAGCGGATCCGTCGTCGCGCGTCCCTCCGCGAGCGCGAGCAGGGCGGGCCCGGTCAGCTCGTAGGGCACCGGTCCGGCGAGGTCCAGCACGACGGTGTCCGCCTTCTCGTGCGCCGCGGCCTGCAGCGCCTGGTGCAGCGGTACGGCGACCGGGCGGGCCTGCGGGTCCCAGCGGGCCAGCGAGTCGGTGGAGGTGAAGGCGGGCAGCGCGGTGCGGTGTCCGGCCTTCAGGGTCGGTACGGCCATGTCGCTGGTCTTCTCGCGGCGCAGCCCGTTCTCGTCCTCCTCGACCTCGCCGAGCACGGCCACGACGGGAACGAGCAGCCGGGCACCCTTGAGCGCCTCCAGGACGGGCCCCACGGCGGTACGGTCCTCGGCCCAGGCGGCGAGCGCCGCGCTCAGCCGGGGATCGGCGGAGCCGTCGTCGTCGGGGAAGCCGGAGTCGGGAATGTTCTTGTTCGCCACGGTCACCGACCCTATAGGGGGGATGCTGCTGCGCTTGTGCGGCCCCGGAAACCTGCCGGTCACCACTTTCACGGGTTTTTCAGACTTCCCTGACACACATCTAACGTCCGTCTAACGCCCCGCACAGTCGCCGCCCCGAGCATCGCGGACATGGAGTCCTCCAGAGTCCGCCGTGCCCGCCGCGCTCGTGTCTCCCGCCGTCGTGCCCTGCTGTACACCGCCCTCGCGACCGTCGCCGTCGTGGGCGCCACGGCCGGTGGGACCGTGTACGTACAGGCGCAGGCGCACACCGGAACGGGCACCGTATCGTCGTCGACGGCTCCGTCGGCCTCCCCCTCGGCCACGGCGGACAGGGAGGCATCCGTGGAACCGGTGGCAGAGCCGACGGTGGACCGGGACGCGCTGCTGGCCGACGCCATGGCGTCGGTGGGCGTCACGGGCGACGCGAAGGTGTCGGTCGCCGTTCTGGACCTGGACTCCGGCGCGAGCGCCGCGTACGGGGACGGCGCCTTCGACACGGCGAGCATCGTCAAGGTCGACATCCTCGCCACGCTGCTGCTCCAGGCGCAGGACGCGGACCGGCACCTGACGGCGAGCGAGAAGGCGTACGCCACCGCGATGATCGAGAACAGCGACAACGCCTCCGCGTCGGCCCTGTGGCGGATCATCGGGAAGGCGGCCGGCCTCGCCGCGGCGAACGAGCGCTTCGGACTCACGGACACCGAGGGCGGCGACGACATGCTGTGGGGGCTCACCCAGACCACGGCGACCGACCAACGCGCCCTTCTCCAGCAGGTGTTCGGGGTCGGATCGAAGCTGAGCGCGGCCTCTCGGACGTATCTGCGGGGGCTGATGGGGCAGATAGCCACCGACCAGCACTGGGGCGTCTCGGCCGCGGCCACCGGTTCGGCGTGGGCTCTGAAGAACGGCTGGCTGGCGCGCAGCGCCACCGGGCTGTGGGACATCAACAGCATCGGCCGGGTGACGGTGGGGGGCCACGACTACCTGGTGGCCGCGCTGTCAGGCGGAAACGCGACGAAGGCGAAGGGGATCTCGCTGGTGGAGGCGGCGGCGAAGGCGGCGGTGTCGGTGTTCACCGGGGACACCGAAACGACTCCCACTGCCGGCGCCTCGGCGACCGCGTCCGCCTCTACGTCCGCCTCCGCGGTCAGGTCCGCTTCCGCCGCCGGCTGACCGGAGCGGCGCCTAGAAGTCGTCGTCGTGCACGACGTGCACGTGCTGGGTCCGGCGGCCGCGCCACACGACCACCGCCGCGACCAGGAGCAGCCCGCCGAAGCCGCCCGCGAGCGGGGCGGCCCAGCTCGCGGTGTCGTCGTCCGACGGGGGCGCGTCGGGGCCCGAACCGAAGTACTTCTTCCCGTACGCCGCCGCCCGCAGCCCCTCCGGATCGAGGCGGCCGGCCGCCTCGAGGGCGGCCGCCGGGTCGACGAAGCCGAAGCCGCGGGAGTCGTCGCGGCCGCCGGTGGGCGCGTCGCGGGCCGTGTCCTCGAGGAGCTTCTTGATCTGGGCGGGGGTCAGTCCCGGGTGGGCGGCCCGGACGAGGGCCACCGCGCCGGAGACGAAGGCGGAGGCCGCGCTGGTGCCCCAGCCCTCGTAGTACTTGTGGTCGGGGTCGGCGATGACGACGCCGACGCCGGGGGCGCTGACCGTGGCGTACCAGCGGCGGGTGGAGAAGGAGGCGCGGGTGCCGTAGCGGTCGACGGCGGTCGCGGCGATCACGCCCGGGTAGGCGGCCGGGTAGGAGATGTGGTCGCCCTTCTCACCGCCGTTGCCCGCCGAGGCGACGACGGCGGCGCCCTTCTTCAGGGCGTACTGGACGGCTTCGTCCTCGGAGGGTTCGGGGTGGGCGGAGGCCGAGTCGTCGCCGAGGGACAGGTTGATGACGTCCGCGCCGTGGTCGGCGGCCCAGCGGATGCCGTCGGCGAGGGCGTTGCTGCGGGTGCTGCGGGCCTTGCCGCGGGCGGAGTCGCCGTCCTCGAGGATGACCCGGACGGGCAGGATCCTCGCCTCGGGGGCGATGCCCATGACACCGTCAGCGTTACCGGAACCGTGTCCGTGACCTGCGATGATGCCGGCCATCGCGGTGCCGTGGCGGGCCCAGGCGCGTTCACCGCGTACGGCGCCGAAACCGATCATGTCCTTACCGGTGAGGACGTTGCCGGTGAGGTCGGGATGGTCGTCCTCGACGCCGGTGTCGAGGACCGCGACGGTGACGCCCTTGCCCTTGGTGGTCCGCCAGGCGTCCTGGGTGTGCATCGCGCCGAGGGCCCACTGCTGGGCGCGGATGCTGTCGGCGTGCGCGACGGTGGGCGGGACCAGCGCGACCGAGGCCGCGAGGAGGACGCTCAGGAGACCCGCCCGGCGGGTCGCGGGGCGCCGGAGACCGGCCCGGCGGGTGGTGCGGCTCATGAAGGCTGCTCCGTGGGCGAGCTGACGGTCTTGCGCAGGGTCCGTTCGACGCGGTCGGCGAGGCCCTGCGCCTCGTTGCCCAGGCCGGCCTGGGCGAGGGCCGTGGTGGCGCCGGAGGCCATGGCGTCCTGGGCGGGCAGCGGCTTGTCGACGGTACGGCCGTCGGCCCAGCCGGAGACGGCGTAGGCGACGACGGGGGCGTCGGTGAGGACGGAGACGGTCCAGGAGGCCCGCTGTTTCGGGCCGAAGTTCGCGGCCACGGTGTCCTTCGCGGCGTACGGGCGGGGCATGAGGTCGGTGCGGCGGCCGAGGCCGTCGTTCTGAAAGCGGGTGGCCAGCGACTGCATCGCGGCGGCGTCGCCCTTGGTGAACAGCAGGCCGACGGTGGTGACGTAGCTGCGGGTGGCGTCCGTGTAGGTGGCGCGCAGGAGCCGGCCGCAGCCGACGGGCGCGAGCGCCTTGCGCAGGAGCGGGTCGAAGGCGTTGCGGCAGCCGCTGTCCGGGGCGACGGCGATCCGCGTCCAGGTCCGGTCGGCGCCACCGGGGCCCGCGCCCTGTCCGTCCACGGTGGGCGGGAAGAGCTGGTCCACCGGAACGCTGTGCCACAGGCCTCCGGCCGTCGCGAACGAGCCGCGGTCCTGGCTGTCCCCCGGCTCTCCCGAAAGCCAACTCCCGGTCACGGCACCGCCGATGAGGCCCAGTCCGAGCACGAGGCAGGCGGTGACCACGGCGATCCGAGGCCGGAAACGGGCACCGAACGGGCGGGGCCGCACCCGCTCGTCGTACCCCTCGGGCTCCCCGAACGAGACGACGGGCCGCCCGGCACCGACCCCCTCGCCCGGCACCATCGGCGCACTCCAGGACAACGCCGGATCCGGAGCCGTGGAGGAGCCGTGACCGCCGACTGGACCACGGGGTGGGGCGAGTGGCGGCGGTGGCGTATGCAGACCGCTCACGGAGTCGTCGGGCGGCGGGGGGACGAGCGGAGTGCTCGGCGAGTGGGCGGGTGCGGATGCGGATGCGGATGCGGCGAGCGAGTTGCTCGGCGAATGGGCGGGAGCGGGCGAGGCGAGCGGGCTGCCCGGCGAATGGGCGGGGGCCGGGGAGACGAGCGGAGTACTCGGCGCATGGCCGGACGCGGGTGAGGCGATCCGGCTGCCCGGCGAACGAGGGGGCGCGGGCGAGGCCGGCGGACTGCTCGGCGCGTGGGCGGGGGCCGGCGGGACACGAAGACCGTTCGCGGAGGCTGCGGGGGCCGAAGTCGTCCGGGAGCTGCTCGCGGGGGCGGGGGGTGCCGAGGGCGGACGGGAGCCGCTTCCCGGCGCGAGCGGGCTCCACGGCGTGTGAGGACCACTCGCTGGGTCGCCGGGCACCGGAGAAGTGCGCGGACCGGTCGCGGAGGCGGCGTCCGATGAAGGCGAGCGGGGACCGCTCGCCGGCCCGAGCGGAGTCCACGGCGTATGCGCGCCGCTCGTGAAGTCGTCCGGCGACGGAGGTGAGCCGGGGTGTGAGCCGGGGTCCCTGGCGGAATCGACGGACGCGGAAGGCGAGCGGGGACCGCTGGTTGGCCCGAGCGGGCTCCACGGCTCGTGCGCACCGTCCGTCGAAGCGGAGGACGCCGACGGCGTACGCGAACCGGTCACGGAATCAGCCGACGCCGACGGCGAACGAGGACCACTCGCCGGCCCGAGCGGGCTCCACGGCTCGTGCGCACCGTCCGTCGAAGCGGAGGACGCCGACGGCGTACGCGAACCGGTCACGGAATCGGCCGACGCCGACGGCGAACGAGGACCACTCGCCGGCCCGAGCGGGCTCCACGGCGTGTGCGCATCGCTCGCGAAGTCGCCCGGTGCCGAAGGCGAGTTGAGGCCGTTCGGGGGCGCCGCGGGCGTTGAAGGGGCATCGGAGCCGTTGGTGGGCGCGGAGGGCGCCGACGGCGTGCGCGGTCCGCTCGGGGGCTCCGCAGGCGCCGACGGCGTGCGACGGCCATTCGTCGGGGCACTGGTCGCCGTCGAGGCCTCCGGGTGCGGACCGGTGCCGGGCTCGGTGAACGTGCCGGGGCGGCTGTCAGGTCTGCGCGGGCCGGTGATGCCAGGGGTGCCGGAGCCGGATGCGGACGAACCAGGTGTGGCAGCACCGGGCTCGGACGAAGCCGGCGCGGACGGGCCCGGTGCGGTGTCCGGCTTGGGCGGGACGCCGTTCGAGCCAGGGTTGGCGTAGGACTCGGTGCGCGCGGAGTTCCTACCGGCGTCCGGTGAGCTGGGCGCGGCCTGGTCGGGGTGGGGCACGGACCCGGGAGCCGGGGAGCGTTCCGAACCCGAGGGCGGCTGCGCCGGAGTCGGGCGCAGGCGGAACACCGGTTCCGGCGCGCTCCGCGCGGGCACGTCGGTACGTCGTTGCTGCGCCGGGGGTCGATGGCTGGGCCGGGGCGGTACGACACCGGGCACGGGCGTCGTGGGGTCGTCCTCCCGCGTTTCGCGGTTCGCGGCGGGAGGCGCGTCCGGAAAGCGGGCCGAGGCTTTCGGCGGGGGCGGGGACGAGGGCCCGGTGTCCTGACGGGACGCGGTCCTCGGGCCGGGGAAGTACGGCCGGGAGTGGGTGGGCGGACCGGACACGGGGCGGCTCTCGCCCTCCGTACGGGACCGCCGTGGCGACGGGACATCACCGGAACCGTCGTCGGCGGAAGTCTGCACCGGCGCACGCGAACCGTCCGGGGCGGCCGCGCGCGAACCAACGGAGGCCGGGGGCTGCGCACTTGCGGACGCCGAGGCCCACGAGCTGCCCGAGCCCGGCCCCCACGAACCACCCGGGCCCTGCCCCTGCAACTGTCCCTGCCCCTGCCCCTGCCCCTGCCCCTGCGATCGGTCCGAGACAGACGACCGTGAACCACCGGAGTCAGGCGCATACGAACCACTGGGGGCCGGCGCCTGCGAACCACCGGAGCCAGGCGCATACGAACCACCGGCAGCCGGTCCATACGAACCACCGGAGGCCGGGAGACGCGAGCTGCCGGAAGCTTCCGCCGGTGAACCGCCGATCGCCTGCCCTCGCGTACCGTCCGAGGCCACCGCGCGCGAACCGCCGGAGGCCTGCCCGCGCGTACCGTCCGGTATCGGCGCCCACGCGCTCCCGGAGCCCGGTGCCTGTGAGGCGTCCGGGGCCGGCAGCCGTGCGTCACGAGCGTCCGGCACCCGCTGCCCCTCCGAAACCGGCCCCGGCGAGCCGTCGGGATCCCGCACCGGCGAATCGTTCGACCCCGGCGGGCGCGCGAGGTCAGGTACCGGCGTCCGTGAAGGATCCGGGGCAGGGGCACGCGCAGCGTCAGGGACCGGGCCGTCGGCCCTCATGTCCGGAGTCGGACGTGTGTCGCCCGACCCGGTTGTGGGGTAGTGCGTGGGAGACCCGGCGCGCGGCGCCGAATGCCTCGGCGACCCCGTGGGCGCCCCCGTGGACAACGCGGGGGCATTGCCTCGCGGTGTGTGCGGTGAGTCACGTTTCGCGAAGGCCTCCCACCGCACGGCACGCTCCGCGCCCGCTGCGGCTGTCCGACCGGCACGGTCCGTACCCGCTGCGGCTGCGCGACCGGAACGTTCCGCCGGGTCGGAGCCGGGGCGGTCCGTCTCGTCGGCCTGGCCCTCGCCGGCCGTCGGCGGCTGTTCGGGTCGTGGGGGGATGGAGGCGCGCCGCGCTTCCGTGCTCATGCACCCCCCGTTTCCTCGTGCCCGGGCCGTCTCCTCGTACGCGGGCCCTTCTCGCCCGTGGCCCGCGGACTCGGCCGTCCCGGACACGCATACCCGCGCGGGCGGAGCGCCATCCCGGCGTGAGCCTGCGGCCGGGGTCGTTCGTCCGTGCGTGCGCGTCACTCTACGGGTTGCCCCCGGTCGAGCGGGAACCAGTCCACGAGCCCGGGGCTTCTGCCCGGAACGTCCCCCTACCCTGCGGTAATCCTGTCTGGCAGGCTTCGTTCATGACTGCGCGCGCCGCCGACAGGGCCCGTTACGACCGGGCCACCGCCCATCTCGACGCCCCGCTCGCGATCGTGGACCTGGACGCCTTCGACGCCAACGCGGACGATCTCGTCCGCCGGGCCGCCGGCAAACCGATCCGCGTCGCCAGCAAGTCCCTCCGCTGCCGGGCCCTGCTCGAGCGTGTCCTCGCGAAGGAGGGCTTCGCGGGCATCATGTCGTTCACCCTGGCCGAGTCGCTGTGGCTGGCGCGTTCCGGATTCGACGACGTCCTGCTCGCCTATCCGACGGCGGACCGCGCCGGGTTCGCGGAGCTGACCGCCGATCCCAAGCTCGCCGCCGCCGTGACCGTCATGATCGACGACCCGGCGCAGCTCGAACTGATCGACGGGGCACGGGTGGGCGGACGTGAAGTGGTGCGGGTGTGCCTGGAGTTGGACACCTCGCTGAAGCTGCTGGGCGGGCGGGTGCGGGTCGGCGCCCTTCGTTCGCCGCTGCACTCCCCCGCGCAGGTGGCCGACCTGGCACGGGCGGTGAACCGCCGGCCGGGGTTCAAGGTCGTCGGGATCATGGGATACGAGGGGCACATCGCCGGCGTCGGCGACGCGGTCGCCGGCCGGCCGCTGCGCTCGCGTGCCGTGCGGCTGATGCAGTCGACCGCCCGCCGGGAGCTCGCGGAACGGCGCGCGGAGGCGGTCCGGGCGGTCCGGGCCGTGGTGCCCGACCTGGAGTTCGTCAACGGCGGTGGCACGGGCAGCGTGCAGCACACCGCCGCGGAGGACGCGGTGACGGAGATCGCGGCCGGCTCCGGGCTGTACGTGCCGCGGCTGTTCGACAACTACACGTCGTTCAGCGGGCGTCCGGCGGCCCTGTTCGCGCAGCCCGTCGTACGGCGGCCGGGGGTCGGCGTCGTGACGGTCCTCGGCGGCGGCTATCCGGCCTCCGGCGCGGCCGGGCCCGACCGGCTCCCCGTGCCCTACCTGCCGGAGGGCCTGCGCTACGACCCCCAGGAGGGGCCCGGCGAGGTGCAGACGCCGCTGCTCGGTTCCCCCGCCGACGACCTGCTGATCGGCGACCGGGTGTGGTTCCGGCACGCCAAGGCCGGTGAACTGTGCGAACGGTTCGACACCCTGCACCTGATCGAGGGGGACGCGGTGACGGAGACCGTCCCGACGTACCGCGGGGAAGGCCACACCTTCCTGTAGCGCGGCCCTCCCACCACCCGCTACAGAGGCGTGACGTACGCGCCCGAGATCCCGCCGTCCACCAGGAAGTCGCTGGCGTTGACGAAGGACGAGTCGTCGCTGGCCAGGAAGGCGACGGCGGCGGCGATCTCCTCGGCCTCGGCGAACCGGCCGAGCGGGATGTGCACGAGCCGGCGTGCGGCGCGCTCGGGGTCCTTGGCGAACAGCTCCTGCAACAAAGGGGTGTTGACCGGCCCGGGGCACAGGGCGTTGACCCGGATGCCCTCCCTCGCGAACTGCACGCCCAGTTCCCGGGACATGGCGAGCACGCCGCCCTTGGAGGCGGTGTACGAGATCTGCGAGGTCGCCGCGCCCATGCGGGCCACGAAGGACGCCGTGTTGATGATGGAGCCCCGGCCCTGGCGCCGCATGTAGGGGATGGCGGCCTTGCAGCACAGGTAGACGGAGGTGAGGTTGACCTCCTGGACGCGCTTCCATGCCTCCAGGCCGGTCTCCAGGATGGAGTCGTCGTCGGGCGGGGAGATACCGGCGTTGTTGAACGCGATGTCGACGCTGCCGTAGGTGTCGAAGGCCGCCTGGAACAGGGCCTCGACCTGCTCGGGGTCGGTGACGTCGACCTTCACGAAGATGCCGCCGACCTCCTCGGCGACCGCCTTGCCGCGCTGCTCGTCGACGTCGCCGCACACGACGTGTGCGCCCTCGGAGGCGAGCCGGCGCGCGGTGGCGAGGCCGATGCCGCTGCCGGCGCCGGTGATGACGGCGGTGCGGCCGACCAGGCGGCGGCAGATGATGTCGTCAGTCGATGCGGTCACTGTGCGGGGCCCTCCGTGCTGATGAAGACGTTCTTGGTCTCGGTGAAGGCGGTCAGGGCGTCCGGGCCGAGTTCGCGGCCGATGCCGGACTGTTTGAAGCCGCCGAAGGGGGTCCAGTAGCGGACGCTGGAGTGGGAGTTGACGGACAGGTTGCCGGCCCGGACGGCCTGGGAGACGCGCAGGGCGCGGCCGACGTCCCGGGTCCAGATGGAGCCGGCGAGGCCGTAGTCGGTGGCGTTGGCGAGGGCCACCGCCTCCGCCTCGTCCTCGAAGGGCAGGACGACGGCGACCGGACCGAAGACCTCCTCGACTGCCACGCGCGCGCGGGGGTCGACCTCGGTGAGGACGGTGGGCGGGAACCAGAAGCCGGGGCCTTCCGGGGCCTTGCCCCGGATGCCGGGCGCGTCGGCGTCGACGTACGAACGGACGCGCTCCAGCTGGGACCTGGAGATGAGCGGGCCCATCTGGGTGTTCTCGTCGGCCGGGTCGCCGACCAGGACGGACTCGATCGCGGGGGCGAGGAGGTCGAGGAAGCGGTCGTAGGCGGTGCGCTGGACGAGGATGCGGGTGCGGGCGCAGCAGTCCTGGCCGGAGTTGTCGAGGAAGGCCATCGGAGCCGCCGCGGCGGCGGCCTCGAGGTCGGCGTCGGCGAACACGATGTTGGGGCTCTTGCCGCCGAGTTCGAGGGTGACGCGCTTGAGGAGGGCGGAGCCCCTGGCCAGCACCTGCTTGCCCACCGCCGTCGATCCGGTGAAGACGATCTTCGCGATCCCCGGGTGGTCGACGAGCGCGGTGCCCGCGACGGGGCCGTGCCCGGGCAGCACCTGGAAGAGTCCTTCGGGAAGGCCCGCGTCCAGGGCGAGTTCGGCGAGCCGGAGCGCCGTCAGGGGGGTCGTTTCGGCCGGCTTGAGGAGGACCGCGTTGCCCGCCGCGAGCGCGGGCGCGGTGCCCCAGGCGGCGATCGGCATGGGGAAGTTCCAGGGCGCGATCACCGCGACCACACCGAGCGGTTCCAGGATCGTGAGGTCGAGACCGCCGGGGACCGGGATCTGGCGGCCGGTCAGCCGCTCCACTCCCCCGGCCGCGTAGTCGAACAGGTCGCGCACGTTGCCCGCTTCCCAGCGGGCGTTGCCGAGGGTGTGTCCGGCCTCGCGGACCTCCAGCCGGGCCAGTTCCTCGAGGTGTTCGTCCACGGCGGTGGCGAACCGGCGCAGCAGCCGGGCCCGGTCACCCGGTGCGAGCGCGGCCCAGACGGCCTGTGCCCTCGTGGCACGTACGACCGCCGCGTCCACGTCGGCGGCGGTGGCACCGGGGACGGTGGCGACGACCTCCTCGGTCGCGGGGTTCAGTACTTCCAGGGCGTACTCGGCAGACACGGAGGGCCTCACATGCGTTCGAAGGAGCGGCGCAGCTCCCAGTCGGTGACCGCGGCGTCGAAGGCGTCCAGTTCGACGCGCGCCATGTTGCGGTAGTGCGCGACGACCTCGTCGCCGAAGGCCGCCTTGGCGATCGGGCTGTTCTCCCAGAGCTCGGCGGCCTCGCGCAGCGTGGTGGGGACGTGCTCGTACTCGGCGGTGTAGGCGTTGCCCGCACACGCCTCCGGCAGTTCCAGCTTGTGCTCGATGCCGTGAAGACCGGCAGCCACCAGTCCCGCCACCGCGAGGTGCGGGTTGACGTCACCACCGGGGAGCCGGTTCTCGAACCGCATCGAGCGGCCGTGGCCGACCACGCGAAGCGAGCAGGTGCGGTTGTCGTAGCCCCAGGCCACGGCGGTCGGGGCGAAGGAGCCCGGCTGGAACCGCTTGTAGGAGTTGATGTTCGGGGCGTAGAGCAGCGAGAAGTCGCGGAGCGCGGCGAGTTGTCCGGCGAGGAAGTACCGCATGACGTCCGACATACCGCCCGGACCGTCCCCGGCCATGGCGTTCGTGCCGTCCTGGTCCGCGAGGGAGAGGTGGATGTGGCAGGAGTTGCCCTCACGCTCGTTGTACTTCGCCATGAAGGTGAGCGAGACGCCCTCCTGGGAGGCGATCTCCTTGGCGCCCGTCTTGTAGATCGCGTGCTGGTCGCAGGTGATCAGCGCCTCGTCGTACTTGAACGCGATCTCGTGCTGACCGGGGTTGCACTCGCCCTTGGCGGACTCGACGGTGAGGCCGGCGGCCTGCATCTCGTTGCGGATGCGGCGCAGCAGGGGTTCGATGCGGCCGGTGCCGAGGACCGAGTAGTCGATGTTGTACTGATTGGCCGGGGTGAGGCCGCGGTAGCCGGTGTCCCAGGCCTGTTCGTAGCTGTCCTTGAAGACGATGAACTCGAGCTCCGTGCCGACCTGGGCGGTGAAGCCGTGCTCGGCGAGCCGCTCCAGCTGGCGGCGGAGGATCTGCCGGGGCGCGGCCACCACGGGTGATCCGTCGTTCCAGGCGAGGTCGGCGATGAGGAGGGCGGTGCCCTCGTTCCAGGGGACGCGGCGCAGGGTGCCGAGGTCGGGGTGCATGGCGAAGTCGCCGTAGCCGCGGTCCCAGGAGGACATGGCGTAGCCGTCGACGGTGTTCATCTCGGCGTCGACGGCCAGCAGGTAGTTGCAGCCCTCGGTGCCGTCCCGGAGGACGTCGTCGAGGAAGAAGCGGGCGGCGAACCGCTTGCCCTGGAGCCGCCCTTGCATGTCGGGAAAGGCCAGGACGACAGTGTCGATCTCACCGCCTGCGACGAGGGCGTGCAGCTCCTCGACGCCGAGCGGGGGTGTGCGGTCTGCCACGGGAAAGCCTCCTTCGGCTTCTACGGTCAGCCGGAAGCCATAAGGTATTGCGGAGAACCTTTGCTTGGGAAGGGGGTGCGGCCGGATGTCGCAGGCGGGTCCTGACACAGGCCCTGACATAGGCGCGGACGGCGGGCCGGTGAGCTTCGCAGCGGGCGCGGAGGACCGGCTGACGCCGGTGCTGCGTCCGGTGCGGGCCGGAAACGGCTTCGAGGAGGCGCTGGAGCAGATACTGCAGGTCGTACGGCTCGGTCTGGTGCCGGGCGGCGAGCGGTTGCCCGCGGAGCGGGAGTTGGCGGAGCGGCTCGGGATCAGCCGGGTGACGCTGCGGGAGGTCCTCAAGGTGCTCCAGGACCAGGGTCTGGTCGAGTCGCGGCGCGGCCGGTACGGCGGCACGTTCGTGCTGCCGAAGTCCGATGCGGTCGGTGAGGACGAGCTGCGGCGGCGGATCACCGAGACCGACATCGAGGACGTGCTGCGGTTCCGGGAGGTGCTCGAGGTGGGCGCGGCGGGGCTGTGCGCGACGCACGGTCTCTCGCCGGATCAGGCGGCGCGGCTGCGCGAGGCGCTGGCCGGCACGCAGAACGCGCCGCTGACCGAGTACCGGCGCCAGGACACGATGCTCCACCTCACGCTCGCCGAGCTGTGCGGCTCACCGACCCTGACCGCGCAGTACGCGGCGGTACGGGCGACGGTGAACGACCTGCTCGACTGCATCCCGCTCCTGGTGCGCAACCTGGAGCACTCGCAGCGGCAGCACACAGCCCTGGTCGAGGCGGTGCTGGACGGGGACGCGGACGGGGCGCGGGAGATGATGCGGGAGCACTGCGGCGGAACGGCGGCACTGCTGCGGGGCTTCCTGGCCTGACCGGCCCGGCCCGGCCACGCATGGAAGGCCGCCGGCGGTCCGGCCACCGGACGCGGCCGGACCGCCGGACCGCCGGACCGCCGGACCGGGGGGCGAACGGGCCGAGGGAGCCGACCGTCAGCCGGGCTGCCGGACCGCCGGGCTGCCGGACCGACGGACCCCCGGACCGACGGGCGGGCCATCACGCGGCTGCCTGGCCACCGAGCCGAACGCCCGCCCGCCCGCCGGGCCACCGGACCTCCCCGAGCGAACGGCCGCCAAGCCGGCACCCCTTGCCCGCCCCGCACCCCGTGGGCAAAGGTATGAACGTATTCCATTGCTCTGGCTGGGAGGACGCATGGCGGGCAGGCCGCTGATCGGCATCAGTACGTACATCGAGGCCGGCGCCCGCTGGGGCGTGTGGGAGCTGGAGGCGGCGCTGCTGCCGGTCGGGTATCCGCGGCTCGTACAGCGCGCGGGCGGGCTCGCCGCGATGCTCCCCCCGGACGCGCCGGAACACGCGGCCGCGGCCGTAGCCCGCCTCGACGGCCTGGTGATCGCGGGCGGCCCGGACGTCGAGCCTTCGAGATACGGCGCCGAACCCGACCCCCGCACCGGCCCGCCGGCCCGTGCGCGGGACGCCTGGGAGCTCGCCCTGATCGACGCGGCCCTGGCCGCGCACGTCCCACTGCTGGGCATCTGCCGCGGCATGCAGCTGCTGAACGTGGCCCTCGGCGGCACCCTCGTCCAGCACCTCGACGGCCATGCCGAGGTCATCGGGGTCTTCGGCCGTCACCCGGTCAAGCCGGTACCGGGCACGCGGTACGCCGCCGCCGTACCGGAGTTGACGTCCGTACCCGCCTACCACCACCAGGCCGTGGACCGGCTGGGCGCGGGCCTGGTGGTGTCGGCGCACGCGGAGGACGGCACCGTGGAGGCGGTGGAACTGCCCTCCGAGGACTGGGTCCTCGGCGTGCAGTGGCATCCCGAGATGGGTGAGGACGTGCGGGTGCTGCGGGCACTGGTCGAGGCGGCCGCCACGCGACCGGGCTCCTGAGCCGGGGCAGAACCCCCTGAGGGCGGTCCGAGGTGCGGCCTCCTACCCCCGTGTCAGCGACAGCAACTCCCGTGCCGGACCCGTCGGCCGGTGTCCCGTCGGCCACACCGCGCGCAGGTCGCGGGCCAGGGACACGGCCGCCACGGGCACGTTCACCAGGCGTCGCATCGCCAGTTCCTCCCGTACGGCCAGTTCGCTGAGCACCGCCGGCCCGGCGCCGCTCACCGCGGCGGCCTTCACCGCGGTGGTCGACGACAGTTCGATCAGGGGGCGCGACAGCCCGCCCAGCGCCGCGTCCAGGACCTGCCGGGTGCCCGAACCCTTCTCCCGCAGGATCAGCGGGGTCGCGGCCAGTTCCGTGGGCTCCAGCGGGCGCCTGCGGCGGGCCCAGGGGTGCGCGGGTGCGGCCACCACGATCAGGCGGTCGTGGCCGATGACCGCGGAGTCCAGGCCGGGCGGCACGCTGAGGCCCTCCACGAATCCGAGGTCCGCCTCGTCGGAGAGCAGCCGCTCGGCGACCGCCGCCGAGTTGCCGGCCAGCAGGGACACCGCCGTGTCCGGGCGCTGCGCGCGCAGCGCGAGCAGCCAGCCCGGCAGCAGGTACTCGGCGATGGTCATGCTCGCCGCCACCCGCAGCCGGGAGTCGCGGCGGTCGCGCAGTGCCTGCGCGCCCGCGTCGAAGGCCTCCGCCGCCTCGACGATCCGCCGCGCCCAGTCGGTCACCAGGGCGCCGGTGTCCGTCAGCCGGGAGCCGCGTGGCGAACGGTCCACCAGCGCCACGCCCAACTGCCGTTCCATCGACCTGATCCGGCTGCTCGCGGCCGGCTGGGTGATGCCCAGTTCGCGCGCCGCACCGCCGAGACTTCCGAGCCGCGCCACCGCGAGCAGCAGTTCCAGGGCACCGAGCTCCGGCACCCGGTGCGCCAGCGAGCCGCCACCGACCTGCTCGGAACCGTCCCGCTCCGCGGCCCCACCACTGCTGCTCATAACTCCAGCTTATGTCCTCATAGAGACGTACTCCCTGGTCGCGAGCGTTCACCGACGAGACGGTGGACACATGGCCACCGCAGCCCAGCCCCTCTCCCGCGCCACCGCGCACCCCTGCCCGCGCCCCGGGCCCGCCCGGTCCGTCCGTCACCTCGGGCCCAACTGGTACGCCTGCGTCATGGGCACCGCGATCACCGCCACCGCGGGAGGCGCGCTCCCCCTGGGCGTTCCGGGCCTGCACGCCGCCCGCCTCGCCGTCTGGATCCTCTCCCTCGCGATGCTGCTCGCCCTGCTCGGCGCCCGGTCCCTGCACTGGCGACACCACCGTGACCAGGCGCGCGCCGACCTCCTCGACCCGGCGACGGCACCCTTCTATGGCTGCCTGGCGATGGCTCTGGTCGCCGTCGGCGGCGGGGCCCTCACCGTCGGCGGCGACTGGATCGGCACGGGAGCGGCCGTCGCCCTGGACGTGGTGCTGTTCACCGCCGGTACGGTCGTCGGGCTCGCGGCCGCCGTCGCCGTGCCGTACCTCATGGCCGTACGCCACCGGGTCGAGCCGGGTCAGGCCACTCCCGTGTGGCTGCTGCCCGTCGTCGCGCCCATGGTGTCCGCCGCGCTCGGTCCCCTGCTGGTGCCGTACCTGCCGCCAGGACCCGCCCGGGAGACGCTGTTCTGGGCCTGCTTCGCGATGTTCGGACTCAGCCTGTCGGCGACGCTGCTCATGTTGCCGCTGGTCTTCGCCCGGCTTCTCACCGCCGGGCCCCTTCCACTCGCCCTCACCCCGGCCCTGTTCCTGGTGCTGGGCCCGCTCGGGCAGTCCACCACCGCCGTCGGCAGGTTCGCGGACGTGGCCCCCGGCGTCGTACCGGCCGCCGAGGCTCACGGTTTCGGCGTGCTCGCCGTTCTGTACGGCGTGCCGGTCATGGGCTTCGCGCTGTTCTGGTTCGGCCTCTCCGCCGCCCATGTGCTGCGCGCCCGCCGGCGGGGCATGGGCTTCGCGATGACCTGGTGGGCGTTCACCTTCCCGGTGGGCACCTGCGTCACCGGCGCCGAGTCCCTGGCCCGGCACACCGGGCTCGCCGTCTACGGCTGGCTCGCGACCGGGCTGTACCTCGTGCTGGTCGCCGCCTGGGGCACCGCCGCCGTGCACACGACACGCGGCCTGTTCAGCGGTGAGCTGCTCGCAGGGCCTCGCCCAGCAGCCGTGGCGCCTCGGCCAGTGACGGCCCGTACCAGGTCAGGTGCCGTCCGCTGACCAGTGCGCAGGGCAGGCCCGCGAAGGCCTCCGGGCCGTCCTCGGCGGTGAAGCGGTAGGGCTCGTCGGGGAGCACGACGAGGTCCGGCGCCGCCGCCCGCAGCTCCTCCACCGGAATCCTCGGGTAGCGCTCCGCGTGGCCGGCGTAGAGGTGGTCGACGCCGAGCCGGGCCAGCAGGTCGCCCGCGAACGTGTCCCGGCCCAGCACCATCCAGGGCCGGCGCCAGATCGGTACGACCGCCGTCGTACGGCGTGACGGCCGCGGCAGCGCCGACCAGGCGGCCTCCGCCTCGTCGAGCCAGCGAGGCCGGGAGCGCGTTCCGCAGGCGTCCAGAACGCGGTCGAGTTCGCGGAAGGCCTGCGGAACGTCCCGCACCTCGGTCAGCAGGACCTCGACACCGGCGGCGCGGAGAGCGGCGAGGTCCGGTGCGCGGTTCTCCTCCTCGTTGGCGATCACCAGGTCGGGAGCGAGGGCGATGATCCGGTCGGTCTTCGGGTTCTTGGTGCCGCCGACGCGGGCCACGTCGAGCTCCGCGGGGTGCGTGCACCAGTCCGTCGCGCCCACCAGGGCGCCGGGCGTGGACAGCGCCACGGCCTCCGTCAGTGACGGGACCAGCGAGACGACCCTCATCGGCGTGGCCGGTCCCGGACCGCCTCGATGTGCTCCGCCACGGCGACGACGATCACCCGGGTGTCCTCGACGGTCGCCCGCCAGCGGTGGCGGACCCCGCCGGTGAGGTACAGGGTGTCGCCGCGCCCCAGCCGGTAGGCGCGGCCCTCCGCCTCGATCTCCACGGCTCCGTCGGCGACGTACATCAACTGGTCGTTGCGGTACTGGAATTCACGGCCGGTGTCCTGGTCGCCGGTGAACTCCGAGGCGTGCATCTGGTGGTGCCCGCGCACCAGGGAACGCGACCTCGGCTCGAGCACCGATTCGGTTCCCTCGGCCCGCACGACGTCCACGCTGCACGCCGGGTCGGCTGCCGCGAGGAGCTCGACGGCGGTGGTGCGCAGGGCGTCGGCGACCTTCTCCAGCGAGCTCTGGCTGGGACGCGCCCGCTCGTTCTCGATCTGGCTCAGGAAGGGGACCGACAGGCCGCTGCGCTCGGCCACGACGGCGAGCGTGAGTTCCAGCGCCCGACGTCGTCGCCGGACGGCCGCGCCCACCCGTAGGGGCTGTTCTTTGTGGTCGCCCATGGCTCTGGCTCCCTCCTTCGCTCGTCGGTCCGCTGCCTCGGCGCCGCTGTCCGGTCGCACCGCTTCTGCTGACTTCTCTGCACCCTACGCAGGTTCGGCAAACCGTTTCATGCACCCGTCACATCGAGGACACACCCCGTGCGACCGCACCTCACATTTCGCGCCAGTACACCAGTTTCGCGCACTCGCCGGTCGTACGTTCGCCCTTCACGGGAAACAGGCTGACCAGCGGGGTCGCACGGCCGTCGGGGGCGGTGCCCTGGGGTCGGGGACGGGTGCCGGCGCGGCTGTCTCCGGGTGGGCCGGCGCCGGCCGGTCGGCCCCTCGGATCGCGGCGCGCGGACGTCGGTCCGACGGCTCCCGCCAGTCCCCGCACCACGGCCGCGCCTCGGTCGGGACGAAAGCGCCGCTGTTAGTTTCAATGCGCGAAGAGCTTCAGGTGTTCCCCGCCGGCGCCACCGCGGCATGCGCGCGGTCAGGCCGGTGATCAGCGGTTCGTGTCGACATCCGAACGTCTGGACGGGGGCCGGGAGTTGACGCTCGGGGTCAGGGCGGACCCGGTGACGGCGGGCGGATTCGAGGGGTCGCCGCTTCACCGAGAGAGGACGAGGCCGGCCCCGGCCCGGTGGGCGACGTGCCGTACGCGGCGCATGTGCGGGTGGCACGTACGGCCGGTGCGAGGCGCGGCTCGGGTCACGGCGTAGCGCTCTGTGGTTGGCCGGATCCTTACCGTAGGCGGGAGGTTGGTGGCCGACGGTGCCCGCACCGGGAAACGACCCGAGGGGCGGGCCTCACCACACGCTGTCAGGACGCGTGGGGAGGCCCGCCCCTCGGGCGGTCCGGGTGCGGCGGCTACCGCGGTGTCATCCGCTCGACCATGCCGGGGTGCTCCTTCAGCCAGGAGGCGACCGCTTCCTCCTCCTGACCATGGCCGTGCTGATTGATCTCGCTCTCCAGGGAGCCGAGTTCGCCCTCGCTCAGGTGGAAGTTCTTGATCCACTCGGTGAGCTGGGGGTACTGCTCCGGGAACTTCGCGCTGGAGATGGTGCGGATGGTGTTGCCCTCGCCGAACAGCTTCTTGTCGTCGGCGAGCTTCGTGAGGCCGTACTCGCTGTAGGCCCAGTGGGGCGACCACAGCACGACGGCGACGGGTTCCTTCTTGGCGTAGGCGCGCTTGAGTTCGGCCAGCATCGCCGGCGTCGAGCCGTCGACGACCTCGTACTCCTTGTCCAGGCCGTAGCCCGGCAGCACCTTCGTCTTGAGCAGGTTCATCTCGCCGGTTCCCGGCTCGATGCCGATGATCTTCCCGTGGAAGGTCGATCCCTTGCCCTTGAGGTCCGCCAGGGACTTGACGTCCTTGACGTAGGAGGGCACGGCGACCTCCAGCGAGGTCGGCCGGTACCAGGTGCCCAGGTCGTTGAGTCTGTCCTTGCTCTTGTCCCAGTAGTTCTTCTGCGCGTAGGGCAGCCAGGCGTCGAAGTTGAGGTCGAGGTCTCCGGAGGCGAGGCCGGTGTAGACCGGGCCGACGTCCATCTGCTTGAGGTTCAGCGTGTAGCCGCGCCGCTGCAGGACGTGCTTCCACAGGTAGGTCACGGCGACGTCCTCGTCCCAGGGGAACCAGGCCACGTCGACGGCACGCTTCGCCTCGGCGGGGGTCGAGCCGGAGCCGCCCGCGACCGGGGCGAGCTTGTCGACGACACCGGGGTTCTTCTTCAGCCAGGCGCGGACGGCGTCCTGCTGCTTCCCCTTGCCCGCCTTGTTGATCTCGGCCTCGAGACCGGTGAGCTGCTTCTCGCTCATGGTGAAGTTCTTCAGCCAGCCGCCGACGACCGGGTCGTCGTCCGCGAACCCCTTGCGCGCGAGGGTGTGCACGCCGTCGCCCTTGCCCCAGGCACCCTTCGGGTCCTTGAGCTTCTTCAGGTCGTAGTCGCTGTACGCCCAGTGCGGCGACCAGAGCGTGACGACGACCGGTTCCTTCTTGCTGTAGGCACGCTTGAGCTCGGCCAGCATCGCCGGCGTGGAGCTGTCGACGACCTTGTACTCCTTGTCGAGGCCGTACTCCCCGAGGACCTTGCTCTTGAGCAGGCTCATCATGCCGGCGCTGGACTCGATGCCGGTGATCTTCCCGCCGAAGGTGGCGGCCTTGCCCTTGAGGTCGGCCAGCGAGTCGATGCCCTTCATGTACGAGGGCACGCTCAGTTCCAGGGAGGTCCGGCCGTACCAGGCCCCGAGGTCGTCGAGCTTGCCGCCGTACTTCTTCCAGTACTGCTCGTGGGTCGTCGGCAGCCACGCGTCGGTCTGGAAGTCGACGCTGCCCTGCGCGAGGGAGGTGTACAGCGGCCCGGCGTCGAACTGCTTGGCGTCCACCTGGTAGCCGCGCTCCTCGAGGATCTCCTTCCACAGGTAGGTGGAGGCGACGCCCTCGTCCCAGGGGATGTAGCCGATGGTGATCTTCTTGCCGCGGCCGACGTCCTTGCCGTCGGCGACGGCGGTGGAGCCGCCGCTGCCGCCGAAGATCCCCATGCCGCCCGCCACGAGGGCGAGGACCACGACACCGATGACGGCGACCTGCGGGCGGGGCCGGTACGACCACAGCTTCCGACCCTGGGCGGAGCGCGCCTTGGCGGCGGCACGCCGGCCCAGGGGGGAGACGTGGGTGCCGAGGGCGCCGGTCATGCGGTCCAGGTAGATCGCGAGGATCACGATGGCGACGCCCGCCTCGGAGCCGAGGCCGACGTCGAGCTGTCCGATGGCCTCGTTGACGTCGCCGCCCAGACCGCCGGTGCCGACCATGCCGGCGATCGCGGCCATGGACAGGCCCAGCATGATGACCTGGTTCACGCCGGCCATGACGGTCGGCAGTGCCAGCGGCAGCTGAACACGCAGCAGCGTGTCGCGAGGCGTGGTGCCGAACGCCTCGGCGGCCTCGACCAGTTCCCTGTCGACCTGGCGGATGCCCAGTTCGGTCATGCGCACGCCGGGGGCGAGCGCGAAGATCAGGGTGGCGACGATGCCCGCCGAGGCTCCGGTGCCGAAGAACAGGATCGCCGGGATGAGGTAGATCATCGCGGGGAGTGTCTGCATGAAGTCCAGGACCGGCCGCACGATCCCGCTGACCCGGCTGGAGCGTGCCGCCCAGATGCCCACCGGAACCGAGATGACCAGCGCGATGATCGTGGCCACGAGGACCAGCGACAGGGTCACCATCGCGTCCTCCCACAGTTCGAGGGAGTCGATGAAGGCGAAGCCCACGAAGGTGAGGACACCGGCCGTCGTGCCTCGCAGCCAGAACGCGAGAACGGCGAAGATGCCCGCGAGCAGCAGGGGTTCGGGAGCCTGGAGGACGGCGTCGATGCCGTCGTAGGTGCCGGTGAAGACGGTCTTGAGGAAGTCGAAGAGCCAGGCCATGTGGCTGAGCAGCCAGTCGACCGCGTCGTTGACCCAGTCGCCGAGCGGAATCCTAGGCACGGGCGATCACCTTCTCGCCGCCCTCGCGGGGACTGTCGCACGGGGCGGCCTCGCCCTGCTGGTCGCCGAGGAAGGCGACGAGTCGCTGTCCGGTGACGACACCCACGAGTTCCCGCCGGGCGTCGAGGACGGCCACGGGGTGGGTCAGACGGGCGCTGATCGCGCAGAGTTCGTTGAACGGGGTGTCCGGCGTCGCGGTCTCGCAGTCGCAGTCGGCCTCGTCACCGCGGGTGTCCCGGTCCATGACCGCGCCCGCGGTCAGGACCCGGGAGCGGTCCACGTCCTGGATGAAGGAGGCGACGTAGTCGTTCGCGGGACGCAGGAGGATGTCCTCCGCCGTGCCGGTCTGGACGATCCGGCCGTCGCGCATCACGGCGATGCGGTCGCCCAGGCGCATGGCCTCGTTCAGGTCGTGGGTGATGAAGACGATCGTCTTCCTGAGTGTCCGCTGCAGCTCGAGGAGCTGGTCCTGCATGTCCCGGCGGATCAGCGGGTCCAGCGCGCTGAAGGACTCGTCCATCAGGAGCAGGTCGGCGTCGGTGGCGAGGGCGCGGGCCAGGCCCACGCGCTGCTGCATGCCGCCGGACAGCTCGTCGGGCCAGGACTTCTCCCAGCCGGCCAGCCCGCACAGGGCCAGCGCCTCGCCGGCGCGTCGCTCGCGCTCGGCGCGGGGCAGGCCCTGCACGGCCAGACCGTAGGCGGCGTTCTCCAGAACGCTGCGGTGGGGGAAGAGCGCGAAGTGCTGGAAGACCATGCTGATCTTCTTCGCGCGGACCTCGCGCAGCTCCCGGTCGGTGAGCGCGGTCAGGTCCTGGCCGTCGAAGCCGACGCGCCCCGCGGTGGGCTCCAGGAGCCCGTTGAGCATGCGCAGCAGTGTGGACTTGCCGGATCCGGACAGGCCCATGACGACGAAGATCTCGCCGGGTTCCACGGTGAAGGAGGCGTCGATCACGGCGGCGGTGACGCCGTCGGCGCGCAACTCCTCCCGGTCGGCTCCCTCTCGGAGCCGTTCCATCGCCTCGTCCGGCCGTCTGCCGAACACTTTGTAGAGCCCGTGGGCCTCAAGCCTGGATGACACGCGTACCTCTTGTCTCGGGGGCAGGGAAAGGAGCCGAGAGGCCGCAAACAGTTGAAAGTGCAACCGGCATCACTCCGAGGCGGCACCTGCCCTCATCCCTGTGGGGCAAACGCGGGAGTGGGCCAGTTCACAAGGGGTTTACAAGTGCGACGCCGTGTTCACGGGCCGGTCACTGTCGGTGCCGTACGGCATGATGCGGGACGTGACCGGACGACTGATGCTCCTCGACACCGCCTCGCTCTACTTCCGCGCCTACTTCGGGGTTCCGGAGTCGGTGAAGGCCCCGGACGGCACGCCGGTGAACGCCGTGCGCGGGCTCCTCGAATTCATCGACCGCCTGGTCCGCGACCACCGTCCGGACCGGCTGGTCGCCTGCATGGACGCCGACTGGCGCCCACAGTGGCGGGTCGACCTGATCCCCTCCTACAAGGCGCACCGCGTCGCCGAGGAGCACGAGCTCGGCCCGGACGAGGAGCAGGTTCCGGACACCCTCTCGCCGCAGGTTCCCGTCATCGAGGCCGTCCTCGACGCGCTCGGCATCGCGCGCGTGGGCGTCGCGGGATACGAGGCGGACGACGTGATCGGCACGTTCACCGCGCGGGCCGAGGACGCGGTCGACATCGTCACCGGTGACCGCGACCTCTACCAGCTCGTCGACGACGCCCGCGGGATCCGCGTGCTGTACCCGCTGAAGGGCGTCGGCACGCTCCAGCTCACCGACGAGGCGTGGCTGCGCGAGAAGTACGGGGTCGACGGGCGGGGGTACGCGGATCTGGCGCTGCTGCGCGGCGATCCGAGCGACGGCCTGCCGGGCGTGCCCGGGATCGGAGAGAAGACGGCCGCGAAGCTGCTCGCCCAGTTCGGTGACCTGGCGGGCGTCATCGCGGCGATCGACGACCCGAGGACCACGCTCACGCCCTCGCAGCGCAAGCGTCTGGACGAGTCCCGGCCGTACCTCGCGGTGGCGCCGACGGTCGTCAAGGTCGCGGACGACGTGCCGCTTCCGGCGGTCGACACCGCGCTGCCGCACGCACCGCGCGATCCGGCGGCACTGGAGGCCCTGGCGGCCCGCTGGGGGCTGGGCGGTTCGCTGCAGCGGCTGCTCACCACACTGGGGGCCTGAATCCCGGGAGCCCGAGAACTGTTTCGGCTCATGCGTGACGTGCTCGCCAAAGGGAAGTCAGCCTCTGGGGGCGGCTTAATCTCGTCCTCGGACAAGGGGTGTTAAGTAGGAGCGAGATGCTAACTTAGGTTAGCCTAAGCACCGGATGAGGGAGGCCGCCATGGCAGAACGACCGGGACGCAAGCCGCGAAAGCCGCACTCCGCGCAGGTCGTCCGCACCGAGCGGCTGACCCCGCACATGCAGCGCGTGGTGCTCGGCGGCGACGGCCTGGCCGAGTTCGCGGCCGACACCTGCACGGACCACTACGTGAAGCTCCTGTTTCCGGCCGAGGGTGTGACCTATCCGGAGCCCTTCGACATGGAGCACATCCGCGCGGAGTTCCCGCGCGAGCAGTGGCCGGTCACCCGGACGTACACCGTGCGCGCCTGGGATCCCGAACACCGCGAGCTGACGCTCGACTTCGTGATCCACGGCGACGAGGGCCTGGCCGGCCCGTGGGCGCTGCGCGCGCAGCCGGGCGAGACCGTGCGCTTCATGGGTCCCGGCGGCGCCTACGCCCCCGACACGGGCGCCGACTGGCACCTGCTGGCCGGTGACGAGAGCGCGCTGCCCGCGATCGCCCGCTCCCTGGAGTCGCTGCCGGACGGCGCCCGGGCGTACGCCTTCGTCGAGGTGGCGGGCCCCGAGGAGGAGCAGAAGGTCGACTCCGACGTGGAGGTCGTCTGGCTGCACCGCGGGAGCCGCCCCGCCGGCGAGGCACTGGTCGAGGCCGTCCGGGCACTGGAGTTCCCGGAGGGCCGGGTGCACGCGTTCGTGCACGGCGAGGCGGCCTTCGTGAAGGAACTGCGCCGGCTGCTGCGGGTCGAGCGCGCGATTCCCCGCGAGGACCTGTCGATCTCCGGGTACTGGCGGCTCGGCCACAACGAGGACGGCTGGCAGGCGGCCAAGCGGGAATGGAACGCGCGCATCGAGGTGGAGCAGGAGGGCGGCGCGACCGCCGCCTGAGGCCCGCGACACCGAAGGCCCGTCCGGACCAGGGTACGGAGCACCCGAGACCCCTGCAGAGCGGCGGCACCATGACGGTGCCGCCGCTCTCGTGTGCGCGCGTCCGGCGACGGACGATCCCGGACAAACCGCCCCGCCACGGGCCGGTGAAGCGTGCCGCGACCACCCCCTCGGGCAGTACGCGACATATCGCGCTACGGCCGACCCGCCGAGAACGTGAGGACTTGGGCCCGCCTCGGACACGCTCACGTGACGCCACCGAAACAGCGGCTCCCTAATTTCTGTCAACCGACAGGAATTCAGCGCCCAAGGCAGGTGCCGCCGTGACCACAACCGTTTCCTCCGACCTGCGCCCCGATCCGCCGGAGTCCCCCGGCGACCGCTCCCTCGCCGAGTTCGGCTACCGCCAGGAGCTGCACCGCAGCCTCGGCCGGTACGCCTCGTTCGCGGCCGGCTTCTCGTTCATCTCCGTCCTGACCACCGTCTTCCAGTTCTTCGCGTTCGGGTACGCGTTCGGCGGCCCCGTCTTCTTCTGGGCCTGGCCGATCGTCCTGGCCGGGCAGCTTCTGGTGGCCGCCTGCTTCGCGGAACTGGCCGCCCGCTACCCGATCTCGGGCGCGATCTACCAGTGGTCCTCGCGCCTGTCGAACGCCACTTTCGGCTGGTTCGCCGGCTGGATCATGGTGATCGGACAGATCGTGGTGGTCGCCGCGGCGGCCCTGGCCCTGCAGATGGTGTTGCCGGCCATCTGGTCGGGCTTCCAGCTGGTGGGCAGCGACCCTTCGCCGGTCTCGGCCGACGGCGCGGCCAACGCGGCCGTCCTCGGCGTGGTCCTGCTGGTCCTCACCACGATCGTGAACCTCGTGGACAACCGGGTGATGTCCGTGATCAACCGCGTCGGCGTGACCGCCGAGATCATCGGCGCGGTGCTCATCGTCGTCCTGCTGCTGACCCACTCGGAGCGCTCCCCCGGCATCACCTTCCACACCGGGACCGCCGCCCAGTCCGGCCTGTTCGGCGCGCTGCTGGTGGGTTCGTTCACGGCGGCGTACGTGATGATCGGGTTCGACAGCGCGGGCGAGATGAGCGAGGAGACGCACAATCCGCGGCGTACCGCGCCCCGCACCATCCTCACCGCACTGGGCGCCGCCGGTCTGCTCGGCGGACTGATCGTCCTCGGTGGTCTGCTCGCCGCGCCGAGCCTCACCGACGGGCACCTGGGCGTCGACGGACTGAGTTACGTCCTGACCAGCAGCCTGGGCGACGGGGTCGGCCGCGCGCTGCTGGCCGACGTGGTGGTGGCGATCGCGGTCGCGACCCTGGCGATCCAGACGGCCGCCTGCCGAATGCTGTTCTCCATGGCCCGCGACGGACAACTGCCCTTCGCCCGCCGCCTCGCCAAGGTCAACCCTCGCACCGGCATGCCCGGCGCCCCCGCCCTGGTGGTCGGCGTCCTCGCGGCGGCCCTGCTGCTGCTCAACTTCGCCTCCCCGGAGGCGTTCCTGGCCATCGGCACCACCTGCATCGTGATGCTGTACCTGGCCTACGCGATGGTCACCGGCCCGCTGCTGGTCCGCCGCCTGCGCGGCGGCTTCACCTCCGACGGCACCGACGAGACGGGAGCCCGCCTCTTCTCCCTCGGACGCTGGGGCGTACCGGTCAACGTGCTGGCCCTGCTGTACGGCCTGTTCATGACGGTCAACCTGGCCTGGCCGCGCGCCGCGGTGTACGACCCCGCGGGCGGGCACTGGTACTTCCAGTGGTTCACGGTGCTGTTCCTGCTGGTCACCGTGGGTGCCGGAGGGCTGTGGCGGCTCTCGGTCGCCCTGCGCGGGCGGGCGGCCACGACGGCGCCCGTACCGGAACCGGCTCCCTAGGAGGTGTCCGGCCCGGCGCCTCGCCGCCCCGCGGGTCGAGCACGAGCACGCCGGCCCGCGGGGCGGCGGGCGCGGGTGGCGGGCGCCTGGCGAGGCGGCGGGCGCGGGGCTGGGCGCCTCGTACGCTTGCCCTGATGAGACGCAAACCCCGTATCCCGCCCTCTCCCCTGCCCCAGCGCGAGGGGATCGACCCGGTGCGGGTGCGGCTGCCTCCCGAGGGTGGCTGGGCCACCGTGCGCGAACACCTCGCGGAACGGCTCTCGCGAGCGGGCACCGGGGTCGTCGACCACATGTTCTCGGCAGGGCTCGTCGTCGGGGCGGACGGGCGGGCGGTGGCGGCCGACGCCGTGTTCGTGCCGGGGATGTTCGTCTGGTTCCACCGGGAGCTGCCCGCCGAGGTGCGGGTGCCGTTCCCGCTGGAGGTGGTGCATCGCGACGAGCACATCGTGGTCGTCGACAAACCGCACTTCCTGGCCACCACACCCCGGGGCAGCCATGTCACCGAGACCGCGCTCGCGCGGCTGCGCCGGGAGCTGGGCATCCCCACCCTCGGCGCCGCCCACCGCCTCGACCGACTGACCGCCGGTCTCCTGCTGTTCACCGTGCGCCCGGGTGAACGCGGCGCGTACCAGTCGCTGTTCGGCGACCGGCGGGTGCGCAAGGTCTACGAGGCCGTCGCCCCCTACGACCCCTCGGTCGTCCTGCCCCGGACCGTACGCAGCCGGATCCTCAAGGAGCGCGGGATCCTGGCCGCCCGTGAGGTCGAGGGCGAGCCGAACGCCGTCAGCCGCGTCGAGCTGGTGGAACACCGCCCCTCGACGGACGGGCCGGGCCGGCTCGGCCGGTACCGCCTGGTGCCCGCCACCGGCCAGACGCACCAGCTGCGCGTCCACATGAACACGCTCGGCGTGCCGATCCTCGGCGATCCGCTGTACCCGGTGGTGACCGGCCCCGTGCCGGCCGGCGACTTCCGGCGTCCGCTCCAACTACTGGCGCGTGAGCTGGAGTTCACCGATCCGGTCACGGGGGTGGAGCACCGGTTCCGCAGTGGGCGGGCGCTCGGGGCCTGGGCCTCGTACGACCGCTGGTCGGCCGGTCAGTAGCCGCGCCACCACAGCAGGAAGCGTCGCCAGGCACCCATCGGGCGGGCCGGTTCGGGCGCGGGCACGGTCTGCTGCGGGGCGGGGGCCGGCCGGGGCGCGGGCTCCGGCGCCGGTGTCGCGGGCTGCACGGGCTGCGGTCGCGGGGTGCTGACCTGCCAGGCGGCGCGCTGGGGCGGCACGGGAGCGTGGCTCGGCTTCTGCAACACGTCCTGCTGCGGCTTCGGTTCGAAGCGGACCGGCATCTCCACCAGGTGGCGTGAGGCCAGCGACTCGGTCCAGGACAACTCGTCCTCGTCGATGTCGAGTTCGACGTCCGGCAGGCGCATCAGCAGGGCGTCGACGCCGGTGTCGGCGATGGCGCGCCCGATGTCCTGACCGGGGCACTCGTGCGGGCCGCCGCCGAAGGCGAGGTGGGAGCGGTTGCCCTGCATGTTGGCGGCCAGGTCGGGGCGCACCCGCGGGTCGATGTTGCCCGGCGCGATGCCGAAGAGCAGCCCGTCGCCCTTGCGGATGCGCCGGCCGCCGAGTTCGGTGTCCTGCTTGGCGAAGTAGGCGAAGACCGTGCTGAACGGCGGTTCGTCCCACAGGGACTGCTCGACCGCCTCGGGCACCGTCATCTGGCCGCCGTTGAGCTGGGCACGGAAGCGCGGGTCGGTGAGGACCATACGCAGCACGTTGGCGATGAGGTTGGCGGTGGCCTCGTAGGCCGCCATGAGGACGACCCACAGGTGCTTGGTGACCTCGTCGTCGGTGAGGCCCGCCGGGTGGTTGACGAGGTGGCTGGCGAAGTCGTCCTCGGGCTGGGCCCGGCGGCGGACGGCGAGCCGCTGGAGGGCGCCCATGACGTAGGCGTGGCTGGCGATGGCCGTCTCGGTGCCCCGGAGCATGTCGCGGGCCGCCTGCACCATGCGGTCGTTGTACTCCTCGGGCATCCCGAGGATCTCGCACAGCACGGCCATCGGCAGGTGCTCGGCGAACTGGCTGACGAGTTCGGCCGCGCCCTCCTCGCAGAACTCGTTGACGAGGCGCTGGGTGTAGCGGTTGATGTGCCGGCGGGCGCCGCGGTGGTCGATGGTCGAGATGGCGCCGGTGACCGCGCCGCGCAGCCGCAGGTGCTCGTCGCCCTCGGTGTGGGAGCAGATGGGCTCCCAGGCGATGTGCGGCATGAGCGGGTGGTCGGGCTTGACCATGCCGTCCAGGAGGGGGGTCCAGATGCGGCTGTCCCGGCAGAACTGCGAGGGCGTGCGCACCATGTGCAGGTTCTCGGCGTGGCCGAGGACCAGCCACATCGGCACGTCGTCATGGAGCAGCACGGGCGCCACCGGGCCGTGCTCCTCGCGCAGTTGCTCGTACAGGGAGCCCAGGTCCTCCGCGTCCGGGCCGTACAGCCGGTGCAGCCCCCCGGGGCCGCGGCCGTGGGCGGGGCATCCGGGCGGCGGGCCGGGCGTGGGGTCCGTACCGGTGAGGGAGTGGGATTCAGGCGTCACAGTGGTCGCTCCGAAGTGGATCCGGGGTCTGGGGGGAAGGAAGACGGGAGTGGTCGCCGAGCCGGGCTAGGTGAGCGAGCCCGTCATGGCGAGGGAGTGCAGGAAGCGCATCAGGGTCATCAGGACGTCCCGGCTGGAGGCGCGGCGGCGCGCGTCGCACTCGATGATCGGGATGCCCGGACTCAGGTCGAGAGCGGTGCGCAGGTCCTCGACGGGGTGATGGGGCCCGTCCGGGAAGGTGTTGACGGCGACCACGAACGGCACACCGCGCTCCTCGAGCCGGTCCATGACGTCGAAGCTGACCTCGAGCCGACGGGTGTCGATCAGGACGACCGCGCCCAGCGCGCCCTCGAACAGGCCGTTCCACAGGAACCAGAAGCGTTCCTGGCCGGGGGTGCCGAAGAGGTACAGCACCAGCTGGTCGGTGATGCTGATCCGGCCGAAGTCCATCGCCACGGTGGTGGCCGTCTTGGAGTCGGAGCCGTAGTTGTCGTCGACCCCGACGCCGGCCTGCGTCATGGTCTCCTCGGTGGTCAGCGGCCTGATCTCGCTGACCGAGCCGACCATGGTCGTCTTGCCGACCCCGAAGCCGCCCACGATCACGATCTTCACCGCGGCCTGGGCCGTGTGCGGGAGATGGTCCTCGGTCCGGGGACCCGTGATGGTGTCAGAGCTTTTGAAGTCCATGCATCACCGCTTCGAGGAGGGAACGGTCGGGGAGCGCCTGGCGGACGATCGGGTTGCGCGCCTGGACCAGTTCTGCCGTCAGCAGCTCGGTGAGCAGGACGGTCACCACGCTGTACGGCAGATTGAGATAGGCCGAGAGCTCGGCCACGGACAGGGGGGTCGTGCACATCCGGAGCAGCGCCGCCTGCTCGGGCTGGGCGGAGGGCGGGGGGTCGGCGCGCGCCACGATTAACGTGACCAGGTCGAGTTCCGCCCGCTGCCCCTCGTCTCCCGCGCCGGTGAGCACGTAGAGCCGCTGGGGTTCCTTCCCGCCCTGTTTGGGTGGTGGTTCGGTCTTGGGGTGTCGCCGCCGGCGTTGCGGAGGAGTCATACGGTCTGGCCGTTGCGCCGGGGCGGGCTGGTGAGGTGGGCGCCGATCCGGACGACGAGGTCGCGCATGCGGTTGCTCATCAGGCCGGGTTCGGCGACCACGTCGGACAGGACCGCGAGGTAGGCGTTGGCGCCCGCGGCCATCAGGTAGAAGTAGCCGCCGTTGACCTCGATGATGACCATGCGCATCCGGCCGTCGCTGTCCGGGATCTCCTGGGCGACGGCGCCCGCCAGGCTCTGCAGGCCCGCACAGGCCGCGGCGACGCGGTCGGCGGCGTCCGGTTCGCCGCCGTGGCGGGCGATGCGCAGCCCGTCGGCGGAGAGCACCACGATCATCTCGATGCCGGGTACGCCGTCGGCGAGATCCTTCAGCATCCAGTCGAAGTTCGCTCGTTGCTGGATCACTTGAGGTCCCTCTCGTCGTCGGCCTCGATGCGGGCCGGCTCGTGTGTCGGCTGGGTGAATGCGGTCGGGTCCGGGTCGCCCTTGAGCCCGTCCATGAAGGCCTCGACCCACAGCCCCGGTTCGGGGTCCTTCGGTGCCGGTTCGGGTGCGGGCGTCGACCAGATGGTCGGCTTGCCCTCACGTTCGGCCCGCTCGATGGCCGCCTGCTCGGCGAACCGCTGGCTGAGCGGGGTCTTGACCCGGCTGCGGCGCTGCGGCAGACCGCCCGCGGTCCACTCGGTGACCTCGCGGACGTCGTCCTCCATGGAGAGCGGCGCGGTGATGCGGGGGCTGGTGGGGCGGCGCTTCTTGGGCACGCGCTTGGGTCCCTCGAGCGCTCCGAGGTCGATCTTGGGCGCGGCGGTGGCGCCGATGCCGTGGGCGAGTCCGGAGGCGTGCTCGGCGGTCATCATGTCGCTGGGCACGACGAGGACGGCGCGGACACCGCCGTAGGCGGAGGCCCGCAGCGAGACCTGCATCTTGTACGTCTGGCAGAGCCGTCCGACGACGGCCAGGCCCAGGCGGGGTGACTCGCCGAGGTCCTCCACGCCGCCCGTTCTGGCGCGTTCCAGCATGCCCTCGGCCTGGGCGCGGGCCTCCTCGCTGAGGCTGACGCCGGCGTCCTCGATCTCGATGGCGACACCGGTCTGCACCTCGACGGCCGTGACGTGCACCTTGGTCTGGGGCGGCGAGTAGCGCGTGGCGTTGTCGAGGAGTTCGGCCGCGGCGTGGATGAGGGGCTCGACGGCGGTGCCGCGGATGTTGACCTTGGCGATGGAGTGCAGCTCGATGCGGCGGTACTCCAGGATGCGGGACATGGCGCCGCGCATCACGCTGAACAGCGGCACGGGCTCGGGCCACTGGCGGCCCGGGCGGCCGCCGCCGAGGACGGAGATGGAGTCGGCGAGGCGGCCGATCAGCGCGGTGCCGTGGTCGATGCGCAGGAGGTCGTCGAAGACCTCGGGGTTGCGGCCGTGGTCCTCCTCCATCTCCCGCAGTTCGTTGGCCTGCTGGTGGACGATGGCCTGGACGCGGCGGGCGATGTTGACGAAGGAGCGCTGCGCGCCGTCACGCATCGACTCCTCGCGGTCGACGATGTCCAGCACCGTCTTCAGCAACGACACCTGTGCCTGGGGAAGTTCGCGGTAGGAGGGGTCGAGGTCGCCGAGGTGGCGAATCACCTCTCCGGGGGAATTTCCACCGCGCATCCGGTTCAGCGCGGCCGGCGCGATCTCCTTGGCGAAGCGCAGCATGTCCTGGTCGTGGGCGGCGATCCGCCGTTCCAGATACGCGGTGTGACGGGTCTGCTCGGCGTACCGGTCACGCAGGGAACGCCCGCGGCGGACCGCGGCCGCCGCCGTGGCGAGCACCAGCAGGGTGGCGACGGCGCCGCACCCGCCGACGGCCGTCCGGGCCGGCCCCGCCACCATCGCTGCGGCGGCCCCGGTCGCCGCCGCCATCGCTATGGCGGGCAGCAACAGCAGTCGCGTGTACGGGAGTTCACGGCGATCCGGAGGGGATTGAACACTCACCATGTGGGCCCTCTGAGACAAATCGGCTGGGAGTCGGGGACCTTGCGGGGGGGTACGACAGGGAACAGTCTGGATCTTCGGTATGTTTGGGAACAAGCGCACGAATACACCTCAACTCGGTGCGCTGCGGGCGAGCTTAGTCCGACCGGATCAAGGCCGTGTCATATTCGGCAAGCACCTGAATCGACCCTCGCGACAGGAGTACCCTCGGCCCCATTTGCACGCTCAGGTTCCTTTCGCACACGCAGCGTCACGGCGTACGGGCATGCGAAAACCACTCACCGTGACGGGTGACCGGAGCCAGGGCAGGTGACAGGGGCCGGGGGCGACAGGGCCGGGCGGCGGTCCGGCTCAGATCCCGGCGATGCGCAGCGCCGCGTCCGCCGTCGCCTCGGCGAACACCGACACCGACCGCTCCGGATCGGAGCGGTGGACCAGGATGACGCCCTCGATCAGCCCGAACAACAGGTCCGTACGCAGGTCGAGCTCACTCTTGGCCAGCGCGCCCCCCGCAGCCGTCGAGGCGAGCAACTGCCGGTAGGCGTCCTTGAGTTCGGCACGTACGGCATGGAAGCCGGCGAACTTCTCGGCCCGCACCTCGGGCAGCAGGTAGAGGCCACCCAGGTTGTGCGGTCCGCCGCACAGCAGCTCGACGTCGGTGCGGCACAGCTCCCACAGCCGGTCCTCAGCCGGGGCCGTGTCGTCGGCGAGGAGTTCGCGGGCGTAGGCGAGGGAGGGGGTGACCGTGGACTCCAGGAGCGCGGCGAGCAGTTCCTCCTTGCCGGAGACGTAGTGGTACATCGACGCCTGCCGCATGCCCGCGCGTTCGGCGACGGTCCGGGTGGTGGTGGCCGCGTAGCCGCGGGTGGTGAACAACTCCGCGGCGGCCGCGAGCAGTTCCTCGCGCGGCCGCAGACCGCTGTCCGGCCGCTGTGCGGCCCGCGGCCTGCCGACCCGGCGGCCCGGCCGTTCACCTGTCGTCCCCATGCGTTCGATCCTCGCACACGGTGTCCCGGGTGATCCCGGGCCGACTTCCGGGTGATCCCCGTGAGGGCTCGGTAACCGGGCGGCAACGCGCGGGCAACGCCGGCGACCCGCCCCGCACCTAATTTCTGTCGAGCGACAGAAATTCGACCGACGGGTTCGCCGAGACGGACCCACCCCGGAGCCGGAGGTCCCGCGATGGCGACAGCGACCACTTACGGAGCCCGCGCCCATGCCCGAGCCCAACAGGGCACGCGCACCGAGGCCATGCCCGTCGTACCGGCCGGGAACTGGCCGGCGCCCCCCTGCGAGGCGGGCCACCTGGTGTGGGCCGAGACGGTCGCGGGCGGCAACTACACACACCGGGTGCTGGCCCGCGGCACCGAGCTCCGACTGACCGACCTGCGCGGCGACGCCTGCGCCCACCTGCTGCTGTACGCCGCCGACCGGCCCTGGGAGCGGCTGAACGTCGCCGACACGGTGAAGGTCCAGTGGAACGCCTACCTGGGCGAGGACAAACTCCTCCTGTCCGACCAGGGCCGGGTCCTCGCCTCGGTGGTGGGCGACACCTCCGGCCGGCACGACGCCCTGTGCGGCACCTCCACGCTCGTCCGCAACACCGCGCGCTACGGCGACGGCACCCCGCAGTCCCCCTCCCCCGCCGGCCGCGAGCTGTTCAAACTGGCGGCCGCGAAGAACGGCCTGGAAGCCCGCGACCTGCCACCGTCGCTCTCCTTCTTCCAGGGCGTCGAGGTACGCGACGACGGCACCCTCGACTTCACCGGCTCGGCGGGCCCCGGCGGCAGCGTGACCCTCCGCGCCGAGCAGGACGTGACCGTGCTGCTCGCCAACGTGCCACACCCCGCGGACCCCCGCCCGGACTACGTCAGCACCCCGCTGGAGGTGCTGGCCTGGCGTGCCGAGGCCACCCGGCCGGGCGACCCGCTGTGGGAGGCCACCCCCGAGGGCCGCCGCGCCTTCCTCAACACCGCCGAACTTCTCGCCGCGAGGGGGCTCGCATGAGCACGTCCGTCGTTCCCGCCCGGGCCGCCTGGTCGGCCGTCGTCCGCGCCGGACAGACGCTCACCGTCACCGACCTGCACGGCAACCAGGCCGTCGACTTCCTCGTCTACGACGCCCACGACACGTCGGTCCGCTACAGCGCGCCCGACACGATCCACGCGCAGGGTGGCATCTTCCTCACCACCGGCAGCGTGCTCATGTCCAACGAGCACACCCCGCTGATGACCGTGACCGACGACCAGGTGGGCCGGCACGACACGGTCGGCGGCGCCTGCTCCAAGGAGTCCAACACCCTGCGCTACGGCCACCACACCTGGTCGCAGCACGCGTGCGTGGACAACTTCCTCGCGGAGGGCGCGAAGTACGGTCTCGGCAAGCGCGACCTCGTGTCCAACATCAACTGGTACATGAACGTGCCGGTCGAGAAGGACGGCACCCTCGGCATCGTCGACGGTCTCTCCGCGCCAGGCCTGCGGCTGACCCTGCGCGCCGAGCGGGACGTGCTCGTCCTCGTCTCCAACTGCCCCCAGATCAACAACCCGTGCAACGGATTCGAGCCGACGGCGGTGGAGATGACGATCACCGAGGCGGCCGCGGCATGACCTTCGACACCCTGCTGACAGCCAACCGCGGCGAGATAGCCGTGCGGATCATCCGCACCGCCCGCGAACTGGGCCTGCGCACGATCGCCGTGTACTCCGACCCCGACCGCTCCGCCCCCCACGTCCGGCTCGCCGACGAGGCGGTGCGGCTCGGCCCGGCGCCCGCGAAGGAGTCGTACCTCGACGCCGACCTGGTCCTGAAGGCGGCCAAGGACACGGGCGCCGGCGCGATCCACCCCGGCTACGGCTTCCTGTCCGAGGACGCGGCCTTCGCGCGCCGCTGCGAGGACGCGGGCATCGTGTTCGTCGGCCCGACACCCGGGCAGCTGGAACTCTTCGGCGCCAAGCACACCGCGCGGGCGGCGGCCGAGGCGGCCGGAGTTCCCCTGGCACCGGGCACCGGACTGCTGGCATCCCTGGACGAGGCCCTTCGGCAGGCGGGCGCGATCGGCTACCCGGTCATGCTCAAGGCGACCGGCGGCGGTGGCGGCATCGGCATGTCCGCCTGCCACTCCGCCGGTGAACTGGCCGACGCCTGGGAGCGGGTGCAGCGCGTCGCCGCCGCCTCCTTCTCCTCCGCCGGCGTGTTCCTGGAACGTCTCGTCGAGCACGCCCGCCACGTCGAGGTACAGGTCTTCGGCGACGGCGAGGGCAGGGTCGTCACCTTCGGCGACCGCGACTGCTCCCTGCAACGCCGTCACCAGAAGGTGCTGGAGGAGGCACCGGCGCCCGGCCTGCCCGCGCACGTGCGCCAGCAACTCGCCCGCTCCGCCCGCGACCTGTGCGCCTCGGTCGGCTACCGCTCCGCCGGAACCGTCGAGTTCGTCTACGACGCGGCCCGCGAGGAGGCCTACTTCCTCGAGGTCAACACCCGCCTCCAGGTCGAACACCCGGTCACCGAGGAGGTGTACGGCGTCGACCTGGTCGACTGGATGCTGCGCCTGGCCCGCGGCGAGGCCGGCGTCGTGCGCGAGCCCGGCCGGCCGCGCGGACACGCCGTCGAGGCCCGCCTGTACGCCGAGGACCCCTCCCGCGAACACCGGCCGAGCGCGGGCCTGCTGACCCGCGTCGAGTTCCCGCCGGGCGTGCGCGTGGACGGCTGGGTGGAGACCGGCACCGAGGTGACGACGTCGTACGACCCGATGCTCGCGAAGGTCGTCGCCTACGGCTCCGACCGGGCGCACGCCCTGGAGCGACTGGACGAGGCGCTGGCCCGCACCCGCGTCGACGGCATCGAGACCAACCTGGGTCTGGTCCGGGCCGCGCTCACGCACCGGGACTTCAAGAACGCCACCCACTCCACGGCGACCCTCGCGACGGTGGCCGACCCGACGCCGCGCGTCGAGGTCGTCTCCGGCGGGACGCTCACCACCGTGCAGGACTGGCCCGGCCGCACCGGCTACTGGCAGGTCGGCGTGCCGCCCTGCGGCCCGATGGACGACCTGTCCTTCCGGCTCGGCAACCGGGCGCTCGGCAACCACGAGGGCGCACCGGGCCTCGAATGCACCCTCAAGGGGCCCGCCCTCCGGTTCACCCACGCCACCACCGTGTGCGTCACGGGCGCCCCCGCCCCGGTGACCGTCGACGGCACGCCGGCCGCGCAGTGGGAACCGGTGACGGTGCCCGCGGGGGCCGTACTGGAGATCGGCGCGCCCGCGGAACACGGCCTGCGCACCTACCTCCTCGTCGCGGGCGGCCTCGACATACCGGCGTACCTGGGCAGCGCGAGCACCTTCACCCTGGGTCGCTTCGGCGGCCACGGGGGCCGGGCGCTGCGCACCGGTGACGTCCTGCACGGCGGATCGGTCGCCGAGGGCACACCGGTGCCGGCCGCCGACCGCCCCGGCTTCGCCGCCGTATGGCACGTGGCCGCCGTCGAAGGCCCTCACGCGGCACCGGAGTTCTTCACCGAGCAGGACATCCACGACTTCTACGCCGCCGACTGGAAGGTCCACTTCAACTCGGCGCGCACCGGTGTCCGCCTGGTCGGCCCCAAGCCGCGCTGGGCGCGTTCGGACGGCGGCGAGGCGGGCCTGCACCCGTCCAACATCCACGACACCCCGTACTCCGTCGGCGCCGTCGACTACACGGGCGACATGCCGGTACTGCTCGGCCCGGACGGCCCCTCCCTCGGCGGCTTCGTCTGCCCCGCGACGGTGACCAGCGGCGAGCGCTGGAAGCTCGGCCAGCTGCGGCCCGGCGACACGGTGCGCTTCGTCCCGGTGGACGTGGCGGGTGCGCGACGCCCGGCCATCGTGGACGGCGGTGTGCTGGCCCGGGACGGCGACGTCACCTACCGGCGCAGCGGGGACGACAACCTGCTCGTCGAGTTCGGCCCCATGCAACTGGACCTGGCCCTGCGCATGCGCGTCCACGCCCTGATGGAGGCGGTCACCGAGGCCTCCTTCGACGGGGTCACGGACCTCACACCGGGCATCCGCTCCCTCCAGATCCGGACCGACCCGAGCCGCCTGCCGCAGCACGAACTCCTCGTCGCCGTACGGGAGATCGTCACCGCCCTGCCGCCGACCGACGAGCTGGTCGTCCCCTCCCGCACGGTCCACCTCCCCCTGTCCTGGGACGACCCGGCCACCCGCGAGGCGATCGCCCGCTACATGGCGGGGGTCCGCGACGACGCGCCCTGGTGCCCGTGGAACATCGAGTTCATCCGCCGCGTCAACGGCCTCGACTCGGTGGCGGGCGTGTACGACACGGTCTTCGACGCGGAGTACCTGGTCCTCGGCCTCGGCGACGTCTACCTGGGCGCCCCGGTGGCCACCCCGCTGGATCCGCGGCACCGCCTGGTCACCACCAAGTACAACCCGGCGCGCACCTGGACCGCCGAGAACTCGGTCGGCATCGGCGGCGCGTACCTGTGCGTCTACGGCATGGAGGGCCCCGGCGGCTACCAGTTCGTCGGCCGTACGACCCAGGTGTGGTCGGGCTGGCAGCAGCGCGGGGCGTTCGAACCGGGCTCACCCTGGCTGCTGCGGTTCTTCGACCGGATCAGGTGGTATCCGGTGGACGCGGACGAACTCCTCGAACTCCGCGCCGACATCACCTCCGGCCGCTTCGTCCCCCGCATCGAGGAGGGCACCTTCTCCCTCGCCGGCCACCAGGCGTTCCTCGCCGAGAACGCCGCGTCCATCGCGGAGTTCGGGTCCCGGCAACGGACGGCCTTCGCGGCGGAGCGGGACGCCTGGGAGGCGGCGGGCGAGTTCACCCGCGCCGACGCGGCGGCAGCGCCGGCCGCTCCGCCGGCGGAGATCACCGTCCCCGCGGGCGGCCGCCTGGTCGAGGCCGAGTTCGCGGCCTCGGTCTGGCAGGTGAACGTCGGACCCGGCGACGCGGTGACGGCCGGGCAGCCACTCCTGGCCCTGGAGGCGATGAAGATGGAGTCCAGGGTGCACGCGCCGGTCGCCGGTGTGGTGACGGAGATCCTGGCCAAGCCCGGAGACCAGGTGGAGGCGGGCACAGCGCTCGTCGTGCTCGCTCCGGCCCCGAACTGAAAGTCGAGGAACAGCGCATGTCCAGCACCCTCACCCGCGTCCGCGCCGCCTACGCCCGCATCGACGCCGTCGACCGCCCCGAGATCTGGATCGACCTGCGCCCGCGGGCCGAGGTCGAGGCGGAGGCCCGCGTGATCGACGAGCGGGTGTCCGTGGGCGAGCGGCTCCCGCTCGCCGGACGTCTGCTCGCCGTCAAGGGCAACATCGACGTGGCCGGCCTGCCCACCACCGCGGGCTGCCCGTCGTACGGCTACGAACCCGAGGCGGACGCGCCGGTGGTCGCCCGGCTGCGGGCGGCGGGCGCGATCGTGCTGGGCACCACGAACCTGGACCAGTTCGCGACGGGCCTGGTCGGCACCCGCTCGCCCTACGGCGCGGTACGCGGCGCGTACGACCCGGCGAGGATCAGCGGCGGCTCCAGTTCGGGCTCCGCCGTCGCGGTGGCCCTGGGCATCGTGGACCTCGCCCTGGGCACCGACACCGCGGGCTCGGGCCGGATCCCGGCCGCCCTCAACGGCATCGTCGGCCTCAAGCCGACCCGTGGCCTCGTCCCGACGGCGGGTGTCGTCCCGGCCTGCGCCTCCCTCGACTGCGTCACCGTCTTCGCCCGTACGCTCCCGGAGGCCGAGCAGGCCCTGTCGTTCATGGCCTCCCCCACATCCCGCGACCTCCCCCCGCTCCCCCAGCGCGCCCCCGGCCCGTGGCGCGTCGCGGTCCCGGCCAGGGAACAGCTCGGCGAGCTGGACGAGGGGTGGGCCGAGGCCTACGAGGCCGCCGTCGCCCGGCTCGACGCGGCGGGTGCCGACATCCGCGTCCTCGACCTCGCCCCGTTCACCGAGGCCGCCGCGATGCTCTATGAGGGCGCGTTCGTCGCCGAGCGGTACACGGCGGTGGGGAACTTTGTCGACAAGGCGATCGTCGAGGGCGACGAGTCCCTCGACCCCACCGTCGCCGGCATCATCACCCGTGCTCGTGACATCCCGGCCCACCGGCTCTTCGCCGACACCGACCGGCTGGCCGTCCTGCGCACCCGGGCCCTGGCGGAACTGGCCGACTCGGACGCCGTGTTGCTGCCCACCGCACCGGGCCACCCCACCCTCGCCGAGGTCGCCGCCGACCCGCTGGGCAGCAACGCCCGACTGGGCCGCTTCACCAACTCCACGAACCTCTTCGACCTGGCGGCCGTCGCCGTCCCCGCGGGCGAGGCGAACGGTCTCCCCTTCGGCGTCATGCTGGTCGGCCCCGCGTTCACCGACGACCGGCTGGCACGCATCGCCGCCCTCCTTCGGCCGGACACCCGGCTGGCGGTGGTCGGCGCCCACCTCACGGGCCAGCCCCTCAACCCCCAACTCCTGTCCCTGGGCGCCCGCCTCGACCGCACGACCACGACGGCCCCCGTCTACCGCCTGCACGCCCTGCGCACCGACCCGCCCAAGCCGGGCCTGGTCCACGTCGGCGAGGGCGGCGCACCCATCGAGACAGAGGTCTGGCACCTCCCCCCGGAGGGCCTGGGCCGGCTCCTGAGCACCCTCCCCCGCCCCATGACGCTGGGCAGTGTGCAACTGGCGGACGGCACCCACGTGCCAGGCTTCCTGTGCGAGCCGAGCGCACTGGAGAACGCGGAAGACATCACCAAGCACAAGAGCTGGCGCTCCTACCTGACCCACCGGCAGAACCAGCTCAGGGACGCCGACACCCCGCCGCCCGGCACAACCAACTAGGAACGCGCGGAACCGACAGAACCAAGTCAGGGGCGCGGGGAACTGCGCAACCGCCCACACCAACCGACCGGCACAACTAGGGGCGCGGGGAACTGCGCAACACCCCCACCCAACCCGCACCCACCAACCAACCGAACCAAGTCAGGGGCGCGGGGAACTGCGCAACCACCCCCAACCAGCCGCACCCACCAACCGGCGAACCGTCACCCCACCGACGAGTACGCCACAACCCCCCGCAGCAGCTCGTCCACCGCCTTGCGCGCATTCCTCCCCACCGTCGAGCCCTCCGCAGGAGAAGCCGCCGAGATCTGCCCCAGCACATCGATGACCTGCTTGCACCACCGCACGAAGTCACCGGCCGGCATCTCCACCTCGCGCAGCACCTCGTCGAGCCCCTTGCCGGACGCCCACATGTAGGCGGCCCAGGCGAAGCCGAGGTCAGGCTCGCGCTGGCCGACGCCCTCGGTCTGGGTGATCCGGAAGTCCTCCTCCAGGGCGTCCAGACGGCCCCAAATCCGGACCATCTCACCGAGCGCGGCCTTCGCCTTGCCGGCAGGCAGCTTGGGCGCCGTCGCGTCGTCGCTGGACCTCGACTCGAACACCAACGCCGAGACGCAGGCGGCCAGTTCCGCGGGGGCGAGGCCTTCCCAGACGCCGGCGCGCAGGCATTCGCTGGACAGCAGGTCGAGTTCGCCGTACAGCCGGGCCAGCCGCTTGCCGTGCACGGTGACCTCGTCACCGCGCAGATAGTCCAGCTCGGTCAGCAGCGCGACGATCCGGTCGAAGGTGCGGGCGATGGTGTTCGTACGCCCCTCGATGCGCCGCTCCAGCTGCGAGGTGTCCCGCAGCAGCCGGTGGTAGCGCTCGGCCCAACGCGCATGGTCCTCGCGGTCGCTGCAGCCGTGGCAGGGGTGGGCGCGGATCGCGGTGCGCAGCCGGGCGATCTCCCGGTCGTCGGCGGCCTGGGCCCGCTTCTTGCGGGCCCGCTCCGGCGGAACGTGCCCGGCCTTGGTGCGCAGCGCGGACGCGAGGTCCCGACGCGACTGCGGGGACCGCGGGTTGAACGACTTGGGGATCCGCATCCGCTCGAACGCCTCGACGGGCACCGGGAAGTCCATCGAGGCCAGCCGCTTGACCTGCCGCTCGGCGGTCAGCACCAGGGGGCGCGGGCCGTCGTGCTGCTCGAAGCCGCGGTGGCCGTTGGAACGCCCGGCGGGCAGCCCCGGATCCAGCACGAGGGCCAGGCCCGCGAACTTGCCGGTGGGGACGTGGATGATGTCACCGGGCTTGAGCTTCTCCAGCGCGACGGCCGCCTCGGCCCGACGTTCGGTGGCGCCCTGCCGGGCCAGCTCGGTCTCGCGGTCGGAGAGTTCGCGGCGCAGCCGCGCGTACTCGTCGAAGTCGCCGAGGTGGCAGGTCATGGACTCCTTGTAGCCCTCCAGCCCTTCCTCGTTGCGCTGCACCTGACGCGAGATCCCGACCACCGACTTGTCGGCCTGGAACTGCGCGAAGGACGTCTCGAGGAGCTCGCGCGAGCGGTGCCGCCCGAACTGCTCGACCAGGTTGACCGCCATGTTGTACGACGGCTTGAAGCTGGAGCGCAGCGGGTAGGTGCGGGTGCCGGCCAGGCCCGCGAGGTGCTCGGGGCTGCTGCCGCGCTGCCACAGCACGACCGCGTGACCTTCGACGTCGATGCCACGCCGGCCCGCACGGCCGGTGAGCTGCGTGTACTCGCCGGGGGTGATGTCGGCGTGCTGCTCGCCGTTCCACTTGACGAGCTTCTCCAGTACCACCGAGCGGGCGGGCATGTTGATGCCCAGCGCGAGCGTCTCGGTCGCGAACACGGCCTTCACCAGCCCGCGGACGAACAGCTCCTCGACGACCTCCTTGAACGTCGGCAGCATGCCCGCGTGGTGGGCGGCGATACCGCGTTCCAGGCCTTCCAGCCACTCGTAGTAGCCCAGGACGTGGAGATCCTCGGTCGGGATGGAGGCGGTGCGCTCCTCGACGAGGGCGCGCACCTTGCCCCGCGCCTCCTCGTCGTTGAGCCGCAGCCCCGCGAACAGGCACTGCTGTACGGCGGCCTCGCAGGCGGCGCGGCTGAAGATGAACGTGATGGCGGGCAGCAGGCCCTCGTTGTCGAGCCGTTCGATGACCTCGGGCCGGCTGGGCGTCCACACCCGGGACCGCTGTCTGCGCTCGCGCTCGCGGTCCGCGTCCCGCATGGCGCGGCCCCGCCTGCGGTCCTGGTAGGAGGGGCGGCTGGCCTCCATCCGGGCCAGGCGGGTGAGGTCGGGGTTGACGGCCCTCTTGTGGCCCTCGCCCTCCTCGAACAGGTCGTACATCCGCCGTCCGGCGAGCACGTGCTGGAACAGCGGCACGGGGCGGTGTTCGGAGACGATCACCTGGGTGTCACCACGGACGGTGTCCAGCCAGTCGCCGAACTCCTCGGCGTTCGACACGGTCGCCGACAGGGAGACGAGGGTGACCGACTCGGGCAGGTGGATGATCACTTCCTCCCACACGGCGCCCCGGAAGCGGTCGGAGAGGTAGTGCACCTCGTCCATGACCACGTAGCCGAGGCCGAGGAGGGTCTGCGAGCCCGCGTACAGCATGTTCCGCAGCACCTCGGTGGTCATCACGACCACCGGCGCATCGGAGTTGACGCTGTTGTCGCCGGTCAGCAAGCCGACCTTGTCCGCGCCGTAACGACGGCTCAGGTCGGCGTACTTCTGGTTCGACAGCGCCTTGATGGGTGTGGTGTAGAAACACTTCTTGCCCTGCTGGAGGGCGAGGTGGACGGCGAACTCGCCGACGATCGTCTTGCCCGAGCCGGTGGGCGCGGCCACCAGCACACCCTTCCCTGCCTCGAGTGCCTGGCAGGCCTCGATCTGGAAAGGGTCGAGGCCGAAGTCGTACATCTCGCGGAATCCCGCGAGCGCGGTGGCCTGCTCGACAGCACGCTTACGGGCTGCCGCATACCGCTCGGCCGGTGAGAGGTCCTCTGTCATCGTGCTTTCGAGCGTACCGGGCGCCACTGACAACAGGACGATCATTATCCGGATCAGCTGCGGCAGCGGCGCCTCCCGGCACCGCCCCCATCCAGCAAGCGCTTTCCCTCTTCGGGCAAAAGACCTTGACAGGTAAACGAACCCCTATGACAAGATCACGAACTGGCAAACACACCTTTCGTGTGCATGCCATTCGACCATCACGAACAAGGGGATTCATGAACCGCAGCATCGCTCGTCTGACCAGCGCCGCAGCTGCAGTGGCCGTGACCGCGGTGGGGGCCGTCATCCTGACGCCTGGCTCGGCCTTGGCCGCCGCCGCGACCAAGTGCAGCAGCGTCCAGAAGAACGAGTGGGACACCATCGGTCCCGACCTCGACCTGGCTGTCCAGCTCTGTGTCACCCGCAACTCCAGCAACGACTACCGCGCCTACGCCGACATCTCCTGGAACGACGGCGGTGGCGGCGTGAGCGCCGGCATGGAGGACCTGATCCTCAACCTCCGGCTGGAGCGCAACGACGCGGACTACCGGAACGAGGACTTCAACATCAACTCGCCCATCAGGGTCAACGAGTCCGGAAGCACGCGGGTATACGGCAGCACCTACCGCAGCAGCACGACCGGCGGCTGGACGGCCGACGGTCACGTCGAGTGGGACATCCAGAACGACGGCAAGGGCGGCGACACCTGGCCCCTGGGCGGCTCGCCCAGCATCTGACACCGGTGGAAAACGGTGAATCGCAGCGGCCCATCGCCTCAACCCGGCGATGGGCCGCTCCCGGTACGTGCCTGGCGTCAGGTGATGTCTTCGAGATCCGTCGAGGTCACCGGGTGGCCGTTGGCCTGTTCCGGCAGGCCGCGTCGCGTGGTCACCGGCTCGATCTCGCCGATGTCCTCCGGCGTCAGGTCCAGCTCCGACGCCTCGTCGTCCGCCGGACCCGCGGCGGCGCGGGCGGCCCGGCGCCTGTCGTTGACCAGGGCGATGGCCGTCGCGCCGAAGTACATGATCCAGATGGGGCCCGCCAGCGCCAGCATGGAGATCGGGTCGGTGCTGGGGGTGGCGATCGCGGCGAACAGGGTGATGCCCATGATCATGCCGCGCCACCAGCCGGCCATCTTCTTGCCCGAGAGCACGCCGCCGAAGTTCAGCATCACCAGGAGCAGCGGCATTTCGAAGGAGAGGCCGAAGACGATGATCATCCGCATGATCAGCTGCAGGAGTTCGTCCAGGGGAAGCTGGTTGTCGCTTCCGATGATGGAGAACTCCAGCATCACCGTCGCCATCTTGGGCAGGGACCAGTAGGCGAAGTACGCGCCGGTGAGGAACAGCGGGAAACCCGCACCCACGAAGGCGAGGCCGTACCGCTTCTCGCTGCGGTGCAGACCCGGCGCCACGAACGCCCAGAACTGGTAGAGCCACACCGGGGCGGCGAGCGCCACACCCGAGGACAGCGAAACGGTCAGGGCGAGGGTGAACGGGCTGAGCAGACCGTTCTGCACGATGCGCGCGCACTGGGTGTTGTCGGTGTTCTGCAGCTCGGCGAAGCTGTACTTGCACCCCACGGCCTGCAGGATGGGATCCGTGAAGAACTGGATGATGTCCTTGTAGAAGAAGGCTGCGACGATCGTGGTGACGACGATCGCCAGGAGACTCTTCACCAGGCGATTGCGCAACTCTCGCAGATGCTCAGCGAGGGGCATCCGCCCCTCGGGGTCCTTCTCCTGCTTGCGGGCGGACTTCAGCAACCCACGTTCCCATCTCGTGCGGCGGGCCGGAGGTCACCGGCCCTGGGTCAGCGCTTCGTCGTGTCCGTGGGCTCGGTGACCGGGCGTGAGCTGGTCACGTCACCGGGCGAGGCCTGGATCGTGCGCTGCGAGGGGGACTGCTCGTCGGTGTTGGGCGGGCCGGCCGGGGTGGCCGTGCTGTTGCCGTCGTCCTTCATCGCCTTGGCCTCGCTCTTGAGGATGCGAGCGGACTTGCCGAGCGAGCGCGCCATGTCGGGAAGCTTCTTCGCGCCGAACAGCAGGATGACGACGACGAGGATGAGAATGATCTCGGGGGCGCCGAGCCTTCCGAACATAAGTCTTTACCTTCTCACCGAGGCGGCTGGAGTGGGGTGCCGTCCGACCGGTCGGACATACGTCCGATCAATCGTTCTGACAGCGATCGTAACGCTCAGGGGTGAACGTCTGGCAATCCCCGTGCGTACTCCCGGTCCGCGGTCCGCGCCTCGTTCTGCGGGCCGCGACCAGCAGCGTACCTGTCCCTGCCGTCAAGTTGACAGGGCGAAGTGGCCCAAAACGCATCCGGCGCGGGACTCACACCATGCACACAGCAGGACTCACAGCGAGTCCACAGCGCGGGCCGTGCTCGTGGCCGCCCGCTCCAGATCCTCCGCCGCCCGGCTGATGCGCCGCGCCGAGTCCGTGACCTGCCTGCCGAGGCTCCGCGCCTCCAGGAAGACCCGTACGGCCAGCACACCGAGAACGGCGAGACCCAGAAAACCCACAGCTACCGCGAACATCGGCCAGAACATGGCGCCGAGCCTAGACCGTCCCCGGGGCCGGGGCGCAGCCGCCCGCCGCACCCGCGGCGCCGGGTGCTACACCGCGGAGTGCAGCCGCAGGGTGCTGACGCCGCCGCCGGTGAGCAGCTCGACGACCCGCTCACCGGCCGGCTTGCGGACGGCCGCGCCGCAGTCGGGGCAGGTGAAGGAGTAGAAGGTGGTGCGGCTCGTGGCGCCGATGACCAGCCGCAGGGCGCCCGCGGCCAGCTCGAAGCGGCCCCGGCAGTCCGGGCAGCCCGCCTTGAACACCACGGGGGTCACGCCTCTCATCCCGGAGAACGCGTCCGCCACCGTCATGCCCCGCACCCCGGCCGTCGACGACTCGTTCACAGCGCCTGCTCCTGCCTGTCGTACTGCCCCTCGGTCACCGCGCGAACGCCGTGGTCGCCGCGCGGCTCGACCCCGTCGTCGTACGCCGCCAGCGCCTCCCGGGCCGCCTCGCGGGCGCTGTCGGCGAGGCCGCGCGGCGACACGATCCGGCCCTCGCGCCCCAGCCGCAGCGCCAGCCGCTTCAGGGACGCCGGATCCGGGGTCCGCAGGGTGATACGCAGCCCGCCGTCGGGAAGCTCATCCGCACTGTCGTGCGGGTAGTACTCGGCGACCCAGCGGCCCCCCGGGCCGACCTCGACGACGACCTCCGGGTCCTCGGCGGCGGGCTGCACCAGGGCTTCGGACAGGTCCCGCAGCTCGACCTGGGGCGGCGCGGACGGCTCGTCGAGGATCTTGATCTCGGCGACCCGGTCGAGCCGGAACGTGCGGCGCGCCTCGGAGCGGCGGCACCAGGCCTCGACGTAGGTGTGCCCGACGCTGACGAGGCGGATCGGGTCGATCTCGCGCTCGGTGAGCTCGTCGCGGGCGGGCGAGTAGTAGCGGATCCACAGGCGGCGCCGCTCGGAGATGGCCCGGTCGACGTCGGCGAAGACACCGCCCTCGGACTCGAAGGTCACCGACAGCCGGGAGCTCGCGCCGGCCTGTTCGCCGGCCGCGGCCTCCACCTTGGCGGTGGCGCGCAGCAGCGCCTGCCGGTCGCTCTCACGCAGACCGGGCAGGGTGGACACCGCGCGGGCGGCCACCAGCAGCGCGGTCGCCTCGTCCGCGGCGAGCCTCAGCGGCTCCGCCACGTCGTCGGGGTTGTGCCACCAGATGCGCTCGCCGTCCGTGTCGATGTCGAGCAGGTCGCCGCCGCGGAAGCTGGTGCCGCACATGGGCAGCACGTCGAGGTCGGAGACCAGCTCGTCCTCGGTGATCCCGAAGGCGCGGGCGACGTCCTCGACCTTCGCCCCCGGGCGCTCCCGCAGATAGGTCACCAGCGAGAGCATCCGCCGGGTCTGGTCGATGGCGTTCGTGGGCCTGACCGGTTTGCCTGCCACTGTGTTGTCCGTTCCCCCTCAGCCCTTGGCCACGGCACGCAGCCGGTCCAGCACGTCGGCCCGCAGTTCGGCGGGTTCCAGGACCACCACGTCCGGCCCGAACTCCACCAGCCAGGCGTCGAGCCCGTGTCCGTACGGGATCTCCAGCTCGTCCCAGCCGTCCCCCAACGCCCGCACCGCGGTGGCCTTCGCCCGCAGCGGGTACCCCGCGTCCCTGCGCAGCCGGATCAGCGCCGAGCGGTCGGCGGTCTCCCCCGCCCAGCTCGCGACGGTCTCGCGGACCGTGACCACGTCGGGAACCGGGGCGGTGAACCGGGCGCCGCGCGAGCGCACCTTCCCGGTGATGCGCGACAGCCGGAACACCCGCTCGGCGCCGCGGTCACGGTCCCAGCCGGCGAGGTACCAGGTCCCGCGCCAGCACTCCAGGGCCCACGGCTCGACATGCCGGGGCTCGGGCTGGGCGGCGTTCGCCTTGCGGTAGTCGAAGACCACCGGCCGGCGGTCACGGCAGGCCAGCATCAGCGGCTCGAACGCCGCCTCGTGCACCGGGATGCGCGGTTCGAGGGCGCCATGTGCCTCGGACGGGTCGAAGTCCTCGGGCAGCCCCGCCGCCCGCAGCTTCTGCAGCGCGCCGCTGGCCGCGCCGGCCAGCCGGGCCTGCTGCCACACCTTGGCGGCCAGGCCGAGGGCGGCGGCCTCCTCGGCGTCGAGGGTGACCGGCGGGAGGCGGTTGCTGTCGCGGCGCGCCAGGTAGCCGACCTCGCCGTCCAGGTTCTCGACGGTCTCGATCACGAGTCCCAGTTCCCGCAGGTCGTCCTTGTCCCGCTCGAACATGCGGTTGAAGGAGTCGTCGCTGCCCGCTTCGAGGTAGGCCTCAATGGACTCGCGCAGCTCACGCTTGCTGAGCGGCCGGCGCGTTCCGAGCAGACACAGCGCCAGGTTCATCAGTCGCTCGGCCTTGGCAATGGCCATCGACGCCCTTCGCCTCCCTATGGTGCTTACGATCGTTGACCGTACCGCTCCGAAGTGGCCGGGCAAAAGCCGAGGGCCCACGCCCGGGCGGGCATGGGCCACTGGTGATCGGGTCCGACCGGATCCCGTACGGACGTCGTACGAGGTTCCGACCGCTAGGTGATCACTTACGACTCCTGTACGACGATCAGACCCCGAGCAGGTCGACGACGAAGATCAGGGTCTCGCCGGGCTTGATCGCCGGGGTCGGGCTCTGGTTGCCGTAGGCGAGGTGGGCGGGGATGGTCAGCTGGCGCCGGCCGCCGACCTTCATGCCCTGAACGCCGAGGTCCCAGCCCTGGATGACCCGGCCGCCGCCCAGCGGGAAGCGGAACGGGGTGCCACGGTTCCAGCTGGCGTCGAACTCCTCGCCGGTGCTGAAGGCCACGCCCACGTAGTGGACGGTGACGGTCTGACCGGCGGTCGCCTCGGCGCCCTCGCCCTCCCAGATGTCCTTGATCTCGAGGTCGGCCGGGGGCTCGCCGCCCGGGAAGTCGATCTCGGGCTTCTCGATGCTCACGTGGTGACTCCTGCTTGTGTACGAAAGGCAACGCGGACAGTCTTACAGACCCGGCAGGTCACATCGCGGCCAGGATGTCGACGGAGAACACCAGCGTGGAGTCCTTCTTGATAGCGCCGCCCGTCGGCGGGTTGTCCCCGTACCCGAGCTTCGGGGGCATCACCAACAGCACCCGGCTGCCCACCTTCTTGCCCTCCAGCCCCTCCGCCAGACCCTTGACCAGCTGCTGCATCTGCGTCAGGGAGAAGGAGCTGAGCTGCTTGCGGGTGTACGTCGACTCGAACTCCTTGCCGCTGTCCCAGACCACGCCCTTGAACTGCACGAGGACCGTCTGGTCCGCCTTCACGGGCGCGCCGTCGCCCTCCAGGACGTAGTTCGACACGAGTTTCGTCGGCGCGTCGGCCTTGGGAACCTCGATCGAGGGCGCCTTGCCGTCGGTGTTGGTACCCACCTTCGGCAGGTCCGCGTCGTCCTGGGCGACGGTCTTGCCCTTGGCGGAGCTCTTGGCGTTGAACGCGTCCTGGATGTCGATCACGAAGACGAGCGTGTCGGTGCCCTTGATGCCCGCCTGGGCGTTGCCCTGCGTGCCGTATCCCCAGGTCGGCGGAATGGCCATCTCGACGCGGCTGCCCACCTTCCGGCCGGCCAGGCCGTAGCGCCAGCCGTCGATGATGCTGCCCTGCGCGAGCTGGAGGACCAGCGGGGCGTTGCGGTCGTAGGAGTTGTCGAAGACCTTCGCCGTCGACCAGATCTGGCCGAGGTAGTTCGCCTGGATGTAGTCGCCCTCCGCCACCGCCCGCCCGCTGCCCGCGATGACCGTCTTCACCGCGAGGTTCTTCGACGGATCGCCGCTGCCCTTGGCCACCGTCGGCTTCTCGTCGAACTTCGTCCCCGCGGTGATGGCCGGCACCGGTCCGTCGACGATCTTCGGCGGCGGTGCCGCTGACGTGGCCGAGGCGGAGGGTGACGGCGAGGCGCTGTCGCTGGCCTTGCTCGAGTCCTTCTTGTCATCGCCGCATCCGGCGATCGTGACCAGTCCTGCGGGTACGGCGATGAGAAGTGAGCGTCGGCGCACGGTGAAAGCCTCGTATCGGTCGATCTTGATGATGGCGTCCGCGCAACTCTACGGCGTGCGAAGGGCGCCGTACGGGAAACGTACGGCGCCCGCGTTGCGTTCCGGAAGGCGCCCCGGAACGCATTGCTCACATTCCGGCGATCAGCTTCTCCACCCGGTCGTCCACGGAACGGAACGGGTCCTTGCACAAGACCGTGCGCTGAGCCTGGTCGTTGAGCTTGAGGTGGACCCAGTCGACCGTGAAGTCGCGGCGCTGTTCCTGGGCCCTGCGGATGAAGTCGCCGCGCAGCCTGGCCCGAGTGGTCTGCGGCGGAACCGATTTGCCCTCGAAGATCTTCATGTCATTGCAGATCCGGGCGGCTTGACCCTTCCTCTCCAGAAGGTAGTACAGACCACGACGGCGGTGAATGTCGTGATACGCGAGGTCTATCTGCGCGACCCGCGGATGGGACATGGTCATGTTGTGCTTGGCCCGGTACCGCTCGATGAGCTTGTACTTCATCACCCAGTCGATCTCGGTGCCGATCCGGTCGAGGTCCTCGGCCTCGATCGAGTCCAGCGTGCGGCCCCACAGCTCCAGGACCTGGTCGACGACGCCGGTGCGGATGCCACGCCGCTCCACGAAGTCCACGGCCTTCTCGTAGTACTCGCGCTGCACCTCCAGCGCGGAGGCCTCGCGGCCACTGGCCAGACGCACCTTGCGCCGGCCCGTGATGTCGTGACTGACCTCGCGGATCGCCCGGATCGGGTTCTCCAGGGTCAGGTCGCGCATCACCGTGCCCGCCTCGATCATGCGCAGCACCAGGTCGGTGGCGCCGACCTTGAGCAGCATGGTCGTCTCGGACATGTTCGAGTCGCCCACGATGACATGCAGGCGGCGATAGCGCTCGGCGTCCGCGTGCGGCTCGTCGCGCGTGTTGATGATCGGCCTCGAACGGGTCGTCGCCGAGGAGACGCCCTCCCAGATGTGCTCGGCACGCTGACTGACGCAGTACACCGCCCCGCGAGGGGTCTGCAGCACCTTGCCGGCACCGCACAGCAGCTGCCTCGTGACGAGGAACGGAATCAGGATGTCGGCGAGCCGGGAGAACTCCCCGTGCCGGGCGACGAGGTAGTTCTCGTGGCACCCGTAGGAGTTTCCCGCCGAGTCGGTGTTGTTCTTGAAGAGGTAGACGTCGCCCGCGATTCCTTCCTCGTGCAGGCGTCGTTCGGCGTCCACCAGGAGTCCTTCGAGAATGCGCTCGCCGGCCTTGTCGTGGGTGACGAGTTCCGTCACGTTGTCACATTCGGGTGTGGCGTATTCCGGATGTGAGCCCACGTCGAGATAAAGCCGGGCGCCGTTTCGCAGAAAGACATTGCTGCTACGGCCCCATGACACGACACGGCGGAAGAGGTACCGCGCCACCTCGTCAGGCGACAGGCGGCGCTGTCCCCTGAACGTGCACGTGACGCCGTACTCGTTCTCCAGCCCGAAAATGCGGCGGTCCATGAGTGAACATTACGCCCGATCCCCTGACCGCAAACGGGGTTCGACAGCACGGTTTGGATCATTTTCCGATGAAGCCGCAACCACCGCCCGCCCGGCGGGAGCTGCGAGGACCCTTCCGGTGGCCAGCAGAACCAGCAGGGACACGCCCCCCGCGACACCCGGCACGACGAAGCCCCACAGGGCCCCGCCCGCCTCCACGACGGGCCCGGCCAGGCCCGTTCCCACCGACGCGCCCACGGTGAACGTCGTCACGAGCCACGAGAACGCCTCGGTGACCGTCCCGGCCGGCGCGTGACGGTCGACCAGAACGAAGGCACACGCGATGGCGGGCGCCAGGAAGACACCCGCCAGGACCGCCAGCAGCGTCATGGCGACCGCGCCCGGCATCAGCGTCAGCGGCAGGTAACACACCGCCAGAAGGGCCACCAGGGCCTGCAGTCGCCGCGCCGGCTCACCGGTCCACCGCCGCGCCCCGTAGAACAGCCCGCCGATGAGCGCGCCCAGGCCCACGGCCGCCATCAGCCAGCCGTACACCGCGTCCCCGCCGTTGTCGTCGGCGTACGGGACGGAGGCGACCGTGATGGAACCCAGCGCCATCCCGACGAAGAGGAACGCCCCGAGCAGAGCGAGGAGTCCGGGCGAGCGCAGCGCACCGAGCCAGTGCGCCTCACGCGGAGCCGACCGCCACGCCCGCGAGGGCGGCGAGAGCACCACGGACAGCGCGCCGAGGACCCCGATGACGCTCAGCACGAGCAGGGCGGCCTGGGCCGACCACACCGACGCGCACAACGTCACCAGCAACGGCCCGACGGTGAACATCACTTCCTGCGCCACGGCATCCATCGCGTACGCCGTGTGGACCTGGCCCTCCTCGCGCAGGACACCGGGCCACAGCGCCCGCAGGCCGCCCTCCAGCGGCGGCGTGAAGAGGCCCGCGGCCGCCACGCAGGCATGGGCGAGCGGCAGCGGATCGGTGCCCGCGAACGCGAAGGCGGTCATCGCCAGAGCCGACAGCACCGCGGCGGGCAACTGCACGCGTGGCTGCCCGTACAGGTCGACGAGCCGCCCCAGCACGGGCTGCCCCACGGCGTTGGCGACCCCGTACGTGGCCGCCAGGCCTCCGGCGAGGCTGTAGGAGCCGCCCTCCGCACGGACGAACAGCACGATCGCGATCGCGGCGGTGGCGTTCGGCAGGCGGCCCACGAGCGTGCCCACCAGCAGCCTGGTGGCATGCCTCGCCCTGAGGATCTCCAGGTATCCCGCGGCCATGTCCGCCCTTCCACGCTGTCGGCCCGCTGCGATGACGCATGAGGTTTTACGTATAACTACCTCCGTCATACGTACCATGTGCGCTGTTCACCCGTCCATACGAAGGAGCAGACCCACGGTGGCACGAGGCAGCACCCGCCCCACGAGCCGTGACGTCGCCCAGGCCGCCGGCGTCTCCCAGGCCGCCGTCTCCCTGGTCCTCGGCGACAAATGGCGCGGGCGCGTCTCCGAGACCACCGCCGAACGCGTCCGGGAAGCCGCACGCGACCTCGGCTACCGCCCCAACCTCGCCGCCCGCAACCTACGCCTCGGCCGCACCCGCACCGTGCTCCTCGTCGTCCCCGCACTGACGACCGAGTTCTTCGCCGGCGTCTACACCGGCGCGGCCCGCGTCGCCGCCGCACATGGCTTCGGAGTCGTCCTCTACCCCTCCCCCGAAGGCATCGGCCCCGCCCGCGACCCCTTCGCCTCCGCCCAGGCCGCCCTCGACGGCGTCATCGCCTCCTCCATGGCAGCCGACGCCCTCAGTGCCATCCGCGGCGACCAGCTGCCCCTCGTCATGCTCGACAGCGACCCCGAGGGCAGCCTCGGCGCGGCCACCGTCAACCTGGACATCACCGACGGCGTCCGCCAGGTCGCCGACCACCTCCTCGGCCTCGGACACCGGCGCTTCCTGCACCTGGCCGCCGACGTACCTTCCTGGACCTTCGACGTACGCGCCCACGAGCTGGTCGCACGCATCGCCGCCGTCCCCGGCACCTCGATCCGCACCGCCCGCGCCCCCATCTCCATCGACGGCGCCCTCGCCGCCACCGAGACGGCCCTCGCCCAGCCCGGCCCCCGGCCCACCGCCCTCGTCTGCGACGACGACAAACTCGCCGCCGGCGCCTACAAGGCGGCCCGACGCCTCGGTCTCCGCGTCCCCGACGACCTCTCCGTGACCGGCCTGGACGACCTCGCTCTGGCCACCGCGCTCGACCCGGAACTCACCACCGTGCGCCTCGACGCCGAGCTCTTCGGCGAACGCGGCATGCACGCCCTCCTGGCCGTCCTGGACGGCCGTACACCGCAGGCCGGAGACATCCCCGTCGAACTCGTCGTCAGGGGCTCCACGGCACCCCCCAGCCCCTCCTGAGACGCCTGTGCCCCGGCCGCAGAGCCGGCCGGGGCACATGAAGAGCGGGATGGGCTACTTCTCGTCGGGTTCCTCGGCGCTCTCGGCCTCGGTGGCGGCACCGCCCGCCTCCAGCAGCCGCGACAACTGCCCGCCGACGATCCGCTTGAACTTGCGCTGCTGCGGACGCGTACGGTCCAGCACCGCGACCTCCAGGCGCTCCGCGGGAATCTCCCGCTCACTGCCGTTCGTGTCACGGGACAGCGCCTGAACGGCCAGCCTGAGCCCCTCGGCGAGGCTCATACCGTCCTGGTGCCGCTGATCCAGATACGTGCTGATCTGCTCGGCATTACCACCGACCGCGACCGAACCGTGCTCGTCGACGATCGACCCGTCATGCGGCAACCGGTAGATCTGGTCACCCTCCGGCGTCTCCCCGACCTCGGCCACCACCAACTCCACCTCGTACGGCTTCTCGGCCGCCGAGGAGAAGATCGTGCCCAACGTCTGCGCATACACGTTGGCGAGACCGCGAGCGGTCACATCGTCCCGGTCATAGGTGTAACCCCGCAGGTCGGCGTACCGCACACCACCGATCCGCAGATTCTCGTACTCGTTGTACTTGCCGGCGGCCGCGAACCCGATCCGGTCGTAGATCTCGCTGAACTTGTGCAGCGCACGGGACGGGTTCTCACCGACGAACACGATGCCGTCGGCATACTGCAGCACGACCAGGCTGCGGCCACGGGCGATGCCCTTGCGGGCGTACTCCGCCCGGTCCGCCATCGCCTGCTGGGGTGAGACATAGAACGGCGTCGACACCGGTTATCCGTCCCTTTCTGTCGAAGTCACTGGACCACCTGGATAAGAACGGGCCATCGCCTACAGCAGTGCGGCCCGCGGGCCGTCCGGCTGCTCCAGGCGCCGCTCCAGGATCGCGCGGGCGATCTCGGAGGACTCGTCGTCGTTGAGCCGACGGAAGCCGCCCTCGGTGATCACGGTGACGATCGGGTAGATCCGGCGGGCCACATCGGGACCACCGGTCGCCGAGTCGTCGTCCGCCGCGTCGTAGAGGGCCTGCACGACCAGCGTCGTGGCCTCGTCCTCGGTCAGATCCTCACGGAACAGCTTCTTCATGGCGCCGCGCGCGAAGATCGAGCCGGAACCGGTGGCGGCGTAGTAGTGCTCCTCGGAACGGCCGCCGGTGACGTCGTAGGAGAAGATGCGGCCCTTCGCCCGGTCAACGTCGAAACCGGCGAAGAGCGGAACCACGGCCAGACCCTGCATGGCCATACCGAGGTTGGAACGGATCATGGTCGACAGCCGGTTCGCCTTGCCCTCCAGCGAGAGCTGCGCCCCCTCGACCTTCTCGAAGTGCTCCAGCTCCAGCTGGAAGAGCTTGACCATCTCGACGGCCAGACCGGCGGTGCCGGCGATACCGACGGCCGAGTACTCGTCCGCCGGGAAGACCTTCTCGATGTCCCGCTGGGCGATGACGTTGCCCATGGTGGCCCGACGGTCACCCGCGAGCACCACACCGCCCGGGAAGGTGACGGCGACGATCGTGGTGCCGTGCGGCGCCTCGATCACGCCCTGGGTGGGCGGCAGTTGCCGGTTGCCCGGCAGGATCTCCGGCTGATGCTCGGAGAGGAAGTCCATGAAGGACGACGACCCGGGCGTCAGGAAGGCAGCTGGTAGACGCCCGGTGCTACGAGTGTTGGCTTCCACGCGATTCCTTCCACGTAAACAGCAGCCCGCCTTATGGCATCGGGCCGATCCTTGAACTGCCCCAGTGCGGCGTTGCAGCTGAAGCACAGTACGCCTCGGACCCTACCCGTGTTGTGGCAGTGATCCACATGTGCGGCCGGAGCTGACAAACATATGCAGCAGACGCCCGCCTGAGAGGCGATCAACTCGTCCCGCTCGGCTTCGGTGATGCCGTACTGACGCCTGAGATGCCCCTGCCGCCCCTGGACGGCGCGACACGCCTTGCAGCGGGTCGACAAGCCGTCGGAGGCGGTGGCGTTGCGATGCCACTCGCTGTGCGGCTTGACTACGCCACAGGTCCGGCAGAGTTTGTGCCCTGCCGGAACGTCGGCCTTCTCCCGGACCGGCTTGCCCATCGCCTCCCGGCGGCGCCGGTAGTGCGCGGCACTGTATTGCGCCACACACTCCCGGCATCGCACCTGCAGGCCATCGCTCCGGTTCTTGTCCCGAGCGAACGCGGCGACGGGCAAGTCACTCCCGCAGCCCGAGCACCGTTTGAGAGGCGAGCCCCCAGCCATCCCCTAACCCCCCGCACCCTTCAATTCGAAGGAGAGATGGCGCGACTAGCTTTTACTCTCCACCTTTTTGCACGAAGCTTCGAACGAAATCCTCAGCATTCTCTTCGAGTACGTCGTCGATCTCGTCCAGAACCGAGTCGACGTCGTCGCTCAGCTTTTCCTGGCGCTCCTTGAGGTCGTCGGTCGCCTGGGCGTCCTGTGTCTGCTCCTCGACCTCCTCGGTCGAGCGCGTCGCCTTCTGCTGGCCGCCGCCGGTGTCCTTGGTCGCCATAACCCTCACCCCGCTCGGTTCGACGTTCTTGATCAGACCCTACAAGCAGGGTCCGACATCGGCCCCGCAGTTGCATCAACGTCCGGGGACCATCTCGATGATTCCCTCACGCCGACTTTTCCACCCTGCGGGCCGAGTCGGCCCCGGGTACCCACTCAGTTGCCCGACAGCACCCTGACCAGGTCTTCCGCCGTGCGGCAGCGGTCCAGGAGCTCCTTGACGTGATTACGCGTTCCGCGAAGCGGCTCCAGGGTTGGGACGCGCTGCAGCGAGTCCCGGCCCGGCAGATCGAAGATCACCGAGTCCCAGGAGGCCGCGGCGACGTCGTCCGCGTACTGCTCCAGGCAGCGCCCGCGGAAGTAGGCCCGGGTGTCCTCGGGCGGCTTGGTACGGGCCCGCTCGACGTCGTTCTCGTCCAGCAGGCGCTTGATGCGGCCGCGGGCCGCGAGACGGTTGTAGAGGCCCTTGTCGGCCCGTACGTCGGCGTACTGGAGGTCGACGAGGTGCAGGCGGGGGGCGTCCCAGTCGAGGCTGTCCCGACGCCGGTACCCCTCCATGAGTTCCCGCTTGGCGACCCAGTCGAGCTCGCCCGCCAGGCTCATCGGGTCGTTCTCCAGGCGGTTGAGGGTGTCCTCCCAGCGGGCCAGGACGTCCTTGGTCTGGTCGTCGGCGTCCGCGCCGTACCGTTCCTCGACGTACTTGCGCGACAGTTCGAAGTACTCCATCTGGAGCTGGACCGCGGTGAGCGTCCGGCCGCTGCGGAGGGTGACCAGGCGCTTGAGCGTCGGGTCGTGCGAAACCTGGTGCAGGGTGCGGACGGGCTGGTCCACCGCGAGGTCCACGGCGATGAAGCCGTCCTCGATCATCGACAGGACCAGGGCCGTCGTGCCCAGCTTGAGGTACGTGGAGATCTCGGACAGGTTCGCGTCGCCGATGATCACGTGCAGGCGGCGGTACCTCTCGGCGTCGGCGTGCGGCTCGTCGCGGGTGTTGATGATCGGGCGCTTGAGGGTGGTCTCGAGGCCGACCTCGACCTCGAAGTAGTCGGCGCGCTGGCTGAGCTGGAAGCCGTGCTCGTGTCCGTCCTGGCCGATGCCGACGCGGCCGGCGCCCGTGACGACCTGGCGGGAGACGAAGAACGGGGTGAGGTGGCGCACGATGTCCGAGAAGGGGGTCTCCCGCTTCATCAGGTAGTTCTCGTGAGTGCCGTAGGAGGCGCCCTTGTTGTCGGTGTTGTTCTTGTAGAGGTGGATGGGCTGGGCGCCGGGCAGCTGGGCGGCGCGTTCCGCGGCTTCCGCCATGATGCGTTCGCCGGCCTTGTCCCACAGGACGGCGTCGCGGGGGTTGGTGACCTCCGGGGAGCTGTACTCGGGGTGTGCGTGGTCGACGTAGAGCCGTGCGCCGTTGGTGAGGATGACGTTGGCCAGTCCGATGTCCTCGTCGGTGAGCTGGCTGGAGTCGGCTGTCTCGCGGGCCAGGTCGAAGCCTCGCGCGTCGCGCAGCGGGTTCTCCTCCTCGAAGTCCCAGCGGGCCCGGCGGGCCCTGTGCATCGCGGCCGCGTAGGCGTTGACGATCTGGGACGAGGTGAGCATGGCATTGGCGTTGGGGTGGCCGGGGACGGAGATCCCGTACTCCGTCTCGATGCCCATTACTCGCCGTACGGTCATGCGGCCCTCCTTGCCCGGCGGCGCCCTCGGTCGGGGACGCCGCTCACGTACCGCTGGCGCTCCGGTGCGTGTGCGGTGCCCGTCCCCGCACTGCGCGACTCGGCGGTACCGAAGAGCCTAGAACGCCTCCGCGCCGGCGGGGAGATCATTTGCGTCTTTGCCTTGCTCCGGCCGTGGCCCGAAAAGCAGTCGGCTGCGGGTACCCGGTGAGGGCACCCGCAGCCGCCCTGTGTTTTACAGGTACTGACCGGTGTTCGCCACCGTGTCGATGGAGCGTCCGGTGTCCGCGCCCTGCTTTCCGGTGATGAGGGTGCGGATGTACACGATCCGTTCGCCCTTCTTTCCGGAGATGCGGGCCCAGTCGTCCGGGTTGGTGGTGTTGGGCAGGTCCTCGTTCTCCTTGAACTCGTCCACGCAGGCCTGGAGGAGGTGGGAGACGCGGAGGCCCTTCTGGGTGTGTTCGAGGAAGTCCTTGATCGCCATCTTCTTGGCGCGGCCCACGATGTTCTCGATCATGGCTCCGGAGTTGAAGTCCTTGAAGTAGAGGACTTCCTTGTCGCCGTTGGCGTAGGTGACTTCCAGGAAGCGGTTCTCCTCGGATTCCGCGTACATGTGTTCCACGGCCGTCTGAATCATGCTCTGGACGGTGGTGGTCCTGCTGCCGCTGTGCTCGCCGAGGTCGTCGGCGTGCAGGGGGAGGCGCTCGGTGAGGTACTTGCCGAAGATGTCCTTGGCGGCTTCCGCGTCCGGACGCTCGATCTTGATCTTCACGTCGAGCCGGCCGGGGCGCAGGATGGCGGGGTCGATCATGTCCTCACGGTTGGAGGCGCCGATCACGACCACGTTCTGCAGGCCTTCCACACCGTCGATCTCGGCGAGCAGCTGCGGGACGATGGTGTTCTCCACGTCCGAGCTGACACCGGAGCCGCGGGTGCGGAAGAGGGATTCCATCTCGTCGAAGAAGACGATGACGGGAGTGCCCTCGCTGGCCTTCTCCCGGGCACGCTGGAAGACGAGGCGGATCTGCCGCTCGGTCTCACCCACGTACTTGTTGAGGAGTTCGGGTCCCTTGATGTTGAGGAAGAAGCTCTTGCCGGTGGCCTGTCCGGTCACCTCGGCGACCTTCTTGGCCAGCGAGTTGGCCACGGCCTTGGCGATGAGCGTCTTGCCGCATCCGGGGGGCCCGTAGAGCAGCACACCCTTGGGTGGCCGCAGTTCGTGCTCCTTGAAGAGGTCTGGGTAAAGGTAGGGGAGCTCGACGGCGTCGCGGATCGCTTCGATCTGGCCGCCCAGACCGCCGATCTGCTCGTAGCCGATGTCCGGCACTTCCTCGAGGACGAGTTCCTCGACCTCGCTCTTGGGCACGACCTCGTAGACGTAGCCGGAGCGGGGTTCGAGCAGCAGGGCGTCGCCGGGTCGGATGACGACGTCCAGCAGTGGCTCGGCGAGCCGTACCACCCGTTCCTCGTCGGTGTGCCCGACCACGAGGGCGCGCTCGCCGTCCTCGAGGATCTCCTTCAGGGTGACGATGTCGCCGACGCTCTCGTACTCCATGGCCTCGACCACATTGAGAGCCTCGTTGAGCATCACCTCCTGGCCGCGCCGGAGCTCTTCGAGCTCGACGCTGGGGCTGACGTTCACCCGTAGCTTGCGGCCGCCGGTGAAGATGTCGGCCGTGCCGTCCTCGTTCGCCGTGAGGAAGACTCCGAAGCCGGCCGGTGGCTGTGCGAGCCGGTCGACTTCCTCCTTGAGGGCCACGATCTGGTCGCGGGCCTCACGGAGTGTGTTGGCGAGTCGCTCGTTCTGGGCGGACACGCCGGCCAGATTGGTCTGCAGCTCGACGATCCGCTCTTCGAGAATCCTCGTGTGTCGCGGAGAGTCGGCGAGCTTGCGTCGCAGGACGGCGATCTCCTGCTCAAGGTAGGCAATCTGCCCGGACGGGTCGTCGGACCCTCGTCCCGGGCGGATGCCGCGGTTCATGTCGTCGTCGTGGGCTGCCACGGTCCTCACCTCCTCCAAGGGGAGCTGGACGCTTCCAGACCCTACCTGGGCGGGTGTCGATTGAAACCCCTAGATCACAAAGACTGTCGGGGTGTGTCCGATCTTCACCCTTGCGCTCTCCCTCACGCCAGGGGAATACCCACCGAACATGATTGGAAAGCTGCCGGAGGTAGGGTCGAACTGTTCAACACCCGTCAGAGCTGGCCGGATTCCCGTTCAGCTCGGCGCTGAAACGGCAGGAGAACATGAGCGTGCAGCAGGAGGCCGGGGCCGACAGTGGGGCGCTGGAGGTCTGGATCGACCAGGATCTCTGTACCGGTGACGGTATCTGCGCCCAGTACGCGCCCGAGGTGTTCGAGCTGGACATCGACGGTCTGGCCTATGTGAAGGGCGCGGACGACGAGCTCCTGCAGGACAGGGGCGCGACAACACCCGTGCCGCTGCCGCTGCTCACGGATGTGGTCGACTCCGCGAAGGAGTGTCCGGGCGACTGCATTCACGTACGTCGCGTTTCGGACAGCGTCGAGGTGTACGGACCGGACGCGGAGTGATCGGCTCCGCACGCCGTGTGATGACTGTCTGATTTCTCACAGCCGGGTGGCGTGGGTCAGACGCTGTGGGATCCGGCAGGTGTCGAGCGCATGAACGAGCCGTTCTTCCACTGCCACTTCGCGCTGTCCGTCACGTCCGGGCAGCAACTGGGCACGTCGGCGGTGGAGTAGCCGAGCAGGGTGGCCAGGACAGCTCCGTCACGCACGGTGAACTGGCTGACGGTGAGACGGTCCTTCGGGTCGACCAGGGTGGCGACCAGGCGCGGTGTGCCGGAGTCCTTGGCGCGGGTGAGGACGTACACGGCGTCGGGTGGGGTGCCCATGGCCGCGTCGCAGTGCACGACGACGACCGTCTCCGGCCTGCCGTCACCGTCGAGGTCTCCGGAGGCCTTCTTCTGCACGAGGGCCTTCACCGGACCGCACTGGATCGGGAAGGCGACGCCCGTGGGATCGGGTGCCGTGGTGACGACCGGGGCGCTTCTGGCCGCCGGGCCGGCTGCCTGGGCCGCCGTGGCCGGGTTGGGCTGGAGCATCGAGGACAGGGCGACCACACCGGCCACGGCTGTGGCCGTGGCGACCCAGTGGATCGGTCGGGTGTGCGTGTGTGCCAGTTCCGGGACGGCGGATTGCTGCACGAGGAAGTTGTCTCCTGTGAGGGCTGTGCCGGTGGGGGTGGCCAGCATGGTGCCACACGTCACAGGGCGTGGGAACGGCGGGGTCAGGACTTTGTGTGCCGGAGCTGCGGATGTTCTCGCCACGCATGCGCGGGACGGCAGCCGGGCGGCGCCGAGGACGTGCGGCCGGGGCCCTTGCGGTCGCGGTGGGCGTCGTCGCGGTGGGTGTCGTCGCCGCTGACGGTGTGACGATCGGTGTCGTCACCGGCGGCTTCGCGGCGGTGGTTGTTGTCGCGTCAAACGGAAAGCGCCGTGGCCGAGTTCCCGGTACTGGTCGGGAACTCGGCCACGGCGTCGTCACGTTGGCGGGGGCACGGGGCCGGACTCAGCGGCCGACGCCTCCGTCGGCGTTGGGGCCGGTGTAGTCCTCGCCGTAGGCACCCTTCGCGGGGCGGCGGCGGCGCATGGGGGGCTCGACGCCGTCGGCGAGGCGGCGGGCGGTGAGCAGGAAGCCGGTGTGGCCGATCATCCGGTGGTCCGGGCGGACGGCCAGGCCCTCCACGTGCCAGTTGCGGATCATCGACTCCCACGAGGTCGGCTCGTTGAAGGAGCCGATCTCACGGATGGACTCGACGGTCCGGGCGAGCTGGGTGGTGGTCGCGACGTAGCAGCACAGGATGCCGCCGGGCACCAGGGCCTTGGAGACGGCCTCCAGGCACTCCCAGGGCGCGAGCATGTCGAGGATGACGCGGTCGACGTCGGTGTCGCTCAGGTTGTCCTGGAGGTCGCCGACGGTGAGCTGCCAGGCGGGGTGCGGGCCGCCGAAGTAGCGCTCCACGTTCTGCTGGGCGATCTCGGCGAAGTCCTCGCGCCGCTCGTAGCTGTGCAGCATGCCCTGGTCGCCGATGGCGCGCAGCAGGAAGCTGCTGAGCGAGCCGGAGCCGACACCGGCCTCCACGACGCGGGCGCCGGGGAAGATGTCCGCGAAGGCAAGGATCTGCCCCGCGTCCTTGGGGTAGACCACGGCGGCGCCGCGGGGCATGGACAGGACGTAGTCGGGGAGCAGGGGGCGCAGCGCGAGGTAGGCGACGTTTCCGGTGGTGCGGACAACGCTGCCCTCGGGAGCGCCGATCAGCTCGTCGTGCGGGAAGGAACCCTTGTGGGTGTGGAAGTTCTTCCCGGCCTCGAGCGTGAACGTGTAGTGGCGGCCCTTGGGGTCGGTCAGCTGTACCTGGTCCCCGACCTTGAAGGGCCCGCGCCTGCGGGCGGCACCGGTCGGTTCGGACATGTGACCAGCCTACCGGCCTTTGCGCGGGCGGCCGACCATCCGTGGACCGGGCACGGGCCCAGGTCCCGGAGGGTCCGGCAGAGCTCTAGGAGGATGCCGACGGTCTGGCCATGGCCTTGACGAAGGCGCGTTCCACGTCGGCCGCGGACAGGACGCCGTAGATCTCACCGCTGTCCTCGATCACCAGGTACTCGGTGGCGGGGGTGGCGCGCAGGACGTCCAGGAGGTCCTCGCCGGCGAGCTCCGCGGAGACGCACATGCCGTCGGTGAGGTCCTGGGCCAGGCCGCCGACGGCGACCCAGGGGCGGCGGTGCTCCGGTACGCCGACGATGGCGGCCTCGCGGACGAGGGAGAGGGGTTCGCCGTCCGCGTCGACGACGACCAGGGCGCGGGCTCCGGCGTCGTTGGCGCGGCGCAGTGCTTCGGAGAGCGGGGTGTCGGTCTGGACGGGGACCGCGCGGCGGGTGAGGTTGCGGGCGCGCAGGTCGGGCAGGTGCTCGCGCAGCCGTGCCATGCGGAGGCTGTTGCCCGCGCCGGTCCAGATGATCGCGGCGAGGATGGCGGCCAGCAGGGCGTCCATGACGGTGTCCATGCCGACGTTGTCCTCGGCGTTGGAGCCGAGCGCCCCGGACTGGGTGAGCAGGGGGAGGCCGATCAGGACGGCGACGGCGAGGAGGCGGCCGACCCAGGCGGCGGCGACGGTGCCGGTCATCGGCCTGCCGGTGAGCTTCCAGACGACCGCGCGGAGCATGCGGCCGCCGTCGAGGGGCAGGCCGGGCAGCAGGTTGAAGCCGGCCACGATGAGGTTGGAGACCATCAGGCCGGCCAGCAGGACGCCCGGGACGGTGCCGGGCTCGACGCCCAGCATGGCGAGGTAGAAGAGCCCCGAGAGGACCAGGGAGAGCAGCGGTCCGACGAAGGCGAGGACGAACTCCCGGCCGGGGGTCTCGGCCTCCTTCTCGATCTCCGAGACACCGCCGAAGAACTGGAGTTGGATGCGGCGGACCGGGAGCTTGAAGCGGAGTGCGGCGACCGTGTGGGCGAGTTCGTGGACCAGGACGGAGGCGTAGAAGGCGACCGCGAAGAAGAGGGAGACGAGGTAGCGGAGGGCGCCGAGCTCGGGCAGTACGCGGTCGAGCTGGCCGCCGAACACCCAGGTGATGAGGGCGGCGACGAGGAACCAGCTGGGCGCCACGTAGACGGGCACGCCGAAGGGCCGCCCCATCAGCAGTCCGCCGCCGGGTTCCTTGGGGCGTCGGGGCGGACGGGCCTTGGTCACGCCGGAGTGGGCGAGCGAGCGCTCGTGGGTGGGGTCCGGCGTGGGGGTGGGAGCGGGGCCGGGCGGGAGGTCCGGGCTGCCGGCGGCGGCCGTGTCGTCCTGGCCGCTGCCGGTGGGGCTGACATCGCTGTCGGTGGGGCTGTCGCCGCTGTCCGGGTTGTCGACGGGGGTCGGGTCGCCGGGGGTGGGGTCGTCAGTGGTGGAGTCGTCGTGCGGGGCCGGGTCCGGGTGTGTGGGGCCGGGCGCCGGGGTCGCGGGACCCGCGTGGTGCTCGGCCGGCTCGTCGGTGCCGGACCGCGGCTGCCCGCTCCCGCCGCTCTCGTCCACGATGTCCCCTCGTTCGAAGCGTCTCCCGCCTGCCCGGTGGGAGGGTCTCGGGTCGATGGTATGCGGCCGTCGCCGTGCGTTCCGCCCCGGCACCCCCGTGTTCGCCCGCCGTCGCACCGGTCGTCGTCGCGGCCGTGCGACCGGGCGTTGACGCGGCTGGGTCACTGTCAGTGGCGGGCCGTATGGTCTGTGGTCATGGAGACGAGTGCGGAGGGCGCCGCGGAGGCCCACGGCAGTGATACCGCGGCGGCGGTCGGGGACGGGGTCGCGGTGACGGCGGCCGGTGTGGAGGTGGTCGGGGCCGAGGCGGTGGGCACGGCCGCGGGCGCCGGGGTGGCGGTCGTCGCCAGAGCGCCGGCGTCGCTGTCGCCGTCGCGGGCCAGCGACTTCATGCAGTGCCCGTTGCTGTACCGGTTCCGGGTGATCGACCGGCTGCCCGAGAAGCCGAGCGAGGCGGCGACCCGGGGCACGCTGGTGCACGCGGTCCTGGAGCGGCTCTTCGACGCCCCGGCCGCCGAGCGCACCGCGCCGCGCGCCAAGTCCCTCATCCCCGGCCAGTGGGACCGGCTGCGGGAGAGCCGGCCGGAGGTCGTGGAGCTGTTCGCCGAGGATCCGGAGGGTGAGCGGCTGGCCCGCTGGCTCGGTGAGGCGGAGCGGCTCGTCGAGCGCTGGTTCGCGCTGGAGGACCCGACCCGCCTCGAGCCCGCCGAGCGGGAGTTGTTCGTCGAGGCCGAGTTGGACTCGGGGCTGCGGCTGCGCGGGATCATCGACCGGGTGGACGTGGCGCCGACGGGTGAGGTGCGGATCGTCGACTACAAGACCGGCAAGGCGCCGCGGCCCGAGTACGCCGAGGGTGCCCTGTTCCAGATGAAGTTCTACGCGCTGGTCGTCTGGCGGCTGAAGAACGTGGTGCCGCGGCGGCTGCAGCTCGTCTATCTCGGCAGTGGTGACGTGCTGACGTACGACCCCGTCCTCGCCGATCTGGAACGCGTGGAGCGCAAGCTGCTCGCGCTGTGGGAGGCGATCCGGCTGGCGACGGAGACGGGTGAGTGGCGGCCGCGGCCCACGAAGTTGTGCGGTTGGTGCGATCACCAGGCGCACTGCCCGGAATTCGGTGGTACTCCCCCGCCGTATCCGCTGGAGGTCGGGGCCGCCGAGGCCGGCGGGGCCGCGCAGGGCAGAATGGGGCCGGACTAGCCGAAGGAGACTTACGTGGCCATCCGCGTCCTACTGGTCGACGACCAGCCGCTCCTGCGTACGGGCTTCCGCATGATTCTGGAGGCGGAGCAGGACCTCGCGGTCGTCGGCGAGGCCGGAGACGGCCTGCAGGCCCTCGATCAGGTGCGGGTGTTGCAGCCCGACGTGGTGTTGATGGACATCCGTATGCCGCGGATGGACGGCGTCGAGGCGACCCGGCAGATCACCGGGCCCGGGCGGGACGGCCCGGCCAAGGTGCTGGTGCTGACGACGTTCGATCTCGACGAGTACGTGGTGGAGGCGCTGCGCGCGGGGGCCAGCGGTTTCCTGTTGAAGGACGCGCCGGCCAACGAACTGGTGCAGGCGATCCGGGTGGTGGCCTCCGGTGAGGCGATGCTCGCGCCGAGCATCACGCGCCGACTGCTCGACAAGTACGCCACGCATCTGCCGTCCGGTGACGAGCCGGTGCCGGACACGCTGCACACGCTCACCGACCGCGAGGTGGAGGTGCTGAAGCTGGTGGCGCGGGGGCTGTCGAACGCCGAGATCGCCGCCGACCTCTTCGTCAGCGAGACCACCGTCAAGACGCACGTGGGTCACGTCCTGAACAAGCTGGGACTGCGGGACCGGGTGCAGGCCGCGGTGTACGCGTACGAGAGCGGTCTGGTGCGCCCCGGCGCGCAGTAGGACGTCGGCCGTACGGCGAAGGGCGCCCCCTCGGTGGAGGGGGCGCCCTTCGTCGTACGCGGGGCGTTGCTCAGCTCACGCCGCGGCTGAGCTCCCACAGCTGGAGGGTGGCGGAGGAGTTGAGCGCGTAGGCGGTGCCGGTGACGTTGTCGCGGGCGGCGACGTACTGCTTGCCCTGCCACAGCGGGAGGATCGGGACGTCGTCGGCGACGATGTCCTGGATCTCCGTCAGGCTGGTGGCCGCGGCCAGTCGGTCGGCCTCGCGGCGGGACTCCGGGATCAGCTTGGTGCGGATCTGGGCGTTCGCGTAGGGCAGCTTGAGGAAGTTGTCCTTGTCGAGGAACGGCGCGAGGTAGTTGTCCGCGTCGGGGAAGTCGGGGAACCAGCCCATGCCCCAGACCTCGTACGTGCCCTTGCGCTCGGCCGGTACGAACGTGTCCCAGGCGGCGCCCTTGATGGTGACGTCGAACAGGCCGCTGGCGTTGAGCTGCTTCTGCAGCAGCTCGAACTCCTGCTTGGTGGCGGAACCGTAGTGGTCCGTCGTGTAGTTGAGCGTCAGCTTCACCGGGGTGGTGATGTTGGCCCCGGTGAGCATGGCCTTGGCCTTGGTGACGCTCGGGTCGCCGTACTTGTTGAAGAACGAGTTGGAGTGGCCGGTGATGGACGCCGGGACCAGCGAGTACAGCGGCTCGGCCGCCGAGCCGTACACCTTGGAGACCAGTTCGCTGCGGTTGACGATCTGGGCCATCGCCTGGCGGACGGCCTTGGTCTTCACGCCCGGGTCGTCGGTGTTGAAGGCCAGGTAGCGGATTTCCAGACCGGGCATCTCGACGAGGTCGACGTTGCCGTCCGAGGCCTCGGTGAGCTTCTTGATCTGCGCCGGCGACATGGTGCGGGTCATGACGTCGAGGTCGCCCTTGGCGAGGGCGTCGCCCATGTCGTCCGCGCTCTCGAACGAGCGCATGTCGACCTCTTCGTTGTTCACCTTCAGCGTCCCCTTGTAATTGGGGTTCTTGGTGAACACGGCGTTGGTCATCTCGTCGTTCTTGACGTCGGCACTCAGGGTGTAGGGGCCGGAGCCGTCCACGTCGAAGCCGTCGCGCAGCTTGTTCTTCTCGTAGTCGTCGGGGTTGACGATGCCGGCGACGGGGGTCGACAGCTTGAACGGGAAGGTGGCGTCGGCGGTCTTGAGGTGGAAGATGACCTCACGGTCGCCCTGGGTCTCGACGGTGTCGATGGTGGACAGCAGGGCGAACACACCACTGTCGGCCTTGATCGCGAGGGCGCGGTCGATGGAGTACTTCACGTCCGCGGCGGTGATGGAGTCGCCGTTGGCGAACTTGAGGCCGTCGCGCAGCTTGCAGGCGTAGCGCTCGTTGCCGCTGTCGGTGAAGCCGCAGCTCTCCGCCGCCTCGGGGACGGGGTCACCCTCACCCTTGGGCTGGATCATCAGGGTCTGCACGGTCTGGCGCAGGATGTTCCAGGTGCCGACGTCGTAGGCGTAGGCCGGGTCGAGAGGCGCGGGCGCGTCCTTGGAGGCGGTGAACCGGTCCGTGGTGCCGACGACGATCGCGTCCCCGCCGCTCCCACTGCCGGACCCGCCACAGGCGGCGAGCACCGGAGCGAGCAGGCCGACCACGGCAGGCAGCACCAAAGTCTTGCGGTTCATGCTCGTGTTTCTCCAGAGCTGTTCAGGTCCGTGTACCCGGCATGCAGGGGTGTCGCGGCGGATCACGGGGGTAGGGGCGATGTTCTCGCCTTGAGATTAGTCCGCACCAGCATGAGGGTTCGCCGTCATCGGAGTTGAGACCCCATCACGCAGCGAAACCGGCTGCGGACAGACCGAAAACCCGACAGGGGAAGGATTAGTGCAGCGTTCCACCAATCGGGACACAAGGGCACGTCCGTGCCCCCCGAAACGGGGTGAACAGCACACCGGAGGTTCACTGTCGACCCCTGCTCGCGTGGTGAACCTCACAGCTCCGGCGAGCTGGGGCAGTACCGGAATTCGGCCACCCGACAGGTTTCGAATTCTTTCGCGGGTCTCGCTCGGAAATTCCCCGTCTATCGCCTTGCACGCTGGGTGAACAGCTAGCGCATTTCCGTCATCAGCCCGCGCAGGAATACCAGGTCGACCTGTTCGAGGGAGCCGACGACGGTACGCCGGGGGGCCGGACCGATCGGGGCCACGGAGGGCACGACCACCACATGGCAGCCCGCCGCCTCCGCCGAGGCGACCCCGGTGGCGGTGTCCTCGACGACCGCGCATCTGGCCGGATCCACGCCGAGCCCGGCGGCGGCGAACAGGTACGGGTCGGGGTGCGGCTTGGTCCGCGAGACCTCGTCGCCGGCGACCGTCAGCCCGAACCGGTGGCCGAGGGAGGTGAGCACCCGGTCGATGATCCGCCGGTGCGAGGCGGAGACCAGGGCGGTGGGGATCTCGTGGGCGGACAGCTCGGCCAGCAGGCGGGCGGCTCCCGGCATCAGCGGCAGGGTGCTCCTGATGCGCTCCTCGAACCCGTTGTTGAGCAGCACCGCGAGTTCGGGGAGGGCGATGTCGGCGCCGGTGGCCTCGATCAGGAAGCCCGCGCTGCGGGTCATGGGGCCGCCGACCACGACATGGCGCCAGGAGTCGTCGAGGGTGTGGCCCAGGCGGGCGAAGATCTCGACCTCGACGTCCCACCAGAAGCCCTCGGTGTCCACCAGGGTTCCGTCCATGTCGAGGAGAACGGCCTGCAGAGCTGAGCCTTCGGCCGTACGGGTTCCGAGCGCGGGGACCGTGCTGGTCATCCTGGCGCACCTCCTTGAGGGACGACCAGGCCGGTTCCCACGAAGGGAACCGGCCTGCAGTGGACCGACCAGTGTACGACTTATCCGATCAGTGTGCGTCTTTGCCGATCATCGCGCGTGTTTCGGGGGTCATCGGGCGTTGAAGTACTTGGCTTCCGGGTGGTGGATGACGATGGCGTCGGTGGACTGCTCGGGGTGGAGCTGGAACTCCTCGGAGAGGTGGACGCCGATGCGCTCCGGCTGGAGCAGTTCGGCGATCTTGGCGCGGTCCTCGAGGTCGGGGCACGCACCGTAGCCGAGGGAGAAGCGCGCACCGCGGTACTTGAGGGCGAACATGTCCTCCATCGCGCCGGGGTCCTCACCGGCGAAGCCCAGCTCGCTACGCACCCGCGCGTGCCAGTACTCGGCGAGCGCCTCGGCCAACTGCACGGACAGTCCGTGCAGTTCGAGGTAGTCGCGGTAGGCGTTGGCCTCGAACAGCTTGGCGGTCTCCTCGCCGATCCGTGAGCCGACGGTGACCACCTGGAGTCCCACGACGTCCGTCTCCCCCGACTCCTCCGGGCGGAAGAAGTCGGCCAGGCACAGCCGGCGGCCGCGGCGCTGGCGGGGGAAGGTGAAGCGGGTGCGCTCGTTGCCCTGCTCGTCCAGGAGGATCAGGTCGTCGTCCTTGGACACGCAGGGGAAGTAGCCGTAGACGACGGCCGCCTCGAGCAGGTTCTCGGTCTGGAGCTTGTCCAGCAGCCCGCGCAGCCGGGGTCGGCCCTCGGTCTCGACGAGGTCCTCGTACGTGGGTCCCTCGCCGGTGCGGGCCTGCTTCAGGCCCCACTGGCCCTTGAACAGCGCGCCTTCGTCCAGCCAGGTCGCGTACTCCTTGAGCTGGATGCCCTTGATGACCCGGGTGCCCCAGAACGGCGGCTGCGGGACCGGATTGCCGACGGTCACGTCGGAGCGGACGTGGCCCTCCTCCGGGCGCTCCTCGACCACCGTGTCGACGGCCGCGCGGACCCGGCGCTGCTTCAGCTCGGGCAGCTTCGCCCCCGGCACGCCCCGCTTGACGCCGATCAGCGCGTCCATCAGGCGCAGGCCCTCGAACGCGTCCCGGGCGTAGCGGACCTCACCGTCGTAGATCTCGTGCAGGTCCTGCTCGACGTAGGCGCGGGTGAGGGCGGCGCCGCCGAGGATCACGGGGAAGTCGGCGGCGAGCTTGCGCTGGTTGAGCTCCTCCAGGTTCTCCTTCATGATCACGGTGGACTTGACCAGCAGACCGGACATGCCGATCACGTCCGCGCGGTGTTCCTCGGCGGCCTCCAGGATCGCCGACACCGGCTGCTTGATCCCCAGGTTGACCACGTTGTAGCCGTTGTTCGACAGGATGATGTCCACGAGGTTCTTGCCGATGTCGTGCACGTCGCCGCGGACCGTGGCCAGCACGATGGTGCCCTTGCCCTCCGCGTCCGACTTCTCCATGTGCGGCTCCAGATGAGCCACCGCCGTCTTCATCACCTCGGCCGACTGCAGCACGAACGGCAGCTGCATCTGACCCGAGCCGAACAGCTCACCGACCACCTTCATGCCGTCCAGCAGCGTCTCGTTGACGATGTCCAGCGCTGGCCTGCTCCGCAGCGCCTCGTCGAGATCGGCCTCCAGACCGTTCTTCTCCCCGTCGATGATCCGCCGCTTCAGCCGCTCGTCCAGCGGCAGCGCGGCCAGTTCCTCGGCCCTGCCCGCCTTCAGGGACTTGGTGGTGGCGCCCTCGAACAGGGCCATGAGCTTCTGCAGCGGGTCGTAGCCCTCGGCGCGCCGGTCGTGGATGAGGTCGAGGGCGGTGGTGACCTCTTCCTCGCTGAAGCGGGCGATCGGCAGGATCTTCGAGGCGTGCACGATCGCGGAGTCCAGGCCCGCCTTGACGCACTCGTCGAGGAAGACGGAGTTGAGCAGGATGCGGGCGGCCGGGTTGAGGCCGAAGGAGATGTTGGACAGGCCGAGGGTGGTCTGCACGTCGGGGCGGCGGCGCTTGAGCTCGCGGATCGCCTCGATGGTGGCGATACCGTCCTTGCGGGACTCCTCCTGACCCGTGCAGATCGTGAACGTCAGACAGTCGATGAGGATGTCGGCCTCGTGGATGCCCCAGTTGGTGGTGAGGTCCTCGATGAGCCGTTCGGCGATGGCGACCTTGGTCTCGACGGTACGGGCCTGGCCCTCCTCGTCGATGGTCAGCGCGATCAGCGCCGCCCCGTGCTCCCGGGCCAGAGCCGTCACCTTCGCGAAACGCGACTCCGGGCCGTCACCGTCCTCGTAGTTGACGGAGTTGAGGACCGCGCGTCCGCCGAGGCGCTCAAGGCCCGCGCGCAGGACCTCGACCTCGGTGGAGTCGAGCACGATCGGCAGCGTCGAGGCGGTCGCGAAGCGCCCGGCCAGCTCCCGCATGTCCGCGACACCGTCACGGCCCACGTAGTCCACGCACAGGTCGAGCATGTGCGCGCCCTCACGGATCTGATCGCGCGCCATCTCCACACAGTCGTCCCAGCGGCCCTCCAGCATCGCCTCACGGAACTTCTTCGACCCGTTGGCGTTCGTCCGCTCACCGATCGCCATGTACGCCGTGTCCTGCCGGAACGCCACCGTCTGGTACAGCGACGCCGCACCCGGCTCCGGACGCGGCTGACGCGCGGACGGCGTCAGATCCCGGACCCGCTCCACGACCTGCCGCAGATGCTCCGGCGTCGTACCACAGCAGCCACCGATCAGGGACAGCCCGTACTCGTTGACGAACGTCTCCTGCGCGTCCGCCAACTCCGCCTCGGACAGCGGGTAATGGGCGCCGTCCTTGCCGAGGACGGGCAGGCCCGCGTTCGGCATGCAGGAGAGCGGGATGCGGGAGTGGCGGGCGAGGTAGCGCAGGTGCTCGCTCATCTCGGCCGGGCCGGTGGCGCAGTTCAGGCCGATCATGTCGATGCCCAGCGGCTCCAGCGCGGTCAGCGCGGCACCGATCTCCGAGCCCAGCAGCATCGTGCCGGTGGTCTCCACGGTCACCGACACGATCAGCGGCAGGTCCAGGCCGGAGACCTCCAGCGCGCGGCGGGCGCCGAGCACGGCGGCCTTCGTCTGCAGCAGGTCCTGCGTGGTCTCCACGATGAGCGCGTCGGCGCCGCCCGCGGCCAGGCCCTCGGCGTTGCGCTGGTAGGCGTCACGGAGCGTGGTGTACGGGGCGTGGCCCAGGGTGGGCAGCTTGGTACCGGGGCCCATGGAGCCCAGCACCCAGCGCTGGCGTCCGTCCCGGGCGCCGTACTCGTCGGCCACCTCACGGGCCACCCGGGCACCCGCCTCTGACAGTTCGTACACCCGGTCGGCGATGTCGTACTCACCGAGCGCCGAGTGGTTCGCCCCGAAGGTGTTCGTCTCCACACAGTCGACGCCCACCGCGAAGTACTCGTCGTGGACCGAACGGACGATGTCGGGCCGGGTGAGGTTGAGGATCTCGTTGCAGCCTTCGAGCTTCTCGAAGTCCTCGAGTGTGGGCTCCTGTGCCTGGAGCATGGTGCCCATTGCTCCGTCGGCTACCACCACACGGGTGGCCAGCGCCTCACGGAGCGCGGACACACGGGTCCGGCTGTCGGCGGAAGGGGTGAGCGGCGACGAGGCCATGAACGGGCTCCCTCTAGGTGCGACGGCTGTCGGCTTTGCGCCCGGCCGTGGAACTCTCCGCGGTCGGCGCACGCCGCCAGGGTAACCGGGACCGTCAAGAGATGCCGGGAGCGTCCACGGGACGGACCGGGATGACGGACAGGTCACCGAAGGGATACGAGTGACGCAACATATGGGGGCCGAACATTGGCGGGAGGTCGGCAAGGACCGGTAGTGTTCGACATTGCCGAACGGCGGCAGCGACGTCGCGGGTCGACGGTCGAAGGGGACGGAGGCAGCACGGCGATGGCACGGAACATCCAGTCGCTCGAACGGGCGGCCGCGATGCTGCGGCTGCTCGCGGGCGGCGAGCGACGCCTCGGCCTCTCGGACATCGCCTCGTCGCTGGGCCTCGCCAAAGGCACCGCCCACGGCATCCTGCGCACCCTTCAGCACGAGGGCTTCGTGGAACAGGACGAAGCCTCCGGGCGCTACCAGCTGGGCGCCGAACTGCTGCGCCTGGGCACCACCTATCTGGACGTGCACGAACTGCGGGCGCGCGCCCTGGTGTGGACGGACGACCTGGCCCGCTCCAGCGGCGAGAGCGTCCACCTGGGCGTGCTGCACCAGCAGGGCGTGCTGATCGTGCACCACGTCTTCCGGCCCGACGACAGCCGGCAGGTCCTGGAGATCGGGGCCATGCAGCCGCTGCACTCCACGGCCCTGGGGAAGGTCCTGTCCGCCTACGACCCGGTCGCGCACAGCGAGGCGCTGGAGGCCGACCGCAAGCCGTTCACGGACCGGACGGTGTGCGAGCTGGAGAGCTTCGAGAGCATCCTCGACGTCACGCGCGCGCGTGGGTACGCGGCGGACGTCGAGGAGACCTGGGAGGGCATCTCGTCGGTCGCCGCCCCCATCCACGACCGGCGGCGCATGCCGGTCGGCGCGGTCGGCATCACCGGCGCCGTGGAACGGCTGTGCCGGGACGGGGAGCTGCGCCCCGAGCTGATCGCGGCCGTACGCGACTGCGCCCGCGCGGTGTCGCGGGACCTGGGCGCCGGACGGTTCTGAGAGTCGTACACGAACGGGCACGAAGGGGCCGGGACGGGAAGGACGTTCCGGCCCTTTGTCATGCCCAGACACAAGGGGCGAACCCACCGATCCACACGCAGGGTGCTCGCGCCGGGGCCGTCCGTATCCGAACTCAAGATCGATTACCGACGGCACTCAATAACGATCGCGTTTCCGGCAACCGGGCTCTTGACGTGCACGTAACCCCACAGCAAGACTCCCGTCCATCGGTCGGCATTGTCGAACACCTACCGGCAATACGCGCTAGAGTGTGACAACGCCAAGGGCCGTACCGCTCTCACTCCCGAGGGCAAGCTCGAACTCCCGGAGGGACCCGGGGTTCGGTCCCCTGGACGAAGGACAAAGGAGTCGCGGGTGTCCAGCTCCGACATCTTCATCGGCGAGACCATCGGTACCGCCATACTCATCCTGCTCGGCGGTGGCGTCTGCGCCGCCGTCACGCTGAAGGCCTCCAAGGCGCGCAACGCCGGCTGGCTCGCCATCACCTTCGGGTGGGGTTTCGCCGTACTGACGGCCGTCTACACCTCGGCGCCGCTCTCCGGCGCCCACCTCAACCCGGCCGTGACGCTCGCACTCGCGATCAAGGACGACGACTGGAGCAACGTTCCGGTCTACTGGGCCGGGCAGCTGCTCGGTGCCGCCATCGGCGCGACGCTGGTCTGGGTCGCCTACTACGGCCAGTTCCACGCGCACCTCACCGACCGGGAGATCGTCGGCGGTCCGGGCGCGCAGGCCACGAAGACCAAGGCCGTCGAGGCCCAGGAACAGGGCGCCGGCCCGGTGCTGGGCGTCTTCTCCACCGGTCCGGAGATCCGGGTCGTCTGGCAGAACCTCGCCACGGAGATCATCGGCACCATCGTGCTGGTCCTCGCCGTCCTCACGCAGGGCCTGAACGACAAGGGCAACGGCCTCGGCAACCTGGGCGCGCTCATCACCGCACTCGTGGTCGTCTCGATCGGTCTGTCCCTCGGCGGCCCGACCGGCTACGCGATCAACCCGGCCCGTGACCTCGGTCCGCGCATCGTGCACTCCCTCCTGCCCCTGCCCAACAAGGGCGGCTCCGACTGGAGGTACGCCTGGATACCGGTGGTCGGCCCGCTGATCGGCGGCGCGATCGCCGCGGGCATCTACAACGTCGCATTTGCTTAAGAGCATCGAACCCCACAGCTTCGGACATGACGACGACCATCGCGCCTCGTCCTCCGAGCACGGAGCACCGAGCCCCACAGCACGCGCCGTACGTACAGCCCCTCACCCACGGAACCTCCAGGAGCAGACAGTGACCGACGCGCACACCGCCGGCCCGTTCATCGCCGCGATCGACCAGGGAACGACCTCTTCCCGCTGCATCGTCTTCGACCGCGACGGCCGTATCGTCTCCGTCGACCAGAAGGAGCACGAGCAGATCTTCCCGAAGCCGGGCTGGGTCGAGCACAACGCCACCGAGATCTGGACCAACGTCGAGGAGGTCGTCGCCGGGGCCATCGCGAAGGCCGGCATCACCCGCGACGACATCAAGGCCATCGGCATCACCAACCAGCGGGAGACCACGCTCCTCTGGGACAAGAACACCGGCGAGCCCGTCCACAACGCCATCGTCTGGCAGGACACCCGCACCGACGCCCTCTGCCGGGAGCTCGGCCGCAACGTCGGCCAGGACCGCTTCCGCCGCGAGACGGGCCTGCCGCTCGCCTCGTACTTCGCCGGGCCCAAGGCCCGCTGGCTGCTCGACAACGTCGAGGGGCTGCGCGAGCGCGCCGAGGCGGGCGACATCCTCTTCGGCACCATGGACAGCTGGGTCATCTGGAACCTGACCGGCGGCGTCAACGGCGGCAAGCACTACACCGACGTCACCAACGCCTCCCGCACCATGCTGATGAACCTGCACACGCTGGAGTGGGACGACAAGATCGCCGAGTCCATCGGCGTGCCGCTGAACATGCTCCCGGAGATCCGCTCCTCCGCCGAGGTCTACGGCGAGGTCACCGGCGGCAAGCTGGGCGACCTGCTCGGCGGCATCCCGGTCGCCTCCGCGCTCGGCGACCAGCAGGCGGCCCTGTTCGGCCAGACCTGCTTCGCCGAGGGCGAGGCCAAGTCGACGTACGGCACCGGCACGTTCATGCTGCTGAACACCGGCGAGAAGATCATCAACTCGTACTCGGGGCTGCTGACCACGGTCGGCTACCGGATCGGCGACGACAAGCCGGTCTACGCCCTGGAGGGCTCGATCGCCGTCACCGGTTCGCTGGTGCAGTGGATGCGCGACCAGATGGGCCTGATCTCCACCGCCGCCGAGATCGAGACCCTCGCGCTCTCGGTCGAGGACAACGGCGGCGCGTACTTCGTGCCGGCCTTCTCCGGTCTGTTCGCCCCGTACTGGCGCTCCGACGCCCGCGGTGTGATCGCCGGCCTCACCCGGTACGTCACCAAGGCGCACCTCGCGCGCGCCGTCCTGGAGGCCACGGCCTGGCAGACCCGTGAGATCACCGACGCCATGACGAAGGACTCCGGCGTCGAACTCGCGGCCCTCAAGGTCGACGGCGGCATGACCTCCAACAACCTGCTGATGCAGACGCTCTCCGACTTCCTGGACGCACCGGTCGTGCGCCCGATGGTCGCCGAGACCACCTGCCTCGGTGCCGCCTACGCCGCCGGCCTCGCCGTCGGCTTCTGGACCAGCACCGACGACCTGCGTGCCAACTGGCGACGGGCCGCCGAATGGACCCCCCGCATGGACGCGGAGACCCGCGACCGTGAGTACAAGAGCTGGCTCAAGGCCGTCGAGCGGACCATGAGCTGGCTCGACGAAGAGGAGTAAGAACCCCACATGACCAGTCAGTCCACCCTGCAGTCCGTGCCTGCCCTGGGGACGCACCCGGCGTCCGGCTCCAACCCGAGCCGCGCCGAGACCCGGGAGCAGCTCTCCAAGGCGTCGTACGACCTTCTCGTGATCGGCGGCGGCATCCTGGGCATCTCCACCGCCTGGCACGCCGCGCAGTCCGGTCTGCGGGTGGCTCTGGTCGACGCCGGCGACTTCGCCGGCGCCACCTCCTCCGCCTCCTCCAAGCTCCTCCACGGCGGTCTGCGTTACCTGCAGACCGGCGCGGTGAAGCTGGTGGCGGAGAACCACTTCGAGCGCCGTGCGGTCTCTCGCCAGGTGGCTCCCCACCTGGCGAACCCGCTCACGTTCTACCTCCCCGTGTACAAGGGCGGGCCGCACGGCGCGGCGAAGCTCGGTGCGGGCGTGTTCGCCTACTCCGCGCTGTCGGCGTTCGGTGACGGCGTCGGGCACCTGCTGTCGCCGGCGAAGGCCGCGCAGGACGTGCCCGAGCTGCGCACCGACAACCTCAAGGCCGTGGCCGTGTACGGCGACGACCAGATGAACGACGCCCGCATGGCGCTGATGACGGTCCGTGCGGCCGTCGAGGCGGGCGCGGTGGTCCTGAACCACGCCGAGGTGACCGGCCTGCGGTTCACCAAGGGCCGGGTGACGGGCGCCGAACTGCGCGACCGCACCTCCGGTGACGAGTTCGGCGTCAACGCCCGTCTCGTGCTCAACGCGACCGGTCCGTGGGTCGACCACCTGCGCCGGCTGGAGGACCCGAACGCGGCGCCGTCCATCCGCCTGTCCAAGGGCGCGCACCTGGTCCTGAAGCGCACCTCCCCCTGGAAGGCCGCGCTGGCCACCCCGATCGACAAGTACCGCATCACCTTCGCCCTCCCCTGGGAGGACATGCTGCTGCTGGGCACGACCGACGAGGAGTACGAGGGCGACCCGGCGGACGTCGCGGTCACCGAGAAGGACACCGCCCAGATACTCGACGAGGCCGCGTTCTCCGTCCGTGACCAGCAGCTCGACCGTGACCTCATCACGTACGCCTTCGCGGGTCTGCGTGTGCTGCCGGGCGGGCCGGGCAGCACCGCGAAGGCCAAGCGCGAGACGGTCGTGACCGAGGGCAAGGGCGGCATGCTGTCCGTCGCGGGCGGCAAGTGGACCACCTTCCGGCACATCGGCCGTACGGTGATGCAGAAGCTGGAGGCGCTGCCGGGTCACCCGCTGGGCGAGGACTTCGAGCCGATCTCCTCGCTGCCGAAGAAGCTGCCGCTGCCGGGTGTCGCCAACCCCCGGGCCGTGGCGCACCGTCTCCTGGTCGACCACCCGGCACCGGGTCCCCGCATGGCGCCCGACACCGCCAGGCACCTGGCCACCCACTACGGTTCGCTGGCCTTCGACATCGCCCGACTGGCCAACGACAACGCCGAGCTGGCCGAGCGCGTCCACCCGGACGCCCCCGAGATCTGGGCGCAGGTCGTCTACGCCCGGGACCACGAGTGGGCCGAGACGCAGGACGACGTGCTGCGCCGCCGGACGACCCTGACGATCCGCGGTCTGGCCACGGACGAGGTGCGGGCGAAGGTGCAGGACCTGCTGGACAAGAAGTGACGACCCGGGACCGGCGCCCACCCCGACCGGGCGCCGGGCCCGCGTGAGGGGCGGCTCCACGCCGATGGAGCCGCCCCTTTCGGATGCCCGGTTGTCAGTGCCGGGTGTCCTCATGGGCGCATGAACAGGGATCGGGCCGACCCGGAGGAACTCGCGGCACGGCGAGCGGCGTTCGGCGTGGACGACGGTGGTGGGTCGGCGCTCGGCCGGCTGGCGGCGCACGCCTTCGAGGCGGATCACGGGGTGGTCCTGCCGGAGCCGTACCGGACCTTCGTGGCGGAGCTGACCGACGGCTCTTACCAGGGGCCGCCGGTGGCACCTCGACCTGAACGCTCCGCCTCTGCGGCCGGCGCACGATCCCCGGTCCACGCTCGACCACGCCGCGCACCCGGCGGACGTGCGGGACACCGTCGTCGACGGGCGGGTGCTGATGCGCGACCGGGTGCCGACGACGCTCGACGAGCAGGCCGTGATCGCCGATCTGGCATCAGTCTCCTGAACAGGCCCCATAATGTGCTGAGACATCCGATGTCCGGGCGACAGGGAGGCGGCCGTGGCAGTCACCGATGAGGCGATCGAGAAGATCAAGGGCATGATCGTCTCCGGCGCGCTGCGTCCCGGCGACCGGCTGCCCAAGGAGAGCGAACTCGCCGCCGAGCTGGGGTTGTCCCGCAACTCGCTGCGGGAGGCCGTGCGCGCGCTGTCGCTGATCCGGATCCTGGACGTACGGCAGGGCGACGGCACCTACGTGACCAGCCTCGATCCGCAGCTCCTTCTGGAGGCGCTGAGCTTCGTCGTGGACTTCCACCGCGACGACACGGTCCTGGAGTTCCTCGCCGTGCGGCGCATCCTGGAGCCCGCCGCCACCGCGATGGCGGCCCTGCGCATCAGCGAGCAGCAACTGGACGCGCTCACCGCGCAGTTGGACAAGCTGGGCGAGGCGCCCTCGGTGGAGGAACTCGTCGCCTGCGATCTGGACTTCCACCGGGGCATCGTGCAGAGCTCCGGCAACTCGGTGCTGTGCTCCCTGCTAGACGGACTCTCCGGCCCGACCACGCGGGCGCGGATCTGGCGCGGGCTGACCCAGGAGGACGCGGTCAGCGGGACCCTGCGGGAACACCGGGCGATCCTGGGCGCGCTGCGGGACCGGGACGCGGAGGCGGCGCGCTCCTGGGCGACGGTGCACATCGCGAGCGTGGAGCAGTGGCTGCGTTCGACGCTGTGAGTCCGGGCGCCGGGGCTTTCCCGGGGGGCGAGTTGCGCACGGGCGTGGCGGCGCGGCAGCTGTGCCGCCGCCACCCGAGTGGGTGAAACCACGTGCCCGGGCAGGCGTCAGCCGCCCGCCCGTGCGGCACGGAACAGCACCCTGATCTGAAGACCCCGAGGACCGCCCGAAGTGGGCCGTGGACAGCTCGGATGACTGAGGGGTGTTCCGGGGTGGCTATCGGGGCAGTGATCCGTTCACTCCCCCGTGCAAGGGGGCTGCGGGCGTCCCCTCCGCACGCCGTAAGGTTGGGGCGTACGCGAGGGCACGTCGGAAGGAGGCGCTGGGTGATCGAGCTCGAGGGGGTACCCGAGCTGATCGACCCGGTCATGGTGGCCGCGTTCGAGGGCTGGAACGACGCCGGCGACGCCGCCTCCACCGCGGTCGCGCATCTGGACAGGGAGTGGAAGGGCGAGGTCTTCGCGGCGCTGGACGCCGAGGACTACTACGACTTCCAGGTGAACCGTCCCACGGTGTGGATGGACGGTGGTGTGCGGAAGATCACCTGGCCCACGACCCGCCTCTCGGTGGTCCGGGTCGGCGGCGACAAACCGCGTGATCTCGTACTCGTCCGGGGCATCGAACCCTCCATGCGGTGGCGCTCGTTCTGCAACGAGATCCTGGGTTTCGCCCACGAACTGGGCGTGGAGCTGGTGGTGGTCCTGGGCGCCCTGCTCGGCGACACCCCGCACACGCGTCCGGTCCCGGTCAGCGGGGTCACGTCCGACCCGGACCTGGCCCAGCGGATGGATCTGGAGGAGACCAAGTACGAGGGCCCCACGGGCATCGTCGGCATCCTCCAGGAGGCGTGCACGCACGCGGGCGTGCCGGCCGTGTCGCTGTGGGCCGCGGTGCCGCACTACGTGTCGCAGCCGCCCAACCCGAAGGCGACGCTGGCCCTCCTGAACCGCCTGGAGGACCTGATCGACGTGCGCATCCCGCTGGGCGAGCTGCCCGAGGACGCGCGCGCGTGGCAGGTGGGCGTGGACCAACTGGCCGCCGAGGACAGCGAGGTCGCCGAGTACGTCCAGTCGCTGGAGGAGGCCCGGGACACCGCGGAGCTGCCGGAGGCGTCGGGCGAGGCGATCGCCCGGGAGTTCGAGCGGTATCTGCGGCGCCGGGACGGGTCCGGTCCGGCCGGCTCCGGCGGGCACGCCACGGCGGACGGCAGCGACAGCACGCCGTATCTGCGGGACAATCCGGGCCCGCGGGCCAAGCCGCCGAAACCCCCGAAGCCGGGGACGGACGACGAGTCTCCGGAGGACTGAACGGCGGGGGCGGTGCACGGTGAACGCACCGCCCCCCGCCGCGGTCCCGGCTGACGGGCGGCCGATCGGCAGGCGCTGCTTCGCCGGTCCGGTGCGCGAAGACGAAGAGGGGCGCTTCCTTCACGTGGAGAACCACGCGGAGGAAGCGCCCCTCTCGTGTCCGGGTGCCTACAGGGCCACGCCCAGCAGCGCGTCCACGGCACGCGAGACGACGCCGGGCGCGCCTTCGTCCGTACCGCCGCGCTCGTCCTGGAGCGCGGCCCAGCGGTCCACGGCGGCCAGCGCGGCCGGGGCGTCCAGGTCGGCGGCGAGGGCCTCGCGGATCTCCTCGACGAGCGCCTCGGCGGGCGGGCCGTCGGGCCGGGACACGGCCGCGCGCCAGCGTCCGAGCCGGGCGACGGCGTCCTCGAGGACCTGGTCGGTCCACTCCCAGTCGGCCCGGTAGTGGTGGGCGAGCAGCGCGAGACGGATGGCGGCGGGGTCGACGCCGTCCTGACGCAGCGTGGACACGAAGACCAGATTGCCCTTGGACTTGGACATCTTCTCGCCGTGCAGGGCGACCATGCCGGCGTGCACGTACGCCTTGGCCATGGGGAACTCGCCGGTCAGGGCCTGGGCGTGAGAGGCGCCCATCTCGTGGTGGGGGAAGGCGAGGTCGGAGCCGCCGCCCTGGACGTCGAAGCCCATACCGAGATGGTCGAGGGCGATGGCGACGCACTCGATGTGCCAGCCGGGTCGGCCGCGTCCGAGGGAACCGCCGTCCCAGCTGGGCTCACCCTCACGGGCGGCCATCCACAGCATCGGGTCGAGGGGGTTCTTCTTGCCCGGGCGGTCCGGGTCGCCGCCGCGTTCGGCGGACAGCAGGCGCATCGTGGCGGCGTCCAGGTGGGACACCGTGCCGAAGTTCGGGTCGGACTCGACGGAGAAGTAGACGTCCCCCTCGAGTTCGTAGGCGGCGCCCGCGTCCCGCAGCCGTTCGACGAGCGGCACGATGCCGGGTATCGCCTCGACGGCGCCTATGTAGTGCTGCGGCGGCAGCATCCGCAGGGCGGTCATGTCCTCGCGGAAGAGGGCGGTCTCCTTCTCGGCGAGGGCCACCCAGTCGATGCCGTCGCGCTCGGCCCGCTCGAGGAGCGGGTCGTCGACGTCGGTCACGTTCTGGACGTAGTGAACCTGCCGCTTGGTGTCGAGCCACACGCGCTGGACGAGGTCGAACGCGTTGTAGGTCGCCGCGTGACCCAGGTGGGTCGCGTCGTACGGAGTGATGCCGCAGACGTAGATACGGGCGACGGGACCGGGGTCGAGGGTGACCGAACCGCCGGTCGCGGTGTCGTGGATCCTCAGGTCGCGGCCCTGACCAGGCAGGGCGGGGACCTCGGAAGCGGGCCAGGCATGCATGTCATGAGCCTAACCGGCCGGATGTGACGTATACGAACCGGACCGGGCCGGATGGCCGGTAAGGCGTTCTTGCGTGATACCGGCTCTTGTGTCCTAGCCCCTCTCATGCCCTGTCCGTACCGATCCGCGTGGGTATCCCCGAATGCGGCGTACGTCCATAGACGCCCGAGATGCCTGAAATCTGCTAGACAGGCGGCCAGGGGATCGCCGGCCATTCGCCGCTCGGCTCCGGGTGCTTGCCCGAGGTCAGCAGGGCGTCGACGCGGGCGCGCGTGGCGTCCAGCTCGGCCTCCGTGATCAGCGCGGTCAGCCGCCGGGCGAGCGCGCCTGACGCCGTCAGTGCCTCCTGGAGGCCTTTGAGCACCGCCACCGACTCGTCCGTCAGAGGCTCCCCCGCCCAGCCCCACAGCAGCGTCCGCAGCTTGTTCTCGGCGTTGAAGGTGACCCCGTGGTCGATGCCGTACAGCCGGCCGCCCGCGGTGGGCAGCAGGTGGCCGCCCTTGCGGTCGGCGTTGTTGATCACGGCGTCGAGCACGGACATCCGGCGCAGCCGTTCGTCGTCGGCGTGCACCAGGAGCGCCGTTCTGCCCTCACCCACCTCGGCGAATCCGATCGCCTTCCAGCCCGGGCCGGGCTCCTCGCCGTCCACCAGGGCGAGCAGTTCCGTCTCGGGCGTCATCTCGATCCACAGCTGGCACATCCCCTCGCCGTACGGGCCCTCCCGCAGCACCGTGGGCGGCACGAGCCCCCAGCCGGTCGCCTCGGCGACCTCGTAGGCGGCCACCTCGCGCTGGGCCAGCGTGCCGTCGGGGAAGTCCCACAGGGGCCGCTCACCGGCGACCGGCTTGTAGACGCAGAACGCTTCCTGCCCGTCATGGCTCACCGTGCAGTACAGCGCCGCGTTGGACGCCTCGCGGATGCGGCCGCGCACGGTCAGCTCGCCCTCGGCGAGGAGTTCGGCGGGCGACAGCGGACCGGATGTCACGCTCCGCGGCGGTATCCGTTCTGGCGCGGACATACATGTCCTTCCGGGTCGAGCGGGAGGCTGCACAGCGGGCAGGGCGGCCGTCCCGCGTTGACGACGTCGAGCGCGCGCTTGGCGAAGGACCTCGCCTGCGCGCCGGTGAGCCGGACCCGCAGCATCGGCGGGCCGTTCTCCTCGTCCTGCAGGAGCCGCTCCTCCGCCTCGGCGAGGTCCTCGTCGGTGTCGGCGTCGAGTTCGACCAGGGCCTGCGCCTCGACGATCATGCGCTCTTCCTCGCCGTCCCAGGCCAGCGCCATGGTGCCGACGCGGAACTCCTCCTCGACGGGAGCTTCGAGGGGGGCGGTGTCGGGCACGTCGGCGGGCGCCACGGCCGGGACGGCCGCGTTGCCGCCGCTACGGCGTACGACCTCGTCGAGGAGTTCGTCCATGCGCTCGGCGAGCGCGGCGACCTGCGTCTTCTCCAGGGCCACGCTGGTCACCCGGGGGCCGGCGGCGGCCTGGAGGAAGAACGTACGGCGTCCGGGCAGCCCGACCGTACCGGCCACGAAACGGTCCGGGGGGTCGTAGAGGAACACCTGACGGGACACGTCCTGTCTCCATTGGAATCGTGGATCGACATGGGGCCGGCCGGCCCCGCCCCTGCGTTGCCGCGGGGCAAGTACGGCGCGCTTGCGACCGCTTCACCCTACTGCGCCCGACGATCACGGTGCGCCCGCACCACCCCCGACCGGGGCCTCGTCCGCCGGCGGCTCCTCGCGCGGCGCCAGGGACGCGAAGTCGCCGGTGTCGCCGAGGCGGAGAAGAAACGGCCTGAGCCGTGTGTAGCGGATGACGGTGACGGAACACGGTTCGACGGAGATCCGCTGGAAGAGGTCGAGATGAAGTCCTAGGGCGTCGGCGACGAGGGACTTGATGACGTCTCCGTGCGAGCACATGAGGTAGACCGCGTCGGCGCCGTGATCGCGCTCCACGCGCGCGTTCCACTCGCGCACCGCCTCGGCGGCCCGCGTCTGCATCGCCCGCATCGACTCGCCGCCGGGGAACGCGGCCGCGGACGGGTGCGCCTGCACGACCGCCATCAGCGGCTCGTCCGTGAGCTCGGCGAGCTTGCGACCGGACCAGTCGCCGTAGTGGCACTCCCCGATCCGCTCGTCGGAGTGCGAGGCCAGACCGGGCCGGGCCTCCAGCAGCGGGGCGATCGTCTCCTGGCAGCGCTGCAGCGGGCTGGCGACGACCTCGGAGATCGGCAGCCCGGCGAGCCGCCCGGGCAGTGCGGCGGCCTGGGCGGCGCCGCGCTCGTCGAGGGCGACCCCGGGCGTCCACCCGGCGAGCAGCCCCTCGGTGTTCGCGGTGGAGCGTCCGTGCCTGACAAGGATCAGAGTGGGCATGCGGACCAGCGTAGGCGCCCGCCTGATGGCGGGAGCTGCCGGGCGGAAGGAGAATACGGTCCGTGATCGTCGACTGTGCCATCTACCGGGACGGGCACCGGACGGAGGGTCCCGAGGACCTTTCCGACGCCCTCGCGCAGGCCCGTGCCACGGGCGACGCGTTCGTGTGGGTCGGGCTGCACGAGCCGTCGGAGAAGGAGTTCGACCGCGTCACCGAGGAGTTCGGGCTGCACCCGCTGGCCGTCGAGGACGCCCTGAAGGCCCATCAGCGGCCCAAGCTGGAGGTGTACGACGACTCGCTGTTCCTGGTCCTCAAACCCGTCGTCTACGAGCAGGAGAGCGACGCCGTCTCCACCGGCGAGCTCATGCTGTTCCTCGGCGACTCCTTCGTGGTGACCGTCCGCCACGGCGAGGGCTCCTCGCTCGGTGCCGTGCGGAGCCGCCTCGAGAACGAACCCGAGCTGCTGGGCAAGGGCCCCACCGCGGTGCTGTACGCGATCACCGACGCCGTCGTCGACCACTACCTGGACGTGGCCACCGAGTTGCAGACCGACCTGGAGGAACTGGAGACGGAGGTCTTCTCGCCGAACGGCGGCGGCTCACGCCACACGGCCTCGCGGATCTACACCTTCAAACGGCAGATCCTGGAGTTCCGCCGGGCCACCGGACCCCTGGCGCTGCCGCTGATGCGACTGTCGGGCGTCGGTCAGTTCGGCGGGGCGGTGCCGTTCGTCGACGACAGGGCGCGGCCCTTCTTCCGGGACGTCAACGACCACCTCACGCGGGTGAACGAGTCGGTGGAGGGGCTGGACCGGCTGGTCTCGGACGTCCTGTCGGCGCATCTCGCGCAGATGAGCGTCCGGCAGAACGACGACATGCGCAAGATCTCCGCGTGGGCGGCCATGGCGGCGGTCCCCACGATGATCGCGGGGATCTACGGCATGAACTTCGACCACATGCCGGAGCTGCACTGGGTGTGGTCGTATCCGGCGGTGATCGCGCTGATGGCCGCTCTGGAGGTCGCGCTGTACCGGCTGTTCCAGCGCCGGGGCTGGCTGTAGGCACGCGCGCGAGGCGGGTGGTTCAGGCGAACTCGGGGGCCGTGGTCGCGGGCCCGCCGAGCGCGTCGCGGCGCTCGGGCATCCGCAGGCTCGCCATCCGGCGCCAGCCCGCGAGCCGCTCGTAGGCGTACACGGCGTGGATACCGGCCGCGAAGAGCGCGGACTTCGCCTTCGGCCAGCCGAGGATGCGTCCCATGTGGTCCATGACGGCGAGGCTGACGTCCCGGTAGACGCGGATCTCCGCGAGGGCGCACTCGCGCAGCGCGCGCTGGATGGCGCGGCCGTGACCGGCGTAGGCGAGGCGGAGCAGTTCCTCGTGGCAGTAGGCGAGGTGGTTGTCCTCGTCGTTCGAGATCATTCTCACGGCGCGCCCGATGTCGGGGTGGTCGGCGAAGTGTCTGCGCAGCAGTCGCATCTGCTCGGAGGCGCGCTGCTCGGTGACCCGGCTGTGGGCGAGGTAGGTGACGACGTCCCGCACGCTCAGCGGCTCGTCGTCCCTGAGCTTCTCGTGCGCGAGACCGATGCCGTGCCGCTCCAGGAGCATCGTGTAGTCGGTCTCGGGCGGTACGGGGACCGGTCGCAGGCCGCGCTTTCTGAGCAGGGCGTGGAAGATCCGGCCGTGCTTGTCCTCGTCGGCGCCGTGCCGGGCGATCTTGGGTGCGAGTTCGCGGGCGTCGGCCGGGACGAGCGCGGCGATGCGTCCGTTCTCCCAGCCGCCCTGCGACTCCCCGCTGGCGGCGATGGAGCAGAACAGCCGGAAGGACTCGTCGTCGTCGAGGATCTCCTGGAACAGATTCTTCGCCGAAAGCATCGTGGGCACCTCTCCGCAGCGTTCCGGCCGATTCCGCAGGAATCCCCGGAGAACGAGTCAAGTGCGGTGCGGGAGGTGCCGCAACAGCTGTGTCGGACAACTGCGCCGAAAGGGGGACCGTCGGCGTCACGAGCGGGGCGTAACCGAGCGGACTCCCGCGCGTTGTTCCCCGTGACGGCCGTGGCGGGGAAGACCCCCGAGCCCCCACCACGGCCGCGGAACTTCGGCGGCCCACGCGTTGTGGGCCGCCGCCGTGTCAGGCGAGTCCGGCGCGCTCCATGGCCTCGGTGCCGGCGCGCAGTGAGGCGATCCGCTCGTCGAGCGTGAAGCCCGCGGGCGCGAGGGTCAGGGTGGTGACCCCGGCCGCGGCGTAGGCCTTCATCCGGTCCGCGATCCGCTCGACGCTGCCGAGCAGCGTCGTCTTGTCGATCAGGTCGTGCGGTACGGCGGCCGCGGCACCCTGCTTGTCGCCGGCCAGGTACTTGTCCTGGATCTCGGCGGCCTCCTTCTCGTAACCCATGCGCTGGGCGAGCTGGTTGTAGAAGTTCTGCTTACGGCTGCCCATGCCGCCGACGTACAGCGCGGTGTAGGGGCGGAAGGTGTCGGCGAGCGAGGCCACGTCCTTGTCCTCGCCGACGGCGAGCGGCAGCGTGGGGCAGACGTCGAAGCCGTCGAGGGTCTTGCCGGCCTTCTCGCGGCCCGCGCGCAGGTACTGGATCGCGGTGTCCTCGATGTGGTCGGCGGACGGGAAGATGAGCAGCGCCCCGTCGGCGATCTCACCGGTCTGTTCGAGGTTCTTCGGACCGATGGCGGCGATGTAGAGCGGGATGTGCTCGCGCTCCGGGTGCACGGTCAGCTTGATCGGCTTGCCCGGGCCGCCCGGCAGCGGCAGCGTCCAGTGCTCCCCCTCGAACGACAGCCGCTCCCGTGTCATGGCCTTGCGCACGATCTCGACGTACTCGCGGGTGCGCGAGAGCGGCTTGTCGAACTTGACGCCGTACCAGCCCTCGGAGACCTGCGGGCCCGAGACGCCGAGGCCGAGCCGGAACCGGCCGCCGGACAGCGAGTCGAGCGTGGCGGCGGTCATCGCGGTCATCGCCGGCTGGCGGGCCGGGATCTGGAAGATGGCCGAACCCACGTCGATGCGCTCGGTCTGGGCGGCGACCCAGGTGAGCACGGTGGCCGCGTCGGAGCCATAGGCCTCGGCGGCCCAGCAGACGGCGTACCCGAGCCGGTCGGCCTCCTGGGCCACGGCCAGGTTGTCCCCGTCCATTCCGGCACCCCAGTAGCCGAGGTTGATCCCGAGCTGCATGCCGATCCCCTTACCGATCAGTAACGTCCCTTGGGCCGAACCATAGCGCGGGGGTGCGGATCGGGGCAGGTCGCGGTCGGGGTCGGGACGGCGGGGCGAACCCGGCACCCGCACCGGCAGCGGCCGCGAAACTGGTTATCCACCGGCACCCACGCGACAGGTTCTGGCCAGTAATCTCGGCGTTCATGGAGCAGAGGCATCTCGGTCGCACCGGCCTGCGCGTGTCCCGCATCGGGCTCGGCACCCTCACCTGGGGCCGGGACACGGACGAGCACGACGCGGCGGACCTCTTGAAGACGTTCTGGGAGGCGGGCGGCTCCCTCGTCGACACCGCGGACGTGTACGGCGACGGAGACGCCGAGTACCTGCTCGGACGTCTCATAGAAGGCCTCGTACCGCGCCGGGACCTCGTCATCTCCACGAAGGCCGGCAGTGTGCCGGACCCCGACCGCCGCTCCGACGGCTCGCGCGGCCACCTGCTCGCCGCCCTGGACGACTCGCTGACCCGCCTCGGCACGGACTACGTCGACCTGTGGCACATCCACGCCTTCGACCCGGTCACCCCCCTGGAGGAGACTCTCCAGGCGCTCGACCTCGCGGTCAGCAGCGGTCGCGCCCGCTACGCCGCGGTGTCCAACTTCTCTGGCTGGCAGCTCGCCAAGGCGGCGACCTGGCAGCTCGCGGCCCCGGGTACGCGGACCCGGCTGGCGGGTACGCAGCTGGAGTACTCGCTGCTCCAGCGGGGCATCGAACGCGAGGTGCTGCCGGCCGCCCAGGATCTCGGGATCGGCCTGCTGCCCTCCTCACCGCTCGGCCGCGGGGTCCTGACGGGCAAGTACCGGCACTCGACGCCGGCCGACTCGCGGGGCGGCTCGCAACACATGGCGCCCTTCGTCGCGCCGTATCTCGACGACACGGCGAGCCGCATCGTGGACGCCGTGGCGACCGCGGCGGACGGACTCGCCGTGACCCCGCTCCAGGTGGCACTGGCGTGGGTCCGCGACCGGCCCGGCGTGACCGCGCCGATCGTCGGCGCGCGCAACGCGCAACAGCTCACGGCGGCGTTGTCAGTGGAGGCCCTTAGTCTTCCTGACGAGATCTGCCGGGCGCTCGACGACGTGTCGGCGCCCCTGCACCGCTATCCCGATCACGACTGGAGCACGCTGTGAGCACGGAGCCGGAGCCCACCGAGGACGCTCAGGACACCGAGCCGGAAACGCCGGACGCCGCGGCGGAGGGCGGCACACCGGAGTCCGGGACCGTGGCTGAGACCGGGAGCGACGACGCCGGCGCCGCCGCGGGGCCGGTCGCGGACGCCCTGACCGGCGAGGGCGGCGAGGGTGGCGAGGCCACGGAGGAGACGGCAGGCGCCGAGGGGGACGGCGCCGCCAAGCTCTCCGAGGCCGAGGCCGAGCTGGCCGCCCAGCGGGTGGAGCGGGAACGCATCGAGCGGCGGAAGGCAGAGCGGAAGGCGCCCGTGGAGAGCGGGACCAAGCTCAGCGGCACCGCGGCCGAGCTCCTCGCGGCCGTACGGGCCGTGGAGAGCGGGGAGAAGCCCGTGGCCACCGCCTTCCGCGAGCCCGAGCCCGCACCACGCCGGCCCGCCGCCGAACCGAGGCCCCAGCCCGTGTCCGCGCAGCCCGTCACCTCGCCCTCGGCCGCCGCGCCGGAGACCGTCGGGGCCGTGCGGCGCGTGCTGACCGACGGCGGTGCGCCCGACACGCTCGCTCCGCAGGTCGCCGCCGCCCTGGGAGAGGGAGCGGACGAGCTGCTGCGGGCGGATCCCTGGCAGTTGCTGCGGGTCGGCGGTGTGCGGCCGGAGCAGGCCGACGGCTTCGCGCGGGCGCTGCTCGGCGCGGACTGCGGCCCGGCCGACGAGCGGCGGGTGCGGGCGGTCACCGTCTGGCTGCTGGAGCAGGCGGCCCTGGCCGGGCACACCGCCCTGGACCTGCCGGCCCTCGTCGCCGCGCTGGGCCGTCAGGCCGTGCCGGACCCGGAAGCGGCCGTGCAGGACACCGTCGCGGAGGGCGAGGCCCTGCTGTTCCAGGACGCCCTGGAGCAGTCCGCGGTGCCCGACCGGCAGGCGGAGGAGGCGGAGGACGAGGAGCGGCCGGTCCGTGTCCTCGTCGGCCTGGAGCGGTACGCCCTCGCCGAGGAGAGCCTCGCGGACGGCCTGGCCCGGCTGGTCAACTCGGTGCCCAAGGAGGACGGTTCGGCCGCGGACTGGGAAGGGGCCGCCGCATCCGCCGAGGGCTCCGCCGCGGAGCTGATCCGCGCGGTCGCGGGCCATGGCCTCGTCCTGCACACCGGCGCCGAGGCGTCCCTGGCGGAACCGGCGGCGCTGCTGCGCGCCGCGCACGGACTCGGGCTGCGTGCCTGGGCCGCCGCCCACACCCCGCTCGGCCGCGCCCGCTTCGCGGCCCTGACCGCACGGGCCGCCGCGCAGGCCGGTTCCCCGGCCGACAGCTCCGGGCCTCCCGAGAGCGCCGGCCCCGGTGTCGCCACCGTCGCCGGGCTGCTGGCCGGCGCCGAGGGTCCGGGCCGGGACCGGGACGGTGCGCTGGACCTCGACCTGCTCGTCGTACTCGACGCGCCCCAGCTGGACGTCGAGACGGCGGCCCTGGTCTCGGAGTCGCTGCCGGACGGCGCCCGGCTGGTGCTGGCCGGGGACCCGGCGGTGCTGTGGTCGGCCGGCCCCGGCCGCGTCTTCGCGGACCTGCTGGCGGCGCGGGCCTGCCCCCAGGTCGCCTCGCGGCGGCCGGACCCGGGTCCGCTGGGCGAGCTGGTCTCGGGCGTCGGCATCGGCGAGCTGAACCAGGTGGAGGCCCCCGGCAAGGAGGTCGTGATCGTGCCGGTGCGGGACGCGGGCGAGGCCGTGCACCGCACCGTGCAGCTGGTCGCGGACTCGGTGCCGCGGGCGATCGGCATCCCGGCCGAGGAGACCCAGGTGATCACCCCGGGCCACGGCGGTGCGGCCGGCACGCGCGCGCTGAACACGGCGCTCAAGGAGCGGCTCAACCCGGGCCCCGGCCGGTTCGGCGGCTTCGACCCCGGTGACCGGATCGCCTACTCCCCCGCGCCGGGCCGTACTCTGCCGGGCCGCGTGGAGAAGGCCGACGACGACGGGCTGCACCTGTCGTGCGGGGGCGAGACGGTCGTCGTACCCCGGGAGCGGGTGGAGCAGACCGTGCGGCACGGATGGGCGCTGACCGCGCACCAGGCGGTGGGATGCCGGTGGTCCGCGGCGGTCGTGGTGCTGCCCGGCGACGCGGTGCAGTCGCTCAGCCGTCCCTGGGTCTACACGGCGTTCGGCCGTGCGGACCGCCATCTGTCCGTGGTCCACGGCGTGGAGCAGGCGCTGCCGAAGGCCGTGGCGGAGGTGCCGGCGAAGACCCGCACGACCCGGCTCCCCGCCCTGCTCGGCGCCCAGGTCCCGGCCGCCGGATGAACGGACGACGGCGGCGGCACGGGGTTCTGCCCCGTGCCGCCGCCGTCGTGTCGACCGACGTGCCCGTCAGCGATCCGCGTCCTGCGGCTCCAGGTCGTCCTCGACGTCGTCCTCCGCGCCGTCTTCGAGTTCTTCGAGCTCCTCGTCCTCCTCGAGGTCCGCGTCGTCGTCGATCTCGTCGTCGAACACCGCGCTGACGTCGAAGCGGCAGATCACCCGCTGCGGATCGATCTGCTCGAACGGCGCCTCCAGCCACTCACCGGGATCGGCCGGCTCGTCGGCGGCCGTCACCCAGAGCGTGGAGTCGCCCTCCTCCAGACCGAACTCCTTGTGCCGGGAGGCGATCTCGTCCGCCTCGAACTCGCCGAACAGGATGCCCAGCGCCCCGTGCACCGTGACGGAGGCCTCCGTGTCCGCGCCCTCGTCGTCCACCGCCTCGACCCGCTCGGCCTGTGCCAGCAGGCGCTGCGGTTCCACCACGGCGTAGTCGCGACGGATCAGCACGCTGAGCGCGTTCGGCTCCTCGGGGCCCGTGTAGGGGGGCAGCGAGTCGTCCGCAGCCGGGATCTCGAAAGGCGTGACCTCGTCGTGGCGGTCGTAGAGCAGCTCGTCGTACACCTCGGCGGCCGCGGCCAGCTGGTTGAACGCCTCGTAGACAGCGGGGTCGTCCTCCCCGGACCTGCGTTCGACCGCGGCCAGGTGGCGGTCGAGCGCGGTCTTGACCGCCTCGGCGGCGGCTCGTACCTCGGCAGCGGTGGGCTGCGCAGCATCAGACATAGTGCAGACGCTATCCGTACCGAGCCCGTGCCCGCACAATAGATGCGATGCCGGAATACGAATTTGTCGACGTGTACGTACCGCGCGGGGTCTCCCGCAAGGACGCCACACGCCTGCTGACGGACCATGCTGAGTACGGACACTGGGAGTTGGACCGCCTCAGTCTGCTGCGCGACGGCAGCCGCAGGGTGCGGTTGCGGCGGCGGATCATCCGCCAGGTGCGTGCCACCTGGTGAGACGGCGGACAGGGTGACGGGCCCCGCCGGAGCGAGGCCCGTTCCGTCGCGGTCACCGCCCGTTTCCGGTGCGGTGCGCGCCGCACCCGGCGTCTTCGGACGGTGTGCACCCGATCACATGGAGGTGCGCCCCTTGCGGTACAGCACCGCGCCCGCCAGCAGCGCCCCGGCGCCCACCGGGAGGACCAGGCCCATCGGCAGGTCGCTGCCGGTGTGGGCAAGCTGCGCGGCTGCCTGCGGCTGGACGACGGACCGGGCTCCCGGCTGGTCGACGTGCGCGGAGCCGCCCGGCACGTGGCCGCCCGAGGCCGGCGGGGTGCCCGGGAAGCCGGGGTGACCCGGCTGCGCCGGGGTGCCGGGGTGACCCGGCTGGTTCGGAGTCCCCGGGTTGCCCGGGTGGCTCGGGTTGCCGGGGTGGTGCGGACTGCCCGGGTGACCGGGGTGGCCCGGCTGCTCGGGGCTGCCGGGGTGCCCCGGCTTCCCGGGCGGCGTGGAGTGACCGCCGCCGTAACCGCCGTCGTTCGCGCAGTCGTTGCCCAGGGCAGGGTTGCCGATGCCGATGAGATCCACGCTGTTGCCGCAGACGTTCACCGGGGCGTCGATCGGCACCTCGACGTGATTGCCGGAGCCGACACCCGGAGAGCCGCCGGTGTGTCCGCCGGCGTGCGAGCCCCCGGAGCCCTCATGGCCGCCCCCGTGTCCTCCGTGGCCTCCGTGTCCTCCGTGGCTGCCCCCGTGACCTCGGGAGTCGCCGTATCCTCCGGAGGAACCGCTGCCGCCGCTCCTGTTGGCGCACTTGTTGCCGACCGCGGGGTTCAGGACCCCGACGACGTTCACCGTGTTGCCGCAGGCGTTCACCGGCACGTGCACCGGCACCTGCACGGTGTTGCCGGACAGCACGCCGGGCGAGTTCGAACTCGAGCCGCTCGCGCCCGAGTCGGCGTGGGCGGCGCCTCCCGCGGCGGCGATCACACCGGTCGCGGCCGCCACGGTCATCAGGCCCTTGCGGGTGACCTGTCGCATTACTGAATCCCTGCCTTCGACCTTGTCGCGAAAACCGAAAAGCGAAAAACCGACGTTCCGAAAAGGCCGGTCGGCCCCGGAGCGCATGGCGTGCACTACGGGGCCGACCGGCTCAGGCCCTCATGGGGCGAGGCACAACGTCACTGGTTGACGCAGGTGTTGCCGAAGGCGGGGTTCAGCAGCCCGATCACGGAGACCGTGTTGCCGCAGACGTTCACCGGGACGTGAACGGGCACCTGAACGACGTTGCCGGAGAGGACACCCGGGGAGTGCACCGCAGCACCCTGAGCACCCGCATCGGCGACGGCCAGACCCGCGCCCGCGAGAACCAGCCCACCAGTGGCAGCCGCAGCAGCGACGACCTTCTTGATCATTATTCCTCCTTGTAGGCAATGCGATCCCAAGTACCGGATCGCATGACCTGTAACGAGGAGGGAGTAATGGAGCTACGAGCTTATGGTCGGATTCACTCTTCTCAGTAGATTCCGTACGCGCGGTCGAATAGCGGGTCGCCGCGGCGGTTCAGGACGCGTCGATGAACCGGTCGAGCACGCGCACGCCGAACCGCAGCGCGTCCACCGGCACCCGCTCGTCGACACCGTGGAACATGCCGGCGAAGTCCAGCTCCGGCGGCAGCTTCAGCGGTGCGAAGCCGAAGCCGCGGATGCCCAGGTCGTCGAAGGACTTCGCGTCCGTGCCGCCGGAGAGCATGTACGGGATCGCCTTGGCGGCCGGGTCCTCGGCCAGCAGCGCGGACTGCATGGCCGCCACGAGGCTGCCGTCGAAGGTGGTCTCCACGGCCTTGTCGGAGTGCACGTCCTCGCGTCGCACGTTCGGACCGAGGATCCGGTCGAGGTCGGCGAGGAACTCCTCCTCGAAGCCGGGCAGGAACCGCCCGTCGACGTGCGCGGTGGCCTCGCCCGGGATGACGTTCACCTTGTAACCGGCGTTCAGCTGCGTGGGGTTGGCCGTGTTGCTCAGGGTCGCGCCGATGAGCTTGGCGATGCCGCCCAGCCTGGCGAGCGTCCCCTGCATGTCCTCCGGGTCGAGTTCGGTGCCGAGCGCGTCGCCGAGTTCGTCGAGGAAGGCCCGGGTCGTCTTGGTGACGCGCACCGGGAACGTGTGCCGGCCGAGCCGGGCGACGGCCTCCGAGAGCTCGGTGATCGCGTTGTCGCGGTGGATCATCGACCCGTGCCCGGCGGTGCCGGCCACGGTCAGCTTCATCCAGTGCATGCCCTTCTCGGCCGTCTGGATCAGATACAGCCGCCGCTGCTCGTTCACGGTGAACGAGAACCCGCCCACCTCGCTGATCGCCTCGGTGACGCCCTCGAACAGGTCGGGGTGCTTGTCGACGAGGTGCCGCGCGCCGTACGTACCGCCCGCCTCCTCGTCCGCCAGGAAGGCGAGGACGATGTCGCGGGGCGGCCGGCGCCCGCTGCGCAGCCGGTCCCGGACGACCGCGAGGGTCATCGCGTCCATGTCCTTCATGTCGACGGCACCGCGGCCCCACACGCATCCGTCCGCGATCTCGCCGGAGAAGGGGTGGTGGGTCCAGTCGTCGGCGTTGGCCGGTACGACGTCGGTGTGGCCGTGGATGAGGAGCGCGGGCCGGGAGGGGTCCTCGCCCTGGATCCGGGCCACCGTGGAGGCGCGGCCCGGGTGCGACTCGAAGATCTGCGGGTCGAGGCCCACCTCGGCGAGCTTCTCGGCGACGTACTCGGCCGCCTTGCGTTCGCCCGGCCCCGAGTGGTCGCCGTAGTTGCTGGTGTCGATCTGGATCAGCTCGCGGCAGAGGTCCACGACCTCGTCCTGGCCGGTGACGCTGCTGGCCGTGTCCGTCTCGCTCACGCTGCTTCCTCCCGCTGTCACTGCTGGTGGTTCCCCTCATCCTCCCCCTCCCCCGGCGCACACCCCAAGACCGGTCCCGGCCCGTCACACGCCGTTCACGCGGGAGCGGGGGCCGATGCGGGGGCACCGGGGGCACGACGGGGGTGATCGGCCACCCCGGGAAGCCTGGTAATGTTTCCTTTGTCGCCGCGGGGGAAACTCCGCACGGCACACACCTTGTCCGGGTGGCGGAATGGCAGACGCGCTAGCTTGAGGTGCTAGTGCCCTTTATCGGGCGTGGGGGTTCAAGTCCCCCCTCGGACACCAGCCGAATCCCCCGGCCGCTCAGCGGCCGGGGGATTCGTCGTGTACCGCCCGGGAGCGCCCCGTCCGCCCGGTGTGTGCCATCTCTCCCCCGCCACGAAGATCACCAGGTCACCGACGTGCGAAGCATGTCCAGTCGGCCCCGAACGGCCTTCTCCGGTGGCCGATCCGCCGGAGCGAACCTAGCTTCGTACTAAAATTTCCGGCTTGTTACGGAGCTGGAGCCGGACAACCCCAGGCAGACCTGCGGGTGCGGGCCCGCCAGCGCCCCGGATGGCTCCGGGATCGAGACGCGAGGACCCGATGGCAGCCATACACGAGAGCAGTGCTCTCGGTCTGCTCGACGAAGAGATCCGCGAACGGTTCGGCGACACGGCACGCTTCTCCGGTGGCCCGGCCGCCTCTCCGCGGACGCTCATCGACATCTTCGACGCGTCCGTCCGCTCCTACCCGGACGAGCTCGCCCTGGACGACGGCACGGCACGGCTCACCTACCGGACGCTGGCCGTCGAGGTGCAGAACCTCCGGCGCGCGCTCGCCGCCGCCGGTGTCGGCCTCGGCGACCGGGTGGGCGTCCGCGTCCCCTCGGGCACCAATGACCTGTACGTCGCGGTCCTGGCCGTACTCGCCGCGGGAGCCGCCTACGTCCCGGTGGACGCCGAGGACCCCGACGAGCGGGCCGAGCTGGTCTTCGGGGAGGCGGACGTGCGGGCGGTGATCGGGGAGGGGCACGAGATCGCCGTCCACGGCTCGTCCGACTCCGCCGCCGCCCGTCCCGGCCCCGTGCACGACGCCTGGATCATCTTCACCTCCGGCTCCACCGGCAGACCCAAGGGCGTCGCGGTCAGCCACCGCAGCGCCGCCGCCTTCGTCGACGCCGAGGCCGCGCTGTTCCTGACCGAGGAGCCGATCGGGCCCGGCGACCGGGTCATGGCCGGACTGTCCGTGGCGTTCGACGCGTCCTGCGAGGAGATGTGGCTGGCCTGGCGGTACGGGGCCTGTCTGGTGCCCGTACCCCGCTCGCAGGTCAGGAGCGGGGCCGATCTGGGGCCCTGGCTGGTCGAGCAGGAGATCACCGTCGTGTCGACGGTGCCGACGCTGGCCGCCCTGTGGGAGCCGGAGACCCTCAACGACGTCCGTCTGCTGATCTTCGGCGGTGAGGCCTGCCCGCCCGAGCTGACGCAACGCCTGGTGACGGAGGGGCGCGAGGTGTGGAACACCTACGGGCCCACCGAGGCGACCGTGGTCGCCTGCGCCTCACTGATGTCCGGCGCGGAGCCGATCCGGATCGGGCTGCCGCTGGACGGCTGGGAACTGGCCGTCGTCGACGAGGCCGGCGAGCCGGTGCCGATGGGCGGCAGCGGACAGCTGGTGATCGGCGGGGTCGGGCTGGCCCGGTATCTCGACGCCGAGAAGGACGCGGAGAAGTACGCGCCGCTGCGGTCGCTGGGCTGGGAGCGGGCGTACCGCAGCGGCGACCTCGTCCGGGCGGAACCCGAGGGACTGGTGTTCCTCGGGCGGGCCGACGAGCAGATCAAGCTCGGCGGCCGCCGGATCGAGCTCGGCGAGGTGGACGCGGCCCTGCAGGCGCTGCCCGGCGTCGCGGGCGCCGCCGCCGCGGTGCGCACCGCTCGCGGCGGCAATCAGCTCCTGGTCGGCTATGTCGTCACCCAGGACGGCTGGGACCAGGCCGCGGCCGTGGAGAAGCTGCGCGCCGAGCTGCCCGCGGCGCTCGTCCCGTTGCTCGCGCCCGTCGGCGACCTGCCGACGCGGACCAGCGGCAAGGTGGACCGGAACGCGCTGCCCTGGCCGCTGAAGGGGCTGGAGACCGGTGGCCCGGCCGAGCGGCTGTACGGCACCGAGGCGTGGCTCGCCGAGCAGTGGACGGAAGTCCTCGGCATCCCCGTCACCGGTTCCCGCGACGACTTCTTCGCCGTCGGCGGCGGCAGCCTCGCCGCCGCCCAGCTGACCACGCGGCTGCGCACCCGCTACCCGAGCGCCGCCGTCCTCGACATCTACCAGCAGCCCACCCTGCGCAAGCTGGCCCGCCGCCTGGAGAAGTCCGCCCAGGACGACGGCGCGGCCCGGGTGATCGCGCCGGTCCCGGTGCGGGCCAAGGTGATCCAGCTCCTTGCCCTGGTGCCGCTGTTCACGCTGCTCGGGCTGCGCTGGACGGTGCCGCTGGCCGCGCTCGGGAACCTGCTGCCCGGGTACGCCTGGCTGCCGACCGCCCCCTGGTGGCTCGTGGTGTCCGGCGCTCTGCTGCTGTTCAGCCCGCCCGGTCGGCTCGCGATCGCCGCGGGCGGGGCGCGGCTGCTGCTGCGGGGCGTGCGGCCGGGCCGGCACGCGCGCGGTGGCGGCGTACATCTGCGGCTGTGGACGGCCGAGCGGCTGGCCGAGTTCAGCGGGGCGACCTCGCTGACCGGGGTGTGGCTGGAGCGGTACGCGCGGGCGCTGGGCGCCAAGGTCGGGCCGGACGTGGACCTGCACTCGCTGCCGCCGGTCACCGGCCTGCTGAGGCTGGGCCGGGGCGCCGCCGTCGAGTCCGAGGTGGATCTCTCCGGGTACTGGCTGGACGGTGACCGGCTGGAGATCGGCCCGGTCAGGGTGGGTGCGCATGCCGTGGTCGGCACGCGCAGCGTGCTCTTCCCGGGGGCCCGGGTCGGCAAGCGTGCCGAGGTGGCGCCCGGTTCGGCCGTCACCGGGCAGGTTCCCACCGGGCAGCGGTGGGCGGGCGCGCCCGCCGTCAAGCTCGGCAAGGCCAAGCGCAACTGGCCCAAGGAGCGGCCGCGCCGGGGCACCTACTGGCGTGGGATGTACGGCGCGGCGGGCTTCGCGCTCACCGCGCTGCCGGTGCTCGCGGGCGGGGCGGCCCTGCTGGTGGCCCGCCTGTTCGTGACGCCGGGCGGCGGCCTGGCCGAGGCCCTGCGGGGCGCGGCCCTCGCCCTGGTGCCGGCGACGCTGGCCTTCGGGGTGGCGTACGCCCTGCTGCTCCTGGTCGCCGTACGGCTGCTGAGCCTGGGGCTGCGCGAGGGGACGCATCCCACGCACAGCCGGATCGGCTGGCAGGCGTGGACCGTCACGCAGCTGATGGACCGCTCGCGGGAGACGCTGTTCCCGCTGTACGCCGGGCTGGTCACGCCGGTGTGGCTGCGGCTGCTCGGCATGCGGATCGGGCGGGGCGCCGAGGTGTCGACCGTCCTCGCGCTGCCGAGCCTGACCACGGTCGGCGAGGGCGCGTTCCTGGCCGACGACACACTGACCGCGCCGTACGAGCTCGGTGGTGGCTGGGTGCGGGTCGGGCGCGCGGAGATCGGGCGACGGGCGTTCCTCGGCAACTCGGGGATGACCGCGCCGGGGCGGAGCGTGCCGGACGGCGGACTGGTGGGTGTGCTGTCGGCGACGCCGAAGAAGGCGAAGAAGGGCAGCTCGTATCTGGGGCTGCCGCCGGTCAGGCTGCCGCGGAGTACGGCCGGTGGTGACCAGAGCCGGACGTACGACCCGCCGGCGCGGCTGCTGTGGGCGCGGGCGCTGGTGGAACTGTGCCGGATCGTGCCGGTGTTCTGCTCGGCGGCGCTGGCCGTGCTGACGGTGGCCGCGCTGTGCGCGCTGGGTGCCTGGGCGCCGCTGCTGTCCGGGCTGGTGCTGCTGGGGGCGGGGGCGGTGGCGGCCGTGGTCTCCGTCGTCGCGAAGTGGCTGCTCGTGGGGCGCCACCGCGCCGGGGAGCATCCGTTGTGGAGCGGGTTCGTGTGGCGCAACGAGTTGGCGGACACGTTCGTCGAGGTCGTGGCCGTGCCGTGGCTGGCCGGTGCGGTGCCGGGCACCCCGCTGCTGACGGCGTTGTTGCGCGGCCTGGGCGCGCACATCGGCAGGGGTACGTGGGTGGAGAGCTACTGGCTGCCCGAGACCGATCTGGTGACGCTGGAGGACGCGGTCACCGTGAACCGCGGCTGTGTCCTGCAGACGCACCTCTTCCACGACCGGATCTTGCGGACGGATACTGTGGTCCTCCGTGAGGGCGCGACGCTGGGTCCTGGCGGAATCGTCCTGCCCGGCAGCACCGTCGGAGCCCGTTCGACACTGGGCCCGGCGTCGCTCGTGATGGCGGCGGAGTCCGTTCCCGACGACACCCGCTGGCTCGGCAACCCGATCGAGGCATGGCGTCCCTGAACGCGGCCGGTCGGGGGCCGGAGGACGGTGCGCGTTCTCGCGATCCGGCACGACGTACGAGCACAGCGCAGGGAGCAGACACAGCAGTGGCAGTTCAGCAGTCCGCGGGTGCGGACCCGTACTTCCCGGCCAACGGTGATCCCCGTTACCGGGTGCACCGCTACGAGCTCGCGCTGGACTACCGCCCCGGCCCCAACCGCCTGTCGGGGACGGCCCGGATCAACGCCATAGCGGGCCGCACGCCGCTCGCCGAGTTCCATCTCAACCTGGCCGACTTCCGGGTGGGCCGGGTCCGCGTGGACGGCCGGCAGCCGCACTACACGCACCGGGGCGGCAGGCTGCGCATCCGTCCCGCGAAGCCGGTCCGGGCCGGGGCCACGTTCACCGTGGAGGTGCAGTGGTCGGGCAATCCCAGGCCGGTCGCCAGCCCGTGGGGCGGCCTCGGCTGGGAGGAACTGGCGGACGGGGCGCTGGTGGCGAGCCAGCCGGTGGGGGCGCCGTCCTGGTACCCGTGCAACGACCGGCCGGCCGACAAGGCGTCGTACCAGATCTCGATCACCACGCCCTCGGCGTACGCGGTGGTGGCGGGCGGGCGGCTGCTGACGCGTACCACCAAGGCGAGCACGACCACCTGGGTGTACGAGCAGTCGGCGCCGACGTCCAGCTATCTGGTCGGGCTGTCGATCGGGAAGTACCAGACGGTGCTGCTGGGCGATCCCGGGCTCGGCGGGGTGCCGCAGCACGGGCACATTCCCGCGCATCTGCTCCCCGAGTTCTCGCGGGACTTCGCGCGGCAGCCCGCGATGATGCACCTGTTCCAGCAGCTCTTCGGGCCGTACCCGTTCGACGAGTACGCGGTGGTGGTGACCGAGGAGGAGCTCGATGTCCCGGTCGAGGCCCAGGGGTTGTCGCTGTTCGGCGCCAACCACGTGGACGGGGCGCGGGGTTCGGAGCGGCTGGTGGCGCACGAGCTGGCGCACCAGTGGTTCGGCAACAGCGTGTCCATCGCGGACTGGCGGCACATCTGGCTGAACGAGGGGTTCGCGAAGTACGCCGAGTGGTTGTGGTCGGAGCGCTCGGGCGGGCGTACGGCCCAGCAACTGGCCGCCGCCGCGCACCGGTCGCTGTCCTCGCTGCCGCAGGATCTGCGGCTGGCCGACCCGGGGCGCAAGTCGATGTTCGACGACCGGCTCTACGTACGCGGCGGGCTGACGGTGCACGCCGTGCGGTGCGCGATGGGCGACGAGGCGTTCTTCCGGATGCTGCGCGGCTGGGCCGGGCTGCACCGGGGCGGCTCCGTCACCACGGCGACGTTCACCGCGCACGTGGCCCGCTTCGCGGCGGAGCCGCAGGAGGAGCTGTTCGAGGCCTGGGTGTACGGGACGGCGCTGCCGCCGCTGCCCACCGGGTAGGCCCGACGGGCAGAATGAGGCCATGTCTCGACGCACCCCGCAGAAGCGGCGGCAGTCCGCCTCCGCTCCCGCTCCCGCCCCGTCCTGCCCTTGCGGTCTTCCCGAGCCGTACGAGAGGTGCTGTGGCCGGTTCCACCGGGGTGAGGGTGCGGCGCCGACGGCGGAGGCGCTCATGCGTTCGCGCTACAGCGCCTTCGTACGGCGGGACGAGGAGTACCTGCTGCGGACCTGGCATCCGCGGACGCGGCCGGCGCTGGTCGAGTTCGATCCGGGAATGCGCTGGACCGGCCTGGAGATCCTCGGGACGGGGGACGGCTCGGCCTTCCACACCACCGGGACGGTGACCTTCCGGGCCTCCTACCGGGGCGGCTCCCTGCACGAGCGGAGCCGGTTCGAGCGGGTCGACGGGGCCTGGGTGTACGTCGACGGGGAGTTCCCCGGCGAGTAGTGAGGTTGCCGGGCGGCGCTACGGCGCCAGGATGTCCAGTTCGTGAAGGGCACCGACCGTGATCTCCCGGGTGAGCTCCTCCGCCCGTACTCCGTCGCCCTCCCGGACCGCCTCCGCGACCTGCACGTGCAGGGTGACGGCGGCCGGGTCGGGGTCCTCGAACATGACCTCGTGATGCGTGCGGCCGGCCAGGACCTCCGCGACGACGTCGCCGAGGCGGGCGAACATCTCGTTGCCCGACGCCCCCAGGATCACCCGGTGGAAGGCCATGTCATGGACGAGGTACTCCTGGAGCCGGTGGCCGCGGGAGTTGGCCACCATGCCGAGGGCGCACTCGGTGAGCTCGGCGCACTGCTCGGCGGTGGCGTGCTTGGCGGCCAGGCCCGCGGCGACCGGCTCGATCGCGGAGCGCAGCACGGTGAGCGAGCGCAGCTGTTGCGGGCGGTCGGCGCCGGCCAGCCGCCAGCGGATGACCTGGGGGTCGTAGACGTTCCACTCGCGCTTGGCGCGCACCGTCACGCCCACCCGGCGGCGGGACTCCACCAGGTGCATCGACTCGAGCACGCGGACCGCCTCGCGCATCACCGAGCGTGACACCTCGAACCGCTGAGCCAGCTCGTCCGTGCGCAGAACGCTGCCGGGAGGGTACTCACCCGCTGTGATCGCGGGGCCGAGGGTGTCCAGTACATGGCCGTGCAGACCCCGGCCCGGTGTGCTCATGCACTCAGAGTACGGGGCACATAACGGAGCCAAAAGTCAGACTTATTTGTCACAGACACTTGAATTCGTCGTACCTAATGCGTTTCAGTGTGGCCGACGCCAGTTGTCGGCGTCGATGTCGAGGAAGACAGCGAGGCAGTGATGCGTACCCCGCACGTGGAGGTGGTGATGGGCGTCGCGGGCACGGGCAAGACCACGATCGGTCCCCTGCTCGCGGCCCGGCTGGGCGTCCCGTACGCCGAGGGCGACGATTTCCACCCGCCGGCCAACATCGCCAAGATGTCGGCCGGAACCCCGCTCGACGACGCGGACAGGTGGCCGTGGCTCGACGCCATCGGCTCCTGGGCGCACGACCGGGCCGGGCTCGGCGGGGTGGTCAGCTGCTCCGCGCTGAAGCGGTCGTACCGCGACCGGCTCAGGGCCGTGGCACCCGGAATCACGTTCCTGCACCTCGCGGGCGACCGGCAGCTCATCGAGGGCCGGATGGCGCACCGGCAGGGGCACTTCATGCCGACGGCGCTGCTGGACTCGCAGTTCGCCACGCTCCAGCCGCTCGGCGCGGACGAGGCCGGGGTGGCCGTGGACGTCTCCGGCAGCCCCGAGGAGATCACCGAGCGGGCCGCCACGGCGCTCGGCACCCTTCCCGCGCCGCGCCGGTAACTCCCCTTCTCCCTCCCGCTCTTCTCTCCCTTCCCTCCCTCCTCCCACACCTGTAAAGGGAATTACCCGTGACCAGACTCAGCGTCGAGATGCTGGCAGCGGACACCGTCGAGCCGATCACCTCGGCCGGCCACGCCCAGCTGGGCATAGCCGTGCTGGCGGGCATCGCCGTCATCGTCCTGCTCATCACCCAGTTCAAGGTCCACGCGTTCCTGGCCCTGACCATCGGGTCACTGGCGCTGGGCGCGTTCGCCGGCGCCCCGCTCGACAAGGTCATCGTCAGCTTCACCACCGGGCTCGGCACCACCGTCGCCGGCGTGGGCGTGCTGATCGCCCTCGGCGCGATCCTCGGCAAGCTGCTCGCCGACTCCGGCGGCGCGGACCAGATCGTCGACACGATCCTCGCGAAGGCCGGCGGCCGCTCGATGCCGTGGGCGATGGTGCTGATCGCCTCGGTGATCGGCCTGCCGCTGTTCTTCGAGGTCGGCATCGTGCTGCTGATCCCGGTCGTGCTGATGGTCGCCAAGCGCGGCAACTACTCCCTGATGCGCATCGGCATCCCGGCCCTCGCGGGCCTGTCCGTGATGCACGGCCTGATCCCGCCGCACCCCGGCCCGCTGGTCGCGATCGACACCGTCAAGGCCAACCTCGGGGTGACGCTGGCGCTCGGCATCCTCGTCGCGATCCCGACGGTGATCATCGCCGGGCCGGTGTTCTCGAAGTACGCCGCCCGCTGGGTGGACGTTCCCGTCCCCGACCGCATGGTTCCGCAGCGCCCGTCCGAGGAGCTGGAGCACCGCCCGGGCTTCGTCGCCACCATCGCCACCGTCCTGCTGCCGGTCGTCCTGATGCTGTCCAAGGCGCTGGTCGACATCGTCGTGGACGACCCGACGCACACCGTGCAGCGCGTCTTCGACGTGATCGGCTCCCCGCTGATCGCCCTGCTCGCCGCGGTGATCGTCGGCATGTTCACACTGGGGCGGCCCGCCGGCTTCAGCAAGGAACGGATCTCACGGACCGTGGAGCTGGGTCTCGCGCCCATCGCGAGCATCCTGCTGATCGTCGGTGCGGGCGGCGGCTTCAAGCAGACGCTGATCGACTCCGGCGTGGGCCAGATGATCCTGGAGATCTCCAAGGACTGGTCGATCCCGGCCCTGCTGCTGGCCTGGCTGATCGCGGTGGCGATCCGGCTGGCGACCGGTTCGGCGACCGTGGCGACGATCTCGGCGGCCGGACTGGTCGCCCCGCTCGCCGCCGACATGTCGACGGCGCACACAGCCCTGCTGGTCCTGGCCATCGGCGCCGGCTCGCTCTTCTTCAGCCATGTCAACGACGCCGGATTCTGGCTGGTGAAGGAGTACTTCGGGCTCACCGTCGGCCAGACCCTCAAGACCTGGTCGGTCATGGAGACGATCATCTCGGTGGTCGCCGGCGGCCTGGTCCTGCTCCTCTCACTGATCATCTAGGGGTACGCCGATGAGTCACCCTCTGTTCGACATCAGCGGCCGTACGGCCCTGGTCACGGGCTCCAGCCGGGGCATCGGCCTCGCCCTCGCCCGTGGCCTGCTGGAGGCGGGCTGCACGGTCGTCCTCAACGGGCGGGACGGCGAACGCCTCACCAAGGCGGCCGCGGAGCTGCCCGGCAACGTCCGTACGGCGGTGTTCGACGTGACCGACGGCGCCTCGGTGGCCGCCGGGATCGCGGAGGTCGAACAGCGGGTGGGCCCGCTGGACATCCTCGTCAACAACGCGGGCATGCAACTGCGCGCTCCCCTCCTGGAGTTCACCTACTCCGACTGGCACCGCATCCTGGACACCAACCTGACGAGCGCGTTCCTGGTGGGCCGGGAAGCGGCCCGCCGGATGACGGAACGCGGCCACGGCAAGATCATCAACATCTGTTCACTGCAGAGCGAGGTGGCCCGGCCCGGCATCGCGCCCTACGCGGCCACCAAGGGCGCCCTGAAGATGCTGACCAAGGGCATGTGCGCGGACTGGGGCCCCTCCGGCGTGCAGGTCAACGGTCTCGGCCCCGGTTACATCGAGACCGAGCTGACCAAACCCCTCGTCGAGGACGAGGAGTTCAGCGCCTGGGTGCGCCGGCGGACCCCGGCCGGCCGCTGGGGCCGCACCGAGGACCTGGTGGGCGGACTGCTGTTCCTCGCCTCACCCGCCGCGGACTTCGTCGGCGGACAGGTGCTGTACGTCGACGGCGGCATGACGAGCGTGCTCTGAAGGGAGCCTGGCGGTGCTGGGTTGTGTGATTCACGGTCAGGGAGACCTCAGAGTCGACGGGTTGCCGGTCCCGTCACCCGGCCGCGGCCAGGCGCTCGTCGCCGTCCGCTACGGCGGGGTCTGCGGGTCCGACCTGCACTACTGGCGGCACGGCGGGGTCGGCGACTTCCGGCTCCAAGAGCCGATGGTGCTCGGGCACGAGGTGGTGGGGACGGTCGTCGCCCTCGGTGAGGGTGCGTCAGGACCGGTGCCCGGTACGCCGGTCGCCGTGCATCCGGCCACTCCGTGCGGGGTCTGCCCGGAGTGCGCGGACGGCCGGCGCAACGTCTGCCGGGACACCCGCTACCTCGGCAGCGCGGCGCGTTTCCCGCATGTGCAGGGCGGTTTCGCGGCCCGGCTGGTCGTACCGGTCGAGCAGTTGCGGCCGCTTCCGGTGGGCCTCGAGCCGCGCCGTGCGGCCCTCGCCGAACCCCTTTCGGTGGCCCTGCACGCCGTGCGGCGGGCCGGGGACCTCACCGGCGGGCACGTCCTGGTCACCGGCGCGGGCCCGATCGGCTGCCTGGTGGTCGCGGCCGCGAAGGCGGCGGGCGCCGCCCATGTGACGGTCACCGATCTGCTCCCGACGGCCCTCGGGTACGCCCGCGCCGTCGGCGCCGACACCGTCGTACGGGCGGACGACCCCGACGACGCCGGGTGGCCGGCGGAAGCCGACGTGGCCGTGGAGGCGTCCGGGGTGGCCGCCGGGCTCGACACCTGTCTGCGCCTGGTACGGCGCGGCGGGGTCGTGGTCCAGCTCGGCATGCTGCCCCCGGGGCCCAGCCCGTTCGCCGGCAACCTGGTGGTGAGCCGGGAGATCGAGCTGCGCGGGGCGTTCCGCTTCGACGCCGAGTTCGACGACGCGCTCGCCCTGCTGGCGACCGGGCCCGCGTTCGACTCCCTGATCAGCGCGGTCGTACCGGTCACGGAGGCGGAGTCGGCGTTCGCGCTGGCCGCGGACCGGGGCCGGTCCTGCAAGGTGCTGCTGGACTTCGGCGAGCTCTGAGCCGGCCGGAGCGATGCCCCCGCGGGCGGCGGGCGGGCTCCCGGCGCGGCGCGGGGCCGCCACAACGGATGCGCACGCTCGGCCCAGTCCCTTGCTCACCGAACCCGTGCGCAGGCCCCGAAGGCCCCCGGTCCGCTCAAGGCCGCCACAACGGATGCGCGCGTTCGGCCCACTCCTCGCTCACCGAACCCGCTCACAGCCCCCGAAGGCCCCTGCTCCGCTCAAGGCCGCCACAGCGGATGCTCGCGTTCCGCCCACTCCTTGCTCACCGAACCCGTGCGCAGGCCGCGGCGGGCTCCCGGGTCGCCGATCGCCATGCCGATGTGGCCGGCCACCACGATGCCGACGGTCAGGGCCAGCCAGTCGTGGACGAAGGTCGCGCTGGTGCGCCACATCAGCGGGGTGAGGTGGGTGAACCACATCAGCAGTCCGGTGCCGAGCATCACCAGCGTGGCCCCGGCGATCCAGGCCGCGTAGATCTTCTGCCCCGCGTTGAACTTGCCCGCCGGGCGGGACGACCGCCGCTTGTCGCGGCGCAGGGCGGCCCGCAGCCAGACCCGGTCGTGCGGGCCGAAGCGGTTCAGGAAGCCCAGGTCGGCGCGGAAACCGCGGGAGACGAGGCCGGCCAGGACGGGTACGGGCAGGGCGAGCCCGGCCCACTCGTGGACCCGGACGATCAGCTCGCGGCGCCCGACGATCTCGGCGAGCTGGGGGACGTACAGACAGGCCGCCGTGACCACGCACACGCCCATCAGGGCGGCCGTCGTGCGGTGCACCCAGCGCTGCGCCCGGCCGAAGCGGCGGATCAGGGAGGCCGGCGGCGTCGCCGCCTCAGCTCGTACGCTCATCGTCCCGCCCGTTCGAACGGCCGACCCAGGCGTCGACGTCGTAGCCGCGTTCCTCCCAGTAGCCCGGCTTCACGTCCTCGGTGACGGTGATGCCGGAGAGCCACTTGGCGGACTTGTAGAAGTACATGGGGGCCACGTAGAGCCGGACCGGGCCGCCGTGGGAGTGGCCGAGGTCCTTGTCCTGCATGCGCAGTGCGACCAGGACGTCGGAGCGGCGGGCCTGGTCGAGGGTGAGGCTCTCGGTGTACGCGCCGTCGAAGCAGCGGAAGCGCACCGCCCCGGCCGAGGCGCGGACCCCCGCGGCGTCCAGGATCCGGGACAGCCGTACGCCCTCGAAGGGGGTCCCGGGGACGCGCCAGCCCGTGACGCACTGGACGTCCTTGACCAGCCGGGTCTGGGGCAGCGCCCGGAGGTCGGCGAGCGTGTAGTCCCTCGGACGGTCGACGAGGCCGTCGACGGTGAGACGGTAGTTCTCGGCGTTCCTGTGGGGCACCGAGGAGGTGACCGAGTAGTAGCGGAAGCCGCCGCCGTTCGGGAGCAGGCCCGTCAGGCCCGTGGGGTCCTTGTCCGCGGCGCTGCCGAGGAAGGACTCCAGACCGCGTTGCAGGGTGGGCGCGGCGACGACGCCGAGAGCGCCCAGGCCGAGAGTGCCGAGGACGACGCGGCGGCCGACGGGCTTGCCCCGCTCCTCGGGCTGTTGCGAGTTCACGGACCCATTCGAACACCCGCGACCCCGGCGGGGCCAGGGCGGGCGGGTGCTCGTCAGGGTTCCGTAAGCACTTCTTACGTCGTTCTCAGGAGGCGGCTCCGCTACGACGCCTCCTCCGCGGCCTTCTCCAGCTGGAACGCCTCGTTCCCGAGGCCGATCCGGGCGTACGCCTCGGGCCTGCGAGCACGCAGCAGCAGGCCCTGCGCCACGCCGACGACCAGGGCGAGGCCGATGATCCCGGGCAGCAGCCAGCTGAGCGACGAGTCGGGGCCGGCGCCGACCAGGACGTCGAAGTCCTTGACGGTGTAGCCGGCGATCACGAGCAGGGCGACCCCGGCGACCGCGGAGGTGGCCAGCCGCCAGGCCTGCGCCCCCACGGCGCCGCGGCGGGCGAAGAAGACCACGACCGAGGCGGAGGCCGCGGCCATCAGCACGATCACGCCGAGGGCGCCGATGTTGCCGAACCAGGTGAACAGGTGCAGGACCGGTTCGGTCGGGTCGCCGGCCGGCTTGTCGTCGGCGATCGCGAAGGCGATCACGGTCACCACGGACACCGCCGTCTGCAACAGCGAGCCGGTGCCGGGCGCTCCGCTCGCGCCGGTGGTCCGGCCGAAGGCGGCGGGCAGCAGTCCCTCGCGGCCCATGGCGAAGGCGTAGCGGGCGACGACGTTGTGGAAGCTGAGCAGGGCCGCGAACATGCCGGTCACGAACAGGATGTGCAGGACGTCGGTGAAGGTGCCGCCGAGCCGGGAGTCGGTGAGCGAGAACAGCAGGCCGGCGCTCTGCTTCTGGGACTCGCCGACGATCGCCGACGGTCCGGCGGCGACGGTCAGGGCCCAGCTGCTGAGCGCGAAGAAGACCGCGACGCCTCCGACCGCGAGGAACATCACGCGCGGCACGAGGATGTGCGGCCGGCTGGTCTCCTCGGCGTAGACGGGTGCCTGCTCGAAGCCGAGGAAGGCCGCGATGCAGAAGCACAGGGCGGTGCCGACGCCGGCGCCGGTGAGTGTGTCGGGGTTGAAGGCGTGCAGCGAGAGCCCCTCCTTGGCGGGGTCGGCGACGGCCGCGATGTCGAAGATGACGACCAGCGCGACCTCGATGACCAGCAGCACGCCGAGTACCCGGGCGTTGACGTCGATCTTCAGCCAGCCCAGCGCGCCGACGACCAGCGCTGCCGCCAGCGCCGGTATCCACCAGGCGATCCGCAGGTCGGCGTAGGTGTCGAACAGCCCGGAGACCTCGTAGCCGAAGATGCCGTAGATGCCGACCTGGAGGGCGTTGTAGGCGACCAGCGCGACCAGGGCGGCGCCCGCGCCGGCGGTGCCGCCGAGTCCGCGGGAGATGTAGGCGTAGAACGCGCCGGCGTTGTGGACGTGGCGGCTCATCTCGGCGTACCCGACGCTGAAGAGGACCAGGACCACGCCGAGGACGACGAAGAGGAGCGGCTGTCCGACGATGCCCATCACCGCGAATGTGGTGGGCATGACACCAGCGACGACCATGAGAGGGGCAGTCGCGGCCAGGACGGAGAGCAGCAGGCCCCCCGTACCGAGGCGGTTGGCGCTCAGCGCGCGCTCCCGCCCCTTGAACGTGCTGATGCCGTCGGCGGCGGTGGGTCTGCTCGTGCTCGAACTGCCCGTCGTCATCGGGGACCGTCCTTCTGTTGGGGATCGCAGCGGGGGTGGGGTTCTACGCCGTGCCGAGCGCGGTCTCGCGTGCGGCACGGAAGGCGGTGTACGGGTCGCGGTCCGGGTACGCCCAGGGGGCGGCGGTGGGGTGGTCGCCGATGCGGTGGAACAGGGCGGCGGCCTCGGCGCCCCGGCCCTCGCAGACCTTGGCGTGGGCGAGGAAGTTGAGGTCGACCAGGCGGCGCGGGTGGCCGTCGTGCTCCCACTCCAGCCACCAGTCGAAGGCGGCCTTCATCACCTGGCGGGCCCGGCGCCCGGTCCAGTGGGCGGAGCGGGCCGGTTCGGCGGGCTCGTGTCCGGCGGCGGCGAGGGCACGGTAGCGCTCGGCGTGCGCCACGACCGGCAGGATCGCGAGCGGCGAGTCGGCGGGGGCCTGCTCAGCCCAGAGGTTGGCGAAGTCGTAGACCTCGTGGAGCGGGTCCGGGCCGGCGTCCGCGTGGCGCTCGGCGAGCCGGGCGATCATCAGGTGGTGGGCGTGGTGGTGGTCGGCGTAGCGCTCGCGGACCTCCCCGAAGAGCCGGACGGCCTCGTCCTCGGCGCCCAGGGCGCACTCCAGCATGAGCAGACCGAGCCACGGGGTGGGGTCGACGGGCACACGGGCGGCGGCGCCCACGCAGGCCTCGCGGGCCCGGACCGGCTTCTCCTTGCCGCGCAGGGCGCGCTGGACGAGGGCGAGGGCGAGCAGGACCGAGGCGTCGGCGGACTCGGGTTCGGCGAGCAGCCAGTCACGGGCCCAGGGGGCGCTGTAGGGCTCCTGGGCGAGGACCGCGACCCGGTGTCCGCGACGGTCCCAGTCGTCCGCGGTGCGGGTCAGCAGCGTACGGGCGGCCTGCCACCGGCCCTGGGCCAGCGCGGCGCGCGCGGCGACCAGCTCGGTGTCGTCCAGAGCGGTGTCGAGAGCCTGGGCGGCGCGCCTGCGGCCGCGGCCCAGGGGTGGTGGGGGTGGAGACACCGCGGAGACTTCCTCACGCGACACGGCTCGTCGTCTGTTGTCGGCTTGCCATCGATTGATCACACACAGCAAACCCCCCACCAAGGGTTGTCGTCAAGGGCGGTCCTGGCGTTACACGCGTCAACCGCTGTGACGGGTGGGGAAGTTGGGGTGAACCGGACTCGCCTGACCCCTGCGCTCCGTGTCACGCTGTGGCCCACGCCATGGCGCTGAGCGCCCCGGCACCGCACCATGGCGTGAAAGGTCGCGCCGCCGCCCGGCACCACCGGGCACCGCGACCGGGTCGACTGCCCGATTCCGGGTACTCCCAGGACCAAGCCGAGCACTGGGACGCTACAGTCGCCCCTACGCACCCCGTGGCCCGGCCTGACGATCGAGGTACGAAGCGTGTCCCTACTGGTTCTGATTCTCGCCGTGAGCGCCGCCTGCTGCCTGGGCTTCGGGTTCGTGCTCCAGCAGAACGCGGCCCAGCAGGCACCACTGAGCGACTTCCTCTCCCCGCGCCTGCTCCTGGACCTCATGAAGGTGCCGCGCTGGCTCGGCGGCATAGGGCTGATGGTGGCCGGCATGGTGCTCGGCGCGATCGCGCTCGGCCAGGGCGAGGTCTCTCTCGTCGAACCGCTGCTGGCGACGAACCTCCTCTTCGCGCTTGCCCTCTCCCGTCGGCAGACCAGACAGCCACTGGGCCGCCAGGGCTGGGCGGGCCTGCTCCTGCTCGCGGGCGGCGTGACCGCGTTCATCGTGGCCGGTGAGCCGCGCGGCGGCAGCGCCGTCACCGATCCGCTCCGCCACTGGCTGATCATCGGCGTCATGATCGGGCTCGCCCTGCTGCTCACGACGTACGCGAAGCGCTCCCGGCTGAGCTCCGGCCCCGTTCTGCTGGCCTTGGCCGCGGGCCTGCTCTACGGACTCCAGGACGCGCTGACCCGGGTCAGCGGGCAGCGGTTCTCCGAGGGCGGCCTGGCGGAGCTGCTGACCGGCTGGCAGCCGTACGCGGTCCTCGCGCTCGGCGTCACCGGGCTGGTCCTGGTCCAGAGCGCCTTCGAGACGGCGTCCCTGCGCATGTCCCTGCCCGCCCTCACCGCGGCGCAGCCGCTGGCCGGCATCATCTGCGGCGTGGGCTTCCTCGGCGACCGGCTGCGCACCGACACGGGCGCCCTGGCCTGGGAGGCGGCCGGGCTCGCGGCGGTGGTGGCGGGCATCGTCCTGCTGGGGCTGCACCCCGCGATGCCCCGGGGCTGCGCGGTGCCGGCCCAGCGACGGAACCTCCAGCCGCACTGAACCGCTCGCCGGGAGCCCTGCTTGGATGGGGTCATGAGCGCTGCTGACGAGATCCTCGACATCGTCGACGAGAACGACCGGGTGATCGGCCGGTCCCCGCGCGGCGAGGCCTACGCGAAGGGCCTGCGCCACCGCTGCGTCTTCATCCAGGCCCGGGACGCGCACGGGCGCCTCTTCGTCCACCGCCGCACCCCCACCAAACTCGTCTTCCCCTCCCTCCACGACATGTTCGTCGGCGGAGTGGTCGGCGCGGGCGAGTCCTACGACGACGCCGCCCTGCGCGAGGCCGAGGAGGAGCTGGGCGTGACCGGCCTGCCCCGCCCCGAGTTCCTCTTCAAGTTCCTCTACGACGACGGCACCGGACAGACCTGGTGGTCGGCGGTCTACGAGGTCCGCTGCGACCTGCCGGTCAGCCCGCAGGCGGAGGAGGTGGCCTGGCACGAGTTCCTGCCCGAGGACGAGGTACTGCGCCGCCTGACGGACTGGGAGTGGGTGCCGGACGGTCTGGCGGCGTACGAGCGGCTGAGGGCGTTCAGGTCGATGGGCTGACCGGGCCCGGATCGCGCCCGGCGGGTGGCGCGGGAGACCGCCCGGCCGGCCACGACGGGTCCGCGGGTGGCGTACCGCACTCCGGCGGCGGGCCTCTCGCGGGAAACGGCTGGATAGGGTCGCGTAGTGATCGATTTCGCACGGAACGCACGGCTCTGGTTCGCACCCCAGGAGATCCGCCGCGAGGGCGGTACGCCCGACTACCGGTTCTCGCTGGCGAACGAACGCACCTTCCTGGCCTGGCTGCGCACCGCGCTCGCGCTGATCGGCGGCGGCTTCGCCGTGGACCAGTTCCTGCCCGACCTGAGCTGGGGCTGGCGGGTGGGACTCGCGCTCGCGCTGCTCGGGGCGGGCGTGCTGTGCTCCCTGCGCGCGGTCAACCACTGGGTGCGCTGCGAACGGGCGATGCGCCGGGGCGAGGATCTGCCGGTGTCCCGCTTCCCGGCGCTGCTGAGCCTGCTGGTCGCGGTGGTGGCCGTCGCCATGGTCGTCGTCGTGTTCGCCCGGTGGGAGGGGTGAGCGCCCCGGCGGCCCCGGACCGGGACCCGGGGCTGCAGCCGGAACGCACCCGGCTGGCGTGGCGGCGTACGACGCTGGCGAGCACCGTCGCCGCCCTGCTCGCCATGAAGTCGGCCCTGCACGGCGGGCTGTCGCCGACCTCGCTCGCCGTCTGCGCCCTCTGCTGCGCCCTGTGGCTGGGTTTCCTGCTCGTCGCCCACCACCGCATCCGCGTCCTGGCCGGCGCGTCCGCCCCCCAGGCGTTCCCCCCGCGTCACGCCACCGCGGCGGCTCTGCTCACGGTGGCCCTGGCGGTGTGCGGGGCGGCGCTGGTGCTGTAGTCGGACCGGAGTCCGCCGTGGTCCCCGGCCGGTCTTCCGGCCGCCCGGCCCGACCGGTACTTCCGTGCGGACTAATAACCCACGGCTCCCGGCTCGGCCCCCGGCTCCGGCTCCCACTCCACCGTGACCACGATCTTGCCCCGTGTCCGCCCCTCCTGGTTCAGGCGGTGCGCCTCCGCCGCCCGCTCCAGCGGGAACGTGTCGGACACGTGCACCGACACCACGCCCGACTCCACCAGCTCGGTCAGCCGCAGCAGGTCCTCGGAGTCGGGGCGCACGAAGTGGTAGCGGCCCCCGTAGTCGACGACGTCGGGGTCGGCGATCGAGACCAGCCGGCCCTCGGGGGCCAACAGGTTGGCGGAGGTCTTCAGCGTCGCGCCGCCGATGGTGTCGAAGGCCGCGTCCACACCCTCGGGCGCCAGGCCCCGCACCCGCTCGGCCAGCCCCTCGCCGTACGTCACCGGCTCCCCGCCGATGCCCCGGACGAAGTCGTGGTTGGCCTCGCTCGCCGTGCCGATCACCCGGGCGCCCAGATTGCGGGCGAGCTGGACGGCGATCGAACCGACCCCGCCGGCCGCCGCGTGCACGAGTACGGTCTCGCCCCGCCTGACCTGGAGCACCTTGATGAGCACCTGATAGGCGGTGAGCCCCACCAGCGGCAGACCGGCCGCCTCCTCGAAGGAGAGGTTGCGCGGCTTGCGCGCGAGGGTCCGCACCGGCGCGGCCACGTACTCGGCGAAGGTGCCGCGGGAGAGGAAGTCCTCGCGGACGTAGCCGATGACCTCGTCCCCGACGGCGAACTCCGCGACGGCCGCACCGGGTTGCACGACGACCCCCGAGACGTCCCAGCCGGGGACCACCGGGAACACGGCGTCGAGGAGCCCGTCGAGATATCCCTCGCGGCACTTCCAGTCGACGGGGTTCACCGACGCCGCCCGGACCTTCACCAGCACGCTGTCGGGCCCGACCTTCGGGTCGCGCACCTCCCCGTACTCCAGTACCTCGGGTCCGCCGTACCGCTTGTAACTGATGCCCTTCATGCCACCGACCCTCCGGGGTACTCGGACGCCACGCAAGCCGGATGCCCGGATATGCGCCGTTCGCGTGGCAGCCTGTCCGACGTCATCACCCAGTACCCCGAAGGTGAGCACCATGACCACCCTTCACCAGGAACACGACTCCCACCCGCACACCCACGGTCCGCACTGCGGTCACACCGAGGTGCGGCACGGCGACCACGTCGACTACGCGCACGACGGGCACCTGCACCGCGAGCACTCCGGACACTGGGACGAGTGCGAGCCCGGCGGGCACGTCTCGCACGAGAGCCACGAGCACCGCCACGGCGAGGGGTGCGGGCACCCGAGGGTGACGCACGGCGACCACGTCGACTACCTCCACGACGGTCACCGGCACGCCGAGCACGACGGTCACTGGGACGACCACTGACCCGACCGGAACAAACCGGCGACACCGGCCGACAGCTCCCCGCCGCACCACGTGGGGGGCTGTCGGCCTATCGTGGCTCCGATCACGTTCGGCCTCTCCTCTGGACGACATACCGACCGGTCGGCATCATTGGTCGTGTCCCGTTCACGCGACGTGACCCCGTGCACGCACGCGCGGACCGTTCACGCGCCCGCGGACCCGGTCCCGCACACGTAAGGAGAACCATGAGCCCCGATCATCCGCCCGGACTCGATCTGGACAGGCTGCGCGGCCTGCTCGACGGCGAGCGGCCCGGCCTGGTGCACGGCCCCCTGACCGGCCGGCTGATCGAGGGCGGACGGTCGAACCTCACCTACGCGGTCTCCGACGGCACCTCGAAATGGGTCGTACGGCGACCGCCGCTCGGTCACGTCCTGGCCACCGCGCACGACATGAAGCGCGAGTACCGGGTGATCAGCGCACTGCACCCGACGAACGTGCCGGTGCCGCGCCCCGTGCTGCTGTGCGAGGACGAAGAGGTGCTCGGATCCCCCTTCTACGTCATGGAGTACGTGGAGGGCACGCCGTACCGCACCGCCGACCAGCTCGCCCCGCTCGGCCCGGAGCGCACCCGGGGGGCCGTGCTGTCCCTGGTGGACACGCTCGTCGAGCTGCACGCGGTGGATCCTGCCGAGGTCGGCCTCGCCGACTTCGGGCGCCCCGAGGGCTTCCTGGACCGGCAGCTGCGGCGCTGGGGCAAGCAGCTGGACGCCTCCCGCAACCGCGAGCTGGCCGGCATCGACGAGCTCCACGCGGCGCTCGGCCGGGAACTGCCCCGCTCCCCCGCGCCGGCCGTGGTGCACGGCGACTACCGGCTCGACAACGTCCTGATCGGCGAGGACGACGGGATCAGGGCGATCCTCGACTGGGAGATGTCGACCCTCGGCGACCCGCTCACCGACCTGGGGCTGCTGGTGATGTACAGCATGCCGCTGGGCACGTCCGACTCCCCCGTCTCGACCACCGCCGAGGCCGCCGGGCACCCGGGTCCCGCGGAGCTGATCGAGCGGTACGCCGCGCGCTCGGGGCGCGACGTCTCCGCGGTCTCCTGGTACACGGCGTTCGCCTGGTTCAAGCTCGCCGTGATCCTCGAGGGCATCCACTACCGCTACACGCTGGGCCAGACGGTCGGGCAGGGCTTCGACCGCATCGGCGACCTGGTCCCCGTCTTCATCGAGCACGGCCTCACCACTCTTCACGAAGGCCTCCAGGAGGGCTGATCGTCATGGACTTCGCGTTCGACGCACGCACCGAAGAGCTGCGCGCAAAGCTCCTCGCCTTCATGGACGAGTACGTCTACCCGGCCGAGCAGGTCGCGCATGAACAGCACGCGCGACTCGCCTCGCCGTGGGACACCCCGGCCGTGGTCGAGGACCTCAAGGCCGAGGCCCGCAGGCAGGGCCTGTGGAACCTCTTCCTGCCCGACACCGAGTACGGCGCGGGCCTCACCAACCTCCAGTACGCCCCGCTCGCCGAGATCACCGGCCGTTCCCCGCACCTGGCGCCCACCGCGACCAACTGCGCGGCGCCCGACACCGGCAACATGGAGGTGCTGGCGCAGTTCGGCGACGAGCGGCAGCGGAAGCAGTGGCTGGAGCCGCTGCTCGCCGGTGAGATCCGCTCGGCGTTCGCGATGACCGAGCCGGAGGTGGCCTCCTCGGACGCCACCAACATCACGACGCACATCGAGCGAGCCTCCGACGGCACGGGCGACTACCTCGTCACGGGTCGCAAGTGGTACATCTCCGGGGCGATGAACCCCGACTGCAAGATCTTCATCGTGATGGGCAAGACGGACCCGGACGGCTCCGACATCCGCCGCCAGCAGTCGATGATCCTGGTCCCGCGCGACACACCGGGTGTCACGGTGGAGCGGGCGATGCAGGTCTTCGGCTACGAGGACCACTCCCACGGTGGTCACGCCGAGGTGGTCTTCGACCACGCGCGCGTGCCGGCCGCGAACCTGATCGGCGAGGAGGGCGGTGGCTTCGCCATCGCCCAGGCCCGCCTAGGCCCGGGCCGCATCCACCACTGCATGCGGCTGATCGGCATGGCGGAGCGGGCGATCGAGCTGATGTGCAGGCGGGCGGTGTCCCGTGACGCCTTCGGCAAGTCGCTGGCCCAGCAGGGTGTGGTGCACAACTGGATCGCGGACGCGCGGGTGGCCGTGGAGCAACTGCGTCTGCTGGTCCTCAAGACGGCCTGGATGATGGACACCGTGGGCAACCGGGGTGCCCACTCGGAGATCCAGGCCATCAAGATCGCCACGCCACGGACGGTCGTCGGCATCATCGACCGGGCCATCCAGCTGCACGGCGCGGGCGGTGTGAGCCAGGACTTCCCCCTGGCCGAACTGTACGCGGGCGCCCGCACGTTGATGATCGCGGACGGGCCGGACGAGGTCCATCAGCGGTCGCTGGCGCGGCGGGAGCTGAAGAAGTACGTGTGACGCACGGGTAAGGGGCGACCGCCTGGGCGGTCGCCCCTTACCCATGTGTGTACGACCCCTGCGACAGCTACGGCCGCAGCGCCCGCAGCAGCAGGTCGGCCAGGTTGTCGGCGACCTCCTGCGGGGTGAGCGGGCCGTCGGGGCGGTACCAGGTCGACAGGTGGTGCACGGAGCCGAAGTGGTAGTCCACCACCAGGTCGGCGGGGATCTCCTTGGTGAAGACGCCCGCCTGCTGGCCCTCCTCGACGAGCGCGCGGAAGCGTTCGTGGTAGCGCCGGCGCTCCGCGCGTACCTGCTTGTTCTTCTCGGGGCTCAGGTGGTGCATCGAGCGGAAGAAGATCGACGCGTCGTCGAGGTTGTCGATCGTCGTGACCACCACGTCGGCCGCCGCGCCCCGCAGCCGCTTCTCGATCGGTTCGTCGGCGTCCGCGAAGGCGTCGAGACGCTCCTGCTGGACGCGCAGCACGCGCGCGTACACCTCGTGCAGGAGGTCGTCCTTGGAGCCGAAGTAGTGGTACAGCGCCCCCTTGGTGACGCCGGCCGCCTCGACGATCTCCTGCACGGAGGTGCGGTCGTAGCCCCGCTCCGCGAAGAGCCGGGTGGCGGCGGCGAGCAGCCGCTGCGGGACGGGCGTACCGTCACCGTCCGTCGTCCTGGGCACTGTGCCGCCACCTGCCTTCCGGGCTGTGTGCTGTTCTTTCCCGCGTGGGTCTACTGACCGTCCCGCGGACGGGAACGAAGTTCCCGCCGGAGGATCTTCCCACTCGCCGTCTTCGGCAAGTCGGGCAGGATCTCCACCTGCCGCGGATATTTGTAGGCGGCCAGTCTCTCCTTGCAGTACGCGGCGAGTGCGTCCGGGTCCGTCTCGACACCCGGCCGGAGGCTGATGTACGCCTTCACGGTCTCCCCGCGGTACCCGTCGGGCACGCCGACGACGGCCGCCTCACGCACCGCCGGATGGGTGTACAGCACGTCCTCGACCTCGCGCGGCCACACCTTGAAGCCGGAGGCGTTGATCATGTCCTTCTTGCGGTCGACGACGTACAGCCAGCCCTGCGGGTCCATGAAGCCGATGTCGCCGGTGCGCAGTTCGCCGTCCGGAAAGGCCTCGGCGGTCGCCTCGGGCCGCCGCCAGTAGCCGGGCACCACCTGCGGTCCGCGGACGACGATCTCGCCCTGCTCGCCGAACGGCACCTCCGCGCCCTGCTCGTCGACGATGCGCACGACCGTCTCGGGCCCCGGGAGGCCGACGGCGAGCGTCCCCGAGACGGGATCGACGGGCGCCTCGAGACCGGGCGGCACGGAGGCGCACGGCGCGGTGCACTCGGTCAGGCCGTAGCCGTTGCGGATGTACGGCCCGAAGCCCGCCCGGAACTTCTCCACCAGCGCGGGCGGCACCGGCGCGCCGCCGGAGGAGATGTTCACGAAGGAGGAGAAGTGGTCCGGGGTCGCGGCCGGCTGGGCGGCCAGCGCCATGAAGGCGGTCGACGGGCCGACCGTGTAGTGCGGCCGGTGCTCGGCGAAGGCGTCGAGCACCACGCCCGGCTCGAAGCGGTACGTCAGGACGAGGGTGCCGGCGCTGTTCAGGCAGGCCCCGAACTGGCAGACCATGCCGGTGATGTGGAACAGGGGCGCCATCGCGTAGTACACGGGCCCGTCGGGCAGGGCGAGCCCGGTCCGCTGCCGCTCGGCGTTGTACATGATGTTGCCGTGCGTGTTGGTGGCGCCCTTGGGCTTGCCGCTGGTGCCCGAGGTGTAGCTGATCAGGGCGATGCCGGCGGGTTCGGGGTCACGGTCCTCGGGCGGCTTGTGGCCCGCTCGGGCGACGGTCGTCAGGTCGTCGGCGTCCTCTGCCCGCTCCGACCGCTCGAAGGTGAGCACGCGCGCGTCGCCGCGGGTCTGGAAGTCCAGCTCGCAGCCGGTCAGCACGATCCGTACGGGCGAGTCCGCCGCCGTATCGCGCAGATACGACTCCCAGGCCCGGTCGGAGCAGATCAGCGCGGCCACGTCGGCGTCCTCCAGGACGTGGCCGACCTCCGCCGACTTGTACATGGGGTTGACCGGGACGACGGTCGCGCCCGCCTTCCAGGCGCCGAGGACGGCCAGCACGAAGTGCGGCGAGTTCTGCAGCAGCACGGCCACCCGGTCGCCGTGCTCCAGGCCGCGGGAGGCGAGGTGACCGGCGACGGAGTCGCTCAGCTCGTCGACCTCGCGGTAGCTCAGGCGGCCGTCGAAGTAGGCGAGGAAGGCGCGGTCCGGGGCCTCGGCGACGGACCTGCGCAGGGCGTGCACCAGCGAGTCGGCGGGGTCGATCGGGTCGCGCTGGGCTTCGTTGAGAAGGTCCACCCAGGGACGGGCGGCGTAGCGGGAGTCGTTCACTGTCCGGCCTCCCACTTCTGCTGGAGGTGGTTCATGCCGGTCAGCCAGCGATCCGGCTCGGCGGCCCGGGCCCGGTAGTACGCGCCGACCTCGGGATGCGGCAGGATCAGGAAGCGGTCCTCCTCGATGCCCTCGAAGAGGGCGTCCGCCACCTCCTCCGGCGTGATCGCGGTCGGCTGCAGGACCAGGTCGCCTGCGCTGCCGGTGGCGGCCAGCATGTCGGTGCGCACGCCCTGCGGACAGATGGCGTGCACCTTGAGCCCGCGGTGGCGGTAGGTCAGCGACAGCCACTCGGCGAAGGCGTACGCGCCGTGCTTGGTCACGCTGTAGGGCGCGGCGCCGATCATGGTGAGCAGTCCGGCGGCGGACACGGTGGAGACGAAGCGGCCGCTGCCGCGCTCCAGCCAGTCGGGGAGCAGCTCGTGGGCCGCGCGGACGTGGGCCATCACGTTGACGTCCCAGGAGGTCGCCCAGGCCCCCTCGTCGCCGAGGTCGGCCACGTCCGGGCCGCCGAAGGCGACGCCCGCGTTGGCGCAGTAGACGTCGATGGTGCCGTCGAGCGCGTCACGGGCGTCGGCGACGATCGCGGAGGCGTCACCCGGGACGGCGGTGCCGCCGATCTCGTCGGCGACCGCCTTGGCCCGGTCGGCGTCCAGGTCGTTCACGACGACCCGGGCGCCGCCGGCCGCGAAGCGGCGGGCCAGCGCGGCTCCGATTCCGCCTCCCGCTCCGGTGACGACCACTCCGGCATCCTGCACGGCTCCCACCATCGGTCTCCTTCGACGCGACTCGGCATTTCAGCGCCAGACTAACCGGTCGGTATGTGCCAGGGGAAGGGTGACTGCAGCACCCTGAGGAGCGCGCAAGAACCGCGCGCCCCAGCCACCGACCGCCCGCCCCCCACCCCTACGGAGGTCATCCCCATGCGCCTGTCACGACGAGGTCTGCTCGCAGCGGCGACGGCGACAGCCGTGTCACCCACCGCCCCGGCGGCCGCGGCCGGGCGCCGCGGGCAGCCGCGCACCGGCTTCGAGCGGCTGGCCGCGGACGGCTACGCCGTGCTCCACGGACAGCGGGTCGGCGTGGTCACCAACCCGACGGGTGTCACCCGGGACGCGCGCCACATCGTCGACGTGATGCACGCCGACGAACGGGTGAACCTGGTCGCCGTCTTCGGCCCCGAGCACGGCTTCCGCGGCACCGCCCAGGCGGGCGGCTCCGAGGGCCGCCACGACGACCCCGCGACCGGTCTGCCCGTGTACGACACGTACCTGAAGAGCGGCCGTCCGCTGGCCGACGTCTTCACCGCGTCCGGCGTGGACACGATCGTCTTCGACATCCAGGACGTCGGCGCGCGGTTCTACACGTACATCTGGACGCTGTACGACTGCATGGAGGCGGCCCAGCTCGCGGGCAAGCGGTTCGTGGTCCTGGACCGGCCGAACCCGGTGACCGGGCGGGCGGCCCTGGGACCGGTGCTGCACAAGGAGTTCGCGACCTTCGTCGGACGGCAGCCGATCGCGCAGGCGCACGGGATGACCGTCGCCGAGCTGGCGCGGCTGTTCAACGGGGAGTTCCTGACCACGCCGGTGCACCTGGACACCGTACTGATGACCGGCTGGCGGCGGTCGGCGTTCTACGAGGCGCAGGGGCTGCCCTGGGTGCCGCCGAGTCCCAACATGCCGACGCCGGACACCGCGCTGGTGTACTCGGGGACCTGCCTCTTCGAGGGGACGAACCTGTCGGAGGGGCGCGGGACGACCCGGCCGTTCGAACTGCTCGGCGCGGCGGGTGTCGACGGACGCTGGGCGGCGGCCGCCAATCAACTCGCGCTGCCGGGCGTGCACTTCAGGGAGGCCTACTTCGCGCCGACCTTCTCCAAGTTCCAGGGCACGACGGTCGGGGGCGTGCAGATCCATGTGCACGACCGGGCCGCCTTCGACCCCGTACGCACCGGTGTCGCCCTCCTGGTGACCGCCAGGAAGGTGTGGAGCGGCTTCGCCTGGCGCTCCGACAACTGGATCGACAAGCTGACGGGCTCGGCGCGGGTGCGCACCGCGATCGACGCCGGGGCGGACACCGACGAGGTGGTGGCGGGCTGGCAGGCGGAGCTCGCGGACTTCCGGAAGGTACGCCGGGAATACCTCCTCTACAGATGACTCGTCCGGATGAGTCATGACGTATGGCCAACCTCGCCCCGTAGCAGGACGATGCGCCCACATCGCACCACTACGGGGGACGAGAGGGCCTGTCATGGCACATCCGGCAATGAGTGTGACTCCTTACTGGGAGCTGACCTTCGACGCGGACGGGGACCCGGACGGAGCGGCGCGGGACCGGCTGCTCGCCCAGGTCAGGCAGCGCGGTGTGCGCGACCTCGTCGTGTTCTCGCACGGCTGGAACAGCGACCGCTCGGGCGCCACCCGGCTCTACAGCCGCTTCTTCGAGCCGTTCCCGGAACTGGCGCCGCGCGCCCGGCTCGGGTACGCGGGGGTGGTGTGGCCGTCGATGCGGTTCTCGGACGAGCCGATCCCGGACTTCCCGCGCTCGGTGGCCGCCGAGACGACCCGGCGGCCGGCCCTCGACAAGGACACCCGGCACGCGCTGCTCGAGACCTTCCCGGGCCGGGCGACCGTGATCGACCAGATCGCCCGGCTGCTGGAGCAGCAGCCGGGCGAGGAGGCCGAACTGGAGGAGTTCGGGCGGCTTGTGCGGATGCTCGTCGACGTCGTACCGCCGGGGCCGCAGGCGCTGTTCGCGGCGGACACGCTGGCGGAGGGGGTGCCGCAGAGCGAGCCCGGGATGTTCTCGGGGTCCACGGCGGCGGCCTGCGAGCAGTTCGCCGGGGCGCTGGCGCGTCTCGCGGCCCGCGAGAACGCGGGCGAGGAGGGCGAGGGCCGGGACGGCGGCTTCCCGGACGGCGGCGTCACGGGCGGCGGCTCATCGGGCGGCGGCTCATCGGGCGGCGGCTCATCGGGCGGTGAGCCTTCGGCGGGCCGCCGGCTCCCCGGTGCGCCGCCCTCCTTCGCGGTGCCCAACCCGTGGGACGGCGCCCATGAGCTGCTGCGCCAGGCCACGTACTACGCGATGAAGCGGCGCGCGGGCACCGTGGGCGAGCGGGGGCTGGGCCGGGTCGTCGGACAGCTCGCGGCGGTGGCCCCGGAGGTGCGGGTGCACCTGGTGGGGCACAGCTTCGGCGGGCGGCTGGTGTCGTTCGCGCTGCGCGGGCTGCCGGAGGGGGTGCGCACGGTGAAGTCGGTGACCCTGCTGCAAGGTGCCTTCTCGCACTACGCGTTCGCGTCCCGGCTGCCGCACGACCCGCGCGCGGGAGGTGTGTTGCAGGGGCAGCAGAACCGCATCGACGGCCCCTTGGTGTGCTGCTACTCCCACTTCGACTCGGCGCTCGGCACGATCTATCCGCTCGCCTCCCGCATGGCGAGCGACGCGGAGGGGGTCGTGGCCTTCGACATCGGCCGGACGCTGGGCGCCAAGTGGGGCGCGATGGGGCACGACGGAGTGCAGGCGGTGCCGGGCACGCGCGCGTGGAAGCTCGCCGACGCGTTGCGGACCACCCTGCCCACCTCGGGGTGCGTGAACATCGACGCGGCCGCCGTGGTCCACCGCGGCGGGTCCCCGTCCGGCGCGCACAGCGACATCGTGCACCGCGAACTGGCGCAGGTGGTGGTGGCGGCGGGCCGCATCGGCTGACCCGCCGCCTCCACCGGTCACCGGTCGGTGGTCACCGGTCACCTTCACCTCCCGCCCGTCACCGGTGGGAGGTGAACTCCACGATCTGCTGGAACGTGGGCCGGTTCTGCCAGCTGATGTTGGAGTGCTTGATGCCGCCGAGCGTCCGCTGGACGATCGAGTCGGCACACCACTGGTCGCCCGCCGAGCACAGGTCGTCGCCGGGGTAGACCTGGGCGGCGGTCTTGCCCGCTGCCTCCTTCAGGGAGCTGATGAGCAGGTCACGGCAGGCGGTGAGGCTGCCGCCGCCGCAGTACTTCCGCGCCAGCGGGCCCTGCACCGTCTCGCCGAGCACGGACCGGATGTCCTTGTCGACATAGCTCCACCAGCCGTACTGGAAGGAGCTTCCGGCGTGCGCGCCGGTCGGACCGTGGGCGGCCGACGGTGTCTCGTCGACGGGCAGGTTGGCACCGAAGGCGCTGTACAGGTCGCTGCCGAGGCCCGGTTCGAACTCGGCCTTCACCAGCAGCGGCCACCACGCGTCCAGCAGTCGGACGGCGTCGGCGTTGGCGTAGGTCTTGGAACCGGCCGACGTCTCCGTGCGCTTGGCGCCCGCCGACACCCAGGCCGACAGCTTGCTGACGGCCGCCGCCGCGGTGGAGTCCGTCACCGTCGAGCTGTTGACCACCTTGAGGAGGTCCGGCAGCACGTCCTCGGCCCGCAGGTCCGCGAGCGCCGCGTCCGCCATCGCCTTGGTCAGCGCGGATCTGGTGACCCCACCCGCGGCGGCCAGCTTCTTCACCCGGTCCTCGAGGAGGTTTCCGCGGTGCACGGACCCGTCACCCCAGGAAGCGGTCGTGTAGTCCTTGGCCTGCTTGTTGTTCCAGGAGATGTAGTAGTCCTGGTCGACCGAGTTGGGGTGGGCGGACGCCGGCGTGTAGTCGGCGGTGTTGGTCGTCGGGTTCCAGTTCCGCCACTCGTAGGCCGCCTGCGCCCACACCGGGAACTCGGCGTCGACACCACTCGCCCGCACCGGGTTGTCGCCGCTGTTGTAGTAGGCGGTGTGCGTCGAGTCGGCGTAGAACCAGTTGAAGGTGTAGTTGATGTGCTGCACCGCCGCCTGGAAGGTCTGCGGGCTCTTCACGTAGTCCGGGTCGTTGAGCATCTGGAAGCCGATGATCGAGTCGGCCTCGTGCAGGAAGGACGAGCGCAGGGTCGTGTAGGCGACCTTCTTGCCGCCGACGGTCGCCCGGTACTCGACGGGACCGTACTTCGTACGCCACACCTTCATCGTGTACGAACCCGCCGCGGTCCCGTCGGCCGTGGTGGGCGTCCAGGCGTTCTTCTGCTGGACCTGCTCCATGGCCGTGCAGGTGCCGTGGTAGAGGTAGTGGTTGTCGTCCTGGCACAGTTCGACGGCGTACGAGTCGATGATGTCCTGGCCGGAGGTCGTGGCGCTCCACGCGTAGTCCTGGCCGCGGCCGAGCTCGACGTACATGCTCAGCCCCGCGAAGGAGGCCCCGCGGGCGCTCAGGCCCGGGCCCTGGATCTCCTGCAGCATGAGCAGTTGCGGTGCGAAGTAGCCGGTCTGCGGGCCGAAGACGGCGATCGGGTGGCCACTCGCCGTGGCCTTTCCGCTGACCACCAGGGCGTTGGACATCCCGCGTCTGGCCGAGCTCACGGCGGTGGTGGCCGCCGTGCTGGACGCGCCGGTCGCGCTCGCGGTCGCCGCGCTGCCCGTACGGTCGTAGACCAGTTGCTCCTGGGTGACGGAGCCCGCGTCGGGCAGCGCCTCGCCCTGCGGGGTGTCGGGCCTGGAGGCGTAGGGGAAGCTCTCGCCGTTGTGCAGGGTGACGGCGGCCTCGGGGTCGTTGCGCTCGCGGAACGACTCCCAGACCTTGGTTCCCTCGGCGACGCCGTACTTGGACTGGGCGGCGAGCAGGGAGAGCGCGTTGTTGACCTCGCCGCCGCCGCCGGAGCCGAAGAGCGAGCCGATGACGGAGGCCAGCGCGACCAGGTCGGTGGTCTTGAAGTGGTCGATCGTGCCGGCGTTGGTGACGGAGTCCTTGTGGCCGGTCAGGACGTACTCACCGGGGAAGTACCGGCCGCTGTCGGAGGCGTCGATGTAGGAGTTGATGCCGGCCACGTAGGCGTTGACGTCGGCGAGGGCCTGCTGGCCGCGGGTGCCGGCGGCGGCGACGGCGTTGTCGATCTGGGCCTGGAGGTCGGCCTCCGTGTAGGGGGCGTTGCGCCAGAACTCCTGCTCCAGGCCCTGGTTGGAGGCGGCGCCGCCCGCGAAGGAGGTCACCTGGCCGCGGCCGACGTGCCGGAACACGTCCATCAGCCACAGCCGGTCCTCAGCCGCCGCATACCCGGCACCGAACTCCGTGCCGTATCTGGTGGTACCGGTGATGTGCGGCACACCCGTCTTCTTGTCGCGGACGATCGTCACGTCACTGCGGCCGGCCGGTTTCTCGGAGGAGGCGTCGTTGAAGAAGGTGTTGATCTTGGCGTCGGTGAGGGTGGAGGAGCCCTTGGCCAGGTTGGCGTAGGGACCGAGCTGGTCGTCGGCGTGGGCGGGCTGGGTGCCGAAGGCCTGGTTGAGGAGGACCTGGGCGAGGGTGGCGTTGCCGTTCTCGCCGGGCGGCAGGATGTCGGAGCACTGTCCGCCGCAGTAGTCGTTGGACGCCGTCGCCTCGGCGGCGACCGCCGCTTGGGAAAGCGGGGACAAAAGACCGGCAATCAGGACGCATATGGAAGCGGTCTTCAGGAACCCGGGGAGTCCGTGGGGAGTTCTCAGTCTGTCGAGAAGGGTGCTGCCGGGGGTACGCCGAGGCATGGGTGCTCCTACCGACGGGGGGTGGGACTGGACGTTACCGCCGGTATCCCCGCGATTGAAGATGAACATGCGTCACTTTTTGGAGTCGGTACGGCGACTTATGGAGGGCATCGGAAAACGGATGGAGCCAAATCGCTTGTCGATACGTCTATTCGGCGAAGTCCGTACGACGACACCGAAGTGACCGAAGTACAGGTGCAGGTGTGACGGAGGTGCAGGACGATGGCCGGTTTCCGGAGTCTGGCGAGACAGGTGCGAGATCCGCGCAGCGATCTTGCGCTGCGGCGCTACTCACTGCGCAAGTGCCTTGAGCGGTTCGCGCCTTACGGGCACAGGGCGACCTGGGACCATTTGTGCTCCCGGGCGGGGTTCGGCCCCGAGGACCGCTCCCCCGATCCAGCGCGGCTCGTGGCCGCGTTGGACGAACTGGAGGAAGCGCGTTCGGTGTGGCTGGCCTACGAGGTCGAGTTCGCCGAGCGGCGCAAGAAGGAGAAGTACGACGGGTTGCGCAGGCCGGGCAGTGTCGACGACTGGCACCGTCTGACCTGGGGCGGCTTCGGGGTCGCGTGGTGCGACGACCCACGGGTCCACCCCCGTGAACCGCTCGGGGAGGTGCTGCGCCGGCTGACCTCCGCACTGGAGCGGGACCCGGGCGCGGAGTGCCCGGTGTGCGGCGGGGAGCGCCTCGCCTGGAAGTACGAACTGGACCACGAACCATCGACGGGTCCGGTCTGCACGGCCTGCGGAATTCTCGTACCGCGGCCCGTGCTCACGCCCGAGGCCCTGGCGGACGCCAGGCACGGGAGGCTGCTGGTGTCGGCCTGAGCGCGACGGGGGTGCGCCGGGGATGCCGCACCCCCTGTTTTTGAACTTCCTGGACTTCCACAACGTCTCGGATTCCGTCGCGCCACGTCGCCGGGAGGCACCGTGCAGGTGTGTCTGAACGGGCCCCGAGGGGCCGCCGCCGGTGCGCGGGTGCCGCTGTCGCCGGAGGCGATGGCCGAGTCCGCGGCCGAGGCCGTCGCGGCCGGGGCCACGGACATCCACCTCCACCCGAAGACCCCCTGCGGACAGGACACCTTGTCGGCCCGCGTGGTGGCGGTGACGCTCGAGGCGGTACGGGCTCGGGTGCCGGTGCCGGTCGGCGTGACCACGGGCGCGTGGAGCGAACCGGATCCGGCGGCCCGGCTCGCCCGGATCCGGAGCTGGACCGTGCTGCCCGACCACGCCTCGGTCAACTGGCACGAGCCGGGCGCCGAGGAGGTGGCCTGCGCCCTGATCGACCTGGGCGTGGGTGTGGAGGCCGGCATCTGGTCCGGGACGGACGCGGCGGCGCGGTTCGCCCGCTCGTCACTCGGGCCCAGGGTGCTGCGCGTGCTCGCGGAGGTGACGGACACCCGCCCCGACACGGCCGAGGACACCGCGCGGGCACTGCTGGCCGGCCTCGGCCCCGCACACGGTCGCCCCGTGCTGCTGCACGGCGAGGACGGGGGCGCGTGGCCGGTGCTGCGGCTGGCCGGCCGGCTCGGCCTGGCGACCCGCATCGGCCTGGAGGACACGCTGGCCCTCCCGAACGGAGAACAGGCGCTGTCCAACGCCCAGTTGATCACCGAGGGCCTGACCGGGCACGGACGGGCCGTGCGGTCGCCGTAGAGCCCGCGACCGCCGCGCACCGGCCCGCGGACCGGGCAACCCACCGGGCAACGAGAAGGTCCGGCCGGCGCCGTGACCTCAGCAGTCGCCCGCGGTTCGGCCGACCGTGCTTCGGGGGCCGGCTCCGCGCCGTTCCACCAGCAGCCGGGACCCGGTCAGCCGGTCGCCGAAGACGTCGTCGGGGTTGGACAGTACGCAGGTGTCCATGGACAGGCAGCCGCAGCCGATGCAGTCGGTGAGGTGATCGCGCAGGCGGTTCAACTGCGTGATGCGTTCGTCGAGTTCGGACCGCCAGGCCGCGGAGAGGCGGGCCCAGTCCTCCCGGGTGGGGGTGCGTTCCTCGGGCAGTTCGGCGAGCGCCTCGCGGATCGTGGCCAGCGGGATGCCCACGCGTTGCGCGGCCCGTACGAAGGCGACCCGGCGCAGCGTGTCACGGGAGTAGCGGCGCTGGTTGCCCGAAGTGCGGCGGCTGCTGATCAGCCCCTTCGACTCGTAGAAGTGCAGGGCGGAGACCGCGGCGCCGCTGCGGGCGGCGAGCTGGCCGACCGTGAGCTCGTGGATCTTCTCGGGAATCTGGGGCACCCCTCGAACCCTACCCACCGCGCCACACCGCCGGTCCGTTGACAGGGGCCGTCCGCCCGACCATGCTAAGCAGTCGCTTAGACATTGAGTCGCGACGACGCGACCTGCGACCCGGGAGGCCAGGAACATGGCAGAGCCGAGGATCTTCACGTCCGCCGACGAACTGAAGGCGGCGGTGGGTGAGCAGTTGGGACACACCGACTGGCTGGAGATCGACCAGAAGCGGATCGACCTGTTCGCGGAGGCGACCGGCGACCACCAGTGGATCCACGTGGACCCGGAGAAGGCGGCCTCGGGCCCGTTCGGCACGACCATCGCGCACGGCTATCTGACCCTGTCGCTGCTCCCCCTCTTCGGGCCGCAGCTGATCAGGGTCGAGGGCGTGAAGATGGGCGTCAACTACGGCTCCAACAAGGTCCGTTTCCCCTCCCCCGTGCCGGTCGGCTCGCGGCTGCGCGCCACCGCGGCGATCACGGGCGTCGACGACGTGCCGGGCGGCATCCAGGTGACCGTCGCCTTCAGCGTGGAGCGCGAGGGCGGCGACAAGCCGGTGTGCGTCGCCGAGTCGGTGTCCCGCTACTACCTCTAGTGCCGCGGCAGGCAAGGTTCGCGTGACGGGGCGAACGCCGCCTGCCGGGGCACCAGCGGCGCTCGGGGGCTACTTCGCCCCCACCATGCGCAGCACGAGGTCGGCATAGAGTTCGCCGACCTCGTCCGGTGTCCGGGAACCGTTGACGTTGAACCAGCGGGCGACGTCGATGCACAGGGACAGTACGGCGAGGGTGGTCCCCCGGACGTCCGGCACGTCGAACTCACCGGTCGCCACGCCGTCCTCGATGATCCCGCGCACCTGGGCGTTCACCTGGCGGCGCAGCGCCAGGATCTCGGCGCGGGCGTCCGGACCGAGGGAGTCGAGTTCGTACTGTACGACCCGTGCGGTGGTGCGCCCTCCGGCGTGCCAGCGGACGAAGGAGCTCACGGCGTCGGCGAGACGCTCGGTGGCGCCGCCCTCCCCCTCGGCCGCCGTCCGCAGGATCTCCAGGGCCTTCTCGTGGCCGATCCTGCTGATCCGGTGGAGCAGCTCTTCCTTGGTCTTGTAGTGGATGTAGAGCGCGGCGGGGCTCATGCCGGCGCGGCCCGCGATGTCGCGGGTCGTCGTCGCGTGATAGCCCCGCTCGGCGAAGGCCTCCACCGCGGCGACGAGCAACCGCCGGGCCGCGTCGGGCGTGACCTCGCCCCACGGCTGCGGCTCTCCGCCGACCGTCTCCTCCGCCGTACTCATCGCTCGTTCGCCCCTCTCACCGGTCCGGGGTACACCATACCGCCGAAGCTGAGCGAGCGCTTAGGGCTGATCGCCCGCGGTCTCGGTCAGAGCTTTTCGAAGGGGCTGTACGTCCGGGCGGTCGCGTCCTGCCGGTCCCGGATCACCTTGGCCAGGGTGAAGGCGGAGGTGACCAGGTACAGGACGGCGATCGCCAGGAACGCCCGTACCCAGGCGTCGGCGTTCAGCTTGAAGATGCCGATGGCGGTCGCGGCCATGGCGACGGAGAAGGAGGCGACCGCCTGTCCGTAGAAGGCGGCCGTGTTCTGCTGCTTGCCCGGTGTCTCACTCATGGGGCAAGGATCGGCCGAACGTGGCACCCGCCACATCCGTCGAAGTACTCAGGCCGTAGGGCGAACGGCGGGACGACGTACTCAGAAGGCCGAAACGCCCGTCAGCGCCCGCCCGATGACCAGTTTCTGGATCTGACTGGTGCCCTCGTAGAGGGTCATCACGCGGGCGTCGCGCAGCAGCTTGCCCGCCGGGTACTCGTCGATGTAGCCGTAGCCGCCGAAGACCTGGAGGGCGTTGTTGGCGGCGCGGACGGCGGCCTCGGAGGCGAAGAGCTTGGCCTTGGAGGACTCGGTGGCGAACGGCAGTCCGCGGTCGATCAGGTCGGCCACCCGCCAGGTCAGCAGCCTGGCCGCGTCCACGTCCACGGCGATGTCGCTGATCAGCTCCTGGATGAGCTGGTGGTGGGCGATGGACTTGCCGAACTGCTCGCGCTCGCCCGCGTACCGCACCGCCGCGTCCAGCGCCGCCTGGGCTATGCCGACACAGCCGGCCGCCACCGACATGCGGCCCTTGGCCAGGGCCGACATGGCGACCGAGAAGCCCTTGCCCTCGGCTGCGAGCATCGCGGTGGCGGGGACCCGCACGTCCTGAAGGACCAGTTCGGCGGTGGCCTGGCCGCGCAGGCCGAGCTTGCCGTGGATGGTGCGGCGGCTCAGGCCGGGGGTGTCGGCCGGGACCAGGAAGGCGGAGACGCCCTTGTGTCCGGGCGCGTCCGTGGAGCGGGCGAAGAGCAGCACCACGTCGGCCCAGGTGCCGTTGGTGATGAAGGTCTTGGTGCCGCTGATGACGTAGTCGCCGCCGTCGCGGACCGCGCGGGTGGCGAGGTTGCCGGCGTCCGATCCGGTGCCCGGTTCGGTGAGTCCGAAGCAGCCGACGTACTCGCCGGAGGTGAGGCCGGGCAGCCAGCGCCGCTTCTGCTCCTCACTCCCCCAGGCGGCGACGGTCTTGGCGACCAGGCCCAGGGAGACGGACACGATCCCGCGCACCGAGGAGTCGCCGCGCCCGAGTTCCTCGGTGACCAGGCAGTACGCGAGGTGGTCGCCGCCGCTGCCGCCGTACTCCTCGGGGACGGTCAGACCGAGGAAGCCGACCTCACCGAGTTTCTTCACGATCGACCGGTCGACCTCTTCGGCACGGTCCCAGTCGACGACATGGGGGGCTATCTCGCGGTGCACGAAGTCCCGGGCCAGCTGCCGTACGGCCGCCTGCTCCTCGCTGAGCTCCAGGTTCACGCCGAGCCACCCCACAGAGTACGAATCTTGAAAGCCGTACATTTAAATTAGCACTGCTAGTTTCTGTTGTCAGCCCTACTATGTGCGCCATGGCCCGACCGCGCAAGCCCTTGCTCAGCACCGACCGGATCGTCGTGACCGCGCGGGATCTGGTGGACGCGGAGGGCCTGGCAGCCGTCTCCACACGCCGGCTCGCGGCGGAACTCGGCGTCAGCGGGCCCTCGCTCTACAACCACTTCGCGACCAAGGACGAGATCCTGGAGGCGGTCGCCGACTCGGTGAGCGCCCAGGTCGACCTGTCGGTGTTCGAGAACGGCCGGGACTGGCGGACCGCGCTGCACGACTGGGCCGTCTCCTACCGCGCCGCCCTGCGCGACCACCCGAACATCGTCCCGGTCCTCGCCCGCGGCCCCGGCCGCCGCCCCGCCGCCCTGCGGCTCGCGGACGCCGTCTACGGCGCGATGGTCGCCGCGGGCTGGCCGCCCGCGCAGGCCACGTCGATCGGCGCGCTGATGCGGTACTTCATCATGGGCTCGGCACTCGGCTCCTTCGCCGGTGGCTTCGTCGACGACGCCACCGCCTACGACCCGGCCGACTACCCGCACCTCGGACAGGCCCACCTCCTCGCCGAGCAGCAGGAGAAGATCGACGAGCGGGCCTTCGAGACAGGGCTCACCGCGCTCCTCGACGGGCTGGCCCAGCAGTACGAGCAGGCCAGGCGCACCGCCTAGGCGCGAAACGGCCGCCCGGACGCGTACCTTCCGGCGCTCCCACCCTCGCGTCCGAAAACCGCGAGCCTTCCGCGCCCGTCCCTCCTAGCCTCTCCGGCATGGACAACATCTCCCCGCCCCGTCCGGTACGCCGTGCCGAGCTGCTCGCCGCCGGCGCGGCCACCGTCACCGTCGTGCTGTGGGCCTCCGCCTTCGTCTCGATCCGCAGCGCCGGCTCCGCGTACTCCCCGGGTGCGCTGGCGCTCGGCCGGCTGCTGGCCGGGGCCCTCACACTGGGGGTGATCTGCCTCATACGGCGGGAAGGGTGGCCGCCCCGGCCCGCCTGGCGCGGGATCGCGGTCTCGGGAGTGCTGTGGTTCGGCTTCTACATGGTGGTCCTGAACTGGGGCGAGCAGCAGGTGGACGCCGGTACGGCGGCGCTGGTGGTGAACATCGGGCCCATCCTGATCGCCCTGCTCGGCGCGCGGCTGCTCGGTGACACGATGCCGCCCCGGCTGCTGGCGGGGATGGCGGTGTCGTTCGCGGGTGCGGTGGCGGTGGGGCTGTCGATGTCGGGCGACGGCGGGTCGTCGTTGCTCGGGGTGGTGCTGTGCCTGCTCGCCGCGGTCGGCTACGCGGGCGGGGTCGTCGCGCAGAAGCCGGCCCTCGGCCGGGCGAGCGCGCTGCAGGTGACGACGTTCGGGTGCCTGATCGGCGCGGTGGTGTGTCTGCCGTTCGCCGGCCGGCTGGTCCACGACGCGGCCGACGCGCCTGTCTCCGCCACCCTCAACATGGTGTACCTGGGCGTGTTCCCGACCGCGCTGGCCTTCACGACCTGGGCGTACGCGCTGGCCCGTACGACCGCCGGCCGGATGGGCGCGACCACGTACGCGGTCCCGGCCCTGGTCGTGCTGATGTCGTGGCTGGCGCTGGGCGAGGTACCCGGGTTGCTCACCCTGGCCGGCGGGGTGCTGTGCCTGGCGGGTGTGGCGGTGTCCAGGTCGAGGCCGCGGCGCACGGCGGCCGGGACCGCGTCCGGCACGGCGCGCACGGCGGTCGAGGCCGCGACCGTGACGGCGCGCACGGCGGTCGAGGCCGCGCCCGTGACCCGCGCGCCCAACGGCCGCGACGGCGGCACCGGAGGCCGGTCCGAACCGGCTGACGGGCCGGAAGGCCGGGTCGAACCAGCCTGACGTGCCGGAAGGCCGGGTCGCGGCTGAGGTGCCAGAAGGCCGGTCCGAACCGGCCTGACGTGCCAGAACCAGTCCGAACCAGCTGAGGCGCCAGAAGGCCGGGGCGAACCAGCTGAGGCGCCAGAAGGCCGGTCCGAACCGGCCTGACGTGCCAGAACCAGTCCGAACCGGCTGAGGCGCCAGAAGGCCGGGGCGAACCAGCTGAGGCGCCAGAAGGCCGGTCCGAACCAGCCCGACGTACCGGAAGGCCAGTCCGAGCTGCGGTGGCGTGGCGGACCCGCTGCTGTCTCGGACGCCTCAGGCGCACCCCCAGCCGCGGACCCGGGCCGGCAGGTCTCCGCCCCGGTCTCACCGGGGCCTGTCAGAACACCACCAGTGCCCGGCCGCCCTTGCCCGCCAGCATGTTCTCGAAGGCCGCCGGGATACCGTCCAGGGCGATCCGCTCCGTCACCAGCGAGCCCAGGTCCAGGCGGCCCGCCCGGACGTGCTCGGCCAGGACCGGAAGGTCCTTCGCCGGGTCCGAGTCGCCGTACACACAGCCCGAGAGGGTGCGGCCCCAGTGGAAGAGTTCGAGGGCGTTGAAGGTGACCTGCTGGTCCTTGCCGCCGATGCCGACCACCGTCGTACGGCCGCCGCGGCGGGTGGAGTCCCAGGCCGCGCGGATCGCGACCGCGCGGCCCACGCACTCGACGGCCACGTCGACGCCCTGCTTGCCGGTGAGGGCGCGGATCTCGCGGGCGGTGGTGTCGGAGGCGACGACGTAGTCGGTGGCGCCCGCCGCCCGCGCCAGCTCCTCCTTCTCCGGGGAGACGTCGACCGCGACGATCTTCGAGGCGCCCGCGATACGGGCCGACTGGATGGTGGCGAGCCCGACGCCGCCCACCCCGAACACCGCGACCGTCTCCCCCGGCAGCACCCGCGCGGAGTGGTGGACGGCGCCGTAGCCGGTGAGGACCGCGCATCCGAGGAGCGCCGCGTCGACGAGCGGGACACCGTCCGGTACGGGCAGGACGCAGGCCGCCGGTACGACCGTCTCCTCGGCGAACGCGGCGACGTTCAGGCCGGGGTGCAGCTCGGTGCCGTCGGAGGTGCGGCGGGCGTGGACGTCGGCGGCGCCGTTGAGCGCGTTGGCGCACAGCCAGACCTCGCCGCGCGTGCAGGCGTGACAACTCCCGCAGGACGGAGCCCAGTTGAGGACGACCCCGGCACCGGGCGCGACATGGGTGACGCCTTCGCCGACGGCGACGACCGTGCCGGCGCCCTCGTGGCCGAGGACGGCGGGGACCGGTACGCGCATGGTGCCGTTGGTCAGGGACAGGTCGGAGTGGCAGACCCCGGCGGCGGCGAGACGGACGCGGACCCGGCCGGGGCCGGGGTCCGGGAGGTCGATCTCCGTGATCTCCAACGGGGCGCCCACGGCGGGCAGGACGGCGGCACGAACCACGGGAAGGCTCCTCAGAACTGCAGGGACTTGGTCTGGAGGTACTCGGACAGGCCGTGTGTGCCGAGTTCGCGGCCCACACCCGACTGTTTGTAGCCGCCGAAGGGCGCGAGCGGGTTGAAGCGGCCGCCGTTGATGTCGACCTGGCCGGTCTCCATCCGGCGGGCGAAGGCCACCGCCTCCTCCCGGTCGCCGGCCCAGACGGCGCCGGCGAGGCCGTAGACCGTGCCGTTCGCGATCCGCAGGGCGTCCTCCTCGTCCTCGTAGCGGAGGATCGACAGGACCGGTCCGAAGATCTCCTCCTGGGCGATCGTCATCTCCGGGGTGACGTCGGCGAACACCGTGGGGCTGACGAAGTAGCCCTGCTCCCGGGGCGGTTCGGAGCCGCCCGCGACCAGACGGGCGCCCTCGGCCACGCCCTTGTCGATGTAACCGAGCACCCGGGCCTGCTGCTCGGCGTTGACGACCGGGCCGATCCGGTCGCCGTACTTGGCGGCGGCGGTGGCGGCAAGTCCGACCGCCTCGTCGTAGCGCGAGGTGTGCACCAGCATGCGGGTCCAGGCGCTGCACGTCTGGCCCGAGTTGGACATCACGTTGGCGACTCCGACGTTGACCGCCTTGGCCAGGTCGGCGCTCGGCAGGATGACGTTGGCGGACTTGCCGCCCAGTTCCAGGGCCACCTTCTTGACGGCCGCGCCCGCCGTCGCGCCGATCCGCCTGCCGACGGCGGTGGAGCCGGTGAAGGACACCAGGTCGACCCCCGGGTGCTCGGCGAGGGCCTGGCCCGCGACCGGGCCGAGGCCGGTGACCAGGTTGAAGACTCCCGCCGGGACACCGGCCTCGTGGACCGCCTCGGCGAACAGCTGGGCGGTGAGCGGGGTGTCCTCGGCCGGCTTCAGCACCACCGTGCAGCCGGCCGCGAGCGCCGGCGCCACCTTCGCGACGATCTGGTGCAGGGGGTAGTTCCAGGGGGTGATGGCGGCGACCACGCCGACCGGCTCCAGGTGGACGGTCGAGTTGCCGGCCTTCTCCTCGAAGGCGTACGTCGCCGCCAGTTCGGCGTACGAGCCCGCGACCGCGATCGGCACGCCGGCGTGCACCGCCTGGGAGAACGCGAGGGGCGAGCCGAGCTCGGCGGTGACCGTCCGCGCGATCTCCTCCGCCCGGGCCGTCAGCACGTCCCGGAGGGCGGCGAGCCGGGCGGCCCGCTCGGCGGGCGCGGTCCGGGCCCAGAGCGGGAGGGCGGCGCGGGCGGCCCGTACGGCGGCGTCGACGTCCTCGGCGGTGCCCGCGGGGACCACGGCGAGGACCTGTTCGTCGGCCGGGTTCACGACCTCGATCGTGTCCGGCCCCGCGGCGGGGCGCCAGGCGCCGTCGATGTACATGCCGTCGTGTGCCTTCATGGTGCGTCCTCCCGGCGGGGCGGTGTCGTCGTCCGCCTCACAAACTAGCGGTGTTAGTTTTCGGGCGCCAGACACCCCGGACGTCACCCGGGGAGAGTTACGTCTCGGAGCGCGACTGCCCGCACGGCGGCGCGGCCCCGACCGGGAGGCGGTTCGCGCGCTCGCGCCGGGCGGGTGTCACTCGTCCAGGTCGGGAAGGCGTGCCGGAGCCGGGCAGATCCGTTCGCCGTGCTGGTCGAAGACGAACAGGTGGGCGATGTCCACGAGCAGCGGCACCTGCATGCCCCGCCGGAACTCGATGTCGGGAGTGGTGCGGACGACGAGATCGCCGGGCAGGCGGCCCTCGGGCGGCTCGGGGTCGGCGCCGGCCTCCTCCGGATGTTCCAGCACCACCACGGGGCCGGCCCGCAGGGTGCCCGCCCGCTCCCTGATCCGGTCCAGGACCGTTCCCTCGCGGCGGCGGCGCCGGACCGGCCGGGTGGGACGCGGGGCCTCCAGATCCGGTACGAGCGCGGGGCGGGAGCCGGTGTTGAAGTGCACGAGGACCTCGTGGCCCTGGAACTCCACGTGCTCCACCAGGCCGCTGATCGCCACCTCGCCGGGGCGGGCGGAGGCGGGCCGCGCGATCCGTACCGCCTCCGAGCGCAGCCCCACGATGACCTCGCGGCCCTGTTGCACGCGCAGCAACTGGTGGTCCAGGGACAGGGGTTCGGGCAGGCGCAGGTACTGCTTGCCGAGGCTGATGGTCATCGCGCCGTCCAGCGGGGCACGCACCAGGCCGCGCAGCAGGTTGATGCGCGGGGTGCCGATGAAGGCGGCGACGAAGACGTTGCGGGGCAGCGCGTACACCGAGCGGGGGGCGCCCACCTGCTGGAGCACCCCGCCCCGCAGGACGGCGACCCGGTCGCCGAGCGACATGGCCTCGGACTGGTCGTGGGTGACGTAGACCGTGGTGACGCCCAACTCGCGGGTGAGGTGGGTGATCTCGGCCCGCAGATGGTTGCGGAGCTTGGCGTCGAGGTTGGACAGCGGCTCGTCCATCAGGAAGGCCGAGGGGTGCCGGGCGATGGCCCGCCCCATGGCGACGCGCTGGCGTTCGCCGCCGGAGAGCTGGCTCGGGAAGCGGTCGAGGAGGTCCTCGATGCCCAGCATGCGGGCGGTGGCGTCCACCCGCGGGCCCGGGTCGTCGCCGGGGCTCTCGACCCGCAGCGGGAAGCCTATGTTGCCGCGGGTCGTCATGTTCGGGTAGAGCGCGAAGTTCTGGAACACCATGGCGATGTCCCGCTCGGACGGGAGCAGGTCGTTGGCGTACTCGCCGTCGAGCCGCAGCTCGCCCCCGGTGATCTCCTCCAGGCCGGCGATCATTCTCAGCACGGTGGACTTGCCGCACCCGGAGGGCCCGAGCAGGACCAGGAACTCGCCGGGCACGATGTCCAGCGACAGCCGGTCCACCACCCGGACGCCCTTGCCGTAGACCTTGCTCACGTCGTGCAGGGAGATGGCGCGTGTCATGACGGTGCCCCCGGGGCTCACTTGGGCGCTGGTGCTCCGCGGTCGGAAGTCCCGTGCGGGTCGTACGGGCCGTGGGTCACGGAAGCTAACGGACGGTGCACGGTCGGGGGAAGACGCAGGACCGAAATCGGGCGCCACGATCCCGTCGGGGGAGGAAACGGACGCCACGATTCAGCGTGCGGCGACTCCCCGGCCGCGGCCGGTGACAGCGCCCGCCGCCGGGTCAGCGGGTCGCGGTCAGATGAGCGAAGACGACGACGTTGCTGGAGTAGCCGGTCCTGCGGTTGAAGAGGCCGCCGCAGGTGAGCACGCGCAGTTCGGGACGCCTGCTCGGGCCGTACACCTCCTTGTCGGGGAAGCGCGCCTTGTCGAAGACCCGTACCCGGTCCACGGTGTAGACGGCGGTACGGCCGTCCGCGCGGCGGGCCTCGATCCGGCTGCCGCGGGTCGTCTGGGCGAGGGCGGCGAAGACCGCGGGGCCGGTCTTCGTGTCGCGGTGGCCGACGGCGATGGCCGTGCCCGTCTCGCCGGGCGTGGGCCCGTCCTGATACCAGCCGACGAGTTTGGGTTTGTCGAGCGGCGGTGTCCCGAGCTGCCGGTCGGGGCCGATCCGCAGCCCGACGACCGGAGCGTCGATCCCCAGGGAGGGTACGCGCAGGGTGGTCGCCGCAGACCGGGGCAGCGGCCGGGGCGGGGGCGTGGGGGCGGCCGACGCCGTCGGTCGCGGCTCCGGGCGCCGCCCGTCGGCGTCACCCGCGGCCGGGTCGCGTCGCCCGTCCGCGTCTCCCGGGGCCGGGTCCGCCGGCGCCTCGGTGGGCGCCGGGCCTCCGGCCCGGGCGGGCCCGGCCGGCTCGTGCCCCCCGCACCGGACCACCGTCGCCAGGACGGCCACGATCAGGGCCGTCCTGGCCAGACGGTAGGCACGGGTCCGGTACCAGGGCCTGCGTCTGCGCCTACGCGGCACCATGCGAGCGTCGGCGCAGCAGCCGGAAGTACACGGCTCCGCTGACCACGACCAGGCCGACGGCCGCGGCGGCGCTCAGCGGGGTGTACGCCTGCACGGTGTCGACGAGACCGCCACCGCCGGCGTGGACGCCGCCCTTCGGGCCCCCGCCGGCGCTCTCGGCACGCTCGCCGCCCTGGCCGGACTGAGCGCCCTGGTCGGACCGGGTGCCCTGACCGCCGTCTCCGCCCTGGCCGCCGTCACCGCCCGGGCCGCCCATGCCCGCCGCCTGACGGCCGTCCTCCGCGATCGGGCGGTTCGGGTCCTGGTTCCCCTCGCGCCGGTCCTCGTGGCAGTTGACCTTGAAGATCTTCACCTTGGGCGAGGGGACCGGGGCGGTGGCACCGGGAGGCGTGATGGTCCACTCGAGCGTGTACGACCCCTCGGCCAGGCCCAGCGTGTCGGTGTGGCCGGAGCCCTGGGTCAGTTGGATGGTGCCGGTCACGGTGGCGCTGGTGGGCGCCGGGGGCCGCGCCTTGATGGTGTAGGAGACGATCGGCAGCTCGCCGAAGTTCGCGGCGTCGAGGTAGAACCTGCAGACCACCGGGTCGTCCTTCGAAACACCGAAGGGCACCTGCTCACGGTGGATCCTGATGTCGGCACCGTCGCCGGGGGCGGCCACGGCGGTCGGCGTCGCGATCCAGGTGGCCCCGGCCGCGGTGAGTACGGTGAGGGCCGCGGCGCCGAGGCGGGTGCCGACGGCGGACGGGGGCAGCGAGGTGGGCATGGATGTTCCTCCGAGTCAGACGATTTTCACACAAATCGCGCTTTCGCCTGACTCTCTTTCACATCCGCCCCGCATCGCACGGCGGTGCCACCCGACGCGCCGTCAGATGTCGCTCGACCGGCGCAACCGGCCACGGTCCCGGCCGGCCGCGAGTACGGACCCCGCCGCCGGGACGTCTCCCGGGGCCGTCGGCGCACGCAGCGCGCTGCCGGCCGAGAGCAGCAACAGCGCGCCCAGCATCACGAACGGCGCGGCCACGCCCGTGACGCCCGCGACCAGTCCGGCCGCGGCGGGAGCGGCGACCTGACCGAGGCGGTTGCCGGTCAGACGCAGCGCGAGAGCCGTGGAGCGGGCGCCCTCCGGAGCCGCCTGGACGACCGTCGTCATCGACAGCGGCTGACCGACGCCGAGGCAGAAGCCGAGCGCGGCGAGCATCAGACCGAGCGCCCACACCGGCACCGGCAGCGCGATCCCCGCGCACAGCACGGCCGCCAGTACGCAGGTCAGGGTGAGCAGCAGGGTGCGGCCGAGCAGCCTCAGCAGGGGCGTCAGCACCAGCCGGCAGGCGATGGTGGCCGCCGCGCGCAGGCTGAGCAGCACGCCGATCACCGACGGCGCGATGCCCCGGTGTTCGCCCACCACCGGCAGGTACGCGGTGAGGATGTCGGTGGCGGAGAGCACGGAGAGGCTGACCAGGATGCCCGCGGGCACGCCCCGGGCCCGCAGGATGCGCCCCACCGGGACGCGGTCGCCCTGCCCGGTGCGGGACTTGGCCGTCATGGGGCGTTCGATGCGCCACAGCGAGGTGAACGCGACCGTGGCGCCCGCGCCGGCGACGAGCAGGGCGAGCGCGCTGGTGCCCGCCATGTCGGGACCGCCGATCAGGGCGCCCGCCGCGATCGGGCCGACGAGTTGGCCGAGCGAGGCGCCGATGGTGAAGTGGCCGAAGTTGCGGTCCTGTTCGTGCGGGGCGGACTGGCGGGCGACGAGCGACTGGGCGCCGATCACGAAGCAGAGGTGCCCGAGGCCCATCACGCCGCTCCAGAGCGCCATCGCCCACAGGGAGTCCGCGACCCCGCTCAGCGCGCAGCCGCCGGATATGAGGACCACGCCGAAGGGCAGCAGGGGCGCGCAGCGGCCGTGGTCGGTGCGGCGGCCGAGCGGTACGGCGGCGAAGAGCGGGAGCAGGGCGTACACCCCCGCGATCACACCGACCGCCCGCTCGTCCGCCCCCAGCGCGAGGGCCCGGTAGGAGACGGCGGGCCGGGCCATCGACACCGCCCCCTGTGCGAAGCCGAAGGCGATGACGAGGCGGAGCAGCCAGCCGCGGTTCCCACCGGGCACCATGGTCAAGTCCTCTGTCTCGTACGTCAGGTGATGCTGTATCAGATGATGCCGAACAGGATTCCGGCGCCGAGGATCACCAGAGAGGTCAGCGCGGCCCACTTCACCACGAACCTGGTGTGGTCGCCGAACTCGACCTTGGCCATGCCGACCAGGACGTAGACGGCAGGGACGAGCGGGCTGGACATGTGCAGGGGCTGGCCGACGAGGGAGGCGCGGGCGATCTCCAGGGAGGAGACGCCGTGGGCCTGGCCGGCCTCGGCGAGCACGGGCAGGACGCCGAAGTAGAAGCCGTCGTTCGACATGAAGTACGTGAGCGGGATGCTCAGGACGCCGGTGACGAAGGCCATGTGCGGGCCCATGCCGTCCGGGATGTTGCCGACCAGCCACGTGGCCATGTGGTCGACCATGCCGGTGCCGGTCAGGACCCCGGTGAAGACGGCGGCGGCGAAGACCATGCCGGCGACGTTGAGCACGTTCTCGGCGTGCGCGCCGATGCGGGCCTTCTGGTCGGGCATGTGCGGGAAGTTGACGGTGAGGGCGAGCGCGGCGCCGAGCAGGAACAGGACCGGGATCGGCAGCCACTCCATGATCATGGCGGTGAGCAGGACGACCGTGAGCAGCGCGTTGAACCAGTACAGCTTGGGGCGCAGGGTGGCGCGGTGGGGGTCCAAGCCCTGGAAGCCGTCGTCCTCGGTCTCGTCCTTCCCTGAGTCCTGCGGCGCGTCCGCGTCGGTTCCGGAGCCCGCGCCGCCGGTGCGCACGGGAGTCTCGCCGGAGCCGGAGCCGCCGGCGCCCACGAGCACCGTCTCGGTCTCCCTCTCCTTCTCCTCGACCAGCACCTCGTCCAGCGTGAGCACGCCGAGCCGCGAGCGCTCGCGGCGGCCGAGGACGTACGAGAGGACGAGGACTCCCAGCAGGCCGACGGCCAGGGCCGGGATCATGGGGACGAAGATGTCGCTGGCGTCGAGCTTCAGGGCGGTGGCGGCGCGGGCCGTCGGTCCGCCCCAAGGAAGCGTGTTCATCACGCCGTTGGCCATGGCGGCGACACCGGTCATCACGACCAGGCTCATCTTCAGGCGCTTGTACAGCGGGTACATCGCCGAGACCGTGATCATGAAGGTGGTCGAGCCGTCGCCGTCGAGCGAGACGATCGCGGCGAGCAGGGCCGTGCCGACCACGATGCGCAGCGGGTCCGCCTTGCAGAACTTCAGGATCCCGCGAACGATCGGGTCGAAGAGACCCACGTCGATCATCACACCGAAGTAGACGATCGCGAACATGAGCATCGCCGCCGTGGGGGCGAGGCTGGTGACGCCGTCGAGGACGTAGTCCCCGAGCTTGGCGCCCTTCCCGACGAAGACACAGAACAGTGCCGGGATCAGCACGAGCGCCGCGATCGGCGACATCTTCTTCAGCATGATCAGGACCAGGAAGGTCGCGATCATGGCGAAGCCGAGGATGGTCAGCATGAGTGGATACCTAACGTTCGCCCTTGAACTCCCACCAGAGTCGGCGGTGCGTTGACGTTAGGTCCGTTCGTTTGGCGTTAACAAGACGTTGACCTGCGAGCAATAAGCGCAAAACTGCAGGTCACGGCTTTGCACTGGTCAGGGGCGTGGACTTGGTGGGGTCCAAATCGGTCACGGGGCCAGTGCGGTGACCACGATCGGTACGCCGTTGAGCACCGCGTTGCCCGACAGCGGGTCGAGCAGGCTGCCGTCGAGGAGCTGGTTGACGTTGACGCCGGGGTCGGTGGCCGCGTGGCTCATCCGGGTGCCGGGGCGGTCGTGGCCCCAGCCGTGCGGCACGCTCACCACACCCCGGCGCACGCTGTCGGTCACCTCGGCGGGGGCGGTCACCTCTCCCCCGGCGCCCTTCACGCGCACCGGGGCACCGTCGCGCACGCCGAGCCGCTCGGCGTCCTCCGGGTGGATGTGCACGGTGCAGCGGTTGGTGCCGCCGGTCAGGGCGGGCACGTTGTGCATCCAGCTGTTGTTGGAACGCAGATGGCGGCGGCCGACGAGGACGAGTCCTTCCGGGCGCTCGCGCAGGGCCCGGCGCAGCCGCGGCAGGTCGTCCGCGATCGGCCCTGGCAGCAGCTCCACCTTGCCGCTGGTGGTCTTCAGCGGCTGCGGCAGGCGCGGCTCGAGCGGACCCAGGTCGATGCCGTGCGGATGGGCCAGCAGCTTCGTGAGGCTCAGCCCGTCCGGTCGTGCGCCGAAGCCGTCGCCGTAGGGGCCGAGGCGCAGCATCAGGTCGAGCCGGCGCTCGGGGCCGCTCTCACCGGTCAGCAGGCCGGCCAGCTCGCGCGGGTCCCGGCCGTGTACGGGAGAGTGCGTTTCGTTGACCGCCTTGCCGAGGGTCTGGTCGATCACCAGGGTGTCGACGGCCGCCGGGTCGGCGCCGTGCATGCCGGTCGCGGCCAGGATCAGCCGGGCCTGGATCTCGGTCTCCGACATCCTGCCGGGTTCCAGCGGGACGGCGGGGCGGGTGTAGCGGACCTGGTTGCGGACGGCGAGGGTGTTGAAGGCGAAGTCGTGGTGCGCGCTCTGCGAGGGCGGGGGCGGCGGCAGGACGACGTGGGCGTGGCGCGAGGTCTCGTTCAGGTAGGGGTCGACGCTGACCATGAAGTCGAGTGAGCCGAGCGCCTTGTCGAGCCGGTCGCCGTCGGGGGCGGACAGCACGGGGTTCGCGGCGATGGCGACGAGGGCACGGACCGGCTCGCCCACCACGGTGGCGGTGTCGATCTCCTCGGCGAGCGCGGACAGCGGCAACTCGCCCTTGGCCTCCGGGTGTTCGCTCACCCGCGAGTGCCAGCGGCCGAGCGTGAACCCGCGACCGGGCCCGGCGGGGCGGGGCGTCCGGTCGGTGGCCGCCTGCGGGAAGAGGGCACCGCCGGGGCGGTCGAGGTTGCCGGTGAGGATGTTGAGGACGTCCACGAGCCAGCTGGCCAGGGTGCCGTGCGGGACCGTGCAGCTGCCGATGCGGCCGTACACGGCGGCGGTGGGCGCGGCGGCCAGTTCGCGGGCGAGGGCGCGCGTCTCGGCGGCGTCCACGTCACAGGCGGGCGCGACGGCCTCGGGCGTGAAGTCCCCTACGGCTTCCCGGAGTTCGTCGAGTCCCTGGACGTGGGGGGCCAGTGCGCCGAGATCGACGAGGTTCTCCGCGAACAGGACCTGGGCCATCGCCGCGAGCAGCAGGGCGTCCGTGCCGGGCCGGATCGCGATATGCCGGTCGGCGAGCTTGGCGGTGCGGGTGCGGCGCGGGTCGATGACGGTGAGGGTGCCGCCGCGGGCCTTGAGCGCCTTGAGCTTGCCGGGGAAGTCGGGGGCGGTGCACAGACTCCCGTTGGACTCCAGGGGGTTGGCGCCGATGAGCAGCAGATGGTCGGTGCGGTCGAGGTCCGGGACGGGGATGGCGTTGGCGTCGCCGAAGAGCAGCCCGCTGGAGACGTGCTTGGGCATCTGGTCGACCGTGGAGGCGGTGAAGACGGCGCGGGTGCCGATGCCCGCGAGCAGCACCGGCGGGTAGAGGGCGCCGGCCATGGTGTGCACGTTGGGGTTGCCGAGGACCACGCCGACGGAGTTCGGTCCGTAGCGCTCGACGACCGGGCGCAGGCCCGCCGCGACCGCGTCGAACGCCTCCTCCCAGGTGGCCTCGCGCAGCTCGCCGTCCTTGCGCACGAGCGGGGCGCGCAGCCGGTCGGGGTCGGCGTCGACGGCACCGAAGGAGGCGCCCTTCGGGCAGATGAACCCGCGGCTGAAGACGTCGTCGCGGTCACCGCGGGCGCCTGTCACCCGGGTCCCCTCGATGGTGAGCGTCAGCCCGCAGGTGGCCTCGCACAAGGGGCAGATTCGCAGGGCGGTGCGGGACACGGGTCCTCCCGGGGAGCGGCGGCGGTGACGCACGGACTGGCGCCGAGCATACCGACCGGTATGAACGCTGGGGAGGCCCTGCCGGGAGCGGGGTCGGAAAGTTTCGGAAACCGGGTCCGCCGGCCGGGCTCAGTCCAGGACCCGGGCCAGATACGCCCGCAGCAGCTCCCGGGTCTCCTCGATGATCCGCGGGTCCCCGTCCGGCGCCACCCGGAAGGCGAGGTGGACCAGGGTGTCGGCGGTCTCCACGGCGATCAGGAAGGTGCGCCGCAGGTCGTCGTCCGGGTCCCGGTCGAGGTAGCCGGAGAGCAGGTCCGTGAGGCGGTCGGCGACGCGGTGGTTGGGTTCGGCGTAGCGGGCGCCGACCGGTATCTGGTTGCCGAAGTCGACGAGGGAGAAGCCGGGCGCGGTGCGCTTCATGGCGAGGTACTCGTCGAGCACGGCGTCCACGGCAGCCCGCCAGCCCCCGCCGCCCGTCTCCTTCAGCCGCTCGGTGACGCGCTCGGTGTAGCGCTCGAGGTTGCGCTGGGCGAGCGCGTCGGCCATCGCGCGCTTGTTGCCGAAGAAGCGGTAGACCGAGCCGATGGGGACGCCGGCGCGCAGCGCGACGGCACGGGTGCTCAGGTCGTCGTAGCCGACCTCGTCGAGGAGGTCGGCGCACGCGTCGAGGATCCGGGTCAGGCGTTCGGCGCTGCGCCGCTGCACGGGCGCACGGCGGAGCGATGTCGCGTGGGGCACGGGCTTCATGATGCCTCTCCGCCTCGGTCCGGTGAACCTCGCCCCTCAGTACGGAGGTGAGTGCCCGGTGCACTCAACGCGTGGCCCGCGGTCGCGGAGGGTTCCGCTCCGGACGCCGTGACGTCCGCCGTGCTCTCCACCGGCTCGCCGTCCACGGCCCACACCGTGTCGTCGTCGGCGTACAGGCGCGCGGTGACATGGTGCGTGCCGTGCGGGAGGTAGCCGGCCGGGAGGTGGTGTCCGGGAGTGCGGAGGGAGGCGACGGCCCGGCCGTCCACGAAGAGCAGGGCGTAACCACGGCCGGGCACCGCCTTCTCCCGGGCGTCGGCGGGCGAGAAGCGGAAGTCGTCGACGGTCAGCCGGACGTCCCAGCCAGCGTGGGTGTCGGGCTCCACCTCGATGCCGACCCCGGGTGCGCCTTTGTCCTCCACTTCCCGGTACTGCCGCCCCTCCCGGTCCGTTTTGTCGAGGAGCCGGCCCACCGGTGCGGTCGGCGCTCCGCTGCTCCCGCCCGGTCGCTCCGGGGCGTCACCGGAGTCGCAGCCCACGGATCCGGTCAGCAGCAGGACACAGACCGTGAGCGCGGTGAGAGGTCCACGCGTCCACGACATGCGGGGAGGTTAGAACACCGGTCCGACAGCCGGATCCCCCTGAGGTCTGGTTCTCGTCGTCCCCAGTGAGGAGGTGGCGACCTCTTGCGCCCGGGAAACCGCAATCCTACGGTGGTGCATAGGAATCGATACGCAAGGGAGCGATCATGAGCGATGGGGGTACCTCCCGCGCGAGCGTGTTCGAGCGTGGGGGAGCGCGTAAGGCCGCCGAGGAGTTGGCCCACCTCTCCGGTTTCGGCAACGAGCACAGCTCCGAGGCCGTCCCGGGCGCACTGCCCGAGGGACGGAACTCGCCGCAGCGCGCACCCCTCGGGCTCTACGCGGAGCAGCTGAGCGGTACGGCGTTCACCGAGCCGAGAGCCTGCAACCGGCGGTCGTGGCTGTATCGGATCCGCCCGTCGGCAGCGCATCCGGCGTTCTCGCGCACGGACAACGGCGCGATCCGCACGGCTCCGTTCACCGGTGAGGCGCCCGACCCGAACCGGCTGCGCTGGGATCCCCTGCCCGAGCCGCCGGCCGGGACGGACTTCCTGGCCGGACTGTGGACCCTCGGCGGCAACGGCGACGCGACCCAGCGCACCGGCATGGCCGTGCACCTGTACCACGCCAACTCCTCGATGGACCGGGTCTTCGGCGACGCCGACGGGGAGCTGCTGATCGTTCCGGAGCACGGCGGGCTGCTGTTGCACACGGAGTTCGGCCGGCTGCATGTGGAGCCGGCACACATCGCGCTGATCCCGCGTGGGGTCCGCTTCCGTGTGGAGCTGCTGGACGAGTCGGCTCGCGGCTATGTGTGCGAGAACTATGGGGCCGCCTTCCGCCTCCCCGACCTCGGCCCGATCGGTGCCAACGGGCTCGCGGCCCCGCGTGACTTCCGGGCCCCGGTCGCCGCGTACGAGGACGTCGAGGGTCCGGTGGAGGTGGTCAACAAGTTCTGCGGCAACCTCTGGACGGCCACCTACGACCACTCACCGCTGGACGTGGTCGCCTGGCACGGCAACTATGTGCCGTACGTCTATGACCTGCGGCGGTTCAATGTGCTCGGCACGATCAGCCATGACCACCCCGACCCGTCGATCTTCACGGTGCTGACCTCCCCGTCCGACACCCCGGGTCTCGCGGGCGTCGACTTCGTCGTCTTCGCACCGCGCTGGCTGGTCGGCGAGGACACCTTCCGGCCGCCGTACTTCCACCGGAACGTGATGAGCGAGTACATGGGCCTGATCGAGGGCGCCTACGACGCGAAGACCTCCGGACCCGGTGGCTTCGTGGCCGGCGGCGGCTCGCTGCACAACATGATGTCGGCGCACGGACCCGACCGGGAGACCTTCGACCGGGCAAGCGCCGCCGAGCTGGTGCCGCAGAAGGTCGACGACGGGCTGGCGTTCATGTTCGAGACCCGCTGGCCGGTCACCCTCACCTCGCACGCCGCGCACGCGGAGCACCTGCAGCCCGGGTACGACGACGTGTGGCGGGGTCTGGAGCGCCACTTCCGACCCTTGCACTGAAGATCTCCTACCGGTACGGATGACCCGTGACCTCCTTCGCCCCGGACTCGATCGTCCTGAACCGCAAGCTGCCGCTCTGGTACCAGGTGTCGCAGTCGCTGCGCGCCTCGATACTCGGCCGCTCGCCCCGGGACCCCCTGCGGCTGCCCACGGAGGAACAGCTCGCGGGGCACTACGGGGTGAGCGTGCTGACGATGCGCCAGGCGCTGAAGGAGCTGGAGGACGAGGGGCTGATCAGCCGCCACCGCCGCCGCGGCACGTTCATCGAGCCCGGGGTGCTGCGGGGGGCGCCGGTCCGCCTCCTCGGCTCGGTGGACGCGATCGTGGCCCAGCAGTCCGGCATGACGACCGAGCTGCTGGACCAGGGCAGCACGCCGGTCCCCGCCGAACTCGCCGAGCACTTCCCGGACCTCGCCGAGGTGGCGACGTACCACCGGCTGCGCGCCGACGAGAAGACCGGCGAGCCGACCAACCACGCCCGCAACTTCGTCCGCCCCGAACTGGCCGCGCGCATCGACGCGGAGGACCTGGTGCGCTGGCCGATGACCAAGGTGCTGCGGGACATCGTCGGGGCGGACATCAGCCGCATCACGGACACGGTGGAGGCCCGGCTCGCGGATCCCGAGACGGCACGGCTGCTCCAGGTCCCGCTGCTCAGCCCGATCCTGCACTACACGGGCATCACCTACGACACCGCCGGCCGCCCACTGGACGTGGCCGTCATCCACTACCGGGGCGACCGTTTCTCCTTCACGGTGACCCTCGACGCCACCTGACCGCCGTTCCGGCCCGCCGATACGATGCCCAGCGTGACGCACGACGACGCTCCGCTGCTCGCGGACCTCATGCCGTGGTCCGTCGCACCGCCGCGGCTCGGCCGGGGGTGGCCGACGGGTCCCGACGTGGCATCCCTGAAAGCCCGCTGGGACGCCCTGATGAAGGCCGAGGGCCCGGACCGCCAGGCCCTGTTCGAACCGACACGCGCGCGCACGCTGCACTCCGCGGTGGGGCAGCTGCCGGGGCAGTCCAGCGGCACCGGGAAGCTGGTGCGCGCCTCGGGCCCCTGCACGGAGCCGGTCCGCGTGCTGCGGGCCCCCTTCGACGAACAGTGGCTGATCCCCGACCACCGCCTGATCGACGCGGCACGGCCCGAGTTGTGGCGGGTGGCGGACGAGCGGCAGATCTTCCTGGTCGAGACGCCCGCCGCCGGGGACGCCGCCGGCCCTCCCGTCCTCGCGACCTCCCTGATCCCCCTCCTGCGCCCCGGCCGCGTCCGCCCCCTGTACCGCCGCCCCGGCGGTGCGGAACCCAACCTGGCACCGGGCCTGCTGAACCACCTGGCCACCCGCCTCGGCCACTCCCCCGCCCCGGAGGACGTCCTCGCCTGGATCGTGGCGACGGCGCGCCCCGGCCTCCGGGTGCCCCTCACCGCGGACGCCGGTCTGTGGGCACGGGGCGTGGAGCTGGGCCGCCGCATCGTGTGGCTGATGCGCCGTGACGGCGCCCGCCCCAAACTCCCGGGCGGCCGCCGCCCGTACGTCCGGGCCCCGCTGCCCGCCGGCCTCCTGACCGTGCGCTACGACCGCGACGAGGAGACCCTGCACCTCGACGACGGCCGCGTCTCCCCGGTGCCACCCGAAGCCTGGGACTACGAGGCCGGCGGGGTCCGCGTCCTGGAGCAGTGGTTCACGGCCCGCACGAGCGAGCCCGAGCCGGGCACCCTGGCCGCGATCCGGCCGTCGACCTGGCCGCAGTCGTGGACGTCGGAGCTGCTGGAGCTGATCACCGTTCTGGCCCTGCTGGCGGAACTCGGCCCGCAGCAGGCGGAGTCGACGGTGACGTCCCCGGTCACCGCCACCGAGCTGACCAAGGCCGGCGTCCTCCCGGTCCCGGACGCGGCCTGCCGCCCGGCATCGGTCCTTGACCACCACGAGGAGGGCCCTGAGGGCCAGTTCGCCCTGCTCTGAGCCCCGCCCGGCACGCCGGCCCGGGACGACGACCCCGCAGCGCGGCCCCGCAGGAACCTCAGCACTCCGGATCGAAGGCGTCCAGCACGCGTTCGAGGGCCCGCCTGAACACCGCCTCCAGATCGATCGGCCCGCTGTCCTCCATGAAGGCCGCGGCCAGTCGGGGATAGGCCCCGGTGGCCACCTGGCTGCCGAGGTAGGCGATGCGGACGGCGTTCTCCTCCGCCTCGGTCCAGGGCATGGAGCGGGTGCGCTCGGCGGTGGCGATCTCGTTGGCGGTGTACGTCGTCACCACGCCGTTGAGCAGCGCCACCAGCTCCATCTTCGTGCCGTACGGGACGTCGAGCGGCTCCAGGCAGGCCAGGCAGTGCTCCAGGTAGCGCAGGGAGTTGGGGCTGAAGCCGTACACCCCCGACATCAGACGCGCCGCCCAGCTGTGGCGGCGCAGGATGGCGCGGGTCTCCTCCGCGTTGCGCAGCAGGTCGGCGCGCCAGTCGCCCGAGGGTTGCTGAAAGACGTGTTCCGCGCCGATGGCGTCGATCATCAGCTCGTACAGGTCCTCCTTGCGCGGCACGTAGTTGTAGAGCGACATCGTGCCGCAGCCCAGTTCGGCCGCGATGTGCCGCATGGAGACGGCGTCGAACCCCCGGGCGTCCGCGATCCGCACCGCGGCGGCCGCGATGTCCGCGCGGCTGAACGCCGGCCGCGGACCACGGCCGGCCCGCTCGGGACGGGCCCAGATCACTTCGGGTACGGCCTTGCGCCCTGCCATTGGTCGATCACCTCGCGACCATCCTAGTTACGTACAGCGTACGTAGTGCGCTATGGTCGGCACATGACTACTACGTACGCTGTACTTAGTGAAGGTCTGGAGAAGCGCTTCGGCGCTGTGCGCGCCCTGCGAGGGTGGATCTCGCCGTGGCGCAGGGCACGGTCTGCGGGATCCTCGGCCCGAACGGGGCGGGCAAGACCACGGCCGTCAGGCTGCTCACCACGCTGCTGCGGCCGGACGCGGGCTCCGCCCGGATCGCCGGCCACGACCTCGTACGGGCGGCCGCGGCCGTACGGCGCGGGATCGCGGTCACCGGGCAGCAGACGTCCGTGGACGGGGACCTCACCGGGCGCCAGAACCTGCGGCTGTTCGCCCGGCTGCACCGGATGCGCGGACCGGCCGAGCGGGCGGGCGAACTGCTGGACCGCTTCGGCCTCACCGAGGCCGCCGACCGGGCCGTGTCCACCTACTCGGGCGGGATGCGTCGCCGGCTGGACCTGGCGGCGAGCCTGGTCCGCCGTCCCGAGGTGCTGTTCCTGGACGAGCCGACCACCGGGCTCGACCCGGCCAGCCGCACCCTCATATGGGACGCCGTGCGCGCGCTCACCGCGGACGGCACGACCGTACTGCTGACCACCCAGTACCTGGAGGAGGCCGACCAACTCGCCGACGACATCGCCCTGGTGGACCGGGGCCGGGTCGCGCACACGGGCCCGCCGGCCGAACTCAAGGCGGTCGTCGGGACGTACGTCGAGGCCGTCGTCGCGGACGCGGACGTGATGGTGCGGGCGGCGGGGGTGCTCGACCGGCTCACCGGCGGACAGCCGTCGTTCGACCCCGCCCGCAACGCCGTCGGCGCGATCACCCGCGACCGGACCCTCACCCTGCCCCGTCTGGTGCGCGAACTGGACGCCGCGGGCGTGCCGTTGCTCGACGCGAGCGTGCGGCCCCCGACCCTCGACGACGTGTTCCTCCAGCTCACGGAGGACCTCGCCGACCCCACCGGACCGCACACGGAGAACAAGGAGCCCGCGGTATGAACACCCTGGCCTACGACGGCTCGGCGATGCTGGGCCGCCAGTTGCGGCGGATGCGGAACAACCCCGGGCTGCTGATCCTGACCCAGTCCATGCCGGTCAGCATGCTGCTGTTCTTCGGCTACGTCTTCGGCAGCGCGCTGGCGATGCCCGGCGCGGAGTACCGGTCCTTCCTGGTGCCGGGCCTGCTGGTGGCGACCGCCGCCGGCGGGATCATGACCGGGATGTTCCAGGCGGCCCAGGACACGCACCGGGGCGTGACGGACCGCTTCCGCACGCTGCCGATGAGCCGGGCGGCCGTGCCGCTCGGACAGGCGGCCGCGGATCTGGTCGTCACGGCGGCCGGAACGGTGTCGTTCCTACTGGTCGGCCTCGCGGTGGGCTGGCGGGTGGAGGGCGGCGCGCTCGATGCGGTGGGCGCCTTCGGACTGCTGCTGCTGTTCCGGTTCGCGGCCACCTGGATCGGGATCTTCCTGGGCCTGCTCACCCGCAGCGAGGACGCCGCGGGCCAGCTGGGTGGCGCGACCTTCCTGCTGCCGCTGCTGTCCAACGCCTACATCCCCGCCGAGGGGCTGCCCGGCTGGCTGCGCACGGCCGCCGAGTGGAACCCGATCAGCGCGGTGACGACGGCCCTGCGGGACCTCTTCGGGAACGCTCCGGTGCCGGAGTCAGCCGCCTGGCCGGTGGCGCATCCCGTCGCCGGGTCGCTGGCCTGGTGCGCGGTACTGCTCGCGGTGTTCGTGCCGCTCGCCGTCCGGCGGTACGCGCTGGGCGAGCGGTAACACGGGCCGGGCCGCACCGGCGTCCATGCCGGGGGACGTCGTCCCGCGCCGGGCCTGAGACACGGCGTTACGCGGGTGGGTGGGCCGTGCCGGGACGACGGAGCGGGCGGAGCGCGAGCGGGGGAAGGAACCTCCCCGCGCTCGGGAGGCGGGCCGGGACGCCGCTGCGGCCGTGGGGATGGCGGACGGCGACATCGCGGCACCGCGCCGGGACGGCGATGCGACCCGAGCACGGGCCCTCGAGGTCACCCCCGAGGAACACCGGTACGACTCAGCGTCCGCCGAACAGCGAACGGCTCAGCCGGCGCAGCGGCGCGAAGAGCGAGACCCGCCGCACCCGAGCGCCCCTGGCGCTGCGGTTGCGCCCGGTGTCGCGCGCGGTCAGCTCCCGCATCAGCGAGGTCGCCTCGAGCGTCTCCCGCTGCGGAATGGCGGGACCCCCGAGCACCGAGAGATGGCGGTCGAGACGCGAACTGGTCGCGCTGCTTCCGCAGGTGATCGCAGGGACCCTCGCCCTGCTGCTCACTGCTATCTGTTCCATGTCACTCCCCACCCGTACGAGTCCACCCGGCCCGGGCAGGTTAACCCTATCGCCCCCCGGGGGCACTCGTGTATCGCGGTCACAGGATTCACCTTCCCAGCAAGGAGGTTGACGATTACTCTCCGAATCCAACCGATTTCAGGGCGAGTTGGACAACCGGCTGCGTAGTGGGCTGTGCTGATCCCCCGTCGGGCTCGACCGTCACAGCGAGTGACGTCGCGGACTTCGTGAGACCCGACGCGACGAGGGGCGTGTCGTCCTCGAAGAGGCCCAGGGAGCGTGGTTGCGCGCCGGGGCGCATGAGCCACAGTTGGCGCACCCGTCCGCTCGGTGGGGCGCCGTACCCGCTCAGGGTGACAACCGCGCGCCCCTCCGATGCGGAGGCGATCACCCCGATGTTCCGGCCCCCGGCGTCCTGGCCGGTGTCCGCCCGCGCGTCGGGAGCCGCGAGGACGTGGGCTATCTCACGGGACTGGGCCTGCTGGGCGTCCAGCTCGTCCTGGGTCCGGTCGGCCTGGACGGCGAAGAGCGAGGCGACCACGAGCGCCGCGGCGGCCGTCGCGGTGGCGAACGGCACGAACAGGGGGCGCCTTTGGGACGCCCGGGCGCGCGCCGGCGGCGGCTGCGTGCCCCAGACATGGGGCGGCAGTTGCGGTGTCCGCGCCCGTGCCGCGTGCGGCGAGGGCGACTCCTGCGGGGTCGCGCGTACGGCGGCCAGCACCCGGTCGCGCATCGCGGCCGGCGCGGGCGCCGCGGTCGACCAGGCGAGCCGGACGGCGTCCTCGGACAGGGCCCGCACCTCGGCACCGCACCGGTCGCAGTTCTTGAGATGTTTCTCGAACCGGACGCGCTCCGCGGACTCCAGGGCGTCGAGGGCGTACGGGGCGGCGAGGGAGTGGATGTCCTCGCGGCGGAACAGGCGGTCGCGCAGACTCATGCGACACCTCCCAGGCACTCGCGCAGCCGGGTGAGTCCGTCGCGCATACGGGTCTTGACCGTGCCCAGCGGCAGAGAGAGCCGCTCGGCCACTTCACGGTAGGTGTAGCCGTCGTAGTAGGCGAGGGTGACCGACTGGCGCTGGAGGGCGGTGAGCCGGTCCAGGCAGCGGCGTACCCACTCGCGTTCGAGGCCGGCCTCGACCTCTTCGGTGACCTGGTCGAAGGCGGGATGGTGCGACCGCCGGGCCTCGCGCTGCTCGCGCTCGCCGGCCGCGCGGGCACTGCGCACCCGGTCGACCGCCCGACGGTGGGCGAGCGTGAGGACCCAGGACAACGCGCTGCCTCGTCCGGGGTCGAACCGCGCGGCGGAGCGCCAGAGTTCGAGCAGCACTTCCTGAGCCACCTCCTCCGACTGGGCCGGGTCGCGCACCACGCGCCGCACGAGGCCGAACACCGGCCCGGACACGAGTCCGTACAGCTCCTCGAACGCCTTCTGGTCACCACCAGCCACGAGCACCAGCAGCTCGTCCGCCTCCACCCGTTCCCCCTCTCAGCGGGCCGCCCCGCGGCCCGTCCCGTCACGTGAGGCATTCGCAGCGAGCGTGCCTTCGGATGGGTTACGGATCAGTGAGCCCAAAACGCGGGTCCCCGACGATGAAACAACTTTTCAAACGCTGCGTAAGAACGTTTGGGATTCGACCAATCCACCCTGCCGGCCGCTCCGAATGGCGTTCGTCAGGCAAGTTGGCACTGAGGACGGACGGCATGACACCTACTTTCTTGAGCGGTGCGGGACGCAGGAGTTTCGCGACCCTCGTATGTGGTGCGCTGGCCGCCGGGGGGCTCGCAGCCGCCGGCGTGGCCACACTGGAACCGGGGGCGGCCTCCGCCTCCAGTCACCGGGAGGCCCCGCTGATCTCGGGGCAGCCCCAGTACGACAACACCGACGTGTACGCGTTCGTCAGCCCGGACCACCCGGACTCGACGACCATCATCGCGAACTGGATCCCGTTCGAGGACCCGGCCGGCGGCCCGAACTTCTTCACGTTCGCCGACGACGCGCAGTACGACCTCCACATCGACAACAACGGTGACGCGCAGGGCGATCTGCTCTTCCGCTACACCTTCAAGACCCAAACGAAGAACAAGAAGACGTTCCTCTACAACACGGGCGCCGTCACCAGCCTGGACGACCCCGACCTCAACGTCACGCAGACCTACGACGTCGACCTGATCAAGCTGCACAACCAGAAGGTCATGTCGCAGACCAAGATCGCCGACGACGTGCCGGTCGCCCCGTCGAACGTCGGCAAGGCGTCGATGCCGGACTACAGCAAACTGCGCAAGCAGGCTGTCCACAAGCTCACCAGCGGCGCCCAGACCTTCGCCGGCCAGGCCGACGACCCGTTCTTCCTGGACCTGCGCGTCTTCGACCTGCTCTACGGCGGGAACCTGAGCGAGGTCGGCCGGGACACGCTCAAGGGCTACAACGTCAACTCGATAGCCCTGCAGGTCCCGACGGACATGATCGCCGAGTCGTCGCACCAGCCGGTCGTCGGCATCTGGTCGACCACCCAGCGCCGTAACGCGCAGGGGTACTACTCGCAGGTCTCGCGCCTCGGCAACCCGCTGGTCAACGAGGTGGTCAACCCCATCGGGGACAAGGACAAGTTCAACGCGTCCGCGCCGTGGGACGACGCCCAGTTCCTGAAGAACGTCACCAACCCCGAGCTGCCGAAGCTCATCGAGGGCATCTACAAGATCAAGGCGCCCGCCGAGCCGCGCAACGACCTGGTCGACGTGTTCCTGAAGGGCGTCAAGGGCCTCAACCAGCCGCCGGAGGTCCGCCCGTCCGAGGAACTGCGCCTCAACACCTCGATCGAGCCGACCGCCAAGCCGAAGCGGCTGGGCGTCCTCGACGGCGACAACGCGGGCTTCCCGAACGGCCGTCGGCTCACCGACGACGTGATCGACGCCTCGCTCCAGGTGGTCGAGGGTGAGCTCGTGGGCTCCAAGAACGACCTGGGCGACGCGGTGGACAAGAACGACAAGAAGTTCGGTCACTCCTTCCCGTACCTCGCCAACCCGACCGCGGGTTCCCGCGGCAAGCTCGCCAAGGGCACCAGCGGTGGCAACGACGTCCGCAACCAGCTGGGCGACGCGCTCCAGCCGGCCGGCGTCTCCGGCAGCTCCGACACCCCGCTGATCGCCGCCTCCGCGGGCGCCGGCGCGGTCGGCATCCTGCTGATCGGCGGTGGCCTGATGTGGTGGCGCCGGATGCGCGGACGGGCGTACTGAGCGCTCCGCGGGAAGTCCGGCGACGCGGCCGGGCGGCCGCGGTGCCCCGTCGACTCGGCTCGACCGGGCCCGCCCCCGCCCCGCCGCCCGCCACCCCCACAGACCGGCGCGGTCCGCACCCAACCCATCCCCCACGGCGCGGGCCGCGCCGCCCCACGCGACATCTTCCGTATCCACCCAGCAGGTTGATCCACCCAGGCGACCGAGGAGAGGGCATGGCCCCGCGTACGAACGACAGCGCACCGGAGAGCGGACCCGGCGACGAGCCGACCGCACCGGCGGAGCGCGAGCGCGGCGCAGGCCCGGCCGCCGCCACCGGCACGGCCGGTGTTCACGGCGGTGACGGCGGTGACGGCGGTCCCGTCGGGGCCGACGGGGCCGACCGGGCCGACCGGGCCGACGGTCACGACGGGACCGAGAGCAACACTGGTCCCGGCGGTGACGGCGGTGCCGACATCGACGACCGTGACGGCGGTGACGGCGGTGATCGTGACGGCCATGGTGGTGTCGGTGGCGGCGGTCACGCGGTGACCGGTGCTTCGGGCGCCGCTTCCGGCGTGGTCTCCGACACGGCGTCCGGCGATCCGCGGGTCGCCGCCGTGCGGCGGGTCGGGGCGGCCGGAAGGCGCTGGCGCTTTGCCCAACTCGCCGGATGCGCGGCCTTGTTGGCCGTGGCCCTGACCGCCGGTTCCCTCGCGGTCGGAGCCGCGCGGGACGGCGGCGGGACCTCCGCCGTCGCGGCCGCGCCCGCCGCCGTCTCCCCCGCGCTGCTGTCCAGCGGCGGACTCGACGCGAGCATCGCCGCCCTGCAGGCCCATCTCCGGGCCCAGCCGAGGGACTTCGGCGGGTGGGCCACGCTCGGTCTCGCCTACGTCGAGCAGGCCCGCACCAAGGGCGACCCCTCCCGCTACCCGCAGGCCGAGCAGGCCCTGAAGCGCTCCCTCGACCTGAAGCCGGACAACGAGCAGGCCGTCTCCGGACAGGCCGCCCTCGCCGCGGCCCGGCACGACTTCAAGGGCGCCCTGGCCCACGCCGACCAGGTCCTCGCCGAGAACCCCTACAGCGAACGCGCCCTGTGCTCCCGTATCGACGCCCTCGTGGAACTCGGCCGCTACGGCGACGCGTCGAAGGCCGCGGACACCGCCGACGCCAGGCGGCCGGGCATCCCGGTCTTCACCCGGTACGCCTACGTGCGGGAACTGCGCGGCGACGTCGGCACCGCCCGCCGCGTCCTGGAGCACGCCCTCACCACCGCCTCCGCCCCCGGCGACATCTCCTACGTGGCCTCCGCCCTGGGGCAACTCGCCTGGAACCAGGGCGACTACAAGGCCGCCCTGAACCACTACGCGCGCGCCCTGGCCGCCGACGAGAACTACCTCCCCGCGCTGGAGGGCCGCGCCCGGGCCCAGGCCGCGAGCGGCGACCGGGCCGGCGCGATCACCGGCATGGAGGACGTCGTCTCGCGCTTCCCCCTGCCCGGCCCGCTGGTCGAACTCGGCGAGCTGTACGAGGATCGCGGCGGCGAGGGCGACCGGGCCAGGGCCGCGGACCAGTACGCCCTGGTCGACGCCTGGACGGCACTCGCCCGCGCCAACGGCGTCAACGCCGACCTCGACACCGCGCTCGCCGCGGCCGACCACGGCGACCGGAAGTCCGCGCTGCGCGCGGCCCGCGCCGAGTGGGCCCGCCGGCACACCGTGCACACCGCGGACGCGCTCGCCTGGGCCCTGCACGTCAACGGCCGGGACGCGGAGGCCCTGCCCTACGCCCGCCGGGCCACGGCCACCGGCTACCACAACGCCTCCTTCCTCTACCACCGCGGCATGATCGAACGCGCCACCGGTCACCCGAAGGAGGCCCGCACCTCGCTGCGGGCGGCCCTGAAGCTGAACCCCGGCTTCTCTCCGCTCGGCGCTCGCGCGGCCCGCAAGGCACTGGAGGCCGCCAAGTGAGGGCCCGCCGCCTCGCCTCCGGCGCGGCCGTCCTCACCGCCGCCGCCGCGCTCGCCCTGCTCCCCTCGGGGGCCGCGAGCGCGCACCCCCTCGGGAACTTCACCGTCAACCGCTACGACGGCCTGGTGGCCGCCCCCGGTGGGCTGCGGGTCGACCACGTCGAGGACCTCGCCGAGATCCCGGCGACCCAGGCGGAGCCGGAGCTGAAACGGCTCGGCACGACCGAGTGGGCCCGGCAGCGGTGCACGAAGGCCGCCGAGGGCAGCAGGGTCACCGTCGACGGCCGTACGGTCTCGCTCGCCGTCGCCACCAGCCACGCGCGCGTGCGGCCCGGTCAGGCCGGGCTGAACACCCTCCGTGTGGAGTGCCGGCTGACCGCCGCGCTGCCCGCCGGCGAGTCCGCCGTCCTCGGCTTCCACAGCGCGGGCGCCTCCACCGGTCCCGGCTGGCGCGAGATCACCGCGCGCGGCGACCGTATGACGCTCACCGCGTCGGACGTGCCGAAGACCTCGGTGTCCCGCGAACTGACGAGCTACCCCAAGGAGTTGCTCTCCTCCCCGGCCGACACCGCGACCGCGTCGCTGCGGGTGCGTCCCGGCGGTCCCGCCCTGTCCGAGGAGCGGGAGGACGCCCCCGCGGCCTCCGTCCTGCCCCGCGGGGCCGACCGCTGGACCCGGGCCCTGAACTCCCTGGTGGCCCGCCACGACCTCACCCCCGGCTTCGCCGCACTCGCCCTGCTCATCGCCGTGGCGCTCGGCGCCATGCACGCGCTCGCCCCGGGCCACGGCAAGACCCTCATGGCCGCGACAGCGACCGCGCGGGGCGGCCGGGCCCGCCTGAAGGACGTCCTGCCACTGGCCGCCTCGGTGACCGTCACTCACACCCTGGGCGTGGTCGCCCTGGGTCTCCTGGTCACCGCCGGCTCGGCGGCCGCGCCCTCGGTGATCGCGTGGCTGGGTCTCGCGAGCGGCGTCCTGGTCATCTGCGCGGGCACCACCCTCCTACGACGGGCCTGGCGCAACCGCCCCCACCGGCAGCAGCCCACGCACGACCACGACCACGACCATGCGCACGATCACCAGCACCCGCACGACCACGACCACGACCACCAGCACGAACACGAGCACGAACGCACACCGGTTCTGGTCGCCGCGCACAGCCGTTCCGCGTCCGGCGAGCACGCATCGGACCGCGCACCCGGCCACACGCACCCCGCCCATGGCGCGACCCACGGTCATGACCACCACGACCACAGCCACGACCACCCGCACGACGCCCCCCACCAGCACGAGGAGCCCCACAGCCACCACGGTCCCCACACCGTCGAACACACCCACGGCGGCTTCACCCACACGCACGCCACCGCCCCCACCCTCCGCGGCACGCTCCTCCTCGGCTTCGCCGGCGGACTCGTGCCCAGTCCGTCCGCCGTCGTGGTGCTCGTCGGCGCGGCGGCGCTCGGCCAGGCCTGGTTCGGGCTGCTGCTCGTCGTCGCGTTCGGCGTCGGTCTCGGCCTCACACTCACCGCGGCCGGCTACGCCGTCGTCAAGCTCGGGGCCGGTGTGACCCGGGTGCTGGACCGGCGACCGCGCTGGACGACGAGTCCGCTGACGGTCGTGGTACGCAGGACCGCGCCCCTCGCCTCGGCGCTCGTCGTCGTGACCCTCGGTGCCGCCCTGGTGCTCAAGGGGGCGGCATCCGCACTCGGCTGAGCTACGTTTGTGGAGAAAACACACGGATGCGAAGGGGGGACGCCCGTGTCCGAGGAACCGGGCAGTGAACGTCTGATCGCCGGCCGCTACCGTCTCCTGTCCCCGCTCGGCGAGGGCGGCATGGGAACCGTGTGGCGCGCCCGCGACGAGGTGCTGCACCGCGAGGTCGCCGTCAAGGAGGTGCGCGCGCCCGCCGGGCTGCCGGACTCCGAGGTGGAGCGGATGTACGCCCGGTTGGAGCGCGAGGCGTGGGCGGCGGCCCGGGTCGCCAACCGCAACGTGGTCACCGTGTACGACGTGGCCACCCAGGACGGCCGCCCCTGGATCGTGATGGAGCTGGTCCGTGGCGTGTCCCTGGCCGACGCGCTCGAGGCCGAGGGCCCGCTCGGGCCGCAGCGCGCCGCCCACATCGGTGCCGAGGTGCTGGCCGCGCTGCGCGCCGCCCACGCGGCCGGGGTGCTGCACCGGGACGTGAAGCCGGCCAACGTCCTGCTGTCGAACGACGGCCGGGTGGTGCTCACCGACTTCGGGATCGCGACGGTCGAGGGCAGTTCGGCACTGACCATGACCGGCGAGGTCATCGGCTCGCCCGAGTTCCTCGCGCCGGAACGGGCCCTGGGCCGCACGCCCGGCCCCGAGTCCGACCTCTGGTCGCTCGGAGTGCTGCTGTACGCGGCGGTCGAGGGCAACTCCCCGTTCCGCCAGGACACCCCGCTCAGCACCCTGCGGGCGATCGTCGACGAGGAACTGCCGCCCGCGCGACGGGCCGGGCCGCTGCTTCCCGTCATCGAGGGGCTGCTGCGCAAGGACCCCGCCGAGCGGCTGCCGGCCGAGGTGGCCGAGCGCGATCTGCGGGTCGTCGGCGCGGGCGGCTCGCCCCGGGCGGACGCGCTGCGGGCGGCCCCGTACGCGCCGACGGTCGCCGGCCGGCCCGAGGACTGGTCGTCGGCGCCCCCGCCACTGCCCCCGACGACGGCCGCGCGAGGGCCCGTTTCCGGCGGCCCGACCGCGGCGACGCCCCGGCCGGACCGCAACCGGCGTGCGGCTGTCGTGCTCGTCGCCGGCCTCGCCGCGCTCGCGCTGGCGATCGCCGGACTGACGTACGCCCTGCTCAACCGCGACGGCGACGGACAGGAGGGGCGTGCGACCAACAGCACGAGTGTGGGCGCGAGTTCGACTCCCACGACGGGGAGCAGCAGCTCGGAGGGCGATGCTCCGGCGCCTTCTCCCAGCCGGAGCGGCAGCCCGTCGAGCGCGCCCGCGGCCCAGACCGTCCAGGTCACACTGACCGGCGCGCACACCGAGTACTCCGGGAGTTGCCCGCCGCCGAGCGGCGAGGCGCCGGCGTTCACGGCGACCCTCACGGTCGGCCGGCTGCCGGCGCGGGTGAGCTACCGCTGGGTGTCGCGGGACGGGCACATCGTGGATTCCGGTTGGAAGACGCTCTCGTTCCCCGAGGGTGGCGGGCGGACCCGGCAGGACCGGGCGTTCGTGACGACGTACGACGAGAGCGGGACGGTCGAGAACGCGATCAGCGTCGAGGTGCGTGATCCGGTGCGCACGACGTCCAACCCGGTGTCGTTCTCCGTCACCTGTGTGGCGGAGACCCCGACGGGCGGGGCCTCCCCCTCTGTTTCCGTTTCGGTCAGTCCGTAGGGAATCAGGCCGCGCTGTTCAGGGCCGACAGATAGCCGCCTGACTGGCCGCCCGCGGTCGGGTGGTACGACTCCCCGACGTTGAGCCAGTTGAGGCTGTGCAGCCAGGAGTCGCCGGAGCAGATCTCGTGTCCGGTGAAGCCGGTACGGACGTCGCCGAAGGCGAAGCCGTAGCCGGCGGCCCGCCGGGCGATGGCGGTGTCGAGGTAGTCGGCGGCCTCGTTGATCGCCTTCCGCTTGGTCTCGGAGAGGCCGAGGCAGGTGGTGCCGAGCTTGTAGAAGCGGGGGTAGCCGATGACGACGACACGGGCGTTCGGTGCCTTGGTGCGGATCGCCGTGTAGACGCTGTCGAGCTTGCCGGGGAGCGTCGAGTCGACGTACGCCCTGGCGGTGGCGATCCGGGACAGGCAGGAGCTGTCGGACTGGAGCACACAGGTCGTCATGACGTCGGCGAAACCTGCGTCGTTGCCACCCACGCTGACGGAGACGAGGGCGGTGGCGGTGCTGAGCGGGGTGAGCTGGTTGGCGAGAACATCACCCGTTCGGGCGCCCGAGCAGGCGGTGAAGTCGAACGACGAGGGTGAGTGGGCGGCGGCCCAGAGGTAGGGATGGGCCTTCGTGCTGCGCTTGCAGTCGCCGCTGGAGCTGATGTAGCTGCCCGCTCCGACCCCGGAGGAGTAGGAGTCGCCAAGCGCCACATAGCCGCCCGTGGCGGCGAGTTGGGACGCCTGAGCCGTGGTTGCCCCGGTGAGGGCGATGCCGGCGGCGAGGAGGAGTGAGCTGACGTATGCGGCAAGTCGGGAACGTCTCATGGAACCTCCCTTTAGCAGGATCTCTGCCACAACCGTCGTAGCAACTACGCGTGTTGAATGGAAGTGTCCATGCCAAGACTTTCAAGACCTTCCTACAATTCGCGGGTCTTTTCGGGGCGCTGGGGCACCCTCGATTCCGGGGCATATGCGCGTTCGGCGCTTCAACGAACAGCCCTTGCAAACGGATGGGCCAAATCCGGTCAACACGTGATCAATCACCGTGCTGTAACGGTCAAACCAACAAAAACGTGAGACCTCGTTCCAGGCCTTGCCATACATGCTCAATCATCAATACCGTCGTACATCTCACCCGCATCGGTCCGTCATCAAGCGGCTCCAGGGGAGGGCTCAGGACCGCGATGGAATCCGGCGCGGGGCGCGGTAGGGGGGTGCCGTGCTCGGTGACCGCACTGGTGATCGAGTCGTGCCGCGAGACCGGCTGCCGTTTTCCGGCAGGCGGTCAGTTTTGCCAGCTCACCCGGCGTCGTACGGAGATCCGTCCGTCATGCCCGGGTGAGAACCCCCCTTTCGAACCGGGCAAACCCGGACCGCCCAGGGGCGGGCGGTCCACCGGACGAGAGGGATCAGACTCATGAGCTCAGTTCTGCAGCCGGCGACCACGGGACAGGAACCGTCCATGGCCGCCAAGTACCGGCCCGTCTCCTCTCACCTGGCCATCGCGCCACCGGTGAGTGTGGTGATTCCCGCCATGAACGAGGCGGAGAATCTTCCCTACGTCTTCAAGACCCTTCCGGACTGGATACACGAAGTGGTCCTGGTGGACGGCAACTCCACCGACGACACCGTCGACGTGGCCCGCGAACTGTGGCCCGCGGTCAAGGTCGTCGAACAGCGCGGCAAAGGCAAGGGGGACGCGCTGATCAGCGGGTTCGAGGCGTGCACCGGCGACATCATCGTGATGATCGACGCGGACGGCTCGGCCGACGGCAACGAGATCGTGTCGTACGTCTCCGCCCTCGTCTCGGGCGCGGACTTCGCCAAGGGGTCCCGCTTCGCCAACGGGGGCGGCACCGACGACATGACGCCCATCCGCAAACTCGGCAACTGGGCGTTGTGCGCGGTCGTCAACCGCAAGTTCGGCGCCCGCTACACCGACCTGTGCTACGGCTACAACGCGTTCTGGCGGCACTGCCTCGACGACATCGACCTCGACTGCACCGGCTTCGAGGTCGAGACCCTGATGAACATCCGGGTGGTCAAGGCCGGGCTGAAGGTGCAGGAGATACCCAGCCACGAGTACCTCCGCATCCACGGCACCAGCAATCTGCGCGCCGTGCGCGACGGGTTCAGAGTGCTCCGCGTCATCCTCGGGGAGCGCTCCAACCGGCGGGCCCTGCGCCGCCGGGAACAGCGCTCGCCGATGCTCGACTCGGTCCGGGGAGAGCTGTCTTGAGCGATCCCGACATCTCCGTCGTGATCTGCGCGTACACCGAGGACCGCTGGGAGGACATCCTCGCGGCGGTCTCCTCGGTGCGGGCGCAGTCCCGGCCGGCCGTGGAGACCCTGCTGGTCGTCGACCACAACTCGGTCCTCCTGGACCGGCTGGCCAGGGAGTTCAAGGAAGTCGACGAGGTGCGGGTGCTCGCCAACGCGGGCGTCCGCGGCCTGTCCGCGGGCCGCAACACCGGGATCGCCGCCTCGCGCGGTGCCGTGGTGGCCTTCCTCGACGACGACGCCGTGGCCGAACGCGACTGGCTGCGGCACCTCGCCGCGGGATTCGCCGATCCGCGGGTCATGGCCGTGGGCGGGCGGACGCTGCCGATCTGGGCGTCGGGCCGTCGGCCCGCCTGGTTCCCCGAGGAGTTCGACTGGGTGGTGGGCTGCACGTACCGGGGCCTGCCGCGAGGCCGGGCCCGCGTCCGCAACGTCCTCGGCGGCAACGCGTCGTTCCGCCGTACGGCGTTCGACGCGGCGGGCGGCTTCGCGACCGGCATCGGACGCGACGGCGACAAACGCCCGCTGGGCTGCGAGGAGACGGAGCTGTGCATCCGCCTGAGCCGCGTCAGACCCGACGCGGTCCTGCTGATTGACGACCGGGCGGTGATCCATCACCGGGTACCGGCGGCACGCGAGCGCTTCGGGTACTTCCGCACGCGCAGCTACGCGGAAGGTCTGTCCAAGGCGCTGGTGGCGCGAAGTGTCGGTACCGGCAAGGGACTTGAGACGGAACGCCGCTACACCACCCGGGTCCTGCCGGCCGGCGTGGCCCGAGGGCTGGGAGACGCCCTGCTGGCCCGCCCCGGCGGTGCGGGCCGGGCCGGCGCCATCGTCGCCGGAGTGCTCACGGCGGCGGGCGGCTACCTGGTCGGCAGCGTCCGGGCGCGCCGGGGCAACGTCACCTTCGCGGCGACGCCGATCGAGGAGGGCGCCGCATGAGTGAGGCACCGGTGCCGATCCTCATGTACCACTCGGTCGCGACCGACCCGAACGACGCCACGCGCGAGCTGTCGGTGACCCCGGACGCCTTCGCGCGACAGATGGCGCTGATCGCGGAGTCGAGCCGCACACCGGTCGACACGGCCACGCTGGCCGCCGCCTGGCGCTCGGGTCGTCCGCTGCCCGAGCGGCCGGTCCTGATCACCTTCGACGACGGCTACGAGGGCGTGCACCGGCACGCCCTTCCCGCCCTCGTCAAGCACGGTTTCGCGGCCACCCTGTTCGTGACCACGGGCTGGCTGCGGGGCGCGCACGACACCGGCGGCGGGCTGGACACGATGCTCGACTGGGACCAGGCCCGCGAACTCGCCGCAGCGGGCGTCGAGATCGGCGGGCACAGCCACACCCATCCGCAGCTCGACCTGCTCGGCGCCGACCGGCTGCGGTCCGAGCTGATCCTGTGCAGGGAGATCGTCGCGGACCGACTGGGCGCCGTACCGGCCTCGTTCGCCTACCCCTACGGCTACTCCAGCCGCCGGGTCCGGCAGGCGGTGCGCGAGACGGGGTACGCCCAGGCACTCGCCGTCGGCAACGCTCTGGCGCGGCGCCGGCAGGGACCGTACGCCCTGCGGCGGGTGACCGTGCGGCGCGGCACGGGCATCGCGGAGTTCGAGCGGCTGCTCGAAGGGCGCGCGATCGCCCGGACGTTCGCCCGGGACCGCACGCTCACCAAGGGGTACGCCGTGCTCCGCAGGACACGGCAGGCGGGCCGGAGGGCGACCGGCGCGACGAGTCGCCGCTGACGGGACGCGGCTGCCGCGGACCGGCCGGGGTCGCTCCCGACCGGTCCGCGGCGTCGGACCGCGGAGTCCGCGACGCGGCCGACGCGAGCGGCGCACTCGGGAAAGCGGATGCACACGGCGTTCCCGTGCCGGATCATGGCGGCATGTCTGCGAACCCATACGACGCGCTGCCGATCCGGCTCAACGTCGACGACAGCGACTCCCCGTCCGACGTCGTCGACGCGCTGTTCCTGGGCCGTTTCGCGACGGGCGAGCAGCCGTACTCGCACGCGGCCAACATCGACCGTGTGCGGTCCGGGGCCACGCTGCTGCCGCCGAACGCCCAGGTGCTGCGTATCGCCCGCGACGACGACCGCAGCGCGACGCTGGCGGAGGGCGACGGCTGGACCGTACTGATCTCGCGCTGGAACCGGGGCGCCGACGTCACGGTGACGGCGACCACCGCCGAGCTGGCCGCCAAGATCCTCGACCAGGCCACGGACGGCGCGGCCGACGAGCCCGAACCCCAGCCGGAGAACGTCACGATGGGGTTCTGGTACGTGTCCCCGAGGCGCGGCCCGCACCGCACCACCCGGCAGATCTCGGCCGGCACCTGGGACGAGATCCGCCCCAACTACACCGCGCCGGTGGCGGACGCGATGGACCGCCTGATGAAGACGACCCCGGAGGACATCGCGGGCCGTCTGCTGCTCCTGCACGGTCCGCCCGGCACCGGCAAGACCTCGGCGCTGAGGACGCTGGCGCGCTCCTGGCGGGACTGGTGCCAGGTGGACTGCGTGCTGGACCCGGAGCGGCTGTTCTCCGACGTCGGCTATCTGATGGACATCGCGATCGGCGAGGAGGACGCGGCGGGCAAGGGCCGCTGGCGGCTGCTGTTGCTGGAGGACTGCGACGAACTGATCCGCGGGGAGGCCAAGCACACGGCGGGCCAGGCCCTCTCCCGGCTGCTGAACCTCACGGACGGGCTGCTGGGGCAGGGCCGCAACGTGCTGGTGGCCGTCACGACCAACGAGGACCTGGAGCGGCTGCATCCCGCCGTCGTCCGCCCCGGCCGCTGTCTGGCCCGGATCGAGGTGGGCGCGCTCACCCGCCGGGAGGCGGTCACCTGGCTCGGCACGGAGGAGGGCGTGGGCCGCGAGGGCAACTCCCTGGCCGAGCTGTACGCACTGCGCCGGGGCACGTCCCCGACCTCGCTGCCGGAGCCCCGGGAGGGTGCGGACGCGGGGCTGTACCTGTAGCGGGGGCCCCGGGGTGTTTTGATGGACGTATGACCCTGTTCGTCGGCACCTCGGGGTGGCAGTACAAGGACTGGCGGGACGTCCTCTACCCCGACGGATGTCCCACCCGCCTGTGGCTGGAGGAGTACGCCCGGCGCTTCGCCACGGTCGAGGTCAACAACGCCTTCTACCGGTTGCCCTCCCGCGAGACCTTCGAGGCCTGGCGGGAGCGGACCCCGCCGGACTTCGTGGTCGCCGTCAAGGCCAGCCGCTATCTGACCCACATCAAGCGGCTGCGGGAGCCGGAGGAACCGGTGCACCGGCTGATGAGCCGCGCGGAAGGGCTCGGTGACCGGCTGGGGCCGGTGCTCCTGCAGCTGCCGCCGACCCTGCGCGCCGACGCGGGACTGCTGGACGCCTGCCTGGCCTGCTTCCCGGCCGGCACCCGGATCGCGGTGGAACCGCGGCACAGCACGTGGTGGACGTCCGAGGTCCGCGAGGTGCTGGAGAGCCGTGGCGCCGCCCTGTGCTGGGCCGACATGCGCGCGCGCCCGGCGACACCGCTGTGGCGGACCACCGACTGGGGGTACGTCCGCTTCCACCAGGGCCGCGCCCGGGCGTGGCCGCACTACGGCCGGCAGGCCCTGAAGACCTGGGCCCAGCGGATCGCGGACACCTGGCGGGCCGGGGACGACGTGTACGCGTACTTCAACAACGACCCGAACGCGGCCGCGGTCCAGGACGCGGTGACCTTCGCGAGAACGGCCGACGCGACGGGCCTCAGAACGACCCGCACCCCATGACGCCCGCCCGCACCCTGCCGCGACGGTGACGGCGACGACGGCCGTCCGGGGGCAGTGTCGTACCCGCCGGCGTCACCCCTGCTCGAAGGCCGCCCGCAGGGCGTCCCGCACCGCGGCCAGTGCCGCGTCCTCCTTCAGCCCGAGCCGGCGTACCCGCTCCGCGTACGCCTGCGCGGCCGACGCCGCCTCGCGCTCCGCGGCCGGGCCCGCCGCGGCGACGAACGTTCCGTTGCGCCCCCGCGTCTCGATCACCCCGTCCGTCTCCAGTGCGCGGTAGGCCTTGGCGACCGTGTTCGCGGCGAGTCCGAGCGACTCGGCCAGCCCGCGCACGGTCGGCAGCCGGTAGCCCACCGGCAGCGCTCCCGACCGCGCCTGTCCGGAGATCTGCGCACGCACCTGCTCGAACGGCGGGGCACTGTCGTCGATACGGATCTTCAAGGTCACGGAGTGATTGTCGCCCACCCGCCGGAAAATGAGAGGCACCCCGGCTCATCTCCCCCGTAGCGTGCGCCCACATGACAGTGATCGTGCGCGACCTGCGCCCCGGAGCACGAGCCGACGTGGAGGGCTTCGCCCGGGTCCGGAGGCTGGCGCTCCCCTTCGTTCTGTTCACCACGGACTCCGTGATCTACGACCTCGACCACGCCCACCCCGCCTCCCGTTTCCGCCCCCTGGTGGCGGAGGAGGACGGCGAGGTGATCGGCACCGCCCAGGTCGGCATGGTCCACGACAGCCCGGAGCCCGGCCAGGGTTACGTCAACGTGTACGTGCACCCCGAGCGCACCCGGCGCGGGGCCGGCTCGCTGCTGGCCCGCACCGCCGAGGAGTACCTGGCCGGCCTGGGCGCGACCAGGTTGTTCAGCTGGGTCCTGGACGAGCCCGCCAACCACGCCTTCGCCGAACGGCACGGTTACACGGCGAGCCGCTCGGCGCACTTCCTGCGGCTGGACCTGGCCGACGGCACGCTGCCGCCGCTCGCGGACCCGCCGCCGGGTGTCGAACTGCGCACGGCCGCCGACTTCGCCGACGATCCACGGCCGCTGTTCGCGCTCGACGCGCAGACGATGGCGGACGAACCGAGCGACATCACCAAGGAGTTCACGGACTACGAGGCCTGGCTCGAGGAGACCTGGCGCCATCCGCTGCTCAGCCTCGAACTGACCTCGGTCGCGGTCGTCGACGGGCGTCCCGCCGCCTTCAGCGCGGCCCGCACGGACGGCGGTACCCGCTACGGCACCGTGATGACCGGCACCGCCCGCGCCTTCCGCGGCCGGGGCCTGGCCAAGCTCGCCAAGAACGACTCGCTGCACCGCGCCCGTGCCGCCGGGTTCACGGAGGCGTTCACGGGCAACGACGCGGGAAACGAGCCGATGCTGGCGATCAACAAGTGGTTCGGATACGAGATCTGTGCGACGGAGGTGCGTTGTGTCCGCGAACTCGGCTGAGGGAACCACCCGGGTGGACGTCCGGCTCGTCAAGGCGGGCCGTACGAAGATCCGTTACGGGGCCGAACTGCTCGCCGACGACGGCACCCGCGTCGTCGTGCGGGCACCCTGGGCGGGCGAGGGCGTCCGCGACTTCGGCTTCGTGCGTTTCGAACCCGGCGACGTCTTCACCGAGTACTACTGGCGCGACCGGTGGTACGCGGTGAAGGAGGTCCGTGACAGCGCCGGCACGCTGAAGGGCTGGTACTGCGACATCACCCGCCCGGCCGTCCGCACCGGAACCGAACTCGTCGTCGAGGATCTCGACCTGGACCTGTGGCGCTCCGCCGACGGCGGGGACGTACGGCGCCTGGACGAGGACGAGTTCGCCGACAGCGGGCTGGCGGAGTCGGACCCACCGGCGGCGGCCGCCGCGACGGCCGCACTCGACGAAGTCGAGGCACTGGCCCGCGGCGACGGCTTCGCCGCGCTGCTCGCCTAGGACATGGCCGAGGAGACCGGGAGGCGCCAGAGCCCGGGCGGTCTCGCGGCGCCGCCCGGCCCCAGAGCCCGCCCGGCTCGGCCCGCGTTCACGACCGCGCCGTCACCGCCACCACCGCGTACCGCTCGTCCGTCACCTGCCTGCCCCACAGCAGGGCGTCGTCCGACAGGCCCTCCAGGCGCACGTCCCCCGCGAGGGGCGCGAGCAGCCGGGTGAGCCGGTCGGCCGGTATGCCGACCGGGCCGATCGTCCCCCACACGCCCTCGACCAGCACGAACCGCCCGCCGGGGCGCAGCAGCTCCCGCCAGTGCCGAAGGGCCCGGCCCGGATCGGGCAGCGTCCACAGCACATGGCGCACGAGGACCACGTCGAAGCGCTGCTCCCCCACCGGCGGCATCGCGGCGTCACCGACCAGGAACGCCGCGTCACGGCCGGCGAGCTTCGCGCGGGCCAGGTCCACCATGGCGGGCGAGCTGTCCACGCCGGTGACGCGGTGTCCCTGTTCGGCCGCGAGCAGCGACAGGCTGCCGGTGCCGCAGCCGAGATCGAGGACGTCCGAGGCGGCCGCGGGCAGCCAGCCGCGGAGCCGGTCGGCCCAGGCCCGGCGCACCCCGGTGTCCCGCAGTCCGTGGTCCGGCTCCTCGTCGAAGGAGGCGGCCCGCGAGTCCCAGTCCTCGGCCGCCGTGGCGGGTTCCGCTTCGTCACTCGTCGTCATGGGCCAAGCGTGACACCCGCCACTGACAGTCAAACGTGACAGCCGCCACTGACAGACCGGCGCCGATGAGGAACTCTCCCCGAAAGGGTCTACCTCCGTGAGAACGCGGAACCCGGTGGACGCTAAAGGAGGCAGCCATGCGCCGTGTGACCGTGCAGAGGCCCCTGAGGAAGTCGGACGCCCGCCGGGTCCGTGAGGAGGCCGAAGAGCGTCCTGAGCAGCGCCCGGAGGTCCGCAAGGACATCGCACGCACGTGGTGGCCGGATGGCTGACCGCGTCGCTCAGCTCAGCCGCTTGCGGTAGTGGACGCGGTCGTAGGGCCCGTCTGTCCGCCGTTCCACGAGTTCGTACCCGTACCTGGGGTAGATCCGCTGGTTCTCCCACATCAACACGTTCGTGTAGAGCCTGACCTCGCGCAGTCCCAGGGCACGCGCGTGTGCGTCCACGAAGTGCAGCAGTCGCCGTCCCACACCCCTGCCGTGCGCGTCGGGGTGGACGGCGATGCTGTCGAGGAACAGATGATCCTCGTGCGCCTCGACCACGACGAGCCCGAGCACGGGATCGCCGGTCACGAAGACCTTCCCCGCGGCCACGTTCGCCTCGTGGTGCGCCCGCATGGGCTGCGGCACGAGCCCGATCCGCGGGATGTAGGGGCTGTAGGCGGCGTCGGTCACGGCCTTCACCGCCGGCACGTCGGCGGCGACGGCCGGCCGGATCTCCTCGTCGGTCATGTCCCGCACGGTACCTACCTGATCGCAGCCTGAGCACCGCCTTAAGACGACCCTAAAGATCGCCACGGACCTCCCCGAGCAGGCGTTTTCACGGTTTCTTGGTTCCGGTACACCCAGCACCGGTTCCGAGGAGATCTCCCATGCCCGCACGCCGCAGGCTCGCCGGCGTCGCCGCAGTCGGCATCGCCCCGCTCGCCCTGACCGCGCTGACCGCCGCGCCGGCGTCCGCGCACGGGTCGATGGGTGACCCGGTCAGCCGGGTCGCGCAGTGTTACGCCGAGGGCCCCGAGAGCCCGAAGTCGGCCGCGTGCGAGGCGGCGGTGGCGGCCGGCGGAACCCAGGCGCTCTACGACTGGAACGGCATCCGCATCGGTGACGCGAACGGGCGGCACCAGGCGCTGATCCCGGACGGCAGCCTGTGCAGTGCGGGCAACGACGAGTTCAAGGGGCTCGACCTGGCCCGCGCCGACTGGCCCGCGACCGGCGTGCGGAGCGGCTCGTACACCTTCAAGTACCGCGTCACCGCCCCGCACAAGGGCACCTTCAAGGTGTACGTCACGAAGGCGGGTTACGACCCGGCGAAGCCGCTGGCCTGGGCCGACCTCGATCTGGACCACCCGGTGGCGACGGCCACCGACCCGGTCGCCTCGGGCGGTTTCTACACGTTCTCCGGCAGTCTGCCCGAGCGCACCGGCCGGCAGGTCCTGTATGCGATCTGGCAGCGGTCGGACAGCCCGGAGGCGTTCTACTCCTGCTCGGACGTCTCCTTCGGCGGGAGCGGCGACGCGGGAGGCGGCGGCACCGGAGACGGTGACGGCGACGCCGGAGGCAGCGGCGCGGGAGGCGGCGCGCCGTCGGCTCCGACCGCCTCCGCGCCTTCCGAGGAGCAGATCGAGGACGGTGCGGACAAGTCGACGGTCGAGCATCACGGTCACGGCGACGACGACGCCAGTACCTCGGCCGAGCCGACCACGGCGGCGGACAGGACCACGGAGGCCGAGCCGGCCGCGGAGACGGCCGCCGCCAACGAGCCCGCGGCGGCCGGGGCCTCGCGGAACCTCGCCGAGACCGGCGGTGACGGCAGCACGCCGTACCTCGCCGTCGGCGGCGCGGCCGCCCTGGCGCTGGGTGCCGCGGCGCTGTTCGCCTCGGTCCGCCGGCGCGCGGTGAGCGGCGGGCGGCACGGCCGCTGAGCGGACTCCGGGGCCTGACCGGCGGCTCAGGTCGGTCAGGCCCCGGCGCGCGTCAGTCGAAGACCGACGCGCAGGTGGTGGCGGTGGCGTGCGCCGGGTCGAGCGCGTTGACCACCTCGTGGTAGGCGATCCGGTCGAACAGTCCGATCGCGGCGTGCTCGGAGAGGTCGAGCGGGCACAGGTCCTGCAGCAGGACGTTGCGCACGTCGGACCCGCTGAGGAACTGGCTCCGGTACGGCGTGACGACCTCGTCGTACTTCGTGGCGAGGACCGTGTAGTGCACGCCGGGCACGGTGTCGCCGCCCTCGTTGAGTTTGGTGAGGAAGGCGGAGCCCGCGACCTGGTCGGCGAGGGCGGGAGTGGCGGTGGAGAGCAGGTCCTCGGCGCCGGGGAAGTACGGCAGCAGTTTGGTGAGGCCGGACAGAGTGGTGCCGTGGTTGTCGGGCGCGATGCCGACGAGGGCGTTCACCTTGGCGGCTCCGCCGAGGAACTTCAGGTAGTAGCGGGGCATCATGCCGCCCTGCGAGTGGCCGACGAGGTCGGTCTCGGCGGTGCCGGTGGCGGTGAGCACCTTGTCGACGAAGGTCTTGAGCTGCTCGGCCGACTTGTCGATGGGGCCGAGGCCGTAGAAGAGGGGCACGCCGGGGAGTTGGCCGTAGTCGAACGAGAAGACGCAGTACCCGCGGTCCTTCAGGTACGGCGCGAGGACCAGCCAGTTGTCGACGGAGTTCGCGAACGTGCCGTGAACGAGGACGACGGGGCGGGGGTGGGCGGTGGACGGCTTGCAGGAGTAGTCGTTCCAACCGCTGCCGGTGCTGGTGGCGGTGGCGGTGGTGGCGTGGGCGGTGGCGGCGGGGACCACGGCGACCGCTGCGGTCAGCAGCAGGGCGGCGAGGGGTCTGAGCGCTCGTTTCCAGGGCAGCATCGTGTGATCTCCTTGCGGCTCAAGGGAGGTGCGACGGCCTTACGCCCTGTGATCCGGATCACGAGGAATGCTGTTCACTCGTCAAGTTACGGATGAGTAGCAGAAGTGTGAAGTTACGCGTCAGTAAAAACTTCCAGTGATAACCGGTGCTGACCAGCGACGACCGCGAACGGCCCTCGATCGGGCCGGTCAATCACTGATGAACCGTCACCAGGCAGGCCTGATGGGACCATAGGGTGCGATGCGCCCCAATTGTTGGCACAACACCCGCACTTCACCCTCGCCGAGCAACTCGACCCACTCCCGCACGGCTTCCGCCGCGGCCGCCTCGGCCGCCCGAGTGCATGCCCACCCCTGTTCGGTCAGCACGACCAGCCGGGCCCGCGCGTCCTCGGGGTGCGGCCGGCGTTCGGCGTAGCCCTTGCGCACGATCTCCTCGACCAGCTGGCTCGCGGCCTGCTTCGTCACCCCGAGATGGGCGGCGAGGTCGGTGGCCGTCGCCCCGTCGGGGGCGAGCCGGGCGAAGGCGAAGCCGTGCGCCGGCCGCACCCCCTCGAAGCCGCGGGCGACCACGCCGTCGTGGATGCGCTGCGTGAGGTCACCGGCGACGGCGAGCAGGGCGGCGGACAGGGCCATGGCCTCGGAGTTCTGCACGACTGCATTGAAACACCCTTGACGGATCGGTCAAGCAGCTTGACCATAGGAGCATATAGTCAAGCAGCTTGACCATCTGTTTCACGGTCACCCGCAGGATCCAGGAGGCACACCCATGCCCGTCGTCCGTTCGTCCGAGGCCGTCACCCACGAGATCCACGGCGTCCGCTTCGTCTCGTACGCCACCCCGCTCACCGGAAGCAGGGAACTGTGCGCCTGGCGGGGCGAGATCCCCGCCGGGACCAGGGCACCCGCGCACACCGTCAACCGGGAGGAGATCTTCCATCTGCTCGTCGGCGAGCTCCTGGTCACGCTCGACGGCGAGACCACGCCCCTCGCCGCCGGCGACACGGTGATCATCAACCCCGGGGCGACCGTCGCAATCGAGAACCCCGCCGACCGGACCGCCATCTCCTGGGTCACCACCTCCATCGGCCTGGAGGCGGAGCTCGCGGACGGCACCCGGATCACACCGCCGTGGGCCAACTGAGGCCGGAGGACGGGCACTCACGCCGCCAGCGTTCCCGGCATCACCGCCCTCGGCCCGACCTTCGCCCGCGCGCGGTCGGCCACCTCCTCGACCCGGCGCACCTTCTCGTCGACGGGGTCGAAGGTGAGCTGGTGGGAGGCCTGCTCGGCGGGGCTCAGCCCCTCGGCTCGCACGACGATCGCGCGGACCCGGTCCCGCTGGAGGCCGAGCGCCTCGTACATGTCGTAGGCCGCCCGCGTCAGCGCCGCGGAGTGCGCGGTCGGCTCCTCGAGGGTGCGACTGCGGACGGTCGAGGTGGGGGCGCCCCCGCTCGAGCCGGTTCGGAGGAGGTCGGCGTAGCGCACGGTGAGGGTCAGGGTGCGGCAGACCTTGTCCAGGGCGCGGAGACGTGCGCCGAGTTCCTCGGTGGCCGAGAGAAGGGCGCGGCGGTGCCGGTCCGGTTCCACCTCGTCCCGGGTGAAGGGCCGTTCGGCGGCAAGGAGGTGGGTCCCCCAGGTGTTCGGCACCACCCGGCCGCGGTCGATGCCGTTCGCCTTCTCGCGCAGTTCACGGCCCGCCTTCGCGCCGACCAGGCGCTGCAGCGTGGACAGCGGGGCGGCCGCGACCAGGCCGAGGGTGTCGAGGCCGTACGCGCACAGCGTGCGGGCGGACTCGGCGCCGATGCCGGGCAGCGCGGCGACGGGCCGTCCGGCGAGGAACTCCACGACCCGGTCCGGCTCCTGGGGCACCACGCCCGTCACCCCGGGCCGGGCGTCACGCAGCGCCATCCGCGCCAGCAGCGGGCCGGGCCCGGCACCGAGCAGACAGTCGACCCCGTGCAGCGCGAGCGCCCGCACCCGGATCACCGAGGCCAGTTCGGCCGCGCCGCGCCCGAAGTACCGTTCGGCGCCGCGCAGATCCGCCAGCGCCCCGTCCGGTGGCAGCGCCTCGACGACCGGGGTGAACTCCTCGATCAGGCCGAGCAGTTCCGGCAGGGCGGCCTTCTTCGCCGACGGCAGCTGAAAACGTACGCAGAGGATGGTCATCCCGCACTCCCCGGGCTCTGGTGCCACAACTTCCTGACGTTCGCGGGCTCTTCGCCCGCCGGGCGCAGATCCGCCCACGGATGCAGCTCGTATCCGGTCGGCAGGCGGATGCTGCGGCCTCGGGCGGCCTCCATCGGGTCCTGCGCGGCGGAGCCGGCCGGCGGGGGCCGCCCGTCCGATCCGGCGAGCCGGGCCCGGCGCGCTCCCCCGCCGTCGTGCTCGGCGCCCGCCTCCTCCTCCGGCGCCGCCGCCCGCGTCAGCCGCGCCGCCACCACGTCGAGCCCGCCGCGGCCGCGCAGTTCGACCAGTTCGGCGAGGTTCCAGGCGGCCGCGCCGACCACGCTGAGGCTGCGCGGGCCGCGGCGCTGCACCACCCCGCGCACCAGCAGCAGCCAGGAGTGGAAGACGGTGTGGGCGCAGGCGTCGTGGGAGTCGTCGAAGAAGGCGAGGTCGACCAGGCCGGTGCCGTCGTCCAGGGTGGTGAAGATGACCCGCTTGCCGGACCGGATCGGCGGGGTCTGGGTGGCCGCCCTGGCGCCCGCGACCAGGACCGTCTCGCCGTGCCGCGCCTCGCGCAGCCTGCGCGCCGACAGCACGCCCAGCTCGTCGAGGAACTCCCGGTGGTCGTCCATCAGATTGCGCGAGGCGTCCATGGACAGCACGCCCAGCTCGGCGCTGAGCCGCTCCGCGGAGGAGAGGTCGGGCAGCCCGGCCGGTGCGGTGTCCCGCCCGCCGGACAGCGGGAGTTGGCCGCCGCCCGCACCCCGGCCGCCCCGGTGCAGCTCGGTCAGGTGCAGTTGCAGGTCACGCCGGTTGGCGCCGAACGCGTCCAGCGCGCCCACCTGCGCGAGCCGCCCGGCCAGCGGGCGGCTGGGCCGGGCCCGCTCCCAGAAGTCGAGCAGCGAGGCGTACGGCTGCCCGTCGGCGATCCGCGCCGCCTCGGCCTCGCTGATGCCGTGCACGTCGGAGAGGGCCAGCCGGAGCCCCCAGACCCCTGATTCAGACACCAGTTCGATACGGTGGGCGACCGCGGACCGGTTCACGTCCAACGGCAGGATCGGCACCCCGCGCCGCCGCGCGTCCGCCAGCAGCAGCCGCTTCGGATACATCCCGGGGTCGTGCGTGAGCAGCCCCGCGTAGAAGGCGGCCGGGTGGTGCGCCTTGAGCCACGCCGACTGGTACGTCGGTACGGCGAAGGCGACCGCGTGCGCCTTGCAGAAGCCGTACGAGCCGAAGGCCTCGATGATCTCCCAGGTCCGCTGGACGGTTTCCGCGTCGTATCCGTTCGCCGCCGCGTGCTGCGCGAACCAGAACCGGATCCGCCCCTGCGACTCCGCGTCGGACAGTCCGCGCCGCACCCGGTCCGCCTCGTCGCGTCCGCAGCCGGTCATGATGTCGACGATGTCGATGATCTGTTCGTGGAAGACGACGACCCCGTACGTCTCCTTCAGCGGCGCCTCCAGATCCGGGTGCGGGTACCTGACGGGCGCCCGCCCGTGCCGCGCCTCGATGAACGGCCGCACCATGTCGGCGGCGACCGGACCGGGCCGGAAGAGGGAGATGTCCACGACGAGGTCGTGGAAGGTGGCCGGCTGGAGCCGCCCGACCAGGTCCCGCTGGCCCGGCGACTCGATCTGGAAGCAGCCCAGCGTCTCGGTGGAACGGATGAGTTCGTACGTCGCCGGGTCACCGGGACCCACCGCGTCCAGGTCGACCCGCTCCCCCGTCGCCCGCTCCGTCTCCGCGACCGCGTGGGCCATCGCCGACTGCATCCGCACCCCGAGCACGTCGAGCTTGAGCAGCCCGAGGTCCTCGACGTCGTCCTTGTCGAACTGCGCCATGGGAAACCCCTCGCCACTGGTCGGCACCACCGGCGTACGGGCGAGGAGGCCGGCGTCGGAGAGCAGGACCCCACAGGGGTGCATGGCGACTCCGCGCGGGAGGGCGTCGAGCGCCTCGACCAGCTCCCAGAACTTCCCGCGCTTCGTGCCCTCCCGCCGGAACTCCGCTGCCAGTGACCTGAGTTCGGGCAGTTCCGCCAGCGCCGCGCGGGCGTCGCGGGCGCGGATGTGCGGGAAGGACTTGGCGATGCGGTCGATGTCGGCCGGGTCCATGGACAGGGCCGCGCCCACGTCACGGATCGCATGCCGGACGCGGTACGTCTCCGGCATCGCGACCGTCGCCACCCGCTCGGTGCCGAAGCGGCCGATGATCGCGCGGTAGACCTCCAGCCGGCGCGCGGACTCCACGTCGATGTCGATGTCGGGCAGGACCTGACGGCGCTTGGACAGGAAGCGCTCCATCAGCAGCCCGTGCTCGACCGGATCGGCGTGCGCGATACCGAGGAGATGGTTGACCAGGGACCCCGCTCCGGAGCCGCGCGCGGCGACACGGATGCCCATCTCCCGTACGTCGTCCACCACTTGGGCGACGGTCAGGAAGTAGGAGGCGAAGCCGTGGTGGGCGATGATGTCCAGCTCCCGGTGCATCCGCTCCCAGTACGCACGCCGGGTGTCGTAGCCGCGCCGCACCATGCCGGCCGCCGCCCGTGAGGCGAGCGCCCGCTGGGCGGTGCGGCGGCCGGCGCCGACGAGGTGCGGCTCGGGGAAGTGGACGGTGCCGATGCCGAGGTCGTCCTCGGGGTCGACCAGGCACTCGGCGGCCGTCGCCCGGGTCTGCTCCAGCAGACGGTGGGCGGTGTCGCGCCGGAAGCCCGCGGCCTCCACGACCCGTTCCGCGACCTGGAGCATGGCGTCGGCGCCCTTGAGCCAGGCCTCGCCGGAGTCCAGTTCCCCGGCGGGGTCGACGGGCACGAGCCGGCGGGCGGCGTCCAGGACGTCGGCGACCGGGCCCGCCCCGGGGTCGGCGTACCGGACGGCGTTGCTGAGCACGGGCCGGACGCGCTGCTCGGCGGCGAAGCCCACGGTGCGGGCGGCCAGGCGCAGGGAACCGGGGCCGGTGCCCTGGCGGCCGTGCCAGACGGCTTCGAGGCGCAGGGCGTCGCCGTACGTCTCCCGCCAGGGGACGAGGAGTCCGGCGGCGCGGTCGGGGCGCCCGGCGGCGAGCGCGCGTCCGACGTCGGAGTCGGGGCCGAGCAGGACGGTCAGGCCGTCTCCCTTGTTGTCGGCCCAGGGCAGCCGGGGCGCGCCCGCTCCCGCATGCGCCGCCGTGATGATCCCGCACAGGTCGGACCAGCCCCGGGCCCCGTCCCGGGCGAGGAAGGTGACACGGGGTGTCGACTCGTCGATGAAGGCGCCTCCGCGCACGGGGGCACGGCGCCTTTTCCCGCCCGCGGCACCGTCTCCCCGCGAGGGTCCGTCCCCGCGTACGGGCTCCGGTTCCGCCACCGCCAGCTCCACGCCGAACAGCGGGCGGACGCCGGCCTGTGCGCAGGCCTTGGCGAAGCGGACCGTGCCGGCGAGGGTGTCGCGGTCGGTGAGCGCGAGGGCGTCCATGCCCCGCTCGGAGGCCCGCTCGGCAAGGCGTTCCGGGTGTGCGGCTCCGTAGCGCAGGGAGAACCCGGAGACGGTGTGCAGATGCGTGAAACCCGGCACACGCACCTCCCGCACTCGTGAGCCCCGACGGGCTCTCGAACATCTGTTCCCAATCACCTCACCCCCACCATAGACCAATTTTCGAATGTGTGTGCGGTGTCGGTCCAGCCCCGTCCCACCTGGGCAAACACACCGCGACCGGGGCGCGGATCGCCCGGCGCGGACCGCCTGGGCGCCGGCCTCCACGACGGGCGGAAGCCCCGCCCCTTCACCCGGGGCGGGGCTTCTCGTCGGGCCGGGCGCGGCGGCCCGGCCGCGTCCGTCAGCCGATCTGGGCGCCGAAGGCCGCGAGGGCCTCGGTGACCGGCTGGAAGAAGGTCTCGCCGCCCGCGGTGCAGTCGCCGCTGCCGCCCGAGGTGAGGCCGATCGCGCTGCTGCCGGAGAAGAGCGAGCCGCCACTGTCACCGGGCTCGGCGCAGACGTCGGTCTGGATCAGGCCGTTGACGATGTCGCCGTTGCCGTAGTTCACCGTGGCGTCCAGGCCGGTGACCGTGCCGCTGTGCACCTGGGTCGTCGAGCCGCTGCGGGTGACCTGCTGGCCGACGGTGGCCTCGGCCGCGCCGGTGATCTGCTGGGCGGAGCCGTCGTAGAGGTCGACCTCGCTCGGGTGGTCGACGGCCGAGGTGTACTTGACCAGGCCGTAGTCGTTGCCGGGGAAGCTGGACTGCTCGTTCTGGCCGATCACGTTGCCGTCGGAGTCCGACCAGCTGGAGATGGCCTCGGTGCAGTGCCCGGCCGTGATGAAGTACGGCTGGCCGTCCTTGACCACGTTGAAGCCCAGCGAGCAGCGCCCGCCCGAACCGGTGATCGCGTCGCCGCCCGCGACGAAGGGTGTGAACTCCCCCTTCGTGCGCCGGACTTCGGCCACGGAGCCGAGTCCGTCGACCACCTCGGCGAGTTCGGCCCACTCGGACGTCGAGACCGTGCGGTCGGCGGTGACGACGATCCTGTTGGTGCGCGGGTCGGTCGCCCAGGAAGTGCCGGGGATGGTCGCGTCCTGCTTGAGGGTGCCGCGGGCGCTCTTCAGCTCGGCGAGGGAGTTCTCGACGACTCTCGCCCTGCCGCCGGCCGCCTCGACCAGCTGGGCGGCGGTCTCGTCGAGCACGTTGACCACGAGGTTGCGGGTCTTTGCGTCGTAGTACGTACCCGCCGCGTCGGCGCCGAGGTCCTTGCCGAGCGTCGAGGCGAGCTTTCCGGCCGCCGCGATCGACAGCGTCTGGGGCGCGGCGGGCTTCGCGGGCTCACTGGCGTTCGCAGTCTGGAAGGTGACTCCCGCGGCGACCAGTGCGGCGACACCCGCGCCTGCCACGGCCGTCCGCCGCCCGGATATACGTCGGTGCTTCAACTCGCGTCCTCCTGTGGGGGGTCGGCCCGGGAGGTTGTGGGGACCTCACGGACCGGAAGGGTGGTTGACGGGCGCCCACTCTTCCGAATCCCACAGGGAGCACACAAGGTCGACTTCAGGACGCGCGTGCGGAGGCGGCCGTACGCCCCCAATGTCCCGAGCGCCCATGGTCACCCCGGGCGAATTCGCGCTGCAAACACTACGCGCGAGTAACCTCTACCGGATCGTGAGGTCTAGTCCTGTCCTGAATTCGCCCCCTGGGGACCGGAATCCACGGGGTGTTCGACGGGCGGAAGTTGCTCCTGCACCGGTTGCCGTGCCATGGACGGCATCTGTGGCACCGGCCGCTGCGCCACGGGCGGCATTTGTGGCACCGGCTGCTGTGCCACGGGCGGCATCTGTGGCACCGGCTGCTGTGCCTTCTCCAGGAAGCGCAGCAGCTCCACCGGAAACGGCAGCACCAGCGTCGAGTTCTTCTCGGCGGCCACCGCCACCACCGTCTGGAGCAGCCGCAGTTGCAGCGCGGCGGGCTGCTCGGACATCACCTCGGCGGCCTCGGCGAGCTTCTTCGACGCCTGGAGTTCGGCGTCCGCGTTGATGACCCGGGCCCGCCGCTCACGGTCGGCCTCCGCCTGCCGGGCCATGGACCGCTTCATGGTCTCGGGCAGCGACACGTCCTTGATCTCCACCCGGTCGATGGTGACGCCCCACTCCACGGCCGGGCTGTCGATCATCAGCTCCAGACCCTCGTTGAGCTTCTCCCGGTTGGACAGCAGGTCGTCCAGCTCGCTCTTGCCGATGATGGACCGCAGCGAGGTCTGCGCCATCTGCAGGACCGCGAACCGGTAGTCCTCGACCCGGACGATCGCCTCGGCCGCGCCGGTCACCCTGAAGTAGACGACGGCGTCCACGCGCACGGTGACGTTGTCCCGGGTGATGCCCTCCTGGGCCGGCACGGGCATCGTCACGATCTGCATGTTGACCTTGCGCAGCTGGTCCACGAACGGGACGACCATCGTGAACCCCGGTCCGCGCACCTCCGGCCGGAGCCTGCCCAGCCGGAACACCACGCCCCGTTCGTACTGCTTGACGACCCGCGCCGCCGCCATCACGTACACCGCCGCGGCGGACGCGAACGCCGCTCCCGCCACCACCAGCTCCTCCACCATGCCGGCCCCCAGGGTCCGAAGTGGGCGCAGTACAGCACCGCAGGGGAGTACTGCCTGTGTGTCGACGGTAGCCCCGCGCCCGGACGAGGGCGAGCCCCCGCACGCCGGTTGCGTGCGGGGGCTCCTCTGCCGACCGGGGCCGGGCCGCGCGAACGGCCCTGCGGGGTCCTAGAAGACGTGCACCCCGTAGGCGCTCAGCGCCTCGGTGACCGGCTGGAAGAAGGTCGTACCGCCGGAGCTGCAGTTGCCGCTGCCGCCGGAGGTCAGACCGTAGGCGATGCCGCCGTTCGAGTAGAGCGGGCCGCCGGAGTCGCCGGGCTCGGCGCAGACCGTGGTCTGGATCATGCCGTAGACGACGTCGCCGCCACCGTAGTTGACCGTCGCGTTGAGCGCGGTGACGCGGCCGCTGTGGATGCCGGTCGTGGAGCCGCGACGGTAGACCGTGGTGTTGACGGAGGGCGTGGCGGCGCTGGTGATGTCCACGCTGCCCACGGTGCCCGACTTGGTGACCGACGAGTTCGTGTACCGGACGAGGCCGTAGTCGTTCGTCGGGAAGCTGGAGCCGGCGGTGCTGCCGAGCGTGGTCGTGTGACCCGAGTTCGACCACCAGGTGCCGGCGCCGTCGGTGCAGTGCCCGGCGGTCAGGAAGTAGTAGTTGCCGCTGTTGTCCTGGACGTTGAAGCCCAGGGAGCAGCGCCAGCTACTCGCATAGATGGCGTCGCCGCCCGAGATGTACTTCTGGAACCTGCCCGAGGTGTGCTTGATCGTGAGCGCGTCGGCGTTGGTGCCCGCCTGCTCCTTGATCTTCGCGATCTCGGCCTTCGAGACCGTGCTGTCGACGGTGACGACCACACGGTTGGTCTTGCTGTCGACGGTCCAGGCGGTGCCCGGGACGTCGGCCTTGAGCACCGAGCCGCTGGCGCTCTTGAGCTGGGTGGTGCTGAAGGGAGTTGCGTCGGACGCGCTCGCGTTGGGGATCGCGATCGCTGCGGCGGCCACGAGGCCGGTGGATACGGCGATCAGCCGAGTCCGTCTCGTAATGCCACTGCGGGGGGTGGTGCGCTTGATCCTCACGTGTCGTTCCCTCCCAGGGGAAGTCGGGGGCCCGCGTGGGGTCGGGGCCCGTGAGGCGCAGTCGGGGGCCTCGGTCCGGATTCCGAACACGCCGTGCCCCTGACAAGCGCTGAGGGGGAGTATTCGGCCGAACGACCGGTAGGCGCAAGGGCGCCTTTCGGCCGTCAACCTTTGAACGAACTGTGCGGTACGGGCGAGATGACCACCCTCCGGCCCCGCCTTCAGAGCAGCTTGCGCTCCCCCGCCTCGACCGCGACGTCCAGCGTGTTGCCCGGCGGCGGGAACGGGCAGATGAAGTGGTCGGCGAACGCGCACGGCGGCAGCAGGGCGCGGTTGAAGTCGACCGTCGTCCGTCCCTCGGCGTCGGGCGCGGCCGGGCGCAGGAACCGGAAGCGGTAGCTGCCGTTCCCGCTGTCGGCGTCGGCGAACACGGCCCACAGCGAGCCGTCGCCCTCGACCGCCACCCGCAGCGTCCGTTCCTGTCCGTCGAGGGTGAAGGACAGCTCGCCGCCGAGGCCGAACCCGCGTTCCCGTCCGTCCGCGTTCTCCACCCGTACGGTGCGATGCTCGGCGTAGGGAGTGAAACGTCCCGGCACCGACCAGCGCGGATCGTACGGCGTGGCGTCGATGCCGAGGAACGCCCGCCGTGCCGCGGAGGCCGGGTCGAAGTCGCGTACCCCCCACACTCCTTCGCGGACGAGTACGACCAGACGCCGTTCGCCGTACGCGATCCGGGCCCCGTCGGCCGGTCCCTGATCGGCGGTGAGGTGGACCTCGCCGTCGAGGGGCTGCCCGTCGACGGTCAGGCCGTTCGTCTCGACGGCCGTGAGCACGACCCCGTCGGCTTCGGCCACCCAGATCCCGGGGATGTCCGGAAGTCGCCCGTCCGGATAGTCCTCCAGCCAGTGCGTGCCGGTGAGCGCGAGGGGCCCGTAGGGCGCCGACACCGCCTCCACGCGATGCTCGTGCCACGACTTCCACGCGTCGGATACGTCCGTCGTCATGTGGTCAACCTTTCCCTGTTCATACGGAGAGCCCCAGGTGAGAGCGGAGAGTGGCGCCCCGGTAGGCCGTGCGGAACGAGCCGCGTTCCTGGAGCAGCGGCACCACCCGGTCCACGAACTCGTCGAGTCCGCCGGGCGTGAGATGCGGTACGAGAACGAAGCCGTCGGCGGCGTCCCGCTGCACGAACTCATCGAGTTCGGCGGCGACCGCCTCGGGGGTCCCGACGAAGGACTGCCGGCCGCCCTCCTCGATCACGGTCTGCCGGATGGACAGTCCCTTCTCCTTCGACAGGGCCCGCCACTTCTCGGCGATCGCGACGGTGTCGCCGCGCCGGGTCAGCCCCTCGGTGATCGCCGGTTGCGGCACCGGATCGGTGTCGGGCAGCGGTCCGTCGGGGTCGTACGCGGAGAGGTCGGTCCCCCAGATCTGCTCCAGCGTGGTGATCGCGTTCTGCGGGGAGACCTGCCGCCGCCTGATCTCGGAGGCCTTCTCCCGCGCCTCGGCGGCGGTGTCGCCCAGGACGACGGTGACACCGGACATGATCTTCAGGTCGTCCGGAGTACGGCCGTATCTCTCCAGGCGTCGCTTCACGTCGGCGTGGAAGGAGCGGCCGGCCTCCAGCGTGCCGTGCCGCGTGAAGATCACGTCGGCCGCCCGCGCGGCGAACTCCCGCCCCTCGTCCGAGTCGTCCGCCTGGATGACCACCGGGTGCCCCTGCGGGGAACGCGGCACGCCGAACTCGCCCGCGATGTCGAAGTGCCGCCCGCGGTGCGCGAACGGCCGCGACACGCCCTGCGCTGTCCAGGAGCCCCACAGCTCCCGTGCGGTGTCGACGAACTCGGCGGCTCGCGTGAGGGCGACCCCTCCGCTGGGGCGAAGCCGGGAGTCGGGAAGGTCGGCCCGGTCGGGGAAGCCGCCACTCCGGAAGTTCTCGCCGGTGAAGGCGTCGGGAGAGGTCACCGGGTTCCAGGCGGCCCGGCCGCCACTGAGGTGGTCCAGGGTGGCCAGCCTGCGGGCCAGGTCGTAGGGCTCGCTGAAGGTCGCGTCGACCGCGGCGGCGAGCCCGAGCCGCTCGGTGACGGCGGCCAGGGCGTTGAGCACGGTGATCGGCTCCGGGCGCCCGACCACGTCCAGATCGTGGATGCGGCCCTTGTGTTCGCGCAGCCGCGGTTCCCCGGCGAGGAGGAAGAAGTCGAAGAGTCCGCGTTCGGCCGTGCGGGCGAGGTGCTCGAGGGAGGAGAACTCGATCGGGGACCGGAAGCCCGGATCGCCCCAGACGGTGGCGTCGTCGACGCCCGGGAAGTGCGCCGCGAGGTGGATCTGCCTGCGCGAGGCGCCGGTCCGTACGGTCATGACGCTCGCCCCGTCACGGCGTACCGGTTGGCGGGTCTGGCGAGACCCAGGTGCTCCCTGAGCGTGCTGCCCGGGTAGAAGGTGCGGAACAGGCCCCGGTGCTGGAGCAGGGCCACCGTCCCGTTGACCAGTCGCTCCAGGTCCCGGCGCGGCTGGACCGGCGTGAAGTGGAAGCCGTCGACGGCGCCCTCCGCGTGCCAGGCGGCGATCAGTTCCGCGAGGTCGACGGGGCCGCCGCGGTAGAGCGGGCCCTGCGCGGTCTGCCGGGGGCCGCCCCCGCCGTGGCCCGGCTCGGCCGCGTGCTCCCCGTCGCCGAGGTCGACAGCGAGGCTCGCCAGGACCCGCAGCTCGTCGGGACGGCGTCCGAACGCCGCGGCGGTGTCGCGCAGTTGCTCGCGTACGGCGCCGGCCTGCGCGAAGCTCACCGACCGTACGAGCGCCACGTCGGCGTACCGGGCCGCGGTCGCCCGGGCGTGGCCCTCGGTGGCGTCGACCACCCGGACGGGATGACCCTGCGGGGGGCGCGGCACGATCGAGGGGCCCCTGACCGAGAAGGCGGAGCCGGTGAAGTCGACGTGGTGCAGCTTGTCCCGGTCGACGAAACGGCCGGTGCTCACGTCCCGGATCTCGGCGTCGTCCTCCCAGCTGTCCCACAACCGGGCGGCCACGTCGGCGACTTCGCCCGCCTCCTGCCACAGGTCGTCGGCGGGGGCGGCGTGCCGGCGGCCGAAGAGGCGGGCCTCTCCCTCGGTCGTCGACACGTCCAGCCGCCAGCCGGCCCGGCCGCGGCTGACCCAGTCGAGGGTCGCGACGGCCGCCTGCACGTGGAAGGGCTCGGTGTGGGTGGTCGTGACGGTCGGCACCAGACCGATCCGGCGCGTGGCCGGCGCCACCCGGGCCAGGACGGCGAGCGCGTCGGGGCCGGGGCGGGCGAAGGTGTCGTCCAGCGTCACGAAGTCGAGGCCGCCGCGTTCGGCGAGCCGCGCCAGCTCGACGTGGGAACCGGCGTCGTACGCCGTCCGCTGGTCGACGGCGGCGGCCAGGTGCAGCAGCGCCCGGCCGGGCTTGGAGGTCATGGGGGAAACCCTTCTGATGCGGGCCCCGTCGGGACCGTGTCCGACGCGGGCTCAGAGAACCTTGGAGAGGAACGCCCGCGTCCGCTCGTGCCGTGGCGCGTCGAGCACGTCCCCGGGGGCGCCCTGCTCGACGACGCGCCCGTCGTCCATGAACACAACCGTGTCGGCGACCTCGCGGGCGAAGCCGATCTCGTGCGTGACGACGATCATCGTGGTGCCCTGGTGGGCTAGGTCCTTGATGACGTCGAGGACCTCACCGACCAGCTCGGGGTCGAGCGCGGAGGTCGGTTCGTCGAAGAGGAGCAGCTTGGGTTCCAGCGCCAGGGCGCGGGCGATGGCGACGCGCTGCTGCTGACCGCCGGACAGCTGCCGGGGGTAGGCGTCGGTCTTGTCGGCGAGCCCCACCCGGTCCAGCAGCCGGCGCGCGGCCTCGACGGCGTCCCGGCGGGGCCGCTTCAGCGCGGCGACGGGTGCCTCGACGACGTTGTCGAGCACCGTGAGGTGCGGGAACAGGTTGAAGTTCTGGAAGACGAAGCCGATCTGCGTGCGCTGTCTGAGCACCTCGCGTTCACGCAGTTCGTGGAGCTTGTCCCCCGAGCGCCGGTAGCCGACCAGGACGCCGTCCACGCTGATCACTCCGCGGTCCACCTTCTCCAGGTGGTTGATGGTGCGCAGCAGCGTCGACTTGCCGGAGCCGGAGGGGCCGAGGACGACGGTGACCTCGCCGCTCCGCACGGCGAGGTCGATGCCCTTGAGCACCTCGAGGGAGCCGAAGCTCTTGTGGACGGACCTGATGTCGACCATGACGCTCATCGCGGGGTTCCTTCGGTGACGTGGAAATGGGGGGCGGACACGGCCTACGCGGCGGTGCGACACGCGAGCGCCCGCAGAAACGCCAGCGCGGCCCGCGCGGTGGCGTCGTTCTGCCGGAACGCCGGTCCGCCGGTGCGCGGCCGGGTGAAGGCGCCGGAGCCCCGCCCGTCGGTGTGCGGTCCGAGCGCGAACCGCCGTGGGTGCGGCCGCCCGGACCGGTCGAGGACCCGTCCGTCGGCGGGGTCCACGGACAGCAGTCCGTCGGGGGTCGCGGCGGCCCCGTCCTCGTACAGCTCCCGCAGCAGGGTGTCGCGGGCCCGCTCGACGGTGGGGCTCGGCAGCCGCGCCTCCACCAGCGCCCGGGCCTCGACGACGTGGCCCGGCACGGTGGGGCTCGACGCCCGGAACACCCCGTCCTCGGCGGCGACGGTCATGTCGGCGCCCAGGAAGCCGAGGACACCCGCACGCGACAGCGCGAGCATCTGCCGCAGCCGGGGGCCGGGCGGTCCCGAGGCCAGGTAGCTGAAGAAGCCGTGCCACCAGGGGCCGATGTCACCGAGCCGGACCAGCTGGCCGTAGACCGACAGCAGTCCGAAGAACACCGCCTGGTCGGGGCTGTGCGTGGGGTCGTGGCGTCGTCTCAGGTCCTCCTCGACCCAGCCGCGCAGGCCGTCCTGGAAGGCGTCGTACGAGGTGTACCGCACCCCGTCCAGCGGATGGTCGAGGGCGGCGAGGTCGAGCCGGTCGGCCGGATCGGGTACGGCGGAGACGACGAGGGTCTCGCGTTCCGCCACGTCGGCGGCCGCGTACTTCTCGTCGAAGTCGGTCCAGGCCATCCGGGTCCGCTCGGGATGGGCCGCGAACAGCCGGTGGTAGTGGGCGAAGCCGAGCTCCTTCTCCACCAGCGGCCACACGTCACGCCGGAAGTCGGGGCGGTCCGGCCGGGCGAGCAGCGCGCCGACCTCGGCGGGCCCGAAGAACCGGGGCAGCGGCGGCCGTTCACCGGTCCAGTCGTAGCCGATCTTCGAGTGGTACGGCACTCCGCGTCGCGAGCCGACGTGCAGCACGGGTTCCCGCCCGGACGGGTGGTACGTCAACTCGCCGTCGACGCCGGTCTCGTAGCGTCCGCCCCGGCCCTCCGTGAGCAGCGCCATCAGGTCGACGAAGGCGAGCCCGAAGCCCCGGACGAGGACGGGTTCGCCGGGCGCGAGCGCGGACAGGTCACTGTCGGCGGTGAAGTCGGGCGGGATGTGCACGAGGTCGTTGCGGGCCGCGTAGGCGACCAACTGTTTCTGTTCCTCGTCCAGTTCCGCGTCGAGGTGGCCGAGGGTGAGGATCACGAGGTCGGCGAGAAGCGGGCGCGGGCGGTCCTCCAGCCAGACCTGCTGGCGTCCCTCCCGGGGCCCGCCGACGCGCAGCGCGCGGCACGGGTGGTGGTGGACGGTGACGGACGCGGGCAGCGCGGCCACGGCCCGCTCGTGCACCCAGCGCAGGTAGGAGCCCTGGAGCTGCCGGTCCGCGAAGGTGGCGCCGTCGATGCCCGCCCACTCGTGCAGGGTGGGTCCCGGGTGCACGGGCCCGGCCATGTCCACCGTCTCGTCGGTGAACATGGTGACGTCCTCGGCGTGCGAGTTCATCCACAGCAGCGGCGACTGCTCCTCGCGCCAGATGCGGCCGGCGCCCGGCGGAAAGGGGTCGACCAGATGGATGTCGAGCTCCGAACCGGCGTACAGCTCGGCCGCGTTGGCGGCGATCCGCTCGACGAGACCGGTCCCCCGCGGCCCGGCCCCGACGATCACCAGCGAGGGCCTCATCGGACGCGCTCCGACCCGCGGGCGTAGTGCTTCTCCACGTAGTACTGGCCGATGCCGAGCACCGAGGTGACGACCGTGTACCAGACGGTGGCCACCATCAGCAGCGGGATGACCTGGTAGGTGCGGTGGTAGACGAGCTGCACCGAGTAGAGCAGGTCCTGCACGGCGATGACGCTGACGATCGAGGTGCCCTTGAGTGTGCCGATCAGCATGTTCCCGGCCGGCGGCACGATGGACCGCATCGCCTGCGGGAGCACGATCCGCCACCAGCGGCGCCACCGGCTCAGCCCGAGGGCCTGAGCGGCCTCGATCTGACCGCGGTCGACGGAGAGGATGCCGCCGCGGACCACCTCGGCGGCGTACGCGGCCTCGTGCAGCGTCAGCCCGATGACCGCGACGGTGACCGGACCCAGCAGGTTGACCGTCTTCACCCCGAGGATCTGCGGGTACAGCGCCCCGATGTTGAACCACAGCAGCAGCTGCACCAGGATCGGGATCGACCGGAACAGCCAGACGTACCCCCAACTCACCGCGCGCAGGACCGGGTTGGCCGACAGGCGGAAGGCGGCGAGCAGCGCGCCCAGCGCGAAGCCGAGCACCATGACGACCGCGGTCAGCCACAGGGTGAGCCACAGCCCGCGCAGCACGGCGTCCGAGGTGAAGTAGTCGGCGACGACGTCCCACTGGAACGCCTCGTTGCGCAGTACCGAGTTGACGGTGAGAGCCAGCAGCAGGACGACGACGACAGCGGCCGTCCACTGGCCGAGACGGCGTTGCGGGACGATCCGCAGGGAGTCCGCGTCCTCGGGTATGTCCGGTGCGGCGGGGGCTTTGGCGAGGGTGTCGGAAGACATGGAAGGCTCCGTGACATCGAGTCAGTCGAACACGGGTGGTGCCTTCACACGGAAGCGCGTCGAACGTGCTGCGCGGCGTTGTCACGGCCGAGCCCCTCAGCAGGGCCGTGCACCGAGAGTACGGTGGCGTTTCCCCCCGCTGTCAAGGATGTCCAGACTGTGGGCAGCACGTCTCAAGTCGGTTGACTCACCACCGGATGCCTGTTCCACTTGGCCCATGCATCCACAGCAGTGGCTGGTCAAGCGCTCCCACATCGACTTCGGTCGCGTGTGGTCCTCTTCCTGTTGAGCTGACCCCCTGCGCGCCCTGGTTCTCCAGGGCGCCTTCGCGTTCTCCCTCCTCGTTCCGCCTTCACACGCGCGCCCTCCCCTCGCCTTTCCCCCCTCGCTTCGCGCTTCTCGCCTTCTGCCACAGGAGACCGCTCACGATGCGTACGTCGACGCATGCCCGTTATAAGCCTTTTGCACCTTTCGCCCTGATCGCCTCGGCGGCCCTGTTCCTCACCGCGTGCGGCTCCGGCTCGGACGATGCCGCCGGCGGGACCGCGAACGCCGCGGCCAGGGCCGACAAGATCCCCACCACGGACGTGGTCTCCTCCATCCAGAAGGACGAGGCGGCGGCCGGGCTGCTGCCCTCCGGCGTGACAGGCCTCACTCTCGCCGTCGCCGTCGGCGGCACCCCGCCCGGGACGACGTACCTCGACGACGGCAAGACCCTGACCGGTCAGGACGTCGACTTCGCCCACGCCGTCGGCAAGGTGCTGGGCATCAAACTCACGACGGAACAGGCGAGTTTCGAGGCGATCCTGCCCGCCCTCGACAGCGGCAAGTACGACTTCGGCGCCAGCAACTTCGGCGTGACCGAGGAGCGGCGCAAGACGATCGACTTCGTCACCTACATCAACGACGGCCAGGGCTTCGCCACCCGCAAGGACAGCAAGCTCGGCAAGGTCACCGACCTGAAGCAGCTGTGCGGCCTGAACATCGCGACCGGCGCCGGCACCACCTTCGAGGCCACGCTGGAGGAGAACAAGCACCTCTGCGCCGACGCGGGCGAGAAGGCGTACAAGGTGCAGACGTACAGCGAGTCGGGGGCGATCTGGTCCTCGCTCCAGCAGGGCCGCAGCGACGTCGTGATGTCCACGATCAACGGCCTGCGCTACGCGGTCGCCCAGCAGGAGGGCGTGAAGTTCCTCAACGAGTTCCACCGGCTCGACGTCGGCTTCGCCTTCAAGAAGGGCACGAAGCTGGCGCCGGCCTTCCAGGCGGCGGTGAACAAGCTCATCGCGGACGGCACGTACGACAGGATCCTCAAGAAGTGGGGCACGACGGGCTCGGCGATCACGAAGTCCCGGATCTCCCCGCCGGAACTGAAGAACTGACCGAGGAACCAGGACCTGTCCGCGGAGGCGCGGGGCGCTCACGCGGGACGAGCGCCGGCCGTCGCGAGGTGCCGCGCGCCCCCGCCACCCGGTTCATCAGCACACCCAGCACATCCCGCACGGACGTCCGGTCCCGCGCATCGCACTCCAGTACCGGTACCTCGGACCGCAGTCCCAACGCGGCCCGCACCTCGGCGAGTCCGAACCGTTCGGCTCCGTCGAACCGGTTGACCGCGAGGACGAACGGCGCCCGCTGCCGCTCGAAGTAGTCGACCGCCGGGAAAGACTCCTCGATCCGCCGCGTGTCCGCGAGGATCACCGTGCCGAGCGCGCCCTCCACCAGGTCGTCCCACAGGAACGAGAAGCGGTCCTGACCGGGCGTGCCGAACAGGTACAGGGCGATCGTGGGATCGAGCGTGATGCGGCCGAAGTCGAGGGCGACGGTCGTCGTCGTCTTGGACTCGACACCCTTCAGCGAGTCCACCCCGACCGACACCTGAGTGATCGGCGCCTCGGTCTCCAGCGGGCGCCCGATCTCCGAAATGGCTCTGATGAAGGTCGACTTGCCCACCCCGAGCCCCCCGCTGACCACGATCTTCACGGCCAGCGGCACGATCCTGTCAGAGCGCCCGGACCGCGGCCCCTGGGTCCCTGATCCTTTCGCGAACATAACTGGCTCTACGTTCGGCGGCTCCTCGCCGTTCATCGGGGCACGAAGGTTTCCCGGGCGGTCGTCGCTTACGCCGGCTTCCTCCCGGCCCCTGCGCCTCCTCGTCTCCGCCCCCGCGTCACAAGCCGCAGTCGCAGCACGAGCAGCATTCACAGCACTCGCAACCGTCACAGCAGTCGCAGCAGTCGCAGTCGCAGTTCGAGCACCACCCCTCGCGCCGCTGGCGCGACCACGGCCCCTCGAACTCGTCGGCGCAGCACACCTGGCACGTGCAGCACAGTCCGACGGCGACCGCGCACCCCGACCAGAACCCCCGCCTGCCGGGCCGCGGCGGCTCACCGCCGAAGGGGTTCCCACCGTAGGGACTGCCCGGCGCCTGCGGCCCCTGCGGGGTGTACGGTCCGCCGTGCTGCGGCGGTCCGAAGGCGGCGGTTGCGGTGGCGGCGCCGGTGTCCGCGGCCGCGTGCCCGCAGGACGACACCCCGAACGCCCGGTCCACCGAGCGCCGCAGCTCGTGCACGAGCAACTGGTGCGCCAGCTTCCCGTCGGCGTTCCGCCGCGCCGCCAGGGCCCCGGGGGCCCAGGCCACCTCGCGCAGGGCGAGCCGTATCCCGTGCAGCGCGTCGTCCGCGAGCCGCCGGGCCTCGGTGAGCGGGGTACCGGTCGCCGTGAGCGGGTTCCACGCGCCCGCCGCGGCGTCGGCCGCCCGGTCCTCCACGGCGTCCAGCAGGTGTGCCAGGCGCCCGAAGAGACGCCCGGCCTCGGCGAGCGGCACGGCGTTGCCCGGCCGTCCCGCCAGCACGGCGGTATGGGCGAAGGCGGCGGCGGTGGCCGTCTCGGTCGGCTCGGTGACCGTCAGGATCGGCGTCCCGGCCCCGGCGAGCGACTCGATGCCGGCCTGCCGGTCGACGGCGTCGACGAGTACGGCGGTGTCGAACCCCACGTCCAGGCCGGTCCGCGCCCCCGCCTTCCCCCAGCTCACGGCGATCCGGCGGGCGGCGAGCGCCACCGGCCGGCGGGCCAGCAGTCCGTCCCCGTCTGTTACATGGTCACGCACCTTGGCGGAGGCGAGCACGAGCGAGACGGCGGCCGCGAGCCGGGCGCCCTCACCCTGAGTGACGGACGCGGTGCGCATTCCGCGCAGCGGACAGGGCCCCGCGGTACGTCTCCGCCCGTCGGCGCCGTTTCGCTGAGCCTCCGTCAGAACGGAGACGAGAAGCCCGTCGTAGTTGGTGACCACCCGCGCGAACTGCCCGTGATCTCCGCGCAACGCGAGGCACAGCCCGCACAAATGCGCCATCCACTGGGCTTTGAGGCTCTCACCGAGCCGATGACTGCATGGCCTGACTATTCCGAACACGACGTTCCCCCGTGATGTGTGCGGCGTTGGACTTCGCTGAGCTGCCGCATCGTACCGACCGACGCGTTCACCCGTACGCCCCGCCCGTCACCCGTTCGCCGTGAAGAATCATATTTCACTCACAGTCAGCAGCTGTTTGCGCGACGGCCCTTGGGACACACGGACTCTCGACGTATTCGCTGTGCACCAGTACCGTCACAAACCCCCCGCGCGGCGTCTATCCACTTGGCGCACGGTCCGCATCATGGATGACCATAGGGATGCGGAAAGCAAGAATGACCGCTGTGAGAGGAGGCGTCCATGGGATCGGTGCGCAAAGCTAGTGCATGGCTCGGCCTCGTCGACGACAACGACGACGAGCGTTACTACGACGACGACGGCTACACCGAAGGGACCGAGCCGGGGGAAGCCTGGGTCACCGATCCGCGGGTGAAAGTGGCCGCGGAGGTCGCCGAGGCGAAGGAGCGCCGGATCGGCACGGTCACTCCGGACAGCTTCCGGGACGCGCGCGCCATCGGCGAGCTGTTCCGCGAAGGGGTGCCGGTCATCGTGAACCTCACGGCCATGGATGCCGCCGACGCCAAGCGCGTGGTCGACTTCGCGGCCGGGTTGATCTTCGGTCTGCGCGGTTCGATCGACCGCGTGTCCAACCGTGTGTTCCTGCTGACCCCCGCCGACACGGAGATCGTGAACGGGGATCCGGCACCGCACCGTACGGACGGCTTCTTCAACCAGAGCTGAGCAGGGCCGCTCATCGGCCCTGCCCGCTTCTGGGGGGTCAGCGGAAGGCGTCGAGTCCGGTGAGCGCCTTGCCCAGCACGAGCTGGTGCATCTCGACGGTGCCCTCGTAGGTGAGCACCGACTCGAGGTTGGTGGCGTGCCGCATCACGGGGTATTCGAGCGAGATCCCGTTGGCGCCGAGAATGGTCCGGGCCGTACGGCAGATGTCGATGGCCTCGCGGACGTTGTTGAGTTTGCCGAAGCTGACCTGCTCGGGACGCAGGCGGCCGGCATCCATGCGCCGCCCCAGGTGATGGGCGAGCAGAATTCCCTTGTGCAGTTCGAGGGCCATGTCGGCGAGCTTCGCCTGGGTGAGCTGGAAGCCACCGATGGGCCGCCCGAACTGCTCCCGCGTCTTCGCGTAGTCGACGGCGGTCTCGAAACAGGAGCGCGCGGCCCCCATGGCCCCCCAGACGATGCCGTAGCGGGCGTGGGAGAGGCAGCTGAGCGGGCCCTTGAGCCCGACGACCTCGGGAAGCACCGCGTCGGCGGGCAGTCGGACGTCGTCCAGGACGAGCTCACTGGTGACGGAGGCGCGCAGCGACCACTTGTGCTTGATCTCCGGGGCGGAGAACCCGGCGCTGTCGGCCGGCACCACGAACCCGCGGATCCCCTCGTCGGTCCGCGCCCAGACGACGGCGACCTGCGCGACCGATCCGTTGGTGATCCACATCTTCCGCCCGTTGAGCACCCAGTCATCACCGTCGCGCTTGGCGTAGGTGCGCATGGCGGCCGGGTCCGAGCCGTGGTCGGGCTCGGTGAGCCCGAAGCACCCGATGACCTCACCGGCGGCCATGCGCGGCAGCCAGGCCTGCTTCTGCTCCTCGCTGCCGAAGCGGTGCAGGGCGTACATGGCGAGGGAGCCCTGCACGGAGACGAGGGACCTGATGCCGGAGTCGGCCGCCTCCAGCTCGAGGCAGGCGAGCCCGTACTGCACGGCGCTGGCTCCGGCGCACCCGTATCCGCTGAGCGACATGCCCAGCGCCCCGATGCCGCCGAGCTCGCGGGCGAGCTCGCGGATGCCGGGCAGCTCGCCCCGCTCGTACCAGTCGGCGACGTACGGCAGCACGCGGTCCGCGGCCCAGGCCCGCACGGTGTCCCGGACGGCGAGGTCCTCCGGATCGAGCAGGTCGTCGATGCCGAGCGGGTCGGCGGGGTCGAACGGGGGCAACGTCGAGGACGCGGACATGGGACACCCTCCGGCACACGGAAAACTAGCACCGCTAGTCACGATTTCGGGCCGACGTTACGTCGCCCTGTCCGGCACGTCCAGTACGCGGGCGGCGGACACGGGTGCTCTGGGGTGGGCGTGGGCGGCGGGAGAGCGCGTGTCACGCCGAGACACGGGAGTCCGCGACCTCCCGGGGTGCGGGCAGTTCCACCGGCCGCCCCGGTTCCTCCGGCCGCCCCGGTTCCTCGCACTGCATCACGCGCGGCAACCGCAGCGCCATCACCGCGCCCAGCAACAACAACCCGGCACTCACCAGCAGCGTCATGTGCAGTCCGTGCACGAAACAGTCCCGCGCGGTGCGCCGCAGGGCCTCTCCAGCCGACCCGCCGAGCCGGCCGGCGACCTCGTAGGCCTCGCCCAGGGAGTGCCCCGCCGCCGCGGAGTCCGAGGCGGGAACGCCCGGTACGGACGACAGCCCGGGCGCGTACGCCGCGTTCATCACGCTCCCCAGAAGCGCGATGCCGATCCCCGCACCCAGCTGGTAGGACGTCTCCCCGACGGCGGCGGCGCCGCCCGCCTGCTCCGGCGGGGCCTCGCTCAGCATCGACTCGTACGCCCCGAACAGGGTGGTCTCCAGTCCGAAGCCGAGCAGGAGGAACCCGAACAGCAACAGCCCCGCGTTGTCCTCGCCGCCCATCGCGGTCAGCAGCACGACCGCCACTGCGGTCAGACAGAAACCGAAGCACACCATCCGCCGGGGCCCGAACCGTCGCAGCATCCGCGCTCCGGCCAGCCCCGACGCCATCGCCGCGATCGTCAGCGGCAGCAACCGCAGCCCGGTCTCCAGCGGCGACAGGCCCAGCACCAGCTGTAGGTACTGCGCAGCGATCAGCTCCAGCCCGACCAGCGCGAGCATCGCCAGCACGATGCAGCCCACGGACGTGCTGAACGCCGGCCGCGCGAACATGCTCAGATCGACCAGGGGATGCGCGCGGCGCCGCTGCCGTCGCACGAACAGGACGATCAGCGCCGCGCCCACGAGCAGCGGCACCACCGTGAACACGTCGAGTTCGCCGCTCCCGAGCCGCTTCACGCCCAGTACCAGGCCGAAGAGTCCGGCCGCCGCCATCAGCGCGCCGACCACGTCCCAGGGACCATCGCCGACCCCGCGCGACTCGGGCAGCAGCAGCCGCCCCACGGGCAGGCTGACCAGCATCAGCGGGATGTTGACGAGGAAGACCGACCCCCACCAGAAGTGCTCGAGGAGGAAGCCGCCGAGCAGCGGACCGACGGCGGCGCCCACCGCGGCGACCGCGCTCCAGATGCCGATGGCGAGGGCGCGCTCACGCCGGTCGGGGAAGACCTGGCGGAGGATCGAGAGCGTCGCGGGCATGATCATGGCGCCGCCGACGCCGAGCAGCGCCCGGGCCACGATCAGTACCTGGGCGTCGTGGGCGAGGGCCGCCAGCCCGGAGGCGACGCCGAACAGGGCGTATCCGAGCAGCAGGATCCGTCTGCGGCCCACCCGGTCGCCGAGCGTGCCGAAGAGGATCAGCAGCGAGGCGCAGACGAGCGGATAGACGTCGACGATCCAGAGCAGTTCCATCGCGCCGGGCTTGAGGTCCTCCGTGACGGCGGGTACCGCCACGTGGAGCACCGTCGCGTCGAGGGCGACGAGCAGCAGGCTGGTGCACAGGACGACGAGGACGACCCAGCGGTTGGCACCGGCCCCGGCCGCCCGACGGCGCAGCGCAGCGGCAGCCGTGGTCGTCCCGGACATGTACGTACCTCCCAGTGTTCCCTCGCGTTCGGCGGGGCTCACGGGGTGGGGACTCCCCGTGACTCGGCCGGAAGGAGCGGTGGTCTCCGGCCCGCGCAGCGAATGGCGAGTGACACGCCAGAGTACGCGAGTCCGCGCCGGTGCCCAGTGGCGGACCTCTCAGACTGCGCACGCACCCGTGTGGCGTACGCCACTCCCCGGTCGGCGGGTGTGCCCCGGCCGGACGGCCGGTGCGGTGCGCCGTCGATAATCGGGCGCGTGACCGATCTTGAGACGCGCGCGGCCCGGCCCGGCGCCGGGGCCCTGCGCCGGGCGGCTCCGGCCCTCCTCGGGTACGCGGCCGTCCGCGCCCTGGGCCTGCTCGCCCTGGCCCTGTGGAGCGCGGCGCGCGACAAGAGCGCGTACACCCTGCTCACCGCCCGCTGGGACGCCCTCTGGTACACCAGGGTCGCCGAACTCGGCTACGGCTACGAGGTGCGCCTGCCGAACGGCGACGTCCACTCGAACCTGGCCTTCTTCCCGCTGCTGCCCTGGCTGGAGCGTGCGCTGGCGGCGGTGACCCCCCTGTCGTACGCCGACGCCGGTTTCGTGGTCGCCCTGCTCGCCTCGCTCGCCGCGGCCTGGGGGATCTTCGCGGTCGCGGATCACGTGTACGGCCGCCGGGCGGGGGTGTGCGCCGTGGTGCTGTGGGCCGTCCTGCCGGTCGGGATCGTGCAGTCGATGGCGTACAGCGAGTCGCTGTTCACCGCGCTCGCCGCCTGGTCGCTGTACGCGGTCCTGACCGGCCGGTGGCTGACGGCCGGCACGCTGGCCCTGCTGGCCGGTCTGACCCGGCCGGTGGGGCTCGCCGTCGTCGCGGCGGTGTGGGCGGCGGGCATCGCGTGGTTCGTGCGGGAGCGGAATGCGGCGCGAGTGGGCAGCGCCCACACCGGCGAGCGCGCCCCCGATCCGGCGGTCGGTGCCCGACCCCGGCGCGTCCCGGCAGCGGGCGGCGCATGGAATCCGTCGCGCGCCGTGGGCGTGCGGGCCCGGTGCGCCCTCGGCATGCTGCTCGCCCCGCTCGGCGCCGCCGGGTACGTCCTGTGGGTCGGCCACCGCACCGGCAGGGGTCCGCTCGGGTATCTGGACGTCCAGGCGGGCTGGCGCAACGGCTTCGACGGTGGTTACGCCTTCGCCCGCTTCGTCGCCGACAAGTTCACGTCCTTTCCGTCGGCCCTGGCCGGCGTGGGACTGATCGTCGGGGTGGGACTGCTGATCCGGCTCTACGTCGTCTGTGTACGGCAGCGCCAACCGCTCCCGCTCCTGGTCTACGCGGGAGTCGTCACCGCGCTCGCCCTGTGCGCGTCGAGCTACTTCGGCTCGAAACCGCGCCTGTTGCTGCCCGCCTTTCCCCTGCTGTTCCCGCTCGCCCTGGCCCTCGCCCGGCTGCGTACCCGCAGGACGGTCCTGGTGGTCGGCGCCGTCGCGCTGGCCTCGGCCGTATACGGGGCGTTCTGGCTGAACGGATCGGGTCCGCCATGATCGACCGGATGCCCTGCGTGAGCGGCCGGATAATTCCACCCCATGATTCGGTGAACGAATTCATAAGCACAATTAAACCGCCGCGCAGAATGATCAAAGGAATTGAAGGGTCCGAGGAGCCCGGATTGCGGAATCCCTGGAAATAAACCCCACTCTGAGAGGAATCCCACATCACATCGTCATCACAAAGCCGCTGATTCGACGAGGAACTGAGCTCACTCGCTGTAACGTCGATTGGGTGCGTACCGAACGAGATCCCACCCGTCTGGACCGGGTGTTCGCCAGGCTGGACCGTGAGCCGGAGCGACCGGCCCACATCGACGTGCCGACGATGAGCCGGCACCGGGTCGTGCTGCTGTGCGCGACCCTGGCCTTCTACCTGGCGATCGTGTGGGCCGTGGTGATCTCCTCGTGGCTGGTCCGCCTCGACTGGCAGGTCATGTTCTTCCGCCCCTACCAGCAATGGCCGGAGATCCACGCCTTCCTCGACTACTACGTCGTCCTCGGCCAGCGCGGCCCGACGGCCGTGATGGTCGCGGCCTGGCTGGGCTGGCGCTCCTGGCGGCAGCACACGCTCCGCCCCCTGCTCACCCTGGGCGCGTCCCTGCTGCTGCTGAACATCACGGTCGGGGCCGCCAAGCTGGGCATGGGCCGCCTCGGACCGCACTACGCCACCACCATCGGCGCCAACGAGATGGGTCTGGGCGGCGATATATTTCCCAGCGGCCACACCGCCAACGCCGTGGTGACCTGGGGCATCCTGGCCTATCTGGCCTCCACCCCGCGAGCCCGCCGCTGGCTGTCCGCCGTGTCGGCGGTGACCTCCCTCGGCGTCGGCCTGACCACCGTCTACCTCGGTACGCACTGGCTGAGCGACGTCGTGCTCGGCTGGGTCGCCGGCCTGCTGATCCTGCTCGCCCTGCCCTGGTGCGAGCCGCTGATGGCCCGCGCCGAGAACGCGATCTTCGACCTGCGTGACCGCTGGCGCGCCCGCCGCGGCAGCGGGGCACCGGTACCGCCCCTGCCCGTCGGGGCTCCCGTACGGCTCAAGCCACTCACTCCCCAGGACGAGTCCGCACCCGAGCCGGTCTCCGCGGCCCACCCGGCCCGGACGCACGCCTATCACCTGGCCCCGGGTCCGCACCCGCACACGACCCGCTCCGAACGCACGCCGGTCACCCCGGCCGGCAGCCGTCGCCCGCCGCACCCGGAGCGCGTCACGCGCGGCACGGCGGGCCGCCCCCTGACGGGCGGCTGACCCACCGGTCGGCGGAGGCCGGTACGCACCACCACACACCCGAAGGCGACGGCCCCGGTTCTCCGATGGGGGAACCGTGGCCGTCGCCGTACGCTCAGCCCTTCCAGGCCCGGCCCACGCGGCCGTCCCTGACCTCGAAGTTCAGCCGCCCCACCCGGTACTCCATGGTGATGATCGCGCCGGGTGGCAGCGAGCGGACCGTCGACCACCCCCGCTCACGGGCGAGCCGCTCGGCCCGGTCGGCGTCGAGGCCGACATACGTGTCCGGGGTGTCGTCAGGTTCGGCGGGCGGTGTCGGAATCGGTGCCATACGGCCACGCTAGGCCCTGCCCCGCGGCCGGGGAAGCCCGGGCCCGCGCCCTTGTCAGGCATCCCTCTCCGGTCACACTTCTGTCACAGGATCACGACACGCGTGTCGATCGAACTCCGTCACCCGAACGGGGGTTCCGCACCTTTTTCCCGCGTATTCGAACTCAATTCCACGGGTCGCGACGGCTCGGCGAATATTCCGGCAGAAAGGATTCGCAGAGCCGTCCCGAGGCTCTTTCGCCACCGATAACGGACGGATCCGCGGATGCCGGCACCGCACACGGAATACACGGTTCCGGCACAAACCCCCGTCCGCCCCCTGCCGGAGCGCGGCGTTCCGGAAGCATCACGACACCTGCTCGCGCGGCCCCTACGGCGGGGCTTCGGCGGGCCACGGGCGAGCCCTCGACGCCCTCCCCTGGCCCCGTTCCGAGGCTCCGGCGGGCGCTCTCCGTCCCGCTCTCAGTCCTCCGGGGAAGGCGGCGCGGCTTCACCGGCCCGGGCCAGAGCGCGAGCGAGCCGGCCGTCGGCCGTCCTGATCGCCTCGGTCAGCTCCGCCGGCTCCAGCACCTCGAACTCGAAGCCCGTCATCATCACGTGGATCACCATCACGTCGAGGCTCGCGGCCCCCGTCCGCAGGACGCAGGCGTCCGCCCCGTCGGGCTCCAGCGTTCCGGCGGACGGCGAGATCCGCTCGGCGGCCTCAGCGAGCGGCACGAGCAGTCGGACGACCGCGTGCGAGGCGTACGCGCGCGTGGAGACGCCCCGGGAGACGTAGGCGGCGAGGTCGTCGGCCGGCGGTGTGCGCGGGGGGAAGCGCGGCCCGTGCGGGGGCTTCGGCGTGATGCGGTCCGCGCGGAACGTACGCCAGTCGTCGCGGTCGAGGTCCCAGGCGACCAGGTACCAGCGGCGCTCGGTGCACACCAGGCGATGCGGTTCGACGGTACGGCGGGACGGGACGCCGCCGTGGTCGCTGTACTCGAAGCGCAGCCGCTCGGCGTCACGGCAGAGGTTGGCGAGCTCGGTGAGGACGGCCGGGTCGACGGCGGAGGGCTGGGGGCCGCGCAGCATCGGCACGGTGAAGGCGTTGAGGGTGCCCACCCGGCGGCGCAGCCGGCTCGGCAGGACCTGTTCCAGCTTGGCCAGGGCCCGCACCGAGGTCTCGCCGATCCCTTCGATGCCCTGCCCGGCGGCCGTGCGCAAACCGACGGCCACGGCCACCGCCTCGTCGTCGTCCAGGAGCAGGGGCGGCAGCTCGGCACCCGCGCCGAGCTGGTAGCCGCCGCCGGTGCCGGGGCTGGCGTTGACGGGATAGCCCAGTTCGCGCAGCCGGTCCACGTCCCGGCGGACCGTGCGCGCGGTGACGCCGAGACGGTCGGCGAGGTCGGCGCCGGACCACTCGCGGTGGGCCTGGAGCAGCGAGAGCAGGCGCAGCAAACGGGCCGAGGTCTCCAACATGGCGCCGAGTCTGCCAGTGATCGCGGACAGCGACTGTCCGCAATTCAAGGCGCTGCGCGTCAGGGCCGGTGGGGCAGCTGGGGTACGTCGAAGCAGGTGCTGTTCATGTCGCCCTGTTGGACCCAGCCCTTCCCGCTACGACCTCGCTCGACGCCTACCCGTGGCTCGCCCCGCTGCTCGCCCGCCGCGCCGACGCGCTCCGGCGGCGAGCAGCGCGTACTCGCCGTCTCCCGGACCGTGCCGGCACGCGCGCGTGCTGCTCGTCGACGAGCTCGCCCAGGGCATGTCGCCCGCGGTCGCGGCCCGCACGTACGAGCTGCTCGGCTCGCTCGACGGGTGCGTGGTCGTCGCCGAACAGCGGCTGCCGAGGGTGCCGCGCGGTCGGGTGGTGCTCGGGTACGAACCGCGCCGGGCCACGGTCGTGTTCAGCGGAGGGGCGGGCGAGTGGGGACGGAAGGCGGCGGCGGACCGAACCCGGCGGAGTCCGGCACCGGGAGCAGGGCGCGGGCCGAGCCCTTCGGGATGGCCAGCAGGGTGCCGGGCTTCAGCCGGTCGGGACGGCGGCCGATCACGTCCCGGTTCGCCGCGTAGAGCCCCTGCCAGCCGCCCTTGACGCCGTAGGTGCGGGCGATCGACACGAGTGTGTCGCCGCGTTCCACCGTGTGCATACGGCCCTTGAGCCCGTACCGCGCCGAGCAGACCCGCCAGGCCCCCCATCCCTGCGCGGCGAGCACCTTGCGGGCGACGGCGATCTGTTCCGCGCGCGTGGCGAGATCCGCGCGGGGTGCGTACGTCAGTCCGCCGAACGCCTTCCAGGTGGGCTGCCAGAACTGCAGCCCGCCGTAATAGCCGTTGCCGGTGTTGATGTGCCAGCGCCCGCTGCTCTCGCACTCGGCGATGCAGCCCCAGGGCCACTCGTCGTTCACGCACGCGTGGGACACGCGGGTCAGGGGCGGGCCGGGCGGCGGCGGTGCCGCGTGCGCCACGGCCGGGGCGAGCACGGCGAGCAGGGCGGCGGCGAGGACGAGCGGGAGCGGCTTGGCGGACATCGGCACACGCTAAGCAGTGAGTCGCCCGGGGCCGCTCCGGCGCGTCCGGTGCGGCCGCGGGCCCCACCCGGTCGGCGGACCGGGCGGGGCCTCCTGACGGGCCGGGCGGGTGCCGGCGCTCAGAGTTCGATGCGCTGTCCGGGCACGATCAGGTCGGGATCGGCGCCGAGGACGGCCCGGTTGGCGGCGTGCAGGCGCTGCCAGGTGGTCCCGTGGCGGGCGGCGATCGCGCTCAGCGTGTCGCCCGGGCGGACGGTGTAGTCGCCGCGTGAGGCGCCGCGGTTCGGATGGCCGGCCGCACGCGTGGGCGCTTGCGCGGGAGCCGTCTCGGGTGCCGCCTTCGGGGCCGGGGCCGAGGGAGCCGACTTCGTCGTGGCCGAGCCGGAGGAGACGGAGGGGGCGCCCGGAGCGCTTCCCTGAGCGCCGGCCCGCGCCGAGCAGGTCGGCCAGGCGCCCCACCCCTGGGCCCGCTGGACCTTGGCGGCCACGCTGATCTGCTGGGACCTGGAGGCCTGGTCGGCGGTCGGCGCGTAGGCCGTGCCGCCGTAGGCGCGCCAGGTGCCGGCGGAGAACTGGAGTCCGCCGTAGTACCCGTTGCCGGTGTTGATGTGCCAGTTGCCGCCGCTCTCGCACCGGGCGATGCGGTCCCACACTCCGCCGTCCGCCGCGGCGGCGTTGCCGGTCGCGGCCAGCAGCCCGAGTGGCGCGAGCAGCGCCGCCCCGGCGAGCACCGCCGTGGTGCGGACCGGGGTCCTACGGGCGTTGTCGTGGGTGTTGTCGGCACATGAGGACATGGAGTTCCCTCTCCAAGGACCCGGGGTCCCCCAGAACGGGACGCCACGTCCCGCGTGTCGTACGCGGTCGTCGCGCTCCGTCCCGTCCGCCGGCGGTGGTGGAACCGTGAGCCGAGTGCTGCGGCCGGCGGACTACCCGAGCGGTGCTCGTTGCACACGGCGGAGCAATGTATGGAGCGGGCCGGGCCGGCATCAAGCATCTGCTTGTCATTCCAGGCCAGTTCGCCGTTACCTTGGGTATCAGCGATTTCCGGACACCCACTTCATTCGCTGATTTCCTGATTTGTCGACCAGCCGTCCTGGCCCTCTGTGACCCACTTCACCGGTCCAACTTCCTTCCATATCCACGGACTTGACAGGGAGTGCCGGATTCCGCACCGAGCGTGACCCTGCGCGGTCGCCGGTCGGATTCCGTTCGCCGTGGGGCGTGACTCCCGCCACAGATCGCCCGTTGTCTTCTTCATGAGCCCGGGATCCCCCGCGGTTCACGGACCGGGAGCCACCCGGCCCCGCCACGCACCACATCCCGAGGGAGCCACCCGTGCCGCGCATGCTCGACGTCAGCGACGAGGTACGCGCCGAGATCGGCGACGAAGAAGCCGCCCGGCTGCTCGCCGGCGAGAACGCCCCCGGCAGTTACGACTGCACGTCCTGCCGCACCCAGGGCGACTCGGACCAGGAGCGCACCAGCACCGTTCTGTTCATCGGCGACGAGACCGCCGTCCTCGCGTTCGCCCACGCCTCGTGCCTGCCCTCGCAGGTCGTCCAGGTCACCGAGGAGCAACTGCGGGGAGCGGTGCGGTCCATCACCGGCGACACCGTCGACCTCGAGCCCGACAAGATCATGCCCGAGCAGGCCGTGCTCGGCGTGACCAGCGGACTCGTCCTGATCGCCGGGGAGCTGCACCCGGCCCTGGTCGTCGAGCCGACCGCGCCCGTCGTGCGCCCCGGCACGACCGGTCTCGGCGACGACTTCCTGCCGCTGCTCATCGAGCAGGGCTTCATGCCGCTGACGGCGATCCAGTCCGCGCCGGCCGTCCTGCACGGCTGGTCCGTCCTGCTCGCCGCGGGCCGGCTGCACGCGGTGCTCCAGCCGGGCACGAACGGCGGTTCCCCGGTGGCCTGGTGGCAGGCGCACCAGCCGCTCCAGGTCACCGAGAGCTGGCGGGCGGCCGCGAACAAGCACCAGCAGGTGCTGATGTTCGCGGCGCCGGTCGGGTCGATCGGGCGGCAGCCGCGGGAGGACCTGCTGCGCGGTGCGCTGGACAAGGCGGCGGCCAACGGCCAGCTGGTCGCGGCGGCGCTGCCGCTGGCGGGCACCTGAGCACGGCGCGTCCCGGAGGCCGCCGGCTCCGGCCGGCCGGCCGCGAGTGCTCCGCCGCCGGTCACGCGCACGCGGCGGAGCGCCATGTCGTCACGGCCCCGCGCCCCGGAGGCATGCGGTCCGACCGCATCCCATGAGGGCCGGGGTCGTTTGGACATACGTGCACGCAAACGACGTCTCCCGCCGCCAGCCCTTCCAGTCGATCCCGTCCGCGCGACCGGCTCAGGATCACCAGGGCGGCCCATCGGCCACGCCGATCTACGACGCGCTCTACGCCGAGTACGTCAGATCCTTCCGCTCGCTGCCGGGGGACCGCAGCGGCGAGGAGGACCTGGGCTTCACCGCCTTCGGGAACCTCCCGCACACCGCCGGCTCGTTCGGGGGTCATCGCTCGGGCTCGTTCAGCAGCTCGTACAGCGCCTACAGCGCGGGGGCCCACAGCGCCCGCCACACCACCGGGCAGCAGTCGCAGTGGCAGCGCGTCGGCCAGCTCGGGCAGATCGGCCAGCAGCAGTACGGCACCGGGACGCACCACGTCCCGGCGGCTCTGCCACCCGGTCCGCGCCGGGGCCTGTGACACAGGAGAAGGGCGGCCCCCGGTCGGGGGCCGCCCTTCTCCTGTGTCAGGGGCTACTTCCTCTTCGCGCCGCGCTTCTCGCGCACCCGCACCGAGATGTGGATCGGCGTTCCCTCGAAGCCGAACTCCTCACGCAGCCGGCGCTCGACGAAGCGCCGGTAGCCGGCCTCGATGAAGCCGGAGGCGAAGAGCACGAACCGCGGCGGCTTGGTGCCGGCCTGCGTGCCGAACAGGATGCGCGGCTGCTTGCCGCCCCGGATCGGGTGCGGGTGAGCGGCGACCAGCTCGCCGAGGAAGGCGTTCAGGCGGCCCGTGGGAACGCGGGTCTCCCAGCCGGCCAGGGCGGTCTCGATCGCCGGGACCAGCTTCTCCATGTGCCGCCCGGTGCGCGCCGAGACGTTGACCCGGGGTGCCCAGGCGACCTGGGCGAACTCGGTCTCGATCTCCCGCTCCAGGTAGTAGCGGCGCTCCTCGTCGAGGCTGTCCCACTTGTTGTACGCGATGACCAGCGCGCGGCCCGCGTCGACGGCCATGGTGACGATGCGCTGGTCCTGGACCGAGATGGACTCGGAGGCGTCGATGAGGATGACGGCCACCTCCGCCTTCTCGACGGCGGCCGCGGTGCGCAGCGAGGCGTAGTAGTCGGCGCCCTGCTGGAGGTGGACGCGCTTGCGGATGCCCGCCGTGTCGACGAACTTCCAGGTCACGCCGCCCAGTTCGATCAGCTCGTCGACCGGGTCGCGGGTGGTGCCGGCGACCTCGTCGACGACGACGCGATCCTCGCCTGCGACCTTGTTCAGCAGCGAGGACTTGCCGACGTTGGGGCGGCCGATCAGGGCGATCCGGCGCGGGCCGCCGACCGCGGTGCCGAAGGTCTGCGCGGGCGCCTCCGGCAGGGCCTCCAGGACGGCGTCCAGCATGTCGCCGGTGCCGCGCCCGTGCAGCGCGGAGACGGGGTGCGGCTCGCCGAGTCCGAGGCCCCAGAGGTACGCCGCGTCGGCCTCGCCGCTCAGGCCGTCGACCTTGTTGGCGGCCAGGACGACGGGCTTGCCGGCCTTGCGCAGCAGTCGTACGACGGCCTCGTCGGTGTCGGTGGCGCCGACCTTGGCGTCGACGACGAACACGACGGCGTCGGCGGCCTCGATGGCGTACTCGGCCTGCGCGGCCACGGAGGCGTCGATGCCGAGGACGTCCTGCTCCCAGCCGCCGGTGTCGACGAGCTTGAACCGGCGGCCGGCCCACTCGGCCTCGTAGGTGACGCGGTCCCGGGTGACACCGGGCTTGTCCTCGACGACCGCCTCGCGGCGGCCGATGATGCGGTTCACCAGAGTCGACTTGCCGACGTTCGGGCGGCCGACGACGGCGAGGACGGGCAGCGGTCCGTGACCGGCCTCGTCGATGGCACCCTCGACGTCGTCGACGTCGAAGCCCTCTTCCGCGGCGAGCTCCATGAAGTCCGCGTACTCGGCATCGCCGAGCGCTCCGTGCTCGTGCCCGTGCTCGGCCGGGCCGTCGGGCTGGATGTGGTCGTTCATGAAGTACGTACCTCGTCGTTCATCGTGGTGATCGGTGGAACCTCCCGGTTTCGGGTGATCCACTACTCAAGTGTCGCCTAGCGGCCGGTCAGGCGCCTGGCGTTGTCCAGGTGGGCGGTGAGCTGCTTCTGGATGCGTTCGGTCGCCTCGTCCAGCGCCGTGCGGGTGCGCCGTCCGCTGCCGTCGCCCGCCTCGAACGGGTCGCCGAAGACCACGTCGACGCGGCTGCGCAGCGGGGGCAGCCCCTTGGCCAACCGTCCGGGGCGGTCGGAACTTCCCAGAACGGCGACCGGGACGACCGGCGCACCGCTGCGTACGGCGAAGTAGGCGAGCCCGGCGCGCAGCGAGGCGAAGTCGCCCTCGCCCCTGCTGCCCTCCGGGAAGATACCGAGGACGCCGCCGTTGTCCAGCACGCCCAGGGCCCGGGTGATCGCGGTGCGGTCGGTGGTCTCCCGGTCGACCTTCACCTGCCCGATGGCGAGCAGGAAGGGGTCGAGCGGGCCGATGAACGCTTCCTTCTTGATCAGGAAGTGCGTCGGCCGGGGCGCCACGCCCATGACCATCGGGCCGTCGATGTTGTGCGAGTGGTTGACGGCGAAGATCGCCGGACCGGTCGCGGGGACCTTCCAGGCGCCCAGCACGCGTGGCCGCCACAGCCCGTACATCAGGCCGACGCCGATGCGCCGCCCGACCTCGGCGCCCCGCGCCGAAGGCAGCTCGGTCACTTCGCGGCCCGCTTCCCCTCGACGAGGGTGACGACGCACTCGATGACCTGCGTGAGTGTGAGGTCGGTGGTGTCCACCTCGACCGCGTCGTCCGCCTTGGCGAGCGGCGAGGTCTTGCGGCTGGAGTCGGCCGCGTCCCGCTTGACCAGGGCCTCGCGGGTGGCGTGGACGTCGGCGCCCTTCAGCTCACCGCTGCGGCGGGCGGCCCGTGCCTCCGGGGAGGCGGTGAGGAAGACCTTGAGGTCGGCGTCGGGCAGCACGGTCGTACCGATGTCGCGTCCCTCGACGACGATGCCCTTCTCGGCGGCCGCGGCGAAGGAGCGCTGGAGCTCGGTGATCCGGGCGCGCACCTCGGGCACCGCGCTGACCGCGCTGACCTTGGAGGTGACCTCCTGGGTGCGGATCGGGGCGGCCACGTCGATGCCGTCGACAGTGATCGTCGGGTCCAGGGGGTCGGTGCCGGAGACGATCTCCGGCTTGCCGGCCACGGAGGCGATCGCGGTCGGGTCGTCTATGTCGATACCGTTGTTCACCATCCACCACGTGATCGCCCGGTACTGGGCGCCGGTGTCCAGGTAGCTCAGGCCCAGCTGTGCGGCCACGGCCTTCGACGTGCTCGACTTACCCGTGCCGGAGGGGCCGTCGATGGCGACAATGACTGCGGCGCGTTCCACTGTGGGGGCACCTTCCTGATCCGGAGTGGTGGGTCGGGGCGGATGGCGCCCCGGACAAGGTTACCGGGCGCGCGTCACTCGTCCGGCCGCCCGGTCGCCTCCCGGCCGGGGCCGGCCCTACTGCCGCAGCGCCCAGCCCCGCTCCCGCAGCGCGGCCGTCAGGACCGGCGCCGCCTTGGGCTCCACCATCAGCTGCACCAGACCGGCCTGCTGTCCGGTCGCGTGCTCGATCCGTACGTCCTCGATGTTGACGCCGGCCATGCCCGCGTCCGCGAAGATGCGGGCCAGCTGGCCGGGCTGGTCGTCGATGAGGACGGCCACGACCTCGTACGCCCGCGGGGCGGAGCCGTGCTTGCCGGGGACCCGGACCTGGCCGGCGTTGCCGCGCCGCAGGACGTCCTGGATGCCGGCGGTGCCCTCCCGGCGCTTGGCCTCGTCGGAGGACTGCAGGGCGCGCAGCGCCTGGACCGTCTCGTCGAGGTCCGCCGAGACGTCGGCGAGGAGGTCGGCGACCGGCCCGGGGTTCGCGGAGAGGATGTCGATCCACATCCGGGGGTCGGAGGCGGCGATCCGGGTCACGTCACGGATGCCCTGCCCGCACAGCCGTACGGCCGCCTCCTCGGCGTCCTCCAGGCGGGCGGCGACCATGCTGGAGACCAGGTGCGGCATGTGGGAGACGAGGGCGACGGCACGGTCGTGGGCGTCCGCGTCCATCACCACGGGGACCGCCCGGCAGTGCGAGACCAGCTCCAGCGCGAGGTTCAGCACCTCGGTGTCGGTGTCCCGGGTGGGCGTCAGCACCCAGGGACGCCCCTCGAACAGGTCACCGGTGGCGGCCAGCGGCCCCGACTTCTCGCGGCCTGACATGGGGTGGGTGCCGATGTACGCCGACAGGTCGAGGCCGAGTGCCTCCAGTTCACGGCGCGGCCCGCCCTTGACGCTCGCCACGTCGAGGTAGCCGCGCGCGACACCGCGGCGCATGGCGTCGGCGAGGACGGTGGCCACATGGGCCGGCGGGGCCGCGACGATCGCGAGGTCGACGGGGCCCTCGGGCGCCGTGTCCAGGCCGGCGCCCAGCGCGGCCGCGGTACGTGCCTGCTCCGGGTCGTGGTCGGCGAGGTGCACGACGACGCCCCGCTGCGACAGGGCCAGCGCCGCCGAGGTGCCGATGAGCCCGGTTCCGAGGACGAGCGCGGTCCTCACTGGGCGATGTCCTTGCGCAGGGCGGCCGCGGCGCCGAGGTAGACGTGGGCGATGTCGGCGCGGGGCCGGTCCGACTCGATGTGGGCGAGGACGCGGACCACGCGGGGCATGGCGCCCTCGATGTCCAGTTCCTGGGCGCAGATCAGCGGCACGTCGGCGAAGCCGAGCTTGCGGGCCGCGGCCGCCGGGAAGTCGCTGTGCAGGTCGGGCGTCGCCGTGAACCAGATGCTGATCAGATCGTCGGCCGTCAGATCGTTGCGTTCCAGGACGGCGGTGAGCAGGGCTCCGACCTGCTCGTCCATGTGGCCGGCCTCGTCCCGCTCCAGTTGGACGGCCCCCCTGACCGCTCGTACCGCCACGGCGCTGCTCCTCGTTGGTGTGCGTGTCGTTCCTTGGTCCGTCCAGCGTAGTCAGCCCGCGCCGGGCCGGTGCGCGGCGCCCGCCGGCTGAGACGGCGGGAGGCGGCTCGGGAGTCCTGCCGACGCCGTCCGGACCCTCCCCGTCCGCCGGACCGGGCGACAACGCTTCCGTGCGCCTCTGGACGCCGGGCCGCCGGTCCGCTCTGATGGCAGGACACTCGCCTCGGGGGAGGCCCGTCATGAAGCGCTCCGGACCACTGCTCACCCTTTTCGCGGGACTGCTGCTCGGCCTGTTCATGCTGTCGCTCAACGCGACGACGGGTACGAAGAGCGCCTCGACGACCTATCGGGAGGACGCACCGGCGGTCACGGCGTCACCCTCGCCCACGGCGTCCCCGTCCGCCACGAAGACCCCTCCGGCACCGTCGCCGACGACGTCACCCGTCCCGGACGCCGAATACGCCGGCCGTACCGACGACGACTCCTCCGCCGTCTCCGTCTCCGTGCGCGACGGCAGGGCGGTCGCCTACTTCTGCGACGGCCACGACAAGGAGTCGTGGCTGAAGGGTGAGGTGAAGGACGACGGCCGGATGCGGCTCACCGGCGAACACGGCGCCGTGCTGAACGGCACGCTGGAGGCCGGGCGGCGGATCCGGGGCGGCGTCGACATCGACGGCGGCCACTACGCCTTCACCGCCGACCGGGCGAAGAAACCCTCGGGGCTCTACCGGGCGACCGCCACCGTCCGCGCGGCGAAGGTCGACGGCGGCTGGATCATCCTGAAGGACGGCACGCAGGTCGGCGTCCTCACCCGCGGCGGCAAGCCCTCCCCCGCGCCTCCCATCGACCCGGAGACCGGCGTGGTGACGGTCGACGGACAGCAGCTCACGGCACATCCCGTCGTCCCCTGATCCCTCCGGGAGCCGCTCATGACCGTCGACCCGAACGCCGCCACCCAGGGCTTCCCCTCGCCGCCGGCCCGGCGCGGCCCGCACCCGGCCCGCTATCTGGTCCCGGCGCTCGTCGCCGCCGCGGTGGCGGTCGCCCTGGGCGTCTACGGCAAGGTCCACGATCCGGCGGGGACCGCGTTCAACCTCGCCGGGTTCAGCAGCACCGCCGCGGTGAAGTCGTGGCTGGCGACGGTCGCGTTCCTCTTCGCGCTCGTGCAGCTCGTCTCGGCGCTGATGGTGTACGGCAGGCTGCCGGGCCCCCGCTGGTCCTCCGCGCTGCACCGCTGGTCGGGCCGGGCTGCGTTCCTGGTGGCCGTGCCGGTCGCGGTGCACTGCCTGTACGCGCTGGGCTACCAGACGTACGAGACGCGCGTGATGTGGCACTCCCTCGTGGGTTGCTTCTTCTTCGGTGTCTTCAGTGCCAAGATGTTGCTGCTCCGCTCGGAGCGACTTCCCGGCTGGCTGCTGCCGCTCGTCGGCGGGCTGGTCTTCACCGCCCTCACCGTCGTCTGGCTGACCTCGGCCCTCTGGTTCTTCCGCACCTTCGGAGTGACGACATGACCCAGCACCCGGCGCGCCGCACCGTCCTTCTCGCGGCGGGCACGGCGGCCCTGACCGCGGGCTGCAGCAAGTACGGCGACGAGGACAGCGACTCCTCGACTGCCTCCAGCGGTCAGGAGCTGGCCAAGACGGCCGACATCCCGGTCGGCGGCGGCAAGATCTTCGCCGACGAGAAGATCGTCGTCACCCAGCCGAAGGAGGGCGAGTTCAAGGCCTTCTCCAACATCTGCACCCACGCGCAGTGTCCGGTGGCGAGCGTCTCGGACGGGACCATCAACTGCACCTGCCACGGCAGCAAGTTCAACATCACCGACGGCTCGGTGGCGCACGTCCCGGCGACGCGGCCGCTGCCCGAGAAGAAGATCACCGTGCAGGGCGGCTCGATCCGCCTGGCCTGAGAGCCGCCCACCCGCCGAACGCCCGCCCCGCACCCGCTGTCAGGCGTCCCAGAGCGCCCCGAGCGTCACCAGTTCGCTCTGGTACTCGATGCGGTCGGCCCAGGGGGCGGGCCAGGCCTCGGCACCCAGATACGCGCCCGCGAAGGCACCGGTGAGACAGGCGATCGAGTCCGAGTCGCCCGAGGTGCAGGCGGCGCGGCGCAGGGCCGTCACCGGCTCGTCGGGGAACAGCAGGAAGCACAGCAGACCGGTGGCCAGGGCCTCCTCGGCGATCCAGCCCTCGCCGGTGGCCAGGCACGGGTCCGCCTCGGGCGAGACGGTGCCCACGGCGTCCTCGAGCCGCCCCAGGATCTCCAGGCACTCGTCCCAGCCGCGGGAGATGAAGTGCTCCGCGTCCGGGTCGTGCCCCCGGCTCCACAGATCGCCGAGCCAGCGCTCGTGGTAGTGGCCGCGGTTCTCCTCGGCGTAGGTGCGCAGCAGCCCGACGAGTGCGGCCGGCTCGGCGCCCTGGGCGAGCAGGCGTACGGCGTGGGCGGTGAGGTCGGAGGCGGCGAGTGCCGTCGGGTGCCCGTGCGTGAGGCCGGACTGCAACTGGGCGGCGCCCGCCCGCTGTTCGTCACTGAGACCGGAGATCAGACCGAGGGGCGCCACCCGCATGTTGGCACCGCATCCCTTGGAGCCGATCTGGCTCGCCTCCTGCCAGGGGCGGTTCTCGGCCTTCAGCAGATCGCAGGCGACCAGGCAGGTGCGTCCGGGTGCGCGGTTGTTCTCCGGCGACCGGTACCAGTCCACGAACTCCTCCCGTACCGGCCGTTCGAGCCGCTTGGGCCCCAACAGCCCCCGGTCCATGGCCGAACGCAGCCCCCGCCCCAGCGCCAGAGTCATCTGCGTGTCGTCGCTGACGATCGCCGGCGTCGGCAGCTCCATCTCCCGCCACGGGCCGCACTTGGCGAGGATCGACGGCACGTCGTTGAACTCGGTCGGGAAGCCGAGCGCGTCCCCGAGGGCGAGGCCCAGCAGGGCCCCGGTCGCGGCGCGCTTGTGGGCGGTGGGTGTGGCGGTCATGTGGGCGGACCTTCCCGGGGCGGTCGGAGCAGAGGCGGATGCAGGGTGGTGGCCGACCCTGCGCGGTACAGCGCGGCCGGTTTGCCGCGGCCGCCGGTCAGGCGGGCCGCGCCGGGCACGGGTTCGACGAAGCCGGGGGTGGTGAGCACCTTGCGCCGGAAGTTGGGCCGGTCGAGGGCGGTACCCCACACGGTCTCGTAGACCTGTTGGAGCTCGCCGAGCGTGAACTCGGGCGGACAGAAGGCGGTGGCGAGGCAGGTGTACTCGAGCTTCGCGCCGACGCGGTCGTGGGCGTCGCGCAGAATCACCTCGTGATCGAAGGCGAGCGGTCCCGCCGTGTCGTACGGCGTCCAGCGGGCCTGCGCCGCGTCACCGCCGCCGTGCGGCTCGGGCGCGTCGGGCAGCAGCGCGGCGAACGCGACGGACACGACCCGCATCCGGGGGTCCCGGTCGGGCTCGCTGTAGGTCCGCAGCTGTTCCAGGTGCAGCCCGGAGACGTCCGACAGGCCGGTCTCCTCGGCGAGTTCACGCCGGGCGGCCGTCTCCGCGGACTCGGCGGGCAGCACGAAACCGCCGGGGAGGGCCCAGTGGCCGGCGTACGGTTCCTGCCCGCGCTCGACGAGCAGGACCTGCAGGGCGCCCGCGCGGAGGGTGAGGACGGCGAGATCGACGGTGAGGGCGAACGGCTCGAAGGCGTGCTTGTCGTAGCCCTCGGGTGCCGGTGTGCCGCGCTCGGCCATGCCCGTCCACCCCCTCCACCGTCGGCACGACTAATAGTCACACCGACTATAAAGGGGGTGGACGGAACCCCACAAGCCCCTAACGTCCGTCCCGCGAGGGCGCGAACGCCGCCACCAGCGCGCCCGCCGCCGCGGCTCCCGCCGAGATCCACAGCGCGGGTCCGCACCCGTCGACGAAGGCCTCGGCCGAGCCGTAACCGCCGTACCGGGCGAACACGGCCGCGGCGATCGCGATCCCGAAGACCCCGCCCAGCTCCCGCAACGCCATGTTGACGCCGGCCGCGACACCCGCGTCGGCGGGCGGCACGGAGGAGGTCACCGCGTTGGCGGCGGTGGGGAAGACCATGGAGATGCCGACCCCGGAGATGATCAACGGCACGATCAGGCTTCCGTATCCGACCCCGGGCTCGACCTGCCAGGCCATCAGCGCGTACCCGATCACCTGGAGCACCAGGCCGCCCAGCATGAAGGGCCGGTTCCCGAACCGGTCCGCGAGGGTGCCCGCCACGGGCGCGACCAGCAGGGGCATGCCCGTCCACACCAGAATCCGCACGCCCGCCTCCAACGGGGAGCTGCCCAGGCCCGTCTGGAACAGCTGCGAGATCATGAAGAGCGCGCCCAGCAGCGAGAACAGCTGCAGGAAGATCGCACCGTTGGCGGTGGCGAAGCCGCGTCGGCGGAAGTAGCCGAGCGGCAGCATCGGATACCGGGCACCCGATCGCTCCCAGCCGACGAAGGCCGCCAGGAACACGGCTCCGACAGCCAGCGCGCCGGCCACCTCGGCACTGTCCCAGCCCGCCTCGGGCGCCCGCATCGGCGCCCAGGCCAGCCCGGCCAGGCTCACCGCGGCCAACAGGAGCCCCACCAGATCCAGTTGGGGCCGCGGACCGTGGCTCTCGCGCAGCTTCAGCACCGACAGCGGGATCATGACCAGCCCCAGCGGTACGTTCAGCCAGAAGATCCACTGCCACGACAGGCCCTCGGTGACGGCTCCGCCGAGCACCGGCCCGGCGGCCACGCCGAGTCCGGTCACCCCACCCCACATCCCGATCGCCACGCCCCGCTTCTCGGCCGGGAACGCGTCGCTGATCAGGGTGAGCGTGAGCGGCAGCAGGACGGCCGCTCCGGCCCCCTGCGCCATCCTGGCGGCGATCAGCTGTCCCGGCCCGCCGGAGAGCGCCGACGCGGCCGAGGCGAGGGTGAAGACGGCGAGCCCGACGACGTACATCCGACGCCGTCCGAAACGGTCGCCGAGTGCCGCGCCGGTCAGGGTGAGGCCGGCGAAGACGAGGTTGTAGCCGTTGATCGTCCACTCCAGGTCGGCGAGGCTCGCCCCGAAGTCGGCCCGCAGCGCCGGCAGCGCGGTGGAGACGACGACCACGTCGAGGGAGCCCAGTAGCGCCCCGAGTCCGGCCAGGAGCACGGTCCACACGGGTCGTGGGGGCGCGTGCTCCACGGCCGGCGCACGCGGGGGAACCTTCAGGATGTCGGTCATTTCCCTGCCTTTCGTGAGGGCCTTGAGGTCACTCACGGAAGACAGACCGGGCTCACCCGGGAAAGGAATCGCCCCGCCCGAGGAAGCCGAGGAGCCGGTCGTCGGGCCTGGCCCACGGCGGCACGTCGACCGGCGCGCCGAACCGCACACCCCGGTCGGCGTCGGCGACCACCTGCCACGCGACCGGCAGCAGCCCGGCCGCGAGGGCCGGCGGAATCGGCCACGACCGCCCGCACGCCCGGGCCACGTCCCAGCCGTGCACGGCGATCTCGACGGCGCCGACAGCGGCCAACACCCCGACGTCGAGCGGCCGTTCCGCCACCAGGACGCGGTCCGGGGGGCCGGCCGCCCAGGCACCGAGCACCGCGCCCGCACGCCGGCGGAAGACGCAGGCGGGATCGGCCCCCGGTCCCGGGCCGGGGAACAGCCCGATCCGCCCGCCCGTCAGCCCCTCGTGCAGCGCGTCCAGCGAGTCGTCGAGGTGCCCGAGCAGCTCCCCCAGGTTCCACGCGGCGCACGGTGTGCCTCGTCCCAGGCTTCCGGGCGGCACCCCGGCGACACTCCCCAGCGCGTAGGCCAGGGAACGCTCCAGCAGCTCCCCGGGGTTCACGACAGGGTCCCCGGCATGCCGAAGCGGTGGAAGAGCTCCGGGCCCAGGAAGACGGTGATCCGCGCGACAGCCCGCCCCGCCAGGGTGAGGACCTGCACCGAGTGCGCCCGGAACACCCCGTCGGTGTCCCGCTCGTACATCGCCACGGCCGGCTGCCCGTTCGCGCGCGTGGGCAGCATCCGCACCCGCCCGCTCTCGCGCACCCGCGGTTCCAGGAACCGCCGGACGTCCTTGTGCCCGCGGAACCACTCCAGGTGCGGCGGCATCTCCAGCTCGATCCCGTCCTGGAGCAGCAGGAGCAGGGCGTCCATGTCCGCCTGCTCGAAGGCGGCCACGTACCGGTCGAGCACGTCGCGGTCGGCGGCGCCGTCCGGCTCGACGACGAGGTCCTCCTCGGGCGCCAGTTCGTCGAGCCGGGCCCGCGCGCGCTGGAGGCTGCTCTTCACGGCCGCCGTCGAGGTGCCGAGCAGCGCCGCGACCTCGGGTGCCCGCCAGGCCAGCACGTCCCTCAGGATGAGCACGGCCCGCTGCCGGGCGGGCAGATGCTGGAGCGCGGCGACCAGCGCGAGGCGCAGGCTCCCCCGGGCCGCCACGACGCTCGCGGGGTCGGTCAGCGCGTCGGGCAGCGGCTGCAGCCACGGAACATCCGTCGAAGGGGCCCCCAGCGGCTCCTCGGGCGTCTGCGACGGCCCGCCGAGCCCGGAGGGCAGGGGACGACGCGTGCGGCTGTCCAGCGCGGTCAGACAGGTGTTGGTGGCGATCCGGTGCAGCCAGGTCCGCAGGGACGCCCGGCCCTCGTATCCGTCGTAGGACCGCCAGGCCCGCAGATACGTCTCCTGCACCAGGTCCTCGGCCTCGTCGACCGAGCCCAGCATGCGGTAGCAGTGCGCCAGCAGCTCCCTGCGGTACGGATCCGTCAGCCGCACGAACTCGTCGCGGTCCGTCGTCGTCCCAGCCATCCCCGCTCCCTCCGTCACCGATACAGACCGGCGGGAGGGGGAAAACGAATCGGCTGGCCCCGGCCGCGTTTCCCGGGGGCGCTCCCGCACCCCCGGACACTGGTCCGGAACCGGCCGACGCGCGGGTCTCCCCGGGTGTCCTAGAGGTCGACTTCCTTCATCAGCATGCCGACCTCGGTGTTGGACAGCCGCCGCAGCCAGCCCGACTTCTGGTCGCCCAGGGTGATCGGGCCGAAGGAGACCCGGACCAGCTTGTCGACCGGGAACCCGGCCTCGGCGAGCATGCGGCGCACGATGTGCTTGCGGCCCTCGTGGAGGGTCACCTCGACGAGGTAGTTCTTGCCGGTCTGCTCGACGACCCGGAAGTGGTCCGCCTTCGCGTAGCCGTCCTCCAGCTGGATGCCGTCCTTGAGCTGCTTGCCCAGGTCGCGCGGGATCGGGCCGACGATGTGCGCGAGGTAGACCTTCTTCACGCCGTACTTGGGGTGGGTCAACCGGTGCGCCAGCTCGCCGTGGTTGGTGAGCAGGATGACGCCCTCGGTCTCGGTGTCGAGCCGTCCGACGTGGAACAGCCGCGTCTCGCGGTTGGTCACGTAGTCGCCGAGGCACTGCCGGCCCTCGGTGTCCTCCATCGTCGAGACGACACCGGCCGGCTTGTTCAGCGAGAAGAACTGGTACGACTGCGTCGCGACGGTCAGGCCGTCGACCTTCACCTCGTCGTGCTCCACGTCGACCCGCTTGCCCTGCTCCAGGACGATCTCGCCGTTGACCTCGACCCGTGCCTGCTCGATCAGTTCCTCGCAGGCACGCCGGGAACCGTAACCGGCGCGCGCCAGGATCTTCTGCAGCCGCTCGCCCTCCTGCTCGGCGCCCGGGAAGGTCTTGGGCGGCCTGACGTCCTTCTTGCCCGCGTACCGCTCCCGGTTGCGCTCCTCGGCGCGCGCCTCGTACTCGCGGGAGGTCGCCGGCACCGAACGGCCGCGCCCGGTGCCCTGACCCTGCTTGGGGCCGCCCTTGGCGCCGCCTCGCGCGGAGGCGCCGCGCCCGGACTTGGGGCCCTCGTGGGTGGCGCCGGAGCCCACGTCGTAGCGGCGCTCCTCGGGGCGGGGCTTGCTGGGACGCTGCCCCTGCTTGTCGTCGCGGGCGTTGCCGGCGCCGCGGTGGTTACCGCGGCCACCGCTGCTCCCGCCGCGGCCGCCGCTGTTGCCACCACGGCTCCCGCCGTTGTTTCCGCTGCTGTTCCTGCCGCTGCTTCGCATCAAAGTTCCGTCTAGTCGTCTGCGTCGTCTGCCCCCGGAGCATCGGGTGCGTCCGGGTCGAACGACAGAACGCCCTCCTGGGTCTCGGCCTCGATCGCCTCAGCCTCCGGGAGGAAGGGCGCGAGCTCCGGGAGTTCGTCCAGGCCTCGTAGGCCCATCCGTTCCAGGAAGTAGTTCGTCGTCGTGTACAGGATCGCACCTGTTTCGGGTTCCGTGCCCGCCTCCTCGACCAGACCGCGCTGCAGGAGGGTGCGCATCACGCCGTCGCAGTTCACTCCCCGCACCGCGGAGACCCGGCTGCGGCTGACCGGCTGGCGGTACGCCACGACCGCGAGCGTCTCCAGCGCCGCCTGCGTGAGCCGGGCCTGCTGGCCGTCCAGGACGAAGCCCTCGACGGCCGCCGCGTACGCGGGCCGGGAGTAGAAACGCCAGCCGCCGGCGATCAGCCGCAGCTCGAAGCCACGGCCCTGGACGGTGTACTCGTCGGCCAGCTCCCGCAGCGCGTCCGCGATCTGCCGCCGGGGCCGCTGGAGGATCCTGGCGAGGTGCTCCTCGGTCGCGGGCTCGTCCACGACCATGAGGACGGCCTCCAGAGCGGGCTTGAGGTCGAGATCGGCGACGGTGTGCAGCCCCGCCGGCACATCGGAGGTCTCCTCGCTCACGCCTTCTCCTCCTCCTTGGGCTCCTTGGGCTCCGTGGGCTCCTTGGGCTCGTTGGACCCCTTCGGCTGCCCGGGCTCCTCGGGCGGCGCGGGCGGCCGGTCGAACTCGTCGGTCACCACCGGCTCGGCTTCCCCGTCCCCGCCGGTCCAGCGCACCAGCAGCTCGCCGAGGGCGACCTCCTGGTCGAGCGCCACGGCCTTCTCGCGGTACAGCTCCAGCAGGGCGAGGAACCGGGCCACGACGGTGAGGGTGTCGTCGGTGTCCTCGACGAGCACGCGGAAGCTGGCCTCGCCGAGCTCCCTGAGCCGCGCGACCACGATCCCGGCCTGCTCCTGCACGCTGACCAGCGGCGCGTGGATGTGGTCGACGTACACCTGCGGCCTGGGCCGGGGCTGCATCGCCTTGACGGCGAGCTTCGCGAAGCCCCCCGGGCCGATGCGGATGACGACCTCGGGCAGCAGCTCCGCGTGGTGGGGTTCGAGTCCGACGGTACGGGGGTAGCGCCGGGCCTCCTCCTCAAGGCGGTGGTTGAAGATGTCGGCGATCTGTTTGTACGCGCGGTACTGCAGGAGCCGGGCGAACAGCAGGTCCCGGGCTTCGAGGAGCGCCAGGTCGGCCTCGTCCTCGACCTCCGCGGCGGGCAGCAGCCGGGCCGCCTTCAGGTCGAGCAGGGTGGCGGCCACGACCAGGAACTCGGTCGTCTGGTCCAGGTCCCAGTCCGGCCCCATCGCCCTGATGTGCGCCATGAACTCGTCGGTCACCTTGGACAGGGCGACCTCGGTGACGTCGAGCTTGTGCTTCGAGATCAGCTGGAGGAGCAGGTCGAAGGGCCCCTCGAAGTTGGCGAGGCGCACCGTGAAGACGCCGTCGCCCGGCTCCTCGGACCCGGCGGCCCGACCGGGCTCGCCGACGGGACCCTCGGCGGGAACTCCGGACACGGCATCGGACGGCAGCACCCCAGCGACAGGCTCCGGCACCCGGGTGGCCGCGGTCAGCGGTACCCGGGCCGCGGGTTCGGAGTCGGGGCCCGCAGGCACCTCGGGCTCCGGGGCGAAGGTGGGCGGCACCTCGGAATCCGGGGCGGGGGCGGGCGGGGCCTCGGGCTCCGGCGCAAAGGTGGGCGGCACCTCGGAATCCGGGGCGGGGGCGGGCGGGGACTCGGGCTCCGGGGCGGGCGGGGCCTCGGGTGCGACAGCCCCGGGCTCCGCGAGGTCCGCAGGCTCCGCGCCCGCGTCCCCGTCCGTTTCCGCTACGACGGCCCCGGGTTCCGGAGCCGTCCCCGGCCCCCTCCCCAGCGCACGCCGACGGCCGGCGGAGGCGCCGGGGACGGGAGCGTCGTTCGAGGTCATGGCCCCCGCAGGCTACCGCTACCGTCCGCGCAGTCGCCGTACGAGAATGCTCGCGTCCCCCCGGGACTCCAGATCGGCCAGCACCACGGCGACCGCCTCACGGACGATCCGCCCGCGGTCGACGGCGAGCCCGTGCTCACCCCGGAGCACCAGCCGTGCGTGTTCCAGGTCCATGAGCTCCTCGGCCGACACGTACACCGTGATCTTCTCGTCATGGCGTTCGCGACCGCTGGGACGGCGCGAGGGCGACCGGCCGCGCTTGCGCGACTGGCCCGTGGCAGAACCTTCCTGCGCGTCCTCACGTCGGCCGGAGCGGTCCGCGCCCCGGCTCCGGGACTCTCCGGCGTCGGCCGGGTCGGAGTCGGCCGCGACATGCTCCGCGCCCTCGCCGTCGCCGCCCCGTACGGGTACGGACTGCGGCGCGTCCTCCCCGGCCGCCACCCCGTCGCTCTCCCCCGCGGGAGCGGGCACCCGGGCCTCGCCGTTGGCCCCTCGCCGGGGAGTGGACGCCTGGAGCGCCATTCCCCCTGTCGTGCGGAACAGTTCGTCGGCCCCCGGCAGACTCACTCGGCGTGACACCGGGCGAGCACCTCCCTGGCAAGCTGGCGATAGGCGGCGGCACCGACGGAGTTGGAGGCGTACGTGGTGATCGGCTCACCGGCGACCGTGGTCTCCGGGAAGCGGACCGTGCGCCCGATGACCGTGTGGTAGACGTGGTCGTCGAAGGCCTCGACCACCCGCGCGAGCACCTCACGGCTGTGCACCGTGCGCGAGTCGTACATGGTGGCGAGGATCCCGTCGAGTTCCAGCTCGGGGTTGAGCCGCTCCTGGACCTTCTCGATCGTCTCGGTCAGCAGGGCCACACCGCGCAGCGCGAAGAACTCGCACTCCAGCGGCACGATCACCTTGTGCGCGGCGGTCAGCGCGTTGACCGTGAGCAGACCCAGCGAGGGCTGGCAGTCGATCACGATGTAGTCGTAGTCGGCCATCAGCGGCTTCAGTGCCCGCTGCAGGGTGGACTCGCGCGCGACCTCGCTGACCAACTGCACTTCGGCGGCGGACAGGTCGATGTTGCTGGGCAGCAGGTCCATGTTCGGGACCGCCGTCTTGAGGAGCACCTCGTCGGCCGCCATGCCCCGCTCCATGAGCAGGTTGTAGACGGTGAGGTCGAGCTCCATCGGGTTGACGCCGAGACCGACCGACAGCGCGCCCTGCGGGTCGAAGTCCACGAGCAGCACACGACGGCCGTACTCCGCGAGCGCGGCACCCAGGTTGATGGTCGACGTGGTCTTGCCGACGCCGCCCTTCTGGTTGCACATCGCGATGATCGTCGCGGGTCCGTGGTCCGTCAGCGGCCCCGGGATCGGGAAGTACGGCAGCGGGCGTCCGGTCGGGCCCACGCGCTCGCGGCGCTGGCGGGCGGCGTCGGGCGCGAGCGTGGCCGCGTACTCGGGGTCGGGCTCGTACTCGGCGTCGGGGTCGTAGAAGTGCCCTTCGGGCAGTTCGTCGTAGGCGGCGAGATGGTTGTGGGGCGCGCCACTTCCGTCGCCGACCGTGGCGTTCACGTGATGGCCATCCATGCTCTGGTGTGCTGGCTGAGTCACGCTTGAGATCCGGTGACTCTGGTGGGCTGCGAAGGTACGCACAGCGACGGAGCCGACAGCCTCGAACCCCGCGGGGTCCTGGCCCCGTGCAGGCATTCCTGGTTGACCACCCCCGGGAGAAAATGTCGACTCATTCACAAGTCGTCTTACCTCCTTGGAGACCAGGAAACTTCTAGACAGGTCAGCGAAACACCATGCCGACGGTTGGCGACTCTATGGCGTGTCGGGCGTCCGCAGCAACACAATCCGCCGGACCCGGCAGGATGTGTCGGCAATGAAACATCCCTCTGTCAAGGGCGTACGGCCGTCGCACGGCAGGTTTCACCGGTGTACGAATCGGTTCAAGGGTTACGTTCGAGGCGAGTTGGCCGAGAGCCGCAAAGTGACCATACACACATCCGGCCGGACCTCATCGGGCAAGGTCCGGCCGGGTGCGCGGTGTTGACGACCTGTGTTGACGTATCGCCTTTTGGCCTGTGCCGACTTGGCGCCGGGGCTCAGCCGAGGAGGGACTCCAGCTCGGCGTGCTCAAGGCCGTGGGACTCCGCGACCTCCTTGTAAACGACCTTGCCGTCATGCGTGTTGAGACCCTTGGCCAGCGCGGAATCCCGGCGCAGCGCCTCGACCCAGCCACGGTTGGCGAGCTCGACGATGTACGGAAGCGTGGCGTTGGTGAGCGCGTAGGTGGAGGTGTTGGGCACCGCACCCGGCATGTTGGCGACGCAGTAGAACACCGAGTTGTGGACCGGGAAGGTCGGCTCGGCGTGCGTGGTCGGACGGGAGTCCTCGAAGCAGCCGCCCTGGTCGATCGCGATGTCGACAAGGACACTTCCGGGCTTCATCCGGGAGACCAGCTCGTTGGTGACCAGCTTCGGGGCCTTGGCACCCGGGATGAGGACCGCGCCGATCACGAGGTCGGCCTCGAGGCAGGCCTTCTCGAGTTCGAAGGTGTTGGAGACGACGGTCTGGATCTTCGTGCCGAAGATCTTGTCCGCCTCCTTGAGCTTGTTGATGTCGCGGTCGAGCAGGGTCACGTGGAAGCCCATGCCGATGGCGATCTGGGCGGCGTTCCAGCCGGAGACACCGCCGCCGATGACGACGGCCCGGCCGGCCAGCACGCCCGGGACACCGCCGGGCAGCACACCGCGGCCACCGTTGGCGCGCATCAGGTGGTAGGCGCCGACCTGCGGGGCCAGCCGGCCCGCGACCTCGGACATGGGGGCGAGCAGCGGCAGCGCGCGGCTCGGCAGCTCGACCGTCTCGTAGGCGATGGCCGTGGTGCCCGACTCCAGGAGGGCGTCCGTGCACTCCTTGGACGCGGCCAGGTGCAGGTAGGTGAAGAGCGTCTGGTCCTTGCGGAGGCGGTGGTACTCCTCGGCGATGGGCTCCTTGACCTTCAGCAGCAGGTCGGCGGTGGCCCACACCTCGTCGGCGCTCGGCAGGATCCGGGCGCCGGCGGCGACGTACTCGGCGTCCGTGATCGAGGAGCCGAGACCGGCGCCCAGCTCGACGACGACCTGGTGGCCGTTGCGCACGAGCTCGTGCACGCCGGCGGGGGTGATGGCCACCCGGAACTCGTTGTTCTTGACCTCGCGGGGGATGCCGACCTTCACGTGGATCACGGTCCTTGGCTCAGTGGATATGGGGCAATAGAACACATACCCAGGCATGCGGAGCACACCGGGAGACACCGCGGAAGAAGGTGCGGCAGAGCCAGTCTAATGAAGGCGTTCTCCCTGTCTAGCCTTTCATTGCATCAATCTTCAGCGGATGCACTACGGATTTCGTAGGTGTTAGCACCGTGTTCCGCCTTCAGAGCGCTGGATTCCGGCCCCGCGGCCTTTGTTTGGGGCTCCACGGCCGCCGTCGCGGGCCCGGTGGTCGACGGCTCCGGCGCCATGGCCTTCGATTCCTGCTCCGTGGGCGTCGCCCGGGGCTCCGCCACCGTCGTTTCCGGCTCCACGGCCTTCGTTTCGCTCCCCGCCGCCCGCGATTCCTGCTCCGGTCGGCTCTCCCGGGGGGCGTCGTCCAGCAGCCGCTCGGCCGCGCCCCGGTGCAGACGGGCCGCCACCGGGTCACCGAGGTGCTCCAGCGTGTCGGCGAGCCGCAGCTGCAGCGCGGCCTGCAGGCGTACGTCCTCGGCCCGGCGCGCCCACTCCACCGCCTCCTGGCAGGTCCGCAGCGACTCCGCGGGCCGTCCGGCGTACTCCTGGACCCGGGCCAGTTCGCTCAACGCCCGCGCCTGGGCGGCCACATCGCCGTTCTTGCGGTGCCCGGCGACCGCTGCCCGCCAGTTGCGCAGCGCCTCGCCGTAGCGGCCCGCGTAGGTGTGCGCGGCGGCGATACGGCCGTACAGCCGGGCGGCCTCGGCGCGCTCGTCCCGGGCCAGCCGCTGCGCCAGCGCCCTGCCGTACCAGTCGGCGGCCCGGTCGTAGTCCCCGAGCTCCAGATGGGCGCCGCCCACGGATTCCATCGCGCGTCCGGTCGCGTACGGGTCGTTCGCCTCGCGTCCGGCGTCCAGTGCCGCCCGGTAGCGGGCCAGCGCTTCCGCGGTGCGGCCGGTGCGGGCGTCCAGGTCGCCGAGGTTCAGCAGGGCCGCGGCCTTCTCCCGGGGTAGGCCGCGCCGCTCGGCCACGTCGAGGACGAGCCCGTGGATGCCGTACAGGTCCGGGGCGGCCGCCCGGGTGCCGAAGTGGGCGACCATCGCCCGTACGAGCTGGGACATCAGCCGCCGGGCGAGCGTGTCCAGCTCCCCGTCGGCGACCGCGAGCCGGACGGAGGCCAGCAGGGCGGGCCTGGCGGCCCGCAGCCACTCCTCGGCCGCCCGCGGGTTCGAGAAGCGCAGGGAGCGCGGCAGGCCGAGCAGCTTCTGGCGGGCCTGCGGACTGTCGGTCTCGGTGATCGCCCGGCAGGACTGCAGGAGCCGCACCATGCGCTCCAGCATGCGGGCGCGGGCCAGCTGGAGTTCCGCGGGACGGTCCTGCGTCTCGCTGAGGGCCTTCAGCAGGGGGAGCAGGCAGCCGGGTACCTCGTACTGCGGCAGCGGCGCGTCCACGGCCGTCAGCAGGCCGAGAACGACGAAGTCGTCCAGGGTGGTGCGGGCGCCGTTGACCGAGCAGCCGGCGAGCGCGGAGGCGATGTGCGCGTCGACCAGGCCGGCCGGGGCGAGGGAGAGCAGTCGTAGCATCCGCGCGGCCGGAGTGGACAGGGAGGCGTGGACGAGCCGCAGGACACGGCTCAGCGGGGTTCCGTCCTCGCCCTCGGCGTGCAGGTGCTTGGCGAGGTCGGCGACGGCCGCCGTGGGGCGGGCGGCGAGCCAGCCGCCGGCCAGGGTCAGCGCGGCCGGCTGGGCCCGGCACTGCTCGACGAGGCGCTCGGCGGCACGGGGGTCGACGGTGATGCGGACCGAGCCGGTGTACCGGGTCAGCAGCTCAAGGGCGGACTTGGTGTCGAGGCCGCCCAGGGTGCAGGGCCGGACGTCCGCGATCCCGGTGAGGGGTCCCCCTGAGACGGCCACGACCAGGCATTCCGGGGTGTCCGGGAGCAGGACGTCGACCTGCTCGGCGTCGGCGGCGTCGTCGAGCAGCAGCAGGGCCCGGCGGTCGGCGAGGGCCTCGCGGAAGGCGGCCGTGAGGTCGTCCTCGGCGGCTCCGGCCGGGGCGGGCAGCCGCAGGGCGGCCAGCAGCTCGCGGGCGGTGCGCTCGGTGGGGACGGGGCTGCCGTCGGGCTCGCTGAGCCGGGCGCGCAGCATCCCGTCCGCGTAACGGTCCGCGACCTGCCGTACGAGCTCCTCGGCGAGAGCCGTGCGGCCCGAGCCGGGGCGGCCGGCGATGAGCAGGACGCGCGCGCGGGGGGCCTTGCGGCCGGCGAGGGTGTCGAGGCCGGCGCGCTCGATGTCGGCGCGGAGTTCCTTCAACTCCCTGTTGCGGCCCAGGAATCGGGGCTCCACGCCAGGGCGCTGCGACAGCCGTACACCGTCCGTGTCCACCGCCTGGTCCGTCACGGGCCACACTCCCGTCCCACCGCACAAGCAAGCCCGCCGGGACTCCGGTTCGGGCGTTTCCAGAGCCTAGTTCACGCTCTGCTACCTTCCGGGCGGAGCGCGGCGGAGACGTCCCCCGATCGGATCAGCCGATGGTCACACCGGCAGGGGGATGGGTGTTCAGGACTCGAACGGACGGGCGGGCCAGGGCGCCTCAGCCGGACGCAGCGCGTCGAGTCCGTCGCCCTGCTCGGCGGCGACCAGCGAAAGCACGCCCACCACCAGGCAGTTGTTGTGCAGCTCGCCCGCGAGTACGCCGCGGACGAGTTCCGGCACGGGCACCCGCGACAGCTCCATGTCGGCCTCTTCGTCCTCGACCTCGAAGCGCTCCCCCTCGGCCTCCGACAGGTCACGGGCGAGAAAGATCCGCACGGCCTCGTCGCAGCCGCCGGGAGTGGTGTAGACGTCGGTCAGCACGTGCCAGTTCTCCGCCTTGACGTGCGCCTCCTCGTACAGCTCGCGCTGGGCGGCGTGCAGGGGGTTCTCGCCGGGGACGTCCAGCAGACCGGCCGGGATCTCCCACAGCTTGTGGCGCACGGGGTGGCGGTACTGACGGAGGACCAGGACGCGCCCCTCGTCGTCGAGGGCGAGGACGGCGACGGAGCCGGGGTGGACCTGGTAGTCGCGGTGGACCACCGTGCCGTCGGGCATGACCACGTCGTCGGTGCGTACGGAGGTCTTGTTGCCCACGAAGGGGGTCTCCGTCGCCCGGATCTCCCACTCCTCGGGGGTGTCCCTGATCGTCATGCCCTGTCCTCCCAGACGTACCGAACCGTGTGCGAGGCCGCCCACGAAAGCAGCCGGGGTGCCCACCTTTTGAAGGTTTGCGCCCCGGCCACCGTACAACTGGTGTGTTACTCGGAACTCTTCCCCGCCTCGACCGTCCGCTGGACGGCCGCCTTCACCAGCCCGGCGAACAGCGGGTGCGGGCGCGTCGGGCGCGAACGCAGCTCGGGGTGCGCCTGGGTGGCGACCAGATACGGGTGGACCTCGCGCGGGTACTCGACGTACTCGACGAGCTTGCCGTCCGGGGAGGTGCCCGAGAAGACGATGCCGGTCTCCTTCTCCAGCTCCGCCCGGTAGGCGTTGTTCACCTCGTAGCGGTGACGGTGGCGCTCCTCGACGTACTCCTTGCCGTCGTACACCTCGCGCACGATCGAACCCTCGGCCAGCTTGGCCGGGTACATGCCCAGGCGCATCGTGCCACCCATGTCGCCCTCGCCGGCGACGATGTCGAGCTGCTCGGCCATGGTCGAGATGACCGGGTGCGAGGTGGCCGAGTCGAACTCGGTGGAGTTGGCGTCCGGGATGTCGGCCAGGTTGCGCGCGGCCTCGATCACGATGCACTGCAGGCCCAGGCAGAGCCCGAGCAGCGGGATCCGGTTCTCGCGGGCGTAGCGGATGGCGCCGACCTTGCCGAGCACACCGCGGTCGCCGAAGCCGCCCGGGATGCAGATGCCGTCCACGTCACCGAGCTGCTGGGCGGCGCCGGCCGGGGTCCTGCAGTCGTCCGAGGTCACCCACTTGATCTTCACCCGGGCCCGGTTGGCGAAGCCGCCGGCGCGCAGCGCCTCGGTGACCGAGAGGTAGGCGTCGGGCAGGTCGATGTACTTGCCGACCAGGGCGAGGGTGATCTCGTGGTCCGGCTTGTGGACGCGGTCGAGCAGGTCGTCCCAGGTCGTCCAGTCCACGTCGCGGAACGGCAGGTCCAGCTTGCGGACGACATAGGCGTCCAGGCCCTCGCCGTGCACGGTCTTCGGGATGTCGTAGATGGAGCGGGCGTCGGGACAGGCGACCACGGCGTCCTCGTCGACGTCGCACATCAGCGAGATCTTGCGCTTGATCGCCGCCGGCACCTCGCGGTCGGAGCGCAGCACGATCGCGTCCGGCTGGATACCGATGTTCCGCAGGGCCGCAACCGAGTGCTGGGTCGGCTTCGTCTTCAGCTCACCCGAGGGGCCGATGTACGGCAGGAGCGAGATGTGCACCACGAACACGTTGTCCCGGCCGACCTCGTGACGGACCTGGCGGACGGTCTCCAGGAACGGCAGCGACTCGATGTCGCCGACCGTGCCGCCGACCTCCGTGATCACGACGTCCACCTCGTCCGTCGCCATACGGCGGATGCGGTGCTTGATCTCGTTGGTGATGTGCGGGATGACCTGCACGGTGTCGCCCAGGTACTCGCCGCGCCGCTCCTTGGCGATCACCGTCGAGTAGACCTGTCCTGTAGTGACATTGGCCGAGCCGTCCAGGTCACGGTCGAGGAAGCGCTCGTAGTGTCCGATGTCCAGGTCGGTCTCGGCGCCGTCGTTGGTGACGAAGACCTCACCGTGCTGGAAGGGGTTCATCGTGCCCGGGTCGACGTTCAGGTACGGGTCGAGCTTCTGCATGACGACGCGCAGGCCCCTGGCCTTGAGCAGCATCCCGAGACTCGAGGCGGTGAGCCCCTTGCCGAGCGAGGAGGCGACACCCCCGGTGACGAAGATGTGCTTGGTCGTCGTGGATTTGGGCGTCATGGCCAAGAGGGGGCTCCCGTGGTCGCGGTCTGGGGTGCGGTACGGCTGCCGACCGGGAATCTCCGGGGGTGCCGTCGCTGCGGTTCGGGGGTTTCTTGCCCACCGGTCCACGGGCTACCAGGGTATCAGCGCCCGGAGGAGATGGCTTCCGGCCACGCACCGCACACGCGTCGACACGGACGCGCGTCACGTCACGTGTTTCTCACCCGTTGCTCACCCGTTCGGCCCAGCCGGGTTGCCCGGAGCGGCACGCAGATCATCTACGTGCGTCGTATCCTGCTCGGACACTCGCTGGCGAGCCCGCCCGGCAACAGGGCACCACCCCCCGCCCGTACGCCCCGGAACAACGAGAGCTCGCCAGTTCGTTGAGCGGAGATTGTCGTTTTGCCATACGGCACGAGCGGCTGCTTTGCTTCACCGCTCAACGACGTACGACGTATGACACATTCCCCCTGACCGCAAGAGCGACAGCCCCCTGCTGGGGGTGACGTGGCCGTTCGACTGGAGTTGCACGTGGCCGGGCGCATCGAAGACTACGCACTCATCGGAGACATGCAGACCGCCGCATTGGTCTGCCGGGACGGCACAGTGGACTGGCTGTGCCTGCCCCGCTTCGACTCGCACGCCATCTTCGCCGGTCTGCTCGGCACCGAGGAACACGGCTTCTGGCGGCTCGGGCCCGCCCACGCCTCCGACGCCCAGCCGCCCACCGCGGCCCGGCGCAGCTACCGCGGCGACTCGCTGATCCTCGAGTCCGAGTGGGACACCCCGCGCGGCACGGTCCGGGTGACCGACTTCATGCCCCCGCGTGACGGCGCCCCGCAGCTCATCCGGATCGTGGAGGGCGTCTCGGGCCGGGTCCCGATGCGCTCGGCCCTGCGGATGCGTTTCTCCTACGGCCGGGTCGTCCCGTGGGTGCACAAGCACGAGGGGCGCACGGTGGCCGTCGCCGGCCCCGACTCCGTGTGGTTCGACACATCCGCCGAGACCTACGGCAAGTCGCTGACGACGTACGCGGACTTCACCGTCGCCCCCGGGGACCGGATCGCGTTCACGATCTCCTGGGAGCCCTCGCACAAGCAGCCGCCGCCGCTGCCGGAGCCGGAGCAGTCGCTGGAGGCCACGGAGGACTTCTGGCGCGACTGGGTCGACCACTGTACGTACCACGGCCCCTACCGCGAGGCCGTGGTCCGCTCGCTGATCACCCTCAAGGCCCTGACGTACGCCCCCACCGGCGGCATCGTCGCCGCGCCCACCACCTCGCTGCCCGAGGAGATCGGCGGCGTCCGCAACTGGGACTACCGCTACACCTGGCTGCGGGACGCGGCGATCACCCTCTCCTCGCTGCTGCGCACCGGCTACCGCGAGGAGGCCCGCGCCTGGCGCGAGTGGCTGCTGCGGGCCGTCGCCGGCGACCCCGAGAACCTGCAGATCATGTACGGCATCGCCGGCGAGCGCGAGCTCGGCGAGGCGGAGCTCGACTGGCTGCCCGGCTACGAGAACTCCGGCCCCGTCCGGGTCGGCAACGGCGCCGCGCACCAGCTCCAGCTCGACGTGTACGGCGAGGTCACCGAGGCCCTGCACCTGGCCCACATGACGGGCCTGGCCCGCAACGACTACGCCTCGGTGCTCCAGCTCAAGCTGATCCGCTACCTCGAGGACCACTGGGACGAGCCGGACGAGGGCATCTGGGAGGTGCGCGGCCCGCGCCGCCACTTCGTGCACTCCAAGGTGATGGCCTGGGTCGCCGTCGACCGCACCATCAAGCTCATCGAGTCCGGTGACGCGGACGGCCCGCTGGAGCGGTGGCGCGAACTGCGCGACGACATCCACCGGGACGTGTGCGAGAAGGGCTACGACAAGGAGCGCAACACCTTCACGCAGTCGTACGGCTCGAAGGAACTGGACGCCTCGCTGCTGCTGATCCCGCAGATGGGCTTCCTGCCGCCGGACGACAAGCGGGTGATCGGCACCATCGAGGCGATCCAGCGCGAACTGTCCACCTCGGACGGCTTCATCCTGCGCTACCCGACGGACGGCGAGGCAGAGGGCGTCGACGGCCTGCCCGGGGACGAGGGCGCCTTCCTCGCCTGCTCGTTCTGGATGGCGGACGACCTCGCGATGATCGGCCGGGTGGACGAGGCCCGCAAGCTGTTCGAGAAGCTCCTGTCGCTGCGCAACGACCTCGGTCTGCTGGCCGAGGAGTGGGACCCGCGGCTGCAGCGCCAGGTCGGCAACTTCCCGCAGGCCTTCAGTCACGTCCCGCTCATCGACACCGCCCTGCGCCTGACGGCGTCGGGAGCCTACGGCGGCTGAACAGGACCGACCGGCCGGGCCCGCCTACGCTGGAGCCAACAGCCCCTGCACGGAAGGGGGCCGCCCCATGGCCTCCCCATCGAAGGCGGGCGCGGCTCTGACCGCGTTGCGTGAGGATCTGGTCGGAGACGTGCTGACGCCGGGCGATCCCCGCTACGACGAGGCACGGACCGTCTTCAACGCCATGATCGACCGGCGTCCGGCGGTCATCGCCCAGTGCGTGGACGAGGCCGACGTGGTGCGCTCGGTGCGCTACGCCCGCGACCTCGACCTGCCCGTCGCGGTGCGCGGCGGCGGGCACAGCGTGGCGGGTGCCGCGGTGAACGACGGCGGCCTTGTGGTGGACCTGCGTCACATGCGCGCGGTCACCGTCGATCCCGCGGCCGCGGCGGTACGGGTGGCGGGCGGCGCCACGATGAGCGACATGGACCGGGCCACCCAGCCGTACGGCCTGGCGACCACCGGCGGGCGGGCCTCCACCACCGGCGTCGGCGGCTTCGTCCTCGGCGGCGGCACGGGCTGGCTGGACCGCTGCTGCGGCCTGGCCGTGGACAACCTGCTCGGCGCCGAACTCGTCACCGCCGACGGCAGCCGGGTGCACGCGAGCGCCGACGAGAACCCCGAGCTGTTCTGGGGCCTGCACGGCGGCGGCGGCAACTTCGGCGTCGCCACCGCGCTCACCCTGAAGCTGTACGAACTGCCCGCGTTCTCCCTCGCGCTGGTGCTGTTCCTCCCCGAGTTCGGCCCCGAGGTCGTCCGTACCTACCGCGACCTGATCACGGCCGCCCCGGACGAGGCGGCGGGCGGCGTCATCTACTTCACCGCCCCGCCCGAGGACTTCGTACCGCCGCACCTGGTCGGCAGGCTGGTGTGCGGTGCGCTGCTGACGTACGCCGGAGCCGAGGAGAACCTGCGCAAGCTCGCCGAGCCGCTGCTGGCGCTGCCGCACGAGTCGGAGATCGTCGGCGCGATGCCGTACGCCGACATGCAGTGCATGCTCGACGACCCGCCCGGGATGCGGAACTACTGGTCGGCGGAGTACCTGTCGGGCGCGCCCGACGACTTCGTGGACGTCTTCTGCGCCCGCGCGGACACCCTGCCCGCGCCGACCGGCACCCAGCACGTGCTGTTCCCGCAGGGCGGCGCGATCGCCTCCGGACCGTCCGAGTACCCGATCCCCTACCGGGACGCGGCCTGGGCGGTGCACCCCTTCGCGATCTGGGAGGACCCGGCCGACGACGAGCGGTCCGTCCGGTGGGTCCGCGACGTCCGCGCCGACGTCGCGCCGTGGAGCACCGGCGCGGTCTACCTCAACTTCATCGGTGACGAGGGCCCGGAGCGGGTGGTGGCCGGTCTGGGCGCCGAGAACAGCCGGCGGCTGGCCGACCTGAAGCGGCGCCACGACCCGGACAACGTGTTCCGCTTCAACCACAACATCAGCCCGGCCGGAGCGCCGTGAGGGTGCGCTCCCCCGCCGGATCTCCGGCGGTGGCCGGGACGAGGGCGATCTCGTCGAGGCCGGCCGCGGCGTAGGCGTCGATCCGGCCGCGTACCGCGTCCCGGTCGCCGACCAGACCGACCAGGCCCGCGGCCCGGGCCGGCAGGGCGTTCACCAGCGTCTCGCGGTCGGCGCCGGACGCGGCGAGCCGCACCGCCGTGCCGAACCCCGCCGCGGCGAACACGTCGCTGTAGCCGGGCACTGTCAGGTATCCGGCGACGCTCCCCAGGATCTGGGCGAGCGACTCCGGCTCCGGATCGACCGCCGCGGGCAGCCAGGCGGCCAGCGTCGGTGGTGTCCGGCCCAACTTCCGGGCGGCGGCGAGGAGCTTTCCGCGCAGCTCGCTCACCTGCTCCGGAGAGACCAGGTCGAGCAGCATGCGGTCGGCGTGCGCGGCGGCCGTGGCGATCGCGCGGTCGCCGAACGCGGCCACGGTGAGCGGGCCGCCGGGCGGCGGAAGGCGGCGGGGGAAGACGCTTCCGGGCACGACCGGCTCGCCCGGCCGGCCGTGCAGCAGACGCCGTACGGCCGCCGAGCTCTCCTCCAGCACGCTCGCCGGCCGCACCCGGGGCCGCCCGTGCACGCCCTCGACGACCCGCTTGCTGGACGTGCCCAGGGCCACCCCCACGGGGCGGCCGACCACGGCCGCGACCGAGGCGGCTCCCCGGGCCGCGGTGAGGGGGTCGCGGACCGACACCGGCACCGGGCCGGCCGTCAGCGCGACCCGTTCGGTGGCCCGCCCGATCGCGGTGGCCAGGACGAACGCGTCCCAGGTCGGCCCCTCTCCCGCCCACACCTCGCCGTATCCGAGCCGGTCGGCGAGCACCGCCATCCGCAACGGCTCGTCGACCGGACTGTCGTCCTCCCGTGCCACGGCAACCACGCTGAAGTCCATGGTCCGGCCGCTACCCGTTCGGGACCGCCGTATGCGGGCCGCGGAGGCCGGTGCCTGCGTCCGCCGATCGTCCCGGGGGCGGCGCCCGGAGATGTCCCCGAGGCATCCGCGCGGGTAGCGTCCGGCTCATGGACAGCGGTATGGACAGCAGATTCGACACCCAGGGCGCGGGGATCACCGTTCAGCGGGCGCTGGAGCTGCCCGGACTGCGCAGCGGGCTGCCCGAGATCCTCGCGGGCGCCGACCGGCTGCAACGCACCGTGCGCTGGGTGCACGCGGGTGAGGTGCCCAACATCGCCTCCCTCCTCAAGGGCGGAGAGCTGCTGCTGACCACGGGTTACGGCCTCGGCACCCGTCCGGCCGAACAGCGCGCGTTCGTGCGCACCCTGGCCGAGCGTGGCATCGCGGCCCTGGTCGTGGAGCTCGGCCCGCGCTTCACCCGCCTGCCCGCGGCCCTCGTCGACACGGCACGGGCGACCGGGCTGCCCCTGGTCCAGCTGCACCGCGAGGTCCCGTTCGTGGCGGTCACCGAGGAGGTCCACACCGAGATCGTCAACGGCCACTACGCGCTCCTGCAACGCGCCGAGGAGGTGCACCGCCGCTGCACCGAGGCCCTGCTCGGCGGTGGCGGCATTCCCCAGGTGCTCGGCATCCTGGCCGACTTCGCCGCCAACCCGGTCTTCCTGGAGACTCCGGACGGCCTGCTTCTGTACGCCGCCGGAGCCGGCCCCGAGGGCGCGGACCCGCTCCAGGTCTGGGAGGGACTGCGCGCCCAGCACCGGGACACCCCGCCGGCCGGTTCGGTGCTGGTGGACGTGCCCGGCGGCGGCCCGGGGACGGGGTCGGTCCGCGCGCGCCTGGTCCTGCTGCCCGTACGGACTCCGCTCGCGCCGGTCCACCGGATCGCCGCGGAACGCACCGCCGGCATCCTGGCGGTGGTGCTGATGCAGGCCCGGCAGGAGGAGGAGCTGGCCGCACGGGGGCGCGGCGACTTCCTCACCGACCTCGCGGAGGGCCGTGTCGCCGCCCAGGACGCGCCGGCGCAGGCACGCGTTCTCGGGTTCAAGCCGGGCGACAGCCCGCTGCTGCCGGTGGTGATGCGGCTGGGCGACGCCCTCTCCTCCGGCGGCGGCTGGGCGGTTCTGGCGCGCGCGGTCGCGGAGGAGCTGGCCTCGGTGGGGGTTCCGGTCCTGCTGGGGGTACGACCGGTCGAGGGCCGCGTTCCGCTGCTGCTGGGCCTGCGTTCGGAGTCGGAGCGATCGGCGGTCGCGGACCGGGTCGCGGCGGCGCTGCGGACGGGTGTGGAGCGGGCCGGGATACAGCGGCCCGGGGCGCAGCCGCCCGTCGTGGTCGTCGGGGTGGCCGGCGGCTGGGCGGCGGCCTCGGCGGGGCTGCGGCACGCGGCGGAGACGGCAACCGCCGCGCAGGGCCTGTCGGACCGGCCGTGGTACGACGCCCGGCGCCTGGACATCGACCTGCTGCTGTGGCGGCTGCGCGACCATCCCGACCTGGCGGCCTTCGTGGACCGCGCGATCGGCCCGCTCCGCGACCACGACAGCCGCTCCCGGCCGCCTCTGCTGCCCACCCTCCAGACCTATCTGGCGCATGCCGGCCGCAAGGCGGAAACGGCACGCGAGCTGCACCTCAACCGGCAGACGCTCTACAACCGGCTGGCCCGGATCGGGGAGTTGCTCGGCACCGATCTCGACGACCCGCAGACGGTGCTGGCGTTGAGCCTGGCACTGCGCGCACGCAGGCATGTCGCGCAGTGAGGCGGCGGGTGACGTTCGTCCCCTCGCGACGCCCTAGATGAACGGCCGCGGCTGGGTCAACTCGTCGTAGACGCTGAGCACCTGGGCGACGGTCTCGTCCTCGGTGGGCCAGGTGGCGGCCTGCCGGGTGCCCCGGTCCCGGAGGAGCTCGCGTCGCCCGGGATCACCGAGGAGTCGTACCACGGCGTCGGCGAAAGCCTCCGCGTCCGCGGCGGGCACGAGTTCGGCCGCGTCGCCGACGAGTTCGGGGACACCGCCGACGGCCGTGGCGACGAGCGGCACGCGCGCGAGGAGGGCCTCCTGGGCGAGCACCGAGCGCGATTCCCACCTGCTGGGCAGCAGGGCGAGGTCGGCGGCGGCGAGCAGTTCGCCGACGTCCTCCCGGCGGCCGATGAGCCGGACCGGCAGTCCCTCGTCCTCGATCCGCCGCTGGAGGACGGCCCGTGACGGCCCCTCCCCCGCGACCACGACGAGCGGCACCGGGTCGAGGCGGCGCCACGTGCGCGCGGCGTCGAGCAGCGTGTCGTAGCCGCGGTGCGCGTCGAGGGAGCCGACGGCCAGCAGCAAGGGGCGTCCGGTGGCGCCGAGTTCGGCCCGGACCTTCGGCCGCAGCCGGTCGGGGTCCTCCTGCTCCACGTCGCCGCGGGGGCCGGGGAGCGTCACGGCCGCGAGCCGCGCGTCCCGCGCTCCCGTCCGGCGCGCCCGGTCCACCAGGTCGGAGGTGGTGGCGAGCACCACGGAGGCGGCCTTGACGACGCGGCGCTCCAGCAGACGCAGCAGATGGGCGCGGGCCCCCTCGGCATGCGCGCGGTCGTGCCAGGTGACGACCAGTGGGGTACGGCGGCCACTGAGCGCGAGCACGGCGCGGAAGGAGGCGTGCAGGCCGTGCGCGTGCACCAGGTCCGCTTCCGCGCACGCCGCCCGCAGCGCGGCCACGGAGGCCGGATCGCTGCTGCGCGGCACGTGCACGTGTGCGGCTCCGGCACCGGTGAAGTCGTAGGAGCGATCGGCGTCGGCGGGGGCGCACACCGTGACCCGCACGCCCCGTGCGGCGAGCCCCAGGGCCAGGGAACGCACGTGCGCGCTGCTGCGGGCGTTGCCGCCGCCCAGCACCTGCACGGTGCGCAACGGCGGCCGGCCGTGCGGTGAGTGGCTGCTCACGGGGGTCACGTGGCCGGGGCTCCTGGTTCGGCGTCGGGCGGTCACGAGGAAACGTACAGAAGTTGTCGGGCGGAGGGGTGTACCGCGCGCTTCCTACGCGTGCTGCGTTATGGGACAAGGATGCCAGGCCGTACGGGTGTTCCGGCAACGCCGCGAACGCGAAGGGCGGTGACGCGACGCGGCAGGTCACTCACACGAGTGAGGGAAGGGTAGGTTCCGGACGCATCGCACGCCCCCCTCGGAACCGAACACGCCCCCGCCGCAGGCCACTTCAGCGGCCGACCGGCCCGCGCGCGGCCGCGCTCACCCTGTCGCCGTGCACCGCCGCCACCGTCAGGGCGACGGCGTGCGCGAGCAGTCCGGTGCGCCCGTTGCCCGCCACGACGGCGGCTCCCAGCGCCGCGCCCAGCGCGTGGGCCCCCGTGTCGCCGATCATCACGCGCTCCCCGAGGTCGTCGGGCAGCACGGCCGCGGCGGCTCCCACGGCGGCAGCGGCCAGTTCGGCCCCCTCCCCCCGGCGCAGCAGTCCGGGAGCCCCGAGCACGAGCACGGCGCCGGCCGCCCTCCCCGGTCGTACGTCGAGAAGGTTCACGAAGTGCGCGGCTCCGGCGATCACCACACCCGCGAGCAGCTTGTCGAGGGGCCGCTCCTTGAGCACGGCCCCCGCGACGAGCCCCGCCCCGGCGACACCGAACAGCTTGACGGCCCCACTGGTGACCTCGCCGTCCCGGAGCGCCGAGAGGTGCGCCGCGAACCCGCGCCTGGAGTCACCGGCCCCGACGACGTCGTCGTATGCCCCGCAGAACCCGGCGGCGGCGACGGCGGCTCCCACGGCGGGCCGGGTCCGCCAGGCCCCGACGGCGGCTCCCGCCACGGCGGCCGGTCCCGCGTACAGCCCGACAGGTCGACCGGCGTGGTTCGTCCGCTCCCAGCGCCGACGGCCGCCGGGAGCGGACGCACGAAGGGCGATGAGCCCGGCCCGGGTGAGAGCGGCGGAGAGCGCGAGCGAAGTGGTCCGACGAGCACGGCTGATCATCCGGCCACCCTACGGACCCGGGGACGGGCCCCGGTCACCGCGCATGGTTTTTGTGCCGCGACCCGGGCGACGTCCGCACGTTGGCGACGCCCGGCGGGCGCCACGCCCTCATCGTCGCCCGAGTCGGGAGGCGGGAGACCGTCCTCGCCCGCCACGCGCCCCCGTCGTCGAACCAGCGTCGCCCGGGTCGGGCGGCGGCGGGACCTCTTCGCCGTACCGGCCGAAAGCCCTGCTGCGTCCGGCGCGAGGATGTGCGACCGGCACTCCCCCAGCCTCCCGCCGGGGGCCCCAGAGCACGCGCCGCGCTCCGCTCCTCATCGGGCAGACGGTGCCGCCCGCGCGCTAGCCGTCGCTCCGGGCCGTCGCCAGCAGTTCCTCCGCGTGCGCCCGGGCGGTCTCCGAGTCCTCCTGACCGGCCAGCATCCGGGACAGCTCGCGGACCCGCTCCTCGCCCTCGAGGACCTTCACCCCGGACCGAGTGACCGATCCGTCGTTCGTCTTCTCCACCAGAAGCTGCCGGTCCGCGAAGGCGGCGACCTGCGGCAGATGCGTCACCACCACGACCTGCGCGGTCTTCGCCAGCCGTGCCAGCCGCCGTCCGATCTCCACCGCGGCCTTGCCGCCGACTCCGGCGTCGACCTCGTCGAAGAGGTACGTCGGCACCGGATCGGTGCCCGCGAACACGACCTCGACGGCCAGCATCACGCGGGACAGTTCACCGCCGGACGCTCCCTTGGCGATCGGCCGCGGCGGTGCGCCCGGGTGGGGGGCGAGCAGCAGCTCGACCTCGTCGACACCCGACGGCCCGTACGCCACCGTGCGTCCGCCGACCTCGACGCCCTCGGGATCCTCGGTCTGCCGGAGGTCGAAGGACACGCGCGCGTGCGGCATGGCCAGCGAGGCCAGCTCGGCGGTGACCGCGGCCGCGAACCGCTCCGCCGTCTCCGCCCGCGCGTCCGTCAGTGCCTGTGCGAGCCCGCCCAGTTCGGCCCGCAGCGCGTCCCGCTCGATCGTCAGCTCGCCGATCCGCTCGTCGTCGCCGTCGAGCTCGGTGAGCCGCGCGGCGCTCTGCTCGGACCAGGCGAGCACCGTGGCGACGTCCTGGCCGTACTTCCGGGTCAGCGCCCCCAGCGCGGCCCGCCGCTCCTCGACGGCCGCCAGCCGCAGCGGGTCGGCGTCGAGGTCGTCGGCGTACCCCGCCAGTTCCCCGGCCACGTCACCGAGCAGGATCCCGATCTCGCCGAGCCGCTCGGCGAGTGCCGCCAGCGCCGGGTCGTGCGACCGCACGGCGTCCAGGGCCCGCTGCGCGCCCGCGACGAGCGTCGCGGCGTCGATGCCCTCGGGGTCCTCCGGATTGCCCGCGAGCGCGGCGTGCGCGGCCGTGGCGGCGGACGCCAGCGCCTCCGCGTGCCCCAGCCGTTCCGCCTCCTCCGCGAGCTCCACGTCCTCGCCGGCGCGTGGCTCGACGCCCGCGATCTCGTCGAGCCCGTAGCGCAGCAGGTCGGCCTCCTGGGCCCGCTCACGCGCGCGGGTGGTGATCTCGTCGAGCTCGACGGCGACGGCCCGAAGCCGCCGGTAGGCCTCGGTGTACTTGGCCAGCGGCACCGCGACGGCGTCACCGGCGTACCGGTCGAGTGCCTGCCGCTGCCGGGACAGCTTGAGCAGCCCCTGCTGGTCGGTCTGGCCGTGCACGGCCACCAGGTCGTCGGCCAGCTCGGCGAGCAGCCCCACCGGCACCGACCGGCCGCCGAGGTGAGCCCGGGACCGCCCTTCCGCGGAAACGGTACGGCTGATCAGCAGCACCCCGTCGTCGAGCTCCGCGCCCGCCTCCTCGGCCCGCAGGACCGCCGACGCGCCCGCGGGTACGGCGATCCGCCCCTCCACGACCGCGTTCTTCGCTCCGATCCGCACGAGCGCCGGGTCGGCACGCCCGCCCAGGAGCAACCCCAGGCTGGTGACCACCATGGTCTTGCCCGCACCCGTCTCACCCGTCACGGCGGTGAAACCGGGCGACAGCTCGACGACCGCGTCGTCGATGACTCCGAGCGACCGTATCCGCATCTCCTCCAACACGGACACGACCTTACGAGGTCAGGGGGAGGAAGTGCGACGCCCCCCCGCCCTCCTTACGAGAAGGCCCAGCTAGACGAATGCGCACGGGACGCCCATGTCACCCACGCGAGTGCACGAATCCCGGGACGAGGGGAACCGCGCGGTCAGCGACAGACCACCCGTAACCGCGCATATCCCCCCGCACCCCTCTTCCGAGCGCTAGTGCGGCGCCCCCCGCCACCCGGACACCGGCAGGGCGAACTTGGCGACCAGCCGATCGGTGAACGACGCGTGATGCAGTCGGGCCAGCCGCACCGGCACGGCCCCCCGCCGCACCTCGACCCGCGCACCCGGCGGCAACTCCACGGTCCGCCGCCCGTCACACCACAGGACCCCCGGCGGAATGTGCGGCAGCACCTCCACCGCCAGGACGGAGTTCGGCGAGGTCACCAGCGGTTTCGCGAACAGCGCGTGCGCGCTGATCGGCACCATCAGCAGCGCCTCGACCTCGGGCCACACCACGGGCCCGCCTGCCGAGAAGGCGTACGCGGTCGATCCGGTGGGAGTCGCGCACACGATCCCGTCGCATCCGAATCCCGTCACCGGCCGCCCGTCGATCTCCAGCACGACTTCCAGCAGCTTCTCCGCGGAGACCTTCTGCACGGCCGCCTCGTTCAGCGCCCAGTCGGTGTGCACGATGTCGCCGTTGCGGTGCACGACCACGTCGACGGTCATCCGCTCCTCGACCTCGTACGACTTGGTCACCACCCGGTCGACGACCCTGTCGAGGTCGTCCCGCTCGGCCTCGGCGAGGAACCCGACACGTCCGAGGTTGACGCCGAGCATGGGCACCCCGGAGGCCCGGGCGAACTCGGCGCCGCGCAGCAGCGTGCCGTCACCGCCCAGGACGATGAGCAGCTCACATCCGTCGAGGCACTGCGGGGTGGCCTCCCCGACCAGCTCCACCTCGCTCGGCAGCGGCAGGTCGCGCGCCTCCGCCTCCAGGACGCGTACGCCGATCCCCTCCCGCAGCAGCCCCTTGACCACGAGCTCGGCGCTGCGGATGGCGGCGGGCCGCCCGGTGTGGGCAAGCAGGAAAACAGTACGAGCTCGGTTCTCGGTCAACGCGGCCCCTCCGCCACTGCACGGTCGACATCGGCCGGGTCGAGTTCCGGTGCCCCGGCCCGCAGCCACAGAAAGTACTCGACATTCCCGGAGGGTCCGGGCAGCGGGCTGGCGGTGACCCCCCGCACCCCGAGCCCGAGTTCCCCGGCCCGGGCGGCCACACCGCGCACGGCCTCCGCCCTCAGCTCCGGGCTTCGTACGACTCCCCCACTGCCCAGCCGCTCCTTCCCCACCTCGAACTGCGGCTTGACCATCATCACCAGGTCGGCGTCCGGCTTCACACACCGCACCAGGGCGGGCAGTACCAGCCCGAGCGGGATGAAGGACAGATCCCCCACGACAAGATCCACAGGCTCCCCATCGATCACTTCAAGCGTCAACTCGCGTACGTTCGTACGGTCCTTGACGGTGACGCGTTCATCGCTCTGCAGAGACCACGCGAGTTGCCCGTATCCGACGTCGACGGCGACCACGTGCGCGGCCCCCGCCCGCAGCAGTACGTCGGTGAAGCCGCCGGTGGACGCGCCGGCGTCCAGCGCCCGCCGCCCCTCGACCACGAGCCCCTCGGGGCCGAAGACCGCGAGCGCGCCGGCGAGCTTGTGGCCGCCCCGCGACACGTAGTCGGGATCCCCGTCGTCGGCCGCGACCACGATGGCGGCGGCGGTCTCCACCTGGGTGGCCGACTTGGTCGCGACGGTCCTGCCGACGGAGACGCGCCCGGCGGCGATCAGCTGGCCGGCGTGCTCGCGCGAGCGCGCGAGCTTGCGGCGGACCAGCTCGGCATCGAGGCGGCGGCGTGCCACTCCTGCCACGTTCGGTTCAGCTCCTGTGTTGGTACGGCGGCGGGGGCGCCGGAGGTCCCGGGCGGGCGTCGAGCGCGGTGAGCGCGTCGCGCAGCCCCCGGTGTACATCCTCGTACACCTCGACGTGTCCGTCGGTGGCGAGGTGGTCGGCGTCGGCCAGGCGCTCCAGTTGGGCGTCGACCTCGGCGTTGCCGGTGGAGGTGCGCTCCACACCCAGCGGGGCGGGAACGGCGGGGTCGTACTCCGGTTCGGCCGGAGCCTGCGGCTCCGCAGCCGTCGCTTCCGCCCGGGCCTCGACCTCGGGCACTGAGTCGCTCATGCCCCGACGCTACCGCGAAGCGCTGGGGTACCGTCGGTCGCGATGGCGACGACTGAGGAGTGCCGAGCCGCACTCGACAAGCTCTCGGACAACATGGCGGGCGCCGAAGGGGGCGTGGCCGAGGCCGCGGCCCTGGACCGCTCGCTGAGCTGCCGTATCACCGACCTGGACATCACCTTCGTCGGCCGCCTCACCGGCGGCCGGATCGAGGTGACCGACACCCTCCAGGGACCGCCGCGCGAGAAGGCCGAGATCAGACTCACCATGGCCGGGGACGACCTCGTGGCGATGGTGAACGGCGAACTCAACTTCGCGAAGGCCTGGGGCGCGGGCCGGGTGAAGCTGGAGGCGAGCCTGCGGGACGTGTTCCGCCTCAGGAAGCTTCTGTAGCGGCCGGCTTCCGGGCATCGGCCCGGTCTCCGGCCCGTGTCCTGCGGGCGGCCGGCACCACCAGCGGCGTTCCCGTCTCCGGGTCGTCGATCACCTGGCAGCGCAGCCCGAAGACGTCCTCGACCAGCTCGGCCGTGACGATGTCGCCCGGCGCGCCCTCCGCAATGATCTCGCCCTCGCGCAACGCGATGAGGTGGGTGGCGTACCGGGCGGCGTGGTTGAGGTCGTGCAGCACGGCGACGAGCGTGCGGCCCTGCTCCTCGTGCAGTTCGGCACACAGGTCGAGGACATCGATCTGGTGCTGGATGTCGAGGTACGTGGTCGGCTCGTCGAGCAGCAGCAGCGGCGTCTGCTGGGCGAGTGCCATGGCGATCCACACGCGCTGCCGCTGACCGCCCGACAGCTCGTCCACGTACCGGTCGGCCAGCTCGCCGACGCCGGTCTGCGCCATCGCCTCCCGGACGACCCGCTCGTCCTCCGTAGACCACTGACGCAGGATCCCCTGGTGCGGGTAGCGGCCGCGGCCGACCAGGTCGGCGACGGTGATGCCGTCCGGGGCGATCGAGGACTGCGGCAGCAGCCCCAGGGTCCGTGCGACCTTCTTCGCCGGCATCGACTGGATGACCTGCCCGTCGAGCAGCACCCGTCCCTGACTCGGCCTGAGCATGCGCGACAGCGCCCGCAGCAGCGTCGACTTGCCGCACGCGTTCGGGCCGACGATCACGGTGAAGGAGTTGTCGGGTATCTCGACCGACAGCTGCTCGGCGATGACACGCTGGTCGTAGGCAAGGGTGACCTGGTCGGCGGACAGGCGGTTCACGGTGCTCCTCTGCTTGTTCGGCCCGCTGGGGGTGCTGCTGTCGGCGCTCATATCCGGCCCGCCCTGCGTTCGGTGACCAGCAGCCACAGCAGGTAGACGCCACCGAGGACACCGGTGACCACGCCCACGGGCAGCTGGTCCGCGCCGAAGGTCCACTGCGAGACCCAGTCGGCGGTGACCAGCAACGCGGCGCCCATGCACAGGGACGGCAGCAGGTTCGGTCCGGGCGAGCGGGTCAGCCGCCGGGCGAGTTGCGGCGAGGTGAGCGCCACGAAGCTGACGGGACCGCAGGCGGCGGTGGCGGCCGCGGTGAGCAGGACGGCGGCCACCATCAGCACCAGCCGTACGCGTTCGACGCGCACCCCGAGCGCGTGCGAGACGTCGTCGCCCATCTCCATCATCCGCAGCCCGCGCGCATGGGCGAGGACGAGTGGTACGAGCACGGCGCACAGCACGAGCAGCGGCCAGACCTGGGTCCAGTCGCGGCCGCTGAGCGAGCCGGTCATCCAGACGACGGCACGGGACGCCTCGACGATGTCGGAGACGGTGAGCAGATAGCCGTTCACCGCGGTGACGACCGCGGAGACACCGATGCCGACCAGCACCAGCCGATAGCCGTGCACGCCCTGCTTCCAGGCGAGCAGATAGATCGCGAGCCCGGTCACCAGGCCGCCGACCAGCGCACCGACGGTGACCTGGGCTGCGGTCCCGGACATCAGCACGATCACGACGAGCGCCCCCGCCGTCGCGCCCTGCCCGAGACCGAGTACGTCCGGACTGCCCAGCGGATTGCGGGAGATGGACTGGAACAGCGCCCCGCCCAGCCCGAGCGAGGCACCGACCAGCAGGCCGACGAGGACCCGTGGCAGGCGCAGCTCGTTGACGATGAGTTCCTGCCCGGCGGTGCCGCCGCCCGCCAGCGTCCGAAGAACGTCGGCGGGCGGGATCGGGAAGTCGCCGGTCCCGATCAGCACGACGCTCGCGGTGAGCGCGACGAGCAGCAGCAGGACGACCACGACGAAGGCCCGCACGTCCAGCCGGACGGAGAGTCCGCCCGGCGTCCTGAGGGCACGGTTGCTCCGGGTGGTGCTCACAGCTGCGCCGTCCTCCGCCGTCGTACGAGAAAGATGAACACCGGCCCGCCGATGATCGCGGTGACGATGCCGACCTGGAGCTCCGCGGGCCGGGCGACGACCCTGCCGACGACATCGGAGCCGAGCAGCAGCACGGGCGACAGAAGGGTCGCGTACGGCAGGATCCAGCGCAGGTCGGGCCCGGTGAAGGACCGCACGACGTGCGGCACCATCAGGCCCACGAACACGATCGGACCGCACGCCGCGGTCGCGGCCCCGCTCAGCACGGTGGCCGCCAGCATGGACAGCGCCCGGGTGCGGTTCAGGTTGGCCCCGAGGGCCTTGGCGGTGTCGTCGCCCATGGCCATGGCGTTGAGCGGCCGGGCGAGAGCGAGCGCGAGCACCGTGCCGACCGCGAGGAACGGCAGCACCTGCACGATGGTCTCGTCGGTCGCGGAGGACAGCGAACCCACCGTCCAGAAGCGCATTTTGCCGAGCGCCGCGTCGTCCGTGATCATCACGGCCTGGAGATAGCCGTAGAGCGCGGCACTGATCGCCGTACCGGCGAGCGCGAGCCGCACCGGTGTCGCGCCCCGGCTGCCGCCGAGGAACCAGACCAGCGCCCCCACCGCGGCCGCGCCGAAGAAGGCGAACCACACGTAGCCGCTCAGCGAGGTGACGCCGAAGAAGGTGATGGCGGTGACCACGGCCGCGGAGGCGCCCGCGTTGATGCCGAGCAGGCCGGGGTCGGCCAGCGGGTTACGGGTGAGCGCCTGCAGCACGGCTCCGGACAACCCGAGGGCGGCGCCGGCCAGCAGTCCCAGGACGGTCCGCGACACCCGCTCGGACACCACGACGTCGGCGTAGGTCCCGGAGTCCTGGAACAGACCGTGCCAGACCTCTCCCATGGACAGCTGTTTCGCCCCGATCGCGATGCTTGCCAACGCGACGAGGACCAGGATCGCGACGGAGACGAGCAGGCCAAACGCTCGTATCGCCCGGCGGGTTGGGGGCGCGGGGGCGGTGTCCGCGCGCTGTTCGGGAGGACTGTCGACCAACACCCGGTTAGGTTAGCCTACCCTCGCAATCTGCCACGATTCCGGTCCACGTCGGCTCCTCGCAGGGGTTCACAGCCCTCCCCGCGGACGGCTCACCACCCCAACCGTGCCAACGCCTTCCCCGAATCCAGCTCGCAGACACCTTCCCCCGCCACCGTCCAGGCCGCCGCGCACAGCGCTCGCAGCCCGTCGACGGCCTCGCCGTCGCCCTCCAGCTCCAGTCGTTCCGTGCCGGCCGTCGCCGTCCATCCACCGCAGCGGAACCCGTCCCCCGCCTCGGTGACCTCCGGCTGCCCGGTGAGCAGGCCCCGCAGATCGGCGTCGACGAACGTCGGCCTGTGCTGCGGCGGCGCCGCGAGCAGCTGGGGGCCGTCGGTCACACCGGTCAGCACCAGCAGCGAGTCGACCTCGCCGTTGAACGCGCCCTCGATGTCCGTGTCCAGGCGGTCCCCCACCACCAGTGGCCGCTCGGCCCCGGTCCGCAGGATCGTCTCGCGGTGCATGGGCGGCAACGGCTTGCCCGCGACCTGCGGTTCGGCACCGGTGGCGATCCGGACGACCTCGACCGCCGCACCGTTGCCCGGGGCGATCCCGCGCCCGCTGGGAATGGTCAGGTCGGTGTTGGACGCGTACCACGGCACCCCGCGCGCGACGGCGTAGCTGGCCTCCGCGAAGCGGCCCCAGGGCAGGTCCGGCCCGCCGAAGCCCTGGACCACGGCCGCCGGATCGTCGTCCGCCGACTCGACGGGCTCGAGCCCCCGCTCGCGCAACGCGACCCGCAGCCCCTCCCCGCCGATCACCAGCACCCGCGCGCCCGCCGGCACCTGCTCGGCGATCAGCCGGGCCACGGCCTGTGCCGAAGTGATGACGTCCGGCGCCCCCGTCGGTATGCCCAGCTCGGTGAGGTGGTCGGCGACCGCGTCAGGCGTCCGCAGCGCGTTGTTGGTGACGTACGCGAGACGCATCCCGCCGGACCGTGCCGTGGCCAGCGAGTCGACCGCGTGGGCGATCGCGTGCCCGCCCGCGTACACCACCCCGTCCAGGTCGAGCAGCGCCGTGTCGTACGCCTCGCTCAGGGCCCGCCCACTGCCCTCGGGCCTCGTCCTGACGCTCTGGCTCATTCCACATCGCTCCTCGTTCGTCCGCTTTCCCCGATCATCCCGCATGCCACTGACACACGTACGATGCCGGGATGAACTCAGCAGGTCACTCGGAAGCAACGGCGCCCCGAGGCCTGGAACTCACCCCGTTCCGAGGCCTGCGGTACGACCCCGACCGGGTCGGCAGCCTGGCCGCCGTGACATCCCCTCCGTACGACGTCGTGGTCCGCCCCGACGGCCTGCACCACCTCCAGTCCGCGGACCCGTACAACATCGTCCGGCTGATCCTGCCCCAGGCCACCACTCCGAGTGTCCGCAACGAACAGGCCGCCGACACCCTGCGCCGCTGGCTGTCCGAGGGAGTCCTGACCACCGACTCCGAACCCGGCCTGTACGTCTACGAACAGCGGCACGACGACGGCATGCTCCAGCGCGGGATCATAGGCGCCCTGCGTCTGTCGGACCCCGCCGACGGCGTGGTGCTGCCCCACGAGGACGTCATGCCCCACGTCGTCGCCGACCGCGCGGCCCTCATGCGCGCGACCTCCGCGAACCTCGAACCGCTGCTCCTGACCTACCGGGGCGACGGCACGGGAACCGCGGCGGCCGAGGCCGTCGAGCGCACCGCCGAGCAGCCCCCGCTCCTGTCGACGACCACGGAGGACGGCTTCAGCCACCGCCTCTGGTCGATCACCGACCCGGCCGCCCTCAGCCGCATCCAGTCCGACCTGGCCCGCCACCAGGCGCTCATCGCCGACGGCCACCATCGCTGGGCCACCTACCGGCGTCTACGCGCGGAGCACCCGTCCCCGGGCCCCTGGGACTTCGGTCTGGTCCTCCTGGTGGACACCGCCCGCTACCCGCTCCGCGTCCGTGCGATCCACCGGCTGCTGCACGGCCTGCCGGTGGCCGAGGCCGTGGCCGCCCTCGACGGCCTGTTCCGCGTCCGCCGCCTGGAGGGGCCGCTCCCGGCAGCTCTGGAGACCCTGGCCGACGCGGTCCGCGCGAGCAACGCCTTCCTGCTCGCCGGCGACGGCGCCTTCCATCTCGTCGACCGCCCGGATCCGGAGCTCCTGGCGCGCACCGTCCCGGCGGACCGGCCCGCGGCCTGGCGCACCCTGGACGCGACGGTGCTGCACGCCACGCTCCTCGACCACGTCTGGCACATCCCCGAGGACTCCCCCGCCCACATCGCCTACATCCACGACACGGCGGCCACGGTCGAGAAGGCGGAACGCGACGGCGGTACGGCCGTCCTGATGCACCCCGTCCGCGAGGAGGTCGTCCGCGACCTCGCCCGCCAGGGCGTGACGATGCCCCGCAAGTCGACGTCGTTCGGCCCGAAACCGGCATCGGGACTGGTGCTGCGCGCGCTCGACGCCTGACATACGAAAGGGGCGGGATCCCGTTCCCGGAATCCCGCCCCCTTCACTCGGCGGTGTCAGTCCTTGTCGTGATCGCGATCGCCTTCGCGGTCGCGGTCCTGATCGACCTCGAGGGCATCGCCGGGTTCGGTGTCGAGGTCGTCCTCGACGCCGTCCTCAAGGTCGTCGTCAATGTCGTCGTCGACGCGGGCCTCGATGTCGTCCTCGACGTCGACGTCGTCCTTGACCTCGTCCTCGACGTCGTCCGCGGACGTGTCCCGGGGCTCACCGTCGCTGTCCTTCTCGCTCCGGATCTCGCCGTCGACCTCGTCCTCGTCCTCGTCGAGGGCATCGACGAAGTCCACGCCGTCGATCTCGGCCAGCCGGTCCGAGGCGTCCGTGCTGCCGTCCTTGTCGGCCTCCACGGCCTTCGCGAACCACTCCCGTGCCTCGCCCTCGCGGTCGGCCGCGAGCAGCGCGTCGGCGTAGGCGTACCGCAGTCGCGCGGTCCACGGCTGCACGGAGTTGGAGGCCAGCTCGGGACTCTGCAGCGTCACGATGGCCGCGTCGAGCTGCCCCATGTCGCGCCGGGCGCCGGCCGCGACGAGCCGCATCTCCACCTGCCCGGCCTTGTCGAGCTTGTGCACCTCGGGTGCACCGGCCATGTCGAGCGCCTTCTCCGGCCGCCCGAGTCCACGCTCGCAGTCGGCCATGACGGGCCACAGTTCCGCGTTGCCGGTCATCCGCCGTGCGGCCCTGAACTCGGCAAGCGCCTCGCTGTACTTCTGGTTCGCGTAGGCCGCGAACCCGGCCGCCTCACGCACCGCCGCGACGCGCGAGGCCAGCCGCAGGGCCACCCGGGAGTAGCCGTAAGCGCCCTCGGGGTCCTCGTCGATGAGCCGGGCGACCATCACCAGGTTCCTGGCGACGTCCTCCGCGAGCCCCTTCGGCAGGCTCTGCAGCTCCTGCCGTACGTCCTTGTCGATCTCGTCGCCCGTGACCTCGTCGGGAATCGGCAGCCGCTTGATCGGCTCACGGTCCCGGTCCCGCTCGTCACGGCCGCGGAAGCCACCGGGACGGTCGTCGCCCCTGCGGTCGTCACGGCCTCGGAAGCCTCCGGGGCGGCCGCTGCCGCGGTCATCACGCCGGGCGCCGAAGCCCCCACGGCCGCGATCGTCGCGGCCTCGGTCGTCGCGCCCTCGGAAGCCACCGCGCTCGTCCCGGCTGTCGTCACGCCGGAAGCCACCACGGTCACCACGGTCGTCAGTGCGCCGATCATCGCGGCGGTCGTCACGACGGGGGAAGCTCCCACGGTCGTCACTCCGCCGGTCGTCACGCGAGAAGCTCCCACGGTCGTCGCGGCGGGCAGGCCCCCGGTCATCGGTGCCACGGAAGCCGGCGCGCTCGCCTTCACGGCGGTCATCGCGTCGATCGTCCCTACGCTCGTCGCGGCGGCCGTAGGCAGGCCGCTCGCCCCGGCTATCGTCACGCCGGAATCCGCCACGCTCGGGACGGTCTCCCCGGTCGTCGCGACGGAACCCGCCGGGACGGTCGTCACGGCCGCGGAAACCCCCACGGTCACCGCGGTCATCGGTCCGACGGTCGTCACGCCGATCATCGCGACGGAAGCCGCCACGGTTGTCGTCACGACGGAAGTCACGGCGATCATCGCCACTGTCGCGCCGCTCACCACGGTCATCGCGACGGAACGGAGGACGGTCTCCGCCCCTGGCGACCCCGCCACGGTCACGGTCGTCACGACGCGGGCCGGCGGGACGGTCGTCGCGGCGCGGACCCGACGACGGCCGGTCGTCGCGACGGAAACCGCCCGAGCGGTCGTCACGACGCGGAGCACCGGAGCCCGACCGGTCGTCGCGACGGGGACCGGAAGGACGGTCGTCGCGGCGCGGTCCCGACGACGGCCGGTCGTTGCGACGGAAACCGCCCGAGCGGTCGTCACGACGCGGAGCACCGGAACCGGACCGGTCGTCACGACGGGGACCGGAAGGACGGTCGTCGCGGCGCGGACCCGACGACGGCCGGTCGTCGCGACGGAAACCGCCCGAGCGGTCGTCACGACGCGGAGCACCGGAACCGGACCGGTCGTCGCGGCGCGGAGCACCCGACCCGGAACGGTCGTCGCGGCGCGGAGCGCCGGAACTGGAACGGTCATCACGACGGGGGCCGGAAGGACGGTCGTCGCGGCGGACATAGCCGCCACGATCGCGGTCGTCACGGCCACGGAAGCCGCCACGGTCACCACGGTCGTCGCCTCGCCGGTCATCCCGGCGATCGTCACGGCGTCCGTACGCGGCACGGTCACCGCCGCGGTCGCTACCGCGGTCGCCGGCACGGTCGTTGCCGCGCTGCGGACCACCACGGAACCCGCCGCGGTCACCGCGGTCACCACTGTCCCGTCGCCGCTGGTCGCGCTCCGGTCGGTCGTCGGGAGAGTTGGTGGACATCGGTGACTCCTGTCTTCGGTACCGCAAGTCATTCTCGCGCAGCCGGGTACCCGGCGCGCTCTGGAAAAACAAAAGGACCCCTGGTCCCAGCTGAACGCTGGTGACCAGGGGTCCTCCAAAGATTGTTCGGCGGCGTCCTACTCTCCCACAGGGTCCCCCCTGCAGTACCATCGGCGCTGTGAGGCTTAGCTTCCGGGTTCGAAATGTAACCGGGCGTTTCCCTCACGCTATGGCCACCGAAACCCTATTGGTTTCGAGCGAACAAGCACACTTTTCAATTTAATGTTCTGCTCAAAGCCGACAACGGTCGTTGTCTCAGAACTAACACAGTGGACGCGAGCAACTGAGGACAAGCCCTCGGCCTATTAGTACCGGTCACCTCCACACCTTACGGTGCTTCCAGATCCGGCCTATCAACCCAGTCGTCTACTGGGAGCCTTAACCCCTCAAAGGGGGTGGGAATACTCATCTCGAAGCAGGCTTCCCGCTTAGATGCTTTCAGCGGTTATCCCTCCCGAACGTAGCCAACCAGCCATGCCCTTGGCAGGACAACTGGCACACCAGAGGTTCGTCCGTCCCGGTCCTCTCGTACTAGGGACAGCTCTTCTCAATATTCCTGCGCGCGCAGCGGATAGGGACCGAACTGTCTCACGACGTTCTAAACCCAGCTCGCGTACCGCTTTAATGGGCGAACAGCCCAACCCTTGGGACCGACTCCAGCCCCAGGATGCGACGAGCCGACATCGAGGTGCCAAACCATCCCGTCGATATGGACTCTTGGGGAAGATCAGCCTGTTATCCCCGGGGTACCTTTTATCCGTTGAGCGACGGCGCTTCCACAAGCCACCGCCGGATCACTAGTCCCGACTTTCGTCCCTGCTCGACCCGTCGGTCTCACAGTCAAGCTCCCTTGTGCACTTACACTCAACACCTGATTGCCAACCAGGCTGAGGGAACCTTTGGGCGCCTCCGTTACTCTTTAGGAGGCAACCGCCCCAGTTAAACTACCCATCAGACACTGTCCCTGATCCGGATCACGGACCCAGGTTAGACATCCAGCACGACCAGACTGGTATTTCAACGACGACTCCACCTGAACTGGCGTCCAAGCTTCACAGTCTCCCAGCTATCCTACACAAGCCGAACCGAACACCAATATCAAACTGTAGTAAAGGTCCCGGGGTCTTTCCGTCCTGCTGCGCGAAACGAGCATCTTTACTCGTAGTGCAATTTCACCGGGCCTATGGTTGAGACAGTCGAGAAGTCGTTACGCCATTCGTGCAGGTCGGAACTTACCCGACAAGGAATTTCGCTACCTTAGGATGGTTATAGTTACCACCGCCGTTTACTGGCGCTTAAGTTCTCAGCTTCGCACGCCCGAAAGCGCACTAACCGGTCCCCTTAACGTTCCAGCACCGGGCAGGCGTCAGTCCGTATACATCGCCTTACGGCTTCGCACGGACCTGTGTTTTTAGTAAACAGTCGCTTCTCGCTGGTCTCTGCGGCCACCCCCAGCTCACCGAGTAAATCGGATCACCAGTGATGGCCCCCCTTCTCCCGAAGTTACGGGGGCATTTTGCCGAGTTCCTTAACCATAGTTCACCCGAACGCCTCGGTATTCTCTACCTGACCACCTGAGTCGGTTTAGGGTACGGGCCGCCATGAAACTCGCTAGAGGCTTTTCTCGACAGCATAGGATCATCCACTTCACCACAATCGGCTCGGCATCAGGTCTCAGCCTTGATGTGCGACGGATTTACCTATCGCACGGCCTACACCCTTACCCCGGGACAACCACCGCCCGGGATGGACTACCTTCCTGCGTCACCCCATCACTCACCTACTGCAGGTCTGGTCCGTCGGCTCCACCACTTTCCTTTCCCCGAAGGGTCCGGAACGGCTTCACGGACTTAGCATCGCCTGGTTCAATGTTTGACGCTTCACAGCGGGTACCGGAATATCAACCGGTTATCCATCGACTACGCCTGTCGGCCTCGCCTTAGGTCCCGACTTACCCTGGGCAGATCAGCTTGACCCAGGAACCCTTAGTCAATCGGCGCACACGTTTCTCACGTGTGTATCGCTACTCATGCCTGCATTCTCACTCGTGAACCGTCCACCACTGCCTTCCGGCGCGGCTTCACCCGGCACACGACGCTCCCCTACCCATCCATACTCCCGTTGGGGATATGTGTATGAATGACACGACTTCGGCGGTACGCTTGAGCCCCGCTACATTGTCGGCGCGGAATCACTAGACCAGTGAGCTATTACGCACTCTTTCAAGGGTGGCTGCTTCTAAGCCAACCTCCTGGTTGTCTGTGCGACTCCACATCCTTTCCCACTTAGCGTACGCTTAGGGGCCTTAGTCGATGCTCTGGGCTGTTTCCCTCTCGACCATGGAGCTTATCCCCCACAGTCTCACTGCCGTGCTCTCACTTACCGGCATTCGGAGTTTGGCTAAGGTCAGTAACCCGGTAGGGCCCATCGCCTATCCAGTGCTCTACCTCCGGCAAGAAACACACGACGCTGCACCTAAATGCATTTCGGGGAGAACCAGCTATCACGGAGTTTGATTGGCCTTTCACCCCTAACCACAGGTCATCCCCCAGGTTTTCAACCCTGGTGGGTTCGGTCCTCCACGAAGTCTTACCTCCGCTTCAACCTGCCCATGGCTAGATCACTCCGCTTCGGGTCTTGAGCGCGCTACTGAATCGCCCTGTTCGGACTCGCTTTCGCTACGGCTTCCCCACACGGGTTAACCTCGCAACACACCGCAAACTCGCAGGCTCATTCTTCAAAAGGCACGCAGTCACGACGCATTGAGTAAACTCAATGCGCGACGCTCCCACGGCTTGTAGGCACACGGTTTCAGGTACTATTTCACTCCGCTCCCGCGGTACTTTTCACCATTCCCTCACGGTACTATCCGCTATCGGTCACCAGGGAATATTTAGGCTTAGCGGGTGGTCCCGCCAGATTCACACGGGATTTCTCGGGCCCCGTGCTACTTGGGTGTCTCTCAAACGAGCCGTTGACGTTTCGACTACGGGGGTCTTACCCTCTACGCCGGACCTTTCGCATGTCCTTCGCCTACATCAACGGTTTCTGACTCGCCTCACAGCCGGCAGACTGTGAAAGAGAGATCCCACAACCCCGCATACGCAACCCCTGCCGGGTCTCACACGTATACGGTTTGGCCTCATCCGGTTTCGCTCGCCACTACTCCCGGAATCACGGTTGTTTTCTCTTCCTGCGGGTACTGAGATGTTTCACTTCCCCGCGTTCCCTCCACATACCCTATGTGTTCAGGTATGGGTGACAGCCCATGACGACTGCCGGGTTTCCCCATTCGGAAACCCCCGGATCAAAGCCTGGTTGACGACTCCCCGGGGACTATCGTGGCCTCCCACGTCCTTCATCGGTTCCTGGTGCCAAGGCATCCACCGTGCGCCCTTAAAAACTTGGCCACAGATGCTCGCGTCCACTGTGCAGTTCTCAAACAACGACCAACCACCCATCACCCCGGACCATGAGTCCGAGTGCACTGGGGCCGGCACTGAAGGCAGCCAACAATCGGCCGTACCCTCAGATACCCAACAGCGTGCCCGGCCGCATCCCGTCCGAAGATCATGCTTTCCACACTCTTGCGAGCAGTACTTGCAGCCTCCGACCCGGAAAACCGGCCGAATAATCAACGTTCCACCCATGAGCAACCACCGTCGAACGTATGCCGACGTAATGGCCCTGGACCACCAGACAATGCCTGGCGGCCTAGATGCTCCTTAGAAAGGAGGTGATCCAGCCGCACCTTCCGGTACGGCTACCTTGTTACGACTTCGTCCCAATCGCCAGTCCCACCTTCGACAGCTCCCTCCCACAAGGGGTTGGGCCACCGGCTTCGGGTGTTACCGACTTTCGTGACGTGACGGGCGGTGTGTACAAGGCCCGGGAACGTATTCACCGCAGCAATGCTGATCTGCGATTACTAGCAACTCCGACTTCATGGGGTCGAGTTGCAGACCCCAATCCGAACTGAGACAGGCTTTTTGAGATTCGCTCCACCTCACGGTATCGCAGCTCATTGTACCTGCCATTGTAGCACGTGTGCAGCCCAAGACATAAGGGGCATGATGACTTGACGTCGTCCCCACCTTCCTCCGAGTTGACCCCGGCAGTCTCCTGTGAGTCCCCATCACCCCGAAGGGCATGCTGGCAACACAGAACAAGGGTTGCGCTCGTTGCGGGACTTAACCCAACATCTCACGACACGAGCTGACGACAGCCATGCACCACCTGTCACCCGACCACAAGGGGGGCACCATCTCTGATGCTTTCCGGGCGATGTCAAGCCTTGGTAAGGTTCTTCGCGTTGCGTCGAATTAAGCCACATGCTCCGCTGCTTGTGCGGGCCCCCGTCAATTCCTTTGAGTTTTAGCCTTGCGGCCGTACTCCCCAGGCGGGGAACTTAATGCGTTAGCTGCGGCACCGACGACGTGGAATGTCGCCAACACCTAGTTCCCACCGTTTACGGCGTGGACTACCAGGGTATCTAATCCTGTTCGCTCCCCACGCTTTCGCTCCTCAGCGTCAGTAATGGCCCAGAGATCCGCCTTCGCCACCGGTGTTCCTCCTGATATCTGCGCATTTCACCGCTACACCAGGAATTCCGATCTCCCCTACCACACTCTAGCCTGCCCGTATCGACTGCAGACCCGGGGTTAAGCCCCGGGCTTTCACAACCGACGCGACAAGCCGCCTACGAGCTCTTTACGCCCAATAATTCCGGACAACGCTTGCGCCCTACGTATTACCGCGGCTGCTGGCACGTAGTTAGCCGGCGCTTCTTCTGCAGGTACCGTCACTTTCGCTTCTTCCCTGCTGAAAGAGGTTTACAACCCGAAGGCCGTCATCCCTCACGCGGCGTCGCTGCATCAGGCTTTCGCCCATTGTGCAATATTCCCCACTGCTGCCTCCCGTAGGAGTCTGGGCCGTGTCTCAGTCCCAGTGTGGCCGGTCGCCCTCTCAGGCCGGCTACCCGTCGTCGCCTTGGTGAGCCATTACCTCACCAACAAGCTGATAGGCCGCGGGCTCATCCTTCACCGCCGGAGCTTTTAACCCCCACAGATGCCTGCAGGAGTGTTATCCGGTATTAGACCCCGTTTCCAGGGCTTGTCCCAGAGTGAAGGGCAGATTGCCCACGTGTTACTCACCCGTTCGCCACTAATCCCCACCGAAGTGGTTCATCGTTCGACTTGCATGTGTTAAGCACGCCGCCAGCGTTCGTCCTGAGCCAGGATCAAACTCTCCGTGAATGTTGTCCCGTAATCGGGATGACACCACGAGAGCGGAACAGCCAGGCGGAATAAGCCCGGCCGTTCACAGCGTCCTCGCTGTGTTTACTTCAAAGGAACCACGCCCCGACCAGACGGCCGGAGACGGGGTATCAACATATCTGGCGTTGATTTTTGGCACGCTGTTGAGTTCTCAAGGAACGGACGCTTCCTTTGTACTCACCCGAGACACTGTCTCGCGGCTTTCCTCCGGGCGCTTCCCTTCGGTCTTGCGTTTCCGACTCTATCAGACCGTTTTTCGATCCGATTCCCAGTCGGTGGGATATGCCGAATGGCTTTTGCTTTCGCTGTCGGCCTTTCGACATTCACTACGTTAGCCGATCCCCCTCGCCAACTCATAATCGAGTCCGCGGGTCCCGAATTCAGACATGCAAGCACGCCGAACTCGCCCTCGCTGAGGGGGATTCATAGGTAGTGGGTTGGCCACTTCCGGCTGCTGGCGATCGCCGTACCCGGGTCAAGCGGCTCGGGCTACATTACGCACCTTCCCAAGACGCGTCAACTTGAGCGACGCCTGGGCACATGGGCCCGATAAGGGCTCACCGTCGGGTCGTTGGCGATCCAGAAGCGCCAGGGGTGGACGCCTCCGTCGCCGGCCACTCCGGTGCGGGGACCGTTGCGTACCTGGTCGGCGGCCACGGGTGTGCCGGTCAGGACCCGCAGGGGGGTTTCGTCGACCGCGCACGCGTCCGTGCCGTTCAGTGCTCGGTCCACCCCCAGGGCGGTGGCCAGGCGGGCCGGCCCTTTGGCCAGTTCCTTGTCATTTCGGGCCGAGAGTCTACGTTTGCGAGCCGACTCGGCCCCCTCGACGATCTCGCCGGCGCGGAGCAGGACCGCGCTGGAGGTGCCCTCGGGACCGCACACGAGGTTCATGCAGAACCACATGCCGTAGGTGAAGTAGACGTACACGTGTCCGGGGGGACCGAACATCACGCCGTTGCGGGCTGTGGGGCCGCGATAGGCGTGCGAGCCCGGGTCGTTGGGTCCGTCGTACGCCTCGACCTCTGTCAGGCGCAGGACGATCGGACCGTCCGGGGTGCTGCGGACCAGGAGACGGCCGAGGAGATCGGGGGCGACCTCCAGTACAGGGCGGTCGAAGAACTCTCTGGCCAGAGGCGTACGGTCGGGGGTCGCGATCATGCCGTCCGAGGGTAGTGCAGACGGGCGGACGCAACGGGGTGGCCAAGGCGCCTTCGCCTTGCCAGGGTGAGGGCGCGGAACCGGCCGGGGCCGGATCGCGTTTCTAGGGATCAAGGACCCACACGTAAAGGGAGTGTCATGGCGTTCAAGAAGCTGCTCGCGAGCCTGGGGGCCGGCGGGGCTTCGGTCGAGACGGTGCTGACCGAGGTCAACGTCGTTCCGGGCGGCGTCGTCCAGGGTGAGGTGCGGATCCAGGGCGGTTCCGTCAACCAGGCCATCGAGGGACTCTCCGTCGGACTGCAGGCCAAGGTCGAGGTCGAGAGCGGCGACGAGGAGTACAAGCAGAACATCGAGTTCACGAAGCTGCGGCTCGGCGGCGCCTTCGAGCTGCAGGCGGGTGCCGTGCACGCGGTGCCGTTCGGGCTCGAGATCCCGTGGGAGACGCCGATCACGACGATCGACGGCCAGACGCTGCGTGGCATGAACATCGGGGTGACCACCGAGCTGGAGATCGCCCGCGCCGTGGACTCCGGCGACCTCGACCCGATCAACGTGCACCCGCTGCCCGCGCAGAAGGCCATCCTGGACGCCTTCATCCAGCTCGGCTTCCGCTTCAAGAACGCGGACCTGGAGCGCGGTCACATCCGGGGTACCCGGCAGAAGCTGCCGTTCTACCAGGAGGTCGAGTTCTTCCCGCCGTCGCAGTACCGGGGTCTCAACCAGGTCGAGTTGAGCTTCGTGGCCGACGAGCACGCGATGGACGTCGTCCTGGAGATGGACAAGAAGCCCGGTCTGTTCGGCGAGGGCAGTGACACCTTCCGCTCCTTCCAGGTCGGTCTGCACGACTACCAGGGCACCGACTGGGCGGGCTATCTCAACCAGTGGCTGTCTGAGGTCGGCAGCAAGCGCAACTGGTTCTAGGCTCGGAACCACCAGTTCCAGGCATCGTTCAGGAGGTACCGAGGTGACCGAGCTCAAGAGGCGGCCGCTCCCCCATGACTTCCATCCGCCCGTGCCGTCGTTCACGGTGACGAGCGAGGACGTCCCGGCGGGCGGGACACTCGAGGATGCTCAGGTCCACGCGGCCGGCAACACCTCACCGCACCTGCGGTGGGAGGGCTTCCCACCCGAGACCAAGAGTTTCGCCGTGACGTGCTACGACCCGGACGCCCCCACGGGCAGCGGGTTCTGGCACTGGGTGGTGTTCGACATCCCGGTCTCGGTGACCGAGCTGCCTTCAGGCGCGGGCACCGGCAAGTTCGAGGGTCTTCCGGAGGGTGCCGTCCAGGCGCGCAACGACTACGGGTCGAAGGACTTCGGAGGTGCCGCGCCGCCGCCCGGTGACGGGCCGCACCGGTACGTGTTCACGGTGTACGCCGTGGACGAGGAGAAGCTCGGTCCGGACTCGGACGCCAGTCCCGCCGCCGTGGGCTTCAACCTGCGGTTCCACGCGCTGGCCCGCGCCCAGCTGATCGCTGAGTACGAGCTGCCCGCCGAAGGATGACGTTCATTGAACGTTTGCCCGCCTCTGGTCTTGGAATTGATCAGGGGCGGGCATTTTTATTGCGTTGTCCATCTCGGCGTGCCCGGCCAGAGTTGATCCAAGCCCGCCAGGGGGTGGGCCGGTGCGCATGGGAGGTGGGCTGGATGCGGGACACGCTGGTGCTGAACGCGAGCTTCGAGCCGCTGTCGACGGTGACCTTGAATCGAGCCGTCGTTCTGGTGCTGCAGGACAAGGCCGTCGTCGAGCAGGCCCACCCCGAACTGCGTATGCGCGGAGCCGTGGTGGACATACCCGCGCCCCGGGTGATCAGGCTCTGCAGGTACGTACGGGTGCCGTTTCGAAGACAAGCGCCGTGGTCGAGGCGGGGCGTTCTGGTGCGGGACCGGCACAGGTGCGCGTACTGCGGCAGGCGGGCGACCACCGTGGACCACGTGGTGCCGCGGGCGCAGGGTGGTCAGGACTCGTGGCTGAACACGGTCGCGTCCTGCGCCGAGGACAACCACCGCAAGGCGGCCCGCACTCCGGACCAGGCGGGTATGCCGCTGCTGCGGCAGCCGTTCGAGCCGACTCCGGCGGACGCGATGCTGCTGTCGCTGGGACACGAGGACTTCGACGCGCTGCCGGATTGGCTGGCCCAGCCGGCGGCCTAGCCGCCGTGCCCCCGGCCCCCACAGCGAAGCGGGCCCGCCCTCCGTCGGAGGGCGGGCCCGGTGTCGTGGACGGGCAGGTCAGTCGAGGGACGGCTTCTCCCGGCGTTCCGTGCCGCCGGAACCGCCGGAGTTCCCTCCGTTACCGGAGTTGCCCCCGCCGCCGAAGTTCCCCCCGCCGCCGAAGTTCCCGAACGCGCCGGACAGGCCCTTGAGGGCGTCGCCGATCTCGCTGGGCACGATCCAGAGCTTGTTGGCGTCGCCCTCGGCGATCTTCGGAAGCATCTGGAGGTACTGGTAGGAGAGCAGCTTCTGGTCCGGGTCTCCGGCGTGGATGGCCTCGAAGACCGTACGGACGGCCTGGGCCTCGCCCTCGGCGCGCAGGGCCGCTGCCTTGGCCTCACCCTCGGCGCGCAGGATCTGGGACTGCTTCTCGCCCTCGGCGGTGAGGATGGCCGCCTGACGCGTGCCTTCGGCGGTGAGGATCGCGGCGCGCTTGTCACGGTCGGCGCGCATCTGCTTCTCCATCGAGTCCTGGATGGAGGTGGGCGGCTCGATCGCCTTGAGCTCGACGCGGTTGACGCGGATGCCCCACTTGCCGGTGGCCTCGTCGAGGACTCCGCGCAGGGCCGCGTTGATCTCCTCGCGGGAGGTCAGGGTCCGCTCCAGGTCCATGCCGCCGATGATGTTGCGGAGGGTGGTGACGGTCAGCTGCTCGATGGCCTGGATGTAGCTGGCGACCTCGTAGGTGGCGGCCCTGGCGTCGGTCACCTGGTAGTAGATGACCGTGTCGATGTTGACGACCAGGTTGTCCTGGGTGATCACCGGCTGGGGCGGGAACGGCACGACCTGTTCACGCAGGTCGATGCGGTTGCGGATGGTGTCTATGAACGGGACGACGATGTTGAGGCCCGCGTTGAGCGTTCGGGTGTAGCGGCCGAAGCGCTCGACGATGGCCGCGCTGGCCTGTGGGATGACTTGGATCGTCTTGATGAGGGCGATGAAGACCAACACCACCAAGATGATCAGAACGATGATGACCGGTTCCATCGTCGGCTCCCCGTGCCCTTCTTCGTATCGGCGTTTTCGGCAGATCTTATGCTTGTTGAAGATCTTGCTGGTCGAGTCTGACAGACCGTCGCATGGCCTGTGAGGCGTTCGGTTCAGTACGTCGTACGAGGTCACATGATGATCGCGGTGGCGCCCTCGATATCCACGACGTCCACTTCCTGACCCACTTCGTAGGCACGGTCGGTGTCCAGCGAGCGGGCCGACCAGATTTCCCCGGCAAGCTTGATCCGGCCGCCGCCGGAGCCGTCCACACGCTCCAGCACGATGGCCTGTTTGCCCTTCAACGCGTCGATGCCCGTGGCGAGTTGGGGTCGCCGCGCGTGCCGGTTCGCGATCGGCCGTACGACGGCGATGAGCGCGACCGAGACGGCGACGAAGACGAGTACCTGGACGACGACGCCGCCACCGAGTCCGGCGACGGTCGCGGCCGCCACGGCGCCCACGGCGAACATGCCGAACTCCGGCATCGCGGTCACCACGAGCGGGATTCCGAGCGCTGCCGCGCCGACCAGCCACCACACCCATGCGTCGATGTCGTTCACATGGTCATGGTAGGTCCGCAAGTGCCCCACGGACAGGGCGCGATGGGGCGGGAAGGGGCTTCTTACCTTTGTTTTCGCGGGTGGTTCACCGCTTTACGACAGCGGCAGGCCCTGCGCGGTCCAGCGCTCACCGACCTGCTCGACGACGAGCGGGAGGCCGAAGCAGAGGGAGAGGTTGCGGGAGCTGAGTTCGAGCTCCAGCGGGCCGGCGGCCAGAACCCTGCCCTGGCGGATCATCAGGACGTGGGTGAAGCCGGGCGCGATCTCCTCGACATGGTGCGTGACCATGATCATCGACGGCGCGATCGGGTCGCGGGCGAGGCGGCCGAGGCGACGGACGAGGTCCTCGCGGCCGCCGAGGTCGAGACCGGCGGCGGGCTCGTCCAGGAGGAGCAGCTCGGGGTCGGTCATCAGCGCGCGGGCGATGAGGGTGCGCTTGCGCTCGCCCTCGGAGAGGGTGCCGAAGCGGCGCTCGAGGAAGTCGCTCATGCCGAGGCGGTCGAGGAAGGCGCGGGCGCGCTGCTCGTCGATGTCCTCGTACTCCTCCTGCCAGCCGGCGGTCATGCCGTAGGCGGCGGTCAGCACGGTCTGCAGGACGGTCTGGCGCTTGGGCAGCTTGTCGGCCATGGCGAGACCGGCCATGCCGATGCGGGGGCGCAGTTCGAAGACGTCCGTGCCGGGCCTGCCGAGGGTCTCGCCGAGGATGGTGGCGCTGCCCTGGCTGGGGTAGAGGTAGCTGGAGGCGACGTTCAGGAGAGTGGTCTTGCCGGCGCCGTTCGGACCGAGGATGACCCAGCGCTCGCCCTCCTTGACCGACCAGGAGACCTGGTCCACCAGAGCCCGGCCCTCGCGGACCACGGATACGTCCTGAAGCTCCAGAACATCGCTCATGAGCGCGTTGTCTCCCCTTGCATGTGTGGCCGGTCTCGGCTGTCGCGTTCGCCTGTGGCGCGGTCCGCCACGCCGGTGGGCGCAGCCCTCAAGGAAATCTACGCCACCGGTCGGCCGCTCCATTCCATCGGTCCGGTCCTTAGGGTGGAGGCATGCTTTCGGAACCACGTTCAGGACGCCTTGCAGCCTGGGGAAATGCCCTGTTGGCCGGACTTGTCTCACCGGACGACGCCGTGCTCGCCATCGTCGGCGAGGACGCGGTGCACCGTGTGGAGGGACTGCCCGGTGAGTCGGGTCCGGTCGGTCTGACGCTCGCTCTCGGGCGGCTGCGGACGCTCGGGGTGAGCGGACTGCGGGTCGCGCTGCCCGCGCCCGGGCATCCGCTGGGGCTGAGCGGACCGCCGGAGTTCAACGCGCGGGCGCTGGACGCGGAGGAGGCGGTCGTCTGCTACGGCGCCGCGCTCGGGCTGGTGCCGGAGGTGTACGAGGCCGGGCCCGCCGGCGACGTGCACGTCGAGGTGGTGTGGCACTGCCTGCCGGTGCGGGAGGCGCCGCCCGCCGACGTGCCCTCGCTGGGTGAGTCCGAGCGGGAGCTCGCGGAGGCCCTGCGGGACGCGACCGCGGTGTTGTCGCGGCTGGACCTGGCCGGCTCGGGGCCGGTGGCCGAGGCGGCGATCGACGCGTACCGGGCGCGGGCGGAGCGGGGGCGGGAGGCGTTGGCGCCGGGGTATCCGCCGCGGGCGGTGCGCGTGCTGGAGCTCGCGCAGCGGGTGGGGATGCTGGTCTCGCTGGCGTACGAGAACGGGCACGGGGGTGCGGTGAGCGCTTCCGAGGTGGCCGCCCGGGCGCAGGCCCTGCGGCCGGTGGAGCGGACGGCTCGGCGGGCGCAGGTGGCGGCGTACAACGCGATGGTGGAGGAGCGTGAGCGGTGAGTTCGGGGTCATGGTGACTGCCTCTGGGGGCTCCGCCCCCAGACCCCCTGCCGGCCCGGAGGGCCTTGTCCGCAAACGCCGGACGGGCTGGATTTGTCGGCCGGCGACAAGAAGGCCCCGCGAGTCGTCGTTGACTCGCGGGGCTTCTCGTCGGGTGTGGGCGTCAGTCGTTGGTGCCCTGGTTGCCGAACGCCGGGTTCAGCGCGCCGATCACGTTCACGCTGTTGCCGACCACGTTCACCGGGACGTGGACCGGGGCCTGGATGAGGTTGCCCGAGCCGACGCCCGGCGACTTCGCGGCCGCACCCTCGGCCCCCGCGTCGGCGAAAGCGGCACCGGCGGACGCGCCGGCGGCGATACCGGCGACGGTGAGGGCCACGGCAGCCTTCTTGGCGATGTTCATGAGAAGCGTTCCTCCTGCGTTTGCGTGTTCGACCCGGCCGCGGGTCGTGGACTGATCAACGCGGGAGTGCTCCGTAATGGCACGCAAAGCCCGCTTCAAGCGCCCGTTCGGGCCAATGGGACGACAAGCCGACCGGCCCGGGGCGGCAGGGATCAGCGGTTGAGGCCGAGGTTGCCGAAGGCGGGGTTCAGCGCGCCGATCACGTTCACGCTGTTGCCGACGGCGTTCACCGGGATGTGCACCGGGGCCTGGACGAGGTTGCCCGAGGCGACGCCCGGCGAACCGACGGCCGCACCGTGGGCCACCGCACCGTCGGTGGCGGACGCCATACCGGCACCGGCGGCGATCAGCCCGCCGGCCACCATCGTCACGGCCGCTACCTTCTTCAGCTTGTTCACTTCTGAGCCCTCCTGGTGATCACCGCGGCAGTCGCCGCAGCACGCACTGGAGAACGGCGGAGATCCACGAAGGATGCGCCATCCGGGGGACATTCCCACGACGGTATGAATCTCAGCCCGGAGCGGAACCTTCCGTATTGACGTACCGGATCGCTCCGGCGCACCACCCGGAGCGTGGGTCAGCCGGTCACGCCATGGCGGACGGCCCACAGCGCGGCCTGGGTGCGGTCGGCGAGGTCGAGTTTCATCAGGATGTTCGAGACGTGCGTCTTGACGGTCTTCTCGGAGAGCACCAGCGCTCGGGCGATCTCCCGGTTGGAGCGGCCGTCCGCTATCAGGGTCAGCACCTCCCGCTCCCGCTCCGTCAGCGAACCGCCCCTGCCGTGGCCCGAGTTGGTCACCTCCTGGGACAACAGGGCGCCCGCGACCTCGGGTTGGAGCAGGATGTGGCCGGCGTGGACGGAGCGGATGGCGCCGGCCAGGGCGTCGGGGTCGACGTCCTTGTACACGTAACCGGCGGCTCCCGCGCGCAGGGCCGGGACCACCGTGCGCTGCTCGGTGAAGCTGGTGACGATCAGCACGCGCGCGGGGTTGTTCAGTTCGCGCAGCTTGCGCAGGGCCTCGACACCGTCCATGCCCGGCATCTTGACGTCCATGAGGACGACGTCGGGCTTCAGTTCCTCGGTGCGGGCGACTCCTTCGGCGCCGTCCGCCGCCTCGCCCACGACCTCGATGTCGTCCTGCACCTCGAGGAAGGTGCGCAGGCCCCGGCGGACCACCTGGTGGTCGTCGACGAGCAACACCCTGATCGCGTCAGCCACCGGGGACCTCCATCTCGATCGTGGTGCCCTTTCCGGGCACCGATTCCACGGTCAGGCTGCCGCCGGCCCCGCTCGCCCGGTCCCGCATGGAGACCAGGCCGAGGTGGCGGCCCGCACGGCGGGTCGCCTGCGGGTCGAAGCCGCTGCCGTCGTCCGTCACCCGCAGGACGGCCCCGCCGCCGCGCCGGTCCAGGGTGACGTCGACGTGCTGTGCCCCGGAGTGCCGCAGCGCGTTGTGCAGGGCCTCCTGGGCGACGCGGAGGACGGCTTCCTCCTGGGCGGCGGGCAGCGCCCGGACACCGCGGCCGTCGAAGGTCACCCGTGCGGTGTGGGCGCGGTCGAGGACCTGGATGTGGGTGCGAAGGGTGGCGAGCAGGCCGTCCTCGTCCAGGGCGGCGGGGCGCAACTCCACGACGGCGTCGCGCAGTTCGTCGGCGGCCTCCGCGGCGAGCGCGGCCACCTGCTGCAGCTCGCCCTTGGCGCGGGACGGGTCGCGGTCGACGAGGGCGGCGGCCGCCTGGGCCGTCAGACGCAGGGAGAAGAGCTTCTGGCTGACGGCGTCGTGCAGTTCGTGGGCGAGCCGGGAGCGTTCCTCGGCGATCGTCAGTTCACGGCTGCGCTCGTACAGGCGGGCGTTGGTGAGCGCGATCGCCGCGTGCTGGGCGAGGAGGGCGAGCAGTTCCTCGTCCTCGGAGGTGAAGCCGCAGCTCCCCTGTTGTTTCGCGCAGTCCTTGTTGGCGAGGAACAGTGCGCCGATGACCTCGTCGCCGTCCCGGATGGGCAGGCCCAGGAAGTCGGACATGTCGGGGTGGGCAGCGGGCCAGCCCTCGAAGCGGGGGTCCTTGCGCACGTCGGCGAGGCGTTCGGTCCTGGCCTCGCGCAGCATCGCGGCGAGGATGCCGTGCTGGCGCGGGAGGGGACCGATGGCCTTCCACTGCGCGTCACTGACGCCGTCGACCACGAACTGGGCGAAGCCGCCGTGGTCGTCGGGGACCCCGAGGGCGGCGTACTGCGCGTCGAGCAGCTCACGGGCCGAGGCGACGATCGTCTTGAGGACGTCGCGCACCTCGAGGTGTCTGCTCATGGCCAGCAGCGCGGAACTCACCGCTGCGAGGCCGGACCGGGGGCCTTGACTCATTCCCTCACCGTACCGGCGGCCTGTGACAGTACGGATCGGACCGGTGACGGCCACCGTCTGCGCCCCTGGACCTAGGACCCGGGACCGGTATCGGCGGCGTAGGCCGAAGGGCCCCGGGAGGATGCGGCCCGCGTCCGAGGCGGGGCGGGCGGGCCCGTTCCTACGGTGGGGGCAGCGCGGCGCGGACGACGTGGCGCACGAGGGGACGTGACGACATGCCGGTAGCGATGATCACGGGGGCGTCGAAGGGGCTGGGGCGGGCGCTCGCCGAGGCGCTGGCCGCGCGGGGCTGGGATCTGGTGCTCGACGCCAGGGGTGCCGGGGCCCTGACGGAGGCGTCGAGGGCGGCGGCCGCGCACGGCACGCGCGTGGAGGCCCTGCCGGGTGACGTCACGGACGCCGGGCACCGCGCCGGGCTGGTGGCCGCGGCGAGCGGGCTGGGCGGCCTGGACCTGCTGGTGAACAACGCGAGCGCGCTGGGGGCCGAGCCGCTCGTCCGGCTGGCCGAGCTGCCCCTGGAGGGGCTGCGGCGGGCACTGGAGGTGAACGTGGTGGCCGCGCTGGGCCTGGTCCGGGAGACGCTGCCGCTGCTGCGGGCGTCGTCGGCGGGGACGGTGATCGCGGTCAGTTCGGACGCGGCCGCCGAGGCGTACGAGACATGGGGCGGCTACGGGGCGTCGAAGGCGGCCCTCGACCAGCTGGTGGCGGTGCTCGGCGTGGAGGAGCCGGGGTTGCGCGTGTGGGCGGTCGACCCCGGCGACATGGCCACGGACCTCTACGCGGCGGCCGTACCGGAGGACGACGATCCGCGACCGGAGCCGGCCCTGGTTGTGCCCGCGTTCCTGCGGTTGCTGGACGAGCGGCCGGTGAGCGGCCGCTACGGAGCTCCCGCCCTCGTGGAGGGCCGATGACGCTGGCGGTGCGGGTGCCGGAGTCGTTGTCGGCGCGGATACCGGCGGAACAGCGCGGGCCGGGCCTGGACCGGGACGCCGTACGGCTGCTGGTGTCGCGCGGTACGGAGGTGTCGCACCACGCGTTCGCGGAGCTGCCGCGGCTGCTGCGGGCCGGAGACCTGCTGGTCGTCAACACGTCTCCCACGCTGGCCGCCGCCGTCGACGGCAGGATGGGGCACGCGCGCGTGGTGGTGCACTTCTCCACGTGCGGGGACGACGGACGGTGGGCGGTCGAGCTGCGGGAACCGGACGGACAGGGCACCACACGCGCGCGTGCGGGCGGGCCCGCCGGAGCACAGGTGCGGTTGCCGGGTGGTGTGCGGCTGGCGCTGGAGGAGCCGGTGAGCGCGGGGAGTGAGCGGCTGTGGTGGGCGCGGGCGTCCGGGCCCGAGGTCCTCGGGGGGCAGCGCGCGCCGGGGGCCGGGGTGCTCGGGACGCTGCGGGAGTTCGGTCGGCCGATCCGCTACTCCTATACGGAGCGGGACCAGCCGCTGTCCGCGTACCAGACGGTCTTCGCGCTGCCGTCGGCCGACGGGGCGGGCAGTGCGGAGATGCCGAGTGCGGCGCGGCCCTTCACCGCGCGGCTGGTGGCGGAGCTGGTGAGCCGGGGGGTGCAGTTCGCGCCGGTCACGCTGCACACCGGGGTGGCGTCCGCCGAGTCGCACGAGCCGCCGTATCCGGAACGGTTCGCGGTGCCGGAGGCGTCGGCGCGGCTGATCAACGCGGTGAACGCGGGCGAGGGCCGGGTCGTCGCGGTCGGTACGACGGCCGTGCGGGCGGTGGAGTCCGCCGCCGGAGCCGACGGGGTGGTCCGGGCGGCCGAGGGCTGGACCGGGCTCGTGGTGACGCCGGAGCGGGGTGTGCGTGTGGTGGACGGGCTGCTGACCGGGCTGCACGAGCCGGAGGCGTCGCATCTTCTGCTGCTCGAGGCGGTCGCCGGGCATACCGCGATCGACCGCGGGTACGAGGAGGCGCTGGGCGGGCGCTATCTGTGGCACGAGTTCGGGGACCTGCACCTCGTCCTGCCGGAGGAGACTCCTCACGCTGAGCATTGCTCGCGCAACTGCGGGTGAGAGTCCCATCGGCCCCGTGTGAGCCCGCGCATAGGGCGCAGATCACGTACGAAGGGGCATAGGAGATGGACATGTCCCTTATGAGCGGCACGTACGGTCCAATCTGTCCTGATTTGCCCTTCCCTGATCCACTATCGAGGATCGTACGTCACACCTTTGCCTCATGATTTTGCGGCCGCTAAGAATTGCTCCCGTCGCTCAGCGCCGCGGCTTTTGTCCGCGGCGTTCGTGCCGGAAGCACCCGTCCCTCACCGGACGACGAGCGACCTCCGCGCTATCCGAAGAGGTCCGTCTGCCATGCCCCAGAACACCATCACCCGAAGTCGTCGTGCACTGACCAGGACGCACAAGGCCGCGATCGCCGGTGTCGCCACCCTCGGTGCCGCCACCCTGGCGTTCACCGCCGTGCCGGGCCACGGGCAGACGACCACGTCCGACGCCGCTGTCTCCTCGGCGCGGGTGGCCTACAGCTCGGAGCAGTTCAAGGGCACGGCGGACGTCGCCGAGCAGTTCTCCCGCCCGAGTCTGCAGGGCCAGGCCGCCGCGAAGGAGAAGGCCGCCGCCCAGGCCGCCGCGAAGAAGAAGGCAGCCGCCGAAGCCGCGGCGAAGAAGAAGGCAGCCGCGCAGGCCGCGGCCAAGAAGAAGGCCGAGCAGGCGCGCAAGGCCAAGCAGGCCGCGAGCCGGTCGGTCAAGCGCATCGAGTTCAAGACCGTCGCCGCGAAGACCTACGCGAACAACCTCGACGGCTGGATCAAGCACTCGCTCGACATCATGAAGTCCAAGGGCATCCCGGGCAGCTACAACGGCCTGCACCGCAACATCATGCGGGAGTCCTCGGGCAACCCGAAGGCGATCAACGGCTGGGACATCAACGCCATCAACGGCATCCCGTCCAAGGGCCTGCTCCAGGTGATCCCCCCGACCTTCAGCGCGTACCACGTCGCCGGCACCTCCTGGAACATCTACGACCCGGTCGCCAACATCACCGCGGCCGCCAACTACGCGGCCGACAAGTACGGCTCGATCGACAACGTCAACAGCGCGTACTGAGGTCGGCGCGGACCTCTGCTCGCGAACGCCGAAGGGCGGCACCCTCCTGACGGGGTGCCGCCCTTCGGCGCGTACGAGCGCGACTACTTCCGCATGACCTCGGGCTCGTGGCGGCGCAGGAAACGGGCCACGAAGAAGCCGCAGATCACACCGAGAACGATCAGCGCGAACATGTCCATGCCCCAGGCGCCGACGGTGTGCTCCCACAGCGGGTCCGTGTCGCCGCCCTCCTTGGGAGGGCTGATCTTGTTGAAGTCGAGCGTCGCGCCCGCGGCGGCGACCGCCCAGCGCGAGGGCATCAGGTACGAGAACTCGTTGACACCGACCGCGCCGTTCAGGGTGAACAGGCAACCGGTGAACACGACCTGGATGATCGCGAACATCACCAGCAGCGGCATGGTCTTCTCCGCCGTCTTCACCAGCGAGGAGATGATCAGACCGAACATCATCGCGGTGAAGCCCAGCGCCATGATCGGGATGGAGAGCTCCACCATGGTGGCGGTGCCGAGGACCAGACCCTGCTTCGGGATCTCCCGGCTCGCGAACCCGATCACGCCGACCATCAGGCCCTGCAGCAAGGTGATCACGCCGAGCACGAACACCTTGGACATCAGGTAAGCGGAGCGGGACAGCCCGGTCGCGCGCTCCCGCTCGTAGATGACCCGTTCCTTGATCAGCTCACGCACGGAGTTGGCCGCCCCGGCGAAGCAGGCGCCGACCGCGAGGATCAGCAGGACCGTGGTGGCGGTGCCGTTCGGGATGATCCTGCCCTGCGCGTTGGCCGGGTTGGGCAGCAGGCTGTTGCCCGAGTCGATGAGCAGGCTCACCGCGCCCAGGACGGCCGGCAGGATCACCATCAGGGCGAGGAAGCCCTTGTCGGAGACGATGACCGAGGAGTAGCGGCGCACCAGAGTGACGAACTGCGACATCCAGCCCTGCGGTTTCGGCGGCTTCATCGCCTGCATGGGTGGCATCTGTACGGACTGCGCGGCAACGGCGTCGATGTCCGCGGCGTACATCTGGTAGTGCTGCGAGCCCTTCCAGCGTCCGGCCCAGTCGTAGTCGCGGTAGTTCTCGAAGGCGGAGAAGACGTCGGCCCAGGTGTCGTAGCCGAAGAAGTTCAGTGCCTCCTCCGGCGGGCCGAAGTAGGCGACCGCGCCGCCGGGCGCCATCACGAGGAGCTTGTCGCAGATCGCCAGCTCGGCCACGGAGTGCGTGACGACCAGGACCGTACGGCCGTCGTCGGCGAGGCCGCGCAGCAACTGCATGACGTCACGGTCCATGCCCGGGTCGAGTCCGGAGGTCGGCTCGTCCAGGAAGATCAACGACGGCTTGGTGAGCAGTTCCAGGGCCACGGACACGCGCTTGCGCTGGCCCCCGGAGAGAGAGGTGACCTTCTTCTCCTTGTGGATGTCGAGCTTCAGCTCGCGCAGCACCTCGTCGATGCGGGCCTGGCGCTCGGCGCCCGTGGTGTCCGCCGGGAAGCGCAGCTTGGCCGCGTACTTGAGGGCCTTCTTGACGGTGAGTTCCTTGTGCAGGATGTCGTCCTGCGGGACCAGACCGATGCGCTGGCGCAGTTCGGCGAACTGCTTGTACAGGTTGCGGTTGTCGTAGAGGACGTCGCCCTGGTTGGCCGGGCGGTAGCCCGTGAGCGCCTTGAGCAGCGTCGACTTGCCGGAGCCGGAGGGGCCGATGACCGCGATGAGCGACTTCTCCGGGACGCCGAAGGAGACGTCCTTGAGGATCTGCTTGCCGCCGTCGACCGTGACGGTCAGGTGGCGGGCCGAGAAGGAGACCTCGCCGGTGTCGACGAACTCCTCGAGACGGTCGCCGACCAGGCGGTACGTCGAGTGTCCGACGCCGACGATGTCGTTCGGGCCGAGCAGCGCGGAGCCGCCCTTGGCGATCGGCTGGCCGTTGACGTAGGTGCCGTTGTGCGAGCCCAGGTCGCGGATCTCGAAGCGGCCGTCGGGCGTGGCGTGGAACTCGGCGTGGTAACGGGAGACCTGGAGGTCGGAGACGACCAGTTCGTTCTCCAGCGCACGGCCGATGCGCATGACGCGGCCCAGGGAGAACTGGTGGAACGTGGTCGGGCTGCGGTCGCCGTAGACCGGCGGCGCCCCCGCGCCACCACCGGGGCCCTGCTGCTGCGGAAACTGCGGGGCGGCCTGCTGCGGCTGCTGCCAGCCGGCCTGCGGGGTCTGCGGCTGCGGCGGAGCCTGCTGCGCCCAGCCCGGGCCCGCGCCCTGCGCCGCGAACGGCTGCTGCTGCGGCTGTGCCTGCGGCGTCGCCACGGCGGCGGTGCCGGCGACACTCACGAGCGGTCCGTCAGTGGCGTTCCCCAGGTGGACGGCCGAGCCCGGGCCGATCTCCATCCGGTGGACGCGCTGACCCCGCACGAACGTGCCGTTGGTACTGCCGTGGTCCTCGATCGCCCAACTGCGGCCCCCCCAGCTGATCGTGGCGTGACGCCAGGACACCCTGGCGTCGTCGAGCACGATGTCCCCCTGCGGATCGCGTCCGAGGGTGTATGACCTGGACGTGTCGAGCGTCCAGGTCCTTCCATTCGATTCCAGTACGAGTTCCGGCACTCCATGCCCCACTGAGTAGTCCCCCGAGTTACCCCCAACACAGGGAGTCTAGGGATGTCGAACATCGTCGGGAACTATTTCAGGCTCGCCCCCCTGACCGAAAGTCGGGCCTTGTGAAGACCGCCCGCGGGCGCTTCGGCCGTTTCCGTTGACGGGGTTGAAACCGGCCCGGAGAGTGGTAATCCACGCGAGGGGGACAAGTGCGGTGGTCGGCCGCGCCGCGGATCGGGGGGTCTGCCATGAGGGCGTCGACGAACGTCAGGGCCACGGCGTACGACACGAAGGTGCCGTGGGGCGACGTGCTGCTGTCCGCGATCGCCGCCGTGAGCTGGGCGTTGATCGGGATGGCGGGCACGGCCGCGCTCGGCCTGCATCTGCTGGAGGCGGACACGGCGGGCTCGCTCGGCCCGATGACCGCGGCTGTGGTGGCGCTCGGGGCGGGTGGTTCGGTCACGCCGTCGGGCGACGTGTCCGCGTTCGGCCTGTCGGGCGCGCAGGCGAACACCGCCATCGAGATCACGCCACTCGGGGTGAGCCTGGTCGGGGCACTGCTGCTGACCTGGTTCTTCCTACGATCCCTGCGGGCGGCCGGAGTTGTGATCACGCCGACCGAACTCCTCGCACGCGCGGGCGCGGTGGTGGCCCTGTTCGTCGCCATGCTGGGCGGGCTGGCCTGGGCCGGACACGACGTCATCACGATCGACGGGGGCTCCCTGGGTCTCGACAACCTGCCCGGCGGCGGTGGGGGCGGCGGCGGGCTGGACATTCCGGGTCTGGGTGACGTCGGGGACATCGGCGGGCTGCTGCCCGACAGGCTCGGTGACCTCGTCGACGCCAAGGCGGCGGTCGGGTTCACCGTCGACACCGCGCCCACCCTGCTCGGCGGCCTCGTCTGGTCCGCGGGAATCCTGCTGATCGCCCTGCTCGCCTCGCGCCGCACTCCCCTGCCGCTCGGCTGGGAGGCCGTCCACCGGGTGGTGCGCCCGGCCGTGTCCGCGCTCGTCACGGTGCTGCTGACGGCGGTGGCGGCCGGGTTCGCGGCGGCGGCGTACGCGGCGATCGGCGACGACCACCCCAAGCGGATCGCGGGCGCGGCGCTGCTCGGCGCGCCCAACGGGACCTGGCTGGGCATCCCGGTCGGCCTGTTCGTGCCGTACGACGGACAGGCCACCGGCGTCCTCACCAAGGTGCTGCCGCATCCCCTCGACGACCTGCTGAGCACCAAGTCCGACCAGCCGGTGACGCTGGGACGGCTGGCGGAGCTCGACGGACGGGTGTGGCTGCTGGGCGTCGCGGCCGCCCTGATGATGCTGCTGGCGGGGGTGCTGACGGCGGTGCGGACGCCTGGGGGCGGCGGGGCCGGGGCCGGTGGGGCGGAATTCGGCGCTCGGGGCGGGACCGGGGCTCGGGCCGGGGCGGTGTCGCAGGGCGCGGGGGTCCCGGGGGGCGAGGCCGGACGAGATCCGGGTGCCCTCGGGTTCGCGGGGCGGTGCGCGCTGCGGCTGGGCATCGCGACGGCGCTGACGCTGCCGTTGCTCGGGTGGCTGACGGCGGTGTCGGTGGACGCCTCGCTGTCCGTGCTCGGCTTCGACGCGTTCGGCGCCGGGGTACGGCTCAACGGACACCTCGGCATGGCGCTCGTACTCGGCGCGCTCTGGGGCGCGGGGGCGGGGGCCGTCGGGGCACTCCTGGCCCGGGCGAGCGGTGCGGCGGGGCGGCGGGCGACGCCGTTGGCACTGGGTGTCGCGGCGGGGGTCGGGGTGCCGCGGGGTGAGGCACGAGGGGTCGGGGCGCCGGGAGTTGAGGCGCCGACGGCGGGACCTTCGGGGTATCCGCCGTACGGAGCGGGAGCGGGAGCGGGAGCCGGAGCCGGGCCCGGGGTCGTCGGGGAGGGGCCCGGTGCGTACGGGGGTGAGTCCGGGCCGTACTCGGGCGGGCCCACGCCGCACGGGAACCAGGACGGGCCGTATGCCGGGAAACCGGGACCGTACGCGGAGCGGGGCAGGCCGCGCGCGGGTGAGCAGGGACCGTACGCGGGACAGGGCGGACCGCAAGCGGGTGGGCAGGGACCGTACGCCGACGAGCCCGAGCCACATGCCGGGGAACCCGGACCGCCATACGCCGACGGGCCCGGACGGCCATACCCGGGCGCGCCCGAGCCCGCATCCGGGGAGCAGGGGCCGTACGTGCCCGGGATGCCCTACCGTCCGCCGAATCCGGACACCAATCCGTATCTGCGGGTGCCGGACGAGGCGCGGGAACCGCAGGACGCCCGGCCCACCGATGCGCGACCCGATGCCGAGGACCCGGGCGGGGGCGGCAAGGGCGCCCGGCCCCCTCGCGCGCGGCCCGACGACTCAGGGAGGGGTGGCAAGCCTGCTGGGCGTGCGGCTCCGCCGTCCGACGGCTCTCCGCGGGCCGGCGAGGCGCGGCGGCCCGGGGACTCGCGGCCGCCTCCCAACGTGTACGGCGCACCCACGGTGGCCCGGCCGATCACCCCACCGCCTCGGTCGCCGCAGCAACCGCCCCGGTCGCGGCCGGGAGACCGCCGGTCACCGTCGTCCGACGACGGGCCCCCACCGCCGCCCCCGCCACCTCCCGCGCCACCTCGGCGGCCGAAGGGGCCACGGTGACCCGTGAGCCGCCCGGAGCCTTCTCGTGGGCATGCGTACCCCGAGGCGGCCTGGTCCGCGCGTCCGGTCGTTTGGGAGCGGCCCACGCGTGCCGCCGCTCGGGGGCAGGCCACGCGTGCCGCCGTTCAGGGGCAGCCCACGCGTGCCGCCGCTCGGGGGCAGCCCACGCGTGCCGCCGCTCGGGGTCGGCCCGTGGGCCGGGCGTAAGACGCCCGCCACCGCTTCGACACCTGTTGTTCCGTGTCCGTCAGGCGGACCTCCCGCGCGTGAGGCACTGCGTGCCGGATACGGTGAGAACACCATGAACGCTTCGCAGACCTCTGACGTACCCACTCTCCTCGTCAAGATCTTCGGCAAGGACAAGCCGGGCATCACGGCCGGTCTCTTCGACACCCTCGCCGCCTACTCCGTCGACGTGGTCGACATCGAGCAGGTCGTCACCCGGGGGCGGATGGTGCTGTGCGCGCTCGTGACCGAGCCGCCGCAAGGGCTCGAGGGGGATCTGCGGTCCACCGTCCACAGCTGGGCCGAGTCGGTGAAGATGCAGGCGGAGATCATCTCGGGCCGGGGCGACAACCGGCCGCGCGGGCTCGGCCGGTCCCTGGTCACCGTGCTGGGCCACCCCCTCACCGCGGAGGCGACGGCAGCCGTCGCCGCCAGGATCACCAAAACCGGCGGCAACATCGACCGTATCTTCCGCCTCGCCAAGTACCCCGTGACGGCCGTCGAGTTCGCGGTGTCCGGTGTGGAGACCGAGCCGCTGCGCACCGCCCTGGTGACCGGTGCGGCGGAGGTCGGCGTCGACGTGGCGGTCGTGGCGGCGGGTCTGCACCGGCGCGCGCAGCGCCTCGTCGTCATGGACGTGGACTCGACGCTCATCCAGGACGAGGTGATCGAGCTCTTCGCCGCGCACGCCGGCTGCGAGGACAAGGTCGCCGAGGTGACGGCGGCCGCGATGCGCGGGGAGCTGGACTTCGAGCAGTCGCTGCACGCGCGCGTGGCGCTGCTGGAGGGGCTGGACGCCTCCGTGGTGGACAAGGTGCGCAGCGAGGTCCGGCTGACGCCGGGCGCGCGCACGCTCATCCGGACGCTGAAGCGGCTCGGCTTCCAAGTGGGCGTGGTCTCGGGTGGGTTCACCCAGGTCACGGACGATCTGAAGGAGCGGCTGGGGCTGGACTTCGCCCAGGCGAACACGCTGGAGATCGTCAACGGGAAGCTGACGGGCAAGGTCACCGGCGAGATCGTGGACCGGGCGGGCAAGGCACGGCTGCTGCGCCGGTTCGCCGCCAAGGCGGGTGTCCCGCTCTCCCAGACGGTGGCGATCGGCGACGGCGCCAATGACCTGGACATGCTCAACGCGGCGGGTCTCGGGGTCGCCTTCAACGCCAAGCCGGTCGTACGGCAGGCCGCGCACACCGCGGTGAACGTGCCGTTCCTGGACACGGTCCTGTATCTGCTGGGCATCACCCGCGAAGAGGTCGAGGCGGCCGACGCGCACGTGGAAGACTGAGCCTCCGCAGGAGCGGAACCCCATGACAGCAGCCACAGGGCGGCGAGAGCCGGGAGCGACCGGACGGGGACCGACGGTATCCGCAGGGGCTACGGGGACGCCGTACGGGGGACGCCGTAGGACCGAAAGGCACTGGGGTGGCCGCGAGCGTCGGACGAGTCCACAGGACGTGAGTACGAGAGCGGCAGAGCACGAGAGCGGCAGGGACCAGCAAGACCGGCAGGAAGCAGCGCAGGCCCGCAGCGGCCGGCGAGGCCCGTAGGAGCCGGTGGAGGCCGTCGGGCCTGTTCACGGCAGGGCGGAGGCCACCGACGCCCCTCGGGGCCGGGCTGAGGCAGCAGGACCGGGCTGAGGGCGGCGAGGGCCGTCGACTGAGGGCGGCGAGGGCCGTCGCAAGGTCTCAGGGGCCAGAGGCCGCAGGGGCCGGGCCCGCCGAGGACCGGCCGGGCCCCACACCCAGCGCCGGGGACCGCACGGCGCGGTCAGGACCGGCAACCGCGGTGCGGACCCCGCGCTCCGTACGGTCCCGTCACTCGGAGGGCGCCCAGTAGTCGGTCAGCTTGGCCACGCCCGGCTCGAGGCTCTTCCAGGGGCCGTCGAAGGACAGCACGGCGAAGGCCGCGGCCGGGAACCCCCGGCTGTTCATCCGCTCGCGGACGTCGCCGTCGGCCGAGCCTGCCAGGACGTCGGCGAGACCCTGCACGCCCGGGTTGTGGCCGATCAGAACGACGTCCTGCGCGTCGTCGGGGGTCTCGTTGAGCAACGCGATCAGCTCGCCGGGCGAGGCCTCGTAGATCCGCTCCTCGTAGACGGTTTTCGGCCGGTGCGGGAGTTCGTGGACGCCGAGCTTCCAGGTCTCCCGGGTCCGGATCGCGGTCGAGCACAGGGCCAGATCGAAGGGGATACCGGTGTCGGCCAGCTTGCGTCCGGCGACCGCGGCGTCCATGCGGCCCCGCTCAGCGAGCGGCCGCTCGTGGTCGGTGACCTGTGGCCAGTCGGCTTTCGCATGCCGGAAGAGGACAATCTTGCGGGGTTCTGCGACGCTCATAACACCCAGCTTCGCATGAAACACGCCATGCGGCGCAGGGAGTTGACATGCGACTTCACCGGTGCAGGGTGATCACGGCAGCGAGCCCTGGTCGGGCGCTCAGCGCCCCACCAGCTCCTGCAGGCGCTGGAAGATGTGGGTGATCGCGGGGTCACCGGTCGCCGCCTGCGCGTCGGACGGGTTCAGTATCAGCACGAGCAGCGTGATGAAGGCGAGCGCGGGCAGGGCGAGGGCCCACCAGGGCAGCCGGATGTCGACGCCGCCGCGGGTCGCCGGGTGGGTCCGGGTGTGCGTCGGTGCCGACATGAGTGCCTCCGCGGGGCTTCGGGTGGTCCGTGGGTCGAGAGCCGTGTCCGACTGTCGCGGCCACATCTCGAAGTTACGGAATCCGCGGGTCTCAACCCATCCGGTGATCCACCCAGTTGACCCTGACACTCACCCCCTAGGGGACGGGGGGCTAACCCCACCACCCGCCCGGCGCGGGACCGATCCCGGGTCCGGTCAGGGCGAGGCGATCGACGCGATGACGGCGATGATCACGAAGATGGCGAAGAACGCGCCGAAGACGAGCAGCATCTTCTTCTGGCCGTTCTGGGGGTTCGGATCGAGCACTGGCATACGGCAAGTCTCGCACCCGGCGACCGCACCGGCTCCGCCGGGGGGACGTCGGCGGACCGCCCCCGGGAGGACGTCAGCGGGCCGCCTCCTCCTCCACCGTGCGGTCGCGTCCCGCCAGGACGCCGACGGCCATCTGCGGGATCATCAGGCCGGCCATGAGCGCGATCGGCAGCCCCCAGCCGCCGCTGTGCTGGTAGAGCACGCCGACCAGGAGCGGGCCCGGGATGGAGATCAGGTAGCCGGTGCTCTGCGCGAAGGCCGACAACTGGGCGACGCCCGCCCCGGTGCCGGCCCGCATGCCGACCATGGTGAGGGCCAGCGGGAAGGCACAGTTGGCGACACCGAGCAGCACCGCCCAGGCCCAGGCCCCGCCGGCCGGCGCGAGGTAGAGGCCGGCGTACCCGGCGAGGCCGCAGACGCCGAGCACGAGGACGATCGGGCCCTGGTGGGGCAGCCGGGTGGCGACGCGCGGGATGACGAAGGCCAGCGGCACGCCCATGACCATGGTGACGGCGAGGAGCAGCCCGGCCGTACCGGCGGCGACGCCCGCGTCCCGGAAGATCTGCGGCATCCAGCCCATGGTGATGTAGGCGGCGGTGGCCTGGAGCCCGAAGAAGACGGCGAGCGCCCAGGCCGTGCGGCTCCGGGTGATCCGCAGCGCGGCCGGCGCACCGCGCCCGGACTCCCTTCGCCCGTCCGGCCGCTGGACGTCCGGCCGCATCCCGTCCGGCCGCTCGACGGAAGCGGCACCGCGCGCGGGTACCCGCCGCCCGTCCGGCCCCTCGCCGGAGGGGGCGCCCCCGTGCCGTACGAACGGGATCCACGGCAGTACGGCCGCCGCCGCGAGGCCCGCCCACACGGCGAGCCCGGACTGCCAACTGCCGCCGAGCGCCTTCGTCATGGGCACGGTCACCGCGGCGGCGGCCGAGGTGCCGAGGGCCAGTGCCATGGAGTACAGGCCGGTCATGGAGCCGACCCGGTCCGGGAACCACTGCTTGACGATGACCGGCATCAGGACGTTGCTGACCGCGATGCCCATGAGCGCGAGGGCGCTGGCGGCCAGGAAGCCCGCCGTACCTCCCGCGTAGGGCCGTATGAGCAGGCCGGCGGTGATGGCGGCCATGCCGGCGCAGACCACGGCGCCCGGCCCGAAGCGGCGGGCCAGCCGGGGGGCCATGACCCCGAACACGGCGAAGCAGAGCGGGGGCACCGAGGTGAGGAGTCCGGCCAGGCTGCCGCTCATGCCGAGGCCGTCGCGGACCTCTTCGAGGAGGGCGCCGAGGCTGGTGATGGCGGGGCGGAGGTTGAGCGCGGACAGCACGATGCCGACCACGAGCAGCCGCGTCGTCCACGCGCGCGTGGCGGTGGGCGGGGTCCTGTGTGCCGCCGGGGCGGAGCCGGGTGTGGACGTCATCGTCCGGGTTTCCTCACGTGCCATGCGGCCCATCATAGAATCATGGGATGATTGGTTGTCCAGCCCGGGGGCGGCCCGCTCCGTCCCCGCCCGTGCGAAGGTGTGCCATGCCTCTGAGCCATCCCCGCCGCTCGGCGCTGTCCGAACAGGTCATCGCCGCGCTGCGGAACCAGATCACCTCGGGCGAGTGGCCGGTCGGTTCCCGGATCCCGACGGAGCCCGAACTGGTCGAGCAGCTCGGCGTCGCCCGCAACACCGTTCGCGAGGCCGTCCGCGCGCTCGCGCACAACGGGCTGCTGGACATCCGGCAGGGCTCCGGCACCTACGTCGCGGCCACCAGCGAACTGGCGGGCGTGATGCACCGGCGCTTCGCCGACGCCGATCCGCGGCACATCGCGGAACTGCGCTCCACGCTGGAGTCGGCCGCCGCGCGCCTGGCCGCCGAGCGGCGCACGGAGAAGGACCTCAAGCAGCTCGACGCGCTCCTCGTACGCCGCGAGGAGGCCTGGGAGTCGGGTGACACCGAGGTGTTCGTGGCCGCGGACGCGACCTTCCACCTGGCGGTGGTGGCCGCGTCCCACAACGACGTGATGACGGCGATGTACGCCGACCTGGGCGAGGTGCTGCGGGACTGGCTGCGCGCGGACGTCGGCGAGGAGCTGACGCCGGAGACCCACATGGACCACGCGCGGCTCGTCGACGCGATCCGCGCGGGTGACGCGGCGGCGGCCGCGTCGGAGGGCGCCAGCTATCCGTTGCAGTGCCGCCCGGGGCGGCTCAGCTCCCCCGCCGCTGGTGGCTGACCCATGCCGAGCCGACTTCCTTCCAGCACCGCCCGGTGAGCCGTACGGTCGTCGCGGGCCCGGCGTCGACCGGCGCGCTGTCGGTGTCGAGGTCCCACCAGCGGCCGCACTCGACGTGCAGGCTCACCCGGTCGACGTCGACGTAGGGGTTGTGGCAGTAGGCGACCACGTGAGAGCCGAGGACGCTGACGCGGCACTCGGCGCCGAAGGGCCGCGGGGCATCCATGGGTCCGGCCCCCACGCGCGCGTGGGGTGTCGCCTCGTACGGCAGGGACACCACGAGGGCGACGGCGACGGTCACTGAGGCCAGGCTGCGGGACAGGCGCACAAGGGGACCTCCTCGGCCGTACGGGGGAGGGGGAACACGTGGGGACGCGTACTCAGAGTGCGTGCTCGCACCACGCTCCCGCCCGGCGGGTGGGCCGATCGGGTGACGCGCCGAGGGCCCGCATCCGGGTGGATGCGGGCCCTCGAACGGTCGGCCGGGTGCGGCAGCGGTCACGCACCGACGGCGTGCAGACCGCCGTCCACGTGGATGATCTCGCCGGTGGTCTTCGGGAACCAGTCGCTCAGCAGGGCGACGACGCCCTTGCCGGCCGGCTCCGGGTCCTTGAGGTCCCACTCCAGGGGGGCGCGGTTGTCCCACACGGAGGCCAGCTCGCCGAAGCCCGGGATGGACTTGGCGGCCATGGAGCCGAGGGGGCCCGCGGAGATGAGGTTGCAGCGGATGTTCTGCTTGCCCAGGTCGCGCGCCATGTAGCGGCTGGTGGCCTCCAGGGCGGCCTTGGCCGGGCCCATCCAGTCGTACTGCGGCCAGGCGTACTGCGCGTCGAAGGTGAGGCCGACGACGGAGCCGCCGTTCTGCATCAGCGGCAGGCAGGCCATGGTCAGCGACTTCAGGGAGAACGCCGAGACGTGCATGGCGGTGGCGACCGACTCGAACGGCGTGTTGAGGAAGTTGCCGCCAAGCGCGTCCTGCGGCGCGAAGCCGATGGAGTGGACGACGCCGTCGAGGCCGCCGAGCTCCTCGGCGACGATGTCGCCCAGCCGTCCGAGGTGCTCGTCGTTGGTGACGTCGAGCTCGATGACCTTGGTGGGCTTGGGGAGCTTCTTGGCGATGCGCTCGGTCAGCGTGGGCCGCGGGAACGCGGTGAGGATGATCTCCGCGCCCTGCTCCTGGGCCAGCTTGGCGGTGTGGAAGGCGATGGAGGACTCCGTCAGCACACCGGTGATCAGGACGCGCTTGCCCTCGAGAATTCCGCTCATGGTGATCAGTGACCCATTCCCAGTCCGCCGTCTACGGGGATGACGGCTCCAGTGATGTACGAGGCGTCGTCCGAGGCGAGGAACCGCACCGTCGCGGCGACCTCCTCGGGCTGCGCGTAGCGGCCGAGCGGCACCTGCTTCACGATGGTCTCGCGCTGCTCGTCGGTGAGCGCCTTGGTCATGTCGGTGTCGACGAAACCGGGCGCGACGACGTTGAAGGTGATGTTGCGCGAGCCCAGCTCACGGGCGAGAGACCGGGCGAACCCGACCAGGGCGGCCTTGGAGGCCGCGTAGTTCGCCTGGCCGGGGCCGCCGTACAGCCCGACGACCGACGAGATGAGGACGACACGGCCCTTCTTGGCGCGGAGCATGCCGCGGTTGGCGCGCTTGACGACGCGGAAGGTGCCGGTGAGGTTGGTGTCGACGACCGAGGTGAAGTCCTCCTCGGACATACGCATCAGGAGCTGGTCCTTGGTGATGCCCGCGTTGGCGATCAGGATCTCGACCGGGCCGTGTTCGGCCTCGATCTCCTTGTAGGCCTGCTCCACCTGCTCGGTGTCGGTGATGTCGCACTTGACTGCCAGGCAGCCGAGCTCCGTGAGGGCGGCCGGCGGCTCCCCCGAACGGTATGTGATCGCGACCTTGTCGCCGGCGTCGGCGAAGGCGCGGGCGATGGCGAGGCCGATGCCCCGGTTGCCTCCGGTGACGAGAACCGAGCGGCTCAACGGATCACCCTTTCGATAGCGGTCTGACGCACCCGCCCGGACAGCTGGATGACAGGCGGCTTCCTCGAAAACCTATCGGTCCCGAACCGCCGACGGACAATCGGGCACCGACAGTGGCTAAGGGGACTCACTGTCGGGTCCCTACAGAAAGTTGCCGACGGCGTACTGAAACGTGTGGTCGGCGGCCCCACCCGCGCGACATGATCGGGTCAACCACAGGTCACGACAACAAGGAGAGACCTCGGTGTCTCATACCATCGACGAAGCCTTTACGGCCCTACCCCTGCGCGCCCTCGCCGACGCGGCGCTCGCACGCGCGCGTGCCCTCGGGGCCGATCATGCCGACTTCCGGTTCGAACGGGTGCGCAGCGCGTCCTGGCGGCTGCGGGACGCCAGGCTCGCCGGGTCGTCGGACACCACCGACCTCGGATACGCGGTGCGGGTCGTGCACGGCGGTACGTGGGGCTTCGCGTCGGGGGTGGACCTGAGCCTCGACGCCGCCGCCAAGGTCGCCTCCCAGGCGGTGGCGATGGCGAAGCTGTCCGCCCAGGTGATCAAGGCGGCCGGCTCGGCTGAGCGCGTGGAGCTGGCCGGCGAGCCCGTGCACGCCGACCGGACGTGGATCTCGTCGTACGAGATCGATCCGTTCTCCGTGCCCGACGAGGACAAGTCCGGGCTGCTTGCGGAGTGGAGCGCGCGACTGCTCGCGGCGAACGGGGTCAACCACGTCGACGCCTCGCTGCTCACCGTGCATGAGAACAAGTTCTACGCGGACACCGCGGGCACCGTGACCACGCAGCAGCGGGTGCGGCTGCATCCGCAGCTGACCGCCGTGTCGGTCGACGAGTCGAGCGGCGAGTTCGACTCCATGCGGACCATCGCGCCACCGGTCGGCCGCGGCTGGGAGTACCTGACGGGCACCGGCTGGGACTGGGAGAGCGAGCTGGAGCGGATCCCCGAGCTGCTCGCCGAGAAGATGCGGGCCCCGAGCGTCGAGGCCGGTCTCTACGACCTCGTGGTCGACCCCTCCAACCTGTGGCTGACCATCCACGAGTCCATCGGCCACGCCACCGAGCTGGACCGCGCGCTCGGCTACGAGGCGGCCTACGCCGGCACCTCCTTCGCCACCTTCGACCAGCTCGGCAAGCTGAGGTACGGCTCCGAGCTGATGAACGTCACCGGCGACCGCACCGCCGAGCACGGCCTGGCGACGGTCGGATACGACGACGAGGGCGTCGAGGGACAGTCCTGGGACCTGGTGAAGGACGGCACGCTCGTCGGCTACCAGCTGGACCGGCGGATCGCGAGGCTGACCGGGTTCGAGCGCTCCAACGGGTGCGCGTTCGCCGACTCCCCCGCGCACGTGCCGGTGCAGCGCATGGCCAACGTGTCGCTGCGGCCGGACCCGGCCGGGATGTCCACGGAGGATCTGATCGGGGGTGTCGACCGCGGGATCTACGTCGTCGGCGACCGGTCCTGGTCGATCGACATGCAGCGCTACAACTTCCAGTTCACCGGTCAGCGCTTCTTCAGGATCGAGAACGGGCGGATCACCGGGCAGCTGCGGGACGTGGCCTACCAGGCGACGACCACCGACTTCTGGGGCTCGATGGCCGCGGTGGGCGGCCCGCAGACGTACGTCCTGGGCGGTGCCTTCAACTGCGGCAAGGCCCAGCCGGGCCAGGTCGCCGCCGTCTCGCACGGCTGCCCGTCCGCCCTCTTCAAGGGCGTCAACATTCTGAACACCACGCAGGAGGCCGGTCGATGAGCGCGCGTACCAGCAAGCCGCACGAGGTCGTCGAGCGCGCCCTCGAACTGTCCCGGGCCGACGGCTGTGTCGTGATCGCCGACGAGCAGTCCACCGCGAACCTGCGGTGGGCGGGCAACGCGCTGACCACGAACGGCGTCACACGCGGGCGCACCCTCACGGTGATCGCGACCGTCGACGGCAAGGAGGGCACCGCCTCCGGTGTCGTCTCCCGCTCGGCCGTGACACCCGACGAGCTGGAGCCCCTCGTGCGGGCCGCCGAGGCCGCCGCGCGCTCCGCCGGACCAGCCGAGGACGCGCAGCCCCTGGTCACGGGCGTGCCGCAGGCGCAGGACTTCACGGACGCGCCCGCCGAGACCACCTCCGCCGTGTTCGGTGACTTCGCTCCGGCACTCGGGGAGGCCTTCGCACGCGCGCGTGCGGGCGGCCGTGAGCTGTACGGCTTCGCCAACCACGAACTGGTCAGCAGCTACCTGGGTACGTCGACGGGGCTGCGCCTGAGGCACGACCAGCCCAACGGGACGCTGGAACTCAACGCCAAGTCCCCGGACCGTACGCGCTCGGCGTGGGCGGGGCGGTCGACGCGGGACTTCAAGGACGTCGATCCGGCCGTGCTGGACGCGGAACTGGCCGTACGCCTCGGGTGGGCCGAGCGGCGGGTCGAGCTGCCGGCCGGCCGGTACGAGACGCTGCTGCCGCCGACCGCCGTCGCGGACCTGCTGATCTACCAGATGTGGTCGGCCTCGGGCCGGGACGCGGTCGAGGGCCGCACCGTCTTCTCCAAGCCCGGCGGCGGCACGCGGGTCGGGGAGCGGCTCACCGAACTGCCGCTGACCCTGCGCAGCGATCCGCACGAGCCGGGCCTGGAGTCCGCGCCCTTCGTGCTCGCGCACTCCTCCGGCGGCGACCAGTCGGTGTTCGACAACGGGCTGCCGCTGACGGCCACCGACTGGGTCCGCGAGGGCGAGCTGGCCGGCCTGATGACCAGCCGGCACGGCGCGGCGCTGACCGGCCTGCCGGTGGCCCCGGCGATCGACAACCTGATCCTGACCGGCGGCGAGGACCGTTCCCTGGAGGAGATGGTCGCGAGCACCGAACGCGGGCTGCTGCTGACCTGCCTGTGGTACATCCGCGAGGTCGACCCGGCGACGCTGCTGCTCACCGGCCTGACCCGGGACGGCGTCTACCTGGTCGAGAACGGCGAGGTGAGCGGCGAGGTCACCAACTTCCGGTTCAACGAGTCGCCGGTCGACCTGCTGGGCCGGGCGACGGAGGCGGGCCGGACGGAGAAGACCCTGCCGAGGGAGTGGAGCGACTGGTTCACCAGGGCCGCGATGCCCGCGCTGCGCATCCCGGATTTCAATATGAGCTCTGTCAGCCAGGGCGTATAACCTCGTAGTCGGCTGTCGCCCGACCGCCCGAGGATCATTCGAGGAGATACGAGAACCGTGACGGACATCGTCGACGAGCTGAAGTGGCGGGGCCTGTGGGCCCTGTCCACTGACGAGGACGCTTTGCGCAAGGCGCTCGCGGACGGTCCCGTCACGTTCTATTGCGGTTTCGACCCGACCGCGGCCAGCCTCCACGTCGGCCACCTGGTGCAGGTGCTCACCATGCGCCGCCTCCAGCAGGCGGGCCTGCGTCCGCTGGCCCTGGTGGGCGGGGCGACCGGCCAGATCGGTGACCCGCGCCCCACGGCGGAGCGCACGCTGAACGACCCGGAGACGGTCGCGAACTGGGTGACCCGGCTGCGCGGGCAGATCGAGCCGTTCCTGTCCTTCGAGGGCGAGAACGCCGCGGTGATGGTGAACAACCTGGACTGGACGGCCGGCCTGTCGGCCATCGAGTTCCTGCGTGACATCGGCAAGCACTTCCGCGTCAACAAGATGCTGACGAAGGACTCCGTCGCCCGGCGCCTGGAGTCGCAGGAGGGCATCAGCTACACCGAGTTCAGCTACCAGCTCCTGCAAGGCATGGACTTCCTGGAGCTGTACCGGCGCTACGGCTGCACGCTCCAGCAGGGCGGCAGCGACCAGTGGGGCAACCTCACGGCGGGCCTCGACCTGATCCACAAGCTGGAGCCCGAGGCCCGGGCGCACTGCCTGGCGACGCCGCTGATGGTCAAGTCGGACGGCACCAAGTTCGGCAAGACCGAGGGCGGCGCGGTCTGGCTGGACCCGGAGATGACGACGCCGTACGCGTTCTACCAGTTCTGGCTGAACGTGGACGACCGGGACATCTCGACGTACATGCGCATCCTGTCCTTCCGGTCCCGCGAGGAGCTGGAGGAGCTGGAGCGGCAGACCGAGGAGCGGCCGCAGGCCCGTGCCGCGCAGCGCGCGCTGGCCGAGGAGCTCACGACGCTGGTGCACGGCGCCGGTCAGACGGCCGCGGTGATCGCCGCGTCCAGGGCCCTGTTCGGTCAGGGCGAGCTGGCGGAGCTCGACGAGCGGACGCTGACCGCGGCCCTCTCCGAGGTGCCGCACGTCCAGGTCGCCGAGCTCGGCCCGGTGATCGACCTGTTCGCCGAGGTCGGTCTGGTGGCCAGCAAGTCGGCCGCGCGCCGCACGGTCAAGGAGGGCGGCGCCTACGTGAACAACGTGAAGGTCGCCGCCGAGGACGCGGTCCCCGCCAAGGAGGACCTTCTGCACGGGCGCTGGCTGGTGCTGCGCCGTGGCAAGAAGAACCTGGCGGCGGTCGAGGTCACCGGCGTCTGACAAGTCGAGGGGGCGGCTTCCCGTGCGGGAGGCCGCCCCCTCGCTCCGTCCGCCCGTCCGTTCTCAGGTTCGCTGCCTGTTTCCCCGGACCGCCATGTACGCCATGTCGCCCACGGCGACGATGATGATCGCGGCCACCAGCTGGAAGAGGTGCCGGGTCCAGTCGATGCCCGCGGTCGCCTCGACGCCGAAGGCGCGGGCGAGGGCGTTGCCGGCGATGGCGCCCAGCATGCCGAAGATGGTCGTCAGCCAGAGCGGGCTGTGCTGCTTGCCCGGGAGGATCGCCTTCGCGATCAGCCCCAGCACGAAGCCGACGATGATCGCCCACAACCAGCCCATGACTGCCTCCTCTTACGGCTCGACGTGAGCACTACGCCCAGTCTCGGACCGTCCGTCGTACGGCGCATGTCAGGTACGGCCATCCGGCGCCCGGTCCTACACAGCTCGGCGCAGTTCGCCCGCCCGGACAGCGGGTGCCCCGCTCTCGTAGGCGGCGGAGGTGCGGCGTAACGTGGAAGCCGTCCGGGTCCGGCCTCCTGCCGGAGACGGAGTGGACACGGGCCGGGCGAGTCCGACGCGGGTGGATGGTGGATGTGATGCGGAAGCAGCATGGTGGCGGCACCGCCGAGGTGTTCCGGATCACCGGGGCCCGTACGAGCCTCCAGGAGGACGTGCGCGGACGCCAGCGCCGGTACGTCATCTCGATGTCGATCCGTACGCTGTCGGTGATCCTCGCCGTCGCGCTCTGGAACGTCGAACGGCACGTCGCCATCGTCGCGTTGGTGCTCGGAGGGGTCCTGCCCTACATCGCCGTGGTGATCGCGAACGCGGGACGGGAGAACGCGCCGTCGCTCCCCTCGACGTTCGTGGACGCGGCGACGCGGCGGGGGACGCCTCCCCCGCTTTCGGCCGGAGGAGAGATCACCTCGCCGCCGTCGGACGAGAGGGGCGCCGCGCCCGCCCCGGACGACGCCGCGACCGATCCCGGACCGGCCTCACCGAGCGTGCCGGGCGACCGTGTGTGATCTTCGACGGACCCCTTCTGGAGAGGCCGTAAACGGAAGTCGGCTCCGCACAAAGCTCAGGAAAAGCTCAGATCAATCATGTTGTTCCGGTGCCGGGCGGCGGGCCACCCGTGACATACTTCGTAGGCGCTCCGCATCCCCCGTCGGAGCGACAGACCGACGCCGGGCAGCTCCCCCCGTGGCTGCTCGGCGTCGCCTTGTTCCCCGACTTTCCGCCGCGTTCCGCGTGCCCGCGCACCCTGTCTGTGAGTCGAACCCGTGAGTGACGAGACCCCGATCTGCTCCGCCAAGGGCTGCCGCGCCGACGCCGAGTGGGTCCTCGCGTGGAACAACCCGAAGATCCACCCGCCGGAGCGCCGCAAGACGTGGCTGGCGTGCGAGGAGCACCGGGAGCACCTGTCCCAGTTCCTCGGGGTACGGGGATTCCTGAAGGACGTCGTGAGGTTCGAGGACTGGGAAGCGCCCGCGGGATCCCAGGGCGGGGCCTGGTGAGTCCGACAATTCGCGTCGCGCGCCCGGCGGGAACTGTCAGACGCGTCCCAGTGCCGCGGCACTAGCCGCCGATCGCCGACATCGGCCGGTCCGGCTGGACGAACGACGGGTCGTCCAGGCCCGCGCCGGCCTTCTTGCCCCACATCGCCAGCCGCCAGATACGGGCGACCTCCTCGTCGGAGGCGTCGGAGCGCAGGGCCGCGCGCAGGTCGGTCTCCTCGCGGGCGAACAGGCAGGTGCGCACCTGGCCGTCGGCCGTGAGGCGGGTGCGGTCGCAGGCCGCGCAGAACGGGCGGGTGACGGAGGCGATGACGCCGACGCGGTGCGGTCCGCCGTCGACGATCCAGCGTTCGGCGGGGGCCGAGCCGCGCTCCTCGGAACCCTCGGCGGTGAGCTCGAAGCGGGTGCGCAGGGAGGCGAGGATGTCGCCCGCGGTGATCATGCCGTCGCGCTTCCAGCCGTGCTGGGCGTCCAGCGGCATCTGCTCGATGAAGCGCAGTTCGTAGTCGTGCTCGACCGCCCAGGCCAGCAGGTCCGGGGCCTCGTCCTCGTTGAGCCCCGGCATCAGCACCGAGTTGACCTTGACCGGGGTCAGGCCCGCGTCACGGGCGGCGTACAGGCCCTCGATGACGTCCTGGTGACGGTCGCGGCGGGTGAGGGTCTTGAACACGTCGGGGCGGAGGGTGTCCAGCGAGACGTTGACCCGGTCCAGGCCCGCCGCCTTGAGGGCGGACGCCGTGCGCTTGAGGCCGATGCCGTTGGTGGTCAGGGACATCTGGGGGCGCGGTTCCAGCGCGGCGACCCGCTCGACGATGCCGACCAGGCCGGGACGCAGCAGCGGCTCGCCGCCGGTGAAGCGGACCTCCCTGATGCCGAGGGAGGTGACGGCTATGTCGATCAGCCGGACGATCTCGTCGTCCGTGAGCAGGTCGGGCTTGGCCAGCCACTGCAGGCCCTCCTCGGGCATGCAGTACGTGCAGCGGAGGTTGCACCGGTCGGTCAGTGAGACCCGCAGGTCGGTGGCCACTCGGCCGTAGGTGTCGATGAGCACGTGGGCCCCCTCCCTCGAAGTGGATCGCATGTCTCTCGTCACCTGTGAGCCTACGTGACTCCTCCGACACGGTCAGGGCCCGATCGCACGAGGTGCGGTGCGGTCGCGTCGTAGGGATCTACGACGCGACCGCGCCCGCGACGGGCCGTGCGGTGTGGCTCAGTGTGCTCCGGTGCCGGTCAGGGACCGTACCTCCAGCTCCGCGTACTTGTCGGCGTCCGGCTCCTCCTTCGACAGCAGGGTGCCGAGGATGCCGAGCAGGAATCCGACCGGGATCGAGATGATGCCCGGGTTCTCCAGCGGGAACCAGTGGAAGTCGACGTCCGGGAACATCGAGCTGGGCTTGCCCGAGACGACCGGCGAGAACAGCACCAGGCCGACCGCGGTGACCAGGCCGCCGTAGATCGACCACAGGGCTCCGGAGGTGGTGAACCGCTTCCAGAAGAGGCTGTAGAGGATCGTCGGGAGGTTGGCGGAGGCGGCGACCGCGAAGGCGAGGGCGACCAGGCCCGCCACGTTCAGGTCGCGGGCGAGGGCGCCCAGCAGGATGGAGACGGCGCCGATGCCGACGGTCGCGTACCGGGCGGCGTTGATCTCCTGCTTCTCGGTGGCCGTGCCCTTCTTGATGACGTTCGCGTAGATGTCGTGGGCGAACGAGGAGGACGAGGCCAGGGTCAGGCCGGCGACGACCGCGAGGATCGTGGCGAAGGCGACCGCCGAGATGGTGGCGAGCAGGATCGCGCCCCAGTTGGAGTCCACTCCGCCGAGATGGAGTGCCAGCAGGGGTGCGGCCGTGTTGCCCGCCTTGTTGGAGGCGACGATCTCGTCCGGCTTGATCAGCGCGGCGGCGCCGAAGCCGAGGGCGAGGGTCATCAGGTAGAAGGCGCCGATCAGGCCGATGGCCCAGATGACCGACTTTCGGGCGGCCTTGGCGGTCGGGACCGTGTAGAAGCGGATCAGGATGTGCGGCAGGCCCGCGGTGCCGAGAACCAGGGCGATGCCCAGGGAGATGAAGTCCAGCTTGGTGGTGCCGGTGGCGCCGTACTTCAGGCCGGGCTCCAGGAAGGCCGCGCCCTTGCCGCTGTTGTCGGCGGCCGAGCCGAGCAGGTCGGAGACGTTGAAGTCGAACTTCAGCAGGACCAGGAAGGTGAGCAGCAGCGCGCCGGCGATCAGCAGCACGGCCTTGACCATCTGGACCCAGGTGGTGCCCTTCATGCCGCCGATGGTGACGTACACGATCATCAGGACGCCGACCAGGGCCACGATGCCGATCTTGCCGCCGTCGCTGGTGATGCCGAGCAGCAGCGAGACCAGGACGCCGGCGCCCGCCATCTGGGCCAGCAGGTAGAAGATCGACACGACGATGGTGGAGGTGCCGGCCGCGGTGCGGACGGGCCGTTGCCGCATCCGGTAGGCCAGCACGTCACCCATCGTGTAACGGCCGGAGTTGCGCAGGGGTTCGGCGACCAGGAGCAGGGCGACGAGCCAGGCGACCAGGAAGCCGATGGAGTAGAGGAAGCCGTCGTAGCCGAAGAGGGCGATGGCGCCCGCGATGCCGAGGAAGGACGCGGCGGACATGTAGTCGCCGGAGACGGCGAGGCCGTTCTGGAATCCGGTGAACTGCCGTCCGCCCGCGTAGAAGTCGGCGGCGTCCTTGGTCTGCCGGCCCGCCCAGACGGTGATGACGAGGGTTGCGGCGACGAACACCGAGAACAGGATGATGATCAGCGTGCGGTGCTCGCTGGCCTCACCGGCGGCCAGGGTGATCGCGGGGCTCATGCGCCGCCCTCCATCCGGGACTTGATGGCTTCCGCCTTGGGGTCGAACGTGGCTGCGGCGTGCCGCGCGTACCACCAGGCGATGAGGAACGTGGTGAGGAACTGCGCGAGGCCGAGGACCATCGCGATGTTGATGTTGCCGCCCACCTTGGTGCCCATGAAGTCGCCCGCGTAGTTCGACAGCAGCACGTACAGCAGGTACCAGGCGATGAAGGCGAAGGTCAGCGGGAAGGCGAAGGAGCGGTAGGAGCGGCGCAGTTCGATGAACTCCGCGCTCTCGTGCACCTCGGTGTACTCCTCCGCTGAGGGCAGTTCGTGTTGCTCTTTCGACGGGGGCGGTGCGTCGGTGGCCACGGAGTCTCCTCGCGTTGCGGGTGCTGGTGTGTCGGTGGACGGGGGCGAGTGTCCTCGCGGTCCCTGTCCAAGGTCACGGCGCCACGCGAGGACCGGTTCAACTCCCCCGGCCTGTTTCCGAAGTCACTGTCGGGAAGTCATTGCTGGCCAGCGACTCCGGGGGATAGCTTCGAGCCGAACTACCCGTCATGTACCTGCCCAGGCAGCACCTGTGTCCCGGGCAGGTCTCGTTTTCCGGATGATGTGGAGACCCCATGGCTCATCTGCGTTCCAGACGCCGCCTCGCCCTCGCCGTGCCCGTCGTGCTGTCGCTCACGGCCTCGCTCGGTTTCCTGCCGACGGCGGCCTCGGCCGCCCCGCGAGCGGAGAGCGCGGCGCAGACCGCGGACGCGCCCAGCCTGGCGTATGTCGTCAACACCACGGTGGATCACCGCACGATCGCGTCGGTCAAGAAGGCGGTCGCCGCGGCCGGCGGCACGGTCGTGGTGGCGTACGAGAAGATCGGTGTGATCGTCGCCCACTCGGCGAACCCGGACTTCGGCAAGCAGCTCCGCACGGTGCGCGGGGTGCAGTCGGCGGGTGCCACGCGCACCGCGCCGCTGACCGCCGCCGGCACGACCGACGAGGGCGCGGCGCAGATCCTGTCGAAGGCGCAGGCCGAGAAGGTGGCGAGCGCCTCCGCCACGGCGGGCGAGAGCGAGCCCCTGGAGGCCGACCAGTGGGACCTGCGGGCGATCGGCGCCGACAAGGCCGCGAAGATCGACCCGGGCAGCCGCAGGGTGACCGTCGCCGTGATCGACACCGGCGTCGACGACACCCACCCCGACCTCGCCCCGAACTTCTCCGCCGATCAGTCCGCGAACTGCGTCGGCGGAGTCGCGGACACCGGTGCGGGCGCCTGGCGTCCGTACACCGCGGCGGACTACCACGGCACACACGTCGCCGGTGAGATAGCCGCGGCCCGCAACGGCATCGGCGTCGCGGGCGTCGCCCCGGGCGTGAAGGTCGCCGGCATCAAGGTGAGCGACCCGGACAACGGGCTCTTCTACCCGGAGAGCGTCGTCTGCGCCTTCGTGTTCGCCGCCGACCACGGCGTGGAGATCACCAACAACAGCTACTACGTGGATCCCTGGCTGTACAACTGCATGGACGACCCCGACCAGAGGGCGATCGTCGACGCGGTCAACCGGGCCCAGCTGTACGCCCAGCACAAGGGCACCCTGAACCTCGCGTCCGCGGGCAACTCCAACCACGACCTGGACTCCGACGCGATCGTCGACGCCAGCAGCCCCGACGACGGCACGCCGTCCGAGCGGACCATCGACCCGCACGAGTGCTTCGACGTGCCGACCCAGCTGCCGGGTGTCGTCACGGTCAGCGCGACGGGCGTCGACAACATCAAGTCGTACTACTCCTCGTACGGCAAGGGCGTCATCGACGTCGCGGCTCCCGGCGGCGACGGGCGCTACCAGATCCCGGACACGCCGTCGAAGAACGGCCGCATCCTGTCCACGATGCCGAACGGCGAATACGGCTTCCTGCAGGGCACGTCGATGGCCTCGCCGCATGCCGCGGGCGTCGCGGCGCTGCTGAAGTCGACGCACCCGTACGCGAGTCCGGCCCAGTTGCAGCTGCTGCTCAAGGCGCAGGCGGACAACCCCGGCTGCCCGACGTCGTACGACCAGAACGGCGACGGCACCCAGGACGCCGTGTGCAAGGGCGTCAAGCGCGTCAACGGGTTCTACGGGTTCGGCATCGTCAACGCTCTGGACGCGGTGCGGTGACCGAGTAGGTCAATAGGTTGATTCAGTCAATACTGCATGATGCAGTCATGACTGATATCGCGTTGGCCTGGTCCGCGGTGGGCGGCGATCCCGCCCTGTTGGCGCGGATGTCGACCGTGGTGCGGGAGGGCGCTCTCCAGGGGCGCCTTCCCGTACGCGCTCTGGCGCGCGCCTCCGTGGGCGCGTGCGCGCTGGCGGCCGCCGAACTCGGCGCCCGCCGGGCCGGGCTCCCCGCGGTGCCCCGCGTACGCGTGGACGACGGGGCGGTCGCCACGGCGTTCGTGAGTGAACGGCATCTGTCGGTCGACGGACGCGCGCCGGTCTCCTTCGCCCCCCTGTCCGGGTTCTGGCGGACGGCGGACGGCTGGGTGCGGACGCACGCCAACTACCCGCACCACCGGGCGCGGCTGCTGTCCGCGCTGGGACTGACGACCGACCGGGCGGACTCGGTCGAGCGGGTGCTCGCCGAGCGGACCGCCCTGGAGGTCGAGGAGGCCGTGTACGCCGCCGGAGGCCTCGCCGTGGCGCTGCGCACGGCCGCGCAGTGGGCCGCTCACGGGCAGGCCGCCGCGGTGGCCGCACGGCCTCTGGTGGAGCGACGGCGACTGGACTCCGCTCCCGCGCGCGTGCTGACGCCCGTCGAGACGGCCCCGCTGCTGCCCGCGGCCGGGCTGCGGGTGCTGGACCTGACCCGGGTCATCGCGGGCCCGGTCGCCACCCGCACACTCGCCCTGCTCGGCGCGGACGTGCTGCGCGTGGACGCCCCGCGACTGCCCGAACTCCCCGACCAGCACACGGACACCGGTTTCGGGAAACGCTCCACGACGCTGGACCTGGTGGCCGACCGGAGCGTCTTCGAGGAGCTGCTCGCGGCGGCGGACGTGGTCGTCACCGGCTACCGGCCGGGCGCTCTCGACCGGTTCGGGCTCTCGCCTCGGGCGCTGGCCGAGCGGCGGCCCGGGGTGGTCGTGGCGCAGTTGTCGGCCTGGGGCGCGTACGGGCCGTGGGGTGGGCGCCGGGGCTTCGACAGCCTGGTGCAGGCCGCCACCGGGATCGCCGCCACCGAGGGATCGCCGCAGCGGCCCGGCACACTGCCCGCGCAGGCCCTCGACCACGGCACGGGCTACCTGCTGGCGGCGGCGGTGTTGCGGGCGCTGACCGAGCAGTCGTACGACGGCGGCAGCCGGTTCGTCGGGGCGGCGCTGGCGCGGACCGCGGAGTGGCTGACGCACGGCGTCGGGCCGGAGCCGGGCGACCCGGGGGACGCGGCGGAGGGCGCGGCGTACGACGGGCCCGATGCCTGGCTGTCCGAGACGGACGGCCCGCTCGGACGGCTGCGGTACGCCCTGCCGCCGGTCTCCTTCGCGGGCGGCCCGGCCGACTGGGCGCGGCCGCCGGGGCGTTGGGGGACGGACGCCGCCCGCTGGGTCTGAGTCACCGCGCCCGGCCGGTCGGCTCAGTTGGTCACCAGCACCTTGAGCGCGGTGCGCTCGTCCATCGCCTTGTAGCCGTCCGGCACGCCCTCCAGACCGACGGTCAGGTCGAAGACCGGCGACGGGTCGATACGGCCGTTCAGGACGTCGGGGAGCAGCTCGGGGATGTACGCGCGGACCGGCGCGACCCCGCCGCGCAGCGCGATGTTCCGGTCGAACAGGACGCCGAGGTCCAGTCCGGTCCCGCTGCCGTGCGGCACCCCGACGAAGCCGATCGCTCCGCCGTCGCGCGTGACGCCGACCGCCGTACGCATCGACTGCTCGGTGCCGACCGCCTCGACGACGGCGTGCGCGCCCTGTCCGCGGGTGAGTTCCCGTACGGCCTCGACGGCCGCGTCCCCGCGCTCGGCGACGACGTCGGTGGCGCCGAAGCGGCGCGCGATGTCCGTACGGACCTGGTGACGGCCGAGCGCGATGATCCGTTCGGCGCCGAGGCGTCTGGCGGCGAGCACCGCGCACAGGCCGACGGCTCCGTCGCCGACCACGGCGACGGTGGCGCCCGGCCTCGCTCCAGCGCCGAGGGCGGCGTGGTGACCGGTGCCCATCACGTCGGAGAGGGTCAGCAGCGCGGACAGCAGGTGGTCGTCGGAGGCCGCGTCACAGGGCAGCGGGACGAGGGTGCCGTCGGCGAAGGGCACCCGCACGGCCTCGCCCTGGCCGCCGTCGTAGCCGACGGCGCCCCAGAAACCGCCGTGCTCGCAGGAGGTGGTGAGCCCCTCACGGCAGTAGTCGCAGACGCCGTCGGACCACATGAAGGGCGCGACGACAAGGTCTCCGCGGCGGACTCCGGTCACCTCGGAGCCGGCCTCCTCGACGATGCCGAGGAACTCGTGCCCGATCCGCTGCCCCGGCTGCCGGGCCGCCTCACCCCGGTACGCCCACAGGTCGCTGCCGCAGATGCAGGCGCGCAGCACCCGCACCACCGCGTCGGTGGGCAGCTGCACCACGGGTTCGGGCACGTCCTCCACGCGCATGTCGTACGGGGCGTGGATGGTGGTGGCGCGCATGGTGAGGATCCTTCTCGTGCGGTCCGTGCGGTGCTGGTGCGCTCGGAGGGTGGTCGAGCGCCCTTCACCGTACGCCGCCGCCGGCACCCTCGCCCCGCCGCCGCCGCCGCGCTACACCCCGGCCGCGCCCAGCAGCACCCCGACCGCGTAGGTGACGCCCATCGCCAGCGCCCCGCCCACCACGTTCCGCAGCACCGCCCTGCGCGGGCCCGCCGCGCCCAGCCGCGCGCTGCTCCAGCCCGTCAGCACGAGGGCGGCCAGGACGCAGACCACGGTGACGCCGAGCCGCCAGTCGGCCGGTGGCAGCACGATGGCCAGCAGGGGCAGCAGCGCCCCGGCCGTGAACGCCAGGAAGCTCGCCCACGCCGCGTGCCACGGGTCGGCGAGCTCGTCCGGGTCGATGCCGAGCTCCACGCGCGCGTGCGCCCTGAGCGCGTCGCGTTCCGTCAGCTGGACGGCGGCCTCCAGGGCCACGTCCCGGGACAGTCCCCGCTCCTCCAGCAGTTCGGTCAGTTCCTCCAGTTCCGCCTCCGGCTGCTCGCGCAACTCCCGCTTCTCCAGGGCCAGGGCGGCCTTCTCCGAGTCGCGCTGGGTGGACACGGACACGTATTCCCCGGCCGCCATCGACAGGGAGCCGGCGAGCAGACCGGCCAGGCCCGCCGTCAGCAGGGCGGAGGCGTCGTCCGTGGCGCCGGCCACGCCCACGACCAGGCCGGCGGTGGACACGATGCCGTCGTTCGCGCCGAGGACCGCGGCCCGCAGCCAGTTGAGGCGCGAGCCGAGCCCGCCGCCGTGGGCCTCGCTGTGCGTGGGTTGCGTCACCCCGGGAGGATCCCACTCCGCGCGGCACCGCGACCGCACCGACGCTCACGGCCCGGCACCGGCACCAGCACCGGCACCGGCACGCCCAGGTCCCTCGCTGATCCTCACCACACGCGCACCGACGCTCCTCGTGCGAAGACGGGGCTCGTCGCGTCCGCGGGCGGTTCGTCCAGCGGCTGCGCGAGTTCCGCCACCGTCGGACCCACCTTCGCCGCGAGGGCGTCCAGCAGGTCCAGGTCGAAGCCGTACACCCGTGCCGCGTTGCCCCCGACCATCGCCGCGACCTCCTCCTGCGGCACGCCCGCGAAGGCGAACCGCAGCCCCTCGCGGGAGTAGGGGTGGGTCCCCTCGTCGTGCGGGTAGTCGCTGCCCCACATGATCTTCTCGATGCCGATGCGCTCGCGCAGCGGCACCTCGTGCGGCCGCATGAAGCTGGCGCCGACGAAGCAGTTGTCCCGCCACACCTCGGAGGGGCGACGGCCCATGCCGGCCGCCAGGCCGGCGCCGAACCTGGCCTCGGCCGTGACCGCCTTCCGCGCGGCCGCGACCATGCGGCCGTGGTAGTAGTCCAGCATGTCGAGCACCCCGGGGATCCAGCCCGAGCCCTGCTCGGTGAGGACCAGTCTGAGGCCCGGGTGGCGGCGGAAGGCACCGCCGAAGACCAGGTGCCACAGCGCGCGGTGCGAGAACCAGGTCGTCTCGACCATGAAGACCGCGCGGGCGGCCGGCTCCTCGCCCAGGGGCGGGGACGCCGAGCCCGCGTGGTGGTTGACCGGGACGTCCAGCTCCTCACAGACCGCCCAGATCGGGTCGTACGCCGAGGAGTAGAGCTCGGGCAGGCCCGAGCCCGGGGGTGTGCCGGGCAGCAGCAGGCCGCCGGTGAGGCCCGCCCGGGAGGCCCACCGGATCTCCTCGACCGCCGCGTCCACGTCGTTCAGCAGGATCTGGAAGACGCCCGCGCGCCGGCCGGGCGCCGCCGCGCAGAAGTCCGCCAGCCAGCGGTTGTGGGCGCGCAGTCCGGCCCAGCGCCGCTCGAACTCCTCGGCGGGCGGCGCCGGCGCCATCAGGGAGCCGGACGGGAAGAACGGCGGGATCGTGTTCGGGAAGACCACCTCCGCGACGATCCCGTCCGCCTCCAGCTCGGCCAACCGCAGCTCGGAGTTCCAGTTCCGGTCGGCGGTGTCGGCGACCAGGTCCTCGTACGGGTTGACGTACGTCGCCGCCCACGCGTCGAACTCGTCGTGGTACCGCCGCTCCAGGTACGGCCGGTAGTCCAGGAGGTCGGCGCCCGCATGGCAGTCGGCCGAGACGACCGTGTACCGCTCGTCGTTCACGGCGTCACCCCCAGCGCCGGGAAGTCGTGGTCCGTCAGCCAGTGCCGGCCCACCTCGCGCGAGCGTGCCCAGGACGCCGCCACGGCCGCCTGGTCGTCCGGCTGGCCGAGGTCGGCGGGAGTCGGTCCGATGCGGCGGGCCAGCGGGGCCAGCCGCTCGGTGTCGAAGCCGAACACCTCGGCCGCCGCCAGGCCCAGCATGCGGCGGGTCTCCGGCACCGGGATGTCGTGGAAGGTGCGCCGCAGCCACGCACGCGTGTCGGGCCAGGTGCCCTCGGGGTGCGGGAAGTCGCTGCCCCACAGCATGTTGTCGACGCCGATCTCGTAGCGCTGGGCCAGTTCGCGGCGCTTGGTGTTGGTCGCGCAGACGAAGACCTGCCGGTCGAGGTACTCGTGCGGCGGGCGCCGCAGCTCGGCGAAGGGCGACAGCTTCTTGCCGCCGTGCGCGCCGAGGTAGAGGCGGTCCATGAACCACAGCAGGTTCGGCAGCCACCAGCAACCCGACTCGGCGACCCCGAATTTCAGGCCGGGATGGCGTTCGAAGACGCCGGACCAGAGCAGGAACCACAGCGGCCGGGCGGGCCACCAGGTGACTTCGGAGACGTAGATCCCCAGGTGGTCGCCGTACTCGTGGCGCGGGGCCGCCCCCGAGTGGGTGAGCACCGGCATCCCGCACTCGGCGGCCGCGGCCCACACCGGGTCGTAACGGCGGTCGTGGTACGGCTCCTTGTCGACCCACATGGCGGGGATCATCAGGGCGCCGAGGCCGGACTCCTTGGCGCGGTGAATCTCCGCGACGACCTTCGGGACCTCCGCGGTGATGGGCAACAGGGCGACTCCGCAGTGCCGTTCGGGATGCTCGGACACGAAGTCGGCCAGCCAGCGGTTGTGGGCCCGCGCGCCCGCCATGCCCAACTCAGGGTCGTGGTCGCCGGAGAGGCCGAGGCCGACGCCGAAGGGCGCCGCGGTCCGGCTGTCCACGGCGTCGGCGTCCGGGAAGACCACCTCGGCCGCTACGCCGTCGCCGTCCAGCTCCTTGACGCGCTGCGCCGCGTCCCAGCCGCCGCGCAGTCCCTCCTCGTTGTCCTTGAACCACTTGTCCGCGAACGCCTCGTTGCGGATGCCGAGCCGCGTCATCTCCTCGCGGCGCCGCTCACGCCCGGCGAGGAACTCGTCGAAGTCGCGGTGGTGGCGGGAGTCCAGGTAGGGCCGGTACTCCTCGGTGGGCAGCCCGGCGTGGCAGTCGGAGGAGATGATCAGGTACGGGTCCTGGCCGGTCACAACGGTCCCCTCTCAGTCCAGGATGAAGCGTTCGAGGTACGACGGGTTCGTCCGGTCGAGCATCGACCGGGCCCGCGCCCGGACCTGGTCGTCGCTGCGCTCGCTCTTGGGCAGCAGCCAGAAGCGGTCGGCGCGGACACCGTCCACGACGAGGTCGGCGACCTCCTCCACGGGCGTGAAGCGCACCTCCTGGCCGGCCTCCCGCATCGCCGTCTCCCACTGCTCGAGGCTGCGGTACGGAGTCCTGCGGGGCCGCCGCTTCGCGTACCGGACGGGCCTGTTGCGGTGCGACTCCCACAGGCCCGTGCGGAGCATGTGCGGGCCTGGGAACAGGACCGACGCCCCCACGCGCGCGTGTTCCGCCCGCAGATGCGCGTACAGCGACTCGGTCATCGTCACCACGGCCGCCTTGGTGACGGCGTACACGGAGGCGGTGGGCAGCGGGGCGATCCCGCCGTCCGCGGAGGACGTGTTGACGACGTGGCCGGGCTCGCCCGCGGCCAGCATCCTCGGCAGGAACGCCTGGACGCCGTGGAAGACGCCCCACACGTTGACGGCGAAGGCCCACGCCCAGTCGTTCGGGTCGTGCTCCCACATGCGGCCCTCCGCGCCCGAGCCGACCCCCGCGTTGTTGCACAGGACGTGCACGGCGCCGTAGGTCTCGTAGGCCGAGTCGGCGAGTTCCACGACCTGGTCGCGTGAACCGACGTCGACCACGCGCGCGTGCACCTCGGTGCCGTCCGCCCGCAGGTCCGAGGCGGCCCGCTCCAGGGCGTCCCGCTCCACGTCGGCGAGGACCACCTTCAGGCCCTCCGCCGCGAACCGCCGGGCCATCGCCAGCCCGATGCCGCTCGCCGCGCCGGTGACGACGGCGACCTGTCCGGGGTGAAGGTCCATCAGACGGTCCCCCCGGGCGGGGCGTCGAGGATCTGGGCGGGATCGTCGTAGCGCTGGTGGATGTAGGGCAGCAGTGCCTCGGCGGCGACGCGTTCGGCGACCCGGCCGCGCTGGTCGCTGGTCTTCTCGCCAATCGTGATCCCGAGCAGCCGGCGCACCGGCAGGTCGGCGACCGGGTCGTACATCGACTCGCGCAGGACGACGTCCCCGGTGACCCGCTCGAGCCTGCGCACCCGCTCGTTGCGCACACAGTGCACGAGCACCGGATCGGCGTCGAAACCCGAACCGTCCACCGCGGGCAGGAACTTGAAGTAGAAGTCGGTCTTGAGGTTCGGCGCCGGCAACGGGAGCTCGCCGGCGGCGGCGCCGCGCACCTCGACGAAGACGATGCCGTGCCGGGCGAGGGCGGCACGGAGAACGAGGCCGTCCCGCTCGACCGTCACCTCGCCGAGCTTCTTGGGCTCTCCGAAGACCTCACGGCCGCCGATGAGGGCCCGCTCCAGCGTCATCGGCATGACCAGCGGGTACCAGCCGTCGACGCCGTCGTGGGCGGCGGCGACCGCGAACGAGCCCGCGCCCAGGACCTGTCCGGGCAGATCGACCTGGCTGATGTTCACCCGGACCAGTGGCCGCCCGGTGGGTTTGAGGGGCGGTGGCAGAACCGCCGCGAGGGCGTCCGGGTCGGTCTCCCAGAGGGCCACCACGCCGGTGGACCAGATCTCGGGAAGTCTGGAGCTCGCCGTGCGCGTGGCGACGATCTCCGCCTCGGTCCGTGCGCCGTAGCGTACGCGTGCCATGTGCCGTACCGCCCTTCGTCGTCCGTGCACCGGTCCGTCGTCCACGGCGTCCGCCGCGGTCGTCGTCGCCTTTCTCGTCGGCGGCCGCCTAGGCGGCCGTCGGCCGTCCCCTCGGCAGTCCTCTCGCGGTTGCCTCGGTGGTCGTCGTCCGCGGGCTTCGTCCGCCGGGCGGGCAGCACGGTCGCACCGGGCGCCGAAAAGGTCCATAGCCGCGTGCACAGACATTCGCACCATTCGTGGCACTCGAACGGGCGGGCGGACGTGGGGACCTGACGGACGGGTGCGGGACCGGGCTGTCAGTCGCGGCCCGTATCCTCAGGAACATGCTCGAAGACCTCACGACCGCAGCGCCCTTGGCCACGGTGTGGCCGACCGCGTATCCGAAGGGATACGCGGTCGTTGACGTGGAGACCACCGGCCTCGCCCGGGACGACCGGATCATCTCCGCGGCCGTCTACCGGCTGGACGCGCACGGCGAGGTCGAGGACCACTGGTACACCACGGTCAACCCCGAGCGGGACCCGGGCCCGGTGTGGATCCACGGACTGACGAGTGAGGCACTCGAAGGCGCTCCCCTCTTCCCGGACATCGCCGAGGAGTTCTCGCTCCGGCTCGCGGACCGGGTGCTCGTCGCACACAACGCCGTCTTCGACTGGCAGATGATCGCCCGGGAGTACGCGCGCGCAGAGCGCGAGGCGCCGGTGCGGCAGAGGCTGTGCACCATCGCGCTCTCCAAGGAGCTGGGCCTGCCGCTGCCCAACCACAAGCTGGAATCACTGGCCGCGCACTTCGGTGTCGTGCAGCAGCGGGCGCACCACGCGCTGGACGACGCGCGCGTGCTGGCGGAGGCCTTCCGGCCGAGCCTGCGGGCCGCGGCCGCGGGTGGTGTCCGGTTGCCGCTGCACGAGTGCCGGCCGCTGACCGAGTGGGCGGACCGGCCGGCCGCGCCCCGGATCGGACAGCAGGCGGGCGGCTACGGCAGCTACCGCCCGAGCAGTTGGCGCCCCGCGCGCAAAAGGCCCGCGTGCCCCTATCCCAACCCGGGGCGGTACGAAGAGGGCAAGTCACTCAAACAGGGCATGCGGGTCGCGTTCTCCGGGGACACCTCGGTCGAGCGGGAGCTGCTGGAGGACCGTGCCACCGAGGCCGGGCTGCATGTCGCGTCGAGCCTGTCCCGGCTGACCAGCCTGCTCGTCACCAACGACCCGGACTCCCACACCTCGAAGGTGGTCAAGGCCCGGCAGTTCGGAACCCCGGTGGTGGACGAGGCCGCCTTCGGACAACTGCTCAGGGACGTGGAACCGGCCTCGGGGCAGTGACCGTACGCCTGCGGGCGCGCCGGCGGCGACGACCGTACGGCTGCGAGCGCGGCTCGGGGCGGCGACCGTACGGCTGCGGGCGACCTCGGGGCGACGACCGTACGGACGGGTGATTGCCGGGCGACTCGCCCGGCCGCGTCCCGCCCGCGCGGCGCGGACGGCTCACCCTGTGGCGCATGGCGACCTGCGAAGTATGTGGCAACAACTACGGAATGACCTTCGAGGTGCACGCGCAGGGTGCGGTGCACGTCTTCGACTGCTTCTCCTGCGCGATCCATCGCATGGCACCGATCTGCGAGCACTGCCGGGTGCAGATCATCGGCCAGGGAGTCGAGGTCGAGGGTCACTGGTTCTGCGGCGCCCACTGCGCCCGCGCGGAGGGCAGGGCGGGGATCGTCGACAAGGTGTAACCCACTACCCGCCCGAATGCACCCCACGACCGAGTTGTACGGTCGTGGGGTGTACCGCTTCCTGTTGTCCCGGCAGTGGGTGATCCTCACGCTGATCTCCCTCCTCCTCATCCCCACGATGATCAGGCTGGGCTTCTGGCAGATGGACCGCCACGACCTGCGCACCGCCCGGAACCAGCTGGTCTCGGACGCGCTGGCCGCCAAGCCGGTCCCCGTGGAGCAGCTGACCACGCCCGGGCACGCCGTCACCCGCGCGGAGCGTTACCGCACCGTGACCGCGACCGGCACCTTCGACACGGCGCGAGAACTCGTCGTCAGGCGCCGCGTCAACACCGACGAGACGGTCGGCTTCCACGTCCTCACCCCGTTCGTCCTCACCGACGGGAAGGTGCTGCTGGTCAACCGCGGCTGGATTCCCGCGGACGCGGCGCAGACCGTCTTCCCGAAGATCCCCGCACCGCCGCACGGCCGCACCACCGTGACCGGGCGCCTGATGGCCGACGAGACGACCGCGGCGAGCGGCATCAAGGACATCAAGGGACTCCCCGACCGGCAGATCATGCTGATCAACAGCGAGCAGGAGGCACGGCGGCTGGGCGCCGAGGTGCTCGGCGGCTACATCGCACAGACAGCGCCCCAGCCCAAGGGCGGCTCTCCCGAGCTGCTCGGCGATCCCGGCAGGGAGGACGCGGCGCTGAACCTCGCGTACGCCATCCAGTGGTGGCTGTTCTCCGCGGGCGTCCCGGTCGGCTGGGTCGTCCTGGTGCGGCGGGAGGCCCGCGACAGGCGCGCGGCGGCCGCCGGCGAGGACGCACCGGCGTCGGAACCGGTGTCGGTGTAGCGCGGACGGTTCACCCGCCCGCCCGGCGCCCTGATTGTGCGGCCGTCCCGCCGGGAACCCGCACCCCGTGCACCCCCGCATCGAGGACTACGCCGTCATCGGCGACGAACAGACCGCGGCCCTCGTCGGCATGGACGGTTCCGTCGACTGGCTCTGTCTGCCCCGCTTCGACTCGGCCGCCTGTTTCGCCAGACTGCTGGGCGGCGACGAGAACGGCCACTGGCGCATCGCGCCCACGGGCCACGAGGGCGCCTGCGCCCGCCGTGCCTACCGCCCCGACACCCTCGTGCTCGACACCGAGTGGGAGACCGACGAGGGCAGCGTGCGGGTCACCGACCTGATGCCGCAGCGCGACGTCGCCCCCGATCTCGTACGCGTCGTCGAGGGCCTCAGCGGCCGGGTCACCGTCCGCAGCACGCTGCGGCTGCGTTTCGACTACGGCTCGATCGTGCCGTGGATGCGCCGCTCCGACGGCCATCGGGTGGCAGTCGCGGGCCCGGACTCGGTGTGGCTGCGCAGCGAGCCCGCCGTCCCCACCTGGGGCGAGCACTTCGGCACGCACTCGGAGTTCACGGTCGAGGCGGGTGAGAAGGTCGCGTTCGTCCTCACCTGGCATCCCTCGCACGAGCCGCGCCCGCCGCTCGTCGACCCCTACGAGGCGCTGCGCGTCAGCGTCGCCGACTGGCGGGCGTGGTCGTCCCGCTGCCGCTACGACGGGCCGCACCGGGACATCGTCGTACGCTCCCTGATCACCCTCAAGGCCCTCACCTACGCGCCCACCGGCGGCATCGTAGCCGCGGCCACCACCTCGCTGCCGGAGGAGGTCGGCGGGGTGCGCAACTGGGACTACCGCTACTGCTGGCTGCGCGACTCCACCCTCACGCTGGGCGCACTGCTCGCGGCCGGCTACCACGAGGAGGCGGAGGCCTGGCGGAACTGGCTGGTGCGCGCGGCCGCGGGCGACCCGGCGGACCTGCAGATCATGTACGGCCTGGCCGGCGAGCGCCGACTGCCCGAGTACGAGCTGCCGTGGCTGTCCGGCTTCGCCGGCTCGGCGCCGGTACGGATCGGCAACGCGGCCGTGAACCAGCTCCAGCTGGACGTGTACGGCGAGGTCATGGACTCGCTCGCGCTGGGCCGCCTCGCCGGCCTGTCCGTCGAACCGCACATGTGGTCGTTGCAGTGCGCCCTGATGGACTTCCTGGTCTCGGCGTGGCAGCAGCCGGACGAGGGGCTGTGGGAGGTGCGCGGGGAGCGCCGGCACTTCGTCCACTCGAAGGTGATGGTGTGGGTGGCCGCCGACCGGGCGGTGCGCACACGGGAGGCGGACCCGAGCCTGCACGGCGACCTCGACGGCTGGCGCGCGATGCGCGACGAGGTGCACCGCGAGGTGTGCGAGAAGGGCTACGACCCCGAGCGGAACACGTTCACGCAGTCCTACGGCTCGCGCGAGCTCGACGCCTCCCTGCTGCTCATCCCCCGCGTCGGTTTCCTGCCGCCCGACGACCCGCGCGTGCTCGGCACCATCGACGCGATCCGCGACGGGCTGGGCCACAGCGGTTTCGTGCGCCGCTACAGCTCCGAGCGGACGGACGTCGACGGGCTGCCGGGCGACGAGGGCACCTTCCTGGTGTGCTCGTTCTGGCTCGCGGACGCGCTGCACATGACGGGCCGCACGAAGGAGGCCCGGGAGCTGTTCGAACGGCTGGCGGGACTCGCCAACGACGTGGGTCTGCTGGCCGAGGAGTACGACCCGGTGGCCGGCCGCCTGCTCGGCAACTTCCCGCAGGCGTTCAGCCACATCGGCCTGGTGAACACCGCCCTCGCCCTGTTCGGGGACGAGGAGGCAGGATAGGGGCCATGGATCTTGGACTGAAGGACCGGGTGTACGTCGTCACCGGGGCCACCCGCGGACTGGGCCACGCCGCCGCCCGCGAACTCGTGGCCGACGGTGCGAAGGTGGTCATCACGGGGCGGGACGAGAAGCGCGTCGCCGAAAAGGCGGCCGAGCTGGGTCCGGGCGCGGCCGGTGTCGCCGTCGACAACGCCGACCCGGAGGCGCCCGCCCGGCTGATCGCGGCCGCGCGGGAGCGCTTCGGCGGCTTCGACGGCATCCTCGTCAGCGTCGGAGGTCCGCCGCCCGGCTTCGTCGCCGACACCACGGACGAGCAGTGGCAGGCGGCCTTCGAGTCGGTCTTCCTCGGTGCGGTGCGGGTCGCCCGCGCGGCGGCGGAGGAGCTGGAGGCGGGCGGGGTCATCGGGTTCGTGCTGTCGGGATCGGTGCACGAGCCGATCCCGGGACTGACGATCTCCAACGGGCTGCGGCCCGGTCTCGCCGGATTCGCCAAGTCCCTCTCGGACGAGCTGGGGCCGCGGGGCATCCGGGTCGTGGGGCTGCTGCCGGCGCGCATCGACACGGATCGGGTGCGCGAGCTGGACGGGTTGTCGGCGGACCCCGAGGCGACCCGGGCGGCCAACGAGTCGCGGATTCCGTTGCGCCGGTACGGGAGGCCGGAGGAGTTCGGGCGGACCGCCGCGTTTCTGCTGTCTCCGGCCGCGTCCTATCTGACCGGGGTCATGGTGCCGGTCGACGGTGGGATGCGGCACGGGTTCTGACGCTGGGCGTCAGCGTGTCGGGCTGCGTGTGGTGGGGGTGGCGGTCGCGCGGTTCCCCGCGCGCCTGGAGGTTCGTCAACCGGGCCTGCATGGTGCGTGGTTGAACGCGGGACGGTCACGTGTGCCGCGTGTAGGAACTCTGCCTGCGGTCGGTGGGGGCTGGGCGCGCCGTTCCCCGCGCCCCTGGCGTGCGTCAACTGGGCCTGCTTGCGCAGTGGTTGAGCGTGGGACGGGCACCGTGGTGCGGGTCGCGGTTCGGCCTGCGGTCGGTGGGGGCTGGGCGCGCCGTTCCCCGCGCCCCTGGCGTGCGTCAACTGGGCCTGCTTGCGCAGTGGTTGAGCGTGGGACGGGCACCGTGGTGCGGGTATCGGTTCGGCCTGCGGTCGGTGGGGGCTGGGCGCGCCGTTCCCCGCGCCCCTGGCGTGCGTCAACTGGGCCTGCTTGCACAGTGGTTGAGCGTGGGACGGGCACCGTGGTGCGGGTCGCGGTTCGGCCTGCGGGCCGGGGGGCGGTCGCGCAGTTCCCCGCGCCCCTGGAGGGGCGGGGGGTCAGTTGACTCTGTCCGCTCGGTGTTTGACCGCGTTCAGGCGGACTTCCGTGGGGAGGGTCGGGAGGGCCGCTGATGTGCGGGCGTGGGTCAGGGCCTGGGTGGTGAGGTGGTGCAGGGCGGTGGCCGGGTCCACCTGCGGTTCCAGCAGGAGCCGTACGCGGGCCTCGGGGGCCGTGCGGCGGCCGGTCAGGTGGACGTGGGCCCGGGCGACGCCGTCCAGGTCACCCGCCTCCCCCGCGAACACGCCCTCCAGGGCCCGTCCCCGCAGCAGGGCACCCTCGCCGTCGCCGGTGTCGACGAGCACCTCGGCGAGCCGACGGCGGCGCAGCACCGCGGTCAGCCACCACAGGGCCAGCAGGACGAGTACGGCGAGCACGGCGATGACGGTGGGCCACCACCAGCCGGCGTCCCGCCAGCGGGTCCGCTCGGCGACGCTGAGCAGGACGTCGTGCCGTCCGTCGTGAATCCACCAGGAGGGCGGGGACGCGCCCAGTCCGACGGCGAGCACGGAGCCGCCGAGGAGGACCAGCACCAGGCCGACCACCCCGAGCACCACACGGTTGACGGTCCTGAGCATCGCCTTCACCCCTTCCGTCCGGGCCTCGCCACACGGACCGCCGGCGCGGGCGGCCGGACCAGCCCGAGCCCCCGCACGGCCTCGGCGAGCACGGCCTCCACATCGGCCCGTACCTCGTCCAGTTCACGGAAGTGCGCGACCGCGCGGACGTCGGACTTCCTCCGGCGGGTCCGCACGCGAACCGACTGCACGCCCGAGACCTCCATGGCCCGGTCGCGCAGCACCGTCGCGACCGCCTTCCGGTGCAGTCCGGCACGTACGTCGGCGTGCGTGCGCCGCATCGGCAGCACCGCCCGCAGGCCCGGCGTGACGGCCAGCACGATCAGCCACAGGCCCACCGCCGCCGCGACGCCCGCGCCGACGAGCACCCAGATGTCGTCGAGGGGCCGTTCGGCGAGCTGCCGGGCCAGTTCCCGGCGCCAGTGCATGGCGGACCGGCCCGCTCGCACGGCGGCGACGTCGTAGAGGAAGGCGCCGGCGACGACCAGGAGCACCAGCGCCACGATGCCCGCCGGGACGCGGCGCGCGGACCAGAAGCGGCCGGTGCCGCCGGCCTCGGCCTCCTTCTCCTCGGTCGGGGGCGGTGGTTCGTACTCCCCGACCGGATCGGCCGCCCTCTCGATGACCGGCAGCCGCTGCGTGGTGCCCTCGGTGCCCTGGGACTCGCTCATCGCGTCCTCCCCTGTGCCGCGCCGTGTGCCGGTACGAGATGCAGCCGTTCCACGTGCACGGCGACCTCCGGCACCTCCATGCCCACCAACGCGCCTACCCGCTCGACGACATGACGACGCACCCGTCCGCACCGTCCGCCGATGTCGCACGGGTAGTCGAGTTCGAGATGGATCCGGACCCGGGCACTCCCGTGGTGGACGACGACGGTGGCGTGCGGGAGCGCCACGTCCCGGGGCAGCTTGCCCAGCACCTCGCGCGCCGCCTCAGCGGCGGTCTTCGCGACGACCCGGTCCGCGATCCTGGTCGCGCCACGCTCGCCGGGCGCGACGACCGTTAGGGGCCCGCGCAGCTCACCGACCCCGTCGCTCACAAGCGTCACCGCCGCCGGTCGTCACGGGAACGGAACAGGTCGCCGAGTTCCAGGTCCCCCTCCAGGAACCGGCCGACGACGAAGCCGACGGCTCCCAGGGCCGCCACCAGGAGGAAGGCACCGAACCCCCCGAAGTATCCGGCGAAGCCCAACGCCATGCCGGCGATCATGCCGGCCACGGCCATGCTCATGGTGCGCTCCTCAACTCGTCAGACCATCAGCTCGTCGTCGCCCGTCTCTTCGGCCACCGGCTGCTCACTGGATGCGGGGTTCCGGCTCCTCGTCCTCTTCGTCCGGCAGTTTGACGTCGCTCACCGCGATGTTGACCTCGACGACCTCGAGGCCGGTCATCCGTTCCACCGCCGCGACGACGTTCTCCCGTACGTCCCGGGCCACGTCGGAGATCGACACGCCGTAGTCGACGACGATCTCCAGGTCGAGCGCGGTCTGCACCTCGCCGACCTCGGCCTTCACTCCGCGCGTCGCCGATTTCGACCCGCCGGGCACCCGGTCGCGCACGGCCCCGAAGGTCCGCGACAGCCCGCTGCCCATGGCGTGCACGCCGAAGACGTCCCGCGCGGCCAGTCCGGCGATCTTCTCCACCACGCCGTCCGCGATGGTCGTCCGCCCCCGGGTTGACGGGTCTCCACCACCGCGCCTGGTCGCCTGGGACTTGCGCGTCGCAGAGGTCTCCGGCGTGTCCTTCGCCCCTGATGAGGTCCCCGTCCGGTCCTGTTCCGTCATGTCGGTCATGGCCGTACGTCCCTTTCGGTTGGCGTCCTCCCACCACCGTATGTGTGGTTTCGCTCACGCGCGCCCGGGATGCGGCAGGCTGGAGCAATGACGGCAGATCAGTGGACCCGGGCGGTGCGCCATCAGCTGGGGCTGGGCAGGCTGCTGCCCCTGGGCGGCCCCAACGACGGCGCCTGGATCTCGGAGCGGGCGGCCGACTCGGTGCTCCGGCGCGCGGCGGAGGAGGTGCGCGGGGTTCGGCTGACCGCGCTGCGCATCGCCCTCGCCGACCCGGAGGACACGCGGGAACCCGTCGTACCGCCGCCGGCGAGCGCTCTGCCGCCCGGAGCGCTGCGGGTGACGGCGGAGTTCACGGCGTCGGCGTCGCAGCCGCTGCCGACGGCGGCGGCGCGGCTGCGTACGGTGCTGGCGGCAGCGGCCACGGAGCGGCTCGGCCTGACGGTGACGGAGGTGGACCTGCGGGTCACGGACCTGTTGGAGGGGGACGAGGTGCCTTCGGGACCGTCCGCCGAACCGGAACCGGAGCCGACGCCGGGCCCGCCCCGGACACCGGACGCGCCGGACACACCGGCCTCCGCGGCCCGGAGCGCCGACGAGCAGCGGGTGGCCGCCGCCGCGCTGACGGTCCCTGGCGTGGTCCGGGTGACGGGCGCCCGCGTCGAGGAGCTCGGGGGCGGGCAGGCCGTTCTGCCGCACCGCCACGTCCGGCTGGAGGTGGCGGTGGGCCTCGGCGTCCGGGCCCTGGACGTGGCCCTGGAGGTCCGTGCGAGGGTGGCGCAGTCGCTGCCGGACCACCCGACGGCAGCGGTGCTGGTGGCGGCGGTCAGCTGACCGCCGGGTTCATTCGCCGACGCCGGCCAGGTCCCGCAGCCGCCGGGCCTGGGCGGCCCGCTCGGCGGCCCGCTGCTCCTCGTACGACCGCCCCTGGACCCCGCGCAACAACGCCTTCGTCTCGATCACGGCGTCCCGCGGCGCGGCCAGCACCGCGCCGGCCAGGTCCCGCACCGCGCCCTCGAGTTCGTCGAGCGGCACGGCCAGGTTCGCGAGTCCGCTGCTGACGGCTTCCTCGGCCGTCACGGACCGGCCGGTCGCGCAGATCTCCAGCGCCCGGGCGTAGCCGACCAGCCCGACCAGCGGATGCGTACCGGTCAGGTCGGGTACGAGTCCGAGGCTGGTCTCGCGCATGGCGAACTGCACGTCGTCGGCGACGACGCGCAGGTCACACGCGAGAGCCAGCTGGAATCCCGCTCCGATGGCATGTCCCTGCACCGCGGCGATGGACACGATGTCGCTGCGCCGCCACCAGGTGAAGCCCTCCTGGTATTCGGCGATGGTCGCGTCCAGCTCGGCGTCACTGCCACGCGCGAGGTCGATGAACGACGGTTCGCCGTCGAAGCCCTCGGGCGTGAACGCCTGCCGGTCGAGTCCGGCGGAGAAGGACCTGCCCTCGGCGGCCAGCACGACGACGCGAACGGTGCCCGGCAACAACCTCCCGGCTTCGGCCAACGCCCGCCACAGAGCAGGACTTTGGGCGTTGCGCTTGGCCGGGTTGGTCAGGGTCACCGTGGCGATCGCGTCGTCGACGGTGAGCCGTACGCCGTCCTTGTCGAGTACCGGACCGAGGTCCTGGTCGGGCGAAGCCATGGAGCGCCTCCGATGCGTGCGGTCGTCGTGCCGTGCCGTCGGACGGTTTCCCGCCGTACCACGGCACAGCCAAGTGACTGCACAGTAACCACCCGACCGATCAGTCGACCGACCGGGTGGCCACCATCGAAAGCCGATGGGCCGCCCGGTTCAGGACGTTGCGGCCTTCTTGCCCCGGGTCGCGCCGCCACGCCCACGCAGCGTGACGCCCGACTCGCTGAGCATCCGGTGTACGAAGCCATACGAGCGGCCGGTCTCCTCGGCCAGCGCCCGGATGCTCGCACCGGAGTCGTACTTCTTCTTCAGGTCTGCCGCGAGCTTGTCGCGCGCGGCGCCGGTTACCCGGCTGCCCTTCTTCAGAGTCTCGGCCACCCGTGCCTCCTCATGGGAAGTGCGCTCTGGTCCTCTCATGATCACCCCTCCGGGGCCTCATGGCCACCCATTCGGCAAGGTCCGTAAGACAAGGTTTTGACGACAGGAGCGGGTACGCACAATCGGAATCTTTGATTCCAGACTGACGTGTCCGTACGGCCGAACGGGTTCTCTCGTGAAGTGCCAGGTCAGGGACGCACGAAGGCCGAGCCCTTGTCGACAAAGGGCTCGGCCGCGAAGTGGATGTAGGACACACCTCGGTACGAGGAGATCTCACACAGATGATGGATCACGGATCGGCCGAATGATCCATAGGCAGTGGATCACGCAGTTGATCACACAGTCGATCACGCATGGATCAAGGGGCCGACCGCCCGTTCGATCAGTCGGATCCACGTCCCACAGGTGACCGTGCGGGCTCAGGCCAGGGCCACGAGGTCCGCGTAGTCGGCGCCCCACAGGTCCTCGACGCCGTCCGGCAGCAGGATGATCCGCTCCGGCTGGAGGGCCTCGACCGCTCCCTCGTCGTGGGTGACGAGGACGACCGCGCCCTTGTACGTGCGCAGCGCGCCGAGGATCTCCTCGCGGCTGGCCGGGTCGAGGTTGTTGGTGGGCTCGTCCAGCAGCAGCACGTTCGCGGAGGAGACCACCAGGGTCGCGAGCGCGAGGCGGGTCTTCTCGCCGCCGGAGAGCACACCGGCCGGCTTGTCGACGTCGTCGCCGGAGAAGAGGAAGGAGCCGAGCGTCTTGCGCACGGCGACGAGGTCGAGGTCGGGTGCGGCGGAGCGCATGTTCTCCAGCACCGTGCGCTCGGGGTCGAGCGTCTCGTGCTCCTGCGCGTAGTAGCCGAGCTTGAGGCCGTGGCCCTCGATGACCTCGCCTGTGTCGGGCTTCTCGGCGCCGCCGAGCAGCCGCAGAAGGGTGGTCTTGCCGGCGCCGTTCAGGCCGAGGATGACGACGCGCGAGCCCTTGTCGATGGCCAGGTCGACGTCGGTGAAGATCTCCAGCGATCCGTACGACTTCGACAGGCCCTCGGCCATCAGCGGGGTCTTGCCGCAGGGGGACGGCTCGGGGAAGCGCAGCTTGGCGACCTTGTCGGAGGCCCGTACCGCCTCGAGTCCGGCGAGCAGCCGGTCGGCCCGCTTCGCCATGTTCTGCGCGGCGACGGTCTTGGTGGCCTTGGCGCGCATCTTGTCGGCCTGCGAGTGCAGGGCGGCGGCCTTCTTCTCGGCGTTCTGCCGCTCGCGCTTACGGCGCTTCTCGTCGGCCTCGCGCTGCTGCTGGTAGAGCTTCCAGCCCATGTTGTAGTAGTCGATCTGGGCGCGGTTGGCGTCCAGGTAGAAGACCTTGTTGACGACCGTCTCCACCAGGTCGACGTCGTGGGAGATCACGATGAAGCCGCCGCGGTAGGTCTTGAGGTAGTCGCGCAGCCAGACGATCGAGTCGGCGTCGAGGTGGTTGGTCGGCTCGTCGAGCAGCAGGGTGTCGGCGTCGGAGAACAGGATGCGCGCCAGCTCCACGCGGCGGCGCTGACCTCCGGAGAGCGTGTGCAGGGGCTGGCCGAGCACCCGGTCGGGGAGGTTGAGCGCGGCGGCGATGGTGGCGGCCTCGGCCTCGGCGGAGTACCCGCCCTTGGTGAGGAACTCCGTCTCCTGGCGCTCGTACTGCCGCAGGGCCTTCTCCCGGGTGGCGCCGCTGCCGTTGGCGATGCGCTGTTCGTTCTCCCGCATCTTGCGGATCAGGGTGTCCAGGCCGCGCGCGGAGAGGATGCGGTCGCTGGCGAGGACGTCGAGGTCGCCGGTGCGGGGGTCCTGCGGGAGGTAGCCGACCTCGCCGGAGCGGGTGACGGTGCCCCCGGCCGGGACGCCGTCACCGGCCAGGACCTTGGTGAGGGTGGTCTTCCCCGCTCCGTTGCGGCCGACCAGGCCGATGCGGTCGCCCTTGGCGACTCGGAAGGTGGCGGACTCGATGAGGACTCGGGCGCCGGCGCGCAGCTCGATACCGGAGGCGGAGATCACGGACAGGCTCCAGGGCGGGGTTGTGTGGCGGGACGGGCGGCTGAGGACGTTCCCGCCGTCTAATGCGCGAGGAGAATGGCCATGGGCCAAGTCTAACGGGGCCGTGCAAGCACTTTTCCGGTGCGCGGGTGTTCGGGTCGGCCGCCGGACCCGGGCCGACGCGATGACCTGCGCCGTCGGGGCGGTCGCCGGGCGGGAGCGGACGCGGGATCGTGCCGCACGGTGACGTACGGCACGTCCGGGGCCGGCGGGAGGGGCCGCGCGGAGGGCCCGTGCGTCGCCGGGAGGGCGTTTCCGGCGCACTGTCAGTGGCCGGTGCAAGACTGGGCAACAGCCGGAATTCTTCCAATTTCCGGCGGCGGGGCGACTGGGTGACACGACAGGGAGTGATCGGTATGGCAGGCACGGCCGGCGGGCGTCCGAGCATCTGCCCGACGCTGCTGTACGCGGACGCGAAGGCGGCGATCCGCCAGCTCACGGAGGCCTTCGGTTTCACGGAGCTGTCGGTGTACGAGAGCGAGGACGGCTCCGTGATGCACGCGGAGCTGGCGCAGGGCAACGGCGCGGTGATGGTCGGCTCCAAGGGCCGCGGCGGTGTCTTCGACACGGCGATGAAGGGTGCGGGACCGAGCGGGGTGTACGTCGTGGTGGACGACGTCGACGCGCACCACCAGCGCGCCCTGGACCACGGCGCGGAGATCCTGATGCCCCCGACGGACCAGGACTACGGCTCCCGCGACTACATGGCCCGGGACGCCGAGGGCAACGTCTGGAGCTTCGGCACCTACGCCCCCGAGACGGGCGCCTGACGCCGGCCCTCAGCTCCCGCCGGTGTGCACCTGGAAGGCCGCCCGCCGCACCGCCTTGGCCAGCGCCGGGTCCGGGTGGGCCGCGGCCAGCGCGACCAGGACCTGCACCGTGCGGGGGTGTCCGACCGCGCGCACCTCGTCGAGGAGCATCGGCACGGTGGGCTGCACGGCGGACTCCAGGTGCCGTACGAGCAGCGGGGCCTCACCGTGGTCGGCGACGGCGGCCGCGGTGTCGACCCACAGCCAGGTGGCCTCCTCCCGGGTGAGGATCTCGTGCGCGTCCTCGGGGTCGATCCCGTCGTGTTCGGCCAGCCACAGCAGGGCGTACGGCCGCAGCGTCGGCACGTCGGCCACACCGCGCACGTCGGGCTCGGCGGGGGCGCCGACGACGCGCAGCGCCTCGAACGCGAGGCCGCGCAGCAGGGCGTCCTCGCCGCGGGCGGCCTCGAGGAGTTCGGTGACGGCGCTGCCCACGGGGCGGGCGGCGAGCCAGGCGCGGTACTCGGCGCGGGCCGCGTTCGGACGCAGCTGGGCGCAGCCGCGGAGCATTCCCTCGGCCGCCTGCTCGATGTTCCCGGCGGGGCTCTGCGCGGCGACGCAGATCTGCTCCAGCTTGACCCAGACCGCCCAGCTGCCGAGCGGGGTGAGCGTGGCCTGCCTCTCGCCGTAGGTGAGCGCGCCGACGGAGGCCAGGGCGCGCAGGGCCCACTCCAGGAGCGGGGGCAGCGGGGCGTCAGCGGGCTCCGGAGGGGTCGGCCGGGACGGCTCGGGTTCCGGCTGGGGGCCGTAGGGAATCTCGCAGCGTTCGGTGCGCAGTTCGGTGACCCGCTGCTCCAGCAGGTCCAGCAACTGCTCCACGGGTACGGGCCCGGCGGACAGTTGGAGGAAGGAGAGCACCTGCGGCATGGCCGAGACGACCTCGGCGACGGCGGCCGGCTCGTGGTCGGAGGGTTCCGGGTACGCGAGCGACCAGGCGTCGAACAGGGCGACCCAGCCACGCAGTACGGCACTGTCGTCGCGGTCCCAGGCGCGCAGCCGCCAGCCGGGGCGGGCGCTGTCGCCGTGCACCTCGACCAGCCCGGCCAGGCGTGCGGTGTCCCAGTCGGCGCGGACCTGAGCCGCGGTCAGGCCGAGGTCGGCGGCGGCCCGTTCGGCGGTCGCGTCGGAGAGGGTGCCCTTGCCGTCGGGGCTCGCGCTGTCCCGGCCGGGGCGCAGGGCGGTGTCGGCCCAGTGGGCGACGCGGGCCGCCGCGGCAAGCCCGGAGCGCGCCATTCTGGCCAGCTCCGCGGGAGCCGGGGTGCCCTCCGGCGGGCGGGGGGCGGGGCGGCGCGAGCGCCGCTGGTTCATCGCTCGGGGGGCGGCGGCCAGGGGTCGCGGGCGGACGAGTCGAAGCCTGGAGTCGCGCGGGATACGGGACGTCACGGGTGCAGTCTTCCGGTTGACGGTCCGAAAACCCAAACGGAATGTCACCGCGGGCGACGGGGATGGCCAAGGCACGGGTTGTCGCGGGCGGCCCGGGGCCGAGAACAAGCCAGTGGTACGGCCTTAAACGGAACCCTTGCGACCGGGCCGGCGGAGTGCCGCGCTCCGCCTCCGCGGGCTCGCTCGGACCCCGTGGGACCGGGGGCGGAGGGGACCGGTCACATCAGCGGGACGAGGAAGCGCCGCAGTGCCTCCTCGTAGGCTTCCGGGTCGGCGTTCCACATGGCGGCGTGCGGCGCGCGGCGGACCGTGTGCAGGGCGACCAGGTTAGGGCGGGCGTCGGCGAGCCGGCGCGAGAGTTCCCAGGGGGCCACGGTGTCGTCCGGCCCGTGGAAGATCAGCGTCGGCGCCCTGAGTCCGTCGAGGGCGGGGGCGGCGCCGCGGTCGGGGTGCAGTCCGGTGCGGCCCTGGGCGGCGCGCACGGCGAGCGGCAGCAGGGCGCCCGGGGTGCGGTGGGCCGCGGCGAGGGCGCGCAGTGTGGTCTGCCAGCTGAGCACCGGGGAGTCCAGGACGAGGCCCGCGACGCGGTCGCGCAGTGCCGAGTGCGCGGCGGCGCGCAGGGCCATGGTGGCGCCGGTGGACCAGCCGTACAGGACGACCTGCCGGGCGCCGTAGCGCTCGGCGTAGCGGATCGCCGCGTCCAGGTCCCGCCACTCGGTCTCGCCGAGGTGGCTCAGGCCGTCCGGGGAGCGGGGCGCGCCGAGGTCGCCGCGGTAGGCGAGGTCGAGCAGCGGGAAGCGGTGGCGGTGCAGGAGGCCCAGCACGTTCAGGGGGTGTTCGCGGGTGGTGCCCAGGCCGTGCACGGTGATGATCCAGGTGTCCCGCAGGCCGGGGACGAACCAGGCGGGCAGCGAGCCGAGTTCGCCGGGGATGTCGATGTCGGCGTACTCGAGACCGAGGGCGGAGCCCGGATCGCCGACGTGCACGTTGGGGGTGAGCCATGCCTTGCCGCCGGGTTCCGGGGCGCCGTGGGTGACGCGTTCCAGGCGGCGTACGACGGTGTCGGCGGGGTGCGGAGTGGCCTCCTGGACGGGACCCACCACCGCGTGCATGCCATCGCCCGCGAGTCCGTAGGTGCCGGGCCGCAGTGAGGCCAGGGACCGGGTCAGCACGATCTGCCCGGCGGCGGTGCCGTGCACGGTGAGGCGGGGCTCGGTCGGCAGCGGCCGGCCCGGCGGTGCCTTGAGCGCTGCGCCGCTGGCGTACCGGCCGGCGGCGACGCTTGCCACGCCGGCCGCGAGGGCCACGGAGACGGCCGCGGCCGTCGCTTTGACTGTGCGCATCAGACCAGTGTCCTGGCCCGCCCCGCCCGCGGCCAGCGGGAGGGCGGCCCGGAGTGAGGCGGGGGCGGTGCCGGCGGGCCGGCGCGGGCGGTGCTCTCGGGCGGAACCCGACGTCAGGGTTGCCCGTACCCGCGCAGCCGCTCCCCCACCTCGGCCATCTGTTCCGCCGACAGGAGCGTCGGGTTCAGGCCGGGTACCGAGGACGCCGTGAGCCACAGGCGGCACATCCACTCCAGCTGGGCGGTGCGGTCGTAGGCCTGGTCGAGGGTGGCGCCGTGGGTGATCGTGCCGTGGTTGCGCAGCAGGCAGCCGGAGCGGTCGGCGAGGGCGCGCAGCATGTTCTCGGCCAACTCCGCCGTGCCGTACGTGGCGTAGGGGGCGACCCGGACGGGGCCGCCGAGCGCGGCGGCCATGTAGTGGATGGTCGGGAGTTCGGTCACGAGCGTCGAGACGGCCGTGGCGTGCACGGCGTGGGTGTGGACGACGGCACGGGCGTCGGTGGTGGTGTAGACGGCGAGGTGCATCGGCAGTTCGCTCGTCGGCAGGAGCGAGCCGAGCACCTGGCGGCCGTCGAGGTCGACGCCGACGACGTCGTCCGGGGTGAGCCGGTCGTAGGGGACGCCGGTCGGTGTGACCAGGACGGTGTCCCCGACGCGGACCGAGACGTTGCCCGAGGTCCCGACGACCAGGGCGTCCTGGACCGTCCGTCGGGCGGTCGTGACGAGGGCCTCCCAGGCGAGCGCCTCCTCGGGGCGCGCGCGCCCCCAGGCCTCTCCCGCAGGCACGCCCTCCCGAGCACCTCGCGCGTCCCGCCGGTCCCGTCGTTGCTCAGCCATGCGGCGATCCTGCCAGGCCGGGCGCCGCCCCGCGGCCCGTCATCACGCGCCGCCGGGCCGCCCGGGAGCGACGCAACGACAACCGCCCCTTCCAGACACCGTGCAGCCTGCCTCAGTTCATCTTCCGTTCACCCAGATTGCCTACGGTCATCCAGCCAATGACCTCGAACGATTGCCTGGGTAAATGGAAAACTTCTCGCTGATCCTCGCGATTGTGGTAATAACCGCACTTGCGTTCGATTTCACGAACGGTTTTCACGACACCGCCAACGCGATGGCCACGACCATCTCGACCGGTGCGCTCAAGCCCAAGGTCGCGGTGGCGATGTCCGCCGCGCTCAACCTTGTGGGTGCCTTCCTTTCCGTGGAGGTCGCCAACACGATCTCCAAGGGACTCGTCGACGAGTCCGGCATACGTCCCGAGGTCATATTCGCCGCCCTGGTCGGCGCGATCCTCTGGAACCTGCTGACCTGGCTGGTCGGACTCCCCTCCAGTTCCTCGCACGCCCTCATGGGCGGCCTGATCGGCGCCACCATCGCCTCGGCGGGGTTCGGCGCGGTGCACGGTGACGCACTGGTCACCAAGGTGCTGATCCCCGCGGTCGCGGCCCCGATCGTCGCGGGCGTCGCCGCGTTCCTCGCCACGCGCCTGTCGTACACACTCGGCAGGAAGGCCGACGGCAAGGCCGCCGCGAAGGGCTACCGCACCGGCCAGATCGCCTCCGCCGGCCTGGTCTCCCTGGCCCACGGCACCAACGACGCGCAGAAGACGATGGGCATCATCACCCTCGCCCTGGTCGCCGGCGGCGCCGTCGCCCCCGACTCCGACCCGCCCACCTGGGTCATCCTCTCCGCGGGCCTCGCCATCGCGCTCGGCACCTACCTCGGCGGCTGGCGCATCATCCGCACCATGGGCAAGGGCCTCACCGACCTCCAGCCGCAGCAGGGCTTCGCCGCCCAGACCAGCGCGGCCACGGTCATCCTGGCCTCCTCCCACCTCGGCTTCTCCCTGTCCACCACGCACTCCGTCTCCGGTTCGGTGATGGGCGCGGGCCTGGGACGCAAGGGCGGCGTCGTCCGCTGGTCGACGGCCACCCGGATGTTCGTCGCCTGGGGCCTCACCCTCCCGGCCGCGGCCCTGGTCGGCGCTCTCGCCGAGTCCGTGACGGACCTCGGCGACTGGGGCACCGCGGTCGTCGCCGTCTTCCTGATCGCCTCCAGCGCCGCCATCTGGAAGATCTCCCGGCGCGAGGTCATCGACCACAGCAACGTCAACGACCCCGAGGAGCCGGCCGGCGTGGTGACCACGGCGATCGCCGTCGTGACCCCGCCGCCCGTGGGCACCGTCGCCGAGGACCTCACGGCCACGATCCCCGCCCCGGCCGCCGACCCGGTGGTCCCGCCGGCCACCACCACCGTCTGAGCCCCGCGCCCCCGGTTACGAAGGAAGCAGCAACATGAAGATCGACTGGGCAGCTCTCGGCTCCGTCTTCGGGGTCAGCCTCGTGATCACCGTGGCCCTCGTGGCCCTGTTCACCCTCGGCGTCACCGGTCTCTCCCGTCGCGAACGCGCGGCGGCCCAGGGAGACTCCGCCGTGCTCGCGGTCACCGGCGCGTACGTGTGCTTCGCGGCCTGCGCCGCGGCGGTGGCGTACGGCATCTCGCTGATCATCGCCTGACCTGCCGCCACCAGGACACCGAGTGGGGTGCGGGACGGATCGCCGTCCCGCACCCCACTTCTCTGTGGCGCCTGTGACCGCGCGTGTGTGGGCCTCAGCACACTCTCCCTTCGCAGGTCAACAGCAAGTTGACGGCCCTTCGGGGACCGTGGTGGACTGCCGGGGCCATGTACGGCGGCAAGAGAGGAAGCCGGTGTGAATCCGGCGCGGTCCCGCCACTGTGACCGGGGTAGAAAGCCCCGGGAGCCAGGAACTCTCACCGCCGGTCTCGTCGAACCAGGGCGTGGACACCCTGAGTGAGGACACATAGCCATGCTCGGCTGCCGTTCGAGGTTCACCGCCGGCGCTCTGCCCGACCCCTCGGCCGGCTGAGCCGATGCGTGCCGATCGCGTCTTCGCGTACGGCGCCGCCGCCGGCCTCCTCGCCGACCTGGTCCTCGGTGATCCGCGCCGCGGACATCCGGTCGCCGCGTTCGGCCGGGCCGCCGGTGCCGTGGAACGCCTGCTGTGGCGGGACCACCGGGGCCACGGCGTGCTGCACACCGCCGTCTGCGCCGGAAGCGCCGTCTCCCTGGCCGCCGCCGCCACTTCGCTCGTACGACCGTCCCGTACCGCCTCCGTCGCGCTGACCGCCGCCGCGACCTGGGCCGTGGTGGGCGCGACCAGCCTCCAGCGCGAGGCGCGGGCCGTCGGCCGGGCCCTGGAGGCCGGGGACGTCGAGGCCGCGCGGGCGCGGCTGCCGCATCTGTGCGGGCGCGATCCGCAGGCCCTCGACGCGGACGGGATCGCCCGGGCCGTGGTCGAGTCCGTCGCCGAGAACACCTCGGACGCGGTCGTGGGGGCGCTGGTGTGGGGCGCGTTGGGCGGTGTGCCCGGTCTCGTCGGGTTCCGGGCCGTGAACACCCTCGACGCGATGGTCGGGCACCGGTCGCCCAGATACCTGCGCTACGGATGGGCCTCCGCCCGGCTCGACGACCTCGCGGGGTGGCCGGGAGCACGGCTGACCGCCGTCCTGGCCGCCGTCGGCGGAGGGGACCCGCGGGGTGCCGTACAGGCCTGGCGTGCCGACGCCGGGAAGCACCCGAGCCCCAACGCCGGTCCCGTGGAGGCCTCGTTCGCGGGGGCACTCGGGGTGCGGCTGGGCGGGACCCTGTCGTACGGGGGGCGGGTGGAGCGGCGGCCGGTGCTGAACCAGGCGGGGCGTGCCGTGCGGGTACGGGACATCGAACGGGCCGCGCGGCTCTCCCGGCGCGTCGGTGTTCTCGCGCTCGGCGTCACCGTCGCCGCGCGGATCGCCGCCACGCGACTGCTCGTCAGGCGGACATCTGTCACGCGGACATCTGTCACGCGGATCTCTGCCACGCGGATCGTGAAGGGGCGTACGTCATGAACGGTGGTCTCCTGGTCGCCGGCACCACCTCCGACGCCGGCAAGAGCGTCGTCACCGCCGGGATCTGCCGCTGGCTGGTCCGGCAGGGGGTCAAGGTCGCGCCGTTCAAGGCGCAGAACATGTCCCTCAACTCGTTCGTGACGCGGGAGGGCGCCGAGATCGGCCGTGCGCAGGCCATGCAGGCGCAGGCGTGCCGCGTCGAGCCGACGGTGCAGATGAATCCCGTCCTGCTCAAGCCGGGCGGCGAACAGAGCAGTCAGGTCGTGCTCATGGGGCGGCCCGTGGGCGAGTTGAGTGCCCGCGGCTACCACGGAGGGCGGCAGCGGCAACTGCTGGGGACCGTGCTCGACTGTCTCGCCGAGTTGCGGGGCACGTATGACGCGGTGATCTGTGAGGGGGCCGGCAGTCCCGCGGAGATCAATCTGCGGCGCACCGACATCGTGAACATGGGCATCGCGCGGGGCGCGCGGCTGCCCGTGCTCGTCGTCGGCGACATCGACCGCGGGGGCGTGTTCGCCTCCTTCTTCGGCACGGTCGCCCTGCTGTCCCCCGAGGACCAGGAGCTCGTCGCCGGGTTCCTCGTCAACAAGTTCCGGGGGGACGTCTCGCTGCTGGAGCCGGGCCTCGACATGCTGCACGGGCTCACCGGACGGCGGACCTACGGCGTGCTGCCCTTCCGGCACGGGCTCGGCATCGACGAGGAGGACGGGCTGCGCATCTCGTTGCGCGGGACGGTCCGCGAGTCGGCCACCGCCCCACCCGTCGGCGAGGACGTCCTGCGCGTCGCCGTCTGCGCGGTCCCCCTCATGTCCAACTTCACCGACGTGGACGCGCTGGCCGCCGAACCGGGTGTCGTGGTGCGGTTCGTGGACCGGCCCGAGGAACTGGCGGACGCCGACCTCGTGGTGGTCCCGGGCACCCGGGGCACGGTCCGCGCGCTGGAGTGGCTGCGGGAGCGGGGCCTGGCCGGCGCGCTCGCGCGGCGCGCCGCCGAGGGCCGGCCGGTGCTCGGCATCTGCGGTGGCTACCAGCTGCTCGGTGAGCGCATCGAGGACGAGGTCGAGAGCCGGCGGGGGCGGGTGACGGGACTCGGACTGCTGCCCGTCCGGGTGCGGTTCGCCCGCGAGAAGACCCTCACCCGGCCCGTCGGCGAGGCCCTCGGCGAACACGTCGAGGGGTACGAGATCCACCACGGGGTCGCCGACGTCATGGGCGGAGACGCGTTCATCTCCGACGGCGAGGGGCACGGCCTGGACGGTTGCCGGGTCGGCCAGGTCTGGGGCACGCACTGGCACGGCTCCCTGGAGTCGGACGGTTTCCGGCGTGCCTTCCTGCGCGAGGTGGCGGCCGCCGCGGGCCGCCGGTTCGTACCGGCCGCCGACACCTCGTTCGCCGCGCTGCGCGAGGAGCAGCTCGACCGGCTCGGCGACCTGATCGAACAGCACGCGGACACGGACGCGCTGTGGCGGCTCATCGAGTCCGGCGCGCCGCAAGGACTGCCTTTCATTCCACCGGGAGCGCCCGCATGAGCACAGTGTTGTTGTTGTCGACCGCCGACACGGATCTGCTGGCGGCGCGTGCCTCCGGCGCCCCGTACCGGATCGGCAATCCGACCCGGATCGACGTCGCGGAGGAGCTGCCCGCGCTGATCGCGGGCGCGGACGTCGCCGTCGTACGGCTGCTCGGCGGCAAGCGGGCCTGGGAGGACGGGCTGGCCGCGCTCAGGGCGTCCGGCGTCCCGACCGTGCTGCTCGGCGGGGAGACCGTCCCGGACGCCGAGTTGATGGCCGAGTCGTCCGTGCCGGCCGGTGTCGTGGCCGAGGCGCTGCGCTATCTCGTCGAGGGCGGCCCGGAGAACCTGACGGAGCTCACCCGCTTCCTCTCCGACACCGTACTGCTGACCGGTGAGGGGTTCGACGAGCCGCGGAAGATGCCCGAGTTCGGGGTGCACGGGGAGCGCTCGTACGTCGAGGGCCGTCCCACCGTCGGCGTGCTCTTCTACCGGGCCCACCAGCTCAGCGGCAACACCGGCTTCGTGGACACGCTGTGCGAGGCGATCGAGGCGCGGGGCGCCAACGCCCTCGCCGTGTACTGCGGTTCGCTGCGCGGCGCGGACGCCGGGCTGTACGAGATCCTCGGGCGGGCCGACACCCTGGTCGCCACCGTCCTCGCCGCCGGCGGCACGCACGCCTCGCAGGCCTCGGCCGGTGGCGACGAGGAGGCCTGGGACATCGGGGCCCTCGCCGACCTCGACGTGCCCGTTCTCCAGGGTCTGTGTCTCACCTCGTCGAGGAGCGCCTGGCAGGACTCCGACGCCGCCCTGTCCCCCATGGACGCGGCGATGCAGGTCGCGATCCCGGAGTTCGACGGGCGGCTCATCACGGTGCCGTTCTCGTTCAAGGAGCAGGGACCGGACGAGGTGCCGGTGTACGTCGCCGACCCCGAGCGGGCCGCGCGGGTCGCCGGAATCGCCGTACGGCATGCCCGGTTGCGGCACAAGCCGAACGCGGAGAAGAAGCTCGCGCTCGTCTTCACCGCCTACCCGACCAAGCACTCGCGGGTCGGCAACGCGGTGGGGCTCGACACGCCCGCCTCGGCGGTGCGGGTGCTGGACGCGCTGCGCGACGCCGGGTACCTCGTCGAGGGGCACCCGGACAACGGCGACGAACTGATCCACCGGCTCATCAACGCCGGTGGCCACGACGTCGAATGGCTCACCGAGGAGCAGCTCGCCGCCGCTCCCGCGCGCGTGCCGCTCGCCGACTACCGGGCCTGGTTCGACCAGCTCGACCCCGCGCTGCGCGAGGGGATGCTCGAGGCGTGGGGCGAGCCGCCGGGCTCCCTCTACGTCGACGGGGACGACATCGTGCTGGCCTCCCTTCAGTTCGGGAACGTCGTGGTGATGATCCAGCCGCCGCGCGGCTTCGGGGAGAACCCGATCGCGATCTACCACGACCCCGACATGCCGCCCTCGCACCACTACATGGCGGCCTACCGCTGGCTGGAGGCCACGACGTCGGAGGGGGGCTTCGGCGCCGACGCGGTCGTGCACATGGGCAAGCACGGCACCATGGAATGGCTGCCGGGCAAGGGACTCGGGCTCAGCGGCGGCTGCGCGCCCGACGCCGTGCTGGGTGAACTCCCCCTCGTCTACCCCTTCATCGTCAACGACCCGGGCGAGGGCACCCAGGCCAAGCGCCGCGGGCACGCCACGGTCGTCGACCACCTCGTGCCGCCGATGGCGCGCGCGGACACCTACGGCGATCTCGCGAAGCTGGAGCAGCTCCTCGACGAGTACGCGCTCGTGTCCGACCTGGACCCGACGAAGGCCCCGGCGGTGCGCGCCCAGATCTGGACGCTGGTCAAGGCGGCCGAGCTGCATCACGACCTGCACGTGGACGACCAGCCGGACGACGGCGACTTCGACTCGTTCGTCATGCACATCGACGGCTACCTCTGCGAGATCAAGGACGTCCAGATCAGGGACGGCCTGCACGTTCTGGGCGGCGGGCCGGAGGCCGAGCCGCGGGTCAACCTGGTGCTGGCCGTGCTGCGCGCCTCCCAGGTGTGGGGCGGCACCGCGAACGCGCTGCCCGGTCTGCGGGCCTGTCTGGCCGAGCACTTCGGCCTGGTCGAGAAGGAGCTGCTCGCCGAGCCGGGCGCGCCGGTGAAGGTGCCGGTGGAGCTGACGGAACGCGTCGACGGACCGGCACGGACCGGCGCCGACGCCGTGGACCTGCTGGAGCAGCTGTGCCGGCGGTTCGCGGAGGGCATGGAGGAGCGCGGCTGGGACGCGGCGGCCGTTCCCGCGCTCGTGCGTGACGTCCTCGGCACCGAACTCCCGGACGCCGTCGCGGTCCTGGAGTTCGCCTGCCGCGAGGTCGTACCCCGCCTGGCCCGCACGACCGACGAGATCGACCACATCCTCAAGGCCCTGAACGGCGGTTACGTCCCGGCCGGGCCGTCCGGCTCGCCCACCCGCGGTCTCGTCAACGTCCTGCCGACCGGCCGCAACTTCTACTCGGTCGACCCCAAGGCCATTCCGTCCCGGCTGAGCTGGGAGGTCGGGCAGTCGCTCGCCGACTCGCTCGTACAGCGCTATCTCCAGGACACCGGCGCGTACCCGAAGTCCGTCGGCCTGACGGTCTGGGGCACCTCCGCCATGCGCACCCAGGGCGACGACATCGCCGAGATCCTGGCGCTGCTGGGCTGCCGGCCCGTGTGGGACGACGCCTCGCGCCGGGTGACCGGCTTCGCGATCGTGCCCCTGGCGGAGCTCGGCCGGCCGCGCATCGACGTCACGGTCCGTATCTCCGGGTTCTTCCGGGACGCGTTCCCGCACGTCGTCGGGCTGATCGACGACGCGGTCCGGGCGGTGGCCGAGCTGGACGAGCCCGCCGAGCAGAACCACGTCCGGGCCCACGCCGACGCCGACACCGCCGAGCACGGCGACCGGCGGCGGGCGACCGCCCGTATCTTCGGCTCCAAGCCGGGCGCGTACGGCGCCGGGCTGCTGCCGCTGATCGACGCCCGCAACTGGCGCTCCGACGCCGACCTCGCCGAGGTGTACGCGGTGTGGGGCGGCTACGCCTACGGGCGCGGGCTCGACGGGCGGGCGGCGCGCGGGGACATGGAGACCGCGTTCAAGCGCATCGCGGTCGCCGCGAAGAACGTCGACACCCGCGAGCACGACCTGGTGGACGCCGACGACTACTTCCAGTACCACGGCGGCATGGTCGCGATGGTCCGGCACCTGACCGGCGCCTCCCCCGAGGCGTACGTGGGCGACTCGGCCGTCCCCGACCAGGTCAGGACCCGCACACTGGGCGAGGAGACCCACCGCGTCTTCCGCGCCCGCGTCGTCAACCCGCGCTGGATGGCGGCGATGCGGCGGCACGGCTACAAGGGCGCCTTCGAGATGGCGGCGACCGTCGACTACCTCTTCGGCTACGACGCCACGGCCGGGGTCGTGGACGACTGGATGTACGAGAAGCTCAGCGCCGAGTACGTCTTCGACGCGGAGAACCAGGACTTCATGAAGAAGTCCAACCCGTGGGCCCTGCGCGGCATCACGGAGCGCCTCCTGGAGGCCGCCGAGCGCGGGCTGTGGGCGGAACCGGACGCGGACACCCTGGAACGGCTGCGGGCCACGTACCTGGAGCTGGAAGGCGACCTGGAGGGCGACCAGAAGTGAGTACCCCCTTTCCGTTCACGGCCGTCGTCGGCCAGGACGACCTGCGGCTCGCGCTGCTGCTGAACGCCGTCTCGCCCGCCGTCGGCGGTGTGCTGGTGCGCGGCGAGAAGGGCACCGCCAAGTCCACGGCGGTACGCGCCCTTTCGGCCCTCCTGCCGCAGGTGGAGGTCGTCTCCGGGTGCCGGTTCTCCTGCGACCCCGCCTCCCCCGACCCGGCCTGCCCGGACGGTCCGCACGAGCCCGGGGCCTTCGAGTCCCGGCCCTCCCGCATGGTGGAACTGCCCGTCGGCGCCTCCGAGGACCGGCTCGTCGGCGCCCTCGACATCGAGCGGGCGCTCGCCGAGGGCGTGAAGGCTTTCGAGCCCGGGCTGCTGGCCGCCGCGCACCGCGGCATCCTGTACGTCGACGAGGTCAACCTGCTCCACGACCACCTGGTCGACCTGCTTCTCGACGCGGCCGCGATGGGCGCGTCGTACGTGGAACGCGAGGGCGTCTCCGTACGGCACGCCGCCCGGTTCCTGCTCGTCGGCACCATGAACCCCGAAGAGGGCGAGCTGCGGCCGCAGTTGCTCGACCGGTTCGGGCTGACCGTCGAGGTGGCGGCCTCCCGGGAGCCCGACCAGCGGGTGGAGGTCGTACGGCGGCGGCTCGCCCACGACGACGACCCCGACGCGTTCGCCGCCCGGTGGGCGCAGGAGGAGACCGCCGTCCGGGCGCGGATCGTGGCGGCGCGGGAACTGCTGCCGTCGGTGCGGCTGGGCGACGGGGCGCTCCGGCAGATCGCGGCGACCTGTGCCGCGTTCGAGGTGGACGGCATGCGGGCCGACATCGTGATGGCCCGTACGGCGACCGCGCTGGCCGCCTGGGCCGGGCGCACCGACGTGCTCGCCGAGGACGTACGGCAGGCCGCGCTGCTCGCGCTGCCGCACCGGAGGCGGCGCAATCCCTTCGACGCGCCGGGCCTCGACGAGGACAAGCTCGACGAGACGCTGGAGCAGTACGCGGAGCCCGAGGACGACGACCCGGGCCCCGACGGACCCGGCGGGGGCGGCGGGCAGCCGCCCGCACCGGACTCCGAGGGCCCCGAAGGCCCCCAGGGCGGTGACACGGGCGCGCGTCCCGAGGCCGGCGAGGGCGGCGAACCGCAGCCCTCCGGCGCGGGCTCCGGCGACCAGCAGCCGGTGCGCGCCGCCGAGCCGTTCCGCACCAGGGTGCTGAGCGTTCCCGGTCTCGGCGAGGGCGCCGCCGGACGGCGGTCGCGGGCGCGGACCGAGCAGGGGCGGACCACGGGGGCGCGACGGCCCCGGGGGGCGCTCACCAAGCTGCACCTGGCGGCGACCGTGCGGGCCGCGGCGCCGCATCAGCGGGCCCGGGGGCGGTCCGGGCCGGGGCTCGTCGTACGCCGGGACGACCTGCGGCAGGCCACCCGGGAGGGCCGCGAGGGCAACCTCGTGCTCTTCGTGGTGGACGCCTCCGGGTCGATGGCGGCACGGCAGCGGATGAGCGCCGTGAAGGGCGCCGTGGTGTCGCTGCTCCTCGACGCGTACCAGCGGCGGGACAAGGTGGGTCTGGTGACCTTCCGGGGGTCGGCCGCCGACCTCGCGCTGCCGCCGACCTCCTCGGTCGACGCGGCGGCGGCCCGGCTGGAGTCCCTGCCGACCGGCGGCCGGACGCCGCTGGCGGCCGGGCTGCTCAAGGCGCACGACGTACTGCGGGTGGAACGCCTGCGCGATCCCGCGCGGCGGGCGCTCGTGGTGGTGGTGACCGACGGGCGGGCCACCGGCGGGCCGGAGCCGGTCGCGCTGGCCGGGCGGGCGGCGCGGCTGTTCGCGGCCGACCAGGTCGCCTCCGTGGTCGTGGACTGCGAGTCGGGGCCGGTGCGGCTGGGTCTCGCGGGGCGGCTCGCGGGTGAGCTGGGCGGTACGGCGGTGACGCTGGAGGAGCTGCGGGCGGACTCGATCGCCGGGCTGGTCAGGGACGTTCAGGGCGACAGGAGGGCCGCGTAATGCCGCAGGGACAGCCGAGTGTGGTGCCGGACGACGGCCTGACGACCCGTCAACGGCGGAACCGTCCGCTGGTCGTCGTGCACACCGGGGTCGGCAAGGGAAAGTCGACCGCCGCCTTCGGGCTCGCGCTGCGGGCCTGGAACCAGGGCTGGCCGATCGGGGTGTTCCAGTTCGTCAAGTCGGCCAAGTGGAAGGTCGGAGAGGAGCGGGCGCTGCGCGTGCTCGGCGACTCCGGCGAGGGCGGGTCGGTCGCCTGGCACAAGATGGGCGAGGGCTGGTCGTGGGTGCAGCGCGACGCGCAGATGGACAACGAGGACAAGGCGCGCGAGGGCTGGGAGCAGGTCAAGCGGGACCTGGCCGCCGAGACGTATCAGCTGTACGTGCTCGACGAGTTCGCCTACCCCATGCACTGGGGCTGGATCGACACGGATGAGGTCGTCGCGGTGCTGCGGGACCGGCCGGGCACCCAGCACGTGGTGATCACCGGGCGGAACGCGCCCGCGAAGCTCCTCGACGTCGCCGACCTGGTGACCGACATGTCGAAGGTCAAGCACCCCATGGACGCCGGCCAGAAGGGCCAGAGGGGCATCGAGTGGTGACGTCCTCCTCCGTGCCCCGGCTGGTCGTCGCCGCGCCCTCCTCGGGCAGCGGCAAGACCACCGTGGCCACGGGGCTGATGGCCGCGTTCGCCGGGCGGGGGCTCTCGGTGTCCCCGCACAAGGTCGGGCCGGACTACATCGACCCCGGGTACCACGCGCTCGCCACCGGGCGGGCCGGGCGCAACCTCGACGCGTACCTGTGCGGGCCGGAGCTGGTCGGTCCGCTGTTCCTGCACGGGTCCCGCGGCTGTGACATCGCCGTCGTCGAGGGAGTGATGGGGCTGTACGACGGGGCCGCCGGGGAGGGCGAACTGGCGTCCACCGCCCAGGTGGCGAAGCTGCTGCGGGCGCCGGTGGTGCTGGTCGTGGACGCGTCCTCGCAGTCCCGGTCGGTCGCCGCGCTCGTGCACGGGTTCGCGTCCTGGGATCCGGAGGTGCGGATCGGGGGCGTGATCCTCAACAAGGTCGCTTCCGACCGGCACGAGGAGTTGTTGCGGGACGCGCTGGACTCGGCCGGGGTGCCGGTGCTGGGTGTGCTGCGGCGGGTGGAGCAGGTGGCGACGCCTTCGCGGCATCTGGGGCTGGTGCCGGTCGCCGAGCGGCGGGCTGAGGCCGTGGAGGCTGTCGCCGCGATGGCCGCGCAGGTCTCCGACGGGTGCGATCTCGATGCGCTGGCGGCGCTGGCGGCCGGTGCGGGTGCGTTGTCCTGCGCGGCTTGGGACGCGGCCGAGGCGCTGGGTGTCTCGCCCCCGCCGCCCCTTCCCTTCCCGTCCCCGGGGGCTGCGCCCCCAGACCCCCGCTGTCGGCCCGAAGCGCCTCGTCCTCAGACGCCGGACGGGCTGGGAACGGCTGCGAGGCCACGTCCTCAGGTTCCCCCCAACGGGCTGAGAATAGCCATTGCCGGTGGGCCCGCCTTCACCTTCTCCTACGCCGAGCATGCCGAGCTGCTGGCCGCCGCCGGGGCCGAGGTCGTCACCTTCGATCCGCTCCGCGACGAGCAACTGCCCGACGGAACGGCCGGGTTGGTCATCGGCGGTGGCTTTCCGGAGGTGTACGCGGCCGAGCTGTCGGCCAACGAGCCGCTGCGCAAGGCCGTCACGGCCCTCGTGGAGACCGGCGCGCCCGTCGCCGCCGAGTGTGCCGGGCTGCTGTACCTGTGCCGGGAGCTCGACGGGCAGCCCATGTGCGGGGTGCTCGACGCCGGCGCGCGGATGACCGGACGGCTCACGCTCGGGTACCGGGACGCGGTCGCCGTGAGCGACAGTGTCCTCGCCGTCGCGGGGACGCGGATGCGCGGGCACGAGTTCCACCGGACGGTGGTGGAGCCGGGGGCCGGAGAGGTCGCCGCCTGGGGTGTGCGAACACCGGCGCGGCGACTGGAGGGTTTTGTACAGCGAGGTGTGCACGCGAGTTATCTGCACACGCACTGGGCCGGCCAGCCCGGTGTCGCCCGTCGGTTCGTGGAGAGGTGCCGGACGTCATGAGCAGCAGGCTGATCGGAGTCGGGGTCGGGCCCGGTGACCCCGAGCTGGTGACCGTCAAGGGCGTCAACGCCCTGCGCGCCGCCGAGGTGGTCGTCGTCCCCGTGATGGCCGCGGCCGACGGGACGGACGGAGGTGAGCCCGGGCGGGCCGAGGCGACCGTGCTGCACTACGTGCCCGGGGAGAAGGTCGTCCGGATCGTGTTCGCGCTCAACGAGCGCAGCGACCGGGCGCGCCGGGAGGCCGCGTGGGACGCGGCCGGCCGGCGGGTCGCGCAGTTGCTCAGGGACCGTGGGTCCGTCGCCTTCGCGACGATCGGCGACCCCAACGTCTACTCGACCTTCACCTATCTCGCGCAGACCATCGCCGAGCTGGTACCGGGCACCGTCGTGGAGACGGTGCCCGGGATCACGGCCATGCAGGATCTCGCGGCCCGCTCGGGCGCCGTCCTGACCGAGGGGACCGAGCCGCTCACCCTGGTGCCGGTGACGGCGGGCGCCTCGGTGCTCAAGGACGCGTTGAACGGGCCCGGGACCGTCGTCGCCTACAAGTTCGGGCGGCAGGCCCGCGAGGTGGCCGAGGCGTTGCGGGAGACCGGGCGGATCGACGACGCCGTGTGGGGCTCGGCGCTCGGCCTCGCGGAGGAGTCCATCCGGCCGGCCGCCGAGCTCGACGACGCCGCCCTGCCGTACCTCTCGACGCTCATCGCGCCCGCCCGGCGCGGCGGCGGGCGGGGCGGCAAGCTGTGACCGCCCGCCGGTCATCCGGCGAGGCCCACCACCAGCCAGATGAACCCGACGCCCGCCACCGTGCACAGCACCGTGGAACGGGCCGGGTGTTCGTGGTGGGCCTCGGGCAGGATCTCGGCGGCGGCGAGGTAGAGGAGCGCGCCGCCGAACAGGCCGAGATAGCCGCCGAGCAGCTGCTCCGGGATGGTGAAGAACAGGGTGGAGGCCGCGCCCACCATCGGCGCCACGGCGTCCGCGAACAGCATCGCGAGCGCCTTGCGGCGGGCGTTCCCGTACAGGCTCGTGATCGTGTACGTGTTGAAGCCGTCCGCGAAGTCGTGGGCGACCACGGCGAGGGCGACCGCGGTGCCCATGCCGCCGCCGACCTGGAACGCGGCGCCGATCGCCACACCGTCCATGGCGCTGTGGCCGACCATCGCGGCCGCCGCCGTCAGCCCCACCTCCGGCGCCCGGTCGTCACGGGAGCGGCCGGCCGTGGGAACGGTCTCCTCGCCGCCGTGCGCGACCTGCTGGACGGCCAGCAGACGTTCCACCAGATGGGCCAGCAGGAAGCCGCCCACGAACAGCAGCAGCGCCGCCGGTACGCCGAAGACCTCGGTGCCGGCCGCCTCCAGCGCCTCCGGCAGCAGATCCAGGCCGACCACGCCCAGCATCAGGCCACCGGCAAGGCCGAGGACCAGGTGACGGCGGTCGGTCACACGCTGTGCCGTCCAGCCGCCGGCCAGCGTCATCAGGAACGCGCCGAGCGCGACGAGGACCGCCATACGCCCTTGCTATCCGATCGGAGCCCCTTCACGCACATCCGGCACCGACTTCCGCACCACCCGTAACGCCTCGCAATACCGCACAGAACCCCGCAAACCCATGCGAAATGCCGTAAGACCTTTGCTAGAGAGGACCGTTCCCATGGCCGATGCCCCCGCCGGCAAGGTGACCTTCGTCGGTGCCGGCCCCGGCGCCGCCGATCTGCTGACGTTCCGTGCCGCGCGTGCCATCGCCGAGGCCGACGTCGTGATCTGGGCCGCCAGTCTGGTCCAGGCGGAGGTCCTCGAGCACGCGCGCGAGGGCGCCGAGATCCTCGACTCGGCGACCATGTCCCTGGAGGACGTCGTCGCCGTGTACCGGCGCGCCCGCGAGACGGGGCTGCGGGTGGCCCGGATCCACTCCGGCGACCCGGCGCTGTGGGGCGGCACGCAGGAACAGCTCGACCGGTGCGCGGAACTCGGCGTCGAGACGGAGGTGGTCCCCGGCGTCTCCGCCTTCTCCGCCGTCGCCGCCCTCGTGCAGCGCGAGCTGACCATTCCCGAGGTGGCGCAGTCGGTGATCCTCACCCGGCTCGGCGGCGGCAAGACGCCGATGCCGCCCGGGGAGGAGGTCCGCGAGTTCGCCAAGCACGGCACGACCATGGCGCTGTTCCTGTCGGCCGCCCGCAGCGGACAGCTGGTGCGGGAGCTGCTGGAGGGCGGCTACCCGACGGACACGCCGGTCGTCGTCGCCTATCAGGCGACCTGGCCGGAGGAGCTGGTCGTGCGGTGCACGATCGCCACGCTGGAGGAGACGGTCAAGGAGCACAAGCTCTGGAAGCACACGCTCTTCCTGGTCGGCCCCGCCCTCGGGGCGCACGGCACCCGTTCGCACCTCTACCACCCCGGCCACTTCCACGGGTACCGCAAGGCCGACCCGGAGGCCCGCAGGGCCCTGCGCGCGCGGGGTGCGAGCACATGATCACGGTCGTCGGTACGGGGACGGGGGCGCCGGTCGCCGCGGAGGCGCTGGGCGGGGCCCGGCTGGTGGTGGGCGGCCGGCGGCATCTGGCGGCCGCCGCGCTGCCGGAGGGGGCGGAGCGCGTCGTCCTCGGGCCGCTCGCTCCGGCACTGGACACCATCGAGCGGTATCTGGACAAGCGGGAACCGGTCGTCGTGCTGGCCTCCGGGGACCCCGGGTTCTTCGGGATCGTGCGGGTGCTGGCGGAGCGGTTCGGGGCGGACCGGCTGGACGTGCGGCCCGGGGTGTCCTCCGTCGCCGCCGCCTTCGCACGGATCGGACTGACCTGGGACGACGCCGTGGTGGTCAGCGCGCACGGGCGGGATCTGCGCACGGCCGTCAACGTGTGCCGGGCCCGGCCGAAGGTCGCGGTCCTGACGGGGCCGGGGGCTGGACCCGCGGAGCTCGGTGCCGCGCTCGCCCGCGCCTCCGGCGGGCGGGTCCTGGTCGTCGCCTCCGCGCTGGGCGACCCCGGGCACGAACGCGTCGAGCGGGTGTCGCCGGCCGCGGCCGCCGCCCGTGACTGGGGCACGGGCGTGAACGTGGTGCTCTGCCTGGACGAGACGCGGGCGCCGGGTGGCGTCCGCACGGTCGCGGGCCTGCCGCCCGGTCCCGCCGGATGGGCCCTGGACGAGGCCGAGTTCACCCACCGCGACTCGATGATCACCAAGTTCGAGGTGCGGGCGCTGGCGCTGGCCCGGCTCGGCCCCCGGCCGGGCGACCTGGTCTGGGACGTGGGGGCCGGCTCCGGGTCCGTGGCGGTCGAGTGCGCGCGGCTCGGCGCCGCCGTCACCGCGGTCGAGAAGACCCGGGACGGTGTCGAGCGGATCCGGGCCAACGCGGCCGCCCACGGGGTGGACGTGCGAGCCGTGCACGGGGCGGCGCCCACCGTGCTGTCCGACCTCGACGACCCCGACGCCGTGTTCGTCGGCGGCGGAGGACGTGAACTGCCCGCGATCGTCACGGCGTGCGCGCGGCGGGCACGGCGAACCGTCGTGGTCGCCCTGGCCGCGCTCGACCGGGTGCCGGCCGTGCGCGAGGCGCTGACCTGCGCCGGATTCGCCTGCGACGGGGTGCTGTTGCAGTCGTCCCGGCTCGCGCCGCTGCCGGGTGACGTGACCCGGCTCGCGGCGACCAATCCCGTTTTCCTGCTGTGGGGCGTCAGACCCCCGGCGAGTACCGACAGCAAAGGAGTTGCTCAGTGATCGGCCTCATTTCCGCCACCGTGGCGGGGGCGGCTGCGCGGGACCGGCTGGCCGCCGCGTGGCCCTCCCGGACCAGGGTGTACGACGGCCCGGTCGGGGACGCCGTACGGCGGGCGTTCGCCGAGTGTGAGCAGCTCGTGTGCTTCCTCGCCACCGGCGCGGTCGTACGGCTCGTGGCCCCCCTGCTGGCCGACAAGGCGTCCGACCCGGGTGTGGTGTGCGTCGACGAGGGCGGCCGGTTCGCCGTGTCGCTGGTGGGCGGGCACGCGGGAGGCGCCAACGAACTCGCCCTGGAGGTAGGCGAGTTGCTGGGAGCCGAGCCCGTGGTGACGACGGCGACGGACGCCGTGGGGGTGCCGGGCCTGGACACGCTGGGGCTTCCGGTCGAAGGGGATGTCGCCGGGGTCTCCCGGGCCATGCTCGACGGCGAACCGGTGGCGCTGAAGGCGGAGTCGGCCTGGCCGCTGCCCCCGCTGCGGGTCACGGACGCGGGAACGTACGCGATCCGCGTGACGGACCGTCTCGTCGAGCCCGCCGCGCACGAGGTCGTGCTCCGGCCGCCCACGCTCGTCGTCGGCGTCGGCGCCTCCAAGGGCGCCCCGGCCGACGAGGTGCTCGCGCTGATCGAGGGGGCGTTGCGGGACGCGGGGCTGTCCGCCCGCAGCGTGGCCGAGCTCGCCACCGTCGACGCCAAGGCCGGGGAGCCCGGCATCGTGGAGGCCGCCGCGCGCCTGGGCGTACCCCTCGTCACCCACTCCGCGGAGCGGTTGTCGGAGGTCGAGGTGCCCAACCCCTCCGCCGCGCCGCTGGCCGCCGTCGGCACGCCGTCCGTCGCGGAGGCCGCCGCGCTGGTACGGGGCGGAGAACTCCTCGTCCCCAAGCGCAAGTCGGCCGCGAGTCCCGCGATGGCGACCTGTGCCGTCGTACGCCGGCCGGCCCGCGGGCGGCTCGCGGTCGTCGGGCTCGGCCCCGGCGCCCGGGACCTGCTGACGCCCCGCGCGAAGGCGGAACTGCGACGCGCCTCCGTGCTCGTCGGCCTCGACCAGTACGTCGACCAGATCCGCGACCTGCTGCGGCCCGGCACCCGCGTCCTGGAGTCCGGGCTCGGCGCCGAGGAGGAGCGGGCCCGAACGGCCGTCGCGGAGGCGCGGAAGGGTCAGGCCGTGGCGCTGATCGGCAGCGGGGACGCGGGCGTGTACGCCATGGCCTCCCCCGCGCTCGCCGAGGCCTCCGACGACATCGACGTGATCGGGGTGCCCGGGGTCACCGCCGCGCTCGCGGCCGCCGCGATCCTCGGCGCCCCGCTGGGTCACGACCACGTGTCGATCAGCCTGTCCGACCTGCACACACCCTGGGAGGTCATCGAGCGGCGGGTGCGGGCGGCGGCCGAGGCGGACATCGTCGTGACGTTCTACAACCCGCGCAGCCGGGGCCGGGACTGGCAGCTGCCGAAGGCGCTCGCGATCCTCGCGGAACACCGGGAGCCGACGACGCCGGTCGGGGTCGTACGCAACGCGTCACGTCCGGACGAGTCGGGGCGGCTGACCACACTGGCCGGCCTCGACCCGACGACGGTCGACATGATGACGGTCGTGACGGTGGGCAACACCGCGACCCGGGACATCGCGGGGCGCATGGTGACCCCGCGCGGCTACCGCTGGCAGGAATCGCAGGAGGGCGCCCAGTGAACCGTGTGGTCCATCCCATCGAGCAGGAGTCCTTCCGGCGGCTGCGCGCCCGCCTGGACACCTCGCACTTCCCGCCGCTGACCCGGGCCGTCGTGGAGCGGGTCGTGCACTCCGCGGCCGACCTCGACTACGCGACCGACCTGGTCATCGACGAGGGTGTGCTGGAGAAGGCGCACAGGGCCCTGCACGAGGGGGCGCCCGTCGTCGTGGACGTGGAGATGGTCGCGGCCGGGATCACCCGGCGCGAGACCGTCTGCCGGCTCAGGGACGCCAGGTCCGGGCCGGGGCTGACCCGTTCGGCCCACGCGATCCGCCTCGCGTACGAGGAGGTCGGCCCCGGCGCGCTCTGGGTGATCGGCTGCGCCCCGACCGCGCTGGAGGAGCTGCTGACCCTCGACGCCTCCCCCGCACTCGTCATCGGCCTGCCCGTCGGCTTCGTCGGCGCGGCCGAGTCCAAGGCCGCGTTGCGCGAGAGCGGACTGCCCGCCGTGAGCAACGTGTCCGAGAAGGGTGGCTCGGCGGTCGCCGCCGCCGCACTCAACGCCCTGCTGTACACCACCGCTTCGCCTGCCGAGCGCTCGAATACCTCCGAGGAGACATCGTGACCACCCCGCCGCCCGCCCTGCTCATCGCCGGCCACGGCACCCGGGACGAGGCCGGGGCCGAGGCGTTCCGCGCCTTCGTGCGGGAGCTGGCGCTGCGCCGTCCCGAACTGCCCGTCGCGGGCGGCTTCATCGAGCTGTCCCCGCCGCCGCTCGGCGAGGCCGTCGCCGAACTGGTGGAGCGGGGCGTACGGCGGTTCGCCGCCGTGCCGCTGATGCTGGTGTCCGCCGGGCACGCCAAGGGGGACATCCCGGCGGCGCTCTCCCGCGAGCAGGAGCGCCACCCCGGGATCTCCTACACGTACGGGCGTCCGCTGGGCCCGCACCCGTCGCTGCTGTCCGTCCTGGAACGGCGGCTGGACGAGGCGCTGGGCGGCGGCACGCGGACGCCCGCCGACCGGGCCGACGTGACCGTGCTGCTGGTCGGGCGCGGCTCGACCGACCCGGACGCCAACGCCGAGGTGCACAAGGCGGCGCGGCTGCTGTGGGAGGGGCGCGGGTACGCGGGCGTGGAGACGGCGTTCGTGTCGCTGGCCGCGCCGGACGTGCCGAGCGGTCTGGACCGGTGCCTGAAGCTGGGCGCGCGGCGGATCGTCGTCCTGCCGTACTTCCTGTTCACGGGCATCCTGCCGGAGCGGGTCCGGCAGCAGACCGACGGCTGGGCGGCCGCGCATCCGGAGGTCGAGGTGCGGTCCGCGGACGTGATCGGCCCGGAGCCCGAACTGCTCGACCTGGTGATGGAGCGGTACGAGGAGGCGGTGCGGGGCGACCTGCGGATGAACTGCGACTCCTGTGTGTACCGCATCGCGCTGCCCGGCTTCGAGGACAAGGTGGGCCTGCCGCAGCAGCCGCACTTCCACCCCGACGACGAGGGCCACCAGCACGGTCATCACCACGGACACGGCCACGCCCACTCCCATGCGCACTGAGGACCCCGGCACGGGCGGCCACGACCTGCGCCACCACGGTGACGCCGAGGTCCGCGACGACGGCTCGGCGCTCGTCGACCTCGCCGTGAACGTCCGCGCGGACACGCCCCCGGAGTGGCTGCGCGAGCACGTCGCCGCGTCGCTGACCTCGCTGGCGGCCTACCCCGACGGGCGCTCCGCGCGGGCCGCGGTGGCGGCGCGGCACCGGCTGCCGGTGGAGCGGGTGCTGCTGACGGCGGGCGCGGCCGAGGCCTTCGTGCTGCTCGCCCGGGCGCTGAAGGTACGGCGGCCGGTGGTCGTGCACCCGCAGTTCACCGAGCCGGAGGCGGCGCTGCGGGACGCCGGGCACTCGGTCGGCCGGGTGCTGCTGCGGGCACAGGACGGTTTCCGGCTGGATCCGGCGGCCGTCCCCGAGGACGCCGACCTGGTCGTGCTGGGCAATCCCACGAACCCGACGTCCGTCCTGCACCCGGCCGCCGCCGTCGCTCGACTCGCGCGTCCCGGGCGGACGTTGGTGGTCGACGAGGCGTTCCTGGACGCGGTGCCCGGCGAGCGGGAGGCGCTGGCCGGGCGGACGGACGTGCCCGGACTCGTCGTCCTGCGCAGCCTGACGAAGACGTGGGGGCTGGCCGGGCTGCGGATCGGGTACGTGCTGGCCGACCCGGAGACGATCGCCGCGCTGGAGCGGGCGCAGCCGCTGTGGCCGGTGTCCACCCCGGCGCTCGCGGCGGCCGAGGCGTGCATGGGGCCGCGGGCGCTGGCGGAGGCCGCGCACGCGGCCCACCGCGTCGCCGCGGACCGGGCCCATCTGGTCGCGGGACTCGCCGAGTTCGCCTCGGACGGGCTGCGGATCGTGGAGCCGGCCGAGGGCCCCTTCGTCCTCGTGGGGCTCCCCCGGGCCGCCGCCGTGCGCCGCCATCTGCGTGACCTCGGCTTCGCGGTCCGCCGCGGGGACACCTTCCCGGGACTGGGCGAGGACTGGCTGCGGCTTGCGGTCCGGGACCGGACCACGGTCAACTCGTTCCTCCAGGCGCTGGACCGGGCCGTGACACTGGCCCATCGCTGATCCGGGGCACCGTCTCCCGGGTGCCGTCCGGAAAGCGGATCTCCACGTCGCCGTCGACACCGACCACCGCACTCGCTCCCGTGACCAGGACGTGCGGGTCGCCGGTGAGACGGTGGCGGCCGCCGTACGCGAGGTGGTCTCGGTCTTCGACAGGTCGAGCCGCACCTCGCCGACACCGGGCACCCTGACGTCGGTCGGGCCGCCCGCGGTCAGCGTCACCTTCTTGCCGAGCACCGTCACAGAGCCCGGCAGGTTCGCGGCGGCGACCGGCGTCCGGCCGGCCGCGCAGGTCGCCGTGGACCTGACCGCCCCGATCTCGACGACTGACAGCAGCGGCAGACCGGGAACGTGGAGCGCGGCATGGGCCAGCCGGGTGGACGCCTCGGCCCGGTCGCCGGTGACCGTCGCCCTCGCCTCGGCCACGTCGGCGCGCAGCACGCTGAACGCCCTGCCCCCGTCGACGCCGTCCAACTGGGCGGTCAGCGCGGTCTTTTCGGCGCTCCGCGCCCCACCGCCCTCAGCTCACGACCTTCCCGTCGAGCACCACCCGCCGTGGCGCCGCGAGCACCCGCACGTCGGCCCGCGGGTCGCTCTCGTAGACCACCAGATCGGCCGGTGCCCCCTCGTCCAGGCCAGGGCGGCCGAGCCACTCGCGCGCGCCCCAGGTCGTCGCCGAGAGGGCCTCCTGAGCCGGGATGCCCGCCGTGACCAGTTCCGCGACCTCGGCCGCGACCAGACCGTGCGGAAGGGTGCCGCCCGCGTCCGTGCCGACGAAGACCGGGATGCCGGCGTCGAAGGCCGCGCGGACCGTGTCGTAGCGGCGTTCGTGGAGCCGCCGGATGTGGGCCGACCAGCGGGGGTACCTGGCCCGGCCGCCGTCGGCGAGCTTCGGGAAGGTCGCGATGTTGACCAGGGTCGGGACGATGGCGACGCCGCGTTCGACGAAGAGGGGGATCAGTTCCTCCGTCAGGCCCGTCGCGTGTTCGACGCAGTCGATGCCGGCCTCGACCAGGTCACGCAGGGAGTCCTCGGCGAAGCAGTGCGCGGTGACCCGGGCGCCGAGGCGGTGCGCCTCCGCGATCGCCGCCCGCGAGGCGTCCGCGGGCCAGCAGGCCGACAGGTCGCCGAGGTCCCGGTCGATCCAGTCGCCCACCAGCTTGACCCAGCCGTCGCCGCGCCGGGCCTCCCGGGCGACGTACGCGACCAGGTCGTCCGGCTCGATCTCGTGCGCGTATCCCCGGATGTATCGGCGGGTGCGGGCGATGTGCCGCCCGGCCCGGATGATCCGGGGGAGGTCCTCGCGGTCGTCGGTCCAGCGGGTGTCGGAGGGTGAGCCCGCGTCGCGGATGAGCAGGGTGCCCGCTTCCCGGTCGGTGAGCGCCTGCTTCTCCGCCGTCGCGTCGTCGACGGGGCCGTGGGCGCCGAGGCCCACGTGGCAGTGGGCGTCGACGAGGCCGGGGAGGGCCCAGCCCTCGACGGTCCGGACGTCGCGGGTCCCGGCGGGACGGTCGTAGGAGATCCGGCCGTCGACGACCCACACCTCGTCGCGGACGTCCTCGGGCCCGACGAGGACCCGACCCTTCATGTGCAGAACCAGGTCATCGCTCATGCCCCGCACCTTAGTGAGCTACTTCTCGGGGCCGCCCACCTGGTCCGAGGTCTCCTCCTCCACCTCCGCCATCGCCGGGTCGAGGAGGCGGGAGAGGAAGTGGCGGGTGCGTTCGTGGCGCGGGTCGCCGATGACCTGGCCGGGTGCGCCGTCCTCGACGATCACCCCGCCGTCCATGAAGACCACCCGGTCGGCGACCTCACGGGCGAAGGACATCTCGTGGGTGACGACCATCATCGTCATGCCCTCGTGCGCGAGCCTGCGCATCACGGCGAGGACGTCGCCGACCAGTTCGGGGTCGAGCGCGGAGGTCGGCTCGTCGAACAGCATCACCTCGGGGCCCATCGCCAGCGCGCGGGCGATGGCGACGCGCTGCTGCTGCCCGCCGGAGAGGGAGGCGGGGTAGGCGTCCGCCTTCTCCGACAGGCCGACCCGCTCCAGGTTCTCGGCGGCCACCTTGGCCACCTCCGCCTTGCCGCGCCGCAGCACCCGGCGCTGCGGCAGGGTGAGGTTCTCGGTGACCGTCAGGTGCGGGAAGAGGTTGAACTGCTGGAAGACCATGCCGATCCGGCGGCGTACGGCGTCGATGTCGACGTCCGGGTCGGTGAGTTCGGTGCCGCCGACGAAGACCTGGCCCTTGGTGGGTTCCTCCAGGAGGTTCACACAGCGCAGCAGCGTCGACTTGCCGGAGCCGGACGGCCCGATGACGCAGACGACCTCGCCCTGGCCGATCTCCAGGTCGATGCCGCGCAGCACCTCGTTGTCGCCGAACGACTTGTGCAGGCCGCGTACGTGGATCTCTGCGGTACCGCTCACTTGGTGGCCTCCCCGGCCTTGGCCTCCATGCGGCGCACGACGAAGCCGAGCGGGATCGTGACCAGCAGGTAGCACAGGCCCGCGACCAGGATCGGCGTGGAGTTGGCGGTCGTACTGGCCAGGTCGCGGCCGTACTTGGACAGTTCGCGTTCCTCCAGCGTGACGCCGAGGAACAGCACCAGCGAGGAGTCCTTGAAGAGCAGGACGAGTTCGTTGGTGAGCGGCGGGAGGATGATCCGGAACGCCTGCGGGATGATGATCGAGATCATCGCCCGGCCGGGCGAGAAGCCCAGCGAACGGGCCGCCTCCAACTGCCCCTTGGGCACCGCCTGGATGCCCGCGCGGATCGTCTCGGCCATGTAGGCGGCCGCCACCAGGCCGAGCGCGAGGGCGACCTTGCCGTAGGTGCCGCCGACGATCTCCGTGCCCGGGAAGGCCAGCGGCACCGCCACGCCGATGAAGATGAAGATCAGCAGGGCGGGCAGTCCCCGGAAGATCTCGATGTAGATCCCGGCGAGCCAGCGGTAGGGCCCCACCGACGACAGCCGCATCAGCGCGACGAGCATGCCGAGGGCCAGGCCGACGGCGAAGCCGGACACGGTGTAGAGGACGGTGTTCTTCAGCGCCAGCGTGATGACGTCCGGGAACATCTGCTTCGCGATGGCCCACTGCGCGAACTGGTTCTTCAGCCGCCCCCAGTCCGCGGAGACCGCGAAGGCGATCACCGCGGCGACGAAGACCACGTACTGGGCGCCGCGCGACAGGCTCCGCTTCTGCCGCCGGGTCAGTCCCTGCTTCTTCGGCTGGACCGGTGCGTCCGTGTCGGCCATGGGTCAGGACGCCGAGGGGGAGGCGGCGGAGGCGTCGTACGGGCCGATCCACTTCTCGTAGAGCTTCTTGTACGTGCCGTCGGCCTTGGCCTCGGTGATCGCCTTGTTGACGGCCGCGAGCAGCTTGGTGTTGCCCTTCTTCACCGTGAAGCCGTACTGCTCACCGGTGTTGAGGTTGTCCACGACCTTGAAGGCGTCGGCGTTGGCCTTGTTCTTCAGCCAGCCCTGGACGACCGGGTAGTCGATGACGACGGCCTTGACCTGGCCGGCGCGCAGGCCGTTGAGGACGGCGTCGGAGGACTCGAAGGAGACCGGGTCGAAGCCCTGCTTCTGGACGTACTCCTCGCCGGTGGTCTGCGCCTGGGCGCCGATCTTGGCGTTCTTGGCCTTGGCGTCGGCGAGGGAGGTGATCCCGCTCTTGCGGTCGACCAGGACGGCCTGGGTGGCGTCGAAGTACGGGTCGGAGAAGTCGACGTTCTTCTTGCGTTCCTCGGTGATGGTCATGCCGGCCGCGGCCAGATCGCACTCACCGGAGTTCAGGAAGGCGCCGGTCTTGAAGTTCTCGAACGGCGTGTCGAGGACGGTCTGCTTCACGCCCAGGTCCTTGGCGACCAGGTCGATCAGGGAGACGTCGAAGCCCTGCACCTTGCCGTCGATCTCCGACTGGAAGGGCGGGTAGGGCAGGTGGGTGCAGGTGGTGAGCTGCCCGCCCTTGACCAGCTCGACCCCACCGGCGGCGGTCTTCGAGCCGCTGCCGCCGTCGCCGCTGGAGGTGCAGCCGGAGACGGTGACGGCCACGAGCGCCAGCCCGGCCGTCGCGGTGGTGGCGGCCAGGACGCGGGTCCGGCGCCCGGGGATCGTGTTCACGGGGGAGCCTCCTGTGTGGGAACTGTGGGTTCCGATTATAAGGAGAAGTTTGAGACCCTCAAACCAAACTGATGGCTTCGAGGCCGTCCGGCCTAAGAAGTCGCCGGTCGGAAGGGGCCCGGGAGTCTCCGGCTACCCTCAACCGCAGTCGACAACCGCGAGCGAAGAGAGCACCGCCGTGACCCACCCCCTCCTCGACCTGCCCCCGCTGAGCGCCGCGCGCTTCGCCTCGATCGAGGACCGCGTGGCACGGCTGCTGAGCACCGAGCAGGACGTCGTGATCACCCAGGGCGAGGCGCTGCTCCCGCTGGAGGGCGCGATCCGCTCCGCGGCCGGACCGGGCACCACGGCGTTGAACGTCGTCACCGGCCCCTACGGGCAGACCTTCGGGAACTGGCTGCGCGACTGCGGCGCGCGCGTGATCGACCTCGCGGTGCCCTTCCACACCGCGGTCACCGCCGAGCAGATCCGCGAGGCGTTCACCGAGCACCCGGAGATCGACTTCGTCTCCCTGGTGCACGCGGAGGCGGCGACCGGAAACACCAATCCGGTCGCGGAGATCGGCGAGGTGGTGCGGCGGCACGGTGCGCTGTTCTACCTCGACGCCGTCGCCTCCGTCGGGGCCGAGCCGGTGCTGACGGACGCGTGGGGCGTGGACCTGTGCGTGATCGGGGCGCAGAAGGCGATGGGCGGTCCGGCCGGTGTGTCGGCGGTGTCGGTGAGCGGGCGGGCGTGGGCACGGATGGCCGCGAACCCCGGTGCGCCGCGCCGGTCGTACCTCTCGCTGCTGGACTGGAAGGAGCGGTGGACCGACGCCGGCCGCACAGCGCTGCCGCACGCGCCGGCCCAGCTGGAGATGCTGGCACTGGAGGCCTGCGTCGAGCGCATCGAGAAGGTGGGCCTGCGGGCGGTGATGGACCGGCACGCGGCGGCCGCGGCGGCGGCCCGGGCGGGCGCGCGGGCGCTGGGCGGGGGGCTGGAGCCGTATGTGCGCCGGGACGCGGAGGCGGCGCCGGTCGCCACGACCCTGCGGGCGCCGTCGGATGCCGACGCGTCGGAACTGGTGGCATGGGCCCTGGAGACGGATCCCGGCCTGCCGCTGGCCGCGGGCGGCGGCGCGCTGGCCTCGGAGATGATCCGGGTCAACCACTACGGGGCCGACGCCACCGTGGACGTGGTGCGGGGCTGCCTGGCGGCGCTCGGCGACGCGCTGGCCCGAAAGGGGCTGACCGTGGACGTGGACGCGGCGCTGCGGGCCGCGACAGAGGGTTCCCGGCGGTAAGGGATGACGGGGGCGCCGGCCCCGAACGTGGGACGGGCCGACAAAAGCCGAGCCGAATGCACGGATAATTCGGACCCAATTCTCGCGTAATTCCTGAATTAATTCACGTGTAGTTTCCCAGGTTCTTCTGCCCGCTTTTTTTCGTCCTAAACGCAAAGATTCTGCGAACGAAAACAGGCGCGATTCGGGCAGATCTCATGGAGGTTACACGGCTGTGACGCGTTGCACAGCGCGTCCGAATCGCACCTTATCTGGGTATCAAAACGCCCCATAACTCCGCCCGCGCCCACGTGATATCACATGCCCTGCCGGAAAGTAACCCCATCCGGCCATGCATTTTTCAATTCCCATCGGTAAATTCAATCCGCATGACTGCCACGCAAGCAGACCTGCAGATCGACCGCCCGACGGTGGCCGACGGAGCCGCGCTGTGGCGGATAGCAAGGGATTCGAAGACCCTCGACCTGAACTCGTCGTACAGCTATCTGCTGTGGTGCCGTGACTTCGCCGCCACCTCCGCCGTCGCGCGTGACGAGCACGGCGAGCCGGTCGGGTTCGTCACCGGCTACGTACGGCCGGAACGCCCGTGGACCCTGCTCGTCTGGCAGGTGGCGGTGGACCCGGCGTACCGCGGGCGCGGGCTCGCCGCCGCGCTGCTGGACGGGCTGGCCCTGCGGACCGTCGTCGAGTGCGGGATCACCACCGTCGAGACCACCATCACGCCCGGCAACACCGCCTCCGAGCGCCTGTTCGCCTCGTTCGCCGAGCGCCACGGCGCCCGGGTCGAGCACGAGGTCCTGTTCGAGGCGGACGCCTTCCCCGACGGACCGCACAACTCCGAGGTGCTTCACCGCATCGGCCCCCTCTCTCTCACTCCCTCTGCATGACCCCCCACGCGACGAGGAGCGATTTCGTGACCATCACCCAGCCCGACCTCAGCGTCTTCGAGACCCTGGAGTCCGAGGTGCGCAGCTACTGCCGCGGCTGGCCCACCGTCTTCGACCGCGCGCAGGGCAGCCGCATGTACGACGAGGACGGCCACGAGTACCTGGACTTCTTCGCGGGGGCCGGCTCACTCAACTACGGCCACAACAACCCGGTACTGAAACGGGCGTTGATCGACTACCTGGAGCGGGACGGCGTCACGCACGGGCTCGACATGTCGACCACCGCCAAGCGCGGCTTCCTGGAGTCCTTCCAGAACCTGGTGCTGCGGCCGCGTGACCTGCCGTACAAGGTCATGTTCCCGGGGCCGACGGGCACCAACGCCGTGGAGGCGGCGCTCAAGCTGGCGCGGAAGGTGAAGGGACGCGAGGCGATCGTGTCGTTCACCAACGCCTTCCACGGCATGTCGCTGGGCTCGCTCGCGGTGACCGGCAACGCCTTCAAGCGGGCCGGCGCGGGCATCCCGCTGGTGCACGGCACCCCGATGCCGTTCGACAACTACTTCGACGGGCAGGTGCCGGACTTCCTCTGGTTCGAGCGCCTGCTGGAGGACCAGGGCTCCGGCCTCAACAAGCCCGCCGCCGTCATCGTGGAGACCGTGCAGGGCGAGGGCGGCATCAACGCCGCGCGCGCCGAGTGGCTGCGCGCCCTGGCCGGACTGTGCGAGCGCCAGGACATGCTGCTCATCGTCGACGACATCCAGATGGGGTGCGGCCGCACCGGGGCCTTCTTCTCCTTCGAGGAGGCCGGGATCGTGCCCGACATCGTCACCGTGTCCAAGTCGATCAGCGGGTACGGGCTGCCCATGTCCCTGTGCCTGTTCAAGCCGGAGCTGGACATCTGGGAGCCGGGCGAGCACAACGGCACCTTCCGCGGCAACAACCCCGCGTTCGTCACGGCCACCGCCGCCCTGGAGACGTACTGGGCGGACGGGTCCGCGATGGAGAAGCAGACCCGCACCCGCGGGGAGCAGGTCGAACAGGCCCTCATCTCCATCACCGAGGAGAACCTCGCCGACGTGAAGGAGTACCGGGGGCGCGGGCTCGTGTGGGGCCTGGAGTTCCACGACAAGGCACGGGCCGGCCGGGTGGCGCAGCGTGCCTTCGAACTCGGGCTGCTCATCGAGACGTCGGGCCCGGAGAGCGAGGTCGTCAAGCTGCTCCCGGCGCTCACCATCTCGCCGGCCGAGCTGGACGAGGGCATGAGCGTCCTCGCCCGTGCGGTGCGCGAGACCGCCTGAGCCACCGGGCGGCCAGGACCGTCCGACAGACGTCCGGGCCGGACCGCCCGTCCCGGACACACCATCCAGCCGAGGAGGCATCGCAGCACCGTGATCGTCCGTTCGTTCAAGGAGATCGAAGGCACCGACCGGCACGTCAGGGCCGAATCCGGCACCTGGGAGAGCAAACGCATCGTCCTCGCGAAGGAACGGGTCGGCTTCTCGCTGCACGAGACGATCCTGTACGCGGGTACGGAGACGTCCATGTGGTACGCGAACCACATCGAGGCCGTCGTGTGCGTCGAGGGCGAGGCCGAACTCACCGACGACGAGACCGGGCAGAAGTACACCATCACGCCCGGCACCATGTACCTCCTCGACGGGCACGAGCGGCACACGATGCGGATCAAGGAGGACTTCCGCTGCATCTGTGTGTTCAACCCGCCCGTGACCGGCCGGGAGGACCACGACGCGAACGGCGTCTACCCCCTGCTCACCGAACCCGAGGAGGTGTGACATCACCATGACCACCACCACCGTCACCGATCTCTACCCCAGCCGCGGCGCCACCGAGGTGTCCGTCCCCCGCCAGGACCCGGTCGTGTGGGGCTCCCCCGACACACCGGGCCCGATCCCGGCCGGCGATCTCCAGGCCTTCGAGCGGGACGGCTTCCTCGCCGTCGACCAGCTCCTGCCCGACGACGAGGTCGCCGTGTACCGGCGGGAGTTGGAGCGGCTCGTCACGGACCCGGCGATCCGGGCCGACGAGCGGTCGATCATCGAGCCGCAGTCCAAGGAGATCCGCTCGGTCTTCGAAGTACACCGGATCAGCGAGGTGTTCGCCGCACTCGTGCGCGACGAGCGGGTGGTCGGGCGGGCCCGACAGATCCTCGGCTCGGACGTGTACGTGCACCAGTCGCGGATCAACGTCAAGCCCGGCTTCGGCGCCAGCGGCTTCTACTGGCACTCGGACTTCGAGACCTGGCACGCCGAGGACGGTCTGCCGAACATGCGGACCGTGTCCGTCTCGATCGCGCTGACCGAGAACCACGACACCAACGGCGGACTCATGATCATGCCCGGGTCGCACCGCACGTTCCTCGGCTGTGCGGGGGCCACCCCGAAGGACAACTACAAGCAGTCGCTCCAGATGCAGGACGCGGGCACCCCGTCGGACGAGGCGCTGACCGCGCTGGCCGGCGAGCACGGTATCAAGCTGTTCACCGGCAGGGCGGGTTCGGCGACCTGGTTCGACTGCAACTGCATGCACGGCTCCGGCGACAACATCACGCCGTTCCCGCGCAGCAACGTGTTCATCGTGTTCAACAGCGTGGAGAACGAGGCCGTCGAGCCGTTCGCGGCGCCCGTGCGGCGCCCCGAGTACATCGGCGCGAGGGACTTCACCCCCGTCCGGTGAGTTCCGGTCCGGGCGGCGTCACGGGCGGGACGGGTGTCACACCCACGCCGTGCCGCCGCCCGCTCCCGTACGTTCCGTACGGCATCTCGTTCCCCGCGCGGGCTGCTCGTCCCGCCTCCGGGCCGGTGCCGCGCCAGTGGATCAGGAGGACAGGACCTCCAGCAGCCGGTCGACGTCCGCGGGGGTGTTGTACAGGTGGAAGGCCGCCCGCAGGTTGCCCGCCCGGTCGGAGATCTCCACGCCCGCCCTGCTCAGTTCGGGCTGCCGGCGGCCGAGTCCGGGGACGGAGACGATCGGCGAGCCGGGGGCGGGGACCGGCTCGTGGCCGAGACCGGCGAGACCCGCCCGGAACCGGTCGGCCAGGGCCAGGTCGTGCGCGCGTACGGCGTCCACACCGACCTCCTCCAGCAGTGCGAGGGAGCGGCTGGCGCCGGCGTACGAGAAGAGGGCGGGGCTCTCGTCGAACCGCCGTGCGGAGTGGGCGTGTTCCTCGATGGGGCCGTAACAGGCGTCCCAGGGGCGCTCTCCCGCGACCCAGCCGGCGAACAGCGGGGTGAGTGCGCCGAGATCCTCCGGGACCACGAGGAAGGCCACGCCCCGCGGGCACATGAGCCACTTGAAGGCGACGGAGGCGACGTAGTCGTAGGCGTCCGCGTCGAGATCCAGCCAGCCCGCGGCCTGTGAGGCGTCCACGTAGGTACGCGCACCGTGCTGCCGCGCGGCCGTGCGGATCGCGGTCAGGTCGGCGATCCTGCCGTCTGCGGACTGGGCCGCGCTGACCGCGACCAGCGCCGTGCCGGGCCGTACCGACTCGGCGACCCGTTCCAGGGGCACGCTGCGCACCTTGAGATCGCGGCGCACATGGAACGGGTTGACCAGGGAGCTGAAGTCGTCGTCGGCGGTGAGGACTTCGGCGCCGTCGGGCAGGGAGGAGGCGATCAGCCCGCTGTACACGGCGACCGAGGCGCCCGCCGCCACGCGGTCGGCGGGCACCCCGGTCAGGCGGCCGAAGGCGGCACGGGTCGCCTCGACGTCCGCGAACATGTCGGTCGGCCGCCCCGCGGCGGCCGCTTCCACGGCGGTCCGCATGGCCTCGACGGTGCGGGTGGGCAGCAGTCCGGTGCTCGCGGTGTTCAGGTAGGTGTTCTTCGCGGCGAACTCGGTACGGACGAGGGTCTCGAAGGTCTCCATACGACCACTGTCGCGCCCGCCGGACCCCCCGTCTATTGCGCGTTTCTGCGCGATATCACCAAGGATCGCTTATGGATACCCGCTGACCTGCGTGTTTCCGTGCCGTGGGTTCTGGTGCCGCGGGTTCCAGCGCCGCGGCTTTCAGGGCTGCGGCACCGCGCATCCGTCCGGGCCGCAGGCCTCGGCGGCCTGGGCGTCGTCGTCCGCGACCAGCTTCAGCTGCGGGCGGTCGTCCCACGCCCGGGTCAGCGCCTGGGCGAAGACCTCGGCGGGCTGAGCGCCGGAGACGCCGTACTTGCGGTCGAGGACGAAGAAGGGCACGCCGGTGGCGCCCAGTTCGGCGGCCTCGCGCTCGTCGGCGCGCACCTCGTCGGCGTAGGCGGCCGGGTCGGCGAGCACCGTGCGGACCTCGTCCGCGTCGAGACCGGCCTCGACGGCCAGGTCCGTGAGCCGCTCGGCACCCTCGGTGAAGACGGACCGCTCCTCGGCGAAGTTCGCCCGGTACAGGATCTGGATCAGCTCGTCCTGCCTGCCCCGCTCCCTGGCGAAGTGCAGCAGGCGGTGCATGTCGAAGGTGTTGCCGTGGTCGCGGCCGCTGGTGCGGTACTCCAGGCCCTCGGCAGCGGCCTGCGCGCCGAGGTTCTCCTCGCCCGCCCTGGCCTGCGCGTCGCTCATGCCGTACTTCCGGGTGAGCATCGTGATCACCGGCTGGATGTCGTCCTTGGCGCGGCCGGGGTCCAGCTCGAAGGAGCGGTGCACCACCTCGACGCCGTCACGGTGCGGGAAGGCCTCCAGCGCCTTCTCGAAGCGGGCCTTGCCCACGTAGCACCAGGGACAGGCGATGTCGCTCCAGATCTCGACGCGCATGTGTTCGGCTCTCCAGGTCGTCCGGGTACGGAGGCTCCCTCCGGCATGAACGTTCAAGGGAACGACTTCATTCCCGGTCGCCGGCCCGTGCCGTTCGCCGGCCCCCTCCCGTTCGCCGGTCACGGCGTGGCGCGGCCCACGGAGTAGCGCAGGTACAGGTGGTGGTCACCGGCGGCGGGCGGATGCGCGGGGTCGGGGAGCCAGCCCTGCCGGGCGTAGAAGGCCTGGGCCCGTTCGTTGGCGACGTGGACGTCGAGCTCGGCGAAACGCCGGCGGTCGGCCGTCCACTGCTCGGCGCAGGCAGCGTGCAGGGCGGCGCCGACACCCGTGCGCCAGTGGCCGGGGTCGACGTGGAACTGGAACAGTTTGACCATGTCGGCGGGGGCGTCCGCCGGACGCCGGAACGAGGCGATGCCCACCAGACGGGCGTCGCGCACCGCGCACAGCACCTGCCCGTCGGTGCGTCCGATGGCCTCGCGCCACCGGGCGGGCCAGTCGGTGCCGTCCTCGGGGAGACCCTCCGGGTAGTACGTCGACCGGGCCCGCACATGCAGGTCGGCGACCGCCGCCGCCTCCACCGGCAGGGCGGTCCTGATCACCAGGGAGTCGACGGTCCGATGCGCTCTGATCATGCAGCCGAAGACGTGCCCGCCGCGGGCCCGGTTCCCCGGGCCGGCCGGTCAGCCGCCGTCCCGCAGATCCTTCGGCCAGTTCGGGCGGAACTCGATGTGGTCGTACGTCACCACACATCCCTCCCCCATCGGCGACTGGGTCATGAAGCCGACCAGGGCCGCGCCGGTCTCCTTCTCCGTGCCCAGGGTGAAGAGGCGGACGAAGGTCCAGCGCTCGCCGTCGCGGGAGGCGTGGAAGGCGAAGGCGCGGCCGGTGCGGCTGATCCGCAGCCAGACGGAACTGCCGTCCACGGTGAAGGAGTTGGCGTCGTCGGAGTGGCCCCGGGTGACCACCGTGCAGACGGTGGGCACCTCCGGGGAGTACTCCAGGCAGAGCTTGGCCCACGCCCGCTCGCCGACGTGGACGTAGAGCACCCCGGCGTCGAAGGCCGCGGCGAACCCGACCGTGACCCGGGCGATCAGCTGGAAGTCCCCTTCGGGGGCACCGAGCAGCCGCGGCGCGTCGGCGGCGGGGTCCAGCCCCTCGCCGGTGGGCGTCACGAACCGGTCCTGCCGTGGGCCGGCCCACCCGGTGAGCACCCCGTCCTCGTGCGACCAGTTGCCGTCGGGTCCGTACGTACGGAGCGGGAAGGGCAGTTCGGGAAGTCGGACGTCCATCCACTCATTCTCTCAGGTCGAGTTCGCCCACTCGGGGGCGCGGGGAACTGCGCGACACCCAGGGGCGCGGGGCACTGCGCGACAAGCCACGACGGACCGGCACTCGCAACGCAACCGCACCCCCGGCGCCCCCTACCGCACCCCCGATGAGCGCTACCGCTCCAGGCGCCCGTTGAACCGCCGCGGCAGCCCCAGCGGATTGTCGTCCCGCAGCTCCGCGGGAAGCAGCGCCTGGGGCGCGTTCTGGTACGCCACCGGCCGCAGCCACCGCTCGATCGCCGTACCGCCGACGGAGGTCGAGGTGGAGGTCGTCGCCGGGTACGGGCCGCCGTGGTGCTGGGCGGCCGCCACCGCGACACCGGTCGGCCAGCCGTTCACCAGGACCCGGCCCGCCAGCGGCGTGAGCTCCGCGAGGATCTCCGCACCCCGGCCCTCTCCCGCCGCCTCCTCCTCGGACAGCTGGACCGTCGCCGTGAGGTTGCCCGGCAGCCGCGAGAGCACCTCGCGGACCTCCGCGTCGTCCTCGTAGCGCGCCACCACGGTGACCGGCCCGAAGCACTCCTCCAGGAGCAGGTCGTAGGAGCCCGCGCTGGTCAGCTTCTGGGCCGCGACCGTGAGGAAGCCGGGGCTCACCGTGTGCTCGCCGCCCGCGCCCGGGGTCACCGGGGTCTCCACCTCGGGCAGTTCGGCACGCTCGGCGACGCCGGCGATGAAGTTGTCGCGCATGCGGTGGTCCAGGAGGACCCCGGAGTCGGTGTCGCTGACGGCGTCCGTCAGGGACTTCACCAGCCGGTCACCCGCCGCGCCCGCCGGCGCCAGGACGAGCCCGGGCTTCACACAGAACTGTCCGACGCCGAGCGTCATGGACCCGGCCAGACCGGCGCCGATCGCCTCGGCCCGCTCGGCTGCCGCCGCCTCCGTGACGACGACGGGGTTCAGGGACCCCAGCTCGCCGTGGAACGGGATCGGCACCGGCCGCGCGGCCGCGGCGTCGAACAGGGCCCGCCCGCCGCGGATCGAACCGGTGAAACCCGCGGCGGCGACCAGCGGGTGCCTGATGAGCTCGATGCCCGCCTCGAAGCCGTGCACGAGACCCACGACGCCCTCGGGGATGCCGTGCACGGCGGCGGCCCGGCGCAGCACGGACGCGACGAGCTCGGACAGCCCGGGGTGGTCGGGGTGGGCCTTGACGACCACGGGGTTGCCGGCGCCGAACGCGCTCGCGGTGTCGCCGCCGGCGACCGAGAAGGCGAAGGGGAAGTTGGAGGCCGAGTAGACGGCGACGACACCCAGGGGCACCTTGTAGCGGCGCAGGTCGGGGATCGGCGGGGTCGCGGTGTCGTCGGGGTGGTTGATGACGACGTCCAGGAAGGCGCCCTCGTCGACGATGTCCGCGAAGGCCCGCAGCTGGAAGCAGGTGCGGGCGAGCTCGCCGGTCAGCCGGACCGGGCCGAGCGCGGTCTCGGCGTCGGCCGCCTCCACGAGGTGGTCCTTGGCCCCCTCGAGCAGGTCGGCGGCGGTCCGCAGGAAGGCCGAGCGGACCGTGCGGTCGACGAGCGCACCGCGTGCCTCGTGCGCGGCACGGACGGTGGTGTCCACCTCCTGGGCCGTGGCCTCCACCGCAACCTGTTCCCGCTGCTTCCCGGTTCGGGGGTCGACACTCCAGACTGGTGCTGCTGCCACCGGGGGTCCCTCCACGTTGTTTGCCGCTGTATTGCCGCAGTACTGGGTCATCCACCAGGGTCGTTCGATATGCTGAACGCCGTCTCTGATGATGAATATGCTGTCGGAGACTATTTCCCGTCGAACGAAGGGGTCAAGGGCGATGTCGGCTGGCGAGACGGGGGGCGGGGCGCAGGTCAAGTCCGCGGTACGGACGGTTGAACTGCTGGAGTACTTCGCCGGCCGCCCCGGAATGCACTCCCTCGCGGCGGTCCAGGAGGCCGTCGGTTATCCCAAGTCCAGCCTGTACATGCTGCTGCGCACGCTGGTGGAGCTGGGCTGGGTGGAGACGGACGCGACCGGCACGCGGTACGGCATCGGCGTACGCGCGCTGCTGGTCGGCACCTCGTACATCGACGGCGACGAGGTCGTCGCGGCGGCCCGGCCGACACTGGACCGGCTGTCGGACGACACCACGGAGACGATCCACCTGGCGCGGCTCGACGGCACGAACGTGGTCTACCTGGCCACCCGGCAGTCCCAGCACTACCTCCGTCCGTTCACCCGGGTCGGCAGACGGCTGCCCGCGCACTCGACCTCCCTGGGCAAGGCGCTGCTGAGCACCTGCACCGACGAGCAGGTCCGCAAGATGCTGCCGGAGACACTGCCCGCGCTCACCGAGAACACGATCACCGACCGGGAGAAACTCATCGAGGAGCTCCACCAGGTGCGGGACCAGGGCTTCGCCGTCGACCGCGAGGAGAACACCCTGGGCCTGCGCTGCTTCGGCGTGGCCATCCCGTACCGCACCCCGGCGCGTGACGCCATCAGCTGTTCGGTCCCGGTGGCGCGGCTGACGCCCGCCCACGAACAGATGGTGAAGGACGCACTGTTCGACGCCCGTGACCGCCTGACGCTCGCCACCCGGAGGCTCTGAAGGATGCAGGTCGTACTCCGCGAGATCCACGACAGCGACCTGCCGGTCTTCTACCGGCAGATGAACGATCCGGAGGCGCTGCGGATGGCGGCCTTCACGGCCGAGAACCCGGCCGACCGGGATGCCTTCGACGCCCTCTGGAAACGCATCCGGTCGAAAGAGGTGGCACGCACGATCCTGGCCGACGGCGACGTGGTGGGCAGCGCGGCCGTGTACGGGGTGCCGGGCGAGCGCGAGGTCACGTACTGGGTCGACAGGGCGTACTGGGGGCGCGGGGTGGCCACGGCCGCGCTGCGGGCGCTGATCACCGAGGTGCCGGAACGCCCGCTGTACGCCCGCGCGGCCGCCGACAACGGGGGCTCGCGCCGGGTCCTGGAGAAGTGCGGCTTCCAGATGTCCGCGCAGGCCAAGGGCTTCGCTAACGCGCGGGGGCAGGAGATCGACGAGGTCGTGCTGACCCTGCAGCACTGACCGGCCGCCGCGTCCGTCCGGAGCCGGCGAAGCCCGCCGCGGGTGCGGCGGGCTTCATGAACAGCCGATGAGAAAACGGGGCGCAAGGGAACGATTCGCTCCGGGCCGCTCGTCTTCAGAGCGGGATGAACAAAACGATCAGGCGCGCCTCCGTCTTCACGCTGCTCCTGGTGTTCGCTCTGCTGATCAGAGCGACCTGGGTGCAGTTCTACGACGGCCAGGCGCTCGCGGACGACAAGGACAACCGGCGCAACGCGATCGAGACGTACGCGGACCCGCTCGGGAACATCATCGTGGCCGGCGAGGCGATCACCGGTTCCGCGCGGACGAAAGGCAGCGACCTCGACTACAAACGCACCTACACGGACGGCAGGCTGTACGCGGCGGTCACCGGCTACGCCTCGCAGGCTTACGCGCCGACCCAGCTGGAGGGCATCTACCAGAACCTCCTCGACGGCACGGACACCCAGCTGAAGACCGCCATGGACACGGTCACCGGCAAGCGCGCCTCCCCGGGCAACGTGATCACGACCATCGACCCGGACGTGCAGAAGGCCGCGTACGACGCGCTCGGCGACAAGAAGGGCGCGGCCGTCGCCATCGACCCGAAGACGGGCAGGATCCTCGCGGTCGTGTCCACGCCGTCGTACGACCCCTCGTCGCTGACCGACGCCAACACCGCCGGTTCCGCCTGGACGAAGCTCACCAAGGACGCGGACAAGCCGCTGACCAACCGCGCGCTGCGGCAACCGCTCGCGCCGGGTTCGACGTTCAAGCTGGTGGTCGCGGCGGCCGCGCTGGAGGACGGCCTGTACGCGTCGGTGGACAAGGCGACGGACAGCCCGGACCCGTACACGCTGCCCGGCACGACCACCGTGCTGCGCAACGAGAACACGTCCGCGCCCTGCGAGAACGCCTCGATCCGCACCGCGCTGCGGTACTCCTGCAACAACGTCTTCGCGAAGATGGCCGTCGACCTGGGCCAGGACAAACTGCGGGCGACGGCGGAGAAGTTCGGCTTCAACGACACGAAGCAGGACGTGCCCGTGCGGGCGTACGCGAGCGTGTACCCGTCGGACATGGACAGGTCGTCGACGGCCCTGACCGGCATCGGCCAGTTCGACGTCACGGCGACCCCGCTGCAGATGGCCATGGTGTCCGCCGCCATTGCCAACGGCGGCAAGCTGGTCTCACCGCACATGGTCTCCCAGACCACCGACAGCGGCGGCGATGTGCTGAAGAACTACGACGACAGCACGGAGACCCGGGAGATCGTCAGCTCCTCGACGGCCGAGCAGTTGCAGTCGGCGATGCAGACGGTCGTCGAGAAGGGCACGGGCACGAACGCGCTGATCGACGGCGTCACCGTGGGCGGCAAGACCGGCACGGCTCAGAACGGCGAGAACAACAGCAAGGCCCCGTACGCCTGGTTCACGTCCTACGGGAAGACCGACGCCAAGGAGGTCGCCGTCGCGGTCGTGGTGGAGCAGTCGGACGCGGCCCGGTCGGAGGTCAGCGGCAACGGGTTGGCGGCTCCGGTGGCGAGGGCGATGATGCAGGCGGCGCTGAAGAACTGAGGCCGCCGCCCGACCGGCCACGGACGGCCCGCCGCGCGACCGGCCACGGGATCCGTGGCCGGTCGCGCGGTGAACCGTGCTGCTCGGGTGCCTACTTCGCGCCGAGGATCTGCTCGATCGGGTCGATCGCGAAGTACACCAGGAACAGCACGGAGGTCCCCCACAGCAGCCAGTGGATCTCCTTGGCCCTGCCGAGGACCGTCTTGATCACCACGTAGGCGAGGAAGCCGGCACCGATGCCGTTGGTGATGGAGTAGGTGAACGGCATCACGGCGATGGTCAGGAACGCCGGGATGGCGATCTCGTACCTGTCCCAGTCGATGTGCTTGACCTGCGTCATCATCAGGAAGCCGACGGCGACCAGGGCCGGGGCCGCGGCCTGGAGCGGGACGATGGTCAGCAGCGGGGTGAGGAACAGCGCCAGGCCGAACAGGCCGCCGGTGACCAGGTTGGAGAAGCCGGTGCGCGAGCCCTCGCCGACGCCGGCCGCCGACTCGATGTAGGAGGTGGCCGAGGAGGACGAGGCCGCGCCGCCGGCCACCGCGGCGGCGCCGTCGATGAGCAGCACCCGGCCGAGGTGGGGGACCTTGCCCTCGTCGTCCAGCAGACCCGCCTCGGCGCTGATGCCGACGACCGTGCCCATGGTGTCGAAGAAGTCCGACAGGATCAGCGTGAAGACCAGCAGGACGACCGTGATGGCGCTGGTCTCGGAGAAGGCGCCGAAGACGCTGAAGTGGCCGAGGAGCCCGAAGTCGGGGGAGGCGACGACGTCGTCGGGGAGCTTCGGGGTGGTCAGGCCCCAGGACTTGATGTCGGCGATCGAGTCGATGACGATCGCGAGGACCGTCATGGTCACGATGCTGATCAGGATCGCGCCCTTGACCTTGCGGGCGAGCAGTCCGATCGTCAGCAGCACGCCGAGACAGAACACGAGGACCGGCCACCCGGTGAGGGTGCCGGTGCCGCCGAGCTGGACCGGGACGGTGGTGTTCGCGATGTCGGGGATGCGGCTGACGAATCCGGCGTCGACGAAGCCGATGAACGCGATGAACAGGCCGATGCCGACACTGATCGCCTGCTTGAGGGCCTGCGGGATGGCGTGCATGACGGCCTCGCGAAGCCCGGTGACCACGAGCACGCAGATCAGCAGGCCTTCGAGGACGATCAGACCCATCGCGTCGTCCCAGCTCATCAGCGGGGCGATCTGGAAGGCGACGACGGCGTTCAGTCCGAGGCCGGCGGCGAGCGCGAGGGGCAGGTTGCCGCCCACGCCCATGATGATCGTCATGACCGCGGCCACCAGGGCGGTGGCGGTGGTCAGTTGGACGGCGTCCAGCTGGTGGCCGAACTTGTCCTTGGCGCTGCCGAGGATGATGGGATTCAGGACAAGGATGTAGGCCATCGTGAAGAAGGTGGCCAGGCCGCCGCGTATCTCGCGGCCGAAGGTGGAGCCCCGCTCGGTGATCCTGAAGAATCGGTCGACGCTGTTGGCCGCCGGTGGCACGGCACTTGACCGGTCTGCCACCTGCTGCGTTCTGGACATGGCGGTACTCCTCGGGTCCTGAATGATCGGTGCGCGGATGCTGGCTGGATTGTTCCCTCGCTGAACCGGTTCCAGGTTTTCTCCGTGTTACGGAATCGGGCTGGTGCCGCGCTTTCGCGTTCGATGCCCTGTACGAAAACGGACGGTCGATCACTGCTACGCTTCCCGATCGCGTCCCGGCCACCCCGGACGCTCACATGTCATTCACATGACACGCACAGGCGTCCGCCTCGCGGGACGCCCCCGCCGCCCGAAGAGAGGTCGCCCGTGGGCACGGTCGTCGACGACGCCGCCTCCGTGGAGTTCCACGCCTTCTTCGAGCGCCACTACGCCGAACTCTCGCGCCTGGCCCATATGTTGACCGGCGAGGCGGACGCCGCCGACGATCTGGCCGCGGACGCCCTGCTGGCCCTGTGGCACCGCTGGGACCGGGTGCGCGCGGCCGATCATCCGGTGGCGTACGCGCGCGGAGTCGTCGCGAACCTGGCCCGCACCCGGATCCGCAGCGCGGTGCGCGAGCGGCGGCGCGTCGCCCTGTTCTGGTCCCAGCGGGACGAGCGGACCGACGACCCCGACGTGGCGGGCGTGGTGGACGTCCAGGACGCGCTGCGCCGGCTGCCGTTCCGCAAGCGGGCCTGTGTCGTGCTCCGGCACGCCTTCGACCTCTCCGAGAAGGACACCGCGCTCACGCTGGGTGTCTCGGTCGGTACGGTGAAGAGCCAGACGTCGAAGGGGATGGCCGAACTCCAGCGGCTGCTCGGGACACAGGGCGTGCCGCAGAAGGTGCACGCGGCGATGGGGCGCGGCGACGAGAGCGGAGGGAGGAACCGATGAGGCAGCAGGACGTGCCCGGCGAGCTGCGCGCCCGGCTGCACGAGGCGGCCGAGAGCCACGAACCCGACCGGGCTCGCATCCTGGCCAGGATCGAGCGCGGTATGAGCGAGCCCGACCGCCCCGGCCACCGGGCCACCCGTCCGCCCGTGTGGGGCTGGGTGCGGGTGGTGAGCGCCACGGCCGCGGTCGCGGGCATGCTCGCCGTCGGCGGCTACGCGGTCGCCTCCGCGGTGAAGGAGGACGCCACGCCGCAGAAGACGGTCGAGGTCACACAGACGCCCCCGCCGTCGCCGGAGGCGACGAGCCGCGCGCCCGTTCCGCCGGTGCGGTCGACGCCGAGCACACCGTCGGCGCAGAGGTCCAGCGGTTCCCCCGCGCGGACGCCCTCCGCCTCCACCTCCGCCTCCGCCGGCCTGCTGCCGCCGGCGGACGGGGAGAAGGACGGCCCGCTGTGGTCGGACGGCTCGGTGGACCCGCACAGCAACGACTTCTGGGCGCAGAGCAACATCACGATCAAGGCGTCCGGGAAGCTGACCGCGCTCACCGTCCAGTTGAGCGTCGCGCAGACCGGCGGGGTCCACTCCGCCGGTGCCTGGCGCTCGCTGCCGGAGGACGACTTCACGCTGACGGTCGGCGAGCGGGACGGCTTCCTCGTCTACACCTGGGTGCTCAAGGAGGGCCGTACGGTCCCGAAGGGCGAGTGGGTGTTCGCCGGTCAGTACGACCACGACCGCGGCGGCCGGGACGCGAAGGACGACGGCTACACGGTCAGGGCCACGGCGGCCGGCGAACAGCGCGCCGTGTCGGGCGACTTCGCCGCCCACACGGACGACGAGGGCGACTCCTGACACGTCCCGGGGCGCGGCAACCTTTTCCGTGCCGGTGGCGACCATGGAGCGCGGGGCCCTCCCCCTGCGCAACGTCTGATCACGCATCGAACATCGGAGACCAGAAACAACCACACGTGGGCATTCCGCGTCTTCACCAGTGCGGAGGACGGGCACCTGGTCCGACGCGACAGACCTGCCGGCTTGAGCCCCCCTCAGCCGGCAGAGCGCCGGTCAGAGCCCCCCTCGACCGGCGGCCAGGACGCCCCCGCCGGTGACGACCGGCGGGGGCGTTCCCAGTTGGCGGGTGCTCCCGACGGGTCGGTCCGTCGGGTCGGTCCATGGTCGAGCCGATCGCCGTGGACCCCGTCGTGAGGAAGACATCCCGGGGGTTGCCGCGCAGACCAGTCGCCGCCGCGGCCGGAAGAGGTTGCCCGGGCGGAGCGAGAACGACCGAAACTTTCGCCGGTTCTCATCCCGCTCTCATCGATTGACGTCTCGTTGCCCGCTGGCGAGACTCCGAGGGCGCACCACTCAACAGAAACCCCCACACTCCGACAGGACCGCCCATGCGCCTACGAGCCGCGCTCCTCGCCTGTCTCGCCCTCCTCCTCACCCTGCTCGCCGCCCCGTCCGGCACCGCGCACTCAGGAGCCCCGCCCGTGAAACACCCCCGGTACGCCGGCTACCTCTTCGCCTACTTCACCGGCGAGGGCACCGCCGACGGCGAACAGATCCGCTACGCCCTCAGCCGCGACAACGACCCATTGCACTGGCGGGAGCTGAACGCCGGCAAGCCGGTCCTGACGTCGACCATCGGGGAGAAGGGGCTGCGCGATCCCTTCGTGATCCGCTCACCGAAGGGCGACACCTTCTACCTGATCGCCACCGACCTGAGGATGTACCGCAACAGCAGCGGCAGTTGGGACGACGTCCAGCGGCACGGCAGCAAGTCAATCATGATCTGGGAGTCCACCGACCTGGTCCACTGGACCGACCGGCGCATGGTGAAGGTCGCCCCGGACAGCGCGGGCAACACCTGGGCGCCGGAGGCGTACTGGGACGAGTCGCTCGGTGAGTACGTCGTCTTCTGGGCGTCGAAGCTGTACGCCGACGACGACCCCGGCCACACGGGCTCGACGTACAACAGGATGATGTACGCGACCACGAAGGACTTCCGCACCTTCGGCGCGCCCAAGGTCTGGGACGATCCCGGCTACTCGGTCATCGACTCGACGGTCGTGAAGTACAGGGACACCTACTACCGCTACACCAAGGACGAGCGGGACCCCACCTCCAGCTCGCCCTGCGCCAAGTTCATCACCGGGGAGAAGTCGACGAGCCTGACCTCCACCACGTACGACCTCGTCGCGGACTGCGTCGGCAGCGGCGCGATGGAGCGGGGCGAGGGGCCGACGGTGTTCAGGTCGAACACCGAGAAGAAGTGGTACCTGTTCATCGACGAGTACGGCGGCCGCGGCTACGTCCCCTTCGAGACCACCGACCTCGACTCGGGCGAGTGGACCCCGTCCACGGACTACCAACTGCCCGCCAGCCCGCGACACGGCACCGTGCTGCCGGTGACGCAGAAGGAGTACGACCGGCTGCTCGCCGCGTATCCCGCCACTCCCACGTCGGTCGTGGACGCGACGGCCCAGGGGCAGCGGGGGTACGCGATCGTCACGGAGGCCGCGTCGAAGGTGGTGCTGCCGATGGAGCCCGGCGCCGACCGGCGCGGCCTCGCTCCGAGGATTCACGTGGGCGAAGGCGCGACCGTGAGCCCCAAGTCCGGTACGCGGCGGGACTTCCGCACACCGCGGACGTACACCGTCACGGCCGCGGACGGTACGAAGCGCACTTGGACGGTCGAGGCGGCGGTGACCCGAAGTCCCGTCCTGCCCGGCCTCAACGCCGACCCGGACGTGCACCACCTGAACGGCGAGTACTGGATCTACCCGACGACGGACGGCTTCCAGGGCTGGAGCGGGACGCGGTTCAAGGCCTACTCCTCGAAGGACCTGGTCCACTGGAAGGGCCACGGCGTCGTCCTCGACCTGGGTCCGGACGTGAGCTGGGCCGACAGGAACGCCTGGGCGCCGGCGATCGCCGAGCGCGACGGTAAGTACTACTTCTACTTCTGCGCCGAACAGCAGATCGGCGTGGCGGTGGCCGACTCCCCCGCCGGCCCCTTCAAGGACGCGCTGGGCAAGCCCCTGGTGGCGAAGGGCGGTTCGCTGAGCGGCCAGATGATCGACCCGGCCGTCTTCACGGACGACGACGGGACGTCGTATCTCTACTGGGGCAACGGGCACGGGTACGTGGTGCCGCTGAACGACGACATGACCTCGTACGACGCCGCGAAGGTGAAGGACATCACCCCGGACGACTTCCGCGAGGGATCCTTCGTGATCAAGCGCAAGGGCACGTACTACTTCATGTGGTCCGAGGACGACACCCGCAGCGAGAACTACCACGTCGCCTACGCGACCGGCCCGTCCCCGCTCGGCCCGTGGACCGAGCGGGGGACGATCCTGTCCAAGCGCCCCGAGTACGGCATCCTCGGCACCGGCCACCACTCGGTGGTGAACACGCCCGGCACCGACGACTGGTACGTCGTCTACCACCGGTTCGCCCTCAACGGGCCCGGGAAGCCGGGTGGTGACGGCACGCACCGCGAGACCACCGTCGACCGCCTGGAGTTCGCGGCCGACGGCACCATCGAACCGGTGGTGCCGACGCTGGAGTCGGTCGCACCCGTGCGCTCGCGGTGAGCCCGGTGCCGCGGCAGGCAACGTTTGCGCGACGGGGCGAACGTTGCCTGTCGGGGCACTAGCTGACGAAGTACGTCGGGTTCGGCAGCTTGTACGTCCGGTCGGCGTAGCCGCCGTCGAGGTCGGAGTACTGGTCGCCGAAGTTGGCGACGATCTCGTACCCGAGGTCCTGCTCGATGTGCTTGCGGGTGCCGGCCTTGTACTGCACGGTCGTGCAGTTCCAGGTGCCGGGGGTGGCGCAGGCGCTCAGGTAGGACGGCGGGTTCGCCTTGTCCTTGAGGAAGACGTGGTCGGCGTCGAGGTTCACATCGGCGCCGATCTTCTTCAGGTTCTCGACGGCGGCGGACCGCTGCGCCTCGCTCAGACCCGAGTTGTAGAAGACCTCGACGCCCTTGGACTCGGCGTAGCGCACGAGCTCCGGGCTGCCGAAGACGGCCGGACGGTCGGCCTTGTTCACGTAGTCGGCCCACGTGGTCGGGTTGTACGTGTAGTTGTAGCGCTTCTCGTAGTCGAGACTGAGCAGCAGCGTGTCGTCGATGTCGAAGACGACCGCGGGCTTCTCGCGCTTGTGGTGGGCCTTGCGGGCCGCCTGGTCGATGTAGGTGCGCGCGGCCTTGTCGAGTCGCGCGAGGTCCTTGGCGTACGGGCTGTCCGGGGACGCCTGGTACACGCCGGCGGCGTCGGGCGTGGTGCCGTAGTAGGTGTCGATGTCCTTCACCAGGAGCCCGATGTTGTAGGGCTCGTGGGTGGAGTTGGCCGTGGACTGGCCGGCCGTGGCGGCACCGGTGCCGTACAGGGCGGCACCGGCGACGGCACACGCTGCGGCGATCGCCGCGATACGTAGTGGCTTATGCATGACAGGTGTTCTACGCGCGTCACCCCGCCGGACGCGAGACCCGTTGCCTGATCGAGACCTCGCGCACAGGCAAAAATCGGGTCAAGCGGCCGGGTGCCGGGTGGGCCTGGTCAGTTCATGGTGGCCCCGATGGTGGTGCTGCCGGTCGTCAGGAAGGTCGTCGCCGGCAGGGAGCCGTCGGACGCGCGGGCGTTGTACGTGCTCGACGCGTCCGTCGACCTGAAGGCCGGCGGGGAGATCCCGGAGTCCCAGTTGTTGCCGGACGAGGTGACCTTCGAACCCTTGCTGACCGAGCCGCTGCCGCTGCTTACGGCGAGGTTCTTGCCGAGCTTGGCGGAGCTGGTGGCGAAGTAGTAGCCCCACTTGCTGTTGGCGTAGGCGGTGGTGCGGTTGATGACGAGCGTGCCGGTGTTGGAGTTCTCGGTGAAGCCGTTGCCGGCGTTGCCCCAGGCGGCCGAGTTGTTGACGACGTGGGCGACCACCTCGCCGTCGCCGCCGAGTTTGTAGCCGTTGCCGTCACCCGCGAAGGCCGAGTCGGACCAGCGGTTGGCGCCGTTGCCGAAGGACCAGGTGTGCTCGACGGTGACGGGCGAGGAGAAGGACCAGAAGTCGATCCCGTCGTCCGAGTTGTTGTAGAGGCGCGCTCCGGTGATGAGGTTGCCGGTGCCGGAGCCGAACTTCACGGCGACGCCGTCGGCGTTCTCGCCGTGGTTGGCGGCGTCGTAGTGGCCGTAGGAGTCGAGGTTCCTGACCGTGTTGTTCACGGTCCCGTCCCCGGTGAGGGTGAAGCCGGAGTCGCCGCCGTTGATGGTCTTGACGTTGTTCCAGTTGGTGCCGGTGCAGGACTGGCAGACGACCGCGCTGTCCGGGGAGTTCTGGAAGGTGATGCCGGAGACGTTCCAGTAGTCGGCGGTCAGCTTGAAGATCCAGTCGCCGTCGGGCAGCGACGAGCCGTCGATCTTCACGGTCTCCGAGCCGTACGCGGTGAGCGTGACCGGCGCGGAGGAGCTGCCGTTGGCCGTGGACTGGAGGGTGGCCGTCGGGTAGTAGGTGCCGCCGCGGACCTGGATGACGGTGCCGGCGGTGGCGTTCTTGAGGGCGTTCGACAGGTCCGTGGTGGTGCTGACGACCACGGTGGCGGCCTGCGCCTGGGTGGGGAGCACGGCGAGGCCGGCGCCCAGGGTGAGGGCGGCGACGGCCGCGAGAGCGGTACGACGAGACATGGAGTGCGGGTCCTTTCCGTCGTTCAGGGGGAAGGTCTTTCAGGGGGAAGGTCCGGGGGACGAGCAGGTGCTCCTCGACGGTGGCGCGGACGGCGCGGCGCCAGGCGCGGACGTCGCGCACCGGGGACCTGCCCCAGGCGAGCGGGAAGGTCAGCTCCGCCTTGAGGGCGGGGTGGAAGTCGGGCAGCGGACCGTCGACGACCGCCGCCTCGGCCTGGGCTCCGGCGGCCTGCGCGGTCAGCAGCGCCGCCCCGGCGCCGACCACGAACGCCCGCCGTCCCACCTGGTCATGGCCGCTCATACGGCCTCCAGTCCCGCAGATAGGTCCGCCGGGTGTGCCGGGCGGCCTCCTCGGCGGTCAGCCGCGGCCGGTTCTCCGGCACCGTGGTGACCGCGCCCGGACCGGAGTTGGCGTGTTCGTGGAAGCGCATGGTCTGCCAGGGGTAGGCGTCCCGCATGTTCGTGTACGGGGCGACCGCGTCGATGCCGGGGCCGATCCAGGTGTCCCGCACGACCAGTGAGGGCCAGGCGGTCGTCTCGTACGACGGCACCCACGGCCGGGCGATCTTGTACGCCCCGTCCTCCGCGCCGGAGGTGATCCGGCTTCGGACGGCGAGGAGACCGTAGGGGTTGGCACGGGCCGTGGAAGGGGCGAAGACCATGCCCTTGGGGGTGAAGGCCACGTCCCGTCGCAGCGTGTGGAAGTGGCACGACTCGAAGACGGCGGTCGCCCGCCCGAAGACGAAGTCGACGTCACCCTCGATGTAGCAGCGGTGGAAGTACTGCCGGTCGAAGGCGTCCAGCGCCGTCGTCTCGGTGAAGAGGGTGTCCTGGTGGGCCAGCAGCCGCACGTTGTCGAAGTGGGTGCGGTCGCCGTACGTATGGGCCGCCACCGCCTGTGTGCCGGTGATCTCGGGGTGGTCGGCGCGCAGCCAGTCGTTGGCGAGGGTGAGGTCGCGGACGGTGAGACCGGGGGCGGCGGAGGTGAAGGTGGCGGAGCCCGCCGTGCCGTAGGTGCCGCTGCCGTCGGGCCTGGGTGTGCCGTTGGCGTTGTCGTACACGATGACCGTGTCCCGCGGGTCGCGGCCGGCCCCGCGCAGGGTCAGCTCACCCGCCGTGGCGGGGACGCTGACGATCTCCCGGTAGGTCCCCGGGTGTACGACGATCGTCTGGCCGGGGCCGTCGACGCGGTCCACGGCCGCCTGGAGGGAGTCCCCGGGGCGGACGTGCAGGACACGGCGGCCGGAGGCGAGGGCGGGGGTCGTGCCGGTGACGGCCAGGGCGCCGGCGATGCCTGCCAGCAGGGCGCGTCTGCGCATGTCAGCACTCCTCCTTCCAGGGCGCCCAGTCCCCCAGGTAGGTGGCGCGGGTCGCCGAACGGGCCTGTTCGGCGGTGAGTTGGGGGCGGTTGCCGGGAACCGTGATCCTGGCTCCCGGACCGGTGTTGCGGTACTCGGCGAAGCGCTGGCTCTGCCAGGGGAAGGCGTCCGACATGTTGGTGTAGGGCGCGACCGGGTCGACACCGGGGCCGAGGTGGGTGTCCCGGACGGTGAGCGACGGGTGGGCGGTGGTGTCGGAGCTGGGCACCCAGGGGCGGGCCAGTTTGTAGAAGGCGTCGGGGGCTTCGCCGGAGACACGGCTCCGGGTCACCAGGTAGCCGCGCGGGTTGGCGCCGGCCGTCGAGGGCGCGAAGACGAAGCCGTAGGGGGCGCCCGCCAGGTCGGTGCGGTCGAGGGTGTGGAAGTGGCAGTTGTCGTACACCGCCGTCGCCCGGCCGAAGACGAAGTCGACGTCTCCTTCGACGTAGCAGTGCGCGTAGTACTGGCGGGCGAACGTGCCGAGGGCCATGGAGTCGGCGTACAGGGTGTCCTGGTGGCCGAGGAAGCGGCAGTGGTGGAAGGCGCCGCGGTCGCCCTGCACCTTGACGGCGACGGCCTGGGTGCCGGTGATGTCGGGGTGGTCGGCGCGCAGCCAGTCGTTGGCGAAGGTGATCCAGCGGGCGGTGAAGCCGTCGGCCTGCACGGTGGTGGTGGCCGACCCGGTGGTGCCGTAGGTGCCGCCGCCGGGCTTGGGGGTGCCGGCCGCGTTGTCGTACACGATGACCGTGTCACGCGGGTCCTCGGAGGCGCCGATCCAGGTCGCCTCGGCGCGGGTGACGTCGAGGGCGATCGTGTCCCGGTAGATGCCGGGGGCGATGACCAGGGTCCGGCCGCTGCCGGTCGCGGCGGCCACGCCGTCCCGGACGGAGGTGACGTCACCGCGTCCGTGCGGGTCGACGTACAGGGTCTGCGGGGTGAGGCGGGCGGCCGGTGAGCCGTACCGGCCGAACGGGCGCCTTCCGGTGGCGGCGCGGGCGGGCCTGGCGGCGAGGCCGAGGGCGGCGGCCGTGCCGGCGCCCGCGAGCAGGAATCCCCTTCTGGACAGGGGGAGCCGGGGGTGGGGCGAGGGCATGCGGGTGCTCCTTCGCGGTGCGGCTGTGCGGGTCGGGGGCCGGGGCGGGGCGATGCGGTGCGGGCCGCCCCGGCCGTCGTACGGGGATCAGCCCAGGCGTCCGGCGCCCGCTCCGCAGTCGACGATCCGGGGAACGGACTTCACGGGGTCGACCTTGGTGCGCAGGGTGGGCGTCCAGCCCGCGCCGGACTGGAGGACCTCGCCGGGGATCTGCGCGTTGTGGACGGCGATGAGGTCGGTCGCGGTGCCGTTGACGTAGTTGTCGTCGGCGGTGACCGGCGACACGTTCCACCGCTTCAGCACCTTGGCCGCGCTGACCCCGGCCGGCAGTGTGAACGCGTTGTGCTGGGCGACCAGTTGGGACTCCTTGCCGATGCCGAAGCTGTAGGAGTAGGAGTCGTCGGCGACGAAGTGGTTGTTGTAGGAGTCGACCTGTCCGAAGCGCACGCGCGGGGCACGCTCCACCAGACCGGAGAACAGGTTGTGGTGGAAGGTGACCTTGAGGTGGCCCCGGTCGCCCGCGGCCGTCGACTCGCTGTCGCTGTTGCCGATCAGGATCGTCTTGTCGTGCTCGGTGAAGGCGTTCCAGGAGGCGGTGACGTAGTCGGCGCCGCGGACGATGTCCAGTTCCCCGTCGTGCTGCTGGTAGAGCATGCCGAAGTAGGTCGGCGCCGCGCTGTCGGGGTGACCGCCGTCGGTGAAGGTGTTGTGGTCGAGCCAGACGTGCGTGGAGCCGTAGACGACGGCGGTGTCGTACTCGGAGTTCCAGTTGCCCTTGTCGCCGTCGGTGGGGTCCCACTGCGGGAAGCAGTCCACGGGGCTCTCGAACGTCAGGTTGCGGACGATGACGTTGTCGACGGCCTTGATCTGCAGGCTGGCGCCCTTGAAGCCGGCGTTCTTCCCGATGCCGATGATGGTGGTGTTGGCGGGGACGACGGCCTTGATGGTCTGGTCCTGGTTCGCGGCGGACACGCGGCGCAGGCCCTCGGGGCTGTCGTCGGGCTCGGCGCTCAGGTCGGTGTCCAGGCCCCAGCTCTCCGGGGCGTACGTCGCGAGGTAGTCGTCGAAGTCGTAGCCGGGCGCGGCGAGGGAGTCGCAGCCTTCGGAGACCGCGTCGATCGTGCCCTTCACCTTGATGATCTTCGGCGCGCTGCCGTCGGCGGCGAGGGCGGCCTTGAACCCGGCCCAGGTGGTGACGGTGTGCACGTGCGCGGCGTCGGCGGCCGCGCCTCCGGTGGTGCCGGTGCCGTACGCGGCCCAGCCGTCGTTCGCGGCGAGGGTCTGCCGGGCGGGGTCGCCGGGTTTGGCCTGGGCGGCGGTGCCGGTCACGGACAGGACGAGCGCGGCGCAGCCGATCGACGCGGCCACACGGACTGCTGTGGCATGCCCATGCCATTTCTGTGTGTTCATGGTGCGGCTCTCTCTTTCCGGTTCGTCAGTGGTGGGTCACGCGGTGGCCGGCGGCCAGGTGATCCAGGACTCGGGGATCTCCTCGTCGAGCCGGCGCACCTCGCGCGGCGCGAGCACCCGCGTGCGCAGCAGCTCCCGCACGACGAGCCGGGCCACGGCGATCGCGCCCGGCGGGTTGAAGTGCGTGTTGTCCTGCTCGGTCGCCGTCCAGTTGAAGTACTTCTTCGTCTCCTCGACGCCGAGCTTCTGCCACAGCGCGAGCGACAGGGCCTGGATGTCGAGCAGCGCCACGCGCTCCTGCCCGGCGAGCGCGCGCATCGCCGCCGGGTAGTCGCCGTGGCTCGGCGCGGCGTTGCCGTCCGCGTCGAACCGCCGCCGCTCGACGGGGGTGGCGAGCACCGGTCGGGCGCCCCGGGCCCGTGCGCCGTCGACGTACTGCCGCAGGTAGTCCTGGTACGTCGTCCAGGGCTCGGTGTAGCGGACCGGGTCGGTGGTCTTCTCGTCGTTGTGCGCGAACTGGATGAGCAGGAGGTCACCCGGGCGGATCGCGTCGAGGACGACGTCGAGCCGGCCCTCGTCGACGAAGCTCTTCGAACTGCGCCCGTTCACCGCGTGGTTGGCGACGGGCCGGTCCCGGTGCAGGAAGAACGGCAGCGCCATCCCCCATCCGGTCTCCGGCGCGGCGTCGGCGTACTTCTGGGCGGCGGTGGAATCACCGGCGATGTAGAGGGTGCGGCGGCGCCCGGAGGCCTGCGCGGTACCGACGGCGCCGAGGGCGAGGGGGAGGGCGGCGAGAGCCGCGCCGGTGACCTGTCTACGGGTAAGGGACACGGGAAGTGCACCTCTCAACAGGGAGATGGGTTCTTCGGAGGCGGGGCTGTGGGCGTGTTCGGCCGCGCCGCGTGGGCGCGCCGGGCCACGGCCGGTCCGGGGATCGAGCACGACCTCACCACCCCGGACCGACCGCGTACGGCACCGACCGGCGGAGTTAGCCGCGCTGCTTCCACTCGGCCTGCGCCGCGTTCAGCTGGTCGGCCACCGTGTCCAGGAAGTCCTTCGCGCTCATCTTGCCGAGCAGGACCTTCTGGAAGTTCGGCTCGTTGTCGGCCTTGGAGATGGTGTTCCAGTCCGGCAGGTAGTACGGCAGCTGCACGATGGTCGTGGAACCGTCGGTCAGCGCGGCGGCGGCCAGCTTGGTCGGCTCCGCCTTGGAGATCCAGGCGTCCTTGGCCGCGTCGTTGTTCGACGGGACCTGCCCGGCCGACTCGTTGAACTTGGAGCTCTCCGCGTGCGAGGTGGCGAACTCGATGAACTTCCAGGCGGCTCCCTTGTTCTTGGAGTTCTTGAACAGCCCGAGCCCGTCCACGGGGTTGGACACCTGCACCCGCTTGCCGGTGGCGCCGACCGGCTGCGGGATGCCCCGGAACCTGTCGGCGCCGAGCGCCTTCACGTGGTCCTGGTAGGAACCCAGGTTGTGGTTCAGCATGCCGATGGTGCCGGAGTCCCACTGGGCGACCATCTTGGTGAAGTCGTTGTTGAGGTCGGCGGACGGGGTGTCCTTCTTGTAGAGAGCGGCGTACTTCTCCAGCGCCGCCACGTTCTTCGGGTCGTTGACGGTGGTCTTGTCACCGCTCGCGTCCCAGAACGACGTGATGCCGGACTGCCCGTACATCGCGTCCAGCGCCTGGGCGATCGAGCCGGCGCCACCGCGGATGGTGTAGCCGAACTTGTTCTTGTCCGCGTCGGTGAGCTTGTCCGCGGCCTCGTAGAACTTGTCCCAGGTCGTCGGCTCGTCCAGGCCCGCCTGCTCGAACAGGTCGGTCCGGTAGTAGAGGACGCCGTTGTTGGCGGAGGTCGGGATCGAGTACAGCGTGCCGTCACCGCCGCCGGCCGCCTTCAGCGACTTGACCATGTCCTCGTTGAGCTTGCCGTCGAGGGACGACTTGGCGAGCCGGTCGTCCAGCGGGTCCAGCACCTTCTGGGCGGCGAAGCCCGCGAGCATGGCCGCGCCGACACCGCCGACGTCCGGCAGACCGCCGCCCTGGATCGCGGTGTCGACCTTGGACTGGTACTCGGTGGAGGCGATGCCGACGTACTTGACCTCGATGTCCGGGTTGGCCTTCTCGAAGTCGGCGATGACCTCCTTCCAGATGTCGGTGCGGACACCGCCGTTGTTGTCCCAGAAGAGGACCTGTCCCTTGCCGCTGCCCTCGGCGCCCTTGTCGCCGCCCGTGCCGCTGCCGTCGTCGCCGCAGGCGGTGGCGGTCAGCGCGAGCGCAGCGCCCAGGGCGACGGCGATGGCGGCGCGCCTGCTTCTGCGGATGCTGGTCTTCATGTGATCGGCTCTCTTCTTCTGGATCCAACGGAGATGTGACGTGGTGCGGGGTTCGCGCGGCTTCGGCAAGCGCTTGCTACGGAGGTGCGTCATTGCGGCTCCCAACAGGCGTGCGAGTCGTGTGGCTTACAGGGGGGTGATCCGGAAGTGCGTGAACGTGGCGGCGCCGGCGTGGCCGGGGCCGACGGGCGCGAGGGCGAACAGGCCGAGCAGGGCTCCCACCCAGTGCCAGGGGGTGGCGGCGAAGACCGGTCCCGAGGGGCGAGGGCCGGTGCCGACGTCGTGGAAGAAGCGGCAGCGGGCTCCGGCGCCGATCTCGATCCGCAGCCGCGCGCGTCCCTCGGGCGCGAGGCACGGGTGACCGGCGTCCCGCTCCCGGTCGGCGACCGGTTCGGCGAAGCGGTGCACCAGGTGGACGGTGCCGTCGGCGCCCCGCTGGAGTCCGATCCAGCCGAACGCGTCACCGAGCACCGCGAGTCCGGCGCGGGCGCCCGGCTCCTCGCTGTGCAGCCGCAGGTCCACCTCGACGGCCGCGGGGATGCCGGGCAGCCGCTGGGTGAGCAGGTTCGGCAGGGTGCGCAGGTCGTGCGCGCCGGCCGAGCGGACGCAGGCCAGCCGCAGCCCGTCGCCGGAGTGCTGGGTGGCCCAGCCGGCCTGGGGGTTGGCCGTCCACTGCCACTGGCGGCCGTACCGCCCGCCGGGGAAGTCGTCGTCGGTGGCGGGCGCGGCGGCCTGCTGCGGCGGCAGGGCGGGCCGCCGGTGCACGGCCACGGGGGCGCCGTCGTCCCCGAGCACCGGCCAGCCGTCCGCGCCGTCCCAGCGCATCGGCTGGAGGTGCACGACCCTGCCGTACGCGCCCCGCTGCTGGAAGTGCACGAACCAGTCCTCACCGGACGGGGTGCGCACCCAGCCGCCCTGGTGGGGTCCGTTGACGTCGGTGTCCCCCTGCTCCAGGACGACCTTCTCCTCGTACGGCCCGAAGAAGCCGCGCGAACGGAAGGCGCCCTGCCAGCCGGTCTCCACTCCCCCGGCGGGAGCCAGGATCCAGAACCAGCCGTCGTGCCGGTAGAGCTTGGGCCCTTCGAGGGTGAACCAGCCGGGGATGCGGTCACCCTCGACGATCACCTTGCCCTCGTCCATGAGCGAGGTGCCGTCCGGGTGCATACGGTGGCCGGTCAGCCGGTTCTTGACGCCCGCACGGGATGTGGCCCAGGCGTGCACCAGATAGGCCTCGCCGGTCTCCTCGTCCCACAGGGGACAGGGGTCGATCAGGCCCTTGCCCTCCTTGACCAGGTGCGGGCGGGTCCAGGGGCCCCTGATCTCGGGGGCGTTGATCTGGAAGATGCCCTGGTCGGGGTCGCCCCAGAAGATCCAGAAACGGTCGTCGTGGTGCCGCAACGACGGCGCCCAGACCCCGCAGTCGTGGCGCGGCAAGCTGAACTCGGCCGCCGGTTCCAGGCGTTCGAGCGCATGGCCGATCAGCGTCCAGTTGACCAGGTCGCGGGAGTGCAGCAGGGGCAGCCCGGGGACGCGGCCGAAGCTGGAGGCGGTCAGGTAGAAGTCGTCGCCGACGCGGACGACGTCCGGGTCGGACCAGTCGGCGTTCAGGACGGGGTTGCGGTAGGTCTCCTCGGCCGGCTCGGCGGTCACTGGTTCACCGCCTTGCGGACCAGGGCCGCGGCGGCGTCCCGGTCGAGACGGCCGTCGGCGACAACGGTGACGATCCGGCGGACGACGGTGTCACCGGGGGCGATCGGCAGCCGCTCCCGGTGGGCCAGCGACGAGCCCACGCCCGGGTATTCGGCGGTGCGCACGAACCACGGGTCCCGCCGGGTCTGCTCCGTGGCCCCGGCGAAGACCAGCGTCCAGCCGGTGCCCGCGAGGGCGAGCCAGTCGGCGCGGGTGCCGTGCAGCTCCTCCTCGCCCTCGCGGTCGGCGGTGAACACGTCCGGGGTGTCGTCCTCCTTGCGGGCGCGCCAGAAGAAGCCGCCGTAGGCGGCGCCGGGGCGTCCGTTGGTGGCGGGGCTGCCGATGGACAGCGGGTCCGGCGTGACGTTGGTCAGGGAGAAGGTGAAGTCCAGCGCCCAGGCGGCGTCGGTCAGTTCGGTGGCCGCGACCGTACGCCGCTCACGCAGCAGCTCGCCGCCCGCGGCCACCCAGCGCAGTTCCTCGACGAAGCCGTCGGGGTCGCGCAGCTGGAAGGCCGTGTGGCGCTGGGCGCCGTGGTTGTCCAGCTCGGTCGGGCCCTGGTCGCGGACGTAGGTGCGCCCGCCCCAGAAGTTGTGCCCCTCGACGTCGGGAACGGCGACACCGACGCCGAGGTGGTGGGTGTGGTCCGCCGGGCTGAGCTCGGTGACCGCCGTACCGGACAGGGTGGTGACCGGGTGCAGGTACGGGCGCGGGGAGAGCCGGGCCGGCAGTTCGGGCCGGGTGACGTAACGGCAGACGGGGCGGCCCGCGATGCGCAGGACCGGCGAGTCGGTGGTCGTCATCAGGTGCTCACCTCTTTGGGAAGTGATTCCGCGCTCGCCGCCCAGGGGGCGCCGAGCTCCGAGTACAGGGCCAGGGTGTCGGCGGCGGCCGCGACGAGCCCGTCGATGCCGGGCACCACCCGGCGGTTCTCGTCGGCCAGCAGGTGCCAGGCGTCGCGTGGCAGCGGGGCCGGGTCGGGGGAGAGCCGGATGGCCTCGACGACCTTCATGAACGCGCCGGTCGAGTCCGGGGCGACCAGCAGCCCGGTCCCGTCGGTGAGGTGCTCGACGAGGTTCTCCAGCAGGTCGGTGCGGCCGTACTCGGACTCCTCGGGGCCGTGGTCGGCCCGCTGGAGCAGCACGCGGTCCTGCTTGTACCAGAAGGTGATCCGGCCGCTGGTGCCGTGGACGACGACGTACGGCTCGTCGGGGTCCTCGGCGCACAGGGTCGCGGCGACCGTGATCGGCCGGCCCCCGGCGGTGGTGACGCGGACGCACGAGGTGTCGTCGGACTCGATGTCGTTGGCGCGCAGCAGCTCGGTCTCGATCCGGGTGACGTCCTCCGCGTGCGGGGAGTCGCCGAGGGCCAAAGCGGTGGCGACGGCGTGCGCGAGCGGGTTGGTCAGCACCCCGTCGATCACGTCGGCCCCGTTCATCCTGCGCCGGCCCGCCCACGGCGCACGCCGGTAGTACTCCTCCGCACGCGCCCACGCTCCGGCGCCGCCGATCCCGACCACCTCGCCGATCGCGCCCTCCGCGATCAGCTTCCGGATCGCGGGCACGGCGTGCGAGCCCAGCGACTGGAAGCCGATCTGGCAGGCGACACCGGCCTCGGCGACCCCGTCGGCCATCCGGCGGAACTCGGCGTACGAGGGCGCGGGCGGCTTCTCCAGCAGCAGGTGGACGCCCCGGCCCGCGGCCGTCAGGGCCAGGTCGGTGTGCGTGGGGATCGGGGTGCAGATCACCGCGATCCGGGCACCGGTGGAGTCCAGGAGACCACCGAAGTCGGCGGACTGCTCAGGCGTGCCGAGGCCGTCGGGGAGCTCGGCCGGGGTGAGCGGGGTGAGCTCGCAGATCCCGGCGAGTTCGACGATCCCCTTGTCCTGGAGCCGGCGGATGTTGTCGAGGTGCCAGCGGCCGTGGCCGCGCGCGCCCGCGAGCACGACGGGCAGTGCGTTGTTCGTCATGGGATCCTCCCCGCGCCCGCGCCGCGCGCCGCCTTCCGGTCGGCCGCATCGGCGCCGTCGATCTTTCCGAGCAGGGTAGGCACGCTCCCGAGCGGGCGGGTGCGGGGATCGCGGGCGGCTCTGGTCATCCCTTCACCGCCCCCGCGCTGAAGCCGGTGATCAGCCACTTCTGGATGAAGGCGAACACCAGCACCACGGGCACGGCCGCGATGATGCCGCCCGCGGCCAGGGCGCCCAGGTCGACGCTGTCCGCGCTCATCAGCGTGTTGAGGCCGACCGGGATGGTCTGCTTGCCCTGGTCGCTGAGGAACATCAGGGCGAACAGGAAGTGGTTCCAGGCGTGCACGAAGGCGAAGGAGCCGACCGCGATCAGGCCGGGCCGCAGCAGCGGCAGGACGACGATGCGGAAGCCGGTGAGGCGGTTGCAGCCGTCGACCCAGGCGGCCTCCTCCAGCGTGTACGGCACGTTCTTGATGAAGCCGCTGATCAGGATGATCGACAGCGGCAGCTGGAAGACCGTCTCGGCGATCACCACGCTGGCCAGCGAGTTGATCATCTGGAGGTTGGCGAAGATCTCGAAGAGCGGCACCAGGAGGAGCGCGCCCGGCACGAACTGGGTGCACAGCAGGGCCAGCATGAAGGCCCGCTTGACCTTGAAGTCGAACCGGGCGAGCGCGTAGCCGCCGGCCAGGGCGACGACCGTGGTCAGGAACAGGGTGGCGACGCCCACCAGCACGCTGTTCTGGAAGTAGGTGCCGAAGGCCCGTTCCGTCCACACCTTCTCGAAGTGGTCGAAGGTGACCGGCCAGGGCACCAGTGAGGTCGAGCCGGCCGGGCGCAGCGCGAAGAGCAGGATCCAGTAGAACGGGATCAGCGTGAAGACGAGGTAGATGCCCAGCGGCAGGTAGATCTGCCAGCGGGGGGCCTCGTCCCAGGCCCGGCGGCCACGGCGCGGGCGCTGGTCGGGGGCGGCGGGCACCCGCTCGGGGGCGGGCGCGACCTTGGTGGCCTCCGTGGTGATCACTTCTCGCCTCCGAACTTGCTCAGCCGCAGATAGACCATCGAGCAGAAGAGCAGGATCACGAACGCGACCGTGGTCAGGGCGGACGCGTAGCCGAAGTTGTGGGCGTCGACGCTGGTGTTGGCGATGTAGAGCGGGAGCGTGGTCGTCTCGCCGGCCGGTCCGCCGCCGGTGAGCGTGTAGAGCAGGTCGACGTTGTTGAACTCCCAGACCGCCCGCAGCAGTGTGGACAGGACGATGGCGTCCTTCAGGTGCGGCAGCGTGATGTGCCAGAACTGCTTGAGCCGGCTCGCCCCGTCGACCTCGGCGGCCTCGTACAGGTCCTTCGACACGGACTGGAGGTCGGCGAGGATGAGGATCGCGAAGAAGGGGACACCGCGCCACAGGTCGGCGACGATCGCGGCCGGGAACACGGTCGAGGTGTCCGACAGCCAGCTGGTGCCGTACTGGCCGATGCCCATGTCCGCGAGGTAACGGGTCACGCCTGTCTGGGAGTTGTACAGCAGTACCCAGATGGCGGAGGTCAGCACGCCGGAGACGGCCCACGGGGAGAAGACCAGCGCGCGGCCGAGCGAACGGCCCACGAAGGTCTGGTTGACGATGAGGGCCAGCGCCAGGCCGAACAGCAGTTGCAGTCCCACCTCGACGATCACCCATTTGGCGCTGAAGGTCAGCGTGCCCCAGAACTGCGGGTCGTCGGTGAAGGCGTGGACGAAGTTGTCGAGGCCCGCGTAGCCGTTGCGCCACGGTTTGGTGGGGTTGTAGTTCTGCAGGCTGTAGTAGAAGACGCTGATGACCGGGTAGGCGATGAAGCCCAGCATGAGCAGGGCCGCCGGGGCGATCAGCAGGTACGGGAGCCTGCGCGGCGTGGCGGAGGCACGGCGTCGCCGGGGTGGCGCGGGCGGTTTCGCCACGGCTGCGGCTTGGGCCATGACAGTTCTCCGTTCTGGTACGTCGTGCGGGGAAGCGCTTTCTCTTGTCGCGCGGTTGGTTCTTGGCCGTTCTGGCGGTGCGGGTGGTCCTGGCGGTGCTGGTGGTCCTGATGGGCCTCGACGGGCCCGTGGTTCAGCCCGCGTACGGGTCCTGCACCGTGCCCGGGCGGGCCAGGAACTCGAAGTCGCAGCCGGTGTTCGCCTGGGTGATCTGTTCGTTGTAGAGCGCGCCGTAGCCGCGCTCGTACCGGACGGGCGGCGGTGTCCACTCCGCCCTCCGGCGCTCCAGCTCCGCGTCGTCCACGTGGAGATGGAGGGTTCGCGCCTCGACGTCGAGGGTGATCGAGTCCCCGCTCCGGACCAGGGCGAGCGGTCCTCCGACGTACGACTCGGGCGCCACGTGCAGCACGCAGGTGCCGTAACTCGTGCCGCTCATCCGGGCGTCGGAGATCCGCACCATGTCCCGCACCCCCTGCTTGAGCAGGTGGTCGGGGATCGGCAGCATGCCGTACTCGGGCATGCCCGGGCCGCCCTTGGGGCCGGCGTTGCGCAGCACCAGCACGCTGTCCGCGGTGATGCCCAGGTCCGGGTCGTTGATGGTGCGCTGCATCGTCCGGTAGTCGTCGAAGACGACCGCGGGGCCGGTGTGCTTGAGCAGGTGCGGTTCGGCCGCGATGTGCTTGATGACCGCGCCGTCCGGACACAGGTTGCCGCGCAGGACGGCGACCCCGCCCTCGCCGGCCACCGGGTTGTCCCGGTGCCGGATGACGTCGTCGTTGTGCACCTGGGCGCCGGCGAGCTGCTCGCGCAGGGTGTCGTACGAGACCGTCGGCCGGTCCAGGTGGAGCAGGTCCGTGATGCGGGACAGGAAGCCGGGCAGGCCGCCCGCGAAGTGGAAGTCCTCCATGAGGTGCGTCCGGCCGCCGGGGCGCACGTTGGCCAGCACCGGGACCGTGCGGGCGACGCGGTCGAAGTCGTCCAGGGTGAGCCGGACGCCGGCCCGTCCGGCCATGGCGATGAGGTGGATGACGGCGTTGGTGGAGCCGCCGAGGCCGAGGACGGTCGTCACCGCGTCCTCGAAGGCGTCGCGGGTGAGGATGTCGTTCAACGTCCGGCCTTGATGGACGAGTTCGACGATGCGCAGGCCCGACGCGGCGGCCATCCGGTCGTGCCCGGAGTCGACGGCCGGGATGCTCGACGCCCCGGGGACCGTCACCCCCAGCGCCTCGGCCGCGGCCGTCAGCGTGGACGCCGTTCCCATCGTCATGCAGTGCCCGGGCGAGCGCGCGAGGCCGCTCTCCAGCTCGGTCATCTCGCAGTCGCCGATGAGACCGGCCCGCTTGTCGTCCCAGTACTTCCACATGTCGGTGCCCGAGCCGAGGGTCTCGCCCCGCCAGTGACCCGGCAGCATGGGCCCGGCGGGCACGAAGACGGTCGGCAGGTCGACACTGGCCGCGCCCATCAGGAGCGCCGGGGTCGACTTGTCGCAGCCGCCCATCAGGACGGCCCCGTCGACCGGATAGGACCGCAGCAGTTCCTCGGTCTCCATCGCGAGCATGTTGCGGTAGAGCATGGGGGTCGGCTTCTGGAAGGTCTCGCTGAGTGTGGAGACCGGGAACTCCAGCGGGAAACCCCCGGCCTGCCAGACGCCCCGCTTCACGGCCTGGGCGCGGTCGCGCAGATGGACGTGGCAGGGGTTGATGTCGGACCAGGTGTTGAGGATCGCGATGACGGGCTTGCCGAGGTGCTCCTCGGGCAGGTAGCCGAGCTGGCGGGTGCGGGCCCGGTGGCTGAAGGACCGCAGTCCCTCGGTGCCGTACCACTGGTGGCTCCTGAGCTCCTCCGGGCGCTTGGTGCCGGCGGGCCGGTTCATATGGACCACCCGGAGGCGATGGCGGCGACCTCGGCGCGCTCGTCCTCGGGCAGCTGCCTGCTCGGCGGGCGGACGTCGCGGCGGCACAGCCCCAGGGAGGCGAGGGCCTCCTTGACGACGGTGACGTTGTTCGCGGAGCCGTTGGCGGCGCGCAGTTCCTCGAAGCGGCGGATCTGCTCCCAGACCTTCATGGCGCCCGGGTAGTCACCGGCCCGCAGCGCCTCGATCATGTTCAGGGAGACGGCCGGGGCGACGTTCACCAGCCCCGAGGTGAATCCGGTGGCGCCGGCGGAGAAGTACGAGGGGGCGTACGGCTCGGCGAGGCCGGCCACCCACACGAAGCGGTCCAGGCCCGCGTCCCGGGCGAAGGCGGCGAACCGGGACGCGTCCGGGACGGCGTACTTCACGCCGATGACGTTGGGGCAGGTGTCGGCGAGTTCGGCGAGGCGGGCGCCGGTGAGCTGGGCGTTGCGGATGTACGGGACGACGCCCAGCTCGGGCACGGCCTCGGCGATGGCCCGGTGGTAGTCGACCCAGCCGCGCTGGGAGACGTAAGGGTGGACCGGCTGGTGGACCATGACCATGGCGGCGCCGTGGTCACGGGCGTGCCGTGCGGAGGCGACGGCGGTGGGCACGTCGTGACCGACCCCGACGAGGATCACGGCCCGCCCGCCGGTCTCCTCGATCGTCAGCTCGGTGACGAGCTGCCGCTCCTGGGGGGTGAGGGCGTAGAACTCGCCGGTGTTGCCGTTGGGGGTCAGGGTCCTGACCCCGCCGTCGAGCAGACGACGCAGCAGGGCCCGGTGGGCGACCTGGTCGACGGAGCCGTCCTCGGCGAACGGGGTCACCGGGATCGCCACCACGTCGGCCAGCGCCGTCCGCTGGGTCTCGAAGGTCACGCTGCTCATTCCTGCCCTTCCTCTTCGCCGGCCCCGGGGAAGGCCCGCTGCACGAACGACGCGATGTGCGCGTGAAGGGCGTTCGCCGCGCCGTCCGCGTCGCCGGCCAGGGCGAGCCGCAGGATCTCGCGGTGCTCGCCGGCCTCCCGCTCCCAGGAGGGTGAGGCGGCCCAGGCGACGGCGGACACGAGGGCCGCCTGGTCACGGACCTCGTCGAGCATCCGGCCGAGCAGCGGGTTGCCGCACGGCAGGTACAGGGCGCGGTGGAACTCCCGGTTGGCGAGGGAACGTTCGGCGGTGTCGGTGGCGTCGTCGGCCCGGGTCAGCGCGGAGCGCGCCGCGTCGAGGGAGGCTCCGCGCCGGACGGCGCGCTTCAGCGCCTGGGGCTCCAGGAGCAGCCGCACGTCGTAGACCTCGCGCGCCATGTCCGCGTCCACCATGCGCACCGTGACGCCCTTGTACTGGTTCATCACGACGAGCCCGGTGCCGGCCAGGGTCTTGAGCGCCTCCCGCACCGGGGTCTTGGACACCCCGAACTGCGCGGCGAGCTCGGTCTCGACCAGGGCCTGACCAGGGGTCAGCTGTCCGGTGAGGATGCGGTGTTTGATCCCTTCCAGCACGAACTGCGTGCGGGAGGGGATCGGCGTGGGCACAGAGGTCATGCGCGCCTCTCGGATCTCGCGTATCGGATCTCACGTATCGCGTCTCATATATGACGTACGAAGTACGACGGCTTGAAGGTAGGAGGGGGCCCGTGTTTCGTCAATGCTTCCGACAAAGGAAGTTGAGGTTGCCGACCAGTGGGACGCCTCGATCCGGGCGATTCGCGGTCATCCCGGATGGGTGGGCCGCCGCGACACGAAAGAGGCGGGGAGCGTACGTGTGCCGTACGCTCCCCGCCTTCCCGTCACCCCTACGGCGTCCAGCCGGGATTGCGTCCGCTCAGTCCGAGCGCCCGGTCCAGCAGCGGGGCGTCGGCCCGGACGGGCACCACGGGCCCGAAGATGCCACCACCGCGGGTCGGGTCCTCGGCCGCCGCGTGGAGGAAGCCGTACGCCGCCCGCAGTGCGGCCGGGTCGGGGTCGTAGGCCTGGCCGGTGGCCCGGGCCAGGTCCCAGCCGTGGACCACCAGCTCGTCGGCGACGACGGCAGCGGCGACCGCGCCGGGCAGGTCCACTCCGCCGGCCCGGGTCATGCCGGTCCAGGCGGCCGGGTCGCGCCACGCGTCGGCGAGTTCGTCGAGCGCCTTGGACAGTTCCTCGCGCCAGCCGGAGGCGATGTCCGGCACGCTGGCCCCCGGCGGCGTACCGGTGGTGACACCCAGGTCCTTGCGGGCGGCGTCGCGGAAGGCGACGGACAGGCCCGCCAGGTGTCCCAGCAGGTTGCGTACCGCGTAGTCCGGGCACGGCGTCCGGTCCGCGAGCCGCTCCTCGTCCACGCCGTCCGCGAGCCGGGCCACGATCCGCGCCTGCGGTCCGAGGTCGAAGGTGTTGTCGGTCATCCGCTGCTCCTCACCTTTTCGTTTCCGTGGGGTGGACCGGCCGGAGCCGCGAAACTCATCGGTCGGTGCGGGCGTGCTTTCTACGGCACCTGCCCGATGCCGTCACGCGGTCCTTAGACCCACGATGACCAGGCATGACGACACGATGGACCGGGGCGCGCGTGCTGCGCGACCGCAATGCGGGGCTGTATCTGGCGGGTGTGGTGGTGTCCGGTTTCGGCACGTCCGCGCTGTGGCTGGTGTCGGGCGTGTGGGTCAGGGAGCTCACCGGATCGGACGGGCTGGCCTCGCTGTGCCTGCTCGCCATGTGGGCGCCCACCCTGGCCGGCCCGGTGCTGGGCACGCTCGCCGACCGGGTCCGCCGCAAGCCGCTGCTGATCGGCCTGAACCTGCTCCTGGCGGCACTGCTGCCCACCCTCCTCGCCGTCGGCTCCCCCGACCGCCTGTGGCTGCTGTACGCCTTCCTGTTCACGTACGGCGCGGCGGGTGTCGTCCACGACGCGGCCGAGTCGGCCCTTGTCGCCACCGCCGTCGACCCGGCGCTGCTGGGCGACTACAACGGGCTGCGGACGACGGCCGCCGAGGGCGTGAAACTCGTGGCACCACTGGCGGGTGCGGGCCTCTACGCGGCGTACGGAGGCGCGTGCGTCGCCCTGCTGGACGCGGCCACCTTCGTCGTCGCCACGGGCCTGTACACCGCTCTCCGTGTCCGCGAGAGCAGGCCGGCGCCGCCCGGGGACGGCCTGCGGACGCGGACGGCCGAGGGCCTGCGGCACCTGCGGGCCCGCCCCGGGCTGCGTCCGCTGCTCCTGGCGGGCGGTACGACGATGCTGTGCGCCGGCGTCAACGGCACGCTGACCTACGCCGTGGTCGACGGCCTCGGGCACAGTGCCGCGTACGCCGGTGTCCTGTACGCCGTCCAGGGCGCCGGTTCCGTGACGGTCGGGCTGCTCTCCGGTCCCGCCCTGCGCCGCCTGGGCGAGCGCCGGTTCGCCGCGTGCGGGATCGCCCTGACGGCGGTCGCGGCGGGGGCGCGGGCGGTGTCGTCCGACCCGGTGGTGCTGGCGGGCAGCGCGGCGATCGGCCTCGGCCTGCCGTGCGTACTGATCGCCGCGCTGACGGCCGTACAGCGGGAGACGCCGGGGCCGCTGCTGGGCCGTGCGGCCGCCACCGCCCACACGCTGCTGTTCGCGCCGAACGTGCTCGGTCTGGCGGCCGGGGCCGCCCTGGTCGAACTGGTCGACCACCGGCTGCTGTCGGTCCTGCTGGGCCTGGCGCTCCTCTCGACGACCGCCCTCCTGGCTCAGCGCCCGGCGAGTGCCTCCCGGACCACCGACAGGTCACCGTCCGACGCCAACCCGGCGTGATACAGCCGTAGTTCGGTCGCCCCGCGTTCGCGTGCGAGGGCGGCGTCCGCGGCGAGGGTGTACGGACTGCCGCCCATGCCCGAGACCACGGTGAAGTTGGCGGCGAGGACGGCGCCCTCCGCCCGTCGCTCCGCGAAGGGGGTGAGCGGACCGGGGCCACCCGCGCACGGCACGACCACGCCGTCCGCGACGGACAGGATGTGCGCGGGGTCGACGCCCGGATTGGCCCCGACGTGGTACGACACGGGGTCGGCGTGCAACAGCACCTGGAAGCCTTCGGCGGCGGCCGACCGGACCGCGGCGACGGCCGTCTCCTGAAGCGTGCGGGCGGTTTCCTCGCGCCACGCGCGCGTGGCGTTGGCGATGGTCTCACCGAGGAGCTTCTCGACGCCGGCCCATCCGCCGTCGGAGGGCACGCCCTGCCAGACCGGCGTCAGCGCGGCCCGTACGGCGGCCGCCAGCGCGTCGGCGTCCAGGCCGCCCTGCCGGCCGTACCCCTCCCGGCAGGCCGGGCAGAAGCACAGCGCCATCAGGTACTGCCCGGCGTCCCCGAGGCCGACCCCGCCGGTCTTGTCGTGGGCGTGCAGGTGCTGGAGCCCGTACCAGCCGAGGGACTCCAGTTCGGTGCCGCGCGCCCCGGGCCGCACCGCCGCCTCGGCCGCCAGGTCGACCAGGTACGCACGCGTGGCGGGCTGGGCGATGCAGGGGGCCCAGGGGTAGCGGTCGCCGTAGGCGTTGACGACCGAGGTGTCCGGACGCTCGGCGCCCAGGCGGGAGTTGTGCGCGAGGACGACCCAGGTGTGCACCTCCAGGCCGGCGTCCGCGAGCGCGTCGGCGGCCTCCCCGAACGCGTCCCCCGGAGCCCAGTCGCCCGCCGGGTAGGGGCGCAGGGCACGGCCCTCCCAGCGGTCGCCGGCCGGGTAGAGCACGGCGGCGTGCTCGGCGGTGACGATGCGGTGGCGCGGGTGGCGGGGGGTGAGCGCGCGCGTGGAGTGGTAGGCGGCGGCGAGCGTCACCTGTTCCACGCCCAGGGCCGCGATGCGCCCCGGCGCCGCCGGGTCCCCGTTGACGTCCCAGGGGTAGACGAACGCCGACGCCTTCACTTGTCCTCCTCGATCAGGGCGTACCCGCGTTCGATCACCTGCGCGAGTTGCTTGACATGATCCTCGCTCGGTTCGTGCAGCGGGGGCCGCACCTCCCCCACGTCGAGTCCGCGCAGCCGTACCCCGGCCTTGACGAGGGCGACGGCGTAACCCCGGCCCTGGGCGCGGAGTTCGACGAAGGGCCGGTAGAAGCCGTCCAGGAGCCGGTGCGCGGTGCCGTCGTCGCCGGAGCCGAGCGCCGTGTAGAACGCGAGGGCGATCTCCGGGGCGAAGCAGAACACGGCGGAGGAGTAGAGGGTGATGCCGAGGGCCCGGTAGGCGAGCTGGGTCTGTTCGGCGGTGGGCAGCCCGTTGAAGTAGAGGAATTCGCCGGGGACTTCGGTGCGTACGGCGCTGATGATCCGCTGCATGAGGTCGAGGTCGCCGAGGCCGTCCTTGAACCCGATGATCCCCTCGGTGCGCGCGAGCTCGACGACGGTCGGCGGGGTGAAGACGGCGTTGTCGCGCTGGTAGACGACGACGGGCAGGGCGGTCGCCGCGGCCACCTCCCGGTAGTGCCGCAGCAGCCCCTCCTGACCGGCGACGACCAGGTACGGCGGCATGGCGAGCAGCCCGTCCGCACCGGCCGCCTCGGCGAGCCGCGCGAACCGCACGGCGAGCGCGGTGCCGTAACCGGCGCCCGCGACGACCGGCACCCGCCCCGCGGTCTCCTCGACGGCCGCCCGTACGCAGGCCTCGAACTCCTCCGGCGCGAGCGCGTGGAACTCCCCGGTGCCGCAGCACGCGAAGACGGCGGCGGCCCCGGCGTCGACACCGCGGCGCACATGCGCACGGTAGACGTCGAGGTCGACGGAGCCGTCGGGGCCGTAGGCGGTGACGGGGAAGAACAGCGGCCCGCCGGGGGCGCTGAGTCGAGCGGCGAGCGGGGCTGGCGTCACGGGCTCTCCCTGGGACAGGCGTGTGCGTGCGAACAGACGCGTGCGTTCTTCTGATCAACGTCTACATTTATGAACGCACCCACCCTAAGGAGCCCCATATGGGCGGGTCAAGCGCCCAAAAGGGCAACCGAAGAGTAGATTTCGCAGGTCTGCGGCCCACTTGACGGGCGGGACACGAGATCCTTAGCTTGTCCACGCATGTGAATACCGTCCACGCATGAATGAGCTGAGCATGCGGCCGTCGAACCAAGGAGAACCGAGGATGCCCGCTCCCCGCACCGTTCTGCTCACCGGCGCCGCCGGGGGGCTCGGCTCCCTGATGCAGAACCTGCTCCCGGCCTTCGGTTACGAACTGCGCCTGCTCGACCTGCGCCCGATCCACGGCGAACCGGACGCGATCACCGCGGACCTCGCCGACAAGGACGCCGTACGCGAGGCCGTCCGGGGCGTCGACGCGATCATCCACCTCGCGGGCATCTCCCTGGAAGCCTCCTTCGAGAAGATCCTCAAGGCGAACATCGAGGGGACCTACAACCTGTACGAGGCGGCCCGCGAGGAAGGGATCGGACGCATCGTCTTCGCGTCCTCCAACCACGCGGTGGGATTCACCCCCCGCCCGCAGGGCGAGACACCGCTCGACCCGGACGCGCTGATCCCGATCGACACCCCGCGCCGGCCCGACACCTTCTACGGCCTGTCCAAGTCCTTCGGCGAGGACCTGGCGCAGTTCTACTGGGACAAGCACGGCCTGGAGACCGTCTCCGTGCGCATCGGCTCCTGCTTCCCCGAACCGACCAGCGTGCGCATGCTGTCGCTGTGGATGAGCCCTCCCGACGGCGCCCGTCTGTTCCACGCGGCCCTCACCGCCGAGAACGTCGGCCACACCGTCGTCTACGGCTCCTCCGCCAACACACGGCTGTGGTGGGACCTGACCACCGCGCGGGCGCTCGGCTACGAGCCGCAGGACGACTCCGAGCCGTACGCCGCGAAACTCATCGCCGAGCAGGGTGAGCTCGACCCGGACAACGTGGCCCACGCCCACCTGGGCGGCCACTTCGTGAGCGACCCGCCGATCTGGCCGTACTGACTCGCGGAAGCACACGCACACGGCGGGCGGGCACCGAACGGGCCCGCCCGCCGCCGTGTTCGGGCATCCGTCCTGCCCGTTCCCACCCGCCGTCCGGCAGCCTCGCAGGTCCGCGACGGGCACACGCCCGGCCGAAACGGACCCACCCGGGCAGTATCGGGCCTGCAACAGACCTGGTCAGTGCCTCCCACCCGCTGTAGAACTTCCCCCATGGGCCGCACCGGGCCCGAACGGGCAGGCAGGCGCGGAACAGGACAGGCACGGAAGCGGGTGGCGGCCATGAACACCAGGACGGCGGAAGAGCGCCAGCGCGAGATCGTGCGGGCCGCGCGGCACACCGGGTCGGTCGACGTCGCCGCGCTCGCCGCAGAACTGGGCGTGGCCAAGGAGACCGTACGGCGGGATCTGCGCGCGCTGGAGGACCACGGACTGGTCCGCCGCACCCACGGCGGCGCCTATCCCGTGGAGAGCGCCGGCTTCGAGACGACGCTCGCCTTCCGGTCCACCAGCCACGTGCCGGAGAAACGCCGGATCGCGGCCGCCGCGGCCGAACTGCTCGGCGACGCCGAGACGGTCTTCGTCGACGAGGGCTTCACCCCGCAGCTCATCGCCGAGGCACTGCCGAGGGACCGGCCGCTGACCGTGGTCACCGCGTCCCTTCCGGTCGCGGGCGCGCTCGCCGAGGCGGACGGCGTCTCGGTGCTGCTGCTCGGCGGCCGGGTCCGCTCCGGCACCCTGGCGACCGTCGACCACTGGACGACGAAGATGCTGGCCGGCTTCGTCATCGACCTGGCGTACATCGGCGCCAACGGCATCTCCCGCGAGCACGGCCTGACCACCCCCGACCCCGCGGTCAGCGAGGTCAAGGCGCAGGCGGTCCGTGCTTCCCGGCGCACCGTGTTCGCGGGTGTGCACACCAAGTTCGGCGCGGTCAGCTTCTGCCGGTTCGCCGAGGTCGGCACGCTGGAGACGATCGTCACGAGCACGCTGCTGCCCTCGGCCGAGGCCCATCGGTACTCACTGCTGGGACCGCAGGTCATCCGCGTCTGAACAAGCGACTCCGACTCCCCCACTCCGACTCCCGCACACCGACTCACCCACGTCGAGGGGCACTTCTCCGTCCACCCATGCCCCTTATCTCACGAATTCTCCGCAATTTCCCTACGTCCAGGAGCGATCCATGCGAACCCAGAGCCGACGGAGGCCGCGAGCCACGCTCGCCATGGCCGCCGCAGGGACGCTGCTCGCCCCGCTGCTCTCCGGCTGCTGGGTCGGGGCCGGCGGGGCCGGATCGGGCGGCGACTCGATCAACGTCCTGATGGTCAACAACCCCCAGATGACCGAGCTGCAGAAGCTCACCGCCGCCCACTTCACCAAAGAGACCGGCATCAGGGTCAACTTCACCGTCCTGCCCGAGAACGACGTCCGCGACAAGATCAGCCAGGACTTCGCCAACCAGGCGGGGCAGTACGACGTCGCCACCCTGTCCAACTACGAGATACCGATCTACGCCCGCAACAGCTGGCTGCGCGAGATGACCACCTACGTGGCGGGCGACTCGTCGTACGACGAACAGGACGTCCTCAAGCCGATGCGCCAGTCGCTGACTGGCGACGACGGCAAGCTCTACGGCCAGCCCTTCTACGGCGAGTCGTCCTTCCTGATGTACCGCAAGGACGTGTTCGCCGCGAAGGGCCTGACGATGCCCGCACACCCCACCTGGACCCAGGTCGCCGACCTCGCCGCGAAGGTCGACGGGGCCGAGCCGGGCATGAAGGGCATCTGTCTGCGCGGACTGCCGGGCTGGGGCGAGGTCATGGCACCGCTCACCACGGTCGTGAACACCTTCGGCGGCACCTGGTTCGACAAGGACTGGAAGGCACGGCTCGACTCCCCCGAGTGGAAGAAGGCGGTCACGTTCTACGTCGACCTCGTCCGCGACCACGGCGAGTCCGGCGCCCCCCAGTCCGGCTTCGCCGAGTGCCTCAACAACCTCACCCAGGGCAAGGTCGCCATGTGGTACGACGCCACATCCGCCGCCGGTTCACTGGAGGCGGACAAGTCCCCGGTCAAGGGCAAGCTCGGCTACGCCCCCGCACCCGTCGAGAAGACGGACTCCTCGGGCTGGCTCTACACCTGGGCGTGGGGCATCCAGAAGGCGTCCCGCAATCCCGACAAGGCCTGGAAGTTCGTCTCCTGGGCGTCCGGCAAGCAGTACGAGCAGCTGGTCGGTGACCAGATCGGCTGGTCGAACGTGCCGGCCGGCAAGCGCGCGTCGACGTACACGAACGCCGCCTACCGCGCGGAGGCCGGCGCCTTCCAGGAGATGACCAAGGAGGCCATCGAGGGCGCTCGGCCCAACGACCCGGGGGTGCAGCCGCGCCCCGCGCCCGGCATCCAGTTCGTCGGCATTCCCGAGTTCACCGATCTCGGCACCAGGGTCTCGCAGGAGATCAGCGCGGCCATCGCCGGACGCCAGTCCGTCGAGTCGGCCCTGAAGAAGTCCCAGCAGCTCGCCGAGCGGATCGCGAAGGAGTACGAGGGACGATGACCGCGACGACAACGGCTCCGTTGGCCACCACACCCGCCCGCACCCTGCGCCGGCCCCCCGCCCGGCTGCGCGCCTGGGCCACCCGCGCCCCGCTCCTGCCCGCCCTGGTCTTCATGATCGTCGTGACCCAGCTCCCGTTCGTGGCGACGCTGGTCATCTCGTTCTTCGACTGGAACGCCCTCTATCCCCAGGCCCGCCGCTTCACCGGCGTCGACAACTACCGACAGGTGCTGACCGACGCGGACCTGCGCCACTCGGTCTGGACGACGGTGCTGCTGACGGCGGCGGTCGTCCTGGTCAGCCTGCTCCTGGGCCTGGCCCTGGCACTGCTCCTGGACCGCAGGTTCCGCGGCCGGGGCCTGGTCCGCACCCTGCTGATCGCCCCCTTCCTGGTGGTCCCGGTGGCAGCGGCCCTGCTCTGGAAGCATGTGCTGTACAACCCCGAATACGGCCTGCTCAACGGGTTGTTGCACTATGTGGGCGGCCCACAGCCGGACTGGATCTCCAGCACCCCGCTGCTGGCGGTCGAGGCATCGCTCGTGTGGCAGTGGACACCGTTCATGATGCTGATCCTGCTGGCCGGCCTGCAGAGCAGGGACCACGAGCAGCTCGAGGCCGCGCGGGTGGACGGCGCGAACGACTGGCAGGTCTTCCGCCACCTGACGCTTCCGCACCTGCGGCGCTACCTGGAACTGGGCGCGCTCCTCGGCTCCATCTACATCGTCCAGAACTTCGACGCGGTCTTCACGATCACGTCCGGCGGCCTGGGCACCGCCAACCTCCCCTACACCGTCTACCAGAGCTTCTACCAGGCCCACGAGAACGGCCTCGCCTCGGCCGCGGGCGTCCTGGTGGTCATCGGCTCGATCATCATCGCGACCTTCGCCCTGCGCGTGGTGTCGTCCCTGTTCCGCGAGGAGGTGTCCCGCGCATGAGCAGCATCGCCGTACGTGTCCGTGGAGGCGACCGAAACGACCGGCAGCGCCGCAGGGGGGCGGGCCTCGGCCTGGTCGCCTGGCTGGCCGGACTCGTCTTCTTCCTGCCGGTCGCGTGGATGGTCCTGACGTCCTTCCACTCCGAGCAGGACGCGGCGACCAATCCGCCGTCGTTCGGGGCCGCCCTGACCCTCGACGGTTACCGCGAGTTCTTCGGCACGGGCGGCGGCGCGAGCCCCTGGCCGGCGCTGGTCAACTCGGCGGTGGCGTCGGTGGCGTCGACGCTGTTCGTCCTGCTCCTCGCCCTCCCGGCGGCCTACGCGCTGTCGATCCGTCCGGTGAAGAAGTGGACGGACGTCCTGTTCTTCTTCCTGTCGACGAAGATGCTGCCCGTGGTGGCGGGCCTGCTGCCGATCTACCTCTTCGCGAAGAACGCGGGGATGCTCGACAACATCTGGCTGCTGGTCATCCTCTACACCTCCATGAACCTGCCGATCGCGGTGTGGATGATGCAGTCGTTCCTGGCCGAGGTGCCGGTGGCGATCATCGAGGCGGCGCGGGTGGACGGGGCACGGCTGCCGACCATCCTCGCGCGCGTGGTGGCCCCCATCGCCCTGCCCGGCATCGCGGCGACGGCCCTGATCTGCTTCATCTTCAGCTGGAACGAGCTGCTGTTCGCCCGGGTCCTCACCGGAGTGGTCGCCGAGACCGCCCCCGTCTTCCTGACCGGCTTCATCACCAGCCAGGGCCTGTTCCTGGCGAAGGTGTGCGCCGCGTCGCTCGTCATCTCCCTGCCGGTGCTCGCCGCGGGGTTCGCCGCCCAGGACAAACTGGTCCAGGGCCTGTCCTTGGGAGCCGTGAAATGAAGGCCGCCGTCATCGAGTCCGTGGGCCGTGCCGTCGTCACCGAGGTCCCCGACCCGACGCCGGGTCCCCGCGACGTCGTCGTCGAGGTCGCCGCGTGCGGACTGTGCGGGACGGATCTGCACATCCTCCAGGGCGAGTTCGCGCCGAAGCTGCCGATCGTGCCCGGGCACGAGTTCGCCGGCGCGGTGGTCGGCGTGGGCGCCCAGGTCACGGAGGTCGCGGTCGGCGACCGGGTGGCGGTGGATCCGTCGCTGTACTGCCACGAGTGCCGGTACTGCCGTACGGGTCACAACAACCTCTGCGAGCGGTGGGCGGCGATCGGCGTCACGACGGCCGGGGGCGCCGCGCAGTACGCGCTGGCGCCGGTGGCGAACTGCGTGAAGCTGCCGGAGCACGTGCGCACCCAGGACGCGGCGCTGGTGGAACCGCTGTCGTGCGCGGTACGCGGCTACGACGTCCTGCGGTCCCGGCTGGGCGCCCACGTCCTGGTCTACGGCTCCGGGACGATGGGGCTGATGATGCTGGAGCTCGCCAAGCGCACGGGGGCGGCGAGCGTGGACGTCGTGGACGTGAACCCGGCACGGCTGGAGACGGCGCAGCGACTGGGCGCCTCCGACACGGCCGCGAACGCGGACGAGCTGGAGCGGCCGCGGGGGTGGGACGTGGTGGTGGACGCGACGGGCAACGCGGCGGCCATCCAGGACGGGCTGGAGCGGGTGGCGAAGGCGGGTACGTTCCTGCAGTTCGGCGTCGCCGACTACGCGACGCGCGTGACGATCGACCCGTACCGCATCTACAACCAGGAGATCACCATCACCGGCTCGATGGCGGTGCTGCACAGCTTCGAGCGCGCGGCGGAGCTGTTCGCGGGCGGGGTCCTGGACCCCGAGATCTTCATCAGCGACCGCATCCCCCTGGACCGTTACCCGCAGGCGCTGGAGCAGTTCGCGGCGGGCGTGGGCCGCAAGATCGTGGTGGTGCCGTAGGAGCAGCCCTCCGGGGGGCGCGGGGGCGGCGGGGGCGGCCGGGGCGGCGGGAGCGGCCGGGGCGGCGGGAGCGGCCGGGGCGGCGGGAGCGGCCGGGGCGGCGGGGGCGGCGGGAGCGGCCGGGGCGGAAAACCCGGGGCCGCCAATTGGCCCACGGTAAGGGAACGGTAAAACGCCCTCGCTCGTTCACCGGGCATGACAGCTATGACCCCAGGCTCGAACATCCCTCTGTCCGCCGCCCGCGTGACGGTGGACGTCGCCGCCCCCGTGCGGCTCGACGTGTCGAGCCTGCTGCTCACCGCCGACGGCAAGGTGCGCTCCGACGACGACTTCATCTTCTACAACCAGCCCGCCGGCCCGGGTGTGACCTACCGCTCGGGCGGCGGCACGGCCCCCGACGCGATCGTCGTCGACACCGCCGCCGTCCCGCCGGGCATCGAGAAGATCGTCGTCACCGCCAGCCCGGACGCCGCGGGCCAGACCTTCCAGGGCATCGAGCCGACGGCCACCATCCGCAACGCGGACGACAACAGCGTCCTGGCCACCTTCACCCCGCCGCAGCTCGGCAGCGAGACGGCACTGGTGATCGTGGAGGTCTACCTCCGCAACGGCGCCTGGAAGGCCCGCGCCGTGGGCCAGGGGTATGCCAACGGGCTCGCCGGCATCGCCACCGACTTCGGCGTCACCGTGGAGGAACCGGCGCCCGCCGCGGCCCCGGCCGCCCCGCCGCAGCCCACCGTCCAGGCCCCGCCGCCCCCGCCCGCGGACCCGCGCGTCGCCGCGCCCCCGGTCCCCGCCGCACCTCCGGCCCCGCCGGCCCCGCAGCCCGCTCCCGGCGCCGGGAAGATCAACCTCGACAAGGGCCGGGTCAGCCTCCAGAAGAACCAGACCGTCTCCCTCGTCAAGGGCGGCCGCCCGCTGCTCTCCCAGGTCAAGATGGGTCTCGGCTGGGAGCCGGCGTTCCGCGGCAAGGACATCGACCTGGACGCGTCGGTCATCGCGTACGGTCCGCAGCGCAACCACATCGACAGCTGCTACTTCGGCAAGCTGTCCATCGTGAACGGCGCGATCAAGCACTCCGGCGACAACCTCACCGGAGAGGGCGGCGGTGACGACGAGGTGATCGTCGTCGACCTCGGCCGGCTCCCGCAGGAGGTCACCGGGCTGGTCTTCACGGTCAACTCCTTCTCCGGCCAGAAGTTCACCGAGGTCGCCAAGGCCTACTGCCGTCTGCTGGACGCGGCGACCGGCGAGGAGCTGGTCCGCTTCGACCTCACCGGCGCCGAGGCGCAGACGGGCGTGCTGATGGCCAAGCTGATCAAGCAGTTCTCCGGCGAGTGGGAGATGACCGCCATGGGCGACTTCGTCAAGGCCCGCACGGTCCGCAACATGGTCAAGCCGGGCGCCCAGGCCCTGTAGTCCGCACGGCACGATCTCCGGGGCGCCCCCCACCGCAGGCAGGGGGCGCCCGGTGCGTGCGGCTTCCGCGCCCTGGGCCGCCGACCCGTCCGGCCGGCGGCTACGAGAACAGCGCGCTGTAGGCGTTCAGCGCCGGCTGTCCGCCCAGGTGGGCGTAGAGGACGGTCGAGTCCCGGTCGATCTCGCCCCGGGACACCAGGTCGACCATCCCCGCCATCGACTTCCCCTCGTACACGGGGTCCGTGACCATCCCCTCGGTGCGGGCCGCGAGCCGCATCGCCGCCAGGGTGGCCTCGTCCGGAACGCCGTACGTCCCCGCGTGGTACCGCTCGTCCAGTTCGACGTCCGCCTCCGTCAACTCCTTCCGTACGCCGATGAGCTGCCCGGTGTCGTGCGCGATCCGCGCGATCTGTTCCCGGGTGCGGGCGGGCTTCGCCGACGCGTCGACGCCGATCACCCGCCGCGGCCGCCCGCCCGCCTCCTCCAGCGCGCGGAAACCGGCGACCATGCCGGCCTGCGTCGACCCGGTCACCGAGCACACGACCACGGTGTCGAAGAAGACTCCCGCCGCCCACTCCTGTTCGGCGACCTCGTACGCCCATCCGGCGAAGCCGAGGCCGCCGAGCGGATGGTCGGAGGCGCCGGCGGGGATGGCGTAGGGCTTGCCGCCCGTCTCCTCGACCTCCCGGAGCGCCTGCTCCCAGCTCTCCTTGAACCCGATCCCGAACCCGGCGCGCACCAGTCGTACGTCGGCTCCGGCGAGCCTGCTGATCAGGATGTTGCCGACCTTGTCGTACACGGAGTCGGGCCACTCCACCCAGCTCTCCTGCACCAGCACGCACTTGAGCCCGGCGCGGGCGGCGACCGCGGCCACCTGCCGGGTGTGGTTGGACTGCACCCCGCCGATCGAGACGAGCGTGTCGCAGCCCTTGGCCAGCGCGTCGGCGACCAGGTACTCCAGCTTGCGCGTCTTGTTCCCGCCGTACGCGATACCGGAGTTGCAGTCCTCCCGTTTGGCCCAGAGGGCGGCGCCGCCGAGGTGCGCGGAGAGCCGCTCCAGCGGGTGCACCGGTGAGGGGCCGAAGAGGAGCGGGTAACGCTCGTACGAGGAGAGGGACATGAAAGCCTCCGGGGTCAGTGGGCCTCTTCGTCGGCGGTCGCGTCCATGTCGGCCAGCCCCCGCCAGATCTCCGCGGTGACACCGACCGCGCCGTCCGTGTCGCCGTTCGCGCAGGCCCCGATCAGCCGCTCGTGCAGTCCGGTCGAGCGGCAGGCGGTGCCCTCGCCGAAACGGCGTCGCTCCAGACGCCGGATCAGCGGGGTGTAGCGGATGATCGTGGCCGCGGCCGCCCGGTTGCCGGCGGCGCGGACCAGGACATCGTGCAGCTCGTCGTCGGCGCGCAGGGCGGCGTCCACGTCACCTGCGCCGACGGCCGTGGCGAACCGCTCGTTGGCCGCCCGCATCGCCTCGACGTCCGCCGCGAACAGCCGGGGCACCCCGATCCGCGTGACCAGTTCGTGCATGGCGCCCACCACGGCGGCGGCATCCCGGACATCGCCGGCCACGACCGGCGTCACCCGCGTGTAGCTCTGCGGCTTGCTCTCCATCAGCCCCTCGTCGACCAGCCGGCTGAAGGCCTCGCGCACCGGCGCCCGGGACAGCCCGAGCCGCTCCGCCAGCTCGGCGTCGCGTACCACCGCGCCCGGCTCGATCTCCCCGGCCACGATGGCGTCCCGGATCGCTTCGTAGGCACGGTCCCGGAGCAGGGTGCGGCGCACGGGCCGTAGGGCGTTCATGGATTGAAATGTTAGATGTCAATCTGCGGGGCAGGCAAGAGCCGGGCCCGCACAGGAGTGCGGGCCCGGCTCACCTCACCTGGTCACCCGGCCGTCAGGCGGCCCACGGCCAGTCCGCGTCCCGGGCGCCCTCGAGCAGCGGCACCATCCGGAAGGCCGCGTCCGAGAGGCCGCCGAAGGCGTGCCGGTTCCCCTTGCCGGACGGGCCGTGCCCCGCCCGGTACCCGGCCAGGTTCCAGGTGTAGACCGGCACATCCGCCGGAACCTGCTCGGTCGGGTCGCCGTGAGCGCTGTACGCGTACTGCTCGTCGGTGACGATCAGCACCCGGTCGTGGCGGCGGTAATGGCGGCGCACCGCTGCGACCGTGTCGGTGCCGCCCAGGTCGCCGAAGCGCTCCAGGATCTTCAGCACCGACTCACCGGCGCGGAACTTCACGCGCTTGCTCGACGTCCCGAACTCCACGAGATCCGCGTCCACCGCCCGCAGCGCGAGCGCCGTGCCGAAGATCGCCGCCGCGTCGGCCCGGTTGAGCTCCGAGCGGTCGGAGAGGCGCGAGTAGAACATCGAGCCGGAACGGTCGACCAGCACCAGCGTCCGGCCGGGCAGCGCGGGCACGTTCGCCAGCGAGTGGCCGAGCGCCCGCTCCAGCGGGTACGCCCAGCGCAGCGAGGGCGCGTGCCGGTACGCGGCGAGGTAGCGGAAGGGGAACTGCCGCGAGCGCGCCACCTCCGCCGGGTCGCCGATGCGTGCGGCGACCTGTGCGGCCACCTCGTCGGACACGCCGGCCTGGTCGAAGTTCCGCAGGTTGCGGACCAGCGCCATCGCCCCCATGGACGGGATCACCGCCTCCCAGGCCGACTTGTCCATCGGCCCCTGCAGCCAGCCCGCCAGCGCCTCCCAGGTCATCCCCGCCGCCGCGAGCCGCTCGGCGCCGTCCCCCGACGTGACGACCGCCCGTCGCTCCCCGGCCGGAAGCGCCATCAGCGCCCGGTGCGCGGTCAGGATCTGGTCCGACTCGGGCGGTACGGCGGTGTCGGGGTTGTGCCGACGGTCGAGGGCGTACCGGAACAGCTCGCCCTGCCACGGCTTCGCGGGGTCCGGGGCGGCGTGCACCAGGTTGAGGATGTCGCCGAAGCGGTAGCCCCTGGACGCCGTGTCGTACTTCAGCAGGGACGGGCCGTTGTAGAGGCGTCGTACGGCGTCGGCCACGCCGCGCTTGACCGGCTTGGGGACGTTGCGGCCGTACGTCGCCGTCCAGTATGCGAGCAGTTCGCCGGGCTCGTCGGGCCGCCGCAGCACGGAGGCCACGACCTGCCGGTTCGACGGACCCTCGGTGGCGCTCGCGTCCAGACGCGCCTTCACGTACTCGACGGCACCCACGATCGACGCGGTACGGAGGTTGCCCTCGCCCCGCAGCCAGCCCAGCAGGCCCGCCGTCCAGAACGGGTCGCTGACGGCGAGTTCGCGCACCAGCGTGGAGAACCGGTCGTCCCGGCCGGCACCGGTCTCGTAGAAGGTCTGCTGCGAGACGAGGTTGGCGACCGACAGCAGGAAGAGTTCGGAGCGCGCGTCGCGCTCACGGCCGCGGCCGCCCTCGTACGTACGCAGCACCCGGCCCGTCGACGTGACGCGCGAGGTGGGCTGCGCCTTGGCGGCCTTCTTGTTGAATCGCGCCATGGTGAATTCCCCCCGAATTCCTGTGGGTGTTCCGGAAGGAGACGCAGCGAATCAATGAGGAGGGTGCCCGAGATCAGGAGTCGGCGACGGACTTATCATCGGACGCTCTTCCCCTTGAGCTACACCGGCCCTGGGCCGGTGACGGGACTCGAACCCGCGACCTTCCGATCCCTGAAGTAACCGTTGCCTGCGCACCGGGCACCCACCATGAGCTGCGCCTCCCGAGATCAAGTCGGCGGCGGCGTGGATTCTTTGGAAGAGAAGTAGCCGCTGCTGTCGCACCGGGAGGTGCGTGCCGTTCTGATCTCACTGTAGGAGGCGCAACTCGGAAGGGGCGAGCGAATTAACTATCCACGCTTCTGCCGCTTCCAGGGGCCGGTGATGGCGAGCATGATGCCGGGCGTCTGGATGTTGGCGAAAAGGGTCCGGCCGTCGGGCGAGAAGGTGACGCCGGTGAACTCGCTGTATTCCGGAGCCGCTTCGGTGCCGATGTTGAGTTCGTTGCGGGCGATGGGATACGTGCGGCCGCTGTCGGTGGCGCCGAACAGGTGCTGGACGCCCTCGCCGTCCTCGGCGATGACGAGGCCGCCGTAGGGGGAGACGGTGATGTTGTCGGGGCCGTCGAAGGCGCCGTCGACGGACGGGTCGGGGTTCACGCCGAGCAGCACCTTCAGGGTGAGGGTGCGCCGCTTGGGGTCGTAGAACCAGACGGCGCCGTCGTGCTGGACGGGGCTCTCGTCACGGGCGTAGGAGGAGACGATGTAGGTGCCGCCGTCGCCCCACCACATGCCCTCCAGCTTGCGGGCCCGTGTGACCTGGCCGTCGGTGAACTGCTTGCGGACCGACACCGTCCTGGCGTCGCGGTCCGGGACGTCGACCCAGTCCACGCCGTACACCGTGCCGATCTTCGTGGCGCGGGAGAGGTCGTCGACGAACTTGCCGCCGGAGTCGAAGCACTTGAAGGCCTGCAGGAAACCGGCGTCGTCGGCGAGGGTGCGCAGCCTGCCGCGGCCGTGGCGGAAGCCCTCCGGCGGGGTCCAGCGGAAGAGCAGGCCGTTGGGGCCGGAGGCGTCCTCGGTGAGGTACGCGTGGCCGCGCTTGGGGTCGATGACGACCGCCTCGTGGGCGTACCGGCCGAACGCCTTGACCGGCTTGGGGTTGCGGTTGGCGCGGCGGTCCTCGGGGTCCACCTCGAAGATGTAGCCGTGGTCCTTGGTCATGCCGTTCTGGCCGGCCTTGTCCTCGGTCTCCTCGCCGCTGAGCCAGGTGCCCCAAGGGGTGGTGCCGCCCGCGCAGTTGGTGGAGGTGCCGGCGATGCCGACCCACTCGGCGACGTGGTCGTGGCCTACCTCGACGACCGTGCAGCCACCGGCCGCCGCCGGGTCGTAGACCAGACCCTCGGTCAGCGGCACCGGGTAGGCCCAGCCGGAGCGGGGGCCCTTGAGCTCGTGGTTGTTGACGAGGAGCGTCGCGCCGCGCGGGCCGTCGAAGGTGGCGGTGCCGTCGTGGTTGGACGGGGTGATCTCGCCGGACTCCAGCTTGGTCCTGCCGCTGTAGGTGATGACGCGGTACCGGAAGCCGGCGGGCAGGGCGAGGATGCCCTTCGGGTCGGGGACCAGCGGTCCGTAACCGATGCCGCGGTGGGCGGCCGCCGACTCCTCACCCAGGTGCTCGGTGTCGGTGGACGCGAGGGCGTTCGGTGCGGTGGCGAGCGCGCCGACACTGCCCGCCAGCGCGACCCCGGCACCGGTGATCGCGGATTGTCTGGCGAAGTCCCTGCGGGTGAGCGACATGGTGTCTCCTGTGCGGTGGGTCTGCCGTGGAGGGTGGCGGAGCTCGGTATCGGCGCCACCGTCCCGCCCGGGCCTGAACGGAAGTTGAACACCGGGCGACTTCACCGGCCCCTCTTCCATGAACGCGCAATCCCCCACCCAACGACACCAAAAGAAAGCCACCGAGCGAGGGAACAAGCCCCAAGAGGAACGCGGGGAACCACACAACCGCCGGCACCCCAAAAGGGGCGCGGGGAACTGCGCCACCAGCCACAACCCACCCACAGCCGACCGACCACCCACCCCCACAGCGGCACCGGGAACCACGCAACCTCCGGCACCCCAAATAGGGGCGCGGGGAACTGCGCGACCAGCCACGACGCACCCGCAGCCGACCCACAGACCTCAGCCGCCCCGTCCCGCGCCTCCCCCGCCCAGGCCGACCGCCCAGGTCAACGGTGGCCAGGGCCGGTCAACGGCGACCGAGCGGTCAACCCCCTTGCTGCGACCGCGCCTTGAACGCCGCCTTCCGCGCCTCCTTGGCGATCCGCTTGTCCGGGTGCAGCCGCCCCATCGCCTCCAGCACATCCGCCGTCGCGGGGTGCTCCACCCGCCACGCGGCCGCGAAGAACCCGCTGTGCTGCATCGCAAGTCCTTCCACCAGTGCCCGCAGTTCGTCCGAGTTGCCCTCGGCGGCGAGCTGCGCGGCAAGCGTGTCGACGGTCAGCCAGAACACCATCTCCTGAGACGGCGCCGGCACGTCGGACGCGCCCCGCTCGCTCAGCCAGACCCTGGCGAGCCCGCCGAGTTCGGCGTCGTCGAGGACCTCCCGCAGGGCCGGCTCGGCCTCGGCGCCGACCAGCGACAGCGCCTGCTGGCAGCGCAGCCGCCGCAGCGGCGCACCGGCGTCCGCCCCGCGTGCCGCGGCCAGCAACTCGCGTGCCGCGGCCAGCTGTTCGCGACGCGCCAGCCACTGTTCGGTCTCGGCCTGGGCGGCGGCCGGCGGGAACAGGGAGGTCCCGTCGAGCAGCGCGTCGGCCCCCTTGTCCGCGAGATCTCCGACGGCGGGCGCCCCGAACCCGGCCTCCAGCAGCCGCGCCCGCAGCCCGTACAGACCGAGCGGTGTCAGCCGCACCATGCCGTAGCGGGTGACGTCCGTCTCGTCGACCGGGGCGGCGGGCTCCTCCTCCGCTTCGGCCATCAGCGCCTCGTCGACCGGCTGGTACTCGACGAGGCCGACCGGCGCCAGCAGCCGGAACTGGTCGTCCAGCCGCATCATCGCGTCGGACACCTGCTCCAGCATGTCGTTGGTGGGCTCACCCGTGTCGCCGGGCACGATCATGGAGGCGGCCAGCGCCGGCAGCGGCACGGGCACCTCGCCCGGGCCGTCCTCGCCGACCGTGAGCAGGTACAGGTTGCCGAGCACGCCGTCCAGGAACTCGGCCTCCGCCTCGGGGTCCCAGTCCAGTGCGGAGAAGTCGACCTCGCCGCCCGCGTCCACCGCGTCGACCAGGTCGTCGAGGTCGGGCACGCTCGCGTCGGCCAGTACCGCCTCCAGTGCCGCCTGCCAGACACCGAGCACGTCCTGCGGCGAACCGCCGCTCAGCAGGGCCAGGTCCTCGCCCGCCACGACGGTGCCCGCCTCCTCGTCGACGACCTCGACGAGCCCGGCGTCCAGGGCGACCCGCCACGCCTCACTCGCGAGGGCCGCCGCGTCGTCCCCGCTCAGCCCGAGGGTTTCGGCGGCCGCCGGCAACTGCTCGTCCACGAGCCCACCGCCGGCGTCGACCCGGGTGTCAGGACCGGCCCAGCGGGCGAGCCGGACGGCCCGGGAGAGCAGTGGCGTGGACAGGGCGTCCCGCGCCAGCTCCGCATCGGGGTGCAGCCTCACCGGCGGCAGGGGGGAGCTGTCTGACATCGGGTGTTTCTCCTAGGCGCCTTGGAAGGGAAGCCCATACGGCTCAGCCGCTCAGCCTAGACGGATTTCCACCCATGCCGCCCGGTTCATCTCTCGGTCAGGTCTCGTACGTGGCCGAAACCTTGACAACTCGACTGGCCAGGCAGGAGATTGACGCGCGTAGAAAACCAGCGGACAGCTGTTCACCGTAATTTCTACGCGCGTCGCCTCCGCCCCACCGGTCGCGTCGGCTCCCCGTTCGCGTTCCGCCCTCGTCCCGGCGTTCACGTATGTCCCCGGAGGGATCCCGTTGCCGAGCAAGTCTTCCGCGCGCCTCGCCGCGCTCACCGTCGCCGCCGTATGTTCCGCGGCGTCCACCGTCGCCCTCACCTCGCCCGCGCACGCGGACTCCGTGCGCATCCATGACATCCAGGGCAGCACCCGGACGTCCCCGTACGCCGGCCGGCAGGTCACGGACGTGGCGGGCATCGTCACCGGCGTGCGCGCCTACGGTTCGTCCCGGGGTTTCTGGATCGAGGACCAGACCCCGGACGACAACCCGGCCACCAGCGAAGGTGTCTTCGTCTTCACCAGTTCCGTGCCGAAGGTCGCGGTCGGCGACTCGGTCACCGTGACGGGCACGGTCTCGGAGTTCGTGCCCGGCGGTGCGGCCGGCGGGAACCAGTCGGTGACGGAGATCACCAAGCCGACCGTGACGGTCCTCTCCAGCGGCAACGCCGTCCCGGCCGCGAAGGTCGTCGACGCCCGGTCGGTCCCGGCGGCCTACACGCCGGCCGGCGACCCGGCCGCGGGCAACTCGGTCAACGGTCTGACCCTGAACCCGGCGAAGTACGCCCTCGACTACTACGAGTCGCTGGAGGGCATGAACGTCCGGGTCGCCGATGTCCGGGTGGTCACCGCCACCGACCCGTACACCGAGCTGTGGGTGACGGTGAAGCCGCGCGAGAACGCGAGCCGGCGCGGCGGCACGGTCTACGGGTCCTACGACTCCCAGAACACCGGCCGGCTGCAGATCCAGTCCCTGGGCGCGACCGCCGACTTCCCCAAGGCGAACGTCGGCGACACCCTCACCGGTACGACCGCGGGCCCGCTGGACTACAACCAGTTCGGCGGCTACACCCTCGTCGCCAACGAGATCGGGGCTCTCCGGAGCGCCGGGCTGGAGCGCGAGACCACACAGAAGCAGAGGCGCGGCGAGCTCGCGGTCGCGACCTACAACGTCGAGAACCTCGACCCGTCCGACGCCACGTTCGAGGAGCACGCCTCCGCGATCGTGAACAACCTGAAGTCGCCCGACATCGTGTCCCTGGAGGAGATCCAGGACAACAACGGCGCGACGAACGACGGTACGGTCGCCGCCGACCAGACGGTGCGCAAGCTGATCGACGCGATCGTCGCGGCCGGCGGCCCGGCCTACGAGTGGCGGTCCATAGACCCGGTCGACGGCGCGGACGGCGGTGAGCCCGGCGGCAACATCCGTCAGGTGTTCCTGTTCAACCCGGAGCGGGTCTCCTTCACCGACCGGGCGGGCGGCGACTCCACGACCGCGGTCGGCGTCACGAAGGTGCGCGGCAAGGCGCAGCTGACCGTCTCCCCGGGCCGGATCGACCCGGCGAACACGGCGTGGAAGGCGAGCCGCAAGCCGCTGGCCGGCGAGTTCGTCTTCCGCGGCCGTACGGTCTTCGTGATCGCCAACCACCTCAACTCCAAGGGCGGGGACCAGGGGCTGACCTCGCAGTACCAGCCCGTGGCGCGCAGCTCGGAGACCCAGCGTCATCTCCAGGCGACCGCGGTGAACACCTTCGTCAAGCAGATCCTGGACACCCAGAAGAACGCGGACGTCATCGCGCTCGGCGACATCAACGACTTCGAGTTCTCCGACACCGCCAGGATCCTGGAGGGTGACGGCGAGCTCTGGTCGGCGATCAAGTCGCTGCCCAGGAGCGAGCGTTACACCTACGACTACCAGGGCAACCAGCAGGTCCTGGACCAGATCCTGGTCAGCCCGTCGATCCGGCGGGACTGCGGCCTCGAGTACGACAGCGTGCACATCAACTCGGAGTTCAACGACCAGATCAGCGACCACGACCCGCAGGTGCTGCGGTTCGAGCCGTAGCGGCGGCGCTCAGGACTGGCTGAAAACACCCTTCAGCCAGTCCTGCCAGGCGGCTTCGTCCGCCTTGGCGTCGGCGTCCGGGGCGAAGTCGTGGACGCTGACGCCGACCGTGTGACCCCAGTGGTTGCGGCCGAAGAAGCGGACGAGGGTGTCGTCGGTGCGCAGTCCGATGAAGTACGGGTCGCGGTAGTCGACGACGGCGGCCAGGGTCCGGCCCGCGGGGCCGTGCGCCTGGACCCGCTCCCCCGCGGCGGTGTCGTCGGTGAGCCCGAGCGCGCGCCCGACGGTGGTCAGGGCGTCCGAGGACCTGGCGCCGTCGGGCCCGTCGAAGGTCGTGAAGGCGACCGGGAGGCCGTCGAAGTGGGTCAGGTACTCGCGCAGGGTGTGCAGGTAGAAGTCGGTGTGCTTGGCGGCGCCGTCGTACTGGTTGTCCCAGTCGTCGACGAAGATGCCGCTGTGCACGTACCGCACCCAGGCACGGCCCCCCTCGCGCGGCTCGATGGTGTAGTCGAGCTGGTTGAGGGTCTGCTCGGAGATGCCCTCGACGTCCTCGACGCGGTTGGTGTAACGGTGCGGCGGGTCCCAGACGGTGACCTTGGACCCGAACGGGCCCCGGCCGCCCTCGCGCGGCTCCGGTGCCTCCATCGGCCACAGCCAGCCGCCGGTGCCGGCGGTGAAGGCCTCCCACACCTGCTCGGGCGTGGCGTCGACCTCGAACTCGCGGGCGATCTCGAATTCCTTGGGCATGGTGAGCTCCTGAGTCCTACTGGTCCAGTGCGGGGGCGGGCCGGCCCTCGGCCGTGGCCCCGGGCTTGAGGGTGGGATGGACGGCGACGACGATCCGGTGGTCCCGGCCGCCTTCAGCGTCCGGAGTGTCGTATGTGCGGATGAGCGCGGTGACACCCGCGGTCAGTTCCTGGATGAACGCGGCCCGGTCGGCGGCCGAGGCGAAGCGCACCTCGCCGTCCAGCGCGTAGGTGGCCAGCCGCTTCCGTGCCTTCTCGGCGCCGGTGATCAGCGAGCCGACGTCCCGTACGAGCCGGGCGCCGAGCGCGAGCAGCCAGCGTGCGGACAGCTGGTCGCGGAACCGGTCCGGGTCCGGCTGTACGGCGGCGAGCGCGAGCGGCGAGATGACGTACGACGCGGCGGTCGCCCGCATCAGCCGCTCGGTGACGTTGCCCTTGCGGCGCTCACCGGCCAGCTCGACCAGTCCGTGCCGTTCCAGCGTCTTGAGGTGGTAGTTCACCTTCTGCCGGGGCAGCCCGACCTTGCCGGCCAGCATGGCCGCCGAGGCCGGTCCCGCTGCCAGTTCGGCGAGCAGCCGGGCCCGTATGGGGTCCAGGGAGACGGCGGCGGCCTCGGGGTCCTCGATCACGGTGACGTCCTGCATGAGTCCACCGTCCCACCGAACAATTTTTTTGTCCAGACGGTTTCAGCTTTCGGTGGGTGCCGCGCCCAGGAGCCGTGTCCCGACAACACGCGAGTGGGCGTGGACCGCCTCCGGTATCACCGGTTCGCGATCCACGCCCACTCGTGACGTGCCCCGGGCCTGCCGCCCGCTCGTTCCGTCCCTCGGCTACCGCCCGCCGCGCCGCCGTATCACGCCCGCCACCACGACGAGCCCCACCAGGGCACCGACGACCAGCACCGGTCGCGGATTGCGCAGCCCGGACCGGACGACGTTCTGGACGGGCTGTGGGGTGCGGTGCTCCACGACCTCACCCGCGTGCGTCGCCTTGCCCTGGACGGTGTGACCGGCGTGCAGTGCCCGGCCCTGGACGGTGTGACCGGCCTGCGCGGCGGAGCTGCGCAGCTGCACGCTCATGGCGCCGGCCTTGTCCCGCAGGTCGGCCGCCCGGGCCAGCGCACGGCCCTTGATATCCGTCTTCGCCGCCAACTCCTCGACGGTGTCGCCGAGTTGGCTTCGTGTCTGCTCGATCTGCCGTCGCAGCTCATCGGGCCCCTTGGCGCCGGCCGCCTGCGCGGCGTCCGCTCCCGTGCCCCGTGCCGCTGGCCTGTCTGTCATCGGTGCGCCCTTTCCTTGATTGCCTCGACATCGGCCTTGACGCTGCCGAGGGCCTGCTCGGGGGTGGGGGGTGCGGCGCGGCGGAACTGGGCGCGGCCGGACGCGGCCAGCACGGCCGCGATCACGAACAGCACGGCCGTCACGATGAGCGCCGCGGCCCACAGGGGCAGCACCAGCGAGAGGGCGGCGGTGCCCGTGCCGGCCAAGGCCAGCAGCCCGGCGTACGCGACGGCGCCCGCGGCGCCCAGCAGCCCGCCGCCGCGGCTCGCCCGCCGACCCTTCTCGGCGAGCTCCTCCTTGGCGAGGGCCACCTCCTGCCGTACGAGGCGGGAGAGCTGCTCGGTGGCTTGTCCGACGAGTTCGCCGACGGAATGGTGCTCGTCGCGCACGGACTTCGGTGTCACGGTCCCGGTCACGGTCACCGCCTCCTCTCGGTTCGGAACATCCGGGTACCCGGACGGGCCCCCGCTACCCCTGCCGTCCGCCGTCCGGCCCGGCCTCGCCGAACCGAGCCAGCTGGGTCTGGAACCAGTCGAGCCGCGCCTGCAACAGAGCTGCCTCCGCGGCGAGTTCGGCAACACCGAGCCCGTCCGTCCCGGTGGGCTGTGGCGTACCGACGCTCCCGGCGACCACCCGCAGTCCGTCCCCCGCCAGCCGGGCGAAGGAGGCCAGCGACACGGACGTACGCCCGTGGACGCACCCGGCGCAGGAGGGCGCCAGCGCGCGCCGGCCCGGTCTGCCCCAGCCGGCGTCGGCGAGCGCCGCGGCGACCGCGCCGCACGCGCAGGGTCCGACGGTCGCGACGCGCACCCGCTGGCGGGCGTACCGGAAGCCCTGCTCGAAGCGGATGTAGGCGCCCAGTACGGAGACCTCGAGCAGGGCGGCCGTCCGGTGTTCGGCGGTGCACAGCAGCGCCTCGGCCGCCGCACGCTCGTGCACGCAGTGGAAGCCGCAGTCGCAGCGGCGGTGCGGGGCGCGGTGCCGCAGGCCGTAGACGCAGGACGCGTCGGCCAGGACGCCGTACGGCAGTGCGGCGCCCAGCGACACCCCGGTGAACCCGGCCCGGGTGCCGTCGTGGGACAGCACCGGGTGGGCGATCTTGTATCCGGTCGGCGGCTCCGCCGGACGTTCCTCGGGGAGCCGCAGTCTCATCGTGCGGCCGGTGCCTCTTCGGGCGCGGGAGCCGCCGGCTCCGCGATCTCCTCGGGGGCGCGCAGTTCCTCCTCGTGGATCTGCGGCCGCTCTTCCGCGACGCCGGTGGCGAGTGCCTTGCCGAGCTTCATGGAGCCTCCCGTGGCGAGGTGCCGATGACCGTTGTGTCCATGGTGCCCCATGAGGAGCGGTATTGGACATAGGGCCTACCTCGCAGCATCCCTTACGCATATCTCGTAGAACATTTAAGTGGAGCTTCACCGTCGTGCGGCCGACACTACTCCCATGACGACACCCCGCTCCTCCCCCGGCCCGTTCGGCCGCGCCCTCTGCGCGATGATCACCCCCTTCACCGACACGGGCGGGCTCGACCTCGACGGAGCGCAGCGGCTCGCCGACCGACTGGTGTCCGCCGGCTGCGACGGCCTGGTGCTCTCCGGTACGACGGGCGAGTCACCGACCACCACGGACGCGGAGAAGACCGCGCTCGTCACGGCGGTCCGGGAGGCGGTGGGCGAACGCACGTCGGTCGTGGCCGGGGTGGGCACGTTCGACACCCGGCACACCGTCGAACTCGCCCTGGCGGCCGAAAAGGCGGGCGCCGACGGCCTGTTGGTGGTCAGCCCCTACTACAGCCGGCCCCCGCAGGAGGCGCTGGAGGCGCACTTCCGGGAGGTCGCCGACGCGTCCGGGCTGCCGCTCATGCTGTACGACATCCCCGACCGGACCGGCACCCGGATCGAGCCCGACACGGTGATCCGCCTCGCCGGCCATCCCCGGATCGTGGCGGTCAAGGACTGTTCCCACGACTTCCTGGGCGCGCAGAAGGTGCTGGCCCGCACGGAGTTGGCGTACTACGCGGGCTGCGACGAGCACAACCTCGCCCTGCGCGCGGTCGGCGCCGCCGGTTACGTCAGCACCGTGGCGAACCTGGTGCCCGCCCAACTCCGTGCGGTCCTGGACGCGTTCGAGGCGGGCGACACCCCCGTGTCCGCCCGCCTCCAGCAACGCGCCACGCCCCTCATCGAGTCGGTGATGGCGTCCGGCCTGCCCGGCACGGTCACCGTGAAGGCCCTCCTCACCGAACTGGGGCTGCCCGCGGGCCCGGTCCGCTCCCCGCTGCTGCCCGCCGGCCGCGAGGCGGTCGACGGGCTGCGGGCGGTGTACGAGGAGTTCGTGAGCGCCGGCTGACCGGTTCAGCGTTCGGCGAAGACCGGTTCCCAGCGTCCAGCGGCCCCGTCGTTGCCCTTGCGGAAGCCGCTGAGCGGTACCTCCTTGTCGCTCCCGATGGTGACCAGCACGAGCCGCTGGTGGAACTCGTTGGAGCCCGGCGTGATGTCCCACGCGATGAGGGACTTCTCGCCTGCCCAGGCGAGCAGTTGCTGCCCGCGCACCTCGGTCTTCCTGCCGGTGTCGGCGTCGAGGACCCAGGAGGAGGTCGGCCATTTCTGGCCGGCGAAGTCACCGGCGACCAACCGCCCGTCGGGCGACTTCCACGCGTCGACGAACCACGACAGGTACTTCTCGCCCGCCGGCACGGAGACCTCGGCTCCCTTCAGGTCGTAGAACTGCTTGCCGATGTCCCCCATGGGGTTCCCGGCCCAGACGTACCGGCCGTCGTGGGTGAGGGCGAAGTCCTGGCGGGAGTTGATGAAGCCGCCGCTCAGGGGGTCGTTCGGGTCGCCGCCGAGTTTCACCTCGCTCCAGGAGCCCTGACCGGAGGCCACGTCGAGGACGTAGAAGCCGGTGCGGCTCGACGGCTGCTCCGGCGACCAGTCGTCGGAACCCTGGGACTTGACCCGCCGGTCGGGGTTCTCGCCGTAGGTCGACGCCACCAGTCTGCGGCCGTCGCGCGAGAAGGACAGTCCCCCGACCCCGTGGTCGACCGGGATCCACCGCTCCACCTTCCCGGTGGTCAGGTCGAGCAGGCCGATCCGGGAGGCGGGCAGGTTCCGCTCCAGGACGGCGGCGGTCTTGAGGCCGGGGGCCACGGCGACGTAGGACCACTTCGTGGTCTTCACGTATTTTCCGGTCTTCTGGTCGAGCAGCCAGTAGGTACGCTCGGTGACGGCCTCGGTGGCCGACTTCTTGACGGTGCTCGGGATGTAGTAGGCAGCGAGCGCCGTCCGACCCGCGGCGATGAGGTCGCGCGGCGGCGACTGCTGTGGATGGGCGCTGGTGCCCTCCTGCTCCACGACACCCGCCGGACGTACGTCCTCCTTGCCGGAGTCGAGCAGCGGCACCGCCACCGCGACGGCGATCACCGCCACGGTCGCCGTGGCGGCCGCGGCGAGCCTGCGGGTGCGGCGGCGCCTGCGGGCGGCGACCACCCGGTCGGCGAATCCGGCTCCCGCCACGGACTGTTCGGCGGCCTGCTCGCGCAGGGCGTCGCGCACGAGTTCCTCGACGTTCACGGACGCACCTCCAGGGGCGAGTAGTCGCGGGACGGCTCACGCTCCGCGTCGGCGGGGCCGAGTGCGGCCAGTTCCGGTGACAGGGAGCGCAGCCGGGCCAGGGAGCGGTGGGTGGTGGACCGCACGGTGCCGACGGAGCAGCCCAGCAGTCGGGCCACGTCGGCCTCCGGCAGATCCTCGAAGTAGCGCAGCACCAGCACGGTGCGCTGACGCGCGGTGAGCCGGGACAGCGCCTCGCGCATCACGAGGCGCAGTTCGGCCGCGGCCGCCGCGTCGGCGCCGGCCGCGCCCGCCTCGGGCGGCTCGGCGACGCTGACCTCCTGCCGACGCCACTTGAGCTTGTTCCGCTTTGACGGACACCATCGGTGTGGTGGTCAGGCTGCGAGTGCGGTCTCGTATTCGGCGGGACTGCGATAGCCGAGGCTGCTGTGCAGACGGTGCAAGTTGTACCAGCCCTCGATGAAATCGAAGATCGCGGTGCGGGCGGCGGCCCGGCTGGGCCAGGAGACGGCGTCGAGCAGCTCCCTTGACGGTGGCGAAGAACGACTCGGCGAGTGCGTTGTCCCAGCATTGTCCGGTGCGGCCGACCGACAGACGCACCCCCAACTGGTCTGCCAGCGCGGCGAATTGCTGGCTCGTGTACTGACAGCCACGATCCGAGTGAAAGATCACCGGCCGGGTGGGACGGCGCTTGCGGCAGGCGGCCGTGAGGGCATCGGCGACCAGATCGGTCCGCAGGTGGTCGGCTGTCGCCCAGCCGACCACGCGACGGGAGGCGATGTCGATGACGGTGGCCAGATAGAGCCAGCCCTCCTCCGTGGCGATGTAGGTGATGTCGCCGCACCAGCGGGCATCCAGGCCGGCGGGGTCGGGCTGGAAGTCCCGGACGACGAGATCGGGCCGCAGGGCAACTCGTGGATCGGGGATCGTCGTCAGGTGCCGTCGTCTGCGGTGTCGGCCCTGCAGGCCGGCAGCCCGCATCAGCCGCGCGACACGTCGGCGGCCACATCCGGCGCCTGCCCGCTTGAGCACGGCATGGACGCGCGGGGCGCCGTAGGTTCCCCGCGATCTCGTGTGGACGTCGGCGATCTGTTCCGCCAGCTCGGCGTCACGGACCGCGCGGGGACCAGGCTTGGCAGCGCGGCGGGCATAGAAGGCGGTCCTGGAGACCTTCAGCAGCTCACACGCTCGTTTGACGCTGTGACCTGCACGCTTCTCCGCCTCGATGAACGGGTGCACCGTCACCGGGTCTCCTTCGCGAAGAAAGCCGTGGCCCGCTTGAGGATGTCGACGTCCTCACGCAGACGGCGGTTCTCCCGCCGCAGTGCGGCCAGTTCCTCACGTTCGCTGCTGGTCAGGCCGTCCCGCTCGCCCGCATCGACCTCGGCCTGCTTCACCCAGTCACGCACCGCGGTCTCGGTCAGATCGAAGTCCTTGGCGATCTGACCGACCGAGCGGTCACCGCGTCGACACAGCTCGACGATCTCCGCCTTGAACTCCGGCGTGAACGAGCGACGAGGGCGAGGCTTCTTCTTCCCCATGCTCTCCATGATGGACATCCTCCCGGGGCTGAACCCCTGATCTCGGATGTCCGTCAAAGCGGATCAAGCCCAACTTCAGCCGCCAGCGGCTGACCTGCTGGCGATAGAGGATCCTCCGTACGTAGGCCTCGGGCTCGTCGATCCGCTGCCAGCGCCCGGCCGCCTTGACCAGGGCGCTCTGCAGAAGGTCCTCCCCGGCGTGCCGGTCTCCCCCGCACAGCAGCACGGCCGTCTTCAGCAGGGCGGACGACCTGCTGTCCACGAAGTCCCGGAAACTCTCCAGCCCTTCGGCATCCATCGTCACCTTCTCTTCCCCGGCGGCGGCCTGTGCCCCGCCCCTGTGCCCCTTGTGACGCGCGCGGCCGCCCCCCGCTATGCCTGTTCCCGGGAAATCCCCGCGAGGAATTTCGTAGGGCCCGCGCCGCCGCTGCCGTACGGTGGCCGCGTGAGCCGCCCGCTGCTGTTCCTCGACGTCGACGGCCCCCTCAACCCGTACGCGGCACAGCCGGAGCGGCGTCCCGAGGGCTACACGACGATCAGGGCGTCCGTGCGCCCGGGCAGGCCGCTTCGGGTGTGGCTGAACCCCTCGCACGGCCCGGCCCTGCTCACCCTCGACTACGACCTGTGCTGGGCGACCACCTGGATGGACGCCGCCAACCGCTGGATCGCCCCCGTCGTCGGCCTGCCCGAACTTCCCTGGGTCGACTTCGGCGAGGGTCTGTTCGCGGTGCGGCCGGACGGCGTCCACTGGAAGACGGAGGCCATCGTGGCGTACGCCGGGGGCCGAGCGTTCGCCTGGGTGGACGACGAGCAGAGCCCCGCCGACGAGGTGTACGTGGCCGGCCGGCATCCCGGCAGCGCACTGCTGTACCACGTCGACCCCCGGATCGGGCTGCGCGAGCGCGACTTCACGGCCCTGGCCCGGTTCGCGGCGGCCGTACAGACGTGACCGGACGGGCGTGGGCGGGACATGGGCGAGCGCCCCTCCACCGGCGGCCGGCGGAAGGGCGCTCGCGGGGCCCGTGGGCTCAGTTGTGGCTGTGCAGGACGTCGTTCAGGCCGCCCCAGACCGCGTTGTTCGGGCGCGCCTCGACCGTGCCGGTGACCGAGTTGCGGCGGAAGAGGATGTTCGAGGCGCCGGAGAGTTCGCGGGCCTTCACGATCTGGCCGTCGGGCATGGTCACCCTGGTGCCCGCGGTGACGTACAGGCCGGCCTCGACGACGCACTCGTCGCCGAGCGCGATGCCCACGCCCGCCTCGGCGCCGACCAGGCAGCGCTCGCCGATGGTGATGCGGACGTTGCCACCGCCGGACAGCGTGCCCATGGTGGAGGCGCCGCCGCCGATGTCCGAGCCGTCGCCGACCACGACGCCGGCCGAGATGCGGCCCTCGACCATGGAGGTGCCGAGGGTGCCGGCGTTGAAGTTGACGAAGCCCTCGTGCATGACCGTGGTGCCCTCGGCGAGGTGCGCGCCCAGGCGGACCCGGTCGGCGTCGGCGATGCGCACGCCCTTGGGGGCGACGTAGTCCGTCAGGCGCGGGAACTTGTCGATCGAGGTCACCTGGAGGTGCAGGCCCTCGGCGCGGGCGTTGAGCCGGACCTTCTCGACGTCGTCGACGGCGACCGGGCCGAGCGAGGTCCAGGCGACGTTGGCCAGGAAGCCGAAGATGCCGTCCAGGTTCTGACCGTGCGGCTTGACCAGCCGGTGCGAGAGGAGGTGCAGGCGCAGGTAGACGTCGTGCGCGTCGGTCGGCTTCTCGTCGAGTGAGGAGATGACCGTGCGGACCGCGACGACCTCGACGCCGCGGCGCGCGTCGGGACCGATCGCCTTCGCGGCGCCCTCGCCGAGCAGTTCCACGGCACGCTCGGCGGACAGCCGCTCGGTGCCGGACGGGCCGGGCTCGGTGTTCAGCTCGGGCGCGGGGAACCAGGTGTCGAGGACGGTGCCGTCGGCGGTGATCGTGGCGAGCCCGGCGGCAACGGCGCCGGTCGTGCGAGGAGCAGTCGTGTCGGTCATGAGGGCAACCTAACCGGCCGGGCCCCGCCGAGGCGAACCAGCGAGCCGCCCGTCTCAGGTGCCGGGCCGCGGGTGTCACGATCCGTACCCGGACAGCGGCAGGCGGTCCGTCCCGGTCCCGCGCCGGGCCGCCACCCTCCCGCCGTCCCACGCCGGGCCGCCGCCCCTCCCGCCGTCCACGCCAGGCCACCCCGGGCCGCCGCCTCTCCCGCCGTCCCACGCCGGGCCACCCCCCCCCGGCTCTCCCGCCGTCCCACACCGGGCCACCCCCCCCCGTTATGTTTTCCGCGGTCCTGCAAGAGGGCCGCTGGCCTCCGGGCCCGGCATGACTGTTCCCCCCTGTCGAACTGATGACCTGGGGGGTGGTGTCACCGGGCCCGGGAGGTGCCGTCGGAGACGCTGATGAGAGGTCCGGCCATCGCCCGGTCCGGCGCAATGCCGGACAGCTCGCGGGCGGCAGGTCTGCATAACGTGGATGCGCGCGTACGACACCACTGCCAAGGCCGGCACCTGCAACTCTCCCGGAAGGGCGCAATGTTCGACACCGAAGACGTGGGCGTGTTCCTCGGCCTGGACGTCGGCAAGACCGCTCACCACGGCCACGGACTCACCCCAGCCGGGAAGAAGGTCTTCGACAAGCAGCTGCCGAACAGCGAGCCGAAACTGCGGGCCGTCTTCGACAAGCTGACCGCCAAGTTCGGCACCGTCCTGGTGATCGTGGACCAGCCCGCTTCGATAGGCGCCCTGCCCCTGACCGTCGCCCGGGACGCGGACTGCAAGGTCGCCTACCTGCCCGGCCTGGCGATGCGCCGAATCGCCGACCTCTACCCGGGCGATGCGAAGACGGACGCCAAGGACGCCGCAGTGATCGCCGACGCCGCCCGGACGATGCCGCACACACTGCGCTCGCTGGAACTGACCGACGAGATCACCGCCGAACTGACCGTGCTGGTCGGCTTCGACCAGGACCTCGCAGCCGAGGCCACCCGCACCTCCAACCGGATACGCGGCCTGCTCACCCAGTTCCACCCCAGCCTGGAACGCGTCCTCGGCCCCCGCCTGGACCACCAGGCCGTGACCTGGCTGCTGGAACGCTACGGATCCCCAGCCGCACTGCGCAAAGCCGGCCGCCGCCGGCTCGTCGAGGTGACCCGGCCCAGGGCCCCGCGCATGGCCACCCGGCTGATCGACGAGGTCTTCGACGCGCTCGACGAACAGACCGTCGTCGTCCCCGGGACCGGCACCCTCGACGTCGTGATCCCGTCGCTGGCCCGTTCGCTCGCCGCTGTCCACGAACAACGACGAGCTCTGGAAACACAGATCGGGCAGCTGCTGGAGGCTCACCCTCTTTCCCCGGTCCTGACCTCGATTCCGGGAGTCGCGGTCAGGACCGCCGCCACCTTGCTGGTCACTGTCGGCGACGGCACCAGCTTCCCCACCGCCGCCCACCTGGCCTCCTACGCCGGCCTCGCCCCCACGACGAAGTCCTCGGGAACATCCATCCACGGCGAACACGCCCCCAGAGGCGGCAACCGGCAACTCAAACGCGCGATGTTCCTCTCCGCGTTCGCCGCCCTGCACGATCCCGCCTCCCGCACCTACTACGACAAATGCCGGGCCAGAGGAAAGACCCACACCCAAGCCCTCCTCCGGCTCGCCCGGCAACGGATCAACGTGCTGTTCGCGATGCTCCGCGACGGCACCTTCTACGAGCCCCGAACCCCACGCCTCGCTTGACGAAAGACATAGGTGCGCCGTGAAGCGCGAGTTGTTCGAGTGGCGGTGAAAGGACGCCACCGCCGTCCTGTCGCAGTAGGGCGGTTGAAGCTGAGGGCAGCCCGACCCGGGAGGTGCCGGGGAGGGTGGCAAGCGGCCCTGACAAAGCCGGGACGTATCAGCACTGCCAGATGGTGCGGGCCCGGCAAGCGAGACGGAAAGGAGTACGCGAGGAACCGGCGTTGACGCCTCCTTACTCGTCACCAGCTCGAACCTGGCGGATCTGGGCTGGATGCGGTGCGTCCCTGCCTTGCTATGGGGGCGGGGAACTTCCCGGGCGATTGCTATGTGTCGCCCGGGGAGGCCACGACGAAGTGCTGCGGGGTAGTCGTGGCGATGCCGCGGGGGTATAGCCGGGCTCCTCCTCCGTCGATCGAACAACACGTGAACACGGGAACCGTTCCGGTCCTGACCTGCGGCAACGTATCCAGCGAGGCCGCAGGCTGGGCCCACCGTCGGCCGACCGGGCCGGGACGGGACGGAGCCGCCGTAGTACTCCGAGCCGGGGAGAGCCCGGCACATGGGGAAGGGCGGCAGCGGAATCACGAAGGGAAGGAGGCTGCAATGCCGAAAGAAGCACCGCTGAACAGCGGTGCACCAGAGGCTCCTATGGGGCCTCACCAGCGGGTATCGGGGATGCAGGCCAAACTTCACCGTTGGGCGGCGGCCGACGAAGGCCGCAGGTTCGACGATCTGTTCAGCCTCGTGTGCGACCCGGCGACGCTGCTGGTGGCGTTCGAACGGGTCGCGGGCAACAAGGGGGCCAAAACGCCCGGAGTGGACGGCCTCACCGCCGTCAACGTCGAGCGCGAGATTGGCCCTTACGGGTTCCTGGAGGATCTTCGCTACGTACTTAAATCGGGTGAGTTCCGCCCGCTGCCGGTGCGCGAACGCAAGATTCCCAAGCCCGGCGGCAGTGGGAAGGTGCGCAAACTCGGCATCCCGACCATCGCCGACCGGGTGGTCCAGGCAGCTCTCAAGCTGGTGCTGGAGCCGATCTTCGAGGCGGAGTTCAAGCCGGTCTCCTACGGCTTCCGGCCCCTGCGGCGGGCACACGACGCGATCGCCGAGATCCACTTCTACGGCACCCACGGCTACCGATGGGTCCTGGACGCGGACATCGAGGCGTGCTTCGACTCGATCGACCACACGGCCCTGATGGACCGAGTGCGAGGACGAGTCAAGGACAAGCGCGTGCTGCGGCTGGTCAAGGCGTTCCTCAAGGCCGGCGTCCTCACCGAGGACAACAACCGAGAGGACACCCTCACCGGCACCCCGCAGGGCGGCATCCTCTCCCCACTCCTGGCGAACATCGCCCTGTCGGCGCTCGACGAGCACCTGACCAGGCCGTGGGAGCCGAACGGGGAGATGGCCACCAGTCACTTGCGCAGGCGTCGCCGCGCAACCAGACGTCCGAACTGGCGAATCGTCCGCTACGCGGACGATTTCGTCGTGCTGACCGACGGCGAACGCGACGACGTCGAGGCGCTGCGCGAGGACATCGCCGAGGTGTTGCAACCGCTCGGTCTTCGCCTCTCCGAGGCCAAGACGCAGGTGGTGCACATGGCGGAGGGGTTCGACTTCCTTGGGTTCCGCATCCAGTGGCGCCGCAAGCGGGGAACGGACAAGTGGCACGTCTACACGTTCATCGCTGACCGGCCCATCCGGCAGCTGAAGGACAAGATCCGCGCCCTGACGAACAGAACGTCGCAGCAGAACCCCAGGGACGTGCTGATCAGGCTCAACCAGATCATGCGCGGCTGGGCCAACTACTTCAAGCACGCGGTCTGCAAAGCCACCCTGAGTTCCCTGGCCAGTTTCACCTGGCACCGGGTGATCAGCTGGTGGATGGCACTGCACCGCTGGAAGTGGAAGGACGTCCGCCGACGCCTCACCGACCACACCGGACGGTGGCAAAGGCCCTCGGCAGACGGGATCGAACTGTTCGACCTCCAAGCGGTGGCGGTCACTCGCTACCGCTACAGAGGCAACACGATCCCCAACCCCTGGACCCGCCCCAACCACGCCTGAACGGCAGAGTCCGTGGAGAGCCCGGTACTCGGAGACGGGTACGCCGGGTTCGGCGAGCGGCACGGAGAAACGGACCGGTGGCAACACCGGCACCGCGCTCCGTGCCGACTCAACAGGCACCCCCCCCCCCGGCTCTCCCGCCGTCCCACACCGGGCCGCCACCTTTCCCGCCGTCCCACGCCGGGCCGCCGCCCCTCCCGCCGTCCCACGCCAGGCCACCCCGGCCCGGCTCGTTCCCCCGCCGTCCGTGCCCGGCCCAGCCCGGCCCGTCGGCCGCCTACGCCGCCGGAATGACCCGGGCCAGAACCTCCCGCGCGTACGCCTCGTCGTACGACTCGTCCGTCAGCAGCACCTGGAGGCACATCCCGTCCATCAGCGCGACCAGCGCCCGCGCGGTGACCGGGTCCGTGCGGTGGGAGAGCCGCTCGGCCAGGTCACGGGCCCACTCGGCGGCGACGGGGCGCAGGGCGGGGCGGCGCAGGGCGGCGAGGTAGAGCTCGTACTCCAGCTCGACGCCGGTGCGGTCGCCCGCGAGCCACTCGCCCATCCAGCCCGCCAGCTCCGTGGCCAGGTCGGCGCGCGGGTCCGCCAGGCCGCCGCGAGCCGCGATCACCTTGGCGAAGCCCTCGTTGGCCTGCCGCAGCGCGGCGACCATCAGCTCGTCCAGGGTCGCGAAGTGGTACGTCGTGGAGCCGAGCGGCACATCGGCCTCGGCGGCAACGGAGCGGTGGGTGAGACCGGCGAGGCCCTTGTCCCCCACGACCCGGATCGCCGCGTCGATGATCCGCTGCCGTCGTTGCGGGTCGTACCGTCGGGGCATCAGTGCGCACCCCCCAGGTTCAGCACCACGACCCCGACGATGATGATCACGATCCCGGCCGCCTTCGTCACCGTCATCCCCTCCCCGAGGAAGACGGTTCCGATCGTGGCGATGGCCGCGGTGCCGACACCGGACCAGATCGCGTACGCCGTACCGACCGACATCGACTTCAGAGCCTGCGCCAGCAACACGAAGGAGACGACGTAACCGAGGACCGTCAGCAGCGTGGGGACAAGCCTGCTGAAGCCTTCGGTGTACTTCATGGCGGTCGTGGCGGCCACCTCCGCGGCGATGGCGACGCCGAGCACCAGGTATCCCATGCGTACGAGCGTACATAACGGTCGTGGGAAAGGGTGCCGACGCGACCGGCCGGCGGCGGGCCGGTTCCGCACGGGCCCGAGATAACAAGGGGGAAACCGCTCTCCCAAAAGGCTCGTTGGAGTTCCCACGGTCCACTACTCTTCCAACTGCTTCACCTTTCACACACCGAGCGTTCGCAGCCGCGCCACACGCCATGGGCACCGCCGGAGGACCAGCACATGCAAGACAAGACCCCCCGGCCCGCTCAGGAGCAGCCCTGGGAGAACGGCTGGGTGCCGGACACCTCCCGGGCGCCGGGGACCCGTCGGCTCTGGCTCGCGGGCGGGCTCGCGATGGCCACGATCATCGCCTGCGCCGCGTCCGTCGCCCTGATGGACAGGGCTCCTGACAAACTGTCGGCCGCGGGGAGCCAGTCCCCCTCCGGCGAGGCCACCGCGCCCGGTCTGATCTCCTTCGCCACCGCCTCCACGACCGGCACCGCGTCGCCCGGCACCAAGATGGCCCCGCCCTCGCCCTCCGGGCGGTCCACCTCGGCCGCGCCCCGGCCGCAGGCCTCGACCTCCCCCTCCGCCGTCGGGACGTCCAAGTCACCTTCGGGACACGCCAGTTCATCCCGACCGAAGCCGCAGGTCACGACCAGGTCCGTCCAGTCGGTCAACTACCCCGACCGCTTCTGGCATGTGAGCGGCGGCCTGGTGAAACTCGACCCGGTCCGCGGTTCGGAGTCCCGGGAGGACTCCACCTTCACGCTGGTCAACGGCCTGGCCAAGAGCTCGTGTTACTCGTTCGTCGCGGATGACGGCAGGTACCTGCGCCACCGCGACTTCGTTCTGCGCTCCGAGCGTTACGACGGCTCGACCCTCTTCAGGCAGGACGCCACCTTCTGCGCCGTGTCGTCCGCGTCGTTCCCGGGCGCCGTGATGCTGGAGTCGGTCAACTACCCGGGCCGCTTCCTGCGCCACCAGAACTTCGGGCTGCGCCTGGACCCTTACGGCTACAACACGACCAACCGGCCCGACTTCTCGTTCCGCCTGGTGGGCGGGCTGGGCTGACCACCCGACCGGAACACGTGAGAGCGGCGGCACCCGTCAGGGTGCCGCCGCTCTCACGTGTTCCGGAGATCTCTCAGACGTTGAACCCGAGCGCGCGCAGCTGCTCGCGCCCGTCGTCCGTGATCTTGTCGGGTCCCCACGGCGGCATCCAGACCCAGTTGATGCGCAGCTCGTTGACCAGGCCGTCCGTGGCGGACTTGGCCTGGTCCTCGATGACGTCGGTCAGCGGACAGGCCGCCGAGGTCAGGGTCATGTCGATCGTCGCGATGTTCGCGTCGTCGATGTGGATGCCGTAGATCAGGCCGAGGTTGACGACGTCGATGCCCAGTTCGGGGTCGACGACGTCGTACAGCGCCTCGCGGACTTCCTCCTCCGAGGCCGGCTTCATCTCAACGGTCTCGCTCATGCCGTCTTCCTTTCGGCTTCGGCTTCGGCTCCGCCCAGGGCCTGGGCCGTCGCGTCCTTCCACGCCATCCAGCTCAGGAGGGCGCACTTCACCCGCGCCGGGTACTTGGAGACACCGGCGAACGCGACCGCGTCCTCCAGCACCTCCTCCATCGCGTCGTCGGGCTCGATCCTGCCCTTGGACTGCATCAGCTCCAGGAAGGTCTCCTGGATCTTCTGGGCCTGCGCCAGGTCCTTGCCGACGAGGAGTTCGTTCAGCACGGAGGCGGAGGCCTGGCTGATGGAACAGCCCTGTCCCTCGTAGGAGACGTCCTCGATCGTCGTGCCGTCGTACTTCACGCGGAGCGTGATCTCGTCGCCGCACGTCGGGTTCACATGGTGCACCTCGGCGTCGCCGTCCCTCAGACCACGTCCGTGCGGGTGCTTGTAGTGATCCAGGATGACTTCCTGGTACATCGAGTCCAGCTTCATGTGGTCGTCATCCCGTCCGTCAGCCGAAGAAGTTCCGTACGTGCTCCAGGCCGTCGACCAGCGCGTCGATCTCGGCCGGCGTGGAGTACAGATAGAACGACGCTCGCGTGGTCGCAGGAATTCCGTAGCGCAGGCACACGGGGCGGGCGCAGTGGTGGCCCACCCGGACCGCGATGCCCTGCTCGTCGAGGACCTGGCCGACGTCGTGCGGGTGGATGTCCCCGAGCGTGAAGGAGATCGCCGCGCCCCGGTCCTCGGCCGTGGTCGGGCCGATGATCCGCAGGTCGGGGACCTCGCCGAGCTTCCGCACCGCGTACTCGGTGAGGGCGTGCTCGTGGGCGAGGATCTTGTCCATGCCGATCGCGTCGAGGTAGTCGATCGCCGCGCCGAGACCGACCGCCTGCGCGATCGGAGGCGTGCCCGCCTCGAACTTGTGGGGAGCGGGAGCGTAGGTCGACGAGTGCATCGACACCGTCTCGATCATCTCGCCGCCGCCCAGGAACGGGGGGAGGTCCTCGAGCAGTTCCTGCCGGCCCCAGAGGACACCGATGCCCGTCGGGCCGCACATCTTGTGACCGGTGAAGGCCACGAAGTCGGCCTGCAGTGCCTGTACGTCCAGCGGCATGTGCGGCGCGGCCTGCGAGGCGTCGATGCAGACCAGCGCACCGACCTCCTGCGCGCGGCGCACTATCGCCTCGACCGGGTTGACCGTACCGAGGATGTTGGACACCAGGACGAAGGAGACGATCTTCGTCTTCTCCGTGATGACCTCGTCGATGTTGGACAGGTCCAGCCGGCCGTCGTCCGTCAGACCGAACCACCGCAGCTTCGCGCCCGTGCGCTGCGCCAGCAGCTGCCACGGCACGATGTTGGAGTGGTGCTCCATCTCGGTGATGACGATCTCGGTCTCGTGGTCGACCCGGTAGGGCTCGTCGGCCCAGCCGAGCATGTTGGCCACGAGGTTGAGCGACTCGGAGGCGTTCTTGGTGAAGATCACCTCGTCGCGGCTCGGCGCGTTCACGAACGCGGCGACCTTGTCGCGCGCGCCCTCGTACAGCGCCGTGGCCTCCTCGGCGAGCACATGCACACCGCGGTGGACGTTGGCGTTGTAGCGCTCGTAGTAGTCACTGAGAGCGTCCAGCACCTGGCGCGGCTTCTGCGAGGTCGCCGCGTTGTCCAGGTACACCAGCTTCTTACCGTCGTGGACCTGACGGTCCAGGATGGGGAAGTCCTTGCGGATCGCCTCGGTGTCGAGGAGGCCCGGCAGCTGTGTCACGCGGATGCGCCACCCTTCACGTATGACTCGTAGCCCTCGTTCTCCAGCTTGTCGGCCAGCTCGGGACCGCCGGACTCGGCGATCCGGCCGTCCGCGAAGACGTGGACGTGGTCGGGCTTGATGTAGCGCAGGATGCGCGTGTAGTGCGTGATCAGCAGGGTGCCGACCTCGCCGGACTCACGGACGCGGTTGACGCCCTCCGAGACGATGCGCAGCGCGTCGACGTCCAGACCGGAGTCCGTCTCGTCGAGGATCGCGATCTTCGGCCTGAGCAGCTCCAGCTGGAGGATCTCGTGGCGCTTCTTCTCGCCGCCGGAGAAGCCCTCGTTGACGTTGCGCTCGGCGAAGGCGGGGTCCATGTTGAGGCGCTGCATGGCCTCCTTGACCTCCTTCACCCAGGTGCGCAGCTTGGGGGCCTCGCCGCGGATGGCGGTGGCGGAGGTGCGCAGGAAGTTGGAGACCGAGACGCCGGGGACCTCGACCGGGTACTGCATCGCCAGGAACAGGCCCGCGCGGGCGCGCTCGTCGACGGACATCTCCAGGACGTCCTCGCCGTCGAGCAGCACGGTGCCGCTGGTGATCGTGTACTTGGGGTGACCCGCGAGCGAGTAGGCGAGAGTCGACTTGCCCGAGCCGTTGGGGCCCATGATGGCGTGCGTCTCACCCTGCTTCACGGTGAGGTCGACGCCCTTGAGGATCTCCTTCGTGGCGTTGTCGGCCTCGACGGTGACGTGCAGGTCTCGGATTTCAAGCGTTGCCATGGGTGCCTCAGGACTCCTGGGTGAGGGAGACGAGCACATCGTCCCCTTCGATCTTTACGGGGTATACGGGGACGGGGCGCGTCGCGGGCAGGCCGGACGGTTTGCCGGTGCGGAGGTCGAAGCTGGAGCCGTGCAGCCAGCACTCGATCTGACAGTCCTCCACCTCGCCCTCGGAGAGCGAGACGTTCGCGTGCGAGCAGATGTCGTTGATCGCGAACACCTCCCCCTGGGTCTTCACGATCGAGACAGGCGTGCCGTCGAGTTCCACCCGTTTCGGGGTGTCCTCCTCCAGCTCGCCCAGCCCGCAGGCGCGTTGGAACGTCGAGGGGACAGTCATCAGACCGACGCCTCCAGCTCCTCGTCGATCCTGACGAGGAGGCGCTCCTGGATGTCGGCGACGCCGATCTGCTGGACGAGTTCGGCGAAGAAGCCGCGGACCACCAGGCGGCGTGCGTCGTCGGCGGGGATGCCGCGGGCCATCAGGTAGAAGAGCTGCTCGTCGTCGAAGCGGCCGGTGGCGGAGGCGTGACCGGCGCCGACGATCTCGCCGGTCTCGATCTCCAGGTTCGGCACCGAGTCGACCCGGGCGCCGTCGGTCAGCACCAGGTTGCGGTTCATCTCGTAGGTGTCGGTGCCCTCGGCCTTGGCCTCGATGAGCACGTCACCGATCCACACCGCGTGCGCGCCCTCGCCCTGGAGCGCGCCCTTGTAGGCGACGTTGGACTTGCAGTGCGGCTCGTTGTGGTCGACCAGGAGGCGGTGCTCCTGGTGCTGGCCCGCGTCCGTGAAGTACAGGCCGAAGAGCTCGGCCTCGCCACCGGGACCGGCGTAGGCGACGCGCGGGTGGAGGCGCACGAGGTCGCCGCCGAAGGTGACCACGAACGACTTGAAGGTGGCGTCCCGGCCGATCAGCGCGTTGTGCTGGGCCACGTGCACGGCCTTGTCGTCCCAGTCCTGCACCGAGACGACGGTCAGCTTGGCGCCGTCGCCCAGGAGGTAGTCGACGTTGGCGGCGAGTACCGCGTCACCGGTGTGGTCGATGACGACGACGGCCTCGGCGAAGGCTCCCAGCTCGATGACCTGGTGGCCGTAGGCGACCCCGCCCTGGCCGTGCACGGCGATACGGATCGGCTCGGTGAGCACCGTCTCCTTGGGGACGGAGACCACACCGGCCTTCTCGAACGCCGAGTACGCCTGGGCGGCGACGCGGTCCACCGGGGTGCCGGCCCTGCCGATGCGCGCGTCGTCACGGCCGACGGTCTCGACGGTGACGCCCTCGGGGGCCTGGATGTCGACCTTCACGCCCTCGCCGGTCGCGGCGGCGGTGCCGTCGTGCAGGCCGCGCAGGCGCTCCAGCGGGGTGAACCGCCACTCCTCCTCGCGGCCGTGCGGGACCGGGAAGTCCGACACGTCGAAGGAGGGCGGCGCGCTCATGCGCGTCGCGACGGTCGACTCGGCGGCCACCGCGATCTGGCCGGCGGTGGTGGATCCCACCGGTGGGGGTCCCCCCGCCCGAGCGGATTCGAGGGTGGGGGGGTTCTGAGCCTCAGCCATGGCTGTCGGTCTGCTCTCTTCCTACGTCAGGTTTCGCTGGCTGGATGTGGAGGGCGGGTCTCAGCCGACCGCGCCTTCCATCTGCAGCTCGATCAGCCGGTTGAGTTCGAGGGCGTACTCCATGGGGAGTTCCTTCGCGATCGGCTCGACGAAGCCACGCACGATCATCGCCATCGCCTCGAACTCGGTCATGCCACGGCTCATCAGGTAGAAGAGCTGGTCGTCGCTGACCTTGGAGACGGTCGCCTCGTGCCCCATGGACACGTCGTCCTCACGGACGTCCACGTAGGGGTACGTGTCCGAGCGGGAGATGGTGTCGACGAGCAGCGCGTCGCAGAGCACGTTGGACTTCGAGCCGTGGGCGCCCTCGCCGATCTCGACGAGACCGCGGTAGGACGTACGGCCGCCACCGCGCGCCACGGACTTCGACACGATGTTGGAGGAGGTGTTCGGCGCCATGTGGACCATCTTGGAGCCGGCGTCCTGGTGCTGCCCCTCGCCCGCGAAGGCGATGGACAGGGTCTCGCCCTTGGCGTGCTCGCCCATCAGGTAGACGGCCGGGTACTTCATCGTCACCTTGGAGCCGATGTTGCCGTCGATCCACTCCATGGTCGCGCCCTCGTACGCCACGGCGCGCTTGGTGACCAGGTTGTAGACGTTGTTCGACCAGTTCTGGATGGTCGTGTAACGGCAGCGGGCGTTCTTCTTGACGATGATCTCGACGACCGCGGAGTGCAGCGAGTCGGACTTGTAGATCGGGGCCGTACAACCCTCGACGTAGTGCACGTAGGCGCCCTCGTCGACGATGATCAGGGTCCGCTCGAACTGGCCCATGTTCTCCGTGTTGATCCGGAAGTAGGCCTGGAGCGGGATCTCGACCTGCACGCCCTTCGGCACGTAGATGAAGGAGCCACCCGACCACACCGCCGAGTTCAGCGACGCGAACTTGTTGTCGCCGACGGGGATGACGGTCCCGAAGTACTCCTTGAAGAGCTCCGGGTGCTGCTTCAGCGCGGTGTCGGTGTCGAGGAAGATGACGCCCTGCTCCTCCAGGTCCTCGCGGATCTGGTGGTAGACGACCTCGGACTCGTACTGGGCCGCGACACCGGCGACGAGGCGCTGCTTCTCCGCCTCGGGGATGCCGAGCTTGTCGTACGTGTTCTTGATGTCCTCGGGCAGGTCCTCCCAGGACTCCGCCTGCTTCTCCGTGGAACGGACGAAGTACTTGATGTTGTCGAAGTCGATGCCCGACAGGTCCGAGCCCCAGTTCGGCATGGGCTTCTTCTCGAAGAGACGCAGACCCTTGAGACGGAGCTTGGTCATCCACTCCGGCTCGTTCTTCTTCGCGGAGATGTCCCGGACGACGTCCTCGTTGATGCCGCGCTTGGCAGAGGCACCGGCTGTGTCGGAGTCGGCCCAGCCGTATTCGTACTTGCCCAGGCCCTCGAGCTCGGGGTGGGCAGTCTCCGTGGGGAGAGTCATGCGGGGTTCCTCCCGGCCGTGCTTGCAGATGCGTTGTGGGTGGTGTGGGAAATCTTGGGGATGAACGTCGTGCAGACGCCGTCGCCGTGCGCGATGGTCGCCAGCCGCTGGACGTGGGTGCCGAGCAGCTGGGAGAAGATCTCGGTCTCCGCCTCGCACAGCTGCGGGAACTTCTCCGCGACATGGGCCACCGGGCAGTGGTGCTGGCAGAGCTGCTCACCTTTTCGCGGGAGGGGGGCGCTGCGCGCCGTAGCAGCGTACCCGTCCGCGCTCAGGGCCTTGGCCAGCGCTTCGGTGCGCTCCTCGGGGGCGGCGGCCTCGATCGCCGTACGGTAGGCGGCGGCCTGCTCGGCGATCCTCGCGCGGGCGAAGGCCACGACGGCCTCGTCCCCGCCGAACCGCTCCTGGATCCAGCGCAGGGCGTCCGCGGCGAGCGTGTCGTAGGACTGGTCGAAGGCGTCCCGGCCGCAGTCCGTCAGGGCGAAGACCTTGGCGGGACGGCCGCGCGTACGAGCGCCGTACACCCGCTGCTCGCGTGCCTCCACGACGTCGTCGGCGACGAGGGCGTCGAGATGACGCCGTACGGCCGCCTGGGTGAGCCCCAGCCTTCCGGCGAGCTCGGTGGCGGTCGACGGCCCGTGGTCCAGGATGGATCGCGCGACCCGGTTGCGCGTCGAGCGCTCACCGGTCGCGAGCTCCTCCTGCGGGGCCCCCGTGGGGGTCTCCCGAGCCTCGCCGACGTTTTTCACAACGCCATTGTTGCGTAATTCCTCAGGGGCAGGCAAGCCGTGCCCGAATCGGCGGCCGGTGCCCTGCATCACTTAGGTGAACCTAATCCGACCTGCGCCGACGATCTTTGATCGATCAAACCGGTGGCGCCGCACGGCATCGTGGGGAACACTCGCGAATCATGTCCACACCCCCTCCGACCGGCCCTCTCGGCCCACTTGTCACCCGCGGCACAGTGGCCGCGCAGCTGCGCGAACTGGGCGTACGGCCGGGCGAGACCCTCCTCGTGCACTCCTCCCTCAGCTCCCTCGGCTGGGTCTGCGGAGGCCCCGTCGCGGTGGTTCGGGGACTGCTGGACGCCCTCGCCCCGGACGGCACGCTCGTGGTCCCCACCCAGACCGGCGACCTCTCGGACCCGGCTCTGTGGACGAGCCCCCCGGTGCCCGAGGAGTGGTGGACGACGATCCGCACCGCGATGCCCGCCTACGACCCGCTCGTCACGCCCTCGCGCGGAGTCGGCGTCGTCCCGGAGACCGTACGGACCTGGCCGGGCGCCCTGCGCAGCGCCCACCCCCAGACCTCGTTCGCGGCGCTCGGGCCGCGCGCGGCGGAGATCGTCGGGGAGCACGCCCCCGACTGCCGCCTCGGCGAGCGCAGTCCGCTCGCCCGGCTGGAGGCGCTCGGCGCGCGCGTCCTGCTGCTGGGCGCGGGCTACGCCACCTGCACCGCCTTCCACCTGGCCGAGTACCGCATCCCGTCACCGCTGGTGCGGGTGGGACGGCCGGGACCGGTGGGCTGGGAGGTGGTGACCGAGGTGTCGATCTCCTCCGAACGGTTCGACGAACTCGGCCACGACTTCGAACGGGACCGTCCCGTCCTCCGCGGGCAGGTCGGCGCGGCCGAAGCGCGGCTGTTCCCGGTGGCGGACGCGGTGGCCTACGCCGAGCGGTGGCTGAGCCTGCACCGGCCCCGTGAGGAGGAGATCGCGCACACTCCCCCCTTCTCGGCTCCGCTCGAGCGGGGGGACCCCCACGTCTGAGGCCCCACCGCCGTACCTAGACTCTGGACCCATGCGAAGCGAGCCCGTGGTCCAGGTCCAGGCCCTGGTGAAGCGGTACGGCAGGAAGACCGCGGTGGACGGCCTCGACCTGGTGGCCCAGGCGGGTGTGACCGCGGTACTCGGTCCCAACGGGGCCGGCAAGACGACCACGGTCGAGACCTGCGAGGGGTACCGGAGGCCGGACGCCGGCACGGTGCGCGTCCTGGGCCTCGACCCCGTCGCGCAGTCCGCCGGACTGCGCCCCAGAATCGGCGTGATGCTGCAGTCCGGCGGCGTCTACTCGGGCGCTCGGGCGGACGAGATGCTCCGGCACGTCGCCACACTGCACGCCCGTCCCCTGGACGTGGACGCCCTGGTCGAACGCCTCGGCCTCGGCAGCTGCGGACGCACCACCTACCGCCGTCTCTCCGGCGGCCAGCAGCAGCGGCTCGCGCTGGCGATGGCCGTGGTCGGGCGCCCGGAACTGGTGTTCCTGGACGAACCGACCGCCGGGCTCGACCCACAGGCCCGCCACGCCACCTGGGACCTCGTGCGCGACCTGCGCGCCGACGGTGTCTCCGTGATCCTCACCACCCACCACATGGACGAGGCGGAGCAACTCGCCGACGATGTCGCGATCATCGACGCGGGCCGGGTCATCGCCCAGGGCTCCCCGGAGGAACTGTGCCGCGGCGGCGCGGAGAACACACTCCGCTTCATCGGCCGGCCCGGTCTGGACGTCGGATCGCTGCTCAAGGCACTCCCCGCGGACTGCACGGCCGCCGAACTGACGCCCGGCTCGTACCGCGTCGTCGGCAAGGTCGACCCGCAGCTGCTCGCCACGGTCGCGTCCTGGTGCGCGCAGCACGGGGTGATGCCGGAGAAGATCTCCGTCGAGCGGCACACCCTCGAAGACGTCTTTCTGGAGCTCACCGGCAAGGAGTTGCGTTCATGATCCCGGCAGGCACGGACATCGGCCGGGGGTCCGGGAGCTGTCTCCCGGAAGGACACGGCCCGGAGCTCGCCGGCAGGGAGGTGCGCCCGTGACCACCTCCGCCGGCACCTACACCCCCGCGCCGGGGGCGGCGCCCCTCCCCCGCATGATCGCGGCCCAGGCCGCGCTCGAGACGAAGATGCTGCTGCGCAACGGCGAGCAGTTGCTGCTGACCGTGGTCATCCCCACCCTGCTGCTGGCCCTCTTCAGCTCGGTGGACATCGTCGACACCGGAGCGGGCGAGGCCGTCGACTTCCTGGCCCCCGGCATCCTCGCGCTCGCCGTGATGTCCACGGCGTTCACCGGGCAGGCCATCGCTACCGGCTTCGAGCGCCGGTACGGCGTCCTGAAACGGCTCGCCTCCTCCCCGCTCCCCCGCTGGGGCCTGATGACCGCCAAGACGGCGTCCGTGCTGGTCACGGAGGTCTTCCAGGTGATCCTGCTGACGGTGATCGCCTTCGCGCTCGGCTGGTCGCCGCACGGCAACCCGTTCGCCGTGCTGCTCCTGCTGGTCCTCGGCACGGCCGCCTTCTCCGGGCTCGGGCTGCTGATGGCGGGCACGCTCAAGGCGGAGGCCACGCTGGCCGCCGCGAACCTGGTGTTCCTGCTGCTGCTGGTGGGCGGCGGTGTCATCGTCCCGCTGGACAGGTTCCCGGCCGGGGCGCAGGACGTCCTCGGGCTGCTGCCGATCTCGGCGCTGTCGGACGGGCTGCGCGACGTCCTGCAGCACGGGGCCGGGATGCCCTGGGGCGACCTGGGGATTCTGGCCGTGTGGGCGGTCGTGGGGCTGGCGGCGGCCGGCCGGTTCTTCCGCTGGGAGTAGCCCCGGGGCGGACCCTCGTGAAAGCGTGCACAAGCGGCGGCCTACGATGGTGGGCGTGCCAAACGTGACCCGCGCCGACGCCGTAGCGGCCGTCCGCAACCCGCTCGCCTTCATCGCCGCACGCTGGACCCCGGATCCCCGGACGGTGCGGCGGGCGGCCCTCGCCGCGCTCGTCATGTCGGTGGTCATCGTGGTCACCGGCGGTGCCGTGCGGCTCACCGGCTCCGGCCTCGGCTGCCCGACCTGGCCCAAGTGCACCGACGACTCGCTCACCACCACCGGCGCCATGGGCGTGCACGGCGTGATCGAGTTCGGCAACCGGATGCTGACGTACGTCCTGTGCGCCGCGGTCGGCTGGGCGATCGTCGCCGCCCGCTCCGAGAAGCCGTACCGGCGCAGCCTCACCCGGCTCGGCTGGGCCCAGTTCTGGGTCGTCATGGGCAACGCGATCCTCGGCGGAATCGTCGTGCTCGTGGGCCTGAACCCGTACACGGTCGCCGCGCACTTCCTGCTCTCCTCGGCGCTGATCGCGGTCGCCACCGTGATGTGGCAGCGCACCAGGGAGGGCGACGGAGCGCCCCGCCCCCTGGTCGGCAAGCCCATCCAGCAGATGGTGTGGTTCCTGGTCGGCGCCGCCGTACTGCTGATCGCGGTGGGCACGGTGGTGACCGGCTCGGGTCCGCACGCGGGCGACTCCAGCGAGGTCGAGCGGATGCCGCTGGACTGGGAGACCGTGAGCAAACTGCACGCGGTGCTGGCCTGGATCGTGGTGACGCTGACCTTCGCCCTGTGGTTCGTCCTCAAGGCGGTCGACGCCCCCGCCGGCCCGCTGCACCGCACCCGCGACCTGTTCCTGGTGCTGCTCTCCCAGGGTGTCATCGGCTACGTCCAGTACTTCACGGACCTTCCCGAGGCCCTGGTCGGACTGCACATGCTCGGCTCGGGCCTGGTGTGGATCGCCGTACTGCGCGTCCTGCTGGCACTGCGCGAGCGCCCCCACCCGGTGATCGACCTGCCGGGCCCGGCGGCCGAGGCGACGCTGGGCACGCGCGCGTAGTCGTCGACGACCGACAGCGGGACGTCGGGCGACGGGTACGCGCCCGTGCGTCACGCGTACGTCGTCACCAGTGAGTCGATCGCCGGGCCCAGGTAGGCCCGGGTCAGTTCGCCCCTGCGGGTCGTCCACTCCTCGGTGGGCGGCGCCGGCCGCTCGTAGCGCCGCCGCCGGATGTCCTCCACCACCTCGACCGGCGCCCCGAGCGCCGGCAGTTCCCGCAGCGCCTCCCTCTTGGAGATCAGGCGTCCCTCCCGCAGGGTCACCGTCGCCCGCGCGAACGTCGTCAGCCCTACGTCGATCCAGTCGTCCCGCCGCCACAGGTGTGCCTTGTCGACGGCGGGCCGCCAGAAGTCCCGCTGGTCGCGGACGACGAACGCGCCGAGCTCCCGGTCCCGCACGGGCGGGAGCAGCTCGGCCGGGGTCCGGCCGTGCAGCACCCGCCCGAAGGCGTGCAGTTCGCACCGGGTGACGGGGGTGACCGGGCGGCGCATCACATGGTCGTGCGCCCAGGTCAGGTGCCGTCGTTCCGGATCGTCGAGCGCGTCGGGGGCGAAGTAGCTGCAGTGCAGCCTGACGGCGAGCGGCTCGGCCCGCAGCCGGCGGTGCAGGGTGACGACCCGGCGGACGGCGCCGAGTGTCACGGGCCGGTCGAGCACCGCGATCAAATCCAGGTCGCTGCGACCCTCCTGGTAGTCACCCCCGGCGAGCGATCCGTGCGCCCAGACGGCGACGGGCGCGAGCGCCGTGAGCTCGTCGAGGAAGCGGTCGAGTAACGCGTCCGTGTGCATCAGCCCAGTCTGTACAGCTCACTCCAGGCCGTACACCCTGCGCGCGTTGCCCGCCGCGATCAGGCCCGCCACCCGCTGCGCGTCCGTGAGCGACCACGCCCCCTCCGCGACCCAGGTGCCGAGCACCCGCGCCAGGGCCTCGCGGAACAGCCGCGCCCCCACCACGTGCAGCTCGGGCAGCCCGTGGGCCCCGCTGGCGAAGAGGATCTTGCCGAAGGGGGCCATCTCCAGGATCTCCGCGAGGACGGTCGCGGCCCGGGCTCCGGTGCGGACCAGGGCGGCGCCCGAGTCGGCGTAGACGTGCGGGAAGACGCCGGCGAGATGGGCGGCGTGCCGGTGGAAGGGGTAGCCGTGCAGCAGGACGAGGTCGGTCCCGAGCCCGGCCGTCGCCCGGGCGAAGTCGGTCAGCAGGACCGGGTCGGTGCGGTCGATCCGCATGCCCGGCTCGCTGAGCCCGGCATGCAGCTGGAGGGGCAACCCCGAAGCCACCGCGATCCACAACAGGTGCCTGAGCAGCACCGGGTCGCTCAGCTCGCCCCCGACCCTGCGCCCGGCCAGCCACCGCCCCGCCGCCCCACGCACCTCCCCCGGGCCGGGCGGCTCCGGCGCGAGGGCGAGCCCGTGCCGCACGCCCGCCACGGAGGTGAACGCCACGGCGTTCGCGGCGGCGCCGTGCACCGACTCGGCGAGGTTGGCGAGGAAGGACTCGACGGTGCCGGAGGTGTCCGCGACCTGTTCCGCCAGGAGTTCCAGGCGCACGATCTCACGGGCCTCGGCGGCTCCGGCGGAGGCCATCTCGGCGGGGCCGGTGAGGTCGCCGGGCAGCCCGGTGTCGACCAGGTAGGTGGTGATGCCGCTGCCGCGCAGCAGCCGGCGGCCCGATTCCAGTACGCCGAGTTCACGCCGCCGGGCGAGATAGCGGGCGGGTGGACAGTGCGGCTCCAGGCCGAGCAGCGGGGGGCACCAGCGGCGTACGGCGAATCCCGTCTGGGTGTCGAACAGGGTGGTGCCGGGCGCGGGCGGGCCCTCGGTGCGGGCCAGCTGGGCCTCGAAGGTGCCGAGGCCCAGCTCCGTTCTCAGTACGCCGTGGCAGTACTGGTCCACGAGGGACGGCGTTTCGATCATCCGGACTCCCCGCGCGACTGGACCGCGTCCTCAAATGGACTCATACGGTCCTAACGGGTGAACCGGGTGTCAGGTGATGCTCTCGCACACGCCGTGTGAATGTCCGACGTGCGCCGGCCGCCTCAGCGGTTCTTCGGGCCGCCGATCTGGATGCCCGCCATACGCGTCCACTCGTACGGTCCGGTCGTCACCTTGGCCGCGAACTCGCCGTCGAAGGCCTCGTGGACGGTGATGCCCGACTTCGCCACCGCCTGTTCCGCGATCGCGTAGGAGGGTGCCACGAGGTCGCCCCAGCCGCCGTCCGCGCCGACGAGCACGATCCGGGCGCCGCGCTCCCCGAGGTACGCGACGTGGCCCTCGGCCCCGCCGTGCGCCTTGGAGAAGCCGCCGATCTGCTTGGCGAGGCGGGCCGCGGCGCGCTCGGCCTTCGCGGCCTGCCTGGCGTCGGTTCCCTCGTCAACCTGCTGCGTGTCTGCCATGGCCAGGATGCTACCCACGGGTAGATCAAACGGCGACGGGCGGGGTGCGTGGCCTTGGCCACGCACCCCGCCCGTCGAGGAACACGCGCTATCGCAGGAAGGGATCCACCGCGACCGCCACGAACAGGATCGAGACGTAGGTGATGGACCAGTGGAACAGGCGCATCTCCTTGAGCTTGACGCCCGTCACCTCGGCCTTGGCCCTGCTGTGCAGCCCGTGCGCCTCCCACAGCCAGAACCCGCCGGCCAGCAGCGCGACCGTCGTGTAGAACCAGCCGGTGTAGCCGAGCGGGGTGAGCAGCAGCGACACGCCGACCATCACCCAGCTGTAGAGGACGATCTGCTTGGCGACCACCTTGTTGGAGGCGACCACGGGCAGCATCGGCACGCCCACGCGCGCGTAGTCCTCCCTCACCTTCATGGACAGCGGCCAGTAGTGCGGCGGCGTCCAGAAGAACATGACGAGGAAGAGGACGACCGGCGCCCACGACATGGAGTTCGTGACGGCCGACCAGCCGATGAGCACCGGAAGGCAGCCGGCGATGCCGCCCCAGACGATGTTCTGCGAGGTACGGCGCTTGAGGATCATCGTGTAGACGACGACGTAGAAGAGCAGCGCTCCGAGCGACAGCCAGGCCGACAGCCAGTTGACGGCGAGGCCGAACAGCAGGGTGGAGACGACCGCCAGGGAGACGCCGAAGACGAGGCACTCGCGCGGACTGACCATGCCGGTGACCAGCGGGCGCTGCGAGGTGCGGTCCATGAGCGCGTCGATGTCACGGTCGATGTACATGTTGAGCGCGTTCGCGCCGCCGGCGGAGAGGTAGCCGCCGAGGCAGGTGAGCAGCACCAGCGTCAGGTCCGGCACCCCCTGCTGGGCGAGGAACATCACCGGAACGGTGGTGATCAGCAGCAGCTCGATGATCCGCGGCTTGGTCAGCGCCACGAACGCCTTGACACGGGCCCCGAACGGCCGGTGGCTCGGGCTCTGGCTCGTCCCGATAATCCCCGCTGGACGGGATTCAACGGCCGTCACGCACACCCCTGACAGAGACATCCCAGCAAGCCCCGGGTGTGAACTCCCGGTAAAGGCTCGCGCGTACCACGCCACTGTAGACGTTGCCCAGACCCCGGCATTCGCGGGGGTGGGGTCGTGTCCGGCGGGCCCGCCGGAAGAGCCGGGCGGGACTCGATTGAGCACTCGGACGAGCGGCTCCGTATTCACTTGCCGAACACGGAACGGCCCAGTCGGGAGGCGGATCCCGATGAGTCCCGGCAGTCTGGAATGACTCGAAAAAACGCACGTACTTACGGGGGTAGGCTCGACATCGGCCGGGGCGCCCAGTGCACCGGCATTCGACATGCGTGACATGTGGAAAGGAGCCCTGACCCAGGGTGAGCACCAAGCCGACCACCACAGACCTCGAGTGGACCGACCTGGACCAGCGGGCCGTCGACACGGCCCGAGTCCTGGCCGCCGATGCCGTACAGAAGGTCGGCAACGGCCATCCCGGTACGGCGATGAGCCTCGCGCCCGCCGCGTACACCCTGTTCCAGAAGGTGATGCGGCACGATCCGGCCGATCCCGACTGGGTCGGACGCGACCGTTTCGTGCTGTCCGCGGGCCATTCCTCGCTGACCCTCTACACACAGCTCTATCTGGCCGGTTTCGGTCTGGAGCTGGATGATCTGAAGGCGTTCCGGACCTGGGGTTCCAAGACGCCCGGGCATCCGGAGTACGGGCACACCACGGGTGTGGAGACGACGACCGGGCCGCTGGGCCAGGGTGTGGCCAACGCGGTGGGCATGGCGATGGCCGCCCGCTACGAGCGCGGCCTGTTCGACCCGGACGCCTCGCAGGGCGAGTCACCCTTCGACCACTTCATCTACTGCATCGCCGGTGACGGCTGCCTCCAGGAGGGCATCTCCGCCGAGGCGTCCTCGCTGGCCGGCCACCAGAGGCTCGGCAACCTGGTCCTGTTGTGGGACGACAACCACATCTCGATCGAGGGCGACACCGAGACGGCCGTCTCGGAGGACACCGCCAAGAGGTATGAGGCCTACGGCTGGCATGTGCAGCGTGTCGCGCCGAAGCCGGACGGGGACCTGGACCCGCACGCGATCTACAACGCGATCCAGGCCGCGAAGGCCGTGACGGACCGGCCGTCGTTCATCGCGATGCGCTCGATCATCGCCTGGCCGGCCCCCCACGCGCAGAACACCGAGGCCGCACACGGCTCGGCGCTGGGCGACGACGAGGTCGCTGCCACCAAGCGGGTCCTCGGCTTCGACCCGGAGCGGTCCTTCGAGGTCGCCGACGAGGTGCTGGCGCACACGAGGGCGCTGGGCGAGCGCGGCCGTGAGGCCAAGGCCGAGTGGGAGAAGTCCTTCCAGGAGTGGCGCAACGCCAACGCGGAGCGCGCCGCCGAGTTCGACCGCATCGCCGCGGGCGAGCTGCCCACCGGCTGGGAGGAGAAGATCCCGGTCTTCGAGACGGGCAAGGGTGTCGCCACCCGTGCCGCGTCCGGCAAGGTGCTGCAGGCGCTGGGTGCGGTGATTCCGGAGCTGTGGGGCGGCTCGGCCGACCTGGCCGGCTCGAACAACACCACGATCGACAAGACCAGCTCCTTCCTCCCGGCGGACAACCCACTGCCGGAGGCCGACCCGTACGGCCGCACCATCCACTTCGGCATTCGCGAGCACTCGATGGCCGCGGAGATGAACGGCATCACGCTGCACGGCAACACCCGTGTCTACGGCGGTACGTTCCTGGTGTTCTCCGACTACATGCGCAACGCCGTGCGCCTGTCGGCGCTGATGCACCTGCCGGTGACATACGTGTGGACGCACGACTCCATCGGCCTCGGCGAGGACGGCCCGACCCACCAGCCGGTCGAACACCTCGCCTCGCTGCGCGCCATCCCGGGCCTCAACATCGTCCGCCCGGCGGACGCCAACGAGACCGCGATCGCCTGGCGGGAAATCCTGCGCCGCTACACCAAGGTGTTCGGCAAGGGCGCCCCGCACGGTCTGGTGCTGACCCGTCAGGGTGTGCCGACGTACGAGTCGAACGAGGACACCGTCAAGGGCGGTTACGTCCTGTTCGAGGCGGAAGGCGGCGAGGCCGAGGTCATCCTGATCGCCACCGGTTCCGAGGTGCACGTGGCCGTCGAGGCGCGTGAGCAGCTCCAGGCCGACGGGGTGCCGACGCGGGTGGTGTCGATGCCGTCCGTGGAGTGGTTCGAGGAGCAGGACCAGGGGTACCGGGACAGCGTCCTGCCGTCGGCGGTGAAGGCGCGCGTCGCGGTGGAGGCCGGCATCGGTCTCACCTGGCACAAGTACGTGGGCGACGCCGGTCGCATCGTTTCCCTGGAGCACTTCGGTGCTTCGGCCGACGGCAAGGTGCTCTTCCGCGAGTTCGGTTTCACTGCCGAGAACGTGGCCGCCAAGGCCCGGGAATCCATCGCCGCCGCCCAGCGCTGACGCTCATATACGACACGTAGGAGATGCATTTTCCATGACAGACGCACTCAAGCGCCTCTCCGAGGAGGGCGTCGCGATCTGGCTGGACGACCTGTCGCGCAAGCGGATCACGTCCGGCAACCTCGCCGAACTGATCGACCAGCAGCACGTCGTGGGCGTCACCACCAACCCGTCGATCTTCCAGAAGGCCATCTCGCAGGGCGACGGCTACGACCAGCAGGTCTCCGACCTCGCCTTCCGCAAGGTCACCGTCGAAGAGGCCATCCGCATGATCACGACGGCGGACGTCCGTGACGCCGCCGACATCCTGCGCCCGGTGTTCGACTCGACCAACGGCCAGGACGGCCGGGTCTCGATCGAGGTCGACCCGCGACTGGCGCACAACACCAAGGCGACCGTCGCCGAGGCCAAGCAGCTGGCCTGGCTGGTCGACCGCCCCAACACGCTCATCAAGATCCCCGCCACCCAGGCGGGCATCCCGGCGATCACCGAGGTCATCGGCCTCGGCATCAGCGTCAACGTGACGCTGATCTTCTCGCTCGAGCGCTACCGCCTGGTCATGGACGCCTACCTCGCCGGCCTGGAGAAGGCCAAGGAGCGCGGCCTGGACCTCTCGAAGATCCACTCCGTGGCGTCCTTCTTCGTGTCCCGCGTGGACACCGAGATCGACAAGCGGCTCGACGCGCTGGGCACGCCCGAGGCCAAGGCCGCGCGCGGCAAGGCGGGCGTGGCCAACGCCCGGCTGGCCTACCAGGCGTACGAGGAGGTCTTCTCCTCCGACCGCTGGCTCGCCCTCGACAAGGCGCAGGCCAACAAGCAGCGTCCGCTGTGGGCGTCGACCGGCGTGAAGGACCCGGCGTACAAGGACACGATGTACGTCGAGGAACTCGTGGCGCCGAACACCGTCAACACCATGCCGGAGGCGACCCTCTTCGCGACCGAGGACCACGGCGAGATCCGTGGCAACGCCATCGCCGGCACCTACGAGCAGGCCCGCGCCGAGATCGACGCGGTCGAGAAGCTCGGGATCGCGTACGACGACGTGGTCCAGCTGCTGGAGGAAGAAGGCGTCGAGAAGTTCGAGGCGTCCTGGACCGACCTGCTCAAATCGACCGAGGCGGAGCTCCAGCGCCTCGCCCCTTCGGAGGGCTGAAGATTTGTCAAGCAGCAATCCGCTGCGTGACCCCGCCGACCGACGGCTCCCGCGTATCGCGGGGCCGTCGGGTCTGGTTATTTTCGGCGTCACGGGCGATTTGTCCCGGAAGAAGCTCATGCCCGCCGTCTACGACCTCGCGAACCGGGGCCTGTTGCCGCCGGGTTTCTCGCTGGTCGGTTTCGCCCGGCGGGAATGGAAGCACGAGGACTTCGCACAGGAGGTCCACGACGCCGTCAAGGAGCACGCCCGTACGCCGTTCCGTGAGGAGGTCTGGCAGCAGCTCATCCAGGGGATGCGCTTCGTCCAGGGCACCTTCGACGACGACGACGCCTTCGAGCGGCTCCGCGCCACCATCGAGGAGCTGGACAAGGCACAGGGCACGGGCGGCAACTTCGCCTTCTACCTGTCCGTGCCGCCGCGCTCCTTCCCCGTGGTCATCCAGCAGCTGAAGAAGCACGGGCTGGCCGACCAGGAAGGCGGTTCCTGGCGCCGCGCGGTCATCGAGAAGCCGTTCGGCCACGACCTCAAGTCGGCCGAGGACCTCAACAAGGTCGTCCACGAGGTCTTCGGCTCGGACCAGGTCTTCCGCATCGACCACTACCTGGGCAAGGAGACGGTCCAGAACATCCTGGCGCTGCGCTTCGCCAACACGATGTTCGAGCCGATCTGGAACCGGTCCTTCGTGGACCACGTGCAGATCACGATGGCCGAGGACATCGGCATCGGCGGCCGGGCCGGCTACTACGACGGCATCGGCGCGGCCCGTGACGTCATCCAGAACCACCTGCTCCAGCTGATGGCCCTCACCGCGATGGAGGAGCCCGCCTCCTTCGACGCGGACGCGCTGGCCGCCGAGAAGACCAAGGTGCTGGGCGCGGTCCGGCTACCCCCCGACCTGGGCCGCGACACCGTGCGCGGCCAGTACGCGGCGGGCTGGCAGGGCGGCGAGAAAGCCGTCGGCTACCTCGAAGAGGACGGCATCGACCCCAAGTCGAAGACCGACACCTACGCCGCCATCAAGGTGGAGGTCGACAACCGCCGCTGGGCGGGCGTCCCCTTCTATCTGCGGACCGGCAAGCGCCTGGGCCGCCGGGTCACCGAGATCGCGGTCGTCTTCCAGCGGGCCCCTCACTCCCCCTTCGACCACACGGCGACCGAGGAGCTCGGCAAGAACGCGATCGTCATCCGCGTCCAGCCCGACGAGGGCGTCACCGTGCGCTTCGGCTCCAAGGTGCCGGGCACCTCGATGGAGATCCGGGACGTGTCCATGGACTTCGCCTACGGCGAGTCGTTCACGGAGTCCAGCCCGGAGGCGTACGAACGGCTGATCCTCGACGTCCTGCTCGGCGACTCGAACCTCTTCCCGCGCACCGAGGAGGTCGAGCTGTCCTGGAAGATCCTCGACCCGATCGAGCAGTACTGGGACAGGAACGGCAAGCCGGCGCAGTACGCGTCGGGCACGTGGGGCCCCGTCGAGGCGGACGAAATGCTCGAGCGAGACGGACGGAGCTGGCGCCGGCCATGAAGACAGACCTCACGGACACCACGGCCAGCAAGATCAACAAGGCGCTCGTCCAGGGCCGTCGTGCCATCGGCACGCCGGCCGTGGGCATGGTCCTCACCCTGGTCATCGTCACCGACGAGGAGAACGCCTACGACGCCCTGAAGGCCAGCAACGACGCCTCGCACGAGCACCCCTCGCGCACCATCGTGGTCATCCGGCGCGTCTCCCGTTCGCCCCGCGACCGTACGAAGTCCCGCCTGGACGCCGAGGTCCGCGTGGGTGCCGACGCGGGCACCGGCGAGACGGTGGTGGTGCGGCTGTACGGCGAGGTGGCCGAGCACGCGCAGTCGGTGGTCCTGCCCCTGCTGCTGCCGGACGCCCCGGTGGTGGTCTGGTGGCCGGTCAACGCGCCGCTCGACCCGGCGCAGGACCCGCTGGGCGCCCTGGCCCAGCGCCGGGTCACCGACACCTACGCCTCCGAGCAGCCGGTGCGCGACCTCAGCACCCGCGCCGACACCTACACCCCCGGTGACACGGACCTCTCGTGGACCCGCATCACGCCCTGGCGCTCGATGCTGGCCGCCGCCCTGGACCAGGTCACCTGCGAGGTGAAGGCCGTCGAGGTGGAGGGCGAGGAGTTCAACCCGAGCTGCGAGCTGCTCGCCATGTGGCTCGCCGACCGGCTGGACGTTCCGGTGAAGCGGTCGCTGTCCGGCGGCCCGGGTCTCACGGCCGTCCGCATGGACACCAACAGCGGCCCGATCGTGCTGGACCGGGCGGACGGTTCGCTGGCCACCCTGTCGATCGAGGGCCAGCCGAACCGCGCGGTGGCGCTCAAGCGCCGTGACACGGCCGAGCTGATCGCGGAGGAGCTGCGGCGGCTCGACCCGGACGACACGTACGCCTCGGCGCTGCGGTTCGGCGTGGACCGGCTGAACACGTCGAACGACAGGGCAGCGGCGGCATCCGACACGAAGCCGGCCGCCGAACCGGCCGCCGACACCCGGGGGCCCGCCGCCAAAGGAGAAGGGGGCGCGATCCCCACTCCCCTCGAGAGTGCTGCGAAAGCTCCCGCGAAGGAGGCGGCGGCGCAGGCCCCGGTGAAGAAGGCGGCGGCGAAGTGAGCACCCCGCAGCTCGTCGTGCACCGCGACAAGGAGCTGATGGCGCAGGCCGCCGCGGCCCGCCTGATCACGAAGATCGTGGACGCGCAGGCCTCGCGCGGCTCCGCCTCCGTGGTGCTGACGGGCGGCCGCAACGGCAACGGGCTGCTCGCCGCGCTGGCGACGGCCCCCGCCCGGGACGCCGTCGACTGGACCCGGCTCGACCTGTGGTGGGGCGACGAGCGCTTCCTGCCCGAGGGCGACCCGGAGCGCAACCACACGCAGGCGAGGGAAGCCCTCCTCGACGCCGTACCCCTGGACCCGAAGCGCGTGCACCCCATGCCCGCGTCGGACGGCCCTTACGGCGCCGACGTGGACGTGGCGGCGGCCGCCCACGCGGAGGAACTGGCCCGGGCGGCGGGCCCCGAGAACCACGGCGCGGTACCGACGTTCGACGTCCTCATGCTGGGAGTCGGCCCGGACACGCACGTGGCGTCGCTGTTTCCCGAACACCCCGCGGTCCGCGAGACCGAGCGCACGGTGGTCGGCGTCCACGGTGCGCCCAAGCCCCCGCCGACCCGCGTGACCTTCACGCTCCCGGCGATCCGCGCGGCCCGCGAGGTCTGGCTCCTGGCGGCCGGCGAGGACAAGGCGAAGGCCGCGGCGATCGCCCTGTCGGGTGCCGGCGAGGTCCAGGCCCCGGCGGCGGGAGCGCGCGGCAGACAGCGCACCCTGTGGCTGCTGGACGCGGCGGCGGCCTCACAGCTGCCGAGGTCGTTGTATCCGCCGGCTTCACCGTGACCGGGGGCGCGGCGGGGAGGTGGTCGCCCCCGCCGCGCCTGCCGTCCCGTAGCCGGGGGCTCCGCCGCCGTGCCGCCCGGTCCGGGGGCAGCCCCCGGACCGGACCTCACTTCACCGACCCCGCCATCACTCCCTGCACGAAGTGCCGCTGGAACGCGAAGAACACGACCACCGGTACCACGAGCGACACGAACGCCCCCGGCGCCAGCACGTCGATGTTGCTCCCGAACTGCCGTATCTGTGACTGTAGTTGCACTGTCAGCGGCTGCGAGGAACTGTCCGCGAACAGCAGGGCCACCAGCATGTCGTTCCACACCCACAGGAACTGGAAGATCGCCAGGCTGGCGATGGCGGGGCGGCCCACCGGCAGGACGAGCCGGGTGAAGATGCGCCACTCGCTCCCCCCGTCCATCCGCGCCGCCTCCAGCATCTCCTTCGGCATCTCGGCGAAGTAGTTCCGCAGCAGGAACACCGCGAACGGAAGTCCGTACGCCACGTGGAACAGCACCACACCGGGGATCGTGCCGAACAGCCCCAGCTGACCGAAGAGTTTGGCGACCGGCAGCAGCCCGATCTGCACCGGCACCACCAGCAGGGCCACCACGACCAGGAAGAGCGACTCCCGGCCGGGGAAGTCCAGCCACGCGAAGGCGTAACCGGCGAGCGCCGCGAGGACCACGACCAGGACGGTCGTCGGAACCGATATCAGCACCGTGTTCACGAACGCCTGGGTGATCCCCGCGTTCCTCAGCAGTGCCGAGTAGTTGTCGAAGGACAGCTGCCCGGGACTGCTGAACACCGTCCACCAGCCGCCTCCGGCCGTGTCCTGGGCCGACCGCAGCGACGACAGGAACAGTCCCGCCAGCGGAGTGAGCCAGACCAGGCCGATCAGCACGAGGAGGACCTGAACGACACCGTTGCCCAGGGTGCGCCGCACCGCGTTCATCGCTGACTCCTTCGAAAGCGGCGGAGGTTGAAGACCATCGCCGGGACCACGAGGAGCAGGAGCAGCACACCCAGCGCGCTGCCGAGCCCCTGGTTGTTGCCGCCGCCGAACGACACCAGCCACATCTGCGTCGCGAGCACGGTCGCGTCCTCCTGCACCGGCCCGGGGGCGATGATGTAGACGAGGTCGAAGACCTTCATCACGTTGATCACGAGGGTCACGAAGACGACCGTCAGCACGGGTGCCAGCAGCGGCACCGTGATCCGCCGGAAGATCTGCCATTCGTTCGCCCCGTCCATCCGCGCCGCCTCCAGCGCGTCCCGGGGCAGCGTGGCGAGCCCGGCGCCGATCAGCACCATCGCGAATCCGGTCCAGATCCACAGGTACGCCCCGATGATCGCCGGTGTGACCAGCACGGGTCCGAGCCAGGAGACGCCCTGGTACGGCGGTGCGAAGTTGGCGGCCGGGAGCCGCACGCCGTAGGAGCCGGAGTCCAGCCCGGGGAAGGCGAAGGAGCCGTCCGAGGCGGTCGTCGTGCTCGCGACCGTCCTTCCGTCGCGCACCGCCTCGACCTTGATCTCCGGCAGCCCGCTCTCCCGCCGGTCGACCTTGCCTTGCTCCCCTCCCCCGCCCGGGGTGAAGTCCAGGTAGACCACCCCGCGCACCTCGTCCGGCGCCGCCTTGCGGCCGGCGGCCGGGTAGGCGGGTCCGGCGCCCGCGGGCAGGTCCTTCGGCGGGACGCCGACCAGCCCGAGCGCCACCGTGTCACCGGGCGACAGGCTCGTATCGGTCCGATAGGAGCCGTCCGGCCCCGCGCTGAGACCCTGGCCTTCGCGCGCCCGGGCGGTCGGATAGGCGGACGTGCCCGTGACGGCGTCGTGCACGGAGACCACGGCCGCGTTCAGCACGCCCTTGTCCGGGTCCTCGTCGTAGGCGAGCCGGAAGATGATGCCCGCCGCGAGGAAGGACACCGCCATCGGCATGAACAGCAGCAGCTTGAAGGCAGTGGCCCAGCGGACCTTCTCCACGAGGACGGCGAGGACCAGCCCGAGGCCCGTCAGGAGGGCCGGCGCCACGACGACCCAGACGGCCGTGTTGCGGACGGCCTTGAACGTGGCCGGGTCGTGGAGCATCTCGGCGTAGTTCCCACCGCCCACGAAGCGCGTCCCGGACGCGTCGAAGAAGCTGCGGCCGATCGAGAACAGCACCGGGTAGACGACCAGCGCCCCCAACAGGAGCAGCGCGGGGAGGACGAAGAGCAGGGCCACGGCGCGCCCCCGGCGCCGTCTGCGCCGCGCGCGGTCGGCGATCGCGGGGGGCGAGGGGGGCGCCTCTTTCACCAGAGTGGCGGTCATGACAGATCAGCCCCGGTACGCCTTGGCCGCCGCGGCTTCCAGCCCGGCCGCGGTCGCCGCCGGGTCGGACGGGTCGCGCAGGAAGTCCTGGAGCAGCTTCCATTCACCCGTGCCCTTCGTCCCGCCGAAGGCGGCCGGCGCCTGGTCGGACATGTCGAAGCGGACCGAGTCCCCGGCCCCGACCAGGGACTTGGCCGTGGCGCGGGTGACGTCGTCGCCGTACGAGGCGAGGTCGAGCTTCTTGTTCGGGGACAGGAAGCCGCCCGCTCCGGCCCACACGGCGGCGGCCTCCGGAGTGGCCAGGTACTCCAGGAACCGCGTCGCGGCCTTCTGGTTCTTGCCGTCCTTGAGCATGACGGCCGCATCCCCGCCGCTGACCACCGGCGCTTCGCCGCCGTCGACCGCGGGGAAGGGGAAGAAGTTCGCGTCCCGGCCGATGGTCTTCCCGAACTGGTCCTTGGCGACGCCCGCGACGAAGTCGCCCTCGTAGACCATGCCCGCCACGGGCTCGGGCCCGAACACCTTCTCCACGGACCCCGGGAAGTCGGTGTTCAGGGCCCCCTTCTGGCCGCCCGCCAGCAGCCGCTTGTCCTTGACGAGCTTGCCGAGGGTGGTGAGGGCCCTGACCACGCTCGCGTCGGTCCACTTCACGCTGTGCGCGGCGAGGGCGTCGTACTTCTCGGGTCCGGCCTGGGAGAGGTAGATGTTCTCGAACCAGTCGGTGAGGGTCCAGCCGTCCTGCCCGGCGACCGAGAAGGCGGCGAGACCCGAGTCGGATACCGTGTGCCCGGCCTTCAGCATCTCGTCGTACGTGGCCGGCGGCTTGACGCCGGCCTGGTTGAGGGCGTCGGGGCTGTACCAGACGGTCGACTTGTGGGCGGCCTTGAAATAGAGGCCGTAGAGGGTGCCGTCGACGCTGCCGTACTCCTTCCACACCTTCGCGTAGCCGGCGTCGACGGACCGCTCGGTCGTCTTGGACAGGGGCTTGAGCCAGCCCTGCTCGGCGAACTGCTGGAGCACGCCGACCTGCGGGACCATCACCACGTCGGGGGCGTTGCCGCCCTCGATCTTGCTGCCGACGACGGTGGAGACGTTGTCCCCCGTGGACACGAACTGCGTCGTCGCGCCGGTCTTCTCAGTGAACGCGTCCAGTACCTTCTGGAAGTTCTTCTGCTCGCTGCCGGACCAGACGCCGGCGACGGTGAGGCTCTGGCCGCTGAGCGGCTTGTCGCCGCCGCCCGCCGAGACCGGGCCGCCGCCGCAGGCGGTCGCGCCGAGCGCCAGGGCGAGGGCGGTGCAGGTGGTGAGCAGGGTGCTACGTCGTCGCATCATCGTTGATGTCCCTTCGAGGGGTGGGAGGTCGAGGTGAGGGGTCAGGCGTGGGTCGAACCGTCGTGGATCCACCACGCGGCGGTGGAGCCGGGAAGCACTCCCGCCGGGCACGGGCCGCTGGCCAGCAGCGGGGTGCCGGGAACCGGGGCGGGCGTGGGGGCCGTACCGAAGTTGACGGCACAGACGAAGTCGTCACCGTCGTCGCCGCGGACGAAGGCGAGGACACCGGGCGGCGTCTCCAGCCAGCGCAGCGCGCCTTCGCCCAACTGGGGCAGCGCGGCGCGCAGTTGCAGTCCGTCGCGGTACAGGTGCCAGGAGGAGCGGGTGTCGGCGAGGGCGCGGTCGGTGGCGTGTTCGGCGAACCAGTCGGGCTGCGGGAGCCACGGCTTGGCGCCCTCGGCGCCGGAGGTGAAGCCGAACGGCGACACCTGGCCCGACCACGGCAGCGGCACCCGGCAGCCGTCGCGGATGCGGGCTCGGCTGCCGGTGCGGCGGAAGATCGGGTCGGTGAGCACGTCGTCGGGCAGGTCGACCACCTCGGGCAGCCCGAGCTCCTCACCCTGGTAGACGTACGCGGCGCCGGGCAGCGCCAGCATCAGCAGCGCTGCGGCGCGGGCGCGGGCGGCGCCGAGGCCGCTGCCCTCGGTGGCGGGTTCGCCGTAGCGGGTGACGGTGCGGACCTGGTCGTGGTTGTTGAGGACCCAGGTGACCGTCGAGCCGGTGCCGGCGATGTCCTGCATGGCCTCGGTGACGACCTTGCGGAAGGTGTCGGCGCTCCACGGCGCGCTCAGCAGGTCGAAGAAGAAGGCCTGGTGGAGTTCGTCGGGTCGGACGTACTTCGCGTGTTCGCGGGCCGTGGGGACCGAGACCTCGCCGACGAGGAGCCGTTCGCGGCCGTCGCGGGCCGTGTACTCCTCGCACACCGCCCGCCAGTGCCGCCACACGTCGTGCACCTCGGGCTGGTTCCAGGCGAGCGGGTTGGCCGAGTCGCGGGTGCGGGCGTCGGCCTCAGGGTCCGGGGAGTCGGGCAGGTCGGGGTGCTTGAAGAGGCCGGCGGCGACGTCGATGCGGAAGCCGTCGACGCCCCGGTCGAGCCAGAACCGCAGGATGTGGTCGAAGTCGGCGGCGACCTCGGGGTTGCGCCAGTTCCAGTCCGGCTGCTCCGGCGTGAACATGTGCAGGTACCACTGGCCGGGGCGGCCGTCCGCCTCGGTGACGCGGGTCCAGGCCGGGCCGCCGAACATGGCGTGCCAGTTGTTGGGCGGCTCGGCGCCGTCCGGGCCACGCCCGTCGGCGAAGTGGAAGCGGGCGCGGGCCGCGCTGCCGGGGGCGGAGGCCAGCGCCTCGCGGAACCGGGGGTGCGCGCTGGAGCAGTGGTTGGGGACGATGTCCAGGAGCACCTTGATGCCGAGCCGCCGGGCGGCCGCCCCCAGCAGCTCGAACTCGGCGAGGTCACCGAAGACCGGGTCGACGTCGCGGTAGTCGGCCACGTCGTAGCCGTGGTCGTACTGCGGTGACGGGTAGAAGGGGCTCAGCCAGATCCCGTCCACGCCGAGCTTCTTGAGATAGGGCAGCCCTGCCCTGACTCCGGCGAGATCGCCGATTCCGTCGCCGGTGCTGTCCAGGAAGCTGCGGACGTACACCTGGTAGATCACTGCGTCGCGCCACCAGCGGTGGGTTTCGATGCGCTTGGGACTCACCCCGTAGGCCTGTCTGTGCGTGCTGACGGTTATGCATGCATGTTAGGTAGGGGTGTTGCGGCGGCGTCAACGAGTGGGCGCAAAATACTGAAGACTTGGTCCTTGATGTCAGGTTTTGTCGGCGCGAAAAAACCCTGCCGAGACGTCCGCGTTACCTAACAGGTAACCAGGAAGGGTAGGTCAGCGGGGATCGGTGGGGACCGCCGCGAGCTCCCGTGCCAGCCGGCGTACCGCGGCCTCGGGCGTCTCGCGCCCGGTCAGCGCGTCGTGCACGACGGCCTGAACCACCAGGCTGACCTGGTCGTAGCGCGGGCTCTTGGGCCGCGGCGCCGCCGCGAGCACGCTCTCGCGCAGGGTCGGCAGGTAGGGGAAGTCCCGGATCAGTCCGGGGTCCTCGTACAGCGCGGCGCGTACCGGCGGTAGGGCGCCGCGGGTGAGGACCTGGCGCTGGACGGGCTCGCTGGTGAGGTACGCGATCAGGCGCGCGGCCGAGTCGGGATGGCGTGCGTGGGTGCTGACGGCAAGGTTCGAGCCGCCGAGGACGCTGGTGCCCGGACCGTCCGGCCCCGGCAGCGGCACGGCACCGACCCGGCCGGCGACCGCGGAGCCCTCGGCGGAGGCGCCGACGTACGCGTACGGCCAGTTGCGCAGGAAGAGCAGCCGGCCGTCCTGGAAGGCCTGCTTGGACTCCTCCTCCTTGTACGTCAGCGCCCGCTGCGGAATCCAGCCCTCGCGCACACCCCGGACGAGGAAGCCGATGCCCTCGCGGGCGGCGGCCGAGTTCACGGTGACGCGCGCGCCCTCGTCACCGAGGATCGTGCCGCCCGCCGAGTAGACGGCCTCGGCCGCGTTGACGGTCAGGCCCTCGTACGGCAGGAACTGGCCCGCGTAGCCGTCGAGCCCGTACCTGGGGGCGATGGTCTCGGCGTCCCGCTCCAGCTCGGCCCAGGTGCGCGGCGGCGGGACGCCCTCCTTGGCGAGGACGTCCTTGCGATACAGCAGGAGCCCGGCATTGGTGACGTACGGGACGGCGTAGAGGCGGCCGTCGTACGTCGCCGTGTCGACGACCGGGGGCAGGAACGTCTTCAGCGGGAAGCGGTCGCGGGGCAGCGGGCGTATCCAGCCGGCGGCGGCGAACTCGGAGGTCCAGTTGACGTCGATGTTGAGCACGTCGAAGCGACTGCGGTCACCGTCGCGCAGGTCGGTCGCCATCTGCGCGTGGGTCTCGTCGGCTGAGTCCGGCAGCTCGACGAGGGTGACCCGCTCGCCGGGGTGGGTGCGGTTCCAGCCCTCCAGCAGGGGGCCGAGATAGCCGGTGAGGTCTCCGGCGGTGGCCACGGTGAGCGGGCCGCGGTCGCCCGCGGCGCCCCCACCGGCGTGCGCGCCGGCGGCGACGTAGCCGGCCAGGACCACGGCGAGAACGAGGAAGCCCCTACCGGCGGCGTGTATCCACCGCATAGGTTCCTCCCTGAACACCGGCACGGGCGCCTTCGCCCCGGAGTCTCCCCAAAAGGTGAGCCCGCAGGCATGTATACCTGTTAGGTATGGGCGATACTAGAGCCTGGAGCACATTCCGCGGACTGGAGGACAGCACGAGTGCGCCTGCCCCTCCTGGCTCTCCTCGCGCGCGGCCCGGCCCACGGCTACGAGCTCAAACAGGACCTTGAGCAACTGCTGGGCTCCGCGTACCCTCAGCCGAACGTCGGCCAGATCTACGTCACCCTCGGCCGCCTCGAGAAGACGGGACTGATCGAGGGCGAAGAGGTCGAGCAGTCGAGCCGCCCCAACAAGAAGATCTACCACCTCACCGACGCCGGGCGCGACGAGCTGCGCGCCTGGTACGAGGAGACGGCGGACGAGCCGCGGGTGCGGGACGAGTTCTTCATGAAACTGGCCCTCGCCCCGCGGACCGGTCTCGCCGACCAGGTCGCCCTCATCAACAAACAACGGCGCCAGTACCTCAACACCATGCGCAATCTGTCAAAACTGGCAGCCGCCGAGAACCGGGACAACCGCGTCTCCCATCTGCTGATAGAGGGCGCGATGCTGCACCTGCAGGCCGACCTCGACTGGCTGGAGCGGTGCCAGGAAGAGCTGGAGGAGCTGGAGTGAACGACAACCCCACTCCTGTGCTGCGCGCCCGGAACCTGGTCAAGACGCATCACGGCGAGGGCGCTCCGGCGCACGCCGTACGCGGGGTCGACCTGAGCGTGCGGCGGGGCGAGTTCGTGGCGGTCACCGGTCCGTCCGGCGCCGGGAAGTCGACGCTGCTGCACCTGCTGGGCGGGCTGCAGCGGCCGGACGGCGGCAGCATCTGGCTGGACGGCGCCTGCACGGACCTGTACAGCGAGGCGCGCTGGGCGGTGGAGCGCAGGAAACGCATCGGGATCGTCTTCCAGTTCTTCAACCTGGTGTCGAACCTGTCGGTCGCCGACAATGTGGAGCTGCCGGCGCTGCTGGCCGGGGTCTCCCCCCGGCAGGCACGCGCCGAGCGGGAGGGGCTGCTGACCGAACTGGGCCTCGCGGGCAAGGAGCGGAGCATGCCGGGCGAGCTGTCCGGCGGTGAGCAGCAGCGGGTCGCTCTGGCCCGGGCCCTGGTCAACCATCCGCCGCTGCTGCTGGCGGACGAGCCCGCAGGCAGTCTGGACAGCAAGGGCACCCGCGAGGTGATGCGGCTGCTGTCCCGCTTCCACCAGCGCGGCCAGACCATCGTGCTGGTCACCCATGACGCGCGGCTGGCGAGCGCCGCGGACCGGGTGATCAGCTTCTTCGACGGGCGGATAGCCGACGACGCGGCGCTGGACGGCACGCCGTCGCGCGGAACGGGCATCTCCGGCGTGCTGGAACTCAGGGACTGACATGCGGGTGCACGAGCGTTCCCTCGCCGCGCGCGAGCCGAAGGACTGAGGCCCGTGCGAGCCACGTTGCGCTGGGCGCACTCCGATCTGCGGACACACCGGGGCGAGGCACTGTTCCTGGTGCTCGCCACCGCGGGCATCACCGCGTCGCTGCTGCTGGCCACGGCGCTCTTCGGATACGCGACCAATCCCTGGCAGCGGGTCTTCACCCAGGCGCGCGGCGCCCACGTGTGGATCCACACCGGCCCGTCCGCGCGGGTGGACAAGGTGGCGGAGCTGGACGGCGTCGAGTCCGTCGCCGGCCCCTATCCCACCGCCTCCACCACGCTCGCCTCCCGCGGCGCCCGCGCCTCGGCCGAACTGCGCGGCATGTCCGAGCGGCCCGCCGTCGGCCGACCGCTGCTCACCTCCGGCCACTGGCTGGACCCCGCGAGCCCCGACGGCGTGGTGCTGGAGAGCCGCCTCGCCCACGCCCTGCTGGCCGCCCCCGGCGACACCCTCACCCTGCCCGGCACGACACGCAGGCTGACCGTCCTCGGCGTCGCCGACAGCGCCGAACCGCGCTACCGCCCGGGTGAGCAGCCCGGGCTGGTCTGGGCGCTCCCCTCCGCCGTGCCCGACCCGGGCGGTCGGGTGATCGGACTGCGCCTGACCGATCCCGCCGACACCGCCTACGCCGTCCAGCGCGCCGTCACCGTACTGGGCGCCGGCGCGATCGGCGAGATCTCCACCTGGCAGCAGGCCCGTGCCGAGGCGCAGGGCGACAACAGGCTGCTCGGGCAGGTGCTGGGGCTGTTCGGGCTGGGCGCGCTGGCCGCCGCCGGACTCGCCGTGCACGGGGCGATCGGCACCCGCATCCGCGGGCACCTCAGGGACATCTCGGTACTGAAGGCGATCGGCTTCACACCCGGCCAGGTGGTCCGCGTCTTCCTGCTCCAGCACATCGCCTGCGCGCTGCTCGGCGCCGTGACGGCCGCGGCCCTCATCCAGGCGCTCGGCCGCCGGATCCCCGGGCGCCTCGGGGACGCGGTCGGCGTGTGGCACGGGCTGCCCGGGCACACGGTGGCGCTGTTCGCCGTGCCGGTGGGTGCGGTCCTGCTCATCGCCGCGACGACCGGGCTCGCGGCGTGGCGGGCGGGGCGGGTGCCGCCGGTGCCGGTGCCGCGGCCCGCGGCCGCCGGAGGTGGCCGACTGTCGGCCGGGTCGCGCCGGGCGCTCGGGCTGCGGGTGCCGCCCGCGCTGGTGCTGGGCTGGCACAACGCGTTCACCAGGCGCCCCCGGTCGCTGGCGACGGTGGCCCGGCTCGCGCTTCCGCTGCTGCTGATCGTGGTCGCGATGAGCGCCTGGACCACCATCGAACGCTTCCAGAGCAGGCCCGAGCAGATGGGCCTGCCCACCGCGCTCACGGTCCACGCGGACGCCGGCCCGACCGGCCGACGGGCCCGCGCCCTGCTGGAGCGCGACCCGCAGGTCGCGGCCGCCTACCCGGGCGTGGAGGTGGCCGCCCTGGTCCCGGGGCAGACGGCCACGATCGCCCTGCGGGGCCTCGGCACCCGCCAGGACCCGTACCCGTACACACTGGCCCAGGGCCGCCCCGCGCGCGGCGGTGACGAGGCGGTGGCCGGGCAGGGCCTGCTCGACCTGCTGGACGTACGCGTCGGCGACTGGGTGCGGATGACGGTGGGCGAGCAGCCGCAGATCCTGCACATCGTGGGCCGCAGCATCGAACCGGAGAACGCCGGCCGGGTCATCTCCACCTCGCTCGACACCCTCCGCGAGAACGACCCCGGGCTGGGCCCGACCCTGTACGAGCTGCGGCTGCGTCCCGGCGCCGACCCGCGCGCGGTGGCCGGCCGGCTGACCTCGGCCGGGCACGGCCACCTGGACGTGCACGCCGTGGCCAACCCGGCCGACGGGCTCTCACCGCTGCGCGGAGTCGTCGTGGGGCTGATCGCCGTGCTGGCCCTCATCGGCCTCATCGAACTGCTGACCGCTATCGGCGGCACCGTGCGCGAGGGCGAACGGGACCTGCTGGCGCTGAAAGCCATCGGCCTGTCCCCGCGGCAGATCACCACGATCACGGTCACGGCCACCGCCTGTACCGCCCTGGCCGCGGTCCTCGTCGGTACGGCCCTGGGCGCACCCCTCGCGCACTGGCTGATCGACGCCCAGGGCAGGTCGAGCGGGGTCGGGGCCGGGGTCGCCCGCGGCCCGTCCCCCGCCCTCCTGCTGCTGTTCGGCGGCGGCGCGGTGCTGGGCGCGGCCGCACTCGCCGCGGTGCCGGCGGCCCGCGCCGCCCGCCGCCGGCTCGCGGACACGCTGAGCGCGGTATGACCTGAGGCCGCCGGTCCGCGGCCGTCACTGCGGGAGACGTCCGCGGGATCAGCGGGGCACGCCGCCCGCGGCTTCGACTCGCACGCCGCGCGCTCAACGGCCGCGGTCACTGCCTGCCGCGCAGCTCCCGGTAGGCGGCGACCAGAGCCTTCGTGGACGTGTCCAGGCCCGGCACGTCGGCGCCTTCGGTGAGTGCGGGCTCGATGCGCTTGGCGAGGACCTTGCCGAGCTCCACGCCCCACTGGTCGAACGAGTCGATGTTCCACACCGCGCCCTGGACGAACACCTTGTGCTCGTACAGCGCGACCAGCTGGCCCAGCACCGACGGGGTCAGTTCACGGGCGAGGATCGTGGTCGTGGGGTGGTTGCCCCGGAAGGTCTTGTGCGGCACCAGTTCCTCCGGCACCCCCTCGGCGCGCACCTCGGCCGGGGTCTTGCCGAAGGCCAGTGCCTGGGTCTGCGCGAAGAAGTTCGCCATCAACAGGTCGTGCTGGGCCCGGAGTTCCTCGGCGAGTTCGGCCACCGGCTCGGCGAAGCCGATGAAGTCCGCCGGGATCAGCTTCGTGCCCTGGTGGATGAGCTGGTAGTAGGCGTGCTGGCCGTTCGTCCCCGGCGTGCCCCACACCACCGGTCCCGTCTGCCAGTCGACCTCCTGGCCGTCACGGCCGACGTACTTGCCGTTGGACTCCATGTCGAGCTGCTGCAGATACGCCGTGAACTTGGACAGGTAGTGGCTGTAGGGGAGGACGGCGTGCGACTGGGCGTCGTGGAAGTTGCCGTACCAGATGCCCAACAGGCCCAGCAGCAGCGGCACGTTGGACTCGGCGGGCGCGGTCCGGAAGTGCTCGTCGACGAGGTGGAAGCCGTCGAGCATCTCCCGGAAGCGGTCCGGGCCGATGGCGATCATCAGGGACAGTCCGATGGCCGAGTCGTAGGAGTAGCGGCCGCCGACCCAGTCCCAGAACTCGAACATGTTGGCCGTGTCGATGCCGAAGCCGCTCACCTTCTCGGCGTTCGTCGACAGCGCCACGAAGTGCTGTGCCACGGCCTCCTGACCGGCCTTCAGCCCGGTGAGCAGCCAGTCGCGGGCCGAGGTGGCGTTGGTGATCGTCTCGATCGTGGTGAAGGTCTTGGAGGCGATGACGAACAGCGTCTCGGCCGGGTCCAGGTCGCGGGTCGCCTCGTGCAGGTCGGCGCCGTCCACGTTCGACACGAAGCGGACGGTGAGGTCGCGGTCGGTGAAGCTGCGCAACGCCTCGTACGCCATCGCGGGGCCGAGGTCGGAGCCGCCGATACCGATGTTGACGACGTTCTTGATGCGCCTGCCGGTGTGCCCGGTCCAGGCGCCGGAGCGGACGCGCTCAGCGAAGTCGGCCATCTTGTCGAGAACGGCGTGCACGCCCGGCACCACGTTCTCCCCGTCGACCTCGACCACGGCGTCCCGCGGGGCCCGCAGCGCGGTGTGGAGCACGGCGCGGTCCTCGGTCGTGTTGATCTTCTCGCCACGGAACATGGCGTCCCGGAGGGCGAAGACGCCGGTGGCGGCGGCCAGCTCGCGCAGCAGCCGCAGGGTTTCGTCGGTGACGAGCTGCTTGGAGTAGTCGACGTGCAGGTCACCGACGCGGAGCGTGTACCCGGAGCCACGGCCCGGCTCGGCGGCGAACAGCTCCCGCAACCGCACCTCGCCCAGTTCCTCACGGTGCCTGGCCAGAGCGGTCCACTCGGGCGTCTGGTTGAGCCTGCTACGGCCGTCTGCGTTCATCTCGGACTTCAGCCTTCTTCCTGGCATGTGCTGCGCCCCGCTGCCGATCCCAACCTAATTGATCAGGACGAGGCGCGATCCCGCGTCGGGTGGTCGTACGGTCCAACAACAGGTACGTCCACCTGAAGCGCCGGTATCAACGCGGTGCCGACGGGTCCGAAGGGCAGGAAGACCGGCGGCGGCATCGACTCGTACGCCGGTGAACCGCGTGGCTGGGAAAGGGCGTCACGGCCGTACACGGCGAGCCAACGGCGCGCCTGAAGGCAGCGGCGACGCGCACAGCCGCATCGCGTCTTCGCGCGGGTGCACGGGTACGCGAGCGCGCGGAGAACCCGGCGGGCGGTCGCCGGCGCGCGGGAAACAGGTCCGGCCAGGCACCCCTGGGTGTCCGGCCGGTTCTCGACTCCTAGATCTCGCCCCGCAGTTTGGCGAGCGCCTCGGCGAGGATCGCCTCGCCGTCCGCGTCGCTGCGCCGCTCCCGCACATACGCGAGGTGCGTCTTGTACGGCTCGGTACGCGGCGGGTCCGGCGGGTTGTCCCGGTCCTGTCCGGCGGGGAAGCCGCAGCGCGGGCAGTCCCAGGTGTCGGGGACCTGCGCGTCGCTGGCGAAGCTGGGCTGCGTCTCGTGCCCGTTGGAGCACCAGAAGGAGATGCGCAGACGCGGCGCGGACTCGCCGCGCTCGGCCTCGCCCATCGGCCCCGCCCCGACCCGGCTACCTCGGATCGCGTTGCCACTTGCCACGGTCGTAACTCCCTGCGTGATGGTGCCGCGAAGCGAGTCGGCGTGTCGCTTCGTTGCGAGCGCCTCAGTCTACGTAAGGCCCAACGCGCGTCCAGTGGTTGGAGTTACAGGCCCCTACACCTAGACGCAAGCCCCATGATAGGCCGCGCTCAGCTGCGCGTACCGAACATGGGGCCTTACGTGCGGAATGTACGTGTGTGATGTGCGTGCGTGGTGTGCTGTGTCAGCCGCTGATCAGTTGTTCGTCTTCATCAGGATGCCGAGTACGACGATGCACGCGAACCACAGCAGACCGATCACCACGGTGATGCGGTCCAGGTTGCGCTCGGCGACCGAGGAGCCGCCGACGGACGACTGCATACCGCCACCGAACATGTCGGAGAGGCCGCCGCCCTTTCCCTTGTGCATCAGCACCAGCAGCATCATCAGCAGGCTGAAGACGATCAGGGCGATCGAGAACCCCAGAACCACGGCTGGACCAACTTCCTCGGATTCGGATGGACGACAGGGGCACGGTGGCTTGCCACCATGCCCCCGTAAGAGTACGACGGATCGTCGCTACCGCCTACTCGCTGATCGACTCACTGGTCGCGGAAGCGCACGATCTTGACGAACTCCTCGGCGTCCAGCGAGGCGCCCCCGACCAGGGCACCGTCGATGTCGGCCTGCGCCATGATCTCGGCGACGTTGCCGGACTTGACGGAGCCGCCGTACTGGATGCGGACCTTGTCGGCCAGCTCCTGCGTGTACAGCTCGGCGACCTTGGCGCGGATGGCCGCGCAGACCTCCTGGGCGTCCTCGGCGCCGCACACCTTGCCGGTGCCGATGGCCCACACCGGCTCGTAGGCGATCACGACGGACTCGGCCTGCTCGGCCGGGACGTCCTTGAGGCCGCCCTCGACCTGGGTGAGCGTGTGCGTCACGTGGTTGCCCGCCTCGCGGACCTCCAGCTCCTCACCGACGCACAGGATCGGCGTCAGGCCGTGCTTGTAGGCGGCCTTGACCTTGGCGTTCACGACCGGGTCGGTCTCGTGGTGGTACTGGCGGCGCTCGGAGTGGCCGACGGCCACGTAGGTGCACTTGAGCTTGGCCAGCATCGAACCGGAGATCTCGCCGGTGTAGGCGCCGGAGTCGTGCGCCGAGACGTCCTGCGCGCCGTACTTGATCTTGAGCTTGTCGCCGTCGACCAGGGTCTGCACGGAACGCAGGTCGGTGAAGGGCGGCAGGACGGCGACCTCACAGGCCTCGTAGTCCTTGTCGGCCAGGGCGAAGGCGAGCTTCTGCACGTGGGCGATGGCCTCGAGGTGGTTGAGGTTCATCTTCCAGTTGCCCGCCATCAGCGGCGTACGAGTGGTCATGCGGGGTCAGTCCTCCAGTGCGGCGAGACCGGGGAGCGTCTTGCCCTCGAGGTATTCGAGGGAGGCGCCGCCGCCGGTCGAGATGTGGCCGAATGCCGTCTCGTCGAATCCCAGGATGCGGACGGCCGCGGCGGAGTCGCCGCCGCCGACGACCGTGAAGGCCGGGGAGTCGAGAAGAGCCTGGGCGACCGCCTTGGTGCCCTCGGCGTAGTCGGGGTGTTCGAAGACGCCCATGGGGCCGTTCCAGAAGACGGTGGCGGCGTCGGCGAGCTTCGAGGCGTACAGCTTGCGGGTCTCCGGACCGATGTCCAGGCCCAGCTGGTCGGCGGGGATGGCGTCCGCGGCGACGGTGTGGGGGTTCGAAGGCGCCTTGGTCTTCAGGTCCGGGAACCCGGTGGAGGTCAGCACGTCGACGGGAAGGACCAGCTCGACGCCGTTCTTCTCGGCCCGCTCGATGTACTCCTGGACGACCGGGATCTGGTCCTCCTGGAGCAGGGACGCGCCGACCTCGTACCCCTTGGCCTTGAGGAAGGTGAAGACCATGCCGCCGCCGATGAGGAGGCGGTCCGCCTTGCCGAGCAACTGGTCGATGACGGCGAGCTTGTCGGAGACCTTGGAACCGCCGAGGGCGACGACGTAGGGCCGCTTGACGTCCTCGGTGAGCTTCTTCAGGACGGCGACCTCGGTGGCGATGAGGTAGCCGGCGGTGTGCGGCAGACGGGCCGGGAGGTCGAAGACCGAGGCGTGCTTGCGGTGCACGGCGCCGAAGCCGTCGCCCACGTACAGGTCGGCGAGCTGTGCCAGCTGGTCGGCGAAGGCGCCGCGTTCGGCGTCGTCCTTGGACGTCTCCCCGGCGTTGAAGCGCAGGTTCTCGATGACGGCGACCTGGCCGTCGGCGAGGCCCGCGACCGTGGACGTGGCGGACTCGCCGACCGTGTCGGTCGCGAACGCCACGTCGGCGCCGAGGAGTTCACCGAGGCGGGCGGCGGCCGGGCCGAGCGAGAAGGCGGGGTCCGGGGCGCCCTTGGGGCGGCCGAGGTGCGAGGCGACGACCACGCGCGCGCCCGCCTCCGCGAGGGCCTTCACGGTGGGCAGGACGGCGCGGATACGGCCGTCGTCGGTGATGGTGGTCCCGTCCAGCGGCACGTTGAGGTCGGCGCGGACGAAGACCCGCTTGCCTGCGACGCCTTCGGCGAGAAGTTCGTCGATCGTCTTCATTGGGGGAACTCCTGGGGAGGGCTCGTGATGCTCGTGATCGTGAGAGGGCCTGATCCGTACGTGCGTCAGGGCTCGGGCAGCGCGTCGTCGCGCGGCCCGAGCCCTGCACTCACATCGAGGTGCCTGCTCTGTCGGTCAGAGCTGGTTGCCGACGAAGACCGTGAGGTCGACGAGGCGGTTGGAGTAGCCCCACTCGTTGTCGTACCAGCCGAGGATCTTCACCGAGTTGCCGTCCTGCACCATGGTCAGGGAGGAGTCGAAGGTGCAGGAGGCCGGGTCGCCGACGATGTCCGAGGAGACGATCGGGTCCTCGGTGTAGGTCAGGTAGCCCTTGAGGTCGCCGTCGTCGGAGGCCTTCTTGAACGCGGCGTTGACCTCGTCCTTGGTGACCTCGCGCTGCAGCGTCACGACCAGGTCGGTGGCCGAGCCGGTCGGGACCGGGACGCGCATCGCGATGCCGTCCAGCTTGCCCTTGAGCTGCGGCAGGACCAGGGCGGTGGCCTTCGCGGCACCCGTCGTGGTCGGGATGATGTTCTCGGCGGCGGCGCGGGCGCGGCGCAGGTCCGAGTGCGGGAAGTCCAGGATGCGCTGGTCGTTCGTGTACGCGTGGACCGTCGTCATCAGGCCCTTGACGATGCCGAAGTTCTCGTCGAGGACCTTCGCCATCGGCGCCACACAGTTGGTGGTGCAGGAGGCGTTGGAGATGACGTGGTGGTTCGCCGCCTCGTACTTGTCCTGGTTGACGCCCATCACGATGGTGATGTCCTCGTCCTTGGCCGGAGCCGAGATGAGGACCTTCTTGGCGCCGCCGGCGATGTGCTTCTCGGCGTCGGCCTTCTTCGTGAAGATGCCGGTCGACTCGATGACGATGTCGACGCCCAGGTCGCCCCACGGGATGTCCGCGGGGTTGCGCTCGGACAGCACCTTGATGGTGTGGCCGTCCACGGTGATCGTGTCGGCGGTGTGCGACACCTCGGCCTTGAGGCGGCCCAGGATGGTGTCGTACTTGAGCAGATGAGCGGTGGTCGCGGTGTCACCCAGGTCGTTGACAGCCACGATCTCGATGTCAGCACCCTGCTCCAGCAGCGCGCGGAAGTAGTTACGACCGATGCGGCCAAAGCCGTTGATGCCTACGCGGATCGTCACGAAACCGATCTCCTCGTTGGTACGCCGGGTTCGACACCGGCGAGCTGTATGGGATGTCCCCGACCGCCTACGACCCTACCTCCCTGACGCCGCCGAGGTGACATCGAGATGGCCCATACACGGCAGGGCGGTCCGTACCCGCCAGTAGGGGTACGGACCGCCCGGGTCGGAAGAACCGATCACCCGATGTGACGACGGAAGATCAGCGCCTGTTGACCAGCTGGATCATCCTTTCAGCGCCGCGAGGGCCTTCTTGATCAGCGCGGTCCGGTCGGCCGCCGCGGTGACGTGTTCCAGGCCGAAACCCAGCAGCACGGTGTCGTCGGTGGTGACCGCTCCATATGTCTGGAACAGCGTCCCGGTGCGCGTCCAGTCCTTGAGGACGGCCGGGCTGCCCGCGGGCGGTCCGGCCACACTCCAGGCGCCCAGGGAGCTCTCGAAGCCCTCGGCCCCGGTGGCCGTGCCGCCCACGACGAGCGAGGTGTCGTCGGCGAGGACGCCGTGACCGCCGGAGCCCGGGTCGGTGACGTAGCTGATCGACACCTCGACGGACTTGCCCGCGTAGGCGCTCAGGTCGAAGTTCACCTGCTGCCAGCCGCTGGAGGCGCCGGTGAGGCTGTTCCACGCACCGGAGGTGCCGGTCGCGGTGCAGCCGCCCGACGCGACCGTCAGGTAGTGCTTGAGCCAGGGGTGCTCGCCGACGTAGAAGCCGCCCTCGCACTCCGCGGGCACGGTGGTGCTGGTGGCACCGCCGGTCTCCGGGAGGGTCGTCCAGTCGTCGGCCCCGGTGGTGTGCGCCTCGACCACGACGTTGTCGTAGCCGGGCTCGGTGTCCCACAGCAGCTGTGCGCGCAGGGTGGGCGTGTCCGCCGCGCCGACGCCGGTCAGGTCGACGGTCCGGGTGAGCCGCTTGTACGCGTCGTCCGTGTGCACGGCGGCCGCCATGGACGAGCCCGCGTAGGGTCCGTACGGGTTGACGGTTCCGGCGAACTGGCCCGCGCCCGCGCTGGCGAACTGCGGGTACGTGGCGGCCGGCAGCTCGTCCGAGGTCACGCCGTAGGTGCCGGCCCGTTCGAGCGGGTTGCCGGTCGCGGCGCCGAGCGGGGCCGTGAGGCCGGCGAGAGGGCCGGAGCCGGTGAAGCCGGTGGCCCCGGGTGTCGACGTACGCGAGTAGGCGCCCAGGTAGTACTGGCTGAAGTCGTTCGACAGGGTGCCGTCACCGAGGTCGACGTTGCCGCCTGCCTGCTCGCCCGCCTCGATCAGCTTGCCGCCCTCGTTGAGGAAGGCGCGCAGCTGGAGCTGGGTGGCGACACCGGGAACGCTAGCGCCGGTGTAGTGGACGACCGTGCCGAAGTGGTCCAGCACGCCGAGCGCGTCCGGCGCGCCCTGCGTCGCGACGTCCCAGACGATCGCCTTGCGGCCGGCCGCCTTCAGCGCGTCGACGTACTTCTGCGCCTGCGTGGCGGCCGCGCCCTCCTCGGCGACCACGAGCGTGTCCGCGCGCGGCCGCTCGGCCACGGTGTACGTGAAGTGCCGGCTGGAGACCGCCCTCTTGTTCTTCGTGCCGCCGGTGAACCACACCTCGACCTTGTCGCCCGGATCGCCGTCCTTGACCTTGGCCCGGTACTCGTCGAAGTAGAGGTTGTCGTCACCGCCGTACGTCTCGCCGCCCTTCCACGCCCGGAGCGGCACGTCCTTGGCGCGATGGCCGTTGACGCGGTACCTGAGCTTCTTGTCGCGCACCGCCTTCCGCACGACTACGGAGACCTCCTGGTCTGCGCCGCGGGAGTACGAGGCCGCGAACGTGGCCGGGGTGAAGTCGGCCGCGTCGATGCCGACCGAGGAGGACGGCTTGTCCGGGTGGGTGGCGGTCTCGGCGACGGAGAGCGCGAAGGGGATGTTCTTCGCGAACTCGTCCTGGATCAGCTTCTCGTCGTCCGGGAAGGTGAAGATCGACTGGCAGTCGGCCGCGTTCCAGGCGTCGCCCGGATCCACGGCCGAGGCCGTCTGGCAGGTGGACATCTCGGGGGTGAACATCGACATGCCGTTGACGTTCGCCGCGTGGCCGTCGGCCTCGCCGTTGGTCGTGTACAGCTCCGAGGAGACCTGCGGGTGGTAGCCGGGGATCGCGGAGTTGTCGGGCGTGCCGGCGAGCGCCTCGTAGGCGACGTCGTCCGGAGTGGGTGTGGCCACCTGCCAGCCGACCCCGTAGAGGAGGAGTTCGGCGGCGGAGTGGTAGTTGATGGCGTACCTGAACCCGATCCGCTTCTCGAAGGCGTCGAGCGCCTTGGTCTCGGGTTCCGAGCCCGGCGCGGCACCGCGGTAGGTCTGGCTGGTGGGGTTGGGCGACGAACCCTCGTCGTCGTAGCCCCACTTGTAGGCGAAGTTGCGGTTGAGGTCGACGCCGTCACCGGTGGAGATGACACCGTCGGCGTTGACGTCCCGAAGGTTCTTGCGCCACAGGCGGTTGTCGGAGTCCTGGAAGGTGTAGTCGTAACCGTCGGGGTTGGCCGACAGGACGAACCACAGCTCGGTGGAGTCGACGAGTTTCCTGACGCGCTTGTCCTTCTTGTAGTTGTCCAGGTAGTAGTGCATCAGCCGGCGGGTCATCTCCGGCGTGATCCACTCGCGCGCGTGCTGGTTGGACATGTACAGCACGGAGGGCTTGGAGCCGTCCTTGGACTTCTTCGCGCCCTTGGTCAGTTTGAGCGCGAGGATGTCCTGGCCGCCGACCGTCTTGCCGATGGAGACGACCTTGGTGAGCCCCGGGTTCGCCTGCCCGGTCGCGACGATCTCCTCCTTCAGCCCGCCACTGCCGCTGTACGGGCGGAACACGCCCTCCGCGGCGGCTCCGACGCGTGCCTCGGCCTTGGCGGAGAAGGTGTGCTCGGTGAGATCGACACCCTGCTTCTCGAGCTTCCCTGCCTGCTTGTCGGTGAGGTAGACCTCGACGGTGGCCCTGCCCTTCTCGGGCACCTGCTCGCCGAGTTCGTGACCGTCCTGCCCGGTGGCCAGCAGCAGGGGTACCTGCTGCTTGGTGACGTCGGCGCGGAAGACCTTGACCTCGTCCGCGTCGGACGTCCCGGGTGCGCCCTGCGGTTGTGCCTGGGCGATGGGCGCGAAGGCCGCTCCGCCGATCAGGAGTGCGCCGACGGCGAGGATCGATCTCGCTCTTCGTCTCATGAACCCCCCTTGCGTGGGTTCGCCACAGCAGCGAACTCTGCCAGGCTCATGACAGTTCATGATCGAGTCAAGGGTGCCTCAGGAACAGGGAAACGCCGGTGCCGTCGCCCAATCGGACTAGTGCACCGGCGTTCTGACGGATCATCATCTGACGTGACCACGATCGGCCGCGCGGCCTGGAGCCGACTCGGACGGCGCGGACGGCTTCAGCGGGTCCAGGGGGGTCAGCTCATTCAGCGGGTTCAGCGGGTCCAGCCGGTCCAGCCGGTCCAGCCGGTCCAGCCGGTCCAGCCGGTTCAGCCGGTTCAGCCGGTTCAGCCGGTTCAGCCGGTTCAGCCGACGAGGTTGTCGGCCAGCTCCTCGCTGATGCCGCACTCCGTGCTCGGGATGCCGAGATCCGAGGCGCGCTTGTCCGCCATCGCGAGCAGACGGCGGATACGACCGGCGACGGCGTCCTTGGTCAGCGGCGGGTCGGCGAGCGCGCCCAGCTCCTCCAGCGAGGCCTGCTTGTGCTCCATCCGCAGCCGGCCCGCGGCGGCGAGGTGCTCGGGGACGTCGTCGGCGAGGATCTCCAGGGCCCGCTGGACACGGGCGCCCGCCGCGACGGCCGCGCGCGCCGAGCGGCGCAGGTTGGCGTCGTCGAAGTTGGCGAGCCGGTTCGCCGTGGCGCGCACCTCGCGGCGCATCCGGCGCTCCTCCCAGGCCAGCACCGACTCGTGCGCTCCCAGACGGGTGAGCAGGGCGCCGATCGCGTCGCCGTCGCGGACGACGACCCGGTCCACACCGCGGACCTCACGGGCCTTCGCAGCGATCGACAGCCGGCGGGCGGCCCCGACCAGGGCGAGCGCGGCCTCCGGACCCGGGCAGGTCACCTCGAGGGACGAGGAGCGGCCGGGCTCGGTGAGCGAGCCGTGTGCGAGGAACGCCCCGCGCCAGGCCGCCTCGGCGTCGCAGGTGGCCCCCGAGACCACCTGCGGGGGCAGGCCCCGGATCGGGCGGCCGCGGCCGTCGACCAGGCCGGTCTGGCGGGCCAGCTGGTCGCCGCCGGCCACGACGCGCACGACGTAGCGCGAGCCGCGCCGCAGTCCGCCGGGCGCCATCACGATCAGTTCGGAACTGTGGCCGAAGATCTCCAGGATGTCCCGCTTGAGGCGGCGGGCCGCCATCGCGGTGTCCAGCTCCGCCTCGATCACAATGCGCCCGCTCACCAGATGGAGGCCGCCGGCGAACCGCAGAATGGCGGAGACCTCCGCCTTCCTGCAGCAGGTCCGGGTGACGGGAAGCCGGGAGATCTCGTCCTTCACCGCTGCCGTCATCGCCATGGGCCGATCCTTCCATGCATCCGAAAAATACGGTCGTACGCGGCGGCAAGGAGCTCCGGGTCATGCCTCGGGCTCCCGTCCTGCCGGGCCACCGGCGCCAGCTCGACCGCGGCGCCGAGCCGCTTGGCGGCCTCGGTGAGTACATCGCGGTCGGGCACGGCGGCCTCGTCGGCCAGCACCACGTCCAGGGCGAGTTTAGGGGCGTGTCGTGCCAAAACCTCCAAATGACGCTGCGGAGAGAAGCCGTCGGTTTCTCCGGGCTGCGGGGCGAGGTTCAGCGAGAGCACCCGGCGCGCCTTCGTCTGGGTGAGCGCGTCGAGGAGATCGGGCACGAGCAGGTGCGGGATGACCGAGGAGAACCAGGAGCCTGGCCCGAGGATCACCCAGTCGGCGTCGAGGACCGCCTCGACGGCCTCGGGGACGGCGGGCGGGTCGTGCGGCACGAGGTGCACGGACTGCACCTCGCCGGGCGTGAGGGCGACGGTCGCCTGCCCCCGTACGGTGTCCACGTCGTCCGGCCGGTCCGGGTCGTGCCCCTTGACCAGGGCCTGGAGCTCAAGGGGTACGGCGGACATGGGCAGCACGCGCCCGTGCGCGCCCAGGAGCTTGCCGACCAGGTCGAGGGCCTGGACGTGATCGCCGAGCTGCTCCCAGAGGGCGACGATCAACAGGTTGCCGACCGCGTGCTCGTGCAGGTCGCCCTGGGACTGGAAGCGGTGCTGGATGACGCGGGCCCAGGTCTGGCCCCAGTCGTCGTCGCCGCACAGCGCGGCCAGGGCCTTGCGCAGGTCGCCGGGCGGCAGCACACCGAGCTCGTCGCGCAGGCGGCCGCTGGAGCCGCCGTCGTCGGCCACGGTGACCACCGCGGTGAGGTCGCCGGTGATCCGGCGCAGGGCGGCGAGCGAGGCCGACAGACCCATGCCGCCACCGAGGGCGACCACCTTGGGCTGGGCGCCGCGGCGGCGCGGCCTGGCGCCGCGGGCCTCGACGGCCCGGCCCGCGCGCCCCTCGGGCACCGTACGGCGCAACCGGGTCAGCCGCGGAGAACGTGCGGTCATTCGCGTCCCATGTCCCGGTGCACGACCACCGTCTCCACGCCCTCGGCGGCGAGGCGCGCGGCGAGCTTCTCCGAGGTGGCGACCGAGCGGTGCTTGCCGCCCGTGCATCCGATGGCGATGGTCACGTACCGCTTGCCCTCACGCCGGTACCCGGCCGCGATGAGCCTCAGCAGTTCGGCGTACCGGTCGAGGAACTCCTTGGCGCCGGGCTGGTTGAAGACGTAGGCCGACACCTCCTCGTTCAGTCCGGTGAACGGACGCAGCTCGGGGACCCAGTGCGGGTTGGGCAGGAAGCGCATGTCCGCGACCAGGTCGGCGTCGACCGGCAGGCCGTACTTGAAGCCGAAGGACATGACGGTGGCCCGCAGCTCGGGCTCCTCCTCGCCCGCGAACTGGGCGTCCATCTTGGCCCGCAGCTCGTGCACGTTGAGGCTGGAGGTGTCGATCACCAGGTCGGCGTCGCCGCGCAGCTCGCGCAGCAGTTCGCGCTCGGCGGCGATGCCGTCGACGATCCGGCCGTCGCCCTGCAGCGGGTGCGGGCGGCGCACCGACTCGAAGCGGCGCACCAGGGCGTCGTCGGAGGACTCCAGGAAGACGATCCGCCGGGTGACGCCCCGGGTGTCGAGGTCGGCGAGGGACTCACGGAGGTTGTCGAAGAAGCGGCGGCCGCGCACGTCGACGACGACCGCGATCCGCGCCACGTTGCCCTGCGAGCGGGCGCCGAGCTCCACCATGGTGGGGATCAGGGCGGGCGGGAGGTTGTCGACCACGAACCAGCCGAGGTCCTCCAGACACTTCGCGGCGGTCGAGCGGCCGGCCCCCGACATGCCGGAGATGATCACCAGCTCGGGGATGGCCGCATCGGGGACCGCGGCTGTTTCGCTGCCCGTACTCACCTGTGCTCCGTTTTCCTGCTGTGCGTCGTGTTCCGCGTCCTGCGGGGCATCCTGCCGGACGTCCTGTCGCGCGGGATTCTCGACCGCTTCCTTGTGCGTGTGATCTCGACCCGCTGTGGGCTGCTGCTCGTGCTCGGTCATGTCTCCTGCCCCCGTCGTTCGTCCGGGGCGCCCGCGGCCACGGGCTCCCCCGAGGCACCCGTCGGTGTCTCGGGTGCCCCGTCTTCATCGTCTTCCATGATCTCTCCAGTCGCCGTGTTGACGGCGGGTGCGGCGGGAACCGCCTGGGCGAGGGCCACGGCGACCGTCTCGGCCGTCTTGCGGCCTATACCGGGAACCTCGCAGATCTGGTCGATTGTCGCGGACCGGAGCTTCTTCACCGAACCGAAATGCTTGATCAGTGCTTGTTTGCGTGTCTCGCCGAGGCCCGCCACGTCGTCCAGGGGGCTCGCCCGGAAGCGTTTGGCGCGTTTGGCGCGCTGATAGGTGATCGCGAAGCGGTGGGCCTCGTCGCGGACGCGTTGCAGCAGGTAGAGGCCCTCGCTGGTGCGGGGCAGGACCACCGGGTCGTCATCGTCCGGCAGCCAGACCTCCTCCAGACGCTTGGCGAGGCCACACACGGCGATGTCGTCGATGCCGAGCTCGTCCAGAGCCCTCTTGGCGGCCGCGACCTGCGGCTGACCGCCGTCGACCACGACGAGCTGCGGCGGGTAGGCGAAGCGCTTCGGGCGGCCGTCCTCTTCGGTGAGAGGGTTCTCGCCGTCGGTCCACTCCCCCGTCCTCTCCTTCTCGGCGAGGTAGCGCCGGAAGCGACGGGTGATCACCTCGTGCATGGAGCGGACGTCGTCCTGGCCCGCGAAGCCCTTGATCTGGAAGCGGCGGTACTCGCCCTTGCGCTGCAGTCCGTCCTCGAAGACGACCATGGAGGCCACGACGTCGTCGCCCTGGAGGTGGGAGATGTCGTAGCACTCGATCCTGAGCGGGGCGCTGTCCAGGTCCAGGGCCTCGGCGATCTCCTCCAGCGCGCGCGAGCGTGTGGTCAGGTCGGAGGCGCGCTTGGTCTTGTGCAGCACCAGCGCCTGCTGGGCGTTGCGCTGCACGGTCTCCATGAGGGCCTTCTTGTCGCCGCGCTGCGGGATGCGCAGGGACACGTTGGACCCGCGCCGCTCGGTGAGCCAGTCCTGCACGGGCTCCACCGGATCCGGCAGGGCCGGGACGAGGACCTCCTTGGGCACCGCGTCGCCGCGCTCCTCGCCGTAGAGCTGCTGGAGGGCGTGCTCGACGAGGGCGCCGGTGGTGATCTCCTCGACCTTGTCGGTCACCCAGCCGCGCTGGCCGCGCACGCGTCCGCCGCGCACGTGGAAGATCTGTACGGCCGCTTCCAGCTCGTCCTCGGCGACCGCCATGAGGTCGGCGTCGGTCGCGTCGGCGAGCACGACCGCGTTCTTCTCCATGGCCTTCGTCAGGGCCCCGATGTCGTCGCGCAGGCGGGCCGCCCGCTCGTACTCCATCTCCTCGGCCGCCTGCGTCATCATCTTCTCGAGACGACGGATGTACGTGCCGGTGCGGCCGGCCATGAAGTCGCAGAACTCCTCGGCGAGTTCGCCGTGCTCCTCGGGCGAGACGCGGCCGACGCAGGGCGCGGAGCACTTGCCGATGTAGCCGAGCAGGCAGGGGCGGCCGGTGCGGGCCGCGTTCTTGAACACGCCGGCCGAGCAGGTGCGGACCGGGAAGACCCGCAGCAGGAGGTCGACGGTGTCGCGGATCGCCCAGGCGTGTCCGTACGGCCCGAAGTAGCGCACGCCCTTGCGCTTCTGGCCGCGCATCACCTGCACCCGCGGGAACTCCTCGTTCATCGTCACCGCGAGGTACGGGTAGCTCTTGTCGTCGCGGTACTTGACGTTGAACCGGGGGTCGAACTCCTTGATCCAGGAGTACTCCAGCTGCAGGGCCTCGACCTCCGTGGACACCACGGTCCACTCCACGGACGCCGCCGTGGTGACCATGGTGCGGGTGCGCTGGTGGAGGTTCGACAGGTCCTGGAAGTAGCTTCCCAGGCGCTGACGCAGGCTCTTCGCCTTTCCGACGTAGATCACCCGGCGGTGCTCGTCGCGGAATTTGTAGACCCCGGGAGTGTCCGGGATCTCTCCCGGCTTGGGGCGGTAGCTGGAGGGGTCGGCCATGTCTCACACCCTACTGGCGGGCGGTGACAGTGCGGCGGGCCTGTGGACAACGCTCCCCGGTCTCCGTGCGCGACACGAGCCCGCGCGGGCGACGGGGTGACGCACGCCACCTTCGCGTCCGGCGTCAGGGCGTCCTGCCCTACGCCAGTCCTGTACAGCGCCTGTCCGTACTCCATACGTCGTCGTGTACTACGCGCGTCCTGTACTACGTGTGAGTTCGCGGGCGCGTTCCGCGACCGTGAGCCGCCCGGGCCCGGCCACCGGAGCGGGACGGGTCCGGACTCGGCCAGGAGTACGTCGCTGTTGGGTATCAGGTGTTGTCGGGACTTGGTCAACACGCTTCAATGCGGGGGAACTCGGGGCGGTGAACGACGGCGTACGGATGTGAAGATCCCCGACGCCTTCAGGAGGGCCCCGACGCCCCCGCGAACGGTCTGACCAGCCGTTGTGAACATTCACAGAAAGGCCCCTGCATGCCGCACGCCACAGAGCACGCGGACGTCGCCACCGTCGGCACCGCTGAACTGGACACGGCCCTGCGGGGCGGCCCCTTCCACGTCGCGCTGCGCGCCGCGATCGCCGCCCGGGGACTGCCGTTGCAGCGTGTGCAGCACCATCTGTCGCGCTACGGGGTCAGGGTGGGCGTGACGAGCCTCAGTTACTGGCAGCAGGGCGCCCGGCGCCCGCAGCGCCCCGAGTCGCTGCGGGCCGTACGCGCGCTGGAGGAGATCCTCCAGCTGCCGGACGAGTCCCTGATCAGGCTGCTCGCCGAGAGCGACGAACGCACGGTGGCCCAACCGCCCGCGGCCCGCTCCTACCGCTCCCTCGTGGCGGCCTCCGGCGTCCTGGAGCAGCTGCTGGCCGAGCTGGACTCGCAGGCGGACAGCGGACTGCTCACCCTCGGGCACCACGAACGGGTACGGATAGGCGCGCACCGCGAGCTCACCAGCCGCGAGTCCCACCACATCGTGCGCGCCCACCGGGACGGCGTCGACCGCTTCGTGGCCGTCCACCACGGTGACCCCGGCTGCGTGCCGGAACGCATGTCCGTACACGCGCTGGAGAACTGCCGTACGGGGCGTGTCCGGCTGCATCACGACACCGGGGTGCTCGTCGCCGAGCTGCTTTTCGACACGCGACTGCGTGCCGGCGACACCTTCCTCTTCCGCTACGCCGTCGAGGACGGCACGGCAGGCATGTCACGCGAGTACGTCCGCGGATTCGGGTCGGCGGGTGGCCAGTACGCCCTCCAGGTGCGCTTCGACGAGCGCGCGCTGCCGGTGCGCTGCCACCGGTTCGCGCAGCACTCGGCGGCGGCACCGCGCAGCGGCCGCCAGGAGCTGGCGCTCACCGGACGCCACCACTCGGTGCACCTTGTCGAGCCGCGGGTGCGGTCGGGGATCGTGGGGATCGGGTGGGACTGGGAGTGACGCAGCGCGTAAACGCTTGCGCAAGCGTTTACGCGCCCACTCTGAATGGGATACCTTCCGGCCAGAAGGACGGTGCGGCTCGGGCTCGATGAGTCGATGGCTCCATCACTCGACGACTCGACGACTCGACGAGGTGTGCGGCTCAGGAAGGGGACCGGACGCGATGCCGACCATGGCCGACGTCGCACGCAGCGCGGGTGTGTCCGTGGCGACCGTCTCGCACGTGCTGAACGACACCCGGCCGGTGCTCCCCCACACCCGGCAGGCCGTGCTCGACGCCATCGACGAACTCGGCTACACGCCCAACACCCTCGCCCGTTCCCTGGTGACCTCCCGCACCCGGTCCATCGGGCTCGCGGTGTCGGCGATCAGCAATCCGTTCTTCACGGACATCCTCCAGGGAGTCGAGGCCGGCGCCCTGGAGCACGGCTACAGCCTGCTCATCGCCGATCCGCACGACGATCCGGAGCACGAGCTCAAGGTCGTCCAGCTACTGCACGAACGGCGGGTGGACGGCATGATCGTCGCGCCCTCCGCGGACCCTCGGGGACTGCTCGCCTATCTCGGACGGCACGCCGTACCCACCGTGCTCCTCGACCGGGTGGTCGACTCCCCCGCGGCCGGTGTGCCCGGCTTCGACCAGGTCTGCGCGGACGGTGCCGAGCCGACGGCCCTGCTGGTCACCCATCTCGCCGGGCTGGGTCACCGGCGGATCGCCCTGGTCGCGGGGCTGCCCGGGCTCAGCACCACCAGCGAGCGGATCACCGGCTACCGGCACGGCCTCGCCGCCGCCGGCTTCCCCTATGACGAACGCCTTGTGGTGCACGGCGCCTCCGACTCGGCCGGCGCGGAGCGTGCCACCGCCGCCCTGCTGTCCCTCGCCGTGCCACCCACCGCACTCGTCACCGCCAACAACGCGATGACCATCGGAGCGCTGCGCGCCCTGCGCGACCGTGGCCTGTCCGTGCCCGACGACATCGCGCTGTGCTGCTTCGACGACTTCGCCTGGGCGGACCTGTTCTCTCCACGCCTCACCGCGATCTCGCAGCCCAGCCGGGAGATCGGCGCCCGGGCGGTCGATCTGCTCCTGGAACGCCTCGCCGCACCCGACCGTCCCGCCCGGACGGTGCGGCTCGGTTGCGCCTTCGTCCACCGCACTTCCTGTGGTTGTCCCGACCGCCCGGAGCACTCCGGGCAACCCGCGCAGTCCCTGCGGTCCGTGCAGTCCGTTCGGCCAGTGAAAGGAAGCATCTCGTGATCGTCGTCGCCGGTGAGGCACTGATCGACCTGGTACCGCAGGGTGCGGGCGCCCTCGCGAGCCTGCGGCCGGCGCTCGGCGGCGGCCCCTACAACACGGCCGTGGCCCTCGGCCGCCTCGGGTCTCCCACCGCCTTCTGCTCCCGTACCTCGAACGACGCCTTCGGCGAGGCGCTGCTCGGCGGGCTGCGCGAGGCGGGGGTGGACGTGTCGGGCGTACAGCGCGGTCCGGAGCCGACCACTCTGGCGGTCGCCACGATCGACACGAGCGGCTCCGCCGCCTACTCCTTCTACGTCGACGGCACCGCCGACCGGCTCTTCGCAGCTCCCGACAGGCTCCCCGCGGATACTCGCGCGGTCTCGTTCGGTACCTGCTCGTTGGTCCTCGAGCCGGGCGCGAGCGCCTACGAGGACCTGATGCGGGCCTCGGCCGCTCAGGGAGTGTTCACCGCGCTCGACCCGAACATCCGGGCCGGCCTGATCCCGGACGCGGACGCCTACCGGGCCCGTTTCAAGAACTGGCTGCCCTCGGTGTCGCTGCTCAAGCTCTCCGAGGAGGACGCGCGGTGGCTGGGCGGTTCCCCACACGAATGGCTGGCCTCCGGCCCCTCGGCGGTCGTGATCACCCGGGGTGGTGACGGGCTGAGCGTGTTCACCCGGGACGGGTCCGAGCACTCGGTGCCGGGCGAGAAGGTCGACGTCGTGGACACGATCGGCGCCGGCGACACCGTCAACGCGGCCCTGTTGCACGGCCTGTCCGTACAGAACGCCCTCTCGGCGCGGGCGCTCGCGGGCCTGGGCGCCGACGGCTGGACCCGACTGCTGCGGTTCGCCGCCCGCGCGGCGGCGATCACATGCTCCCGGGCGGGCGCTGAACCCCCCTACGCCACCGAGATCGGTGACGTGTAGCGGCACACGCCGACGGGGTTCGCCGAAGTCTTCTTGGCACCGAAGTCTTCCTGGCACCGGAGGCCGTGGGGGGCGGACACGGTGGGCGGCGGAGGCCGTGGGCGGCGGACACCGCCCGGGGCGGACGCCGCAGGGAGGCGGACACCGCCGGCGTGCGGACGCCGCGGGGAGGCGGCCACCGCCGGGAGGTGGACGCCGTGGGGGCGCGAACCTCGTGGGCGACGGGGTTCCCTTGGCTCGGCGAGCGGTGGGATGAGCGGTGCCCCCGCGGGAGTTCCCCCGGGGGCACTGGTCGAGCTCGCCGACTGCGTCGGATCCGGGCGTGGCCGAGCCGGTCGGGCTAGGCCAGGCCGTACCCGTCCGGACTGGGGGTCCGGTCGGGCCGGGTGCGTCCGGACTGGGGCCCCGGTCGGGCCGGGTGCGTCCGGGCTCGGCCCCGGTCGGGCCGCCCCCGGACGGGCCGGCCCCGGGTCGGCCCGGCTCCGGGTCTGCCCGGCCCCGGGCGTCCCCGGCGCTCAGGCCTTGCGGGCCCGGGTCGTCTTCTTCGCGGGCGCGGCCGCCTTCTTGGTGGTCGCGGTCGCCTTCTTGGTGGTCGCGGTCGCCTTCTTCGCCGCCGCGGTGGCGGTGGTCCCGGCCGCCTTGGCCGTCGCCGTCTTCTTCGCGGTCGACTTGGCCGCGACCGTCTTCCTCGCCGCCGCCCTGCGCGGGGCGGGGACCGAGGTGGCGTCGCTGATCCGGTCGGCGCCGAGGACCTCCTGCAGGAACTTGCCGGTGTGGCTGGCCGGAACTCCGGCGATCTCCTCGGGGGTGCCCTCGGCGACGACCAGGCCACCGCCGCCGCCACCCTCGGGACCCATGTCGACGACCCAGTCGGCGGTCTTGATCACATCGAGGTTGTGCTCGATGACGATGACCGTGTTGCCCTTGTCGACCAGGCCGCCGAGGACCGTGAGCAGCTTGCTGATGTCCTCGAAGTGCAGACCGGTGGTCGGCTCGTCGAGTACGTAGACCGTGCGTCCGGTGGACCGCCGCTGCAGCTCGCTGGCGAGCTTCACGCGCTGGGCCTCGCCACCGGACAGGGTGGTGGCGGACTGGCCGAGGCGGACATAGCCGAGACCGACGTCGTGCAGGGTCCTGAGGTGACGGGAGATCGAGGGGACTGCCTCGAAGAAGTCCATCGCCTCCTCGATCGGCATGTTCAGGACCTCGGAGATGGACTTGCCCTTGTAGTGGACCTCCAGGGTCTCCCGGTTGTAGCGGGCACCGTGGCAGACCTCGCACGGGACGTAGACGTCCGGGAGGAAGTTCATCTCGATCTTGATGGTGCCGTCGCCCGCGCAGTTCTCGCAGCGGCCGCCCTTGACGTTGAAGGAGAAGCGGCCGGGCAGGTAGCCGCGGACCTTCGCCTCGGTGGTCTCGGCGAACAGCTTGCGGACGTGGTCGAAGACGCCGGTGTACGTCGCCGGGTTCGACCGGGGGGTGCGGCCGATGGGCGACTGGTCGACGTGCACGACCTTGTCGACGAGGTCGTCGCCGTCGACGCGCGTGTGCCGCCCCGGGACACTGCGGGCGCCGTTCAGTTCGCGCGCCAGGTGCGTGTACAGGATGTCGTTGACCAGCGTCGACTTGCCGGAGCCGGACACGCCCGTGACCGCGGTGAACACGCCCAGCGGGAAGGACACGTCGATGTCCTGCAGGTTGTTCTCGCGGGCACCGTGCACCGTGAGCTTGCGCGAGGGGTCGTGCGGGCGCCGGATCTCCGGCAGCGGAATCGCCTTCCGGCCGGACAGGTACTGCCCGGTCTGCGACTCCTCGTTGGCGAGCAGTCCCTTCAAGGAGCCGCTGTGGACGACGTTGCCGCCGTGCTCGCCGGCGCCGGGGCCGATGTCGACGATCCAGTCGGCGACCTTGATGGTGTCCTCGTCGTGCTCGACGACGATGAGCGTGTTGCCCATGTCGCGCAGCCGGACCAGGGTCTCGATCAGCCGGTGGTTGTCGCGCTGGTGCAGGCCGATGGACGGCTCGTCCAGGACGTACAGGACGCCGACGAGGCCGGAGCCGATCTGGGTGGCCAGGCGGATGCGCTGGGCCTCGCCGCCGGAGAGCGTGCCGGCCGCGCGGTTCAGTGAGAGGTAGTCCAGGCCGACGTCGACCAGGAACCGCAGCCGCTCGTTGACCTCCTTCAGCACCCGCTCGGCGATCTTCTTGTCACGGGCGTTGAGCTTCAGCTCGCCCAGGAACTCGGCGCAGTCGCTGATGGACATCCCCGACACCTCGGCGATGGACTTCCCCATGACGGTGACCGCGAGGACGAGCGGCTTCAGGCGCGTGCCCTCACAGGTGGGGCAGGGCACCTCGCGCATGTAGCCCTCGAAGCGCTCCCGGCTGGCGTCGCTCTCGGCTTCACCGTGCCGGCGCTTGACGAACGGGAGGGCACCCTCGAAGGGGGTCGTGTAGACCCGCTCGCGTCCGTACCTGTTGCGGTAGCGGACCTCGATCTGCGTCTTGTGGCCGTAGAGCAGGGCCTTCCTGGCGCGCTGCGGCAGGCCGGCGAAGGGGATGTCCGTCCGGAAGCCCAGCGCGTCCGCGAGGGCCCCGACGAGACGACCGAAGTAGTCCTTGGTGTGGCCGTGCGACCAGGGGTGGATGGCGCCCTCGTCGAGCGACTTGTCCTCGTCCGGGACGATCAGCTCGGGGTCGACCTCCATGCGCGTGCCGATGCCGCTGCACTCGGGGCAGGCGCCGAAGGGCGAGTTGAAGGAGAAGGAGCGGGGCTCCAGCTCCTCGAAGGACAGGTCGTCGTACGGGCAGTACAGGTGCTCCGAGTACATGCGCTCGCGGTCGGGGTCGTCCTCGGGGAGGTCGACGAAGTCGAGCACGACCATGCCGCCGGCCAGGCCGAGGGCGGTCTCCACGGAGTCGGTGAGCCGGCGCTTGGCGGAGTCCTTCACCGTGAGGCGGTCGATGACCACCTCGATGGTGTGCTTCTCCTGCTTCTTCAGGACGGGCGGGTTGGAGAGCTGGACGGTCTCGCCGTCCACCCGCGCGCGACTGTAGCCCTTGGTCTGGAGGTCGGAGAAGAGGTCGACGAACTCGCCCTTGCGCTCGCGCACCAGCGGTGACAGCACCTGGAAGCGGCTGCCCTCGGGCAGCTCCAGGACCTTGTCGACGATGGCCTGCGGGGACTGACGCGAGATCGGGCGGCCGCACTCGGGACAGTGCGGCTTGCCGATGCGCGCGAAGAGCAGCCGCAGGTAGTCGTAGACCTCGGTGATGGTGCCGACCGTCGAGCGCGGGTTGCGCGAGGTCGACTTCTGGTCGATGGACACCGCCGGGGACAGGCCCTCGATGAAGTCGACGTCCGGCTTGTCCATCTGGCCGAGGAACTGGCGGGCGTACGAGGAGAGCGACTCCACATAGCGCCGCTGGCCCTCGGCGAAGATGGTGTCGAAGGCCAGGGAGGACTTGCCCGACCCGGACAGGCCCGTGAAGACGATGAGCGAGTCACGAGGCAGGTCGAGCGAGACGTTCTTCAGGTTGTGCTCACGCGCGCCACGGACGATGAGACGGTCGGCCACGCCGGTCCGCACCTTTCTTTGAGAGAAGTGACAGGGGCGAGGCCCCATGCTTTCTCAGACTAGGGGGAGCCACTGACAACGCCGGTCGGATTCCGGGTTGCATAACAATCCCCGGCCATCCAGCATGCCCGACGCCACACCCGACCATATAGCACGCCCATTCGAATTCCGGCGCTGCTTCACCACCTTCACCCGAAGGTGTGGCGGCGCTAGTGTCAGCACCATGATTGATCACGCGCCTGACCTGGTGTCTGTACGGGATGCGACGGACCGCTTGCTGATCGCGGTCGCCGCACTGGACAACGCCTCCGTGACGGAGCCGACACGGCTTTCCGGTTGGTCCCGTGGCCACGTGCTCGCCCACCTCGCCCGGAACGCCGACGCCCTGGTGAACGTCCTCGAAGGCCGCCCTATGTACGTCTCAGGCAACGCCCGGGAAGCGGACATCGAGCGGGACGCCCCGCGCCCCCTCGACGTGCAGCTCGCCGACCTGCGGGAGAGCGCTGCCCGCTTCCAGAAGGCGGGGGACGCGCCGGCGGACTGGTCGCGCACGGTGGAGCTGCGCAACGGGGTCACCGACTCGGCGTCCCGCGTGCCGTTCCGGCGCTGGGCCGAGGTGGAACTGCACCACGTCGACCTGGGGATCGGGTACGAGCTGGAGGACGTCCCCCCGGAGTTCGTGGAGCGGGAGATCGACTTCCTCGCGGAGCGGTTCGGCGGCCATCCGGAGGTTCCCTCGACAGGCCTGGCCACCGACGAGGGCCGGGTCTGGACCACGGGCGGTGGTGCCGACGGGGGCCCGATCGAGGTCAGGGGAACGGCGGCCGACCTGCTCGGCTGGCTCGCCGGGCGCCGTGACGGCTCCGCACTGGGCGTGCGGGGCGGCGCGCTGCCGACACTTCCGCCGCTGTAGCCCGCCGTAGCGGCGCTACGGCGGGCTACGGCGAGGTCCCGCGGGAGGAGGTCGTGGGCCAGGGCAGGGGCGATCCACGAACGGTTCCCGGTTATAGGCTGGCCGCCATGACGTACAGCGGAGCGGTGAAGGTCGGGGGCTCGGCCGACGTGCACGAGCTGCGGGACCTGATGATCACGAAGATCGCGGTCGGCCCGATGGACAACAACGCCTACCTGCTGCGGTGCCGGGCCACGGACGAGCAGCTGCTGATCGACGCCGCCAACGACGCGGCGACACTGCTCGGCATGATCGGTGACGACGGCATCGCGTCCGTCGTCACCACCCACCAGCACGGCGACCACTGGCAGGCCCTCGCCGAGGTCGTCGCGGCCACCGGTGCCCGCACCCACGCGGGCCGTGAGGACGTCGAGGGCATCCCCGTGCCGACCGACGTCCCGGTCGACGACGGCGACACCATCCGGGTGGGGCACGTCGAACTCACCGCGCGCCACCTGGTCGGCCACACCCCCGGTTCGATCGCCCTCGTGTACGACGACCCCCACGGCCACCCCCACGTCTTCACCGGCGACTGCCTGTTCCCCGGCGGGCCTGGCCGGACAACACGTCCCGAGGACTTCGAGTCGTTGATGTCAGGTTTGGAGGCGAAGGTCTTCGTACTCCCGGACGAGACCTGGATCTACCCAGGCCACGGCAACGACACCACGCTCGGCACCGAGCGACCTCACCTCGGCGAGTGGCACGAGCGGGGCTGGTAGGTCGGCGGGCATCGCCGCCTCGGAGGCCGCTGGGGAATAGCCGCGTCTGTGGCAGTCGGTCGAAGCCAGCGGCCACCGCACGAAAACGGTCAGCCGAAGAGCCCCGTACCCGCCGCGATGGCCGCCTGGACAGCTGCGTCGGCACCCGCCGCCGCAGCTGCGGGCAGAGCGGGCGTGACGATGCGTGCGATCCGACGCATGATCCTGCGGCCCCGGGTCGGCTCGGCCCCTTCGCTCTCAAGGGTGTCGATCTCCTCGGCGAGTTCCTCGGCGTCATCCTGCGAGAGCTCCAGGGCCGGCACGATCTGACGCAGCTGGGCGACGAGCGAGGCAAGCGCGTCCCCATCCACGCCCTGATTGACGGTCTGGGTGTTGCCGCCGCCCGTGGCGAGGTTGCTGCCGGTCGCGTTCCCCTGGACGACGATGCCGCCGAAGTGGTTGGTGACGCTGGACGAGTGCGGCTGCTGAGTGGTCATGAAGGTCCTCAAGGTCATGTGGGAGTGGGCGAACTTGATGCCGAGGGGGGTCGGCCGGACGCCGATGCGGCCGGGGACGCGCTCCACGGCGAGGAGGTTCTCGGCCTCGAGGAAGTCGACTGCGGCGAACACCTCGTCCCAGGTGACCTCCGTGCCAGCGAACCACCAGTGCTCGTCTCCGGCGAACTCCTGAAGACTCGCCGATCCTCCAGCCGGGGTGTTGTCGTAGGCCCAGCGTACGAGCCAGTTGTGGAGGTAGACGTCGCGTTCAGTCTTCGACCGCGATATCCGGCGCAGGTGCTGTGCGTGCTCCAGGCCGGCGTTCGTGAACCTCAGCGCGTACACGGGACGTTCGCGGGTCTCGCCCCCGCTGCTCACGTACCCCTGCTCGATCAGCAGCGAGAGGATGGCGTCCTTCTCAGGCATGTCGAGCCGGGCAGATTTCATGATCGCTTCGGGGTCCAGGAACTCAGTGAGACTCCCCCCGGATACTTCGAGCAGGCACAGGAGGAACTGCTCGGCATACCGCTCGGTGGTCATGCTGAGGGATGGTAGCGCCGGAGCCCAAGTTGTCATATTTGACATATGTTTCGGTCCTGGGTCCACCGTGCGCGGCCGTTCAGCAGCGCCGTCCCCGCTGACCAGCGCGCACACCGCCTACGTCGGGGCAGCCGCAGTGGCAGACCACCGGCCTTCGACCGCGAGACCTACATGCAGCGCAACACCGTCGAGCGGTGCGTCAAACGCCTCAAACAGTGGCGAGGCATCGCCACCCGCTACGAGAAGACCGCCACCATATACCTGGCCGGACTCCACATCGCGGGCATCTTCCTCTGGTCCGCCCGGTGATCCAAACGAAACTGCCTAGTACAAAGTGCAAGCACCTGTTCTGACGGGCGTCATGACGGGTCCGGAAGGCGGCTGGCGACGGAGGTCATCATGGCAACGTAAGAACGATGCCTAGGAGGCAGAGGCTCATCCCGCATGTGTGCGGCGAGCACCTCCAACGCTTCACCGGCGGCGCTGTTCCACCAACTGCACATGGCCCTTTCGCGAGACTGACCTTCGACCACTGGAGCCGTTTCCCAGGCGAGGAGAACCTGAACAATCTCCTCCAAGCGCTCCCGAACTTCGTGAGCACGTACAAGAAGTAGAGCCGCGTGTCTAGCCGTGTGCGTGTGCTCGATGACCGTCTCGGTGAGCACACGCAGGGAGTTGGGATCTGCTGAGTCCGGCCGACCGATCCCCAGGGCGACCTGCTGCACCTTGAGGAACGCACCGAGGGCCGCGTCTGCGGCTGCCCTGGAGTAGCCCTCCTGCCGCTCCATACGGACCGTCTTGGCCTGATGATGCTGCTGGAGCCATGCGCCCATCAAGGCGCCTCCAGCGCCTATGACGGCACCACCTAGACCACTGATCAGCCCCACCAACGTCTCCGTCTGCACGGCGATCATCCTCTCGGCTCGGCCAGCTCGGTCAGGTACACAGGTGTCATCACGGAGGCCAAGCGCCGGGGAACTGGCCCCATATGCCGTCCGGGAAAGGCTCCCTGCGGATTACCGTCCCCATGACGGTGGGGAAGTGGATGCAGATGTCTCGGTATCGGGCTGTCGGCCAGTCCTCCTCCTCGGCCACACCTTCGGGATCCCGAAGGATCTCGGCGTGGCGCCACCGCACGACCTGCTGAACCTTCGGGTCGGGGAACCTCAGAGCCTGGGACTCCAGATCCCGAAGGATCATCCGGAGATCCGCGAACCACTGCCGATGGGTATCCGGCATATTCGTCACCGGCACTCCGTCCTCGAAGTGGTCCTCTACCGCGTAGGTCAGTCTGATCACCTCGTTGGCAGCCGCCTCGGCCAGGCCCAGCAGGTGCGTCCGCTCGGCCTCTTGCGCGGTCTTCCGCTGCTGCCAGATCACGGCCCCCGTGGATACCCCAGCACCCACCACGGCACCCGTGAGGCCCATGAAAGCCGCCAACGTCTCTGCCTGCACTGCTAGAACCTCCTGGGACTCCGGCTCTGACGGCCTCAGTCGTCGCCGCCGTCGTAGGGCTCGAACCGGCTGTCGTGCTCACGAGCACGGGTCCTGTAGCGCTCCAACCCGATCTCCGGGATGGGCTCTCCGCGCATGTGGGCAGAGAGCATGTCGATTGCGGCAACCACGCAGTGCTTCATCCACTGGACCTGTCGCTGGCGGTGCTGTCCTGCCAGCTCGAACCGCTTGGCGAGGATCAGGACTTCCACCACGCGCGCGTGGACGAGAGGAGCGCTCGGCATCAGCATCACGGCCAACTCGGCCTCATCCAGGTGCGTCACGGCGATGAACCGCCAGGGCTGACGCTCCTGTGGAACGTTTCCGGCCACACCACACTCCACCAGGTGCTGACGGAGCTGGTACAGCTCTGCGAGGGCCTGCTCTCCTGCCGCGTACCCTCGGGCCTCCAGGCGCTCGTGCCTCGCTGTCTTCGCCTGGTGCCGCTGCTGGAGCCATCCGCCCAGGAGGGCACCGCCGGCACCCACCACAGCGCCTCCGAAACCGATCAACCCCACCAACGTCTCCGCTTCCACGGTGGTCATCCTGCCGGAAATAGGAAGTTGTCGAAGCTGATCTCTCGGGTCCTGGATCAGTGGTAGCCCTCTTCGTACGACCGGGCCTCCTCCTCCATCCGGGCGTTGTACTCCGCAATGATGCTTGCGGCGTCTCGGACGGCCTGGTGTTCATCGGGTAGTGGCTCATGACGCACAGCAGTACCCAGGCAGTCGAGTCCGTGCCGGAACAGCTCATAGGCGAGGCTGGGGTAGCCGTCCAGACTGGGATCCCTTAGCTCGCGGTAGTAGGCCAGCGCCTCCACGATCTGCTCAACGCGCTTACGCAACTTCGCATCGCGAAGACGCGGAGTGATCAACCCCATCTGCGCGATCTGCTTGCGCAGTCGCTCATTCCAGGAGGACAACGACCTTTGGTCGTCTCCACGGGGGTGCGTCCAGTAGTGCTGCTTGATGACGTGGAGCTGGCGGATCGCCTCATCCGCAGCGGCTTCGGACTTGTCCCGTGATCGGAGGTCGGCTCCGGTCTGCATCTGTATCTGCATCGCCTGGATCTGTCCCCTCTGAGCGTATGCCGCGGCCTTAATGGAGGCGATTCCTCCGATCCCCGCGCCGATCAGACCTGACACTGCTGCGACCCACGCCGATGCATCCATGCGGTGCATCATGCCGATGTGATCAGTCCCGTGGGGCTGATCACGTCAAGTCCTCGCCGGCTCACCGTTCGTGGACTGAATCCGCAGGCGAGGGACCTAGGCCGTTTCGTTTAACAGGCGCGGAATCCGTGCGGTCATCCCTGTCACGGCCGACTAGCAGGCACACCGCCTTCGACGCGGCAGCCGGGGCGGCCGGCCGCCCGCCTTCGACCGCGAGACCTACAAGCAGCGCAACACCGTCGAGCGGTGCATCGACCGCCTCAAGCAGTGGCGAGGCATCGGTGAGGTCGACTCGGGGCGCCCTGCTGGTGTTTCCACCAGTGGGTTTCCCCGAGCCGCCTCCCGAACCCGGCGTGCCCGTCTCCAGGCACCGGGCTCTCCACAAATGGCTTCTCCAGCGGTGTGGGCAACACCCGTAAGGACGCGAAGGCGTTCGCCAGTCTGATCCACGATGTGGAGACGAAGATCTTCGACGTGCTGCCGGACGAGACCTGGGTCTATCCGGGACACGGCAACGACACGACGCTTGGCGCGGAACGCCCGCACCTGCCGGAGTGGCACGCGCGCGGGTGGTGAGCACCGGGCGCGGGCTGTCTGCCACGGCTCGGCGGTGAAACCCGGCGCTCGGCGGTGAAGCCCGGCGCGCGCCGGTGAGTGCGCGCCCCGTTCCCGCTCCGCGCGCTCCCCGTGTGAAGCCTTCACACGCACCCGCGTCACACGCGCGCTCCCGGCGTATCTGGTTGCGCGCTCAACTGGAAGCAGCCCCGCGCGGGATGACGGCTCCTGCGCGGTACGGGCCGCCGGTCTTTCGATCCCCGCCCTCGACCGGCGGCCCCGGCACGAATCGAGGTCGGACGCCAGAGCGCGGGAACGCGTTCACGAGAACGCAACACCCGTTCCCACCATGCGGACACATCTCGCCGTGACCTCGACAAACGGGACGCCAGACTGTCACTCTCCCGCCATGCACTCTGCCCCGCACGCGCTGCGCCGCGTTGTCGCCGCCGCCGCCACAGCCCTGCTCGCCACCGCCGTGGGCTGCGCCCCGCAGCCGGAGGAGAAGGCCGCCGACTCGCCTTCGGGGTCGGCCGGGACCGCGTGCGTGAAGGGCGGGTTGGCCACCAAGTCCTCCGGCAAGCTGACGATCGCCACCGACGAGCCCGCGTACGAGCCGTGGTTCAAGGACGACAAGCCGGCCAACGGTGAGGGCTTCGAGTCGGCGGTCGCCTACGCCGTGGCGAAGCAGCTCGGATACGACAAGAGCGCCGTCGTCTGGCAGAGCGTTCCCTTCAACAAGGCGTTCGCACCGGGTGAGAAGACCTTCGACTTCGACGTCAACCAGGTGTCGATCAGCGCCGAGCGCAAGAAGGCCGTGGACTTCTCCTCCGGCTACTACGACGTGCGCCAGGCCGTCATCGCGCTCAAGGGCAGCAAGGCCGCCAAGGCGACGAGCATCGCGGACCTGAAGGGCCTCAAGCTCGGCGCCCAGGTCGGCACCACCAGCCTCGACTACATCGACGACGTGGTGAAGCCGAGCCGGGACGCCGCCGTCTACGCCAAGAACGACCAGGCCAAGTCGGCGCTGAAGAACGGCCAGGTCGACGCCATCGTCACCGACCTGCCGACCGCGTTCTACATCACGGCGGCCGAGGTCACCGACGCGAAGATCGTCGGGCAGTTCGAGAACCAGGGTGGTACGCCGGAGCAGTTCGGGCTCGTGCTCGACAAGGGCAGCGCGCTCACCACGTGCGTGAGTGCCGCGGTGGACGCCCTGCGCACCGACGGCACGCTGGCGGAGATCGAGACGCGTTGGCTGTCCGACGCCGTCGACGCCCCGGTGCTCAAGTGACCGTCACCAAGGAGGAGTCCGGCCGGGAGGGCGCGGACGACGACGGTGGCATGACCGGCGCCGGCGACGAGTACGTGCCCTCGCTGCGGCGGATCGAGCGCGAGCGCCACAAGCGCGTCCGGGCCCGCCGGGCCACCTCGGTCGCCGCGCTCTCCACCCTGGTCACGGGTGTCGTCCTCTACCTGGTCGTCGTCAGCGCGCCGGGCTGGCAGCGCACCAAGGAGACGTTCTTCGACGGGCAGTACGCGCGCGAGGCGTTCCCCAAGGTCCTGGAAGGGCTGTGGCTCAACGTCCGGCTGCTGCTCATCTGCGGTGTCGCCGTGCTGGTGCTCGGCATGCTGATCGCCATCGCGCGCACCCTGCGCGGGCCGGTGTTCTTCCCGCTGCGGGCGCTGGCCGCCGCGTACACCGACTTCTTCCGCGGGCTCCCGCTGATCATCAACCTGATGATCGTGGTCCTGGGCGTTCCGGCGCTGCGCCTACAGGGCGTGACCGTCGACCCGGTGCTCCTCGGCGGTACGGCACTGACGCTGACGTATTCGGCGTACGTCGCCGAGGTGTTCCGCGCCGGCATCGAGTCGGTCCACCCCTCGCAGCGCGCCGCGGCCCGCTCGCTGGGCCTCACCAACCGGCAGGCGCTGCGGTACGTGGTGTTGCCCCAGGCCGTACGCCGCCAGGTGCCGCCTCTGCTCAACGACCTCGTCTCGCTCCAGAAGGACACCGGGCTCGTGTCGATCGGCGGTGCGATCGACGCCGTGCGGGCCGCCGACATCATCGTGGGCCGCAGCCTCAACTACACGCCGTACATCGTCGCGGGCCTGGTGTTCGTGGCACTGACCATCCCGATGACCCGTTTCACCGACTGGGTGACGGCGCGGATGGACCGCCGGCGGGCCCAGGGAGGCACCATATGAGCACCGCCGACACGTCCTCCGTGCTGCGCATGGAGTCCGTCCGCAAGTCCTTCGGCGACTCGGTCGTGCTCCGGGACGTCGACCTGGAGGTCGCCCCGCACACGGTGACCGCCCTGATCGGCGCCTCGGGCTCCGGCAAGTCCACGCTGCTGCGCTGCGCGAACCTCCTGGAGGAGATCGACGACGGTGCGATCTGGCTGGACGACGAGGAGATCACCGACCCGCGCGCCGACCACGACGCGGTGCGCCGCCGTATCGGCGTGGTCTTCCAGGCGTACAACCTCTTTCCGCACATGACGGTCCTGGAGAACATCACCCTTGCCCCGCGCCGGGTGCACGGCGTCTCCCGCTCGGAGGCCGAGGAACGGGCCCGGGACCTCCTGGAGCGGCTCGGGCTGGCCGGCAAGGCGGGCGAGTATCCGGACCGGTTGAGCGGCGGCCAGCAGCAACGGGTCGCGATCGTGCGCGCCCTGGCCGTACGGCCCCGGCTGCTGCTGTTCGACGAGATCACCGCCGCCCTCGACCCGGAGCTCGTGGGCGAGGTCCTCAGCGTCGTCCGCGATCTGAAGGACGACGGGATGACCATGGTGCTCGCCACGCACGAGATGGGCTTCGCGCGCGACGTCGCCGACCAGGTCTGCTTCCTCGACGGCGGCGTGGTGTTGGAGCGCGGCAGCGCCGAGCAGATCTTCGGCGATCCGCAGCAGGAACGCACCCGGCGCTTCCTGCGGCGGATCGTGGAGGCCGGGCGACTGTAAGTCCCGCCCGCCAGGACGACGGGACTTACGCGTCGGCCCGGGCAGCCCCGGCGAGCGCGGCGACCCGTTCGACACCGAACACGTACCCCTGCACCCCGCACCCGGCGATGACGCCGTCGGCACGCAGCGAGACGTAGGAGTGGTGGCGGAACGACTCGCGCCGGTGGATGTTGGAGATGTGGACCTCCAGCACCGGAAGGCCGTCACACGCGTTGAGCGCGTCCAGGATGGCCACGGAGGTGTGGGAGTAGGCACCCGGGTTGATGACGATCCCGCAGTGCTCGAGTCGCGCCTCCTGGATCCAGTCGACGAGTTCGCCCTCGTGGTTGGACTGGCGGAAGTCCACCGTGCCGCCGTGCGCGGCCGCCGCCTTGACGCACAGGGCCTCCACGTCGGCGAGCGTGTCGGAGCCGTAGATCTCCGGCTGACGCTGCCCCAGCAGGTTCAGGTTGGGTCCGTTGAGGATCATGATCGGGGCGTTGGCCAGGCTGCGGGGCACGGTTCCTCCGGTCCGTTCGGACGTGTCGTTCGAGCTGGGCGGCCGGTTGACGACCGTTGCTCGGTCCCGGTCTATCACGGTCTCGTACGACCGCCCTTCGCCACCGCGCGCCCCCGTAACCGCCGATCACCGTGGGTAGTTGACGCGGCATGCACGCCGTACGCACCGTAAGGGCCCCCTCCATGCCGCGCCTCGCGGCCGCCTCCCTCGTCGGGACGGCCATCGAGTTCTACGACTTCTTCGTCTACGGCACCGCCGCGGCACTGGTCCTGGGGCCACTGTTCTTCCCGACGTTCTCGCCGGTGGCGGCCACGCTGGCCGCGTTCGGGACGTTCGGCGTGGGCTTCGTCGCCCGGCCGCTGGGGTCGGCCCTGTTCGGGCACATCGGGGACCGGCGGGGGCGGCGGCCGGTTCTCGTCGCCTCGCTGCTGCTGACCGGCGCCTCGACGGTCGCCGTCGGCTGCGTACCGACGTACGACACGATCGGTGTCGCCGCCCCCGTGCTGCTCCTGGTCCTGCGTTTTCTGCAGGGCCTCGGGCTCGGCGGGGAGTGGGGCGGGGCCGTCCTCCTCGTCGCGGAGCACGCGCCGGCCGAGCGGCGTGCTCTGTGGTCGAGCTTTCCCCAGGTCGGACCCGCAGTGGGCTTCGTGCTCGCCAACGGCGTGGTGCTGGCGCTGTCGGCGACGCTGTCCGAGGCACAGTTCGCGCAGTGGGGATGGCGGGTGCCGTTCTGGGCCGCGGGGGTACTGGCCGCGGTCGGGTTGTGGCTGCGCTCGTCGCTCGCCGAGAGCCCGCGCTTCCTGGAGATCGACGACCACGCGCGCGTGCCCCTCGCCGAGGTCGCGCGCGACCACTGGCGGCTCCTCCTGCTGACCGCCGGCGCGCTCTCGGTCGGGTACGCGGTCTTCTACGCCGTGACGACCTGGTCCCTCGCCTATGGGACGGAACGGCTCGGGGTCAGTCGTGCCGTCATGCTGACGTGCATCATGGCGGCGGTCGTGGTGAAGGGTTCGCTCACACCGCTGGCCGCCCTCCTGGGCGACCGCTACGGACGGCGACCCATGTGCCTGGCCGGATGTGCGGCGGCCGCGGCCTGGATGTTCCCCATGGTGGCGCTGCTCGCGACGGGCTCCCCCCTGCTGATGTTCGTCGGTTTCCTGGGCGCGCTGCTCGCGTTCGTGACGATGTTCGCCGTGATCGCCGCCTATCTGCCGGAGTTGTACGAGCCGCGGATCCGGTGCACGGGCGCCGCGGTGGGCTACAACCTCGGCGGGGTCCTCGGAGGCGCGCTCACACCGATCGTCGCGACCGCGCTCGCCGAGCGGGGTGGCCGGGTGCCCTGGGGTGTGGGCGCGTATCTCACGGGGATGGCGCTGCTCAGCCTGGGCTGCTTCGCGCTGCTGCCCGAGACGCGTCCGGCGACGGTGGGGGTAGCGGCGACCGAACCGGCCACCGGGTGAGGACGCGGGTCGTGTGCTGCGGAGGCGTGTCGTGGGTTGGGGTGGAAGGTTGAGTGTTGCGAGTGCGGTCGCGGGTGGTGCGTAAGCGTTTACGCAAGCGGTTGCGCCGCCTGTTTCGCGCCACTGACGGGGCACTGTCGCTCGGAGCCTGCGGAGGCGCTGCTGCTCGAACCTACGGATTGACCGCGAGTTCCAGGTACGCCGCGAACAGCACCAGATGGACCCCGCCCTGCAACGGCGTGGCCCGGCCCGGCACCACCGTCAGTGAACTGACCACCACGGTCAGGGCGAGCAGCACCGTATAGGTCGCCCCGAGGCCGAGAACGAGCGGACCGGAGAGCCAGACGGACGCCAGGGCCACCGCGGGGATGGTCAGTCCGATGCTGGCCATGGCCGAGCCGAGCGCGAGGTTCAGGCTGGTCTGCACCCGGTCCCGGCGGGCGGAGCGCAGCGCCGCGATCGTCTCGGGGAGCAGCACCAGCAGGGCGATGATCACACCGACGACGGCTTGAGGCAGGCCGGCGGCCTCCACACCGGACTCGATGGTGGGCGAGACCCCCTTGGCCAGGCCGACCACGCCGATCAGGGCCAGCCCCAGCAGGCCCAGACTGATCAGTGCGGCGCGGGCGGGCGGTACGTCGGCGTGTCGGTCCGCGCTGATCACCTCGCCCTGGCGGGTGATCGGCAGGAAGTAGTCGCGGTGCCGTACGGTCTGGGTCGCCACGAAGAGGCCGTACAGGATGAGCGAGGACAGTGCGGCGAAGGTGAGCTGCGTCGTGGAGAACTCGGGCCCGGGCTTGCTGGTGGTGAAGGTGGGCAGCACCAGGCTGAGCGTGGCGAGGGTGGCGACGGTCGCGAGGGCGGCGCCGGTGCCCTCGGGGTTGAAGACGGCCGTGCCGTGGCGCAGGGAGGCGACGAGGAGGCTGAGGCCCACGATGCCGTTGCAGGTGATCATCACCGCTGCGAAGACCGTGTCCCTGGCCAGGGTGGAACTCTTGTCGCCGCCGTCCACCATCAAGGTGACGATGAGCGCGACCTCGATGACCGTGACGGCGACGGCGAGAACCAGGGAGCCGAAGGGCTCGCCGACCCGGTGGGCGATGACCTCGGCGTGGTGCACGGCGGCCAGAACGGCTCCGGCGAGGACCAGCGTCACCAGCGCGACGACCGCGCCGGGGAGATCGCGCCCCCACGTGAAGACCAGCAGCAGGACGGCGACCACCGGCACGAGGGACGTCCACCGCGTCGTGAGCGTCCCGAGCCGAGCGATCATGCAGCGATCGTCGCAGACCCGCACGGACCCCGCATTCCGATGCGGGAGCTCCACGGTGCGACCCTGTGCGGGACGGCACCGGGAGCGGTGGCCGGCTGTTTCGCCGAGCCCCGCTCCCGGTGGTCGTCGGCCCTGGGGCCGAAACGGTCAGGCCCCGACGCTGTCCTTCGGGGAGCCGTCGCCCTGCGCCTGTGCCGCCTCGGCCGCCGCCTGTTTCTTGGAGGCCATGAGGCTGGTGATGGTGGTGATGACCAGGATCCCGCAGATCACGCCGAGCGAGACCGGAATGCTGATCTCCGGAACATGGACCCCGGACTCGTGGAGTGCGTGCAGCACCAGCTTGATGCCGATGAAGCCGAGGATGACCGACAGGCCGTAGCTGAGGTGGACCAGCTTCCTGAGCAGGCCGCCGATGAGGAAGTACAGCTGCCTCAGGCCCATCAGCGCGAACGCGTTGGCCGTGAAGACGATGTACGGGTCCTGCGTCAGACCGAAGATCGCCGGGATCGAGTCGAGCGCGAAGAGCACGTCGGTGGTGCCGATGGCGAGCATCACGACCAGCATCGGGGTCATGACCCGCTTGCCGTTCTGCTGGATCCACAGCTTGGTGCCGTGGTAGCGGTCGGCCACTCCGAAGCGCCGCTCGGCGGCCTTGAGCAGCTTGTTCTCCTCGAACTCCTCGTCTTCGTCGTCGGCCCGGGCCTCCTGGATGAGCTTCCAGGCGGTCCAGATCAGGAAGGCGCCGAAGAGGTAGAACACCCACGCGAAGCTGGCGAGGATCGCGGCTCCGGCGGCGATGAAGATCGCCCGGAGCACGAGGGCTATGAGCACGCCGACCAGGAGCACCCGCTGCTGGTACTGCGAGGGCACGGCGAACTTCGCCATGATCAGGACGAAGACGAAGAGGTTGTCGACGCTCAGCGACTTCTCGGTGATGAAGCCGGCGAAGAACTCTCCGGCGGGCTGACCGCCTCCGAAGAGGAGCAGGCCGAGCCCGAAGAGCCCGGCGAGGGCGATCCAGACGACCGTCCAGATTCCGGCTTCCTTGATGGACACGTCATGCGGCTTACGGCCGATGAAGAAGTCGACCGCGATCAGGGCCGCCAAGCCCACGATGGTCAGGACCCACAGGTTCAGGGAAACATTCACTGCGCCTCCGGCAGTACGTAACGGCAAATGTCAGCGTCGTCGCTGCCGGAGGTCTCTTCCACCCCGGACCACGGGCGCGGATGACGCGTCCGAAGTCCACGGGCCGACGCCCCGGGATCTGGCCTGATCCGTATTGACGGGTACGCCGCACAGACAGGGAGTACTCCCCTCCGTGGGAAAAACAGTACCCCAATCACCAAGGAAAGGTAAAGGGTTTAGTAAAACAAAGACCAAGTTCGCAGGTCAGACGGCTTTACGTGTCCTTGATGGAGGGCGGACACGGTCATCTGTTCCACGAGCGGCGGGCCGCCGCGACCTGGGTGAGCACCTGCTGGAGAACCTGGCTGCCGGGCGGCACGAGCGAGGGTTCGTACGTCCACGCGTGCCCGACCCACGGGTCGGCGAGGTGGTCGTCGGGCACCGGCGTGAGTCGCAGGAGCGAACGCCACAGCGGATCGAGCAACGGCCCGTAGCCGGCGGCCTCCTCACGGTCGGCCACCATCATCAGATGGACGCCGACGGCCGGTCCCTCGTCCGCGAGGTAGCGCAACTGGGTCACGGCCCGGTCGTCGAAACCGTGCGGGAAGTCGTTGACGATCAGCAGCTGCTCGGAGGTGTCGACGCCGGGCGGGAGCGAGTCGGCCGCACCGCCGCGCACCGCCATCTGCACCAGGTCGACGCGCTGAGTGAGCCGGGCCAGGACGTCCGCCACACCGGCGGCGCCGACGGCGGGCGGAGCCGCGAGCACGCCGCTCTGCACGAGCGGTGCGAGGGCCTGCGCCCCCGAGCCGGCGGCGTCGATGACATGCACGCTGAAATCGCCCGCCGGATGGACGGCGAGCAGCCGGGCCGCGTGTGCCACCGCGGTGTCCAGTGCGAGGCGCCGCAGTTCGTGGGAGTCGGTGAACGAGCCGTCGAGCGAGTCGGCGCGGCCGCTGTCGATCCACAGGCCGCGCTCCAGAGGGAGACGGACCAGCACGGGGACACGCAGCTCGGGGGCCTCCGGCAGGTGCAGGTCACCCACCCGCAGGGCCATGGGAGTCTCCATCGGCACGCGGTAGCCGTGCCAGACGGGGTTGTCCCAGCGCGCGTACGCCGGCGGCAGCGCGGGCTCGACCACCTCGGCCTCGGCGGTCAGCTGCGCGAGGTCACGGTCGAGGGCGGCCTGTGCCTGGTCGACGAGCTGGGCACGCTTGGCGCGGGCCGCCTCGCGTGCGGCATCGCCCTGGCCGCCGATCCGGCTGCGCGGGTCGGACAGGACCTGGTCGAGCTCCTTCTCCATGCGCGAGTCGGCGAAGTCGACGGCGCTGCGGAACGCGGCCGCCGTCCGGGCCAGGTCCTCGAACATGCCCCACACCTGGTTGTAGAGCCGTTCCTCCATGGACCACCCGGTGGCGTCCCCGGCGACGGGACGCGCGGGCTGTCCCGGCGGAGTGGGAGGCGCGGTGGGCGGGGGCGGTGGCGGGGCGGCGTTCTGCCGCCGGGGGTGGCTGTAGCTGATCGGGCCGGTGTCCGCGGTGGGTGCGGACGGCCGGCTGACGGCCGCGGGGTCCCCCGCTCCCGTTCCGCCCGGGTGCGTCGGCAGTGGCGCGGACTGGTCCGGGCCATCGGGAGTCCGCCCACCGGCGTGCGGGGCCTGGGGGCCGTAGTGGCCCGTCGGCTGCGGCTGCACGGAGCCCGTGACGCCCTGGGGGGCCGAGGCACCGTGGGACGCGGGGCCGCTCTGGTCCGGGCCCGGCGCCGGTGCGGCCGGCTGCCGGGAGCGGTCGGCGTCCGCCGTACGCGGTGGGGGTGGTGGGAACGAGCGGGCCAGGCCCTGGGCCACGGCCTCGTTGATGCTGTCGGCGAGTTGGCGGGCCTGCGGCAGACCCTGGTCGGTGAGGAGTTCGGACAGGCCGCCTGCGTAGCCCTGGCCGACCGCGCGCACCTTCCAGGCGCCCTGACGGCGGTAGAGCTCCAGGGCGACGACGGCCGACTCGGCCTCCAGGCCGGTGACGGTGTAACTGGCGACCTGGGTGCCGTCGAGGCCGGTGACCGCGATGAACGGGGCGGCGACGGAGCCGAAGCGGACCGGGCCTCCGGCACTCGCGACCGGCAGGGCGAGCAGCACGCTGATCCGATGCACGGCCTCCGGCATGGCGTCCAGGTCCACCGCGAGGCGGTGGTCGGACGCGGCCTGCTTGGAGACCTCGAGCCCCTGCAGGGTGGGAGCGCCCGGATGGGCGACCCACCCGGCGCCGTGGACCCTGCCCTGCTCGTCGCCGAGAGTGGCTCCGGCCACGATCGGTGTGCCGGCCGAGATCCGGATCTCGAGGCGGACCTGGGAGAGCGGGTGGTTCTGCCCCCGCACCAGCTCGGCCGTCATCGCCCTCGTCCCCCCCATGTCGACTGTGTCGCCGTGTGTGCTGTCGTGTGCCGCCCGACGGGGCTGCCTACAGGTGCGGCAGGATCGCCGGCATCAGGTCCTGGAAGGTGCGGCCGTTGGCCGGGGTGCCGAGGGCGGTCATGGTCCAGCCCTGGCCGGTGCGGTGCACCTTCGCCATGATCTGAGCCGTGTAGGCGCCGCCGCCTGCCAGCGTGTAGCGGGCGAGTTCCTGGCCGTTGGTCTCGTCGACCAGGCGGCAGAACGCGTTCTGCACTTCCTGGAAGGTCTGGCCCGTGAAGCTGTTCACGGTGAAGACGATCTGGTCGATGTGGACCGGGATGCGCTGGAGGTCCACGAGGATGGCCTCGTCGTCGCCGCCCTGGCCGACGCCGCCGACCAGGTTGTCGCCGGTGTGGCGCACCGAGCCGTCGTCGCTCACGAGGTGGCGGAAGAACACGACGTCGACGGGCTGCTTGTCCGCGAACAGCACGGCGGAGGCGTCGAGGTCGACCTCCCGCGTGCGCGTGCCGAACAGGCCACGCCGGGGCGCCGCCTGCCAGCCGAGACCCATGCGCACCGCGGTCAGGCTGCCCCCGTCGCTCTTCTGCAGACTGATGGCCTGACCCTTGGTCATGTTGACGGTCACGCGCTGATCCCCTCTCGAACTGTCCCCTGTTTCCGTGGAGTCCACGGATGAGCAGAACCCTACGCAGGGGCACTGACAGTGCCGTACCCCGGTCCACACTTTGTGTCGTTCTTGCAACACAGTGCGTGCAAAAGCGACCTGGCCGCCGGTGGGCCGGGCCGCCCGGCGAGGTCAGGCCAGGCCCGCCTCCTTCATCTGGCGAAGCTCCTTCTTCATCTCGTGCACCTCGTCACGCAGCCGGGCGGCGACCTCGAACTGCAGGTCGGCGGCGGCGGCGCGCATGCGTGCCGTCATGTCCTCGATCTGCTCGGTGAGTTCGGCTGCGGGGCGGTCGGTCGGCACCGTCTCCTTGGCCTTGCCCCTGCTCTTGGCCGCCTTGCCGCCGAGCGCGGGAACGGGGGCCTTGGCGCCCTTGCCGTCCTTCGTCTTGCGGTAGCCCGAGCCGAGCAGTTGTTCCGTGTCGACGTCCTCGCGGGCGATCTGCGCGACGATGTCGTTGATCTTCTTGCGGAGCGGCTGGGGGTCGATGCCCCTCTCCGTGTTGTACGCGACCTGCTTCTCCCTGCGGCGGTTGGTCTCCTCGATGGCCTTCTCCATCGCCGGGGTGATCTTGTCGGCGTACATGTGGACCTGACCGGAGACGTTGCGCGCGGCGCGGCCGATGGTCTGGATCAAGGAGGTGCCGGAGCGCAGGAATCCCTCCTTGTCGGCGTCGAGGATCGCCACCAGGGAGACCTCGGGCAGGTCGAGGCCCTCGCGGAGGAGGTTGATGCCGACCAGGACGTCGAACTCACCGGACCGCAGCTCGCGCAGCAGCTCGATGCGGCGCAGGGTGTCGACGTCGCTGTGCAGATAGCGCACCCGGATGTCGAGTTCCAGGAAGTAGTCCGTGAGGTCCTCGGCCATTTTCTTGGTGAGCGTGGTGACCAGGACACGTTCGTCCTTCTCCACGCGCTCCCGGATCTCGTGCACCAGATCGTCGATCTGGCCCTCGGTGGGCTTGACCACGACCTCCGGGTCGATGAGGCCGGTGGGCCGGATGATCTGCTCGACGGCGCCGTCCGCGCGCGAGAGCTCGTACTTGCCGGGCGTGGCCGACAGGTAGACGGTCTGGCCTACGCGCTGCTGGAACTCCTCCCACTTCAGGGGGCGGTTGTCCAGGGCCGAGGGCAGCCGGAAGCCGTGGTCGACGAGGGTGCGCTTGCGGGAGGCGTCGCCCTCGTACATGGCGCCGATCTGCGGGACGGTGTTGTGGGACTCGTCGATGACGAGCAGGAAGTCGTCCGGGAAGTAGTCGAGCAGGGTGTTCGGCGGGGAGCCGGGCGAACGGCCGTCGAAGTGCATCGAGTAGTTCTCGACACCGGAGCAGGAGCCGATCTGGCGGAGCATCTCGAGGTCGTACGTCGTGCGCATCCTGAGGCGCTGGGACTCCAGGAGCTTGCCCTGCTTCTCCATCTCGGCGAGGCGCTCGCCGAGTTCCTTCTCGATGTCGTTGACGGCCCGCTCCAGGCGCTCGGGGCCCGCGACGTAGTGGGAGGCCGGGAAGACGTACAGGTGCTCGTCGTCGCTGATGATCTCGCCGGTGAGCGGGTGGAGCGTGGACAGGGCCTCGATCTCGTCGCCGAACATCTCGATGCGGACGGCGAGCTCCTCGTAGACCGGGAAGATCTCGATGGTGTCGCCGCGGACGCGGAAGGTGCCCCGGCTGAAGGCGGTGTCGTTGCGCGTGTACTGGATGTCGACGAAGCGGCGCAGCAACTGGTCCCGGTCGATCTCCTCGCCGACCTTGAGCGAGACCATGCGGTCCACGTACTCCTGGGGGGTGCCGAGACCGTAGATGCAGGAGACCGAGGCGACCACGATGACGTCGCGGCGGGTGAGCAGCGAGTTGGTCGCGGAGTGGCGCAGGCGCTCCACCTCCTCGTTGATCGAGGAGTCCTTCTCGATGTAGGTGTCCGACTGGGGGACGTAGGCCTCGGGCTGGTAGTAGTCGTAGTACGAGACGAAGTACTCGACGGCGTTGTTCGGGAGGAGCTCCCGGAACTCGTTCGCCAGCTGGGCGGCCAGGGTCTTGTTCGGCGCCATCACGAGGGTGGGGCGCTGGAGCTTCTCGATCATCCACGCCGTGGTGGCGGACTTGCCGGTGCCGGTGGCGCCGAGCAGGACGACGTCCTTCTCGCCTGCCTCGATGCGCCGGGCGAGCTCGGCGATGGCCTTCGGCTGGTCGCCGCTGGGCTGGTAGGGACTGACGACCTCGAAGGGCGCCACCGTGCGTTCGATGTGGGAAACGGGCCGCATGGAATCAACCGTACGACCCGCCACTGACAACGCGGCCGGATCAGCGGTTCTGCGGGGTGCGGGCTCCCCTGTGTCCGTCGGGCCGCCGGGAGGTGGGCACGGAGTGGTGGTGGGGGTGCCGGACGGTGCTGCGGGCAGGGACACCCGGCTTGTTCTCGACGGGTGTCCAGTCGGGCTTCCCCATGACCATCAACGGGTCGAACATCACGACGACACCCGCCAGGAGGAGGAAGGCCAGCGGGCCGATCAGCATGGGAGCGAGCAGGCTCGCGTGCGAGTCGCCCGAGCCGGGCACGGGCGTGCCGTGCAGATGGACGCTGAGCGCGGCCATCCCGGTGTAGTGCATGCCACTGACGGCCAGCCCCATGACGAGGCTCGCACCCACGCTCCACGCGAACCCTCTGACCTGGCCGGCGGCCCACAGTGCGGCGGTGGCCGCGACGACGGCTATGACGACGGACGCGCCGACGGTGAAGGTGTTGTACTCGAGCTTTCCGTTGAGGCGCATGCCCGCCATGCCCAGGTAGTGCATCGACGCCACGCCCAGGCCGGTGATGGTTCCCCCGGTGAAGAGCGCGGTCCCCCTGGCACCGCGGTAGCCGACGATGAAGATCCCGACGCCCACCATGACGATGGCGACGCCGAGACTCGCGTAGGTGGTCGCCTTGTCGTAGTGGATCGGCGCCTCCTTGACCGTGAACCCCATCATCGCGACGAAGTGCATGGTCCAGATGCCGGAGCCGATCGCCGCCGAGCCCAGGGCAAGCCAGCCGGGCCGCCAGGAGTGGGTGACGAGCATGGATCTGGTGGTGCAGCGCAGGCCGAGGGCACCACCGAGGCAGGCCATGACGTAGGCCACCAGCGGTGTGACGAGTCCGTAACTGAAGCCGTCGACCGTGCCCTGCATGCGCGGCTGCCCTTCCGCCCTGTTGCGTCCTGGAATCCTCTGGAATGCACCCCTTCCCGGACCGCCCGGGCGATCAGGGTCGAGGCAGAGAGTATGACTGCCACCGGAATGGTCGAACGATTTTCAGGCAAAGAAACACGGCCTCGCCCCACTTGTGCGGCACCGGTGAGCGGAGTTGGAACAACCCCATCGGGTCTGTGGTCATTCTGCGCCCCGCTGCCGTTGACCCTGTGCTGTCACAGTTGAGCTGTCCGTGATGTTCCGACGCGAGGAGCACGCATGCACGCGCGCGCCGTTGCCGCCACCACCACCGCGCTCCTGGGGGCCGCCGCCCTCCTGCTGCCCGCCTCCGGCGCCCTGGCGCACGAGGTGGCCGAGCGGCCCCGGGTCATCGCCCACCGGGGCGCTTCCGCGTACGCGCCCGAGAACACCCTCGCCGCCGTCGACAGAGCGGAACGGATGGGCATCGACTGGGTGGAGAACGACGTCCAGCGCACCGAGGACGGGCAACTCGTCGTCATCCACGACGACAGTTTGCGGCGCACCACCGACGCCGAGGAGGTCTTCCCCGAGCGGGCGCCCTGGAAGGTGAGGGACTTCACGGCCGCCGAGATCGCCCGCCTGGACGCGGGGAGCTGGTTCGGCCCCGTCTACGCGGGTGCGCGCGTGCCCACTCTGGAGCAGTACGTGCGCCGCGTGGAGCACAACCACCAGAAGCTGCTCCTGGAGATCAAGAACCCGGAGCTCTACCCCGGCATCGAGCGGCAGACCCTCAAACTTCTCGGCAACGAGGGCTGGCTCGACCGGCGGCACCTGACCGGCCGGCTGGTCGTGCAGAGCTTCAGCGCGGACAGCATCCGGACCGTGCACGACCTGAAGCCGGGCGTCACGACCGGCTTCCTCGGCACTCCGCCCGTCGCGGAGCTGCCGGGGTACGCGACCTTCACCGATCAGATCAATCCCTCGTACGCCTCCGTCTCCCGGGGGTACGTCGCCGCGGTGCAGGCGCTGACGGGACCGCACGACAGGCGGCTGCACGTGTTCACCTGGACCGTCGACGACGCGTCGACCGCGTTGCGGGCCGCCGGGTACGGCGTCGACGGAGTCATCACCAACAGGCCCGACGTGGTGCGGGGCGCGTTGCGCGGCTGGTGAGTCCAGGCCGACCGGCGCTCGCGGGCACTCCCCGGGCGTTGTCAGTGGCGGGCCGTACGGTGGAGCGCATGGACAGCCATCGGCAGTACGAGCAGCAGGTCGTGTGGACCGTCGTCGACACCGGCATCGGTCCGCTGCTGCTGGCCGCGACCCGCGAGGGCCTGGTCAACGTCGTGTTCCACGCGACGGACGAGGTGCGCGACAAGGCGCTCGACCGGCTCGCGTCCCGGCTGGGTGGTGAGCCCGTCGAGGCGCCCGGTTCCCCGCTGCTGGCCGAGGCGATACACCAGGTCGAGGCGTACTTCGCGGGACGGCGTCGCGATTTCGAGCTGCCGTTGGACTGGTCGCTGATATCGGGCTTCAACCGACAGGTGCTGCGCGAACTCGCGGCCGGGGTGTCGTACGGCACGGTCGTGGGGTACGGCGACCTGGCCGGGCGTGTCGGCCAGCCGGGCGCGGCCCAGGCGGTGGGTGTGGCGATGGGCTCCAATCCGCTGCCGGTCGTCGTGCCCTGCCACCGGGTCGTCGAGCGGGACGGCGGCATCGGCGGATTCGGTGGCGGCCTGGAGACCAAGCGAAAGCTGCTCGCGCTGGAGGGCGTGCTGCCGGAGCCGCTCTTCTGAGAGGTCGGACCCGCAGGGCCGGGGGTCTGCGGGTCCGAGGATGAGCGGGGTCCGAGGGTTGTCGGTCCGGGGTCCGCACACACGTGTACGCGCGGACTTCCGGGCGCGTTACTCGTAGTGCCGGGCCTCGAAGATGTTGCCGTCGGGGTCACGGAAGTAGAAGCTGCGCCTGGCCATGCCCCGGGCACCGTAGGAGTCGTACGAAAGATCGGACACCGGGACGGCCCGCTCCTCCAAGCGGCTGCGCAGAGCGTCGAACGCGTCTCCCGGGAGGGCCAGGCAGACGTGGTTCACGGCATGGCCGGCGCTGTCGGCGGCGCCCGGAAGCATGTTCATGCCTTCCGCCAGGGACAACGGTGCGAGGTCGAAAATGGTCTCCTCGTTGAGACGCACAGAGGGAAAGGACACCTGTCCCGCGGCGAACTCGGTGATCCGCAGAGGTTCCAGTCCGACCGCCTTCTCGTAGAAGTCGGCCGCGGCCACCGGGTCACGAACCCAGAGGACGACATGGTCGAGACGAGTCGTGTTGTTCGTCATGTAGACCAGGCTGGTGTCGTCCCCCACAGGCCGCAAGGGTTTGACCGGGCGTGCCGCCCGCCAGAGATGAGGGAAGACCCACGGACAGGAGGCAGGCGCGTGGTGCTGAAGGTGTCGGAAGAGGTGCGGGACGCGGTCGACGCGCGTCGACCCGTGGTGGCCCTGGAGTCCACGATCATCGCGCACGGGCTGCCACGCCCGCGCAACCTGCAGGTGGCGTTGGAGCTGGAGGACGTCGTTCGACGGGAGGGAGCCGTGCCCGCGACGATCGCCGTGCTAGACGGGCGACCCCACGTCGGCCTCGACAAGGAGCAGCTGGAACGAGTCGCCAACGAGGACGGGATCCGCAAGCTGGGGCACCGCGACCTGCCGCTCGCCGTGGCCTCCGGGGTGAGCGGGGCGACCACCGTGTCGGCGACGGCCCAGCTGGCGGCGCTGGCGGGCGTCCGGGTGTTCGCGACGGGCGGGCTCGGTGGGGTGCACCGGGAGTGGACGGTGACGCAGGACGAGTCAGCCGACCTCGGACTGCTGGCCCGCACGCGAATCACGGTGGTCTGCGCGGGCGTCAAGTCGATCCTCGACGTACCGGCGACCCTGCAGCGCCTGGAAACGCTGGGCGTCGCCGTGGCCGGATACGGCACGGACCGGTTCCCCGGCTTCTATCTGTCCGACTCGGGCCATCCCGTGGAGTGGACGCTGGACAGCCCGCGGCAGGTGGCGGACGTGATGCGCGCCCAGGACGTGCTGGGTGGGCACGAGTCGGCGCTGATCGTCGCCAACCCCGTGCCCGCGGAGGAGCAGCTCGATCCCGGCCTGCACGCGCGCGTGCTCGCGGAGGCCCTGAACGCGTGCGAGCAGGAAGGTGTCACCGGTCAGGCGGTCACGCCGTTTCTGCTCGACTACCTGGTGCGCCACACGGACGGTGCCTCGCTGAGCGCGAACCTGGCGGCAGTGCGCGGCAACGTCAGGCTGGCGGGACGGATCGCGGCGGCCTGGGCCGCGGCGTGACAGCCGAGCCGGACGGCGCGCTGCTCGTCGTCGGGGACGTGATCACGGACGTCGTCGCCCGGCACCGCGGACCTCTCTCGCCGGGCACGGACACGGTTTCCGCGATCCGGACACTGCCCGGCGGTGCGGGCGCCAACGTGGCCTGCTGGGCCGCCCACCGGGGCGCCGAGGTACGGCTGCTGGGCCGGGTGGGCGCGGACGCGGCCGGATGGCACGAGCGGGAGCTGACCGCCTGCGGAGTACGGCCCCGTCTCGTCGTCGATCCGCGGGCGCCGACCGGGACGGTGATCTGCCTCGTCGACACGGGCGCCGCGGCGGAGCGGACGTTCCTCACCGACAGCGGCGCGTCCTTGCGACTGGACCCCGACGACTGGTCGGACACCCTGCTCGACGGCGTCGTACGACTGCATCTGTCGGGCTACCTCCTGTTCTCCGAACCGAGCCGGGCACTGGTGGCGGTGGCCATCGCGTCCGCACGCGCGCGTGGCGTGCCGGTGAGCCTGGATCCGGCGTCGGCCGGCTTCCTGAAGCAGTTGGGCGTCGACCGTTTCCTGGAACTCACCGAGGGAGTGAGTGTGCTGCTGCCCAGCCGGGACGAGGCGTGCCTGCTGACCGGGCTGCCCGATCCGGTGGACGCGGCGGCGAAGCTGAGCCGCCAGATCCCGCTGGTGGTGACCAAACAGGGGGCGGACGGTGCGCTGGTGGCCCGGTCCGGCACCGTGCACGCGCACGTCCCCGCCGTACCGGTGACTCCTCGGGACACCACGGGGGCCGGTGACGCCTTCACGGGCGCGTTCCTGGCCGCCCTGCTCGCGGGCGCCACATCCGAGGACGCGGCGCGGGAGGGGTGCCGGGCGGGGGCACTGGCAGTGGGGCGCGTGGGCGGGAGACCGCCGGCACGAGACTGACGGCTGCGCGGCAGCGAGCCGGGGAGGCGGGCCGAGGCGCCCGCACACGCGCCGACGTCCTGCCGGCTCTAGGCCTTGCGTCCCCATGCGGAGATCATGGGGGCGGTGGCCAGATCCATGGTGCCGGAGGCGACGTTCCTCAGATGGCGGTCGACGTCCTCGTCCGAGGCACGGCCGGTGGCGACGAGCTGACCGCGAATCTGACGCACGGTGGCCGACTCCAGGGCGGCACAGGCGGGTGAGGTGACGGGGAAGTACGCGTCGGCCTCCACCCGGCTGAGGCCGGCTTCGCGCAGCAGGCGCGGGAGCCGGCGGCCGTAGGACAGGTCGGCGCCCCGCTCGGCGAGCAGCTCGCGGAAGCCGTGCCTCAGCCGGTTCGCCAACTGCTGCTCGGGGCCGTACTCGTCGGGGCACAGCAGGGGTTGCAGGGCAGGGTCGCCGTCCTCCACCAGGAGCCTGCCACCGGGGCGCAGGGCCTTCACCATCGACCTCAACGCCCTTTCCCGCTCCGGCACATGGACGAGGACGAGCCGGGCGTGCACCAGGTCGAACCCCTCCTCCGGCGGCTCCTGCTCCCCCACGTCGTGGACAAGGACCTCGACCGGCGGACGCCCCGCCGAGGCGACCCGGGAGGTGTCGATGTCGGTCGCGACGACCCGGCCGGTCGGCCCGACCTTCTTGGCCAGCCAGGACACGACGGAGGTCCCGCCGGCGCCCACCTCCCAGCAGCGCCAACCGGGTCCGACACCCAGCGCTTCGAGGTGCCGGAAGGTCGTGGGGTCGAAGACGGTGGCGAAGGCGTCGAAACGCTCGCTCGCCTCGGGCTGCCGGTTGTCGAGGAGGTACCGGTCGGTTCGCGTCATGCCGCGATCATCCCAGTTGTGCGGCTTGTCCGAAGGGGGCGACGCTCGAAGACGGCGAGATGTCGGTCACCGGCCGGTCCGGGGGTTACGGCGTGCGGCGCCAAGTCCCGTTGTCCACAGCCGGGAACAAAGCGGAACATTCCGTTCCCACAGGCTCACCCGGCCCCTGCGCCGACCTGGCAGACTTGCTCGCCAGGGCGCGGAAACACGGCGCGAGGAGATCCATGCGGGGAGATCCAGATGTCCATGGCAGGGAATTTGCGGAAGGTCACGAGCCTCGGCAGGGTCGGCGGCCTCCGCGGAGTGGCACGGCTGGCCCGGCGGCGCCCGCGCGTCGACCTGAGCCACCCCGCCCGGTCTCCGCTGGGCTCCTCCGTGGTGAACTGCGTGACGTACCGGGACGGCGTCCGGACCCCCGCGGGAAGTGATCTGGTCGACGCGGTGGAGCGGGTGCGCAAGCATCGGGACGGCTTCGTGTGGCTCGGCCTCCACGAACCGACGGACCACGAGTTCGCGGGCATCGCCGAGCTGTTCGAACTGCACCCCCTGGCGGTCGAGGACGCGGTCGAGGCCCATCAGCGGCCGAAGCTGGAGCGCTACGGCGAAACGCTGTTCGCGGTGTTCAAGACCGTCTGCTACATCGAGCACGAGGAGCTCACGGCGACCAGCGAGGTCGTGGACACCGGGGAGATCATGGTGTTCGTCGGCCCGGACTTCGTGATCACGGTGCGCCACGGCCGGCACGGATCCCTCGGTCCGCTGCGCGAGGAGCTGGAGGCCGACGCCCGGCAGCTCGCCAAGGGCCCGGCAGCGGTGCTGCACGCGATCGCCGATCATGTGGTCGACGACTACCTGCACGTCACCGACTCCGTGCAGGAGGACATCGACCAGGTCGAGACGGACGTGTTCGCGGAGAACGGCGCGCGGGCCGATCCCGGGCGCATTTACCAGCTCAAGCGCGAGCTCCTGGAACTGAAGCGGGCGGTGGTCCCGCTCGGCCGCCCGCTCGAGGACCTCGCCACCCGTCCGATACAGGTGGTCGGCCCGGAGATACAGGCCTACTTCCGTGACGTCTCCGACCACCTGCACCGGGCCAAGGAACAGATCGCGGCCTTCGACGAGTTGCTGAACTCGATCCTGCAGGCGCACCTCGCACAGGTGACGGTCGCCCAGAACGAGGACATGCGGAAGATCACGGCGTGGGCGGCGGTCATCGCCGTTCCGACCATGGTCTGCGGGGTGTACGGCATGAACTTCGAGCACATGCCGGAGCTCCACTGGCGGTTCGGTTACGGCCTGGTCATGGGCGTGATGTCCCTCGCCTGCCTGGCGCTGTACCGCGGCTTCCGGCGCAACGGCTGGCTCTGACGGGACCCCGCCCGGGCGGAAGGACGGGGACCGGGACAGGACGAGGGACAGGGGCAGCGAGCAGGGAGCAAGGGGCACGGCCGTGGGGCGGGGAAGTCAGGAGCGATCAGGGCTCATGGCGTAGACGTTCTCGGCCCAGGACGCGATCTGATCCTCCGTCAGGTGTCGGGCGAGGTCGGCCTCGCTGATCATGCCGACCAGACGCTTGTTCTCGATGACGGGGAGCCGTCGGATCTGGTGCTCCTGCATCTCGCGGAGCACGTCGCCGACGTCGGCGGTCGCTTCGATCCAGCGCGGGGTGCCTTTGGCCATCTCGCCCGCGGTGACGCGGGCCGGGTCGTGGCCCATGGCCACGCAGCCGACGACGATGTCACGGTCGGTGAGGATGCCGCAGAGCCGTTCGTCCTGATCGCTGATGGGCAGGGCTCCGACGTTCAGTTCGCGCATGAGCTGGGCGGCGCGGTCCAGGGTCTCGTGGGCGGGGATCCACTGGGCACCACGGTGCATGATGTCTCCGGCGGTGGTCATGGTGTACCTCCCGGTGCCGGGCGGCCGACGCGACGCGGGGCGCGCCGCTGGTACCGGCGCCCTACATTCTCGCCGTGCGTCCCGGACCGCGCACCCGGACGACCGCGAGGCCGCCACCCGATCCGCGGCGCGACGGCAGGCTTGGGATCGATCAGCCGTTCCACGCCGGATGGCGCGGATCGTCGGCACGTACGAGGACGTCGGCGGCACCGGCCGGGTCCGTCTCGTTCTCGTAGGCCTCGAACGCGGGAAGTGTCCAGTGCTCGTCCTCGGGAGTACGACGGCGCAGGGCACCGGCTGAGAGGAGGACGTGGACGCTCAGGTCGAAGGGGAACCAGTGACGCAGCAGGAGGGGGCCGTGGAGCAGGAGGAAGCCACTGGGCGGGAGTTCGACATAGGGGCTGCGAGTGGCGCGGTCGGTGACCGGGTCCCACAGGTCGGGCAGGACGCGGCCGTCGCCGCCGGGTTCGAGAGGGCCGAAGACCTCCCGCCACAGCGCCCCGGTGTCGAACCAGCCGTTGTAGTAGGCCTCCATGTCATGGTGGCCGTACTCCAGGCGGAGCGAGGCCGGGCGCAGAAAGCCCTGGGTTCCGACGACGAGCGAGGGGCGGCCGCGTAGGCGCAGGGCCTCCGCGACGCGTTCGGCGAGGTCTCCCGGGCGGGCGGCCGGGGCGCCGTCGAACGCGATGCGGGGCCAGGGGCTGCCGTCGGCCGGCTTCAGGCCGAGCAGTCGCTCGGCCAGGAGGTCGGCGAGCCGGTCCCAGGTGATCGCTTCGAGTCGCACACGGCCCATGATGCGTCAGGACACGGCTCGGCCGCGTTCCGCCCTCGTCAGCTCTCGTTCCGCTCCCGGAAGTCAGTGGCTTCCGGGGCCCACGGGACTCGACCGACGGGCTGCCATCAGCCCGGCGATCCTGACACGGGGCACATGGGCACATGGGCACACCCGCACACCCGCACACCCGCACACCCGCACACCCGCACACCCGCACACCCGCACACCCGCACACCCGCACACGGCGGCAGAATCAAACGGCACCAGCAACGGCAACGGCAGAACCCCGTGGAACAAGCCGCGTCACGGGGAAGGGAGCAGGTATGGCTCCGCTCTCAACTCCCCCACCGCACAGCGGGCTTCTCGTGGTGCAGCCTCTCAGGAGACGGCACTGCGCGGAGTGCGGCGGCGGACCGTTGACGATGCTCGTGCTCGAAAACGGGGCGCCGCGATGTCTGGACTGTGCCGACCTCGGGCACCTCGTGTTCGTGCCGCGAGGCGACACGGCGCTGACGCGGAGGTCGCGGGAGGAAAGCGCGCTGTCGGCAGTGGTGGTGCGGTTCAACCGGCGCCGGAGCAGGTACGAGCGGCAGGGCGTCCTGGTCGAGGAGGCGGGGCTCGCCCGGGCCGAGCAGCGGTGCCTCGAGGACACGGAGGCGCGACGGCGGCGCCGGGTCCGCGACGCTCGGCGGCGGGCAGCCGAGGACGTGCGGTTCACGGACGCGTTCGCGGCGGAGATACGACGCCTCTTCCCCCTCTGCCCGGAGGGCCGGGCGCGGGAGATCGCCGCACACGCCTCGGTGCGGGGCAGCGGGCGGGTGGGCCGGAGTGCGGCGGGGCGGGCGCTGTCCGAGGGGGCGGTGACCTCGGCGGTCGTGGCGTCCGTACGGCATGTGGACACGCCGTACGACGGCCTGCTGATGAGCGGGGTGCCGCGGCACGAGGCACGGCGGCGGATCGCGGCGTCCGTGGAACGGGTGCTGCGGGTATGGCGGCCCACGCCGGCCGGGACGGACAGGGCGACGGGGGCGGAGTGGGACGGGAAGGCCGGGGCGGAGGTCGATGGAAGGGCGGGGGCAGGAACGGTCGGTCGTCGGGCGGCGAGCCGGTGAGGGCGACCGCGCCCTGGACTTTCGCGCATGTCCCCGCGCGGATGGCCCATGGTCGTCGTCCGCGTGCGGGACTTCACTGGTCGTGACGGGTGGTGGTGGCCGGGCGGGGACCTGGCCCGACAAGGGAGTTGGTGCCGGCGTGATCGATGGACCGTACTTCGTACTGACAGTGCTGGGTGTGCTCGGGACCGGACTCGTGGCCGGGGTGTTCTGCGGGTTCTCGACCTTCGTGATGAGGGGGCTGGCCGCGCTGCCGCCGGCGCAGGGGGTCGCCGCGATGAACGCGATCAACGCAGCCGCGGTGCGACCGCCGTTCATGGTCGTGTTCGTCGGGGCGGCGGCGGTGTGCGCGGTGATCGCCGTGGTGACGTTCGTGCTGTGGCCGGACGAGGGAGCGGTGGAGCTGATAGTGGGCAGCGTGTCGTATCTCTTCGGCTCCTTCGCGTTGACCAGGGCAGCGAACGTGCCGCGCAACGACGAGTTGCTCGGGCTGGCTCCCGGTGGCGCGGAGGCGGCCGCGTACTGGCCGACATATGTGCGCGAGTGGACCATGTGGAACCACGTCCGCACCGTGGCCTCGGCGGTCGCGGCGGTGGCGTACGTGCTGGCCCTCACCTGAGCAACCGCTTTCCCTCCCCTGCGAGCCCTCTGGGCCGCAACCCGGGCCAAGCCCGGGACTCGCCTGAGAACGCGTCCGGAGAAACGGCTGTCCCTCACTCTGCGTGGCTGGCCGACGGGACGTATCGTGGCCGAAAGAGTGCCGCCCGATGACGCACGGCCCCGTCGCACGCGGACGCAAGGAACACGGCCATGGCCGATCCCAAGGGATTCATGACCACGCCCCGGCAGGACCGGCCGCGCAGGCCGGTGGAGGAGCGGGTCCGGGACTGGGACGAGGTGTACGTCCCCGGGGCGCTGCTGCCCATCGTCACCGAGCAGGCCGACCGCTGCATGGACTGCGGCATTCCCTTCTGCCACGACGCCTGCCCGCTCGGCAATCTGATCCCCGACTGGAACGACCTCGTCTCGCGGGACGACTGGCGGGCGGCTGCCGACCGGCTGCACGCGACGAACAACTTCCCGGAGTTCACGGGTCGCCTGTGCCCGGCACCGTGCGAGGCGGGGTGTGTTCTGGCCATCAACCAGCCGGCGGTCACCATCAAGAACGTCGAAGTCGCGATCTCGGATCGCGCCTGGGAGCTGGGCTTCGCGGCGCCGCAGCCACCGGACCGGCTGTCCGGGCGGACGGTAGCGGTGATCGGGTCGGGGCCCACCGGTCTGGCCGCGGCACAGCAGCTGACCCGGGCCGGGCACACGGTCGCCGTGTACGAGAAGGACGACCGGCTGGGCGGCCTGATGAGGTACGGCATCCCCGCGTTCAAGATGGAGAAACGGCACCTGGATCGGCGGCTGGAGCAGATGCGGGCCGAGGGGACCAAGTTCCGTACGTCGACGGTCGTCGGGCGGGACGTCGGTGCGGCGGAACTGCGGGCCCGCTACGACTCCGTGGTGATCGCCACCGGGGCGACCGCCTGGCGCGAACTTCCCGTGCCGGGGCGGGAGTTGACCGGAATCCACCAGGCGATGGAGTACCTGCCGCTGGCCAACCGGGTGTGCGAGGGCGACCTGGCGTCGTCTCCGATGTCCGCCGCCGGGAAGCACGTCGTCATCGTCGGCGGCGGCGACACCGGGGCCGACTGCCTGGGCACCGCGGTGCGCGAGGGCCCCGCGTCCGTGACCCAGCTGGACATCTACGCCCAGCCGGACGCCGAGCGTGACGAGGACACCGAGCCCTGGCCGACGTACCCGAAGATCTACCGGCTCTCGCCGGCGCACGAGGAGGCGCGCGACCTGCGCAGCGCGCCGGCGGCCAACGCCGACGCGCGGCTGTTCGCGGCGTCCACGCTCCGCTTCACCGGCGACACCGACGGGCGGGTGCGCTCGCTGCACCTCGTCGAGGTGGACGCGGCGCGCCGCCCCGTGCCGGGCAGCGGGCGGACGCTCCCCGCCGATCTCGTACTGCTCGCCCTCGGCTTCTCCGGGCCCGACCGTGGGGACGGCCTGATCGACCAGTTGGGGCTGGAACTCGACCCGCGCGGCACGATCGCACGCAACGCCGACTTCGCGACCAACGTGCCCGGGGTGTTCGCCGCGGGCGATGCCGCCCGAGGGCAGTCGCTGATCGTGTGGGCGATCGCGGAGGGACGGGCGGTGGCGGCGGCCGTCGACCGCGGGCTGACGGGCAGTTCGCGGTTGCCGGCGCCGATCGGGCCGTACGACCGCCCGATGGCCGTGTAATCCGGCCGCGCGTCGGAGTCGGCCTGGGCCGGGTCGCGACAGTTGGCGTCGGATAAGCGGACGGCGTCCGGTGCATCGCAAGGCGGAGGACGGCCCGCGTTCCGGGCGTACGCGGGTCGTGCGACAACGCGGCGAGGTGCCGTGCCGGGCGTCGCCCGCCCGACGGGAATTCGACGACCCTAGCTAGCGCCGGGAGTCCGTCCCCGCGCGCTTTCCCGTGGACAGCGCCACCCGGTTCCAGGTGTTGATCGTGAAGATCAGGGCCAGGACGTGGGCCAGTTCCTGTTCGTCGAAGTGGGCCGCGGCCTGTGCGTAGACGGCGTCCGGGACGCCGCCGTCGGCGACCAACGTGACCGCTTCGGTGAGGGCCAGGGCCGCCTGTTCCCGCTCGGAGAAGAAGTGCCGGGCCTCACGCCACACGGCGACCATGTGCAGCCGGTCCTCGCTCTCGCCCGCCTTCCGGGCGTCGTTGGTGTGCATGTGGAGGCAGTACGCGCAGTGGTTGAGGTGCGAGGCGCGGATCTGGATCAGTTCGACGAGGGCCGGGTCCAGGCCCTCGCGGGCGGCGGCGTCGAAACCGACGAGGGCGCGGAAGACCTTCGGGGCCGACTTCGCGAAGTCGATGCGACTCGTCCCGGCGTGGCCCTCGTCGACGCGGCCGTTCCGGGCCTCGAACTCGGTCTCGTTCGCGGTCTCATTCGCGGCGGAGGAAACGCTTGTCGTGTTCGTCGTCATGCCCCTAACCTACGTGCCACAAAGACCGCCTGTAGGGTGCATTTTCATGGCGGAATCGTGGGTCAATTCAGCGGAGCGCATCGGCGCTGACCTGCACCTGGAACTGTCCGGACCGGGCGGACGGCGCGCCGCGCTGATCCGGGCGCTGCGCGAGGCCGTACGCGGCGGGCGGCTCGCACCCGGCACCCGGCTGCCGCCGTACCGCTCGCTCGCCGCCGACCTCGGCATCGCCCGCAACACGGTGGCCGACGCGTACGCGGAGCTCGTCGCGGAGGGCTGGCTCACCGCCCGGCAGGGCGCGGGCACCCGGGTCGCCGAGCGCGCCGAGCCCCTGCGGACGACCGCCCGCGGGCCCAGAAAAGCACCCTCACGCGCGCGTGGACCACGGCACGATCTGCGGCAGGGCACCCCGGACGCGTCGTCGTTCCCGCGGGCGGCCTGGCTGGCCTCCTATCGGCGGGCCCTCCAGCGGGCGCCCGACGAGGTGTTCGGGCCCGGTGATCCCGCAGGCCGCGTCGAGCTCAGGGAGGCACTGACGGAGTATCTGGCACGCGCGCGTGGCGTACGGACCGACCCCGCCCGGATCGTGATCTGCACCGGCTTCGGCCACGCCCTGCGGCTGCTCTTCGGCCCCCACAGGAGGTCCGGAGGCGGCGCCCCAGGAGGTGTCGGAGGCGGGTCAGAAGGTGGCGCCCGAGGCAGTGCCGGGGGTAGTGCCCGAGGTAGCGCCCAAGGCGGTGTTCGAGGCGCGAGTGCGGCCGGGTCCGGGACCGGGAACGCCGTGCTGCGTGGTCCGCTCGCCGTGGAGGCGTACGGGCTCGGCTTCCACCGGGACCTGCTCGCGGCGTCCGGCGTGCGGACCGTGCCCCTCCCCCTCGACGAACAGGGGGCGCGAGTAGACCGGTTGGGGCGGGAACGGGCCGTACTGCTCACTCCCGCGCACCAGTTCCCCACCGGCGGTCCGCTGCACGCCGAGCGCCGGGCAGCGGTGATCGACTGGGCACGCGCGCGTGGCGGGGTGGTTCTGGAGGACGACTACGACGGGGAGTTCCGCTACGACCGCAAGCCGGTCGGCGCCGTCCAGGGCCTCGACCCCGAGCGGGTGATCCACATCGGCTCGGTCAGCAAGAGCCTGTCGCCCGCGCTGCGGCTGGGCTGGATGGTGCTGCCCGAGCGGTACGTCGACGACGTGCTCGCGGCCAAGGGCGAGCGGGAGGCGTGGTCGAGCGTTCTCGACCAGCTGAGCCTGGCCGACTTCATCGCCGGCGGGTCGTACGACCGTCATGTGCGGCGGATGCGACAGCGTTACCGCAGCCGCCGGGACCGCCTGGTCGCGGCGCTTGCCGCGCGTGCGCCGCGGGTGGAGGTCACCGGCGTCGCGGCCGGGCTGCACGCGGTGCTGCGGCTGCCGCCGGGCACCGAGCGGGCCACGGTCGAGGCCGCCGTCCGGCAGGGCGTCGCCCTGGACGGACTCGCCGGGTTCCGCCACCCGGAGACGGACATGGCCGCGCCGGACGGCCTGGTGGTGGGCTACGCGACGCCCTCGGAAGCCGCGTACGGGGCGGCGCTCGACGCGCTGTGCGGGGTGCTGCCGACACGCTGAGGCAGCACCCCTGTGCGGCGGCGCCGGCTCGCGGACCCTACGGCTTCCGCCCCACCGCCCCGTACCCGGGAATGATCCCGTCGTCCTGCCCCGGGACCGGCTCCCCCAGCTCGGGGTGCCACAGCTGCGGTACCTCGACGCCGGGCTCGACGAGGTCGAGGGCGTCGAAGAAGCGGGCGAACTCGCGCCGGGAGCGCAGTGCCAGCGTGACGCCGGCGGCCTTGAGTTTCGCGGTGGCCGCCGCCGACTCCTCGGGGGTGAAGTCCGCGGTCGCGTGGCTCATCACCAGGTAGCTGCCGGAGGGCAGTTCGGACAGCAGCCGGCCGACGAGTTCGTGCGCGCCGTCCTCGTCGGAGACGAAGTGCAGCAGCGCGATCAGCGAGAGGGCCACCGGCCGGCTGAAGTCCAGGACCTTCTTCGCACCGGCGAGGACGGCCTCCGGGGCGCGCACGTCGGCCTGCAGGTACTCGGTCGCCCCCTGGTCCGTGCCCCGCAGCAGGGCGGCCGCGTGGGCGAGCACGATCGGGTCGTTGTCGCAGTAGACGACGCGTGCGTCGGCCGCGACCTCCTGGGCGATCTGGTGGAGGTTCGGCTCGGTCGGGATACCGGTGCCGACGTCCAGGAACTGACGTACCCCGTTCCGGGCCAGCCAGCGTGTGGCCCGGTGCATGAACGCGCGGTTGACGCGCGCCATCACCGGCACCCTGGGATCGAGGGTGAGCATCTGCCGGCCCATCGCCTCGTCGACGGGGTAGTTGTCCTTGCCGCCGAGGTACCAGTCGTACATCCGCGCGGGATGGGGTTTGGTCGTGTCGATCCCGGCGGGGGGCTGCGCGGTCATGAGGAACTCCATAAGGTCATGCCATAGAAAGTAATCAACTCAGCGCCACAAGAAACAAAGTGATGGAACGTCAGGTGAGTGGGGGGAGGGTGAGGGGGGTTGGGGTTGAGGGCGAGGTCGGAGACGGAACGGCAAGCAAGTGTCAGGACAACAGGAAGTCGGCCGCACCCGCCTTCGCGCCCTCGATGAAGGCCGTCATCTCGTCGGTGGTGTAGATCAGCGCCGGACCGTCCGGGTCCGTCGACTGACGGACGGCGATCCGGCCGTCGGCCAGCTTCATCGCCTCCACGCAGTTCCCGCCGTTACCGCCGCTCCACGGTTTGTGCCAGCCTTCGCTGCCGAGTTCCCGCGCGGGCATCCCGTTGTAGACGGGCAGACGCGGCTTGATGCGATCCATTCACAACTCCTTGCGGAGATCCCGGAGGATCTCCTTCGTGCGATGTGCAGTAGCGGCCTGCGCCGCCATGCGGTCCATGACCTCGAGATGGGTCGCCACCTCCGGGCGCGCGTCGAGATAGACCGCGCCGGTCAGGTACTCGCTGTAGACCATGTCCGGAAGTTCGGGCACGGCGAATCGGAAGAGCACGAAGGGCCCGTACGTGCCGGGATGCGGCCCGTTCTCGAACGGGGCGACCTGCAGGGTCACGTTGGGCAGCTTCGTTGCCTCGAGCAGTTTGTCGATCTGGGCACGCATCACCTCCGGGCCGCCGACCGGGCGGCGCAGCACGGTCTCGTCCATCACGACCCACAGCCTGGGTGCGTCGCGACGGGTGAGCAGTTCCTGGCGTTGCATGCGCAGCGCCACATGGCGCTCGATGTCCTCGGGGCTGGTCTGGCCGATGGCGCCGGACTCCAGGACGCCACGCGCGTAGTCCTCGGTCTGCATCAGCCCGGGGACGAAGTGCGGCTCGTACTCACGGATCAGGGACGCGGCGCCCTCGAGGCTGACGTACATGGAGAACCAGCCGGGCAGCACGTCGTGGAACCGCTGCCACCACCCGGGACGGTTGGCGTCTTCGGCGAGCTGGACGAAGGCCTCCGCCTCGTCGTCGGAGACGCCGTAGGCCTTCAGGAGGAGCTGAAGGTAGGGGATCTTGAGCGCGACCTCGGCCATCTCCATACGACGGACCGTGGCGGGGGCGACCCGGAGGATACGGGCGGCCTCCTCGCGCTTGAGTCCGGCGCTCTCCCGCAGGTCCAGCAGGCGCCGGCCGAGAACGACTTGGCCGACCGTCGGCGCGGACCGCGGTTCGCTCACGCTGCACCTCCACAAAGTCCCTGACGGAAACGACCAAGGGCGAGCCGGCCGACCGCGAAAAGAATCCTGACAGCCCTACGGCGCCATTCGAAGACCTATTCGAAGATCTGTACGAATCTCCGCTGATCCCAACTGGCGCCGCTCGAGGTGCTGTTGCGAGCAGTGTGCCACGGCCCCTCACCGCGTCACACAGCACTCTGCATTTTTCAGAGTGACACTTGCCAAGTGTTCACGACGGGGCGATAGTGGCAAGCGTGATTCCGTCCGCGCCCTTAGGAACAGACGCCGCCGCAGGCCGCCCCCTCGGTCTCGGTGCCGCCGCGGGAGCAGGCCCCGACAGGGCCGCTGCCGAGCGCCGGTTCCGTTTCGAGCTGGCCGCACACCCGGGTTCTCCCGCGCAGGCCAGACGCCTGACAAGGGCACGGCTGACCGGCTGGTCAGTCTGCGAGGACACCTGCGACACGGCGGCCCTCGTGGTCTCCGAGCTGGTCACCAACGCGATAGTGCACACCGCGAGCAACGTCGTCGTCTGCGAGCTGCACGACGGTGACGACCTGGTGCGCATAGCCGTACGGGATCAGGGCTGTGCGCCGGGTGAGCCTCACCCGTCCCCACAACGCCCCGAGGAGGAACAGGGGAGGGGACTGTTTCTCGTCGACGCCCTGTGCCATGCCTGGGGCGCCCAGGAACACGGCCCGGGCCTGCTGGTCTGGGCGGAGCTGCCGCGCAAGGCGGACGCGCCCCGCGAGGACACCGGGCCGCGCAACGACCTGGGCTGGGGTGCCCGCCCGAAGCCCGGTCCGGCCGACGGCTCGGGCGGCGAGGACGAGGCGCGGGAGCACGGCCCGGCGGCCGTCGAGGTCCACCCGCGCGAGCGGGGCCGAGGCTGGGGCGGCGCGTGAGCCGCGCTTCCGGCGCCCAGGTGCTGGCACTGGACACGCTGGTGCGCCTCCGCCGCGGTCTGCACACCCCGGCGGCGCACACCCTCGGCACTCCCCGGCGACTGCCCGTCCCCGACGGTATGACGGCTCCACTGGGCTGCGACGCGGTGGCGACACCCGCGCGCCTCGGCCCGCTGCTGATGCCCAGGCTGCCGCGGGTCGGATGCGTCTACGCCGACGAGGCGCACTGGTGGTGGATCGTTCCGTCCGACTCCGACTACGCCCTGGAGTGGCCGACGCCCGCCCGGTACCTCACCGGAGCGGTCGTCCCCGATGCCCCCGCGGTCCCGCCTCTGATCCACAAACCGGACGGCACGCTTCCCTATACGCCGCCGATACCGCTCTATCTGGCCCTCTGCCGCCTGACGGGCACGACGCCGACCTGGTCGCGGCCGGTCAGCGCGTAGGCCTTGTGCCGACCTGACCGCGGCCGGTCGGCGCGCAGGTCGTATCCCACCGTGTCGCGGCCGGTCAGCGCCTGGTCGTATCGCGCGCGGAACGCACCACGGAGCCCACACCGCGCACCGCGGAGCCCACACCGCGCCGCACCCCGCACCCTCCGCACAGGCGCCCGGCGCGCCCCGGCCCACAGCCGCACCCCGTCGGCCCCATCCGGTCGCCCCACCCCCTTCACCAGGGCGCACGCCCGCGTGCTGTCGTCTCTCCCGCATGCGCTCTGCCCCGGGTCGGCCCGCTCCCGCGATAGTGGCCGTTCGTCCACGATCGGGGGAGGTCGGCGGTGGGGAAGAGTCGCGCCGGGGGAAAGGACGGGGTCACGGCCGGGGTCTCCGAGTCGGAGCGGCTGCTCTTCGGCGGCCCGTTGCGTTACGAGACGGGCTGGAACTCGCACGCGGACGCGTTCCTCGAGCTCAGTTTCCGGGCCATGGTGACCCGGCTGCCCGCCCTGCTGGCGTCCAGCTTCCGGCTGGCCTGGCAGGCCGACCGGGGTGCCGCGCGGACCGTGCTGGCGGCCGAGGCGGGCCGGGGCGCGACCCAGGCGGTGAGTCTGCTCGCGGTCAACAACGTGCTCGGCCGGCTGATCGGCGACGGCGCGATCGAGGATCGGCTGCGCGGTGCGGTTCCCGCGCTGGTCACGATGGCCGCCGTGATGCTGGTCGGCGCGCTGCTGCGGGCCGCGTCGACCTACGCGACCGGGCGCCTGGAACCCAAGGTGGAGCGGGTGGCCACCGAGCTGTATCTGGAGCGGGCCGCGGAGGTCGAACTGGCCGCGATCGAGGACCACGCCTTCCACAAACTGCTGGACACCGCGCAATACGGCGCCTCCTCCGCCCGCCGGATGATCTCGTGCGCCACCCGCGTGGTGAACGCGGCGATCTCCCTGATCGCGGCCGCGGGCGTGCTGACCGTCCTGCACCCGGCGCTGCTCCCGCTGCTGGCGACGATGACCCTGCCCAGCGGCTGGAGCGCGCTGACCATCGCCCGCCGCCGCTACGAGTCCTTCCACGCCTGGGTGCAGCACGCGCGCGCGGGGCGGTTGCTCGGGGCGCTGCTCATCGAGCCGGCGGCGGCACCGGAGATCCGGGTCCACGGCGTGGGCCCGTTCCTGCTGCGGCACTTCCGCTCGATGTCCGAGACGGCGGAGGCCGAGCAGACGCGGCTGGCCCGGCTCGCCGCCCGCACCGGGCTCATCGCGGCGACCTGGACGGGCCTGGCGACGGCGGCGACCTACGCGACGCTGGGCGGACTGCTGCTGACGGGCGCGATGGCACTGTCGGTGGCGGGTACGGCCGTGATCGCCATCCGTACGGGATCCCAGAGCCTCGACACGCTGGTCGTGGAGGTCAACGCGCTGCACGAGGAGGCGCTGTTCGTCGGCGATCTGCAACGGCTGTACGTCGAGGCGGCCGAACGGGCCATTCCGGTGGGCGGCGCCACGCTGCCCGAGGAGCCGAGCGCGATCCGGTTCGAGCACGTCACCTTCAGCTATCCGGGTGACGTGACCCGCCCCGCGCTCGACGACGTGACGCTCGACGTGCCGCTCGGCAAGATCGTCGCGCTGGTCGGCGAGAACGGCTCCGGGAAGACCACGCTGGTGAAACTGCTGGCGGGGCTGTACGCGCCCGACAGCGGCCGCATCCTGTGGGACGGCGTGGACGCGGCGACCGCCGACCGGCGGCGGCTCGCCGAACGGGTCGCGATGGTGGCCCAGGACTTCAAGCGCTGGCCGTTCACGGCACGCGTCAACGTCGCGGTCGGCCGCTCCTCGGCGCCACTGACCGACGAGCGGGTGGGCGACGCGGTCGCGGAGGCGGGGGCCGAGGAGGTGCTCGCCGATCTGCCGCGCGGCCTGGACACCCTGCTGGCCCGCGACTTCAGCGGCGGGCACGAGCTGTCGGGCGGTCAGTGGCAGCGGCTCGGCATCGCCCGGGCCGCGTACCGGCGCGGCCGCGTCCTGATCGTGGACGAGCCGACGGCGGCTCTGGACGCGCGGGCCGAGCTGGAGGTCTTCGAGAAGATCCGGGCCCTGTCGGGTACCGGGCAGACGGTCATCCTCATCACCCACCGGCTGGCGTCGGTGCGCCACGCGGACCTGGTGCACGTGCTCGAACAGGGCCGGCTGGTGGAGTCCGGGACGCCCGACGAGCTGCTCGCCACCGGCGGCGTCTACGCGGAGCTGTACTCACTGCAGGCGGATCAGTTCACGACGAAGGTGCCGGCCCCGAAGGCGGGCTGACACCGGCGTTCCCGCGTCCCGCGCTCATGCGGAGGCGTCGGCCGCCTCCCCGCCGCGGACGATCACCAGGAACATATCCGTCGCCAGGTCCATGACGACCTCGGCGGACAGGCCCTCCAGACGCCGAGACTGCGCGAACTCCTCCGCCGGCCACGAACCACGCGGCCCGCCGGCGGGAAAGCGCTCAAGCACCGTTCGCCCGTTCACCCTGTCACCTCCATGTAGCGCTGCACTCAAGCAGTTAAACGCCAACCATGGCGTGAACGGCTCGGGAAGTGACGGTACTGAGACGTAGTTGACACTCGTTCACCGCAGAGTGTGAGGAGTCTCTCCACTTTCGAGCGTTGACTGTCACCTTCCGTATCAGTCCTCGTACTCGTCGTGATAGCGAATCCGCTCGCTTCCCGCAGGCGCCCCGAGAGCCGACGCGCGCCCCACGGGTCGCTCCCACTCCTCCTGCCGTCCCAGCGCGGTCAGGTCCAGGAGGGTCGTGGTCGAGCCCAGTCCGTCGAGGCCGCGCTCGTACGTGGAGTAGGTGTGGAAGACCTGGTCACGGTCGCGCAGGAAGCAGCTGACGCCCGGCCGCTCGACGAGTTCCCCGTCCCGCTCCAGGGTCGCCTCGAAGTCACGGTTGAAGTCACTGCCGTACGACGAGTACCAGGGCAGCGTCCAACCCATCCGCGCCTTGAACGGCAGAAGCCTCGTATACGGCGCCCGGGAGACCGCGGCGAACGACGTGCCGCGCGCCGCCAAATGCGCCAAATGCCCGATCTGGTCAAGGAACGCGGAGCAGCTGCGGCACCCGGCGGCCCATTCCGGCGCGAACATGAAGTGGTATACGACCAGTTGTCCGCGTCCCTCGAACAGGTCGAGCAGCACGGCCTTCCCGTCGCCGCCCTCGAACACGTACTCCTCGTCGACCTCGACCATGGGCAGCCCGCGCCGCTCGGCGTTGAGGGCGTCCCGCGCGCGCGTGGCCGCCTTCTCCCTGAGCAGCAGTTCCTCGCGTGCCGTACGCCACTGTGCGCGCGAGACGATCTCCGGAAGCGACATGAGGGCCCTCCTGTGCAACGGTCCGTTCGTGGTGGTGACCGGCCGGAGGAACGGAACTCATCGCTGTGCCGGCACATTTCTCCGGCCCGGGTCGCCGGCGGCTCAGGCGTCGTACTAGTGGTCCGCGAAGCAGGTGACCCCGCCGCGGATCATCTCGGCGCAGGCCAGCCGCGCCCCCAACTCGACGTCCTTCTCGGTGAGGTTGGACTCGACGGGCCAGACGACGTCGTTGAACCACTCCTCGGTGGGCAGGTCCTCGGCGAGGCCGCGCAGCGCGACCATCGGCGCGTGCGTGTGACAGTTGATCAGACCGGGCAGGGCGACCTGACCGCGGGCGTCGACGCGTTCGACGGCGGCCCGGTGCCGGACCGCGGCGGCGGTCGTCACCGACTCGACGACTCCCTCCCGTACGACGATCGCGGCATCCTCCTCGAACCCGATCCGCTCTTGATCGTCGTGCACGAGGACGGTGCACCCGGTGATGACGAGATCGGCGGGAGACACGGCGGAGGCGTCGGCCGGGGAGGTGGCGGGAGAGTCCGTCATCACGCCAACGTACGGCGGGGTCGTCGGGTCGGGTGACCCGAACCGCGCATCCCGCCGCGGCCCTGTCGCGGCGGTCGGCCGACGGGCACGCTGAGCCCACCACCGCCCGCACCGCCCGCTGCCCGACGGCTTCCGGAAGGAGCCCGGCATGCTTCTCGGCACCTGGAACCTGGAGAACCTCTACCTTCCCGGCGGCCCGTCCGGCCCCGCGGACAAGGCCGCCTACGAGACGAAACTCGCCGCCCTGGCCGCCGTGATCACGGAACTCGACCCGGCGCTGCTCGGCGTGCAGGAGGTCGGGGACCCCGAGGCGCTGCGGGACCTGGCCCAGGCGGTGGGCGGCACCTGGCACATCGCCCTGTCCGAGCAAGCGGACAGCCGGGGCATCCGGGTCGGCTTCCTCGGCCGCGCCCCGATGGAGGTACTGCACGACACCTCGGCGTTCCCGGCGAAGCTGCGCCCGGTCCAGGCGGACGACGCCGGCCTGGAGACGGCTCGGACAGGCCGCGGATTGCTGGCCGTGCTGACCGAGACGGAGGCGGGGCCACTGCGGGTGGCCGTGGCTCATCTCAAGTCGAAGCTGCTGTCGTACCCGAACGGGCGGTTCCAGCCGCGCGACGAGGGCGAGCGGGCCCGGTACGGCGCCTACGCCCTCTACCGGCGGGCGGCCGAGGCGACGGCACTGCGCGCGCTCGCCGACGAACTCCTGGCGGGGAAGGGCAAGGAGCGGGACGTGGCGGTCCTCGGCGACCTGAACGACGAGGTGCAGGCCGCGACCACACAGATCCTGCTCGGCCCGCCCGGCTCCGAGATCGGCACGTCCGGATACGAGCACCCCGACCGGGGTGACGCGATGCGCCTGTGGGACGTGGCCCCGCTCATCCCGGCCGAGCGGCGCTACTCGCGGATCAACTCCGGGCGCCGCGAGCTGATCGACCACATCCTGGCGAGCCATCACCTGGTCCACCGGGTGACGGCGGCGGGAACGGGCCTGCCGGACGACGAGACGCCGCGACTGCCGTCCGTGGGGACCGACCCGGCGGAGCGGCAGGGGGCACCCGGGTCGGACCACGCGCCGGTGTGGGTGCGGGTGGGGTGACGGGGACCGACTCCCACGGGCTCGCCGCCCGCCGCCCGCCGCCCGCCGCCCACCGCCCACCGCCCACCGCAAGGGGTGCCCCACCCGGTGACCAGGTCGCCACCCGGTCCTTGGTCGCCGTTCGGCGACCGGGCCCGTCTCAGCCCGCGAGGGGGATCTCCGGCCTCCGCAGTCCCACCCGCTCCCGGTGACCGGCGAGTTCGGCGAGGAGCGCGGCGAGGCGGCCGGCGTCCTCGGGGGTGAGCCGTCCCGTGTCGTCGAGGTGTACGGCGCAGGCGGTGGTGGTGTCGACGAGCCGTTCGAGGACGGCGGCGACCTCGTCCGCGCCCTCGGCCTGCCGGGCCAGGGCGGGGAGTTCGGCGGCGTTGAGGGAGATGGCGGTACGGGCCTCGGCGAGCGTGCGATAGGCCTCACGGCGGAGGGTCCAGCGGACCGCGCGGTCCTCGGGCCTCCGTACGACCCGGGCGTCGGACTCGCGCAGGACGTGCTCCAGGTACGCCTGCGCCGCGTCCCCGGCCGCGGCCAGCCGGGCGCGCACACCGCCGCCCCGCTGCCCGGGCATCGGCAGATGTCCCACGATCAGCACGATCGCGCAGGCCAGCAGCGTCTCGCCGATCCGGCCCGCCGACGCCTGCGGCTCCCCGCCCACCATCACCAGGGCGAGCACGAGGACGGTGACGACGGCGGTCTGCGCGGCGAAGTGCCGGGTGGCGACGGGAATGAGGGCGCCGCTGACGGCGACGAGTGCGATGAGCCCCTCGGGCCGGGGCAGCACGACGGCGAACCCGGCGAAGACAAGCGCCCCCAGTACGGTCCCCGCGGCCCGGCACAGGACGCGCGAGGCGAGTGGCCCGAGGTCGGGCTTGACGAGGAAGACGGCGGTGGCGGGCAGCCAGTACCAGTGCTCGTGCTGCCCGTACCAGCGGGCGTGGTGCAGGGCCTGGGCGACGGCCGCGCTGGCCCCGAAGCAGAGGGCGACCCGTAGGCCGTACTCCCGTCCGCCGGCCCCGAAGACGGTGCGCAGCAGTGCCCCGGCCGTACGCCTGCGGGTGTGCAGATCGCTGCCCTTGGCGTGGTCGAAGGCCTCGGCGGCGTGCAGCAGGGCGTCGTCCAGGGCGCGCAGGGCGGGTGCGGAGCGGTGGGGTGCGGGCAGTGGTCCGGTGTGCGTGCTGCCGCGCACCGCGGCGGCGAGCCGGCGTGGCCCTTCGGACGCCCGCCCGGTGACCGCCTCCCCTGCCCACGCGAGCGCGGTCGCGGCCTCGGCGAGCGGCAGCGCGGCGGCGTACTGCGCGTGCAGCCGCCGCTCGGCCGCGGAACTCGCGTACCGCCGCAACCGCGGCCCGGCCAGGGCGTCCTGCGCATGGTCGAGCGCGGCGGTGAGTCCGGCGCGGCGCGCGGTCGCCGCCTGCGACCCGGCGGCGTCGAGAAGCTCCGCGACGGCGTCGTACACGGCGGCTACGGCGTCCCGCTCCCCGTCGAACCGGTAGTCGCCGCCGGCCATGGCCCCGGGGGTGGGCAGCAGCAGCCGCAACGCGAGCAGCCACCCGGCCCCGGCGAGGAACGCCAGGGCCCGTTGCCATCCGGGCTCCGGCAACGGCATCCCGGCCCCGATCGCGGAGGCGACGAGCAGCTGGGTACCCGCCCCGGAGGCGACGGTCCCGACCGCGCTGAGACTTCCCGCGACCAGCCCCACGAGGGTGAACAGCACGGTCAGCATCACGGCGTCGGCATGCTGACCGGCATACGTCCCCAGGAGCAGTCCGCCCGCCCCCGCGAGCGCGGGGACACCCAGCCGCTGGACGGAGACCCGCCGGCTGCCGGGCCGGTCGTTGATCCCGGCGAGCATGGCGGCGATCGCGGACACGACGCCGAGTGAGGTCCGGCCGACGAGCACGGCGACGAGAAGCAGCGGCCCGGCGGCCAACGCCCCCCGCAGCACCGCACTCCACGGCACGGGCCCCCGCTGGGCACGAAGCGTGTGGGCGAGCCAGGGCGGAAGCGTCGGAACGTGGCGCGACACGGGACTCCTGTCGTCTCGACGAGGGCGGAAATGAGCCTTCGGGCGACGGCGGCCGGGCTGCGGACTGTGGTGTCCACGGTAGATCGCGTTCCTGGAGGAGATGGGACGGTTGTATTTCGGGGAGGTGACGGTTGCCGGGAGGACCGCGTTCTTTATGAACGCAATGACCGGTCGCGGGGCGGACGAGTGCCAGTTGGCAAGCCATGCACGCTGTCCGCGGCACGGGGCGGTGCCCTCACGCATCAGCTCCACCCTGTCGAACGGCTTCGGGGACCGAGGGCGAACGACCGGGCTGGCGGAGGGGGTACGACGGTGAATTCGGATGCGATCTTCGCGGAGCCCCCGCATGATCGGCGAGATGCTCGGCGCCCACCCAAGGAGACTTCGTGATCCAGCGCGCTACCGCTGCCGCCCTGTTCCCACCGCCCTCCTACTCGCACGCCTCCGTGGTCGAGGCAGGCACGAGACTGGCCTTCCTGGCAGGAGCCGTGCCCCTCGACGCGGACGGCCGGTTGGTCGGTGAAGGCGATCCGGTGCTGCAGGCACAGCAGGTGATCGCCAACCTGCGAGTACAACTACAGACGGTGGGAAGCGACTTGGCGCATGTCGCGGCGACCGACGTGTACGTCGTCAGCAGCGATCCCGCGGTGCTGTCCACCGTCTGGGAAGTCGTCGAGGCCTCGGAGCTCATCGCCGGGCCACATGCGTCGACGCTGGTCGGGGTGGCCTGTCTCGGATATACGGGGCAGTTGGTGGAGATCACCGCGATCGCTGTCGTTCCCGAGGAGGTGGCAGCGTGAGCAGGCCGGCGGCCGTTGTGCTGCGTCGGGCCGGTGCCGCCGACGCCGCCGACGCGGCCGATGTGTGGTTGCGGTCGTTCGACGCCGCGTTGCCGACGGTCGTCAGGCCGCGGTCCGACGACGAGGTGCGGGCCTACTTCCGCGATGTGGTGGTGCCGTCGCGCGAGACGTGGGTGGCCGAGGCGGTGGACGGGGGCCGGGTCGTGGGGCTGATGGTGCTCAACGGCGATCTGCTGTCCCAGCTGTACCTCGCCCCCGAGTGGCGGGGGCGAGGTATCGGTGACCGGTTCGTCGGGCTGGCCAAGGAGCGCAGTCCGCGGGGGCTGAGTCTGTGGACCTTCCAGGTCAACGAGCCCGCCCACCGCTTCTACGAGCGACACGGTTTCGTCGCCGTCGAGCGGACCGACGGCCGCACGAACGAGGAGCGGGAACCGGACGTGCGGTACGTCTGGCAGCCGTAGGACGTGCGGTACGTCTGGCAGCCGTAGGACGGGCTTACGACGGGCGTATGCCGTGGACTCGGCCTGGTGCGATGACCGGCGACGGGCGCACGCCGTGGACTCGGCCTGGTGCGACGACCGGTGAAGGGCGCACGCCGTTAACTCGGCCTGGTGCGGTGACCCGCGGGGGACGCATGTCCTGACCCGGCCCCGATGCGGCTGAGCGGCGACGGGCGGCGCATGGCCTGACTGGGCCCCGATGCGGCTGACCGGCGACGGCGGCGCGGGGTGGTGTCAGTCCGGTCGTGGGCGGCTCCACACCCGCCTCTTCGGCAACGGTTTCGCCAGGCTGCCCGCCCGGCTGGTCGTCAGGCCGAGTGCCACGAGGGACTCCGCCAGCTTCACCGCCGCCGCGACCCCGTCGACGACCGGAAGCCCCAGCTTCTCCCCCACGGTGCGCTGCAGGCCGGTCATTCCGGCGCAGCCGAGCACCAGTACCTCCGCGCCCGCCCGGCAGGCCCGTTCGGCGGCGGCGAGGAACGCCGCCTCGGTGCGGTCCCGGTTCCCCTCGCCGTCCCCGAGGTCGAGGACGCTCAGGCCCGTCCCGACGACGGCGGCGCAGTTGCGGCCCACGCCCGCCGTTTCGAGGCTGTCCTCGATCTGCCCGCACGAGCGTTCCAGCGTGGTGACGACCCCGTACCGCCGCCCCAGCAGGCAGGCGAGGTGTGCCGCGGCCTCCGTGATGTCGACGACCGGCACGTCCACCAGTTCCCGTACACCTTCGCGCCCGTGCTCTCCGAAGCCGGCCATGACGACGGCGTCGTACGACGGTCCGTCGTACGTGCGCAGGGTGTCGAGGACGGCGGCGGCCGACAGGTAGCTGTCGAGCCAGCCCTCCGCGGACTCCGGTCCCCAGCCGGGGGTCAGTCCGGTCACGGTGGTGCCCGGGCCTGCCGCGGCCCGGGCACCTCGTACGATCTCCTCGGTCATCTCCTGCGTGGTGTTGCAGTTGGTGACGACGATCCGCACGTTGCTCAGACCTCCACGGGCTGCTCGGAGACGACCGGCGCGGCGGTCCGCTCGGCGCGGCACAGTGCCGCGTAGGCACCGGCCGCCAGCGCGGTGCCGATGAACCACGAGTACGGCGCCACGTCACTGAACGTCTTCACCAGCGCGAGCACCGCCGCGACCGCCGCCGAGGGCAGGAACGCCCACAGCGCCTTGGGGTTGACGCCGTTGCGGTAGCGGTAGCGGGCACCTGGCCGCGCGTCGAAGAGCTCGTCGACGTCGACGTCACCACGCTTGACCCAGTAGTAGTCGACCATGATCACGCCGAACAGCGGGCCGAGGAAGGCACCGAGGCCGCCGAGGAAGTAGTTCACGACGGTCGGGTTGGAGAACAGGTTCCACGGGGTCACCACCAGCGCGGCCACCGTGCTGATCATGCCGCCGATCCTGAAGGTGATCTTCTGCGGCCAGACGTTGGCCAGGTCGTACGCCGGCGAGACGAAGTTGGCGACGATGTTGACGCCCATGGTGGCCACCGCGAAGGTGAACGCGCCCACCACCAGCACCCACTTGTTGCCGATCTCGGCGACGAGGTAGGCGGGGTCGGTGATCTGCTTGCCGAACACCTCGTAGGCGCCCGCGGTGACGATCACCGACACGATCACGAAGGCCGTCGAGTTGACCGGCAGACCCCAGAAGTTGCCGCGCCGGACGGTCTTGTAGTCGGGTGCGAAGCGGGAGAAGTCGCAGAAGTTGAGCATCAGCGTGCCGTAGGTGGCGAGGATCAGACCTACCGCGCCGAACCACTGCCGCCACTGTTCGCCGACGGAGACCGGGTGCGGGGTCGAGGTCAGCGCGATGGTCCAGTCGGCCTTGGCGAGGATCCAGACGGCGAGCGCGATCATCACGACCCAGATGGCGGGGCCGCAGAAGTCCTGGAACTTCCGGACCGACTCCATGCCCTGACTGATGATCAGCGCCTGGACCAGCCAGAGCGCGACGAAGGACACCCAGCCGAGCGCGTCGAGGCCCAGGAAGGAGCTGTGCGTCCAGGACTCCAGGCCCGGCCAGGCGGCCAGCAGCATCACGTTGACCGCGACGGAGGCGAGGTAGGTCTGGATGCCGTACCACATGATGGCGATGACGGCCCTGATCAGCGCGGGGATGTTGGCGCCCCAGATGCCGAAGGCGATCCGGCTGACGACCGGGAAGGGGACTCCGGTGCGCTGCCCGATGCGGCCCATCATGTTCATCCCGGCATAGATGATCACGAAGCCGACGAGCAGTGAGGTGAAGATCTGCCAGACGTTCATGCCGAGGAAGAGCAGGCCCGCGGCGAAGGTGTAGTTGCCGAGGTTGTGGACGTCGGACATCCACATGGCGAAGAGGTCGAACACCTTCCAGTTGCGCTTGCCCGCGGGCGCGAGGTCTTCGTTGGTGAGGCGGGGGTCGGGGACGAACGCTGCGGTGCCGGTGGCTTCGGCACGGTCGGCGAGGGACACGGGGCCTCCCTGGACGAGGGGACGGAGGAGACTGCTTTCGGGGGCCGTTTGGTATACCAAACTTCCGTCATGGTCCTCCCGTCAACCGTTTCGACCGATGTCACCCCTGTTAACGCTCCGTAAAAGCCGCTCCGAGTCGGCGAAGATGGCCTCATGACGAAGATCGAACCCCTCGGCGCGGTACGCGAACGCGTCCTGGCGGATCTGCGGCGGGAGATCATCGCGGGCCGCCTGCGTCCGGGCGACCGACTCGTCGAGCGGGAGCTCGCCGAGCGCTTCGGGGTCTCCCGGGTCCCGGTCCGCGAGGCGATCCGGGCACTGGTCGCCGAGGGCTTCGTCCACTTCGAGACACCGCGCCGCACGGTCGTACGCCGGCTGACACCCGCCGACGTCAAGGAACTCTTCGAGCTGCGCGAGGCGTTGGAGGTGTACGCGACCGGCCTCGCGGCATCCCGCGCGACCCCGCGGACGCTGGCCGAGCTGCGCGAGCTGCTGGACAGCGCGGCGAGCGCCACCGAGGCCGGGGACGCCGAGGCGATCACGGACGTCAACACCCGCTTCCACGACCGCATCCTGGCCATGGCCGGCAACAGCCTGCTGATCTCGGTCATGGAACCCGTCGACGGCCGCCTGCGCTGGCTCACCCGGCAGAACGAGGAGTGGCCTCAACTCCTCACGGAGCACCAGGAGTTGTACGAGGCGATCGCCTCCGGCGACCCGGACCGCGCCCGCACCCACGCCCTCCGCCACGTACAGGCCAACTACCGGTCGACGGTACGGCACCTGTTCGGGGCAGCGGACCCGGAAGGGAAAGGGGCGGGGGACGGGGACGGAGGGGAATCCGGGGCAGCCGAAGTGCCCTAGCCGCGCCGGGCGTACTTGTCGGTCGCCGCCACCAGCGCCTCGGCCACGCCCGGCGCCCCCGCGTTGTGCCCGGCCTCGTCGATCACCACCAACTCGCTGCCCGGCCAGGCGTGATGGAGCCGCCAGACGACACCGAGGAGGTTGCCGAGGTCGAGACCGCCCTGGACGAGTGTGCCGGGGATGTCCTTCAGCAACGGCGCGTCGCGCAGCACGACACCCCCACGGTCGACACCCCCGTTGTCGCCCTCGCTTCCGCCCTCACTCTCGCCCAGGAAGTGGTCGTTGCCCCAGTAGTGCGTGACGGTGCGGGCGAAGCCCATCCGGAACACCGGGTCCTCATAGCGCGCCACCGACCGCGGCGGGGCCGGCATCATGGCCGTCTCCCAGTCGGTCCAGGCCCGCGCGGCCCGTTCGCGCACCTGGCGATCGGGCGACTCGAGCAGCCGGTTGTAGGCGGCCGCGAGGTTTCCGTCCCGCTCGCCCTCCGGCAGCTCGCCGACGAACCGCTCGAACGCCTCCGGAAAGATCCTCCCCAACCCCCTCGTCAGCAGGGCGACTTCGGCATCCGAGCCGGTCGCGATCCCGGTCAGGACCAGCTCGGAGACGGCCGCGGGATGCGTCTGCGCGTACCGCAGCCCCAGCACCGATCCCCAGGACACTCCCCACACCAGCCACCGTTCGACGTCCAGGTGCCGGCGCAGCAGTTCCAGGTCGGCGATGAGGTGAGCGGTCGTGTTGACGCTCATGTCGGTGTCGTACGCGCTCGCCGGCGGCGTGGAACGACCGGCCCCGCGCTGGTCGAGCAGCACGATCCGGTACGCGGCCGGGTCGAAGAGGCGCGGGAAGTAGGCGTTGGCTCCGGAGCCCGGCCCGCCGTGCAGCACCACCGCGGGCTTGCCGCGCGGATTGCCGCACGTCTCCCAGTACACCTGGTTGCCGTCACCGACGTCGAGCATGCCGTGGTCGTACGGTTCGATCTCCGGATACAAGGTCATCAGCGCACCGTAACGTCCCTACGGCGGTCCGGTCGCCCCGGTTTTCGGCCCGGGCAGTCCCGCCGCTTCCGCCGCCGTACGCAGGACGTCGCGCAGCATCGCGGGCGTGAGCCGGCCGGTGAAGGTGTTGCGCTGGCTTACGTGGAAGCAGCCGAAGAGCTGGAGCCCGTCGAGGGGGACGCGGGCGCCGTGGGCGAAGGCCGGCCGCGGGCGTGGCACTGTCCAGCCCGCCTCGGCGAAGGCGGGCAGGGCCGCCTGCCAGCCGAAGGCGCCGAGCACGACCACCGCCCGCAGTGTGGGCCGCAGCAGCCTCAGCTCCTGCAGGAGCCAGGGCCGGCAGGTGTCCCGCTCCTCGGGGGTGGGCTTGTTGGCGGGCGGGGCGCAGTGCACGGGCGAGGTGACCCGCACGCCGTACAGTTCCAGGCCGTCGCCGGCGCGCACCGAGGTCGGCTGCGAGGCGAGCCCGATGTCGTACAGCGCCTCGTACAGCACGTCTCCGGAGCGGTCGCCGGTGAACATACGGCCCGTGCGGTTGCCGCCGTGGGCGGCGGGGGCGAGGCCGACGATCAGCAGCCTGGCGTCCGACGGGCCGAAGCCCGGCACCGGGCGCCCCCAGTACGTCTCGTCGGCGAAGGCCGCGCGCTTGGTACGGGCCACCTCCTCCCGCCACTCCACGAGCCGGGGGCAGGCGGTGCAACCGCAGAGACGGGCGTCCAGATCCTCCAGGCTGTGCATGCCTCCACCGTAAAGCCGTGCCGGACCTGCCCAGGTCGGCCAAGGCCTGTCCAGGCTGCTCCCAGGACACCTCTCCAGGGGCCGCGAGAAAACCCAGCCGACCCTCACCGCTCCGGGGACTAAAGTCGACGGCATGGCTTCTGAGCACCCGGACCACGACCACGCCGAGGCCGACGGCACGGCCACGGACGCCGAGGCCGACGGCAACGCCACCGGCAGCACCGGCACCGGCACCGGCAAAGCCACGGACGCCGACGGCGGCGACGGCGTGGACGCCAAGGCCGCCGCCGCGGTGGCCGCCGCCGAGGCGGCCGGTCCGCAGCACGGCGAGAGCGTGCGCATCGACAGCTGGGTCTGGTCGGTCCGACTGGTGAAGACCCGCTCCATGGGAGCCACCGCCTGCCGGGGCGGGCATGTGCGCGTGAACGGCGAACGGGTCAAGCCCGCCTACTCCGTGCGCGTCGGCGACGAGGTACGCGTCCGGCAGGAGGGCTGGGAGCGGGTCGTCGTCGTCAAGCGCCTGATCCGCAAGCGGGTCGGCGCTCCGGTGGCCGTGCAGTGCTACGTCGACAACAGTCCCCCGCCCCCGCCGCGCGACGCCGTGGCCCCGGCCGGTATCCGCGACCGCGGCACCGGCCGCCCGACCAAGCGGGACCGCCGCGACATGGAACGCCTCCGAGGGTCAGCGGTACCACCGGGAATGACGGCAGGCCCGGGAACGTCGGGAGGCCCGGGAGCGGCAGGTGGTCCGGGCACACCGGGTAAACCGGGTACGTCCGGCTCGCCAGGTGTCCGGGGAGGCCGCCCCCGGCGCGGAGGCCGATGACCTCCAGGGCACGCGACGAGATACACACGGCGCCGGCGTCCGGCCCGGGCCCTCGGCCCACCGGACGCCACCGTCCTGCGCATCTCGTCACCCCCGCCCTCTCCCCCCTCCCCCCACCCCTCCACCCATCGGCATCGGCACCGGCACCGGCACCAGCACCCGAACAACATCGCTGTCGACGCCACCCTCACCGCGGCCCCCGCCGTGCGGTTTCGCCGGCCGTCCCCACAGGGCACGTGTCACGCCCGGCGCCGTACCAGCCGCAGCAGGTCCTCGTTGTGTCCACGCCGTGCCCAGGCGATGAGGGCGAGCGGCACGATCAGGATGAGCGGGGTCGCCGCGTTCTCCCCGTGGAAGACGGTGAGCTGGACGACGAACGCGCCGACCATCAGCGCGCTCAGCGCCACCGCCGCCACGGACTGCAGCACCGGGACCAACAGGGCGATGGCTCCGGCCAGTTCGAGTGCGCCGATGGTGTACATTCCCGCGCTGCCCCAGCCCATCTCGTCGAAGGCGTCGGCGGCCGAGGGATGCGCGATCAGCTTGGGCAGGGCGCTCGCGATGGCGTAGAAGAGGGCGAGCACCACCTGCAGGCCACGCAGGGCGATGCGGGCCCGTCGACCGCGAGGGGTCGCGGACTCGGCGACGACTGTGCCGGAGCCGCCGCCGGGCAGTGCGGATGCGACGGACGGGACGGGAACGGTGGTCTCGGACATGAGGGTCTCCTGTGTGAAGCGGTCCGTTGTGCTGTCACAGAGATAGACCGGCCCTCGTCACGAAACTCATCGCCGTCCGACGCACCCAGGCACGTCATCCTTCCTCCCTCAGTCCTCCTCCTGGGTTGCGGGAGCCTCGGCCACCGTGGCTGCCGCCCGTACCCATATCCCGTCCTCGGTCAGGTACTTGTCGACTCTCAGGCCCGCCTCCGCCAGCGCGTCCTCGAACTGCTGCCGCGTCAGCGGCCGTACCCGGAACGTCTGCGTCCAGGTCGCGTCCGGGAACACGTACTCCGCGAAAACCGAGTTGACCCCGTCTGCCACCAGCTCGGACGACGCGATGCGCACGATGTAGCCGGAAGGATCGACGCGCTCGCGCGGCAGGTTGGTGTGGTAGTCCGCGCCCTCTCGCTGGATCAGCACCCGGCCGCCGTCCGCGAGGTGTCGCGTGCAGGTGCGCAGCATGCCTCGCCGGACCTCGATGTCGGCGGTGTGCACGAGGAAGGACGCGAGCAGCACGACGTCGAACGTCTCGCCCAGGTCGAGGTCCTCGATCGACGCGTGTACCGTGCGCGCGCCGCGGACGCGCTCCAGCATCTCGGCGGACTCGTCCACCGCGGTGACCGTGAACCCGCGCTCCAGTAACGGGTGGGTCATGCGGCCCACGCCGCAGCCCAGTTCCAGAATGCTCGCTCCCGGCGGGACGGCCGCCGCGATGATGTCGGGCTCCGCCCCGAGGGACAGCCGTGAGTACAGCTCGACCGCGCAGCCGTCCGGTGTGATGGGGCCCGGACCGGTCCCCTGATGTCCCGCTCGCATTTTCAGTTCCATGTCCGTCGAACGGACGGCGTCCGCACGGCCGTTCCCCTTCCGGGCCTGTTCACCCGTTCGATGGACACCGACCCCGGACCGACCGGGCAGCGAGTCGGGCAGGTCCGCGACCCACGCGGTCCGGCAGCTCACCGGTCCCGCAGCTCACCGGTCCCGCGACTCGTGCCGGCCCGCGACGCGTGCGGGCCGGCGGGCCTCACAGCGGAAACCAGCCGTGCCCGATGTACCAGTGGCCCCCGGCCCGCAGGTGGTCCCCCACGGCCCGTTCCACGGTGGTGCGCCGGGGCAGGTCCGGCACGGGCAGCTCCGGGTCGCCGAAGACGTACTGCACCGGTTCGGTGTCGGAAGGCTCCGAGTCCTCGCGGATCACCCGGAACCGTTCCTGGAAGCGGACGATGTTGGTGTGCGCCGGCAGGTACTGCTTGAGCTGCGGGTCGAGCAGCCAGGAGTGGCACACCACGGCCTGGTAGCGCTCCTCCGGATAGTGCAGGGCGAAGAACTCCCGGGCCAGCGCCAGGGAGCGGTCGCAGGCGGCCGGGGACAGCGGGCCGAGGAAGTCGGGGATGTGCACGTTCAGACACGGGTCGCCCGGCTCCACGTCCAGCCCGGCCGCCGTGAGCACGTGGGCCGTCGGCCGGCCGACACGCGAGCGCTCGAACTGCAGCCGCCCCAGCTGGTACAGCTCGCCGCGGAAGTGGTGGGTCAGCCACCACGGGGCCTGCACACCGCCCCGTCCGTGTCGTCTGCGGTGCACGGCGATGTTCCGGCCCAGGTCGGCGAGGGTGCGCCGGGAGACGTCGGCGGGGATGCCGCGCTCCTGGTGGTGGGCGCGGGTGTGCGGCAGCGCCGCGACGAACACGTACACCATGAAGAAGCGCTGCAGCGCGCCTGTCGGCCAGTCGAGCTCGGGCAGGTCGTCCCTGTCCGAGATCTTCCCCATCCCGGCGACGAGCTCGGCGACGGAGTGTTCGAGGAAGCGCCGCAGCTCGGGGTCGTCCCGGACCCGTCGGCTCATACGGACGAGTTCGTCGATGTCCTCGTGCGGTACTCCGAGGTCGAGCAGGACCTCGGCCAGTTCGTCGGCTTCCGGCAGCACGCGGTGATCCCCTCTTCGGACGGCCTGGGCAACGCTTGGAGAACGTCCGCAGCGAAGAGTACGTTGCAGAGAGGAGTGATGACCGCTATGCGTACGGGCAGTGAGCCGAGGACAGCGCGCAGTGCGCTGCGCGCGCGGTTCTGGCTGAGCCTGTGGGGCCTGGTCTGGGCGCTCGCGGGAACCGTGGCCTTCGCCCTCGCAGGACGCCCCGGGTGGGCCGCCGTCTGCGGGCTGCTGTGGCTGGTCGTCACCGTCGACACGGCCGTGATCCTCCGGCACATCCGCCAGGGTCCGCACTACCAGCCGGGCCGCGACATCCCACCGTACGAGCCGGCGGACCGGCGTCCTCCGGTGCGCCGTCCCCCGGAGCACCCGGGTTCCTGACCGGCGCGTGCGCACGGACGACGGCTCACGAGTCGAAGCGTGCGGCCTTCAGGTACTCCGGGTTCGGGTCCAGCGCGGCCGCCAGGCGGAAGTGGCGCACGGCCTGCTCCGGCCGCCCCTGGCGCTCGTAGGTCCGGGCGAGGGCGAAGTGCGCGAACGCGTTGTCCGGCTCCCGCTCCAGGACGATGGTGAACTCCAGCTCGGCCGGACGCAGTTGCGCGCCGGCGAAGAAGGCACGCGCGCGCAGCAGGCGGGCCGCGGTGTTCTCGGGGTGCGCGGCGATGACCGTGTCGAGCAGCTTCACCGCGCCCCGCGGGTCCCGTGCGGCCAGGAGTTGTTCGGCGGCACGGAAGTCGATGACATGCGTCTCCGGAGTACGTCCGGTCGATCCGCTGGTCTCGGGCACGGCACAGTCCTTCCCTCTCTGGGCGGGTTCAACGCCCGGAAGGGCGGCGGCTATTCCTGGGACGGATGAGGCGCGTCCCGGCCGGCGTGGGCTCTGCGGACGAGTTGGGCCCATACGTCCGTCACCCGGCGCTGCAGCTCCGCCAGGGGTACGTCGTTGTCGATGACGACGTCCGCGATCTCCAGGCGCTTCTCGCGCGTCGCCTGGGCGGCCATCCGCGCGCGTGCGTCCTCCTCGGTCATGCCGCGCAGCCGCACCAGCCGGTCGAGCTGGGTCTCGGGGCTCGCGTCGACGACGACCACGAGGTCGTACAGCGGGCCGAGGCTGTTCTCCGCGAGGAGCGGGACGTCGTGGACGACGACCGCGTCCCGGTCGGCGGCCGATTCGAGCTCGCGCGAGCGGGCGCCGACGAGGGGGTGCACGATCGCGTTGAGGGCGGCGAGTTTCTCCGGGTCGGCGAAGACGATCGACCCCAGTCTGGGGCGGTCCAGGCTCCCGTCGACGGCGAGCACCTCCTGCCCGAAGGTCTCGACGACGGCGGCCAGGCCGCCGGTCCCCGGCGCGACGACCTCGCGCGCGATGCGGTCCGCGTCGATCAGTACGGCCCCGTGCTCGACGAGCAGCCGTGACACCTCGCTCTTGCCGGCGCCGATCCCGCCGGTCAGGCCCACCTTCAGCATGAGCGGAAGCCTAGGGCCTGGGTCGCGGGAGTCAGTTGTCGCCCTCGCGTTCCGCGAGGAAACGCTCGAACTCGAGGCCGATCTCGTCGGCGGACGGGATGTCGGCGGGTTCGGCGAGCATGTTGCCCCGGGTGTCGGCTCCCGCGGCTGCGTCGTACTGGTGCTCCAGGCCCTGGACGAGGGCCACGAGTTCCTCGTCGCCCTCCTGGACCTGCCGGTCGATCTCCGTCTGGGTGCGGTGGGCGTCCGTGCGCAGGGCGTGCGCGATGCCGGGCAGGACCAGGCCGGTCGCCGCGGTGATGGACTCCAGGACGGTGAGGGCCGCGTCCGGGTACGGGGAGCGGGCGATGTAGTGCGGTACGTGCGCGGCGACACCGAGGACGTCGTGTCCGGCTTCCATGAGCCGGTACTCGACCAGCGACTCGGCGCTGCCGGGGACCTGCGCCTCGTCGAAGGGGCTGCGGTGGCCGGGGACCAGGTCGGTGCGGTTGCCGTGCGGGGTGAGGCCCACGGGGCGGGTGTGCGGGACGCCCATGGGAATGCCGTGGAAGTTCACGGACAGGCGCACGCCGAGGCGCTCCACGACCTGCTGGACGGCCGCGGCGAAGCGCTCCCACTCCACGTCCGGCTCGGGGCCGGACAGCAGCAGGAAGGGCGCTCCGGTGGCGTCCTGGACGAGCCGTACGTCGAGGGTGGGCTCCTCGTAGTCGGTCCAGCGGTCACGCTTGAAGGTCAGCAGCGGACGGCGGGCCCGGTAGTCCACGAGCCGGTCGTGGTCGAAGCGGGCCACGACCTGGTGGGGCAGCGAGTCGAGGACCCGGTCGACGATCTGGTCGCCGGTTTCGCCCGCGTCGATGTATCCGTCGAAGTGGTAGAGCATGACAAGACCGGCCGACTCCTGGGCGAGCGCCACGTCGACGACTGCCAGGCCCTTCGGCTCCCATGCGTACAAACCCTGCGGATCAAGCACAGTGACCGCTCCTCCTCGTGTTCGTACTGCACAACGCGGTGCGGGGCGTGAGCATTCCCGCTCGCGCCTCTGATCAGGCGCCTCTTACCGGCTTTTCACGCGTGACCGCGTCGCGTGAGGGGGCCTGGCACCGGCCCCGCCGAGGTCGTGCCCGGCTCTCCTTCCCCTCTCCCACCTGCTGATCACGAAGGACCGGGGAAGCCTCCCAACGGTTCGTTACGGCACGTCAGTTACTCGTGTATCCCGTACGTTTCCCGCGCTCTCGCGGCCCGTTGACCCCTGGGACAGGGGGCACGCCCCCGCACACGGCTGAGGGACCGCACCTCGAAAGGTACGGTCCCTCAGTTACCTGCTGGGCCTCAGCGGCCTGCGATCAGCTCTGGCCGCCGGCCAGCTTCTCGCGCAGCGCGGCAAGCGCCTCGTCCGAGGCCAGCGCGCCGGAGGTGTCGGCACCCTCGGAGGAGTACGAGCCACCGCCACCGCCGCCGCCACCGGACGCGGCCGGAGCCGCACCCGCCGCGTCGCCGCCCTCGGCAGCGGCCTTCTCGTCCGCCTCACGGGACTTGATGACCTGCGCCTGGTGCTGCTCGAAGCGCGTCTGCGCCTCGGCGTACTGGTTCTCCCACACCTCACGCTGGGACTCGTAACCCTCGAGCCAGTCGTTGGTCTCGGGGTCGAAGCCCTCGGGGTAGATGTAGTTGCCCTGGTCGTCGTACGACGCGGCCATGCCGTACAGCGTCGGGTCGAACTCGACCGAGGCCGGGTCGGAACCGAAGGACTCGTTGGCCTGCTTCAGCGAGAGGCTGATGCGACGGCGCTCGAGGTCGATGTCGATGACCTTGACGAAGATCTCGTCGTTGACCTGGACGACCTGCTCCGGGATCTCCACGTGGCGCTCGGCCAGCTCGGAGATGTGCACCAGGCCCTCGATGCCCTCGTCCACGCGGACGAACGCACCGAACGGAACCAGCTTCGTGACCTTGCCGGGCACGACCTGGCCGATCTGGTGGGTGCGGGCGAACTGCTGCCACGGGTCTTCCTGGGTCGCCTTCAGCGACAGGGAGACACGCTCGCGGTCCATGTCCACGTCGAGGACCTCGACGGTGACCTCCTGGCCGACCTCGACAACCTCGGAGGGGTGGTCGATGTGCTTCCAGGACAGCTCCGAGACGTGCACGAGACCGTCCACGCCACCCAGGTCCACGAAGGCACCGAAGTTGACGATCGAGGAGACGACGCCGGAACGGACCTGACCCTTCTGCAGGGTGGTGAGGAACGTCTGGCGAACCTCGGACTGGGTCTGCTCCAGCCAGGCACGGCGGGACAGGACCACGTTGTTGCGGTTCTTGTCCAGCTCGATGATCTTGGCCTCGAGCTCCTTGCCCACGTAGGGCTGGAGGTCGCGGACACGACGCATCTCGACGAGGGAAGCCGGCAGGAAGCCACGGAGGCCGATGTCGAGGATGAGACCACCCTTGACCACCTCGATGACGGTGCCGGTGACGATGCCGTCCTCTTCCTTGATCTTCTCGATGGTGCCCCAGGCGCGCTCGTACTGGGCGCGCTTCTTCGAGAGGATCAGGCGGCCTTCCTTGTCCTCCTTCTGGAGAACAAGGGCTTCGATCTCGTCACCGACGGCGACGACCTCGTTGGGGTCGACGTCGTGCTTGATCGAAAGCTCGCGGCTCGGGATGACACCTTCGGTCTTGTAACCGATGTCGAGCAGGACCTCGTCCCGGTCGACCTTCACGATGACGCCGTCGACGATGTCGCCGTCGTTGAAGTACTTGATCGTCTCGTCGATCGCGGCGAGGAAAGCTTCCTCGTTACCGATGTCGTTGACCGCTACCTGCGGAGTGGTAGAGGTGGTCTCGGTGCTGCTCGTCATGTGGGAAAGGGCTCCGGTACGGACAGTGAGTCGTAGGTACTGCTACGCCGGGAGCCCGTGATCGCTCTGAAGAAGCCGGACAGCCAAAGAAACGCCCCACCAGTTACTGGTGATGGCGCCTCGAGAACCGAGGGGACATGCAACAGATGCGAGCGCAGCCTGCTACGTCTGAGGTGCGCAGGCCCGCAGCGCAACTTGTAGCATACGGGGGCAGCCGGACAGGGTCAATGCGCGAAGGCGCACACCCGGGGCGGATCACCGCAAACCCGGCACAAATCATGTCTCACGAGGCCACGCGGGCCCGACGGCGTCCCATTCGTGACGGCCACCGGACCGGTCGGACCGAAGAGCCCGCAGACTAATACGAGGGAGCCGATCATCCAAGAGTCCGAAGCGTCCGAACCGGAAGCCACCCGACGTGACGCGGGCGTCACGGAAAGCTCCCGGGCCAACCGGGGCTGGTGGGACCGCAACGCGGACGAGTACCAGGTCGAGCACGGCACCTTTCTCGGCGACGACCGGTTCGTCTGGGGGCCCGAGGGTCTCGACGAGGTGGAGGCCGAGCTGCTCGGCCCGGCGGAGGAGCTGGCCGGCCGGGACGTCCTGGAGATCGGCGCCGGTGCGGCCCAGTGCTCGCGCTGGCTGGTCGCCCACGGCGCGCGACCCGTCGCTCTCGACCTCTCCCACCGCCAGCTCCAGCACGCCCTGCGCATCGGCGGCGGCTTTCCCCTGGTCCAGGCGGACGCGGGCGCCCTGCCCTTCGCGGACGGCTCCTTCGACCTGGCCTGCTCGGCGTACGGGGCGCTGCCCTTCGTCGCCGACCCGGTACTGGTGCTGCGTGAGGTGCGCCGGGTGCTGCGACCGGGCGGCCGCTTCGTCTTCTCCGTCACGCACCCGATCCGCTGGGCGTTCCCGGACGAGCCGGGACCGGAGGGGCTGACGGTCTCCGGCTCCTACTTCGACCGCACGCCGTACGTCGAGCAGGACGAGGACGGTCGCGCGGTGTACGTCGAGCACCACAGGACGATCGGCGACCGTGTCCGGGACGTCGTCGCGGCCGGCTTCCGCCTGGTGGACCTGGTCGAGCCGCAGTGGCCGGTCTGGAACACCTCGGAGTGGGGCGGCTGGTCGCCGCTGCGGGGAAACCTGATCCCGGGCTCGGCCATCTTCGTGTGCGTGCGGGACTGAGACGGGACTGAGGACGTGATCCGTCACGACGCCCTTCGGGCCCTGCCGGTCCGAGACGCCCTGCCCGCCCTGGGCGGCGCTCTGGAGGACCACGGCACCGCCGTCCTGGTGGCGCCGCCCGGCACGGGCAAGACCACGCTGGTGCCACTGGCGCTGTCCGGACTGCTCGGTGACGGGCCGGCGCGGCGGGTGCTGGTGGCCGAGCCGCGGCGGATCGCGGCCCGGGCGGCGGCGCGGCGGATGGCGTGGCTGCTGGGCGAGAAGCCGGGCGACAGCGTCGGTCACACCGTGCGCGGGGAGCGGGTCGTGGGGCCGCGCACGCGCGTGGAGGTCGTCACGACCGGCGTGCTGCTGCAACGGCTCCAGCGGGACCAGGAGCTCGCGGGCGTCGACGTGGTGGTGCTGGACGAGTGCCACGAGCGGCATCTGGACGCGGACACGGCGGCCGCCTTCCTGTGGGACGTACGCGAGACGCTGCGGCCGGAGCTGCGGCTGGTGGCCGCGTCGGCGACGACCGACGCGGCCGGGTGGGCGCGGCTGCTGGGCGGTGCGCCGGTGGTCGAGGCGCGGGGTGCCTCGTACGACGTCGAGGTGGTCTGGGCGCCGCCGGCCCGCCCGGTACGGCCGCCGCACGGCATGCGGGTCGACCCGGCGCTGCTGACGCATGTGGCGTCGGTGGTGCGGCGGGCCCTGGCCGAGCACGACGGGGACGTGCTGTGTTTCCTGCCGGGCGTGGGTGAGATCGCCCGGGTCGCCGGGCAGCTCGGGAAGCTCGGCGACGTCGACGTGCTTCAGGTGCACGGGCGGGCGCCGGCCGCCGTGCAGGACGCGGTGCTGGCTTCGGCGGAGCGGCGGCGGGTGGTCCTCGCGACCTCCGTCGCCGAGTCCTCACTGACGGTGCCGGGGGTGCGGGTCGTCGTCGACTCGGGGCTGGCGCGGGAGCCGCGGGTCGACCACGCGCGCGGGCTGAGTGCGCTGGCGACGGTACGGGCCTCGCAGGCGGCGGGACGGCAGCGGGCCGGGCGCGCCGGACGTGAGGCGCCGGGCGTGGTGTACCGGTGCTGGGCGGAGGCGGAGGACGTCCGGCTGCCGCGTTTCCCATCCCCGGAGATCAAGGTGGCCGATCTGACGGCGTTCGCCCTGCAGACGGCGTGCTGGGGCGATCCGGAGGCGTCCGGGCTGGCCCTGCTGGATCCGCCGCCTGCCGGGGCGATGGCGGCGGCGCGCACCGTGCTGTCGGCGATCGGCGCGGTCGACTCCGCGGGCAGGGCCACCGCCCGCGGTGTGCGGCTGGCGCGGCTGGGGCTGCATCCGCGGCTGGGGCGGGCGCTGGTGGACTCGGCGCCGCTGGTCGGCGCCGAGCGGGCCGCCGAGGTCGTCGCGCTGCTCAGCGAGGAGGCGCCGCGGGAGTACGGGGACGACCTCGCGGCCGCCCTGCGGGCCGCGCGGCGCGATGGTGACGCCTACGCGGGACGGTGGCGGGCGGAGGTACGGCGCCTGCGCGCCCTCGCGCCGAGGCCGGCGCCCGGTGCCGACGCCTCCCCTGTGAACGCCGGGTCCGCGCGCGCGGGCAGGTGGGCGGACGCCGGGGAGGACCGGCTCGTCGGGCTGGTGGCGGCGCTGGCCTTTCCGGAGCGGCTGGCCAGGGCCGACGGCGGTTCCCCGCTCATGGTCTCCGGGACCCGAGCCGAGGTCCGCGAGGGTTCCGGCCTGCACGGCGCGTCCTGGATCGCGGTCGCCGTCGCCGACCGGCCCGTCGGCAAGGAGCACGCGCGCGTACAGCTCGGGGCCGTCGTCGACGAGGACGTCGCCCGGTTCGCGGCCGGCGCGCTGGTCGAGGAGCGGGACGAGGTGCACTGGGGCGGCGGGGACGTCGTCGCACGGCGGGTCGAGCGGCTGGGGGCGGTGGAACTGGCGGTACGGCCGATGGCCGACGCCGACGCCGGTCTCGTACGCGAGGCGCTGCTCGACGGGCTGCGGCGCGAGGGGTTGGGGCTGCTGAGGTGGTCGGCCGAGGCGGACGTCCTGCGGCAGCGGCTCGCGTTCCTGCGCCTGCACCTCGGCGATCCGTGGCCGGACGTCTCGGACGACGCGCTGCACGCGCGCGTGGACGAGTGGCTGGAGCCCGAGCTGAGCCGGGCGCGGCGGCGCTCCGGCCTCGCGCGGATCGACGCCGGGAAGGGGCTCACCCGGCTGCTGCCCTGGGCCTCCGGCGAGGCCGCGCGGCTCGACGAACTGGCGCCCGAGCGGATCACCGTGCCCAGCGGGTCGGGCATCAGGATCGATTACACGCGTCCCGAACAACCCGTCCTCGCGGTGAAGCTCCAGGAGATGTTCGGTCTTCAGGAGTCGCCCGCGGTCGCGGGCGTGCCCCTCCTCGTCCACCTGCTCTCCCCCGCCGGCCGGCCCGCCGCCGTCACCGCCGACCTCGCCTCCTTCTGGAAGGACGGCTACAAGGGCGTACGCGCGGAGCTGCGCGGCCGGTATCCGAAGCATCCGTGGCCCGAGGACCCGGCCACGGCCGAGCCGACGCGGCACACCAACGCCCGGCTCAGGCGGTGACCGGTTCCGGTTCGGTGTCCTCGGCGGGGGCCGGACCGGCCGGGCGCCGGCTGCGCGCCTCCAGCCACAGGGAGAGGGACAGCAGCAGGACGCCGAGGACCAGGAAGCCCCACGGCAGGTACGACGTCATCAGCAGGACCAGTGTGCGGCTCGACCTGACCAGGTCGACGGTGTGCTCGATGTAGTCCTCGCGCATCTTCACGTGGCCGGCGAACGCGGTCACCTTCTCGCGGCCGCCGAGCAGTGTGCCGCCGCGCAGTTCCTCCTTGTGGATCTCCTCGCCGTAGACCGGGGCGCCGGTCAGCGGTTCGACCCAGAACCTGCGGACGGTGGTGTACCAGATGGTCGTGCCGGTCTTGGCGACGGACTCGGGGGTGATGCCCGCGACGGGCATGGTCTTGGGGAACCTGACCTGGGTCCAGGGGACGGTCTGCTCGAAGTAGTAGACCCCGATGCCCCGGAAGTTCCTGGTGCCCTCGTAGTGGATCGGGGACGTCGTCCGGGTCTGCATGTCGAAGTACTGGTAGTCCCGCTTCTCCGTCAGGAACGGCCACTTGAACTCGATGCCCTGGCGTTTCACCGGGTCGCCGTCGACCATCTCGCCCGTGGCGTGAACGGGTTCCTGGGAGTGCGCGTCGAAGATGTAGCGCTCGGGGATCTTGGAGACCATCTTGCCGTCGGGGCCCTGGACATAGGACAGGCCGTCCCAGACGACGACGTCCCGGTGCGCGCTCCGCTCGATGGCCTCCGAGGCCTCCACGTTGCCCTTGAGGGTCTGCACGATGGTGACTTTGGAGACCTTCCTGGCCTTCATCGAGTTGTAGTCGAGGAGGGTCGCGCCCTTCGCCTCCAGCACCACGTCCTGGTAGCGGTTCGCCGGGACCTTGGCGAAGCGCGGGAAGGCGTACCAGCGCAGCAGCGGGGACAGGGCCGTGAAGAACACGGCGAGGGCGAGCAGAACCAGGGCGGTCTTGCGACGCATCGCAACCTCCTTACCGGGCGGTCCGGACAACCGGGCGGACGGTTCACGGGTGCGACGGCACCGTTGTCAGCAGGGGCTTCGGAGACGTCGTGCCGGTCGGCGCGCCCAGGGCGGTGAGCGTGAGGACCAGGGCGAACGCGAGGGCGACACCGGTCGCGGCGGCGATCAGGGCGCGCATACGGGCCTCCCGGCGAACACAACTGATAGGTCGTCAGATCGGGCACGGTAGCAACGGGCGGGTGAGATGAGAACACGTCGTACGCACAACGGCGGCGCCCCTCGCCGGAGGGGCGCCGCCGTTGTGCGTACCGGTGCTGCCGCGAGCTACGCGGAGGGGCTCGGTGACGTGCTGGGCGTCGTGCTGGGCGATGTGCTGGGGGTCGTGTCGGCCGGTGGCGTCTCGGCCGCCGCCACCGTCAGTTCGACCGTCAGCGTGGCGCCGCCCGCGGTGGTGACGCGCAGCAGGAACGTGCCGGTGGTGTCGTCGGCGTACAGCTTCGGCAGCTTCAGCAGACCGTTCTCGTCCGTGACCAGGCCCGTCAGGGTGCGGACGGTCTTGCCGTCCGCGTCCTTGAAGTAGGGGCCCTTCTCGATCACGGTCGCTTCGTCCGCCGACGTGACCAGCGTGGCCGTGGCCGCGACCTTGTCGGCGACGGCGCCCTTGTAGGTGGCCTTCACCTCGACCTGGTCCGCGAACTCGCCGCTCGGGGTGGCGGTCTGCGCCGTGTCGGTGGTGCGGGCGAGGGCGTCGGCGACCCGCTCGGTGACGGTCGCCGTGTAGAGGACAGGGCTGACGGTACGGCCGACGACGGCGGCACGGACGGTGACGTCACCCGTCTTCTCACCGGCCTGCAGCGCGGGTGCGACGGCCACACCGGAGCTGTTGGTGGCGATGGTGGCGACGCTCTCGCCGCCCTCGAAGGTCGTGTCGGTGTCACCGGTGATCGTGAACCGGACCCGGACCTTGGCGACGGTCTTGCCGGCCTTCGTCTCGGCCCTGGTGCTGATCTTCTGGGTGAACGCCTCGCCCGCCGTCGCCGTGAGCTTCGCGGTCCCCGCGTCCTCCAGGTGGTCCACCGTGTCGGTCGGCGTGGGCGGCGTGCTCGGCTGATCCGGGGTGCTGGGCGGAGGTGTCGGCTTGGGGCTCGTGCCACCGCCGGGCTTGCCGGGCCTGCTGGGCCCGCGGTCCGGCGTGTGCGGGGCCGGGGGCGTCGTTTCGGGGCTCGTCCCGGTGTCGCCGTCGCTGCGGCCGGAGGGGATGGTGCCGGTGCCGTCCGGGATCTCGTGGGTGCCCTTGCGGTAGTACTCCAGCCACGACAGGACCGTGTTCAGGTACTCCGTCGAGTTGTTGTAGCTGAGGATCGCGCGGTCGAGGTCGCCCTGCGAGGACAGGTCCCAGTCGTAGCGGCACAGGTAGTGCCCTGCGGCGAGCGCGGCGTCGTAGACGTTGTTGGGGTCCTTCTTGCCGTCGTCGTTGCCGTCGCGGCCCGCCCACTCCCAGGTGGACGGAATGAACTGCATGGGGCCCACGGCCTGGTCGTAGCTGCTGTTGCCGTCGTAGGCACCGTTGTCGGTGTCCTGGATGAGCGCGAATCCGTTGCCGTCGAGCTGGGGACCGAGGATCCTGGAGATCGTGGTGCCGTCCGCGTCGACGCGTCCGCCGCGGGCCTGGCCCGACTCGACGTTGCCGATGGCCGCGAGCAGTTGCCAGGGCAGGTTGCAGTCGGGCTTCGCCTCGCGCAGCGCCGCCTCGGCCTTCTTGTAGGCGTCGAGGACGGTAGCGGGTATGCCCGCCTCGGCCTCGGTCTGCGAGGCGGGGCTGCCGATGGTCGGCGCCGGGCTCGGGCTCTTGAGCGGCGGAAGGTCGGTGTAGTACGGCGAGTTGCCGGTCGCGCCGCCGTCGGCGGAGCTCGCGTCGGCCGCGGGCTGGGCGCCGGTGGTCTGTCTGCCACTGTCGTCGACCGTCACCCCCGGAGCCTGGGACGCGGACAGGGCCGCGACCGCGGCCGCGGCCACGGCGGTGGTCGCCGCTCCCTTGCGCAGCCTGCTGCCGAAATACGCCGCCATAAACGGAACCCTCCCGTTGGACGCCCGAGCGCCCGTCTCTGTCTGTCGTGTCTGTCCGTCGTGCTTCGCGTGCCCTGTGCGCACTGTGCGCACTGTGCTCGGTGCGCCGTGTCGTGTTCTCTTGTGCTCGGTTTCTCTTGTGCTCGTTCTGTTGTGACGATCGACCCGTGGTGCTGGTTGCCCTGGCGGCGCTTTTGCGTGCTTTTATTCATCGCCTCGACGTCTCCCCCCAGCACCGGGGCCCAGGCGACCCTACGACAACTTGCTTTGCACGGGCACCCGTTCGCGCCCGGTTTTCACCAGTTGGCCACGCCGCGTTGTACCAGGGCGCCGTCGCCCATACTGGACCGACGCGATCACCCGGCCGAGCGCTCGGCCAACGTCCGCCACGAGGAGCTCCGTTGCCGTTCACACTGAGCCACGCGGCGGCCGTACTGCCCGCCGTACGCGCCGACGGGACCGGCCGGGGCCCACTGGTGCCGGCCGTGCTCGTGGCCGGTTCCTTCGCACCCGACATGCCCTACTTCGCGGCGAGTGTCGTGTCCGGCACGATGGAGTTCGGGAGCGTCACGCACTCCTTCACGGGCGTCTTCACCGTGGACGTGCTCATCGCCTGGACGCTGGTGGGGCTGTGGCTGCTGGTGCGCGAACCGCTGGTGGCGCTGCTGCCACGCTCCCGCCAGGGCCGGCCGGCCGCGCTGCTGCACTGCGGGGCGCCCCGCACGCGCGTACGGCCGTCCTCGGTGGCGTGGTGGTACGTGTCCGCGGCGCTCGGCGCGCTGACCCACGTCGTGTGGGACGCCTTCACCCACCTCGACCGTTGGGGGATGCGGCTGTTGCCCGTCCTGGGCCGGGAGCTGGCGGGCTCCCCCCTGTACTGGTACCTCCAGTACGGCAGTTCCGCCGTCGCCGCCGTCGTCGTCATCGTGTTCCTGGTGCACGCGCTGCGGCAGGCACCGGCGGCCGCCGAGCCGACCGGCCTCGCGGTCCTGTCGGCCCGGGACCGGTACTGGGCCGGTGCCGTGGTCGGCGGCTGCGCGCTACTGGGAGCGGTACAGCGGGTGACGCGGTGGTGGGACCACTGGGGAGCCACGGCCAGGCCCTGGGAGGTGGTCCCGACACTGTGCTTCGGGGTGGGCGCGGGACTGGTCCTGGGTGTGCTGCTGTACGCCGCGGGCGTCAGGACGTGGCGTCCGGCCCGGGTCCCGGACGCTTCGGGCGAGGCCGGCCGGGAGCCGAGCCGTCCGAGTCCCCGCTGAGGGGGTCGGCGGCGGGGGCGTCGGTGCCGGGTGCGACGAACACGGTGACGCCGGCTGCCGGACGTGGCCGCGAGAGCGGGGCGAGCCGTGCGAGCCGGGCCAGGGCCAGGGTCAGACAGCCGCGCCCCAGCTCGGCCCACAGGCGCCAGTCGACTGCCGCGTGCAGGCGGACGGCGTCCCGTGCGGGCGCGAGCCGGTCGCGGAGGGCCGTGGCCGCCTGACGCGGCGCGGTCAGGGGGCCGGCGGGAACGCGGGCGGTGCTTGCGTCGGCCGCGAAGACCGGGACCGGTGGGCGGGGCATGGACGGGGTCGCGTCGGCGTTCGCCTGTGCGTGCGTCCGTGCCTGGGCCGTCCGGCGGTGGAGCATGCGTATACCCATGGCGGCATCCTCGCGGCGGGAGACGCCGGGAGGCTCCTTCGCGGGGGCCAGCGGAGTGACGGCCGCGGGGTGGCCCTGATCGGGGGCGGCCCTGCCCGGGGGTAGCCCTGACTGGGGGCAGCCCTGACCTGCTGGGCCGCCCTGCCCTGTGCTCCCGTCTGCGGGTGCGTGGGGGCTGGGCGCGCAGTTCCCCGCGCCCCTTTGGGGCATTGCCGGGCCGCACGGGACTACGCCTGGCCTGCTGGGCCGCCCTCCCCGTACCCCGCCCGCGCGTGCGTGGGGGCTGGGCGCGCAGTTCCCCGCGCCCCTTTGGGGCACTGCCCGACCGTGCGGGACTACGCCTGGCCTGCTGGGCCGCCCTCCCCGTACCCCGCCCGCGCGTGCGTGGGGGCTGGGCGCGCAGTTCCCCGCGCCCCTTTTGGGGCGCTGCCGGGCCGTACGTTGCGTCGGCGGTCCGGGCGACCCGGCTAGTGTGCTGCGGACTCCCAGTCGGGGCCCACCCCTACCGACACGTCGAGTGGGGCTCGGAGCTGTACCGCGCCCGCCATCTCGCGGCGGACCAGTTCCTCCACGGCCGTGCGCTCGCCGGGGGCGATCTCCAGGACGATTTCGTCGTGCACCTGGAGGAGCATGCGGGACCTGAGGTCCGCTTCCGTGAGTGCCCGGTCGACATCGAGCATGGCGATCTTGACGATGTCCGCCGCCGTGCCCTGGATGGGCGCGTTGAGCGCCATGCGCTCGGCCATCTCGCGACGCTGACGGTTGTCGCTGTTCAGGTCGGGCAGGTAGCGGCGGCGGCCGAAGAGGGTCTCGGTGTAGCCGGTCGCCCTGGCCGCGTCCACGGCCAGCCGCAGGTAGTCCCGTACTCCGCCGAAGCGCTCGAAGTAGGCGTCCATGAGGGCGCGTGCTTCGGCCGCCTCGATGTTCAGCTGCTGGGAGAGGCCGAAGGCCGACAGCCCGTACGCCAGCCCGTACGACATCGCCTTGATCTTGCGGCGCATCTCCGCGTCCACCGCGGAGCGCTCGACGCCGAACACCTGCGAGGCCGCCGTGGTGTGCAGGTCCTCGCCGGAGGTGAACGCCTCGATCAGACCCGCGTCCTCGGAGAGGTGGGCCATCACACGCAGTTCGATCTGGCTGTAGTCGGCCGTCATCAGGGACTCGAAGCCCTCGCCGACGACGAACCCGCGGCGGATCGCCCGGCCCTCGTCGGTACGGACCGGGATGTTCTGCAGGTTCGGGTCCGTCGAGGACAGCCGGCCGGTCGCGGCCACCGTCTGGTTGAAGGTCGTGTGGATACGGCCGTCCGCCGCGACCGTCTTGATCAGGCCCTCGACCGTGACGCGGAGCTTGGCCTGCTCGCGGTGGCGGAGCATGACGACGGGCAGTTCGTTGTCGGTCTGGGCGGCCAGCCAGGCCAGGGCGTCGGCGTCGGTGGTGTAGCCCGTCTTCGTCTTCTTCGTCCTGGGCAGGCCCAGCTCGCCGAACAGAACCTCCTGGAGCTGCTTGGGCGAGCCCAGGTTGAACTCGTGCCCGGCCGCCGCGTGCGCCTCCTTCACGGCCTGCTGCACGGCGCCGGCGAACATCTGCTCCATGGCCTCCAGATGGGCCTTGTCGGCGGCGATGCCGTGCCGCTCCAGCCGGGCCAGGAGGGCGGAGGTGGGGAGTTCCACGTCGCGCAGGAGGTCGGCCGCGCCGACCTCCTCTAGGCGGTTGGTGAAGGCCTCCCCGAGGTCGAGGACGGCACGGGCCTGCACCATCAGCGCCTCGGCCTCCGCGCCGTCGTCGGCGCCGAAGGCGAGCTGGCCGTCGGCTGTGGCGGCGGGCGCCAGCTCCCGGCCCAGGTACTCCAGGGACAGCGCGTCCAGGTCGAAGGAGCGGCGACCGGGCTTGACCAGGTAGGCGGCGAGCGCGGTGTCCATGGTGACGCCGGCGACGCTCCAGCCGTGCTCGGCGAAGACCCGCATCACGCCCTTGGCGTTGTGCAGGACCTTGGGCCGGCCGTCGTCGGCCAGCCAGGCCGCGAACGCGCTCTCGTCGCTCTCGTCCAGCTGGGAGGGGTCGAACCAGGCCGCCGCGCCCCCGGCCGCGGCGAGCGCGACCTCCGCGACCGAGCCCGTGCCGAGGGCCCAGGTGTCGACCGTGGCGAGGCCGAGGACCTCCGTGGCGTGTTCGGCGAGCCAGGGTGCCACCTCGCCGGTGCCGAGCACGCTGGCGTCCAGCTCCACGCCCGCGAGAACCACGGGGGTTTCCTCGGCCTCCTCGGCGCCCGGGTCGACGGCCAGCAGCCGCTCGCGCAGCGAGGGGTTCCTGATCTCCAGGGTGTCGAGGACCATCGCGACGCCCTTGCGGTCGTACGGAGCGCGCTCGAGGTCGGTGACCGTCCCGGGCAGTTCGACGGTCCGCACCATCTCGGTGAGCCGCCGGTTGAGCTTGACGGCCTCGAGGTGGTCGCGCAGGTTCTGCCCGGCCTTGCCCTTGACCTCCTCGACGCGCTCGACGAGGTCCGCGAACGAGCCGAACTGGTTGATCCACTTCGCCGCCGTCTTCTCGCCCACACCGGGGATGCCCGGAAGGTTGTCGGACGGGTCGCCCCGCAGGGCCGCGAAGTCGGGGTACTGGGCGGGGGTCAACCCGTACTTCTCGAAAACCTTCTCCGGGGTGAACCGGGTCAGTTCGGAGACGCCCTTCGTGGGATACAGCACCGTGGTGTGCTCGGACACCAGCTGGAAGGAGTCCCGGTCGCCGGTGACGATCAGCACGTCGAAGCCCTCGGCCTCGGCCTGGGTGGCGAGCGTGGCGATGACGTCGTCCGCCTCGAAGCCGTCGATCGCGAACCGGGAGACGTGCATCGCGTCGAGGAGCTCACCGATCAGCTCGACCTGGCCCTTGAACTCGTCCGGCGTCTTGGAGCGGTTGGCCTTGTACTCCGTGAACTCCTCGGAACGCCAGGTCTTGCGGGACACGTCGAAGGCCACCGCGAAGTGCGTGGGCGACTCGTCACGCAGCGTGTTGGCCAGCATCGACGCGAAGCCGTAGATCGCGTTCGTCGGCTGACCCGTCGCGGTGGTGAAGTTCTCCGCGGGCAGCGCGAAGAACGCGCGGTAGGCCAGCGAGTGCCCGTCCATGAGCATGAGCCGCGGGCGGCCCTCGCCGGAGGTCTTGTCCGTCTTCTTCGATGCTGTCTCTGCCACGCCCCCGATCCTGCCACGCCCCACTGACAGTCGGACCCGGCCCCGCCCACGACGAGCGGCCCGCACCCGCCCCTCGCGCCCCCGAAGCCCCGCGACCATTGCTCGCGTCCCGCGCCCGCCCGGCCGCGATCGATGTCGGTCTCACGTGCGAGGATCGAAGAGGTGCGGTTCCGGGGATCTCGCCCCCGGGACGCAGTGCACGCGCCGGCGAATGCGAAGGAGAGCGCCGCCATGGCAACGAAGCCGCCCAAGGGTGATCCGGTCCAGGACGCGCCGCAGGTCGCCGGGCCCAAGCACGCGGCGGCGGGACTCCCTGCCATCGGTCACACCCTGCGCATCGCCCAGCAGCAGATGGGAGTGAAGCGCACCGCGCTGACCCTGCTGCGCGTCAACCAGAAGGACGGCTTCGACTGCCCGGGCTGCGCCTGGCCGGAACCGGAACACCGGCATGCGGCGGAGTTCTGCGAGAACGGCGCGAAGGCGGTCGCCGAGGAGGCCACCCTGCGCCGGGTCACCCCGGAGTTCTTCGCCGCGCACCCCGTCGCCGACCTCGCCGGCCGCAGCGGCTACTGGCTGGGCCAACAGGGGCGCCTGACGCACCCCATGTATCTGCCCGAGGGGGGCGAGCACTACGAACCGGTGACCTGGGAGCGTGCCTTCGACATCGTCGCCGAGGAGATCACCGCCCTCGGCTCCCCCGACGAGGCGCTCTTCTACACCTCCGGACGCACCAGCAACGAGGCCGCCTTCCTCTACCAGCTGTTCGCGCGCGAGCTCGGCACCAACAACCTGCCCGACTGCTCGAACATGTGCCACGAGTCGTCCGGCTCCGCCCTGTCGGAGACCATCGGCATCGGCAAGGGCAGCGTCCTGCTGGAGGACCTCTACAAGGCCGACCTGATCATCGTGGCCGGCCAGAACCCCGGCACGAACCACCCGCGCATGCTCTCCGCCCTGGAGAAGGCGAAGGCGAACGGCGCGAAGATCATCAGCGTCAACCCGTTGCCCGAGGCGGGCCTGGAGCGCTTCAAGAACCCGCAGACCCCGCAGGGCATGATCAAGGGCGCCGCCCTCACCGACCTGTTCCTGCAGATCCGTATCGGCGGCGACCAGGCCCTGTTCCGGCTCCTCAACAAGCTGATCCTCGAAGCCGGGGGCGCGGTCGACGAGGCGTTCGTGCGCGAACACACCCACGGCTTCGAGGAGTTCGCCGCGGCCGCCCGCGACGCCGACTGGGACCAGACACTCACCGCGACCGGCCTCTCGCGCGCGGAGATCGAGAAAACCCTGCGCATGGTCCTCGCCTCCCAGCGCACGATCGTGTGCTGGGCGATGGGCCTCACCCAGCACAAGCACTCCGTGCCGACCATCCGTGAGGTGGTCAACTTCCTTCTGCTGCGCGGCAACATCGGCCGTCCGGGCGCGGGCGTGTGCCCGGTCCGCGGCCACTCCAACGTGCAGGGCGACCGCACGATGGGCATCTTCGAACGCCCCGCGCCCGCCTTCCTGGACGCCCTGGAGAAGGAGTTCGGCTTCGCCCCGCCGCGCGAGCACGGCTACGACGTCGTCCGCGCGATCCGCGCCCTGCGTGACGGCGAGGCGAAGGTCTTCTTCGCCATGGGCGGCAACTTCGTCTCCGCCTCCCCCGACACGGAGGTCACCGAGGCGGCCATGCGGCGCGCGCGGCTCACCGTCCACGTGTCGACCAAGCTCAACCGTTCCCACGTCGTCACGGGCGCGCGGGCCCTGATCCTGCCCACCCTGGGCCGCACCGAGCGCGACCTGCAGGGCGGCGGCGAGCAGTTCGTGACCGTCGAGGACTCGATGGGCATGGTGCACGCCTCCCGCGGCCGCCTGGAGCCCGCGAGCGCCCACCTGCTGTCCGAGCCGGCCATCGTGTGCCGTCTGGCGCGCCGGGTGCTCGGCACCGGCAGCAAGGTCGCGTGGGAGGACTTCGAGAAGGACTACGCCACGATCCGCGACCGCATCGCGCGGGTCGTCCCCGGATTCGAGAACTTCAACGCGCGCGTGGCCGATCCGGGCGGCTTCGCCCTGCCGCACGCCCCGCGCGACGAGCGCCGCTTCCCGACCGCCACCGGCAAGGCCAACTTCACCGCTGCCCCGGTCGAGTACCCCGCACTGCCCGAGGGACGGCTGCTGCTGCAGACCCTGCGCTCGCACGACCAGTACAACACCACGATCTACGGCCTCGACGACCGCTACCGGGGCATCAAGAACGGCCGCCGGGTGGTCCTGGTGAACCCGGAGGACGCCCGCACGCTGAAGCTGGCCGAGGGCTCGTACGTCGACCTGGTCAGCGAGTGGAAGGACGGGGTCGAGCGACGGGCCCCCGGCTTCCGCGTCGTGCACTACCCCACCGCCCGTGGCTGCGCCGCCGCGTACTACCCCGAGACCAACGTGCTGGTCCCGCTGGACGCCACCGCCGACACCAGCAACACCCCGGCCAGCAAGTCCGTGGTGGTGCGTCTGGAACAATCGGCAACCGACTGAGCGTTTGCTCAGCCGACGAGCAGCCGTACTGGTCACGAGGAAACGGAGCCCGGTCCATGGGCGAGCAGCATCACGTGAAGTTCCCGCAAGAGGTCGTCGACGAGTACGCCGCGCTCGGCGTCGACCTGCCGGCCCTGTTCTCCGCGGGGCACCTCGGGACGCGCATGGGCGTGCAGATCCTGGAGGCCTCCGCCGACCGCGTCGTCGGCACGATGCCGGTCGAGGGCAACACCCAGCCGTACGGACTGCTGCACGGCGGCGCCTCCGCGGTGCTGGCCGAGACCCTCGGCTCGGTCGGCTCGATGCTGCACGGCGGCAGCTCCAAGCTCGCCGTCGGCGTCGACCTGAACTGCACCCACCACCGCGGGGCCCGCTCCGGCCTGGTCACCGGAGTGGCCACGCCCGTGCACCGGGGGCGGTCGACGGCGACGTACGAGATCGTGATCAGCGACGACGAGGGGCGTCGGGTGTGCACCGCGCGGCTCACCTGCATGCTGCGGGACGTGAACTCCGGCGACGCGCAGCGGGTGCGCGCGGCCGGCTGACGACGCTCCCGCACCGGGCCGGCGGCGCACCACCCCACCCCGGCCACTGGCCCGATCCGCCGGACAGGCCATAGCGTCAGGGCATGGAAACGGGAGGAGCCCGCCGACCGGGGGCCGCGCTCGGGTTCGCCCTGTCCTCGGCGCTGATGACGGGCGCGCTGCTCTCCGCATGCGGAGAGTCCGGCTCCACAGCCACCACCGAGCCCGCGACCGTCACGACCGCCGACAGCGCCGGCCCGGCATCCGCGTCCGCGGCGGCCACGCCGCCCGCGGACCTGTGCACCCGGATCGTCGCCCACTGGTCGCGCGAGGCGCTGACCGAGAACACCTACGGGGACTACCAGTCGATGGGCCTGTCGAACGGTCAGTACGCGATCCTGCGCAGCGTCGTGGACGCCGCCCGCGCCGTGAAGAAGCGTCAGGGCGCCGAAGCGGCGGACCGGTTGATCGACCGCAGGGCGCGCGAGGACTGCGAGGAGCGGTACCGCGCCGGCGGTCCGAGCGACGGGCCGTGGCAGTGAGCGGCGTCGGTCCCGTCGAGTCGGGCGAGGGCACGCACGCGTGGGACACGACCGCACCCGACTCCCCTCCCCCCGCCCGCCGTTCACGCGGCCGTCTCGCCAACTGGTACGCCGGGCACCGCCGCGCCGCGCTCGCCGCGGCGACGGCCGCCGCACTTCTCGCCGGCGGCGGCTACCTCTACGGGTCCCGGCCGCAGAAGCCGCCGCCGCCCGAGGCCCCGTATCCCGCCCAAGTGGTCGACGTCACCTACCTCGACGACGTGGCCACGCCGAAAGGGGTGCGGCCGGGGAGCTTCAGCTTCGCGGTTCTGCTGAGCGTGGAGTCCGGTCCGCCGGTCACCGTGACCCGTGTGTCGCAGCCCTACGCCGGTATCTCCCTGACCTCGGCCCCCCGGGCACCGTTCCGGACGAAGGCGGGCGCCGGCCGGAAGATCGTCGTCACCATGCACGTGATGGACTGTCGCAAGGCCCCGAAGGGCGCCGGACTGCCTTTCCTTGACGTAACTCTACGTAATACGCGTGCAATACAAGTGCAGAGTTACATCCTGGGCACGCGCTATGCGCATGACCTTTCCGAAGCCGTACAAGTCGCCTGCAGCAACGATTTAGGTAATCACCAAAACAGCTGAGTCGCCTGAACGCACGCGCGTTCGTCCTGCACGTTCTCACCATGCGGACAGGGCGAATCGGCCTGAATTCCGCCGTTCCACCCACCGAGTACCGCTCTGCATTACCTCGTGTCATAACAAGAGCGTCACAGCATGGGTCAGACCCTCCTCCCCGTCAGCTTCACCCGCTTAGAGTCACGCCCAGTCACCGCGCAGCTGGAATACCCCTTCGGTTCAGCGCTCGACTCGGCCTCTTCCAGGGGGGAGGGCCGCCCAGGGAAAGGACTGGAACGTGCGTCAACGTTCGCTCATCGCCATTACCGCCGCGCTGTCTGCGGGAGCACTCACCCTCACCGCCTGCGGCTCGCGTGACAGCGACGACAAGGGCTCCGACTCCGGCGACGGCACCACCGTCACCATCGGCGTCGACGCCCCGCTGACCGGCGACCTGTCCGCGCTGGGCCTCGGTATCAAGAACTCCGTCGACCTCGCCGCCAAGACGGCCAACAAGCAGAAGTACGTCGACGGCGTCACCTTCAAGATCGTCGCCAAGGACGACCAGGCGCAGCCCTCCGCGGGCCAGCAGAACGCCACCGCCCTGGTCGCCGACAAGAGCGTCCTCGGCGTGGTCGGTCCGCTGAACTCCTCCGTCGCCGAGTCGATGCAGAAGGTCTTCGACGACGCCAAGCTGGTCGAGGTCTCCCCGGCCAACACCAACCCGGCGCTCACCCAGGGCACCGACTGGGCGACCGCGAAGAAGCGCACCTACTCGTCGTACTTCCGTACCGCGACCACGGACGCCATCCAGGGCCCGTTCGCCGCCCAGTACGTCTTCAACGACGCCAAGAAGAAGAAGGTCTTCGTCATCGACGACAAGAAGACCTACGGCGCCGGCCTCGCCGGCACCTTCACCGCGGAGTTCAAGAAGCTCGGCGGCAAGATCGCCGGCACCCAGCACATCAACCCGGACAGCAAGGACTTCTCCGCCGTCGCCACCCAGGTGAAGAACTCCGGCGCCGACGTCGTCTACTACGGCGGCGAATACCCGCAGGCCGGCCCCCTCAGCAAGCAGATCAAGGCCGCCGGCGCCAAGATCCCCGTCGTCGGCGGCGACGGCATCTACGCCGAGGACTACATCAAGCTGGCCGGCTCCTCCGCCACCGGCGACCTCGCCACCTCCGTCGGCGCCCCCGTCGAAACCCTCGCCTCCGCCAAGGAGTTCGTCGCCAACTACAAGGCCGGCGGCTACAAGGAGGAGTACGGCGCCTACGGCGGCTACTCCTACGACTCCGCCTGGTCGATCATCGAGGCCGTCAAGAAGGTCGTCGACGACAACGACGGCAAGCTCCCCGACGACGCCCGCGCGAAGATCACCGCCGCCGTCCAGAACGTCTCCTTCGACGGCGTGACCGGCAAGGTCTCCTTCGACGAGTACGGCGACGCCACCAACAAGCAGCTCACCGTCTACGCCATCGAGAACGGTGCCTGGAAGGCCGTCAAGTCCGGTACCTACACCGGCTGACACCCACACCCGCACCACAGCTGAGCCGCGCGGGGCGCTGTTCCACAAGCGCCCCGCGCGGACTCGCATCCGGCCCCCCGTCGAACATCCGAACCGTCTCGGAGGACATGCGGTGAACGAACTGCCGCAGCAGCTGGTCAACGGCCTGCTACTGGGATCCATGTACGGCCTTGTCGCCATCGGCTACACAATGGTCTATGGCATTGTCCAGCTCATCAACTTCGCCCACGGCGAGATCTTCATGACCGGAGCGTTCGGCGCTCTCACGGTCTACGCGTACGTACTGCCCGACGGCACATCCATGGCGATAGCCCTGCCACTGATGCTCGTCGGAGCCGTGATGGTCTCCGTGACCGTCGCCGTGGGAGCGGAACGTTTCGCCTACCGTCCCCTCCGCAACGCACCCCGCCTCGCCCCGCTCATCACCGCCATCGGCCTCTCCCTCGCCCTCCAGCAGGCCGTCTGGGCCTGGTACCCCGAGGCCAAGTCCGCCCGCGTCTTCCCGCAGATCGACGGCGGCCCCTTCGAGTTCGGCAACGTCACCATCCAGACCGGCGACGTCTTCCTCCTCATCGCCGCCCCCATCAGCATGGCCATCCTCGGCTACTTCGTCATGAAGACCCGCACCGGACGCGGCATGCAGGCCACCGCCCAGGACCCCGACACCGCCAAGCTCATGGGCGTCAACACCGACCGCATCATCGTGATCGCCTTCGCCCTCGGCGCCACCTTCGCCGCCATCGGAGGCGTCGCCTACGGCCTCAAGTACGGCCAGATCTCCTTCACGATGGGCTTCCTGCTCGGCCTCAAGGCCTTCACCGCCGCCGTCCTCGGCGGCATCGGCAACATCTACGGAGCCATGATCGGCGGCGTCGTCCTCGGCATCGCCGAAACCCTGGCCACCGCCTACATCGCCGACATCCCCGGCATGGGCCAGTTCGGCAGCAACGCCTGGGCCGACGTCTGGGCCTTCGTACTCCTCATCCTCGTGCTCCTGCTGCGGCCCCAAGGTCTGCTGGGCGAGCGCGTCGCCGACAGGGCGTGACACCGATGACGACACAGACCACCGCACCCGAAGCGCCGCTCGACAACACCGCTTCCACACCGGCCGGCCTCATCGGCATCCCGGCGCACATCGGCCGCGCCCTCGTCACCGGCGGCGGCATCCTCACCATCATCTCCGCCTTCCTCGCCTGGACCTGGACGTCCGCCTTCCCCGGCGACCTCACCGTCTACGGCTACCCCGGCGGCCTCCAGGTCCTCGCCCTCATCGGCGGCGCCCTCACCACTCTCTTCGCCCTCGCCTCCTACGGCATCAAGGGCCTCGGCTGGCTCATCCCCGCCGGCGCCGACGGCGCCATCAAGTTCGCCGCCCTCGCTACCTTCGCCACCAGCTGGTACACGGTCATCGCGATCAGCAACGACCTCGGCGGCGTCGTCAACCTCGAACTCGGCGGCTACCTCGTCGCCCTGGGCAGCCTCACCGCCCTCCTCGGCTCCCTCGCCCTGCCCTTCGAGCACCCCGCCGCCGACCCGATCGACCCCGACGACACCTCGTGGGAGCACCGCAAGCACAAGGCCGCCCACCAGTGGGAGACCATCAAGGCCGCCTTCGCCGCCGGCCCCGCCCGGCCCGTCGGCAAGCTCCCCTCCTACGCCGAGATCCTGATCATCGTCGCGGTCCTCGCCCTCGGCCTCACCGTCTTCACCTACGGCATCGGCACCGAGTACGACGAACTGTTCGTCGGCTTCCTCATCACCGCCGGCCTCGGCTTCGCCGCCCTCAACAAGTCCGGCCTCGTCGCCCAGGCCAGCCAGATCACCGCCCGCCACCAGAACATCACCACCTGCGGCGCCTTCATCGCCGCCGCGATGTTCCCCTTCACCCAGACCGACGACCAGTACGCGACCGTGGGCGTCTACATCCTCATCTTCGCCACCGTCGCCCTCGGCCTGAACATCGTCGTCGGCCTCGCCGGCCTCCTCGACCTCGGCTACGTCGCCTTCCTCGGCGTCGGCGCCTACGCCGCCTCACTCGTCTCCGGCTCCCCCAGCTCCCCCTTCGGCGTCCACTTCCCGTTCTGGGCCGCCGCCCTGGTCGGCACCGCCGCCTCACTCGTCTTCGGCGTCCTCATCGGCGCCCCCACCCTGCGACTGCGCGGCGACTACCTCGCCATCGTCACCCTCGGCTTCGGAGAAATCTTCCGCATCACCGCCAACAACCTCGACGGCACCTCCGGCCCCGACATCACCAACGGCTCCAACGGCATCTCCTCCATCCCGAACCTCGACATCCTCGGATTCGACTTCGGAGCCGTCCACGACATCGCCGGCTTCTCCATCGGCCGATTCGCCAACTACTTCTTCCTGATGCTGATCATCACCGCCATCGTCGTGACCGTGTTCCGACGCAGCGGCGACTCCCGCATCGGCCGCGCCTGGGTCGCCATCCGCGAGGACGAGACCGCCGCCCTCGCCATGGGCATCAACGGCTTCCGCGTCAAACTCATCGCCTTCGCCGTCGGCGCCTCCCTCGCCGGCCTCGCCGGCACCGTACAAGCCCACGTCACCTACACCGTGACCCCCGAGCAGTACGTGTTCGCCGGCCCCATCCCGCCCAACTCCGCCTTCCTGCTCGCCGCCGTCGTCCTCGGCGGCATGGGCACCATCAGCGGACCCCTCATCGGCGCCTCCCTGCTCTTCCTCATCCCCAACAAGCTCCAGTTCCTCGGCGACTACCAACTCTTCGCCTTCGGCCTCGCCCTGATCCTCCTGATGCGCTTCCGCCCAGAAGGCCTCATCCCCAACCGGCGCCGCCAACTCGAATTCCACGAAGACGCCGAAGCACCCACAGTCCTGAGCAAGACGGGGGCCTGACACCGATGACCACCGACACCACCACCAAGGACGCCACCCCGGGCGCAAACGCCCCCGGCGAAACCGTCCTCGACGCACGCGGCGTCACCATGCGCTTCGGCGGCCTCACCGCCGTACGCAACGTCAACCTCACCGTCAACAGCGGCGAGATCGTCGGCCTCATCGGCCCCAACGGCGCCGGCAAGACCACCTTCTTCAACTGCCTCACTGGCCTCTACATCCCCACCGAGGGAGAGGTCCGCTTCAAGGGCAACGTCCTGCCGCCCAAATCCTTCAAGGTCACCGCCGCAGGCATCGCCCGCACCTTCCAGAACATCCGCCTGTTCGCCAACATGACGGTCCTGGAAAACGTCCTCGTCGGCCGCCACACCCGCACCAAAGAAGGCTTCTGGTCGGCCATCCTCCGCCTCCCCAGCTTCCACCGGGCAGAAAGCGCCTCCCGCGAACGCGCCATGGAACTCCTCGAGTTCGTCGGCCTCGCGAGCAAAGCCGAACACCTCTCCCGCAACCTCCCCTACGGCGAACAACGCAAGCTGGAAATCGCCCGCGCCCTCGCCAGCGACCCCGGCCTCCTCCTGCTCGACGAACCCACCGCCGGCATGAACCCGCAGGAAACCCGCGCCACCGAGGAACTCGTCTTCGCCATCCGCGACAAGGGCATCGCCGTCCTCGTCATCGAGCACGACATGCGGTTCATCTTCAACCTCTGCGACCGCGTCGCCGTCCTCGTCCAAGGCGAAAAACTCATCGAAGGCGACAGCGCCACCGTCCAGGGCGACGAACGCGTCATCGCCGCCTACCTCGGCGAACCCTTCGAAGACGCCCCCGGCCACGAGGAAATCCGCGAAGTCGAAGCCGCCGAGGCCAACGCCGACACCACGACGGACGCCGCGCCCGGCAAGGAGAACGACCGATGACCGCACTCCTCGAGGTCGAGGACCTCCGCGTCGCCTACGGCAAGATCGAAGCCGTCAAGGGCATCTCCTTCAAGGTCGAAGCCGGCGAAGTCGTCACCCTCATCGGCACCAACGGCGCCGGCAAAACCACCACCCTGCGCACCCTCTCCGGCCTCCTCAAGCCCGTCGGCGGCCAGATCAAGTTCAACGGCAAGTCCCTCAAGAAGACCCCCGCCCACCAGATCGTCTCCCTCGGACTCGCCCACTCCCCCGAGGGGCGGCACATCTTCCCCCGCATGACCATCGAGGACAACCTCCGCCTCGGCGCCTTCCTCCGCAACGACAGAGCAGGCATCGAGAAGGACATCCAGCGCGCCTACGACCTCTTCCCCATCCTGGGAGAACGCCGCAAGCAGGCCGCCGGCACCCTCTCCGGCGGAGAACAGCAGATGCTCGCCATGGGCCGCGCACTCATGTCCCAGCCCAAACTCCTCATGCTCGACGAGCCCTCCATGGGCCTCTCCCCGATCATGATGCAGAAGATCATGGCGACCATCTCCGAACTCAAGGCCCAGGGCACCACCATCCTGCTCGTCGAACAGAACGCCCAGGCAGCCCTCTCCCTCGCCAACCACGGCCACGTCATGGAGGTCGGCAACATCGTCCTGTCCGGCAGCGGACAGGACCTCCTCCACGACGAATCCGTACGCAAGGCGTACCTCGGCGAGGACTGACCCCACCACGGCACACGACGAGGCCCGCGCCCCTGATCCCAGGGGCGCGGGCCTCGTTCGTCACGTAGGCGGGGCTGCGATCAGCCCTTGGACGCCTTCTTCTCGTCGGCGTCCTGGATGACCGCCTCGGCGACCTGCTGCATCGACATACGACGATCCATCGACGTCTTCTGGATCCACCGGAACGCGGCCGGCTCCGTCAGCCCGTACTCCGTCTGCAGAATCGACTTCGCCCGGTCCACCAGCTTGCGCGTCTCCAGCCGCAGGGTGAGGTCCGCGACCTCGTTCTCCAGCTCCCGCAGCTCCGTGAACCGCGAGACGGCCATCTCGATCGCCGGCACGACATCACTCTTGCTGAACGGCTTCACCAGATACGCCATCGCACCGGCGTCCCTCGCCCGCTCGACCAGGTCGCGCTGCGAGAAGGCGGTCAGCATCAGCACCGGGGCGATACGCTCCTCGGCGATCTTCTCGGCCGCCGAGATGCCGTCCAGCTTCGGCATCTTCACGTCGAGGATCACCAGGTCGGGCTTGTGCTCACGGGCCAGCTCGACGGCCGCTTCACCGTCACCGGCCTCGCCGACGACGCTGTAGCCCTCCTCCTCCAGCATCTCTTTGAGGTCGAGCCGGATCAGGGCCTCGTCCTCGGCGATGACGACACGGGTCGTCAGCGGAGGCACGTGCGACTTGTCGTCGTCGGGCGCGTCTACGGGCTGGGGCGACTCGGGGGCGGTCACGGGGGCTCCTCGTTCAGGGGCGGGTACTGCTGACAAGAGCCTACCTAGCTGCACCTCGACATGGTCACCCGGTACACTCCTCTCGGGTTGGCCAGCCGGGTTGGCGCAACTGGTTGACGCGGAGGTCTCAAACACCTCTGTCCGAAAGGACGTGTGGGTTCGAATCCCATACCCGGCACATTTTTTGAAGCGGAGGGGCACGTTCTCGTGAACCTCCGCTTTTCACTGCACTCGGTTACATACAGTGACGCAGAGTGGTCGCATGAACTTCCATGGCACTCAAGTACGACAAAGGGCACTCGCTCTTCTCCGGGACGGCGCCAAGAACGCGGACGTGGCCCGAAGCCTCAACGTCCCTCTCGGAACGATCGGCTATTGGAAGCATCTGGACCGGGCGAGGCGGAACGAGTGCCCGGGTAGGCACGAGGCCAAATGCCCCCGATGCGATGGCCGAAAGCTCGACGAGTCGGCCTACAGCTACCTCTTTGGCCTCTATCTGGGCGATGGCCACGTCAGCCACTACTCCGAGCACCGCGTACCCAACCTCATGATCACGTGCACCGAGTCATGGACCGGCCTCATGGACGACTGCGAAAAAGCCATGCGTACGGTTTTTCCGGACAATTCCGTGTGCCGCGTCCGCAGAACCGGCTGCAGCAACGTGAAGGTCTACTCGAAGCACCTGCTCTGCATGTTTCCCCAGCACGGTCCTGGCAAGAAGCACGAGCGCCCGATCATCCTGGAATCCTGGCAGCAGGAGATCGTCGACGCTCACCCCTGGGAATTCATCCGCGGTCTCATCCACTCTGACGGCTGCCGCATCATCAACTGGACGACTCGCCTCGTCGCCGGGGAGCGCAAGCGCTACGAATACCCTCGGTACTTCTTCGCCAACAAGTCAGACGACATCCGGAAGCTCTTCACGGACACTCTCGACAAGGTCGGCGTCGAGTGGACCACTCTCGCTCGCGGCAGCGACCCGTTCAACGTCTCAATCGCCCGCAAAGCCTCCGTCGCCCTGCTCGACGCCCACGTAGGCCCCAAGTACTGATTACTTGGGGCTGTCGTCCTCGCCCACGTGGTGGACGCGGACCAGGTTCGTCGAGCCCGAGACTCCGGGGGGTGAGCCGGCCGTGATGACGACGATGTCGCCCCGCTCGCAGCGGCCGTACTTCAGCAGCAGCTCGTCCACCTGGTCGACCATCGCGTCCGTGGAGTCCACGTGCGGGCCGAGGAAGGTCTCCACTCCCCAGGTGAGGCTGAGCTGGGAGCGGGTGGCCTGGACGGGGGTGAAGGCGAGGAGGGGGATCGGGGAGCGGTAGCGGGAGAGGCGGCGGACGGTGTCGCCGGACTGGGTGAAGGCGACGAGGAATCTGGCGCCGAGGAAGTCGCCCAGTTCGGCTGCGGCGCGGGCGATGGCGCCGCCCTGGGTGCGGGGTTTGTTGCTTTCCGTCAGGTCGGGGAGGCCTTTGGCGAGGATGTCCTCCTCCGCGGCTTCCACGATCTTCGCCATGGTGAGGACGGTCTGGACGGCGTATTTGCCCACGCTCGTCTCGCCGGAGAGCATGACCGCGTCGGTGCCGTCGATGACCGCGTTGGCGACGTCGCTGGCCTCTGCCCTGGTGGGGCGGGAGTTCTCGATCATCGAGTCGAGCATCTGGGTGGCGACGATGACGGGTTTGGCGTTGCGTTTCGCCAGTTTGATCGCGCGCTTCTGGACGAGGGGGACCTGCTCCAGTGGCATTTCGACGCCGAGGTCGCCTCGGGCGACCATGATGCCGTCGAAGGCGGCGACGATGTCGTCGATGTTCTGGACGGCCTGGGGTTTCTCGACCTTGGCGATGACGGGCAGTCGGTGGCCTTCGTCGTCCATGATCCGGTGGACGTCCAGGATGTCTCTGCCGTTGCGGACGAAGGAGAGGGCGATGACGTCGCAGCCGGTGCGGAGTGCCCAGCGCAGGTCTTCTTCGTCCTTTTTGGAGAGGGCGGGGACGGAGACGGCGACGCCGGGGAGGTTGAGGCCTTTGTGGTCGGAGATCACGCCGCCTTCGATGACGCGTGTGTGGACTCGTGGTCCGTCGATCTCGGTGACTTCGAGGCAGACCTTGCCGTCGTCGACGAGGATGCGTTCGCCGGTGGTGACGTCGGCTGCGAGGCCGGCGTACGTCGTTCCGCATTGTTGGCGGTCGCCTTCGATGCCTTCTTCGACGGTGATGGTGAAGGTGTCGCCGCGTTCGAGGAGTACGGGGCCTTCGGTGAAGTGGCCGAGGCGGATCTTCGGGCCTTGAAGGTCGGCGAGGATTCCGACGCTGCGGCCGGTTTCGTCGGAGGCCTTGCGTACGTGTTGGTAGCGCTCCTCGTGTTCGGCGTGGGTGCCGTGGCTGAGGTTGAGGCGGGCGACGTCCATTCCGGCGTCGACCAGTGCTTTGATCTGGTCGTACGAGTCGGTGGCGGGGCCCAGGGTACAGACGATCTTTGCTCGGCGCATGGTTCGAGCCTAAGACTTACCGGCGGGTAGTGAATTGGTGGGGAATGACTACTCAACAACCTTTGGGTGAAGCATTGTTGACAAGTGTTGCATTGCGCGCCGGGGTGCTCGGATGAGCATTCCGTTTTCGCGGTGGGTGGGGCGGACGAGAATTCGACTTCTTATTCGATAGCCGAATCCTTTCACCGTTGGCGGTCAGCCGTCAGTCGTGGGCTCTCAGCCGTCACAGTTGTGGTGGTGCCATGGTGAAGCGGGCGTTGACCTGGGCGTGGACGTGTTGGCGTTGGGGTTCGAGGTCGAGGGCCGCCGCGATGTCCTCGGTGGCTGCGGCGCGGGCCATGGAGCGCATGCGGCCGGCGGGGGCTGCGGGGTAGGGCTGGGGGGCTTCGGCGCCGATGTCGGCGAGTTCGACGAGGGCCGCGAGTGTGGTCCCGAGTGCGTCGGCGTATTCCCGGGCGCGTTGGACGGCTTCGCGGACGGCTTGTTGGCGGGCTGTGCGGTGGGCGGGTGAGTCGGGGCGCAGGGCCCACCAGGGTCCGTCGACGCGGGTGAGTTCGAGGTCGGCGAGGCGGGTGGTGAGTTCGCCGAGTGCGGTGAAGTCGGTGAGTTCGGCGGTGATGTGGACGTGGCCGTGGTGGGCGTGGACGCGTTCGCCGCGGCCGCGTTCTTTGAGTTCGGGGGTGATGGAGAAGGCGCCGGTTTCGAGGCGTTCGACCGCGTTGCCGTAGGTCTTGATGAGGTCGAGGGCGGTGGTGTTGCGGCGGGTGAGGTCGTCGAGTGCGGTGCGGCGGTCTTTGCCTCGGGAGGCGACGGTGATGCCGATGCGGGCGATTTCGGGGTCGACTTCGAGGTGTGCTTCGCCGCGGACGGCGATGCGGGGTGCGTCGGGGGTGCCGTAGGGGACGGCGGGCTGGGGGTCTTCCGTGGAAGGCGTGGCCATACGTCCCACTCTGTCACGTCTTACCTGGTTGGAGCCCTGCTGATGGCGGGTTAGGTCATCAGATCGCAACCTCGTGGACCTGTTGCCGTCTGTCCTGTGCGGGTCAGAATCTACGCGCGTCGTTGACCTTTCCCCAGGAGAAGCAGACATGCCGTTGAACCGCCGGAAGTTCCTGAAGAAGTCCGCCGCGACCGGGGCGGGGGTCGCGCTGGCCAGTGCCGCGGCGGCGCCGGCCGCCGAGGCCGCGGAGGCGGCGAAGAAGCCCGCGAAGCGGTACTCGCTGACGGTGATGGGCACGACCGATCTGCACGGTCATGTCTTCAACTGGGACTACTTCAAGGACGCGGAGTACAAGGACGCCGCGGGCAACGCGCAGGGGCTGTCGCGCATCTCGACCCTGGTGAACCGGATCCGCGAGGAGAAGGGGCGCGAGAACACGCTGCTGCTGGACGCCGGCGACACGATCCAGGGCACTCCGCTGACGTACTACTACGCGAAGGTGGACCCGATCACCGCCAAGGGCGGTCCGGTGCATCCGATGGCGCAGGCGATGAACGCGATCGGGTACGACGCGGCGGCGCTGGGCAACCACGAGTTCAACTACGGCATCGAGACGCTGCGGAAGTTCGAGTCGCAGTTGCGGTTCCCGCTGCTCGGGGCGAACGCGGTGGACGCGAAGACGCTGAGGCCGGCGTTCCAGCCGTATGTGATCAAGACGTTCTGTGTGAAGGGTGCTCCGCCGGTGAAGGTGGCGGTGCTGGGTCTGACGAACCCGGGTATCGCGATCTGGGACAAGGCGTATGTGCAGGGCAAGCTGGCGTTCCCGGGGCTGGAGGAGCAGGCGGCGAAGTGGGTGCCGAAGCTGAAGTCGCTGGGTGCGGACGTGGTGATCGTGTCGGCGCACTCGGGTTCGTCGGGTACGTCGTCGTACGGTGACCAGTTGCCGTATGTGGAGAACTCGGCGGCGTTGGTGGCGCAGCAGGTGCCGGACATCGACGCGGTGCTGGTGGGTCACGCGCATGTGGAGATTCCGGAGCTGAAGGTCGTCAACGCGAAGACCGGGAGGACGGTCGTGTTGTCGGAGCCGTTGGCGTATGCGGAGCGGCTGTCGGTGTTCGATGTGGAGCTGGTGTTCGAGAAGGGGCGGTGGGCGGTCGAGTCCGTCGCTTCGAAGGTGCTGAACTCCAACACGGTCGCGGACGACCCGAAGATCACGAAGCTGCTGGGTGACGAGCACGCGAAGGTCGTGGCGTACGTCAACCAGGTGGTGGGTTCGGCGACGGAGACGCTGACGACGGTCGAGGCGCGGTACAAGGACGCGCCGATCATCGATCTGATCACGAAGGTGCAGGAGGACGTCGTCAAGGCGGCTCTGGCCGGTACGTCGTACGCCTCGCTGCCCGTCATCGCGCAGGCGTCGCCGTTCTCGCGGACGTCGGAGATCCCGGCCGGCGCGGTGACGATCCGGGACCTGTCCAGCCTGTATGTCTACGACAACACGCTGGTGGCGAAGTTGATGACGGGTGCGCAGGTGCGGGCGTACCTGGAGTACTCGGCGCAGTACTTCGTGCAGACGGCGGCGGGCGCGGTGGTCGACACGGAGAAGCTGACGAACGCGGCGGGGCGTCCGGACTACAACTACGACTACGTGTCGGGTCTGGCGTACGAGATCGACATCGCGCAGGCGGCGGGTTCGCGGATCAGGAACCTGACGTTCAACGGGGCGCCGTTGGACGATGCGCAGCAGTTCGTGCTGGCGGTGAACAACTACCGGGCCAATGGTGGCGGCGCGTTCCCGCATGTGGCGTCGGCGCAGGAGCTGTGGTCGGAGTCGACGGAGATCCGTACGCGGATTTCGGAGTGGGCGACGGCGAAGGGTGTGCTGGATCCGGCGGACTTCGCGTCGGTGGACTGGAAGCTCACGCGGGATGGTGTGCCGGTCTTCTAGGGGTGCGGGGTGGGAGGGCCGGCGGCGGTGTGCCGCCGGCCCTCGGTTGTCACAGCAGGGTGGTGACGTTGTTCTGGATGGCTGCGACGTCGGCCGCGATGGCGGCCGTGGCCTGTACCCCGGGGGCGATGAAGCCGAGCCAGCGCAGCAGGATGTTGCGGCGTGGTGTGTCGCGGACGAGTTCGGCTTCGAGGTGTTCGGCGGCGTCGACGAGTTCCGCGCCGTCTTCGTAGCGGCTTTGGTCTGTGCGGAGTTGTTCGAGCAACAGCCGTGTGGCGGTGCGCAGTTCGGTGATGGCGGTTTCTCGGTCGGTGTCGGTGGGGTGGCCGGTGGTGGCGGTGGAGTGGTCGAGGGCGACGGCGCTGCGGTCGATGCGGAGGTCGCCGCCCGCGTGGATGCCGCTGTTTCTGCCCATGCCTGCTGACATGGTGTCACCTTCCTCTGGTGGCGGGTGTTCCGGCTGAGGCGCCGGCGGACGGTCCCGCGGGGCCGCGGGCGGGGGTGCCTGCTGTCTGGCCGCGGCGGAAGACTCCGGCCATGCTGCCGCCGACGCCGACGGCGGAGCCGTTGAGGGTCATGTTTCCGGCGGCGTACAGGCCGGTGTTGTTGATGGTGGTCTGGCGTTGGATGAGTTCGCTGGGGTCGATGTTGTGGTCCTCCATGAACTCCACCAGCGCGTCGAGTACGCGGTGTTCGACCGTTTTGGCGTACAGCTCGCGGTCGAGTTGCTGGAAGTAGCGGTAGTAGAGCTGGTCGCTCGCCGCGTCTCTGATGCTGAAGGAGGCGCCGTAGTTGAAGGTGCGGTGTCGGATCTCCCGTGCCTGGCGGCGTTGTTTGCGGTGTTCGATGAGGGGTGAGAAGAGGCCGGCGATCACGGAGAAGGGGGAGCCGATGAGCAGGCCCGGTGCGCGGCGTCCCGCGTTGCGGACGAGGGCCCACCATTGGCGGAGGGTGGGCGAGTCGAGGAGTTGGTCGGCGATGCGGTAGGGCTCGCGGACGGGGGCGAGGAGGGAGCTGCTGCCTTCGATGAAGAGCATTTTGCGGTCGGACAGCAGTGCGCAGCGCAGGAAGAGTGTGGTGGCGAGTTCTCCGCTCCAGCCGGTGACGCGGATGGCCAGGTAGGGGCGGGCGCGGCCTTTGCCGTCCTCGCGCAGGTCGTGCATGAGGTGGGGTGAGACCTTTTCGCTGGGGGGTCCGGCGGTGTCGGTCAGGAGTTCGTCGCGGGTGCGGTCGTCGACGCCGTAGAGGAGGTCGGCGCCGTTGACGAGCAGGAGGTTCTCGACGTGGACGCCGGGGAGTTTCAGGTCGCCGACGCGGGTGGCGAGGTGGTCGTTGAGTTCGTGGACGGTGAAGGGGATGACCTGTTTGCCTTCTTCGGGGCGGGCGGTGTCGAGGGCGAACGACCAGGTGCCGGTGGCCTGTCCGTATCCGATGAAGGGTGCGTAGAGGGAGAACACGACGACGTTGCCTCGGTCGCGTCGCTCGATGGCCTCGATGCGCCGCCGGTTTTCGACGCTGAGGGGCTGGGGGGCCTGGCTGGGGGCGAAGTTCTCACGTTTGAGCTGTCCGGCGACGACGCCGTAGTGCACGGTGAGCGATTCGACGGCGACGATAACCCAGGCCGCGAGGAAGCCGAGGACGAGGGTCGCGCCGAAGGTGATCGGCAGGGTGATCAGTACGACGAGGAGCAGCAGGGCGAGGATGATGTCGCGGCGTACCTGGCGGCGGCGGGCGGCCAGTGCGTGGCGCAGGACGCAGCCGAGGTCGACGCCGGGTGAGGAGGCGACGGCTCGCCGGGGTTCTTCCAGGATCTGTTCGACGACGTGGCGGGCGAACTTGGTGTCGGTGTGGACGGCGGTGCACAGGTACCGGGTGACGTCGCGGGCGAAGCGGGGGGCGGCGGCCGGGGGGACGCCGGAGGGGACGGGTGGTGCGGGGACGGTGGGGTGTGTGGTGAGGGTGGGGTGCGCGGTGAGGGTGGGTGGTGGGGCGTAGGGGGGTGTGGGGGGCCGGGCGTGTGCGGTGGGCGGAGGTTTGGTCGTGGTCTGGGCGGCTGTGGCGAGGGGGTCGAAGACGCGTACGGCGCCGCAGTGGTGGCAGGTGGTGTAGTTGCGGTCGTTGGCGGTTCCGCAGCGGGGGCAGTGCAGGGTCGGAAGGGTCATGGTCGTCTGTCTTCGCTCGGCACGCGGGGCGTGCGGTGGGTCGGGTCGGGTTGGGTCGGGTCGGTCGATTGGGTCTGTCTGATCGGGTCAGGTGGCGTCGGGGCGGGTCAGTCTTCGGGGTTGTCGGGGGGCGCGGGGTTGTCCGGCAGCCGGACGTTGTGGGTGGGTTGTTGCGGGTGGGCCGTCGTGGTGACGGGCCGTGGGAGGGACGCGCCGGGTGCCGGGTCGTGTGCGGAGTCCTTGTGGGTGGGGCTCTTCGGCCGGTCGTCCGTCGGTTTGTCCGGGGTCGATTTCGCGGAGTGGCCGGGTTTCGCGGTACGGGTGGCTTTTGCCGGGGCGCTGCTGTGCGACGGCTTGTCGTCCGGGCCGGGTGCCGCGTCGGCGTCGGCGTCGGGAGAGACGAGGCGTAACAGGGCGGCTGCCGCGACCAGGGCGGTGGCGGTGATCAGCAGCCGGTTGTGGGCGGCGGCGGTGTGGCGGGCGGTCATGGCGGTCAGTCCATGTACTCGGCGGAGACGGTCAGGTACTCGTCGCTGACCGGCTGTTCGGTGAAGCCGGGGGCGGAGCGGGGGATCTGCATCTCGCCCGCGCGTGAGGAGGCGACGAGCGAGTTGAGCAGGCTGCCGAGTGCCTGGAGCAGGGCGTGGTCCTGGTCGGTTCCGGCCTCGGCGAGGAAGGCGGCCTTGGTGGCGACCTTGCCGAGGACGTCCGGGTTGGCCGCGCCGAAGCCGTAGCTGATGACGTGCGGGTAGCGCGGCCAGGAGCGGTTGACGAGTCGCCGGAACGCGTCGTGCCAGCCCTTGTCGGTGGGGGCGCCGTCGGTGAGGAGGAACATGACGGGGCGCAGTACGGCCATGCCCATGCTGCGCAGGTCGTCGACGTCTGTTTCGATACGGCTGCGTACGAGGTCGAAGGCGGCGGAGTAGTTGGTGAGCCCGTTGCACACGACTTCCGGCATCGCCTGAATCCGATCGAGATCGGTCATCTCGATGATCAGGTGTGCGTCCGTCGAGAAAGCGATCAAAGACATGTGAGCGAATTCCGATACCCGAGGGCTTTCGGAAATGGTGGCGTGCAGTTGGGTGAGGGTCTGGTTGAGGGTGTTCTGGTGCGGTTGCATCGAACTCGACGCGTCGATCACGAGGTAGGTCGGCAGGCATTTCTGCCGCAGGTGGTAGACGTTGGCGTCCTGGCCGGGTACCGCGTCGTCGTACATGTTCACGGTGTTCCTCTTTCGGTGTTCGAAGCGGTGTGGCTTTTTGCTCCGGAACTTCGGAATCCGGACTCCGGAACTCCGGAACCCTGAGCCGCGGGCCGGGCTCCGGGACGGCGGGCCCGGGCCCGCCGTCCCGGAGCCCGGCCCGCGGAGCGTCCTCGGCTGCCCTGTACGTCCGTCCCGCTGTCAGGCCTTGACCGCCACGAGGAGGACGAGCAGCGCGACGGCCACGAGCAGCGCCACGAGCGCCCAGGCCTTGGTCCGGGGGTCCAGCGGCGGCACGGGCGGCACCATGGGCGGAGGCGGCACGGTGGGCTTGGCGAGGCCGGCGGGCCGGGTCAGGGCCGACTGCAGGGGCTGCGTCGTCTCGCTGCGCGCGGCCGCGGGCCGGGCGGGAAGCGCGGCACGGGTGACGGCGAAGCGGACGACGGGGCCGTCGTTCAGGGCGGCGAGCAGGGCGGCGGTGCGCGGCCTGGTCTCGCGGTCGGCGGCCCAGAGCATGTCGAGCAGCAGTCGCGCCACGTCGGGCGGGACGCCGGGGGGCGGGTCGTCGAGGGTGTGCAGTACTTCCGCGAGGTTGCGGGTGCCCGTCAGGCAGCGCGCGGTCAGCAGGGCGACCCGGTAGCGGTCGGTGGACGGGTCGGCGGGCATGCCCGGCCGGGCGCGCGGGTCCTCCCAGCCGGGCTGGTATATGTCGGCGCCCGTGTTCTGCGCGCATCCGTCCATGTCGATGAGGTAGACGGAGTAGTCGGACGGGTTCCAGAAGGCGTTGGCGTAGTTCCAGTCGGAGTACACGAGCCTGCGCTGTTCGAGTGCGGCGGCGATGCCGACCAGGCAGCGGCAGGCGGCTGTCCGTTGTGCGGGCGTCGGGGGCGGAGTGCCGTCGCGGGCCATCCGCCGGTCGGGGCGGGCCAGCGTGTCGATCTCGCGGAACCCGCCGCCGGGTGAGCGGAAGCCTTCCGGCGCCATGGGGATGAGGCAGCCGACGGTGGCGGAGGTGGCGTCGGTGATCCGGGCGACGGGCCACGAGGTACGGCTGAGCAGCACCTCACGGGCCGGGCGTCCCCCGGCGGCGTCCGAGCGGCCGAAGGCGACGAGCCGGTCCAGGCGGAGCGCGTCCGTGTCGTCCAGAGGCTTCTTGTAGCGCTTGAACAGCAGGTCGGGGCCGGTGCCGTGGCCGCTGAGGCGGGTCACCTCGGAGCTCTGGCCGTTGTTCGTGGCGATCTGTTCGCCGAGCGTGCCCAGTGCGGCCAGCGGAGTCACCGGCGGCAGGGCCCACGCGGACGGGTCCGCGGTCATGTCGGCCACCCGTTCAGACCGCCGCTCCACTCGCCGACCGGTCCGGGCGATCCGCCGGCCGGTCCGGTCCACTCGCCGGCCGGTTCGGGCGATCCGCCGGCCGGTCCGGTCCACTCACCAGCCGGTCCGCCGGGCGGCCGGGGCCGGTTGTCGGGGGCGATCCAGACGGTCACCGACGTACGGTCGTCCAGGAACCGTTCGGCGTCGAAGCCGACGTCGTTGAGGTACGCGGCGATGGGCAGCGGCCGCTGCCAGCGGCCGGCCAGGTAGGCGTTGAGTTCCTCGATGGTGGCGAGACCGTCGCCGACCCCGTCGGACACCAGCGAGATCACGTCACCGGCGCGCAGGGCGAGCCTGGTCTCGCGGGCCGCGTGCGGGTCGGCGGGGAGGGTGTGGGTCACGGCGTTGGAGTCGTAGCCGGCGGTCGCCCCCTTGCGGTCGCCGGCGGCGTAGCGCCAGCGTTCGTCCTCGAGCCGCCAGAGGGAGGCGTCGCCGAGCCAGGCGGCCCACATGGTGCGCTCGCCGGTCGGCGCCGGGCGGGCGGGGATCACCGCGGTGAACAGGACCGCGCACACGTCGGAGGGGTCCAGTCCGCGTCGCGTGGCCTCCCGGCGCATCGCCGTGGCGGTTTCCTCGAAGAGTTCCGTCGCCGAGAGTCGTGCCGCGCCGTCGGGCTCGTCGAGGCGGCGTCTGAGGTGGTTGACGGCGGTGCCGGCCGCGACGGCGGCGCCGAGTTCGGCGTGGGCGCTGCTGGAGACGCCGTCGGCGACGGCCAGCAGCAGGTGGTCGCCCGTCGCGTCGCGGGCCAGGCGGTAGGCGTCCTGGCGGGCGGTGGCCGGTTCCTGGCAGCGGTGTCCCGGGCCGACGAGCGAGGCGGCTCGTACGGCGAGGTCGCCGAGGTGTGCCTCGTCGGCTGCGACGCCGGAGGCGGCCGGCCTGACCGGCAGCAGCCAGGGGAAACGCTGGGCCTTGGAGCCCGCCCCGAAGCGCGGTACGGACTCATCGGCCGCGACCGGGGCCGGGGCGGTTGCCGAGGTGCGGGCGCCGGCGGCGGTGGGTGCTGTGGGCGGGGGCCGGTGTGGGCCGTCGGCCACGAGCAGGGCGTCGTGCCGGGGCGAGGCGGGCCACGTGTTCCCGTGTTCCGGCCGCCCGCTGTCCGCGATGGCGGGCGCACCCGCGTGTGCCCCGGCGGACCTGTGGGTGTCCGCGCCCCCGTGGGTTCCGGTGCCTCCGTAGATGCCCGCGCCCCCGTAGGACGACACGGGCACCGATAACGGCGCCGGAAGTGCTGGTGACTGGTGGGTCCACATACGTATCGCCAGGAACAGTATTCCCGTGGCCACCATGACCAGCAGATCGATTACCAGGCGAAAGAAAAGATCGTCCGCGGGGAAATAGATCACGAGGAAAATTCCCCCGAAAAGAAATATCGCCCAGCTCAGACGCCCCCGTTGCAGCGACATGCCGGGACGGTATCAGGGCGCTGCGGGTACGAGGGAGGGGTATGGCATATTCTGGCGGCCTTTTTTGCGCCCCTTCCTCGTTTTTTCTTTTCAGGATCGTTCTGGCGTTCGCCGTGGCTGTTACCGGAGTGATGGCACGGAATAGCGCACAGGTGTGTGACGCCTGAAAGGGAAGAGGTGCCGCGGGAAGGGTCCCGCGGCTTCTCTCAGCGGCCCTCGGCCAGGGGCGTGAGGGCTGGTGTCGCGCGCCGGGCGGACGGGATGTGGGGCTGCTGTTGCAGCCCGAAGGCGGTGAAGGCGGTGCGCGTGGGCAGTGGGTAGGTCTCCCTGCCTGTCAGGGAGTTGAGGATGGTGGCGCTGCGCCAGGCGGCGAGACCGAGGTCGGGGGTGCCGATGCCGTGGGTGTGCCGTTCGGCGTTCTGGACGTAGACATGGCAGCCGGTGGCCGAGACGGACGGGTCGAGGAGGAGGCGGAACTGCTCGTCGACGCGCGGACGTTCGCGGCTGTCGCGGCGCACGTAGGGGTCGAGTCCGGCGAGGATGCGGTCCAGGGGGCGTTCGCGGTAGCCGGTGGCGAGGACGACGGCGTCGGTGGTGAGGCGGGAGCGGGTGTTCTGCTGGACGTGTTCGAGATGCAGCTCGACCCTGGTGGTGGCGATACGGCCGGCGGTGCGGACGCGGACGCCGGGGTTCAGGACCGCGTCGGGCCAGCCGCCGTTCAGGGTGCGGTGGTAGAGCTCGTCGTGGATGGCGGCGAGGGTGTCGGCGTCGATGCCCTTGTGGAGCTGCCACTGCGAGGCGACGAGGCGGTCGCGGACGGGTTCGGCGAGGGCGTGGAAGTAGCGCGTGTAGTCGGGGGTGAAGTGCTCGAGTCCGAGCTTGGAGTACTCCATGGGCGCGAACGCCTCGGTGCGGCTGAGCCAGTGGAGCCTCTCGCGGCCGGCGGGGCGGGAACGCAGCAGGTCGAGGAAGACCTCGGCGCCGGACTGTCCCGAGCCGATGACGGTGACGTGTTCGGCGGCGAGGAACGTGTCACGGTGGGCGAGGTAGTCCGAGGCGTGGACGACCGGCACGGCGGGCGCCTCGACCAGGGGCTTGAGGGGCTCGGGCACATGGGGTTCGGTGCCGATGCCGAGGACGACGTTCCTGGTGTACGTGCGGCCGAGGGCCTCGGCCTCCCCGTCGGAGTCGAGCTGCGTGAAGTCGACCTCGAAGACGTCGCGTTCGGGATTCCAGCGGACGGCGTCCACCTGGTGAGAGAAGTGCAGTCCGGGCAGTTGCTCGGACACCCAGCGGCAGTAGGCGTCGTACTCGGCGCGCCGGATGTGGAAGCGCTCGCCGAAGTAGAAGGGGAACAGGCGGTCGCGGGCCTTGAGGTGGCTGAGGAACGACCAGGGGCTGGCGGGGTCGACGAGGGTCACCAGGTCGGCGAGGAAGGGGACTTGGATGGTGGCACCGTCGATGAGGAGGCCGGGGTGCCAGTCGAAGGCGGGGCGCTGTTCGTAGAAGACGGTGTCGAGTCCGGTGAGGGGGTGGGCGAGGGCGGCGAGGGAGAGGTTGAACGGTCCGATGCCGATGCCGACCAGGTCGCGGGGCGCGTCGGGCTGGTGGCGTGGGGGGTTGGGGGCCGGGGGGTGGCTCATCGGGGGGTGTGTCCTTCCACCAGGTTCAGGAGGGCGGCCAGGTCGTCGGGCCGGGTGTGGGGGTTGAGGAGGGTGGCCTTGAGCCAGAGCCGCCCGTCGATTCGGGCCCGGCCGAGGACGGCGCGGCCGCCGGTGAGCAGGGTGCGGCGTACGGCGGCGACGGCGTCGTCGGAGGCGTCGACCGGCCGGAAGAGGACCGTGCTGATGGTGGGCGGCGCGTGGAGTTCGAAGCGGGGGTGGTCCTGGACGAGGGTGGCGAACTCGTGGGCGTGGTCGCAGACCTGGTCGACGAGCCGGCCGAGGCCGCCGCGGCCGAGGGTGCGCAGCGTGACGGCGATCTTGAGGATGTCGGCGCGGCGGGTGGTGCGCAGGGAGCGGCCGAGCAGGTCGGGCAGGCCGGCCTCGGTGTCGTCGTCGGCGTTGAGGTAGTCGGCGCGCTGCCCCAGTGCGGCGAGGTCACGGGCGTCGCGGACGGTGAGGAGGCCGGCGGCGATCGGCTGCCAGCCGAGTTTGTGCAGGTCGAGGGTGACGGTGTCGGCGGCTTCGAGGCCGGCGAGCCTGCCGCGGTGCCGTTCGCTGAAGAGGAGGCCTCCGCCGTAGGCGGCGTCGACGTGCAGCCGGGCGCCGTGGGCCGCGCACCGGGCGGCGATCTCGGGCAGCGGGTCGATGAGGCCGGCGTCGGTGGTGCCCGCGGTGGCGGCGACCAGCAGGGGGCCCGGAAGCGTGGTGAGGGCTTCGTCGAGGGCGGCGGGGTCGAGGGTGCCGGCGGGGGCGGGGACGACGACGGGGTCGGGCAGCCCGAGCATCCAGGCGGCGCGGGGCAGCGAGTGGTGGGCGCCCGCGCCGTGGACGAGGCGGACGCCGGCTCCGTGCGTCTCGCGGGCCAGCAGCAGGGCGAGTTGGTTGGACTCGGTGCCGCCGGTGGTGACGACGGCGTCCGCCGCGCCCGTCTCCCGGGCGAGGGCGCGGGTCACCAGCGCTTCCAGGGCGGAGGCGGCCGGGGCCTGGTCCCAGGAGTCGAGGGACGGGTTCAGCACGGAGGCAGCTAGGTCGGCGGCGGTGGCGACGGCGAGGGGCGGGCAGTGCAGGTGGGCGGCGCACAGCGGGTCCGCCGGATCGGCGGCGCCCTCGGCGAGCGCGCGGACCAGGTCGTAGAGGGCGTCCGGATCGCCGTCGTCGGGCAGGACGTCTCCCACCGCGTTCCGGACTCGTGCGGCGACCGCTTCCGCTCCCCCCGCGGGCAGCGGTCCCCCGCGCGCCCGCGCGCCGTCGCTCAGCGCGCCGAGGACGGTGTCGAGCAACGGCCGCAGGGCGAGGGCACCTTCGGGGCCGGAGGCGAGGGGCGGCGTGCTCATGAGGTCCTCCGGGGCGCGGGCAGAGGGAGCTTCCAGCTTGTACGTGGATGCGGCATCGCGCCCGGAAAGTCCAACGATCGGCACTCGAAGGGGGTACGTCGGTGCGGGCAAAGCATGTGGAAGCGTCCCGGAACGCCTGCGCCCCTCCGAGGGGGACCCGGGCCGGCCCGCAGGCGGGCAGGGCCGACCCGCGGACGGCCCGGGGCACGCCCCTGGACGGGCCCCGGGCTGACGCGGGTCGGGCCCCGGGGCAGCCCCACCGATGGACGGACGCCGTGCAGGCCGTAGTGAACCCTGGCGAACTCCGGGCACCCACCCGCGGACGACTCCTAGCCGACCCGTGGAGGGGCCGGGGGGCGAGCGCCGCGGGAGCATCCAGGCAGTCGGGGACCGGTCGTCCCCCTGCTCGGGACCAGTCCGCCGCGTGGTGCGAGGACCGGTCGACCACCACGCGCGACCGACGGTCCCGGCCGCACTGGCCGGAAACCGTGTCTGCACATCGAGAACCGGGTCCGCCCGTCGAAGACCGCGTCCGCCCGTCGAGGACCGGGTCCGCCCGTCGAAGACCGCGTCCGCCCGTCGAGGACCGGGTCCGCCCGTCGAAGACCGCGTCCGCACGACGAGGACCGCGTCCCAGGCGGCTACGGGAGCCCCGGGGAGGGCGGTCGGCTCATCGGGTCGTCAGCGGGAGCCCCGGACCCGCAACGCCCGTGCCAGGTCGTCGAGTTGGTCGACGAGCTTGCGGCGCAGGGCCGGGATCGGGTCGGCGTCGCGCAGGCATTCCTCGCCGAGGCGCAGGGTGTCGGTGTCGACGGCGTGGGCGGGAAAGGCCCACCGGCCGGCCGCGTCGGCGATGGCGGGGCCGCGGCGGGCGGCGACGGCGACCGCGTCCTCGTAGTAGCGCTGCACGTACTCCCGTACGAGGTCGGCCTGTTCGGGCTGCCAGAAGCCCCGGGCGGTGGCCGTGAACAGGTAGTTGGACAGGTCGTCGCGGACGAACATCGCCTCCCAGGCCGCGCGCTTCGCCTCGGGGTCGGGCAGCGCGGCCCGGCAGCGGGCGGCGCCTTCCTGGCCGGTGGCGCTCGGGTCGCGGTCCAGTTCGGCGGCGATGGCGGCCTCGTCGGTGGCGCCGAGGACGGCGAGCCGGGCGAGGACGCGCCAGCGCAGCTCGGGGTCGAGTTCGGGGCCGCCGGGCACGGTGCCGTCGGCGAGCCAGGCGGCGATGGTGTCGGGGTGGGCGGCGACGTCGATGAAATGGCGTACGGCGATCAGGCGCAGGCCGGGGTTGTCGCCGTCCTCGGTGCGGCGGATGAGGTCGCGGCACAGGGCGGTGAGGGTGGCGAGGGCGGCCGGACGCTGCTCGGGGGCGAGGTAGCGGTCGGCGACATGGGTGGTGGCGAAGGCGAGGACGCCCTGGACGAGGGCGAGGTCCGTCTCGCGCGGGAGGTGGGTGCGGGCGACCTCCAGGTAGGCGGCGGCGGTGAGCGGGGGCTCCACGGTCGTACCCGCGGAGTCGCCGCCGCCGTCGCGGACGGCGTCCCGGAGGGCGTTCCAGACGACCGCGCGGGTGAGCGGTTCGGGCAGGCCGGAGAGCGCGGCGCGGACGGTCTCGAAGGAGCCGGCGTCGAAGCGGACCTTGGCGTAGGTCAGGTCGCCGTCGTTGAGGAGGAGCAGGGCCGGGCGCTTGCCGATGGGCTGGGGGGCGGGCTGCGGGATGTCGAGGTCGAGGCGTTCGCGCAGGACGAGGTTGCGGTCGTGGTCGGCGACGTCGAGGTCGTAGAGGCCCGCGGCGATGCGGTGGGGGCGGCTGCCGGTGCGGTCGACGGTGAGGGTGCAGGTGCCGTCGGCGGCGGGGGCCACGCGCGGGGTGAGGGTGTCGACGCCGGTGGTGCGCAGCCAGGCGTCGGCCCAGGCGTGGACGTCGCGTTCGGTGGCGCCGGCGAGGGAGTCGATGAAGTCGGCGAGGGTGGCGTTGGCGAACCTGTGGCGGGCGAAGTGCGTGTTGATGCCGGCCAGGAAGTCCTTCTCGCCGAGCCAGGCGACGAGTTGGCGCAGCGCGGAGGCGCCCTTGGCGTAGGAGATGCCGTCGAAGTTGAGGAGCGCGGAGGCGGTGTCGTCGACGTTCTCGGGCGCGACGGGGTGGGTGGAGGGGCGCTGGTCGGCGTCGTAGCCCCAGGACTTGCGGGCGACACCGAAGTCGGTCCAGGTGTCGGTGAAGCGGGTGGCCTCGGTGAGGGTCTGGTAGCCCATGTACTCGGCGAAGGACTCGTTCAGCCAGATGTCGTCCCACCAGCGCAGGGTGACCAGGTCGCCGAACCACATGTGGGCCATCTCGTGGGCGATGACCATGGCGCGGGTCTGCCGCTCGGTGTCGGTCACGGCGGAGCGGTAGACGAACTCGTCGCGGAAGGTGACCAGGCCCGGGTTCTCCATGGCGCCGGCGTTGAACTCGGGGACGAACGCCTGGTCGTAGGAGTCGAAGGGGTAGGGCTCCTCGAACTTCTCGTGGTAGCGGTCGTAGCACTGCTTGGTGATCTCGAGGATCTCGTCGGCGTCCGCGTCCAGGTGGGGGGCCAGGGAGCGGCGGCAGTGGATGCCGAACGGCAGGTCGCGGTGTTCGGTGCGCACGGAGTGCCAGGGGCCGGCGGCGACGGCGACGAGGTAGGTGGAGATCAGCGGGGTGGTCGCGGCCTGCCAGCGGCCGTCGCCGAGCGGCTCGGTGATGCCGTTGGCGAGGACGGTCCAGCCTTCGGGAGCCCGCACGGACAGGTCGAAGACGGCCTTGAGGTCGGGCTGGTCGAAGGCGGCGAAGACGCGCTGCACGTCGTCCATGAACAGCTGTGTGTAGACGTAGGTCTCGCCGTCGGAGGGGTCGGAGAAGCGGTGCATGCCCTCGCCGGTGCGGGAGTAGCGCATGGCCGCGTCGACGCGCAGTTCGTGCTCGCCGGTGGTGAGGTTCTTCAGCGGCAGCCGGTTCTCGTCCAGGGCGTCCGGGTCGAGGGGTTGTCCGTCGAGGGTGACGGAGCGCAGCTCGGCGGGCTTGAGCTCGACGAAGGTGTCCGTGGCGTCGTGGTCCTCGATGACGCTGAACCGGATGACCGTGCGGGAGTCGAAGGTCTCGTCGCCGGTGGTCAGGTCGAGGTCGATCGTGTAGCGGTGGACATCGAGGAGCCGGGCACGGCTCTGCGCTTCGTCGCGCGTCAGTACGGACATGCAGGACATGCTGCCTGATGGCGGTGTCGTCGCACAGAGGCGGATCGGTTCACGGCCTATGTCCGGGTCCGGTCCGGGCTCCCGGGTGTGCGCCCCTGGGGCGCTTCCCTCACGCCGGAATTCGGCGTCAGGCCCGCTGTGGGCATACGGGCGTCGGGATGCGGCAGGGCGGGGCGGACGGGGCGCTCCGGTGCCTCGGCGTGGTCCTTGACCAGGGCGCGCAGCTCGCGCACCTCCGCCTCCAGGGCGAGGTGGCGCTGGTGGGCGTCGAAGAGATAGCGGACCTTGGTGCGCAGCACCCACGGGTCGACGGGTTTCATGACGAGGTCGGCGACGCCGAGCCCGAAGGCGGTGGAGGTCAGTCCGTGGTCGGCGCCGAAGCCGGTGAGCAGGATGACGGGGATGCGCTGGGTCTGCTCCAGGCGCCGCAGGTAGCGGACCACGTCGAGGCCGCTGACGCCGGGCATGCGCACGTCGAGCAGAAGGAGGCCGACCTGGCCGCGCAGCACCTGTTTGAGCGCCTCGTCGCCGCTGGTGGCGCGGCCCAGCCGGTAGCCCAGTGGGGCCAGTGCGCTCTCCAGCGCGTACAGCGTGTCCTCGTGGTCGTCGACGATGAGGATCCTGGCATCCGACGGCATGGCCCGGCGTCCCTTCCCCGTGGACAACAAGCGTATGTCCGAGGAGCTGACGGTCAGTGTTCGTCAGCAGACAAGGAGTGCACAGCGCAGCATGCCCCGCAGGGGCCCGTGTGTCACCTCCTCGGGGCGTCGGCCGAGGTCAGTTCGCGAGGGTCGCCGTGCCGTTGCCGGTGTCCTCGGCGATGCGCTCGTGGTGGTGGATCACCTCGGCGATGATGAAATTCAGGAACTTCTCAGCGAACGCCGGGTCCAGCTTGGCGCTTTCGGCCAGCGCGCGCAGGCGGGCGATCTGGCGTGCCTCGCGGCCCGGGTCGGCGGGCGGCAGCTGGTGCCTCGCCTTGAGGTGGCCGACCTGCTGGGTGCACTTGAAGCGCTCGGCGAGCATGTGGACGACGGCCGCGTCGATGTTGTCGATGCTGTCGCGGAGCCGGGCGAGTTCCTGGCCGACGGCGGGGTCGACGTCACCGCTCGCGGTGTTGCTGGTGGTCATGGGCGACCACCCTACGTGGCGCGCCGCCGGGTGGTCGGGGCGGTTCGCGTCCGGGGTGTCAGCGTGGGATCGGGCCGGGACCGTCCGCCCCGAGGCCTCGTAGAGTGGAACGGGGTTCACGGCGTCTTGGGGGTAGGGGCGTGGCGAGCGACGGACCGGTCGAGCACGGATTTCCGCACCTGGAGACGGTGCGGGCCGCCGTCACGGCGCTGTACAGGCGGTTGTCGTACGACACCGTCCAGACGTTCGCGACGAGTGTGGCGCCCGCCGACGTGGCGTTCTGCGACACCGACGACCTGTACCCGGGTGTGCAGCGGGTGGCTCGCGAGCTGGTGCGCCACTACCGGCTGCCAGACGCCCGCATGATCGTCGGCTTCCGTGACATGCGGTACGCGGCGAACGTGGAACTCGCCGCGGGTCCCGAGTACTTCGTCGAGTTGAACGACCGTTTCCGCACCCACCGTCGTGACATCGGCGCGGCTCTCGCGCACGAGGTGATGCACGTCTACCTGCACCGTCTGGATCTGTCCTTTCCCGGCACCCGCGACAACGAGATCCTCACCGACACCGCGGCGACGTATCTGGGCGCGGGCTGGCTGTTGCTCGACGCGTACCGCGAGGACGCGGCCTCGTCGCAGAAGCTGGGCTATCTGACGCCGGAGGAGTTCGGTTACGTCCTCGCCAAGCGGTCGCTGGTCTTCGGTGAGGACCCGTCGGTGTGGTTCACCAGTCCGCAGGCCTACACGGCGTACGTCAAGGGCATGGAGCGGGCCCGCCTGGACGAGCGGCAGCCGCCGCTGACCGCGGCCGGCTGGGCGGGCCGCCGCCGCTACGCCCGCGACCGCCGCGACGCGCCCGGGTCGCAGCCCGGGCTGCCCTACACCTTCAGTCCCGACGACGGCGGACGGCTGCGCGTCTCTTTTCCCTGCCCGACCTGCCATCAGCGGATCAGGGTGCCGGTGCGTGGGCGGGTCCGGGCGCGGTGCGGGCTGTGCCGGACGGTGCTGGAGTGCGACACGTAGGTCGTGGCACCCGTTTGTGTGGGCCTTGCCGGGTGTGGTCACCCGCCGTACACCGCCCCCGGTATCTCAGCGCGCGCCAGCAGCTTCAGTGCCGCCTCGCCCGCCTCGGACGGGGCCCACCGGGTGTTCCTGTCGACGGTCGGGCCCCGGCGCCAGCCCTCCATGACGGTGATCCGGCCGCCCTCCGTCTCGAAGACGCGGCCGGTGACGCCCGTACTCGCGGGCGAGCCGAGCCAGACGACCAGGGGCGAGACGTTCTGCGGGGCCATCGCGTCGAAGCCGGCCGCCGGTGCGGTCATGGTGTCGGCGAACGCGCCTTCCGTCATCCGGGTCCTGGCCGCTGGGGCGATCGCGTTGACCTGGACGCCGTAGCGGCCGAGTTCGGCCGCCGCGACCAGGGTCAGGGCGACGATCCCGGCCTTCGCGGCGCTGTAGTTGCCCTGTCCGACCGAGCCCAGCAGGCCCGCTCCGCTGCTGGTGTTGACGATCCGGGCGGTCGGGGTGCGGCCGGCCTTGGTCTCGGCGCGCCAGTGTGCGGCGGCGTGCCGCAGGGGCAGGAAGTGGCCGGTGAGGTGGACGCGCAGGACGGCGTTCCAGCCGTCCTCGTCGAGGTTGACGAGCATCCGGTCGCGCAGGAAGCCCGCGTTGTTGACGAGGGTGTCGAGACGGCCGTAGGTCTCCAGGGCGGTCGTCACCAGGGACGCGGCCCCGGCGTCGGTGGCGATGTCGCCGGCGTGGGCCACCGCCTCGCCGCCGGCCGCCCGGATCTCGTCGGCGACCAGGCCGGCCGGGCTGTCGGGGCCCGGTGTGCCGTCGAGGCCGACGCCGAGGTCGTTGACGACGAGCCGGGCGCCCTCGGCGGCGAAGGCGTGTGCGTGGGCCCGGCCGAGGCCGCGGCCGGCGCCGGTGACGACGACGACCCGTCCGTCGCAGATTCCGCTCATCCCGCTGCTCCTTTCACTTCTCCTGGGGGGTCACTTCGCCCCGTTTCCCGTCTTGTTGTGGTCACTTCTCCTTGTTGGCGGTCGCGGCGTCCAGGAACGCGGGCCGCTCCCCGCCGCCGTGCACGAGCAGGCTCGCCCCGGTGATGTAGGCGGCGGCGTCGGAGGCGAGGAACACCGCGGCCGCGCCGACGTCGGCGGGTGCGGCGAGGCGGCCGAGCGGCACGGTGCGGGAGACGGCCTCGATGCCGTCCTCGCCGCCGTAGTGGAGGTGGGCCAGTTCGGTGCGGACCATGCCGACGACCAGGGTGTTGACGCGGATCTCCGGCGCCCATTCGACGGCCATGGAGCGCGCCAGGTGCTCGAGGCCGGCCTTGGCCGCTCCGTAGGCCGCCGAGCCGGGTGAGGGGCGGCTGCCGCTGACGCTGCCGATCATGACGACGGCGCCCCGGGCCCGCCGGAGGTGCTCGTGGGCGGCGAGGGAGACCGTCAGCGGAGCGAGGAGGTTCAGCTCGACGACCCGGGCGTGCCGTTCGGCGTCCGCGTCGCCCAGGCTCCGGTAGGGGGTGCCGCCCGCGTTGTTGACGAGGACGTCGAGGCGGGGCAGGGCGCCGAGGAGGGCGCGTACGGCCGCGGGGTCGCGCAGGTCGACGGGCACGAACTCGGTGCCCGGGACGGGGACTTCGGGTGGCCGTCGGGCACAGGTGACGACGTCGGCGCCGGCCTCGGCGAAGGCCCGGGCGATCCCGGCGCCAACGCCTCGGGTGCCGCCGGTGACGAGCACGGTCCTGCCGCTCAGCGGCGGGGTGTCGGACCCGCTCAGCGGCGGGGTGTCCGACCCGTCCGGTGGCGGGGCGTCGGAGTTTTCCACAGGGCCTCCCGCTCGGTTGCGGCGACTGCTAGCTTCGAATCCGGCACACCTAACAAATGTTTGGTGGAAAGGCAGTTGAGTGGAAGGTAGCTGATGCGCCGATGGGTGTCTCCACCTCGTCCCCGGAAAAGGGGATTTCCGTCGTCACGGTCGACTTCCCGCCGGTGAACGCGCTGCCGGTGCGGGGCTGGTTCGCGCTGGCCGACGCCGTGCGCGCGGCCGGCCGGGACCCCGGCGTCCGGTGTGTGGTGCTGGCCGCCGAGGGCCGCGGCTTCAACGCGGGCGTGGACATCAAGGAGATACAGGCGCAGGGGCAGGGCGCCCTGGTCGGCGCCAACCGCGGCTGCTTCGAGGCCTTCGCGGCGGTGTACGAGTGCGAGGTCCCCGTGGTGGCGGCGGTGCAGGGTTTCTGCCTGGGCGGCGGCATCGGTCTGGTGGGCAACGCGGACATGATCGTGGCGAGCGAGGACGCCACGTTCGGCCTGCCCGAGCTGGACCGGGGGGCGCTGGGCGCCGCCACGCATCTGGCCCGGCTGGTCCCGCAGCACCTGATGCGCGCCCTGTACTACACCGCGCGCACGGCCACCGCCGCCGAGCTGCACGCGCACGGCTCGGTGTGGCGGGTGGTGCCGCGTGCGGAGTTGCGCGCCGCGGCGCTGGAGCCGGCCCGGGAGATCGCCGCCAAGGACGGAGAGCTGATCCGGCTGGCCAAGGCCGCCATCAACGGCATCGATCCGGTGGACGTGCGCCGCAGTTACCGCTTCGAGCAGGGCTTCACCTTCGAGGCGGGTGTCAGCGGGGTGGCCGACCGGGTCCGCGCCGGCTTCGGGAAGCTCGGGAAGGAGGGTGGGTAGGTGAGTGACAAGACGATGACCGTCGACGAGGTCGTCTCCCGTCTGGACAGCGGCATGACCCTCGGCATCGGCGGCTGGGGCTCACGCCGCAAACCGATGGCCCTGGTCAGAGCGCTGCTCAGGTCGCGGATCAGCGATCTCACGATCGTGTCGTACGGCGGCCCGGACGTCGGTGTGCTCGCCGCCGCCGGGCGGATCCGGAAGCTGGTCGCCGCGTTCGCCACGCTCGACTCGATTCCGCTCGAACCCCACTACCGCGCGGCACGCGAGCGCGGGGCCTTCGAGCTGATGGAGATCGACGAGGCGATGTTCCTGTGGGGACTGCGGGCCGCCGCGAACCGCCTGCCCTTCCTGCCGGTCCGGGCCGGTCTCGGTTCGGACGTCATGCGGGTCAACCCCGGTCTGCGCACGGTGACTTCACCGTACGAGGACGGGGAGACGTTCGTCGCCGTGCCCGCCCTGCGGCTGGACGCGGCACTGGTGCACGTCAACCGCGCGGACCGGCAGGGCAACGGCCAATATCTGGGCCCCGACCCGTACTTCGACGACCTGTTCTGCGAGGCGGCCGATACGGCGTACGTCTCCTGCGAGCGGATCGTGGACACGGCCGAGCTGACCAAGGAGGCGCCGCCGCAGACCCTGCTGATCAGGCGCCACACCGTGACGGGCGTGGTGGAGACCCCGGGCGGCGCGCACTTCACGTCCTGCGCTCCGGACTACACGCGGGACGAGGCATTCCAGAAGTTGTACGCCCGCACCCCCTGGGCGGAGTTCTCCGCCCGGTTCCTCGACGGGGACGAGCAGGACTATCGGGCGGCCGTGCGGACCTGGCACGAGGAGCGGTCATGAGCGAAGCGACACGCGTCGCCGTGCCCGCCCCCACCCGCGCCGAGTACTGCGTGATCGCCTGCGCCGAGGCCTGGCGCGGCGCGGGCGAGATCCTGGCGAGCCCCATGGGCCTGATCCCGTCCCTCGGCGCGCGGCTCGCCCGGCTCACCTTCGCGCCGGACCTGCTGCTGACCGACGGCGAGGCGCTGCTCGTCGGCCCGGACGGCACCGTCGAGGGCTGGCTGCCGTACCGGCAGCACCTGACCCTGGCGGCCGGAGGCCGGCGGCACGTGATGATGGGCGCCAGCCAGATCGACCGGTTCGGCAACCAGAACATCTCCTGCGTCGGCGACTGGAGCAGGCCCACACGGCAACTGCTCGGGGTGCGCGGAGCCACCCTCAACACGCTGAACCATCCGACGAGTTACTGGATCCCGAAGCACTCCCGGCGGGTCTTCGTCGAGCAGGTCGACATGGTGTGCGGAGTGGGCTACGACCATGCCGACGGCGCCCGCTACCACCACCTCGCGCGGGTCGTCTCCGACCTCGGCGTCTTCGACTTCGCCACCCCCGACCACTCGATGCGGCCGGCCTCGCTGCACCCGGGGGTCACACCGGACCAGGTCAGGGAGGCCACCGGCTTCGATCTGGCCGTCGGGGCCGAGGTGCCGTACACACGTGAGCCCACCGAAACCGAACTACGGCTGATCCGCGAGGTTCTGGACCCGGCCGGCACCCGCTCGCGCGAGGTCCCCGACCCGCCGACGGTGATCTGATGGAGACGGCGCTCACCCGGCTGGTCGGGGTCCGGCATCCGATCGTGCAGACCGGGATGGGATGGGTGGCGGGCCCGCGCCTGGTCTCGGCGACGGCGAACGCGGGGGCGCTCGGCATCCTGGCCTCCGCGACGATGACGCCGGACCGGCTGCGCGAGGCGGTCCGCGAGGTCAGGTCCCGTACCCAAGAGCCGTTCGGGGTGAACCTGCGGGCGGACGCGGCGGACGCCGGCGACCGGGTGCGCATCATGATCGAGGAGGGCGTGCGGGTGGCGTCCTTCGCCCTCGCCCCGTCCCGCGAGCTGATCACCGAGCTGAAGGAGGCCGGTGTCGTCGTCATCCCGTCCGTCGGTGCGCGCCGGCATGCCGAGAAGGTCGCCGCCTGGGGTGCGGACGCGGTGATCGTGCAGGGCGGCGAGGGCGGCGGGCACACCGGTGAGGTCGCGACGACCGTGCTCCTGCCCCAGGTGGTGGACGCGGTGCGGATACCGGTCGTGGCGGCGGGCGGCTTCTTCGACGGACGGGGCCTGGTGGCGGCCCTGGCCTACGGGGCGGCGGGCGTCGCCATGGGCACCAGGTTCCTGCTCACCTCCGACTCCACCGTCCCGGACGCGGTGAAGGCGAGATACCTGGCGGCTACGGTCAAGGACGTCACCGTCACCACGGCCGTCGACGGCCTGCCGCACCGCATGCTGCGCACGGAACTCGTCGACGCCCTGGAGCACTCGGGCCGGGCGAGGGCCCTGTTCCAGGCCCTGCGCCGGGCGGCGGGCTACCGGAAGCTGTCCGGCACGAGCTGGCGCCGGATGATCCGCGACGGACGCACCCTGAAACACGGCAAGGACCTGGCCTGGAGTCAGGTGCTGCTCGCCGCGAACACGCCGATGCTGCTGCGGGCGTCGATGGTGGAGGGCCGCACGGACGTCGGGGTGATGGCCTCGGGCCAGGTGGCGGGAGTGATCGAGGACCTGCCGTCCTGCGCGGAGCTAGTGACACGGGTGATGGCGGAGGCCGGGGACATCGTCGGCGCGCTGGCGGAGGGCGGTGCGTCGATGCGCGCATGACTGCGAACGATCAAGAGCCTCGGGGGGGCTGGTGCCTTCGGGACGCGCAGAGCGGCCAATGCCGCCCGTGCGGCCCGCACCCGGTGCCGGCGGCAGCCGAGAGCCCAGGGCCACCTGGCTCAGGAGTTCGGGGTCGCCGGTTCGGGGCACGCACACCGGCCAATGCCGCCCCACACCCGGTTCCGGCAGCAGCCGAGAGCCCGGGGCCACCTGGGCTCCTGAGCTCCGCAACTCAGGTGCTCAGGGGCTCCGGAACTCAGGTGCTCAGGGCCACCGCAGTGGCGGACCGAGGCTCCAGGGCCCCAGGCGCCCCGCGCCGCTCCTCCACTGCACCGCACCGTCGGTGCGACGGGCCGGCCCGTCGATACAGCGGACCCGTGACGGCCGGTGCGGCGGACCCGTGACCGCTGGCCCGGCGAACCCGTGACCGCCGACCCGGCAGACCCGTGACCGCCGACCCGGCAGACCCGTGACCGCCGACCCGGCAGACCCGTGACCGCCGACCCGGCGGACCCGTGACGGCCGGTGCGGCGGACCCGTGACCGCTGGCCCGGCGAACCGTGACCGCCGACCCGGCGAACCCGTGACGGCCGGTGCGGCGGACCCGTGACCGCTGGCCCGGCGAACCGTGACCGCCGACCCGGCGAACCCGTGACCGCCGGTACGGCGGACCCACGACCGGCGGCCGTCGAATTGCCGTCGCGCTCTCAGAGCCGTTCGATGATGGTGACGTTGGCCTGGCCGCCGCCCTCGCACATCGTCTGCAGGCCGAAGCGGCCGCCGGTGCGCTCCAGTTCGTGCAGCAGGGTCGTCATCAGCTTCACGCCGGTGGCGCCGAGGGGATGGCCGAGGGCGATGGCGCCGCCGTTGACGTTGACCCGGTCCGGGTCGGCTCCGGTCTCCTTCAGCCAGGCCAGGACGACCGGTGCGAAGGCCTCGTTGATCTCGACGAGGTCGATGTCGTCGATGGTCATGCCGGCCTTCTTCAGAGCGTGCGCGGTGGCCGGGATCGGTGCCGTCAGCATGCGGATGGGGTCCTCGCCGCGCACGGAGAGGTGGTGCACGCGCGCCCGGGGCGTCAGCCCGTGCTCGCGCACCGCCCGCTCCGAGGCGAGCAGCATGGCCGCCGCCCCGTCGGAGACCTGCGAGGAGCAGGCCGCGGTCACGGTGCCGCCGTCGAGGACCGGTTTGAGGCCGGCCATCTTCTCCAGAGAGGTGTCCCGGCGGGGGCCCTCGTCGACGGTGACCGGACCGAGGGACACCGTCTCCCGCTCGAAGCGGCCCTCGTCGATGGCCCGCAACGCCCGCCGGTGCGAGCGCAGCGCGAACTCCTCCTGGTCCGGCCGGCTGATCCCCCACTTCGCGGCGATCATCTCGGCCCCGGCGAACTGGTTCACCGGCCGGTCCCCGTACCGCGCCCGCCAGCCCTCGCTGCCCGCGAAGGGTCCCTGGGTGAATCCCAGGGGCTCGGCGGCCTGCCGGGTGGCGAAGGCGATCGGTATCTGCGACATGTTCTGCACACCACCCGCGACCACCAGGTCCTGCGTCCCGGACAGCACGCCCTGAGCCGCGAAGTGGACGGCCTGCTGCGAGGAACCGCACTGCCGGTCGACGGTCACGCCGGGCACCTCCTCGGGCAGCCCGGCGGCGAGCCAGCAGGTCCGGGCGATGTCCCCGGCCTGCGGTCCGACGGTGTCCAGGCAGCCGAGGACGACGTCCTCCACGGCGGCCGGGTCGACCCCCGCGCGCGCGACCAGTTCCTTCAGCACATGGGCGCCCAGGTCGGCCGGGTGGACCGCGCTCAGTCCTCCCCCGCGCCGCCCGACGGGCGTCCGGACCGCTTCGACGATGTAGGCCTCGGCCATGGCAACTCCCTCACTCATAAGGGCTATTCACGTACGGCGATCCCGTCCAGCACCATCGACAGGTACTGCCGGGCGATCTCCTCCGGGCTGTGCTGTCCGCCCGGCCGGTACCAGGACGCGGCGACCCACACCGTGTCGCGCACGAACCGGTAGGTGAGCCGGACGTCGAGGTCGGCCCGGAAGACCCGGGCCGCGACCCCGCGCTCCAGCGTGGACAGCCACGCCTTCTCGAACCTGCGCTGGGACTCGGCGAGGAACGCGAACCGTTCCTGCGCCACCAGCTGCTTGGACTCCTTCTGGTAGATCGCGACGGCGGCGCGGTGCCGGTCGATCTCCCGGAACGACTCGGTGACCAGCGCCTCCAAGGTCTCGCGCGGCCCCGACTCGGCGTCCAGGACGGCGTCGTAGCCGCCCCAGAGCTCGTCGAGGAAGGTCCGCAGGATCTCCTCGAGCATCGATTCCTTGGAGTCGAAGTGGTAGTAGAGGCTGCCCGCGAGCATGCCTGCCTGGTCCGCGATCTTGCGGACGGTGGTGGCGTTGTAGCCCTGCTCGGCGAAGACCTCGGCGGCGGTGTCGAGGAGTTCGCGGCGGCGCGCGGGCGCGGCGGTCACCTGGGGCTTCTTCTTGGTAGGAGGCACGGGCCCATTGTGGTCCTAGGGATGCTGGGAGCTGACGGAGACGACCTCGCCCGTCATGTACGAGGAGTATCCGGAGGCCAGGAAGACGATCACGTTGGCCACCTCCCACGGCTCGGCGTGGCGGCCGAAGGCCTCACGCCCGGTCAGCTCGGCCAGCAGCTCGGGGGTGGTCACCTTCGCCAGGTGCGGGTGCACGGCGAGGCTGGGCGAGACCGCGTTGACCCGCACGCCGTACTCCGCCGCCTCCAGTGCCGCGCACCGGGTCAGCGCCATCACCCCGGCCTTCGCGGCGGCGTAGTGCGCCTGCCCGGCCTGCGCGCGCCAGCCGACGACGGAGGCGTTGTTGACGATCACGCCGCCCGTCCCGGCCTCCTTCAGCAGTCGTAGCGCGGCCCGGGTGCAGCGGAAGGTGCCGTTCAGGGTCACGTCGAGCACCTTCGACCACTGGCCGTCGGTCATGTCGACGAGGGTCGAGGTCCCGCCGAGTCCCGCGTTGTTGACGACGATGTCCAGCCCGCCGTGCTCACGCACCGCGGTCTCGAAGAGCCCACGCACCTGCGTCTCGTCGGTGACGTCGCACGGCACCGCGCCGACGGCCCGGGAGCCGAACTCCCCGGCCAGCTCGGCCGCGTGTTCCTTCAGCCGCCGCGCGTGCGCGTCGCTGACCAGCACGCGCGCGCCCTCTTCGAGGAACCGGCGGGCGGTCGCGCCGCCGATTCCGGCGCCTGCCGCCGCGGTGATGACGGCGGTGCGTCCGCTGAGCAGTCCGTGTCCGGGTACGTACGCCGGACCCTCGACGTCTGTCATGCCCTCAAGCTAACCTACCAAACACTTGTTAGGGAAGGACGAGCGCGAAGGACGGTGCCCGTGGACCTCACGCACTCCCCCGCCGACGAGGCCTTCCGGGCCGAGGCCCGCGCCTGGCTCACCGCGCATGTGCCGGCCGGCCCGCTGCCCTCCCTGGAGAGCGAGGAGGGTTTCGCGGCGCACCGCGTGTGGGAGGCGGAACTGGCCGCGGACCGCTGGTCGGTGGTGTCCTGGCCGGCGGTGTACGGCGGGCGCGACGCGGGACTGCTGAGCTGGCTGGCCTTCGAGGAGGAGTACTACGCGGCGGGCGCGCCGGGCCGGGTCGGCCAGAACGGCGTCAGCCTGCTCGCGCCGACCCTCTTCGACCACGGCACCGAGGAGCAGCGAGCCCGGGTGCTGCCGCCGATGGGGCGCGGCGAGGTGATCTGGGCGCAGGCGTGGTCGGAGCCGGAGGCGGGTTCGGATCTGGCCGCCCTGCGCTCCAGGGCCGTCCGCACGTCCGGGGGCTGGCTGCTGAGCGGCCGAAAGACGTGGTCGTCGCGGGCAGCCTTCGCCGACCGCGCGTTCGGCCTGTTCCGCACCGATCCGGCCGCGGCCAAGCCCCACCAGGGCCTGTCGTACCTGATGTTCGACCTGCGCGCGCCCGGTGTCACGGTCCGGCCCATCGCGCGCCTCGACGGGAAACCGGCGTTCGCGGAACTGACGCTGGACGAGGTGTTCGTGCCGGACGAGGACCTCGTCGGCGAGCCCGGCCAGGGCTGGCGCGTGGCCATGTCGACGGCGGGCAACGAGCGCGGGCTCACCCTGCGCTCCCCCGGCCGTTTCCTGGCCGCGGCGGAGCGGCTGCACCGGCTGTGGCGGACCGCGGGTTGTCCGGACTGGGCCCGCGACCGGGTGACGGACGCGCTGATCGGCGCCCGCGCCTACCAGCTCTTCACCTACGCGGCCGCCTCCCGTTTCCTGGACGGCGAGTCGCTCGGCCCGGAGTCCAGCCTGAACAAGGTCTTCTGGTCCGAGTACGACATCGCGCTGCACGAGACGGCCCTCGACCTGCTGGGCGAGCAGGCGGAGTGGGCGGGCACCGACTGGGCCGAGGGCTACGTCTTCGCGCTCGCCGGCCCCATCTACGCGGGCACGAACGAGATCCAGCGCGACATCATCGCCGAGCGCCTGCTCGGCCTGCCGAAGGGACGCCGGTGATGCGCTTCCTCCTCGACACCGAACAGCGGGCGTTCGCGGATTCGCTGGACGCGATGCTGACGGCGGCCGGCACACCGGCGGTGGTCCGGGACTGGAGCCGCGGCGAGCGGGCGGCCGGCCGTGCGCTGTGGTCCAGGATCGCCGGGGCGGGGGTGTTCGCGCTGGCGGTGCCGGAGACGTACGAGGGTCTGGGCCCACGGACCGTCGAACTCGGCGTCGCCTTCGTGGAGTTGGGCCGGCACGCGGTGCCGGGCCCGCTGGTGGAGACGGTCGCGGCGGCGGCGCTGCTCGCCGGGCTGGACGACCCCGGTCCGGCCCGGCGTCTGCTGCCCGCGCTGGCCTCGGGCGCGTCGACGGCGACCCTGGCGGCGGGGCCGTACGCGCTGGACGCGGACGCGGCGGACGTACGGCTGGCGGTGTCGGACCAGGGCGTCCGGGCCCGGCCGCCGGGGGCGGGGGAAGCGGCCGGGCGGGCCGAGCTGCGCCTGGCCGGAGTGCCCGGTGACCCGTGCCCCTCGCTCGACCCCGCCCGCAGGCTCTTCGTCCTTCCGCCCGGCGGCGAGCTCCTCGCGTCCGGCCCGCAGGTCGCCGCGGCCGGTGCCCGCGCCCGCACCTGGGCGCGTTTCGCCACCGCCGCCCAGGCACTCGGGGTCGGTCTCGCGCTGCTGGACAGAACGGTCGCGTACGTCGGGCAGCGCACCCAGTTCGGTGTTCCGGTCGGTTCGTTCCAGGCCGTCAAGCACCAGCTGGCCGACGCGAAGATCGCGCTGGAGTTCGCGCGCCCCCTGGTCTTCGGCGCCGCGCTGACGATGACCCCCGCCGACGTCGCCGCCGCCCACCTCACCGCCTGCGAGGCGGCGTACGCCACCGCCCGTACGGCCCTGCAGCTGCACGGCGCGATCGGCTACACGGCGGAGTACGACCTCTCTCTCTGGCTGGGCAAGGCCCGTGCCCTGCGTACCGCCTGGGGCGACCCCCGGACGTGCCGGGCTCTCGTGCTCGGCGATCCGGGTCGCCGCCGCTGACCTCGCGGTGCTCCTCGGCCCGGCGGCGAGCCGCCGGTTCGGCGAGCCGCCGGTTCGGCGAGCCGCCGGTTCGGTGACGGCGGCCGCCCGCGGCAGGCCCGCGCCCGGACGATCCCCTGCGCCCGCGCGGCCACCAGCCACTTGGGGAACTCGCCCACCAGCCGGTCGTACAACTCGGCGTCGGACAGTTTCCGCGGGTCGGCGCCCGCGTGGAAGAACCCGGCGTTGTCGACGGCCCGCCGGTCCGGTACGGCCAGTTCGTCGAGCTTGCGCAGGAAGTCGAACTGCTTGCTCTGCGGGTTCCCGAAGCCGATGAACTGCCAGAACAGCGGCAGCTTCGCCGCCTTGCAGAGGTAGCGTTCCGCGGCGAGTTTGTTGATCGGCCCGCCGTCGGTCTGGAAGACGACCAGGGCGGGGTCCCCCGACCCGCTGTCGAGGTAGTGGTCGATGACGGCGTCCATCGCCAGGTGGTAGCTGGTCTTGCCCATGTGCCCGAGACCGGCCACGATCCGCTCGACGCGGCCCTGGTGGTCGGCGAGCGCGATCTCGGTGACGGCGTCGACGTCCGTGGAGAAGAACACGGCCGGTACGGTCCCGTCGTCGTCCAGGTGGGCGGACAGCCCGAGCACCCGGTCGGCGAGCGCCTGGACGCTGCCGTCCTGGTAGTACGGCTTCATGGAGCCCGAGTAGTCGACGACGAGGTAGACGGCCGCGCGCTGCCCGCCCAGGCCGTGCTTGACGAGCGAGACACCGGCGCTCTTGTACAGGCTGACCAGCGCGGGCGCGGTCTCCTCCACCTTGCTCAGACTGATCGCGGCCATGCGGACTCCCCCTGGATCACCGGAACTGCCGCCGAGGTTACGTCACCCCGGCCCCGCTTCCCGCCCCCTGCCCCGGCGTTCGCTATTTTGATCGCCGCCGTTCCCACCGGCTCGTCATCAGTCCCGACCCCCATGAGGAGAGCCGGCCGTGGAGTCCGCCGAGTCCGAAGCCACCGTCACCACCTGCTACCGCCATCCCCGGGTGGAGTCCCACGTCCGCTGCACCCGCTGCGACCGGTACATCTGCCCGGACTGCATGCGCGAGGCGGCCGTCGGCCACCAGTGCGTGGAGTGCGTCAAGGAGGGGGCGCGGTCGGTGCGCCGGCCGCGGACCGCGTTCGGCGGCCGGATCACCGCGGCGCCCATGGTGACGTACGTCCTGATCGGGCTCAACCTGCTCGCGTACCTGGGCGAGTTGGTGCGTCCGGCGATCGTGGACCGGTTCGGCATGCTGGGAGCCGGGCTCACGGGCCCGGACGGCGGTCACTATGTGTGGCAGCAGTCCTATCCCGCCGGCTTCCGTCCCGAGGGAGTCGTGGACGGGGAGTGGTACCGCCTGCTGACCGGCGCGTTCCTGCATCTGCCGCCCACCGAGGGGACCTTCGGCATCCTGCACATCGTGATGAACATGGTGTCGCTGTGGAACCTCGGCCGGGTGGTGGAGGCCCAGCTCGGCCGCGTCCGCTTCGTCGCCCTGTACCTGCTGTCCGCGCTGGGCGGCTCGGTCCTGGTGCTGCTGACGGCACCGGGCACCCCCACGATCGGCGCGTCCGGCGCCATCTTCGGTCTGGGCGCCGCGTACTACGTCATGGCCCGCCGGCTCGGCGCCGACATGGGCGCGGTCAACCGTTTCATCGCGGGCCTGCTGCTGTGGCTGCTGATCTCCGCCGGTCTCACCTCCTGGCAGGGCCACCTCGGAGGTCTGCTGGCCGGCGCGGTGGTGACGCTGGCGTACGCGTACGCTCCCCGCGGCCCCCGGCGCTCCCTGGTGCACGCCGGGGTGTGCGTGGGCGTGCTGGTGCTGCTGGCGGTCCTGGCCCTCGGAAAGGTGACGGCCCTGAACGGCTGAGCTGCCGGGGCCCGGCAGCTTCGGCCGGGGTACGGGCAGCTACGGCCGGGATCCCGGCAGCTGCGACCGGCGTCCGGGCCACTTAGGCCGGGGTCCCGGCAGCTACGACCGGGGGTCCCGGCAGCTTCGGCCCGGGTCCGGCAGGCGTTGACCGGGCGCGCCGAGAGACGTCGGCTGGGCGTCCCGCCAGGCGTCGGCTCGGGACCCACAGGCGTCGGCCGCGAGCCGCCATCCGCCGACGCCCCGCCCGACCGTGGCGGACCCGACCCACCGGTCGCGGACCCGACCCACCGATAGCGACCCTGGAGAGCTCAGTCTCCGTCCCACTTCTCCCGCAGCACGCCCTCCGCCGGCTTCCCGTGCGGGGTGTACGCCAGCCGGGCCGGTGTCTCCCCGCTGTCCGGCCAGTCGTCCCACATCCACCAGCACACGCCGGCCCACCACCGCCGGCCCGTGAAGGAGTCCAGCAACGCGCGGTAGGCGGCGGCCTGTTCGGCGTCTCCGGTGTGACGGCTGACGTCCCAGGCGTAGGGGGCGGCCGTCGCACCACGCTGGCTGACGTACCCCGCCTCGGTGAACAGGATCGGCCGGTCCTGGCGCCGGGCGTAGGCGGCGAGCCGCTCGCGGATCGGCGCCCAGGCGCGGCGCAGCCGGGCGGTGTCGTCGGTGGGCCCGCCGGTCAGGGGCCAGTAGGCGTCGATGCCGATGAGGTCGAGCTCCTTCCAGAAGCGGATCTTCTCGTACTCGTCGTAGTTGGCCGCGTAGGTCAGAGGCCCCGGGTACCGGTCGCGGACCTCCCCGACGACCCGGCTCCAGGCGGCCCGGTCGCCGGAGACGCCGGCGAGTTCGGTGCCCACCGCGAACTGCTCGACGCCGGTGTCCGCCGCGAGGTCCGCGTAGTGGGTGATGAAGCGCCGGTAGGCGGCGAACCAGACGGTCCGGTCGCGGGGGCGGATCTCGGCGCGGTCGAGGTCACCGGGCAGGTCCACGTGCGGTTTGACCATGACCTTGAGGCCGGCCGTGTGCGCGCGGCGCACGATCCCCCGCAGGCTCGCGTCGCTCGCGGTCTCCTCGGTGGGACGCAGCGCGGTGTCCTCCGGCCGCCGCTGGTACCAGGTCGGGGTGAAGGTGACCCAGCGTGCCCCGGTCGCCCTGATGTCCCGCAGATAGCGCTCGGCGGCCGGGCTGTCGTAGTCGGTGCGGTACCAGGAGGGCAGGGTGACACCGCGCATCGCCGCGGTTCCCGTACCGGGGCCGGGGTGCGGGGCGCGCGTTCCGCCCGGGTGGCCCGTGCCCGTGCCGTCGCCCGTGCAGGCGGAGGCGGCGAGGAGGACCGCCGCCAGCACGGCGACGGTCCCCCTCCTGGTCGTCTCGGCCCTCACAGGGCCGTCGGGCTGACGAAGGTGTAGCCGAGTGCCCTGATGCCGTCGATGGTGTCCTTCAACGGCTGGACCGGGAAGTACGGGTGGTAGAAGAAGCTGGCCACGCCGTCCCGGACGGCGAGGTTGGCCTTGGCCGAGGCGACGAGGTCGGCGGGCAGCCTCGGCGGATGGTTGTTGTACGCCTCCGGCTCGTAGTTGCCGATGTTCTCGGGCAGCACCTTGGTCCCGTACACATCACGCACCACGTAGGGGAAGAACTGTCCGATGAACCGGTTCGGATCCGCGGTCGCACCGCTCAGCGTTCCGGCGAAGTACAGCGAACGCTCCAGACGGGCCGAGAAGTTCGAGCTGAAGACCTTGTAGTCGGTGGCCGATCCCGCGTAGTGCGGGGTGGTCCACAGGGCCGGTTTCGGCAGACCCGCCAGGGTGAACGCGGCCAGCGCACTGGTGACCCGGCTCTGCGCCCAGGTGGCGGAGTCCCCGGCGACCGGACCGTCGTAGACGACGCTGTCCGAGGCGTCCACGTGGGCGCGGTAGAACTCGAAGTCGTCGCCGGTGACGCCGTTGTAGGGGTTGGCCGTGCTGCCGTTCTGGTGGGTGTAGCCGTGGTTCATCAGGACCGCGCCCCGGGCCAGCATGTACTTGAGCGCGCTGACCACCTGCGGCTTCTGCGCGAGCGTGGACGTCTCGGGGACCCCGTCGTTGTAGGTGCCCTTGGGGTCCGTGTACACCGGGATCACGTTGATGCCGTAGGGGATGCGCTGCGCGTAGAGGTAGTCGGCCATGGTCCGGAGTTCGGCGGGATCCGAGTGGGGGCTGATGTCCTCCAGGCGTACGACCGCGCGGTGCCGTTCGGCGGTGGCCGGTGCCAGGGCGTCGAAGAGCAGGTCTTCGAAGGCGATGACGCGGTCGCTCTCGGAGACGTAGCCGAAGGGGATCTCACCGACGTAGGTGAGGTTGGAGGAGCGCACCGCCCAGCCGAAGGTGTGCCCGTTCGAGGAGTCCAGCCCCTCGGCGACCCGGGTGACGGCCGGGTAGCCGGGCCCCGTCAGGACGTTGGGGCGCAGCACGCCGCCGTCCTGTCCGGCCGGGACCTTCCGGGTGAGGGTCTGCCCCCTGTACGACACCTGCGTCACGGTACCGACCGAACCGCCGTCCTCGTAGTACGACGTCGTCGGGTCCCAGCCGTACTTCTGGGTGAACTGGGTCACGCCGACGGCGTTCGCCATGTTCCAGATGTTGGCGCCCATCCAGGTCACGGGCTTGGTGGTGGTGAGCGCGTCCTGGTAGAAGGCGGCCGGTACCGCGTCCGGGACGTCGCAGCAGTAGTAGGTCGAGCCGATGTAGACCACGGCCGAGTACGAGCCGAGCATGCCCGCGGTGTACTGGGACACGGGCTTGGCCGTCACGGTGCCGAAGTGGCCCGCGAGGTTGGCGGCGGCCATCGCGTACAGCTCGCCCAGCTGCCCGTAGGGGCCCGCCGTGTCGTAGAGCACCAGCGCGCTCGGGGTGGCATCGGCGGCCACGGCGGCCGGAGCCAGGAGCGCTGCCTGCCGGCCGACCGCGGAGGCGGCGGCGAGCGGTGACGAGGCGGCGCTCAGCGGGGTGGTGGGTGTGGCGAGCCGGGTGCGCGGCTGTTCGTGGCGCGCCTTCTCGGCCTTCAGCTGTGCCTTCGCCCAGCCCTTGAGGTCGATCCGGTTCATTCCGGAGGCGGTGCCGGCGGCTTCGCCCGCGTGCCGGTGGCCGCGCCCGGCGGCCTGGGCTCCGGCGGCCAGGAAAGTACCGCTCAGCAGCGCGGCGACGAGTAGCAGAAAAATGGAGAATCTCGGGAATCCTCGTCGCCGAGGACGGTTTACTGGTCTCACAGTGGTTCCCCCCACTTTGCCTTTCATCGGCAAAGTCTTTCGCAGGCAAGAAGTCACCGATTCTTCTGGTGATTCCGGAAGCCTGTCAACGGCGCGAGCGATGAATCCCGGAAGGTTCGACAGCCTCCGGAAAAGGTTCATCACAGGCCACCCAATGATCACACTTGTCCTTTTTTCTGATCTTCGTCTGAGTCGACTCGAAGGTCTGCTACCTTCACTTTCGCGCGTTGGGGACGCGTAGGAAAAAGCGTGGGGGGACAATGTACGGACGACCCGCTCTGGGGGCACTGCTGCCCCTGGCAGGGGCGATGGCCGCGCCGGAAGCGGTACCAGGACTGCCTTTGGCTAAAGCCTTACAGGAAACGGCCGGCGCCGGATTCCTGCTCTACTGCCTGGCCGCATGCCTGATATTGCTGGCCAGGACACGGATACGTCGGCGCTCGCTCAGCGGCCGGACGACCACACAGGTCGAATCCGGGAGCGACCATGATCAATGAGCTGCTCCTCTGGTCGAGCATCACCTTGATCGTCCTGGCCGGCTGTTACAACACCAGCTTGTTCATGCTCTCCAGACGGAGAATTCGACGCTCCAGAACCCAGCGAAGAGAACGGTTCTACGTATTCCTGTTGGCGTGCCTCAACGAGGAACAGGTGCTTTCCGAAAGCCTGGCGCGCATCACCTCTCTGCCCGCGGGCAATTTCCTGGCACTGGTCATCGACGACGGCTCGGACGACCGCACCTCCCAGATCGCCCTGGCCGCCGATCCGCACCTGGTGCGGCTGCACCGGCGCACCCCGCCGAACGCCCGCCGGGGCAAGGGCGCCGCTCTCAACGACGGGGTGCGGCACCTCAGGGAGTCCGGGCTGCTCGCCGGCCGTGACCCCGACGACGTGGTCCTGTGTGTCGTGGACGCCGACGGCCGCCTCGATCCGCACGTCGTGCAGTCGGTCGACCCCTGTTTCGACGACCCTCGGACGGGCGCCGTCCAGGTCTGCGTCCGGATGTACAACCGGCACCTGGGACTGCTCGCCCGGATGCAGGACATGGAGTTCGTGGTCTACGGCGACGTCTTCCAGAGCGCACGCCGCTTCATCGGCAGCGTGGGCATGGGCGGCAACGGACAGTTCATGCGGCTGTCGGCGCTCGACACGCTCGACGGGGAAGGCCCCTGGAGCGACAGCCTCACCGAGGACCTCGACCTCGGGGTCCGGCTGATCGCCAAGGGCTGGACCAACCAGCACTGCACCACCGCGGCGGTCTCCCAGCAGGCCGTACTCAGCCTGCGGCGCCTCATCCGCCAGCGATCCCGCTGGTTCCAGGGCCATCTGCAGTCCGCCGGCCTCGTCCCGCTGATCCTGCGGGACGTGCCGACCCGGGCGGCGCTGGACCTCCTGTACCACCTGTCCAGCCCGGTACTCATCCTGCTCACCTCGCTGCTGCCGCTCTCGTTCCTCGTCGCCCTCGGAGCCACCGTCGTGGCCTCGGTGCGGCTGGGACACCCGCTCGTCTCACCCATGTGGCTGCTGGGCCCGTACCTGCTCTCCTTCACCACCGCGTACGCCTACGGCTTCGTCTACGCCAAGCGGGAACGGGACCTCGGCCTGGTGCGGTCGGTGCTGCTCGCCCACGCCTTCGTCTTCTACGGCTACATCTGGTTCGCCGCCGGCTGGTGGGGCTTCTGGCGGACGCTCACCGGCAAACGCACCTGGCTGAAGACCGCGCGCACCTGAAAGCCCGGGCCGCGCCCGGCCGGCCTCCCTCCGCGCTCCTTCCTCCGACCTCTCCTGATGTCTCTCCGCTTTCGCTCCATACCTCTTCTCTCATCTCGCGCGGTCGCTCGACCGCGCACGCCCTAGGGGGACCCATGTCCACAGATCCGTCAGCCGTGCCCGTACGCGCCATGCTCGTGCTCGGGACCCGGCCGGAAGCGATCAAACTGGCGCCGGTGGCGCGGACGATGGCCGACGGAGCGCGGTTCGAGCCGATCGTCGTCACCACCGGCCAGCACCGCGAGATGCTCGACCAGATGCTCGGGCTGCTGTGTGTCGACGTACGGATCTCACTCGACGTGATGCGCAGCCGCCAGCGGCTGTCCGACCTGACCGCGCGCCTCATGGGAAGCCTCGGTGACGTGATGCGGGAGCAGCGGCCGGACCTGGTCGTGGTGCAGGGGGACACCACGACCGCGCTGGCCGGCGCGCTGGCCGCCTTCTACGAGAAGATCCCGGTCGCCCATGTCGAGGCCGGACTGCGCACCGGTGTCCCCGACAACCCGTTCCCGGAGGAGCTCAACCGCAGCCTGATCGCGCGCATCGCCCGCTGGCACTTCGCCCCGACGGCCCGCGCCGCCCGGCATCTGACGGACGAGGGTGTCTGCCCGGAGCAGGTCTTCACCACCGGCAACACGGTGATCGACAATCTGCTGTGGGTGTTGGCCGAGGGCACCGGCAGTTCCGCGTTCCGTACCGATGCCCGCCGGATCCTGGTGACCCTGCACCGGCGGGAGAACCAGGGCGAGCGGATGCGGGGCATGGGCCGGGCGCTGCGCGGGCTCGCCGGACGCGGGGACGTGGAGATCGTGCTGCCGCTGCACAAGAGCCCCGCCGTCCGCGACGTGCTGCTGCCCGAACTGGCCGGGCAGGACGGCATTTCGCTGGTCGAGCCGCTCGGCTACCTGGACTTCGCGGCGACGCTGGCCGAGTGCGACCTCGTCCTCACCGACTCCGGCGGCATCCAGGAGGAGGCGCCGAGCCTGAGCAAGCCGGCGCTGGTGCTGCGGACCACCACCGAGCGGCCGGAGGCGGTCGAGGCCGGTGCGGCCCGGCTGGTCGGCACCGATCCGGAGGTCATCCTCGGTGCCGCCGAGGAACTGCTCGACGATCCCGTCGTGTACCGGCGGATGGCGAGCGCGGGCAACCCGTTCGGCGACGGGCGGGCCGCGGCACGCGTACTCGCCCAGCTGACCGAGGACTTCGCGGCCGACGTACCGGTCACGGTGACCGCGCCCGGACCGTACTCGGCGGCATGACACCGCCACTCCCGCGCCCCCGCGGGCGGGGCCCCGTGGTCCCGCCGGGGCGCGGGGGCCGGGCCCTGGCCGGCGTGGCGCTGGCTGTCGCGCTGGGTGCCGTCCTCGCGCTCGCGCTGAGCCGGTGCCAGCCGGACCGGGAGCCGCCCCCCACACCCTGGGTCGACGGCTCCACGCACGGCCGCTGGGTGTCGGTGTTCAACGGCCACGGCACCAACGTGGGCGACGACCACAGCCTGTCCCTGTCGCCGAAGCCCGCCGAGGACCCCGGCACCACGCACGCGGGTCTGGTGGTGAGCACGGCCTCGTACGCGGACGTACGTTTCGAGGCCCGGATGCGTACCGTCCGGCAGTTGCGCGACCCGGACCCGAACCCGTGGGAGGTGCCATGGCTGGTGTGGGCGTACACCGACCCCGAGCACTTCTACTACGTCACCCTGAAACCCAACGGCTGGGAGCTCGGCAAGCGGGACCCGGCCTATCCGGGCGGCCAGCGCTTCCTGGCGACGGGACGGCGCGCGTACCCGGTGGGCGGCTGGTACGACGTGCGGGTGGAGCAGCGCGGTGCGGAACTCGCCGTGCTGGTGGGCGGGGAGGAGCTGGTGACCTTCACGGACGCCGAACGGCCGTACCGGGCGGGCCGGGTCGGGGCGTACAGCGAGGACGCGGCCGTGAGGTTCGAGGGCCTGCACGCGGGTCCGGGCCGGTAGACGTGCGACGGCGCCTGCCCGTCGTCCGGTCGGGGACAGGGGCAGGCGCCGTCTGGTGTTCCGTACGCCTTTGTACGTAACGTCTGTCGAGGCGGGTGCCTCGGAAACCGTCAGACCATCAGTGAGCGGTCCGTCGGTCGGATCGGGGCCGGCAGTTCACTGGCGCCGGTGAGGAAGCGGTCCACCCCGCGCGCCGCCGAACGGCCCTCGGCGATCGCCCACACGATGAGCGACTGACCGCGGCCGGCGTCTCCGGCGACGTACACGCCCGGCACGTTGGTCTGGAAGTCGTCGTCGCGGGCGATGTTGCCGCGCTCGTCGAGGTCCAGGCCGAACTGGTCCACCAGGCCGTTGTCCCGGTCGGTGCCGGTGAAGCCCATGGCGAGGGTGACGAGTTGGGCGGGGATCGTGCGCTCCGTGCCCGGCTTCGGGGTCAGCCTGCCCTCGACGAACTCGACCTCGCTGAGGTGCAGCCACTGGACGTTGCCGTCCTCGTCGCCCTCGAAGTGGGTGGTCGAGACGGAGTACACCCGCTCGCCGCCCTCCTCGTGCGCGCTGGTGACCTTGTAGAGCATAGGGAAGGTCGGCCACGGCTGGGACACCGCGTTCCGCTCCTCGCCCGGGCGGGGCATGATCTCCAGCTGCGTGACGGAGGCCGCGCCCTGACGGTTGGCCGTGCCCACGCAGTCGGCGCCGGTGTCGCCGCCGCCGATGACCACGACGTGCTTGCCCTCGGCCGAGATCGGGGGCGCCACGAAGTCGCCCTCCTGCACCTTGTTGGCCAGCGGCAGGTACTCCATGGCCTGGTAGATGCCCTTGAGTTCACGGCCGGGGACCGGGAGGTCACGGGCGGTCGTCGCGCCGGCGGCGATGACGATCGCGTCGTACCGCTTCTTCAGGTCGGTCGCCTTGAGGTCGCGGCCGATCTCGATGCCCGTACGGAAGCGGGTGCCCTCCGCGCGCATCTGCTCGATACGGCGGTTGATGTGCCGCTTCTCCATCTTGAACTCGGGGATGCCGTACCGGAGAAGGCCTCCAATGCGGTCCGCGCGCTCGTAGACGGCGACCGTGTGACCGGCCCGCGTGAGCTGCTGGGCGGCGGCGAGGCCCGCCGGGCCCGAGCCGATGACCGCGACCGTCTTGCCGGACAGGCGCTCGGGCGCCTGCGGGGCGACGTCACCGGTCTCCCACGCCTTGTCGATGATCGAGACCTCGACGTTCTTGATGGTGACCGGCGGCTGGTTGATGCCGAGCACACACGCCGACTCGCAGGGAGCGGGGCACAGCCGGCCCGTGAACTCCGGGAAGTTGTTCGTGGCGTGCAGGCGCTCGGAGGCGGCCGCCCAGTCCTCGCGGTAGGCGTAGTCGTTCCACTCGGGGATCAGGTTCCCGAGCGGACAGCCGTTGTGACAGAACGGGATGCCGCAGTCCATGCAGCGGCTGGCCTGCTTGCTGATGATCGGCAGCAGGGAGCCGGGGACGTAGACCTCGTTCCAGTCCTTCAGCCGCACCTCGACCGGGCGGGACTTGGCGACCTCGCGCCCGTGGTTGAGAAAGCCCTTGGGATCAGCCATTGGTCGCCGCCTCCATCATCTTCTCGGTGATCTCGGTCTCGGAGAGACCGGCTCGCTCGGCGGCGTCCTTGGCGGCGAGCACTGCCTTGTACGTGCTGGGGATGATCTTGCTGAAGCGCTCCACGGACTCGGTCCACTCGGCGAGCAGCTTCTCGGCGACCGTCGAGCCGGTCTCCTCGGCGTGCCGGCGCACCACGTCGTGCAGCCACTGCCTGTCGGTGTCGTCGAGTTCCTCGACCGCGTCGACGTTGCCCACGTTGACGTTGTCGGGGTTCAGGTCGATGACGTACGCGACGCCACCGGACATGCCGGCCGCGAAGTTGCGGCCCGTCTCGCCGAGGACGACCGCGTGACCGCCCGTCATGTACTCGCAGCCGTGGTCGCCCACGCCCTCGGAGACGACGGTCGCGCCGGAGTTGCGGACGCAGAACCGCTCGCCGGTACGGCCGCGCAGGAACAGTTCGCCGCCGGTCGCGCCGTAGGCGATGGTGTTGCCCGCGATGGTCGAGTACTCGGCGAGGTGGTCGGCGCCCCGGTCGGGGCGGACGACGACACGGCCGCCGGAGAGACCCTTGCCGACGTAGTCGTTGGCGTCGCCCTCCAGGCGCAGGGTGACACCCCGCGGCAGGAAGGCGCCGAAGGACTGACCGGCACTGCCGGTGAAGGTGATGTCGATGGTGTCCTCGGGCAGGCCCGCACCGCCGAACTTCTTCGTCACCTCGTGGCCGAGCATGGTGCCGACCGTCCGGTTGATGTTGCGGATGGCGACCTGGGCGCGCACCGGCTGGGCGTCGGTCGCGGAGTCCGCGGCGAGGGCGTCGGCGGCGAGCTTGATCAGCTCGTTGTCGAGCGCCTTCTCCAGGCCGTGGTCCTGCGAGACGACCCGGTGCAGCGCCGTGCCCTCGGGCAGCTCGGGCACGTAGAAGAGCGGGGTCAGGTCCAGGCCCTGCGCCTTCCAGTGGTTGACGGCGCGGGTCACGTCGAGTGCCTCGGCGTGGCCGACGGCCTCCTCGATGGAGCGGAAGCCCAGCTCGGCGAGGATCTCGCGGACCTCTTCGGCGATGAACCGGAAGAAGTTCACGATGTACTCGGCCTTGCCGGCGAACCTCTCGCGCAGGACCGGGTTCTGGGTGGCGATGCCGACCGGACAGGTGTCCAGGTGGCAGACCCGCATCATGACGCAGCCGGAGACGACGAGCGGCGCGGTCGCGAAACCGAACTCCTCGGCGCCGAGCAGCGCGGCGATGACGACGTCCCGGCCGGTCTTGAGCTGGCCGTCGGTCTGGACGACGATCCGGTCCCGCAGGCCGTTGAGCAGCAGGGTCTGCTGGGTCTCGGCGAGACCGAGCTCCCAGGGGCCGCCCGCGTGCTTGAGCGAGGTGAGCGGGGAGGCGCCCGTGCCGCCGTCGTGGCCGGAGATGAGGACGACGTCCGCGTGCGCCTTGGAGACACCCGCGGCGACCGTGCCGACACCGACCTCGGAGACCAGCTTGACGTGAATCCGCGCTTGCGGGTTCGCGTTCTTGAGGTCGTGGATCAGCTGGGCGAGGTCCTCGATGGAGTAGATGTCGTGGTGCGGCGGCGGGGAGATCAGACCGACACCGGGGGTGCTGTGCCGGGTCTTGGCGACCCACGGGTAGACCTTGTGGCCGGGCAGCTGGCCGCCCTCGCCGGGCTTGGCGCCCTGGGCCATCTTGATCTGGATGTCGTCCGCGTTGACCAGGTACTCGGAGGTCACACCGAAGCGGCCGGAGGCGACCTGCTTGATGCTGGAGCGGCGCGCCGGGTCGTACAGCCGGTCCGCGTCCTCGCCGCCCTCACCCGTGTTGGACTTGCCGCCCAGCTGGTTCATGGCGATGGCGAGGGTCTCGTGCGCCTCCTTGGAGATGGAGCCGTACGACATGGCTCCGGTGGAGAAGCGCTTGACGATCTCGCTGACCGGCTCGACCTCGTCGACGGAGATCGGCTGACGGCCCTCGACGCCGGACGTGAAGCCGAACAGGCCGCGCAGCGTCATCAGCCGCTCGGACTGCTCGTTCACGCGGTCCGTGTACTTCTTGAAGATGTCGTAGCGGTTGGCGCGCGTCGAGTGCTGGAGACGGAAGACGGTCTCCGGGTCGAACAGGTGCGGCTCGCCCTCACGGCGCCACTGGTACTCGCCGCCTATGTCGAGGGCGCGGTGCGCGGGCGCGATGCCGCTGGCCGGGTACGCCTTGGCGTGACGGGCGGCGACCTCCTTGGCGATGACGTCGATGCCGACGCCGCCGATCTTGGTGGCCGTGCCGCTGAAGTACCGGGAGACGAACTGGGCGTCCAGACCGACCGCTTCGAAGACCTGGGCGCCGCGGTAGGAGGCGACCGTCGAGATGCCCATCTTGGACATGACCTTCAGGACGCCCTTGCCGAGCGCGTAGATCAGGTTGCGGATGGCCTGCTCGGGCTCGACACCCGGCAGGAAGGTGCCGGCGCGGACCAGGTCCTCGACCGACTCCATCGCCAGGTAGGGGTTCACGGCGGCGGCGCCGAAGCCGATCAGCAGGGCCACGTGGTGCACCTCGCGGACGTCACCGGCCTCGACCAGCAGGCCCACCTGGGTGCGCTGCTTGGTGCGGATGAGGTGGTGGTGCACGGCCGCGGTGAGCAGCAGCGAGGGGATCGGCGCGTGCTCGGCGTCGGAGTGGCGGTCCGAGAGGACGATCAGCCGGGCGCCGTTGTCGATGGCGGCGTCGGCCTCGGCGCAGATCTCGTCGATGCGCGCGGCGAGGGTGTCGCCGCCGCCCGAGACCCGGTAGAGGCCGGAGAGGGTCGCGGCCTTGAAGCCCGGCATGTCGCCGTCGGCGTTGACGTGGATGAGCTTGGCCAGCTCGTCGTTGTCGATGACCGGGAAGGGCAGCAGGACGCTGCGACAGGACGCGGCGCTCGGGTCGAGCAGGTTGCCCTGCGGGCCGAGCGAGGAGCGCAGCGAGGTGACGAGCTCCTCGCGGATGGCGTCCAGCGGCGGGTTGGTGACCTGCGCGAACAGCTGGGTGAAGTAGTCGAAGAGCAGCCGGGGGCGCTCGGACAGCGCGGCGATGGGCGAGTCCGTGCCCATCGAGCCGATCGGCTCGGCCCCGGTCTTGGCCATCGGCGCCACGAGGATGCGCAGCTCTTCCTCGGTGTAGCCGAAGGTCTGCTGGCGGCGGGTGACCGAGGCGTGCGTGTGCACGATGTGTTCGCGCTCGGGGAGGTCGGAGAGCTCTATCTCGCCGGCCTCCAGCCACTCCGCGTAGGGCTTGTCGTCGGCGAGGCCGGCCTTGATCTCGTCGTCCTCGATGATGCGGTGTTCGGCGGTGTCGACGAGGAACATCCGGCCGGGCTGCAGCCGGCCCTTGCGGACGACCTTCGCGGGGTCGATGTCGAGGACGCCGACCTCGGAGCCGAGGACGACGAGGCCCTCGTCGGTGACCCAGTAGCGGCCGGGACGCAGGCCGTTGCGGTCGAGCACGGCACCGACCTGGGTGCCGTCGGTGAAGGTGACGCAGGCCGGGCCGTCCCAGGGCTCCATCATCGTGGAGTGGAACTGGTAGAAGGCGCGCCGGGCCGACTCCATGGAGTCGTGGTTCTCCCACGCCTCCGGGATCATCATCAGCACGGAGTGCGGCAGTGAACGGCCGCCCAGGTGCAGGAGTTCGAGCACCTCGTCGAAGGACGCGGAGTCGGAGGCGTCGGGCGTGCAGATCGGGAAGATCCGCTCGATCTTGTCCTGGTCGCCGAACAGGTCGGAGACGATCTGGGACTCGCGGGCGGCCATCCAGTTGCGGTTGCCCTTGACCGTGTTGATCTCGCCGTTGTGCGCGACGAAGCGGTACGGGTGGGCGAGCGGCCACGAGGGGAAGGTGTTCGTGGAGAACCGGGAGTGCACGAGCGCGATCGCGGAGGCGAAGCGGCGGTCGGACAGGTCCGGGAAGAAGGGCTCGAGCTGGCCGGTGGTCAGCATGCCCTTGTAGACGATGGTCCGCGCGGACAGCGACGGGAAGTAGACGCCGGCCTCGCGTTCGGCGCGCTTGCGCAGCACGAACGCCTTGCGGTCGAGGTCGATGCCCGTGGCGGGCGACGCGGCGGCGTCGGCCACGAAGATCTGGTGGAAGGCGGGCATCGTCGAGCGGGCGGTGGCGCCGAGCAGTCCGGGTGCGACCGGGACCTCGCGCCAGCCGAGCACGGTGAGGCCCTCGTCCGCGGCGATCGTCTCGATCTGTGAGACGGAAGTGGCGAGGCCGTCCTCGGGCAGGAAGGCGATGCCGACGGCGTACGCGCCGGCCGCGGGCAGCTCGAATTCGGCCACCTCACGGAAGAAGGCGTCGGGCACCTGGGACAGGATGCCCGCGCCGTCGCCCGAGTCGGGCTCGGAGCCGGTGGCGCCGCGGTGCTCCAGGTTGCGCAGAACCGTGAGCGCCTGCTCGACCAGCGCGTGGCTCGCCTCGCCGGTGAGGGTGGCCACGAAGCCGACGCCGCAGGCGTCGTGCTCGTTGCGGGGGTCGTACATACCCTGCGCAGCAGGGCGAGCATCCATGAAGGACCACTTCTGGCCATTCGCGGAGTGCTGGGACGGCTGGCGCGGCGTACGCATCGGCTCTCCCGTCGTCGTCTCTGGCATATGCATGTGCCGAGGGACGACGTTGGCCCTCTGCGTGAGTGCAAAATTTCGTGCAGGTTACATGATGGAGCGGTTCTCGGGAACCGGATACTCCGTTCCAACATGCGGACACCACGGGTGCACGGCGGGGTATCGCGCCCGGAGGTGGAAGCTATGGGGGCCGATGCGGACAGATCAGTGTCCTTCGGACCGTGGGCGGGGAGGACGTCGTCGCCCGTCCCGCGGGTACGCGGCAGGCCTCATTGCCCACAGCGCTTACGGCTCATGCCCGGTGGTTAACCGTTCGAAACCAGCGAGTAACGGCTACTTATGCGGCCCATCGCATAAGTTCCAGCCGATCTATCCTACGGCCGTTCCGAACAACCCGCCCAGGGCGTACGTCACACCGGCCGCCGCACCTCCGAGCGCGAGCTGCCGCAGCCCGCTGAACCACCAGCTGCGTGCCGTCACCCTGGCCACCACGGCACCGCAGGCGAAGAGTCCGAACAGCGCCAGCAGTACGGCGGGCCACAGCGCGGTCGCCCCGAGCAGATACGGCAGCACCGGGAGCAGCGCGCCGAGTGCGAAGGCGCCGAACGACGACACGGCCGCGACCAGCGGCGAGGGCAGGTCGCCGGGGTCGATGCCGAGCTCCTCCCGGGCGTGTATCTCCAGGGCCTGCTCGGGGTCCTTCGACAGCTGCCGGGCCACCTCGCGGGCGAGCTCGGGCTCCACACCTCGCGCCTCGTAGAGGGAGGCGAGCTCGGCCTCCTCGTCCTTGGGGTGCTTCCTGAGCTCCCGCCGCTCCACGTCCAGCTCGGCCTCGACCAGTTCACGCTGGGAGGCCACGGAGGTGTACTCGCCGGCGGCCATCGAGAAGGCGCCGGCCGCCAGGCCCGCGAGCCCGGTGATGACGATGGTCTGCTGACCGACCGAACCGCCCGCGACACCGGTCATCAGGGCGAGGTTGGAGACCAGACCGTCCATCGCGCCGAAGACGGCGGGGCGCAGCCAGCCGCCGGTCACATCCCGGTGCGTGTGGTTGTCACGGTGCGCCTCGTGCAGCGCGGCTTCGGTCTCGATGATGGCCATGCGGTCCCCCAGGAAAGCTTAGGCAAAGCTAAGTTTGGACGAGTTCTACTTTTTTACAACACTCAAGGTACGCCCCGCCATTCCGTCCCGCCAGCTAGGAAAGGCTGGGCTAACCTGCGACTTTGCCCTCGGACGCTCATCCGATAGAGGGTCCGCACAGATGTCGACCGGGTGAACCGCGGCGCGCGAGGCTGCGGCGAAGACCGCACCGGGGACAGTTCCGCAAGGGGGTCCACACCCTTGAGACGCCTGCAGAGGCGCCCTTGAGAGGAGACGCCGCGATGGCATCGATCGCCTGCATTCCCTCCGGCCCCGCGTCCGGGAACGCCGCCGAACTCCGTGATCGGGCACGCGGCGCGCTGCTCGGCCTCGCCGTCGGGGACGCTCTCGGAGCACCGGCGGAGAACCTGAAGCCCTCCGAGATCCGCGCCCGCTGGGGCCGGATCACCGGGTACGTCGCCGAGCACCCGGCGGGCACCGACGACACCGAGTACGCGATCTTCTCCGGCCTCCTGCTGGCCCGGCACGGCTCCGCGCTGACCACGGCCCATGTCGAGGCGGCCTGGCACGAGTGGATCGCCGACCGCGACGAGGGCCGCTTCCGGGGCGCGGGCTTCAGCGAGCGCGGCACCCTCGAGAACCTGCGCCGGGGCCTCGCCGCCCCCATCTCGGCCCAGCACCGGCACGCCTGGAGCGACGGCCTGGCCATGCGGGCCGCGCCCTTCGGCGTGTTCGCGGCCGGGCGCCCCGCCGAGGCGGCCCGGCTGGTGGCGATCGACGGTTCGGTGAGCCACGAAGGCGAGGGCATCTACGGCGGCCAGGCGGTGGCGGCGGGCGTCGCGGCGGCCATGGCGGGCGCGCCGACGGTGGCGGTCGTGGCCTCGGCCCTCGCCGTCGTGCCCGACGACTCCTGGACGGCACGCTCACTGCGCCGGGCCGTGGCGGTGGCCCACCTCGGCGAACGCGCGGTCCGCTCCGCCGTCGTCATCGGCGGCTACCCCTGGACCGACCTGGCGCCCGAGGCGGTCGCCCTCGCCTTCGGCGCGTACGCGGCCGCCGACGGCGACTTCAGGGAGGCCGTCCTGACCGCGGTGAACATGGGCCGCGACGCCGACACCACGGCGGCGGTCGCGGGCGCCCTGGCCGGCGCGACCCAGGGTGTCTCCGCCATCCCCGCGGACTGGGCGGCCGCCATCGGCCCGACCCGCGGCAGCTGCCTCCCCTCCATGACCGGCCACCACATCCTGGACGTCGCCGAACTCCTCACGCCGGACGAGAGCGTGAAGTGGGGCGCGAACACCACCACGGGCGACCCCGCCGCCGTACGGCACGAGGAGCGCGTACGGCGTGAGGGTCTCGTCCGTCAGGAGGATCTCGTACGGCAGGACGCCTGGCCGCCGCCCGACCCGGCCGCGTACGTGCTGACCGCGGACGACGCCGAGGTGCGGCCGTGACGCGGCGCGTCGAGGGGCTCCTGCTGGGACTCGCCGCGGGCGACGCGGCCGGCTGGCCCGCCGCACGGCACCGGGCCGCGCGCATGCCCGAGTGGACCCGCCGACTCACCCGCGAGCTGGACACCTTCGCGGAGCAGAACGCGACGACCACCCTCCCCGTGCCGATCGCGCTGAACCAGCCCCCGGAGCCGCTGCGCCTCGGCCCCTCCGACGACGCCGAGTGGGCGGTGTTCGCGGCCGAGGCCCTGCTGCTGGCCGGGAACGACAGCGTGCTCGGTGACCTGAGCCGGGAACGCAGGACCCGCGCCGCGATCGACCTGACCTGGAACGCCCTGGCGAGCGAGGTGGCCGCGGCGGCCGCACGCGCCCCCGAGATCGAGTCGGCGGTACTGCCGATGCGCGCCCGCATCTCCGTCCGGGCTGGCCTCGGCAACCTCGCCACCGGTCTGCGCCCGCCCGCCACCGGCCACGACAACCCGCACTACTTCGACGACGCGGCCTGCGTACGGGCCTGCGTCCTCGCCGTGGCCCACCCCGGCGACCCCCGACTCGCCGCCGAACTCGCCGAGTTCGACGCCCGCTACACCCAGGACGGTGACGGCGTGCACGGAGCACGGGCGATGGCGGCGGCCCTCGCCCGCGCCCTCGTCGGCGCGGAGGTGGAGGAGTGCGTGGCGGTGGCGCTCGCCGAACTGCCACAGGAGACGGAGATCGGGCGCAACGCGCGCGAGGCCCTGAAACTGGCGCTCGACGCGGACAGCGCCTTCGCCGCGGTTCCCCTGCTCGAGCACGGCATCGTCGACCACGTCTACAGCTACGGCATCGCGGCCGCCGAGACGGTCCCGGTCGCCCTGGCCCTGGCCGCCGCCGCCGGCGGCCGGATCGCGGAGGCCGTCCCCGCGGCGGCCTGTCTGTCCCGGGTCGCGGACTCCGCCCCGGCCCTGGCGGGCGCCCTGACCGGCGCGCTCGGCGGCGGCGAGTCGATCCCGGCGTCCTGGCGGGACACCTGCCGCACGCTCTCGGGCTGCGCACTCCCCCGGCTCACCGGTACGGACCTGGTGGAACTCGCCGGGCTCCTGGTAGCCACGCAACCGGCATCACCAGGAGCATGATTCTGGGCATGACGCTCAAAAGCGAAGAAACCCGGGCGGAAAGCCTGGAGGAGCGGATCACCGGAGCACTCGTCGGAGCCGCCGTCGGCGACGCGCTGGGCGGCCCCGTCGAGGGCTACTCCCCCGAGCAGATCCTCGAACGGCACGGCGGCCGCGTCCACGGTGTCGTCGGCCCGTGGAACGGCGACGCCTGGCGCACCGCCCGCCCCGTCGCGCCGTACCACAAGGGTGACGGCCACGTCACCGACGACACCCTGATGACGCATGCGCTGGTACGGGTGTACGCGCGGGTCCGCGACCACCTCGACGCGTACGCGATCGCGGACCACCTGGTCCCGGACCTGATGACGACACCCCGCTGGATCCCGGAGCTGGAGTCGGAGGCCCTCCCGCTGCACCGGATCTTCCTGGCGGAGAAGTGGCTGGTGGCCCGGCTCCACTACGGCCACGTCGACCCCCGCGAGGCAGGCACCGGCAACATCGTGAACTGCGGTGCGGCGATGTACATGGCACCGGTCGGCCTGGTCAACGCGGCCCACCCGGCGGGCGCGTACACCGAGGCGCTGGACGTCGCCGGGGCGCACCAGTCCTCGTACGGCCGCGAGGCGGCGGCCGTCTTCGCGGCGGCGGTGGCGGCGGCGAGCGCACCGGGCGCGACCCCGGACTCGGTCGTGACCGCCTGTCTGTCCCTGGCGAAGGACGGCACCCGGACTGCGGTCGAGAAGGTCTGTGAAGTGGCGTGCCGCCACACGGACTTCGAGTCGGCGCTGACACCGCTGCGGGAGGCGGTGGCGCCCTACGACACGGTGGGCCCCGACTACCGCGCCCCCTCCCTGGGCGCCCGCCGTCCGTCCCGCCTGCACACGATCGAGGAACTCCCGGTCGCGCTCGGCATGTTGCTGGTCGCCAAGGGCGACTACCGTCACGCGGTCCTCGGCGCGGTCAACTACGGCCGCGACTGCGACTCGATCGCCACCATGGCGGGCGCGCTGGCGGGCGCACTGGGCTCACCGGTCCCGCAGGACTGGGCGAAGACGGTGGCGGAGGCCAGCCGTCTGGACCTGTGGGAGCCGGCCAGGACGCTCACGGACGTGACCCGGGAGATCTTCGACCGCGACGTCCGGTGCCGCCGGGCCCACGAGACGGCGTTCGCCGGACTGGTCGGTACGGAGCCCGCGGAAGCCGCGCCGGGAGGCCCGAGATGCTCCGACTGACCTGGGTCCAGCCGGAGGATTTGCTCGGCCACGAACTGCGCCAGGCGGCCCTGGACGGCCGCGAACCGTCGGCGGTCGCCGCACGCTGGCGGGCGGCCGGCGGGGACGAGGCCCCGCTGCGGGCGGGCGCGTCACCGCATCCGGTGTCCCGATACCTGCGGCTGCTCGCGGAGGACCTGCTCGACGAACTGGCGGACCTGCCCAGCGGGTTGAGCGACCGTGAACCGACGGACCTGCCGCGGATCAGGGCCCTGTGCCCCGACTGGCCGGCGAAGCCCGACGAGTCCGCGTCCGCCACCCCGACAGCGCTCCGCCTGGAGGCCGCCTGGCTGGGCCGGGCCGTCGGCTGTCTCCTGGGCAAACCCGTCGAGAAGCTCCCGCTGGACGGCATCCGCCGACTCGCCGCGGCCACCGGCAACTGGCCCCTGACCACCTACTTCACGGCCCGCGGAGTCCCACCCGAACTCCTCGCCGCCCACCCGTGGAACCGCCGCTCCGCGCCCACCTCGCTCGCCGAGAACATCGACGGCATGCCGGAGGACGACGACCTCAACTACCCGCTCCTGAACCTCCTTCTGCTGCAACGTCACGGCAGGCACTTCGGCACCTCGGACGTGGCGGCCGTCTGGCTCGACGAACTTCCCGCGGGCCGCACGTTCACCGCCGAACGCGTCGCCTACCGCAACCTGCTGTGCGGCCTGGAGCCCCCGCACACGGCCCGCCACCGCAACCCGTTCCGCGAATGGATCGGCGCCCTGATCCGCGCCGACATCCATGGCTGGACCAACCCCGGCGACCCGGCGGCGGCAGCCGAACAGGCCCACCGGGACGCCACCCTCACGCACACCGGGAGCGGTGTGCACGCGGCGATGTTCACGGCTGCCGTGATCGCCGCCGCCGCCACCGCGACCCACGACGTCCACGCCTGTCTGCGCACCGGTCTCACGGTCGTCCCGCCCGCCTCGCGGCTCGCCCGGGCCGTCCGCCACGCCATCGGGCTCGCCGCGTCCCACGAGGACTTCGACACCGTGGTCGACGAGCTGCACGCCACCCACGCGGCCACCCACCACTGGGTCCACGCCGTCCCCAACACCGCCCTGATCGCCGCCGCCCTCACCCACGCGGACGGCGACTTCACCGGCTCCGTCTGCCGTGCCGTGTCCGGCGGCTGGGACACCGACTCCAACGGCGCCACCGCCGGAAGCATCGCCGGTCTCCTCGCGGGCGCCCCCTCCGCCCTGCCCGACCGGTGGACGGCTCCCCTCAAGAACCGCCTGGCCACCAGCGTCGGCGACTTCAACGGCGTCGGCTTCGACACCCTGGCCCACCTCACCCACGCGCTCATCGCCCAGCCCCAGGAGGCACCCCGCCCATGACGCACCCCGCCGTGCCCGGCAGCACGCACCCGGACCTGGTCACCGCGCGGTGCGGCGCATGACCCGGCAGCCCCCGGCCCCGCCGCCCCTGACCGGCCTGCGCGTCCTCGACCTCGCCACCCTCTTCGCCGGTCCGCTCTCCGCCACCCTGCTCGGCGACTTCGGCGCGGAGGTCATCAAGATCGAGCACCCGAAGAAACCGGACCCCTCCCGCGGCCACGGCCCCTCGAAGGACGGGGTGGGCCTGTGGTGGAAACTCCTGGGCCGCAACAAGCGCACCATCACCCTCGACCTGTCGACCCGGGGCGGCCGGGCGACCCTCCTGCGCCTCGCCGCCACGGCCGACGTGATCATCGAGAACTTCCGTCCGGGCACCCTGGAGAAATGGGACCTGGGCTGGCCCGAGCTGTCCGCCGTCAACCCGCGCCTGGTCCTCACCCGGGTCACCGGCTTCGGGCAGTTCGGCCCGTACGCGCACCGCCCCGGTTTCGGCACCCTGGCCGAGGCGATGAGCGGCTTCGCCGCGATCACGGGAGAACCGGACGCGCCCCCGACCCTTCCGCCCTTCGGCCTGGCCGACTCCATCGCGGGGCTCGCCACCGCCTACGCCGTCATGACGGCACTCGCCGCCCGCGACCGCACCGGCGAGGGGCAGGTCGTCGACATGGCGATCATCGAACCGATCCTGACCGTGCTCGGCCCGCAGCCCATCTGGTACGACCAGCTCGGCCACGTCCAGCCCCGGACCGGCAACCGCTCCCAGAACAACGCCCCGCGCAACACCTACCGGACCTCGGACGGCAACTGGGTGGCCGTCTCCACGTCCGCCCAGTCGGTGGCGGAACGCGTGATGCACCTGGTGGGCCGCCCCGAGCTGATCGACGAGCCCTGGTTCGCGACCGGCGCCGAACGGGCCGAGCACTGCGACGTGCTGGACGCGGCGGTCGGCACCTGGATCGCCGAGCGCACCCGCGACGAGGTCCTCGCCGCCTTCGAGAAGGCGGAGGCGGCGGTGGCCCCGATCCAGGACGTACGGGAGGTGATGACAGACCCCCAGTACCTGGCCCTCGACACCGTCACCACCGTCGACGACCCCGAACTGGGCCCGCTGCGCATGCAGAACGTCCTCTTCCGGCTCTCCGCCACCCCCGGCGCGATCCGCTGGGCGGGCCGCCCGCACGGCGCGGACACGGACACGGTCCTGACCGAACTCGGCCTGACCCCCTCCGACCTGGTCACCCTCCGCACCGAGGGAGCCGTGTGACCCCCGCCCGCCTGACCTGGCGACACACCCCGCCCGACCACCCGACGGTCATCGACACGCCTACAACGACACCCGCCCCGAACCACACGGCCACCCGCGCCGAACCGACCCCCCTCCGCCCGAAGGGAGCCCCGTGACGCCCGTCCCCCTCACCTGGCTGTACGCCCCGGGCGACCGGCCGGCCGTGGTCGCGAAGGCGCTGACCGCCGGTGCCGACGTGGTGGTGATCGACCTGGAGGACGCGGTCGCCCCCGACCGCAAGGAGCAGGCCCGGGCGGCCACCGCCGAACTTCTCGCCGAGCCGCAGCCCGTCCCGGTTCACGTCCGGGTGAACGCGCTGGACGGGCCCCTGGCAGCCGGTGACCTCGAGGCGGTGGCCGGTCTCCCGGGGGTGTCCGGCCTCCGTCTGCCGAAGGTGACGACCGCCGAGCAGATCGTCCGCGTGGCGCGGGCCACCGCGCCCGCCGACGGCGGCACACCCCCGCTGTACGCCCTCCTGGAATCCGCCCTGGGCGTCGAACAGGCCTACGCGATCGCCTCCGCGCACCCGGCCCTGCGCGGCATCACCCTCGGCGAAGCCGACCTGCGGGCCGACCTGGGCGTACGGGAGGAGGCGGGACTCGACTGGTCCCGCTCCCGTGTCGTCGTTGCGGCCAGAGCCGCCGGACTCGCCCCGCCGCCCCAGTCGGTCCATCCCGACATCCGCGACCTGGAGGGCCTGGCGGCGTCCTGCGCGCACGGCCGCACCCTAGGCTTCCTCGGCCGAGCCGCCATCCACCCGCGCCAGCTCCCCATCATCGAGCGGTCCTACCTGCCGACCGAGCAGGAGATCGAACAGGCGGAGACGATCGTGAAGGCGGCGACACGCGAACAGGGCGCCCAGGCGCTGCCGGACGGCCGCTTCGTCGACGCGGCGGTGGTCGCGGCCGCCCAGCGCACGCTGTCCCTGGCCCAACGGCGCTGAGCCGGTCGCGCCGCCGGCCCGGCTACGTCGACGAGGGCGCCCGGGAAGCGATCCCGGGCGCCCTCGTCGACGTATGACCAGCCGTCAGCTCTTCTTCGCCGAACCGGCCTCGTCGTTCGCCTCGTCGTCGGCGTGTGTCTCGTCCTCGGCGGGTTCCGCCACGTCGCCGCCCGGCTGCGGGTCCGAGTCCGGGTCCGTGTCCTCCTGCCGGTCCGAGGCTTCGGCATCAGCCTTGCCCTCGGCCTCGACCTCGGCCTCGGCATCGGCGTTCTCCGCCTCCACCTCGGTCTCAGTCTCGGTCTCACCGTCGGAAACACCCGGCTCCACCACGGTCTCGCGGCCCGGGCACTTCTTCGCGGACAGCACCATGTACGTCACGGCGAGGACGAACACGACCAGCGCGGTCCAGTCGTTGAGCCGCAGGCCCAGGATGTGGTGGGCGTCGTCGACGCGCAGGTACTCGATCCACGCGCGGCCCACGCAGTACGCGGCGACGTACAGCGCGAACGCCCGCCCATGGCCCAGCTTGAAGCGGCGGTCGGCCCAGATGACGAGCAGCGCGACACCCAGGCACCACAGGGACTCGTAGAGGAACGTCGGGTGGTAGGTGCCCGGCACCCGTCCGTCCGTCGAGGACGTGATCTTCAGCGCCCACGGCAGATCGGTGGGCTTCCCGTACAGCTCCTGGTTGAACCAGTTGCCCCAGCGGCCGAGCGCCTGGGCCAGGGCGATGCCGGGGGCGAGGGCGTCGGCCCACGCGGGCAGCGGGATGCCCCGGCGCCGGCAGCCGATCCAGGCGCCGAGTCCGCCGAGCGCAATCGCGCCCCAGATGCCGAGGCCGCCCTCCCACACCTTGAAGGCGTCCACCCAGTCGCGGCCCTCGCTGAAGTACAGCTCGTAGTCCGTGATCACGTGGTAGAGGCGGCCGCCGACGAGGCCGAAGGGCACGGCCCAGACCGCGATGTCGGCCACCGTGCCGGCCCGCCCGCCGCGGGCGATCCAGCGCCTGTTGCCGAGCCAGACCGCGACGAAGACACCGATGATGATGCAGAACGCGTAGCCGCGCAGCGGAATGGGGCCGAGATACAGCACCCCGCGCGAAGGGCTGGGAATGAAGGAAAGGTCCATGGCAGGGTCGACGCTACCCTGCCGGGCGGGGCACACGGCAAGCCGCCCGGCTACGGGTCCATAACGGGGGGACGTGAGAATCGCTCACCCCTTGGCGGCCTCCTGCACCTGCTGCTTCAGCTTCGCGGGGGTCATGGTCTGGTCCTGGTAGATGTTCTTGCCCCCCAGCAGGACGGTCGGGGTGCCGGAGAAACCGCCTGCCTGGAAGGCCTGGTTGGACTTCGCCACCCAGCTGTTGTGGGCACCGTCCTCCACACAGGTGCGGAACGCCGGCGTGACGAGGCCGTCGACCTTGGCCGCCAGCTCCAGAAGCTTGTCGTTCTGGGCGAAGGCGTCGTCGGTTTCCTTGGGCTGGTTCTCGTACAGCACGTCGTGGAAGGCGGTGAACTTCCCGGCGTCCTGGGCGCAGGCCGCCGCGTTGGCCGCGTTGCGGGAGCCCGTGCCGCCCATGTTCCCGTCGATGAGTGTCGCCAGGTGGTATTCGACCTTCAGCTGTCCGGCGGCCGTCAGTTCGTGGATCACCGGGCGGTACGCCGTCTCGAAGGCCTGGCAGGCCGGGCAGCGGAAGTCCTCCCAGACGGTGAGCGTCGACTTGGCGCTCTCCTTGCCGACCGGGATCGCGAGGCCGTCCTTGCCCTTGGCCCCCGACGGCGCCACGGCCGGGCCCGCCGAGTCACTGCCGTCGTCCTTGCCCGCGTTGGCCGCGACGATGCCGATCACCGCCGCGAGCCCCAGGACGCCGACGACGCTCGCGCCGACGATCAGCCCACGTCGCCGCTTCTGAGCGGACTTCTGCTTCTCACGCTCGACCGCCAGCCGCTCACGGGCGGTGCGCTTTGCCTCATGGTTCTTCTCGCTCACACCCGCAGAACGAACCGGGGAGGCGCAGCGCGCCTCCCCGGCCCCAGGTCCACCCGTTCGAGTGACCGGTCACCCATCGCGGTCCTGAGCTCGTCCTGCGCTTGTCCTGTCGCTCGTCCCGCGCGTGCCCTACGCCTGTCCGCGCACGCCCTTCGCGAGCTCGCCCGCCAGGGCGCGGACCGCCTCGATCCCCGCCGCGTCGTCCGGCGCGTCCAGCATCCGCTTCACGAAGGCCGAACCGACGATCACGCCGTCGGCGAAGCCGGCGACCTCGGCGGCCTGCGCCGCGTCGGAGACGCCGAGTCCGACGCAGACCGGCAGAGCGGCGTTCGTGGCCCGGGTGCGCTCCACCAGGTCCTGGGCCTGTGCGCCGACGGACGCGCGGGTGCCCGTGACGCCCATCAGCGAGGCGGCGTACACGAAGCCGGTGCCCGCCGAGGTGATCTTGGCGAGCCGCTCGTCCCGGCTGCTGGGCGCGACCACGAAGACCGTGGCGAGCCCGTGCTTCTCGGCGTGTTCGCGCCACAGCGCCGACTCCTGGACGGGCAGGTCGGGCAGGATGCAGCCGGCCCCGCCCGCCTCGGCCAGTTCGGCGGTGAAGCGCTCGACGCCGTAGCGGTCGATCGGGTTCCAGTACGTCATCACGAGCACCGGCTTCCCGGTGGCCTCGAACGCCTCCCGGACCGTGCGCATCACATCCGCGATCCTGACCCCGCCGCGCAGGGCGATGTCGTCGGCGGTCTGGATGACCGGGCCGTCGAGGACGGGGTCGCTGTGCGGCAGCCCCACCTCGACGACGTCCGCGCCGCCGTCGAAGACGGCCTTGATGGCCTCGATGCCGCCGTCCACGGTCGGGAACCCGGCCGGAAGGTAGGCGATGAGGGCGGAGCGGCCCTCCGTCCTGGCCGCGGCGAGGGTGTCGCTCAGCAGCTGGATGTTCCCGCTCACTTGGCGTCTCCCTCGATCTCGGCGATGTCGCCGTCCGCGTCGGCGGCGACCTCGGCATCCGTGTCGTACAGGCCGAAGTAGCGGGCGGCCGTGTCCATGTCCTTGTCGCCGCGGCCGGACAGGTTGATCACGATCAGCCCGTCCCTGCCCAGCTCCCTGCCGACCTCGAGGGCGCCGGCCAGCGCGTGGGCGCTCTCGATCGCCGGGATGATGCCTTCGGTGCGCGACAGCAGGCGCAGCGCCTGCATGGCCGCGTCGTCGGTGACCGCGCGGTACTCGGCGCGGCCGGTGTCCTTGAGGTAGGAGTGCTCGGGCCCGATGCCCGGGTAGTCCAGTCCGGCCGAGATCGAGTACGGCTCGGTGATCTGGCCCTCGTCGTCCTGGAGGACGTAGGACCGGGAGCCGTGCAGGATGCCGGGCTCGCCCGCGGTCAGGGTGGCCGCGTGCTCGCCGGTCTCGACACCGTGTCCGGCGGGCTCGCAGCCGATGAGGCGTACGTCCGTGTCCGGGATGAAGGCGTGGAAGAGGCCGATGGCGTTGGAGCCGCCGCCGACGCAGGCGACGGCGGCGTCGGGCAGCCGTCCGGCGCGCTCCAGGAGCTGGCGGCGCGCCTCGACGCCGATGACCCGGTGGAAGTCGCGCACCATGGCCGGGAAGGGGTGCGGGCCGGCCACGGTCCCGAAGAGGTAGTGGGTGCGGTCGACGTTGGCGACCCAGTCCCGGAACGCCTCGTTGATCGCGTCCTTGAGGGTGCGGCTGCCGGACTTCACGGCGACGACCTCGGCGCCCAGCATCCGCATCCGGGCGACGTTGAGTGCCTGGCGCTGGGTGTCGATCTCGCCCATGTAGATGGTGCACTCGAGGCCGAAGAGGGCGCAGGCGGTGGCCGTCGCGACGCCGTGCTGGCCGGCGCCGGTCTCCGCGATGACGCGGGTCTTGCCCATGCGCTTGGTGAGCAGGGCCTGACCCAGCACGTTGTTGATCTTGTGGGAGCCGGTGTGGTTGAGGTCCTCGCGCTTGAGGAACACCCGGGCACCACCGGCGTGCTCGGCGAACCTGGGCACCTCGGTGAGGCTGCTGGGGCGGCCGGTGTAGTGGACGAGCAGGTCGTCGAGCTCGCGGGCGAACTCGGGGTCGGACTTGGCCTTGTCGTACTCGACGGCGACCTCGTCCACGGCGGCGACGAGCGCCTCCGGGATGAACTTGCCGCCGAACGCGCCGAAGTAGCCCTCGACGCTGGGGACCTGACCCTCGGGGTCGGGAATGAAGAACTCGCTGGGCATGCGGAAACCTCACGGTGAGAGTGTGGGAAGACCAATCGCCGTGGGGACCCGGGGTGTTCAGCCGGCCGCGGGCCGGCTGGGGCTGCTCGCGCAGTTCCCCGCGCCCCCCGGGGGACGCCATCGCATCCCGTTGACCTGACCCGGCTCGTCACCGATGACGTACCGCACGCGCCGCCCGTGCACCCGCCGCGCGGGCGCCCGGCAGCCACGCGGCCGGCATCCGCGGGCCAGACGGGCGTACGGGTCCCTGGTCGCCATGGTGATCGAGAACATCGCGGGCGACTCTACCGGCGTACCGCCGTTCGTGTCGCCGCCCGCGGTCGGCCGCACGCACTCCGCCGGACCGGCCGGGTCACAGCCCGTACGGTCGGCGAGGAGGGTTCGGCCGGCGAGGGACACGGATCAGCCCCGCCCGTGCCGCAGCGCCGGGTGCTCGCCCGCGGCCACCAGGTCGGCCACCGCGGCCTTGGGGTCGCGGCCGGTGACGAGGGACTCGCCGACCAGGACCGCGTCGGCGCCGGCGTTGGCGTAGGCGATGAGGTCGTGCGGCCCGCGGACGCCCGACTCGGCGATCTTGACGAGGTGGGCGGGGATCTCGGGAGCCACCCGCTCGAACGTCGTGCGGTCGACCTCGAGCGTCTTGAGGTTACGCGCGTTGACGCCGATGATCTTGGCGCCCGCGTCCACCGCCCGGTCGACCTCGTCCTCGTCGTGGACCTCGACGATGGGCGTGAGCCCGATGGACTCGGCGCGCTCGATCAGGCTCTCCAGCGCGGGCTGGTCCAGGGCGGCGACGATGAGCAGCGCGAGGTCGGCGCCGTACGCCCGGGCCTCCCACAGCTGGTACGAGGTGACGATGAAGTCCTTGCGCAGCACGGGGATGTCCACGCGCGCGCGGACCGCCTCCAGGTCCGCCAGCGAACCGCCGAAGCGGCGCTGCTCGGTCAGCACGGAGATGACGGCCGCGCCGCCCGCCTCGTAGTCCGCGGCGAGCCGGGCCGGGTCGGCGATCGCGGCCAGGGCACCCTTGGACGGGCTGGAGCGCTTGACCTCGCAGATGACCTTGACGCCCTCGCCGCGCAGCGCGGCGACCCCGTCCTTGGCCGCGGGAGCCTTCGCCGCGCGCTCCTTGAGCTCGTCGAGGCTGACGCGCGCCTGCCGTTCCGCGAGGTCGGCACGGACGCCGTCGATGATCTCGTCGAGCACACTCACGCGAGCGGCCCCCTTCCAGACGGTTGACTGTTAAAGCGGTTGCGTTCTCGCCACCGGCCACCTCGTCGCATCGAACCGATGACGAAAACCGATGGTCACTTGCGATGGTATCCGCAGGAAGGCGCAGGCCTCACATCCGGTTGACGCCGGTCCCACTACCTGGACGTTCGTGAATTGATCAAGGGTGGAGCCGGCCACCGAACGGCAGGTTCCGGACAACCGTGAAGACCAGCAGCAGCGCACCCAGGCTCCACAGGTGCAGCGGCCCGAGTTCGATCCGCAGCGGCCGCCCGCGCAGGGAGCGGACCACCCAGACGGTCCACACCACCGCGAAGACGGCATAGGCCGCGACGGCCAGGGCGTTGTCGGTGAGCGCGCCCGCGAGGTCGCCGTGCACGAAGGCGTGCGCGCTGCGCAGCCCGCCGCAGCCGGGGCAGTAGACCCCGGCGTAGCGCAGCAGGGGGCAGGCCGGATAGTGGCCGGGCTGGTTGGGATCCACGGCGCCCACGTACGCGAAGGCTCCGACGACCGCCGCGAGGATGCCCGCGGGCACGGCCAGCCGGGCCGCCACGGACCCGGCGTCGGACGGCACCACCCTCTGGCTGTCGGCGTTCACGCTCGCATTGTGCCCCGCCCGGCCGCCACGCGCGCGAGAGGGGCGGCCCGGCATTCCTGCCGGACCGCCCCTCGGGCGGCTTTCCGTTCGGCTCCGCTGCCGGAGCCTCCTGCGTTGATCAGCCCTCGACGCTCGCCGGCTCCCGCTGCCCGGCGCCCTGGTGCACCGGGTGGGTCTCCTTCGGCATGCCCATGCCCATCGCGCGCATGATGCCGCCGACGACACCGCCGAGGACCACGATCGCCATGCCGGCCCAGAAACCCGCCGGGCTCGCCATCACCATGAAGGCGCCCGCGACGCAGAAACCGATGAAGGCGATGATGACACCGGTCCAGGCGGCCGGGGTGTGACCGTGGCTGCTGCCCGCCATGACTTGCTCCTCGTTGCTGTGTACGTGTCTGAGCCGGACGCTCACCCTCATTGTCCCGCACGCGCGCGGGAGAGGTGCCCGGGGGTCACCCCGCGTGCGGGCGCCGCCCGCACCGGGCTACGCGCCCGTGGGATCCTCGCCCCGGTCGAGTGCCTTCCAGATGTCCTCGGGCCGGTCGGGGTCCACGGCGGGCGCCCTGCGGCGCGGCCGGGGCGCGCCGGACCGCTCGTAGCGGCCCGACATCGCGGGCCACAGCCGGCCGTAGCGCAGGGCGAGCAGCCCGGCGAGGAGGATCAGTACGCCGCCGGCGGCCGCGACGTACGGCCAGGCGGTGTGGGTGAGCGCGCCGACGGTGGCCGAGGTGTCCCCGGAGGCCTGCGCGGCCTTGTCGTCGAGGGCGCCGCTGTCAGAGGCGCCGAGCAGGGCCGCGGCGACGATGCCCGCGCCGGAGAGCGCGAGCAGGGCGGCGACCAGGAGACGGCCCGCCTTGCGGACGGCGAAGACGGCGACGAGCGCGGCGAGGCCGACTATGGCGAGGGCCGCGGGAACGCCCGAGACGTCGCTGCCGCTGGCGGTCAGCGGGAAGTCGCCGCCGGCCACCGTGGCGGTGCCCTCCGACCACTGCTGCCGGGTGGCCAGCAGTGCCACGGCCGCGCCGAGCGCCCCGCTCAGCAGCGCGACGGCGAGACTTCGGCGGCCGGCCGGGGCGGGCCGGGCGGCTTCGGAACGAGGGTGCGGTACGGCAGTCACGTAGTCCACTATCGCCTGAACCCCGGGCGAAGCGGCACCCGGGGTTGAGTGATAAGCGCCCCAATGTGGTGCGAGCGCCGGACGGTGGGCGGCCTACGCGCCCAGGCGATTGGCCGTGTGCACCGCGCGGAGCACCGCGGCCGCCTTGTTGCGGCACTCGGTGTCCTCGGCGACCGGGTCGGAGTCGGCGACGATGCCGGCACCCGCCTGGACGTAGGCGGTGCCGTCCCGGAGCAGGGCCGTGCGGATGGCGATGGCGGTGTCGGAGTCGCCCGCGAAGTCGAGGTAGCCGACGCAGCCGCCGTACAACCCCCGCCGGGACGGCTCGAGTTCGTCGATGATCTGCATCGCGCGGGGCTTGGGGGCACCGGAGAGCGTGCCGGCCGGGAAACAGGCGGTCAGCACGTCGAAGGCGGTACGGCCGCGCGCGACCCGGCCCGTCACCGTCGACACGATGTGCATGACGTGGGAGTACCGCTCGACCGACATGAAGTCGACGACCTCGACCGAGCCGGGCTCGCAGACCCGTCCGAGGTCGTTGCGGCCGAGGTCGACGAGCATGAGGTGCTCGGCGCGTTCCTTGGGGTCGGCGAGCAGTTCGTCGGCCAGGGCCTGGTCCTCCTGCGGGGTCGCCCCGCGGTGCCGGGTGCCGGCGATGGGGTGGACCATGGCCCGCCCGTCCTCGACCTTGACCAGGGCTTCCGGGGAGGAGCCGACGACGTCGAAGCCCTCGAAGCGGAACAGGTACATGTAGGGCGAGGGGTTGGTCGCCCTGAGGACCCGGTAGACGTCCAGCGCGCTCGCCGTGCACGGTGTCTCGAACCGCTGCGACGGTACGACCTGGAAGGCCTCGCCCGCGCGGATGCGCTCCTTGACGTCCTCGACGGCCGCCTGGAAGTCGGGGCCGCCCCACAGCGCCGTGTAGGCGGGCAGCTCGGAGGGCGGGAGCACGGCGGGCGGCTGGGCGACCGGACGGGACAGGTCCGCCTCCATGGCGTCGAGCCGGGCCACCGCGTCGGCGTGCGCCTCGTCGACGCCCGTGTCGAGGTCGTTGTGGTTGATCGCGTTGGCGATCAGCAGGACCGAGCCCTCCCAGTGGTCCATGACGGCGAGGTCGCTGGTCAGGAGCATGGTCAGCTCGGGCAGCTTGAGGTCGTCGCGCTCGCCGGGACCGATCTTCTCCAGGCGGCGCACGATGTCGTAGCCGAGATAGCCGACCATGCCGCCGGTGAAGGGGGGCATCCCCTCCTGGTGGGGGGTGTGCAGGGCCTCGATGGTGGCGCGCAGGGCCACGAGCGGGTCGCCTTCGGCCGGGACCCCGACGGGTGGGGTGCCGAGCCAGTGGGCCTGACCGTCGCGCGCGGTGAGCGTGGCCGCCGAGCGGACGCCCACGAAGGAGTAGCGGGACCAGGTGCGGCCGTTCTCCGCGGACTCCAGCAGGAAGGTGCCGGGGCGCTCGGCGGCGAGCTTGCGGTAGAGCCCGACCGGGGTGTCGCCGTCGGCGAGGAGCTTGCGGGTGACGGGGATGACGCGGCGGTCGGTGGCCAGCTTGCGGAACGTCTCGAGGTCCATGGCGGCTGACCCTACTGATCCACGGCCGGTACGCCGGAATCGGCGTCCTTGAGCAGCACGTCGGCGTCGAAGCAGGTACGCGCGCCGGTGTGGCAGGCGGCGCCCACCTGGTCGACCCGGACGAGCACGGTGTCGGCGTCGCAGTCGAGCGCGACGGACTTGACGTGCTGCACATGGCCGGAGGTGTCGCCCTTGACCCAGTACTCCTGGCGGCTGCGCGACCAGTAGGTGCAGCGACCGGTGGTGAGGGTGCGGTGCAGCGCCTCGTCATCCATCCAGCCGAGCATGAGCACCTCGCCGGTGTCGTACTGCTGGGCGATGGCGGGGACGAGCCCGTCGGCGCTGCGCCTGAGGCGCGCGGCGATCTCGGGGTCGAGGCGACCGGAGGGAGAACCGTGCTGCGAAGCGCCTCGTTGGGGGGCGGAGGCCGGGCGACGGGCGGGCGGGGGCGTGCTGGTCATGGGTGCCATTGTGCCGCGCGCCACCGGCACTCCCGCGGGAGCGTCCACTGGGTGGAAGGGGCCGCGCGCGGCCCCTTCGGGGCGGGCTTTGGCCGGGCGACGGGTGGGCGGAGCGTGGAGGCGGTCGTACGCTGGCTGTCATGTCGACTTTCGCCAAGCGTGAACGACTTCTTCTGGCCGACCTGTTGGAGGCCGAGGGCCCGGAGGCCCCGACCCTCTGCGAGGGTTGGCTCACCCGTGACCTCGCCGCGCACGTGGTGGTGCGCGAGCGCAGGCCCGATGCCGCCGGCGGCATCCTGATCAAGCCGCTCGCCTCGCGCCTCGAACGGGTGATGGCGGAGTTCGCGGCCAAACCGTACGGGGAGCTGGTCCAGCTGATCCGTACCGGGCCGCCGCGCTTCTCGCCGTTCTCCCTCAAGCAGGTCGACGAGATGTCCAACACGGTCGAGTTCTACGTCCACACGGAGGACATCCGCCGGGCCCGGCCCGACTGGGCGCCGCGTGAGCTCGACCCGGTGTTCCAGGACGCCCTGTGGTCCCGCCTGGAGCGCACCGCGCGTCTGATGGGCCGGAGCGTCCCGACGGGCCTGGTGCTGCGGCGCCCGAACGGCGAGACGGCGGTCGCCCACCGCGGCACGCCGGTGGTGACGGTCACGGGCGAGCCGTCGGAGCTGTTGATGTTCGCGCACGGCCGGCAGAGCGCGGCCGACGTCGAGCTGGACGGCGAGAAGGACGCCATCGCGAGGCTGCACGAGGCGAAGCAGCTCGGTATCTGAGAGGACCCCGGCTGCCATGATCAAGGTTGCCATGACCAGTGTGTACGTCGACGACGTCGAGAAGGCCCACGCCTTCTACACCGGCGTCCTCGGCTTCGAGACCCGCCTGCACATGGATCTGGGCGGCGGCACGCTGTTCGTGACCGTGGGCGCGCCCGAGGGGGCCCAGTCCGACCTCCAGTTGCTGCTGGAGCCCGGCCAGGGTCCCATCGCGGAGCCGTACCGTACGGCGCTGCGGGAGGCGGGCCTCCCGTGCATCGTCTTCTCCGTCGACGACATCGCGGCCGAGCACGAGCGGCTGCGGCAGCTGGGCGTCCGGTTCACCCACGCGCCGCAGGAGCAGGGCCCGGTGATCACCGCCGTACTGGACGACACGGTGGGCAACCTGGTCCAGCTGTCGCAGCCCAAGGCCTGAGCGGGCGTGGCCGGGAACCGGGTCAGCGCGGCAGTTCGGCGCGGCGCAGGTCCCCGACGCTCAGGGCCACGACCCCGCCGAGCCCGCACACCACCGCGCTGACGACGAAGACCGGGCCGGTGCCCCAGGCGCCGATGGCCGCCGCCGACAGGGGCATGCTGAGCGGGGCGAAGCCGAGGCTGACCAGGCCGGAGACGGCGGTGACCCGGCCCAGGTAGGCGGGGTCGGCCTGGGTCTGCAGCAGGGCGCCGCACAGCGCGCCGCTCAGGCCGGCGAGCAGCCCGATGAGCAGGGCGGTGCCGACGGCCGCGAGGATGCCGGGGGCGAAGGCGAGGGCTCCGATCGCGACGGAGCCCGCGAGGATGGCGTACGCCGCGACCTGTCCGGCGTGCGGCAGCCGGCCGCGCAGGGTCAGCAGCAGCGAGACGGCGCCCGCGCCGGTGCCGAACCCGGCGAGCACCCAGCCCATCCCGGAGGCGCCCCAGCCGCGTTCGTCGGCGAGCAGGGTGAGCCCCACGTTGAGCGGGCCGACGAAGCCCAGGTCGCCGAGGGCGATGGCCAGCATCAGCGGGGCGAGGACCCGGTGCCGCCGGATGTAGCGCAGTCCGTCGACCAGGTCGCGCCGGGCGGTGCCGCCCCGTCCAGCCGGCCCGTCCGCACGTTCCGCCTTGTCGTCGGGGGGCAGGTCCCGCATCCGTACGGCGACCAGCAGGGGCACCGAGACCGCTATGAGCAGCCCCGCGAGGGCGAACGCGGCCGCGGCACCGCCCACCGCCACCGCGAGGCCGCCCAGCGGAGCGCCGACGATGCTCGCGAACCGGATGCCGAGGCCCCGCATGCCCTGCACGCGCGCGAGCTGGCCGCGACCGGTCAGGCGCGCGGGGAGGGCCCCCACCGCGGGCATGAACACGGCGTCGACGGCACCGAAGACCAGGGCGAGCAGCGCCAGCGGCCACAGCCCGGGGCTGGTGAGGAACAGCAGCCCGGCCACCGCGAGCACGGCCGCGCAGCGCACCGCGTCGCTCCCGATGACGACCCTGCGCGGCCCGAACCGGTCGGCGACCACTCCCCCGCCGAGCATCAGCAGGGCCCGCGGCACGGCGCTGACCGCCATGACCAGGCCGGCCTGCGACGGTGTTCCGGTCTGTACGGCCGCCCAGGACAGGGCGATGTAGTAGACGCTGTCGCCGACCATCGAGGCGGTGTACGCGGCGAGCCAGCGCAGGACGTTGCCGTCGCGGTGGGCGGGGAGTTCGGGGGCGAGCCGTTCGGACACGGCGGGCGCGATGGGGGTCACGGACGTGGCCTTCCTCAGACGCGGAACGGGAATCCGTACACGTGCAGCGCGACGTTCTCGCGCCCTTCGGTGTCGCCGGCGGCCTCGGCGGCCCGGCCCAGCTCGTCGTACTTCCTGGCGAGGGCCAGCAACTCGGCGCGCAGCTCGTCGAGTTCGGTGGCGGTGAGCCGCAGCAGGGACTCACTGTCGGGGGCGGCGGAGTTCCATTCGGGGCCCCAGGTGGGCCGTTCGTCGAGGTAGCGGCGGTACATGGCGGCGCGCTGGTCGTGGAAGAGCCGGGTGGCCGCGAGGTGGGCGGCGGCTCGCTCCGGGGCGTCCCGGAAGTCCTGGTCGCGGACGCTCACGCCCTCCGAGGAGGGCTGCCACCAGCGCTCCCGGCCGTCCCCGCTCTGCGCTTCGGCCGCCTCGATCAGCCCGTGCTCGGCCAGCTTCCGCAGGTGGTAGCTGACCAGTGACACGGCCTCGTCGACCTGGTCGGCCAGCTGTGAGGCGGTCGCCGTACCGGCCACGCACAGACCCCGGTAGAGCTGCATGCGCAGCGGGTGGGCGAGGGCCTTGAGGGTGCCCAGGTCCGTGATGGGGCGGTTCTCCATGCGAGCCATGCCCTCATCCTAGACGCGAAAGAAAAACTGCACAATAAATATTGCGCAACTTGTTTTGCGCAACTTCTCTTTCGGTGTCCGCGTCTCCGCACGACAGAGCCCCGGCCGTGTGACCGGGGCTCTGCGGAACAGCACGGGGCCGGGCCGACGTCACCTGACGGGTCGGCCCGCCTCCCGAAGTGCGTCCTTCACCTCGCCGATCCGCAGATCGCCGAAGTGGAACACGGACGCCGCCAGCACCGCGTCCGCGCCCGCCGCGACGGCCGGCGCGAAGTCGGCCAGCCGGCCCGCGCCGCCGGAGGCGATCACGGGAACACTCACGTGCTTGCGGACGGCCGCGATCATCTCCAGGTCGTAGCCGTCCTTCGTGCCGTCCGCGTCCATCGAGTTGAGCAGGATCTCGCCCGCGCCGAGCTCGGCGGCCCGGTGCGCCCACTCGACGGCGTCGATCCCGGTGCCCTTGCGGCCGCCGTGCGTGGTCACCTCGAAGGAGCCGGACTCCGTACGCCGGGCGTCCACGGACAGGACCAGCACCTGACGGCCGAAGCGCTCCGCGATCTCGCGGATGAGATCCGGGCGGGCGATGGCGGCCGTGTTGACGCCCACCTTGTCCGCGCCCGCCCGCAGCAGCTTGTCCACGTCCTCGGCCGTGCGGACGCCGCCGCCGACCGTGAGCGGGATGAAGACCTGCTCGGCCGTGCGGCGCACCACGTCGTAGGTGGTCTCGCGGTTGCCCGACGAGGCCGTGATGTCCAGGAACGTCAGCTCGTCGGCACCCTCGGCGTCGTACACCTTCGCCATCTCGACGGGGTCGCCCGCGTCGCGCAGGTTCTGGAAGTTGACGCCCTTGACGACCCGGCCGTTGTCCACGTCCAGGCAGGGGATCACGCGTACGGCCAGGGTCATGCGGACACCCCCCGGAACGCCTCCACCTCGACCTCGACGACCAGGCTGGGGTCCACGAAGCCGGAGACGATGAGCATGGAGGCGGCCGGCCGGACGGCGTCGAACAGCTCCTTGTGCGCCCGTCCGACGTCCTCCACGTCCCGGGCGTGGGTGATGTACATGCGCGTACGCACGACGTCCTCCCGGCCCAGACCCAGCTGCTCCAGCGCCGCGAACGCGACGTTGAAGGAGTTGACCGTCTGCTCGTACGGATCGCCCCCGGCGATCTCGCCGTCCACGATCGACGTGCAGCCGGAGATCAGCACCAGACCGTTCGGCAGCTCCACCGCGCGGGAGTAGCCGAAGGCGTCCTCCCAGGGCGCACCGGTCGTCACGCGTCGCACATCGCTCACTTGGCTACCGCCTCCAGGGCCTCTTCCAGGGTGAACGCCTTCGCGTACAGGGCCTTCCCGACGATCGAGCCCTCGACACCGAGCGGCACCAGCTCGGCGATGGCGCGCAGGTCGTCCAGGGAGGACACGCCACCGGAGGCGACGACCGGGCGGTCGGTGGCCGCGCAGACGTTCCTCAGCAGCTCCAGGTTCGGGCCCTGGAGCGTGCCGTCCTTGGCGATGTCCGTCACCACGTACCGCGCGCAGCCCTCGGAGTTGAGGCGCTCCAGCATCTCGTAGAGGTCGCCGCCGTCCCGCGTCCAGCCGCGGCCGCGCAGGGTCGTGCCCCGTACGTCGAGACCGACCGCGATCTTGTCGCCGTGCTGGGCGATCACCTTGGCGACCCACTCCGGGGTCTCCAGGGCGGCCGTGCCGAGATTCACCCGGGTGCAGCCGGTGGCCAGGGCGGCGGCCAGCGTGTCGTCGTCGCGGATACCGCCGGACAGCTCCACCTTGATGTCCATCGCCCCGGCCACCTCGGAGATCAGCGCCCGGTTGTCGCCGGTGCCGAACGCCGCGTCCAGGTCGACCAGGTGCAGCCACTCGGCGCCCGACCGCTGCCAGGCGAGGGCGGCCTCGAGCGGGGAACCGTACGAGGTCTCGGTGCCGGACTCGCCGTGCACCAGGCGGACGGCCTGGCCGTCGCGGACGTCGACGGCCGGAAGCAGTTCGAGCTTGCTCACAGTGTTCCGATCCAGTTGGTGAGGAGCTGGGCTCCGGCGTCGCCGGACTTCTCGGGGTGGAACTGCGTGGCCCACAGGGCGCCGTTCTCCACGGCGGCCACGAAGGGCTTGCCGTGCGTCGACCAGGTGACCAGCGGGGGGCGCAGCGCCGGGTTCCCGGTCTCCAGGCTCCAGTCGTGCACGGCGTAGGAGTGCACGAAGTAGAAGCGGGCGTCCGTGTCCAGCCCCGCGAACAGCTCGGAGCCGACCGGTGCCTCGACGGTGTTCCAGCCCATGTGGGGCACGATGTCGGCCTGCAGCGGCTCGACCGCGCCGGGCCACTCGTCGAGGCCCTCGGTCTCGACGCCGTGCTCGATGCCGCGAGCGAACAGGATCTGCATGCCGACGCAGATGCCCATCACGGGACGGCCACCCGCCAGCCGGCGGCCGATGATCCAGTCCCCGCGGGCCTCCTTGAGGCCCTGCATGCAGGCGGCGAAGGCCCCGACGCCCGGTACCAGCAGCCCGTCGGCGTTCATGGCCTTGTCGTAGTCACGGGTGATCTCGACCTCGGCGCCCGTGCGGGCGAGGGCACGCTCGGCGGAGCGGACGTTGCCGAAGCCGTAGTCGAAGACCACGACCTTCGTGGCTGCGCTCAATTCCAGACCTCCAGCCTCATGACGCCGGCGACGAGACACATCGCGGCGCCGATCGACAGCAGCACGATGAGGCTCTTCGGCATCTGCTGCTTGACGAAGGAGTAGATGCCGCCGGCCAGGAAGAGGCCGACGACGATCAGCAGGGTCGACAGGCCGGTCACAGCGCGCCCTTCGTGGAGGGGAGGATGCCGGCCGCGCGCGGGTCGCGCTCGGAGGCGTAGCGCAGCGCCCGCGCGAGCGCCTTGAACTGGCACTCCACGATGTGGTGCGCGTTGCGCCCGTAGGGCACGTGCACGTGCAGCGCGATCTGGGCCTGGGCGACGAAGGACTCCAGGATGTGCCGGGTCATCGTGGTGTCGTACTCGCCGATCATCGGCGCCATCTTCTCGGGCTCGGTGTGCACGAGGTAGGGCCGGCCGGACAGGTCGACGGTGACCTGGGCCAGCGACTCGTCCAGCGGGACCGTGCAGTTCCCGAACCGGTAGATCCCCACCTTGTCGCCGAGCGCCTGCTTGAAGGCGGCGCCGAGCGCGAGGGCGGTGTCCTCGATGGTGTGGTGGGAGTCGATGTGCAGGTCGCCCTCGGTCTTCACGGTGAGGTCGAACAGACCGTGCCGGCCGAGCTGGTCGAGCATGTGGTCGTAGAAGCCGACGCCGGTCGCCACATCGACCTGGCCGGTGCCGTCGAGGTCGATCTCGACGACGACCGATGTCTCCTTGGTGGTGCGCTCGACTCTGCCGACGCGTCCTTCGCGGGTCATGCGCTCTGCTCCTTCGGGGGTGTGGGGGTGCCCCCCACGTAACTCACCAGTTCACGGACCGCGTCGAGGAACGCGTCGTTCTCGGCCGGGGTCCCGGCGGTGACGCGCAGTCGGCCCGGTACGCCGTTGTCCCGGACCAGGACGCCCCGGTCGAGGATCTGCTGCCACACCTCGTGGGCGTCGTCGAACCGCCCGAACTGCACGAAGTTCGCGTCGGAGGCGGTCACCTCGTAGCCCATCGCCACCAGTTCGGTGACCAGCCGGTCCCGCTCGGACTTCAGCTGCTCGACGTACCCGAGCAGGGTGCCGGTGTGCTCCAGGGCGGCCAGGGCGGTCGCCTGGGTGACCGCCGAGAGGTGGTACGGCAGCCGTACCAGCTGCACCGCGTCCACCACCGCAGGGTGCGCGGCGAGGTAGCCGAGGCGCAGACCGGCCGCGCCGAAGGCCTTCGACATGGTCCGGGAGACGACCAGGTTCGGCCGCCCCTCGATCAGCGGCAGCAACGAGTCGCCGTGGCTGAACTCGACGTAGGCCTCGTCGACCACCACCATCGACGGCTTGGCGGCCTGCGCGGCCTCGTACAGCGCGATCACCGTCTCGGGCGGGACCGCGGTGCCGGTGGGGTTGTTGGGGGTCGTGACGAAGACGACGTCCGGCCCGTGCTCGGCGACGGCCTTCTCGGCCGCCGCGAGATCGATGGTGAAGTCCTCGTTGCGCGGGCCGGAGATCCACCCGGTGCCCGTGCCGCGCGCGATGAGACCGTGCATCGAGTACGACGGCTCGAAGCCGATCGCCGTACGGCCCGGTCCGCCGAAGGTCTGCAGCAGCTGCTGGATGACCTCGTTGGAGCCGTTGGCCGCCCAGAGGTTCGCGAGCCCTACCTCGTGACCGGAGGTGTCCGTCAGGTACCTGGCGAGCTGGGTGCGCAGCTCCACCGCGTCCCGGTCGGGGTAGCGGTTGAGGTTGCGGGCCGCCTCGCGCACCCGCTCGGTGATCCGCTCGACCAGCGCCTCGGGCAGCGGGTACGGGTTCTCGTTGGTGTTCAGCCGTACGGGGACGTCCAACTGGGGCGCGCCGTAGGGGGACTTGCCGCGCAGCTCGTCCCGTACGGGGAGATCGTCGATTCCGAAGTTCACTTGCTCGCCGGTACCTTCCACCCGAACCTGGCCTTGATCGCCGCCCCGTGGGCCGGCAGGTCCTCCGCCTCCGCCAGCGTCACCACGTGGTGCGCGACCTCGGCCAGCGCGTCCCGCGTGTAGTCGACGATGTGGATGCCGCGCAGGAAGGACTGGACGGACAGGCCGGAGGAGTGGCAGGCACAGCCGCCGGTGGGCAGGACGTGGTTGGAGCCGGCCGCGTAGTCGCCGAGCGAGACCGGCGCCCAGGGGCCGATGAAGATCGCGCCGGCGTTCTTCACCCGGTCCGCCACGGCGGCCGCGTCGGCCGTCTGGATCTCCAGGTGCTCGGCGCCGTACGCGTCGACCACCCGGAGCCCCTCGTCGACGCCGTCGACCAGGACGATGGCGGACTGCCGGCCCTTCAGCGCGGGCACGATCCGGTCGTCGATGTGCTTGGTGGCCGCGACCTGCGGCTCCAGCTCCTTCTCGACCGCTTCCGCGAGCGCGAGGGAGTCGGTGACGAGCACGGCGGCCGCCAGCGGGTCGTGCTCGGCCTGGCTGATCAGGTCGGCGGCGACGTGCACCGGGTCGGCGCTGTCGTCGGCGAGGACCGCGATCTCGGTCGGGCCGGCCTCGGCGTCGATGCCGATCTTGCCGGTGAAGTAGCGCTTGGCGGCGGCGACCCAGATGTTGCCGGGGCCGGTGACCATGTTGGCGGGCGGGCAGGACTCGGTGCCGTACGCGAACATCGCGACGGCGGTCGCGCCACCGGCCGCGTACACCTCGTCGACGCCGAGCAGCGCGCACGCGGCGAGGATCGTCGGGTGCGGCAGACCGCCGAAGTCGGCCTGCGCCGGGGAGGCGAGCGCGATCGACCCGACGCCGGCCTCCTGCGCCGGCACCACGTTCATGATCACGGACGACGGGTAGACGGACCGGCCGCCGGGGGCGTACAGCCCGACCCGCTCGACCGGCACCCACTTCTCGGTCACCGAACCGCCGGGCACGACCTGCGTGGTGTGGCCCGTACGGCGCTGCTCGCGGTGGACCAGACGGGCGCGGCGGATGGACTCCTCCAGGGCCGCGCGCACGGCCGGGTCGAGTGCCTCCAGCGCGTCCGCGATCGCCCGCGCCGGAACCCGTACCGACTCCAGGCGTACGCCGTCGAACTTCTCGGCGAAGTCGATCAGCGCCGCGTCGCCCCGATGATGCACGGCCTCGCAGATCGGGCGCACCTTCTCCAGGGCGGCCGCGACGTCGAAGTCGGCTCGGGGCAGCAGGTCGCGCAGGGCGGGGCCCTCGGGGAGGGCGTCGCCGCGCAGATCGATTCGGGAGATCACGTGGTCAATTCTCTCAGACCGGGATCGGGCGTCGTTCGCGCGTATCAATGGCTGATACAGAACCGGGAGGATCCTCTTCACTTCTAGTGTTCCGGGCGTCACTCCGCGGGCATGAACGCCTGTGCGAGGCGATGGGCGCACGAGGGGGACGGGAGAGCGGTGAACGAGGGGGCCGGCATCCGCGGCGGGGACCTGCCGAACGAACTGACCGCCGCCGAGGCCGGCATGTGGCAGGCCTTCCGCAACGGCAGCGTGTACGACCTGAGCAGCGGGGACACGGTCGTCGACGATCCGCACGGCGGGCATCCCTGGGGCGTCGAGCGGACCGTGCGGGCCCGCATCGTGTGCTGGCTGCTCCTGGACGGCCCGCCCGCGCTCGCCGGCCGGGTGTCCTCCCTGAAGCTGGCCGGCGTGCAGATCAGCGGTGTCCTGGACCTCGCGGGCGGCACGGTGGTGCCGTACGTCGAGATGCGCGGCTGCCGGTTCGAGCGGGAGGTGCTGGTGCCCGAGGCCCACTTCACGACCGCGCGGCTGGTGGACTGCTCGGTCCCGCGCCTGGAGGCTGCCCGGGTCCACACCGAGGGCGACCTGCACCTGCCGCGCTGCCGCTTCCACAACGGCGTACGACTCACCGACGCGCACATCGGTACGGATCTGCTGATGAACCAGGCGATCGTCCACCGCGACCGCAGCGGCCGCTCGATCGCCGCGGACGGCATCACCGTGGGCCAGGACCTGCAGGCCGAGCTCCTCGAGTCGGAGGGCGAGCTGAGCCTGCGCAGCGCCAAGATCGGCGTCTCGCTGAGCCTGCGCGGCGCCCGGCTGTCCAACCCGTACGGCCCGCTCGCCCTGAACGCCCCGCAGCTGACCGTCGGGCGCACGCTGTATCTGACCCCGGCGGGCGTCGGCGCCTCGATGCTGAGCGGGGCGACCCCCGCGCGCGGGACGCGGATCCAGCGGTTCGAGTGCCGGGGCGGGGTGCGACTGGACGACGGGCGGTTCGGGGACGCGCTCGACCTCGAGCGGGCCCGGTTCATCTTCACCGACGACCAGGAGCTGTCGCTGCGCCGCGTCCAGGTGCCCGAGCTGCGCTTCCTCGGGGAGCGGCCGCGGCGCGGCAAGGTGGTCCTGTCGGGCGCGCGGGTCGTCAACCTCGTCGACCGGGCGAGCGCCTGGCCGGGCCCCGGCAATCTGCACATGGGCGGCTTCGGCTACGAGAACCTCGTGCCGCAGGGCCCGTTCCCGTTGACGGAGCGGGTGGAGTGGGTGGCGGCGGCGACCGCCGAGTACAACCCGGAGCCGTACGAGCGGCTGGCGGCGGTGCTGCGGACCGGCGGCGAGGACGAGGACGCGCGCGAGGTGCTCCTGGCCAAGCAGCGCCGCCGCCGCGAGAGCCTGCCGCTCGCCGCCAAGCTCTGGGGATACGTGCAGGACTGGACGGTCGCCTACGGATACCGGCCGGGCCGGGCCGCCGTGTGGATGGCGGTGCTGTGGGCGGCGGGCTCGCTCGCCTTCGCCCACGCGGGCGCTCCTCCGGCGAGCGGCGGCGCGCACCCGGTGTGGAACCCGGCCCTGTTCGCTCTGGACCTGCTGCTGCCGGTCATCGACTTCGGCCAGGCGGGTTCCTGGCAGCTGCGCGGCGGCTGGCAGTGGCTGGCCGCCGCGCTGGTCCTGCTGGGCTGGATCCTGGCGACGACGGTGGCCGCGGGGGCGACGAGGCTGCTGCGACGCAACTGACCGCGACGGGGACGCCGGTCGACCCGTCGACCAGTTTTAGTTGAACAATCATCATCTTTTACCGTCCCTTGACCGGACCGCGTACAACTTTTCGCGGTTTGCCCTCAGCGGCTGGCGCGTACCTGACCTGCGGTCTTTCAATGGTCAACACCATGGCTCTGCTGCCCCCCTTCATCCGCACGGCCCGGATGTACCGCCCCCCACCGCACCTCGCCACCGGGCTGACCGGCGACGACGAGGTCCTGCTCGACGCGCCGGACGACCGCCTCGGACCCGCCCTGGTGGCCGCCGCCCGCGGCGACCACACACCCGCGGCCGCCCTGCTCGCCGCCACCCGCGAGGGCGCCGAGTGGGAGCACCGCGACCGCTACGTACGGCGGCTGGCGGCCTTCGCCGCCTCGCGCGGCGAGTGGCTGGAGAACTGGCGCGCGACCGCTCCGAACGACCCGGACACCCTGCTGGTCACCGCCCAGCTCGCGGTGGACCGCGCGTGGCTGTCCCCGGCCCGGGCCGAGCTGCTGCGCGAGGTGAGCCCGCTGATCACAGCCGCCGGGCACGGCGAGGTCCGCGATCCGGTGCCGTGGCGGATCGCCCTGGACCACGCGCGCGGCACGAAGGCGGGGCACAAGTACTTCGAGGAGCTGTGGGCGGCGGCGATCCGCCGCGCCCCGCACCACTACGGCTGCCATGTGGCGGCCCTGCGGTACCTGGCCGCCGGCTGGCACGACGCGCACGGCGAGTGCTTCGACTTCGCCGAGCGGGCCGCGCAGGACGCCTCGGCCGACTCACTCGTCCAGGCGCTGCCGGCCCGGGCCGCGTTCGGCTGTCTGACCGACGGCGTCGTCCCCGGGGTGCCGCGCGAGCGGCTGGACGCGGCGGCCGACCGGGCGATCTCGCTCTCCTTCCGGCTTCCGGCGGCCGACCCCTGGCCGGCCGAGATCCGCAACAAGCTGCTGTACGTCCTCATACGACTCGACCGCCGGGAGGACGCCCTCGATCAGCTGCGCCTGATCGGGCCGTACGCCACGTCCTTCCCCTGGAACCGGCTGTCGGACGACCCGCTGAGCGAGTTCCTCACCGTGCGCGACGACATCCACACGGCACGCCTCGCGCAACCGCCGGGCCATCCACGGAGTGGGCGCGGCGGACGCGCCCACTCCGGCGACCACTAGGCTTTGGCGCCGTGACCAGTGTCCGGCTCCCGCTCTTCCCCCTGAACTCGGTTCTGTTCCCGGGGCTCGTGCTTCCTCTGAACATCTTCGAGGAGCGCTACCGCGCCATGATGCGCGAACTGATCAAGACCCCCGAGGACGAACCGCGCCGGTTCGCCGTCGTGGCGATCCGCGACGGCCACGAGGTGGCCCGGAGCGCGCCCGGCCTGCCCGACCCGACGGCGGTGCCGGAGCGCGGGCCCGCGGCCGGCTTCGGCACGGACCCGCTCAAGGCGTTCTCGGCGATCGGCTGCGTCGCGGACGCCGCCACGATCCGCGAGCGGGCCGACGGCAGCTTCGAGGTACTGGCGACCGGCACGACCCGGGTGCGGCTGGTGTCGGTCGACGCGTCGGGCCCCTTCCTGACGGCCGAGCTGGAGGAGCTGCCGGAGGACCCCGGCGACGAGGCCGGCGCCCTGGCGGAAGGGGTGCTGCGCGCCTTCCGCCAGTACCAGAAGCGGCTGGCCGGGGCGCGGGAGCGCTCGCTCTCCACGGGCGCCGATTTGCCGGACGACCCCTCCGTCGTGTCCTACCTGGTGGCCGCCGCGATGATGCTGGACACCCCGACCAAGCAACGCCTCCTCCAGGCCCCCGACACCGCCTCCCGACTGCGCGACGAACTGAAACTCCTTCGCGCGGAGACCGCGATCATCCGTAACCTGCCGTCGTTGCCCGCGTCGGAGCTGACGCGCGGCCCGACCAGTCTCAACTGACACACGCACCGACCGCACGTCGCAACCGACACCGCGTCCGGACCGGCACGGTCCGGGCGGACGCGGTCTCACTTCTGGGGAACAGGCCGGATGGCGAAGAAGGCGAAGAAGCAGCAGGCGGGCGGCACGCCCGCCACCGTGGCGCTCACGGCGGCCGCCGTGACGTACACCGTCCACGCCTACGACCACGACCCCGCCCATCCGTCGTACGGCGAGGAGGCGGCCGAGGCGATGGGTGTGTCACCGGAGCGCGTCTTCAAGACGCTGGTCGCCGACGTCGACGGGGCGCTGACGGTGGCCGTGGTCCCGGTGGCGGGCTCGCTGGACCTGAAGGCGCTGGCGGCGGCGGTCGGCGGCAAGCGCGCCGCGATGGCCGACCCGGCCCTAGCGGAACGCACCACGGGCTACGTCCGCGGCGGCATCTCCCCGCTCGGCCAGCGCAAGAAGCTCCCCACCGTCCTCGACGACTCGGCGTCCGCGCACCCCACCATCTGCGTCTCGGCGGGCCGCCGCGGCCTCGAGGTCGAACTGGCCCCCGGCGACCTGGCCGAGCTCACCAAAGCGGTCCTGGCGCCCATCGGACGGGCGTGAGCCCCCGATGGCGACCGCGCCCGGGGTGAAGCGGGAAAGGCATGTCGAAGGGGACCGGAGGACGCGGGTGGCGCGGCGAGAAAGGCCGCTGTCACCCCGCCTGGCCGGTGGTCAGGCCGGCGGGGCCCCGTAGGGATCCTTCGGAACCGGACCCTGCTGGTAGGGGCCGTGCTGCTCCGGGTCCCGCGGTCCGAAGAACGCCGTCAGCCCGAGGTGCACCAGCAGTGCTCCCAGCGGCCACGCCAGCAGCGCGCCCTTGGCCCCCAGCTTCAGCGGCGCCGAGAACGTCACGCCCTTGCCCACCGACCTCGCGTGGGCGATGACGTCGTGCTCGGGGCCCAGCCACACGCCGAGCTTCCAGGCCAGCCACGACCCCAGCAGCCCCCCGACCGCGAGCGCCACCACCAGCGGCACTCCACCGCGCCGCCGGACCAGGAACGCGGCGACCGCGCTCACCGCACCGAACGCCAGCCCCAGCAGGATGAACGTTCCGTCGACGCCGATCGCCTGCTCCCCCTCGGTGTCCTTGAGGTAGACGGTCCAGCTCTTGTTCACCACCTCGCCGACCAGCGGAACGTGCGGCGCCAGCCACCACCACAGCACCCCGAGCAGCGCCCCGGAGACCGCCACCGCCAGCGTGACCAGAGCGGCCTCGATCAGTTCGGTCTTCATCCCGGGGCCGTCGTCGTGGTACCCGCCGGTCCAGGCGTCCCGCGGCGCGGATGCCGTGTGCCCGGCGCCCGGCGGCTGCCACGCCTGGTGCGGGGAGTGTTCGTGCGGCGGCGGAGGCGGAGTCAACGGTGCGGTCACCCCGACATCGTGCCAGGCGCGCCTGTGCGGCGCGTCACCGGACGGCCGCACGGCGGTAGGCCCAGGTGGCGACGGCCAGCGAGACGACGCCGACGCCCGCGCACACGGCGAGGTCGCCCAGGACGAACGCCCAGTCCGGATGCGGTCCGAAGGTCCGCGCGAAGGCCTCCACGCCGTAGGTGGAGGGCAGCAGGTCCCGGGCCAGCCGCACGGCCTCCGGCATCCGGTCGGACGGCAGCACCCCCAGCAGCAGGGCCGCGGACATGCCCAGCTGCCCGAGCAGCGTGGCCAGTTCCGGACGCGGGGCGAGCAGCCCGAGCGCGGCGCCCAGACCGGACAGCGCGGCGCCCGCCAGCGGGATCACCGCCAGCAGCACCCACAGGTGCGCCAGCGGGAGCCCGAACAGCACGCACCCGAACACCGCCGTCACCACGGTCCCCGGCACGGTGAACGACGCGTACGCGCCCGCCGCACCGAGTACCACGGCGGCCGGCGGCACCGGCAGCGTCGCGTAGTGGTCGAGTCCGCCGTTGGCCCGCAGCTGGCCGAAGTACTGCGCGAGGAGGTTCAGCGCGACGAAGGCCACGACGAGGACCGACGCCCCGGCCACTACCGACTCGGCCTCGCCGCCACCGTCCACGACCCCCCGCATCAGGACCATGATCCCGACTGACTGGAAGGTCGCCACGAACAGCAGCGGGATCCGCGCCACGCGCGCGCGGGACAGCTGCGCCCGGTACACGGCCGCGAGCGACGGCCACAGCCGCGCGCGCGGCCCGAGCTCGGCCGCGGCGCGCCCGGCGCTCTCCTCCACGGCCAGGGCACTGCCCGGCAGAACCTCAGCGGGTACGACACTCACGTCGCGCTGCTCCTCCTCGCGTTGGCAGTCGCCTTGTCCCTTACGGATCCGACGGCCCGCGTGCTCATGCCTTCACCAGCCCTTTCGGGTTCCCGCCGAGCGCCAGGTACACGTCCTCCAGGCTCGGCGTGGCCAGCGTGAAGTCGTCCAGCGCGGCGAAGGCGGCCCCGCCGGTGACGGTGGCGACGACCGCGCGCGCCTCCTCCGGGGCCAGCCGCAGCGTCCAGCGGCGCCCGGACTCGACGGCCCGCTCGTGCAACGCGGCGACCTCGGGGACGTGCAGCGGGGCCGTCTCGCGCCACACGAGGTCGACCCGCACCTCCCCGGCGACCTGCTCCTTGAGCCCGGAGGGGGTGTCGCAGGCGATCACCCGTCCCTGGTCGAGGACGGCGACCCGGTCCAGGACCGTCTCGGCCTCGATGACGTTGTGCGTGACCAGCAGGACGGTCGTCCCGTGCTCGGCCCGGCGGCGGTCGACGGCGGACCACACGGCCCGCCGGGCCACCGGGTCCATGGCGGTGGTCGGCTCGTCGAGGACCAGCAGCGGCCGCTCCCCCACGAGCGCCGCGGCGAGACACGCGAGCCGCCGCTGCCCGCCGGACAGCTTGTTCAGCGGACGCCCGGCGATCGGCGTGAGCCCCAGCTCGTCCAGGACGGCGTCCCGCTCGGCCCGTGCCGCGCGCACGTCCAGGCCGCGCAGCCGTCCGGTCGTCTCGGCGGCCAGGGACACGGTCAGCTCGTCGAGGGCGGTCGACTCCTGCCCCAGGTAGGCGAGGATGCGTGCGGCCCGCTCCGGATGGCGCACGATGTCGTGCCCGAGGATCTCGACGCTGCCCCGGTCGGGCCGCATCAGCCCGGTCAGCTGCCGTACCAGGGTGGACTTGCCGGCGCCGTTCGGTCCGAGCAGCCCGAAGATCTCACCGCGGCGGATGTCCAGCCGTACGTCGTCGGTGGCCCGTACCTCGGGTGTCGCCGGAGTGCCGCGCCGGCCGCGCACCGCCGGATAGGTCTTGGTCAGCCCGCGCACCGCGCACACGACATCGCCGCCGTGCCGAAGTGCCTGTGCCGCGCGCGTACTCACAAGAACCGAGACTACGGGGTCCGGAACGCCCGCCCGCTCCCGGGTCGGTCCATAACGGTGAATCCGGCGGCACAGATCTCACTCGCCGACAGGTGCGTGCTCCGCCGCCGTCCGCACGTCGATCTCCCGCCAGAATCCGGCCCGGATCGCGTACCGGTCGTGCTCGTCGATCTGGTCGTCCTTGTGCGCGAGCAGTCCGAACCGGGCCGCGTACCGCAGCAGCTCGCCGTCGATCCGGTGCGGGACCCGCGGGTACATCCCGGACAGTTTCTGCACGTGGACCTGGTCCCCCAGCCGCTCCATCCACCGCCGGGCGAAGACCTGCCCCACCTCGAACGGGTCGCCGCCGACGGTGGTGATGTCCTCCTCGCGGTCCGCCCAGCGCTGCTCGGCCGTGGTCAGCTGGGCCAGCGTCGGCATCGAGGCGACCTCGGCGGGCTCGGCGACACCGGGGCGGTCGACCCAGCCCTTGTCGGAGGACCAGCGCAGGGTGGCGGACGCGGGTTGCGGCGGGGCGGGCTGGACGCCGGGGGGCCGCAGCGCGGCGAGGTCCTTCGGGGTCGGTACGCCCTTGGCCGCGGGAACGCGTTCCGGCGCGCCGTTCTCGGAGGCGGCGCCGGCGGACGGGTGCTCGACCTCCTCGGCCTGCCGCTCGGGCGCCGTGGTGAGCCCGGACTCGGGCAGCGGCGCGGACAGGATCGCGGCGATCTCGGGCCGTGGCACGGGCGACGGCGCGCAGATCCCGCCGAAGTCCTTGGCCCGTACCGCCTTGGTGATCCACGTACGGTCCAGGACGCGCCGCTCGTCGGCCTCGGCGACCAGGTCCTCGGACTGGTTGTAGTCCCCGTCGGCCGCCTGCACGGCCCACAGATGTACGGCGACGCCGTGCTCCTTGGCGGCCATCATGCCCGGCAGCAGGTCTCCGTCGCCGGTCACCAGGACGATGTCGGAGCAGGCACGGTTGCGGGCCAGTTCGGTCAGCTCGGCGTGCATCGCGGCGTCCACGCCCTTCTGCGCCCAGCGGCCGTCGCTGCGGGTCAGTGCGCCGAGCCGGACGGTGACCCGGGGCATCACGCGCAGCCTGCGGTGCTCGGGCTGCGGAACGCGGTCGGGTGCCCCGTCGAACCAGTAGATGCGCAGCAGGGGCCGCTCCGTGTCGGACTCGGCGCGCTCGCGCAGCCCCTGGATCAGGGCGGGGTGGTCGACGGTGATCCGTGACCGGGAGGGTTCCCCGGCGAGGAGACTGGCGGCGGCCCCCAGCAGATACCCGGCGTCCACCAGGACGATGCAGCGGTCCACGCGATCCACCCTCTTTCCGGGAGGTTTGCTTCGGGCTTGCTTCGAGTCTGCCCGACAGCGCGGGGGTTAACGGTCCGAACTCGATCTTCGGCGTGGCGTTTCGGGGGATCGCTCCCCGACATTCCCTGTCACACACGGTAATTATCCGAAATGCGCTCCTTGTCAGCCTATGTGAGTCTGGTCGCGGCCCTGGCCCCTAGACCCCCAACAGGAGGCAGATCCCCATGGCCAAGAACAAGAACCGCGAACGCAGACAGCCGCAGTCCGAGCGTGGTCAGCAGGAGAGCCCGCAGTCCTCGCTGGAGACGCAGGCCGAGCACCGCGCCACGCAGGCGACGCCGGGCGACATGGCCCGCAAGGGGCGCGAGAAGCGCTTCGGCCACAACTGACGCTCCCCTCATGGGGCTCGGTTCGCCTCCGGGGCGCCGGAGCCGTTGTCGGGAGCCCGATCGTGCTCGACCCTTCGGGCCTCCGCGCGTTCGGGCTCCCGACAACGGCGCGCCCCTTCGACTCACTCGCCTTAGGTGACCGTTGACTGCGTCACCGCACAACTGACAACTGCATATGGGCCGTTGAAGCCCAGGCACAAGCGAGGGGCGCACCCGACGCCGGGTGCGCCCCTCACGCGCGTCTGCCGCTCAGCCGGCCAGGCAGGACGGTCCGAGCAGTACCTTCAGGTCGCCGAAGAGGGCCGGGTCCGGCTTCACCCGGTGCCGGTCCAGACGCAGCACCGTCGTCTTGGTCGGCCCCTGGAGTTTGATCCGTACCTCGCTGTCTCCCCGGTGGTGGCTGAGGATCTCGCCGAGGCGGCTGACCATCGGCGGGGTGACCCTGGTGGCCGGAATGCTGAGGATCACGGGCGCGTTGGTGCCCGCGTTCGACAGGTCCGGGACCTGGAGCTCCATCGCGACGAGCCGCGGCACGTCCTCGCGCTTGTCCAGCCGGCCCTTGACGAACACGACGGCGTCCTCGACGAGTTGCGTCGACACGAGCTGGTAGGTCGCGGGGAAGAACATGCACTCGATGGAACCCGCGAGGTCCTCGACGGTGGCGATCGCCCAGGCGTTGCCCTGCTTGGTCATCTTGCGCTGGAGGCCCGAGATGATGCCGCCGATGGTGACGACCGCGCCGTCCGCGTGCTCACCGCCGGTGAGCTGGGCGATGCCCGCGTCGGCCTTGTCGGAGAGCACGTGCTCCAGACCGAAGAGCGGATGGTCGGAGACGTACAGACCGAGCATCTCCCGCTCCTGGGCGAGCAGATAGGTCTTCTCCCACTCGTCGGTCGTGAACTCGACGTCGAGTCCGAAGCCGGGCTCGCTGGTCTCCTCGTCGCCCATGCCGCCGAAGAGGTCGAACTGCCCCTCGGCCTCCTTGCGCTTGACCGCCACCACGTTGTCGATCATCGGCTCGAAGTGCGCGGTGAGGCCCTTGCGGGTGTGCCCCATGGTGTCGAACGCGCCCGCCTTGATGAGCGATTCCGTGGTGCGCTTGTTGCAGGCGACCGCCTCGACCTTGTCGAGGTAGTCGGGGAAGGAGGCGTACTTCCCCTTGGCCTTGCGGCTGCGGATGATCGACTCGACCACGTTCGTACCGACGTTGCGGACGGCGGACAGCCCGAAGAGGATCACGTCGTCGCCCTGCGCGGCGAAGTTCTGCTCCGACTCGTTGACGTTCGGCGGGAGCACCTTGATGCGCATGCGCCGGCACTCGTTGAGGTAGACCGCGGACTTGTCCTTGTCGTCCTTGACCGAGGTCAGCAGCGCGGCCATGTACTCGGCGGGATAGTTCGCCTTGAGGTACCCGGTCCAGTACGAGACGAGTCCGTACGCGGCGGAGTGGGCCTTGTTGAAGGCGTAGCCGGCGAACGGGACCAGCACGTCCCACAGGGCCTGGATCGCCTCGTCGCTGTAGCCGTTCTTCCGGGCGCCCGCCTGGAAGAGGACGAAGTTCTTCGCCAGTTCCTCGGGCTTCTTCTTGCCCATCACACGGCGCAGGATGTCGGCCTCGCCGAGCGAGTAGCCGGCGATGATCTGGGCGGCCTTCTGCACCTGCTCCTGGTAGACGATCAGGCCGTAGGTGACGGCCAGGACCTCCTGGAGCGGCTCCTCCAGCTCCTTGTGGATCGGCGTGATCTCCTGGCGGCCGTTCTTGCGCTCCGCGTAGTTGATGTGCGAGTTCATGCCCATCGGGCCCGGCCGGTAGAGGGCCGAGACGGCGGAGATGTCCTCGAAGTTGTCGGGCTGCATCTGGCGCAGCAGCGAGCGCATCGGGCCGCCGTCGAACTGGAAGACACCGAGGGTCTCACCACGGCAGAGCAGTTCGAAGGTCTTGGGGTCGTCCAGCGGGAGCGAGAGCATCTCCAGGTCGATGCCCTTGTTGGCCTTCACCATCTTGATGGCGTCGTCCATGATCGTGAGGTTGCGCAGGCCCAGGAAGTCCATCTTCAGCAGGCCGAGCGACTCGCACTGGGGGTAGTCCCACTGCGTGATCGTCACGCCGTCGGTGTGCCGGACCCAGATGGGGGCGTGGTCGACGATGGGCTCGCTGGACATGATCACGCCGGCCGCGTGCACACCCATCTGCCGGACCAGGCCCTCGACGCCCTTGGCGGTGTCGATGACCTTCTTCACGTCCGGCTCGTTCTCGTACATCGCGCGGATCTCGCCGGCCTCGCTGTACCGCGGGTGCGCGGGATCGGTGATGCCGCTCAGATCGATGCCCTTGCCCAGGACGTCGGCGGGCATCGCCTTGGTGAGGCGGTCGCCCATCGCGTACGGGTAGCCCAGCACGCGCGCGGAGTCCTTGATGGCGTTCTTCGCCTTGATCTTGCCGTACGTGCCGATCATGGCGACCTTGTCGGCCCCGTACTTCTCGGTCACGTACCTGATCACCTCGACGCGCCGACGCTCGTCGAAGTCGATGTCGACGTCGGGCATGGAGACGCGCTCGGGGTTGAGGAACCGCTCGAAGATCAGACCGTGCGGGATCGGGTCGAGGTCGGTGATGCCCATCGCGTAGGCGACGATCGAGCCGGCCGCGGAACCACGGCCGGGGCCCACCGCGATGCCCTGCTTCTTGGCCCACATGATGAAGTCGGCGACCACGAGGAAGTAGCCCGGGAACCCCATCTGGATGATGACGTCCATCTCGTACTCGGCCTGCTTCTGCCGGTCGTCGGGGACGCCGCCGGGGAAGCGGCGCTCCATACCGCGGCGGACCTCCTCCTGGAACCAGGTGACCTCGGTGAAGCCCTCGGGGATGTCGAACTTGGGCATGAGGTTCTTCGCCTCGAACATGCCCGAGGTGTCGATCTGCTCGGCCACCAGGAGGGTGTTGGCGCAACCCTCCTGCCAGGCGTCCGAGGAGTCGATGGCGTACATCTCGTCGGTCGACTTCAGGTAGTAGCCGGTGCCGTCGAAACGGAAGCGGTCCGGGTCGGAGATGTTCTTGCCGGTCTGGATGCACAGCAGGGCGTCGTGGGCGGCGGACTCGTGCGCGTACGTGTAGTGCGAGTCGTTGGTGACGAGCGGGGGGATGCCGAGCTTCTTGCCGATGTCGAGGAGGCCGTCACGGACCCGCCGCTCGATCTCGATGCCGTGGTCCATCAGTTCCAGGAAGTACCGGTCCTTGCCGAAGATGTCCTGGTACTCGGCGGCCGCCTTCAGGGCCTCGTCGTACTGGCCGAGACGCAGCCGGGTCTGGAGCTCGCCGGAGGGGCAGCCGGTGGAGGCGATGAGCCCCTCGGACCACTGGGAGATGGTCTCCTTGTCCATCCGGGGCCACTTCTGCAGCCAGCCCTCGGCGTACGCGTCGGAGGAGAGCCGGAAGAGGTTGTGCAGGCCCGTCCTGTTCGACGCCCAGATCGTCTTGTGGGTGTAACCGCCGGAACCGGAGACGTCGTCCCGCTTCTGGTGCGGCTGACCCCACTGGATCTTGCGCTTGTTGCGCCGGGACTCGGGGGCGACGTAGGCCTCGATCCCGATGATCGGCGTGACGCCGGCCTTCTTCGCGGTGTGGAAGAAGTCGTACGCCCCGTGGAGGTTGCCGTGGTCGGACATGGCGATGTGCGTCATGCCCATCTCGTTGCACGCGTTGAACATGTCCTTCAGCCGCGCGGCACCGTCCAGCAGCGAGTACTGGGTGTGGACATGCAGGTGCGTGAACGGCGGCTTTGACACGGCGGCGGCCTCCAGGGCGAACAGGCATCGACGGATGTCCGACGGGCTGCGGACAGTCTGGCGGACAGCGTCGAAGTCTATGCCTCGGGACTGACACCCGAGACGGATACTGTGACGCGCAGCGCCCCGATGAGGGGCGGTGGCGGCCGGGCGACGGGGTGGGCACTCCCGCATACCTTCACGCGTTGGAAGGGGACGGAGGCCCGTCCGTCCGGACGCCACAGCTGTCCCACACGTCACGCACCACCCCCGTACCAGGAGGCACCCAGCGATGTCGGTCCCGCAGCTCAACGACGAGCACCGCGGCGAGGAGATCCTCGCCGTCTTCGACACCGCCTTCGGCGAGCTCCTGGCCGCCGATCCGGCAGCGTTCCGGGTGAAGTTCCGCAAGATGGCGGCCTCGGCGTTCGCCTTCTACCGCGGCACGGCCTGCCTCTTCTACCACGACCTCGACGCGGAGAAGCGTGGCGGACCGTACCTCGACGAGCGCACCTCGCGCGTGTGGATCCACGGCGACCTGCACGCCGAGAACTTCGGCACGTACATGGACGCCAACGGCCGGCTGATCTTCAACGTCAACGACTTCGACGAGGCGTACGTCGGCCCCTTCACCTGGGACCTCAAGCGGTTCTCCGCGTCGATCGCCCTCATCGGGTACGCGAAGGCGCTCGGCGACGACCAGATCACCGAGCTGGTGGAGGTGTACGCGGGCGCGTACCGCGAGCGGATCCACGCCCTGGCCACCGGCGCCAAGAGCGACGAGGTCCCGCCCTTCACCCTGGACACCGCCCAGGGCCCGCTCCTGGACGCGCTGCGCGACGCCCGCTCGCTGACCCGCTTCGGACTGCTCGACTCGATGACCGAGATCCGCGACTTCGAGCGCCGCTTCGCGCCCGGCGGCGGCTCCATCGAGCTGGACGCGGCCACCCGCTACAAGGTGCTCGCCGCCTTCGACGGCTACCTGGAGACACTGCCCGAGACCTCGCTGGCCCGCCCGGACTCCTACCGCGTGAAGGACGTGGTCGGCCGCCGGGGCATCGGCATCGGCTCGGCCGGTCTGCCGTCCTACAACATCCTGCTCGAGGGCCACAGCGACGCCCTGGAGAACGACGTCGTGATCTACATCAAGCAGGCCCAGACCCCGGCCGTCTCCCGCCACATCACCGACTCGGCGATCCGCGACTACTTCCAGCACGAGGGCCACCGCACGGTGATCTCGCAGCGTGCCCTCCAGCAGCACGCGGACCCGTGGCTGGGCTGGACCGAGCTCGGCGGTACCGGCCAGCTGGTCGCCGAGGTCTCGCCGTACGCCGTCGACCTGGACTGGGGCGACATCGACGACCCGGAGGAGATCGCGGGCGTCGTCGCCGACCTGGGCCGGGCCACGGCCACCATGCACGCGGCGGCGGACGACACCTCCGGCGAGTCCCTGGTGCCCTTCTCCACCGAGCGGGCCATCGACGCGGCGATCGCGGCCGACGAGGACGGTCTGGCGGGCCTGCTGGTGGACTTCGCGCACAGTTACGGCGCCCGCGCGCGGGCCGACCACCAGGTGTTCGTGGACCTCTTCCGCAACGGACGGAGTCCGGGTCTGTAACCGACCGCCGCTCACAGGGTCCCTTTAGGGGTCCCCTACAGGAGCACGTGACACACTCTCCTCCGCTATGGACATATCCGGGACCCACCTCAGAGCCGTACGCGCGGCGCTGTTCACGGCATTCGTCGTGACCCTCAGCACCGCGTCGCACGTGCTGCTGTCCCGGGCCCCCCTGCCGCTGAACACGGTGGCGGCGATCACCGTCGCCGTGTTCGGCGTCGCGTACGCCCTCGCCGGCCGCGAGCGCGGCTTCGGGCGGATCGCCGCCCTGCTGATACCGCTGGAGCTGGCCGCCGACACGGTCTTCACCACCGGCCAGCACGTCTGCTACGGCCGGGCGGGCGGCCCGGTCGCCGGCCCGCTGCGCTCCGTCGGCTTCGACCTGCTGTGCGGCGGCGGCACCGGCGTGGGCAGCCCGCTGGCCCGGGTGACCGGAACCGACACCGATCGGCTCCCGGCCCTGCTGGCGCACGCCGATCCGGCCACCGCCTGGCTGCTGCTGGGCGCGCACCTGTGCGTGGGGCTCCTCGCGGCCGCCTGGCTGCGCCGCGGCGAGCGCGCGCTGGCCCAGGTCCTGCGCGCGACGGCCGCCACCACCTTCCGGCCGCTGCTGCTGGCGGTCGCCGCCGTGACGGTCCGGCGGGCTCCGGCCGTACGGCGGCCCGCGCGTCCCGGCCGTCGTACGACCGCCGTCCGCGACCGGATCCTCGTCCACTCCCTGGGACGCCGTGGACCACCGTGCTCGGTCGCCTTCCTCTGAAGGCCCTTGAGCACCAGTAGTCCCCCATACGTATCCCGCACACGAGGTGTGCGTGTCCCCCATGGAGATCACCAACATGAGCAAGCGGAACAGCCAGGCGTCGAAGTCGGCGGCCCGGGAACGGCTGCGAGTGGAGCGCGAGCGTCAGGCCAAGCGCGCGAAGGCCAAGCGGCAGGTCCTCGTCGCTGGTGCGGTCGTCGGCGTGCTGGCGCTGGCGGGCGGCATAGGTTACGCCGTCGTCCAGGCCAACAAGCCCAGTTACTGGGAGTCCCAGAAGGACGACAAGGTCGTCGCACCGGCCAACACCACGGGTACCGACGGCACCACGGTGGTCATCGGCAAGAGCTCCGCGAAGAAGACCCTCAAGGTGTACGAGGACCCGCGCTGCCCGGTCTGCGCCCAGTTCGAGCAGACCGTCGGCTCGACGGTGCAGAAGGACATCGACGACGGCAAGTTCAAGATCCAGTACATCGGTGGCACCTTCCTCGACGGCGACTCGCTGGGCAAGGGCCAGATCGGCTCGCGCGGCGAGGGTTCGAAGAACGCGATGAGCGCCATGGGCGCCGCGCTGAACGTGAGCGACGAGGCCTTCCTGGAGTACAAGACCGCGCTCTACTCGACGAAGTACCACCCCGAGGAGACGGACGACAAGTTCAAGAGCGACGACTACCTCATCAAGGTCGCGAACACCGTCTCCGCGCTGAAGGACAACAAGACGTTCCAGAACGCCGTCACGAGCGGCACGTACGACGCCTGGGCGCTGGCGATGTCCAAGACGTTCGACACCAACAAGGACGGCGTGACGGGCACCCCGAGCTTCGTCATGAACGGCAAGATCCTCTCCACCTCCGACGGCAACCCCCCGATGACGGTGGCGGACTTCACCTCTCTGGTCGGCGCGGCCCTCAAGGCCTGACCGACCGCGGGGCGAACCACCCCGGAGCCCCCGGGGGAAGCTCCGGGGGAAGAGCGGGCGAACTTTTGCCAGTTCGCCCGCTCTTCCGCATACCGATCAGTAACCTGATCGGTCGTGACCAGTCGATACAGATCATCCGAGAGCGCCCCCGCGGCGCCAGAGAGCGCCAACTCGCTGTCGCCGCGCCGCCGTACGGTCGTCAAGGCCGCGGCCGCCACCGCGGTCCTGGCCGGCCCGCTCGCCGCCGCCCTCCCCGCTCGCGCGGCCGCCGACGCCCCCGCCTTCCTGCACGGGGTCGCCTCCGGCGATCCGCTGCCCGACGGCATCCTGCTGTGGACCCGGGTGACGCCCACCCCCGAGGCGATACCCGGCTCCGGACTCGGCCCGGACACCGAGGTCGGCTGGACCGTCGCCAGGGACAAGGCGTTCACCACCGTCGTCGCCAAGGGTTCCCTCACCGCGACCGCCGCCTCCGACCACACCGTCAAGGCGGACATCCGCGGCCTGGAGCCCGCCACCGACTACTGGTTCCGCTTCTCCGCCGGGGACACCGTCTCCCCGGCCGCCCGCACCCGCACCGCGCCCGCCGCCGACGCGGCCGTCTCCGGGCTCCGCTTCGGCGTGGTCTCCTGCGCCAACTGGGAGGCCGGCTACTTCTCCTCGTACCGCCACCTCGCGGCCCGCGGCGACCTGGACGCCTGGCTGCACCTGGGCGACTACATCTACGAGTACGGCACCGGCGAGTACGGCACGCGCGGCACCGTCGTACGGCCGCACGCACCGGCCCACGAGATCCTCACGCTCGCCGACTACCGCACCCGGCACGGCCGTTACAAGACCGACCCCGACCTGCAGGCCCTGCACGCCGTGGCTCCGGTCATCGCGATCTGGGACGACCACGAGTTCGCCAACGACACCTGGTCGGGCGGCGCGGAGAACCACACCGAGGGCGCCGAGGGCGCCTGGTCGGCACGTCAGGCGGCCGCCAAGCAGGCCTACTTCGAGTGGATGCCGGTGCGCCCGGCGATCGCGGGCACCACCTACCGGCGGCTGCGCTTCGGCAAGCTCGCCGACCTCTCGCTGCTCGACCTGCGCTCCTTCCGCTCGCAGCAGGTCTCCGTCGGCAACGGCTCGGTCGACGACCCGGACCGCACGCTCACCGGCCGCGCCCAGCTCGACTGGCTCAAGACCGGGCTGAAGGCCTCCGACACCACCTGGCGGCTGGTCGGCAACTCGGTGATGATCTCGCCGTTCGCGATCGGCTCGCTCTCCGCCGACCTGCTGAAGCCGCTGGCCAAGCTGCTGGGGCTGCCGCAGGAGGGCCTCGCCCTCAACACCGACCAGTGGGACGGCTACACGGACGACCGCCGGGAGCTGCTCGCCCACCTGCGCGCGAACGCGATCCGCAACACCGTCTTCCTGACCGGCGACATCCACATGGCCTGGGCCAACGACGTGCCGGTGGACGCCGGCACCTATCCGCTGTCCGCCTCGGCCGCCACGGAGTTCGTCGTCACCTCGGTCACCTCCGACAACCTCGACGACCTGGTGAAGGTCCCCGAGGGCGTGGTCTCCGCGCTCGCCGCGCCGGTCATCAGGGCCGCCAACCGGCATGTGCACTGGGTCGACACCGACCGCCACGGCTACGGCGTCCTGGACATCACCGCCACCCGCGCGCAGATGGACTACTACGTGGTGTCCGACCGCACGAAGCCGTCCGCGACCTCGTCCTGGTCCCGCTCGTACCGCACGCTCACCGGCACCCAGAAGGTCGAGCGCACCTACGACCCCGTGTGACGGTGTGACGCTACAGCGTCTCGAGGAAGCCGAGGGCCACCCGCCAGGTGGCCTCGGCGGCCTCCGCGTCGTAGTCCGGCAGACCGGGGTCGGTGTACAGGTGGCCGGCCCCGGCATACCGGTAGACCTCCACGTCGGCGCCGGCTCTGCCCATCTGCAGATACCAGGCGGTGAGCCAGTCGTCCGTCTCGAACGGGTCCGGCTCGGCCACGTGCAGCTGCACCGGCAGCTCGTCCACGGAGGCGTTGGCGGCGATGTCCGAGGTCCCGTGCAGAAGCAGCAGCCCGCGAGCCCGCTCGTCGCCCAGCGCGAGCGTCTGCGCGACGGACGCGCCGAGCGAGAACCCGGCGTACACGAGCCCTCGTTCCGAGTAGGGCGCGGCGGCCAGGACGGATCGCTTCAGCAACTCGTCCTTGCCGATCTCCTCGTTGAAGGCCATGCCCTCCTCGACCGTTTCGAACGTCCGTCCCTCGAAGAGGTCGGGCGTCCACACCTCGTGCCCGGCCGCGCGCAGCCGGTCCGCCGCCGCGCGCACCGCGGGCCGCAGGCCATAGGTCGAGTGAAAGAGCATGATGTTCATGAGGCCATGGTGCCAGCCGGGTACGACAGCCGCGGCCGGCGCCCGTACCCACAATCGCGCAGAGATCACAGGTTCGTCCCGGGCCCGGGCCGGTTACGTTCGAGGGCATGGAGAACGTACTTCGACCCCTGATCGTGGTCGGCGGTTCGGTTCTGCTCACGCTGCTCATCGGCTGGGCCACCGACCGTCTGCTGCGCAAGGCCGACGCACGCGACCGGGACACTCCCCTGTGGGAGCTGCTGCGCCGCGGCCGCATCCCCTACCAGCTGGTGCTGTGCGCGGCCATGCTCAGAGGGTCCTACGACGAGGCGAAGCTGCTGGAGCCGCACCGGATCGGCATCGGCCGAACGCTCACCCTGGTGCTGATCGGGGCCGCCGCCTGGCTGGTGATCCGGATCGCCGCCGCGATCGTCGAGACGTCGTACAGCCGGTACGCCCGCGCCCACCGGGACGTGGGCCGGGTCCGCCGGGTGCGCACCCAGGTCTCGCTGATCATGAGGGTGGTCTCCGCGATCGTCGGTGTCGTCGCCGTGGCGGCGATGCTGCTGACGTTCCCGGCGATGCGGGCGGCGGGCGCCTCGCTGCTGGCCTCGGCCGGAATCATCGGCATCGTCGCCGGTGTCGCCGCCCAGTCCACGCTGGGCAACATGTTCGCCGGTTTCCAGATCGCCTTCGGCGACATGGTGCGCATCGGCGACACCGTCGTGGTGGACGGCGAGTGGGGCACGGTCGAGGAGATCACGCTCACGTTTCTGACCGTACGGACCTGGGACGAGCGCCGGATCACGATGCCCGTGTCGTACTTCACGTCGAAGCCGTTCGAGAACTGGTCGCGCGGCGGCTCCCAGATGACCGGCACCGTCTACTGGCACCTCGACCACGCGGCCCCGATCGACCTGATGCGCGACAAACTCCGCGACATCCTGCGCGCATGCCCGGCCTGGGACGGCCGCGCCTACGGCCTCGACGTCACCGACACCACCCCCAACACCCTTCAGGTGCGGGCCCTGGTGACGGCGAAGGACGCGGACGACATCTGGACGGCCCGGGTCACCGTCCGTGAGCAGATGCTCCGCTGGCTGACCGAACACCATCCCTACGCCCTGCCCCGGGTCAACACGGCGGACGCGGCGGTGCCGCCGGGCCGCGGCGGTGGCCGAGCACCCCACGACGGCGTACCCGCCGCGCGCCGTGCCTACGAGACGCCGCGGACGGGCCGCGGCTAGGGCCCGTCGTCCGGATCAGGCCGGGGCCCACGGGCTGATCGCAACGACAGACCCCAGTGCCGCGGCAGGCGACGTTTCGCGTCGCCTGCCGCGACACCGGTTCGCCGGTTTCCGCGTTCGGCGCCGCCGCTGACCGCTGACCGCTGACCCGGGAGGACACACCCCGACCGGATCACAGCGTCCGCCTGGCGCGGTTCACCGAAGGCTGCGCACGTCCAGATGGCGCAGCACCCGGTCCACCACCTCCGGGTTGGCCCCGGGTTCGCTGCGCGCGGCCATCACCTCGTGCCGCGCCGCGCTCAGCATCTCCCCCTGGATCCGCCGCACCCGCTTCAACCGCCGCACCCGCTGCTCGTGCGCCTCACGCCGTTCGTCCTCCCCCATGTCCGGGCTGATCCGCAGCCCGATGTCGAAGGCCCGCCGCACCATCTGCTCGGACAGCTCCTCGGGCAGGTCCTCGTCCTTCTCGATCTCCTTCAGCCGCCGCTTCGCCGCCTTCGCCGCCCGTATGGCGAGCATCCTCTCGAAGTCCTTCTCCCGTTCCGTGTCGGCCCTCACCCCGAGCCGTTTCACCAGCCACGGCAGGGTGAGCCCCTGGAGCACCAGCGTCGCCATGATCACCCCGAACGCGATGAACACGATCTCGTCCCGGTCGGGGAACGCGGATCCGTCCTCGGTCCGCAACGGGACGGCGAGGGCCAGCGCCACCGAGGCGACGCCGCGCATGCCCGACCACCACATGACGACGGTCTCCCGCCAGCCCATCGGGATGTCCTCGTCGTGGTCCCGGCGCGCGTGCAACCGCTTGGTCAGCCAGGTCGCCGGCAGCAGCCACAGCAGCCGTACGAGCACCACCACGCCCACGATCGCCGCCGCCCACCCCAGCATCTCGCCCCACCGCCCGGACGCGGTCCGGATGGCGTTGTGCAGTTCGAGGCCGATGAGACCGAAGGCCACCCCGGTGACGAGCGTGTCGATGATGTCCCAGAACGTGTGTCCGGCCAGCCGGGTCATCACGTCGTCGGGGTCGGAGGCGTACTCGGCGAGGAACAGCGCGGTGGTGAGCACCGCGAGCACTCCCGAGCCGTGGAACTCCTCCGCCAGCACGTACGAGGCGTAGGGCATCAGCAGGGTCAGCCCGATCTGCAGGGTCGGGTCCCCCACGATGTCCATCAGCCGGTTGGTGCCCCAGCCCAGCACCAGCCCGACCGCCACCGCGACCACGCCGGAGAGCACCAGGTCGAGCCCGGCCCGCCAGGGCGAGAAACTGCCGCTCACGGCCGCGGCGATCGCCACGTGGTACAGCACGATGGCCGTCACGTCGTTGAAGAGCCCCTCGCCCTCCAGGATCGACACCAGCCTGCGCGGCAGCCCCAGCTGCCCGGCGACGGCGGTCGCAGCGACCGGGTCGGGCGGCGCGACCAGCGCCCCGAGCGCCACGGCGGCGGCGATCGGCAGCCCGGGCACGATCGCGTGGGCCACCACGGCCACGCACAGGGTGGTCACGAACACCAGCGCCACGGCCAATAGGAGGATCGGCCGCAGATTGGCCGTGAACTGCCGCCACGAGGTGCGCCGCACCGCCGCGTACAGCAGCGGCGGCAGCAGCGCGGGCAGGATCAGATCCGGCGGGATGTCGACGTTCGGCACGAAGTTCAGCAGCGCGAGGACGATGCCGAGAAGCGTCATCAGCACCGGCGACGGCAGCCCGACGCGGTCTCCGACCGGGACGCTCACCACGGCCCCGAGCAACAGCACGAACAACAGGGCCAACTGATCCACGGTCAGCGCTCCGGCGGGATCTCGACGTTCACACAGCGGGCCTCAAGCCTGCCACGCCGTCGCACGGACACCCGTCGCGGCCCTCCGGCCACGGAACGCGCCGCGACTTGCGCGCGGTGCGCACCGCCACCCCACACCGCCCCGTGCGGTACCGCTACAGACTGTTCCGCATCGCCCGGTGCGGCATCCCCGCGTCCGGGAACTCCGGGCCGTACGCCACGTAGCCCAGCCGCTCGTAGAAACCCAGGGCGTGCGTCTGGGCGTGCAGATCCACGGCCGTCAGCCCACGCGCGCGTGCCGCGTCCTCGACGGCCCGCACCAGCGCGGCCCCGACGCCCAGCCCACGCGCCTGCTTGGTCACGGCGAGCCGCCCCAGCGAACCCACGCCCGGGTCACCGCCGGTCTTCGCCGCGGCCGCCTCGCCGTACAGCAGCCGCCCCGCCCCGAGGGCCACGCCGTCATCCCGCACCGCCAGCACGTGCACGGCGGCGGAGTCGTACGCGTCGTACTCGAGATCCTCGGGGACCCCCTGCTCGGCGACGAAGACCTCCTTGCGCACCGCGAAGCAGGCCTCACGGTCGGTGAGGTTCTCGGCGACGCGCACCGCGTACGACGGGAGGCTCATGCGTACGTCTCCTCGCGGACCTGGTCGAGGGCCTTCTGCAGGTCGGCCGGGTAGTCGCTCTCGAACTCCACCCACTGGCCGTCCCCGGGGTGCTCGAAGCCGAGCCGTACGGCGTGCAGCCACTGGCGGGTCAGGTGCAGACGCTTGGCGAGCGTCGGGTCGGCGCCGTACGTCAGGTCACCGACGCACGGGTGCCGGTGGGCGGCCATGTGGACGCGGATCTGGTGGGTGCGGCCGGTCTCCAGCTTCACGTCGAGCAGGGAGGCCGAACGGAACGCCTCGATGAGGTCGTAGTGCGTGACGGACGGCTTGCCCTCAGCCGTGACCGCCCACTTGTAGTCGTGGTTCGGGTGGCGGCCGATCGGCGCGTCGATGGTGCCGCTGGTCGGGTCGGGGTGGCCCTGGACGAGCGTGTGGTAGCGCTTGTCGACCGTGCGCTCCTTGAACTGGCGCTTGAGCGAGGTGTACGCGCGCTCCGACTTGGCGACCGTCATCAGGCCCGAGGTGCCCACGTCGAGGCGGTGCACGATGCCCTGGCGCTCGGCGGCGCCCGAGGTCGAGATGCGGTACCCGGCGGCGGCGAGGCCGCCGATGACGGTGGGCCCGCTCCAGCCGGGGCTGGGATGCGCGGCCACGCCGACCGGCTTGACGATCACGAGCACGTCGTCGTCGTCGTACACGATCTCCATGCCCTCGACCGGCTCCGCGACGATCTGCACCGGCGCGGGCGCCTGCGGCATCTCCACCTCGAGCCAGGCCCCGCCGTGCACCCGCTCGGACTTCCCGACCACCGAGCCGTCGACCGTGACCTTCCCCGCCGCGGCGAGTTCGGCGGCCTTCGTACGGGAGAAGCCGAACATGCGGGAGATGGCGGCGTCGACGCGCTCGCCCTCCAGGCCGTCGGGCACGGGCAGGTTTCGGATCTCGGGAACGGTGCTCACCCGTCGAGTATGCCGGACGGGTCGGACACCGCCGTACGGGAGCCCGCGGGCTCAGTCCTTGTGGACGGTCCCGTCGGGGTCGAGTCCCCGGAAGGAGAGCAGCACGATCAGGATGCCGCCGCAGACGATCGCCGAGTCGGCGAGGTTGAAGACGGCGAAGTGCTTGGGCGCGATGAAGTCGACGACCGCGCCCTCGAAGACGCCGGGCGAGCGGAAGATCCGGTCGGTGAGGTTGCCGAGCGCACCGCCGAGGAGCAGGCCGAGCGCGATCGCCCAGGGCAGGCTGTAGAGCTTGCGGGCGAGCCGGGCGATCACCACGATCACGGCCGCCGCGATCAGCGTGAAGATCACGGTGAAGGCCTCGCCGAACCCGAAGGCGGCACCCGCGTTGCGGATCGCCTCGAACTTCAGCCAGTCCCCGACGATCTCGATCGGCGCGTGATGCTCGAGCCTCGCCACCACGATCATCTTGCTGACGAGGTCGAGGACGTACGCGAAGGTGGCCACCGCGAAGAGCACGGCGATACGGCGCCTGCCCCGGGGCCGTACGACCTCGCCCTGCTCCGGGCCGGCTCCCGCCGCCTCCGGAGTGTCCGGCGTACCGATGATGCGCTCCGCCTCTGCCACGTGAGTCCCTCAACCTAGGTACCTGACTGAGGACGAGAGTACGGCACGCCTTCCGGCCCGCACGTGCTCAGGAGGCGTACGGCGGCCGATCGGCCGCGGTCAGTACCGGCGCTCCTGCTTCTGCTTGCACTCGACGCAGAGCGTGGCCCGCGGGAAGGCCTGCATCCTGGCCTTGCCGATGGGGTTGCCGCAGTTCTCGCACAGGCCGTAGGTGCCCGCGTCGAGCCGCTCCAGCGCGCGCCCGGTCTGCAGCAGCATCTCGCGCGCGTTGGCCGCCAGGGCCATCTCGCTCTCGCGCGTGATGTTCTTGGTTCCGGTGTCCGCCTGGTCGTCGCCCGCGCCGTCCCCGGAGTCCCGCATCAGGCCGGCGACGGCCCGCTCGGACGAGGTGATCTCGTCGCGCAGCCGCTGTCCCTCGGACAGCAGCTCCGTTCGCGCCTCCTCGGCCTCCTCCGGGGTCCAGGGGTCCTCACCGAGGCGTACCGCGAGCACGCCCGGCTCGGCGGCCGCGACCCTCGTCTTCGGTACCGCCGTCTTCGCCGCCGTGGCCGTGCCAGGAGTCTTCTTCGCAACCACTGTCGTGGCTCCCGTCTGCTCCGCGGCCTCGGCCGCGCCCGCCTTCTTGGCCCTGCTCTTCTTGGCCGCACTCTTCGTGGTGCTCTTCGCGGCAGTGCTCTTCTCGGCGGCCGCCTTCTTCGGCGCCGTCTTTCTCGGCTCCGTCTTCTCCGGCCGGATCCTCCCCGGCTCCGCCTGCTTCGACTCCGTCTTCTTCGCCGCGTCCTGTCCGGCCGCCGCCTTCTTCCCCACCGCCTTCTTCGCGACGGCCTTCTTGCCCGCGACCTTCTTCCCGGCCGCCTTCGCTACGGCCGTCTTCGTGGCGGCCGCCTTCTTCGTCGCCCCCTTCGCGGCCGCGCCCACCGCCTTCACAGCATGGGTCGCACGCTCGGCGGGCGCCCCCTGCGTGCTCTTCTTCCCGCTCGGGTCCTTGGCCGCACCGCCGGAGGCCCTGGATTTCGTGGACCTGTCGGACGCCGACTGCTGAACGGCGGTCTTCTTCGCCACCATGGCCGCGGCCCCTTCACATATTGTGATCTTGCTCGCGAATCGTGCTGGGACGATAAATCGACTCGAGTCCCGCGGCAACGGGGCGCACCGCCCGATTCGCCCGCCTCGCGGATGCCGCGCGGCAAACCTGCATCCGTTGTGCCCAGCTCCCCGCCGGGTAATCCGCCGGGCTTGCCGTCCCGGAATCCCGCCCACCCGCACCGCGCCATTCGGGGCACCCCCCGGGTCGTACGCGCCCGCTCACCCGGGCCCCGGAAAACCGGTCGGTGGCCGCTCCGGCGGCGCCGTACACTGGGCGGAGCGAAAAGCGTGGATGGGGACGAGTAGCGACGTACGCAGCCCAGAGCGACCCGGGGACGGTGGAAGCCCGGGGGCGTGCACGACGTGAAGATCACCCCGGAGCCGCCGGAGGAAAGCCCGCGAGGGTCAGTAGAACCGGCATCGCGACCCCAATGAGGGGGCTCACCGGCGCACAGGACGCACCGGGGAGCCAAGGAGGGTGGTACCGCGGGAGCGCGCCGCAGACGGCGTAGGAACGGCTCTCGTCCCTCCGGACGGAAGGCAGCAAGTCCGCCGGAGGAAGCCCGCTGATGACAACGCCGACGTACCGCCAGGTGCCCGCCCAGGTCGACCTGCCCGCGCTCGAGCACGCGGTGCTCGACTTCTGGCGCGAGCAGAAGATCTTCGCCAAGAGCCTGGAGCAGTCCGAGGGCCGCCCCGAATGGGTGTTCTACGAGGGTCCGCCCACCGCCAACGGCATGCCCGGCGCCCACCACATCGAGGCCCGCGTCTTCAAGGACGTCTTCCCCCGATTCCGCACCATGCGCGGCTACCACGTGGCCCGCAAGGCCGGCTGGGACTGCCACGGCCTGCCGGTGGAGCTGGCGGTCGAGAAGGAGCTGGGCTTCGCCGGCAAGCAGGACATCGAGGCGTACGGCATCGCCGAGTTCAACGCCAGGTGCCGCGAGTCCGTGACCCGGCACACCGACGCCTTCGAAGCGCTCACGACCCGCATGGGCTACTGGGCGGACCTCAAGGACCCCTACCGGACCATGGACCCGGAGTACATCGAGTCCGTCTGGTGGTCGCTGAAGGAGATCTTCAACAAGGGCCTGCTGGTCCAGGACCACCGCGTCGCCCCCTGGTGCCCGCGCTGCGGCACCGGCCTGTCCGACCACGAGCTGGCCCAGGGCTACGAGACGGTCGTCGACCCGTCCGTGTACGTCCGTTTCCCGCTCACCTCCGGTCCGCTCGCCGGCGACGCCGCGCTCCTCGTCTGGACGACGACGCCCTGGACGCTGGTCTCCAACACGGCCGTCGCCGCGCACCCCGAGGTCACCTACGTCGTCGCGACCAACGGCGAGGAGCGGCTCGTCGTCGCCCAGCCGCTCGTCGAGAAGTCGCTCGGCGAGGGCTGGGAGACCACCGGCGAGACCTTCACCGGCGCCGACATGGAGCGCTGGACCTATCAACGTCCGTTCGAGCTCGTGGAGTTCCCGGCACCGGCCCACTACGTCGTCAACGCCGAGTACGTCACGACCGAGGACGGCACGGGTCTGGTCCACCAGTCCCCCGCCTTCGGTGAGGACGACCTCAAGGTGTGCCGCGCCTACGGCCTGCCGGTCGTCAACCCGGTCCGCCCGGACGGCACCTTCGAGGAGGACGTCCCGCTGGTCGGCGGTGTCTTCTTCAAGAAGGCCGACGAAAAGCTCACCGCGGACCTCCAGCAGCGCGGCCTCCTCTTCAAGCACATCCCGTACGAGCACAGCTACCCGCACTGCTGGCGCTGCCACACCGCGCTCCTGTACTACGCGCAGCCGTCCTGGTACATCCGCACCACGGCCGTCAAGGACCGTCTCCTCCAGGAGAACGAGAAGACCAACTGGTTCCCGGACACCGTCAAGAACGGCCGCTTCGGCGACTGGCTGAACAACAACATCGACTGGGCGCTCTCCCGCAGCCGCTACTGGGGCACCCCGCTGCCCATCTGGCGCTGCGGGGACGACCACCTCACCGTCGTCGGCTCCCGGACCGAGCTGACCGAACTGACGGGCACCGACCAGTCGCAGCTGGACCCGCACCGCCCGTACATCGACGCGGTCACCTTCGCCTGCCCGCAGGACGGCTGCGGCGAGACGGCCACCCGCGTGCCCGAGGTCATCGACGCCTGGTACGACTCGGGTTCCATGCCGTTCGCGCAGTGGGGCTACCCGTACCGGAACAAGGACCTCTTCGAGTCCCGCTACCCGGCGCAGTTCATCTCCGAGGCCATCGACCAGACCCGCGGCTGGTTCTACACGCTGATGGCCGTCGGCACGCTGGTCTTCGACAAGTCCTCGTACGAGAACGTGGTGTGCCTCGGCCACATCCTCGCCGAGGACGGCCGCAAGATGTCCAAGCACCTGGGCAACACCCTGGACCCGATCCCGCTGATGGACCGGCACGGGGCCGACGCGGTCCGCTGGTTCATGGCGGCCGGCGGCTCCCCGTGGGCGGCCCGCCGCGTGGGCCACGGCACGATCCAGGAGGTCGTCCGCAAGACCCTCCTGACGTACTGGAACACGGTCGCCTTCCAGGCCCTGTACGCCCGCACGTCGGACTGGGCGCCGAGCGAGGCCGACCCGGCCCCGGCCGACCGTCCGGTCCTGGACCGCTGGCTGCTCTCCGAACTCCACGCGCTCACCGACCAGGTGACACAGGCGCTGGAGTCCTACGACACCCAGCGCGCCGGCAAGCTCCTCTCGGCGTTCGTCGACGACCTGTCCAACTGGTACGTGCGCCGCTCTCGTCGCCGCTTCTGGCAGGGCGACAAGGCGGCGCTGCGCACCCTGCACGAGGTCGTCGAGACGGTGACCAAGCTGATGGCCCCGCTGACCCCGTTCATCACCGAACGGGTCTGGCAGGACCTGGTCGTGCCGGTTACCCCGGGTGCCCCGGAGTCCGTGCACCTGGCGTCCTGGCCGGAGGCGGACCTGTCCGTCATCGACCCGGAGCTGTCCCGGCAGATGGTGCTGGTGCGCCGGCTCGTGGAGCTGGGCCGCGCCACGCGCGCGGAGTCGGGCGTCAAGACACGCCAGCCGCTGAAGCGCGCGCTGGTGGCGGCGACGGGCTTCGAGTTCCTGGCCCGCGAACTGCACGCGCAGATCACGGAGGAACTGAACGTCGAGTCCCTCGCGTCCCTCTCCGAGGTCGGCGGCTCGCTCGTCGACACGACGGCGAAGGCCAACTTCCGCGCCCTGGGCAAGCGGTTCGGCAAGCGCGTCCAGGACGTCGCCAAGGCCGTCGCCGACGCCGACGCGGCCGCGCTGTCGCTGGCGCTGCGCGAGGGCACGGCGTCGGTGGAGGTCGACGGCGAGACGATCACCCTCGCCCCGGACGAGGTGATCATCACGGAGACCCCGCGCGAGGGCTGGTCGGTCGCCTCCGACTCGGGCGCGACGGTGGCGTTGGACCTGGAGATCACGGAGGAACTCCGCCAGGCCGGCCTGGCCCGCGACGCGATCCGCCTGATCCAGGAGGCCCGCAAGAACAGCGGTCTCGACGTGGCCGACCGCATCGCGCTGCGCTGGACCTCGACGGATCCGGCGGTCATCGCCGCCCTGAGCGAGCACGCGGACCTGATCGCCGACGAGGTCCTCGCCACGGACTTCGCCCAGGGCGAGGCGGACGACTCGTACGGCGCCGCGTTCACGGACGAGGGCCTGTCCCTGACGTTCCGCCTGCGCAAGGCGTGAGGCCCACGGCGTAAGGCGTAAGGCACGGCAACACGGACCAGGAAGGCCCGGCACCCCGACTCAGCGGGGCGCCGGGCCTTCGTGATTCCCGCGCTGGGCTGCCGAACCGCCTTGCTGACCGGCGGCACCTCCCCGGTGAGCCCCGCGTGCGCCCACACGCCCACACGCCCGTACGCCCGACGCACCGGGGTGGGCCGGATTCGAACCGGCGTCCTCCTAGATGTTGTCGAGGCGCGACGACCACTGCGCTACGCACCCCGGTGCTGGAAGGACGCTACTCCACACAAAAGGGCGGGGCCCCGGAATTTTCCGGGGCCCCGCCCTGAACGCTGCCGACGCCTAAGGCGTACTAGAGGCCGTCAGTTGTCGTCCTCGTCGATCAGGAAACCACGCATCGGCGAGGGAGCCTGTCCCATCGGCGACGGGCCCTGCGGCCGTACCGGCGCCATCGGCTGGGTCATCGCCGGCGACATCTGCTGCTCGGCGCCGTAGGACGGGCCGGCCGGAGCCGGGCCACCGCCCATGCCCTGGTTGCCACCGTACGACGGGGCGCTCGCGCCGGCCGGAGCCATGGAAGGCGCCGGGGACGGCGGCAGAGACGCGGTCGCCGGAGTACGCGGCGGAGCCAGCGAGTCGTCGGCCTGGGTCTCCAGCTGACGCAGCTGCGACTCCAGGTACGACTTCAGCCGTGTGCGGTACTCGCGCTCGAAGCCACGCAGGTCCTCGACCTTGCGCTCCAGCGTGGCGCGGGCGGACTCCAGGGAGCCCATCGCGACGCGGTGCTTCTCCTGCGCGTCCCGCTCCAGGGCGTCGGCCTTGGCACGGGCGTCACGCTCAAGACCCTCGGCGCGGCTACGGGCCTCGCCGACGATCTTGTTGGCCTCGGAACGGGCCTCGGCGATCGCCTGGTCGGCGGTCTGCTGGGCCAGCGAGAGGACACGAGCGGCGCTGTCGCCACCGGGACCCTGACCACCCATCGGACCGCCCATGGGGCCGCCCATCGGGCCACCCATCTGCTGCTGCATGGGGGGCTGTCCGCCCATCGGGCCCTGACCCATGGGGCCCTGGCCCATCTGCCCGGGACCCTGCGGGCCACCCTGGCCGCCCGGGGGCAACTGCGGCGCACCGCTCGGCAGCTGGGGCGGGCCTCCCATGGGGCCACCCATCTGCTGCTGCGGCGGGCCCGATATGCCGGCCGGCACGGGACCGCCCGGACCGCGCATGCCCTGCGGGGGCATCCCCTGCTGCGGCATTCCCTGCTGGGGCATGCCCTGCTGAGGCATCCCCTGCTGGGGCATACCTTGCTGAGGCATCCCCTGCTGGGGCATACCCTGCTGCTGCATGCCCTGCTGGGACATACCCTGCTGCTGGTCCTGCTGCTCCGGGGGCTTGCGCATGTTCTGCTGGTTCTGGGCAGCGGCACGCGTGGCTGCGGCCAGCTTGGCGCGCAGGTCCTCGTTCTCGCGGAGCAGGCGCGTCAGTTCGGCTTCGACCTCATCGAGGAAGGCATCGACCTCGTCCTCGTCATAGCCTTCTCGGAGGCGGACGGTCGTGAACTGCTTGTTCCGCACGTCCTCGGGGGTCAACGGCATCTCTTCACCTCAACGTAGTCGTCGGCATTCGGCAAGACCGTATCGTTCACAGCCGGCTCACGACGGAGATCAGGATGTAGACGATGATCATCAGTACGAAGAAGGACAGGTCGAGCGCCACGCCCCCGAGACGCAGCGGCGGAATGAACCGCCGCAGAAGCTTGAGCGGTGGATCAGTGACAGTGTAGGTGGCCTCCAGAACGACCACCATCGCCTTGCCGGGTTGCCACGAGCGGGCGAACTGGAAGACGTAGTCCATGACCAACCGGAAGATGAGCACGATAAGGAAGCACATCAGCGCGATGTAGACGACATCCAGGACCACGCTCATTGCTTGTGCTTCCCTCTCCCCTGTTTCCGTACTGCCCTGTACTGCTGTTCCGGTCTTGCGTCTCAGCTCTGGTTGAAGAACCCGCCCTCTGCGATGCGGGCCTTGTCCTCCGCCGTGACATCGACGTTAGCAGGCGACAACAGGAACACCTTCTGCGTCACCCGCTCGATGCTGCCGTGAAGACCAAACACCAAACCGGCCGCAAAGTCGACAAGTCGCTTGGCGTCTGTGTCATCCATCTCAGTGAGATTCATGATCACCGGGGTGCCCTCACGGAAGTGTTCCCCGATGGTACGGGCCTCGTTGTAGGTCCGCGGGTGCAGCGTGGTGATCCGGTAAGGCTCTCGTTCCGACACGACCTTGGGCATGATCACCGGTGCGTTCTTCTCCAGGCTGGCGCGTTCTTGTGTGATGGATGCCACGGGCGCGATGCGCGCCGGGCGCCCGGATTCCGCGCCGAGCGAAGCGGATCGGGGCGCCGGATCGCGCGACGCCGAGGGCTGTACTACTCGTACCGATTCGTCCCTTTCGAGCTGATGGGACTGGTGCGAGCCGTGCGACTGGTGGGACGGCTCGTGCCGTCGGCGGTCCCTCTCGGGTTCCGGATCCAGCTCGGGCTCGAAGTCGTCGTCGGGATCGAACCCGCGGCCGTCGTACCCATCGTCCTCCACGAGGCCGAGGTAGACCGCCATCTTGCGCATCGCGCCGGCCATGCTCTGAGTCCTCCGCTCTGTGGTGGATCGGCTGACTAACGCCAAGTGCCCGCGATCCACGAGGTCGTTACGCCCGCCCTTCGGCGGCATTGACCATATTTTCTGCTGTGGTCCGACTTCCTGGCGACGTTACCCGAGCCTGGGGCGGACACCGAGTACCGAGGTACCGACGCGCACATGTGTCGCTCCGGCCGCCACGGCCTGCTCGAGGTCCGCACTCATCCCTGCCGAGACCATGTTCGCAGCAGGATGGGTTCGGCGCAGGTCAGTCGACAAATCCAGCAGCCGCGCGAACGCCGCCTGTTCGCGACCCGCGTACTCCCCGGCGAGCGGAGCGACGGTCATCAGTCCGTCGAGCCGCAACCCCGGAGCCCCGGCCACGAGGTCGGCCAACTCCGCCACACCGCCCGGCCCCACGCCTCCCCGCTCTCCCCTTCCGCTCGCCTCGGCGTCGAGGGCGACCTGGATGAGGCACCCGATCTCCCGCCCGACCCGCACGGCCTCCTTGGAGAGGGCCGTCACCAGCCGGGAGCGGTCGACGGACTGCACGAGATCCGCGTAACCGAGCACCGATCGCACCTTGTTGGTCTGCAATTGACCGACAAAATGCCAGACAAGCGGCAGATCCGCGCATTCCGCCGCTTTCGGCGCCGCGTCCTGGTCGCGGTTCTCGGCGACATGACGGACGCCGAGATCCGAGAGGATTCGCACATCGCTCGCGGGATAGGTCTTGGTGACCACGATCAGGGTCACCTCCGCACGCTTGCGCCCGGCCGCCGCACATGCGGTGGCGATGCGTTCCTCCACTTTCGCGAGGTTCGCGGCGAGTTCGCCCTTACGGTCCGTCATGTCCCATCAGTCCAGCCAGACATAGCCGGCGAGCCGACCCGTGGTGCGGTCGCGGCGGTACGAGAAGTGGTCGCCCGACTCGAGCGTGCACACCGGAGACCGCTCCCGGTCGCGCACCCCGAGCCGGTCGAGCTGCGCGTGCACTCCGGCGGTCACGTCGACCGCGGGCGTGCCCCAGCTCGTCTCGGCGTGCGCCGCCGGTTCGACGGCCGCGACCTCGGCACGCATCGCCTCGGGCACCTCGTAGCACCGGCCGCACACGGCCGGTCCGGTGCGGGCGAGGATCCGGGACGGCTCGGCGCCGAGTTCCACCATGGCCCGTACGGCGGCGGGGACGACCCCGGCGACCAGGCCGGGCCGGCCCGCGTGCACCGCGGCGGCGACCCCGGCGACGGGATCGGCGAGCAGGACGGGAGTGCAGTCGGCGGTCAGGACGGCGAGGGCGAGCCCGCGCCGGGTGGTGACGAGCGCGTCCACCGCCGGGATGTCGGTGGCGGAACCCCAGGGCTCTTCCACCACCGCCACGTCCGCTCCGTGCACCTGGTTCATCCAGACCACGGAAGAGGCTTCGAGCCCGAGGGACTTGGCGGCCAGTTCGCGGTTGTGGCGTACGGCGTCGGGGTCGTCGCCGACCGCCCCGCCGAGGTTGAGCTCCTCGTACGGAACGGCGCTCACCCCGCCCCACCTGTCGGTGAAGGCGAAGTGCGCGCCGTTCACAGTGCTCGCTTCGGAGCGCTGTCCTGTCACGGTCACTTCAGGAAGTCCGGCACGTCCAGTTCCTCGGCCGCGCTGTCCGAGTAGGTCCGCGACGGCGGGACCGGCGGGGCGACCGGGATCTCACTGGCCGGCTCGGGCGCGGGCTCCGGCTCCTCCTTCGGCGTGACACTGCCGAGCGAGCCGAACGCCGGCCGGCTCTCCGGCTGCCGTACCGGAGTGGGCTCCTCGCGGCGGGCCGAGGACGAGGACGAGGACGAGGAGGAACCGAGGACGGTGTCCCGGCGGGCCGGCGGCTGACCGCCATCGAAGCCGGCCGCGATCACGGTGACCCGCACCTCGTCGCCGAGGGCGTCGTCGATGACCGCGCCGAAGATGATGTTCGCCTCGGGGTGGGCGGCCTCGCTGACCAGCTGGGCCGCCTCGTTGATCTCGAACAGGCCGAGGTCGGAGCCGCCGGAGATGGAGAGCAGCACGCCCCGGGCGCCGTCGATGGACGCCTCGAGCAGCGGCGAGGAGATCGCCATCTCGGCCGCGGCCACCGCGCGGTCGTCGCCGCGGGCCGAGCCGATGCCCATGAGCGCCGAACCCGCTTCGGACATGACCGACTTGACGTCGGCGAAGTCGAGGTTGATCAGGCCGGGCGTGGTGATGAGGTCGGTGATGCCCTGAACACCGGAGAGCAGGACCTGGTCCGCCGACTTGAAGGCGTCGAGGACGGAGACCTGGCGGTCCGAGATGGACAGCAGCCGGTCGTTCGGGATGACGATGAGGGTGTCGACCTCTTCGCGGAGTTCCGCGATGCCGTCCTCGGCCTGGTTGGCACGCCGCCGTCCCTCGAAGGTGAAGGGGCGGGTGACCACGCCGATGGTGAGGGCGCCGAGGTTGCGGGCGATGTTGGCCACGACGGGCGCGCCGCCGGTGCCGGTGCCGCCGCCTTCGCCGGCCGTCACGAAGACCATGTCGGCCCCCTTGAGGACCTCCTCGATCTCCTCGCGGTGATCCTCTGCGGCCTTGCGGCCGACGGCCGGGTTGGCGCCGGCGCCGAGTCCGCGGGTGAGTTCGCGGCCGACGTCGAGCTTGACGTCGGCGTCGCTCATCAACAGCGCCTGCGCGTCGGTGTTGATGGCGATGAACTCGACGCCCTTGAGACCGACCTCGATCATCCGGTTGATGGCATTGACACCACCGCCGCCGACACCGATGACTTTGATGACTGCGAGGTAGTTCTGCGGTGCTGCCACGTCGAAGGCCTCTCGCCTCGAGTTACGTGTCGCCGCCTCGCGGCGTTGCCGCGGTCCGACGACTGATGCCGATTGGGACGGTCCGTATCGCCGACCCGAACCCTAACGTTGAAGTTTAGGGTTACCAGTATGTCTGTTCCCTGGAGTCTTCTGAACAGGACACTAAGTCGACAAGTGGCGCACGTTCAACGAACACGCCGAACCTCCCGTTTTTCTTTTCACCCTATGTGATCAGCCAAAGCAGTGCCCAACCAGGGTGCTGGCCTGCGCTGATGTGCGTCAACTCCCCGATGACGCAGGGGCGGTGGGAACGCTGACGTCGAAGTACCGTGCGCCGGGCGCCGCTTTCATGAGAGCGGTGAGTGTACGGCCCTTGGCGGCGCCCTTCTCGCTGCTTCCCCAAACGACGGTCCGGCCGCCGCTCAACTCCAGCGAGATGTCGTCGTAGGAACGTACCTTGACGGTCCGGGTGTCCTTGGCGACGGCGGCCGGCAGGGCACCGGCGGCGAGGACCGCCTCGCGCACCAGCCGGTCCTCGCCGAAGCGGCGCAGGCTCGCGGCGCGCGAGCCGGTCCGGGAGACGGACAATTCCAGTGCGGGAACCCCTTTCGGGGCCTGCGAAACGGTGGCGAAACGGACACCGTCATCGTCCACTTCGACAAACTGCCCGGCCTTTCGGACCAGCAGCACCGGAGTACGTTCGGTCACTTTCAGGCCGATTTCGTGCGGCCAGGACCGGACCACCTCGACCGTGTCGATTCGGGGCAGTTTCCGGCGCAACCGCGCCTCGATCGCATCGGTGTCGACGGAGAGCAGCGGTTCCCCGACCGGGACGTCGGCCGCCTCGCTCACCTGCGCGGGGGTCAGGACGAGCGTCCCCGACACCGATACGCGTTCCACCCGCAGCCAGTTCGACCCGTACAACACCCAGACGGTTCCGGCTCCCACGACCACCAGGGCCACCGCCAGAATGACGATCGTACGAAGGCGGAGCTGTCTCAGCCTTCGAACGGGCGGCGGGCCGGACGACTTCTGCTGGCGTTCACCGCGCTCGGCGGTCGTCGATCCGGCCACGCGCACTTCCTTTCCTGGCTCGGTTCGCCTCCGGGGCGCGACAGCCGGTGTCGAGAGCCCGACCGTGCTCAGCCCCTCGGGCCTCCGCGCGCTCGACCTCTCAACCCCGACGCGCCCCTTCGGGCCCACTCGCCGATGCGGTTCCTATCGGTGTGCACGGTTGGCGGCGATCGCCTCGTACACCAAGCCGACGAGCAGGTCGTCGGCGTCCCGGCGGCCGAACTCGGCGGCGGCGCGGGACATCTCGTACAGCCGGTGCGGGTCGGCGAGCACGGGCAGGACGGCCTCCCGCACCCACTCGGGGCTCAGTTCCGCGTCGTCGACGAGGAGACCACCGCCGGCCTTGACCACCGGCTGGGCGTTCAGCCGCTGCTCGCCGTTGCCGATGGGCAGCGGGACGTAGGCGGCCGGGAGCCCGACGGCGGAGAGTTCGGCGACGGTCATCGCGCCCGCACGGCAGAGCATCATGTCGGCCGCCGCGTACGCGAGATCCATCCGGTCCACGTACGGTACCGGGATGTAGGGGGGCATCCCCGGCATCTGGTGCACCTGCGGCAGTTCGTTCTTCGGACCGACCGCGTGCAGGATCTGGATCCCGGCCTGCTGGAGCCAGGGCGCGACCTGCTGCACCACCTCGTTGAGCCGGCGGGCACCCTGCGAGCCGCCGGAGACCAGCAGCGTAGGCAGGTTGGGGTCGAGCCCGAAGGCGGCGCGGGCCTGCGGACGCATGGCGGCCCGGTCGAGGGTCGCGATGGAGCGGCGCAGCGGGATGCCGATGTAGTGGGCGTCCCGGAGCTTGCTGTCGGGGGTGGAGACGGCGACCCTCGCGGCGTACCGCGAGCCGATCTTGTTGGCGAGCCCCGGGCGGGCGTTGGCCTCGTGGATGACGATCGGCACGCCGAGGCGCTTGGCGGCCAGGTAGCCGGGCAGGGCCACGTAACCGCCGAAGCCGACGACCGCGTCCGCCTTGGTGCGCTCCAGGATCTGCTCGGCCGCCTTGATCGTGCCGCGCAGCCGGCCCGGCACGGTGATCAGCTCAGGGGTGGGCCTGCGGGGCAGGGGTACGGCGGGGATCAGCGCGAGGTCGTAACCGCGCTCGGGTACGAGACGGGTCTCGAGGCCGCGCTCTGTGCCCAGAGCCGTGATTCCCACGCTCGGGTCCTGCCTGCGCAGGGCGTCCGCGAGGGCGAGCGCGGGCTCGATGTGGCCGGCGGTCCCCCCGCCGGCGAGTACGACATGCACCGAAATTCACCGCTCTCCGGACGAACGCGCCGCCGAGGCACGCCGTCGCATCGTGTTCCATCTCCGAGGCCCCCGGTCCAGCACGGGGCCTCCAGCCCGCTTTCTACCAAAGCGGGTTTGCCGCATCGACAGCGCCGCCCGCGCAGCGGGATCGTCGCGCGCGAAGGCGATCAGCAACCCGATGGCGAACATGGTCGGCAGCAGGGCGGAACCTCCGTAGGAGAACAGCGGGAGCGGGACTCCGGCGATCGGCAGCAGACCGAGCACCGCACCGATGTTGATCACCGCCTGCGCGGTGATCCAGGTGGTCACGCCTCCCGCGGCATACCTCACGAAGGGGTCCTCCGTACGTCCGGCCACGCGGATACCCGCATAGCCTAGAGCCGCGAAGAGGGCGAGCACCGACAGCGTCCCCGCCAGGCCCAGTTCCTCACCGGTGACGGCGAAGATGAAGTCGGTGTGGGCTTCGGGCAGTTGGCCCCATTTCTCCACACTCGCGCCGAGACCGGAACCGAAGAGTCCGCCGGAGGCCAGGGCGTAGATGCCGTGCACGGCCTGCCAGCAGTCGGCGGCACCCGACCGGGGCTCGGTGGCGCCGATGCAGGCGAGGCGGGCCATCCGGTTGGGGCTCGTCTTGATAAGGATCACACCGAGGGTCACGGCGATCGCCAGCACGCCGACGAACAGCCGCGTCGGGGCGCCGGCCAGCCACAGCAGGCCGAACAGGATCGCCGTGAGGATGATCGCCGTACCCATGTCGCCGCCGAGCATGATCAGGCCGAGCAGCATGAAGGCGGCCGGCACCAGCGGCACCAGCATGTGCTTCCACTGGGTCAGCAGCTTCCGGTCCTGCTTGCGGGCCAGCAGGTCCGCCCCCCACAGCACCAGCGCGAGCTTGCCGAACTCGCTGGGCTGGAGCTGGAAGGGGCCGCCGACGGAGATCCAGTTCTGGTTTCCGTTGACCGACCTCCCTATCCCCGGCACCTGCACCAGGGCCATCAGGAAGACGGCACCGGCCAGGATCGGGTAGGCGAGCGCCCGGTGCAGCTTCACCGGCATCCGGGAGGCCACCAGCAGCAGACCGCCGCCGATGACGGCGGCCAGCAACTGCTTGCGGAAGAAGTAGGAACCCGGCAGCGACATCTGCAACGCGGTGATCTGGGAGGCCGAGTAGACCATCACCAGACCGAGCACGGTGATCAGCACGCTGCCGCCGAGGATCAGGTAGTACGCGGTCAGCGGCCGGTCCCAGGCCTTTCGCGCACGCGTGTAGAGGCGCAGGAGCGGGTTCTCGCGGCGCGGCCGGGAGGCAACGGGCCGTCTGGCGGCGCGCTGCACGGGCGGACGTCCGGTACGGCTACTGGGCATCGTCAACTCCGCTGTACGTCGGCCTCGACGGTCCCACGCGTCCCTCCCAGAGTCGCCCGGCAGGCGGCCGGGTCAGGCGCCGAGTCCGCGAACCGCCTCCGCGAACGCGTCGCCGCGCTTGTTGTAGTTGGTGAACATGTCCATGGAGGCGCAGGCCGGGGCCAGCAGCACCGTGTCGCCCGCGACGGCGAGCCGCCGTGCCTCCTGGACAGCCGCGAGCATCGCCCCAGTGTCGGTCCGGTCGAGGTCGACGACGGGTACTTCCGGGGCGTGTCGCGCAAGGGCTTCCCGGATGAGCGCGCGATCCGCGCCGATCAGCACCACCCCCCGAAGCCGCTGTGCCGCCCTGGTGACCAGCTCGTCGAAGGTCGCCCCCTTCGCCAGCCCGCCCGCGATCCACACGATCGACTCGTACGCCGCCAACGAGGCTTCCGCGGCGTGGGTGTTGGTGGCCTTGGAGTCGTCGACGTACGCGACCCCGTCCACGTCGGCGATGTGCGCGATGCGGTGGGCGTCCGGGGTGAAGGCCCGCAGACCGTCCCGGACGGCCGTGGCGGGCACCCCGAAGGCGCGCGCGAGGGCCGCCGCGGCAAGGGCGTTGGCGATGTTGTGCGGGGCCGGCGGGTTGACGTCGGAGACCTCGGCGAGCTCCTGGGCGTTCTGCTGCCGGTTTTCCACGAAGGCGCGGTCGACCAGGATGCCGTCCACCACGCCGAGTTGGGACGGTCCGGGCGTGCCGAGGGTGAAACCGACGGCCCGGCAGCCCTCCTCGACGTCGGCCTCGCGCACCAGGTCCTCGGTGGCCTTGTCGGCCATGTTGTAGACGCAGGCGACGCGATTGCCCTCGTAAATATGGCCCTTGTCGGCGGCGTACGCCTCCATGGAACCGTGCCAGTCGAGGTGGTCGGGCGCCAGGTTCAGCACGGCGGCGGAGTGGGCGCGCAGGGAGGGCGCCCAGTGCAGCTGGTAGCTCGACAGCTCCACCGCGAGCACGTCGTACCGCTCCTCGCCCAGTACCGCGTCCAGGAGCGAGACGCCGATGTTGCCGACGGCGGCCGTGCGCAGTCCCGCCGCCTCGAGGATGGAGGCGAGCATCTGGACCGTGGTGGTCTTGCCGTTGGTGCCGGTGACCGCCAGCCAGGGCGCGGCGTCGGGGCCGCGCAGCCGCCAGGCGAGTTCGACGTCGCCCCAGACGGGGACGCCGGCCCGCTCGGCGGCGGCGAACAGCGGCTTGTCCGGCTTCCAGCCGGGCGCGGTGACGATGAGTTCCGTTCCGTCGGGCAGGGTCGCGCCGTCACCGAGGCGCACGGTGACGCCCAGGGCCTCCAGTTCGGCGGCCTGCGCCCGGGCCCGCTCGTCGTCGCCGTCGTTGACGACGGTGACGCGGGCGCCGAGTCCGTGCAGGACCCTGGCGGCCGGGAGGCCGGAGACGCCGAGTCCGGCGACGGTGACGTGCTTGCCCTGCCAGTCGGTCACTTGTCCGCTGCCCATCCCGCGTAGAAGAGGCCCAGTCCGACGATCACACAGATGCCCTGGATGATCCAGAAACGGACCACCACGAGCACTTCCGACCAGCCCTTGAGTTCGAAGTGATGCTGGAGTGGTGCCATTCGGAAGACGCGCTTGCCGGTGAGCTTGAAGGAGCCGACCTGGATGACCACCGACATCGTGATCATGACGAACAGGCCGCCGAGGAGGGCGATCAGCAGCTCGGTGCGAGAGCAGATCGCGAGGCCGGCGAGCACACCGCCGAGCGCGAGCGAACCGGTGTCACCCATGAAGATCTTCGCGGGCGAGGTGTTCCACCACAGGAAGCCGAGGCAGGAACCCATCAGCGCGGAGGCGATCACCGCGAGGTCGAGCGGATCACGCACCTCGTAACAGGCACCCGGGTTGGTCAGGGTCTCGCCGTTGGCGCAGGACTCCTGGAACTGCCAGACACCGATGAAGGTGTAGGCGCCGAAGACGAGCACGGAGGCACCGGTGGCCAGACCGTCCAGACCGTCGGTCAGGTTCACGCCGTTCGACATCGCGAGGATCATGAACAGCGCCCAGATGACGAACAGCACCGGGCCGATCGTCCAGCCGAAGTCCGTGATGAACGACAGCTTCGTGGAGGCGGGGGTGTTGCCGCGGGCGTCCGAGAACTGGAGCGAGAGCACCGCGAAGCTGATGCCGACGATCAGCTGGCCGGCCATCTTCGCCTTGGCCCGCAGACCCAGCGAACGCCGCTTGACGATCTTGATGTAGTCGTCGAGGAAGCCGACCAGGCCCATGCCGACCATCAGGCCGAGCACCAGCAGACCGGAGTAGGACGGGGTGTAGCCGGTGATGATCTTCGACACGAAGTACGCGACGACCGTCGCGAAGATGAAGGCGATACCACCCATGGTCGGCGTACCGCGCTTGCTGCCGTGCGTGCGCGGGCCGTCGTCGCGGATGTACTGGCCGTAGCCCTTGCGGGCCAGCAGCTTGATCAGCAACGGCGTGCCGACCAGGGTCAGGAACAGGCCAATGACACCTGCGAACAGGATCTGCTTCATCATCGGGCGGAAACCTCACCCTCGGCACCGGTCTCGATGAGCGCCTGCGCCACGCTCTCGAGCCCCACCGACCGGGACGCCTTCACGAGTACGACGTCCCCCGGGCGCAGCTCGCTGCGCAACAGGTCGACCGCCGCCTGTGCGTCGGACACGTGCACCGACTCCTCACCCCACGAACCCTCGTTATATGCGCCCAGTTGCAGCCAGGACGCTTCCCTGCCCCCGACCGCGACGAGCTTGCTGACGTTGAGCCGGACGGCGAGCCGTCCGACCGCGTCGTGCTCGGCGAGCGCCTCGTCCCCGAGCTCGGCCATCTTGCCGAGCACCGCCCAGGTCCGCCGCCCCTTTCCCATGGCCGCGAGCGCGCGCAGGGCGGCTCGCATGGACTCGGGGTTCGCGTTGTAGGCGTCGTTGACGACCGTCACGCCGTCCGGGCGCTCGGTGACCTCCATACGCCAGCGGGAGAGGGAGCCCGCCTCGGAGAGCGCGGTGGCGATCTCTTCCGCGGACATGCCCAGTTCGTGGGCGACGGCGGCCGCGGCGAGCGCGTTCGACACGTGGTGCTCACCGTACAGGCGCATGGTCACTTCGCTTGCACCGGAGGGTGTGTGAAGGCTGAAGGCGGGCTGTCCGCTGTCCGTGAGTCGCACGTTCTCGGCGCGTACGTCCGCTTCGCCGGACTCTCCGAAAAGGATCACCTTCGCCTTCGTACGCGACGCCATGGCCCGTACGAGGGGATCGTCCGCGTTGAGGACCGCGGTGCCGCCCTCCTCCGACGGGGGGAGGCTCTCGACGAGTTCGCCCTTCGCCTGTGCGATCTGCTCGCGGCCGCCGAACTCGCCGATGTGGGCGGTGCCGACGTTCAGGACGAGGCCGATCTTCGGCGGGGTCAGGCCGGCGAGGTAGCGGATGTGACCGATCCCGCGGGCGCCCATCTCCAGGACGAGGAACTTCGTGTCCTCGGTGGCGCTGAGCGCGGTGAGCGGCAGCCCGATCTCGTTGTTGAGGGAGCCGGGGGTCCACACCGTGGGCGCCCTGCGCTGGAGCACCTGGGCGATCAGGTCCTTGGTGCTGGTCTTGCCGGCCGAGCCGGTGAGGGCGACGAGGGTGGCGCCGAGCCGTCGTACGACGTGGCGGGCGAGGGCGCCGATGGCCGTCTGGACGTCCTCGACGACGATCGCCGGCACACCCACCGGCCGGGACGCCAGTACGGCGACCGCGCCCGCCGCGACGACCGCGTTCGCGAAGTCGTGGCCGTCCACGCGCTCACCGGCGAAGGCGACGAAGAGGCTGCCGGGCTCCACCTCCCGGGAGTCCCGGACGACCGCTCCGGTGACCTGGACGGACGGATCCGGTATGTCATGCGTCTGGCCGCCGACGACTGCTGCGATCTCGGCGAGGGAGAGGGCGATCACAAGTTCATCCCTGGGTCTGCTGGATAGCTTCGCGAAGCACCTGGCGGTCGTCGAAGGGACGTACCACCCCGGCGATGTCCTGGCCCTGCTCATGGCCCTTGCCCGCGACGAGAACGGTGTCGCCGGGCCGTGCGCGGGCCACGGCGGCGGCGATCGCGGCGCCCCGGTCCTCGAAGACCTGGACCTCACCGCGTTCGTGTACCGGTACGGACGCCGCGCCCTCGAGCATGGTTGCGAGGATCGCGAGGGGGTCCTCGGAGCGGGGGTTGTCGGAGGTCAGTACGGCGGTGTCGGCGTGCCGGGCCACGGCGGCGCCCATCGGGGCGCGCTTGGTCCTGTCCCGGTCCCCGCCGCAGCCGAGCACGACGTGCAGCCGGCCCTCGGTGACCTTGCGCAGGGCCCGCAGGACCGACTCGACGGCGTCCGTCTTGTGGGCGTAGTCGACGACCGCGAGGTAGGGCTGTCCGGCGTCCACGCGCTCCAGGCGGCCCGGCACGCCCGGCACGGCGGCGACGCCGTCGGCGGCGGTCTGCGGGTCGATGCCGGCGGCGGCGAGGGCGGCGATCGCGGCGAGGGTGTTCGCCACGTTGAAGGAGCCCGGCAGCGGCGACGCGGCGCCGATCCGCTCGCCCTTGGGCCCGATCACGGTGAACGCCGAGCCCAGGGGGCCGGTCCGGACGTCCTCGGCACGCCAGTCGGCGTCGGGATGCCCCTCGGCGGAGAAGGTGATCACCGGGACGGTGGCCTCCCTGACCAGCCTGCGGCCGTACTCGTCGTCGAGGTTGACCACGGCGAGCCGGCTGCGTTCCGGGGTGAACAGCTGCGCCTTGGCCCGGAAGTAGTCCTCCATGTCGGAGTGGAACTCCATGTGTTCCGGGCTGAGGTTGGTGAAGACGCCGATGTCGAAGACGCAGCCGTCGACGCGGCCGAGGACCAGGGCGTGGCTGGAGACCTCCATGGCGACCGCCTCGACACCGCGTTCGCGCATGACGGCGAACAGTGCCTGCAGGTCGGTGGCCTCCGGGGTGGTGCGCTCGGACTTGATCCGGTCGTCGCCGATGCGCGTCTCGACCGTGCCGATCAGTCCGGTGGACCTGACCGTTTTCAGCCCGCCCTCCACCAGGTAGGCGGTGGTGGTCTTGCCGGAGGTGCCGGTGATGCCGATCTGGAGCAGATCGCGGCCGGGGTGGCCGTAGATCGTGGCCGCCAGCCCGCCCATCCGCGCCCGGGGTTCGTCGACCACCAGGACCGGGAGCCCGGTCGCGGCGGCGCGTTCGGCGCCGGTCGGGTCGGTGAGCACGGCGACCGCGCCGAGGCCCGCGGCCTGCGTGACGAAGTCGGCGCCGTGCAGGCGGGCGCCCGGGAGGGCGGCGTACAGGTCACCGGGGCGGACGGCGCGCGAGTCATGGGTGATGCCCGTGACCTCGGCGGCGTCCCCGGGACTCGCGGGCGTTGCGGTACCCAGCTGATCGGCGAGCTCCGCGAGGGGTGTGGCGGAGACCTGAACCGGCCTGGGCGGTCCCGGATATGTCACGGGTGCGCCCTTCTGGGTGGTTTGGGACTGATCGGCGTGTGGCACGGCGGTGAGCGTACCGGGCGCACCCGCTGCGGAGCGAAGTGAGGGCATGGGCGGAGTCTGGTTCCCGGGATCGGGGGTGATCGTTGTCACGAGCTGGTTCCTGGTGCTCTTTCCCGTGGTGCTGGTCGTGGTGCCGATCAGGAGGGGGCGGGGAAGGTCGGGGACGGTCAGGGGGTGAAGGCGACGGGCAGATTCGCGGCCTTCGCCCCGGTGGGCGGGACCTGGAGGGTCTTCAGGGCGAACTCCATCACCTGCTTGTAGATGGGTCCGCAGATCTGCCCGCCGAAGTAGCTGCCCGATGTGGCGTTCTGGATCGCGCAGTAGACGGTGACCCGGGGCTTGTCGGCGGGCGCGAATCCGGCGAACGACGAGGTGTAGCCGTGGTACTTGCCGGTGGCCGGATCCACACGGTTCGCCGTACCCGTCTTGCCCGCCACCCGGTAGCCGGGGATGCGGGCCTTGGTGCCGGTGCCCTCCACGTCGTCCACGACCGACTCCAGCATCCGGGCCAGGGTCTTGGCCGTCTTCGCACTGACGACCCGTGTCTTCTTGGGCTTCGGGGCGGGTGTGAAGCGGCCGTCGGGCCCCTTGGTGCCGCGCACCAGCGTCGGTTCGGTCCGGACGCCGCCGTTGGCGATGGTCGAGTAGACGGACGCCGCCTGCATCGCGTTGAGGGACACGCCCTGGCCGAAAGGAATCGTGTACTGCTGCGAAGTCGACCACTTGTCGGGCGCGGCCAGGATGCCGTCCGTCTCGCCGGGGAAGCCGAGTCCGCTGGCGCTTCCGAGGCCGAACTTGCGCAGGTACGAGTAGAGGACCTGGTTGGCCTGCTTCTGGGTCTTGCCGAGCTGACCGGTCGCCAGGATGGTGCCGATGTTGCTTGACTTGGCCAGTACCCCGTTGAGGGTCAGGTTCCAGGTCGGGTGGTCGATGTCGTCCTTGAAGAGCCGGTCGCCGCGGTGCAGCCGGTTGGGCACGACGACATGCGTCAGCGGGGTCGCGACGTTCTCCTGCAGTACGGCGGCCATCGACATGATCTTGGCGGTGGAGCCGGGCTCGTACGCGTCCTGGAGGGCCGCGTTGCCCAGGGCCGCCGAGTCGGCCTGCGAGAGGTCGTTGGGGTCGAAGCCGGGCGAGTTGGCCATGGCGAGGATCTCGCCGGTCCGGGTGTCCTGCACTATCACGTAGCCGCGGTCCGCCTTGGACTTCGCGACCTGCTCGGTGATCGCGTTCTGGGCGGCCCACTGGATGTCCCGGTCGATGGTGAGCTCGACGTCGCTGCCCGGCACGGCGGGCGTCTCGGTCGAGCCCGCGGTCGGCACCTGCCGGCCGCCGGACTGGGCGTACCGGATCTTGCCGTCCTTGCCGGCCAGCACGCCGTTGAGCTGCTGCTCGATGCCGCCGCCGCCCTTGCCCGCGTCGTTGACCCAGCCCAGTATCCCGGCGGCGAGCTCGCCGTTCGGGTACACCCGCTTGCTGCTGGGCACCGAGAAGACACCGGCCAGCGCGTTGACCGTGGACGGGTCGGTCTCCGCCTTCGTGGCGAGCGCGCTCTTCAGGTCCTTGATCTGCTTCCAGACCTGCGGGGTCCGGCGGACCGCGAGCCGGATGTAGCGCCCGTTCGTCTCCAGCTTCTTGACCAGCGTGTCCTGGTCCTGGCCGAGGATCGGCGCGAGGAGGGCCGCCGCCTGCTGGGGTCCGTCGTCGACCTTCAGCTGGTCGCGGGTGAACATCGTCGGGTCGGCCGTGATGTCGTAGGCGTCCTCGCTGGTCGCCAGGGCCACACCGCTGCGGTCGGCGATCTCGCCGCGCTCGGCGGTCAGCACCTGGCCGACATACCGGTTCTGCTCCGCCTTGGCGGCGTACGTGCTCGCGTCGACGGCCTGCACCTGGAGCAGCCGTACGACGAAGGCGATCAGGACGAGGGTCAGCGCGAGGCTGACCATGCGCAGCCGGGGGCGGGGGCTGCCCAGTCGGATGACGCGGGGGGCCGCGGGCCGCGGCGCCGTCGGCCGGCGGGCCGGGCGGGCGCCGGGGCCCGGTTGCCGCCGGCCGGCGGGGCGGGCGGGCCGTGCGGGGCCGGGCACGCGGCGACGGGGCGGTTGCCTGTCGGACACTTCCGTCACCTGCCGGGGGTCGTGGTGGGCTGGACTGACTCGTGCGGGAACGTCGTGAGGGCTGGCGGGTCGGCGGGTGCCGGGTCGGCGACGGGCGGCTCGGCCGACGGCTGGGCGAGCGGCCCGGCGGGCGGCGCGGCCGCGGCGGGCGGCTCGGCGGCGGCCAGGGCCTCGGGCGCCAGGACGAGGGGATACCCCTCCGCGGCCTGTCGCAGGGCGGCCGGCGCCGGGCTGGGGACGCCCCTGACGGTGCCGTCGGGGTTCAGGAAGGCGGGGTCGCCGCCGGGCACCATGCCGAGTTCACGGGCGCGGCGCTGGAGGGCGTCCGGGGCGGAGTAGGCGTCGACGTCCCGTTGCAGGGCCTGCTCCTCGTCGGTGAGGCTCTTGGTGTCCCGCTGGATGTCGTCGAGTTTGAAGGCCCCCTCACTGAGCGCCGAGTTCAGCACCAGCAGGCCGATGAGGCCACCGCCGAGCAGCAGCACGACGAGGAGCACGAAGGGCGCTCGGGCGGCCTGCCCGGGCCCCGCCGGGAAGAGCCGCGCGAGCCGGGCGGCCCGGCCCTTCAGCTCGGGTCTCCTACTCACTCGTCCTCCCGTGGGTCCGGGTTCCGCACCCGCACACCCGCCCCTTCGACTGGCTCACTCGACGTCCTCCCTGATGCGCTCGGCGCCGCGCAGTCGCGCCGGTGCCGCCCGCCGGTTCTCGGCGACCTCTTCCTCGGTGGGAAGTTCGGCACCCCGCGTGAGGAGCTTGAGCCGCGGCTGGTAGCGCTCGGGGACGACGGGCAGCCCGGGCGGCGCGGTGTTGGCGGCGCCGCCCGCGAGCACCTGCTTGACCAGCCGGTCCTCCAGCGAGTGATACGACAGCACGGCGATGCGTCCGCCCACGTCCAGTGCCCGCACCGCGGCCGGGACGGCCCGCTCCAGCACGGAGAGTTCGCCGTTGACCTCGATGCGCAGGGCCTGGAAGGTGCGCTTGGCCGGGTTGCCGCCGGTGCGCTTGGCGGCCTGCGGAAGCGAGTCCCGGATCAGCTCCACGAGCCGCGCGCTGTTGCTGAACGGCTCCTTCTCGCGTTCGCGCACGACCGCGCTCACGATCCGCTTGGCCTGCTTCTCCTCGCCGTACGCCCGCAGGATGCGGACGAGTTCACCGGGCGGGTAGGTGTTGAGGACCTCGGCGGCGCTCATGCCCGTCGTCTGGTCCATACGCATGTCGAGCGGGGCGTCCTGGGCGTAGGCGAAGCCGCGGTCGGCCTCGTCGAGCTGCATGGAGGAGACGCCGAGGTCGAAGAGGACGCCTTGAACGCGCGGAAGGCCGAGCCGCCGGAGCACCTCGGGCAGCTCGTCGTACACGGCGTGCACCAGGGTGGCCCGCTCGCCGAAGGGGGCGAGCCGCTCGCCGGACAGGCGCAGGGCCTCCTTGTCCCGGTCGAGGGCGACGAGCCGGGCCTCGGGGAACCGCGTGAGCAGGGCCTCGCTGTGGCCGCCGAGGCCGAGGGTGCAGTCGACGACCACCGCTCCCGGCTGCTCCAGGGCGGGTGCCAACAGGTCCAGGCACCGCTGGAGCATCACCGGAACATGTCGACTCTGGCTCAAGGGGCCCTCTCAGATCCGGCGCGGTCGCACGCACCGCCGGGTCCCCGCCCGCTCATGGAGGGTGGCCTGCCGGCGCCGGGAGGCGTCAGCCGACCGGGAGCGGGAGGAGGCCGAGCCGTACGTACGCGCCGCGCACGTGGGGGAAACTCCGGAAAATCGCCGGGTTCTCCGGGTGACAGCAGTCCAGCGGGGAGACCTCGCCTCCCGCTTCGCGTCACTTTAGTCCACGGTGTCTCGCGGTCAATCAACCAGCCTGCGCGGCGCGGCCACCGGTGCGCGCGAAGCCGCGGAAGGCGACAATTCACTCGTTGGAGCACACCCGGGCCACCCCTGTGGGTTAACTCACAACAACGCTCATTGATGTTCTTTGTCCCCTCTCACAGCGGGCCTGGACCGGAGGTGACCAGTACCGTCATAGGTATGACGACTTCTGCATCGGTTCCCGCAGGTCCCGGAGCCGCCATATCCGCCGACGACACGGTCACCGACCGTCTCGTCGAAGCCAACGGTCAGTACGCCGCCGCCTTCACCGACCCCGGGATGGACGCCCGCCCCGTGCTGGAGGTCGCCGTGGTGGCCTGCATGGACGCCCGTCTCGACCTGCACGCCGCGCTCGGTCTGGAGCTCGGCGACTGCCACACCATCCGCAACGCGGGCGGCGTGGTCACGGACGACGTGATCCGCTCCCTCACCATCAGCCAGCGCGCGCTCGGCACGCGTAGCGTGGTCCTCATCCACCACACGGGCTGTGGCCTGGAGTCCCTCACCGAGGAGTTCCGGCACGAGCTGGAGATGGAGGTCGGCCAGCGCCCCGCCTGGGCCGTCGAGGCCTTCCGGGACGTCGACCAGGACGTACGGCAGTCGATGCAGCGGGTGCGCACCTCGCCGTTCCTGCTGCACACCGACCAGGTGCGCGGCTTCGTCTTCGACGTGAAGACGGGCCTGCTGCGCGAGATCGACCCCGCCTGAGCGTCCGGATCCACCGGCGCTTCCCGCGGAAATCCCGCCGTCAGGAGGCCGTACGGAGCCCGTCACGAGGCCGAAAAGGACGTAAGCCCCGACATAACGCGGGCAGTTGTCCACAGTCGAGTGACACGAAACGGTAACGGCAGCAAGAATGCGGGGTGTGGCGTCACGCGGAACGTTTCCCGCGTGGTGTCCGTGTTTCGGGGTGGGCCGGTCCGCATCACAGCGTCGGCCCGGAAAGAACGGGCCGAGGAGGGCCGGGTGACGACCTATGACGATCGAGCGAGCCTCACTGATCTGACCGCCGTGGTGGAACGCGTGCGCAGTTCTGTGGAGAGCGTGATCGAGGGCAAGCCGGAGGTCGTACGGCTCTCGCTGACCGTGCTGCTCGCCGAGGGACATCTTCTGCTCGAGGATGTCCCCGGTGTGGGCAAGACGATGCTGGCCAAGGCGCTGGCGCGGTCCATCGACTGTTCCGTGCGCCGTATCCAGTTCACGCCCGACCTGCTGCCCTCGGACATCACCGGGGTGTCCATCTGGGACCAGCAGCGCCGGGACTTCGAGTTCAAACCGGGTGCGATCTTCGCGCAGATCGTGATCGGCGACGAGATCAACCGCGCCTCGCCCAAGACCCAGTCCGCGCTGTTGGAGTCCATGGAGGAGCGCCAGGTCACCATCGACGGGCAGACCTACGAGCTGCCCGGCCCCTTCATGGTGGTGGCCACGCAGAACCCGGTCGAGATGGAGGGCACCTACCCGCTGCCGGAGGCCCAGCGCGACCGCTTCATGGCCCGCATCTCCATCGGCTACCCGAGCGCCGAGGCCGAGCTGCGGATGCTCGACATCCACGGCGGGGCCAGTCCGCTGGACGACCTCCAGCCGGTGGCGCACGCACACGAGATCCTGAAGCTGATCGACGCCGTCCGCGGCGTCCACGTGGCCGAACCGGTCCGGCGGTACGCGGTGGACCTGGTCTCCGCCACCCGCACGCATACCGACCTCAGACTCGGCGCCTCCCCGCGCGCGACACTGCACCTGCTGCGCGCCGCCAAGGCGGCCGCGGCCCTCAGCGGCCGGGAGTACGCGCTGCCGGACGACGTGCAGGCACTGGCCGTCGCCGTCCTGGCGCACCGCCTGCTGCCGACCGCCCAGGCCCAGCTGAACCGGCGCACGGCGGAGCAGGTCGTGCAGGAGATCCTGCAGCGCACCCCGGTTCCCGCGGCGCCCCAGTCCCAGCAGGGCGGCTTCGGACTGGGGCGCGGCACTCCGGCGTACGGCGAGCAGCCGCCGCGGAGGCTGTGATGACCGCCGGCGGGACCGGGCACGCGGAGGCCGACCGGGGCGACAAGGGCGGCGTGCGCACGGCACTGGCCGGTCTCACCACCCGCGGCCGCTCGTTCCTGGCCGCCGGCATCGCGGCGGCCATCTGCGCCTACGTCCTCGGACAGAGCGACCTGCTGCGGGTGGGACTGCTGCTGGCAGTCCTCCCCCTGGTGTGCGCCACCGTGCTCTACCGCACCCGCTACCGGGTCGCGGGCAGCCGCAGGCTCTCCCCCGCGCGCGTGCCCGCCGGCAGCGAGGCCCGCGTCCATCTGCGCATGGACAACGTCTCCCGGCTGGCCACCGGCCTGCTGATGCTCCAGGACCGGGTGCCCTACGTCCTCGGCCCCCGCCCCCGCTTCGTGCTCGACCGGGTGGAGCCGGGCGGCCGCCGCGAGGTGTCCTACCGCGTCCGCTCCGACCTGCGCGGCCGCTACCCGCTGGGCCCGCTCCAGCTGCGCCTGACCGACCCGTTCGGCATGTGCGAACTGACCCGCTCCTTCTCCACGTACGACACCCTGACGGTGATCCCGCGCGTGGAACCGCTGCCGCCGGTACGGCTCAGCGGCGAGGCGAAGGGGTACGGCGACGGGCGGCACCGGTCGCTCGCCCTGGCCGGCGAGGACGACATCATCCCGCGCGGGTACCGCTACGGCGACGACCTGCGCCGCGTCCACTGGCGTTCCACCGCGCGCTACGGCGAGCTGATGGTGCGCCGGGAGGAACAGCCGCAGCGCGCCCGCTGCACGGTCCTGCTCGACACCCGGGGCGTCGCCTTCGCCGGCGCGGGCCCCGACTCGGCCTTCGAGTGGGCCGTGTCGGGCGCCGCGTCCGCCCTGGTCCACATGCTCGAACGCGGCTTCTCGGCACGGCTGTTGACCGACACGGGGACCGCCGTGCCGGGCGAGGGCGCCGACGGGTTCGCGGGCGCGAGCCAGGAGTCGGCGGACGCGGCCGGACTGATGATGGACACCCTCGCGGTGGTCGACCACTCGGACGGCACAGGCCTGTCGCGGGCCTACGACGTGCTGCGCGGCGGCAACGAAGGACTGCTGCTCGCCTTCCTCGGCGACCTCGACGAGGAGGAGGCCGCCGTGGTCGCGAAGATGCGCCGGCGCAGCGGAGGCGCGGTCGCCTTCCTGTTGGACAGCGAGGACTGGGTGCGGGAACCGACCGACGTGTCCGGCCCGTTGGAGGAGAGCGGGGAGCGTCTGCGGATGCTGCGCGAGGCGGGCTGGACGGCCGTGCGCGTACCCCGGGGCGCCTCGCTGAGCGAGCTGTGGCGCCAGGCGGAGCGGGAGCGCACGAGCACCGGCGCCGCGGGCCGGACGAGCGACGGGGGTGGGTGGTCATGAGCGGTCGGGCCCGACTGGCACTGTTCGCCTGGGCGGCCACGCTGATGTCGGCCTGCGCCCTGCTGCCCCTGGTCGATCCGGCCACCTGGATCCTCCAGGCGGCCGTTCTGCTCGGCATCCAGACCATGGTGGGCGCGGCGACCCGGCGCATTCCGCTGGCCCGGCCGCTGACGCTGGCCGCGCAGGCCTTCGTCACGCTGATGCTGCTGACCCTGAGCTTCGCCCGGGAGCAGGCCATCGCCGGGCTGATCCCCGGCCCCGACGCCTTCCGGCACTTCGCCGACCTGCTCCGGCAGGGCGGCGACGACATCGCCCGGTACGCGATCCCGGCGCCGCTGACCTCCGACGGCATCCGGCTGATGCTCGTCGGCGGGGTGCTGGTGATCGGTCTGGCGGTGGACACCCTCGCGGTGACCTTCCGCAGCGCCGCCCCGGCCGGACTCCCCCTGCTCGCTCTGTACTCGGTCGCGGCGGGGCTGTCCGAGGGCGCCGGCGACTGGGTGTGGTTCCTGATCGCGGCGACCGGCTATCTGCTGATGCTCCTGGCCGAGGGGCGGGACCGGCTCTCGCAGTGGGGTCGGGTCTTCGGCGGTGCGCCGCGCTCTCCGGGCGTGGAGTCCGCGTCGGCCGTGGCGCCCGTCCGTACCGGGCGGCGCATCGGCGTGGTCGCGCTGGGACTCGCCCTGGTGGTGCCGCTCGCCCTGCCGGCGATGAGCGGCGGACTCCTGGAGGGCACCGGGGCGGGCGTGGGCTCCGGCACCGGGAGCGGCGGCACGATCTCCGCCGTGAACCCGCTGGTGTCGCTGCGCGACAGTCTCAACGTGGACGAGGACCGCCAGGTCCTGTCCCTCAAGACCAGCAGCAACGACCTCTCGGACATGTACCTGCGGATCGTGTCCCTGGACGACTTCGACGGCACCACGTGGAAGCCGTCCAAGCGGCACATCGTCGGCGTGCCGGACGAGTTCCCCACCCCCACCGGCCTCTCCCCCGACATCAAGCGCACCGAGATCGCCACCACGGTCGCCGCGGCGAACTGGTACGCCCAGGACTGGCTTCCGATGCCGTACCCGCCGAGCGGTGTCAACATCAAGGGCAACTGGCGTTACGAGCCCGTGGGCATGACGCTGGTCGGCGACCACGGCCAGAACACGCGCGGCGCGACGTACGAGGTGAAGAGCCTGGACGTGCAGCCGACGGCGGAGCAGCTCGCATCGGCGCCCAAGCCGCCGGCCGCCCTGGAGCGCGACTACACCAAGCTCCCGGACTCGCTGCCCTCGGTGGTGGCGAAGACGGCTCGCGAGGTCACGACGGGCGCGACGAACCCGTACGAGCAGGCGGTCGCGCTGCAGGACTACTTCTCCATCACCGGCGGCTTCGAGTACGACACCCAGGTGCAGGCAGGCAGCGGTTCCGAGGCAATCGCCCGCTTCCTGAAGGACAAACAGGGCTTCTGCGTCCACTTCTCCTTCGCCATGGCGGCGATGGCCCGCACCCTGGGCATACCGGCCCGGGTCGCGGTGGGCTTCGCGCCCGGTACCCCGCAGGCGGACCAGTCGGTGTCGGTGGGGCTGAAGGACGCCCACGCCTGGCCCGAGCTCTACTTCGAGGGCGTGGGCTGGACCCGCTTCGAGCCGACCCCGAACCGGGGCTCGGTGCCGTCGTACACCGTGCCGGACTCCTCGGGCAGCTCGCTCCCCGACGTGGCGCGGCCGTCCGCGGGGACGTCCACGTCGCCCTCCACCGCCCCTTCGGCGAGCGAGAGCTGCTCGGCGCAGCTGAAGAAGCTCGAGGCGTGCCCGAGCGAGTCCGCGCAGGCGGTGGCGGCCTCCGGGGACGACGGCCCGAAGTGGTGGATGTTGCTGGCCTGGGTCTTCGGCGGGCTCGCCGTCGTGTTGCTTCCGCTGTCGCCGATGCTGTGGCGGCTGCGGACCAGAGCCGTACGCCTAGGCGCGCACGGCCGCACCGAGGCGGACGCGGCGCGGCACACCCTGACCGTCTGGCAGGAGCTGACGGACACGGCCTGGGACTTCGGGATTCCACCGGACGAATCGCTGACCCCGCGCAAGGCGGCGGCCAGGATCGTCGCACTCGGCCATCTCGACCCGACGACGGCGGCCGCCGTGCACCGGGTGGCGGACGCGGTGGAACAGGTCCTCTACGCGCCGCAGCCCCGCCCGACGGCAGGACTCGCAGGCGACGTCCGCCGGGTGCACGCCGCGCTGCGGGCCACGGTCGGCCGTGGCACGAAGGTGCGCGCGCTGGTCGCCCCCCGATCAGCCGTCAGGGTGGCCTGGGCCGCCTCGGAATGGTGGACCGGCCTCAAAACCCGAGCCACCGCGGCCCGCCCGAACCTGCGCAAGCCGTCCGGCCAACAGAGCTGATCCGACGGACCGACCACGACCGAACCCACCGGCCGAAGGGCGGGTGGGTTCGGCATCGGCGGCCCGCGCGCCGAGCCGCCCGGCCGAATCACCGGCCGGGACGGCGAGGGCGGCTCGGACCACGGGCCGGGACGGTGGTGGCAGCGCTGAGGCCACCGGCCAACACGGCGGGCCGAGGGGAAACCGGGCCGGAAACCGCCGTATGGCTGAAGTCGCCCGCGGGGCCGCGACCGTCACCACCGTCGTAGCCGCGGCCCGTTCGACGGTTTCGACCGGCCCCGGGGCCGGCCCCCGCTCGGTCCGCCGGCCCCCGCGACGAGCCGCAGCCGCATGCGTGAGGGGGTGTCCACCCGGCCGGGTGGACACCCCCTCACGGAGATCTGCGAGAGCTGCGCGTCGAGCTAGTGGCCCTGTTGTTCGTCGCGGCGCCGCTGCCAGCGCTGCTCGATCCGGTCCATCATGGAGCGCCGCTGCCGTCCCTGACGGCGGCCTTGACCCTGGCCCTGGGCCTGCGGTGCACCGCCCGCGGGCTGTTCACCCGGCTTGGGGGCCTTGCGCCAGCCGGTCACGGCGAGGACCGCACAGCCCAGCATGACGAGGAAGCCCACCACGCTGAGCCAGACCTGCTTGGCGACCATACCGGCCATGAGGAGCGCGATACCCACGAGGAAGCCCGCGACCGCCTGGTAGACCCGACGCCGGGTGTACGTACGCAGCCCGCTTCCCTCGAGCGCCGACGCGAACTTGGGATCTTCGGCGTACAGCGCTCGCTCCATCTGCTCGAGCATGCGCTGCTCGTGCTCCGAGAGCGGCACGGAGTCCTCCTCATCGTGCAGTCGCCGGGGCGACCCGGGGGGTCCCTTCAGGATAGGCAGGGAATCGCCCCCGTGAAACCCGCCCCTCTACGCCAATTGGCCAACCGGGATCCGACATGGACGCACCGACTCGCTGAAGATTCCATTCCCCAGCAGCCGACCCGTCATGCCGGGCGGTCTCCCTCGATCATACGGCGCACAGCCGCCGATCGGGGGGCCTGTGGCGTACTCCATGCGCACGTGAGCCCCTGATCAGCGGTGCGCCCCTTGTCATGACCCTTGCGCCTCAGAGGCACGCACGGAGCGCGGAAGGCGGCTCAGGCCTCCCTCGGCACCCGCGTCTCACCGAGCACGTGAAGCTGCGTGGCCACGGAGTGGAAGGCCGGGAGCTCGGCGGCCGCGGCCTCGAGCTTCAGCAGCGCGTCGTGGGCGCCGGGCTCGGTGTCCACCAGCACGCCGGGGACGAGGTCGGCGAAGACCCGCACGCCGTGCACGGAGCCGACGGCGAGACCCGCGCCCTCGACCAGTGCGGTGAGCTGCTCCGCGGTGAAGCGGCGCGGCACGGGGTCGCCGGTGCCCCAGCGTCCGTCCGGGTCGTCGAGCGCCTGCCTGGCCTCCTTGAAGTGGCCGGCCAGCGCCCGGGCGAGCACGGCGCCGCCGAGCCCGGCGGCGAGCAGGCTCAGGACACCCTCGGACCGCAGGGCGGCCACCACGTTGCGGACGCCCTCGGCCGGGTCGTCCACGTACTCCAGGACGCCGTGGCACAGGACGGCGTCGTAGCCGCCCCGCTCGACCACGTCGAAGAGGCCGTGGGCGTCGCCCTGGACTCCCTGGACCCGGTCGGCGACCCCCGCCTCGGCGGCGCGGCGCTCCAGGGCGAACAGCGCGTTCGGGCTCGGGTCGACGACGGTGACACGGTGACCGAGGCGGGCCACGGGCACCGCGAAGTTGCCGCTGCCGCCTCCGGTGTCGAGGACGTCCAGCGACTCCCGGCCCGTGGCCTTGACCCGGCGGTCGAGGGCCTCCTGGAGGACCTCCCAGACCACGGCGGTACGGAGGGAAGCGCGGGGGCGAGAGGGTTCGGAGTGCGGCGACGCCGATTGCGGGCGATGGTGGGAGGCGGGTGGGCGCATCGGATCCGACACGGCAGTTGACTCCTCGGCGCGGCACCGCCTCTGGGGCGGGCGGAGCGAACGGTGCGCCTCCCGGCCCACGGAGCGGGAAGGAAGGCTTCAGGCGCTCCCCACCCTATTGCCTCCGCCCCGCACCTGGTCACTGCGGTGACGTGCCCCTGGGTCCGTCCCGTACGCGGGAGTCGGGGCAGGGAGGCGCGCCGCTGCCGGGAGCGGTCCCGCGGGCGGTCATCCCGCGTCCGGGATGTCGCGGTCGGCGGTGTTGTCGCCCTCCGGCTCGCCCGAGTCCTGGCGGGGCTGGGGCAGGACCGGCTGGAGCACCAGCATCCGCTCGACGAGGCGCAGGAACATCGCCACGTCGCGTATCAGGTCGTCGGCGTCCCGGCGGCCGACGGCGCCCTGGATGCCGGCCTCGGCCCGGGCCCGGCGCCGGGCTCCGGAGGCGAACAGCGCGCTCCACTCCGTGAGCTCGGGCGCTATCTCGGGGAGCACCTCCCAGGCGCTCCTGATGCGTGCCCGGCGTCGGGGGGTGGCTTCCGGGCGCCCGCGCGCGGCGAGCACGGCGGCCGCGGTGCGCAGGGCGGCGAGGTGGGCCGTCGCGTAGCGCTCGTTGGGTGTCTCCAGGACGGTGGCCTCGTCGAGGCCGGCGCGGGCCTGGGCGAGCAGGTCGAGGGCGGCGGGCGGTGCCGTGGTCCGACGGAGCACGGGGTGCACATCGCTTGCCGGGCCGCTCAGTGAGGGGGCAGGGCCGGGGGCGCGGCGCCGACGGGCGGCGGCTGCGTGGTAGTTGGCCATGACGAACCTCCTGTCGTCTGGGTGACGGCACTGTGGCCGTATGTACCCATCGTGAGGTATGGCACTGACAATCCGTTCTGACCTGGCCTTTTGCTTCGATCGCAGGTTCGCGTTACTTTTTGCACTGACCAGTCAGTTCAAAAAGTGCAGGGGGTGGGAGCGGTGGACGGTCCGCACGGACTCGGCGTCACGGCCCGCGACTTCGGACTCAAGGGGCCTCGCGGCTGGGCGTTCCGCGACGTCCGCGTCGACGCGGAGCCAGGTTCGCTGCTGGCGGTCGAGGGACCGTCCGGCTCGGGCCGTACCTGCCTGCTGCTCGCGCTCACCGGGCGGATGAAACCCACTCAGGGAGTGGCCGTGGTGGGGGAGTTCAAACTGCCCCGGCAGATGACGGCCCTGCGCCGGGTGAGCGCCGTGGCGAACGTCGCAGGTGTCACCGACCTCGATCCCGCCCTCACCGTCGGCGAGCACCTGGAGGAACGGGCCCTGTTGCAGCGCCGCTTCGACGGCCCGCTGCGCGGACTGCTGCGGCCCCGGTCCGAACGCCTGGCCGCGGCGAGGCTGCGCGTCGACACCGCGCTCTCCGCCGCCGGACTCGACCGAGAAGCCCTCCCCAAGGGCTTCCGCACCGCCGTACGCGATCTGGAGCGGCTGGAGGCCCTGCGTCTGTCCGTCGCCCTGGCGCTGATCGGCCGCCCGGGGCTGCTCGGGGTCGACGACGCCGACATGAAGCTGTCGGCGGCCGAACGGGAGGAGGTCTGGGCCCTGCTCAGGTCCCTCACCGAGGCCGGCACGACGGTCGTGGCGGTGTGCGGCGAGGCCCCGCAGGACGCCGTCACGGTGACCACCCGGGCCGAGACCGCCCGGACCGAGCGGACCGACGCCGGGACCGCCTCCGACGAGACCGCCCACGACGAGCGCGCCGCAGAAGACCGGCGCACCGGTGAAGCCCGGAAGCCGGAAGACCGGCGGACCGAGGAAGACGAGGAGACCGACGATGCGCTCGCCGAAACTGGCCGCTCTTGAACTCAGGCGTTTCGGCCGGGGGAAGCTGCCACGGGCCGCCCTGGTCGCCCTGCTGGTGCTGCCCCTGCTGTACGGCGCCCTGTACCTGTGGTCGTTCTGGGACCCGTACGGCCGTCTCGACCGCATCCCCGTGGCACTCGTCAACGACGACAGGGGGGCGACCGCCGACGGGAAGAAGATCACGGCGGGCGACGACATCACGAAGGGGCTGCGCGACAGCGACACCTTCGAGTGGCACGAGGTGAACGCGGACGACGCGCGCGCGGGCGTGGAGGACGGCACGTACTACCTGTCGCTGACCATGCCGGCCGGCTTCAGCGAACGGATCGCGTCCAGTTCCGGCGACTCCCCCGAGACCGGCGCGCTCCAGGTGCGTACGAACGACGCCAACAACTACATCGTCGGACAGATCTCCCGGACGGTGTTCAGCGAGGTGCGGACGGCCGCGTCCACCAAGACGTCGCGGTCCTTCCTGGACCGCATCTTCATCTCGTTCTCCGACATCCACGGCGAGACCGTGAAGGCCGCGAGCGGGGCCGACCGGCTCGAAGGGGGCATCGGCAAGGCGGAGAAGGGCTCCCAGGACCTCGCCGACGGGCTGACGGACGCCGAGCAGGGCAGCGGCAAGCTGTCCACGGGGCTGACGAAGCTCCATACGGGAGCCGGTGACCTGGAGGACGGCTCGCGGCAGGTCGCGCAGGGCACCCAGACGCTCGCCGACAAGGTCGACGGCGTCGCCGACAAGGTCGGCCCCTTCCTGAAGGACAACGAGCGGACGATCGGCGACACGGCCCGCCTGGTCGCCGACTCGGCCGCGGCGATCCGCCACAACCTCGACACGCTGGTGAAGACCGCCCCGGCCGCCGCCAAGGGCGCCCACGCCGCCTCCGACACCCTGGACGAGGTCTACACGGCGCGCTGCGAGACCCCCGTACTGCCGGACGCCGCCTGCGCGGACCTCAAGAAGGCCAGGCAGGCCGCCGCCGACGTGGCGAAGGTCGCCGACGACGTCAGCGCGCTGATCGCCGACCAGGACGGCGACCTGGAGGAGCTCGACACCAACCTCGGCACGCTGCAGAAGCAGGCGCAGGCGCTCGCCGACCGCGCGCCCCGCCTCTCCGAGGACCTCGACGACGCCGTCTCCAGGATCGACAAGCTCAACGAGGGCGCCGGGAAGGTCGCCGCGGGCGCGAAGACACTGCACTCGGGGCTCGGCACGGCCGAGACCGGTGCGGCGGACCTCGACGCGGGCGTCGGCAAGCTGAAGACGGGCGCCGAGGACCTCAACGGCGGGATGTACAAGCTCGTCGACGGCTCGGGGAAGCTCTCGGACGGACTGCACGACGGGGCCGAGCAGATCCCCGACTACGGCAAGAAGGACCGCGACCAGCGCACCGAGGTCATGGCCGACCCGGTCCAGCTCGTCTCCCGGGACCTGCACAAGGCGCCCAACTACGGCACCGGGTTCGCGCCGTACTTCATCCCGCTGTCCCTGTGGGTGGGCGCGATGGTGGCGTACATGCTGATCGCCCCGATGAACCGGCGCGCCCTCGCCGCGGGTGCCTCGGCCTGGCGGATCGCGCTGGCGGGCTGGCTGCCGGTGGTGGCGGTCGGGGTGCTGCAGACGGTGGCCCTGATGTCGGTGCTGCACTGGGCGATCGGTCTGGAGATGGCGCGGGCCGCGGGGACCGTCGGGTTCCTGTTCCTGGTGACGGCGTGCTTCGCCGCGCTCGTGCAGTGGCTGAACGCACGTTTCGGGGCGGCGGGCCGCATTCTGGTCCTCGCGCTGCTGATGCTCCAGCTGACGTCCGCGGGCGGCACCTACCCCGTGCAGACCAGCCCCGGCTTCTTCAACGCGCTGCACCCCTTCCTGCCGATGAGCTACGTCGTCGAGGCTCTCAGAAGGCTCATCACGGGCGGCGGTCTGGGGCCCGTGTGGCAGGCGTGCGCCGTGCTGGCGGCCTTCACGGCGGGCGCTCTCGCACTGACCGCGCTGTCGGCCCGGCGCCGTCAGGTGTGGACGCTGGACCGGCTCCACCCGGAGCTGAGCCTGTGAATCCCGCGGTGCACTCCCCCGTGGTCCGGGCTCCCGTGCCGTCTTCCGGACATGTTCCTGTGACAATCGGGGCCATGGAACGCAGCAGCACCCAGTCGGGCGGCAGTACACGCCGCGAGGCCACCCGGCAGAAGCTCTACGAGGCGGCCGTCACGCTCATCGCCGAGCAGGGCTTCTCCGCCACCACCGTGGACGAGATCGCCGAGCGGGCCGGCGTCGCGAAGGGCACCGTCTATTACAACTTCGCGAGCAAGTCCGTCCTCTTCGAGGAGCTGTTGCGGCACGGCGTGGGCCTCCTCACCGCCTCGCTGCTGGAGGCGGCCGAACAGACGGCCCGGGACGGCGGCAGCAAGGTCGACGCCCTGGACGCGATGATCCGCGCGGGGCTCGGCTTCATCGCCCGCTATCCGGCCTTCACCCAGCTGTACGTGGCGGAGCTGTGGCGCACCAACCGGGCCTGGCAGTCCACGCTGATGGTGGTGCGCCGGCAGGTCGTCGCCGCCATCGAGGACGTCCTGCGCGACGGCGTGGCCAACGGGGAGTTCAGCGACGAGATCGATGTCCCGCTGACCGCGGCCGCGCTGGTCGGCATGGTTCTGGTGGCCGCTCTGGACTGGCAGTCCTTCCAGCCGGAGCGCTCCCTCGACGACGTGCACGCGGCGCTGTCCCGCCTGCTGCAGGGACGGGTCAGCGGCCACCGCTGAACGCGCTCGGAGCACGAGAAGGCGCCGGTCCACCGTGGCCGCGTCCCCCGCGGGCCACCTCGAACCGGCGCCTTCTCGTGCTCCCCCGTACTTCCCCCACGGGCCCCCGCGGTCGTCCCCCGGGCCCCCCGTGCCTCGCTCCCGCCGACACCGGCCGGCGGAAGGAGCGGATCCAGGGCCGCTCCGTTCCGGCGCCCCGTGTCGCCGGTGCCGGAGCCGCGCCCCTTTCCGTGTCTCCACTCTCCCTTTCGGGCAGGTCGCTCCCCATCCGCGCCCGTACTCATCTCCCGTACTAGGTACGGATACTCAGCTCTGGGCACTCACCCCCACGACGTCCGGCCGCCGACTGGCTACGATCGCCCCCGTGTCCGTACTCCCCCTGGTCTTCACCAGCGGCTGGGCCAGCGGCATCAACGCGTACGCGGTGGTGCTGCTCCTCGGCGTCTTCGGCGCGACCGGTCTGAGCGACGAGGTCCCCGAGTCCCTGCAACGCCCCGAGGTCCTCGTCGCGGCGGGCGTGCTGTTCCTGTGCGAGGCCGTCGCCGACAAGATCCCTTACGTCGACTCGGTGTGGGACTCGGCGCACACCGTGATCCGGCCGGCCGCCGGCGCCTGGGTGGGCGCGCTGCTCGCCGGGCACAGCGGTTCGCTGTCCGATGTGGCGGCGGGCCTGGTCGGCGGTTCGACGGCGCTGGCCAGCCACGCGGTCAAGGCCGGGACGCGGATGGCGGTCAACACCTCGCCGGAGCCGTTCAGCAACGTGCTGCTGAGCCTGGCCGAGGATCTCGGGGTCGGCGCGATCGTGACGTTCGCGATGTTCCACCCCACGGCGGCCGCCGTCATCGCCGGTGTACTGCTGCTCACCGGGCTGCTGGTGCTCTACTTCCTGATCTCACGCATCCGGCGCTTCCTGCGCCGGCGGGCCCAGCGCCGGGAGGAGAGACGGCTCGCCGTGCGGGCCGGAACACCACCGGGCTGAACCCGCCACCGGGCCGCTTCGCGACGGGCCTCCCCCGGCCGGACTGTCGGTGGCGGCGGATAAAGTCCCACCCATGGCACGGATTGCGGTGATCGGCGCCGGGATGGGCGCGATGGCGGCCGCCGCCCGGCTGGCCGTCGCGGGCCACCGGGTGGCGGTGTACGAGCGTACGGGGACGTACGGCGGGTCGGTGCGCCGCTTCGAGCGCGACGGCTTCGCCTTCGACACGGGTCCCGCCCTGCTGCCCCTGCCCGCGGTCTACCGCGACCTGTTCCTGAAGACCGGCAGGCAACCTCTGGAGGACGGCGTCGACCTGGTCCAGGTCGACCCGTCGGCACGGCACGTCTTCGCCGACGGCACCGAGGTGGCACTGCCGAACGCCTCGCGCGCGGGCGTCGTCGCCGCCCTCGACGAGGCGCTCGGGGCGGGAGCCGGGCAGCGCTGGGGCGACTTCCTGGTGCGTGCCCGTGAGGCCTGGGACCGGACCCGCCGGCCGCTCCTGGAGGAGCCCCTGTGGCCGAACTGGTCGGTGCTGGCCGACCGTGAGCCGTATCCCGCGGTGTCGCACAGGAAGCTGCTGCGCACCCGCCGGGCCGGCACCCTCGCCGAAGTCGGCGCCTGGGAGCTGCGTGACCCCCGGCTCGCCGCCCTGCTGGAGAGCCACGCCCTCGGGTACGGCCTGGATCCCCGCGTCACCCCGGCGAGCGCTGCCGTGCTGCCGTACCTGGAGCACGCCTTCGGCATCTGGTACGTGCGGGGTGGCACAAGGGAGTTGGCGCGGGCGGTGCACGAGCGGTGCGTGGCCAGGAAGGTCGAGTTCCACTTCGGCGCCGAGGTCACGGGAATCGTGGAGAACGGCGGCCGGGCGGCGGGCGTCGAGCTGGCGGACGGCACGGTGAGCGAGGCGGAGCACGTCGTGGCCGGCGTGGACCCCGTCCGTCTGGACGCCCTGACCGGGCATCAGCTGGACGACGACGCGGACGTGCGGCCGGACCTCGCGACCCCGCGGCCGGGCCGGTTCACGGTGCTCCTGGCGCTGCGTGGCGCGCGCGAGGAGGGCGCGGCGCACCGCACGGTCGTGCACGCCCCCGACCGCACCGCCGAACTGGACTTCCTGGGCTCCGGCGGCTCCGATGCCCCGGTGCGGCCCACGGTGACGGTCTTTCGACCGGACGACCCGGCCCTGCGCCCCGACGCGGAGCACGAGTCCGTGGTCCTGTCCGCGGCGGTGCCGGCCGACGCCGGCTGGTCGCCGGGAGACGCCACGGAGCGGTTCACTGATCTTCTCGTCGACGCCGCCGAGAGGGCCGTTCCCGGGGTGCGCGAGCGGATCGTCTGGCGGGAGACACGGACGCCCGCCCACTACGCGGAGGAGACGGGCACCACGCGCGGAGGCATGTCCGCGCCGGCTCTCGCCGCCGGTGGCGGCCACTTCCTCCATCCGGCCAACACCACGCGACTGCCGGGGCTGTACCGGGTCGGCGGCTGGTCGCATCCCGGCGGGGGCCTGCCGCACGCCGGCATGTCGGGCGCGCTGGTCGCTGGCCTGATCGTGGAGGGGCCCGACTTCCGGGGCTCGCGGTGAGAGCGGGGCTCGGAGCGGCCCCGCCGAACAGCCGAACTCAGAAGCGGTACTGCTCGTCGAAGCCGTTGCCCTGCGTCTGGCCCTGACCCTGCCCGTTGTCCTGGTAGCCGTACTGCTGCTCCGGCGGGAGTTCGCCGCCGTACGGGTCGTCGGTGCTGCGCTGCTGCGGTACCCAGACTCCGCCGGCCGGGGTCTCACCGCCGTACGAGCCGGTGGCGTACTGGTCCTGGCCGTAGCCCTGCTGCGGGTACTGCTGACCGCCGTAGGAGGTGTCGTAGGAGGCGCCGTAGGTCTGGGTGCCGATGTACGGGTCCGAGTAGGCGGCGTACTGCTGCTGCCCGGTCGTGTCGTAGCCGTACTGCTGCTGGTCGTAGCCGGAGTAGCCGTCGTAGGAGTACGTCTGCTCGCCGCTCTGGGCCGTCGCCGCGTACTGGTCCTGGGACTGGCCGGCGGCCGCGTAGGACGGGTCAGCGGCGGCGTACGCGGCGTCGCTGTAGACGCCGTAGGAGCCGGTGTCGTCCGGCAGGGGCTGCGGTTCGTAGACCGAGGTGGTCTCGGCGGCCGTGGGGTCGGCGGAGCGCGCCGGCGTGAACACGTCGTCGCGGTCGTAGTCGTCGTCGTAACCCCGGGTCTCGCGGCCGTACTTGCCGTCCGCCTCGGCGAAGCCGCCGTCGGCCGCCTCCAGACCGGAGATCTCCAGGCTCGGGTCCTGGTGCTCCGCCTTGCCGCGGCGCCGCTTGCTTCCCGCCTCGGCGCCCGGGCGGCTGACCGCCCAGCCCGACGCGAAGCCGCGGCGGAACGACAGCGTGACGTAGGTCTGGCCGACCGCGAAGGCGGCGGCACCCAGTCCGATGACGATCACGGAGGGGATGAGCACGCCGAACACCACGCCGACGAACCCGACAAAAGCGAGCAGTCGCCAGCGCAGTCGCGCCTTGTACTGCAGCAGCACCTCACCCAGCAGCCACAGCGCGACGATGCCGAACGCGATGTAGAGGACCGTCCAGCCCATGTACGCCCCTCTCCCAGTGGCCGTTACGCAGTGTGTCGTACAGCGGTGCGGCCGGTCTAGGCCTGCGGGGGATGGTGCAGGCCCAGGTTCTCGTGAATTTCCAGCGTCGCCGTGGAGTTGTTGAGCGTGATGAAGTGCAGTCCGGGCACTCCCTCGGCGAGCAGCCGTGCGCAGAACTCCGTGGCATATTCGATGCCAATGGAGCGTACAGCGGACGGATCGTCTTTTGCTGTGAGGATCCGCTCCTTCAGCCCGGACGGGATGACGGCGTTGCTGAGCTGCGGGAGCCGCTCCAGCATCTTCACGCTGGTCACGGGCATGACCTCGGGAATGACCGGGGTCTCGCAGCCGGCCGCTGCGACTCGGTCACGCAGTCGCAGATAGGACTCGGGCTGGAAGAACATCTGCGTGATGGCGTAGTCGGCGCCGGCCCGGCACTTGTCGACGAAGCGCGCCACGTCGGCGTCCCAGTCGGCGGAGCGCGGGTGCATCTCCGGGAAGGCCGCGACACCGACGCAGAAGTCCCCCGACTCCTTGATGAGTTGGACGAGTTCGGCGGCGTAGGTCAGGCCCTGCGGATGCGCCACCCAGTCGGCCATCGGGTCGCCGGGCGGGTCGCCGCGCACGGCCAGCATGTTGCGGATCCCGGCGTCGGCGTACTGGCCGATGATGTTGCGCAGCTCGGCGATGGAGTGGTTGACGGCCGTGAGATGCGCCACCGGGGTGAGGGTGGTGTCGGCGACGATCTGCTCGGTCTCCTTCACCGTGCCCGCCCGGGTGGAACCGCCGGCGCCGTAGGTCACGGAGACGAAGTCCGGGGCGACCGCCTCCACCCGCCGGAGGGCACTCCACAGGTTGCGCTCGCCCTTGGGTGTCTTCGGCGCCGAGAACTCGAACGAGAACGTCGTCTTGCCGGTGGCGAGCATGTCACGCACCGTGCGTGCGCGGTCAGTCCGGGTGGATGCGGTTCCGAGGGCCATACCCGCAGGTTAGCCAGGGTGCGGCGATCGCCCCACCGAAAGGCGGAATTTTGCCCGCTTTGTCGACTTGTTGTCCATCCCTCGGACAGCCGGACCGGTCACCCCGAGTGCCCGAGCCGCTTGGCGAACTCCGCCGCCGCCGCGCCCGGGTCGTCCGCCTCCGTGATCGCCCGCACGACCACGACCCGGCGGGCCCCCGCCTCGAGCACCTCGTCGAGGTTGCCCAGGTCGATGCCGCCGATGGCGAACCAGGGGCGGTCGGTGCCGAGGGCCGCGGTGTGGCGGACCAGGTCGAGGCCGGGCGCGTGCCGGCCCGGCTTGGTGGGGGTGGGCCAGCAGGGGCCCGTGCAGAAGTAGTCCACGCCCTCCTGGGCGGCTGCCGCGTCGGCCTCCGGAGCGGCGTGCGTGGAGCGGCCGATCAGGATGTCGTCACCGAGGATCGCGCGGGCGGCGGAAACCGGGAGGTCGCCCTGACCCAGATGGAGGACGTCGGCACCGGCCGCGTGGGCGACGTCCGCGCGGTCGTTGACCGCGAGGAGCCCGCCGTGGCGGGCGCAGGCGTCGGCGAACACCTGGAGGTGCTCCAGCTCCTCGGCCGCCTCCATGCCCTTTTCGCGCAGCTGCACGATGTCGACTCCGGCGGCCAGGACGGCGTCCAGGAACTCGGCCAGGTCGCCCTGGCGCCTGCGGGCGTCCGTGCAGAGGTAGACGCGGGCGTCGGCGAGGCGGGCGCGTGCGGTGGTGGCGGTGCCGGGCATGGGTGTGTCCCCCCGTGGGCGGTGCGTTGTCGAGGCGTACGGGCGTGCCGCACCCCGGCCGTGGCCGGGGCGCGGCGCCCGGCCGTGGTCGGCCGGGGCCCGCGCCGGACGGGCGTTCGGGTTGTTCGGTTCAGACGGCGAGCGCCTGGGCCCGGCGCTTCACCTCCGTGCCGCGATTCTCGCTCAGGGCCTGCGCGGGGGTGCCGGGCAGGCTCGGGTCGGGGGTGAAGAGCCACTCGAGCATCTCTTCGTCGGAGAAGCCGTCGTCCCTCAGCAGCGTCAAAGTCCCGGACAGGCCCTTGACGACCTTGTCCCCGTCGATGAAGGCGGCGGGAACGTGCAGCGCGCGGTTCTCACCACGGCGTACGGCGATGAGCTGGCCGTCCTTGACCAGCTGGCGCGCACGCGTCACCTCGACATCGAGCATTTCCGCGATGTCGGGGAGGGTGAGCCAGGCAGGGACGAGAGCATCGATCTTTGCGTCAATCTCGGTCACAGGATCAAGCGTGCCATCCCGGACTGACAGTCGGAAGCCGGACCCCCGCGACCTGCGGCTCCGATCCACCCGGAGAGGTCCCGCCGGGAGGCCCCACACCCGGAGAGGTCCGGCCCCGGGGCCGCCCGGGAAGATCCCGTCCTGACAGGTCCCCCACAGAGGTCCACCCAGGGAAGCAGGACCGGGGAGGCCGGCCCGGACAGGTCCTACGCCGTGGCCGCCTTCAGTGGCCTGGCCGGGTCGGTCAGCAGGGCCGGGTCCATGGGTGTGCCCGCCTCGATGAGGCGCCGTCCCTGGGCGAGGTCCCGCGGGCGGCCGACCGCCAGCAGGGCGATCAGACGGTCGTCGAGCAGCCAGCAGACGGTCCAGGCCGGACCGGCCGGGTCGCCGCGCCACACGGTGGCGTCGGCCGACGCGTGGTGGCCGACGTACTGGACGAAGCGGCCGAACTGCTCGGACCAGAAGTACGGCACCGGATCGTAGACGGCCGGGGTCTCGCCGACGATGTTCGCGGCCACCGTGCGCGGGCCCTGGAGGGCGTTGTCCCAGTGGTGGATCAGCAGGCGCTCGCCGTACCTGCCCGAGGGGAACGAGGCGCAGTCGCCGACCGCGTGCACGTCCGGCGCGGAGGTGCGCAGGTGGTCGTCGGCCAGGACGTCGCCCCGGGGGCCGAGCTCGATGCCGGAGCCGGCCAGCCAGCCGGTGGCGGGCCGGGCGCCGATGCCGACCACGACGGCGCCCGCGGGCAGCCGTGAGCCGTCGTCGAGGACGACCGCGCCGGGCTCGACGCGCTCCACGCGCGCGTGGGTGCGCAAGGTCACACCGTGGTCGGCGTACCAGGCGGCCATCGGGGCGGCCACCTCGGCGGGCAGCGCGCCCGCGAGCGGCCGGTCCGCGGCCTCGACGACCGTCACCGCGCAGCCCGCCTCGCGCGCCGCCGTGGCGAACTCCGCGCCGATCCAGCCGGCCCCGACGACGACGACGTCGTGCTGCCGGGCGAGCACCGGGCGCAGCCGTTCGGCGTCGTCCAGGGTGCGCAGCAGATGCACACCGGGCACCCCCTCCGCGCCCGGCAGCAGGATCGGTTCGGCGCCGGTGGCGAGGACCAGTTCGTCGTACGGCACCGGGCCCTCGGCGGTGTCCAGCTCGTGGTCGCCGGGGCGGACGCCCAGCACCTCCCGCCCCAGCGTCAGTTCGATGCCGAGCGCCTCGAAGTCGACGTCGAAGGCGGAGCCCTCGGACGTGCCGAGCAGCACCGCCTTGGACAACGGCGGCCGGTCGTAGGGCTGGTGGGGCTCCGCGCCGATCAGCGTGACGCTGCCGGTGAAGCCCTGCTCCCGCACGGCGACCGCGGTCTGCACGCCTGCCATGCCCGCGCCCACGACGACCACGCGCCGCGGCTGTGACGTGCCGGATTCCTGCGTCTGCTCGCTCACCTGATCACCATAGACAACTGACAATTTGTCAGTCAGCGGTCGTGCTCAGTGACCTGTTCCACAACGCTCGTCCCGCTGCCGGGCCGCGACTCCCACTCCCACGTCTCCTCGAGCCGCAGCCGGCCGTCGGCCAGCTCCAGGACCGTGGCCGCGCAGTGTCCGGAGGCGGTCGTTCCGTCGTGCTTGAGCTGCACGTACCGGAAGTCCAGCCGGTCGCCGTCCCGGGTCCCCACGAGATGCCCGCGGACGACGTCCCCGCCCGCGTACTCGGCCCAGATCTCGCCGTCCTTCTCGTGGTAGGCGAACCGGGTCCGCGTACCGACCTGACCCGGTGCCTGGTCGGCGACCGGGGCGAGGAGGAGACCGTCGAGCGAACGTGCCACGGCTGGAGGCTCCCTTACTGAGACGGACGGCAGCGGGCTAGGGTGGCCAACGTAGAGCACTCGCGGGAGCCCGGACGCACCGGGCTGAGAGGGAGGCTGGCGGCCTCCGACCGTACGAACCTGATCCGGGTCATGCCGGCGAAGGGAGGGGCTGGACGCCCATGTCGTCTCCACGTACGTCAGACGTCCTCGTCATCGGGGGCGGGATCATCGGGCTGGTCACGGCCTGGCGGGCCGCGCAACGCGGTTTCGCCACCGCCGTGGTGGACCCCGGGCCGGGCGGCGGAGCCGCGCAGGTGGCGGCCGGGATGCTGGCCGCCGTCACGGAACTGCACTACGGCGAGCAGACCCTGCTCGGCCTGAACCTCGCCTCGGCCCGCCGCTATCCGGACTTCGTGGCCGAGCTCACCGACCTCACCGGGCACGACCTGGGCTACCGGCAGTGCGGCACGCTCGCGGTCGCACTGGACGCCGACGATCGCGCCCACCTCCGTGAACTGCACACCCTGCAGCGGCAGTCGGGCCTGGAATCGGAGTGGCTGTCCGGGCGGGAGTGCCGGCGCCTGGAGCCGTTGCTCGCGCCGGGAGTGCGCGGCGGGCTCCGGGTCGACGGCGACCACCAGATCGACCCCCGGCGGCTGGCGGGCGCCCTGGTGGCCGCGTGCGAGCGGACGGGCGTCGTCTTCCACCGCGCGCGGGCCGACCGGCTCAGTGTCGACCGGGGCCGGGCCACCGGCGTCGCCACGGCCGACGGCACCGCGCTCGGCGCCGGCCAGGTGGTGCTGGCCGGCGGCAGCCTGAGCGGGCGGCTCGCCGGCGTCCCCGACGAGGTGCTGCCGCCGGTGCGGCCGGTGAAGGGGCAAGTGCTGCGGCTGACCGTGCCGAAGCCGTACGCGCCGTTCCTGAGCCGCACGGTGCGCGCCGTGGTCCGCGGCAGCCACGTCTACCTGGTGCCCCGGGAGAACGGTGAGCTCGTGGTCGGGGCGACCAGCGAGGAACTCGGCTGGGACACCACGGTGACGGCGGGCGGGGTCTACGAGTTGCTGCGCGACGCGCACGAGCTGGTCCCCGGCATCACGGAGCTGCCCCTGACCGAGACCCGCGCGGGACTGCGCCCCGGCTCCCCCGACAACGCGCCGCTGCTCGGCCCGACCGCCCTGCCGGGCCTGCTGCTGGCCACCGGCCACTACCGCAACGGTGTGCTGCTGACGCCGGTCACCGGCGACGCCCTGGCGCACGCCCTGGCCACCGGTGACCTTCCGGAGGAGGCCCGCCCCTTCACGCCCCGGCGCTTCGGCGCCGTCGCCCGCACGGAGCAGCCCGTATGAACATCTCGGTCAACGGCGAGCCCCGGCGGATCGAGCCGGGCACCGGTCTGGACGCGCTCGTGCGGTCCCTGACCCCGGCGCCCTCGGGGGTGGCCGCCGCCCTCAACGAAACCGTCGTCCCGCGCGCGCGGTGGTCCGCCACCGCCCTCTCCGAGGGAGACCGCGTGGAAGTCCTCACCGCCGTCCAAGGAGGCTGACCCATGGCCGACGATCCCTTCGTCCTCGGGAGCATGCCCTTCACGTCCCGTCTGATCATGGGTACGGGCGGTGCGCCCAGCCTGGACGTCCTGGAGCGCGCGCTGGTGGCCTCCGGGACGGAGCTGACGACGGTCGCGATGCGGCGGGTGAATCCCTCGGTGCACGGCTCCGTGCTGTCGGTGCTGGAGCGGCTGGGCATCCGGGTGCTGCCCAACACGGCGGGGTGCTTCACGGCGGGCGAGGCGGTGCTCACGGCCCGGCTGGCGCGGGAGGCGCTGGGCACCGGCCTGGTCAAGCTGGAGGTCATCGCCGACGAGCGCACGCTGCTGCCGGACCCGGTCGAGCTGCTGGAGGCGGCGGAGACCCTCGTCGACGACGGGTTCACGGTGCTGCCGTACACGAACGACGATCCCGTGCTGGCGCGGAAACTGGAGGACGTCGGGTGCGCGGCGGTCATGCCGCTGGGCTCGCCGATCGGGTCGGGTCTCGGCATCCGCAACCCGCACAACTTCCAGCTGATCGTGGAGCACGCGCGCGTGCCGGTGATCCTCGACGCGGGCGCCGGTACGGCCTCGGACGTGGCGCTGGCCATGGAGCTGGGGTGCGCCGGCGTGATGCTCGCCTCGGCCGTGACCCGGGCGCAGGAGCCGGTGCTGATGGCCGCCGCCATGCGGAGCGGGGTGGAGGCGGGAAGGCTCGCGCGACTGGCGGGCCGGATTCCCCGGCGTCACTTCGCCGAGGCCTCGTCGCCCGCGGAGGGTCTGGCCGTACTGGACCCGGAGCGTCCGGCGTTCTGAGCGGCGCCGAGGTCCCGTCGGCGGCCCGCGACGGCCTCGGCCGGGTGTGCGAAGCGTCACAGGTCGGCTGCAGTCCCGCCCCGATATCGGGTGAAACCGCGGGGCTGTCCGCGTCGGCTCGTACACTCACCTGCGTGGATACGACCCTTCAGGACCCGCTTGTCGGGCAGGTGCTCGACGGCCGCTATCGCGTCGACGCGCGGATCGCGGTCGGCGGGATGGCCACGGTCTACCGGGCCCTGGACACCCGTCTGGACCGTGTGCTCGCGCTGAAGGTGATGCACCCGGCGCTCGCCGCCGACGGTTCCTTCGTCGAGCGGTTCATCCGCGAGGCGAAGTCCGTTGCCCGGCTCGCGCACCCCAACGTCGTGCAGGTCTTCGACCAGGGCACCGACGGGTCGTACGTCTATCTCGCCATGGAGTACGTCGCCGGCTGCACCCTGCGTGACGTGCTGCGCGAGCGCGGGGCGCTGCAGCCGCGCGCCGCCCTGGACATCCTGGAGCCGGTGCTCGCCGCACTGGGCGCCGCCCACCGCGCCGGGTTCGTGCACCGGGACATGAAGCCCGAGAACGTGCTGATCGGTGACGACGGGCGGGTCAAGGTCGCCGACTTCGGGCTCGTCCGGGCCGTGGACACGGTCACCAACACCACCGGGACGCTGCTGGGCACCGTCTCCTACCTCGCGCCGGAGCAGATCGAGAACGGCGTCGCCGACCCCCGGGTCGACGTGTACGCGTGCGGTGTCGTGTTCTACGAGATGCTGACCGGCGAGAAGCCGCACGACGGGGACTCCGCCGCGGTGGTGCTCTACAAGCACCTCCACGAGGACGTGCCCCCGCCCTCGGCCGTCGTGCCGGGGCTGCCCCACCAGCTGGACGAGCTGGTCGCCTCGGCGACCGCGCGTACTCCCGACCGTCGTCCCTACGACGCGGTGGCGCTGCTGGCGCAGGTCCGGCAGGTGCGCGGCATGCTCGGCGCGGAGCAGCTGGACGCGGAGCCGCCGCAGGCCATCACGTCCGGGCACACCAACGCCGAGGACCGGACGAGCGTGATCCCGCGCGCGCTGACCGTGCGCCCGCTGCCCGTCAACGAGGAACACGACGACGTGGCCGGGCAGGACGCGCTGTTCAACCGCACGAGCCGGCTGGAGAGTCCGCCGCCGCTCCCGCCGCGCCGGCGCTCCCGTCCCCGGCGCGGACTCGTCACCGTGATCGCCGCCGTACTGCTGGTCCTCGGGGTCGGCGCGGGCGTCTGGTACATCAACTCCGGTCAGTTCACGCACGTCCCCGCGGTGCTCGGCCAGACCGAGGCGAAGGCGAAGAGCCGGCTGGAGGCGGCCGGGCTCGAGGCCGCCGGCAAGTCGAAGCACGACTACAGCGACACCGTGAAGCGCGGCATGGTCATCGGGACCGACCCGAAGCCGGGCAGCCGTATCCGGGACCACGACACCGTGACGCTGACCATCTCCGACGGCCCCGAGACCGTGCGGGTGCCCGACCTCGGGGGCGTCCGGCTGGACGAGGCGAGGAACCGGCTGCGCAAGGACGGGCTGGCGCCGGGCATGGTGACCCGGGAGTTCAGCGACGAGGTCGCCAGGGGCTCCGTGATCGGCACGGAGCCGGACGCGGGCACGACACGGCACGCGGGTTCGGCGATCGCCCTCCTGGTCAGCAAGGGCAGCCCGGTGGACGTCCCCGACGTCACCGGCGAGAGCCTCGAGGACGCGCGGGCCGACCTGGAGGAGGCCGGCCTGACGGTGGAGGTGGCCGCCGAGCAGATCAACTCCGACGACGACAAGGGCGAGGTCGCCCGGCAGACACCGGAGGAGGGCACTGAGGCCGCCGAGGGCGACACGGTGACGCTGACCCTGTCCAAGGGGCCCGAGATGATCGAGGTCCCGGACGTCGTCGGCGACAGCGTCGACGACGCGACGTCGGCCCTCCAGAACGCCGGCTTCGAGGTCGACGAGGACCGGGGCCTGCTCGGACTGTTCGGTGACACCGTCAAGAGCCAGTCCGTGGAGGGCGGGGAGACGGCTCCCAAGGGGTCGACGATCAGCATCAAGATCAGGTGACCGGGCACTCCCTGGCGCGTGACACCCTGAAACGGTGAAGAATCAACCATCCGGTCCGTCCCGGAATCCCGTCGGCGGCCACGTCCCCGTGGCCGGCGGGCTGCACTCCGTGGGCCTGTCCTACGCCCGTGAGCTCCGGGCCGAGACCGTGCAGGTCTTCGTCGCCAACCCGCGCGGCTGGGCCACACCCGCCGGCAACCCGCGGCAGGACGAGGAGTTCCGCGCCGCGTGCGAGGCCGAGTCGATCCCGGCCTACGTGCACGCCCCGTACCTGATCAACTTCGGCTCGCACACCGAGGCGACGGTGGAGAAGTCGGTGGAGTCGCTGCGGCACTCGCTGCGCCGCGGGAGGGCGATCGGCGCCCGGGGCGTGGTCGTGCACACCGGCAGCGCGACCGGCGGCCGGGACCGGTCGGTGGCGCTGAAGCAGGTACGGGAGTACCTGCTGCCGCTGCTGGACGAGCTCACCCACGACGACGACCCATACCTCCTCCTGGAGTCGACCGCCGGACAGGGCGCCTCGCTCTGCTCCCGCACCTGGGACTTCGGGCCGTACTTCGAGGCGCTGGACGCCCATCCGAAGCTGGGGGTGTGCCTGGACACGTGCCACATCTTCGCGGCCGGCCACGACCTGACCGGGCCGAGCGGCATGCACCAGACCCTGGACCTGCTGGTGGAGACGGTCGGCGAGGGCCGGCTGAAGCTCATCCACGCCAACGACTCCAAGGACGTGGTCGGCGCGCACAAGGACCGGCACGAGAACATCGGCTCCGGTCACATCGGCGACGACCCGTTCCGGGCGCTGTTCGCCCACCCGGCCACCGCGGGCGTACCGCTGGTCATCGAGACGCCCGGAGGCAAGGACGGGCACGCGGCGGACGTGGAGCGCCTGAAGAAGCTGCGGGACGGCTGAGGCGCCGGTGCGGGGCCGGTCAGAGCTCGGGGCCCTCGCCGGGCTCCTCCTGGTAGGAGTACCGCTGCTCCCGCCACGGGTCGCCGACGTTGTGATAGCCGCGCTCCTCCCAGAAGCCGCGGCGGTCGGCGGTCATGTACTCCACACCGCGGACCCACTTGGGGCCCTTCCAGGCGTACAGGTGGGGGACGACCAGGCGGAGCGGGAAGCCGTGCTCGGCCGTCAGCAGTTCGCCGTCCTTGTGGGTGGCGAAGATCGTGTTCTCGGACGCGAAGTCCGCCAGCCGGAGGTTCGAGCTGAAGCCGTACTCCGCCCACACCATCACGTGGGTGACGGTGGGCGCGGGCGGGACGATCTCCAGGATCGTGCGGGCCGGGATGCCGCCCCATTCGGCGCCGACCATGCTGAACTTCGTGACGCAGTGGAGATCGGCCAGGACGGTGGTGTACGGCAGGGCCGCGAACTCCTCGTGGCTCCAGCAGCGCTTCTCGCCGTCGGCGGTGGCACCGAAGACCCGGAATTCCCAGCGCTCGGGCCGGAACTTGGGGACCGGACCGTAGTGGGTGACCGGCCAGCCGCGCTGCAGCCGCTGTCCCGGTGGAAGTTCGGAGTGTGCCGCTGCTCCTGACTCGCGCTTCACCGGCTGACCCATGACTCCATCCTGACAGACCAGGGACGGTGCCCCGGACCAGCCCTCCCCACATTCGGGCAATTCGGACTAAGCCTGCACTTACTTACTAAGTGAAGACTTACTGGACGATCTTCGTCGCCGGTGGAATCATGCGGCGCAACCTGCCAGTTCCCCCCGGTTGGAAGGAGCCTCTGCGATGCAGGGCGACCCCGAGGTCATCGAGTTCCTCAACGAGCAGCTGACCGGCGAGCTCACCGCGATCAACCAGTACTTCCTGCACGCCAAGATGCAGGAGAACTTCGGCTGGACGAAGCTCGCCAAGTACACGCGGCACGAGTCCTTCGACGAGATGAAGCACGCGGAGGTGCTCACCGACCGGATCCTCTTCCTGGAGGGACTGCCGAACTACCAGCGGCTCTTCCACGTCCGGGTGGGCCAGACCGTCAAGGAGATGTTCGAGGCGGACCGGCAGGTCGAGGTCGAGGCGATCGACCGGCTCAGGCGCGGCATCGAGGTGATGCGGAACAAGGGCGACATCACGTCGGCGAACATCTTCGAGTCGATCCTCGCGGACGAGGAGCACCACATCGACTACCTCGACACGCAGCTGGAACTGCTGGAGAAGCTCGGCGAGGCGCTGTACATCGCGCAGCTGATCGAGCAGCCGGAGAGCTGAGAGCCCCCGGGGAGGATCAGGCCGCCTCGTCCAGTTCGTCCAGGCCGCCCATCCCGGCGGACACCGGCTGCCCGGGTTCGGCGGACTCGCGGCGCGGGCGGGCGTCCCGGCCCAGCAGCGCCTGGATACGGCGGACGCACGAACCGCAGTCGGTGCCGGCCTTGCAGGCCGACGCGATCTGGCGAGGGGTGCAGGCGCCGCCCTCCGCGTGCCGCTTCACCTGCGCCTCGGTCACACCGAAGCAGTTGCAGACGTACACGCGGTTCACCTCCTCGACGGGATCGACAGGTCGTGCCGTACCGAGGGCCGAGCGCCCGTTGATCGGTGAGGCTAACCTAACCTTACCCGCCGCGCAGAGGCCGCAAAAGTGGGGTGGGGCGCGGATCGTATGTGATCCGCGCCCCACTTCACGCGTGTGTAACAGGTGCTCCCGTCACTGGTCCCTGTACATCTCCGCCACGAGGAAGGCCAGGTCGAGGGACTGGCTGCGGTTCAGGCGCGGGTCGCAGGCCGTCTCGTAGCGCTGGTGCAGATCGTCGACGAAGATCTCGTCGCCGCCGCCCACGCACTCGGTGACGTCGTCACCGGTGAGCTCCACGTGGATGCCGCCCGGATGGGTGCCGAGCCCCTTGTGGACCTCGAAGAAGCCCTTGACCTCGTCCAGCACGTCGTCGAAGCGCCGGGTCTTGTGACCGGAGGCCGCCTCGAAGGTGTTGCCGTGCATGGGGTCGGTGATCCAGGCCACGGTCGCGCCGGAGGCGGTGACCTTCTCGACCAGCTCGGGCAGCTTGTCGCGGACCTTGTCGGCGCCCATGCGGACGATGAAGGTCAGCCGGCCCGGCTCACGGTCCGGGTCAAGGCGCTCGATGTACTGCAGCGCCTCCTCGGCCGTGGTCGTCGGGCCGAGCTTGATGCCGATCGGGTTGCGGATCTTCGAGGCGAACTCGATGTGCGCCCCGTCCAGCTGACGGGTGCGCTCACCGATCCACACCATGTGGCCCGACACGTCGTACAGCCGGCCCGTCCGCGAGTCGACCCTGGTCAGCGCCGACTCGTAGTCCAGGAGCAGCGCCTCGTGGGAGGCGTAGAACTCGACGGTCTTGAACTCCTCCGGGTCCGCCCCGCAGGCGTGCATGAAGTTCAGCGCCTGGTCGATCTCGCGGGCGAGCTGCTCGTAGCGCTGGCCGGACGGCGAGGACTTCACGAAGTCCTGGTTCCAGGCGTGCACCTGGCGCAGGTCGGCGTAGCCGCCGGTGGTGAAGGCGCGCACCAGGTTGAGCGTGGAGGCGGAGGCGTTGTACATCCGCTTCAGGCGCTCGGGGTCCGGGATCCGGGACTTCTCGTCGAAGGCGAAGCCGTTGACCGAGTCGCCGCGGTACGTCGGCAGGGTCACGCCGTCACGGGTCTCGGTGCCCTTGGAGCGCGGCTTGGAGTACTGGCCGGCGATCCGGCCGACCTTCACCACCGGCACCGAGCCGGCGTACGTCAGCACGGCCCCCATCTGGAGCAGCGTCTTGAGCTTGTTGCGGATCTGGTCGGCGGACACCGCGTCGAAGGCCTCGGCGCAGTCGCCGCCCTGGAGCAGGAACGCCTCTCCCTTGGCGACGGCCGCCAACCGGGCGCGCAGCTGGTCGCACTCGCCCGCGAAGACGAGCGGCGGATACGACTCGAGGTCCGCGATCACTGCGCGCAGAGCCTCGGTGTCGGGGTACTCGGGCTGCTGCGCCGCGGGCAGGTCTCGCCAGGTGTTGCCAGCGCTCGCGCTGGTCTTAGCGTTCACGGTCACGTCCTCAACATTACGGGGTCGTGTCACGTCGTTTTCTCGCGGCTCGACAGGTGAGACGGTGCCGCGCTCACCTGTCGAGGCCACCGCCGTGGGGTAATCTCCCTGCCATGTTCGCGCACTCGACCCAGAACTGGTGGTGGACCGCTCCTCCGGCGGCCCACTGACTGCGCGTACGCAAGACTTCGCGAAGGCCGCCCGAGGGGCGGCCTTCGGTGTGTCCGGGACCTGTTTCCCGGACCGGGCCGTCCCTCCCGAAACGATCACGACGATCACGAGGGAAGAGGAACGATGGACCTGACAGGTCTTCTCGACGACGACCGACCGTTCGCCCTGCTGCGCCGCCGGGCCCCCGGCCACGACCACGATCTGGTCGAGCTGCTGCTCGGCCCGGTCACCGCCTGCGACCGGCTCGCCGACCTCCCCGACGAGTGCCTCGCCCTCGTCCCCTTCCGGCAGATCCGCGAGCGCGGCTTCGACGTCCGCGACGACGGCACCCCGCTGCTGGCGCTGACGCCCGAGGAGCGGTACGAGATCCCGCTCGCCGAGGCACTCGACCGGCTCCCGGCCCACGACGTACGCGTCGAGGACGGCGGCTTCGACGTGGCGGACGAGGAGTACGCGGAGATCGTGGGGCGCGTGCTGCGGGAGGAGATCGGGCGGGGCGAGGGCGCGAACTTCGTGATCCGGCGGACGTACGAGGGCCGGATCGCCGGGTTCGGACGGGCCGACGCGCTGGCCCTGTTCCGGCGGCTCCTGGTGGGCGAGCGGGGCGCGTACTGGACCTTCGTCGTGCACACCGGCGACCGGACGCTGGTCGGCGCCAGTCCCGAGGTGCACGTCCGGATGTCCGGCGGGACCGTGGTCATGAACCCGATCAGCGGAACGTACCGCTATCCGGCCGGCGGACCGACGCCCGAGCACCTCCTCGACTTCCTCGGCGACGGCAAGGAGATCGAGGAGCTCTCGATGGTCGTCGACGAGGAGCTGAAGATGATGTGCACCGTCGGCGACCGGGGCGGGGTCGTGGTCGGACCGCGGCTGAAGGAGATGGCCCACCTCGCCCACACCGAGTACGAGCTGCGCGGCCGGTCGTCGCTGGACGTGCGCGAGGTGCTGAAGGAGACCATGTTCGCCGCCACCGTCACCGGCTCCCCCGTGCAGAACGCCTGCCGGGTCATCGAACGCCACGAGCCCATCGGGCGGGACGGTGTCGGGCGCGGGTACTACGCGGGCGCGCTCGCGCTGATCGGGCGGCACCCCGACGGCGGGGACGAGGAGGCCGGGGCCGCGCAGACGCTCGACTCGCCCATCCTGATCCGTACCGCCGACATCGACGCGGACGGCCGGCTGCGGGTGCCGGTCGGCGCCACCCTCGTACGGGGCTCCGACCCGGCGGCCGAGGTGGCCGAGACGCACGCCAAGGCGGCGGGGGTGCTGGCGGCGCTGGGCGTTCGCGCGCAGCGGCCGCACGAGGAGGGCGTACGGCCGCGGCTGGCCGACGATCCGCGGGTGCGGGCCGCGCTGGACGGGCGCCGGGCCTCGCTCGCGCCGTTCTGGCTGCGGATGCAGGAGCGGTCGGACGCCCTGGAGGGCCACGCCCTGGTCGTCGACGGGGAGGACACCTTCACGGCGATGCTCGCCCATGTCCTGCGGTCGAGCGGCCTGGAGGTGACCGTCCGGCGGTACGACGAGCCGGGGCTGCGGGAGACGGTGCTCGCACACGAGGGGCCGGTGGTGCTCGGCCCCGGCCCCGGGGACCCGTCCGACACGTCCGACCCGAAGATGCGGTTCCTGCGCGCCCTGACCGCCGACGTGATCCGGAACCACGGGCACGGCGTCCTCGGCGTCTGCCTCGGGCACGAGCTGATCGCGGCGCAGCTGGGCCTGGAGATCGTACGGAAGGTGGTTCCGTACCAGGGGGCGCAGACGGAGATCGACCTGTTCGGGCGCCGGGAGACCGTCGGCTTCTACAACAGTTTCGTGGCGCGCTGCGACGACGAGGCGGCGAGGGAACTGGCCGCCCACGACGTCGAGATCAGCCGCGACGCGAGCGGCGAGGTGCACGCGCTGCGCGGGCCCGGGTTCGCGGGGGTGCAGTTCCACCCGGAGTCGGTGCTCACGCTGGACGGCGCCGCGGTCGTGAGGGAGTTGGTCGGCCGGCTGCGCGGTACGAGCCCGCTCGCCGAGCGGCGGCCCGCCCGGTAGCCGCGGGCGCGCCTCGACGACCGCTGACGGGCCGTGGGTCATGGGCCGGCCGCACGGCCCATGACCCGGGTCGCCCGTCAGCCGAAGAAGACCCCGACCTCCTCGTACAGCTTGGGATCCACCGTCTTCAGGTTGGCCGTGGCCTCCGCGATGGGGACGCGGACGATGTCCGTGCCACGCAGGGCGACCATCTTGCCGAAGTCGCCGTCGCGGACGGCCTCGATGGCGTGCAGCCCGAAGCGGGTGGCGAGCCAGCGGTCGAAGGCGCTGGGGGTGCCGCCGCGCTGGATGTGGCCGAGGACGGTCGTACGGGCCTCCTTGCCGGTGCGCCGCTCGATCTCCTTCGCGAGCCACTCGCCCACCCCGGACAGCCGTACGTGCCCGAAGGAGTCCAGGGACTGGTCCTTGAGCACCAGGTCGCCGTCCTGGGGCATGGCGCCCTCCGCGACCACGACGATCGGCGCGTACGACGCCTTGAAGCGGGAGGTCACCCAGTCGCACACCCGCTGGACGTCGAAGCGCTGCTCGGGGATGAGGATGACGTTCGCGCCGCCGGCCAGGCCCGAGTGGATGGCGATCCAGCCGGCGTGACGGCCCATCACCTCGCAGACCAGGACCCGCATGTGCGACTCGGCGGTGGTGTGCAGCCGGTCGATCGCCTCGGTCGCGATACCGACGGCGGTGTCGAAGCCGAAGGTGTAGTCCGTACCGGACAGGTCGTTGTCGATCGTCTTCGGCACGCCGACGCAGGGCACGCCGTACTCGTCGGACAGGCGGGTGGCGATGCCCAGGGTGTCCTCGCCGCCGATCACGATGAGCGCGTCGACCTCCAGCTTGGAGAGGTTCTCCTTGATCCGGCGGATGCCGTTCTCGTGCTTGAGCGGATTCGTGCGCGAGGAGCCGAGGATGGTGCCGCCGCGGGGCAGGATGCCGCGCACGGCGGGGATGTCGAGGCGGACGGTGTCTCCTTCGAGCGGCCCCCGCCAGCCGTCCCGGAAGCCGACGAAGTCGTAGCCGTACTCCTGCACGCCCTTGCGGACGATGCCCCGGATGACGGCGTTGAGCCCGGGGCAGTCGCCGCCCCCGGTCAGTACTCCTACCCGCATGACAATGTCCCTTCGCCGCGGTTGCCTGGTAGGGGTCACGCTAGTAGTGATCCAGGTCACACAGGGATGGGCGGGACAGCGCAAATCCGTTCAATGGCCGGGCGGTTGGTGCGGGCGGCCGTCTACTCGTCGTCGAGTCCGCGTTCTATCGCGTACCGAACGAGCTCCACGCGGTTGTGCAGTTGCAGCTTGCCGAGGGTGTTCTGCACGTGGTTCTGGACCGTGCGGTGGGAGATGACCAGGCGTTCCGCGATCTGCTTGTAGCTCAGGCCCTTCGCGACCAGCCGCAGCACCTCCGTCTCCCGGTCGGTGAGCTGCGGGGCCCCCGGCTGGTCGGTGTCCGGCGCGGGCGCGGGCTCGGAGGCGAGCCGGCGGTACTCGCCGAGGACCAGGCCCGCGAGACCCGGCGTGAAGACGGGGTCCCCCACGGCCGTACGGCGCACCGCGTCGAGGAGTTCCTCCGTCGAGGCCGACTTCAGCAGGTAGCCGGTGGCACCCGACTTCACCGCCTCCAGGACGTCCGCGTGCTCGCCGCTCGCCGACAGGACCAGCACGCGCAGCGCCGGGTTGGCGCCGACGAGTTCCTTGCAGACCTGGACGCCCGGCTTGGCCGGCAGGTTGAGGTCGAGCACGAGGACGTCGGGGCCGACGGCCCTGGCACGGCGTACCGCCTGCTCGCCGTCGCCGGCGGTGGCGACCACCTCGAGACCGGAGGCGGCCAGGTCGCGTGCCACGGCGTCCCGCCACATCGGGTGGTCGTCGACCACCATGACCCTGATGGGGGCCTGTTGGCTCCCGGTGTCCGTCATCGCTGCTCCGCCTTCCCCCGTGACACCTTCGTGTCCTTCGGTACCGTCAGTTCGACCTCCGTGCCCTGGCCGGGCACCGAGATCAGCTCGGCGCTGCCACCGAGGTCACGCAGCCGGCCCCGGATGGACAGGGCCACACCGAGCCGTCCCTCGCCCTCGGCCTGCGCCAGCCGCCCCTCCGGGATGCCGGGACCGTCGTCCCGGACGGTCACGACGACGGAGTCCGGCTCGTCCTCGACCAGGATCCACGCGCGTGCCTCCTCCCCGGCATGCTCTCGGACGTTGTCCAGGGCCGCCCCGACAGCCGCGGCCAGCTCCGTCGCGGCGGCCGGCGGCAGCAGCACGGGAGCGCCGGGCCCGGCGAGGCCGACCTTCGCGGCGGCGTACCGGGCGAGCAGGGCGCGCAGGTCGAGCGGCCCGTCGTCGTCCGGCTCCTCGACGGTCCGTACGACCGCGCCCAGGGCCGCGTCCTCCGACGCGCGGGAGACGGGGACCAGTCCGCCGGAGACCAGCGTGCGCAGCGCCACCTCCTGCTCGCCGGCCATCCGGCCCAGCTCGGCCCCCTCGCCGCCCATCACGGCGCCACGCCGCTGCACCATGGCCAGCACCTGCAGGACCCCGTCGTGGATGTCGCGGGCGAGCCGCTCCCGTTCCCGGGTGGCCGCCTCGATCTCCAGGGCGCGGGCGAGGGTGCGCTCGGAGGCCCGGGCGACCTCGACGACGTACCCGATGGCGATGGAGGCGACCCACACGAGGATCACGTTGTGGACGGTGTCGCGCGCGGGGACGCCCCGCTCGACCAGGTTGGCGACGGCCACGGCCGTGGAAGCGAAGGCCGCCCAGCGCCAGCCGCCCTTCACGGCGAAGGCCAGCACCGAGCCCGCGGTCCATATCGACGGCAGGGTGGGGCCCCCGTCCACGATCCGCTCGTGCGCGTCGGCGACGGGCGTGAGCAGGATGCCGGTGAGGGCGACGGTCAGGTCCGCGGCCAGGAACCGCTTGGTGCAGTTCGCCGCGTTCGCCACTCTGGGGAGGGTCGCCAGGGTCCAGACGAACAGGACGCAGTAGTACGTGACGGCGACCCAGGGGCGGGTGAACGTGTCGTACGCGGTGGCGAAGAGGCCGACCGCGTACAGCATCGTGAGCACCCGGTACCCGGTGAGCGCACGCCACAGCGGCTGCTCCACCGACATGCGCATGACTCGCTCGCGCTCGGCCAACTCCCCCACCCCCGAACCCGACCGCGCTAGGGCGCGCCGTCCGTCTCCGTCTGTTCCTTCTGCTCTGCCTCGTCCCGCTGTGCCCGCGCGTCCTTCTCCGCCTGCGCGTCCTTCTGTGCCTGCGCGTCCTTCTGTGCCTGCGCGAGTGCGGCCCTCGCCGCCTTCTCCGCTTCCTTCTCGGCCTTCGCCGCGTCCGCGATCCGCCGCTTGGCCGCGGTCGCGTAGATGTCGACGTACTCCTGGCCGGAGAGCTTCATGATCTCGTACATGACCTCGTCGGTCACCGCGCGGAGCACGAACCGGTCGTGCTCCATGCCCTGGTAGCGGCTGAAGTCCAGCGGCTTGCCGATCCGGATGCCCGGCCGCATCAGCTTCGGCATGACCTTCCCGGGCGGCTGGATCTTCTCCGTGTCGATCATGGCGACCGGGATGACGGGCGCGCCGGTGGCGAGCGCCACGCGCGCGAGGCCGCCCGGTTTGCCGCGGTACAACCGCCCGTCGGGCGAGCGCGTGCCCTCCGGATAGATCCCGAACAGCTCACCGCGCTCGAGCACGTCCATGCCGCTCCTGATCGCCGCCTCGCCGGCGCCGCGTGCGCCCGAGCGGTCCACCGGGAGCTGCCCGACGCCCTTGAAGAAGGCGGCCGTCAGCCGCCCCTTCACACCGGGCGTGGTGAAGTACTCGGCCTTCGCGATGAACGTGACCTTGCGGTCGAGGACCGCGGGCAGGAAGAACGAGTCGGAGAAGGAGAGGTGGTTGCTCGCCAGGATCGCGGGGCCCTCGGCGGGTACGTTCTCCAGGCCTTCCACCCAGGGCCTGAAGGCGAGCTTCAGCGGCCCTCCGATGGATACCTTCATCGCGCCGTACAACAACCGAGTGCCTCCTGTGTCTGTCGTTCAGACCTTAACCCGGCGCACTGTCAAAGAACCCGACGACCCTGGTCGGTGTCAGTGCGGTCGCGTACCGTGAACCTCACCTGACTTGTTCACGCCCCACTGACGGACAGGAGACCTGAAGGTGCCGGTCCTCTCCGGAGCCGAGCCGTTCCGCCACGAGGGCGGAGCCGCAGGCGTCCTCCTCTGTCACGGTTTCACCGGTTGCCCCCAGTCCCTGCGCCCCTGGGCGGAACACCTCGCCGGGCGCGGGCTGACCGTCTCGCTCCCCCTGCTGCCCGGACACGGCACCCGCTGGCAGGACATGCAGCTCACCGGCTGGCAGGACTGGTACGCGGAGGTGGATCGCGAGCTGCGCGCCCTGTCCGAGCGCTGCGAGAAGGTGTTCGTGGCCGGCCTGTCGATGGGCGCCGCGCTCGCGCTGCGACTCGCCGCCCGGCACGGCGCCGGCGTCGACGGCGTCATCGCCGTGAACCCCGCGAACAGGATGCACGGCCTGGCCGCGCACGCCCTTCCGGTGGTCCGCCATCTCGTGCCCTCCACGCGGGGCATCGTGAGCGACATCGCGAAGGAGGGCGGCGTCGAGCTGGGATACGACCGGGTGCCGCTGCACGCGGCGCACTCGCTGCGCGCCTTCTTCCGGCTGGTCGACGGCGAGCTGCCGCAGGTCACCCAGCCGCTGCTGCTCCTGCGCAGCCCGCAGGACCATGTGGTGCCGCCGTCCGACTCGGCCCGGATCCTCGGCCGGGTCTCCTCCACGGACGTGACGGAGATCCTGCTGGAACAGAGCTACCACGTCGCGACGTTGGACCATGACGCGGACCGGATCTTCGAGGAGAGCTTCGCGTTCATCGACCGGCTCGCACCCGGTGCCGGCAAGGAGGCGTCCGGCGCCGGTCAGGTACGCAGGCAGGAAGGGACGGCCGCAGGTGGCTGAGAGCGACTCCGACCGCGAGGACCGCGAGCCGGACGAGAAGGGCGTCCCCTTCGACGAGGCGGCCGCCTGGGCGGCGATCGTGGAGGGGTACGGCGACGAGCCGCCGGACCCGCCGGGCGCGAAGCCCTTCAAGTCGATCGAGGACCTGGCCCTGCTCGAGCCGGAGACCAACGACGACAAGCCCCGGGAGGAGAAGCCCGCGGGTCCGCTGGGCAGCTCCGTCTCGTTCGCACCCGGCGTCGGCCCGCGGGACTACAGCGCGCCCGAACCGGCCGCGGAGAGCGCCAAGGGGCATGACGACGACGAGGACGACGAGGGCCACTTCGTGCCGCCGGAGCCGCCGCCGCTGCCGGCCGCCGATCCGACCGCGAAGTTCGCCTGGCTGGGGGTGCTCGGCGGACCGGTCCTGCTGCTGCTCGCGGTCCTGCTCGGCTGGGACATGACCTGGTGGCTCACCACGATCGGCATCGGCGGCTTCCTGGGCGGCTTCGCCACCCTGGTGATGCGGATGAAGACGGACGACGAGGGCGACGACGACCCGGGGCGCGGCGCCGTCGTCTAGGAACGGTCCGATCCGGCGATGGCGTCAGGATGCCGGGACTCTGAGGGCGGCCAGGACGGGCAGGTGGTCCGTGGCCGCCCTCAGGTCGTGCTCCGTCACCCCGGGGTGCCCCAGCGGCACCCCGCAGCCGAGCACCTCGACGTTCCTGGTCGCGAAGATCGCGTCGATGCGCCGGTGGGGCTCGTCGCGCGTCCAGGTGTGTTCGCCGCCCCGGGGAGCGACCGCCCAGCCGTCCTGGAGTCCGGCCGACAGGCTGCGGAAGGTGGGGCCGCCGGGGCGCTCGTTGAGGTCGCCGCCCGCGACCGCGTGCTCCACACCCATTCCGGCCAGCCGGTCCAGGAGCATGGCGCCCTGCGCCTGACGCTCCTCCTTCTGCAGGCTCAGGTGGCAGCTGAGCACGCCGAGCCGGGCCCCGCCGAAACGTACGACCGCGGTCGCGAAGCCCCGCCGGTGCAGGCCCGGGGTGAGCGGCAGCAGCACGTCCTCGGTGCGCTCGACCGTCGCCCGCAGGGAACACAGCAGCGCGGGACCGGCGGCCGTGCCGCCCCCGGAGAGGATCACCTGCCCGGAGGCCGCCGCGAGCCGGGCCAGTTTCTTGCGCCAGCGGAAGAAGAGCGGGGCCTCCTGGACCAGGACCAGGTCGGGGGCGCAGGCGGTGATCACCCGGGCGAGGGCGGCGGTGTCGTCGCGCATCGAGCGGATGTTGTAGCTCAGCACCCGGATGACGGCCGAACCGTCGGCTTCGGTGCGGGAGTTGGGAAGCTGCATGCTGGTCGCCATGGCGATCAACATACGACGATGCCCGCCGTCCCGGGGCGGGGCTCGACGGGCACTGTCGTACGGAGGGTGCTACATGACCGGGTCGGGCTCCCGGGCCAGGTCCGCCGCGCCCACCAGGCCGGCCTTGTTGCCGAGCTGGGCGGCGATCACGTCGGCGACCGGGCGCCAGTTGCCGCCGACCAGCCAGCGCTTGTAGGACTTGCGGATCGGGTCCAGGACCAGTTCGCCCTCGTCGGAGAGGCCGCCGCCGACGATGAAGGCGGAGGGGTCGAAGAGGGACGCCAGGTCGGCGAGGCCGGCGCCGGCCCAGCGGGCCAGCTCACGGTAGGAGTCGACAGCGACCGGGTCGCCCTGCCGGGCGGCCATGGAGATGTGCTTGCCCTCGATGCCGTCGGGGTGGCCGTCGCCCAGCGACAGCAGGATCTCGGCGTTCTCGGGCGTCGCGTTGGCGCGCTGCTTGGCGTATCTGACGAGGGCGCGCCCGGACGCGTACTGCTCCCAGCAGCCCTGTGAGCCGCAGCCGCACAGCAGGCCGTCCGGCACCATCCGGATGTGGCCGAACTCGGCGGCCACTCCGAAGTGCCCGCGGCGCAGCTTGTTGCCGATGATGATGCCGCCGCCGAGGCCGGTGCCGAGGGTGATGCAGATGACGTTGCGGTGCCCCTTGCCCGCACCGAACTTGTACTCGCCCCACGCGGCCGCGTTGGCGTCGTTCTCCACGACGACCGGAAGGCCCACCCGGGCCTCGACCTTCTCCTTCAGCGGCTCCTGGCGCCAGTCGATGTTGGGCGCGAAGTAGACCGTGGAACGCTGACGGTTGACGTAGCCGGCGGCACCGATGCCCACGCCGACGATCTCGTGTCCCACACGTGCGCCCTCGACGGCGGCGGCGATGGCGTCCACGATGCCCTCGGGCGTGCCCGGGGTAGGCACCTGGTGGGTCGAGAGGATGTTGCCTTCCTCGTCGACCACGCCGGCCGCGATCTTCGTGCCGCCGATGTCGACGCCGATGGTGAGTCCCATGAATCCCTCAGTTTCGGTCGAGCCCCGCTACGGCCAACCGTACCCGAGGCCCTGCCGTCGAATTCCCGTCGTCCGCACGGCGGACACGCCCGGGCGGGCCTGCGCGTACCGCGGCCGCGCGGGGCGATCCGAAGGGACGTGCCTCAGTCCAGGTCGATGCGCTCGCCGGGGCCGGTGCCCTCGCCACGGTCACCGCGGTCGCCCGGGTGCCCGGGGTCCTCGGCGCGCGCGGTCCAGCGCTGCTCCTGGGCCTGCACGGCGGAACGGTAGGCGGCGAGGAGTTCGTTGCCGGCCGCGGCGAGGTGATCGAAAACGTCCGGGTTGCGTTCGATGACGGGCTCGACGGCGGCCTTGGCCTGCTGGACGACCTGGCGTACCACCTGCTGGGCCGCGGGCCCGGCGACCGCTCCCAGGAGCGGCGACTGGACTCCGGACAGTTTGTCGGCGACCACGTCGACGAGCTTGCGCAGCTCCTCGGCGGCCGAGACCCGGGGCGGGCCGTACTCGGCGCGACGGCGGGCCTTCTCCGCCGCGAGGTCCTCGGCACACGCCGTCGCCCAGGCGTCGTCGTCTCCCGCCCGCGGTTCGTCGACGGCCTCCGGCCCGGTGGCGTCGGGCGTGGGGCGCTCTTCGCTCATGGCGGACTCCTGACTACGGTTCGTCCCTACGACGTTACCCGAACGGCCGTACGCGGTTCATCGTGTCCGCGGCCACAGATGCGGATCCGGGGCGAACCGGACGCGCAGTTCGCCCTCCCGCAGCGCGGCCCCGGCGACGGTGCAGCGGCGCAGGGCGGACGGCAGCGGCACGATCCGGCGGAGCCGGCCTGCCGTGACGACGAGTTCGTCGCCGCGGCGCACCAGGTCCAGCTCGTCCCGTATCGCGCCGGGCAGGGGCAGGTGCCAGACGAGCACGCCGTCCTCGGCGAGCCGGTCGGCGACGGTCCACTCCACGGTGGAGGTCGTGCCGTTGACGCCCGGCACGGCAAGCGCGGCGAGGTCGTCGGCGCCGCGGGGGTCCTGGCCGAGGTGGGCGACCGGGCGGACGTCGTACGACTCCCGCCACTCCTCCAGGACCTTGCGCTGCTGGGCCACGGGGCCGGCCAGCCAGCCGTGGGCCGCGTCCTCCGGCAGGACGCGGCTCGCGACCAGCACGTCGGGGCGCAGTCCGCGCAGGGCCAGGGCGAGGGTGGCGGCGCGGACGGAGTCGGCACCGGCCGGACCGGGTTCGGCGACCAGCCGTACGACGGTGTCGCGGTCGGCGACGACGGCCTCGACGGCGGCGAGTTCCAGGTCCCAGCGCGCGGCCGTCTCGTACAGCCACTCGGCGGGCATGGGGACGCCGGCGAGCCGGCCGAGGACCGGGCGCAGGGCGCGGGCCGCCTGCCGCTCGGCCGGGAGCAGCCGGCGGAGGTAGCGGCGGAGTTCCTCGGGCAGGGCGAGCAGGGCGAGGGCCTGCGGGGTGGGCGGGAGGTCGACGACCAGGAGGTCGTGGCTCTCGGCGAGGGCCGCGTCCCGCAGGGCGCGCAACAGGGCGAGCTCCTCGGCGCCGGGCAGGGGGGTGAGCTCCTCGGGGTCCAGGCGGGAGGCTCCGAGGAGGTCGAAGGCGGAGGCCGCGCGGGCCTGGAAGGCGGTGAGGTCCTCCCGGAACCGCTCGGCCGCGTCCGGCCGCCAAGCGGTGAGGCGGGGCGCGACCTCCTGGGGGACCGGTCCCGTCACCGCGTCCAGGGCCGCGCCGAGGGTGTCGGTGCGGTCGGCGCTCAGCACGAGGGTGCGGGTGCCCTCCCGGGCGGCGGCGAGCGCGGTGGCGGCCGCGGTGGTGGTACGGCCACCGCCGCCGGGGCCCGTGATCAGGATGGTGCGCATGATGGTGAACGGTACCTCTGCGCGCCGGTCCGGGCGGTCGGGCTACTTCTCGCCCGACTCCACCCGCTTCTTCAGTCCCGCCAGCGCCCGGTCGATGATGACCTTCTCGGCCTTGCGCTTGATCATGCCGAGCATGGGGATCTTGACGTCCACGGTGAGCAGGTACGTCACCTCGGTGGCCCCCGCGCCCGCGGGCTTGAGGATGTAGGAGCCGTCCAGGGAGCGGAGCATCTGGGACTTGACCAGGGTCCAGGAGACCTCGTTCTCGCCGGTCCAGGTGTAGCCCAGGGTCTGGTCGTCCTTGATGGCTCCGGCGTCCATGACGAGGCGGACCTGCTCGGCGCGGCCCTGCTCGTCGGTCTTGAGGACCTCGGCCTCCTTCACCTCGCCGGTCCAGTCCGGATAGCGGGCGAAGTCGGCGATGACCGCCATGACGTCGGCCGGTGCCGCCTCGATCGTGATGCTCGAGCTGGTGTGTTCCGCCATCGCGGTGGCTCCTCCAGATGCGGGCCGGTAAACAGGTCGTCGTGCGCACGTGTGTGCAGCGTGAAGGCTACCGCGCAGTGGACGGCCGGAGTTCACCCCCTACCAGGGGACTCTCACCATTCCAGCGCCCACGGCTTCCCGGATCCCGCGAAGTGACCGACGTTGACGCACTCGGTCGCCCCGATCCGCATCCGCCGGACCAGTGGCTGGTGGACGTGGCCGAACAGCGCGTACCGCGGCCTGGTGCGGTGGATCGCGGCCAGCAGGGCCCGGCTGCCCCGTTCGAAGCGGCGCGCGACGGTGTCGTAGACCAGTTCGGGCACCTCCGGCGGAATGTGGGTGCACAGCACGTCGACCTCGCCCACCGCCTCGATCTTCGCCGCGTACTCCTCGTCGCTGATCTCGTACGGCGTGCGCATGGGGGTGCGCAGGCCTCCGCCGACGAAGCCGAAGACCCGGCCCCCGATCTCCGCCCGTTGCCCGTCCAGCACCGTGACGCCGGGTCGGGCGTACTCGCGCCACAGGGGCGGCATGTCGACATTGCCGTAGGTGGCGTACGTCGGTGTCGGGAAGGCGGCGAACAGCTCGGCGTACTGCCGGCGGACCGCCCGCTCGATCGCCGTGGCCCGGTCGGTGTCGATGCCCGCCCACAGCCGGGCCCCGAGCTCCCGCGCCTCCTCGAAGCGGCGGGCGGTACGCAGCTCGACGAGGCGGTCGGCGTTCTCGGCGCCGAACAGGTCGGGGAAGATGCCGCGCGAGTGGTCGGCGTAGTCCAGGAAGAGGACGAGATCACCCAGACAGATCAGCGCGTCGGCGCCGTCGCCGGCTCTGGCCAGGTCACGGGCGTTGCCGTGGACGTCGCTGACCACGTGGACGCGTGTCCCGCGGTTGCCCGGTGGTGTGGATGCCATGGCGATCAAGAGTAGGCGTGTGCGGCATACGTGAACAGTGGCGGCAGGGCCTGCGGTTACTGGCCGGTCAGTTAGGGGGTGGACTACTGTGCGTCAAGGAATACCCATCCGTGTGACGCAGCGAACATCTCGTCGGGACCCCCTGTCGAAGAAGCCATACCGGCGGGTAACGTCCGGGCAGTCCAATCGTGCTCAGGTTTTCAACCACTGACTTCCTGAGTACTGCCCGAGCCGTGGACCGCACCGTCGCATCGCACAACGTCGTGGCGCCGGCGCCCTATGAGGAGCAGCAGTCTTGCGCGAGTTCAGCCTTCCGGCTTTGTACGAGGTCCCTTCGGACGGCAATCTCACCGACATCGTCCGCAGAAACGCCGCGCAGCATCCCGATGTCGCCGTCATCGCCCGCAAGGTCGGCGGCGTCTGGCAGGACGTGACGGCGACGGCGTTCCTCGCGGAGGTGCACGCCGCAGCCAAGGGACTCATCGCCTCCGGCGTCCAGCCGGGCGACCGGGTCGCTCTGATGTCCCGTACCCGCTACGAGTGGACGCTGCTCGACTTCGCGATCTGGTGCGCGGGCGCGATCACCGTGCCGGTGTACGAGACCAGCTCCCCGGAGCAGGTCCAGTGGATCCTCTCCGACTCGGGCGCCACCGCCTGCGTCGTCGAGTTGGACGGGCACGCGGCCGCCGTCGAGTCGGTGCGCGACCGGCTGCCCGCCCTCAAGCAGGTCTGGCAGATCGAGGCCGGTGCCGTCGAGGAACTGGGCCGCGCCGGCCAGGACATCAGCGACGCCGTGGTCGAGGAGCGCAGCTCCGTCGCCAAGGCCGACGACCCGGCGACCATCGTCTACACCTCCGGCACCACCGGGCGGCCCAAGGGCTGTGTGCTCACCCACCGCAGCTTCTTCGCCGAGTGCGGAAACATCGTGGAACGCCTGCGGCCGCTGTTCCGCACCGGCGAGTGTTCGGTCCTGCTCTTCCTGCCGCTCGCGCACGTCTTCGGCCGGCTGGTGCAGATCGCGCCCATGATGGCGCCGATCAAACTGGGCAACGTTCCGGACATCAAGAACCTCACCGACGAACTGGCCGCCTACCGGCCGACGCTGATCCTGGGTGTGCCTCGCGTCTTCGAGAAGGTCTACAACTCGGCGCGCGCCAAGGCGCAGGCCGACGGCAAGGGCAAGATCTTCGACAAGGCCGCCGACACGGCGATCGCCTACAGCAAGGCCCTGGACACCCCGGCGGGCCCCTCGCTCGGTCTGAAGATCAAGCACCGGACGTTCGACAAGCTCGTCTACAGCAAGCTGCGCGCGGTGCTCGGCGGCAAGGGCGAGTACGCCATCTCCGGCGGCGCACCGCTGGGCGAGCGCCTGGGTCACTTCTTCCGCGGCATCGGCTTCACGGTCCTGGAGGGCTACGGCCTGACCGAGTCCTGTGCCGCCACCGCGTTCAACCCCTGGGACCGCCAGAAGATCGGCACGGTCGGCCAGCCGCTGCCCGGCTCGGTGGTGCGGATCGCGGACGACGGCGAGGTGCTGCTGCACGGCGAGCACCTGTTCCAGGGCTACTGGAACAACGAGGCGGCCACCGCGGAGGCGCTGGCCGACGGCTGGTTCCACACCGGTGACATCGGCACCCTCGACGAGGACGGCTACCTCAGGATTACCGGCCGCAAGAAGGAGATCATCGTCACCGCGGGCGGCAAGAACGTCGCCCCGGCCGTGATCGAGGACCGTATCCGGGCGCACGCGCTGGTCGCGGAGTGCATGGTGGTCGGCGACGGGCGGCCGTTCGTGGGCGCGCTGGTCACCATCGACGACGAGTTCCTGGGCCGCTGGGCCGCCGAGCACGGCAAGCCCGCGGGCTCCACCGCGGCGTCGCTGCACGCCGACGCGGACCTGCTGGCCGCGATCCAGTCGGCGGTCGACGACGGCAACGCCGCGGTGTCGAAGGCGGAATCGGTGCGGAAGTTCCGCATTCTGTCCTCCCAGTTCACGGAGGAGTCGGGCCACCTGACGCCGTCCCTGAAGCTCAAGCGCAACGTGGTGGCCAAGGACTACTCGGACGAGATCGAGGCCATCTACCAGAAGTAGGAAGCAGGCCGGCTCATGGCGCGGTGTCCTCGGCGAGGACCCGCGCCATCGTGCGTTCCGCGAGCGCGGTGATGGTGACGAACGGGTTCACCCCGATGGACCCCGGCACGAGCGAGCCGTCGGTGACGTACAGCTTCGAATACCCCTTCACCCGGCCGTAGTTGTCGGTCGCCTTCCCCAGCACGCAGCCGCCCAGTGGGTGGTAGCAGAAGTCGTCCGCGAAGACCTTGTTGGACGAACCGAACAGGTCGTACCGGTAGATCGTCGAGTTCGCCGCGTTGATCCGGTCGAACAGTTTCCTGGCCATGCTCACGGAGACGGCGCTCTGCGCGGCGGTCCAGCCCAGCCTGACCCCGCCGCTCGCCGCGTCGTACGTGAACGACGCCCGCTGCGGGTTCTTGGTGATCGCCAGATAGAGGCTGACCCAGTGCTCCAGACCCATCGGCAGCGGGGCGATCTCGGCGAACACCGGGTTGGCGGTGTTCGCCCAGTCGTCGATGCCCATGACCGGCATGGTCGACTGGTTGGCGCCGACGGTGTCCCACAGGTGGTTGGCGCGGCCCAGCATCACGTTGCCGTTGGTTCCCCAGCCGGCGCCGACGCTCGCGTCGAGAGCGGGCAGCGCGCCCGTGTCCCGGGCGCGGACGAGGAGTTCGCTGGTGCCGAGACTGCCGCCGCCGAGGAAGAGGTACGTGCAGCCGTACTCCTTCGTCTCGACGACGGCACCCGTGTTGTCGATGCGGTCGGCGGTCAGGACGTACGTCCCGTCGGTGGCCCGGCGGATCGCCCTGACCCGTTCCATGGTGTTGATGGTGACGTTCCCGGTGCCGAGCGCGGCGGCCAGGTAGGTCTGGTCGAGGCTGCGCTTGCCGTGGTTGTTGCCGTAGATGACCTCGCCGCCGAGTGCGGACTTGGTGGCGGTGCCGGCCGCCTCGCGCTGCATGTACCCGAAGTCGTAGACGTTCGGCACGAAGGTGGTCTTCAGGCCGGCGTTCTGGGCGTGCTTGCGGGAGACCCGCGTGAACTTGTACCACTCCGTCGACTCGAACCAGGCGGGGTCGACGGTGTTGACGCCGAGCATGGCGCGGGCCCGCGGGAAGTACGTGCCGTACATCTCGGCGGCGTCGACGGTCGGGAACTGCTCGCTGAAGTACGACTGGAGCGGGGTCACCGCCATTCCGCCGTTGACCAGCGAGCCGCCGCCGACGCCGCGGCCCACGTACACGGACATGTCGGCGAAGTGCACCCGGTCCAGGACGCCCGGATATCTGCTGATGTCCCGGTTGACGAGGTCCAGCCACAGGAACGAGGCAAGCGGTGCCTCGGTGCGGGTGCGGAACCACATGGACCGCTGGTCCGGGGCGCTGGTGGTACAGAAGACCTTGCCGTCGGAGCCGGGTGTGTTCCACAGCCGGCCCATCTCGAGGACGAGGGTGCGGATGCCGGCCTGGCCGAGGCGGAGGGCGGCGACGGCCCCGCCGTAGCCCGAACCGATCACGATCGCGGGGGCGTTGTCGACGACGGCGGGTTCGGCCGCCGAGGCGGACTGGAGGCTGATACGGGTGAGACCGGCCGCGGCGGCGGTCTGCAGGGCTACCATGCCCAGGATTTGACGTCTCGTCAGCTGACGCTGCATCAGTTTTGCTGTCATGCGCGCAGCATGTGCGGATTATTCGGTTCCGCCTAGGGGCTGCGCCGGTTTTGGGGCGCCGTCCCGAGGCGAGGTTTCGCGAAGTCCGCGGCTGCGGGTTGTACGTGGCCTGTCGCGCCGTTCCCCGCGCCCCTTCGGGCGCGTCTCAGCGAGCGTTGCCCATCGGGCGACCGGTCTCGCCTGTGTGCGCCATCCCGAGGCGAGGTTCGCGAAGTGCGCGGCTGCGCGTTGTACGTGGCTTGTGGCGCCGTTCCCCGCGCCCCTTACGGGCGCGGCCCTGAGCGGTGGGGTTCTACAGCAGGGTTTTCAGGCGATCCGCCAGGAGATCCCAGCGCCATTTCTCCTCGATCCAGGCTCGTCCCCGTTCGCCCATCCGCCGCCGGAGTTCCGGGTCCGCGAGGAGGACGGTGATGCGGTCGGCCGTCTCCTCGGGGGAGCCGCCGCGGACCACCCAGCCGGTTTCGCCGTCGAGGACCGCGTCGGGGGCGCCGCCGGAGTCACCGGCGACGACGGGCAGGCCGGTCGCCGAGGCCTCCAGGTAGACGATTCCGAGGCCCTCCACGTCGAGCCCGCCCCGCCGGGTCCTGCACGGCATCGCGAACACGTCGCCGGCGCCGTAGTGCGCGGGCAGCTCGGCCCAGGGCACCGCCCCGGTGAAGCGCACCGAGCCGGCCACCCCGGTCGACCGCGCCAGTGCGCGCAGCTCCTTCTCGTACGGCCCGCCGCCGACGATCAGCAGCACGGCCTCCGGCTCGGCGGCCAGGATCCGGGGCATGGCCAGGATCAGCGTGTCCTGCCCCTTGCGCGGGACCAGCCGGGACACGCACACGACCACGGGACGGTCGGTCAGCCCGAGCCTGGCCCGGACCTCGGCACCGCCCGATCCCGGGTGGAAGGTCTTCTCGTCGACCCCGGGCGGCAGGTGCGCCATCCGCGCGGCCGCCCGCGGGGTCAGCGCGGCGGCGATCCGCGAGCGCGTGTACTCCCCGAGGTAGGTGACCGTGTCGGTGGACTCCCCGATCCGGCGCAGCAGCTGCCGTGCCGCGGGCAGCTGGGCCCATCCGGCCTCGTGGCCGTGGGTCGTGGCCACCAGCCGGTCGGCGCCCGCCCTGCGCAGCGCCGGCGCCATCAGCCCGAGCGGGGCCGCCGCCCCGAACCAGACCGATGTGCAGCCGTGCTCGCGCAGCAGCCCGACGGCCCGCCGGGTCACGTCGGGCGTCGGCAGCAGCATCGTCGTACGGTCGCGGACGACGGTGAAGGGCTGCTCGGCGTCGAAGGCGGCGGTCGCCTCGACGCCCTCCCGGCCGCGCTTCCAGGTGGAGGCGTACACGACGAGCCGCTCGGGGTCGACCCGCAGCGCCATGTTGTGCAGGAAGGCCTGGATACCGCCGGGCCGGGGCGGGAAGTCGTTCGTGACGACGAGGGTCTTGTGCATCGCCGCCGACCCTACCGAACGGGCCGCTCACAGCCGGGCCCCGGCCGCACCTGTGGCAGGCTCACAGCAGGGCGGGACATCATGTTCTCCTCAGGGCGCGCAGCGAACGGGCAGGGGTTCACGTGAAGACGACGGTCGGATGGCGGTCACTGGCGTGGCTGCTGGGGACCTGGGGCGTGACCAGGCTGTTCCTCCTGCTGTTCGTCTTCGGGGTGTACGTCTTCCCCGGCCCCGACGTCACCAGCGACGTCTCCGTCATCTACCAGGGCTGGTACGACGTGCTGCGCACCGGCACCTTCCCGCTGGACGACGTGACCTGGCAGTACCCGCCCGCCGCCGCGCTCGCGATCCTCTCCCCCGGGCTGCTGCCCTTCCTGGACTACACCCAGGCGTTCTTCGTCCTCGCCTTCGTCGCCGACCTCGCCGTCCTCGCCCTGCTGCTGTACGCGGGCCTGCGCCCCGGCAAGACGCTGCGCGGCGTGTGGGTGTGGGTGGTGGGCGTACCGCTGCTCGGGCCGACCGTCTACGCCCGCTACGACGTGATGGTCACCGCGGTCGCGGTCGCGGCGCTGCTCGCGGCCGGCCGGCATCCACGGGTGGCGGGCGCGCTGGCGGGCTTCGGGGCGCTGCTGAAGGTGTGGCCGGTGCTGGTGCTGGTCGCCGCGCGCAGGCGGGGAGTCCGGGCGTCGGCGGCGACCACCGTGGTTGCGTTGGCGGCCCTGTTCTCGATCGCCATGCCCGGCGCCTTCGCCTTCCTGACCTTCCAGCGCGACCGCGGCACCGAGGTCGAGTCGCTGGGTTCGCTGGTCTTCCACGTGGCCCGGCAGTACGGCTGGGACGGCCAGGTGCTGCTCAACTACGGCTCGGTCGAGTTCATCGGCCCATATGTCGACCTGGTGAGCACGGCCGCCCTGTTCCTCACCGGCATCTCCTTCGGCTGGCTGCTGCTGTGGCGGATGATGGCCACCCGCTTCCAGCCGCACACGCTCGCGGACGCGGCGTTCGTGGCGGTGCTGATGTTCACCACCACCAGCCGGGTGATCAGTCCGCAGTACCTGGTGTGGCTGATCGGTCTGGCCGCGGTCTGCATGTGCTTCCGGGCCAGCCGGATGGGCCTGCCGGTCTGCCTAGTCCTGGCGGCGAGCCTGGTGACGGTGCTGGAGTTCCCGATCTGGTTCTCGCACGTCGTGATGAGCGACCCCCTCGGTGTCACCCTCCTGTTCGTGCGCGACGGCCTGCTGGTGCTCGCCACCCTCGCCGGGGCCCGCGTGCTGTGGCGCTCGACGGTGCCCCGCCCCGATCCGGCCCCGGTGCCGGCTCAGGCCGCCCGCACCAGCAAGACCTCCCTCTCCCCCTGATCCGGTCCGGCGAGCGGGAGCTGCGGCGCGACTGGCCCACCGAGGCCCTGGCCCTGCCGGATCAGGCCAGCTGAGCCCGCAGATAGCCGCGCCACCGCTCGGTGAACGCCGCCGGTGTCGTGCCGAGCACCTTGCTCATCGCGTCCTCGACCGCCCCGGCCCGCTTCTCGTGCCCGCCCACGGCCCGGTAGAACGTGCGCAGCCGCGCGTCGCCCCAGTGCTCCGCGATGAACCGGCAGGCCATCCAGCCGCCCTCGTACGCCTTCGCCAGCTTGGTCGCGTCCCCGGTGAAGCCGAAGTCCCGGTCGTCCGGCAGCGCGGCGGGGACCTGCCCGCCGGTCACCGCCCGCCACAGCTCGGGCGCGGCCTCGGCCGGCGTACGCCCGGTACCCAGGTAGCCGATCCAGTCGGCGTACCCCTCGGACAGCCACAGCGGGGTGGCGGCGCTGGTGGCCGCGCGGGTGGCCACATGCGTGGTCTCGTGGGTGAGCACGACCTGCTTGCCGACGCCGCCCAGGACGCCGTACGCGTCCGGATTGACGATGATCCGGTCCGCGGGCGCCCGGGCGGGGGCGCCCGTCTCCCCGGTGGTGACCGCGGCGATCCCCCGGTAGGAGGAGGCGGGCGAGCCGAGCAGCCCCGCCATCCCGTCCAGCGACCTCGGGACGAGTACCACGACGTGCCGGCTCCAGCCCGTGCCCCAGGCCGCCGACACGGCCGGCACCGCGTGGTCGGCGAGCTCCGCGTACCGGTGCAGCGTCTCGCCGGACTGCCCGACCCCCAGCACGAGGCTGTGCGCACCCCGTACGACGGTCACCTCGCCCTGGTCCCACAGCTGCTGCGCGGTCCTGTGGGCGGGCAGCTCCGCGTCGACGTACCACCGCCCGTGCGCGTCCCGGCTCAGGTTCAGCGTGCGGCCGACGGTGACCGGGGCCGTGTCGTACCCCTCGACGCGGTAGCCCAGCTCGGCGTCGGCGGTGGCGGTGGAGCCGGTGCGGTGCACGGCGGTGACGCGGTACGACCAGGCCGCGAGCGGCACCGCGCCGAGGTTCCCGAACCAGCTCAGCGCACCGGTGCGGACGAACGCGGCCCGGTCCCGGTCGAGGACCGCGGTCGCCCGCCGGTCCAGGACCCGCTGGACGTCGGCCTTCGCACTGTCGGTCGCCGACCGCCCCCCGCATCCGACCAGGGAGACGAGCAGCAGACACAGCGCCACCACTCCCGATCCCGCCACCCGCCGTCGACCAGCCACTTCCCGATCGTACGGTGGCCGGGGGCGCCGGGTCAGACCCTCGTGACCGACGAGACGGGCATCATGCCCACCGGGTCGTAGCGCACCGGCGCGCCGGGGTAGGGCGCGTGGATCACCTGGCCGTTGCCCATGTACATCCCCACGTGGCTGGCGTCGGACCGGTAGGCGACCAGGTCGCCGGGCTGGACCTGGGAGAGCGGGACCTGTCGGCCGGCGTACCGCTGGGCCTGCGAGGTGCGCGGCAGGGAGATCCCGGCCTGCGCGTAGGACCACTGCATCAGGCCCGAACAGTCGAAGCCGGTGGGCCCGGTCGCGCCCCAGACGTACGGCTTGCCGAGCGCGGAGCGGGCGGCGGCGACCGCGGCGGCCGCCCGGCCGGAGGGCGCGGCGACGCCGGTGAGGTCGGGCAGGTCGGAGCGCCCGGAACGGGAGGCCCGGTCGTAGGCCGCGCGTTCCGCCGACGGCAGCAGGTTGAGCAGTTGCCGGGCCTGGGCGAGCTTCTTCTCCACAGTCCGCTTGTGGGTGCCGACGGCCTTGCGGCTGCGCTCCAGTTCGGCGAGCTTGCCGGCCGCCTCCGCCCGCTCCTGGGCGAGTTCGCGCATCGCCGACTGGAGTTCTTCGAGCTCGCCGGCCTGGCGGGCGGTGATCCGGTCGAGCGCCGCGGCCTTGTCGAGGTAGTCGTCCGGGTCGTCGGAGAACAGGAGCGCGAGCGAGGGGTCGAGGCCGCCGGAGCGGTACTGCGCGCCGGCCAGCGAACCGAGCGACTCCCGCATGGTGTTGATGCGTTCCTGCTGCCGGGCGATGTGGTCCTGCGCGTCGCTCACCTGCCCGCGCAGTGAATCGGCGCGCTCGTCGGCCTTGTTGTAGGCCTCGGTGGCCTGCTCGGCCGCCTCGTAGAGGCGGTCCACTTCAGCACGGGTGTCGTCGTGCGGCGCGGCCACCGCCGGTACGGCGCCGAGAGCGGCGGCTGCGGCGGACAGGACGCACAGGGCGGCACTGGCGCCCCGGTCGAACCCGGACGGTACAAGGCGGCGATGGAACCCCACGGGAAGCCGCACTCCTTCCGCTGGCGGACACGGACTGCCCCCCGCGCCGGGGCGGAGCTCCGGCTTCGGGAAACGCGGCAGACAGTAGCCCCGTGACCGGGCAGCCACCAACGACCTTCGCGGGCACACAACGTGACGCCCCGCCTATGACGCAGGTCATGGGCGGGGCGTGGGGTCAGCAGCGGTTGTGGCAATTCGCCCGTTCGGGCGGGAGCCGGAGTCAGATACGGACGCCGAACTGGAACGGCATGTTGCCGATCGACTCGTAGCGCACGACGGTGCCGGTGCGCGGGGCGTGCAGCACTTGGCCGTTGCCGGCGTAGAGGCCGACGTGGTGCATGTCGCCGTAGAAGATGACCAGGTCGCCGACCTTGAGGTCGCTCTGGTTGTAGATGCGCGTACCGGCGTTCGCCTGGGCCTGCGAGGTGCGCGGGATGGTGACACCGGCCTGCGCGTAGGCCCACGAGGTGAAGCCCGAGCAGTCGAAGGAGGAGGGACCGGAGGCGCCGTAGACGTACGGCGTGCCGATCTTGCTCTGTCCGGCGGCGAAGGCCGCGGCGGCCCGGTTGGAGGCGGAGGTGGTGCCGCCGAGGTCGACCCGCTCGCTGGCGGAGCGGCTGGCGCGGGCGTCCGCGGCGTCGAGCGCCGCCTGCTCCGCGGCCGTCAGGGTGTTGAGCAGCTTGCGCGCCTCGGCGAGCTTGGTCTGGACTTCCTGCTTCTTCTTGCCCAGTTCCGTGCGGGTGGAGGCGAGGTCCTTGAGCTTGTCGGAGGCCTCGGAGCGCTCCTGCGCGAGTTCGCGCTGCTTCTGCTGGATCTTCTTCAGCGCCTCGACCTGCTGGCCGCTCAACTGGTCGAGCGTGGAGGCCTTGTCGAGGTAGTCGTCCGGGTCGGCCGACAGGAAGAGCTGGACGGAGGAGTCGATGGAGCCGGTGCGGTACTGGGCCGCGGCCGCCAGGCCGATGCTGTCGCGCAGCTCGTTGAGCTCTTCCTGGCCGCGGGCGACGTTGTCCTGGATGGTGGAGATCTCCTTCTGGAGCTTCTCCTGCTTCTCCTGGGCCCCGACGTACTTCTCGGTGGCCTGCTCCGCCTCTTCGTAGAGCTTGTCGACCTTCGCCTTGACCTCGCCCTTGCTCGGCTTCTCGGTCGGCGCCGCGTTGGCGGCGTTGGCACTGAGAGCCACGGCTGCTGCGGCGGCGGTGGTGAGCACGGTCACACGGGTGCGGCTCGGCTGCTTGGGTCGACGGTGGGACGCCACGAAGGCGAGCTCCTTCTTCCTCCAGCCGCCTACCGAGACGCCGGCGGGCGGTGCCCCCTCCGCCGTCACTCCCAATGAGTGATCACCCGAGCGGGGGTTCGAGCCCAGACCCTAGTGACCTTCCTGTGATCAGTTCAAATCCTGGCGTGAAAAATGTTTGTCACACCCTGCATTCTTTACACTCAACTCACGTGCAGTGATGCGCACCTGACACTACGTTGCGTGAAGACCCTGCCAATTGGGGCAATGCATCCGTAGGTTGCGCTTGGTGCGTACGCGACGCATGGGACTTAAGGGACAGTTCGGCCGAGGCGGATTCCGAGCCGTCTCAGGCCCTCGAGAACCGCTTCAGAAGCACCGCCGAGGCGACCGGCCGGGCTCCCGCCCGGGCAACCCCGTCGGCCACCTCACGGTCGGTGGAGACGACGATGACCGGGCGTCCGGGCGGCTCCGCGCGCACCAGCTGACGGATCAACTCGTCGGCCGTCACGCCGGCTTTGGAGAACAGCACGCGCACCCCGCGCGGCGGCGCGAGCAGCACCGGCGCGGCCAGCTCGGCCCCGTCGAAGACACAGGTAGCCTCGGCCCCGGTCTGCGCGGCGAGCTGCGAGAGCTGCCCCAGAAGTCGCAACCGCTGCTTCTCCAGAGGCATTTGGGGATAGCCTGTCTTGGTGACGTTGTAGCCGTCGACCACGAGATGCGCCTGCGGGAGCGCGAGCAACTGGTCGAGAATCGCCGGGTCGTTCTCGGACAGAGCGCGCGCGGCGATGTCCTTCGGGGTCATTCGTCCCGGTTCGACCGCGTCGACGGTTTCCGCGGGCCGTACGGACACCGGTGGCAGCGCCAGCTCACGCCGCAGCCCCTGGGCCGCGTCGAGCACGGTGTCGAGCAGGAGCCGCACCCGCATGTCCTCGACGCTGCGCCCCTCCCGGGCCGCTCTGCGGGTGGCCTCCAGGGCCGCCTCCGCCTCTCCGAGCCGCGCCTTGAGCCGCCGCGACTCGCTCTCGGCTGCGGACACCTGGGTCTGCCCCTCGGCACGGGCCGTCTCGGTCTCGCCCTGGAGCTTGCGCAGGGCCGCCTCGCCGCGTTTGACGTCACTGAGGGCCGCGCGCAGCTTGCGGTGAAGCGATTCCGTTTCCTTCTTCGCCGCGTCCAGCTCGGTCCGCAGCCGCTCGGTGTCGGCCCTGGTCTGCTCACGGGCCTGGGCGAGCTCCTCACGCAGCCGCGCCAGCTCCGCCCGGTTCTCCTCGTCGGCCCGCTCGGCGTCCGCCCGCAGGGCCTCCTCGCCGGCCGCGGTCACCAGCTTCACCCAGCCGGTGGGGCGCAGTACGTAGGCCGCGGCCGCCACGTCCAGCGGATCCGCGGCCGGCGGCGGCGAGCCGGAGTCGAGGGCACCGGCCAGCTCCGCCTGGGCCTCTCTGAGCTTCTCCCCGATGCGCTGCCGGAACAGCGGATCGGTCTCCAGAGCGGTGGCCATCGCGTTCCCGGCGAACTTGGCCCGCCGGTTCGGCGCGAACCGGGCGTACTGTCTGAGCTGCGTGGGCAGTTCGCCGACGGTCAGGCCGCCGAAGCCGTCCGAGACGATCTGTACGACCCTGCGGCGCACGCCGTCGGGCAGCGGACGGTCGAGCACCTCGGCGGTGCCGTCGCCCGGCTCCCCGCCCGTGGTCTCCACCATCCGTCAACCCCAATACCTGTGCGGGACCCGCTCCCCTCAGGAGCCGGCACCCGGCCTGTCCACGAGTTCCACCTGATCCACCGCGTTGCACCAGCGGCACCGCACCGACTCGATGGTCTCACTGAGCGTCTCGCGCTCCTCGACCTTCGGCTCACCCGCCAGGTCGAGGTGGATGTACTCGACGACCTTCGACGAGCGCGTCACGTCGAAGCGGGTGAGGTTGCCGCAGAGGGTGCAGCGCCAGCGGGTGGCGTCGGTCGGCAGGGGAACCGTCATCGTGACTGTTCGCTTTCCTTCTAGTGTCCGTGACGCGCCGGATTCCCCGGTGCGTGTGGCTCGTAACCCTACGGCCTGGCGGCATCCCGCCGCCCGTCCGTCCAGGGCGGCGAGGCGGTCTGTGCGGCTCGGCCCCCTTACGTCATGCTCTGTACCCATGATCAGCAAGTGGAGCGTGACGGTCGGCAGGACGGCCGGGAGGGTCCGGACGCCGTCGGCGCCGGTGACATACGGCCTGATCGCCGCCTGCTGCCTGCTGTTCGTGATCGGCCCGGCCTCGGGCCTCGATCCGGCGTACGGCTCCGGCGACGGGCTGCTCGCCGCGCAGCGGGCCTACTTCCGCCGCTGGGGCGTGGTCCCCGCAGAACTGTTCGAGGGCTCCCCCCGCGCCGCCCTCACCCCCGCCACGGCCCTGTTCGTCCACGGCAGCTGGGTCCATCTGCTCGGCAACATGCTCTTCCTCTACGTCTTCGGCGCGCTGACCGAGGAACGGATGGGCCGCGTCCAGTTCACCCTGTTCTATCTGGGCTGCGGCTACCTGGCCCTGCTGGGCTACGCGGCCGCCAACGCCGACTCCACGCAGTCACTGGTCGGCGCCTCCGGGGCGATCTCCGCCGTCCTCGGGGCGTGCCTGTACCTGTTCCCCGGCGCCCGGGTGACCAGTCTCCTGCCGTTCCTGTTCTTTCTGCCCCTGCGCTTCCCGGCCTGGGTCGTGCTGCCCTTCTGGGCGGCCCTGCAGTGGCTGGCGGCGGGACGGGCGGCCCAGGGACCGGGCGTGGCGTATCTCGCGCACCTCGTGGGGTTCTCGGTGGGCTTCGGCTACGCGTGGGTCCGTTTCGGCCGTACCACTAGAGTGAAGGCCGCCCCAGCTCCGGCCCCCGAGGGAGAGAACCAGCCGTGATCACCGCGATCGTCCTCATCAAGACCAGCGTGGACCGGATTCCCGAGATCGCGGAGTCGATCGCGGCCCTGGAGTCCGTCAGCGAGGTCTTCTCGGTCACCGGCACCTACGACCTGATCGCGATGGTCCGCGTCAAGCAGCACGAGGACCTGGCCGAGGTCATCCCCGGGCGGATCAGCAGGATCCCCGGCGTGGAGGGCACGGACACGCACGTCGCGTTCCGCACCTACTCCCAGCACGACCTGGAGGCGGCGTTCGCGATCGGCCTGGACTCCTGACCGCCTGAACACCGCCTCCGGGCACGGACCGGACCCAGACGTCACACCGCCGGGACGCAGCGGCCGCCCTCCGTGCGGTACTGCCAGCGCGCGCCGTCCCGCACGAGCTCCTTCACGGCCCCCACGAAGCGCTCCACGTGCTCGTCGGGGGTGCCCGCGCCGAAGCTCACCCGGATCGCGTTGAGGGACTTCTCGCCCGGCGCGGCCTCGGGGGCACCGCACTCGCCCTGGGTCTGGGGGTCGCTGCCCAGCAGGGTGCGGACCAGCGGGTGGGCGCAGAAGAGGCCGTCCCGGACGCCGATGCCGTACTCGGCGGAGAGGGCCGCGGCGAAGTGCGAGCTGTTCCAGCCCTCGACGACGAAGGAGATCACGCCGACCCGCGGGGCGTCGTCCCCGAACAGGGACAGGATCCGCACCTGCGGCACCTCGGCGAGGCCCGCCCGCACGGTGTCGATCAGGTGCCGCTCGCGGGCGACCAGGGTGTCGAAGCCGGCCTCGGTGAGGGCCTTGCAGGCGGAGGCGATGGAGTAGACGCCGATGACGTTGGGCGAGCCGGCCTCGTGACGGGCGGCGGTGTCGTGCCACTCGACGTCCACTCCCCCGTCCTCACGCCGGGTGACCTTGCGGCTGGCGCCGCCGCCGGCCAGGTACGGGTCGGCCTCGCGCAGCCAGTCGGCACGGCCGGCCAGGACTCCGGAGCCGAAGGGCGCGTACAGCTTGTGACCGGAGAAGGCGACCCAGTCGACGTCCAGGTCCCGCACCGACACCGGGTGGTGCGGGGCCAGCTGGGCGGCGTCCAGGACGATCCGGGCGCCGTGGGCGTGCGCGGCGGCCGCGAGCTCCCGTACGGGCCACAGCTCGCCGGTGACGTTGGAGGCGCCGGTGACGCAGACCAGGGCCGGGCCGTGCGGGTCACGGGCGGCGAGGGCGCGCTCCAGGGTCTCGACGGCCTGGCGCGGGGTGCGCGGGGCGTCGAGGTAGCTGACCCGGGCGTCCTTCCAGGGCAGCAGCGAGGCGTGGTGCTCGGTCTCGAAGACGAAGACCTGGCAGCCGTCGGGAAGCGCGGCGGCCAGCAGGTTCAGGGAGTCGGTGGTGGACCGGGTGAAGATCAGCTGGTCGTCGGTCCGGCAGTCGAGGAACTCCGCGACCGTCCGGCGGGCGTTCTCGAACAGGTCGGTCGAGAGCTGGGAGAGGTATCCGGCCCCGCGGTGCACGCTGCCGTAGTACGGCGCGTAGGCGGCGACGTCGTCCCAGACCCGCTGCAGGGCGGGAGCGCTGGCCGCGTAGTCGAGCGCGGCGTAGGTGACCTCGCCGCCCGTGACGAGCGGGACGGTGACGTCTCCACCCAGAACGGGCAGCGGGGAACAAAGCGACTGGGCGGCGGCAGCGGTGGAGACAGACATGGCGAACTCCCGTGAGAAGCAGCGGAATCACCACGCGAGCGGGTACGGCTCGGCGCGGGACAGGAAGAGAAAAGGGGATGCGGAGGCGGGGCTCTGCGGCCCTATCGCATTCGCTTGCTCACGGGGGACTCCCTCGAGACCAGGACCCCTGGGCTGTATCCACTCGAAAGAGTGCGAGGGGTCCGCGCTTGCCGTGGACCTCGCTGCCCACGGCCTGGTCTTCACCCGGGGCACCCCGCCACGGACGGAGGGTTGCCGGACAGTCGGCCGGGGCCTCATGACTGTCACTCATGACCTGCCGAACATCCTGCCACACGATCTTCCACGCGCAAGGCGCAGTCCGAATTCTGGACTGCGCCTCGCGTCACACCGTGCGGAACTCAGGCGTTGCTGATCGCCACCCAGCGCTCCAGGGTCCGCCGGGCCGCGCCGGAGTCGATCGACACGGCCGCCTTCTCCATGCCGGCCCGGATCTGCTCGGCGAGCGGCCCGTCCCCGGGCTCCAGCGCGACCAACGCGGCCGCCGAGTTCAGCAGTACGGCGTCCCGCACCGGCCCGGTCTCCCCGCTCAGCAGCCGTCGGGCCACCTCCGCGTTGAACGAGGCGTCGGCGCCCCGCAGGGCCTCCACCGGCACCAGCTCCAGGCCGACGTCCCGGGGGTCGAAGGCCTCCTCGGTGACCTTGCCGTCGCGGACGACCCACACCCGGGAGGTGGCGGTGGTCGTCAGCTCGTCGAGACCGTCGTCGCCCCGGAACACCAGCGAGGAGTTGCCGCGCTCGGCGAAGACACCGGCGACGATCGGCGCCATCCGCAGGTCGGCCACCCCGACGGCCTGCGCCTTGACCTTCGCCGGGTTGGTCAGCGGGCCGAGGAAGTTGAAGGTCGTCCGGATACCCAACTGGCCGCGCGCGGCGGCCACATGGCGCAGCGCCGGATGGAACTTCACCGCGAAGCAGAAGGTGATCCCGGCTTCCTCGGCCACCTCCGCGACCCGCTTCGGCGTCAGTTCGAGATTGACGCCGAGCTTCTCCAGGACGTCCGAGGCACCCGAGGCGGAGGAAGCGGCCCGGTTGCCGTGCTTGACGACCTTCGCGCCGGTGCCGGCCACGACGATCGAGGACATCGTGGAGATGTTCACCGTCCTGGCGCCGTCGCCGCCCGTGCCGACGATGTCGACGGTCGCGCCCGGCACCTCGATGACGTTCGCGTGCTCGTACATCGTCCGGACGAGCCCGGCGATCTCCTCGACGGTCTCGCCCTTGGCCCGCAGCGCCACCGCGAACCCGGCGATCTGTGCGTCGGTCGCCTCGCCGCGCAGGATCCGGTCCATCGCCCAGGCCGTCGCCTCGGCGCTCTGGTCCCGGCCGTACAGCAGGGCGTCCAGTACCTGGGGCCAGGAACGGCCCGCCGCGGTGTCGCCTCCAGCGGGGGTCACAGCGCTCATAAGCCGCTCCTGGGTCGGTCCCGTACCACGGGACGCGGATCTCAACAGGGCCACCCTATCCAGCCCGGAGCACGGCGAAGGGCCCCCGTCCGAAGACCGGACGGGGGCCCTTCAACCGTGGCGTGCGCAGTGATCAGTGGTGGCCGTGGCCGCTGGTGATCTCCTTGTACTCCTCGACGGTGGGCTTCGCGATCTGGGCCTCGTCGCCGTAGTACGCCTCGCTCAACTTGGCGCGCAGCTTCTCGGGGCCCTTCACCTTGCGCTCGACACCGTTCGCGTCGACCGTCGGGCCGATACCGGCCGGCTTGTACTGCTCGTGCGCGGTGAGGGTGTGCAGCTGCTCCTGGCTGAGCGGCTCGTGGATCTCGACGAACTCACCGTGCGGCAGGCGCTTGATGATGCCCGACTCGCGGCCGTGCAGCACCTTGTCCTTGTCGCGGCGCTGGAGGCCGAGGCAGATCCGCTTGGTGATGACGAACGCGACGACCGGCGCGACGAAGAACGCGACCCGGACGAACCAGGTGATGGCGTTGATCGACAGGTGGAAGTGGGTGGCGATGATGTCGTTGCCACCACCGACCAGCAGGACGAAGTACCAGGTCATCCAGGCCACACCGAACCCGGTCCGGGTGGGGGCGTTGCGCGGGCGGTCCAGGATGTGGTGCTCGCGCTTGTCGCCGGTGACCCAGGACTCGATGAACGGGTAGACCGCGATCGCGACCAGGACCAGCGGGAAGATGACCAGCGGGATGAACACGCCCAGCACGAGCGTGTGACCCCAGAAGTTGATCTCCCAGCCCGGCATGACACGGATCAGGCCCTCGGAGAAGCCCATGTACCAGTCGGGCTGTGCGCCCGTGGACACCATGTCCGGCCGGTAGGGGCCCATGGCCCAGATCGGGTTGATCGAGGCGATCGCCGCGATGGCCGCGATGACACCGAAGACCAGGAAGAAGAAGCCTCCGGCCTTGGCCATGTAGACGGGCAGCAACGGCATGCCGACGACGTTGTTGTTCGTCTTTCCGGGGCCCGCGAACTGCGTGTGCTTGTGGTAGAAGACCAGGATCAGGTGGCCGACCACCAGGCCGAGCATGATGCCCGGCAGCAGCAGGACGTGGATCGAGTAGAAGCGGGCCACGAAGTCGCCGCCCGGGAACTCGCCGCCGAAGAGGAAGAACGACAGGTACGTGCCGACGATCGGCACGGACAGGACCGCGCCCTCCATGAAGCGGACACCGGTGCCGGAGAGCAGGTCGTCCGGGAGCGAGTAACCGGTGAAGCCGGTGAACATGCCCAGGACGAACAGCAGGAAGCCGAACAGCCAGTTGACCTCACGCGGCTTGCGGAACGCACCCGTGAAGAACACGCGCATCATGTGCACGAACATGCCGGCGAGGAAGACCAGCGCCGCCCAGTGGTGGATCTGCCGGATCAGCAGACCACCGCGCACATCGAAGGAGATGTGCATGGTCGAGTTGAACGCCTCGGACATCAGCTGTCCCTGCAGCGGGACGTAGCTGCCGTGGTACTCCACCTCGTTCATCGACGGGTGGAAGAACAGCGTCAGGTACACACCCGTGAGGATGATGATGATGAAGCTGTAGAGGCAGACCTCGCCCAACATGAACGACCAGTGGTCGGGGAAGATCTTGCGCATGTTGGACTTGGCCAGGGAGTAGATCCCGAGCCGTCCGTCCGCCCAGTCGGCGACACGCTCGCCGGCCGGTGCCTTCTCGCGTGAACCGTGCGCCGCGCCGTTGGCTGCGGAGGGGTTCGTGTTACCGGGTGTAGTACTCATCCGCGCTCCCAGAATGCAGGACCGACGGGCTCCTCGAAGTCGCCGAGCGCCTGGAGGTAGCCCTCGTCGTTCACGCCGATGCGCAGCTGCGGCAGGGCGTGACCGGCGGGGCCGAAGATCACCCGGGCACCGTCGGAGAGGTCGAAGGTGGACTGGTGGCAGGGGCACAGTACGTGGTGCGTCTGCTGCTCGTACAGGGAGATCGGGCACCCCACGTGGGTGCAGATCTTCGAGTACGCCACGATGCCCTCGTGCGACCACTCGAGCTCGCGCTTGTCCTTGATGTTGTCCGGCTGGATCCGGACGATCATCAGGGCCGCCTTGGCGATCTCGGTCTGGAACTCCTCGTCGTGCTCCTCCAGGCCCTCGGGCTTGGCGAAGGTGAGCGAGCCGACCGCGACGTCAGAGGCACGCAGCGGCTGGTTCGTGTTCATGTTGACGAGCAGCTTGCCCTTGGACCACAGGGTGTGGCGGAGCTTGGTGCCCGGGAGCGGGCCGAGGTCGCGCAGCAGCATGATGCCGGAGAGCGGGAACAGGGCCAGCGCGCCGAACATCGTGTTGCGGATCAGCTTGCGGCGGCCGAGCGCGGACTCCTTGGCACCCTGCTTGAAGTCGGCCAGGACCTTGGCCTTGACCTCGGGAGGCGCCTCGATCGGGTGACGCTCGTCGGCGACCTCCGCGTCGGACATCAGGGTGCGGGCCCAGTGGACCGCGCCCGCGCCGATCGTGAACAGCGCCAGCCCCAGCGTCAGGCCCAGCGCGAAGTTCAGCGCGCTGACCCTGCCGATCGGGAAGACGTAGACCGACCTGTCGGCCGGGATCGTCACGTACGAGGCGATGAAGCCGACGGTCGCCAGCATCGACAACGTGAACAGGAACGCGACGACGCGCTCGGACCGCTTGGCGGCCCGCTCGTCGATGTCCTGCACCCGGTGCTCGTGGGGCGGCAGGCCCGGGTCGGCGAACGGGTTCTGCTCGTCCGCGACCGTTACCGCGCCGTGCCCGTGGTCGTGGGCGGCCTGCTCAGCGGGCAGGTTCTCTTCTGGAATGTCTTGGCTACTCATGACTTCTTGGCCTTTGCGGTCCGAGCGGCGACCCAGACGGCGACCGCGATCAGCGCGCCGAGTCCGAAGACCCACCCGAACAGTCCCTCGGTGACCGGACCCAGTCCGCCCAGCTCAAGGCCGCCGGGGCTCTCGGTGTCGTCTCCGTTGACCGCGTTCAGGTACGCGATGATGTCCTTCTTGTTCTGCTCCGACAGCGTGGTGTCGGGGAAGGAGGGCATGTTCTGCGGGCCGGTCTGCATGGCCTCGTAGATGTGCTTCGGGTTGACGCCTTCGAGGTCCGGTGCGTACTTCCCGTGCGTCAGGGCGCCGCCCTTGCCGGTGAAGTTGTGGCACGCCGCGCAGTTGGTGCGGAACAGCTCGCCGCCCTTGGCGATGTCGGCGCCCTCGGGGCCGAACTCCGTCTTGGTCGGGACGGACGGACCGGCACCCAGCGACGCGATGTACGCGGCCAGCTGGTCGATCTCGGCCTGCGAGTAGATGACCTTCTTCTTCGGGATCTGCGCGCCGGGCTGCTGGGCCGGCATACGGCCGGTGCCGACCTGGAAGTCGACGGCCGCAGCGCCCACGCCGACCAGGCTCGGACCGTCAGAGGTGCCCTGACCGCCGGTGCCGTGGCAGCTGGCGCAGCCGACCGAGTAGAGCTTCTGGCCCTCCTCGATCGTGAGGGACTGGGCGGTTTCGTCGGCCTGCGCCTTGCTCGCGGGTGCGAACGCGGCGTACAGCCCCCCGGTGCATGCCAGCGCGAGGAGTAGGACGACGAGCGCCGCCAGCGGATGGCGTCGTCGTGCGGAGAGCTTTTTCACGGATTACCCCGGTGTCAGGATCTTCTGCGTCGATGCTTCTGGATATGTGCGGGTACGGCCGCGACTACTTGATCAGGTAGATCGTGGCGAAGAGGCCGATCCAGACGACGTCGACGAAGTGCCAGTAGTAGGACACGACGATCGCGGCGGTCGCCTGCTCGTGGGTGAACCTCTTGGCCGCGTAGGTGCGTCCGAGGACGAACAGGAAGGCGATGAGGCCGCCCGTCACGTGCAGGCCGTGGAAGCCGGTGGTCAGGTAGAACACCGATCCGTACGGGTCGGAGGAGAGCGAGAGCCCGTCCTTCTTCACCAGCTCCGTGTACTCGAAGATCTGACCGCCGATGAAGATCGCGCCCATGACGAAGGTGACGATGAACCAGCCCCGGAGCTTCTTCACGTCACCGCGCTCGGCGGCGAAGACGCCGAGCTGGCAGGTGAGTGAGGAGAGCACCAGGATCGTGGTGTTCACCGACGAGAAGGGGACGTTGAGAGCGTCCGCCATCTCCTTCCAGTGATCGGGCCCCGTCACCGATCGCAGGGTGAAGTACATCGCGAAGAGGGCCGCGAAGAACATCAGCTCGGAACTCAGCCAGATGATGGTTCCGACGCTGGTGAGGTTCGGCCGGTTGACCGACGGGTGCGCGTGCCCGGTATCTACTGTCGTTGCTGTCGCCACGACCGACATTATGTCGGTCCCTTATCCCGCCCTCACTCCGGGGGGTGCCGTTCGGAGTGTCCGCAGCGTGTGCAGTGCCCGTATGGCCCATCGAAGCGGTGTCCGAACCGGTGTTGACGAGGTGGACGAGGGAGTAACATCCGCCGCATCGGTTCTGTCCGTACGACGCTGACGTCCCGGAGGAAACATGCAGCCGACCGCCACGGTGCTGGTCTACAGCGACGACTCCAACACCCGTGAACAAGTGCGGCTCGCCACCGGGCGGCGGCCCGCTCCCGACGCTCCCGTGGTGGAGTTCGTGGAGTGCGCGACGCAGGCCGCCGTCATCAAGGAGCTCGACAAGGGCGGCATCGACGTCTGCGTGCTGGACGGCGAGGCCGCGCCGATGGGCGGCATGGGCCTGTGCCGGCAGATCAAGGACGAGGTGTTCCACTGCCCGCCCGTGCTGCTGCTGATCGGCCGGCCGCAGGATGCCTGGCTGGCCACGTGGAGCCGGGCGGACGCGGCTGTGACGCTGCCGGTGGATCCGGTGGAGTTCGCGGGCGCCCTGGCTTCCCTGCTCCGGCAGAAGCGGGCTCTGAGCGCCTGAGCGTCCGGTCGGGCCTCGCCCCCGAGGTCCGTGGCCCCGAGGGGTGTCAGACGCTCTGCGGCCGCAGTCGGGCCCGTTCCGCCGCGCTCGGCGCGTCGGGGGTGTCGGCGACCAGGGCGCTGCCCGTACGCCACTTCTTCCAGGCCAGGTTCCAGTCGCCGAAGCCGTTGCCGAACGACTCCATGGTGTCGCCGTCGGAGTTGACGACCTGGACCAGGTCGCCCTCGCGGACGTGCTCGAAGAACCACTCGGCGTTGCTCGTGCTCATGCCGGTGCAGCCGTGGCTGACGTTGGCGTAGCCCTGGGAGCCCACGGACCAGGGGGCGGCGTGCACGTACTCGCCGCTCCAGGTGACGCGGGTGGCGTAGTAGACCGGGAGGTCGTAGGAGTCGGCGGAGCCTTCGGCTATGCCGACGGTGGTGCCGCGCATCCGTACGAAGTACTCCTTGCCCAGGACGACCTTGACGCCGTTGCGGGTGTCGAAGCCGGGCTTGCCGGTGGTGACGGGGATCTCGTTGATCACCTCGCCGTTCTTGTAGACCTTCATGGAGTGCGTCGAGGCGTCCGTGACGGCGATGACACGGTCGCCGGTGGTGAGCTTGAGGGGCTTGGCCGGGCCGCCCCGCAGACGGTCGCTGATCTTCACGCCGTCCAGGTTGCTGTACACCTGGATGGTGGCGTGGGCGGGCCAGTACTCCTTGGGCCGGTAGTGCAGCTTCTTGTCGTCCACCCAGTGCCACGTGCCCTGCACGGCGGGCGTGGAGTCCACCCTGAGGGCACGCTCGACTATGGCGCGCTGCGCCTTGTCCTTCACCGGCTTGTTCAGTTCGGCCGTGACGGGCTGGCCGACGCCGTAGGTGCCCGACTTGGGCCCGAAGGTCACCGTCAGCCGCTTGCTGGTGGTGGGCTTGCTGGTGTCGAAGGTGAGGACCTTGCGGCCGGGCGCGCCGTCCTCGTCCTCGGTGCTCACCCGCACCGTGTAGTGGGCGTTCGCGGCCAGCGGCGAGGTGCTGTGCCAGCGGCTGCCGTCGGCGGAGAGTTCGCCGACCACGTACCGGCCTGTCGCGTCCACGGCCGTGACGTCCGTGAGGCGCCCGTCGGAGTCCTCGGCGGTGACCTCCAGGGGCTTGTCCGGGTCGACCTTCTTGCCGCCGCCGGTGAGGCCGTTGAAGGAGATCTGGTCGGCCGCGTCGTACGGCGTGGCCGACAGCGGGTTGCCGTCGCTGCCGCAGGCGGTGACGCCGGCGCCGAGGGCTATCACCAGCAACGTGCAGCACAGGACGGTGCGAGTGCGCGGGCGTGCCGGGGTCGAGAGGTCGAGCGCGTGGGGGCCCGAAGGGCTGAGCACGGCCGGCCTCTCGACACCGGCTGTCGCGCCTTGGGAGGTGTCAGAGTGGCTCATGAGCTCAACGTAGGAAGCTTCGTCAACAGCGGCGCGCTGGGTGACACGGACGAGGGACGCGCATTGCGGCAAAAGCAGGAGCCCGGACCCTCCTGACGGAGTGTCCGGGCTCCTTGAGCGCTCGGCGCGTGCTACTGGGTGCGGTTCTCACCGCGGTAGTACTCGAAGACCCAGCCCCACAGGCCGATCATGATCAGCGGCGCCGAGAAGTACATCAGCCACCAGCCGATCGCGATCGACAGGAAGGCGAGAGCTCCACCGATGCCCAGAGCGAGCGGCTGCCAGCTGTGCGGGCTGAAGAACCCGACCTCGCCGGCGTCGTCCGCGACGTCCGCCTCCTTGTTGTCCTGGGCACCCGCGTCGACCCGCCGGGCCGTGAAGCCCAGGTAGAAGCCGATCATGATGCACAGGCCGAAGGCCAGGAAGAGGGCCGTGGTACCGGCCGGCTCCTTCGACCACACGCCGTAGACGACCGCCATGGCGAGCACGAAGACGCTCAGCCAGATGAACATCCTGCCCTGGATCTTCACTTGCCGGCCTCCTTGCCACCGGAGAGGGCCTTCTCACCGTGACCGACGTTCTCGAGCTGGTCGAGCGCGGCGATCTCGGGGTGGTGCAGGTCGAACGCCGGGGATTCACTGCGGATCCGCGGCAGGGTGAGGAAGTTGTGCCGCGGCGGCGGGCAGGAGGTCGCCCACTCGAGCGAGCGGCCGTAGCCCCACGGGTCGTCCACGCCTACCGGCTTGCCGTACTTGGCCGTCTTCCACACGTTGTAGAGGAACGGCAGGATCGACAGGCCGAGCAGGAACGAGCTGATCGTCGAGATCGTGTTCAGGGCGGTGAAGCCGTCGGCCGCGAGATAGTCCGCGTACCGGCGCGGCATGCCCTCGGCACCCAGCCAGTGCTGGACCAGGAAGGTGCCGTGGAAGCCGATGAACAGCGTCCAGAAGGTGATCTTGCCGAGGCGCTCGTCGAGCATCTTGCCGGTCATCTTCGGCCACCAGAAGTGGAAGCCGGAGAACATCGCGAAGACGACGGTGCCGAAGACGACGTAGTGGAAGTGCGCCACCACGAAGTACGAGTCGGACACGTGGAAGTCCATCGGCGGCGAGGCCAGGATGACACCGGTCAGACCACCGAAGGTGAAGGTGATCAGGAAGCCGGTCGCCCAGAGCATCGGGGTCTCGAAACTCAGGGACCCCTTCCACATCGTGCCGATCCAGTTGAAGAACTTCACGCCCGTCGGTACGGCGATGAGGAACGTCATGAAGGAGAAGAACGGCAGCAGCACTCCGCCGGTGACGTACATGTGGTGGGCCCACACGGTCACGGACAGGCCGGCGATGGAGATGGTCGCGGCGATCAGGCCCATGTAGCCGAACATCGGCTTGCGGGAGAACACCGGGATCACTTCGGAGATGATGCCGAAGAACGGCAGCGCGATGATGTACACCTCTGGATGGCCGAAGAACCAGAAGAGGTGTTGCCACAGCAGCGCTCCGCCGTTGGCCGAGTCGAAGACGTGAGCGCCGAACTTCCGATCCGCCTCCAGCGCGAACAGCGCGGCGGCGAGCACGGGGAAGGCGAGCAGGACCAGGACCGCCGTCAGCAGCACGTTCCACACGAAGATCGGCATGCGGAACATCGTCATGCCGGGAGCGCGCATGCAGATGATCGTGGTGATGAAGTTGACCGCGCCGAGGATGGTGCCGAAGCCGGAGAAGGCCAGACCCATGATCCACAGGTCGGCGCCGATGCCCGGCGAGCGGACCGCGTCCGACAGCGGGGAGTAGGCGAACCAGCCGAAGTCGGCCGCGCCCTGCGGGGTCAGGAAGCCGCCCACCGCGATCGTCGAGCCGAACAGGTACAGCCAGTAGGCGAACATGTTCAGCCGCGGGAACGCCACGTCGGGCGCACCGATCTGCAGCGGCATGATCCAGTTCGTGAAGCCGGCGAACAGCGGCGTCGCGAACATCAGCAGCATGATCGTGCCGTGCATCGTGAACGCCTGGTTGAACTGCTCGCTCGACATGATCTGCAGACCCGGCCGGGCCAGCTCGGCGCGCATGAACAGCGCCATCACGCCACCGATGCAGAAGAACGCGAACGACGTGACCAGGTACAGCGTTCCGATCGTCTTGTGGTCAGTGGTCGTCAGCCACTTGACGACGATCTCGCCGCGCCTCTGGCGCCGGACCGGCAGCTCGTCCGCGTAGTGGGACCCTGCGGCCGCGGCACCCTGGGGTTCGTTGAGGATGCTCACAGGTTGTTCGTCTCCCGGTTCTTCTCGTGGCTCGTCTGCGCGATGCCGGCGGGAATGTAACCGGTCTGCCCCTTCTTGGCGAGGTCCTTGAGGTGCTGCTGGTAGCGCTCGGGGGAGACGACCTTCACGTTGAACAGCATCCGGGAGTGGTCGACGCCGCAGAGCTCGGCACACTTGCCACGGAACGTTCCCTCCTTGTTGGGCGTCACCTGGAAGGAGTTGGTGTGGCCCGGGATGACGTCCTGCTTCATCAGGAACGGCAGCACCCAGAAGGAGTGGATGACGTCACGCGAGGTGAGCACGAAGCGGACCGTCTCACCCTTGGGAAGCCAGAGGGTCGGGCCGGGGTTGCCGTTCTGCGGGTTCCGCGTGCCGGGCGTACCGACGTCGTAGACACCGCCGGCGTTCGCCGGGAACGCGTTCTTGAAGCGGTCCGGGATCGCGGCGAGGTTCTTGTCGGTCGCCGCGTCACCCGTGGAACCGGCGACGGGCTCGATGTAGTTGAAGCCCCAGCTCCACTGGAAGCCGACGACGTTGATGGTGACGTCGGGCTTCTTGTCCAGGCTGAGGAGCTTCGACTCGTCGCGAGCCGTGAAGTAGAACAGCACCGAGACGATGATCAGCGGGACCACCGTGTACAGCGCCTCGATGGGCATGTTGTACCGGGTCTGTGGGGGAACTTCGACCTTGGTGCGGCTGCGCCGGTGGAACATGGCGCTCCACAGGATCAGACCCCACACCAGCACGCCCACGGCGAGCGCGGCCGCCCAGGAGCCCTGCCACAGGGAGAGGATCCGCGGAGCCTCTTCCGTGGTCGGGGTGGGCATACCAAGGCGGGGGAAGTCCTTGTATGTGCAACCGGTCGCGGTCGCCAGGACCAGGCCCGCGGTCATTGCCTGCAGCAGCTTCCGCCGCATCGGGCGCCGCGGCGAGCGGTCGGAGCCGTTGGGACTCACGTAGCGCCTTCCCGAGAGTCTCGCCCGCGCTGTCGGCTGCGGCCTTCTCGCTGGTCGGTCGCCGCCCTGCGTCGGGCAGGGGTTTGGATGTTTATGCGGACCAAACCCTACTGGACGCGTTTTGGGGTCGCGCGGGGAGGGTCCCCAACGCGCCGGGGGTCCAGCCGAAGGGGTGGGATGTCCGGCTCGGGCTGCCTTTCTGACGGGGGCTCGGGGCGCCCACCTGCTCGCTTGCTGCCGTTATGCGCGGTGAGCGCGGGCCGGTGGGGGTTTGTCGCGCGCTTCCCCGCGCCCCTCCAGGGCGCTTAGCGTGGTCGTGTGTCCTACTTCGATGCCGCTTCCGCCGCTCCTCTGCATCCCGTTGCCCGTCAGGCCCTGCAGGCCTCGCTCGACGAGGGGTGGGCGGACCCCGCACGTCTGTACAGGGAGGGGCGGCGGGCCCGGTTGCTGCTGGACGCGGCGCGCGAGGCGACGGCCGAGGCGGTGGGATGCCGGCCGGACGAACTGGTCTTCACCTCCTCCGGCACGCGGGCGGTGCACTCCGGGATCGCCGGTGCGCTGGCGGGCCGCCGCCGCGTCGGGCGTCACCTGATCGTGTCTGCCGTCGAACACTCCTCGGTCCTGCATTCGGCGGAGGTGTTCGAGGCGGACGGCGGGTCGGTGTCGGAGGTACCGGTCCTTCGTACGGGCGCGGTGACCGCCGAGTCGTACGAGAACGCCCTGCGCGCCGACACCGCGCTGGCGTGTCTCCAGTCGGCCAACCACGAGGTGGGTACCGAGCAGCCGGTGGCCTCGGTGGCCGAGGTGTGCCGGCGAGCCGGTGTGCCGCTGCTGGTGGACGCGGCGCAGTCGCTGGGCTGGGGCCGGGTGGAGGGCGACTGGTCGCTGTTGACGGCGAGCGCGCACAAGTGGGGCGGCCCGTCGGGGGTCGGCCTGCTCGTCGTACGCAAGGGGGTGCGGTTCGCGCCCCAGGGGCCGGTGGACGAGCGCGAGTCGGGGCGGGCGGCGGGTTTCGAGAACCTCCCGGCCGTGGTGGCCGCGGCGGCCTCTCTGCGCGCGGTGCGTGCCGAGGCGGCCCTGGAGGCGGCACGGCTGCGGGAACTGACGGAGCGGATCCGGGCGCGGGTGCCGCGGTCGGTGCCGGACGTGGAGGTGGTCGGCGACGCGGACCGGCGGCTGCCCGGGATCGTCACCTTCTCCTGTCTCTATGTCGACGGGGAGACCCTGCTGCACGAGCTGGACCGGGCCGGGTTCTCCGTCTCGTCCGGATCGTCGTGCACGAGCAGCACGCTGACGCCCAGCCATGTGCTGAAGGCGATGGGCGTGCTCAGCGAGGGGAACGTACGGGTGTCGCTGCCGTCCGGGACCCCGGCGGAGGAGGTCGACCGGTTCCTGGACGTGCTGCCCGGGGCGGTCGCGGCGGTGCGCGAGCAACTGGGGGCGCCGGCGCCGGAGACGGTGGTGCGGGACGACGTCCTGGTCGTGGACGCGCTCGGCAAGCGCTGCCCGATCCCGGTGATCGAGCTGGCTAAGGTCATCGGGGACGTGCCGGTCGGCGGCAGGATCCGCGTCCTGTCCGACGACGAGGCGGCCCGGCTGGACATCCCGGCCTGGTGCCAGATGCGGGCGCAGGAGTACGTCGGCGAGGAGCCGGCGGACCAGGGCTCGGCCTACGTGGTCCGCCGGCTCTCGTGAGCCGGAAGGGGCGGGTCAGCCGAGGTACGCCCGGACCTCGGCGGCGGCGTCATGGCCGTACGCCTTGGTGAAGCGGTCCATGAAGTGGGCGCGGCGCAGCGTGTACTCCTGCGTGCCGACCGTCTCGATGACCAGTGTGGCGAGCATGCAGCCGACCTGGGCGGCGCGCTCTAGGGAGACGCCCCAGGCGAGGCCGGAGAGGAAGCCGGCCCGGAAGGCGTCGCCGACACCGGTGGGGTCGGCCTTGCGCTCCTCCTCCGCGCAGCCGACCTCGATCGGGTCCTCGCCGACCGCCTCGATGCGCACACCGCGCGAGCCGAGCGTGGTCACGCGGTGGCCGACCTTGGCGAGGATCTCGGCGTCGCTCCAGCCCGTCTTCGACTCGATGAGGCCCTTCTCGTACTCGTTGGAGAAGAGGTACGTCGCTCCGTCCAGCAGTATCCGGATCTCGTCGCCGTTCATCCGGGCGATCTGCTGGGAGAAGTCGGCGGCGAAGGGGATCGAGCGGGAGCGGCACTCCTCGGTGTGGCGGAGCATCGCCTCCGGGTCGTCCGCGCCGATCAGGACCAGGTCGAGTCCCTCCACGCGGTCGGCGACGGTCTTGAGCTCGATCTGCCGGGCCTCGCTCATGGCGCCCGTGTAGAAGGAGCCGATCTGGTTGTGGTCGGCGTCGGTGGTGCAGACGAAGCGGGCCGTGTGCAGCGTCTCGGAGATGCGCACGGACTCGGTGTCGACGCCGTGCCGGTCGAGCCAGGCGCGGTACTCGTCGAAGTCGAAGCCCGCGGCGCCGACGAGGATCGGCCGGGTGCCGAGCTGTCCCATGCCGAAGGCGATGTTGGCGCCGACTCCGCCCCGGCGTACGTCCAGGTTGTCGACCAGGAAAGAGAGGGAGACGGTGTGCAGCTGGTCCGCGACGAGCTGATCGGCGAATCGGCCGGGGAAGGTCATGAGGTGGTCGGTGGCGATGGAGCCGGTGACTGCGATGCGCACGGCGTGGACTCTCCTGCGGGGAGACGACTTGACAGTTCACGCTACCGGGTCGGAGGGGGCTCTGCGAGGTTGCGTGCCGCGAGGAAGCAGGCAAAACTACCCGATAGTAGATCTTTCTTCGCCGCCTTCGACGTGCCTACGGTGCCGCTATGACGAACCTCAAGGTCCACGCCCCCGTCCCGGCCGACCTGGACGGCGACCTCGCGTCGCTGCGTGTCGACTGCGCCCGGATGGCCCCGCACTGGGCCGCGCCCGACCGGATCACCACCCTTCCCGTCTCCCCGTCGCTCATCCACGGCGTGACCGTGCCGCCGGCCTCGGCCCGGCTGCTGGACGCGATGTCGGACTACGGCGACTGACCCGGGCGAGTCCGACCGGCGCTCTTCGGGAGCCGTGCGCTCTCTGTGGAACCGCGCGCTCCCCCGCTGCGTCCCATCGCTGTCCCCCGTGAAGGGGATGCGGGATACGACCCACCGGCAAGCCGAACAGGCAGGTCCGGGTCAGAATCACAGGGACTGTGCGCAGCCGAAGGAGCGATGCGGTGAACACCGAGCGACCCGACAACGACGACGCCGCCGAGGCCCACGAGGCCGCCGAGGAGAAGGCCGCCTCGGAGACGGCCTCGGAGGACGGGCGCGCCCGGGAGGACATCGACGGCACGGAGGACGCGGCGGGCCGGGAGGACGCGGCCGGGTCGGAGGACACCACCGGGCCGGAGGGCACCATCGACTCGGAGGACGCCATCGGTTCGGAGGGCACCACCGGTTCGGACGATGCCACCGGTTCGGAGGGCACCACCGATTCGGAGGTGCCGGGTAGTTCTTCCGAGGGTGCCGGGACCTCTGACGCTCCTGAAGCCCAGGCGGTTTCGGAGGCTGACGAGGCTTCTGGGACCGCTGAAACTTTTGAAGCTGCCGAAGCCACGGAGCCTTCTGAGCCTTCCGAGGCTTCTGAGCCTTCCGAGGCGTCGGCGGCGGGGTCGGGCGCATCGGCCCCGGCCACCGACCCCGACCGCGACCCCGACCTTGATCTCGCCAGGTCGGCCCGGCGGCGCTCCCCGATGGTCGTCGCCTCCGTCGCGGCCGCCGTCCTGCTGGTCGGCGGAGGTGGGGCGTACTTCGCCGCGACCGCCTCCGGCGGCTCCGGCGGTTCGGACGACGCCCGGAACTCCGCCGTCCCGGGCTCCGACGGCACTCCCCCGCCGCTGGCCCTCGACGACTACGCCGCTCAGGACGGCGGCACGAACGGCATCGCGCCCGGCGAGCCCAACCCCTACGGCGTCACCTACCGCGCCGCCGGCACCCTCCCCGACGGCCCCGGAACAGCGCCGGTGTACCGGGCGAAGGGCCAGGTCACCGAGGACGAGGTGGCCCGGCTGGCCAAGGCCCTCGGGGTCGACGGGAAGCCGGTGGTCAGCGGGCAGGACTGGCAGGTCGGGCCGGTGACAGACGGTGCGGGACCCACTCTGCGGGTGACCCGTCAGGCACCGGGCGCCTGGACGTTCCACCGCTACGTACCGGGCACCGACTCCTGCAAGAGCACCCTGGTGTGCGCCCAGGACCCCGCGAACCCGGCCGGCGACACGGTCGGGGTGGAGGCCGCGAAGAAGGCGGCCGCGCCGGTCCTGAAGGCGGTCGGCCAGGACGACGCGAAGGTCGACGCGAGCCAGATCATGGGCGCCCAGCGGGTGGTGAACGCCGACCCGGTGGTCGGCGGGCTGCCCACGTACGGCTGGACGACCGGGCTGACCGTCAGCGCCCAGGGCGAAGTGGTCGGCGGGAGCGGCCAGTTGAAGGCACCGGTCAAGAGCGACTCGTATCCCGTGCTGAGCGCGCAGAAGACGCTCGACGAGATGAACACGGCGCCCGAGGCCGACCATCGCATGGGGATCGGCGGCTGCGCCAGCCCCGTACCCCTGGGGGAGCGGCTGGAGGCGCCCTGCGGCTCCTCCACGTCGACGTCCGCACCGAAGTCCTCGCCCGCGCCGACGCCCACGCAGGCACAGAACACGATCACGGTCGACAAGGCGGTGTTCGGGCTGGCGATGCACGTGGTGGACGGCCGGTCGGCGCTGGTTCCGTCCTGGCTGTTCGGCGTACGGGCCTCGGGGGCGCAGAACGCTTTCACGGTGACGCATCCGGCGGTCGACCCGGCGTACCTGACGGCCCGGGTGCCGGCCACGCCGAGCGACGAGCCGACGACCTCGAAGGCGAGCCCGCGCGACGTGCAGGTGGACGGCTACACGGCCGACGGCAAGGAACTGACCGTGGGCTTCACGGGCGGTGTCTGCGCCGACTACAAGGCGTCGGCGAGTGAGTCCGCCGGCAAGGTGACGGTCACGGTGACCCAGACGCCCTGGCCGGACAAGGTCTGCATCATGATCGCCAAGGAGTTCCACCGGACCGTGTCGCTGGACGAGCCGCTCGGCGGCCGCAAGGTCATGGGTGCGGACGGCAAGGCGATCCCGCTGGAGAAGGCGGGAGCGCGGCTGCCGGCGACGCCCGAGGCGCGGTAGCGCGGGGCCGGGAGAGACGCCCGGACGCGCGAAGGCGGCGGCCCTGTTGGAGGGGGCCGCCGCCTTCGCGCTGTCGAACCGGTGTCGTCCGAGGAGACACGGGCCGCGGGTGACTAGCTGAAGGAGTCGCCGCAGGCGCAGGAGCCGGTCGCGTTGGGGTTGTCGATCGTGAAGCCCTGCTTCTCGATGGTGTCCACGAAGTCGATCGACGCGCCGCCCAGGTACGGGGCGCTCATGCGGTCGGTGACGACCTTGACGCCGTCGAAGTCCTTGACCACGTCGCCGTCGAGCGACCGCTCGTCGAAGAAGAGCTGGTAGCGCAGGCCGGAGCAGCCACCGGGCTGGACGGCGACACGCAGCGCCAGATCCTCGCGGCCTTCCTGGTCGAGCAGGGCCTTGACCTTCGCCGCGGCGGCGTCGGACAGGATGATGCCGTCGGTGACGGTGCTGGTCTCGTCCGATACGGACATCTACATCTCTCCAAGGTTGTACGGAGACTGCTTGCCGACGGTTGCAACCGGCGGAGCCACGGATTCATTCCGGGCCGAGCGCTTCTTTTCGCCTCTCTCTTCATGCTCGCACACGCGCGGCGAAGCGGACAGCGACCGAAGTGCGGTACCGGGCACCCCGCGCCGCCGTGTCCTCCGCAGAGGTCTCCGCCGGGATTGATGTCACATCGACGCTATGGCCGTCGTCAAAGTGACGTGAAGCGGTTATGATAGATAGCGTCAGTTAGACGAAAAGTAGAAAGGGTGCGTGTCGTGACCACCGCCCAGACCCAGGAGCTCGACGTACAGCCGACGCCCCTCGCCCTGTTGCTGCTCGGCCGTGAGGCCGACCCGAGGAGCGAGCGGGGCGTCGAGTGTCCCGGCGACCTGCCCTCGCCGTCCGACCCGGATCTGGTCGAGCGCGCCCGTGCAGCCAAGGAGAAGCTCGGCAGCAAGGTCTTCGTGCTCGGCCACCACTACCAGCGCGACGAGGTCATCCAGTTCGCCGACGTCACGGGCGACTCCTTCAAGCTGGCCCGTGACGCCGCCGCGCGCCCGGAGGCCGAGTACATCGTCTTCTGCGGTGTGCACTTCATGGCGGAGTCCGCGGACATCCTCACCTCCGACGACCAGAAGGTGGTCCTGCCCGACCTCGCCGCCGGCTGCTCGATGGCCGACATGGCGACGGCCGAGCAGGTCGCCGAGTGCTGGGACGTGCTGACCGAGGCCGGGATAGCCGAGCAGGTGGTGCCCGTCTCGTACATGAACTCGTCCGCCGACATCAAGGCGTTCACGGGCAAGCACGGCGGCACCATCTGCACCTCCTCGAACGCCCAGCGGGCCCTGGAGTGGGCCTTCGAGAAGGGTGAGAAGGTGCTGTTCCTGCCGGACCAGCACCTCGGCCGCAACACCGCGGTGCGGGACATGGGGATGTCGCTGGAGGACTGCGTCCTCTACAACCCGCACAAGCCCAACGGCGGGCTGACCACCGAGCAGCTGCGGGCCGCGAAGATGATCCTGTGGCGGGGTCACTGCTCGGTGCACGGCCGCTTCAGCGTGGAGTCGGTGAACGACGTACGCGAGCGCATCCCGGGAGTGAACGTCCTGGTGCACCCGGAGTGCCGGCACGAGGTCGTGGCGGCGGCGGACCACGTCGGCTCGACCGAGTACATCATCAAGGCCCTGGAGGCCGCTCCGGCCGGCTCCAAGTGGGCCATCGGCACGGAGCTGAACCTCGTACGGCGGCTGGCGAACCGTTTCGCGAGCGAGGACAAGGAGATCGTGTTCCTCGACAAGACGGTGTGCTTCTGCTCGACGATGAACCGCATCGACCTCCCCCACCTGGTGTGGACCCTGGAGTCCCTGGCCGAGGGCAACCTGGTCAACCGGATCGAGGTGGACCGGGAGACGGAGGCGTTCGCGAAGCTGGCGCTGGAGCGGATGCTGGCGCTGCCGTAGCCGACGGCGGACGACCTCGGGGCCGGGCGCGCGTGGCGTGCCCGGCCCCGTCGTCTCACACCCCGGCGGGCTCCCGCTCCGCCGGGACGGGCGGGTCCTGGCCCGGGTGTCGGTCGCGGCCAGGCCGGCGCCCGGCGCCAACTCCCGCCTGACGGTACGGACTTCCTGCTCGCCCTGGTCGCAGAAGCTCGCCCGGGCCGAGCTCAGTCCACCCGCGGACGGACCAGGCCCGACTCGTACGCGATCACCACGAGCTGCGCCCGGTCCCGGGCGCCCAGCTTGGCCATGGCACGGTTGACGTGCGTCTTCACGGTGAGCGGACTGACCTCCAGCCGCTCGGCGATGTCGTCGTTCGAGTGCCCTCCGGCCACCTGGACCAGCACCTCGCGTTCGCGCACGGTGAGCGCGCCGAGCCGTTCGGCGCGGGCCGGGTCGCGGTCGTCGTCCCCGTCGCCCTGGGCGAGGAAGCGGGCGATCAGTCCCTTGGTGGCCGCCGGGGACAGCAGGGCCTCACCGCCGGCCGCGATACGGATCGCGCTGAGCAGTTCCTCGGGTTCGGAGCCCTTGCCGAGGAACCCGGAGGCTCCCGCGCGCAGCGACTGCACGACGTAGTCGTCGACCTCGAAGGTCGTCAGGATGACCACACGGACGTGGGTGAGGGCCGGGTCGGCGCTGATCATGCGGGTGGCGGCCAGCCCGTCCGTACCGGGCATCCGGATGTCCATCAGGACCACGTCGGGCCGCTGCTCCGCGGCCAGCCGCACCGCCTCCGCACCGTCGGACGCCTCGCCGACGACCTCCATGTCCGGCTCGGAGTCGACGAGCACCCGGAAGGCGCTGCGGAGCAGCGCCTGGTCGTCGGCGAGCAGGACACGGATCGTCATGCGGGCTCCCCCGGCTTTCGCGTGGCGGCTGTGCGGGCCTTGACCGGCAGGATCGCATGGACGCGGAAGCCGCCTCCGTAGCGGGGACCCGTGGTGAGGGTGCCGCGCAGGGCGGTCACGCGCTCCCGCATGCCGAGCAGTCCGTGGCCGCCGCCGGAGTCGGGGTCCTCGTCCTCGCCGGAGCCGTTGTCGAGCACCGTGATCTCGACGTTCGGTCCGACGCGCACGATGCTGACCTCGGCCTTCGCCTCACACCCGGCGTGCTTCTGCACATTGGTGAGGGCTTCCTGGACGATGCGGTAGGCGGCCAGGCCCACGGCGGCGGGCAGGGTGGTGCCGTGGTCGGCGCGGGCGACCTCGACATGCAGGCCCGCGCTGCGGAAGGTGCCGACGAGTTCGTCCAGGCGGTCGAGCCCGGGGGCGGGTTCGGTGGGGGCCTCGGGGTCACCGGACTGGCGGAGCAGGCCGACCGTGGCGCGCAGCTCGTTGAGCGCGGAGCGGCTGGCCTCCCGTACGTGTGCGAGGGCCTCCTTGGCCTGGTCGGGCCGCTTGTCCATGACATGGGCGGCCACGCCGGCCTGGACGTTGACCAGGGCGATGTGGTGGGCGACCACGTCGTGCAGGTCGCGGGCGATACGGAGGCGTTCCTCGGCGACCCGGCGGCGGGCCTCCTCCTCACGGGTGCGTTCGGCGCGTTCCGCGCGCTCGCGGATGGCGTGCACGAAGGCGCGGCGGCTGCGGACCGCGTCGCCCGCGGCGGCCGCCATACCGGTCCAGGCGAAGATGCCCAGGTTCTCCTGCGCGTACCAGGGCAGGGGGCCGCCGAGCATCGCGGCACCGGTCAGGATCGTCATGGTGAGGACGCCGACGCGCCAGGTGGTGGGGCGGTCGGTGGAGGCGGCGACGGTGTAGAGGGCGATGACCGCGGACATGGCCACGGGGGCGCGGGGGTCACCGGTGACGCACTCGACGACGGAGACAGTGCCGGTCACCGCGAGGACGGTCATGGGGGCGCGGCGGCGGAACACCAGGGCGACGGCGCCGAGCGTGATGAGGACCAGGCTGAGCGAGTCGGGGGTACGGACGCCCCAGCTGACGCCGTTCTCGCTGTGCGGATCCACGAACGAGCCGGCCACCATGCAGCCGAGCACGCCGGCCGCGAGTACGGCGTCCAGGGCCAGGGGATGCGCTGTCAGCCGGCGCCGGGCACGGTCGAGGATGCTCACGTCCAGTAAAGGTACGGAAGTCCTGGCTGGGGCGGAACGGGGGCCGGCCGCGGGTTGCCCGGGGCCGGAGGTGCCCGTGCCTGTCAGTCCGGGATCAGCCCGGGATCAGTCCGTCGTCGCTCAGGAGCTCCCGGACCTCTTCGAGAGTCGCGTCGGGTGACGGGAGGATCAGCTCGGAGGGCTCCAGGGAGTCGTCCGGCAGGGGGGCGCCCAGTTCGCGGACCCTGGACAGCAGGGCATCGAGGGTGCGGCGGAAGCCCGGGCCGTCGCCGTTCTCCATCTCGGCCAGGAGTTCGTTGTCCAGTCTGTCCAGCTCGGTGAGGTGGCTGTCAGCCAGTCTCACCTGTCCTTCCCCCATGATCCGTACGATCATGTCGCCCTCCTCGGCGTGGGCCCCGGCCGCTGTCCGGTGGTTACTGCTTGTCGAAGCGCGGGGTGTCCTGCGGCTGCTGCTGGGACTGCGGCTGTCCGGCACCGCCCTCGATGGCCTGCTGACCACCGGAGGTACCGCCGGCCAGTTCGGCCTTCATGCGCTGCAGTTCCAGCTCTACATCCGTACCACCGGAGAGCCGGTCCAGCTCGCTCTGGATGTCGTCCTTGGCCAGCCCGGACTGGTCGTCGAGGGCGCCCGAGGCGAGCAGTTCGTCGATCGCGCCGGCGCGGGCCTGGAGCTGCGCGGTCTTGTCCTCCGCGCGCTGGATCGCCATGCCGACGTCGCCCATCTCCTCGGAGATGCCGGAGAACGCCTCGCCGATCCGGGTCTGCGCCTGGGCGGCGGTGTACGTGGCCTTGATCGTCTCCTTCTTGGTGCGGAAGGCGTCGACCTTGGCCTGGAGCCGCTGGGCCGCGAGGGTGAGCTTCTCCTCCTCGCCCTGCAGGGTCGAGTGCTGCGTCTCGAGGTCCGTCACCTGCTGCTGCAGGGCGGCGCGCCGGGAGAGCGCCTCACGGGCCAGGTCCTCGCGGCCGAGCGCGAGCGCCTTGCGGCCCTGGTCCTCCAGCTTGGTGGACTGCGACTGCAACTGGTTGAGCTGCAGTTCCAGACGCTTGCGGCTGGTCGCCACGTCGGCTACGCCGCGGCGCACCTTCTGGAGCAGCTCCAGCTGCTTCTGGTACGAGTAGTCGAGGGTTTCGCGCGGGTCCTCGGCCCGGTCAAGGGCCTTGTTCGCCTTCGCGCGGAAGATCATCCCCATACGCTTCATGACACCGCTCATGGGCTTCGCGCGCCCCCTTCTGACGGACTCCGGCTTCAGCACCTGCGACAGAACCCACAGTACGGGCCCTGCATCCATTACCGCACTGTTCGGGGACGGAAGTGCTCCTCCCCAAGGACGACTGCTCACGACCCCGCTCCGGCGTAGGGAGTAGGTGTCTCCCGGGGATGTCCGGGGGTCCGTCAGGGATACCCCGGAGATCGGCGGGCGGAAGCGCGTGCAACGTCCCCTCTGTCCCCTTGATGACGACTGGTGTTGCCGGATCGTTCCCCAGCGGACTGGGGTCCATGCCCTCGTACCCCGTACCCTTGGGTTTTGTGTTCCGTAGCCGCGCCAAGGAAGAGAAGGGCCCCGCCGCCAAGGCGGCGGTGACCGACTCCACTCAGCCCCGTCACCCGCAGGCCCCGAAGGGCCGCCCCACGCCCAAGCGCAGTGAGGCCCAGACCCAGCGTCGCAGCGTCGCCAACACGGCGACGACGCGCAAGGGCGCCGCCAAGCGCCAGCGCGACGAGCGCCGTGCGCAGATGGAGAGGCAGCGCCAGGCGCTCGCCGGCGGCGACGAGCGGTACCTGCCCGCCCGCGACAAGGGCCCGGTCCGCAAGTTCGCGCGCGACTTCATCGACTCGCGCTTCAACGTGGCGGAGTTCTTCCTCCCGATGGCCGTGGTCATCCTCGTGCTGAGCATGGTGCGGGTGGGCTCGCTCCAGAGCATCGCGCTGCTGCTGTGGCTCATCGTGATCGTGCTCATCGTGCTCGACTCGATCGCCACGGGCTTCCGCCTGAGGAAGCGGCTCCCCGAGCGCTTCCCGGACCAGAACCGGAAGGGCGCCGTCGCCTACGCCCTGATGCGCTCGCTCCAGATGCGTCGCCTTCGGCTGCCGAAGCCGCAGGTCAAGCGCGGAGAGCGGCCCTGAGCGCGACGTCTTTCTCCGGGGGCGCGGCGGATGCCTGGCTGAGCGGACTGGGTGGCCTGCGCAACGCCGTACGACAGGAGCTGGTGGCCCGGCAGCTCGACGAGCAGATAGTCGGCCGGTTCCCGGTGGGGCAGCGGCTGCGGGTGCTCGACGTGGGCATGGGCCAGGGTACGCAGTCGCTGCGGCTGGCCCGGGCCGGGCACAAGGTCACCGGTCTCGAGCAGGACACGCGGATGGTCGCGGCGGCCCGCGAGGCGCTGGCCGGGGAGCCCGAGGGCATCCGGGAGCGGGTGCGGATCATCGAGGGCGACGGCCGGGACACCGGTGTGCACTTCCTGCCCGGCAGCTTCGACGTCGTGCTGTGCCATGGCGTCCTCATGTACGTCGAGGGTCCGGACGCCCTGCTGGCGGGGCTGGCCCGCATGCTCGCCCCCGGCGGGCTGCTCTCCCTGCTGGTGCGCAACGGGGACGCGCTGGCCATGCGGCCGGGGCTGTCCGGTGACTGGGCGGGCGCGCTGGGCGCGTTCGACACCGTGTCGTACCGCAACCGGCTCGGGCTGGACGTCCGTGCGGACCGGCTGGACACGCTGACGGGGACGCTCGCCGGGATCGGGGCGCCGTTGCAGGCCTGGTACGGGGTGCGGGTCTTCACGGACACCGCCGTGGACGAGGCGGAGATTCCGGCCGACATCGAGGCCTTGCTGGCTGCCGAGGAGCGGGCGGGGCGGACCGATCCGTACCGCGGGGTCGCGGCACTGCTGCACCTGTGCGGCGTACGCGGCTGATTTCCGCCTCGGGTACGCGGCCGAATCGGCCCGGCGTACCCGGCTGGGCGCGCCAATCGGCCCGGCGTACCCGGCTGAGCGCGCCGGGCGTCTGCGGCTGAGTGCGGCAGATGTGTACGGCTGCGCCAGCCGGGCGTCTGCGGCTGAGCGCGGCAGACGTGTACGGCTGAACCCGCCGGGCCGGGCCTCTACCGCTGCGCCCGCCGGGCGTCCGCGGCTGAGAGCCCGCTCGGACGCACACCGCGGGCCCGGGCATTCACCCCAACGAGACCGGCCGGACGCGAAAGCCCGACAACCCGAAAGTCCGAAAGGCACGGGTGGCGGGAAGGCCCGGAACGCGAAGGGCGGCGGCCCGTCCGGGACCGCCGCCGCTCCTTCTCGCCTAGGCCTCCTCGGCCGCGCGCAGGCTCATCGGGCCGTAGATCTCCGTGGAGTCCTCGAACAGCCGCACCTGTTCCGCGCCGCCCGCGAGCAGGTCCTTCCACTGCTCCCCGATCCAGGACTCGGCGTCCCCCTGCGTGGTGAACTCCTCGGGCACGACCGCGGGCTGGACCTCCGCCCCGTCGGCCTTTTCGAACCGCCACGTCCATGCCGCCATGTACGCCTCCAACGTATGAGCACATGCAGAGCGGAAGCCGGATCTTGGTCCGGCTCCCGCTCAGAGCCTAGCCGGACGCGCAAGACGTGCTGGGACAAGCCAAAATCAGGTCCGTGGAACTGACTCTGCTCGGCACCGGCGCCCCCGCGGGACTCCCCCGCCCCGACTGCCCCTGCGCGACCTGTGCGACCGCGCTCGGCACACACGCGCGGGCGGCGACCGCGCTGCTCGTGGACGGCTCACTGCTCCTCGACCTGACGCCGGGCGCGGCGTTCGCCGCCGCGCGGGCCGGGCAGTCGCTGAACGGCGTACGGCAGGTGCTGCTGTCGCATCCGCACAACGGGCCGGCGGTCGAGGTGCCGGCCGGGCTGCCGCAGCCCGGCCGGGTCCCCGACGGGCGGGAGTTGGCGCTGCTGACGGGACATCGGGTGCGGGCGGTGGCACTGGACGCCCCCGGCACCGGCTACGCGGTGACCGGCCCGGACGGCCGACGGCTGCTCTACCTGCCGCCCGGGGGCGCGCCGGCCGGCCTGGAAGGGTCCGTTGAGGCGTACGACATGGTCCTCGCGGATGTCGTGGGGCGGCCGGACGCGCTGGCGAGGCTGCGGGCGGTGGGCGCGCTGGGACCGGCCACGGATGTCGTCGCCGTGCACCTCGACCACGACGTGCCGGCAGGGCCCGAGCTGCGGCGGCGGCTCGCGGCGGCGGGCGCGCGCGCGGTGCCGGACGGGACGACGCTGACGGTGGGCGTCTATGAGGACGTACCGGATGTGCCGCGGCGGACCCTGGTACTGGGCGGAGCGCGGTCGGGGAAGTCGGTGGAGGCCGAGCGACGGCTCGAGGCCTTCCCGGACGTCCTGTACGTGGCGACGGGCGGCACCCGTGGCGGGGACGGCGAGTGGGCCTCGCGGGTCGCGGTCCACCGGGAGCGGCGGCCGGGTTCCTGGCGTACGTCCGAGACCTGCGACCTGGTCCCACTCCTGGCCGAGGACGGGCCGCCGCTGCTCATCGACTGCCTGTCCCTCTGGCTGACGGACGCGATGGACGCCGTCGGCGCGTGGGACGACGCACAGTGGGCGGACGGCGGTGAGCGCGCGCTGCGGGAACGGGTGCGGGAGCTGACGGGTGCGGTGCGGGCGACCCGGCGGACCCTGGTGGCCGTGTCGAACGAGGTGGGTTCGGGCATCGTGCCGGCCACGGCGTCCGGCCGACGCTACCGGGACGAACTGGGCCGCCTGAACGCCGCGTTCGCCGCCGAGTGCGAACACGTACTACTGGTGGTGGCGGGCCAGGCGGTGGCTCTACGGGGCTGATGCCGGGGTGGTCGGGGCGGCCGGCGGGGCTGACTCGGCCGGGACGGCTGGGGCGGGCGTGGTGGCGGGGGTGGCCGACGTGTCCATCGAGTCCGGAGTGGCGAGGGCGGCTGAGGCGGCAGGCGGGGCGGGAGCGGGGGTGGCCGAAGCGGCTGGCTTGGTCGGGTCGACCGAAACGGCCGGGGCAGCAGGGGCGGCCGAGGTGGCCGAGGCCACTGGACCGGCGGGCTCGGGGTCGGGGTCGGGGTCGGGGTCGGGGTCGGGGTCGGTGGCAGGGTCGGTCGGGCTTGCCGGGGTGATCGGAGCCGACGGGCCGGCCCCAGCCACCCCGGTCGCCGGACCGGCAAGATCGGCCCCCGTGGCAGGGTCGGTCGGAGTCGCCGGGGGGATCATCGCCGGAGGGCCGGCCGCAGCCACCCGAGTCGCCGGACCGGCGAAGTCGACCTCCGTGCCGGGGTCGGCCGCAGCCGCCGGGGCCACCGCCGCCGACCGGCCGGCCGCAGCCACCCGTCTCCCTTGACCAGCAAGGTCGGCCTCCGTGCCAGGACCGGCCGTAGTCACCGGGGCGATCGGCGCCGGCGGGACGGCCGCAGCCACCCCGGTCGCCTGACCGGCAACGTTGACCTCCGCCTCGGGGCCGGGGGGAGTCGCCGGGGCGGCTTGTGGGGGGCGGGTGGGGCGGGTCATTCGTGTGGGCTTGCGGGCGATGATCCGGTACGTGGGGGTGAGGCGGGCGCGGTGGAGCAGGCGGGCCGGGTCGTGCTGGTCCGGCGTGACGATCGTGCAGCCCTGGGCCTCCAGTACCGAGCGCAGGTTGTCCGGGGGCATCAGATGCACGTTGCGGGGCTGTGTGCGGGGCAGCCACCAAGGGCGCAGCACGGTGGCGAAAAGGCCGCGCGGGTCGAGGACTTCCAGCAGGAGATGACCGCCGGGCCGTAGGACCGCGAGGGCGGCGCGGAGTTCCTCGCGCGGATCGGCGGCACGCTGCAGGTGGTGGAACATGCTGACCACGTCGTAGCGGGCGCGCAGGTGGGCCACGACGTGCGGGTTGGTCAACCGGCCCACGTACGCCTCCTCCACCCGGCCGGCCGCGCGGCCCTGTTCCACACGGGAGGTGGGGTCGAGGCCGTCGAAGGACGTGTAGGGGAAGAACTCCTTCGCCACCGCCGCGAAGCGGGCCCCGCCCGCCCCCACGTCCAGCCAGCTCTCCGGCTCCGGGAAGGACAGCATCGCGCGGGCGGCCGAGCGGTGCCGACGGTCGGCGCCCCGCCCTTCGCCGGCGCCCGTGAGGCAGGCGGCCAGGCTCTGCGCGGTCAGCCTCGGGTTCTGGAACCGGTGGGCGCAGTCCCGGCATTCGTCCACGAGGGAGGCGCCGGCCGCGCGCCGACGCGGGGCGGGGCTGCGCAGCCTTCGCGAGCCGCACCAGGGGCAGTCGTCGCGACGCGGCTCGAGAACGCGGTGCGCGGAGAGCCCGGTCGGAGCGGTGGCGGGGACCGGGGGCTCGGGAGGTGCGGAGAACACTGGGGCCGCCGAGGGTGCGGGCGGTCCGGAGGATGCTGACATGGGCGGCTCCCGGGCGCGTGGGCGTACGGCGGGGTCGTATGACAATCCAGTGCAAATGGGAACGTATGGGATCACGATCCCGGGTGCAACGACGTGCGGGAGGCGTGGTGGCCATGTGGCGCCGTTCTGTTCGATCGGGGCCGGTACTGTTCGGCGAATGAGCTCGCTTAATCTCGACGACTTCACCGATCTGATCGAGCGCCCCGACGGTGGGGTGCGCCGCGACGCCGAGGCGCGTCGGGAGCGCCAGATCGTGCCGCCCGGGTCGCTGGGCCGCCTGGACGACCTGGGCGAGTGGCTGGCCGCGGCACAGTCGGCCGTGCCGGTGCGGCTGATCGAACGGCCCCGGGTCGTGCTGTTCGCCGGTGACCACGGGATCGCCGAACTCGGCGTCTCGGCGCGGCCGGCGGGCACCGCGGACCGGCTCGTACGGGAGGTGCTGGAGGGCGGCCGTCCGGTGTCCGTGCTCGCCCGGCGCCTCGGGGTGCCGGTGCGGGTCGTCGACATGGCGCTGGACTGCGACCCGGCGACTCTGCCCGCCGAGGTCGTAAGGCACCGAGTGCGGCGCGGCAGTGGACGGATCGACGTCGAGGACGCCCTGACCCTCGAGGAGGCGGAGGCCGCCTTCCGGGCCGGGGTCGCCGTCGCCGACGAGGAGGCCGACTCCGGTACGGATCTGGTGGTGCTCGGCGATGTGAGCGTGGGCGGAACGACCGCGGCGGGCGTACTCGTCGCCGCGCTGTGCGGGACCGACGCGTCCGTAGTGACCGGGCGGGGCGGGCTGGCGATCGACGACCTGGCGTGGATGCGTAAGTGCGCCGCGATCCGGGACGCGTTGCGGCGAGCCCGTCCGGTGCTGGGGGATCAGCTCCAGCTGCTGGCGACGGTGGGCGGCGCCGACCTCACCGCGCTCACCGGCTTCCTGCTCCAGAGCGCGGTGCGCAAGCTGCCGGTGATCCTGGACGGAGTCGTCGTGGCCGCCTGCGCGCTGGTGGCGCAGCGGATCGCGTTCCGGGCGCCGGACTGGTGGCTCGCCGGACAGAACAGCGGAGAGCCGGGGCAGGGCAAGGCGCTGGACCGGATGGCGCTCGAACCGCTGCTGGACCACGGGGTGACGGTCGGCGAGGGCGCCGGGGCCCTGCTGGCGCTGCCGCTGGTGCAGGCCGCGGCGGCCCTCGCGGCCGAGCTTCCCGAGCAGCCGACGACCGACGACGACAAGCCGACGGACGACAAGCCGGACGACAAGCAGACGGAACTCACCGAGCCGGAGGCCGCCGCCCACGAGCCGGAGGCCGCCGCCGAGGAGGCGGAGACCGTCGACCACCAGCCGGAGGATGCCGCCGAGGAGGCGGATGCCGCCGGCCACCGGTCGCAGGGTGCCACGGAGTCGGAGCCCGCCCCGTCCCCACAAGCCGCCACCCCCACCCGAGCCGCCGTCGACGACAAGGCGGAGGAGCCCGCGCCGTCCGCGCCGTCCGAGGCTCCGAAGGCGCCCAGGAAGCCGGACGCGTTCGCCGAGCTCAAGCAGTTCGCGGAGGCCGCGGAGGCCGGGGAGCCGAAGGATTCCGGGGGGCCCGCGGAGCCGAAGGAGTAATCCCCGGGGCGGAGCCGTGCGCGGCGGCCCAAAACGGACGTTCATCGCAACAGCGCCCATATGATCACCCCTCATGGGAGATGTCCACGTTGCGCCCGTTCGGGATCACCGGCCCACCGCTGTCTCGCGCCGGGCCGCCGCCTTCGCCGTCTGGTACCTGCGGGCGGTCGCGTTCGTCAACTTCCTCAGCGCGGTGTGGGTCTCCCTGGGGCAGGACGTGCGGCGCCACAACCAGGAGAACCTCTTCACGCCGTACCTGCTGACGGCCGGCTTCGCCTCCGGTGTGTTCACGGTGTTCCTCGCCGTCACGATGCGGCGGCGCAAGCGGGCCGCGTGGATCCTGAACCTCTCGCTCGGCGGCCCGTTCCTCGCGTTGTTCGGCTTCGCCATGGCGTTCCCGGAGATCCGGCGGTACGCGCAGAACTGGATCTCCCTCGCCCTCACCGCCGCCTTCGTCGCCGCTCTCCTCCTCGGACGGCGTGAGTTCTACGCCAGGGGCGACCGGTCCAACCCGAGGCTCGCCGCGGCCGTCGCGGTGGGCGGGCTCCTGGTGTCCTCGCTGCTCGCCGCGCTGCTGGTGACGGTCACCAACCAGGCGCGCGACGCCCACCGTTCGACGTTCTGGGAGCGGTGGCGCTACGGCACGCTCCGGCTGGTCTCCGTGGCCGGCGACGACTCCCACTTCCCCGGCATCTCCACGCCGAACTGGGTCGGTGTCGCCGTCAACGGCCTCAGCACGGTTCTCGTCCTCGCCGCCCTCTACGCCGCGTTCCGCTCCCGGCGTGCCGTCGACCCGCTCACCGAGGACGACGAGAAGCGGCTGCGGGCCCTGCTGGAGCGGCACGGAGACCGCGACTCTCTCGGCTACTTCGCGCTGCGCCGGGAGAAGAGCGTCGTGTGGTCGCCGACCGGCAAGGCGGCCGTCGCCTACCGCGTCGTCGGCGGGGTGTCGCTGGCGTCCGGGGATCCGCTCGGCGACCCGGAGGCGTGGCCCGGTGCCATCGGGCCCTGGCTCGCCGAGGCACGGGCGCACGGATGGATCCCGGCCGTGATGGGCGCGGGCGAGGAGGCGGGGACGGTGTACGCCCGACACGGTCTGGACGCCCTGGAGCTGGGGGACGAGGCCCTCGTGGAGGTGGCCGAGTTCACCCTGGAGGGGCGCGCGATGCGGACCGTGCGACAGGCCTACAACCGGGTGAAGCGGGCCGGGTACACCGTGCGCATCCGGCGGCACGAGGACATCCCGGCCGACGAGGCGGCGTATCTGGTCCGGCGGGCGGACGACTGGCGCGACGGGGCGACCGAACGCGGGTTCAGCATGGCGCTGGGGCGTCTCGGGGACCCGGAGGACGGGCGCTGCGTGATGCTCGAATGCACCGACGGGCAGGGCGAGTTGAAGGCGCTGCTGTCCTTCGTGCCGTGGGGGCCGCGAGGGCTCTCCCTCGATCTGATGCGGCGTGACCGCGACGCGGACAACGGACTCATGGAGTTCATGGTCATCGATCTCCTGCGCCGGGCCCGGGAGACCGGGATCACTCAGGTCTCGCTCAACTTCGCGATGTTCCGTTCGGTCTTCGAACGTGGCGCACGTCTCGGCGCCGGGCCGGTGCTGAGGCTGTGGCGGTCACTGCTCAGCTTCTTCTCCCGCTGGTGGCAGATCGAGTCGCTGTATCGCGCCAACGCCAAGTACCGGCCCATCTGGGAGCCGCGGTTCCTGCTCTTCGAGAAGAGCGCGGACCTGCCGCGCATCGCCATCGCCTCGGCACGCGCGGAGGGGTTCCTGGAGGCGCCGGGGCTGCCGAAGTGGCTGCACCGCAAGCACCTGGAGACCCGTAGATGAGCACCCTCGCCCGCTGGGCCCGCGCCGAATGGGGACTGCTGTACGTCACCGTGCGCGAGCCGCTGCTCAAGCGGAGGTGGCGGGCGGTGCCGATGACGATCGCGGCGGTGTGTCTGACAGCGGTCGTGCAGGTGGTGCAGAACCAGTCGTGGGGCTTCGGGTTCGTGCGGAACGTCGGGGCGGTACGGGCCGAGGAGCCGCTGTGGCTCGCTCTGCTGCGTACCCCCCTGTCGTTGTTCGTACCCGCGCTGGACCTGCCGGTGTGGGGTGCGCTGGCGCAGATCCTGATCGTGTTCGGGATCGCGGAGATCTGCCTCGGCTGGTGGCGGACGCTCGCCGTCGCCTACATCGCCACCCTCGCCGGGACGCTGTTCGCCCGGGTGGGCATCTGGCTGGGACCGGAGGGTCTGCTCGGGCTGCCCGGCTCGGACGCGCAGGTCGTGGACACCGGCCCGTCGGCCGCGGTGGTCGGCCTCGCGGTGTTCCTCGGCTGGCGCTACGGCGCCTACGTCACGGCGGGCGTGGTGGTCGCGGCGATGATCGTCGAGGTGCTGCTGAAGGGGAACCTGGCCGGCAAGGAGCACCTGGCGGCGATCGCGGCGGTGCTGGTGCTGTGCGCGGTGTCGGCGCTGCGTCACCGGCGCAGGGCGGGCACCACCGGCTCGTCGGGTTTGCCGCCGATCAGGTCCTGAACGCGGCGGCGGGGGCCGGCCCAGCGGCGGTCGTGGTGGTAGACGCGCAGGATGGAGCGGGCGCGGGCGCGTGGGCGCCGGCGGTAGAAGCGTCTGGCCCAGGGAGATCCGGGGCGCGCCAGACGGATCGCGCCGACCAGGGCGACGACGGGCACGACCACGCCGAAGATCGCGGTACGGGCCTTGCCCTTGCTCAGGGCGAGCAGGGAGAAGGCGAAGTTCACCGCGATGCTGGAGATGACGGCGCCGCGGTCCTGCAGTTCCTCGTCGGAGAGGTCGTTGACGCCGAAGGGCACGAAGCCGGCGAGCAGCAGGCCGACGAGTGCGGCGGTGACCACCACGACCTCGACGCTCTGCCGGCCGGCCTCGGTCCAGTAGACGTCGTCGAGATGCAGGATCAGCGCGAACTCGTCCAGGACCAGGCCGGCGCCGATACCGAAGACGACCGCGGCGAGGCCCGCGCCGAATCCGTGCCGGGCGCTGGCGACCGCACCGAAGCCGCCGACGACGGTGAGCACGACGCCGGGGACGACGTGATGGATGTGCACGCCGCCGGCGCTGACGTTGCCGAAGGGTCCCTTGCCCGCCCGGATCATGCGGGTGACGACCCGGGTGATCACGAAGGTCAGGACGAAGGCGGTGAGGGCGAGGAGCAGGGGCAGCTTGCCCGGCTCGACGATGTTCCGCTGCAACCAATGTCCCATATGATCACTTTATCCTTGCCTTTCGCGGCTGCCATCCGCGGCCGCCACCGGCCTCTTCGCGACCGCCGGGTAACCTTCGCCGGTGTCCAAGACCCCCTCCTGGCCGGACGGCCTCCGCTTCGCCTTCGGCACCCTCACCGCGCTGCCGGTCCGGGTGACCCGCTGGGACCGGGAGGCCGCTCGCCGCGGCATGCTGAGCGCTCCGCCGGCCGGGCTGGTCGTCGGCGCCTGCGCGGCGGCCGTCGGCGTCCTGCTGCTGTTCCTGGGCGCGGGCGCGCTGCTCGCCGCCGTCGCCACGGCCGCCGTACCGGCCGCCCTCACCCGTGGCCTGCACCTCGACGGCCTCGCGGACACGGCGGACGGGCTGGGCAGCGGCAAGCCCGCCGAGGACGCCCTGCGGATCATGAAGCAGTCGGACATCGGGCCCTTCGGCGTCCTCGCCCTCGTCTTCGTGCTGCTCGCCCAGGTGGCCGCACTCGCCCAGCTCTACGGCTCCTCGTGGGCCCGGGGCGCGCTCGCGGCCGTCGTCTCGGCGACCGCGGCCCGGCTGGCTCTGACGCTGGCCGCGCGCACCGGGGTGCCGGCCGCCCGGCCGGAGGGGCTGGGTGCGGCGGTGGCGGGGGTGGTGCCGGTGGGCGGCGCGGTGGCGGCGGGGCTCGCCGTCACGGCCGCGGCGGCAGCGGGGGGTGCCCTTCTCGGGGCGCAGGACGCGGTGCGGGCCGCGCTCGCGGTCCTCGTGGCCGCCGGCGCCGCCGAACTCCTGCTGCGGCACTGCACACGACGGTTCGGCGGGGTGACCGGGGACGTGTTCGGGGGGCTCGCGGAGACAGCGGCGACCGCCGCCCTGGTCGTGTTCTGCCTCGGGTGAGTACCCGCGGGCTCAGCACGCCCTGCGCCACACCCCCAGCTCGTACTTCTTCAGCATCGAACTCAGCCTCAGGCGGCGGGAGTCGGCGCAGAAGCGGCTGACCGGGAGTTCGTACTCCACATGGAAGACCGCCTTGTCCGCCGCGACGAAGGGCTTCAGGTCGGCGCACTCGCCGTACTGGGCGCACTGTTCGTTGACCGCGAAGTCGAAGTCTCCGACCAGGTCGGGGATCTGGTCGAGGTCGTTCTTCAGGCCGACCGCCATGCCCCGGTCGTGGGCCAGCCTCGCGATCAGCCGGTTGTAACGGAGCTGGTCGCCCGCCGACAGGTCGAAGCCCGTGCGGTTGCGGTAGCCGTCCATGTTGTCCGGCTCCACCGCGTCGAAGCCCTTCTCCCGGCACAGGTCGAGACGGGCCGCCATCAGGGGTTCCAGGACGTCGGTGCGGCGGATGTCGAGCCAGCGCTCGCCCTTCCAGCCGTTGCCCCGGCCGAGGACCGACCTGGGGAACTTCTCCGCGTCGGGGCGGAAGTCCTCCCAGGCGCCGGTGGAGAGATAGCAGATGACCTTGCGGTCGGCGCGGTGCAAACCGGTCACGGCGGCCTTGGAGTGGTCGAAGCCGTCGATGTCGTAGACGGGCACGTCGACGGAGGTGTCGAGGCGGCCGCTGAGCTGCCACTGCCAGGCGACACCGGGGCGCGGGCGCCACCGTTCGCCGGCCGGCTCGTCGTCGGGCGTGGCGGTGCAGGCCGCGAGCAGCAGGATCAGGGCGGCGACAACGGCGGTGCGTCTCAACGGATGGGCTCCAGGTGTGCGGCGGCGTCCCCCAAGGATGACCGCCGCGCCGGACACCGCGCGGTGCGGGGTGGCGGCGCCGAGCACGCGGGCCGCGCCACGAGAAGCCGCGCACGGACGGGACGCCGTACGGGAGTTGGCGCAGCGGGGTTCCGGTGCCGCCGCGAGACCACACCGCACGGGACGCCGTACGGGAATTGACGCAGCCGGGCTCCGGTGCCGCCACGAGACCACACCGGACGCGACACCGTACGGGAATTGACACAGCCGGGCTCCGGCGCCGCCACGAGACCACACCGGACGCGACACCGTACGGGAATTGACACAGCCGGGCTCCGGCGCCGCCACGAGACCACACCGGACGCGACACCGTACGGGAATTGACACAGCCGGGCTCCGATGCCGCCACGAGAGTTGCCTCGGCGAAGGACGGGGCGGGGTGTCCGCCGGGCCGCCGGGCGGGTCGGGGTCCAGGTCGTGGTGAACGGATCGAGGGGCACACCGAGGTGATCGGACCCCGTGCCGAGCGTAGGCTCATGCCGGGTGTTCGCCCGCCCGGGCACGGACCCGGGCGCGGACCTCGTTCAAGGCCGGAAATAAAGTCGGATGCCGGGCCTGGCCGACCCCATCCCGATCGGCCACAGCTACTTCAACGGAAGCGAGATTTCACCACCGTGACTGCTCTCACTCTCAGCACCGCCGCGGCGCCCGGCCTCCGGGCCGACGCGATCGTGATCGGTGTCGCCAAGAGCCCGAAGGGCGGCGCCGGGCTCGTCGTCGCACCGGGCGCCGAGGCCGTGGACAAGGCGTACGACGGCAGGCTCGCCGGCGTCCTGGAGACCCTCGGTGCCTCCGGGGCCGAGGGCGAGGTGACGAAGCTGCCCGCACCGGCCGGCTTCAAGACGCCGCTCGTGATCGCGGTGGGCCTGGGCGAGGAGCCCGAGAAGGACGAGACCTACGGTGCCGAGGCGCTGCGGCGCGCGGCCGGTGCCGCGGCCCGTGCCCTCTTCGGCGCCAAGAAGGCCGCCTTCGCCCTGCCGCTCACGGACGCCGCCGACGCCGGCGCGGTCGCCGAGGGCGCGCTGCTCGGCGCGTACTCCTTCGACACCTACAAGGGCGCCGCCGACAACGGCAAGGACGCCAAGGCCAAGAACGGCAAGGCCCCGCTCGCCGAGGTGACCCTGCTCGGCGGCAAGCCCCGCGACAAGGCGTACAAGGCCGCGGTCGAGCGCGCCACCGCCGTGTCCCAGGAGCTGAACCGCGCCCGCGACCTGATCAACATGCCGCCGAACGACCTGAACCCGCAGTCGTTCGCCGCCCTGGCGCAGGCCGCGGCCAAGGAGCACGGCATCAAGGTGCAGGTGCTCGACGAGAAGGCGCTGGAGAAGGGCGGCTACGGCGGCATCCTCGGCGTCGGCGTGGGCTCCGCCGCGGCTCCCCGCCTGGTGAAGCTGTCGTACACGCACTCCAAGGCGGCCAAGCACCTCGCCTTCGTGGGCAAGGGCATCACCTACGACTCGGGCGGCATCTCCCTCAAGCCGGCCGGTCACAACGAGACGATGAAGTGCGACATGAGCGGCGCGGCCGCCGTGTTCGCCGCGGTCGTAGCCGCCGCCCGCCTCGGCCTGGAGGTCAACGTGACCGGCTGGCTGGCGCTGGCCGAGAACATGCCGTCGGGTTCCGCGACCCGGCCGGGTGACGTGCTGCGCATGTACAGCGGCAAGACGGTGGAGGTGCTGAACACCGACGCCGAGGGCCGCCTGGTCCTCGCGGACGCGCTGTGGGCCGCCTCTCAGGAGGTGCCGGACGCGATCGTGGACGTCGCGACCCTGACCGGTGCGATGGTGCTGGCGCTGGGCAGCCGTACGTTCGGGATCATGGCGAACGACGACGCGTTCCGCTCCACGGTCCTCGAGGCCGCGGAGGAGGTCGGGGAGCCGGCGTGGCCGATGCCGCTGCCGGAGCACCTGCGCAAGGGCATGGACTCCCCCACCGCCGACATCGCCAACATGGGTGAGCGGATGGGCGGCGGCCTGGTCGCCGGGCTGTTCCTGCGCGAGTTCGTGGGTGAGGGGATCACCTGGGCGCACCTGGACATCGCGGGGCCGGCCTACAACGAGGGCGGACCGTTCGGTTACACGCCCAAGGGCGGTACCGGCAGCGCGGTGCGGACGCTGGTGCGGCTGGCCGAGCTGACCGCGGCCGGCGACCTGGGCTGAACCGACGGTGACGGCGGGGCCTCGCACGCGGGTAGCGCGAGGCCCCGCCGCCCGTTCGGTCGGTCCCCGGCGGACGTGGGACGTCTCACACACCATCCCGGCGTCTCGTCCACCCCTGACAAGTGCGAAGATGGGGCTCGGCAGGACAGGGCCCCACCACAGGGCCGAAGAAAGAGCGGCCGGACACCAGCCGCCGCCCGGTCGTCGTCGACCGGCGTACGGCGCACAGCATGGAGGACGTGACGTGGCGAACGACGCCAGCACCGTTTTCGACCTAGTGATCCTCGGCGGTGGTAGCGGTGGTTACGCCGCGGCCCTGCGCGGGGCGCAGCTGGGCCTGGACGTCGCCCTGATCGAGAAGGACAAGGTCGGCGGCACCTGCCTGCACCGGGGATGCATCCCCACCAAGGCCCTGCTGCACGCGGGCGAGATCGCCGACCAGGCCCGCGAGAGCGAGCAGTTCGGCGTCAAGGCCACCTTCGAGGGCATCGACGTACCCGCCGTCCACAAGTACAAGGACGGCGTGATCGCCGGCCTGTACAAGGGCCTGCAGGGACTCATCGCCTCCCGCAAGGTGACGTACATCGAGGGTGAGGGCCGCCTGTCCTCCCCGACCTCCGTCGACGTGAACGGCCAGCGGATCCAGGGCCGCCACGTCCTGCTCGCGACCGGCTCCGTGCCGAAGTCGCTGCCGGGCCTGGAGATCGACGGCAACCGCGTCATCTCCTCGGACCACGCCCTCGTCCTGGACCGCGTGCCGAAGTCGGCGATCGTCCTCGGCGGCGGCGTCATCGGCGTCGAGTTCGCCTCCGCCTGGAAGTCCTTCGGTACGGACATCACGATCATCGAGGGGCTGAAGCACCTCGCCCCGCTCGAGGACGAGAACTCCTCCAAGCTTCTTGAGCGCGCGTTCCGCAAGCGCGGCATCAAGTTCAACCTGGGCACCTTCTTCTCGAAGGCCGAGTACACCCAGGACGGCGTCAAGGTCACCCTCGCCGACGGCAAGGAGTTCGAGGCGGAGCTCCTCCTCGTCGCCGTCGGCCGCGGCCCGGTCTCCCAGGGCCTGGGCTACGAGGAGCAGGGCGTCGCGATGGACCGCGGCTACGTCCTGGTCGACGAGTACATGCGGACGAACGTCCCGACCGTCTCCGCCGTCGGTGACCTGGTCCCGACGCTCCAGCTCGCGCACGTCGGCTTCGCCGAGGGCATCCTGGTGGCGGAGCGCCTGGCCGGTCTGAAGACCGTTCCGATCGACTACGACGGTGTCCCCCGGGTGACGTACTGCCACCCCGAGGTCGCCTCCGTGGGGATCACCGAGGCCAAGGCCAAGGAGATCTACGGCGCGGACAAGGTCGTCGCTCTCAAGTACAACCTCGCGGGCAACGGCAAGAGCAAGATCCTCAACACCTCCGGCGAGATCAAGCTCGTCCAGGTGAAGGACGGTGCCGTGGTCGGCGTCCACATGGTCGGCGACCGCATGGGCGAGCAGGTCGGCGAGGCCCAGCTGATCTACAACTGGGAAGCGCTGCCCGCCGAGGTCGCCCAGCTCATCCACGCCCACCCGACGCAGAGCGAGGCGCTCGGCGAGGCCCACCTGGCCCTGGCCGGCAAGCCGCTCCACTCCCACGACTGAGCCTTCGGTCAACGGACGCGCGATTCCACGCGACGACACAGACTTCCGCACTTCCGTAAGGAGCAACCGAAACCATGGCGGTTTCCGTAACCCTTCCGGCGCTCGGTGAGAGCGTCACCGAGGGCACTGTCACCCGCTGGCTGAAGGCAGAGGGCGAGCGCGTCGAGGCCGACGAGCCGCTGCTCGAGGTGTCGACCGACAAGGTCGACACCGAGATCCCCTCTCCCGCAGCCGGCGTCCTGGCCTCCATCAAGGTCGCCGAGGACGAGACTGTCGAGGTCGGCGCCGAGCTGGCCGTCATCGACGACGGCACCGGCGCACCCGCTGCCACCCAGGCCCCGGCCGCCGAGGAGGTGGCCCCTCCGGCCCCCGAGCCGACTCCGGCCGTCCAGCCGTCCACCGAGCAGGCGGCTCCGGCCCCGGCTCCCACCGCCGAGGCCGCGTCCGGCGGCGGCTCCGCCGAGGGCACGGACGTCGTCCTGCCCGCGCTCGGCGAGTCCGTCACCGAGGGCACCGTCACCCGGTGGCTGAAGGAGGTCGGCGACTCCGTCGAGGCCGACGAGCCGCTGCTCGAGGTCTCCACGGACAAGGTCGACACCGAGATCCCGGCGCCCACCTCCGGTGTGCTGCTCGAGATCACGGTCGGCGAGGACGAGACGGCCGAGGTCGGCGCCAAGCTGGCCGTGATCGGCGCCCCGGGTGCCGCTCCGGCGGCCGCTCCGGCTCCCGCCGCCCCGGCTCCGGCCCCCGCCGCCCCCGCTCCGGCCGCTCAGGCCCCGGCGCCCGCTCCCGCGCCGGCCGCCCCCGCGGCTCCGGCTCCGGCACCGCAGGCGCCCACGGCTCCGGCACCGCAGCAGCAGGTCACCCCGGCTCCCGACCCGGCCCCGGCCGCTCCGGCGCCCGCGCCCGCCCCGGTCACCCCGGCTCCGGCGCCCGCCGCGACCTCGGGTGACGACGGCGCCTACGTAACCCCGCTGGTGCGCAAGCTCGCCGCCGAGAACGGCGTCGACCTGGCCGGCGTCAAGGGCACCGGTGTCGGCGGCCGTATCCGCAAGCAGGACGTCATCGCCGCCGCCGAGGCCGCGAAGGCCGCCGCCGCTCCGGCTCCGGCCGCGGCTGCTCCGGCCGCCAGGAAGGCGCCGACCCTGGAGGCCTCGCCGCTGCGCGGCCAGACCGTCAAGATGCCGCGCATCCGCAAGGTCATCGGCGACAACATGGTCAAGGCACTGCACGAGCAGGCGCAGCTGTCCTCGGTCGTCGAGGTCGACATCACCCGCCTCATGAAGCTCCGCGCGCAGGCGAAGGACTCCTTCGCGGCCCGTGAGGGCGTCAAGCTCTCCCCGATGCCGTTCTTCGTGAAGGCGGCGGCCCAGGCGCTGAAGGCCCACCCGGCCGTCAACGCCCGGATCAACGTGGACGAGGGCACGATCACCTACTTCGACACCGAGAGCATCGGTATCGCGGTGGACTCCGAGAAGGGCCTGATGACCCCGGTCATCAAGCACGCGGGCGACCTGAACATCGCCGGTATCGCCAAGGCCACCGCCGATCTGGCGGGCAAGGTCCGGGCGAACAAGATCACCCCGGACGAGCTGTCCGGCGCGACCTTCACCATCTCCAACACCGGTTCACGCGGCGCGCTCTTCGACACGATCATCGTGCCGCCGAACCAGGTCGCGATCCTGGGCATCGGCGCCACGGTCAAGCGCCCGGCCGTCATCGAGACGGAGGAGGGCACGGTCATCGGCGTTCGCGACATGACCTACCTGACGCTGTCCTACGACCACCGTCTGGTGGACGGCGCCGACGCGGCCCGCTACCTGACCGCGGTCAAGGCGATCCTGGAGGCCGGCGAGTTCGAGGTCGAGCTCGGCCTGTAGGTTCCACGAGCCGTAGCGTGCCCCCGTCCGGAACTCCGGACGCTGTTGGTAAATCCGGGGTTTGCGTGACGACGGCCTGTGTGACCCCGTTGGGGTTGTGCAGGCCGTCGTCGTGTTTCTGGGGTGGGTTCGTGTCGTTGCGTGGGGTGGAGTTGGCGGAGATCCCTGAGGAGACCGTGCGGTTGGCGCGTGCGGTGTTCCCGAAGGGCTGTCTGGTGATGCGGGTACGGGATGCGCTCGGGCCGGTCTTCGCCGACGTCGATTTCGAGGAGCTGTTCCCGGTGCGAGGGCGTCCGGCGGTGTCACCGGCCCGGCTGGCGCTGGTGTCGGTGTTGCAGTTCGCGGAGGGGCTGACCGACCGGCAGGCCGCGCACGCGGTGCGCTCGCGTCTGGACTGGAAGTACGCCCTGTCGCTGGAGCTGGCCGACACGGGGTTCGACTTCTCCGTGCTCAGTGAGTTCCGGGCCCGGCTAGCCGAGTCGGATGCGGGCCGGGCGGTGTTCGACGCGGTACTGACCGCCGCCGGGGAAGCGGGGCTGGTCACGGCGGGCAAGCGGCAGCGCACGGACGCCACTCATGTACTGGCCGTGACCAGGGACCTGAGCCGGCTGGAGTTCGTGGTCGAGACGCTGCGCACGGCACTGAACCAGATCGCCGAGGCGGCCGGGGACTGGCTGGTGACCGTGGCGGCGCCGGAGTGGTTCGACCGGTACTCGGCCCGGCCGGAGGACAGCCGTTTCCCCTCCCGGTGGGCCGCCCGCGTCGAGCACGGCGACCAGTGCGGGGCCGACGGCATGGTGCTGCTCCAAGCCGCCTGGTCGGCGTCGGCACCGCCCGGCCTGCGGCATCTGCCCGCGGTGGAGTTCCTGCGTCAGACCTGGGTGCAGCAGTTCCACCAGGCCGAGGGGGCCGTGCGCTGGCGGGAGCCGAAGAACACCCCGCCCGGTCTGATCCGCTTACGCACCCCGCACGAGCCCGAGGCCAGGACCGGGGCGAAGCGGGATCTGGGCTGGTCCGGATACAAGGTTCATCTCAGCGAGACCTGCGAGCCCGACGCCCCGCACCTGATCACCCACATCCACACCACCCCGGCACCAGTGACCGACGGCGCGGTGCTGGAGGACATCCACACCGCCCTGGCTGAACGCGGACTGGTGCCGGACGAACACCTGGTGGACGCCGGATACGTGGATGCCGAGCAGATCCACCACGCCCGCCGCGATCACAGCATCGACCTCGTCGGACCGGTGGGGAAGAACACCAACCGGCACCAGGTGACCGGCGGCTTCTTCGACAGCACCCGCTTCACCATCGACTGGGACCAGCGCCACGCCGTCTGTCCTGGTGGCCACATCAGCGTTTCGTGGCGAGACACCCGCAGCCACCGAGGCACCCCGGTCACCCGCGTCCGCTTCGCCGAACGGCACTGCGGCCCCTGCGAACTGCGAACGTCCTGCACCAACGCCGGAACCGGCCGCAACCTGACCCTGCGGCCGAAAGCCGAGCACGAGATTCTTCAGCAGGCCCGCACCGAGCAGGACACCGACCACTGGCGCCGCCGCTACGGACACCGCGCCGGCGTCGAGGGCAGCATCTCCCAAGGCGTCCAAGCCTTCGGCCTGCGCAGATCCCGCTACCGCGGTCTCGCAAAGACCCGACTGCAACACCACTTCACCGGCGCCGCCATCAACCTCGCCCGCATCGATGCCTGGCTCACCGGCAGACCCCTCGCCCGCACCCGCGTCTCACCCTTCGCAGCACTCCGCCCCGCCGGATGAGATCCAGCGGGGCGGATTTACCAACAGCGTCCGGAACTCCGGGCGGGGGCATCGCCGTTCCGGCGGCGCTACCGTGGTGCCGACGCCCCGTCCGATGCTGCCGGGACCCTGTCCGGCCGTTCCGGTCCCACCAGCGCCCCGACCCGCACGGTGAGCTCACCGGGCCGCGCGTCGACTCCGGCGACAAAGTTGTCGTCCCCGCCCCTGACCTGGTACGACGCGCTCGGCTCCGGCTGCGCGCGGGTGGGCATCTGCCGGCACCCGGCGACGCCCACGAGCACCGCCACCACACCCACCGCGGCCGCGGCGGACCGCCACCGCCTTCCGGTCCGTCCCCCGATGTCCATGCCGTCCCCCGCCGTTCCCGGGGGCGCCTCCGAGCGAGCCCCCTCGCCGACCACGACACATCCGCGGCCCCGCGGGTTCGCGCGGTGACACGGCGGTGACGGCTCCGGGCCGGACCCGGTACGGGGCTTTACGGGAAACGCCGCCGTGACAGGCGTGTAAGTCTCGTCTCACCTGCATGAAAGCGCCCCCGTGCGCCTCTCCCGGACAGGCCCCCGGCCTTATTGTCTAAACGTCAAACGCCCCAGGGGCCGATGGGCGGCCCCTCCCTAAGGAGCACTCATGACCGCGCCCGTCGTCCACTCGCTGCGCGAGCAGATCCGCGAGCACATCGTGGAGGGGATCGTCAGCGGGCGCTGGAAGCCGGGCGAGCGGATCGTCGAACGCCGGATCGCCACCGAGCTGGAGGTCAGCCAGACCCCGGTGCGGGAGGCGCTGCGCGAGCTGGAGTCGCTGCGGCTGATCGAGTCGGCGCCGAACAAGGGCGTACGGGTGCGGAACCTGACCGCCGCCGACCTGGAGGAGAGCTACCCGGTCCGGGCCGGCCTCGAGGCGATCGCGGCGGAGCTGGCGGCGGCTGGTCTCGCGGAGGACTGCTCGGCCCTGGAACCGCACGTCGCGGCCCTGTACGAGGCGGACCGCAGGGCGGACGGGACGGGCCAGGTGCGGCACACGGTGGGCTTCCACCGGGAGCTGGTGCGGGCGGCCGGCAACTCGGTGCTGCTGCACACCTGGGAGGGCCTCGGCATCGAGGTGTTCACTGCGCTGTCCATCCGCTGGCTGGGGACGGTGCAGCAGTCGTACGCGGAGGAGCACGAGGAGCTGGTGGCCGCGTTCCGGCGGCGGGATCCGCGGATCGCCGAGATCGTGAAGGCGCACGTCCTGGGCTGCGCCCCGCGACCCTGAGACGGCTCCGCGCCGACTGCTCCGGGACGGTTCGCGACGACTGCGGGGCGGTTCGCGCCCACTACAGGACGGTTCGCGCCCACTGCAGTGCGGCCTTCGGAACGACCCCGCGGCCACCGTACGACGGTTTGCGACGACCCTACGGCGGTCCTCCAGCGCTCCTACGGCGGTCCACGGGCCGTCCTTCAGCGGTCCTCCGGCGGTCCTACGACCACCTCGCGACAGCCGAGCGCCCCCACGCTCACCTGCGAAAACGGTCCAAAGAGCCTCGGAGAACCCGGCCCGAAGACACGACACCCCGTGCCTTCGGCCGAGGCACCGCGTGCCGACTTTCTCGTGATCAAGAGGTTTTGCCCCTCAACCCTTTGATCGATCATCGATCAGCGAGTTACAGTCACCGACGGACTCCTACCAGAGCCCACGCCCTGTCCTGCCAAAGACAAAGGGCACCCCCAAAACCCCACAGGGAACCCCTTCGACTGAGGAAGGCGGCGACATGACCGACCCCAACGCCATCCAGCCGAGCGAGCTCGACCAGCTCCCGGACCGCGACCCCGAGGAGACCGCCGAATGGCAGGCCTCCCTGGACGCCGTCACCAAGGCGGCCGGGCCGCACCGTGCCGCGTACCTGATGCGCCGCACGCTGGAGCGCGCCGAGGGCAACGGCATCGCGCTGCCCAAGCTGCTCGAGACCGACTACGTCAACTCCATCCCGACCGCCGCCGAGCCGTCCGCGCCCGGTGACGAGGCGATGGAGCGCCGGATCACCGCGTGGAACCGCTGGAACGCGGCCGCGATGGTCACCCGGGGCGCGAAACACGGCGTCGGCGGCCACATCGCCACCTTCGCCTCCGCGGCCTGGCTGTACGAGACCGGCTTCAACCACTTCTTCAAGGGCAAGGAGGCCGACGGTTCGGGCGACCAGCTCTACATCCAGGGCCACGCCTCCCCCGGCATCTACGCCCGCGCCTTCCTCGACGGCCGGCTGACCGAGCAGCACCTCGACAACTTCCGCCAGGAGGCGGGCGGCAACGGCCTCCCGTCGTACCCGCACCCCCGCCGGCTGCCCTGGCTGTGGGAGTTCCCGACCGTCTCGATGGGCCTCGGCCCGCTGTCGGCGATCTACCAGGCGCGCTTCAACCGCTATCTGACCAACCGCGACATCAAGGACGTCTCCGCGTCCCACGTGTGGGCCTTCCTGGGCGACGGCGAGATGGACGAGCCCGAGTCGACCGCGGCACTCGCCCTGGCCGCGCGCGAGGGTCTGGACAACCTGACCTTCGTCATCAACTGCAACCTGCAGCGCCTCGACGGCCCGGTCCGCGCCAACTTCAAGATCGTGCAGGAGCTGGAGGCCCAGTTCCGCGGCGCCGGCTGGAACGTCGTCAAGTCGCTGTGGGGCAACGCCTGGGACGAGCTGTTCCAGCTCGACACCACGGGCGCGCTCGTCCGCCGCCTGCGCCAGGTACCCGACGCCCAGGTCCAGACGTACCAGACCCGCGACGCCGCCTACATCCGTCAGGACTTCTTCGGCGCCGACCCGGCGCTCGTCGAGATGGCGAAGCTGCTGAGCGACGACAAGATCCTCGAGTGCTTCCACCTCTCCCGCGGTGGCCACGAGGCGCGGAAGGTCTACGCGGCCTACAAGGCGGCCGTCGAGCACAAGGGCGCGCCGACCGTCATCCTGGCCCAGACCGTCAAGGGCCACACCCTCGGCGAGGGCTTCGCGTCGAAGAACGCCAACCACCAGATGAAGAAGCTCTCGGTGGACGAGTTCAAGACGATGCGTGACCTTCTCGAACTTCCCATCTCCGACAGCCAGTTCGTCGACGGGGTCGTGCCCTACGGCCACCCCGGCGCCGACTCCCCCGAGGTCCGCTACCTCCAGGAGCGCCGCGCGACCCTCGGCGGCCCGGCCCCCGCCCGCCGTACGCATGCCCTGGCCCCGTTGCCCGCCCCGGCGGAGAAGGCGTTCACCTCCTTCGACAAGGGTTCCGGCAGCCAGAACATCGCCACGACCATGGCGTTCGTCCGCCTGGTCAAGGACCTGGTCCGCGACAAGGAGAGTGGCAAGCGCTGGGTGCCGATCGTCCCCGACGAGGCGCGCACCTTCGGCATGGAGAGCCTCTTTCCCTCCCTCGGCATCTACTCGCCGAAGGGGCAGACGTACGAGCCGGTCGACCGTGACCAGCTGATGTACTACAAGGAGGCCAAGAACGGGCAGATCCTCAACGAGGGGATCACCGAGGCCGGTTCGATGGCCGACTTCATCGCCGCGTCCACCGCGTACTCCACGCACGGTGAGGCGATGATCCCGTTCTACATCTTCTACTCGATGTTCGGCTGGCAGCGCACGGCCGACCAGATGTGGCAGCTCGGCGACCAGCTCGGCCGCGGCTTCCTCGTCGGTGCCACGGCCGGCCGTACGACGCTGACGGGCGAGGGCCTCCAGCACGCCGACGGCCACTCCCCCGTCATCGCCGCGACCAACCCGGCCGCGCTGAGCTACGACCCCGCGTTCGCCTACGAGGTGGCGACGATCGTCAAGGACGGTCTGCGCCGTATGTACGGCGAGGCCGCGCCGGGCGAGGACCAGAACGTCTTCTACTACCTCACCGTGTACAACGAGCCGATGCCGCAGCCGGCCAAGCCGTCCACGCCCGGTCTCGACGAGGGCATCGTCAAGGGCCTGTACCGCTTCAACACGGCGGAGTCGGCCGGGCTGTCCCCGGTGGCCAACGCCCCGCGCCTCCAGCTCCTCGGTTCCGGCACGGCGATCCACTGGACGCTCGCGGCACAGAAGCTGCTCGCCGAGGAGTGGGGCGTCGCGGCCGACGTCTGGTCGGCGACCTCCTGGACCGAGCTGCGCCGGGACGCGCTGGACGCCGACGCGGCCCTGCTGCGCGGCGAGGAGCGCGTGCCGTACGTCCGTCAGGCGCTGGCCGGCGCCGAGGGCCCGGTCCTCGCGGTCTCCGACTACATGCGCCAGGTCCCGGACCAGATCGCGCAGTGGGTCGAGCAGGACTACTCGTCGCTGGGCGCGGACGGCTTCGGCCTCTCCGACACCCGTGACGCCGCCCGCCGCCACTTCGGCGTCGACGCCCAGTCGATCGTCGTCGCCGCGCTGGCCCAGCTCGCCCGCCGCGGCGAGGTCAAGGCCTCGGCGGTCAAGGAGGCCCGGGAGCGCTACGGCCTGTAAGGCCTGCGGCGGGACCAGGGGTTCCACGAAGGGGTACGGCGGCTGCCGTGCCCCTTCGTTGTCGGTGGGCCCCGGCATCATGGCCGTATGCGTGCTGCCCGGCTGATCAAGATGGTGCTGCTGCTCCAGTCCCGGCCCTCCATGACCGCCGCCGAGCTGGCGCGGGAGCTGGAGGTGTCCGAGCGGACGGTCACGCGCGACGCGCAGGCGCTGTCGGAGGCGGGGATCCCGGTGTACGCCGACCGGGGGCGGGCCGGCGGGTACCGGCTCGTCGGCGGCTACCGCACCCGGCTGACCGGGCTCGCCCGGAGCGAGGCCGAGGCGCTGTTCCTCAGCGGCGTGCCGGGAGCGCTGCGCGAGATGGGGCTGGGGGACACCGCCTCCGCGGCCCGCCTCAAGGTGTCCGCGGCCCTGCTGCCCTCCCTGCGGGACGCCTCCCGGACGGCTGCCCAGCGCTTCCACCTGGACGCGCCGAGCTGGTTCCAGGAGCCCGAGACGCCCGGACTGCTGCCCGCCGTCGCGGAGGCGGTGTGGGACGACCGGCGGATCACCGCGCGCTACCGGAGCCGGGAGGCCGAGGTGGGGCGCGAGCTCGAACCGTACGGTCTCGTCCTGAAGGCCGGGGTCTGGTATCTGTGCGCACGGGTGGCGGACGGTGGTTCCTTCCGGGTGTACCGCATCGACCGGTTCACGGCGGTGGAGGCGGCGGGGGAACGCTTCGAACGGGCGGAGGACTTCGACCTGCCGGACTTCTGGGCGGAGCGGGCGGAGCAGTTCGCGCGCTCGATCCTGCGGGCCGAGGTCGAGGTGCGACTGTCGAAGGAGGGGGTGCGGAGACTGCCGTACGCCGTCGATCCACCGACCGCCCGGGAGGCGCTGGGGTCCGCGGGCGACCCGGACGCCGAGGGGCGGGTGACGGTGACCCTGGCGGTGGAGTCCGAGGAGGTCGCCCACACCCAGCTCACCGCGCTCGGACCGGAGGTGGAGGTGCTGGCGCCGGAGCGGCTGCGGGCGCGCTTCGCGGGCGACGCGCTGCGGCTGGCCGGGCTGTACGGGACATAACAATCCGCCGCACTCCACGTGCGCCCCACCCGTCCAGGGCTGATGCTTGTCCCGTGATGGACGAGACGGAGTTCTGGGAGCTGGTGGACGCCACCCGCGATGCCGCCGGGGGCGACCCGGAGGACCAGGCCGACCTCCTCGTGGACCGGCTGCTCCAGTTCGACCCCGAGGTGGTCCTCGACTTCGCCCGTCACTTCGAGGCCCGCTACAACCGCGCCTACACCTGGGACCTTTGGGGTGCCGCCGCGGTCCTGCTGGACGGAGCGAGCGACGACGCCTTCGACTTCTTCCGGTGCTGGCTGATCGGCCAGGGCCGGGAGGTGTACGAGGCCGCCGTGCACGACGCCGACTCCCTCGCCGGCCTGCTGGACGACTTCGACGAGGAGATCGACGGCGACGGCGAGGATCTCGGCTACGCGGCCGACGAGGCCTACGAACAGCTCACCGGCACCGTCGCCCCCGACCTCGGCATCCTCCCCCCGCCCACCGAACCGGAGGGCACGCCCGTCGACTTCGAGCACGACCGCGTACTCGCGGAACGCTTCCCCAAGCTGTGGGAGCGCTTCAGAGCCTGACTCACCACAGCGCCCTCGAAGGGCGTCAGGCCGCGGCCCGTCGGCGGCTCGGGTCCGTCGGGATGTACGCCTGCTTCTGGTCGGCCTTCACCGCGTGGTGCAGCGGTGCCGCGTTGGCCTGGTCCAGTGCGGACGCCGTGACGGCGGCCGGGCCCAGAATGACCGTCGCGACGGCGCAGACCACCGTCCAGGGGCCGCGTACGGCCCTGCTCCAGCCCGCGGTCCGTTGCGTGGACTCGTTACGACTGCTGCTCATGATCCCCACCTCCGGTCGGCTTCTGGTGACGACCGTAGATCGCGGGGATCTGAGTGGTCTGCGTACCGGCTGTGGCGTTCCTGTGGACCTGCCGGCCGGGGGCCCGGGCCGAGCACGGGCGGGCCCCCGCCCGCGCGGCCGTACGCCCCGTCGGCTCATCTTCGGCCCTGGAGCCGCGCCGCCCGCTCCCTGATCTCCGGCAGCCGGGCGCTGAGGGCCGCGCCGGGGCAGCTGGTCATGTAGCCGTCGTCGTGGCCCGCGAGGGTGGGCAGGGTGGCGGAGGTACCGGACGCGAACCGGCTGTGACTGTTGCTGGAGACCAGCTTCACCCGGGAGCGCGGGTCGACGCCCGTCAGGCCCAGTTTCCAGGCGGCCAGCGCGGCGATCGCGTCGGTCATGGCCCGGGGCACGGGCACTCCGGCCGTGAAGGTGCCCAGGGCTGCGATGCCCGACGTGCGGTGGTTGAAGCCCTGTGTGTGGGCTCCCGTGACGGGGCGGTCGATGCCGCCCGCACGGCCCTCGTAGATGGTGCCGCAGCGGTCGACGAGGAAGTTGTAGCCGATGTCGTCCCACTGGCGGGCGCCGGTCTGGCCCGCCGCGAGGTAGCGGATGATGCGGGGCACGTCGGCGCAGGCGTAGCCGTTGGGCGAGTCGGTGTGGTGGACGAAGACGGCGACGACCTTGTCGTCGTAGCGCGGGGGCGGCCGGTCGCGGGCGTCGTCGCCGGCCCAGGCCGACCGCGGCACGATCCGCGGTCTGGCCGCGGTGTGCCGGCTTTCGGGCCGGGCCGCGACGGCCTGCCGCGCCGCCGCCTCACCGTCTCGGTCGGCGTCGCTCGCGGACAGGGCGAGCGCGCCCACGGCGGCGATCACGGGCAGACAGGCCAGCAGCACGACCACGGCGCCGGGTATTCGTACCGCCCGCCGTTTCCGCGCCCCCCGCGCTCTTCGGAAGACACGCATGGACCCACTGTCGGCCTGATCCGCTCCGTCCGCGATGTGGGCTGTGCCACCCGGTGGAACCATCGTCCTGGTCCACGACGTTTTCCCGGGTGGACGCACGTGTGGCCGGTTCCGGGGGCCGCGCGCGGTTGGCTGATCACTGGGCCCGTCCGGCGCGTACTAGGAGACGCCCCCTGAGGGGTCCGAGAGAAAGGCGGCTCCGTGGACCTGCTCGACATCCTGCTGTTGCTGGCCGTCCTGGCCTACGCGGCTTCCGGCTACCGGCGTGGGCTGGTGGCCGGCTGTGTCTCGCTGGCCGGGTTCGTGGGCGGCGCGGTCGTCGGCGTGTGGGTGCTGCCCTGGATGATGGACCTGGCCACGCCGGGGACCACCGCGGCCACGGTGACGGCGGTGCTGACCGTGCTGGTGCCGGGCGTGGTCGGGCACGAGCTGGCGGGGCGGCTGGCCCTGAAGCTGCGGCGCGAACTGGACGGCGGACCGCTCAGGGTGGCCGACGGCGTGGGCGGGGCCGCCGCGAACTCGGTGGCCGTGCTGATCGTGGCCTGGGTGGCCGCGAGCGTGCTGGGCGTGTCCTCGTCCCCGCTGGTCACCACGGCCATCCGGGACTCCGTGCTGCTGGGCGCGGTGCAGGACACCATGCCGGACACGACGCCCACCTGGTTCTCCCGAGCCACGTCCGCGCTCACCGAGGCGGGTTTCCCGCAGGTCTTCAACCCGTTCGAGAACGAGTCGACGGCCGAGGTCGCCAAGCCCACCGGCGACAGCGTCACGGCGAGTGCCACGAACGCCGCCAAGACCAGCACGGTGAAGATCGAGGGGGTCTCCGGCGACCAGGGCCGCGAGGGCAGCGGCTTCGTGTACGCGGACCGGCACGTGATGACCAACGCGCACGTGGTGGCCGGCATCGACCGGCCGAACGTGCGGATCGGGGGCGTCGGGCGGTCGTACGAGGCGCGGGTGGTGCTCTTCGACCCCGACAAGGACGTGGCGGTGCTGTACGTCCCGGACCTGCGGGCGCCCGTGCTGCGCTTCGACGGCAAGGCCGAGCGCGGCGACTCCGCGGTCGTCGCGGGGTATCCGCAGGACGGCGACCTGAATCTGCAGGCGGCGACGGTCGCGGGCCGGATCCGGGCCAAGGGGCAGAACATCTACAACAACGCGATGGTCACCCGCGAGATCTACTCGATCCGGTCCACCGTCCGCCCCGGCAACTCCGGCGGCCCCCTGCTGACCACCGACGGCAGGGTCTACGGCGTCGTCTTCGCCCGCTCCACCTCCGACGACGAGACCGGCTACGTCCTGACGGCGGCCGAGGTCGCCCCCGACGCCCGGCGGGCGGCGGACGCGACGGCCCCGGTGAACACGGGTGACCTGGTCACGTCCTGAGCGGGACCGGCGTGCGGGTGATCTCCGTGGCCCAGGTGTTCCGACGGGCCGCCGCCGTCCTCGCGCCGCTCTCCCCGTCGGCCCTCGCCGCCGCGCCCGCGGGCGAATCCGGCGGGCGCGGCCGGGTGCTCGCCGGTTTCGTGGCGGCGGCGGCCGTGGCGGTGGGGGCCGCGCTGCGGCCGGTCGTGCGCAGATCGCGCCCTCTGACCTGGTCGGCCGCGGCCGACCAGGTCAGAGGGCGCGTCCCATGAGCACGTCGTCGACGTACTCGCCGTCCAGCAGGAACTCCTCGGGCAGGACGCCCTCCACCACGAACCCCTCGGACTCGTAGAGCTTGCGGGCGGCGGTGTTGTGGCCCAGGACGCGCAGGGTGAGGCGCCGGGCCCCCAGCCGCGTGGCCTCCCGCACCGCGGCCCGCACCAGTTCGCGCCCCACCCCGGCGCCGCGCGCCTCGTCGGAGACGGCGAGACCCTGGACCTGCCGGACGTGGGCGTTGCACGCCAGGGACGTCGGGAAGCCCAGCCGGAGATACCCGACGACCTCGCCGCCCAGCTCGGCGACGAGGTGGTCCCGCGGCCCGAACCGCTCGGTGTAGAAGGGCGGGTACGGCGGCCGGGGAGGCGGCTGGACGGAGTGCAGGGTGGACCACGTGGCGCGGTCGAGGCGACCGAGCGTCTCCTCGTCCTCAGGGGTGGCGTGACGTATGTACGGAACCGGCATGGCGGCCAGCCTACGGCGGGGACGTGAGGGTCCCGCATGGGGTTTTCCGTGGCAACCGGGCAGGATGGAGTCATGGAACGTTCCCGAATCGCGGTGGCCGGTGCGTCTGGTCTCATCGGCGGCGCGCTGGTCCGGTCCCTGACGGCCGACGGGCACGCGGTGGTGCGCCTGGTGCGCCGTGCGCCCCGGGCCGAGGACGAGGTCCGCTGGGACCCGGAACGCCGATATGTCGACACGGCCGGGCTTGCCGGCTGCGACGCCGTGGTCAACCTGGCCGGGGCGGGGGTCGGCTCGCGCCGCTGGACGGACGCGTACAAGGCGCGGATCCGCAGCAGCCGGGTGCTCGGTACGGCGACCCTCGCCGAGGCCGTGGCCTCCCTCGACGTCCCGCCGCGCGTCTTCGTGAACGGCAGCGCGATCGGCATCTACGGGGAGACCGGCGACCGGGCCGTGGACGAGGACGCGCCACCCGGGGACGGCTTCCTGCCCACGGTGTGCGTGGAGTGGGAGGCTGCCGCGGCGCCCGCGCGGAAGGCGGGCGTACGGACGGCGTTCGCGCGCACCGGGCTGGTGGTTGCCCGCGAGGGCGGGGCGTGGGGACGGCTGTTCCCCCTCGTGAAGGCCGGACTGGGCGGACGCATGGGCGACGGGCGGCAGTACTGGTCGTTCGTCTCACTGCACGACGAGGTGGCCGCGATCCGCCATCTCATCGACACCGACGGTCTGTCCGGGCCGTTCAACCTGACCGCGCCGCAGCCGCTGACGAACCGTGAGATCACCGAGGCGATGGGACGCGTGCTGCGCAGGCCGACGGCGTTCACGGTCCCCGCGCCCGTGCTGCGGGCCGCGCTGGGCGAGATGGCCGGGGACGTTCTGGGCAGCCAACGGGTGCTGCCGATGCGGCTGCTGGAGTCGGGGTTCACCTTTGCGTTCCCGGAGATCGAGGGGGCGATCAGGGCTGCTCTGTGACCGCCGCGCCCCGCCTCGCGGCCGTGTGCGACCGTCTGGGGCCGCATGCGACCGCCGTGCGTCCGTGCCCTGTGCATGCGCGACTCCCCCGGGCCGGTCGCGGCCCTAACCTCGACCCGAACTCGGGTATTCCCGGAGCCAGTTGGGAGCAGTACGCTCCCGCCGGCCGCGCAACCTCGAGGAGGGGCACGTGCTTGAGCCCGCGTACCAGGCTGACGTTGTGGTGGTGGGAGCCGGGGTCGCCGGACTCTCGGCCGCGCACCGGTTGACCAGCGCAGGAGTGAGGACCGTGGTCCTCGATGCCGCCCCCTGGGTGGGCGGCCGTATGACGACGGAGAAGGTGGACGGCTTCCGGCTCGACCGGATCGGGCAGCTGCTGTCCACCGCGTATCCCGAACTGGGCCGGACTCCGGGGCTCGACGCGCTCGTGCTGCGTCCCTTCGCACCCGGTGTTCTGCTGCACGCCGACGGACGGCACCACCGTGCGGGCGCCCCGGCGAACACGGGGGGCGCGAGGGGCGCACTCCATGCGGTGCGCGCCCTGGCAAGCGCCCCCCGGAGCGCCCCCCGCGGCCCGTCCGCGCCCCGGGTCCGCGCGGGCGCCCCGCTGGGCACGCCCGTCGACCAGGCCCGCCTCGGCGCGGCGCTCACCCGGATCGCGGGCACGCCCGTCGAACGGCTGCTGGCCCGCCCCGAACTGCCCGCCGGCCAGGCCCTCGCCGCCCGAGGTGCCCCGGCCCGCACGGTCGACGGCTTCCTGCGGCCCCTGCTGGCCGCGCTGCTGTGCGACCCCGAGCTGACCACGTCCAGCCGGTGCGCGGACCTCGCGCTGCATGCCTTCGCCAGAGGGCGGCTGTGCGTGCCGGAGGGCGGCGCCGAGGCGCTGCCGGAGCTGCTCGGGCAGGGGCTGCCGCCGGACACCGTGCACACCGGCGTGCGGGTGACCGCCGTCTCCACGACCTCGGTGACCACCGCCGAGCACGGGGAGATCCAGTGCCGGGCGGTGCTCGTCGCGACGGACGCGCGGGCCGCCGCCGACCTGCTCCCCGGCCTGCGGGTACCCGACTTCCACCCGGTGACGGTGGTGCACCACACGACGAACGAGCCGCCGGCGACCGGGGCCTTTCTGCTGCTCGACGCGGACCGCGGCGGCCCGGTCGCGCACACCGCGGTGGTCAGCGAGGTGGACCCGAGCCGGGCTCCCGCGGGCCGCACCCTCGTCTCCTCGACGGTCCTGGGGCCGCCACCGCCCGACGTCGACACCGCCGTACGCTCACACCTGTCCCGGCTCTACGGCACCCCGACCGCGTCCTGGGAGACGCTCGCCGTGCACCACACCGCCGAGGCCGTACCGGCGATGCGCCCACCGCACGACCTGCGCCGCCCGGTACGCCTGCTGGCGGGCCTGTACGTGTGCGGCGACCACCGGGACACCAGCACGGTCCAGGGCGCGCTGCACTCGGGCCACCGCGCCGCATCCGCCATCCTGACGGACCTGCGCGCCACCGGCCCCCTCCACACAGCCGACCCACCCCGCACCCTCCGCCCGGCAGCCTGACCCCCCCGCCGCCACGCAGGCACGGCGGATCCTCCCCACGGACACCGCCGTGCCACCGCCTCAGCCACACCTGCCCGGCAGCCTGACCCCCCGCCGCCACGCAGGCACGGCGGATCCTCCCCACGGACTCCGCCGTGCCGCCGCCTCAGCCACACCCCGGCCCGACCCGGCCGTGCGGGCACGACGGCCCCTGCGGGCCCGGCAGGCACAGGGCAAGCGCCGGAGCCGCCGCACCCGCAACGCGCCGACGACCGCCCGGCCCGGCGCCACCACCACACTGCCGACCAGGACCACGTCACGGACCGACCCGGATGCTGCCGGCCCGGCAACGCCGCGGGCCTGTGGGCACGGCAGGCACAGCGCAGGCGCGGCAGCCGCCCGCACCGCAACGCGCCGACGACCGCCCGTCCCGGGCTGCCGACCACGCCACGGACGGACCCGGGCCGAGTCAGGGCCCTATGGACACGACAGCTTCTGCGGGCACGGCAGTCACGGCGCAAGCGGGGCACCGCCCCGCCGACGACCAACCGCCCGCACCCGCAACGCGCCGAAGCCTGCCCGGCCCGGCGCTGCCCCAGGCTGCCGACCACGGCCACGCCCCAGAACGACCCGGGCCGACCCGGGCCGACCCGAGCCGACCCGAGCCGACCCGAGCCGACTCAGGCCGACTCAGGCCGACCCGGAATCCTGCGGGCCTACCAGGCCCGGCAGGCACCACGGCGCCTGGTAGGCCCCGCCTGCCCTGCGTCGCCCCGGAACGACCCGGCCGACCCGGCCCGACTCGGAATCCTGCGGGCCGAGCAGGCCCGGCAGGCACCGCGGCCCCGGCGGCCCCCGCCGACCCTGCGTAAGCGGGGCAGCCCGCGGTGCTCCGCTCCGGGCCCGGCCGCCCCGAGGCGGGGCCGGGTCGGGAAAGCCGCCCCGGTCCGTGGTCTCGGGCGGTCACCCCAGAGCTGCGACCTTGTCGCGGTAGCCGCGTACCGGGGCCGCGTCCTTGTACGGCTCCAGTCGGCGTTCGAAGTCCCTGACGTACTCGATCGCTCGTACCGAGCGCATCTCCGCGGCCGCTCCGGCCGCTTCGGCGCCCAGTTGGCAGGCCTGGTCGAGTTCGCCCAGGCCGAGGCGGGCGGAGGCCAGGACGACCCGGCAGAACAGCCGGCTGCGGGCGTAGACGGGGGCGCGCAGTTGCAGGGAGCGTTCCGCGTGCTGGGCGGCCGCGCGGAACTGCTGCAGGTCGCGGTGACAGTGCCCGAACTCGTCGGCGAGCTGCGCCTCGTCGAAGAACCGGGCCCAGTGCGGGACCTCGTCTCCGGGCCGGGCGGCCTCCAGGGCCCGCTCGGCCCGTACCAGCGAGGCCGTGCAGGCCCGCACCTCGCCGAGCACGCCGTGGCCGCGCGCCTCGGCCGAGTGCAGCAGTGCCTGGACGGCGGGCGGGGCGCTGGTGCCGACCCCCTGCTGTGCCACCCGGGCGAGCTGCACCGCCTCCCGCCCGTGCCCGAGATAGACGGCCTGCCGGCTCATCGTGACCAGCACGTACGAGCCGTACGACCGGTCCGCGGCCGCCTGCGACAGCCGTAGCGCCTGGACGAAGTAGCGCTGGGCGAGTCCGTGCGCCGCGATGTCGTACGACGTCCAGCCGGCGAGCCTGGTCAGGTCGGCGGCCGCCGCGAACAGGCGGCGGCCGGTCTGCTCGCCGTAGGTGCCGCGCAGCATCGGCTCGCACTCGTGCTCCAGGTAGCGCACGAGGGCCTGGCGGGCGTGCCCGCCGCCGTACATGTCGTCGAGGGAGCGGAACAGGTCGCCGACCGAGCGGAGCGCCGAGATGTCGCCGCCGCTGACCTTCTGGCCGGGGCCGCGCTCGACCTGGCCGCGCTGGCGGGGCACCCCCGGGCGGCCCTGCGTCGGGACGCGGAGGGGCGGTTCGCCGCGGGCGACCCGGTCGTCGGCCCGCCCGATCAGCCAGTCCCGGCTGGGCACGACGAGCCCCGCCGGGGTGAAGGCGATCTTGCGGAGCTCGGCGTGGCTGCCGGAGTCCTTGCGCCACAGCCCGCCGACGATGTCGACGGCCTCCTCGGGACTGGCGGCGAACTCCAGGCCGGCGTACACGGGGGCGCAGGCGTCGAGCCCGAGGTCCTGGGCGGTCAGGCGCCGCCCGAGGCGCCGGGTGAAGACCTCGGCGATCAGGGCGGGGGTGGTGCCCCTGGGCTGCTGCCCGCGCAGCCACCGGGTGACGGACGTCTTGTCGTATCTGAGGTCCAGTCCGTGTTCGAGACCGAGCTGGTCCACGCGACGGGCGAGACCCGCGTTGGAGAACCCCGCTTCTGCGATGAGCGCGGCGAGCTGTCGGTTGGGCGTGCGCTGCGCGGGTCGTTCCGTCATCTGCGGTGCGGTCTCCTGCCTTTCGGGCCTTGCGGCGGCCGCTGCGGCCGCCGCCTTGCCCGGATTGCCTGTGAGCAGCCGTTATGGCCTCGTGAACGGCGCGAATGTAGCGGAGCGTAAGCAGCCGATCGCACACTTCGACGTTCATTCATCCGATCGTGTGAGGATTGCCCGCGACGCTGACGTGACATGGCCGGACGTACAGTGGCGTGGGCACGGTTCGTGCCTTACGAGCTTCCGAGGAGGCGCTTGCCGTGAGTGGGTTGCGGTTCGTCCGCATGGGATTCGGTGCCGAGGCCGTCGAGTACCAGGAGGCGTGGGACGAGCAGCGCCGGGTGCACGCGGCGCGCTTCGAGGACGGGATCCCCGACACCGTTCTGCTGGTGGAGCACCCCCCGGTCTACACGGCCGGCCGGCGCACGGCGGACAACGAGCGCCCGCTCGACGGCACCCCGGTCATCGACGTGGACCGCGGCGGCAAGATCACCTGGCACGGCCCGGGCCAGCTGGTGGGCTACCCGATCCAGAAGCTGCCGCGTCCGGTGGACGTGGTGGCGCACGTACGGCGCCTCGAGGAGGCCCTGATCCGCACGTGCGCGGAGTTCGGCCTGGAGACGACCCGGGTGGAGGGCCGCAGCGGGGTGTGGGTCCTCGGCGACCCCGTCGCGCAGCGTCCCTCGCTCGGCGGACTGTCCCTCGACCTCGACCCGCGTCTCCACGACGAGGAGTTCGACCCGCGCCTCGACGGCCCCGAGTACGCCCCCTCCAACGCCGGCCAGCGCCGCGAGGACCGCAAGATCGCGGCGATCGGCATCCGGGTCGCCAAGGGCGTCACGATGCACGGCTTCTCGCTCAACGTGAACCCCGACAACGCGTGGTTCGACCGGATCATCCCGTGCGGGATCCGGGACGCGGGCGTCACCTCGCTGGCCAACGAGCTGGGCCGGGACCTGACGATCGAGGACGTACTGCCGGTCGCCGAGCGGCACCTGCGGGATGTGCTGGAGCACGCGGAGCTGAAGCCGCGCGAGATCGAGAGGACGCCGGCATAAATCCGGCCGGCCGGGCGTTCGAGGTCATGGTGCTTCAGGTCGTAGGACCTCCGTCGTGACGAGCCGGGTCGCAGCCGATCAGGCGGTGGCGGGGCCCGGGGCGGCAGCCTTCGGCAGGATCCGCACCGGCGCCGGGAAACCATCAAAAGCACGGGCGTACCCTGGTGGACGCCGAAGAATCAATCGCTAGGGAGCCGGTCGTGTCCGCAGTCGCACCCGACGGACGCAAGATGCTGCGCCTGGAGGTCCGCAACAGCCAGACCCCCATCGAGCGCAAGCCCGAGTGGATCAAGACCCGGGCGAAAATGGGTCCCGAGTACACGAAGATGCAGAACCTCGTGAAGAGCGAGGGCCTGCACACGGTCTGCCAGGAAGCCGGCTGCCCCAACATCTACGAGTGCTGGGAGGACCGCGAGGCCACCTTCCTCATCGGCGGCGACCAGTGCACCCGGCGCTGCGACTTCTGCCAGATCGACACCGGCAAGCCGGAGGCCCTGGACCGCGACGAGCCGCGCCGGGTGGGTGAGTCCGTGGTCACCATGGACCTGAACTACGCCACCATCACCGGCGTGGCCCGCGACGACCTGGCGGACGGCGGCGCCTGGCTGTACGCGGAGACGGTCCGCCAGATCCACCAGCAGACCGCGGAGCGCGCGGAGGGCCGTACGAAGGTCGAGCTCCTCGCCCCCGACTTCAACGCGGTCCCGGAGCAGCTGGCGGAGGTCTTCTCGGCCCGCCCCGAGGTCTTCGCGCACAACGTCGAGACGGTCCCCAGGATCTTCAAGCGGATCCGCCCCGGCTTCCGGTACGAGCGTTCACTTAAGGTCATCACCGAGGCCCGTGACGTCGGCCTGGTCACCAAGTCGAACCTGATCCTCGGCATGGGCGAGACCCGCGAGGAGGTCAGCGAGGCGCTCAAGCAGCTGCACGACGCAGGCTGCGAGCTGGTCACCATCACGCAGTACCTGCGCCCGTCCGTGCGTCACCACCCCGTGGAGCGCTGGGTCAAGCCGCACGAGTTCGTGGAGCTGAAGGAGGAGGCCGAGCAGCTCGGCTTCTCCGGGGTGATGTCCGGCCCGCTGGTCCGCTCCTCGTACCGCGCCGGGCGGCTGTACCGGATGGCGGTCGAGAAGCGCGGGGAGTATGTCGCCTCGCAGGCCGTCTGACCCGACGCACCGGTCAGGCCGTCCGGTGGCTCCGACGGGCTGACTCTCCGTCACCCGCCTTTCCCCACAAGGAGTGCGGCAAGCGTGTGAACTCACGCACAAGCGACTACTCGCCGGTAGCGGCCGATATGACGCGGTCCTGACCGTCCTCGCAGCTGAGGGCGCCTGTCAGGGCCGCGTCCCCGTTCGGAGGCCCCGCATCAAGGTTTCATTGGCGTTTGACCGGTCGGTCATGCCCTGGTAACACCAAACAGTGACCCTGGACTCACAGCACGTAAACCCGTACCCGCAGGGGTACCGAGGGGGGACCTCCATCATGCAGGCCGCGCCCGTTCGCGCCACCGCCATTCCGACGTTCACCGACGCTCTGCGCGCGGTCGAGTCGCTGCTCCTGAGCAGTGGCCAGCGCACCGCCCGCCGTAACGCGTGGACCTCCGTCCTGGAGGACCGCCGCCGCGCCAAGGACCGTGTCGAGGCGCAGCTCGTGCTCGAGCAGACCTTCGCCGCCCGCTCCTGAACCCGCCCCTCCCCTTCCCCGCGGGCACTGCCGTCGTCGCCGCTTCCGGGGCCACGTAGACTTCACGGCATGGCGAGGAAGGACACGGCAGCGGACGCTGCGAACCCCGGGCGACTCAAGCAGATTGCCCTGACCTACAAGATGACCCGCAAGGCCGACAAGAAGATCGGTCTTGTACTCGCGGGTGTCGGCATCATCACCTTCGGTGTCTTCCTCGCGATCGGTCTGCTGATCGGTCACCCCATCTATCTCGGCATCCTGGGCGTGCTGCTCGCCTTCCTCGCGACGGCGATCGTGTTCGGGCGCCGGGCCGAGCGGGCGGCCTTCGGTCAGATGGAGGGCCAGCCGGGCGCCGCAGCGGCCGTGCTGGACAACATCGGCCGAGGCTGGACGACGACGCCCGCGGTGGCGATGAACCGCAGCCAGGACGTGGTGCACCGGGCGGTCGGCAAGGCCGGCATCGTCCTGGTGGCCGAGGGCAACCCGAACCGGGTGAAGAGCCTGCTGGCGGCCGAGAAGAAGAAGATGAACCGCATCGTCGCGGACGTGCCGGTGCACGACGTGATCGTGGGCACCGGCGAGGGCCAGGTCGAGCTGAAGAAGGTCCGCACGACCCTGCTGAAGTTCCCGCGCGTGCTGACCGGGCCGCAGGTCACCACGACCAACGACCGGCTGCGGGCCATGGGCGACCTGATGAACAACATGCCGTTGCCGAAGGGCCCGATGCCCAAGGGCATGAAGCTGCCGAAGGGCGGCCCGAAGGCCCGCTGACCTCCCTCCCACTTCGCCTTCGAACGTCACACGTCGTCGAAGCCTCGAGCCGAGAGAAGGGGCCGCCCGGATCACTCCGGGCGGCCCCTTCGTCACGTCATGCGGTCGCGCGTCGTACGCAACCGGCGGTGCTCAGATGCGGACCTCGACCGTGCGGGCCAGCCGGTCGTGCAGGCCGCGGCCGTCGCGGTCCCAGATCAGGGCCGGGACGGCCAGGCAGAGCAGAACCGTGCGCGCCATGGCACGCAGCGGGCTTACGGTGCCGGTGTCGAGGGACACCACGCGCAGGCCGAAGAGGCGCTTGCCCGGAGTGGAGCCGACCGTGCCGACCGTCAGGACGCTCAGCACGAAGAAGACGAGCAGGGCCCAGTTGCCGGTCGCCGGCCGGTAGCCGTCCGTGATCAAGCTGTATGCGATCAAGACACCGAAGCCCCAGTCCACGGCCAGGGCGCCGAGCCGCCGGCCCGGGCGGGCGATCGAACCCGGTCCCTCCTGCGGCAGACCGAGTTGCTCGCCCCGGTATCCGAAGTCGGCACCGGCTTCCTCCATGGCCGAGCGGGGTCCGGACAGCCACGATCCGATTGCTTGCCTGTTGTCCACCCGTCCACGGTACTGCGCCCATATATGCCCCCGGGACGGCGGGGTGTCGACAGGCTAGGCTCGAACCCGAGCCGGTTAACTTCTGCGAAACAAATGAGTCACGCCCGAGAAACCACCCGTCCCTAGGGTCGAGGTCAGCGTGTGCCACCGCACTGGCCGCACGAACGAACTACCACCCCGGCACGGGAACGGCCGGGAGTAGGAGGAGCTGGATGTTCCAGAACGCCGACGAGGCCAAGAAGTTCATCGCGGACGAGGACGTCAAGTTCATCGACGTCCGTTTCTGCGACCTGCCGGGAGTCATGCAGCACTTCACGCTGCCGGTGGAGGCCTTCGACCCGGACGAGGAACTGGCCTTCGACGGCTCCTCCATCCGCGGCTTCCAGGCCATCCACGAGTCCGACATGGCGCTCCGCGCCGACCTGTCCACCGCGCGCGTCGACCCGTTCCGCCGCGACAAGACGGTCAACATCAACTTCTTCATCCACGACCCGATCACGGGCGAGCAGTACTCCCGTGACCCGCGCAACGTGGCCAAGAAGGCCGAGGCCTACCTCGCGTCGACCGGGATCGCGGACACCGCGTACTTCGGCCCCGAGGCCGAGTTCTACGTCTTCGACAGCGTGCGCTTCCAGACCTCCGCGAACGAGTCCTTCTACCACATCGACTCCGAGGCGGGTGCCTGGAACACCGGTGCGCTGGAGGACAACCGCGGTTACAAGGTCCGCTACAAGGGCGGCTACTTCCCGACCCCGCCGGTCGACCACTTCGCCGACCTGCGTGCGGAGATCTCCCTCGAGCTGGCCGCCTCCGGCCTCCAGGTCGAGCGCCAGCACCACGAGGTGGGCACGGCCGGCCAGGCCGAGATCAACTACAAGTTCAACACGCTGCTCGCCGCGGCCGACGACCTCCAGCTCTTCAAGTACATCGTGAAGAACGTGGCCTGGCGCAACGGCAAGACCGCGACCTTCATGCCGAAGCCGATCTTCGGTGACAACGGCTCGGGCATGCACGTCCACCAGTCGCTGTGGAGCGGCGGTTCCCCGCTGTTCTACGACGAGGCGGGCTACGCGGGCCTGTCGGACATGGCCCGCTACTACATCGGCGGCATCCTCAAGCACGCCCCGTCGCTGCTGGCCTTCACCAACCCCACGGTGAACTCCTACCACCGTCTGGTCCCGGGCTTCGAGGCGCCGGTCAACCTGGTGTACTCGCAGCGCAACCGCTCCGCCGCGATGCGTATCCCGATCACCGGCTCGAACCCGAAGGCCAAGCGCGTCGAGTTCCGCGCGCCCGACTCCTCCGGCAACCCGTACCTGGCGTTCTCCGCGCTGCTGCTCGCGGGCCTGGACGGCATCAAGAACAAGATCGAGCCGGCCGAGCCGATCGACAAGGACCTCTACGAGCTGGCCCCCGAGGAGCACGCGGGCGTCGCCCAGGTCCCGACCTCGCTCCCGGCCGTCCTGGACCGCCTCGAGGCGGACCACGAGTTCCTGCTCGCCGGTGACGTCTTCACGTCCGACCTGATCGAGACGTGGATCGACTTCAAGCGCACGAACGAGATCGCGCCGCTCCAGCTGCGTCCGCACCCGCACGAGTTCGAGCTGTACTTCGACGTGTGATATCGCCCCAGGTCAGAGCACCTGTGTGCTCTCCTGGGCCGCCTGTGGGCCGTCGGCCGCGCTCTTCCCACTCTGGGAAGCGCGCGGCCGGCGGCTTTTGCGCTCAAGGTCCGGGAGACACTCTCTTGCCGAACACTGAGTCAATGGCCCGGCGCGCCCTACGTCGTCAGTCAAGGCCCGCGCACGGCGCAGGCGTGCGCCACTCTGCGGCGCGCTGTGTGGTGCAGGCGGACGAGATCAACGTCCACCATGCCGACCATGGGTTGGTAGGTGACCACGGGCTCCTGCGTCGCCGGGCACGTGGCGCAGGGCGCAGACTTCGTGTCGAGTGCGTCCTCATCACCGTGAGGTCGCCAGTCCTTTCGCCCTCTTCATCTTGGCCTCGTGGAAGTCGGCGTCGGCTGTCTTGGCTCCCGTCAGGTTCGCGTCGGTGAGATCAGCGTGGGATAGGTCTGCGGCGGTCAGATCGGCGTCACTCAAGTCGGCACCACGAAGGTTTGCCCCTGAGAGGTTGGCGCCCTTCAGATTAGCTGCGTTCAGGTACGCTCCTGTGAAGTTTGGGCATTGTGGCTCCGTGAAGACTTCATCCTGCTCCAGGCACAGAAGGGCACCGGATAGGTCCGACCCGACGAGAACGGCTCCGCTCAAATTTGCATCAGAGAGCACTGCGCCTGTCAGCTTCGTCTCACACCTGTCGCCGCCGGACTTGATTCCGCCTTCTGTATAGGTTCCTGCGCAGAAGTCAGTGTCAATAGCGTTCACGCCTTGAAGGTCGGCGTCCGAAAGATCAGATCCCCATATGATGGCCCCAGACAAGTTTGAATAGTCAAGGTACGCACCGCGAAGATCTAGACCTTCTACAGTCGAGCTGGAAAGGTCTGACTTGCTGAATAGGGCGCCCCGAAACTTTTTCGTCGGCGGGAACTCCAGGCCCTTCAAATCGGCACGCCGCAAATCCAGGCTATATCTATCGCGCTCTGGGTTGCGGCTGGTAAGTGCGTTGACTGCTGCGTCAATGTCAGGAGGTGGAGGATTGCCATCGTTGGCGGGTTCACCAATCTTTTTGAGGTCAGCATCGGATGCGGGCGCATGTTCGCGCACGTAAGCAGCGATCACGGAAACAATTGTTGCTTGATAATCTGGCGAGTCGTGCATGATTTGCTCAAGCGCGAATATTCCGCCAAGGCGTGTGTCCAGTGGTGCGGAACCGAGGTTGGTGACTGCAGAATTGAACCTGCCAGTGATCTGCCCCCGCTCACTGATCGTCAATTCCTTATTGGCCTGAGAGACTTGCATCCAAGTGAAGAGAAGGGCCAGCAGTGCGGCCAATCCCGGAAGGCTAGCTGCGAGTAGTCCTCCCCAACGCATCGAGCCTGCGCCTTCACCTCTGTTTTGGCGTGAAGAGTGCTGACTCCGCCTTGCGCGCTGAGCTGCCACACTGCGGAGTCGTGTGCGGTTTGGTTGCCAGAGCATGGTTCTTCTATGGCAGCACCGTCTCGTCTAGTGCGCCACCGCTCACTCAGGCGGCAGCGGGACTCCACCATTAGGTTCCCCATAGTCCTGCTCGTGAGCTTTGAGACGGCAAGCGGCAGGCAGCTCGCCGGCCAGTAGGCGACAGCCATGAGGGCGCCCCGCGTCCACGCGCCGAGGGCGACGTGTTCGCTGTCGCTCGTGGCATAGCACCCTGGACGATATGCGGACGGTGCGCGCGCACCAGCAGCCGGGTCGCCTTGTTCGCGCTGATTAGGCACCCACATAACACGGTATCCCGGCAATTCGTTCGACGGGTCTCCTGGGTCAAAGAGCACGATCGCTCCGAGCAGCCGGATGGCACGTACAAGACTTCGGCTGCGTCTGAGACTGTGGACCCTCGCACGTCTGCGGGAGTCTGGGGCGGGTTGACGGAGCGCGCTTGGGGGCATCCCTTCCCGAGCCGAGTAGCCCACGCCGCGAGGCCTACGGGCGGCAACAGCCCGGGCCTCTCGTGCTGGCCAACAACAGCGGGACACGGCATGCCTTGGGCCGTCTGTGGGCCGTCCAAGGGTGGCCGACCACGACCCGCGACGACAACAACCACAGCATCCGCGCTGGTTAGAGCGAGGCAGCAAACCCGCCCGCAAGGTACCGGCGTCGGGGCACCACTTCTTCGACGTGTGATCCGACCGACGCGTCACCGGCGCCCCGTCTCCCTCCCGGAGGCGGGGCGCCGTCGTTTTCGCGGAACTCGCTTCACAGACCGGGCACGGTCGGGGGATCATCCATACCGACACAGTTGTTCGAGAAAGGTAAACGGGGATGGCGCAACAGGACGACGAAGAGCGCGAGTTCGACCTCCGATGGGCGGACACCGCCGAGCACAAGGAGCCCTCCGCACGGGCCCGGATGCTCGCCGCGCGCTGGAAGGAGAACCCTCCCGCCCCGCAGCCCTTCCGCGCCGACCCCGAGCACTCGGGGCCCCGCCGGTCGTCATGGGTCTCCACCACCATCGTGCTGGGCAGCGTGCTCGCGATCATCGTCCTGCTGGGGTACGCGAACTTCCGCGCGCCGTACTGAGGGGACGGGCATGCGCGAGGAGATGCGGCGCGGGATCGAGGCCGCGGAGCGGCTGGCGCGGGGGGCGTCCGTGCGGGACACGATCGCCGCGGTCGACACCGACGCGTGGCCGGCGCTGGACGCCGCGGTCCGCGAGATCGACTGGTCCACGCCCGACGCGGGGTATGTGCCGGCCTGGGAACGGATCGCGGGCGGACGCTCGATGACCGCCGTGCTCCGCACCGGCCGGCTCACCGAGCCGCTGCTCGCGCTCGCCCTGTGCCACCGGGACGGCCGGATCCGCGACCGGGCCGTGCGACAGGCCACCGGGCACCGGGATCTGCTGCCGCTGGTCGTCCTGCGCTGCGCGGGCTGGGTGGAGCCGGTGCGCGAGCGGGCCCGGGCGCTGCTGGCCGAGGTCCTCGACCCGGGGTCGGCCGTGCCACTCACCCCGCTGATCCTGCGCGTCGGCCGCCGCGACCGGGGCGACTTCGCCGTGCGCCTGGTCGGCGACGTACTGCGCCGGACACCCCGCGAGCGACTCGGGCGTCTGCTCACCGACGCCGACCGCACCGTGCGCCGGTTCGCCTACCGCCTCGCCGTCGAGGAAGGGTTCCTCTCCCCCGCCGAGCTGGCCCGCGCCGGCGCCCAGGACGACGACGTCGTCGTGCAGAACCTGTGCGCCGAGGCCGCCCTGGCCGCCGTACGGGAGGACGGCGATCACCGCGACGTACTCGAACCGTTGCTCGGTGCCCGCAACCCGCGCGCCCGTTCGGCCGGGGTCACCGCGCTGCGGCGGGCCGGTCTGCCTGCGGAGGCGGAACGGTTCCTCGTCGACCGGTCCGCGGTGGTGCGCGCCTGCGCGCGCTACGTCGTGCGGCAGTACGGGACCGATCCGCTGCCCCTGTACCGCGCCTGGTGCGCCGCCGCCGACGGCCCCGCGCCCGGGGCGGTGTCGGGGCTCGGGGAGTGCGGGAACCGGGCGGACGCCGAGCTCTTGTGGTCGCTGACCGGGCATCCGGAGGCGATGGTACGGGCGCGGGCGGTGGCCGGGCTGCGGCTGCTGGACCTGGCCGACGTACGACGGTTGCGGCCGCTGCTCGACGATCCGGCGCCCGGCGTCGTCGGCGAGACCGCCCTCGCGATGCTGCCCTCGGTGGAGCTGGTGCCCGAAGAGTGGCTGATGGAGCGGCTCGGAGACGGGCGCCCGCCGCACGTCCGGGCGTCGGCGTTCCGGCTGCTCGACGCGCGGGGCGGGCTCGTCCGGCTGCGGGCCGCCCTCGCCGTGCTGGACGGCCCGGACGAGCGGCTGCGCCGGCGGGCCGAGTTGTCGGTACGGCAGTGGCGGCGTTCGCCGGAGGGGGCGTACCGGGACGCGGAGGCGGAGGCGCTGTTGGAGCGTGGTCGGCTTCTTCTGCGGGGGTGACCTTCGGCCGGGAGCCTTTGCTGGTCCTAGGGTCGATCGGGGGCTGTCCATGGAGGGGGCGGGTGCACACTGGCAGTGGGACGAGTGCCTGACTGCGGGGTGGTGCAGATGCAGAGCCGATTCCGGAGCGACCGGCGGCTGACCGTGCGGATGACGGTCACGCTCTTTCTGCTCGGGCTGTTGTACGTGGCGTTCATCGCCGCGTTGGTCGTGCTGCTGAAGTCCTGGGTGCTGGTCGTCGTCGTCGCTGCGGGGATGCTCGGTGCGCAGTACTGGTTCTCCGACCGGATCGCGCTGTTCGCGATGCGCGGCCGGGTCGTGGAACGGGAGGAGTATCCCGAGCTGCACGCGGTGATCGACCGGCTGTGCGCGATCGCGGACATGCCCAAGCCGGTGGTCGCCGTGTCGCACATGGACATGCCGAACGCGTTCGCGACCGGACGCAACCCGGACAACGCCGTGGTCTGTGTGACCACCGGGCTGCTGCGGCGGCTGGAGCCGGCGGAGCTGGAGGGCGTGCTCGCGCACGAGCTGTCGCATGTGGCGCACAAGGACGTGGCCGTGATCACCGTCGCGTCCTTCCTCGGTGTGATCGCGGGACTGATCGTGCGGTTCGCCTTCTACTCGCAGCTGTTCGGCGGGAGCCGGCGGGACCAGAACACCGCCGTCGTCTTCGCCGCCGTGATGGGGGTGTCCGCGGCCGTCTACGCGCTCAGTTTCCTGCTCATCCGGGCCCTGTCCCGGTACCGGGAACTCGCGGCGGACCGTGCGGCGGCGCAGCTGACGGGGCGCCCGTCGGCGCTGGCCTCCGCGCTGACCAAGGTCTCCGGTGACATCGCCCGCATCCCCACCAAGGACCTGCGGACCGCGCAGGCCTTCAACGCCTTCTACTTCGCCCCGGCCCTGGGCTCCGGGTCCGATCTGGCACGGCTCTTCTCCACCCACCCGAGCCTGGAGCAGCGGCTCGACCAACTGGGCCGGATCTCCGCTGAGTTGGGCGAGGCGGCGAGGCCGGGGAAGGCGGGCTGAGGATGGGATTGCTGGACATCCTGCTCGGCCGAACCAAACCGGTGGCCGCGGATCTCGACCAGCTCTTCGCGCTGCCGTCGGCCGCGGTGACGCTGGAGGCGGCTGCCGGGTTCACGCCGACCGGGGCCGGCGCGGTGTGCTTCGCCACGGTCGAGGGCGCGGCCTTCGAGCAGACGCACCGGGAGGTGCAGGCACTGCTCGACGCCGACGCGGACCGGGACGGCCCTCCGGTGGAGCTGCGGCGGGACGAGTTCGGCTACTCCTGGCTCGTCTCGCACCGCTCCTCCGCACAGCTCCCGCTGCTGGTCAACGACCTGCACGCGGTGAACAGTTCGATGGAGGTCAACGGCTTCGGCCCGCAACTGCTGTGTTCCCTCGCAGGTTTTCACGACCCGGAGGGCCGGCGGCTCGGACTCGTCTACCTCTACAAGCGCGGCACGTTCTACCCCTTCGCGCCGCTGCCCGGTGCGGAACAGCGGCGCGACAACCCGCTGGAACTGCGGATCAGGGCGACGCTCGCGAGCGACCTGCGGATCGAGCAGGACCTGAACCGCTGGTTCCCGGTGTGGGGAGCCCCGGGTCTGTGACCGGTGACGCCCGGCGGCGCCACCGGTCCTCGCGCCGGTCTCACTGGCTCTTCCCGCGCTCCTGACGGCGGGTCTCGAACGGGTGCTCGCGGCGGTAGCGGCGCTCCCAACGGGCCTGCTGGTCACGGCGCTCGCGGTAGGCGCGGTAGCTCCCGGGCCCGGCCGCCCCCGAGGGCGAGCCGCCCGAGGTGGACGCCGAGGACGAGCCGCGCCCGTACTGCGTGTAGAGGAAGAGGACGGCGACGGCGGCGAGCCACCAGACGTGGTTTCCGAATCCCAGAACGACCAGGACGACAGTCCCGGCTATGACGATGGTGCCCATCACGGGCCTCCGTGTGCGTGGGTTGGTCCGAGCGGTGATCGATGGGTCCGGCGGGACGCTGGGGAGGGTGTCCGGCCGCGGGTGCGTAGAGAGTAGCCCCGAGTCCGCCGGGTGATGCCGGTCGTGCGGGAAGCGGTGGCGGGCTGCTCCGTAACGCGTCTCCAGCGTAGGGAGGCGGTCACAGGGCGTGCATCTCCTTTTCCCGCGGTCGGGGCGGCGTGAGTGAATGAGGGCATGAGTGAGCTCCTCTTCTTCACGCACACCCACGACGGTGAACGACTCGCCTGCGTGTACGGCGACGGCGGTGGTCCGCAGGCGGCCACCGCCGTCGTGTTGCACGGCGCCGGCAACGGCAGCAAGGAGCGGTTGCTGCCGCTGCTCGGGGACTTCGTGGCGCACGGCTGCGACGCCCTCGCCCTCGACTTCTCCGGACACGGCGAAAGCAGCGGCGAGTTGAGGGAGTTGAGCCTGCGACGGCGCTTCGAGCAGGCGGTGGCCGTGATCGACGCGCGGGTTCCCGAGGACGGTCCGCTGGTGCTGGTCGGGTTCAGCATGAGCGGGCAGACGGTGGCGGACCTCGCCGGGCACTACGGGGACCGGGTGGCGGCCCTCGGGTTGTGCGCGCCCGCCGTGTACGCGGCGGAGGCGTGGGAGGTGCCGTTCGGCGAGGGGGACGGCCGGTTCAGCGAGATCATCCGCAGGCCGGACGGCTGGCGCGCGGCGCCCGCGCTGGACGTGTTGCGGGCGTACGGGGGCCGGGCGGTGCTCGCGGTGCCCGGCACGGACGCGATCATCCCGCCCGCCGTGACCGAGGCGGTCCAGGACGCGCTGGCCGTGCGCTCGCGGCTCACCCGCTTCGAACTCCCCGGCGCGGACCACATGCTGGGGCTCTGGTTCCGCGAACACGCCGAGGACCGGCGGGAGTTCGTGGACACGCTGCTGAGCGGCCCCGGCTACCCGGACGGCGCCCCGGAATCCGATCGGGAGCAGGGCCGGGGGCGGGGTCGCCGAAGCAGTACGCCCGCCGTGTGACCTGGCCGTCCCGGACCGTCGGTCGGATACCCGGGGCGGCCCTCGCCACCGCCGGTCGGATACCCGGGGCGGCCCTCGCCACCGCCGGTCGGATGCCCGGGGCCGCGGTCAGATACCCGGGGCCGCCCTCACCACGCCCGCCGCGACGGCCGCGCACAGCGTCGCGTGATCAACCGCCGTCTGGTCGGCGTAGCTCAGGGCGAAGTCCGCGACGGCCCGGTCGAAGGTGTCCGTGTCGCCCAGGTACCCGGCGATCGCGACACGGTCGCCGGAACGGGCGTGCGCGCGGGCCAGGGCGGTGCCGCACAGCCGGACGTACGCCACCAGGTCGGCCGGGGACATGCCGGCCACGTCCGCGGAGCCCTTCGGGTCGCGCAGCCGGCGCCAGTAGAAGGCGCGGCCCTGCGGCCCGGTCATCCACCCGAGGAAGATGTCGCCCTCGGCCTGCAGCAGTCGCTGCCCGGCGACGACCCGGTGCCCCGGATGGACGTACGGCCCGCCCGGCAGATGTTCCTCCAGGACGGACCTCCGGGCCTCCTTGATCTGGAGGAACAGCGGGTCGTCGTGGTCTCGGCCGGCGAGCAGTACGAGGAAGCAGCGGGTGCCGACGCTGCCCACGCCGACGGCCTTGCGGGCCACGTCCACGAAGCGGTAGCGGTCCAGCAGCATCCGGCGTTCCTCGGAGAGCGTCGAGCGGTAGTCGCAGAAGATCTTGCGCAGGGCCGCGGTGTCGGAGGCGCCGGCGGGTTCGAGGAGCGGCGGGTCGCTGATGATGCGCCGACGGCCGTCGACGACCTCGGTCAGCTTGCCGAGGGCCTGCAGGCTGGTGCGGCGGCGGGCGCGGGTGAGGCTGGACTCGACGTGGCGGCGCAGGCGGGCGGAGCGGACCAGGGGCAGCAGACGGTCGGCGTCGATGCGCTCGTGCCAGACGTCGAGTTCGCCGCGTGGCGCCAGTCGCCGCATGGTCGTGCGGTAGGCGGCCACCGCCTCCTGGGCGGCCCGGCGCACCTTGGCCTCGCCGTGACCGTTCTCGCGGGCGGCGACGGCGACGCTGGCGGCGAGCCGTTTGACGTCCCACTCGAAGGGGCCGGGGAACGTCTCGTCGAAGTCGTTGAAGTCGAAGAGCAGGGAGCGCTCCGGGGAGCTGTACAGGCCGAAGTTGAGCAGGTGGGCGTCGCCGCACAGCTGCACGGTCAGCCCGGAGTGCGGCTGGGCGGCGAGGTCGGCGGCCATCACGGCGGCCGCCCCGCGCAGGAAGGCGAAGGGGGAGGCGGCCATGCGCCCGTACCGGACCGGCAGCAGCTCGGGCAGCCGGTCGCGGTCCTGCCGTTCCAGTACGGCGACGGGGTCGGGCCGCTCGACGGAGGGTATCCACAGGGCGTGCGCGGAGCGGGGTACTCGTTTGCGGGCGGCCCTGCCCCGCTGCACGCGCTGAGCGGGGCCGGCGGGAGCGGTCATCTGCCCTGCCTCTGCATCACGCCTCCCGGTCGTCGCCTGGCTCTCCTGGCTTCCGTCACCTCCTGAAGGCAGTGAAGGCCAGGCGTGGGGGCGCCCGCATGCGGGGTACGGCGTTCGGGTGACGGCGGTTGTCAGTGGCGTCGGGGAGGATCGGCTCAGGGCGATACGGGTGGAGGTCGGCATGGCGGGCGAGGAGCGGTACATCGGAGTGGCGGAGCGCCGGACGAGGCTCGCGCTGCGGCAACGGGTGGCCGGGCCCGCGCGGGCGGCGAGCCCGGAGGAGGTCGCCGGTTCGCTCGTCGCCCTGCACGGCACCGATCCGGCGACGGTGTACCTGGCCGTGGGCGCGCGCCTGGCGGACCCGGCGAAGACGGTGCCGGACACCGGCCGCGCCCTCTACACGGACCGCACGCTGGTGCGTATGCACGGCATGCGGCACACCGTGTTCGTGTTCCCCACGGACCTGACCGCGGTCGTGCACGCCTCGACGGGTCTCGCGGTCGCCGCCCGCGAGCGTGCCGCGCTGCTCAAGGACATGGCGAAGGCCGGGGCGCCGGACGCGGCCTGGCTGAAGGAGGTCGAGGAGTCGGCCTTGGCCGCGCTGGCCCGGCGGGGCCAGGCGACGGCGGCCGAACTGGCGCAGGACGAGCCGCGCCTGCGCGAGCAGTGGGTGTACGCGGCGGGCAAGAGCTACGAGGGGCTGCACACCGTCTCGACGCGGCTGCTGAGAGTGCTGGGCGTGGAGGGGAAGGTCGTACGGGGACGGCCGCTGGGGTCCTGGACGTCCAGCCAGTTCCGCTGGGCGGTGGCTCCCGAGCATCCCGAGCTGGACGCGGCCGGGGCGCAGGCGTCGCTGCTGGGGAGGTGGCTCGCCGTGTGCGGGCCGGCCACGGAGGCCGACCTGAAGTGGTGGACCGGATGGCGGGTGACGGAGGTCCGCCGGGCGCTGGCGGCGATCGGGGCCCGGCCGGTGGCCGTGGACGAGGGCACGGGGTACGTCGTCGACGGCGACACCGGCCCGATGGCGGAGGCCGTCGAGCCGTGGGCCGCTCTGCTGCCGGGACTCGATCCGACGGCGATGGGCTGGCAACAGCGGGACTGGTACCTCGCGCCCCGGCTGCGCCCCCTGCTGTTCGACGGCAGCGGCAACGTGGGGCCGACCGTGTGGTGGGACGGGCGGGTGGTGGGCGGGTGGGCCCAGCGGCCGGACGGGGAGATCGCGTGGCGGCTGCTGGAGACCGACGGGGTCGGCCGGGAGGCACGCACGGCGATCGAGACGGAGGCCGAACGGCTGCGCGGCTGGGTGGGTACGACCCGGGTGACACCCCGGTTCAGGACACCGCTGGAGAAGGAGCTGTCGGCGTAGGGGCCGGCCGACGGGTGGCGCCGGGCACGCCCGGCAGGTCGGCGTACGGCCCGATCCGCACGTCAGCGCAAGGCATGCTCGCAAGTCGGCAGCGGCGCACGGCAGTTCGTCCTGGTCGATACGAACGCCGGGCGGGCTCGCGACGCGGCCCGCCCGGCGTTCGTTCAGCGCGAGTAGCGGATCAGCGCTCGCACCATGTGGCACGTCGTGTCCGACGGCGGGTGGACGCCGATCGTCTCCGCCGTGCTCCGTATCGTCTCGTTGCGGGCCTGGTTGGGTACGTAGACGCCCGAGTCGAGCAGGGCGATCGCCAGGCGCAGGGCCTTGAGACGGCGGTTGTGCGTGACGTACCACTCGCGCGGCCGGCCCGGCGGCAGCGCACGCTTCTCCACGGGCGCGTAGGGCAGGTCGAGCAGCACGGGGTGCTTCGCGGTGGACTGGGTGGACAACGGCTTCGGCTTCAGTGCGGCAGCGGGCACAGGCATCCTCCTGTCGCGGTCAGGGTCTCTCTCCCGGAGTTCGGCCACCCCGGCGACACCCTCGAACACTGCTTCTATTCTACTGCCCGGCGCTGACAAACACCCCTGGCCACAAGGGCTTTCGGGGTTGTAGTGACGCAGGTGGAGGACGGGTTTTCGCGTACCGTGGACGGTATGGAGATCTGGATCAATCCGGCCTGTTCGAAGTGCCGCAGCGCGGTCAGCCTGCTCGACGCCGAGGGTGCCGACTACACCGTCCGCCGCTATCTGGAGGACGTCCCGAGCCGGGACGAGATCCGCGAGGTCCTGGCTCGCCTCGGGCTGGAGCCGTGGGACATCACCCGCACCGAGGAGGCGGCCGCCAAGGAGCTCGGGCTCAAGGAGTGGCCGCGGGACGACACGTCCCGTGAACGCTGGATCGAGGCCCTGGCCGACCACCCCAAGCTGATCCAGCGCCCGATCATCACGGCCGACGACGGCACGGCGGTGGTGGGCCGCACCGACGAGGCCGTACGGGACGCCCTGTCACGGTAGTTGGCGGTATGACCCACGGCGATGTGGCCCACGTCACTTCGGTTGACTCCTGTAACCGCTGAGTAACCTCGTTCGGTATCTCGTACATCACGACGTACGCTCCCCGACCCCTCCAGGAGGCGCGCATGTCCCGTAGGAGAACTGTCAGTACGAAGAAGAAGCTCGCGCTGCTGGTGAGCGCGGCGGCGGTGGCGGGAGGCGGTGCCTTCGCCATGGCGAACACCTCGAACGCCGCGCAGACGCCCCGCACGCTGTCGGCCGCGGAGTCGACCGTCTGTCAGGGGCTGGCCACCGCGCTCGGCAACAACCAGACGTTCATCGACGGCCAACGGGCCCAACCGGACGCACAGTCCGCGGCGCGGATCGCCAACCGTGAGGCCGTCATCGCGCAGATCAAGGTTCAGCAGAAGGCGTCCGGTTGCGCCGTTGGGGAGTCGGCTCAGGGCTCCCAGGCGACGCAGCCGGCGCAGGGCGGACAGCAGGCGGGAGGCGCCCAGCAGACCGCGCAGCCCTCGCAGACGGCCTCCGCGGCGGCCCCCGCGGGAAACGCCGGCGGTGGCGCTGCGTCCGGCCAACAGGTGTGCAACGGCTCCACCGTCACTCTGTCCGGCGAGGCCGGAGCGCCTGCCGCGTCCAGCAACCAGTTCCCGGCGGGGACGAAGCTGAAGGTCACCAACCTGGACAACAACAAGTCCACGACGGTGGAGGTCACTTCGGTCTCCGGCAGCTGCGCACTGCTCAACAACGCGGCTTTCGAACAGGTCCGTGAGCCCGGCAAGTTCCTGATCCGCCGAGCGTTGATCGAGAAGGTGGGGTGAGGCGCGACCGCCGAGAGGATCGCTGAGGCGGCGGCCCCCGGCCGCCACCTCCCAGGTACGTGTCACGGGCCCGGTTGCTCCCGGCCAGGAGCAGCCGGGCCCCGCCGTGTCAGGACCGGCACCATCGCCACCCATCGCCCCATACAGCGGGCACAGCCGTACACGGCGGGCATCGAGCGCGAACGCTCTGCCCGGCGGCGGCCTACCCCTCGTACGCCGCTCAATCCCATCGCATACGAGCCGCCGGGACACCGCCCGTCAGGGCGTGCGGACGATCTCCTTCCGCGTCCCCCGGTCGACATAGGCGCCGGGCGCCTTCCCTCACTCCGTGAATCGCGGCACACCACCACCAGGTAACACGGGGTTCACGTTCGAGCAATGATCGGGAAATCGCCTGTTGACAGGCTGCCCGGCATCGAAAGCGGTGCCTCAGTGCCGCAGCACCGCAGCACCGCAGCACCGCAGCACCGCAGCACCCGCAAGTGCGCCCAGACCACCCCCGAAGGATGTGGCCCGTGACCTTCAAGGCTGAGTACATCTGGATCGACGGCACCGAGCCGACGGCCAAGCTGCGCTCCAAGACCAAGATCCTGGCCGACGACGCCAAGGGCGCCGAGCTGCCGATCTGGGGGTTCGACGGGTCCTCCACGAACCAGGCCGAGGGTCACGCGTCGGACCGGGTCCTCAAGCCGGTCGCCACCTTCCCGGACCCGATCCGCGGCGGTGACGATGTCCTCGTCATGTGCGAGGTCCTCAACATCGACATGACGCCGCACGAGTCCAACACGCGTGCCGCGCTCACCGAGGTCGCCGAGAAGTTCGCCTCCCAGGAGCCGATCTTCGGCATCGAGCAGGAGTACACCTTCTTCGACGGCTCCCGTCCGCTCGGCTTCCCCGAGGGCGGCTTCCCGGCCCCCCAGGGCGGCTACTACTGCGGTGTCGGCGCCGACGAGATCTTCGGCCGCGAGATCGTCGAGGCGCACCTCGACAACTGTCTCAAGGCGGGTCTGGCCATCTCCGGCATCAACGCCGAGGTCATGCCCGGCCAGTGGGAGTTCCAGGTCGGCCCGGTCTCCCCGCTGGAGGTCTCCGACCAGCTGTGGCTGGCCCGCTGGCTGCTCTACCGCACCGCCGAGGACTTCGGCATCTCCGCCACCCTCGACCCGAAGCCGGTCAAGGGCGACTGGAACGGCGCCGGGGCGCACACCAACTTCTCCACCAAGGCGATGCGCGAGGGCTACGACGCGATCATCACCGCGTGCGAGTCGCTCGGTGAGGGCTCCAAGCCGCTGGACCACGTCAAGCACTACGGCGCCGGCATCGACGACCGTCTGACGGGCCTGCACGAGACCGCCCCGTGGAACGAGTACTCCTACGGCGTCTCCAACCGCGGCGCCTCGGTCCGTATCCCGTGGCAGGTGGAGAAGGACGGCAAGGGCTACATCGAGGACCGCCGTCCGAACGCCAACGTCGACCCGTACCTGGTGACCCGCCTGATCGTGGACACCTGCTGCACCGCGCTGGAGAAGGCCGGCCAGGTCTGATCCGCCCCGCATCCCGGGGAAGGGGCGTCCGCCGTCACGGCGGGCGCCCCTTCCGCGTGCCCGGCCGCCGTCAACTTCGGGGCGGGAAGCGTCCAAGCAGTGAGAGGAGGGTCCTGCCGACGGCGTCGTTCTGCTTCAATGGGCTCATGGCCACCTACCAGAAGCACACCGCGACGGGTCGACATGACCTCGAGCCCTTCTGGCCCTCCCGTCAGCACCACGACTTCGACCGGGTGTGTTGCCGCGCGACGAACGCGCCGGCCCTCTAACGCCGTACACCCCCGGCCTTCGGCCAGCGCGAAACGACGTACGTCCTCGACGAGCCCGACCACGAACTCGGGTCGTCGGCCTCCCTGACGAACTCCTCGCGCGAAAGAGCTGACCTCTCATGGCGACCACTCGTTCTTTCTCCACCGCCACTCTTCCCTCCCCGTCCACCCCCGCGGCGGCCGGGACCGCCCGGCACCGGCTGCGCGCCGTCGACCGGGACGAGGTGATCGACGTCGCGGACTTCCTGCCCCCGGGTGCCACCTGGCTGCCCGCGCCCCAGCACACCCTGCCCACCCTGCCGGGCCGGCCGCCGATGATCGGCTACCTGGTGCTGGTCCCCGCCGACCAGCGGCCGCCGTTCCTGCCGGTGGCGGTGCCCGACCAGCCGGAGGCACCCCCGGCGGCCGGCCTCGCGGGCGACCTGCTCGTGCGCGTCGACACCGTGCAGCGCACCGCCGAGGTGGACGGACGCGCGCTCGACCTCACCTACCTGGAGTTCGAGCTGCTCTCGCACCTCGTCGCGCACCCGAACCGGGTGCACACCCGCGACCAGCTGGTCACCACGGTGTGGGGCTACGGGCACGTGGGCGACGGCCGTACCGTCGACGTCCACATCGCCCGGCTGCGCCGCAAGCTGGGCGCCGAGCACCGGTCCGCTATCCAGACGGTGCGCCGGGTGGGCTACAAGTACACACCGCCGACGGGGCACTGACCCGCTTCCTCTGCCGACGGCAGAGCACCGTTCCCCGCCGCCTCCGGACCGGGCACGATCACCGGTATGAGACTTCTGGTGCTGGGTGGTTCGGAGTTCGCGGGACGGGCCGTCGTCGAGGCGGCCCTCGGGCGCGGCTGGGACGTGACCGTTCTCAACCGGGGGCGGCACGCACCGGCCCCCGGCGCCCGGTCGCTGACCGGTGACCGCACCGCGCCCGGAGGCCTCGACGTCCTGGCCGAGGGCGACTGGGACGCCGTCGTCGACACCTGGTCGGCGGCGCCCCGCGCGGTGCACGAGGCGGCACGGCTGCTGCGCGGCCGCGCCCGCCGGTACGTGTACGTGTCGAGTTGCTCGGTGTACTCCTGGGCCCCGCCCGCCGGGTACGCCGAGAACGCGCCCGTGGTCGAGGGGGCCGACCCGGACGCCGGACAGACCGACTACGCCCGGGACAAGCGCGGCGGTGAGCTGGCCGTCGCCGACGCCTTCGGCGCGGAGGCCTCCGTCCTCGTACGGGCCGGGCTGATCCTCGGCCCGTACGAGAACGTCGGCCGGCTGCCCTGGTGGCTGACCCGGATCGCCCGCGGCGGCCAGGTCCTCGCCCCCGGCCCGCGTGATCTGCCCCTGCAGTACGTGGACGTCCGCGATCTCGCCGAGTGGATACTCGGCGCGGTCGAGCGGGAGCTGAGCGGGCCGTACAACCTGATGAGCCCGCAGGGACACGCGACGATGGGCGAACTGCTGGAGGCGTGTGTGCGGGCCACGGGCTCGGACGCCGTGCTGCGGTGGACCGCCCCGGAGATCATTCTCGACGCGGGCATCCAGCCGTGGACCGAACTGCCCGTGTGGGTGCCGCCGGGCACCGACATGCACGACGCCCTGCACGCGGCGGACGTCTCACGGGCGGTGGCGACGGGGCTGTCCTGCCGTCCCGTCGAGGAGACCGTCGCCGACACCTGGGACTGGCTGCGGTCGATCGGCGGTACGGCACCCCAGCGTCCGGACCGCCCCCGCAAGAGCCTGGACCCGGAGGTGGAGGCGAAGGTGCTCGCGACGGCCACCGCTGGCGGATCGAGGTCCGGGGGTGTACCTGGCACCACCCCCTGACCGGGGGTGTCGGGCCAGTGACCGGCGGTCCGCGGCTCGGCCAGACTGACGGCATGACCAACACCAAGGGCGCCGACGGCCGTTCGAGGGCCCGGGAGACGGTGCTCGCCGCCGGGCGGGGCCTCGCGCTGGCCGTCGTGTCGCTGCCGTCGGCCGTCCTCTGCCTCTGCCTCTGCCTCGTGTCCATGGCCCTGATACCGATCGGGGTCGGAGCCTTCACCACGCCGTACGTGGTGAAGGGAGTGCGCGCCTACGCCGACCGGCGGCGGGCGCTCGCCGAGCGGTGGGGCGGGGTGCGCATCCCGTCGGCGTACCGGCCGGTTCCCGAGACCGCCAACCCGTTCAGGCGCACCTCCGCGCTGTTGCGCGACCCGTCGACGTGGCGGGACCTGCGGTGGCTTCCGGTGGACATGACGGCGGGCTTCCTGACCGCTCTGCTGCCGGCCGTCCTGGTCCTCTATCCGCTGGAGGGGTTCGCGCTGGCGGCCGGTCTGTGGCGGACCATGACGGCGGGACCGTACGGCGCGTACGGACCGTACTGGTACGGCTTCGTGCCCGTCAGCGATCAGGCGACCGCGTTCGGCGCCGCCGCCCTGGGGGCCGTCATCCTCGTCGCCGCCCCCCGCTTCACCGGGCGCGCGCTCCAGGTGCACTTCCGCCTCACCGAGGCCATGCTCGCCCCGGGGCGGGCCGAACTGGCCCAACGTGTAAGAGCGTTGACCGAGAGCCGGCGGGACGCCGTGGACACCTCGGCCGCCGAGCTGCGGCGTATCGAGCGGGATCTGCACGATGGCGCCCAGGCCCGGCTGGTCGCGATGGGCATGGATCTCGGCACCGCCGAGATGCTCGTCGACAAGAACCCGGAGCAGGCCAAGGAGCTTCTGGCGCAGGCCCGTCATTCGTCCGCCGAGGCGCTCTCCGAACTGCGCGATCTGGTCCGTGGCATCCACCCGCCGGTGCTGGCCGAGCGCGGACTCGGCGACGCGGTACGGGCGTTGGCGCTGCGGCTGCCGGTCACCACCGAGGTGAGCGTCGATCTCGGGGCCGGCCGCGCGGACGCGCCCGTGGAGTCGGCGGCCTACTTCGCCGTGAGCGAGCTGCTCACCAACGCGGTCAAGCACTCCGGCGCCGACCGGATCTGGGTCGACCTCCACCACGAGGCGGGTCGGCTGCGGATCTCCGTCACCGACGACGGCGCGGGCGGCGCGGCGATCGGGGCCGGCTCGGGTCTCGCCGGTGTCGAGCGGCGACTGGGTACATTCGACGGCGTCCTGGCCGTCAGCTCCCCTGCCGGCGGTCCCACCATGGTGACCATGGAGATCCCTTGCGTGTTGTCCTAGCCGAGGACCTCTTCCTGCTGCGGGACGGTCTCGTCCGGCTGCTGGAGGCCTACGACTTCGAGATCACCGCCGCCGTCGAGAGCGGACCCGAACTGGAGCGGGCGCTCGCCGAACTCGAACCGGACGTCGCCGTGGTCGATGTGCGGCTCCCGCCCACGCACACGGACGAGGGCCTGCAGTGCGCGCTCCGGGCCCGCCGCGAGAAGCCCGGGTTTCCGGTCCTCGTCCTGTCGCAGCACGTGGAGCAGCTGTACGCGCGTGAGCTGCTCGCCGACGGGCAAGGCGGAGTGGGCTATCTGCTCAAGGACCGGGTGTTCGACGCGGAGCAGTTCGTGGACGCCGTACGGCGGGTCGCGGCGGGCGGTACGGCCATGGATCCGCAGGTGATCCAGCAGTTGCTGGCGCGCCGGGCGGCCGGCGACCGGCCGCTGGGGCGGATCACCCCGCGCGAGCTGGAGGTGCTGGAGCTGATGGCGCAGGGCCGCTCCAACGCGGCGATCGCCGGGCAGCTCGTGGTCACGGAACGGGCCGTCGCCAAACACACCTCCAACATCTTCGCCAAACTGGGACTCGAGGTGTCGGACGACGACAATCGCCGCGTACTGGCGGTGCTGGCCTATCTGGACCGTGGAGCGGCCCAAACCCCCTGACGGCATCGAATTCCGTGACGTGTGCGGGAGTTGGGGCCGAATTGTCTGACGAATCTCTCATCAATTTCTGAGTCGGCTGAACACCTGTGGGACCCCCCTCGTATGAATGGGAGCCGCTTCACTCCTGTCGGGCGCCTCGATGCTGCCCCGCAAGGAAGTCAGAGGAGTTCCATGGGACGCAACACACGCAAACGCCGCACGCCGCTGGCCAACAAGGCCATAGCCGCATCTGCGGCCCTAGCGCTCGGTGGGGGCGGGCTGATCTGGGCAAACTTCTACGCTTCTGCGCATGAGTCCAACAGCTCGTCGCAGAACCAGACGAAGGCCGCCGCCGCGCAGGTCGCGACGATTTCCTGCCCCGACGTGGGCCAGAAGCTGACGAACGTGCCCAACGGGGCACGTTCCGGCGTCGACAAGGAGTTGGCGAACCTCGACAAGCAGATCACCGAGGCCTACGCCCGCCTCGCCTCCACGCGCCAGGCACAGACGAACGACGCGAGCTTCGTGCAGAACGCGATCGTCGGCCCGCTCAAGGAGAAGCGGAACGCGACCATCGACCGCATCCGGATCAACATCCAGCGGGTCGGCGGCACGTTCAACAACTCGGTGAGCCAGCTCGCCGCCTGCACCACCCAGAACGCGAACAACACCACCGCGGGCGGCCAGCAGAACGGCGGCCAGCAGAACAACAACGGTGGTCAGCAGAACAACGGCGGCCAGCAGCAGGGCGGTGGCGCCACCGCCAGCGCCGCTCCCAGCCAGGGCGCCGGCCAGAACAACGGCGGCCAGCAGGCGGGCAACGGCGGCCAGGCCGGCAACGGCCCGGTGGCGGCCGACTTCGTGGACATCACGAAGGTGCAGGCGAACGTGAAGGCCAAGCCGCGCAAGTCCGGCAACGCCTCCACCGGCACCTTCACCACCAGGTGCGGTGTGAACGCCAACGGCAGCCACAACACCGACAACGTGATCGTGGCGCCCGGCGTGAAGAACGGCGCGCACCACCTGCACGACTACGTCGGCAACCAGACCAACGACGCCTTCTCGAACAACAACACGTTCGCGGGGGGCGAGACCACCTGCCAGAACCAGCAGGACAAGTCGCTGTACTACTGGCCGGTCGTCCGTGTGCAGGACGGCACGCAGGACTTCGACCAGAACAACGACGGCGGTGGCAAGGAAGGCAACGTCGGCAAGATCCTGGTCGCCAAGCAGGCTCAGATCAAGTTCGTCGGCAGCCCGACCAGCAAGGTCGTCGCGATGCCGCAGTTCCTGCGCATCATCACCGGTGACGCCAAGACCACGACCAACGGTCTGGCGAACGCCAACGCGCACTGGAGCTGCACGGGCTTCGAGAACAAGGTGCAGCTCACCGAGCAGTACCCGATCTGCCCGAAGGGCAGCAGCGTGGTGCGCACGTTCGCCTTCCAGTCCTGCTGGGACGGTCAGAACATCGACAGCGCCAACCACCGCACGCACGTCGCCTTCGCCGACGCCAACGGCAACTGCGCGAACGGCTTCAAGGCCATCCCGCAGCTGACGATGCGCCTGGTCTACGACGTTCCCACCCCGGTCCTGGCGAACGGGCAGATCAAGAACCCCTACGCGGTCGACGGTTTCCCGGAGCAGCTCCACAAGCCGTCCACCGACCACGACGACTTCATCAACGTGATGAACGCGAACCTGAACAACAAGGTCGCGAACTGCGTCAACACCGGCAAGAACTGCCAGTGACCTCTTGAGGTGACCCCATGAGGAAGGCCGGTGGCGGGATCTCCCGCCACCGGCCTTCTTCTGTGTCCGCACCAGGTTCGGCGCAGTGGTGCCTGCCGGGCCCCGCGCCGGTGGGATCAACCGGTGTGGCCGGCGGAGTGCGAGGCCCCGTGGTCGGTTCCCTGCTCGATGTCACCGCCGAGCGTGCCGCGCAGCGCCGACACCGTGGGGTTCTCGCCCACGGCCACCCACTTGCGTCCGACCAGGTAGTGACCGCCGTAGTCCTTCGCTTCGTTGATCCACTCGCGCTGGCCGCGGTCGGTGGCGAAGGTCACCAGGATGAACTTGCCGTCGGAGTTCTTGCAGACGGCCTGGCGGATCTCGTCGGCGTCGGTCTGCATGTCCGGGGTGCACTTCACCTCGGCGGCCAGGTGCTCCAGGCTGCCGGTGGCCGTCTCGGGCACGGCCGCCTCGCTCTTCGCGCCGGATCCGCAGCCCGCCAGCGCCAGCACCGCCACCGCGCCGGTCAGCGCGAGCATCGGTCGGGTCAGCCTCATGTGTTCCTCCGGTCCCTTCGGCGGCACGGTCCGGACGCATGCCGCACAGAGCCCGGGCGAGGGGCTCTGCCTTCGATACGGCTCCCGCGCGCCAAGCACTCAAAATACCCCTGCCGTCCCAGGCACACCCGTGCGAGAGTGACCCGGTGAACCAAGACTGGGAAGACCGTGTGAATGCCGCCTGGGCAACGTTCGACGACTACGCCGAGGCGGACGCGGCCGACTTCCGGGCGGTGGTCGACGCGCTGGTCGCCGAGCTGCCGGACGACAGTCCGCTCGGCCCCTTCGAGCAGGCCTGCGCATGGGACTCCACGGGTCACTCGGACCGGGCGGCCCCGCTGTACCGGGAGGCGCTGGCGCTCGGGCTCAGCGAGGCCAGCGGCTACAAGGGCCGCCGGGCCAAGATCCAACTGTCCAGCTCGCTGCGCAACATCGGGGAGGCGGAAGAGGGCGTCAAACTCCTGACCGCCGAACTGGACGCCCCCTCGGACGAGTTGGACGACGCCGTCCGGGCGTGTCTCGCGCTGTGTCTGTCCAGTCTCGGCCGGGACCGCGAGGGTCTCTCCCTGGCGCTCGGCGCACTGGCTCCCCATCTGCCGCGCTACCAGCGCTCCATGGCGAACTACGCCCGGCTGCTCGTGGAGCCCGAGGCGTAACTCTCCGCAGCCAGGTGACCATCCGAGGATTCGCTCGTTCTGCTGAACGTGCAGCCACAGGATGTCGCCCCGCGCCCCGGACCCGCCGCCTCCTCCTCCGCCGACCCGGTCGTCGGCGTCGAACAGGCCGAGGCCGCGCTCGTCGAGCACTACCCACGGCTGGTCCGGCTCGCCTATCTGGTGCTGCCGCCGGGCCTGGGCCGCAACCGGCGGGTGCTGACCGCGCACGCCCTCGTCCAGCGCGCCCTGCCCAGGGGCCGGGCCTCGACGCCCGTGATCCCGGCCCAGTCGACCGGCCGCGACGGCGACCCGGGCTACGCCTACGTCCGCCTCCAGGTCGTCCGTACGGCGCTGGAGGCCGGCCGGCCGCTCAGGCTCGGGGCGTGGCCCAAGCGGTCCCAGCTGCCGCCGCTGCTGCCCCAGGTGTGGGGCCTGCGCCTGTTCCCGCGCTCGGGCGGCGCCGACGAACTCGCCCTGGACCAGCGGTTGTCCGCCCTGTCCGGGCCCGCCCGGGCCGCGTATGTGCTGCGCGGCCTGGAGAAGCTCCCGGACGGCGTCCTCCGCACGGTGCTGAAGGCGGCGGGCGTCGACGACGCGGAGGCCGCGCTGCGCGAGGCGGCGGGGGACACCGACCGGTATCCGCTGCTCGACTCCCCCGAGTTCGACCCCTGCACGCTGCAGGCCCGGCCCACCGACCTGGTGCGGCGCCGGCAGCACTCGAGGGCGGCGCTCGCCGCCGCGGCGGCCGTCGTCGTGTGCGGGGCGCTGTTCGCCCTGCCGGGCGGCGGCTGGGGACCCGACGGCGCCGCCGCCCCCTCGTACGCGCAGAACCCGGCGGCCCGCGCCGCCCTCGACCCGGGCCGGCTGACCAGGGTCCCGGCCACGGCCTGGGAGTCCTCCGCGCGCACCGACTTCTCCGTCTGGCCCGCGCGCGGTGAGCTGGCCGACGACACGGCCCTGCTGCGCCGCGCCCTCGCCGTCTGGGCCCGCCCCGGGGAGACCGTCCGCGTCTCGGCGACTCCGGGCACCCCGTCCGGCGGCCCGGCCGGCCCGCCCCAGCTCCTGTACGCCGGGGTCGTCGACAACGCGCGCGTGGTGATCCTCCACGACGGTCTGCGCATCGCCCGCTACGCCGAGCCGAAGGACGGCACGCAGGGCGCGGCCCTCGACTTCGCGCGGGTCGACGGCGCCACCGGGGCCGGGGCCGAGGCGGTGGTGCTGGGCCGCTCGGACGGGAACGTCCGCTATCTGACGGCCCCCTGGGTGAGGAAGGCGGCCGAGCGGGACCTGCTGAAGCCGGGCTCCGGCGCGATGGCCGTTCCTCTGACCGGGGGCGTCACCTCGCCGCTGGCCACCGCCCCGCAGACCGGCGCCTGTACGTCCTGGAACGTGCTGCAGCTGACGGACGGCTCGGGCACGCGGCTGCTCAGCGACCTCGGCGAGCTGGTCCCCGCCCACCTCACCGCGGGCCGGCCGGGGTCCACCGGCGAGGCGTCCGGCGCCCGGGCACTGCGCGTCTGGTCGCCGTACGCCTGCTCGCTGGCCTCGATGCGCTCGGCGGGCGTGCGCGCCGTCAACGTGTGGGCGTACGCCGTGCAGCCGCTGCCGGACGCGAGCGGGTCGGCGGACTGGGTGTGCACGCGGGCCGAGACCTGGCGGGGCGGCGGGACGCGCGTGCTGGCCCAGTTCCACACGCCGGGCGGGGTGTACGGGGCGGTGGCGGCGAAGGCGGAGAACGTGCCGTCCTGCGGTCCGCGTGATCCCCATGTGCTCGCCGGAGTGCTGTGGAAGTCGGAGAAGGACTCCTGGTACCTGCTCGCGGCGGGCAGCCGGGGCACCTCGTCGGTCAGCGCGACGGGCGGGGTCGCGGGCACGGCGCGGGGCGGCCTGCTGGCCGTACGCGCCGAGCAGGGCGCTCGGGCGGAGCTGAAGGGGACCCTGGAGGACGGGCGGTCGATCGGCGGGCTCCGGTAGGGTCCCGTCGGCACCTGCGCGGACAAGTCCTCGCAGGAGGGTTTCCCTTGGACTTACCCGTCAGTACATTGACGCCATGTCTAACAACCAGGCCCGGCTGCCCCGGCCGGTCGAGTCCGAGCGGACCTCGCTCAAGGCGCGGAAGGTGTCCTTCTCCTGGGAGGGCACCCCGCTGCACTGGGTGCCGGGAGATCCCTTCGCCGCGCACACCATGAATGTGCTGCATCTCCTGCTGCCCGCCGGCGAGCGGTGGTTCGTGCACGTCTACAAGCAGGTGCTGCCCCACATCCGGGACGAGCGGCTGCGCGCGGACGTCATCGGGTTCATCGGGCAGGAGGCGATGCACTCCCAGGCGCACGACGAGGTGCTGCCGCACCTGAGGGAGCTCGGACTCGACCCGACGCCGTACACCGCGCAGGTCGACTGGCTGTTCGAGAAAATGCTCGGTGACCGGCGGCTGCCGCCGGGCAGGGCACGCAGATGGTGGCTGATGGAGCGGGTCGCGATCATCGCGGCGATCGAGCACTACACCGCCTTCCTCGGCAACTGGATACTGAACGCCGAGGAGTTGGACCGGCGCGGCGCCGACCCGACGATGCTGGACCTGCTGCGCTGGCACGGCGCCGAGGAGGTCGAGCACCGGTCCGTGGCCTTCGAGTTGTTCCAGCACGTCGACGGGAGCTACCGGCGGCGCGTCCGGACCTGGGCGACCGCGTTCGCGGCGCTGCTGTTCCTCTGGCAACGCGGGGCCCGCTTCTTCATGGCGAACGACCCCACGCTCACCGACGGGAAGGCCTCGTTCAGGGACTTCTACGTGCGCGGCAGGCGCGGCACGCTTCCGGCGACCGGGGACATGCTCAAGTCCGTCCCGCGCTATCTGAGCCGCTCGTACCACCCGTCCCAGGAGGGCTCCACCGCCCAGGCTCACGCCTACCTCGCCTCCTCCCCCGCCGCGCTCGCCGCCGACGCCGCCGCTGCCGACGCCGCCGCCTCCGCCGCCTCCGCCGCCTCCGCCGCGGAGAAGGGGACGGCGTGATGCCGAAGCTGTGGACCGTCACGGCCGTCGTGGGCGCCACGCTGCTCGCCCGGCGGGCGGTGCGGCGCCGCATACGCACCTCGCCGCTGTGGCCGGTGCCCGCCCTCGCAACACCCGTCTCCGGCCGGCCGCGGTCCCGGACACTGAAGGTGCTGGTCACCTCACGGGAGACGGTGGCCGACGGGGTCGTCCTGCTCCGACTGGAGGGGCACGACCTGCCGCCCTGGGAGCCGGGGGCCCATCTCGACCTGGTGCTTCCGTCGGGGCTGGTACGGCAGTACTCGTTGTGCGGCGACCCGCGGGACACCACGTCGTACACCGTCGCCACCCGGCTGGCGGCGGACGGGCGGGGCGGCTCGCGCGAGGTGCACGAGCGGGTGCGCGAGGGGACGTGGCTGGAGGTGCGGGGGCCGCGGAACCGGTTCCCGCTGGTGCCGGCCGACTCCTACGTCTTCGTCGTCGGGGGCATCGGGATCACCCCCGTCCTGCCGATGCTGCGGTCCCTGCCGGACGGCGTCGAGTGGCGGCTGCTCTACGGCGGGCGCACGCGGGGCTCGATGCCGTTCCTGGAGGAGCTCGGGAAGCTGGGCGGGACGGGGAGGGTCACCGTCGTCGCCGAGGACGAGGCGGGAGTGCCCGACCTCGACGCGCTGTTCGCGGACCTTCCGGCGGGCGCCGCCGTCTACTGCTGCGGGCCACAAGGGCTGATGAGGGCGGTCGAGGAGCGGCTGCCGGCGGGGGCCGCGCTGCACCTGGAGCGGTTCGCGCCGGGCACGCCGTCGTCCGGCGACGGCGCCTTCGAGATCGAACTGCGGCGCAGCGGCCGGACGTTGACCGTACCCGCCGAGTCCACCGTGCTGGCCGCCGTGCGCGCGGAGCTGCCGGACACCGTCTACTCCTGCGAGCAGGGCTTCTGCGGGACGTGCCGGCAGCGGGTGCTGGCGGGAGAGGTGGATCACCGGGACGAGCTGCTGACCGACGGGGAGCGGGCGGACTCGATGCTCATCTGTGTGTCGCGGGCCCGGGGCGATCGCCTTGTGCTGGATATGTGAACACCCCTGACTGGTCCGGTCCGTGAGAGGCTGGATCCGATCGGTAAGGTGTTCGTATGACTACCGGGGTGCGCCGCAGAATGGGCGTCGACGAGCGGCGACAGCAGCTGATCGGGGTCGCCCTCGAACTGTTCAGCCGCCGCTCGCCCGACGAGGTCTCCATCGACGAGATAGCGTCGGCGGCGGGCATCTCGCGTCCGTTGGTCTACCACTACTTCCCCGGCAAACTCAGCCTGTACGAGGCCGCGTTGAAGCGCGCCTCGGAGGATCTGGCCGGCCGGTTCAGCGAACCGCGCCAGGGCCCGCTGGGGGCCCGGCTGCTGCGGGTGATGCGCCGGTACTTCGACTTCGTCGACGACCACGGGCCGGGCTTCTCGGCGCTGATGCGCGGCGGGCCGGCCGTCGGCTCCTCGACGACGAACGCGCTCATCGACTCGGTACGGCAGGCCGCGTATGTCCAGATCCTTTCGCATCTGGGCGTGGACGATCCGCCCGCCCGACTGGAACTGGTCATCCGCTCCTGGATCTCGCTCGCCGAGTCGACGGCGCTGATCTGGCTCGACGGTCGTCGCATCCCACGCGGTGAGCTGGAGGTGCAGCTCGTGCACGACTTCGCGGCGCTGGCCGCCGTCAGCGCCGCCTACGACGAGGAGATGACCGCCCTGCTGCGCCGGATCCTGAGGGACGAACCGTCGGACGGACCGTTCGGCGACCTGGCCGTCCGACTGATCGCCCTCGCGTCCTGAGGGAACTCGGTCAGCTCTGGAAACTGCGGTACGACGGATCGAGGTCGCGGACCTCGGCGGACGCGTACACCTTCGACACCCCGTCGCTCGGCTCGACGTGCTTGCGCAGCAGATCCAGTACGGCTTCGGTGAGCTCGGCCTTGGTCTCCTCGGAGCGGCCGGCGAGCAGGGCCAGCGTGACGTGCACGATGGCCGGCCCGCCCTGCCCCGTTGTCCCCTCGTCTCCCACCACTTCGTCCTCGGTCCGCAGGACGCGCGTCTTGCACGCCTCGAGCCGCGCGGCCGCCACCTCGACGACCAACGGGTGCAGGGCGAGCGCGAACGCGTTCCAGTCGACGTGATCGAGCCCCGGGGAGCGTTCGACGGTGATCTGCGGCATGGGCACTCCTGTTCTGGGACAACGGGGCGGCTCAGCCTAGTTCGTCAGGCGCAGAGCCAGCATGGCGATGTCGTCCTCGCGGTCGTGGCCGAAGGAGGCCAGGAGCGTGTCGCACAGGGCGCCCAGGCCGGGCAGCGCACCGGCGGCGGCCGCGCGGAGCTGTTCCATCGAGACCCCGAGGTCGGTGCCCCGGGTCTCGATCAGTCCGTCGGTGACCATGAGAAGCCGGTCGGTGGGTTCGAGGAACAGTTCGGTCGGAGCCGGATGGGGCAGGCCCACGCCGAGCAGCGGTCCGACGGCCTTGATGAAGTCGGCGCCGCCGCTGTCCCGCACGATGAGCGGCGGGATGTGGCCCGCGTTGGCGACTCGGGTGCGCCCGGTGGCCGGATCGATCAGGACCAGGCAGACGGTGGCCGTGACGTCCGGGTGGTAGCGCTGGAGCATCCGGTCGAGACGCTCGGCGAGCACGGCCGGGTCGCTCTCCTCGACGCAGTAGGCGCGCAGCGCGTGCCGTATCTCGACCATGACGGTCGCCGCGTCCAGCGAGTGCCCGACGACGTCGCCGACCGCGGTGAGCACGCCTCCGTCGGTGCGCAGCGCGGCGTAGAAGTCGCCGCCGATCTCGGTCTGCCGGGAGGCGGGCACGTAGCGGACCGCGACGTCCACGCCCGGCAGTTCGGGCAGCCGGTGCGGCTGGGGCAGGAAGCTGTGCTGGAGGGTGAGGGCGACGTGTCGCTCGACCTGGTACATGAGCAGTGGCTGGGCGGCGAACGCGGTGGCCTGGGCGAGCTGGGCCAGCAGTGCCTCGGCCTCGGGGCCCGCCCGGCGCAGCCCGCGGGTGGGCGCGGTCAGGCAGACCGGGGCCTGGCCGTCCTGGGTGAGGGCCAGTGCCAGGCGGGCGTCGTGCTGCACGCCGGGCCGGAAGAATCCGGTGGGCCACAGGGGCGCGGGGACGGTGGTGATCCGTACTCCGGAGTGCCCTCGGCTGAGCCGCCGGAGCAGACTGGCCACGGTCTGGTGGGCGCCCTCGTCCGGCAGCGCGACCGCGCCGCGCTCGCGGGAGAGACCGCGGTACAGCTCGTCGTCCTGGTCGAGGACGAAGACGGCGGCGGGGGTGCCGGTGATCCGCGCGGTGCCCTCGGCGGCGGCGGCGACGAGTTCCGGCAGGGAGCGCGCCGCCTGGATGGTGACGATCGTCTCCGAGAGCAGCGTCAGCCGCCGTACCAGCGCCTGGTCGTCGGCCCGCAGCCGGGCGGCCCGCACGGCGGCCCGGACCGCCGACTCGATCTCCTCGGGCTCGGCGGGCACGGTGAGATACGCCTCGGCGCCCTCCTCCAGCGCCTGGCAGCGGTCGACCGGGGCGGCGGCGAGGGCCGAGAAGTGCACGACGGGCAGGTCGGCCATCCGCGGCCGTTGCTTGAGCAGCCGGCACAGTTCGAAGCCGCTCATGTCCGGCAGGTGCACGTCGACGAGGGCCACGTCGGGGAGGGTGCCCTTGCGCAGACGTACGTCGAGTTCGCCGAGCGCCTCGGCGCCGCCGCCGACCGCGACGACCTTGTGGCCGGCGCGCCGCAGCACGGTGCTCATCGCGAACCGGCTGGCCTCCACGTCGTCCACGATGAGCACGATCGCGTCTGTCAGCTTGCCGTTGACGTCCATCTTTCCAGCCCTTGGGCAACACCGGTGGGACAGACCGGGGTTCGAGGTCTGTCCCACCAAGGTAGTGCCTCGGTCAGGTGGACGGGGAGAATACCGCCACAGTCCGCCCGGGAACGGTGAACGTGCCCGATTCCCGTTCATAGGCGGCACGCCTGACGACCGGGTCGGCGCCCGCCGCCTGCACCGGGTGCAGCCGGTAGCCCGTTCCGGCCGGCGCGTCGATGCGCTGCTTCTGCGTTCCCGGTGTCGCGTTGAAGACGACGACGAGGTCACCGAGCTTCATGGTGATCACGCCGGGCGTCTCGTCCTTCCCGGACAGCGGGAAGGACAGCTTCGACTGGACCTGGCCGGCCGTGCGGAGGGAGAAGACGCTCTCCGTCGTACGGATCCGCTGCAGGTCCCGGTACGCGGCCGAGGTGCCGTCGATCTGCTCGCAGCCGACCTTGACCGCACCCAACAGGGGTGTGGCGTAGGGCCACTTGGACGCGTTGTCGGCCGCCGGCGGCAGTCCGCGCCCGAAGCCGTTGCCGTCCGCGCAGTTCCAGTGGACGGCGTTGAACCAGTCGCCGCTGTCGTAGGAGTTGCGGTCCAGGGACTTGGAGCGCAGCAGGTCGGAGCCGGCCTGGGAGAGCGACGGGCCCTGCGAGAGGGTGGCCGTCGCCATGGCGAGGACCTGCATCCGGGCCCGGTCGGCCGCGGAGGTGTCCTTGGGCAGCTTGTACGCCAGCGCGTCGAACAGCGACTCGTTGTCGTGCGCGTCGGCGTAGGCGAGGGCGTCGCCGGGCGCGTCCGCGTAGCCGGCCGGTGCGCCGTTGTAGTCGACCTCGGCGCCGGTGACCTCCTTGCCGTCGGTGTCCGTGAAGCCGTACGAGGCGAGGTTGCCGCTCAGCCCGACCTTGATCAGGTCCTGGTAGTGCAGCAGCCGGGCCTTCTGCTCGGCCGAGGTGCCGTTGTTCTTCGACGCGTTGGGGTCGGTGTACAGCCCGGACGCGAAGCCCTGCACGCCCGGGTCCTCGTCGAAGGGTCCGCCGCCGCGCACGGCGTCACGGGCCCGGTCCGAGAAGGTCGCGACACCGGTACCGGCCATGTTCTTCTGCGTGGCCTGCACGAAGCGGGCGTCGTCGGCGACCTCCCCGAAGTTCCAGCCCTCGCCGTACAGGATGATCTTCTTGCCGTCGACGCCGTCCTTGGCGGGGGTCAGCGCGTCCAGGGCTGCGCGCACGGCGAGGATGTTGGCCTTCGGGTGGTGGCCCATGAGGTCGAAGCGGAAGCCGTCGACCTTGTACTCCCGGGCCCAGGTGACGATGGAGTCGACGACCAGCTTGCTCATCATGGCGTTCTCGGTGGCCGTGCCCGCGCAGCAGGTGCTGCCGGCCACGGAGCCGTCGGCGAGGAGCCGCTGGTAGTAGCCGGGCACGATCCGGTCGAGCACCGAGGTGTCGGCCTGGCCGCTCGCGGCGGTGTGGTTGTAGACGACGTCCATGACGACCCGCAGGCCGTCCCGGTTCAGCGCCTTGACCATCCGGCGGAACTCGACCGTACGGCCGGTGCCGTCGGGGTCGGTGGCGTAGGAGCCCTCGGGGACCGTGTAGTGGAAGGGGTCGTAGCCCCAGTTGTAGGCGTCCTTCGCGGCGACCGCGGAGACGCACGCCTGCTGCTTGTCGGAGTCGGCCGCGTAGGAGGCGAGATCGCAGCCGGGGCTCGCCTGGTCGGCCTTCTTCTCGGCGATGGTGGCGATGTCGAAGACGGGCAGGAGGTGGACGTACGACGTGCCCGACCTCGCCAGCTCCCGCAGGTGCTTCGAGCCGTCGCTGCCCCGGTCGGTGAAGGCGAGGTAGGTGCCCCGGTCCCCGGCCGGCACGGTCGGGTCCGCGACGGAGAAGTCCCTGACGTGCAGTTCCTGGATCTGGGCGTCCCGCAGCGGCACCGCCTTGGGCTTGGCCAGGGTCGACCAGCCGCCCGGGGCCAGGGACCTGTCGTCCAGGTCGACGACGAGGCTGCGCCCGGAGTCGGCGGTGAGGGCGACCGAGTACGGGTCGGTGACCTTGTTGGTGACGAGCTTGCGGACGCTGGGCGCCCACACCGTCACGACGTAGCGGTAGGGCTTGTTCTTCCAGGACCCGGGCCCGGTGACGGACCAGACTCCGGTGGTGCCGTTCCGTCGCATGGCGACGGTGGAGCCGCCGATCTCCAGTGCGACCCGCCGCGCCGTCGGCGCCCAGACGGCCAGCGTGGGACGGCCGGCCCGGAACGTCGGCCCGAGTTCGGCCTTCGTCGCGCCGGCGTACAGATCGTCGAGCACTCCGGCGGTCTGGACGCCCGTCGCCGCGAGCACGGCTCCGTTCGCGGCTCGCTGCGAGGCGACGAGCTGGCCGCGGAGGGCCTCCCGCACCCGGTCGCGGTCACGGGGGTCGACGGACCAGGCGGTGTAGTCCTTCAGATGGGGGAACTTCGCCTTCTGGGCGTCGGTGAGCGTGGTTCTGGACAGGCGCAGCCAGCGCTCGTCGTCGCTGGTCAGCGTGAAGTCCTTGACGGCGATGGAGCCGTCGCGGGAGGAGAGCAGCTGGGTGGAGACGGCCGCGTCGGAGCCGTTCCAGGCCACGGTGTCCCGGTCGATCCAGACCGCCTTGGAGGTGGTCGGGTCGAGGGCGGCCGCGGAGCCGGCCGGCTGCGGGAGCAGATACTTCTCCTGGCCGTTCAGCAGCCACACCTCGTGGCCGTTCGCCGTGAGGTCGAGCGACTGGTCGGTGGGCAGGTCCTTCTCGTCACCCTTGTGGATGATGTAACTGACGCTGGTGGCACCGTCGGTGAGGGGTACCTCGAAGACCGCGCCGTAGGCGTCGGTCCGCACCGGCCGCAGCGGGCTCGACCAGTCCGTGGGGTTCGCGGCACCGGTCCACACGTGCAGACCCCAGCCGTCGTAGTCGCCGTCGGCACGGTGGTAGTGGAGGACGGCCTTGGTCGCGTCCCGTGCCGGGTAGTCGGGCCGCTGCGTCTGTACGGCCTCCTCGCCCTGCTCGATCCAGACCTCGCCGGTCGCGGAGACGTCGATGGTGCGGTCGGCGGAGACGTCCTTGTCGCCGTCCTTGTCGATGACGAGGAAGCCGACCGAGGAGGCGCCGGGCTTGAGTTTCACGTAGGCGAAGGCGCCGTAGGCGTCACGGCCGGTGAAGGGGTGGCTGTCCGGCCAGGTGGTCGACTCGCCGTCGGCCAGGTCGCCCCAGGCGTACAGGCCCCAGTCGGCGTAGTCGCCGTCGGTGCGCTTGTAGTGGACGACCGCGTAGTCGCGGGAGGAGGCGGTGGGGATCTCCTCGGCGGGCGGGGTGCCGGTGACGCTCGCCGCCGTGGCACTGGAGGTTCGCCCGGCCGTGTCGATCACGACCGCCTTGTAGCGCAGGACCGTGCCGGCCGGTACGTCCGTGCCGACGGTCTGCGTGACCTTGTACGGGGCGTGGTCGGCGGAGCCGAGGGCCCGCCACCTGCCGTTGCCGGTCTGGGCGGCGAAGACGACCCGGTTCAGCCGGCCGCCCTGGACGTCGGCGGTCAGCTCGACGGTGCCGGTCGCGCCGGCGGCGGGGGCCTGGAGAGTGATCGTCGGCCTGGTGGCCGGCTCGGCGAGCCCGGCGGCCGCCTTGAGGACGACGGCCGAGCCAGCCGGGACGGTGACGGTGATCTTCTTGTCGGCGTCGGAGGTGACGGTGGCGCGGGTGCCGTGGATCCCGCGGTACGTCATGGCCGCCGAACCGGTGGCGAAGGTCGCCGTCCGCGCGGTGCCGGCGTTGTTGAGGGCGACGACGTACTCGGTCGTGTCCTTGCCGGTGCCGGTCCGCGTGAAGGCGTAGACGCCGGCACCGTCCGCCGCGTAGCGCTCGGTCTGGACGCCGTCGGTGAGGGCCGGGTTGGCCTTGCGGAGCTTGGCGAGCGCGGAGATCTGCCGGTACAGCGGGGCGCTCGTGTCGTACGCGGCGCTCGCGTGGGTGCGGTCGGTGCCGATCTCGTCGTCGTCGAGGTAGTCGGCGGTCTTCGAGGCGAACATGGTCTGGCGGGCGTCCTTGTCGCCGCCGGAGCCGGTGAAGCCCTGCTCGTCGCCGTAGTAGACGACGGGGTTGCCGCGGCTGAGGAACATCACCTCGTTCGCGAGCCGGTCCTTGGCGAGCAGTTCGGCGTCGGTGGCCTTCGGGTTGTCCTGGTTCAGGAAGTACCCGATGCGGCCCATGTCGTGGTTGCCGAGGAAGGTGACCTGCTCGTAGGCGTTGGCCTTGTCGGTCGTGTACTTGTAGTCGTCACCGAAGACCGACGCCAGTTTCCGCGCGCTGCCGCCCTGCGAGGCGTAGGAGCGGGCCGCGTCCTGGAACGGGAAGTCGAGCGTGGCGTCGAGGCGGCCCTGGGTGACGTACGGGGAGGTGATCGACGGGTCGGCGGAGTAGACCTCGCCGAACATGAAGAAGTTCCTGCGCCCCTGCTTGGCCGCGTACGCGTCGAGGGCGGTCGCCCACTGCGTCCAGAACTCCATGTTCACGTGCTTCACGGTGTCGATCCGGAAGCCGTCGATGCCGAAGTCCCGCACCCACCGCTGGTAGATCTTCTCCATGCCGCTGACCACCTCCGGACGCTCGGTCCACAGGTCGTCGAGACCGGAGAAGTCGCCGTACGTGGTGGACTCACCGGCGTAGGTGGAGTCGCCGCGGTTGGTGTACATCGTCGTGTCGTTGAGCCAGGACGGGACCTTGGCGTTCTCCTTCGCTGCGGGGACCGTGGGCGTGCGGGGGAAGGAGTCCGCGTCCACGGACGGGAAGCCCTTGGTGCCGTCCGCGTAGTCCGCGTCGTCGAACGGCTTCCCGTCCTTCGTCAGGTACGGGAAGGCGCCCTTGGAAAGGTAGCCGTAGGACTTCTCCCGGTAGTCGACGACGTCGGCGGTGTGGTTGGTGATGACGTCGAAGAAGACCTTCATGCCCTTGGCGTGGGCCTTGGAGATGAGGTTCTCGAGGTCCTTGTTGGTGCCGAAGTGCGGGTCGACCTGGGTGAAGTCGGTGATCCAATACCCGTGGTAGCCGGCGGAGGCGTCACTGCCGGTGCCCTGCACGGGCTGGTTCCTGAAGATCGGCGCCATCCAGATGGCGGTGGTCCCCATGCCCTTGATGTAGTCGAGCTTCCCGGTCAGGCCCTTGAGGTCGCCGCCCTGGTAGAAGCCCTTGTCGGTGGGGGCGTAGCCGGTGGACAGCCGTGAACCGGTCAGGCCGCCCTTGTCGTTGGCGGTGTCACCGTTGGCGAAGCGGTCCGGCATGACGAAGTAGAACTGCTCGCGGGTGTCGTCGTGCCGGGCGGGCTCGGCGGCCAGCCTGGCGTCGGACGGGGGCGGCGGCGGGGCGGCGGCCCGGGCGGCGAGGGGCTGGACGAGTGCCGCGGCCAGCGCGGTCACGGTGACCGCGGCGACTCGTCCGGCATGGGCGCTGCGGCGCCTCGACGGCGCCGGCCATCTCGGTATCACTGACGTGGACTCCTTGCGATCGCGGCTCTCGTGGGTCCGACCCCGCGCGACCGTATCGCCGACGAAAGGTTTACAGCAAGAGTCCTGAAAGCACTGGAAAGAAGTTTCAGCGACAGGAGACGATCCGGGGGGCCGGTTAACCTCTCGCGTACCGCGCGTTGCCAGGTGTCACAACGCGCGGCACGCGCCGTGCGGGAGCGGCTCAGCAGCTGGACTTGCCCGCGTAGATCGCCAGGGCGGTGTTGGCGCTCAGGGTCGCGGTGAACTGGCCCGAACTGTTCACGGTCAGGGTCGTGTTGTTCTGGACGTTGCAGTACGTGCCCGCCGACAGGGACGTCTGGTAGGTGCGGGCCAGGGAGCCCGACTCGTGGTTGATGGCCACATAGCCCTTGGCGCCGCGACCGAAGGCGATCGCGTCGCCACCGTTGTCCCACCAGTCGGTCATCGACTGGCCGCGGGTCGCGTTGCGGAAGGCGACCATCGACCTGATCTCCGGCCAGGCGTGCTGACACTTCCAGCCGTCCTGCCAGCAGGCGTTCACCGTGCCGCCGTTGGGCGGGCCCGCGTCCGCGTCGGACCACTCGTAGCCGGAGTTGACGTCCGGGGCGCCGTAGGGGTGAGCCAGCATGAAGACGTTGGCCAGGGTGTAGTTGGCGCCGTCCTTGTAGTTCAGGGTGCTGCCGTTGCGCTCGGTGTCGTGGTTGTCGACGAACACACCGGCGACCGAGCTGCTCATGTACCCCCATCCCTCGCCGTAGTTCTTCAGGTAGGCGAGGTTCTCGTTGTTGAAGACCCGCTTGAGGTCGTAGGCGTAGCGGAACTCCTGGACGTCGCCGTTGCCCGTGTACTCGGTGGGCTGGACGGCCTCGCCGCTGCCGTGGATGACCTCCTGCTTCCAGTAGGCGGAGGGGTTGGTCAGCCGGGACTTGATGTTGGCGAGGTCGGCGGTGTCGATGTGCTTGGCCGCGTCGATGCGGAAGCCGTCGACACCGAGGGTGAGCAGGTCGTTCAGGTAGCCGGCGATGGCCTGGCGTACGTAGTTCTCGCCCGTGTCGAGGTCGGCGAGGCCGACGAGTTCGCAGTGCTGGACGTTCCACCGGTCGCCGTAGTTGGAGATCTGGGAGGTGCAGTCGTCGAAGTCGTAGGACGAGTACAGGCCGGGGTAGCCGTACTTCGTGTACGACGAGCCGCCGGTGCCGGTGCCGCTGCCCGCCGACATGTGGTTGATGACGGTGTCCGCGACCACCTTGACCCCTGCCGCGTGGCAGGTGTTCACCATGTTCCGGAACGCCGTACGGTCGCCGAGCCGTCCCGCGATCCTGTAGCTGACCGGCTGGTACGAGGTCCACCACTGTGAGCCCTGTATGTGCTCGGCGGGCGGGGAGACCTGGACGTATCCGTAGCCGGCGGGGCCGAGGGTGTTGGTGCACTCCTTGGCGACCGAGGCGAAGTTCCACTCGAAGAGGACGGCCGTGACGTCCTTGGTGCCGGGTGGGGCGGCGTCCGAAATCGTCGGGTTCATGACAAGAGCGGCGGCCGAGAGGGCGAGCGCCCCGGAGAGGATTCTGCGTGCCATGTGGGGTTCCTTCGTCGTTGAAGGCATGTTGAAGGCTCTTGCTGAAATCTTTCAGCAAACTTGCGGTGACGCAGATGTTAAAGGCCCGCTGCCTGAAAAGGCAGCGGGCCGAATGAAGTTGATGCAAGAACTTGCCAACAAGCGGAGGGCGGCCCTCCGGCAACCGGTCAGACCGTGCTGAACCACACCGTCGTGTTCGCGGGCACCTTCGCCTCGCCGTCCGTCTCGGCCACCTCACCGCTGGCGAGCAGCACACGGCCGTACACCGGGGTCGTCACCGACTCGCCGCCGGTGTTGGCGACACACACGAAGTCCCCGCGCCGGAAGGAGAGCACGCCCTCGGGCGCCCGCAGCCACTGCACCGAGTCGCCCGCGCCCAGGTCGGGCTGCGTCCGGCGGATCGCCAGGGCGGCCCGGTACAGCTCCAGGGTGGAGTCCGGCGCCCCCGTCTGCGCCTCGATGCTCAGCTCGCCCCAGCCCGCCGGCTGCGGCAGCCAGCTGCCTCCGCCGCCGAAGCCGTACGACGTGCCGGTGCGCGTCCACGGGATCGGCACCCGGCAGCCGTCGCGGAAGCCGTCCTGACCCTCGCCCCGGAAGTAGGCGGGGTCCTGGCGCACCTCGTCCGCCAGGTCGACGACGTCCGGCAGGCCGAGCTCCTCGCCCTGGTAGACGTACGCCGAGCCGGGCAGCGCCAGCATCAGCAGGGTGGCCGCGCGAGCCCGGCGCAGGCCGAGTTCGCGGTCGCCGGCCAGGCGGATCTGGGTGCCGAGGCCGGGCGGGTTGGCGAAGCGGGTGGCGTGCCGGGTGACGTCGTGGTTGGACAGGACCCAGGTGGCGGGGGCGCCGACCGGGCGCATCGCGTCCAGCGTGCGGTCGACGACCTCGCGCAGTTCCTCGGCGTCCCAGGCGGTGGCCAGGTACTGGAAGTTGAAGGCCTGGTGGAGCTCGTCCGGACGCACGTAGTTGGCGGTGCGCTCGATCGTCGGCGTCCACGCCTCGGCCACGAAAATACGTTCACCGGAGTACTCGTCGAGGATCGTCCGCCACTGCCGGTAGACCTCGTGCACGCCGTCCTGGTCGAAGAACGGCATGACATCGTTGCCCAGCAGCTTCACCTGGTCGTGGGATCCCAGGTCCGGCAGACCCGCCGCCTTCACCAGGCCGTGCGCCACGTCGATCCGGAAGCCGTCCACGCCCATGTCGAGCCAGAAGCGCAGGATGGAGCGGAACTCGTCGCCGACGGCCGGGTGTTCCCAGTTGAAGTCGGGCTGCTCGGGGGCGAAGAGGTGCAGGTACCACTCCCCCGGCGTGCCGTCCGGCTCGGTGACCCGGGTCCAGGCGGGGCCGCCGAAGATCGACTCCCAGTCGTTGGGCGGCAGCTCGCCGTTCGCACCCTTGCCCGGGCGGAAGTGGTACCGGTCCCGCAGCGCCGATCCGGGGCCCTCCCGCAGCGCTCGCTTGAACCATTCGTGCTGGTCGGAGGAGTGGTTGGGGACCAGGTCGACGATGATCCGCAGGGACAGCTCGTGAGCGTCGCGGATCAGCGCGTCGGCGTCCAGGAGGTTGCCGAACATGGGGTCCACGGCCCGGTAGTCGGCCACGTCGTAGCCGGCGTCGGCCTGCGGCGAGGCGTAGAAGGGGCTCAGCCACACGGCGTCCACGCCCAGGTCGCGCAGGTACGGGAGTCGGGACCGTACGCCCTCCAGGTCCCCCATGCCGTCGCCGTTGCTGTCGGCGAAGCTGCGCGGGTAGACCTGGTAGATCACCGCGTCCCGCCACCAGTCGCGGCTCTGGGCGACGGTGGCGACGGCGGAGTTCGGTGCCGGGTCGGCGGAGTGCTGGCTCATGGCGTCCTTGAAGCGATGGGGGTCCCCCCGCTCGGGCGGAGGCGGGAGCGGGGAGGCCTTCTGGTCGTATGGCGGTGGGGTACGGCGGCAGGTGACGAGGCGGCCGCGGTGCTGCGGGGTCGGATGGGCACCGCGGCCGCCACCCGCGCGCGGTGAGGCGCGCGGGAGTCTGTGGGCGTCAGCCCTTCGTGCCGCCCGCGGTCAGGCCGGTCACCAGGTTCTTCTGCACGAAGTAGAAGAACGCGGAGACCGGTATGGCGATCAGTACCGCGGTGGCGGCCATGAGGTTGCGCTGCGCGTCGTGCTCACTGACGAAGGTCTGCAGGCCGACGGCGAAGGTGTACTTCGTGTCGGACAGCATGAACGTCGACGCGAACGCGACCTCACCGAACGCCGTGAGGAAGCTGTAGAACGCGGCGACCGCCAGGCCCGGCTTGGCGAGCGGCAGGATCAGTCGCGCGAACGTGCCGAAGGGGGTCAGCCCGTCGACGCGTCCCGCCTCGTCGATCTCGAACGGGATGGTGTCGAAGTAGCCCTTCATCAGCCACGCACAGTACGGGACGACGGTCGAGCAGTAGACGAGGACAAGACCAAGGTAGCTGTCGATGAGCTGGAGGTCGGAGAGAATCTGGTACATCGGCACCATGAGGACGGCGACCGGGAACATCTGGGTGACCAGGAGTACCCACATGAACTTCTTGTAGCCCGGGAAGCGCATCCGGGAGACCGCGTAGCCGGTGGTGGCGGAGATGATCACACCGATGGCCGTGGTGCCGAGTGTGACGATGAGCGTGGTCTGCAGCCAGTCGAAGAACTTCGTGTGCCGCAGGACGAACGCGTAGTTGTCGAACGTCATCTTGTGCCAGATGCCGCCGGGGTGCAGGTAGTCGTCCTTGTCCGGGCCGAGGGACAGGTAGACCAGCCAGGCGACCGGGAACAGCGCGATCAGGCTCGCCACGATCAGCAGGCCGTGGGAGACGAGGCGCGCGGTGGGGCCGGTCTCGCCACGGCGGACCCGGCGGGCCGGGGCGGTGGCGGGGCCCTGCACGGTGTCCGCGCCGGGGGTCTCGACGGTGGTGGTGCTCATGGGAACTCCTGCCTCAGATCGCGAGCTGCTGGTCATTGCGGTTCAGCCAGCGGCGGTAGAAGGAGGTGAAGACGATCAGGATGGCCAGCAGCAGGATGCCGTAGGCCGCCGACTGGGCGAAGTCACGCGGCTGCTGTCCGAAGCCGAGGTAGTAGGCCCAGGTGACGAGGATCTGCGCGTCGGGGGCGGTGTTGCCGAACAGCAGGAAGATGATGGCGAACTGGTTGAAGGTCCAGATGATGCCGAGCAGGACGACGGTCGAGCTGACGGACCGCAGGCCCGGCAGGGTGACGTACCGGAACTGCTGCCAGGCACTGGCCCCGTCCATCTCGGCGGCCTCGTACAGCGAGGCGTCGACGGACTGCAGGCCGCCGAGCAGCGACAGCATCATGAAGGGGACACCGCACCAGGTGTTGACCATGATCGCGGCGAACCGCTGCCAGAAGGTGTCCTCCAGCCACAGCGGTGACGGCAGGTGGAGCGCGTCCAGGGCGGTGTTGATGATGCCGCCGTCGGCGAGCATGAAGCGCCAGCCGAAGACGGTGACGAAGGTCGGCACGGCCCACGGCAGGATCAGCACCAGCCGGTAGAAGGTCCGGCCGCGCAGCTTCTGGTTGAGCAGCAGGGCCAGGCCCAGGCCGATGCAGTAGTGCAGGGTGACGCAGAGCGCGGTCCAGGCGATCGTCCAGACGAAGTGCGACCAGAAGCGGTCGTACGCCGTCGGACCCCACAGGATGTCGGCGTAGTTGTCCAGGCCGATGAACTGGTAGGTGGCGTCGATGTGGTTGACGCCGATCGTGCGGGCCGTGTTGAGGCTGTTGGCGTCGGTGAGGGTCAGGTAGAGGCCGTACACCAGGGGGTAGATCACGAGGACGCCGAGCACGACGACCACGGGCGCGATCATCGCGTACGCGTACCAGTGCTTCTGGTATCCGTGCTTGAGCCGCTGGAGCGGCCCGGGGCGTGACCCGTGGTCGCCTCGGGTCTTTCCGGTCGCGCGGTCGATGGCGACTGTCATGGTTCGACAACCTTCGTGAGGAGCAGCTGCGGATCGGGGAGTACGGCGCACAGGCCGGTGGCCGCCGGATCGCTCGGGGGAGGATCCGACGGCCACACGGGCTTACTTGCTGAAGTCCGGAACCAGCTTCTCGATCGCGAGCTCGGCGTTGCCGAGGCCCTTGTCGAGGGACTCGTTGCCGCCCGCGATCTTCACCAGCTCGGTGTCCAGCGGGCCCCACAGGGAGCTGTACTCGGGCAGTGCCGGGCGCGGCTGGGCGGCGGCCAGGACACCCTGGTAGCCGGCGATGCCCGGGTCGGCCTTGACCTCGGCGGTGTAGGCGTCGTCACGCGTCGGCAGCGTGGAGTTCTTCAGGGCGATCGTCTCCTGGGACTTCGCCGAGGTCATGAACTTCAGGAACTTCAGCGCCGCCTGCTGGTGGGCCTTGTCCGAGCCGGCGTACACCGAGAGGTTGTGGCCGCCGGTCGGGGCGCCCGCCTTGCCGCTGGAGCCGGCCGGGACGGTGGCGATGCCGAGGTTGCCCTTGTCCTTGAACGCCGAGCCCTTGTAGAAGTTCGTGATCTCCCACGGGCCCTGGATGATCGAGGCGACCTTGCCGTTGACGAACGCCTCCTGGATGTGGGCGTAGGCGTCGGCGGTGGTGTCGGCCTTGTGCAGGCCCTTGCCGGAGAAGAGGCTCTGCCAGGTGCCGTAGCCCTTCTTGGCGGCGTCCGAGTTCACGGTGATCTTCTTGGCGGCGGCGTCGACGGTGTCGGTGCCCTCGCCGTAGAGGAAGGTCTGCGCGTAGTAGGCCTGGGTGGAGCCCCAGTAGCCGTCGACCTTGGCCTTGGCCTCGACCTTGGCCGCGTCGGCCTTCAGCTCGTCCCACGTCGTGGGGGCCTCGGTGATGCCGGCCTTCTTGAACAGGGCCTTGTTGTAGACCAGCGCGAGGGTGTCGGTGACCAGCGGAACGCCGTACGTCTTGCCCTCGTACTTGGCCTGCTCGATCAGGCTGGGCTGGAACTTGGCCTGGTCCGCGAGGGCCTCCGTGCCGTCCAGCGGCAGGAAGAAGCCCTTCTTCGCGAAGGCGGGGGTCCAGCCGACCTCGGAGCGCAGGATGTCCGGGGCGCCCTTGGAGCCGGCGGCCGTGTCGAACTTGTTCTGCGCCTGGTCGAAGGGGACGTTGACGTACTTGACCTTGACGTCCTTGTTGGCGGCCTCGAACTCCTTGACCAGGGCCTGGTACGTCGGGGCCTCATTGGTGGCGTTGGAGGTGTCCCACCAGGTGATGGTGACCGGGCCGTCCGCCTTGTCGCTGCCGCTGTCGTTCCCGCCGCAGGCCGTCGCCGCGAGGGCGAGTGACGCCACCAGCGCAGTGGCCGCTATGCCACGCCGCATGAGTTCTCCTTGAGGGTGAAAGCCCGTGTGCTCACAGGAGGCGGTCCCGTCCGCCGCTCCTGTCGACTTGCCGACTGCGCCGTTGCCGCCGCCGGGCGACGTGAACGTAACAGCGATGTAAGCCCTGCGAAAGACCTTGCAGCAAAAAAGTGCAAGACGGCCGTGGAGTTACCCGGCCGTGACCTCTCCGGGACCCTCCGGAAACCGCATGACCCGGGCTCTGAGCGGGCAGAGCCACCGATGTGCAAGACTCTGCAAGCTCTGCAAGCTCTTGCTGAAGCGCGGAGCAGACGCCGACCAGAACACGAGGGAACGCGATGACGCAGCAACCCGCACGGGGCCGTTCAACCGCTCGTGCCCGGCGTCCGATTGGTGCGCAAGGTGAAGGTCGACCGGTACAGTCCACCCCTGTGACCACACGGCTTGCCGACATCGCTGCTCAGGCGGGGGTGAGCGAAGCGACCGTCAGCCGGGTCCTCAACGGCAAGCCGGGCGTCGCCGCCACCACACGCCAGTCCGTGCTGGCCGCCCTCGACGTGCTGGGCTACGAACGCCCGGTGCGTCTGCGGCAGCGCAGCGAGGGCCTGGTGGGCCTGATAACGCCGGAGCTGGAGAACCCGATATTCCCGGCCCTGGCCCAGGTCATCGGCCAGGCGCTGACGCGGCAGGGCTACACCCCGGTCCTCGCCACCCAGACCCCGGGCGGGTCCACCGAGGACGAGCTGACCGAGATGCTGGTGGACCGCGGGGTCGCCGGCATCATCTACGTCTCCGGTCTGCACGCCGACACCACCGCCGACATGCAGCGCTACGAGCAGCTGCGGGCGCAGGGCGTGCCCTTCGTGCTCGTCGACGGCTTCTCGCCGAAGGTGCAGGCGCCGTTCATCTCCCCCGACGACCGGGCCGCGATGAGCCTCGCGGTCACGCACCTGGTGTCCCTGGGGCACACCCGGATCGGCCTGGCACTGGGCCCGAAGCGGTTCGTGCCGGTGCAGCGCAAGATCGAGGGCTTCGTCCGCACGATGCAGGACCAGCTGGGGCTGAGCGCGGAGGCCGTCGAGTCGCAGCTCGTCCAGCACTCGCTGTACACCCTGGAGGGCGGCCAGGCCGCGGCCGGCGCGCTCATCGAGCGGGACTGCACCGCGGTGGTGTGCGCCAGCGACATGATGGCGCTCGGCGCCATAAGGGCCGCCCGGCAGCGGGGCCTGGACGTCCCCAAGGGCGTGTCCGTGGTGGGCTTCGACGACTCCCCGCTGATCGCCTTCACCGACCCGCCCCTGACGACGGTCCGCAAGCCGGTCCCCGCGATGGGGCAGGCGGCGGTGCGCACGCTGCTGGAGGAGATCGGCGGGACGCCAGCTCCGCACAGTGAGTTCGTGTTCATGCCGGAACTGGTGGTGCGCGGTTCGACGGCTTCGGCCCCTGGGGCCCGAAATCGTCCGTAGGGCGGAGACGTCACGGTTTCACCCACTGCGCCGGTAGGAGACGCGGCAGTCCGTACGCCGTAGAACATGCGGCCCGGACCCGCCCCGTGGATGATCGGTGAAGAAGGCTTTTCTGGCAGACTTCGTGTCTATGGGTGATACGACCGTGACGACACTGGAAGGCCGTACCGAGGCCGTTCCGCACCCCGTCACGAACGAGGCGGCGGGGCAGGGTCTCCTGCGCCGGCTGCGCACCCCGCGCCGTCCTCGGCTGTGGTTCGAGATCCTGCTGATCGCGGTGAGTTACTGGACGTACTCACTGATCCGCAACGCGGTCCCGGAGCAGCGGGGACAGGCGCTGCGCAACGCCGACTGGCTCTGGCGGGCCGAGCACCACCTCGGCATCGCCGTCGAGGAGTCCGTCAACCACGGGATCAACTCGGTCACTTGGCTCATCGTCGGGATGAACTACTACTACGCGACACTGCACTTCGTGATCACGCTGGGTGTGCTGGTGTGGCTGTACCGCAGTCATCCGGGCCGCTACGCGGCGGCGCGTCTGGTGCTCTTCGCGACCACGGTCGTCGCCCTGGTCGGTTACTACCTGTACCCGCTCGCCCCGCCCCGGCTGATGACCGGCGGCCACTTCGTCGACACCGTCATGGTCCACCAGACCTGGGGATCGATGGCTTCGGGCGACCTGAAGAACATGTCGAACCAGTACGCGGCGATGCCCTCCATGCACATCGGCTGGTCCCTGTGGTGCGGGCTGACCATCTTCGCCCTGGCCAGGGTCCCGTGGGTCCGGGTGCTGGGCCTGCTCTACCCGGCGGCCACCCTCGTGGTCATCGTCGCCACCGCCAACCACTTCTGGCTGGACGCGGTGGGCGGCATGCTGTGCCTGGCCTTCGGCTTCGCGGTGGCACGGGTCTGGTACGGGGCCCTGCCGTACACACTCCCGCCGACGCCACCGGCACAGGACGCGATGGGACCGCTGCTGCCGGCGGTGAAGGGGCGGGCCCGGAGCCAGGGCCGGGGCTGACCAGGAACAGGTCCAGGACCGGGGCTGTGACCAGGACCGGCGGCCGGTTCCGGCCGCCGTCGGGCCCCGTGTCCGTCACGGATCCCAAGTCACCGGGTGCATCACGTCACCGGCGGTGACCACGCGGCGAGAGCCGGCGGCCTACCGTTCCGTGGCCCCGTAGAACAGCTCGTCCACCACGCTTCGGGCCCTGCGGGTCGTACGCCGGTAGTCGTCCAGCATGTCGCCCACGTGGCCGGGGCCGTAGCCCAGATACCGGCCCACCGCGCCCAGCTCACGGGCGTCCGAGGGGAACGTGTCCCCGGCGCGGCCCCGCACCAGCATCACCGCGTTGCGGACCCGGGTCGCCAGTACCCACGCCTCGTCGAGGGTCGCGGCGTCCTCCTCGCCGATGAACCCGGCGGCGCGCGCCTCGGCCAGGGCCTCACGGGTGCGGGTGGTGCGCAGCCCGGCCCGCGTCGAACCGTGCCGCATCTGGATCAGCTGCACCGTCCACTCGACGTCGGACAGGCCGCCGGGCCCGAGCTTGGTGTGCAGCTTGGGGTCGGCGCCGCGCGGCATCCGCTCGGACTCCATCCGGGCCTTCAGGCGCCGGATCTCCCGTACGGCGTCCTCGCCGAGTCCGTCCGCCGGATACCTCAGCGGGTCGACCAGCTCGATGAATCGGCGGCCCAGGTCCACGTCCCCGGCCACGGGTTCGGCCCGCAGCAACGCCTGCGCCTCCCAGACCAGGGACCAGCGCCGGTAGTAGGCCCCGTACGACTTCAGCGTCCGTACGAGCGGCCCGGACTTGCCCTCCGGGCGCAGGTCGGCGTCGATGAGCAGCGGGGGGTCCGCACTGGGCAGCTGGAGCAGGCGGCGCATCTCGGAGACGACCTTGTTGGCCGCCTCGGCGGCCTTGCGCTCGTCGACGCCCTCGCGCGGCTCGTGCACGAACAGGACGTCCGCGTCGGAGCCGTAGCCCAGTTCGTGGCCGCCGAAACGGCCCATGCCGATGACGGCGAAGCGGGTGGGCAGGCTGTCGCCCCAGCCTTCGCGGACGACCGCGCGCAGTGTGCCGGCCAGGGTCGCGGCCGTCAGGTCCGAGACCGCGCCGCCGACCAGGTCGACGAGCGCCCCCTGGTCGGCCTCGACGGGCTGGGCCTCGGTGCCGTAGGAGCCGACGATGTCCGCGGCGGCCGTACGGAAGAGTTCGCGGCGGCGCACGCCACGGGCCGCGGTGACCGCCTGCGCGGCGCCTTCGGCGCGGCCGACGGCGGCGAGGATCTCCTGCTCCAGGTGGCCGCCTCCGCGTGGCTCCAGGCCACCGGCGTCGCCGTCGCCGAGCAGCGCCACCGCTTCCGGTGCGCGCATCAGCAGGTCGGGGGCGAGCCGGCCGGCGGACAGGACGCGCGCCAGGTTCTCCGCGGCGGCGCCCTCGTCCCGCAGCAGCCGCAGGTACCAGGGGGTCTTGCCCAGGGCGTCCGACACCTTGCGGAAGTTGAGCAGACCCGCGTCCGGGTCGGCGGAGTCCGCGAACCAGCCGAGCAGGACGGGCAGCAGGGTGCGCTGGATGGCGGCCTTGCGGCTGACTCCGGAGGCCAGCGCCTCCAGGTGGCGCAGCGCGGCCGCGGGGTCGGCGTACCCGAGCGCGACCAGTCGTTCCCGGGCCGCCCGCGGGCTCAACCGGGCCTCGCCGGAGGCGAGTTGGGCGACCGCGTCGAGCAGCGGCCGGTAGAACAGCTTCTCGTGCAGACGCCGTACGACGCCGGTGTGCCGTTTCCACTCGCGGCGCAGGTCGGCGACCGGGTCGGCGCGCAGGCCGAGGGAACGGCCGATGCGGCGCAGGTCGGCCTCGTCCTCGGGGACGAGGTGGGTGCGGCGCAGCCGGTAGAGCTGGATGCGGTGCTCCATGGAGCGCAGGAAGCGGTAGGCCTCGTCGAGCTGCACGGCGTCCGCGCGGCCGACGTAGCCGCCGGTGGCCAGGGCGTGCAGGGCGTGCAGGGTGGTGCCGCTGCGCAGCGAGACGTCGGCTCTGCCGTGCACCAGCTGGAGCAGTTGCACGGCGAACTCGACGTCCCGCAGGCCGCCCGGACCGAGCTTGAGTTCGCGCTCGATCTGGGCGGCCGGGATGTTCTCGACGACCCGGCGGCGCATCTTCTGCACGTCGGCGACGAAGTTCTCGCGCTCCGCGGCCTTCCAGACCAGGGGTTCGAGCGCGGCGACGTACTCCTCGCCGAGCCCGATGTCGCCGGCCACCGGGCGCGCCTTCAGCAGGGCCTGGAACTCCCAGGTCTTGGCCCAGCGCTGGTAGTAGGCGAGGTGGCTGCTGAGCGTGCGCACCAGCGGGCCGTTCCTGCCCTCGGGGCGCAGATTGGCGTCGACGGGCCAGATCGAGCCCTCGACGGTGGTCTCGGAGCAGATCCGCATCATGTGCGAGGCCAGCTTGGTCGCGGAGCGCAGTGCCTTGCCCTCGTCGGCGCCCTCCACGGCCTCGCCGACGAAGATGACGTCCACGTCGGACACGTAGTTCAGCTCGTGGCCGCCGCACTTGCCCATCGCGATCACCGCGAGCCGGCACAGCGCGGCGTCGTCGGGCGCGGCGGCGCGGGCCAGGCCGAGGGCGGCGCGCAGGGTCGCGGTGGCGAGGTCGGCGAGTTCGGCTGCGGTCTCGGCGAGGTCGGTGGTGCCGCACACGTCCCGGGCGGCGATGGACAGCAGGCAGCGGCGGTAGCCGACGCGCAGGGACACCGGGTCGGTCGCCTCCGCGAGGCCCCGCTCGAACTCCTCCACCCCGGGGTGCAGGTCCCGCGGCTCGTAGGTGACGAGTGCCTGCCAGTCGCTCGGATGCCGGGCGAGGTGGTCGGCGAGGGCGGCGGACGCCCCGAGCACGCCGAGCAGCCGGTCGCGCAGCGGCTTGGCCGCTATCAGCGTGTCGAGCAGTTCCCGCCGGGCGGTGGGGGCGGGCTGCGCTTCGAGCAGCCGGACGAGACCGTGCAGGGCGAGGTCGGGGTCGGCGGTCGCGCCGAGCGCCTCCAGCAGGACCGGGTCGTCGCGCACGGGGGCGAGTTCCACGCTGTCCAGGAGGCGCTCGGCGGCCGAGGGATCGGTGAAGCCGTGCCGCAGCAGCCGCGTGAAGGTACTGCTCCTGCGCCCCGGCGCCGTCATCCTCGGCCTCCCGTCTGGATCACGTGCGTACGAGCCGTCGGATCAAGGTCGTACCCGGTCGAGCCTAACCGGAGAGCGCCGGGGAAGCGCCGGGGCGGGTGAGTGGTTTCCGCGGGTCACCTGCCGTCCGGCAGGCGCGGGGCGGGTCGCTTCCCCGGCACGTCCTCGGGGCGGTTTCGCGTTCTCGGTGGCGCCCGGCCATGTTTTCGGCTTCGGTGAGGAGAGCCGTCCAGCCGGACACGGCGGCGATTCGGTTGACGGAGGTCCGGCGTACGACGAAGGAGTCGTTCCATGGAGATGACGCTCGAAGTGATCCTGTTGCCGGTTTCCGACGTGGACCGGGCCAAGGAGTTCTACCGGGACAAGGTCGGCTTCCACGTCGATCTCGACGGCGAGGTGATGGAGGGCGTACGGATCGTGCAGCTCACCCCGCCCGGCTCCGGGTGTTCGATCGCGCTCGTGGACGGGCTCCAGGTGCCGACCGGGACGCCGCAGCCGGGGACGTACCACGGGATGCAGCTGTGCGTCACGGACGCGAAGGCGGCGTACGAGGAGCTGACCGCGCGCGGTCTCGAGGTCAGCGAGCCGCAGCAGTTCGCGCCGCAGGACGGAGCCACCTTCATGTACTTCAAGGACCCGGACGGCAACGGCTGGGCGATCCAGGAGTACCGGCGACGGGTGACGGAACCCCTGCACCAGGTGCTCGCCGGTCTGGCGGGCCCGCAGGAGTAGTTCACCCGCTCTTCATCCGCCCGGTTCGATGAGGTCGGGCAGGGGAATATTGGCGTGTGCATGCTCTGTCTGCACCGCCGCCCCCCGCCCCTCCCCCCACCGGAGGTCTCCCGTGTCCGGCAGAACCGTGTACCGACGCAGTCGTGCCCTCGTGGCCTCGGCCCTGGCCTTCACCGCGGCCGCGGCCGGGCTCTGGACCGGCCTCGGCGGCCTCTCGTCCGCCCAGGCGGCCGCGGCCGCCGTGCCGAGCCCGGACCACGTGATCGTCGTGGTCTTCGAGAACCACGCCTACAGCCAGGTGATCGGCTCCTCCAGCGCGCCGTACATCAACTCGCTGAGGACCGGCGGCGCGAACCTCAGCCAGGCGTACGCCGAGACCCACCCGAGCCAGCCGAACTACTTCGCCCTGTTCTCCGGCTCCACCCAGGGCGTCACGGACGACAGCTGCTACAGCCCCGGCTTCTCCTCGGCCGCCAACCTCGCCTCCGAGCTGATCGCCGCCGGCCACACGTGGGCGAGCTACAACGAGACGCTGCCCAGCCAGGGTTCGACCACGTGCAGCAGCGGCACGTACGCCCGCAAGCACAATCCGTGGTTCGGCTTCAGCAACGTACCGACGTCGACCGCGAAGACCTTCGCGCAGTTCCCGACCGACTACACGACACTGCCCGACGTCTCCTTCGTCGTCCCCAACCTGTGCAGCGACATGCACGACTGCTCGGTGGCGACCGGCGACACCTGGCTCAAGAACAAGCTCGGCGCGTACGCCACCTGGGCGAAGACCCACAACAGCCTCCTCGTCGTCACCTTCGACGAGGACAACCGGCTCAGCGGCAACCGCATTCCGACGGTCCTGTACGGCCAGCCGGTGACAGCGGGTTCGTCCTCCTCCACCACCTACAACCACTACGACCTGCTGCGCACCCTGGAGGACTTACAGGGCCTGGCGACCCACGCGGGCAACGCGGCCTCCGCGAAGGACATCACCGGGATCTGGACGTCCTGACCCGTTGCCCCGAAAGCGACGTCCCGACCCTCCGTCCGAAGGCGACGTCTCGACCCTCCGCCCGAAAGGCACGGCACCGGCATGACCGTCCGCACCGGCATGACCGTCCGCACCCGCGTCCTGATCCTGCTCTCGGCAATCGTCGCCCTCGCGGCGGTCGCGGCGGCCTCGGTCCTGCACGCCTCGGCGCGCGCGGAGCGCCGGAACCAGGCCGTGCCGGGCGGCCCGGAGGTCACGTCCGGCACGGTCACCCTCACCGCCCCCGGCCGCATGGTGTTCCGCAACATGGCCTGGGGCCCGCACCGCGACGAACTGACCACGGTCCCGTCGTCCGACCCGTCGGGCCCCCGCACCTCGTCCGGCGTCAAGTGCCTGCGCTTCTACGCCGCCTCGGGCACGGGAGTGTGCCTCCAGGCGGTCCACGGAACGGTCTCGGACACCTACCGCGCGGTGATCCTCGACGCGCGTCTGCACACCAGGGCCCACTACGCCGTCCCCGGCATCCCCTCCCGGGCCCGCGTCTCCCCGACGGGCCACCTGGCGGCGTGGACGGCGTTCGTGGGAGGCGACTCGTACGCGGGCACGGACTTCTCGACGCGGGCGGCGATCGTGGACACGAGGACGGGGAAGCTGATCCCGTCCCTGGAGTCCTTCCGCATCGTCAAGGACGACCGCCCCTACCGTGCGGCCGACGGGAACTTCTGGGGCGTGACGTTCGCGTCGGACGACCGCACGTTCTACGCGACGCTGGCGACGAAGGGCCGGACGTACCTGGTCAGGGGCGATCTGGACACCCGCACGGTGACGACGGTCCACGAGAACGTCGAATGCCCCTCCCTCTCCCCCGACGGCACCCGCATCGCGTACAAGAAGCGCGCGAAGGGACTCCCGAAGGACGCCCCCTGGCACCTGTACGTCCTCGACCTGCGCACCCAGCGGGAAACCGCCCTCGCCGAGCCCCGCAGCGTCGACGACCAGGCGGTCTGGCGCGACGGACACACGGTGGTCTACGCACTGCCGGGCGACTACGGAGCGGACCTGTACGCGATCCCGTCGGACGGCTCGGGAAAGCCCCACCGCATCCTGACAGCCGGGGTGTCCGCCGCGTTTCCTCGGTGACGCGGACGGCGGCGGGGTCTGCCGGACCGCCGAGGCTCACGACCCGGTGGGGCGGGGGTTCAGAGGACAAGCCGCAGGCCGAGTTCGAGCTCGGCCCAGACCGTTTTCCCGGGCTCGGGCCCCAGTTCGACACCCCAGCGGTCGGCGTATGCCTCCACGAGGACGAGTCCCCGTCCCGACTCGGCGTCCGACGCGCCGCGTCGAGTGACGCGGGGAAGGTCTTCGCCCCGGGTGTCGGTCACCGCGATCCGGAGCGTGTCCGTGACAGACAGCCTGAGCGTCAGCCGGAAATCCCGACCGGCAACACGGCCGTGGCACACGGCGTTTGTCGCGAGCTCGGCGACGACCTGCGCGGCGGCATCGGCTGACGGCCGTCCCCAGTCGAGAAGTTGCTGCACGGTGAGCAACCGGGCCAGCCGGGCACCTCGTCGCCTGGACGAGAGCAGCACGGTGAACTGACGGGCGGTAACGGAGATGTGGGTCATTTCCTGATTCACGTCACTCAGCGTGGCCGTCCGCACCTACGCTGCACAGTGACGACGCCGGGACGCGGCGTTACTGTCCGGGTGCCGACCGGCGTTGTCCGGCCAGTACCCCGTGCCGGATGCGGAGGCGGGCTGCATGGACCACCCGATGGCCGAGCGCGCGAATGCCCCCGGCTGGGACAACGGCTCCGAGGACGACTCCGGGGCCGTACTCAAAGCCGTCGGCCGGCAGATCAAGGCATGGCGCGAACGGGCGTCGCTGACACAGGGCGAGTTCGGGGCGTCGATCGGCTACGGCGAGGAGTTGGTGTCGTCGGTCGAGCGCGGGCGCCGCGTTACTAGGCCGGAGTTCCTCGACAAGGCGGACGAGCTCCTGGACGCGGGCGGCATCATCGCGGCGATGAAGCGGGACGTGGCGGAGGCGCGGTACCCGAAGAAGCTCCGGGATCTGGCGAAGCTGGAGGGCGAGGCGGTGGAGTTGGGGGCGTACAGCAACCACAACATCCAGGCGCTGTTGCAGACCGAGGAGTACGCGCGGGTCTCGTATCGCATGAGGCGGCCGCTGATCACCGAGGACGTCATCGAGCGGGAGGTCGGCGCTCGCATGGCGCGGCAGGAGATCGTCGACAGGACGCGGACCGAGCCCGTCTTCAGCTTCGTCCAGGAAGAGGTGACGCTCCGGCGGCCGCTGGGCGGCAAGATGGTACGGCGTCGGCAGCTCGAACACCTTCTGAAACTAGGGCAGTTCCGCAATATCGAGATCCAGGTGATGCCCACGGACCGGGAGGACCACGCCGGCCTGGGTGGCGCCTTCCGGGTGCTGAAGCTCCGCGGCGGCGCCGCATTGGGATACGTGGAGGTGCAGCACGTCACCCGCCTGATCTCGGAGCCGAGGGAGGTGCAGCTCCTGGAGATGCAATATGGGAGCATCCGGGCTCAGGCTCATACGCCGCAGGAATCAATGGCCTTCATCGAGAAACTGCTGGGAGAGACATGAGCATCAGGTCCGCAGCCGACGACGGCTCCGAGCTGAACTGGTCCAAGAGCAGCTACAGCAGCAACGAGCCCGGCTCCGACTGCATCGAGATAGCCCCCACCCCCGAAACAGTCCACGTCCGGGACTCCAAGGACAGGACGCGGACCCACCTCGCGTTCGCGACCGGGCCGTGGACCGACTTCGTGACGCACACGGCCGGACGCTGACGCCGCTCACCCGACGCCGAAGGCCGAAGGCCGAAGGGAAGCGACCGTGAGCGGCGCATGTGAAAGCAGTTCACGGCCCTGGTTCCTCGCCTGGCTCGCGATCGGCGCCGCCGCCGGTCTCGGCGTTCTGACCATCCCGACCATCGGCCCGTACGTGCTGCTGATCTCCGTCGCGGCCGCCCTCGGAGTGGCCACCCGTCGGCGGAGTGCGGCCGGGCTTCCCGGTCTGCTCTCCGGCGTCGGCCTGCCGCTGCTGTACGTGGCGTATCTGAATCGGCATGGCCCGGGCACGGTCTGCACGACGACGGCGACCGGCCAGTCGTGTGTGGACGAGTGGAGCCCATGGCTCTGGCTCGCGGCCGGAGGCGCGCTGCTCCTGGCCGGAGCCGTCTGGTCCACCGCGACGGACAGACGCCGCCGGTCGAAGTGATCACCGGGCAGTGCGACCGTCAGGCAGAGCGGACTTGTGCATGACAGGACTGCCCACCTCTGACCTGGTGTTAGACGCCAGGTCCGCACACCAGGGGTGGGAATTGGGAGGACTCAGACAGACGACGGCAGTCGGCGTCGTTGCCATGCTGCTGCTCGCGGGCTGTGGAGGCGCCGAGGAGGCACCGGCCACGTCCGGAACGCGCCGGCCGTCGTCAGCGTCAGCGGAGAAGAGCCGGACCCAGGCATTGAACGACTTCACTTCCGCCACCGCGAGCTTCGGGGGACGCCCGAGCCTCCTCGACCGGGGAGAGCGCCTCAACGCCTGCCAGATCGATGCCACTGTTTTCTCCCGCGCGGTCCCGGACAAGGCGGACTTCCGCCTTGTCGTGAGCCGTCTGCAGAAGCGTGGGTGGAAGTTTCCGGGCCCGGAGGGCGTGAAGACGGCGGGAAAAGAAGTGACGACCGACCTCACGTCCGGCGGCTGGCGCGGCTTCATGGGTGTCGGGCCCCTGCCGGAAAAGGTCAAAGCGCAGGCGGCCCCTTACACAGGGGGCATCTCCTTCTCGGCGTCGAGAACGTGCGACCCGGCATAGCGCCGGAAGTCCCCCAGGGACCGTGAGACACCACGGGGCCGACGGTCCAGGGCCGTCGGCCCCACACGCCGAACCAGCAGGAAAGGTCTCCCGACCTGCCCCTACAGCACCGGCAGGTTCTTCCGCAGCTCGAACGCCGTGACCTCGCTGCGGTACTCCTCCCACTCCGACTTCTTGTTGCGCAGGAAGTGACGTCGGCCCGGAGCGACCTCAGGCGATCGTCGTCGGCGCAGCGCTGACCTGCGGTCGAGCGGTGGTCATTGGTCGTTGTTGGTCGCTGTGGGCCACCCTTCGACGGCCCACGGACGGCCCCGCACGACGGCCCATTCATCCTGCACTCCGGGCCCTGAAAATCCATGCGCTCTGACCTGCATGGCCTCTCCCTTCGAAAACGGCTGCGCGACGAGCACCGAATGAATAAGATCAGGCGAAATGCAACAGAGCGGTTGAATAGGGAAGAAAAGTGAGTCACGTGACCGAAGCAGAAGAGCTTTCGAATTTCTCCATCAAAGTCGCTTCGGTTAATTCAGATTTGGAAATCCAAGTAACAATCGATGGGGCCTTTCCACCACCTGACCATCACGTCACTGCGAGCATCTACGGCCACGATGACGTTTCTAGTGATTGGTACGCAGGTGTCAACCTAACCCTCACTGAGGGAAATGTATGGGTAGGGAGAGCCGCAGATGTTGTCCATGAGGGGTGGCCCCACCTTGTCGAAGTGGCTGCTCTGACTCCGGTCGACGCCAATTCCGGGGAGGCGTTGCAGCAAAAGGCACTCAAGGCTGGAGTCGACTACAAGCGGTCACTTCACCTAATCGGCGACAACGAATTCCGTGGATCTGATTGCGCGGCCACGCCGGACCTCGAATTGCAGCGTCTAGCCGATATTCGGAATGAACGAGTCAATCGCACCTTGCGCACAGGCGATGGAGGGAGCAAAGAATACCGCGTTGCTTTCCTCGCCGACGGTGTTCTCAATACACGCTCTCTTTACATTCCCGGTGTCGTACTATTCCCGGTTAACGCCTCCACTCGGGGCTCCGATATTCCTGAGATGTTCAATTCGCTGCTCGCACAGTCTGGTTGGCCCTCCAGGATGGACCCAACCAAATGGATCGCGGAGTACTCCCGACGACGACCAGTGGTAGTGGCAGTCGCGGCATCCGTAAAGGCAGGAAGCGGCGGATCAGCAATTCAGTACGTGCGGGATAGAGTGCAATCGTTTCTGCATCTGATGTCGCTGCTTCGCGGGGCAGAACCTCAATTGATCTCGGCCGTAGCCGAGATTCGCGACCCGCTCGGGGAATGGAAACCAGAACTCGCATGGATCGATGGCGCACCGTATGGCGGAAATCTAATCGGCGGATTCATTTCCGGAGAAGACCAACACTCCATTTTGGCATCATGGGACGCCATTGAAGCCGATGAGAAAATCCAACTCTGGATTTCCCTCTACAGCGACTCCCTTCGCGAGCAGAGGTGGGACTTTAAGTGGTTTCGACTTTTCAACCTCCTGGAGTCAATCGGGTTGGAGAGATACGGCGACACCTCCCTGGTTAAAGATTTCTCGGGCGCGGTAATCCAAAAACCAGATAACAGGAACATCCTCAGAAACGTTAAAACCAAGGAAGCTCGCGGAAAGGTCTATCAAACCGTCCGGGATGCGTCCGTGCTCGCTTCGGTCGCAGAGTCAAGCTTCTGCGCTAACACCGGCGAATCCCTTTGGGATGTGGCAAGGATTTGGACGGATGTCAGAAACGCCGTGGCACATGAGGGCGGTTACAGAGAAAACGACAGCGTCCAGAATTTGACCACCAGGAATCAGCGAGTTAACGCCGCCTTCGCCAGGCAGCCCAAAGATTCCTACCTGCACGGTTTGGATGAGGCAGTGCGGCATGTTCTGGGGATGTTGATCGCCAAAAGGATGTAACTGGCGTCGGTCTCCCACGTCGCTGCGTCCTCACACGTCTCGCACTGTGACTTGCCGTGGCTCATGGCGAAGGGACCCGGACGCTGTGTCCGGGTCCCTTCGCCATAAGGGGATGACGCTCCGCACTTCCCGCGCTCCTCCAGACTGAGCAAGAGCTGGAGGAGCGCGCCGCACGGCGCGGGGAGGACCGTAGCGACTGCCGGGCAGTGTCGGCCCGCACCCACCACCTCGCCGCGACGACGCTCGCGGAGATCGGTGAATCGGACATCTCATGGCTCGCTGCCGAGCGCGCGACGCGGGCCGCAGACGAGTCTGACGACCCGCTCGACTGCTTATACGATTTTTTGCGCATGCTCCGCAATAGGCACAACATTTGGCATACCAGGGAGCACGCCACGCCGCCGAATCTCTTCACTGGTGAACCAGCCGAATTCATTGCGCTGAGCAGAGAGCGTCAACCTCAATGCTTCTTCCTGTTCGCGAGTTGGAAGCAACTCGTAAACGTCAGCCATAATAACTTCGCGAGAGTCCGCGTAGGGACTGAAACGAATCCTGTCTACTACCCGCCCATGATACTCATGCAGAATGTACGGAAAGACTCCCTCCGGGAGGATGGACGTGGCTATCAACTCTTCCTGGAACTCACGCCAAGGAGCGTCTTCACGCCCCGTCCGCCCATCGAACCACTTATAAAATCTAGAAAGGTGCGCTCCCCTTATTCGAATTCTCAGGTCCGCTTCACTTGCTTGATCGATAGGGATCAAATCATCGTCCTGGGCGCCGACACCAACCAAGAAACTTCGGCCTTTGGATGACACCTTGAACACCCCACCGACAGGCTGATAGTGAGGAAATCGAACCCCCTTGACCAAAAGGTACTTTCCGTCGATCTTAATGCGGAACAAGTAGGCCGCAGATATGCGCACCATCTCACTCCTGTAGCGCATCGAGTACCACCGCATGCGTATCGCTACTTTTTCATCGCTAACAGCAAGTATTGCGGGGGTGACGAGGGCCAAGAATCCACCAGTTGTAATATCACCGATAGTAGTGTTCTGGAAAGAAAAACCCAGCGCCAAAAGCGCTATCGAAGCGACGAAATACGCAACGACTCTCGACACATCTCACCTTTCACTTCGGGAGCGGCACAATGGGGGGATTCCTGAGCAGGTACCGAGCGGTCCATTTCAAGTCAGAGAGGGATTGCGACAGAGAGGGGAGAAGCTTCGGCGGGAGGTACTGACATTCATAGAGAGCGACAAGTAACGCTCGCTGGACCGGTTCGCTCCCCTCGGCCTCATACTGCATGCGCAGAAGGGGGCCGTCCGCAATTTCCGAGAAACGCCCGATATATCGGGCCGCAAATTCGCGTGGGTAATTGGAGCGGTTCCTGTCACGCAGAATAGCCCATGCATTATCTTTGAGTACTTTGGATCTGATTTTCCGGCGCAGTGCCGAGTGAAATATATTTCTTTCAAGGTAGGCGTAGTCAACCAGGTCGAAGTCAAGGACCGTCGCCTCAAGGGTGTTGATCAACTCACATCGGCGCCTAGGCAAGGCCTCGGCGTAGCGGAGGATCTGATCCGAGAGGTGATGCAAATCCTTGAGATTGCCGAGGGCCCAGTCAACCGCGGTGGCGTCTCTCCTCCACTTGAAGCGCGTCAGGGAGAACCTGACATCACGCTCCCCTACCGGCCCTAGAGCTGTCGCCTCAGTGAAAAGCTCAGTGAGGAGCTTCTTGGCCTGCGGCACACCCCGATAGTAGAGGTAGGAAATACGGTCGCGAGACGAGTCATCTAGGTGGCCCAGGCTTCCAGGCCGATCGAATATCTCAGTCTTCCTTGCGGCTATTGTCAGACGCCTCGCACGAAGGGCCTGATTCGCTCCAGCCAACACAGAACGTAGCTGTTCCCAGCTATAGCCGAATATATATGTGTCATCTGAATAACGAACATGCTGCGCACCGAATTGTCTAATGTGCTCATCGTAAGGAAGCAAGTAGACATTGGACAGCGCGCCTGACGCGCTCGATCCTTGAGGGAGTCCCCAGGCGCCTGATTGCTGCTCGAATCGTTGCAGGAAGTAATGAATTTGACTCAAGAGCGGTTCGCGGATTCCGGCCTGCGCGAGGTCTAGCTTGAGGATGTCGATATCTATGTTTTCATAGAAATTGGCAACATCTGTCTTTGCCATTGCGAGCCGAGGGTTAGCGTCTAGGATCTTGCGCGCTTGATTTCGCCATTCCAACCAGTCATCTACGGAGTGAATCTGGCTTCGATTAGCCCTGTAGCTGTAGACGTTCTCTGGTACGAGACTATCGACCGTCTCTACTATCTCCGCGACTATAGCCTCATAGGTCAAGCGATCCTTGATATCGAAGCGTGCGAGCGGCCGCACCGAGATTGGGTCCTTGGGGTGCTCGATAATTTCGACCCTATTAGGCCCACAGTGAGCGTTGGATATATGTCCCAACATCTCGTCACGGTAGCCCTCGTCCCAATTGGAACTGACGTCGCGAAAATTGATGATGTCAGGGAGTTCTTGGCGGCTCTCAACGTTGAACAAGCGGCTGGCCACCGCATCCAAGTACTCCGCTTTGGCCACGCGTGTTCCCTGCCGCCCCGTCAAGTGCTGTTAGTCAGACGTAGGTTACCGGCATGATGGGCCCCCGCTCCAGGGCCGTTGGACCAGCTATGACCGGCTCCTGGTCCCGCAGGATTGCCATGGGACTGGCCCTCAGCCAGCGCCGCAGCAGTTCGTGCACGCGAGTGCGCCGCCCCGCGCGCTTCGCGGCTACGGCGATAGGGGCTCCCACGTCTGACGGCCCACGGGCGGCCCAGGATCGGGTGAGACGCCACGGGGCCGACAGTCCAAGACTGTCGGCCCCGGCGATCCGCAGCGGCGACATGCGCTCTGACCTGCCCCTACAGCACCGGCAGGTTCTTCCGCAGCTCGAAGGCCGTGACCTCGCTGCGGTACTCCTCCCATTCCGACCTCTTGTTGCGCAGGAAGAAGTCGAAGACGTGCTCGCCGAGGGTTTCGGCGACCAGGTCGCTGCGTTCCATCAGGGTCAGGGCCTCGCCCAGGTTCTGCGGGAGCGGCTCGATGCCCATCGCGCGGCGCTCCGCGTCGGAGAGGGCCCAGACGTCGTCCTCGGCGCCCGGCGGGAGTTCGTAGCCCTCCTCGACGCCCTTGAGGCCGGCGGCGAGCAGCATCGCGTAGGCGAGGTACGGGTTGGCGCCGGAGTCGATGGAGCGGACCTCGATGCGGGCCGAGCCGGTCTTGCCGGGCTTGTACATCGGGACGCGGACCAGGGCGGAGCGGTTGTTGTGACCCCAGCAGATGTACGAGGGGGCCTCGCCACCGGCGCCGGCGGTGCGCTCGGAGCCGCCCCAGATGCGCTTGTAGGAGTTCACCCACTGGTTGGTGACGGCGGAGATCTCCGCCGCGTGCTTCAGCAGGCCCGCGATGAAGGAGCGGCCGACCTTGGAGAGCTGGTACTCCGAACCGGACTCGTAGAACGCGTTCCGGTCGCCCTCGAAGAGGGAGAGGTGCGTGTGCATGCCGGAGCCGGGGTGCTCGCTGAAGGGCTTCGGCATGAAGGTCGCCTGGACCCCCTGCTCGAGCGCCACCTGCTTCATGACCAGGCGGAACGTCATGATGTTGTCCGCCGTGGAGAGCGCGTCGGCGTAGCGGAGGTCGATCTCCTGCTGGCCCGGGGCGCCCTCGTGGTGGGAGAACTCGACCGAGATGCCCATCGACTCCAACATGGTGATCGCCTGGCGGCGGAAGTCCATGCCGATGTTCTGCGGGGTGTGGTCGAAGTACCCGGAGTTGTCGGCGGGCGTCGGGCGTGAGCCGTCGAGCGGGCGGTCCTTCAGCAGGAAGAACTCGATCTCGGGGTGGGTGTAGAAGGTGAAGCCGAGGTCGGAGGTACGGGCCAGGGCGCGCTTGAGGACGTAGCGCGGGTCCGCGAAGGACGGGGAGCCGTCCGGCATGAGGATGTCGCAGAACATGCGGGCGGTGCCGGGAGCCTCCGCGCGCCACGGCAGGACCTGGAAGGTCGACGGGTCGGGCTTGGCGATCATGTCCGACTCGTATACGCGGGCGAAGCCCTCGATCGCCGAGCCGTCGAAGCCGATGCCCTCGTCGAAGGCCTGCTCCAGCTCGGCGGGGGCCACGGCGACGGACTTGAGGAAGCCCAGCACGTCCGTGAACCACAGCCGTACGAAACGGATGTCGCGCTCCTCCAATGTCCGGAGCACGAACTCCTGCTGCTTGTCCATCTTCCGCTTCCCCATCCTTGCTGGTCAGGCCGCCTGTCTCCCGTACCACGGGAGGCGGTCGGGCACCTGAGCATCCCACCACAACACCATTTCGTGCGCGTTGCGCACCTTGATCGTCCGGCTGACCTCGGCGTGAACGCCTCACGTACGGCGGGTGTACCGCTCCGCAGCCCATCTTGCCTGCTCGCACCGACATCCGTCATGGCCGCCCACCCCCTGTCGCAGTGAGCGACGCCACTCCCGTTCAGTTTGCGGCCGTCGCAGCGACCCGGCCTTTCCTGTGCCCTCCCTACGAGCGGCGGCCGCTTCCCCATTACGATCAGCGGACTCGACCGGCCCCCCTTTCCCCAGAAGGACACACCTCATGGCCTCCGCCAAGAAGAGCAGCAGCACGGCACGCAAAGCGCGGATAGAGGAGATGCGGCGCGCCGAGCAGGCCGCGGAGCGGCGCCGCCGCCTTCTCACCGTCGCGGCCAGTGTGGTGGTCGTCGCCGGTCTCGTCGTCGGGGGCGTCTTCGTCGTCAGGTCGCAGAAGGACGACAGCACGGCCGCCGACGCGAAGACCGCGGGGCACTTCGTCACCGGCAAGGACGGTGTGAAGACCTGGAAGGGCACGCTGGGACGCACCCACGTCACCAAGACGGTCACGTACCCGACCGAGCCCCCGGTCGGCGGCGACCACAACCAGGTCTGGATGAACTGCAACGGCGACGTGTACACCAAGGCGCTCAACAACATGAACGCCGTGCACTCGCTCGAGCACGGCGCGGTGTGGGTGACGTACACCGACAAGGCCTCGAAGGCCGACGTCGACGCGCTGGCGGCGAAGGTGAAGAAGACGCCGTACACGCTGATGAGCCCGGACGACAAGCAGACCGCCCCGATCATGCTGACGGCGTGGGGCCACCAGCGCACGGTGAAGAGCGCGAGCGACGCGAACGTCGACACGTTCTTCGAGCAGTTCGTGCAGGGAAAGCAGACGCCCGAGCCCGGCGCCGCGTGCACGGGCGGGCTGGGGCAGTGAGGCACGCCGGCTGGATCGCGGGGGCCGCGGCCGCGGCGCTCGTCGCGGCCGGCGCGGTGACGTACGCGGTCGCCGAGGACGGCGGTTCGAGTGACACCCCGGCGGCCGACTCCGCGGACGCCGGGTTCGCGCGCGACATGGCGGTGCACCACCAGCAGGCCGTGGAGATGTCGTACATCGTGCGCGACCGTACGAAGAACGCGGACGTACGGCGGCTCGCCTACGACATCGCGCAGACGCAGGCCAACCAGCGCGGCATGCTGCTGGGCTGGCTCGATCTGTGGGAGCTGCCGAAGGTGTCGGCGAAGGCGCCGATGACCTGGATGGACATGGGCGGCATGGCCTCCGGCAAGGACGGCGCGCTGATGCCCGGCATGGCGACCAACACCGAGATGAAGAAGCTCGGCACGCTCGACGGCAAGCAGGCCGAGGTGTTCTACCTCCAGCTCATGACGGACCATCACCAGGGCGGTATCCACATGGCCGAGGGCTGTGTCGCCCGGTGCACGGTCGGGGTGGAGAAGCGGCTCGCGCAGGGCATGGTCGAAGCCCAGCAGTCGGAGATCGATCTGATGGCGGGCATGCTCAAGGAGCGCGGGGCGCGGGCTCGGTCGTAGGAGGATGACCACCGAGCCATAGGGTTTTCCCTAGAGTTCGCGGGCGTAACCGCCAAATCCGCCCTGGTTGCGGCCACTTGGGCTCTTCTTGGTCTTTCCATTCCCCTGGCATGAACGGTTCATCGAAAGAGTGACCCCTGCGAGTGATCCACTCGCGACGAACCGCACACAGGGGGTTCCATGAGATCCAACCGCGCCACGATGCGCGCCGGGGTGAGCATGGCGGCCACACTGCCCATGCTCGCCGGCGCGCTGGCGCTCGGCATACCCGCGGCGCACGCCGCGGACAACCCGGGCCGGGACACGCTCGCGGGCACCAAGCCCGCCTGGGCCACGGCCAAGGCCGACAAGGGCGCGACCGCGAACGGCGCCCAGGTCTCCGCCCGGGTCTACCTCGCCGGCCGGAACGCCTCCGGTCTGGCCGCGTACGCGAAGGCCGTGTCGGACCCGACCTCGGCGGCGTACGGCAAGTACCTGAGCGCAGGTCAGGCCCAGGCGCGCTTCGGCGCCACCAAGGCGCAGGTCGCCGCGGTGAAGTCCTGGCTGTCGGCCGCGGGCCTGAAGGTCACCGGCGTCACCCGGCACTACGTCTCCGTCACCGGTGACGTGGCCGCCGCCGAGAAGGCGTTCGGCACCCAGCTGCACAACTACGCCAAGGGGTCGAAGACCTACCGCGCCCCGGCGAAGACGGCCTCCGCGCCGGACGCCCTGGACGGTGCCGTCCTGACCGTCACCGGCCTGGACAACGCGCCGCACAAGGCGACCCACAGCGACACGCTGCCCCCGCCGGACGCCGTGTTCAAGAACTCCGGGCCGTTCTCCTCGTACTACGGCTCGAAGACCGCGACCACGCTGCCGGACGCGTACGGCAAGAAGATCCCGTACGCCGTCAAGGGCTACACCGGCAAGCAGCTGCGTGCCGCCTACGGCGCCGGGAAGTACACGGGCAAGGGCGTCCGGGTCGCCATCACCGACGCGTACGCCTCGCCGACGATCGCCTACGACGCGGCCACGTACGCGAAGAAGCACGGCGACGCCGGCTGGAAGACGGGCCAGCTCACCCAGGTGCTGCCCGACGGCTACACGAAGACCGAGGAGTGCGGGGCGGCCGGCTGGTACGGCGAGGAGACCCTCGACGTCGAGGCCGTGCACGCGGTCGCGCCGGACGCGCACGTCACGTACGTGGGCGGCGCCTCCTGCTACGACGACGACCTGCTCGACTCGCTCAGCAAGGTCGTCGACGACCACCTGGCCGACATCGTCTCCAACTCCTGGGGCGACATCGAGGCCAACCAGACGCCCGACCTCGCGGCCGCCTACGACCAGGTCTTCCAGTTCGGCGCGGTCGAGGGCATCGGCTTCTACTTCTCCTCCGGCGACAACGGCGACGAGGTCGCCAACACCGGTGTGAAGCAGGTCGACACCCCGGCCAACTCGGCGTGGGTGACGGCGGTCGGCGGTACCTCGCTGGCGGTCGGCAAGGGCGACAAGTACCTGTGGGAGACCGGCTGGGGCACCCAGAAGGCGGCCCTGTCGGACGACGGCAAGAGCTGGACGAGCTTCCCCGGCGCGTTCACCTCGGGTGCGGGCGGCGGCACCAGCAAGACGGTCGCCGAGCCCTTCTACCAAAAGGGTGTCGTCCCGAACGCGCTCGCCACGGCCAACAGCGCCACCGGCAACCGCGTGGTCCCGGACATCTCGGCGATCGCCGACCCGAACACCGGTTTCAAGGTCGGCCAGACCCAGACCTTCCCGGACGGGTCCGCGCAGTACAGCGAGTACCGGATCGGCGGCACCTCGCTCGCCGCGCCGGTGATCGCGGCCGTGCAGGCCCTGGCCCAGGAGGCGCGCGGCGGCAAGGCGATCGGCTTCGCCAACCCGTCGATCTACTCGAAGTACGGCACGAAGGCGTACCACGACGTCACGGACAACCCCACGGGCTCCGGACTCGCCGTGGCGCGCGTCGACTTCGCCAACGCCTTCGACGCGGCCGACGGTCTGCTGACCTCCGTCCGCAGCCTCGGCAAGGACAGCTCGCTGAAGGCAGTGAAGGGATACGACGACGTCACCGGCGTGGGCACGCCCGCGGGCGGCTACGTCGAGTCGTACCGCCGGCACTGATCCGGCACTGACGCGAAGGGGTGGCGTGAAGTGGTCCTCGCCTCACGCCACCCCATCGCGTCGCTCTGACGATTACACTGGCCCCGTGCCTCAACTACGTCTCGCCCTGAACCAGATCGACTCGCGCGTCGGCGACCTCGCCCAGAACGCCGAGACGATCGTCCGCTGGACCCGGCACTCCGCCGAGCAGGGAGCGCACCTCGTGGCGTTCCCGGAGATGGCGCTGACCGGGTATCCCGTCGAGGACCTGGCCCTCAGGTCGTCCTTCGTGACGGCGTCCCGCGCGGCCCTGCGCGACCTGGCCGGCCGTCTCGCCGACGAGGGCTTCGGAGAGCTTCCGGTGATCGTCGGCTACCTCGACCGGTCCGAGACCGACCAGCCGAAGTACGGCCAGCCGGCCGGCGCGCCGCGCAACGCGGCGGCGGTGCTGCACCGCGGCGAGGTCGTGCTCACCTTCGCCAAGCACCACCTGCCGAACTACGGCGTCTTCGACGAGTTCCGCTACTTCGTGCCCGGCGACACCATGCCGGTCCTCCGCGTGCACGGCGTCGACGTGGCGCTCGCGATCTGCGAGGACCTGTGGCAGGACGGCGGGCGCGTCCCGGCGGCGCGCGCGGCCGAGGCCGGACTGCTGGTCTCCATCAACGCCTCGCCGTACGAGCGCGACAAGGACGACACCCGGCTGGAACTGGTCCGCAAGCGGGCCCAGGAGGCCGGCTGCACCACCGCCTACCTCGCCATGATCGGCGGGCAGGACGAGCTGGTCTTCGACGGCGACTCGATCGTGGTGGACCGGGACGGCGAGGTGGTCGCGCGGGCCCCGCAGTTCTCCGAGGGATGCGTGGTCCTGGACCTGGAGCTGCCGGCGGCCTCGCCCGAGGCGCCGACGGGTGTGGTGGCCGACGGTCTGCGGATCGACCGCGTGGTGCTGTCCGAGGACCCGCTGCCGCCGTACGAGCCGGAGCTCCAGGGCGGCTACGCGGAGCGGCTCGACGACGAGGAGGAGGTCTACTCGGCGCTGGTCGTGGGCCTGCGGGCGTACGTCGCGAAGAACGGCTTCACGTCGGTCCTGATCGGCCTGTCCGGGGGCATCGACTCGGCGCTGGTGGCCGCGATCGCGTGCGACGCGGTGGGCGCGCAGAACGTGTACGGCGTGTCGATGCCGTCGAAGTACTCCTCCGAGCACTCCAAGGGCGACGCGGCGGAGCTGGCGCGCCGCACCGGCCTGAACTTCCGCACCGTGGCGATCGAGCCGATGTTCGACGCGTACATGGGCGCGCTGGGCCTGTCCGGCCTCGCGGAGGAGAACCTCCAGTCCCGGCTGCGCGGCACGCTCCTGATGGCGCTCTCCAATCAGGAGGGACACATCGTGCTCGCCCCCGGCAACAAGTCGGAGCTGGCGGTGGGCTATTCGACGCTTTACGGCGACTCGGTGGGCGCGTACGGCCCCATCAAGGACCTGTACAAGACGTGGGTCTTCCGCCTCGCCGAGTGGCGCAACCGGGCGGCGGCCGAGCGGGGGCACACCCCGCCCATTCCGGAGAACTCGATCACCAAGCCGCCGAGCGCCGAGCTGCGTCCCGGCCAGGTCGACACGGACTCGCTGCCCGACTACCCGGTCCTGGACGCGATCCTCGATCTCTACGTCGACCGCGACAAGGGCGCCGACGAGATCGTCGCGGCCGGCTTCGACCCCGCCCTGGTCGCCAAGACCCTACGGATGGTGGACACGGCCGAGTACAAGCGGCGCCAGTACCCGCCGGGCACCAAGATCTCAGCGAAGGGCTTCGGCAAGGACCGCCGCCTGCCGATCACCAACGGCTGGCGCGAATCGGCCTGAGAGACGAGTGAGCCCCTCCGGCGTCCGGACCATCCAGCCCCTCCGGCGATTGAGGAGCGGGGGCCCGGGGGCAGAGCCCCCGAAATCCAGCCCCTCCGGCGTTTGAGGAGCGGGGGTCCAGGGGGCAGAGCCCCTGTACTCCGGCCGTCAGGAGTGCAGCGCCTCGGAAGCCTGCGGGACATGTCCCGCGACCACCCGCGCGGCCCGCGGAGCGACCCGCCGCCGGTCGACCACGGCCGCCGTGCCCGCGACCGCGAGACCAAGCACGGCCAGCACCGCCCCGGCCACCGCCGGGGACGTCACCCCGAAGCCCGCGGCGAGCGCGAGTCCGCCGATCCACGCGCCCCCGGCGTTGGCCAGGTTGAACGCGGCCTGGTTGGCGGAGGACGCCAGCGACGGGCCCGCGGCGGCCTTCTCCATGACCATCAGTTGCAGCGGCGACCCGGTGACGAAGGCCGCCATGCCGAGCAGGACGACCGCCAGCGCCGCGGTCCACTGCGTGCTCATCAGCACCGGGAACAGGGCCAGCACCGCCACGAGTGAGCCGAGGCCGCCGAAGAGGGTGGCCCGCATCGCGTGGTCGGCGAGGCGGCCGCCCAGCAGGTTGCCCGCCGTGGCGCCGACACCGAACAGGGCCAGCAGGAGCGTCACGCTGCCGTCGGCGTACCCGGCGGCGTCGGTGAGCATGGGCGTGATGTAGCTGTACGCGGCGAACAGCGCGCCGAAGCCCGCGACGGTCGTACCGAGTGCCAGCCAGACGGGCAGCGACCGCAGGGCCGCCAGCTCGCCGCGCAGCCCCGCGGCGGGGGCGTGCGTGTGGTCGTGCGGGATCAGCAGGGCCAGCGCCGCGATCGCCGCGAGACCGATCGCGCCGACGCCGAGGAAGGTGGCGCGCCAGCCGAGCTGCTGGCCCATGAGGGTGGCGACGGGCACGCCCGCGATGTTGGCGACGGTCAGGCCGAGGAACATCAGGGAGACCGAGCGGGCCTTGCGTTCGGGCGCCACCATCGTGGTGGCGACCACGGCGCCGACGCCGAAGAAGGCGCCGTGCGGCAGACCGCTCAGGAAGCGGGCGGCCAGCAGCCAGTGGTAGTCGGGTGCGAGGGCCGACAGCGCGTTGCCCGCGACGAACAGGACCATCAGGCCGATAAGGACCTTGCGGCGGGACATGCGCGCGGTGACCGCGGCGAGGAGCGGCGCCCCGATCACCACGCCCAGCGCGTACGCCGAGACCAGGTGGCCGGCGACGGGGATCGAGATGTGCAGGTCGGCCGCGACGTCGGGCAGGAGGCCCATCATCACGAACTCGGTGGTACCGATGCCGAAGGCGCCCACGGCGAGGGCGAGCAGGGCCAGGGGCATGAGGGAGCCTTTTGCCTTTCGAAAGAGAGCGGTGTTCCGTACATGAAGCCAATGCTTATGTTCACGTACGGAACAAAGCCTCTCAGGCCCAGTATTCCATCAGGTTGACCGGGGGGTGCCGGTCCCTGTCATCAGGCCGCTGAGGTGCGGATTCACGAGGAGGATGTGGCGACGTTCACACGGGCCGCCACCGGCAGATGGTCACTGCCCGTCTCCGGCAGGGTCCACGAGCTCACCGGCTCGATGTCCTTCACCATGATCTGGTCGATCCGCGCCATCGGGAACGACGCCGGCCAGCTGAACCCGAACCCGCTGCCCGCCGCGCCCTGCGTGGAACGCATCTGGGCGGTGACGGCGTTGAGCGAGCGGTCGTTCATCGTGCCGTTGAGGTCGCCGAGCAGCACGACCCTCGTCACCTTCTCGTGGGCGATCGCCTCGCCCAGCGCGTCCGCGCTCTTGTCCCGCTGCCTGGCCGTGAACCCGGCCTCCAGCTTCACCCGCACCGACGGGAGATGGGCGACGTACACCGCGACCTGCCCGGCGGGCGTCGTCACCATGGCGCGCATCGCCCGCGTCCAGCCGAGCTTGATGTCGACGGCCCGGACCCCGGTCAGCGGGTACTTGCTCCACAGCCCGACCGTGCCCTGCACCGAGTGGTACTTGTACGTCGACGCCAGCGCCTTCTCGTAGACCGGCACCGCCGACGTCGTCAGCTCCTCCAGGGCCAGCACGTCCGCGCCGGACGCGGCCACGTCCCGGGCGGTGCCGGCCGGGTCAGCGTTGTCGGCGTTGACGTTGTGCGTGGCCACCGTGAGGTCGCCGCCGGTGCCGTCCGCCTTGTCGGTGAGGAGACCGCCGAAGAGGTTCAGCCACACGACGGTGGACAGCAGCACCGCGATCAGCGCGGTCGCCGATTTGCGGACGAAGGCGAGGACGATCAGCACCGGCACGACGACGCCCACCCACGGCAGGAACGTCTCGATGAGACTGCCCAGGTTGCCGATCCGGTTCGGGATCTGCGCGTGCAGCAGCATCACCAGCGCGAGCAGGATCGCGAGCGAGGCGACGACGAGGCCCCGACGCCAGATCCGCCGGTCACCGCGCCAGCCGGCGAACAGGCGGTTCATCAGGCGTCGGAGCCGGGCTCCCGGGCGCTCGGGCCCCGAACCGCCGTTGTCCGTATCCGCCATGAATGCCTGCTGCGCCATACCGTCGCCTCACTGCTTGCCCTGCGCACCGATCTCCCCCTGTGCCTACGACCCTAGGGGATGAACGGTTCCGTTCTCGCCGTCCCTCGACGGCCGTACGGGCTCCATGACGAACAACTCGCTGTTCCGAGTTCCGCCGACGCGTGTCCGCGACCCCCTCTGTGACGAAACGCGCACATTCGCACCCGGAGTTGCCCGGTGCGCCGGCCGGGCAGACCTACGCCGAGTGCTCGCCGGACGGCGAACTTACGCGGAGTGCTCGCCGGACGGCGAACTGACGGGCCGTAGCCCTTCGAGCAGGGTGTCGACGATCTGCTCGGCGAGTCCGTCGGGGAGTTCGGCGTCCGGGCGCAGGACGGCGCGGACGAGCATCGGCCCGACGAACAGGTCGTTGAGGAGTTCGATGTTGACGTCCGCGCGCAGTTCGCCGTTCTCCTGGCCCCGGCGCAGGACTTCGAGGCCGAGCCGGTGCCGGGGGGCGATCACCGTGTTCTGGTACGCGGCCCAGATCTTCGGGCTGCTCTTCATCTGGGCGTAGACGCCGTGCAGGATCGCCGACCGGCGGCTGAGCACGCCCCGCTGCCGCAGCGACTCGAGCAGGACGACCAGGTCGGCGCGCATCGACGTGCCGGTGAGCTCCGGGTCGGCCGGCTCGGCCGCGCGCAACAGGTCGACGAAGAGTTCCTCCTTGCCGCTCCAGCGACGGTAGATGGTGGCCTTGCCGACGCCGGCGGTGCGGGCGATGCGCTCGATGGAGAGCTCCGCGAGCGGCACGCCCTCCTCCATGAGCTTCATCGCGCCTTCCAGGATGGCCCGTTCCACGGCCTCGCTGCGGGGGCGTCCCTTGGTCGCGCCGACTCGGGAGGTCCGGCTTTCGGCGGGGCTCACTCTGCTCCGTCCCTTCGTCTCGCTGGAAGAGGATTCTCCCCCGTGCCCGGCACCGCCGGGCGACGGACGGGCGTCACTCCCCCGCCGTCACCAACTCCTCCTCGTTCTCGCCCTGCTGGGAGGCGGCCGGCTTCCCCGGCAGGAACAGGGCGACGACCACCGCGCCGACGACCGCGACACCCGCTCCCCACAGCGCCGTGACGTGCATGGCGTGCAGGAACGCGTCGTTGGCCGGGCCGACGAGCGCCTGCCCGCGCGGGCCCAGCTTCTCGGCGACGCCGAGGGTGGCCTCGATGGACTCGCCGGCGGTGTGCCGCAGCCCGGCGGGGACCAGGCCGAGCTTGTCCTCGATGCCGTTGCGGTACGCCGTGGACAGCACCGAGCCGAGGACGGCGATGCCGAGGGCCCCGCCGAGCTGGCGGAAGGTGTTGCTGAGGGCGGAGGCGGAACCGGCCTTCTCGCGGGGCAGGGCCTGCATGATGACGACGCTGGTCGGCGTCATGATGTGCGCCATGCCGGTGCCCATGAGGAAGAAGATGACCTCCAGGAGCCAGATCGGCGTGTCCGCGTCCAGGACGGCGAAGGCGGCCAGCATCGCGGCGATGATCACCATGCCCGCCGTGGTGGTGGCCCGGTTGCCGAAGCGGTCGACGAGCAGCCGGGCGCGCGGCGCGAAGATCATCTGGGCGGCGGCCAGCGGCAGCATCAGCAGACCGGTCTGCAGCGGCGAGTAGCCGCGCACGCTCTGGGTGTAGAAGACCGAGAAGAAGGTCACGCCCATCAGTGCGAAGAAGACCAGGGCGATGGCGGCGATCGCGGCCGAGAACACCTTGTTCTTGAAGTAGGTGACGTCGATGGACGGGTGGTCGCTGCGCTTCTCGAACACGACGAAGCCGACGAGTACGGCGAGACCCGCGCCGATGGTCGCCAGGACCTGCGGGTCGGTGAAGTCGGCGAGCTGGCCGCCCTTGATGATGCCGTAGACGAGCAGGACCAGGCCGACCACGGACAGCACGACGCCGACGGGGTCGACGCGGCCCGGCTTCGGGTCGCGGGAGTCGGGCACCAGCCACAGCATCAGCGCGAGCGCCAGGAGCACGATCGGCACGTTGACCAGGAAGACCGAACCCCACCAGAAGTGGTCGAGGAGCACACCGCCGGTGATGGGCCCGATGGCGATGGCGAGGCCGACCCCGCCGGCCCAGATGCCGATGGCCTTCGGCTGTTCCTCGCGCTCGAAGACGTTCATCAGGACGGCGAGGGTGGCCGGCATCACGAAGGCGGCGCCGAGGCCCATCAGGGCGCGGAAGGCGATGAGCTCGTTCGGCGAGCCGGAGAAGGCGGCGAGGGCGGAGCCGATGCCGAACACGGCGAGTCCGCCGAGCAGGACCTTCTTCCGCCCCAGCCGGTCGCCGAGCAGGCCGGCGGTGAACAGCAGGCCCGCGAAGACGAGGGTGTAGGCGTTGATCGCCCACTCCAGCTCGCTCTGGGTGGCGCCGAGGCCGGTCGGAGCGGGGGTGGAGATGGTCTTGATCGCGACGTTCAGGATCGAGTTGTCGAGCACCACGATCAGCAGGCTCAGCATCAGGGCGCCGAGAATCGCCCAGCGACGGCGGTGCACCGCTTCCGGAATCCTGGAGACGGGGTAGGCAGGTGTACTCATGGCGTCGAGTTTAGGCCAATTACGATACGAGACCGGTCCGTATCGGAAATCCTTTACCGAGGTCTTACACAGGCCGGCGGTGGGGGCGGGCCCACGGGCGGACCGGACGGCGGAACGAGGGGCGGCAGACGGGCGAAGGACGGCCGGAAGGACAGCCGGGAAGACGGCCCGGAGGACCCGGCCGCCGACGGGAAATCCGTCACACCGGGGTCCCCTAGCCGTCCCTGGCACGAGGTGCCACCATGGAGGGGATCCGGGGACGCCGTCAGGGCGCCTCGAGATGACGAAGGAGCCGTTGCAATGACGCAGCTTTCGGCTGCCCACACCAAGCCCTCCGACGGCAGCAAGGCGCTGTACGGGGGGAAGGGCACACGCCGCATCACTGTTCGCGACATCGCCACCGCCAAGGAGCGCGGCGAGAAGTGGCCCATGCTCACCGCGTACGACGCGATGACCGCCTCCGTCTTCGACGAGGCCGGGATCCCTGTGCTCCTGGTCGGGGACTCGGCGGGCAACTGTCACCTCGGGTACGAGACGACCGTGCCCGTCACCCTCGACGAGATGACCATGCTCTCCGCCGCGGTCGTACGCGGCACCAGCCGGGCCATGATCGTCGGCGACCTGCCCTTCGGTTCGTACCAGGAGGGTCCGGTGCAGGCGCTGCGCTCGGCGACCCGTCTGGTGAAGGACGCCGGGGTCGGCGCGGTCAAGCTGGAGGGCGGCGAGCGCTCGCACCGGCAGATCGAGCTCCTGGTGGAGTCCGGCATCCCGGTGATGGCGCACATCGGCCTGACCCCGCAGTCCGTGAACGCGATGGGCTACCGCGTGCAGGGCCGTGGCGAGGAGGCGGCGCAGCAGCTGCTGCGGGACGCGAAGGCCGTGCAGGACGCGGGCGCGTTCGCGGTCGTGCTGGAGCTGGTTCCGGCCGAGCTGGCCGCCGAGGTGACGCGCGTGCTGCACATTCCGACGGTCGGCATCGGCGCGGGCCCCGAGACGGACGCGCAGGTCCTGGTGTGGACCGACATGCTCGGACTCACCCCCGGGCGGGTGCCGAAGTTCGTCAAGCAGTACGCCGACCTGCGCGAGGTGATGGGCGGCGCGGTGAAGGCGTTCGCGGAGGACGTCGTCGGCGGAACGTTCCCGCTGGAGGAGCACTCCGTCCACTGAGACCTGAGCACCGAGTACTTGCCACTGCGGCACCGAGCCACTGCGCACCGAGCCACTGCGGCACCACCCAGCCCCGCCGATCTTCCCCCGTCGGCGGGGCTGTCGCGTGCCGCGCCCAGCCGGGAGATCCCGCTGGTCGCCGGCGCTGGTCGGGGGCTGCCGACGGGCTGTAGGCGGGCTGTCGGTGGGTTCGCCGTACTGTCGGCGGGCTGTCGGTGGTTTGTCGGTCGCCCCTGGCACCGTCATCGGCATGACGCGAATCGACAAGAACGCCAATGGCGTGGCCGTCACCGTGCGGGGACTGGTCAAGCACTACGGCGAGACCAAGGCGCTGGACGGCGTCGACCTGGACGTCCGTGAGGGCACCGTGATGGGTGTGCTGGGCCCGAACGGGGCCGGCAAGACCACACTGGTGCGCATACTCTCCACCCTCCTCGCCCCGGACGCTGGGCAGGCCACCGTGGCCGGCTACGACGTCGTACGGCAGCCCCGGCAGCTGCGCCGGGTGATCGGGCTGACCGGACAGTACGCCTCCGTGGACGAGAAGCTCCCGGGCTGGGAGAACCTCTACATGATCGGCCGGCTGCTCGACCTGCCCCGCAAGGAGGCCCGCGCCCGCGCCGACGAACTGCTGGAGCGCTTCTCGCTCACCGAGGCAGCCAAGCGCCCGACATCGACGTACTCGGGCGGGATGCGGCGGCGGCTCGACCTGGCCGCCTCCATGATCGGGCGGCCCGCCGTCCTCTATCTGGACGAGCCGACCACCGGCCTCGACCCGCGCACCCGCAACGAGGTGTGGCAGGAGGTCAAGCGCATGGTCGGGGAGGGCGTGACCGTGCTGCTCACCACCCAGTACATGGAGGAGGCCGAGCAGCTCGCCTCCGAGTTGACCGTCGTCGACCGCGGCAAGGTCATCGCGAGCGGCGGCATCGAGGAACTGAAGGCGAAGGTCGGCGGCCGCACCCTGCGCGTCCGACCCGCCGACCCGCTCCAGCTGCGCCCGCTCGCCGCCGCCCTCGACAGCCTCGGCATCACCGGGCTCGCCTCCACGACCGTGGACGCCGAACGCGGTGCCCTCCTGGTGCCGGTCCTCAGCGACGAACAGCTGACCGCCATCGTCGGCGCGATCACCGCGCGAGGCATCACGCTCGCCTCCATCACCACCGAACTGCCCAGCCTGGACGAGGTGTTCCTGTCCCTCACCGGCCACCGCGCCTCCGCCCCGCAGGACACCACGCCCACCCTCGACCGCGAGGAGGTCGCCGTATGAGCGCCCAGCCGTCGCCCACCGCCACCCTGGACAAGGCGCGTCGCGCCGCCCCTTCGAGCACTCTCACCGCGGCCGGTTCCCAGGCCGACGCGCCCATCTCGCCGCGCGCCCATCTGCGTCACACCGGCGCGCTGATCCGCCGCAACCTGCTGTGGATCCGGCAGGACCCGGAGTCGATGTTCGACGCCATCCTGTTCCCGGTGATCTTCACCCTGCTGTTCGTGTACGTCTTCGGCGGTTCCATCGGGCAGTCGCTCGGCGGCGGCCAGGAAGCGTACGTCCAGTACATCGTGCCCGGGCTGATGGCCATGATGGGCATGAACATGGCCCAGGGGGTCGGCACCGGATTCAACACGGACTTCAACAGCGGTGTCATGGACCGGTTCCGGTCGCTGCCGATCGGGCGCGGCTCGGTGCTGTTCGCCAAGATCGCGGTGGAGCTCATGCGCATGCTGATCGCGACCGCCGTCCTCATGGTCATCGGCGTCCTGGTCGGCTTCCACATCACCAACTGGCCCGGCCTGCTGGCCTCCGTGGGCCTGTCCGCGGTGTTCGGCTCGGCCCTGATGTGGGTCTTCCTCACCCTCGGCGTGATCATGAAGAGCGCGCAGTCCGTCCAGGCGATGGGCTTCCTGGTCCTGATGCCGCTCCAGTTCGGCTCCTCGATCTTCGCGCCGACCCAGTCCATGCCCGGCTGGCTGCAGACCTTCACCGACTACAACCCGCTGTCCTCGCTCGCCGACGCGGCGCGCGGACTGATGGTCGGCGGCCCGGTCGCACACGGCCTGTGGGTCACCCTCGCCTGGTCGGTGGCGCTCACCGCGGTGATGGCGCCGATCGCCATCCACAAGTTCCGCACCAAGAGCTGACCGGCGGGCGCGCCGTGCGCCGGCGGGTGTCAGACCAGGGCGGCGGCCTCCTCCGGGGAGAGGCCGCCGCCCTCCGCGTACGCGGCCTCGTACTCCTCGTCGCCGAGCGCCGCGCGAGCCGCGGCCCCGGCCCGGGCGCGCACCTCGCGCTCCAGGGACGCGGGCACATGCGAGGACGGCAGGTCCGCGTCGGCGGCGCCGATACACAGGGCGGCGTCCCGGGCCCGGCCACCGCCGTCGACACCGGCGAGCGCCAGCGCGGCGATGGTCAGATATCCGGAGCGCATGTGGGGCGCTATGGTCCGCGACAGCGGGTCGGCGGCCCGCTTCAGGGCCCGCCGGATCTTGGTGAGGGCCTCCTCGTGGCGCTCGTCGGCCGCGTCCAGCGCGGCTTCCGCCCCGAGGATGATCGCGTCGAAGATGACGAAGTGGGCGATCGCGAACTCCTCCCGGAGCAGCCGCAGTTGCTCGCGCGCCTCGGCGATCCGGCCGGTGATGCCGAGCCGGGCCGCCAGGAACAGCCGGGCGGCGGACATCGCCTCGCCCGCGGGGCCGGTCCGCTGGGCGATCACCTCACGCAGCAGGCCCTCGCCCCGCTCGAACTCACCGGCCTCCAGGAGGGCGCTGCCCAGGCGGGCGGTGAGCACGCCCTGTTGAGCGCGGGCGCCGAGTCGTCGGGCGTACTCCCGCGCGGCCTCGTAGTCGGCGGCGGCGGCCAGGTAGTGGCCCTGGCGTTCGTTGGCCTCGCCGCGCGAGGAGAGCGCCTCGGCGGTGCCCCACAGGTCTCCGATGCGGCGGTAGATCTCCAGTGACTCGTCCGCGTCGCGGGCTGCGTCGCCGGCCCAGTCGCTGCGGTTGGCGAGCATGTTGGCGCGCATGTGCAGGCTCGCGGCGAGCTCCCACTCGTAACCCGGGGCCGTACGGCAGGTGTTGACGCTCCCGTCGATGATGTCGCTCAGCCGGGACATGTCGCCGCTCAGCATCACCGCGAAGAACCAGTAGGAGCCCGGGCTGCGGCAGACCTGCGGGAGTCCGGGTTCGTAGGTGAGGGTGATGACACGCAGTTTCTCCTGCGCCTGCGGCGTCTGCCAGGCCTCCAACTCGGTGTCCATACAGGCGAGATGGACGAGATGGGCGCCTCGCCGGGCCTCTTCGAGAAGCTCTCCGGTCCAGGGGAAGGGTTCGTCCGTGCAGCGCTCCCACAGCGGCGCGGCCGGGCGGGCCGGCGGGGCGAACGGGTCGGGGCCGAGCTCCTGCACCTCCCGGGACCAGTTGCGGGCCTCGATGCGCAGGTCGCGCATCTGCCAGTACCAGGCGAGGGACAGGATCAGGCACAGCCCCTCCTGCTCGTCGCGCAGCGCCACGGCGTGGCGCAGGGCGGTGCGCAGGTTCTCGTACTCGCGCTCCAGCCGTCCGATGGCGGCGAGCTGTCCGGAGCCGCGCAGCAACGGGTCGGTGGTGCGGGCGAGTTCGCGGTAGTACGTCAGATGCGCGCGCTCGGCATCCGCCCGCCCGCCGGCCTCCTCCAGCCGCTCCCCCGCGTACTCGGCGACGGTCTCCAGGAGCCGGTAGCGCATCTCCCCCTCGCGTCCCTCGTTCGTGGAGGGGGAGGCCACCACGAGGGACTTGTCGACGAGCGAGCCGAGCGCCTCCAGGGCGACCGGTCCGCACACCGCCTCGGCGGCGGCCAGGTCGCAGCCGCCCGCGAACACCGACAGCCTGCCCAGGACGTCCCGTTCGTCCTCGTCGAGCAGTTCCCAGGACCAGTCGACGACGGCCCGCAGCGTCTGCTGGCGGGGCAGGACGGTGCGGCTGCCGGAGGTGAGCAGGCGGAAACGGTCGTCGAGCCGGTCGGCGATCTGCCGTGGTGTGAGCATCCGCAGCCGGGCCGCGGCGAGTTCGATGGCGAGGGGCAGGCCGTCGAGGCGGCGGCAGATCTCCGCGGCCGCCTCCGGATCGTCCTCGATCCGGAAGCCGGCCCTGGCCGCCGCTCCCCGGTCGGCGAGCAGTCGCAGCGCGACCGGCTCCGGCAGCGGCTCCACGGGACGCAGCAACTCCCCCGGAATTCCGAGGGGTTCGCGGCTGGTTGCCAGCACGGTCAGGTTGGGGCAGCGCTCCAGCAGCTCCTCGACGAGCCGGGCGGCCGCGTCGATGACGTGTTCGCAGTTGTCGAGGACGACCAGCATGCGGCGTCTGCCGCAGTGCTCGGCGAGACGTTCGACGGGGCTGTCGTGGCGGTCCGCCCCGGCCCGCATCGCCTCCGCGCCGGCGCCGTAGAGCACGGTCTCGCGGGCGCCGACAGCGGTGAGCACGGCCTCCGGTACGGCGTCCGGGTCGTCGACGGGCGCCAGCTCGGCCAGCCACACCCCGTCCCGTGCCGCGTGCCGCGCGGTCTCGGCGGCCTCCTGCGACAGCCGCGTCTTCCCGGCCCCGCCGGGCCCGAGCAGTGTGACGAGCCGGGCCGCCGCGAGATCACCCCGGATCGCCTCGATGTCGGCCTCCCGGCCGACGAAGGAGGTGAGGCGGGCGCGCAGGTTCCCGGCGGACGGCGTGGAGGCCGGGGCCTCTTCCGGCCGCCCTGCGGGCTGTTCCGACCGCGCGCTCTCGGGTCCCGGCTGGGTCGCCGTGTCACCCGAGCCGAGCAAGTCCCCGTGCAGCTCCCGCAGTTCGGGTCCCGGGTCGGAGCCGAGGCGGTCGGCGAGCACCCGGCGTACGTCCTCGTACGCGGCCAGTGCCTGCGCCGTACGGCCCGCGTCGCGCAGCGCGCGCAGCCGGAGGGCCTGGAGGGACTCGTCCAGCGGATGGGCGTCGCACAGGGCGATCAGCTCGGGCAGGGACTGGTCGGCGTGCCCGAGGGCGAGGGCCGCCGCGTGGCGGGCGCGCAGGGCGTCCAGACGCCGGCTCTCCCAGCGGGCCACCTCGGAGGTGCGGTCGGGCAGGTCGGCGAGGACCGGGCCGCGCCACAGTGCGAGGGCGTCGTCGAGGACGACGGCCGCCTTGGCGGGGTCGCCGTCGGCCAGCGCGCGGGTGCCCTCGCCGGCCAGGCGCTCGAAGCGGTGCAGGTCGATGTCGTCGGCCGGGGCCGTGAGGCGGTAGCCGCCGTCCACGGAGGCGATGGCGTCCGCGCCGAGCGCCCGGCGCAGCCGCCCGATCAGCGCCTGGAGCGCGCCGGTGGCGTCGGCGGGCGGGTCGTCCCGCCACACCTCGTCGACCAGCAGGCGCACGGGCACGGTCCGGCCGGGCCGCAGGGCGAGCACGGCCAGCAGGGCGCGCAGCCGTGCCCCGCCGACCGGGACGGCCGTGCCGTCGGGGCGAAGTGCCTGGGTGGTGCCGAGAATGCGGTAGCGCACGGGGTCCATTGTCTCTGTTGGCGTCGGGGCCGGTCACGGGGTTGGGTCGGTCGGGCGGGTCTTGCCGGAGCGAAGCCGCGGTGCCGGACGCCATCAGCGGTGCCGTACCTCTTCGCGGGCGCGGGCCGGACGCGGGTGTGCGTGCCGAGGTCGATCGCGGTGGTGGCGGCGGCGGCGAAGCGGATGCCCGTCCCGCCGCATCCGATCACAGCCTCGCCGAAGCCACCCAGCTTTACCGGAACCCCCGGCCGACCGCGAGACGTTTTCCTCGTGCGCCCGGTACGGTCGGGCGTCCCGATGCGTGTCCGAGAGTCCAGGGAGCCCCATGACCACCGCCACCACCCGCCACAGTGACCGGCGGATCAGCCCCGTCTTCGTGGGGATCATGGCTGTCACGGCGGTGACCGGCTGGGCCACCTGGACCGGGTTCGCCGAGCAGCCGGGCGTCGCCGTGTTCCTGTTCGTGACGGCGGCGTGGATCGTCTCCCTGTGCCTCCACGAGTACGCGCACGCGCGTACCGCCCTGCACAGCGGCGACATCTCCGTGGGCGCGAAAGGGTACTTGACGCTCAATCCGCTCAAATACACCCACGCCCTGCTGAGTATCGTCCTCCCGGTGATCTTCGTGATCATGGGCGGGATCGGCCTGCCGGGCGGGGCGGTGTTCATCGAGCGGGGCCGGATCCAGGGCCGCTGGAAGCACAGCCTGATCTCGGCGGCGGGACCGCTGACGAACGTCCTGTTCGCGGTGGTGTGCACGGCGCCGTTCTGGCTCCACGCGCTCGACGGGGTGCCCCGGGACTTCCGGTTCGCGCTGGCGTTCCTGGCGCTGCTCCAGGTCACGGCGGCGCTCCTGAACTTCCTGCCGGTGCCGGGCCTGGACGGCTACGGCATCATCGAGCCCTGGCTGTCGTACAAGGTGAAGCGGCAGGTGGAGCCGTTCGCGCAGTTCGGCCTGCTGTTCGTGTTCGCCCTGCTGTGGGTGCCGTCGGTGAACAGCGTGTTCTTCGACGTGATCGACTCGATCCTGAGGTCGCTGGGGATCAACGAGTTCGACACGTACTGCGGTCAGGAGTTCTACCGCTTCTGGCAGGGCACGAACGAGTTCTGCCAGGTCAGCCCCTGACCGACGGGCCCCGCTGGTCGATCCTGCCGCGCTTGAGGTAGTACCAGCACATGTTGGACGACAGCCCGGCCAGCAGCACCCACACGATTCCCAGCCAGCTGCCCTGGACGAACGAGACGACCGCCGCGGCCACCGCGAGCAGACAGACGACGAGGGCGTAGAGGGCGAGGCGGGACATCTGGTCGGCTCCTGTCGGGGGACACTGCTGGCACTGCTGGAACAGCTCGTGCCGACCAGTGTCCCCCATCCCCTCACACGTCCGTGACGCGCAGTCCCGCGTGCGCCTTGTACCGGCGGTTCACCGAGATCAGGTTGGCGACCAGCGACTCCACCTGGTGGGCGTTGCGCAGCCGGCCGGCGAAGACACCGCGCATGCCGGGGATACGGCCGGCCAGCGCCTGGACGATCTCGACGTCGGCCCGCTCCTCGCCGAGGACCATCACGTCGGTGTCGATCTCGGCGATCTCCGGGTCCTGGAGCAGCACCGCCGACAGGTGGTGGAAGGCGGCCGTCACCCGCGAGTCCGGCAGCAGGACGGCGGCCTGCTGGGCGGCGCTGCCCTCCTCCGGCTTCAACGCGTAGGCGCCCTGCTTGTCGAAGCCGAGCGGGTTGACGCAGTCGACGACGAGCTTGCCCGCCAGCTGCTCGCGCAGCGACTCGAGCGTCTTGCCGTGACCGTCCCAGGGCACGGCGACGATCACGATGTCGCTGCGCTGCGCGGTCTCGGCGTTGTCGGCGCCCTCGACACCGTGACCGAGTTCCTCGGCGGCGGCCTGCGCGCGGTCGGCGGCCCGCGAGCCGATGATCACCTTCTGTCCGGCCCGGGCGAGCCGGTAGGCGAGGCCCTTGCCCTGCGGCCCGGTGCCGCCGAGCACGCCGACGACGAGCCCGGAGACGTCCGGAAGGTCCCAGGGATCCTTGGCGGGGGCCTTCGCCGGCGCTCCCGAGGGCTGCTGTGCACTGTCGGTAGAGGTCATGGCCCGACTTTACGGTCCGGACACCCCTCACCGGCCAGGTGAGCCGCGTCACGGGACGGGTTGCCTCCGCCGCCCACCGCGACGGACGGCGAGCGAGCGGGCCGCCGGCCGGGGACCGGGAAGCGGGCCCGACCATCGCTGGTCGAGACGTGCGAAGGGGCCAGGGCCCGGGCCGCCGGAGGCGAGGCTGACGCCGGCGGGCCGTCGGCCGGGCGCCGAGCGCGGGTCCGACCGCCGCCGACGAAGCCGCCGCAGAGGCGCACCCTGGCCAGGCCGCCAGAGACGAGGCGAATGCCGGAGGCGGGCGCCTGCGGGCCGTCTGCCGGGCCCGAGCGCGGGTCCGACCGCCGCCGACGAAGCCGCCGCAGAGGCGCACCCTGGCCAGGCCGCCAGAGGCGGGGCAAATGCCGAAGGCTGACGCCGGCCCGCCGTCGGCCGGGCACCCAGCGCGGGTCCGACCGCGGCCGACGGACTCGCCGCGGAGGCGCACCCTGGCCCCCCGCCGGAGGCGAGGCGGGTGCGTGAGGCGGGCGGGACTTGGCCCCGCCACGAGGTGAGGCAGCCCTTGGGGGCGCCAGCCGTCAGGGGTGAGGTCGTGGCCGAGAGGGAGGGCGGCGGTGGTCGGTGGGCCGCGTGGGCCGCGTGGGCCGCGTGGGCCGCGTGGGCCGGTGGCGGAACGGCCGTGGGTTCGTGCCCGGTTCGGGGGAATTCGTGGTGAACCGCGGGCTCGGAGCGGCCGGTTGCGGCAGGATGCCGGCGTATGGATGCCGTACGGGTGGCGCTGTTGCGCGAAGTGCTCGCCGGGACCGAGTGGTTGGGGTCCACCCGCCGGTTCGCGGGGGTGCTGCGGGGGTCCGTGGTGTCGCACGGGGGCGGGCTGCTGCTGGTGGGCACACCGGAGTACGAGCCGTGGCATCTGGCGGCCCACCTGGTGGACGAGGCGGCCTGGTCGGGGACGCCCGAGCTGGCCCCGACACTGGTCCGGCATGACGCGTGCGCGTCGGATCCGGCGCATCTGGCGGTCGGGCCGGGACGGCTCGCGGCGGCACGGCGGGGCGAGACGCTGCTCGTGGTGACACCGCGGGGACCCGGCGGCGACCTGCTGGAAGGGGTGCACGACGCCCGGCGGGCCGGGGCGACGGTGCTGGCGCTCGGCGACGGCGGGGACGAGCTGACGGCCATGGCGCACGAGTCGCTGACCGTGGCCGACGGGTCCGAGCTCGACCTGGACAGCGTGCAGCACCTGGTGAGCGCCGCAGCCGGGGAGAACTCCCTGCCCGCCCCACGCGGCCGCCGCCGCTTCCGCGACCGCCTCTCCACCCTGACCCACCACCTGACGGCGCCCCCACCGGCACGCTGGTAGCCCCGCCGAGCAGGTGGTGGCGGTACCGGTCCGCGCGAAAACCGGTTGCCTCCGGCAGCCGTCCGGGCCGAGCATGGCCGGTCGTGACGCACGACGGTGACAGCCCTTCCGAAGGCCCTTCCGACGACCTTTCCGACAACCCTTCCGACGGTCCTCCCTCCGGTCTTCGTGCCCTGCTTCCCGACCTCGCGCCCTGGCGGGCCTCCGTCGACTTCCGCAGGCTGTGGCTGTCGGGCCTGGTCACCAACTTCGGGAGTTTCCTGACCTTCGTCGCGCTGCCGGTGCAGATGAAGGAGCTCACACACTCCGCCGCGGCCGTCGGAGCGATCGGCGCCGTCGAACTCGTACCGCTGATCGTGTTCGGGCTGTACGGCGGCGCCCTCGCGGACGCCTGGGACAAGCGGAAGCTGATTCTGTGGACGGAGGCCGGCCAGGGTCTGCTGTGCGCGGCTCTGCTGCTCAACGCGCTCGTGCCGCACCCCGCCGTCTGGCCGCTGTACGTGGTCGCCGCGTTCTCCTCCGCGCTCGGCTCCGTCCAGCGCCCCGCGCTCGACGCGCTCACCCCGCGGATCGTGGCCCACGAGCATCTGCCGGCCGCGGCCTCGCTCAACTCGCTGCGCTGGACGGTCGGCGGGGTCGCGGGCCCCGCCCTGGCGGGCGTGGTCGTCGCGTTCGCCGGGCTGGGCTGGGCGTACGCCGTGGACCTGGTGACCTTCGTCGTCTCCGTCGTCTTCGTGATGCGCATCGCCGCGGCGCCCGCCTCGCACGCGTCGCCGAAGCCCTCCCTGCGGTCCATCGCCGAGGGCGCCCGGTACGCCTGGGGCCGCAAGGAACTCCTCGGCACCTACGCCATCGACCTCGCCGCGATGTTCCTCGCGATGCCGCTCGCCGTGCTGCCCTTCCTGGCCGACGAGCTGCACGCCCCCTGGTCGCTCGGCCTGATGTACGCGTCCGCTCCGGCCGGAGCCCTGGTGGTGAGCCTGACCAGCGGCTGGACCTCGCGGGTGCGGCGGCACGGCCGGATGGTGGTGCTCGCGGCCGCGCTGTGGGGCCTGGCGATCGCCGCCGCCGGCGCCACCGGCAACGTGTGGCTCGTGCTGTTCTTCCTCGCCGTCGGCGGGGGCTGCGACATGGTCAGCGGCATCTTCCGCGGCGCCATGTGGAACCAGACGATCCCCGACGAGCTGCGCGGCCGGCTCGCCGGGATCGAGCTGCTGTCCTACTCGGTGGGCCCGCAGCTGGGCCAGGTCCGCTCGGGAGGTGTGGCCGCGTGGGCCGGGGTGCGGACGTCGGTGTGGTCGGGCGGGCTGCTGTGCGTGGGCGCGGTGGGGCTGCTGGCCCTGTGCCTGCCCGGGCTGATGACGTACGACGTACGGACGAACGAGCACGCGGTGCGGCTGCGCGACCAGCGGAAGGCGGCCGCACCGGTGCGGGGCTGACGTCCCCCGGCAGGGGGTCCGCTCAGCCCTCGTCCGCGCCGCCCGCCGGCGCGTCGTGCCACTTGGGGTCGTTCTCCCACTCCAGGTTGCGCTCGCGGGCGATCTCCATCGCGTGCTCGGCCTCCGCGCGGGTGGCGTACGGACCGAAACGGTCCTTGCCGGGGCAGTCCGGGCCCTCCTCGACCTTCTTGTGCTCCAGGCAGTAGAACCACTCGCCCGGTTTACCGACCGTCCGCTTCTTGAACAGGGCCATGACCAGCTCCTCTCGCCACCGACATGTTCCCCCATCGCCGCTGGTTAGACTCGCTGGCATGTCTGGCCAGTCGCTGCTCGTCCCAGGGGAGCTGTCCCCCATCCGTTCCGTGCCCGGGAACATCCGCCGCCCCGAGTACGTCGGCAAGCCCGCGCCGACGCCGTACACCGGCCCGGAGGTGCAGACGCCCGAGACCATCGAGGCGATGCGCCGCGCCGGCCGGATCGCCGCGCAGGCGATGGCGGAGGCCGCGAAACTGATCTCGCCGGGGGTCACCACCGACGAGCTGGACAGGGTCGCGCACGAGTACATGTGCGACCACGGCGCCTACCCCTCGACGCTCGGCTACCGCGGCTTCCCCAAGTCCCTGTGCACCTCGGTCAACGAGGTCATCTGCCACGGCATCCCGGACTCGACGGTCCTGCGCGACGGCGACATCGTCAACCTGGACGTCACGGCGTACATCGGCGGGGTGCACGGCGACAACAACGCCACCTACCTGGTCGGGGACGTGGACGAGGAGAGCCGGCTGCTCGTCGAGCGCACCCGGGAGTCCCTCGACCGCGCGATCAAGGCGGTCCGGCCGGGCCGCCAGATCAACATCATCGGGCGGGTCATCGAGTCGTACGCCAAGCGCTTCGGCTACGGCGTGGTCCGCGACTTCACGGGGCACGGCATCAACTCGTCGTTCCACTCCGGCCTGATCATCCCGCACTACGACAGCCCGCACGCGACGACCGTCATCCAGCCCGGGATGACGTTCACGATCGAGCCGATGCTGACCCTCGGGACGCACGACTACGACATGTGGGACGACGGGTGGACGGTCGTGACCAAGGACCGCAGGCGCACGGCCCAGTTCGAGCACACGCTGGTGGTGACGGAGACGGGCACGGAGATCCTCACGCTGCCGTAGCGCCACCGTCTTGTCGCGGCGGAGCCACGTGGCTCCGTACGCTCGGGCCCGCTTCCTCGTGGAGCGGGCCCTTCCTCTTACCCGTACGCTTTTACCGACAGGACGTCGGCAAACTATTGACTTAGGTAAACCTAACTTAAAGAATCCGGACTCATGGACTCCTTCTCGGCCCTCATCCGCACCGCCTCCCACGAACAGCACGTGGAGGCGGAGACCTCGACCTTCATGAGCGACCCGCTCGGCGGCCGGCTCGACGTCGAGGCGTACGCGCGGTACACCGAGCAACTGTGGTTCGTGTACGAGGCGCTGGAAGCGGGAGCCGAGCGGCTGGCCTCGGATCCGGTGGCCGGGCCCTTCGTCCGGCCCGAGCTGTTCCGGCTGGCCGCGCTGGAGCGGGACCTGACGCATCTGCGGGGGCCGGAGTGGCGGGCGGGGCTGTCCGCGCTTCCGGCGACACGGGCGTACGCGGACCGGGTCGCCGAGTGCGCCCGCGCGTGGCCGGCTGGCTACATCGCCCACCACTACACGCGCTACCTCGGCGACCTCTCCGGCGGCCAGATCATCCGCGACAGGGCGGAGAAGACGTGGGGCTTCACCCGCAAGGGCGACGGCGTCCGCTTCTACGTCTTCGAGGAGATCGCCAACCCGGCCGCGTTCAAGCGGAGTTACCGCGAACTTCTGGACGAGGTCCGCGCGGACGACCTGGAGAAGCAGCGGATCGTCGCCGAGTGCAAGCGGGCGTTCGCCCTGAACACCGGCGTGTTCCGGGCGCTGGGCGAGGAGTTCCCGCTCAGCGCCTGAGTTCCGGCACGCGGACACCACTCGGCCTGCCGAAGCCACCCGCACGCCGACACCACCCGGCCCGCCGACACCACCCCACGCCGATCCCCGGCCCGCCCGAGTCCCGGCCCGCCCGAGTCCCGGCCCGCCCGGGCGCCGGCTCAGCGCTCCAGGAGTACTCGTCCCCCGACCTCCACCCAGCCCCCCGGCTGCGGAGCCGTCAGGAGTTGGGAGCCCGCGCCCTGCGTGATGTTCAGGGCCCGCCCCAGCTGGTCCGTGAGCAGGATGGCCGCCGCGCCCGTCGCCTCGTCCTCCTCGATGCCGTCGTCGCGGCCGGGGAAGGCGCGGGCGCGGACCCGGCCTGCCGCCTCGTCCTCCCAGGCCCAGGCGTAGATCCACTCCCCCGCCGGCGGGACCGCCAGATCGTCGACCTCGGCGGGCGTCGCGTACCGGCGGAGCGTGCGCGGCGTGGCCCACTCCGCGCGCGCCTCAATCCAGCTGAACTCGCCGTCCAGACGGACACCCACCACTCCGGCGGGGGTGACCAGTTCGGGGACGTCGAGAAGCCAGGCCGTGCCGACGCAGGGGTGGCCGGCGAAGGGGAGGCGCAGGGCGGGCGTGTAGATGTCGATGACGCCGCGCTCCGGGTCGTCGACGAACACGGTCTCGCTGAACCCGAGTTTCGCGGCGAACGCCTGCCGCTCCTCCGGGTCCGGCATCACCGAGCCCTCGCGGACCACGGCGAGCTCGTTGCCGTATCCACCACGGGGTCCGCAGAAGACCCGGAGCACGTCGTAATCAGTCACGCGGGCATTGAAGCACTGAACAGGATCACTCCGCGGCCGTGCGCCGCCCGCCCATCGCGTGGACGACGCCCGTGCCCCGTCGCCACGGTGACCGCGGCCGTCGTGCCCGGCGTCGCGGCCGGCAGGAACCGGCCGGTGGCGGCGAGTCCACCGGTGACGCCACCGGTGGTCGTGCCCGCGCCGCCCGTGGTGGCCACCGATCGGACCGCCCACACGTTCTCGGGCTCACGGCGACCCACGCGCACCGGGTCGCGACCCTGTGCGCCGGTCGTGTCGCGGCCGGGGGGCCGCCGGCCGTGGTGTTCTCGGCGCGGCTGCTGTCGGAGGTCTGCGACCAGCCGTGGAGGCGCTCTCGCATCCCCAGACCCGGGCGGACCTGGTGACCGGGAAGCGGAATCTTTGAATCTCCTTTGACCTTCCCTTGGCCTTTGGTTTGAGACACCGTGACCTGGTCGTGCCCTTACAGCGTCTATGAGAGGTGAATCACGGACTGCGGGGGTATTACGCAGGTAAGCCTTCGATAAGTTAGGCGAGCCTCACCAATCCTGTGAACCTCGTCACGTGATTTTTCAGCCAGCCTCGGGAGCCCGAATGCGAGCCGCCAGACTCTCCGTCGTCACCGCCGTCGCCACCGCGGCGGCGTTGACCGCCGTCACGGGGTGCGCCGAGAAGAGCGACGGGAAAGGTGCCGGCGCCATCAAGGTGACCGCCACCGACTCCAAGTGCGAGGTGTCCAAGAAGGAGTTCCCGGCCGGCCACATCGAGCTCGACATCCAGAACAAGGGCTCCAAGGTCACCGAGGTCTACATCCTCTTCCCCGACGACCGCATCGTCAGCGAGCGGGAGAACATCGGCCCCGGCACCAAGCAGACGGTCACCGCCGAGGTGAAGTCGGGCGACTACACGATCGCCTGCAAGCCGGGCATGAAGGGCAAGGGCATCCGCCAGGCGGTCAAGGCCACCGGCGGCAAGGTCGCCAAGCGCGACCCGCGCCTGGACGCGGCGGTCGCCGCCTACCGCGAGTACGCGCAGGAGCAGGCCGACGCGACGCTGCCCGAGGTCGCGACCTTCGTGAAGGCCGTCAAGGCCGGCGACCTGGCCGCCGCCAAGGCCGCCTACGCGCCCTCCCGCATCGGCTGGGAGCGGACCGAGCCGGTCGCCGAGTCCTTCGGTGACATCGACCCGAAGGTCGACGTCCGCGCGGACGGCCTGGAGGACGGCCAGAAGTGGACGGGCTGGCACCGGCTGGAGAAGGCCCTCTGGCAGGACAAGAAGATCGGCGCCGAGGAGAAGACCCTCGCCGACCAGCTGGTCACCGACCTCACGGACTGGCAGAAGCGGGTCGGCAAGGCCGACATCACCCCGACCTCCATGGCCAACGGCGCCAAGGAACTCCTCGACGAGGTCGCCACCGGCAAGGTCACCGGCGAGGAGGAGCGCTACTCGCACACCGACCTGGTCGACTTCAAGGCCAACGTGGAGGGCGCCCAGAAGTCGTACGAGCTGCTCAAGCCGGTCGCCAAGGAGAACGACGCGGCGCTGACCACCGAGCTCGACAAGCAGTTCGCCGCGCTGAACACGCTGCTCGACAAGTACCGCGCGGACAAGACGTCGTACGACTTCGTCTCCTACGACAAGGTCGGCAAGGACCAGCAGAAGGAGCTCTCGGACGCGGTGAACGCGCTCGCGGAGCCGCTGTCCAAGCTCGCCGCGGCTGTCGTGAAGTAGGGGGCGACCATGACCGACACTCCTGCTGAGGAAGCCACCCCGGCCGCCCCCTCCCGGCGTTCGCTGATCGGCTGGGGCGGTGCCGGGCTCGCGCTCGGTGCCGCCGCGGCCGGCGGCGCGGTGGCGATGGCCCGCACCGGCGACGACGTGGAGCCGACAGCCGCCGAGTCGGGCGCCGCGGTCGCCTTCCACGGCACGCATCAGGCCGGCATCGCCACGCCGGTGCAGGACCGGCTGCACTTCGCCGCGTTCGACGTGAAGACCGACGACCGCGCCGAGTTCGTCCAGCTGCTCAAGGACTGGACGGCGGCCGCGCGCCGGATGACCGGCGGGCACGCCGTCGGCGAGGGCGCCTACGGCGGGCTGGCCGAGGCGCCGCCGGACGACACCGGCGAGGCGCTGGGCCTCAAGCCCTCGCGGCTGACCCTGACGATCGGGTTCGGTCCGTCCCTGTTCGAGAAGTTCGGGCTCGCCGACCGGCGCCCCGAGGCACTGGTGGACCTGCCGACGTTCCCCGGCGAGAACCTCGACCGCAACCGCAGCGGCGGCGACCTGTGCGTCCAGGCCTGCGCGGACGACCCGCAGGTCGCCGTGCACGCGATCCGCAACCTGGCCCGCATCGGCTTCGGCAAGGTCGCCATCCGCTGGTCCCAGCTCGGCTTCGGCAAGACCTCGTCCACGACCCCGGACGCGCAGACCCCGCGCAACCTGATGGGCTTCAAGGACGGCACCCGCAACATCGCGGGGACGGAGAGCGATCGCCTCGAGAAGTTCGTGTGGGCCGACGCCAAGGACGGCTCCGACTGGATGGCCGGCGGCTCCTACCTCGTCGCCCGCCGCATCCGCATGAACATCGAGACCTGGGACCGCACCTCCCTCCAGGAGCAGGAGGACGTCTTCGGCCGCGACAAGGGCGAGGGCGCCCCGGTGGGCCGGGCCAAGGAGCGCGACAAGCCGTTCCTGAAGGCGATGAAGCCCGACGCGCACGTCCGGCTCGCGCACCCCGACTCCAACCACGGGGCGACGATCCTGCGCCGCGGCTACTCCTTCACCGACGGCACGGACGGCCTCGGCCGGCTGGAGGCGGGCCTGTTCTTCCTGGCCTACCAGCGGGACGTCCGTACGGGATTCATCCCGATCCAGCGCAGTCTGGGCGCCGACGCGCTCAACGAGTACATCCAGCACGTGGGTTCGGCGCACTTCGCCGTCCCGCCCGGCGTCCGCGACAAGGACGACTGGTGGGGCCGGACGCTGTTCTCCAAGGAGGCCTAGCCGTGTTCTCCAACTACCTGATCGGTCTGCGCGAGGGCCTGGAAGCCAGCCTCGTCGTCTGCATCCTGATCGCCTACCTGGTCAAGACCGGCCGCCGGGACGCCCTCAGGCCGATCTGGACCGGCGTCGCCGTCGCGGTCCTGATCGCGATGGGCTTCGGTTGTGTCCTCGAATTCGGCTCCCAGGAGCTGACGTTCGAGGCGCAGGAGGCGCTCGGCGGCAGCCTGTCCATCGTGGCGGTGGGGCTGGTGACGTGGATGGTGTTCTGGATGCGGCGCACCGCCCGGCACCTGAAGTCGGAGCTGCACGGCAAGCTGGACGCGGCCCTGGCGATGGGCACCGGCGCGCTGGTCGCCACGGCGTTCCTCGCGGTGGGCCGCGAGGGCCTGGAGACGGCCCTGTTCGTGTGGGCCTCGGTGCACGCGGCCGGCGACGGCACCCCGCGCCCGCTGATCGGCGTGGCCCTGGGCCTGGCGTCGGCGATCCTGCTGGGCTGGCTGTTCTACCGCGGCGCCCTGAAGATCAACCTGGCCAGGTTCTTCACCTGGACCGGCGCCATGCTGGTGGTGGTCGCGGCGGGCGTACTGGCGTACGGCGTCCACGACCTGCAGGAGGCCAACTGGGTCCCGGGGCTGCGGAACCTGGCCTTCGACATCAGCGACACCATCGCGCCGGACAGCTGGTACGGCACCCTCCTGAAGGGCGTCTTCAACTTCCAGCCCGACCCGACGGTCCTCCAGGTCACGGTGTGGCTGCTGTACCTGGTCCCGACGCTCGTCTTTTTCTTCGCCCCGGTAGGGTTCGCCTCCGGGAAGGGGAAGGTGAAGGCACCTGATGAGCAGGGATCGCAGCCCTCGAAGGCTCCGCAGGCTTGACCGGAGCGCGCTGACGGCGGCCTCGCTGACCGCTCTGTCGTTGACGGCGAGTGGTTGCGTGGTGGTGCACGGGGAGAAGGAGGTACTCCCCGCGACCACCCGGGCGGAGGCCGCGAAGGCGCTCCAGCAGTTCACCGCCGCGTACAACAAGGCGGACGAGGAGTACGACAGTTCAGCCGACGCCGACCATGTCACGGGCGCCCTCGGCGACATCGACGCGGCCCGGCTGAAGGCCGGGCACATCAACAACCCCGACGGCAATCCCGGGCATTCGCCGCTGGAGCTGTCGGACGCGCGCTTCACGATCCCCAAGAAGGCGGGCTGGCCGCGCTGGTTCGTCGCCGACGCGCACGGCAACAAGGGCGGCGACCTGCGCTGGCTGCTGGTGTTCACCCGCAACGCCCTGGGCGACCCGTGGCAGGCGGCGTATCTGACGCTCGTCGCCCCCGACGACGTACCGAAGTTCAAGCAGGACGCGGACGGCTGGGCCGAGGCGGTGCCCGCGAACACCACACAACTCGCCCTCACACCCGGCACGTTGAGCCAGGACTACGCGACCTATCTGAAGAGCGGCGGGAAGTCCTTCGCCGCGGGCACGCACACCAGCGAGTGGCGGGCGCAGCGTGCGGCGGGCACCAAGCCGGGCCTCGCCACGCAGTACATCGACGACCCGCTGACCAACGGCGACTACGCCCCGCTGGCGCTGCGCACCACAGACGGCGGCGCGCTGGTGTTCTTCACCACCCGCCGCTACCAGAAGCAGACCGCCGCGGCGGGCGCCGCGATCCCCACCCCGAACGACAACGTGCGGGCCCTGACGACCGGCGAGATCAAGCAGTCGCTGACGATGGAGTTCGTCTCCAACCAGGTCGCGCTGGACCCGCCGCGGGGCTCGGACGGCGGCAAGGTGAAGGTCCTGGGCCGCATCGAGGGACTGACCTCGGCGGAGGGGTCGTAGGCGAGGGTTGGTAGGCGAGGGTTCATAGGCGACGGGTCGCGGGCGGCGCGGGTCGCCTGCGTGGCTCAGTGCCTCACAGCCGGGTGGGCCACGCCGAGCTCGCGTGGTCCGGCTCCGCCCCGACGTGCCGGGCGCAGGCGTCCGTGAGGACCTCGAGCACGCTCAGCGGGTCGGGCAGCGGGTGCTCGAGGCCGCGGACCCAGTGCACCGACTGGTCCTCGCCGGGGAGGCGGGCCGGGGGCATGAGGACGTAGGAACCCCGGCAGTGCCAGCGCAGGCCCGGGTGCTCGTCCATCGTCTCGGGGTGGCAGTCCAGCTCGCAGGGCCACCACTCGTCCTCGTCCTCGGGGGTGCCACGGGTGAGGGTGAAGAAGAGGAGCCGCCCGTCGTCGCTCTCGGCGACCGGGCCGACCTCGATGCCCGCGGCGAGCAGGCGCTCCAGGGCCTCACGGCCGGCCTCCAGCGGCACGTCGAGGACGTCGTGCACCATGCCGGTCGCGGTGATGAAGTTGGCCTGCGGCTGATGCCGGGCCCAGCGCTCGATCTGCGTGCGGTCGGTGGTCGACTGGGTCTGCCAGGCGAACGACACCGGGTGCCGGGCGGGGGTGGGACAGCCCACGCGGTCGCAGGAGCACCGGTAGCCGGCGGCGGGGTACGCGGCGGGCGCGAGCGGCAGTCCCGCTCCGGCGGCGGCGAGCAGCAGGGCCTCCCGGCCGCCGTCGTCGGTGGCCTCCTTCGGGCGGCGTCCGCGCAGCCACTGGGAGATTTTGCCCTGCCGGCCGGTCCGACCGCCGAACTCCGCGCTCATCTATCTCCTCGCCCCGCTGTCGTGCCAAGCAGCTCGCTCCATGCTCCCACCATCCTGCGCTGCGGGGAGCCGGAGCCGACAACCGGGGTGGACGGACCGGGGCACATCAGTTCCTCGACGGCACGGCATCACCCGATCTGTCACGATTTACCCGCCTGATGGCGCGGGCGCTCACCGGGGTGCGAGTCCGTGCAGCGCGTAGTCGACGAGGGTGTCGGTGTACTCGTGGGAGAGCGGGCCCGTGTACTGCAGCCAGCGCTGGGCGAGTGGCGAGACGAAGAACTCGAGCGCGATGCGCGGGTCGATCTCGGGGCGCACCTGCCCGGCCTCCTGCGCGGAGCGCAGCCGGTTCACGTACAGCTGGAGGTTCGGCTCCAGGAGCTTGGCCGTGAACTCCCGGCCGACCTGCTCGTTGACCACGCCCTCGGCGGCCAGGGCCCGGGCGGGCGCGTCGAACCGGGGGTCCGTCAACTGGTCGACGGTGGCCCGCAGCACGGCCTTGAGGTCGGCGGCGAGGTCGCCCGTGTCCGGGATGGCGTACGGCTGCCCGCCCGCCTCGTCCTCCGCCTGCGCGCCGAGGTCGAGGAACGCCTCCAGCAGGACGTCCGCCTTCGACCCCCACCACCGGTAGATCGTCTGCTTCCCGACGCCGGCGCGGGCGGCGATGCCCTCGATGGTGGTCTTCGGGTAGCCGGCCTCCGCGACGAGGGCGAGGGCGGCGTCGTAGATGGCACGGCGCGACCTCTCGCTGCGCCGGGTCGCGTTCGGGGTCTGCCTGTCGGGGGCGGGCTGCTTGACCATGGTCCGACCGTACCAAGCGGGTGAGACGGGGCGTCTCGCCGTAGCTCCGCGGGGCGTGCGGCTCGTCCACGCCGGAGAGGTTCACGCGGGTGAGGTCTACGGCGGTGAGGTGTACGGCGGTGCGGTCTACGCCGGTGCGGTGTACGGCGGCCAGGCGTCGCCCCAGTCCGCGTCCCGGGCCGCCTTGTACAGATCGCCGTGGCGCTTGGTGACCGTCGTCCGCCGCAACGCCTCGTCGGCCTCGCACAGGTCGAGCAGGACCTGGCCCTTGCGGATCTGCGGGCGCCGGACCACGCGGGACGGGGCGGGCGCGACGGGCACGCGGGTGGCGGCGACATAGCTGAACTTCTCGTCCTCGTAGGCGAGGGAGCCGCCCTTGACCTGGCGGTGCAGGGAGGAGCGGCTGACCCGGGCCGAGAAGTGGCACCAGTCCTCGCCGGGGACGATGGGGCAGGCGGCGCTGTGCGGGCAGGGCGCAGCGACGTGGAAGCCGGCGGCGATCAGGCGGTCGCGGGCCTCGATGACCCGGGCGTACCCGTCGGGGGTGCCCGGCTCGACGATCACCACGGCCCGCGCCGCGCCGGCGGCGGCGTCGACCAGACGGGCGCGGTCGGGGACGGCCAGCTCGTTGAGTACGTAGGACACGGTGACCAGGTCGGTGCTGTCCAGGGCGAGCTCCGCCCCGATCCGGGACCGCTGCCAGCGAACGTCCCGCAGCGCCGGGTTGGCGGCGGCGATCTCCCGGCCGAGGGCGAGCGCCGGCTCGGCCCAGTCGAGCACGGTCACCGGCCGGGCGCCGGCCCAGGTCGCGCTGACGGCCCAGGTGGCCGCGCCGGTGCCGCCACCGACGTCCACATGACCGGCGGGCACCCACTCCGGTACGGCGTCCGCGAACGCCTCCAGCGCCGACCGTACGGCCTCGAAGGTCGCGGGCATCCGGTACGCGGCGTAGGCGGCCACGTCGGCACGGTCCCGCAGGATCGGGGCGTCCGTGGGGGTCGCCCCCCGATAACTGGCGATCAGCCGCTCCACGGCCCCGGCGGCCTGCCGAGCCGGAAGCCCGTCAAGCAGACCGGCGAGAGCGGCACGGAGGGTTTCGGCCGGAGGCAGGGGGTCGTCCACCCACCGATTCTAAATGCGCGAACCACACACTCCGGCCCCGGTCCAGGTCCACGCATCTCAGCCAGTCCGGCGCTTGAGGACGAAGCCGGTCCAGGGGCATTTCAGCCCGTCCGGCGTTTGAGGACGAGGCCCGTTCAGGGCCGACCCGGGGTCTGGGGGCGGAGCCCCCGGCAGACATCACACCGCACCCGACGACGGAGCCCCGCGCTAGCGGCCCCGCACCGCCCGCGCCACCCGCGTCGCCGCCTCCGCCCGGGGCCGGCTGTCGGGCAGCCGCCGACGGGGATGAACCGTGTTGGCCAGCAGCACGACAAACGTGTCCGTCGCCGGGTCGAGGACCAGCGAGGTCCCCGTGAACCCCGTGTGTCCCGCCGCCCCCCGCCCGGCCAGCTCGCCCATGAACCACGGCTGGTCGAGGGCGAAGCCGAGTCCCGGCGGGGTGAGGAGGAGTTCGACGAAGTCGGGGCCGAGGATCCGGGCGGGCCCGTAGGAGCCGCCCGCCAGCAGCGTGCGGCAGAACACCGCCAGGTCCCGTCCCGTGGAGAACAGGCCCGCGTGTCCCGCCACCCCGCCCAGCGCCCACGCGTTCTCGTCGTGCACCTCGCCGCGCAGCATCCCGCGGTCGGCCTTGGCCCACGGCCGCCGCTGGTCCTCGGTGGCCGCCGCGCCGGGGCACGGCCCGAAGCCGGTCGCGGTCATGCCGAGCGGCCTGGTGATCCCCTCGTGCACGAGGACGTCGAGGGGCCGGCCGGTGACGCGTTGCAGGACGTGCTGGAGCAGCAGCGGGTTGAGGTCCGAGTAGGTGTAGGTGCCGGGCGCGCCGACCGGCCGCTCCGCCCGCAGCAGGGCGAGCCGTTCCGTGTCGTCGGCGCAGTCGTACAGCGGGAGCTCGGGGCGGAGCCCGGAAGTGTGGGTGAGCAGTTCTCGTACGGTGATGCCGTGCTTGGCGGCCGCGCGGAACTCCGGCAGGTAGGCGCCCACCCGCGCGTCGATGCCGAGTGTGCCCCGCTCGATCTGCTGGACCGCGGCGACGGCCGTGAACAGCTTGGTGAGGGAGGCCAGGTCGAAGGGCGTGGTGACGGTCGTACGGACCCGTGCGGCGGGCGGCAGTTGCACGCCCGCGTCCGTCCGCGGGTCGTAGGCGGTGTAGCGCACGGCCCAGCCCACCGCCTCCTCGACGGCGATCACGGGACCGCGCCCGGCGACGACGACGGCGCCGGACGCCCAGGGCCGCTGGCCGGCGGTGAGGGCGCGGACGCCGGTGACGAGACGGGCGAGTTCCCCGGAGTCGAGTCCGGCCCGCTCCGGTGTGTCGTTGCGCAGTCGCGGTGCGCTCAGCTCTCGACTCCCTCCACACTCGCACGCTTGTTCCAGGGACGGCACATTCCCACGAAACAGATCAGTGCCACCAGTGCGGCGGCAAGTTGGACGACGGCCATCGGGACGGCGGTGTGGTCCCCGGCGATCCCGACCAGCGGGGAGGCGATGGCGCCGATGAGGAAGGAGGTCGTTCCGAGGAGGGCGGACGCGGAGCCGGCCGAGTGCCTGGTGCGCATCAGGGCGAGCGTCTGGCTGTTGGGGAGGGTGACGCCCATCGCGGACATCAGCACGAACAGGGCCGCGGCGACGGGGGCGAGGCCGACCTCGCCGAAGGCGCCGGCCGACATCAGCAGCAGGACGGTCGCGGCGGCGATGACCACCAGGAGGCCCGCGCCCAGCACCCGGTCCAGGCTGACCCGTCCGACCAGGACCTTGCCGTTGATCTGGCCGACGACGACCAGGCCCACCGAGTTGAGACCGAACAGCAGGCTGAACGTCTGCGGGGACGCGCCGTAGATCTCCTGGATCACGAACGGCGAGGCCGCGATGTAGGCGAAGAGGGCGGCGAAGGCGAAGCCGCCGGCGAGCATGTAGCCGGTGAAGGGGAGGTCGGAGAGCAGGCGGCGCATGGAACCCAGGGCCTCGCCGACACCGCCGGCGTGGCGTTCGGCGGGTTCGAGTGTCTCGGGAAGCTTCGCCCAGACGACCCCGGCGAGCAGCACGCCGACGACCGTGAGCACGACGAACACCCCCCGCCAGTCCGTGACGCGCAGGATCTGGCCGCCGATGAGCGGTGCGACGATCGGGGCGACTCCGGAGATCAGCATGAGGCTGGAGAAGAACCGGGCCATGGCCACGCCGTCGTACAGGTCACGGACGACGGCTCGCGCTATCACGATGCCGGCGGCGCCCGCGAGGCCCTGCGCGAGCCGGAAGGCGACCAGGAACTCGACGGTGGGCGCGAAGGCGCACAGCACGGTGGCGACGACGTACACGGCGAGGCCGGCGAGCAGCGGGCGCCTGCGGCCCCACCGGTCGCTCATCGGGCCGACCACGAGCTGCCCCAGCGCCATACCGGCCAGGCACGCGGTGAGCGTGAGCTGGACCGTCGCGGCGGGGGCGTGCAGGGCGTCGGTCACCTCCGGCAGCGAGGGCAGGTACATGTCCATCGCGAGCGGAGGCGTGGCGGTGAGGCCGCCCAGGATCAGCATCACGAGCAGACCGGTACGCCCGGCCGTACGGGCGTCCGGCCGCTGGTCGGACACGACGGAAGGCCGCTGGTCGAACTCGACCGACGGCCGTTGCTCCGCCGCCTCCGGTCGCCGCGGGTCCGGCACGGCGGCCGGTCCCCGCGCCGCCGCGTCCGCCGCGTCCGCCGCCTGCCGGGTGTCCGGTGTCGGCGCCCCAGGCTCGGGCATGTGCCCCTCCCTCTCCGAGTGGTCCGCCACCTATGCTCTCAGCTCGTACGCAGTGGCGATGGTCAGGTGAGCGAGGGTGAGCCGGGATGACGGAGCAGAGGGTGCGCTGGGGGGTCCTGGCGACCGGTGGGATCGCGGCCGCGTTCACGGCGGACCTGGTGGATCTGCCGGACGCGGAAGTGGTGGCGGTGGCCTCGCGGGCGAAGGACTCCGCGGAGGCGTTCGCGGAGCGGTTCGGGATACCCCGGGCCTACGGCGGCTGGGACGCGCTCGCGCGGGACGAGGACATCGATGTCGTGTACGTCGCCACCCCGCACTCGGCGCACCGGCAGGCCGCCGGGCTGTGCCTGGAGGCCGGCCGCAACGTGCTGTGCGAGAAGGCGTTCACGCTGAACGCGCGCGAGGCCGGGGAACTGGTCGCGCTGGCCCGTGGGCGCGGCAGCTTCCTGATGGAGGCCATGTGGATGTACTGCAGCCCGCTGATCAGGCGACTGAAGGCGCTGGTCGACGACGGCGCGATCGGCGACGTACGCACCGTGCACGCCGACTTCGGGCTCGCGGGCCCCTTCCCGCCCTCGCACCGGCTGCGTGACCCGGCACAGGGCGGGGGCGCCCTGCTGGACCTCGGCGTGTACCCGGTGTCGTTCGCGCAGTTGCTGCTGGGTGAGCCCACGGACGTGATGGCCAGGGCGGTGCTCTCCGAGGAGGGCGTCGACCTGCAGACCGGGGCCCTGCTGTCCTGGGCGGGCGGGGCGCTCGCCTCGGTGCACTGCTCCGTCGTCGGCGGCACCGCCACCACCGCCTCCGTCACCGGCTCGCGGGGCCGTATCGACATCCCGTACGGCTTCTTCCACCCGGACCGTTTCGTGCTGCACCGGGACGGCCGCGAGCCCGAGGAGTTCGCGGCCGACGCGGCGGACGGCCCGCGCAGCAGCCTCAAGCACGAGGCGCGTGAGGTGATGCGGGCCCTGCGCGCGGGCGAGACGGAGTCGCCGCTGGTCCCGCTGGAGGGCACGCTCGCCGTGATGCGGACGCTCGACGCGATCCGGGACCGCATCGGCGTCCGCTACCCCTCGGAGGCGAACGAGCCGGGTCTCACGCCGGCTTGAGCCCCTGGTCGCCCACCTCCGTCACGAAGGACGCGGCCGTCGTGACCGTCGCCCCCGGCGTGGTCACGTACGGCACCGTCCGGAAGTCGGCGCGGGCCTGGGTCTGTCCGAGGGTGACGCGCGCGTAGCCGCGACGGCCGTTGTAGAACTTCAGGTGCGGGTTGGCGGTCATGTAGGTGGCCCAGTTCGCGGGCCGGTCGGAGCCGTCCTTGCCGCTGGCGACGGAGGTGGCCACGATCTCCGTGCCCAGGGTGCGGGACGCCGGGTCGTCGAAGTCGTCCTTGACGTCGAAGGCGTACCCGACGTGCACGTCCCCGGTGAGCACCATCAAATTCTCGACGCCGGCCGCCTTGGCGCCGTCGAGGATGCGGCGGCGGGCGGCCGGGTAGCCGTCCCAGGCGTCCATGGAGACCTTCGCGGCCGGGTTGAGATCCATCTTGCGCTGGGAGAAGCAGACCTGCTGCGGCATGACGTTCCACAGGGCGCGGGAGTCGCGCCAGCCGTCGAGCAGCCAGCGTTCCTGCGTGGTCCCGGTCAGGGTGCGCGACGGGTCCGCCGTCTCGGGGCCGGGGACGTGCGGGACGTCGCCGTAGGCCTGGTCGGAGCGGTACTGGCGGGTGTCGAGGACGTCGAACTGGGCGAGCGCGCCCCAGTTCAGCCGCCGGTAGAGCCGCATGTCGGGGCCGGCTGGAAGCTGCGGCAGGCGCAGCGGCTGGTTCTCCCAGTACGCGCGGTAGGCGGCGGCGCGGCGCAGCAGGAACTCCGGTGTGGAGACGGCGTTCTCGGGATGGTCGCCGGCGTAGTTGTTCTCGGTCTCGTGGTCGTCCCAGGTGACCACGAAGGGGTGCGCGGCGTGCGCGGCCCGCAGGTCGGGGTCCGTCTTGTAGAGGGCGTAGCGCAGCCGGTAGTCCTCCAGCGTCGCGGCTTCGTGGTCGAACAGGGACGGGAGCACCCGGTCGGTGTAGCCGCGGGCGCCGCCGGCCGAGTCGACCGCGTACTCGTACAGGTAGTCGCCGAGGTGGAAGACCAGGTCGACGTCGTCCTGGGCGAGATGGCGGTGCGCGGTGAAGTACCCGTCGTGGTAGGCCTGGCAGGCGACGGTGGCGAAGGTGAGCTGTGAGACGGCGCTGTCCGCGGCGGGCGCGGTGCGGGTGCGGCCGGTCTCGCTGAGCCAGGTGCCGGTGCGGAAGCGGTAGTAGTAGACGCGGCCGGGGTCGAGGGCCTCGACCTCCACGTGCACGGTGTGGTGGAACTCGGGGTGCGCGGTGGCGGTGCCCCGGGCGACGACGGTGGCGAACGTCTCGTCCCGGGCCACCTCCCAGTCGACGGCGATCCGTTCGGCGGGCAGTCCGCCGTCGGGCTGGTACGGCAGGGGTGCCAGCCGGGTCCACAGGACCACCGAGTCGGGCCGCGGGTCGCCCGAGGCCACGCCGAGGGTGAAGGGGTGGGTGCCGATCCGCGCCGTGTCGAGTTCGGCGGCGCCCGCCACCCCGGTGGCGGGCAGGTCGACGGCGAAGGCGAGCGCGACGGCCGCGCCGGTGGCGCTCAGGAAGCGGCGGCGGCCGATGTGGCGGGCGGCGGCCCGTACTTCGGGAGCGTGTCCCGCGTGGACCCGCCCTGACGTAAATGCTGTGATTGTCATTCTGTCCTCCCCCGACAGTTGAGGGAGGAGGCCGGAGGGCGGCCCGGGACGACACGCGGTGTCGCGCGCACAGCACCCGGACGGCGGACGCGGGCGTCCCGAATGGCGGACCGACGACGGGACCCGGCCGCCGTGCCCGAGGGCCGCTCCTCCCCTACGCTGCGGCCTCATGAATGCCAATCGGATGGACGGGCGGGACGGCGGCGAGCGGGACGGCGGGGGGCGGCCGCGGGTCGCCGTGGTGACCGGGGCCGGCTCCGGCATCGGCCGCGCGGTCGCCGTGGAACTGCTCCGCGCGGGCTGGTCGGTGGCGCTGGCCGGCCGTCGTCCACAGCCCCTGGAGGAGACGGCGGCGCTGGCCCCCGAGGCCGCCTCGATCGCCGTACGCACGGACGTGTCCCGGCCCGAGGACGTGGCGGCGCTGTTCACCGCGACCGTGGAGCGCTTCGGACGGGTCGACCTGTTGTTCAACAACGCGGGGACGTTCGGCCCCGGCGGGGTGCCGGTCGAGGAACTGCCCTACGAGGCCTGGCGGCACGTCGTCGACACCAACCTGAACGGCGCGTTCCTGTGCGCGCAGGCCGCCTACCGGCAGATGAAGGAGCAGGACCCGCAGGGCGGCCGGATCATCAACAACGGCTCGATCTCCGCCCACACGCCCCGGCCGCACTCGGCCGCCTACACGGCCACCAAGCACGCGCTGACCGGCCTGACCAAGGCCCTGTCGCTGGACGGGCGGCCGTACCGGATCGCGGTCGGGCAGATCGACATCGGCAACGCGGCGACGGACATGACGGAGCGGATGGGGACCGGCGCCCTCCAGGCCAACGGCGAGATCGCGCCGGAGCCCGTGATGGACGTCGCCGACGTGGCGCGCACGGTCCGGCACATGGCCGCGCTGCCGCTGGAGGCGAACGTGCAGTTCGCGACGGTGCTGGCGACGACGATGCCGTACGTGGGGCGCGGCTGACCGCGATCCGGACGCGGTCCGCGTGTGGCCGGAACACGGGTCCGGGACGCGGTCCGGGACGCGGTCCGGCCGTGGTCCGACCGTGGGTCCGGTCGTGGTCCGGTCGTGGTCCGGAGATGGTCAAACCCTCAACCTGCACAAGCGGAGTTGATTGTTCCGCCCCATACCGGCCGGTAGCGCGCTTATGCTCTTGACCTCCTCCACCGGAGCTTCACACTTGGAGCACAGAGCTTCCGCAGACCATGCCGAGGGGGGAGGCGGCAGCCGTTCCACCGCACCGGGTGGGGGTGGCCCTCGCGAGACATCGTGGGGTACGCACCGGTACCTGGAACGGCTGCCGCACGACGTCGTCGGACCGTCGAACCGCCGCCGCGTGACTCCGCCCGTGAGCCGCTCGGAACACCGTCCGTGACGGCCTCAGGGCCGGTGTCGCCGCCCGACGGCCGGACGGCGCCTGCGTACCGCGTACGCCCCGCCCGCCAGCAGGGCGACCGTGCCCACCGCGCCTTCGAGGAGCCGCCAGGCCGACGTGCCGGCCGGCTGCGCACCAGACGCCCCGGCGAGCGCTCCCGCGGCCGCCCGCGCGGCCTTACCGCCGGCCTGCCGGGTGGGTGACGCGCTCGCCCCGCCCTCGCTGAGCGGCTCGACCAGCGTGCCCACCGGCCGCACCGAACTCCCCGTCCCGAAGCCCCAGTCGAGCAGCGCGGCCGCCTCCTCGTACACGGAACCGCTCCCGCTGCCCGGGTGCATCACGGTCACCAGCAGGGTCCGTCCACCGCGCACGGCCGCGCCGGTGAAGGTGTTGCCGGCGTTGCTGGTGTAGCCGTTCTTCACCCCGATCAGGCCCGGGTACGTCCGCACTCCCCACGCGCCCGTCAGCAGCCGGTCGGTGTTCTGGATCTGGAAGGTTCTGCCGTCGCCCGCCGGGAAGTCGGCGGTCCTCGTCGCGCAGTACGCGCGGAAGTCGGCGTCCTTCAGCCCGTGCCGGGCGAAGAGCGTGAGGTCGTACGCCGACGAGCGCTGCCCCGGGTGGTCGAAGCCGTCCGGGCTGACCACACGCGTGTCCAGGGCCTGCAGGTCCGCCGCCCTGGCCTGCATCTCGGCGACCGTGCGCGACACCCCGCCGTTCATCCGGGCGAGCACGTGCACCGCGTCGTTGCCCGAGCGCAGGAACACGCCGTGCCACAACTGCTCGACGGTGTAGGTGATCCCCGCCTTGATCCCGACCAGGCTGGAGCCCGCCGGGATGCCGGCCAGGTCGGCGTCCGTCACCGTGTACCGCTCGGTCCGCGCGAACCTCGGGAGCACGGTGTCGGCGAACAGCATCTTCAGCGTCGACGCGGGCGCGAGGCGCCGGTGCGCGTCACTGGCGGCCAGCACCTCGCCGCTGTCGTGATCGGCGACCAGCCAGGCGCGGGCGGTGAGCTTCCGGGGCAGACCGGTGGCGCCCCGCACCTGGACGCCGTCGCGGGCCAGCCGCGCTCCGCCGACGACCGACGGAGCGGAAGCGGGCGCCGCGGAGGCAGAGGGCGCCACGGAGGCCAACGGGGCCGTCGCGGCGAGAGCGAGCAGGGAACGCCTGGACAGGGAATTCAAAGAAAGACCGCTCCTCACAATGTGACACCCCACCCCACAGGGGTTTCCTGGCAGTACGCCCTGCTCAGCTTAGGAAACACCTGTCTTACCGAATTCTGAATCCGGACGTTTCATTCTCAGGTCCTCCACACGTATTACTCAGGACGACTCAAAGGTTTCTCCCTAGCTTGTGGCAGCGCCCACAGCGGGCGCCAAGAACCTTCGAGGAACGGGATGTTTGGCATCTATCTCAAGCGCGAACTGAGCCGGCGCAAGAAGGCGGCTCTGGTCATCGCACTGGGTCTGGCGCTCGGAATCGCCCTGGTCATCACCGTGAACTCGGTGTCGGCCGGCATGGCTCAGGCACAGGACAAGGTCCTGCAGTCGCTGTACGGACTCGGCACCGACATGACCGTCACCAAGGCCAGGTCGGCGCCCACCGGAAACAGTTCGGGCAGACCCAACTTCGAGTTCGACGCCCAGTCCGACGACGACTCGTCGGAGCAGAGTTCGGACCGTGTGATGACCCAGGGCGGCCAGGCCCTGAAGTCCTCGCTGGTCGCCAAGGTCTCCGCGCAGAAGGGCGTGGCGAACGCGGTCGGCGCGATCACCCTGAACGTCACCAAGGTCGACGGCTCCTTCACCCAGGGCAAGGCGCAGAGCACGACCGGCGGCCAGACCCAGAACCAGGGCGGCCCCGGCGGTGGCACCAGCAGCGGCAGCACCGCCCAGCCGCAGGTGCAGGGCGGCGGCGCCTCCTTCGACGTCAACTCCTACTCCGTCGCCGGCGTCGACGTCACCGACCAGACGCTCGGCCCGCTGGCCGGCTCGACGATCAGCTCGGGCACGACGTTCACGGCCACGCAGACCAACGCGAAACTCGCGGTGCTCAGCAAGTCGTACGCGAAGGAGAACACGTACAAGGTCGGCTCGACCTTCAAGATCTCCGGCACCAAGTACAAGGTCGTCGGCATCGCCACGCCCGAGAGCAGCGAGTCCACGACCGACGTCTACCTGCCGCTGAAGCAGGCGCAGACCCTGGCCGACGCGAAGAACCAGGTCACCACGATCTATGTGAAGGCCACCGACTCCAAGCAGATCGAGACCGTCAAGTCGACCATCCAGAAGAACATCTCCGGTACGACGGTCACCACCTCCGCCGACCTCGCCGACACCGTCTCCGGCTCGCTGTCCACCGCCTCGAACCTGGCGACCAGCGTCGGCAAGTGGCTGTCGATCGCGGTCCTGGCCGCCGCCTTCCTGGTGGCCGCGCTGCTGACCTCCTCGGCGGTCTCCCGCCGGGTGCGTGAGTTCGGCACCCTCAAGGCGCTCGGCTGGCCCAGCCGCAGGGTCACCCGGCAGGTCGTCGGCGAGTCCATGGTCAACGGTCTGCTCGGCGGCGCCCTCGGCATCGGTCTGGGCCTGGCGGCCGCCTACGCGGTGACCATGATCAGCCCGAAGCTCACCGCCCAGCTCGGCACCACCGGTGGCGGGGCGGGCGGCGGTCCCGGCGGCGGCGGTCCCGGCGGGCAGTCGACGCAGAACACCATGGAGATCGCGCTCTCCGCGCCGGTCTCGGTGACCACGATCGCCCTCGCGGGGGGCCTGGCGGTCACCGGCGGTCTGATCGCCGGCGCCATGGGCGGCTGGCGCGCCTCCCGGATGCGTCCGGCCGACGCCCTGCGCAGCGTCTCCTAGGCCCTGGCGCCGACTCCCCCTCACTCACGCTCAACCACGGAGAACCCATGTACAGACTGACCGGCGTCGCCAAGCGGTACACCCGCGGCAAGGACACGGTGGAGGCGCTGCGCGGCGTCGACCTCACCATCGAGGACGGCGACCAGCTCGTCATCCAGGGCCCCACCGGCGGCGGCAAGTCGACGCTGCTGCAGATGATCGGCGGCCTCGACCGCCCGTCCGAGGGCAGCGTCGAGCTGGACGGCGTGGACCTCGCCTCCATCAGCGAGGCCAAGCTGACCCGGCTGCGCGCCGAGAAGATCGGCATCATCTTCCAGGCGTTCAACCTCATCCCGACGCTGACCGCGCAGGAGAACGTCGAGACGGCCCTGGTCCCGCTCGGCGTGAAGCCGGCCGAGCGCCGCGAGCGCGCGGCGGAGGCGCTGCGCTCGGTGGGCCTCGGCGAGCGTCTCACGCACGTCCCGACCGAACTGTCCGGCGGGCAGCAGCAGCGCGTCGCCATCGCCCGCGCGCTGGTCAAGAAGCCGAAGGTGCTGCTCGCCGACGAGCCCACGGGCAACCTCGACGAGGGCACCCGCGACGACATCATGTCCCTGCTCGAAGGGCTGTGGCGGGAGTACGGGCTGACCTTCGTCATCGTCACCCACGACTCGTCGATCGCCCGCCGCGCGCCACGACTGGCCACCATCAGGGCAGGCCAGATCACGCTGACCGAGCAGGCCGTACGGTCCTGACCGGTCAGCCCGTGGGGCCGTTCACCGCCCGAGTATCCGGTCGATCTCGGCCGACTGCTCAGCGGTGAGCGGCCCCTTCGCGATCGCGCCCGCGTTCTCCTCGGCCTGCGCGACGGAACGGAACCCGGGAATCGGCACGGTGCGCGGACTGCGTGCCCAGATCCAGGCGAGAGCGCCCTGGGCGAGGGTGCGGCCGCCGCTGGTGAGGATCTCCCTGAGGGCGTCGATCCGGCCCAGCCATTCCGGATCGGCCCCGGTGCCGTCCTCGAACCCCTCCAGCCAGGCCGGCGGCCGGCTGCGGATGTCCCCCGGCTCCAGCGCCTGCCGCGCTCGGCGCTTCCCGGCCAGCAGCCCCATCGCCAGCGGACTGCGGTTGATGCTCGCGAGCCCCGACTCCTCGCACAGCGCGATCATCGCGGGCGCGTCCCGCAGCACGTTCAGCGCGTGCTGTACGGCGGCGCAGTGCGCCCCCTCGGCGAACACGGCCGCGCGGTCGGGATCGTCGGTGCTCCACGCGTACGCCCGTATCAGCCCCTCGCGCACGAACTCCTCGCAGGCCTCCCGCAGTCGGGCCGCCTGCTCCGGGTGGGCGTCGGAGAGGTGCAGCTGGTAGAGATCGACGTGGTCGGTGCCGAGCCGGCCGAGCGAGGCGGTGAGAGCGGCGCGCGCGTGCCCCGGGGAGGCGTCCTGCCCGGTGAGGGTCCGGGTCCCCTCGTCGAAGAGGTTGCCCCACTTGGTGGCGACGACGACATCGGCCCGCCGCTTGCCGAGGGCCCGGCCGAGCACGCGCTCGCTGTGCCCGGTGCCGTAGACGTCGGCGGTGTCGAAGAAGGTGACACCGAGGTCGAGGGCGCGGTGGATCGCCCGTACGGACTCGTCGTCGTCGACCTTTCCCCAGCCCAGCGGCTGTCCGCCGGCGTCCTGCCACTCGCCCCCGATGGCCCAGCAGCCGAATCCGAGGGGGCTGACGTCGATACGGCCGCGTCCCAGTGTCCTGGTGGTCTCCATGACGACCGACGCTAGGTGGTGAAGCGCACTCCAGCGCAAGGGGTGTGCGGGAGCCGTACGACGGTCACGACGCTCTGTTCACGCCTGACCGGTCTCGAACCGCGAGATCCTGCCGTCGTCCCCGACGGTGAAGCTCCAGCGGGTCCGCATCTCGCCCCAGGTGTCGTTGCTGTAGCGGGCGAGGAGGGCACGGCCGCCCTGGGACTCCCTGTCGACCTCCAGATGACCGTGCGAGGAGAAGATCTCCCGGTCAATCCAGTCGGTGAGCTCACGGTCGGAACCGTCGTCCGCCATCGTCGCGTCAGGGGCGAGCAACGCCAGGAAACGGTCCCGGTCATGGGCGTTGACGGCGCTGACGAAGGCGCGGACGGCCGGGTCGCTGAGTCTGGCGGTCTGAATCGTCATGCCGGTCAGACTCGCACCGCCCGACGGACTCCGCCACCCGAACGGCGGCCCGGACCGGCCACCGGGTGTCAGAAGTGCGACGGTGGAAACGCGGGAGGGGAATGTCCACAGTTCCTGCTGTCTGCACCGGGAGTCATCGTGACCACATTCGACCGACGTGATCTGGGCCTGCTGCTGCTCCGGCTGGGCACCGGCGGAGTCCTCGCGGCACACGGCGCGCAGAAACTCTTCGGCTGGTTCGGCGGACACGGTCTGGAGGGGACGGGCCAGTTCTTCGAGTCCGTCGGCTACGCGCCCGGCAAGGCGAGCGCGACGGCGGCGGGCCTGGCCGAGGCCGGCGGCGGCACCCTGCTGGCGCTGGGCCTGGCGACCCCGGCGGCCGGCGCGGCGGCGGCCGGCGCGATGACGGGAGCGGCGGCGGTGCACGCCCCGAACGGCTTCTTCAACCAGAGCGGCGGCTACGAGTACGCGGCGGCCCTCGGCCTGACGGCGGCCGGCCTCGCGATCACCGGCCCCGGCCGCCTCTCCCTGGACCACGCCCTCGGCCACGCGGTCAACCGCAGCTGGATGGTCCCGGCGGCCTTCGCGGTGACCGGCCTGGCGACGGCCCTGGTGGTGGGCGCCCGCAACAAGCGCCTGCGCAAGGCGGAGGAGGGCGAGCAGGAGGCCCTGTTCGACGAGGAGGCTGCGCTGTACCGGGACTAGGCCCGCGACGGCGACGTTCGCCCCGTCGCGACGCCCGGCACGGTGGTCCGCGCGCGCGGCGTCATGAAAAGCTGCCCGGATGACCGACCGGGCCACCCCTCCCAGCACCACCGCGGACACCGACCTCTGGACCTCCGTCGACGACCTGCACACCTGGCTGGACACCAACCGCCCGGTCGACGGCTCGGAAGGCCTCCTCCTCCGCATCCTGAAACTCTCGGAGGAGGTCGGCGAGGTCGCCCAGGCGGTGATCGGCGCGACCGGCCAGAACCCCCGCAAGGGCCTCACCCACACCTGGGACGACGTCCAGTCGGAACTGTGCGACGTCGTCATCACGGCACTGGTGGCACTGCGGACGCTGACGCCGGAGGCGCGGGAGGTGTTCGCGCGGCACCTGGCGGGAGTGACCGAGCGCTCGATGGCAGCGACTCGGCCACATAACCACCCGATCGAGCGAGGAACGAGCGATTCCGCCGCGCCTGCCGAACCTGTGCCCTAATCTCCTGGATCACCGAGGGGCCACGGGGGGCATGGGTGATCGAGAAGATCGTGGGTGGCGTCTGCGTTGCGCTGCTCACCTGGACGGGCCGGACAGTGTGGCAGAACCGGCACCACTTACTTCTGCTGAAGTTGCTGTTCGTGCCACGCCGGAAGATACGCGTATCGGTGGCGGTACTCCTGAGACTCCACGACGAGGACCACTACGTTCTCTTCGACTCCCCCACCCGGCCGGGAGGTTACGGCCCGCCCGGTGGGGTCGTGAAGTACCACCAGACCCCGCGGGGCACCCTCGAAAAGCTGGGCTTCGACCCCGAGGGCCGCACCAACGACGTGATGAAGCACGACCTGCGGGGCTTCCTGCCTGCCGCGAGGATCCCCGGCTTCGCGCGCTGGCTGCACCGCGCCACGGGCCGGGAGCCCGCGACGGAGTGTCTGCGCCGGGAAATGATCGAGGAACTCGGTGAGGTCGGCCATCCCGAACTGGCGCCCCTCGCCCAGGCGGTCAGCTTCTCCCCACTCCGCACGGTCGTCGACGGCCCCATGAAGGTTCCGGGTGAGGCCTACCGGCAGATCCGCTTCATCGAGGTGTACGACCTGCTGCCCGACCGGCCCGAGGCAGCGGAGCTGCGCGCGGCACTCCTCGCTCTGGCACGGACCCCGGACTCCCCCCACGTGATCGGCGCTACGCGCCAGGACATCGTCCGTGGACGCTCCGGTCCTCATGTCGTGCTGCCGCAGTCCGCCTTCCTCATCGGCGACCGGCGCGAGCGGGAAGACATCCAGCCGGTGCGCTGAGGGCGTGCGTGCGACCGGCCCCACGAACACCGTGACGAAGGCGAAACCCCGTGAAAGCAGATCCGTTGGCCCTTCTGCACGCCGACGCCGCCGGTCTCGGCATCGACCTGACACCAGACCTGCTCGGGCAGGTGGTGGACGCCTTCGGCGCGGGTCTCTTCGCTAGACTCCTCGATCCGCGGGAAGCGGCCACCGCCGTCGCCGACATCTGGAACGCGGCGTACAACAAGCTCGACTTTGACAGCGCCGTCATCGTCTGCCTCGCGGTGCGCCGCGTCCTGGCACCCGGAGCCTCCCGGCTCCAGCCTCATCTCGGGAACCTGCGGTGGAGGGCGACGTGGTGCCATGTCCATCTCTACCTCGCCGGGTCGCTGTACCAGCAGGCCAAGGAGTTGATGGCGCACGGGGCGGGTGACCTCGTCCGCCCGATGCTCACGGAGGCGCTGCGCTGCTGGGACGTCGTCGAGCCGAACGACGGCCACCTGGCCGATCGCACGCCCGGCCGCATCTGGCGCGGGATGCGCGGGGTGACCCGTCTCGTTCTCGCCCGTCAGGACCCCGAGCCCCTGGCTCTGCTTCGGGGCGCCCGAGTCGATCTGCGACTCGCCGAGGAGCGCGGGGACACCAGCGAGGAACACTTCGCGTTCCTTCTGGAGGTCCACTACCGGCTGAGCCAGCATCCCGAGGAACCCCGCACCATATGGGACGAGGTGGACCAGCTCGTCGAACGCGCGCGGCCGTACGTCTCCGACTCGTTCTCGTGGCTGTCCGTGCTCGGCGAGGCCCACCTGCGCAAGGCCCAGTCGGTCGTGCACGGAGAAGACGAGAAGGCCGCCGACGACACCGACGCCACCGTCGACCTCGGGCCGGGCCCGAGGCCCGAACTCCCCGGCGACGAAGCGGTCGTAGCACGCCGCAAAGCCGCCCTCGACGCGTATCGCGAGGCACTGCGCCTCTTCCGGTCGGCGCAGGAGCGGGTCAACGGCAGCGAGCACGGCTTCCGTCTGGTCATGCTGCGGCACAACCACGGCGTCGCCCGGGCGGGTATCGCCCGCACGCTGCAGGCGCTCAGGGAGATGGACGAAGTCCGCGACCTCTACTCGGCCGCACTCGACGACTTTCGCTGGAGCGCCCGTCACGACACCCCGGTCCGCGGCTCCGCCTACCCCTCGGCACTGATCGACTGCGCCCTGCACCTGTACCGTTCCCGGGACTTCGCCGGCGCGCACGCGGTGGCAGAGGAGGCGTACTTCCTCTGCGAGGCCACGCCCGACCTCCTCGCCAACCCGGCGCGGCAGAAGTTCCTGGTGGAGCTGTGGCGTGCGGCCGCTCTCCGCGGGCTGTGGCCCTGGACGGAGACGGCGCCCGACGAACTCCCGGAGCCCGACCCCGTGTCCGCTCCGCTTCCCGCCGACGTGCGTACGAGACTCGATGCGCTCCTCGCCGTACAGCCCGACGAGCTCATGTCGGCCGTGCCCCTCGTCCTGTCCGCATGGCTGCTCATCGAGCGGGCCGAGCCTCTGGTGGACCTCCCTCGCATCCGGGCGACACTGGCCACCCTGCACACGCTGCGCGAGCGGGCGACCACGGACACACGCTCCTGGCTGTCCGCCCGACTGGGCATGTTGTGCGGCCAGTTGGACCGCCTCTGTCGCATCACGAGTGGCCCGGCCACCGACGACACCACGGGCCCGACCCGAAACACCGACGGCCTCGCGCTCGAAGCTCCCGCGCGGGAGAACCTGCTCGCCCGTGCCTACGCCTACTTCGGCGACGCCGTGGCCGAGACGACCGAGCGCCGCCGACAGCTCGAGTTCGGTCTCGGCAGGGCCACGCTGCACCATGCCAAGGCGCTGCTCGCCGAGGAGGGCGAGTCGGAGACCGCCGTCCAGCTGCTTCACGAGGCGCGGGACGTCCTGACAGCCTGCCTTGACGAGCCGACCGACGGCCCACCGGCCGTATCCGGAAAGCCCGTCGAGCGGCCTCTCGTACGTGAGCGCGTGACCAGCTACCTCGGCGAGACCTGCCTGCGCCTGCATGCGCTGACCCGCGACGAAGCCCATCTTCGGGGAGCGGTCGAGTGGTTCGAGCAGACCATCGCCGCGAACGAGACCATGGGAAACGTGCAGGGCATGCTGGGCGACGCGTATCTGCGCCTGGCACGCACCGGCAGCAAGGACGACCTTCGCACAGCGCTCGCCCTCAAGGCGAAGGCCCGCGCGGGCGGCGACCGGTCGCGCGAGAACTTCAGCGTGTCGGCCGCCGGCCACCACCGGCTGTGGCGGCTGACCCAGGACCCCGAGGAGTTCGCGACGGCGGTCGGCCTGGCACTGCGAGCCCGCGGACTCGCCGCGGACTGGCCGTGGCCACTGCTGCAACTCGCCGACCTGGCGGGCGCACCGGCCGCCGTCAGGGCCACACCCCAGCTGTCGTGGGAAGCGGAGGAAGCCGAGACGTACGGAGCCGCCCACGCGGAGTCACAGCGGCTCCTCGAAGCCGTACGGAACGGCGACCAGACCCGGCTGCACGAACAGGCGGCACGGACGGCCGTCCACTCCCGGACCTTCCGACAGGCCGTACTCGGTGGGCGGTCGGAGACCTTCGTCCTCGACGACCCGCACCGGCTCCTGTCCACGACTCTGGTACTCAAGCCGACCTACCTCGCCGAGGCCGAGGCCGAACGGGCACACCTGGAATCCCTGCGGCAGTACCTTCGCGACACCGCCGCCCCACGCTGGATGCGACTGCCCGAGGTACTGGCCCTGGTGGACCTGCCGCACGACTGGGCCAGCACCCGCCGCCCACCCCCGGACACGGCCCTCGCCTCCCGTCGCGCCGTGGGCCGCAGCCTCGCGGGTGCCATCGCCGACGCCTACGACGGCCGCCGACGGCTGCCGTACGAGATGCTGGTCTGCGCCCTGCGCTACCTCGCCCGGATCCACGTGTGGTCGAGCGGGGTCACGGGCATCGCCCACACCGGGTCGACGCACCGGGCGCACGCCAGGGTGGCCGCCGAACTCGAGAAACGAGCCGGTCGGCTGCAGATCCCCGGCGCCCGTGATCTCGTGGAGCAATGGGAGGCGGTGGCCGTGCCGTCCTTGCCGTTTCTGCCCGGCAGAGACGCCCACGCGGAGAACTGGCTGGTCACGGACTCCGGTGACGTGGTGGCCCTGGACCTCGAACCGCACGGTCACTTCCCGCTGCTCTACGAAGTGGTCCAGTTGATCGAGGACCACGCGGCGCTCCCCCTCAAGGACAGCGACTGGCCGGACCGCGAGGCCCTGTGCCGGGTGTACCTGGACGAACTGGCGGCCCTGGGGCACACCGACACGATGTCCGGCCCTGACGTGCTGCCCGCCTACCAGGCGTTCGCTCTGGTCAGGGCGGTGTTCCTCGTGGAGCACCTGTCCGGCCGGCCGTCGGACGGCAAGCCGAAGCCGTCATCAGCCTCGACAGGCTCACGGCGCTGGGCCCGACGCCGACTCGCCCACTCCCACGCCCTGCTGGAGCGCTGCGCCACCACGGCGACCGAGGAGGGCCTGCGAGACCTCGCCCTGCGGCTGGAAACTTTTCTGCCCGCCGACGACACGGGGGATGTCCTGGTCGGAGCCTGAGCGGCAGCCACGTCACGACCGCTCCTGCGCCTCTACGGTCGGGGCCGCTCACGGGCGGACCCCTGCCGCGGCTTCGCCGGCCCCGGAGGCGTCCGGTTTCTCGATGCGGAACGGTGAGGGCCTGGGGCTACCATCCGCCATATGGCGTTACTTGAGCGGGGGGACTGGCTTGACGCGCTGCGACGCTGCCCGGCAGGGCGGGTGGTCCTGGTGTCCGGTGAGGCGGGTATCGGCAAGACCTCTCTCGTCAGGGCGTTCTGCGCCGGGCTGACCCGGCCGGTGCTATGGGGTTCGTGCGACGCGCTGCGGACGCCGCAGCCACTCGGCCCGCTCCACGACATCGCACGGCAGGCGACAGGTGAACTGGCCGCGGCGATGGCCGCGGAGAGCTCGCGTCAGGCGATGTTCCACGCGTTCCTGGACCAGTTGACGGCGCGGGAAGCCCTCGCCGTGGTGGAGGACGCGCACTGGGCCGACGAAGCGACCATCGACCTGCTCGTGTTCGCCGCCCGCCGGATCTCCTCCACGCGTGGCCTGCTCGTCATCACCTACCGGGACGACGAGGTCGGATCGGATCACCCGTTGCGCGCGGTGCTGGGAGCGCTCGCCACCGACAGGAGTGTGCTGCGCGTACGGCTGTCACCGCTCTCGGCCGCGGCCGTCGCGACGCTGGCCGGACCGGACGGCCCGGATCCCGCGGAACTGCACGCCCGGGCCGGCGGCAACCCCTTCTTCGTGACCGAGGTCCTGGCCGATCCCGACCACCGGGTTCCCGAGACCGTGCGCGACGCGGTGCTGGCCCGGGCGGCCGGGCTCGGCCCCGCGGAGCGCGAGGCGCTGAACTCGGTGGCCGTCTTCCCCGGTCATGCTCCCGCGCCCTTGGTCCAGGCGCCCGGAAAGGCCGTCGACGGCTGCGTGGACGCGGGAATGCTGCTGCGCGACGGCACGCGGATCCTGTTCCGCCACGAGCTGGCCAGACTGGCCATCGAAGAGGGAATCGCGTCGGCACGCAGGACCGAGCTGCACCAGCGCGCACTGGCGGACCTGACCCGGTGGGGCAGCGATCCGGCCCGGCTCGCCTATCACGCGGAGGAGGCGGGCGACGCGGCGGCCGTACTCGTGCACGCCGGTGCGGCGGCGAGGCGGGCGTCCGCCGTCGGTGCTCACCGGCAGGCGGCCGACCACTACGCCCAGGCGCTGCGGTTCGCCGACGGGATCGGCCCGGGCCGGCACGCCGAACTGTTCGAGCGGCATGGCGAGGCGTGTGCGCACGCCGGACGGGCTGCCGCGGCCGTTATCTCCTCCCGTCGGGCGATCGAGTGCTGGCGGGAGGAAGGCGACCAGGAGCGCGAGGCCGCTCTGATGGCGTGCTGCTCCTACTACTTGTGGAACCAGGGCCGGAACGCCGAGGCACATGCCATGGTGCGGCAGGCGCTCGCCCTCGCCGAGCGGCTGCCGGAGGGCCCCGGGCTGGTCGCCGCGTACACCTGGTCGGCGTACCTGCTGATGCTTGCCCGGGACATTCCCGGGGCGGTGCGGACCGGCAGTCGCGCCGCCCTGCTCGCCGAGCGGTTCGGGGAACAGACCCTGCTGGCCCGGGCGCTCAACGCGGTCGGCTCCGCACAGTGGTCCATCGAGCCCGACCTGGCCGTGCGGACCATGCTCCGTAGTCTGCGGGCGGCCCACGCGGCCGGTGACGACGCGGCCGTGGGAAGTGCGATGGTCAACCTCGGATCCGCGGCAGGCGAGGTCCGTCGCTATGACCTCGCGGAACACTGGCTGCGCGAGGCCATGAAGTGGTGCTCCGACCGCGACCTGGACGACGTACGGAGTTACGCCACGGCATGGCTGGCCCGGTGCCTGTCGGAGCGCGGGCAGTGGTCGGCGGCGGAAGCGACGGCGGACCAGGTGGGAGCCACCGAGTGCACACCGAGCCGGATCGTCGCGCTCACCGTGCTGGGGCGGCTGCGGACCCGGCGGGGAGAGCCGGGCGCGGCGGACGTACTCGACGAGGCGTGGTCGCTGGCCCGACAGACCGGAGACCTGCAGCGCCTGTGGCCGGTCGCCGCGGGACGCGCCGAACTCGCGAGTCTGAGCGGACAGCAGGCCGACAGCAGCCTGTCCGAAACGTACGAACTGGCGGTACGGCTCGGCATCGGATGGGCGATCGGTGAACTCGGACAGTGGCTGGAACCGCGGCCAGATGACGTCCACCCGGCCGCCGCCCCGCCGTACCGGATGAATCCCGTCGACGCCGCGCGCGCCTGGGACGAGCTCGGTTGCCCGTACGAGTCGGCCATGGCGCTCGCCCAGAGCCCGGATCACCTGAGCGAGGCCTTGCGCGCGTTCGAAGGTCTTGGCGCGCGACCCGCCGCGGACCAGGTGGCAAGGTGGATGCGCGACCTGGGCATCCGGACACCACGGCGTTCCACGCTGGCTCATCCCGACGGGCTCACCGCACGCGAAGCCGACGTCCTCGACCTGCTCAGGGACGGACTGCGGAACTCCGAGATCGCCGACCGGCTCCGCATCGCGGAGAAGACGGCCGGGCATCACGTCTCCTCCATCCTGGCCAAACTCGGCGTGCGTACACGCCAGGAGGCCGCCAGACATGGGGAGATCGCGGAGCGAACATAGGGAACCGCTCCCGATGCCCCGAGGCCGCCGCCAGGCCGACAGTGGCTCTCGGAAAGGAGCGTGCACCATGCCGCGATATCTCGTGCAACGGACCTTCACCGAGGGTCTGCACATCCCGATGGACGACGAGGGCGCCAAGGCCTGCAGGAACGTCGTCGAGGGCAACGCCGCGTCGGCCGTCACCTGGGTGCAGTCGTACGTGAGCCGGGACAAGAGCGTGACCTACTGCGTGTACGACGGGCCGTCTCCGGAAGCCGTGCGCCAGGCCGCACAGACCACGGGCCTGCCCGTCGACCGGATCACCGAGGTCAGTGTCCTGGACCCGTACTTCTACCACTGACCCTCGCGGAGTCGTCGACAACCGGCGGCCCGCCCACCCCGACCCACGGCACCTCCCGGTGACAGGCGTGAGGCGATACGGGCGGAAGTCCGACCACCGGCGACGGCGGCTCCCGGCGACGGCGAACAAGTCGAGCAAGTCCATAAGTCGAACAAGGAGGAACATTGAATGTGTCATCGAATCGGATAGGCCGCGCTCCCGGCGGGCCCGCCCGCGGGTGCGGGCCGTGGAAGTGGGCGGGCCGGATGACGCGATCGCCCAGAGCGGTGGTGTTGGTGACCGCCGCGCTGCTGGCGACGGCCTTCGCCGTGACACCCGCCTACGCGGACGATCCGGGACTGAACTGCGCGCTCACCGCCACCGGTTCCCTGTCGGTCTCGCCGTCACCGGTGGTCTACGGCCAGAACGCCCAGGTGAACTGGGGCGCCGACGGCGTGGGCTGCGGCCCGGACGACGCGCTGCGGATCACCGGGCCCGGCTTCGACCCGGCGACCGACCTCTTCCCGGTCGGCGGCGGTTCCCGGCCGGTGTTCATCACGTCCACCGGCACGGTCACCTGGAACCTGACGGTGATTGACCTGTCGTCGGACACCGGCTTCAGCAGGAACCTGGCCTCCGTGACGATCCCGGTCACCGGCGTCACCGTCGTACCGAACGTGCTGGGCGACTCGCAGACCCAGGCGTCCCAGGCACTCTCGGCCGCCGGGTACGTGGTCGGCCAGGTGAACACCGTGGTCGACTGCGACAACGTAGGCCGGGTGAGCCGCCAGTCCCCGAGCGCGGGAACGCCGCTTGTGCACGGCTCCCCGGTCGCGCTCACCATCGGAACCAGGCCGCCACGCCCTCGGGTCTGCCAGTGAAGCTCTGCCGATAGGAATGCTGTTCGCACCTACATGCGCGCCAGGGCCGCGGTATCGCCGGTCCTGGCGGGCGTGTGCGCACTCGGCTGTTGCGCAGTCTCGGCTGTTGCGCAGTCGGCGTCCGCGCCCAAGGCAGAGGAGACGGCGGGCCAACGGCCGACCAGGTCGTAGGGGAGGGCAGAGCCGCGGGTGGGGGCAGACGAGTCGGGCTGTACGCCGGGGACAGACTCAACTCATATCGCGTCGTCTGGTCTGCCGGTGTCCTTCAGAGGTTCAGGTGAGGTCCTCCAGAAGCAGGTCGAGCGCCGCCTCTTCGTGCAGGGCGATGCCCAGGGCGTCCATGGTCGGTGCCAGTTCCTTATCCCATACGGCTTCCACGCGCGGACCGGTGAGGAGAAGCTGCGGGGTGCCGTGTACCTGGGTGCGGGTCGCGAGGTACTCGTAGTCCTTTGCGCTCATGTGCCATGCCTGCGCGCTGTACCGCTCCACGACGCGGTTGGCCAGTGTGATCCCCGGCCAGTCGAAGTCACCGTGGTATGTGAAGGCGCATCCGGCGGCGGCCAGCGCGTCGAGCAGGGTGCGGACGACCGTCGTCGCGCTGCCGGAAGTGCAGATCAGGGTTGCGGTGCAGCCAGCGTCGGCAGCGGCTTCGACCACGCGTGGGTTCTCGCATACGTGGATCTGGGTGCGGGGTGGCATCTCGAGGTGCAGGGTGCGCAGTTCGCGCAGGGTGAGGTGGGTCTCCAGGTTGTGGTCCGCGCGTTCTTGCAGGGTTTTCTCGCCCCAGCTCGCGCCTGTTGGTCGCAGGCCGTAGCTGAGGACTGTGCTGGACACCTCGTCCGGGGTGACCGAGGCCTGGCGCCACAGGGTCCGGCGGCCCGGTGCGTCGGCGGGGACGTGGGTGTCGGATGCCAGGGCGATGCCGCGCAGGACCAGGCGGGAGAGCAGGGTGCCGTCGTCCAGGCCGTGGGCCGAGCCGGTGGTGCGGGTGGCGAGTTCGCCGCGGCCCCAGACGGCCGGGGTGGGTTCCGCGTGCGGGCCGGGGAAGAGCGTGGCCAGGGTTCGGATCGCCTGGTGGAGGATGGTGGTCGCGGTGTGCTGGTCTTGGCGGGCGAGCGTCCCTGCGCGTCGTATCTCCTCCAGCCACCGGGCCGTCCACGGGTGGGGGGCCAGTGGGGTGGCGGCGAGGGCCGCTTCGGCCGCGGACCACAGGCCGGCGCGTTGCGCCGCCGCTGCGTCCCGGGCCGCCCGGCGGTCGGTCAGGGCCGGGCCCAGTGCTGTCAAGGTCTCGGCCAGACCGCGGCCGACCGCGCTGGTGCGCAGGCGGGTGTCCAGGTCCAGCAGATGGATCGTGGCGGTGGAGGTGGTGATTGGTTTCGCAAGGAGCAGGGAGAGGTCCTCGCGTTCCTGTGCGGTTAGACGCTGAAGCCTGATCGTGCCGTTCGGCTGCAGACCGTTGCGTTCGAGACGGGTTCGGGCGGCCGTCCGGAGGCGGGCGAGGCCGGGCCGGGTCAGAAAGGCAAGCGTCTCGGCGTCCAGAGGAGTCGCCGCTTCCCGCGCACGAGGGTCGCTCATACCGACACCAGCCGACGCTGTCGCCCGTTCCAGGTGTAGTGGAGGGTCGCCACTCCCCTGACGTGCGGGTCGCGCAGGCACTCGTAAATGTGCAGCGACGGCACGTCGGGCCAGTTACCGATCAGGCGTTCGCTGGTGAGGACGAAGTCCAGGTCCAAGTCGACCAGGATGCGGCCGAGGCGGGCGTGGGTGGGTTCGTCGACCTTGGCGAAGGCATCGTCGAGCAGGATCAGCCTGGGTGCGTGCGGGGTCGTGTCGGCGAGACTGGTGAAGTGGGCGGCCGCGGCGGCGAACAGGACCAGGTAGGACAGCACGCGCTGCTCGCCCTGGCTCAGGCCGGTGCGGCCGGACAGCTTGCGGCGGCTGGTCGGGGCGGCGTCATTGACCACCCAGGGCGTGAAGGTGAACCAGTCGCGGTAGTCGAGGGCGGTGCGCAGATGGGCCGCGTAGCCCGCGCCCGGATCGGCGCGGCGGGCGTCCTCGATACGGCGCTGGAGCACATCGCGCAGCTGCTCGGACTGGTCGCGGGTGCGCAGGCCGGACGGGCTGCGGAGGAGGTCGACCGCCGCTTTGACATCGGCTTCCACGCCGTCGGCCAGCTTCCAATCGAGTGTGACGCCCAGGCCGTGTGACGTGCGGACCGTGGACAGGGTGCCGTTCAGGGCGGCAACCAGGGCGCCCGCGGCCAGCACCTGGGAGGAGAGGTGGTCGCCGAGTTCGCCCGTCAGGAACCGCTGGAAGACCTCCCGCTCGCGTTCCGTCAGCCGTTCACGCGCCTCGGCCGCCTGGGCGGCGATGCGCTCGCCGACCGTGGCGATGTCCTGCGGTCCGTGGTCGTCGACGAGACGGCAGACCTTGATGCCGTCGTGCTCCTCCAGCGTGGCGTCGTACCCTCCGGAGAGCTGGTCGCGCAGGTCGGTGTGGCGGTTGAGAAGGGCGGTGTCGGAGAGGTCGCGCCGCTCGGCGTCCAGGCGTTCTCGTACGGCCGTCACGAGTCGGCGCAGGGCCTTGGCGCGGTCGTGTACCTCGATTTCCTCGTCGGAGGCAACCGTGGAGGTAGTCTCGGCTGTTTCGGTCACCGGCATGTCGAGGCCCGCGCCTCTGGTCACGCCTGGCAGTGACAGTGCCGCACGCAGTCGCCCGCCGCTTTCGACCGCCGCGCTCTCCTGCTGGGCCAGCGCCTCCCGCCGTACCCGCTCGTCCTCCTCCGCGCGCACGCGTTCGTCGTGTACGGCATTCACGTCCCGCTCTGCTCGGGGAAGTTGACGCCCCACCGCGTCCAGCCGCCGCTTCGCCGCGTCCTCGCGGGCGAGGATCTCTTGTTCCGGCGCGTCCAGTGCCTCCTCCAGGCCCCGGACCGTGCGACGGGCGGCCTCCAGGCGGGCGAGCGGTCCGGCATAGTCGGACTCCGCTTCCCGGGTGGACGTCAGGGCGCGCTCATAGCCTTCGCGATTCTGGCGGTGAGCGTCGGCAGAGGAGACCACCGCGCGCAGTCGCCCGCGCAGCCGCTCGGTGCCTGTGTCAAGACGGTCCAGGCACAGGCGTACAGAGTCGAGGGCCGTCGGGTCGACGGGGAGGTCGTGCGCGCCCGCGGTCGCCTCGGCCTCCCGCCGGGCGGCGACCGCGCGGGCACGTGCCTGCTCGGCCTCGCGGGCGGCCGTGGACGCCTTGCCGGCCAGGACCTGTGCAGCGCGCTCGGCCTCGGTGGTGCGTGCCCATGCGTCGGTCAGCGTGCGTCCCGTGGGAGGGTGGCTCAGGGTGTCGGCCGCCTGCGTGCGGTGTGCCGTGAGGATGTGCAGCTGCCGTTGCTGATCGTCCAGCTCCTGCTGTTTACCGGCGAGTTGGAGGTCAAGTTCGGCCAGTGCCCGGCGGCGGGTCTCGGCGCGCACCTCCGCGCCGACGTACTCGGCGGTCTGCTTGATGTGACGGCCCCGGGCGACGCCGAGTTTCCAGAAGCCGTCCATGCCGAGCGCGGATTCCGCAGTCCCAGCCGCGGCCGCGTCCGTGACCAGCGCCACCGCGCGGAGCACGCGCTCGACCTGTCCTGCCGTCACCCCGCTGTCCGGCGCCACCACCGGATGTAGCACTTCAGCGAGCGTGGGTCCGGCGGGTGGAGCGCCAGGGGCGAGGAGGATGTCCCTGGTGGCCCCCTCCAGGACGGTGCCGTCGGCGCACACCCAGGCGTCGAGCAGCCCGCTCGCTTCGAGGGCCGCCTCCAGGTTCGCCTGGTCCGGCGGCTCCAGACCGTCGGCGAAGTCCACGAGCCGGTACAGGGGTGCTCCGGTGTCGGGTGCGCGAGGTGCCGAGCGGTGGGGCGGAGGCGTGGGCTCGGGGTCGGTGCGGACCTCCCAATCGTCGCGCTGGTTCCGCAGGCGGTCGCGTTCGGCGGTCAGTTCGCGGATTGCCACGGCCCGCGCGTCACGCTGCTCGGCCAGTTCCGCCAGCCATGACTCGACGACCGACCGGGCGGTGTCGGCCACCTCGTCGGGGGCATGGGCGGGCAACGGGCCCTCCGCCGGGTCGTGGGCGGTCAGGGCGTCTATGGCGTCGAGGGCCACGCCGGTGAGACTGTGAAGCCGCTCGGTCCAGGTCCGTACAGCGTCCGCGTACGCCACCCCTGCGCGTGCCGTCTCCGCCCGTCGGCGCCCGGCCCGCTCATGCGCGTCGTCCGCCTGTTCCTCCAGTCGTTCCCGGGCGGCATCGGCCTGCTGCGCCTCTCGTTGGGCCCGGTGCGTCGTGTGGATAAGGGCGGTCAGTTCGGTCACGGTCCGGGTGCGGTTCCTGATCACTGGCCCGGCGGCGCCTAGTTGGGCCTCCCAGGTGTGTAGTGCCTCGGCGCAGGCCCGCGTGTCGAGGGAGAGTACTTCGCTGTGCCGCACGAGGTGCAAGTCGCCTTCTGGGGAGGTCAGTTGGGCTGCCGCCGCCTCCGTGACCGGGATGGCGGTGGCCTGCGCGGGCTCGCCCAGGTGGGCGGGGTCGAGCCCGGCGCGCTCGGCCTCGCGCAGCATCTCGCCGTGTGCCGTACTGAGGTCGACCAGGTCCGCGCCGAGCCTGTCGGCTTCCTCGGTCAGCCGCCGTCCTGTCTCCTCCTGACTGCCGTGGGCCTGGCGCAGGGCTTTGAAGGCGGTCGCCGCGGCACTGTGCAGAGCGGTCACCGTGGCTCGTTTGTCGCCGAGTTCCCGCAGGCTGCGATAGGCGGCGCTGGCATACAGGGCGGCCAGGTCCGTCTCAGCTGCCTCCTCCTCCGCCTTGAGGGCGTCGAGGCGGGCTGCGAGTTCCTCCTCGTGGGCGCGAAGCCGCGCCGCACTCTTCACCGCCTCGCCGGCCGAACGCCGGTGCTCCGCCAGCTGTTCCAGTTCGTCATGCACCTCTTGGGCCCGGCGGCGCAAAGCGCCGTGCAGGTAGCCGCGGTAACCGGTCAGGAAGGTCCGCAGCGCCTCGTCGGTCCGCTCCAGGCGTCCGAGGTCGGTCCGTACGGCGTCCAGGTCGTCGAGGCCCCGGGCCACCTTCTCCACGACCTCGTCGTCGAGCGCGGGCAACGTCTCCGCGAGGACGGACACCAGGCCACCGGAGTCGATGCGGTCGCCGATGGTGGGGCGGCGCAGCCGGTGCAGCAGGTGGAGCAGGTTGCGGTAGCGGGCCGGGTCGCCGAGGCCGAACAAACGGCGGGCGGCCCTGGCCCGGTGCTCCACGGCACGTTCGGTGACGTTTTCTGGGCCGACGAGCGACTTGAGCCGGTCGACGGGCAGGGGCTGGCCGGCGGGGGCCAGGTCCAGGTCGTGTCCCACCCGTAGCGGGGTGACGAAGAAGAACGGCTTGGCCGTCCGGGTCGACTGGGAGGCACGGATGGCCACGCCGAGGGTGAGGTGCTGCTCGCTGCCTTCCTCGTCGGTGCGCGCGAACTCCACCCACAGATAGCCCAGCCGGTTGGTCTGCTCGAAGCCGTCGAGCATCAGCCACAAGAGCGTGGTCCGGCCGGTGCCGGTGGCGTCCAGAGCTCGGGCGTCCCCGTCGAGGAGGTAGGGCAGCAGCATTTCCAGCGCCTTGGACTTGCCCGCGCCGTTCTTGCCGCGCAGCAGCAGGCGACCGTCGCCGAAGGAGAACTCCTGCTCGTCGTACTGCCAGACGTTGCGGATGCCGGCGCGGTGCAGGCGGTAACGGTGCGGCGAAGGGGAGCGGTTCACCGGGTCGGCTCCTGGGGCTGCTGGGAGGTGTCGTTCACAGAGGACGGTTGGGTACGGGAGGCGACGGCCACGGTGGTGGCGAAGCGGGCGGCCGCGGCGAGCAGCACCCAGCCACCCGGACCGTGCCGGCTACGCGCACCCGAGACGTCCGTGACGGACCGGCCGTCCAGCGCCGCGTCCTCATATCCCTCGGGCAGATTGTGGCCGTCGGCACGCACCGGTCCGGCGGGCGCCATCAGGCGCATGCGGACCAGCAGGTCGAGAACGGCGGCGAGCAACGCGTCCCGGTCCTCCACCAGGCCACGCTGCCAGTTGCTGCGCCCGCCGTACTCCTCGACGAGTTCATCGAGCAGTTGGGGCAGCAGTCTGTCCGGGACGGGTACGCCGATGACCAGCCGCCCGCCCACCGCCGGGTGGCCGGGGCCCTCGGGGCGTAGCCGATCGACGAGCCGTCCCACGAGCAGCAGCGCCGCTTGAGCGACAGTGCCGGTGCCAGGGAGATGCAGGTCGGTCAGATCACCGTCCGGGTCGACGAGGGCGATGCCCTCGGCGCGGATCTCGGCTTCCAGGCCCAGCAGTTCGGAGAAAGCCTGGGACTCACGTCGCTGTCGGGTCCGCAGCCATTCGCGCTCTGCGCTGGTGAGGTCGTCGAGGTGGACGGCAGGTGTCTCGACGAGACGTCTGCGGACGTACGTACGCGGACCCCCGAAGCCGGGGTCGGCGGCCCGGCGTACGAGATCCGCTCCGTCGCGGCTCTGTGTTAGCGGTCCGGCGACGATCGCGCGGGCGATCTCACGGTCCACGGTCAGCAGGGCCTCGCCACCCCGCTCCTCGGCGAGGGCCGCGACCTGGCCCTCGGTCTCCACCAGCACGCCCCAGTCGACGAGTTGGCGCAGCGCGGCGGCGAGCGTACGCCGCTCCGCCTGCCGACCGATGTCGCCGACCTCGATCCCGGCGTCCACGGCGGCAGCCCTGAGGTCGGCGACGAGCTGGGAGAGCAGCAGCTGCTCCGGTGCGGTGACTAGGACCGAGAGGGTGAGGGTCAGGTAGGCGTACGTCCGTGGCGTGAACGGCGTTCCGGTGGACGGCCGCTCCAGACGGTGGCCGGAGCCGGGTCCCAGGCCCGCCTTGAACAGACGGGCGTACGACGCCTCGACGAGGAGCCGGTAGCCGAACACCTGCTGGAAACGCTGGGCGAGCCAGTCGGCATGGCGTCGGATCAGTGGGAAGGTGTCGCTGTGTGGCCCGTTGCTCGTGACCAGCGGGTGGGCCAGCAACAGACGGGCGGCGGCACGGCGTTCGGCGGCCAGTGCCACGTCGTGGGCGGAGGGCAAAGGCATCAGGCGCTCGCCTCCTCGGCGGCGGTTGGTGTGGAGGCGCTCTCGACCGCCAGGGTGAGATCGTCCACCAGCAGCTCGCCGTCGACGGATCGCAGGAGTGTGTGCCGACCCGGGGTACGCCACGCCACCAGCCTGATGCCCAGATCCGCATCGCCCGCTTGCGCGCCGTCGAGCCGGAAATCACCCTCCTCCTTGCGTAGTTGGCTGTTGCCGAGAGCGGCAGCGAGGAGTTCCAGCAGCAGTCTCAGCGCCGCGGAGCCCAACCTCACCTGGTCGAATCTGCCTGACGCGCTGCGCAGTTCTGCGGCCGCCGCCTGTCGGGCGGCGGCCTGTTCGCGCGCTTGCTCCATGAGACGGCGTTTCTGCTCGCTGTGGTCCTCGACCATCGCGGCCCGTCCGCGCGGGGCGCGGCTCCCGCGCTCCCGCAGTGCCACGGGCACGTCCACGACCGGCCCGGTCCACCAGCTCACGTATGCCGGCACGGACGCGTCGGGATCGGGCGCCACCCCCAGATGCCGTGCTCCGTACAGCCCGAAGGCTGCGACCGCGATGTCGTGGGCCTCGTCGGGCTGCGCCGCGTCGAACCAGGCGGCGAGCCTGAGCAGGTCCTTGCGCCGGGACATCTCCCCGGACGCCGAACGCAGCATCCGCTTGGCGTTGGCGAGCAGTGACTGCAGGGCGCGCAGGGTGGCGTCCCGCAGCTGGTCTACCTGGCTGCCGTGCCCGTCGGTGTCGGCGAACCAGTCACGCAGCCCCTCCCAGTCGGCGAGTTGCCGCCCCCGGCTGCGCTGTACCCGCGTCTCTGGCAGCGCCTCGGAGAGGGCTCCGAGACCCGCCGCGTGTGCGTCGATACTGCTCAGCAGGGCAGGCAAGTGGGGCCAGATCTTCTGCAGATGCGCGGCGATACGGGGCGCGCGGAAGGACACGTCCTCGGTGATCGCCTGCACGTAGTCGAGCAGCAGTTCCTTGAATCCCTGGTACTCGGCTCCGTCGAGGTCGTAGCGGGCGAGCACCTGACCCAGATACGCGTAGAAATCCCTCACGGACTCGGCGAACTCGGCGAACTGCACGAAGAGTGTGCTGATCTTCTCCAGTGCCTGCCGCGGGTCTGCACCGCCTGGTGCGGCGACCATGACGGCGATGTCGCCCAGCCCCCGGTCGACGAGCGTGAGCAGTTCACTGCTGACCTCGCGCGCGGCATCCGCATCGGCGAGCACCTCGTCCGCGTCACGTTGCACCCGCTCGCCCAGCTTGGAGAGCTGATAGCGCGACCGGGAGCGCTGGTACTCGGCAATGCTGGTGGCCGTGACGGTGTGCGTACTGCGCAGCAGATTGCCCCACCGCACGAGCTGCTCCAGCCTGGCAGTCAGTGTCTCCGCTTCCAGCACCGCCCCCGGCCCGCCGGTCTGCGCCAGCTTCGCCAACACATCCGGTGCGGCGAGATCTGCGAGCAACGTGCCGCAGAACAGCCGCATCACGGCGACGTACTCCAGCCGCTCGGGTGCGCTCAGATAGGCATACGCACTCAGCCGCTGCCAGGCTTCGCTGCCACTTTCTCGACTGTCCCGACCTGTTTCTTCATCGCTCGGCGACCCGTGTAGTTCGTCCCCCTCCATGCCATCGAGCGTACGGACCGCCACTGACACTCCGGCGAATGTCGGCAAAATCAGCCTCGTTTCGGCTGTTACCTGCCGTCCCGTTCCTCGTCCGCGCAGCTTCTTGCGGCGCGGACGAGCGCGGAGGCGACCGCCGACGCGCAACATGAGAAGCACCCGGCCCGATCCCCCGGCGGCACGCGCCCACCCGTTCGCCCGCCGTCCCCTTCACTTCTTTTCTGTTCGGGGCGAGCGTGGGGGTGTGCAGAGGGGGATGTCGGGCTGCCGACCATGCCGACGCGGGCGTGGTGACCTGCGTATATGCCAGTTGCGGCCCGGGAGGGGTCGGGCAGTTGTCGGCGGGGATATCAGGCGGGATATCAGCCCGGTTGAGAGCAGTGTTGTCGCATCGTGACCGTGGTCGGGGCGTCGTGGTCGCGGGTGTGGTCGCAGTCGGCTGTTGGTGTGGCCGGTACGCGTGGCGCCGGGCAGACGACGCCACCTGTTCCCGGGAAGGGGGTCCGGCGATGACGGACTTGGATGGCGGCCGTGGCGACCGGCTTGCGCTGGCAGTACTGGTGCAGTATCGAATGGCCACCACCGACCAGATGCACCGGGTGATCGCTCCCGAGGCACGCATCGAGCAGACTCGGCGCCGTATGGCCAAGCTGCGCGCGGAGGGGCTGGTGGATCGCATCACCCTGCCCCAGGCCGGGCGGCTACGGGTGTGGTTTCCCACCTCCTATGGTGTGCGGATCGCTTGCGAGTGGCCGGAGTTGCGCGGGCGACGGCCGCCGAATTCAATCGCCGATCCGACTGCGGCGCGGCTGCGGGCGGGACACACGCTGGCGGTGACAGAGACCGCGCTCGTCTTCCTCGAGGAGGCCCGCCGCCGCGGCGAGCTGTGCCGCCCCCTGGACTGGATCCCGGAGGTATATCACCCCGTCGGGGGCGGCGAGGGCGTCATCCCCGACGCCCTGATGTACTACAAGAGAGGTCGTGAGGGCGAGGTTGGGGCGATGCTGCGGGCGTTCGTCGAGGTCGACCGGGCCACGATGGGGCCGGAGCGTCTGGCCGCGAAGCTCACCTCCTACGGTCGCCTGCACGCTTACGTGCCGATGCCTGTGGGGCGCCGGCGCCGCTATGCGACCACCCAGCAGCAACCGGTGCAGGAAGAATGGCGGCGGCACTATCCGCTCTTCCCACGGCTGTTGTTTGTCCTGGACGGCACCGGTCCCGCCGGCGTCACCACCCGCATCGAAGCCCTGAACGCGGCTGCTACGACTACTCCGACGCTGGCCGGTTTCCTGCGCGAGGTGCCCGTCCTGGCAGCTGCGCTGACGGACCTGCGCAGCAAGGGCCCTACCGAGCGCGTGTGGCACCCCGTACAAGACCCCGACAGGATGGTCGCGTGGAGTCAGTAGCGGCCTGGCTAGACGGGCTGCGCAGCCGCTGCGCAGTGCGCTGTGGGGTGGCTGCGCAAGTCCGACCACAGGCGGCCGACCATAGCTGCGCAAGCCCAACCATGAGGCCGACCGCGTTTGCGCATCCCCAACCAGGAGCCTGACCAAGGCTGCGCAACCCCCGACCACGAGCCCGACCAAGGCTGCGCAGCGAACTACGCAGGGATCAGGCTGCGGCTGCGCATACGGATGGACCCGGTTGCCGACCCGTGGCCCATCGGCGCCTGCTGAGCCGCAGGGCGGCTGTGTATGCGCAAGCCTCCCGCGATTGCGCATACACAGCGATGCGCGCTCCGCCCTGCGCGACGGGCGATCCGCATTGTTGCGCACGAGACGTCCGTCTGGAAGGAACAGTTCGTGCCGACAGCCTCATCCACTGGGCTATGCAGTTATCTCGCCCCGCTGCTCCAGAAGCTCGTCCAGGTCGACGACGCGGAAGGGGCTCAGTGGCGGACGAGTCGGGAGGCGAGCGTCGTGGACAGGTTGGGCTGCCGGAATGGTGCGCGGACGTGAGGCTTCAACGGTCCTTGGCCAGGGCGACGAGTTCTGCGAACAGTCCTCCGGCGTTTACAAGGTCCTCGTACGTCCCATGTTCGATAACTCGGCCCTTGTCCATGACGAGGATGCGGTCGGCGAGCCGTGTGTTCTCGAGTTGGTGGGTGACGACGATCGTCATGCGCTCGGCGGCGATCCGTTTGATCTCCAGGAAGATGGCGTGCTCACCGCGGGCGTCCATCTGTGAGGTCGGCTCATCCAAGATCAGCAGTGGCGTTTGCCTGTAAAGCGCGCGGCCGCACACGAGTCGCTGCCACTGCCCTCCGGACAGCTCGGCGCCGCCAAACAGCTCCTTGGCTAGGAGGGTGTCGAGCTGGTGGCGCAGCTTTTCGATCGCTTCCCGCATACCGACGGCGTCGACGACGTCCCACACCGGCCCGTCGTCGTACGTTTTGGGCTGACCGAGGGTGATGTTCTCGCGGGCGCGTAGGGGCCAGCATGCGAACCCCTGGGGGACGAGCGCGGTGCGTTTCCACACGGAGTCGGGGGTGGCCTGGGCAAGGTTGATGCTGTCCCACAGGACGCGCCCCTTGTCGGCGAGGAGGATGCCGGTGAGGAGCTTGGCCAGGGTTGACTTGCCCGAGCCGTTCTCGCCGACGATGGCCAGGATCTCGCCGCGGCGGAGCGTGAGTGAGACCCCCGCGACGGCCGGCTCCTCTTTGCCGGGGTACTGGTACACGACCTCGTCGAGGCGGATCTCGTCCACGCGTTGCGGGATAATCAATTCCCCGCGCTTGGGGGCGCGTTCGGTGGCCATGTCGAGGAAGGACCTCATGTCGGCCAGGTAGAGCGAGGTGTGGAACATCGCGGCGCCGTGGATGACGAACTGGGAGAGCGAGGCCAGTGTGGTCTGGACGGCGACCAGGGCGGTGGCAGCGATGGGCAGGGCGACCCGGCCGGTGGTGGCCAGCCAGGCGAGGGTGGCCCAGGTACCCAGCTGGAAGATCCCGCCCAGGGCGCTGGTGGCCAGGACGATGCGGAGCATCCGCGGGGCTGCGGTCACGGTGCGCTGGTCGATCCGGTCGGACAGGGCGCGGTACCAGTAGATGAGGTAGTCGGTCATGCCGTTGGCGCGGACCTCGTCGCCGTAGCGGGAGTAGGTGGCCCACCAGCGCATCATGGAGCGCACGTTGCGGTCGCCGACGTTGAGGTAGTGGGTCTCGTAGTCAACGCGCGCGGACAGCACTGCGCCGGCGCCGGCCGGGAGCACGGCCAGCAGGAGCAGAGGCAGCATCAGCGGGTGCAGCGCGGTGATGACCCCGCTCGCGGCGATCATGCGGATCAGGGCGGACATGAACCGCTGGGCATCCTGGACCATCATCCGGGTCCGGGTGACGCCGACTTCGGCGGCCTCCTGCCGGTCGGCGAATCCGTCCTCGCCGTACGCGGCTGCCTCCACGCGGCATACGGCGGCGACGAGGGCAACGTCCGCCTCGGTCATCAGCAGAGGTGTGATCCGTCCGTCGGCGTACGAGGAGAGGGCTCCGCTGATGCGGCCGATGCCCGCAGCTGTCGTCACCACTACCAGAGCGGGCAGTGCGGCGTGCAGACGTCCGGAAACGGTCCCGGTGGCGAGGAGGTGGGTCATCGCCTGGGCGGTGAAGGCGAGGACGACGGCGGCCGCGATGCCGGTGAACAACTGGCAGACCAGGAGCAGCACGACGCCGGTCCTGTCGACGGCCCACGCCATCCGCGCGGTGTGCCCGAGCACGGAGGGAAGGCGTCGGCACATCGCTCCGAAACTGGCATCTGCCAGCGGGTTCTTGCCGTACTTGCCCTCGAAGGTGATGCTGGCCGGGGGTGGAGGGGGCGGCGTCTCCTCGTTTGCAGTCGAGGCGTCAGTCACAGTCACCTGTATCCCTTCTTGGGGGGGGTGCCGCACCTGGATGGCTCGGCGTGCACGGCATAACGACATGCGGCGGGATTCGAACGCGCTCGCTTTCGGACGTGCAGGGGCCCTTGTACCGCAAGGGGTGAACCTGTGACCGCCGTGCCGGGGCGGCCCGGGGCCGGTGCAGATATGACCGAATCGCCGATGCCTGTGACGCATGGGGTTTCGGGCGGTGATCGGCTCGCGATGGCACCAAGGGACTCGGCAAATCGAGATCATTCTTGCCCAATTGGGCAAGAATGATCTCGTTGGGTAACGCTTTCCCGGATTGTGTGATCGCTGGTACGCACCGCATGGTCCAGTTGGTCACGCAACTCATCGGGGATGGTTCCTGCTCCGAGTGCGCAGGATGTGAGGAGAGTTCGGCATTCCTGTGCCTCTCGATCGGTAGCGAGGGCGGCACACAGGGGGTGTGCCAGGATCTCTCGGGCGGCATAGCCGTCGGAGGTCTTGATCGCCCTTCGGTGCAACTCCTCGACCGCGAGGCGTGCTTCAGACCTTTCGGGCAAGGTGAACAGGTCCAGCGTGGCGAGCCCGAGCCGCGTGTTGAACATGGTCAGGTCGTCCCCGTTTAGAGCCCCGAGGTGCTTGGTCACCAGGTTCTGCAGGGTGTGTTGCCAAGGCAGTCCTGCGGTTCGGTGGCACACGATGCTCAGGCAGTCGGTCACGGCGACCTCCCAAGGTTCACCAGGCTTCGTGTCGGCCAGCAGGCTGTTGGCGCGGACGGTGTCTCCGACGGTGAGAGCGGCGAGGACGGCGACCTGGCGGCCGTCGAGCATGCGCTGTCCGACTCCGTGGTGTGCTTCGACGTGGGCGAGTGCTTCAGTCCAGCGGCCGGCAGTGGTCAGGGCGCGCGTTCCGTCAGCGAGTAGAACTCGCCATAGCCAGGCGCGGACCTCTTGGCGGTCTCTGGCTGTTGAGGTGAGGCCGGATGGCACGGCCACATCCTCGAACAAGGTGGTAGGGGTGTTAGTGCTGACCGCATCGAACAGCTGGAGGAGCGTGCTGCGGCCGTCGTCGTATTGCCCGGCGCGGATGGCGAGGCGGGCGAGGTTGATGATGGGTTCTAGTAGAGCTTGGTCAGCTTCACTCGTGGGTGGCGTGTCCGCTGGTCCGTGAGGGTCGTTGAGGTGGTGTGACACCTGAGGAGATGGCCTCGGTCCGGGAGGACCTGGAGGCGTTCGCGGCGGAGTTGTTCGACGGGTTCTTCCGTGCGGATCAGCGGCGGTGGGGGCAGGCGTACGTGCGCGGATTGTTGCTGGACGGGCGGCGTAAGTCGGTGGAGCCGATGGCGGCCCGACTGGGTGAGGACGGTAATCGTCAGGCGCTGGCGCATTTCATCACCTCCAGTCCGTGGGATCCGGCGCATGTGCGGGCCCGGCTGGCCTGGCGGATGCACGAGGCGATCGGTCCAGAGGCATTGATCGTCGATGACACCGGCTTTTTGAAGGACGGGGATGCCTCGGCGTGTGTGTCACGGCAGTACACCGGCACCGCGGGCAAGGTCACCAAGTGCCAGGTGGGGGTTTCGCTGCATCTGGCGCGCGAGAGGGCCTCGGCGGCGGTGAACTGGCGGCTGTTCCTGCCCGCGTCCTGGGATCCCGACTCGCCGGAGGCGGACCCGGACAAGGTCGCCCGCCGCAGTCGCTGCGGCATCCCCGACCGGGTGGGGCATGTCGAGAAGTGGCAGCTGGCCCTGGACATGATCGACGAGAGCCGGTCGTGGGGCATCGACATCCCCCTGGTCGTCGCGGACGCCGGATACGGGGACGCCGCCGCCTTCCGCCACGGTCTGGAAGAACGCAACCTGCCCTACGCGGTGGGCATTTCCTCCCGCCACACCGCCCATCCGGCCGACGCCCGGCCCGTCCAGCCCACCTACGCGGGAACCGGCCGGCCACCGCGAATGCAGTATCCCGAGCCTGCGCAGACCGTGAAAGACCTGGTCATCGCGGCCGGGAGGACGGCCACGAGGCCGGTGTCCTGGCGGGAAGGCTCCCGCCCGGGCAAAGGAATCAGCGGCTTCAAACGCATCTACTCGCGGTTCGTGGCTCTGCGCATCCGCCCGGCCGGACGCGGCGTCCGCCAGGCCACCGACGGCCCTGAACTGCCCGAACGCTGGCTGCTGGCCGAATGGCCCGCCACCGAACCCGAACCCGTGCAGTTCTGGCTCTCCAGCCTGCCCTCCGGCATGCCACTGGCGACCCTGGTGCGGCTGGCCAAGCTGCGCTGGCGCATCGAACACGACTACCGCGAGATGAAACAGGCCCTGGGACTGGCCCACTTCGAAGGCCGCACCTGGGGCGGCTGGCACCACCACGTCACCCTCGTCTCCGCCGCCCACGCCTTCTGCACCCTGCAACGACTGGCACGAGACCCAAAAGACGCGGCGCAGGTCTGAGCCTCTACCAAGTCGTCCGAGAACTCCAGACACTTCTCGCCGCCTGGACCGGTGCTTGCCCCACCTGCCACCGCGACATACCCACACCGATACGGACCTGACCAAGCCCTACTAGGGCTCGGATCGCGGCCGTGCCGGGCAAGGGAGCGGCATCTAGGTAGGCGGCTGCGTGCTGGTGGCACAGCGTGTGGGCCATGTCCGGCACACCGGTGTCGGAGGCGATCAGCGCGGCCTGGTTGTAGACCGTGGAGGCCATGCTCGGGTCGCCCGTCTTTGCCGCGCTATCGGCGAGTTCGGCTAGCGCACGAACACGCTGGGGCAGGGGGAGGCAGGCCGGGCGGGGGCGAGCGATGAGGGGGAAGCGCCGGGCCAGGGCGTCAGGGATTATCCACACGGTCCGCGACGCTCCTTTCCGTGGTGGGGTCCGGGCCGAAGACAACGGTTTTCGCGGCGGCGGCGAGGGCGGCCTGGGTGGCGTAGGGCAGGCCGATGCGGTTGAAGGCGAACAGCGCGTGATGGGCGAGCACGTCGCGCAGCCCGCGGTGAAGCAACCCCAGCTCCATGAGGTGGGCCAGATCCCGCCCGGCGTCGCGATAGGCGCGGCCCCAGTCCGCAAGGTGGGCCAGCGGCCCGCCGGTACGCATCAACTCCTCCCCGTTCACGGAGATCAACCGGTGTACGGCAGCTTGGAGTTGCTCGCGGCTCTCCGGTGTGGCACCTGGGGGCGTCTCGCGGTGGGCGCCGACGCGTGCCCAGACGTCGCCTTGTTCGTACCAGTCCAGCCCGGCGGAGCGCATCAGGATGCTGCACAGCATCAGGGACGTCTCGCGCCGGTGCAGGCCGCCCTTGCTCTGAAGGTGTTCGAGCAGACTGCGGCTGTCGTGGTGGAAAAGGCGGTGTGCGCTGGCCATGGCTTCGGTGCCACCGAAGGCATGCTCTTCGGGTTCGTAGACGATCTCTGTCCACGCAGTGATGGCCCCCTCGGCAACCAGCGTGTCGAGGCCCTGGGCTATGTGCTGTGCTCCTCCGGCGGCGGGCAGGTAGCGCATCCGCCAGCACGGGTGCTTGCGGATGATGAACCACCGGGCCAGGGCGCCTTCGTCCTCGCCCACGCGCAGTATGGGGGCGAGTCGGGACACAGCGATGGTCTCGGCGTTCTCCCATTCCGGGAACACGAGATTGGCCTGGCGCCAGGCCGGCAGGGTCATCGGAGGGCCTCCGCGGTGTGTGCAGCGGCCAGAGGCAGTGTCAGCACGCGTTCGAGGCGCACCCGGTAGAAGCGCAGGATCAGCAGGGAGTGGTCGGAGGCTTCTCGGGGGTCGTCGTTGTCGACGACTTCGACGCTGTGCAGAGCGGAGGCGAGGCCGCCTGTCCCGTAGGCGCGGTCGATGCGCTGGGGACCGCCTTGGTCGGGCTTGCATTGTCCGGCGGTGGCGTTGAGGGCCTCGGGCTGGCCGAGGTGGTCGGCGGCATAGCGGGCGAGGTCGAGGTAGCCGGCGTCGGTCAGGGCGGCGTCGGGGCGGGTGTCGCTGCGGCGGTGTCCGTCGGCGTCGAGGTAGGTCCGGTGGACCATGTGTGCTCGATCGGTCACCGTGGCCCAGTCGGGCGGGGCGAGGCGTTCGGGATTGCGCGGGTAGCTGTTGGTGTCCCCGGCGGCGAGAGTGACTGCTCCCGCGTGCATGGCCGTCCAACACGCTTCCGTTAACCGCTGGTTGGCGTCGAAGCAGCACATGTGGAGGGAGATGAGGTTGAGTGGCACCGGACAGGTGCCGAGCCGTGCGACTACGTGGCAGGGGTGCAGCCACCACGGCTTGGCGCGGGGGCGTGCTTCGACGACGTCGAACATCGTGGGGCGGAGGTAGACGGCGGTCGCGATGTCGGCGTCCGCGTATGGGGTGGGCGCGGAGAGGAAGCCTCGCAGGCTCATCCGCTTCTCCGTGGCGTGCAGGAGTTCGCTGCCCCGCTGGCGGCTGAACTTGGCCTCCTGTTGGAGGAAGATGTCTGGCTCGTACTCGGTGAGGACGTCGAGTGCGAGATGCTGGTGTTCGCCGTTGCGGCCGCCGTCACCGTCGATGTTCCACACGGCAGCGGTCACGAGGTCGGTCACTTCAGACCTTTCGGTATCGGTACGGATCGGCGCGGTATCACGCCAGAGCGAGGAAGGTGTCCCAGTGCGGGGCGGGCGCACGGCCCGTGCCCACGGTGTGCAGAGCGAGTGCTGCTCCGGCTTGGCCATCGAGGAGTTCCGGGTTGAGATCGCTCTGCTCGACTGCGGTGATCAGGCGGTCGGTCAGCCGGGGCAGCTGGGCGGTGATCTCGGGGTTGTCCGTTTCGGTGGCCATCCGCCATGCCGCGTGCAGGAGTCCCGCCATGCCGTGGCACAGCCCGGTCTCGGGGAGCGTGTCCAGTTGGAGAGGGTCTTGCAGTGCGGAGAGGATGGCGGTCTCGGCCATCGCGACGCGTGCCGGGTCTCCGAGAGCGAGTCCGGCCAGTTGATGGGCACGGGCGGTGCCGCTGACGCCGTAGCACCAGGACGGCCGGGGTCGAAGCGCGGAATGGACCTGGTTGTCGGTCACCTGCTGGATCGAGAGGTGTCCGGGCCACCAAGGCGCGGTCTCGTCGCCTTGCCGCCACTGGTCCGTCCAGGAGCAGATCCTCGCGATCGCGTCGGCCGTGCCCGGCACGGTCAGTCCGCCGAGCAGGGCCTGTGAGAGGACGGCGAGGGTGGAGCCGATGCCGTGGGCGAGCCCGATGTTGCCGTGCCCTTCTGGGTAGTCGGGGTGAAGGACGCCGCTGGGGGCGACGTCTGTCCACCACGGCGGCAGACCGGCCGGGTCGGGGATGGGCTCGGTCAGGCGTACCAGGTAGGCGATGACGTCCGAGGTGATCTCGTGGTGCGGGTGGCGGCTGAGGTGGTAGGCGCCCAGCCCGGACAGGCCGCGGATCAGGTCGAACTCTTCCATGGAGGGGCGCTCTCCACGGGTGATGCGCTGGTGGGCGGCGGCCAGCCGGTTGCGGGTAAGGGTGAGGGTGGCGGTGTCTAGACAGGCAAGGACTGGCAGGTAGCCGCTCGATGTGCTGGCCGCCCGATGCATCACGTACGCGAGGGCGGGAGCGCCGAAGTACAGGTTCGCGTTGGCTGCGGCGCTGACTTCACCGTGCACGGCCGCCTTCAACCAGGCGTGTGCGGTGGACCAGTCTCCGTGCCCGGTCCGGGCGCGCTCGATGTGCAGCAGGGCGATGCCCGAAGCTCCTCCGGCCAGCGACTGGGGCCAGGACCGGCCACCGTAGGGACGTCCGCCGGGCCACGCGGTGCTCGGGTCGGCCAGCGCGGCGGCCAGACGGTCGACGGTTTCCAGTGCAGTGAGAGCGGGAGCGGTGGTGATCACGGTGTACTCCTTGCGCGGGCCGTCCAGCTGAGGGCAGCGGCTCTGGCCAGGTGAAGGTGGGTGCGTTCCTCGGGCATTCCCGGCCCGCGCATCCGGACGTGGTGGAGGTGCAGCAGGTCCGGCAGCAGTTCGTCCGGACGGAAGGCCGTGTCCGTGAGCGCGCGGCGGTAGTCGGCAAGTGCCCCACGCCGCGCGGACCAGGCAGCGGTGACGTGCTCGCTCAGGCCGGCCGAGGGCATGTTCACCAAGTCGACGGCTTGGCGGTAGACGGTGCGGGGCGGGGCGTCCGGCTCGGTGCGCGTGTGCTCGATCAGCCAATGCATCGCCGCGGTGCTGTCGCCGAGCACGCCCACGGCGATGTCCACCATGCTCGCGGCGGTCACCGCGCGAAGGTCGGGGACCTCCGTTCCGGTCTGGGCAGCGAGCTGGGCTACGGCGGCGGCGGAGTCGGCGGCGAAGTACCGTTCGGCCGCGTCGAGGGCGGTGGGGCCGCCGAATCGGGCGGTCTCCGGGTGGTAGGTCTCCACACCGGCGTGCGTGATCAGACCGCCTTGCCGCAGGCGGCGCGTCCACTCGCCGATCGACTCGAAGACGGCGCCGAGGGTCCCGGGCTGGTAGGTCAGGCGGAGGCGAAGGTGGTCGTCAGGGTCGCGATAGCGGATGAACCACCATGGAGGATCGCCCAGTTCGTCCAGCAGGGCCGCCAGGTGCCGGGTCAGGATGGGGTTCTGCCGGTCGCGATGGCCGTGGAGGTGAAGGGAGATGCGGTTCTCGCATCCGGGCAGGTGACCGTGCTCACGATTGACCGCGCGGCCCGCCACGCGGACGGGGATGATGTTCTGCTCGGTGCTCAGGGGGATGACGACTTCGTGGGCACGGCCTCCGGTCCAGCCCAGGCCCTTCGCACGTGGTGCCGGGCACAGCGTCACAGTGCCGTCGCGGTCCAGGTGGACGCGCAGCAGGGCCCGGTGGGACGGCTCCGCCAGGTCCAGGGCCATGCGCTGGTCGTCCTCGCTCAGGTACACCCGCTCAGGCAGGTGGACCTCGCGGCGCCATCGGGTCAGGGTCTCGTCCCACTGCGGCCATGGTGCGGATGCGGGAGGCAGGTCTTCTCGCGTCAGGAGCCAGCGGGCCGGGGACAGGATCGTCCGGCCGTAGCGCAACGCGGGCAGGAACGGCAGGCTGGACGCGGCCGTCCCCCACCTGAATCCGGTGCAGGGGACGGCCAATGCAGCGGGCGCCTCCGTCAGGAACCGGCACAGCGGGTGGGAGTGGTGGCCCAGGTCCACGGCGTTGAGCAGCAGCGTGTGGACGGGACGGCGGTGGGACAGCGAGACGAGGTGCAGCTGTTCGGCGTCGGCGGTGACTGCGAGGTCTGTGACGGGAACGAGGCGGGTGTCCGGGCTGTGGTAGTCGCCGAGCGAGATCACCCACTCGGTCGCCTGCGGGGCGCGGGCGACGTTCTCGGTTGGCGCCGACAGAGGGGGGGAGCTGATCTGCGCGCTGAGCGCGCCTTGATGCACTGGGGGTAAAGCGCCGTAGGTCTCGGTCATGCGGCGGCGGTCTTCGTCGTCGAGCAGATGCAGAAAGCGTCCGGTGGTCGCTCCGGCCGAGCGCGCCACCCCGACCACGTGCAGTGTGAACTCCTCCTGGTGGAGGGCGGCGACGCTCTCGGCGTCAATACGGACGGTCAGCTCCGTGCTCGGCTGGACGGGACGGCCCGGATCGACGGTGGACAGGTCCTCGATAGCCGCATCGTCGAGCTGGATTTCAAGGCGGCGCTGCATGCCGGCGGTGTGTGCGAGTTTGATGAGGCGGCCGACACGGTCGGGCAGCGGGGAAGCCGTCGGCGCGGTGGTGGCACCGAGGTAGCCGGGCGGATAGCCGAGTACGTCGATCGCGCCCAGGACGGGGACGGCCGCCCGCGGCCCGTACCGGTCCAGGAAGCGGCGATGCCACTCGGCCCAGCCGGTCAAGGACGCTTGTGGTGCGAGGCGGATGAGCGCCTTCGCTGCCGCTGCCGCCTCCTGCACGACGGCCGTAGGTAGGGTCAGGTCCCAGTCCACCCGCAGGTCGCGCGCGGACCTGGGGGTGGACCGGATCTCTGCTGCCTCCGTGGGCGGGAGGTGGGCTGCCTGTTCGACGAGGGCGGTGAGCGGGTCGGTGACCGTCATCGGCGGCCGGAGGCTCGTGAGCAGGACCCGTTGACTGACCAGGTCTGCGATAAGGCGGTCGATCACGGAGGGCGGCGCGCTCGGGAAGCTGGTCGACAACCTCTCAGCGAGGTCGTTCCACAAGACGGGAGTCTGTGCCCCGCCCAGGGCCTCGCGGACCGGTGCGGTCAAGCGGACCTGCACGTGGTCGGGGCGTCGATCGAGGGTTCCGCTCGGGCGGTGCTCGATCACCATGTACCCGTCGCGTTCGACGAGGAGGCTGGAGGCGAGCAGCATCAGGCGGGGCCGCAGCGCCGGGTGCTGCTCGAAGTAGTCGATGAGGGCCGTACTGTGTGCCGCGTCTGCTATGGCGGTGGCGCGGTGATCGGTGCCGACGCGGAGCGCGGGCAGCGTACCTATTCGTACGGCCGCAATGCCGGCGAACAGGCGGAACGGAGTTGCCCGAGTGCGAGCACGCAGCAGATAGCGCAGCACGGCGACAACCGTGCGCCGCACGGCAGGGGCCGGGATCGGCTGGCCGGCGCAGATCTGCTCTACCCGGGTCGCAAGGTCGGGGCTGGCTGCCCTGACGGCGCCCGCGAAGTCGGTGTCGGTCCAGGACTGTTGGAGCCATGCCTGCCAGGACGTCGGGTCCGCGAACGCGCCGGTAAGGTCCGGCCATACTGTCGGGCGGTCGGGATGCCATGCAGATGCCCGGACCAGTGCCGCATCAACGTGGCGATACATACGCCCCTCCTGGGACTGGGCGGTGCCCGGCCGCGCTCGTGGTGCGGCCGGGCACCGCGGTGGACGCGGTCGGTGTTGCTACGGGCAGCTCGTGCACGCGGTCGCGCACGTGGAGTTGCAGCCGTCGTCCGTCATCCTGATGAGCTGGTCCGCGGAGGGACCGCCCTCGACGATGGAGATGTCCAGGGCGAAGTCAGCGAACTCCTTCGCTTCGGCGGCCGGTTGCGTGGATATGGCCGGTCGCTCCAGTTGCACGGTCATGTGTGCCTCCTTGAGGTAATGGGGGATGGTGCAAGGTCCCGGAGCCCTCGCTGGGCCCCGGAGTCTCAGGTCCAGGACGCGGTGACGATCCCGTGCCGCCGCAGTACGGCGTCCTGCGGCAGAGGCGACGGAGCGGGGCCCGGCAGGTACCGGAACGTCGCAGCTCCCCGGCGACGGTGGTGTTCGGCCCAGCGGCGCAGCAGCTCCGCGTACTGGTCGGCGAGGGCTTCGGCCTGCGGACCGTGGGCAATGACGCCGCTCTCGAAGCCGCCGGTGGCCTCGTTGTCGCGGCGGGTGCGGTAGGCGATGCTGTCCTCGCTGACCAGGGCGGGCACCCCGAACTGGACCGCCGGTGCCACCAGCCCCCGCTCGACCACATCCTTGGCCGCGTGCAGCCGCACCGCACGCGGCAGGTTGAGGGTGAGGTACAGGTCCAGCTCGTCTGGCAGGTCCCATGCCGCACCCGACCAGCGCACCAGCTGGGGGGTGTCCAGGGCATGGTTCAGCGCCTGCGCGTTGAGGGGCACCCGCACGTCATCGGTCTGCACGACGACGCCCTCCCGCAGCAGCACCTTGCGTTCCTCGGCGGCGCCCTCGCCCTGCATCGGCACGAAGTGCGCAAGACGGTAGGAGCGGCTGAGCAGGCCCGCACCGTCACGGTCGAAGGCGATCGAGCGGGTTGTGCCGCACACCGTGAGCGGAACGACGAGCCTGCCCTTCTCCGTGAGCCCGTAGATCCACGACGGGGGGATGTCCCACGCCGCCGCGGTGACGATGATCCGGTCGTAGGGCGCTCCGTCGGGGACGCCCCTCTCGCCATCGGCGAGGACCGTCTTCACCTGCCGGTATCCGGCCTCGTCCAGGCACAGGCGGGCACGGTCGACGATGTCGCGGTCGATGTCGACCGTGGTGACCTCACCGTCGCTGCCCACGAGTTCCTGGAGGTAGGCGGCATTGACGCCGCCCGAGCCGATCTCCAGGACCTTCATCCCGGGCGCGATGTCGGCCTGCTCCAGCATCACACCCTGAAGGTGGGCGGCGGACATGACGCTGACGTTCAGGTCGCTCTCGTCTTTCTTGACCGGCACAATCCGGTGGAGATCGTAAACGACCTCCAGGGACGCCTCCGGCGCGAACCGGTGCCGGGGCACGGCGGCGAAGGCCGCAGCAACCGAGTCGGACGTGATCGCGTCCTGGTCACGGAGCGCGCGGACCATCTCCGCACGCCACGCGCCGGGATCGCGATCGGTCGAGTCATCGATAACAGGCATCCGGTTACCTATTTCTGTTGAGGGGTGGGGCTTGCGAAGGCACAGATGGGCTTGGTGGTCAGCGAGGACGCTAACCAGGACGCCGTCGCTGGGGGCGGTTACGCGCCGGTCACTCACGCACGGTCGAACCACCGTTCCCGCTCGACGTCGGTGACTTGTCTCCGGTGTTCGGCGATCTCGGCCTCGGCTGCGATGGCGTAGTGCCGCACTACCTCGGCTCCGAGCGCGCTCGTCGCGAAGTTGCTGCCGTCGAAGTACGCCAGCGCCTCGGCGAGGTCACGCAGAACAGGCACCGCCTGCCGGTCTGCGTAGGCGTCGCCCCGGCAGGGTGCGGGCGGGGTCAGCTTCTCGGTCAGGCCGTGCACGATCGCAGCGATCGAGGCAGCCAGCGCGAGGTACGGGTTGGCGTCGGCGCCAGGTAGGCGGATCTCCAGGTGGGTGCCCTCGCCGTGACCGGTGACCCGGACGGCGCACCCGCGGTTGTCGTGGCCCCAGTTCATGTACTGGGGTGCGAAGGAGTGCGCCGTCGCGTACCGCTTGTAGGAGTTGGGGTTGGGCGCGTACAGCGGGGCGAGGCGCGGCATTCCGGAGAGCAGGCCGGCGATGCTGTGGCGCATCGTCTCGGGCAGCTCCTCGCCGGGGACCGCGTCGAAGGCTGGGGCGCCGTCTTTCCAGAGGGACAGGTGCAGGTGCAGCCCGCTGCCCACGCCGGTGAACGGTGCGCTCATGAACGTGGCCGACAGAGCCTGACGTCTGGCCAGGTGCTGCACGGTCTGCTTGTAGACGGTGTAGGCGTCGCAGGCCTGAAGCGCCGGGCCGTAGGGGAACGTGATCTCCACCTGGCCGGGAGCGCCCTCTGTCTTGGTCGCCTCGATCGGTACGCCGGCCTCGGGCAGAGCGTCTTCCAGGTACCGGAAGAAGTCGCTCAGTGCCGGCGGATGGTCGAGGGCGTAGTCGAGGTTGTGCTGCACCATGGGCTGAAGGCCGTTGCAGAGAACGAACTCACTCTCCAGACCCACGCGCGCCTCGAAGCCGAGCTTGCCCAGCCGATCGAGCTGAGTGCGGAGCATGCGGCGCGGAGCGATCTCCAGGGGCGTCCCGTCAGGTTGGACGGCCTCGCAGTGAACCAGCGCCAGGCCGGGCATGTAGGGCAGGACACGCAGCGTGTTCAGGTCGGCGATCATGCCGAGGTCCTGAAAGCCTTTGTCCCAGCCCGTGAGGTCGAAGCCGCCAAGGGGGTCCATGCCCACGTTGGTGGCCAGGATGTAAGCGCAGGCTTCCGACACGTTGAGCCCGTCGGTGATCCGGTCGAGGAAAACCCGTGCGCTGAGCCGCTTGCCTTTGAGGCGCCCCATCATGTCGGGGACACAAACCATGACGGTGGTGATGTCCTCACGATCCACCGCGGTCCGGAAGTCCTCGGCGGTGATGAGACCGGCGAGCCGGGACATCTCGTAGTTCGGGTCAGTGTGCTGGCTGCTCATCAGACCACGTCCTCCGCCAGGGAGGCATGAGTGGCGGTGTTGCCCAGGGCCGGGATGCGGTAGTTGCGGCGGCCCTGAGTGATCCACAAGATCCAGGCCAGCGTAAGCACGACGATCAGGGCGACGCCCGCGTAGTTGAACGATGAGGCGGTGATCGGGGAGACCTGCGGCAGGCAGAACAGGACGGTGACGACGCCGACCCAAGTCACAGCCGTCCAGCCGATGGGCTTGCTCCACCGGCCAAGATTCCACGGCCCGGGCTTGAAGTGGTCCCCCGCGCGCAGCCGCAGATAGACGGGGATGGCGTAGGCGGGGGTGATGCCGATGACGTTGATGGCCGTGACTGCGGCGTACGCGGTCGGCGAGTACAGCGACGGTGCCGCCAGGAGGAGCGCGACTCCTACCGACAGCCACACGGCGGCAACCGGCGTCTTCGTGCGGGTGCTCACGTGGCGCCAGGTGGCAGCGAACGGAACCGCCCCGTCGCGGGAGAACGCGAACACCATGCGGGAGGCAGCGGCGGTCTCTGCGTTGCCGCAGAACAGCTGGGCCACGATCACGATCAGCAGCAGGGCCTTGGCGCCGGAATGGCCGACGACGTCAAGGAAGATCTGGGCGGGCGGCACGCCGGTGGCGCTGCTCCGCGTGCCCGCGTAGTCCTGGATGGAGAACGTGAGCCCAGCCAGCAGGATGAACCCGGCGATCCATGAGACCCAGATCGAGCGGACGATCCCCCTCGGCGCCGATATCTGGGCCTGCGTGGTCTCCTCGGACAGGTGGGAGGAGGCGTCGTAGCCGCAGAAGGTGTACTGCGCCAGCAGCAGCCCGATTGCGGTCACGTACAGGCCGTTGCTGAAGCCGGTGTCGTTGTTGAACGTGGTGAACACGAAGTTGGCGCTCTGGTGATCGGCCGAAGCGAGGATCAGGACGCCGACGATGACTGCGACGCCGACGAGGTGCCACCACACCGAGACCGAGTTCAGGAGGCTGACCAGGCGGACGCCGGCCACGTTCAGCAGGGCGTGCAGCAGCAAGATCCCGGCGAAGATCATCATGGTCTTCTCGGGTGTCGGCGTGAAGCCCCACTGGAGGTTGGAGAACGCGCCGACGAACGTGGCAGCGCCGTAGTCGATGCCGGCGATGGCACCAAGCAGCCCGAGCAGGTTCAGCCAGCCGGTTACCCAGGCCCAGCGGGGCCCGCCGAGCCGGTGCGCCATGTAGTACAGGCCGCCCGAGGTGGGGTAGGCGGAGGTCACCTCGGCTAACGACATACCGAGCAGCAAGACCATCAGACCGACGCCGACCCAGCCCCACATGATCACGGCCGGTCCGCCAGTGTTCAGGCCGAAGCTGTAGAGAGTCATGCATCCGGACAGGATGCTGATGACGGAAAACGAGATCGCGAAGTTGCCGAACGGGCCCATACGGCGCGCCAGTACGGTCTGGTAGCCGAGCCCGGTCAGGACGGCATCGTCGTCCACCAGCCGGTGGGCGGCACTTCTCGGAGACACCGAAAGAATCCTCTGGGTCGAAAGGGAAACAGGGACGGGGTGGCGCTGGGAACCGCCTCGCGGTTGGGGTGCTCGACTCATCTGCGGTACCGCTCGCGCTTCATCGCGTAGTTGCGCGCCTGCAGGAAGTCGTCCTGCCACCATCGGCTTTCGCTGACGTGCTGCCATGGCGCGGGGGTGGCGAACGGGCCGATCGTTTCGAACACTTCTGCCGCGCCGGGCAGGCCACAGGCAGTCAGCGTGTAGGCCAGATAGTTAAGATCCAGCAGGGAGCAGGTGCTCATGTCGGTGACGTAGGCGAACCATCCGTCTCTCGCCAGCTCGACGTAGTACCGGACCTGGTCGTTGGTCCAGTACCCGAGCGTGCTGGCGACCTGTCCACCTGCCGTTCGTAGCCGGTAGTCCTCGACGTAGGCGTACAAGGGCAGATTCAGCAGTACGGCTCCCGGCTTCGCCTGGGAGGCCACCCAGCGTGTGAAGTCCACGGCTCCATTGCCGCGGGCCTGGAAGCACTGGAGCATCCGGTGATACGCCTCCCTGTTGGACCAGTCCCGCCGGTCTACCTGCCACAGCAGCGGCCACGGCCCCCGCGGCAGCATGGCCTCTGTGGGATTCGCCCAGTGGTCAACGGAGTGCCAGTGCCTGTGGTCGATGTCCAACTGGGCGAGCGCCAGCAGGCACACCCACGGAACGGGGTCAGCCGGCCAGCGGCGTGCGGCGTCCCCGCATGCAGCCCGCGCGGCGCTGACCCTGGGGAGCAGGGTGTGACGGTCTGCCGTGCTGCGGTGAGCGCCCACAACCCGGTGGGTCATGACGCGGGCCCGCATCATCAGGGCGTTCGCGTCTCCGGGTTCCTCTGCGCACCAGGCCGCGATGGCGTCACCTTTGGCGGCGCCGGCCGCCAGGACCTGACTGCGGGACGTGCGCAGCGCCCAACTGCGGGTGTTGGCGAGCAGAGCCTTGGTTGAGAGCCACCGGTCGAGCAGGAGGTCTTCCAGAGCCAGGCGCAAGCCTTCGTCGTATCCCGCAGGATGAGGGGTCAGGGGCATGTCACTGCTCACCATCGGAGCACCCCGCGTTGTGGAGCTGGTGGTGAGCAGGGTGAAGAGCTGGCGTGCCTTGAGCACGTAAGAGGGACATCAACGCCTCGTGTGGGGGTTGGAAGACCGCCGGGCGACAGTCGGGCACAGACCTTGGGGAGGTAGGCGGCTGCGGCCCGGCGGCCGCTCAGGGGCCTCGACGGTCGGGAACGTCGGGCTGTGCTTGCCAGGCCGCATTCGGACCCGGATGGTCTTGCCGCTGCCGGACTCTGCGGGGAACCAGGCGACCTCGCCGCCCAGTTGTCGCACGAGCCACAACCCCGTCCTGTCTCTTCCGGCAAGGGCTTCGTCGAGGCCATCGCGCCCGGGGCACGGGTCTGTCACGTCAAGGAGCAGCACGTCGTCCTCGTCAACGTGCATGGTCAAGGTGACCATGCCTCTGCCGACGTGCTGGACAGCGTTCCGGACGATCTCCGTGATGACCCGTACGGCGGCCTCTTGTGTCCCCGACCAGCCCATCATGCCCAGGCGGGTACGGGCGTGCAGGCGAGCGAGCCGGGGGACGCAAGCCTCCATGGACCAGCTGCGCGTCCAGGTCTGCGGGCGGACAGGAGGGGGCTGCGCGTCGGAACCAACTGCTCGAAGACTCGTCGGCTCGGCGTCGAGGGACGGAGCCTCTATTGTGCGTGCGCCCGCCGGGGGAAAAGCGAGAGCGGCGCTCACCATGTGCGTCACGCGTGAGTCCCGGCCATGCAACATTGCGGCGCCTAACCGGGAGTCCTGACTCTGTCCTGCTGCCATCTGTGTCCTCGACGGTGGTGGTTGCGGTGTCCCTCTACCGTTCCAAACTGGGCAGTTGGCGTCACGGGCGCCCGTGTCCAACTTTTCTGGACACCGGCCGCTGCGCTGACCAGGAGGAACCAGCTTTTATGGACGGTTCGTTGGGCTGCGAATCCCCGGTCATCCAGGTCGCAGTCATCCGGTCGAGCTACGACCGCGGCTACCGTGAGATCACAACACCCGACTGGGAGCACGCCGATGAACGCCCCTTCGAAGCCCGGCACCAAGGCAGACCGGGATGCCCTCCGTCAAGACATGACCGCCGCTGAATGCACCATGGCTAACATCGCCATCGAGATGCGCACCCGCTTCCGGATGCGGCCCAGGGAAGCGTGGCGGCATGCACACGGCTGGACGCTTCAAGAGGCCTCTGATCGGATCACCCAGGCAAGTACCAGGCATCCGGGCGAGTCTGTCGCTGCGGACGCGTCCCTTGTGGGCAAGTGGGAGAAGTGGCCTGGTCCTTCCTCACGCCGTCCCAGCCTCCCGGTCTTGATGGCCATGGCGGAAGCCTTCGCGTGCCGCGTGGAGGACCTGCTGGATCTGGAGGACAGGCGGGCGCTACCCGAGGCAGACCTTCGCCTGCTCATCCATCGTCCGCCAACCAGCGAGCCTCCGTCCCCGCCCGCCACGCCGTCGCCCATGTTCGCTACGCCCGAGCCGACTGGAACCGATTTGGTGCGTGTCGCCGCCGACGAGTCCGCGACGTGGGCGCAATGGGTTGAGGCTTCGAACGTCGGTGACATAGCCCTTGAGCAACTAATGGCCGAGACGCGGGCACTCGCATCGGACTACCTCACTTCAGACCCAGTCACACTCTTTGTCCGCACGCGGGCATTACGCGACCGCGTCTTCGCTCTCCTGGAAGGCCATCAATACCCCGGTCAGTCGGCAGACCTGTACGTCGCGGCCGGCTACCTGTGCGGGCTCCTGGCGTGGATGTCCTCCGACTTGGGGCAGCTGCCCGATGCGGAAACCCAGGGCCGCACAGCATGGCTGTGCGCGGAACTGGCCGGGCACAACGACCTGCGCGCCTGGGTGCTGTCGACTCGTTCCAAGGTGGCCTTCTGGGACGGACGCCTTCGCGACGCGATCAACTTCGCCCGACGCGGCACCAACTACCGCACCACGGGAACGGTCGCGGTGCTACTCGCCTGCCAGGAAGCCGACGCATGGTCCGAACTGGGAGCTCCAAACGAGGCCTTGGCGGCGCTGACCCGGGCCAATGACGCACGCACCGCGATGAGCGGCGAGGACGCTGTCGGGGGCATCTTCGCCTGTCAGCCCGCTCGGCAGGAGAATTACGCGGCGGCAGTGCAGCTGCGTCTCGGCCGCCCTGCCGACGCCTTGCGATCTGCGGATAACGCCCTCACGCTTCTGACTGTGCAGCCGGTCAGGGCATACGGCACGGAAGCTCAGATCCATATCAGCCAGGCCTCAGCACATCTCGCAGCTGGCGAAGCAGAGGGCGCCCTCGAAGCTCTCACGCCCGTCCTGGCGCTTCCACCCGATCAGCGCCTGGCACCCGTCACCCGCCGACTCGGCGAATTGTGCTCCGGCATCACCCGATCTCAAGCTGGCGGCACTGCGGCAATCGGGCTACGGCAAGCCATCGAAGAGTTCTGCGTAGACTCCGTGCCACGACACCTTGCGCTCTCGCCAAGGAACGGCTCCTCCTGATTTGATCCGGACTATGACGACTCAGACCGAGACCATGCGGAACCATTGGTGGTGGCGGCCCGGTTGGAATGTGGGGCGCCGCTTTTATACATGGCATCTGACGTTCGACGGCCAGGACGATGTACACCGGCTTGCTGCCGAGTACCGCTCCGCGCTCGCACCTCTGGGAGATGCCCTCACCCCAATCCCCGACCGATGGCTGCACCTAACCATGCAGGGCATCGGCTTCGTGGGTGAGACCAAGGAGCAGGACCTAAACGCCATCGTGGATGCAGCCCATGCACGACTGGCAGCCATTCCCGCCTTCGACGTCCAGATCGGACCAGAGGTGCTGGACCCCGAGGCGGTGCTCCTGCATGTCCACCCGGATGGCCCTGTTCGGACCGTCCGAAACACCATCCGGGAAGCCATCGGGGACGTTCTTGACGAGGTCCCGGAGAACGCCGAGGGTTTCACCCCGCACGTCTCCGTGGCCTACAGCGCCGCGGACGGTCCAGCCGAGCCGATCGCGCAGGTCCTCGCTGGCCTTGCCCTCACGCCGGCGCGGGCGCGGATTTCCACCGCGGAGCTCATCGTGATCCACCGGGACAACAAGATGTACGAGTGGAAACCCTTCGCGACGGTTACCCTCGGTTGAGCGTCTTCCGCCACCCGGTGTCTCGCCACCGCAGGTTGGAGACACCGCGTGGCCCAACGTTCCATGACGGGCAAGGCTGGCATCCCTGCGACTCGGCGAACTCCAACTGGGCGTTATGGCGATCTGGTCGGCGCGCAAGCGTTGGACCTCCCGGCCAACTAAGGAACAACGGCATCGTCGTCTCTGCCCTGCGCGTCCGCCAGGCCCTGACGACGAGCGGCGCGCGCACCGCTCTCACGGCCCGTGACCTGCGGGAAGAGCTGACGGTTTACCCGCCCCGCCGACCATCACTCCCCGGCGGGACACAGCGGTAGGGTGCCTGGCATGTACCCGGTCCAGCGTTCCAGCCAGCGTCTCGGCCTCCGCGAACTCACCGTCGATGATGTGGACGGAGTCTTCGCGATCTACGGCAATCAGGAAGCGACGGAGCACCTGTTGTTCGAGCCGCGGACCCGCGAGCAGGTTGGCCACATCGTGGCTCGGTCCATCGGTGCCGCAACCGAGGAGCCGCGCGGCGAGTACGCGCTCGCCGTAGTCGCGCGAGACGCGAACGAACTGATCGGGTTCGGCAGGATCGCAACAGACCGCACCAGCAACGCGCAGCCACCATGGGCCTCGCGCTGCGCCCGGATGCCCTGGCGCACCAGGTGCTCGCGGCGCTCCCTCATGTGCACACCTGGCGGGAACGCCGGGGGTGTCCAACGCGTACCGGGTGCTCGCCTCCGAGGGCAGGGTCTCCGAGCGATTCCGCTGGACATCTGAGGACGAGGGCGGTAACGTCCGTTCCCGGCTGACGGCCGACGGCATCCGGTTCACGGTGACCGGATCCGCTGATTCGGTCCAGCGCCTCACCGCCGACGACCTCGCGCTGTTGGTCACTGAGGACGACGACCGTCCTGGACACGGGGTCACTGGACTGGCTACGAGCGGCGCTCGGCGAGCGAAACTCCACCTGACCGACCCCTCCCCCGCCCCCTCCCCGTGATCGACTCGCTCACCTAGGATGGCGAGCAACATCTCAGCGGCCCGACGGGCTTCCTGATCCGCCTACGCGGCGGACAGCACAGGACATGCCCCCACCCGCACGAGTCTTCTTCGTGCTGCATGGGGGCTTTTTCTTGCTGTTCCGTGTCCGCGGCGTCCGTGGCCGCCCGCATCCTCGAAGGGGCGCTGGCGCTGCATCTGACCCAGAACTTCCGTCACCAGCACGGCCGGAGGCCTGCACAAGCGGAGATACGGTCCTGGGAGCGCAGCCTCCCCGCCCTCGTCAACGCGCTCATCGAGGCCGGGCTCGACGAGGTGGAGGTCCTCGTCGAGTACAGCCTGCCCCTGACCAGCAAGCGCGCGGACGCCGTACTCGCCGGTGTGCACCCGACCACCGGCGAGCCGTCGTACGTCGTAGTCGAACTCAAGCAGTGGAGCGCGGCCTACCCGGAGGAGGACGAGCCGCTGCTGTGCCGGATCGACGCGTACGCGCAGCCCGTCCTCAACCCGATCGAGCAGGTACGGGGCTACTGCGAGTATCTCCAGTCGTTCAACGGTGCGCTGGAGCGAATGCCCAACTCCCTGGCTGGCGTGGCGTTCCTGCACAACGCGACCGAGTTCCAAATCGCGGGGCTGAGGAACGTCGAGGAGAACCAGTACGGACGGATGTACACCGGGGAACAGCGCGGCGCCTTCCTCGACTTCCTGCGCTCGCGGCTTGCCGCGAAGCCCGGCGCACACGTGGCCGACGTACTGCTCGACGCCAAGGTACGGCCGTCGAAGCAGCTGATGTCGGTAGCGGCAGCCGAGATCCGCGACCGAGAGCAGTTCGTGCTCATCGCCGAGCAGCGGGTCGCGTACGAGAAGGTGATGTCCGCCGTCCGCAAGGCCAAGCGCGGCAACCACAAGCAGGTGATCCTGGTGACCGGCGGTCCCGGATCCGGCAAGAGCGTCATCGCTCTGTCGGTCCTGGGTGAGCTGTACCGCCGCGGAGTACCCGCGCTACACGCGACTGGATCCGCGTCGTTCACCAAGACGATGCGCAGGGTCGCAGGTCACAAGAAGCGTGAAGTGCAGCAGCTGTTCATGTACTTCAACAGCTTCATGGACGCCGAGCCCAACGACCTCGACGTGCTGATCTGCGACGAGGCCCACCGGCTGCGGAAGACCTCCGCCAACCGCTACACGAAGGCGGCGCTCCGTACTGGACGACCCCAGGTGGCGGAACTGATCGACGCGGCCCGGGTCCCCGTGTTCCTGCTCGACCAGCACCAGGTGGTGCGCCCCGGCGAGATGGGAACCAGGCAGGAGATCGAACGGGCCGCCGCCGCGCAGGGCCTCGACTGCACGGTGGTGGAACTGGACGGCCAGTTCCGGTGCGGCGGCAGCGACGCGTACGAGAAGTGGGTCATCGACCTGCTCGGCCTGGACGACGGCACGCCCAGCTTGTGGGGGCCCGACGGCAAACTGCAACTACTGACCGCCGAGACCCCACAGGAGCTTGAGGACTTCCTCGTCGCCCGCCGGGAGGAGGGCTACGGCGCCCGCATGTCGGCCGGCTACTGCTGGAAATGGACCACGAAGATCACGCCCGACATGACGACACTCCCCGAAGACGTCGTGGTCGGCCAATGGTCCCGCCCCTGGAACCTCTACGGCGACCGATCCGCCCTCGGGGCACCACCTGCGCCCCTCTGGGCCACCGACCCGGCCGGCTTCGGCCAGGTCGGCTGCGTCTACACCGCGCAGGGTTTCGAGTACGACTGGTCGGGCGTGATCATCGGCCCCGATCTGGTCTGGCGAACGGACCGCTGGGTCGTGGACCGCTCGGCGTCGAAGGACCCGTCTTTCACGAAGGCCACTCCGGACGACGACGTCGACCGCCTCATCCGCAACACGTACAAGGTGCTCCTGACCCGGGGAATGGTGGGGACAATCCTCTACTCGACGGACGCGGAGACCCGCGAGAAGCTGCGGTCGCTTATTCATCCGGCATCCCGGGCCGAGGTGCCGGAACTCGTGTAGTTCGGTGGACGCGAAGGTGCTCAGCCGGTGGCGCCGGGATGGCGTGATCACTGGCTGCCCTCTGGGCTGTTTGGTGGCCGCCCCAACCGGGCTGCTACGGCGGGTACTGCTGCTGATTCATGGTCCCCCTTGAGGCAAAGGTCGTGTGATGCGAGGTGTGTGACTCGCTCAGATCTCGCACGGTTTCCTCAAGCGGGGAATTCACCTGATCGTGGTGTGCACTCAGGGCGCCGCGCCGGTGCCGGGGCGATGGGGCCCAGGGGGGCCGTAAGACAAAGCCGCAGCCATCAGCAGAACCCTCATCGTCGTGAGCAGTTCGCGCGCCACGACACCGCGTTGAGCACGGGCGAGTTCATACAGGCCGCCGTGCTAGGGATGCAACGTCATGTCCGTGTGCATCCCCGCACTGAGCCACAACCGCCCCTACCTCAGCCGAGATCCTCCAAGAGCAGGTCGAGTGCCGCCTCCTCGTGCAGGGCGATTCCCAATGCCTCCATGGTCGGGGCCAGTTCCGCGTCCAACACCGCCTCCGCACGCGGTCCGCTGAGCAGTAACTGCGGCGTGCCGTGGGCCTGGCCCCACGCGGCAAGCGGAAGGTGTTCAGCACGGGTTATCCACAACCCGAGTTATCCACCAAGATCAATACGCCGTATCGAAGGGATGTTTCGCTATGCGCATGACAGAAAGCTCGCAACACCTCTGAGAAAACGATCCACTGTCCGCCGTCCCTAACCGCCGCCTTCGGGGGCCCATAATGCAACGGACGCCGCTTCCCACCTCACGCCACCATCGCAGAGACCCACACCAAGATCGACGGAACTATGATCTGGCCCAGGTCAGAGGTGTCCCCCGCGTCTCTGCGCCAGGGACTTTCAGCCCTGTCTGAGGGACTTCCAAGGGACTTTCCTCCGCGTAACGCAGCAAGCCCCCAAAAGATCGGAAAGGCCCTTCGACGTAGGTCAGAGACTCTTTCCAAGGCGAAGCCGCAGGCAGCGGCAGACGAGTCGGGCTGTACGCCGGGTTCTGTCGCCCGGTCGCCTCGCGGCGGCCGGGGAGACGGCCATCCATCTAGGGCCGGCGTTGCCGCCGGCCTCGTGCGGTCTACCCGCGGACTCGGGCGGGCAGCCCTCGAACGTCCGCGCAGAGCACCTTTTGCAGCGCTCCTTTTGACCTTGCTCCGGGTGGGGTTTACCTAGCTGCCCAGGTCACCCTGGGCACTGGTGGTCTCTTACACCACCGTTTCACCCTTACCGAGGACCGAGGTCTCCGGCGGTCTGTTTTCTGTGGCACTGTCCCGCGGGTCACCCCGGGTGGCCGTTAGCCACCACCCTGCCCTGTGGAGCCCGGACGTTCCTCGGGAAGCCCCTGGGGGCTCCACGCGGCCGTCCGCCCGGCTCGTCTGCCGTGTCGGCCATGTTACCCGGCGTGGACCTCGCCTCGTTCCGGCCGGGGGTCCGGGCCGCCGCGGCGGAGCCGGACTCGTACGCCGCGTGGCTCGGAGCGCCCCGGGCCATGCGGCGGTGTCGGCATCCCACCGGGGGAGTCTGCACGGTCCGCCCGGCCCGCCGTCGCCAGGACCGAGCCCGCCAGGATCAGAGTGAAGGCGACCGTGATGCCGGTGGTGAACGGTTCGTCCAGGAACACCGCGCCTGCTGCCACCGCGACCGCCGGATTGACGTACGTGATCACTGTCGCCCGGGTCGGGCCCGCTTCCTTGATCAGCTCCAGGAAGGCCACGAAGGCGACCGCCGTGCAGATGACGCCCAGCGCGGCGAGGGCCGCCAGGACCTCGGTCGACGGCAGCTCGGAGGGTCGGGTCACGGCTGCCGCGGGGGCGTAGACCAGGGCCGCCAGCAGGAGGCAGGGGGCCGTGAGCTGGAGGGTCGGGACGTCCTTCAGGTGGCGGGCCGCGATCAGCGGGGCCGTGGCGTAGCCCACGACCGTCAGCAGCACCTCCGCCATCGAGCGGGCGTCGCCGCCCGTCAGGTGCGGGACCGTGAGGACGCCGACGCCCGCCAGGCCGAGGGCGAGGCCCGTCAGCCGCCGTACGCCCAGGCGTTCGGTGTCGCCGAAGAAGCGGGCCAGGGCCACGCCGACGATCGGCACGCCCGCGATCAGCAGGCCGGCCGTCGAGCTGGACAGGTGGCGTTCGGCGTCCGTGAGCGTGAACCAGGGGCCGATGATCTCGATGCACGCGAAGGCCAGCATGGGCGCCCAGTGCGCCCGTACGGTCCGGATCAGGCCGCCCTGTCGGAGGGCGAAGGGGAGCAATAGCGCGGCACCCAGCGCACAGCGCGTGAACACCACCACGGAGGGGGACAGCGGGGCGTCCACCGCCACCTTGATCAGCAGGTAGGGGATGCCCCAGACCACTCCCATCAGGGAGAACAGGAACCAGCCGCGTGCAGTCATGTGAGCAGTGTCGGCCGCCGTGTCAGCCGGCGTCTTGAACGCTGTTGCGGTACGCCGCCGGGGTCACGCCCAGGACGCGGCGGAACCAGCGGGTGAGGTGTGCCTGGTCGGCGAAGCCCACGAGGGAGGCGACCTCGGCGGGGCGCAGGCCGGCCTCGAGCAGACCGCGGGCCCGGTTGACGCGGTACTGGGCGAGCCAGGCGTACGGCGGGACACCCATCGTCGTACGGAAGGCGCGCAGGAGTTGGTAGCGGGACAGGCCCAGGTCCGCGGCCAGGTCGGAGAGGGAGGGCGGGGCGAGGAGTTCGTCGGCGAGGCGGTCGCGGACGGCGTGGGCCAGCCGGTCCGCGCCCGGGATCGTGTCGGGAGTCGCGCGGGCCGTGGAGTGGCGGCGGGCGAGGGCCGTGAGCAGCCACGGGAGGCGGGACTCGGTCTCCAACGGGTCCGGGCAGGCGCTGAGTTCGGCGTGCGTGCGGCGCAGGGCGGCGGCGAGTTCGGGGTCGTCGAGGAGCGGCTCGCGGAAGTGCGGGAGGCCGTCGAGGACGCCCTCGGTGAGCAGGCCGGGGGCCGCGTACACGGCGCGGTAGGCGTAGCCGTCGGTGGTGGTGCCGGGGCCACCGGTGTGCATCTCGCCGGGGGCCAGTACGACGATGGAGCCCGGGCCGGTGCGGATGTGGCCGCCCCGGTAGTCGATGATCTCGGAGCCGCCGACGCAGACCCCGATCGTGAACTCCTCGTGGGCGTGCGGGGCGTAGACGTGCCGGTCGAAGCGGGCGGTCAGGAGATCGAGCGGGGGCCCGCAGCGGCCGAGCCGCGCCCTCGTCCACAGTGCCTGTTCGCCCACGTGACTCCCCCTTGTGTGTCCCTGGGGAGGTAACGCGGACGAGCTCAGCAAAAGTCCGACGTGTCCAGGTCGAACGCGAACGGCTCGGGGAGGGGGAGGGCCTTGCCGAAGGGGAGGGTGCAGTGCTGGCGGTAGTCGTCCTCCTCCGGGGTGCCGAACAGCGTGATCTGGGATGCCTCCCGGTCCACGAGGAGGTAGAGCGGAATCCCGCCGCGGGCGTAGCAGCGGCGTTTGGCCTCGCGGTCGGCCTGGGGTTTCGTGGAGGTCACCTCCAGCAGGTGATTCTTCGGGCAGCCGCCCCCGCTCCGCAGCTTCAACCCTTTGTTTCCGGAGAAATCCATGTCGGTCCGGGAGTGCCTGATCACCTGCTTCATGATCAGGTTGATGTAGTCCTCGTGGTCCCCGTCCGGCGGCGGTGTCACAACGATCTCTCCGTCGATCAGCTCGGCCCGGAAACCCTCTGGGGTGTCGAGCGCGAGGAAGCCCTCCAGCAGGACTTCCGCCTGGGTGAGCGGCTCGTGGGCCATGGCAGTCATGTCACGCCCCTCCTTCGGTCGCTCGCCAGAGTGGGACATCGGGAGATCACCTGTCCGAGAGATCGGATTCGTTCCCTCGATCGTGGCACACGGGCACGGCCGAGAGCGCGCGCGGAAGCGAAGCGCACCTCGTGGTTCCGGGGGCGGTCCGGGTGCGCCGTACGCTGTTCCGGAGTTCGAACCGAAGGAGATCCTCCGTGCTTGTCCTGCTGCCGCCCTCCGAGGGCAAGGCATCCTCCGGCCGCGGCGCCCCGCTGAAGCTGGAGTCGCTGTCGCTGCCGGGGCTCCACGAGGCCCGCGAGGCCGTGGTCGAGGAACTGGTCGAGCTGTGCGCCGGTGACGAGGACAAGGCGTGCGAGGTGCTCGGGCTGAGCGAGGGGCTGCGCGGTGAGGTCGCGAAGAACACCGCGCTGCGGACGGCGGGCACCCGGCCGGCCGGGGAGATCTACACGGGGGTGCTGTACGACGCCCTCGACCTGGCCTCGCTGGACACGGCCGCGAAGCGGCGGGCGGCCCGGTCGCTGCTCGTGTTCTCGGGGTTGTGGGGCGCGGTCCGGGTGACCGACCGGATCCCCTCCTACCGCTGCTCGATGGGCGTACGGCTGCCCGGTCTCGGGGCGCTGGGTACGCACTGGCGGGCGCCGATGGCGGAGGCGCTGCCGGAGGTGGCGGGGCGCGGGCTGGTGCTGGACCTGCGGTCGTCCGCGTACGCGGCAGCGTGGAAGCCGAAGGGCGAGGTGGCCGGGCGGACGGCGACCGTTCGGGTGCTGCACGCGCCGACCCGCAAGGTCGTCAGCCACTTCAACAAGGCGACGAAGGGAAGGATCGTGCGCAGCCTGCTGTCGGCGCCGGCCGTGCCCCAGAACCCGGCCGAGCTGGTGGAGGCGCTGCGCGGTCTCGGACATGTCGTGGAGGCCCAGGCGCCCGCGCGGTCGGGGCAGGCGTGGTCGCTCGACGTGCTGGTGACGGAGATCCACTGAGGCGCCCCTGACCGCCTGTTGCAGCATGCGCAACGCTCATTGCGTGTGCTGCACACCCCGGGCACGATGAGGTCATGACCTCACCCCTGCCCTCCGCTCCGCGTGCCCGGAACGTCTCGGTGCTGGACCTCGCGCCCGTCGTGCCCGTGGTCGTGGTCGAGGACGCCTCCGACGCCGTACCGCTCGCCCGGGCCCTGGTCGCCGGCGGGCTGCCCGCGATCGAGGTGACGTTGCGGACGCCCGCCGCGCTCGACGCGATCCGGGCGATCGCCGGTGAGGTGCCGGAGGCGATGGTCGGCGCGGGGACCCTGCTCACGCCCTCACAGGTCACCGAGGTGGTGGCCGCCGGGGCGCGGTTCCTGGTCAGCCCGGGCTGGACGGACGTACTTCTGACGGCGATGCGGGCGTCGGGGGTGCCGTTCCTGCCGGGGGTGTCGACCGCTTCCGAGGTGGTGGCGCTCCTTGAGCGCGGGGTGCGGGAGATGAAGTTCTTCCCGGCCGAGGCCGCGGGCGGGACGGCGTATCTGAGGTCCCTGTCCGGACCGCTCCCCCAGGCCCGCTTCTGCCCCACCGGCGGCATCGGGCCCGCCAACGCTCCGGACTACCTGGCACTGCCCAACGTCGGATGCGTCGGCGGCACCTGGATGCTCCCCGACGACGCGATCGCGGCCGGGGACTGGGCCCGCGTCGAACGACTGGCCCGCGCGGCGGCGGCACTGGGGCGGTCCGACGCGTAGGTGCGGGCGCGGCTCCGCGTCGAACGGCCGGCCCGCGCGGCGGCGGCACTCGGGGAGGCGTGACGCGTAATCGCGGGCCCGACTCCGCGTCGAACGGCCGGCCCGCGCGGCAGCGGCACTCGGGGAGACGTGACGCGTAGTCGCGGGGCGCGGCCCAAGGGGCACCGCCGTCAGCGCAGGTGTGACGTGTCGTTGAGGAGGCGGACGCTCGCGTTGCCGTCCGAGTAGTAGGCCACGGCCGACAGGGCGGCGGCCGAGAGTTCCATGCGGAACAGGGACTCGGGCGGGGCGCCGAGGGCGAGCCGTACGAACGTCTTGATCGGCGTCACGTGCGTGACGAGCAGGACCGTGCGGCCCGCGTACGCGGCCACCAGCCTGTCGCGCGTGGCGGCGATCCGGGTGGCGGTGGCGGCGAAGCTCTCGCCGCCGCCTGTCGGTTCGGCCTCCGGGTCGGCCAGCCAGGCGTTCAGGTCCTCCGGGTAGCGGTCGCGCACCTCTCCGAAGGTGAGCCCTTCCCAGGCCCCGAAGTCGGTTTCGCGCAGGCCGTCCTCGACGACCACCTCGAGACCGAGTCGGTCGGCGACCGCGGCCGCCGTCTCCCGGGTCCTGGCGAGGGGCGACGACACGATGGCCTGGATCGTGCCACGCCGGGCCAGCGCCGCCGCGACCCGCTCGGCCTGCTCCCGGCCGACGGCCGACAGGGAGGGATCGGAGCCGCCGCTGCCGGAGAACCGCTTCTGGGGTGTCAGGGGTGTCTCACCGTGCCGGAGCAGGACGAAGGTCGCGGGTGCGCCCAGGTCGGCCGGAGCCCAGCCCGCACTGGGCGCGGCGACGGCGCGTGCGGCACGTACATCGGCCTGTGACTGGGTATCCGCCTCGGAGCGCGACGCGGCCTCCGCGCCGGGAGCCGCTACGAGTGGCTCACCAGGGGATACGGCATCAGCATCGGCTTCGGCCCCGGACCCGGCCCGCAGGGCTGCGTCGCCCGCGGTCCGCGCCGGTTCGTCGCGCTCGGCGGAAGCGGTCGGGGAAGTGTCGGGCTCCGCCGGAACGTCGGCAGGGGTGGACGCGGCCGAGGGTTCCGGGGCACTGGACGCGGCCGAGGTCCCCGGGGAGCCGAGGCGGCCGGCGGTGGTATCCGGGAGCCTCGTCGAGCGCCCCTCCGCCAGTGCCGCACGTGCCCGCGCCGCACCCGCGGCCGCGTCCCCGGGCGGGCCGGAGGGCTCGGTGACGGCCGTCGGCTTCGCCGTGACCGCCGCCCTCCCCGCCGCCGTGTCCAGTTCCGCCGTCGATGTCGAGGCCGACCACTGTTCGCCGCGCCTGCCCGCGTCCATCGCCTCGTTGGCCAGGCGGTCCGCGTGCTTGTTGCGCTCGCGGGGGATCCACTCGTAGGTCACCCGGGACGGCGGGAAGACCCGGCTCGCCTCGGTCGCCAGGGGCTTCATGGCGGGGTGTTTGATCTTCCAGCGGCCCGACATCTGCTCGACGACGAGCTTGGAGTCCATCCGGACGTGGACCTGGGCGGAGGGGTCCAGGTCGTGGGCGGCGCGGAGGCCGGCCAGCAGGCCCCGGTACTCGGCCACGTTGTTCGTGGTGACGCCGATGTACTCGGCGGCCTCCGCGAGGGTCTCCCCCGTCGCCGCGTCGAGCACCACGGAACCGTAGCCCGCGGGCCCCGGGTTGCCCCGTGACCCGCCGTCGGCCTCGACGATGAACTCCCGCACCGCGTATGTCCCTTACAGGCCGGACTCGGAGGTGCGCACCAGGATGCGGCCGCAGTTCTCGCAGCGGACGACCTTGTCACGCGGGGCCGAGCGGATCTCGTTGAAGTCGGTGATCGCCAGCTCCTGGCGGCAGCCCTGGCAGCTGCGCTGGTACAGCTTGGCCGCGCCGACGCCACCCTGCTGCGCGCGCAGCTTCTCGTACAGCTTCAGCAGGTCCGCGGGGATGACGGCGGCGATGACCTCGCGCTCCTTCGTCACCGAGGCCGCCTCGCCGTCCAGCGACTCGAAGGCCGCGTCCCGGCGGGCGGTCGCGTCGTCGATCCTGCCCTGGACGGAGCCGACCCGCTCGGTCAGCTCGGCGGCCCGCTCCTGCGCGGACTCGCGGCGCTCCATGACCTCCAGGACGACGTCCTCGAGGTCGCCCTGCCGCTTGGCGAGGGAGGCGATCTCGCGCTGGAGGTTTTCCAGGTCCTTCGGGGAGGAGACGGCACCGGAGTCCAGGCGCTGCTGGTCGCGGGCGGCGCGCTGGCGCACCTGGTCCACGTCCTGCTCGGCCTTGGTCTGCTCGCGGGCGGTGTCGCTCTCCTCGGTCTGGGCGGCCACCAGGAGGTCGCGCAGCTGGGTCAGATCCTTGGTCAGCGAGTCGATCTCGGCGTGCTCGGGCAGCGACCTGCGCTTGTGCGCGAGCTGCTGGAGGCGGACGTCGAGTGCCTGGACGTCGAGGAGGCGGATCTGGTCGGCGGGCTCGGCGTTCAGTTGGGGGCTCCCGTTGCGCTAGGAATCGGATTGGACGCCGCGTGGGCGGTCCAGGGGTCGGTGACCGTCTTGGAGACGTGGACGCGAAGGCCCCATCCGCTCCGGTCGGAGATCTCGTCGAGCTGGGCGGCGGCCAGCTCGCACCAGGGCCACTCGGTGGCCCAGTGCGCCGCGTCGAGCAGCGCGAGAGGAGTGCGTCCGCCGGCCGCCGTGAACTCGGACACGGGGTGGTGGCGCAGGTCGGCGGTCAGGAAGGCGTCGACGCCGGCCGCCCGTACGTGGTCGAAGAGACTGTCGCCGGAGCCGCCGCTCACGGCGACCGTGCGGACGACCGCCTCGGGGTCGCCGGCGACGCGGATGCCCTGCGCGGTGGCGGGCAGCCGCTCGGCGACGCGCGCGGTGAACTCCCGCACGGTCAGCGGGTGATCGAGTTCGCAGATCCGGCCGAGGCCCCGGCGGCCCTGGGGGTCGGTGGCGTCCGGCACCAGCGGCCGTACGACGCGCAGGTCCAGGGCACCGGCGAGCGCGTCGGAGACACCCGGGTCGGCCGAGTCGGCGTTGGTGTGGGCGACGTGCAGCGCGATGTCGTGCTTGATCAGGGTGTGGACCACGCGGCCCTTGAAGGTGGAGGCCGCGACCGTGGTCGTACCGCGCAGGTACAGCGGGTGGTGGGTGACGAGCAGGTCGGCGCCCAGTTTCACCGCCTCGTCGACGATCTCCTGGACCGGGTCGACGGCGAACAGGACCCGGGAGACCTCCTGACCGGGGTCGCCCACGACGGTGCCGACCGCGTCCCAGGACTCGGCCCGCTCGGCGGGCCACAGGTTCTCCAGCGCGGTGATGACTTCAGACAGACGGGGCACGGGTGAAAGGCTACCTGGCCGTTCTCCGCGACCGCACCGCCGCTGCACCGTCTCCCGCCGGTCGGCCCCGGCCAGCACAGCCGCCCCGGTTTCCTCAGGCGAATCGTTCCTGGGCCATCCTTATGTGTGAAGTGGCCGCCTGCCGGTCCCCCGCCTGTGCGTGCGAAAACTACCTTCGTCGCCGGAGGTGACCGGACGATGACGGCCTGTGCGAGGGAATCTGCGGCGGACCACGGGCAGGACGCCGTGCGGGCGGGGTGCACCATCACGGCGGACGGCGCGTTCGCGGCCCGCCTCGCGCTGGACGGCGACTCTTGGTTCCCGGAGCGCTGGACGCTGGACGGGCCCGAGCCGTACGCCGTGCCGTTACCCGGCAACCAGCCGGAGGAGCCCGGCACCGAGGTGCAGCCGATGGGCGACGGACGTGTCCTCATCCGCCGCCTGGCCGACGGACGGCACCTCTTCGCCCTGCTGTACCCGACCGGTCCCGACACCGGCGAGCTGCCGTTGGGCGCGGTCGAGTGCCCTGACCCGGGCAGCCGGCTGCGGCTGCTGCCGCCGGCGCCGTGCGGGGAGAAGGCGTACGCCCTCGCCGTGGGCCGGCGCTCCAGCGCCGTGTGGCTGGTGGCGGGCGGCGCCTTCGGTCCGGAGCACGTCGCCGAGATCCCGGGTCGCTGCTCGGGCGGGGTGTGGCTGGACCGGACGGGACGGATGCTGGCCCTGGACCGGGAGGTGGACGGCCGGACCAAGGCGGTCGTGGTGGACCTGTACCGGGGCGGCGAGGTGTCCCCGCTGCTCCAGATCGCCGCCGACAGCGACGACCGGCTGCTCCTCGCCGACGCGGACAGCGGGCTGCTGCTGATCCGCTCGGACGCGCCCTCGCCGGGCCAGGACCGGCTGGGCTGGGGTGTCCTGGGCAGCACGCTCCCGGTGCGCTTCCCGGAGTGCCTGAAGGTGGCCGGTTGCGCGGTGACGCCGTTCGCGATCCAGCCGGGGCAGGTGCTGACGCCGGAGGGCTGCGCGGTGGCGCTGCGCGTCGACGGCCCGGCCGGCAGCTGGCTGGGGGTGTGGCGGCCCGCCGAGCGCCGGATGCATCAACTCGCGGCGCCCGAGGGGTGGTTGGCGGGGGCCGGGGTGTGGACCACGGACGGGGTGCTCCAACTGCCCTACGCCACGGCCGAGACCCCGTGCGCGGTGGCGCGGCTGTCCGGGCCCTTCGGGGCGCCGGGAGACACGGGGGAAGCGGGGGAGGCAGGGGCCACGGGGGAGGCCGGGGAGACGGGGGACGCGGGCCCGGGGGGTCCGGTCCGGGACCGTACGGCCGCGGGGGCGGGACCGGGGACGGGGACCTCGTCTCCCCCGTGGCCCGGCGAGCCGTCGGAGCCGGGCCCCCCGGTGCCTGTCGCACCGCGTCCCGTGCCCTTGCAACAGGCGCCGCTGGGACGTCTTGTAACGAAGTAGTGCCGGTTGGCGTGGCCGCCTGGATTCGCCCCGTGGGCGCCTGGATAAAATCGCCCGGCTGTTTGAAAGATCATGTTGACGGGGTGAAATCTTCCGATGAGCGACACAAGCACCATGCACAGGCAGCCGCTGTCCGCCGAGTCCCAGGACGACGCCGGCCACGGCCGGCACCGGGGACCGGTATCGGTCCACGACGGGGAGTCGGCCACACACGGCCGTCACCGCAAGCCGAACGAGGACGCCGAGGCGGCTGCCTGACCGTACACAGGAAATCGGTCCACAGGAAGGGGCCCGCGTGTCGACCGACACGCGGGCCCCTTCCGTACACCCGCCCCTGCCTGCCTCAGTCGGCCTCTGCCCCGCCTTCGCGGCCGCTGTCCTCAGCCGCGCCGGAGTCCCAGCACCTCCACCGCTCCGAAGGTCTCGCCCGCCGGCCGATCCGCGTAGTGCGGGGTGAGCAGGGCGTCGAGTTCGTCGTACGTGAAGGTGTCCTGCTTGCTGTCGAACTTGGCCTGCACCCGCGGCCGTTCGACGATCGCGACCATGCCGCCGTGGACGACCAGCAGCTGACCGTTGACGCGTCCGGCGGCCGGTGCGGCCAAGTAGCCCACGAGCGGGGCCACATGCTCCGGAGCGAGCGGGTCGAGTCCCTCCCCGCCCTCGTCGCCCTGTTCCGGCCGCCCGATGCCCTCGAAGACGTCCTCGGTCATACGGGTGCGGGCGCGCGGGCAGATCGCGTTCGCCGTCACGCCGTACCTGGCCAGGGCGAGGGCGGTGGAGGTGGTCAGCCCGACGACTCCGCCTTTCGCGGCCGCGTAGTTGGGCTGTCCGGCGGAACCCGCGAGGAACGCCTCCGAGGAGGTGTTCACGATCCGTCCGTACACCGGCCCGCCGACCGCCTTGGAGCGCTCGCGCCAGTGGGCGGCGGCGAAGCGGGTCGTGTTGAAGTGGCCCTTGAGGTGGACCCGGATCACCGAGTCCCACTCGTCCTCGGTCATCGAGAAGACCATGCGGTCGCGCAGGATGCCCGCGTTGTTGACCAGGATGTCCAGCCTGCCGAACTCCGCGACCGCCAACGCGACGAGTTCCTCCGCTTGTTGGTGGTCGGCCACGTCTCCGGTGTGGGCGAGGGCCTTCCCGCCCGCGGCGCGGATCTCGTCGGCGACCTGTTCGGCGGGCGCGGCGGAGGCCTCGCCGGAGCCGTCCCGGCCGGACTGCCCGTAGTCGTTGACGACGACGGCCGCGCCGAGCCGGGCCAGCTCAAGCGCCTCGGCCCGGCCGAGGCCCCGGCCCGCGCCGGTGACGATCGCGGACAGCCCTTCAAGTGGCAGTGACATGCGCGTCCCCAGGTCTCGGCGGTCAGATCTCGATGCAGGTACGGAGGGCCGCGCCCGTCCGCATCTGGTCCAGGGCCTCGTTGATCTCGGTCAGCGGCACCCGGTGCGTGATCAGGCCCGCGAGGTCGATGCGGCCCGCCCGCCACAGCGCGATGGTCCGCTCGTAGGAGCGCAGGACGTCACCGCCGCCGTACATGGACGGCAGGATGCGCTTCTCGTCGAAGAACAGCTCGAACATGCTGAGCTGGAGGAAGTCGTCCACGGCGCCGGCGCCGACGACGACCAGGGTGCCGCCGCGCCGGGTGTTCTCGTACGCCGTGCGGGCGGTGGCGGAGCGGCCCACGACCTCGAAGACGTAGTCGAAGCCCTCGCCGCCGGTGACCTGCTGCTTGGCGTCGGCCAGTTCGTCCGGCGACACGGCCTGCGTCGCGCCGAACTCGAGAGCGGACTCGCGGCGTGAGGCGACGGGGTCGACGGCGACGATCTCGGCGGCCCCCTTCAGCCGCGCACCCTGGATCGCGGAGATGCCGACGCCACCGCAGCCGATGACGGCGACCGAGGAACCGGCCTCCAGATCGGCGGTGTTGAGGGCGGCGCCGAGTCCGGTGGTCACCCCGCAGCCGATGAGGGCCGCGATGTCGAACGGCACGTCGTCCGGTATCGGCACCGCGCAGCCCGCGTCGACGACCACCTCCTCGGCGAAGGTGCCCGTGCCGGCGAAGCCGAAGAGATCCCCGCCGGGGCGCTTGAAGTTGGGGGTGCCGGCGTTCATGAACCCGGCCAGGCACAGTTCGGTCTGCCCCCGCCTGCAGGCGGGACACGCCCCGCAGGCGGGCAGCCAGCACACCACGACCCGGTCCCCGGCCTTCAGGTTCCGTACGCCCTCGCCGACCTCGATGATCTCGCCCGCGCCCTCGTGCCCCGGCACGAAGGGGGCCGGCTGTGGCAGCACCCCGCCCATCGCGGACAGGTCCGAGTGGCACAGCCCGGTGGCCCGCACCCGGATCCTCACCTTCCCGGGCCCGAAGCCCACCGCCTCGACGTCGTCGAGAACCTCGAGCTTGTCCTGACCGATCTCGTGCAGTACGGCTGCGCGCATGGTGCGGCTCCCCTCAGCAGTGGGCTCAACGCGGGCGGTCTCGGGTGACGCGGACGGCTCGGGCGGTCTCGGGTGGCACGGGCGGCTCGGGTGGCACGGGCGGTCTCGGGCGGTCTCGGGCGGTCTCGGGCTGGTCAGGTGCTCTCGGGCCGCCACAGCCGGTGTCGGCGGCGTCGGCGGCGTCGGCGGCGTCGGCGGTCTCAGGCGTGTTCGACGAGGGTGTCGGCGAGGACGGGCGCGTCGTCCCGTTCGACGGCGCTCACCGCCACCCGGACCGTGCCGTCCCCCCGCCACATGCGGATGCGCAGGGTCTCCCCCGGGTAGACGACCCCGGCGAAGCGCGTGACATACCCGCGCACCCGGTTCACGTCCCCGCCGAGCAGCGTGTCGACGACGGTCTTGAGCGTCATCCCGTACGTGCACAGCCCGTGCAGGATGGGCCGGTCGAACCCGGCGACCTTGGCGAACTCCGGGTCGGCGTGCAGCGGGTTCCAGTCGCCGGACAGCCGGTAGAGGAGGGCCTGGTCCTCGCGGATCGGCCGCTCGACGACCCGGTCGGGCTCGCCGACCGGTGCCTCCAGACGGGCGGACGGTCCCCGGTCCCCGCCCCAGCCGCCCTCTCCCCGTACGAAGATCTGCGCGTCGTTGGTCCAGAGCGGGCCGTCGGCGTCGGCGACCTCGGTGCGCATGACCAGGACAGCCGCCTTGCCCTTGTCGTGGACGGCGGCGATGCGCGAGGTCGCGGTGGCCGTGCCCCGCACCGGGATCGGGCGGTGGACGGCCAGACTCTGGCCGCCGTGCAGGACATGCGCGAGGTCGACCTCGATGCCGGGCATGGACAGGCTGCCGATCACTCCGGGCGAACCGGCGCCCGCGACGGTGGCGAAGCTCGGCAGGACGTGCAGCCGGGACTCCAGGGTGTAGCGCAGCTCGTCGGGGTCGGTGGCGGGGGTGCCGGCGCCGATGCCGAGGTGGTAGAGCTGGACGTCCTTGGTGGTCCAGGAGATCTCGCCGGACCGGGGTTCGGCGGCGACGGCCTTGGCTGCGTCGATGGGCATGGGGCTCCTGAGGGCTCAGAGACCTCGGCGCGGCCGTCCGCACCGTCGGTCGCACCGAGGTCGTCACGGGCCGATCTAGAACGCGTTCCAGTCCGGCGCCCTCTGTATAGCCCAGCACCCGGCAGTTGTGAAGACTCCTGACGGGGTGTCAGGTCGGCTCGGCGAGGGGCGGGGCCCCCGTGACATTTGTCCTGCCGGAGTCCGTACAAGCGCCTCTGCCGCGTCCCGCCGCCGGTCCGTACCGTCGTACTCATGACCACGGGGAGGGAAAGATGAACCTGATGCGAGGGACCGTCTGCCAGGTGCGCGAGCTGCGGGTGGCGCGGGCGCGCTGGAAGGCGGACATGGAGCGGTTCAAGGCCGGGCAGAAGGCCGCGCGTGGGAGCGGCAGGGTTCCCGAGGACCCGGGCCCGCCGCCCACCGGCTTCGCGCTGCTGCCCTGGCTGCTCATGGGCATGGGCGCCTTCTCCAACCTCTTCCAGGGCGAGGCCGCCAATCCGTGGATCGGCGGCCTCGGGCTGCTGACCTTCAACTCCCTCTACATCTACGTGACCTTCCGCGCCTTCGTGAAGGAGACGCGGCAGGCCAGGTCGACCCGGGTGGCACTCGTCCTGATGGGCCTGGTGACCTGCGGGCTGGCCCTCGGGTACGGCGGCAGCTGGCTGTACTTCTTCCCGCTGCTGGGCCTCGCGACCGGCGCGGTCATACGGGGTCCGTGGCTCGGCCGGACCGGGCTCGCCCTGACCGCCCTCGCCGCCGCGGTCTCCACGTACCGGGCCGGCTGGGACGCGTTGAACGTCGCCTACGGCACGTTCCTGTCGACCATGGTGACCGCGGCGATCCTGTCCCTCGCCGAGGCGGTACGGGAGCTGCGGGCGGCCCGTGAGGAACTGGCCCGGCGCGCGGTCGAGAAGGAACGCCTGCGCTTCTCCCGGGACCTGCACGACCTGCTCGGGCACACCCTCTCGGTGATCGTGGTCAAGTCGGAGGCGGCCCGGCGGCTGGCCGGCCGCGACCTCGACGCGGCGCTGGTCCAGATCGGCGACATCGAGTCGGTCGGCCGCCAGGCCCTCACGGAGATCCGCGAGGCGGTGACCGGCTACCGCGAGGGCAGCCTCACCACCGAGCTCGACCAGGCCCGCTCGGCCCTGTCGGCGGCGGGCGTCGCCCCGGTGGTACGGCAGGCGGGGCCGCCGCTCGCCCCGCAGACCGCGGCCCTGCTCGGCTGGGTGGTGCGGGAGGCGGTCACCAACGTCGTACGGCACAGCGGCGCCACCCACTGCGAGATCACGGTGTACGGCGAGGCGGAACGCGTGCGGCTGACGGTGACCGACGACGGCACCGGGACCGTCCCGACGTGCGCGCCGGGCGAGGGTGTCGGCGGCACCGGTCTGAAGGGGCTCACGGAACGGCTCGCGGCAGCGGGCGGCAGCCTCACGGCGGGGCCGGGACCGCGGGACGGCTTCGTGGTCACGGCAGAGCTTCCGACAGACCCGACCCACCTGCCGGAGCCGCCCGAACCGACGGCGGGGACGGCCGAGACCGCGGGGACGGCCGAGACGGCCGAGACCGCCGAGGGGACGGCGCCTGAGACAGTCACGGCGGAGACGCCGGAGAGGACGCAGCCCGGGACGTCGGAATTCAGGCAGCCGGCGTGAGCGGGGCAGGACTTCCCGCCTCGTCAGCCGCGGCTTCCCGGGAGCCCGCGGACCCCGAAGACCCCGGCTTCTCCGTCCCCCCGGCGGGCGGCGATTCCGCGGCCTACCCTTGCGCCGTGAACGACGAGATGCCCCGGGACCACCGGCCCGCCAAGTCCATCAGGGTGCTGCTCGCGGAGGACCAGGGGATGATGCGGGGCGCGCTGGCCCTGCTGCTCGGCATGGAGCCGGACATCGAGGTCGTGGCGCAGGTGGCGGCGGGGGACGCGATCGTGGACGCGGCGCTGCTCCACCGCCCGGACGTCGCTCTCCTCGACATCGAACTGCCGGGCAGAAGCGGCCTGGACGCGGCCGCCGAACTGCGCGAGGAGGTACCCGACTGCCGGGTGCTGATCCTGACGACCTTCGGGCGGCCCGGCTATCTGCGCCGGGCGATGGAGGCGGGTGCCGCCGGTTTCCTCGTCAAGGACGGGCCCGTGGAGGAGTTGGCCGCCTGCGTCCGGCGGGTGCTGGCCGGGGAGACCGTGATCGACCCGGTGCTCGCGGCGGCCGCGCTCAGCGCCGGTCCGAGTCCCCTGACCGTCCGCGAGTGCGATGTCCTCAAGGCCTCGGCGGACGGGGCGACCGTCGCCGACATCGCCGCCCGGGTCCACCTCTCGGAGTCCACCGTCCGCAACTACCTCTCCTCCGCCATCGGCAAGACGGGCACCCGCAACCGCATGGAGGCGATGCGGGAGGCGCGTCAGCAGGGGTGGCTGTAGGCGCCCTCCGTCCGGTCACGAAACAGGCGGCCGGCCCCGCGCGCGCCTCCCCTCCGCCCACCTCTCCACCGCCGCCGACGCGCAGCCGGTGTCCTCCGGCGCCGGGCACACGAAGCGGGTCCACGGTCGCCCGGACCGTTGCCTCAGTCCGTGGACATCTTCCGGGGCAGCCACACCAGCATCAGCACGACCCCGCCCAGCAGGACACCCGTCCCCGTCCGGAACGCCAGCGCGTACCCCTCCGTCAGGGCCTCGGGTGTGTCGACGCCCCCGGAGCGCGCCGCCGCGATCGTCGACATGACGGCCAGCCCGAGCGAACCGCCCATCGTGCGTGAGGTGTTGACCAGCCCGGACACCAGCCCGGCCTCTCCCGGTGCCGCCCCCGAGGTGGCCAGCGCGGCCAGTGGTGTCGCCGCCAGGCCCGCGCCCAGCATCATCAGGATCCCCGGGAACATGATCGAGGTCAGGTAGTTCCCGTCCGCGGTCATCGTCGACTGCCAGCCGAACCCGACGGCCGCGACCAACGTGCCCAGCGCCGCCACCACGCGTGCCCCGGCGACCGGCAGGAACCGCGGCGCGAGCTTCGAGCCCAGCACCACGGCCAGGGAGCTCGGCACGAGCGCGAGTCCGGCGTCGAACGGTGAGTAGCCGAGGACGTTCTGGGCGTAGAGCGTCATGAGGAACCACATGCAGAACATCGCCGAGCCGCACAGGAACATCGACACGTTCGCCGACGCCACCGCCCGCACCCGCAGCACTCCGAGCGGCATCAGCGGAGCCGCCGTACGGGCCTCGACGAGGAGGAAGAGGCCGATCAGCGCGAGCCCGGCGCACAGCGGTACCAGGGTGGCCGCGGCTGTCCACCCCGCGGCCTCGGTCTGCGAGATGCCGTAGGCGAGGGTGGCCAGTCCCGCCGTGACCAGCAGCGCGCCCGGCAGGTCGAGCCGCCGCCGGTCCCCCGCCCGGCTCTCCCGCAGCCACTTCGCCGAGCCGGCCAGGACCACCGCGCCGACGGGCACGTTGATCAGCAGCACCCACCGCCAGGACAGGCCTTCGACCAGCGCCCCGCCGACGAGTCCGCCCGCCGCGCCGCCGCCCGCGCCGACCGCCGTCCAGGTCGCGATGGCCCGAGCCCGGGCCGCGCCCTCCGGTACGGCCGAGGTGAGGATGGTCAGCGTCGAGGGCGCGAGGACCGCCGCTCCGAGCCCCTGCACGGCACGGGCCAGCAGCAGTTGCCAGCCCTCCTGGGCGAGCCCGCCGCCGAGCGAGGCCAGGGTGAACAGGCCGAGGCCGACCAGGAACATGCGCTTGCGGCCGTAGAGGTCTCCGGCCCGGCCGCCGAGCAGCATGAACCCGGCGAAGGCGATCGCGTACGCGTTCACCACCCACTGCAGCCCGGACGCGCTCATGTCCAGGGCGGTCCGCATCGAGGGCAGCGCCACGTTCACGACGGAGATGTCGAGCACGACGAGGAACTGTCCGGCGCAGGCGAGCGCCACCACCAGCCAGGTGGGGGGCGTCACACGGCGGGATGTACGGGTCACGTCAGCGGCTTCGAGCATGGGTGTCATGCTCTCAACCCCGGTACGCCCCTTGCATCGGGATTTCGCCCTAGGCCCGGGGGCCGGGGAGGGTGCCTCTTTCCCAAGAGAAGATAAAGAAATCGTTAGTACGCCAAAGCATCGGAATAGTTGCCCGGGCGCACGGGTTCAGATGCCACGTATCCCCGCACGGATGCTCGTCGCTTCGCCCACCGCTTCTCCGAACACCCGGCCTGGAGGCCTCACCCCATGACGCACACGCCGACCGAACGGCCCACCGGCAGGGCGAGCGGGACCGTCGTCCCGGTGCTCGCCTTCGCGGGCATCGTCGTCGCGGTGATGCAGACCCTGCTCGTCCCGGTGATCAAGGACCTGCCGCAGCTGCTGGACACCTCGCCGAGCAACGCCACCTGGGTCCTGACCTCGACGCTGCTCTCCGGCGCCGTGGCCACGCCGATCATGGGCCGCCTCGGTGACCTTTACGGCAAGCGGCGGATGCTGATAGCCAGCCTCTCGGTGATGGTGGCCGGCGCGCTGGTCAGCGCGTTCACCAGCACGCTGCTCCCGATGATCGCCGGCCGTACCCTCCAGGGCTTCGCGATGGGCGCCATCCCGCTCGGCATCGGCCTGATGCGCGACATGCTGCCCCGCGAGAAGCTCGGCTCGGCGATGGCCCTGATGAGCTCCTCCATCGGTGTCGGCGGCGGCCTCGCCCTGCCGCTCGCGGCTCTGATCGCGCAGCACGCCGACTGGCACGCCCTGTTCTACGGTGCCGCCGGCCTCGGCGTCCTCTCCATCGTCCTCACCCTGCTCGTCGTACCGGAGTCCCCGGCGCGCGCCGAGGGCACCTTCGACGTGCTGGGCGCGATCGGCCTCTCCGCCGGGCTCGTCCTCTTCCTCCTCCCGATCACCAAGGGCAGCGACTGGGGCTGGAGCTCCGGCACCACGCTCGGACTGTTCGCCGCCGCCGCGGTCGTCCTCGTCCTGTGGGGTGTGATGGAGCTGCGGATCAAGGCCCCGCTGGTGGATCTGCGCACCACGGCCCGGCCCGCGGTGCTCTTCACCAACCTCGCCTCGATCATGGTCGGCGTCTCGTTCTACGTCGTCTCGCTCGTCCTGCCGCAGCTGCTCCAGCTGCCGAAGGCCACCGGCTACGGTCTCGGCCAGTCGATGGTCTCCGCGGGCCTGCTGGTGGCACCGCTCGGTCTGACGATGATGGTCACGGCGCCCGTCTACGCCCGGCTGTCGGCGAAGTACGGCCCCAAGGTCACCCTGATCCTCGGCATGCTGATCATCGCGATCGGCTACGGCGCCGGCCTGGGCCTGATGAGCGCCGCCTGGCAGAGCCTGGTCATCGCGGTGATCCTCGGCGCGGGCATCGGCCTCGCCTACTCCTCGCTGCCCGCGCTGATCGTCGGCGCGGTCCCGGCCTCGGAGACCGGCGCGGCCAACGGCCTCAACACCCTGATGCGTTCCATCGGTACGTCGGTCTCCAGTGCCGTCATCGGCATGGTCCTGGCCAACACCGCGAACCACGTGAACGGCGTCGCGATCCCGACCATGCACGGCTTCCGGGTCTCCTTCCTGATCGCGACGGGCGCGGTCGCCGTCGGCCTGCTGATGGCGCTCTTCCTGCCCCGCAACCGTCCGGCGACCAAGCCGCAACTGCGCGCCAGCAGCGAGGAGGACGCGGCCCTGGAGCGCGCGGCCGAGGTGCTCGGCCGTTTCCGCGGCCGTGTCCTGGACGCCGACGGCACCCCGGTCGCCCGCGCCAACGTCACCCTGATCGACCGCCGCGGACGCCGGGCGGACGCGACACTCTCCGCCGAGGACGGCAGCTACACCCTCGCCGTCCCCGCCCAGGGCCCGTACGTCCTGGCCGCCAAGGCCACCGGCCACGCCCCGCTCGCCTCGGCGGCCACCCACGCGGGCGACGACAGGACGGTCGACCTGGACCTGTCACTGCCGGGAGCGACGGTCTCCGCCGCGCCGAAGGGCTGAGAGCGCCCGCCGCCTCGGGATCGCGATCCCGTCCGGGATTCGCACCACCCGCACCCCCTGTCGCCTCGCCGACCGGGGGTGCGGCAGCATGGGCGCGGATACCTGACCACGCCGTCGCACCCACACGTTCGTACGACCGAGAGGACCCCCATGCCCGCGGCACCCAAGCCGGAGATCCTGGCCGCGTTCGAGGCGGCGAAGGGGTTCATGCCCGTCGGTGAAGGGCTCGCGCTGTACGAGGCCGCCGTCGAGGCGGGCGCGCTCGGGCTGCCGCTTCTCGAGGTGGGCACGTACTGCGGGCGCTCCACCATCCTGCTCGCCGACGCGGCCCGCGAGGCCGGAGTCACCGCGCTCACCGTGGACCACCACCGCGGCAGCGAGGAGCAGCAGCCGGGCTGGGAGTACCACGACCCGGAGACGGTCGACCCCGAACTCGGCCTGATGGACACCCTGCCCACGTTCCGCCGCACGCTGCACGCGGCGGGACTGGAGGAGCACGTGGTCGCGCTGGTCGGGCGCTCGCCGCAGGTGGCGAAGGTCTGGGGCGGCCCGCTCGGTCTCGTGTTCATCGACGGCGGCCACACCGACGAGCACGCCACCGCCGACTACGAGGGCTGGGCGCCGCACGTGGCCGCCGGCGGCCTGCTCGCCATCCACGACGTCTTCCCGGACCCGGTGGACGAGTTCACCGGACAGGCCCCGTACCGCGTCTACCTCCGGGCCCTGGAGTCGGGCGCGTTCACCGAGGTCTCGGTGACCGACTCCCTGCGTGTACTGCGGCGAACGGGGCCGGGGATCCGAGGGCGCGGTTAGAGTCGCTGACGTGTCGTACGTAGGCCCGGACTTCGATCCTCCCCAGCCCCGCCGTTCCCGGCGCGGCCCGTTGACCGTCGCGCTCGCCGCCCTCGTGCCGGGGGCGTTGCTCGGGTGGGTGGTGTACGAGGCGGTGGGCGGCTCGGGCGGGGATCCCGGCACCACGGCCGGAGCGTCGAGCACGTCGGCCGGCGCTTCCGTCTCCCCCACCGACGACGCCAAGGGCGACGGCGGCACCGGGCAGCCGAGTCCGTCCGCCACTTCCGCCGCTCCCCCGAAGCCGACCCCCGGCGCGTCGAAGTCCTCCGCTCCGGCCGGCTCGGGCCCGCTCAAGGGCATGGTCGTCGTCATCGACCCGGGGCACAACCCCGACAACTTCCGGCACACGGCCGAGATCAACCGCAAGGTGGACATCGGCACCAACTGGAAGGAGTGCGACACCACCGGCACCTCCACCAACTCCGGTTACACCGAGGCCAGGTTCACACTGGACGTGGCCCACCGGATGCGGACGCTGCTGGAGCGGCAGGGGGCCACGGTGAAGCTGACGCAGGACGGCGACCGTACGTACGGACCGTGCGTGGACGAGCGGGCGCGGATCGGCAACAAGGCGCACGCGGACGCCGTCGTGTCGGTGCACGCGGACGGGTCGGCGACCGGCAACCGCGGCTTCCACGTGATCCTTCCCGGCTCGCTGGACGCGGGCGGTGCCGACACCCGCTCGATCGTCGCCCCCTCCCGCGACCTCGGCGAGCGCGTCGCCGGCAACTTCGTCCGCGTCACCGGGAGCGCGCCCTCCAACTACGTGGGCGACGGCACCGGTCTCGTCACGCGTAAGGACCTGGGCGGTCTCAATCTGTCAACGGTTCCCAAGGTGTTCATCGAATGCGGCAACATGCGCGATAGCAAGGACGCGGCACTGCTGACCAGCGGTGCCTGGCGGCAGAAGGCGGCGCAGGGCATCTCTGAGGGAATCGTGAGTTTCCTGCGCGGGTAGTGGTTCACGCACTGATCCCGACTTACGGCGTGATCGTGCGGACGATAGTGTCGTCCCCGCGATAAGGGGCCACTCCCGCGCTTCACATGAGGGCCTCACGGCGACATGGTGACAGCGACGCCTCCAGCGATGCCGACGACGAGACGACTGACGAAGGACCTGAAGTGAATATCCGCTCCCTCACTCGAGGCGACGGCGTGGTGATCGGAGCAGCGGTTTTGCTCCTCATCGCCTCGTTCCTCGACATCTACTCGGCCGACGGGGTCCCGGACGGCCTCGACTTCCCCAGCGCTTGGGCGAGCGGTCCGATCCTCCTGGGCGTGGTTCTCGCGGGCCTCATCGGTGGCGCGCTCGTCGTCGTCTCCCGCGGCCTTCCGCAGGTGCCGAAGGTGGCCGGGCTCGACATCGGCCAGTTCGGCGTCGCGTTCACGGTCTTCGCGGCGTGGAGCGCGCTCGGGAACATCTTCGACCCGGCCAGCGCGACGAACAACTTCGACGGCGCGAGCGACACCCTGGACGCCGGGGTCGGCCTGATCCTCCTGCTGATCGCCACGCTCGTCATGGCCGGCGCCGCGGTCGCCACCCCCCTCGTCCCCGCCCTCCAGGCCCCCCTCCTCCCGGCCCCCAAGCCCCCGACCCCGCAGCCCTACGGCGGTCAGCCGCAGGGCGGTTACGGCTACCCGGGCGCCCCGCAGCCGGGGCAGGCCGGTCAGCCGGGACAGCCGTACGCCGGGCAGCCGCCGGCCGGCCAGGCCTACGGCGCTCAGCCGCAGCAGCCGCAGCCGCCGGCCCCGGAGTTCTCGCCGTTCTGGTTCGCCGTGCCGGTGCCTCGCACGCTGGTCGCGGAGGACGGCTCGTCGTCGCCGATCGCCGAACTCGCCCCGGGCACCTGGTACCTCGCGGTCGAGCAGCGCGGTCAGGCCCTCGTCGCGCAGACCCAGGACGGCCGTCGTGGCGTCCTGCAGGACACGACGGGGATCCAGCGCGGCTGAAGCAGCCCCCGCTCCGTACGGCCACGACAGCGGCCCCTCTCCCTTCCGGGCGAGGGGCCGTTGTCGTACAGTCGCAGCCCCGCAACCCGTAACTGACATACCGTCAGACCACTGGAGGCATCATGCGGCTCGGGCTCGCACTCGGCTACTGGGGGCGCGGCCCCTCCGCGGACCACGTGCCGCTGGCGCAGGAGGCGGAGCGACTCGGCTACGACTCCGTGTGGACCGCGGAGTCATGGGGCTCCGACGCCTTCACGCCGCTCACCTGGATCGCCGCGCGGACCTCGCGGATCAGGCTGGGTACGGCCGTCGCGCAGATGGCGGCCCGCTCGCCGACCACGACGGCGATGCACGCGCTCACCCTGGACCATCTCTCCGGCGGACGGGTGATGCTGGGCCTGGGTCTGTCGGGGCCGCAGGTCGTCGAGGGCTGGTACGGCCGGCCGTTCCCGAGGTCGCCGCTGACCGCGACCCGGGAGTACGTCGACGTCGTACGGCAGGTCCTGCGGCGGGAGGCGCCCGTCGCGCTGGACGGCCGTTTCCACTCCCACCCGTATCGCGGCGAGGACGGCACCGGTCTCGGCAAGGCGCTGAAGCCGATCACGCACCCCCTGCGGGCCACACTGCCGATCCTGCTCGGCGCCGAGGGACCGAAGAACGTCGCCCAGACGGCCCGGATCGCGGACGGCTGGCTGCCGTTGTACTGGTCGCCGAGCCGGCCCGAGGTGTACACCGCGTCTCTCGGCAGCCTGCCGGAGGGTTTCCTCGTCGCCCCGATGGCCCGCGTGAAGGTCTGCGACGACGTCGCCGAGGGGCTCCTTCCCGTCAAGGCCATGCTCGGCTTCTACATCGGCGGGATGGGGCACGCGGCCCGCAACTTCCACGCCGACCTGATGGCGCGCATGGGGTACGAGGAGGAGGCGCGCCGGGTGCAGCGGCTGTTCCTGGAGGGCCGCCGGGAGGAGGCCGTGCTCGCGGTGCCGGACGCGTTCGCCGACGAGATATCGCTCGTCGGCCCGCGTGAACGCATCGCGGAGCGGCTGGAGTTGTGGCGCAAGGGGCCGGTGACCGACCTGCTCGCCCTGTCCCCCGACCCGCACAGCCTGCGGGTGCTGGCCGAGCTCAACTCCTGAGCGGTCGGCACCGGGAAGCCCGTCGCCGGACAGGCGTCACCGGAAGAGCGCCGGCGCCTCCATGGTCGCCGCACGGTGTCCTCCCGCCGGCCGGTCATCCTGCCGAGGCGGCGGGCCGTGAAGGCACCCCTCCCGTTTCCCTTCCGGTTTCAAACAGGAATTCGGGGCCATCCGAAAGGCATGTCCCCTTATCGCAGCGGCTCCAACTCCGCAGGGACGGTCATCGCGGTCGTCGCGGACATCATGGCCGTCATCCTCGGACTGTGGATTCTGATGTACCTGCTGGACGCCAACCGGGCCAACGACCTGGTGCAGTTCGTCCACGACGCGGCAGCCTGGCTGGCCGGCTGGTCGCGTGACCTGTTCACCTTCGACGAGGCCTGGGCACGGGTCGTGGCGGGTTACGGTCTGGCGGCCGTGGTCTACCTGTTCGTGGGCCACGCCATCGCCAACCGGATGCACCGGCACTGATCAGGGCCGCGGCCCGAAGACCCCCCACTGCGGCTGGGCGCTCCCCCCGGGGCGCTCAGCCGCAGCAGTCCGGATCCAGGCCCCGCGGCAGCAGGTCGCCGCCGAACACCGTGCAGGTCGCCTCGTGCCCGCCGAGGGCGGCGACCGCGAGGAGCAGCGAGCCGGCCGTCCACGTGGTCAGTTCCTCGGGCCACAGGGCCTCGTCGTCGAAGACGTATCCCGTCCAGTACAGGCCGCTCTCCGCGTCGCGCAGGTGCTGGATCGCCTGGAGGATCTCCAGAGCCCGGTCGGACTCGCCCACCGCCCACAGGGCCAGGGCCAGTTCGGCCGACTCGCCGCCGGTCACCCACGCGTTGGGGATGACGCAGCGCACTCCGAAACCGGGTACGACGAAGCGGTCCCAGCCCTCCTCGATACGGGACTTGGCCTCCGCGCCCGTCAACGCGCCGCCGAGCACCGGGTAGTACCAGTCCATCGAGTAGCGGTCCTTGTCGAGGAACCGCTCGGGGTGCCTGCGGATCGCGTGCCGGAGCGCGCCCGCGGCCAACTCCCAGTCGGGTTGCGGCTCTTCGCGCTGTTCGGCGATGGCGAGCGCGCAGCGCAGCGCGTGGTGGATGGAGGAGGAACCGGTCAGCAGGGCGTCCGCGGTGTCCGTGCCGTCGTCCTCGCGCTTCCAGCCGATCTGCCCGCCGGGCCGCTGGAGCCGCAGCACGAACTCGATCGCCGCGTGGACGGACGGCCACAGCCGGTCCAGGAAGGTGTCGTCGCCGGTCGATAGGTAGTGGTGCCAGACACCTACGGCTATGTAGGCGACGAAGTTCGTCTCCCGGCCCCGGTCGGTGACCGCCGCGAAGTCCCCGTCGGCGTAGGCCGCGTACCAGGAGCCGTCCGGGTTCTGGTGCCGGGCCAGCCAGTCGTAGGCGCGCTCGGCGGCCTCGTGCTCGCCCGCCGCGTCCAGCGCCATCGCGGCCTCGGTGTGGTCCCACGGGTCGAGGTGGTGGCCCCGGAACCAGGGGATCGCGCCGTCCTCCCGCTGTACGGCGAGGATGCCGCGGACGGTCGCGGCAGCCTGCTCGGCGGTGAGGACCCCGGCCAGGACGAGGTGTTCCGTCCGGGGCGTGGTCACTTGGTGGCCGCCTCGGGGGACTCGGACAGTACGGGCAGGTGCGGTTTGGTCGCGTACGCCACGAAGCTCTTGCCGATCAGCGGGTTCAGCGCCTGCTCGGCGACCCGCGTCGCGAGCGGCTTCTTCATGATGTCCCAGACCAGCAGCTTGTGGTACGCCCGCACCGGCAGGGCGCGGTCGTTGTCGACGCCGAACGCGCACTTCAGCCACCAGTACGGCGAGTGCAGCGCGTGCGCGTGGTGGCTGCCGTAGGGGCGCAGGCCGGCCTCCCGGATTTTGCCGAGGAGTTCGTCCGCGCGGTAGATGCGGATGTGACCGCCCTCGACCTCGTGGTAGGCGTCGGACAGTGCCCAGCAGACCTTCTCGGGGCCGTAGCGCGGGACGGTGATCGCGATGCGGCCGCCGGGCTTCAACACCCGGACCATCTCGGCGAGTACGCCCTTGTCGTCGGGGATGTGCTCCATGACCTCGGAGATGATGACGACGTCGAAGGACTCGTCGGGGAAGGGCAGCGCGAGGGCGTCGCCCTCCATGGCCGTCGCGGTGGCGCCGGCCGGCGCCTCGCCGGCCTCCTTCATCGCCGCGAACCACTTCGCGACCTCGCGGATCTCCTCGCCGTTCTGGTCAAGCGCCACGACCTGGGCTCCGCGCCGGTAGCACTCGAACGCGTGCCGGCCGGCACCGCATCCGAGGTCCAGGACACGGTCGCCCGGGGCGAGCGGGAACCGGGAGAAGTCGACGGTCAGCACGTGGCCCTGCTTTCGCGGTTGGAATCGACGTCTGTCACGTGTGCGGCGACGGCCGCGTCCCGCGCCGGGGGCGCGGGGGCGGTGGAGTTCACGGGGGTGCCCGCAGCGGGAGCCGGGGTGCCGGGCGTGGCGCCCGTGGCCTCGGCGATGGCCTCCCGGTACCTGGCCACGGTGCCCTCGGCCGCCCGGGCCCAGGTGAACCGCTCCAGCACGCGCCGACGTCCGGCCGTGCCGAGCCGCGCCCGCAGCTCCGGGTCGGCCAGCAGCCGGCTCAGGCCCGCCGCGAGCGCCCCGGCGTCACCCGGCGGTACCGCCAGGCACGTCTCGCCGTCCCGGCCCGCGACCTCCGGGATCGCCCCACCGGTCGTGGCCACCAGGGGCGTGCCGGTCGCCATGGCCTCGGCGGCCGGCAGCGAGAAGCCCTCGTACAGCGACGGCACACAGGCGACCTGCGCCGAGCGCACCAGGTCGACGAGTTCGGCGTCGGAGATGCCCTTGACGAACTCGACGGCGCCCTCGAGGCCGTACCGCTCGACCGCCTGGGCGACCGGTCCCTCCGTGGGGCGTTTGCCGACGACGACGAGGTGGGCGTCGGGGTGCTCGGTGCGAACCTTGGCGAGTGCCTCGACGAGGTGGACCAGACCCTTGAGCGGTACGTCGGCGCTGGACGTCGTCACGATCCGGCCCGGTCGCCGCGGGACCGAGGGGTCGGGCGAGAACAGGTCGGTGTCGGCGCCGATGTGGACGACGTGGATGCGGTCCTGACGCACGCCCAGGTCGTCGATGATCTCCTGCCGGGACGTACCGGAGACGGTGAGCACCGACGGCAGGCGGCGGGCGACGCGCTTCTGCATGCGCGTGAAGGCGTACCAGCGCCGCACGGACAGCCTGCGCCGCCGGCTCTCCGCCGCGTCCAGGTCCAGCCGGCGGTCCACGGTGATGGGGTGGTGGATGGTGGTGACCAGGGGCGCGCCGACGTCACCCAACAGGCCGTAGCCGAGCGTCTGGTTGTCGTGGATGACGTCGAAGTCGCCGCGCCGGGCACGCAGTTGACGGCGGGCGCGGAGCGAGAAGGTGAGCGGTTCGGGGAAGCCGCCGGTCCACATGGTGGCGACCTCGAGCGCGTCGATCCAGTCGCGGTACTCGCCGCGCCCCGGGGTGCGGAAGGGGTCCGGCTGCCGGTAGAGGTCGAGGCTGGGCAGTTCGGTGAGGCTCAGGCCTTCGTAGCCCTCGTCGAGGACGGGGTAGGGCTGGGAGCCGATGACCTCCACCCGGTGGCCCAGGCGCACGAGTTCACGCGAGAGATGCCGGACGTAGACGCCCTGGCCGCCGCAGAACGGGTTTCCCTTGTAGGTGAGGAGTGCGATGCGGAGCGGTCGCTCTCCCCCACCGGCCGCCTCGCTGGAGCGGGAGCGACCCCCACCGGCCGCGAGGTCGTCCGGAGACCCCGCCTGACTGGCCTCAGCGGTCACTCTGGGCCCCCTTCTGCCTGCACTGTCCCGCGACATTACGCCGGGCGCTAATCTAGAACAAGTTTCAGACTTGATCGTTCAGGAGGCTCTGAATCTACCGGCAGGTAGGGACACTGTGAGCAGTGGATCAGGTGATTCACGCCACGGCACAGGCTCCTGCCATGCTGTCCGATCACCAGCCCTCACCGACCGTCACGGAACGAGATCCATGCCTGCGCAAGCCAAGCCGGCCAAGGTGGAAGCCAGTACCGCGCGAACGGCCTCGGCGTCCCTCACCGAGCGTCAGGAGGCGCGCCGGCGCCGCATCCTGCACGCCAGCGCCCAGCTGGCCAGCCGGGGCGGCTTCGACGCGGTGCAGATGCGCGAGGTCGCGGAGTCCTCCCAGGTCGCTCTCGGCACCCTCTACCGCTACTTCCCGTCCAAGGTGCACCTGCTGGTGGCCACGATGCAGGACCAGCTGGAACACATGCACGGCACGCTGCGCAAGAAGCCGCCGACGGGCGAGACGGCGGCCGAGCGGGTCGCGGAGACCTTGATGCGCGCCTTCCGCGCCCTGCAGCGCGAGCCGCACCTGGCGGACGCGATGGTCCGCGCCCTGACCTTCGCGGACCGCAGCGTCTCCCCCGAGGTCGACCAGGTCTCCCGCCAGACCACCGTGATCATTCTGGACGCGATGGGCCTGGACGACCCGACCCCTGACCAGCTCTCGGCGGTCCGTGTCATCGAACACACCTGGCACTCGGCCCTGATCACCTGGCTCTCGGGCCGCGCCTCGATCGCCCAGGTGAAGATCGACATCGAGACGGTGTGCCGGCTGATCGACCTGACGTCGACGGACGGGTGACGGGCGCCACCACCACCGGCGCCTCGCCACCGGGGCTCACTCCTCCGGTGCCGGCGGCACCGCCGCGTCGACGTGGCGGCGGCGGTGCGCGCCACGGTCCGCGGCACGCCACCACCGGCGCCTCGCCACCGAGACCCACGCCTCCGGTGCCGCCGGCACCACAGGCGCCTCGCCACCGAGGCTCACTCATCCCGTGCCGGACGCCCTCGCCACCGGCACCTCGCCACCGAGGCTCACTCCTCCGGCGGGAACACCGCCTCCCCGCTGCCCAGCAGCGAGATCATGATGGCCTCCACGGGGCAGCTCTCCGCCGCCGCGAGGACCTTCTCGTTGGCGTCGGACTCCGGCTCGACCGGTCGGGACTGGCGGGCGGTGTCCAGGCGGAAGCCGGCCGGGGCGTGATGGACGCACTGGGCCGAGCCGATGCAGAGGGAGCGGTCGACCTCGACCTGCCAGCGGTCGCCCGCCCCCACAGTCGGCTGCGCTCGCGCGGGAGGTACGCCCATCGCTCAGCCCTCCCAGCCGGCCGGGAGGTGGATCATCTTGTGTTCCAGGAACTCGCCGTATCCCTCGGGCCCGAACTCCCTGCCGAGGCCGGAGTTCTTGTAGCCGCCGAAGGGGCCGAGCATGTCGAGGCTGAAGGTGTTCACCGAGTACGTGCCGGTACGGACCTGGCGGGCGACCTCGATGCCGTGCTCGACGTCGGCCGTCCACACGCTGCCGCTGAGCCCGTAGTCGGAGTCGTTCGCGATCTTCACGGCCTCGGACTCGTCGCCGTAGGGGAGGAGGCAGATCACCGGTCCGAAGATCTCCTCGCGGGCGATCCGCATGGAGTTGTCCACGTCGCCGAAGAGGGTCGGCTCGACGTACCAGCCGCGGTCCAGGCCCGGCGGACGGCCACCGCCGGTGAGGATCTTGGCGCCCTCCTCCTGGCCGATGCGGATGTAGTCGAGGTTGCGCTGTTGCTGGCGCCTGGCCACCAGCGGGCCGACCTGGGTCGCCGGGTCCAGCGGGTCGCCGACCACCAGCGCGCTCGCGGCCTGGGCGAAGGCGTCGGCGAACTCGTCGTAGCGGGAGCGCGGCAGCAGGATGCGCGTCTGGGCGACGCAGGCCTGGCCGTTGTTCATCCAGGCCGCGGAGACGATGCCGGGGACGGCGGTGGCGAGCTCCGCGTCCGGCAGCACCACCGCCGCCGACTTGCCGCCCAGCTCCAGGGTGACGCGGGTGAGGTTGCGCGCGGCGACCTCCATCACGCGTTTGCCGGCCGCGACCGAGCCCGTGAAGGAGACCTTGTCGACGCCGGGGTGCCCGACCAGGTACTCGCTCACCTCGCGGTCCGCCGGGAGGATGGAGAGCACGCCCTCCGGCAGGCCGGCCTCCCGCGCGATCTCGCCGAGGATGTACGCGTCCAGCGGCGACTCCGGCGACGGCTTGAGCACGACCGTGCAGCCGGTGAGCAGCGCGGGCGCGAGCTTGGCGGCGGCCACGAACTGCGGGACGTTCCAGGGGGCGACGGCCGCGACGACTCCGACCGGCTCGCGCCGCACGAGGATGCGGCCGAGGACGCCGGCGCGCTTCTCCTCGTAGGTGAAGTTCCGCGCGACCGTGATCGCCGCGTCCCACACCATCATCGCGCCGAGGGCCTGCGCGAGGACGCTCCAGGAGTACGGCGACCCGTTCTCGGAGGAGATCACGCGGGCGATCTCCTCGTGCCGTACGGCGATGGCGTCCTTGATCCGGCCGACCACCTCGATCCGCTCGTCGAGCGTCATCCGCGGCCAGGGTCCCTGGTCGAAGGCCCGGCGGGCCGCGGCGACCGCCCGGTCCACGTCCGCCGTGGAGGCGTGCGGGACCCGGCCGATGACCTCCTCGGTGTGCGGGGAGATCACCTCGATGACGTCCTTGCCCAGGGGGTCGGTCAACTCCCCGCCGATGAACAGCTGTCCGTGTTCCACGAGCTCGAGCTCGGTCATGGCGACTGCCTCCCGGGGCCGTTCCGGCCACTTCTCTGACGATCCATCAGATTCTCGGATACGAAGACTGATACCAGTTCCGTTCGCCGGAGTCCACGGACGGGACGTCCACGGGAAGGTCGGCTCGGGCTCCCATCGAAACTCGTTCTAGTTATAGTGACCGGAACGCGGCGATTGGGGAGCCATGACGCAGGTGTACGACCACGGCGGCGGCGTACGGTCCATCGAGGTCCCCATCCCGGACAACCCCCTGGGCCACACCCTTGTCTACGTCGTCGACACCGACCGCGGCCCGGTGCTGATCGACACCGGCTGGGACGACCCCGCCTCCTGGGACACCCTGGCCGAGGGACTGGTGGCGTGCGGCACCGCGGCCGGCGAGATCCACGGTGTGGTGATCACCCACCACCACCCCGACCACCACGGCCTGTCGGGCCGCGTCCGTGAGGCCTCCGGCGCCTGGATCGCGATGCACGCGGCCGACACGGCCCTCGTACGGCGGGCCCGCTCCACCGGCCTCGACCGGTGGTTCACCTACATGTCCGCCAAGCTCGCGGCCGCCGGCGCCCCCGAGACCCATGTGGCCCCCCTGCGCGCCGCCCGCCCCAGCACCCTGCCCGGCCTCTCCCCCGCCCTCCCGGACCGGGAGATCGTCCCCGGCGAACTCCTCGACCTCCCCGGCCGCCGGCTGCGCGCGATCTGGACCCCGGGCCACACGCCCGGCCACGTCTGCCTCCACCTGGAGGAACAGCATCCCGCCCGACTCCCGGGCCACGGGCGGCTGTTCTCCGGAGACCACCTGCTTCCCGGGATCACCCCGCACATCGGCCTCTACGAGGACCCCGACGACGCCACCGTCACCGACCCGCTCGGCGACTACCTCGACTCCCTGGAACGCGTCGGCCGCCTCGCCCCCGCCGAGGTACTCCCCGCCCACCAGCACGTCTTCACCGACGCGGCCTCCCGCGTGGGCGAGTTGCTCACCCACCACGAGGACCGCCTCACCGGCCTGCTGACCCTCCTGGCCGACCCGCTCACCCCCTGGCAGCTCGCCGAACGCATGGAGTGGAACCGCCCCTGGGACCAGATCCCCTACGGCTCGAGGAACATCGCCGTGTCGGAGGCGGAGGCCCACCTGCGCCGCCTGGTGAAACTGGGGCGGGCGGAGGCGGTGCCGGAGAGCGACCCGGTGACGTACGTGGCGGTGTGAACCACGCGCGCCGGTGGGTGCGTCGCCGACGGGCCGACCGGCCCCCCGTCACCGGCACGCGCCGAATCCACCCGGCACACAGGCGGCCCTCAGGGGTCTTGTTACGGGCCGGTAGAGTGGCGGCGTCGTCATCACACCCGTACGGGGGGAAGCCGGTGCAATTCCGGCGCTGACCCGCAACCGTGAGCCGTTCGCCAAGGACGGTGAGCCGGATCACCCCGCGCGGTACGTGACCGGCTCAACGCGCATCGGCAGCCGGCCGGTGTGCGGCACCGTCGAGGTTTCACGGAGCCGAGCCGCCGGGGTGTCCCGTGCTGCCCGGCTCTCCGCAGGAGAGGGCACCCGCCGATCATGAACGTCCGCCGCAGCGCCGCGGTTCTGGCCGCCATAGCCGTGACCGGCGTGGCCTCGCCCGCCGTCGCCGCCGATCCGTCCCCGTCCGCGTCGCCGTCGGTGGCGCTGCCGTCCGGGCTGTACGGCACCACCGACCCGCAGTACGACGGGGTCTGGCGGCAGTCGCTCGCCCTGCTCGCCCAGAAGACCGTGGGAGTGAAGCCCGCCGCCGAGGCCGTGGACTGGCTGGCTGGGCAGCAGTGCGCGAGCGGGGCGTTCGCGCCGTTCCGTGCCGACACCGCCAAGGCCTGCGACGCCAAGCTGCTGGTCGACAGCAACAGCACGGCCGCCGCCGTACAGGCACTGGCCGCGCTCGGCGGGCACGAGGCCGAGACCGGCAAGGCCGTCGGCTGGCTGAAGTCCGTGCAGAACAAGGACGGCGGCTGGGGCTACGCCCCGGGCGGGCCCAGCGACACGAACTCGACGTCGGCCGTCATCGGCGCCCTCACCGCCACCGGCGAGAAGCCCGCCGACGTGGTGAAGGGCGGCAAGTCGCCGTACGACGCCCTGCTGAAGCTCGCCCTCCCCTGCGACGGGGACGGGGCGGGCGCCTTCGCCTACCAGCCGGACAAGAAGGGCAGGCTCGCCGCCAACGAGGACGCGACCGCCGCGGGTGTGGTCGGCGCGCTGGGCAAGGGGCTGGCCGGGGAGTCCGTGAAGCCGACCGACGCGCCCGTGACGTGCGAGGACGCCAACGACCCCGAGCAGGCGGCGAACAACGGCGCCGCCCACCTCGTACAGGCCCTCGCCAAGGACGCACATCTGACGTCGGCTCTTCCCGGCTCCGAGGACCAGCCGGACTACGGCAACACGGCCGACGCGGTCCTCGCCCTCGCCACCGCCGGCCACGGCGAGAAGGCGGCCGACGCGATGCGCTGGCTGGAGGCCAACTTCCAGAAGTGGGCGCGTCAGGGCGGCCCGGCCGCGTACGCGGAGCTGATCCTCGCCGCGCACGCGGAGTCCTCCGACGTGCGCGACTTCGGCGGCCAGGACCTGGTGAAGCTCCTCAACGCGACCGGCCCCACGCCCGCCTCCGTCCCCGCCGTCTCCGCCGCCACGTCGGACGGCGCGAAGAGCGACGAGAGCAGCCGGGGCGACGACGGCCTCAACGTGTGGTGGGTCGTCGGTGTCGGTCTCGTCGCCGGCATCGGCATCGGCATCCTGATCAGCGGCCGCAACAGGAGGCGGCAGCCGTGACGCGCCGCCGCGCCGCCGTACTGCTCCTCGCCCTCTTCCTGCTGGGCAACGCGACCCAGGCCCGGGCCGCCGGCTATCGCTACTGGTCCTTCTGGGACCGCACCGGCGGTCACTGGACCTACGCCACGCAGGGCCCGTCGACCAGCCGCCCCACCGACGGCGACGTCCAGGGGTTCCGCTTCTCGGTCAGCGAGGACTCCGGCGACTCGGCGCAGCCGCGCGGCGCGGCCGACTTCGCGTCGATCTGCGCGCGAACGCCCGCGGCGGACGGCAGGAAGCGGGTGGCTCTCGTCGTCGACTTCGGTACGCCGGCGGACGCCCCGTCCGGCGAGACCCCGCCCTCGGCGCGCACCGCCTGCGCCCGGGTGACCTCGGACGCGACGACGGCCGAAGCGCTGGCCTCGGTGGCCAAACCACTGCGCTACGACGCAAACGCCCTGCTGTGCGCGATCGCCGGCTACCCGAAGACGGGCTGCGGGGAGCAGGTGGCGGCCGGCGAGAGCAAGCACGCGAGCGCGAAGCAGAAGCCTGCCACGAACGACGACGGCCCCTCCCTCGGCCTGCTCGCCGGTGCCGCGGTCGTGGCGGTGCTCGGCGGGGCGGCCGTATGGCAGGCGAGGCGGCGCAGGAATGCGCCGTAGGCCCCGGCTGCCGGGCTTCGAGGGGAACGGCTTCGAGCGGAAGGACTTGGGACGGCCGGACCTCGGGCGGCCGGGCCCCCGACGGGTCGGCGGGGCGCTGCACCCCGGCGCGTGGTGGCTGTGGGCGCTGTCCCTCGGCACCGCGGCCACCCGCACCACCAACCCCCTCCTCCTCGCCCTTCTCATCGCCACCTCCGCCTACGTCGTGGCCACCCACCGCCCCGACACCCCCACCGCCCGCTCCTACACCGCGTTCGTCAAACTCGCCCTGGCCGTCCTCGCCGTCCGCCTCGGTTTCGCGGTCGTCCTCGGCTCCCCCGTCCCCGGCACGCATGTGGTCGTCACCCTGCCCGAAGTGCCGCTCCCGCACTGGGCCCAGGGCATCCGCCTCGGCGGCAGGGTCACCGCGGAGGGCCTCCTCTTCGCGCTGTACGACGGCCTGAAACTGGCCACGCTCCTCATCTGCGTCGGCGCCGCGAACGCCCTCGCCAACCCGGCCCGGCTCCTCAAGTCCCTGCCGGGCGCCCTGTACGAGACCGGCGTGGCCGTGGTCGTGGCCCTCACCTTCGCCCCGAACCTCATCGCCGACGCGCAGCGGCTGCGCGCCGCACGCCGGCTGCGCGGTCGTCCCGACCGGGGCGTACGCGGCCTACTGCATGTGGGACTGCCGGTCCTGGAGGGCGCGTTGGAGCGCTCCGTCGCCCTCGCCGCCGCGATGGACGCCCGCGGCTACGGCCGCAGCGCCGACGTGCCGCCCACGGTCCGCCGTACCACCGCCGTCCTCACCCTGGGCGGCCTCCTCGGCGTCTGCGCCGGAACGTACGGCGTACTGACCGCGGCCGGCGGCACCTACGGCCTCCCCCTCCTCCTCGTCGGCCTCGTCTGCGCCCTCGCCGGCCTGCGCCTCGGTGGCCGCCGCTCCCTGCGCACCCGTTACCGCCCCGACCGGTGGGACGCGCGGGCCTGGCTGGTCACCGGGTCCGGCGTCGCGGTCGCAGCGCTGCTGACCCTCGCCGCCGCCGGCGACCCCGAGGCACTGCATCCCGGTGTGGTCCCCCTCGTCGCCCCCACGCTGCCCATGTGGCCGGCGGCGGCCGTACTCGTCGGTCTGCTCCCGGCGTTCGTCGTGCCCACCGCCCGGGCCGACTCCGGTACCCGGCCCGCGCCCGCCGCCCCCGCGTCCTTCGAAAGCCCCTCCCCCAAGGAGCCGTCGTGATCCGCTTCGAGAACGTCTCCGTGACGTACGACGGCGTCCCCGAACCCACCGTCCGCGGCGTGGACTTCGAGGTCCCGGAAGGTGAACTCGTCCTCCTCGTCGGCCCGTCCGGTGTCGGCAAGTCCACGATCCTCGGGGCGGTCAGCGGCCTCGTCCCGCACTTCACCGGCGGCACCCTGCGCGGCCGCGTCACGGTGGCCGGCCGCGACACCCGCACCCACAAGCCTCGCGAACTCGCCGATGTCGTCGGCACGGTGGGCCAGGATCCACTGTCCCACTTCGTCACGGACACCGTGGAGGACGAACTCGCCTACGGCATGGAGTCGTTGGGCCTCGCACCGGACGTGATGCGCCGCCGCGTCGAGGAGACCCTCGACCTCCTCGGCCTGACCGGCCTGCGCGACCGCCCCATCTCCACCCTCTCCGGCGGCCAGCAGCAACGCGTCGCGATCGGTTCCGTCCTCACCCCGCACCCCCAGGTCCTGGTCCTCGACGAACCGACATCCGCCCTGGACCCGGCCGCCGCGGAGGAGGTCCTCGCGGTCCTCCAGCGCCTCGTGCACGACCTCGGCACGACGGTCCTCATGGCCGAACACCGCCTGGAACGCGTCATCCAGTACGCCGACCAGGTCGCCCTCCTGCCGTCCCCGGGAGCGGCGCCGGTCCTCGGCACCCCGGCCGCCGTCATGGCCGTGTCCCCGGTGTACCCGCCGGTGGTGGACCTGGGCCGGCTGGCGGACTGGTCGCCCCTGCCCCTCACCGTGCGGGACGCGCGACGCCGGGCACCGGCACTCCGTGAACGGCTGACGGAGCGGGCGGAGGCGGCAGAGCGGGCTGAGGCAGCACAGCGGGCGCCGGCCAGGGAAGAGGCGTCGGCCACGGCGGAGGCGCAGCGGGCGGAATCGACCTCACCGCCACCCGCACCCAAGGCACTCCGGCACGCACCCTCCCGCTGGTGGCGGCGCCGTCACCGGCCGTCCGACTCCGCGAGGTCCGCACCCGTGGCACACGCTGCGCACGCGGCCGAGGTCCGCTCCCTCGCCGTCCGGCGCGGTCGCGTCCAGGCGCTGCGTCACGTCGACCTGACCGTCACCCCCGGGGAGACGATCGCGCTCATGGGCCGCAACGGCGCCGGCAAGTCCACGCTGCTCGCCGCACTCGTCGGACTCGTGGAACCCGCGTCCGGTTCGGTGCGGGTCGGCGACGCCGTACCGCATCGCACGGCGCCCCCCGACCTCGTACGCCGCGTCGGCCTCGTACCGCAGGAGCCGCGCGACCTGCTGTACGCCGACACGGTCGCCGCCGAATGCGCCCACGCCGACCGCGACGCGGGCGCCGCCCCCGGCACCTGCCGGGCCCTGGTCTCCGGCCTCCTCCCCGGCATCGCCGACGACACGCATCCCCGTGACCTCTCCGAGGGGCAGCGGCTCACCCTCGCGCTGGCCGTCGTCCTGACCGCCCGTCCTCCCCTCCTCCTGCTCGACGAGCCGACCCGCGGCCTGGACTACGCGGCGAAGGGCCGCCTGGTCGCGGTCCTGCGCGGCCTCGCGGCCGAGGGGCACGCCGTCGTGCTGGCCACGCACGACGTGGAACTGGCCGCCGAGCTCGCCCACCGGGTGGTGCTGCTGGCCGACGGCGAGGTGATCGCCGACGGTCCGACGGCGGACGTGGTGGTGGCCTCCCCGTCCTTCGCCCCGCAGGTCACCAAGATCCTGGCCCCGCAGAAGTGGCTGACGGTCGCGCAGGTCAGGGAGGCGCTGGCATGACCGCCGCCCCCGCCTCCGTCCCCCAGGCCCGGCCCGTCCGTCTCGGCCCGCGTTCGCTCGTCGCCCTCGCGCTCGTCAGCGCCGTCGGCGTGGCCGCTCTGACCTGGCCGTTCCTCGCCCCGCCCGCCTCCCAGCTGAACGCCCACGCCCAGGACGCCCCCTGGCTCTTCGCCGGCTTGCTGATCCTGCTCGTGGCGGTGGTCACCGCGACGATCTCCGAGTCCGGCCTCGGTCCGAAGGCGGTCGCGATGCTCGGGGTGCTGGCCGCCACCGGCGCGGCTCTGCGCCCGATCGGCGCCGGGACCGCCGGCATCGAGCCCATGTTCTTCCTGATGGTGCTGAGCGGACGGGTGCTCGGTCCGGGGTTCGGCTTCGTTCTCGGCTCGGTCACGATGTTCGCGTCCGCGCTGCTCACGGGCGGGGTGGGTCCGTGGATGCCGTTCCAGATGCTCGCGATGGGCTGGTTCACGATGGGCGCGGGCCTGCTGCCGGGTCCCGACCGGCTGCGCGGCCGCGCCGAGCTGCTGCTCCTCGCCGCGTACGGCTTCCTGGCCGCCTTCGCCTACGGCACGGTGATGAACCTCGCCGGGTGGCCCTTCATGAACGAGAACGCCTCGAACATCGCCTTCGACCCCGACGCGGCGGTCCCCGCCAATCTGGCCCGCTTCCTCGCCTACTGCCTGGCCACCTCCCTCGGCTGGGACCTGGGCCGGGCACTGGTCACGGTCCTCCTCACGCTCGCCGTCGGACCGGCGGTGCTCAAGGCGCTGCGTCGCGCCACGCGCCGGGCGGCCTTCGAGACGCCGGTCACGTTCGACGGCCCCGCTGCGTGAGACGCCGTACGCCGACCGTCACGACAGGTTGGTCCAGCGGTGAACCATCCCACATGACGCAGGTCACGTACGAAGCCGGGCCGTAGCGGAAAACGCCTGGCATGCACCCGCCATTCTGGGGTCTGACCTGCGGTTTGAGAGCCACGTCACACGGGGGCCAATCCCCCCAGGTACGGCCGCAACTAGCAAATAGGGTATTTGCGGGCACTTCGCCGAACTGTTTCTCTGGATGACGTCGCACGGCGCCGACGTGCCCTCCAGGGCCTCGGCGCCGCTGTACGCCCCCCGCCACGCACCGCGTGGTCCGGATGTACGGCGACCGCCCCGTCCCCGAAGAAAAGGTTCTCCGTGTTCGTCTCCCGCATCGCCCGTCGCATCGCCACCCCGAAGAAGGCCCTCACCGCCGCCGCGCTGGCCGCCGCCACCACCGGCATGGTCCTCACCTCGGCTCCGGCCCAGGCCGCCACTTCGTCGGCCCCCCAGGCCCAGGCGATCGCGCACAAGCTGATCCCGAGCGCCGCGCAGTACAACGCCTTCAGCAAGATCGTCCAGCACGAGAGCGGCTGGAACGTCACCGCCAAGAACTCCTCGTCCGGCGCCTACGGCCTGGTCCAGGCCCTGCCCGGCTCGAAGATGGCCTCGGCCGGCTCCGACTGGAAGACCAACGCCGCCACCCAGATCAAGTGGGGCCTGGACTACATGAACTCCCGCTACGGCAGCCCGGCCGCCGCCTGGAGCTTCTGGCAGTCCAACGGCTGGTACTGAGCGGTCCCACCCGCCAGGCACCTGCCGTAAGAGCCGGCTGCACACCGTCCCTGCCGCCCCTGTCCGCGAGGGCCGACCGCAGACCTCCGAAGCGCCGGCCGCACGCCACACGCGCATGACCCCGCCTCCTGCTCGACCGATCCCCTCGACCGGCCCACCGCACGGCCGTTCACCTGGACCGACATCTCCATACGACCGGTCACCCCGACCGGCACCCACCCCCGGTCACCCCTCGACCGACCCACCCGTACGACCGGTCACCGCGACCGACTTCCCGTACGACTGGTCCCCCCTCGACCGACCGTCCCGCACGACCGGTCCCCCTGACGCGAAGGCGGCGGCCCCCCGATCCCCGGGGCCGCCGCCTTCGCCATGCCCGGGCGGCGCGGCGGCACCCCGTGCGGAGGGGGCTCGCCCCGGCGGCCCGGCGGACGTGTCGCCGCGTGCGGCACCCTCACCCCGGCGGCGGCCGGACGTCACTCCGTGCGCACCGCCTTCACCCCGGCCGCCCGACGGACGGCACCCCGTAAGCACGGCGCGGCGGCACCCCGTGCGTAGGGCGCTCGCCCCGGCGGCCCGGCGGACGTGTCGCCGCGTGCGGCACCCTCACCCCGGCGGCGGCCGGGCCCTGCTGACCCCCGCCATCACCCGCCGCCTGATCGAACGCTTCGCCCACCGCACGGAGACCCCGCCGACCGCCCCGCACCGCGACCTGTCGGACCTGACCCCCCGTGAGCTGGAGGTCCTCCGCCTCCTGGCCACGGGCCTGAGCAACGCCGAACTCGCCGCCCGCCTCTCCCTCAGCCCCACCACGATCAAGACCCACGTGGGCCGCATCCTCTCCAAACTCGACCTCCGCGACCGAGTCCAGGCAGTGGTACTCGCCTACGAGACGGGCCTGATCTCCCCGCACCACGGCGACAGGTAGAAGATCGCGGACCTCACGGAAGCGGCCGCGAGGGCGCGGCCCGGCCAGGACGTCGGGCGGCTCCCGGCCCTCGGCTCCCGGCTCCCGGCTCCCGGCTCCCGGCTCCCGGCTCCCGGCTCCCGGCGTGGGAGTCTGGCCCGCGGTGATCCCCTTGCCCTCCTTCGCCGTGTCCGGGGTGGGCTCGGCGGACACCGTGCGCCCGTCCCGCCGACCACCGGAGGCTCGTATGACGTCAGAGAGCGCCGAGGCGCAGCCGCGTGCCGCCGAAGCGCGGGGGGTGCGGCTGGTGCCCGTGTTGTTGGTGTTGACCGTGGTCAGCGGGCTGATCGACGCGGTGAGTTACCTCGGCCTCGGACGCGTCTTCACCGCGAACATGACCGGCAACGTGGTGGTGCTCGGCTTCGCGGCGGCCGGGGCGCCCGGATTCTCCGTCGCGCACACCCTCACGTCCCTGGTCTCCTTCCTGGCGGGCGCGGTGGTCGGCGGGCGGGTGGCGGTCCGGCTCGGCAGTGGCTCGCGGCGCACCTGGGTCCGATCGACGCTGGCCGTCGAAGCGGTGCTGCTGGGCGCGTCGGCCGCGGTCGCCTTCGCCGACCCGGACGCCTCCGCCGACGCCACCGTGTACGCCCTGATCTCGGTCACGGCCTTCGCCATGGGCCTGCGCAACGCGACGGTACGCAAGCTGGGCGTCCCCGACCTGACGACGACCGTCCTGACGATGACCCTCACGGGCCTCGCCTCCGACTCCCGGGCCGGCGGCGGCTCCGGCCACCACTCACCCCGCCGTACCGCCTCGGTCGCCGCGATGCTGGCCGGCGCCACACTCGGCGCCTGGCTGGTGATCCACCACGATCTGGGCATCCCGCTGCTGATCGCGGCGGTGGCCGTGGCGGTGCTGGCGGTGGTGGCCTCGGGGCGGGAGTAGACGCCCGCTCCGGTCCTCACCCGCCGCCGTCACCACCCCGGCCCGCCGCGTTCACCACCGTCGTCACCTGGGCGGCGGCTACAGTCGCTGGATGATCGTGCCGGTGGCGAGGCCGCCTCCGGCGCACATGGTCACCAGGGCGAACTCCTTGTCGGCGCGCTCCAGTTCGTGGAGGGCCGTGGTGATGAGCCGTGCTCCCGTCGCCCCGACCGGGTGGCCCAGGGCGATGGCGCCGCCGTTGACGTTGACCTTGTCCAGGTTCTGTTCGAAGACCTGCGCCCAGCTCAGCACCACCGACGCGAACGCCTCGTTGATCTCGACGAGGTCGATGTCCTTCAGGGACATGCCCGCCTTGCCGAGCACGGCCTTCGTGGCGTCGATCGGTCCGTCCAGGTGGAAGTGCGGGTCCGCTCCGACCAGCGCCTGAGCGACGATCCGCGCCCGTGGGCGCAGTTTCAGCGCCCGCGCCATCCGCTTCGACGCCCACATGATGGCCGACGCCCCGTCGCTGATCTGCGACGAGTTGCCCGCCGTGTGCACGGCTGTGGGCATGATCGGTTTGAGTGCGGCCAGCGCGTCGGTCGACGTGTCGCGCAGCCCCTCGTCGCGGTCGACCAGTCGCCACATGCCCTGGCCCGCCCGCTGTTCCTCCTCCGTCGTCGGCACCTGGACGGCGAAGGTCTCCCGTTTGAACCGCTCCTCCGACCAGGCGGCCGCTGCGCGTTCCTGGGAGGCGAGGCCCAGGGCGTCGACGTTCTCCCGGGTCAGGCCCCGGTGCCGGGCGATCCGTTCCGCCGCCTCGAACTGGTTGGGGAGGTCGACGTTCCACTCGTCCGGGAACGGTTTCCCGGGTCCGTGCTTGGAGCCCGATCCCAGCGGCACCCGCGACATCGCCTCGATGCCGCAGCTGATGCCCACGTCGATGACGCCCGCCGCGATCATGTTGGCCACCATGTGGGAGGCCTGCTGCGAGGATCCGCACTGGCAGTCGACGGTCGTCGCCGCCGTCTCGTAGGGCAGCCCGACCGTCAGCCAGGCCGTCCGCGCGGGGTTCATGGACTGTTCGCCGGCGTGGGTGACCGTGCCGCCGACGATCTGCTCGACACAGTCGGCGGGGATGCCGGTCCGACCGAGGAGTTCTCGGTACGTCTCGCCCAGCAGGTAGGCGGGGTGCAGGTTGGCGAGCGCGCCGCCGCGCCTGCCGATGGGAGTGCGTACGGCTTCGACGATCACGGGTTCCGCGGCCATGGGGAGTTCCTCTCCTCCGGTACCCGCGCGGCGCGGGGCGTCCCGGCCCGGCCCGCCACGCGGAACTAGTACGTGTTCTAGTTCCCCCTGCAGTCTGCTGACAGGGAGTCCGTCGCCGCAAGGGTCGTGCACCCCGGAAGTCTTGATCTGCGCGTCCGCACGGAGTCCTCACTCAATTGACGGCGCCGTGCCTCTTGCCACTTGTAGAACCCGTTACTACCTTCACGGCAGTTCCTGATGGACCGTCAGAAGGCTGTCACACCACAGCTGGAGTTGCCGATGCCCTGTCCAGCGCTGCCCGACGGGTTCGACTTCACCGACCCCGACCTGCTGCAACACCGCGTGCCCTTGCCGGAGTTCGCCGAACTGCGCCGGGCCGAACCGGTCCGCTGGATCCCGCAGTCGGACAACGTGGCCGGCTTCCAGGACGAGGGCTACTGGGCGGTGACCCGCCACGCCGACGTCAAGTTCGTCTCCACGCACCCGGAGATCTACTCCTCGACCCTCAACACGGCGATCATCCGCTTCAACGACCACATCGAGCGCGACACGATCGACGCGCAGCGCCTGATCCTGCTGAACATGGACCCGCCGGAGCACACCCGGGTCCGCCAGATCGTGCAGCGCGTGTTCACCCCGCGCGCCATCCGGGCCCTGGAGGACAACCTCCGCACCCGCGCCCACACCATCGCGCAGACCGCCCTCGCCCACTCCGGGCCCTTCGACTTCGTCACCCAGGTCGCCTGCGAACTGCCCCTCCAGGCCATCGCCGAGCTCATCGGCATCCCGCAGGACGACCGGGCCAAGATCTTCGACTGGTCCAACAAGATGATCTCGTACGACGACCCGGAGTACGCCGTCACCGAGGAGGTCGGCGCCCAGTCCGCCGCCGAACTCATCGCCTACGCCATGAACATGGCCGCCGAGCGGAAACAGTGCCCCGCGAAGGACATCGTCAGCACGCTCGTCGCGGCCGAGGACGAGGGCAACCTCGCCTCCGACGAGTTCGGCTTCTTCGTGCTGATGCTCGCCGTCGCCGGCAACGAGACGACCCGCAACGCCATCACCCACGGCATGCACGCCTTCCTCACCCACCCCGAGCAGTGGGAGCGGTACAAGCGGGAACGCCCGGAGACGGCCGCCGAGGAGATCGTCCGCTGGGCCACCCCGGTCAACGCCTTCCAGCGCACCGCCACCCAGGACACCGAACTCGGCGGCAAGCAGATCAGGAAGGGCGACCGGGTCGGTGTCTTCTACGCCTCCGCCAACCACGACCCCGACGTCTTCGACGACCCGGACACCTTCGACATCACCCGTGACCCCAACCCGCACCTCGGCTTCGGCGGCGGAGGCCCGCACTACTGCCTCGGCAAGTCCCTGGCCGTCCTCGAGATCGACCTCATCTTCAACGCGATCGCCGACGCCCTGCCCAACCTGACGCTCGCCGGCGACCCGCGCCGGCTGCGCTCCGCCTGGATCAACGGCGTGAAGGAACTCCAGGTCAGCGCGGACTGACGGACAACACCCGTAGGACAACACCCTCACACTCGGGCCGGCGGCTTTCCCGGCGCCGCCGGCCCGTTCACAGTCCTGCGAGGCCCGAAGGCCCCCCGCCTCCTGGGGGAGGCGGAAGCACACCTCCCCACGCCCCGCCCCTGCCTCCCCGAGGGCCGCCCGGCGCGCGGCCTCGTCCCCCGTCGGGGCGGTGGTGCTTTTTACGGCGGAGTTCCGCCGGAACAGCCTTCCGCCCGAGCCGCGCGTGCAGCCGCAGTGGCCGGGCGGCAGCGAACGGGGGCGAGGCCGTCGCGGGCGCGGCGGTCTCCGCCCGGAGGCGGCGCCTGGGCTACGCCACCACGTATCCCTCGGTCCACTCGTCCTCGTCGAGTACGGACTCCTGGATGTAGAAGCAGTCGGGTTCGTCGGCGAAGCCGGGGAGCTGTCGGGCCCGCTCGATGCGCCCGCGCGCGGCCTCGCGGCTCGAATAGGTGCCGAGGTGTTTGACGTCGTCACCGGCCTCCTCGTCGGACCAGAAGTCGTCAGGTTCGGTGAAGTGCCGGATCTCGCCGTCCTCTTCGGCGACGTGGTGTACATGCCACAGCAGGTAGACCGTGGTGGTGCCAGCCATCGTTGTCACGCCTTTCGCTCTGTCGTCACGTGCGAAGGGGACCCGGGTCCCCTTCGCACGTGACGAACGATACGGAGAGGACCCGGGTCCCCGGTCGGCCGGTCGAGTCCTCAGGACTCAGGCGCCGTCGTGCGCCGTCAGTTCCGGGACAGGTACTTCCGCACCTTGTTGTAGATGGATCTCGGTCCCTTCTGGTACGGCGGACGGTAGCCGCCGTGCTTCATCACCCGGTCCGTCGCGTGGTCCAGCGATTCACCGGAGTGCCTGCGCTGCCCCTTCGCGAAGTCGGGGACGTCGTTGCCCTTGGCCTTGCCGGACTTCTTGGCTTCCTTCCACAGGTACTTGACCTTGCGGATGGCCCAGCTCTTCCCGTACCACCAGATGAGTCCGATGATGGCCACCACGGCCGCGACGCCGATGATGGTGAGTGCCGTTCCGGCGCTCACTCCGAGTCCGGCGGCGCCGACGAGGGCCAGTGCGGCCATCCTTCCGTCGAGGTCGACCATGTTGACGGGGTCGCCGCACACGTAGTCGTAGGCGTTGCAGCTGCCACCCGTCACCGGGTCCGTCTGGAGGAAGCGGCCGGTGGCCGGGTTGTACAGGCGGGCGCCCATGAGGCTGAGGCCGGTGAGGGTCTCGCCGGAGCGCTGCTCGTCGCCGAGCCAGCCGTAGCGTGAGGCCACCTGTCCGGCACGCGGGTTGCCGTACTCATCCGCGTCGAGGACGGTCGGAGCCTGGGCGATGTCGCTCGGCAGGGCGAGGGTGATGTCGCCGTGCAGGTCGGCCAGCAGGAGGACCGTGCCGCCGGTCTTGGTGGTAGTGGCGGCGAGTTTCCCGTCGAGGCCGCTCACATTACGGGTGAGGGCTCCGCTGGTGTTGTTCTCGACGATCCACCGCGGGCTGTCGGAGTCGGAGTCGTAGTGGTTGGTCTTCGCCTCGGTCTGGCTCCACGTGCCCGCGTTGTTGGTCTCCTTCGTCCAGGACCGGAACCGCATGTTGGAGTCCAGCGTCCAGGTCTGGCGCTGAGTTCCGGCGGTCTGCTGCTGGGCGAGGTCGTTCGCGAAGTACGCGACCGTGGACCCGGGCAGGGCGGTGGTGCGGCCGAGGGCGTCGTAGGTGTAGCCGGAGTTCACCTGTCGGTCGGCGCTGTCGTAGCTGTAGGAGGTGGTGGTACCGCCGGTGGTGGTGCAGTCGGCGTTGACCGCCGCGGTGGCGGAGGCCAGCGTCTTGCGGTTGGAGTTCTTGTCGAAGGTGTAGGAGCGGGTGGTACAGACGGCGTCGGTGCTCGTGTCCTGCACACGGGTCAGCCGACCGGCCTTGTCGTAGGAGTAGGACTGGGAAGCCGTGACGCCGGGGGTGCCGGTGTGGGTGGCGACCTGTCCCTGGACCGTGGACGTGACGCTGTCGGACACCAGCACGGTGCCGTCGCTGTCACGGGTGTAGGTACGGGTGACGGGTGTTCCCGCCGGGTCCTGCTCCTGCTTCATGGTGAAGCCGCCGGGCAGACCCTGGCTCACCATGGTGCCGTCGGCGTCGTAGCGCGCGGTGAGCGTGCCCGCGACCGAGTCCGCGACCGACGTGGCAAGACCCCGGGGGTCGACGGCGGTGTCGTAGGTGTACGTGGTGGTCGACGGCACGCTGTCGGTGACCTTGGCGGGCCGGTCCAGCGCGTCGTACTGGGTCGAGGTGGTCCCGCCGTCGGCGTCCGCGTAGGACATCTCACGGCCGAGCTGGTCGTACGTCTTGGCGATGGTGCCGCCGGCCGTGGACGTCTGCTTGTCCTGGAGCCCGGTGGCACTGTCGTAGGACAGCGTCGTGACGGGCACGGCCGCGCCGACGCCACCAGCGACGGTGACCGTCTTGGGCCGGCCCGCGGCGTCGGGGGTCGTCGTGGTGGTGCGGGTGACGCTGTTGGCCGTCTCCGTGACCTTGGCGGTCTGTCCGAAGAGCCCGTACTCGACGGTCTTCTCCGGGAGCTGGCTCGGGTTGGTCCCGCCGTCGGTGACGGCCCCGGCCGGCGTGGTGCGGCACAGTGCGTCCGCCCATTCCGGCTTGCCACCGCAGGGGCCGGTGCCGTCGCCCGTGTAGTACGTGGCGATTGTCGTTCCGGCATCGGTTCCGGTGGACGCCGGCTTGGTGGTCTTGATGACCTGGCCCTGGCTGTTGTACCCGGTGGTCGTGGTGATCGCCAGACCGCCGGGGTCGTTGGTCACGCTGGTGGGCTGCCCGAGGGCCCAGTCGAACCCGATGGCGACCGCACGGGGATCGGCGAGCAGGTCGGGCCAGGAGCGCGGCTGCGCACCGTCGGTCTGACGCGTGACCTGGTCCTTCACGACGGCGGTGCCGTCGGTGGGACGCCCGGTGTCGTACGCCTTGACGGTGTGCTGGCGGGCCATGGTCTGGCTGCCCGCCGCGGCGACCGTGACGGATCCGCTGACCAGGTCGGCCGCCAGCGTGATCTGCCGCAGCGGACCGTAGGCGTCGGTCTCCCTCGTACCGGTGGCGTCGTAGACCGAAGCGCTGGACAGCAGATGCGCCCGCTCCGCGGAGGAGAGCGCGTTGATGCCGAGGTCGACGAGCCGGCTCTTCTGCGCCGTGGTCGTGCCGAGTGCCAGTTCCCGGTTCGCGGCGGTCAGCGCGCGGACCGTGTTGCCGAACTGGTCGTACTCGGTGACCGCGATGTGGTCACCCGGAGTGGCCTCGTCGACCTCGCGGCCGGAGGCGTCCAGGTAGTGGACCGCGGCGCGCGTGTAGGCACCCGCGCCGAGGGAGGCTCCGTCGTTGGCGGACGGGACCTGGTCGGCGGGGAAGACGGCTGTCCCGTCGGTGGGGGCGTCCGTCTGGCCCCAGGACGCGATGGCCGCGGCTCCGAGGTCGTTCGGGGCGGAGCTGCCGCTCAGCGGCACGCCGTACACCACGTTGGTGTCGGCCGTGCCGTTCGTCTGGGTGGCACTGCCGGGCGTCAGCGTGGCGCGGGACGTCTTGAGCAGCATCCCGGCGCCGGAGGCCGGATTGGAGCCGGCCTGGCCGTAGGTGAACGTCCAGGGGAGTTGTCCGGGCGGGGTGAGTGTCGCGACCCGGCCGGCACCGTCGTAGGTGTAGGCCGTCTTCAAAGCCGGGGAGATTCGGGGGTCCCAGGTGTTCCTGAGTCGTCCCGAGTCGTCGTAGGCGTAGGCGGCGACGGGGGTCGCGGTCGATGTGGCCGCGCCGGGGGCGGTCGCCCACAGCTTGATCGACGAGACCTGGTCCTTCACGTCACCGAAGGCCGACGACGTGGCGGTGGTCGTGCCGGCGTACACGAACTCCAGGACCCGGCAGCCCTTCGTCGACGGATCCGCGTCACAGGAGGCCAGGGTGGTCGCGGTGGTGGAGGCGATGATGCGCTTGGGGCGGGCCCGGGTCGTGCCGTCGACGGTGACGGCCTCCGAGACCACCTTGGTGGTGGAGTTGGCCAGGCCGTCGGCCAGCGAACTCGTCACGGTCCACGTGGTGGCACCGGCGGCGACCTTGGAGAAGGTGGTCACCGTGCCCGCCGTGTCGAACAGCGTGAACGAACCGGTCGTGAAGACGCCCTTGAGGGTCAGGTCCTCCGATCCCGGTTCGGGGACCCAGCCGTTGGCCGCCGCGTTGGCGGTGAACGTGATGGTGGAACCGTCGCTGGTGACCACGTCGAGCGAGGTGGCGGACGTCTTGCGGATCTCGGTGTAGTCGGAGTCGACGACGTCGGCGACGGTGCCGGACAACCACTCCTTGCCGAAGATCGCCGCCTGACCCTGCTGGTCGGCCCCTGCCTGGGGCGAACGGGAGGATGCGGTGCGGTTGACCGTCATGCCGAAGAACTCGGCGTCGGTGTCGGAGAGCGTGTAGTCGCCGGTGAGGAGGTTCACCGTACCGGGGCCGACGCTCTCGGACGCGGCTCCGTCCGCGTTCCGGTCCACGACCACGGTGATCGGGTCGGACGCGGCGGCCGCGTCGGCCGGACCGGTGAAGTCCGCCCGCACCTGCACCGCGCCGTCGGGGTCGATGGTCGAGGTTGCGTTCCAGGTCAGCTTCGGGCTCTTGCCCGAGACCAGCGCGAGCGGCCACGACGTGACGGTCTGGCCGTTGTCGGTGACGTCCTTCGCGGGGACTGCGGTCCAGCTGTCGGCGTCACCGCGCCGCCAGGAGAAGGCGACCTTGTCGAACTTGGCGCCGTCGGCCTCCGCCATGAGCGAGACGCGGGCGGCGGTGCGGGTGCCGTCATCGGGCAGGGTGACACCGCCGGGACCGGCGTGGAAGGTGTAGCCGATCGGCTCGGACTTGTTCTCCGCCTTGTCCGTCGCGCGGACCTGGAGGGTGTTCGTCCCGGCCTTGGGCGGGGTGACGGAGATGGTCACCGGGGTGGTGCCGCTCGTGGCGACCTTGGTCCACGTGGTGCCGTCGAGGGACCACTCGATGCCGTTCTGGTCGCCGGCCGGCGGGACGACGGTGAACTGGCCCGCCTGACCCGCGCCCTTGACCCACTGGCTGCTCGGGTAGTCCGTCGAGGCGACGGAGGACGGCGCGGACGGCGCGGACGTGTCCACGGTGAAGACCGCGTACGCCGACCAGCCCACGTTGTAGCTGGTGCCGTCGTAGGGCGACGTGCGGAACTTGTACGTCTTGCCGTTGGTCAGCAGGCCCGCCGGAACGGTCACCGAGGCCGGCTGCCCGGAGGGGACGTACGGCGACACGAGGACGTCGCCGACCTGGGTGCCCGTCGCGTTGTCGAAGATCTGGAACGTGCCGTCGACCTTGTCGTTGTTCGGGTCGACGAAGGTGTCACGCAGCGTGGGCGTCGTGGTGTTGACGAACCATGTGCCTGTGGTGTTCTTGAAGAACGGCGGTCCCGCCTGCTGGTCGGTACCGGTACGGGGACGGTAGTTGTAGGTGACGACGAGCTTCGGCGGGTTGGACGCCGCGTTCGCGGAGTTCACCCGCTTCCACTGCGCGGTCAGCGTCTCCGAGGTCGCGCGCAGTCCCATGCCGGACGTGGCGTTCTTCGCGGAGGCCCACTCCTGCACCAGGGTGGTGACGTCGGCGTTGATCCAGCCGTCCGGTGCCGAGGTGCAGCCCGGGTTGCCCTTCGTCTCGGTGGACGTGGCCTTCTTCGCCGTCCACGCCGGCTGGGCGGTCCAGCGCGAAGCGGTGGACGCCTTGCCCGCGGACCAGACCTCCCAGGGCTCCGCGGTGCACGCGGTGTTGCCCGAGTGCATGTTCCACAGGCTCAGCTTCGCGTCCGAGACCAGAGCGTCCGAGATCGGTGCGGTGTTCCACGTGATGAAGGAGCGCGCGGTACGCGGGGTGCCGTCGCCGTTGGTGGTGCCGGGGTTGCCGAGGTCCAACTCCGTGTCGGCCGACCAGTCGACGGTCTCGCCCTGCTGGACGTAGGTGTCGAAGACGTTGCCCAGGGCCGCCGTGGAGGGGTCCACGGTGACCGGGAACTTCGTGGCGGGGTCGGCCAGGAACTTCGCGTCCGGGGTGAAGACCAGGTCCAGGGAACCCTGGTGCCGCACCACACGGAGCTTCACCGGCGCACGGTGGGTGTGCTCGCCGGAGATCTTGTCGACGGCCGCGTCCCACATGACGGGCGCGGGCATCGACGCCCGCTTCTTGCCCTTCTTGTCGGAGAAGGTCAGGCTGCCGTCCTTCAGCTGCTCGACCTTCAGCCCCTTCGCCTTGAGGGGCAGCGTGTACGCGAAACCCTCGCGGTCGGGCTTCTCACGGATGTCGACGTACTGCTCGAAACCGGTCCGGGTCGCCTCGACGACGAGGTCGGCTCCCGGTACGGCGTTGACGTACGTGGCACGCGTGCCGTCCAGCTTCGGGTCGGGCAGTCCGCCCTTCCACTGCAGGGCGATCTGCTGGTCGCCCTCTCCCAGCGTGACGAGGTCGCGGGCCTTCGCCTTGCCGGTGTCCGCGAGCGAGCGCGCCTTCGTGCCGCCGCCGGCTGCCAGGCGGAGACCACGGGGGTGGGACTTCGGCGTGATGCCGCCGGCCCCGTCGTCGACGAGGTCGAGGTCCACGGAGCGCCAGTGGCCGTCCTCCTGGAACCGGACCGGTCCGGCCGAGAGTTCGGTGGTCAGCGAGCCGTTGGCGTTGACCCACGTGGTGGAGGTCTCCGTCCGCTCGGACAGCGCCTCGACCCGCTTGCCCGACAGCCGGGCGGTGACGCGCGCCCCGGCGATGTCGGCTGCTTCCGTGGCGTACTTCTTGGCCTTCGCCGGAGCCTTCGCGGGCGGTGCGGCCAGGGCCGCTCCGGTTCCGTCGAGCACGGTGACAGCCAGTGCCAGGGCGAGTGAGGTGGCTATGCGCCGGGTCCACACTCCCTGGGGATCGAGCCATGCGCGACCGCGCCGTGCCCGCATCCTTCGTTTACTCATGATGTCCCTACAACGCTCGCCGGCCCACGAGTTGGGCCGAGCGCCATGATCGTAACGACACCTAAAAAGCGCTCCGCGCACCAAAGACGGACGATACGCTCCTCCAGACGGCCCCCACATGTCGGATCGTTATGCCGGAGCGCCAGGAAGGGCACGAACCCGTCAGTCCGGGAATACGCGCAGGTGGCGACATATTGGTCGCACGACCTGACGGCCCATCATGGGGTACGGGGAGGCGTCGCGCACCGCTGACGGACCCGATCCCGGTCAAGCTCCTTACAACATGCTTATCCGCCAAGGGACTTCGAACCACAGGGCCTGCGGAGTCGGACCGTCCACAGCGCGAGGCGGTCGCCCCCTCGCCGCCGCTACCCCTGCGACACGGCGATACCCGAGGAACAGGGAGGATCTCCACCGCTGCCGGAAGTACCCGCGCCCGGGCCAGTTCGCCGTTCGTCCCGCGAGGGCCCGGCGGATCGCCTCCACGGCCGCCTTCCGTCGGCCCCGCGCCAGTCACAGCAGGGCCAGGCTCGGCTGGGCGTCCCAGCCGTGGTGGACGGTGTCCCGGTAGGCCCGCTCGGCGTGAATGCCACCCGGGCGAAGGTCCCCCGCGTCGGGACCACCGAGCACCGGCTCAGCTCGGCACGGTGGCCTTCTCCCGGGCCGGTGCCTCGCTGACCGGGGCCGTCGTCGCGCCCCCGGCCCGTGGCCCCTGGAACAGGTACGTGAGGCCGAAGCCGCCGCCGACCACCATCGCGCCGCCGGCCGCGTCCAGCACCCAGTGGTTGCCGGTCGCCACGATCGCCGAGACGGTGAAGAGCGGGTGCAGCAGGCCCAGCGCCTTCATCCACCACCTGGGCGCGATGATCGCGATGACGAGCCCGCACCACAGCGACCAGCCGAAGTGCAGCGAGGGCATCGCCGCGTACTGGTTGGTGAGGGCCGTCAGCGTGCCGTAGTCCGGCTTGGAGAAGTCCTGCACGCCGTGCACGGTGTCGATGATGCCGAGACCCGGCAGCAGCCGCGGCGGGGCCAGCGGGTAGAGCCAGAACCCGACGAGGGCGAGCAGGGTGGCGAAACCGAGGGCGGAACGGGCCCAGCGGTAGTCGACCGGGCGGCGCCAGTACAGGACGGCGAAGACGCTGAGCGGGACGACGAAGTGGAACGACTCGTAGTAGAAGTCGAAGAAGTCGCGGAGCCAGCCGACCCGCACCACCGCGTGGTTGGCCCAGTGCTCGATGTCGATGTGCAGCCACCGCTCCAGATCGAGGATCTGGTGGCCGTGCTCCTCCGCCCGCGCCCGGCCCTCGGAGTTCGATCCGCCGGTCGCCGCGAGCCGGACCTTCTGGTAGGCGGCGTAGGTGACGCGGATCAGGAGCAGTTCGAGCAGCAGGTTGGGGCGGGTCAGCACGCGGCGCAGGAAGGGCAGCAGGGGCACGCGCGGGAAGCGGGTGGGGACCGGGGCGGCGTACTCGGTGGGGATCGGCGACCGGTAGTACGGCGAGGTGCGGGAGAGGAAGGGGACGAGGGTGGCGGCGGCCAGGGCCGCCAGCAGGACGATGTTGTCACGGAGTGTGTACAGCGACGCCATGTTCGGCAGCATCATCTTGGCCGGCAGCGTCATCACCAGGATCACCGCGACCGGCCACACGTACCGGTCGGAGGCCCGTCTGCCGACCCGGCCGACGACCGCGAGCAGCACCCACAGCAGCTGGTGCTGCCAGGTGGTGGGCGACACGGCGATCGCGGCACAGCCGGTGATCGCGACCGCGAGCAGCAGCTGCCCGTCGCGGGCGTAGCGCACGGCGCGCCGCAGGCCGAGGACGGCGACGGCCGCGCCGAGCAGCAGGAAGAGGGTGATCTCCAGCGGCCCGGACAGCCCCAGCCGCAGCAGGGCGCCGTGCAGGGACTGGTTGGCGAGGCCGTCGGCCGCGCCGCCGAGTCCCGCGCCCGCCATGTGGTGCACCCAGTAGGTGTACGAGTCGTGCGGCATCGCGGCCCAGGCAAGCGCGGTGCACGCGGCGAAGGTGATGCCGGTGGTGGCGGCGGCGCGGCGGCGGCCGGTGAACCACAGCAGGGGCGCGAAGAGCAGTACGGCCGGCTGTAGCGCGGCCGCGACGCCGATCAGCACTCCGCCGGCCCGTTGGCCGCGTACGACGAAGCAGCCCAGCAGCACGAGCAGGACCGGCATGATGCTGGTCTGGCCGAGCCAGAGGGTGTTGCGCACCGGCAGCGAGAGCATGAGCAGGCTGATGGTGACGGGCGCGGCCAGCAGCGAGGTGCGGCGGCTGACGGGCTGCGGCAAGGCGCGGGCGGCGACCAGGCCGAGGGCGACGACCAGCAGCAGGGTGCCGAAGGTCCAGCCCCAGCCGAGGGCCTGCTCGGCGGCCCGGGTCAGCGGTTTCAGGACCAGTCCGCCGAACGGGGTGCCGGTGAACCGCGTCGAGTCGTACAGCGAGCCCGTCACGTGCAGGACGCCGTTCGCCCCGACCCAGGTCTCGAGGTCCGTCAGCCGCTCCCCCTCGGGGGTGCCGAGGACGACGACGAGCTGTCGTACGGCGAGAACGGCGGCCACCAGCCACAGGCCGAGTCTCGCCGCGCGCAGGCGTGGTCTGGCAGGACCCGCGTCCGCCGCCCCGGTCACTCCGAAGGCCTCCGCCGCTCGCCCGCTGTGCTCCGCATTCGCCACGCCTCGCCGGCCTCCGCCCCGATTGTTCGCGTGTCCTACGCGCCGAGTTCCGCTTGCGGACCCCGTGGGCCCGCACCACCCCCGGAAAGAGACGCCGGCAACCCCGCCTTCACCTGACGTCCGTTCCCCTTTTGTCCGGACGACGATAGTCCGCCGCGGGCCCGGTCGCCGCCGCGGGGCGCGAGATGGATCACAGTGATCTCCCGCGGAACGCGTTCAAGAGCGGGCCTGCGCGCCTGTACAGACCCCATTTACGTGCCCCATGCAATCAATCGCGCACGGCACGTAAGGGGGACAAGTACCCCTATGGTCGTTTTTTGGCCTGCCGCGGGCGCCATCGTCGCCGCCGTCGCCGCACCACGGGCCGGTCCCTGTCTCCGTCGAAAGGTGGCGAGCGAAGTTTTGCCGACTGCCACAGTCGTCACATCCCAGTCCCCCACGTCCCCCGCCCCGCTCTCGCAGGGGGCGCCCGACGTCACCACCGTCGATCCCGCCCTCGTGAAGCGCGCCGTCAAGGCCGCCGCCCTGGGCAACGCGATGGAGTGGTTCGACTTCGGTGTCTACAGCTACATCGCGGTCACCCTGGGCAAGGTCTTCTTCCCCTCGGGCAACCCGACCACCCAGCTGCTCTCCACGTTCGGCGCCTTCGCCGCGGCCTTCCTGGTCCGCCCGCTCGGCGGCATGGTCTTCGGCCCGCTCGGCGACCGCGTCGGACGCCAGAAGGTCCTCGCCGTCACCATGATCATGATGGCCGCCGGCACCTTCGCGATCGGCCTGATCCCGTCGTACGCCACCATCGGCGTCGGCGCCCCGATCCTGCTGCTCGCCGCCCGCCTGGTGCAGGGCTTCTCGACCGGCGGGGAGTACGCGGGCGCCTCCACCTTCATCGCCGAGTACGCGCCCGACAAACGGCGCGGCTTCTTCGGCAGCTGGCTGGAGTTCGGCACGCTCGCCGGATACATCGGCGGCGCGGGCCTGGTCACCCTGATGACCGCCCTGCTCTCCTCCGCGGACCTGCAGTCCTGGGGCTGGCGGATTCCGTTCCTGATCGCGGGCCCGATGGGCATCATCGGCCTCTACCTGCGGATGCGGCTGGAGGAGACCCCGGCGTTCGCGGCCGAGGTCGAGAAGGCCGAGGCCGACCGCCCGAAGGTTCCGCTGCGCGAGATGATCACCGGCCAGTGGCGTGCGCTGCTGCTGTGCGTGGGCCTGGTCCTGGTCTTCAACGTGACCGACTACATGCTGCTGTCGTACATGCCGAGCTATCTGACCGGCGAACTCAGGTACGACGAGACGCACGGCCTGCTCGTGGTGCTGGGCGTGATGGCGCTGATGATGGTCGTCCAGCCGTTCGCGGGTGCGCTGACCGACCGCGTCGGCCGCCGCCCGGTGATCGCCGCCGGCTGCGCGGGCTTCCTGCTCCTGTCCGTCCCGGCCCTGCTGCTGATCCGCCAGGGCAGCCTGCTCGCCGTCGCCCTCGGCATGGGCGCGCTCGGCCTGCTCCTGGTGTGCTTCACCGCCGCGATGCCCTCGGCCCTGCCCGCCCTGTTCCCCACCCGGGTGCGGTACGGCTCGTTGTCGATCGGTTTCAACGTGTCCGTCTCGCTGTTCGGCGGAACCACGCCATTGGTGGTGACGGCACTGATCGGCGCGACCGGGAACATGATGATGCCCGCCTACTACATGATGGCGGCGGCCGTGATCGGTGGCGCCGCGGTGTGGTTCATGACGGAATCAGCGGGACGCCCGCTGCCGGGCTCGGCACCCGCCGTGGAACGGTGACCGGCCCGACCCGCTCCGCGTCCGGGTCCGGGCGCGCCCGTCACAGCGGTGACCGTGACCGCCCGCGCCTGCCGCCGCGCGTCCCCGCCTGCCGGCAGCCGCCCTCACCCGCGGCTGCCGGCGCCTGTCCCGGCTCCGGGTGCGCCCGATGACGGGCCGCCGGGCCGCTCCCGACAGGGCTCCCGGAAATCCCGGACAGGGGGCGGGCGCGCGACTATATTCGTTAGGGCAGCTAGTTAGCTCCCCTAACTAGACATATGAAAGGCACAGGTGCATGAGCGAGTCGCAGCTCTGGGACGCCGTCGACGACTACGTCACCGCCCACCTCGCGCCCGATGACGAGACCCTGGAGGCCGCCGTCCGGGACAGCGAGACCGCCGGTCTCCCGCAGATCGCCGTCACGGCGCCGCAGGGCAAGTTCCTCCACCTCCTCGCCCTGATCCAGGGGGCCCGCACCGTCCTGGAGATCGGCACCCTCGGCGGCTACAGCACCATCTGGCTGGCCCGCGCCCTGCCCGCCGACGGCCGACTGGTCTCGCTCGAGTACAGCGCCCGGCACGCCGAGGTCGCCACCCGCAACATCGCCCGCGCCGGTCTCGACAAGCTCGTCGAGGTCCGGGTGGGTCCGGCCCTGGAGTCCCTGCCCAGACTCGCCGACGAGAACCCGGCCCCCTTCGACCTCGTCTTCATCGACGCCGACAAGGCCAACAACCCGCACTACGTGGAGTGGGCCCTGCGGCTCACCCGCGCCGGCAGCCTGATCGTCGTCGACAACGTCGTACGGGGCGGCCGGGTAGCCGACGCCGACGACACCTCGCCGGACGTCGTGGGCACCCGCGCCGCCCTCGAACTGATCGGCAGCCACCCGAGACTGAGCGGCACCGCCCTCCAGACGGTGGGCGCCAAGGGCTACGACGGTTTCGCGCTGGCCCGGGTACTGGCCTGAGCGGCCCGCCGGTACGGGTACTGACCTGAGCGGCCCGCCGGTCCGGGCACTGGCCTGAGCGCCCCGCCGGTACGGGCGAACGCCCCGCAGATCCGGGCGAACGCCCCGCAGGTCCGAGCCGAGCGCCCCCCGGTCCGGCGAACGCCCCGCCGGTCCGAGCCGAACGCCCCGCCGGTCCGAGCCGAGCGCCCCGCCGGTCCGGGCGAACGCCCCGCCGGCCCCGGCGAACCCTCAACAGATCCGGCCCGAGCGCTCCGCAGGTCGGGCAGGGCAACGGCGCCGGCGTGCCGCACGCGACGGCGCCGAGCCCCCTCCCACTCGGCCCCTGGCCGCTACACCTCGTGGTAGAAGCCGACGTTGACGCTGCGCGGGGCGGTGCGGTCGCGGACGATCACCTCGCCGCTGCCGCCCCTGGGCAGCGGCACCGTCCCGCCGTAGGGGAGGGGCTGCGCGTACCCGCCGATGGTCACGGCGACCTCGGAGGACGGGTCCGGCTGCGAACCGCGCAGCCAGGACACCTGCCACGCGCCCTCGGGGCCGCACAGGAACTCCAGGTGCACCCGGGAGATGAACAGCCAGTCGTCGGGCGTCGCGAGCCGGCACACGGACTTGTCCCGGCCCACCCGCAGCACCGCGCCCGGCTCGCTGGGCGCCTCGGCCATGAGCATCCCGGCCGTGGCGCCCTCCTCCGCCGCGCTGACGGTGGCCATGGTGAGTTCGAGCACGTGCGCTCCTCCTGAGACGTCCTGGTACGAGGGCTGGGAACGCCCCTGTACGGCGCCCCGGTTGGCGCACCGCCGCCGCATGATAAATCGCCCGGGCCTGCCGCGTCCGGCACAATGGACCCATGACCGAGCGAAAGCCACCCGGCATCCCGTTCGAGTCCTGGGTCGACAAGCAGATCCGGGAAGCGGAAGCACGCGGCGACTTCGCCCATCTGACCGGCGCGGGCAAGCCACTTCCGGGCGGCGCGGACACGTCGTACGACGAACTCTGGTGGATCAAGCGCAAGATGGCCCGCGAGGGCCTGTCGGTCCTGCCGCCGACCCTCGCCCTGCGCAAGGAGGCCGAGGACGCGCTCGCGGCGGCCGCCAAGGCGCCCAGCGAGCGGATCGTCCGGAAGATCGTCGAGGACATCAACGTCAAGATCCGTGAGGTCATGTTCAAGCCGCCGCCCGGCCCCCCGCTGGGTCTGAAGCCGTACGACGTCGAGGACGTCGTACGTCAGTGGCGGGAGCGCCGGGCGGCGGCTGGATAGGCGAGCGAGCGGCCCCTCGGAGCCGGGCCTGCAGCCGGGCTGTCAGAGGTGCAGGAGCCGTTCCGCCAGTTCGCGGTAGTCCCGCAGCGCCAACCGGAGTTGCTCGGTGTCGGTGCTCGTGGCCGACTTGGCGTCCGCGCCGTCCACGCCGTCCGCGGACTGCCAGGACTTGCGAAGCGTACGGCGGTGCTGCGTCACGGCGTCGGTGAAGCGCGAGGTGACCTCCTCCAGCACCCGGTCCGCCTCCTCCACGGAGGTCCGGGGGCTGTCGACGAAGCCGGTGACCGCGTGCTGGAGCCGCAGGGCGAGCTTGTCGCTCTCGTCGTCGTGCGGGAAGAGCTGCTTGCCGTGGACCCCGATGCCGGACTTCGCGGCACCGCCGGGAGTGGCGGTGCCCGACGTGGCGTCAGTGGTCCGTGCGCCGGCAGCGGCGGCGGCAGGTGAGCCGGAGGACGACTCGGTGCCCCGCGTGCCCAGCGGATCCGGTTCGTGGCCGCGACCCCCGCCCAGGCCGCTGTCGCGACCCGTCGAGGTCTCACGGCCCGTCGAGGTCTCACGGCCCACCGAAGTCTCACGATCCGCCGTGGTCTCGCGACCTGCCGGTGTCTCGCGTCCCACCGATGTCTCCCGACCGATCGCACTGTCGCGCCCCGTCGTCGTCTCGCCACCGGGAGCGGACTCGTGCGGTGTGCGGCCGCCCGTCCCGGTGTCGCCGGCGGGCGTGGTGAGTCCGCCCGGGACCGTGTCGCCGCGCGGCGCGCTCGCCGGTTCGCCCGTCGCCGGGTCACGGCCCGGAGCGGTCGCCGGGATCGTCGAACGGCCTCGGTTCTTGCCGTCGCGCGGGGCGCCCTCGGCACCCGCGCCGGTCGTCGCGTCCGTCATGTCACTCAACTCCCCTTCGCGTGACGCCTGGTGAATGCCCACCCCTGATGGCCGCGGCCCTCGGTACGGGCGGGTGTCGACTCGCCGGTGGCCGTCCGGGACTCGTCCCGGCGATCCAGCCGACGGGCCGGGCCCATCAGCTGCTCGTACAGGGCCCTGGCCTCGACCATGGCCTCGCGCATCTCCTCGGTGCCCGCCCGGCCACCGTCCTGCGTCCCACTCGCGCGCGTGGCGGCGACGCGGTGCACGCGCCGGAAACCGTGCACGTGGTGCGCGTGGTGCACGGACAGCGCGGCGAGCTGCTCCTCGTACTGTGCGCCCGCCGGGAAACCGCGGGCCTCGGCCAGCTCGGCGAGCAGCCGGTCCGCCTCGGCCACCGCCTCCGACGGTGAGTCGACGAAACGCTCCTGGGCCGCCGTCCAGCGGGCCTCGAACTGTTCCCGCTGCGCGGGCTCGAGCTCCCGCTCACGCAGCGATCCGTGCCGCTCCACGCGCTCGGCGAGCTCGCGTTCGGCGGCCTTGGAGTCCCCGTCGTGCCGGGCCAGGGCACGGTCGTACTCGGGCCCGAAGCGTCGCTTCAGGCTTCCGCCCGCGTGCCCGCCACGGGCTCGCAGGGTCAGGACGGCCGCCACGATGACGACGACCGCCACGATCACGATCAGAGCAATGATCACGCCTGTGGACATGAATGCCTTCCGGGTTCTCGACCCAACCGACCTTCCGTACGGGCCGGTTCTCTGAAGCGTGTTGCCCCGAAGTCGCTCCCCAAACGGTGCCTGCCCGCCACGGGGGTGTACGTCGGGCCGGTGCGGTTCACGGCGACCGGTCGCCGGAATGCATCCGAGCGACGTGTCGATCCGGCGGTGGCCCGATCGACGCGGAGGTGAGGGAACACCGACTGAGGAGGTAGTCATGGGTGAGGTCATCGCACGGCTGGCCATGTCGCTCGACGGATACGTCGCCGGCCCGGACTCGGGCCGCGAGCACCCGCTCGGCATCGGCGGGGAACGGCTGCACGCGTGGGTGTACGGGCTGCGGACCTTCCGCCGGATGCAGGGGCTGGAGGGCGGGGCGACCGGCCCCGACGACGAGCTGATCGCGGCGTGGGCGGAGCGGCCCGGGGCCGTGGTCATGGGCCACGGCATGTACATCACCGGCGAGATCCCGTGGGGCGACGACCCGCACTTCCACACGCCGGTCTACGTCGTCACCCACCATCCCCGCGAGCCCCTCGTGAAGGAGGGCGGCACCACATTCCACTTCGTCACCGAGGGCCCCGGGCGCGCGCTGGAGCTGGCGCGCGAGGCGGCCGGGGACAAGGACGTCTCGCTGGCGGGCGGTGCGGACCTGGTGCAGCAGTTCATCCGGGCCGGATGGCTGGACGAGCTGCTCCTGCACGTGGTGCCGGTGCTGGCGTGCGGCGGGCGGCGGCTCTTCGAGCACCTCGGTGACGAGCAGCTCGAATGGCGCAAGACGCAGGTGCTCGACTCGCCGGGGGTCACGCATATCCGGTTGCGCGCCCCGCACACCGCCTCACGAGAATGAGGACCATGACGTGGACCCTCGCTCCGGAACCCTTCGACTCCCCGGTCGCCGCCGCGCTGTGGCGGGCGTACTACACGGAGGTCAGCGACCGCTGGTACCTGCTGCACGAAGGGCGCCGGACCGACCCCGCCGAGCTGGAACGGGAGATCGCCGCCGAAACGGGCGCGGATCTCGCCCCGCCCAAGGGGCAGTTGGTGGTCGCACGGTACGACGGTGAACCGGCCGGCAGCGCGGGCGTACGGCTGCTCGACGCCGCGACCGCCGAACTCACCCGGGTGTTCCTGTACGAGGGGATGCGCGGCCGGGGCGGTGCCGCGCTCCTCGTACGGGCGGCCGAGGACGCGGCCCGCGCCCTGGGCGCCACCCGGCTGATCCTCGACACCCGCGGGGACCTCGTGGAGGCCCGCGCGCTGTACGCCCGCCTCGGCTACACGGAGACGGCGCCCCACAACGACGACCCGTACGCCGACCACTGGTTCACCAGGAACCTCGGCTGAGCTGCCGGAACCCGCACGAGCCTCGGCCGGCCCGCACGAACCTCAGCCGACATGCGTGGCCGGACCGCCGTGCGGTTCCTCCCGGTCCGAGCCGCACAGCTCCTCGTTCAGCTCCCGCACCAGCTGGGCGAGGTCGGTCGGCCGGTCCGGGCCCCACCAGTCGCCGAGGAGCTCGGCCAGGGACTCCTCCCGGGCGAGCGCCAGCCGTTCCGCGACCTCGCGGCCCCGGTCGGTCAGCGTCATGTCGAGGCCCGCACGCTCGGCCAGGCCCCGTTCCTCGACCTGCCGGGCGGCGTCGACCAGGACACCCAGGGGGACGGCGCTGCGGTCGGAGAGGACGGCCGGCTCCACCCAGCCGTACTTCTTGATCCGCAGCAGCAGCCAGCTCGCCGCGGGCAGCAGGTCGTAGCCGGCCCGTTCGGTGATCTTCTCGTAGATCCGACGGCGGCCCTCGCGGGTGCCGAGGACGGACAGCGCGCGGCACACCTCGTCGTACGACGAGCGCTCGACCGGGTTGCTGGCGAGGGTCTCGGTGACATCGGGTGCCGTGACGGAGCCGCGCAGCTTGTCCTCCTTCAGGAACCAGGCCAGCACGAAGCCGAGGAGGGCGACGGGAGCGGCGTACAGGAAGACGTCGGTGATGGACGAGGCGTAGGCGTGCAGGGCCGCCGGGCGCAGGGCGGGGGACAGTGTGGCGATGCCCCGCGGGTCGGACTCCAGCGCGTCCGCCGTGACGCCGGGCGGGAGCTGGGCACCCCGGAGGGCGTCCGCGAGCTTGTCACCGAGACGGCTCGCGAAGACCGTGCCGAAGATGGCCACGCCGAAGGAGGCCCCGATGGACCGGAAGAAGGTCGCGCCGGAGGTGGCGACGCCGAGATCCTCGTAGGAGACCGAGTTCTGCACGATGAGGACGAGGACCTGCATGACCAGGCCCAGGCCCAGGCCGAAGACGAAGAAGCAGCCGCTCATCGCCGCGGTGGAGCTGTGCTCGTCGAGCCGGTGCAGCAGGAGCAGGCCGAGGGTGGTGACGCCGGTGCCCAGGACCGGGAACACCTTCCAGCGGCCGGTGCGGCTGACGATCTGGCCGGAGGCCGTGGAGGCCAGCAGCAGGCCGGCCACCATCGGCAGCATGTACACCCCGGACACGGTCGGCGAGACGCCCCGCACGACCTGGAGGAAGGTCGGCAGGTAGGTCATCGCGCCGAACATGGCGAAGCCGACGATGAAGCTGATGACGGCGGAGAGGGTGAAGGTGCGGATCCGGAAGAGTTTGAGCGGCAGGACCGGCTCGGCCGCCCTCCGCTCGACGCGGACGAACACCACGGCCAGCGCGACGCCCAGCACCGTGAGGACGACCACCTGCGGCGAACCCCAGCCCCAGGTGGTACCGCCGAGCGAGGCCACCAGCACCAGGCAGGTGGCCACGGAGGCGATGAGGAACGTACCGAGGTAGTCGATGACGTGCGGGGTGACCTTGCGCGGAATGTGCAGGGTGCTCGCGATCACCGCGAGCGCGACGACGCCGACGGGCAGGTTGACGTAGAAGACCCAGCGCCAGCTCAGGTGCTCGGTGAACAGGCCGCCGAGCAGCGGGCCGAGCACGCTGGTCGCCCCGAAGACCGCGCCGAACAGGCCCTGGTAGCGGCCGCGTTCACGGGGTGGGACGAGGTCGCCGACGATCGCCATCGACAGCACCATCAGCCCGCCGCCGCCCAGTCCCTGGAGCGCGCGGAAGGCGATGAGCTGGGGCATGTTCTGCGCCATGCCGCACAGGGCAGATCCGATGAGGAAGATCACGATCGCGGTCTGGAACAGCTTCTTGCGCCCGTACTGGTCGCCGAGTTTGCCCCAGAGCGGGGTCGCGGCGGTCGATGCCAGCAGGTACGCCGTGACCACCCACGAGAGATGGTCGAGACCGCCGAGGTCGCTGACGATCGTGGGCAGGGCGGTCGAGACGATGGTCTGGTCCAGGGCGGCCAGCAACATGCCGAGCAGCAGCGCGCCGATCGAGACGAGGACGTTGCCGGGCACGTGCGGGTCCCTCGCGTCTCGCGCGTGCCCGGTCGCGACGGGCGCATCCCCTGCCATGCGGACCTCCGTGGATCTCGGTTCCTCTTCTCGTGGGTTCCATCGTGGTCGGAGTGGCGCGTTACGGCCTGTCGAATCCCGCCGGAAGCGGGCATTCCGGGGGCTCACGACGGGGGCTGTGGAGGAGATCTGGATAATCTCTGGAGTTCGGGAGGGGAACGCGAACACATGGACGAGGGGAGGGCCGAACGCGTGGACAAGCCGAAGGGGCACCTGTGCCCGGAGTGCGGAGCGCCGCGGGGGGCCGACAACACCCCGTCCTGCGACTGCCGTCAGCGGGCGTCCGAAGCCCTGCTGCACACCCGTACCGCGGAGGCGGCAGCGGCGGAGGACTTCGATCCGCTGCGGATACGGCCGTACGTGGAGCTGGAGGGCGCGGAGACCGAGACAGGGGCTGGAGCGGCGGCGGGGGCGGGGAACGACGACGTTCGGCATCCGGGGGTTCCGGCGGAGAGCGGGAGCGGGCCCGAAGCCTCGGCCGGAGCCGCGACCGGAGCCATGATGGAAACCGCTGCCGGAACCGCGGCCGGAACTGGTGTGCCCCCGGCGGAGGTCACCATGGCGCTGCGGGCCGTGCCCCCCGGGGCGGCCACCGCAGCGGGACCACCGGTGTCTCCGGCGCCTCCTGTGCCCCCTGTGGCTTCGCACGGGGCCGATCCGCTCGGACCGGAGGCCGCCGCCGTGACGATGCCGATCCCGGCCGTCCGCGCCGGCGCGTTCGACCACCAACCTGTGGACGGGCACGACGGCAGGGTGGATGGCGCAGACGCGACCACCGCGCTGCCGACGCCCCTGGCACCTTCGGCGACCGCGCCCAGCGCCACCGATCTGAGCCTGTTCGAGGCGGACGGCGGTCGGGGCACTCCGGGGGCGTTCGACGACCGGGAGCGGCCGCGCCGCCGGGGCCGTACGGTGCTGCTCGGCGTCGGTGGGGCCGTCGTCGCGGTGGTGGCGGTGGCCGGGTTCGCGAGTGGGCTGTTCACCTACGAGGCGCCCTCGCGCAACGGTGCGGCGCCCGAGGACGTACGCGTCAGCATGCCGGATCCGTCGCCGAGCACGGTGTCCGCCTCCCCGTCCGCCTCGGCCGGCTCCGCCACACCCACGTCCGCGTCACCGTCCCCGTCGGCCAGCGCGAGCCCGTCGCCGTCCTCGGCGTCACCGTCGGCGTCGAGCGCCTCGCCCTCGCCGTCCCGGTCGGCCTCGCCCACGCAGACCACACCGGCCGCCACGCCCACCGCGTCCGCGGGCGGGTCCGGCGACGACCGGTCCGGCGCGACCGTTCTGCGGCGCGGCGACAAGGGGCCCGAGGTGGTCGAACTCCAGCTGCGGCTGACCCAGTTGTTCCTCTACGACCGGGACGCGAGCGGCAGCTACAACGAACATGTCGAGGACGCCGTGCGCAACTACCAGTGGTCGCGCGGCATCCAGGCGCCCGAACTCGGTGTGTACGACCGGGCGACCCGGGCTCGGCTGGAGTCGGAGACGCGGGAGCCGTAGTGGCCTACGGCCGCTGATGTTCGGTTCAGGGGGCCTGTGCCTTTGCCGGTGCCGGTGTCCTTGCCGGTGCCGGTGCCAGTGCCTTGTCGGTTCTGGTCCCGGTGTGGCCGTCGCTGGGGGCTGCCGCCCCCAGACCCCTGCTTCGGCCTGAAGGGCCTCGTCCTCAAACGCCGGACGGGCTGTGATGTGCCGCCCCGTCCCGGGAGGCGGGCCGTGATGTGCCGACCGCTTCCGGACGGAACCCACCCGCCGAAGCTGATGCCGCCGCCGACCCGCCCCGCCACCTACCCCACGTACAACCGGATCCCCTCGTCGCCCGCCGCCTCCACGCGTACCTGCGTGAGGTCGTGCACGAGGGCGTCCGGGTTGTGGAGGCCGGCCCTCGGGCCGACGCCGACGACCCGCATTCCCGCGGCGCGGCCGGCGGTGATGCCGGCCGCCGAGTCCTCGAAGACGACGCAGTCGGCGGGTGCGATGCCCAGTTCCGCGGCGCCCTTGAGGAAGCCTTCCGGGTCGGGCTTGCTGGCGCCGACGGATTCGGCGGTCACCCGGATGTCCGGAAGGCCGAGGCCGGCGGCGGCCATCCGGGCCGTGGACAGGGGGACGTCGGCGGAGGTCACCAGGGCGTGCGGCAGGCCGCGCAGGGCGGCGAGGAACTCCGGTGCGCCGGGGACGGCGACGACGCCGTCCATGTCGGCGGTCTCCTCGGCGAGCATGCGCGCGTTGTCGGCGTGGTTCTGCTCCATGGGCCGGTCCGGCAGCAGCAGGGCCATCGACGCGTAGCCCTGTCGCCCGTGGACGACCTTCATGACCTCGCCCGCGTCCAGCCCGTGCCGCTCGGCCCAGCGCCGCCAGCAGCGCTCGACGACGGCGTCGGAGTTGACGAGTGTGCCGTCCATGTCCAGCAGCAGGGCACGGGCGGTGAGCACGGTGGGCGCGGCGGTGGCCGTCATCGGCAACTCCAGGACGTGGGGCGAGGGGCGCTGGGGTGTGTCCCCGGGTGACAAGGTGGCCCCGCCCGCCGGTCAGGGAGAACGAGCGGGAGCCACTTTGTTTCTCTACGGTACAAAACCCGGCCCGCTTCCGCCAGCGTCTCCGGAAACAGTTCACCCGCCGTTCAGCTCGGCGCGGCTCATCCGGCCACGGCCTCCCACAGGCTCCACACGCCGAGGCCCAGCATCAGCACGGCGGCGATCCGGGTGATCAGTTCCAGCGGCACCCGCTTCATCAGCGCCCTGCCGCCGACGATGCCGAGTCCGGCCACCGCCCACAGCGCCAGCACGGCACCGAGGCCGACGGACAGCGGGTCGTCGTAGCGGGCCGCGAGGTTCGCCGTCATGATCTGCGTGAGGTCGCCGAACTCGGCGACCAGGATGAGCATGAAACCCGCACCGGCGACCTTCCAGAAGGACTGATCCTCCGGCTTGCGGATCTCCTCCTCGCCGTCGTCCTTCTTCAGCAGCAGCACCGCGGCGCCGCCCAGGAAGAGCAGGCCCGTCAGCGCGTGCACGAGCCGCTGGGGCAGCAGCGTCAGCACGCTGCCGGCCGCGACGGCCAGCACCACGTGCAGGGTGAAGGCGGCGGCGACGCCGGCGAAGACGTACGAGGCGCGGTAGCGAGTGCCGAGGACGAGGCCGGCGAGCGCGGTCTTGTCCGGCAGTTCGGCGAGGAAGACGACGCCGAAGACGAGCGCCGTCACGGTGATGCTGATCAAGGTCCCTCAATCGGTCGGGGCTGCCCCACCGAGAGCGCTGAGCCTTTCCACAGGACACCTCGGCAGGGCAGCACACGGGTCCCGCGCCTGACGGCACGGACGTGCACTGCTTGCCGAAGGTCTCGCTGGCCGACCTCGCGATGGTGCGAGGGTCTGCCTCCGGGCGCCGGCTCAGACGAGCTGAGCAGTATGTCGACGGTCCGGCGAAGAGCTACTCCCCTTCTGCGCCGTCCATGGTACGCGACCGCCGCGGAGTCCTTCGAGGCGGGAATCCCGTCATGAACCTTGTTATGTCATGAACGCGTCACTAGCTTCTTACCCACCGCACACCTCCCCGCAACACGGCGTCGCGAGCATTCCCTCGCTCGCACTCCAACGCCCCCTGACCCCACAGGAGTTCGCATGCCGAAGTTCTACGCGCGTCGACGGCTGAGCATACTCGCGACCCTCACCGGCCTCATAGCCTCCGTCGCACTCTTCAACTCGCCGTCCGCCTCCGCCGCCCTCCCCACCCCGGTCAGCGCCGCCACCGCCCGCACCTACCTCTCCTCCCTCACCGTGGCCACCGAGGTCCGCACCGGCTACGACCGGGACCTGTTCCCGACCTGGATCACCATCAGCGGCACCTGCAACACCCGCGAGTACGTCCTCAAGCGCGACGGCTCCAACGTCGTCGTGAACTCCGCCTGCACGGCCACCAGCGGCAGCTGGTACTCCCCGTACGACGGCGCCACCTGGACCGCCGCGTCCGACCTGGACATCGACCACCTCGTCCCGCTCGCCGAGGCCTGGGACTCCGGCGCGCGCAACTGGACCACCGCCCAGCGCCAGGGCTTCGCCAACGACGTGACCCGGCCGCAGCTCCTCGCCGTCACGGACAACGTGAACCAGTCCAAGAGCGACCAGGACCCGGCCGAGTGGATGCCGTCGCTCACCTCGTACCGCTGCACCTACGTCCGCGCCTGGGTGCAGGTGAAGTACTACTACGGCCTGTCGGTCGACTCGGCCGAGAAGTCCGCGCTCACGAGCTACCTCTCCGGCTGCTGACGCGCCCGGAGAACCCGGAGGCGCCGGAACCTCCCCACCGGCCTCCGTCGTTCCGTACCGTACGGGGCGACGGAGGAGGGCGATCACGTGGCGGAACTGCGCCTGGGACCACTGCTGAGGTATGCCGACAGCTCGTCCGCGACCATCTGGGTCGAGGCGAGCCGTCCGTGCACCGCCGAGGTGCGCTGCGCCGACGGCGCCGAGGGCTCGGCCCGCACCTTCCAGGTCGCGGGGCACCACTACGCTCTCGTGCCGGTCGACGGACTGGCACCGGACACGACCCGGTCCTACGAGGTGTATCTCGACGGCGACCGCGTGTGGCCGCTGCCCGAGGCGCCCTTCTCGGCGTTCCCGCCCTCGGTGATCCACACCCCCGGGCAGGACGACGGCGTGCGGGTCGCCTTCGGCTCGTGCCGCTGGGCCGCGCCCGCCGCCGACGCGCACGATCCGGTGGGCCCCGACGCCCTGGACACGCTGGCGGCCCGGATCGCCGCGGACCCCGAGGGCGAACGACCGGACGTCCTGCTGCTGCTCGGCGACCAGGTGTACGCCGACGAGACCTCCCAGGACACCCAGCGCTGGCTGGCCGCCCGCCGCGACCTGAGCGAGCCGCCGGGCACCGGGGTCGCCGACTACGAGGAGTACACCCACCTCTACTACGAGTCCTGGCTCGACCCCGAGATCCGCTGGCTGCTGTCCACCGTGCCCAGCTGCATGATCTTCGACGACCACGACGTCATCGACGACTGGAACACCTCCGCGTCCTGGCTCGCCGACATGCGCGCCACCCCCTGGTGGCAGGAACGACTGCTGAGCGGCCTGATGTCGTACTGGGTGTACCAGCACCTCGGCAACCTCTCCCCCGCCGAACTCGCCACCGACCCCCTCTACGCGGCCGTCCGCGAGACCCCCGACGGCACCGGTCTCCTCCGGGAGTTCGCCGGCCGGGCCGACGCCGACGCGGCCTCGGTGCGCTGGAGCTACCGGCGCGACTTCGGCCGCGTACGCCTGCTGATGGTGGACAGCCGGGCGGCCCGCGTCCTCGAGGAGGACCGCCGCGCGATGCTCGACCCGGGCGAGGAGCGCTGGCTGCGCGAACAGGTGCTGGAGGAACCCGGCTCCTACGACCATCTCCTCATCGGCACCTCGCTGCCCTGGCTGCTGCCGCATCTGGTGAACGACGCCGAGAACTGGGACGCCGCGCTGTGCCGGGGCCGGCGCGGCGCCCGCCTGGCGCGGTTCGGTGAGTATCTGCGGCGCCGGGCCGACCTGGAGCACTGGGCCGCGTTCCCGGCGTCCTTCGAGGCCCTCGGTGAGCTGATCGCCGAGGCCGGTTCCGGGCCGGGGGCACCGGCGACGGTCTGTGTGCTGTCGGGAGACGTCCACCACGCGTATGTGGCCGAGGCGCGGTGGCCGTCACGGGCCGAAGGTGCTCCCCGGGCGCGGGTGGTGCAGCTGACCTGCTCTCCCGTCCACAACTCCATCCCGCTGACGATGCGCCTCGGCTTCCGCTTCGGCTGGAGCGCGGTGGCCCGGGCCCTGGGCAGGGGGCTCGCCCGGCACGGCGGCTGTCCGCCGCCGTCGGTCAAGTGGCGCAAGACGGGCGGTCCCTGGTTCGGCAACCAGCTCATGACGCTCACGCTGCGCGGGCGTTCGGCCCGGCTCCGGCTGGAGCAGGCGCTGACGACCGACGCCGGGCGGGCGCGGCTCGAGGTGGTGCGGGAGTCCGAACTCGCCCCCTGATCAACCGGTTTCGTCCGTTTGTTGTACCCGTGGCCCGGGATGCCCGTGACCCCTCCCACACCGGGGGCACCCGGGGCTGAGACGGTGACACCCCCGACGGCATGATGATGCGGACCGTCCGCTTCCGGCTGGGCGGTCCGCTGCCACGCGCCCCCCACGCCCGGGAGTCTCCGCCTTGTCTGCACCGACCGCGGACCACGTGCCCGTCTCCGTCGCCCTGGTCGGCGCCGGCCCGCGCGGCACCAGCGTCCTGGAACGCCTCAGCGCCTCCGTGCCCGACCTCCTCCCGCCGGCCGCGCGGCTGACGGTCCACGTCGTCGATCCGGCACCGCCCGGCCCCGGGCGGGTGTGGCGCACCGCGCAGTCGGCCGAGCTGCTGATGAACACCGTGGCCTGCCAGGTGACCCTGTTCACCGATCACAGCGTGGACTGCTCCGGCCCGGTCCGGCCGGGCCCGAGCCTCCACGAGTGGGCGGACGGCGAGCTGGGACCGGACGAGTACCCGACCCGTGCCCACTACGGCCGGTACCTGGAGTGGGTGTTCGCGAAGACGGTGCGCGAACTGCCGCCCGGGGTGCGCGTCGAGACACACGCGGCACGCGCGGTACGGCTCGACGACGCCCCCGACGGCCGCCAGACCCTGACGCTCGACGACGGCCGCACCCTGACCGGGCTGGCCGCCGTGGTCCTCGCACAGGGCCATCTGCCGGTGGCCGCGGACACGGCGCAGCGCGGGCTGACCGCGTACGCCGGACGCCACGGCCTGCGGCACGTCCCGCCCGCCAACCCGGCGGACGTCGACCTCTCCCCGCTCGCCCCCGGTGAACCGGTGCTGCTGCGCGGCCTGGGCCTCAACTTCTTCGACCACACGGCCCTGTTGACGACAGGGCGCGGCGGCCGCTTCGAGCGCGCCCCGGGCGGCCGGCTGCGCTACCTCGCCTCCGGCCGCGAGCCGCGCCTGTACGCCGGTTCGCGGCGCGGCGTCCCGTACCAGGCCCGCGGAGACAACGCGAAGGGCGCCCACGGCCGTCACCTCCCGCTCGTGCTGACCGACGAGGCCGTCGCCAGCTTCCGCAAGCGCGCCGACTCCGGCGAGGCGCCGGACTTCCTCGCCGAGATATGGCCGCTGGTGGCGAAGGAGGTGGAGACGGTCTACTACGAAGGGCTCGTCGGCGCCCTGGAGTTCAGGGTGCGGGGGTTCGCGGCCGGGGAGTCCGGCCTTCCGGAGCCCGGCGCCCCGCAGTTCAGGGACCGCTTCCTGGCCACCGCCCACCGCAGCCCCCAGGAGGCGGCCGTACTGGACGAGTTCGGGGTGCCGGAGGCCGACCGCTGGTCCTGGGACCGGATCTCCCGGCCGTACGCGGGCCGCACCTTCGCGACACCGGACGCCTGGCGGGACTGGCTGCTCGGCCATCTGCACGAGGACGCGGCGCAGGCGGCCCTGGGCAATGTCGCCGGCCCACTGAAGGCGGCCCTCGACGTGCTGCGGGACCTGCGCAACGAGCTGCGGCTGATCGTCGACCACGGCGGGCTCGCCGGCGCGTCCCGGCGGGACCATCTGGACCGCTGGTACACGCCGCTCAACGCGTTCCTGTCCATCGGCCCGCCCCGGCGCCGCGTCGAGGAACTGGCCGCGCTGGTGGAGGCGGGCGTGGTGGAGGTGCTCGGACCGCGGCTGGAGGTGCGGGAGGAGGACGGGGCGTGGGTGGCGCACTCGCCGGAGGTGCCCGGCTCCGCTGTCCGGGTGACGACGCTGGTGGAGGCGCGGCTGCCGGAACCGGATCTGCGGCGCACCGGCGACGACCTCCTCGCCCGGCTGCTGAAGACCGGGCAGTGCCGCCCGCACGCCGTCGAGGGCGGGTACGAGACCGGTGGGCTGGACGTGACGCGGCGGCCGTACCGCCTGATGGACCGTCAAGGACGCGTGCACACACGGCGGTTCGCCTTCGGGGTGCCCACTGAGGGCGTGCACTGGGTGACCGCGGCAGGTGCGCGACCGGGTGTGGATTCGGTCACGCTTTCGGACGCCGACGCGGTGGCGAGAGCCGTTCTACGTGCGGCGGCGGGCGAAGCGGAACCCCAAGCGGAAGCACACGCATGGCCAAATGTTGAACTTGCAAGTATTGATTAGCTCCGCCTAGCGTGGGTGCCTCACTCGGTTCCGCCCCCAGACCGGTTCCCCCACGGACCGGCCCGACCGAAGGAGCAACCCCCACATGACCGAACGCCTCAACAGCGCCCAGCCGTACGCCCTCGGCCTGTTCCGCATCGTCGTCGGCCTGGTCTTCGCCCTGCACGGAGCAGCCTCGATCTTCGGCATCCTCGGCGGCGCCGCGGGTACCAACGGCGGCACCCTCGACTCCGGTACCTGGCCCGGCTGGTACGCGGCCGTGATCCAGGTGGTCGCCGGCACGCTCGTGACCCTCGGCCTCGGCACCCGGGCCGCCGCGTTCCTCGCCTCGGGCTCGATGGCGTACGCCTACTTCAAGGTGCACGCGCCGATCGGCCTGGGTCCGTCGGAGAACGGCGGCGAGCCCGCCGCCCTGTTCAGCTGGGCCTTCCTGCTGCTGGTCTTCACCGGCTCCGGCGCCTTCGGCCTGGACCGGCTGTTCGCCCGGCGCGCGGCCACCCGCAGCCGGCCGGCCGCGGAGAAGACCCCGGTGGCCGCGTAACACGACGGCCTCGCCGGGCACTTGAGGGCACCCGACGACGCGGTGAACGCACCGCATCGAACACGTGAGCACCCCGTGACTCTCCTGTCACACCCCAGGCGTACGCTGTATGGCTGTCACGGGGGAAACACGGGGAGTGTCAAGTGCTCGGGAGTCTCGAGAGTGTGGGGTCGTTGACCGGCAGTCCATGGATCTACGCCATGGTCGCGCTGTCGGTCCTGCTGGACGTCTTTCTGCCGGTCCTGCCGAGCGGGGTGCTCGTCATCACCGCCGCCACGGCAGCGGCCGCGGGCTCCGGCGCGGCGACCGGCCAGGTCCCGCACCGGGTCCCCGACATCCTGGCCCTGACCCTCTGCGCCGCCACCGCCTCCGTCCTGGGCGACCTGGTGGCCTACCGGCTGGCCTGGCGGGGCGGCGAGCGCCTCGACCGGGCGATCGCCCGCTCCCGCCGGCTGACCACCGCGCAGGAACGTCTCGGCGGGGCCCTCTCCGGTGGCGGCGGCGCGCTGGTCGTCCTCGCCCGCTTCGCCCCGGCCGGCCGCTCGGTCGTCTCCCTGGTCGCGGGCGCCGCCCACCGCCGCGTCCGCGACTTCCTCCCCTGGTCGGTCCTCGCCGGCATCGCCTGGGCCGCCTACAGCGTCGCCCTCGGCTACCTGGGCGCCCAATGGCTGGGCGCGACCTGGCTGGCCACGGCCGTATCCCTACTCGCCCTCTTCGGAGCAGGCGCAGCAGCGGCCTACGTCATGCGCCGCCAACCGGCCTGACCCCACAAGCCCCCCACACGGCACCGCCCCACAGGGGCGCGGGGAACTGCGCGACCAGCCACAACCCACCCGCAGCCGACACACAACCGCACCCGCCCGTGCGAGCCGAAACAGCGGGCACCTGACAGCGGACAGCCCGACAACGCCCCAAAGGGGCGCGGGGAACTGCGCGACCAGCCACAACCCACCCGCAGCCGACACACAACCGCACCCACCCGCGCGAGCCGACCCGAGCCGACCCGAGCCGCTCCAGGGAGCGGGCCCCCGCCGTGGGCACACGGACGCACCCGGGCCGGCGCCCCTACCCGGCCCGCCGCCCCGCCTGCCCCCGAACCTCCAGCCCCGCCAACAGCTCCGCGGTGGCCTCCGCGATCACGTCCACGGCACGGTCGAACACCTCCTGGTTGTGTGCGGCGGGCGCCCGAAACCCGGAGACCTTCCGTACGTACTGCAGCGCGGCGGCCCGAATATCGGCCTCCGTCGCCTCCTCGGGCAACACGGGCGGACGAAGTGTCTTGATGCTCCGGCACATGCCCCCAGTCTCACCCCGGACGGCTGATTTGCCGAACCGGCAAACCGCCTCGCGATGCCCTCCCCGCCGGTCCCAGGATCGCCGTACGACAAGAAGGCGAGGACACATGCCGTACCCGACCCACCCCACGGACGTCACCCACCGTCTGGTCGCCACACCGGCGGGCCGGACCCATCTGGTCGAGCAGGGAGACGGGCCGCTGGTCCTGCTGCTGCACGGCTTCCCGGAGTCCTGGTACGCGTGGCGGCACCAGCTGCCGGCGCTGGCCGCGGCCGGCCACCGGGCGGTCGCCGTCGACGTGCGCGGCTACGGTCGCTCCTCGAAGCCACCGGCGGTGGACGACTACCGGATGCTCGACCTGGTCGAGGACAACGTCGCCGTGGTGGAGGCCCTCGGCGAGCGGTCCGCGGTCGTGGTCGGCCACGACTGGGGCGCGACCGTCGCCGCGCACTCCGCCCTGCTCCGCCCGGACGTCTTCACCGCGGTGGGGATGCTGAGCGTCCCGTACACCCCGCCCGGCGGCCCCCGGCCCGGTGAGGTCTTCGCGCGGCTGGGCGGCGAGGAGGAGTTCTACGTCTCGTACTTCCAGGAGCCGGGTCGCGCCGAGCGGGAGATCGAACCGGACGTGCGCGGCTGGCTCGCCGGGTTGTACGCCGCCCTCTCCGCCGACACGATGCCGGCGCCCGGCGCCCCCGACCCGCACTTCCGGTCGCCCGGCGGAACCCTGCGGGACCGCTTCCCCTCGTCCCGCCTGCCCTCCTGGCTCACGGAGCGGGATCTCGACGTGTACGCCGGGGAGTTCGAGCGAACCGGCCTGACCGGCGCGCTGAACCGCTACCGCGCCATGGACCGCGACTGGAAGGACCTCGCCGGCTTCGCGGGCGCTCCTCTCATCCAGCCGTCGCTGTTCCTCGGGGGCTCCCTGGACGCCTCGACGACCTGGCTGGCCGACGCGATCGACGCCTTCCCCACCACCCTCCCCGGACTGCGCTCCTCGCACCTTCTGGAGGGCTGCGGCCACTGGATCCAGCAGGAACGACCGGAGGAGGTGAGCCGTCATCTCACCGACTGGCTGGGCTCCTTGGCGGGCTGAGCCGAGAGGTACACCCGTTCGCATGAACCACGGGAAGGAACTCGCCACCCAAAATCGAACAGGCGTACCATTGCCGCGTGGCTACGACCTATGACTTTCCGAGTGACCTCCTCGCCGGTCAGGAGGAGCTGCATCAGGTCCGGGCCGAGCTGTCGGCCCTGCTGAAGCGGCTTCCCTGGTCGGTCGAGGCCCTGGACGGCTTCAGTGACGACAACGGCTGGCGCAAGGTGGAACGCCCCGCCTCCCCCGGCTGGACGGCCGACGAGCAGGCCGAGGTGGAGAAGCTGCGGCAGCGCGAGCACGAACTCGCGGTCTTCGTGAGCTGCCACCGCTTCTGGGCGGAAGTCGCGACGGCCGAGCGGGTCGACGCCCGCACCGAGCTGAAGCACGCACAGGGCACGTGAACGCGGAAGACCCCGGCCGTGATCGGCCGGGGTCTTCTCCCGTGTGGGCGCGGACGGTTTCGAACCGCCGACATCCTGCTTGTAAGGCAGGCGCTCTACCCCTGAGCTACGCACCCGAGACGAGTCGACAGCCTACATTGCCCGGCCCCCGGTCCCGCAAACCCGTATCGCGGTCCGACCTGCGCGGCCGGGCGGCGGCGCCCGCGTGCGGGGGTTTTCCCCACCCCGGATCCGGGAGGCCGCCGGATCCTTCGCCGGGCCCCGGATCCGTACGGTCGTAGAGGCTTCGCGGTCCGGCTCAAGGGGAGACCGGAGGCGCGCCGATCTCAGGGGGATCCTCATGGCCCGTACCGTTCCTGTTCGCGTCGCCGCCGTCGCCGGGGCCGTCGGGGTGCTCCTCGCCGGCGCCACCGCCTGCGGCGCCTCCGCGGGAGACGACAAGCACCCCGACCACAGGGCCTTCCCCCTGCACGGCAGGACCCTCACCGTCGACTCCGACGACTCGGCGCTGGAGATCGTCGCCGCCGACTCGAACACGGCGGGGACGGTGGCGGTCACCCGGTGGTGGCAGGGCAGCGTCGCTCTCGGCAAGGAGCCCAGGGTGACCTGGTCCATGAAGGACGACCGGCTCGTGCTGCGCCTGAAGTGCACCGGCGTGGTCGCCGACTGCTCGGCCAGGCACCGGATCGAGGTGCCGGCCGGGGTCGCCGTGAAGGTCGAGGACGGGGACGGGAGCGTGCGGGCCCGCGGGTTCGAGGATGCGCTGAGCATCCGTACCGGGGACGGGTCCGTGCAGGTCACCGACTCCACCGGGCCGCTGGAACTGCGCACCGGCGACGGGTCCGTGCGGGCCGACGTCTCCTCGCGGCGGGTCAGCACCGTCACCGGGGACGGCTCGGTGCACCTCGAACTCGGCGCCGTACCGGACCTGGTGGAGTCGCACAGCGGGGACGGCTCGGTCACCATCGCGCTGCCCCGGTCCACGTACCGGGTCAGCACCGAGACCGGTGACGGAGGGGTGGATGTGTCCGTGCCCCGGGACGACTCCAGTTCGCACGTCGTGTCCGCCCGTACCGGCGACGGCAAAGTCACGGTGCGGACCGCGAACTAACAGCCCCGTGTGTTCGTCCTTAACCGGTGGGAGAATGACACCAGGCACCGGCCAGGACGAACGAAGCACGGGAGAGGGATGTGACGGCGACACCTTCGCAGCCGTACTCGCCGTCGGTGCCGCGCGCACACCACCGTGCCGCACGTCGGGCGCTGGGCGACGCCCTCGCCCTGATCGCCCTGCCCGTCGCGCTGGCCCTCACGCTGCCCGCCGCGTTCGCCGGCGGCGGCACCCGGCGCTGGTTCGGCGGCCGGGCCGAGAGCCAGCGGGCCGAGGCGCAGGCCGCGAAGGACGCCGCCGCGGCCGCGTTCTACGAGCTGGACACCGCCCAGCGCGATCTGCGGATCTCCATCGAGACGATCACCGCCGTCGACGACTCGCCCGCCGCCCGACGCGCGGTCGCCGACTTCGAGGCGATCGGCAGGCGGGTCGACGAGGCCAGCAGCCAGTACATCGACGCGGTGGACGCGCACGACCTCGACCGCGACGACCTGGAGGCGCACGCCGCCTCCCAGGCGCGCACCCGGCTGACCGCCGCGAAGGACGAGCTCGGCCGCGTCAAGCAGGAGCTGGACCGCTTCACCGACGGGCTCGGGCCGCTGCTCGGTAAGGCGGAGACGCAGCTCGCCCGGCTGGCGCCCGCGGTGGAGCGGGCCCGGCAGGGACTGCTGGCCGCCTCGAACGCCCTGGACGCGGTCCGCGCCTCGGGACTGACCGCGGACGACCTGGCCGCCCGGCTGGCCGCCCTCGCCCCCGAGCTGACCAAGCTGAACCAGGGCGCCGGGCAGCACGGCGTGCCGGGGACGCTGGAGCGGGCCGAGCGGGTGGCCCGGGAGGCCGAGGCGGTGCGCGTGGAGGCCGAGCGGCTGCCGGAGCGGGCCGCGGAGACCGACCACCGGCTCGTCTCGCTGCGGACCCGCGCCCAGGCGCTGACCACACGCGCGGGACAGGTGGAGCCGGTGCTGAGCGAGCTGCGGCGGCGGTTCACGGCGGAGTGCTGGCAGGACCTGCAGCATGTGCCCGAGCTGGCCGGGGACAACGTCCGGCAGGCGGAGCTGAAGCTGAAGGAGGCGCAGGCCGCGCGGGACGCGCAGCGCTGGCCGGACGCCACCGCACTGCTGTCGACGGTGCGGGCACTGCTGAACACCACCGACGAGTCGGTGTCCGCGGCCGGGGACCGGCTGCGGCGGCTGAACGCCGTGCAGAAGGACCCGCAGCAGGAGATCGAGCGGACGCGGTTCGCGATCCGGGACGCGCAGCGGCTGGCCATGGCCGGCCGCAACACGCCCGACCCGCGGCACGCGCGCCCGCTGGACGACGCGGTCGCCCGGCTGGACCGGGCGATCGGCACGCTGGAGGGCCGCCACCCGGACTACTGGCACTTCCTGACGGAGACGGAGACCGTACGGCAGTCCGTGACGCGGGTGGTCTCGCAGATCCGGGAGGAGCGGGGAGCCGGCCACTGAGTCCGGCTCCCGCCCCGGAAAGCACCGGTCAGGTGCGGTACGCGTAGAACGCCGCGTTCGGGTAGGAGGCGACGAGGCTCGCCACCGACCTGCGGTAGGTGTTGTTGGAGTGGTAGGTCACGTAGGGCACGCCGCCGCTCTTGTACGTGACGATCATCGTGTGGTCCTTGGACCCGTCCTTGTCGAAGTCCATCTGGAGGACGTCGCCGACCTCGAGCTGGAAGACGTTGGCGAGGCTGGTGGTCCGCTTGGAGTTCTGGGCGAACCAGGACCACTCGTTGACGCCGACGAACGAGTCCGACTGGATGTCGGCGTTGCCGAACCACTTGGTGTAGTCGTACACGTAGCCGGGGACGTGCTTCCAGCCGCCCGCCTTCAGGGACTGGCTGACGAAGTTGGTGCAGTCGCCGCCGTCCGCGTGGCCGTTGTAGTTCGGGTAGGCCGTGTTGTAGACGTTCCAGTACTTCTCGGCGTAGGTCGCCATCGCCTTGTAGTCGTAGGCGGTACCGGCCTTCGGAACCGCGACCGGGTTCCGGGTGGTCGCCGCGCGCGGGGCGTTCGGCATGGTGTCGTCCGCCGTGGTCGCCTTGACGGACACCGGCTTGGAGAGCGTGTTCACCGCGAGACCACCCTGGTCGGTGTCCTCGACGTCGGTGAGCTGCCAGGTGCCCCGCTCGTCGGCCTTGAAGGTCAGCTCGTGCTGGGCCTGGAAGCCGGTGGACTTCGGCGCGCCGCCGCGGGCCTGCGCGTAGGTCAGGGTCGTGGTCTCGGTGACCGCGGCCTTGGCCGTACGGCCCGTCACGCGCGTGGCGTTCAGGGTGACGGTGGTGGTGGCCTTGCTGTACTTCTCGCCGGCCTTGGCCAGGGTGTCCTTGCGCCGGCCCAGCGTGGACAGGGCCGCGTCCTCGGTCCGGGCGGTGCCCGAGGACACCTTGACGTCACCGGAGAAGCCGTCCGTCAGCTGCTTGCCGCGGCCCCCCTGGTTGCCCTCGACCAGGGCGTCCGTGCGGTCGGTGAAGACCGCGTCGGCCAGCCGCTGGAAGGTGGCCTTGGTCTGCGCGTCGACCGTGGGGTCGTCGACGACGGCCGCACCGGCGCTCCAGTTGGGCAGCAGCGCCACTCCGGCGACGACGGAGGCAGCGGCCGCCCCGAGTATGGTCGCGCGACGCCGCGTACGGCTCAATTTCCTTGACTTCACTGAAGATTCCCCTCTTCACCGGCACTGGGGACGCCGGGAAGCGCATCTTCGCATGCTCTGTGCGCACGTTGTGAAGAGGGTTAACGGTTGAGGTTTGGTTACTCCACGACCGTCGACCAGGCGGGAGACTGCGCCGGGTCGAGGCTGCGCAGCCGTTCCAGGGTCTCCGGTTTCTGTACGTCCATCCAGTCGGCCAGTTCCCTGAAGGACACGCACTTGACGCCCTTCTTGGAGCACACGCTCTTGATGACCTGGTCGATGGACTTCATGTAGATGCCGCCGTTCCAGTCCTCGAAGTGGTTTCCGATGAACAGCGGGGCCCGGCTGCCGTAGTAGACGCGGTTGAAGCCGGCCATGTAGGAGTCGACGGTCTCCTGTTCCCACTGCGGGAACTTGACCGCGTCGCCCTGGGTCTCGCCCTCGGACTGGTTGTAGAGGAAGTTGAAGTCCATGGACAGGCCCTGGTACTTGCCGCCGTCGTAGGGGAGCAGCTGGAGCGGGAAGTCCCACAGGCCGTTCTTCTTCTTGGGCCATATCTGGAAGTCACCGGTGGAACTGGCGTCGTAGCGCCAGCCGTAGCTCTTGGCGGCCTTCAGCAGGTTCGCCTGGCCCTCCAGGCAGGGCGCGCGGCCGCCGGTGACCTCCTTCTTGAAGTCGAAGGGCAGCGGGTCGATGTCCTTGTAGCCGGTGTTGGTCTTCCAGTTCTCCACGAAGGAGTAGAACTGGTCGATCTCGCTCTTCCACTCCTGGACGCTCCAGTCGCCGCCGCCCTTGGCGCCGCAGAAGTGGCCGTTGAAGTGGGTGCCGATCTCGTTGCCCTCCTTCCACGCCTCGCCGAGCTGCTCCAGCGTGGTGCGGATGTGCTCGTCGGTCGGGAAGCTGATCGCCGAGGAGCCCTTGGAGTGCATCGGTGGGGAGTAGAGGTCCCTCTTGCTCTTCGGCAGCAGGTAGATGCCGGTGAGGAAGAAGGTCATGTGGGCGTTGTACTCCTTCGCCAGCTCCCGGTAGTGCGAGAAGAGTTCGTCGTCGCCCTGCAGCGCGCCGTCCCAGGAGAACACGACGAACTGGGGAGGCTTCTCACCCGGCTTGAGCGGTACGGCCTTCAGCTCGCCGCTCTGCGGGCCGGTGTACGACGTGGAGCCGTCCCCCAGCACCTTCGTTCTGCCGTCCCACACGGGCTCTTTGCTCGCCTTGTCCGAGGCGCCCTTGCCCCCGGAGGACGCGGTGGGCGTGGTGCTGTCCGAGCGGTTCAGCGCCAGGTAGCCCGCGACCAGGGAGGCCACGACGAGGAGAGCGGCCAGGGTTATGAACCCCGGCCGGGGGGTGCGGCGGGGTGCGCGGGCTCTCCGGCGCCGGCCGGATGGCGCCTTCGTACGAGGCTTCATGTGCGGCTCATTCTGCGAGGGTGCGGGTGCGCTGGCGGTCGGTCAGCCAAGTGGGCTCATGGCGCTCGACCAGATTCCGTAGGGGACGTCAGGCGAGGTTTCCTCCCCTCCGGACGGGCCGGCCGGGAGGGCCGGTGTTCCGGCCACGCCCTTCAGCGGCAGGGGTTGCAGGCTCTTGCTCAGATTGATCCGGTAGACGACGACGGCGGTCGACACGGATTTGTTCGTGCCGACGTACCAGGCGGCGGTGTCGTCCTGCGTGGTGCCGGTCTTGCCCGCCACGTCCGCGGCGGCGGGCGCGTCGCCGGGGTGGGCACTACGGAAGGCGTCCCGGAGCCCCTCGGTGACCGAGCCGGCCGTCTCGGCCCTCACCGCCCTGGTCGGCTTCGGCCGGACCAGTGCGATGCCGGAGCCGTTGCGGGTGATCCGGCTGACCGAGTACGGCTCGGTGTGCCGGCCGCCGGCGGCGAAGGTGGCGTAACCGCTCGCCATCCGCAGCGCGCTGGGGGTGGCGCTGCCCATGGACAGTTCGGGCACCTGCCGCCCGAAACTGGAGGGCAGGAGGCCGGCCGCCTCGGCGGTCTTGCGCACGTTGGCCAGGCCGGTGTCCATTCCGAGCTGCATGAACGGCGTGTTCACCGACTGGGCCAGCGCCGTGCGCAGACTGATCCGGCCCCACGACTTCTTGCCGTCGTTGCGGGCGGCGACCACCTTGCCGGAGCGGTCCCAGTACGGCCCCTCGGGTGTGGTGACCGGGACGTTGTCGTCACCGTTGTAGACCGACTCCGGGGTGACCGGTGTGGTGGTCCCGTCGCGGGTCTTGGTGACCCCGTGTTCCAGGGCGGCGGCGTAGACGAAGGGCAGGAAGGCGGAGCCCGCCGAGACGGTGGTCGCGTTGGACTCGTTGTAGCCCTGCGTACGGTGGTCCGGGCCGCCGTAGACGGCGAGGATCCGTCCGTCGGCGGAGACCGAGGTGGCCCCGTAGTGAGTGCTCTTGGCCCTGTCCGGGTCGCTCTTCCTGACGTCCTTGCGGGCCTTGGCCACGGCGTCGGTGAGCTCGGCCTCCCGCTTGCGGTCGAAGGTGGTGTAGATCTGGTAGCCGCCCAGGTCGAAGTCCTTGTCGGAGATGTGCGCGGTCTTCTTGGCGTACTGGGTGGCGAGTTCGACCAGGTAGTCGCTCTGCTTGCCGGTGTCGTAGGTCCGCGACTGCTTGAGCGGCTCGGGGAACGTCCTGTACTTGGCGCGTTCGGTGGGCGACAGCTTGCCGAGGTCCACCATGCGGTCGAGGATCCACGACCAACGCTCGACGGCCCGGTCGTGGTTGGCCTTGCTGAGGACGGGGTCGTAGAGGCCCGCGCCCTTGAGCAGGGAGGCGAGGAAGGCGGCCTCGCTCACGTTGAGCTCGCTCACGTCCTTGCCGTAGTAGGCCTGGGCGGCGCGCTGCATGCCATAGGTACCGCGGCCGAACCAGCTGGTGTTGAGGTAGCCCTCGAGGATCTTGTCCTTGCTCAACTTGTTGTCGAGCTTGAGGGAGATCATCGCCTCGGTGAACTTGCGGCCCACCGACCGGTTCTGGTTCAGATAGACGTTCTTCACGTACTGCTGCGTGATGGTGGAACCACCCTGGGTGTCGCCCTCGCCCACGGTGCGCCACAGGGCGCGGCCGATGCCGCTGACGGATATGCCCGGGTCCGAGTAGAAGCTCGCGTTCTCCGCGGCCAGTACCGCCCAGCGGACGTCCTCCGGTATGTCCTTGAGCGGCATCGCCTGTCGCTGCACCCAGCCGGTACGGGCCATCGGGGTGCCGTCGGACCAGAAGAAGACGTTGTCCTGCTGGGTGGCATACGTGTTCAGGTTGTCCGGTATGTCCGTGGCGGCGTACGCGACGACCAGCAGCAGGCTGCTCAGCCCGACGGACGTCAGAACGGCCCCCAGCGACTGCCGCCAGGACGGCAGCCAGCGGCGCCAGCCGACGCGGCCGGGCCGCGGGTACAGCGGCCGCAGCTTGCGGGCGTACGGCGCCGCGAGGTGCACGAGCGGCGTCAGGCCGGTGATCAGCGGGTCCAGCCGCGGCCCGACGGCCGCGGTGACGCGAGCGCGCAGGGAGGGCGCCGGCGTCTTGTGCCGGGTGGGCCGGCCGCCGGGTTGCGGGGGTTCGGGATGGAGTGCCCGCAGCGCATCGACCTTGAGCTGCATGGTGGCGTCCGCGGCCGGCGGTGGGTCGGCCTGCGGCGACGGGTCGGCTTTCCTGGGCGGGGCGGCCTTCCTCGGCGGGACCGCTTCCCCGGGCCGGGCGGCCTTACGCGGCGGGTCGGCCGGCTCGGAGGACTCCATCCGCAGCGCCGGGTTCGCCCGCAGTGCGTCGACGTTGAGCTGCATGGTCGCGTCCGCGGCCGGCGGCGGGTCGGCCTGCGGCGACGGGGCAGCCTTCCTCGGCGGGACGGCTTTCCTTGGCTGGGCTGCCTTCCGAGGCTGGGCTTCCCTCGGCGGGACGGCTTGCCTGGGCTGGGCGGCTTTCCGGGGCTGGGCGGCTTCCCTCGACAGGCCGCCTTCCCTCGACGGACCGGCTTCCCTCGACAGACCGCCTTCCCTCGACGGACCGGCTTCCCCTGGCCGGGCGGCCTTCTTCGGCGGGTCGGCCGGCTCTGAGGACTCCATCCGCAGCGCCGGATTCGCCCGCAGCGCATCGACGTTGAGCTGCATGGTCGCGTCCGCCGGCGGCGGCGGATCGGCCTGCGGCGACGGGTCGGCTTCCCTCGGCGGGGCGGCTTTCCTGGGCTGGGCTGCTTCCCTCGACGGACGGGCTTCCCTCGCCCGGGCAGCTTCCTTCGACAGTCCGGCTTCCCTCGCCCGGGCCGCTTCCCTCGACAGTCCGGCATCCCTCGCCCGGGCCGCTTCCCTCGACAGTCCGGCATCCCCAGGCCGGGCGGCCTTCTTGGGCGGGTCGGCCGGCTCGGAGGACTCCATCCGCAGCGCCGGATTCGCCCGCAGCGCGTCCACGTTGAGCTGCATGGTCGCGTCCGCCGGCGGCGGTGCGTCCGGCTCCGTGGGGGCCTCGGCCGGGGCGTCGTCCTCCATGGGTCGACGCCGGGACCACCTGGGTGCCGGCCCGTGGCCCTGCGACCCACGGTTCCCCTCGGCGCCCTCCCCCTGCCCTGCCTCGGTCACGACTGCTGTCTCCCTCCGCACTTTTGCTGCTCGCGCGGGTAGATGCAGCGGCCGACGTCTCGGCTGCGAACCCCCTGTTTTCCCCCGGCCTTGCGGCCTCCTCGCGGCATCCACAAATTACCAGCGATTTTTTCGAATAGTTCGATCGGAGTGCGGTCAGAAGCAGAGGCTGTGAGGCACGCAACTCTCCAGGGCGGTCGTTCCCGCTAACCTGAGCGCATGCCTCGCTACGAGTTTCGGTGCCGGACCTGCGGTGACACCTTCGAACTGAGCCGCCCGATGGCGGCGTCCGCCGACCCCGCGACCTGCCCTTCCGGGCACGGTGACACGGTAAAGCTGCTGTCCACGGTGGCGGTGGGCGGCTCGTCCGCGTCCGCGGCACCGGCGCCCCGCGCGGGCGGCGGCGGGGGCGGATGCTGCGGCGGCGGCTGCTGCGGCTGACCGGCCGCGGGCCCGCGATTAATTCAGCGAATTTTCAGCTTTCGTTCCCCGACGCCCGGCCTTGGTCCGCTCTGGTCGGTTCGTCCGGCTCGGGCCCGGCCGGACGAACCGTCCGCCCGCTCAGAGCCGGTCGGCAGGACCTCCGCGGTCCGCACTGTCCTCGCCCCGCGTCACCCGCAGGAACTCCCGCAGGATCCGCTCGCCGGCCAGCACGCCCCGCTCGGGCAGGGCGCTGACCGCCGGTGCCGTCCAGCCGCTCTCGGCCAGCTCGCCGTGGCCGGGCCGCCAGCCCCGGTCCGCCGCGAGCAGCAGGTCGGCGTCGAGCAGGGAGTCACCGGCGGCGAGGGTGAGCCGGGCACCGGTGCGGCGGGCGACCTCGCGCATGGCCGCGCTCTTGGTGAGGGGCTTCGGCACGGCGTAGATCTTGCGGCCCTGGAGCGACACCGTCCAGCCGCGGTCGTCCGCCCACACGGCGAGCTCCTTGACCCACTCCTCCGGCAGCAGTTCGCGCTCGACGACGAGGTAGACGAAGAGGTCCTCGGCGATCCGGTGCTTGCGCACCCAGACCGGGTCGGCCGTCGCCGCCAGGTGCTCCCGCACCTCGTCCAGGGGCGCGCACTCCTCGGCCAGCCGGGCGGTGACCCGGGCGTGCCAGTCCGGGTCGGACACGCCGTTCACCAGGAGGTGCCCGCCGTTGGCGCAGATCACATAGGTCGGCGCGGGGCCGGGCAGGTTGATGCGCTGGTACTGCTTGCGGGTGCGGGTCGTCGTCGGCACGAACACGGCCGCGTCGCCGAGCTCGGTGAGCAGGCCCGCCGAGGTCTCCGTCATGTACGACAGGGGTCTGCTCTCGTGCACCTCCACGCACAGCAGCCGGGGTGCCCGCGGGTCCGGCATGGTCAGCGCCAGGGCCGCCGCGGAGTAGATGAGCGTACGGTCGAGGTCACTCGCCACCAGCACCGGCATCAGACCGTCACCGCCCTGCCGTCGGCACCGGTGGCGCCGCGCGTGTACCTGGGGTGGATCAACCCCACGCAGGTGTACGGCAGTCCGTCGACCTCTTCCACCGGTACGCCCCGCTGATCGGCCAGCAGCCGTACGTGGTCCAGGTCTGCGCCCGCTCCGGCCCGCGCCAGGATCTTCCACGGCACCCGGCGCAGCAGCACCCGGGTGGTCTCGCCGACGCCGGGCTTGACGAGGTTCACGTCGTGGATGCCGTGGTCCTCGCTGATGCGCTCGACGGCCGCCCAGCCCTCCCAGGTCGGGGCGCGGTCGGCCGACAGCAGTTCCTTGGCCTGTGCGTCGACGGCCTCCGCGACCTCCGGGAACCGGGCGGCCACGGCGTCCAGGAAGTCCACCGACACGTCGGCGCCGGCGAGTTCGCGGTAGAACTTCGCGCCGTGGAAGTCGTGCGGGCCGACCAGGTCCGCGCGCAGCACGGTCCGCGAGATCAGGCCGGACACCGTGGAGTTGAGACAGGCGGAGGGGATGAGGAAGTCCTCGCGGGTGCCGTACGTCCGCACGCACGAGCCCGGGTCGGCGAGTACCGCGATCTCCGGGTCGAAGCCGGTGATGCCGTCGGACGCCTCGAACTCCTTGACCGCTTCGGCGAGTTCGCGGGTGATGGCGCCCTTGCCGGTCCAGCCGTCGACGAAGACGACGTCTCCCGGGTCGTGGTGGGCGGCCAGCCAGCGCAGCGCGTTGGCGTCGATACCGCGGCCGCGCACGATCGAGACGGCGTAGTGCGGCAGGTCGAGGCCGTGCCGGAACTGGGCCCAGCGGCGCATCAGGACGCCGACAGGGGTTCCCGCGCGGGCCAGCGACACCAGGACCGGCCGGGGGGAACGCTCGGCGAGCACGAGCTCGGTGACCGCGCCCACCGCCTGCGCGATCCGCGCCGCGGACGCCTCCAGCGCCGTGTGGAAGAGCTCCTGGTACTGCTCGCTGGGCTGGTACTCCACCGGCAGCGACTCCGCGTAGTGCGCGCCCCCGCTCTGGATGGCCTCCTCGCGCTCCTCGGTCGGCGCCTCCAGCGTCACGTCCGAGAGGTCGCGCAGCAGCCAGCCGACCTCCTCGGGCGGATACGAGGAGAAGGCGGGGCCGCGAAGGGGCTCGGGCAGCATGGAGGGCCTTTCGGGTACGTGCAGGGGCTCGGGCGCGTACGAGGGCACGACCGCGAGCAGGACGTGCGGGGCGTGCGCGGCGAGCCGGGACAGCAGGCCGTCCGGCGCGTGCAGTGCGGGGGTGTCGGCGACCGAGTCGACGACGGCGACCACGGCGTCGAAGCCGGCGCCCGCCACGTTGTAGGCGTAGCGCTCGCCGGGGCCGTCGGCGGGGTCGTCGTGGGCGGGGAAGACGATGCGGCTGCGTATCGCGTAGCCGGGGTCGTCGACCGCGAGGACGGGTGAGCGGGTCGTGGTGGAGTAGCGCACCTCGGCGTGCGCGACCTGCTCCAGCTCACGGGCCAGCCTGAGCGGCGCGTACATCAGCTCCTCGAAGCCGAGCACGAGCACCCGCGAGGCGTCGGCGGGCAGCGCCTCGGCGAGCCGCGCGGCCATGGCGGGCAGGGCGCCCTCCAGGCGGGCGCGGTGCGCGGGCGTGAACCCGTGCCGGCCGCCGTCGGGCAGGCCGCGCGGCCAGCACAGGTCGACGCGCGCGACCCGGCCGTAGGGCGGTTCGGCGGGCGCCGTCGCCGGCTCGTACCGCGCGACCAGCTCCTGCCCCTTCTCCAGCACGCCCTCCGGCAGCCGTACGTGGCCCGAGGCGGCCGCCACCAGGTCGACCCGGGCGCCGATCTCCCGCGCGAAGTCTGCGAGCCGGTCCATGTCGGCCGCCGAGCGCATGTCGACGAGGGCGACCACGACGTAGCGCCCGCGCGGGTAGCGCTCGTGCAGGTCCCGGATCGTGTTCAGGACGGTGTTGCCGGTGGAGAACTCGTCGTCGACCAGCACCAGCGGGCCGTCGCCCACCAGCAGCGCCGGGTCCTCCGGCAGCAGCAGGTGCGAGGTGGCGTGCGAGTGGGACTCCTCGAAGCCGCCCGCCGTGGCGACGCCCGGGACCGGGCGGCGGGTGGAGTGCAGGTAGGGGGCGAGGCCCACCCCGTCGGCGACCGAGTGGCCGAGACCGGTGGCGGTCTCCGCGTACCCGAGGACGACCGCCTTGCGGGCCTGCTCGGCGCCGAGCAGCTCGCGCACCCGGCGGCCGAGCGCGAACCCGTGGCCGTAGACCACGGACGGTGACTGCGGTACGTGTTTGCCGAGCACGTTCGACACGAGCAGATGCGCCCGCTTGGGGTTGCGGCGCAGCGCCATCCCCAGCAGGCAGGCCAGCTCGTCGTCGCCCGCGAGCTCGACTCCGAGCCGCTCGGCGACCCAGCTGCCCGACCACACCCCGTTGTTTCCTGCGTTGTTCATGCGTCCCTTGGTGTTCAGCGGTTCTTCAGCCGGGAATTCCGGCGGCGAGGAGCTCCACGAAGCCGATGTCCTCGTTGGCCACCCCGAAGACCTCGGCACGGAGCACGGTGCGCTCGGCCCAGGCCCGGTGCGGCTTCACCTCGTTCATCTTGTTCGTGTACGCCGACCTCAGTACACCCCCACCGCCGCGTTCCGGCCGCAGGATGTCCTGGGCGTCGCTGAACTCCTCGTGACTGACCACGGACAGTGCGTGCACGGGGAGTACGTGGGTGGGGTGGATGCAGGTCTTGCCGAGCAGGCCGTTGGCCCGGTCGAGGGAGATCTCGCGCAGCAGTCCGTCCATGGCGTGCTCCAGCAGCGCCTCGCGCAGTTCCTCGGCCTTCCCGTCCAGGAAGGGGCTGCGGCGCAGCTGTGGCTTGAACATGCGCTCCTGCACGCGGAAGTACTCCCACACCGGCCCGGTCACCGTGAAGCCGGTGCCGTCGGCCCGCCCCAGCATGTTCACCACGTCGGCGATCACGGAGGCGACGACCTGGACGTCGTAGGCCGTCATGTCGGGGGCCCGGCGCAGGCCGTAGGAGGAGCAGAAGTCGGTGACGCCCAGGCGCAGCGCGAGCACCCGGTCGCGGTACTTGTCGACGGCGCGGGAGATGCCCTCCAGGGTCTCCACCCGCGACTCCCGGTACAGCAGCTCGGGCGACTCGAGCACCGGCATCCCGAACAGGCGCCGGCCGCTCTCGGCCTCGGCGCTCGCCATGGCCTCCAGGAACGGGATGCCACGCTCCTCGGTGAACTTCGGCATCACGAACCCGGACAGCAGGCGGACGGCGGGACCGAGCCGCCGTACGAGGTCGGGGATCTGCTCGGGCACCCGGACCCGGATGAACAGCAGCGGGAGGTCGGTTCCGGGGCGGGCGGCGAGTTCCGTGAGCTGCCGTACGAGGTTCTCCTCGCCGTCCGCGACGTCCTCGTCCCCGATCGAGTCCTCCAGGCACAGCACCATCGAGACCACACCGTGTCCGGTCTGCTTGACGATGTCGTCGGCGAGCCGCGGCCGCGTGGCCGGACTGTACAGCGTGGCGCCCAGGGCCACGGCCAGCAGCCGGGCCGAGGAGTCCGCCGTGAACTCGCAGGGCTCCCGGTGGAACAGGCGCTGCCGCACCTCCGGGGCGATGTGCCCGAAATGACGCATTGAACTCCCCGTGGTGATCGAGCGATCCCTGTGGACTGTCCACAGGTGGCCGGTAATAGTACGTAGGGATCCATGTCAGCAGTTCCCGCCGGGCATGAATTTCAGGTAACCCGGCTATGACGATGCGAGTACCCCGCATTGTCGTGATCAGGACCGAGAGGGCAGGATGACCGCATGACGCACGCGATGCTGAAGGGGTCGAACGTCCCGCTCGAAGCCACCACGGTGCGCGCCGTGCTGCGCTGGACACCGGGACAGGGGGTTCCGGATGTGGACGCCTCGGCGCTGCTCCTCGGCCCCGAGGGTCGCGTGCGCTCCGACGAGGACTTCGTCTTCTACAACCAGCCCCGGCATCCCGCCGGCAAGGTGTGGCGGCTCGGCAAGAAACGCGTCGCCGAGGGCCTGACCGACACGATCCAGACGGATCTGGCCGGTGTCGAGTCGGGAGTCGGCCAGATCCTGCTGGTCGCTTCGGCGGACGGCGTCACCTTCGACCGGGTGCGGGACCTGCGCATCCTGCTGTACGACGCCGCCGTCGCCGACGGTGAGCCGCTGGCCCACTTCGACATCAAGCCGGAGACGGGCGAGGAGACCGCCTTGATCTGCGGCGAGCTGTACCGCCGCGGGGAGGGCTGGAAGTTCCGGGCCCTGGGTGAGGGCTACTCCAACGGCCTGAAGGGCCTGGCCACCGACTTCGGCATCTCCGTCGACGAGTCGGAGGCCCTGGACGAGCCCGGCGAGGTCCAGCCGCCCCAGTGGGCGGCCCCGGAGACCGCGCGCCCGCTGCCCCCCGAGCAGCCGACGGGGGTGCCGACCCAGCCTGCCTACGGCTATCCGCAGCAGGGGCAGTCCACCTACGGCTATCCCCAGACGGCGGCTCCGGTGCCGGTGACCGCGGCCCCGCAGTCGGGCTACGGCTATCCGCAGCCGGTGACGACGGTGGCGAACCCGGACTTCCGGCTGCCGCCGCAGGGCCCCCAGTTCATCGGCCGCTGACGAGAGGACCCCGCCGGAGCTCGGCGGGGCGGGGACCGACAGCGAGCCAGCCCGCAGGGCGGGATCCGGCATCGGACAACCCGGCGGCGCGAAAGCCCGCAGGGCGGGATCCGGCATCGGACAACCCGGCGGCGCGAAAGCCCGCAGGGCGGGATCCGGCATCGGACAACCCGGCGGCGCGAAAGCCCGCAGGGCGGGATCCGGCATCGGACAACCCGGCGGCGCGAAAGCCCGCAGGGCGGGGATCGACAGCGGGCTAGCCCGCAGGACGGAATCCGGCAGCGGACAACCCGACGACGCGAAAGCCCGCAGGGCGGGGACCGACAGCGCGGAAGCCCGCAGGGCGGGGTCCGGCACCGCGTGGCCCAGCGGCGCAGGACCCGGCGTCATGCGTGGCACCGGGCCGGGCTCGGCGTCAGCGGTCTGCCTTTGCCTTGTATCCGCGGCCCCACTGCAGCCCCCATCCGTACAGCCGGTCCAGCTCCGCCTGGAAGCCGTACACGAACTTCACCTCGCGCCGCACGACCAGCTCCCCCTTCACGTTCTCGATCATGACGACCGCGCAGGACCGGGCCTGGGGATGGCGTTCGTCGAGGCCTATCTCGATCCGGGGGCCGTTGCTGGGGTAGAGCGTGACGATGGCGTGGGTCCGGTCGAAGGCGGGGGTCTGGTCGTAGATGTAGACGAAGACCAGCAGCCGCTTGATCTGCTCGCGGTGGTCGAGATTGACGTACATCGTCTCGCCTGACGCCGAACCGAACCGGTCGTCGCCGCTGAGCTTGACGAACGGCGGCGCGTTGATCTCGCCGAGATAGCCGCCGAGCGGCTGGACGACGCCCTTGGTGCCGTCCGCCAGCTCGTACAGGCAGCCCAGGTCGAGGTCGACGTTGACCATGCTCTGGCTGTGCCCGATGACCTCCGGGGGCTTGAGTGCCTTGAAGGGGTGCCGCAGCAGGCTCTCCCGCGGGGAGCCGCCGATGTCGGACGTCCGCATCCGCCAGTTCAGGTTGACGCGCAGATGCCCGGTGGCCGCACCCTGCTTGGTGAGGGAGACCTGATGGTGCCGCTTGGTCAGCTCGATGGCGTTGCTCGCCGCGCTGCCCGTGTCGAAGTCGGCCTCACGGCCACGCCAGAGCCCGTCCAGAAAACCCATGCCCGCCCCCACGTCCACTCGTAAACCCGGCGGGGCGGCCGGCGGAGGACTCGTCCTCACCGGCCGCCCCGCACAGAGCGTTCCGCACTGAAGCCCGGTTCACACCGGGAAGCGGGCTCCTAGACCGAGACCTCAGTCTTCTCGTCCGAGCCCGCCGCTTTTCCCTCGGCCGCTGCCAGAGCCTGGTTGCGGCGCACGGAGGACCAGAAGGACCAGGCGATCAGGACGACGCCGACGAGGCCGGTGATCACCTCGTTGATCTGGTACTGGATCGTGACCATGAGGATCACGGCCAGCGCGCCGATCGCGTAGTGCGCGCCGTGCTCCAGGTAGACGTAGTCGTCGAGGGTGCCCTGGCGGACCAGGTAGACGGTGAGCGACCGGACGTACATGGCGCCGATGCCGAGGCCCAGGGCCATCAGGACGATGTCGTTGGTGATGGCGAAGGCGCCGATCACACCGTCGAAGGAGAACGACGCGTCCAGGACCTCGAGGTAGAGGAACATGAAGAACGCGGCCTTGCCGGCCAGCGTGACCGCCGAGCGCTGCTTGCCCGTGCGCGCGGCCTCTTCCTCCTCCTCGTGCTCGCGTTCCTCCTCCTCTTCAAGTTTGTCCTCGAAGTAGCCGGAGAGACCGCCGACGACCATGTACGTGATCAGGCCGGCGATACCGGAGATCAGGACGGTCTGCGCCTTGTCGGCGTGCGCGCCGCCGTGCTGGTGGGCGTGGGTGGCGAAGGTGAAGGAGGTGATCAGCAGGACGATCAGGGCGATGCAGACCGATAGCATGTCGACCTTGCCGAGCTTGGCCAGCGGCCGCTCCAGCCAGGCCAGCCACTTGATGTCCCGGTCCTCGAAGATGAAGTCCAGGAAGATCATCAGCAGGAACATGCCACCGAAGGCCGCGATCGACGGGTGGGCGTCGGTGACGAGCTGCTGGTACTGGTCCTTGTCATTGAGCGCGAGATCGACCGCGTCGATCGGACCGATCTTGGCGCTGATGGCGACGATGACGACGGGAAAGACCAGTCGCATGCCGAAGACGGCGATGAGCACGCCGACCGTGAGGAAGATCTTCTGCCAGAAGGCACTCATCTTCTTCAGGATTCCGGCGTTGACCACCGCGTTGTCGAACGACAGCGAGATCTCCAGGACGGAGAGGATCGCCACGATGCCGAATGCCTCCCACCCCCCGTAGAAGACCGCTGCGACCAGGCCGAGCGCGGTGACCGCGAACGACCAGCCGAAGGTTTTCAGAAGCACTGGCTACCCAATCGTGTAGGTACGGGTCTCCCCCGCGCCGTACTCGGCTTTACGAAACGTTGACTCCGAAGTCTAGAGCGATGCCTCGCAGCCCTGACGCGTACCCCTGCCCTACGGCCCGGAACTTCCACTCGCCCTGATAGCGGTAGAGCTCGCCGAAGATCATGGCGGTTTCGGTGGAGGCGTCCTCGCTCAGGTCGTAGCGCGCGAGTTCCTGGCCGTCGGCCTGGTTGACGACCCGGATGAAGGCGTTGCTGACCTGGCCGAACGTCTGACCCCGCGCGTCCGCGTCGTGAATGGAGACGGGGAAGACGATCTTGTCGCAGTGGGCCGGCACCTTGACGAGGTCGACCAGGAGCGATTCGTCGTCGCCCTCGCCCTCGCCGGTGAGGTTGTCGCCGGTGTGCTCCACCGAGCCGTCCGGGCTCTTGAGCTGGTTGTAGAAGACGAACCACTCGTCCCCCAGCACCCGCCCGCCGTTGCACAGCAGTGCGCTGGCGTCGAGGTCGAAAGCGGCTCCGGTGGTGGAGCGCGCGTCCCAGCCGAGCCCGACCAACACCTGTGTGAGGTTCGGAGCGGCCTTGGACAGGGAGACATTGCCTCCCTTGGCAAGCGTGACGCCCATGCTGCTGGTCCCTCCCCGAGACGGTACCTACCTGGGTTGTCCTGCGCGTCCGGCGCCGCACGCGAGCAGTGCGGCGCCGGACGATGCGGCCTGGGGGCTCAGACGTTGACGCCGAAGTCCTGCGCGATGCCGCGCAGGCCCGAGGCGTAGCCCTGGCCGATGGCACGGAACTTCCACTCCGCGCCGTGCCGGTACAGCTCGCCGAAGACCATGGCGGTCTCCGTCGAGGCGTCCTCGGAGAGGTCGTAGCGGGCGAGCTCCGCCTCGCCGGCCTGGTTCACGACGCGGATGAACGCGTTGCGGACCTGGCCGAACGACTGCTGGCGGTTCTCGGCGTCGTAGATCGAGACCGGGAAGACGATCTTCTCCACGTCGGCCGGGACGCCGGCGAGGTTGATCTTGATCTGCTCGTCGTCGCCCTCGCCCTCACCGGTGATGTTGTCGCCGGTGTGCTCGACCGAGCCGTCCGGGCTCTTCAGGTTGTTGAAGAACACGAAGTTCGCGTCGCTGCTGACCTTGCCCTCGGCGTTCGTCAGGATGGCGCTGGCGTCGAGGTCGAAGTCGGTGCCGGTGGTGGTGCGGACGTCCCACCCCAGACCGACGATGACCGCGGTCAGGCCCGGGGCCTCCTTGGTCAGTGAGACATTGCCGCCCTTGCTGAGGCTGACTCCCACGAGTCCTCCAATGATGTCCAGGGGCGGGGAGCCCCGCCGTGCGTCGGATATCGGATCAACGATTCGATCCTAGTGACGGGTTCCCGCCTCACGCAGGCCTTGGAACCGAAGAATCACAGGGTGTCGAGCGCCTTGACGTACTCGTTCAGGTCACGGGCGTCCGGCAGACCGTTGACGACGGTCCAGCGCACCACGCCCTCCTTGTCGATGACGAAGGTCCCGCGCACCGCGCAGCCCTTGTCCTCGTCGAAGACCTCGTAGGCGCGCGAGGTCTCACCGTGCGGCCAGAAGTCGGACAGCAGCGGGTACTCCAGGCCCTCCTGCTCGGCGAAGACGCGCAGGGTGTGGATGGAGTCGTTGGACACGGCGAGCAGTTGCGTGTCGCGGTCGGCGAACTGCGGCAGGTTGTCACGCAGCTCGCACAGCTCGCCGGTGCACACGCCGGTGAAGGCGAAGGGGTAGAAGAGCAGCACCACGTTCTGGTGGCCGCGGAAGTCGGACAGCCGAACGGTCCGGCCGTGGTTGTCCTTGAGCTCGAAGTCGGGGGCCTTGTCGCCGACCTGGATCGCCATCGCCTTGAATGTCCCTTCGGTGGGGCTGTTCGGGTGATGCGAACACCCTACGCAGCGGTCACCGGGGCGTACGGACGGGCCGACCGGAGTCGGCCCGTCCGGCGTTCACGGAGGATTACCTCTTGGACTTGGCCGCCTTCGGCGTCACGAGCCTGCTGCCGCTCCAGTCCTTGCCCACACTGACGCTCTTCGACGCGGACAGCCCCGCCGTCGTCGCGGCTTCGGAGATGTCGCTCGGCTCCACGTAGCCGTCCCGGCCGGTCTTCGGCGTCAGCAACAGGATCGAGCCGCCTTCTTCGATGTACGTGATGGCATCCACCAGTACGTCGGTCAGGTCGCCGTCGTCGTCGCGGAACCACAGGACAACGGCGTCGGCGACGTCGTCGTATTCCTCGTCCACGAGATCACTGCCGATGACTTCCTCAATGGCCTCGCGGAGTTCCTGGTCTACGTCGTCGTCGTAGCCGATCTCCTGGACCACCTGCTCGGGCTGGAACCCCAGCCTGACGGCAGGGCTAGTCCGTTCCTCCGCGTGGTCCGCGGTCGCGCTCACGGGTTGCCTCCTGATCTTGTTTCGGTGAATGTCTCAGCCACGCGCGTGCGCGAAGCATTGGCCGTAGTCCACACGGGCGGGGCGGATCGCGCAAGTACCCGGCCGCCGAGACCGCCGAAACGGTGACGATCCGGGCCGTGTCGCCGCAACTCCAGGCACGGCGCCCTGATGGCAGGTGACGCACACCACACCTTTCTGCCCCGTTTGTGCGTTTGGGAACCAGGGATGCTGCGGCAGATCCTGTTACCCCGGAGTAGAGATGACGTTTGACGCCCCGAGGTACACGATGGGGAACGGCGCAGGAACGCCGTAATCCCAGCGAAAAGCAGCCCTCTGACAGGTAAGGAACAGCGTGGCTTCCGGATCCGATCGCAACCCGATCATCATTGGCGGCCTTCCGAGTCAGGTTCCTGACTTCGACCCCGAGGAAACCCAGGAGTGGCTCGACTCCCTCGACGCCGCCGTCGACGAGCGCGGCCGGGAGCGAGCCCGCTATCTGATGCTGCGGCTGATCGAGCGGGCCCGCGAGAAGCGCGTGGCCGTGCCGGAGATGCGCAGCACGGACTACGTCAACACCATCCCCACCAAGAGCGAGCCGTTCTTTCCCGGCAACGAGGAGATCGAGCGGAAGGTCCTGAACGCGACCCGCTGGAACGCCGCGGTCATGGTCTCGCGCGCCCAGCGGCCGGGCATCGGGGTCGGCGGCCACATCGCCACCTTCGCCTCCTCCGCCTCGCTCTACGACGTCGGCTTCAACCACTTCTTCCGGGGCAAGGACGAGGGCGACGGCGGCGACCAGGTCTTCTTCCAGGGCCACGCCTCCCCCGGCATCTACGCGCGCGCGTTCCTGCTGGACCGCCTGAGTGAGCAGAACCTGGACGCGTTCCGGCAGGAGAAGTCGAAGGCTCCCTACGGCCTCTCCAGCTACCCGCACCCGCGGCTGATGCCGGACTTCTGGGAGTTCCCGACCGTGTCGATGGGCCTGGGCCCGATCGGCGCGATCTACCAGGCGCGGATGAACCGCTACATGCAGGCGCGCGAGATCGCGGACACCTCCAAGTCGCACGTGTGGGCCTTCCTCGGCGACGGCGAGATGGACGAGCCGGAGTCGCTCGGGCAGCTGTCCATCGCCGCCCGCGAGGGCCTGGACAACCTGACCTTCGTCGTCAACTGCAACCTGCAGCGGCTGGACGGCCCGGTGCGCGGCAACGGCAAGGTCATCCAGGAGCTGGAGTCGATCTTCCGGGGCGCCGGCTGGAACGTGATCAAGCTGATCTGGGACCGCTCCTGGGACCCGCTGCTGGCCCAGGACCGGGACGGTGTCCTGGTCAACCGGATGAACACCACGCCGGACGGCCAGTTCCAGACCTACGCCACCGAGACCGGCTCCTACATCCGCGAGCACTTCTTCGGCGACGACCAGCGACTGCGCGCGATGGTCGAGAACATGACCGACGACCAGATCCTGCACCTGGGCCGCGGCGGTCACGACCACAAGAAGATCTTCGCGGCGTTCGCGGCGGCCAAGGCGCACAAGGGCCAGCCGACGGTGATCCTCGCCAAGACGGTCAAGGGCTGGACGCTGGGCCCGAACTTCGAGGGCCGCAACGCGACCCACCAGATGAAGAAGCTGACGGTCGCCGACCTCAAGGGCTTCCGCGACCGGCTGCACCTGCCGATCACCGACAAGGAGCTGGAGTCCGGCGCGCCGCCGTACTACCACCCGGGCCGGAACTCGGAGGAGATCCAGTACATGCACGACCGCCGGCAGGGGCTCGGCGGGTACGTCCCGACGCGGGTGGTGCGCGCGAAGCCACTGGCCCTGCCCGGGGACAAGACGTACGCAAGTGTGAAGAAGGGCTCCGGTCAGCAGTCGATCGCCACGACCATGGCCTTCGTGCGGCTCCTCAAGGACCTCATGCGGGACAAGGAGCTCGGCAGGCGGTTCGTGCTGATCGCGCCGGACGAGTACCGCACCTTCGGCATGGACTCGTTCTTCCCGAGCGCGAAGATCTACAACCCGCTTGGCCAGCAGTACGAGGCGGTGGACCGGGACCTGCTGCTCGCGTACAAGGAGTCGCCGACCGGGCAGATGCTGCACGACGGCATCTCGGAGGCCGGCTGCACGGCCTCGCTGATCGCGGCGGGCTCGGCCTACGCGACGCACGGCGAGCCGCTCATCCCGGTGTACGTCTTCTACTCGATGTTCGGTTTCCAGCGCACCGGTGACCAGTTCTGGCAGATGTCCGACCAGTTGGCGCGCGGTTTCGTTCTCGGTGCGACCGCCGGCCGTACGACGCTGACCGGTGAGGGGCTGCAGCACGCGGACGGCCACTCGCAGCTGCTGGCCTCGACGAACCCGGGCTGTGTGGCGTACGACCCGGCGTACGGCTTCGAGATCGCGCACATCGTGCAGGACGGTCTGCGCCGGATGTACGGGCCCGACAGCGAGGACGTCTTCTACTACCTCACCGTCTACAACGAGCCCATCCAGCACCCGGCCGAGCCGGAGAACGTGGACGCCGAGGGCATCGTCAAGGGCATCCACCGCTTCAGCGAGGGCACCTCGGGGTCCATCCCGGCGCAGGTCATCGCCTCGGGCGTGGCGGTGCCGTGGGCCATCGAGGCGCAGCGGATCCTCGCCGAGGAGTGGAACGTGCGCGCCGACGTCTGGTCGGCGACCTCCTGGAACGAGCTGCGGCGCGACGCCGTCGAGGTGGAGCGGCACAACCTGCTGCACCCCGAGGAGGAGCAGCGGGTGCCGTACGTGACGCGGAAGCTCGCCGGGGCCCAGGGACCGTTCGTGGCGGTGTCCGACTGGATGCGGTCGGTGCCGGACCAGATCGCGCGGTGGGTGCCGGGGACGTACCAGTCGCTCGGTGCGGACGGCTTCGGGTTCGCGGACACGCGCGGTGCGGCGCGGCGCTTCTTCCACATCGACGCGCAGTCGATCGTGGTGGGCGTGCTGACCGAGCTGGCGAAGGAGGGGAAGGTGGACCGGTCGGTGCTGAAGCAGGCGATCGACCGCTACCAACTGCTCGACGCGTCGGCGGCCGATCCCGGTGCGGCGGGGGGCGACGCGTAGGACGCGTGCGGTGTCGGAGGGCGGCGGGGCCTGCGGGCTCCGCCGCCCTCGCGCTGCGGGCCCTTGCGGGTTCTTTACGATGCGGGCATGGAGCAACAGTCGGCACAGGCCCGTTGGGAGCAGCTGAGCCAGCGGCCCCTGCTGGTACTCGCCGTGCTGTTCGCCGTCGCCTACGCGGTGCCGATCGTGGACAGTTCGGCGGGCCGTTCGCTGACCGCCGGGTGCACGGTGGCCGAGTGGGTGGTCTGGGGAGCGTTCGCGGCGGACTACCTGGTGCGGCTGGGGCTCGCCCGGCAGCGCGGGACGTTCGTGCGGACGCACTGGCTGGATCTGTGCGCGGTGGTGCTGCCGCTGCTCCAGCCGCTCCGGCTGCTGCGGCTGGTCTCGACGCTGATGCTGGTGGGCCGGCGGGCCCGGATGGCCTCGCAGATCCGGCTGACCACGTATGTCGCCGGCGCGGTGGTCGGGCTGCTGATGTTCGGCTCACTCGCGGTGCTGTCGGTGGAGCGGGACTCCCCGCGCGGGAACATCCGCACGCTGGGTGACGCGGTGTGGTGGTCGTTCACCACGATGACCACCGTGGGGTACGGCGACCACGCGCCGACCACCGGGCTGGGGCGGATGATCGCGGTGGGCCTGATGCTCTCCGGGATCGCGCTGCTGGGTGTGGTGACCGCGAACATCGCCGCGTGGTTCATCTCGCGGTTCGAGAAGGACGACGTGACGGAGCGGCGCCAGACGGAGGCCATCGAGGCGCTGACGGCGGAGGTGCGGGCGCTGCGGGCCGAGGTGGCCGCGCTGCGGACGCCGGCCGGGCTGACCCTGGCCGGCGCGCGGGCGGGCTCCCGGCCCATGCGCCGGGAGCCCTTCCCTCACACGCCCGGGTCAGAACAGACCGCTGCCCGGGGTCGCCGCTCCAGCGAGCCAGATGATCGCCAGGAGCGTGTCGATGGCGCCCAGAACGAGGGCGACCAGGGCCGGGATCGAGCGGCTGCCGCCCGACCAGCTACGGCCCATGGCAAGCCAGCCGCAGACAACGGCCACCGGGCCGAGGATGATCCCCAGCACGAAGAAACCGGCGACCGCGCAGATGACTCCGATGATTCCGAGCGTCGCGCGATCCGGCCCGCTCCGTGACCTCGTGCGGCTACGTGAGCGGGGGTAACTGCGCGTTCCGTGTCCGAAGCCCGCCATCATCAACTCCCTGAACCCCTCGGTTGTTTGGGTTCGTTTCGGGTTCAATGGTGCGTGTACCCCGGGTGCGGCCGTTAATCCTCCGGACATCCGTGGTACGGCCGTTAATCCTCCGGACGTCCACGCCCTCGCTTCCGGTCTGCCGGCGCGCCACCCCCCTCCGGCAGCGCGCCGCAGCACCGGTCGCCCTCCAAGGGGCGGTGTCCGACCCGGAGTTGCCTCGGGGACATGCCGTACGGAGGGCTTGACCCACTGTGACCCGAGGCGCGTACCGACGGCGAGGAATCTTTAGCTTTGTCACCCTGATAGGCGAACTCCGCGCATCGTCCGCGATGTTCGCCGGAGATGCGCGGTGCCCGCCCGTTCGGATGTGCGCGGCGCCTCAGATGTGCGCGGCGCCCGCCCCCGCCTCGGCGTTCTCGCCGCGCTTGGTGAGCAGCGCGACCCCGACCGCGACGACGGCGACCCCGGCGGCGACCAGGGACGCCAGGCTCATGCCGGAGATGAAGGTGTCGTGCGCGACGTCCGCGATCTTCGCGGCGATCGCCTCGGGCGTGCCCTTGCCCACCGGGGCCACGCCGACCTGGACCGCTTCGGAGGCCTGGTCCAGCTGGGCCGGGGTGAGCTTCGGCAGGCCCGCGTCCGCCCAGTTGCCCGGAAGGTCGCCGTCCACCTTGGAGGCCATGACGGCGCCGAGCACGGCCGTACCGAGGCTGCCGCCGACCTGCATCGCGGCCTGCTGGAGGCCGCCGGCGACACCGGACAGCTCCATGGGCGCGTTGCCGACGATGACCTCGGTGGCGCCGACCATCACGGGGGCGAGGCCGAGGCCCAGCAGGGCGAACCAGAGCGACATGGTGGCGCTGCCCGTGTCCACCTCCAGGGTGGACATCCCGAACATGGCGATCGCGACGGACACCATGCCGCCGGCCAGCGGGATGCGCGGACCCAGTTTGGTGATCATGGCGCCCGCGAGCGGGGAGCCGACGATCATCATCCCGGTGAGCGGGAGCAGGTGCAGGCCCGCGTCGATCGGGCTCATACCGTGCACGTTCTGGAGGTAGAACGTCACGAAGAAGAGACCGCCCATGAAGGCGATGGCCATCAGCACCATCAGGATCACGCCCGCGGACAGCGGGACCGAGCGGAACAGTGCCAGCGGGATCAGGGGTTCCTTCACCTTCGTCTCCCAGAGGGAGAAGAGGGCGAAGCTCACCAGGGACACCGCGACGAACATCCACGTCTTGCCGTCGCCCCAGCCCCACGCCGGAGCCTTGATCAGTGCCCACACCAGGCAGAACATCGCACCGGACAGCAGCACGATGCCCAGGATGTCGAAGGACCGCGGGGCGTTCTCCGCCCGGTGGTCGAGCAGGATCAGCGTGCCGAGGACGAGCGCGAGGACACCGACCGGCACGTTGATGAAGAACACCGACTGCCAGTTGACGTGCTCGACCAGGACGCCGCCGAGGATCGGGCCGCCCGCGGTGGAGGCGCCGATGACCATGCCCCAGATACCGATGGCCATGTTGAGCTTCTCGGCCGGGAAGGTGGCGCGCAGCAGGCCGAGCGCGGCCGGCATCAGCAGGGCGCCGAACAGTCCCTGCAGCACGCGGAAGGTGACGACCAGCGCGATGCTGCCGGACAGGCCGATGGCGCCGGAGGCGGCCGCGAAGCCGACCACACCGATCAGGAAGGTCTGCCGGTGGCCGAAGCGGTCACCGAGCTTGCCCGCGGTGATGAGGGAGACGGCGAGGGCGAGGAAGTAGCCGTTGGTGATCCACTGGACGTCGGCGAAGCTGGCGTTCAGGTCCTTCTGGATGGCCGGGTTCGCGATGGCCACGATGGTGCCGTCGAGGGCCACCATCATGACTCCGACGGCGACGGTGATGAGGGTGAACCAGGGATGGCCGCGCAGCCCGGAGGCCGAGGACCGGTCGGACGGGTCTGCCGGTGCCTTGTCCCCCGGACCCGCCGTACCGATGGTGGTCTGACTAGTCATACGTTCGAGGTTAGTGACAGTCGCTGACAGTTGACAAACAACATCACAAGTCGGTAACTGTCACGACACCCCGCCCCTTGCCCGGACCGTGGGAACGGACCGGGCGGACAGTTCGAAGGAGAGCCCGTGGAGACAGCCGGTGCCGCGCGTCCGGTGCCACGGCCGGGCCTGCGGGAACGCAAGAAGCAGCGCACCCGCGACGCCCTGCTGCGGGCCGCCCTCGACCTGTTCACGACCCGGGGGTACGAACAGACCACCGTCGACGACATCGTCGAGGCCGTGGACGTCTCCCAGCGCACCTACTTCCGCTACTTCGCGAGCAAGGAGGACGCGGTCTTCTTCGCGCCCGAGCTCGCGGAGTCGCACTTCACCGAGGCCGTACGCGCGCGACCGCCGCACGAGGCCCCGCTGGAGGCCCTGCGACGGGCCGTCCTGGAGAGCTGGCACACCATCGGCGAGGCGATCGAGCAGGTCGTGCCGCTCGAACTGCATCTGCGCACCTACCGGGTGATCGAGGCGACACCCGCGCTGCTCGCCGCACACCTGCGGCGCTCGGCGGAGCTGGAGGAGAGGATCGCCCGCATCATCGCCGAGCGCGAGGGGCTGGACGTCGACACGGACCCCCGGCCGCGCCTCCTGGTGGCGGTCTTCAGCGCGGTGGTCCGGGTGACCGAACGGAAGTGGTCCGTGGGGGAGGACGTCAGCACCGAGGCGATGCGTGAACTGACCGCCTCGTACCTCGATCAGGTGGGTCCGGCCCTGCTGGGGAACTGGCGTACGGCATGAGGGCTTTGTCACCGCATGTGAAACCGTGATCCACGTCACTTGGTTAACGCGAGACCCTCTCGTTCTCCTAGTGTGTCCTTTCAGTGACTTCCTTCGACACCTCCCCGCAACTGAACGTCTGGCGCGCACTGCTCGCGCTGGCCGTCGTGTTCGTGATGCTGGCGACCACCGGATGGACCGCCCTGCGCCACCACCGGGGAACCACCGCGCTGCAGGCCTCGCTCACCGCTTGGGAGCACGGGCACATACACGGGCACCGACTGCCGGACCCCGACGCGGCGCCCGACGTACTCACCCGGTTCTTCGCCTCGCTCACCGTGCAGGAGCGCGCCCGGCTCGCGCACCGCTACCCGCTCGCGGTCGGCAACATGAACGGCGCCCCGGTCGCCCTGCGCTACCGCGCCAACCGCTTCGCGCTCGAGAAGGCCCGCCGGGTGGAGCTCAGGCGCATGCACGACAGCCGGCTCTCGCCGGACGGCCAGCAGGCGGCGGGCCGCCGGATGGACCGCTTCGAGACGCTGATGAGCGGCCACCGCAAGATCCTCGCCTTCGACCCGGCGGGTTCCGGGCGGATCGCCGAGGTCTTCGGCAACCTGTCCAAGGCCGAGCGCGTCTCCGTCGTCGTCCCCGGCGTCGACACCGACCTGCTCACCTTCCAGCGCACGAACCGCAAGTACTCGGCGCCCGTCGGCATGGCGAAGTCGCTGTACGCGGCCGAGCGGGACGTGAGCCCGGACACGCGTACGGCCGTGATCGCCTGGGCCGACTACACGACGCCCGACGGACTCGGCATCGACTCGGCGACCGCGATGCGCGCCGAGGACGGCGCGGTCCGGCTGAACGCGCTGCTGCGGGGCCTGCCCGGCAGCTCGCCGGTCTCGCTCTTCTGCCACAGCTACGGCTCCGTGGTGTGCGGCCTGGCCGCACACCACCTGCCGCACCGCGTGGCCGACATAGCGGTGGCCGCCAGCCCCGGCATGCGCGCCGGGAACGCCTCGCGGCTGCACACCTCCGCCCGGGTGTGGGCGATGCGGGACGCGACCGACTGGGTGCGGGACGTGCCGTACCTGGAGGTCGGCGGACTGGGCCACGGCGCCGACCCGGTGTCCTCGGGCTTCGGCGCCCGGGTGCTGTCGGCGCAGGGCGCGAAGGGACACAGCGGCTACTTCGAGCCGGGCACCGCGAGCCTGCTGAACTTCGCGGAGATCGGCGTTGGCGCGTACCGCTCGGTGGTGTGCGCCGACGAGGACAACGGTTGCTGGAAGGGTTTGTCCGGCACGACGCCGGTCGGACGCGCGTAGAGGCGCAGATACTGCGGTCTGCGCGGAGAGGGACGGAGGAGCGCGTGCCGCATACGATGAGCCGCATGGGTGACGTACTGGCCGGATTTCATGCCGCCTGGGAGTTCGAGTCCGACTCCGTCCTCATCCGTTACGAACGGGGGATACGAACACCCAAGCTCTTCCAGGCACTCGGCGAACGCCGTATCCCCCTGGACGCGATCGCCGGGGTGACGCTGACCCCCGGCAAACGCGGCACGGTCGTCCTGCGCGCCGAACCGAGGCCCGGCGCCGACCCGTTGATGGAGGCGGCCGCGGGACAGCTCAGGGAAGGCTGCGACCCCTACCGGCTGGTGCTGTCCGGCGAGCGGGAGACGCTCGCCGAGTACTACGCCGACGAACTGCGGTCACGGCTGACCGAGTCCGGCCCCGCCGACCGGTTCCTGGTACCGGCTCCCGAGGTACCGCTGCGCTTCAAGGCGTACGACGGCAAGGCGTCCTTCGACGGGAAGACCGTCCACTTCAGGTGGTTCTGGACGGGCGCGTCCTCGACGAAGTGGAAGGCCGGCGACCAGAGTTTCCCAGTCGCCGAGCTGAGCGGTGTCGAGTGGCGCTCCCCCGAGGTCTTCGAGGGACACCTGCGGCTGGTGCCGCGCGACGCGGGCCCGGGACAGACGGCCCAGGCCGACCACGACCCTGCCGCCGTGGTGTTCGGCCTCGGGTACGGGCCCGTCCACGAGTCGCTGCCGTTCGCCGCGGCGGTGCTGGCCGCCGTCCGCTCACGCGGAACGGCGGCCGTGCCGGCCGCACCGCGCCGCGATCCCGCCGACATCGCCGAGCGGATACGCCACCTCGGGGAGCTGCACGAGGCCGGTCTCGTGACCGACGAGGAGTTCTCGGCGAAGAAGGCGGAGTTGCTGGCGGAGTTGTAGGCCCCGCACCGCTGCGGGCCCCGGGTGCGGCTACTCGCGTCCGGCGGAGGTGAACGTCATGTCCGCGTAGCGGTCGCCCGCCACCTTGGCCGCTATCGGCTCCAGCAGCGACAGTTCGTCCTCCGTCAGCACGATGCGGGTGGCCGCCGCGTTCTCCTCCACCCGGCCCGGCTTGCGGGTACCCGGGATCGGGATCACCGGCAGGCCGTGCACCGACGCCTGCTGCTGGACCCACGCCAGGGCTATCTGGCCCGCCGAGGCGCCGTGGGCTTCGGCGATGGTGCGGACCGGGTCCAGCAGGGCGGCGTTGGCGGCCGCGTTGTCCCCGGTGAAGCGGGGCTGCTGGCGGCGGAAGTCGTCCGCGCTCAGATCCTGGTCGGCGTCGGTGAAGGAGCCCGTCAGGAACCCGCGCCCGAGCGGCGAGTACGGCACGAGGCTCACGCCCAGCTCGCGGGCCGCCGGGACGACGTACGCCTCGATGTCCCGGCTGAACAGCGACCACTCCGACTGCACGGCGGCGATCGGGTGCACGGCCTGGGCGGCCCGCAGTTCGTCGGCGGTGACCTCGCTCAGCCCGAGGTGCTTGACCTTCCCTTCGCGCACCAGCTCGGCCATCACGCCGACGGACTCCTCGATCGGCACGTTCACATCGCGGCGATGCATGTAGTAGAGGTCGATGACGTCGACGTCCAGGCGCCGCAGGCTCGCCTCGACGGCCTCACGGATGTACGGCGGATCGTTGCGGATGACCCGCCGGGTCGGCTCGCCGGGCGGGATCGACAGGGCGAACTTCGTGGCGATGACGACCTCGTCGCGGTGCGCCTTGAAGAACGGGGACAGGAACCGCTCGTTCTCCCCCGCGCCGTACGCGTCCGCCGTGTCGTACAGGGTCACGCCGAGTTCCAGCGCCCGCTCCAGGGTGGCGCGCGACTGGCCCGCGTCCGAGGGGCCGTACGCGAAGCTCATGCCCATGCAGCCGAGACCCTGCACACCGACCTCGGGTCCGCCCGCGGTCAGCGGCGTGGTGGGGATCGTGCCGTCCGTCATCCGACTTTCTCCTTCTCGTAGGCGCGCCCCGCGTCCGCGTAGAAGCTGATCTTCCGGTCGAGTACCGCGAGGGTGTCCTGCAGTTCGGCGATCCGGGCCAGCACGTCGCGGCGGGTCTCTTCGAGCAGCTCGAAGCGCTCGGTGAACGTCTGGTCGCCCGCGCGCACCAGCTCCGCGTACCGCACCATGTCGGCGACCGGCATGCCGGTGAGCCGCAGCTTGCCGACGAGGTCGAGCCAGTCGAGGTCGCGGTTGCTGTAGCGGCGCTGGCCGGTGTGCGAGCGGTCGATGTGCGGCATCAGGCCGATGCGCTCGTACCAGCGCAGGGTGTGGGCCGTCAGGCCGGTGAAGGCGACGACCTCGCTGATCGTGTAGCTGTCCTGGCCCGCCGGGCGCCGGTGGGGGTGCGGCGGAGCCGCGCAGCTGTCGGTCCTGGTACCCGTGGTCTCCATCACCGTCATGGCCTCCACGCTAGAGGCTTGGAGCGCACTCGAAGCAAGCGGGACGGGTAAGAAATCCGCAGGACGCGCCACCGGCCCGGTGATTACCGTGCGGTGCATGAGTCTCGTACGCCGTGCCACCCCCGAGGACGCCGTGGAAGTGCTGCGCCTGCGCCAGGTGATGATCGATTCGATGGCGGGCTCGGAGCCCGGCACCGCATGGCACGCGCAGGCACTTCCGAGCCTGTGCCAACGGCTGGAGGACGACGAGGACTTCGCGGCCTTCGTCGTCGACCACCCGGACCGGCCGGAGGCACTCGCGGCCCTGGCGGTCGGCACCGTCGACTACCGCATCGGGAAGGCGGCCAACCCGCGCGGGCGGGCCGGGTATGTCTTCAGTGTCGCCACCGACCCGGACGCGCGACGCCGGGGCTACGCGCGCGCGTGCATGGAGGAGCTCCTGACCTGGTTCCGCGCGCAGGGGGCGGGCCAGGTCCTCCTCACCGCGTCCGCCGAGGCGGAGCCCCTCTACGCCTCTCTCGGCTTCGTCCGCAAGCCGGACCCCGCGATGGGGCTGACGCTGTGAACGCCTAGGCTCGGCGGCATGTCCTTGCAAAGCCTCGCGTTGATCGAGAACTGGCCGGTTCCCACCGCTGCGGCGGGGGTCGTACGGGCGGACGGCACGGTCCTGGGGACCCACGGGCCGGCCGGGCAGCGCTTCCGGCTGGCCTCGGTCACCAAGCCGCTCGCGGCGTACGCGGCGCTGGTCGCCTACGAGGAGGGCGCCATCGAGCTCGACGAGCCGGCCGGGCCGCCCGGGTCGACCGTGCGCCATCTCCTCGCGCACACCTCGGGCCTCGCCTTCGACGAGCACCGGGTGACGGCGCCGCCCGGTGAGCGGCGGCTGTACTCGAACGCGGGGTTCGAGCAGCTCGGGGACCACATCACGAAGGCGACCGAGATCCCGTTCGCCGAGTATCTGCGGCAGGCGGTGCTGGAGCCGCTGGAGATGACGTCGACCTCGCTGGAGGGCTCGCCGGCGAAGGACGGGTGGTCCACGGTCGAGGACCTGCTGCGGTTCGCGGCGGAGGTGCAGGCGCCCCGGCTGCTCGACCCCCGTACCGCCGCGGCGGCGATGACGGTCCAGTACCCCGGGACGAAGGGCGTGCTGCCCGGCTACGGCCACCAGAACCCCAACGACTGGGGCCTCGGCTTCGAGATCCGCGCCGCCAAGTCCCCGCACTGGACGGGCAGTACGTCCTCCCCGCGCACCTTCGGCCACTTCGGCCAGTCCGGTACGTTCCTGTGGATCGACCCGGCCGCGCGGGCGGCCTGCGTGGCCCTCACGGACCGCGCCTTCGGACCCTGGGCGGCCGAGGCCTGGCCGGCCTTCACGGACGCGGTGCTCGCCGAGCTCCAGAGCCCCGCTCCGCTCTAGGACATCTCCCACACGAGCAGCTCGGCCGGGGTCACCGCCACCGCGGCCACGTCCTCGGCGTCCGTGATCCGGGCCGCGTCGCCCGCCGCCAACTCCTCGTCGTCGAGCCGCACTTCACCGCGTACGACGTGGACGTAGACATGCGGCCCGTCCGGCACCGCCGTCCGCTCCCCCGCCGCCAGCCGCCGCACGTGCAGCAGCGCGCCCGCCTCCGGGACGGCGTACGGCGTGGAGTCGGCGATGCCGCGGACGGTCTCGTACGACGGGTCGCCGCCCGGGGTGCGGGGCGTCAGCCACATCTGGACGAAGACCAGCGGGGCCGGGCCGTCGTTGCGCTCCACGTGCCGCACACCCCCCGCGGAGCTCAGGCGCTGCACGTCGCCGGGACGCACCACGCTCTGCCTGCCGGTCGAGTCACGGTGGGTCAGCTCGCCCTCGACCACCCAGGTCACGATCTCGGTGTGGCTGTGCGGATGCTCGTCGAAGCCGGCGCCGGGGGCGAGTCGCTCCTCGTTGCAGGCCAGCACGGCGCCGAAGCGGAGGTTGTCGGGGTCGTAGTGCGGGCCGAAGGAGAAGGCGTGCCAGGACTCGATTCCGGCCTCGGCGGCACCGCCTCGGTAGCGCTCCGCAGCGCGCCGTACGTCCATCACGCCACCACCGTAGCCCCGCCGGGCAACCGAACCACGCAGCCCCGCACACACAGCAAGGGCCCACCAAGCCCCACTGCCCCCACGCGCCGCCCGCGAGGGAGCCGCAGGGGACCCGCCGGTGCCGAGACGGCGAGGCGCGGAGGCGCGAAGGCGCGCAGACGCGAACCAGCCGGCCCACGCGTCCCCGCACAGACAGCAAGGGCCCACCAAGCCCCACTGTCCCACGCGCCGGCCGCGAGGGAGCCGCAGGGGGCGCGCCGGTGCCGAGACGGCCACGCGCGGAGGCCCGCAGGCGCGAAGGCGCGAACCAGCCGGACCACGCGTCCCCGAGCAGACAGCAAGGGCCCACCAACTTCCACTGTCCCCACGCGCCGGCCGCGAGGGAGCCGCAGGGGGCGCGCCGGTGTCGAGACGGCGAACGCGCGGAGGCGCGAAGCGCTGAGCACGATCGACGGCTCGACACCGGCTGGAGCGCCCCCGAAGGCGACCGAGCCATCAAGCACAGCCCCGGCAACGCACACTCGCGTCCGGATAAGGCAGTCTTGTCCCGTGCCCGAACCCGAAGCCCACCCTCCCGAAGCCACAGCGCCTCCGGTCCATCCGCACCCCGCGACGCTGAAGCGGCTGGAGAGGTCGTCCGGAAGTCTCGCCGCGCAGGCCATCGCGCGCATGGACGAAACGCTGTCGTGGTACCGGGCGATGCCCCCGGAGAACCGTTCCTGGATCGGGCTGGTCGCCCAGGCGGGCATCGCCGCCTTCACCGAGTGGTTCCGGTATCCGGACGCCCCGCAGGCCATCTCGACCGATGTCTTCGGTACGGCTCCGCGCGAGCTGACGCGGGCCATCACGCTGCGGCAGACCGTGGAGATGGTGCGCACCACCATCGAGGTCATGGAGTCCGCGATCGACGAGGTGGCGGCGCCGGGCGACGAGTCCGTGCTGCGCGAGGCCCTGCTCGTGTACGCCCGGGAGATCGCCTTCGCCACCGCCCAGGTGTACGCCCAGGCCGCCGAGGCGCGTGGCGCGTGGGACGCCCGCCTGGAGTCGCTGGTCGTGAACGCGGTGCTCAGCGGTGAGGCCGACGAAGGCGCCGTCAGCCGGGCCGCGGCCCTCGGCTGGAACTCCCCCGAGCACGTGTGCGTGGTGTTGGGCACCGCCCCCGAGGGTGACTCGGAGCTGACGGTCGAGGCCATCCGGCGGGCCGCCCGGCACGCCAAGCTCCAGGTCCTCACCGGTGTGCTCGGGGACCGGCTCGTGGTCATCGCGGGCGGCAGCGACAATCCGCTCGCCGTGGCCAAGTCGCTCATCGGCCCGTTCGCGGCGGGGTCCGTGGTGGCGGGTCCGGTGGTGCCCGATCTGCTCGCCGCGACCCGGTCCGCGCAGGCCGCGGCGGCCGGGCTCAAGGCGGGAACCGCCTGGCAGGACGCACCGCGGCCGGTGCTGGCGGACGATCTGCTGCCGGAGCGGGCGATGGCCGGGGACCCCTCGGCCCGCGAACAGTTGGTGGAGGAGATCTACAGACCGCTGGAGGAGGCCGGGTCGGCGTTGCTGGAGACGCTCGCCGTCTATCTGGAACAGGCGAGCAGTCTGGAGGGTGCCGCCCGGATGCTCTTCGTCCACCCGAACACCGTGCGCTACCGGCTTCGACGTGTGACTGACGTCACCGGCTGGTCACCCTCGGACGTACGTTCGGCGTTCACGCTGCGCATCGCGCTGATCCTGGGGCGTCTGGCCGACGGGGATCTCCAGCTCTAGGCTTTTGTCGGGGGCCCACAAAACCCCCTCCTGTTCTTCGTCCCTGTCCCCACGGGCGGCCGTGCCCGTCGACAAGAGAGAGTGTGAGAGTGCTCGTACTCGTCGCTCCCGGCCAGGGCGCTCAGACGCCCGGCTTCCTGACTCCCTGGCTCGAACTGCCCGGTGCCGCCGACCGCGTCGCCGCGTGGTCGGACGCCATCGGACTCGACCTCGTCCACTACGGCACGCAGGCCGACGCGGACGCGATCCGCGACACCGCGGTGGCTCAGCCGCTGCTCGTGGCCGCCGGACTGCTGTCTGCCGCGGCACTCGGCGACGTGGTTCCCGGCGCCGTCGCGGGCCACAGCGTCGGCGAGATCACCGCGGCCACCTTCGCGGGCGTGCTCGACGACACCGCCGCGCTGACCCTCGTACGCAAGCGGGGTCTGGCCATGGCCGAGGCCGCCGCGGTCACCGCGACCGGCATGTCGGCGCTGCTCGGCGGTGACCCCGAGGTCAGTGTCGCGCACCTGGAGAAGCTGGGCCTGACCCCGGCGAACGTGAACGGCGCCGGCCAGATCGTGGCCGCCGGCACCCTGGAGCAGCTCGCCGCGCTGGAGGCGGACCCGCCCGAGGGTGTCCGCCGGGTCGTCGCGCTGAAGGTGGCCGGTGCCTTCCACACGCACCACATGGCTCCGGCGGTCGAGGCGCTGGCGAAGGCCGCCGAGGCTCTGGCGCCCGCCGACCCGAAGGTCGCCTACGTCTCGAACAAGGACGGCAGGACCGTCGCCACCGGCGCCGAGGTGCTGGAGCGGCTGGTCGGTCAGGTCGCCAACCCGGTCCGCTGGGACCTGTGCATGGAGACCTTCCAGGAGCTCGGCGCCACCGCGCTCCTCGAGGTGTGCCCCGGCGGCACGCTCACCGGTCTGGCCAAGCGTGCGCTGCCCGGCGTCAAGACGCTCGCGCTGAAGACCCCCGACGACCTCGACGCGGCCCGCGAACTGATCGCCGCCGCCGCCGACTCCGCCGCTGACGCAGCGGGCGCCTGACCCCCTAAGGAGCCGACCGATCATGTCGAAGATCAAGCCGAGCAAGGGCGCACCGTACGCGCGCATCCTCGGCGTGGGCGGCTACCGTCCGATTCGGGTCGTGCCCAACGAGGTGATCCTCGAGACGATCGACTCGTCCGACGAGTGGATCCGCTCGCGCTCGGGGATCCAGACCCGGCACTGGGCCTCCGACGAGGAGACCGTCGCCGCGATGTCGATCGAGGCGTCCGGCAAGGCGATCGCCGACGCCGGGATCACCGCCGAGCAGATCGGCGGCGTGATCGTCTCGACCGTCTCGCACTTCAAGCAGACGCCGGCCGTGGCGACCGAGATCGCCGACAAGCTCGGCACGAACAAGGCAGCCGCCTTCGACATCTCGGCCGGCTGCGCGGGCTTCGGCTACGGCCTCACCCTCGCCAAGGGCATGGTCGTCGAGGGCTCGGCGGAGTTCGTCCTGGTGATCGGCGTGGAGCGGCTCTCCGATCTGACCGACCTGGAGGACCGCGCCACGGCCTTCCTGTTCGGCGACGGCGCCGGCGCGGTGGTCGTGGGCCCCGCCCAGGAGCCCGCGATCGGCCCGACGGTCTGGGGTTCGGAGGGCGACAAGTCCGACACCATCAAGCAGACCGTGCCGTGGACGGAGTACGACAGCTCCGGCAAGTTCCCCGCGATCACCCAGGAGGGCCAGGCGGTCTTCCGCTGGGCCGTGTTCGAGATGGCGAAGGTCGCCCAGCAGGCGCTGGACGCGGCCGGAATCACCTCGGACGACCTGGATGTCTTCATTCCCCACCAGGCCAACGAGCGGATCATCGACTCGATGGTGAAGACTCTCAAACTGCCGGAACACGTCACGGTCGCCCGTGACGTGCGCACCACCGGCAACACCTCGGCCGCCTCGATTCCGCTCGCGATGGAGCGGCTTCTGGCGACCGGTGAGGCGAAGAGCGGCGACACCGCGCTCGTCATCGGATTCGGGGCGGGTCTCGTGTACGCCGCCACGGTCGTTACCCTCCCCTAGGCACTCCGTGCCGGATCATGCGATCCGGTGCGGGACACGCACCACCCACCGCTCGTACGCGGTGGGAGCCACACCCTCTGGAAACACCAACGAAGGAGCGCCTGACATGGCCGCCACTCAGGAAGAGATCGTCGCCGGTCTCGCCGACATCGTGAACGAGATCGCCGGCATCCCGGTTGAGGACGTCCAGCTGGACAAGTCCTTCACCGACGACCTGGACGTCGACTCGCTGTCCATGGTCGAGGTCGTCGTCGCCGCCGAGGAGCGCTTCGACGTCAAGATCCCCGACGAGGACGTCAAGAACCTCAAGACGGTCGGCGACGCGACGAGCTACATCCTCAAGAACCAGGCCTGATCCCCGGATCGGTCCGTATGCCCCGCCACCCGGCGGTGGCGCCGTAGTCCCCGCTTACGCGGGGGTTGTCCCCCTCGTATCCGATGGAGAATGAATTCCCGTGAGCCCGACCAATCGCACCGTGGTCGTCACCGGTATCGGCGCAACCACACCGCTGGGTGGCGACGCAGCCTCGACCTGGGAAGGCCTGATCGCCGGCCGGTCCGGCGTGAAGCCCCTGGAGCAGGAGTGGGCGGCCGAGCAGGCCGTCCGTATCGCGGCCCCGGTGGCCGTGGAGCCGACCGAGGTCATCCCGCGGCCGCAGGCCCGTCGCCTGGACCGCTCGGCGCAGTTCGCGCTGATCGCCGCCAAGGAGGCGTGGGCCGACGCCGGCTTCACCGCCAGGGCCGGCGAGGACGCGTCCGTCGACCCCGACCGGCTCGGTGCCGTCATCGCCTCCGGCATCGGCGGCGTGACGACCCTGCTCGACCAGTACGACGTGCTCAAGGAGAAGGGCGTCCGCCGCGTCTCCCCGCACACCGTCCCCATGCTGATGCCGAACGGCCCCTCCGCCAACGTGGGTCTGGCCGTGGGCGCCCGTGCGGGCGTGCACACGCCGGTCTCCGCCTGCGCGTCGGGCGCCGAGGCCATCGGCTACGCGATCGAGATGATCCGTACCGGCCGCGCCGACGTCGTCGTCGCCGGTGGCACGGAGGCGGCGATCCACCCGCTGCCCATCGCCGCCTTCGGCAACATGATGGCGATGTCCAAGAACAACGACGACCCGCAGGGCGCCTCGCGTCCCTACGACATCGGCCGTGACGGCTTCGTCCTCGGCGAGGGCGCCGGCGTCGTCGTCCTGGAGTCCGCCGAGCACGCCGCCAAGCGCGGTGTCCGGGTGTACGCCGAGGCGGTCGGCCAGGGCATCTCCGCCGACGGCCACGACATCGTGCAGCCGGAGCCCGAGGGCCGCGGCATCTCGCACGCCCTGCAGAACCTGCTCGACAACACCGACCTGAACCCGGCGGAGATCGTGCACGTCAACGCGCACGCCACCTCCACGCCGGCCGGTGACGTGGCCGAGCTGAAGGCGCTGCGGAAGGTGTTCGGCGACGACGCCGACCACTTCGCGGTGTCCGCGACGAAGTCGATGACCGGTCATCTGCTCGGTGGCGCGGGTGGCGTCGAGTCGGTCGCGACCGTCCTCGCCCTGTACAACCGGCTCGCGCCGCCGACCATCAACGTCGAGAACCTCGACCCCGAGGCCGAGGCGAATGCCGACATCGTCCGCGGCGAGGCGCGCAAGCTGCCCGTCGAGGGTCGGATCGCCGCGCTCAACGACTCGTTCGGGTTCGGTGGGCACAACGTGGTGCTGGCGTTCCGCTCGGTCTGAACCGTGCGGTGAACGGCGTGTGGCCCGCCCCCGGTCGGGGGCGGGCCACACGCCGTTCTGTTCGTCTGCCGGACGGTGGGACCGGTCGCGCGGTTTCCCGCGCCCCTTCAGGGCCGTTGCCGCGCGGGGCGTTTCGTCACACCACCTGGTGCAGCCAGCGCACCGGTGCGCCCTCGCCCGCGTAGCGGAAGGGCTCCAGTTCGTCGTCCCAGGGTTTGCCGAGGAGCTTGGCGAGGTCGGACTCGAGGTCCGTCTCGCCGCGCTGGGAGCGGAGCAGGGCGGCCCGCAGGCGGTCCTCGGGGATGAGGATGTCGCCGTGGATGCCGGTGACGGCGTGGAAGATGCCGAGGTCGGGGGTGCAGCTGTAGCGCTCGCCCTCGGCGGTCGGGCAGGGCTCGGCGGTGACCTCGAAGCGCAGCAGGTGCCAGCCGCGCAGCGCGGAGGCGAGTTTGGAGGCGGTGCCGGCCTCGGCCTGCCAGGAGAACTCCGAGCGCCAGGTGCCGGGCGCGGCGGGCTGCCGGATCCAGTCGAGGTTGACGCGTGTGCCGAGCACCCCGGCGACGGCCCACTCGACGTGCGGGCACAGCGCGCGCGGCGCGGAGTGCACGTACAGAACTCCACGTGTCGTCACCGGGACCTCCGGGCAGAGCGGGACATCTTGCGTACTGGCGGACGGCAGTGGCCGGGCAGCCACGTTGATGGCGAGGCTACCGTGCGGCGGCGCAAGGAGTGTGACGTACCGTCGGTCCCGGTGCCGTGAAACGCCCGCCATTCACCCGGCAGGACGCTTGTACGGGTGTGCGTCGTCGCCCGCGGCCCGGCCGGGAACTCCCGCGCGTTGGTATGGAGGGGGAAGAACCACCGAGGACGAGGACCGACCGCCGCGCACGCCGACCGAGGGGATCATCAGGGGATGCGGAAGCCAAGCAACCGCTCACGGGCGCTACTCGCCGTCCTGGCCGCGGCCGTCCTGGGCGTCAGCGGCTGTGACGCGGCCGGCGGCGAGTCCGCCGGGCCCACCGCGGCACGGAAGGCCACACGCGCGCCGAGTCCGCCGGCCTGGGACCGCAGCCCGGCTTCGGTCGCGGCCGTGGGTGACTCCATCACGCGCGGTTTCGACGCCTGCGCGGTCCTCACGGACTGCCCGGAGGTCTCGTGGGCGACCGGCGCCAGCACCGAGGTCGACTCGCTGGCCGTCCGGCTGCTGGGTGCGGCGAAGGCGGCCGAGCGCAGTTGGAACTACGCGGTGACCGGGGCGCGGATGGCGGACCTGCCCGGCCAGATGGCGCAGGCGGCGGCGCATCGGCCGGAGCTGGTCACGGTGATGGCGGGGGCGAACGACGCCTGCCGGGCGAGCATCTCCGCGATGACCTCGGTGGCCGACTTCCGCGCCGAGTTTAAGGACGCGATGAGCACCCTGCGCGAGGAACTGCCCAGGGCTCAGGTGTACGTGGCGAGCGTGCCCAACCTGAAGCGGCTCTGGTCCGAGGGGCGCACCAACCCGCTGGGCAAACAGGTGTGGAAGCTGGGCATCTGCCCGTCGATGCTGGGCGACGCGGACGCCCTGGACTCGGCGGCGACGCTGCGCCGGGACACCGTGCAGAAGCGGGTGGAGGCGTACAACGAGGTGCTGGAGGAGGTCTGCGCGAAGGACGAGCGGTGCCGCTTCGACGGCGGCGCGGTCTACGACTACCGCTTCGGCACCGACCAGTTGAGCCACTGGGACTGGTTCCACCCGAGTGTGAACGGCCAGGCGCGGCTGGCGGAGATCGCGTACCGCGCGGTGACGTCCGGGAAGGCCTGACGCGGGGTTCGCGCAGGTGTGTCCTAGGGTTTCGCACATGAACGAACTCTTCGGCACACTTCCCGACGGCACCCCGGTCCACCGCTGGACCCTGGAACGGGCCGGCGTCCGGGTTCGGGTCCTGTCGTACGGCGGGATCGTGCAGTCGGTCGAGGTCCCGGACCGGGACGGGCGGGCCGGGGACGTGGTGCTGGGGTTCGCAGATCTGGACGGCTACCTCGCGCACTCGGGTCCGTACCTCGGCGCCCTGGTCGGGCGGTACGCGAACCGGATCGCGGGCGGCCGGTTCGCGCTGGACGGGGTGACGTACGAGCTGGCCCGCAACGACGGGCCGAACTCCCTGCACGGCGGCGAGCGTGGCTTCGACAAGCGCGTGTGGGACGTGGCACCGCTCGAACACGGCCTGCGCCTCTCCCGGGTCAGTCCGCACGGCGAGGAGGGGTTCCCGGGGCGGCTGGAGGTCTCGGCGACGTACACGCTCGGCGAGTCCGGTGCGCTGCGGATCGCCTACGAGGCGGTGACGGACGCGCCGACCGTGGTGAACCTGACGAACCACGCCTACTGGAACCTCGCGGGCTCCGGCTCCGGGAACGCGGGCGGTCACCTCCTGCGGCTGGCCGCCTCCCGCTGCACGCCGGTCGACGCGGACCTGATCCCGACGGGCGCCCTGGACGACGTGCCGGGGACCCGCTTCGACTTCCGGCAGGCGCGGAAGACCGGCTCCGGGTACGACCACAACTTCGTGCTGGACAAGGGCGTGACGGACACTCCCGTCGAGGTCGCCGAGTTGCACGACCCGGTGTCCGGGCGGGTCCTGACGGTGGCCACCACCGAGCCCGGGCTCCAGCTGTACACGGCGGACCACCTGGACGGTCCGTTCGCTCCCGGGGACGGCGTGGCGCTGGAGACCCAGCACTTCCCCGACTCCCCCAACCGGCCGGAGTTCCCGAGCACGGTGCTGCGGCCGGGCGAGGCGTTCCGCTCGGAGACGGTGTACGGCTTCTCGGCCCGCTGATCCCCGCGGGCCCCGGAACGCACAAGCCCCGGCCCGGGTGTCAGGTCCCGGGCCGGGGCTGCTCGTGAGGGGTTCTGCCCCGGATCAGACGTTAGTAGTCGCCGTCACCCGACGGTCCGCGATCGAGCGTCCCACCTGGATCTCGTACGAACCCTTCACAAACGACCACGCGTTGCTCGCCTCGTCCCAGATCTCGAAGGCGCGCCGCGGGAGTTCCACGGTGACCTCGACGCGCTCGCCGGGGCCGGCCTCGACGGTCGCGAACCCGGCGAGCCGGCGCGCCGGACGCCCGGGGTCGCGGTCGACCGGCGCGAGGTAGACCTGTACGACCTCGCGGCCCGCGCGGGCGCCGTCGTTGCGCAGGCGGACCCGGACGCTCGTGCCCCGGGTCTCGACCGCCTCGTACGTCCAGTCGGTGTAGCCGAGACCGTGACCGAAGGGGTACGAGGGAGCGCGGCCCTCCTTCTCCCAGGCGCTGTAACCGATGAACACACCCTCGTCGTAGCGAAGTTCACCGTTCTCGGGGACCACCCGGGTGACCGGGGCGGCGGCCAGGGAGCCCCAGGTGGTGGGCAGGCGGCCACCGGGCTCGTGCGCTCCCGTCAGCACGTCCGCCAGGGCGGCGCCGCCCTCCTGGCCGGGGAACCAGCTGAGCAGGACGGCGGCGACGTCCGCACGCCACGGCAGTTCCACCGGGGAGCCGGAGTTGACGACCACCACGGTGTTGGGGTTGGCGGCGGCGACGGCGCGGACCAGGTCGTCCTGGCGGCCGGGCAGCGTGAGGTCGGTGCGGTCGAAGCCCTCGGACTCGACCCGGTCGGTGGTGGCGACCACGACGACGGCCGTGTCCGCGTCGCGTGCCGCCGCCACGGCCTCGGCGATCAGCTCGTCGGGGTCGCGCTGCGGCTCCTGGTGGGCGAGGGAGAAGGTGACGACCTTGATCGACAGGTCGTCGGGCAGATCGACGACGTGGGTGAGGGAGACGTCGACCGGCTGGCCCGCGGTCAGTGCGGCCCGGGCGCGGGGCTCCGGGGCGCCGAAGAAGGTCACGAAGGGGTCGTCCTTCGCGGGGCGCTGGACGTCGTCGAAGTACGTGGTGCCGTCGACGGTGAGGGTGAAGGCGCCGATGCCCTTGATGCCGAAGGTGTGCGGGCCGGTGGTGCGCGGGGTGAAGGTGCCGGTCAGTTCGACGGTGTGCAGGGCCTCGTGGGTGACGCCCGCGGGAAGGTCCGAGCCCATCCACTGGAGGTGGCCGTTCGGCGCGGAGCCGGTGCCGATGACGTTCCCTTCGGCGTCGCGGCAGACGGCGCGCAGGACGAACCCCTTGTCGGCGACGGCGAGTTCGGTGGTGGGGTCGGCGCCGAGGGCGTAGCTGAGGGTGCCCTCGGGGAGGGCGGCGGTGAGGCCGTCGAGCGGGGAGACGGTCCGGGCGGGGAAGACGGTGGCGGAGCCGCCGCCGAGGACGCGGGCGTCGCGGGCGGCGGCGCCGATGAGGGCGACCTTCCCGGGTTTCAGCGGGAGGGCGTCACGCTCGTTGCGGACGAGGACGAAGGCGCGGCGGGCGATCTCGCGGGCCAGGGCCACCCCGTCGACGGAGTCGGGGAGTTCGGTGACGGCCGGTTCGGCGCCCTCGAGGATGCCGACCCGGGCCGCGAGCCGCAGCACGTTGCGGACGGCCTCGTCGACCGTGGCCTCCTCGACCTCGCCGTCCCGGACGGCCCGGGCGAGGGCCTCACCGTAGACGGTCCGCGGGCCGGGCATCGCCACGTCCAGGCCGCCCTCGACGGCGCCGGCCGTCGAGCGGGCGGCCATCCAGTCGGAGACGTTGAAGCCGTCGAAGCCCCATTCGCCGCGCAGCACCTCGTTCACGAGGCGGCGGTGCTCGGTCATGGTCGTGCCGTTGACGGTGTTGTACGCGGTCATGACGCCCCAGGGGCGGGCGTGTTCGACGATGAGCTCGAAGGGGGCCAGGTACAGCTCGCGCAGGGCGCGTTCGCCCACCAGGTTGTTCACCGTGAAGCGGTCCGTCTCGGCGTCGTTGGCGACGAAGTGCTTGACCGTGGTGCCGACCCCGCCCTCCTGCACACCGCTCACGTATCCGGAGCCGATCCGGCCGGTCAGGTAGGGGTCCTCGCTGTACGCCTCGAAGTGCCGGCCGCCGAGCGGGGATCGGTGCAGGTTGACCGTGGGCGCGAGCAGCACGTGGACGCCCTTGCGGCGGGCCTCCTGGGCGAGGAGCACACCGGCGCGGCGGGCCAGGGCGGGGTCCCAGGTGGCGGCGAGCGCGGTCGGGGAGGGCAGCGCCACGGACGGGTCGTCGGCGGTCCAGCGCACTCCCCGGACACCGATCGGGCCGTCGGACATGACCAGGGAGTCCAGGCCGATCTCCGGCAGGGCGGGCAGGGACCACATGTCCTGGCCGGACAGCAGCCGCGACTTGGCGTCGAGGTCCAGCTTGCCGAGGGCCGCCGCGACGACCGCCTCGCGGGCCTCGTCGGCCGGTGTGGAGCGGGGTCCCAGGGTTTCCGCCATCGCGGCGCCTCCTCGTCGAAGTCCGTTCGGTCCCCCACATCGTGCACCCGTTACCTGTAGAGCGGTAGGTTTTGTTACTTCCCCGTTATTTTCGGTGCGTGGGGATGCCGTACGGTGACGGCATGAACGCCAGGGTCAGGAGTGAGGAGCGGCGCGCGGAGATCGTCCGGGCCGCCCTGGAGGTGATCGCCGAGCGCGGTTACCGGGGCGCGAGCCTCGCCTCGGTCGCGGAACGGGTCGGCCTCACCCAGCAGGGGCTGCTGCACCACTTCCCCACCAAGGACGCGCTGCTCGTCGCCGTACTCGAGGAGCGGGACCAGTGGGACGCCCTGCCGGACACACAGTGGCGGGTCGACCTGCTCGCCTCACTGGTCGAGTACAACGCGATGCGCCCCGGGATCATCCAGACCTTCTCCGCGCTGCTCGGCGAGAGCGTCACCGAGGGGCATCCGGCGCGGGAGTACTTCACCGAGCGCTACACGCGGGTGCGCGTGAGCATGGCGACGGCCCTGCGCGCCGAGTACGGCGACACGCTGCCGAACGGCCTCACCCCGGAACGCACGGCCCCGCTCCTGATCGCGGTGATGGACGGCCTGCAGTACCAGTGGCTGCTGGACCCGGAGTCGGTGGACATGCCCGGCGCGTTCCGCGACTTCCTCACGCTGCTGGGCGAGCGCTGAACCACGGCGCCGAACGCGCCACGTGCGGCCGCCCGCACGGTTTCCCCCACGTCACACGGCATGGCGTGGACCACTTCCGTCGCGCGATACTGCGGCCGTCCGCAGCACGCTCCCCACAGCGACGGAAGGACCAGAACCCTTGCACTCCATACGACTTCGGATCGGCGTACTCGGGCTGACCCTGTTGGCGGGACTGGCCACCCCCACCACGACGGCGTCCGCCGAGACCGCACCCTCCGCCACCGTCGAGGAGCAGAGGCTCGACCGGGCCGCGCCCCAGGAGATCCTCCGGCGCTCCGGATTCGACACCGTGGCGGCCGGTTTCGCGCGCTCGCTCGGCTCGGCCGGCTCCTACGCCCGCGCCCGTCACCTCGTCGCCCACGAGGGATCGGCGCTCTGGCGACGGGCGGTGGACCGGGCACAGGGGCGGGGACCGGCGGGCGGGGATCTCAGCCGGGACGACGACCGGCCGCTGTACTGGGCGCGACTCGGAATGACCCGGGAAGTGCGCGCCTGGCAGCCGGAGTTCGGGCTCAGCGCCGCGCAACGGGCCGCGCTGCTCGGTGAACTGGAGCGGACCTCGCGCGGGCAGACCGCCATCCGGTATCCGCACGGCAAGGGCGTGAAGCGGATCCTGGTGACCGGCTTCGACCCGTTCACGCTGGACCGGGACGTGCGGATCTCCAATCCGTCCGGGGCCACCGCGCTCGCCCTCGACGGCACGGTGATCCGGACGGCCGAGGGTCCGGCCCGGATCGAGACGGCCGTCTTCCCGGTGCGCTGGCAGGACTTCGCGGAAGGGACGGTGGAGCGGACGCTGCGGCCGTATCTGCCGAAGGTGGACCTGTTCACGACCGTGAGCCAGGGGCGGGTCGGCCGGTTCGACGTCGAGCGGACCAACGGGGCCTGGCGGGGCGGCTTCGCGGACAACGAGAACATCGGGCGGACCGAGACCGTTCCGGTCACCGACCCGGCCTCGCAGCCGCAGTGGACGACGACGACCCTCCCGTACAAGGCGATCGTGGCGGCGGACACCGGCCGCTTCCCCGTGTACGACAACACGAGCGTGACCGAGATCCCGGCGGGCGGCACCACCCCCGTCGTACGGGCGGACGGGCCCACGGCGGGGTCCACCGCCCGGGCGGGCGGCGGCGGGGACTACCTGTCCAACGAGATCGCCTACCGGGCGACGCTGCTACGGGACCGGCTGGGCCTGCACGAGGTGCTGCCGGGCGGCCATGTGCACACGCCCGTGCTGCAGTTCGGGACCGGCAACACCGATCCGGCGACCGGGACGGTGACCGACCCGGAGTTCGTGCGGAACCGGCTGGACATCATCGCCCAGGTCCGTTCGATCCTGACGGTGGCGGCGAGCCGGCCGGCCGCTGGATGAACCCCTCGCCCCGCGGGCCGGCGGAGTCACCGTGCTTCCCGGTGTCGGTGGCGTCACCGTCCCCGGTCTCCTCGCCCAGCAGGTCGCGGGCCATGAGGGTGGCGCCCGCGACCGCGCCCGGCATCAGGAACACCGCGACGAACGGCACCAGGAAGGACAGGGCGAGCGGGGTGCCGAAACCCCACACCAGGGTCTTGCGGGAGCGGAGCAGGGTCAGGCGCTCGCGCAGGTCGACGCCCCGGCGCTGGAGGGCGACGGCGGTCAGTTCCTCGGTGAGGAAGAACCCGGTGACGAAGAACCCGATCACCGGGACGACCGTCTGGCCGACGAAGGGGACGAAGCCGAGCACGAACAGCAGCACGGCCCACAGCAGGGCCCGCACGACGATACGGAGGCTGTCGCGGGCCGAGATCCACAGCTCGCGCCACAGGGGGAGGCCGGACTCGGGCGCGGTGCCGTCCGGGGACACGTCACGGTCGACCTTCTCGGAGAGGCTCTCGTAGAAGGGCTGGCCGATCAGCAGCGTCACCGCGGTGAAGGTGAGGACGGACAGGAGGAGGGCGAGGGCGAACAGGACCGCGGTGAGGAAGCCGCGGAAGAGTCCCTGCCAGGGGCTCGACCAGTCGTCGGCGAAGGGTGTCGCCCAGCCCACGAAGTCCTCGCCCCACAGCGCCAGCGCGACCAGCGCCGCCACGTAGAGAACCAGGGTGATCAGTCCCGGGAGCAGCCCGAACCCGTACTGCCTGCCGTGCCTGGCCACCCACCGCTGGCCCTGTAGTAGGTAGTTGAAGCCCGCCCCGAGATCACGCATGGGGAAACTCTATCGGGGGCCATCCAGGTGCTGCCGGGCGGCGGTGCGGGGTGGCGCCGGCGCCCCGGCCCGCAGCCGCTCGGAACGGTGTCACGGGATCGCGTCCATGGGCTCGCGTCGCGTCGGACTCGTCGCGTCGGTCCGCGCCCGCTCCCCCGCGTGCCCCGTCCGGACTGTTCGGGTTGCGCCATCCGAGGTATCCGTGACACGAACTCCTCCCCCTTGCTGTTGAGTCGAACCGGTACACCTCGCCGTACCGATCGAAGGAAGGCGAAAGGGGAGTTCAACCAGCTCGGACGGGCATGGTTCACAGGGCACACGCACGAGGCGGTTCAGGTGAGGAGAACGGATGACGCAGGAGATCCACGGCAGCGTCGCGGACGGCTTCGAGGCGGTGCGCGAGGAGTTCGCCGCGCTGGTGGCATCGGAACGCCCCGACTACGAGGGACAGTTGTGCGCGTACGTACACGGACGCAGGGTCGTCGACCTGTGGGCGGGTGACGGCGCCGACGCCCAGTCCCTGTACGGCGTGTTCTCGTCGACCAAGGGCGCCGCCCACCTCGTGGTCGCCCTTCTCATGCAGGACGGCACGCTGGAGCCGGACCGCAAGGTGACCTACTACTGGCCCGAGTTCGCGGCCGAGGGCAAGGGCACGCTGACCCTGCGCGACCTGGTCGCCCACCGCGCGGGCCTGGTCGGCCTCGACAGCGGGTTCACGGCGCAGGAGCTGACCGACGACCGGGTCGTCGCCGAACGGCTCGCGGACCAGCGCCCGTTCTGGCGCCCGGGCACCGCCTTCGGCTACCACGCCCTCGTCATCGGCGCGTTGACCGGAGAGGTGGTACGGCGGGCGACCGGGCACACGCTCCAGGAGGTGTACGAGGAGCGGGTGCGCGCCCCGTACGGGCTGGACTTCTTCCTGGGGTTGCCGGCCGCGCTGGAGCCCCGTTTCCGCAGCGTGCAGCCGATGGCCCCGACGGCGACCCAGCAGGCCCTGCTCGACCTGGCGCCGACCGGGCCGCACACGCTGGCCTCCATCGCGTTCAACCAGCACGTGCCGGACCCGGTCGACATCGCGGACTACGCCAACTCCCGTGCCGTACGCGCCAAGGGCCCGGCGTCGGCGGGCGGGGTGGCCGCCGCCCGCGGGCTCGCCGGGATGTACGCGGCGGCGATCAGCGAGGTGGACGGACGGCCGCCGCTGCTGAAGCCGGACACCGTCGCCGAGGTCGGGCAGATCCACTCGGTCGGCTACGACCTGGTGGCCCGGGCGCACAAGTCGTACGGGCTGGGCTTCCAGGCGACCGCGGACACCTGGCACCCGTTCCTGGGCGCGGGGTCCTTCGGGCACAGCGGCGCGGGCGGTTCGCAGGCGTTCGCCGATCCGCGCAGCGGGCTCGCGTACGGGTACACGCGGCGCCGTATGGCCTTCCCCGGCGGAGCGGCGCCCGAGAACGAGCGGCTGGTGTCCGCCGTCCACAAGGCGGCCCTGGCGGCCTGACCGACCCGCACGCCGCGATCGCCGGAGGCCGCGCCCCAGCTCGGGGGCGCGGCCTCCGGCGTTCGCGGAGACGCCGTCGGACGACGAGGATCAGTGCACGTCAGAGCTTGACGATCATCTTCCCGGTGTTGTCGCCGCGCAGGACGCCGAGGAACGCCTCCAGGGTGTTGTCGATGCCCTCGACGACGGTCTCGCGGTACTTGAGCTCGCCCGAGCGGACCCAGGCGCCGACCTCCTCGACGAACTGCGGCTGGAGGTCGTAGTGGTCGCCGACGAGCAGGCCCTCGATGCGGCCGCGGGTCTGGATCAGCCGGGCGAGGTTCCTCGGACCCGGGGCGGCCTCGGTGTTGTTGTAGACCGAGATCATGCCGCAGACCGCGATCCGGCCCTTCTCGTTGAGGGAGCCGATGGCGGCCTCGAGGTGGTCGCCGCCGACGTTGTCGAAGTAGACGTCGACGCCGTCCGGGGCGGCCTTGCGCAGCTGCTCGCTCACCGGGCCGTTCTTGTAGTTGAAGGCGGCGTCGAAGCCGTACTCCTCCACCAGCAGCTTGACCTTCTCGTCGGAGCCGGCGGAGCCGATGACCCGCGAGGCGCCCCTGAGCTTGGCGATCTGGCCCACCTGGCTGCCCACCGCGCCGGCCGCGCCGGACACGAAGACGGAGTCGCCCTCCTTGAAGGAGGCGGTGCGCAGAAGGCCGGCGTAGGCGGTGAGGCCGGTCATGCCGAGGACGCCGAGGTACGTCGACAGGGGTGCGGCCTCGGGGTCGACCTTGACGGCCTGCCGGGCGTCGACCGTGGCGTAGGCGCGCCAGCCGCCGAAGTGCAGCACGTGGTCGCCCGGGGCGATGCCCTCGGCCCCGGAGGCGACGACCTCGCCCACCGCGCCACCCTGCATGGCCTTGCCCAGCTCGTAAGGGGCGACGTACGACTTCGCGGCGCTCATCCGGCCGCGCATGTACGGGTCGACGGAGAGGTAGCTGTTCCGTACGAGCACCTCGCCGGGGCCGGGCTGCCGGATCTCCACCTCTACCAGGGAGAAGTCCTCGGGCTTCGGCCAGCCGACCGGGCGGGAGGCGAGGTGCCATTCGCGGCTGTGGGCGGGGAGCGTGGGGGTGTCGGTCATGGGGAGCGCCTTTCCGGGCCGGCCTCGGGAAGCACGGCCAAATACTTCAGTACCTGAAACAACCATGCTCTTGAATATTTCAGGATGTCAAGTAAGCGGGTACCCTGGATCTCATGGCCACACCCCGGCAGACCCGCCGCCCCGACGCCCTGACCATGGAAGTCGTCGAGCTCATCGGTGACGTCGTGGCCCGCTTCTACGAGGACTACGAGGAGGCGGCGGCCGAACACGCGCTCACCGGCGCGCAGGCGCGGCTTCTGAGTCTGCTGTCCCTGGAACCGCTGCCCATGCGGAAACTGGCCAAGAAACTGAAGTGCGAGCCGTCGAACGTCACGGGCATCGTGGACCGGCTGGAGTCCCGCGGCCTGGTGGAACGACGGCCGGACCCCACCGACCGGCGCGTGAAGGTGGCCGCGGCGACGGACGAGGGACGACGGATCGCCCAGGACCTGCGGGAGGGCCTGCGCTTCGCCCGCGAGCCACTGGCGGGCCTGTCGGACGAGGAACGACTGGCCCTGCGGGATCTTCTACGGCGGATGCTGGCGCCCTGAACCCGGGCGCGGCCTCGCACCGGCCGGTGTCACCCGGGTCACGTCGCGGCCGGCGTCATCCGGGGCACGCCTCAGCCGGTGCCATCCGGGTCACGCCTCAGCCGGCGTCACCCGCGGCGGGCCTCAGCTGCACCACCACAGGAACCGCTCGCACGTCTGCGAGGGCGCCGGGGTCGGGGAGGGGTCCGCTGTCGTCGGCTCGGACGTGGGGGGCGGCGTCCCGGCCGGGCTCGTCGGTTCGGGGGCCGGGGCGGACGCGCCCGGGCCCGTACCCGTCGTCGCCGACTGGGAGCCGGTCGCGGTGTCGGTCTCGCTCTTCTCGGACTCCTCGGCCTTCGCCGACTTCGAGGCCGAGGGCGACGCGGACGCGTCCGGAGACGCCGATTCCGACGCCGTGCGCGTGGCGCCGGACCTTTCGGTGAGCGGCTCCGCGGTCTCACCGGCCTCCTTCGACGCACCGCCGTCCGCCGACGCGTCCCCCGCGGCCGCCGGATTCGGCGTCGAGCCCGGCGCGTCGAGGCCCAGCTCCGCCAGGCTCAGCCCGCCGGCCGCCAGCACGAACCCGGCGGCGACCAGCAGGGTCCGGCGTCTACGGCGCCGGTGCGCCGCGGCTTTGCGGTCGCGGCGACTGCCGCCGCCCGCGACGCCTTCGGCGTCCTCGAACTCGTCCTCGCCCTCGTCACCTTCGCCACCGTGGGCGTCCATGGCGTTCCCGGCGACCACGAGGCCCTCGCCCTCCGCGTCGCGCCTTCGGCCGCCGCGTCCGCGCGCCCGGCGAGCGGCCGCCCGACCGCCGACCGCCTCGGCCTCCGCGGCACCGTCATGCCGGTCCGCCCGATCGCCGTACCCGTCCGGACGGCCGTCACCCCGGTCCGCACGGCCGTCGTCCTGGCCCGCGCGATCGCCGTACGCGGCCTCCGTCGGCTCGCCGTGTTCGCTTTCGTACATGCTTGTCCGGTCACCAGGCTCGCCCGCGTATCCGCCACGGTGACCCCCGGCCGCAGCCCCGTACTCGGCTCCTTGGCCCGGCGCCACGGTGCCGTATCCGCCGGACGCACTCCCGTACCCGGCACCCTGACCACCGGATGCGCGGGCGTACCCCGCACCGTCATCACCGTGCCCGTACCCGTGCCCGGCGGCCTCGTACCCGACAGGCGCGGCCCCCTCGGGCCCGTACGCGCCCGCCTGGGCCCCGGTCTCGTGGACACCGCCCCCGTACGCGTCCCCCGTCTCCGCGCCCGGGTACACGGGCGTGTACGTCTGTGCGCGGAGGTGGTCGACGGGTGCGCCGCACCCCGGGCAGGCGAGGGCGCCGTTGAGGTGCCGTCGGCACGGGTTGCAGTAGTCCATGACGCGGGAAGAGTAGATTCCGCACCGGTCACGTTCCTAGGCACGCCTGTGAAAGTTGTGTAGGGAAGCAGCCGTTCCGCTGGGCGGAACGGCGGTCGGCCCCCACCATTCCCCGCCAAGCCGCGGCATCCGGCCCCTATCGGCAGCCACCCGCCCGAGCCCGCCGAAACCGCTCCGGCAAGCGCTTTCAAGAGGCGTCGTCGAACGCGTCGTCGAAAGCGATATCCGTTCGACCCATTGACACCCCCCTCACACCGTCCTTACTGTCACGCCAGCATTTCGAACGTGTGACGAAATCTCGAACACACAGAACCGAGCCGAACAAAGCAGCGAGGGGCGACTGGCGTGCGCATCACCGGAATCAGCACACACGTGGTCGGGACGCCGTGGCGCAACCTGACCTACGTACAGGTGCACACCGACGAGGGGATCACTGGAGTCGGCGAGACCCGGATGCTGGGTCACACCGACGCGCTGGTCGGCTACCTGCACGAGGCCCAGAACAATCACATTCTGGGCTCCGACCCGTTCGCTGTCGAGGACCTCGTCCGGCGCATGAAGTACGGCGACTACGGGCGGGCCGGCGAGATCGTCATGTCCGGTATCGCCGTCATCGAGATGGCCTGCTGGGACATCAAGGGCAAGGCCCTCGGAGTGCCGGTATGGCAGCTCCTCGGCGGCAAGGTGACCGACAAGGTCAAGGCGTACGCCAACGGCTGGTACACCACCGAGCGGACCCCGGAGGCCTACCACAAGGCCGCCCAGGGAGTCGTCGAGCGCGGCTACCGGGCGCTCAAGATCGACCCCTTCGGCACCGGGCACTTCGAGCTCGACCACGAGCAGACCCTCTACGCCGTCTCGCTGATCGAGGCCGTGCGCGACGCGATCGGGCCCGACACCGAGCTGATGCTGGAGATGCACGGCCGCTTCTCCCCCGCCACCGCCATCCGGCTGGCGCACGAGCTCGCGCCGTTCAAGCCGGCCTGGCTGGAGGAGCCCTGCCCGCCGGAGAACCTGAAGGCGCTGGAGAAGGTCGCCGCCAAGGTCGACATCCCGGTCGCCACCGGTGAGCGGATTCACGATCGCATCGAGTTCCGGGAGCTCTTCGAGAGCCAGGCCGTCGACATCATCCAGCCCGACGTCGGCCACATCGGCGGCATCTGGGAGACCCGCAAGCTCGCCGCCACCGCCGAGACGCACTACGTGCTCGTGGCCCCGCACAACGTCGGCGGGCCGGTCCTCACCTCCGCCTCCCTCCAGGTCGGCTTCACCTCCCCGAACTTCAAGATCCTCGAGCACTTCAACGACTTCGCCGACGCGGAGATCAAGAAGGTCGTCAAGGGCGCCCCGGAGGTCAACCCGGAGGACGGCTGCTTCCACCTCTCCGACGCCCCCGGCCTCGGTGTGGAGCTCGACGTCGACGCGGCCGCCGAGTTCCCGCAGCAGCAGGCCCGGTTCGACCTGTGGGCCGAGGGCTGGGAGCAGCGCAAGCCGAAGGGCGCCCGGAAGTGAGCACCGCCGTCGTCGTCGAGGCGCCCGGCGAGCACCGGCTGGAGCCGCACACGCCGCGTGAGCCGGCCGCGGGCGAGGCGCTCGTCCGGGTCCACGCCGTCGGCATCTGCGGCAGCGACCGCGAGGTCTACCAGGGCAACCGGCCCGAGGGGTACGTCCGTTACCCGCTCACGCCGGGCCACGAGTGGTCCGGGACCGTGGCGGCCGTCGGGGCCGGGGTGCCCGCCTCGCTCGTCGGGCGCAAGGTCGTCGGTGAGGGTTTCCGCAACTGCCAGGTGTGCGACCGCTGCCACGCGGGCGAGACCACCCTGTGCACGGCGGGGTACGAGGAGACCGGCTTCACCCAGCCGGGTGCGATGGCGGCCACGCTCACCCTGCCGGCCCGGCTGCTGCACGCCCTGCCGGACGACGCCGACCTGACGGCGGCCGCCCTGCTGGAGCCCGCCGCCTGTATCGCGGCGGCGGCGATCAAGGCGAACGCCCGGCCCGGTGAACGGGTCGCGGTGGTCGGTACCGGAACGCTCGGCATGTTCGCCGTGCAGTTCCTGAAGGCCGGCTCCCCGGCCGAGCTGCTCGTCGTCGGCACCCGTCCGGACCGCGCCGACCTGTCGAAGCGGTTCGGCGCCTCGGACTTCCGCACCAGGGACCAGGACCTCCCCGACGACTTCGACGTCGTCATCGAGACCGCCGGGTCCGCGTCCGCCGCGCGCACCGCCGCCTCCCTGCTCAGGCGCGGCGGGCGCCTGGTCCTGACGGGGATCCCGGCTCCGGGCGCCGAGGGTCTCGACCCGACGGACCTGGTGGTACGGCAGCTGGAGGTGCACACCGTCTTCGGGGCGCCGCCGGATGCCTGGGCGCACACGGTGCGGGTCTTCGGTGCCGGGTTGCTCGATCCCCTGCCCCTGGTCACTCACGAACTGCCGTTGGACGGGTTCCCGCAGGCCATCGAGCTGGTGGGGTCCGGTGATCCGAAGGTCGGCAAGGTGCTGCTACGGCCGTAGGAAGCCCCCAGTCGTACGCCGGTACGGGGGCAACCTGACGGTCCCCGTACCGGCGTGCACCCACGCTTTTCCGTACCCCGAGCCGCGAACTTTGTCCGAAATACCGAACCAGAAGGACAGCTTGTGACCGACGCTTCCGCCACGGCAGCCCGCCGGCCCGGTGAGCAGGCCCTCACCGCCCTCGGCCTTGGTGCGCCCGCCCTCGACCCCGCCGACGCCTCGCCGCACACCTTTCCCGGCGGCGGCCGCTGGCGCACCGAGATCCCCTCGTGCGAGGGCCCCGAAGCGCTGGCCGTGATCCTCAAGGAGTCCTCGCGCCTCGACGTGCCGATCCACCGGATCAGCCAGGGCAGCGGCGTCTGGATGCTCAACGACGCCGAGATCACCGAGATGGTCGAGGCCACCGCCGAACGCGACATCGAACTCTGCCTGTTCACCGGCCCGCGCGGCACGTGGGACATCGGCGGCTCGACCCGTACCGACTCACGGGGCGGGGGGCTGAGAGCCCGCGGGTACGACGCCGTCGCCGGCTGTGTCGAAGACGCGGTGAGAGCAACGGAGTTGGGCGTCAAGTGCCTGCTCGTCGCCGACGAGGGCGTCCTGTGGACCCTGCACCGGGCGCGGCTCGCCGGGATCATCCCGGCCGACACCACGCTCAAGGTGTCCGCACTGATCGGGCCGGTCAACCCGGCCGCGTACGCCGTGTACGAGCGGCTCGGCGCCGACTCGGTCAACGTTCCCAGCGATCTGACGCTGGATCACCTCACCGAGATCCGGCGGCAGTCGGCCGCACCCATGGACATGTACATCGAGGCCCCCGACGACCTCGGCGGCTACATCCGGATGTACGAGGTCGCCGAGCTGATCCGGCGCGGCGCACCGCTGTACCTGAAGTTCGGCCTGTCCAAGGCGCCCGCCATCTACCCCTACGGACACCACCTGCGGGACGTCACCCTGGCCACGGCCAGGGAGCGGGTGCGGCGCGGACGGCTCGCCCTCGACCTTCTCGAGCGGCACGGCGCGGGCACCGACATGGCGCCGCTCGGCTCCCGGCTGCCCGGCGAACTGAACAGGTTCGACGCCGGGTCATAACGTTCCGGAAACCTCGCTTCACAAAAGCTGACACAGCCGCGCACAATCCAACACACCGCTCCTCGGTCTTCCAGGTTCACCCTCGACGGTGGCCGCCCATCGCGAGACCGAGCCCTGCACACACATCAAGGATGATGATCATGCGTAACCGCAGAGCCGCCCTCGCCGCGATAGCCGGAGCCGCCTCCCTCGCCCTCACCCTGTCCGCCTGCGGCCAGAGCGGTGAAGGCGGCAGCAACGAGGACAAGGGCGACGCCAAGGGCGGCACGATCGGCATCGCGATGCCGACCAAGTCCTCCGAGCGCTGGATCACCGACGGCGCCAACGTCGAGAAGGACCTCAAGGCCAAGGGCTACAAGACCAAGCTCGTCTTCGGCGAGGACGACCCCGACCAGCAGGTCAACCAGATCGAAAACCTGATCACGCAGGGCGTCAAGGCGCTGATCGTCGCCGCGATCGACAACAAGTCCCTGGGCAACGTGCTCCAGCAGGCCGCCGACGCCGACATCCCGGTCATCTCCTACGACCGCCTCATCCTCGGCACGAAGAACGTCGACTACTACGCGTCCTTCGACAACGAGAAGGTCGGCCAGCTCCAGGCCAACTACATCGTCGAGAAGCTCGGACTGGCCAGCGGCAAGGGCCCGTTCAACATCGAGCTGTTCGCCGGCTCCAACGACGACAACAACACCAAGTACTTCTTCAACGGCGCGATGAGCGTCCTGCAGCCGTACATCGACAAGAAGAAGCTGGTCGTCCAGTCCGGCCAGACCGGCCTCACCCAGGTCACCACCCTGCGCTGGGACGGCGCCACCGCGCAGAAGCGCATGGACGACATCCTCACCAAGTCGTACAAGAGCGAGAAGGTCGACGCGGTGCTCTCGCCGTACGACGGCATCTCGATCGGCATCCTGTCGGCGCTGAAGTCGGACGACTACGGCTCCAAGAGCAAGCCGCTGCCGGTCCTCACCGGCCAGGACGCCGAACTCGCCTCGGTGAAGTCGATCATCGCGGGTGAGCAGACGCAGACCGTCTACAAGGACCTGCGCAAGCTCGCCGAGGTCGCCACGACCATGGTCGACGACGTCCTCACCGGCAAGAAGCCGGAGACGAACGACACCAAGTCCTACGACAACGGCACCAAGGTCGTCCCCGCCTACCTGCTGCAGCCGGTGAGCGTCGACAAGGCCAACTACCAGAAGGTGCTCGTGGACGGCGGCTACTACACGGCTGACCAGCTCAAGTAAGCGCCGAACCCCTAGGATTGGAAGGCACGACCATGGCGGGACCCGTCCTGGAAATGCGCTCGATCGTCAAGACCTTTCCCGGCGTCAAAGCGCTGTCGGACGTCACACTGACCGTCCGTCAGGGCGAGGTCCACGCCATCTGCGGCGAGAACGGCGCCGGGAAGTCCACCTTGATGAAGGTGCTCTCCGGCGTCCATCCGCACGGCAGTTACGAGGGCGAGATCCTCTTCGACTCGGAGACCTGTCACTTCAAGGACATCCGGGCGAGCGAACAACGCGGCATCGTCATCATCCACCAGGAGCTGGCCCTGGTGCCGTTCCTCTCGCTCGCGGAGAACATCTTCCTCGGCAACGAGCACGCCACGCGCGGGCTCATCAACTGGAACGACACGCTCAGGCACGCCAGCGAACTGCTGCGCCGGGTCGGTCTCGACGACCACCCGGAGACCCGCGTCGCCGACATCGGCGTGGGCAAGCAGCAGCTCGTGGAGATCGCCAAGGCGCTGTCGAAGAAGGTGAAACTGCTCATCCTGGATGAGCCGACGGCCGCCCTGAACGACGAGGACAGCGGCAAACTCCTGGATCTCATCCTGGAGTTGAAGAAGCAGGGCATCACCTCGATCATCATCTCCCACAAGCTGAACGAGATCCGCAGGGTCGCCGACTCGGTGACGATCCTGCGCGACGGGCGCTCCATCGAGACGCTCGACGTGAAGGCGCCGGAGACCACCGAGGACCGGATCATCAGCGGCATGGTCGGCCGCGACCTCGACCACCGCTTCCCCGAGCGCACCCCGCACGAGGCGGAGGCGGGCGCCGCCCCGGCGCTGGAGATCCGCAACTGGACCGTGCACCACCCGATCGACCAGCAGCGCAAGGTGGCCGACGACGTGTCGATCTCCGTGCGGCGCGGGGAGATCGTCGGTATCGCGGGCCTCATGGGCGCCGGCCGCACCGAACTCGCCATGAGCGTCTTCGGACGGTCCTACGGCCGGTACGCGGGCGGCACGGTCCTCAAGGACGGCAAGGAGATCCGTACCAAGACCGTCCCGGAGGCGATCGGGCACGGTATCGCGTACGTCACCGAGGACCGCAAGCACTACGGCCTCAACCTCATCGACACCATCAACCGCAACATCTCACTGACCTCCCTGAACAAGGTCTCCAAGCGCGGTGTGGTCGACGAGCACGAGGAACGGCAGGTCGCCGAGCGGTTCCGCAAGTCCATGAACATCAAGGCTCCGACCGTCTTCGAGCCGGCGGGCAAGCTGTCCGGCGGCAACCAGCAGAAGGTCGTCCTCAGCAAGTGGATCTACGCGGGCCCGGACGTGCTGATCCTGGACGAGCCGACGCGTGGCATCGACGTCGGCGCCAAGTTCGAGATCTACACGGTCATCGACAAGCTGGCCGCCGAAGGCAAGGCGGTCGTCTTCATCTCCTCCGAGCTGCCGGAGCTGCTCGGCATGTGCGACCGCATCTACACGATGGCCGCGGGGCGGCTGACCGGTGAGTTCTCACGAGCCGAGGCCTCGCAGGAATCGCTGATGCGTCAGATGACGAAGGACAAAGAGGTAACCCGATGAGCACGGATGTGACCGCCAAGACCCCGGCCCCGGCGCCGCCCGGGAAGTCCGGCGGCTCGACCGCGGGCGGTGGCCTGCTGCAGCTGATGCTGGACGGCCTGCGCCGCAACATGCGCCAGTACGGCATGCTGATCGCCCTCGGCCTGATCGTCGCCCTCTTCGCGGTGTGGACCGACGGCGACCTGCTGCTGCCGCGCAACGTCTCCAACCTGGTGCTGCAGAACAGCTACATCCTGATCCTCGCGATCGGCATGATGCTGGTGATCATCGCGGGCCACATCGACCTGTCGGTCGGCTCGCTGACCGCGTTCATCGGCGCGTTCGCCGCCGTGCTGACGGTGCAACACGATGTGGCGTGGCCGATCGCCCTGGTCCTGAGCCTGCTGGTGGGCGCGGTGGCGGGGTCGGTGCAGGGATTCCTCATCGCGTATCTCGGCATACCGTCGTTCATCGTCACCCTCGCCGGCATGCTGCTCTTCCGCGGTATGACGGAGATCCTGCTGGAGGGCCAGACCCTCGGCCCGTTCCCCAACGGACTGCAGAAGATGGGCAACGGCTTCCTGCCGGCGACAGGACCGAACACGAACTACCACAACATCACGCTGCTGCTCGGCCTCGCCCTGATCGTCTTCGCGGTGCTTCAGGAGGTCCGCGACCGCAAGCGCCAGCAGGAGTTCTCGCTGGTCGTGCTGCCGAAGAACATCTTCCTGCTGAAGCTCGTCGCCATCGTCGCCGCGATCCTCGTCGTCACGATGCTGCTCGCCAGCTACAAGGGCGCGCCGATCGTGCTGCTCATCCTCGGCGCGCTGGTGGTCGGTTACGGCTACGTCATGCGCAACGCCGTCTTCGGCCGTCACATCTACGCGATCGGCGGCAACCTGCCGGCGGCGAAGCTGTCCGGCGTCAAGGACAAGAAGGTCACCTTCTTCGTCTTCCTGAACATGGGCGTGCTCGCGGCCCTGGCGGGTCTGGTGGTCGCAGCCCGCCTGAACGCGGCCTCCCCGAAGGCGGGACTGAACTTCGAACTCGAGGCCATCGCCTCGTCGTTCATCGGTGGCGCGTCCATGAGCGGCGGTGTGGGTACCGTCCTCGGCGCGATCATCGGTGGTCTCGTCCTCGGTGTGCTGAACAACGGCATGAACCTCCTCAGTGTCGGCACCGACTGGCAACAGGTCATCAAGGGCCTGGCCCTGTTGGCGGCGGTCGGCTTCGACGTGTGGAACAAGCGCAAGTCCGGTTCGTAAGTCAGCTCGGGGCCCTGTCGGACGGCAGGGCCCCCTCCACTTGGGCGAGTGAGCCGAAGGGGCACGCCGATGTCGAGAGGCCGAGCGCGCGGAGGCCCGCAGGGCTGAGCACGGTCGGTCGCTCGACCACCGGCTGGAGTGTCCCGGAGGCGAACCGAGCCCTGATAAAAGGGAGAGCCGCACATGGAACTGAACAGACGTACGGTCATCGCGGGCGCCGCGGCCGCGGGAGTCGCCGCGACCACGCTCGGCGGCACGGCACACGCCACGGGAGGCAGGACGCCGGTGAAGTCGCTCTTCGGCAAGCTCGCCGACGGCACGAAGGTCTACCGCTGGTCGCTGGCCAACGGCGGGACGAAGCTGAAGGTCCTCTCCTACGGCGGCATCGTCCAGTCACTGGAGATCCCCGACCGGCACGGCCGGTACAAGAACGTGTCGCTGGGCTTCGACAACATCGAGGACTACGTCGCGAAGACCCCGTACTTCGGCGCGCTGATCGGCCGCTACGGCAACCGCATCGCCAAGGGCCAGTTCAGCCTCGACGGCAAGAACTACCAGCTCTCCGTCAACGACGGCGTCAACAGCCTGCACGGCGGCGTCAAGGGCTTCGACAAGCACGTGTGGGACGTCGAGCCGTTCGCCAAGGGCTCCGACGTCGGCCTGCACCTCTACTACACGAGCGTCGACGGGGAGATGGGCTACCCGGGCACGCTCAAGGTGAAGGTGACGTACACCCTCACCAAGCACGGCGACTGGCGCATCGACTACGCGGCCACCACCGACAAGGCCACGGTGGTCAACCTCACCAGCCACGTCTACTGGAACCTGGCCGGCGAGGGCAGCGGCTCGATCTACGACCACGAGCTGAAGATCGCCGCCGCCCGTTACACGCCCGTCGACTCGGGGCTGATCCCCACCGGTGAGTTGGCGAAGGTCGCGGGCACGCCGTTCGACTTCCGGCACACCAAGTCCGTCGGCGAGGACATCCGGGTCGCCGACCAGCAGCTGCTGTACGGCAAGGGCATCGACCACAACTGGGTCCTCGACAAGGGCATCACCGGCAAGCCCGAGCACGTCGCGACCCTGCGGGACCCGTCCTCCGGCCGCACCCTGAAGATCGCGACCACCGAGCCCGGTCTGCAGTTCTACTCGGGCAACTTCCTCGACGGCACCCTCGTCGGCACCGGCGGCCACATCTACCGCCAGGGCGACGCGCTCTGCCTGGAGACGCAGCACTTCCCGGACTCACCGAACCAGCCGAAGTTCCCCTCGACCGTTCTGCGGCCCGGTCACACGTACCGGACGACGACGGTTCACACCTTCGGCTCGTAGCGTTCCGCAGGGTCTGCCGTGGGGAGCTGCGGGTCCGTTGTGGCCGGTCACGCAGTTCCCCGCGCCCCTTCCGGGCGCCGGGACCGCCCCCGACGCGTAACCCGAACCTTCGGTTCCGTAACTCACACCACTTTCACACAGGTTGAACAGCGCCACATCCGCCTCCGTATCTAGAAGTGGCCCGTGCTCCCCCGCACGGGCCACCCAGACGACGGGCCCGGTCGTCCCCGCCGGGCCCGCCCCCTACGGAGGCTCCAATTGGCTGACAACGTCACCTCGCTGTTTCGCAGCACAGCGGCGCACAGCCCGTCGATGGCGGCGCTGACGCGTGAAGGCGACGGCTCCGGCCCGGTGGACTTCTGCATCCCGTGCAACCCGTACTTCCCCACCCCGGCCATGTTCGACGAGATGTCGGCCCGGCTGCGGGACATCATCACGTACTACCCGAGCGGCGCCGACACGATCACGTCCGAGCTGTGCAACCTGCTCCAGCTCCCCCCGCAGTGCGTGGCGATGGGCAACGGCTCCACGGAGCTGATCACCTGGATCGACCACCTGCTGGTGCGCGAGTCGCTCGCCATCCCGGTCCCCACCTTCGGCCGCTGGACCGACCAGCCGATGGAGACCGGCAAGCGGGTCGACATGTTCCCGCTCCAGGAGTCCAGCGGGTTCGCCCTCGACCTCGCCCAGTACGCCGAGTTCATCCGCGCCCGGGGCACCCGCGTCGCCGTCATCTGCAACCCCAACAACCCCGACGGCGGCTTCCTGCACAAGCACGCGCTCGTGCAGTTCATGGACGCGATGGCCGACCTGGACCTGGTGATCATCGACGAGTCGTTCCTCGAGTTCGCGGACGCCGAGGCCGAACCGAGCGTCGTCCAGGAGGCCATGCTGCGGCCCAACGTCATCGTGCTGCGCAGCCTCGGCAAGAACTTCGGCCTGCACGGCATCCGTTTCGGCTACCTGGTGGCCAACCCCTCCCTCGCGGGCCGGGTCCGCTCCATGCTCCCGAAGTGGAACCTCAACTCCTTCGCCGAGTACGTCGTCTTCATGCTCAAGGAGCACGGCGCCGAGTACGCGCAGAGCCTGCACCAGGTGCGTCGCGACCGCCTGGACATGGCGAGCCAGCTCTCCTCGCTGCCCGGTCTGACGGTCTACCCGTCGCAGGGCAACTTCCTCTTCGTCCGCCTCCCCGTGGGCGCGGAGGGCACCGTGGTCCGGGACCGGCTGCTCACCGAGCACCGCATCCTGGTCCGTGAGTGCGGCAACAAGATCGGCTCGTCCAGTCGCTTCCTGAGACTCGTGGTGCGTCCCCAGGTGGACGTCCGTCGCCTGGTGTCCGGCCTGGAACAGGTGCTCTACGGGACCAGGAGGGGAGCCGCCGTGCCCGAGCTGGCTACAGGGACCAGCTACAGCTCGGGTACGGCGGCCGTGGACCGGTTGGTCAGCGCCACCAACGGGGCCGGGATGCACAATCTGGCCGCTCAGGCCGTCGGAGCCGGCATTCCCGGCCCCGCGGCAGCCCCGGCCGCCGGCGGCGGGATGCCGCTGCCGGCGGCGGCCCAGATGTCGCAGCTGGCGATGATGGCTCAGATGGCCCAGATGAACCAGTCGGGTCAGCTGCCGCAGCCGGGCCAGACGGGCGGGGCGGGCATGCCGATGCCGGCGCCGGCCGTGATCCAGGAGGCCCCGCAGCCCGTCGGCTACCCGGCGCCCGCCCCCATGCCGGCGCCCGCGCCGATGCCGACCCAGATGCCGACTCCGCAGCCCATGCAGATGCCGGCCCCGGTTCCCGCCGCCGCACCGATCCCGGCCGCGGCCGCGATGACCGGCCCGACCCCGCCCGGCGTCCCGGCACGCGGCGGCCTCACGGCCGCCCAGGTACGGGGAACCACCGGCCCGCCCGGAGGCCCGGGCAACCTGGCCCCGGCCCCGGCAACCGGCTGGCCCAACGCCCAGAGCTGGCCGAACGCGGCCGGGATGGGCCAGGCGGGATAACGGCGCCCGGCCTACGGCCGGCTGCTGACCGTGTATGGAGGCCGCTCGGCGGCCGGGGCGTAGGGCGGCGGCTGTGCGCCGCTTCGGTGGGTGGCCCGCCGACGCGCCCCGGTCGCCGTGTCACCTCGTGCGGCGACCGGTCATGACTCGAAGCCGAACTCCGTGTTCATCCGGTCGGACCAGTCCGCGTCCGCCAGACCCGCGCCCACCAGGACGTCCCGCCAGTCCTCTCTGGCCGACTGCACGGCGTCGAGGAGCCGGTCCACCCGCCCCCGGCCGCACAGGAGCGTGGCGGCGGCGATCCGTTCCTTGTCCTCTCTGTCCCCTCTGTCGTTCAGGTGGGTGACGAGTTGGGTGAGCAGTGCCTCGACCACCTGTCCGTCCCGTTCGGGGTAGTCCTCGGAGATCCGTCGTCTGACGCGTGCGGTCAGCCCCATCCACATCCCTCCACAGCTCTGTGGCTGGCCACGCTACCCCGGCCCTGCCGCAAGACCCGGGAACCGCTCACCCCGAACCCGGCCTCCGCCCCGCCCCCGTGGCGCGGCCCCGCGAACACCGTGCCGCCGTGGCTCTCGGCCACGTCACGGACGATGGCGAGGCCGAGGCCGGATCAGGACAGGCTCCGGGCCGTGTCGGTGCGGTGGAAGCGGTCGAAGATCCGCAACGCGTCGGGTGTGTCGATCGAGCTGACCCAGCTGCTCGTCGTCCCGCTGCCGATGCTGCCGCTGACCCAGACCGCCTGTTATCCGGCGTTCCGCGTCGGGACGGCCGTTGTCGGCCTGCTTTTCTCGGCGTCCTGGCTGCTGGAGCGCACGACACTGACCGACTCCGACCCGTTCGAGGGTGTCCAGTTGTGGCTCGTCGGGCATCCGCTGCTGGTCGCGGAGGCGGTCGCGGCCCTCGCCGGCATCGCCCGGCTCCTGGCGCCACGGCCGGTTCAGGCTGTCTCGCAAGCAACTTGACGGGCTGTCACTTTGCCCGACTGACAGCTGACCGACAGCATCCGTTTCTAGGGTGCCGTGTTCATGACAGACACTTCAGGAGCAACCCCGATCGGGCGCCGCACCGTACTGATCGCCACCGGCGCCACGGCCGTCGCCCTGGCCGTGGGTGCCGCCGCGCCCGAAGCCCCCACCGCCGACGCGGCACCGGCCGCGGCGGCCGTCTGCACCCTCACGAAGGAGATGACCGAAGGCCCCTACTACCTCGACGGACAGTACGTCCGCGCCGACGTCACCGAAGGCAAACCCGGCGCCCCGCTCAAACTGACCCTCACCGTCGTCGACGACGACACCTGCGTCCCGCTGAGCAACGCGCTCGTGGAGATCTGGCACTGCGACGCCCTCGGCGAGTACTCCGGCTTCGTCGGCAACAACGGCCACAGCGAACCGGACGACGGCACCTTTCTGCGCGGCGGTGTCCTGACGAACTCCGGCGGCGTCGCGAGCATCACCACGATCTACCCCGGCTGGTACCGCGGGCGCTGCGTGCACATCCACGTCAAGGTGCACACGAACGTCACGCTCACCTCGGACGGCTCGTTCACCGGCGGCCGGGAACTGCACACCGGGCAGCTCTTCTTCAACGAGACGATCACCGGGAGGATCGCCGCGCTCTCGCCGTACTCGACCAACACGGTCACCCGCACCACGCTCGCCCAGGACGGCATCTACGACGAGGGAGGCGCCGCGTCCGGCCTCCTCACCCTCACCGCGCTGGGCGGCTCGGCCTCGTCGGGCTACGCGGGCACCCTGACCCTGGGCGTGGAGCAGAGCTGAGCAGGGGCCCCGGGGAACCGCCGTCGCACGCGCGGCCCCCCGGGGCCTTCGGCCGCTGCCGCGGTCAGGAGTCCGGGCACTCCTGCCACGCCAGGTGGTACACCGTGCTGATGTCCCCGTCGGTCGAGTCCATCGTCATGAAGCTGACCTTGCCGGGCGACTGGCTGCCGGCGGTCACCCGCAGTTCGGTGTTGATGTTGAAGTTGCGCTGGACCCCGCACGGGGCCCAGACCAGCTGGGCCCAGTCCGTGGTGTCGGTGGCCTGCCAGTTGTCGTTGTAGGGGCCGTTGAAGGGATGGGTCTTGGCGGCCGTGTTCGGAGAGCCCTGGAAGTAGTACGAGGCTCTCTGGGTGCCGTTCGCGCCGGGCTGGAGCGCGGCGAAGCCGCGGTAGTCGGCGCTGGCGATGGCGTAGGTGAAGCCCGCCGGGACATGGACGAGCAGGTTGAGCTGACAGTTCTTGCGGAACGCCGTGGGCGCGGAGTCGCCGCCGGCCTGGGCGAGGTAGTCGCTGTAGGTCACGGTGAAGGCGGTGTTGTCCTGGGAGACGGCGATCGCGGCCGTGCCCTGCGGACAGCCGGAGCCGTTCACCGTGGCGACCTTGATGACAATCTTGTCCGGGGGCGGGTCCTCGAACCCGCCGGACGGGTCGTGCGCGGGGAGCGCGGTGGTGAGAAGAGCGGCGATCGCGCCGCTCAACAGGAGTCCACCGGTCATGGTCTCTCCTAGTGGGTTGGGGGGGTGGCTGCGCCCCCGGCCTTTGGAGAATCTGTGGGGATTCTGTGAAGCGAGGGGGCGATCGCAGCGTAGGGAGCCGCACCCGGGACGGTCAGGGCGAACTCCGGCCATTCACAGACGCGGATTTCACAGCGCCCGAACTTGGTTGAAAACAACAGGTGTTGGCGGACACATCCCCAGGCGGTTCACAGCCGCACATCAAGGTTTTCCTCAGCTGCGCCCCTACCTTCACTCGGCATGACGGGAAACCAGGAACACCAAGAACAGCCCGGCCGGCACCGCCGGAACACGGGCATCCAGCGCCGCCGCGTCCTGATCGGCGGCGGCACCGCGGCCGTGGCGGGCGGCCTCGCGATCACCGGCATCGCCTCGGCCGACCCCGCGGACAACCGGACCGCGACGACGACCACGGACGCCGCCTCCGCCTCCGCGTCCGCGTCCGCGTCCGCCTCCAGTGGCGTCTGCACCCTGAACGCCGAGGTCACCGAGGGTCCGTACTCGCTGGACGGGGCGCTGGTGCGCGAGGACATCAGGGAGGACCAGGAGGGCGTGGAGGTCCGGTACACGTTCACCGTGGTCGACCAGGACGACGACTGCGCGCCGCTCGCCGACGCCCTGGTCGAGATCTGGCACTGCGACTCCCTCGGGGAGTACTCCGGCTTCGTCGGCGGCAACGGACACCAGGAGGAGGACAACGGCACGTTCCTGCGCGGCGGGCAGATGACCGACGCGAACGGACAGGCGAGCATCACGTCCGTCTGGCCCGGGCACTACGTCTCCCGGGCCGTCCACGTCCATATGCGGGTGCACACGGACGTGACGCTCACCGACGACTCCTACACCGGCGGCGAGGTCATCCACACCGGCCAGCTCTTCTTCGACCCCGACATCAACGAGGAGGTCCAGGCCCTGTCGCCGTACTCGGACAACACCACGCAGGAGACCGCCCTGGCCGACGACACCATCTACGACGACGGCGGCGCCTCCTCGGGCCTGCTGACCCTGACGGCCCTCGGCACCGGCGTCTCGGACGGGTACACGGCGACGCTCACCGTGGGTGTCGGCACCGCCTGATCCCGGACACGCACGGACGGGCCACCGCCCCTGGGACCGTGAGGAAAGTCATGGTCAGGGGCGGCGGTCCGGCGTGATGCTCGTCACGGGTTCTCCCACGAGGCCGGCTCGGCGGCCAGCAGCCGTACCGGCTCGGGCAGCGCGTCCGCCGCGATGTCCGCGACCGTGACACCCTCCAGGATCTTCCTGACGTTGGCCCGCAGGGCGACCCACACCGGCAGCAGCGGCTGCGCCGACCCGGTGTACTCCAGCCCGGTGGGGCGCTCGCCGCGCACCGAGACGATGGGCCCGTCCACGGCCCGGATCACGTCCGCGACCGTGATCGCCGCCGCCTCCCGGGCCAGCCGGTAGCCCCCGCCCCCGCCCCGTCGGCTGTCGACGATGCCCCCGCGCCGGAGATCCCCGAGGATGCCCTCCAAAAACTTGTGCGGAATGTCCTGGGCAGCGGCCACGACCTCGGCTTTCACCGGCTCGCCGCCCTGTCGCACGGCGAGTTCCAGCACCGCTCGTACCGCGTAGTCCGCACGTGCCGAGATCCTCATATGAACATTGTGAGGCGTGCGGGTGTGCACAATGTCCCAACCCGACATTGACCCCACCCGCCCCTCGCGGCGCAGCGGAACGGACAGGCACAACAGGAGGCGCTCCCTTGGAGCTCAGCAGACGTACATTCAGCGCCCTCGCCGGCACCACGGCGCTCGGACTCGCGCTGGGCGGCAGCGGCACCGGGGCGACCAGCGCCTACGCGACCCACACCGTGCCGACCGGCCCGGCGCCGGGCGCACCGAGCGCCGACGGCCGGGAGCACACGGTCGGCTTCGACCGGTACTCGCTGCTGGTGGACGAGAAGCGGCTGGTCCTGTGGTCGGGCGAGATGCATCCGTTCCGGCTGCCGAGTCCCTCGCTGTGGCGGGACGTGCTGCAGAAGATGCGCGCCCACGGCTACAACGCGGTCAGCGCCTACGTGGCCTGGAACTACCACTCCCCCGCGCCCGGCGCGTACGACTTCACCGGTGTCCGCGACCTCGACCTGTTCCTGCGCACGGCGGCCGAGACCGGTCTGTACGTGGTCCTGCGCCCGGGCCCGTACATCAACGCGGAGGTCGACGGCGGCGGCTTCCCCGGCTGGCTGACGGCCACCGCGGGCCGGGCCCGGACGGCCGACCCGGCGTATCTGAAGCACGTCGACCAGTGGCTGACCGCGGTGAACACCATCGCCGCACGGCACCTGTTCACCTCCGGCAAGGGCACGGTCCTGCTCTACCAGATCGAGAACGAGTACGACGTCACGGGGGCGGCCGGGCGCGACTACATGGCCCACCTGTACCGCAAGGTGCGGGCCGACGGGATCGACGTACCGCTGTTCCACAACGACGCGGGCCCGAACGGGAACTGGGTGCCCGGGTCCTTCGACACCGGCGGTGAACAGGGCGGCTGGCTGTACGGCTTCGACGGGTACCCCGCGCCGGACCGGACCCCGCCCGACTGGGGGGACTTCGGTGTCGGCGGGGCCAAGGGCGGGGCGACCGCCAGCCCGAAGACCCCCGGTTTCCTGCCGGAGTTCGGCGGGGGCCGGTTCGACGCGTGGGGCGGGGCCGGGCTCCAGGGGAAGGGGTACGCGGAGGCACGGCGGACCCGGGACGCGGCGTACGAGCGGCGCTCCCACTTCACGAACCTCGCCAACGGGATCACCCTGCACAACGTCTACATGACCTTCGGCGGCACCTCGTGGGGCTGGCTGCCCGCGCCGGTCGTCTACACGTCGTACGACTACGGGGCGGCCTTCGACGAGGGGCGCAACCAGACGCCCAAGCTCGCCCCGATGCACCAGCTTGGGCATCTGCTCCAGCGGGTGCCGGACTTCGCGAAGCTGGACCGGGCGGCCCGGGTGAAGGCCACGGACGAGCGGCTCACGGTCTACCACCTGGTCAACCCCGACACGGACGCCCATGTCTACGTCGTGCGCAACGACTCCGAGGAGCCGGTCTCCTCGCCGCTGCCGGACGCCGGGATCGAGGTGCCGGTCACCGTCCCGGCCCGGGACGCCCGGCTGCTCACCACGGGGCTGTCCTTCGGGGAGCGGACGTTCCGGTACGCCACCGTCGAGCCGATGATGTTCCTGCGCGCCGGGCGGCAGGACGTCGCCGTGTTCACGGGGCGGCACGGCGAGATGGCGCAGATCGTCCTGGAGTGCCCGGAGGAGCCGACACCGGCCCGGCTGGACGCGGAGGTCGCCTGGGTGTACGACCGGGGCCTGCTGCGCATCACCGTGCCGCTCGGCGTCGGCGGACTGAGCCGCATCCTGGTCGACGGCGGCGGCTCCGACCGGCAGTTGCTGATCCTCCTCGCCGACGACGCCACCGCACTGCGCCTGTGGCCGTACGACACACCGTCGGGCTCGGTGCTGGTGTACGGCCCCTCGCTGGTGCGGGAGGTCGCGCTGGAGGACTCCACGGTCCACCTCACCGGCGACACCACGGGGCCGACCGGGGTCGAGGTCTGGGGGCCGCGCGGGATCGACCAGGTCACCTGGAACACGCGCGTGCTGGGCACCCGGGTCAGCGCCTCCAGCAGCCTGCTGAGCCTGCAACTGCTGCCCGGCGCCGGGCCGGTGACCCTGCCCTCGCTGGACGGCGGCTGGCGGCGGCGGACGGAGAACCCGGAGTCGGCGCCGGACTTCGACGACTCGCGGTGGAAGGCCGCCGACAGGAGGACGTCGTACAGCACGACCCCGGTGCCCGAGGGGCAGCCCGTCCTGTTCGCGGACGACTACGGCTTCCACTACGGGGACGTCTGGTACCGGGGGCACTTCTCCGCGGACGTGACCGACGTGGAGTCGGTCTCGCTCGCCTACAGCACGGGCACGCAGGGGCTGCTCATGGCGTGGCTGGACGGGGAGCCGCTGGGCACCCACCGCATGCCCGTGCCGGACAAGAGCACGGTGGAGCGCGGAAGTTGGGCGGCGAAGGCCACTCTGGCGGTGCCGGAGAGGCTGCGGGAGGAACTGCGCGAGAAGGCGGCGGACGGGCGTGGCGCCCGTGACTCCCACGTCCTGTCCGTGCTCGTCCGGCGGATGCAGCACGACCAGGACGGCAAGGCGCTCGACACCCACAAGGCCGCTCGCGGGCTGACGGCGGTCACCTTCAAGGGCGCCTCTCCCGAGGTGAGCTGGCGCCTCCAGGGCGAGGCGGCGGCCGACCCGGTGCGCGGACCGCTGAACAACGGCGGGCTGTACGGGGAGCGGGAGGGCTGGCACCTGCCGGGCTTCGGCGACAGCGACTGGGACACCGTCGAGCTGCCGCGGTCCGACCGCCGGCAGGGGGTGACCTGGTACCGCACCACGTTCCGGCTGGCCGTGGACGCGGGCATCGACGCCTCGGTCGGGCTGATCCTCGTCGACGGTCCGGAACGCGCCTACCGCGCGCAGATCTTCCTGAACGGCTGGAACCTGGGCCAGTACATCAACGATGTGGGGCCCCAGCACACCTTCGTCCTGCCGAACGGGATCCTGCGCACACGTGGCGTCAACACACTGGCCCTTGCGGTCCTGTCGGACGGGACCACACAGTCGGGCCCGGGACAGGTACGGCTGACCCTGCTGGGCCACGCGGCCGGCGGAGTGCCGGTGACCCCGGTGGCCTCACCCGGGCGGTGAGGCCCCACGGGGCGTGCGTCACGCGGGCCGGGCGTCGCCCGGGGCGAGCCGGATGACGTTCCAGGACAGCGGTCGCAGGACGGCGGTCAGGACGCCGTCCGCCAGGCCCGTGCCCTCGGCCTGGTACGGCGTGACCCGCTCGGGCTCGGCGAGGGTGTTGCGGGCGTCCGGGTCGGCGTCGGCCAGCACCGTGTGCTCGACGACGGAGGACAGGTCGAGCCCGTGCAGGGCGACTTCGAGCGGCAGCGCGTCGTCACGGCCGCGGTTGACGGCGAACACCGTGACCGTGCCGTCCTCGGCGCGCACCGCGGTGGCGTGCAGCAGGTCGGTCTCGCCGTACTTCTTCGTCTCGTACGTCGGTGAGTCCACGCGGACGTCGAGGACCTGGCCGCGGCCGTACCGGGAGGCCTGGGCGAACGGGAAGAACGTCGTCTGCCGCCAGGCCGGGCCGCCCGGCTCGGTCATGATCGGGGCGATGACGTTGACGAGTTGGGCCAGGCAGGCGACGGTCACCCGGTCGGCGTGCCGCAGCAGCGCGATCAGCAGTGAGCCGAACACGACCGCGTCCAGCACGCTGTAGTTGTCCTCCAGCAGCCGTGGGGCCTCCGGCCAGTCGGCCGGGTCGGCGGTCCTGGCGTGCTCCTCCCAGCGGGAGAGGTACCAGACGTTCCACTCGTCGAAGGAGAGGTTGATCTTCTTCTTCGACTTCAGCCGCGCGCCGACGTGGTCGCAGGTCGCCACCACGTTCTCGATGAAGGACTCCATGTCGACGGCGGAGGCGAGGAAGGAGTCGACGTCGCCGTCGACGGGCTCGTAGTAGGCGTGCAGGGAGATGTGGTCGACGAGGTCGTACGTCTCCTGGAGGACCGTCGCCTCCCACGCGGCGAAGGTGGGCATGGACTGGCTGGAGGAGCCGCAGGCGACCAGTTCGACGCCCGGGTCGATCTGGCGCATGGCGCGGGCCGTCTCGGCGGCGACGCGGCCGTACTCCTCGGCGGTCTTGTGGCCGGTCTGCCAGGGGCCGTCCATCTCGTTGCCGAGGCACCAGAGGCGGATGCCGAAGGGCTCCTTGTCGCCGTGCGCGACGCGCTGTTCGGAGAGCGCGGTGCCGCCGGGGTGGTTGGCGTACTCCTGGAGCTCCAGTGCCTCGGCGACGCCGCGGGTGCCGAGGTTGACCGCCATCATGGGCTCGGCCTGGGGGCCGACCTTCCTGAGGAAGTCGATGTACTCGGAGAGGCCGAAGCGGTTGGTCTCCGTGGAGCGCCAGGCCAGGTCCAGGCGGCGGGGGCGGCCCTCGGCGGGGCCGACGGAGTCCTCCCACTTGTAGCCGGAGACGAAGTTGCCGCCGGGGTAGCGGACGGTGGTGACGCCGAGTTCGCGGACCAGCTCCAGTACGTCCGTGCGCAGACCGGCCTCGTCGGCGGCGGGGTGGCCCGGCTCGAAGACGCCCGTGTAGACGCAGCGGCCGAGGTGTTCGACGAAGGAACCGAAGAGCCGGGGGTTGACCTCGCCGACGGTGAAGGCGGGGTCGAGGGTGAAGCGGGCGGTGCGCATCTTTTCCTTCCGGGGGGTTCGGGTTCGGGTTCGTCTCGGGGATGCGGATTCGCGTGCGGGTCCTGCTTGGCCGTGCGTGGTCGTGCGTGGTCGTGCACGGCCGGAACTGTTCGAGATTTCGAGTGTTGCCCGCAACTTCGAACGGACCGTAGATTTCGCGGCGCCCGCACGTCAATGGGGCGGACGGAAGTCGGGGTGCCCGGACGGCGCGGAAAACGGCGTGTGGCGGATGACCGATTACCGTCCCCCCAGTGATCGTTTCGGGTTCGTTCCCCGTTGAACAACGGTCGCCGGATCACATGACGCGAACACATCCGGACGCGTACTCTCGAACGACCTGCTGGGCGGCGGTGGATGTGAACGGGGGAAGCGATGGACATCGCGGGCGCGCGGGTGACGGCGGCCCGGATCGCCGCATCGCTGCGGCGCCCCCAGGGCGCCTCGGCGATGCGTGGCCTCGCGGCCGACCTCGCCGCGGCGCTGCGGGCGAGACCCCGGCCACCGTCGGACGTACGGGAGTTGTGCCGGGCGCTGTGCGAGGAGATGAGCGCGCGCCGCGGTGGACGGCCCGTCGAGCTGCGCTTCGAGCGGTTCCCGGACGAGATCGAAGTGACCGGTCTGTGGGTGGAGTTCCAGGACTTCGACCTGGTCATCGTCGAGGAGCGAGCCGAGGCCGTACAGCAAGTGGTCATCCTCGGACACGAGTTGTGGCACATGCACGCGGGACACGGCCATCACCACCGGGCCGGCACGGCGGCCGCCCACGCGCTCGCCGACCAGCCGGACTGGAAGGGCGTCGCCCTGACCGTCGCCGCCCGGGACGGCTCCCGCCAGCGGGACGAGGCCGAGGCCGACGACTTCGGCCACCGGCTGGCCACCGCCTGCCGGGCCCTCCTGTCCGGCGGAGCGGCACACCCGCCGCCCGACCCGCTGCAGCGGGCCCTCGGCTACCGCGGACGCGGAGGGACGACCCGGTGACAGCCGCCCACGGTCTCGGCGGCCTGGCGCTCAGCCCCGCCGGAGTCCTCGACGAGTTCTACATCTCCTTCTGGATCCCGGCCGCGATCCTCACCTCGGCCCTGGTGATCAAGCTGCCCACCATCATCAGGCTGTGGAAGGACCCGTTGCTGCGCGCGGTCGGCGGACTGCTGCTGCTGGCCTGCTCCGTGTTCGTGTTCGCGGCCCCCACCACGATCGCCTGGACCAACCGGGTCACCGGCGTGCCGAACATCGCGGCTCCCCTGGTGTACTCCCTGCTCACCGCCTTCTGCGGGTCCTGTCTGCTGCTGATCATCGCCTGGCGCAACGGTCTGTCCGACCGCACGGCCGCCACCCGCCGAGCCATGCGGTGGGTGATCACGCTGTACTCGGGTGTGATCGTCGCCCTGTGGGTGCTGTTCGCCGCCGCGGACGCGCCCGTCGAGCGGGTCCGGGACCTGGACACGTACTACGCCTCGACGCCCTTCATGCGCGAGGAGATCCTGCTCTACCTGCTCGCGCACACGGTGGCCGTGCTGATCACCTCCCGGCTGATCTGGAACTGGGTCCGCACCGACGGGCTCGACGCCTGGCTGCGCTGGGGCCTGAAACTGCTGGGCGTCGGCTACGCGATGAACCTGGTCTTCGACGCCGCCAAGCTCACCGCCGTCGTGGCCCGGTGGACCGGCCACGCCCCGGACTGGCTGAGCACGGACCTGGCCCCGCCGGTGGCGTGTCTGTCCGCCATCCTCATCGCCGTGGGCTTCATCCTTCCGCACGCCGGCCAGTACCTGCACGACCGCTGGCGCGTCCGGCTCGCCCACCACCAACTGCGGCCGCTGTACGTGCTGATGCGGGCCGTCGACGGCGGCGGCGTGCCCTTCGTCCTGCACGCCACGCCCGAACTGCGCCTGATCCGCAGGGAGACGTTCATCCGGGACGTCCTGCTGCCCCTGGCCCGGCATCTCGACGAGGACCGGCGCAGGCAGGCGTACGACGCCGCGCTCGCCCTCGGCTTCGAGCCGGACCGGGCGAAGGCGCTCGCGGCCGCCGTGGCCGTCCAGGACGCGGTGGAGGCCGGGCGGCGCGCGCCGGACGGCGACGGCTGCGGCGACCCCGACACCACGGACCTGCTCCAGGAGATCGCGGCCCTGTCCCGAGCCCTCCGCCACCCCGACGAGATCGCGGCGGTGCGCACCCGTGCGGCCGCCCCCGCAGAGAGCGTGCCCGTACATGAGTGACCGCCCCACCACCGCCGTCGTCCTCGGCGGCTCCCTCGCCGGCATGCTCGCCGCCCGTGCCCTGACCTCGGTCGCCGACCGTGTCGTCGTGGTCGAGCGCGACGCGCTGCCCGCCGGGCCGGAGCCGCGCCGGGGACTGCCGCAGGCCCGGCACGTGCACCAGCTGTGGTCGGGCGGTGCGCGGGCGCTGGAGGAGCTGCTGCCCGGTGTCACCGGGCGGTTGCGGGAGGCGGGCGCGCACCGGCTGCCGGTCACCACCGACATGGTGGCTCTGTCGCCGAAGGGCTGGTACCGGCGCTGGGCCGAGTCGCACTTCATGCTGCTGTGCGGCCGGGACCTGCTGGACGCGACCGTGCGGGCCCAGGTGCTCGCGGACGACCGGGTGGAGCTGGTCGACCGGGCGGAGGTGCTCGGCCTGGAGGGTACGGACGCCGCCGTCACCGGAGTCCGGATCCGGGCGCACGACGACACCGAACGCACCCTCGTCGCCGGTCTCGTCGTCGACGCCACCGGGCGTACGTCCCGTGCCGCGCGGTGGCTGACGGGGCTCGGGCTGCCCGAACCCGACCGGCGGGAGGTCGACTCGGGTCTGGCGTACGCGAGCCGCCTGCACCGGGCGCCGGAGGCGGCCAGGGACGGCTTCCCGGTGGTCACCGTGATGGCCGATCCGCGCTCGGGCGAGCCCGGCCGCGGTGGCGTCCTCATGCCCGTCGAGGACGGACAGTGGCTGGTCACCCTGCTCGGCACGCGCGGCGGCGAACCCTCCGCCGACCCCGCCGACTTCGACCGGTACGCGCGCGAGGAGCTACGGCATCCGATCCTGGCCGAGCTGATGGACCGCGCCGAGCCGGTGCCCGAGGTGGCGTTCACCCGCACGACCGCCAACCGCCGTCACTTCTACGAGCGGATGCCGGCCTGGCCGGAGAACTTCGCCGTCGTCGGCGACGCGCTGGCCGCCTTCAACCCCGCCTACGGTCACGGCATGTCGGTCGCGGCACAGGAGGCGGTGGTTCTGCGGGACGTCGTACGGCGTCATGGCTGGGGTTCGCCCGGACTGTCGCGGCGGGTGCAGAAGGCGGTCGCCCGGCCGGCCGGGGCGGCGTGGGACCTCGCCGTCGGCCAGGACGTGTTCTTCCCCGGGGCGACCCAGGACGGACCCTCCCGGTGGGAGCGGCTGCTGGCGGCCTACATCGACCGTCTGACCCTCACGGCCACCGGCAACGGGCGGATCGCCCGAAAGGTGACGGACGTGATGTCGCTGGAGCGCGGAGCGGAGGTACTGCTCGCTCCGCGCGTCCTGCTGGCCGCGGCGCTCGGCCCCCTCAAACCACCCCTGTCGGAACCACCCCTGACACCGGAAGAACGCAAGGCGGCGGGCTTGCCGTAGGCCCTCGCGGGCCGGGAGCTCGGCGCCCCAGGCGCTCACCCGCCGGGTCCACGAAGCCCGACGCCACGCGGTCGCCGTAGGCGCCCGCCGGGCGGAAACCGCGAGGCCCACGGGGCCCGGCACCGGGGGGGCAGTCACAGGCACTCGCGGGGGCGATCGCCGGAAGCGCGCACCGGGCGGGGACCGCGAGGCCCGGCGCGACGCGACCGCCGTAGGCGCTCCCGGGCGGGCCGGAACCCCTCGGGGCCCGGCACCACTGGGCAGTCACAGGCACCCGGGGCTCGGCGCCGCGCGGCCGCCCTGGGCGCCCACCCGCCGGGGCCGCGCACATCCGATGCCGCGCGACGGGACCGCCGTAGGCGCTCCCGGGCGGGCCGGAGCCCCTCGCCGGCCCGGCACCGCTGGACAGTCACAGGCACGCGCGGACCCGGGGCTCGGCGCCGCGCGGTCGTCGTGGGCGCCCACCCGCCGGGGCCGCGTGACCCGATGCCGCGCGACCCGATGCCGCGCAGTCGCCGAAGGGGCTCCCCGCGTCGGGGGGTGTGCCGCGTTCAGCCCGTGAAAGGCGGCTGGGTCAGGCCCTTGCCCGCTCCGGGGAGTACGAGCACCGATCCCGCCAGCGGGTGCGGGGACCGGAGGTCCGTGCGGGCCGTGGTGATGTACAGGTCGGTGAGGTCGGCGCCGCCGAACGCGCACGCGGTGATCCGTGGCACCGGCAGGTCGATCACCCGGTCCAGCTCGCCGTCCGGGGTGTAGCGGCGCACCGCGCCGCCCTCCCACAGCGCCACCCACACGCATCCGTCGGCGTCGACGGTGAGTCCGTCGGGGAAGCCCGCGCCGTCCTCGATCCGCGCGAGCGGGCGCCGGTCGACGGGCCGTCCGTCCACGAAGTCGAAGACGTCGACGCGGCGCGTCGGCGAGTCGATGTAGTACATCAGCCGGCCGTCGGGGCTCCACCCCGTGCCGTTGCTGACGGCCACGTCGTCGAGGACGACCTCGACCGAGCCGTCGCCGGTGACGCGGGAGAGGGTGCCGCCGCCCGGTGCCTCGTCGTAGCGCATGGTGCCGGTCCACAGCGTGCCGTCGGGCGCGACGGCGGCGTCGTTGGCGCGGCGGCCGGGGACGGGGTCGCGGTGCAGCCACCGGAAGGATTCGTCCGGGTCGAGCAGGCCCACCCCGTCCCGGAGGTTGAGGACGAGCCCGCCGCCCGCGCGCGGCTTGGCCGCGCCCACGTGCTGGTCGGTCGTCCGGACCGTGCGACGGCCGGACGCCGGGTCGTAGGTGTGCACCCGGGAGCCGAGGATGTCGATCCACAGGAGCCGCCCGGCGACCGCGTCCCAGGTCGGGCCCTCGCCGAGGGCCGCCTCGGCCCGTATCGCCACTTCGTAGGTCATCCCACGCTCCGGTGACCGAGGCGCTCCGACAGCTCGACCGCGCCCTTGGCGGCGAGCTGCTCCAGCTCGATGCGGCGGTCGTCGCTCCAGCGGATCATGGGTACCGAGATGGACAGCGCGGCGACGACCCGGCCGGTGCGGTCGTGCACCGGGGCGGCCACGCAGGAGACGTCCGGGTTGGACTCGCGGCGCTCGACCGCGATGCCCCGCTGACGGATCTCGGCCAGGGCCTCGCGCAGCGCGCCCGGGTCGGTGATGCTGTTCGGGGTCATCGCGATCAGCGTGCTGTCGTCCGGGATGCGGGCGGTCAGTTCCGGCGCCGGGAGCGAGGCGAGCAGCATCTTGCCGACGGAGGTGCAGTGGGCGGGCAGCCGGCGGCCGGCCGCGGACACCATGCGCACCGCGTGGGTGGAGTCGACCTTGGCGATGTAGATGACGTCGGTGCCCTCGAGTATCGCGACGTGCACCGTCTCGTCGCAGGTCTCGGCGACCGAGCGGGCGACCTGCTGGCCCTCGGCGGCGAGGTCGAGCTGCTCGGCGTAACGGCTGCCGAGCTGGTACGGGCGCACTCCGAGCCGGTAGCGTCCGGGCTGACCGGGCACCTGGACGATGTACGACCGGGCGGCGAGTGTGGTGACCAGCTCGTGCACGGTGGTGCGCGGGAGCTGGAGCCGCCGCACGATGTCGGGGGCGGAGAGCGTCCCGTCCCCGTCGAGGAAGAGCTCGAGAATGTCGAGAGCCCGGGTCACGGCAGGTACTAGGCGTCCCACGACCGGCCCCCTCCCTTGGGTTTAAGGCGTCTGTGTTCGAAATTTCAACAGACGATCGGCATGACGAACACAGGCTAGTCATAGTGGTATGTCCGGGCAATGGGCTGGCGTGTACCACCTGTGACTCCGGGTGAGTCAGGGGTGGTTTTGGGCCGGTTCGCACGGGGGTGGCCGCCCCACCGGTGACGCCCGGCCGGGCCGACCGGCCCGCCTAGCCCCGGCTGTCCCCCAGTGTTCCGCGCAGCCGCTGGGCCCTGAGCACCAGTTCCAGTTCGAAGCGGCGGTCCGGGTCGTCGATCTCGTCGCCCCACAGTTCGCGGATCTGGCGCAGGCGGTAGCGGACGGTCTGCGGGTGGACGCCCAGCCGCGCGGCCACCTCCGGCGCCCCGCCGCGCGTCTCCAGCCAGGCGAGGAGTGTTTCCGCGAGCCGCCGCCCGTGCGTGGGCCCGCAGCGGGTGAGCGGGGCCAGACAGCGGTGGGACAGGTCGTCGATCAGCTCCTGGGGCTGGAGGAGCACCAGCGCCTCGGTGTGCTCGGTGCAGTACAGGACCTCTCCGGCCGGCAGCAGCCCGCGCTCCATCAGGTGAACGGCCGCCTCGGCCCACCGAAGCGACTTCGCGGCGTCGGCCAGCGGCACCGGCGGTCCGATGGCGCCCGCCCAGCCGGTCAGTGCCCGGTGCAGCAGTTCGGGGCGGCCGGCGGCGTCCGGCTCGGGCACGACCATGCGGGGCCGCTCGTACTCCAGGTCAAGCAGCACGCCCTGCCCGACCGCGGGCGCCACCGCCTCCCGCGCCGGGCGCAGCAGCACGCCCACCGCGACCTTCCGCGGCAGCGTCCAGCCGATGCGGGCGGCCCGTTCGGTGACCGCGTCGGCGGGGTCGCCCCGATGGTGTTCGGCGAGCAGCAGTTCCGTCAGCCGGCGCTGCAACCGCAGCCGTTCTCCGGCCTGCCGGGCGGCCGCCTCCGCGTAGCCGCGTACGGACTGGTCGACGAGGCCGTCGAGGTACTCGTAGCCCGCGTCGACCAGTTCGTACATCGCCGGCGGCGGGATCTCGACGCGCTGTCCGATCTCGGCGAAGCGGCGCCAGGCCAGCCGTACGCCCATGCGGTAGATGGCCTGGAGCGAGTCGAGGCTGCGGCCGCCCAGGCCCTCGCCGCGGCCGAACTCCTGGAAGACGCCGGGCGGTACGGTCGGGCGGCCCTCGGCGGTCTCCAGGTGCTGGACGAAGACCTCGATCGCTCGCCGGATGCCCACCAGTGCCATCGGCTCGCCCGACTCGTCGAGGACCGCGGGCAGGTGCGGGTACTCGCGGCGGATCTCGCGCAGGATCTCCTCGGCGAGCGCGGGCGCCTCGGCCATGGCGATCGCCGCGAACCGGCGCACCTGGAGGCGGGGCACGTCGTGCCAGGCGGAGCGGTGGGCGGCGGCCGGCGGGCGGGAGCGCGGCGCCTGGTCGGTCGCGGGGGCGCTGTTGCGGCTCGTCACCGCTCAACTCCCCTGGTCTGCTTGCTCGTACGTGATCAGGGGGGTGTCGGGCTGGTCGGGCGTGGCCTCGAGCAGGGCGACGATACCGAACGCGGCACCCACGGCGAGGGCGGCGGCCAGCGCGACGGTGAGTACGACGGCGAGCAGTCTGGACATCGCAGGGTCAGCCTCTCTGTACGGAGGTCGTCCTCACCCCGGCGCCCGGCCCCTGCCCGTCGACCCCAGTCTCGGCAGACATTGACACTCCGTCAAGAGCCGCCTACGGTTCCCGGCCCATAGAGCGGCCCGAGCTCCGTCATCCCACGCCCTGGAGTGCCCGGATGCGCCGTACAACCTCACCCCTTTCGCTGATACTGCTGGGTCTCGGCACGTTTCTGCTGGTCCTGGCGCCGCTGCTCGCGTGGTACGTGACGCCGCGCGCCGCGGTGAACCCCATCGACATCGACACCACCGCCGTCTACTCCGGCACCGGCAGTTACTTCGACACCGCGGAGATCGAGACCGTGCACGACCGGCGGATCACGGTCACGCAGCAGGTCCGCGGGGACGTCGAGGACAGCGAGCGCAGCGGGCGCGCGGTGTGGGACGTGACGACGACCGTCGACACGGACGACTCGCTGCCGGCGGCCGATCCGCACGACGCGCTGGAGTTCTTCCCCAACCGCTGGGTCACCGACCGCCGCACCAACGAACCGGTGCACTGCTGCCGCGAGAACCCGTACTTCGAGGGCGACGCCTACCTGAAGTTCCCGTTCGACGTGCGCAGACACTCCTACCAGTGGTGGGACAATTCCCTCGGTTCCACGGTCACTCTGCGATACGCGGGTACCAGGAAGGTGCAGGGGTACACGGGTTACCGGTTCACCGGGACCGTCGCCCCGACGAGGATCGACACCCGGCTGGTGCCGGGCAGCATCGTCAAGCGGCCGAACCGGCCGCAGGTGCTGGCCGAGGAGTGGTACTCCAACCACGGCATCGAGCTGGTGGTCGACCAGCGCACGGGCCGTGTGGTCTACGCGCAGGTGGGTCCGCGCCGCACGCTGCGCGCCCCCGGCGCGAAGAAGGACGCGGTGGTGCTGCTGGACAGCCGGAAGCTCGCGTTCACCGAGGACACCCAGAAGGACCAGGTCGAGCTGGCGAAGGACGAGAGCGGTCAGCTGCGCATGGTGAGCGAGACGTTGCCGATCGGTGCCGCTGTGACCGGATTCGTCCTGGCGACCGTGGGGAGCGTTTTGGTGGCACGCGGGAGGAAGCGTCCGGAAACGTCCGGGACATCCGGGACCACGCTCACGATGTGACGTGACGTCAGCTACAACAAAGCCCGAACTTGTCACGCCGGTGAGTAGCCGTCACGAACCCGTGGGCGAAAACTGTCCCATCCCACCCGGACACAACCGGTCCACATCCCCCTCCCAGGAAAAGCTCGGACACCCCACAGAAATCCGCACCGCGAGTCCGCCCGACTCCGCACCGTGCCCTGTCCCCCCACGCTGAGTTCCGCACCCCGAGACGAGTTGGAGCACGCATGCCCCAGCACGTGCCGTCTTCGCTGCGCGCCGCGTTTCCCCGGGCGCCGCAGCACCTTCCGGCGCTCCCCCCACCGCGCCGTATCGTCTTTCTCGCCCATCGTGACCTGCGCAGTCCGGCCGCCGGCGGCTCCGAGCTGCTGGTCGACCGGCTGGCCGACGGCCTGACCCGGCTCGGTCACCAGGTGACCCTGCTGCACGGCGGCCCCGCCCTTCCGGCGGCCGGTTCCACCCGACCGGACGGTGTCCCCGAACGCGCCTACCGCGTCGTGTCGGCGGGCGGCGAACTGGGCCACTACCTGCGCGCCCGCTCCGCCTTCGGCCGCCGCGTCGGCGACTGCGACCTGCTGGTCGAGGTCTGCGACGGAATGCCGTACCTCGCGCCCCTGTGGCACCACGGCCCGACCCTGTGCCTGGTCAACCACGTCCACACCGACCTGTGGCGGATGCGGTTCGGCGGTCCGCTGACGCCGGCCGCCCGGATCGGCCGAAGACTCGAACACTGGGCGCTGGCCGGTACCCGGCACCGGCGTCTGCTGGTCGCCGTGTCGCCGTCGACGGCCCAGGCGCTGCGCGCGATCGGCGTCGAACGCGAGCGCATCCGCGTCGTGCACAACGGCGTCGAGGAACCGGGCCCCCGGGCGGACCGTTCGCCCGAGCCGCTGTTCCTGGCGGTGGGCAGGCTCGTCGAGTACAAGCGGATCGACCTCCTGCTCAGACTGTGGGAGCGGGTCCGCCCGGTGACCGGTGGCCGGCTGCTGATCGTCGGCGACGGGCCGGAACGCGAGCGGCTCGAACGGCTCGCCGGACCCGGCGTCGAGTTCACCGGCCATGTCTCCGAGGCGGAGAAGCACCGTCTGCTGTGCGCGGCCTGGCTGCTGCTGCATCCCTCGGCGGTGGAGGGCTGGGGCCTGGTGGTCACCGAGGCGGCCGCGCGCGAGACCCCGGCCGTCGCCTTCGACGTGCCCGGACTGCGTGACTCCGTGGCGGACGGCGAGACAGGGGTCCTCGCCCACGGCGAATCGTCCTTCGCTGCGGCCTGGTGCACGCTCGCCCTGTCCGCGCACCGCCGCGAGCTGATGGGCAAGGCGGCCCGCGAGCGCGCGGCGCGCTACCGCTGGGACCGTACGGTCGGACAGTTCCGCGCGGTGGCCGCCGAGGCGGTGCGGAACCCGGCGCCATGATGCCCGCGCGCCGCCTCAAGGACGCCGTCCTGCGCCTGCGGGTCCGACCACGCCCACGGCGGGGGTGCCCCCGCACGGGCGACGCCGGGAGCGGGGGCGGAGCGACACCCGCCACGGCCCCGCGCCCCTTCCGGGACGCCGCACAGCGCCGGAGCCCCATGAAGGACCCCTCCTTCCGCCGGTCGCTCACCCTCTTCCGCGCCTTCCTGCACGAGCAGGACGACCCGGAGTCCTGCTACACGCTGCTGGCCCGGGACGCCGTCGACCAGGTCGAGTCCTACGACGGCCCGGTCGCCGGCCGCACCGTGGTGGACGTCGGCGGCGGCAGCGGCTGCTTCACCGAGGAGTTCCGGCGCCGCGGCGCCCACGCCCACCTCTTCGAGCCGGACCCGCGGGAACTCGGCCCGAAGCCGCCCGGCGGGACGGTGATCGCCGACGGCTATCTGCTGCCCCTCCCCGACGGGGTCGCCGACGTCACCTTCTCCTCCAACGTGCTCGAGCACGTGGCCGACCCGCAGACCTTCCTCAGCGAACTGGCCCGGGTGACCCGGCCCGGCGGGCTGATCTACGTGTCGTTCACCAACTGGCTGTCCCCCTGGGGCGGTCACGAGTGGGCGCCCTGGCACTACCTGGGTGCCGAGCGGGCCCGCGCCCGCTATCGGCGCCGTACCGGAAGGGCCGCCAAGCACACCCTCGGCGAGAACCTGTTCGCCGTGCACATCGGGCCCACCCTGCGGCTGGTGCGCGCCCGCGACGACGTCACGGTCGTCTCGGCGCGCTCCCGCTACTGGCCGTTCCTCGTGGAGACCGTCGTCAAGGCGCCCGGCATCCGCGAGCTGGCCACCTGGAACCTCCTCCTCATCCTCCGGCGGTGTCCACCATGACGACGTCCACGGTCCAGGCCCCTCCTCCGTCAGCCGTCCCCGCCACCGCGGTCATGGTTGGCCCGCCGGAGGGCCCGCGGTCCCGGCGCTGGCTGCTGGGTTTCTGGGCCGTGGTGTTCGTGCTGTTCCTGGCGGCGCACCCGGGCCGGCAGACCTTCGACACCAAGCTCGGCGTCACCGTCGACCCGGGGCGGTTCCTTGCCGACCTCGGCCAGTTGTGGCACGACCAGGGCTCCTTCGGCGGCATCCAGGACCAGTACGCCGGCTATCTGTGGCCGATGCTGCCGTTCTACTGGCTGTGCGAGGTGGCCCTGCATCTGCCGGTGTGGCTGGCGGAGCGGCTGTGGCTGTCACTGGTCGTCTCGGTCGCCTTCTGGGGGGCGCTCAGGCTGGCCGAGCGGCTGCGGATCGGCAGCGGCGCCTCCCGGCTGCTCGCCGCCGTGGCGTACGCGCTGTGGCCGGTGTTCACCGTCGTCGTCGGCTCGACCTCGGCGGCGGCGCTGCCCGGCGCCTTCCTGCCGTGGGTGCTGCTGCCGCTGACCGACGACCGGTACAGCGCCCGCGTCGCGGCCCTGCGTTCGGCGCTCGTCGTCCCGTTCATGGGCGGCGTCAACGCGGGCTCGACGCTCGCCGCCCTGCTCCCGGTCGGCCTCCATCTCCTCTCCCGCCCGCCCGGCCCCCGGCCGCGCAAGCTGATCGCCTGGTGGGTGCCGGCCGTGCTGGTGGCGACGGCCTGGTGGTGGATACCGCTGCTGCTGCTCGGTGTGTACGGGGAGAACTTCCTGCCGTACGTGGAGAGCGCGCGGACCACGACGGAGACGATGTCGGCGACGGAGGCACTGCGGGGCGCCGGGAACTGGGTCGCCTATCTGCACTTCGGCGAGGCGTGGCTGCCGGCCGGCTGGACGGTCGCGTCCTCGGTGATCGTGACCGTCTGCTCGGCGCTCGCGGCGGGACTGGGCCTCGCGGGCCTGGCCAGACGGGACCTGCCGGAGCGCCGCTGGCTGGTGCTGACCGTCCTCACGACGGCGCTGCTCCTGCTCGCCGGGTACGGCGGCGCCTTCGGTGCCCCCTTCCACGGGGTGGTGCGGGACTGGCTGGACGGCTGGCTGGTGCCCTTCCGCAACATCTACAAGTTCCAGGTGGGCACGGCCCTCGCACTGGTTCTGGGCCTCGCCCACCTGGTGGGCGTGGCGGCCGAGCCGCGCGGGGCACGCGCGGTGCGCGGCCGGCGGTTCGCTCCGCTGGTCGCGGCGGTCGTGATCCTGCCCGGTCTTTTGTGGCCCTACCTCAACGGCTCCATCCTGAACCCGGGCTCCTTCCAGAAGCTCCCCACGTACTGGCAGGCCACCGCGGGCTGGCTGGAGAAGTTCTCCCCCGACTCCCGCGCCCTGCTCGTCCCGGCCACCGCCCACGGCCTCTACACCTGGGGCTCGCCCGTGGACCAGCCCCTCGACGTCCTCGCCGAGTCCCGCTGGGCGCAGCGCGACTACGTGCCGTTCGGCACTCCGGGCAACCGGCGGGCCATGGACGCGGTCGAGCAGGCCCTGGCGAGCGGCGGCCAGGTTCCGGGGCTGGCGGACTATCTGAGCCGGGCCGGCATCCACTACGTCGTCGTCCGCAACGACCTCGACCCCGACCAGATCGGCTACGTCCCGACCACCACCGTGAAGCGGGCCCTGGAACAGTCCGGCTACGTCCGGACGAAGGGCCTCGGCCCGGTCATGACCGGCGGCCGGATCGCCCACGACACCCCGCTCCAGGTCGAGGGCCTGTACCCGCGGCAGCGTGCCGTGGAGATCTACCGGCCGCCCGCCGACACGCCACGGCCGGGGCAGGCCGGGCTGGCGCCGGTCGCCGACACCGCCGTGGTCTCCGGTGGCCCGGAGGCGCTGCTGCCGCCGGCCTCCGAACTCCGCGGCCGTCCCACGGTGCTGACCGGCGACAACCATCCCGGGGTCGGCTCCCCGCCGCTCCAGGTGGCCGGCGACGGCCTGCGCCGAGCGGACACGCGGTTCGGCCTGGTCGGCGCGAACACCTCGTACCCGTACACCCGCGACGAGCGCAACGCGCCGGACGCCGCCCAGGACGCGGGCGCGAAGCCGCACCAGATCCTGCCCACCGAGGGAATCGGCCACCAGACGGTCGCCGAGTTGCGCGGCGCCCGCTCCGTCACGGCGTCCTCCTACGGCAACTGGCTGTTCCACCTGCCGCAGTTCGACCCGGTGAACGCCTTCGACGGCGACCCGGACACCGCGTGGGCGGAGGGCGCGCCGGGTTCGGCGAACGGCCAGTGGCTGCGGATCGCCTTCGCCGGCGGCGGGTACGACATGCCGTCGTCGGTCAAGGTCACCCCGCTGCCGCAGCAGAGCGTGCGGTCGGCGCCGACCCGGGTGCGGGTGGAGACGGAGAAGGGGACGGCGACGAGTTTCCTCCGCCCCGACGGCATGACCCAGGCCATCAAGTCGCCGCCTGGTGAGACACGTTGGATGAAGCTGACGATCGTCGACTCGGTGGCCCGCCGCTCCGGCCTGACCGGTGCGGGCTTCGCCGAGATCGGCCTGCCTGACGTGCAGGTGACCCGCCTGCTGCGACTGCCCACGGACACGGACGACGCGGCCGGCGCCGAAGCCACCCTCGTCTCCCTGCACCGCACGCCCGACCCCACCGGGCTCTCCCCGACCGGCACCGAGACGGGCCTGCACCGCCGCTTCTCGACGGCCACGGCGGGGACGTACGAGGTGCGGGCCAGCGCGGTACCGGTGCCGGGCGAGGCCCTCGACAAGCTGCTCTACCAAGCCGCGCCCGACCAGCGGAGCCGGGTGACCGCGACCGCTGACTCGACGGCGGGTCTCGGCGCCGGCCTGTCGGCACGCAACCTCACCGACGGCGATCTGACCACGGCCTGGATCGCCGGCGACCGCCCGACGATCCACCTGCGGTGGGACGTCAGGCAGCCGATCGGCGAAGTGGTGCTGGCCCCGGCGGGCGGCCTGTCGACCCGCCCCACCGAGGTGCACATCAGCTCCCCCGACGGCGCCACGATCGCCGGCGCCGACGAGAACGGCGTGGTCCGCTTCGACCCGATCATCACGGACCGGCTGGACATCACGATCACCAGGACCGCCGCGCTGACGCTGCACAACCCGGTGGCGGACGAGGACCTGCAACTCCCGGTGGGCCTCACGGAGGCGTACCTCCCCGCCCTCCAGGACCAGTACCGCACGCCGCAGCCGAAGGGCACCCGGAGGTTCTCGCTGCCCTGCGGGCAGGGCCCGGTGCTGGCGGTGGACGGCAAGCTGTACCGGACCGGTGCGCGGGGGACCGTCCGGGACCTCACGGAACGCCGCCGGGTCGAGGTGACGGTCTGCCAGGGCAGGCGCGCCGACAGCGCGTTGTCGCTGGGCTCGGGCACACACCGGCTGGAGGCCGGCGACACCGGCCCGCTGGCCCTCACCGACGTCACGCTGACCCGCGGCACGCTCACCGAACCCGCCCCGGGCGCCCGTGAGCTGCGCGTCCGGGACTGGCTCGGCGACCGCCGCGAGCTGAGCGTCGGCTCGGGCCCGGCCACCTACCTGACGACGTACGAGAACTACAACGACGGCTGGCGGGCGACACTGAACGGCCGGGAACTCACGCCGCTGCGGCTGGACGGCTGGCAGCAGGGCTGGCGGATACCGGCCGGAGCCGGCGGCACGGTCAAGCTCTCCTACGACCCCTCGACGACGTACAAGGCCGGGCTGATCGGCGGCGGAGCGGGCCTGGTCGTCCTGGTGGGCCTGGTCGTGTGGCGGCGGCGCGCCCCGAACCCCGACAAGCCGCAGCCGCTCCCGCCGCCGCCCGGCCTGTGGCTCGGCACGGTGGCGCTCACGCTGGTGGGCGCGGTGATCGCCGGATGGCTCGCCCTGCTGGTACCGGCCCTGGCCCTGCTCGCGTACCGGCGGCACACCCTGCTCGTCCCGATCGCGCTCGCCGCCCTCGCCGGCGCGGGGATCGCGGCGGCGACCGGGGCCGGGGAGCCGGTGGCCGCGAGCGGCGGGGCGTTCGGGCACACCGCTCAACTCCTCGCGCTGATCGGCCTGTTCGCGGCGGTGGTGAGCGTGCGGGAGCCGTCGCCCGAGCCTGGGCCCGGGTCGGCACCGGAGCCGGAGAGGAAGCCGGATCCGCACCCGTACCCGCACCCGGATTCGCGCCCCTACCCGAACCCGAACCCGTATCCGCGCCCGGAGGAGAGGGGTGAGGGCGTATGACCGCGGCTGGGCAGCCGGTACGTGTTCCGTTCCCGGTGGTGGACGAGGTGGCACGGCACTGCATGCAGGAGGAGGAGCCGGAGACCGTCCACATCGAGATCCACCTCCCCGGCCCGCTGGACGCGCCCCGCCTCCGCAAGGCGTTCACCGAGGCCCTCCACCGCCACCCGCGCGTCCTCATGCGCGAGGCACCCGGCCCCTGGTACCGGCGCCGCTACGAGTGGGAACTCACGGCGGAGCCGGACGTGGAGGTCATCCGCTTCGCACCGCCGGGACCGAACGCCCTGCGGGACGCGAGGACACGGGCACTGACCGGCGCACCGCCCCTGTCGACGTCACCACCGATACGGCTCGAGGTGGTGGAGGTGGCGGGCAACGAGGCCACGGGCCTGGCCGGCGGTGGCGGACCGACGAGGCCGCCCGCCGTCGGCGCGACCGGTCGACGGCCGCACGGCACGGTCCTCTTCCTCACCATCAACCACACCGCCCTCGACGGTCCGGCCTGCCTCCGTGTCCTGGCCACGGCCGCGGAGCTCTACGGCGGCAGGGACAACGCGCCCACCGCACCACCCGTACGCCCTCCCGACGCGCCCCAGGAACCCGTGGACGCCCCGTCCAACTGGTCGCCGCCCGCCCGGGTCGCCCCCGGCACCCCGGGGACCATCCCGGGCAACGGCCTCCTGGTCACCGAACTCGCCCTCCCCCACCGCCCCAAGGGCTCCCCGTACACGGTGAACGACCAGCTCATGGTCACCACCGCGCTGACGATCGCCCACTGGAACCGGGAACACGGCGCCCGTCCCCGCCCCCTGCGCATCACTATGCCCGTGGACGACCGCCCGCGCGACGCGGACATGCCCATCGGCAACGGCACCCGCCTGGTGGAAGTCACCTTCGCGCCTGAGGAGTTGGCCGGCGCCCCGGACGGCATGCCCGCGCTCCTGGGCCGTACGGCGACCCGTACCCGCGCCCTCAAGGCCCTCCCCCGTCCCCAGCTCGGGCACGGCGCCGCCCTGCTCACCACCCCGGTCACCCCGGTGGCCTGGCGGGCCGCGCTCACCCGGGGTCTGCGTCGCGCGGCCGCGCCGTGGACGTCCACCACGCTGCTCAGCAACATCGGCCGCGTCCCGTACGCGCTGGACTTCGGCGAGGAGGCCGGCCGCGCGCTCGCGGTGTGGTTCTCGGCCCCCGCCCGGATGCCCCGCGGCCTCACCGTCACCACCGCTTCCACCGCCGGCCGGCTGCATCTCGCCCTGCGCTGGTCGTGCGCCCTGCTCGGACCCGACGACGGCGCGCACCTGAGGGACCTGTTCGAGCACCACCTGCACGCGACGGAGGTGACCCCGTGACGGCCACCGCCCCCGTCCGGCGCACCGGACTGCGCGACTTCTACGAGAACCCGGCCGTCCCCGTCGCCTCCGGCACCCCGCGCAGCCTCCGCCAGGCCCGCATGCTGGCCGCCGCCCTCGGCCCGGCCGGCCGGACACCGCGCACGATTCTCGACATCGGCTGCGGCGACGGCACCGCCGCCGCGACCGCCGCCCCCCTGCTGTCCGGCCACCGCCTCGTCGGCGTCGACTGGTCGCAGGACGCGCTCAGCCGCGCCCGGACCCGCCTGGCGCACGCGGTGCGCGGTGAACTCGGGGGCGGGGGGCTGCCGTTCGGATCCGGCTCGGTGGACGCCGTGCTGTTCAGCGAGGTGATCGAGCACCTCGTCGACCCGGACGCCGCCCTCGACGAACTCCGCCGCGTACTGCGCCCGGGAGGCCACCTCATGCTGTCCACGCCGAACCTGGCCGCCTGGTACAACCGCGCCCTGCTGCTGGCCGGTGTGCAGCCCGTCTTCTCCGAGGTCAGCCTGCGCGCGATCCACGGCCGGCCGGGCCGGGAGGTCGTGGGGCACCTGCGGCTCTACACGGCCCGCGCGCTGCGGGAGTTCGTCGCCGCGGCCGGCTTCGAGGTCGTACGGCTCGAAGGGGCCCCCTTCCACGGCGTGCCGCGCCCGCTGCGCCCGCTCGACCGGCTGGCCTGCGCCAGACCGCAGCTCGCGTCGATCCTGCTGCTGCACGCACGGAAGACCTAGGGGGCCCGGCGCATGTGGTGGGGAGTGACCGCGGCCCTGCTGGCGAACGTGCTCTACAGCACCGGGTTCGTGCTGGAGAAACGGGCGCTCGCGGCCCTGCCGGAAGTCAGCATCCGGCAACCCGCCCGGCTGCTCGGACTCGTGCTGCGCAGCCCCCTGTGGCTCGGCGGGTCACTCGCTCTCGCCTCCGGTTTCGGCGCGCAGCTCGCCGTCTACCGCACGCTGCCGATCGCCGCCGCCCAGGGCATCTTCGTCTCCGGCCTGGTACTGCTGGTGCTGCTCTCCGCCCGGTTGCTGGGCGAGGAGACCACCGGCCGGGAGCGGTACGCGCTGGCCGCGATCCTGGCCGCGCTGCTCATGGTCGTCCTGTCCCTGCGGGAAGGCTCCGACACGGCGGGGCGCGACGCCCCGTACCCGCTGATCCTGCTGGTCTGCGTGCCGTCGCTGGCGGCGGGCGTGTGGCTGTACGGGGCGGCCGAGCGCCGCTCCCGGCACCGCCACCGGGTGCCGACCACGGGGGTGGAGTACGGCGTGGCGGTGGGCCTGCTCTACGGCGTCAGCTCGCTCGCCATCAAGGGCGTCTCCACCTACCTGAGCGGCGGCGATCCGGCCGGTGCGCTGCTTGCCGTGCTCCGCTCCCCGTACCCGTACCTCCTGCTGTTCACCGGCGCGTTCGGCCTGGTCATGTCGCAGGCGGCGCTGCAGCGCTGCCGGGCCTCCCTGATCGTGCCCGTGTGCACGACGGTGACCTGTCTGTTCACGGCGGTGCTCGGCACGCTCTCGTTCGGCGAGGCGCTGCCGCACGACCCGCTGCGGCTGGCACTGCGGCTGGCGGGCACCGCGCTCGCCGTGACCGTCCTGCTGGCCATGCCCAGGCACGACTCCGCGCCTGAACCCGCCCCCGTCACCGAGGAGTTGACGCCACCGTGAACCCGGACGACCCACTGCTGAAGATTTTGGCCTGCCCGCTCGACAAGGGACCACTGCACCTCCTCGCCCCGGACGAACCGAACACACCGGCTGGACCGGCTGGACCGGACGACCCCGACGGACCGGCCACGGCCGAGGCCCTCTACAACCCGCGCCTGCGCCGCCGCTACCCGATCCTCGACGGCATCCCGCAACTCCTGCCCTCCTCCGGGGAGCAGGTCTCGGACGACGAACACGAGGACCTCCTCAAACGGATGAGCCCGTGACGGCCCGCACCACGCCGGCCGCCCGGGTGGCCCGGCTGCTGCCGAACCGTCTGGTGGCGGCGGCCGCCGTGGCCGTCTACCCGCGGTTCGAACCGGAGCTGGCCCGGCTCGCCGACCTGTGCCCGGCCGACTGCGGCACGGCCGTCGACGTCGGCGGCTGGTACGGCCCGTGGACCCGGCGCCTGTCCGCGCGCGCCCGCCGGGTAGTGACCGTCGAACCGGTCCCCCATCTGGCGCGGCTGCTGACTGCCGGTGCCCCGGCGAACGTCCGCGTGATCCAGGCCGCCGCCGCGGACCGCCCCGGCACGGCCCGCCTGTGGCTGCCGCCGGGCGACGCGGGCGACCGGGGCGTGTCGTCCCTGGTCCGGCGTGACATCCACGCCCACGCGCTCCAGGTCCCGCGCGTCACCCTCGACGGCCTCGGACTGCGTGACGTCGGCTTCATCAAGATCGACGTGGACGGCAGCGAGCTCGCGGTGCTGCGGGGCGCGACGGCACTCCTGGCCCGCGACCGCCCCGCCCTCTTCGTCGAACTGGAGGCCCGCATCCAGCCGATCGCCCCCGTGGTGACCCACCTCGCGCTGCTGGGGTACTCCGGCTGGGTGCTGCCCGGCGACACCTGGGTGCCGCTCGCCCGCTTCCCGCTGGAGGCCCACCAGGCGCGCACCGCGCACGTCGCGTCCGCCGGCCTGCTGCGCCGCGTCCTGCCCTTCCGCAGCCGTCCGCGCTACGTCAACTCGGTGCTCTTCCTCCCGGACGGCCGCCGTCCGGGCGCCCCCGCCGAGCCGGAGGGCGCGCCGGTGTCGAAGGGCTGAGGGTGGCCGCCGTCCCGGCACGGCCGAGGCACCCGGACGGAGCACCACGGAGCGGGGCCCCGTCCAGGGGAGGCGGCGCGCGACCAGGGGCCGTGGGCGACGATGGTTCCCATGCCGCCCTCCGCGAAACGCCCCGCCGGAACCGCCGGTCCCTTCACTCCCCGCGATTTCCAACTCGTCCTGCTCCGTCGCATGGCCGACCACAACCCCGACCTGGTGGACGACGCCCGCCGCGGGCTCGGCGCCTCGCTCGCGGACATGCGTGAGGCGAACAAGCGGTGGCAGGCGATGCTCCGTTCCCCGCGCGCGAGGGCGGCCGCCTCGCGCTACCGCTCGGTCCTCGGCCCGCCCGAGTCGGTGACCGCCCGGACGATCGGCGACCTGGAGTGCGAGGCCCGGCAGTGGCCGCTCTCCCTCTGGCCGGATCTGCGCTTCGAGGTGCTGGTCGCGCCGAACGGCGTGGTCTGGAACGAGTGGCTGGTCCGCGCGCCGGGCGCCCCGGCCCCCGAATTGCGCACCCTGGAGGACCTGACCCCCTGGTCCTGCGTGGTCGACGAGGCCGCCCGCGCCTTCGCTCCCGCCCGGCCCCTGGAGGGCACGGCCCCGACCCGCTGGGGTCTGGCGTTCACGGCACCGGACGCGGACGGTGTCCGGCGCAAGGTCGCCGCCGAGTTCACCTGGGGGCTGCTGCAACGCACGGCGGTCGGCCCCGTCCCCGTCCCCGCGACCGACTCCACGGACGACTCCGTCACCGACCCTGGGCAGCCGCCGTCAGAATCGCGGTGACGACCGCCGGCACCGAGTCCGGGTGCAGGAACAGGAAGAGGTTCGGCTCGACCAGCTCCAGTTCCATCACCCGCGGGGCGCCGTCCTCCCCGTCCACGAGGTCGACGCGGGCGTACAGCAGCTCCGGTGCGTCCGGTACGGCGGCCAGGGCGTCCCGCGCCACGGCCAGTTCGGCCGGGGCCGGGGTCCAGCGCTCCAGGCCGGGGTGGGCGACCTTGTCCGCGTCGAAGGCCGTGCCGGGGGACAGGACGGCCCGTTTGCGGCTGGCGTGCAGGAGCCGGCCGCCGAAGAACTGCAGGGCCCGCTCGCCGCCGGTGTCGATGCTCCGCATGTACGGCTGGATCATCGCCGTCAGCCCCTCCGCGTGCATCCGCGCGAGGTGCCGTACGGCCGTCTCGTGCTGCCCGGGCGTGTAGCGGGCGGCGTACCGGGCGCCCGCCCCGGAGGTGGGCTTGACGACGTACTCGTGGTCGTCCGGCAGGTCGGCCGGGTCGCCGGGGGCGAGGTAGCGGGTCGGGACCACGGGCACCCCGGCCGCCGCGAGGTCACCGACGTACCGCTTGTCGGTGTTCCAGCGCACCACTCCGGCGGGGTTCGCGAGCCGCGTCGCCTTGCCGCACCGCTCCGCCCACGCCGCGAACTCGGCCGCCCGCCAGCTGTAGTCCCAGGTGGAGCGGATGACGGCGAGGTCGTAGGCGGCCCAGTCCGCGTCGGCGTCGTCCCAGCACACCGCGTCCGCCTCGGCCCCTGCCTCCCGCAGGGCCCGCAGCAGCACGGGGAGGTCCGCGTCCCTGCTGGGCTCCGGGCGGGGGTCGTAGGTGACAAGGGCGACTCGGGGCACGGGGGCTCCATTCGGGGTCGGTCGTACGGCCGGGTGTCCCGGCAGGCTAACCGCCGCCCCCGCAACCACGACAACCCGTTTGACCTTCCCCTTCGGTGAAGCCCCAGCATCGGTGGCGAGGAACCGCGGCGCCGGGAACGGCCAACACGGAACAGGACGGAGTGCACATGGAGTGGCTGACGATCGGCGCCTTCGCGAGAGCGTCCCGGCTGTCACCCAAGGCGCTGCGGCTGTACGACGAGCTGGAGCTGCTGCCGCCCACGCGGGTCGACCCGGACACCGGATACCGGTACTACACGGTCGAGCAACTGGAGCGGGCCCGTCTGGTGGCGTGGCTGCGGCGGCTCGGGATGCCGCTGGCCCGCATCCGTGACGTCTGCGCCCTCGAACCGGCCGCCGCCGCCCGGGAGGTCCGCGCCTACTGGGCGCGGGTCGAGGCGGAGACGGCGGCCCGGCGGGATCTCGCCGCGTTCCTCGTCCATGAACTGATGGCAGCACCGAGGAAGGACACCAGCATGCTGGAACTGCGCTACTCCGCCCACTCGGACCGGGGCCGGGTCCGCCCCGCCAACCAGGACACGGCGTACGCGGGCGGGCGACTGCTCGCCGTCGCCGACGGATACGGTCCCGCGGGCGGGCCCGCGAGCAGCGCCGCCGTGGAGGCGCTGAGGTTCCTGGACACACGGGAACTCCCGGCCGGGGACGTCCTCAACGTCCTCCAGGACGCGGTGCGGGGCGCGACCGAGGCGGTACGGGACGCGGCCCGGGGTGAGACCGAGGCGGGCACCACACTGACCGCCCTGCTGTGGACGGGCTCCGGGCTCGCGCTGGTCCACATCGGCGACTCGCGCGCGTATCTGCTGCGCGAGGGCGGGCTGTTCCGGATCACCCACGACCACACCGTGCTCCAGTCGATGATCGACGAGGGCCGGCTGACGGCGGCGGAGGCCGCGACCCACCCCCGGCCGGCCCTGCTCCTCAAGGCGCTGACCGGCGACGGCACCTCGGCGCCTCCGGACCTCCGCCTGCACGACGCCCGCCCCGGCGACCGCTACCTCCTGTGCTCGGACGGCCTGTCGAACGTCGTCCCCGACGACCGCATCCGGCAACTCCTGTCGGACGTCCCGGCACCGGACGACGCGGCCCGCACCCTGACCGACACGGCGAACGAGGCCGGCGGCCCGGACAACGTCACCTGCGTGGTGGCCGACGTGGTGGAGACGGCGGCCTGACCCGACCTGACCCCTGCGGAGCGGACGGGTGGTGCGCGGCCGTTCCGCAGGGGGACGGCCGAGAAACCGGCACCCCCCGTCGGGGCCGGACCTGAGCGTGACGTGACGAGGATCAAGTCGTGACGGCGTTGGACAACGCGCGCGCTGGTGTAGGAACGGTGTGTTGTTCCAGGTTCCGACCTCGAGGAGTGCGCCGCGTGACCTCCCTTTTTCCGGCCCTGACCAGCGATCCGGGTGACCTGGTGGCCCTGCGGTTCGGCGATCGGTCGCTGACCTACGCGCAGCTCGCGGCGGCGGCCGGGGCCGTCGGTGACCGGGTCCGCGGGGCCGCGGGGGTCCCCCCGCAGGAGCGAAGTCGGGAGCGGGTGAGGGTCGCCGTCTGGGCGACGCCCTCGCTGGAGACGGCCGTCGGGGTCGTCGGCGCGCTGCTCGCCGGGGTGGCCGCCGTGCCGTTGAACCCGAAGTCGGGCGAGAAGGAGCTCGGGCACATTCTGTCCGACAGTGCACCGACGGCGGTGCTGGCGGCCCCCGGCGACGAACTCCCGCCTGCTGTGCGGGACTTCGCACGGGTCGACGTGGACGTGCGGGCCACCGGTACCATCCCCGACGACCGGACCGCCGGCGACCTGGACCCCGCGCTGGTCGTCTACACCTCCGGCACCACCGGGCCGCCCAAGGGCGCCGTCCTGCCCCGGCGGGCGGTCGCCGCCACCCTGGACGCGCTCGCCGACGCCTGGCAGTGGACCGGCGACGACGTGCTCGTGCACGGGCTGCCGCTGTTCCATGTGCACGGCCTGGTGCTGGGCGTCCTCGGCCCGCTGCGGCGCGGCGGTTCGGTACGTCATCTGGGCCGGTTCGACACCGAGGGCGTGGCGCGCGAGCTGAACGCGGGCGCGACCATGCTGTTCGGGGTGCCGACGATGTACCACCGGATCGCCCAAGCCCTGTCCTCGGAGCCGGAGTTGGCGGCCGCGCTGGGCCGCGCGCGCCTGCTCGTCTCCGGGTCGGCCGCCCTGCCGGTGCACGACCACGAACGCATCACGGCGGCGACCGGACGGCGGGTGATCGAGCGGTACGGCATGACGGAGACCCTCATGAACACCAGCGTCCGCGCCGACGGGGAGCCCCGTGCCGGCACCGTGGGCGTGCCGCTGCCCGGCGTGGAGCTGCGGCTGGTGGAGGAGGACGGGGCGCCGATCACGTCGTACGACGGCGAGACGGTGGGCGAGATCCAGGTGCGCGGGCCCAACCTGTTCACCGGGTACCTCAACCGGCCCGACGCGACGACGGCCGCCTTCACCGCCGACGGCTGGTTCCGCACCGGGGACATGGCGGTGCGCGATCCCGACGGATACGTCCGGATCGTCGGCCGCAAGGCCACCGACCTGATCAAGAGCGGGGGTTACAAGATCGGGGCAGGTGAGATCGAGAACGCGCTCCTGGAGCATCCGGGGGTGCGGGAGGCCGCCGTCACCGGTGAGCCGGACGCCGACCTGGGTGAGCGGATCGTCGCCTGGATCGTCCCGGAGGACCCGGAGAAACCGCCGTCGGCCGCGGAGTTGGCTGACCATGTGGCCGGCCGTCTCGCCCCGCACAAGCGGCCCCGGGTCGTCCACCATCTCGACGCCCTCCCCCGCAACGACATGGGCAAGATCGTGAAGCGGGCGCTGAGCCATGACTGACCGCCACTCCGCCCGCGAGATCCTCGCCCTCGTCACCGACGACTCGACCTTCGCCGAACTCCCGTACCCCGCACGGGACTCCGGGCCCGACGGCCCGCTCTCCTGGCCGGGCTACGACGCCTCCCGCACCCGCGCGGCCGGGCGCACCGGCGAGACGGAGTCCGTCGTCTGCGGCACGGCGGACGTCGGGGGCACCCGGGCCGTACTGATCGCCTTCGAGTTCGGCTTCCTGGGCGGCTCCCTCGGCGAACGCACCGGCGACCGACTGGAGGCGGCGTACACCCACGCCCGTGAACACCGCCTGCCCGTCGTCCCGTTGGTCGCCACCGGCGGCAGCCGGATGCAGGAGGGCATGCTGGCCCTCACCCAGCTCCAGCGGGTGGCACGGCAGTCCGTCCTCACCCGGGAGGCCGGTCTCCCGCAGCTCGCGGTGCTGCGCGACCCGACGACGGGCGGCGGCTGGGCCACACTCGGCGCGGGCGCCGACGTCGTCCTCGCCCTGCCCGGCGCCCAGGTCGGCTTCGCGGGTTCCCGGGTCCGGCCGCCGGACGCGGACCCGGCCGCGTACACGGCGGAGGCGCAGGTGGCGGCGGGGGCGGCCGACGCCGTCGTACGGCCGGAGAACCTCCGGAAGACGCTGGGGCGTTGGCTACGGCTGCTGGCGTCCCCCTCCCGCACCCCGGCCCCGCCCCCGGCCGCACTCGGCGCCGGGGTGAGCGAAGCGACCGCGGGCACCGGCCTCCCCGCCACCGGATGGGAGGCCGTCCAGCGTGCCCGCTCCTCCATGCGGCCGCGGGCCGAGCGGTACCTGGACGCCTACTTCACCCACCGGGAGGCGATCGACGGCGACCGGTGCGGCGGCACCGACGCCGGGATGCTCTGCGGTTTCGGCGAGCACGAGGGGCGGACCGTCGCGTACGCCGCCCAGACGGGGTCCGCCACCCGGCCCGCCGGCTACCGCACCGCCGCCCGGCTGATCCGCCTCGCGGACCGGCTCGGCATCCCGGTGCTGACCCTGGTGGACACCCCGGGCGCGGCCAACGACGCGGAGGCCGAGCGGCAGGGTGCGGGCGCCGCGATCGCGGACCTGTTCGGCGCGGTGGCGGCGGCACGCACACCGGTCACCACCCTGGTGATCGGCGAGGGCGGCTCGGGCGGCGCCCTCGCCCTCGCGGCGCCGGGCAACACCTGGGCCACATCCGACAGTTACTTCTCCGTCATCGCCCCCGAGCTGGCGGCCGCGATCCTCAAGCGGCCGCCCAACGAGGTGGAGGCGACCGCGGACCACCTGCACATCCGTCCGCAGGACCTGGTGGAACTGGGCGTGATCCGGGGCGTCATGACCGGTGACGTGGGGTGAGACGGACCCGGGTGCGCGAGCGCCACGCGGGGTGGCCGGTTTCCGCCCGGCCGAGAGGCCCGGGCACGCGGGCCCAGGACGGTCCGCGGGCGCGAACCCGGGACACCACCCAGCACCGTCCGTAACAATGGAGGTCGCCGGAGTCACCCGGCACTGGTCAACCGCACGGGGGAGCAACCGGTTCATGGACGGGTTAACGCAGTTCAAGACGGAGGACGGCGCGCTGGTCGTCGTGGAGGGCGTCGACGAGGAGCCCGGCGCCCGCATGGTGTCGCGCGGCGACGCGCCCCTCCAGGCGACGCGCACCTTCGAGGGTGCGCTGGACGGCGTCCGGGCGGCGGCCGAGTCGGCGCTGCGCGTCTTCCGGGACGGCGCGCTCCAGCCGGACTCCGTGGAGCTGGAGTTCGGCGTGAAGCTGAGCGCGGAGGCCGGGGCGGTCATCGCGAAAGGTTCGGCGGAAGGCCATCTGGTGGTGAAGCTCAGCTGGTCACCGGGACGCGCCACGGCGGAGCCGGAGGCCGCCGGCCCGTCATGAGCGACGCAGCCTGGCACGCCCGGATCGTCTGCGGGAACGAGGTCGGTGCGGGCTTCCTGATCTCCGCGCACCGAGTCCTCACCTGCGCCCACGTCGTCCGGTGGAGCGACACGTCGGCGGTGACGGTGACGTTCCCGAACCACCGGGAGCTCGGCCCGCTGTCCGCCACCGTCGCCGTGCACGGCGGCTGGTCGGGCGACGCGGCCGACCCCGGCGACCTGGCCGTCCTCGAACTGGACCACGAAGTCCCCCTGGAACCGGCCACGTTCGCGCCACCCGGCGCCGAGCTCGGCGAACCCGCGCCCACCCTGGTCGCGTACGGCTTTCCCCAGGGCTACGACGAGGGCATGCTCGCCCGGTACCAGGCCGTGCCCGGCGCGCTGGTCTCGGACGAGTGGCGACAGCTGGAGGCCGCCACGGCCCACGGACAGGCCCTGGCACCGGGGTTCAGCGGCGCGGCGGTCGCCCTCGCGGACGGCAGGGTGGTCGGCATGGTGACGACGATCGCGGGCACGCGGGACGGCCGGGTCGGCCGGATGCTGCCCACCCAGGTCATGGCCCGCCACTGGCCCGAGCTGGGCGCCCTGGTCCCCACGCCCGACCACGGTCCGGACGCGGTGCGCCGGCTCTACACGCTGGTGCGCCGGGCGGTGGCCGAGGGGGCGGACTGCGATCCGAACCGGCTGTACGTCGACGCCGTGGGCCCTTTCGGACCGCCGCTGCCGGAGGGCGGCTTCGCCTCGCTCGGGGCGGCGGCCGGGTACGTGCAGTGGGAGGTTCCGGAGGGTGAGGCGGTGACCCGGTTCGCCGACCGGCTCCGGGAGGCGCTGGACGCGGGGCCGGTGCCGCCCGCCGCCGCTTCCTGGTCCCCGATCCTGGTCGAGCTCGACCACAGCGGCGCCGGTGCCGACCAGGTCACCGTCGAGGTGTCCGCGTACCGCGACGGGCAGCGGCGCCGGGTCGGCTCGCACCGCCTGCCGCGCGGCGCCGTACGGACGTACGTCCAGGAGCGCATCGACGAGGCGTTCACCCAGCTCGCGCCGGACGCCGACGAGTTGATCACGTTCGTGCTGCCCCGCGACTGGCTGAACGAACCGGTGGCGCACTGGGAGTGCGGTGTCGACGACTCCACCCCGCTGGGCTGCGCCTATCCGCTCGTCGTCGTGGACCGCTCCCGGCACCGCAGCGGCCGGCTGCGCCACCAGCTGGCCAAGAAGTGGCAGAAGCTGGACACCTGTCCCGGGGCGCGGCTGCACCGCGTCGACTGCGGCGTCCCGGAGCGGCCGCCGAGCCTGCGCAAGCGGCTGCGCGACGACGACGCCGACCTGGCGGGTTTCGCCTTCCCGCCCGCCACCGCCCAGCCGCACTTCGAGGTCGGCCTCAACACCCCGGTGCCGGTCCTGCTGTGGCCGCGCACCGGCTGCCCCGACACCGACCGGCACGGCGGCCCCTGCTCCGGCACCACGTTCCTCGACGAGCTCGCCGGCTCCCTCACCGGCGTCCCGCCCACCGAACTACCGCGCCACGTCATGGCGTTGCGGGAGACCGCGGCGGCCGACGACGAACCCGACCGGCACTGGGCGAAGGACCTCCAGCTCCTGTGGGACGACCCGCGCTGTTTCCCGGAGCCCGCCGCCAGCCTCCACTCACCCGTCGCCTGAGCCGAGCCGACCGCCCCCACGGAGAGAAGATCCATGCCCTTGTGGCCCGTCTACACCGGCACCAGCGAGCCGCACGACGGCATCAGCCGGCTGCCCCCGCCTCCGCCCTGGCGTGCCTTCGAGGGCACCCCGGTGCTCGGCCTGCCGCAGGACGGCGACGGCGCCGCCACCTCACCCGACCGCACCCACCGCGCCGAGACGTACCGGGCCACACCGCAGACCGTCCAGCTCGTCAACGCGGCGCTCTACCTGCGCCGCCCGCTGCTGGTGACGGGCCCGCCCGGCACCGGGAAGTCCTCGCTGGTCTACGCCGTCGCCCGCGAGCTGCGCCTCGGCCCGGTGCTGCGCTGGAACGTCACCAGCCGCAGCACCCTGCACGACGGCCTCTACCAGTACGACCCGCTGTCCCGGCTGTACGCGGCACGCCAGAGCCCCGCGCGCACCGCCGACGGCACCCCCGAGACCGGCATCGAGGACCATCTGCGGCTGGGCCCCCTGGGCACCGCCCTCCTGCCCTACGCCCGTCCCCGTGCCCTGCTCATCGACGAGATCGACAAGAGCGACCTGGACCTGCCGAACGACCTCCTCAACGTCCTGGAGGAGGGCCAGTACGAGATCCCGGAGCTGGTCCGCACCGCTCGCCGCACCCCCACGGCGGAGGTGATGATCGACGGCGCCGACGAGCGGGTCCCGGTGGCCGGCGGCCGGGTCCGCTGCCGTGCCTTCCCGTTCGTCGTCCTCACCAGCAACGGCGAGCGCGAGTTCCCGCCCGCCTTCCTGCGCCGCTGTGTCACCCTGCGCCTGCGGCAGCCCGAGGACGGCCACCTCGCCGCCATCGTCCGCGCCCACTTCGACGAGGAGCCCGACGCCTACGCGCAGACCCTGATCACCCGCTTCCTGTCCCGGGTGGGCGGCGGCGACCTGGCCACCGACCAGCTCCTCAACGCGATCTACCTGGCCCGTTCCTCCGACCTCGGCACCGAGTCCCTCGACGAGCTGGCGGAACAACTGATGCCGTACCTGGGCGAGACCCCGCAGGCCGATGCCTTCTGAGCGGCCCGGCTCCCCGGAAGCCCTGATCCGCCTCGCCCAGGTCCTGGCCGAGGCGGGCTCGGGCGTCCGCCCCACCCCGCTGGAACTCGCCGAACTCCTGTGGCTGGCCCGCCACATGGAGTCCCCGGCGGCCGACCCCGCGGCGCCGCCCGCCCCGGACCCCCGCCCCGAGGACGTACGACCGCCCGAAGCCGCCGAACAGCCGCCGCCCCCGCCCGCCGACGCCCGGTCCACACCCCCGCCCGGGCAGCCGCACGACCCGCCGCCCCGGCCGCCCCGCGCCCCGCTGCACCTGCCCGCCCAGCGGCCCCCCGACGCCACGGCCCGGCCCCACACCTCCCTGCTCGCCCCCGCGCCCCCGATGCTGCGCCACCCCCTGGGGCTGCAACGTTCCCTGCGTCCGCTCAAGCGCCGCGTCGACGCACCCCAGGGCCACGAACTGGACGAACGTGCCACCGCCGACCGCATCGCCCGCCTCGGCGCCGCCCCCGAGTGGTGGCTGCCGGTCATGCGTCCCGCGCGGGAGCGCTGGCTGCGCCTCAACCTGGTGTACGACGACGGGCCCACGATGCCCGTCTGGCGCCCCCTGATCCACGAACTGCACACCGCCCTGGCCCAGTCGGGCGTCTTCCGCACGGTGACCCCGTACCGGGCCTGCCCCGACGGCACGGTCCGCGGCCAGGGCGCGCACAGCCCCGCCGACGGCCGTACCGTCACCCTCCTGGTCAGCGACTGCATGGGCCCGCAGTGGCGGGAGGGTCCCGCGGGCACCCTCTGGTACGACACCCTGCGCCGCTGGGCACGCCGGATGCCCCTGGCCGTCGTACAGCCGCTCCCCGAGCACCTGTGGCGGGACACCGCTCTGCCGACGACACCGGGCCGGCTGACGGCGCCTCACCCGGCGGCTCCGTCGGCGGCGCTCACGTTCGAGCCGTACGAGCGGGACGTCCTGGCCGAGCGGGAGGCCGGGTCCGAAGGCCGGGTCCCGCTTCCCGTGCTGGAGCCGGGGCCGCGGTGGCTGGCGAACTGGGCCGCACTGCTCGCGGCGCCCGGGGGCAGCGGCTTCCCGTCCGCCGTCGCCCTGTTGGGCCGTCCGCCCGCCGCCTCCGACGAGCGCACCGACATAGGCCGGCTGTCCGCCGAGGAACTGGTGCTCCGGTTCCGCGCGACCGCCTCCCCGGAGGCGTTCCGCCTCGCCGGGCACCTCGCGGTGGGCCGCCCCGACCTGCCGGTCATGCGTCTGGTCCACGCCGCCCTGGAGCCGGACCCGCGTCCCCGGCACCTGGCCGAGGTGATCCTCAGCGGCATGCTCACCAGCGTCCCCGGACCGGCCGGCTCCTACGCGTTCCGGCCCGGCGTACGGGACCTGCTGCTGCGCGGCCTGCCCCGCACCGCCCGCAGCCGCACCACCGAACTCCTCGACCGGGTGGGCGGGTTGATCGACACCCGGGCCGGGCGGGCCCGCGGCGAGTTCCGGGCCTCGACCCCGTCGGCGTCCGGCACGGAGACAGGGACGCCGGACGAGGCGTTCGCCACGGTTCGGCCGGAGAGCGTACAACGGCTGGGGGGTCCGTCACCGGACTCGCTGGATTCCCAGGATTCCCCGGATTCTTCGGACTCGCCGGAGTCACCGGAGTCACCGGAGTCACCGGAGTCACCGGACCGGCGTCCGGCGCTTCGTGACCGCTATCGGCTGGGGGAACAGCGCGGCGGCAGCAGTTCCCTGTGGCGGGCCGAGGACGTCGAGCGGGGGGAGCCAGTGGCGGTACGGCTCCACCTCGCGCCGAGCACCCCCGAGCGCCGCCGGGCCTTCCTCCGGGCCGCCGAGGCCCTGGCAGCCCTCGACCACCCGAACGTGGTGGCCGTCCACGACTACGGAGTCGAGGACGACACCCGGTACCTCGTCATGGAGCACCTCGACGGCATCCCCCTCAACTCTCTCGCGTCCACCGGTGGTTACCGGCTTCCGGCGCCGCTTCTGGTGTCGCTGGGCGCGCAGCTCGCGAGCGGTCTGGAGGCCATGCACGAGGCCGGCGTCCCGCACGGCGGCCTCGGCATGCCCCGCGTGATGCTGCTGCCCGACGGAACGGTCAAGCTGACCCTCTTCGACCTCGGAGACGAGCGGGCCGGGCCGGGGGACGATCTCCGGGCGCTCGGCGGGCTGCTCTTCCACCTGGCGTCGGGCGTGCCGGCCAAGTCCGGGCTGCGCGTCACCGCCGACCGGCTCATCGCCCTTCCGGCCGGCCTGCGGAACCCGTACGCGAGGATCCTCAACCGGTTGATGTCCCCGGACCCCGCCGATCAGCTCCAGCAGAACCTGCACGACCTGCGCGATCCCGGCCCCCTCTCCCTGGCCCGATCCGCCCACACCCCGCTCCGCTACACCCTCCTCGGCCCGCCCTCCGTCAGCCGGGGCACCGGCCACCCCGTCGCCACCGGCTCCCCGCAGGAACAGGCCATGCTGTGCATGCTCCTGCTGCGGCACGGCCGCACGGTGACGCGTGCGGAGCTCACCGAGGGGATCTGGGGCCGGGCGGCGGCGGCCCCGGACCGATCCGCCGGCCTCCTGGGCACCTACGCGTCCCGGCTGCGCAACGCCCTGGGCCCCGGTGTCCTGGCCGCCCTTCCCGACGGCTACGCCCTGCACACCAGCGCGGACTTCGTGGACGTACCGCACTGCCGGCAACTCGCCGAGCGGGCCGAGGCGGAGCGCGCCGCGGGGAACACCGAGGCCGCCCGCGCCCACGTGGGCGAGGCCCTCGGCCTCTGGCGCGGGCCTGCCCTCGACGGCGTCCCCGGTCCGGCCGCGGACACCGCCCGCACCCGGCTGCTCCGGCTCCGTCTCTCCCTCTGCGCCACCCGCGCCGAACTCGACCTGGAACTGCGCCGGTTCGAGCAGGCGGCGGCGGACCTGACCGGCCTGGTCCAGGAGTATCCGGACCGCGAGGACTTCCGCCGTCTGCACGCCCTCGCACGCGAGGGAGGACCGCCCGCCCCCCGGCCCGCCCCGGCCGGGCAGCTGCGCCCGGTCGTCGTCTTCGAGGCCGACGACCTCACCGGCCGTCCCGAGGCCCGGATCACCCTCGAATACGCGGTGCACCAGATCCTCGACCGGGCCGCCCTCACCCCCCGCGAGATCCACGTCCGCGACAACGGCTACGTCGTGCTCGCCGAGCCCGGCGCCTACGTCCTGCCCGTGCTGGTGGCGGTCATGCGGGGGCTCGTCGAGGCCCTGGCCGGGCTGCCGGACCCGCCGCGGTTCCGGGTGACGTTCTGGCACACGCCGCTGTTCGCCGACGACACGGAGGACCCCGCCGTACCGCCGGAGGTGCTCGCGGTGCGGGAGCGGTCGGCCGCCGACGTCGTGGTGGTCGTCTCCCCCGCCTGGTACGAGGAGTTCGCCGCCAGTTCCGCCGCCCTCGCCTCGCCGCGCTTCCAGCCGCTGCACCACGACGCGCCGGACGGCCCGCCGGTCGCCTGGTACTGCCCGCTGTCGGACTCCGGCCCGGACGCCGAGGAACGGGACCTGGTGCGGGGTCCCTACATCAGTCACGATCTCGGCGCCCTGGGCATCCCCGCACCCGGCCGCACCGCCATCGTCCACACCCAGCCCGACGGCCCGCTCACGCTGCTCAACCCCGCCCAGCCGCACGGCATCCGGCCGCCGCGGCCGACCACGTACTACGAGGTCGACCTCACCACCCACCAGGCCTTCCACAGCGTGTCCCTGCCGAGTTCCGGCAAGGGCGCCTTCGCCGCCGCGGTCGAGCTGTCCTGGCACGTGGACGATCCGGTCGCCTTCGTCCGGAGCGAGACCACCCGGGTCTCCGAGCGGCTGCTCGACCATCTGCTGGAGGCGGCCGCGCGCATCACCCGCCGCCATCCGCTGCGCCGCGCGGGCGCGGCCCAGCGGTCGGTGAACGCGGGGCTGGGCAAATGGCCGGTACCGGGCCTGTCGGTGACCTACGCGGTCCAGCTGACCACGGAGGGGGCACCGCCACCGGCGCCGCAGCGGTCGGCTCCCTCACCGCGCCCGCCGTCGGACCTCCTCGCCGACGCCGAGGCCGTGCTGCTCGGCTTCGACGGGCCCGTCACCCGCCTGTTCTCGGCCCACGCCGCACGCGAGGCCGCCCTCGACCTGCTCGCCGTCGCCGCCGAACACCGGGCCTCGAAGGACGGGCCGACGGGGCGTGAGGTGTTCGTGCACCCGCTGGAGGTGCTCCGCGCCTTCGCCCACGACGACCTCGCGCCCCTCCTGCGGGATCGCCTCGACCAACTGGAACTGACGGCCGTCCCGGACGCGCCCACGACCCACAACTCCATCGCCCTCGTCCGCACGCTGCACCACTCCGGGCGCCGGGTCGCCGTGGTCACGGACGTCTGCGAACAGGCCGTACAACGCTATCTGGAGCCCTACCGGCTCCCGCTGGACGGCATCCACGCCCGCAGCGAGAACCTGGAACTGCTGATGCCCCACCCCGACTGCCTGCTGCGCGCCCTGCGTTCGCCCGGCGTGCCGGCGCCGACGGGTGTACTGATCGGCTCCACGGTCGCCGAACTCACCGCCGCCCAGCAGCTCGGCGTGCACTTCATCGGCCTCGCCCGCAATCCCACCATCGACCAGCGCCTGCGCGAGGCCGGCTGCGAGGTCACGGTCCCCTCGCTGGCTCCGCTGCTCGAAGCCGCCCGTTCCCTTTGACCTTTACCTGAGCCTTACAAGGGATACGGCAGGCAAAGCCCCCATTCAGCGGCCCCCCGCCCGGCCCTCCTCAGCGCGCGCCCGTCTCCCCGCCCCCGCACGATTCCCAAGAGGCCCGCCGCTCGGCGGCCCCCACGGTCTGCGCACTCGGGAGGACCTGCCATGACCGCCAGTCTGGAACAGCTGCGCCGCTGCCACTTCGCCGTCGACCTGGGAGCGGCGAGGACACGGGTGTACGTGAAGGGCGCCGGGCTCGTCGTCGACCAGCCGTCGGCCGCCGCCGTGAACACCCGTACCGGCGCGCTGATCGCGGTGGGCGAGTTCGCCGAGAAGATGACCGGGCGCACGCCCCACTACATCCGCGTGGTGAGGCCCGTCTCCGGCGGCACGGTCGTCGACATCGAGATGGCGCAGCGCATGCTGCGCCACCTGCTCGGCGACAAGATCCGCCGCTCGCTGCGCCGCAAGCCCCGGCTGCGGGCGGCCGCCTGCACCCCGCACGACGCCGACCCGCTGGCCCAGCGCGCCGCGATCGAGACGCTCGTCGGACTCGGAGCGCGCCGGGTCGAGCTCGTCGACACCCTGATCGCCGCCGCCGTCGGCTGCGGACTGCCCGTCGAGCGCCCCGAGGCCACCATGATCATGGTGTGCGGGGCTGCCGCGACCCAGGTCGCCGTCCTGTCCCTCGGGTCCATCGTGACCGCCGAACGCATCCCCGTCGGCGGCGAGGCCGTCGACCACGCGATCGTGCAGCACCTGCGCCACGAACACGAACTGATGCTGCCCAGCCAGTCCGTACGGCCGCTGCAACTCGCCCTCTCCGGCAACGGGCTCACCCCGCTGGGCCCCGCCTCCACGGAGATCCACGGGCGGGACGTGGCCACCGGCCTCGCCCGTTCGGTGCGGGTCGACACCGCCGCCGTCCGCGACGCCATCGAGACCCCGCTGACCGCCGTACTCGACGGCATCGGCAGAGTGCTGCGGGACTGCCCGCCCGACCTGGTGGCCGACCTCGCCGACCGCGGGATCATGATGGTCGGCGGCAGCGCCCTGCTCCCCGGCCTCGACCAGATGCTGCGGCACGCCACCGGCATGCCGGTGCACATCGCCGAACGGCCCGACGTGTGCGCCGTGCAGGGCCTGGGCGCCATGCTGGAGGGCAGGATCGAGCCCCTGGTACTGACCCCGCTGTCCACCTGAACCGGGGCCGGCCGGCGTCCCCGCCGGCACGAGTCGGGCCCCCGCGAGTCGGGCTGTCAGCGGGCGAACCAGCACCTCACGGTGGTGCCGTCCTCGTCCGTGTGCACGCGCACCAGGTCGGTCACCAGGTTGACCAGGAGCAGCCCGCGGCCGCCCCGCTGGTCACGGGCGGGGGGCCGGCGCCCGGCGAGCAGATCGGCGAGCCGCCCCTTGTCGCGCACCTCGCACAGCACGTACCCGTCCTCGGCCCACACCCGCAGCGTGCCCGAACCGCCGCCGTGCACCACGCTGTTGGTGGTCAGCTCCGCGGTGACCAGCGTCAGGTCCTGCAGCCGGGTGCCCGCGAGCCCGAGCCGGGCGCCCTCGTCGGTGGCGATGTGCCGGGCCCGCGAGAGCGACTCCGCGTCGTACGACAACGACAGCGCGTCCGTCACGGGCGGCAGCGGCTCGTTGTAGCGGGCGACGACGTCCGCGGGGTCGTACGCGGTGCTGTCCTGCTCCAGCCCGGAGGAGAGGACCAGGGTGGGATGGGTGGCGTGGGCGTCGGCGATCACGCGGGGGTCGAGGCGCCGGGTGTCGTAGGGGCACAGGATGCTGACCGTGCGGCCCCGGAAGGCCGCGTTGATCAGGGCCTCGTGCTGGACGCAGGCCGGGTACTCGGTCTCCGTCCGGCCGGCCCAGATCGGCTCGCCGATGATCCGCGCCCGGCGGCCGGCCGGCTGGGCGTCGGCGAAGGCGCGCAGCACCCCGGGGATGATCCGGCCCGGGTTGCGCCCGGCCTCCCGCATGTCCAGCCACCGCACGCCGTCGGCGGCGTCGCCCAGCTCGTCCTGGATGAGCCGGAGGTTCTCCCCGGGCACCGCCACCGCCACGGGGTCGCCGGCCGCCAGGCCGGCCCGGACGAAGGAGACGGTCCCGGCGACGTACTCCCGCTCGTCCTCGTAGAACAGGGCGGGATGGAGGAAGGGGTCGGCGGAGTCGCTCGGCTCGACAGGGTCGCTCGGCAGGTCGGAGCCGCCCGGGACGCCGGGCTCGGAGGAGTCGAAGGCCTCGAAGGGGTGCGCCGCGGCACTCATGACATCGACACCTCGATCGCCGCCAGTTCGGGCCAGAACATCTCCAGTACCCGTTGCAGGGTGGCCGGAGGCCGGTTCAGCACGATACGCCGACCGTCCTCGAGCCGCTGAGCGGCGGCCGCGAGCGCACCGGCGCCCGCGACATCGACGAAAGTCACGGCAGACAACTCCAAGTGGTACACGTCTTCGTCCTCGCGCACGGCCCGCTCCAGCGCGCGCTCCCAGATCACCTGTGTCGCGAGGCCGACCTCTCCGGCCACCCGCAGACCGCTCCGCCCGGTGAGCGGCGACACGCTCAGTGCCGGGGTCACAGCGACGGCCCCGGACAGGGCCTGATACCGGTTACCCACTCCGTCTCCCCACTCCCCCTGCCCGAGCCCGGCAGTTCACACCCGTCTCCACGGTTTTTCCTCATTCCCCGGAACATGTGTACTACGCCGGACGCCGGGCAGGCGACTCGCGCAGTCATGCGGATCGACCGCACCGCCCCGCTGCCGCAGCCGTCCGCCGCCTCCGCGGGGTGCCCGGAGAACGCCGAACACCTGGACGTGCCGCGGGACGAGCTCGGGCAGTTACGCCACGCGCTGTGGTCCTTCCTGTGGTCGCGAGTCGGCCCGGTGGTGCGCGCGGCCGAGGTACGGCGGAGCCGAGGTGCGGCAGCGCCGAGGTGTGGCGCGGCCGAGGTGTGGCGGGGCCGATAAGGGTGACTCGGTCGGTGCCAGCCATCCGACGGCCGAAGCCGCGGGTCCACCACCGCCACCGACGGGCGCCCCGAGCTCGCAGAAGGCGCCGACGGCAGCCGACGGTGGATGACGGCGCACGGTCGAGGGCCGCCGCTCGACGTCGTCCGGCCGCCCGTCACGACGAGGGGATCATCCGATGCAGGACCGCCCGGAAGACCAGCCGGACACGGAGGACACCCGTACCGATCTGCTGGGCATCTACCTCAACGACCACCTCGCCGGCGCCACGGCGGGCGTCGAGCGAGTCCGGTACGTGGCCGAGGCCGAGCCGGATCCGGCCCTCGCGGCGGTCGTGGGGCGACTCGCCGAGGAGATCGCCGAGGACCGGGCGAGCCTCCTGGAGATCATGCGCCGGCTCGACATCCCCGTACGCCGGTACAAGGTCGTCGCGGGCAGCCTGGCCGAGAAGGCGGGCCGCCTGAAGAGCAACGGCCGTCTGGTACGCCGCTCGCCGCTCACCCCGCTGGTGGAGCTGGAGGTGCTGCGCACCGGCGTGACCGGCAAGGCCGCCTGCTGGGAGACCCTGCGCCGCCTGACCGACCACGAGGAACGCCTCGACGCCGGACAGCTGGACCGCCTGCTCGAACGGGCCCACGACCAGCTGGGCAGGCTGGAGGAGCTGCACCGGTACCAGACCACGAAGACGTTCGGACCGACCGCCGGCCGACGCCTTCAGGAGGAGGCAGCACGATGAGCGACCACACCCCGTCCCAGGCCGAGGGCGAGCCCGACGAACCCGATACCCGAAACCGCACCGACCACCCCGCCCCACCCCACCCCACCCCGTCCCAGGCGGAGGGCGACCGCGACGACACGGACGCCGACTCGCAGGACAGCGAGCAGAAGTAGGCGGCAGCGCTTTTTCGAAAGCCGGACGAGGGCCAACGGTCCGCTCAGGCGTCGGCGGTGGTCGGCGGCGTCGCGGCCGGGACCGCCGTCGATGCGACCTCGTCGACCACCGCGCTCGCCCGCTTCTCCGGCACCCCGGCGGCGATGAGCGTGGCGACCGCGGCCCGGCTTCCGTCGTCCTCGACCAGCGCCCCGGTGTTGACCTCCTCCAGCAGGGCGACCGTCATGGCCTCCAGGCCGGCACTCAGCACCGCGGGCGGCAGATGCGAGTGGAAGACGCCGTCGCGCTGCCCTCGCTCCAGGATGGCCGTGGCCCGCTCGCGGGCCGGCGCCAGAACCTCCGCGACGCGTTCGGCGCCGAGATCCCGCCGGGCCAGTGCGAGGAGCATCCGGTAGCGGTCCCCCACGGGCCACAGGGAGAACACGAAGTGCGCGAGCGCCCGCTCGGCGGGCTCCGTCGTCGTCCCGGCCGCGACCGTGCCCCGGATGGTGTCCGCGGCCTCCTCGGCGAGGGCCTCCAGAAGTGCCGCGCGCCCGGGAAAGTGCCCGAAGAGCGTGCGTCGTACGACCCCGGCGGCCCGTGCCAGCTCCTCCAGGGTGACGTCGGGGTTCCGGCCCAGTTCCTGGCGGGCCGTGGCCAGGATGCGCGCCCGGTTGGACCGCGAATTGCGTCGCATCGGCTCGCGGGCCACGGGCTTGGTCACGGAGCACCTCGAAGGGTCAGTACGGGAAACGGCGGAGGGCACGTCCATTTTGACACGGGGGCACGTCTCCCGATCCGGTCCGCCGCCCGTGCGAGCGCCCGGCCCGCGGGCGCCGATTAGGGGTGAGGCCCTCACCTTGGGCAGGATGGGCGCCATGACCGAGATCCGCACGCCCCGCCTCCTGCTCCGCCGCTGGGACGACGACGACCTCGTGCCGATGGCGGACATCACCGCGGACGAGCAGGTCATGCGCTGGATCGACGACGGTTCGGTCCGCGACCTGGAGCAGACCGCCGAGGCCATCGAACGGTGGGAGGAGGAGTGGGACGAGGAGGGCTTCGGTCTCTTCGCCGTCGAGCTGTTGGGCTCCGGCGAACTGGCCGGCTGCGTGGGCCTGTCCGTGCCCGAGTTCCTGCCGGAGGTGCTGCCCGCCGTGGCGATCAGCTGGCAGCTCGGCTCACAGTTCTGGGGCCAGGGGTACGGGTCCGAAGCCGCCCAGGCCACGCTGGAGTTCGCCCTCCAGGACCGCGGTCTCGATCGCGTCATCAGCATCAGCCGGCCGGGCGACGACGCCTCCGAGAACGTCATCCGCAAGCTCGGCATGACGCTGGACCACGACACGACCCACCCGGTGTACGGCTTCCCGCTGCACATCCACCACATCGACCTCACCGAGTTCCAGGCCTGACCCGACCGGGCCGGGGCGTCGGACCGCCCCCTTCGCGCACCCTTCGACCAGCCCCCGTCCGTCCCGCCCGCTCCACGCGGACCCCCGCGGTCCTCCGCCGTACTCGCGTCGAACTTCCGCCGCCGAAAGGCCAGTTACCGCGCCTCCGAACACACGCTCGTTACGATCCTCCGTGTGTACGCAAACATCATGGTCGCCGAAGACGACGCGAAGCAGGCCGAACTGGTGCGCCGCTATCTGGAGCACGAGGGGCACACGGTCACGGTCGTCGAGGACGGACGCGCGGCACTCGACGAGGTGCGGCGCAGCGAGCCCGACCTGCTCGTCCTCGATGTGATGATGCCCCGGGCCGACGGCCTCGACGTGGTGCGGATCCTGCGCGCCGAGCGCCGGGAGATGCCGGTGCTGATGCTGACGGCCCGCAGTACCGAGGACGATCTGCTGCTCGGTCTGGACCTCGGCGCGGACGACTACATGACCAAGCCGTTCAGCCCACGTGAGCTGGTGGCCCGGGTGCGTACCCTGCTGCGCCGCAACCGGCGTGCCGCCGGGCCCGTCCCGGTCCCGCCTCCCGCCGCCGTGGAGGACGAGGCGTTGACGGTGGGCACGCTCAGGGTCGATCCGGCCCGGCACGAGGTGTCGGTCGAGGGGACTCCGGTCGAGTGCACGCCCGGCGAGTTCCGTATCCTCGCCGCGATGGCGGCGGAACCCGACCGGGTCTTCACCAGACAGCGGCTCCTGGAGGAGCTGCACGGCTTCGACAAGTACATCAGCCGCCGCACCGTGGACGTGCACGTCATGCATCTGCGCAAGAAGATCGAACGGGCCCCGCGGCGCCCGGACCGGCTCCTCACCGTCTTCGGCGTCGGGTACAAACTGACGGACCCCACGAGGAACGTACGGCATGCGTCGTCGTGACCGGGGGGTACGGCTGCCGCTGCGCCGGAGCCTGCTCGGCCGGCTGCTGACCGTGTCGGCGCTGGTGGCCTCCTGCTCGGTCGCCGCCACCGCCTGGCTCGCCGTACAGACGACCTCCGGCGCGATCCGCCAGGAGCAGGGTCAGAACCTCAGCGCCGACGCCAAGATCTACAACACCCTGCTGGGGTACGCGGCCACCCATCCCGGCTGGGAGGGCGCCGACGCCACCGTGCGGAAGCTGGCCCGCCAGTCCCAGCGCCGGATCGTGCTGACCACCCAGGACCGGCGGCCGCTCTTCGACTCTTCCGGCGCCGGCTCCGCGGCCGCCTCGTCCGTCGCGCCGCTGCCCCCGCAGGCCTCGGCGGTCGTCGACCCGCTCTCCGTCGATCCCGTGCTGGTGCCTGAGGCCGCCGCCGGCACGGACCGCGTCGATCCGCGCGCCGTCGGGCCGTTCCTGCTGCCCGCGACCGAACGGGCCCAGCTGCGGCGGATCACCACCGAGGGCATGGCCTGCCTGAGCAAGGTGGGCATCGCCGCGGACGTCGTCGAGAGCCCGAGCGGACGGCCCCGTATCCAGTTCGTGAGCAACGACAACGACCGCCTCATGGAACTGAAGTGCCTGGCTGTCGAACCGCCGGCAGCCACCCCGACCGAGCGGAAGGCGCTGCGTGCCCTCGACCGACTGGCCGACGCCTGCCTGAAACGCCAGGGCCGCGCGGGCGTGCACCTGAACCTGGACCTGTCCTGGGACCGCGGCTACGCGCAGGACGCGGCGGACTCCGGGACCGGATACGACCTGGCCGAGGAGAAGTCGGGCCTCGCGAGGACCGCCGCGCAGAAGGCGGCCGAGCAGAAGGCGGCCGCGGCGCGCAAGGCCCCCGAGCGTGTGACCGCGCCCCGCGACAGCGCGTACGACCGGGCCGTCGCCTCCTGTGTCGGCAGCGCCCGCCGCGAACAGCTCACCTCCTATGTCGCCGCGCCCGCGCTGCTGTTCATCGACGACCCGGGTGCCGTCAGCGTGCCGGGTTTCGACCTCTCGCCGGGCAACACCGCGCGCATCGCCGGCGTCACGGCTCTCGTCCTCGCCCTCACCGTCGGCGCGTCGATGATCGCCGGGGCCCGGCTGGTACGTCCGTTGCACGCGCTCACCGGCGCCGCCCAGCGGATGCGGGACGGTCTGGGCCCGGTGCCCGTGCCGGTCGGCCCGGACAACGAGATCGGGCGGCTCGCGGCGGCCTTCAACGACATGGCCGTGCACCGCGCCCGGCTCGAGGAGCAGCGCAAGGTGATGGTCAGCGACGTCGCCCACGAACTGCGGACCCCGCTGAGCAACATCCGTGGCTGGCTGGAGGCGGCGCAGGACGGTCTGGCCGAGCCGGACCCGGTGTTCGTCTCCTCGCTCCTGGAGGAGGCCGTGCAGCTTCAGCACATCATCGACGACCTCCAGGACCTGGGGGCGGCCGACGCGGGGGCGTTGCGCCTGCACCTGGAGCCCGTACGCGTCGACGACCTGCTGGGCCAGGTCGTCGCGGCGCACCAGGCGCTGGCGGAGACCGCGGGCGTCACGCTGTCGGTCGCCGCGGCGCCACCCGGCACGCCCGCGCCGCCCCTGCTCGACGCCGACCCGGTGCGGCTGCGCCAGGCCGTCAGCAACCTGGTCTCCAACGCGGTACGTCACACGTCCTCCGGCGGCCGGGTGACACTGCGCTCGTACGTCTCCGGTCCCGGTCCCACGGACACCGAAGCCCCGGGGACCGCCGGGGCTGCCGGGACCGCCCCAGCCGCCGGCACCGCCGCGGAGACGGTCGCCGTGGAAGTGGCCGACACCGGCAGCGGTATCCCGGCCGACGACGTTCCCCATGTGTTCGACCGCTTCTGGCGGGCGGAGAAGTCCCGCAACCGGAGCACCGGCGGCAGCGGCCTCGGTCTGGCGATCGTCCTGAAGCTCGCCGAGGCCCACGGCGGGACGGCGAGCGTGACGAGCGTCGAGGGCCGGGGCTCGGTCTTCACCCTCCACCTGCCGGCCTCGCCGGGCGACACCACGGCCGGCGGACCGGGCGGCGGTACGGCCCGGGAGCCCGGCGACGACACGACGTAGAGGTACGGCCGCGGACCGCTCCACCGCTTCCGGCCACCATGCGACGACCATGGCTTTCTGACAGCTTCCTCACAAGCTGTCTCCAGTCTTGCCCCATGCCCGGAACCTGGTGCGGCTAGGCATCCAGGTACCACCAAGGCCGGGCCGGAACTGGAGCGATACATGTCCCGCCATCTCACCCTGCGTCTCGCCGTGCTGACCGCCGTCGCGGCCGGCGCGCTGCTCGTGCCGGCCACCGCCGCCGTCGCCGACGACCCGAGCGCCGCGCCGTCCGCGTCCGCGACCGACAAGCCGACCGCCTCGCAGAAGGCCGCCGCCGACCGGAAGCGGGCCGAGGCCGCCAAGAGGGCCTCGGCCTCGAAGAGCCTGTCGCCCGAGGAGCTCAAGAAGCTCGAGGCCATCAAGGCGGGATCGGGCAAGGACGACACCCCGCGCGGCGGCGTCGCCGCGGGCGAGGCCCCGGCGGACGACAGCGACGTCGCCCCCCTCGTCGGTTCGGCCACCGGCGCACTGCTGCTCGCCGGCGCCGGCACCTTCGTACTGCGCCGCCGAGCGGCCGGGCGCCGTAACGGCTGACCCGCCGCCACACCTTCGACCCGCACATCAGTGGCGTCGCCCCTCACCGGGCGACGCCACCGCGTCTTCACCCGGTCCTGCCCTGGAGCCCGCCTTGTCCCCTGCACCCCGTCCGGTACGGCGCTACGGCACCCCGCCGGCCCTCGCCCGCCTCGCGCTCGTCGTCCCGTTGACCCTCGCCGTACTCACCGGCTGCTCGTCCACGGCACCCGCCCCGGCCGGCCACGACGCGGCCGACCCCGCTCCCGCCGCCGCCAGGGGCACCGCCTCCCCCGAAGCTCCGCGGGCCGGGCGGGTCGCGGCCCCCGCCAGGGTCGCCGTCCCGTCGATCGGGGTGAGCAGCTCGCTGATGGAACTCGGCCTCAACGCGGACAGGACCGTCGAGGTCCCGCCGGCCGAGAAGGGGATGACCGCCGGCTGGTACACCGGAGGTGCGGTGCCCGGTCAGGCCGGTGCCGCCGTCATCATCGGCCACAACGACACCCGCTTCGGCAAGGCCGTGTTCCACGACCTGAAGAAGATCGACAAGGGCGCGGACATCACCGTCACCGACGACCGGGGGAAGGCCTCGCACTTCACCGTCACAGCCACCGAGAGCGTCAGCAAGAACTCCTTCCCCACCGAGAAGGTCTACGGCCCGACCGAGGACCACGCGCTCCGACTGATCACCTGCGACGGCGACTTCGACGCCCAGGGCCACCCGGTGAACAACCTCATCGTCTACGCCACGTTGAACTGACCCGCTTGTTCGACCGTGAGAACACGCGGAATCGAGGTACCCGGAAGCGCCGGGAACCCCGGAACTTACGGCAGCGCTGGGTTAGCCTCGTCTCCTCTTCGTGGCGAACTGGCGTACGACGTGAAGCATTTCGGGGGATCCGTGTCAGAACTGCGGCCGGTGCCGCCGGAACCGGCGACGAGCGAGGCCGCCGCGCTGCGGCGGACCGGCGCCTCACCCCTGCACTCCGGTGACCCGGCGCAGGTGGGCCCATATGTGCCGCTGGCCCTGCTCGGCAGCGGCGGTATGGGGCGGGTCTATCTGGCCCGTCCCGTGGACGGCAGCCCGGGTCTGGTCGCGTTGAAGGTGATCAGGCCGGAGTACGCGGAGGACGCCAGGTTCCGGCACCGCTTCGAGCGCGAGGCGTCGGTGCACGCCCGGCTCCGCACCCCGCACACGCCGAGACTGAGCGGCACGGGGTTCCGGGACGCGGTGCTGTGGATGGCCACCGAGTACATCCCGGGGCTCGATCTGACGGAGGCCGTACGGGAGGACGGCGCCCTCGACACGGCGACGGTCTGGCGGCTGACGGCCGAACTGGGGCGTGCGCTCGCCGACCTCGCCGCCGCGGAGATCGTGCACCGCGACCTGAAGCCGTCCAACGTCCTGCTGTCCGTCCGGGGCGCCCATGTGATCGACTTCGGCATCTCGAAGGCCGTGGACGCGAGCGCGATCACCGGTACGGGCAACCGGGTCGGCACTCCGGCCTACATGTCGCCGGAGCACCTGCGGACGGGCAGGTCCGACACGGCGTCGGATGTGTTCTCGCTGGCCGGAACGCTGGTCTACGCGGCCGCGGGGCGGGCTCCGTTCGGCGACGGCACGGGCGTGGACGTGATGCACCGGGTGGCGTTCGAGGAACCGGATCCGGAGCTGCTCGGCGAGATATCGGCGGCGGACGCGGAGCTCGGCTCGCTGCTGTCCGCCTGTCTGGCCAAGGAGCCCGGGCGCCGGCCCACCCCGCAGGACCTCGTCGAGGCGGCCGGGGCACGGGCCGTGGCACCCACCGAGACGGCCGGCTGGGCCGAGCCGCTGGGGGCCAAGGTGCTGGCCCGGCAGCGGGCGTACGAGGTGCTGCACCGCCTCCCCGCCGAACGGAAGGCCCGCTTACGCGCCCCGGACGCCCGGCCGGAGGTGGCCTCTCCGGAGCCGTTACGTCCGGCGGAAAAGCCCCGTGCCCGGACCCGGAGGAAGGCGGCGCTGATTGCCGCCGCCGGCATCGCCGTCTGCGCGGTGGCCGTGACGGCCTTCGTCCTCACCCGCCCGGACGCCCCCGCCACCGCCCACTCCCCGGCGACCGGCCGAACGGCCTCGCTCGCCGCCGCACCCGGCGATCCCACGGCCGCTCCGACGCCCGGACCCTCGGACGGGACATCCGCCGAGGGCACGTCCGGCAAGAGCGTCGGCACCGCGACCGGCCCGGACCACGACCCGACACGTCCCGAGGTCTCCGGGGCCGCGACCGGCGGCCGACCCGACGCCGCCTCCGCTCCGGCCGCCTCCGCCGGCACCTCCACCGACGTCACTCCGACCCCCAGCGACACACCCTCGGAACCCGCGACCCCGCCCTGGATCTCCGACTGCACCTACTACTCCGGCAACGGACGCACCCGCCCAGGGGACAGCGGAGAACACGTCCTGCAAGTGCAGTGCATGCTGACGAAGCGCGGCTACAGCGTGGGAGGCAGCGGCGTGGACGGCGAATTCGGCCCCGGAACGGAGTCCGCGGTGCGCGGCTTCCAGAGCGACAAGGGACTGGACGCCGACGGCATCGTGGGCCATGAGACCTGGACCGCGCTGCGCGGCTCCTCGTGAGCGTCGCCGTGCCGGACCCCCGCCGAGGCCGGCCTGATCCAGCAAGGGTCTAGGAGTCGTCCGGTTCCAGTGACCGGACGGCGCTGTCGATCTCGGAATCGATCAGCCGCTGCGCCTCCAGGGGGTGGTTGTCGAAGACGCCGGTGAGCTCGAGGCTCACGATCCCGTGCACCCGCGACCAGATCAGGATGGCGGCGCGGGCGGCGCGGGGTGGGGTGTCCGGCCGCTGCTGGGAGCGGGCCCACTGCCGAAGCTGGCCGTCGAGTGTTCGGTCGCCGCTGCCACGGTCGGCCGGCGAAGTGCCCTGCACGGCCGTCAGCAGGTCGATGAGCAGGGCCATCGCCTGGTCCAGCGGGGTCTGTCCGGTGACGTCGCCGGGCAGGTCCCCGGCCTGCTCACCGAACAGCATCCCGTAGCGCCGCCGGTACCGCAGGGCCCAGTCACGGTAGGCGGCGACCAGCAGCCGTACCCGCGCGCGGGGCGCCCGCCTGCTCCCTTCCACCGCCTGGCTCATCGCCGCCACGAGCTGCTGGTAGGAGAGCGTGACCAGGTGCGCCACCAGCGCGTCGCGCGACGGGAAGTAGCGGTAGACGGCCGGTGCGGACATCGCCATGCCCCGGGCCAGCGCCGCGATCGACAGCGCGTGGACGCCGTCCGCGTCGATGATCGCGAACGACGTGTCCTCGATCTCCTGGAGGGTCTGCGCCCGAAGCCGCTCGCGCCTGCTCATGGTCTGCGGTGGGTTAGTCATAGTCACATCGTAAGGGCCCGTCGAACTTCGGGCAGCCCCCGTCATCCGTTACGACCCGTAGCGCTTTCGCTTGACATCCCTGACGGCCAGACACATAGTTACGGTCATTAACAGAGCGACGCAGGGTCGCAACTGCTTGAGGAGTCGACCATGACCGAGTTGGACGCCACCACCGAGGGCACCACGACCGCCGCCGAGATGGTGCTGCCGGGCAAGGTCGCCCCGACCAGCCTGCGACGGGTATGGCGCTCACTGCCGGCACCCGCCGCCGGCCAGGCGCTGGTGCGGGTCGAGTCGACCGCGGTGTCCTTCGCGGAGAGCGCGATGCGCCGGGGCCGCTACTACGGCCAGCCCGCCTTCCCGTTCGTTCCCGGCTACGACCTCGTGGGCGTCGTCGAGGCCGTCGGCCCCGGCGTGGACCGCGCCCTCGTCGGCCGCCGGGTCGCCGCGCTGACCAAGACCGGCGGCTGGGCCACGGCCGTACTGCTGGCCGCCGCCGACCTGGTGGACGTACCCGACGGCATCGACCCGGACGAGGCGGAGACGCTGATCGTCAACGGCCTGACCGCCTACCAGATGCTCCACACCAAGGCGAAGGTGCGGGCCGGGCAGACCGTCCTGGTGACGGGCGCCGCCGGGGGCGTGGGCTCGATCCTGGTCCAGCTCGCCCGGAACGCCGGCGCCCACGTGATCGGCACGGCAGCTCCACGCCATCACGAGGCGCTGCGCGCACTCGGCGTGGAGCCGATCGACTACCGCGACCCCGACCTGGCCGCCCGCGTCCGCGCGCTGGCCCCCGACGGCGTGGACGCCGTGTTCGACCACCTCGGCGGCGCGAGCGTCACCCTCTCCTACCGACTGCTCAACCGCACCGGCACGCTGGTCTCGTACAGCATCGCGGCCGCGCTCGACGACACCCGCCCGGTCCTGCTCGACTTCCTGCCCCTGCTGGCCAAGCTGGCGTTCTGGAACCACCTGCCCACGGGCCGACACGCGAGCTTCTACGACATCTGGGCGGGCTCCGGCAAGCCGGACTCGGCCAGGCGCGAGGCGTTCCGGGCCCGGACCCGCACCGACCTCACCCACGTCCTCAACCTGCTGCGCGACGGCGTGCTCACCGCGCAGATCGCCGCCCGCTTCCCGCTGGCCGAGGCGGCCGCGGCGATGGAACTGGCCGAATCCTCCTCCCGCACCACCCCCGGCAAGATCATCCTGACGCCCTGACCCGTCGAATGCGGACGGCGGCCCGAACGAGTTCACCCATGGACCCATCAAATGAGTTAATTTATTCATCTGTAAGTGCGCTGTGATCGTGGTGGCGACACGCGCCGGCACCCGGGAGGAGACGAGCATGGGCCGACTTGGACCCTGGACGCCGACGACGGTCGAGGAGCGGCTCGACCGCATGGAGTCGCTGGCCGAGATCCGCCAACTCCCCTACCGGTACGCGCTGGCACTCGACTCACGGGACATGGACGCCGTCGCGGACCTGTTCGTGCCCGACGTGCGGGTGGGACGCGAGGAGTTCGGCCGCGCGGCACTGCATCGCTGGTACACCGAGGCCATGCGGGCCTCGAGAACCACGATCCACCAGGTGACCAACCACATCGTGGACTTCGACGACGCGGACCGTGCCCGAGGCGTCGTCTACTGCCGGGACCAGCTCGAACGGCCCTCGACGGGCCAGTGGGAGGTCGGGGAACTGCAGTACTGGGACGACTACCTGCGCGTGGACGGCGAGTGGTGCTTCCGGCGGCGGAAGTTCCACCGCTGGTACCTGGCCGACGCACTGACCAGACCCGCGAACGGCACCGGCGTGAACGACGGCAGCGACCCGCTGGGCGCCCGCCAACTCCCCGAGTCCTTCCCGACCTGGGCCCCGTACTGGGACTCGGCCGACAACCACTCCCCTCACGCCTGACCCGCCCCGCCCCTGTTGCTCCTGCTCCCAGACCTGCGCCCCCTTGCGGCCGTCACCGCGCCTCAGTCGGTCCGCGTACCCCGGCTCGTCCCGTCGCCCAGCTCGGAGCGGGCCTGGAGGACGGCGAGGGCGGCCCGCGACGTGACGCCGGTCTTGCGGTAGATGCGGCCGAGGTGGGACTCGACCGTGCGGGGGCTGAGATAGAGCCGGGCCGCGATGGCGGGAGTGGTCAGCCCCTCGGCGACCAGCGCGGCGATCTCCTGTTCGCGAGGGGTGAGAGACGCCCTCCCGGCCGCGGACAGGCCACCGGCCGCCGACGTACCGAACACGGCGGGGCGGATCTCGTCCGCCAGCCCGGTCAACAGACGGGCACCGCCGGTCGCGGCCAGTTGCCGGGCACGTTCCCACATGGCGCCGGCACGGTCCGGGTGACCTGCGGCGCCGGTCAGGGTCGCGCCGAGCAGCAGACCGAACGCCTCCCACAGGACCGCGCCCCCGCGAGCCGCCTCCTCCGCGGCCTCCTCGAACAGCTCGGCCGCCGCCGCCGTGTCACCGTCGGCGACCCGGCAGTGGGCGGTGCTGCGCAGGGCCGAGGCCCACTGCGACGACAGGTCCAGTCGCTTCGCCTCCTCGCGGGCCCGTTCCGCCCACGTCGTGGCGGAGTCCGTGTCGCCGGTCATGACGGCGGAGGTCACCAGGATCTCCAGGATGAGCGGGCGCATGGACGGGTGGAGTCCCTCCAGGTCATCGCCTCCCCCGCGGAGAACGGCGGCCCGGGCGCGCTGCGGGTCGCCGGCGTGGATCGCCGCATGGCCGAGCATGCACCAGGCGATGGACGCCCACCAGTTCATGCGCGTACCGGCCGCCGCGACGGCCTCCTCGGCCACCGCCAACGGGGTCCGGTCGTCGGACGGACACGCGTACATCTGGGCGTACGCCTTGTTGGCGAGGACGAACACGAGCAGTTCGTCGCTGCCGATGCCGCGGGCGATCGTCTCGGCCTCGTCCGCGAGTTCCCCGGCCGAGTCGAGCCGGAGGGTCTGTATGTGGACCTGCGCCTTGCACAGCAGCAGGTGCGGCAGGACGTGGAGCTGACCGCCACGCCGGGCGATGGCCAGGCCGCGGTCGGCGTGCCGTTCGGCGTCGGCGTACCGCTCCAGGAACGCCTCCGCCCAGCCGAGGCGGGCCAGCGGCTCGCACAGTCGCGCGAGGTCGTGATCCGTCAGTGCGTCGACGAGTGCCGCCGCCCGGTCGGTGGCCTCCCGCGCGGCGGACATCTCGCCTTCGTACGTCTCTCCGAGGGCGGAGATCGCGAGCGCTCCCGCCTCGGCGACCTCGTCGCCCAGCGACCGGGCCAGGTCGAGGGTGCGGGCCACCTCGGCCCGCACCTCGGGGTAGGCGGTGGCGTGCGGCGCGGACGAGCCCAGTTCCAGGCCGAGTTCGACGGCTTCGACGGGAGGCGGGCCCGGCGTTCGGGAGAGCTCACGGCGGAGCAGCGCGACCGCCTCGGCATAGCGCCCCAGTTGACGCTCCATCAGTGCGCACAGCGTCACGGCGGAGGCCCGCACGCCCGCCGCCCCCCTCTCGCCCGGCGGCGACATGGAGATCACGTCGTGCAGCAGGTCCCGGCTCTCCTTCAGTCCTCCGCAGACGCCCAGGGCGCGGGCCCGCCGCAGCATCAGATCGCGGCGCAGCGTGGTGTGTCGCGGATGGTCGGGCAGGTTGGCGAGGGCGACGCCCAGCCAGTGGGCACTGCTCGCGGGCGCGGTGGTGGCGTACCGCTCGGCCGCTTCGTCCAGTACGGCGACGGCCTCCGGGTCCCAGCCGGTCAGTGACCGCTCGACGTGGTGGGCGCGTTCGGTGGCGGGGGCGCCGGCGGCGGCCAGTCCGGCCGCGGCCAGGCGGTGCAGACGGACACGCGACAGCGGGTCGGTGCCCTCGTGCACAAGTGCCCGCAGTACCGGGTGGCGCAGTGTCCACCGACCGCCGGGACCGTGGCGCAGCAGATCCCGGCCGGCCAGCGCCTCCAGATCCGCGTCGACGTCGGCCTGCTCCTGGCCGGTGACCACGGCCAGCAGGGCGGCGGTGCCGTGGTCGCCGAGGACGGCCACCGCCTCGGCCGTACGGCGCTGCGCGGGGGTCAGCGGCGTCAGTTCGTCCAGCAGGACGGAGCCGAGCCCGGTGACGTGCCGTGGCGATCCGTGCCCCGGGTCCTGTCCGGTCTGTCCGGCCTGAAGGAGGGCGAGGAAGTACAGCGGATTGCCGTCGCTGGCGGCGTACAGCTCGGCGACCCGGCCGGGCGGCATGTCCGGGGCCAGTCCGGGAGCCAGGACCTCGACGCACGCGCGCTCGCTGAGCGGTCCGAGGTCCAGCCGGAGGACCGTACCCAGGTCGATGCCGCGGGCGAGGGCGGCGGCGAGGGACGCCGTGGTCTGGCGGTCCCGGCGGCCCACGACGATCACGACGGGGGCGTGCGGGGGATGGCGGACGAGGTGGTCGACGAGTTCCAGGGACGCCGGGTCCGCCCAGTGCAGGTCGTCCAGGGCCACGACGAGCCCGGGCCCGTCCCCCGCGATCCGTGCGAGCAGCCTCGCGACGGACCGGTGCAGCCCGAACCGGTCGCCACGGCGCCCGTCCCCGACGCCGTCCGGATCGGTCAGTTCCAGGTCGTGGTCGGCGAGCGCGTCGTTGAACGGCTGGTACGGGATGTGCTGTTCGTACTCCGTGGCCCGGCCCCGCAGCACCGTCATCCCCCGGTCCCGCGCCCGCCGGCAGAACTCGGACATGAGCCGGCTCTTCCCGATGCCCGCCGCCCCTGCGAGGTCCACGACGGCCGAAGCGCCGTCCCTTCCGAGTGTCCGGTCGAGCACCTCGTCCAGGCGCTCCAACTCGGCGCGTCGGCTCACCAGCGGAGTCACGTCCCCCCTCACCGCCCCGGCCACACGGCCGTCGGGGCCTCCCGAACGACGATCTTACGTAACCGATTTGCGTGACTTCACGGATACTCGGTGTCCGTCGCCTCGGGCAGTGTGACCAGGCGCGAAGGGAAGCGCGGGGAGAACGAGGGGCCGACGCCCCGCCTCCTCGCGCCCGTCTCCTCGCTCGACTCACCGCTCACACGCTGGACGCTCGCGTGGTACCCCCTGTTCATCTCCGTCCTTGGCATCGGCGCCCTGCTCAACAGCCCCAACGTCCGGAAGAAGCCGGGCGGTCGGCGGCCGCACCTCTTCGAACGTGACCGACGACGGACAGAAGCCGGTTCTGTCCGGCGCCACCGCGGGGACCGCCGCCCATGGTTTGATCGGCATGCGCGAGCGTTTCGGGATCTACGGCGGGACGGTGACCGCCGGCCCCGGCCCACAGGGCGGGTTCGAGGTGGAACCGACCGTTCCCGTGGCCCGCGACAGGTGAGGAAGTGTCCCGGCCCCCGGCCGGACAGCCGCGAGGAGGGGAAATCCCGCATGCCCACAGTGCTCGTCGCAGACGACCAGTTCCTCATCCGTTCGGGACTCGTCGCGCTCCTGCGGGCCGCACCGGGGATCGAGGTCGTCGGGGAGGCGCAGGACGGTGAGGAGGCGATCGAGCTGGCCGCGAGGACCAGACCAGACGTCATATTGATGGACATCCGGATGCCGGGGGTCAACGGGATCACCGCGACCGAGCGGATCCTCTCCCAGGCGTCGACCCCGCCGCCCAAGATCCTCGTCCTGACGACCTTCGATCTCGACGAGTACGTCCACGGCGCGCTGAAGGTCGGCGCCTGCGGCTTCTTGCTCAAGGACACCCCGCCGGAGCGGCTGCTCGCCGCCATCGACACCGTCCACGCCGGCGACATGCTGTTCAGCGCCCCTGTGATCAAAGGGCTCATCGAGACCTACACCCCCCGCCCCGCCGTACCCGAGCCGCACTCCGGGCTGGAGAACCTGACCCCCAGGGAGCTGGAGGTCCTCGAGCTGGTCGGAGCGGGCATGTCCAACTCCGACATCGCCCAGCGACTCGTGCTCAGCACGGCGACCATCAAGACACACGTCCACCGCTGCATGAGCAAGCTCATGCTGAACAGCCGGGCCCAGGCGGTCGTCTTCGCGTACGAGACCGGACTGATCTCCCGCGGCCCCGCGACCTGGGGTACGGAGACCCCCTGACGGAGCTCCGGATGCGGACCGAGACCTGACCGCACTACACCCCTGGTGGTACACCGACGACCACTGTGGTTGCAGGCGCGGTTCAACCCCTCGTTGGGCGAGAGGGACCGGCCCTTCCGGCTAGCTTGCTGTCGATGCACCGGTGCACACGGGAAGTCGTCGAGTCCCACAGACGCGGCGGACAACCGGGGTGCCGGTCAACGACTGCACACGGGGGATCACCATGCGTACCGCACACAGGGGCTGGAAGGCCCACGCCCTGGGAGCCGCGGCCCTCACCGCCCTCCTCTCCGCCACGGCCTGCGAGCCGGGCGGCACGAACAACGGCACAGGCACCACCCCGTCCGCCACTCCGAGCGCGACCGTCTCCACCCAGCCCGGCGGCGAGGACACCGGCTCGGACGGCGAGAACGCCGGCACGGGCGGCGAGGACACCGCCACGGACGACAGCTCGCAGGACTCAGGCGGCGGCTCGGGGAACTCCGGCGGTTCGGGCAGCACAGGCGGCGGGACCGCCACCGCCACCTGCCGCGCCGCCGACATCTCGATCACCACGACGCTCTACGCACATGACCAGGCCCGGCACCTCCTCCTCACGGCCACCAACACCGGGAACAAGGAATGCGCCCTCTACCGCTACCCGGTCGTCCGCTTCGACGACGGGCGTGAGGACCAGGTCGGCCCGATGGAGTCCGAGATGAAGGGAGCCACGATCGGGCCGGGCGAGAAGGCGTACGCGGGCATGCTCCTCTTCCGCATCGGCGTGCCGACCGAGGCCGTGGAGACGATGACCGTCAGCCTCCAGGGCCGCGTCTCCAACGCCGATGCGGACAGCGGGCCGATCGAGGCCGCGCTGCCCGACGAGGCCGACTTCCTCAACATCGACGACAACCCCCTCGTCTCGTACTGGAACATCAGCCGCGAGAAGTCCGAGAACTACATGTTCAAGGCAGCCGGCGGCAACTGACGGTGCGATGTGTCAGGCCGGCTGCCCGGCGGAGTGCGGCAGCGAGTCGAGAGCGGGCGCCGGGTCCTCGGGCGGGTGGGGGTAGGTGGCTGACCGGTGCTGGAAGGAGAGGATCTTCGGGTTCTGGACGACGCCGTCGCGGATCTCGATGGCCTTCCTCACCGTGATGTCGGTGTCCCATGCCCCGGGGCCGCTCATGACCTTGCGCAGGTAGGGAAGGAGCGCCTCGCTGATCTCCCAGGTGGCGGAGTTCCACAGGTGGGACGGGCTGTGATCCACCGCGTAGTAGTGGCAGCCCGCTCCCACCGTGGGCATGGGCTCGCCGAAGGTGGTCGGGCGGGCCCATTCGAAGCCCATGCCCTCGTCGCAGGCGACGTCGACGAAGAAGGTGCCCGGCCGGAACAGGGCGAGTTCCTCGTCGGTGACGAACATGAGCGGTGCGTCGGTGTCCTGGAGGACGCAGTTGACGATGACGTCGAACCCGGCCAGGTACTCCGCCAGCGGCATCGAACCGGCCGCGGTGACTGCCCGCAGGCGCGACGGATCGTCCTCCTGCTCCTCAAAGTGGGCCATCACGACCGAGGGCATCGGTGAGGCCACCGCCGCGGCGGCGCGCTGGGTGAGCACCGTGACGTCGGTGACCCCCATGGCACCCAGGCCGGTGACCGCCCCGCGCGCGGTGGCACCGAAGCTGATGACCACCGCGCGCAGGCGGCGGCCGTAGTGGCCGGTCAGCCCGCCGAGCTGGAGGGCGTGCAGCACCGAGCAGTATCCGGCGAGCTCGTTGTTCTTGTGGAACACGTGGACGCTGAAGGCGCCCGTTGAGGTCCAGTGGTTCATGGCTTCCCAGGCGATCAGGGTCAGCCGTCGATCGATGCCGATCTGGGTCATCTTCTCGTCCTGCACACAGTGCGGCCACCCCCACAGCACCTGGCCCTCGCGGAGCTCGGCGATGTCGTCGTGCATCGGTTTGGGCAGCAGCACGATGTCGCACTCGGCGAGGATCCGCTCGCGCGGGCGCAGGCCGGCCACGAGTGGTCGCAGCGCGTCGTCGGCGACGCCGAAGCGTTCGCCGTACCCCTGTTCGAGGAAGATCTTCTCGCGTATGTCCGGGGCGATCCGGCCGAGGTGAGCGGGGTGCAACGGCAGGCGGAACTCGTTCTCCTTGCGGGAGGAGGCAAGTACTCCGAGACTCATCAGGCTCATGGCTTCCCCAATATTTCGTGCGCTTCGTGTGCTTCGTTCCCGGCGTGCTCGTCGCGGCTGCCCGACATCAGGGTCAGGAGCCCTCGGCCCGGTGCCTGCGGACGCGCTCGGCCAGCGGGTGCGGCGTCTCGTCGAGGCCGTCGGCCGACCCGCTCGCCATGCGTGCGCACGTCCCCCGGCAGGCGAGGAGCTGCTTGTCGTCGCGGTGGGAGACCACCACCGCCTGCGCGTCGGGTGCGTTCCGGTAGTCGGTGCCGCAGATGAGGCAGGCCAGTCCGGAGAGCACCTCCGCGCTCGGTTCGGGACGGCCACGCCGGCGGCCGGAGATCGAGTCCTGTGAATACATGCGTCTCGCATCCTCTTGAGCGGTTCGGAACCGTGCTGACCGGTTCGGACGGGCTGATCGGTCCGGGGCCGTCGGCGAGATGCCGGGATGCCTCGGGGCACCAGGAAGCCGGTGAATCCGCTACCGCTCTGGGCGGGTCCGGACACGGAAGACGGCGGGAGAGTACGAGCCTGAAGGCATGAGGCGGCTCATTTCCGGCCGGATCCGATGTGGGCCGGCCTGTGCCGTTCCCCGAGGGCGACGCCGAAACCGATGACGGCGTGCGAGGTGCGCTCGGTGCCGCAACCGTACTCCCCTCCGGACCCCGCAGGTGCCGCATGCCGACGGGCGCGCGGGCCGACCGGGTCCCGGCAGCGCGGTCGCCCACATGCCGCCACCTCGTCGACTCCGACCGGACGGCCCCCCGCTCCCCCTCTTGCCTGCTCTATGCCATACCCCATAAGTTACCGACAGGTAGCCCGTACGGCGGGCCGCAATCCCGTCGGAAGGTGGTGGGCAGGTGACCCCGCGCAGGAGCGACAGCCGGAACCGGATGATCCTCAGCGCCGTCGCCCTGCTGCGTGAGAACGGGGCGAGCGCGACCAGCATCGACCGGGTGCTCGCCCACAGCGGAGCCCCGCGGGGCTCGGTCTACCACCACTTCCCCGGCGGGCGGACGCAGCTCATCCACGAGGCCGTGGCGCTTGCGGGGGACTTCATCGCGGATCTGATCGACGCCGCCATGCAGGCGGATGATCCGGTGGCGGCCGTCGACGCGTTCTTCCTGCTGTGGCGCGACCGGCTCGTGGAGAGCGACTTCCGGGCCGGCTGCCCGATCGTGGCGGTGGCCGTCGAGACCAACGACGACGCACCCCAGCTCGCCCCCTCGGCCGCCGCCGTCTTCGCCCGCTGGCAGGAGGCCCTCGCGGCCCTGTTCGTCCGGCACGGCCTGACCGAGGAGCGCAGCCGTCGGCTGGGTTCCTTCGTCGTCGCCGCGGTCGAGGGCGCGGTGATCATGTGCCGGGCCGAGCGGAGCACCGCCCCGATCGAGGCGGCCGCCGCCGAGATCCACGACCTGCTCCGCCACACCCTGCGCGACCGCCCCGGTGCCGGACCCGGGCCCCGGCCGTAGCCACTTCACCCGGTCAACTCAGCTCGAAGGAATCGCCATGCCCTCACTCGACCGCCACGACAACGTCTTCGTCCTCGACCTCGGAGACGGAGAGAACCGATTCCACCCCGACTGGCTCACCGCCGTCGGTGCCGCGCTCGACGAGGTGGAGAAGGCGGAAGGCCCCCGCGCCCTGGTCACCGCCGCCACCGGCAAGTTCTACTCCAACGGCCTCGATCTGGACTGGCTGTCCGCACACGCCGACCGCTACCACGACTACGTCGTCTCCGTCCACGAACTGTTCGCGCGGATGCTGTCGCTGCCGGTCATCACGGTGGCCGCGCTGCAGGGGCACACCTTCGCGGCCGGCGCGATGTTCTCCCTCGCCCACGACTTCCGCGTGATGCGCGCCGACCGCGGCTACTGGTGCCTGCCCGAAGCGGACATCAACATCCCCTTCACCCCCGGCATGGCCGCCCTCATCCAGTCCCGGCTGGCGCCGCAGACCGCCCACGAGGCCATGGTCACCGCCCGCCGCTACGGCGGCGACGATGCCGCAGCCGTCGGCATCGTCGACCAGTCGGTCACCGAGGACGCCGTGCGCTCCACCGCCGTCGAGATCGCCCAGGCACAGGTGGCCAAGGCCGGCGACACGCTCGGCACCATCAAGTCCCGCATGTACCGCCCCGCCCTGGCCACCCTGCGCGACACCACCAACCCGCTCGGCTGACGAGCACGCCACCGACCGCACACCCCGCGCCCCGCGCAGGAACAACCGACCGCCAAAGGGAACACCGCAGCGCGGGCCCCGTCGATCTCCTGGTGGCCGCCGCCGCGGAAGAAGCAGGCCTCACCCTGCTCCACTTCGACCGCGACTTCGATCAGGCTCGTACGTCTCGCTGCTGAAGTTCCTTGAGTGCTCCGGCGACCGTCGCGAAGTCGTTGTCCACATGGAGGACGGTGTGCCCGTGGTGGACCGCGGTCGCACACACCAACAGGTCGATCGCTCCTGCCGCACGATGCTGACCCTGTTGTGTCAGCTTGTACTGGGCGGTATCGACCCAACGCCACGCGTTCTTCGGAACGGGAGAGAGCAGGCAAAGTGCGTCCAACTCCTCCGTGAGCTCGTCCCGGTGGGTCGGACTGGTTGCCGAGTAGAGAAATTCGGCGCGTGTCGGCTCGCAGAGGTGGAACACCCCGGCGGCGATGTGCCCCTCCCAGGGCGCCAGAGCTCCGGGGGTGCGGAACAGGTGCCACAGGGCGGAGGTGTCGAGCAGGTAGGTGATCACTCGAAGGCCTCGCGCCGGGCCCGCTTGCCCGCGTCATGCGCCGCCGCGGCCTGCTCGAACTCGCCACGTGCACCTCGTGCGGCCAGTTTCTCCGCAGCATCGAGCCGCTTGATCCGGGCCACGTAGTCCCGCAGGGCCGCGTTGACCGTCTCCTTCTTCGTCGTGACGCCCATCAGCCGCATGGCCTCGGCGAGCGCCTCGTCATCGAGGTCAATCTGCGTGACGGACATCGAGCACCTCCAGCATCCACGATGTATGTCACTAAGATACATCACCAACATTGGGCTGCCACCGCCCAAGAGCGGCCGCCGGAGGCGGTGCGCTTCCTCTCGTGCCGTGGAGACTGCGCCGGCAGGGGAAGCGCGAGGCGGCGAACTCCCCTCCCCCATGCGATGGCGCTCCATCCCGAGTACCGCGATGGAGCACCACCCCTGACTGCCGGGAACTCCGCAACCAGGTCGGGCCGCGCGGGGCGGACCGACGCGACCATGTCCGCTCTTGCTCAGCCCGAGCGACAGCAAATACTTGGCTAGCCACATGTTTGCTGTTACGTTGGTTATGTGTCTAGCCACCTAAATGGGCGGTGACACGAGAGGAGTCGTCATGAAAGCCATCCTGTTCGACCGTTTCGGAGGCACGGACGTGCTGCACGAGGCGGACATCGAGGTCCCGCAGCCCGGCCCCGGGCAGGTCCGCGTCCACGTGAAGGCGGCCGGACTGAACGCGTTGGACGGCAAGATCCGCTCCGGGGCCCTGGAGGCCATGTTCCCCACGCCGCTCCCCGCCGTCCCCGGTGCCGAGCTCGCCGGCGTGGTGGACGCCCTGGGTGAGGGCGTGCAGAACGTGAAGGTGGGTGACGAGGTGCTGGGCTGGTCGGACACCGGCTCGTACGCCCAGTACGCGCTGGCCACCACCGTGGCTCCCAAGCCCGCCGGCCTCGACTGGCAGCACGCGGTCGCGCTGCCGGTGGCGGGCGAGACGGCCGAGCGGGTCCTGAACCTGCTGGGCGTCGCCGCCGGGGAGACCGTACTGATGCACGGCGCGGCCGGAGCGGTCGGCACCCTGGCGGTCCAACTCGCCACGGCCCGCGGAGCGCGTGTCATCGGCACCGCCGGACCCGGCAACCAGGAATACCTCGCCTCGCTCGGCGCCACCGCGACCGTTTACGGCGAGGGCCTGGTCGAGCGGGTCCAGGCGCTCGCCCCCGAGGGCGTGGACGCGGTGTTCGACCTGGCCGGGAAGGGAGCCCTGGAGGACTCCATCACCCTGCGCGGCGGCACCGAGCGCATCGTCACCATCGCCGACTTCCGCGCGCAGCAGCTCGGCATCACCTTCGCCAGCGGTGGCCAGGAACGCTCGGCCGCCCGCCTGGCCGCCCTGGCCCAGGACGCCGCGACCGGCCAGGTCGTCACCACCGTCACCGCCTACCCGCTCGCCCAGGCCGCCACGGCCCAGCAGGTCAGCGACGCCGGGCATGTCCGGGGCAAGCTCGTCCTCACCCTCGACTGATCACGCCCGCCTCTCCCTCTTGTTCCGATCACCACCTGACCCTCACCGCATCGAAGGACCACTCATGCTGAACGCCCTCTGGACACCGACCACCGTCGGCGACATCTCCCTCCCGCACCGCCTGGTCATGGCCCCCATGACCCGTGACCGCTCCACGCCTGAAGGCGTTCCGACCGAGCTGAACGCCGAGTACTACGCCCAGCGGGCCTCGCACGCGCTCATCATCACCGAGGGAACCCAGCCCTCCACCGACGGCCAGGGCTACCTCCTCACCCCCGGCATCCACAATGACGAACAGATCGCCGGGTGGCGCAAGGTCACCGACGCCGTGCACGCGGCCGACGGCCGGATAGTCATCCAGCTGATGCACACCGGACGTATCGCCCACCCCGACAACACCCCCCACGGGCGGCGGCCGGTCGCTCCTTCGGCGATCCGGCCGCAGGGCGTGATGTTCACGGCGTCCGGGCCCCAGGAGATGCCGACACCCCGCGCTCTGTCGACGCAGGAGGTCGCGGCGACCGTCGAGGACTTCCGCCGTGCCGCGGCGGCCGCCGTCGCGGCAGGCGCCGACGGCGTGGAGATCCACGGTGCCAACGGCTACCTGGTGCACCAGTTCCTGTCGGACAGCACCAACCAGCGCAGCGACCGCTACGGCGGGTCCGTCGACAACCGCATCCGCTTCGCCGTCGAGGTGGCCGCTGCCGTGGCCGACGAGATCGGCGCCGACCGCACCGGCCTGCGCATCTCCCCCGGCAACCCCTACAACGACATCGCCGAGTCCGACACCGCCGAGCTGTATCCGGCGCTCCTGCGCGCCCTCAGTCCGCTCGGCCTCGCCTACCTCCACGTGTTGCACGCGGGCGACGAGGAGCTGCTGGGCACACTGCGCGCGCTGTGGCCGACCACGCTGATCCTCAACCGGGCCGGCACCGACCTGCCCACCCGCGCCAAGGACGTCGACCACGGCACGGCCGACCTCGTCTCCGTCGGCGCCCTCGCGCTCGCCAACCCGGACCTGGTCGAGCGGCTACGCTCTGACGCGCCGCTGAACACCCCCGACCCGGCGACCTTCTACGGCGGCGGAGTGGCCGGCTACACGGACTACCCCACCCACACCGTCTGAGGAACCGCATCATGCCCGCCCCCATACCCCGCACCCCCAGCACGGCCAGCGAGGGGCCGATGAGCTACGCGATCTTCCAGCTCGCCCGCGCTCACCGCGCCCGCGCCGCCGCCATGCTCCGCGAGATGGACCTGCATCCCGGACAGGAACTGCTGCTGATGCAACTCCTCGACCGGGACGGCCAAACCCAGTCCGAACTGCTCGAAAGCGTCGGCCTGGACCACTCCACCGTCTCCAAGTCCCTGCGCCGCATGCAGGACGCCGGCCTGCTCAACCGCGAGCCGGCCGAACACGACCGGCGCGTCATGGTCGTCCACCTCACCGACAAGGGCCGTGCCATGCGCGAGCCCCTGGCAGCCATGTGGCGGGCCCTGGAGGAGACCTCCGCGCGGGACCTGTCGGCGCAGCAGGCAGAGTCCTTCGTCCGTATCGCCTACGCCATCACCGACGCGATCAACAGCCGTGACGTCGCGGCGGAAGAGTCCGAGTAACTCCCCTCGGCCCGCACCCGGTTCCGGCCTGGAGCGCGAATCGTTTCCGGCGTTCCCGCGAAGTGGACAGTGCCGCACCGCACTCGGCCCATGAAGGCCCGTGCTGTACGGAGCCAGGCTCCCCGACTGCCGGAAGAAGCCCCGGCGAGCCGAGCCGGCGGATGCGGCGGAACCCGCCCGTTCACTCCCGTACGCCGGGGAGAACCGGGGTGAACGGGCCTCGGTGTGAGGGGCAAGCGCGAGCTGTCCCGGTGGAGGCAGGACGGAACTCATTCGGGGCCAGGGCGACACCCGAAGGGCCTGCGAGCTCTTCCCCGTCGCCGGCCGGCCCGCATGGAGGTCGGCCGCATCACCCGCGTCCGGGCCGCCCTCGACCCCCGCGAGCTCGTGCGGGCCGCCGGTGACCCGCGCCGCGGATCCGCCCACCACAGGCCAGCCCCCTGAGCGCCCCGGGCCGACCACCATTACCCCGCCCGCCCCCCAATTCCCCCCACCACCACTGACCTGATGGAAAGTGAGACCCCCATGACCACCGCCACCCTCCCCGTCCTCGTCGTCGGCGCGACCGGCTCCCTCGGCGGCAAGGTCGTCGACGAACTGCTCAAGCGCGGCAAGAACGTCCGCGCCCTGGTCCGGCCGACCACCGACGCGAGCAGGCTCGAAAACCGGGGTGTCGAGATCGCCCGCGGCGACATGCTCGACCTCGACTCGCTCGTCGCCGCCATGAACGGCGCCGATGCCGTCATCACCACCGCTGCCGGCTACACCCGCGGCGGCAAGAACGCGCACGACATCGACACCGTCGGCAACGCCAACCTCGCCGAGGCCGCCCATCGCACCGGCATCCGGCGGTTCGTCCTGACCAGCATCCTCACCAGCGATCAGACGCCCCAGGTCCCGCACTTCTGGCACAAGAAACTCGCCGAGGACAAGCTCGAACAGCTCGGCGTCCCGTTCGTCGCACTGCGGCCGGGGGCCTTCCTCCACCAGATCGCGACCATGGCGGGCAACCCGATCGACAAGGGCCGCCTGACGTGGATCGGCAAGACCACCGTCCCGCTGACCTTCGTCCACACCTCCGACCTCGCGGCGTACCTGGCGGCCGCCGTCGACGCCGAGGCAGACAACGGTGAGCGCATCGACATCGGCTGGGACCGTCCGGTCAGCATGCGCGAGATGGCCGACCTGATGGGCAACCGGGCCGGAAAGAAGATCAAGGTACGGGCCGTCCCCTCCGTCGTCGCCCGCGCCGCAGGAGCCGTCGCCGGCCGCTTCATGCCCCTGGTCAAGGACATGGCCGCGATGTTCAGCTGGTTCGACAGCGGCCGTTACTTCGCCGACCCCCGCCGCCAGGAACAGCTGTTCGGCCCCGCCCCCACCGCCGAGGACGCCCTCGGCCGGTACACCGACGAGCTGGGCACGGCGCAGCACCGGTGACCGGCCCGCATGCCGGTCCGGCCGCCCGGGCGGGGCCCGACCGATGAGTGGGAGGAACCGCTCTGACAGATCGCCGTACATTCCTGCCGCAGATCGCCGTACATTCCTGCCGCATCCGGAATGGGACCCGCCGGGCCGACTCCAGCCGGGCTTCACCTGAACTGGCAAGACCACGGCGCCTGCTGCGGTGGCAGCGGTTCCTGACGGCCAGGAGTTTGCGTCCCCCATGCGTCCCCAACTCCGTCGCACAGGAGAAGGCGCGGCTCAGCCGCGTGGTCCTGCGCCGTGCAGGAGTGTGTCGATGACGAGTGCGGCCAGCGTGTCCGGGTCCTGCGCGGCCGGATCCTGGTCGGCGCCCGGCCTGTCGAGGGCTTCGCTCAGGAGGGCGTAGTACACCTGCCGCGTCCAGTCCAGATCCGCGTCCGGGGCGAGGAGTCCCTCGTTCTGCGCTCGTGTCAGGAGTTCGACGGTGTAAGTGTCGATCTCTTCCCAGATGGCGGCTGCGGCGCTGGTATGGGGCGTGGCGTGACTGAGGGTGAAGCGCCAGGTGTTCTTGACCCGCAGGACATTCGCAGTCACCCGGTACAGGGCCACGAGCGCGGGAGCGGACTCGGGCCGGGCTTCCCCGATGGCGTCGAGGAGCTGCTGCTTCGCGGAGACGGCGAGCGCCTCGAGCAGCGCCTGCCGGTTCGCGAACCGGCGGTGCACCGTGATCCTGGTCAGCCCCGCGGCCTCGGCGATCTGCTCCATGGAGGCGCCGGCGTCGTCGGCGAGGACCCGCTCGGCCGCCTCCAAAATCGCACGCACACTGCGCTCGGCATCTGCCCGCAGCGGTCGGCCCATAGCGGTCTCCCTGTCTCGTTCGTTTTTCGTCCCCCATAGAGGATACGTGAACGCTACGGGTATCCCGATAAATGATTCCCCTCTGCCGCGAATGCACCTCGATCTGATACATCGATGATACGTATTGGAGGTTGCGCCGCGCCGCCCGACTCGCCCTGGCGGATGACACGGTCGGGCGCCCGGGATGACTCCCGACGACATTGTCGATCCCTAGCTTCAGCACATGTCGATCATGCGGGAGTTTCTTCGCCACCCCGGCTCACCGGCGTCGCCGCTCCCAGCTCCCCCACCCTCGCGCAGTCCGTGACCTCCGGTCGCATCCAAGCGGGAGGTCGCCGGACCCATTGGGGCCTTCACCTGCGTACGGGGGCGGGCCCGGTTCGACGAAGTCGCCTGGTCAGGAACAGCCCCACTCCCGTGCGCCCGCAGAGCATCCGCGGAGCGCACGGCAGGTTCAACGCGCCGGGGGACACCTCCGGCCCGACTCAAGGAATTGGCATGCCCTCAATCAATCGAGGCACCCGTATCTCCCGGCGGACCGCCATGGCGCTGGCCGGCATGTCGGTCGTCGCGGCTGTCGCCGCCACGACACCGAGCATGGCCAATGCCGTGAGCGGCGGCTCCGGGGGCACTCGACACTCGGCCACCCAGACGCAGAACGCGGAGAGCGCCAGCACCGCCCCCAACCTGCGCGTCAAGGCCGCCAACGGCGTCACCTACCAGTACCGCCGCTTCGGCCATCCCAGCGCCGGCAGCGTGCCGCTGGTCTTCTTCCAGCACTTCCGCGGCACTCTCGACAGCTGGGACCCCAAGCTCATCGACACCATCGCCGCCAAGCGCGAGGTCGTCCTCGTGGACAACGTCGGCGTCGGCGGTTCCACCGGCACCACCGCCAGTACCGTCCAGCAGATGGCCCTGGACGCCATCGAGTTCATCGACGCCCTCAAGCTGCCCCGCTACGACGTGCTCGGCTTCTCCCTCGGCGGCGAGGTCGCCCAGGAGGTCGCCCTGCGCCGCCCGTGGCAGGTCCGCCGCGTCGTCCTGGCCGCCACCGGCCCGCAGGGCGGAGTGGACCAGCGCGCATCCGACCCCGACATCTTGCAAAGGACCCTGAAGGACCACCCCGGCCCCGAGGACTACCTCTTCCTCTTCTTCAAGAACACCGCCTCCAGCCAGGCCGCGGGAGGCGCGTTCCTCCAGCGCCTCGGGCGCCGCACCACCGACCCCGACGCCCCCTCCAGCCTCGCCACCCGCGACCGCCAGCTCACCGCGTGGTCCGAGTGGGGCATCCCCGACAAGTCCAAGCTGGTGCGCCTGAACGCCCTCTTCCAGCCCACCCTGGTCGCCGACGGCGAGAGCGACATCCTCATGCCCGCCAAGAACTCCCACTTGTTGGCCAGGTACCTCCCCAACGCACAACTGCACATCTACCCGGACGCCGGCCACGGCTTCCTCTACCAGTACGCCGTCACGTTCGGCACCGAGGTGAACACCTTCCTCGACCGCTGACAGCACCTCACCCCGAGACGGTCGCCCGCGCCGACAGGAGCGGTGACTGGGGACCGGTCTCATGCCCGATGCCCCGCCGGAACCGAGCCTGGCGGGGTATCGCCGCGCAACGGGCCACTGACCTGGCGTGACTCTCCGTAAGAGATACGTGGGCGATACGGATACTTTTTTAACTGATGCTCTGGCGTTACTTTTGACTTAGAAGTTGATACATTAGTGAAACCGATTGGGGATGGCGGCGGCGGACCTCGGTATGACCGGCGTCCACGTCCGGCACCGCGACCCCCACACCCCCGTAAGACGAAGCAGTCCATGAGTCAGGAGCCCACAATGGCGACAACACGTCCGGTAGCCCTCGTGACGGGTGCGTCCTCCGGCATCGGGAAGGCGGCGGCCCTCGCGCTGGTGGCGGCGGGCTACGAGATGGCCGGCACCAGCCGCGACACCGCGCACGTCACCCCGTTGAAGGGCGTGACCTTCCTCGACCTCGACGTGACCAGCGACGCTTCGGTGACCGCCGCGGTCGGCGAGGTGATCGACCGGTTCGGGCGGATCGACGTCCTGGTCAACAACGCCGGCATCGGCTCGGCCGGCGCCGCCGAGGAGTCCTCCGCCGCCCAGGCCCAGCACCTGTTCGACATCAACGTCTTCGGCGTCATCCGCATGACGAACGCCGTCCTGCCGCACATGCGTGCCCGGCGCAGCGGACGGATCGTCAACATCTCGTCCATCGTCGGGTTCATGCCGCAGCCCTACATGGCGGTCTACGCCGCCTCCAAGCACGCCGTCGAGGGCTACTCGGAGTCGGTCGACCACGAGCTCCGCGAGTACGGCGTGCGGTCCCTGCTCGTCGAACCCGCCTGGACCAACACCGCGTTCGACGCGGCCAGCGTGCGGTCCGACCGGCCTCTGGACGTGTACGCCAAGCAGCGGCAGGTCTTCGAGGAGTACATGGCCGGTGCGGTCAAGGACGGCGACGACCCCGCCGTCGTCGCCAAGGAGATCGTGGCCGCGGCGACCGACGCCAAGCCGAAGCTGCGCTACACCGCCGGTGCCATGACCGGGCGAGTCCGCACCATGCGCCGCATCGTCCCCACCCGCATGTTCGACCAGCAGCTGCGCAAGCTCAACCGCCTGCCGGCCTGACCGCCCCCACCAGCCCTCCGAGACGGCGACAAGAGAGCGGAGAAGCCCGCCATGAGCACCTATCTGGCAGACGCGGCAGAGGACCTCACTGTGGAAGGCCCCTCCGCGACGTTCACCTACCGGCGTGTCGGCGCGCGGGGCGGCGTCCCCCTGGTCCTGCTGAACCGGGTCCGGGGAACCCTCGACTGGTGGGACCCGGAGTTCCTGGACCACCTCGCCGTCGCCCACGACGTGATCGTGTTCGACAACGTCGGCACCGGATACACCACCGGCGCCCCGCGCGACTCCGTCGAGGGACTCGCCGACGGCACCGTCGAGTTCGTCGAGGCCCTCGGCCTCACGCAGGTCGACCTGCTCGGCTGGACGCTGGGCGGCACCGTCGCCCAGCACATCGCCCGCACCCGGCCCGGCCTGGTCCGCAAGCTGGTCGTGGCGGCCGCCAACCCCGGCGGGACGGTGCCCGGCGCTCCCGACCCGGACCCCAAGGTGCGGGCCACCATGACCAAGCCCGAGGTCACCGGGGACGACCTGGTGTTCCTGTTCTTCCCCGAGACGGACACCGGACGCGCCGCCGGGTACGCACACCTCGCCAGGGTGGCCACCCGGCTGGCCACCGGGCGCCCCGACGTGTCCGAGGCGGCGGCCACGGGCCAGATCGCCGCGATCGCGAAGGACGCGCGGATTCCCTTCGAGCAGGTGCGGGCGGATCTGGCGGCCATCAAGCAGCCCGTCCTGTACGCCACCGGCATGCAGGACGCGATGATCCCCGCGCTGGCCTCCTACACCGCCGTCCGGCACCTCACCGACGCCACCCTCGTCGCCTACAGCGACGCCGGGCACGCCTTCCTCTTCCAGCACGCCAAGGACTTCGCCGCCCAGGTGACGGCCTTCCTCTCCGACTGACCTTGCCGACCGACCGCTCACCCGAACGCCGCAGCCACGGCAGTCCGCGCGCCTGCCCGACCGAGGAGATACATCGTGCAGTCGACCGGCGTCCCGGCGGGCCGGGAGGTGACGCCGCTGGAGCTGTTCTTCGACCTGGTCTACGTCTTCGCGATCGGCCGGCTCTCGCATCAGCTGCTGGTGCATCCGACGTGGACGGGCGCGGCCCAGACGCTCGTGCTCTACCTCGCGGTCTACGCGGCGTGGGCGTACACCACATGGGCGGTCACCCTCGTCCCGGCCGAGGATCCGCGGACCCGGCGGATGCTGCTGACGGTGATGCTCCTGGGTCTGCTCATGAACGCCGCGATTCCCCGCGCCTTCGGCGACGCCGGGTGGGTCTTCGTCGTCACCTTCCTGCTGATTCACCTCGGCCGGACGGTGTGGCTGCTCGGGGTGGGCCTCGACCGGCGTGAACAGGAGCACTGGCGCCGCGTCCTGGTCTGGTTCGCCGGTGCCGCCCCCTTCTGGCTGACCGGGGCGGCGGCCGACGGCGGCGCGCGGCTGGCGTGGTGGGCCGCGGCGACCCTGATCGAGTTGGCGGGCACCTGGACGGCGCATCCCCTGCCCGGCCGCAGGCTGGACTCCCGCCAGATCGGCTTCGCGGGCGGACACCTGCTGGAGCGCGGCCGCCTGTTCATGATCATCGCGTTCGGCGAGGCCGTCATGACCACCGGCACGGCGCTCACCACAGCGCCGTACGAGCCCATGACGCTGCTGACCAGCGGCGTGGCGCTCATCGGCACCATCGCGTTGTTCTGGCTGTTCTTCAGCCGCTCCGAGCACATCGTGCGCCACTACAAGCAGACCGAGGACCCCATACGGGCGGGGCGCAGCGGCGTCTACAGCCTCATGGCCTCCGTCGCCGGAATGATCGCCACCGCCGCGGGCGACGAACGCGTCATCGCCCACCCGGCCCACCACGCCGGCATCACCACGAACCTGCTGCTGTTCGGCGGGCCGGTCCTCTACATCGGCGCGCAGACGTGGCACGGCAGGACCCTGTTCGACGACCTGCCCACGGCGCGGCTGATCGCGCTGTCCGCTCTGATCGTCGGATGCGCGGTCACGCCGGCGGCCCCGGCGTACCTGGCGGCGGTCGTCGCGGCGGCGTTCGTCGTCGCACTGGCCGCGTTCGAAGACCGCCGCCCCTCCGCAGATGCCCCCGCGGAGCCGATCTCCTCAGACCACCCACGTCCCTGACCTGCCTACGGCACTACCGCGGCCCGGCCCGCGATCTCTGCCCGGAACAACGGCAGGCCGTACAACGGCAGACCCTGCGACGACACCCCGTACAACGGTGGGCCGTTCGGGTGAGACCCGCATACGCCTTCCCGATCCGCCGCATACGCCATGTCCGTCCATCACCCAGGAGCTCTCCATGGCCTTCTCCACCAGCGACATCCACGCCACCGGTGCCGACCGACGCCCGGGGCCAGGACCTCACTGCCCGGTACCTCGGCTGCGGCGCGGCGTCCGCGCCGGTGCCGGCACCCCGACCGGCTCTGCGAAGGAGGGACGCCGTGGCGGAGGCCGGTGTGTTGATCTGTGAGGACCAGGAGTTGATGCGGGTCGGCCTGCGCATGGTGGTGGACAGCCAGGCGGACCTCACGGTCGTCGGCGAAGCCGGGGACGGCGAGGCGGCCGTGGCGCAGGCACTCGCGCTGTGTCCGGACCTCGTCCTCCTGGCCGTGCGACTGCCGGGCCTCGACGGCATCGCGGCCACCGCACAAGTGCGCGCCGCACTGCCCCGGACACGGGTGCTGGTCCTCACCGCCTGCGACCGCGACGAGTACGCCTACGCGGCCCTGCGCGCCGGGGCGAGTGGCTTCCTGGTCAAGGACACGCCGGCCGCCGAGATGCTCGTAGCCATCCGCGGCGTCCTACGCGGCGACACGATGATCGCCCCCTCGGTGACCCGGCGGCTGATCGACCGCTATGTCACGGGCGCCGTCGCTCCCCTCACCGACAAACGCCTCGACGTACTGACCGACCGCGAGCGTGAGGTACTGGCCCTGGTCGCCCGCGGGCTGAACAACACGGAGATCGCCGAGAAGTTGTTCCTCGGCGAGACCACGGTCAAGACCCATGTGGCCCGCGTCCTCACCAAACTCCACGTCCGCGACCGGATAGAGGCCGTCGTCATGGCCTACGAAAGCGGACTGGTCCGCCCTGGCGGATGACACGGTCGGTCGCCCGGGACGACTCCCGACGACGTCATCGATCTCTAGCTTCTGGACATGTCGATCATGCGCGAATTCCTCCGCAGCCCCCGACTCACCGGTGCCATTGCGCTCGGTCCCCCACCTTCGGCCAAGCCATGACCGCCCATCCGGTCCGGGGCCGACATCCTCACCGGTTGACGAACGCCGACCGGAACCAGCCCCGCACACATCCCTCTCAGCACTGGAGCACAGCATGGCCCAGCACAGTCAGTTCAGGATCGAGACCGTGGCGCCGAAAATCCGCAAGGTCACCTTCTCGAATCCGCCCGTGAACGTCGTCGGCGCGGACTCCGTCACCCAACTGCTCGGGATCGTCGAAGAGTTGAGCCGGGACGAGCAGGTTCAGGTCGTCGTCTTCGACAGCGGCACCCCCGGATACTTCTACAACCACGCCGATCTCGCCCAGGCGCCCGAACTCCTTGCGCTGAGCGCCCCGGACGGGACCCCGACGTGGGTCGAGCTCGTCACCCGCCTGACCAGCGCACCCTTCATCAGCATCGCCTCCGTCCGCGGGCGCACGCGGGGCGGAGGGGACGAGATCGCCCTGGCCTTCGACCTGCGATACGCCAGCCGTGAGGAGGCGGTCTTCTGCCAGCCCGAGGTCGCGATCGGCATCGTCCCCGGCGGTGGCGGCAGCGACCGTCTGGCCCGGCTGCTGGGGCGGGACCGCGCACTCGAAGCGATCCTCACCAGCCAGGACTACGACGCCGAGCGCGCCGAACAGTACGGATGGGTGACCCGGGCCGTCCCCGACGCCGAACTCGACGCCTTCGTCGACGGTGTCGCGGCGCGCATCGCGTCCTTCGACAAGGCGTCCGTCCTGGGCGCCAAGGCACAGATCAACCGGTCGACCCTGCCGCCGGTGGCCGACCTGCGCGCGTCCTGGGCGGAGTTCGCGGAGTCCGTCACCTGGCCGGGATTCCAGGCGCGCGTGCCGCGGCTCGGCAAGCTCATCGCCGAGATCGGCGTCGAGGAGATCGAGCGGAACCTGGGCGCCTACCTCGGCATCGCCAACCAGCAGGCATAGCCACAGCCCGCTCACGAAGACGCCGCGCATTGTGCAGCGGCGGGCCGGTGCCACGCAGATGACAACGCGTCACCCGTCCTCGCCCGCGGCGCACCTCCGACGAGTGCGTCCCGGACCCGCATTCCCCCCACATCCTCGCGAAACGAGGAAGGACCTCGGATCAGCGATCCCTTCCCCCACTCAAAGCAACAGGGACTTCTCATGGACCTCTCCACCAGCACCGTTCTCGTCACCGGAGCCAACCGCGGTCTCGGCCGCGCCCTCGCCGCAGAGCTGCTCGGCCGCGGCGCCACCGTCTACGCCGGTGCCCGCAACCCCGACCAGGTGGACCTGCCGGGCGTCAGGCCGATCGCGCTCGACATCACCGACCCCGCCTCCGTGGCGGCCGCCGCCAATGCCACCGGTGACGTCACCGTCCTGATCAACAACGCCGGCACAGCCACCGGCACCGACCTGCTCACCGGCGACCTGGACGACATCCGCCGGGACATGGACACCAACTTCTTCGGCACCCTCTCGGTGGTCCGGGCCTTCACACCGCAGATCGCGGCGGGCGGCGGTGGTGCCGTCCTGAACATCCTGTCCGCCCTGTCCTGGTTCAGCTTCCCGGAGGCCGGCGCCTACTGCGCCGCCAAGTCCGCGCAGTGGTCGCTCACCAACGCCCTGCGCCTCCAGCTCGCCGACCGGGGAATCCGGGTGGCCGGCCTGCACGTCGCCTACATGGACACCGACATGACGAGCACGGTCACCGCGCCCAAGACCGCCCCCGCCGACGTCGCCCGCCTCGCCGCCGACGGCATCGCCGAGGGCGCCTACGAGATCGTCGTGGACGACATCAGCCGCCAGGTGCAGGCCGGGCTGGCCGGAGGCGTCACCGCCCTGTACCCGCAGCTGCCCTGACCACAGGCGAGGGGCATGCCGAGCAGCTCATCGAACAGACCGGGCCGTTTCTGTTCGGGCAGTCTCCGCCCAACCCGCACCAGGCCCTCACGCCCCGGTGCCGACCCGATCGAGTTCCTCGAAGATGCGGCCGACCTCGGTCAGCAGTCCCGCACGGACGCCGCGGGCGGCGGTGCCGGCGCCGGCGCTCAGGGGTGTGCGGCGGGCGCCGGCCGGGTGGACGCCGATGGTCAGGCTGGTTGTGGCGGGGCTTTGGTGGTGTGCTTGGCGAGCAGGCCGGCAAGCAGCATGACGAGCAGAGCGATCCCCACGCCGCACACCGTCCACAGCACCCGGTAGCCCTCGGCGGCATAGTCGGACGGCTGCGGAAGGTCCACCAGGATGAGCGTTCCCATGGCGATGGCCGCGGAGTACAGGGCGTAGTTCCAGAATTGAATCGCCACCCCGTGCATGAACAGGACGAACGCGACCACTTCGAGTCCGCGCTCGACCGCGAAAAGCCTGAGTCCGTGTTCACTGGTGGGCACCAGCAGCAGCAGCGCAGCCGCGGCGGCGCCGATCAGTGCGCCGACAAGGCGTTGCACGGATACGAGCGTGGCCTGCTCCAGACTCGGCTTCATGGCGATCATGGCCGCGATCGTCAGCCAGGTGCCGTGCGACAGGTTGAGTCCGAACGCGAGCGCGACGGTGCCGGCCATGACCAGAGCGCGGATCACCGCGAACATGATCAGCGGCTGGGTCAGCTTCCGCCGCGAGGTGTCACCGGGGAACTCCGCGACCGGCTGAGGTCGGTCCTGGCGCCCGTGGATCAGCCACCCGACGCACGTCATCACGATCCACAGCGCCGCCCCTCCGGTCCAGGCGAGCACCTGAGCCCAGGTGTAACTGGGGATGCGGGCGTGATGATGAAGGCTGAACGCGAGCCCAAGGGCGACGATGAACCAAAGGTTCAGAAGCACCGCGGCAATGAACCTGTGCACCCCGAACGCGACCGTCAGGCCGGCCACCAGCGTGACCGCGAAGGTCGCAAGCACCAGCCAGCCCCAGGCTTCTCCCCCGATGCCGAACCCCAGCGCGGTCAATCCTGCGCCGATCAGCGCAAAGACGGCGATGTGCGACGCGCGGTGCCCGTAGCCGCCTCCCGGGTCGGCCAGCCAAGCGAACAGCAGGCCGAACAATGCGCTGACAAGATACTGCTCATGCCCGATCGCCCTGAACACGATCAGCGGCACCAGCGCGATGTCCAGGAACAGCACCCCTCGCGGCCAGTTGAGCCCCACGGGGTTGAGCTCGAACACCTTCGACAGCCAGCTCATGACCCTCCCTCTGTGAACGGGCTGTCCTTCTCGTCCGCTCGCACCAGCCATGGCCCGTCCTCGCTCGCCCTGGTCGCCAGGTTCACCGCTCCAATCCCGCATTCTCGGATTCCACCGAGATCACCGTGAAGCGACCCGCAGGTCCCGGTCAAAGAGGCCGCGTCCGCCAGTCGTACGGCGGAGCGGAACCATCACTCTGCGAGCATCTTCCGCGCCAGGCCCAAGGGCCAGGACCAAAGAGCCGTCTACCTGGGCCCGGCTGCCCGCTCAACTCAAGGCCTGTGGTCGGCACGCAGGCCGCCCACCCTCCTGGCCGACATCGAGGACCGGCCGGCGCGGAAACCACAGCCCGTCCACACGGCGGGCCGGCTACCGGGCAGGTAGCGGAGGCGGTGCAGAGCCGGCGCGTCTGGTGCGTCGGCGCACTGATGACAGACCCATGCCCCTACAGCGCGCGAACGGGAAACCGATCAACCCCCAGGGCCCGTCGGCACAGGCACCTCAACGCCGCCCCGGTCCCTGCTTGGTCCCTCGACCTTTCTTCCCGGCGTCAGGCAGCACGCCCCCGGAAGCCGGTGACAACCGTGACCGACCAATCCACCGCAGGTCAGAAGGGGTCGGGGGCCTTGCGAGCGACGCGGCGTGCGAACGGTTCCAACGACGCGCGCAGCGGATTTTCTCCGTTGAGCGAAAGTTGACGCCCCGACACCCAAAACGATCTCCACCCCTTGATCCCGGGGCGGAGCATCGTTTCCGATGTCAAGAGGCGAGCATGCTCCCGGGACTGCGCGTGAACCTGGGTCACAGCTTGCCGATCGGTCGGGTCAGCCGAGGACGTAGGTCTCATCGCCGAAGTCAGCGACGATCTTCAGCTTGCCGCCGAGCGCCTTGACGTAGGCAGCGAGGGTGTCGACCTCGCTGCGCTCCAGTTGCCCCTTCTCGATGCGTGAGACGCGAGCCTGGGTGACACCCATGGCTTCGGCAACCTGGACCTGTGTGGTGTGCTGCCGCTTCCGCAACTCGGCGAGGCGGTGCACACGGGAGGCCAGGACCATCGCCTGAGCCCCCTCCTGAATCTGGTCCTTTTCGGCATCGGTGAAGGCGAAGTCCTCGGCCAGGTCTCCCCAGGAGACGGCCTGCGGGTCCTTGAGGTGATCAGTCATCGTGCCCCGTCCTCTCCATCGATTCGCTTCAGATGCTCCGCGTATGCCTGCTCCGCCTGGGGCACCGCGACGCGGTACCAGCCGGACCAGTTGCCCGCCTTGTCACCGCCGACCAGGATCACGGCCTGGCGGTCCGGGTCGAACACGAACAGCAACCGCACTTCCGTGGCTCCTGCCGAGCCGGGGCTGGTGACGCCCACCCCCAGGCCAACGCCGCGCCGACTGAGCGCACCCATGTACTGCGAGACCAGGTCCCGCACCTGGGCGTAGGTCAGTCGCCGGTCGCCCGCGACGAACGCCTCCGACGAGCTGTGCCGCGTCAGCGACTGGACGATGAGGTCGCTCAGCGTCGCACCGGCCGAGGCCGCCGATGCCGGCGAGGAGCTCTGGGTGATGGCGGAGGGAGTCACCCTTCCAGCGTGGGCTCCCACACCATTGGGCTGCCACCGATGTTCCGCCAGGCACTACGGCTACCCCGCCAACCTCTCACCCATGGGAGCTGCGGGAGGACCGAGCCGACGAGCGATAGCCCCCCGGTGTCTGACCGACCAGCTCGGTGAAGGCGTCGATGAAGCTGCTGGGGTTCGACCAGCCCAGCCGGATCGCCGTGTCGGTGACCGAGGCGCCGTCGCTGAGCTCGATCAGCGCCCGTTGAATGCGCAGCAGGGTGCGCCACTGACGGAAGCTCATCGACAGCTCGCTGCCGAACAGTCGGCTCAGGGTGCGTTCGCTGGCGCCCGTGCGGTGGCCCAGCTCGGCCAGGGTCGCCGGGCTTGCCGGGTCCATGTGAAGCAGGTCGGTGACCGCCTTGAGACGCCGGTCGATCGGCTCCGGGAGGCGCAGCGGCTCCTGTGCGGCGCGGGCGAGCTCGGCGAGTACGACGTCGATCAGCAGCCGCGCACGGGGGCTCTCCAGCGGCTCGCCCTCGCTCATCAGCGCCAGATAGGCCTCGCGCAGCAACGCGCTCGCCACGAAGACCGACGGCTCGGCCGGCAGCTGTCCGGTCAGCGTCACGGGCAGCGACAGCACCCGGATGTCCGTCTCGCCGTACGCCTTGCTGCTGTGCACCGCGAAGGGCGGCACCCACATGATCCGACTGGCCGGCGCCACCCAGGTGCCCACCTGGGTCGCTGTGACCAGGGCCCCACGCGCGGCGTAGCGGAGCTGGCCGTAGTCGTGGAAGTGCGCGGCCACGTCGGCGCCATGGGCCAGCGGCGCCGACAACGGCGCATCGTCGGTGCAGAAGCTCGGCTCGCCGCTGGGGTCGGACACGCGATCGAGGCTACCCGGCACTGGCGGGTTATCGGGAGAACCTGGCGCGATACCGGTGGTGAGCCTGGCCCCGCAGACCGCACCGTAGAGACATGTCACAAAAGATCAAGGTCGAGGACGCCGCGCCCGCGTCGTCCTCCCCCCACCGCCGAGGTCAACACCGGACTCGTGCTCACCTCGCTCACGCCCTGAGTGAAGGGTGGCAGCGATGAGCACACAGACGACCGGCACGATCGCAGTCTTCGGCGCGACGGGGCAACAGGGCGGGGCGGTGGTCGACGCGCTGCTGGACCACAAGGCCACGGTGCGGGCCCTGGTCCGCAACCCGCAATCCGACCGGGCTCAGGCGCTGGCCGCCCGCGGCGTCGAGCTGGCGGCCATCCGGACCGACGACCCGGCGTCGCTGGCCGCCGCGCTGACGGCGGTCGAGGCGTTCTACTTCATGACCCCGGAAGCGAACAACCTCGAAGAGGTCGAGACGGAGATCCGCATCGGCACCGCGCTCGTCGACGCGGCGGTCGCGGCACGCGTCCCGCACGTCGTGTTCAACTCGGTCTTCGGTGCGGACCGGGAGCGGGGTGTGCCGCACCATGACTCGAAGCACTCGATCGAGGAGCACCTGAGGAAGTCCGGCCTCAGGGCCGCGATGGTTCGCCCGACCCCCTTCATGGAGGAGATGGCACCGAGCCTGGAGCACGGAGAGATCGTGCTGAGGCTGCCGCTGCCGGAGGACGTCGCCCTGAAGATGATCTCGGTCAGGGACGTCGGCCGGGTCGCCGCCGCGCTCCTGCTCGACACCGCGGAGGCACCCGGCGGAGCCGTCGAGCTCGTCGGCGACGAGCTGACGGGCCCTCAGATCGCCACGGCGTTCGGCGCGCGCGCCGGGCTCCCGGCACGTTACGAGGCCCTCCCGTTGAGCGTGCTTCCCAGCGACCTCGACAGGGCGATGTTCCGCCAGTTCGCGAAGGCGGCGGAACACCCGTCGGATCTTGCGGTGGTGCGGGCGATCGAGCCGGCCACCCTCGACCTGGCCGAGTGGATCCGATCCACCGGCTGGACCGCGCCCACAAACGTGGCTGGTTCCTGAGCCTCCGAGCCGGAACTAGTCGAAGTGCCGGTGCGGCCGCCACCGGTCCCGGCCAAGTTGATCTTTCACCTAGAGCGACGAGCCCTGGAGCAGGACATGAAGGCGATCACCTACACCGAGTTCGGCGGCCCGGAAGTCCTCCGCCTCGAAGAGGTCGACGAGCCGCACGCCGGACCCGGGCAGGTGCGGCTGAAGGTCGTGGCGGCAGGGGTCAACCCGCTCGACTCCAAGATCCGCAACGGGTGGAGGCTGCAAATCGCCCCGCCGTTCCCGGTGATCCCCGGCGTGGAGGCGGCCGGCGTCGTCGACGAGGTCGGCGAAGGCGTGACCGGCGTCGCGGTGGGTGACGAGGTCCTGGGCTGGACCGTCACCGGCGCATACGCCGAGCACGCGCTGGCCGTCGACTTCGGCCCGAAGCCCGCGGACCTCGACTGGGACCTCGCCGCGGCACTGCCCGTCGCCGTCGAGACATCGGTCCGCGTGCTCGACGCCCTCGGCGTCGGGGAAGGCGACACGCTCCTGCTGCACGGAGCCGCGGGTGTGGCCGGCGCCGTCGGTGTTCAGCTCGCGGTCACCCGCGGCGCCACGGTCATTGGCACCGCCTCCCCCGGCAACCACGACTACCTGCGCTCGCTGGGCGCAATCCCGGTCGCCTACGGCGCCGGCCTGGCCGACCGGGTCCGCGAGGCCGCATCGCAGGGCATCGACGCCGTGTACGACGCCGCGGGGGCAGGCGACCTGGAGGTGTCGATCGACCTGCGCGGCGGCACCGACCGGATCATCACCATCGCCGATCTGAAGGCCGCCGAGCTGGGCGTCACCTTCTCCGGCCCCGGCGCCCCGTTCGGTTCCCGCCTCGGCGAGTACGCCCGCCTCGCAGCCGACGGCAAGCTCACGGTGCGCATCGCGCAGAGCCTTCTGCTGGAGGACGCCGCGAAGGCGCAGGAGCTGAGCGCGAGCGGTCACGCCGCCGGGAAGCTCGTCCTGCGGCCGTAGCTCAGCGCCCGGCCGGCTGGGGAGGCACGACGGCAGCGCACCGGCCAGTCGCCACGGTCCTGGCGAACCCGGCCAGCTCGTCCGCCTCCACCGGTCCTGCCTGCCGCACGGCCTCGAACAGGACACGCCGCCCGCTGTAGTGCTCCTCCGCATGCGCGACCAACGCCGGTAGCAGCGGCTGGCGTTGCCTGACCCGGTCGGCGGTGCGTTCGTTGATCCGGCGCCGCCGCGCCCCGAACCCCCGCAGGTCCGCCGGCGGGATCGGACACGGCGCGGCCCAGCGCGGCCACCGCTGGGGTTCCTCCAATGCCCAGCTCTGGATGTCCATGTAGAACGCGCGGACCGGCAGCAGCATGCCGGTACCGCCGTCGACCCGTGGTTTGCCGTCCTTGCGCAGCCGGATGGCCTCGCGCCACTGGTCGTAGACTTCCTGCGGCAGGTTCAGGTCCTGCTGGCCGCGGATTACGAGTGGGCGGTTCGTGATTCTTTGAGGGGTTCTGGCGTCGCCTGATGGTGTGAGCTACCAGGGCAATGAGGGGCCGACGAGGACGGCGCCGGGGCCGCGTTCGAGGTCGTGATGATCGGCCTGCGCCACCAGCGCAGGTGGGGCGGGTGGGACTCGGACCCACGGCCGACGGATTATGAGTCCTTTGAGGATCTTGGCGTCCCCTGGTGTTTCTAAGCCGATCGGTAGCGTTTTTGCAGCTCAGAGGGGGTGGCCGGTGTCGGCACTCCCCTGCCTTTGTCAGTCTCTTCCCATCCTTGCGTCCCCAATGCGTCCCCAATGCGTCCCCAACTCCGTCGCACGGCAAAAACGGCACGGGGCTAACCGTTCGATCGCGCCAACTCGGAGGGGGATCTCGAATCTGCCCGCAGCGGATTCCCCTTCCCACCGGACTGGGCCAGATCGTCTCCACGGCTCGGGAGACGTCGACTGGTGCGTCCAGGACGGCCCCAATGAGTCGACGAACCATCCCGGATTCACTTATGAGCACTGGTCGGAGCCGTTCCTGTATGTGGCAAATCAGGCAGACGCCGTCACACCCATCTGGTGGCGGCTGGCGGTATCGCATCACCCGCCATGGCGTCGTGCAGTCACCCGGTGATGCGTCTGTCGGCTCAGCCGCGTGCCCTGTGCCGTGCAGGAGTGTGTCGATGACGAATGCGGCCGGCACGTCCGGGTCCCGGGCCTATGCCCGCCGTGTTGTGCCAGTGCGGCTGAGGGTGAGTCGGGTGCGTAGCCGGGCCGCGTCCTGGCCCGGCGGGAGGCCGTAGGTGCTGCGGTACTCGCGGTTGAACTGGGTGGCGCTCACGTATCCGACCGCGTGAGCGATCTGGGCCGCGGTGGCGTCGCCGGCGACCAGGCGCCGCCGCGCCTCCTGCAACCGTAGGTGTTTCTGGTACCTGAGCGGGCTCATGCCGGTGGCCGCTTTGAAGTGCCGGTGCAAGCTGGCGGGGCTCATGTGTGCCGCGGCGGCGATCGCGTCGATGCTGAGCGGCTCGGTGTAGTGCGCGCAGATCCATCGGGCCACCTCGCGTACCCGGGTCGTGGCCGAGTCTGTCGGCGACCACTGGCGCAGGACGGGGCCGAGGGAGCTGCGCAGCAGTCGGTAGAGGATCTCGCTCTCGATCCGGGTGGCGAGGGGGCGGATGTCTTCGGGGGTGTCGAGGAGCTGGACCCAGCGGGTGACCGCGTCGACGAGTTCCGGTGTCATCGGCGCGCTCACCTGCCCCCCGGCCGACAACGGGGCGCCCTGACCTGTTTCGTCCAGCTCGACGAGCATCTCGGTGAGCGCCTGGTCGTCGAACCGCATGACGGCGGACTGGTAGGGCACCTGCTCCAGCTCGATGGTGACGGGCAGGTCGATCGTGGTGAGGAGCATCTCGCCGGGTCGCGCCACCTGGCTCACTTCTCCGGCGGTGGCGCGTTTCGTGCCACTGGCGACGAAGCAGATCATCGGTTCGTACAGCAGGTCGGTGGGCTCGATGGGCTCTTCGACCGCGACCAGCAAAAGCCGGGGAACAGCGGTGTCCGAGCCCGGTCCCACGCAGTGACGGTCGATTGCCGCGGCGAGGCGGTCCAACACGACGCGCTCCTTCGCTGAGAGGATCAGGCAATCCTGTGCGAGCGACGCCCCATGCCCCCCGGGTGCCGTGTCCCTAGCGTTGAGGGCATGTCACAGCACACCACGAACCTTCCCCAGCGTACCCTCGGCGGCCAGGGCCTCAGGGCCGGGGCGATCGGGCTGGGCACGATGGGCATGACGATGGCCTACGGGGCTTCGGACGACCGGAGCAGTATCGCCACCATCAGCCGGGCCTACGAACTCGGGGTCACCCTCTTCGACACGGCAGAGCTGTACGGCCTGGGCAGCGGCAGCAACGAGCAGCTCCTCGGGCGCGCCGTGAAAACCTTCCGCGACGACATCCTGATCGCGACCAAGTTCGGTTTCGACCTCTCGGATCCGACCAGGTTCGGAGCCGCCCTGGACAGCCGCCCCGAGCGCATCCGCGAGGTCACCGAGAACAGCTTGCGCCACCTGGACACCGACCACATCGACGTGCTGTACCAGCACCGCGTCGACCCGGACGTCCCCATCGAGGACGTGGCGGGGACGGTCGGGGAGCTGATCGCCGAAGGCAAGGTCCGCTACTTCGGCCTGAGCGAGGCCGGCCCCGACACGATCCGCCGCGCCCACACCGTCCACCCGGTCTCGGTGCTCCAGACCGAGTACTCGGTGTTCGAGCGAGCCGTGGAGGCCGACGTCCTGCCGGTCGTACGGGAGCTGGGCATCGGCTTCGTTCCCTACTCTCCGCTGGGCCGCGGCTTCCTCACAGCCGCCGTCAAACCGTCCGACGAATACTCCGCCTACGACATGCGCAGCAAGGACGACCGCTGGCAGCCCGGCAACTACGAGAAGAACCTCGCCGCGGTCCGCGAGCTGACCGCACTGGCGCGGAGCAAGGGCATCGCGGTCACCCAGCTGGCGCTGGCCTGGCTGCTCGCACAGGGCGACGACATCGTTCCCATCCCGGGCACCCGCAGCTCGCAGCGTCTGGAAGAGAACGTGGCCGCCGCGCAGGTCACGCTCACATCCGAGGACCTCGCCCGCGTCCAGGAGATCCTGCCGCACGGATCGGCCGGCTCCCGCTACCCGGCGGCCATGATGCCGACCTGGCAGTAACAACAGCTCGGGTCAGGTGGCCAGGCCTGCGTCGCGGGCCACGAGGGCGGCTTGGACGCGGTTGGTGACCTCCAGCGCGGTCAGGATGCGGCTCACGTGGGCCTTGACGGTGCTCTCGCGCATGGCGAGACGGGCGGCGATGTCGGCGTTGGTGTCGCCCTGGGCGAGCAGGGCGAGTACGTCGCGTTCGCGGGGGGTGAGCCGCTCCAGCCGGGCCTGGGCCGCGGTGACCTGGGGTTGGTTGGTGGCGTGGTAGCGGTCGATGAGGCGGCGGGCCGCGGCGGGGTGGAGCATGGCCGAGCCGGCGGCCACCAGGTGGACGGCGCGCAGTATTTCGGCGGGGTCGGTGTCCTTGAGCAGGAACCCGTCGGCTCCTGCGGCGAGGGCGTCGTAGACGTATTCGTCGAGGTCGAAGGTGGTCAGGGTGATCACCTTCGGCGGGTGGGGCAGGGCTCGTAGGCGGGCGGTGGCGGCGATGCCGTCCATGCGGGGCATGCGCACGTCGACGAGGGCGACGTCGATGCGGTGGGCGGTGGCCTGCTCGATGGCCTTCAGGCCGTCGGCGGCCTGGGCCACCACCTCGATGTCCTGGTCGCCGTCGAGGAGGTCGGCGAGGCCGAGGCGGACCAGGGCATCGTCGTCGACGATCATGGCGCGGATCATGTGGAGGTGCCGTTCTGCTCGATGCCGAGGGGGTGGGGGATGCGGGCAGCCACGCGCCACGCGCCCGCGCCGGCCGGTCCGGCGTTCAGGTGGCCGCCGAGGGTGGTGACGCGTTCGCGCAGGCCGACGAGTCCGTAGCCGCTGCCGACGGTGTCCGTGCGGGGAGTGCCAGGAGGGTTGGTGACCTCGACGAGGGTGGCGGGCGGCCGGTAGTCGATGCGTACGGTCACCGGAGCGCCGTCGGCGTGCTTGCGGGCGTTGGTCAGTGCTTCCTGGACGACGCGGTGCACGGCCAGGCGGTGGGTGGTGGGAGCCTGTTCGGGAAGGCCGTCGGTGGTCAGCTCGACGCGTTGGCCGGCGGCGCGGGCCTCGTCCGCCAGTTCCCCTACGTCCCTCATCACCGGCGTGAGCGCGGCGCCGGCCGGCGGGGCGTCGGGGTCGCGCAGCACACCGAGAACGTCGCGGAGATCGGTGAGGGCTTCGACGGACGCCGTGCGCAGCAGACCGAGTCGTTCCGCGACCGGTGCGGGCAGCATGTCGCCCTTGGTGGCCAGCACGCCGGTGTGGAGCGCGATCAGGCTCAGGCGATGGGCCAGGACGTCGTGCATCTCGGCGGCGATACGGGACCGTTCCGCGATGCGGGCCGCTTCCTCGCGCAGCTGCGACTCGACGCGCAGGTGCTCGACGTCGGCTGCCAGTGCCCGGACCAGGCGGCGCCGGCCACCCAGCCACAGCCCGACGAGGACGGCCAGCACAGGGAGGAGCAGCGTGGACGCGTAGGACTGCGCCGTCCATAGGGAGGTGGCCCGGTAGCTGAGCAGGTTGGCGCCCAGGGCGGCGACGGCACATCCCACCGCCACCCGCGCCCGGCGATCCACGGCCAGGTCGAACAGGGCGACTGCCAGCAGCGGCAGCAATGGCCATCCCCACCATGCCGTGGCCACGGTGACCAGCAGCGGCGCGACCGGCCAGCGCAGTCGGGGCACGAGCAGGGCCACTGCGCACACCAGCGCCGCGGTGATGACGGGGGCCAGGTGGCGCCCGTCGAACGAGATGTCGTTCGACGCGGCGGCCAGTACGCACAACGCCACGAGTGCGCCTCGCCCGTAGACCGCCCATCTGCGGCCTTCTCTGCTGCTCACCTGGCCCATGCTAGGCAGACCGGTGCGCTGTTCGGTCCGGCGATCGGCGATGTTCATCCCCTACTTTCGTAGGGGGACGCCGTCGCAGAACGGCGGATCCGATGCCGGTCGCTGCTTTCTAGCGTCGATTCCATGAACGACTGGACCACCTCCCACGACCGTGTCCTGGCGCAGCGCAATGCCGAAGGCTGGATGTTCCTGATCGAGGCAGCCCGTGATCTGCGCACCACGGGTGCCGTGGCCCCCAGCGGAAAGGCCCTGGCCCGTGCTCTGACCGATCCCGTACGGGCTCAGGCCCCCCGCCCGCTGGCCGTCCTGGAGGCCGGTGCCGGCACCGGCGCGGTCACCCGCACCCTGATACCCGAACTGCCCCGAGCCAGCCGACTGGACATCGTCGAGGCGAACCCACGTTTCGCCGCGCGACTGCGCCATCTAGTCACCACGCATCCAGACCTGGCGGCCAGGCCCGCACAGGTGAACGTGCATCAGACCTACGTCGAGCAGCTCGACAGCGACCAGCGGTACGACGTGATCGTCTCGGGGCTGCCGCTGACCAACTTCACGCCCTTGCAGGTCGAGCGCATCATGGCCCGCTACATGGAACTGCTCCACCCCGGCGGAACGCTGACCTACTTCGCCTACCTCGGCACCCGCAAGGCGCGTGCCCTGACGGCATCGCGAGCCGAAGCCCGCCGCCACGCCGCCGTCGACGAGATCATGGCCGCCTACCAGCGCACCTACGCCACGGGCCGCTGGACGGTATGGGCCAACGTTCCCCCCGCCTACGTCTGGCATCTGCAACGCCCCCTCGTCTCCACGGAAAAAACGGACCAGCCCGAACCGCAGACCGACTGGGCGAGGCGGTGAACGCGCTCTCCGACATCCTCGGTCATATCTCGCCGGCCTCGGCGTACGCGGTGGTGGCCGCCGCTGTCCTGGCCGAGTCGATCCTTCTCGTCGGCGCGTTCATCCCCACGTTGACCCTGCTCCTGACCGCCGGCGCCCTGGCCCGCACCGGCCCCCTCAGCCTTCCCCTCGTCATCGCCGCCGCGGCCGGAGCCGTGGTGGCGGGGGACTTCCTCGCCCACCGCACCGGCAGGTTCCTCGGTGACCGGCTGCGCCAAGGCCCCATGGGCCGTCGGATACCGGGTGCCGCCTGGCACCAGGCCGAGACGCTGATGACGCGCCACGGCGGCCGAGCGGTCTTCCTGGCCCGTTTCCTGCCGGTGGTGCGCACCCTCGCCCCGCACTCCGCGGGCGTCACCCGCCTGCCCTACCGCCACATCGCTCCCTACAGCGTCGTCGCCGCCTGTGTGTGGGCCACAGCGGAAGCAGGTGTCGGATACGCCGCCGCGACCTCTCTCCAGCGCGTCCTCACCCTGGGCGGCCCTGCCCTCGCCCTGGTCGCGCTGATGGTGATCGGGGGCGTGCTGCTATGGCGAAGGAAGCGCCGTCCGCTGTCTGATGAAGCCCAGGAACCGGCGCCCGAGCCTGGGACAACGCCAACCGCCACGGTCAGGCGGGTCTGACAAGGCCGGTGTCGTAGGCGAAGATCACGGCCTGGACCCGGTCCCGGACTCCGATCTTGGTGAGGATGCTGCTCACGTGCGACTTGACGGTGGATTCGGCGAGGGAGAAGCGTTCGGCGATCTCGGTGTTGCTCCAGCCGGTCGCGACGGCGGTGAGCACCTCGCGTTCGCGGTTGGTGAGGCGGCCCAGCTGCCGTTGCTGTTCGGGCGTGTGGCCCGGCAGACGGCTGCCGAAGGCGTCGATGAGCTTGCGGGTCAGACCGGGTGAGATGACGGCGTCTCCGGCGGCCACCGCGCGGATGCCGGCGACGAGTTCGTCGGGCAGGGCGTCCTTGAGCAGGAACCCGGACGCTCCTGCGCGCAGGGCGTCGTAGGCGTATTCGTCGAGGTCGAAGGTGGTCAGGACCAGGATGCGGGAGCGTCCGCCGGACTCGACGATGCGTCTGGTGGCCTCGATGCCGTCCATGCCGGGCATACGGACGTCCATGAGGACGACGTCGGGCTTGAGCTCGGCGGCCTTGCGGACGGCTTCGGCACCATGGATGGCCTCACCGATGAGGGTCAGGTCGGGGTGCTGTTCCAGGAGCATGCTGAAGCCGAGGCGTTGCAGGGCCTGGTCGTCGACGATGAGCACGGTGGTCATGTGCGGGGGTTCTCCGTTGGGATCGTTTTGACGGGCGGGGCGGTCAGGAGGCGAGCGTGGACACTCCAGCCGCCTTCGCGGTTGGGCCCGGCGGTGACCCGGCCCTGGTAGATGGCCGCACGCTCGCGCATACCGACCAGACCGCGGCCGCTTCCGGTGCCCCGTCTGCGGGACCGGGGTGCGCGCGGGGGGCCGGTGTCCTCGACATCGACGTGGACCGTGTCGGAACCGACGGACACCCGGACGCGGACGGAGGTGTCGGCGGCGGCGTACTTGAGAGTGTTGGTGAGGGCTTCCTGGACGATGCGGTAGACGGCGAGCTGGAGACCGGGGGCCGGTGCGGTGAGGTCACCGTCGGTGCCGAGGGTGACGGCCGTACCTGCCGCGCGGACACGTTCGATCAGCGGATCGAGGTCGGCCAGGCCGGGCTGCGGGGCGAGCGGGGCATCGTGCGGCCGGTCGCTCTCGTAGCCGATGACGGCGAGGAGGCGGCGCAGTTCGGCGAGGGCACTGCGGCCGCTGCCGGCGATGATCCGCAGGGTCTCGGCACCGCGGTGCGGCTTCGCCTCGGTCAGGCCCGCGGCGCCGTCGGCCAGACCGACGATCACGGCGAGGGTGTGGCCGAGGATGTCGTGCATCTCCTTGGAGACGCGGGCGCGTTCCTGGGCGACGGCGAGTCGGGCCTGCTGGTCCTTCTCCTTCTGCAGGGCGGCGATGACGACGTTGACCAGGCGGGTGGCGAGACCGAGACCGGCGATGGCCGTCACGGTCACCACCCCCAGCAGGATGAGGATTTCCGGCCGTGCGGCGTACTGCAGCTGCCCGTCGCGCCAGAGCGTGGCGGCCCAGGCGACGAGCTGCGTCAGGGAGACGGCGACGGCGATGAGCAGCCGGCCGGGGGTGGCGAAGCGGCCGACGTTGAACAGGGCCACGATGCGGGCGACGTCGGCACTGGCGTTGGCGCCGTGGAGGGTCCCGGTGGACTCCGTCAGCACGGCGGTGGCGGTGATGAGCGCGAAGACCAGCATGGGCCTGCGCCCCCGCCACAGCAGCGGAACGGCCACGGCGACGGTGAGGACCAGCTCTTCGGCGACCCCTGATCCGCCGACGGGATGGAGTACGGACGGCAGTCCCAGGGCGGCGCAGAACAGCGGTACACCCCACCTCCGGACCCGGGGGTGGGCCCGGTCCGCCCACCGCCAGGACGACAGCCACGCGATGATCGACACGATGACACGCTGCTCGGCGTCGTTCGTCAGTGCCTCGGGCAGCTCAGGCCGGGAATCGTGTGGCGGGGTGGGGGTCAAGGTCTGTGCCCTTCGCGGTGCGGGCGGGCGGCGCCTGGGGCAGAGCGCCGACCGGGACCGATCGCTCTTCCGTGATCGTAAGAGGTCTTGCGCGGACGGGCCTGCCGGGCCTGGACCTCACCCTAGAAGCGGTATCGACGGGCGCTACGGCACCGTGGACGGGAAAACGGCGACGCCGGCCGGTACCGGAGTACTACGTTCCTCCTCCTCGCGTCTGCTATGAAGCGATCATGCGGAGCACGGCATCGGCCATGCCCTGCTCGCCGTGCGCGTTCGGGTGGAGGGCGGCGGCCGGACTGCTGGGCTGGAGGGGCTCTATCCAGCGGGTTTTCTGCGCGGAGCAGGCATCGTGCCCGACGGACGGTGAGTAGGTGTCGACGTACGTCGCTCCCGCTGCCTCGGCCTGCTCGTGCAGCATGGTGTTGAGCTGCTCCCCCTTGTCGTGCAGGTAGCTCGCGTCGCCGGGTGCGAGGGGCAGCTCCCTGCCGCAGCCCTTCCCTCCGGCGGGCAGGATCGACGGATAGCCGACGACGTAGACCCGGGCCTTCGGCGCGCGCCGTTCGATCTCGGCCAGCGCCGCGGAAAGCCTCCGGCCGGTTGCCTGGATCTTCTGTCGCACTTCGTCGGTGCCGCCGTCGACGTACTGCTTCTCGCAGGGCGCGTCGTCGGAGAAGAGGCGGCCGCTGCCAGTCGCGCGGTACATCGCACCCGTCGTGACGCATTTCGTGACCGTCGAGCCGAAGCCGATGTCGTTGCCACCGATGCCGAGGGTGACCAGTCGCGTCCGTGTCGAGAGGGCCGAGAGCTGGGCGGGATTGGTGCCGTTGGACGTCTTCTGTGGCGCGGTGAGGGCGCTGATGGTGGCGCCGCTGCAGCTGACGTCCCTGAAGTCGGCCGCCGTCACGCCGAGTTGGCGTGCCACCAGGGCGGGGTAGTTGTGGTCGGAGCGGTCGCAGCCGGCCGGTGTCCCTGACTGTCGGGGGATCTTCGGGCCGGAGGTGTAGGAGTCGCCCAGCGCCACGTAGGGCCCCGGCCGCGGTCGTTCGTCCTGGAAGCTGTCCCGGTTGCCGTCCGGCCGTCCGATGAGGACGGCCGTGAGCAGAACACCGCAGCTCACGATTCCGGCCAGAGCTGCGCGTGCGTAGGCTCCCATGGGTTTTCTCCTGTCGTCGTGGCGGTGCTGGATGGGGCGAGCACGTGGAGGACGGCGTGGACGGTCCAGCCGCCGTGCGGGTTGGGGCTGGCGGTGACCTCGCCCCGGTAGAGGGCGGCCCGCTCACGCATACCGACCAGGCCCCGGCCACCGCCGGTCGGGCCACGGCGGGCACGTGGCGTGCGGGGCGGGCCGGTGTCCTCGACGGTGAGGCGCACGGTGTCGGGGTCGGGGTCGGCGGCGATGGAGACGTGGACCGAGGTGTCGTGGACGGCGTACTTGACGGTGTTGGTCAGGGCTTCCTGGACGATGCGGTAGACGGACAGTTGGAGGCCGGGGGCCAGGCCGGTGAGGTCGCCGTGCGCGTGCAGGACGACGGTGGGGCCGGCGGCGCGGACCCGGTCGAGCAGCGCGTCAAGGTCGGCGAGGCCGGGCTGCGGGGCCAGTGGGACGCCGTGCGCCCCGTCCCGGCCGTCGTGGTCGTCGCCTATGACGGCGAGCAGGCGGCGCAGTTCGGCCAGGGCGTCGCGGCCGCTGACGCCGATGAGACGGAGGGTCTGAGCGCCGCGTTCGGGCTTGGCCTCGGCGAGAGCGGCGGCGCCGTCGGCGAGGCCGACGATGACGGCGAGGGTGTGGCCGAGGATGTCGTGCATCTCCCGAGAGACGCGTGCGCGTTCCTGCGCGGTGGCGAGCCGGGCCTGCTGGTCGCGTTGCTTCTTCAGGGCGTCGATGTAGGCGTAGGCCAGCCGCAGGAGTAGACCGAGTGCCGCGAACGCCGCCATGGCGACCATCACCATCAACGTCACGGGCTCCGGACGCGTGACGTACTCCAGTTGCCGGCCGCGCCAGAAGAAGTAGGCCCATGCGACGAGTTGCACGAGGGTGATGCCGGTGGCGACCGCCAGTTGGCGTGGGGTGCAGTGACGGCCGACATTGAAGAGGGCGACCACCCGGGCGGACTCGGCGCCCGTCAGCACACCGAGAGGGAGGGACACGATCGAGACGGTCGTGGTGAGGGCGAAGACCAGCAGGGGGCGTCGTTCCCGCCACAGCAGCGGAACGCAGAAGGCGAGGACGATCGGCAGCTGGGGGTCGCTGATGTTGTGGGGGTTGGCGTAGGCGTCGCTGCCGACCGCGAGGCAGAACACCGGGACCCCCCACCTCCGGACCCAGGGGCGGGCCCGGTCGGCCCGCCGCCACGAGGCGAGCCGGGTGACCACCGACGCGATCACCCGCTGCTCGGGATCGCTCGTCAGAGCCTGGAGGAACTGGCGTTCGTCCGGGTGTGGGGCGGGCGCGGGGGCACTCGGTGCGGGCACGGTGGTGGGCCCTTCGCAAGGTCGGGCCGCCCGCCGACCCGGGGGGATCGGGCCGGCGGGCGGGGCGGGGAGGACGGCCGGTGGGAGTCGGCCACCGCGTCAGGAGCCGGTGCGCAAGCCGGTACTGCGGCTCGCTGTCGTCAACTCCTGCGCAAGGGGTTCTTCAGCAGCTTCCTGCGGGCCGGTGCCTGCGACTGCGTCGAGTCGGCCTTCTGGGCAGGTGCCTGCGTCTCCGTGTCGTCAGAACCGCGGACGCCGGTGGAGGCGCGGGGGGCGCCGTGGTCGTCCGAGCCCGCGTGGACCCCGGCGAGTACGGGTGCGGGCGCGGTGTCCGGCTGCTCGGCTTCGAGCGCGTGGCGCAGTTTCTCGCCCTCGACGTCCACGTTCGGCAGGATGCGGTCCAGCCACTTCGGTAGGTTCCAGGAGCGGTGACCGAGCAGGGCCATCACCGCGGGGACGATGGTCATCCGGACGACGAAGGCGTCGAAGAACACGGCGGCGGCGAGCCCCAGGCCGATCGACTTGATCAGTGCCTCGTCGTCGAGGAGGAATCCGGAGAAGACGGAGACCATGATGACCGCGGCGGCGGTGACCACCCGGCCGCTGTGCCGGAAGCCCCCGACGATGGCCTGCGTGGGTTCGGCGCCGTGGACGTACTCCTCGCGCATCCGGGAGACGAGGAAGACCTCGTAGTCCATGGCGAGTCCGAACACCACGCCGATGAGCACGATCGGCAGCAGGCTGACGATGGGTCCGGTCTGGTCGACGCCGAAGACGTCCTTCAGCCAGCCCCACTGGAAGACCGCGACCAGGACACCGAGGGTCGAGACCACGCTGAGCAGGAAGCCGAGGGCGGCCTTGAGCGGGATCACGATCGACCGGAAGACCAGCAGGAGCAGGATCAGGGCCAGGCCGACGACGATGGCCAGGTAGGGGATGAGGGCGTCGGAGAGCTTGGTGCTGACGTCGATGTTGACGGCGGTCAGGCCGGTGACCATCAGGTCGGCACCGGATTCCTGGTGCAGGGCGGTGCCGTGGTCGCGGATCTCGCCCACGAGGTCCTTGGTGGCCTCGCTGGTGGGGGCGCTCTTGGGGACGGCGCCGAGCAGGGCCACGTCGCCGGCCTGGTTGAAGGAGGGGGGACGGACGGCCGCGACATCGTCCAGCTTGCTCAGCATGGTGTACGCGTCCTGGGCGGCCGCCTTGGGATCGTCGCTGCCCCGGGCGTCGACGACCACGGTGAGCGGTCCGTTGAAGCCCGGCCCGAAGCCCTTGCTGAGGGTGTCGTAGGCGATGCGCTGGGTGGTGCCGGGGGGCTTTCCGGAGTCGTCGTTCAGGGCCATCTTCAGGGACATCGTGGGGATGGCCAGCAGGGCCAGGCCGACCACCGAGACCGCGAGCACCTTGACCGGGTTGCGGGTGACGAACTTCGCCCAGCGCACGCCCATCGACTCGCCCTCGCCGCGCTCCAGCGCCTTCATACGGCGGGTGTGCAGCCTGCCCCTCATGATCCGCGAGCCGGCGAAGCCGAGGACGGCGGGCAGCAGAGTCAGCGCGATGATCACGGCGACAGCCACGGCGAAGGCTGAGGCCAGCCCCATGGAGGTGAGCATGCCGATGCCGATGACGCTCAGACCGCTCAGCGCGACGATCACCGTCAGGCCGGCGAAGACGACCGCCGACCCCGCGGTGCCCAGGGCACGTCCGCACGCTTCCTCGGGTTCGTGACCGTCGCGGATCTCGTTGCGGTAGCGGGAGACGATGAACAGGGCGTAGTCGATGGCGACGGCCAGGCCCAGCATCAGTGCCAGGGTCGTGGAGGAAGAGGCCAGGTCGAAGAAGTGCGTGGCGAGCGTGACCGACAGGACGGCCGCGGCCACCCCGAGGATCGCGGTGAGCAGGGGCAGTCCGGCCGCGATCATCGAGCCGAAGGTGATCACCAGGACGACGGCGGCGACCCCGACGCCGATCAGCTCGGCCGCCTTGCTGGTGGCCTTGTTCTCGACGGCGTTGCCGCCCAGGCTCACCTTCAGGCCCGCCTTCTCGCCCTGGGCGACGACCTCGGTCTGGACGGTGTGGGCCGCGGCGCCCACGTCGGCCTGGGCGACCTTGTAGGACACCTGGGCGTAGGCGATGGTGCCGGACCTGCTGACCAGGCCGCCGGTGAAGGGATCGGTGACGCCCGACACCTGCGGCGACTTCTCCAGCTTCGCCACCAGGGACTCGACCTCGGTCTTGTTGGCGGCGGAGGTGAGCTTCTGCCCGCTGGGCGCCTCGAACACCACACGCGCGGTGGCACCGTCGGCGGAGGCCTGCGGGAACTCCTTCCGCAGCAGGTCGATCGCCCGCTGCGACTGCGTGCCCGGAACACTCAGGGCCCCGGAGGATGTGCCGGGCGCACTCATGGCGCCGATGCCGATGGCGGCCAGGACGGCGACCCACAGCATCACGACGACGCGTCGTCGCCGGAACGCCAGCCGGCCGAGCCGATAGAGGAAGGTGGCCACGGAGTACTCCCACCAGGAGAAGAGATCATTGGGTGAGCCGGTCCTGACTGACCCGCGATCTCAACGTAGGAGCGGTACCGGGCGACCATCCCGTACCGCGGAACCGAATTTGGCGGGACCCGTTAGTACCGCAGTACTACGCCCTGTCCTCTTCGAAGCACGCCGGTCGGCGACGCCTGGGCCGGCGGGAGACTTCCCGGACCCCGAGCCGAACCGGCCGACATCATCGGACCAGACCTCGGCGCCCATACCCCCGAGGAACAGCGATCTCCATGAAGCCATGGGCTGCGCGGGGCGACGGCGGCGCCCCACTCGAGCAGCTCATCGAACAGACCGGGGCGTTTTCTGTTCGGGCAGTTTCCGCCCAGCGCGCACCAAGCCCTCGCGCCCCGGTGCGAGTTCCTCGAAGTTGCGGCCGAACCCGGTCGGGAGTCCCGCACGGGAGCTTCCCTGGCGGCCGGTCGATGGCCTGCGGACGGTGATCAGCAGACGCCACCGAAATCCCGCGTCCCCAACATGTCCCCAACATCACGAAATGAAGCCGAGGAGATGCTGCCAGCCCGTCGACACAAGCCCTGATCATCAGCATTTCCGCAGGTCAGGTGGACGCCTGCGCGGCGAGAGAGTAAGAGTCTCGCCCCGCTTCGAAGTCGCGAGCAGCGGATCCAGTCCGTTCAGGCAAAGTTGACGATCCGACACCCAAAAATGAACGTTTCCGCAGGTCAGAAGCCTGCACAAGTGGGGCGGGTGGGACTCGAACCCACGGCCGACGGATTATGAGTCCGCTGCTCTAACCGGCTGAGCTACCGCCCCATAGCGGCGTGTCGCGTACATGTGTGCGCGCCGTCTGCCGCAGCATAGCCGCTCATACGATCTCCTGCTTCGGATGGTCGACTTCGCACGCCCATGGAGACTGCCCAGTACAGCGGGCGGTTCCGGCGGATATGAAAAAGGACCCCGACGGGGTCCCCTTCACCATGCTCCCCCGACTGGACTCGAACCAGTAACCTGCCGGTTAACAGCCGGCTGCTCTGCCAATTGAGCTACGGAGGACCGAGCTCCCCCGACTGGACTCGAACCAGTAACCTGCCGGTTAACAGCCGGCTGCTCTGCCAATTGAGCTACGGAGGAATGCTTGGTTGCATCGAACGCACCTACCTGGGTATTCGCCAGGGGGCGGACGCTCGCTGCGACACATACATTAGCGCAAGCAGGGGGGTGCTCCGCCAATCGGTTCCCCCGGCACCAGCCGCACCGGAGACCTACGCAAAGGGAAGGGTGGCCGCCATGCGCTACCGGCTCACGTTCGTGGCCGGACTCGCTCTGGGTTACGTGCTCGGCACGAAGGCCGGACGCGAGCGCTACGAGCAGCTGAAGAAGTCCGCACGTCAGGTCGCGCAGAACCCCGCCGTCCGCAACAGCGCGGAGACGGCGGCGCAGCAGGGCCGCGAGTACGCCGGCAAGGCGTACCACGCGGTCAGCGAGAAGGTCGGAGACCGTGTGCCCGACTCGGTCACCGACCGCGTACGGTCCCTGCGCCGACACAGCCCCAACGGCAGCCGCGAGGACGACTGGGGCACCAGCAACACCTAGGGCGGCGCCTGCCCCTCGCTACGCCCGGCACTCCCCCACTGCCTGTGAAGGCGTGGGGGAGTCCGCGTTCACCGCCCCGGACGTCGCGCCGGACGCCTCTCCCGGACGGGCGAACGGGCGGGCGAACGGGCGGGCGAATGTCGCCTGCCGGGGCGCCGGTGCGCCCGTGAGGTCCCGTCCCGGCGCGCTCACCTCCGTTCGTGCGGCAGAATTTTGGCCATGGGGATAGTCGCCGGGTTGGACAGCTCACCCGAATTCACTCGTATCGTCGTCTGCGACGCGGACACCGGAGCCGTGCTCCGGCAGGGATATGCGCCGCATCCGCTCGATGGCGCCGAGGCCAGTGGGCGGCCTGCCGACGTCGATCCGCAGGCCTGGCTGCTGTCCCTCGGTGAGGCCGCCGGGGGCGGGCTCCTCGAAGGCGTGCAGGCCATCGGTGTGTCCGCGCAGCAGAACGCGGTCGTACCGCTGGACTCGCAGGGCAACACCGTGCGGCCGGCGATGGTCGGCGGGGACCGGCGGGCGCAGGTCGCGGCCGCCGATCTGGTCGACGCGCTCGGTGGACGCGAGGCGTGGGCGCAGGCGGTGGGCTGTGTGCCGCAGGCCGCGCAGCCGGTGACCAAGCTGCGCTGGCTGGCCAAGAACGAACCCGACGCCGCCGCGCGCACCTCCGTACTGCTCCAGGCGCACGACTGGCTGGTGTGGCAGCTCCTGGGGCGGCCGGTGCGCAGAACCACCGACCGGGGCGGCGCCTCCGGTACCGGCTACTGGTCGGCGGCGATCGGCGGCTACCGGCCGGAACTGGTCGAGCTGGCGCTCGGTCACCAGGCCATGCTGCCCGAGGTGATCGGCCCGTCCGACGCGGCCGGTACGACCCCGGAGGGCCTGCTGATCTCCGCCGGGACCGGCGAGACGATGGCCGCGGCCTTCGGGCTCGGGCTCGGTTTCGGTGACGCGGTCGTGTCGCTGGGGGCCTCCGGGTCCGTGATGGCCGTCCATCCCGAGGCGCTCGTCGACCAGAGCGGGATGATCACGGCGCTGGCCGACGCGACCGGCATGCACCTTCCGGTCGTCACCACGCTCAACGCCGTACGTACGCTGCGCGGGACCGCCGAGCTGCTCGGCCTTTCCGATCTGGAGAGCCTGTCCGATCTGGCGATGAAGTCGACACCGGGCTCGCACGGGCTCGTTTTCCTGCCCTACCTGGAGGGTGAACGGACGCCGAATCTGCCGCACACCGCCGGAACCCTGGCGGGTCTGCGCCGGGAGTCGATGAAGGCGGAGCATCTGGCGCGGGCGGCGTTCGAGGGCATGCTGTGCGGGCTCGCGGACGCGCTCGACGTGCTGCGCGGCCGGGGCGTCGAGGTGCGGCGGATCTTCCTCCTCGGCGCGGCCGCCGAGCTGCCCGCCGTACAGGCCGCCGCGCCCGCACTGTTCGGGGTGCAGGTCGTGGTCCCGCAGCCGGCGGACTACGCGGCGATCGGTGCGGCCCGGCAGGCGGCCTGGGCGCTCGGTGTGTCGCAGGGCACACTCGACCCGCGTAACCCGCCGGCCTGGCAGGGTGCGGCCGCGCAGGTGCTGGACCCCGGCGAGGACCTCGCCGTAGGGCAGGCGGTGCGCCAGCAGTACGTGTCGGTGCGGGAACAGACCCATCCGGGAGCGTTCCGCGTATAGACCACGCAAGCCACACGGGCCGCACGGCCGCGGAGTCCACACAGGCCACACAGGCCACACAGGCCACACAGGACGACGTCCGCGATCGGCCGCACCCATCGGCCCCTTCCGTCACCCCCCGGCCGGCCGCGCCCCTCGGCCTTCTCCCCCGTGATCGCGGGCTCGCGGATCGAAAAAGCACTGCTGTGGGCTTAATCGGTTGAGGTAACACGGGTGGGGTGGTCGACGATAGGGGCCAGGGGCAACCACTCGCCCCCTTCGCCGACTCCGAGAGACGTAGCGTGCTCATACGACTTCTGCGGACCTATCTCAGGCCCTACAGGAAACCCATCGTCCTGCTGGTGCTGCTGCAGTTCCTGCAGACCTGCGCCACCCTCTATCTGCCCACGCTCAACGCGCACATCATCGACAGTGGTGTCGTCAAGGGAGACACCGGCTACATCCTCTCGTTCGGCGCCCTGATGATCGGCATCTCGATGGCGCAGGTCGTCTGCAACATCGGTGCCGTGTACTACGGCGCACGGACCGCCTCGGCGGTGGGCCGGGACCTGCGGGCCGCCGTCTTCGACCGCGTGCAGTCCTTCTCGGCGCGCGAAGTCGGCCAGTTCGGTGCGCCCTCGCTGATCACCCGGACCACGAACGACGTCCAGCAGGTCCAGATGCTGGCCCTGATGACGTTCACCCTTCTGGTGTCCGCGCCGATCATGTGTGTGGGCGGCATCATCCTGGCCCTCGGCCTGGACGTGCCGCTGTCCGGGGTGCTGGTCGCGGTCGTGCCGGTGCTCGGCATCTCCGTGACACTGATCGTGCGCCGGCTGCGCCCGCTGTTCCGGTCCATGCAGGTGCGTCTGGACACCGTGAACCGGGTGCTGCGCGAGCAGATCACCGGCAACCGGGTGATCCGCGCGTTCGTCCGGGACGACTACGAGAAGGACCGTTTCCGGAAGTCCAACGCGGAACTGACCGATGTGGCGCTGGGCACCGGCAGGCTGCTGGCGCTGATGTTCCCGATCGTCATGACGGTGGTGAACCTGTCGTCGATCGCCGTGGTCTGGTTCGGCGCGCACCGCATCGACAGCGGCCAGATGCAGATCGGCGACCTGACCGCGTTCCTCGCCTATCTGATGCAGATCGTGATGTCCGTGATGATGGCCACCTTCATGTTCATGATGGTGCCGCGCGCGGAGGTGTGCGCCGAACGGGTCCAGGAGGTGCTCGACACCTCGTCCAGCGTGGTTCCGCCGGCCGCCCCCGTACGGGAGCTGCGCCGGCACGGCCATCTGGAGCTGCGCGGGGCCGGTTTCCGCTACCCGGGTGCCGAGGAGCCGGTGCTGAAGGGCGTCGACCTGGTGGCCCTGCCGGGCGAGACCACGGCCGTCATCGGCTCGACCGGCAGCGGCAAGTCCACCCTGCTGGGCCTGGTGCCCAGGCTGTTCGACGCCACCGACGGCGAGGTGCTGGTCGACGGGGAGAGCGTGGCGGGCATCGACCCGAAGCTGCTGGCGAAGACGGTCGGCCTGGTGCCGCAGAAGCCGTACCTGTTCGCGGGTACGGTCGCCACCAACCTGCGGTACGGCAATCCGGACGCCACCGACGAGGAGCTGTGGCACGCGCTGGAGGTGGCGCAGGCCAAGGGCTTCGTCGAGGGGCTGGAGAACGGGCTCGACGCCCCGATCGCGCAGGGCGGGAGCAATGTCTCCGGCGGTCAGCGCCAGCGGCTGGCCATCGCCCGTACGCTCGTGCAGCGCCCGGAGATCTACCTCTTCGACGACTCCTTCTCCGCGCTCGACTACGCCACCGACGCGGCCCTGCGGGCGGCGCTGTCCCGGGAGACCGCCGAGGCGACCGTCGTCATCGTCGCGCAGCGCGTGGCGACCATCCGGGACGCCGACCGGATCGTCGTCCTGGACGAGGGCCGGGTCGTCGGCACCGGCCGGCACCACGAGCTCATGGCGGACAACGAGACCTACCGGGAGATCGTGCTCTCCCAGCTGACGGAAGCGGAGGCCGCCTGATGGCCGGGCCGATGGGGCGGATGATGGCCGGGGGCGGCCCCGACCAGCGTTCGATGGACTTCAAGGTGTCGGGCAAACGCCTGATCGCCCGGTTCAAACCGGAACGCGTCACGATCTACGGGCTGTTGATCTGTGTGGTCGTCAGCGTGGGTCTCAGCGTGATCGGGCCGAAGATCCTCGGCAAGGCGACCGACCTGGTGTTCGCGGGCATCGTCGGACGGCAGATGCCGGCCGGGATCACGAAGGAGCAGGCGCTTCAGTCGATGCGGGAGCGGGGCGAGGGCTCGGTCGCCGACATGCTCCGCAGTACGAACTTCACGCCGGGCGAGGGCATCGACTTCGGCGCGGTCGGGGACGTACTCCTGCTCGCGCTCGTCACGTTCCTGGTCGCCGGGCTGCTGATGGCGGTGGCGACGCGGCTGGTGAACCGGGCCGTGAACCGCACCATGTTCCGGATGCGCGAGGACGTGCAGACGAAGCTGTCGCGGCTGCCGCTGTCGTACTTCGACAAGCGGCAGCGCGGTGAGGTGCTCAGCCGGGCGACGAACGACATCGACAACATCGGCCAGACGCTCCAGCAGTCGATGGGGCAGCTGATCAACTCGGTGCTCACCATCATCGGCGTGCTCGCGGTGATGTTCTGGGTGTCGTGGCTGCTGGCGCTGGTCGCGCTGGTCACCGTGCCGCTGTCGGCCTTCGTCGCCACCCGGATCGGCAAGCGGTCGCAGCCGCACTTCGTGCAGCAGTGGCGGACCACCGGCAAACTCAACGCCCACATCGAGGAGATGTACACCGGGCACGCGCTGGTGAAGGTGTTCGGGCGGCAGGAGGAGTCGGCGGCGCAGTTCGCCGAGGAGAACGACAGGCTGTACGAGGCCGGGTTCAAGGCGCAGTTCAACAGCGGGATCATGCAGCCGCTGATGCTGTTCGTGTCGAACATCAACTACGTGCTGGTGGCGGTCGTCGGCGGGCTGCGGGTGGCGTCCGGCGCGCTGTCCATCGGTGACGTGCAGGCGTTCGTCCAGTACTCGCGGCAGTTCTCGATGCCGTTGACGCAGGTCGCGTCGATGGCGAACCTGGTGCAGTCGGGCGTCGCGTCGGCGGAGCGGATCTTCGAACTCCTGGACGCGGAGGAGCAGCAGGCCGACCCGGTGCCGGGAGTGCGGCCCGAGGAACTGCGCGGGCTGGTGGCGCTGGAGCGCGTCTCGTTCCGCTACGAGCCCGAGAAGCCGCTGATCGAGGACCTCTCGCTGACGGTGGAGCCGGGGCACACGGTCGCGATCGTCGGCCCGACCGGGGCCGGCAAGACGACCCTCGTGAACCTGCTCATGCGGTTCTACGACGTCTCCGGCGGACGCATCACCCTCGACGGCGTCGACATCGCGAAGATGTCCCGGGACGAACTCCGCGGCGGCATCGGGATGGTGCTGCAGGACACCTGGCTGTTCGGCGGCACGATCGCGGAGAACATCGCCTACGGCGCCTCGCGCGAGGTGACGCGCGGGGAGATCGAGGAGGCGGCGCGGGCTGCCCACGCGGACCGGTTCGTGCGGACGCTGCCCGACGGCTACGACACGGTGCTCGACGACGAGGGCTCGGGTGTCAGCGCCGGTGAGAAGCAACTGATCACCATCGCGCGGGCGTTCCTGTCCGACCCGGTGATCCTGGTGCTCGACGAGGCGACCAGCTCCGTGGACACCCGGACCGAGGTGCTGATCCAGAAGGCGATGGCCAAGCTCGCGCACGGGCGGACGTCCTTCGTGATCGCGCACCGGCTGTCGACGATCCGGGACGCGGACACGATCCTCGTCATGGAGAACGGCTCGATCGTGGAGCAGGGGTCGCACACCGACCTGCTCACGGCCGACGGCGCGTACGCGCGGCTGTACAAGGCGCAGTTCGCGCAGGCGGTCGCCGAGGTCGACTGAGCCCGGTGATACCGGGGCGGGGGCCGCCGACGTACGAGCGGCCCCCGTGCTCAGTCCAGATAGCCCCTCAGCTGGTCCGCGAAGGCGTGGTCGCGGAGCTTGTTCAGGGTCTTCGACTCGATCTGCCGTATCCGCTCCCGGGTGACCCCGAAGATGCGGCCGATCTCCTCCAGGGTGCGGGGGCGGCCGTCGACGAGTCCGTAGCGGAGTTGCACGACCTTGCGCTCACGCTCGCCGAGGGTGGAGAGGACCGCCTCCAGGTGCTCCCTGAGCAGCAGGAACGCCGCCGACTCCACCGGTGAGGCCGCGTCGCCGTCCTCGATCAGGTCGCCGAGGGCGACGTCGTCCTCCTCGCCGACCGGCGCGTGCAGGGAGACCGGCTCCTGGGCGAGGCGGAGCACCTCGCTGACCCGCTCGGGCAGCAGATCGAGGTGGGCGGCGACCTCTTCCGGGGTCGGCTCGTAGCCGCGTTCCTGGAGCATGCGGCGCTGGACGCGGACGACGCGGTTGATGAGTTCGACGACGTGGACCGGGACGCGGATGGTGCGGGCCTGGTCGGCGAGGGCGCGGGACATGGCCTGGCGGATCCACCAGGTGGCGTACGTGGAGAACTTGTAGCCGCGGGCGTAGTCGAACTTCTCCACGGCGCGGATGAGGCCCAGGTTGCCCTCCTGGACCAGGTCGAGCATGGTCAGGCCGCGGCCGACGTACCGCTTGGCGACGGAGACGACCAGCCGCAGGTTCGCCTCGATGAGGCGGCGCTTGGCCATCCGGCCCAGGACGATCAGCCGGTCCAGGTCGAGGGCGAGACCGCTGTCCAGGTCGGGCGTGCTGGTGAGCTTCTCCTCGGCGAACAGGCCGGCCTCGACCCGGCGGGCCAGGTCGACCTCCTCGGCCGCGGTGAGCAGCGGGATGCGGCCGATCTCCCGCAGGTACTGGCGGAACAGGTCCGAGGAGGGGGCACCGGTGTCGGGCCGGACCCGGGCCGACTCGGGGGGTTCGACGGGCTCGGGGGTCTCGGGCTCCGCGTTCTCCAGCGCGTCGGCGGGAGGGTCGTCCGGCTCCGTCTCTGCCGTCTCGGCCGTCTCTGCCGTCTCTGCCGTCTCTGCCGTCTCTGCCGTCTCGGGATGGTGCGCGACACGGTTCTGCGGGGGCACCGCGTCGAGAACGTCGGTTTCCGCGTCCGGTTCCGTGCCGTCCGTGGTGCTGTCGGTCTGGGTGAGGGTCTGGGTCTGCACGGGGGCGACCTCCAGGATGATCGCTGCTGAGGTGTGCGGCAGCGCTGCTTCGGGGGCGGAGTCGGCGGCCTCGCCGCTGTCCGTCCCGTACGCGATGAGCGGAACCGCGGGGATGTGGGACCCGTGGGGGACGGATCGGCCGCGCTCCGAGGACTCAGGCACCGGAACCCAGTGTGGAGTACGACACATCGCTGCCACGAGGGGCGTGCGGTGACTTTTTGAGTCCGGTCCGTGACCGGGTGGTTACCGGTGATGTGGACCGGGTGCCCCGCACCGGCCTGAGCTGCGGCGACCCGCGCGGGCACGCCTCAGAGCGCGGCCGCGCCCTGGACCCGGAGGGCCTGGTCGTACTGCTGGAGGACCCACAGTTCGTTCTGTACGGCGGCCAGTTGGGCCGGGTCGCTGTGGGTGTCCAGGCGGGCGAGGGTGCTCTGGATGTCGCGGACGCGGCGCTCGACGGCACGGCGGCGGACGGTGACGAGCTGGTCGCCCGCGTAGTTGTCGTCGACCGTCTTGCGCATGATCGCCTCGACCGCCAGCTCCGTGACCATCGCGCGGACGGTGTTGTCGGGGGCTGCCTCGCGGACCCGGACCAGGTACTCCTGCGGGTCCTGGGTGCCGTACTCGGCGCCGCCCGCCTCCTGGACGGCCTGGCGTACGGCCGCGTAGACGGGGGCGGTGAACTCGTCGGCGCCGTACGCGTCGAAGGCCGGGGAGACGAGGTCCGGGCGCTGGAGGGCGAGTTTGAGGAGTTCCCGCTCGGTGGCGTAGACGGGGTTGCGGAGGTTGAGCGCCGGACCGGACGCGGTGGCCCGGGGTCCGCCGTCGTACTGCCGGGGGTCGCTGTGCGCGGGCGCCGGTCCCTTGCCGCCGCGGTCGCGGGCCCAGCGGGCCAACTGCGCGACCCGCTTGACGACGAACTGTGTGTCGAGGATGCCGAGCATGCCGGCGAGCTGCACCGCGACCTCGTGCTGGGCGCCGCTGTTCTTGATCCGGGCGACGATCGGGGCAGCCTCGTCGAGGGCGGCGGCACGGCCCGCGGGAGTGTCGAGGTCGTAGCGGACGACGATCTGGCGGAGCGCGAACTCGAAGAGCGGGGTACGGGGTTGGACCAGGTCGGCGACCGCCTCGTCGCCCTTGGCGAGGCGCAGGTCGCAGGGGTCCATGTTGTCCGGCGCGATCGCGATGTACGTCTCGGCGGCGAACTTCTGGTCGTCCTCGAAGGCGCGCAGGGCCGCCTTCTGGCCGGCCGCGTCGCCGTCGAAGGTGAAGATCACGCGGGCGCTGCCGTTGTCCATCAGCAGGCGGCGCAGGATCTTGATGTGGTCGGTGCCGAACGCGGTACCGCAGGTCGCGATGGCGGTGGTGACACCGGCGAGGTGGCAGGCCATGACGTCGGTGTAGCCCTCGACCACGACCGCGCGGCTGGACTTGGCGATGTCCTTCTTCGCCAGGTCGATGCCGTAGAGGACCTGGGACTTGCGGTAGATCGCGGTGTCGGGGGTGTTGAGGTACTTGGGGCCGTTGTCCGACTCGTACAGCTTGCGCGCGCCGAAGCCGACGACCTCGCCGCCGATGTCCCGGATCGGCCACATCAGCCGGCCACGGAAGCGGTCGATGGGGCCGCGGCGGCCCTCCTGGGCGAGGCCGGACAGGAGGAGTTCCTTGTCGGTGAAGCCCTTGCCGCGGAGGTGACGGGTGAGGTGGTCCCAGCCCTGCGGGCTGTAACCGACGCCGAAGTGGTCGGCGGCGGCCTGGTCGAACCCGCGCTCGGCGAGGAACTTGCGCCCGGTGTCGGCCTCCGGGCTGGTCGCCAGCTGCTCCACGTACCAGTCGGCGGCCACCTTGTGGGCCTCGACCAGGCGGATCCGCTCGCCGCGCTGGTGGGCGGGGTTGTAGCCGCCCTCCTCGTAGCGCAGGGTGATGCCGGCCTGGGCGGCCAGGCGCTCGACCGACTCGGAGAAGGTGAGGTGGTCGACCTTCATCACGAACGTGATGGTGTCGCCGCCCTCCTGGCAGCCGAAGCAGTGGAAGAGACCCTTGCTCGGGCTGACCTGGAAGGACGGCGACTTCTCGTCGTGGAAGGGGCACAGGCCCTTGAGGTTTCCGCCGCCCGCGTTGCGCAGCTGGAGGTACTCGGAGACGACGGCGTCGATCGGGACCGCGTCCCGTACCGCCTTCACGTCCTCGTCGTTGATCCGTCCTGCCACGTGGTGATTCTACGGGGCGGGACTGACAGCAGTGACGGTCAGGACGTCAGGTCGCCCAGCGGAACGTGCGGGTCCGCCAGTGCGTCCGTGTCCAGTGGGGCCCCGGACCGGATCAGCTGCTGGATGGGCTCTGTGACGTCCCACACGTTCACGTTCATCCCGGCCAGCACCCGGCCGTGCTTCACCCAGAACGCGATGAACTCCCGTTTCCCCGCGTCTCCCCGGATCACCACTTCGTCGTACGACCCCGGGGGCGCCCAGCCGGAGTACTCCATCCCCACGTCGTACTGGTCGGAGAAGAAGTAGGGCACGCGGTCGTAGGTGAGGTCGCGGCCGAGCATCGAGCGGGCCGCCGCCGGGCCGCCGTTGAGGGCGTTGGCCCAGTGCTCGACACGCAGCCGGGTGCCGAAGAGGGCGTGGTGGAAGGAGGCCACGTCACCGGCCGCGTAGATGTCGGGGTCGGAGGTGCGCAGCCGCTCGTCGACCGCGATGCCGCCGCCGTGCGTCCGCTCGGCCAGCGTCAGGCCGGCCGCCTCCGCGAGGGCCGTGCGCGGGGCCGCGCCGACCGCCGCGAGGACGTCGTGCGCGGGGTGCTCCTCGCCGTCGTCGGTGCGGGCGGCCAGGACCATGCCGTCCTGTCCGACGATCTCCGTCAGCCTCGCGCCGAAGTGGAAGCGGACGCCGTGCTCGCGGTGCAGCTCGGCGAAGAGGTTGCCGAGCTCGGGGCCGAGGACGCCGTGCAGCGGGGTCGGCTCGGGCTCGACGACGGTGACCTCGGCGCCGTACTCGCGGGCGGCCGCCGCCACCTCCAGGCCGATCCAGCCGGCGCCCGCGATCACGATGTGGCCGTTGTCGCGGCCGAGGGTGGCCAGGACGCCCTTGAGCCGCTCGGCGTGGGCGAGGCGGCGCAGATGGTGGACGCCCGCCAGGTCCGTGCCCGGGATGTCCAGGCGGCGGGGCTCCGCGCCGGTCGCGATCAGCAGTTTGTCGTAGTGGACGACCGTGCCGTCCTCGCCGAAGCGGACCGTCTTCGCGGCGCGGTCGACGGCGTCGACGGTCTGGCCGAGGTGCAGCTCGATGTCGTTGCGCGCGTACCAGGCGGGCTCGTGCACGAAGACGCTGTCGCGTTCCTCCTTGCCCAGCAGATAGCCCTTGGACAAGGGCGGCCGCTCGTACGGGTGGTCGCGTTCGTCGCAGATCAGTATCACGCGTCCGGTGAAGCCCTCCGCTCGGAGCGTCTCGGCCGCTTTCGCGCCGGCCAGGCCGCCTCCGATGATGACGAATGTCTGATCCGCGTCGACCACTTGATGCCTCCTCGTAAGGGTGCCGCCACAAGCGAGCGTCCCGCACGCAGCGTGATGCGGGAAGAGGGAGTGGCCCGATCAGGCCACGGAGTGTCACATTCGGACCCGATTGGGGCCACCTGAGTGCCCGGAGTGGCCTGAGTGACACGGGTGCCCCGTACGGGGGGATGTCATGGGCGCCCGGTCAGGTGGGCGTGGAGCGAGCGGGCCGAGGCGTCGGTGAGCGAGGCGATCTGGTCGACGATCACGCGCTTGCGGGCCCGGTCGTCGAAGGCCGCGTCGAACAGGGCGCGGAACTGGGGGTCCAGGCCGTCCGGCGCGCGGGCGGTCAGCGCCTCGGCGAGCTCGGCGACCACGATCCGCTGGTCGGCGCGGAGCCGCTCCTGCTCGGCGCGTTGCATGACGTACCGGTCGGCGACGGCCTTGAGGACCGCGCACTCCAGTCGGGCCGCCCGCGGTACGACGAGTTCGGCGGCGTAGCGCGTGAGCCGGCCGCTGCCGTACGCGGCGCGGGTGGCGCCCTCGGCGGCCAGGCAGAACCGGCCGATGAGCTGGCTGGTGGCGTCCTTGAGGCGGGCCTGGGCGACAGCCGTCCCGTCGTATCCGTGCGGCCACCACTCCTGGTCCTGAAGGCGGTCGAGGGCCTCGGCGAGCTCGGCGGGGTCCGTGTCCACGGGCACGTACCGGCCGACGGCGACGGCGAAGACCTGTTGGCGTTCCGGCTCCGCGTGCAGGCAGTTGGGGTCGATGTGACCGGCGTGCAGGCCGTCCTCGACGTCGTGCACCGAGTAGGCCACGTCGTCGGACCAGTCCATGACCTGCGCCTCGAAGGTGGTGCGGCCGCCGGGGGCCTCCTTGCGAAGCCAGTCGAAGACCGGCCGGTCGTCCTCGTACACGCCGAACTTCGGGGACCTGGGCTCGGTGGGGTGGGCGCCGCGGGGCCAGGGGTACTTGGTGGCGGCGTCCAGGGTGGCCCGGGTGAGGTTGAGGCCGACACTGACGAGGTCGCCCGTCTCCTCGGACCGCACGAAACGCTTCGGCTCGATCCTGGTCAGCAGGCGCAGGGACTGGGCGTTGCCCTCGAAGCCGCCGCAGTCCTCCGCGAACTCGTTCAGCGCCTGCTCGCCGTTGTGGCCGAAGGGCGGGTGGCCGAGGTCGTGGGAGAGACAGGCCGCCTCGACGAGGTCGGGGTCGCAGCCGAGGGCGGCACCCAGCTCACGGCCGACCTGGGCGCACTCCAGGGAGTGGGTGAGCCGGGTGCGGGGGCTGGCGTCCCAGACCTGGCTCCGGGTGCCGGGGGTCACGACCTGGGTCTTGCCGGCGAGTCTTCTGAGCGCGGACGAGTGCAGGATCCGGGCGCGGTCGCGCTGGAAGGCGGTGCGGCCGGGGCGTTTGTCGGGCTCCGCGGCCCAGCGGTCGACTGACGTCGGGTCGTAGCCGGGGGGTGGGAGGTGGTGCTCGTGCGCCGGGGGTGCGGGGGGTGCGGTGCCTGCCATGTCTCGACAGTAGGCGTCGGCGGTGACAAATGGGGGTGGCGGCGGGTGGGTGGGGGCGCGTCTGTCGGGGTGCGGGTGGGTGGGGGTTTGCGCAGTTCCCCGCGCCCCTGGAGGGGGTGGTGCCGTCGGCGGCGGGCGCAGCGGAGGGCGGGGCGCTGCGCGGTCTGGGGGGTTCGGTGGGGTGACGGGTGCGGGTGCGTGGGGGGTTTTGCGCAGTTCCCCGCGCCCCTGGAGGGGGTGGTGCCGTCGGCGGAGGGCGGGGCGCTGCGCGGTCTGCGGGGTTCGGTGGGGTGACGGGTGCGGGTGCGTGGGGGGTTTTGCGCAGTTCCCCGCGCCCCTGGAGGGGGTGGTGCCGTCGGCGGAGGGCGGGGCGCTGCGCGGTCTGCGGGGTTCGGTGGGGTGGCGGGTGCGGGTGCGTGGGGGGTTTGCGCAGTTCCCCGCGCCCCTGGGGGTTGGGATGGTGGGCGGCGTCTGGTGAGTGGGGGCGCTGTGGGGCCGGGTGCCGATTGGCGGGTGCGGGTGTGTTGGGGTTTTGCGCAGTTCCCCACGCCCCTGGAGGGGTGGGCGGTGGGCCGTCGCGTTTGGCGCTGGGGGTTAGGCCGTGGCCAGGGCTGGGTGGGGAGTGGTGGCTGGGGTGGTCAGGGTTTGGTCGTAGCGGTGGAGGAGCAGGTGGGCCATGGCCGGGTGGGTGCCCAGGGGGGCTGCGGCGATCCAGGGGGCGACCTGGGCGCATTCCGTGGCGAAGCGGCCGGGGGCCGTGAAGCAGGACGCGACGGCGACACGGTGGCGGCCGTCGGCGGCGAGGGCGCGCAGGGCGGCGGGGACGGTCGGGCCGGCGGTGGTGGCGTAGGCCGGGACCACGGGGACGCCGAGGCGTTCGGCGAGGAGTCGCGCCGTACGGCCGGTGTCGACGGCGGAGTCGGGGTCGCGGGAGCCCGCGGCGGCGAGCACGACCGCGCTCTCGCGACGGGTGGCGTCGTCGGTCCGGGTCCGCCAGCCGGCCTCGACGAGGCGGGCGTACAGGGCTTCGGCGAGCAGCGGGTGCGGGCCGAGCGGCGCGGCCACGCGGGTGCGCAGCGGGGCGGCGGCGGCCATCTCGGGGATGTCCCGTTTGACGTGGTAGCCGCGGCTGAGGAGGAGGGGGACCAGGATGGCCTCCTCGGTGCCCGTGTGCCCGAGGGCGGTGAGGGTGTCGGGCAGCAGCGGCTCGTTGAGCTCGATGTGTCCGAGGTGCACGGGCAGCCCGGGACGCAGTTCGCGGACGCGGTCGAGGAGCGTACGGACCGTGCTCAGCGCGCGCGGGTCACGGCTGCCGTGCGCCACGACGACCAGCGCGGGCGGTTCGGGGCGCCGTCGGCCGTTGAGTGAGACAAGGCTGAGCTGGCTGGCGAGCTGGCTGCTGATCCGGTTCAAGAGGTGCGCCGTACTGTCGAGGTGAGCCCCCTGGGGCTGAACGCCGGGGCCGGTCGTGGACTCGTCGCGAGCAGGGTTCGACGCCGTCATGCACCGATGGTGGCGGGTGGAGGTTGCCGCCCCGTTGCACGGGAATGACGGGTGTTTTCCGGGGGTTCACGGACGGGTGCGGGGGGTGTGTGAGGTCAGCCGGAGCTCTGTTGACCTGCGGTTTCACTCGTTCTAGTGAAACTGGTCACGTGGCGGGCACCGAACCGGAGGGGCTGACAGTACGTCCCTCACTGTCGAGAGCCGACCGGGGAGGGACCGTCCGATGCGTCACCTGAGACTCCGCAGACCCCGCCTGCCGCGCACCCGGACCGGACGTCGGCGGCTCGTGCAGGCCGTGATGGCCGGCTGTGTGCTGGCACTGCTCCCGAGCACCTGGATGTGGGTCGTGACGGCCGACCGGCTGCGGACGACGGCGGACGCGCCCCACGCCGAGGTCGCCGTCGTCTTCGGCGCGGGCCTGTGGGACGGCGAGCCCTCGCCGTACCTCGCGCACCGGCTCGACGCGGCGGCCACGCTGTACCGCGAGGGCCGGGTGAGGGTGGTCCTCGTCACCGGCGACAACAGCCGTGAGGACTACGACGAACCGGACGCGATGCGCGCCTACCTGACCCGGCACGGGGTGCCCGACCGGCGGATCGTCAGCGACTACGCGGGCTTCGACACCTGGGACTCCTGCGTCCGGGCCAAGAAGATCTTCGGCGTCGACCGGGCCGTCCTGATCAGCCAGGGCTTCCACATCCGGCGGGCGGTCGCGCTGTGCCGCGCGGCGGGCGTCGAGTCGTACGGCGTCGGTGTCGCCGCCAAACACGACGTGACCTGGTACTACGGGGGCGCCCGGGAGCTCCTCGCGGCAGGCAAGGCGGCGCTGGACGTGGTGTTCGAGCCCGACCCCCGGTTCCTCGGCCCGAAGGAGCCGGGAGTGGCGCGGGCGCTGGCCGCCGGCCGGTGAGCCGTCGGCCTCACGCCGGCCGGCCGGCGGCGGGGAGGTCCGCGTCCACGCCGCGTAACAGGGCGCCGTCCCGGGCGTAACACGGCCGACGCACGCTGAAGGGCATGCAGAACTCCGTGACGCCCACGCACTGCCCGTACTGCGCCCTGCAGTGCGGGATGAACCTGACGCCCGCACCGGACGGAACCGTCGAGGTGAGCGAGCGCGCGGATTTCCCGGTGAACCGTGGCGCCCTGTGCGGCAAGGGCCGTACGGCGCCGGCGGTGCTCTCCTCCCGGGTGCGGCTGACCTCCCCGTTGGTGCGCTCCGAGGGCACGCTCGTGCCCGCCTCCTGGGAGGACGCGCTGGACCGGATCGCCGGGGCGTTGTCCCGCACGCGCTCGGAGCATGGCCCGGACGCGTGCGGGGTCTTCGGCGGGGGCGGTCTCACCAACGAGAAGGCGTACACGCTCGGCAAGTTCGCGCGGGTCGTTCTCGGCACCTCGCAGATCGACTACAACGGACGCTTCTGCATGTCCTCGGCGGCTGCGGCGGGCACGAAGGCCTTCGGCCTGGACCGCGGGCTGCCCTTCCCGCTGGAGGACATCCCGAAGACGGGCTGCGTGATCCTCGTCGGCTCCAACCTCGCCGAGACCATGCCGCCCGCGCTGCGCTATCTGCGCGAACTGCGGGAGAACGGCGGCACGTTGATCGTCATCGACCCGCGCCGCACGAAGACCGCCGAGCAGGCCGACCTGCACCTCGCACCCCGGCCGGGCACCGACCTGGCCCTCGCCCTGGGCCTGCTGCACCTGATCGTGGCCGAGGGACGGGTGGACGAGTCCTACGTCCGGGAGCGGACCGTGGGCTGGGAGGACGCCCGGGCGGCGGCGATGGCCCACTGGCCGGAGTACGTGGAACGGATCACGGGGGTGTCCGTTCCACAACTGCGCGAGACCGTACGGCTGTTCTGTGAGCCGGAGGCCGCGATGGTGCTCACCGCCCGTGGGCCCGAGCAGCAGTCCAAGGGCACCGACACGGTGGGCGCGTGGATCAACCTGTGCCTGGCGACCGGCCGGGCGGGGCGCCCACGGTCCGGGTACGGCTGTCTGACCGGGCAGGGCAACGGGCAGGGCGGGCGCGAACACGGCCAGAAGGCCGACCAGTTGCCCGGGTACCGCAAGCTGACCGATCCGGCGGCGCGCCGGCACGTGGCCGAGGTGTGGGGTGTGGACCCGGACTCGCTGCCGGGACCGGGACGCAGCGCGTACGAGCTGCTCGACGCGATGGGCACGGACATCCACTCGCTGCTGCTGATGGGCTCGAACCCGGTCGTGTCGGCGCCTCGTGCCGCGCACATCGAGGAACGACTGCGGTCGCTGGACTTCCTGGCCGTCGCGGACGTGGTGCTGTCGGAGACGGCGGCGCTGGCGGACGTGGTGCTTCCGGTCACCCAGTGGGCCGAGGAGACGGGCACGACGACGAACCTGGAGGGTCGGGTGCTGCTGCGGCAACGTGCGATAACGCCCCCGGACGGCGTCCGCAGCGATCTGGAGGTCCTGCACGAACTGGCCGACCGCCTCGGCGTGGAGAAGGGCTTCCCGACCGACCCCGAAGAGGTCTTCGAGGAACTGCGCCGGGCGAGCGCGGGTGGCCCCGCGGACTACTCCGGGATCACCTACCGGAGGCTCGTGGAGGAGAACGGGGTGTTCTGGCCGTGCCCGGCGCCGACGACCGAGGACGGCACCGCCACCGCCTCGGCGGCGATCGCCGCGGCGGAGGATGACGGGGGGCCGGAGAGCCTCCCGGCACGAGGAGACCTTCGCGTACGAGGGGACCGCCCGGCACAACGGGACCTTGCGGTACGGGGGGACCTCCCGGCGAGTGGCGACGGCGCCGGGGACCACCCGGCCCCGGTGCGAGGCGACGGCGCCGAAGAACCTCGGGTACGCGAAGGCGGCGCGGGAGAGTCTCCGGTGGCCGGTGACGGCACCCGACGCATCCACCCCGACGTCCACCCCGGCACCCCCCGCCTCTTCCTCGACCGGTTCGCCACCGAGGACGGGCGGGCCCGGTTCGTGGCCGTGTCGCATCGGGCGGCCGCCGAGGAGCCGGACGCCGAGTACCCGGTGCTGCTGACGACCGGGCGGGTCGTGGCGCAGTACCAGTCCGGCGCGCAGACCCGGCGCGTCGACGAGCTGAACGCCGCCGCGCCCGGCCCGTTCGTGGAGCTGCATCCACGGCTGGCGGAGCGGCTGGGGGCGGCCGAGGGCGACCCGGTCGCGGTCGTGTCCCGGCGGGGCCGTGCCGTGGCGCCGGCACGGATCACCAGCACCATCCGCCCCGACACCGTCTTCATGCCCTTCCACTGGGCGGGCGAGGGCCGGGCCAACACCCTGACCAACCCGGCGCTCGACCCGACCTCGCGCATGCCGGAGTTCAAGGTGTGCGCGGTACGGCTGGAGACGGTGGCGTCGTAGCCGGAGCGGCGGCGAGCGGCACGACGCCTGCCGTAGCGACGCCTGCCGGAGCGGCGGCGAACGGCACGACGCCTGCCGTAGCGACGCCTGCCCGAGCGGCGGCGAACGGGGTGGCGGCTGCCGGAGCGACGCCTGCCCGAGCGGCGCCGAACGGGGTGGCGGCTGCCGGAGCGACGCCTGCCCGAGCGGCGCCGAACGGGACGGCACGTACCGGAGTGGCACCGAGCGGCACGGCGGCTGCCGGAGCGGCGCCGGACGGAACGGCGTCAAGCGGCACGGCGACTACCGGCACGGCACCGAGCGGCACCGCGCCGAGCGCGGTCGCTCACCGGGCCGGCCAGTCCCCGCTTTCGATCCGCTTGCCGCGGGCCCGCAGTCGTACGGCGACGGAGGGCGCGGCGACGTAGACCCAGGCGCGCACCGACCGCCCGTCCGCCTCGCACGTCACGCCCCGCTCGACGCGCTCGTAGAGGTTGCGCGGATCGCCTGGCGCGTACTCCTCGAGCCGGTCCAGGTCGAGGAGCAGCCGCGCGTACGCCTCCGGTACGGCGGTGACGAGTTCTCCGTACACGACTCCCCCCGGCTCCTCGACGGCGTACGGGTATCCGGGGCCCTCGTACAGCACCGCGCCGGTGAGGTGCGCCGGGGCCTCGGCCCGGGTGCGGCCGCGCAGGAAGGCGTCGTGGTTGTGCCGGCCCGGGCGGAGGGTGCCGTAGACGAAGAACGGGAGTCTCACAGAAACGATTCTCTCTCCTCACACACCGGCACAGACGCGCTATGGACATGACATGTCATGGACCTTTAAATCACAGTCAACATCAGCGCCCCCCCACGCGCCCATGGCGCCTTCCCGAGGAGATCGATGAGTCGGACACGGCACATTCGAGGTTCCCGTCTCGCCACGGCCGGTGTCGCCGCCACCGCCGCCACCCTGCTGGCCGCCGCACTCTCCCCCGCCGCCGACGCGGCCGACAGACCCACCAGGACCTCCGCGATCGAGCACGCGGCCGCCGCGCTCGTCGCGCACGCCGCGAGCCTGGGCCTCACCACCGCGCAGGATTCGACCGTCCGGGACGTCGTCGTCGACAAGAACGGCACCCAGCACGTCCGCTACGACCGAACGTACCGCCAACTCCCCGTGCTCGGCGGCGACTTCGTGGTTCACCTGGCCTCCGACGGCGCGTACCGCAGCACCTCGCGCGCGACCCGCACCTCCATATCCCTGGCGAGGGTGACCCCCCGACTCGCCGCGCCGAAGGCCGCCGACCTCGCGGTGAACGCCCTGCGCGCCGCCAACCTCGGCGAAACGCTGAAGAAGGTGCGGGCCAAACCGCAGTTGGTCGTCGACGCCCTGCACGGCAGCCCGAAGCTGGCCTGGCGGACCGACGCCGTGGCGCAGGACTCCCTCGGCAACCCGGTCGCCCGCACGGTACTGACCGACGCCCGCAGCGGCGCCCAGATCGACGCCTGGGACAGCATCGAGACGGCGACCGGCGACGGCAAGTCGCTCTACGGCGGCACGGTCGCGCTGGAGACGACCCTGTCGGGGTCGACGTACCAGCTGAAGGACGCCACCCGCGGGAACACGTACACCGGCGACGCGGCGAACAAGACCGACCTGTGCATCTTCGGCATCTGCATCAGCCGCGCCCCGTCCACGCTGTTCACCGACGCCGACAACCACTGGGGCACGGGCGCGACGGCCGACCGCTCCTCGGCCGCGGTGGACGCCCAGTACGGCACGAACGAGACCTGGGACTACTACAAGAACGTCCACGGGCGCAACGGCATCGCCGGCGACGGCAAGGGCTCGTACAACCGCGTGCACTACGGAAGCAACTACAACAACGCCTTCTGGGACGACAGTTGCTTCTGCATGACCTACGGCGACGGCGACGGGACGACCTTCGGGCCACTGGTGGCCCTGGACGTGGCTGGCCACGAGATGTCCCACGGCGTCACCTCGAAGACGGCGGCCCTGACGTACTCGGGCGAGTCCGGCGGGCTCAACGAGGCGACGTCGGACATCTTCGGCACGCTGGTGGAGTGGCACGCGAACAACGCCTCCGACGCCGGTGACTACCTGATCGGCGAGAAGATCGTCCGCTCCGGCTTCGGCCGCGACGCCCTGCGCTACATGGACAAGCCCTCCAAGGACGGCAACTCGGCGGACTGCTGGAGCTCGTCGGTCGGCAACCTCGACGTCCACTACTCCTCGGGCGTGGCGAACCACTTCGCGTACCTGCTCGCCGAAGGCAGCGGCGCGAAGACCGTCAACGGCGTCAGCTACAACTCCCCGACCTGCAACGGCTCGACCGTCGCGGGCATCGGGCGGGACAAGCTCGGCGCGATCTGGTACCGGGCCCTGACGGTCTACATGACGTCGTCGACGAAGTACGCGGGCGCCCGGACGGCCTCACTGAACGCGGCGAAGGACCTCTACGGGACCGGCAGCGCGGAGTACAACGCGGTGGCCGCCGCCTGGAGCGCGGTCAACGTGAGCTGACGCCGCCGGTGCCGCCGATGCCCGCGGGGCGGGAGTGGCGCCCGCGGGTGCCGTGAGCGAGCAGGCCGCTCCGGGCCGGCTCGCTCCGGCCTGCTCCGGGTCGCCTCGCTCCGAGCCCGCTCCGAGCCCGCTCCGGGCCGGTTCCGGGGCGGTTCCGGGGCGGTTCCGGGGCGGTTCCGGGGCGGTTCCGGGGCGGTTCCGGGGCGGTTCCGGGGCGGTTCCGGGGCGGTTCCGGGGCGGTTCCGGGCCGTTCCGGAGCGGCCGGCACCGGGGGGCTCCCGTGCGGGCCCGGTCACCCGTTCACACGCGCGCCCCGCGCTCTTCGGTTCTTTTCCCTGACAGGACGTCAGCATGGCTGTGACCTGCTGAAACGAGCGCACGGAGGGGTCCGGTCCCGCGCGGCTGACACCCGTTCACCACGTTTGTGACGCTTCCTCAGGAAGCGGACTCGCCTCGGTGCCACTTACCTCTGAAGGGCAGGGGCGCGACCGACTCGGCGGCACATGGGGGTGTCGCGGGTGCGCCCCGACCGATGAGCTCGGAGGAGCACCGATGCGACGTACCTCCCGTCTGCTGACCGGTACAGCGCTCGCCGTCGCCGCCGCGGGGCTCGCCACCCTGCCCGCCTACGGCAGCAGCGCCACCGGCAGCCTGGAGGTCTCCCCCTCCTCCGTCGTACCGGGCGGCCGGGTGACCGTGAGCACCATGGCGTGCGGCGAGGACGGCACGGCCGCGGGCGACGCCAGTGCGGTGGGCGCCGGCACCTTCACGCTGACGCCCGGCACGCACGAGAAGGACGCGAAGGGGCGGTTCCGGGTGCCGCCGAGCGCGCAGCCGGGGACGTACGAGATCGTCGCGGTCTGTGCCCAGGGCGGTCGGCGGGTGACAGGTGACCTGGTGGTGACGCTGACGTCCCCCCGGCAGCAGGTGCATCCCCGGGGAAGTGTGAAGACGGGGGTCGGCGGCGGTCTCGGCCGCGACCCCGTGCAGACCGCGGCAGGCGTGGCGGCTCTCGCCGTCGCCGCCGCGGGCGGTACCTGGCTCCTGCATCGCCGGGCGAGAGGCGACGGGATCTGACGGACACCCTCCGCTGTCCGTCCGCCGGTACCGCATGTCCCCTCCCCCTCCGGGTCCGACGCCCCTCGCGGCCCGGAGGGGGAACAGGGGTCGACCGAGGAGGCTCGTGTGCACAGGTTCAGCAACATGGCGATAGCCGGCGTCACCGTCGTGGCCCTGTGCTCCGGCGCGTGGCTGCTGGGCAGCGGCGCGGAGACACGTCCACCGCCGCAGCCGTCCGCCGAGCAGGCCGGCTCCGGGGAGGACGGGCCCGGGCGCGGTTCCGGGCGGGACGGCGGCCGGGACTGGACGTACGGCCGACTGCCGACGGCCCCCGCCGCACCCGCGCTGCCGCCGTCCCCGCCCGACCGCATCCGCATCCCGGCGATCCGCGTGAACGCCCCCCTCATGGGCCTGCGCCTCACCCCGACCGGCAGCCTCGACGTCCCGCCCGCCGCGAAGAAGAACCTGGCCGGCTGGTACGAGGCCGGCACCACCCCCGGCGAGACCGGCACCGCGATCGTGGCCGGACACGTGGACAACGCCGACGGCCCCGCCGTCTTCTACGACCTCGGCGCCCTGAAGAAGGGCAGCACCGTCGAGGTGGACCGGCGGGACGGCGGCGTCGCGCTGTTCACCGTGGACGCGGTCGAGATGTACGCGGCGAAGGACTTCCCCGACGAGAAGGTGTACGGGGCTGCCGAGCGGCCGGAACTACGGGTGATCACCTGCGGCGGAGGCTACTCACGCGCCACCGGCTACGAGGGGAACGTGGTCGTGTTCGCGCACCTGACGGGCAGCCACTGAGGCGGAGCCGGCCGGCGGGCCGGAATCGGCACACGGCCCGAATCGGCCGGCGAGTCGACCCCGACGACCACACACGTCCGGCGCGTCCAACCCGCCCACCCCGCCCAGGAAACAGACCGTCAGGCGAGCCACTGCTCGTACGCCAGGTTCGCCACCAGTGCGAAGACCACCGTCAGCAGCACGATCCGTACGAAGCCGCTGCCCTTCTTCAGCGCCGTGCGCGCGCCCAGCATGCCGCCCGCCAGGTTGAACACGGCCATCAGCGCGGCCAGTCGCCACAGCACCTCGCCCTGCCAGGCGAACATCGCCAGGGCACCCGCGTTGGTGCAGCAGTTGACGATCTTGGCGATGGCGGAGGCGGTCACCAGGTCGAGGTGGAGTACGGCGGTCAGGGTGAGGACCAGGAACGTACCGGTGCCGGGGCCGATCAACCCGTCGTAGAAACCGATGCCGAGGCCCGCCAGGCCGATCGCGGAGAGGACCTGGCGGCCGGTGGCCGGGCCGGGGGCAGGGGCCGTGCCGAAGGCGGGCCGGAGGATGACGAAGGCCGCGACCGCGAGCAGCACGACCATGATCACGGGCTTGAGGACGTCCGTGCTCATCCCGGCCGCGAAGAACGCCCCGGTTGAGGAGCCGACCAGCGCGGCCAGACCGATGCGTACGGCCGTGCCGACGTCGACCGGCGCCTTGCGGGCGTACGTCACCGCCGCGCCGGTCGTGCCGACGACGGCGACCGCCTTGTTGGTGCCGAGCGCGGAGGCGGCGGAGGTGCCGGCCGGCAGCCCGAGGAGCAGGGCCGGCAGGAGCAGCAGACCGCCTCCGCCGACCACGGCGTCGATCCAGCCCGCCGCGAGGGCCGCGAGGCAGAGGACAACGACCGTGGTCAGCGATATGTCGGGCATGATCGCGACCTTAGGGACAGGATGCGTGCGCCGTCCATGTAACTGAGCGGGTTCTGAGGTTCGGCCGGTGGGTCGAGACGGGCCCGCACGGACTCGACGTCCTCCGCCCGCCTCACACCCCGCCCCCGCCGTAGGCCCGGAACCCTCACACCCACCCCCGCCGTCCGCTGAGGGCAGCGTTCCTCACGGGAAACAGACGTGATGCGGTCGGGTAACACCCGCACCGCACGCTCCTGACATGACCTCGAATACGCGTGTGGTGGTGATCGGCGCCGGACTCGCGGGCGTACGTCTCGCCCGGCGGCTCGGTGAGCTCGGCACGCCCGCGCTGCTGATCGGCGAGGAGGAGCACCGGCCGTACAACCGGGTGCTGCTCGCCGAGGTGCTGGCCGGCCGCTACAGCGCCGAGGTGATCGCCCTCCCGGCGCCCGCGGAGCTGACGCGGGCCCGGGTCACCGGCATCGACCGCGCCGCGCGGACCGTGAGCTGCGCGGACGGCTCGTTGATCGCATACGACACGCTGGTCCTGGCCACCGGCTCCAACCCCGTCCTCCCGCCCCTGCGCGGCCTGTTCACCCCCGATCACGAACTGCCCGAGGGCGTCCACGCGTTCCGCACGATGGACGACTGCCTGGGCCTCTCCAAGGCGGTACGGCCCGGTGTGCGGGCGGTCGTGATCGGCGGCGGACTCCTCGGGGTGTCCGCGGCCCGCGCGCTCGCCGTACGCGGAGCGCAGGTCGTCCTGGCCCAGCAGTCCGAGCGGCTGATGGAACGTCAGCTCGACCCGGGCGCGTCCCGGCTGGTCCGCCGCCACCTCACGGAACTCGGCGTCGAGGTGCACACCGAGTGCCGCGTACGGGACGTGCGCTGTGTCGGCGGCGCGGTCCGCTCGGTGGAGATGGCCGACGGATACGCCCTCGACGCCGACCTCGTGGTCCTGGCCTGCGGGGTCCACCCGCGCGTCGGCCTCGCCCAGCAGGCGGGGCTCGCCATCCACAAGGGTGTTCTCGTCGACGACGAGCTCCGCACCTCCGACCCGCACATCCGGGCCGTCGGCGACTGCGCGCAGCACGACGGCACGGTGTACGGGCTCGCCGCCCCCGCACTCGAACAGGCCGAGATCCTGGCCGAGTTGCTGGCGGGCGGGGCCGCGGTCGCCGGCGCCCGCTACACCGGCACCCGTTCCCTGACCCGGCTCACGCTCGCCGGGCACAGCGCCTTCGACCTCGCCGCGTTCGGCGAGACCGAGGCGCGCCCCGGCGACGACGTCATACAGCTCGCCGACGCCACCCGCGGCACCTACCGCAAGGTCGTCGTCCGCGACGACCGCCTGGTCGGCGGGGTTCTCGTCGGCGAACTCGGCACCGTCGGCGCGCTCGCGCGCGCCTGGGAGGGAGCAGAGCCGCTGCCCTCCGACGGCGGCCCTCTGCTCCACCTGCTCACCAACGACGGAGGCTCCTGATGACCGCCACCCTGGGGGCCACCCCCACGATCGTGCTCGTCGGCCATGGCATGGTCGGACAGCGCTTCCTCGAAGCGCTCGCCGAGCGCGGCCTGACCGCCACGCACCGTGTGGTCGTGCTGTGCGAGGAGCCGCGTCCGGCGTACGACCGCGTGCAGCTCACCTCGTACTTCTCGGGCCGCACACCCGAGGACCTCTCGGTGACCGACATGGAGTTCATCAAGGACCACGGGATCGAACTGCACGTCGGCGACCCGGCCGAGACCATCGACCGGGCGGCGAGGACGGTGACCGCGCGCTCCGGTCTGACCGTCGCGTACGACACCCTCGTCCTGGCGACCGGTTCCTACCCCTTCGTGCCGCCCGTCCCGGGCAAGGACGCCGAGGGCTGCTTCGTCTACCGCACGATCGAGGACCTCTTCGCGATCGAGGCGTACGCGAAGTCGCGGGCGACGACGGGTGCGGTGGTCGGCGGCGGCCTCCTCGGCCTCGAGGCGGCCGGCGCGCTCAAGGGCCTCGGACTGACCTCCCACATCGTGGAGTTCGCACCGCGCCTGATGCCGGTACAGGTCGACGACGGCGGCGGCGCCGCCCTCCTGCGCACCATCGAGGACATGGGCCTGAGCGTCCACACCGGCACCGGCACGCAGGAGATCGTGGTCGGCGAGGACGGCGCGGTCACCGGCATGAAACTGTCCGACGGCTCCGAACTCGCCACCGACATGGTGGTGTTCTCGGCCGGTGTCCGGCCGCGCGACCAGCTCGCCCGCGACAGCGGCCTCACGGTCGGCGAACGCGGCGGCATCGCCGTCGACGAGCAGTGCCGGACCGTCTCCGACCCGCACGTGTTCGCGATCGGCGAGTGCGCGCTCGCGGCGGACGGCCGGGTGTACGGCCTGGTGGCCCCCGGCTACGAGCAGGCCCAGACCGCCGCGGCGACCATCGCCCAGGACGAGGCGTCCTTCACCGGCGCCGACCTGTCCACCAAGCTGAAGCTCCTCGGCGTCGACGTGGCGTCCTTCGGCGACGCCCACGGCACCACCGCCGACTGCCTCGACGTCGTCTACTCCGACTCGCGCTCGGGCACGTACAAGAAGCTGGTCATAGGACGCGACGGTCAGCTCCTCGGCGGCATCCTGGTCGGCGACGCGGAGGCCTACGGCACACTGCGTGCCCTCACCGGCTCGGTGCCGCCGATCTCGCCCGAACAGCTGGTGCTGCCGGCGGGTTCCGGGGGCGGCGCCCAGCTCGGCCCCTCCGCCCTCCCCGACGAGGCGGTCATCTGCTCCTGCCACAACGTCACCAAGGGCACGATCCGCGGCGCGGTCACCGAGCACTCCTGCACCACCGTGCCCGAGGTGAAGAAGTGCACCAAGGCCGGTACCGGATGCGGCAGTTGCGTCAAGGTGCTCGGCCAGCTGGTCACGGCCGAGCTGGAGGCGAGCGGCGTCGAGGTCGACAAGGGCCTGTGCGGCTGCTTCGCGCAGACCCGCGAGGAGCTGTACGAGATCGTCCTCGCCCTGCGTGTCAACACCTACCAGGACCTCCTCGACCGTTACGGCCGCGACGGCGCCCGGGGTGGCGACGGCTGCGAGATCTGCAAGCCGGCGGTCGGCTCGATCATCGCCTCCCTCGCCCCGACGATCGGTGCGAGCGGCTACGTCCTGGACGGCGAGCAGGCCGCCCTGCAGGACAGCAACGACCACTTCCTCGCCAACCTCCAGAAGAACGGCTCGTACTCGGTCGTGCCGCGCATCCCCGGCGGCGAGGTCACCCCGGAGGGGCTGATCGTGATCGGCGAGATCGCCCGCGACTTCGGCCTCTACACGAAGATCACCGGCGGCCAGCGCATCGACATGTTCGGCGCCCGGGTCGAGCAACTCCCGCTGATCTGGGCCCGTCTGGTGGACGCGGGCTTCGAGTCGGGCCACGCCTACGGCAAGTCACTGCGCACGGTGAAGTCCTGCGTGGGCCAGACCTGGTGCCGCTACGGCGTCCAGGACTCCGTCCGGATGGCGATCGACCTCGAACTGCGCTACCGGGGCCTGCGCTCACCCCACAAGCTCAAGTCGGCGGTCTCCGGCTGCGCCCGCGAGTGCGCGGAGGCCCAGTCCAAGGACTTCGGCATCATCGCCACCTCCAACGGCTGGAACCTCTACGTCGGCGGCAACGGCGGCGCCACCCCGCGTCACGCGGACCTGCTGGCCCAGGACCTGTCCGACGCCGAACTGATCCGCCTCATCGACCGGTTCCTGATGTTCTACATCCGCACCGCCGAACGCCTGGAGCGCACCTCGACCTGGCTGGAGCGCATCCCCGGCGGCCTCGACCACGTGCGGGACGTGGTGGTGGAGGACTCGCTCGGCATCTGCGAGGAGCTGGAGTCCCTGATGACCGACCACGTGGCGGGATACCGCGACGAGTGGGCGACGACCATCAACGACCCCGAGAAGCTCGCCCGGTTCGTGTCCTTCGTCAACGCGCCCGACACCCCCGACCCGGTGGTCGGCTTCGTCCCCGAGCGCGACCAGATCAAGCCCGACCTTCCGCTGCTGAGCATCGGCATGCGGCCCCTGGAAGACACCGCAGACGTCCTGGAAGGAAGCGCCCAGCGATGACCCTGGCACCCGAGACAACCGATCTGAAGCTGCAACTCCGCCTGGACGACGTGGACGAGGCCTGGTTCACGGTCTGCGACCTGAGCGCGCTGCTGCCCGGCCGCGGCGTGGCGGCACTGCTGCCCGACGGCCGCCAGGCCGCCCTCTTCCGCGACCGGGCCGGCCGGCTCTACGCCATCGACAACCGCGACCCGTTCGGCGGCGCGGCCGTCCTCTCCCGCGGCCTGACCGGCACCCACCAGGGCCGCCCCTTCGTCGCCTCACCCCTGCTGAAGCAGCGCTTCGACCTGGAGTCCGGCCAGTGCCTGGACGACGAGGCGGTCCGCGTGACGACGTACGAGGTCCGGGCCGCGTAGGGGGTGCCCGACGGGTCGTTCTCCCGCTCGGAGGAGGCGGCCCCAACGGTGGACGGCGGCGCGACGGCCTGACCGCGGTCGGGCCGTCGCCGGATGTCACGGACGCCGGATGTCACGGAAGAGACACTTCCACCACGAGGCCGGGCGGGCGGCAATACGGTCATTCCCCTCACGTAGCACCTCTGGGGGACGAGATGAGCAATCCGTACGCCACGCCGCAGCCGCCCAAGTGGGCCCGGAAGCGGTACGTCCTGCCCGCGCTCGCGGTGGCGCTCTTCGCCGGTGTCGGCATAGGCGCCGACGGCGGCGACACCACGACCGACGCGAAGCCGGCGGCCGCCGCGCCCCGGCCGACGGTCACCGTCACGGCCACGACCACGGAGACGGCCGCGCCGGAACCGGCAGCCACGGTGACCGCCACCAAGACCGTCAAGGCCACCAGGACCGTCAGAGCCACCAGAACCGTCACCGCCCAGCCGGCCGCCGACAGCGACTCGGGCGGCGACGACGTCTACTACGCCAACTGCACCGAAGTCCGAGCCGCCGGCGCCGCCCCCATCCACCGCGGCGAACCGGGCTACGCCTCCCACCTGGACCGCGACAACGACGGCATCGCCTGCGACACGTGACCGCCGGCGATTCGGTCCCACGACGTCAACCCCCCTGAGGTGACGCGCACCGGACCGAGACCTTCCCCCGTACCGTCGGATCGCTGACGACCTGCGGGCGGCGATCGCGGTGGGAAGGTTCGCTCCGGGCGAGAAGCTGAAGTCGGAGAACGAGCCCAAGGAGCAGTACGGCACGACCCGGGTGACCGTGCGCAAGGCGCTGTCCCTGCTCAAGGCGGACGGGCTGCTGATCAGCGAACAGGGCAGCCACACGAGCCCAAGGCCGGGCCTCAACCCAGTTGCTTCGTGATCGTGACGGCAGCCTCTGACGGCAACGTCAGCGGGCGCGTCCCAGGGAGCTCACCAGGCACAGCCATGGGCTCGGAAACCAGTCGGGGAACCCAGTCGATGCAGGGTGAAGGTCACTATCGTTTGAGCCAGGCACGCATCACCGAGTTCCAAGGTAACGGAACCTGGACGTCGCTTCCCTTAGCCCTCTTGGATTCGCAATTCGAGCCCCCACGCCTCACGGAAGGTATTCTTACAGAAAATCGACGCACCCGGATCAAGAGCGATGGTATGGCGAGCGTAAGCCAGTCTATTTAGCGACTTAGCGCCGGACACTGGCTCTTTCGCCTCTTTCATTCTCCGAGTGATCTGATCTGTATCGAAGAACTCATTCACCGTCAGGGCAAAGTACATAAATGCCTGAAGTTCCTGCCCCAAACGGACAGCTCGGGACAGCCTTTCGGAGGCTCCCAGATCCGCCTGTCCTGCGACCCATTGCTGCAATCTGACATACCACTGGAAAAGAAGCTCCGCTGTCACCGGGTCGGCAGGTTCGATGCGGTCCAGTTCCTTTAGCAAAGCGACGCCAGCCGCATCCAGCGGATCTGCAATCACAGCGTGCCTCACAGCACGCAGCCTAGCGTTGCACTCTCGATGGAAAATTTCAGAAAGAGCCGTCGAAAATTGGATCTTGCTCGATTCCTCCAAGCCTCCGACGAGTAGCCGTGCACTCCGGTGCAAGTCCCGAGGGAGACCACCGGAAAGGGCGGAGCATAGGCCGACGAAAGGCTCGGTAGTTGGATGATCGCCGACGGCCGGACGGACGAGTTTGTGAGACTCGCCGCCGACCTGGACAAGGGAGTCCGTGACGAAGCCCTGCGGCTGTCACGGCCTAGAAGGCTGATGAAGATCTTGGTGAGGGGCTGTCCGGCCGTCAGGCCGGACAGCCCCTCCGGTCATGTAGTGGCTGGTGCGAGGTGCCAGGTGCCACTGGTGTGGGTGAGTCCGAGGTTGATCAGTCGGCGGAGGTTGAGGGCGGCGGCCCGGGTGTGGAGCCAGGTGTTGTTCTTGATGGTGCCGCGGTAGCGCAGGCGCCGGTTGCCGTGGTGGACGAGCCAGGCGACGGCGCGTTCGACCGGTGGTCTCCAGCGGCGGTAGTCGGCCTGCCAGCCAGGGTCGGTGGCGGCCTGGTGGCGGGCGGCTGTCTGGAGGTCGTGGTGCGGTCGGATGGTCAGGATGCGTCCGGCCTTGGCTTTGGTGCACCGCTCGCGCAGGTGGCATGCGGTGCATAAGTCCCCGAAAGAGGCTTTGCGTTGGTGGTGCTGCCCGCCGGGGTCGGACAGGGCCACGGCGTGTCCGGCCGGGCAGGTCACGATGGCGGCTGTGGTGTCGATGGCGAAGTCGTCGAGGATGAAACCGCCGGGGATGGCGGGTCGCAGTGGGGCGGGTTTGAGGAACAGCCGGTGGCCGGCCTCGTGGAGGGTCTGGCGGGCGTCGGCGGCGGAGTAGGCGGTGTCGCCGAAGACGTCCAGCGGGTCGTCCTCGTCGGCGAGCAGGTCCAGGCCGACGGCGGCCTCGTGGTGTTCGGCTCCGGCGCCGGGCCGCAGGGCGACGGCGGTGTATAAGCCGGTCTCGGGCTCGATGGCCAGGTGGGCCTTGAAGCCGTCCTGCTGGTGGCTGCGGGTCTTGTGGATGTGCCGGGCTTCGGGATCGACGGTGGAGAGCATCCGGCTGGGAGCGGTGCCTTGGGTGATGCGCCAGCGTCCGTCGCGGCCGTCGGAGTCCTCGGCGGGCTCGACGTCCTGGCCGGCGACCAGGGCCAGGATGCCCACCACGTTCGCGGCTTTGTCGCCGAGTTGCTGGTCTGGCAGGTGGCCCAGCAGTCGCAGGGCATCGGTGACCAGCGCGTCGACCAGCTCGGCGCGGGCCTGCTCGTCGTTCCAGGCGATGCGGGGCTTGCCCGGGTCGGTGTAGTCGTGGGCGGTGCACTGCGCAGCGACGACCGCGTCGGCGCCGGGGACCTCGCGGATCACCGCGCGGACGGCGGCGATGAGCTGGGTGACGGTGTCCTGGGTGGCGACCGCGTCGTCCAGCACGGTGGAGTCCAGCGCCCGGCGGTGCTTGCCCTTGAGGACTCCGGTGGCCTTCACGACCTCGCGCACGGCCTCGAAGATGCGGTTGGGGCGGGCGGAACGGGCCAGCCGGCGGCGGAAGTAGGCCAGCAGCGACGGGTCGAAGGCCATGTCGTGCAGGCCCAGCCCGCAGGCGGCCTTCCACCGCAGGTCGCACCGCAGCTCCTGGACCGTCTCGAAGTCCGACAGCCCGTTAAGGGCCTGCAAGGTGATCGCGGCGGCCAGAATCTGCGGCGGCATGCTCGGCCGTCCGTTCGCCGACGGGTACATGTCCACGAACATCTCAGCCGGGAACAGCTCGCCGCGGTGCTCGGCCAGGAACGCGAACACACTCCCTGCCGGGATCAACTCCCGGCAGGTCTCCCACACGTCCGGCCCGACCATCTCGCCGACCCACTCACCCATCGCCACATGGCGAGTCTTGTCGGCGTACACACGATCGTCCCCGGTCGCGTACGAGTGAAAAGGGACGCTTGATGGTGCGGTGAATCGTGGTGCCCGGCACTCTTCTGCTCGTCCGGTGAAGGGTGGCGGAGGGTGGTGACGCGGTGGTTTTGGACCCGCAGCGCTGGCTGGAACTGCGGCGGTTCCGTGCTCTGGTCGAGTCAGGGGCGGTCAGTCTGACCGAGGTGGCCAAGGAGACTGGGCTGGACCGCAAGACGGTCCGCAAGTATCTGTCGAGCACGGCGGCGTCGGTGCCGCCGAGGCGGACGTCGAACGGCCGGCCCCGGAAGAAGGCGGTCGACGAGGTCGCCCCGTTGATCGACGCGATGCTGCGGGCAGAGATCCTCATCAAGGGTGCTGTGGTGCACGAACGCCTGGTGAAGGAGTACGGCTCGACGATCAACTACCAGCGGGTCAAGCTCTATCTGCAGGAGGCCCGGCCGCGGATCGCGGGTGAACTGGGGATCGAGCCGCGGGAGTTGGCGGGTATGCACCGCCGCTTCGAGGTGGTTCCCGGGGCCCAGGCTCAGGTCGACTGGGGCGATGAAGGCAAGATCCTCGCCCACCTGGGAATCCCGAAGGTCTACTCGTTCCATATGGTGCTGTCGTACTCGCGCGATCCGTTCTGCTGCTTCACCACGAGCCAGGACCTGCAGACCTTCTTCGACTGCCACCGGCGGGCATTTGCGCACTTCGGCGGGGTGCCGATGTCGATCGTCTACGACCGGACCAAGACCGTCGTGCGCCGGCACGTCGCTCCCGGTGAGGCGGTTCCGCTGCATCCGGAAGCGGTCGGCTTCGCCGGCCACTACGACTTCGACATCGACGTGCTGGCCGCCTACCGGCCCACCGGGAAGGGTCGGGTCGAACGCCAGGTGTTGATCGTGCGTGATCACGTGCTGGCCGGGCGGGCGTTCTCCTCGCTCGAGGAGTTGGATGCCGCGTTCTTGGCGTGGGTGCCGCAGCGACGCGCCCGCACCCACGCCACCCACCACGAGGTCATCGGACACCGGGCCGCCCGGGATCACGCCGCCCTGAAGCCGTTGCCGTCCTCGCCCTATCTGGTGGCCGAGCGGCATCTGCGGCCGGTGGGCAAGGACTGTCTGGTCGCGTTCGGCGGGAACCTCTACTCGGTGCCCGCCCGCAAGGTCCGCCCGCGTCAGCTGGTGGAGATCAGAGCGACGAAATCCCAGGTCATGCTGCACACGACCGTCCCCGATGCCAGCGGCGAGACGTTGCTGTCCAGCCATCCGCGGGCGGTCGGCCGCGGCGTGGTTGTCAAGCAGGATGAGCACTGGGACGGCCTGCCAACCGGCAAGAACCGCCGCACTACGACGGGCGACGAGCCGCCACCACCGCAGAGCGAGTTCCCCGCGGCGGGTCGCATCGGGCCCTTGCAGGCCCTGTTGAACCGGGCCGCTGCAACCCAGATCGAGGTCGGGCGGCGGCCGCTGTCGGTCTATGACGAACTGACCGGCACCCGGCCCTTCACCACCAACTCCCCGACGAAGGAGTCGTCTTGAGCGAGCTGACCGGCAACCGCATCCGCACCACGGCCGGCAAGCTCGGCCTGCCCCACCTGGCGGAGACCATCAACGAGTACACCCGCCGAGCCGACGAGGCGAAGATGGGCTACCTCGACTTCCTCGACCTGGTCCTTTCCGAAGAGCTCGCCGTCCGCGACGACCGCCGCTTCCGCCAGGGCCTGCGACTGTCCAAGCTGCCACACCACAAGACGCTGGACGAATACGACTTCTCGTTCCAGCCCGAGCTCGACCCGCGCAAGGTCAAAGACCTCGCCAGCCTCTCCTTCGTCGACGGCAAGGCGAACGCCGCGCTGCTGGGGCCACCGGGAGTGGGCAAGACGCATATCGCTGTCGCTCTCGCTGTCGCGGCCTGCCGGGCCGGCTACTCGATCTACTTCACCAGTCTCGACGACATGGTCCGCAATCTGAAGGCTGCCGAGTCGGCCGGACGGCTGGTCAACAAACTCGGCACCTACCTGCGGCCGAGCGTCCTTGTGATCGATGAGGTGGGCTACCAGCCCCTCGAACGGGCCGAGGCGAACCTGGTCTTTCAGGTCATCTCCAAGCGTTACGAGAAGGGCTCCATCATCCTGACCTCCAACAAGACCTTCAGCGAATGGGGACAGGTGTTCGGCGACGAGGTCCTCGCCACCGCGATCCTCGACCGGCTCCTCCACCACTGCGAAGTGATCGCGATCAACGGCCCGAGCTACCGGCTCAAGAACCGCCTCCAGGCCATCGAGCGGGAGAACGAAGTGGCCTAACACCTGGGGACGTTCAAACGTACCGGCCCGGCCCGAAGCGAGAGTACGCCGACAAGTCTGGCCCTGCCGCTGACGCGGCAGGGCCAGAACCCAAGATCTTCATGAGCCTTCTAGGGAGCAGCCATGAGTAAGCGTCGGTACGTAGCCAGAGGCGTGCCGGACGGTCACCGGATCTGGGACAACCGAGGGCGCCGATGGTGGGGCGATCTCTACGAGCTGTGTCCCGATCTTCTACTGGTTGAGCTGAACGGCGCGGCCGACAGCGAAAAGATCACGGCTCTGCTCAAGCAGTACCGAGCCCAGAAGCGGTAGCGCCGGGGCCGTCTCCGAGAAAAGCCGCTTGTCAAGACCGCGTGCGGCGGCTGACACCAGCGGTTGACACCAACAAGCGCGAACAGCAGCGGTCGACGCCGGACCTCCGTGGACGATCGGCCGAGGCGTAGGACCGGTGGGTCGACGTCGATGGTCCCCGGTGATCGACCTGATAAGGATGAGGCCACAGGTTCAAATCGTGTTGGCCCCACCGGTTCGAAGACCCTTGACCTATCCCGGTCGGGGGTCTTCGGCGTTCACGGACCCTTGTCCACAGGAGGCGGACTGGGTCGGCCGATTCCTGCCAGAAGTGGGCCGACGGCAGACAGGATGGGAGCAACCGCTACAGCGGAAAATACGTGCGGGTTTCAGCGGGCCGGGCGCCGGGTGGAGCACCAGATGGAGCGGGCCGCCAGGTAGACCAGATCGGCGATGAGGAGTAGTACGCCGACGGACATCAGGTAGAGCGTGCCGTCGACGGCCGCGCCGATGGCGATCAGAGCGGTTCCAGCGATGAGCAGGGTCAGGAAAAGGACCACGACGGGATGCCTCCCGGGAAGGAATCGCGCGGGACCTCATGCGGTGCGCCGGGCGCGGTGGCGGGCCTCCCTGAGTCGGACCTTCGACGGGAGGCGGTCCAGGCCGGCCGAGTCTCGTGCGTTTGCGAGTGTTTCGCGGCTCAGCTGTCCCAGCGTTCGCGCCGGCTCCGCGTAAGGCTCCAGCAACAGCCGCACGCGTGCGGTGGGAGCCGTACGTCGGCCCGACAGCCGGACCTGAGCCCGCGAAACCCCGTTCAGGGCTCGCGCCTCTTCCTCGATGGCGTCCTCCAGCGTGCGTCCGTCGAGCCGCGCCGCCGCGCCGTCCTCGCTGTGGACGAGGACCCTGTCCAGGCGATGTCCGCGCTGCGCGAGGAGCCACCACAACAGCAGGACCAGCAGCACGGCGAGCACCGCGATCACTGTCGGCCACCACCAGCCCTCGTCCCGCCACCGGGTACGTCCCTCGGCACCCAACAGCACATCGTCCGGCCCGACGAAGGGCCACCAGCCCGGCATGCCGAAACCCCAACGGCGCTGGAGATCCAGCCCTCCCACCAGCACGCCGCTGCCCAGGGCGAACAGTCCGAGGCCGAGAAGCCCCAGCAGCACCCGGTTCACTGTCCTGCGCATCAGAATCACCTCAGCCCTTCTTCGGGCGCCGGACGCGCACGGTCAGTGTGGGTTGCCGGGCGAGACCCAAGGACTTCACGGCTTCCCCCAGCGTGGCGGCCAGATCCTCGTGGACCTCCTCGAGCCCGCGGAAATGGGCCTGTGCCAGGACTTTGACCTTCCGGCGGCCGACAGCGATCTGGGCCGACCGGACACCGGGCACCCGCACCGCCCAGTCACGCAGCACCAGAGCGGCCGCGCGGCGGTCGAGCCCAGCTCGGACATCCTCTGTACCGGGGACGACGGTGGGCTGCCGCATGGGCAGCAGCCTGCGCAGACCCGGCGTCACCGCCAGCAGGAAGAGCCACAGGCCGAGGGCCATCGCCACCGCGGCCCCGACCATCACCCAGATGTCGTCCAGTGGCCGTGTGGCCAGTTCCTCGGCGAGCTGCCGCCGCCAGCTCATCGCGGACCGGCCTGCCCGCACCGCGACCACGTCGTACAGGAGCAGTCCGACGGCCGCGGCGGACAGCAGGGCCACCATGGCCGCGGGAATCCGCCGCGCCGACCAGAAGCGGCGCGCCAACCGGCCTGATGCGTCGGTCGTCGCCGTCGCGCCCGTGCCCGGGGTGTCCTCGGCGGACGGAGCCGCCTGTCCGGGATCGGCGGGAAGGTCGCTGTCACCGGTCGACTGCCGCCAGGTGTGCGCGCTCATCTCACCCTCTCCTGGTCCGTGTGCCGCCCATGCACTGAGTGCAGCCTCTCGACCGACACCACGAGGTCAGACACGTCCATGCCGACCCATGTCCTGAGCCGTTCGGTGACCTCCCGGCGCACCGCGGCGCACTGCGCCCCGATATCGGACGGATAGCCGAGCTCGACGACGATGCGCAGCCGCGCCTCCCCGAGCGCCGCCTGCCGTTGCGCGGCGGACTCGGCGTCTCGTCCTGCGGTATTCCGCCCCGGGGATCGCCGCACAGATGAGTTCACACGTGGCGTCCGGCGGCCCGGCGGTACGCGGCGGGTGAACCCGCTCAGTGCCTCGCGCGTCACATGGGCGGCGATCTTCGCAACGACCCGGTCGGCGACGGTGATCGCACCGCGCTCCTCGCGGGGAACGGCCGGACGCCGATCTGCTTCACCGGTCACTGCCGCCAGTCCCCGCGGGTCCGTCGCCGGTCGTCGCGGATCCGCTCCTGGCGGTCCCGGCGGCGGACGAAGTCGCCCGGTTCGAGATCGCCTTCCGTGAACCGCCCGACCACAAGACCGACGACACCCAGCCCCAGCACCAGCAGGAAAGCCCAGAAGTTACCGAAGTACGCCGCGAAACCCAGCGCCATTCCGGCCATCAAGCCCACCACGGCCCTGCTCATCACGCGCTCCTTCACTCAAGCCGGCTGCTCCGCGCGCGCCCCGGCTACTGAATCCGCTGCCGCTCTTCCCCTTCGTCCTCCTCGTCGGCCGGCAGCTTCACGTCGCTGACCGTGATGTTGACTTCCACCACTTCCCGACCCGCCATCCGCTCCACCGCGGAGATCACGTTCTCCCGCACCTCGGCGGCCACGTCCGTGATCGAGACGCCGTAGTCGACGACGATCTCCAGGTCGATGGCCGCCTGCAGCTCTCCGACCTCGACACTGACCCCGCGCGTGGCGGATTTGCCACTGCCCGCGCCGGGCAGCCGCTCCCGCATGGCTCCCATCGAGCGGGCCAGTCCACCGCCCAGGGCATAGACGCCGAGCACGTCCCGTGCCGCCATTCCGGCGATCTTCTCCACCACCACATCGGCGACGGTCGTCCGGCCGCGAGAACCGGGCGCACCGCCGAGCTTGACGCCGGTGTTCTTTACGCCGGTGTTCTCAGTCATCGGGACATTCCTCCCTTGAGAAGCTCACATACCACTCACCGTTGATATTGTAGTCGTTTTAGTATTTTTTGGCCTAATATGTGGCGTGAGGTGGAGCGGTCCCATGAGTGGCCCGAACGTCCTGCCTGGGGCTCTCGCGGACACTCCGAGCGCAGTGTGGGCAGGAAGAGAACCGCAGCCATGGGAGCAAGAGGGTGAGAGGGGTGAAAACCGAGGCATGGACGCAGGCAGTACGGCATCAGCTCGACCTCGGTCGGCTGCTCCCGCTCGGCCGGCCGGGCGACGGGACATGGATCACCGAGCAAGCGGCCGTCCGGGTCCTCGGGCGCGCGGCCGCCGCGATTCCCGGTGTTTGGCTTGAGTCCCTGCGCATCGGGCCGGCACCGCTCGAGCCCGTGTCCGAACCGGCCGTGCGTCCGCCAGCCAGCGCGCTACCGCCCGGCCCGCTCAGGATCGAAGCCGCCTTCGCGGCATCCCTCGGCCGGCCACTGCCAGAAACCGCCGCCCAGTTGAGGAGTGCGCTGCTCAACGCGGCCGCTGAACGGCTCGGCCTGGCCACAGTTACAGCCGACCTGCGCGTCACGGATCTCCAGGTGGGCCCGGAGACGGTCGTCAGGTCAGGAACCTCAACGAGGGCCATGGAGCCCGCGCCGGAAGCGGCAGCCACAGCCCCAGCCGCGCGAAGCTCGCCCCCTGAGACCGGAACAGGACCCATGTGGGGGCCCGTCAGTAAGCTGGCGGACGTCGCGTCGGCTGTTCCGGGCGTCGCCCGCCTCACCGCCGTGTTGGGAAGCCGCCCGGTCAAGGTGCAAGACCATGACGATCCACCCGGCCGCCACATCGAGGTCCACCTCGCGGTAGCCCCAGGACACCATCCACTGGAAGTCGCCCGCGCCATCCGGGCCGCCGTAGCCGACGCAGCCACCACTGACGCCCCGGGCCCGATCACCGTCGCCGTCCTCATCGCAGAAACCGCGGCCTAGCCCGGGCCTAGCCCACCACTCGTCAACAGCAGCTCAAAGCATTCGGCCTGATCCAGTCCCATGTCTTCGGCCTCACCCTCGGCGCAGGCCACACCGCGGCGAGCACTGCCGGGGCGATCGCTGTGACCTGGGCAACCAGCGAACGAGCCAACGCCTCCGAAGCCGGTGCAGTACAGCAACCCCAGCAACCGCCAGCGCCCAACACCGGCCCTCACAGCCCTCCCCGCAGCCTGTATGACCTCCATCCAATGACCGATCTCTACAGAGCTACGGATCAAAAGGCCTCTGACATCCACGGCTGACCTCAACGACGCCAGACGGGGGCACACCCGCGTCTCTGTCCGGCCGTCGCACCAGTCGAGAGCAGCAGCCGCAGAGGGCCCGGATCGAACTCCTGAAGCGATGCTCTTCCACCCGCCGTCTAGGGATCCCAGTCAGGGGAGGCGCCTCTCTTATGACGGCTCGTGACAGGATCCGGCCGCATACGGAGGGCACAACGAGGGCACAACGGCTTCACTCCGGTTCAACGGCAACCAACGTCAGCAAGCTGCATTTTCCCTGGTCAGCGCCGTATCTTGACAGTCTCCGCAGTTGATGCACAAAGGGGCGGCACCCCCGCACAGGGTGCCGCCTCCTCCTTGCGAGCCGGAGCCGTCGTGATCGGTGAGGGTCGGGGATCGGCGACCGCTCCGGGGTCAGTGGGAGATCAGCGGTGGTCGCTCCCCGTCGACTGCGAGGCCGCCCGTCCCGCCTCCAGTCGTGCCACCGGGATGCGGAAGGGGGAGCAGGAGACGTAGTCGAGGCCCACCTCGTGGAAGAAGTGGACGGACTCGGGGTCGCCGCCGTGTTCGCCGCAGACGCCGAGTTTCAGGTCGGGGCGGGTGGCGCGGCCGGCTTCGGCGGCGAGTTTCACCAGGGAGCCGACGCCGTCCCTGTCGATCGTCTCGAAGGGGGAGACGCCGAAGATGCCCTTCTCCAGGTAGGCCGTGAAGAACGAGGCCTCCACGTCGTCGCGGCTGAAGCCCCACACCGTCTGGGTGAGGTCGTTCGTGCCGAAGGAGAAGAACTCCGCGGCCTCCGCGATCTGTCCGGCCGTCAGCGCGGCGCGCGGCAGCTCGATCATCGTGCCGATCGCCAGCTTCAGCTCCGTACCCGTGGCGGCCTCCACCTCGGCCACCACCTGGTCCGCCTCCTCGCGCACGATCTCCAGCTCCTGGACGGTGCCCACCAGCGGGATCATGATCTCCGCGCGCGGGTCGCCCTTGGCCGCCTTGCGCTCGGCCGCGGCCTCGGCGATCGCTCGTACCTGCATCGTGAACAGGCCGGGGATGACCAGGCCGAGGCGCACACCGCGCAGGCCCAGCATCGGGTTCTGCTCGTGCAGGCGGTGCACGGCCTGGAGCAGCCGGAGTTCGTTCTCGTGCGGCTCCTGGCGGGACTCCGCGAGCGCCACGCGGACCGACAGCTCCGTGATGTCCGGGAGGAACTCGTGCAGCGGCGGGTCGAGGAGGCGGACGGTGACCGGGAGGCCGTCCATCGCCGAGAACAGTTCCACGAAGTCCTTCTTCTGGAGCGGCAGCAGCTCCTTCAGCGACTCCTCGCGCTCGGTCTCCGTGTCCGCCAGGATCAGGCGCTCCACCAGCTCACGGCGGTCGCCGAGGAACATGTGCTCCGTGCGGCACAGGCCGATGCCCTGGGCGCCGAAGCGGCGGGCGCGCATCGCGTCCTCGGCGTTGTCCGCGTTGGCGCGCACGCGCAGCCGGCGCTTGCGGTCGGCGAAGGCCATGATCCTGTGTACGGCCTCGACCAGTTCGTCGGCGTCGTTGGCGCCCGCGTGCATCCGGCCCTCGAAGTACTCGACCACCGGGGAGGGGACCACCGGCACCTCGCCGAGGTAGACCTTGCCGGACGATCCGTCGATGGAGATCAGGTCGCCCTCCTCCACCACGTGTCCGCCCGGCACCGTCATCCGGCGTCGCTTGGTGTCGACCTCGAGTTCCTCGGCGCCGCACACACACGTCTTGCCCATGCCCCGGGCGACGACGGCGGCGTGCGAGGTCTTGCCGCCGCGTGAGGTCAGGATGCCCTCCGCCGCGATCATGCCGTCCAGGTCGTCGGGGTTCGTCTCGCGGCGGACCAGGATGACCTTCTCGCCCGAGCGGGACCACTTCACCGCCGTGTACGAGTCGAAGACCGCCTTGCCGACGGCCGCGCCCGGCGAGGCCGCGATGCCTCGGCCGACCTGCGCGACCTTGGTGTGCTCGTCGAAGCGGGGGAACATCAGCTGGGCGAGCTGGGCGCCCGTCACGCGCTGGAGCGCCTCGGCCTCGTCGATCAGGCCCTGGTCGACGAGCTGTGTGGCGATGCGGAAGGCCGCGCCCGCCGTGCGCTTGCCGACGCGGGTCTGGAGCATCCACAGCTGGCCGCGCTCGATAGTGAACTCGATGTCGCAGAGATCCTTGTAGTGGTTCTCCAGGGTCTCCATGATCTGCATGAGCTGGTCGTACGACTTCTTGTCGATCGTCTCCAGCTCCGCGAGCGGGACGGTGTTGCGGATGCCGGCCACCACGTCCTCGCCCTGGGCGTTCTGGAGGTAGTCGCCGTAGACGCCCTGGTGACCGCTGGCGGGGTCGCGGGTGAAGGCGACGCCGGTGCCCGAGTCGGGGCCGAGGTTGCCGAAGACCATCGAGCAGACGTTGACCGCGGTGCCGAGGTCGTGCGGGATGCGTTCCTGGCGGCGGTAGAGCTTGGCCCGGTCGGTGTTCCAGGAGTCGAAGACCGCGTGGATCGCGAGGTCCATCTGCTCGCGCGGGTCTTGCGGGAAGTCCCGGCCGGCCTCGGTCTTGACGATCCGCTTGAACCGGGTGACCAGCTTCTTGAGGTCGGCCGCCTCGAGTTCGGTGTCGACCGTGACCTTCTTGGCGTCCTTGGCCTTCTCCAGCGCCTCCTCGAAGAGGTCGCCGTCGACGCCGAGGACGGTCTTGCCGAACATCTGGATCAGGCGGCGGTAGGAGTCCCAGGCGAACCGCTCGTCGCCGGCCTGCGCGGCCAGCCCCTGGACCGACTTGTCGGAGAGGCCGATGTTCAGGACGGTGTCCATCATGCCGGGCATGGAGAACTTGGCGCCGGAGCGGACGGAGACCAGCAGGGGGTCGTCGGCCTGGCCGAGCTTCTTGCCCATCTTCGCTTCGAGGGCGTCGAGGTGTGCACTCACCTCGTCACGCAGTGCCGCCGGCTCCTCACCACTGTCGAGGTAGACCTTGCAGGCCTCGGTGGTGATCGTGAAGCCCGGAGGCACCGGAAGGCCCAGGTTCGTCATCTCGGCGAGGTTGGCGCCCTTGCCGCCGAGGAGGTCCTTGAGGTCCTTGTTGCCCTCGGTGAAGTCGTAAACGAACTTCACGCCCTCAACGCTGGTGCCGTGCTCAGCTACCTGGGGATCTTTGTTTTCCGACACGGGTCTCGACTCCTCGAGGACGCGGTGGCTGCCCTGACGGGCAGGAACATACCCAGATCGAAGGCGCCTGGGTACGTCCACTTGCGCGTCATGCGCCTGTAACCACTCGTCCGCCAGCGGATCGAAAGTCAAGGCTTGGCAAGCGACCGACCGTTTGTGTTTTCACTTCTTGAACGCATCGACCCCCCGAACCTCGTTACAGTCCCACCATAGCGCTCAGGTGAGCGTCTTTCGGCACGTTTGATTTCGATCGATGAACGATCAAGGGGTGGCACTGAGTGCCACCCCTTGGAGAAGTGCAGTCGCCCATGATCCGCTCATCTGAGCTCAACCCCGATCAGGCGTGGCGAGAATCACCTGTCGCGGCCGACGAGATTTCACCATCCGGACGCGCTCCCGGACCGGAAACGGCGGGAAACAGCCTCGTCACACGCCGAGCGCCAGCAGCCGCTGCTCCACCCGCTCCGGCGCGTACAGATGCTCCACCACGAGCGCACCGGCCCCCACCAGCCCGGCCCGCTCCCCGAGCCGCGAGGTCACCACGTCCAGGTGCGCGGTGGAGCGCGGCAGCGCCCGCTGGTACAGCAGCTCGCGCACGCCGGTGAGGAAGGGGGTTCCGGCCAGATCTCCCGCGATCATCAGAACCCCGGGGTTGAGCAGGGTCACCACGGTGGCCAGGACGTCACCGACCTGCCGTCCCGCCTCGCGCGCCAGCGCGGCCGCCTCCGGATGCCCGGAGGCCAGCAGATCGCGTACGTCCGAGCCGGAGGCGGCCGGCACCCCGGCCTCCGCCAGCCTCCGCGCGACGGCGCCGCCGCTCGCCACGGCGGCCAGACAGCCGTAGGAACCGCAGCGGCACAGCAGGTCCGCGCCCGCCGGGACCCGGATGTGGCCGAGGTCGCCGGCGCCCCCGTCGATGCCCCGGTAGAGGGAGCCGTCCACCACGACGCCCGCGCCGATACCGGTCGACACCTTCACCAGGACGAACGCCGAGCAGTCCGGGTGGGCGGTGCGCTGTTCGCCGTACGCCATGAGGTTGGCGTCGTTGTCCACGAGCACCGGCACCGCCGGCCCGCCCGTGTGCTCGGTGAAGACTCCGGCCAGCCGGCTCCTTATGTCGTAGCCGTCCCAGCCGGGCATGATCGGCGGCTGCACGACGCGGCCGGTGTCGCCGTCGACGGGCCCGGGCACCGCGAGTCCGATCCCGCAGACCTCGTCCGCCCGGCGGCCGGTCTTCTCGACCAGTTCGGCGAACCAGCGACCGAGTTCCCCGAGGACCACGTCGGGGCCGTCCTCCAGGCGCGGGGTGCCGCTGTGTTCGGCGAGGATCTCGCCGGTCAGGGAGAGGACGGCCGCGCGCGCGTGCCGGGTGTCGAGGTCGGCCGCGAGGACGACGGCATGGGCGTCGTCGAACTCCAGGGTGATGGAGGGCCGGCCGCCCTGCGGGGAGTCCACGGGACCCCCGGCGCCCTCGCGCAGCCAGCCGGCGCGGAAGAGGCGGTCGAGGCGGTGGCCGACCGTGGCCCGGGAGAGTCCGGTGACGTGCTGGAGCGCGCCGCGGGTGGTGGCGCGGCCGCTGCGGACCAGCTCGAGCAGGTCTCCCGCACTCGCCTGACTCGCGCTCCTCCCGGTTCTGCCGGGCCTTCCGGTCATGCGCACCCCCTTGTGTTTCTCCATGTTGCATTACATATTGAGTTTTGCGTGTTAAATAGACGTAACCCTACGGTAGCCACTGCCGAACTGGTCGGCCGTACGTCTTCGGGGAGCCTGAGTGGACCGCACAACCCAACTGACCGCTCGTAACGCGGGACGCCTGGACCACGCGCGCACCATGTCCTCACCTCCCTTTTCCGGCCATGGTGAGGTTTCGGGCCCGGAGCCCATTGCATACGATCCGGCCGTGACCAAGCCGTCACTGCACGTCAGGGCAGCCCGGGTGCTGGAGGGCAACTGGACCGGCACGTCGACGGTGCCCTCGCGCGGCCTGTACCCGCACCAGTGGTCCTGGGACTCCGCGTTCATCGCCATCGGTCTGCGCCACCTGTCGCCGTTACGGGCCCAGACGGAGCTGGAGACGCTGCTCGGCGCCCAGTGGGGCGACGGGCGGATCCCGCACATCGTCTTCAACCCCTCCGTCCCGCTCGACGCGTACTTCCCGAGCCCCGACTTCTGGCGCTCCTCGACCGCGGGGCGCGCTGCGGGCGCCCCGCGCACGGTACAGACCTCGGGCATCGTGCAGCCACCGGTGCACGCGCTGGCCGCGTGGCTGGTGCACTGCGCGGACCCGGGTCTGTCACGGGCGCGCGGCTTCCTGGCCGGCGTGTACCCACGCCTCGCCGCCTGGCACCGGTATCTGCTGCACCGGCGGGACCTGGGCGGGGGCTCGCTGGCGTCCGTCGTACACCCCTGGGAACAGGGTATGGACAACAGCCCCTGCTGGGACGCCCCGTTGAGCCGGATCACGCCCGCCCCGGCCCGCTCCTTCCGCCGCGCGGACCTCGACCACGGCGCCGCCGACGACCGGCCGACGGACCTGGACTACGGGCGTTACGTGCGGCTGGCGACGGACTACCGCGACGGCGGATACGCCGACGGGGCGGACACGGGACCGGCCCGCGGGGCCTCGGTCGAGGGCGGTGGGGGGAGAGGTGCGGGCGGATTCGCGGTGGAGGACCCCGCGTTCAACGCCCTGCTCATCGCCTCGGAGCACGCGCTGGCCCGCATCGCCCGGGAGCTGGGGGCCACCGGCACGGCCCGGCACGCGCGCGCGGAACGGCTGACAGCCGCGCTCGTCGACCGGCTCTGGGACCCGGCCGAGAACCTGTTCTTCTGCCGGGACGTGCGCGGCGGGGAGCTGATCCCCGAGCGGAGCGTGTCCGGGCTGATCCCGCTGCTGCTGCCCGGGCTCCCGCGCGAGATCACCGCCGCCCTGGTCGGGACGGCGTGCTCACCGCACTTCGGCCTCGGCACCTCGACCCGCCTCGTACCGAGTTACGACCTGCTCGGCGAGGCCTTCGACCCGCACCGCTACTGGCGCGGGCCGGCCTGGTTCAACACGAGCTGGCTGGTGGAGCGCGGGCTCAGGCAGCACGGCGAGCAGGCGAGGGCGGGTGCGCTGCGGGAGGCCGTGCTGCGGACCGCCGACAGCTCGGACTTCGCGGAGTACGTCGATCCGTACACCGGCGAGGCCTGCGGGGCGACCGGCTTCAGCTGGACCGCCGCGCTCACGCTCGACCTGCTGCACGAGCCCCTCGCGGGCGGCGCGGCCGGACCGGGCACCGGCGCAGCCACGGACACGGACACGCACACGGACAGCGGCATGTTCGACCTGAGCGGCGTGCACGTCCGGACCGCGTGACCGGCCCGGACGTGAACAGCCTGGACGGCAAGGCACTCAAGGGCGTCAAAGGAGGGGACCGGGGATGACGGACCGGCATCATCTGCTCGTGCACGGCGGGACGTTCGCCGCCGTGGGTGACGGTGGGGACATCAGCGGGGTCCGGGGCGGAAGCTCCCCGGACGGATTGTTCGTGCGCGACGCGCGACACCTGAGCCGTTGGCAACTGACGGTCGACGGCGCGGTGCCCGAGGCGCTCACGCCGGTCGCGGACGGGGACACGGCACGCTGTGTCCTCGTTCCGCGCGGCGGCCGGCAGGAACCGCCCGCGTACACGCTCTTCCGTGAACAGGCCGTCGGAGACGGCGCGTTCGTCGAGTCGCTGCGGGTGACGAGCAATCGTCCGGTGCCGACGACGGTCCACCTCGCGGTCACCGCGGACGCCGACTTCGCCGACCAGTTCGAGCTGCGCTCCGACCACCGCACCTACGCCAAGTCCGGAGCCACCCGCTCCCGCCAGATCCATGACGACGGCGTGGAGTTCACCTATCGGCGCCGTGACTGGCGGTCCGTCACGACCGTGACGGCGGAGCCCGCGCCGGACGCCGTCGAGGAGACCGGCACGGGCGCCCGGCGCCTGGTCTGGACACTGGAACTGGAGGCGCACGGCTCGGCGGAACTGATGCTGCGGGTCATGGCACGGCCGCACGGCGACCGGCGGACCCGGCGCGTACCCCGCTCCCCCGCCGCCCTCAACGAGCAACTCATCGCTCTCGAAGGCGAGTTCGTGGAGGGCGTGGCGTTCCCGACCGGCTGGCCCGAGCTGGCCGCGGCCTGCGCGCGCGGTCTCGCCGACCTGGCCTCGCTCCAGGTCCCGGCGACCGGCCCGGACGGCGAGGAGCTGCGGGTGCCCGCCGCCGGCGCCCCCTGGTTCCTGACCCTGCTGGGCCGCGACGCCCTGCTCACCTCACTGTTCGCCCTTCCCTACCGGCCCCAGCTGGCCGCCGCCACGCTCCCCGCGCTCGCCGCAGCCCAGGCCACGGAGGTCGGCCCCGACGCGGTGGCGCAGCCCGGCAAGATCGTGCACGAGGTACGGCACGGCGAGCTGGCGCACTTCGGGCAGGTGCCGTACGGCCGGTACTACGGCTCGGTCGACGCCACCCCGCTCTTCCTGGTGCTGCTCGGGGCGTACGTCGAGCAGACGGGGGACGCCGCGCTGGCCCGCCGTCTGGAGCCCAACGCCCGCGCGGCGATCGGCTGGATGCTCGACCACGGCGGGCTCACCTCCCGCGGCTACCTGGTCTACCGCGCCGACCAGGGTGGCCTGGCCAACCAGAACTGGAAGGACTCCCCCGGCGCGATCTGTTCCGCCGACGGCACCCGGGCGAGCGGCTCGGTGCTGGCGGCGGGAGCCCAGGGGTACGCGTACGACGCGCTGCGCCGCACCGCGCACCTCGCGCGCACGGTGTGGGACGACGAGGTGTACGCGGCCCTGCTCGAGCAGGCCGCCGCCGACCTCCGCGACCGTTTCCAGCGTGACTTCTGGATGCGGGCCCACTCCTTCCCGGCGCTCGCGCTCGACGGCGAGGGCCGGCAGGTCGACGCGCTGGCCTCCGACGCCGGGCATCTGCTGTGGTCCGGGCTGCTGGACAAGGAGTACGGCGAGCTGGTCGGCCGGCGCCTGCTGGAGCCCGACTTCTTCTCGGGCTGGGGGGTGCGCACGCTGGCGGCCGGGCAGCGGGCGTACCACCCGCTGTCGTACCACCGCGGTTCGGTGTGGCCGCACGACAACGCGCTGATCACCCTGGGCCTGGCCCGTTACGGCCTGCACGACGAGGCCCGCACCGTCGCCCACGCCCTCGTCGACGCGGCCACCGCGGCCGGCCACCGCCTCCCCGAGGTCCTCGCGGGGTACGGCCGGGACACGCACGCCGAGCCGGTGCCCTACCCGCACGCCTGTGTGCGGGAGTCGCGGTCGGCGGCGGCTCCGTTGGCGCTGCTCACCGCGGTGGGAGGCGCGTAGCGGGGCGGTCGGCGCGCCCGCCGGCGAGTGGTCGGTCCGGGAGGTTGACGAGGCGTTTGCCCGGTGTTTGCCGAGCTCTGGTCCGGTAGGGCTGAACAGGGCTCGCGCACCGGCCGTACGGGAATGCGGCGGAATCGTTCCCCCTTGTCGGGTCCGCCGTTTCACCGGGCTTCGTACGGAAGGACCTTCGGGTGCCTGTCTTCACGCGCTTTCGCCACCTGTCCACGCCGGACGACGGTGCGCCGTCGGCGTCGGCGTCGTCCGAGAGCGCGTCGGCGGCACCGGCGGAGGCCGACGCGCCCCCGTCACCCGAGGCCGAGACCGCCGCCGAGACCGAGGTGGAGGCCGACGCCGAGATACCAGCGGAACCCGGAGCCGAAGCCGAGACCGAAGCCGAAGCCGAACCTGGAGCCGAAGCGGAAAACGAAGCCGAAGCCGAAGCCGAGGCAGCAACGGCTGCGCCCCCCGAGGCGTCCCCCACCGCCGCCGCCCCCACCGCAACCTCCACCACGACCACTGCCACTCCCCACAGCACCACCGTCCTCGCTTCGCTCGGAGCCCGTCTGGCTCACCTGCGCACCTGGCGTGCGCGGTATCCGGAGACCGCGCGGGTTCTGCGCTGGACGACGACCGTCCTCGCGGCGGCTCTCGTCTTCGTCGCCCTGCTGCTGCCGAACAACGTGAACGCGCTGCACCTCAACCGGTTCACGCGACTTCCGGCGGAGGCGATCGTCGTGGCGGCGGTGGTGGTCGCCCTGCCGCGGCGGCCGCGCGTCGTCGTGGCGGCCGTGTCCGGGGTGGGCCTGGGCGTGCTGACCGTGCTGAACTTCCTCGACATGGGCTTCACCGAGTACCTGGGCCGGGGCTTCAACGCCGTCCTGGACTGGGAGCTGCTGCCCGACGCGCAGTCGTATGTCGCGGACTCGATGGGCAGGACGACGGCGATCGCCGCGACCGTCGGCCTCGTCGTGCTGGTCCTGCTGCTGCTGGTGGTGATGGCGCTGGCGACGGTCCGAATCAGCAACCTGCTGGCCCGCAACACCCAGACCGCCACCCGCGCCACGCTCATCGCGGGCACCGCCTGGATCACCTGCGCCACTCTCGGCATCGAGGTGGCGGGCGTGCCGGTCGCCTCCGACCGTGCGGCCGGTGCCCTGCAGATCCAGGCGCGGCGGGTCAGGGACACCATCAGGGACGAGGCCTCGTTCGCGAAGGAAGCCGGCGCCGACCGCTTCGGGGGCACGCCGGGCGACCAGTTGGTGCCCGACCTGCGCGGCAAGGACATGATCTTCACGTTCATCGAGAGCTACGGCCGCAGCGCCATCGAGGACCCGGTCATCGCCCCCGGTGTCGACAAGACGCTCAAGGCGAGCACCGCGGCTCTGGCGAAGGCCGGCTTCCACGCGAAGAGCGGCTGGCTGACGTCGGCGACGTACGGCGGCAGCAGCTGGCTCGGCCACTCCACCACCATGTCGGGCCTGTGGATCGACAACCAGCAGCGCTACCGCACGGTCATGGCCGGTGATCACCTCAGTCTCACCAAGGCGTTCCAGAAGACCGGTGACTGGGACACGGTCGGGGTCATGCCGGGCATCCAGAAGGGCTGGCCGGAGGCCAGGTACTACGGCCTGGACAAGGTCTACAACGCCTTCCAGATGGGCTACAGGGGCCCGAAGTTCAGCTGGTCGACGATGCCCGACCAGTACGCGCTGGAGGCCTTCCAGCGGTTGGAGCACAGCAGGAAGCGCGACAAGCCGCTGATGTCGGAGATCATTTTGACCTCCAGCCACCAGCCATGGGCGCCCATCCCGAAGACGGTCGGCTGGGACCAGCTCGGCGACGGCTCGGTCTTCGGGCCGATCGAGAAGGCGGGCAACAAGCCGTCGGACGTCATCGCCGACTCCACCCGGTCCAAGCAGGAGTACGGCAAGTCGATCCAGTACTCGGTCACCAGCCTCACGCAGTGGCTGGAGCGCTACGGCACCGACGACACGGTTCTCGTGTTCCTCGGCGACCACCAGCCCATCGCCCGGGTCAGCGGCAACCACGCCAGCCGGGACGTGCCGGTGTCGATCGTCGCCAAGGACCCGAAGGTCCTCGACAAGGTGGCGTCGTGGAACTGGTCGGACGGGCTGATGCCCGCCCACAACGCCCCGGTGTGGAAGATGAGTTCGTTCCGCGACCGCTTCCTGACGGCGTACGGGTCCACTCCCCACCCAACGAAGGACTGAGCGCCCGGTCCGGCGGGTTCAGCCTCCGGACGTGTCCAGTTCCGCGTCCTCGCCGATGCCCGCGCAGTCGTAGGGATCCTTCAGCCAGCCGTCCGGCAGCACCACCCGGTTGTTGCCGGACGTACGGCCGCGGGGACCGTCGGCGCCGTCGGGCCAGGGCTGGTCGAGGTCCAACTCGTCCAGCCCGGAGCGGAGTTCGGCCAGCGAGGAGGTGACCGCGAGCCGCTTGCGCATCTCGGAGCCGACGGCGAAGCCCTTGAGGTACCAGGCCACGTGCTTGCGGAAGTCGATGACCCCGCGCCTCTCGTCGCCGATCCACTCGCCGAGCAGGGTGGCGTGGCGGACCATGACGTCGGCGACCTCGCGCAGGGCGGGCCGCGCGATGTCGTGCGTACGGCCTTCGAAGGCGGCCACCAGGTCCGCGAACAGCCACGGCCGGCCGAGGCAGCCGCGGCCCACGACGACCCCGTCGCAGCCGGTCTCGCGGACCATGCGCAGCGCGTCCTCGGCCGCCCAGATGTCGCCGTTGCCGAGCACCGGGATCTCCGGGACGTGCTCCTTGAGCCGCGCGATGGCGTCCCAGTCGGCGGTGCCGCCGTAGTGCTGGGCGGCGGTGCGGCCGTGCAGGGCGATGGCCGTCACGCCCTCCTCGACGGCGATGCGCCCGGCGTCGAGGTAGGTGATGTGGTCGTCGTCGATGCCCTTGCGCATCTTCATGGTGACGGGGAGGTCGCCGGCGCCGCTGACCGCCTCGCGCAGGATGGACCGCAGCAGGTTGCGCTTGTAGGGGAGCGCGGACCCGCCGCCCTTCCTCGTCACCTTCGGCACCGGGCAGCCGAAGTTCAGGTCGATGTGGTCGGCGAGGTCCTCCTCCGCGATCATGCGGACGGCCTTGCCGACGGTCGCCGGGTCGACGCCGTACAGCTGGATCGAGCGCGGCTTCTCGGTCGCGTCGAAGTGGATCAGCTGCATGGTCTTCTCGTTGCGCTCGACCAGCGCCCGGGTGGTGATCATCTCGCTCACGAACAGGCCCTTGCCCCCGCTGAACTCCCGGCACAGGGTGCGGAAGGGGGCGTTGGTGATCCCGGCCATGGGTGCCAGTACGACGGGCGGCCGGACGGTGTGCGGGCCGATCTGCAAGGGGGAAACGGGCGTGGGCATTCCCCCATTGTCACGTATCGGCGATGATCATGTATCAGTCATTAGTTAGCCGCACTATCGAAACGGGCGTACGATGTCCCGCATGCCCGAGCTCAGCCATCGCCGCCGCATGCTGGTTCTCGCGATCTGCTGTATGAGCCTGCTGATCGTGAGCCTCGACGTCACCGCCCTGAACGTGGCCCTGCCCTCGATGCAGCACGAGCTGCACGCGAGCACGGCGGGCCTGCAGTGGACGATCGACGCGTACACGCTGGTGCTCGCCTCGCTGCTGATGCTGGCCGGCTCCACGGCCGACCGGATCGGCCGCAGGCGCGTCTTCCTCTCGGGCCTGGTGATCTTCGTCATCGGCTCGCTGCTGTGCTCGCTCGCGCCGAACCTCGACTCGCTCGTCGCGTTCCGCATGGTGCAGGCGGTCGGCGGGTCGATGCTCAACCCGGTCGCCATGTCGATCATCACCAACACCTTCACCGACCCCCGCGAGCGGGCCCGCGCGATCGGCGTGTGGGGCGCGGTGGTCGGCATCTCCATGGCCGCCGGTCCGCTGATCGGCGGGCTGCTCGTGGAGTCCGTCGGCTGGCGCTCGATCTTCTGGGTCAACCTGCCGGTGGGTCTCGCCGCCCTCCTGCTCACCCTGCGCTACGTGCCCGAGTCCCGCGCGCCCAGGGCCCGCCGCCCCGACCCGGTCGGCCAGCTCCTGGTGATCACGCTGTTCGGCTCCCTGACGTACGCGATCATCGAGGCGCCGACCGCCGGGCTCACCACGGTTCTGCCCTTCGCGGTGCTGGCGCTGGCCGCGCTCGTCGGCCTGCTCCGGTACGAGCCCAGGCGCGCCGAACCCCTCATCGACCTGCGCTTCTTCCGTTCGGTGCCGTTCAGCGGGGCCACCGTGATCGCCATCAGCGCGTTCGCCTCGCTCGGCGGGTTCCTGTTCCTGTCCACGCTGTACCTGCAGAACGTGCGCGGCCTGGACGCGCTGCACGCCGGTCTGTGGATGCTGCCGATGGCGGTCCCGATGTTCCTCTGCGCCCCGCTGTCGGGGCGGCTGGTGGGCACCCGGGGGCCGCGGCTGTCCCTGCTCGTCGCCGGCCTCGCGATGACGGCCAGCGGGGTGCTGTTCGCCGCCTTCGAGGCCGAGACCTCCAACGTCACCCTGTTCGTCGGGTACGTCATGTTCGGCGTCGGCTTCGGCTTCGTGAACGCGCCGATCACCAACACGGCGGTGTCCGGCATGCCGAGGGCCCAGGCCGGGGTCGCCGCCGCCGTCGCCTCCACCAGCCGTCAGCTCGGGCAGACGCTCGGGGTCGCGGTGATCGGCGCGGTGCTGGCGTCCGGCGTGGGCTCGTCGTCGTACCGGGACACGTTCGTCTCGGCGGCCCGGCCGGGCTGGTGGATCCTCACGGCCTGCGGACTGGCGGTGCTGGTGTTCGGGGCGCTGACCAGCGGGCCGTGGGCCCGGCGGAGCGCGGAGCGGACGGCTGAGCAACTGGCGGCGACGGACGTACGCGAGGCGGCCCGGGTCGTCGCCTGAGCCCGGTCGGCCCGGCACCACGCGACCTCTGAGCCCGATCGGCCCGGCACCACGCGGGCGCGCTACCGGGCCAGCGCCATGGCCTGCAGCTTCTCCAGCCGCTGCCGCGACACCTCGTCCGCCGGCACGTACGTGACCATCCTCGGACCCAGCCCCGGCCCGAGCCACAGGTCGGTGTGGTCGACGGTGATGCGGCCGACGTGACGGTTGTCGAACTCCTTGCGCTTGGTGCGGTGGGCGACGACCTCGTGCCGGTCCCAGGCCTCGCAGAAAGCCGGGGACTCCGCGCGCAGCCGCTTGAGGAGCAGCTTCCAGGCCGGCTCGGCGAGATGGCCGGCCATCGTGGCGCGGAAGCGGGCCGCCATGAGACGGCGGGTCTCCTCCAGGTGCACGATCGAGGAACTCCACTCCTCGTGCGTGTAGCAGAGGATCATGCAGTTGTGGTCCTCGGGCGGCACCGCGTCGAGGTCGCACAGCAGCAGCCCGTACGTCCGGTTGTAGGCGAGGATGTCGTACCGGCTGTTCTGGACGCAGGCCGGGACCGGTTCCAGCTGCTCCAGCACCGCCCGCAGCGCCGGTGTGATCGACGGACACGCGGTGGCCGGCGTCGGGTCCGCCGCGCCGGCCAGCCGGAAGAGGTGGGCGCGCTCGGTCGGATCGAGCAGCAGGGTGCGGGCGAGGGCGTCCAGGACCTGCACGGAGACCTGGATGTCCCGGGCCTGTTCGAGCCAGGTGTACCAGGTGACGCCGACCGCGGAGAGATGGGCGACCTCCTCCCGGCGCAGGCCCGGGGTACGCCGTCGGCTGCCGCGGGGCAGGCCGACCTGCTCGGGGGCGAGATGTTCGCGGCGGTGCCGGAGGAAGGCGGCGAGTTCGTGCCGCCGGACCTCCGCCACGGCCGTGCCGCCGGGGAGCGTGCCGGGGACCGTCTCCTGGGCCATGGTCGTCATGCCTCCAGCCTGCCGCGGTTCGGACCCTGTTTCCAGGTAGTCCTTGTACCAGGATAAGGAGACTCTGGTACCAGCCTGCGGCCGGGCGCAGGCTCGTGAACGTGACCAAAACCACGACTTCACGCCCCGCCCCCACCGCCGTGGCCCCACCCCTGCTCGGCGGCCTCGGGCTGTTCACCGTGCTGCTGGCCGCGGCACTTCCCCTCGTCGACTTCTTCATCGTCAACGTCGCGCTGCCCACCATCGGCCACGACCTCTCGGCGAGCGAGGCGGTCCTCGAACTCGTCGTCGCCGGGTACGGACTCGCGTACGCCGTGCTCCTCGTCCTCGGCGGCCGTCTCGGTGACCTGTTCGGCCGGCGTCGGCTCTTCCTCGGCGGCATGGCCGCCTTCGGGCTGACCTCGCTGGCCTGCGGACTCGCGCCCACCGCCTGGACCCTGGTCGCCGCCCGGGTCGCGCAGGGCGCGGCGTCCGCCGCGATGCTCCCGCAGGTGCTCGCCACCATCCAGGCCGCCACCGCCGGACCCCGCCGGGCCAAGGCGATGGGCCTGTACGGCGCGACCGCCGGGCTGTCCATGGTCGCCGGGCAGATCCTCGGCGGGATCCTGGTCGCCGCGGACATCGCCGGCACCGGCTGGCGTTCGGTGTTCCTGGTGAACGTGCCGGTGGTGATCGCCGGCCTGGTGCTGGCCGCCCGGGCCGTACCGGAGACCCGCTCCCAGCGCCCCGAGCCGGTGGACGGGCCGGGGACCGTACTGCTCGCACTGTCCCTGCTCGCGCTCCTGGCCCCGCTGACGGAGGGCAGGGCGGCGGGCTGGCCGCTGTGGACGTGGCTGTCGCTGGCGGCCTTCCCGCTCCTGGCGGCGGCGTTCTACGCGGTGGAGCGCAGAGCGGACCGGCAGGGCCGTACGCCGCTGGTGCCGCCGAGCCTGTTCCAGCTGGTGTCGCTGCGCCGGGGCCTGGTGCTGATCGTGCCGTTCTCCGTCGGCTTCAGCGGCTTCATGTTCGTGATCGCGGTGGCACTGCAGCGGGGCGCGGGGCTCGGGCCGGTGCGGGCGGGACTGGCGCTGGCCCCGATGGCCGTCGTCTTCTTCTGTGTGTCGCTGGCCGGCCCCAGGCTGGTCGCCCGCCACGGCACCCGCGTGGTGACGGCGGGCGCCGTGATCCAGGGGCTGGGTGTGGCGCTGATGGTGCTGGCCGTGCGCGGCTCCTGGCCGGACCTCGGGCTCGTCGAGCTGCTCCCGGGCGCGGCGGTCGCCGGCGCGGGTCAGGCGCTCCAGCTCCCGGTGGTGTTCCGGATCATCCTGTCCGAGGTGCCGCCCGCCCGGGCCGGTGTCGGCGGCGGCGTCATGATCACCGCCCAGCAGTCGTCGCTGGCGCTGGGCGTGGCCACCCTCGGCACCCTGTTCCTGTCCCTGGTGTCCAGCCTGGGCATGCGGGACGCCCTGGTCACGACGCTTCTGGTGCAGCTGGCGGGCATCGCCCTGACCGGCCTGCTGAGCGTGCGTCTCCCACGGACGATCGGCTGAGGCCGAGGCCGCCGGCGCGGACCCTTCTCCCGATTTGTCCTCACGAATTGAACAAGTCATCACTGAACGCCCCCCGTTGATGTCGACCTTGCTGCACACTCCTTGCTGCGCGGGCCCCGTACCGCGCCCCCGGACGGGTTCTTCGCTGCGGGTCGCCGTTGGAGGCGTCATGCTGGAGATCAACACGAGCAAGGTGAGCCGCTGGGACCAGCACGGACGCGAGCATGTCGTCCGGGTGCAGCGCTCGGGGATGCAGCGCACGATCAGATGTGACACCTGCGGCTGGCGCAAGGGGGCGCAGTTCCTGCCCTGGCTGAAGGCGGAGGAACATCTGGCCGAGGCCCATCAGGCCACGGTGGACCCGACGGCGACGTAGAACCTCCTCGGCGGCCGGCGATGACTTCCCGCGGCCCGGGGGGGCGTAGTGGTACGACGACACCGCACCGGAAGGCCGAGCGATGAGCGCACTGCGTACCACCCTGCAACGGCACGTCGACGACGGAACGGTGCCGGGCGCTCTCGGGCTCGTGGCCCGCGGTGCCGACGTCGAGGTGGTGACCGTCGGCTGCGTGGACGCCGAGGGCACCGCCCCGATGGCCCGGGACTCGATCTTCCGTATCGCCTCGATCAGCAAGCCGGTCACTGCGGCGGCGGTGCTGACGCTGGTGGAGGACGGGCTGATCGGGCTCGACGACCCGGTCGAGGGGTGGCTGCCGGAACTGGCGAAGCCGACCGTGGTGCGCACCCCCGGTGCCCCGGTGGACGACGTGGTCCCCGCGGCCCGCCCGATCACGGTCGAGGACCTGCTCAGCTCCCGCACGGGCTGGGGCTTCCCGTCGGACTTCTCGCTCCCCGCGGTCCGGGCGCTGTTCGAGGTCCAGAAGGACGGCCGAGCCCCGCAGGCCTACCCGGACCCGGACACCTGGCTGGCCGCGCTCGCCCAGGTCCCGCTGGTGTACCAGCCGGGCGAGGCATGGCTCTACGGCACCTCGTCCGACCTGCAGGGCATCCTGATCGCCCGGGTGTCGGGCCGTACGCTCCCGGAGTTCCTGGCGGAACGGATCTTCGAGCCGCTGGGCATGACGGACACGGCGTTCGAGGTGCCGGCGGCGAAGCGGGACCGCTTCACGAGCTTCTACCGCGCCGACGCGACGGGCGCACGGGAACTCGCGGACGCCCCGGACGGCGACTGGAGTCACATCCCGGCGTTCCCGTCCGGAGGCGGCGGCCTCGCCTCGACGGCCGACGACTGGCTGGCCTTCGCCCGCATGCTGCTCGACGGCGGCACGGCGAACGGCCACCGCCTCCTGTCCCCCACCTCGGTGAGCCGCATGACCACCAACCACCTGACGGCCCGGCAGCGGCAGATCGGCTCCCTGTTCCTGGAGGACCAGGGCTGGGGCTACGGCGCCTCGGTCGACGTCACCCCGGCAGCCCCCTGGAACGTCCCCGGCCGCTACGGCTGGGTCGGCGGCACGGGCACCACGGCCCACATCGTCCCGTCCACCGGCACGGTCGCCATCCTCCTCACCCAGGTGGCCATGGAGAACCCGGTCCCGACACCGCTGATGCGGGACTTCTGGGAGTGCGCGGCGGAGTAACCCGGGATGAACTCCCATAAATCTCCGCTTAACCTCCGAACATGCCACCTTCGCGTGCCCGCCTCAGCGTCATGGCGACGGTCCTCGGCCTGGTGCTGGTGCTCGGAGTCGTGTGGCTGGTCAGATCCGCCACCACCGGCAGCGAGAGCACCGCCGGTGTGGACCGGACCACCGACTCCGCCGACCCGTCGAACGACACCGACGGCACGGCCGACAGCACGACTCACAGCACGGCTGACAGCACCATCGACAGCGACGGCGACGGTACGCCCGACAGCCGGACGACCAGGTCGGGCGCGGCCTCGGACAGCACCGCCACCGACGGTGGCGGCACGCCGCAGGGCGGCAGGACACCCAAGGGCCGGCGACCGTCGGTCGAGCTGAACGGCGTCAACCTCCAGGGCTCCGGAAACAGCGAAGGCTGTGTGACCGTCATCAACAAGACGGCCACTCCCGCGGTCATCGAGAGCGTCTCCTTCGTGATCACTGGTGGGCCGGCGAGACCTGCGGTTCACTCCGACAACGGCGACCACTGCTACCGCGCGGAGGGCGACGATCGTGATACCCCCTGTCTCGGCCTCCTGCTGGTCGAGGGCCGCCAGTGCCTGACGGGCGCGGTCCTCGCACCAGGCGCCCGGGCAGGTGAGTACACGGTTCAGGCAGTGGTTCACTCAAGCTTCCTGTGCGACAACGACAAGATCGATCCGTGCAACTACGTGACGGACTGGGGCGGTCCGCCGCCCACCCCGCAGGCCCCTGTACGGGTCCGTAGCTCGGGGACCGGAAAAGCACTCCGGTCAACGATCGTGGTGGGGGGCACGAGCCCTCCCCCACCCGGCGACTCGTCTCCGCCCGACACCTCCCAGGGGGAGGAAGAGGGCGACGAGGGATGACGGCCCCGGAGCCGCCACCACCGCACGCGCCCGAACCGGCCCCGGCACCCACGCCGGCGCCGGAGCCCACCGCCGAAGATCACGCCGTCCCCGCCCGGGTCCGGCGGCTCGCGGAGGCGCTGGGCCCGGCGACCCTGGCGACCGCGCTGCTCTTCTACTTCGGCTACGTCGCCACCCGCGCGCGGTACGACTACTTCGGCGTGCCCGTGGACATGACCGGTCGCTCCAATCAGGACCTGATGCTGGACGGCCTCGAGGTGGTCTTCGTCCCGGCGTCGATGATCTTCCTGGGCTTCATGGCGCTCGTCGGTGTCCACGCTCTCGTCCTGTGGGTGCTGTCCCGCGACGCGGACGCGCGGAACGACACCTCCGCCGCCGCGTTTCTCGCGTACTGCTTCGTCCTCGTCGGCGTCCTGCTGATCGGCAGAGCGTTGATCGGCATCTTCGTGCAGGGGTCCGAGGTCAGCGTGGTCATCGGCGCCACCCCGCTGTCGCTGGCCTTCGGGCCGGCGGCGGTGGCGTACGGCATCTGGATCCACGGCCGGCGGCGCGGGCGCCCGGTGCTGCCGCTGAGCCTGGCCAGGAACGGCGTGATGTGCACGATCGCGCTGGGCGTGGCCGGGCTGTTCTGGGCATCGACACAACTGGCGTGGGCGTACGGCACGGGGCGGGGCGAGCAGGACGCGGAAGCCCTCGCGGACCGCCCCGAGGTCGTCGTGGACACCAAGGAGCCGCTGGACGGTGTGCCCACGGGCGTGACCCAGGTCCGGCTCGGCACGGCCGGGGAGAGCGGGAGGACGTACCACCACCGGTACCGGGGCTTCCGGGTGCTGATGACCTCCGGCGGACGGCTGTTCCTGGTGACGCCGCAGTGGCGGCTCGGACGGGACCAGACAGTCGTCCTGCCCTATGGGGACGACATCCGGGTGCAGCTCATGCCTCAGCCCTGACCCTGGGCCCGCAGCCCTCGCAGCAGCAGGTCCACCAGCGCCGTGAAGTCCTCCTGCGCGCCCGGCCGCTCCCACAGGCGGTGGTAGCCGGGGTCGTGGAAGCGGCCGGTGGCCTGGAAGACGGCGCCGGCGGTGGTCCGCGGGTGGGGGGCCGTGAAGACGCCGGACGCGACTCCCGCCTCGATGATCCGGGTCAGCTGACCGGTCAGGTCGGCGAGGTGCTCGCCGACCACCTCGCCGGTCTCCCCGGTCAGCACCATGTACGTGGCGAACAGCTCGGGGTCGTCGCCCGCCTTGCGGCGCTTGGCGTCGAAGAGCGCCGCGAGCCAGTCACGCAGCCGGGTCTCCGGGGCCCGTGACTCGTCGGCGGTGATGGCGGAAAGCGTCTCGGACGTCCGGTCCAGCCAGCGCTTCGTGACCGCCTCCCGCAGCGCCGCCTTGGTCCGGAAGTGCCGGTAGACGCTGCCATGGCTGACGCCGAGCGCGCGGGCCACGTCGACCACGGTGGCCTTGGCCGGGCCGTGGCGGCGCAGCACCTCCTCGGTCGCTTCGAGGATGCGGTCGGCGGTCAGGGTCTCGCTGGGTGCCATGAGGAGGACCGTACCGGCGGCCGGATCAGCGCTCGCTGTCGAGGTGGGCCATGGCCGCGGGCGCGTAGCGGTCGCCGGCGGCCGCGTCGGCCGGGACCGCTTCCTCGATCGCGGTGAGGTCGTCCGCGTCCAGCGTGACGTCCAGCGCGCCCAGCGACTCCGCGAGCCGCTCCCGGCTGCGGGCGCCGATCAGCGGCACGATGTCCTCGCCGCGGGACAGCACCCAGGCGATCGCGATCTGCGCGACACTGACGCCCTTCCCCTCGGCGACCTTGCGCAGCGCCTCGACGAGGTCGAGGTTGTGCCGCAGGTTGTCGCCCTGGAAGCGGGGCGAGTGGGTGCGGAAGTCGTCGGCGCCGAGCTGCCGGTCGCGGGTGAAGTGGCCGGAGATCAGGCCGCGGGACAGGACGCCGTAGGCGGTGATGCCGATGCCCAGTTCGCGGGTGGTGGGCAGGATCTCGGCCTCGATGCCGCGCGAGATGAGGGCGTACTCGATCTGGAGGTCGGCGATCGGCGCGGTGGCGGCGGCCCGGCGGATCGTCTCGGCGCCGACCTCGCTGAGGCCGATGTGCCGGACGTACCCCTGCTCGACCAGCTCGGCGATGGCTCCGACCGTCTCCTCGATGGGGACGTCCGGGTCGAGCCGGGCGATGCGGTAGACGTCGATGTGGTCGACGCCGAGGCGCTGGAGGGAGTAGGCGGCGAAGTTCCGCACGGCGGCGGGGCGGCCGTCGTAGCCCGACCAGCTGCCGTCCGGGGCGCGCAGGGCGCCGAACTTGACGCTGGTGAGGGCCTGTTCACGGTGGGCGGCGGGGGCGGTGCGCAGGGCTTCGCCGATCAGCAGTTCGTTGTGGCCCATGCCGTAGAAGTCGCCGGTGTCCAGCAGCGTCACGCCCGCCTCCAGGGCGGCATGGATAGTGGCGATGGACTCGGCCCGGTCCGCGTCGCCGTACAGCGCGGACATGCCCATGCAGCCGAGGCCGAGGGCGGAGACCTGGGGGCCGGTGGTGCCGAGGGTGCGCGTGCGTGTGGTCATGCACCCACCCTGACATGACAGCTGACAGATTTCAATATCTGTCAGCTGTCATCTGTTGGCCGTCACCTGTTAGCCGAGATCTGTATCCGTCGCCGCGCCGCCGCAGCGCGGATGGCCGTCTCAGCGGACCCCCGGAACACGACGAACGCCGGACGGGCTGATCGACTCAGCCCGTCCGGCGTTCGGGGAAATGGGGTCCGAAGGCTAGGCGCCCAGCAGGCGTCCGGCCAGGTAGCCCTCGATCTGGTCGAGGGAGACCCGCTCCTGCTTCATCGTGTCGCGCTCGCGCACCGTCACCGCGTTGTCGTCGAGGGTGTCGAAGTCGACCGTCACGCAGTACGGCGTGCCGATCTCGTCCTGACGGCGGTAGCGGCGGCCGATGGCGCCGGCGTCGTCGAACTCGATGTTCCAGTTCTGACGCAGCGCGGAGGCCAGGCCCTTGGCCTTCGGGGACAGCTCCGGGTTGCGGGACAGCGGCAGGACCGCGACCTTCACCGGGGCCAGGCGGTGGTCGAGGCGCAGCACCGTGCGCTTCTCCAGCTTGCCCTTGGCGTTCGGCGCCTCGTCCTCGATGTAGGCGTCGAGCAGGAACGCCAGCATCGCGCGGCCGACACCGGCCGCGGGCTCGATGACGTACGGCGTCCAGCGCTCGCCGGCCTCCTGGTCGAAGTAGGAGAGGTCCTGGCCGGAGGCCTTGGCGTGGGCGGAGAGGTCGAAGTCGGTGCGGTTGGCGACGCCCTCCAGCTCACCCCACTCGTTGCCGCCGAACTGGAAGCGGTACTCGATGTCAGCGGTGCGCTTGGAGTAGTGGGAGAGCTTCTCCTTGGGGTGGTCGTACCACCGCATGTTCTCCTCGCGCAGGCCCAGGCCGGTGTACCAGTTCCAGCGCTGCTCCATCCAGTACTCCTGCCACTTCTCGTCCTCGCCCGGCTTGACGAAGAACTCCATCTCCATCTGCTCGAACTCGCGGGTGCGGAAGATGAAGTTGCCGGGCGTGATCTCGTTGCGGAACGACTTGCCCATCTGGGCGATTCCGAACGGCGGCTTGCGGCGCGAAGTGGTCTGCACCTGGGCGAAGTTGGTGAAGATGCCCTGGGCGGTCTCGGGGCGCAGGTAGGCGACGGAGCCGGTGTCCTGCGTCGGGCCGAGGTGGGTGGACAGCAGGCCCGAGAACTGCTTGGGCTCGGTGAACTGGCCCTTGTTGCCGCAGTTGGGGCAGTTCACGTCCGCCAGGCCGTTCTCCGGCAGGCGGTGGTGCTTGGCCTCGTACGCCTCTTCCAGGTGGTCCGCGCGGAACCGCTTGTGGCAGGAGGTGCACTCGGTGAGCGGGTCGGAGAAGGTGGCGACGTGACCGGAGGCGACCCATACCTCGGGGGCCAGGATCACGGACGAGTCGATGCCGACCACGTCCTCGCGCGACGTCACCATGTAGCGCCACCACTGGCGCTTCAGGTTCTCCTTGAGCTCGACACCGAGCGGTCCGTAGTCCCAGGCGGCCTTCTGGCCACCGTAGATCTCACTGCAGGGGAATACGAAGCCACGGCGCTTGCTCAGGCTGACGATGGTGTCGATCTTGTCGGCGGCCACGGTGCTCTCTTCATAACGACGACGGACGACGAAGCGAGACGCTTCAGAGCGAATGCTTCAGCGTACCGGCGGGGGCTCCCCCTCAACCAAATCGGTTCCCCGGACAAACTTCTCACCAGCGTTGTTGACAACGGTTTCCATAGTTGTTGAAAATGACTGTCATGAACGTACGACGACTCATACCCGCGACCGCGGCAGCGGCGGCCACCGCCCTCGGCCTCGCCACCCTCTCCGCCTGCTCCACCGAGAGCGCCGCCGCGAACACGGACAAGTTCGACGTCGTCGCGTCGTTCTACCCGATGGCCTTCCTCGCCGAGCGGATCGGCGGGAGCCACGTCCACGTCGCCAGCCTCACCCAGCCCGGCCAGGAACCGCACGACCTCGAGATCAGCGCCAAGCAGCGCGTGCAGCTCGAGCAGTCCGACGCCGTCCTGTATCTGAAGAACCTCCAGCCCTCCGTCGACGACGCGGTCTCGCAGTCCGGCGTGAGGACGAAGGTCGACGCCGCCTCCCTCACCACGCTCGAGAAGCACGGCAACGAGGTCGGCGGCCACTCCGCCGCGCACGACAGCGGCGAGAACACGGAACTGTCCGGCCTCGACCCCCACATCTGGCTCGACCCGGTGCGCTACGCCCAGGTCGCCACGGGCGTCGGCAAGGCCTTCGAGAAGGCGGACCCGAAGCACGCCGCCGACTACCGGAAGAACACCGCGGCCCTGGTCAAGAAGCTCGACCGGCTCAACACGCAGTTCGCGGACGGCCTGAGGAACACCGGGTCCAAGGTCTTCATCACCACCCACGCCGCCTTCGGCTACCTCGCCGAGCGCTACGGCCTCACCGAGGAGGCCATCAACGGCCTCGACCCCGAGTCCGAGCCCAGCGCCGCGCGCGTACGGGACCTTGAGAGGATGGCCAAGGCCGACGGCGTCTCCACGGTGTTCTACGAGACCCTCGTCAGCGACAAGACCGCGAAGACCGTCGCCAAGGACGCGGACCTGAAGACGGACGTCCTCGACCCGATCGAGGGCATCACGTCCAAGTCCCGGGGCACGGACTACTTCTCGGTCCAGGAAGCCAACCTCAAGGCGCTGCAGACGGCCCTGGGAACCAAGTGATCGTCACGGAAGGCGGCATGGACGTCATGGGCGAGCCCGTCATATCGCTGCGCGGGGTACGCGCCGAGCTGGGCTCGCGCCCCGTCCTGCGCGGCATCGACCTCACGGTGCACCCCGGCGAGGTCGTCGCGCTGCTCGGCGCGAACGGCTCCGGCAAGTCGACCGCCGTGCGCAGCGTCATCGGCCAGGTCCCGGTCAGCGCCGGTGAGATCGAGCTGTTCGGCACCCCGCGCCGCCGCTTCCGCGACTGGCGGCGCGTGGGCTACGTACCGCAGCGCACGACGGCCGCGGGCGGGGTGCCCGCCACGGTCACCGAGATCGTCTCCTCCGGCCGGCTGTCCGCCGCCCGCTTCGGCATGCTGCGCAAGGCCGACCACGCGGCCGTACGGCGGGCCCTGGAGCTCGTCGGTATGGCCGACCGGGCCAAGGACTCCGTGAACGCCCTCTCCGGCGGACAGCACCAGCGTGTCCTGATCGCCCGCGCGCTCGCCGCCGAGCCCGAACTGCTGATCATGGACGAGCCGATGGCCGGCGTCGACCTGGCCAGCCAGGAGGTGCTCGCCGGGACGCTGCGCGAACAGGTCGCCGCCGGCACGTCGGTTCTGCTCGTCCTGCACGAACTGGGCCCCCTGGAGCCGCTGATCGACCGGGCGGTCGTCCTGCGCGACGGCTGCGTGGTGCACGACGGCCCGCCCCCGCGAGCGGTCGGCCAGCACGCGCTGCCCGGCCACGACCACGTCCACCCGCACGCGCCCGCGGGCACCGAACCGATCCGCACGGGACTGCTGAGCTGATGACCTTCCTCGACTTCCCCTTCATGCAGCGGGCGCTGGTCGCCGCCGTCCTGGTCGGCATCACCGCCCCCGCCGTCGGCATCTACCTCGTGCAGCGCCGCCAGGCCCTGCTGGGCGACGGCATCGGCCATGTCGCGATGACCGGCGTCGGCCTCGGCTTCCTGCTCTCCACCTCCCCGGTGTGGATGGCGACCGCCGTCTCGGTGCTCGGCGCCGTCCTGATGGAGCTGATCCGCTGGTACGGCAGGACACGGGGCGACATCGCCCTCGCGATGCTCTTCTACGGCGGCATGGCCGGCGGCGTGATGCTCATCAACCTCGCGCCGGGCGGCTCCAACGCCAACCTCATGTCGTACCTCTTCGGCTCCCTCACGACCGTCTCGGAGTCGGACGTGACGGCGATCAGCCTGCTCGCGGGATTCGTGATGCTGGTCACCCTGGGCCTGCGCCGCCAGCTCTTCGCGGTTAGCCAGGACGAGGAGTTCGCCCGGGTCACGGGCCTGCCGGTGCGCGCGCTCAACCTGCTGACCGCGGTCACGGCGGCGGTCACGGTGACGGTCGCGATGCGGGTCGTCGGGCTGCTCCTGGTCTCCGCGCTGATGGTGGTCCCGGTGGCCGCCGCCCAGCAGCTCACCCGCAGCTTCGCGGCGACCTTCGCCGTCGCGGTGGCGATCGGCGTGACCGTGACCATCAGCGGCACCGTCACGTCGTACTACCACTACGTGCCGCCCGGTGCGACGATCGTGCTGTTGGCCATCGCCGCGTTCTTCGTGCTCACGGTCCTCGCCACCCCGCTGGCCCGGCGCCGCGCGCGTGCGCTGGCCGCCGCACAGCCCGCCGGGGATCCCACGGAGTGCACGATTCCGGCCGGCCGGGCAGCCGACGGCAAGGTCGGCGTCTGACCGCTGACAGGCCGGACTGGCACAATGGCCCGGCAAGCGCAGACGCTAGGAGGCAACCGGTGACGACCGCTGGACCGCCCGTGAAGGGCCGCTCCACCCGGCAGCGGGCTGCCGTCGCGGCGGCCCTCGACGAGGTGGACGAGTTCCGCAGTGCCCAGGAACTGCACGACATGCTCAAGCACAAGGGCGACTCCGTCGGCCTCACCACGGTCTACCGCACGCTCCAGAACCTCGCCGACGCCGGCGAGGTCGACGTCCTGCGCACGTCCGACGGCGAGTCCGTCTACCGCCGCTGCTCCACCGGTGACCACCATCACCACCTGGTCTGCCGCGTCTGCGGCAAGGCCGTCGAGGTCGAGGGCCCGGCCGTGGAGACGTGGGCCGAGTCCATCGCCGCCGAACACGGCTATGTGAACGTGGCCCACACGGTGGAGATCTTCGGGACCTGCTCCGACTGCGCGACCGCCGCCACGGCCGGCTGATCGCTGCCGGCCGATCGCGGTCGGCCGATCGCGGCGGTCCCGCACCCCGGGTGGCTACGGGGTGGCCTGCCCGCCTTCCAGGGACAACAGCACCTCGTTCGGCGTGGCGCCGCCGAAGCGGCGGTCCCGGGACGCGAACTCCACGCACGCCCGCCACAGGTCACGGCGGTCGAAGTCCGGCCACAGCACGTCCTGGAAGACCATCTCCGCGTACGCGCTCTGCCAGAGCAGGTAGTTGGAGGTGCGCTGCTCGCCGCTCGGCCGCAGGAACAGGTCGACGTCCGGCATGTCCGGGTAGTACAGGTACTTCGCGAGGGTCTTCTCGTCGACCTTCGAGGGGTCCAGGCGGCCCGCCTTCACATCCTCCGCGAGGGCCTGCGCCGCGTCCGCGATCTCCGCCCGGCCGCCGTAGTTCATGCAGAAGTACAGGGTCAGACGGTCGTTGTCCTTGGTCTGCTCCTGGGCGATCTGGAGCTCCTTGGCGACCGACTTCCACAGCTTGGGCATCCGGCCCACCCAGCGCACGCGAATGCCGAGCTCGTCGAGCTGGTCACGGCTCTTGCGGATGAAGTCGCGGTTGAAGTTCATCAGGAAGCGGACCTCGTCGGGCGAGCGCTTCCAGTTCTCGGTGGAGAAGGCGTACAGCGAGATGTTCCGCACACCCATCTCGACCGCGCCCTGCAGCACGTCGAGAACCTGCTCGGCGCCGACCTTGTGCCCCTCGGTGCGCGGCAGCCCGCGCTGCTTGGCCCAGCGGCCGTTTCCGTCCATGACGATCGCCACGTGTTCGGGGACCAGCTCACCCGGGAGCTTCGGCGGGCGAGCACCGGACGGATGCGGATCCGGCGTCTTGTACTCGCGGCGCCGGCGCCCCAGGATCCCGCGTACAGCCATGTGGTTCTCGTCTCCCTCGGTCCGTTGCTTCTACTTCTCCACGTAGCGCAGCGAACGCAGTCCGCGCTCCATGTGCCAGTGCAGATACGCGGACACCAGCCCGCTCCCCTCGCGGACGTACCGTGCCTCGCACGCGTCCGCGTTCTCCCAGTCTCCCGTAAGCAGCGCACCGAGCAGTTCGAGGGTCCGCGGCGAGGGTACGACGCTGCCGGGCACCCGGCAGTCGACGCAGACGGAGCCGCCCGAGGCGACGGAGAAGAACCGGTTCGGCCCCGGCAGCCCGCACTTCGCGCAGTCGCCGAAGCTCGGGGCGTAGCCGTTGACGGCGAGAGACCGCAGCAGGAAGGCGTCCAGAACGAGATGCGAGGCGTGCTCGCCGCGGGCGAGGGTGCGCAGGGCGCCGACGAGCAGCAGGTACTGCTGCACCGCCGGCTCCCCCTCGTGATCCGTGAACCGCTCCGCCGTCTCGAGCATGGCGGTGCCGGCGGTGTAGCGGCCGTAGTCGCTGACGATCCCGCCGCCGTACGGCGCGATGGTCTCGCTCTGCGTACACAGCGGCAGGCCGCGCCCGATCAGCTCGCTCCCCCGCGCGAAGAACTGCACGTCGACGTGCGAGAAGGGCTCCAGGCGGGCCCCGAACTTGGACTTGGTGCGCCGCACCCCGCGCGCCACCGCGCGTACCCGCCCGTGCCCGCGCGTGAGCAGAGTGATGATCCGGTCCGCCTCACCCAGCTTCTGGGTGCGCAGCACGATGCCGTCGTCGCGGAACAGACTCATGTGGCCCATTCTCTCTTACGGCGCACGCGCTCCGGGCCGGGCCGGCCGCTTTCGTTTCGGCCGGGCCCCGCTTCAAGGCACCTCGCCCCGGCTGCGTGCGTTGGCGTACGCCGTCGCCGCGCTGAGCCGCTCGGCCGGCGTCGCGTGCCGCACGGCTCCCGGCTCGGCGTCCCACTCCCGGCCGCCGCCGTACGGCCTCAGCTGTACGTAGGGTCCTTCGTGCCCCATGACGATCCCGAGCCTTCCGCTGCGGCCGTCCACGACATACGCCCCGACGGCGGGGTTCACCGCCCCGCCGCCGCGATGCGCCGCGCGGTCTGCCCGGAACACCGGCGGGTTTCCACGAGCGGACCGGGCGCCTCCCGCGCAGGACTCACCGGGTGGAGCCCCAGCGAGGGAGGAGTAATTCCGGCTTTGTCCAGCGCCTCGCGCAATTCCTTCACCGCTGCCTCCGCTTCTTCGGCGCAGAGCGCCGAGTGGTGTGCCGTCACCTTGATCCCCAGCTTTCCGAGTTTCACTCTTCGCGTCTGGGAAGTGACGTCGTGCACCTACACTCGGCAGGAGTCTGTGCACTACAAGCGCAGGTCAGGGCAGACGGGCCGGTCGGGCCGACGGTTCACGCACGTTCGCCCCGTCGCGCAAACGTTGCCCCCGCGGCGCTAGTCGCCCGAATCCGGCGGGTTGGTCGCCGCGCGGAGCGAGTCGGGTAAGCCGTTCGGGCTGACGTCGCTGATGTTCCACAGCTCGGTGAAGCGCTTCAGCCGCTCCTGCACTTCCTTCTGGGTGGCGTCCACCGTCGTCCACGAGGGCACGTTCATCTGGTCCGCGGTGATCTCGTAGGAGAGCGCTCCGTCGAAGAGGATGAAGTCGATCATCTTGCCCCGCTGGGCGTACATCGGCAGTTGGGGCAGGGCCACGACCCGCACGTCGATGCCGATCCCCCGCTGCTCCTCGCGGAGTTGGTCCAGCAGTGCGATCTCCTCGGGGCTCTTCACCACGTGCAGCCGGCGCACCCGGACCCCGCGCTCGACCGCCTCGCTCTGCGCCTCCAGATAGCGGCCCGCGGGCTCGCTGCTCCAGAAGTCCCGGTCGACGGAGGTGCTGATGGCGTCCACGGAGGTCCGGGCGCACCGGGTGAGGGTCAGCAGCCAGTCGTGGTTCTCACCGGGCGACTTGGCGTGCAGGTTGGCGAAGTTGTACATGTAGCCGGCGAGCCGGTCGATCTCCTGGTGCGCGAACTCGTGCAGGATCGTCGGCCCCATGGCGACCACTTTCGTGGCGTGCTCGGCCAGCCGGGGCACCCCGTCGTCGCGCAGTTGCTCCACCTCGTTGAAGAGCTTGGTCGCCCGGCCGATGTCGACGAAGCGCTGCTCGACCACGTCCCTCAGCTCACCGAGCTGGTGCGCGAAGGTGATCATGAACTGGACGATCAGGATCGCACCGCCGAAGAGCACGGACACGACCACCCGCCACAGGTCGTCCTGGGACGGGGAGATCACGTTCGTCAGCACATAGGCCACGCCACCCGTCACCACGGTGATCAGGAGCTTCTGGAGCAGCGACCGTGCGCCGTCGTCTCTGTCCCGCTCACTTCTGCCCGTAGGAGCGGTGTTGTTGCGCGGCGGTATCGGTGGATTCATCTCTTTCTCCCCCCGTTGGGATGTTCCTGTCCTCCGCGATCAGGGCCCCGCCGACAGGAGCTCGCGCCGCGCCGTCGCGGCGTGCAGGGCCAGCTGGTCACGGACGCGCTGTACCAAGGTCTGCCACTGTCGGCTGAAGCCGGGTTCCTCTTCGAGTACGTCCCACAGGACGCCCAGCGACCGGTCCAGCCGGGTCCTCGGCATCCACAGGTGCAGCAGATGATCGACGAGCGGGCCCAGCACCTTGAGCGTCCCGGCCCCGTCCGCGGACCCGAGCCTGATGCCGTCCAGTTTGTCCACGACCGTCGTCAACAACCAGTCGTGCAGGGCGAAATCCTCGGCGAGCCGGGCCACCGCCGCGGGTTCGGTGCCGTTCGGCACCCTCAGTCGCACAAGGCGTACGCCGTCGGCGGCCACGGTGAAGCGTTCCAGCCGCGCTCCCCGGCCGTCCGCCGCGGGTAGCGCGGCCCACCGCAGGCTGGTGGTGGCGGACGTGAGGGGGGCGTCGTAGTCGAGGAGTCGGTGTTTGCGGGAGATCGTCGAGAGGAGCCCTTCGGCGATCGAGCCGATGTCGAGCTCGTCGGCGCCCGGCTGCCAACGCTCCGTCAGCAAGGCATCGGCGACGACTGTTTCGGCCAGCCTGCCGACCGGCAGCAGTTGGCCGGGCCGGGTCAGGTAGTAGCCCCAGGGCCGGCGGCGGTCCGGGCCGGCGGCCGGTGCGGAGAAGTACGCCGTCGCCTGGAGCACCCGGCCCTCGGTGAGGCTCGCGCGGGCCGCCACCGTACCGACCGCGCGGACCTTGCCCCGGTTGCCGGTGGGCAGCCGGCAGTCGACGCCCGTGAGGACCTCGGGCGAGACGGCGTGGAGGTTGGGGCGCTGGGAGACGCGGACGCGTTCGTCGGCGCGCAGGGTGAGCAGCCGCTCGGCCACCGCCGCGCTCACGGCGTCACGGCACGGCAGCAGACACGTGCGCACCTCGCCGCAGGCCAGCACCGGGCGTGCCGTCTCCCCCGGGGCGCCCATGTCACAGCCCCGGCGGGAACACGTAGGACGTGCGCTCCACGACACCGGCGGGCACGGGGAAGTCCTCGTCGGCGGCACGCCCTACCACCTGGCCGAGCGCTCCGGCGTCCACCTGGGTCTGCTCGAGGATGACACGCACGGCGTGCTCGACGGGCAGGAACCGGGAGGGCAGGACGCTGCACGTGTAGTACGCGGTGAAGGGCGCCGCGGACGGGTTGAGCCGGAGCAGCGGCGGCAACGCGTCCCAGTCGTCGGGGAAGGCGGCCGGGTCCCAGCCGGTGGGGGCGAGGACGGCCTTGCCGTTGTCACGGAGCAGTCCGAGGCGGGCCAGTTGCCAGACGGCGGCCAGGAAGGCGCAGGACCAGGTGCGGCGGTCCGCGTTCTCGTCCCACAACTCGACGTCCACGAAGACGGAGTGACCGCGCGCACCGGTCTCGCTGGGGGGCTGCCAGGAGGGTGCGGCGCTCAGCGCGGCCGCCGTACGCTGCGCCGGGGCGCGACGCCCGTTGGTGAGCCAGCCGGTCCGGCTGAGGGGCGGCCGGAAACCCCTGCTGCCGGGTGGCGGTGTCTCGACGAGCCGGCCCAGGACGAACTCGGCGAGGCCGCCGCGTTCCGGCCGGCGGGGATCGGTGGCGGCGCAGCCGGACTCGCGGGCCAGGTAGTCGATGGTCAGGCCGGCCTGTTCGGCCGCCTTGAGCAGGGGCGGTAAGAGCTCGGCGGGCGTGGCCAGGCGGCTGAAGTAGTCGTCGATCAGGAAGCAGGTGCTGATCCGGGGCCGTTTGCCGTCCGGGAGCGGAGGGAGCGAGGCACGGGCGGCCTCCACCCAGGGGCGCACCGCGGCGAAGTGCCCGCGCAGTCGCTCGGGCCCCTCGGCGAAGTCCTCCATGTACAAGTGGCCGAGTTCCAGGGAGAGATGGGAGAACGGCACGGCCTCCGTGCGTGGCTGGGCGCTGGTTTCCTGGAAGACGGCTCCGGTTCCGGTTCCGGTCACAGCTCCCCCCAGAACTTGTCGTCGGCCAGCCGTTCCGCCAGTTCTCCCATCGCCTGCCAGGTCCCGATATTGGCGATCCGGCTGTCCAGCACGTCCTGGTCGGTGATGAGCTGTTCCCGTAATTGCAGGACGGGTTCCAGGGGAACGGCTCCCAGCACCCTGCTCTTGCCGATGCCCAGTTCGGCCGCGACGACCTCGAGCTGTTTGTTGTACTGGCGCATCCAGGCCGACTGCGCGGGCGGCATCTGCGACCAGAGCGACGATTCGAGATCGGGTACGGCGGCCCGTACGAAACGGATGGCGCCGAGCAGCGCCTGCCGGTCGTGCCCCATTTCCTCACCGGCGCTCACGATGCCCTGATTTCCGCTGACGAGTTCGGCGGCGGCCATGACGTGCTGTCGCGTCCAGCGGTGGTAGATGAGCCAGCGGACTTTGACGCGCCGCAGCTCCTCCTGCGCGGTGGCGGCGAGCGCCAGGTCCATCGCATAGCTGCGTCCGGCGCTCAGATCGACCACGATGACGTCGAATTCACGCTTGAGGCGGAGGATGAGGTCCACGCAGCGGTGCAGGTTTTCCGTGTCGGTGACGAATTCGCCGCCGCTTCGGTCTCCGGGCAGCAGGACCAGACGTCCGGAGCGGTCCGGCTTGTCACGCAGGACGTAATGCTCCGTGCGTGCCCAGATGTCGACGCGCAGCGGTTCCCCCGTCTCGCCCTTCAGATAGGAGTGCAGGCCTCGTCCTTCGGCTTCTTTCAGGACATCGGGTATGTCGAAGACGGCCGGGGCGGTGGGCGAGCCGAAGTCGAAGTCGAGATAGCAGACGTCGTCGCCGTCGAGTGCCCGGCGGTAGGCGAGGTTGGCGCTCGTGACCGAGCGGCCGGTGCCTCCCTTGTCGGAGGCGGCGAACACGAGCACGGGTCACACCCCCGACCCGGTGTCCCTGGCACGGGCCAGGGTGTCCAGCCGGCGCAGCACTCCCATGGACAGCGCGCAGGCGGTGCCCGGTTCGGTGTCGAGGAGCAGCCGGGCACGGCGCAGGTCGGCCTCGACGCCCTTCAGTTCCTCGCCCTCCTGGCTCTTGGCCGGCGGGGCGAGCTTCATCTGTTCCTTGCCGAGCAGGTGCGTCGACTCGCTGAGCAGTGACCGGGCCAGCGCGGTCAGTTCGGCGCTGCGGATCGGGGGCTGCGTGTAGAGCTGGGAGGCGGCGACCATGCACTCGGTGACACGTTCGGTGATGCTCCACGACAGCGGTCCGCTGCGCTCCTCCGAACTGGGGTATGCCGCATGGACGTTGTCCCACAGGCCGACCCCCTCCCCCTCGCCGACGCGCCGCTTCCACAGGTGGCCGAGGATGTCCTCGGCCAGCTGGAGCAGCCGGTCGTGGGAGGCCTGGTTGCGGGAGAGCGAGCACAGCTGGATGGTCCGCTTGAGCAGCTGCGCCGAGAAGTCCGTCATCGCCCACTGCATGGCGGGCCCCTGGCCGTCGCTGCCGAGCAGAGGCAGGGCGACACCGGGATTGTGCAGGCGTACGGCGGGGTCGTCCCTGGTCATACGGCTGGTGATACGGCCGCGCTCGGCGAGACGTTCCATGATGCCGACCGTGCGGGTGAGGTCGTCGTCGGTGGCCCGGCGGCGGACCAGGTCGTGGACGAGGATGGAGGCGACGCAGAGGGAGAAGTACTCCGACTCCAGCTGCTGGCCCGTGGTCCGCCACGGGATGTCCTCCAGGGGCCAGCTGCCCTCCCCGAAACGCGCGATGGCCGACCAGTACTGCTGGGTGATCTCCCAGCGCAGGCGCAGCGCCTCGGCGAGCCGCTGCTGTTCGGTGTTGAGCAGGGCCAGGGTCAGGGTGCGGTCCGAGAACAGGTCCTGGATGCCGTCGAGGGCGACGACGGTGAAGTAGAGGTAGGGGACGGCGTCGGCGGCGCCCCGAGGCTGCTCCCCGATGTCGTCGGTGGTTTCCACCTCGGGCGCGTCCCTGACCAGGCTCCAGGCCCAGCCGCACTCGAACAGCCGGTTGTCGTTGCGGAGTTGCTCCTCGACCTCGACACCGAGGACGAGGCTCTCGCTGATGACGGCACGCAGCGCCTTGAAGCGTTCCTGGAACCGCTGGAGGACCACCCGGTCCGACAGCCGCTGCTGGCCGAGGAGACGGCACAGGGCCTGTCCCTGACTCGATTCGGCGTCGAAGACGTTGACGGTGAAGGAGCGCAGCAGGCTCACCATGGCGGAGGTGAGGCGTTGGCTGGTCGCGTCCCAGAGGCCCTGGATCAGTTTCTGGGTGTCGGCGCGGTTGGTTCTCGTGCGGTAGATCTTGAGGAAGCCGAGGGTGGCGAGGCAGAGGGTGACGGACATCGAGAAGGAGTCGACGACCCCGATTTCCTGCTGTTCCTTGGTGAGTTCCTGCTCGGGGTCCTCGGGAAGGAAGTAATAGCCCCCGGAGAACGTGGGACCCACGCCCCCGCCGTGATGCTTTCCCATGAATTCACTGAGCACCCGCACGAGGCTCCCGGGAATCTCCGTGGGATCGCCCATCTCCTTGAGGGCCTTCTCCACGTCCTCCTGGGTCGTGTCGGGATTGTCGAGGCGGAATTCGGGGATCTCGGTCGCCGGATACATGAGGCAGAGCAGACGTTCGGCGTCGGCGACGCTGCTGCGGCCGCCCCATTCTCCCCAGCTCCAGTCGCCGCTCCTGAAAGAGTGGCCGGCAATGGCCTGCCACACGTCGAGAAGCTGCAGGCGCGGCTTGATCTGCATTCCCATGCCCCCTCACACAGGTGCGAAAAAGAGACCGCTGTCAGTCGTTGCGGTGACCGCAGGCCAGGATCATTCCCGTGTATCCCTCGCGCACGAGACCGCCCGGTTTTCCGATGTGAATGGGATCGACGTCTCCGGCGTACTGCTTCAGCAGGTTGCGCACCTCCTGCTCGCCCACGTCGCTGGCCGGGAAGTCGTGCACGCCCACCTGGTATCCCAGGGAGTGCTCCATGAAAGCGGCGGCGAAAGGGGCGCCCGGTTCGAGGGCGTTCATGAAGCAGGACACACCGCGCCGGAACTCGTCGAGCGATGTGGTGATCGACTCCGCGACGAAGAACATCGTGCCCATGGCCCAGCGTTCCGCTTCGCCGTTGGGCCCGGGCTCACCCAGGTCGTACAGGTTGCCGTGTCGGGGCCTGACGGTCTGCCCGAACCGCGCCCGGGGGTCCGCGCCGAGCCGGGCGTACCCGTCCTCCTTGCGCAGGACGTCCCAGAACGGGTCCCAGTCGGGGTCGAAGGAGGCGCGCTGACCCTCGAGGTGCGCCACGTTCGCAGCCGACCACTCGTACAGCGTGATCTCGTCGCACCACGGGAGCATCGTGAAGGCGGGGTAGAGGTTCGGACCCGCGCCGACGTCAATACCGGTGGCCACCGGGCCGGGGTTCCGCCGGAAATGATCACCGAAGTGGTCACGGACAGCCGAAAGGATCTCCTCGTCGTCGGGATGAAGCACGAGGTAATTGTTCCTGATGTACGCCTGGGGGTCGAAATTGTCCCAATCGACATCGGCGTTCAGCTTATCCGCACCAGCGGGCGATCCCGGGGTCATTGGCTCAATGTAGCGCACCGCGCTCGAGGGCTGAGCCAGCCAATCACGCCAGGTCCTGTTCGCACCTTGAATGACCGGATACCGTCCGGCGAAGATAGGGGAACCTGCGCCAGAACCTGCGCCAACCCAGTCGGTATGCATATCGCACCATTGGTATGCATCTTCGAATCCTCCACAAGGGGACTACATGGCTCCTCTTCTCCGGATCAGGGCGGTCACCGAGGCGGATCTGCCGGAACTCGTCCGTCTGGACGGGCAGGCCTTCCCCTCGGGGCCGTATCCCTACTTCGTACTGCGGCAATTCCTCGACGCCTACGGTGACCACCTGCTCGTCCTCGACGACGGCTCGAGTCTGCTCGGCTATGTCTTCGCGACCGCCCCCAACGCCGACCACAGCTGGATACTCAGCCTCGCCATCACCCCGGGCCTCCAGGGCCGGGGGCTGGGCCGCAGGCTGATGTCGGAGATTCTGGAGCATCTGCGCTCCGAGGACGTGAAGGAGGTCTGGCTCACCGTCGAGCCGACCAACGACACGGCCGTCGTGCTCTACCGTTCGCTGGGCTTCGTACCGGAAGGAGCGCCCCGCCAGGACTACTTCGGTCCGGGTCAGCACCGCCTGCTGATGACGCTCGCGTTCTGACGGTAGGAGCGCGCCACGGCGTGGAACGCCTCCTTCGGCTCCCAGTGCCAGCGCGAATCCGGGTCACCCGGGCGGTCCTCGAGGGTCTTGGTGATGCTGTAGCTCGCCAGGTCGAGGTCGTGGCGCGGGTCGCCCGGGCGGTGCGGGGCGTCCGGGGTGACGAACTCGAACGCCATCGCCGCGTACAGGCCCATCGACTCGAAGACGTGCAGCAGGTCGGTCAGGTAGGCGGCCTGGGTGCGTTCGCTGCGGACCAGGTGGCCCTTGATCTCCGGCGGGTCCTTGTCGTAGTCGACGGTGTTCCAGCCCATGCCGCCCGCCTCGGGCGCGCCCCTGTACGTGCAGGTGCCGAACTCGGTGATGGCGAGCGGCTTCCCCCAGCGCAGGTAGCGGCGCAACTCGCGGACGTGGGCGGCGGGTTGGCGGTGGTACGCGTAGTAGTCGATGCCGACGACGTCGAACAGGTTCCAGTCGACCGTGTCGTCCTGAGCGGCCGCGTAGCTCAGCCGGCCGTGGAAGACGGAGCGGCCGACCGCCGCCGCCCTCGCCGTGAAGCGGTTCAGGCGGCGCTGCATCCTCTCGGGGTCGAAGGTGCCGTCCAGCAGGTTCCGCACGCGCTCCATGACCGTGTCACCCGGCACGATCCCCGGCACGAACAGCCAGAACTCGCAGCCCACGCTGAAGTCGACACTCGCGCCCTGCCGGCGCAGCCGCTCCGCGAACCGCCCGGTTTCGGCCAGGTGCTCCAGGATCTCCCGCTCGGGGACGTCCGCGAGGGTCGGCTGGAGCCAGACGTGCAGTCCGCGTTCGGCGGCCTCGGCCGCGGTGGTGGTGAGGCGCTCGACGCCGTCTCCGGTGACGTCGACGGTGTCGGCGTGCAGGTCGTCGCGGATCGCGCGGAGATCCGCCCGCATCCGGGCCGGGCTGAAGGCGGTGCCCGGACGCTCCCCCTCCCCGACGGTGTACACCACACCCCGGCGCGCCAGGCCACGCCCGCCTCCGGTTCGGCCCCCGCCTCCGGGTCCGCCCCCGGTCGCCACCCCTGATCCGTGCCCACTCCCGGTCGCGACGGCCGGCCCGGCCGGCAGTACGGCCGCGCCCAGCCCCACGGCCGCCGCCCCGGCGAGAAACTGCGTCCTGTCGATCCCCTTCGGCTTCTCCATGCCGCCACTGTGCGCGGCCTGCCGCCGTCGCACCGTCCGCCAACGGTCTACGGCACCGCAACCAAGGAATGACATCCGGCGTCGATCACTGAAGAGATCGACGGCCCGCTTCGACCGAAGGAGAGAAAGATCTTACGTTCCGCCAAGTCCCCGATGACCCGACGTGCCCTCCTCGCGGCCGGCACCGCCACCGCGACCACCCTGCTGATGCCCACCGCGTCCGCGCACGCCGCCGCGAACGGCGAGAGCGACGGCAGCGACCACGTCACCGCGCGGCTGAGTACCCTGGAGTCCCGACACGGCGCCCGTCTCGGCGTGTTCGCCCACAACCTCGCCACCCGGAGGACCGTCCGTTACCGCGCCGACGAGCGTTTCCCGGTCTGCTCCCTGTTCAAGACGCTGGCGGCCGCGGCCGTCCTGCGCGATCTGGACCGGCACGGCGAGGTCCTCGCCCGTCGCGTCCACTACACGGCGGCCGACCTGGTGGAGAACTCCCCGCGGACCGAGCAGCACCTCGCCGACGGCATGACCGTCGCCGAACTCGCCGACGCGGCCATCCGCTACAGCGACAACACCGCGGGCAACCTCCTGCTGCGGCAACTGGGCGGTCCCACCGCGGTCACCCGCTTCGCGCGTTCCCTGGGCGACCGGGTGACCCGCCTCGACCGCTGGGAGACGGAGCTCAACTCGGCGGAACCGTGGCGGATCACGGACACGACGAGCCCGCGCGCGATCGGCCGTACGTACGCCCGCCTGGTCCTCGGCGACGCGTTGAACCGCCCGGACCGCGAGCTCCTCAACCACTGGCTGCTGAACAACACCACCAGCGGCAACCGCTTCCGGGCCGGACTGCCCGCGACCTGGACGATCGCCGACAAGACCGGTGGCGGCTGGTACGGCGCCAACAACGACGTCGGCATCGCCTGGACGGAGGACGGCACCCCGCTCGTCCTGGCCGTCCAGACGACGCTTCCGGACCGGGACGCGGCGTACGACCACGACCTGATCAAGGAGACCGCGGCGCTGCTCGCGGACGCGCTCACCTGACCGGGGCGGGGAACCGCCGTACGTAGCGCCGCTGCCACGGCGTCTCCACCGCGTGCCGGTCGTAGTGGGCGCGGACGTACGCGACGGCCTCCTCGGGCGGTACCCCGTCCAGGACCGCCAGACAGGCCAGGGCCGTGCCGGTGCGGCCCCGGCCGCCGCCGCAGGCGAGCTCCACACGTTCGTCCGCGGCCCGTTCCCAGGCCTCGGCCAGCAGGGTGCGGGCGGCCTCCCGGTCGGCCGGCAGCCGGAAGTCCGGCCAGCGGAGCCAACGGGACTCCCAGGGCACCTCGGGCGGTCGCCCGCCGAGCAGATACAGGCCGTACGACGGATGCGGCGCCCCCTCCGGCAGGGGGCGCCGCAGGCCGCGCCCCCGGACCAGCCGCCCGGACGGCAGGCGCAGAACGCCCGCCGCGTCCGCGCCCCAGCGCCCGTCCGGTCGCCCGCTCTGCCGCCCGTCGCTCGTCATCGGCCCATTCCATCCCCGCCCGCCGTCGCGGGCAACCGATTCCGCGGTGACGGTGGTCTGAGGGGCGAGGGAGGGTGCTTGATGCAGGCCGAACAAGAAGACAGGTTCCAGGAGTTCGTCAGAGCGCGGTGGTCCCATCTCGTGCGGACCGCGTACCTGCTCACGGGCGACGCGCACCACGCCGAGGATCTGACGCAGACGGCGCTGGCGAAGGCGTACCGCTCATGGCGGCGGGTCTCGCGCAGCGACAACCCGGAGGCGTACGTCCGGCGGATGCTCGTCAACTGCAACAGCGACCGGTTCCGCAAGCGGCGCGTCGCCGAGTCGCTGACGGCGGCACCGCCGGAGGTCGCGGGGCGCGACGAGGCGGTGTCGTGGGCCGACGAGCGCAGCGCACTGCTGACCGCGCTGGCCGGACTGCCGCCCCGGCAGCGGGCGGTGGTCGTCATGCGCTACTGGGAGGACCTGTCCGAGGCGGAGGTCGCCGACGTGCTCGGCTGCTCCCCCGGCACGGTCAAGAGCCAGGCGTCCAAGGGGCTGGCGAAATTGCGTACGTATCCGGGGCTCGCGCAGATCATGGACGCGGCCGGGCAGGGAGGCAGCAGGTGAGCGACGAGCAGGCGCGAGAGCGGGAGCGGGACATCGAGGAACGGGTGCGGGAGCTGCTCGCCGAGGACGCGTACACGATCCGGCCGTCGCCGGCGCCGTATCCGGCGATCCGCCGCCGGGGCGTGGTCGAGCGGCGGCGCCGGGTGGCGGCGGCCGGAGCGGCCCTGGTGACGCTGGCGGCGCTGCCCGTGGGGGCGTACGCGGTGGGCGGTGGCGGGGGCGGGGGCTCGAGCACGGGGACGCCTCAGTCGTCGGTCGGCGCCACGCTGTCCCCGACGCGGGCGGCGACACCGACGCCTTCCGCGACGCCGTCGGGGCCCGCGGGTCCGGCCACGGCCGGGCAGTTGCTGGACCAGATCACCTTCGCGCAGGCCGCGGACGGGCTGGACAAGTGCCTCGCCTACAACAAGGGCGCCGTGCGGCACGCGGGGAGCGTGGACCTGGGCACGGCCGAGGACTACCGGATCATCCTGGCGATGAACAGCACCGGCGACTCCAACGCGCCCGGTGACGGCATGTACGTGGTCGCGGTGCAGGAGCGGCCGCAGCGGATCCGGCTGATCTGCACCCTCAGGAACGGCACGGCCGAGGGCCTCAACACCAGCGTCGGTGACGACGGAGCGCCGGGTGCGGTGTCCGCCGACATCAACGGCGGCAAGCTCTATCAGCAGTCCTTCCTCGACAAGGGCCACTGGAAGCTCCCGTTCCGGTGGGGGGTGATCGGCACGGTGAAGTCCTCGGTGTCCAAGGTGACCGTCTCCTACGGCGACGCCACCAGCCAGGCCGCCCTGGACCACGGCTGGTTCGTCGCCTCCGGCCTGCTGAAACAGCAGGTCACCGTGGCCCCGCACATCAAGGGCTACGACGCGGGAGGCACGCTCGTCTACGACTCCGACCAGGACGAGTCGTACGAGAAGACGCTGCCGTAGCGGCACACGGGGGTGGGTGGCCCGCCGGGCGGGTTCCGGCCGTGGGGCGCCGTACAGGGGTCGGCGCCCCCGCCGGACCCGGCCGCGTCGGGCCCGCCGCACCGCTCGCGCTGCCACCATCCCGGGGAGAAGGACAGGTCGAGCCGCGACCTCGTCCGCCACCACCGCCCCAGGGAGCCTTCATGACGATCCCCGCCCCGCTGACCGGTGTCGTCCCGCCCGTCTGCACACCCCTGACACCGGACCGCGAGGTGGACGTCCCCTCCCTGCTGAGGCTGGTCGACCATCTGGTGGACGGCGGGGTGAGCGGGCTGTTCGTGCTCGGTTCGACCTCGGAGGCGGCGTATCTGACGGACCGGCAGCGGAGGCTGGTGGTGGAGTCGGTGGCGGGGCACGTGGGCGGCCGGCTTCCGGTCCTGGCGGGCGCCATCGACATGACGACACCCCGGGTCCTCGACCAGGTCGCCTCGGTGACGGCGGCGGGCGCGGACGCGGTGGTCGTGACGGCCCCGTTCTACGCCCGTACCCACCCCGCCGAGATCGGCCGCCACTTCCGCCTGGTCGCGGCCGGCAGCCCGGTTCCCGTCCTGGCCTACGACATCCCGGTCGCCGTGCACACGAAACTCCCCGCGGACCTGGTCCTGGACCTCGCCGCCGAGGGTGTGCTGGCCGGGCTCAAGGACTCCAGCGGCGACCTGACCGGTTTCCGGACCGTCGTGACGGGCGCCCGCACCCGCCCCGACATCACCGGCTTCAGCGTCCTGACCGGCTCCGAGACCCTTGTCGACGCGGCCCTCGCGCTCGGCGCGGACGGGGCGGTGCCGGGCCTCGCCAACGTCGACCCGCACGGCTACGTCCGCCTCGACGGCCGGTGCCGGGCCGGCGACCGGGACGGCGCCCGGGCCGAACAGGAGCGGCTGTGCGCGCTGTTCGGTCTGGTGGGCGTCGGCGATCCGGCCCGGATGGGCGGCGGTTCGTCGGCGCTGGGCGCCTTCAAGGCGGCGCTGCACCTGCGGGGGATCATCGACTGCCCGGTGACGGCGGAGCCGCAGGTGCCGTTGTCGCGGGGCGAGGTGGAACGGGTGGGTACGTTCCTGGCGGCGGCGGGCCTGCGGTAGGGCCGGTTCACGCACCGCCGGGTCCGCCGGCACGTTCCGCCACGTCCGTCCGCCGGAACTCGATCGCGTCGTACGTCCCCGAAGTCCCCGTCTCGTACAGCACCCCGACCGTCCCGCGTCCGACCCGGACCAGATCCGAGTACGCGGCCCGCTGCCGGGACAGCGTGACCGCCCTGGTGAAGGTGACCCCGCCGTCCGTGCTGCGCCAGATCGCCATCTCCCGTCGGGCGGTGGGCACGGACGGTCCGGAGAACAGCAACAACCCCGTGGGCCGGCCGAGTTGGAGGACGCTGCCCTGGACCACCGGCACGTCGTCCAGCGTGGGCTGCACGGCGTAGGGACGGTCCAGGCTCTCCCCGCCGTCACTCGAGAAGCTGTCGAGACGGTTCCCCGGACTGGTGCCCTGCTGGTCCCGGGCACTGAAGTAGAGGCGGCCGTCCGGGAGTTGGGCGGCCGACGACTCGTTCGCGTTGTCCACCCCGTCGTACGAGTCGTCGACGAAGCCCAGCCGCCAGCCGCGCCCGCCGTCGTCGCTGTAGATCGCGTGGGCGCCGTAGTACCTGGACTCGCGGCCCGTGTCGGAGGAGCCCGCCGGGGGCGCGGCCGAGTGGTTGGCTGGGACGACCAGTCGTCCGGCGTGCGGTCCGCGGGTCAGGGCCACCGCGTGCCCGGGCCCCGTGGCGTACCAACGCCAGCCGTCCGGCTTCACCTGCCGTGTGATGTCCCGGGGCGCCGAGAAGTCCCGGCCGTCGTTCCGGCTGTGCTGGACGAACACCCGGCGGCCCTGCTCCGCAGTGACCTCGCCGCGCATGATCTGCGACTCCGTCACGGCCCCGCTGTTGTAGGAGGTGACCAGGACGACCGCACCGGTGCGCGGATCGACGACCGGCGCGGGATTGCCCCGCGTGTCCCCGCCCCCGGCCGCCACCACCTGGAGCGGACCCCAGGTGCAGCCGCCGTCGGTGGACCGGCGCAGCACGACGTCGATGTCGCCGGAGTCCCCGGCACCGTCGTGCCGGCCCTCCGCGAAGGCGAGAACCGTGCCCCGGCGGGTCGTCACGGCCGCCGGGATACGGAACGCGGCGTAGCCGTCCCGCCCCGAGACGTACGGGACCGAGGACCCGCACCGGGCGACGGCCGAGGCGTTCGGGGCCGTGAACGGGGTGAGGAACACCGCGGTCACGAGCAGGGCACGGCTCAGGAGAACCATCGGGCTCCCTCACGGGCGGACGGAGGCTGGCTGTCCGTCACATGGTCCCCGGTGCCACCGCTCCCGACGCGTACGCCACGACGACGGGCCTCCCTCCGGTCCGGATGTCCGGGTCGGTCTCCGGACAACCGGCTCGACGGGGGCGACGCGTCGGGCGGCAGGGCGAGCCGGGCGTACTGCGCGGGGTGGCGCGGGGCCGGGACCACTCCCCGGGGAGTGTCAGGACGGCGTCCGGGCCGCCGCCAGCAGGCTGGTGACGTCGTCCGTGCACAGGGTGAGGGCGGCGCCGACCGTGGTGAGGGCCTCGCGTTCGGCGGGGGTGTACGGGCCGTCCGCCAGGGCGATGCGGGCGCCCTGGAGGAGGATCGATTCGCGGCCGGCGGGGGCAAGGTGCGGGGTGAGGGGGTCCAGGGCCTCGTGGAGCTCTATGGCGAGGCCGGCGCCGCAGGGGCGGCCGTAGACCCGCCCGGTGTCGGCGGCCAGGGCTTCGACGAGGGCCTCGAGCTGTTCCTCCGTGCAGTCGTCGAAGCCGGCGGCGCGGACCGTGCTCGCGGCGGCCTCCAGGGCCGCACGGGCGCAGGTGCCGCCCGCGGCGAGGACGGCCAGGGCGACGGTGTGGACGGCGTCGCGGAGCATCGCGGAGAAGCGGGTGGTGGTCGGGTGGTCGAGGACGTCGGTCCCGAAGTGGCGGCGGCACGCCGCGCACTCGACGACCGGGCCGGTCTCGCCGCGCGGCAGCACGGGCACGCCGAGCAGGGTGAAGCGGCGGCGGCCGGTCAGCCGCTGGTAGTTGCGGTCGCCTCCGCAGCCGGGGCAGAAGAACTCGCCGTCGCCCACCGGCGTCCATGCGATACGAGTGCCCAGAAGGCGCGCAAGCCTGGCGGCCCCATGGCCGTCTCGTCCCCGTACTGGCAGCACGTCGCACCTCCGTAACGCCGCGGCAACATCGCCGCGCTTGCGTGATGTTAGCCACATCGGCGAGGTGGAGTCAGCACCCTGGACGAGACCTGCTCGTGACCTGCACATGGATTGGCCGGTATACGACGGGGCCCCGCCTGCCGTCACGCGGCGGGCGGGGCCCCTGTGAACGAGGGCAAACCCCCGGTCAGGATGGTCAGCGGGTCGCTCGGTTGACGGCCGAGACGACCGCCTTCAGGGAGGCGCGCGTGGTGTTCGCGTCGATGCCGATTCCCCACAGGATCTTGTCGTCGATCGCGCATTCGATGTAGGAGGCGGCCTGCGCGGAGGCTCCCTCGCTCATCGTGTGCTCCTGGTAGTCCAGCAGCCGTACGTCGATGCCGACGGACTGCAGGGCGTCGAAGAAGGCCGAGATCGGACCGTTGCCGGTTCCGGTCAGCACGGTGTCGACGCCGTCGACCGTCGCTTCCACCTTCAGCGTGTCCACACCGTCGGTGTCGGTGGTCGACTGGCCGTTCTTGACCTGAATGCGACCCCAGGCGTTCTGGGGGTTGGGCAGGTACTCGTCCTGGAAGGTCGCCCAGATGTCCTTCGGCGTGACCTCGCCGCCCTCGGCGTCCGTCTTCGCCTGGATGAGCTTGGAGAACTCGATCTGCATCCGGCGGGGCAGGTCCAGCTTGTGGTCGTTCTTCAGGACGTACGCGATACCGCCCTTGCCGGACTGCGAGTTGACGCGGATGACGGCCTCGTAGGAGCGGCCGACGTCCTTCGGGTCGATCGGCAGGTAGGGGACCGCCCACTCGAGGTCGTCGACGGTGACGCCCTTGGCGGCCGCGTCGGCCTCCATCGCGTCGAAGCCCTTCTTGATGGCGTCCTGGTGGGAGCCGGAGAAGGACGTGTAGACCAGGTCGCCCACGTACGGGTGGCGCGGGTGGACCTCCATCTGGTTGCAGTACTCCCACGTACGACGGATCTCGTCGATGTCGGAGAAGTCGATCTGCGGGTCGACGCCCTGGGAGAACAGGTTCATGCCCAGGGTGACCAGGTCGACGTTGCCGGTGCGCTCGCCCTGCCCGAACAGACAGCCCTCGACGCGGTCGGCGCCAGCCATCAGCGCCAGCTCGGCGGCGGCGACGGCGGTGCCGCGGTCGTTGTGCGGGTGGATCGACAGGACGACGTGCTCGCGGCGGGTCAGGTTGCGGCCCATCCACTCGAAGCGGTCCGCGTGCGTGGAGGGGGTCGAACGCTCCACGGTGGCGGGCAGGTTGAGGATGATCTCGCGGCCCGGGCCGGGCTGCCAGACGTCCATGACCGCCTCGCAGACCTCCAGGGCGAAGTCCAGCTCGGTGTCGGTGAAGATCTCCGGGCTGTACTGGTAGCCGAACTCCGTCTCCGGGCCCAGGTGCTTCTCGGCGTACTCCATGACCAGCCGGGTGCCGTCCACGGCGATCTGCTTGATCTCTTCCCTGGAGCCGCGGAAGACGACCCGGCGGAAGACGGGGGCCGTGGCGTTGTACAGGTGGACGGTCGCGCGGCGGGCGCCCTTCAGCGACTCGACCGTCCGCTCGATCAGGTCCTCGCGGGCCTGGGTCAGTACGGAGATCGTCACGTCGTCGGGGATCGCGCCGGGCTCCTCGACGATGGAGCGCACGAAGTCGAAGTCGGTCTGGCCGGAGGCCGGGAAGCCGACCTCGATCTCCTTGTAACCCATCGCGACCAGCTGGTCGAACATCCGGCGCTTGCGCTCGGGCGACATGGGGTCGATCAGGGCCTGGTTGCCGTCACGCAGATCGGTGGAGAGCCAGCGGGGGGCGACGGTGATCCGGTTCGCGGGCCAGGTGCGGTCGGGGATGTCGACCTGGTCGTACTGTCCGTACTTGTGGATCGGCATGTGGCTGGGCTGCTGGCGGTTCGCCATGATGCGGGGGCTCCTCGAAGGCTGGTCCTGAGGGACGGCCGACGGCGCAACGCCAAAACTCCGCGGGGAGGGGGTCGGCCTCGGTTACAGGCCCTCGCCGCGGCAGCTAAGGAGAAGAAGCAGCCCGATACGCATGATGCTCCGCAGCCTAGCCGAGCCACGCCGGACGCGTGGGCCCGTATCAGTATGCGGGATCCGCCGGTCAGACAGGGCGAACGGGACAAAAAGTGCTCCATACCACTCGGCGACGGAGCGTGACCTTCGTTGTCCGCACATTTCACCAATCATGGTGGCGGGTAGTGACACGCACATCACCCAGTGCAAGGGTGCCGGGCATGACGACTCACGGGGGCTTCGAGCCCGTCTTCTGCACTGTCGTACCGCCGCACCTCCTCGACCGGCTCGCGCGCAACGACAACCCCGCGCTCTCCGGTCCCGCCCGGCGCACCATCCTGCGCGACAGTGAGCTGCGTACGCTCCGCCAGGTGACCACCGAGTACGGCCTCGCGGTCGCCCCGGCGGTGAAGGCACCGTCGGACCAGGCGCTGCGCACGATCTACGACGCCGGGCACGGCACCGCCCTGCCCGGCACCGAGGTCCGCTCCGAGGGCCAGGACCCCGGCCAGGACGCGACCGTCAACCGCGCCTACTCCGGTCTCGGCGCCACCTTCGACCTCTATCTGAAGGCCTACCAGCGCCACTCGATCGACGGGGACGGCCTGCCCCTCGACGCCACCGTCCACTTCGACGAGGGCTACAACAACGCCTTCTGGAACGGCGAGCAGATGGTGTTCGGTGACGGTGACGGCGAGATCTTCGTCGACTTCACCAGCTCCATCGACGTCATCGGGCACGAGCTCACCCACGGCGTCACGCAGTACACGGCGAACCTGACCTACAACGGCCAGCCGGGTGCCCTCAACGAGTCGATGTCCGACGTGTTCGGCTCACTCATCAAGCAGTACTCCCTCGGCCAGACCGCCGCCGAGGCCGACTGGCTGATCGGCGCGGGCCTGCTCGCCCCGGACGTCACCGGCACCGCCCTGCGGTCCATGAAGGCGCCGGGCACCGCGTACGACGACGACGTCCTCGGCAAGGACCCTCAGCCCGCGACGATGGACGAGTACGTGCGCACCGGCCGGGACAACGGCGGCGTCCACATCAACTCCGGTATTCCCAACCACGCGTTCTACCTGGCCGCCACCGCTCTCGGCGGCTACGCCTGGGAGAAGCCGGGCCAGATCTGGTACGACGTCCTGACCGGCGGCGAGCTCGGCGACCGGGCCCTCTTCACGGACTTCGCCAAGCTCACGGTGAAGGCCGCGCGCGAGCGCTTCGGTGACGGCGGCGAGGAACTCCAGGCCGTGGAGAAGGCGTGGGAACAGGTGGGGGTGCGGATTCTGTGAGGGCGTACTAGACAGGACCCATGCGTATTCAGGTGAGGCGCACGGGCGGGTTCGCGGGCATCGAGCGCCATGCCGAGGTCGACACCTCGGGACGGCCCGATGCCCACGAATGGCACGCCCTGGCCGAGAAGGCACTCGCCGCCGGCCGGGGCACACCCCCCATCGGCGTCCCGGACGGTTTCTCCTACGAGATCACGGTGGACGGGAGGACGGCCCACGCGGCCGATCCCCGGCTGACGGAGGAGCAGCGCCGGCTGATCTCCCGCGTGCTGAAGGAAGGCGCGTAACCCGTTCTTCACGCCTGCCCGTTGACTTCTGTTACCGCTGGTACGGATGATCCGGCGCATGGCGACTGATCCGCGTACGGCGACGAACCCGATATCCCGGTTCCCGGCAGGCTTCCTCTGGGGCGTCTCGACCTCGGCCCACCAGATCGAGGGGGCGGCCGACAAACGGGAGCCGTCCGTGTGGGACGCCTTCACCGCCGAGCCGGGCCGGGTGAAGGACGGCTCGACGGCGGAGGTGGCCTGCGACCACTACCACCGCTACCGCGAGGACGTGGCGCTGCTGGCCGGCCTCGGAGTCGACGCGTACCGCTTCTCGATCTCCTGGCCGCGGGTGAACTCCCCCGACGGCCTCGACTTCTACGACCGGCTGGTGGACGAGCTGTGCGCGGCGGGCGTGCGCCCGGTGCCGACCCTCTTCCACTGGGACCTGCCGGTCGGTCTCGACTGGCTGGAGCGGGACACGGCGTCACGCTTCGCGGACCACGTGTCGCTCGTCGCCGACCGTCTCGGCGACCGGGTGAAGAAGTGGATCACCCTCAATGAGCCCGCCGAACACACCCTGCTGGGACACGCGTTGGGCGCGCACGCCCCGGGCCGGCAGCTGCTCTTCGACGCCCTCCCGGCCGCCCACCACCAACTCCTCGCCCACGGCCGGGCCGTACAGGCCCTCCGCGCGGCCGGCGCCGCGGACATCGGGATCGCCAACTCGCACGGACCGGCCTGGCCGGCCTCGCGGGAGCCGGCCGACGTGGAGGCGGCCGAGTTCTACGACCTGCTGCTGAACCGGCTGTTCTCGGACCCGGTGCTTCTGGGGGAATACCCGCAAGGGATCGGCGAGTTGATGCCGGGAGACGTCTCAGCAGACCTGAAGGTCATCGGGGAGCCCGTGGACTTCTACGGCGTCAACTACTACGCACCGACGAGGGTGGGGGCCCCGCAGGGCGAGGAGATCGAGTTCGGCGGTCTGACCCTTCCGGCCGAACTCCCCTTCACCGTACGGGAGATAGAGGGCCGACCGGTCACGGACTTCGGCTGGCCGGTGGTCCCCGAGGGCCTGACCGAGCTGCTCACCGGCTTCCGCGACCGCTTCGGCGACCGCCTCCCGCCCATCGTCATCACCGAGAACGGCTGCTCCTACCCGGGGATCGACGACCAGGACCGGATCGCCTACCTCGACGGCCACATCCGCGCCCTGCACGACGCCGTGGAAGCGGGTGTGGACGTACGCGGCTACTTCGTCTGGTCGCTGCTGGACAACTTCGAGTGGGCGGAGGGCTACGAGCGCCGGTTCGGGCTGGTCCACGTGGACTTCGAGACGCTGGAGCGGACACCCAAGGCGTCGTACGGCTGGTTCCGGGACGTGCTGCGGGCGCAGAGATGACGACGGCCGGCCCGGCCCTGGACGACGCCCTGGCCGAGCCCGTCGAACGGGTGGGCCGGAGCTGGGCGGCGGCGCTCGCGCTGGCCAACGGGGCGATCTGGGTGGGCTGGTACGGCCCCCTGCAGATCCTGCTGGCCTCGCAGTCGGAGGACTTCGCCCCCGGCACCGGCATGTCCAAGGAGACACTGCTCGCCTGGGTGACCGGCGCGGGCGCGGTGGTGTCGCTGGTCGCCAATCCGCTGTTCGGCGCGCTGTCCGACCGTACGACGGCGCGGTGGGGCCGGCGTACGCCGTGGATCGTGGCCGGCGCCGCGGGCGGCGCGCTGTCGCTGCTGCTGCTCGCGGGGGCGAGCGGGGTGTGGACGATGGCGGCGGGCTGGTGCCTGGTCCAGCTGACGCTGATCGCCGCCTTCGCCGCCGTGACGGCCGCGGTGCCCGACCGGGTACCGCGGCTCCAACGCGGCTCGGTGGGCGGCTGGTTGGGGGCGGCGCAGATCCTGGGCGTGGTCGGCGGGACGGGCCTGGCGACGGTGGCCGGGGGCACCGGGGCGGGCTACGCGGCCTGCGCGGTGTTCACGGTGGTGGGCGTGCTGCCGTACGTCCTGCGCTACCCGGATCTGCGGCTGGCGGCGGCGAACCGGCCACCCTGGTCCTGGCGCGGTTTCCTCGCGGGCTTCTGGCTGAGCCCGCGCCGCCACCCGGACCTCGGCTGGGCCTGGCTGACCCGTTTCCTGATCAACCTGAGCAACGCGCTGGTGCTGCTGTACCTGCTGTACTACCTGCGCGACCGCCTGCACCACGGCGACCCGGAGCAGGGCGTGCTGATCCTCACCGCGGTCAACGGCGTGACCCTGCTGGCGACGGTCGTCGTCGGGGGCGTCTGGTCGGACCGGGTCGGCCGCCGCAAACCCTTCGTGATCTGGTCCGGCGTACTGATGGCGGTGGCGACGGCGGCCCTGGCCGGCTGGCAGACCTGGCCGGGGGCGGTCGTCGCGGCGGCCGTCCTCGGCGTCGGCTTCGGCGTGTTCACCTCGGTCGACTTCGCCCTGATGACGGACGTCCTGCCGAAGGCACGAGACCGCGGCAAGGACCTGGGCGTGATCAACGTGGCCAACGCCCTGCCCCAGGTGATGGCCCCCGCCCTGGCCGCCCCGATCGTGACGCACCTGGGCGGCTACCGCATGCTGTACCTGGTGGCGGCGGCGATCGGCCTGGCGGGAGCGCTGCTGGTGGTCAGGATCCGGGGAGTGGACTGAGCTGGACGGCGTCGCGTCCAGCCCCTCCCCCCTTCAGCCCCTCCGGCGGCACCTTCAGCCCCTCCGGCGGCACCTTCAGCCCCTCCGGCGGCACCTTCAGCCCCTCCGGCGGCACCTTCAGCCCCTCCGGCGGGACCTTCAGCCCCTCCGGCGTTTGAGGAGCGGGGGTCCGGGGGCAGCGCCTCCGGGGCCGGGACGGGAAGGGGCGGCGGGGGCGAGATCCCGGCGGGAGCCAAGACCACCGGCCGCGGACTCCGAGCCGAGAACCCGCCTCCGGAAGAACGAGACCCCAGGTCTCAGAACCCCAGCTTCCGCAACTGCCGCGGATCCCGCTGCCAGTCCTTGGCGACCTTGACATGCAGGTCGAGAAAGACCGGCGTCCCCAACAACGCCTCGATCTGCTTGCGCGACTTGATCCCGACCTCCTTCAACCGCTTGCCCTTGGGACCGATGATGATCCCCTTCTGGCTGGGCCGCTCGATGTAGACGAAGGCGTGGATGTCCAGGAGCGGCTTGTCGGCCGGCCGGTCCTCGCGGGGCAGCATCTCCTCCACCACCACGGCGATGGAGTGCGGCAGCTCGTCGCGCACCCCCTCCAGCGCGGCCTCGCGGATCAGCTCCGCGATCATGACCTGCTCGGGCTCGTCGGTGAGGTCGCCCTCGGGATAGAGGGCCGGGCCCTCCGGCAGCAGCGGGACGAGCAGATCGGCCAGCAGGTCCACCTGCTTGTCGGCGACCGCCGACACCGGCACGATCTCCGCCCACTCGAACCCGAGCTCCTGCCCGAGCTGGTCGATCGCGATGAGCTGCTCGGCGAGCACCTTGCCGTCGACGAGGTCGGTCTTCGTGACGATCGCGATCTTCGGCGTCTTCTTGATGGACGCCAGTTCCTTCGCGATGAAGCGGTCGCCGGGACCGAGCTTCTCGTTCGCCGGCAGACAGAAGCCGATCACGTCGACCTCGGCCCAGGTGGTCCGGACGATGTCGTTGAGGCGCTGGCCCAGCAGCGTCCGCGGTTTGTGCAGCCCGGGGGTGTCCACCAGGATCAGCTGGGCGTCGGGCCGGTGCACGATCCCCCGTACCGTGTGCCGCGTCGTCTGCGGCTGGTTCGCGGTGATCGCCACCTTCTGCCCGACCAGAGCGTTCGTGAGGGTGGACTTGCCCGCGTTGGGGCGGCCGACGAAACAGGCGAAGCCCGCCCGGTGGACGGCCTCCGGCGTTTCCGACGGCTCGGATGACTGGCTGCGAACGCTCATGGTGCCCATTCTCCCTGATCCACGGAGCCCTGCCGTACAGGCGTCCGTCCCCGTTCCTCCCCGTGAGCTTTCGGAAACCCTCACGCAACGAAACGTGACGGAAACACATCCGTACGCAACCGGAAACCGGGGCCGGTGAACCTCTGACGAGCCCCCACACCGGAGGAGACGACCGTGACCCTCGCCGCCCCCCTCGCCGCAGGGCGAGTCGACACCGGCGACACCGCCTGGCTGCTCGCCGCCACCGCCCTGGTCCTGCTGATGACGCCGGGCCTGGCCCTGTTCTACGGCGGCATGGTCCGCACGAAGAGCGTCCTCAACATGCTGATGATGAGCTTCGTGTCGATCGCCCTGGTCACGGTGGTCTGGCTGGCGGCCGGCTACTCCCTCGCCTTCGGGGACGACATCGGCGGCGGGCTGCTCGGCGGGCTGAAGCACGCCGGCATGGCGGGTCTGGGCCCCGACAGCGTCCACGGCACCGTCCCGACCCTTCTCTTCGCCACCTTCCAGCTCACCTTCGCGATCGTCACGGCCGCGCTGATCAGCGGCGCGGTCGCCGACCGGGTGAAGTTCGGCGCGTGGCTGGTCTTCGTGCCGGTGTGGACCCTGCTGGTATACGTTCCCGTCGCGCACTGGGTGTGGGGCCCGGGCGGCTGGATCCTGGAACACCTCGGCGCCCTGGACTTCGCCGGCGGTCTGCCCGTCGAGATCACCTCCGGTGCCTCCGGTCTCGCGTTGTGCCTGGTCCTCGGCCCGCGGCTCGGCTTCAAGAAGGACGCCATGCGTCCGCACAACCTCCCCATGGTCATGCTGGGCGCCGGTCTGCTCTGGTTCGGCTGGTTCGGCTTCAACGCGGGTTCGGCCCTCGGCGCCAACGGCCTCGCCGCGGCCGCCTTCCTGAACACGCTCGCCGCCGGCTGCACCGGTCTGCTCGGCTGGCTCTTCGTCGAGCAGAAGCGCGACGGCCATCCGACCACGCTGGGCGCGGCCTCCGGCGCGGTCGCGGGCCTGGTGGCCGTCACGCCCTCGTGCGGTTCCGTCTCGCTGCTCGGCGCGCTGGTCGTGGGCCTCGCCGCCGGTCTCGTCTGCTCGTACGCCGTGAGCTGGAAGTTCAGGCTGAACTACGACGACTCGCTCGACGTCGTGGGCGTCCACCTGGTCGGCGGAGTCGTCGGCACGCTGCTCATCGGCGTCTTCGCGGTCGACACCATGACCGGCGGCCCCGAGGGTCTCCTCTACGGCGGCGGACTCACCCAGCTCGGCAAGCAGCTGGTGGCGGTCCTCGCGGTGGGGGCGTACGCCTTCCTCGTCACGTACGGCATCGGCAAGCTGATCGACAGGTCACTCGGCTTCCGGGCGAGCGAGGAGCAGGAGCACACCGGCCTGGACCTTACGGTGCACGCCGAGACGGCCTACGATCACGGGGTCCTGGGCCATGGCGCCCCGGTCTCCGCATCCGCCCTCCCCTCCGGCCAGAAGGTCAAGACGCAGGCATGAAGCTCATCACCGCGATCGTCAAGCCGTACCGCCTCGACGAGGTCAAGAGCGCACTCCAGGAAATCGGTGTGCACGGTCTCACCGCGACCGAGGCCAGCGGCTACGGCCGGCAGCGCGGCCACACCGAGGTGTACCGCGGCGCCGAGTACCAGGTCGACCTGGTTCCCAAGGTCCGTATCGAGGTCGTCGTCGAGGACGCGGACTCGGACGCCGTCATCGACGCGATCGTGAAGGCCGCGCGGACGGGGAAGATCGGCGACGGAAAGGTATGGGCACTGCCGGTGGAGACGGTCGTACGCGTGCGGACCGGTGAGCGCGGGCCCGACGCGCTCTGACCAGCAGGACCGCCCCCACCACGGCCACGCCGAACAGGACGGCCGCCACCAGCCACGGCAGCGCGAAGAAGCTCGCGCTCGCCGACTCCCTGGTGTCCTTCGCGCTGGCCGTCAACGTCACGTCCCCCCAGTCGAGTTGGGGTGCGCCCCGCCACGGTTCGGTGAGGTGCACGCGCTGGCCGGGCAGCAGCTCGGCGGGGATCTTCGCGAGGTCGCGGGCCAGCAGCGTACGGCCGAACAGGCCCTTGGCCCGCAGCTCCACCTTCGGGTTCAGGGTGACGTTGCCGGTGTTGCGCAGGGTGTAGGAGACCGTCGCCGTGCTGGCTCCGAGGCCGGGGACGAGGGGCTGGTGATGGGTGAGGTGGACGTCCTCGACGGCGATCGCGGACAGCGCGGGGCCGCCCACCCGGAGGTAGACGCGGGCGCCGACGGCCCGCTGCACCCCGAGCGCGAGGGAACCGTCGCCCTTGTCGATCCGCTCGTCCAGTGCCACCAACGCGCCCGGGTGGTCGCCGGGTTCGGCGCCTTCCGGCACGGCGATCGTGAAGGGCACGGTGATCTTGCCGTGCGCGGGGACGGTCACCCGGGAGCGGGCCGGGCGCGCCCAGGCGCCCACGCCCCGTTGGGTCTCCTTGGGTGTCCGCACCGCGAAGCCGCCGTCGCGCGCGGTGTTGTAGGCGTCGGCCGCGTACAGCCGGAAGGTCAGCGGCGCGCCGGTCTTGTTGGCGACGACCACCTTGTCGCGCAGGGTGGTTCCGGGGTCGGCGGAGAGGTAGAAGTACGGCCGCGCGGCGACCTGCGAGGAGACGGGGTAGACGGACCAGCTGCCGTTGTCCGCGGCGTGTGCGGGGCCGGCCGAGAACACGGCGAGGGCCGCGCTCAGCAGGCTCAGGAGGAGGACGTACGGCTTGCGCATGGGTGCGGACCCCCACGGAACCGGATCGGGGTGGACGGGCGGGTGCGGCCCTGTGCGGACGGGCGCCCGGCCACCGGAGACGGACATACGGTCAGGTGAGCGTGAGGGTGAGAACGCCGGAGTACGTGCCCGGAGGCGTGAACGCCGGCACGTCCAGCGACAGCCCCGCGTCGGCGGTGAACTCACCGCCGGTGAGCGTGCCGTCGGGGGTGGAGGCGAGGGTCGCTCCCGAACCGCCCACCGGGCCCGCCGAACCGGCCTGGCAGGTGCTCGGGCTGGCCGCCTTGGTGGCGCAGGCGGGGGTCCAGCTCAGCTTCCCGGCGTCGATCTTGGCGCCGGGACCGGTGAAGTCGGTGACCTTGCCGGTCAGGGACCAGCCCGCGGGTCCGCCGCGGAAGTCCTTGACGGTCACGGTCCGCAGGGCACCGTCGGAGGCGCCGCCCTTGCCGAAGTCGACCGCGGACAGCTGGACGGCGTCCCCGTCCTGGGACATGGACAGCGAACCGGCCTTCACCGTGGTGGTGATCTTCTGGCTGCCGGCCGGGACAGGTGTGTCGTCGATGACGACGTAGGCCGCGGGGCCCGCTCCCTTGTCCGTGTTCCAGGCCGCGCCCTCGTACGCCACCACGCCCGTCGTCGTCTTGTCGCTGACGGCGAGCGAGCCGCTGAAGTCACCCTGGGCGTCCGCGGTCACGGTTGCCTTGTCCGCGGTCTGGGTGCCGCCGGACCGTCCGGCGAGGGTGACACTGGCGCCCGGGGTGAAGTCGCTGCCGCTGACGGTGACGCTGTCACCGGGCTTCCCGGAGGCCGAACTCAGTGAGATGGCACGGGTGTTGGTCTGTGTTCCGTCGGTGGCGGTGACGGTCTCGGACACGGGTGCGGGCGGATTGGTGACCGTGCACGGCGTGTCCAGTTCGAGGATGTAGCTGGTGTGGATGTTGTAGTCGCCGGGCGAGAGAGTGATCGCGCCGGGCGCGGTGACGGTGAAGGTGCCGGTCATGGAGAAGGACGGGAAGGGTGCCTTGCCGGGCACCGGATCGTTCTTCTTGGGTCCGGCGACGGTGACGCTGCCCGTCTGTGCCCCGCCGAGGGTGACCTTGCCTGACGGCGTCATGATGTCGGCCGGCAGGGCGAGGTCGGTGGGGTTGTTCGCGGCGGGCTTGACCACCGTGTACTTCACGGTGACCGTGTCGCCGACCTTGGGAGCGGCCTTGTCCACCTCGATCTTCGCGGTGGTGGTGCCGTCGATCGGCGGAAGGCCCGCGACCGCGGGCGGAATGCAGTGTGTGGCGAAGTCGACGTCGGCGGACGCGGCGCCGGCCGGAGCGGCCAGCGCACCACCCGCGGTGACGGCGAGCGCGGTCGCCCCGAGCAGCGACGCCCAGCGCCGTCTTCGGGAACCTCGGGCACTTCCGGAACTTCGGGGTGAACCCATGTTGCCCCCTCCTCCAGGGTGCGGGCGCAGCGGCTCTTCTGCGCCGACAGGGGGCATTGAGGTGCGGATCGCGTGAGAAGTCAATGGACATCACGCGAGGAACTGATGGACCGTCAGCTTCCTTGCTTCATTGGAGAACTGACGGCCTGTCGACTCAGTTTCCAACCGCTATCAGCTGAACACGAACGGGCCCGGCGCCTGCGCCCCGGTCGCCGTACAGGTGACGGTGATCCCGAAGACGACCATCTTCAGGGAGCCGCCGTAGAGGTCCAGGCTGTCACCGGAGGCCACGGTCCCGTTGAGCGGACCGACCGTGATCGGGTCGCCGGTGGCCATGGCGGGGTTCACGGCGCCGGAGAAGACCCCGGCGGCACCGGTCGAGTTCGCCATCGTGAGCGTGGAACTGATGCCGTTCGCGCCGATCGGGATCGGCGCGGTGATCGCGGTGGAGGTCAGTTTGAGGGTGGCGGCCGTGCCCGTCTGGGTGGCCGTGAGGGTGGCTGCGCCGCCTCCGAAGAGACCGCAGTTGGCGGTGACGGTCGCCGTCAGCGGGGTGACGGCGACAGCCGAGGGCGCGAGGGCCAGTCCGGTGACCGCGAGGGCCCCGACCAGCATTGCCGCACCTGATCCGATTCGCTTGCCTCTCATGGGATCCGCTCCCTTCCCGAATACGGGAATCCATGTGGGGGGTGGATGGACGGGAGATACCGACGGACCACCGCCCGGGAGGGATGGGTGCGGACACCCTGCCCGAGCCAAATCTGACGGTCCGTCGGAACTTACGGTCCATTGATGCGCGAGAGACACGGGAGAGCAAGGGCGAATTCCGGCCGGGTGACGGTGAGCGCGTTCGGCTTCCTGCGCCTTCAGCCCGCCCGGCGTTGAGAAAGACCTGACCTCAGCCCGCGGTCAGCGTGAGCCGGACCGTCCCGTCCGGCGCGGCCAGCAGCACGGGCGTCCCCGGCCCGCCCAGATCCCGTACGGCGGCCAGGTCCTCGGCCGGCACCCCGTCGGCGTCCGTGACCACCGCCGCCGCCTCCAGGGACTTCGCCCCGGACGCCACCGCCATGGCGACCGCCGTGCGCAACGCGCTCAGCCTCAGCGACTCCAGACCGACGGTCCCGGCGACATACGTACGGCCGGTCTCGTCCCGCACGGCAGCGCCCTCCGGCACGCCGTTGCGGGCCCGGGCCGAGCGGGCCAGGGTGACGATCTTGCGGTCCTCGGGGTCGAGCGCGCTGCTGTCGGTCATGACCCGAGCATACGGAGCGGCACCTCCCCCATCCGCCCGCGGGGGCGCCGCGCTCAGTCCAGGGTCTGGGTGAGCTCGGAGCGGGTGGCCGTGTGCACGACACGGGCCCGCGCCCCGTTCACCAGCGGCAGGTACGGCGGGACGTGACCGCACTCCACGTCGGCGATGATCGGCACGTTCAGCGGACCGAGCGCGTCCACAACGGCCTCGTACTGGGTGAGCGTGGGCGCGTCGGGCGCCCCGGTCCGGCCCACGAGCACCGCGTTCGCCGCGTCGAAGAACCCGGCCAGCCGCATGCCGTGCAGATTGCGGCAGATGGCGAAGGCACCGTCCTCGGCCGCCTCCACGTAGACGAGCAGCCCCTCCGGAGCCGACTCCCGCACGAAGGACGCGACGTCCAGACAGGGCGTGCCCGTGAGATTGGCGAGCGTCTCGACGCAGCCGCCGATCAGCCGGCCCTCGACGTCCACGTCACCGTCGCCGTCCAGTCGGGTCCAGCCGCCGGGAGTGTCGAGCGTGAGCTCGCGTACGCCGGGGTGGAGCCGGTAGTCGTCCCAGCCGGTCGAGCGGTGACGGCCCGGCGGGGTCTGCGTGAACGGCCCGCCCTGCGGCGCGGCGACGACGTCCAGCCAGGACAGCAGCCCCTCGGGCACCCGGTAGGGCGTGTCCATGAGGTTGTTGCCGTGCACGGTCGCCACGCCGGCGCGGAGGGTCAGCGGGGTGATGATCGTCGACATGTCGGAGAACCCGACGACCCAGGTGGGCTCGGCCTCCCGCAGCCTGTCGAAGTCGAGCAGCGGCAGCAGGTCGATCGCGGTCTCCCCGCCCCACGGCGGCACCACGGCCCGGACGGCGGGATCGGTCAGCAGGTCCGTCAGCTCGGCCGCACGCTCGGCGGCCGGGGCGCTGAGGTGCCCCGCGCCGTCCATGCACCGGCCGACGACCACCTCGTACCCGCGCGCCTCCAGGTCACCGATCGCCACGTCGAGCCGTCCGCGCAGCTCCTTCGGGACACCGCTGGACGGAGACGTGACGCCGATACGGTCACCGGGACGCAGGGGGCGCGGGTATCTCACTGTCATGCGCCGGATTCTGACACGCGGTCACGTCGGCGGGACAACGGATTTCAGGGCCGGTCCAGCCGCAGCCGTTCCGCCCTCGGCAGTCCCGCCACCACCAGGTCGTAGGAGTCCTCGACGAGCTCCCGGACCAGCCGATCGGGCAGGTCGCCGTCGACGGTCACCGTGTTCCAGTGGCGCTTGTTCATGTGGTAGCCGGGGATGATCAGACCCGGGTGCTCGCCCCGCAGCCGCACCGCGTCGTCCGGGTCGCACTTCAGGTTCACGGTGAGCGGCCGTGCCTCCAGGCCGGTCAGGGCGAAGAGCTTGCCCAGCACCTTGAAGACGGACGTCTCGGGATTGAACGGGAAGTCCTCCACGGCCGCGTTGAAGGACAGACAGAGGGTGCGCAGCTGCTGGGGCGTCACTCCGGCCTCTTCTCCTCCTCCGGGGGGCCGCCCTGGCCCACCGGCTCCACGAGCACGGTCACGATCTTGTTCCGGCGGCCGGCCGCCGCCTCCGCCGTCAGCTTCAGTTCACGGCCGTCGGGCAGCTCCACCACCGCGGAGGCCCCGGCGATGGGCACCCGGCCCAGCGCCTTCGCGAGCAGGCCGCCGACGGTCTCCACGTCCTCGTCGTCGTACTCCTCCAGGCCGTACAGCTCGCCCAGGTCGGTGATGTCGAGGCGGGCGGTGACCCGGTGGCGGTCGTCGCCGAGTTCCTCGACCGGCGGCAGTTCGCGGTCGTACTCGTCGGTGATCTCGCCGACGATCTCCTCGAGGATGTCCTCGATGGTGGCGATGCCGGCCGTGCCGCCGTACTCGTCGATGACGACGGCGACGTGGTTGCGCTCCTGCTGCATCTCGCGCAGCAGGTCACCCGCGTTCTTGGTGTCGGGCACGAAGGCGGCGGGCCGCATCGCCGTGGACACCAGCTCGCTCTCGGCCTCCCGGCTGATGTGCGTCTTGCGGACCAGGTCCTTCAGGTACACGATCCCGACGATGTCGTCCTCGCTCTCGCCCGTGACCGGGATGCGCGAGAAACCCGAGCGCAGGGCCAGGGTGAGCGCCTGGCGGATGGTCTTGTAACGCTCGATGACGACCAGGTCCGTCCGCGGGACCATGACCTCCCGAACGAGGGTGTCGCCCAGCTCGAAGACCGAGTGCACCATGCGGCGCTCCTCGTCCTCGATGAGGGACTCCTTCTCGGCGAGGTCGACCAGCGCGCGCAGCTCCGCCTCGGAGGCGAACGGGCCGCGGCGGAAGCCCTTGCCGGGGGTGAGGGCGTTGCCGATGAGGATCAGCAGGGACGGGATCGGTCCCATGATCCGCGCGAGCGGCAGCAGGACGTACGCGGCCGCCGTCGCCGTGTTCAACGGGTGCTGGCGGCCGATGGTGCGCGGGGACACACCGACGGCGACGTACGACACCAGAACCATCACGCCGATCGCGGCGAACAGGGCCGGGACGGTCCCGTCGATCGCCTTCAGACAGGCGTAGGTGACCAGTGCGGCGGCCGCCATCTCGCAGGCGACGCGGACCAGCAGCGCCATGTTGAGATAGCGGGTCGGATCCGCGGCGACCTGCGCGAGCTTGGCACTGCCGCGCCGGCCGGAGCGTACGGCCTCCTCGGCGCGGAAGCTGGAGACGCGCGCCAGGCCCGCCTCCGCGCAGGCGGCGAGCCAGGCGACGACGACCAGGGCGATCGCGCCGGCGACGAGCGGAAGGCTCATGAGACGGTCGGGGCCGGGGAGGGACCGGTCAGGCCCTTCTCCGCGCGCCAGCCGTCCACGATGGCTGCCTGGAGGCCGAACATCTCGGCCTTCTCGTCGGGCTCCTCGTGGTCGTAGCCGAGCAGGTGCAGCACTCCGTGGACGGTGAGCAGGTGCAGCTCCTCGTCCATGGAGTGCTGTGTGGGCGCCTCGGTGCCCTGCTTGGCGGCGACCTCGGGACACAGCACGATGTCACCGAGAAGGCCCTGCGGGGGCTCGTCGTCGTCCTTCGACGGCGGACGCAGCTCGTCCATCGGGAAGGACATGACGTCCGTGGGCCCCGGCAGGTCCATCCACTGGATGTGCAGCTGTTCCATGGCGGCGGCGTCCACGACGATCACCGAGAGCTCGGAGAGCGGGTGGATGCGCATCCGTGCGAGCGCGTAGCGGGCGATGTCGAGGATCGCCTGCTCGTCGACCTCGGTTCCGGACTCGTTGTTGACGTCGATCGACATGGGCGTGCTGGTCTACTTCCGCTTGTTACGGGCGCCCTTGTGGGTGCCGTTCTCCGTACCGTTCTCGCTGTCGTACTTCTCGTACGCGTCGACGATACGGCCGACCAGCCGGTGCCGTACGACATCGCTGGACGTGAGCCGGGAGAAGTGGACGTCGTCGAGGCCTTCGAGGATGTCCTGCACCTGCCGCAGACCCGACTTGGTGCCGCTCGGCAGGTCGACCTGCGTCACGTCACCCGTGATCACGATCTTCGACTCGAAGCCGAGCCGGGTGAGGAACATCTTCATCTGCTCGGCGCTGGTGTTCTGCGCCTCGTCCAGAATGATGAAGGCGTCATTCAGGGTTCTACCCCTCATGTAAGCCAGCGGTGCCACCTCGATCGTGCCCGAGGCCATCAGCTTCGGGATCGAGTCCGGGTCCAGCATGTCGTGCAGGGCGTCGTAGAGCGGGCGCAGGTACGGGTCGATCTTCTCGTACAGGGTGCCCGGGAGGAATCCCAGCCGCTCCCCCGCCTCGACCGCGGGGCGGGTCAGGATGATGCGGTTGACCTGCTTGGCCTGGAGTGCCTGGACCGCCTTGGCCATGGCCAGGTAGGTCTTGCCGGTGCCGGCGGGGCCGATGCCGAAGACGATCGTGTGCGTGTCGATCGCGTCGACGTACCGCTTCTGGTTCAGGGTCTTGGGGCGGATGGTGCGGCCACGCGAGGACAGGATGTTCTGAGTGAGTACCTCGGCCGGGGTCTCCTGGCCGTCGCTCTCCCCGTTCTCGCTCGCCCTGAGCATGGCGATCGAGCGTTCCACTGCGTCCTCCGTCATCGGCTGCCCGGTGCGGAGCACCAGCATCATCTCGTCGAACAGGCGCTGGACGAGGGCGACTTCACCGGCGTCGCCGACCGCGTTGATCTCATTGCCCCGGACGTGGATGTCGGCCGCCGGGAAGGCCTTCTCGATCACGCGCAGGAGGGAGTCGCCGGAACCCAGCACGGTCACCATCGGGTGCTGGGCGGGGACGGTGAACTGTGCTCTCGCCTGTCCCTGCGCGGGGGTGTGAGCTGTGGGTGTCTGAGTCATGGGCCGGCTCTGTAGGCCTTGCTCGTCCTCCTCGATACGACTCGCCCGCCACGGGGGCGGTCTGGCGATTTCAAGGGTACGCCGGGGGACTGACAACACCGTAGGGCTTTTAGCTGACCCATTCGGCGAGGCGGTCGGGACCCCGTGCGGCACCACGGTTCCGGGTTTCCTTCGGCACCACGGGAGCGGGCCTCTCCGGCCCCACGGTTCCGGGCTTCCTTCGGCGACCGGTCGGGGCTTCTTCCAGCCCGGTCAGGCCGAGCGGCCGAAGCCGATCGTCGGGACCGCCCTGCGCAGCGGCCAGGGCCGCGACTCCGCGCGGCCCGGCAGCATTCCCGCCAGGAACGCGTACCGGCTGAGCGCCTCCGGATCCTGTTCCTCGACCGATTGCACCGTGCGCCACCAGGCCGCGATCTCCGACCAGCCGGGGGCCGACAGGGAGCCGCCGAACTCCTGGACCGACAGGGCCGCCGTGAGCCCGGCGAAGGCGAGCCGGTCGGCCAGTGGCCAGCCCGCGAGGGTGCCGGTGACGAACCCGGCCACGAAGACGTCCCCGGCTCCGGTCGGGTCGAGGGCCTCCACGGCGATGGCCGGTACCTCGGCGGTCTCCCCGGTCCGCCGGTCGACGGCGTAGGCGCCGTCCGCACCGAGGGTGACCACCGCGAGCGGTACGTGCTCGGTGAGCGCGTGGGCGGCGGCGCGCGGACAGTCGGCTCCCGTGTACCGCATGGCCTCCTCGGCGTTCGGCAGGAACGCCTCGCAGTGCTCCAGGTCCGCGAGGCCCGCCAGGTCCCAGGTGCCCGTGTCGTCCCAGCCGACGTCGGCGAAGACGCGGGTGCCGCGTCGGGCGGCCTGGGCGATCCAGGGGGCCCGCTCGCCGGGCGTGAGCGAGGCGACGGCGGCGCGCGCGTGCGGCGGGCACTCCGGCGCGGGCTCCTCGGGCGGCGGCTCGTGGCCGTGGGAGACCATCGTGCGCTCCCCCTCGTACGCCATCGAGACGGTGACCGGGGAGTGCCAGCCGGGCACGGTGCGCGACGCGGAGAGGTCGATGCCCTCACCCTGGGCGAGGGCGTCCCAGCAGTACTCGCCGTAGATGTCGTCACCGAAGGCGGCGGCGAGCGAGGTTCTCAGGCCGAGGCGGGCCAGGGCGGTGGCCATGTTGGCGACGCCGCCGGGGCTGGACCCCATCCCGCGTGCCCAGGACTCGGTCCCGCGCACCGGGGCGGAGTCGAGCCCGGTGAAGATGATGTCCAGGAAGACGGTCCCCGTGAGGTAGACGTCCCGGGGCGGGTCCTGCGGCGTGCGCAGGGCGGCGAGCGGGTCGACCTGGGGCCGGCCGCGGTGGTCCTCTCCGTCGGACATGGTCACGGTGACTCCCTGGCAGTGCGGTTCAGGCCAGTCTGCACCACACCACCGACATCACCTCGTGGCCTCACCGCGACGCCGCGCGCGGGGCGGCCCGTCGCGTCAGGCGGCCGCGGGGCCGGTCCCCGGCCGGCGTCCGGCGACACGGGCCGCGCCCGGCGTCACCTCGGGTGCCGTGGCCGCGGGGGCCTTCGCCGGCCTCGTACGGGCCGGGTCGTTGCGTCCGCCGCCGCGTACCAGCAGCACACTCAGCGCTGCCAGGAAGCCGACGACGGTCAGGCCGACCAGTCCGGCGCTGGTCGAGCCCGTCGCGTCCTCGATGAGGCCGAAAGCGGTCGGCGTGACGAAGCCGCCCAGGTTGCCGATGGAGTTGACCAGCGCGATGCCGGGGGCGGCGGCCCGCGCGTCCAGGTAGCTCTGCGGGATGGTCGAGAAGATCGGGGACGCGGGCTTGAACCAAATCGCGGGTGGTCCTGGCGGTACTGCCGGCACGAGCGGCTCCGATCGTGTGCAGGGTAGGCAGGGGGAGGGCGGGAGTTACCAGCGCGGCACGGACGGCGTGACCCAGCCCGGCTCGGCGACGCGCATGGCCGCCGCGTCGTCCCGTTCGCGCAGGGAGCCGTCGTCGTCGAGCCAGCGCCGGTGGAGGAACGCCAGCCGGTCGCGGTCGAGTTCGACGCCGAGGCCGGGCCCGTCCGGGACGGCGACCTTGCCGGCCTCGAAGGTCAGCCGCTCGGTGAGCACGTCCTCCGACTGCCAGGGGTAGTGGGAGTCGCAGGCGTGGTGGAGGTTGGGGACGGTCGAGGCGACGTGGGTCATCGCGGCGAGGCTGATCCCCAGGTGGGTGTTGGAGTGCATCGACACCCCGACGCCGAACGTGCGGCAGATGGCGGCGAGTTGCTGGGTGTTGCGCAGGCCGCCCCAGTAGTGGTGGTCGGAGAGCACCACCTGGACGGCGTTCTTGGTGAACGCCTCCTTGATCTCGGCGAAGGTCGTCACACACATGTTGGTGGCGAGGGGTACGGCGGTCTTCGCGGCCACCTCGGCCATGGCGGGCGTGCCGAGCGCGGGGTCCTCCAGGTACTCGAGGACGTCGCCGAGTTCGGCGGCCACCTTCAGCGAGGTCTCCACGGACCAGGCGCCGTTGGGGTCCAGACGCAGCGGGTGCCCGGGGAAGGCCTCGGCGAGGGCGTGGACGGCGGCGATCTCCTGGTCCGGCGGGAAGACGCCGCCCTTGAGCTTGAAGGAGGTGAAGCCGTAGCGCTCGGTGAACCTGCGGGCCTGCTCGACGACTCCGGCCGGGTCGACGGCGGCGCCCCAGTCGTCCTTCTCGGCGGCCACGCCCGCCGGGTGGTCGGCCCACTTGTAGAACAGGTAGGCGCTGTACTCGACGCTGTCCCGGAGCTTGCCGCCGAGCAGCGCGTGCACGGGCAGGCCGAGCGCCTTGCCGAGGGCGTCGAGGCAGGCGACCTCGAAGGCGGAGACGACGGACAGCCTCAGTTTGTCGGCGGTCTGGACGCCACGCAGACCGCCGACGTCGACCTGGCCGGAGACGCGGGTGCCGTCGACGGCCACCTCGTCGGCGAGGACGAACAGGCCGTTGAGATCACTGACCTGACGGCCGGTCAGTTTGGCGGCGAACGGACGGGCCAGCTCCAGGTACTTGGTGTCGCCGTACGTCTCGCCGACGCCGGTGACTCCGTCGGCCGTCACCACCTCCACGATCAGGCGGGGGGTGTACGGCTGGTGGACGCCCTGCGTGTTCAGCAGGGGCGGGTCGGCGACCAGGATCGGGGTCAGCCGTACGTCGGTGATGGTGAGGTTCACAGGGCGGCTCCTACGAGGTCGAGTCCGGCGGTGAGCAGGTTCTCCAGATCGGCCAGGTCGGCGGCCGTCGGGTCGGTGAGCGGGGCGCGGACGGGTCCCACGGGGCGGCCCCGCAGCCGGGCCGCCGCCTTCACCAGCGACACGGCGTATCCCGGTACGCGGTCGCGGAGTTCGACGAGGGGGACGTAGAAACCGCGCAGCAGTTTCTCCACGGTGCCGTCGTCGCCGTCACGGAGGGCGGTGAAGAAGGTGTTCGCGATCTCGGGGGCGAAGGCGTGCACGGCGGAGGAGTAGGCGGGGACGCCGACGGTGGCGTAGGCGCGGGCCTGGATCTCGGCGGTGGAGGCGCCGTTGAAGAAGAGGAAGTCCTCCGGGGCGGCGAGCGTGAGCCGTTGCAGCCGGTCGAGGTCGCTGTGGCCGTCCTTGAGTCCGATGACGTTCGGGACGCGGGCGACGCGCTTCAGGGAGTCGGCGGTGAAGGTGACCTGGCCGCGCTGGTAGGCGATGAGCGGGAGCGTGGTGCGGGCCGCGAGCTGCTCCAGCTGGGCGACCAGGCCGTCCTGTGGGGCGGCGACGAGGTAGTGGGGCAGGACGAGGAGCGCGTCTGCGCCGGCCTCCTCGGCGACGCGGGCGAACCGGACGGCCTGGGCCCATCCGTAGCCGACGCCGGCGACGACGGGTACGCGGCCGGCGGTCTCCTCCACGGCGATGGTGACCACCCGGCGGTACTCGTCCTCGTCCAGGGAGAAGAACTCGCCGGTGCCGCAGGCGGGGAAGACGGCACCGGGGGCGGTGGCGACCTGGGCCGCGAGGTGCGCGCGGAAGCCGTCGGGGTCGAGGGAGCCGTCGTCGTGGAAGCTGGTCAGCGGGAACGACAGCACGCCCCGCGTCATGCCCTCCCGCAGCCGCCGGACCGTGTCGGTGTCGAGGCTCACCCTCGCTCATCTCCCTATGTAGACGCTATCTATGTATGGAGATGGAGATTAGATAGGCGAACGGCACCCGTCAAGGGACCGCCCGGCCCGATTACGATCGGCACATGTCAGAGACAGGCGGCGTCCGCGAGGTGAAGTCCGCGGCGCGCACCGTCGAGCTGCTCGAGGTACTGGCCGAACGCGGCGACCGTCCGGCCCGCCTCCAGGAACTCGCGGACGAACTGGGCGTGCCGCGCAGCTCGATGTACGCGCTGCTGCAGACCCTGATCTCGCGCGGCTGGGTGCGCACGGACGTCACCGGCTCGCTGTACGGCATCGGCATCCACGCCCTGCTCACCGGCACCAGCTACCTGGACTCCGACCCGCGCGTCCGGGCCGTCCGCCCGTATCTCGACGAGGCCTCCCAGGCCCTGGGCGAGACGCTGCACCTGGGCCGCCTCGACGGCCGGCACGTGGCGTACCTGGCGACACGCGAGTCGCACGAGTACCTGCGCACCATCAGCCGGGTGGGGCGGCGGCTGCCGGCGCACGTGGGCGCGCTGGGCAAGGCCCTGCTGGCCGAGCGGGGCGACGAGGAACTGCCCGAGGGTCCGTACGAGGCGCTCACCCCCCACTCACACACCGGCAGGGAGTCCCTGGCGGCGGATCTCGCCGGGGTGCGGGCGCGGGGCTATTCGATCGACCGCGAGGAAGGCGTGGCCGGCATCGTCGGCTTCGGCTTCGCACTGCGCTACGACTCCCCCGTCCGGGACGCGATCAGCTGCTCGGTGCCGGTGGCCCGGCTGACGCCGGAGCACGAGGGGCAGATCGTCGCGGTGATGCGGGAGATCAGGGGCAAGATCGAGGCGACGGCGCCGGGCGCGGGGGGCGCGCCTCACTGGCGGCAGTAGGCCCGACCGGGCGGCTTGTTCAGCCGGCCGCGGTAGCTCGGCGGCCCCACGACACGGCGGGACCCCGGCAGGCGACGGCCCACCGGGGTCCACACGGAACGGGCCCGGCCTACCGGAACTCGTACGCCTCCACCTCGGCGAGGTACCGCGCCCGGCGTTCCTCGTCGTGTTCCAGGAAGGAGGCAAGGAAGGAGTTGCGGGCCAGCTCCCGCAGCCGGTCCTCGCCCAGGCCGAGGCTCCGGTGTACGGCGTCGAAGTTGTCGCCCGCGTAGCCCCCGAAGTAGGCGGGGTCGTCGGAGTTGACCGTGCAGAGCAGACCGGCGTCCAGCATGGCCGGCAGCGGGTGGTCGGGGAGGACGTCGACCGTGCGGAGCCGGACGTTGGACAGCGGGCACAGGGTCAGCGGGACGCGGTCGCGGACCAGCCGCTCGACCAGCGCCGGGTCCTCCATGCAGCGCAGGCCGTGGTCGATCCGCTCCACGCCGAGCACGTCCAGGGCCTCGGTGATGTACTCCGGCGGTCCCTCCTCGCCGGCGTGCGCCACGCGGCGCAGCCCGAGCGCGGCGGCGGCCTCGTACACCGCGCGGAACTTCGCCGGCGGGTGCCCGACCTCGGCCGAGTCGAGCCCGACGCCGACTATCCGGTCGAGGTACGGCTTGGCCGCGTCGAGTGTTTCCAGGGCCGACTCGGCGGACTCGTCCCGCAGGAAGCACATGATCAGCTGGGTGGAGACGCCGTGCGCCGACTCGCTCGACTCCAGCGCCCGCCACAGCCCCTCGACGACCGTGTCCATCCCGACGCCCCGCGCGAGGTGCGCCTGCGGGTCGAAGAAGATCTCCGCGTGCCGCACGCCCTGCGCGGCCGCCCGGGCCAGATAGGCGTTCGCCAGGTCCGTGAAGTCCCGCTCGGTGCGCAGGACGGCCATGAGCTCGTAGTACAGGTTCAGGAAGGACTGCAGGTCCTGGAACCGGTACGCCTCGCGCAGCTCGTCGGTGTCGGCGTACGGCAGGGCGACGCCGTTGCGGGCGGCCAGCTCGAAGGCCAGCTCCGGCTCCAGAGTGCCTTCGATGTGCAGGTGCAGTTCTGCTTTCGGGAGGGACATCGAAGTATCGTACGGGTGTTTTATCGCCGTTTCGGAACCGGGACTCTCAGCAGGTCGTGCGCCACGGTCAGCTCCCCCTCGAAGCCGGCCGCCCGCGCCTGCCGCTCGAAGTCGTCCGGATCGGTGTAGCGCTGGCTGAAGTGGGTGAGCACCAGGTGCCGTACACCCGCGTCCCGCGCGACCCGGGCCGCCTGACCGGCCGTCAGGTGACCGTGCTCCACCGCGAGCTTCTCGTCCTCGTCGAGGAACGTGGACTCGATGACCAGCAGGTCGCAGCCGTCCGCGAGCGCGTACACGCCGTCGCACAGCCGGGTGTCCATGACGAAGGCGAACCGCTGCCCCCGGCGCACCTCGCTGACGGCCTCCAGCCGCACCCCGCCGACGGCCCCCTCGCGCTGGATGCGGCCCACGTCCGGGCCCTTCACACCGAGTGCGGCGAGCCGGTCGGGCAGCATGCGGCGGCCGTCGGGCTCGACCAGCCGGTAACCGTAGGACTCGACGGGGTGGGAGAGCCGGCGGGCTTCGAGGGTGTAGGCGGGCGCTGTCGCCAGGACGCCGTCCGTGTCGACCGGGGCCTGGGTGAGCTCGACCGTCTCGCGGTAGGCGGTCGCGTAGCGCAGACGGTCGAAGAAGTGCCGGCCGGAGAGCGGGTAGTGGGCGGTGATCTCGTGCGGGACCCGGTCCAGGTTGATGCGCTGGATGACTCCGGCGAGACCGAGGCAGTGGTCGCCGTGGAAGTGCGTGACGCAGATCCGGTTCAGGTCGTGGGCGGCGACCCCGGCCCGCAGCATCTGGCGCTGGGTGCCCTCGCCGGGGTCGAACAGGATGCCCTCGCCGTCCCAGCGCAGCAGGTAGCCGTTGTGGTTGCGGTGCCGGGTGGGGACCTGGCTGGCGGTGCCGAGGACCACCAGTTCACGTACGGACATGGCTCGCTATCCGGGGGGCCACTGCATGCCACGGCCGCCCAGCACGTGGGCGTGGACGTGGAAGACGGTCTGGCCGGCGCCGGGGCCGGTGTTGAAGACGACCCGGTAGCTCTCCAGCTTGTCCTCCTCGGCGACCGCCTTCGTCTCGCGCAGGACGTCCGCGGTGAGCGTGGGGTCGGCCTCGGCGAGCGCGGCGGCGTCCCGGTGGTGGGCCTTGGGGATGACCAGGACGTGGGTGGGCGCCTGGGGGTTGATGTCCCGGAACGCGACGGTCGTCTCGGTCTCCCGGACGATCGTCGCCGGGATGTGCCCTGCGACGATCTTGCAGAACAGGCAGTCGTCCTGCGGCTCCCCTGCCATGGGTGTCTCCTCACGCGCGGTGATCTCTGACGTCGGCATCGTATCGACCGCCACCGCCTTTCCTCGCCCCCGGCGCCCCGTCCCGACCCCGCCCGAGGCGCCGGGTTTTCACCGCACGCCCGGCGTTCGAGGACGAGGCCCGCTCACGGCCGAAGCGGAGGTCCGGGGGCGGCGGCCTCCGGGGTCGGTCACGGCAGCGAAGGGGGCGTCTTGGCGGGCGTCTCCTCCAACGCGGCCAGCGCGAGCGCGATCGCCTTGTCGAGCTGGGCGTCGCGGTCCGCCGCGTAGTCCTGGGGGCGTTGCACGACCTCCACGTCCGGGTCCACGCCGTGGTTCTCCACGCCCCACTCGTAACCCTCCAGCCAGAACGCGTACTTGGGCTGGGTGATGAGCGTGCCGTCGACCAGGCGGTAGCGGCTGTCGATGCCGACGACGCCGCCCCAGGTGCGGGTGCCGACCACCGGGCCGATGCTCAGCGCCTTGATCGCCGCGTTGACGATGTCCCCGTCGGAGCCGGAGAACTCGTTGGCCACGGCGACGACGGGCCCGCGGGGCGCGTCCTGCGGATAGCTGACGGGCCGCATCCCACGCGGCAGGTCCCAGCCGACGATCCGGCGGGCGAGTTTCTCGACGACCAGCTGGGAGGTGTGCCCGCCGCGGTTCTCGCGGACGTCCACGACCAGACCCTCGCGGGTCACCTCGACGCGCAGGTCACGGTGGATCTGGGCCCAGCCGGGCGCCTGCATGTCCGGCACGTGGAGGTAGCCGAGCCGGCCGCCGGATCGCTCGTGGACGTAGGCCCGCCGGTCCGCGACCCAGGCGTGGTAGCGCAGCGGTTCCTCGTCCGCGACGGGGACGACGACGGGGTGCCGCAGGTCGCCGCCGCCGGACGGGGAGATGGTCAGCTCGACCGCCTTGCCCGCCGTCCCGACCAGGAGCGGGCCAGGTCCGGTGACCCGGTCGACGGGGACTCCGGAGACCGCGACGATCGCGTCCCCGGCGCGCACCGCGACACCGGGCGCGGCCAGCGGCGAGCGGGCGTCGGGGTCGGAGGTCTCCGTGGGCAGGATCCGGTCGATGCGCCAAGTCCCGTCCTCGTGACGGGAGATGTCCGCGCCCAGGAGCCCCTGCCGGGCGCCGCCGCCGCGTCCGCCGCGCGGGACGACGTAGGCGTGCGAGGTGCCGAGTTCGCCCTGCACCTCCCAGAGCAAATCGACCAGGTCGTCGTGGGTGGCGACCCGGTCCAGCACCGGCCGGTAGCGGTCGAGTACGCCGTCCCAGTCGACCCCGCCGAGGTCCGGCCGCCAGAAGTGGTCGCGCATGATGCGGCCGGTCTCGTCGTACATCTGCCGCCACTCGGCCGCCGGATCGACCAGCTGGCGTACCCGGCCGAGGTCGACGGTGATGTTGGTGTCGCTGTCCTCGTCGTTCGAGGCGCGCCGGTCGCTGGGGACGACCTTGAGCCGGCCGTCCGTCCACAGCAGGACACGTTTGCCGTCGCCGCTGACCGCGAAGTGGTCGGCGTCGGCGGCGAGGTGCTCGATGCGCTGCTGGGCGAGGTCGTAGCGCTCCAGCTCGGTGTTGGGGTCCGGGTCGTCCGGGGTGGCCCGGGACGACCCGAGCACCCCGCGCACGGGGTGCCGCAGCCACAGCACGCCGTCCTTGGCCGCGCGCAGGTTGGAGTAGCGGGCGGCCTCGACCGGGAACGGCACGAGGCGGTCGGCCAGACCCTCCAGGTCGACGCGGGTGGCGGGGGTCCCCTCGCTGTCCGGCGTCTCGTCCTTGTCCGGCGCCTCGAAGGGGCGGCCGTGCCGCTGCGGTCCGAAGGGGGACGGCGTGGTCGCGGCCAGGGTGATCAGGTGCGGGCGCACACCCTCCACGAACGCCAGGTCGAAGACGTGCTCGTCGTAGACGGGGTCGAAGGAGCGGGTCGACAGGAAGGCGAGGTGCTTGCCGTCGAGGGTGAACGCGGGCGCGTAGTCCTTGAAGCGCAGCGGGGTGGCCTCGGTGACCGACAGGTCGGTGGTGTTGGCGAGCCGGAGCTGACGCAGCGGGTTGGTGCCGGGGTGCGACCAGGCCAGCCATGCGGAGTCGGGTGAGAAGACCAGCCCGGACACGTCTCCGTCCTCGCTGCGGTCGACCTCGCGGACCTCGCCGCTCTCGCGTTCGACGAGCAGGACGCGTCCGTCGTGCGCGGCGACGGCGGCGCGGCTGCCGTCGGGTGCCATGGCGAGGCCCAGGACCCGGCCGAGCTGTCCGGCGGCGAGCCGGCGCGGGGTCGCGCCGGGCGCGAGACCGGTGGCGGGCGCGAACTCCAGGGCGTCCTCGCCCTCCGCGTCCGTCACCCACACCACCCACTCCCCGCCCTCGGCGCGGAAGGTGCGCGGCAGCCGGGCCCGGACCCCGGGCTGGGCGGCGAGCGCGCGGGCCGGGCCGGAACGGTGGGTGACCCAGTGGACGGCACCGCGGACGGCGACCGCGCTGCCGCGCGCGGTGTGGTCGGGGGCGGCCGAGCCGAACCAGCGGGCGGCGTTGACCGGGAACGGCTGCCGGTCGGTGCGCTGGCCGCCGAGCCGGATGTCCAGCCTGCGGGGTTCGGCGCCGTCGAGGTCGTCGAGCAGCCACAGTTCACCGGCGGACGCGTACACGATCCGGGTGCCGTCGCCGGCCGCGTGCCGGGCGTAGAACCCCTCGAGGGGGGTGTGCCGCCGCAGGTCGGACCCGTCGGCGAGGGAGGAGTACAGCGCTCCGACGTCCTCGTGGTCGGACAGGAAGGCGATCCTCTCCCCCGCCCACACCGGGTACTCGATGTTGCCGTCGAGGTCGGCGTGCAGCCGGACGAACTCACCCTCACCGTCGGGGTCGATCCACAGCTTGCCCGCCGTGCCGCCCCGGTAGCGCTTCCACCAGGCGGCCTCGCGCCCCATGGGCGCCGACAGCAGGACCAGGGCCGGTCCGTGGGCGACGTCGCCCACGGGGCCGTAGGGCAGGGTGGTGGCGGGTCCGCCGTCGAGCGGGACGGCACGCGCCCAGGTCCGGCGCAGGCTCGCCTGGCCCTGGGTGCTGATCGCGAGGACCTGCCCGTCCGGGGTCCAGCCGCGCACCTGGGTCTTGGAGCTGCCCCAGTAGGTCAGGCGCCTGGACGGCCCGCCGTCGACCGGGGCGATGTGCACCTCGGGCGCGCCGTCCCGGGTGGAGGTCCAGGCGACGGTCGTCCCGTCGGGCGAGACGCGGGGCTGGGTGACCGGCACGTTGTCGGCGCTGACCCGCCAGGCGCGGCCGCCGTCGAGGGGGGCGAGCCAGACGTCGTCCTCGGCGGTGAAGGCGACCAACTCGCCGTGCAGGTGGGGAAAGCGGAGGTAGGCAGGTGTGGGCGACTGTGTCACGCGATCACCCTATGCAGCGACCGCCCGCTCCGCACAGGGAAACGGATCACTTCCCCTCGACGGGACGGCACTGCGGATCGGTCTGGCACCAGATGGTCCGCGTGACGGTCACCGTGGCGGTGGGTCCCTGGCCGGGGTTGTTCACCCGCGGCGCGGTCGTGGCGTCGCAGTTGCCGAGCCCGTCCACGTGGAACCGCACCCTGCCGCCCACCTTGGCGGTGAGATCGCCGCGCACACAGGCGCCGTTGACCGCGCGGGTGACCTTGCCGGTGACGGTGATGTCCTGCCCGCCGTCCGTCTCACCCTTGCAGTCGACGGCCGCGACGGTGTTCTCGGTGGCCGAGGGCGCGGAGGAGGTCGACCCGTTCCTGTCGTAGGAGGCGGTGCAGGTGAGCCAGCGCACGTTCACGTCCTGCCGCTCCAGCCGCTTCGTCGCCGTCTGGTCGGTCGTGAACGCCACGCTCGCGGAACTCAGTCCGTTCGGATCGCAGGCGGCCGCACCGCCCACGACGACCACCGCGAACACGGCCGCGCCCGCCACCCGCCGACCCCGTGGCCGACGCCAAATCCGCCTCAAAGCCCCCATGGAAGGCAGCCTGCCACTGACCCCGCCGCCACGGAAGGGCGCATACGGCCACTCCCACGCCCGCGTGCGCCCCGCGGTCAGCCGAGCAGCAGCAACCACTCCTGGAGTTCCACGAGGTTGCCCTCCGGGTCCTTGAGATGGGCCACCCGCAGACGGTCCGTCATGAGGACCGGGCCGCGCAGCAGGGTCGCGCCGCGGGTCGCGAGGTCGGCGCAGTAGGTGTCCAGGTCGTCCACGCGCAGCACGACCAGGGAGCGGTGGCCGCTCGCCTCGTCGCCCAGTTCGCCCAGCACCTCGGCCATCATCGCCCGGTCCTGGAGGGCGATGCCCGCCGAACCGGCCGCCGGGCTGAACTTCTCGTACGGCCCGGCCGTCGCCCCCGACTGCGGTCTGAGGCCGAGGACTTCGGCGTAGAAGCGGTAACAGGCCGGGAAGTCGGTGACGAGCAGGCGTACCTGTGCGAGTTCCACTGTGTGCACTCCGGATTCAGGACCAGCGGCCGGTACGGCCGAGCAGCAGGGCGGTCGCCGCCGTTCCGGCGGTCGAGGTGCGCAGCACGGTGGGACCCAGCCGGTACGCCTTCGCGCCGGCCTCCTCGAACAGCGCCAGCTCCTCGGGCGAGACACCGCCCTCGGGCCCGACGACCAGCACGATCTCACCCTCGGCGGGAAGTGCGGCCGTCGCGAGCGGTTCGCTGCCGTACTCCCGGTCCTCGTGCAGTACGGCGGCGAAGTCGGCTTTGGCGAGAAGTGCCGCAACCTGCTTGCTCGTCGACGCGTCCGCGACCTCGGGGAAGCGGACCCGGCGGGACTGCTTGCCGGCCTCGCGGGCGGTGGCGCGCCACTTGGCGAGGGCCTTCAGGCCGCGCTCGCCCCTCCACTGCGTGACGCAGCGGGCGGCGGCCCACGGCACGATCGCGTCGACGCCGGTCTCGGTCATCGTCTCCACGGCCAGCTCGCCCCGGTCCCCCTTGGGGAGGGCCTGGACGACGGTGATCCGGGGCTCCCGCGGCGGTTCCTCGGACACACCGGTCAGGTGCAGCACCAGCCGGTCCTTGCCCTCGGCGGCCGTCACCTCGCCCTCGGCCCACCGTCCGGCGCCGTCCGTGAGGACGACCGTCTCCCCGGGCCGCAGCCGCTTCACCGAGACGGCGTGCCGGCCCTCGGGGCCGTCGAGGACGTACTCTCCGCCGTCGCCCGCGCGGAGGTGCTCGACCACGAACACCGGGGCCGTCATCGGTCCCCGCCCGCCGCCGGGAACACCGACAACGCTGTCCTGGCGGCGTCGAGTTCGGCGGCCAGTACCTCGACGAGCCGTCCCGCCGGCAGGTCGCGGGCCATCCGGTGGCCCTGCCCGGCCCACAGCGCCATGCCCTGCGCGTCGCCCGCCTTGGCGGCCGCCTTGCGCAGCGGCGAGGTCAGGTGGTGGATCTCGGGGTAGGCGGGGGGCGCGTACGGGCCGTGCTCGCGCATGAAGCGGTTGACCAGACCGCGGGCCGGCCGGCCCGAGAAGGCGCGGGTCAGCTCGGTGCGGACGAACAGCGGATTGGTCAGCGCCTGCTTGTGCACGGCGTTCGCGCCGGACTCGGGGGTGGCGAGGAACGCCGTGCCGAGCTGGGCCGCGACGGCGCCCGCGGCGAGCACGGCGGCGATCTGGCTGCCGCGCATGATGCCGCCGGCGGCGACGACCGGTATGTCCACGGTCTCGCACACCTGGGCGACCAGCGACAGCAGTCCGACGCCGGAGCCGTCCGCCTCCGGGAGGTCACGGTGGGTGCCCTGGTGGCCACCCGCCTCCACGCCCTGGGCGATCACCGCGTCGGCGCCCGCCCGCTGCACGGCGAGTGCCTCCTCCACGGTGGTCGCGGTGGCCAGGGTGAGGGTGCCGACGCGGCGCAGGGACTCCAGGGTGTCCGGGCCCGGGACGCCGAAGTGGAAGGAGACCACCGGCACCGGGTTGTCCAGCAGCACCGCGAGCTTGGCGTCGTAGCCGTCGTCGCGGCCGCTGTCCGGGTCACCGAGCTCGGTCTCGTACCAGGAGGCCTCGCCCGCCAGCTGGTGGGCGTAGACGTCCACGGTGGCCGGCGGGTGGGGGGCCGGACCGGCCGTGCCGCCCGCGCCGGGACCGGGGTACTCCGGCTGCGGCATGAAGAGGTTCACGCCGAACGGGCGGCCGGTGAGCCCCCGCAGCTGCTTGATGTCCTCGTACATCCCGTCCGCGGTCTTGTACCCGGCGGCCAGGAAACCCAGCCCGCCCGCCTCGGACACGGCGGCGGCGAGCTGCGGTACGGAGACGCCGCCCGCCATGGGGGCCTGCACGATCGGATGAGGGCAGAGATCGGTCAGTGCGGAGGACATGACGGCATGTTGTCACGTCCTCCGAACAAGTCCGAATCCGGCCTTCCGCCCGGCATAGGCCACCGGCATCCGGGTCCGGACGGCCTTGGTCAACGACCGTTGAAGGCGTCCTTGAGCCGCGAGAACAGCCCCTGCTGACCCGGCTGGAACTGCCCGGTCGGCCGCTCCTCGCCGCGCAGCTTGGCGAGCTCCCGCAGCAGCCGCTCCTGCTCCGGGTCCAGCTTGCTCGGGGTCATGACCTCGACGTGGACGATCAGGTCGCCGCGTCCGCCGCCGCGCAGGTGCGTGATGCCACGCCCGTGCAGCGGGATCGACTGGCCGGACTGGGTGCCCGGACGGATGTCGACCTCCTCCATCCCGTCGAGGGTCTCCAGCGGCACCTTGGTGCCGAGGGAGGCCGCCGTCATCGGGATGGTGACCGTGCAGTGCAGGTCGTCGCCGCGCCGCTGGAAGGTCGAGTGCGGCAGCTCGTGGATCTCGACGTAGAGGTCGCCGGCGGGACCGCCGCCGGGGCCGACCTCGCCCTCGCCCGCGAGCTGGATGCGGGTGCCGTTGTCGACACCGGCGGGGATCTTCACCGTCAGCGTCCGACGCGAGCGCACCCGCCCGTCGCCCGCGCACTCCGGACACGGAGTGGGGACCACGGTGCCGAAACCCTGGCACTGCGGGCACGGCCGCGAGGTCATGACCTGGCCGAGGAAGGACCGCGTGACCTGCGACACCTCACCGCGTCCGCGGCACATGTCACACGTCTGGGCGGAGGTGCCCGGCGCCGCGCCCTCACCGTTGCAGGTGGTGCAGACGATCGCCGTGTCGACCTGGATGTCCTTCGTGGTGCCGAAGGCCGCCTCGTCGAGCTCGATCTCCAGCCGGATCATCGCGTCCTGGCCGCGCCGCGTGCGCGAGCGCGGGCCCCGCTGGGACGCCGTACCGAAGAACGCGTCCATGATGTCCGAGAAGTTCCCGAAGCCCCCGGCCCCGAAGCCGCCCGCGCCGGCGCCGCCCGCCTGCGAGAGGGGGTCGCCGCCGAGGTCGTAGACCTGCTTCTTCTGCGGATCCGACAACACCTCGTAGGCGGCGTTGATCTCCTTGAACCGCTCCTGGGTCTTCGGGTCCGGGTTGACGTCCGGGTGCAGCTCGCGAGCGAGCCGCCGGAAGGCCTTCTTGATCTCTTCCTGCGACGCGTCACGGCGCACGCCGAGAACGGCGTAGTAGTCCGTGGCCACCTACGACTCCGCCAGGATCTGTCCGACGTACCGTGCCACTGCGCGTACCGCTCCCATCGTTCCCGGGTAATCCATGCGGGTCGGTCCGACCACGCCGAGCTTGGCTACTGCCTCGCCGCCCGAACCGTAACCGACCGACACCACAGAAGTGGAGTTGAGTCCCTCATAGGCGTTCTCGTGACCGATGCGTACGGTCATGCCCGAATCCCCCGCCTCGCCAAGCAACTTGAGAAGCACGACCTGCTCCTCCAGCGCCTCCAGGACGGGCCGGATGGTGAGGGGGAAGTCATGTCCGAAGCGGGTCAGATTGGCGGTCCCGCCGATGATCAGCCGCTCCTCGTTCTCCTCGACGAGCGTCTCCAGGAGGGTGGAGAGCACCGTCGTGACCGTACCGCGGTCCTCGGCGTCGAAGCCCTCCGGGAGGTCCTCCACGAGCCGCGGGACGTCACTGAAGCGGCGGCCCGCCACCCGGCTGTTGAGCCGCGCCCGCAGATCCGCGAGCGAGGCCTCCCCGAAGGGCGCCGGGGCGTCCACCATCCGCTGCTCGACCCGGCCCGTGTCCGTGATCAGCACGAGCATCAGCCGGGCGGGGGCGAGCGCGAGCAGTTCGACGTGCCGCACGGTCGAGCGGGTCAGCGACGGGTACTGCACGACGGCGACCTGCCGGGTGAGCTGGGCGAGCAGCCGCACGGTGCGCGCCACGACGTCGTCGAGGTCGACCGCGCCGTCGAGGAAGTTCTGGATGGCGCGCCGCTCGGGCGCGGTCATGGGCTTGACCCCCGCGAGCTTGTCGACGAACAGCCGGTAGCCCTTGTCGGTGGGGATGCGCCCGGCGCTGGTGTGCGGCTGGGCGATGTACCCCTCGTCCTCGAGGGCGGCCATGTCGTTGCGGACGGTGGCCGGGGACACGCCGAGACTGTGTCGCTCGGTGAGCGCCTTCGAGCCGACCGGCTCCTCGGTGCCCACGTAGTCCTGGACGATGGCGCGCAACACCTTGAGCCTGCGTTCACTCAGCACCGCGCTCACCTCCAGATGTCGTCCCCCGGACCATTCCTGGCACTCTGTCCGTTCGAGTGCCAGCACTCCCGGCCCAGTGTACGGCCGGGGGGTGCACCCCGGGCAAGGCCGGTCGCACGGCTCGGTGCCGAGCGGGTCCGCGCGGCGCCCGACAGGTCCGCGCCGGCCGCCCGGCGGGAAGACGACGACAGGGCCCGTCATGGCGTCACCCACCCGTTGTCCCGCCCCGGGCGGGCGGGAACGCGGAGACAGGGCCTAGCGTCGCGGTATGACGGTGACTTGGGAAGAGCTGGGGTGGGAGCGGCTGGCGTCCGGGGTCGGGCGGTGCAGGCTGCCGGGATGGGACTGCACGGCGGGACTGGTCGTCGGGGCGGGCGCGGCCCTGATGGTGGACGCCGGGTCCAGCCTCGAGGAGGGCGGCCGGCTGCGGGCCCGGGCGGCGGAGCTGGCCGGCGGAGATGTGACCCATCTCGCGCTCACCCATCCCCACTTCGACCACGTCTTCGGGGCGGCCGCGTTCGCGGACGCGGAGGTGTTCGGCGCGGTGGGCGTCGACACGGTGCTCGCCCACGCGGGCCGGGCGGAGCTGCGCGCGGACGCGGTGCGCAACGGGCTGGACGAGCGGGCGGCGGGCGCGGCGGTGGACGCCCTCGCCCCGCCCCGGCACCACGTCAGCGGCGAGTGGACCCTCGACCTGGGCGGCCGGCAGGTCCTGCTGGCGAACGTGGGCCCCGGTCACACGGCCCACGACCTGGTGGTGCTGGTGCCAGGCGACCCGGAGGTCGTCTTCTGCGGCGACCTGGTCGAGGAGTCCGGAGAGCCGCAGGCGGGACCCGACGCCGTACCGTCGCGCTGGCCCGACGCCCTCGACCGGCTGCTGGGCCTCGGCGGCGAGGACGCGCTGTACGTGCCCGGCCACGGCGCCGCCGTGGACGCGTCGTTCGTGCGGGCGCAGCGGGACGCCCTGGCGGCCCGTTTCGGCGTGTCGCGGGGGCCGTCGTAGCGGCTTCGGGACGCCTTCTCCTATCGTCATCCGAATGCTCCCACCCGTCTCCCGCCACCACCCCTCCGACGAGGGTCCTTCGGGCCCGCGGCGCCGTCTGTACTCTCCGGACCTGACCCCGCCGTGGAAGAAGCCCAAGCCCGCGCCCGAGGTGCCGGCGGAACCGGGTCTCGTGGTGGAGGAGCCGGGGACCGGCTTCTGCGGCGCGGTGGTCCGCTGCGAGGCCGGCACGGTCACCCTGGAGGACCGTTTCGGAAAGCACCGGGTGTTCCCGATGGAGCCGCGCGGCTTCCTCCTGGAGGGCCGCGTGGTGACGCTCGTACGCCCCACCGGACAGGCTCCGGTACGGCCCTCCCGCACCGCCTCCGGTTCGGTCGCCGTCCCCGGCGCACGCGCGCGCGTGGCCCGCGCCGGGCGCATCTACGTCGAGGGCCGGCACGACGCCGAACTGGTCGAGCGGGTGTGGGGCGACGACCTGCGCATCGAGGGCGTGGTGGTCGAGTACCTGGAGGGCGTCGACGACCTGCCCGCCGTCGTGGCCGACTTCGCGCCGGGCCCGGACGCCCGCCTGGGCGTCCTGGTGGACCACCTGGTGCCGGGCAGCAAGGAGTCACGTATCGCCGCGTCGGTGACCAGCGACCACGCGCTGGTCGTCGGCCACCCGTACATCGACGTCTGGGAGGCGGTGAAGCCGTCGGCGCTGGGCATCACGGCGTGGCCCCGTGTCCCGCGTGGTCAGGACTGGAAGACGGGCGTGTGCCGGGCACTGGGCTGGCCCGAGAACACGGGTGCGGCCTGGCAGCACATCCTGTCCCGGGTCCACTCGTACCGGGACCTGGAGCCGGAACTGCTGGGCCGGGTCGAGGAACTGATCGACTTCGTGACCGCGCCGCATTCCTAGCCCGTCCGGCGCTCGAGGACGAGGCCCGTCCAGGGCCGAAGCGTGAGTCCGGGGCGGCGGCCCCCGGGTTCGGAGCGGCGGGGCGACCGACCGCCCCGCGACAGCCCCGCTCAGGTCACTCCACCGGGTGTCGGTCCGCCAGACGTCGGTCCGCCAGGTGTCGAGCGGACCCGGTATCAGTCCACCAGACGTCGGTCCGCCAGGCGTCGATCGGACCCGGTATCAGTCCACCAGGTCCCTGACCACCGCGTCCGCCAGCAGCCGCCCGCGCAGGGTGAGGACCGCGGCACCCTCGTCGTACGGCCGCCGCTGCAGCAGTCCGTCGGACAGCGCCCGGCCCGCCGCGGCGAGCCCCCGCTCGTGCAGGAGCGACAGCGGAACGCCCTCCCGCAGCCGCAGCTCCAGCAGGATCCGCTCCACGCGCCGGTCCTCCGCGGAGAGGACCTCGCGCCCGGCGCCGGGTGAGCGCCCCGACGCCAGCGCGGCCGCGTACGCCCCCGGATGCTTCACGTTCCACCAGCGCACCCCGCCCACGTGGCTGTGGGCGCCGGGACCCGCGCCCCACCAGTCGGCGCCGCGCCAGTAGAGCTCGTTGTGCAGGCAGCGGCCCGCGTCCGAGGTCGCCCAGTTCGACACCTCGTACCAGTCGTAGCCGGCCGCCGACAGCAGTTCCTCGGCGATCAGGTAGCGGTCGGCGTGGACGTCGTCGTCCGTCATGGGGACCTCGCCCCGGCGGATACGGCGGGCGAGCCCGGTGCCCTCCTCGACGATCAGGGCGTACGCCGAGACGTGGTCGGGCCCGGCGCCGAGCGCCGCCTCCAGCGAGGCCCGCCAGTCGTCGTCGGACTCGCCGGGGGTGCCGTAGATCAGGTCGAGGTTCACGTGCTCGAAGCCCGCCGCACGGGCCTCCGCCACGCACGCCTCGGGGCGCCCCGGCGTGTGCGTGCGGTCCAGGATGTCCAGCACGTGCTGCTTCGCGCTCTGCATGCCGAAGGAGATCCGGTTGAAGCCGCCGTTCCGCAGGGCCGCGAGATACGACGGGTCGACCGACTCCGGGTTCGCCTCCGTCGTCACCTCCGCGTCCTCGGCCAGCCCGAACTCCTCGCGGATCGACCGCAGCATCCGTACGAGGTCGCCGGCGGCCAGCAGGGTGGGCGTACCGCCGCCGACGAAGACCGTACGGACCGGGCGCGGGTCGTCACCGAGGATCTTGCGGGCCAGGCGGATCTCGTCGATCACGGTGTCCGCGTAGTTGTCGCGGGAGGCGAGGACCCCGCCCGTGCCGCGCAGCTCCGTCGCCGTGTAGGTGTTGAAGTCGCAGTAGCCGCAGCGGGTCGCGCAGTAGGGGACGTGCAGATAGAACCCGAGGGGGCGGTCGGCGGACCCGGCGAGCGCGGTCGCGGGCAGCGCGCCGTCGTCGGGGACGGGCTCACCGTCGGGGAGTGCGGAAGGCATGCCCTCCATTGTCCAGCACCCGCCGGCGTTCCCGTCCCGACCGACACCGGAGGGCCGCCGGACGGGGCGGTCGCCTTGGTACGGCCGGTACGGCGGGCTCCGATGCCGGAGCCGAGACGCAGCCGTCCGCGCGGGCAGCGGCAGCGGCAGCGGCAGCGGCAGCGGCAGCGGCAGCGGCAGCGGCAGCATGCGGCGCCGTCGTCACTCGGCCTGGAGTACCAGGAGCGCGAGGTCGTCCTCCGGTGGCCGCGCGCCGAAGTCGTGCACCAGGTGCTTGATGCGCTCCGCGATCAGCTGGGCGCTCAGCCCGGCGCAGCCCGTGAGCGCCGCCGCGAGGCCGTCCCCGTCGTCGAACTGGCGCGAGCCCGAGCGGCGCTCCGTGACGCCGTCGGTCACGCACAGCAGGCTGTCGCCGGGGCGCAGCACGAACGTCTCGCTGGTGTACGTCTCGTCCTCGACCACTCCGAGGAGGGTCTGCGGCCGCGCGGCCGCGGAGACCTCGCCGGCCGCGCCGAGGAGCAGCGGCAGCGGATGCCCGGCGGAGGCGAGGGTGCAGCGCACCCCGCCCTCGAAGGGGACCAGCTCGCCGTAGAGGAGCGAGAGGAAACGGTTCTGGGGCCCGTCGCCGGGATGGACCGGGCCGCCGCCGGCGGCCACCAGCGCGCGGGCCGCCGCGTCCGCCGCCTCGGTCGCGTCGTCGAGGAGCAGCTGGTTGAGGCGGTCGAGGACGTCCGCGACGCGGTAGCCCTCGCGGGCCAGCAGCCGCAGCCAGGGCCTGGCGAGGCCGATGACGACCGCGGCCTCGGGACCCTTGCCCTGGACGTCGCCCAGGGCGAAGCACCAACGGCCGTCGCCCCCCGGGAAGAGGTCGTAGAAGTCGCCGCTCGGTCCGCCCTTGTCGCACGGCTCGTAGACCAGGGCGCTGCGCATCCCGGGTATCTCCGCCACGGCCCCGGGCAGCAGCCCTCGCTGGAGCACGGCACTGATGGTGGCCTGCCGGGCGTACTGGCGGGCCGCGCCGATGGCGAGCGCCACCCGGCGACCGAGGTCCTCGACGAGGCCGGTGATCTCGTCGGGGAAGCGCAGCAGGCCCGCCCGACCGATGACCAGGGTGCCCAGCGGGCGGCCCCCGGCGATGAGCCGGTAGGCGAGCGCGGAGCCGTGGGTTCCGTGCGGGCCGAGCGCCTCACCGGGCCACGGGAAGGGGACGGGGCCGGAGCGTAAGCCGTCGGGCGGGCCCGGCGGGTCCTTCTCCAGGGCCCGGCGCAGCTCCTCGATCCGGTTCTCGCTGCCGTGCCAGACGCGGGCCAGCCGCGGCCCGGGGGCGAACCCGCCGCTCTCTCCCCAGCCTCCCGAGCCCTCGGCCTCGCCCGAGCCGGGCGACCCCCAGCGCCCCATGACCTCGTCCTCCATCCACACCGCGCACCAGTCGGCCAGCCGCGGCACGATCAGCTGTCCGGCGAGGGCGGCGACCAGGTTCTCGTCGAGCTGTCCGGCGAGCAGGTCGGAGGCCTCGGCGAGGAACGACAGGGCGCCGCGGTCGAGCCATTCCCGGTCCTGCTCGGCGCGCAGCGGTTCCGGCGCGAGGATGCCGGCGACGTGCAGGCCACGCCGTAGCGCCCGTTCGCCGACGTACGCCACCTTCGCGTCGCCTGCCGTCCGTCCCTCGGCGGGCAGCCGCGCCCACACCGTCTTGGCGCCCGTGCGGTAGGTGATGCCCCAAGACTCGGCGAGCGCGGCCACGAGCCGCAGGCCGCGCCCGTACTCCGGTGTCTCGTACGGCGGTTCGGGGTCGGCGCCGCGCGGAGCGCGGGAGGGGTGGTGGTCGGCGACCTCGACGACGAGGGCACCGGTGTCCGCCTCCAGCCGCCAGCCGAGCTCGACGTCGGTACCCGCGTGCACGACGGCGTTGGTGACGAGTTCACTGACGGCCACCACGGCGTCGTCGGCGAGACGGCCGGTGAGGTGCTGTGTACCGGGCAGGCCCCGCTCGGCCCACTCGGTGAGCGCGGCCCGCACGAGCGCACGGGCGACGCCCGGCGCATCCGGACTACCGGACAGCGCGGCCTGCGCCTCGGCGCGGACGGGGGGTTGCGCGGACGCTTCGCGTGAGGCGGGTACTTCCCGTGACGCCGGTACCTCCCGTGACCCTGGTGCTTCGCGTCCCGCGGAGGCTTCGTCGTGCGGACGGTTCCGTCCGGGCGCGGCACCGTCGTACCGGGACGCGGCACCCGCGTACGCGGACGCGGCGCCCTCGTGGGCAGACGCCGCACCTTCGTACGCGGACGCGGCGCCGTCAATCCCGGACACCGCACCCTCGTGCGCGGACGCGGCACCGTCCTTCCCGGACACCGCACCCTCACCTTCGTGCGCGGGCGCATCCGTGTCGTGCGCGGGCGCGTCGGAGGCTTGCGCGGGCGCGCCGGTGTGAGCCGCGCTCTCGCTCCCAGGCACATCAGAGGCACGGGCGGCGGTCTCCCGTTGCGCCGGAATGGCCCCCATGGACAGCTCCCCGAACGGTTCGGACGAATACACCTCAGTCGATGGCGACAGAGTGACAGACTGGCCCCGCCCATAAGCGCCGAGTTACCGAAGTGGGCCGCCATGAGTGAGAACAGTGCTACGCATGTGCTCGAAGACGGACAGAACGACGTTCATATTCGAGCATCCGATCTGCGTCCTCTGCTCGCCGCGATGACCGCCGCCCGAGACGGTGACTTCACGAAAGTGCCGGAATCCGGCCACGGGATGGTCGCCGAACTCACCGCCGTCTTCAACCAGATCATGGACCGGAGCGTGCACTTCAACTCCGAGTCGCAGCGGGTGAAGCGGGAGCTGGTGCGCTACGGCCGGCTCGACGAACGGCTTTCGGCGAGCCCCGGCCAGGGCGGCTGGACCTCCCGGGTCAACGACGTGAACCAACTGCTCGACGCCCTGGTGGCCCCGGCGGCGAACGCCACGCGCGTGCTCGACGCGGTGGCCGGCGGTGACCTGACCCAGCGGGTCGACCTGCACGACGGGAGCCGGCAGTTACGCGGCGACCTGCGCCACCTCGGGCGGGCCGTGAACAAGATGGTCGACCAGTTGTCGCTGTTCACCGGCGAGGTGACCCGGGTCGCGCGCGAGGTCGGCACCGAGGGGCGGCTCGGCGGGCGGGCCAAGGTGCAGGGTCTGTCGGGGAGTTGGCGGGCGGTGACCGAGGCGGTCAACACCATGGCGTCCCGGCTGACGGCCCAGGTGCGGGACATCGCGCTGGTGACCACGGCGGTGGCCCGCGGCGACCTGACCCGGACGGTGACCGTGGAGGCGACCGGTGAACTGCTCGAACTGAAGCTGACCGTGAACACGATGGTCGAGCAGCTCTCCGCCTTCGCCGACGAGGTCACCCGGGTCGCCCGCGAGGTCGGCACCGAGGGCCAGTTGGGCGGCCGGGCGCAGGTGCGGGGCGTGTCCGGGGTCTGGAAGGACCTCACCGACAACGTCAACTTCATGGCCTCGAACCTGACCTCCCAGGTCCGCAACATCGCCCAGGTGACGACCGCGGTGGCCAACGGCGACCTCAGCCAGAAGATCACGGTCGACGCACAGGGCGAGATCCTGGAGCTGAAGTCCACCATCAACACGATGGTCGACCAGCTCTCCGCCTTCGCCGACGAGGTCACCCGCGTGGCCCGCGAGGTCGGCACCGAGGGCAACCTCGGCGGCCGCGCCCAGGTCCGGGGGGTCTCCGGGGTCTGGAAGGACCTCACCGACAACGTCAACTTCATGGCGGACAACCTGACCTCGCAGGTCCGCAACATCGCGCTGGTCTCCACCGCCGTCGCCCAGGGCGACCTCGGCAAGAAGATCACGGTGGAGGCGAAGGGCGAGATCCTGGAGCTGAAGTCCACGATCAACACGATGGTCGACCAGCTCTCCGCCTTCGCCGACGAGGTCACCCGGGTCGCCCGCGAGGTCGGCACCGAGGGCAACCTCGGCGGTCAGGCACAGGTCAGAGGCGTCAGCGGGGTCTGGAAGGACCTGACGGACAACGTCAACTTCATGGCGCTGAACCTGACGTCGCAGGTGCGCAACATCGCCCAGGTGACGACCGCGGTGGCCAACGGCGACCTGTCCAAGAAGATCACGGTCGACGCCCGCGGCGAGATCCTCGAGCTGAAGGACACCGTCAACACGATGGTGGAGCAGCTGCGCGCCTTCGCCGACGAGGTGACGCGCGTGGCCCGCGAGGTCGGCACCGACGGTCGGCTCGGCGGCCGGGCCCAGGTGCTCGGCGTCTCGGGCGTCTGGCGGGACCTGACGGACAACGTCAACTACATGGCGGACAACCTGACGTCGCAGGTCCGCAACATCGCCCAGGTGGCGACCGCCGTGGCGCAGGGCGACCTGTCGAAGAAGATCGACGTGGACGCGCGCGGCGAGATCCTGGAGCTGAAGACCACCATCAACACGATGGTCGACACGCTGTCCTCCTTCTCGTCCGAGGTCACGCGTGTGGCCCGCGAGGTGGGCAGCGAGGGTCAGCTGGGCGGCCAGGCGAGGGTCGAGGGCGTCTACGGCACCTGGAAGCGCCTGACGACCAACGTCAACGAGCTCGCCCTGAACCTGACCACGCAGGTCCGCGCGATCGCCGAGGTCGCCTCCGCCGTGGCCCAGGGCGACATGTCCCGCTCGATCACCGTGGAGACGCAGGGCGAGGTCACGGAGCTGAAGGACAACATCAACCTGATGGTGGCCAACCTCCGCGAGACGACCCGCGCGAAGGACTGGCTGGAGTCCAACCTCGCCCGGCTCGCGGCCCTGATGCAGGGCCACCGCGACCTGATGGAGGTCGCCGACCTGATCCTGCGTGAGCTGACCCCGCTGGTGAACGCGCAGTACGGCGCCTTCTTCCTGGCAGACCCCGACGAGGACGGCTCCTCGCTGCGCACGGCCGTCCCCGCGAAGGGGCTGGCGTTCATCGCCGGGTACGGCTCGGCGCAGAGCGCGACCGTCGACACCGGGGGCATGCCGGTGCACGGGCTGGTCCGGCAGGCCGCCCGGGAGAAGAAGCGGATCCTGGTGGAGGAGGCCCCGCCGGGCTACATCAAGATCAACAGTGGGCTCGGCGAGGCCGCCCCGAGCAGCGTCGTCATCATCCCGATCCTGTTCGAGGACAAACTTCTCGGCGTGATCGAGCTGGCGTCCTTCTCCCGCTTCTCGGACGTCCACCTCGCCTTCTTCGACCAGTTCGTGAACACCATCGGGGTCGCGATCAACACGATCATCGCCAACTCCCGCACGGAGTCCCTGCTCGGCGAGTCCCAGCGGCTGGCCATGCAGCTCCAGGAGCGTTCCGACGAACTCCAGAAGCAGCAGGCGGAGTTGCAGCGGTCGAACGCCGAGCTGGAGGAGAAGGCGGCCTTGTTGGCGACCTCCTCGCAGTACAAGTCGGAGTTCCTGGCCAACATGTCCCACGAACTGCGCACCCCGCTGAACTCGCTGCTGATCCTGGCGAGGCTGCTCTCGGACAACCCCGACGGCCGCCTCTCGGACCAGGAGGTGCAGTTCGCGACCACGATCCACCGCTCCGGCTCGGACCTGCTCCAGCTGATCAACGACATCCTCGACCTGTCCAAGATCGAGGCGGGCCGGATGGACGTACGCCCCAAGCGGCTGCCGCTCATCAAGCTGCTCGACTACGTCCACGCCACCTTCCGCCCGCTCACCCTCGACCGGGGGCTCGCCTTCGAGGTGGCGGTCGGCGAGGACGTACCGCGCGAGATGTACTCGGACGAGCAGCGCCTCCAGCAGATCCTGCGCAACCTCCTGTCCAACGCGATCAAGTTCACCGCGACCGGCCGGGTCGAACTGCGGGTCAACCGGGTCAAGGACCCCGAGAACCCGTACGTGCGCGACAGCGGCGAGGTGGTCGCCTTCGCCGTCTCCGACACCGGCATCGGTATCGCGCGGGAGAAACTCCCGGTGATCTTCGAAGCGTTCCAGCAGGCCGACGGCACGACGAACCGCAAGTACGGCGGTACCGGTCTCGGCCTGTCCATCAGCCGGGAGATCGCGGGGCTCCTCGGCGGCCGTATCGTCGCCGAGAGCGATCCGGGCAAGGGCTCCACCTTCACCCTGTACGTCCCGATCGTGAGCCCCGGCCACTCGGCGACCGGCCCGGCCCCCGAGGAACGCCCCCTGCCGGTGCCGGACGAGCTGTCCGCCGGGTCCTTCCCGGCCACCCACGACACGTACGACTCCTGGCCGGCGCCCACCAAGCTGGAGGCGTGGAAAGCGGGGCGCGCGGGCCGGGTACTGCCCGGCCGGCGGGTGCTGATCGTGGACGACGACATCCGCAACGTCTTCGCGCTCACCCACGTCCTGGGCCGCGTCGGCATGCCGGTCCTCTACGCCGAGAACGGCCGTGAGGGCATCGAGACCCTGGAGCGCAACCCGGACGTCGAACTCGTCCTGATGGACATCATGATGCCGGAGATGGACGGCTACGAGACCATCGCCGCCATCCGCCGCGCCCCGCGCTGGACGGGTCTGCCCATCGTCGCGCTGACGGCGAAGGCGATGCCCGGAGACCGCGAGAAGTCGATCGCGCGCGGCGCCAACGACTACGTACCCAAGCCGGTGGACGTCGACCAGCTGCTGACCGTCGTCTGCTCCCTGCTGGACCCCGAGGGCCCCGACGACGACACCACCGGGGCCCCGGAACCGGATCCGGCGGCGGAAGCCGCGGTTCCGCCGACGACTGAATGAGGCACAGTCACCATGAGCGCTGAGGAAACGACCGACGAGCGCGCCAGCATCCTCCTGGTCGACGACATGGAGGACAACCTGATCGCGCTGGAGGCCGTCCTGGGGTCCCTCAACGAGCCGCTCGTCCGCGCACGTTCGGGCGAGGAGGCGATGAAGGCGCTGCTGCGCCGGCGGTTCGCCCTGGTGCTGCTCGACGTCCGCATGCCGGGCATGGACGGCTTCGAGACCGCCGCCAACATCAAACGGCTCGACCAGACCAAGGACGTCCCGATCATCTTCCTGACCGGTGCCGAGGACGACTCCGGCTACGCCTTCCGCGGCTACGCGACCGGCGCCGCCGACTATCTGACCAAGCCCTTCGACCCCTGGGTGCTCAGGGCCAAGGTCAGCGTCTTCCTCGAACTGCACCGCAAGAGCCGCCAACTCGAACGCCTGCTGTCCCGGCAGCACGGGGAGAACGGCGAGATAGGCATCCTGCTGGCGGAGCTGGAGGACCGGCTGGCCGGCAGCGATCCTCCGGACCTGACGGCGATGCGCGCGCAGATCAGGGAACTGCGCCACCTGGTGAGCCGGGGACGCCCGTCCTGACCCGCGGCGCGGGGAACCGCGCGACGGGCCACGACGGACGGACGGTCACCGGCGGTCCCCCGCCGCCTTCTACGCCTCGCGCGAGCCCGCGTACATCTCCTCGATCAGGTACTTGTACTCCCGCTCGACCACCGGCCGCTTCAGCTTCAGGCTCGGCGTGATCTCGCCGTGCTCGACGTCGAGGTCCCGGGGCAGCAGCCGGAACTTCTTGATCGTCTGCCAGCGCTGCAGGCCCTCGTTGAGTTCCTTGACGTATCCCTCGACGAGGGCGACCGTCGCGGGCGCGGCGACGACGTCGGCGTACGACCTGTCCGCCAGCCCGTTGTCCTTCGCCCAGTCGAGGATCGACGGCTCGTCGAGCGCGATGAGCGCGGTGCAGAAGTTCCGGTCGGCGCCGTGCACGAGGATGTTCGAGACGTACGGGCACACCGCCTTGAACTGCCCCTCGACCTCGGCGGGCGCGATGTACTTGCCGCCGGACGTCTTGATGAGGTCCTTCTTGCGGTCGGTGATCCGCAGGTAGCCGTCGGGCGACAGCTCGCCGATGTCACCCGTGTGGAACCAGCCGTCGGACTCCAGGACCTCGGCGGTCTTCTCGGGCAGCCCGTGGTAGCCCTCCATGATGCCGGGGCCGCGCAGCAGGATCTCGCCGTCGTCCGCGATCCGCACCTCGGTGCCGGGCAGCGGCTTGCCGACCGTGCCGGTGCGGTAGGCCTCGCCCGGGTTCACGAAGGAGGCCGCGGAGGACTCGGTGAGGCCGTAGCCCTCGAGGATGTGGATGCCGGCGCCGGCGAAGAAGTAGCCGATGTCGGGCGCGAGGGCGGCGGAGCCGGAGACGCAGGCGCGCAGGTTGCCGCCGAAGGCCTCGCGGATCTTGGAGAAGACCAGGGCGTCGGCGACCTTGTGCCGGGCGCTCAGGCCGAACGGCGCCGAGGCCGTACCGGTGCGCCGGAAGTTGTCCTGGGTGACCTTCGCGTACTCGCGGGCGACGTCCGCGGCCCACTGGAAGATCTTGTACTTGGCGCCGCCGCCGGCCCGGGCCTTGGCCGCGACCCCGTTGTAGACCTTCTCGAAGATGCGCGGCACGGCCGCCATGTACGTCGGCTCGACGACCGGCAGGTTCTCGATGATCTTGTCGACCCGGCCGTCGACGGCGGTGACGTGTCCCACCTCGATCTGGCCGGAGGTGAGCACCTTGCCGAAGACGTGCGCGAGCGGCAGCCACAGGTACTGCACGTCGTCGGCGCTGATCAGCCCGGTCGCGGCGGTGGCCTTCGCCATGTACGACCAGTTGTCGTGGGGCAGGCGGACGCCCTTGGGGCGGCCGGTGGTGCCGGAGGTGTAGATGAGCGTCGCGAGCTGGTCCTTGGTGATCGCGCCGACCCGCTCCTTGATCAGGTCCGGGTTCTTCTCCAGGTACGCGGCACCGCGCTGCTCCAGCTCGGCGAGCGTGAGCACCCAGTCGTCGGTCTCGACGCCGGCCGGGTCGATGACGACGACATGGGTGAGGTCGGGCAGCTCACCGCGCTTCTCGCGCGCCTTGGCGACCTGGGCCGCGTCCTCGGCGATCAGCACCCGGCTGTCCGAGTCGGCGAGGATGAAGGCGGACTCGTCGGCGTTGGTCTGCGGATAGACCGTGGTGGTGGCCGCCCCGGCGCACAGGATGCCCAGGTCGGCGAGGATCCACTCGACCCGGGTGGAGGAGGCGAGCGCGACCCGCTGCTCCGACCCCACCCCCAGTTCGATCAGGCCGGCGGCGATGGCGTAGACCCGCTCGGCGGCCTGGCCCCAGGTCAACGACTTCCAGTCGTCTGGCCCCTCACCGGAGGCCGGAGGCACGGGATAGCGGTATGCCTCCGCGTCCGGTGTGGCCGCCACGCGCTCCAGGAAGAGGGCCGCCACGGTCGGCGGGCGGTTCTCGATCAGGGTCTGTGTGTCGCTCACGACATCCTCCGGGGCCCCGCGACGGTGCGGCTGGCTCAATTGCGGCTGTTGTTTAACTCGCGAGTAACTATCGAGCAGGGGATCAGGTTAAAGCCCGACCGGCCGGTGCGTAAGAGGCCGCGGCCTGTCACTTCCTACAGAGAGCGACGCTACGCACGCGTAGGGGCCCGTCGCACTTTCGCACGACGGGCCCCCGTTGCGCCGGATTTCGCCGGGCAGGACACGGTTACCCGCAGTTACCCACGATTACTTCTTGCCCTTGCCCGATCCCGCACTGTCATCACTGCTCAGCACCGCGATGAAGGCCTCCTGCGGAACCTCCACGGAACCCACCATCTTCATCCGCTTCTTGCCCTCCTTCTGCTTCTCCAGCAGCTTCCGCTTACGGGAGATGTCACCGCCGTAGCACTTGGCGAGGACGTCCTTGCGGATGGCGCGGATGGTCTCGCGGGCGATGACCCGGGAGCCGATGGCGGCCTGGATCGGCACCTCGAAGGCCTGCCGCGGGATGAGCTCCCGCAGCTTGGCGACCAGCCGCACGCCGTACGCGTACGCCGCGTCCTTGTGCGTGACCGCCGAGAAGGCGTCCACCTTGTCGCCGTGCAGCAGGATGTCGACCTTGACCAGGCTGGAGGCCTGCTCGCCGGTGGGCTCGTAGTCGAGCGAGGCGTAGCCGCGCGTCTTGGACTTCAGCTGGTCGAAGAAGTCGAAGACGATCTCCGCGAGCGGAAGCGTGTAGCGGATCTCGACCCGGTCCTCGGACAGGTAGTCCATGCCGAGCAGGGTTCCGCGCCGGGTCTGGCACAGCTCCATGATCGACCCGATGAACTCGGAGGGCGCGAGGATCGTGGCGCGTACGACGGGCTCGTACACGTCGTCGATCTTGCCCTCGGGGAACTCGCTCGGGTTGGTGACCGTGTGCTCGGCGCCGTCCTCCATGACCACGCGGTAGACCACGTTGGGCGCGGTGGCGATGAGGTCGAGTCCGAACTCGCGCTCCAGGCGCTCACGGATCACGTCGAGGTGCAGCAGGCCGAGGAAGCCCACGCGGAAACCGAAGCCGAGGGCGGCGGAGGTCTCCGGCTCGTAGACCAGCGCGGCATCGTTGAGCTGGAGCTTGTCGAGGGCGTCCCGCAGCTCGGGGTAGTCCGACCCGTCGAGGGGATACAGGCCCGAGAACACCATCGGCTTGGGGTCCTTGTACCCGCCGAGGGCCTCGGTCGCGCCCTTGTGCAGGGTGGTGATGGTGTCACCGACCTTGGACTGACGGACGTCCTTCACGCCGGTGATGATGTAGCCCACCTCGCCGACACCGAGGCCGTCGGCGGAGAGCATCTCCGGCGAGTTGGTCCCGATCTCCAGCAGCTCGTGCGTGGCGTTGGTGGACATCATCCGGATGCGCTCGCGCTTGTTGAGCTGCCCGTCGATGACTCGTACGTACGTGACCACGCCCCGGTAGGAGTCGTAGACCGAGTCGAAGATCATCGCGCGGGCCGGGGCGTCCTGGACGCCGACCGGGGCGGGAACCTCCGCCACCACCTTGTCGAGCAGCGCCTCGACGCCGAGCCCGGTCTTGGCGGAGACCCTGAGCACGTCCGCGGGGTCGCAGCCGATCAGGTTGGCGAGCTCCTCGGCGAACTTCTCCGGCTGGGCGGCCGGCAGGTCGATCTTGTTCAGTACGGGGATGATCTTGAGGTCGTTCTCCATCGCCAGGTAGAGGTTGGCAAGGGTCTGGGCCTCGATGCCCTGGGCGGCGTCGACGAGGAGGACGGTCCCCTCACAGGCGGCCAGCGACCGGGACACCTCGTACGTGAAGTCCACGTGCCCGGGGGTGTCGATCATGTTGAGGATGTGGGTCTTGCCCGGGTCCCCGGTCGGGGCCCAGGGCAGTCGGACCGCCTGGGACTTGATCGTGATGCCGCGCTCGCGTTCGATGTCCATGCGGTCGAGGTACTGAGCGCGCATCTGCCGCTGATCGACCACCCCGGTCAGCTGGAGCATGCGGTCGGCGAGCGTGGACTTGCCGTGGTCGATGTGCGCGATGATGCAGAAATTGCGAATCAGAGCCGGGGCGGTACGGCTCGGCTCGGGCACATTGTTAGGGGTCGCGGGCACGCAGGGTCCTGTCTCTTGAGGCGCCTTGTGCCTCGGGTCGGATCGATACGTAGTCTCCATGGTCCCACGGGCGGAGGGCGGGGACGGATTTGCCCCGATCCAAGCCGGTGCCGGGCGGCGACCCCCGGCCGGTTTGGGTTGCCCCATGAGCCACTGGTAGCCTGGGTGGCTGTGTCTCATGCCCTCTCAGCACGAGGCACAACCCAAGAAATCACCGGTACGGGACCCGTGCGGCCCCGTGCCAGAACCTGTAGAGGCTCATTCGTGGCGAACATCAAGTCCCAGATCAAGCGGATCAAGACCAACGAGAAGGCTCGGCTGCGCAACAAGGCCGTCAAGTCCTCCCTGAAGACCGCGATCCGCAAGGCCCGCGAGGCCGCTGCCGCGGGTGACGTCGAGAAGGCCACCGAGTACCAGCGCGCTGCCGCGCGTCAGCTCGACAAGGCCGTCTCCAAGGGCGTCATCCACAAGAACCAGGCTGCCAACAAGAAGTCGGCGCTGGCTGCGAAGGCCGCGTCCCTCAAGGGCTGACACTCATCTCTTGATCTGATCGCCGGAGGGAATCGAGCGGGCCCTCTCATCCGCTCCCGTCCGGCACCCCGGTATCCGCGCGCGGCCTGCGTTCGCCACGCGGGCGCGGATCCATCCTCTTGAACCGAGGCCCCGGCACCCGCCCTTCCCCAGGGCGAGCGCCGGGGCCTTCGGCATACGGCCTCCCGGACGACCAGACGGCTTGCTGACGTGAGTGCTTGATCACGTCAGGCTTGCCGACGTCAGGGCTTGCCGACGTAGGGCCAACCTCACGGCTTGCTGACGTCAGGGCTTGCTGACGTCACGACCAGAATTCGTTGGTCGCGTCGATGTCCGCGACGCACTCGTCGAGGTCGCTGATCTTGTCTCCGACGATCCGGAAGACGATGCATCCCGTCTCGTCCATGCGCTTCCCCTGGCGCTCGGCGGAGAAACGGTGCACCGCCACCGCGTGGCCCCGACCGTCCACGAGCACCTGCCGGACGTCGACACGCAGGGTGCCTCCCGTCTCCGAGAAGAGCCGGCCGTACATGTCGATCATCGCGTCCTGCCCCTTGAAGTCACCCGACAAGGGGTGGCTGCCGGGCACATGATGTGTGGCGTCCGCCGTCATCAGCCCGCGCAGGGTGTCCATGTCCCCACGCGAGAAGGCCTCGTAACCCTTTCGAACGAGCGCTGCGTGCGGGTGCTCAGCCATACCCACCGCCACCTCTCCATTACCTGGGCGATTCGGGCTGACAGTCACGATTGTCCTCCCCGAAGGAGGCAAAGGCGAGAGCGGCACAGGCACGGCACCGGCACCTGTTGCGGTCCGGACAGCAGGCCCGCGCGATACGGCCCCCGGTACGTACTACGCCCGCCCGCGCGACCGTGCCGCCCGCGCGATCGCGACGACGGCCTTCTCCAGGGCGTACTCGGGGTCGTCCCCGCCGCCCTTGACGCCCGCGTCCGCCTCGGCCACCGCCAGCAGCGCGACGGCGACGCCGTCCGGCGTCCATCCCCGCATCTGCTGACGCACCCGGTCGATCTTCCACGGCGGCATCCCGAGCTCACGCGCGAGGTCGGCCGGCCGGCCACCACGGGCCGACGACAGCTTGCCGATCGCCCGCACCCCCTGGGCCAGCGCACTGGTGATCAACACCGGCGCCACCCCGGTCGCCAGCGACCACCGCAGCGCCTCCAGCGCCTCCGCCGCCCGCCCTTCGACGGCCCGGTCCGCGACCGTGAAGCTGGACGCCTCGGCACGCCCGGTGTAGTACCGCCCCACGACCGCTTCGTCGATCGTCCCCTCGACATCCGCGACCAGCTGGGAGACCGCCGAGGCCAACTCCCGCAGATCGCTTCCGATCGAGTCCACCAGCGCCTGACACGCCTCGGGTGTGGCGGAGCGCCCGAGCGCCCGGAACTCGCCCCGCGTGAAGGCCAGCCGGTCCGCCGGCTTCGTCATCTTCGGGCACGCCACCTCCCGCGCCCCCGCCTTGCGCGCGGCGTCCAGCAGCCCCTTGCCCTTGGCCGCGCCCGCGTGCAGCAGCACGAGCGTGATCTCCTCGGCGGGCGCCCCGAGATACGCCTTCACGTCCTTGATCGTGTCGGCCGAAAGATCCTGCGCGTTGCGTACGACGACGACCTTGCGCTCCGCGAAGAGCGAGGGACTGGTCAGCTCGGCGAGCGTGCCCGGCTGCAACTGCTCCGGATTCAGATCGCGTACGTCCGTGTCGGCATCGGCGGCCCTGGCGGCGACCACCACCTCCCGCACGGCACGGTCGAGCAGGAGGTCCTCCTGGCCCACGGCAAGCGTCACCGGGGCGAGAGGGTCGTCATTCGCAGCGTTCCTGGCCATCGCGACAAGCATCGCACGCGCCACTGACAACACTCCCCGGCAACCGCACGCCCGGACCGCCCGGCCCTGCCGGCGTCCCTGACACCGTCTCCGCCAACGACCCTGCCGCCGGCCCCGCGACAACGGCCGGCGGGGCTACGGCTCCTCGCGCCAGCCGTCCCACCGCCCCACGAACTCCTCCAGCTCTCGCGGGTCCAACCGCTCCTCCTCGTCCCGCAGGAGGAGAAGCCACTGCGCGTCCTCGGCGTCGTCCTCGCCGGCCAGCGCGTCCCGGACGAGCTGCGGCTCCTCGTTGAGCCGGAACCGCTCCCCGATCGCCTCAGCCGCCTCCTCCGCGGCATCCCGGTCGGGCAGCACCAGCACATGTCTCACATCAGTCACGGAAGCCATTGTCCGGCAGGTCAGCCGTCGGCCGTGGCGCCGGCGGTCCGCACCGCCGGAACGCGGTCGAGTGCGATGCCGAACCGGTCCCGGTACACCGCGAGCACCTCCTCGTCGGTGGCCTGTTCTCGCACCTCGCGCGTCCCGTCGGCGGCCGTCACCGTCAGCTTGCGGCCGCTGAGCGTGATCCTCCCTCCGTCCTCCGTGACCCGCGAGCACACGAGCGAGCGTGTGAAGTGCGACTGTGGTGACGTGCTGTGCCACCAGGCCCCGGCGACGAAGTCACCCAGCACCCGGGGCCTCGTTTCCAGGCGGTACACCGCCTTCCCGTCCAAGGCCACGTCCAGGTCCGCCGTCCCCGGCGTTCCGGCCCCGCCCCGCGCCCCGGCCGCGTCCGGCTCCGCCTCGCCGATCCGGAACACGCCACCGGGATCCACCTGCTCCCCCTTCTCCCCCAACGCCAGCGGGTAGTGGCTGTGCGCGCCGAATCCGACGTCGGCCAGCCACTCGCCTGCGTCCACCGTCCGCACCCGCAGCGCGAGATGGTCGTACGGGATGCCCAGCCGCCCCTCGTCCGCGTACACCCGCGCCGCGAGCAGCGCGACCTCGAAACCGAGTGCGGTCAGCAACGCCCCGAACAGGCCGTTGAGTTCGTAGCAGAACCCGCCCCGCCGCGCGCCCACCACCTTGTCCAGCAACCGATCCTCCGTCAGCACGATCTCCTCGCCGAGATGGATGGACAGGTTCTCGAAGGGCACCGTCCGCAGATGGCGCAGCTGCAGCTCACGCAGGGCGTCGGCGGTGGGCCGCGCCGGGCGCTCGGCTCCCAGGCGGCGGAGAAGGGCATCGACCTGTGTGGAATCCATGACCTCAGTCTCGCGCCACCCGCAGCTCACCGCCGCCCTCACCGGTGACCGCCAAGGCCCCGTCCCGGTCCGTCCGCAGCACCGCCGAGCCCCCTGCCCGCAACGCCGCGACCGTACGGGGAGCCGGATGCCCGTACGGGTTGCCGGCCCCGCAGGAGATCAGCGCCAGCCGCGGAGCCACCCGGCGTATGAGATCCGGGTCCTGGTACGCCGAGCCGTGGTGGGCCACCTTGAGCACATCCACACCGGCCAGCCGCGCGCCCGCGGGTGATCGCAACAAGGCCTGCTGTGCGGGTGGTTCGAGGTCCCCGAGCAGGAGAAACCGTATCCCCGCCGACCGTGCGAGCAGCGCGACACTGGCATCGTTGGGGCCGTCCGGATCCGCCGCCGGCCGCGACGGCGGCCACAGCACCTCCCAGGACAGGGAGCCGGTGCGGCGTTGCTCTCCGGCCACGGCACGCGTCACGGGAATCCCCCGGGACGCAGCCGCCCTGCGCACGAACGCCACCTGTTCCGCGGGCTCCTCGAAGCCGGTCGTCTCGATCGCGCCCACGGATCGTCCGCGCAGCACACCTCGCAGCCCCGCCACGTGATCGGCGTGAAAATGCGTCAGCACGATCAACGGAATCCTGGTGATGCCCAACCCGCGCAGACAGCGGTCCACCAGCTCCGGGTCGGGTCCGGCGTCCACCACGACTCCGGCCCCCTCTCCCGCCGCGAGGACGGTCGCGTCCCCCTGCCCCACGTCGCACACCGCGAACCGCCAGCCCGGTGGTGGCCAGCCCGTGATCACCCTGGTCAACGGTGGCGGCTGCACGATCGCGAGCGCGAGCAGCACCCCGCAGGCCCCGCACAGCCACGGGTGCTCCAGCAGCCGCCGGCCGGCGAGCACGACCACCGCCGTGACCAGCGCGAGCAGCAGCGCCCCCGTCCAACTGCCCGGCCAATCCACTCCCCCGCCGGGCAGCGCGGCCCCGGTACGTGCGATGTCGGCGATCCACCCGGCGGGCCAACCCGCGCACCAGGCAAGCACTTTGGCCGTCGGCATCGTCACCGGCGCCGTCGCCAGCGCCGCGAAGCCCAGCACGGTGGCCGGCGCGACCGCGAACTCCGCCAGCAGATTGCACGGCACCGCCACCAGGCTCACCCGGGCCGACAGCACGGCCACCACCGGCGCGCACAGGGCCTGCGCGGCAGCCGCCGCGGCCAGCGCCTCGGCCAGTCGCGGCGGAACCCCACGCCGCCGCAGCCCCGCGCTCCAGCGAGGTGCGAGCGTGAGCAGAGCCCCGGTGGCCAGCACGGACAGCAGGAACCCGTAACTGCGGCCCAGCCACGGGTCGTACAGCACCAGCAGCAGTACGGCCGTCGCCAGGGCCGGGATCAGTGACCTGCGGCGTCCGGTCGCGAGGGCGAGCAGGGCCACGGCTCCGCAGGCGGCGGCCCGCAGCACACTCGGGTCCGGTCGGCACACGACGACGAAGGCGAGCGTCAGTGCCCCGCCGAGCAGCGCGGTCGTCCGGAGGGGCAGACCGAGACGCGGCGCCAGACCGCGGCGCTCCACGAGCTGCGCCAGGCCGGGCGGCCCGATGAGCAGGGCCAGCAGGATGGTGAGGTTGCTGCCGGACACGGCCAGCGTGTGCGCGAGATCCGTCGCTTTGAACGCCTCGTCCAGCTCGGGAGTGATCCGCGAGGTGTCCCCCACCACCAGCCCCGGCAGCAGCGCCCGGGCGTCGGCCGGCAGCCCGCCGGTCGCCTCCCGCAGCCCCGCGCGGAGCCGCCCCGCGAGCCGCTGCGGCGCCGACGGCTGCCCCACCATTTCCGGCGCCGCCCGGCCCCGCACCCTCAGCACGGCCACGATCCGGTCACCGCCGACCACCGGGGGCGCGAGCCGTGCGGTCACGCGCAGCCGCGTGGACGGAAGCAGCCCGAGCCAGGGCGAACGCCCCGCACCCCTGGCCACCGGGCCTCTGTCCACCGGCCCCGCGTCGACGAGCACCAGCACGGGTGCCCGCGTCACGGTCCCCGTCCCGTCCGCGTTCTCCACGCGCCGGATGTCGGCGTTGATCAGCACCGATGTCGGGGCCACGTGATCCCGGTCGACGCGCGGCCGGGTGAGCCGCGGATCGGAGGTGATCTCGACCTCCGCGGTGACGGTGGAGTACTGCCGTGCCAGCCCGGGCACCGGTCCGCGCCGAAGGTCGGCACCGTGCAAACCGGCGGAGGCGGCCGCCGCGGCCACACAGAGCAGCACGGCGGCGACAGAGACACGAGGCCATGTGACGAGCTCGGCAGGGAAGCGGGGTAAACGTGACGATGGACCGCGCTCGGGGTGGGCGAGCGATCCCGCGTCGGATTCGGGGTGGGCAAGCGGCCCAGGACCGGGCTCGGGATGGGCGGGCGGCCCAGAGCCCGGCTCGGGATGAGCGAGCGGCCCAGAACCCGGCTCGGGATGAGCGAGCGGCCCAGAGCCCGGCTCGGAGTGGGCGAGCGGCCCTGGGGCGCGCTCGGGGCGGGCGAGCGACCCCGTGCCGCGTCCGGGGTGGGGAAGCGGTCCTGGGCACCGCCGGGAGCGGGCGAGTGATCCCGCGTCGGATTCGGGGTGGGCAAGCGGTCCTGAGCCACGCTCCGGGCGGGCGAGCGGCCCCGTGCCGCGTCCCGAGTCGGTGAGCGGCTCTGGGGCACGATCGAGGGGGGCGAGCGGTCCCGTGCCAGGTCCGGGTTGGGTGAGGGAGCCCGCGCCGTGTCCGGGTCCGGGTCCGGGTCCGGGCCACGGGCGGGTGGGGGCGGTCGGAGGGCGAGGCGCGCGTGCGTCTGTGTGCCTCGGCTCCGGGCGGGCCGCGTTGTCGCCTGCGACACCAGTGCCCGGGTTGCCGTTACCCCCGCCACCCGTGTCGCGCCGCCGCGCCGTGAGCAGTGCGCCGGCTGCGGCGAGGCACACGACCGCGACGGCGGTGATCCACTCCGGCGGGGCGTCCACCATCAGCGCGGCCGTTGCCCAGGCGGCGAGCGCGGGCGGTACGAGCCGTAGATCCGTCGGTCCTTCCTGCCGGGGGTGGGCGGCTCCCAGCCGCGTGCCGGCGGCGGCATGCACGGCGGAGCGAGCATGAGCGGCCGGGTGAGGACGGGCGCCATCTCGCCCCCGGCGGGCGGCAACTCGCCCCCCGCGGGCGGCAGCTCGCCCTCCGCGGGCGGCAGCTCGCCCTCCGCGGGTGGCCGACTGTTGCGAGGTGTCGGGGGCGCGGCTCATGGCCGTACGAGATCGCGCAGGTCGGCGAAGCGACGGTCGCCGATGCCGTTGACCTCACGCAACTCGCCCACCGAGCGGAAACCGCCGTGCTGGGCGCGGTAGTCGACGATGTGCTGCGCCAGCACGGGGCCCACACCCGGCAGGGTGTCCAGTTGCTCCACGGTCGCGGTGTTGAGGGAGACAGGTGCCGCCGGTGCCGCTCCCGCTGCCGCACCAGGGGCGCCGCCGATGGCGGTTCCGCCCACCCCCACAGGAACCTGGGCGGGAGCGGGGCCCCCGACGACCACCTGCTCTCCGTCCACAAGGAAACGTGCGCGGTTGAGCCCGTCGGTGTTGGTGCCGGGACGCACCCCACCGGCTGCGCGCAGCGCGTCGGCGACGCGCGAACCGCTCGGCAGGCTGTGGATCCCGGGATCGCGGACCTTGCCACTGACGTCCACCACGATCTCGGGCCCGACCGTGCCCCCGGCCTTCGGCGCACCCGGCGAGATCGCCGACTCCGCCTCTTCGCCCCGCTGCTCCGATGGGTAGGGGGCCACCGCTCGCACCACCTCGGGCGCCCGGACGGACTGGGTCCGGCCCGCCCAGAAGTGCTGGACGGCGAAGGCCGCGGCCACCACCAGCAGCACCGTCAGCGCGAGCACACTGCGCCGCTCGAGGCCGCACCTCAGCTGCAACCACACAGGCAGCCGCTCCCGCAAAGCCGGCCCGACCCCGGCCCACCACGTCTCCCTTCCGCGGATCGCCAGGCCGTCCTTGCCCAGCGCCGAGCCATCACTCACAGCGCCCGGGTCGTCCGCGTCGTCCGCGTCCGAGTCCTCCAGGTCGTCCACGACTGAGCCGCCGTACGGGCCGTACGGGCCATGCGGGTTGTACGGCCCATGCGGGTTGTCCGGGCCATACGGGCCGCCCGGAACGCGCGAGTCATGCAGCGCTCGCGGCGCCTGCGACTCCGCCCTCAGCGCGGTGCCGCCCGGCGGCCCCTTCCCCGACTCCCGCCATTCCCCGACGCGTTCGTGACCCCCGACGCGTTCATGACCCTCGGCATGACCGGCCCCTTCGGCACGACCATCACCCTCGGCGTGACTGGCACCCTCGGCATGACCGGCACCCTCGGCACGTTCGGCGAAGAGTGCCTCCGCGCGTAGGCGGAGCTCGTCCGCCGACGCGTGACGTTGACGGGTCCTGCTTCGGCCGGAGGGACGATGGTGACGGGTGCGGCCGTCGGAGGCGGGTCCCCGTCCGGGGCCACTGGTCGCGGTCGCTGTGCGTGAACGTGATCGAAGTGCCATGCGACGAGGATCGATCACCTCGACACCCTCGCGATGATCATGGTCAAATCCCGTGGACAACCGCCCACTTGTGGATAACTCCGTCACCCACACGAGCGGACATCACGCCCCGTCACCGAGGTGAGACCACAACCCCCAACAGTCCGGGCCCCGTGTGCGCCCCGATCACCGCACCGACCTCGCTCACGTGCAGGTCGGCCAGCCCCGGCACCCGGGCCCGCAAGCGGTCCGCCAGGGCCGACGCCCGGTCGGGGGCCGCCAGATGATGGACGGCGATGTCGACGGGGGCGCTGCCCGCCCGGTCGGCCACAATCTCCTCGAGGCGGGCGATGGCCTTGGACGCCGTCCGTACCTTCTCCAGGAGTTCGATACGGCCCCCGCCCAGCTGCAGCAACGGCTTCACGGCGAGCGCGGACCCGAGGAGGGCCTGGGCCGCGCCGATCCGGCCGCCGCGCCGCAGATAGTCGAGAGTGTCGACATAGAAGTAGGCGGCCGTGCCGGCGGCCCGTTTCTCCGCGGCCGTGACGGCTTCGTCCACCGTGCCGCCCGCTTCCGCCGTCTCGGCCGCGGCCAGCGCGCAGAACCCGAGCGCCATCGCGACCATCCCGGTGTCCACCACGCGCACCGGTACGGCCGCCTCGCGGGCGGCGACGACCGCCGCGTCGTACGTACCGGAGAGCTCCGCCGACAGGTGCAGGGAGACGATGCCGGTGGCGCCGGACTCGGCGACCTTGCGATATGTCTCCGCGAAATGCTGCGGGCTGGGACGCGAGGTCGTGACCGACCGTCGCTTCTGCAGTGCCTGCGCGAGCGAACGGGTCGAGATCTCGGTGCCCTCTTCGAGCGCCTGGTCGCCGAGGACCACGGTCAGCGGCACCGCGGTGATGCCGTGGCGCTCCATCGTCCGCGGCGGCAGGTAGGCCGTTGAATCGGTGACGATAGCGACATGGCGGGACATGAGCTGGAGGTTACCTGGCGTAGCGCCCGGACGGCAGCCCGGCCCCGCCGGCCCGGGGCGGCCGTGTCCGGATCAAGTCGTGCTCTCGGGACGGGGTTTCTTCTGCCAGGGGTACACCGGGCGGTCGGCCGGCGGATCGAGGGCGGGAGACGTCGGCTCCTCGGCCGAGTGTGACCGGGGCGTCTGCGGCCAGGTCTGCTGGACCGTGGCGTGGTCGGCGACGGGCGCCTCCGGCCAAGGGGGCGGCGGCAACGGAGGCTCCGCCTTCGTCCAGTGCCGCAGGGCGCCGGACTCCACGTCGATCTGCGCGCTCAGCGCGTCCAGGTCGTCGTTCGCGAAGCGGTGGGCGCGGTCGCGGGCCGCCCAGCGCAGCGAGTCCGCCGAGTGTGTGAGCCGCTCGGTACGCTCACGCAGCGAGGGCAGCCGCTGGGCCAGCGTCGCCCGGTCGGGCTCGGACTCCATGCGCTTGAGCTCGCCGTCGAGTTCGTGGCCGTGCACGCTGAGCCGCTCGAACAGGCCGATGGACTCCTTGAGCGTCTCGTCCTCGGCCACGCCCGCGTGCAGCGTGTCCTGGGTGGCGCGCATCGAGGTGCGCAGCTTCAGCCGCAGCTGGGCGATCTCGCCGACAGGTCCCGGTTGCGCGAAGGACTTGGCCCGCAGGGTGTGGTCCTCGACCGTGCGGCGGGCCTGGGTGATAGTGCGGTCCACGCCCCGCTTGGCGGCGCCGACCACCTTCACCGTGGCATAGGCGCCGAGCGCCAGGAAGAGAACGAAGAGCAGGGCGACGATTGCGATCACTGCTTCCACAACGCTCCTCCTCGACCGGTGGCGGCGTTCGCCGCGCCACTTCAACGGTAAACGCAAAGGGCAGGCTCGGAGTTCCAGAAAAACCCCGAACCTGCCCGTAGGGGACTACCCCGAGCCAGGACAGCGACCCGAAACGAGACCGCTCACCATCTGGCCCACCGCCTACCGCCCACCAGCTACGCCGTGACGATGTTCACCAGCTTCGGCGCCCGCACGATGACCTTGCGGATTCCCGCACCGTCCAGCGCGGCCACGACCTTCTCGTCGGACAGCGCGACCTTCTCCAGTTCCTCCCCGGAGATGGACGGGGAGACCTCCAGGCGGGCCTTGACCTTGCCCTTGACCTGGACCACACAGGTGACGGTCTCGTCCACGACGTACGCCGGGTTCGCGACCGGGAAGTCCTGGTGGACGACCGAGTCGGTGTGGCCCAGCTTGCGCCACAGCTCCTCGGCGATGTGCGGGGCCAGCGGCGCCACCAGCAGCACCAGGTTCTCGGCGACGGAGCGCGGCACCGGGCCGGCCGCCTTCGTCAGGTGGTTGTTCAGTTCGGTGACCTTGGCGATGGCGGTGTTGAACCGCAGTCCCTCCAGGTCCTGGCGCACCCCGTCGATCGCCTTGTGCAGGGCACGCAGCGTCTCCTCGTCGGCCTCGGTGTCGACGACGGTGACCTCGCCGCTCGCCTCGTCGACGATGTTGCGCCACAGCCGCTGCAGCAGCCGGAACTGGCCCACCACCGCGCGCGTGTCCCACGGCCGCGACACGTCCAGCGGGCCCATCGCCATCTCGTACAGGCGCAGCGTGTCGGCCCCGTACTCAGCGCAGATCTCGTCGGGAGTGACCGCGTTCTTCAGGGACTTGCCCATCTTGCCCAGCAGCCGGGAGACCTTCTCGCCCTGGTAGTAGTAGGCGCCGTCGCGCTCCTCCACCTCGGCGGCCGGCACCGCGATGCCCCGGCTGTCGCGGTAGACGAAGGCCTGGATCATGCCCTGGTTGAACAGCTTGTGGAAGGGCTCGACCGAGGAGACGTGCCCCAGGTCGAACAGCACCTTGGACCAGAAGCGCGCGTACAGCAGGTGCAGTACGGCGTGCTCGGCGCCGCCGACGTACAGGTCGACGCCGCCGTGCGGCTGTCCCTCGCGCGGGCCCATCCAGTACTGCTCGATCTCCGGGTCGACCAGCTCCCGGTCGTTGTGCGGGTCCAGGTAGCGCAGCTCGTACCAGCAGGAACCGGCCCAGTTGGGCATGGTGTTGGTCTCGCGGCGGTACTTGCGCGGGCCACGTCCGTCGCCCAGGTCCAGGGTGACGTCGACCCAGTCCTCGTTCCGGGACAGCGGGGTCTCCGGGGAGGTGTCCGCGTCGTCCGGGTCGAAGGTGCGCGGCGAGTAGTCCTCGACCTCCGGCAGCTCCAGGGGCAGCATCGACTCGGGCAGGGAGTGGGCGACGCCCTCCTCGTCGTAGACGATGGGGAAGGGCTCGCCCCAGTAGCGCTGGCGGCTGAACAGCCAGTCCCGCAGGCGGAAGTTGACGGTGCCCTCGCCGATGCCCTCGCGCTCCAGCCACTCGGTGATGCGCGCCTTGGCGTCGACGACACCCAGACCGTCCAGGGAGACGGCGGTACCCGAGGAGTTCACGATCTTCGCGTCGTAGGACACGAAGGCGTCGTCCCACGAGGAGGTGTCGGTGTCGCGGCCGTCGGTGGGCTCGACCACGCAGCGGATCGGCAGCTCGAAGGCGCGCGCGAAGGCGAAGTCACGCGCGTCGTGGGCCGGGACCGCCATGATCGCGCCAGTGCCGTAGCCCATCAGCACGTAGTCGGCGATGAAGACGGGGATGCGCTCGCCGTCGACCGGGTTGGTCGCGAACACGCCGGTGAAGACGCCGGTCTTGTCCTTGGCCTCGGCCTGCCGCTCGACGTCCGACTTCGAGGCGGCCTGGGCTCGGTAGGCGGCGACGGCCTCGGCGGGCGTGGCGTGACCGCCCGTCCAGACGTCGTGCGTGCCCTCGGGCCAGGCGGCGGGGATGAACTTCTCGACCAGCGGGTGCTCGGGGGCCAGCACCATGTAGGTCGCGCCGAACAGGGTGTCCTGGCGGGTGGTGAAGACCGTGATGTGCTCGCCGTCGACCGGGAAGTCGACGCGGGCACCCTCGGAACGGCCGATCCAGTTGCGCTGCTGCAGCTTGATGGCCTCGGGCCAGTCCAGCGCGTCCAGGTCGTCCAGCAGCCGGTCGGCGTAGGCGGTGATCCGCATGTTCCACTGGCGCAGCTTGGCCTTGAAGACCGGGAAGTTCCCGCGCTCGGAGCGGCCGTCGGAGGTGACCTCCTCGTTGGCCAGCACGGTGCCCAGCCCGGGGCACCAGTTGACGGGCGCGTCGGAGGCGTACGCCAGGCGGTACTCGCTCAGGACGTCGGCGCGCTCGACGGCGCTCAGCTCGTCCCACGCGCGCGTGGTGCCCGGTACGGCACGGTCACCGCTCTCGAACTGGGCGACCAGCTCGGCGATCGGGCGGGCCTTGTCGGCCTCGACGTCGTACCAGGAGTTGAAGATCTGCAGGAAGATCCACTGGGTCCACTTGTAGTAGTCCGGGTCGATCGTCGCGAACGACCGGCGCTTGTCGTGGCCCAGGCCCAGCCTGCGCAGCTGGGACTTCATGTTGTTGATGGCCGCCTCGGTGGTGATCCGAGGGTGCTCGCCGGTCTGCACGGCGTGCTGCTCGGCGGGCAGGCCGAAGGCGTCGAAGCCCAGGGTGTGCAGGACGTTGTGGCCGGTCATCCGCTGGAACCGGGCGAAGACGTCGGTGGCGATGTAGCCCAGGGGGTGGCCGACGTGCAGGCCGGCCCCCGACGGGTAGGGGAACATGTCCATGATGAACTTCTTGGGCCTGGCGACCAGCTCGGGGTCGCCCGCCAGGTCACCCTTGGGGTTCGGGGCGGCGTAGGTGCCCTCGGCGTCCCAGAAGTCCTGCCAGCGTGCCTCGATCTCGGCCGCCATGGCGGCCGTGTAGCGGTGCGGCGCGACCGCCTCGGAGGCGGCAGCGGGGTTCGTCTCGCTCATGATCCTCAAAGCTCCATCGATCGTCTCTGCCTGCGGCTGCGACATCAAGAAATGAAAAATCCCCTCGCACAGGAGGGGACGCCGCGCCGATTCCGCACCAGCCGGCTGTCCGGCGGTCGGGACTGATCAGCGCGGCTCGCTAAGCAGAAGGCGTACGGCACGCATGGCGTTAGGGTACCGCAGGCGTTGAGCACGCGGCCACGCGCTTACGTATGCCTCCTTGGCACCGGGTGCCGCCCCCGTACGCCCCACGGGACTCGTCGGCATCGCCCGACAAAAACTGAACCAAGGTCAAAGGTTACTTCGCGTAACAGCCAGTAAAGGACATCGCAACGACACCGTGGTCGTTTGATAACAACGCAATAACCAAAACCTCGTACTCACCGGTATGGCGCCACCTAGAGTGCGGCAACGGGACCGCTTTCCCGAACTGCTCGGAGTTGCCCCCATGAACGATCGTCGTAGTAACAGCTCGCTTCCCCGGACAGGCCGGTCGGCCTACGGGATGGCGTCGGCTGTCGTCCTGCTCCTGATACCCGTGGTGGTGCTGGTAGGAGGTGACAGGTTCCGCGACTTCCTGAACTTCGGCGCGGGCGTCCTGTCACTGGTGTCGCTCAGCTGCTCGGTCATCTGGGGTCTCGTCGCCCAGGACCGGATCTTCCTGAACACACGTCAGCGGATCATCGGCCAGGCGGTGCACCGGACGACCGCGGTCGCCTCGATCGCGTTCCTGCTGCTGCACCTCACCACCAAGATCGCGCTGGATCACACCCAGTTGATCGCCGCGGTACTCCCCTTCTCCCTCGGCGTCACCGGTAGCGCCGGCCTCATCGGACTCGGCTCCCTGGCCGGCCTGCTCATGATCTTCGTCGGCATCACCGGCGCGCTGCGCAGCAAGTTCGCCTCCCCGGCCCCGGTGGCAGCCCGCTGGCGAGCCATGCACATGCTGGCCTACCCGGCCTGGTGCGCCGCTCTCATCCACGGGCTCTACGCGGGTCGCGCGGCGAAGCCGATCTTCGTGATCATGTACGGCATGTGCCTGCTCGGGGTCACCGCGGCCCTCGCCCTGCGCGCGGCGCCCCGGCCGGTCAAGCGCAGGGTCGCCGACCGGATCGCCGCGGTCCTGGGCTCCGAGGAGCGGCCGGGCCGCGAGGGTCTGGACGCGAGCCGCGCCAGGGTGGCGGAGTCCGCGCTCCCCGGCTACGAGAACCAGCGCGGCGGGCCACCGCGCGGCGGCGGGTCCCGCTTCGACGCACCGGCGGCGCAGCCCCCGGCCCCGGAGCCCGCGAACGGCTTCGCGGCCGCCTACCGGGCCGTGTCGACGCCGCAGCGCCCCCAGCAGCCCTTCGCCGCCGCCGACCAGACCGCCTGGATGAACACGCCGATGGACATGCAGCCCACCGAGGCGATCCCGCGCATGGACGGTTCGGGCAGCACGTCCGGCAGCTGGCCGATCCCCTCGCCGCCGCCCGTGGGCGAGGCGCCCCCGTCGGCCTACGACCCGATGCAGGACACCGGATACAACATCCCGACCTATGGCAGTTCGGGCGCGGCCGGGTACGGGACGAGTGACATGTACGACACGGGTGAGTCGAACAGTGCCTATGGCACGTATAACCCGAACGACACGTACAACAGCGGTCCCGCCACTGAAACACTGCCCGGTGCTTCCTACGACTACGACGCACCGGGTTCGGGCGAACCTTGGAACACGCCTTCCGGAGGCTTTAAGTGAACGAGGCCCTGCCCGACGTCCCAGAGGTCCGCGTGGTCGGACTTCCTCAGCTCACGTCGGGTTTCGACCTTGTCGAAAGGCTCGATCTGCCCATGCACCTCAAGGTGCACGGGCCGCTCGAACCCCTGGGCGGCGAGCAGCTCGCGAAGCTCGCCGAGAACATCAACCTGAAGGGCCGCGGCGGCGCGGGTTTCCCCTTCCACAAGAAGCTGCGCTCGGTCGCCGAGGCGGCGATCAAACGCGGCGTACGGCCGGTCGTCGTCGTCAACGGCAGTGAGGACGAGCCGGCCTGCCGCAAGGACACGGTGCTGATCAACCGTGCCCCGCACCTCATCCTGGACGGTGCCCTGCTGGTCGCGGAGGCGCTGGGTGCCCGCACGCTCGTGGTGGGGGTCACCCGCGAATCGACCCAGCGCTCCATGGAGGCCGCGCTCGCCGAGCGCGGCCTGAGCAACGGGCGCCGGTCGGCGCTGCGCGCGAGTGTGCAGCGCAACCCGATCCGGATGGTCACCGGTGCCGCCGCCTCGCTGATCCGCTCGATCGACGGCGGTCCGGCGATCCCGCCCGGCCGCAAGGTCAGCGCCTCACAGACCGGCGTGGGCGGCGCGCCGACCCTGCTGTCCAACGCCGAGACCTTCGCCCAGCTGGCCATCGCCGCCCGCATCGGCCCGGAGCGCTACGGCAACACCGGCCTGTACGACGAGCCCGGCACCGTCCTGCTGACGGTCTCGGGTGCCGTGGCCCGTCCGATGGTGATCGAGGTCCCCACGGGCGTCCCGCTGCGCTACGTCCTCCAGCTGGCCGGCGCCCCGCCGGTTCCGCAGGGCGTGCTGACCGGCGGCTACCACGGCAAGTGGATCGACGCGGCGACGGTCAACGAGGCGGTGGTCTCCCGTAACTCCCTGGACGCGGTGGGCGGGGCCCTCGGCGCGGGCGCGATCCTGCCGATCAGCCAGGAGACCTGCCCGCTGGGCGAGTCGCTGCGCGTGGCGCAGTGGCTGGCGGACGAGAGCGCGGGACAGTGCGGTCCCTGCTACCTCGGCCTGCCGGCCGCCGCACGCGGCATGGAGGACATCATCAACGGCGGCGGCCCGGCCGCCCTGGAGGCGCTCAAGCAGGTCGCCAAGAACGTCAAGCGGCGTGGCGCGTGCTCGCACCCGGACGGCTCCGCGATGTTCCTGGAGTCCACCATCAAGGCGTTCACCGACGACCTCGCGGCGCATGTCCTCGGCAACGGCTGTGGACGGCCCGTGGAGGGCGTTCTGCCGCTCTTCGAGGCCGGCATGACCCCCGCGGGCATCACGAGCGGCGCGCCGGCGGACGACGGCGGTGGCAGCCGCCAGAAGATCTTCGTCGACTGGACGCTGTGCCGTGGCCACGGCCTGTGCGCGGACATCCTCCCGGAGGTCTTCCAGCTGGGCGCCGACGGCTTCCCGACGGTGGCGCAGGCGAAGGTGCCGCAGTACGCGGAGGCGAAGGCCCTGCGGGCGGTACGCCGCTGCCCGGCGCTCGCCCTGCGCCTGGAGGAGGACACGCGCTCACAGGCGCCGTCCCGGAACCTCCCGGTGCTCTCCCAGGGCCGCGGACGCCGCGCTCTGGGCCGCTGAACACGGGGGCGGTGGGCCGCCCGGCTCGGGCCGCCCACCGCTGAGCCGCACAGGCGTACAACTCCGTGTCCGCGTCGTACACATGACGAGGGCGGGCCATCCGATTCGGATGACCCGCCCTCGACGTCTGTGGAGCTAAGGAGAATTGAACTCCTGACCTCCTGCATGCCATGCAGGCGCTCTACCAACTGAGCTATAGCCCCTCGTGGTGTTCCGCCCGGCTTCCCCGGCGGCGACGCCAACATTACACGGTCCACCGGGTGCAGCACCAAATCGTTTCCGTTCTGGACGGATACGGGCCGTACGCGGCCCTTGTGACGCCGTTCGCGGGGTCGGCGTCAGGCCGTGACGAAGGAGTAGAACCGCTTGAGCGTGCAGTGCTCTTCGAGGAGCCGGCCGTAGATCGGCTCGCCCTCCAGTTCACGGTACGTCTCGATCGGGTCGCCCTTTATGATCAGCGCCCGCGCGCATTCCTCGCACCAGTACTGGTAGTCGGGGTTCACCGGTTCCATGTCCCGGACAATGGGTGTGCCGCTGCCACACCAGTCGCACTTTCGCCTGTGTGCACCCATCGATCAGCTCCAGCTGTGGCCGCAGGCCGTGCACACGTAGGAGATTCCCCCGTTGTCCCCGAGGACTTGGGCGACCCGGACAGATCCGCAGGAAGGGCAGCTGAGACGGGTGACCGTGTCCCGAGTCGACGCTGCATCGAGGAGGTGGCCGACCTCATCGATGATGCTCGCAGGCATCACTGCTCCCTCCCGTCGGGCCGCGCCCCCTTCCGGCCGTTTGATTCTGCCACGACCGGACCAATACGGTCAGCGACGCCTCAGTACCAGTCCGGACACGGCACCCGCCGCGGCGGTCCCGGCCGGCGTGAACGTGCACGCCAACAGCGCCTCCGCAGAGGTATACGCCCCGGAGGCCCGAGTGACTCAAGTCGGATCGGACACAGTGTGCGGCTGCCCTGTGCGGGTGACCGTCGGCGGAATGAGAAATCCCGCCCCCCGGAAGGGGACGGGATCTTCGTGAAACCGATCTTTGACAACTCAACGGAGTGTCGATGTGTGGAGCTAAGGAGAATTGAACTCCTGACCTCCTGCATGCCATGCAGGCGCTCTACCAACTGAGCTATAGCCCCGCGTGTTCTTCCCGCTCGGCGGGGGCGAACAAGAAGAACTTTAGCCTGCGACCTGCCGGAAAGTGAAATCCGGGTCCCGGTCCCGAGCGACGCCCGGTCCGGGCCGCTCAGTCGTCGTCGCCGAGCACCGGCTCCGGGAGGGTGCCGGCGTTGTGCTCGAGCAGACGCCAGCCGCGGGCGCCCTCGCCGAGCACCGACCAGCAGCAGTTGGAGAGGCCGCCGAGGCTCTCCCAGTGGCGGGCCTCCAGACCGAGGAGGCGGCCGATGGTGGTGCGGATCGTGCCGCCGTGGCTGACCACGACGAGCGTGCCCTCCTCGGGCAGCTTCTCGGCGTGCCGGAGCACCACCGGGGCGGCACGGTCGGCGACCTCCGACTCCAGTTCGCCGCCGCCGCGGCGCACTGGCTCACCGCGCTTCCACGCGGCGTACTCGTCGCCGTGCCGGGCGATGATCTCGTCGTGCGTCAGGCCCTGCCAGACGCCCGCGTAGGTCTCGCGCAGGCCCTCGTCGTGGGTGACCTCGAGGCCGGTGAGCTCGGCGAGCTCGGCGGCGGTGTTCGCGGCCCGGCGGAGGTCGGAGGCGACGATCGCGTCGGGCTTCAGCGAGGCGAGCAGCCGGGCCGCGCGGCGGGCCTGGCCGATGCCCGTCTCGGTGAGCTCGACGTCCGTGGTGCCCTGGAAACGGCGCTCCACGTTCCACGACGTCTGGCCGTGCCGCCAGAGGATGACGCGACGGCCCCGGCCGCCCCCGCGGCCGGCCCCGGCTGCGGAGGGGGCAGTCACCGCAGCTCCCCGAACTCCTCGGCGTCCTCGTCGGACCGCACCTTGGCGTGCTCCTCGCCCTTGCCGCGGGTCGCCTTGGCGTCGGCGGGCAGTTCCAGCTCGGGGCAGTCCTTCCACAGCCGCTCCAGGGCGTAGAAGACACGCTCCTCGCTGTGCTGGACGTGGACGACGATGTCCACGTAGTCGAGCAGGATCCAGCGGGCGTCGCGGTCGCCCTCGCGGCGCACCGGCTTGGCGCCGAGTTCCTTCTGGAGCCGTTCCTCGATCTCGTCGACGATCGACTTGACCTGGCGGTCGTTGGGCGCGGACGCCAACAGGAAGGCGTCCGTGATCGACAGGACGTCACTGACGTCGTAGGCGATGACGTCGTGGGCGAGCTTGTCGGCGGCCGCCTGTGCGGCGGTGGTGATGAGCTCGAGAGAGCGGTCGGTCGCGGTCACTACATGGCTTTCCGTCGGCGGGCACTGGATGTCAAGGGTCTCACGGACAGCCGACGGCGCCCCACGTGATGAGTGGATCACGTGGGGCGCCGTTCGCCGCGTGGGCGGACAGGGGCCTAGGACGAGGAGGGCGTGTAGTCCTGGCCGAGGATCACCGAGACGTTCGCGTTCGAGGTGACCTTGCCCTTGGTCACGGAGCCGGTGGGCAGGCCCAGGGTCTTGGCGACCTCGGTGGCGTTCTCCTTGTCGGCGGCGTCCGTGTAGACGACCTCGGACGCGGCCCGGGTGGTTGCCGTACCGCCCCCCAGGAAGGTGAAGCCGCCGTTGAGGAGCACCACGCGGGCCTTCTCCGTGTTGTCCTTGGTGCCGCTGGCGTTCTGCACGGAGACCCGGACCGAGGTGCCCTGGTCGGGGCTCTTCGCGGTCCCGCCGAGCACGTCCTTGACGACGCTGGCGCTGGTCTCGGCGCTGAGCGTGCCGTCGGTCTGCACGGGCAGCAGGGCCGTCTTGTAGTCGCCGCCCTTGGCGAGGTCGGAGAGCTTGGCGAGGAAGGTGCCGAGGTCCTTGTCGGTCAGCGACGGGTCGAGGATCTGGGCGAGCGTCTGGACGGTGGTGGTCGCGCCCGCCGGGTCGGAGGACAGCTTGCGCATCACGCCCTGCATGACCTGCCCGAACCGCTCCAGCTGGGCGTTCTGGGCCTCGCCGGTGGCACGGTAGGTGGCGTAGGCGACGGCCGCCTTGCCGCTGAGTGTCTGGGCCTCGCCCTTGTGGACGAGGGGCGAGGTGCCCTTCTTGGCCGCCGGGTCGGGCACGTCGGCGTTGGTGTCGACCTCGATGTTGCCGACGAGGTCGACGAGGTTCTGCAGGTACGGGGTGTCCAGCCGCCAGGTGCCCTGGATGTCGGTGCCGAGGACGGTGTCGAGGGCGTCGCGCGTCCCCGAGGAGCCGTCGTCGTCGACGGACTTGGCGAGGGTGGTCGTGGAGCCGTCGTCGTCGGTCAGGGAGAGGGAGTTGGGCAGCAGGACCGTGGTGGCCTGCTTGGTGGTGGTGTTGTCGACGAGCAGCGCCGTGGAGGTGCCGCCCTTCCTGGTGTTGTGCAGGTGGACGACGATCACGTCCCGCTTCTGGGCGCCCGCGGCCGTGGCGGCGTTGGTCTTCGTGTCGGACGAGGACAGGCCGGGCAGCTTCCCGGCGTACCAGAGATAACCGACCCCGCCGACCGCGACCAGGGCGAGGGCGACGACCAGGGCGACCATGCGGCCGCGGGCCCGGCGCTTGGCCTCCTCCCGGCGCTCGGTGCGGTTCTCGGTGAAGTTCAGCCAGTCGATGACGTCCTCGGACTCCGTGTCGGGGTCCTCGACGAAGGCGAACTGCTCGGTGCGGTAGTCCCGTTCGGGCTCGGCGGAGTGCTCCGGTCCGGCCGCGGTCCCGTACTCGCCCCGCGGCTCGCCGTGGTCGGGTGCGGGGCGGGCCGGGGCTTCCGGCGTCCCGGGCGGGCCCGCCTGCTGCGGGATGTACGCGGTCTGCTCGGCGACGCCGGGCTGCTGGCCGCTGGTGGCGGTCTGGCCGTAGGGGTCGTACGCCGTGGTGGGGCCGCCGGTCTGCTGCGCGCCGGTGGCGTAGGGGTCGTACGCCGTGGTGGGGCCGCCGGTCTGCTGCGCGCCGGTGGCGTAGGGGTCGTACTGCGGTACGGCCGTCTGCGGGCCCGTGCCGTAGGGGTCGTAGGAAGGCGCGGGCTGCTGCCAGCCCGTCGCGTACGGGTCGTAGCCGTAGCTCTGCTGCGCGTACGGGTCGTACGGCTGCTGCGGAGCCTGTTGCGGCGGGACCTGTTGGTAGACGGGGCGGCCGTACTCGTCGTAGCCGACGATCTCGTAGGGGTCGCCCTCGTAGCCCGCGTCGTGTCGGTCGTTCACCGGTGCCCCTCTCGGCTCACTCGCCGCGGTACAGCTCACGCTTGTCGATGTAGCGCACAACGCCGTCCGGCACCAGGTACCAGACGGGGTCACCCTTGGCGACCCTCGCACGGCAGTCCGTGGAGGAGATGGCCAGGGCGGGCACCTCGACGAGCGAGACACCGCCCTCCGGGAGGCCGGCGTCGGACAGGACGTGGCCCGGCCGGGTGACTCCGACGAAGTGCGCCAGGGAGAACAGTTCTTCCGTGTCCCGCCAGGTCAGGATCTGTCCGAGGGCGTCGGCGCCCGTGATGAAGAAGAGATCCGTGTCGGGGTTGAGCGCGCGCAGGTCGCGCAGGGTGTCCGCGGTGTAGGTCGGGCCGCCGCGGTCGATGTCGATCCGGCTGACCGAGAACTGCGGGTTCTCGGCGGTGGCGATGACCGTCATCAGGTAGCGGTCCTCGGCCGGTGAGACCGCGCGGTGGGTCTTCTGCCACGGCTGACCGGTCGGGACGAACACCACCTCGTCGAGGTGGAACTGCGCGGCGACCTCACTGGCCGCCACGAGGTGCCCGTGGTGGATCGGGTCGAACGTTCCGCCCATGACGCCCAGGCGGCGCTTGCCCGGGCTGGCCGGGCCGTTGCGCGGGCCTCTCACCGAACGGCTCCCGACACCGCCGCTCACCGAGGGGTTTTTGGCACCGCTCACCGGCTCGTCGTCCGCACCGTTCGCCGCGTCGTTCGCCGGACCGGTAGGCATGTCCTGCTCTCCCATGCGTGCAGACCCTACCGGCCCGGCCTGAGAGGCCCGGCCGGGAGATCCCCCGGGACGGCCCGGAAAGGGGCCTTTGCCGGACTCAGCGGTCGCGGTTGAAGCGGGTGGTGATCCACAGCAGGAGCAGCAGGACGAAGAGCGCGCCGCCGCCGGTGAGGTAGGGGCTGAGGCTCTCGTGGTTGCCGCCGTGCTCCTCGCCCTCGGCGGCAAGGGTGACCAACTGGGCAGCGGTGCTGTGGAAGCTCATCTTCGTCAGGACCTATCCGGTGTGGGCGGGATAAAGATGTCGGCTCATGGTAAGCGGGCAGCTCGGGGGCGATCACGCCGACTCCACCGTTGGGAACCTTCCCGCGGCCTCAGTCGTCCTTCCGCTTGTACCCCCGCAGCAGGAACCACGCGGTCAGGACACAGCCCACGATCATCACGATCAGGACGACCCGGAGCAGATTGCCCGCCCCCTGCTGCTCGGCGGCGCTCGCGGCCTCGGTGAGCCAGGCGGCTGCGGGACTGTGCTCCATGGCTGGGCTCCTTCGCTGTACTGCCCGCCCACGGTATCTCCGCCTAGGCTGGGGCCTGCTTCGGGGGCGGGCAGGGCCGCAGACGGCCACACAGACGCACATGGGGGGAAGACATGTCCGACGACGGCCACGAGCAGAACGGGCACGAGCAGGTGCCGAGCAGGCAGCGCAGGCGCTTCGCGGGGATCTCCTCGCGGGCGTACGAGCACCCGGCCGACCGCTCCGCGCTGGTGGCGCTGCGCAAGCTGAGCGGGTTTGACACGGTCTTCAAGGCACTGAGCGGACTGTTGCCCGAGCGCAGCCTCAGGCTGCTGTTCCTGTCCGACTCCGTGCGCGTCTCGGAGCGGCAGTTCGCGCACCTCAACGACATGCTGCGGGACGCCTGTTACATCCTGGACCTGGAGAAGGTCCCACCGATGTACGTCACCCAGGACCCGCAGCCGAACGCGATGTGCATCGGCCTGGACGAGCCGATCATCGTCGTCACCACGGGGCTCGTCGAGCTGCTCGACGAGGAGGAGATGCGGGCGGTCGTCGGGCACGAGGTGGGCCACGCGCTGTCCGGCCACTCCGTCTACCGGACCATCCTGCTCTTCCTGACGGGCCTGGCCCTCAAGGTCGCCTGGATACCCCTGGGCAACCTCGCGATCATGGCGATCGTGACCGCGCTGCGCGAGTGGTTCCGCAAGTCGGAGCTGTCCGCGGACCGGGCGGGCCTCCTGGTCGGGCAGGACCTGCGGGCCTCGATGCGCGGCCTGATGAAGATCGCGGGCGGCAACCACCTGCACGAGATGAACGTGGACGCGTTCCTCGACCAGGCGGAGGAGTACGAGTCGGGGGGCGACCTGCGCGACTCCGTGCTCAAGATCCTCAACGTGCTGCCCCGCTCCCACCCCTTCACCACGGTGCGGGCGGCGGAGCTGAAGAAGTGGTCCGAGTCCCGCGACTTCCAGCGGATCATGGACGGCCACTACCCGCGGCGCAGCGAGGACAAGGACACCTCGGTCGCGGACTCCTTCCGGGAGTCGGCGGCGAGCTACTCCACCCAGGTCAAGAGCTCCAAGGACCCGCTGATGAAGCTGGTCACCGACATCGCCGGCGGGGCCGGGGACCTCGGCGGCCGGGTGCGGCGCGGATTCGGCGGCTTCTCGAACTCCGCACCGCAGGACGGGCCGCCGACCGAGCAGCCCCCGTCGGACCCGCCGCCGCGCGAGGGCGACTGACCGCGACGGACCGCGTGGTTCACACCCGCCTCACACCCTGGGCTGGGCGCTCGTCGCGAGGGAACCGCACAGGGCCGTGGCGCTGCCGGTCGCGTACGGGTCCGTGCCGGCCGGGCCGCCCGCCTTCGCGGTCTGGCCGGCGAGCAGCGGGCGCAGGTGGTTCGTCGAGTCCTCGGCGCAGGACAGAGGGCCGGCCTGGACGTACGAGACGACGAGCTGGGCCGTGTGCAGGCGCAGGTCGTCGCGGTCGAAGCGGAAGTGCAGTTCGCGCCGGACGGTGAACAGCGAGGCCTTGGCCCCGCTGTCGGCGCCGGCCGGCCGGAGGGCGTACACGAAGGTGTGGTCCGCGGTGACCTCGAGCGTGGAGGAGTCGGTCTCGGCGGCCTGGAGGGTGCCCTGGACCCGGATCTTGGGGTCGGCCAGCTCGGCGCCGGCCGGGTCGAAGCGCACCAGCCAGCCGGTCGGCGCGTGCCGTCCGTCGGCGGCCGGATGGGCGAAACTCTCGTCGAACTGGTCGAGTTGGTCCGTGTCGAGGAGCACCCGCACGGGACGGACCTGCCGGCCGGCGATGACCTCGGGGTAGAGCGAGGACCGGACGATGTAGTCCTTGGCGGTGGTCAGGGCACCGACGACCTGGCTGTCCGAGAAGTGCGCGGTACTCCGGGAGGCGGGCAGCGGGATGCCCTCGGCGCCGACGCGGAACTGCGCCGCGGGGCTGTGCGCGTACAGGTACTCGGGCGTGACGTGGCCGGGAACCGTGCCGCCGGGGGTGAGCGGGATGACGGTCATCCGCAGCGGCTCCACGGGCTGCCGGACGGCGGGGTCCTGGTAGGGGTGCCGTACGCCCATGTAGATCGCGGTGCCGAAGGCGACGGCGATCAGCAGGACCAGGACCAGCACCTGCCGGGACAGGCCCCGGCGGAGGGGCGGGCGGCGGCGTACGGCGGGCGCGTGGTCGGCCATGCGCTCCTGCGCGGAGAACTCCTGGAGGCGGGCAGCGCGGACGAACGACTCGTCGAAGACGACGGATCGGTATTCGTCCTCTCCACCACCGGGGCCGCCCTCGGGTGCCCCCTCAGGTGGTTCTCCAGGCCCTCCCATATCTTCAGGGTAGGTCTCCGGGAGCTCAGGTAAACGCCCCGCTGTGCGACAACTTCTGACAGGTTCTCACCAGGAATGCGCGGGAGCCCGCCGACTCGGGTCAGGGCGTGCGCGGGAACGCCGAGACGGTCGGCCGGGAGAAGTCGGCGGAGGCGGAGGGCGCCGCGGCGCTGCCCTGCTCCAGTCCGGTCGAGGCGGGCGGTGGGACCCGGTCCCGGCTGCCGCCCGAGGACGCGCCCCGGTAGACCGCCGCGAAGGCCAGCGCGACCATGCCGACACCCATCACGACAGCCAGCATCCAGGCGACGGGGCGGTGCCAGCGGACCTGCTTGCCGGAGGCGCCGTAGCGCCCTTCGAGGACGTCGGCGTCGTCCGGGTCGTCGAGGTCCGGATCATGCCCGAGACCGAACGGTCCGTCGGGGCCGAACCCGTGCTCGTAGCGTTCGCCTCTGCCGAGCGCCCGGCGTGTCTCGGCCTCGGAGGCCTCCGCTCTCGCCCGGGCGGCGGCCAGGAGGCGTTCGACGGCGGTCGGCTCGTGCACCACGGCCGCCTGTACGAAGGCCTCGTCGAAGACCACGGAGGCGAACTCTTCGTCCGGCACCCCGCGGTCGTGGTCGTCGTCGGGCTCCCAGCCGTCTGGGAACGGCATGCCCCCCACGTCCTCCGGCACGGATCCAGAGTAGACCTGGGGGGTCGTTTTGGGCAGGCGACGGGGAAATTCGTCCGGTCGGCGAGACGCCGCCGTCCCGGCCCGACGGGGCGCGCCTGCGCCCCGTGGACGGGCGCCTGCGCCTTCCGCCGCCATCAGCGCCGGATGTGCCCGTCGCCGGTGACGATGTACTTGGTGCTGGTCAGCTCCGGCAGCCCCATCGGGCCCCGCGCGTGCAGCTTCTGCGTCGAGATGCCGATCTCCGCGCCGAAGCCGAACTGCCCGCCGTCGGTGAACCGGGTGGAGGCATTGACGGCGACCGTCGTGGAGTCGACCAACTGGGTGAAGCGCCGGGCGGCCTGCTGGGACGTCGTCACGATGGCCTCGGTGTGACCGGAGGTCCACAGCCGGATGTGCTCGACGGCCTTGTCGAGCGAGTCGACGACGGCGGCGGCGATGTCGTAGGAGAGGTACTCGGTCTCCCAGTCCTCCGGGGTCGCCTCCACCACGGTGGCCTTGGAGTCCTTGGCGTAGGCGAGGACCCGCTCGTCGGCGTGCACGGTGACCCCGGCCTCCGCGAGGGCGTCCAGGGCGCGCGGCAGGAACTCGGGGGCGATGTCCTGGTGGACGAGGAGGGTCTCGGCGGAGTTGCAGACGCTGACACGCTGCGCCTTGGAGTTGATCAGGATGTCGACCGCCATGTCGAGGTCGGCCTGGGCGTCGACGTAGACGTGGCAGTTGCCGGTGCCGGTCTCGATGACCGGGACGATGGACTCCGAGACGACGGTCTGGATCAGCGAGGCGCCGCCGCGCGGGATGAGCACGTCCACCAGACCGCGGGCGCGCATCAGCTCGCGCACGCTCTCACGGCTCTCGCCGGGCACCAGCTGTACGGCGTCGGCGGGCAGCCCCGCCCCGCCCACGGCGTCGCGGATCACCCGGACCAGGGCGCTGTTCGACTCGAACGCCGAGGCCGAGCCGCGCAGCAGCACCGCGTTGCCGGACTTCAGGCACAGGGCGGCGGCGTCCACGGTGACGTTCGGGCGGGCCTCGTAGATGATCCCGACGACGCCGAGCGGGACACGGACCTGGCGCAGGTCGATGCCGTTGGGCAGGGTCGAGCCGCGGACCACCTCGCCGACCGGGTCGGGCAGGGCGACGACGTCCCGTACGTCGGAGGCGATCGCGCGCACCCGCTCGGGGGTCAGGGTGAGCCGGTCGATGATGGCCTCGCTGGTGCCGGCCTCGCGGGCCTTGGCGATGTCCTTGGCGTTGGCCTCGACGATCTCGCTCGTACGGACCTCCAACGCGTCCGCGACGGCGAGCAGCGCGTCGTCCTTCTCGGCCCGCGGCAGCGGCGCGAGGTCGGCGGCGGCGGCCTTGGCGCGGTAGGCGGCCCGGGTGACCGGGGACATGGAGTCGTACGGAGAGAGCGTGGTCATGAGCAAAGGGTAGTGCGCCGGGCGGGCGCGTACACCGGTCGTTCCACAGCGCGAGACAGGCTCAAAAGGGGTGAACCCCGACAGGGGTGGCAGGTGCCGGACCGTACCCCTCGGCGATGCGCTGGTGGTAGGTCTGGCGGTCGATGACCTCCAGGCCGACGATCTCCCACGGCGGCAGTCCCGCGGTCTGGCGGTGCTCGCCCCACAGACGCAGGGCGACGGCGGCCGCGTCGTGCAGGTCGCGCGCCTCCTCCCAGTAGCGGATCTCCGCGTGGTCGTTGGCGTATCTGCTGGTCAGGAGGAAGGGGTGGTCGTGCGCGAGCTGCTCGAGGGCGCGCCGCACCTCCTTGAGCGGGGCCTCGTCGCCGGAGACGCTGAGGGTGATGTGCCACAGCCGCGGCAGGTCCTCGGGCTGCTCGCCCTCGTACCGGTCGCCGGCCGCGACGCTCGTCAGGGCCCGCTCTTCGCCGACCGCGCGGGCGGTAGCACCACCGCGGGACGCCGCCGCCCCAGGGCGCACTCGTCTCACGACGGCCTCCTTTACACAACGGTCGAGCAGTGCGCGGGCAGTGCTCGTGCTCAATGGGTCCCTGAGACAAAGTTGAGCAGGCCGCAAGGGCTCGTGGGGCGGTTTTGCGGAACGTCCACCTCAGGGCGACGCCTCCACCGGGGCGTTCACCCCGTTTTCGGGTGCCTCGGGCACCTGTCCGGTCCGGTGCCGGGTCCGCTCAGGGCTGCAGAAGCACCAGGTCGTCCCGGTGGACGACCTCGCGCTCGTACCCCGGCCCCAGGTCACGGGCCAGTTCCCGGGTCGAGCGGCCGATCAGCCGAGGGATCTCCTTGGCGTCGAAGTTGACGAGCCCGCGGGCCACCGCGCGCCCCTCGCCGTCGAGCAGCTCGACCGGATCGCCCGCGCTGAACTCCCCCTCCAGCCCGGCGATTCCGGCCGGCAGCAGCGACTTGCGGCCCTCCACGACCGCGCGCACGGCTCCGTCGTCGAGGGTCAGCGAGCCCTGCGGGGTGGAGGCGTGCTGAAGCCACAGCAGCCGGTCGGCGGAGCGCTTGCCGGTGGAGTGGAAGTAGGTGCCCGTGTCGCCGCCGGTGAGCGCGTCCGCCGCGTGGACGGCGCTGGTCAGCACCACGGGGATGCCCGCGGCGGCCGCGATCCGGGCGGCCTCGACCTTGGTGACCATGCCGCCGGTGCCGACGCCCGCCTTGCCGGCGCTGCCGATGTCGACGTGCGCGAGGTCGGCGGGTCCCCGCACCTCCGCTATCCGCGAGGTGCCCGGCTTGGTGGGGTCGCCGTCGTAGACGCCGTCGATGTCGGACAGCAGCACCAGCAGGTCGGCGCGGACGAGGTGGGCGACGAGGGCGGCGAGCCGGTCGTTGTCGCCGAAGCGGATCTCGTCGGTGGCGACGGTGTCGTTCTCGTTGACGACCGGGAGGGCGCCCATCGCGAGGAGCTTGTCGAGGGTGCGGGAGGCGTTGCGGTGGTGGGAGCGCCGGCTCATGTCGTCGGAGGTGAGCAGGACCTGGCCGACGCGCACGCCGTAGCGGGCGAAGGAGGCGGTGTAGCGGGCCATCAGCAGTCCCTGGCCGACGCTGGCAGCGGCCTGCTGGCGGGCGAGGTCCCTGGGGCGGCGGCGCAGACCCAGCGGTGCGAGGCCGGCGGCGATGGCTCCGGAGGAAACGAGAACAATCTCACGTTCTCCGCCGCTGCGGATCTTGGCGAGGACGTCGACGAGCGCGTCGACCCGGTCGGCGTCCAGGCCACCGGTCGCGGTGGTCAGCGACGAGGAGCCCACCTTGACGACGATCCTGCGGGCCTCGTTCACGGCCTGCCTTGCCCCTGCCACCTTGGTTTTTGTCCCCTCGCGTAGGTCCTGGCCGTCCTCCCGGCAATCTACGCGAAGCGGGGCGGGGGCCGCGCGTCGGTCCATCTCGCGGACATACCGCAGCTGTAACTGCTCACTCACGCACCGCATATGGCAAAAAGGTTGTGCAGGTTGCTCATAGAAATCAAAGAGGGTTCAAATTTAATCTGAAGTTTGTGTCACCTACAGTTCGCCACGTGAAGCGCATACTCCTCAGATCGGGGAAGAGCCCCTACGACGTCGTCCCTGTGGAGGAAGCCCTCCACCGCGACGTCATCGCCACCAACTCCGGCAACCTGATCTTCAGCGACGCCGCACACAAGATCCTCGAGACTCCCGACACCGAGGTCGTCTCGAACCGCATGCGGATCGACCCGGCCGCGGCAGGGCGGATCAACGAGGAGTACGACGCGTTCGTCGTACCGCTCGCCAACGCCTTCCGGCTGTCGTTCGAGCCCGCGCTGCAGAAGCTCACGCGGCTCATCACCAAGCTGAAGATCCCGGTCGTCGTGGTCGGGGTGGGGGCCCAGTCCTCGCTCGACTACAACCCGGACCGACTGAAGGCCATGGAGCCCTCGGTACGCGAGTTCGTCGCCGCGGTGCTCGACCGCAGCGCCAGCATCGGCGTGCGCGGCGAGTTCACCGAGCGGTACCTGAAGGACATGGGTTTCCGGGACGTCGAGGTCATCGGCTGCCCGTCCCTCTTCATGTACGGCAAGGAACTCGCGGTGCGCAAGGGCCCGTCGGCGCTGAGCGCCGACTCCCGGATCGCGATCAACGGTTCCCACAGCGCGGTGCGCACCCAGGGCCTGGACCAGGTCATCCGCCGTACCCACGCCCGCTACCCGAACCTGCGGTACATCGCCCAGAACCTCAGTGACGCCAAGCAGCTGCACTGGCGGGACCTGTCGCACTCCAACGGCAAGGTCAAGGGGATGCCGTCGCACCCGGACCACCCGATGTACGCGGAGGACAAGGTCCGCATCTACATCGATCCGGTCACCTGGATCGACGACCTGCGCGACTTCGACTTCTCCTTCGGCTCCCGCATCCACGGCAACATCGCGGCGCTGCTCGCGGGCACCCCCGCGACGGTGCTGACCGCCGACTCGCGGACGCTGGAGCTGTGCCGTTACTTCGACATCCCGCACCAGCGCATCGACCAGATCCCCGAGGACCTGGACCCGGCGCGGCTGTACGAGGAGGCCGACTTCACCAAGCTGTCCAGCGGCCACCAGGAGCGTTTCGAGCGCTTCACGGGCTTCCTGGACAAGAACGGCCTGCGGAACACGTTCACGCACGGCGACGGCGGCGCGGCCTTCGAGGCCCGCATGCGGAAGCTGTCCTTCCCGGCGGGCATTGGCCCCTGGAACGACATCGACCTCACGTCGATCACCACGCGGTTCGGCTTCCTGGAGAGCCGTATCACGCAACTGTCGAAGGACAACGCGCAGTTGAAGCGGGACGTGGCGCGGGCCAAGGCGATTCCCAAGCAGACCGTGGTGTCCCTCAAGCCGTCCCAGGACGCGTCGTCGAGCTCGGTCTACCGCCGCGCCCGTCGTGCCGTCGGTCGTCCGCTGCGCCGCCTGCAGCCGGGTCGCGACTAGCAGTTCCCCCGCCCGGGTGCCTTCCGGGCAGACACGCGTGCGCGTGCCGACCAGCGGTCGGCACGCGCACGCGTGCGTCCTGCCCGGGGAACTCGACCCGGCCGGGCCACCCGGAGACAGGAGGCGTGCCCGGGACGGCTGCCTGTCCGCACCCGGGGGCGCCGTGCCGACCGCTTCCTGACGGTCGTACGGCCGGCGGGTCATGCCGCTGCCGCCCGGTCCCCGGGGCCGTCGTCGCGCGAGGGCAGGATGCGGCGGGCCCTGCGGGCCACCCGGCGCACCAGGGAGTCGAGCCGGTCCTCCCGGTAGCCCGGGAAGGCGCGGGCCTCGCGGGGTGGGGCGAGGTAGACGGTGTCGGGTATGCCGGCCGCCTCGTCGCGGAAGTGCGGGTAGGCCAGGTAGAGGCGGCTGCCCTTGCGTTCGAGGACGGGGGCGGGTGACTTCTTGGCCCGGACGAACGCCACGACCTCTGGGAGGAGTTCGGGCCGGCCGGTGGCGACCAGGTGCAGCCGCAGGCGCTCGTGGACCTTGAGGCGGCGGGCGACCTCGTCGTTCCAGTAGGCCTCCATCAGGGGCTTCGCCAGCGTGAACTTGTTGCGCCGGACCTTCTCGCCGTCCTTGAGGTACTTGGGTCCGAACTGCGGCAGAAGGGTGACGACGAAGGGGCGGACCATGAGTGTGTCGCGCCCGGGGCCCGGCGGGACCATCTCGGCTATGAGCCGCATCAGCGCGCGGGCGGAGTCGAAGCGCAGGGTGTAACTCCCCCGTTTCGTCACGTGCTTGCCGTCCTCGCGGCCCACCAGGTAGTAGCAGGTGTGGTCGGCGATGACGGAGACGCCGTCGGCCCGCAGGTAGGCCTCCATCGTGAACAGCGCGTCCTCGCCGGTCCACAGGGACTCGTCGAACCGCATGCCGTGGCGTTGCAGCAGGGCGCGGCGGAAGAGTTTCTGCGCGCTGAGCGTGAACTTGATGTTGGAGGAGAAGACGTCCGTACGGTCCAGGTTCTGTCCCCACATCGACTTGGGCGCGGTGCGGTTGACGCCCTCGACCCGGCCGACGACCACGTCCGTGCCGTTGCGGTCGGCGGTGGCGACCATCCGCTCCAGGGCTTCGGGGCCGAGCCGGTCGTCGGCGTCGAGGAAGAAGACGTAGCGGCCGGCGGCCTTGCCGAGACCGACGTTGCGCGGACCGCTGGGGCCGCCCGAGTTCTCCTGCCGGATCACCGTGACCGGCAGGGGAGCGCGCTCCGCGAACTCCTCCAGGTACTCCCCCGTGCCGTCCGTCGAGCCGTCGTCGACCGCGATGACCTCGATGCGCGCCGGGTCGAGGGTCTGGGCCTGAACCGAGGCGAGGCAGTCGACCAGATACGGCATCGCCTCGTACGCCCCGATGATCACGCTGACGTCAGGTTGCGGCAGGGTCACTCTTCCCCCTAGTCATGGAACAATCCCCCTGAATCCGGCCATTGGCTACCTGGAAGACGATCCGTCGCGGTGGCTGGTTGCCTGCGCTCCACCGTTTCGTGACCCAGGTCACGCGGTGATCGGAAGTCCTGTGTCCACGGTAGGCGGGGCGGGTAAGAGCGACGGCCGGAACGGTAAAGCGAGGACGAGAACAGCGAAAGGGCTCGGCCCCCGGGAAGCACTCCCGGGGGCCGAGCCCTTGGTACACGAGCCGAGGCGGTCAGCCGGCGGCCACCCCGTCCGGGTCGCCGGGCGTCGAGGCGGCCCGCGGCACGGGCATCGCGTCTGCCAGCTCCTCCGCCTCCTCGGCGCCGGCGGAGGCGATCCGCGCGTCCTGGCCGACGTTGCGGGTGTCGGCCTTGATCGCCAGGTTCTTCACCGCGGTGTCGAACTGGACGATGGACGTCGGCTCGTCCGGGCCGAGCAGGTACTGCTTCAGCTCGCCGCGGTCCTCGGCCAGCGGGTCGGACGCGGGGTCACGGACCGCCGCGAGCAGTCCGTCCAGCTCGGCCGCGCTGTTGGAGAGGATCACCGCGGCGCGCACCGCGGTGTTCTGCCGCTTGAACTCCTCCACGCCGAGCTCCGCGGAGTCGGTGACCGCGTACGGCTTGCCGCTCGCGATGAAGTCGGAGACCACGCTGGAGATGTCGGAGACCATCGCGTCGGAGACGTTGAAGCAGTCGTACAGACGCGGTTCCGCGCCCGTGATGACCCGGTGCTCCCAGCTGCCGAAGGAACGCCAGTAGGCGTCGTTCCACTCGGTGCGCAGCCGGGCGATCTCCTCGTGCTTCTTGACGTCGACCAGACCGTCGCGGGAGGCCTCCGCCTCGTCGCCCTTCTCGTCGCCGCTGCCGGACAGTTCGGCGATCCGGGCCTGGACGCGGGCGAGTTCCGCCTTGGCCTCGGCCTGGACGGTCGCGTCGGTGGTGAAACGCGGGTCGGCGGCGCGCTCGGCGGCCGCCTTCTCGATCAGGGCGGTGATCCGGCGGTGCGCGGCGCCGGCCAGGGCGCTGCGGGTGCCGGTGAAGGGGTGCGGCTTGTACAGGACACGGACCGGCGGGTCCGCCTGCACCAGCTTCCGCACGATGTTCTCGCCCGCGAGCAGGATGGAGGTGTTGCCGGGGTTGTCGTCCCAGCCCTCCCAGGTCGGGGCGTACAGCACGGTCGGGCAGTCGCCGTCGGCGGCCGCGCCGCGGGCACTCTCGGCGGCTGCCTGAGCGGTCCGGATCGGCGCGAGCTGGGGGCGGCCGACCTCCACGATGTCGTCGTCGCGGACGCCGACGTCGGCGATGGCGTAGCGGTCGCGGCCGGCCCGGCCCGCGGTCCACACCTCGTCGTACACCTTGCTGAACGGGTTGACGCTGGCGAGCTTGTCGCTGTCGCCGTGGCCGATGAAGACGTGCTTCATGGTCGGGACGCGCAGCAGGTGGATGTTCTTGCCGACGTTGGCCGCGTACAGCGCGACGCGCACCGTGGACAGGTCCATGTTCATCAGGTGCACCCCTCCGGGCACGCAGATGACGGGGACCGTGGTGGGCGCCAGGTTCTGCAGTATGACGCGCTCACGCAGCAGGATCAGCGGCCGCGACTCCAGCTGCTCCATGGTCTCCAGCCACATGTTGACCTGGTAGGTGGAGTCCTTGGAGCCGGAGAAGTAGAGCACCGTCTGCGGCCGGTAGTCGCCCAGCCACTCGTCCACCGCGGCCAGCACCCGTTCGGCGTTCGGCGGCACCTTGCTGCCGCGCACGTACGGCATCAGTGCGACGACGTAGAGGGTGCCCAGGAACAGCGTCACGCCTATGCCGACGAAGGCCGCCACAGCCGAGTCGGCGGCCCCGGCGACCAGCATGCCGACGACCGCCGCGAGGTCGAGGTGGAGCATCTTCTCCGCGGAGCGGTTCAGCAGGCCCCGCGGCGGGGCGTCCGGGATGCGGATACGCGCGGCCAGGTCGACGTTGCGGGTGGCCACCGGCATCCGGCGGCGGTTGCGGATCAGGGTGACCAGCGCGCCGTGCGGGGCCTGGAGGCCGTAGAAGGCGATGAAGCAGGCGATCGCCCCGTAGAAGACCAGACCGTCCGAGAGGTCGAGGCGGGCCAGCAGCAGGATCAGGAGCAGCTGTCGGATCAGGAAGCGGATCGACAGGCCGGCCCGCACCTTGCTGAGGCGGCTGACCAGGTAACTGTTCCTGCGATGCAGGAAATGGTCCGCGAGGTACGTCACGGCGGTCGCGGCTGCGAAGGCGGGGACGCTCGGGACAAGGGCGGCCAGCATGAGGCAGGGGTAGCCCAGCATCATGAGGACCGCCGCGGCCAGCTCGGCCGCGCTGCCCACCCGGGCCACGCGAATAGCGGTGGATATCACGGAGAACCTGCTCTGGGAGGGGTGCCGGTTGTCAAAGCCGAAAAAGTCCGGAAAGCGAATGGTGAAGGCTCCGGGAGTTTACGGATTCAGGCCCCTGTGAATGCTCGACGAACGGGCAGCCACAGAGGCCTGAATAACGGAAGGCTATTTGCTGTTGATTATGCCACGCCGTCCTGGCGGTCCAGCACGCTGGCCAGTGCCGCCTCGAAGCCGGAAGCCTCGCCGGCCGACGCCGTCGGGTCCTGCTGGCGGACGTCGATGACATGTCCGGTCAGCTCGGACAGCAGCACGTCGAGCGAGGTGCGGGCCACCGCCTCGGAGGAGAGCAGCGAGCCCGACGGCTCCTGACCGAAGGCCTTGGTGCGCATCGGCGTGGCGGTGCGCTCCGGGTTCACGCAGTTCACCCGGATGCCGTCACCGGCCCACTCGTCCGACAGGGCCTGGGTGAGGTTCACCATGGCGGCCTTGGTCGAGGAGTAGAGGCTGTACTCGGCGCGGCCGCGGGTGTAGCTGCTGGAGGTGTACAGCAGCAGCTGGCCCTTGGTCTCGGCGAGGTACTTGTAGGAGGAGCGGGCGATCTGCACCGGTGCCAGGTAGTTGACCTTCAGCGCTTCCTCGATGGTCGCGTTGTCGGTCTCGGCCAGCTTGCCGATGCGCAGCACGCCCGCGGTGTTGACGACGTAGTCGATGCGCCCGGTCTCGCCGTACGCCTTGGACAGCGCGTCGTCGACCTCCTCCGGGTTCTCGACGTGGGTGCCGGTGGTGGAGCGGCCCAGCGCGTACACCTTCGCGCCGTAGGACTCGGCGAGTTCCGCGATGTCCTTGCCGATGCCGTACGAGCCGCCGAAGACCACGACCGTCTTCCCGGTGAGCAGTTGACGGTAGTCCTCCTCGCCGTTGCGCTCGGGCGTGGCGGTGGAGGCCAGCTGGAAGAGCTTGTCGGCGATGAAGACGTCGACCGGCTGGGTGACCTTCATGTTGTACTCGTCACCCGCGACGACGTGGATCGGCACGTCCGGCAGGTACTTGAGCACGACCGAGCAGTCGTCCGTGGCCTGGAAGTTGGGGTCGCCGGCCGCGACCTCGTAGGCCCTGCGGATGGTGGACAGCTTGAAGGCCTGCGGGGTCTGGCCGCGGCGCAGCCGGGCCCGGTCCGGGATCTCCGTGATGAACTCGCCGTCCTCGCCGTGCGTGCGCGTGACGATGATGGTGTCCGCGGACGGGATGGCGACGTCGACGGCCTGGAAGCGCTCCAGGGCCGTGACGCAGTCGTCGATCACACGCTGCGACAGCAGGGGGCGTACGGCGTCGTGGAAGAGGACGTTGCGGTCCTCGCCCTCCGCCAGTCCCTCGCCGAGGGCGGAGATGGCCCGCTCGGTGGTCTCGTTACGGGTCGAGCCACCCTCGATGACCCGCGTGACCTTACGGAAACCGGCCTTGGCGACGATCTTCTCGACGTCGGGCACGTAACCCGGCGCCATCAGCACGATGATGTCGTCGATCGAGTCGGCCTTCTCGAAGGTGGTCAGAGTGTGCTCGATGACTGCCTTGCCGGCGATCTTCAGCAGCTGCTTGGGGATCGACAGACCCACCCGCTGGCCGGTGCCACCGGCCAGGATCACTGCGGTGGTACGGGGCTTGGCTATGTGCTGTGACACAGGTGACCTACCTTGGGGCGACAGGGAACGTGGAAATGGTCCCACTCCTGGTTACCGCAGTGCAAGGTGAGCGCCCTCCACTGCATATGTGCGCGCAACCCGTCATTCACCTCGCACTCCTGGTGATCGCGGAGACCTTCCGACGGCACTGTGAATTTACTGTGAGTAAGTCCACAGGTGTCCGGCTTTGCCGTGGACGGCACGGTGGGACGGACGGTGCGGCTCACCGCCGCCCCAGGCGCTTCAGGCAGCGATGGCCGAGCACCCTCACGAGCTCCTTGGACGTCGTCTGGTGAACCGTGCGCGCCTTGGCGGCCGCCGTGTGCCGGACGGGAGCCGCGGCGGCCGCGGCCAGCACCCCGTACAGCGCCTGCGCGGCGACCTCCGGGGCGATCCGCGGCGCGGCGGGCGTCTCGGCGGCCGCCGGTTTCGGCACGGCGGAAAGAAGTTCCGGATCGCCGAGGACCCGTACACCCATTGCGGTGATGCGCCCCGCCATCTCGGCCCCGATTCCGGCGGCGGCCTCGACGGCCCAGGCCGGGGTGCAGATCCGCACGTCCCCGGGCGAAGGCTTGCACGAGTTCTTCATATGCATGACCGCGCCGTTGCGGACAAGCTGTGAATACAGCTCGTCCGGCAGCCCATTCCCGCGGAATTCCTTATTAAGATTCCGCAGCATTTCGGTCTCGGCCAGGGTGAGGGAGCGATTCGCCGTGTCCGGTGCCGGCCGCAGCAGGTTCTCCGGCAGTCCCAGCAGCGACTCGAAGGTGCGCAGCAGACCGTCCCGGTCGCTGTCGTCGACCACCACGACCGTGACCCGGTCGGGGCCGAGCACCCGTGCCCAGCGCTCCACCAGCCGGTCGTGCCGGTGCCGGCGCCAGAAGCTCGGGGTGGGCTTCTCGTACGGGGCCCGGCGGAGCATGTGGTCGAGCCAGTCCTCGTAGCCCGTACGCAGGCCGTTCTGCACGTACTGCTGCCACTGCGAGGGCATGACGCGGGTCAGCGGGCGCAGGGTGACCAGGACGTGCGCCCGGCCACCGCCGAGCTGCTCGACGATCCGGGCGATCGTCGCTTCGCTTTCGGCGTCGGCGAAGAACTCGCTGCTGATCACGGAGGTGCTCCGGCCGGTGGCGTGCACCTGCTCCAGGAGCCGGTTCCAGTGTCTGTCGGCGGGCCGCGGGTCGCCGATCATGGCGGGCCGGGCGCACGCGGCGAGGACGGCCTCCATGGGGTGTCTGCTCGTGGCCGGGAACGCGACACCGTGCTCGGGCAGCGTGTCCTTCGCGGCGAACAGCGCGCCCTGGAGGGCGGTGGTCCCGGTCTTGTGCGGGCCGATGTGCAGCAGCCGGGTACCGGAGGGCAGCGGAGTGATCGCGCCGGCCGCCCCGCTGTCGTTACTCGTACAGTCCGTCTCCATGGTCAGAGGACGGTAGGAGGGGTGTCTGAGGCGAGGCTGAGAGAGACCTGGGACACGGATGAGTCCCAGGCTCCCGTCACACGCGGTTCACGGCCTCACACCGCCGTCACGCCCGGCCGGCCCGCCTCGACCCGGAGAGCGGCCAGCGTGCTGTGCGTGGCCCGCGGCTTCAGCACGGTGTCCACGACCCGGACCCGCGCGTCGATGCCGTCGCGGCGGATGTCGAAGAGGTGGTAGCCGCGGTGGGCGTCGATCAGCTTCCAGTGCGGGTTGTCGGCCCTCAGCGGATCGAACTGGGCGTGGAAGGCCGCCTGGTCCTGGTCGCCGTTGCTGGCGATCGAGGTACCGACGAACTCGGCGCCGACCACGGCCGAGTCCGGGTCCGCGAAGTCCCGCTTCAGGTCGCTGATCATCGTCAGGTGACGGTCGCCGCTGAGCACGACCGGGTTGCGGACGCCTGCGAACTCCTCCAGGAGGGCGTTGCGTTCGGCCTGGTAGCCGTCCCAGGCGTCGTAGTACCAGAGCTTGCCCTCGCCGATCTTCAGGTCGGTCTCGGCCATCATGATCTGCGAGGCGATCAGGTTCCAGCGGGCGGGTGAGCGGCGCAGTCCGTTCAGCAGCCACCGCTTCTGCTCGGCGCCGAGCATCGTCAGCGCCGGGTCCTGGGCACCGGCCTGGCCGGTCGCCTGGTCGCCGCGGAACTGCCGGGTGTCCAGCACGTTGAGCCGGACCAGGCTGCCGAACTCCAGGCGGCGGTACATCTGGATGTGGGGGCCGTTCGGGATCGCCGTCGCACGTACCGGCATGTGCTCGTAGTACGCCTGGTAGGCCGCGGTCAGCCGGGTCACGAAGGCGTCGTGCGACTGCTTGTCCGGGTCCTGCGGGACCTCGCCGGCGAAGTCGTTGTCGACCTCGTGGTCGTCGAAGGTGACCACCCAGGGGGCGTTCGCGTGCATCGCCGCGAGGTCCGGGTCCGAGCGGTACTGCGCGTACCGGTTGCGGTACTGGGTCAGCGTGTACGGCTCACCGGTCCCCTCGTGCCGGCGGACGGCGGTGGCCGAGGGCGCGGACTCGTAGACGTAGTCACCGACGAACAGCACGAAGTCGGGGTCCTGCTCCAGCATGTCGGCGTACGGCGTGAAGTAGCCGTGCTGCCAGTTCTGGCAGGAGGCGAGCGCGACGCGCAGGGTGCCGCCGGAGCCGAGCGGGTGCGGGGCGGTGCGGGTGCGGCCGACGGGTGAGAGGCGGCCGCCGGCCCGGAAGCGGTACCAGTAGACGCGGCCGGGACGGAGCCCCCGTACATCCACATGAACGCTGTGCCCGTACTCGGGCAGGGCTCGGGCGGTGCCCCGGCGTACGACCTTCTTGAACCGCCGGTCCGCCGCCAGCTCCCACTGGACCGACACCACTTGGTCGGGCATGCCGCCGCCGTTCAGCGGGTCGGGGGCGAGCCGCGTCCACAGCACGATGCCGTCGGGCAGCGGATCACCGGAGGCCACGCCGAGGCTGAACACGCCTTCGGGCAACGGGGTTTCGGCCGCGCGGGCGGAGGCCGGCAGCCACAGCTGGGCGGCGGCGGTGGCGCCCAGCACGGCGGCACCGGCGGTCAGAAAGCGGCGTCGGTCGGGTGTGACTGCTTCGGTCATCGGCGGACTCCCCTGCGTCGCTGGCCACTTGGACACCTGGAAGCTCACGCTTCGGGTCGGTCGGCCCGCTGAACACAAAGGCTCGCGTGCATGACAAGTGGGGAGACAACAGAAAACCCGTCGCGACACGGGCGGAGGCCGGGCCGCGGCGGGTCACCCCACCGGACGGTGGGCGGTCAGTAGGCGAAACCCCGTACCCAGCCGGGCCTTCGTGCCGTCGGTGCCGAGGCGGCCGTTGCCGAAGACGCTCGTCCCGCTCCCGGTGACCACACCGGCCGCGCCGGAGTCCTGGAAGACGGCGACCGAGCCGTACGGCTCGTGCCGCGGCTCCTCCAGGACCTCCGGCGGTCGCCCTCGAGGTCGCCGAGGGCCAGGGTGCCGGCCGCCTCTCGGGGCCGGCCCTGCGCGTTCTTCAGGACGGTGGGCCGCGTCAGGCCGTTACGGCTGCCGCGTACGAAACACGAAGCGGCGGGCGCGCCCGAAGGCACGCCCGCCGCTGGAACCCCTCGTACCGTTCAGGTGTGGCTAGAAGGGCTTGAAGTCGTCGAACTCCTGCGCCGCCTCGTCCCGTTCGGCGTCACGGTCGCGGCGTCGCTGGGCGGCGGGGCGCGGGGCCTCGAGGCGGTGGTCCTCGCCGCGGCGGCCGAGCATCTCCGCGCCGGCCATGACGGTCGGCTCCCAGTCGAAGACGACCGCGTTGTCCTCGGGTCCGATGGCGACGCCGTCACCGGAGCGGGCGCCCGCCTTCATCAGCGACTCCTCCACACCGAGGCGGTTGAGGCGGTCCGCGAGGTAGCCCACGGCCTCGTCGTTGCTGAAGTCGGTCTGGCGCACCCAGCGCTCCGGCTTCTCGCCGCGCACCCGGTACAGGCCGTCCTCCTCACGCGAGACGGTGAAGCCCGCGTCGTCGACGGCCTTGGGCCGGATGACGACCCGCGTCGCCTCTTCCTGCGGCTTGGCGGCCCGCGCCTTGCCGACCACGTCGGCGAGCGCGAACGACAACTCCTTCAGCCCCGTGTGCGCGACGGCGGACACCGCGAAGACGCGGTAGCCGCGCGCCTCCAGGTCCGGCCGCACCATCTCGGCGAGGTCCCTGCCGTCCGGTACGTCGATCTTGTTCAGGACGACCATCCGCGGCCGGTCGCCCAGCCCGCCGTACTCGCGCAGCTCGGCCTCGATGATGTCCAGGTCCGACAGCGGGTCCCGGTCGGACTCCAGCGTCGCCGTGTCCAGCACGTGCACCAGGACGCTGCAGCGCTCCACGTGCCGCAGGAACTCGAGGCCGAGCCCCTTGCCCTGGCTGGCGCCCGGGATCAGCCCCGGCACGTCGGCGATGGTGTACACGGTCTCGCCCGCGGTGACCACACCGAGGTTGGGGACCAGCGTCGTGAAGGGGTAGTCGGCGATCTTCGGCTTCGCCGCGCTCAGCACGGAGATCAGCGACGACTTGCCCGCGCTCGGGTATCCGACCAGCGCCACGTCGGCGACCGTCTTCAGCTCCAGGACGATGTTCTGGAGGTCGCCGGGTACTCCGAGCAGCGCGAACCCGGGGGCCTTGCGCCGCGCCGAGGACAGCGCCGCGTTGCCGAGCCCGCCCCGGCCGCCCTGCGCGGCGACGTAGGACGTGCCCTGGCCGACCAGGTCGGCGAGCACGTTGCCCGCGCGGTCGAGGATGACGGTGCCGTCCGGCACCGGCAGGACCAGGTCCTGGCCGTCCTTGCCGGAGCGGTTGCCGCCCTCGCCGGGCTTGCCGTTGGTGGCCTTGCGGTGCGGCGAGTGGTGGTAGTCGAGAAGGGTGGTGACGGACTGGTCGACCGTGAGGATGACGTCGCCGCCCCGGCCGCCGTTGCCGCCGTCGGGCCCGCCGAGGGGCTTGAACTTCTCACGGTGGACGGAGGCACAGCCGTGACCCCCGTTACCCGCGGCGACATGCAGTTCGACGCGGTCCACGAAGGTGGTCATGTGGGTGCCTCCAGCACTTCAAAACGTACGGTTGTGTCTACTGCTCTAACACGCGAAAGGCGGACCCGCCTTCCCACCCGGGAAGTGAGGTCCGCCTCGCGCGACGAAGCGTTCGGTCAAGCCTGTGTCAGGCGACCGGAACGACGTTCACGACCTTGCGGCCACGGCTGGTGCCGAACTCCACCGCACCGGCCTGCAGCGCGAACAGCGTGTCGTCGCCGCCACGGCCGACGCCCGCGCCGGGGTGGAAGTGGGTGCCACGCTGGCGGACCAGGATCTCACCGGCGTTGACGACCTGACCGCCGAAGCGCTTCACGCCGAGCCGCTGAGCATTGGAGTCGCGACCGTTCCGGGTGGACGATGCGCCCTTCTTGTGTGCCATCTCTCCTCAGTCCCTTACTTCGCAGCCGCGGGGATCTCAGTGACCTTGATCGCCGTGTACTGCTGGCGGTGGCCCTGACGACGGCGGTAGCCGGTCTTGTTCTTGTAGCGAAGGATGTCGATCTTGACACCCTTGTGGTGGTCCACGACCTCGGCCTGGACCTTGATACCGGCCAGGACCCACGGGTCGCTGGTCACGGCTTCGCCGTCGACCACGAGCAGGGTCGAGAGCTCGACCGTGTCGCCAACCTTGGCAGTGGAAATCTTGTCAACCTCAACGATGTCGCCGACAGCAACCTTGTGCTGGCGACCACCGCTGCGCACGATGGCGTACACGCGGATCTCACTCTCTCGCTCGGAACGGGATCCCCGCAGTCCAGCCGCCCGGCACGCGAGCGGCCTCTCCGGAGCACTCTGTGCCCTGGAGGATGAGGTTTACGGGGATGCGGCGCCTAGGGAACACGCCGACGGTCAAGACTACGGTCCTGCTCCCACCGGGTCAAACCGAGCCCAACGACCGCCTCCGGCGGCCAGATCCGGCACTCGTCCGGCACGCCGGAGGAACGGACACGAAGGAGGCGCGGGACACCGGCCGATGCCGGTGTCCCGCGCCTCCTCAGCCGCTTGGAGCGGGTCAGTCCTCCGTCGTGGCGGACACGGACGGCGCCGGCTGCTGCGCCGCCGCGGTCGTCTTCGACGTGGCCTTGGCGGCCGTCTTGGCGGTGCTCTTCGCCGCCGCCTTCTTCGCCGTCGTCTTCTTGGCGACCGTCTTCTTGGCCGCCGTCTTCTTGGTGGCGGCCTTCTTCGCCGTGGCCTTCTTGGCCGTCTTGCGGGCGGCCGTCTTCTTGGCCGGAGCCGCGTCCTCGGCGCCCTCGGCGTCCGGGACCTGCTCGGCGGCCGGTGCCTCCACCGCCGACGGGACGACCACGACGGCCGCCTCCTCGGACGCGGTGGGTGCGGTGGCCTTGCGGACGGCACGGCGACGCGGGCGGGCCGGGGCGGCGCTCTCGGCGGGCGCCTCCGACTGCCCGGCCGCAGCCGGCTCGGGCTCCACCGCGGCCGGCTCGGCCTGCGGTTCGGCCACCGGCACGGTCTCGGCGACGGTCACCACGGCGGCCTCGCTCCCGGCCGGCGAACCGGCGGGCGCGGACACCTTGCGGGTGGCACGACGGCGCGTACGTCCCTTCGGCGCGGCGTCCTCGACGGCCGGAGCCTCGACGTCCGCGACCTCGGGGGCGACCGACGCCTCGGCGACCGGCGCCTCGACGACCGGGTCCTCCGCGGCGGCCGGCGCGGCCTGCGCCTCGGCAGCCGTCTCCGGGCGAACCGGACGCTCGGCCTCCTGCTCGGCCGTGACGTCCTGGGCCGTCGGGACCTGGTCGCGGTGAGGAGCCTCGTACCTGCTCTCCTCGCGCCTCGGCGCACCGGCCGGAGCCGACGCCCGCCGGCTCGCCCGGCGCCGCGAACGACCCCAGCCGGCCGCGGCCTCCGCCTCGGCGGCGCTGCTGTACAGCTCCTCGTCCTGGGAGAAGTCCGGCGCGGGCAGCGCCAGGGGCTCGGCGACCTCGGCCTCGCCCTCGGTCTCCTCGGGAGCCTCCAGGATGTCGACGTCGGCCTCGTGCACGTGCCCGTCGCCGCCACGCCCGCGCTTCTTGCGCTTGCCGCCGCCTCCGGCGGAGGTCGGCTGCTCCATGTGCACGATGACACCGCGCCCGTTGCAGTGGACGCAGGTCTCGGAGAAGGACTCCAACAGGCCCTGGCCGACCCGCTTGCGGGTCATCTGCACGAGCCCCAGCGAGGTCACCTCGGCGACCTGGTGCTTCGTACGGTCGCGGCCCAGGCACTCCAGCAGGCGCCGCAGCACCAGGTCGCGGTTGGACTCCAGGACCATGTCGATGAAGTCGATCACGATGATGCCGCCGAGGTCGCGCAGCCGCAGCTGACGCACGATCTCCTCGGCCGCCTCCAGGTTGTTCCTGGTGACCGTCTCCTCGAGGTTGCCGCCCTGACCGGTGAACTTGCCGGTGTTGACGTCGACGACGACCATCGCCTCGGTCCGGTCGATCACCAGCGAACCGCCGCTCGGCAGGTAGACCTTGCGGTCCAGCGCCTTCGCGAGCTGCTCGTCGATCCGGTACGTCGCGAAGACGTCGACCTCGGAGGTCCACCGGGACAGCCGGCCGGCCAGGTCGGGCGCGACGTGCGAGACGTATCCGTGGATGGTCTGCCACGCCTCGTCACCGCTGACGACGACCTTGGTGAAGTCCTCGTTGAAGATGTCGCGGACGACCCGGACGGTCATGTCCGGCTCGCCGTAGAGCAGCGTCGGCGCGTTCGAGCTGCCGCCGCTCTTCGCCTTCTTCTGGATGTCGTCCCACTGCGACTGCAGCCGCTCGACGTCACGGCGCAGCTCGTCCTCGCTCGCGCCCTCGGCCGCGGTGCGCACGATGACGCCCGCGTCCTCGGGGACGATCTTCTTGAGGATGGTCTTCAGCCGGGCCCGCTCGGTGTCGGGCAGCTTGCGGCTGATGCCGGTCATCGAACCCTCGGGCACGTACACGAGGTAGCGGCCCGGGAGGGAGACCTGGCTGGTCAGGCGGGCGCCCTTGTGACCGATCGGGTCCTTCGTCACCTGGACGAGGACCGACTGGCCGGACTTCAGGGCGGCCTCGATACGGCGCGGCCCGTTGGCCATGCCCAGCGCCTCGAAGTTGACCTCACCGGCGTACAGGACGGCGTTGCGCCCCTTGCCGATGTCGATGAACGCGGCCTCCATCGACGGCAGCACGTTCTGGACCTTGCCCAGGTAGACGTTGCCGACGTACGAGGTGGCCTGCTCCTTGTTGACGTAGTGCTCCACGAGGATGTTGTCCTCGAGGACGCCGATCTGCGTGCGCTCGCCGCTCTGGCGGACGACCATCACCCGCTCGACGGCCTCGCGCCGGGCCAGGAACTCGGCCTCGGTGATGATCGGGACGCGCCTGCGCCCCTGCTCACGGCCCTCGCGGCGGCGCTGCTTCTTGGCCTCCAGGCGCGTGGAGCCCTTGATGGACTGCACCTCGTCGGAGAACTCGGCGGGCTTGCGGGGCTCACGGACCTTGACGACGGTGCGCTCGGGGTCGTCGGACGTCGTCTCGGCGTCGCCGTCGGAACCCGAGTCACCGGAGCGGCGGCGACGACGCCGACGGCGCCGGCTGCTGCTGGAGCCGCCCTGCTCGTCACGGCTCTCGTCCGTGTCCTCGTCGTCCTCCTCGGCCTGCTCGGCGGTGTCCTCGGCGTCCTGGTCGGCCTGCTCGGCGGCGAGCTCCTCGGAGTCCTCCGCGTCCTCGTCACCGGCGGCCTCGGCGGAGTCGCCACGGCGACGGCGACGGCCACCGCGGCGGCGACGGCGGCGCGAGCCGGTGTCCTCGGCCTCGTCGCCCTCGGCGTCGGCGGAGTCCTCGTCCGGCTCCTCGGCCTCTTCCGGCTCCTCCTCGACGACGACCTCGGCGGTCTTCGTCTCGGCCTCCTCCGCGGCACCGGCGCCCCGGCGACGACGTCGGCGGCGCCCGCCGGTCTCCTCCTCGACGGCCTCGGGAGCCGTGGAGGCCACAGGAGCCGCGGGGGCCGCGGGGGTCTCGTCCACCTCGGCCTCGGACACCTCGGCGGCGGCAGCGGCGGCGGCCCGCTCGGCGGTCTGGAAGACAGGTGCCTGGAAGACGGCGACCGCGGGCCGCACCGGACGGCGCGGGGCGTCGGCCGCGCCCGAACCGGCGGCGGGCTTCGGCGCCGAGAACCCGCCGGCGGCCTGGCGAACGGCCCGACGGCGCGCACGGCGCGGGGCGTTCTCCTCGGCGGCCTCGGTCTCGGTCTCGCTCTCGGCCGCCTGGGGCTCCACGGCGGTCTCGGCGGCCTGCATCTCGGCGGCGGCCGCGACGGGCGCGGCCTCCTCGCTCACGGGGGTCGTCTCGGCGGGCGCGGTCACGCGCCGCGTGGCCCGACGGCGCGTCCGGCGCGGCTCGGCGTCCTCGGTCTCCGCGACGGGCTCCGCGGCGGTCTCGGCGACGGGCTCGGCCGGGGCGGCGGGCTGCTCGATTGTCTCGGCGGGCGCGGTGGTACGGCGGGTGGCCCGCCGGCGGGTACGGCCGGCCGGCGCCTCGGCCGGCGCTTCGGCCGGTGCCTCGGCACCCTCGACGGCCGCGGTCGTGTCCTCGGCCTCGGCGTTCTCCGCGACCTCGGCGGCGGCGGGCGCCGACACACGACGGGTCGCACGCCGACGGGGCCGCCCGGCCGGTGCGGCCTCCTCGGCGGCGGGCGCCTCGGTGGGCGCCTCGGCGACGACCTCGGCCGGAGCCGCCGTGGCGGGCACCACGGTCTCGGCGGCCTCGGCGGAAGCGGGTGAGGCGGCGGGCGCGGACGCACGACGCGTCGCACGCCGACGCGGCCGCCCGGCCGGTGCGGCTTCCTCGACGGCGGGCGTCTCGACGACGACCTCGGCCTCCTCGGCCTCGGTGAGCTCGACGTCCTGCGCGATCTCGTCGGTCACGAGGTCCCCGGACTCCGCGGCCGGTATGGCCGGAGCGGTGGTCTCCGCGGGGGTCTCGGCGGTCCCGGCGGGCGGTCCCGCCGGCCGGGAAGCGGCCCTGCGCCGACGACGCGGCGGCAGGGTGTCGCTGGGGGTGTTCTGTTCGGAACCCTCAGTGGGTTCGGTGGGCTCGAGCATGCGGGCGTTTCTCCCGTCAGGCTCCCGGGCGCCGCGCCTGGTCCGGCGGTGATGCCGGTGACGTCCGCGGCTCGCGCGATGCGCGGTGCCGCCGTCCGGGGCGCGGGCGCCGCACGGGAGCTCTCTAGTGTCCTGTCTCGCCGGTTCCGTACGCCGAATGCGGACGGCCTGGCGAAAGTCTTGTGGTCGGTGCGCTGCCCGACCCAGGTGGCTCCCGAGTACCAGGGCGGCGCTACGACATCCGTCCCTACGCGGAACCTTCCTTACGCCGGCGCTTTCGCGGCGGCAGTTACGACGACCGTGGATTGCTCGGTCGGCGCTGCCTCGCGGTCGGGCGCGAGCGGGTCGGTCACCGCACCGGTCTCTTCATCGAACAGCCCCTGCGCCAGCCTGGTCACCCCTGCGGGGACCGGCGGCGCCAGGTCGGCCACGGCGCGAAGACCGGACAGGACGTCGTCGGGTCGAACGGCAGGCGTCACGTGCCGAACAACCAGCCGCAGTATCGCACAGGGCTGGTCCGTCGGCCTATCAGCCTGTGCGTCACGCGTTTCCAGGTGCGCGACGGCGGGGCGGGCGTCGAAGGTGCGCATGCCGTTCTTGGCCATGCGCTGGACCTCGACGCTGTCGGCCGCGTTGAACGCGGCGACCGCGCGCTCGGCGTCGGCCGGGTCCACTCCGACCAGCCGCAACTCCCACACGGAAGCCGTGAGCCGGTCGGCGAGACCCGAGGTCCGGGCCTCGACCGCCTCGATGACGTCGAGCCCGGCGGGCAGCGACTCGTCGAGGAGGATCCGGAGCTGTTCCGGGTCGCGCGCGGCGGTGAGCGCGATCTCCAGGTACTCCGCCTCACTGCCCGTGCCGGTGGGTGCGGCATTGGCGTACGACACCTTCGGGTGTGGCGTGAACCCCGCCGAGTACGCCATGGGCACCTCGGCACGGCGCAACGCACGCTCGAAGGCGCGCTGGAAGTCACGGTGGCTGGTGAACCGGAGGCGGCCGCGCTTGGTGTAGCGCAGTCGGATGCGCTGCACCGCGGGTGCGGGCGGCGGGCCTTCGGGCTGTCGCTTGCCCAGTGTCGTTCAGTCCTTCGTGAGAGCGGTCGTACTTCTTCCTAGAGTACGTGTCTCCGGCGCGGGAGGTTCCCGCCGGTCCACCGCCTCCGGGGGCCGTGGTGCCCCGAGGAGCAGCCGCCGGAAGTCGGCCCGGGCCTGCCGGGCTGACTCGCGGGCGGTGGTGAGCACCTGTCGGGTGGCCCGCCCCACGGCGCGCGCGACCTGGCCGGCGGGCCGCAGTACGAGGTCACGGACGGCATGCCCGACGGGTGTGAGGACCGTTCGGTACACCCACCGCACCGGCTCCACGAAGATCCACCGGAAGAGGGTGGCGAGGAAGCGGCCGACGGCGAGCGAGAGGTGCCCGGCGATCCGCCAGGCGTGTCCGAGCGCCTCGCCGACCTCCCGCCCGACGACGAGCAGTACACGCCCGGCGGGAGCGAGAACCCACCGCCACAGGGCGACCGCCGGCAGCACGACAACGATCCGGGTGACCCAGTACAGGGCGAGACCGACACCGGTCACAACCCCGCGCACCACCCACGCGACCGCCCGTCCGACTGGCACGAGGACCCACTGCCACAAGGCGACCGCCGGCAGCACGACAACGATCCGGGTGACCCAGTACAGGGCGAGACCGACACCGGTCACAACCCCGCGCACCACCCACGCGACCGCCCGTCCGAAGGGCGCGAGGATCCACGCGTACACCCAGCCGGCAGGCACCACGAGGAGATACCTCGCGAGCCACGCCACGGCCGTGTACACCCCGCCGCCGAGCGCGACGAGCCCGGCCCCGATCTGCCCGAGCGCCCAGAGCAGGGCGTGCCCGACCGGGGTGAGCACGCGCGCGTACACCTGGGCGAGGCCGTGTCCGAGGGGGGTCAGCACAAAGCGGTAGAGCGCGACCACGGGCAGGACCAGGAGAACATGGCCGAGCACGACGAGCGCCCTGCCCAGTGGGACGACGGCGTACCGCCACAGGGCCACCAGGGGCCACACGAACACCGCCCGCCCGGCCCACACCAGTGCGCGCCCCAACGGCCGTAGCACCACGTCGTTCAGCACCCGCCCCACGACGACGAGCAGGTCCCACGCCATCCGCACCGGTACCACCAGCACGAGCACGACGATCCGCACGGGCAGGCGGATCGCGACGGCGAGGCACCCCTCGGGGTCCTGCGTGCGCGGCGGCGGCTTCTCAGGGTCCATACCGGCGTAGACGCCGGAACCGCCCGTCCGGATGCATGGCACGAGCCCCCCGCCTCGATCGGCCGGGGGGCTCGTCACGTCGACGGGGGTGCCGCGAGGTGTCAGTGCGTGTGTCCGCTTCCCGCGGGCTGCTTCACCGAGAGCGGCAGGAGCTTCTTGCCCGTCGGGCCGATCTGGATGCTCGTGTCCATGGCCGGGCACACACCGCAGTCGAAGCACGGCGTCCAGCGGCAGTCCTCGACCTCGGTCTCGTCGAGGGAGTCCTGCCAGTCCTCCCAGAGCCAGTCCTTGTCGAGGCCGGAGTCGAGGTGGTCCCACGGGAGGACCTCCTCGTAGGTGCGCTCACGCGTGGTGTACCAGTCGACGTCGACGCCGAACGGGACCAGCGCCTTGTCCGCGCAGCTCATCCAGCGGTCGTAGGAGAAGTGCTCGCGCCAGCCGTCGAAGCGGCCGCCGTCCTCGTAGACGGCACGGATGACCGCGCCGATGCGGCGGTCGCCGCGGGAGAGGAGGCCCTCGACGATGCCGGGCTTGCCGTCGTGGTAGCGGAAGCCGATGGAACGGCCGTACTTCTTGTCGCCGCGGATCTTGTCGCGGAGCTTGGTGAGCCGGGCGTCCGTCTCCTCCGCCGAGAGCTGCGGTGCCCACTGGAACGGCGTGTGGGGCTTGGGGACGAAGCCGCCGATCGACACCGTGCAGCGGATGTCGTTCTGGCCGGAGGCCTTGCGGCCCTCGGCGATCACGTTCATCGCCATGTCGGCGATCTGCAGGACGTCCTCGTCGGTCTCCGTCGGCAGGCCGCACATGAAGTACAGCTTGACCTGGCGCCAGCCGTTGCCGTAGGCGGTGGAGACGGTCCGGATCAGGTCCTCTTCGGAGACCATCTTGTTGATGACCTTGCGCATGCGCTCGCTGCCGCCCTCGGGGGCGAAGGTCAGTCCGGACCGGCGGCCGTTGCGCGTCAGCTCGTTCGCGAGGTCCACGTTGAAGGCGTCCACGCGGGTCGACGGGAGGGACAGACCGATCTTGTCCTCCTCGTAGCGGTCCGCGAGTCCCTTGGCGACCTCGCCGATCTCGCTGTGGTCCGCGGACGACAGCGACAGCAGGCCGACCTCCTCGAAGCCGGTCGCCTTCAGGCCCTTCTCGACCATGTCGCCGATGCCCGTGATGGAGCGCTCGCGGACCGGGCGCGTGATCATGCCGGCCTGGCAGAAGCGGCAGCCGCGCGTGCAGCCGCGGAAGATCTCCACCGACATGCGCTCGTGCACCGTCTCCGCGAGGGGGACGAGGGGCTGCTTGGGGTAGGGCCACTCGTCGAGGTCCATCACCGTGTGCTTGGACACCCGCCACGGGACGCCCGACTTGTTGGGGACCACACGGGCGATACGGCCGTCCGCGAGGTACTCGACGTCGTAGAACGCCGGGACGTAGACCGAGCCGGTCTTCGCGAGGCGGAAGAGGACCTCCTCGCGGCCGCCCGGGCGGCCCTCCGCCTTCCAGTCCCGGATGATCTTCGTCACGTCGAGGACGGCCTGCTCGCCGTCGCCGATGATCGCCGCGTCGATGAAGTCCGCGATCGGCTCGGGGTTGAAGGCCGCGTGACCGCCTGCCAGCACGATCGGGTCGTCGAGCGTACGGTCCCTGGACTCCAGCGGGATGCCCGCCAGGTCCAGCGCCGTCAGCATGTTCGTGTAGCCGAGCTCGGTCGAGAAGGACAGCCCGAACACGTCGAAGGCCTTCACCGGGCGGTGGCTGTCCACGGTGAACTGGGGGACGTGGTGCTCCCGCATCAGCGCTTCCAGGTCCGGCCACACGCTGTAGGTGCGCTCGGCGAGGACGCCCCGCTGCTCGTTCAGCACCTCGTAGAGAATCATGACGCCCTGGTTGGGCAGCCCGACCTCGTACGCGTCGGGGTACATGAGCGCCCAGCGGACGTCGGAGGACTCCCACGGCTTGACCGTGGAGTTGAGCTCCCCGCCGACGTACTGGATCGGCTTCTGCACGTGCGGGAGCAGAGCTTCGAGCTGCGGGAAAACCGACGCAGCGACTTCGGCAGGCATCTCGCGAACCTTCGTGAGCTGGACTGAACGGACAGGGGTGACCATCCAGACTAACGCGAACGCGACGGCTCCCCGGACCGTCAGACGTCCGTCGTGCCCGTGATGGCCTGCCACGCCCCGGGCAGCGCGGCCTCCACGGCGGCCGCACGGCCCTCCTCCCGTCCGTACAGCACTCCGTAGGTGAAGGAGCTCTCGCCCGCCGCGTGCGCGACCGCGGAGATCTCGCGCAGGGTCTGGCGGACCATGACGCTGTCCTGGTGGTCACCGAGCAGGCCCTGCAGCGACTTCATGGACCTGGCCAGGGCCTTGGCCGGGTCGCCGAGGGCGAGCACGGCCGCCTCCGCCGCGTACCGGGTGCGCTTGGCCTGCTTGCGGGCCTCGTGCACGGCGACGTCCCGGTCCTGTCCGGGAGACAGTTCGATCGCCTCGGTGACGAGCCCGGAGAGCCTGCCGAAGTCCTTCCGTACGGCCTTGGCGATCACCTTGTCGGGCTTCCCCGCGGCCGCCTTCAGCAGCGGCGGCTCGTTGATCAGAGCGTCCAGCGCGTCGAGCAGGGCCACGTAGCGCTCGGAGTCCAGCACGCCGATCAGCCGCCGGCGCGAACCGCCGCGACTGGCGTTCGCCCAGGTGAGCAGGCGGGAGCCGACGGGGCCCGAGACCAGCGTGGGGGGCACCTCGGCGAGGGCCGCGGTCAGCCGCTCGGTCAGCACCTCCCGGTCCCGGTCCACGCCCAGCTCACCGGCCAGCCACTTCAGTTCCGCGCCGATGGGATCGGTGGCCGCGCGGTCGAGGACCTTCCCGTACGAGCGCAGGGCGCTGCGCGTCCGGCGGGTGGCGACCCGCATCCGGTGCACGGAGTCGTCCTCGTCCTGGCGGACGGCCGGGTCGAGTGCGACGACGGCGTCCCGCTGCGCGCGGACGTACGCGAGAACGTGGTCGCCGGCCGTCACGGGCTCCGCCGCCGACCGCTGCGGCAGACGCCGCTTCCTGCCGCGCGGAGCGGTCTCCGCGAGCGCCCGCGCCAGTTTGGAGGCCGACTTCGACGGCTGTACGCCCGCCTTGCGCAGTCGCTTCTCCACCGTGTCGAGGAAGACCGGGTCGCCGTCGTCGGCGAGTTCCACCTCGATCTCGGTCCACTGGGCGCTGCCGCCGCCCCCGGTGAGCCGCTCGGCGCGCACGGAGTCCACGCTCACCTCGGCGAGCAGCCGGCCGTCCGCGTCCAGGAGATCGCGCACGTCCCGGTCGGAACGCAGCCGGACCACGGGTACGAGTTCGGCCTCGCGCACCCGGGAGCGGACGAGGCCGGCGAGTTCAGGGGGGACGCTGTCGGAGAGCGGCGCCCGGATCTCGTCCCGTACGCCCGGAGCGACGGGGAACTTCAGATGCCAGCCGGCGTCGGACCCGCCGGTGCGGCGGCGCAGCGTGATCGAGGCCGCGGCCAGGCGTTCGTCGGTGGTGTCGTGGTAGACGGCGTCCAGTTGCGCGACACCCTTGTCGACGACGGCCGCGACCCCGGCGACGCCGGTCAGATCGGGCAGTCCGCTGTCGTCGGACTCGTACTTCCGCTCGATCTCACGCTTGGTGTCCGCCATGACCCGAATCTAGTGGTCGGGGGGCGGTTAGGGCAGAGGGCCGCCTTCGGGCGGGTGCGCCGGGCCGGCCGTGGCGCCCGGCCGGCCCGGCGGCGGCTAGTGCCGCAACAGGCAACGTTCGCCCCGTCGCGACGCCCGGCACGCCCTCTCGCCGCACCGGCCGAAAGCCCAAGTACGTCCAGTACGAGGACTTCCGGCCGGCACACCGAGAGCACGCACCGGACGCCGCTCCTTGACGGGCAAACGTTGCCTGCCGCGGCACTAGGCGGACATCGGCCGTTGCACCCTGATCGACTGCAGCAGCCCCACCGCCACCCACACCGCGAACATCGAGGATCCGCCGTACGACACGAACGGCAGCGGCAGGCCGGTGACCGGCATGATGCCGAGCGTCATGCCGACGTTCTCGAAGGTCTGGAAGGCGAGCCAGGCCACGATCCCGGCCGCGACGATCGTGCCGTACAGCTCGGTCGAGTCGCGGGCGATGCGGCAGGCACGCCACAGGACGACGCCCAGCAGCAGGATGATCAGGCCCGCGCCGGCGAAGCCCAGCTCCTCCCCCGCGACCGTGAAGACGAAGTCGGTCTGCTGCTCCGGCACGAACTGCCCGGTGGTCTGCGAGCCGTGGAAGAGGCCCGCGCCCGTCAGGCCACCCGAACCGATCGCGATGCGGGCCTGGTTGGTGTTGTAGCCGACGCCGGCCGGGTCGAGGCTGGGGTTGGCGAAGGCGGCGAAGCGGGCGATCTGGTACTCGTCCAGGATGTGCAGCTGCCAGACGGCGATCGCGCCGGTGGCGCCCGCGGCGATCAGGCCGAACACCCAGCGGTTGGAGGCGCCGGAGGCGAGCAGCACGCCCAGCACGATGATCACCATCACCATGACCGACCCGAGGTCGGGCATGAGCAGCACGACCATCATCGGTACGGCGGCCAGACCGAGGGCCTGCAACACCGTGCGGTGGTCGGGGTAGGGCTTGTCGCCGGCGTCGACGCGGGCCGCCAGCAGCATCGCCATGCCGAGGATGATCGTGATCTTCACGAACTCCGAGGGCTGCAGCGAGAAGCCGCCGCCGAGCACGATCCACGAGTGCGCGCCGTTGACCGTCGAGCCGAGCGGGGTGAGCACCATCAGGAGCAGGAACACCGAGGCGCCGTACAGGAGCGGCACGGCCGTGCGCAGGGTGCGGTGGCCGAGCCAGACCGTGCCGAGCATCAGGGCGAACCCGATGCCGGTGTTCATGAGGTGCCGGATCAGGAAGTAGTACGGGTCGCCCTGGTTGATCTCGGTGCGGTTGCGGGTGGCCGAGAAGACGAGCACCGAACCGATCAGCGACAGTGCCAGCCCCGCCAGCAGTATCGGCCAGTCCAGCCGGCGCGTGAGCGAGTCGCGGGCGAAGACCCGGGTCCAGCCCGCGCGTTCGGGCCCGTACCCGGAGACGGAGAAACTGTTCGCGCCCGTCATGTGAGCATCCTCCGGCTTCCTCTCGCCCGCCGTCGCCGGCGCGTGTCACGGTTGGTCGCCGTGGCCGTCGCCGTGGTGGCTCCGGGCAGCTGCTCGTCCTGTTCGGCCGGGCCCTCCTGGCTGGCCCGCTGCTCCTTGGCCGGGTCCTTGGCGACCTTCGGGGACTTGATGGTGCCGTCCGTCCGGACCTTCGGCAGGCCCTTCTGCGGGGTGGGCAGCAGGGCGTTCTTCTTGTTGATCGCGCCGTCGGCGGACACGCCGTACAGGGCGTTGTAGATGTGCCGCACGGCCTCACCGGAGGCGCCCGAACCGGTACCGGCCTGGGCGATCGTCATGACGATCGTGTAGTCCTTGCTGTACGTGGCGAGCCAGGACGTCGTCTGCTTGCCGTAGACCTCGGCGGTACCGGTCTTGGCGTGCAGCGGGATCTCGTCCTGCGGCCAGCCGCCGAACTTCCAGGCGGCGGTACCGCGGGTGACCACGCCCTCGAGGGCGGCGTCCATGCCCTTGATCGTCGCCTGGTTCACCGGCAGCCTGCCCTGGGCCTTGGGCTTGATCTCCTTGACCGACTTGCCGTCGGCGCTGACGATCGCCTTGCCGATGGTCGGGGTGTACATGGTGCCGCCGTTGGCGAGCGCCCCGTAGATCACGGCCTCCTGGATCGGCGTGACGAGGGTGTCGCCCTGGCCGATGGAGTAGTTGATCGAGTCGCCCTCGCGCATCTTGTTGCCTTCGAGGCAGTTCTCGTACGCGATCTTCTCGACGTAACTGCCGTCCTTCTTGCCGGTCTTGCACCAGCCGTCCTTGTTGGCCTTCCAGTAGCTCTCCTTCCACTGGCGGTCGGGGACGCGGCCGGTGACCTCGTTGGGCAGGTCGACGCCGGTCTCCTTGCCGAGGCCGAACTGGTGGGCCGCCTTGTAGAAGTAGTCCTTCGGCTCACCCTTCTTTGGGTTGATGCCGCCGTCCCTCTTCCACTCCCGGTCGGCGAGGCCGTAGAAGACGGTGTCGCAGGAGACCTCCAGGGCGCGGCCCAGGGAGATCGGGCCGAAGCTCTCGCCCTCGAAGTTCTTGAAGACCTGCCCGCCGACGGAGTAGGAGCTGGTGCACGGGTAGCCGCCGTCCCACTCGTAGCCGGCCTCGACCGCGGCGGCCGTGGAGACCACCTTGAAGGTCGAACCGGGCGCGGACTGACCCTGTATGGCCCGGTTGAGCAGCGGGTAGTCGGAGTTCTTGCCGGTGAGCTGCCGGTAGTCCTTGGCGGAGATGCCGCCGACCCAGACGTTCGGGTCGTACGTCGGGGCGGACGCCATGGCGACGACGCGGCCGGTCTTGGCCTCCATGACGACCACGGCGCCCGAGTCGGCCTTGTAGTTCTCGCCGGTGATCTTGTCGAACTGCTGACGGGCGATCTTCATCGCGTCGTTCAGCTCGAACTCGGCGACCCGCTGGACACGCGAGTCGATGCTGGTGACGAGGGCGGAGCCGGGCTCGGCGGCGTCGGCCTCGGCCTCTCCGATGACCCGGCCGAGGTTGTCGACCTCGTACCGGGTGACGCCCGCCTTGCCGCGCAGCATCTTGTCGTACTGGCGTTCCAGGCCCGACCGGCCGACCTGGTCGGAGCGCAGGTAGGGCGAGTCGGTGTCCTGGGCCTTGGTGATCTCGTCGTCGGTGACGGGCGAGAGGTAGCCGAGGACCTGCGAGGTGTTGGCCCCGCCGGGGCTCGGGTAGCGGCGCACGGCCTCCGGCTCGGCGGTGATGCCGGGGAAGTCCTCGGAGCGCTCGCGGATCTGCAGCGCCTGCTTGGGGGTGGCCTCGTCGGTGATCGGGATCGGCTGGTACGGCGAGCCGTTCCAGCAGGGCTGCGGCGTCTTCGCGTCGCACAGCCGCACCTTCTGCATGACGTCCTCGGGGGCCATCCCGAGGACGCCGGCCAGCTTGGTGAGGACCGCCTTGCCGTCGTCGCGCATCTTCAGCAGGTCGGTGCGGGAGGCGGAGACGACCAGCCGGGTCTCGTTGTCGGCGATCGCCACGCCGCGCGCGTCCAGGATCGAACCGCGCACGGCGGGCTCGACGACCTGCTGGACGTGGTTGCCGGACGCCTCCTTGGCGTACTCGGCGCCCTCCCGGATCTGCAGGTACCACAGGCGGCCGCCGAGGGTGCCCAGCAGGGAGAGGACGAGGATCTGGATGACGACGAGCCGGATCTGGACACGTGGGGTCCGACCGGTCTCCGGGATGTTGGTCATGGGCGCGGCCCATTCCGCGGAAGGGTGGTGGTGGGCGACGGGTGGGCGTTGGTCACTGCGGCCGCCTTCCCCTCTCAGAGCGTGTGCGGGCAGAGCGTGTGCGAGCCGTACGCACGCGAGCGGTGCGCATGCGAGCTGTGCTGCGTGTACGAGTCGTATACGACGGACCTGTGAGACCGGGGCCGGCCAACTCGCGTGACGTCACAGCCGCTTGACCCCCTTGATGCGTCCGGCGCGGGCGGTGCGGGCGCGGGCGGCCTTGACCCTCAGTCCGTTGCGCTGGCCGCCGATTCTCAGGCCCGTGCCGGCGGACAGCCAGCCGGAGGAGATGTCGGTCGCCTTGGCACCGGAGTTGCCCTCGGCGAGCGGGTCGTTGTCGGCACGCCGGGCCAGTGCCATGATCCCGGGGACGACGAACGGGGCGAGCAGCAGGTCGTACAGGGCGGCGGAGAACAGCAGGCCGGGCAGGCCCACATGGCGGGCGGCGGTGTCGCCGACGAGGGCGCCGACCCCGGCGTACAGCAGGGTGGAGCCGATGGCCGCGGCGACCACCACGAGCATGGGTCCGGTGGCGGACTTGAGCCGGCCGTTCTCCGGCTTGGCGAGCCCGGCGAGGTAGCCGATCACGCAGAGCACGAGGGCGTAGCGGCCGGCGGCGTGGTCGGCGGGCGGGGCGAGGTCGGCGAGCAGACCGGCGCCGAACCCGACGAGGGCGCCGCCGACATGGCCGTAGACCATGGCGAGGCCGAGGACGGTGAGCAGCAGCAGGTCGGGGACGGCACCGGGCAGGTGGAGGCGGGCGAGGACGCTCACCTGGAGCACCAGGGCGACGACGATCAGGGCCGAGGACAGCAGGATCCGGTTGACGCGCATGGGCTACAGCTCCTACTGCTCTTGCTGGATCTGGCCGTCGACCGGCTGTCCGGACGGGGTGACGGTCACCGTCACGGTCGGCGTGGGCGTCGGTTTGGGCTTCTTCGGGAGCACCGTGTCGCGCGGGTCCTTCTTCGGGGCCTCGACGACGACTCCGACGACGTCGAGCTTGGTGAAGCCCACGTACGGCGTGACGTAGAGGGTGCGGGTGAGGCCGCCGCCGGAGGGGTCGACGCGGGAGACGAAGCCGACCGGGACGCCGGGCACGAAGGGCTTGTCGGCCTGCGAGCCGAAGGTGACGAGCCGGTCGCCCTTCTTCACCTCGGCCTTTCCGTTGAGGAGTTCGACGCGCAGCGGACGGTCGCCCTGACCGGAGGCGAAGCCGAGTTCGTCGGTGGACTCCATGCGGGTGCCGACGGTGAAGTCGGGGTCGTTGGCGAGGAGCACGGTGGCGGTGTTCGGGCCGACGGTCGTCACGCGTCCGACCAGGCCGTCCCCGTTGAGGACGGTCATGTCGCGCTTGAGTCCGTCGTTGGCGCCGGCGTCGATGGTGATGGTCCAGGAGAAGCCCTGGGCCGCTCCTATCGCGATGACCTCGGCGCCCTTGATGCCGTACTGGCCCTGGCCCGCGATCTTCAGCATTCTGTCGAGCTGGGTGAGGCGGCTGCGGTTGCGGTCGTCGCTGCCGAGCTTCGCCTTGAGAGCCGCGTTGTCCTTCTCCAGCGCGGCGAGCCGGTCGTGCCGCTCGCCGGAGTCACGGATCGCGGAGACGGCGTTGCCGACCGGGGCGACGGCGCCCGACACGCCGTTCTCGATCGGGCCGAAAACCGTGGCCGCGGCCTGGCGGGCACCGTCGACCGGTGAGTCCTCCCCACCGCGGATGTCGACCGTGATCAGCGCGAATGCGACGGCGATCAGCAGCACCAGGAGCAGCCGGCTCTCTCGTGTGTCCCTCACGTGCGGCGGCCGTGCCCTTCCTCGTCGTAATGCGGGAATTCGTGTGTGACGCCACGGGAAACCCGGGCGCTATAGGGGAGCTTATGCATCTATGTCAACGATCCGCCGTACGAGAGGAGATCATCTCGTACGGCGGAATCGAAGCGTTACGTCATCTGCGCGGCTGGGCGTCCAGCACCTGCTGGAGCGCCTCGAACTCCTCGACGCACTTGCCGGAGCCGAGCGCCACGCTGTCCAGCGGGTCCTCGGCGATGTGGATCGGCATGCCGGTCTCGCGGCGCAGCCGCTCGTCGAGCCCGCGCAGCAGCGCTCCGCCGCCGGTCAGCACGATGCCCCTGTCCATGATGTCGCCGGACAGCTCCGGCGGGCACTTGTCGAGGGTCGTCTTGACGGCGTCCACGATGGCGTTGACGGGCTCCTCGATCGCCTTGCGCACTTCGGCGGCCGAGATCACGACGGTCTTGGGCAGCCCGGAGACGAGGTCCCGGCCGCGGATTTCGGTGTGTTCGTCGTTGTCGAGGTCGTACGCCGAACCGATCGTGATCTTGATCTGTTCGGCAGTCCGCTCACCGAGGAGGAGCGAGTACTCCTTCTTGATGTGCTGGATGATCGAGCTGTCCAGTTCGTCACCCGCGACGCGGATGGACTGGGCGGTGACGATGCCGCCGAGCGAGATGACCGCGACCTCCGTGGTGCCGCCGCCGATGTCCACCACCATGTTGCCCGTGGCCTCGTGGACCGGCAGGCCGGAACCGATGGCCGCCGCCATGGGCTCCTCGATGATGTGCACCTGGCGGGCGCCGGCCTGGGACGACGCCTCGATCACGGCACGGCGCTCGACGCCCGTGATGCCCGAGGGCACACAGACGACGACCCGCGGACGGGCCAGGTAGCGGCGCTTGTGGATCTTCAGAATGAAGTAGCGGAGCATGCGCTCGGTGATCTCGAAGTCGGCGATGACACCGTCCTTCAGCGGGCGTACGGCAACGATGTTGCCCGGCGTCCGCCCGATCATCTTCTTGGCTTCCGAGCCGACCGCGAGGATGCCACCGGTGTTGGTGTTGATCGCGACGACGGACGGCTCGTTGAGTACGATCCCGCGACCCCTGACGTACACCAGCGTGTTGGCGGTCCCGAGGTCGACAGCCATGTCACGGCCGATGAACGACATTGAGTTCCCCATCAGGATTCGACTGGCCTTCCCATGAGCTTTTGAGGGCTTTTCAGGTCGGCGAGGTGGGTGCTGTGACGTGCAGGCTTCCATCGTAGACGCGCCTGCCCGAACACTGCGCGAGGGTCTTCGCCATTGTCAGCAGATCATGCGCCGCCCCGCTTGTGGAGACGGCCCATAGGGGGCATGCGTTCCCCCGATCGGCACGCATATGCCACGGGACGGCCGAAAATGCGCGGCCGTCCCAGGTCAGGGGGGCGAGGGACCTGACGGTCCCTCGGAAAAATTGGTCCGACCGGCTCAACCGCGGCCGGGGAAGAAGAGCTTCACCTCGCGCTGGGCCGACTCCTCGGAGTCGGAGGCGTGGATCAGGTTCTCCCGGACGATCACACCGTAGTCGCCGCGGATGGAGCCGGGGGCGGCGGCGATCGGGTCGGTCGGACCGGCCAGCTGCCGCACACCGTCGATGACCCGCTCGCCCTCGACGATCAGCGCAACGACCGGACCGGAGGCCATGAACTCCACCAGCGGCTCGTAGAAGGGCTTGCCCTTGTGCTCGCCGTAGTGCTGCTCCAGCGTGTCCTGGTCCAGCGTGCGCAGCTCCAGCGCGGTGATCGCCCAGCCGGCCTTGCGCTCGATGCGGCTGATGATCTCGCCGGTCAGGCCACGACGGACGGCGTCGGGCTTGAGCAGGACGAGGGTGCGCTGGCTCACGACGAGCTCCTTCAGGTCAGAGATTGTGCGGGAGGACGAGGCTACAGGGCGTGTCGGGACGTCCGTTACGCAGCGTCAGGTGTAGAGGCGGCGGCCTGGGCCGCGAACCTCGCCTTCGCCTCGTCGATCTTCCGTCCGTAGTGGACCGACGCCCACCACAGGGCCGCGAAGGCCACACCCAGCACGAACATGGTCGGGACGACGAGGCCGGAGGCGACCAGGGCGATCTGGAGGGCCCAGCCGAGGGCGACTCCCCCGGGGCGGGTGACCATGCCGCACAGCGCCACGCACAGGAACATGGCGATACCGCTGACCGTCCACACCGTCGCCGTGGACAGGCCGGGGTCCTTCATCGCGACGAGGCCGGCGAAGCCGATGATGAAGACCTCACCGATCAGGGTCGAAGCACAGAGCGTACGCACGGGGTCAGCCCCTCCCCAGCAGCAGTCGGGCCTCACCGACGGTGATGACGGAGCCGGTGACGAGCACACCGCCGCCGGCGAACTCGCCCTCCTCCTCGGCCAGCGTGATCGCGGCCTCCAGCGCGTCGGGCAGTCGCGGCTCGACCTGTACGCGCTCCTCGCCGAACACCTCGACGGCGATCCCGGCCAGCTCGTCCGCGTCCATCGCGCGGTGACTGGAGTTCTGGGTGACGACGATCTCCGCGAAGATCGGCTCGAAGGCCTCCAGGAGCCCCCGGACGTTCTTGTCGCCGCTGGCCCCGACCACACCGATCAGCCGGCTGAAATCGAAGGCCTCCCCGACGGCCTCGGCGGTGGCACGGGCACCCGCCGGGTTGTGGGCCGCGTCCAGGACGACGGTCGGCGAGCGCCGTACGACCTCCAGCCGGCCCGGCGAGGTCACGGCCGCGAAGGCCTTGCGGACCGTGTCGACGTCGAGCGGCTCGGGCCGCTGGGAGCCGACGCCGAAGAACGCCTCGACGGCGGCCAGCGCGACGGCCGCGTTGTGCGCCTGGTAGGGGCCGTGCAGCGGCAGGTACACGTCGGTGTACTCACCGCCGAGCCCGCGCAGGGTCAGCAACTGCCCGCCCACGGCGACCTGCCGCGCCACGACTCCGAACTCCAGACCCTCACGGGCCACGGTGGCGTCGACCTCCACCGCCTTCTTCAGCAGCACCTGCGCCGCGTCCACCGGCTGCTGGGCCAGGATGACGGTCGCGCCCTGCTTGACGATCCCGGCCTTCTCCACGGCGATCTCGCCGGGCGTCTCACCGAGCCGGTCGGTGTGGTCGAGGTCGATCGGGGTGACGACGGCGACGTCCGCGTCGATGACGTTGGTGGCGTCCCAGCTGCCGCCCATGCCGACCTCGACGACGGCGACGTCGACGGGCGCGTCGGCGAAGGCCGCGTACGCCATCCCGGTCAGCACCTCGAAGAAGGAGAGCCGGAACTCCTGCATGCCGTCGACCATCTCGACGTACGGCTTGATGTCCTCGTACGTCTCGATGAACCGCTCGGCGGAGATGGGCTCCCCGTCGAGACTGATCCGCTCGGTGACCGACTGCACGTGCGGCGAGGTGTAGCGCCCGGTGCGCAGGTCGAAGGCGCCGAGCAGGGTCTCGATCATGCGGGCCGTGGAGGTCTTGCCGTTCGTCCCCGTGATGTGGATCGAGGGGTACGACCGCTGCGGATCGCCCAGCACGTCCACCAGCGCGGCGATGCGGGCGACGGACGGCTCCAGCTTCGTCTCGCCCCACCGCGTCGCCAGCTCCGCCTCGACCGCGCGCAGGGCCTTGTCGACCTCGGGGTCCGCCGGACGCGTGGGTACGTCGGTCCGGGACAGGCCGCCCCGGGTGCGCAGGGTCCGGCTGCCGGCCTCGATGACCGCGAGATCGGGGTCGCGGTCGGTCTCCTCGGCGATGATCTCGTCGAAGGAATCCAGGGGATCGGGCAGGTCGTGGTCACCGTTCGGGGGGAGCTCGCTCACGGGGCCAGTCTACGGAGCTGTGCCGCACCCCGGGGGCCAGCCCCCGGACCCCCGCTCCTCAAACGCCGGAGGGGCTGATCATCAGCCCGTCCGGCGTTTGAGGACGAGGCCCGTTCAGGGCCGAAGCGGGGGTCTGGGGGCGGCAGCCCCCAGCACGGCCAGCGGGGCCAGAGCCCCGCTAGACCTGCGGCAACCGCTCCAGCTGCGCGGCGATCCGCACGATGTCCGCCTCCGCCTTGGCGAGCCGGCTCCGGATCCCGTCGACCACCTTGTCCGGCGCCTTGGCGAGGAACGCCTCGTTGCCGAGCTTCCCGTTCGCCTGCGCCTTCTCCTTCTCCGCGGCGGCGAGATCCTTGGCCAGCCGCTTCCGCTCGGCGCCGATGTCGATCGTCCCGGACAGGTCGAGCGCCACCGTCGCCCCCGCGACCGGCAGCGTCGCCGTGGCCGAGAACTCCTCGCCCTCCGGCTGGAGCCGCAGCAGCTGACGGATGGCCGCCTCGTGCGGGGCGAGCGCGGTGCCGCCGAGCTCCAGGCGGGCGGGCACCCGCTGACCGGGCTGCAGGCCCTGGTCGGCGCGGAAGCGGCGGACCTCGGTGATGACGGACTGGAGGCTCTCGATCTCCCGCTCGGCGGCGGTGTCCCGGAAGCCGCTGTCCGCCGGCCACTCGGCGATGACGACGGACTCGCCACCGGTCAGCGTGGTCCAGAGGGTCTCCGTGACGAAGGGGACGACCGGGTGCAGCAGCCTGAGGGTCACGTCGAGGACCTCGCCGAGGACCCGCTTGCTGACCTCGGCCGGCCCGCCGCCCGCCTGGAACGTCGTCTTGGACAGCTCGACGTACCAGTCGAAGACCTCGTCCCAGGCGAAGTGGAACAGCGCGTCGGAGAGCTTCGCGAACTGGAAGTCCTCGTAGAGCGCGTCGACCTCGGCGACGACGGAGTTGAGGCGGGACAGGATCCAGCGGTCGGTCGCCGACATCTCCGACGCGTCCGGCAGCGGGCCCTCGACCGTCGCGCCGTTCATCAGCGCGAAGCGCGTGGCATTCCAGATCTTGTTGGCGAAGTTGCGGGAGCCCTGGACCCAGTCCTCGCCGATGGGCACGTCGACACCGGGGTTGGCGCCGCGGGCGAGGGTGAACCGGAGCGCGTCGGAGCCGTACTTGTCCATCCAGTCCAGCGGGTTGACCGCGTTGCCGAAGGACTTCGACATCTTCTTGCCGAACTGGTCGCGGACCATGCCGTGCAGGGCGATGGTGTGGAACGGCGGGGTGCCGTCCATCGCGTACAGGCCGAACATCATCATCCGGGCGACCCAGAAGAAGAGGATGTCGTAGCCGGTGACCAGGACGGAGTTCGGGTAGAACTTCGCGAGGCTCTCGGTCTGTTCGGGCCAGCCGAGGGTGGAGAAGGGCCACAGGCCGGAGGAGAACCAGGTGTCGAGGACGTCGGTGTCCTGACGCCAGCCCGCACCGCTCGGCGGCTCCTCGTCGGGGCCGACGCAGACGGTCTCGCCCTCGGGGCCGTACCAGACCGGGATCCGGTGCCCCCACCACAACTGCCGCGAGATGCACCAGTCGTGGAGGTTGTCGACCCAGTCGAAGTACCGCTTCTCCATCTCCTGCGGGTGGATCTTGACGCGTCCGTCGCGGACGGCGTCCCCCGCGGCCTTCGCCAGCGGGCCGACCTTGACCCACCACTGCATGGACAGCCGCGGCTCGATGGTGGTCTTGCAGCGCGAGCAGTGGCCGACCGAGTGGACGTAGGGCCGCTTCTCGGCGACGATCCGGCCCTCTGCGCGCAGCGCGGCGACGATGGCGGAGCGGGCCTCGAGCCGGTCCAGGCCCTGGAAGGGGCCGTGGGCGGTGATGACGGCGTGCTCGTCCATCACGGCGATGGCGGGCAGGTCGTGGCGCCGGCCGATCTCGAAGTCGTTCGGATCGTGGGCCGGGGTGACCTTGACGGCGCCGGTGCCGAACTCCGGGTCGACGTGCTCGTCGGCGACGACCGGGATGGAACGGTCGGTCAGCGGCAGCTTGATGAGCTTGCCGACCAGGTGCTTGTACCGCTCGTCCCCGGGGTGCACGGCGACGGCCGTGTCACCGAGCATGGTCTCGGCGCGGGTGGTGGCGACGACGATGGTCTCGTCGCCCTCGCCGTACTTCATCGAGACGAGCTCGCCGTCGTCGTCCTGGTACTCCACCTCGATGTCCGAGATGGCGGTCAGGCAGCGCGGACACCAGTTGATGATGCGCTCGGCGCGGTAGATCAGCTCGTCGTCGTAGAGCCGCTTGAAGATGGTCTGGACGGCCTGGGACAGCCCCTCGTCCATGGTGAAGCGCTCACGCGACCACGCGACACCGTCGCCGAGGCGCCGCATCTGCCCGGAGATCTGGCCGCCCGACTCGGCCTTCCACTGCCAGACGCGCTCGACGAACGCCTCACGGCCCAGGTCGTGCCGGGACTTGCCCTCCTTGCCGAGCTCCCGCTCGACGACGTTCTGCGTGGCGATGCCGGCGTGGTCCATGCCGGGCTGCCACAGCGTTTCGTAACCCTGCATGCGCTTGCGGCGGGTGAGGGCGTCGATGAGGGTGTGCTCGAAGGCGTGCCCGAGGTGCAGGCTGCCGGTGACGTTCGGCGGCGGGATGACGACGGTGTACGGGGGCTTCTCGCTCTTCGCGTCCGCCTCGAAGTAACCCCGCTCCACCCAGCGCTCGTACAGCGGCCCCTCTACCTCGGCCGGCGCGTACTGGGTCGGCAGTTCGGTCTCGGGCGCTGATGGCTGCTGCTGAGCGTTCTCGGTCACGGGCTCAGTTTAGGGGTGTCACGGGGCAGTCCCGAAACGCGATTCTTGTGTAACGGTGCGGCCCCCGCCGCGTTGTGCGTCGCGCCCCTGCGCCAGGATGTCAGGAACACATAAGTATCTGGAGGGGAACCCAGGAATGAGTCACAACCAGCCGGGCCCGTACGGCGGGCAGCCCCAGCAGCCCGGACCGTACGGTCAGCCGGGGCCTTACGGCCAGCAGCCGCCGCAGGCCCCCCAGCCCGGCTACGGGTACCCGCAGCAGGCCCCTGCGCCCGGCCAGCCGGGCTACGGCTACCCCCAGCAGCAGGGCGTCCCGCCGCAGACACCGGCGTACGGCCAGCCGCCCGCCTACGGCCAGCAGCCCGCACAGCCCTACGGCCAGCAGCCGTACGGCGCCCCGCAGCCGCCCGCTCCGGGCGGCGGCAAGAAGAAGACGGGCCTGATCATCGGCGCGGTGGCGGTGGTGGCCGCGATCGCGGTGGGCGCGGCACTCATGCTGGGCGGGGGGAGCGCCGGCGGCTCGGGCGTCTCCGACGACGGGGCGCACAAGCTGGCCGCGCCGGCGACGATCCTCGACGGGGCGTACAAGAAGTCGGACGACAACTCGGCTGACGGACTGAGCGACAAGGACCTGAAGGACACCGAGTCGTGGGGGGTCGACAACCCCAAGGACGTCAGCGCCGGCTACACGTCGGGGTCGGGCCTGACGGCGAAGAACCTCGGGTTCGCGGGCGTGTACGGCACCATCGACGATCCGGAGAAGGTCGTCGACGCGATGTTCGCGCAGATGCAGAAGGACGCCAAGAGCGAGTCGTCCTCCGACGGCAAGCTCGTCGGCAGCCCGCAGGAGGTCACCCCCGCCGGGTTCTCGAACGGCATCATGAAGTGCCAGAACATCGAGAGCAGCGAGTCCGGCAAGACCACGAGGATGCCGTTCTGCATCTGGGGGGACCACAGCACCCTGGCGTACGTGCTGTCGTTCGACATCGCCAGCCTCAGCGCGGGCAAGAGCACCTCGATCGCCGACGCGGCGGCGCTGACCGCCAAGGTCCGCAACGACGTGCGCGTCAAGGCCTGACGCCGGCAACGAGGAAGGGGCCCCGGTCGGTCGACCGGGGCCCCTTCCTCGTGCGTGTGCCGCCTAGGCGGTCTTCTGCTCGCCCGGACCCCGCCCGTTGCGCGCGTCGCGCGGGATCAGTGTCGGGTTCACGTTGGAGTGGACGACGTCCGCCGTGATGACGACGCGGGCCACGTCCTTGCGGGAGGGGACCTCGTACATCACCGACATGAGGACTTCCTCCATGATGGCGCGCAGGCCGCGCGCGCCGGTCTGGCGGAGGATGGCCTGGTCGGCGATGGCCTCCAGGGCCTCGCGCTCGAAGTCCAGCTCCACACCGTCGAGTTCGAACAGACGCTGGTACTGCTTCATCAGCGCGTTGCGCGGCTCGACGAGGATCTGGAGCAGGGCCTCGCGGTCCAGGTTGTGGACCGAGGTGATCACGGGGAGCCGGCCGATGAACTCGGGGATCATGCCGAACTTGACCAGGTCCTCGGGCATGATGTCCTCGAACTGGTCCTTGGCCTCGAGCTCCCGCTTGGAGCGGATCGTCGCTCCGAAGCCGATGCCCTTGGCGCCGGCCCGCGACTCGATGATCTTCTCCAGACCGGAGAAGGCACCGCCCACGATGAACAGCACGTTCGTCGTGTCGATCTGGATGAACTCCTGGTGCGGGTGCTTGCGACCGCCCTGCGGCGGCACCGAGGCCGTGGTGCCCTCCAGGATCTTCAGCAGCGCCTGCTGCACACCCTCGCCGCTCACGTCACGCGTGATCGAGGGGTTCTCGCTCTTCCGGGCGACCTTGTCGATCTCATCGATGTAGATGATCCCGGTCTCGGCCTTCTTGACGTCGTAGTCCGCCGCCTGGATCAGCTTGAGCAGGATGTTCTCGACGTCCTCGCCGACGTATCCCGCCTCCGTGAGCGCGGTCGCGTCGGCGATGGCGAACGGGACGTTGAGCATGCGCGCCAGTGTCTGGGCGAGGAGTGTCTTGCCGGAGCCCGTGGGACCCAGCAGGAGGATGTTGGACTTCGCCAACTCGATGGCGTCGTCGCGGCCCTGGGCGCCGCCGTTCTCGCCGGCCTGCACCCGCTTGTAGTGGTTGTACACCGCGACCGAGAGCGCCTTCTTGGCCGCCTCCTGGCCCACGACGTACCCCTCGAGGAACTCGTAGATCTCACGGGGCTTGGGGAGTTCCTCCCAGCGGACCTCGCTCGTCTCCGCGAGTTCTTCCTCGATGATCTCGTTGCAGAGATCGATGCACTCGTCGCAGATGTAGACACCGGGCCCTGCGATGAGCTTCTTGACCTGCTTCTGGCTCTTGCCACAGAACGAGCACTTGAGCAGATCGCCGCCGTCACCGATGCGTGCCACGGTGTGCTTCCCCTTCGCCTGGGAGACGCCTGGGTACAGCGGCTCCTGGTGCTGCCTTATGTCCGACGGTACCTTGCCGGGCCCCCCGTTCGGGCCCCCCTTGGCGCGGTTCACTTTGACGTGCAGCGTGTCAAACCCGGCCAAGGGGCGGCAGACGATACATGCTCCCGTGTTACTTCACGGCGGCGTTGTTCATCTTCCGGGTGGAGATGATCTGGTCGATCAGGCCGTACGACAGCGCTTCCTCGGCCGTGAGGATCTTGTCGCGCTCGATGTCCTCGCGGATCTTCTCGATCGGCGTGGTGGAGTGCTCGGCCAGCATGTCCTCGAGCTGCGCGCGCATCCGGAGGATCTCGTTGGCGGCGATCTCCAGGTCGGAGACCTGACCGCGGCCGGTCTCGCTGTAGGGCTGGTGGATCAGCACCCGGGCGTTCGGCAGCGCCATGCGCTTGCCGGGCGTACCGGCGGCCAGCAGGATCGCGGCGGCGGAGGCCGCCTGGCCCATGCAGACCGTCTGGATGTCCGGCTTCACGAACTGCATCGTGTCGTAGATCGCGGTGAGCGCGGTGAACGAGCCGCCGGGGCTGTTGATGTAGACCGAGATGTCCCGGTCGGGGTCCATCGACTCCAGGCACAGCAGCTGCGCCATGACGTCGTTGGCGGAGGCGTCGTCGATCTGGACGCCGAGGAAGATCACCCGCTCCTCGAAGAGCTTCGCGTACGGGTCGTACTCGCGGACGCCCTGCGAGGTGCGTTCGACGAAGCGCGGGATGACGTAACGGGACTCCGCCGAGGGGCCCGTGTACTCGGCGCGTGAGCGGTCGTACAGGCCGCTGCCGGGGAAGTCGTTCACTGTCTTGTCTCCTAGGGGCTGAGGCGGTCGGCTGGGGGCTGTGCGGGGGTCTTCCGTCCCCCTGCTGGGGCTCAGGCCCCGGTGCCGCCGCCGCCCGGCATGTTGGCGGCCCGCGTGATGACGTCGTCGATGAGGCCGTACTCCTTGGCCTCCTCGGGGTCGAACCAGCGGTCGCGGTCGGAGTCGCGGGTGACCTGCTCGAACGTCTGACCGGTGTGCTCGGCCGTGAGCTCCGCCATGCGCTTCTTGGTGTGCAGCAGTCGCTCGGCGTGGATCTTGATGTCGGAGGCCGAGCCCGCCAGGCCCGCGGAGGGCTGGTGGATCAGGATCTCGGCGTTCGGCAGCGCGAAGCGCTTGCCGGGCGTACCCGCGCTGAGCAGGAACTGCCCCATCGAGGCGGCGAGGCCCATGGCGATGGTCACCACGTCGTTCTTGATGAACTGCATGGTGTCGTAGATCGCCATGCCGGCCGTGATCGAGCCGCCCGGGCTGTTGATGTAGAGGTTGATGTCCTTGTCGGGGTCCGCAGCGGCAAGGAGCAGCAGCTGTGCGGTGATCTTGTTCGCGATGTCGTCGTCGACCGCCTGGCCGAGGAAGATGATCCGCTCGTTGAGCAGCCGGTTGTAGACCTGGTCGCCGAGGCCACCACCGATGGAGGGGTCGCCGGCGGCGGAGGGCATCAGATTCGTCACGTATCCACCTGCTCGTCTACTGACGGCGCCGGGCCGTCTCACGTGTACTGCCGGGGGCTCGGGGACTCCCCTGCCCTCGTATTCATGGACCCTAACGCGCAGGTCCCTCCGGTGAATCCCGCAGAGGTAACTGTTCGCTGTCAGCGCATGCGCTCCGCTGTCGGGCGGGGGCTCGGCCGGGCCCCGTCAGGGGCGCGGGAAACGGTGCGTCCGCCCCCGCCGTACGCGGCCGCGTACGGAGCCGGTGGCGCGTCGGTGAACGTGGCTCGCGGCGGGTCGCTCGCGCGCTTCCGCGCGCCCCTCAAAGCCCGACGGGCCCCCGGGGGCGGTACACGTCCCGGGGGCCCGTCGCAGCGTTCAGCGGGGCGGTCAGGCCTCGGTGCTCTTCTCGTCGGACTCGGCCGGGGCGGCGTCCTCGGAAGCGGCCTCGACGGCCTCGACCGTCTCCGCCGTCTCGTCCTCGTCGTCGTCCAGGTCGATGACCTCGCCGTTGGTGTCCTTGACCGTGGCGGCCTCGACCACGACGGCCAGGGCCTTGCCGCGGGCGACCTCGCCGACCAGGAGCGGAACCTGGCCGCCCTCGACGACCGCCTGGGCGAACTGGTCGGGGGACATGCCGGAGGAGGCCGCGCGCCGCATGAGGTGCTCGGTGAGCTCCTCCTGGTTGACGTTCAGCTTCTCCTTGTTGACGAGCTCGTCCAGCACGAACTGCGTCTTGATGCCCTTGACCGCGGCCTCACGCGTCTCGGTCTCGAACTCCTCCTCCGTCTTGCCCTGGATCTCCAGGTACTTCGGGAGGTCGAGGCCCATCTGACCGAGCTGGTGGTGCTCGAGGTTGTGCTTACGGGTGTTGATCTCTTCCTCGAGCAGCTTCTCGGGGACCGGGACCTCGACCAGCTCGAGCAGCTTCTCCAGGACGCGCTCCTGGGCCTGCGTGGCCTGGTCGTACTGCTTCATGTTCTCCAGGCGCTTGCGGCTGTCGGCCCTGAGCTCCTCGAGGGTGTCGAACTCGGAGGCGAGCTGCGCGAACTCGTCGTCCAGCTCGGGGAGTTCACGGGCGGCGACCTGGGTGACCTTGACGGTGACCTCGGCCTCCTTGCCGGCCGCCGAGCCGCCCTTGAGCTCGGAGGTGAAGGTGGTCTCGCCACCGGCCTCCACGCCCGTCACGGCCTCGTCGATGCCTTCGAGCAGCTCGCCGGAGCCGATGGTGTAGGAAACACCGCTGGCGATGCCGTCCTCGAGGACCTCGCCGTCGACCTTGGCCTCCAGGTCGATGGTGACGACGTCGCCGTCCTGCGCGGCGCGCTCGACCGGGGAGGTCGAGGCGAAGCGCTCACGGAGCTGCTCGACCGACTTCTCGATGTCCTCGTCGCTGACCTCGACGGCGTCGACCTCGACCTCGATGCCGGAGTAGTCCGGGATCTCGATGGCCGGCCGGATGTCGACCTCGGCGGTGAAGTTCAGCGTCTCGCCGTCCTTCAGCTCCGTGATGTCGACCTCGGGCTGGCCCAGGACGTTGAGCTCGGCTCCGTTGACGGCCTCGGTGTAGAACTTCGGAAGCGCGTCGTTGACCGCCTCCTCCAGGACCGCACCGCGGCCGAACCGCTGGTCGATGACGCGCGCCGGGATCTTGCCCTTCCGGAAGCCCTTCACCGTGACCTGCTGGTTGATCTTCTTGTACGCCGCGTCGAGGCTGTCCTTGAGCTCCTCGAAGGGCACCTCGACAGTGAGCCGAACCCGAGTCGGGTTCAGGGTCTCCACGGCGCTCTTCACGGTTCGGTCTCCTTGTGGCTGACATCTGGATTTCTGCCGGGACCAGACCGGTCCGGCGGATTTAGCAGCCCGGAGGACTTCAGTGATGAGACACACGGGCGTGCAGCTTGCATAGTAACGGCAGCGGCGACACGCCCCAAAGGCGATCACCCGAGGTGGTCGCGCGAGTGGCCCACGACGAGCGGAGATGGCCGGAGTTGGCCGATGACAGCCGCTCGATGGCCGGGGACGGCCGTTCGACTGCCGTTCGTCGGTCGGAACCGCCCGTGGGCCGTTCCGTGGTCGGGGTGGCGGGATTTGAACCCACGGCCTTCCGCTCCCAAAGCGGACGCGCTACCAAGCTGCGCCACACCCCGTCTGGTGCGACACGTAGGGTACATGCCCCCAGGCTGCGGGACCGCCGCATTTCGTGAGCCCGGCCACGGCATCGGACCCGGAGGAAACGGGGTGTGCGACCAGAGGGGACGACCCGCTACGATGCTCTCGGTACCGCCGCGATCACCCGACCGTGGTGTGTCCTGTGCGGGCGTAGCTCAATGGTAGAGCACTAGTCTTCCAAACTAGCTACGCGGGTTCGATTCCCGTCGCCCGCTCCGAAAGGCCTCCGGCCCGGTCCCTCCAAGGACCGGGCCGGAGGCCTTTGTGCGACTTCCGCCCTGCGCTTGTTCGGCGCTTGTCCGGGTTTCGGCCGACTTTCGTTCGACTTCCGCCCGGCTTTCGCGCGAGAGCAGTGGACCGATCCCTAGAACTGGATCGAGTTGAGCGTCTCGGCTATCGAGTCCAGGAAACGCTGGATGTCGTCCGCCATGCCGGTCGAGGCGAGGAAGAAGCCGAAGAGCACGGCGACCACGGCGGGGCCCGCCTTCAGGGAACCGCCCCGGAGCAACACCACCAGGATGATCGCCAACAGCAGCACCACAGACAGTGAAATGGCCACAACTGATCACACCCTCGGTCGGTCCGCTCTCCCGGCCCGGGGACGCAACCCCGTGCACCCCCGCCAGAACCATCGTGCCACCAACACGGCTCGCATATGCGGCCCGTGACGCATCGTTGACCCTGCCCGGCCGGACCCGCCGGTACGCCCCCTCGGTGCGGGGACCCTCGGACCGCACACCGCACACCAATTCGAGGGCGTACCCGCACAGGGAATTCAACGAGATCGTTTCGGTGTCCACACATCTCGTTCGCAGGCAATTCCCATTGCCGCTACAAGCACATCGAGGCCTTATCGCAGCCCGTGGTGAATGGTTACTTTATGCACCATTTAGTCATGATGAATCATGACAATCAGGCAGTCCGCGCGGGTCCGATCGAGTACCCCGCAATGTGTCGGTCATCACGCCCACAGCGAGGCCGACTTTCCTGAATCCCGGGTATGCGCAGCGAATAAGCAGGAATGACGCCGAGGGTTTTACGGAAACCCACAGTGAACGCTAGGGTGCCTCAGATGTTCCACGCTGCCCCGTCCCCCGAACGCGCAGCGAGGTCCTGGATCCTCCTCCCCGGTTTCCGTCGGGAGGGTCTGTGACGAACTCGCTGCAGCCGCACGGCCACGACCGAACACCGCTCCCCCCGGCACAGTCGCCGGCGGACGGAGTGCCGAGTCCGCGCTCGCCGAGGAGCCGGCAGGACCAGCGAGACCGGCAGGACAGACCGAGGACACCCGGCAAGCAGCGCGACTCGTTCTTCGACAACGCCAAGTACCTGGCGATCGTGCTCGTGGCCGTGGGGCACTCGTGGGAGCCCCTCAAGGGGGACAGCCGGATTCTCGAGGGGCTGTACACGGTCGTGTACAGCTTCCACATGCCGGCGTTCATCATCATCTCCGGCTTCTTCTCACGCAGCTTCGACCTGCGACCCGACCGGCTCAAGCGGCTGATCACCGGCGTCGCCGTGCCGTACATCCTGTTCGAGACCGCGTTCTCGCTCTTCAAGCGCTTCGCCGACCATGATCCGCACCAGGAGATCAGCCTCCTCGACCCCTGGTACCTGACCTGGTTCCTGGTCGCGCTGTTCGTCTGGCGGCTGACCACGCCCATCTGGAAGCTGGTGCGCCATCCGCTTCCGCTCGCGCTCGGTGTCGCCATGCTGGCGACCATCACGCCGGACATCGGTGACGACCTGGATCTCCAGCGGGTGCTCCAGTTCCTGCCGTACTTCGTGCTCGGCCTGTGCCTGAAGCCGGAGCACTTCCGGCTGGTGCGCCGGCGCTCGATGCGGATCGTGGCGGTGCCCGTGTTCGCGGTCGCGCTGGCCTTCGGCTGGTGGGCGGTGCCGCGCATGAACACGGCGTGGTTCTACCACCGTGACTCCGCGCAGGAGTTGGGCGCGCCCTGGTGGGTCGGGCCGGTCATGGTGCTGGCCATGTTCGGCTGCTCGCTGGTGCTGACCGCCTGCTTCTTCGCCTGGGTGCCGGGCCGGACCATGTGGTTCACCGCGCTCGGCGCGGGGACGCTGTACGGCTATCTGCTGCACGGCTTCCTGATCAAGGGCGCCGACTTCGCGGGCTGGTTCGACCATGCCTCGCTGCACCGGCCGCTCGGCGAGATCTTCGTGACCCTGCTCGCGGCCACCGCCGTCACGCTGCTGTGCACCCGTCCCGTACAGCGGGTCTTCCATTTCGCGATGGAGCCGAGGATGGCGTGGGCCTTCAAGCCGGATGCCGCCGAACTGGCCCGCGAGCGGGAGACGGCCGAGCGGAGGGCCGAGGGCCGGAAGGTCGAGCGCGCGAAGGTCGACGCCTAGTCGCTCCGGCGGGAGTCCGGTCAGCCACCCGCGGGCGTGTCGTGGCTGGTCGCGCGGTTCTCCGCGCCGCTGCCGGGCGCGGACACCAGACCGAGGAGTGCGCGCATCCGCGCGTACTTGTCGGTCAGTCGTGTGCGGGTGGCATCGTCGAGGACCGCGAGGCGCGCCGGGTCCGCGTTGTGCGCGAGATCCGCCTCCTTCACCAGGAGCGCGCCGGGTGTGGCGCGGATGCGCCCGGCGTACGCCTCGGGTGGCTCCCCCGCCCGCTTGGTGACCGCCAGCACGATGTCCTTCGTACGACGGCTCAGCGCGGCCTCCCGCAACCACTGATCGGTGAGCGCGTCGTCCTCGACGGCGTCGTGCAGCCAGGCAGCCGCGATCTGCTCGTCGTCGCCGCCGCGCGCCCGTACGCCCTCCGCGACCGCCCGGAGGTGCTCGGCGTACGGCCGTCCGGCCTTGTCGGTCTGGCCCTCGTGGGCGGCGCGGGCGGTGGCCTCTACTTCGGCCAGGGTCAGGTGAGAGGTGTGCGTCACGCGGCCAGTGTCTCCCGCCGCGGCGCCGCGCGGGCGGCGGCGGGGCGGTTCAGCGAGGCGCCGCCTGGGCCGTCGGGCCCTCCCGGCAGATCAGCAGCAGCGCCCGGTCGTCGTTGACGTCCTTGGCCACCGCCTCGATCAGGTGCCAGGCGGCTCCGTGGAAGCCGCCGGCAACGTAGCGGTCGGCCTCGCCGGTGAGGCGGTCGATGCCCTCGACGATGTCGCGCTCGGACGTCTCCACCAGTCCGTCCGTGAACAGCATCAACACGTCGCCCGGGCGGAGCGAGCCCTTCACCGGGTGGAACTGGGCACCGTCGTACACACCCAGCAGCGGGCCGTCGGCGGCCTTCTCCTCCCAGCGACCGCTGCCCGCGCTCAGCTGCAGCCCCGGGGGATGTCCGGCGGAGTAGAGCTCGTAGTCGCCGGAGTCCAGGTCCAGGACGAGGTGGATCGAGGTCGCGAAGCCCTCGTCCCAGTCCTGGCGGAGCAGGTAGCCGTTCGCGGCCGGGAGGAAGGCGTGCGGGGGCAGGGAACCGAGCAGGCCGCCGAAGGCGCCGGACAGCAGCAGCGCCCGTGAGCCCGCGTCCATGCCCTTGCCGGACACGTCGGTCAGTACGACCTCCATCGTGCGGCCGCCGTTCGTCCGGGCCGCGACGACGAAGTCACCGGAGAACGACTGGCCCCCCGCCGGCCGCAGCGCCATCTCCCGGTGCCAGCCCTGTGGCAGTTTGGGCAGTTTGCTCTGTACCCGGATGCGTTCACGGAGGTCGAACAGCATCGTGCCGCCGCGCCGCCAGGGCACACCGACCCGGCTGCGGAACTGGGCGATGAGCAGGCCGAAGAAGCCGCAGGCGGCGACCACGAGCACCACACCGGGAGTGACCCGGGAGGGCCCTTCCGTATACGGGCCCAGCTGGACCGACTCCACGATCAGTGCCGTGGCCGCGGCCGCGTACAGACCGAGCAGACTCGCGGGGCGCAGCACCAGGCCGCCCGCCACGATGGGCAGGACCAGCGCGGCCGGGGAACACCACACCGAGTTGGCGAGTGTCGTGGCCGTGATCAGCGGGACGGTGATCAGCAGGCCGGCCAGCGCGACCCAGTCCGAACCGTCCCCGCGGAAGTAGTCGACGGCACTTCTGCGCAGGCCGACGCGAGCCCGGTGCCACTGCATCTTCAACCGGGCCGTGAACGTGTCGGCTTCCGCGCGCCGCTCTCGTCCTGCTGCCATTAGTTCGGGACCCTATCCATCGGACCAGGTTCTTGGCACGGGAGGTCCCACTTGTCCCCCGTCCGAGGCTCAACTCACAGTGAACTTCACAGAATGCCCTGGCGCGGCCCCCAAGGCGAAATTCCTTCGCTCGTCCCGCAATGCCCTGCTAAGCATGGTCCATGGGGACTGACATGCGGGTACTGCGGCGGGACGAATGGGACGAGTGGTACGACAGTTTGATCCGTGCCTTCGGCGGGGTCCCGGAGCCGGAAGAGGAACGGGCGGCGTTCCGCGGGCTCACCCAGTTCGACCGCTCCCTCGGCGTCTGGGACGGCGACGCGTGCGTGGGTACGGCGGGGGCGTTCCGTTTCCGGCTGACCGTGCCCGGCGGGGCCCCGGTGTCCGCGGCGGGCGTCACCATGGTGAGCGTGGCGGCCACGCACCGGCGGCGCGGTGTGCTGCGGTCCCTGATGCGGCGGCAGTTGGACGACGTACGGTCCTGGGGCGAGCCGCTGGCCGTGCTGACGGCCTCCGAGCCGGCGATCTACGGCCGCTTCGGTTACGGCGCCGCCACGCACCACGTGAACGCGCGGATCGACACCGACCGGGTCCGGCTGACCGTGCCGGCCGGCACCGATGACGTACGGCTGCGGTACGCGGCGCCCGTCGACGCGCTCGACGCGTGCGAGGCGGTCTACGCGCGACTGGTGTCGCGCCGGCCGGGAATGGTGGCGCGGAACCCGGGCTGGGAACGGCTGTGGGTACTCGACCCGGAGAGCGGCCGGGACGGGGCCTCGCCGCTGCAGTGCGTGGTCGCGGAGCGGGACGGCGAGGTCGTCGGCTACGCGCGCTTCCGGGTCAAGGCGGACTGGGAGCCCGCGGGGCCCAAGGGCACCGTGGTCGCGCAGGACGTGGACGCGCTGGACCCGGCGGCGCACGCGGCGCTGTGGCGGTTCCTGTTCGACGTCGACCTGACGTCGGCCATCGACATCAGGCGGCGGCCGGTGGACGAACCCTGGCAGTACCTGGTCTCCGACATCCGGCGGTGCTCGCTGCTGGTTCGGGACTCGCTGCACGTACGGCTGGTGGACGTCGGGGCCGCGTTGCAGGCGCGGACCTATCAGGCGCCGGTGGACGTCGTGTTCGAGGTCGAGGACGCCTTCTGCCCCTGGAACGCGGGGCGTTGGCGGCTGACCGGGGACGCGAAGGGCGCGTCCTGCGAGCGCACCGAGGACGCGGCGGATCTGGCCCTGTCCGTACGGGAGTTGGGGGCGGCCTACCTCGGTGGCGTGAGTCTGGCCGCGCTGGGCGCCGCCGGACTGGTGCGGGAGCTGCGGCACGGCGCGCTGGCGGAGGCGGCGGTGGGATTCGGGTCGACGGTGGCGCCCTGGCTGCCGCACGGCTTCTGACCGCGACCGGGGTGGCGGCCGGTCACATCCGCCGACAGGCCGGGCACCGGAAGCCGACGGTGGCACCCCGGCCGCCGCACGGCTTCTGACCGCGACCAGGGTGGCGGCCGGTCACATCCGCCGACAGGCCGGGCACCGGAAATCGGCGGTGGCACCCCGGCCGCCGCACGGCTTCTGACCGCGACCGGGGTGGCGGCCGGTCACATCCGCTGGCAGGTGGGGCACCAGAAGAGGTTGCGGGCGGCGAGATCGGCGGTGCGGATCTCGCCGCCACAGATGTGGCAGGGCCGGTTCGCCCTGCGGTAGACGTACACCTCGCCGCCGTGGTCGTCGACGCGCGGCGGGCGGCCCATCGCCTCCGGGGTGTGTTCCGGGCGCACGGTGTCGATGCGGTTGTGGCGGACCCCCTCGCGCATGAGCGCGACCAGGTCGGCCCAGATCCCCTCCCACTCGGCGGGGGTGAGGTCCCGGCCTGCGCGGTAGGGGTCGATGCCGTGCCGGAAGAGGACCTCGGCCCGGTAGACGTTGCCCACCCCCGCGATGACCTTCTGGTCCATCAGGAGCGCGGCGATCGTCGTACGGCTGCGGGAGATCCTGCGGTAGGCCGCCCGCGGGTCGGCGTCCGGGCGCAGGGGGTCGGGGCCGAGGCGGTCGTGCACCGCGTCCTTCTCGGCGTCGGTGATCAGGGCGCAGGTGGTGGGGCCGCGGAGATCGACGTAGGACGTGTCGTCGGCCAGGCGCAGCCGGACGGTGTCGGTGGGAGGCGGCGCGGGGGCCGGACCGAAGGTGACCTTGCCGAAGAGGCCGAGGTGGATGTGGATCCAGTCGGCGTCCCGGAAGCCCAGGAACAGGTGCTTGCCGTGGGCGTCGGCGGTGCTCAGCGCCTGGCCGTCGAGGAGGGCCGCGGCGTCGGTGAACTTGCCCTGGGGGCTCGTCACCCGTGTGACCCGGCCGGAGAAGCGCGAGGCGTAGTCCTGCGCGAGCCGGTGAATCGTGTGCCCCTCTGGCACCTCGCTCTGTCCTTTCCCCACCGTCTGCCCGTCCGTCGCGGTGCCGACGGACGGGACTTCACGTGCCGTTACGGCTGCGGGTGGTGCGCCGGGATCGGGGGCAGGTCGCCCGTCGTCTCGTACGCCGACAGCATGTCGATGCGACGGATGTGGCGTTCGTCGCCCGAGAACGGGGTGTTCAGGAAGGTCTCGACGAACTTCGTCGCCTCCTCCTGCGTGTGCATGCGCGCGCCGACCGCGACGACGTTGGCGTTGTTGTGCTGCCGGCCGAGGGACGCGGTCTCCTCGCTCCAGGCCAGCGCCGCACGCACGCCCTTCACCTTGTTCGCCGCGATCTGCTCGCCGTTGCCGGAGCCGCCGATCACGATGCCGAGGGCGTCGGGGTCCGCGGCCGTCCGCTCGGCGGCGCGGAGGCAGAACGGCGGGTAGTCGTCCTGGGCGTCGTAGATGTGCGGACCGCAGTCCACGGGGTCATGGCCGGCCGCCTCGAGCCACTCGGCGAGGTGGTTCTTGAGTTCGAGGCCGGCATGGTCGGAACCGAGATACACGCGCATGGTCCGAGTGTGACACGACTGTTTCGGGGCAGCAGCCTCGGGGGCCGACCAAGAAAACTCCGAGCAACACCAAGGAACCTCAAGCAAACCTCAAGTAACGATCCGGATTCAAAGGTTCACGAATTCGTTTGCCTCCGATTCACTGGACCGACCCGTACACCGCTCGTACGGGAGACAGCTCACCCGGCGCAAAGGAATTCCGTCCATGACCACGCAGCCGACCCTCCCCCAGGCCGGTCACGCGCCCGGAGCCCCCGGCGAACCCGATGGCGGCCTCCAGGCGGGACTCAAGAACCGTCACCTCTCGATGATCGCCATCGGTGGTGTCATCGGTGCCGGACTGTTCGTGGGATCCAGTACCGGTATCGCCACTGCCGGACCCGGCATCCTCCTGTCGTACGCCCTCGTCGGCACGCTCGTCGTCCTCGTGATGCGCATGCTCGGCGAGATGTCCGCGGCCAACCCGACGTCCGGCTCGTTCTCCGCGCACGCCGACCGCGCCCTCGGCCGCTGGGCCGGTTTCTCGATCGGCTGGCTGTACTGGTTCTTCTGGGTGGTCGTGCTCGCCGTGGAGGCCACCGCCGGCGCCAAGATCCTCGAGTCCTGGATTCCCTCCGTGCCCCAGTGGGGGTGGGCGCTGCTCGTGATGGTGGTGCTGACCGCCACCAACCTGGTCTCGGTGGGCTCCTACGGCGAGTTCGAGTTCTGGTTCGCCGGCATCAAGGTCGTGGCGATCGGCGCGTTCATCGTCGTCGGCGGGCTCGCGGTGTTCGGTGTGCTGCCGGGTGCCGACAGCGACAAGGCCGGGCTCGGCAACCTCACCGACAGCGGCGGCTTCCTGCCTCACGGTCCGGGCGCCATCCTCACCGGCGTGCTGCTCGTCGTCTTCTCCTTCATGGGCAGCGAGATCGCGACCCTGGCCGCCGGCGAGTCCGAGGACCCGCAGCGGGCCGTCACCAAGTCCACCAACAGCATCATCTGGCGGATCGGCGTCTTCTACCTCGGCTCGATCCTGGTCGTCGTCACGCTGCTGCCGTGGAACGACCCGTCGATCAAGGAGAAGGGCTCGTACGTCGCCGCCCTCGACTCCCTCGGCATCGCGCACGCCGGCCAGATCATGAACTTCATCGTGCTGACCTCGGTGCTGTCCTGTCTCAACTCCGGCCTGTACACGGCCTCCCGCATGGCCTTCTCGCTCGGCCGGCGGGGTGACGCGCCGAAGGCGTTCGCACGGACCACCTCCCGTGGTGTGCCGATGGCGGCGATCGTCGCGTCGGTCGTGTTCGGCTTCGTGGCCGTCTTCTTCAACTACAAGTTCCCGGACTCCGTCTTCCTCTTCCTCGTCAACTCCAGCGGCGCCGTGGCCCTGTTCGTCTGGCTGGTGATCTGCTTCTCGCAGCTGCGCATGCGGAAGATCATCCAGGCCGAGGCGCCGGAGAAGCTGGTTGTGAAGATGTGGCTGTACCCGTATCTGACCTGGGCGACGGCCGCCCTGATCGTCTTCGTGCTGGGCTACATGCTCACCGACACCGAGCACGACGGGCGCGAGACCGTCCTGTTGTCGCTGCTGGTCGCGGCGGTCGTGATCGCCATCGCCCTGGTGAAGGAGAAGGTCGGCAGGGACCGGCCGGCGGACCTGAAGGCGCGCGGCTAGAAAACCGACGCGGACCCGCGGGGGCCGGTGGTGCGGGTACGCACCACCGGCCCCCGCCCCTTTTTCCGCCGTACCGGCGCGGTCACAGGACGGTGAAACTGTCCTTCACCTTGCCGTAGACCTCCAGTGCCTGCTCTTCGATGTCCGGCTGGTACCAGGTGTTGATCTGGTACGACTTCCCGTTCTCGTTGAAGCCCAGCAGACGGGCGTGCCAGGGGACGCCCTGGAGCGTGAACGTGTACTCCCAGACGACCGCCTGACGGCCACGGAACGTCGTCTCCTCCAGGCGGACCTTGTGGTAGTCCCGCCCCTGGCGGGCGTTCTGTTCCGAGGTCCGCCAGGTGTCCATCAGGTCCCCTCGGGCCAGAGACGACTTGGCCGCGAGTTCCTGCTTGCCGTCCGGCGAGGTGTAGTGGACCTCCGCTCCCGTCTGCACGTCCCGGCGCCAGCCCCGGGGCGTCGCCCAGGCGAACCCGCCCGCCTCGCGGTGCGTACCCGGCGGCAGGGTCTGCGGCCTCGAGGTGCCCTCGACGGTGGACGACGGGCTGCCCGCCGGGGTGGTCGCGGACGTGGCCGAAGACGTCGAGGCGCCCGCCCGGTTGTCGTCGGGCGCCCCGGAGTTCGCGGTGAGGACGATCGTGACGACCACCGCCACGACGACCAGACCCGCCGCGACGGCCAGGCCGGTCCGGCGCCGGCCGCGCCGGCGACCGGCCGGAACCGCGGGACCGGGCAACTCGCCCGGCGGCATCCCGCCCCGCGCCGCCGCGGGCACCGGCCGCCGCTCGGTCAACGCCTCGGCACGGGACAGTGAGACGACCGCCCGGTGGGGCATGGGCCCGACCTCCGACCGCGGTTCCGAGGCCGCCTCGGTGGAGGCGTTGGGGGCGCGGAGAGTGGACGGGGTCGGCGGGAGCGCGGGGGTGGTCGGGGTGGGCGGGAGTGCCGGGGTGGGCGGGGCCGACAGCGTTGACGCGGTGGCCGGGGTGGCCGGGGTGGCCGGTGAGGGCGGCGGTGCGTCGCGGACGGGGGCATCGGCGGGGGCGGAATCGGTGATGTGGGTGGAGCTGGTGGTGAGGGTGGAGTTGGGAGCGGGGCGCTGCGCGGGGTCGGGAGCGCGCTGTTGTGCGGGACCGGCTCCGGGCACCGCGTCGCGTTCGGGCACGGCACCAGGACCGGGAGTCTGACCGGTTCCGTCTCCCGCTCGGGGACCCGGACCCGGACCCTGCCCCGGGCCGGCTTCTGTCCCGGAACCCGTTCCAGTCCCGGAACCCGTTCCGGGTCCGTCCGCCGGCCCCGGTTCGAGCCCTGGCTCCGGTTCGGGCCGCGGTGGGGATGCGGGCCGCCTGGGGTCGCGGATCGTGCGTATGACCCGGGTTTCTCCGTCGCCCGGGGTGAGGGACTCCCCCGGCACCGATGGACGGGGAAGGGCCACGTCCTGGGTCTCCACGTGCCGGAGTGCTACCGGAAAGCCCTGGGCAGGCCGGGTCTCCGGGAGATCCGAAATCCCCCGCTTCCCCGGGGCCTCGGAGCGCTCGGATCCCTCTGAGTGCCCGTCAGTCGCCCTGTCCCCGTCCGCCTCCGTGCGCCCATGGTTCTCCGCGTTCCCGGACGCTGTCTCCGTTCCCACCCGCAGCGTGGGTGTCGGGGGCGGGAACGCGATGTCGTGCAGGGTGGTGCGCAGGTCGTCGAGGGAGGGGCGGACCGACGGCTCCTTCTCCAGCAGCGCGGCAAGGATCTCGCGCAACGGACCTGCGGTGGAAGGGAGTTCGGGCTCCTCGTACAGGACCGCGTGCAAGGTCGCCAGTGTGGTGCCGCGGGAGAACGGCGAGCGGCCGCCCAGGGCCGCGCACAGCGTCGCGCCCAGCGACCAGACGTCGGACGGCGGGCCCTGGGGGCGTCCGGAGACGCGCTCGGGAGCCATGTAGTCGGGCGAGCCGACGAGCATGCCGACCATGGTGAGAGCCGTGGTGTCCTGGATGGCGGCGATACCGAAGTCGGTGAGCACGATCCGGCGCGCGCCGTGCTCCACCAGGACGTTGCCGGGCTTGATGTCGCGGTGCAGGACGCCCCGCGCGTGCACCTGGCGCAGTGCCTCCACCAGTCCCAGTCCGATGCGGGCGGCCTCGCGCGGGCCCAGCGGTCCGTCCTCCGCCAGCAGCCCTTCGAGGGAGCGGCCGGCGATCAACTCCATGACGATCCACAGGCGTTCGCCCTCGTCCACGACGTCGTACACGCGCACCACGTTGGGATGGTCGATGCGGGCGGAGGCCCTGGCCTCGCGCAGGGTGCGTTCCCGGCGGGTGCGGGCGTCCTCCGCGTCGAGGCCGTCTATGCGCATCTCCTTGACGGCGACCGGCCGGTCGAGCATTTCGTCGGCGGCTCGCCACACCCGCCCCATTCCCCCCTGGCCGATACTTTCGACCAATCGATAGCGCCCTGTCACCAGTAACCCTGGAACGCCACCGCTCCTCGTGTTTCCCGTATTCCCCGGCAATCCGCTGCACCCCCTCGACGATCTCCACGCCCCACAACGCCACGACAACGTCCCGACTGGAACACAATGGTCACACTTCAGGCCGTACCAGCATAGTGCGGAGAAATCTTGTGGTACCTCTTCAAGTACTGCGAATTCAGGCGCAGCCAAGGGGGACGAACATGAGTTCTCGTCGTACGACGACCATCGCGGGGTCGCTGGTCACGGCATCTTTCTCGCTGGTGATGATTTTTTCCGCCACCGCCGGCGCGGACGACCAGGGGCCCGGGAGCAGCAAGGGGGGAAAGGCCGTCGACGAGGCGCCGGCGGGCGTCGAGCTGACCACGTTGCTGCCGGAGAAGATCTCCGTCGACAACAGTTCGCAAAAGACGGCGGCCACTGCCACGGTGAAGAACGAGGGGACCAAGGACAGCGGAAAGATCCGGCTTTTGGTCGTCGGTTTCGACGGCCTTACGGTCAAGAACGTTCAAGGCTGCTCTCCGATCGCCAAAAAGAATCTGCCGGAGGGCTCGAACAGCGGTTTCTCCTGCCCCATCGACAATCTCGCGGCCGGCAAGTCGAAGTCGTACCCGGTGGACGCGACATTCGATCTCGGAAAGACCGGGAAGATCTGTCTGCCCGTGCAGACCGGCGACGGGAAGAAGACGTACTGGCAGCAGGGTCCGGTTCCGTTCGGTACGACGAACCCGTCGCCGAACGCCCCGGCCACACCGCTGCTGCTCGGTACCGACAACACACCGGTGGGGCCGGGCGGCGACGCGCTGCCGAAGACCGGTGTCGGGCGTGACGTCCTGCCGCTGGGCATGGCGGGCGCGGCACTGCTGACGGCGGGGGCCGCCGGGCTCTGGTGGTCGCTGCGCCGGCCGGCGCAGCGGGAGGCCTGAGCCACAAAAGACCGGAGGCGTGACCCGACGGCTCCCGCCGGGTCACGCCTCCGCCGTCACAACCGTACGGACGACCGTCACAGCCGTACGGACGACCGTCACAGATGTAGGGACGACGTCTACGACTGCTTCCGCACGAGCTTCCAGGCGGTGGGCAGCACGCCCATCGCCAGGGCCGCCTTCAGGGCGTCGCCGAGCAGGAACGGGGTGAGGCCGGCCGCGATCGCCGCGCTCGCCGACAGGCCGGCGGAGGCGGCCAGATACGGCACGCCCACGGCGTAGATGATCGCCTCGCCGAGCAGCATGGTGCCCGCCGTCCGCAGGACGGAACGGTCGGCGCCGCGGCGGGCCAGGGCGCCGACGGCGGCGGACGCGAGGATCATGCCGAGGACATAACCGAAGGAGACGGCGCCGGCTCCCGAGGTGCCGCTCGCGAACCACGGCACGCCGACGACTCCGGCCAGCGCGTACAGGGCGAGCGCGAGGAAGCCGCGGCCGGCGCCCAGGCCGGCGCCGACGAGCAGCGCGGCGAAGGTCTGGCCGGTGACCGGCACCGGGGAGCCGGGCACGGGCACGGCGATCTGGGCGGCGAGGCCGGTGAGCGCGGCGCCGCCGAGCACGAGCGCGACGTCCCGGACACGGGAGACGGGGATCAGGTCGGCGAGGACCTGCCCGGTGCTGGCGGGGGCGACGGCGGCGGTGCTCATGGGGACTCCGCGGGTGGGTGTGGGCACGTAGGGACACGGCGACGCTATCCCAGCGCCCTCGGGCCGATCATGGTCAGCGCTCGACAAAGGCTGGAACGCGGGCTTGGTGGGCTTCCGACAATGATGGGGCTCCACACCGAGTACGGCGTGATACCGGTCACGGAGGTGAAGTGGTTTTGCGTACGCACGGGTGGGGACGGCGTCTGTAGGTTCTCACCAAACGGGTTCTCACCGTTTCCGGAGGCCGTCTCGCCCGTCGGTCACCGTCTGGGCAGCGCTCGACCGTTTTGCTAGCTTCGAACGCATGGTTGCCCAGGCCCGGAACTTCTCGTCGCGTCGCCACGTCGACCTGCGACGCGTGGGTACGGCCGCCTGTCGCCGCTCCGGGTGAGGCGGCTCCGGCGCGCCTCCCCTCACGAGACGGCGCAGTGTCGGACCCGTTCCCGAGGATGACCTCCATGCCCCATGCCGCGGCACCTCCCTTCACCCCTGCTTCCCGCGCCCACTCCACCGGCGCCTCCTCTCCCGTGCCCCGCGCGGCCGACAGCGAGCGGCGCCGTACCAGTGCCAGCGTCGTGCTGCGGTCCGTGCTGGAGCACGGACCCGTCGCGCGCAGCGGCATCGCCCGGCTGACCGGCCTCTCCCCGGCGTCGGTGACGGACTACTGCGCCCGGTTCACGCGGCTCGGGCTTATCCGCGAGGCCGCCGCGCCTCACCGCTCCGGCGGGGTGGGCCGGCCGCACCTTCCCGTCGACCTGGACGACTCTCGGTTCGTGGTGGGCGGGATCCATGTCGCCGTCCCCTACACCACGGTCGCGCTGCTCGATCTGCGCGGGCGGGTGGTGGCGGAGCGGCAGCTGAAGCACGAACGGACCGATGCCGGGTGGGTGTTGGAGCGCGCCGCCGACGGACTGGCGGCGCTGCTGGCCCGGGCTCCCGGCCGACGGCCGCTGGGCGTCGGTGTGGCCGCCGGCGGGTGGGTCGACCGGGATTCCGGGACCGTGGTCGAGCATCCGCTGCTGGGCTGGCGGGACGTGGCGGTGGGCGAGGCGCTCGGCGCGCGCACCGGGCTGCCGGTCCATGTGGACGGGCACGCGCGGGCGCTGGTCAACGCGGAGCGCCTGTTCGGCCGGGCCCGGGGCAGCCGGAGCGTGCTGCACCTGTTCGTCGGCAACATGGTCGACGCGGCGTTCGCGACCAACGACGAGGTGCACCACGGTCCCCGTTCGCAGGCCGGGGCGATCGCCCATCTGCCCCTGGGTGGCGGCACCCAGCGGTGCGTGTGCGGGCGCGTGGGCTGCCTCCAGGTCGAGTTGAGCGAGCGGACGCTGTGCCGGCGGGCCCGCGAGGCGGGCGTCACGGACGGGGTGAACCCGATGCGGGTGCTGGAGGCGGCGGCGGCCGGCGATCCGGTGGCCGCGCGGCTGCTGGTGGACCGGTCCCGGATGGTGGGGCGGGCGGCGGCGCTGCTGCTCGACATCCTGAACCCGGAGACGGTCGTCGTCACGGAGATCGGGGCGATGTACCGGGCGGACTGCCTGGCCGCGTTGCGGGAATCGGTCGGGCCGGAGCGCGCCGCGTCGGTTTCGCCGACGAGTTTCGCCGATTCCGTATTGGCGACAGCCGGTGGATCGGTCGCTCTGGACATGCTGTTCCGGGATCCTCTGGGCTCCTCACCTCAGCCGACTTAATTCAGAAACTCCGAATGTTGACAGGCCCCACGAGAGACCGGGAACATCATGTTCATGCTGCTCACGAGCTGTCGCACCCTCTGTTGCTGACACCGCTGACGCGCTGACGTTCCGTCAGTTCTTCGCCGGCGTTCCGTCGGTATCCCCGTTGCCGCGCCCTCTGCGCGCGCCCCTTTTCCGCGCCCTGCCGCACCCCTTTCCGCACTTCCGGTTCTTCCCTGGCCGAATTGCGCGCGCATTCCCGCCACTTCAGTTTACGGAGTTTCCGTCATGCCATCTCTGCCTGCCTCCGGCGTCGACCGGCGGCTGTTCCTGACCTCTCTGCTCGGTGTCACGGCCGCCGCGGCCGGGCTGAGCGGGTGCGCGCAGAGCAGCGCCGCCACCACGGCCAAGGGCGCCTCGACGGCCCCGCTGGCCGACAAGGTCCCGGCCGGCACCAGCCTGAAGATCGCCTCGTACCAGAACGTCCAGCAGCTCCAGTTCAAGCTGGCCAAGCTGGGCGAGCTGCCGTTCGAGGTCGGCAGCTGGGCGAACATCGGCGCCGGCCCCGACGTCATCAACGCCTTCCGCGCCAAGTCCCTGGACGTCGCCAACAACGCGGGAATCCCGCCGATCCAGGCGCACTACCAGGGCTACGACGCGAAGATCGTCGCGATCAACGTCACCCGCAAGCCCAACTACCTCTTCGCCACGAAGCCCGGCAGCGACATCCGTACGACCGCCGACTTCAAGGGCAGGAAGCTCGCGTTCTCGCAGGGCCAGGCACAGGGGGTCGTCCTCCTGCGGGCGCTGAAGGAGGCCGGGCTGGCGTACGACGAGGTGACGCTCGTCCCGCTGACCAGCAACCAGTTCCTCACGGCCCTCCAGTCGGGCCAGGTCGACGTCGCTCCGCTCGCCAACCAGCAGGCGCCCGCCTACCTCCAGCAGTACGGGGCCAAGGGCGCCCGCAGCATCCCGACCGACGTGGTGGACCTGCTCAACCTGCTGTGGGCGCCGGCCACCGTACTGGCCGACTCCGCGAAGGCGGCCGCGGTCGCCGCGTACATCCCGTACTGGGCCAAGGGCCAGGTATGGCAGTACGAGCACCCCGACGTCTGGAACAAGGAGTTCTACGTCAAGACGCAGAACCTCACCCTCCCCCAGGCGCAGTCGATCACCGACCTTGCCAACAAGCCGCTCTTTCCGCCGAGTTGGGACGAGGCCATCACATGGGAGCAGGAGACCGCGGATCTGCTGGCGGAGGGCGGCTTCGTGAAGGAGTTCACGGTCGGCTCGCTCTTCGACCGGCGGTTCGAGGGCATCGCGGCCAAGTCCGTACCGGCGGAGTACCGGAGGTGAGCGCCGTGACGACGAGCACCTCGACCGCTTCGACCACCATCGCGGACGCCCCACCCGGCGTCGAGGCCGGGGAGGGCACCCAGGTCCGCAGGCGCCGCCGCCTCTCCCCCGGCAAGCGGCTGCCCGCCTCCCGGCTCGTCGGGCCAGCCCTCTTCATCGCCCTGTGGGCGGCCGCCTCCGCCGCCGGGCGACTGGACCCGGCCGCGATCCCGGCCCCCTGGACTGTTCTGCGGACGACCGGCCATCTGTGGACCGACGGGACGCTGCCGACCGACATCCTGACCTCACTGCAGCGGGCCGGATCCGGCTTCGCGATCGGGCTGACCGCCGGCATCGCGCTCGCGCTGGCCGCCGGGCTCAGCCGGACCGGCGAGGCCCTGATCGACGGGACGGTGCAGCTCAACCGGGCGATCCCGACCCTCGGTCTGATCCCGCTGTTCATCCTCTGGCTGGGCATCGGCGAGACCTTCAAGATCGCCATCATCGCGATCGTCGTCTACATCCCGATCTACCTCAACACGCACGCCGCGCTGTCCGGCATCGACCACCGCTACGTCGAACTCGCCGAGGTCCAGGGCCTGTCCAGGTTCGCCTTCATCCGGCAGATCGTCATCCCCGGCGCCCTGCCCGGCTTCTTCGTCGGACTCCGCCTCGGGGTGACCGGCTCCTGGCTGGGCCTGGTCGTCCTGGAGCAGATCAACGCCACCAGCGGACTCGGCTACATGATGTTCCAGGCCCAGAACTACGGCCAGAGCGACGTCATCCTGGTCGGCCTGCTGATCTACGGCGTCTTCGGTCTGGTCTCCGACAGCGCGGTCCGTCTCATCGAACGGAGGGTGCTGTCATGGCGCCGCACGCTGAGCAACTGACCCGCCCCGCGGTCCGCCTCCGCGGTCTGACCCGGTCGTTCGACGGCCGCACGGTCCTCGACGCCCTCGACCTCGACCTCCCGGCCGGGCAGTTCACCGCCCTGCTCGGACACAGCGGCTCCGGCAAGAGCACCTTGTTGCGAGCGGTCGCGGGCCTCGACCACCAGGTCGCCGGAAGCGGACAGCTGACCGCCCCGGAACGGGTGTCGGTGGTCTTCCAGGACTCCCGGCTGCTGCCCTGGCGGCGCGTCCTCGCCAACGTGCTGCTCGGCCTCGACGGCAAGGAGGCCGAGCAGAAGGCCCGCGCCGCCCTCGCCGAGGTGGGCCTCGCGGGCCGCGAGAAGGCCTGGCCGAGCGAGCTGTCGGGCGGCGAGGCACAGCGCGCGGCACTGGCCCGGTCGCTGGTCCGCGAGCCCGAACTGCTGCTGGCCGACGAGCCGTTCGGCGCCCTGGACGCGCTCACCCGGATCCGTATGCACGTCCTGCTCAGGGAACTGTGGGAGCGTCACCGCCCCTCGGTTCTCCTCGTCACCCACGACGTGGACGAGGCGATCGTGCTCGCCGACCGTGTCCTCGTCCTCGACCGGGGCCGTATCGGCCTCGACCTGACCATCGACCGCCCGCATCCACGCTCGTACCGGGATCCCCTGCTCGGCGAGTACCGGGAGCGGCTGCTGGCCGCCCTGGGCGTCACGGAGGACCACAAGTGACCCGTCAGCTGCACCTCAACGCGTTCCTGATGAGCACCGGCCACCACGAGGCGTCGTGGCGACTGCCGGAGAGCGACCCGTACGCCCATGTGGACCTGGCGCACTACGTGCGTCTGGCCCGGACCGCCGAACGCGGCACCTTCGACTCGCTGTTCCTCGCCGACGGGCCGCAGCTGTGGGGCAGTGTCGCCCAGCGTCCGGCCGGCGCCCTGGAGCCGCTGACCCTGCTCACCGCCCTGGCGACGGCCACCGAGCACATCGGCCTGATCGCCACCGCCTCGACCTCCTACAACTCCCCCTACAACCTGGCCCGCAAGTTCGCCTCCCTGGACATCATCAGCGGCGGCAGAGCGGGCTGGAACATCGTCACCACGGCCGGCGCGGAGGCCGCCCGCAACTTCGGTCTGGACGCCGAGCCCGCGCACGCCGACCGCTACGCCCGCGCCTCGGAGTTCCTCGACGTGGCCCTCAAACTGTGGGACAGCTGGGAGGACGACACGATCGTCGCCGACAAGGCGACCGGTGTCTGGGGCGACGACAGCAAGATCCATCCACCCCGGCACCAGGGGACGTACTTCCAGGTCGAGGGGGCGCTCAACGTCCCCCGCTCGCCGCAGGGTTACCCGCTGCTCGTGCAGGCGGGCTCCTCCGAGGACGGCAAGAACTTCGCCGCGCGGTACGCGGAGGCGGTGTTCACCGCCCAGCAGACCCTGGCCGACGCACAGGCCTTCTACGCCGACCTCAAGTCCCGCACGGCGGCGGCCGGCCGGGACCCCGAACACATCAAGGTGCTGCCCGGCATCGTCCCGGTGATCGGGTCGACGGAGGCCGAGGCGCGGGCGAACGAGCGGGTCCTGGAGGACCACATCGTGTACACGCACGGCGTGGGCCGACTGGAGAGCCTGCTGCAACTGGAGCCGGGCACGCTGGAGCTGGACGCCCCGCTGCCCGCCGACCTGCCCCCGGAGAGCGCGATCGAGGGCGCAAAGAGCCGCTACACGCTCGTGGTGGAGCTGGCCCGGCGCGACCGCCTCACCGTGCGGCAGCTGGTCGGGCGGCTCGGCGGCGGGCGCGGGCACCTCACCTTCGCCGGTACGCCCGAACAGGTCGCCGACGCGATCGAGCGGTGGTTCACACTCGGCGCGGCCGACGGCTTCAACATCATGCCGGCCGTCCTGCCGTCGGGCCTGGAGACCTTCGTCGACCAGGTCGTGCCGATCCTGCGCGCCCGGGGCCTGCTCCGCACGGAGTACGGCCCGCGCCGCACCCTGCGGGAGCGCTACGGCCTTCCGCGCCCCGCCAACCAGCACGTCACCGCCACCCCGGCACTCGCCACCGCCTGAGAGGACCGCACATGTCCGACATCGAGATCCGCAAGGTCACCGCGAGGATCGGCGCCCAGGTGTCCGGCGTCGACATCTCCAAGCCGCTCGACGAGGGGACCGTCGCCGCCCTGCGGGAGGCGCTCAACCTCCACAAGGCCCTGGTGTTCGACGACGTGAACCTGGACGACGAGGGCCAGCAGGCCTTCGTCCGCCACTTCGGCGACACCACCACCGCCCACCCGACCGTGCCCTCGGTCGACGGCGTCCCGAACGTGCTGCCCGTCGACAGCGAGCGCGGCCGCGCCGCCAACCACTGGCACACCGACGTCACCTTCGTCCTCAACCCGCCACAGGCCAGCACCCTGCGCAGCATCACCGTCCCGCCGTACGGCGGCGAGACCCTGATCGCCAGCTCCGCGGCCGCCTACCGCGACCTGCCGGAGCCGCTGCGCACGCTGGCCGACACCCTGTGGGCCGAGCACACCAACGACTACGACTACGCGGTGCCCGAGGAGGCGCTCGACGAGGAACACGCCGCCCAGCGCGCCCAGTTCACGTCCATCAAGTTCCGCACGGTGCACCCCGTGGTCCGTGTCCACCCGCTGACCGGCGAGCGCGGACTGTTCATCGGCGGGTTCGCGCAGCGGCTCGTGGGGCTGTCGGTGGGCGAGTCCCGCAAGCTCCTGGACCTGCTCCAGACGTATGTGACCCGGCCGGAGAACATCCTGCGGCACCGCTGGTCGCCGAACCAGCTGGTCCTGTTCGACAACCGCATCACCCAGCACTACGCCATCGACAACTACGACGGGCTGCCCCGCCGCCTGCACCGGGTGACCGTCGCCGGTGACGTGCCGGTGGGCATCGAGGGCAAGGAGAGCTACTCGATCCAGGGGGACGCCTCGCACTACACCCCCGTAGCGGCGTAACCCCGCACGAAAGGCCCTCGCGTGGAGACACGCGGGGGCCTTTGCGTTGCCCCCGGCCCCCTTGTTGTTGTTAATCTGTAGTTGCGAACTAGTTGCAACAAGTCCTTCGCGACAAGAGTGACCGCAGGCCGGAGGGGACGCCTCTCCTGCCCGTCTACACGCTGGCCGACGTGATCGTCTTCTCACCCTTCACGCCGGCGGGCGGAAAGAGGGAAACCCCCGCGAGGACGTGACTCGCGGGGGTTCTCCCTGCCTGCGACGCCGGGTGCGCGGACGCCTACAGGTTGCTGAAGTCCGGGCCGGCCGTGCGGGTGCGCTTGAGCTCGTAGAAGCCCGGGACGGAGGCGACCGCGAGGGTGCCGTCCCAGAGCCTGGCGGCGGCCTCGCCCTGGGGGGCGGGGGTGACGACCGGGCCGAAGAAGGCGAGCTGCTCGCCGTCGGGGCCGGGGACGGCGATGACCGGGGTGCCGACGTCCTGGCCGACCTTGTCGATGCCCTCCTTGTGGGAGGCGCGCAGCTCGGCGTCGAACTCGAAGTTCTCCTGCTCCGCGTAGTCGATCAGGTCGGCGGGCAGGCCGACGTCCGCCAGGGCGCCGGCGATGGCCTCCAGGGTGGGGCCCTCACCCTGGTTGTGGATGCGGGTGCCGAGCGCGTTGTAGAGCGGGCCGAGTATGTCGGCGCCGTGCTTCTGCCAGGCCGCGGTCACCACGCGCACCGGCTGCCAGGCCTTGACCGCGAGCATCTCGCGGTACTCCTCGGGCAGCTCGTCCAGCTTGGGCTCGTTCAGCACCGCCAGGCTCATGATGTGCCAGCGGACCTCGATGTCCCGGACCTTCTCCACTTCCAGCACCCACCGGGAGGTCATCCAGGCCCAGGGGCACAGCGGGTCGAACCAGAAGTCGACGGGGGTCCTGGCGGAGGTGGTCGCTGTCTCGGGCATGGCTCTCCTCGGAAGGTGGTCGTCTGCCCTGGCAACACCGACTCCCACCGCCCCATTCCCGGGTGCCCGCGGTCAGGGGCGCATGGCAGGATCGGTGCTGTCCACATACTGAACGCCGCCCGAGGGAGTACCGCCCGTGCCCGGTGAGAACCTGTCCCGCGACGAGGCCCGGGAGCGGGCCGCCCTGCTGTCCGTCGACGGGTACGACGTGTCCCTCGACCTGCGCTCCGCGGTGGGCGACGAGGCCGGGGACGGGCCGCGGACCTTCCGGTCCGTGACCACGATCCGCTTCCGCTGCGCCGAGCCGGGGGCGGCGAGCTTCGCCGACCTGATCGCGCCGAGTGTCACCGCCGTCTCCCTCAACGGCAAGGACCTCGACCCCGGCGAGGTCTTCGACGGCTCCCGGATCGCGCTGACGGACCTCGCCGCCGAGAACGAGCTGGTCGTCGACGCCGAGTGCGCCTACTCCCGCACCGGGGAGGGCATGCACCGCTTCGTCGACCCCGAGGACGGCGAGGTCTACCTCTACACCCAGTACGAACCGGCCGACTCGCGTCGCGTCTTCGCGAACTTCGAGCAGCCCGACCTCAAGGCCCCGTTCCGCTTCGAGGTGCGGGCGCCGGAGGGCTGGACGGTCTGGGGCAACGGGGCCGGCGAACTCACCGACGGTGTCTGGCGGTTCGCGGAGACGAAGCCGATCTCGACGTACATCACCTGCGTGGTGGCGGGCCCGTACCACTACGTGACGGACTCCTACTCCCGCACCCTCGCCGACGGCACGACGCTGGAGATCCCCCTCGGCGCCCTGTGCCGCAAGGGCCTCGCGCCCTACTTCGACGCCGACGACGTCTTCCTCGTCACCAAGCAGGGCCTGGACTTCTTCCACGACCACTTCGACTACCCGTACCCCTTCGGGAAGTACGACCAGGCCTTCGTGCCCGAGTACAACCTCGGCGCGATGGAGAACCCGGGCCTGGTGACCTTCCGCGAGGAGTTCATCTTCCGGGGCAAGGTCACGCAGGCGTCCTACGAGGGCCGCGCCAACGTGATCCTGCACGAGATGGCCCACATGTGGTTCGGCGACCTCGTGACCATGGAGTGGTGGGACGACCTGTGGCTCAAGGAGTCCTTCGCGGACTTCATGGGCGCCTTCGCCCTGGTCGGCGCGACCCGGTTCGAGAACGGCTGGATCACCTTCGCCAACCGCCGCAAGGCGTGGGCGTACCGGGCGGACCAGCTGCCCTCCACGCATCCGATCACCGCCGACATCCGCGACCTCCAGGACGCCAAGCTCAACTTCGACGGCATCACGTACGCGAAGGGTGCCAGCGTGCTCAAGCAGCTGGTGGCGTACGTCGGCCAGGACGCGTTCCTGGAGGGAGCGCGCCGGTACTTCAAGCGGCACGCGTACGGCAACACGCGCCTGGGCGACCTGCTGTCGGCGCTGGCGGAGACCAGCGGCCGGGACATGGCCGCGTGGTCGCGGTCCTGGCTGCAGACCGCCGGGGTCAACTCCCTCACCCCGCAGGTGCTGCTGGACGCGGAGGGCCGGATCGACGAGCTCACCGTGCTCCAGGAGGCGGCCGAGTCGCACCCGGAGCTGCGCCCGCACCGGGTGGCGGTGGGCCTGTACCGCCTGGAGGACGGCCGTCTGGTGCGGTACGCCCGCGCCGAGGTCGACGTCGACGGCCCGCGCACGGTCGTGACGGAGGCGGCCGGCGCCGAGGCACCGGATCTCGTGCTCGTCAACGACGACGACCTGACGTACTGCAAGATCCGTTTCGACGAGACCTCGCTGGAGACGCTGCGCGGTCACCTGGGCAACGTCACCGACCCGCTCGCGCGGGCGCTGTGCTGGTCGGCGCTGTGGAACCTCACCCGGGACGCGTTGCTGCCGGCGCGGGACTTCGTGGACCTGGTACTGCGGTTCGCGGGGCGCGAGTCCGGGATCGGCGTACTGCAGATGCTGCACGCCTGGGCGAACTCGGCGCTGGTCCACTACGTGGCACCGGACTGGCGGAGGACGGGCGGGCGGTTGCTGGCGGAGGGCACGCTGCGCGAACTGCGGCTCGCCGAGCCGGGCAGCGAGCACCAGCTCGCATGGGCCCGCTTCTTCGCGACGGTGGCGTCGGGCCCGGCCGATCTCCAGTTGCTGCGCGGCCTGCTGGAGGGGACGGAACAGATCGACGGGCTCGTGGTGGACCAGGAGCTGCGCTGGGCGTTCCTGGAGCCGCTGGCCTCCCACGGTGTGGCGGACGAGGCCGTGCTGGCGGCCGAACTGGCCCGGGACGACACGGCGTCCGGCAAGCGCCACCAGGTCCGCTGTCTGGCGGCCCGACCCTCGGAGGCGGTGAAGGCGCAGGCGTGGGCGCAGCTGGTGGAGTCCGACGCCCTGTCCAACGCCCTGGTCGAGGCGACGATCTCGGGCTTCGCGCAGCCCTCGCAGCGGGAGCTGCTCGCGCCGTACGCCCCGAAGTACTTCGCGGTGATCGAGCGGGTGTGGGCCGAGCGGTCCATCCAGATCGCGATGCACGTCGTCCAGGGCCTGTTCCCGTCGCTCCAGGACTCGCCGGAGACGCTGGCGGCGGCGGACGCGTGGCTCGCGGCGCACGAGGACGTGGCCCCCGCGTTGCGCCGTCTGGTGCTGGAGGCGCGGGACGACCTGGCACGGGCGTTGCGGGGACAGGCGTGCGACGCGGCGGCGACCGTCGACCGAACCCCGTGATCTCTGGCCAAAGCTTGGGCGGTTCGTAGCCGTTACGGAATTCAGGCAATAGGGCCGTAACCCCTGGTCCGCACCCGACGGACCAGGGGTTTCGGCATCCGAACACCCGTCCTTTAGCGCAGGCTTGTCCGGATTTGTCGACGGACGTGTAACAGCGGTTCAGAGGCGCTCAGGACGCGGGAGATTGCCGGTCATGAACCACAACACCCCGCTGTCCCCCCGCCCGCTCCACCACCTCTCCGAGGTGCACCGCCGGGTGATGACGGCCGCCCAGCTCCGCTCGCACGGCATCGCGACCGCCGAGGCGAACGAGCAGTGCCGCGCCGGCGGCCCCTGGCAGCAGATCCTCCCCGGCGTCTTCCTGCTCCACCCCGGCCCGCCGACCAGCGAGGAGCGGCTGCACGCGGTGCTGATGTACGCGGCACGGGAGCGGGGGGCCGGTGTGCCGGCCCAGCCCGGCGCGGAGGAACCGCACCGGCCGGCGTACGCGGAAGCGATGATCACCGGCCTCGCGGCGCTGACGTTGTACGGCTTCGCCTCGACCCCGCCGCTGCTCTCCCTGGACCGGATCGACGTCCTGGTCCCCCGGCTGCGCCGGCTGCGCGCCACGGGGTGCGCGCGCATCGTCCGGACGGCGGGCCTGCCGGCCCCGCGACAGGTCAACGGGCTGCCGGTGGCGCCGGTCCCGCGCGCCCTGGCCGACGCCGTGGCCGGACTGACGGACGCGGGCGCCGTACGCCGGCTGCTGACCGAGGCGGTACGCGCCGGTCACTGCGAACCCGCCGCGGTGGTCAAGGAGTTGAATCAGGCGAAGCTGCTGAGCCGGCCGCACGTGGTGGACGCGGTGGACTCCCTGCTCGCCGAGGGCCGCGCGATCGCGGAGAACCGCCTCTACCGGATGGTCGCGGAGTACGGCCTGCCGGACCCGGTCTGGAACGTCGACCTGCGCCTGCCCGGCGGCCCCCACCTCGGCGGTCTGGACGCGTACTGGCCGGAACAGGCGGTGGCGGTCGAACTCGACACCCGCGCCCCCATGCAGGGCGACCGGCAGGACGACGACGCCCTGTGGTCGGAGTACGCCCGCAAGCGCGAGCACCTGGAGCGCCTCGGCATCACGGTCGTCCACGTCACGCCGAGGAAGCTGCGGGACGCGACGGAACAGCAGGCGGCGGTGATCCGTACGGCCCTGATGGCGGCCGGTGACCGGGAGCCCGCCGCCTATGTCGTGATGCTGCCCCGGTAGTGACGGACCGGGCGACACCAGGAGGGGAGAGGAGGGGCCGCCGGGTCACCGGGCGGCCCCTCCTCGTGCGGACGGAGTCCTCCGCGCGGGTCAGCCCTTCTTCAGCACCAGCTCCGTGTTGCGGTCCCCGGCCGCTCCGCCCAGGTCCGTGCGCGCGCCCGGCGCGTTGAAGGACAGCTCGCGGTACAGGGCGGCGAGGCCCGTCTGGGAGAGGTCGGCGAAGTCCGTGCGGTGCGGGGCCGCGGACTCGACGAGCGTGGTGAAGACCGAGAGCGTGCCGTCCTTGTTGTCGGCCAGCTCGATGACGCGGGCGAGCTGCGGATAGTCGACGTGGGAGGCGGTGGAGATCTCCCAGAAGGAACGGCCGCCCGCGGCGGCGTGCGGGGTGATGTCGTTGCGGTGGATGTGGCCGTTCACCCACGCCAGGACGCCCGCGTGACGGCCGAGGAGGGCGATCACCTCGTCGCCGCTGTGCCGGCGCTCGCCGGGGCGGGCCGGGTCGGGGCGCGTGTTGTCCATCGTCTTGCTGGTGTGGTGGCTGAAGACGACCGCGTACGCGTCCTTGTTGTCGCGGAGGGTCCTGTCCAGCCAGTTCAGCTGGGCCGTCCCGATCGAGCCCTCGTAGTGGCCGCCGGCGTCGGTGGTGTCGAGGCTGATGCCGATGACGTCCTCGGCGATCCGGAAGCTGTAGTACTGGGTGCCCGCGTCGAGGTTCGCGGTGGAGTAGCCGTGACCGACCGGGCCCACGCCCCGGTACGCCGGATCGAGGTGGGCTCTGACGTACTCGGCCGGGGTGTACGGGGCGCGCCGCTCGTCGGGCGTGACCGACCGCATGTCACGGGTGTGCGCCCTGAGCAGGTCGCGGAAGTGGGTGCCCCGGGGGTCGGTGGCCTTCGAGATGGACGTCTGGAGCTTCTTCGCCTCGGCCGCGGGCAGGCTCATCAGCTTCCGGCCGCCGACGGCGTACTCGGCGAGCCAGGAGTCGCCGTGGCCGTAGCAGCCGAGCGGCATGGCGTCGTGGTTGCCGACCGTGGAGTACCACGGCAGGTTGAGGCCGGGGCTGTTCAGCTCGCGGATCGCGGCGGCGAGGAAGCCCGCGAGGTGCGGGAAGCCGCGCTGCTTGTCGGCGTCGCGGACGGTCGAGTCGGGGTTCCAGAACTGCTTGAGACCGCTGTTCTGGACGCCCTCGTAGTGGCGCGGGTCCCCGGAGTTGGGGGTGATGCGGCCGCCGCTCATGACCTTCAGGAACCACTCGAGCTCGGTCTTGGCGTTGTTGTCCGTGTTGTCGCCGGTCGTCATGGCGAAGTGCAGCGGGGTGCCGGTGACGGGGGCGCCGCGCAGCGCGTTGATCCGCTCCACCAGGGAGATCGCGCCGGGCACGGACAGCGCCTCGTGCGGCCGCCAGGCGTGCACGTCGGTCGAGCGCAGGTACTCCAGGCGCATCGGGTGCTGACTGTCCATCAGGTGCAGGTCGGTCAGCTGCACGAACGCGGCGAGCGCGGTACGGCGGCCGGCCCGGCCCGACTTGGGGGCGGCCAGTTCGGCGCGGACCGTGCGGCTCCAGCCGGGGCCGTCGCCGAGACGGCGGTAGCCGGAGCTCGTGCGCGGGGCGGCGACGGCGGCGACGGTGGTGCCGCGGGTGTACGGGGCCAGCGGCGCGGCCGGGGCTCTGCGGGACTGCGCCACAGGCGTCTCCGCCGTGGTCGCGGCCGCGCTCTCGGTGGGCCGCAGGGCGTAGCCGACGCCTGCGGAGACGGACACCGCGGCGGTCGCGGCGAGGACGGTACGGCGGTTGACCCCCGGCACGGGGCCGGCGACAGAGCGTGTGCGCGACATGGCGCGATCTCCCCGAGTACGAACTGCGTCGGCAGTGGTCGCGGGGGCCGCCGCAGACCACTGCCGCGAATTTCCCGCTCGTACTGGATCGTTGGCACCGGGAATGACCTGTGCGTGAACGAGACCGCAACGCGCAACGCCGATCACCGTACGTGGATCTCGGCCCACCCCGCGCGTCCGGGAACGGCTGTCCGATGGCCGGGGGACGGTTACTCCGTGTTCACTTTCCGGGGTAGCGGAGCTATTCCCGCGGGAGGACGAGCCGGCCCGCCGCCGGCCGGTCGCGCCACAGTCCGAGGCCGACGTCGACCAGTCCCACCCGGGTCAGCCCGGCCACGGCGTCCAGGTCGTGCCAGGCCGCCATGTCGGTGGAGCCGCCGATCTCGAAGCGGAGTTCGCCGTCGGTCACCCGCGCCTCGTAGACGACGCGTACGCCGTGGTGGTCGACGAAGCGGCCGAAGCGGCGCGGGAAACGCAGGCTGATGGTGTCCACGCCGAGCAGGGCGGTGACCTCGACGCCGTATCCGGTCTCCTCCAGCACCTCCCGGCGGACGGTGTCGTAGGGGTCCTCCCCGTGTTCCATGCCGCCGCCGGGCAGGGTCCACTCGGGCGTGCCGTCGGCCTTGATCCAGCGGGCCAGCAGAACCTGTCCGTCGCGGACGCACACGGCGTAGGCCGCCACCCTCGTCTTCCTTCGCATGAGGGGACGTTAGACCGCCGGGTCCGGATTGGCAGGCGAGTATGCGGGAGCCGACCAGCGCAGGGGCACCGCCCCCTCGGTCCCGACGGCCTCCGTGAGCATGAAACGGACGCGGCGCTCCCCGTCGGCGGCGAACTCCGTCCGCGCCTCGCCGGTGAGCTGGAGCGCGGTCCCGGTCGTCCAGTCCAGGAAGAGCAGGCCCGCGCGCGGGTCGGCGGCGAGGTTGCCGAGGGTGAGGAACATGGAGTTGCCCGGGTAGTCGCGCCAGCTCAGCCGGTGGGGGGAGTCGACGCGGACGAAGCCGGGGTTGCCCCCTCGGTGGCTGGTCTCCACGCCCGCAGGGTGCACGGTCGTCACGAAGAAGGTGTCGGCTCTCGCGATGAACTCGGTCTGTTCCGGGGTGAGTTCGGTGCCGTGCCGGGGTGTTCCCGGCCGGCGGCCGGCGACCGTCTCGTAGGACTCCCTGCGCTGGAGGTACTTGGGGCAGTTGGAGAAGACCCGGTCGGCCTCGACGGCGAAGCCCTGTGCCGTGGGCCGGAGGCGGCCGTTGAGGCGCATCCGGCGGCGGGTGCGGGGGTCCAGGGCGAGGGTCCCGGCGGGGGTGCCGGGCGTGCCGAGCGCCGCCGCGAGGGGGTCGGACGGCCGGACCACGGCTCTGACGGACATCTGGCGCGGGCCGGTCGCCCGGACGAACCCGGGGCTGCCGGTGACCGGGGAGGCCCACACCCTCCCCGTCGCGGGGTCGGCGGCGCCGAGCACCAGCAGCGGCTGGAGCTCCAGGAAGGCGGCGGCCACCGGTCCGATGCCCTGGCCCACCGACCGGCCGACGTGATCGGCGAACTCGCGGACGCCGACGCGGTCCTGCACGGCCCGCGAGCCCGCGTGGTAGACACCCATGGCTAGAAGAATCCGCAGGTCGGGGCGTCTTCGTGCGGGGCGGGGGCCCCTTCGGCGCCGGCCGGCACCGAGATCTCCAGGCGGGTGCCGTCCGGGTCGTGGAAGAAGATGCCGCCCGAGGCCGCGCCCTCGCGGTGGGCGACCACCCCGTCGTGGGCGAAGTCGGCGCCGTACGCCCGCAGCGCCTCCTCGTACCGCCTGACCCGCTCGATCGAGTCGGCCTCCAGAGCGAGGTGGTGCGGGCCGGCGCCGCCGCTGTCGTACGACGCCCGCGCCTGCTGCCAGAGAGTGAGGACCGGGCGCCCGTCCTCGCCGAGGAACGCGTACCGGCGGTTTTCGTCCTTGCCCTCGGTGATCACGCCGAATCCGAGCACGTCGCGGTAGAAGGCGAGGGAACGGTCGAGGTCGGTGACGTTGAGGCCGATGTGGCCGGTGCGCAAGGTCATGGCTGCCCTTTCAAGCGGATGTAACCCCTGTAAACGACATTAGAGGTTAGACTGGAGTGCGTCAACCGGTCACGTAGTCTTGAACGGTTAGCACAGAAGGGAGCCCCACATGTCCGCCGCCCGCGACCCTCGCCCGCTCACCGGTGAGCCGCTCGCCCTCGACCTGCTCAACACGCGCTGGAACCGGGAGGGAGTCACACAGGACCTGCTGGCCGAGGTCGACGGGCTCGCGGTCTGGCTGGCGGCGAACGGACTCGACGGGCGGTTCACCGCCGACGCGACGACCCTGCGGCACACACTCCGGGCGCGGGACGCGCTGAAGCGGGCCGTCGACGGCCCGCTCGCCGAGAGCGCGCCGGCCGTGGACGCCGTCCTCGACCACGGACGGATCCGCGCGACGCTGGGCGCCCAAGGGCCGGGCGAGCGGGCCGAGTTCGCCGACGACGCCTGGGGCCCCGGCTGGCTCGCCGCCCGCAACTACCTGGAACTCCTCGCCACCGCGCCGGACCGCATCCGGGGCTGCGCGCACGCTTCCTGCGTCCTGCACTTCTTCGACACGTCGCGGAACGGGACACGGCGCTGGTGCTCCATGGCGGCCTGCGGCAACCGTGCGAAGGCGTCCCGTCACTACGCACGGTCCAAGGACGCCTGAAACGGGCAGTGGGCGTCGGTGACTTGTCACCCTTAAGAGGACTCATCCGCCTAAAGCCCATCGCGGGTTTTCCCCATACATCCATTTCGATTCGGTCAACACTCCCCAAAGGGCTGTCCCTTGGGTAAAGCTGTGCGATCGTCCGGGGTCATATTCCGGACACCGCTCAACCAGGGTCGATCGACCCCGGTTGCTCGACGCACGTTCCTTTACCTACAAGGGATGCCGATGACCCTCACCCCCCAGCGTGAACCGATATCGGGCGCGAGACGCGCGGCCCGCATAGCCGCGGCCGCCGGCCTGGTGGCCGCCCTGTCCGCGGCGGGGCCGATACCCATGGCCTTCTCCGCGGGCAACGGCAGCGGCGCCACCGCCGACCCGGGCCTGAAGTCCGCCGGCGCCAAGCTCGGTTCGGACGACGCCGAACTGCTCGCCGACGCCAAGGCCGACGGCGCCAAGAACGTCACGATGATGGTCGCGACCGCGCCCGGGCAGACCGAGCAGGTCGCCAAGGAGCTGGACGCGGTCAAGGGCGGCTCCGTGGGCCGCTCCTACGACAAGCTCGGGTACGTGCGCGCCACCGTCCCGACCGCGAAGGCGGACTCGGCCATCGCCGCCGCCGCCAAGCTGTCCTCCGTGCACGGCATCGACCTGCGGCAGGACATCCCGCTGGACGACCCGACACCGAGCGCCGACACCGCGAAGGGCGCCTCGGGCAAGGGCAGCACCACCTACCCCGCGCCCAGCGGCAAGACCCCCGCCACCAACCCGTACAACCCGTCCTTCGAGACGGGTGCGGTCGACTTCGTGAAGAAGAGCCCGAAGTCGGACGGCCGGGGCGTCACCATCGGCATCCTCGACTCGGGCGTGGACCTGGGTCACCCGGCGCTGCAGAAGACCACCACCGGCGAGCGCAAGATCGTCGACTGGGTGACCTCGACCGACCCGATCCTGGACAGCGACGCCACCTGGCGCGCGATGACCTCCGCGGTGTCCGGCCCCGCCTTCACCTACGGCGGCAAGAGCTGGACGGCGCCCGCCGGGTCGTACCAGATCAACCTGTTCCGCGAGTCCGCCACCACCGGCGGCGACGCCAAGGGCGACGCGAACCGCGACGGCGACACCACCGACAGCTGGGGCGTCCTCTACGACGCCGCGGCCGGCACGGTCCGTGTCGACCTGAACAACAACTTCGACTTCAGCGACGACACGCCGATGAAGCCGTACAAGAACGGCTTCCAGATCGGCTACTTCGGGACCGACAACCCGTCGACCGACGTCGCCGAGCGTCAGCCGTTCGTCGTGGAGATCCGCAAGGACGTCCCGATGGACCCGTACGGCGGCGACTGGGTCGGCAAGAAGGCCGACTTCGTCAACATCGGCGTCATCGAGTCCGAGCACGGCACCCACGTCGCCGGCATCACCTCCGCCAACGGCCTGTTCGGCGGCAAGATGAACGGCGCGGCCCCAGGCGCGAAGCTCGTCTCCTCCCGGGCCTGCACGTGGACCGGCGGCTGCACCAACGTCGCGCTCACCGAGGGCATGATCGACCTCGTGGTCAACCGCGGTGTCGACATCGTCAACATGTCGATCGGCGGCCTGCCCGCGCTGAACGACGGCAACAACGCGCGCGCCGAGCTGTACACGCGCCTGATCGACACCTACGGCGTCCAGCTGGTCATCTCGGCCGGCAACTCCGGCCCCGGCGCCAACACCATCGGCGACCCCGGTCTGGCCGACAAGGTCATCTCGGTCGGCGCGACCATCTCCAAGGAGACCTGGGCGTCCAACTACGGCTCGGCCGTCGAGAAGAAGTACGCGATGATGCCCTTCTCCTCGCGCGGCCCGCGTGAGGACGGCGGCTTCACGCCGACGCTGTCCGCGCCGGGTGCGTCGATCAACACCACCCAGACATGGCTGCCGGGCTCCCCGGTCGCCGAGGCGGGCTACACCCTGCCGGCCGGCTACTCGATGCTCCAGGGCACCTCGATGGCCTCCCCGCAGGCCGCGGGCGCGTCCGCGCTCCTGCTGTCCGCCGCCAAGCAGAAGCACATCGCCCTCACCCCGGCGACCCTGCGCACCGCGCTGACCTCGACCGCCGGCCACATCAAGGGTGTGCAGGCGTACGAGGAGGGTGCGGGCCTCATCGACATCCCGGCCGCCTGGGACTCGATCCGGCACGGCGCCACCGCGCACGACTTCACGGTGAAGGCTCCGGTCGACACCGCGATCGACTTCGCGCTGAAGACGCCGGGCTTCGGCACCGGCCTCTACGACCGCGAGGGCGGCCTCAAGTCCGGCCAGAAGAAGACGTACCCGGTCACCATCACCCGTACGTCCGGCTCCGCCAAGGCGCTCCGGCACGAGCTGCACCTCGCGCGCAACTCCGGCGGCACGTTCAAGATCGTCGGCTCCGACGAGGTCAAGCTGCCGCTGAACAAGCCGGTGACCGTCAAGGTCCAGGCCGCTCCGAAGTCCGCGGGCCTCAAGAGCGCGATCCTGGAGGTCGACGACCCGGGCACCGAGGGGACCGACAAGCAGATCCTGACCACCGTCGTGGTCTCGGCTCCGGTCAAGTTCACCTACACGGCGTCGAACTCGGTGCAGCGCAACAGCACCCGGTCGTACTTCGTGACCGTCCCCGAGGGCGCCAAGTCCCTCGAGGTCGCGATCGGCGGGCTGAAGGCCAAGAGCCAGACCCGGTTCATCGCCATCCACCCGTACGGCGTTCCGGTCGAGGAGACCGGCACCCCGTACTGCTACAACAACTACCTCGACGGCAACGGCTGCAAGCCCGACGCGCGTTCGTACGCGGACCCGCAGGCCGGCGTCTGGGAGATCGAGGTCGAGTCGCGCCGTACGTCGCCGCTGCTCGACAACCCGTACAAGCTGGACGTCACCGTCTACGGCGCGGCCTTCGACCCGGAGGTCGTGACCGTCCCCGAGGCCAAGGTCGGCACGCCGGTCAGCGCCTCCTGGAAGGTGAAGAACAACTTCGCCGCCATCGACGGCAAGCTGGTCGGCGGCCCGCTCGGCTCGTCCAAGTCGGCCCGCCCGACCATCGCGCAGGGCGAGACGCAGACCACCACGGTCGAGGTCCCCGCGGGCGCCAAGTCGCTGGACGTCGCCATCGGCAACGTCTCCGACGCCTCCGCCGACCTGGACCTGACGGTCTACGACGCGAACGGCACGCAGGTCGGCCAGTCCGCCGACGGCGACTCCGAGGAGGCCGTCTCCGTGGCCTCGCCGGCCGCCGGTACGTACACCATCGAGGTCGCCGGCTACGCGGTTCCGGCCGGCACCACGGCGTACGACTACCAGGACGTGTTCTTCTCCGCCTCGCTCGGGACGGTCACCGTCGACGAGTCGTCGCCGGTGAAGCTCGCCACGGGCGCCTCGACGAACGTCTCGGCGAGCGTCACCGCCGCGGCGGCCGCTCCGGAGGGCCGTGAGTTCTTCGGCCAGGTCCAGCTGGTGAACGCGCGCGGCACGGTCGCGGGCCTCGGCAGCGTGAAGATCGAGAAGGTCACGCCGTAACCATCCGGTACGACCGAGGGGCGGGCGCCTGCCGGGCGCCCGCCCCTTCCTCGTCCCTGGTACCCGCCCTCACTCACACGTGATGCCGGACGACTCGGCCAGCGCCCGGGTGACCCACTCGCGTTCCCCGGACACCTCCTTGTCCCCGACGAACCAGGTGTCCGGGGCGACCGCGGAGCGCGTGCCCACGACGAGCACGTGGTCGCCCCTGCGGACGACGGGCGCCGTGGTCTCGTCCCGCAGCACGCTGATCTCGTCCTTGCCCTCGGCCGGCTTGTAGGAACGGATCACGCGCAGGGTGACGCGCTCCAGGCCGGGATCGGCGGGCAGTTGCCGGACGGCCGTGACCGTGCCCTCGACGACGAGCCGGGCGCAGGCCACGTCCCGCAGGGCGTTCTGCCCTGCCGCACTGTCCGAGGCACTCTTCGCGTCACTGTCGCTGGACTCGTCGCCGATCCCCCCGCCGCTCTGGGCGGCGAGCCACGCCACACCGGAGAACACCGTGGCGGCGCAGGCCACCGCGAGGGCGCCGACGGCCAGTGAGAAGGCCCGTCGCCGGCGCCGCGGCGCTCGCACGGGGGCCTGCTTCGGGGCGGGTACGGGTTCGTCCAGGGCTTCGGCGATGACGGCGAGCTGTTCCCGCAGCAGCGCCACGTCGGCGGCCGCGGAGCGGTACTCGGACCGCAGGGCGGCGTCCCCGCGGGCCTCGGGCGGCAGCTGCTCGCCGGTGATCGCGGCCATCAGCGCGTCCACACCGGTGTCCTCATGGTTGTCGGCGGTCACGTCACACCACCTCGTCCTCGTGCAGGCGGGTGCGCAGAGCCCGTACCGCCGTGTGCAGCCTGCTCTTGACCGTGCCCTCCGGTATGCCGAGCTCCTCGGCGATCCCCCGGACCGGAAGATCGGCGAAGAAGCGCAGGACGAGGACCTGCCGCTGGGCGTCGGGCAGCTCGTCCAGGCCCTGGGCGACGGCGAGGGAGAGCACGCTGGTGTCCTCCCCCGAGGGGTGTTCGTGCTGGCGCAGGGAGGCCAGGCGCTCCCCCAGCCGCTCCTGGCGGCGCTTGGTGCGGTGCCAGTCCATGGCGAGGTTGGAGGCGACGACCGCGGCCCACGCGGACACGTCACGCGGCGCCTCGTCCCCTCGCGCCGCCCGCTCCAGCAACCGCAGGCGGACCTGCTGCACCCCGTCCGGCAGGTCCGTCTGCGGTACGCCGCCGAGCGCGAGCACCGCCCGCACCCGGCGTTCCTGGGCCGCGTCCAGCGGGTCGTCGGGCACACGGTGCAGGCCGTGTCCGTCGTCCCCCTGGCCGCGGCGCGCCTTTCTGCGCAGCACAGCCACCCCTCTCCTCGCCGCGTTTCCCCTATGACGCCGGTGGGAGCCGGAACGTTCGGCAGAGTTTCCCGCGGATTCCCGCACTCCGGCAGAGGCGTACGTCACACGTTCGCGTGGACCGGACGGCGGCGGGCAGGCACGGGGCAGTACAGCTTGCGGTACAGAGCGCCCGCGAGATGATTTTCTGCAGCTCAGGGCCGTTGCGGGCGAGAGGTGCGCAAGCGCGCCCCCGCCCGTGTCGTCCCACTCCTCGGGCGCTCGGGGCAAAGAATTGGACAGGTTGGCCGGGGTGGGACGCATCATGGAAACGCCTCGGTCTTGCAGCAGGCACAGGAACGCCACGCGAAGGAGTCGCCGTGAGGGTCGGAATCGTCGGAGCCACCGGTCAGGTCGGCACGGTCATGCGCAGGATCCTCGTGGAGCGGGACTTCCCGGTCACCGAGCTGCGCCTGTTCGCCTCGGCCCGCTCGGCGGGGACGGTCCTGGACGGCGTGACCGTGGAGGACGCGGCCGTGGCCGACTACTCGGGGCTGGACATCGTCCTGTTCTCGGCGGGCGGCACGACCTCGAAGGCGCTGGCCGAGAAGGTCGCCGCGCAGGGCCCGGTCGTGATCGACAACTCCTCCGCCTGGCGCAAGGACCCCGAGGTGCCGCTGGTGGTGTCCGAGGTGAACCCGCACGCGATCACCGACCGCCCCAAGGGCATCATCGCCAACCCGAACTGCACCACGATGGCCGCGATGCCGGTGCTGCGGCCGCTGCACGAGGAGGCGGGCCTGGAGGCCCTCGTCGTCGCCACCTACCAGGCGGTGTCCGGCTCGGGCCTCGCGGGCGTGGCGGAGCTGCACGGCCAGGCGCAGAAGGTGGTCGCCGACGCCGACAGGCTGACCCACGACGGCGGGGCGGTCGACTTCCCCGAGCCCCAGGTCTACAAGCGGCCCATCGCCTTCAACGTGCTCCCGCTCGCCGGCTCGATCGTCGACGACGGTCTCCACGAGACCGACGAGGAGCAGAAGCTGCGCAACGAGTCCCGCAAGATCCTGGAGATCCCCGGGCTCAAGGTCTCCGGCACCTGCGTGCGTGTCCCGGTCTTCTCCGGCCACTCCCTCCAGATCAACGCCCGCTTCGCGCGTCCGCTGTCCGTGGAGCGGGCGACGGAGCTGCTGGCCGGCGCGCCCGGCGTGACCCTCTCCGACATCCCGACGCCCCTGCAGGCGGCCGGCCAGGACGCCTCGTTCGTCGGCCGTGTCCGCGCCGACGAGACGGTGGAGCACGGCCTCGCCCTGTTCGTCTCCAGCGACAACCTCCGCAAGGGCGCGGCGCTGAACGCGGTGCAGATCGCGGAGCTGGTGGCGGCCGAACTGACCGCCTGACCGGCTGAAGATCAGCCTCTCCGGCGTTCGAGGAGCGGGGTCCGGGGCGGCGCCCCGGGGCGGGAAGGAAAGGGCGGCGGGGGCGAGGAAAGCTACGGGCGGCGCACCTCGTACAGGAAGCAGCCGTACTCCACGGCCCGGACGTGGACGAGTGCCACCTCCGGGTCGGCGAACGCCTCCGCGCACGCCTGCCCGAGCCCTTCGGGAGCGCCGACCAGCCGCCCGCCGAGGATGTGCCCCTCGGCGGAGTAGCGGCGCACGACGCGGTGGGCGTTCGCGAACGGGAGGCCGTCCTCGTCCGGCCCCGCGCACTCCTCCGCGTGGACGAACACCGGCCCCCGCTCGTCGTAGGCCCCCGGGTCGGCGCCCGTCTCCGCCGCCCAGCGGCGCAGTGGGGCGTACGAGACCAGGGCGATCCGCTCGCCGGGCTCGCTGCGGCGCAGACAGCAGCGGAGCGGAGCGCCGCCCTCCGTGTCCGTCACCGGAACCGTCTCCCGTCCCGCGTCGTCGGTGGAGCGCAGCTCCTTCAGGACCGACGGGGGGACAGGGCGTGCGCAATACGTCGTCATGGCTCCAGATTCCCGCGCGTCCGACCCGCTCACCGGCGGGATCCGGACATCGCTTTCCGTGCAGGTCCCGTGGAAGGATGGCGCAACCCACACATAACGAGGAGATGACCGCGTGCCTGGCACAAACCTGACTCGCGAAGAGGCGCAGCAGCGGGCGAAGCTGCTCACCGTTGACTCGTACGAGATCGATCTCGATCTCTCCGGGGCGCAGGAGGGCGGTACCTACAGGTCCGTGACCACGGTGCGCTTCGACGTCGAGGAGAACGGCGGCGAGTCCTTCATCGACCTGGTCGCCCCCGCCGTGCACGAGGTGACGCTCAACGGCGACCCGCTCGACCCCGCCGAGGTCTTCGAGGACTCGCGGATCGCGCTGCCCGGACTGCTGGAGGGCCCCAACGTCCTGCGTGTCGTCGCCGACTGCGCGTACACCAACACCGGTGAGGGCCTGCACCGCTTCGTCGACCCCGTCGACCAACAGGCTTACCTCTACACCCAGTTCGAGGTTCCGGACGCCCGCCGCGTCTTCGCGTCCTTCGAGCAGCCGGACCTGAAGGCCACCTTCCAGTTCACCGTGAAGGCGCCGAACGGCTGGACCGTCATCTCCAACTCGCCGACGCCCGAGCCCAAGGACGACACCTGGGTCTTCGAGCCGACGCCGCGCATCTCGTCGTACATCACGGCGCTCGTCGTCGGTCCGTACCACTCGGTGCACAGCGTGTACGAGAAGGACGGGCAGTCCGTGCCGCTCGGCATCTACTGCCGGCCCTCGCTCGCCGAGTTCCTGGACTCCGACGCGATCTTCGAGGTGACGCGGCAGGGCTTCGACTGGTTCCAGGAGAAGTTCGACTACGCGTACCCGTTCAAGAAGTACGACCAGCTGTTCGTGCCGGAGTTCAACGCGGGCGCGATGGAGAACGCCGGCGCGGTGACCATCCGCGACCAGTACGTGTTCCGTTCCAAGGTGACCGACGCCGCGTACGAGGTGCGCGCGGAGACGATCCTGCACGAGCTCGCCCACATGTGGTTCGGCGACCTCGTGACCATGGAGTGGTGGAACGACCTGTGGCTGAACGAGTCGTTCGCCACCTACACGTCCATCGCCTGCCAGGCGTACCACCCCGACTCGCGCTGGCCGCACTCCTGGACCACGTTCGCCAACTCCATGAAGACGTGGGCCTACCGGCAGGACCAGCTGCCGTCCACGCACCCGATCATGGCCGAGATCGGCGACCTGGACGACGTCCTGGTCAACTTCGACGGCATCACCTACGCCAAGGGTGCCTCGGTCCTCAAGCAGCTCGTCGCCTACGTCGGCATGGACGAGTTCTTCGCCGGCGTGCAGGCGTACTTCAAGCGCCACGCGTACGGCAACACCCGTCTGTCCGACCTGCTGGGCGCTCTGGAGGAGACCTCCGGCCGCGACCTGACGGCCTGGTCGGAGAAGTGGCTGCGGACCGCCGGCATCAACATCCTGCGCCCGGAGATCGAGACGGACGCGGACGGCGTCATCACGTCCTTCGCGATCCGCCAGGAGGCCCCGGCCCTGCCCGCCGGAGCCAAGGGCGAGCCGACCCTGCGTCCGCACCGCATCGCCGTCGGGTTCTACGTGCTCGACGACGCGAGCGGCAAGCTGGTGCGCGACGAGCGCGTGGAGCTGGATGTCGACGGTGAACTGACCGCCGTACCGCAGCTGGTGGGGCAGCGCCGACCGGACGTCGTCCTGCTCAACGACGACGACCTGTCGTACGCCAAGGTCCGCCTCGACGAGACGTCGCTCGCCTTCGTCACCGAGCACCTCGGCGACTTCGAGGCGTCGCTGCCGCGCGCCCTGTGCTGGGCCTCGGCGTGGGACATGACCCGGGACGGCGAACTCGCCACCCGCGACTACCTGTCCCTGGTCCTGTCGGGCATCGGCAAGGAGTCCGACATCGGTGTCGTGCAGTCGCTCCAGCGCCAGGTGAAGCTGGCGATCGACCTGTACGCCGACCCTGCCGCCCGCGAGGCCCTCCTCGCACGCTGGACGGACGCCACGCTGGCGCACCTGCGCGCGGGAGCGCCGGGCAGCGACCACCAGCTGGCGTGGGCACGCGCCTTCGCCACGACGGCCCGTACGCCGGAGCAGCTGGACCTGCTGGAAGCGCTGCTCGACGGTTCCCAGACGATCGAGGGCCTGGTCGTCGACACCGAGCTGCGCTGGTCGCTCGTGCAGCGGCTCGCGGCCGTCGGACGGTTCGACGAGGCGGAGATCGCGGCCGAGTACGAGCGGGACCGGACGGCCGCGGGCGAGCGGCACGCGGCGAGCGCCCGTTCCGCCCGCCCGACCGCGGAGGCGAAGGCGGAGGCCTGGTCGTCGGTGGTCGACAGCGACAAGCTGCCGAACGCCGTGCAGGAGGCGGTGATCGGCGGTTTCGTCCAGACCGACCAGCGCGAGCTGCTGGCTCCGTACACGGACCGGTTCTTCGAGGTGGTCAAGGACATCTGGGCGTCCCGTTCGCACGAGATGGCCCAGCAGATCGCGGTCGGTCTCTACCCCGCCGTCCAGGTGTCCGAGGACACGCTGCGCAAGACGGACGAGTGGCTGGCCGCCGCGGAGCCGGGCGCGGCGCTGCGGCGCCTGATCTCGGAGGCCCGCTCGGGCGTCGAGCGGGCACTGAGGGCGCAGGCGGCGGACGCGCGGGCGGCCGACGCGTAGCCGGTGCCGTGCGGCGGGCGGACGGCCGGACCGGTCGTCCGCCCGCCGCGCACCCGGCGGCTCGTACGACGGCTCCTGTGCCGGCTCAGCCGGGGAACATCCCGCCGGTGACGTTGACGAACGTGCCGGTGATCCCGCCGGCGTGCTCGGAGGCGAGGAAGACGGCGGTGGCCGCGATCTCGCCGAGCGTCGGGTTGCGGCGGGTCATGCGCATGTTCGCGAGGTTGGCGAGCAGCCCCTGCAGGGCGGCGTCGTCGAGGTCCAGGCCCGCGTCCACGGCGGCCAGCTTCTCCTTCGTCAGCGTCTCCGGCACCCCGGCCGCCCACAGCCCCACGGCCCGCACCCCGCGCGGGCCGAGTTCGATGGCCAGGTTGCGCACGAGAGTGTCGGTCGCGGCGTCCGCGGCCCCCGTGCCGCCCATCATCGGACTGCCGTGCGCGGAACCGCTGTTGAGGGTGAGGATCACCCCGGAGCCGCGCTCGGCCATACGGCGGGCGGCGGCCCGGGCGGTGACGAAGTTGGCGCGGGTGCCGTTGACGACCGGCCGCAGGAAGTCGTCGACGGCCAGGTCGGTGAGCGGCACTCCCTGCACGTCGCCGCGGGTGACGAGGTTGAAGGAGATGTCGACGGCGTCCACGGACGCGACGTGCGCCTCGACGGCCTCCTCGTCCAGCGCGTCGACCACGGCCGTCTCGGCCAGACCGCCGGCCGCCACGATGTCCTTGGCCACCGCGTCCAGCGTCTCTCCGGTACGCCCCACCAGGTGCACCCTGGCGCCCTCGCGGGCGAAGGCACGGGCGACGGCGCCGCCGATGGATCCGCCGGCGCCGTAGACGATCGCGGTCTTGTCGGTGAGCAGCATGGTGATCTCCTTGAGTACGGGTGTCGCAGGTCGTACGAGTCGGTCATGGAGACGTACGAAGGGCACTCCACTCATCGGTCGCCCCACTCGCCGGACGCGGCGCCGTTCGCCGGTCACAGCCGCAGGGGCAGTCCGAACGCCGGGAAGAGGTGCGGCTCGAAGGAGGTGATCTCCACGATCCGGTCGCCCTCGAAGCGGAGCACGTCCAGGACCTGGGCGCGGTAGACGGTCGTCCCCGGGCGCCGTACGTAACCCCCCGCCGCGAGCTGCCCGTTGGCGCGGGCGGGCAGGTGGCGCCAGTGGCCGAAGAACGCCGGGGACGCCGGGTCGAGGCTGGTTCTGAGGAAGTCGGAGACCGCCTCGCGGCCGACGAACCAGAAGGGGTTCGGCGGCATCGTGAGCGTGACGTCCTCGGCGAGCAGGGCGGCCACCTCGCTGAGGTCGAGCCGCTCGGCGGCGGCCATGTACCGCTTCAGCAGGGTCCGTTCCCGTTCGGTGGGCTCGGCGGCCGTCCAGTCGGCACGCCGGCCGGGCAGGTGGTCGCGCAGGGTGGGCCGGGCGCGCTGGAGGGCGCTGTTGACCGAGGCCACGGTCAGTTCGAGGGCCTCGGCGCTCTCGGCGGCGCTCAGCCCGAGCACGTCCCGCAGGACGAGCACGGCCCGCTGGCGGGGCGGGAGATGCTGGATCGCGGCCAGGAAGACGAGCTCCAGCGTCTCCCGGGAGACGGCGGTGGCCTCCGGCTGGTCCTCCGTCGAGGGCAGTTCGTCGTCGGGGTAGGGCTGAAGCCAGGTGATCCGGGCGGGTGGTGCTCCGTCGCCGTGGTTCATCCCGGGCACCGGCTCGTACCGCCGGGGCCGGCGGGCGGTCCGCCGCTGGAAGTCGAGGCAGGCGTTGGTGGCGATCCGGTACAGCCAGGTCCGCGCGCTCGCCCTCCCCTGGAAGGTGTCACGGGCCCGCCAGGCCCGCAGAAACGTCTCCTGCACCAGATCCTCGGAGTCGTCGTACGAGCCGGTCATCCGGTAGCAGTGCACCCGGATCTCACGGCGATACGACTCGACCAGCGCGGCGAACTCGTTCTCGCCGACGACCGGTTTCGTCACCGGGGCGGATGCCGTCACGGGGGTGGGGTCCGCGTCCGGAGCGGATTCCGTGCCGGGGACGGATTCCGTCACGGCGGTGGGCGTGACGATGTCCTCGGTCCCCTGGGCGGCGGCCCGGTCCTGGGTGGTGTCGCGGGCGAGGCGGGCGATGCGCCGGAGCCGGGTGACGGAGGACGACAGGTCCGTCACCCCGGAGTAGAAGACGGAGGCCGGCCGCGGCACCAGTTCCCGCACCTGCCGCCCGATGTCCTCGATCAGTCCCTCCACCCCCACCCCGGCGGGGCCGTGCCGCTCCCGGTACGCCCGCTGCCGGCAGGCGGCGGAACAGTAGACGGAGCTGCGGCCGGTGCGGCCCGCGCGCGCCGCGAGCGGCTTGCCACAGCTGCGACAGACGTCTTCGGCCACGGCCACCTCCGGGAGTTGCGTCACGCGGGGACGGAGTGACGTTACAAGGCGGACGCCCGCCGCACATCCCGTCGTGGGCCGCGCGTTCCGTCCTCCGTCCTCCACCCGTTCCAGGGAACGCGTCGAGGGCGCCGACCACGCCCACGTACGGCATGTCGCGCGTACGTACGGCGGGTCGGCGCCCTCGACGGAGTGCGCGGCCGGGCCCGAGCCCGGGTCCGAACCCGAGACGGGTCGGTCGGGTCAAGAGGGCCCCGGTCGGGCGGCCGGCCCTTGGCGGGCCGTCGCCCTCGTCCCGGTCAGGCCTTCGCCTTGGCCTTTTCCTTCGGCTGACGGTCCGTGGACTTGTCCAGGGCCATCACCAGGCCCGCGATGAGCGCGAACAGGGCGAGCGGGGCCACGACGTAGAGGCCCAGCGTCTCGACCACGCTCAGGCCGTTGCCGGGGTCGTCGCCGTCGTCGCGGGTCAGCGCGAGCGCGGGGGACGTCATGAGCAGCATCATCAGCGTCGTACCGGCAGCCAGGGCGCCGGCGCGCAGGGCGTTCTTCTTGTCCACAGGGTCAACGTAGCGAACGGCCGCGCGGGGCGCGCGTCCGGGGGTGCCGTAGGGGGGCGGCGCGGTCACGCGGCGCCCCGCGTCACGTGCGTGCCTCCGGCGCCCCCGCCCGCAGTACCTCCATCAGCGCGTGCAGCCGGGGTGAGCCCGCGAGCTCCTCCAGGGTCACCGGCCGCCCCTCCGCGTCCGCGATCGGCAGGCGCCAGTTCGGGTACTGGTCCCAGGTCCCCGGCAGGTTCTGCGGACGCCGGTCGCCGACCGTGTCCGGCAGCCACACGCCGATCATGCGGGCGGGGGTGCGCAGCAGGAAGCGGTGGACCGCCTGGACCTCGGCCTCCTCGGAGGAGAGACCTCCGCCCCCGCCGGCGCCCTGCAGCAGCTCCAGCCGGGCGAGCACCTCGAGCCACTCCCCGATGTCGGCGGCCGCCTCCGCCCGCTCCTCCTCGAGAGAGCGGGTCAACAGGCCCAGGCGGTCCCGGAGTTCGACGTGCTCGCCGGTCAGGCGGGCCGCGGTGGACGGCAGGTCGTGGGTGGTGGCGGTGGCCAGACAGTCGGCCCGCCAGCTGTCCGGCGGCAGGGGCCGGCCGTCGCCGTCCCAGTCGCGTTCGAACCACAGCACCGACGTGCCGAGCACCCCGCGCTCGCGCAGCGTCTCGCGCACCCCGGGCTCGACCGTGCCCAGGTCCTCGCCGATCACCAGCGCCCCGGCCCGCGAGGCCTCCAGCACCAGGACGGCGAGCATGGCCTCGGCGTCGTAGGCGACGTAGGCCCCCTCGGTGGGCGGCAGGCCCTGCGGGACCCACCAGAGCCGGAACAGGCCCATCACGTGGTCGATGCGCAGAGCGCCCGCGTAGTGGAAGAGGGCCCGCAGCAGCTGCCGGAACGGCGCGTAGCCCGATGCGGCCAGCCGGTCCGGGCGCCAGGGGGGCAGGCCCCAGTCCTGGCCGCGCGCGTTGAAGGCGTCCGGCGGGGCGCCCACCGACATCCCGGCGGCGAAGTACTCCTGCTGCGCCCAGGCGTCGGCGCCCTGGGGGTGCACCCCCACCGCGAGGTCGTGCACGATCCCGACCGGCATCCCGGCCTCGCGCGCGGCGCGCTGGGTGGCGGTGAGCTGGGTGTCGGTGAGCCAGGCGAGCCACGACCAGAAGTCGATCCGGTCCAGCAGCTCCGCGCGGGCGCGTTCCGTCCCGGCGGAGCGGGGGTCGCGCAGCGCGGTGGGCCACAGGTGCCAGTCCGAACCGTGCACCTCCGCGAGCGCGCACCAGGTGGCGTGGTCCTCCAGGGCCTCGCCCTCGCGGGCGAGGAAGTCGGCGTAGGCGGCGCGGCGGCCGGGCCCCAGCGGCACCTCGCGGACCAGTTCCAGCGCCTCCCGCTTGAGCTGCCACACGGCGTCCCGGTCGATCAGCGCGCCCTTGTCCAGTACGGCTTCCCGGAGTCGGCCGGCCCGGTCCAGCAGTGCGCGCACGCGGTCGCGGCGCTCGCCGTCCGTCCCGGCCACGTCACCGGAGCCGTCGATGACGTACGCGAACTCGGGGATGTCCTCGACCCGCAGGTGCACCGGGTCGGGGAAGCGGCGCGAGGAGGGCCGGTAGGGGGACGGGTCGGTGGGGGCGCCGAGCACGGCCGCGTGCAGCGGGTTCACCTGCACGAACCCGGCCCCGAGCGCCCGGCCGGCCCAGGCGGCCAGCTCACCGAGGTCGCCGAGGTCGCCCATGCCCCAGGAGCGCCGCGAGAGGAGGGAGTAGAGCTGGACGAGCACGCCGTACGAGCGGCCGGGGGGCGTGGGCAGCCGGGCCGGGGCGACGACGAGGTGGACCTCGGCGGTGCGACCGTCGGGCGCGACGGCGGTCAACCGGTGGACGCCGGGCGGAAGATCCTCGGCGGCGGCGCGGGTCTCGCCCTGTTCGGTCTCGATGCGCAGCCGGGTTCCCTCGGGCAGCGCGGCCAGCGCGGCGGGGGCGGCGCCGGTCCAGCACACCACCGTCGGCGGGAGCAGTCGGGTGCCCAGTTCCCGTTCGCGGGCGGCGAGGGCGGCCCGAGTGGCCTCGGGGGTGCTCGTGTCGACGCCGAGGGCGGCCAGGGCGTGGGTGACCGCGGCGGCCGAGGCGGTGACGGTGCGGCCCGGGGAGGGGCTGTACGAGGTGGCGACGCCGTGCAGCCCGGCGAGCCGGGACAGGTCGTCGGTGAGGGGTACGGCCGGCCGGGGTGCGGTCATCTACAGCTCCGGGCCGTCGAGGTCCGGGTAGACGGCGGGCTCGCTGGTCAGCTGCGCCGCCTCGAAGAGCGGCGGCTCGCTGGTGAGCGGCTCGGCGTCGGGCAGCGGCGGTTCGCTGGTGAGCGGGGCCTCGGCGCAGGAGCCCTCCGCGCTGAAGGCGCACAGGTGCGCCTCGGGTTCGGCGGACATCTCCGGTTTGGAGAGGGCCGAGAGCAGAAGGTGTGCCGATGCGGCCACGGGCGGCCTCCTTGTCGGGTACGACGACGGTCACCGCAGCCCTACCCAGCGGACGCGGCAGCAGACGTACAGAACACAACAACGTGCTTCTGGTCACATTCTGCACCTCCGGACCCCTGCCTCCCCCGCTCTCACTCTCCCCTTTCCTCCGATCACTATTCACTCAGTACATGTATCCAGTGCATAATGATCGGCATGAGCACCCGCCACATCCTGCTGGGGCTGCTCGCCTCGGGGCCGAGCCATGGCTACGACCTGAAGCGACGCCACGACCAACGCTTCCCGCAGGCCCGCCCGCTGGCCTACGGGCAGGTCTACACGACCCTCCAGCGCCTGGTCCGCGACGACCTCGCGGAGATCGACGGCACCGACGCCGACGGCGGGCCCGAGCGGACGAGGTACCGCTGCACGACCGACGGGACCCGTGAACTGGCCCGGTGGGCCGGGGAGATCGCCCCGCCCGCGCCCTTCGTGACGAACGAGATCTTCGCCAAGGTCGTCGTCTCCATCCTCACCGGCGGCGACGCGGAGGCCTACCTGAAAGCCCAGCGCACCGCCCACATGGAGCGGATGCGACAGCTCACGGCGGTCAAGACCGCCACCGGCGTGGACCTGTCGACCGTGCTCTCGGCGGACTACGCCCTCAACCACCTCGACGCCGACCTCCGCTGGATGACCACCACGGCGGCCCGGCTCACCACCCTGACCGCGGAGGTCGACACAGCATGAGCAACGGGGAGAACGCGATACCGGTGCTGGCAGCCCACGACCTCGTCAAGACGCACGGCAGGACCCAGGCCCTGCGCGGCGCCTCGGTCGAGCTGCGCGCCGGCGAGATCCTCACCGTCACCGGGCCCAGCGGCAGCGGCAAGTCCACGCTTCTGCACTGCCTGGCGGGCATCGTCCGTCCCGACGCGGGTTCGGTGACCTACGACGGCCGGCGGCTCGACCGGCTGCCCGAGAACCGGCTGAGCGAGTTGCGCCGTACCGACTTCGGGGTGGTCTTCCAGTTCGGCCAGCTGATTCCCGAGCTGACCGCCCTCGACAACGTGGCCCTGCCGCTGATGCTCGCCGGCACCTCACGGGCCGAGGCCCACGCCCGGGCCGGTGAATGGCTGGAGCGGTTCGGGGTGCGCGGACAGTCCGAACTGCGGCCCGGGGAGCTGAGCGGTGGCCAGGCCCAGCGGGCCTCCCTGGCCCGGGCCCTGGTCACCGGCCCGAAGGTGGTGTTCGCGGACGAGCCGACCGGGGCGCTGGACTCACTGGCGAGCGAACAGGTGATGACGGCCCTGGTGCACACGGCCCGCGAGACCGGCGCCGCCCTCCTTCTGATCACGCACGACGCCCAGGTGGCCGCGTACGCGGACCGCGAGGTGCGCATCGCCGACGGCACCGTGACCCCGCTGGAGGTGACCGCGTGACGAGCCTCCGCTCCGATCTGCGCCTGGCCTGGCAGCTCACCCGCGGCTCCGACCGCCGTGAGTGGTGGCGGATCTCGCTCACCGCGACGGGCGCGGCGCTCGCGACCGGGTTCGCGCTGGCCGCCGTCACGCTGGCCTCCCTGCGGGGCCACTACGCCGTACCCGTCGGCAACGGTCTGCTGGACCAGCCCGGCGAGCGCTCCGGAGCGGTCGTCGCGCTGCTGCTCCTGCTGGTTCCGGTGCTCGGCTTCCTCGGCCAGTGCGCCCGCATCGGCGCGGTGCACCGCGACCGGCGGCTGGCCGCGCTACGGCTGGCCGGGGCGACGCCGGGGCAGGTGCGGCGGATCGCCGCGCTGGAGACCGGTCCGGCCTGTCTGCTCGGCTCGGCCCTCGTCACCCTCGTCGCGGCCGGTTGCGTGCTGAGCCTGTGGGACCACGCGACCGCCGTCACCTGGGCCGGGATCGCGGCCGTCGCCCTGGGCGTTCCCGTGCTGGGCGCGGCGGCGGGCGCGCTGGCGCTGCGCCGGGTCGTCATCTCGCCGCTGGGCCACGTACGACGGGTGCGGCCGCAGTCGGGACGCGGGCCGGGGCTGCTGTTCGCGGGAGGGGTCCTGCTCATCGCGGTGGTCGCGGGGGTCGCCGTCTTCGGCACCTCCGCCGGCTCGCCCAACACGCGGCCGGGGTACGGGCAGGTGCCCCTGATGGTGGCCGGCCTGCTGCTGACGGTCGGCGCGGGTTCGGTCTGGCTCGTCGGGGCCACGGCGGGGCTCGTCGGCCGGCTGTCGGCCCGGCGGGCGCGGACGGCGGCGACGCTGATCGCGGCGGAGCGGCTGCGCGACGACCCGTGGGCGGCGGCCCGCACGCACGCGGCCGTGCTCATGGTGACGGTCGGCGGGACGGGCTTCGTGGGCATCCGGCAGACACTTCTCGCCGACCTCCACGGCATGGACCGCGCGGGCCACCTCGGCATGAGCATGTCCTTCTACACCACGGGGCTGAACCTGACGGGCGCGGCCGTCCTCGCCGCCCTGCTGATCACCCTGTCCGGCCTCGCCGTCGGCACCGCCGAGTCGCTGGCCGGCCGCCGCCGGGGCCTGGCCGCGCAGACCGCCGCCGGCGTGCCGCGGCGGGTCCTGGCCCGGGCGCAGCTCCTGGAGACCGCGCTGCCGCTCGCGCCGGCGGTGCTGCTGGCCGGGGTCGGCGGCATGACGATCGGCACCTGGTACGCGTCGATCACCACCGAGTACGCCGACCCGGGCGTGCCGTACGCGGCGCTGCTGGTCCCGCTCGCGGTGTACGCGTCCTGTCTGTCGGCGGCGGCGACCTCACTGCCCCTGCTGCGCCGCTCGGTGCACCCGGCGGAACTACGCCAGGTGTAGTACGCGGCCCGCGCCGCCATCGACCGTCCTGCCCCGGGGGCCGGGGGGACCCCCGGGGCAGGACACACGAAGGTGCCGGCCGCGCGGTGGGGCGACAGCGAGGCCAGGCGGCCGCGGAGACCGCCGGTAGGCGGTGCCGCACGCGGCCGCCGGTCCCGGGCGGCGGCGTCCGGGACCACGCACGGTGCCGGCGGGGACTCCGGCGGCACCGCCGCACACCACGCCGCACTCCGGCGCGTCACCGTGCACGACGTCGCCGGATGTGCGAAAGCCCGGATTCTCAGGCGGAGATGCCGTCGATCCGGGCCAAGGCGTCGTCCGCGCCGAACGGCTGCAAGTACGGCATCCAGCGCGGATCCCGATGGCCGGTGCCGATGATGCGCCAGGCCAGGCCGTTGGGCGGCGCGGGTTTGTGACGCAGCCGCCAGCCGATCTCGACGAGATGGCGGTCGGCCTTCACGTGGTTGCAGCGGCGGCAGGACGCCACCACGTTGTCCCAGACGTGTTTGCCCCCGCGGCTGCGCGGGATGACGTGGTCGACGCTGGTTGCGACGCCACCGCAGTACATGCACCGGCCCCCGTCACGTGCGAAGAGCGCACGACGGGTCAGAGGAACGGGCCCCCGATAGGGAACCCGGACGAATCGCTTGAGCCGGACCACGCTGGGTGCGGGGAGTGTGACGGTGGCGCTGTGCATGAAGGCGCCGGATTCCTCGAGGGAGACTGCCTTGTTCTCCAGGACGAGGACGAGCGCGCGACGGAGCGGTACGACGCCGAGCGGCTCGTACGACGCGTTGAGGACCAGGACATGCGGCACGGATGGCCTCCTTGTACGCCGGCGGCGCGTGGCTCGCGCCGGGACGATCCGTAGTCAGTGTCCCCTCTTGCCTGGTGGAAGCGCCACCATGTCCCGGTAACGGGCTGGGAGTGTTTTCGACCACACGCTTCGACATGCCCAGGTGAGCACGGTCTCTCCCCCGGACATCGCACCGATCCACACACGATGCACCGTTAGTGTGGTGGGTCTGCCGCCCGGTGACCTTTCCGTGACCTTGACTCCCCGCCGGGTGCGGAGCGCAGCACCTGGAGGTACCTGCCGTGTCCTTGTCCGCCGTCCTGCTCGCCGCCGGTTCGTCGCCGTCGCCGACCCCGTCCGAGTCGACGACCCCGGCCGTCCCCTCGCTCCAGGACGCCCAGGAGAGCGCGACCAACGCCGCCAGCTGGGTCGAGCAGAACTGGTCCACCTGGCTCGCGATCGGGCTCAGGGTCCTGCTGATCCTGGTGATCGCGGGGGTCCTGAGAATCATGGTGCGGCGGGCGATCACCAAGCTCATCGATCGCATGACCCGGACCGTGCAGGCGGTGGACGGCACGGCGATCGGCGGTCTGCTGGTGAACGTCGAGCGCCGCCGTCAGCGCTCCCAGGCCATCGGCTCGGTCCTGCGCTCGGTGGCGAGTTTCCTGATCCTCGGCACGGCCGCGCTGATGATCCTGGGCACGTTCCAGATCAACCTCGCCCCGCTGCTGGCCTCGGCGGGTGTGGCGGGTGTCGCGATCGGTTTCGGCGCCCGCAACCTGGTGACGGACTTCCTCTCCGGCGTCTTCATGATCCTGGAGGACCAGTACGGCGTGGGTGACTCGATCGACGCGGGCGTCGCCTCCGGCGAGGTCATCGAGGTCGGCCTGCGGGTGACCAAGCTGCGCGGCGACAGCGGCGAGATCTGGTACGTCCGCAACGGCGAGGTCAAGCGGATCGGCAACCTCTCCCAGGGCTGGGCGACGGCGGGCGTCGACGTGACCGTGAAGGCGTCCGAGGACCTGGACCGGGTCAAGGCCACCCTCGACGAGGTCGCCGAGAAGATGAGCAAGGAGGAGCCCTGGAACGAGCTCCTCTGGGGGCCGATCGAGGTCCTGGGCCTGGACAGTGTGCTGCTCGACTCGATGGTCGTCCACGTCACCGCCAAGACGATGCCGGGCAAGTCCCTCACCGTCGCCCGCGAACTGCGCTGGCGCATCAAGCGGGCCTTCGACGCGGCCGACATCCGCATCGTCGGCGGCGCGACGGCCCACCCGGAGGAGGAGGCGGCCGCCGACGCCGCGGCGGCCGTCGCCGCCCCGTCGGTGTACGCCAACGCCGAGTCCCCGCAGTCCGCGGCGGCCTCCCCGCTCGGGGCTCAGCGACCGGCTCCGAAGTAGGGCGTACGACCCCGACGACGGGATCGCCCCCAGGTATCGCGCAGCCCCCGCAGGTAACGAGTCTGTTGCCTCGGGGGCTGTCCCTATTGACGCCTTATTCCCCCTGGGCTTACGTTCCTGCCATCCGATAGGAAACCTTCCTAACAGTGATCTTCGAACGGTCCCTCCGTGATCACCCGTGGACTTACCCACCCGGTCACTGAGAAGCTGGACGGCCGAAAGGCAGGTGTCGACCCCATGGCAGCAACCGCCGGTACGCCGGGCACCCCGCGCGTCCTGCGCGCCATGAACGACCGGGCCGCCCTGGACCTCCTCCTGGCGCACGGGCAGCTGTCCCGCACCCGGATCGGCAAGCTCACCGGCCTCTCCAAGCCGACCGCCTCCCAGCTGCTCGCCCGCCTGGAGTCGGCCGGCCTTGTCCTGGCCACCGGCACCACGGAAGGCCGGCCGGGACCCAACGCCCAGCTCTACGAGGTCAACCCGGCGGCCGCGTACGCCGCCGGACTCGACGTCACCCCCGAACGCGTCCTCGCCGCCGTCGCCGACGTCACCGGCCGGACGATCGGCCGGTACGAACTGCCCACCCCCGGCAGGCACCCCGGCATCCCCGTCGTCCAGCAGGTCACCGACGCCCTCGACGGCGCCGTGAAGGCCGCCGGGCTCGCCCGTGCCGACGTCCACCGGCTCGTCATCGGTACCCCCGGCGCCTTCGACCCCAACACCGGTCGCCTGCGCTACGCCTCCCACCTGCCCGGCTGGCACACCCCGGCCCTCCTCGACGAGCTGGCCGCCACCCTGCCGATGCCGGTCGAGTACGAGAACGACGTCAACCTCGTCGCCGTCGCCGAGCAGCGGCTCGGCGCGGCCCGCGGGCACGGCGACTTCGTGCTGCTGTGGAACGAGGGGGGCCTCGGCGCCGCCCTGGTCCTCGGCGGGCGGCTGCACCGCGGCTGGACCGGCGGCGCCGGCGAGGTCGGCTTCCTGCCGGTGCCGGGCACTCCCCTGGTCCGGCAGGTCACCAAGGCCAACAGCGGCGGTTACCAGGAACTTGCCGGTTCGCAGGCGATCCCCAAGCTGGCCCGCCGACTGGGCGTCGAGGAGATCCCCTCGGGCCCGTACGCCGAGGTCGCGGCCGCGATCGTGGCCCGGGCGGCGGAGGCCGACGACGGTCCCCACCGCAGGCTCCTGGAGACCTACGCGACCCACCTCGCGACCGGTCTCGCCTCCCTGGTGTCCGTCCTCGACCCGGAACTCGTCGTCCTCAGCGGCGCCTCGCTGACCGCGGGCGGCGAAACGCTGCGCGCCCTCGTGCAGGCCGAGCTCGAGGAACTGGCCGCGTCCCGGCCCCGGCTCGTCGTCGGTGACGTCCATGAACACCCCGTGTTGCGCGGCGCGCTGGAGAGCGCGCTGGCGACCACCCGCGACGAGGTCTTCGACACCTCGCGCTGAGCCCGCCCGCACCCCCACAGTCCTCCCCCACACCGCCCCGGCCCCGCACGCCGATCGTCCCGTTCACCCCGCCCCTGCCCCGCCCTGCCCTAGGGAGACCCCGTCATGCCCGGAAAGTCCCGCAAAGTGGCCGTCGCACTGGCCGCCTCCGCCTCCATCGCCCTCCTCGCCACCGCCTGTACCGGCCAGTCCGACACCGGCGCGAGCGACGACGCGTCGAAGGAGACGACCATCAACTTCTGGCACGCCTGGAGCGCGCCCGGAGAGGTCAAGGGCGTCAAGGACCTGGTCGCCGGCTTCGAGAAGGCGCACCCCAACATCCATGTGAACGTCGTCGGCAACATGACCGACGACAAGATCAACCAGGCGCTGCGCACGGGCGGCGACAAGGCGCCCGACGTGATCTCCTCCTTCACCACGAACAACGTCGGCAAGTTCTGCTCCTCCGGCGCCCTGGTCGACCTCAACCCGTTCTTCAAGAAGGCCGGGATCGACCCGGAGACGACTTTCCCGAAGGCGATGAACGAGTACACCCAGTTCGACGGCAACCGCTGCACCGCACCGCTGCTGGGCGACGCGTACGGGCTCTACTACAACAAGACGGCGTTCGCGAAGGCCGGGATCAAGAGCCCGCCGAAGACCTGGTCGCAGTTCGAGGCCGACGCGAAGAAGCTGACGATCACCCAGGGAGACAGCTACAAGCAGCTCGGCTTCATGCCCGACTACCACGGCTGGGAATCGACGACCGAGCACTACCTTGGCCAGTTCTCCCCGACCTACTTCGACTCGAGCGGCAAGTCGAACCTCGCGAAGGACCCCGCCTTCGCGGCCGGTTTCACCCTCCAGAAGAAGCTCGTCGACGAACTCGGCGGCTACAAGAAGCTGGAGACCTACCGCTCCAAGCTCGGTGACGAGTGGGGCCCCAAGCACCCCTTCCACACCGGTCAGGTCGCGATGCAGCTGGACGGCGAATGGCGTCTGGGCATGGCCGTCGACGCCAAGCCGGACTTCGAGATCGGCGTCGCCCCGCTGCCGGTGCCCGACGACCAGGCCGACCAGTACGGCAAGGGCTACATCACCGGCACCATCACCGGCATCGCCGCCACCAGCAAGAAGCAGAACGCGGCCTGGGAGCTGGTGAAGTACATCACCACCGACACGGACGCGGTGGTGAACTTCTCCAACGCCATCCACAACGTGCCCTCCACGCTGGCGGCGCTCAAGTCCCCGAAGCTCAAGTACGACCCGCGCTTCAAGACGTTCCTGGACATCGCGGCGAACCCCAACTCCACCACGTCTCCCGCCTCCATCAACGGCGGCGTGTACCTGGTGACGATCCAGAACTTCGGCTACGACTACGAGAGCGGCAAGGTCGGCGACCTGAAGGCGGGCCTGAAGAAGACCGCCGCGCAGATCGACACGGACATCGCGCAGGCGAAGTAGCGACGACGATGAGCACCATCACCCTGGCGTCGAAGCGCCGCCGGTCGGCGCTTCGCACAGCCGCCTTCATGTCGCCCTGGTTGATCGGCTTCACGGTCTTCTTCGCCTATCCGCTGCTCTCGACCGTCTACTTCTCGTTCATGCACTACGACGGCTTCAAGCCGCCGACGTGGAGCGGCACGAAGAACTGGACGTACGTCTTCGAGCACTACCCCCTCTTCTGGCCCGCCCTGCGCAACACCCTGTGGCTGGTCGTCATCATGGTCAGCCTGCGCGTGCTCTTCGGGCTGGGCATCGGCCTGCTGATCACGAAGATCAAGACGGCCACGGGCGTCTTCCGCACCCTCTTCTACCTGCCGTACCTGGCCCCGCCCGTGGCGGCCACCATGGCCTTCGCGTTCCTCCTCAACCCCGGTACGGGCCCGGTCAACTCCCTCCTGGAGAAGATCGGCGTGCCGGCCCCCGGCTGGTTCAACGACCCCACCTGGTCCAAGCCCGCCCTCACCCTGCTCGCGCTGTGGGGCATCGGCGACCTGATGGTCATCTTCATGGCCGCGCTGCTCGACGTACCGACGGAGCAGTACGAGGCGGCGGAGCTGGACGGCGCGTCGGCCTGGCAGCGCTTCCGGTACGTCACGCTCCCGAACATCTCGCCCATCGTGATGTTCGCCGTCGTCACCGGCGTGATCCAGACGATGCAGTACTACACACAGCCCCTCATCGCCGGAAAGGTCGCCTCGGGCGTGATCCAGGGCGCGGGCACCCAGTTCGAGCCCGGCTACCCGGACAAGTCCACCCTGACCCTCCCCCAGCTCGTCTACAACCTCGGTTTCCAGCGTTTCGACTACGGCTCCGCCTGTGTGGTGGCACTGGTGCTGTTCGTCCTGTCGATGGCGTTCACCGCGTTGCTGATGCGGCGCCGGGGCGGTCTCATCCAGGCAGGTGACTGATGACTCAGCTACTCGACAAGCCCGTGGAGTTGACGGCGTCCGTCTCTCCCGCCGAACGCACCGCCCGCCGCCGGGCCGTGCTGGAATGGATCGCGGTCCACTCCATCGGTCTCGCGGCCGCCCTCTTCTTCACCCTGCCCTTCGTGTTCGTCGTGCTGACCTCGCTGATGAGCGACAGCCAGGCACTCAGCCGCGATCTGATCCCGCACAACTGGGAATGGGGCAACTACCGGAAGGTCTTCGACACGCCGGGCTTCCTGACCTGGTGGAAGAACACGCTGATCTACGCCGGACTCGGCACCGTCCTCACCGTCGCGTCGTCGATCCCGGTGGCGTACGCGCTCGCCAAGTTCCGGTTCCGCGGGCGGAACCTGTCACTCATGCTGGTGATCTCGATGATGATGCTGCCGCCGCAGGTGGTCATCATCCCGATGTACCTGTTCTGGGCGAAGCAGCTGGACCTGTCCGGCACCCTGTGGCCGCTGATCATCCCGATGGCCTTCGGTGACGCGTTCTCCATCTTCCTGCTGCGCCAGTTCCTGATGACCATCCCGAACGAGTACCTGGACGCGGCGAAGGTGGACGGCTGCGGCGACCTGCGCACCCTGCTGCGGGTCGTGCTGCCGATGGCGAAGCCGGGCATCGCGGCCGTCGGACTCTTCCAGTTCTTCTACGCCTGGAACGACTACTTCGGCCCGCAGATCTACGCCTCCGAGAACACGGCGGCCTGGACGCTGAGTTACGGCCTGGAGTCCTTCAAGGGCGCGCACCACACCGACTGGAACCTCACCATGGCCGCCACCGTGCTGGTCATGGCCCCCGTGATCCTCGTGTTCTTCTTCGCCCAGAAGGCGTTCGTCGAGGGTGTCACGCTCACCGGAGTAAAGGGTTAGCTGCATGAAACTCACCGTGGTCGGCGGAGGCTCGACCTACACACCCGAACTCATCGACGGCTTCGCGCGGCTCAGGGACACCCTGCCCATCGAGGAACTCGTGCTCGTCGACCCGGCGGCCGAGCGCCTGGAACTGGTGGGCGGTCTGGCCCGCCGGATCTTCGCCCGGCAGGGCCACCCCGGCCGGATCGTCACGACGGACGACCTGGACGCGGGCGTCGACGGGGCCGACGCGGTGCTTCTCCAGCTCCGTGTCGGCGGCCAGGCGGCCCGCGAGCAGGACGAGACCTGGCCGCTGGAGTGCGGCTGCGTCGGACAGGAGACGACGGGCGCGGGCGGCCTGGCCAAGGCACTGCGCACGGTCCCGGTGGTGCTCGACATCGCCGAACGCGTCCGCCGTACCAACCCGGACGCCTGGATCATCGACTTCACCAACCCGGTCGGCATCGTGACCCGCGCCCTGCTCCAGGCCGGCCACAAGGCGGTCGGCCTGTGCAACGTGGCGATCGGTTTCCAGCGCAAGTTCGCCGCCCTGCTCGGCCTCACCCCAACGGACATCCACCTCGACCACGTCGGCCTCAACCACCTCACCTGGGAGACCGGCGTACGGCTCGGCGGCCCCGAGGGCGAGGACGTGCTGCCCCGGCTGCTGGCCGAGCACGGCGACGCGATCGCCGCCGACCTGCACCTGCCCGGCCCGCTCCTCGACCGCCTGGGCGTCGTCCCGTCGTACTACCTGCGCTACTACTACGCGCACGACGAGGTCGTCCGGGAACTGCGGACCAAGCCGTCCCGGGCCGCGGAAGTGGCCGAGATGGAACGGCAGTTGCTGAAGATGTACGGCGATCCGAGCCTCGACGAGAAGCCGGAACTCCTCGGCAAACGGGGCGGCGCCTTCTACTCGGAGGCGGCCGTGGACCTCGCGGCCGGGCTGCTCGGCGGAGGCGGGAGCCCCTACCAGGTGGTGAACACCCTCAACCGGGGCACGCTGCCCTTCCTCCCCGACGACGCGGTGATCGAGGTGCAGGCGGCGGTGGGTCCCAAGGGCACCACCCCGCTGCCCGTGCCGCCCGTCGACCCCCTGTTCGCCGGCCTGACGGCGAACGTGACGGCCTACGAGGACCTGGCCCTGGAGGCAGCCCTGCGCGGCGGCCGGGACCGGGTGTTCCGAGCGCTGCTCGCCCACCCCCTCGTCGGGCAGCACGCGTACGCGGACGCCCTCACCGACCAGCTGATCGCACACAACCGGGAGCATCTCGCGTGGGCATGACCGCACGTGTCCTCGCCGTCGACGCGGGCAACAGCAAGACCGACGTGGCGGTGGTGGCGACCGACGGGACCGTCCTCGCCACGGCCCGCGGCGGCGGGTTCCGGCCGCCCGCGGTGGGCGTCGAGGAGGCGGTGGACACCCTCGCCGAGGCCGTGTCGCGGGCCTTCGCCGCCGCCGGGACCAGCTCGGTCGACCACGTGTCGGCCTGCCTCGCCAACGCCGACTTCCCCGTCGAGGAGGAGCGGTTGGCGGCCGCGCTGCGGGCCCGCGGCTGGGGCGCGAGCGTCGAGGTGCGCAACGACACGTTCGCGATCCTGCGGGCCGGCATCACCGAGCCGCGGGGCGTGGCGGTCGTCTGCGGCGCGGGCATCAACTGCGTCGGCATGCGGCCCGACGGGCGCACCGCCCGCTTCCCCGCGCTCGGCCGGATCTCCGGCGACTGGGGCGGTGGCTGGGGCCTGGCGGAGGAGGCGCTGTGGCACGCCTCCCGCGCGGAGGACGGCCGCGGCGGCCCGACCGCGCTGGCGCACACCCTGCCCGCCCACTTCGGGCTCGGTTCCATGTACGCCCTCGTCGAGGCGCTGCACCTGGAGGACGTCGAACAGGACCGCCGCCACGAGCTGACGCCGGTCCTGTTCGCCACGGCGGCCGCCGGCGACACGGTCGCCCGCGCGGTCGTCGACCGCCTCGCCGACGAGGTGGTGGCGATGGCCACGGTGGCACTGACCCGGCTGGAGCTGCTGGAGGAGGAGACGCCGGTACTGCTGGGCGGCGGCGTCCTGGCCGCTCGACACCCCCAACTGGACGACGGAATACGGGAGTTGCTGGCCGTACGGGCGCCGAAGGCGGTTCCCCTGGTGGTGGCGGCGCCGCCGGTGCTGGGAGCGGTGTTGCTGGGGTTGGACCGGGTGGCGGCGGGAGCGGAGGTGCACGAGCGGGCGCGAGCGTACTTCGGGTAGCGCACGCCCTCGCGTACGCCCTGGCCGGCGCGGGAACCGAACCGATTCCACCGGCGTATTCATGGAGAGGGGGTGGCGCGGGGCGCGGCTTCGTGCCGGAATACCGTCAAGCACACTGCGATCCCATCAAGATCCAGTGAAGGCCGGTGCGAATGTCAGTGTCGGCGGTGATACTTGCGACGACGGATGACCATGGGGGAGGTCAAACAGTGACACACCCGACGAAGAGCAGCGCGGCGCCACCACCGGGTCCGGGCGTGCCCACGATGCCGGCGATTCCGCCGCAGCCGGGCGGGCCGGGCCGGTCCCCCGCCGCCCCGCCGGTCGCCACGCCCGCGCCCGCCCGCCGCACCGCCTTCGCCGAAGGCCTCGACCGGCTGCGCGCGGGCGCCGCCACCGAGCCCGGCCGGCTGCGCGTCATCGGTGCCGTCGTCGCACTCCTCGTCGTCGCGTTCGGCGCCGTCACCGCCTGGCAGATGACCGAGCGGGCGGCCGCCGCCGACGACGTACTGCACAACAGCCAGCCCCTCAGTTCCGCCGCGGCCGACATCTACCGTTCGCTCGCCGACGCCAACACGGCCGCCTCCAGCGGCTTTCTCGCCGGCGGCGAGGAGACGGCCGCCACCCGCACGGTGTACGAGCAGGACATCGACAGCGCCGCCTCGGGGCTGGTCGAGGCGGCCGCCAACTCCGACCCCGGCTCCCCCGCGGCGAAGACCATCGCCCGGCTCAACGAACTGCTGCCGCAGTACAAGGGCCTGGTCGAGCAGGCCCGCACGTACAACCGCCAGGGCTTTCCGGTCGGCGGCGCCTATCTGCGGTACGCGAACGAGAAGATGCAGAAGGAGATGCTCCCGAAGGCGGAGGATCTCTACACCAAGGAGAACCAGCGCCTGAGCGCCGACTACGGCGACGCGACGCCCTACCCGTGGATCGCCATCGGTCTCGGCGTGCTCGCGCTGGCCGCGCTCGGCTGGGCCCAGCAGCGCAACTACCGGCGCACGAACCGGGTGCTGAACCACGGCCTGGTCGCCGCGACGGCCGGCACCACGGTGGTCCTGCTGTGGCTCGTCGTCGGCCACAGCCTCGCGCGCGCCGGCCTCGACGACTCCTACGACCACGGCGTCCGCTCCCTCAACGTGCTGCACGACGCCCGCATCGCCTCCCTCAAGGCCCGCGGCAACGAGAACCTGACGCTGGTGGCCCGCGGCGCCGAGACCGTCAAGGTGGGCGGCGAGACCCTCGACTCCTACGACGTCGACTTCGGCAAGGACATGGACACCCTCGGCAAGGGCCTCGCCGCGGCCGCGAAGCTCGCCGACGACCGGTCCGGGCAGCAGCCGGTCGCGACGGCCGAGAGCAACATGACGGAGTGGAAGAGACGCCATGCCTCGGCCCGCGATCAGGACGACAACGGCAACTACGAGCGGGCGCTGGCCCTGGTGATCGGCGCCAAGGGCGCCACCGGCGAGTGCTTCGCGGGAGTCGACAAGAACCTCGACAGGGCCCTGCAGCACGAGGAGGCCGAGTTCAAGCAGGCGGCCGGTGACGGCCGGAACGCGATGACCGGGCTGCCCGAGGGCGCCGCCGTGCTCGCGCTCCTGGGCGCGGCCGGCGCTCTGCTGGGTATCGGGCGCAGGCTTTCGGAGTACCGGTGAAAGGGGGCGTGACCATGCGCGCGCGACGCTTGCGGGCCAGCCTGCGCGGCTGGGGCGGGGTGGGTGCGATGGCGGTCGTCTGCGCCCTCGCGGTGGTCTTCACGCTGCTGCTGCCGCTGACCCAGTCGCGCGGCGACGGCAGTACGGGCACCGGCGGTCCGGGCCTCGCCCGCGGCAGCCAGGTACGTGCCGACGACCACTGCGCGGACCCCGCGATCAAGAAGGCCCCCGAAGAGCAGACGCTGTCCCCGTCCGGCGCGGACGGGGACACCATCGCGAAGATCAAGGCCCGCCCGGGCGAGAAGCGCAAGCTGATCGTCGGCGTCGACCAGAACAGCTACCGCTGGGGCTACCGCAATCCGAACAGCGGCCCGTCCGGCGACCTGGAGGGCTTCGACATCGATCTGGTGCACCGGATCGCCCAGGAGATACTCGGCGACCCGGACGACGTCGTGTTCAAGGCCATCCCCACCAACCAGCGCATCCCGGCCCTGCAGAGCGGCAGCGTCGACATGGTCGTCCGCACGATGACCATCTCCTGCGACCGCCTCGACGACGTCGCCTTCTCCGCCCCCTACTTCAAGACGGGCCAGCAGGTTCTGGCCCCCCGGTCCTCGGACATCAGCGGGTACGACGACACGCTGGCGCACAAGAGGATCTGCACGGCGGCGGGTTCCATCGCCAACACCCGGCTGACGGCGGACCACGACGCCAAGAAGCTGATCGCCTCCGCCGTCGTCGTCCCGCCCGTCCCCAACCAGCTCGACTGCCTGGTCAGGCTGCAACTCGGTGAGGTGGACGCCGTGGTCACCGACGGCGCGCTCGCCGCGAGCCAGGCCGCCCAGGACCCCACGGTCGAGCTCAAGGGTGGCACCTTCACGGACGAGTACTACGGCGTGGCCATGAACCGGGGCGCCGACGACCTGGTGCGCCGGGTCAACCAGATCCTGGTGGACTACCGCAAGGACACGACGGACGGCTGGCAGGCCTCGTACGACAGATGGCTGTCGGCCACACTGAACAAGGACTCGACGAAGTCGGAGCCGCCCCCGCCGGTGTATCTGCGGACGAGCTGACGGACCGCACCACCCACACACCGGCACCACAACCCACAGCAGCGAGAGGTGATCGATGGGCGTCACGGACCCCGCCGGGCCGGTGATGGACCGGGACGAGGTGGACCGTGCGCTGGCGCGGCTCGGCGCGGAGCACGAGGCCATCGAGACCTCGCTCCTCGCCCTCCAGGACCACGCGGGCCGCAGACTCCTCGAGGGCGCCGACCTCACCGGCACCACCAAGGAGCGCTGGGCCACCGCGGACGCGTCGATCACGCTGCTGTGGGCGTACTTCGACGCGTACACGGACGCGCTGCGTTCCGCCCGTGACATCCGCTCCCGCCGCCGCTGGTCCAGCCGCGAGGACCTGGCGGAGCTGACCGAGCTGCTGCGGGGCGAGTCCGTCACGGTTGCGGGCTCCACCACCGCCACGGCCAACGCGCCGACCCTGCATGGCGGTTCGGGGCGACTCAGCGAGCGGTTCTCGCTGGTCACCCTCGTGGACCGGATGAACGAGCTGTACGCGACCTCGCTCGACATGGTCGTCGCCGCCGACGCGGTCTGGTCGGCGCTGCCCGCCCGGATAGACCTGCTGGCCGCGGAGCTCCAGCGCACCCGCCGGCTCGCGCACTCCGTCGGGGTGCGCCCCGGCGAACACCCCGCGGGCGACGACCTGGAGCGCATCACACGCGTCCTGACGTCCCTGCGCGAGCAGGTGGTGTCCGACCCGCTCGCCTTCTGGGTCCGCGCCGAGGGGCGAAGCACCGCGCCGGGCGGCGGCAGGCCGGACACCACGGTGTACGACCGTGAGGCGCGTGCCCTGGAGGACGTGCGCCGGGAGATCGACGCGGTGCTCACCGTGCGGCAGGACGCGGAGCAGCGGCTCGTGCGGCTGCGGGACGTGCTCAGCCGCGCCGACCGCACGCTCGCCGAGGCGCGCACGGCGCGCGGCGAGGTCCTCGCGAAGATCGCCGCCACCGAGGTGCCCGTGGTCAGCGGCCCGCCGACCGTGCTCCAGGAGCAGTTGGCGACGGCGGCGGACTACCGCAGACACGCCCAGTGGCACCGGCTGTCTCCTCTCCTGGAGTCCCTGGAGCGGAAGGCGGAGGACGAACTGCTGCGCGCCCGCGAGTCGTTGACCGCGGTCACCCAGCCGCTGGCGGTCCGCGCGGAGCTGCGCGGCCGTCTCGACGCCTACCGGGCGAAGGCCGCCCGGCACGGGCTGGCGGAGGACTCGCTGCTGATCGAGCGGTACGACGCGGCGCGGCGCATGCTGTGGAGCGCGCCCTGCGACCTGCGGGTGGCCGAGCAGGCCGTGCTGCGCTACCAGCACGCGGCCGCCGAACAGCTCGGCGCCCCGCGGCTGCCGGAGCAGGGCGGGCCACAGGACCGGAGGGGACCGGGCCGTGAGTGAGAAGGGGGACGCAGCGTCATGACCGATGCACAGCAGACCTGTCAGCGGCCCGGCTGCGACGGGGCGTACGAGGACATGGGCGGCGGCGAACTGTACTGCGACACCTGCGGTCTCGCGCCGGTCGTGTCGGTGAGCGGCCCGGCCGGATCGCCGTCCTCCGGTGTCGGCGCCGCCGGGGGGAGCTCCCGGGGTTCGGGCAGCACCGGCGCGCGCGTCGGCAGCCGCGGCAGTTCCCGTACGTCCTCGCAGTCGTCGAAGTCCCGGCGCTCGGTGTCGGGCCGGCTGTCGCGCTCCGTGTCGGGCCGCTCCACGGGCCGTTCGGTGTCGGTGCGCAGCTCCGGCTCGGCCTCCGGTTCGTCCACCCGCGGCCGACTCGGCGCCGGTCTGGTCGAGGTCCCCGGGGTGCCGCGGCCCGACCCGCGCGCGATGGTGCTGGAGAACCCGGAGGTGCCCGAGCGCAAGCGGTTCTGCTCGCGCTCCGACTGCGGGGCGCCGGTGGGGCGTTCGCGGGGTGAGCACGCCGGGCGCACGGAGGGCTTCTGCACCAAGTGCGGCCACCCGTACTCGTTCGTCCCGAAGCTGAAGGGCGGCGACGTCGTCCACGGCCAGTACGAGGTCGTGGGCTGCCTGGCGCACGGCGGTCTCGGCTGGGTCTACCTGGCGGTGGACCGCGCGGTGTCGGACCGCTGGGTGGTCCTCAAGGGCCTGCTCGACACCGGCGACCAGGACGCGATGGCCGCCGCGATCTCCGAGCGGCGCTTCCTCGCGGAGATCGAGCACGCCAACATCGTGCGGATCTACAACTTCGTGGAGCACCTCGACCAGCGGACGGGTTCGCTGGACGGGTACATCGTCATGGAGTACGTCGGCGGCAAGTCCCTGAAGGAGATCGCCAACGGACGCCGTACGCCGGACGGCAAGCGGGACCCGCTGCCGGTGGAGCAGGCCTGCGCGTACGGCATCGAGGCCCTGGAGGCCCTCGGGCATCTGCCGCCGCAACCTGCTGTACTGCGACTTCAAGGTCGACAACGCGATCCAGACCGAGGACCAGCTGAAGCTGATCGACATGGGCGCGGTGCGCAGGATGGACGACGACGAGTCGGCCATCTACGGCACGGTGGGCTACCAGGCGCCGGAGGTCGCGGAGGTCGGCCCGTCGGTGGCGTCCGACCTGTACACGGTCGCCCGCACGCTCGCGGTGATGACCTTCGACTTCCAGGGCTACACGAACGTCTTCGTGGACTCCCTGCCCGACCCCGACCACATCGAGGTCTTCCGCCAGTACGAGTCGTTCTACCGGCTGCTGGTGCGGGCCACCGACCCCGACCCGGGCCGCCGGTTCGCCTCCGCGCAGGAGTTGTCCGAGCAGCTGACGGGCGTCCTTCGCGAGGTCGTCTCGCTCCAGACGGGGAAGGCGCGGCCCGCGCTGTCCACGCTGTTCGGTCCCGAAGTGCGGGTCACCGACACGGAGTTGTTCCCGAGACTGGACGGCGAGGTCTCGAGACTGGGGGCGCGGGTGGTGCGCGCCAAACGCGGCGCCGCCGCCCCGGCCACCGCCTCCGCCTCCCCGGCCCCGGGCACCGCTCAGGCTCCGGGCGTTCCGCCGGCACTCGCCGGGCAGCCGTCCCCCGGCTCCGCGAGCATCGTCAGAATCGTCGACGCCGCCGCGGCGGCCCTCGCCCTGCCCGTGCCCCTGGTGGATCCGGCCGACCCCAACGCCGGGTTCCTGGCGGCCCTGCTGACCACCGCGCCGGCCGAACTCCTCGGGGCCCTGGCCGGGGCGCCGGCCCAGTCGACCGAGACCCGGCTGCGGCAGATCCGCGCCTGGCTGGAGAACGGCGACGCGCACGCGGCCCTCGAAGCCCTGCGGAGGCTCGAGGAGGAGCGGCCCGACGACTGGCGGGTCGTCTGGTACCGGGGCGTGGCCGCGCTGGTGACCGGCGACCACGAGGGCGCCGCGCTCGCCTTCGACGCCGTCTACGACGCCTTCCCGGGCGAGCCGGCACCGAAGCTGGCCCTCGGCCTGTGCGCGGAGGTGCTGGGCCAGCTCGACAACGCCGCCGAGTACTACCGCCTGGTGTGGTCGACCGACCCCAGCTATGTGAGCACCGCCTTCGGGCTGGCCCGCGTCCAGCTCGCGACGGGCGACCGCCGAGGCGCCGTACAGACACTGGAGTCGGTGCCGGAAAGCTCCATCCACTACACGGCGGCGCGGGTGGCGGCGGTCCGCGCACGGCTGCGTCAACGCACGGCGGTCGCCGGTGACGTACCGTTTCTGGACGACCTGGTGGCGGCCGCGGGGCAGGTCGAGGCGCTGGACGCCTACGGTCTGGATCCGGCCCGCCGTGAGCAGTTGTCGGCCGAGGTGCTCGGCTGCGCGCTGGACTGGATACTCTCCGGGGGCCAGGGTTCCGCCCCTGCCCCGCTCTCGGCTCCGGCCGGGCAGGGGGACCCCCATGCCGCCGGGGGGCGGACGCTGCTCGGCAGCGACCTGGACGAGCGGGGCCTGCGCTTCGGCCTGGAGCGTTCGTACCGCACGCTGGCCCGGCTCGCCCGCGGCGGCGAGGAGAGGATCGACCTGGTGGAACGAGCCAACCGTTACCGCCCCCGGACGTGGGTGTAGTTGATGTCGCAGATGCCCCAGTTGTCCGCCTGCCCGAGCTGCGAGGAACCACTCGAGTCGGGTGACCGTTTCTGCGGTGCGTGCGGATACGACCTGTCCGCTGTCACCGCACGGCCGGACGACAACCCGACCATCGCCATGAACGGCTGGACACCGTCCGCGGCGGAAGCCGACCCGTCCTGGCCCGTGGCCCCCGAGCCCGGCAGCTCCGGCCGTCCCGCGCCGGTGCACCTGCCGACGGATCTCCAGGGCACCGACTCGGGCGGCGGCGCGCTGCCCTCGGCCGTACCGCAGCAGCCGGCCCCTGTCACGGGCTCACCGGTCTCCCCCGCCTCGGGCGTACGGTTCGACCGCGGGCCGGAACCCGAGGAGTACCCGCTGCAGGCGCCCGACCCGCGCGCGACCGCCGAACCGCCGACGCCGGCCGCGGGCACCCGGGTGTGCGTGGCCTGCCGGGCGGGCCGGGTCGACGACGACGGCTACTGCGAGAACTGCGGGCACGCCCAGCCGCGCGAGCGCGACCACATGGAGCAGGAGGCCGGCCCGGTCGCCGCGGTCAGCGACCGCGGGCTGCGCCATCACCGCAACGAGGACGCCTTCGCCCTCGGCACCACCGTGCTGCCGGACGGCTCCCCCGTGCTCCTGTCGGTCGTCTGCGACGGCGTGTCCTCGGCGACCCGCCCGGACGACGCCTCGCTCGCCGCGTCCCGGGCCGCGAGCGAATCGCTGCTGGCGGCCCTGCCGGCCGGCACGCATCCCCAGCAGGCCCTGCACGACGCGATCATCGCGGCCTCGCACGCCGTCAACGCGCTCGCCGAGGAACCGGCCACCGCCCGAGAGCACGCCCCGCACCAGAACGCCCCCGCCTGCACCTTCGTCGGGGCGGTGGTGACCGCCGGGCTGCTGGTCGTCGGCTGGGTCGGTGACAGCCGCGCCTACTGGGTCCCGGTGGACCGCGCCGCACCCCCGGCCCGGCTCACCGAGGACGACTCGTGGGCCGCGCAGATGGTCGCCGCCGGTCTGATGAACGAGGCGGAGGCGTACGCCGACGAGCGCGCCCACGCGATCACGGGCTGGCTCGGCGCGGACGCCTACGAACTGGAGCCGCACACCGCTTCCTTCAAGCCGGACCGGCCCGGTGTGGTGGTGGTGTGCTCCGACGGACTGTGGAACTACGCGGAGGCGGCCGAGGAGATGGCCGAGGTCGTCCCCCTGGACGCCGCGGTGCGCCCCCTGCACGCCGCCCAGGTACTGGTCGGTCACGCCTTGGACGGCGGGGGCCACGACAACGTAACAGTGGCGCTCCTGCCGTTCCCTGCCCCGCCGCGGGGGGCAGGATCGGCGTAGGCCCCGTCTTCGGACTCCCGTCCGCCCCACCAGGCCCCTGTAGGCACGCTCGCCGCAGGGCCGCTCGCCGGGCGACGACGGGAATCCGACGACATGGCCGAGGGCCGCGTACGGGGAAGCCCGGACGGACCGGTGGGGACCGGTCCGTCCTCAGTCATCGCTCCGCTTCGGCGGAGTACGAGGGGGATGTGAGCAGGCATGGCCAATTTCTCGAAGTCGAACGTGCCGCAGTTCGCGGTGGACGTCTACCAGAACGAGTTCCTGCCGGAGGGCGGCCGCGAGGTCAGCGCCATCGTCACGGTGACCGCCACCGGAGGCGGCACCGTCGGCAGCGCGGCCGCGACGCCCCACCACTACACGCCCGGACAGGGCCCCTCCGCGGCCGTGGCGATCATGGTCGACTGTTCGGGCTCGATGGACTACCCGCCGACGAAGATGCGCAACGCCCGCGACGCCACGTCGGCGGCCATCGACACCCTGCGCGACGGCGTGCACTTCGCGGTGATCGGCGGCACCCACGTCGCCAAGGAGGTCTACCCCGGCGGCGGGCGCCTCGCGGTCGCCGACGCCACCACCCGCGACCAGGCCAAACACGCGCTGCGCAAGCTCACCGCGACCGGCGGTACGGCCATCGGGACCTGGCTGCGCCTCGCCGACCGCCTGCTGTCCTCGGCGGACGTCGGCATCCGCCACGGCATCCTGCTCACCGACGGCCGCAACGAACACGAGTCGCCCGAGGACCTGAAGAGCGCCCTGGACTCCTGCGCCGGACGCTTCACCTGTGACGCCCGAGGCGTGGGCACCGACTGGGAAGTGAAAGAAGTCACAGGGATCGCCTCCGCCCTGCTCGGCACCTCCGACATCGTCGCCGACCCGGCCGGTCTCGCCACCGACTTCACGCAGATGATGGAGACGGCGATGGGCAAGGAGGTCGCGGACGTGTCGCTGCGCCTGTGGACTCCGGTCGGCACGGCGGTGAAGTTCGTCAAGCAGGTCGCACCCACCGTCGAGGAACTCACCGACCGCCGCACCGAGGCGGGCCCGCGCTCCGGCGACTACCCCACCGGCTCCTGGGGGGACGAGTCCCGTGACTACCACGTCTGCGTCGAGGTTCCGGTCGCGGGCCTCGGCCAGGAGATGCTCGCCGCCCGGGTCGCGCTGGTCGTGCCGCAGCCCGACGGCAGCGCCCACAACCTCGGCGCGCAGGGTCTCGTACGGGCCGTGTGGACCGACGACATGGTCGCGTCGACGTCCATCAATCCCCAGGTCGCCCACTACACCGGGCAGGCCGAACTGGCACAAGTCATCCAACAAGGGCTGGATCTCCGCAAAGCGGGAGACTTCGACGGAGCAACGGCCAAACTGGGTCGGGCCGTTCAGCTCGCGGGCCATTCCGGAAACGCGGATACTGCGAAACTGCTTGCGAAGGTGGTGGACGTGGTCGACGCCGCGACAGGTACTGTGCGACTGAAGGCGAAGGTCGCGGAGGCCGACGAGATGACGCTCGAAACTCGGTCCACAAAGACTGTTCGTGTAAAGAAGTGACCTGGTACGTCACGAGCCCGACCCTCCCGGGGTTGGAGAAATCCGGTCGAAAGGCCGGAAAAGGAGAGGGGGAAGCGCCGACATGCCGACATGCCCGAACGGACACCAGTCGGGTTCCGACGACTGGTGCGAGGTCTGCGGTCACCGCATGGCCGGTGCCGTGCCCCCGCCCCCTCCGCCCCCTCCGCCCCCGCCGCCCGGCGGCGGTTACGGCTTCCCGCCCCAGGGCCAGCCCGGCGGTCGGCCGCACCTGTCCGCCGTGCCCGACCACGAGCCGGAGCTCTGCCCGCAGTGCCGTACGCCCCGTGAGGGCGGCGCGCCGTTCTGCGAGGAGTGCCGGTGGAACTTCCTGACGAACACGGCGACTTCGTACACCCCGGCCGCCCCGCGCCCGCAGGCGCCCGGCCCCGGCCAGGCCCCCCGCTTCCAGCAGCCGCCCGGACCGTCCTACGGCGGCGGTGACTCCTACGACTACCAGAGTTCGCGCCCCTCGCAGATGAACCGGCCCGCCGAGCCGATCCCGCCGTACGGCGGGGACCCCTCGCGCCCCGCCGGCCCGCAGGGCGGCCCCGGTGGTTACGGCGGCCCCGGTGGTCCCGGCCAGGCCGGCCCTCCCGGTGGCTACGGCGGCCAAGGGGGCCAGGGTGGGCAGCCCGGCTATGGCGGTCAGGGTGGCCCGGGCGGGCAGTCCGGCTACGGCGGCGACCCGTCGCGGCCGGTTCCGCCGCCGCCCGGACCCACGCAGGGCGGACCCGGCGGGCAGGGCGTTCCGCAGGCGTACCAGCCGTCCGCTCCCATGGGTCAGGGCGCCCCGACCGGCTATCCGCAGGAGACCAGGCGCCCCCAGCAGGGCGGTCCGTCCTTCGGCGGCGGTGACGACGACTGGGTGCTCCCCCCGCCGTCCGCCACCGCGCCCGGCGGCGGCTACGGCTATCCGCAGCCCGGTTCGGGCCAGGCCCCGCCCTCGCCGCCCAACCTCGGCTTCCCGCAGCAGCCGGCGACCTGGACGGCGACCATCGGCCCGGACCGCGAGTACTTCATGGCGATGATGCACCGCTCCGGCCCCGAGGCGGCGGGCCTCAACCTGCCCGCGTACTCGCCGGAGCAGCAGCGCACGCTCACCGGCAACCAGATCACCATCGGCCGCCGCCGCCACTCCACCGGCGACACCCCCGACATCGACCTGTCGGTGCCGCCGGAGGACCCGGGCGTCTCGCACCAGCACGCGGTCCTGGTCCAGCAGCCGGACGGCAACTGGGCGGTCGTCGACCAGAACTCGACGAACGGTACGACGGTCAACGGCTCGGAGGAGCCGATCCAGCCCTTCGTCCCGGTGCCGTTGCAGGACGGGGACCGGGTGCACGTGGGTGCGTGGACGACGATCACCGTCCGCCGGGGCTGACCCGCCGTCTCAGCGGAGGGGCCAGGTGTACGGCCCCTCCGGATCGTCCAGCCAGGCCCACTCGTGTGCGCCGTCGACCGTGATGCCGTACCGCTCGCGCCTCGGCATGTCCTCGCGCTCCCACAGTTCATATGCCTCCCGCGGTTCGAGGGCGCCGCGCGTCAGGGCCAGCAGGAAGCGGAACAGTTCGTGGTCCGCGGCCCGGCGGGGCACCCCTTCCGGCCGCCTCGGTTCCGTCTCCGGCTCCGTACGGTCCGCGCCGCGCAGGGGCACGAAGTAGGCGGGTGTGTGCAGGAAGCGGCCCTCGGCGTGCCCGGCGTTCCGCACCGTCAGGGCGATCAGTCCGGTCGCGAGCGGGGCGAGGACACGGGCGCCGGGGCGGCACTGGGCCGGCCAGGCGAGCGGGATCGACGGCAGGGTGCAGGTCGCGATGATCCGGTCGTAGGGGGCGCGTTCGGGCACTCCACGGGCGCCGTCACCGGTGACGACGGCCGGGTGGTGGCCCGCCGCGGCCAGATGCCGTCGCGCCGACTCGGTGATCTCCGGCTCCAGGTCGACGGTGGTGACCAGGTCGTCGGCACCCAGTCGGTGGGCGAGCAGGGCCGCGTTGTAGCCGGTGCCCGCCCCGATCTCCAGAACCCGGTCACCGTCCCGTACGCCCAGTTCGACCAGCATCATCGCCATCAGGGAGGGCTGACTGCTGGAGGAGACCAGCTCGCCGTCGCGCAGCCGGGTGGCCAGCGGCGCGTCCGCGTAGGCGCCGCGCAGCCAGCGCTCGCGGGTGCCCGGGTCCGGGCTCTCGCCCCAGCGCCGTTCGTAGCCGCCCCGGATGCCGACGTAGTAGTACGGCACGAAGAGATGGCGCGGGACCGCCTCGAACGCCTGCCGCCAGACCGGGTCGGCGTCCCAGGCCCCGCTCGCGTCGATCTCGCGCACCAGGGCGGCCCGCGCCGAGAGGGCGAGGCCGGACAGGTCCCTGTCGAGGGCGTGAGCGCTCATACGTCCACTGTGCTGCGGGACGCGGCGCGAGGCGAGCGCCGGAACCGGCCGATCCGGAATCACCTGGTCCGCCGGAGATCGGCCGATCTGGAACCAGCAGGTCCGCGCGGGGCGATCGCCCGGTTCCGGGGGCGGTCCGGGGGCAGGTCCTAAGCCCCAAGTCCTCGGTCATCCCGTCTGAGACCATGGACGGGTGAAAGAGATCCGGCGCGGCACGCTTCAGGAGCAGACCTTCTACGAGCAGGTCGGCGGGGAGGACACCTTCCGTCGCCTCGTCCACCGTTTCTACGAGGGAGTCGCCGAGGACCCGGTCCTGCGGCCCATGTATCCCGAGGAGGATCTGGGTCCGGCCGAGGACCGTCTCACGCTGTTCCTGATCCAGTACTGGGGCGGTCCGACGACGTACAGCGACAACCGCGGCCACCCGCGGCTGCGGATGCGCCACGCCCCCTTCACCGTCGACCGCGCGGCGCACGACGCCTGGCTGAGGCACATGCGGGACGCCGTCGACAGCCTCGGCCTGTCCGAGGAGCACGAGACGACGCTGTGGAACTACCTGACGTACGCGGCCGCCTCGATGGTCAACACCCCGGACTGACACGCTCGTAGGCGCGTGTGCTGCGTGGCAGGTGGCCCGAAGCGGGGGCGTGATGCGCGGGCCCCAAACGGCGGGGCGTGATGTTCGGGGCTGACGCGCGGATTCCGGTCGTAGAACGCCGGATTGCGGTCACAATACGGTCAAGGCCGGTCTACAAGCGCTTACCCCTGCCCCGCCGCCTCTGACAACATCGCCCGGAGTCGGACATCGGCGGGGGGCCGGGTGACGGGGGTTACGGGGTTCGTCGTGCTGCGGGCGCGGGCACACCGCCTGCTGCTCGCCGCCGCGCTGCTCACCGTCCTGCTGACGACGGCCGTGCTGGCGACGCTGACCGCCTACTCGGGCGCGATCGGCGACGCGGCCCTGCGCCACTCCCTGAAGGACCCCCGCAACGCCGCCGACACCGCGCTGATCGTCAAGGCCGACGTGCCGGCCGCCGGTCGCGCGGCCGCCGGTCGCGCCGTACGCGAGGGAGCCCGGCAGATCTTCGGCGGACTGCCGGTGACCGTGCGGACGCTGGTCCGCTCGGGCCCGTACGCCCTGCCGCGCCCGCCGAGAGCCGAGCGGTCCGAGAACCCCGACCTGACGTACTTCGCGGCGCTGGACCGGACACAGGTGCGGGTCGTCGCCGGACGACTGCCACGGCCCGCCGACGATCCCTCCGGTTCCGGCGAGAGGGTCGAGACCGCCCTCCCCCGGACCGCCGCCCGGGCCCTCGGCCTGGCTCCCGGCTCCCGCCTCACCCTCGTCGACCGGCTCGGCGGCCCGAGGACTCGCGTCACGATCACCGGCCTGTACGTGCCCGCCCGGGCGGACGCGACGTACTGGCAGCTCGACGACCTGCGCGGGCGCGGAATCACCGAGGCCGGCTTCACGACGTACGGACCGATGCTGGCCGATCCCGGCGTCCTGAGCGGCGACAGGGTCAGCGCCGGGCGGTCCGCGTGGCTGGTCTCGGCCGACTTCTCGGCCCTGACGACCGGACGGATCGACGCGCTGCGGGAGGCGGCCCGCGCCGGGAGCGCCGCGCTGCGCAAGCAGCCCGCGCTCAGCGGTACGACGGCCGCGGGCACCGCACTGCCCGAGGTCCTCGACCGGGTCGACCGTTCGCTGCTGGTCTCCCGTTCCACGCTGGTGATCGTCGCGCTCCAGCTGGTGCTGCTCGCGGGCTGTGCCCTGCTGCTGGTGGCCCGGCTGCTGAGCGCCGAGCGGGCGGGCGAGACCCGGCTGCTCAGAGCGCGCGGTGCCGCCCGGTCCCGGATCGCGGGGCAGGCCGCCCTGGAGGCCCTGCTGCTCGCCGTCCCCGCGGTGCTCTGCGCTCCGCTGCTCGCGGGGCCGCTGACCGGGCTGCTGGCCGGGCAGGGGCCGCTGGCCCGGATCGGGCTACGGCTGGAGGTACCGGCCGGCGGGGGCACCGAGGTGTGGCTCGTGGCGCTGGGTACGGCACTGGGATGCGCGCTGGCGGTGACGCTGCCCGTGCTGAGCTCCGACGGGTTGGGCTCCGGACGGCTGCGGGCGGCGGCGTCCTCCCTCGCGCCCGGGCGGGGCCGGACCGCGCCCCCGGTCACCTCGGGGCGGGCCCGGGCGCTGCCCGGCGCGGTGCGCGGGGGCGCCGACGTGGGGTTGCTGGTCGTGGCCGGTGTCGCCTACTGGCAGCTGCGCCGCCAGACGTCGGGCGTGGTCACGGAGGACCTTTCCCGGTCTCGGCCCGGCTCGGGCGGGGGAACCACCGTCGGCACCCCCGGCATCGACCCGCTGCTGGTGGCCGCGCCGGCGCTCGCCCTGCTGGCCGGGACGGCGCTCACCCTGCGGCTGCTGCCACCGGTGGCCGGGCTGGCCGAACGCCGGGCGGCCGGCGGTCGCGGTCTGACCGCCGCGCTGGCGGGCTGGCAGCTCAGCCGCCGCCCGATGCGCGGTGCGGGCCCGGTGCTGCTGCTGGTCCTCGCCGTCGCGCTGGGCCTGCTGGCGATCGGGCAAGGGGCTTCCTGGGACCGCTCGCAGGACGACCAGGCGGACTTCCGGGCCGGAGCGCCGGTGCGTGTCCTGGGCACCGGGGAGAGCGGCCCGGGCCGCACCGACGAGTACGCGGCCGTCCCGCACGTACGGGAGGCCGCCCCCGCGGTCCGTGCGACGCTGCCGCTGTCCGGCAACCGCACCGCGACCGTGCTCGCCCTGGACACCGCCCACGCCGCGGACGCCGTGCTGATGCGCCCCGACCTGGCCGCCGACCCGATGCGCCCCCTGCTGGCGGAGCTCGCCCCGAAGGGGGCGACAGCGGGCGCCGAGGTCCCCGCGGGCACCGCCCGGCTGCGGCTGACGGCGACCCTGCGCAGCTCGGACCGCGCCGCCGCGGCGGACGTGACCGTCACGGTGGAGGACAGCCATGGCACCCCCTACCGGCTGCCCGCCGGTGAACTCCCCTCCGACGGCCGCCCGCACGCCCTGGACCTCACCGTCTCCCCGGGGCCGCTGATGCTCACGGGCCTGGAGCTGGTCATGCCGCAGCCGTTCGGCCGGCCGCGGCAACAGCGCCTGTCCCTCGACGCGTTGACAGCCACGGACACCCACGGAACGGTACGGCGGCTGCGGCTTCCCACCGCCTGGACGGCTGTGGCGGAGAGCGACGCGGATGCCTCGTCCGGGGACACGAGCACCCTGCCGACCCGGCCACGCGCGAGCGGTTCCGGGCCGCCGGCCATCGCGTACGGAACGGGCTATGTGCCGCGCGAGCAGACGTGGGGCGTCTCGACGCTGACGGTGCGCATGCAGGTGGCTCAGCCCGCCCGTCCGGAGGTCACGGCCGTCGCCACCGACCGCTTCCTCGCCTCGGCGGGAGCGGGGGTCGGTCAGCGCGTGGACGTGACGTTCGGTGCCCGTGAGGTGCCGGTGCGGATCGTGCGCTCGGTCCGGGGGCTGCCGACCGCGGCCGAGGAGGAGAGCGGGGACGTGAGCGCGGAGCCCGGAAGTTCCGTGAACGGTGGGAGTGGCGACACGGCCGGTGGCGGTGCCCTGCTCGTCGATCTGCGGTCGGTGAACCGGGTGTTGGAGGCGCGGTACGGCGAGGGCGTCACGCCCACCGAGTGGTGGCTCGCAGCCGATCCCGGCGAGGCCGCCGGGGTCGCCGCCGCCCTGCGGGCCCGGCCGGACCTGGATCCCGCACAGGTGGTGGTGCGGGACGAGATCGCCGCGCGGTTGCGTGACGACCCGTTCGGCGCGGGCCCCGAGGCCGCGTTCACCGCGGCGGCCGGGGTGGCGGCGGCGCTGGCGGCGGTCGGGTTCGCGGTGAGCGCGGCGGGCTCGCTGCGGGAGCGGGGCGCCGAGTTCGCGGTGTTGCGCGCCCTGGGCGCCCCGCGCCGCCGGCTGGCCCGCACGATCGCCGTCGAGCACGGGGTGCTCGTGGCGTTGGCGCTGCTGGTCGGCGCGGCCCTGGGGACCCTGCTGACCCGGGCCGTGGTCCCGCTGGTCGTCCTGACCTCGGAGGCGAGCCGGCCGGTGCCGCCGGTACTGGTCGAGCTGCCGCTCGCGCCGGCCGCCGCCCTGCTCGCGGCCGTGGCGCTCACTCCGCTGCTGGTGACCGTCGCGCTCGCGCTGCGGCGGACGGACCAGGTGGCCTCGCTGCGAGAACAGGGAGGTGAGTGAGATGAAGGCGGCCGTCCCCGCACGGGTCGTGGCTCCCTGGGTTCGCACCCGGCTGCGGGCCGCTCCCGGCGCAGCCGTCGCCCTCGCCCTCCTGGTGGCGCTGACCGCGTGCCTGGCGTCCGCGTTCCCGCGGGCGGTGGACCGCTACGAGGACGCGGGCCTGCGCCGGTCCCTGGAGCAGGCCCGGCCCGACCGGACCACCCTGCAGCTGTACGCCGAGATGTCCGACGCCGATCCGACGGCGGGCGGGTGGGACGAGGCCATGCGCCCCGAGGTCCTGGGCCGCCAGTACGCCCAGGTCCTCGCCACGGTCCGGCCGCCCCTGGTCGTCGACCGCGACCAGTCGACGTACGGCGTGCGCACCGCGAAGAACCTGGTCGCGCTGGACCGCTGGCTGCCCATGCCGAGCGGGCTGCCCGCGCGGGTGAGCCTCTTCGCGCAGCACGGCCTGGCCGACCACGCGACGATCCGCACCGGCCGCCTTCCACGCGCGGACGGCCGCGTCACCTCGACCACGGCCGAGGTCGAGGCCGCTGTCACCGCCGAGACCGCCGAGCACCTGCACATCAAGGTGGGTTCGGTGCTCCACGTACCCGTCACGCAACGCGCCCCGCTCGCCCTCCGCGTCACCGGCATCCTCACCCCACGCGACCCCGCCGGCGCCTACTGGTCCACCCAGCCCCTGCTGCGCGCCCCCTCGCAGGCCCGGGAGCCCAACTCCGGCCCCGAGCCGGACACGTACTGGCTCGGCGCCCTGCTGCTCGCCCCCGAAGCCGCCCCCGTCATGCCGGCGACGGGCGGAGAACCCTGGCGCTACTGGCAGCTGGCCCCTTCCCTCAGCGGCCTGCACGCCCACGACGTGCGGCGCCTGCGGTCCGCCGTGGCCTCCCTGGAATCCGGCCCGGGCCTGCGCGGGATCCGCTCGGCGACCGGCCCCCTCACGAACGTCGGCACCAGCCTCGACGACGTGCTCGCCGCCTACAGCCGGCTGCGGGCGGGCGTCGGCCCACTCGTCGAGGTGGCCGCGTTCGGCACCGGCACGGTCGCCGCCGTGGTCCTCCTGATGGCGGGCGGCCTCGCCGCCGACCGCCGCCGCCCCGAACTCGCCCTGCTGCGCGCTCGCGGCGTCTCCCTACGGGGCATGACCGGCCGGCTGCTCGCCGAGACCGCCGTGGTCGCCCTGCCCGCGGGCGCCCTCGGCCTCGCGGCCGCGCTGCTCGCGGTGCCCGGCGGCCGCGTCGCACCCGCGATCACGGCGGCGGCGGTGGTCACGGCCACCGCCTGCGCCACGCTGCCCCTGCGGGCCGCGGCCGCGCACCGGGGGGTACGCGTGCACGGCGGCCGCGGCGACGTGACGTCCGTACGGCCGTCCCGGCGCCGTACGGTCGCCGAGCTCACCGTGGTGGTGCTGGCGGCCGGCGCGGTGGAAAGCCTGCGCCGGCGGGGCGCGGCGGGCTCGGCCGGCGACGGGCTGACCTCCCTGGCGCCGGTGCTGGTCGGCGTCATCGCGGCCCTGGTGCTGGTCCGCCTCTACCCTCTGCCGCTGCGCGGACTGGCCCGCCCGGCCGAGCGGCTGCGGGGCGCGGTGGGTCACCTGTCCCTCGCCCGCGCGGGCCGCACGTCCGCCTCGACGGCACTGCCCCTGCTGGCGCTGCTGACCGCGCTGACCACGGCGGCCTTCGGCGGCTCGGTCCTCGCGGGCGTGCGCGAGGCCCGGGACCACGCGGCGCTCCTCGCCGTCGGCGCGGACGCCCGCATCGACTCCTACGACCCGCTCCCGGCCGCCCTGCCCGACCGCGTCCACCGGACCTCCGGCGTGCGCGGCCTGACCGAGCTGAGCATCGCGTACGAGGCCCGGCCGAACGGCGCAGGGCAGCCGGTACCCGTGGTGGGAGTCGACCCCGGCGCGTACGCGGAGCTGGCCCGGCACACGGACCTCGGACCCTTCGGCGCACGGGAGTTGCGGCGACGGCCGGCCGACACGCAGGCGCCCCTGCCCGCCCTGGCCTCCCCGACGGTCGCCGAGGCGTACGGCACGCGGCCCTTCCCCGTGCTCCTCGGCGACGGCACCTCCGTCACCGTCCGCGTCACGCTGGTCCGGGATCGGACACCTGCGGTGTCCGGCGCCGACTTCCTGGTGGTGGGCCGCGCCGGGCTGAGCCCCGCCGCGGCCCGTCCGACGGCCCTGCTCCTGACCGGCGACCACCTGGACGCGGGCGCGCTGCGCCGGACGAGCGGCGCCTTCGGAGCCGTACACCTGCGGTCCGAGGAGCGCGCGCGATACGTCGACTCGCCCCTCCAGTCCGGCGCCGAACGCGTCTATACGGCGGCGGTCGCGGTCGGCACCGGTTACGCCGTCCTGGCCCTGCTTCTCGCCCTGCTGCGCGCCGCCCCCGAACGTGCCGCCCTGCTGGCCCGCCTCCGCACCATGGGGCTCATCCGCGCCCAGGCCCGCCGCCTCCTCGTCCTGGAGTCCCTCCCCCAGGCCGTCGTCGCCGCGGCGGGCGGCGCACTGACCGGCTGGGCGACCATCCGCCTCCTCTCCCCCGGCGTCGACCTGACCACCATTGCCCTGGCCTCCGTCCAAACCGTCTCCGACAAAGCCGAGTTGCAGGCGGACGCCCTGTCCTTGACGGTCCCGGCCCTGTCGGTGCTGCTGTTGGCGGTGGGCGTCGCGGTGGGGCAGGCGTGGTGGTCCGGGCGGAGGGGCGCTGTGCGGGAACTGAGGGCGGGGGATGCGCGATGAAGTGCCCCGGTGACTGCCGCGCCTGCGGGGCACCGAACCTGTCCGCGAACCCCCGCCCAGGAGACCGCCGATGACGACGAACCCCACCCTCGCCGACCTCGCGCACCGCGTGGCGGAAGGTCGCAACCGCCCCGCCTACGGCCACGACGCCCTCATCACCTGCGACCGTCTGGTGCGCGTCTTCAGCATGGACGGCATAGAGGTCCAGGCCCTCCAGGGTCTCGACCTGCTCGTCCGCGAGGGCGAACTCATGGCTCTCGTGGGGGCTTCCGGCAGCGGCAAGTCCACGCTCATGAACATCCTCGCCGGGCTCGACACGCCCACCGCCGGCGCGGCCCGGGTGGCCGGCCGCGATCTGCTCGCCATGACCGCCAAGGACCGCCTCGCCTATCGCCGGCACGTCGTCGGCTTCGTGTGGCAGCAGACCTCCCGCAACCTGTTGCCCTATCTGACCGCGGCCCAGAACACGGCCCTGCCGATGCGACTGGCCGGCGACCGTCCCCGCGGAGCCCGCCGGGCCCACGCCGAACGCGCCCTGGAGCTGCTGGAGTTGCTGAACGTGGCGGACTGCCGCGATCGCCGCCCGCACCAGATGTCGGGCGGCCAGCAGCAACGCGTCGCCATCGCCGTGGCCCTGGCCAACAACCCCGCGGTCCTGCTGGCCGACGAACCGACCGGCGAACTCGACTCCCACACCGCGGAACAGGTCTTCGCCGCCTTCCGCACGGCCAACGAACGTCTCGGCACCACCATCGTCATCGTCACCCACGACCAGGCGGTCGCCGACGAGGTCCGCCGCACGGTGGCCATCCGCGACGGCCGCACCTCCACGGAGGTTCTGCGTCGCCACCAGGTCGACGCGACGACCGGCCACGAGACGGTGGTCGCCCGCGAGTACGCCATGCTCGATCGCGCGGGCCGCCTCCAGCTCCCCGCCGACTACACCGAGGCCCTGGGCATGCGCGACCGGGTGGCCCTGGAACTGGAACCGGACCACATCGGCATCTGGCCGGACGACAGCGAACAGGGCTGACCACAGCGATCAGGTGAGTAGGTTCCGGTCCCGCATGTGCCGGTGGCGGTGGCGGTACCAGTCGCTGTACCAGTGCTGGCAGAGGGCAGGCGGTAGGACCGTGTTCAGCGGACGCTGACGTCCAGGGTCCCAAGCCCCGCCCTGCGTACGGCGATCGATCCGTAGGGCGTGCGCAGCCTGAGCCATGCCCCCGACGAGAACAGCCCCAGCGGCGCGTCCTCGGGAGCCCGGGTGCTCTCGGAAACGGCGGAAGGCCGGAGGAAGCCCAGCGACTGGGCCGCGTGCACGGCCCGCACGGTCAGCGGGGTGTCCCCGACCGTCCGGGACCAGATCTCCCGCCCGACGCGGTCGAGTTCGGACCGCGTGCGCTGCTCGGGCGCCAACTCCTGCGTACGGGAACGGAATTCGGCGACCGCGGCGGCGACCATCGCGCGCAGGCGCTCCGGCTCCGGCAGACCTGGCTCGGCCCGCCAGCCACCCCGCGGCGGCAGCACCCCGGCCCACGGCGGACCTGTCACCGCGGCCGGAACGGCGGCCGTGGCCGCGGACTCGTCCACCGCCTCCAGGAGTTCACCGGCGGACACCGTCACGTCCAGGCTCACGTCGAGCCCGTTCTCGTACGGCTTGGCGAGCCGCACCGCGCGGACCGCCAGCACCTCGAAGGACGGCGGCCGCCCGAAGACGGCGAGCGCGGTCCCGGCCGCCTGGAGGCGCACCGCGGCCGCACGGTCGTAGTGGATCAGCCGGGAGAGGAAGGCCGCGAGGTCCGCGGCCTCCCCCACGTCGGCGAGGTGGAGCACCGTCATGCGGCGACGGCCTCCTCCTCGTCGTCGTCCCGGTATTCCGCGAGGAACTCCCGTTCCTCCGCGGTGATCCGGCGCGGCCGCTGCGCCTCGAAGTCGAACGGCACGATCACCGTCAGGGCCCGGACGTAGACCTGGTCCGGGTCCTTGACCTCGTACGTGAGCGTGAAGGAGGCCGCCCTGATCTCGGTGACCCACAGCTCGATGTCCACGGGCGAGTGCCGGTGCACGAGCTGCCGCTTGTAGTCGATCTCATGCCGCGCCACCACGGACCCCTGCTGGAAATCCTTGTCCGGGCGGAACAGGAAGTCGATACGGGCTTCCTCCAGGTACCGGAGGAAGACCACGTTGTTGACGTGGCCGTACGCGTCCATGTCCGCCCAGCGCAGTGGGCAGCGGTAGATGTGCCGCAAGAGATCAGCCCCGGGTCAGCTTCTTGTAGGTGGCGCGGTGCGGACGAGCGGCTTCCGCCCCGAGACGCTCGATCTTGTTCTTCTCGTACGACTCGAAGTTGCCCTCGAACCAGAACCACTTGGAGTCACCCTCGTAGGCGAGGATGTGCGTGGCGACCCGGTCCAGGAACCACCGGTCGTGGGAGACGACCACAGCCGCGCCCGGGAACTCGAGCAGCGCGTTCTCGAGGGAGGACAGGGTCTCCACGTCGAGGTCGTTGGTCGGCTCGTCGAGGAGCAGCAGGTTGCCGCCCTGCTTGAGCGTGAGCGCGAGGTTGAGGCGGTTGCGCTCACCGCCGGAGAGGACTCCGGCCGCCTTCTGCTGGTCCGGGCCCTTGAAGCCGAAAGCGGAGACGTAGGCCCGCGACGGCATCTCGACCTGGCCGACATTGATGTAGTCGAGCTCGTCCGAGACGACGGCCCACAGCGACTTCTTCGGGTCGATGTTCTCGCGGCTCTGGTCGACGTACGAGATCTTGACGGTGTCGCCGACCTTGATGGAGCCGGAGTCCGGGTTCTCCAGACCCTGGATCATCTTGAAGAGGGTGGTCTTGCCGGCGCCGTTCGGCCCGATGACGCCGACGATCCCGTTACGCGGCAGGGTGAAGGAGAGGTCGTCGATGAGGACCTTCTCGCCGAAGGCCTTGCTGAGGTTGTTGACCTCGACGACGACGCTGCCCAGACGCGGGCCCGGCGGGATCTGGATCTCCTCGAAGTCCAGCTTCCGCATCTTGTCCGCCTCGGCGGCCATCTCCTCGTAGCGGGACAGACGCGCCTTGGACTTGGCCTGACGCCCCTTGGCGTTGGACCGCACCCACTCGAGCTCTTCCTTGAGCCGCTTCGCCCGCTTGGCGTCCTTCTGCCCCTCGACCTTGAGGCGGGAGGCCTTCTTGTCGAGGTACGTGGAGTAGTTGCCCTCGTACGGGTGGGCGCGGCCGCGGTCCAGCTCGAGGATCCACTCGGCGACGTTGTCGAGGAAGTACCGGTCGTGGGTGACGGCGACGACGGTGCCGGCGTACTTGGCGAGGTGCTGCTCCAGCCACTGCACGGACTCGGCGTCCAGGTGGTTGGTGGGCTCGTCGAGGAGCAGCAGGTCGGGGGCCTCGATCAGCAGCTTGCAGAGCGCGACGCGGCGCTTCTCACCACCGGAGAGGTTGGTGACCGGCCAGTCGCCGGGCGGGCAGCCCAGAGCGTCCATGGCCTGCTCCAGCTGGGCGTCCAGGTCCCACGCGTTGGCGTGGTCCAGGTCGTCCTGAAGCTTGCCCATCTCCTCCATGAGCGCGTCCGAGTAGTCGGTCGCCATGAGCTCGGCCACCTCGTTGAACCGGTGGAGCTTGCCCATGATCTCGGCGGCGCCGTCCTGCACGTTCTCCAGGACCGTCTTGGACTCGTCGAGCGGCGGCTCCTGGAGCAGCATGCCGACGGAGTAGCCGGGAGAGAGGAAGGCGTCACCGTTGGACGGCTGCTCCAGCCCGGCCATAATCTTGAGAACGGTGGACTTACCGGCACCGTTCGGACCGACCACACCGATCTTCGCGCCGGGCAGGAAGCTCAGCGTCACGTCGTCAAGGATCACCTTGTCGCCGTGCGCCTTACGCGTCTTGCGCATGGTGTAGATGTACTCAGCCAAGAGAAACCGTCCGGCAGCTTGAATTCTGGCAGTGGGCAGATACACCCCATCTTGCCTGACGGCTAGCCCTGGGGGGAAACGCGTTCCGCGGGGCGGCGCTGACCTGGTGTTTTCGCGCCCCACCCCGTAGCTCCCCCGTCACCGTCGGTTGTCGTCGACGCCGAGCCGCGTCGGGCGGTGGGCAGGGGGGAGCACGGGAGGACAGACCCTTTGATCACTCTGGAGTTGCCAAGGATCGGTTCGGCCCGGGCTCGGTCGCCCGGCACCCGGCACCCGGTCAAGCTCAGTCCCGGGGCTGAGGCTTCCTGCCGACGAGGACGAGGGCCGCGCCGCCGATGACCACCAGGGCGATCGCCGTACCCGCGATCAGGGGGGTCGCGCTGGAGCCGCCCGTTTCGGCGAGGTTGGTGTCCGCGGCGGTGCCGCCGACCGTCGCGGGGCTCGGCTCGCTGAGCGTCTGCACCGCGTCGCCGGCTTCGCTGCCCTCCGTCCGGCAGTCCAGCACGCCCGTGAACCGCTTCTGGAAGCCGCTGGGTCCCGTGATGGTGAAGTCGTACGCCTGGTCCTCCTGCAGCGGGATCGTCACCGTCCGTGACTCGCCGGCCGCGATGGTGTGCTCGCTCCCCATGAGCTCGAAGGTGAACTTCTCGTCGCCCACGTTGGCAGCGGTGATCTCCACCCCGCCGTCGGCGCAGTTCTTCGCCGCCGACAGCGCCGGTATCGCACCCTGCTCACCCCAGACCGCGCTCGCCGTGGCGGAGACCGTCGACTCGCTGGAACCGGCCAGGATCTGCGTCTGGCTGCGGCTCTCGGAGGCGAAGGCACGGCCGACCGGCACCGTGGTGGAGGCCTGCACGGTCAGCTCGGCCGTGCCGGCCGTCGCGTCCTCGGGCACGTCGAAGAAGATCTGGCTGCCGTCCGCGGCGGACGTGAGCTTCTTGCCGTTCTTGCCCACGATCCGCACCCCGCTTGTGGCGGCGTCCGCCGGCGGTGCCACCGTGACGCTGCCCGCGTTGGTGTGCACCGTGACCGGGCCGAGCAGTTCGCCGGGGTGCCCGGAGACCGCGGGCGGGTCGAGGGTCAGCGACGCCTTCGGCTCCGCCAGGGCTCGGGCGCTCTTCTCGAGGTAGTCCGCGAGCTTCTCGGCCTGCGGGTCGACGGCGTCGACGTTCGCGCCGTCCGAGTAGCGCCAGATGGCCACCTGCGTGCCGGCGGCCGCGTCCTCCTCGGTGAGGCCACTGCGGACACCCACCTTGGCGGCCAGCGCCGCGAGGTCGTTGACCTGCGGATAGGAGTTCTGCAGGATCCAACGGATCCTGCCCGCGTCCTTGTTGACACCGAGCGAAGTGCCGCTCCAGGGCGTCTCGTGGTACTTGGAGTCCTTCTGCGTGGGGTTGTGGAGGTCGATGCAGTACGTCTGCAGCGTGCCGCCGCCCTCGACGGACATCTCGAACAGGCCCGCCGAGACCTGCAGGTCTCCGGTGACGTCATGGATCACGGCCGTGCCGTACGTCTTCAGGCCGCCTATGGTGGCGGTGGCGCCGCTCTGGTCCTGCGCGGTCGCGTCGGCGGCGGCCGCACCGGCACCGGCACCGGCCAGCACGCCCGCGGCGGCGAGTCCGGACACCAGCGTCAGGGCGGCGAGGCGGACAGCGCCTCGCCCGCGCACCGACAGTGCAGTGAACGAAGAAAGCACAGAGTTCCCCTTCGAGCAGGACCCGTTGACGTGGGGGGCAGGGTCCCACCAGCAGAATCAGAAGCCACGAGAGCCACGCTCGGCATCCTAGGGACGCGGCGCACCACGCTTCCCGGTGATGCCGTCGGATGGCCGATCCGACTCGGAATCGTTATCGCCAAGATCACGAACGGGCCGGGGCTTAGCGACAAATCCACCGGTTCGGTCGGGTTGTTCGACGTGCATTCACCGATAAGCCCGCGCCGGTCAGCGTGGTGCGAAACGCGACATCACGTCACCGCGACCGGTTCCAGGCGCTGTTGGGCGGCCTGGTCTGCGGAATCCCCCGCCGGCGTCTCCCAGTTGGGCTCCGTCGGCGGTGGTGCGGCCCCTGCCTCCGGCCGGGTCGTGCGACGGAACGCCGAGGTGCCGCGGGCGAGATCGTGGCCGATCGCCACCGCGTCGATGTCCGCAGAGGTCCAGCTCTGGGCCTCGCGCGCCTCCGTGCGCACCTTCAACCGGCCGTGCACGACGACGGGATCTCCCACCGACAGCGAAGCCCCCGCGTTCGTGGCGAGCTGCCGATTGGCCCACACCGTGAAGAAGTTGGTGTGCCCGTCCGTCCACGCGTTCTTCTCGCGGTCCCAGTACCGCGAGGTCACCGCCAACCGGAACCTCGCCGATGCGCCCGACGCCAGCTCCCGGTACACCGGCTGCGTCGCCACGTTGCCCACCGCGCAGACCATCGTCTCGTTCATCACGAACCCCTCCCTCGCCCGGCGCCCGCGCCGGATTCACACGCGTACGGGCCTCCCGTACGGCTGCGTCTGCCGTGCCGGCCGCGGGACACCATGCCCGCCGCCGTCACCGTGACCACCACGAGCCCCGTCGCCCGCCGCCGTCACGTCGGCGACCGTGTTCGTCGCGATCGCCGTGCAGCCAGACTGCCCCCGCCGGGCCGATCCCGCCGAGCGCTGTGGACCACCGCCCGCCTGGGGAAAACTTCGTCACCCGGACGAGGGAACGGCCCGCCGGCCTGAGCCCGGCAGGCCCAGACCGGCGGGCCGACCCAGCAGACCCAGGCGGGCGGGCCGGAACCCAGCAGGCACAGGCGGGCGGGCCCGACCCAGCGGCCCAGGCGGGCAGAGACGGCCGACAGGTACTGCCGGCAGATATGGCTGGCAGGCACGGACCGGTAGGCACGCCCGGCAGACATGGGCGGCAGGCTCAGACCGGCAGAGGCCGCCGCAGGTACGACCGGCAACGCCGCCCGGGCTGCCGGGCTACCCGGGCTACCCGGGCTACCCGGGCTACCCGGGCTCGGGCTACCCGGTGTGAGGGTGCCGGGCAGGGCGCCGGGCAGGGCAGGCCGCCGGGAGGCCAGGAGAGGCAGTCCGTTCGGAGGCCCGGAAAGACAGTCTCCCGGGGGCTCGGAAAGACAGTCTCCCGGGGCTCGGAAGGGCAGTCCGCCGGGGCCAGGAGACGCAGCCCGCCGGAAAGACCTCACCCCACCATGGCCTACCGCGCCGCGGCCCCCGCCCCGATGACCCGCCCGTACTGCTCCCGTACCTCCCGGTATCGCAGCAGCTCCGCCGCCAGCGGATCGAGGACCCGAGCGCGCCCGCACCCGGCGGCCGCCTCGCGCAGTCGCCGCTCCGCCTCCGTGCCGTACCGCCGCGCAGGTCCCCGCGCCGCCATCCGACAGCCCCACTCGACGAGCGGTCCCCCGACGATGCCGCACACCATCAGCAGCACCGGCACCCCCAGGTTCGGCGTCATGAATCCGATGATCTGGCCGAGCAGCCACAGGCCGCCCACGATCTGGAGGATCGTCATGGACGCCTGCGCCAGCACCGCCGCCGGCCACCAGCCGGGGCGCGGCGGGCGCCCGGGAGGCAGTCCCGCGCGCGTGGCCAACTCGTCCAACGCCTCGGGCAGCCCCTGGGAGCCGCGTACGGCCGCTTCCCGCACCGCCTGCGCCCAGGGCGCGGGTAGCCCCGCCGAGGCCCGGTCGGCCACCGTCCGTACGGCCTGCTCGACGCGCTGACGTGCCGTGGCCTCCTCGTCGGCCTGCGCCCGCAACGGGAGCCGTCCCGTGGTGGGTTCGCTCCGGTCCTGGTACCAGCGCCACAGCCGCAGCCAGGGCGTCCCGCACGCGCGGTTGGCGTTGCGCAGCCAGGCGCGCTCGGCCGCCTCGCCCGCAGCCGTGGCGCCCACCGAGTCCGCGAGCCGGGCAGCGAACTCGTCCCGCGCCTGCTCGCTGAGCCCGGTCCGGCGCCCGGTGGCGTAGACCGACCGCAGCCGCACCGCCGCGGCGTCCACGTCGGCGGCGATCCGACGCCCCGGGGCCCCGCGCTCGGTCACGAAGTGGCCGAGGGACTCACGCAGTTCACCCAGACCGTCCCCGGTGAGGGCCGACACGGCGAGCACGGTCGCACCTGGTTCGCCGTGCTCGCCCAGAGCGATCCCGTCCTCGTCGAGCAGCCTCCGCAGGTCGTCGAGGACCTGCTCGGTGGCCTCTCCGGGCAGCCGGTCGATCTGGTTGAGGACGATGAACATGACCTCCGCGTGTCCCGCGAGCGGCCGCAGGTAGCGCTCGTGCAACATGGCGTCCGCGTACTTCTCGGGGTCGACCACCCAGATCACCGCGTCGACGAGGGCCAGGACGCGGTCCACCTGCTCGCGGTGCTGCACGGCCGCCGAGTCGTGGTCGGGCAGGTCGACCAGGACCAGTCCGCGCAGCTGCGCCTCCGCCTCCGCACTCTGCACCGGGCGACGGCGCAGCCGCCCCGGGATGCCGAGCCGGTCGATGAGGCTCGCCGCGCCGTCGCTCCAGCTGCACGCGATGGGCATCGCGGTGGTCGGACGGCGTACCCCGGTCTCCGAAATGGTCACTCCGGCAAGCGCGTTGAACAGCTGCGACTTGCCGCTGCCGGTGGCACCGGCGATGGCGACGACGGTGTGCTGTCCGGAGAGCCGGCGCCGCGCCTGCGCCTCGTCGAGGACCCGGCCGGCCTCGGCGAGGGTCCTGCTGTCGAGCCGGGTACGGGACAGCCCGACCAGCTCGCGCAGCGCGTCGAGCCGCGACCGCAGCGGCCCGTCGAACGCCAGCGGCGTCATGGCCTGCGGGCTCGCGCTCGTGCTCGTCACCCTGCTCTCCGCCACAGGAACGTGCTCCCCGGCGGTGCCCTCGGTGACCCGCCGCGCGATCAGCCCGTCGTCCCAGGCACTCGCGGCCTCGGTACGTCCGGACTCAGGACGACCGGACTCAGGACGACCGGACTCGCTCTCGCTACGGCGGAATGCCGTACGACCGGATTCCGTACGACCGGATTCCGTACGACCGGGCTCCGTACGACCGGGCTCCGTCCGAGCAGAGCCCGTCCGAGCGGAGTCCGCGCGACCAGCTTCCGGACGAGCCGAGTTCACGCGCCCGGCTCCCGTGGGGCCGGAGTCCGTACGGCCCGAAGCCGCCCGCTTGGTCTCCGTACGGCTGGGACTGTCACCGTCGCCGTCCACTCCCGCGCCGCCGTCGTCGCCCTCCACGCGCACGGAGTCACTGTCCGGCTCGGCGTCGCCCTCCACGCGCGCGTGGTCGTCGTCGGCGCGTTGCCCCTCGCGAGACTCCTCGTCCGCCACGTGTCCCTCCGCGCGTTCGCCGTCCGAGGCGTCGTCCCCGGCGTGCTCGTCCTCAGCAACGCCCGCAGCGTCCTCGGTGTCCTCGGTGTCCGCAGCGGCCGCGGTGTCCGCGGCGGCCTCCACCGGCGCCGGTTTCCCGACCTCCTGGTCCGCCGCGTCCGCGTCCTCGACGCCCTCCCCGTCGTCCGTGTGCTCTTTCCGCACGGCGTGATCGCTGTGCTTGCCGTGCTCGCCCTGATCGACGCTTTGCTCTGCGTGCTCCGTGTGATCGGTGTGCTCCGCGTGATCGGTGTGCTCGGCGCGATCGGTGTGCTCCGCGTGCTGGTGGTGCTGATCGTGGTCATGGTCTGTGACGGCGGTCACCGGTCACCTCTCCTTCTGCAGTACGGACAGCGCGGCGATGAGCTCGGCCTGCGGTTCCGGATGGACCTCCAGCGCGTCGAGGGGAGCGAGGCGGCGTTCGCGTTCCGAGTGCATGACCCGGTCGAGGTGGTCGGTGAGCAGCCGTCCGGCGCGGTCGCGCAGCCGCAGCGCCCCGTGGGCGCCGATCCGCTCGGCGAGCCCCTCACCGGCCGGCCGCGCCCTGCGGCCGCCCAGCAGCGCGGTGGCGACGAGCGCGGCGACGACCTCGGGGTCGGGCGCCACGCTCCGTTCGAGGTCGAGCACCTCCTCCTCGGCGTACTCCTCCAGCTCCCGCCGCCAACGCCGTACGGCGATCCCGATACGGTGCTCGGCGCTCTCCGGGGACGGATCAGGTTCGTCGAGCTCCGGGGCGTCTGCCGCCGGTTCGCGTCGCCACGCCTCCTCGACGCGCTCGTCGGCGGCGGTGACGGCGCACAGAAGGAGCGCGCCGAGGCTTTCCATGAGGGCGTCGAGCAGTTCGCCCGCGGTGCAGTCCAGCGGGAACGCGCGCCAGCGCTTCAGGGCGTCGCCGGCGAGCACGGCCCCGGCCTGGAGGCGCCCGCGTACGCGCGCGTACTCGCTGTCGTACGCCCCCTCGACGGCGTTGGTCAGCCGCAGCGCGGCCGCGTACTGGGCCGCCGCCGCGCTGGCCAGCTCGGGCATCCTGGCCTTGAGCGAGTCGAGGACGCCGTGGGCCGTACGGGACAGGGTGTACTGCCGGGCGGCGACGTCCTCCACCTGATGGGCGAGCCAGGTCCGCAGCGGGGCGACGGCGGTGGCCGGCAGGAGGCCGCCGCCCCAGGCGGACTCGGGCAGTTCGGGCACGGTGAACCGGGGCACGTGGCCGAGTCCGGCCTTGGTGAGCAGCGCGCCGTACTGCCGGGAGACCTCGGACACGACCTGGTGGGGTACACGGTCCAGGACGGTGACGAGGGCGACGTCGTACTCCTTGGCGGTGCGCAGCAGATGCCAGGGCACGGCGTCGGCGTAGCGGGCGGCCGTCGTGACCATGACCCAGATGTCGGCCGCGCAGATGAGCTCCGCGGCGAGGACCCGGTTGTCGGCGATCAGGGAGTCGACGTCGGGTGCGTCGAGGAGAGCGAGGCCGGGCGGCAGTGTCTCGGCGGTTTCCACCCGCAGTACGCGCGCGGAGCCCCCACCGGGCAGCAGCAGGTCGTCGTCCGGCTCCTGTTGGGGCACCCACACGCGTGTGAGGTCGGGCAGTACGCGCATCCCGCTGAACCAGTGATGGTCCTCCGGATGGCACACCAGGACAGGGGTCCGTGTCGTCGGCCGCAGCACGCCCGCCTCGCTGACGCGGCGGCCCACGAGGGAGTTGACGAGCGTGGACTTGCCGGCCCCCGTGGATCCCCCCACGACGGCCAGCATCGGCGCTCCGGGCTCTCTCAACCGGGGCACCAGGTAGTCGTCGAGCTGGGCAAGCAGTTCGTCGCGGTTGGCACGCGCGCGTGGAGCTCCCGGCAGGGGCAGCGGGAAGCGCGCGGCGGCGACACGGTCGCGCAGGGCGGAGAGTGCGTCGAGCAGCTGAGGCCGTACGTCCAAGGTCACCACATGCGAAGAATGCCCAATTTTAGGGGAATTCTGAAGCATATGCGCATGTCTGCGCGCCGACAGGACACATCGGGCGGAAGGGATGACTGGGACGCGGGCACAGTCCAGGCATAACGAGTACACAACACCCGGTGCGCGTGGCGCCAAAAGCGGTGCACGATTCGTACCTGCCTGCGATTATCAGGACCGCTTCACCGAACCTCCACATCAAGCCACGGAGGCGAAGCAACAGGGACAAGTGCGCGGGAGCCCTATCCTTGTCCCCGGCAACGTCACGGAACGGCCCACGCCCGGGCACCCACGACAGAGGCCACCACACCCGGCCCCCGTAGCTCAGTGGATAGAGCAGGCGCCTTCTAAGCGCTTGGCCGCAGGTTCGAGTCCTGCCGGGGGCGCAAGTCTCCGCCCTCCCTTTGGGAGGGCGTTTTTGCTGTTCAGAGCGTGTATCGCTCGGCACGACGAAGCCCCGGGCGCCCCCTCGATGATCAAGGGTGGGCTCCGGGGCTGTCCGGCTGTCACCGGGTTTTCGCGGGTGGCTGTGTCGAATACGTGTCGAAGTTCTCAGCCGAGAGGGTCAGGACCCTCTGGAAGATCTCCGGCGGCTTCGAGCCGCTTCTTCAGGTCGGGGAGCTGCCCCTCGACGCATCGGGCGTAGGTGGCCAGCAGCACAGGGACGCTGTTCCCGGCCCACTCTGCGACCTGGGCGGGCGGGATCCCGTCGTTGAGCCACTTCGTGAGGCGCGTGTGCCGGTTGTCGTACACCCGCTTGCCCGTGGGCGACTCGAAGACGTGCGGGGGCAGGACGGCCTTGCGCGCACTGCGCCAGGCCCGGCGGATGACCGAACCCGCGAGGATGCCGCCCGTTTCACCCTGGAACAGGAGTTCCCCCGGCTTGAGCTGTTCGTCCTCGATGTGCTGCCGCAGAATTCGCGTCAGAGCGGGATGTCCCGGCGCGGTGCGCGTCTCGCCCTCGGCGCGGCCCTTCAGGTCGCGCGTCTCGTGGATCTCGCCGGTGTCGGTCCACTGCTTGCCGACCTCCGGGGTCGCCGTGTGGATCAGCAGCTCGCACCACTGATCCCCGTCCTCAGAGCCGGGAAGCGTCACGTCTTCCACTCGCATGGCTACGGCTTCCTCCGGGCGCAGACCGCAGTAGTACAGCGTGGCGAAGAACGCGTGCAGTCGCTTCCCTCCACGGGGCCGGCGCCGGATCCAGTCGAGGAGTGCGGCCGCCTGATCCGCGTTCATCAAGGACCGCTTGTCCACGGCGTTACTGGTCTTGGTGACAGCCGTCGACTCCTTCCCCTTGGGCAGGGGGTTGGTCCGCAGGACGCGCCGGCGGATCGCGTGCTTCATGACGACGTTGAGGATCCGGCGGTGGCGCTTCCTGGACCAGGCAGCCGCCTGCTTGCCGTCGAGGCGCGTGTCGATGGCTCGCAGGATCTCGTCGGCCTTCTCCGGGTCCTCCCAGGCCGAGACTGGAAGGGAGTTCCGTTCGACCCACCTGAGAATGGTCACCACGTCCCGGGGCGCTTCTGCTCGCCGGTTGGCGTTGAACGCCCATTCACGCACCGCGGTCCGCACGGCGACAGGGTCGAACTGAGTGGGCTGGACACGCAGCAGTGCGATGGTGGTCGCCGTGAGGGCCTTCGCGGTGTTCTTGCGGCTGTTCGCGCCGAGTTGAGGCCAGCGGAAGTCCATGTACTCAACGGCGAACTTGTACCAGCTCGTGGCGGCCGACTTGGAGCGATGAGAGACCGGCAGGCCGGTGGCAACGACGAACGCCTCCCCCTTGCCCGTCGCCTGTATGAGTTCGGAGCGGAATCCCTCGGCCAGCGCAGCGGTGCGGAAGGGCTCACGCCAGCGCTTGCCAGCAACCACCCAGCGCACTGTGTGCGTGGTCTTCCGGGCGCCCTTGTACGTGAGGATCTTGTAGATCTTGACGTCGTACGTGGTCTCCATCAGGCGGCGTCCTCACGGTCGTCGAGCCAGTGGTCGAGATCGCTCCGCCGGATCCTCAGGTCGCCGTTCGGGAGCTTGATGCAGCGCGGGGCACGTCGCTTCGCCCGCCAGTCGTAGAAGGTGGACCGGGAAATCTTCAGCTCCGTGCAGACTTCGGCAAGGGTGAGCTTTTCGTCTCGCGACCTGACAACGGGCGTCGTCACGGCATGGCTCCTTCCAGCTCTGTCAAGGCTTCGCGGGCGGTTTCGCGGTTGTGCTGGAGGGCGCGGGCGATGGTGGCGGCGAGGGCGGATTCGCCGGGGGTATGGCCGTGGCCGGCGTACTGCCAGTCGGCGAGGACGAGAACGGTGTCCGGCTCGACGTCGTCCAGGCCGAGGGCGGCGTGTTCCTGGGCGGCGCGGTAGTCAGCGCGGGCCTGGCGGAGTTCGCCGAGGGTGGTGGAGTAGCGGCGGGACTTGGAGGAGAAGTGACCGCGGAAGCCGAGCATGTGCGCCCAGGCCCACAGGCGCCGGTCGGGGTAGAGCGGATCGAGCTGCTTGCAGGCTTCGATCAGGCGGCGCGTGTGGTCGGGGACCTGGTGGCGGTCGAGTTCGCAGAGTTCGCCGATGCGGCGGTCGAGGGTGCCGGTGTTCTCGGCGGCTTTGGTGGCGTACTTGGCGACGTAGGAGGCGACGGCCTGTTCGGTGATGTCGGAGCCGTCCCCGAATGCCTTGATGGGCCGGACGTCTAGCTGGGTGCCCCAGCGGAAGGTACGGGCAGGTTGGTCGGCGGCGGCCGGGACCGACACCGAGGTGTAGGAGTGGGCGGCGGCGGCCTGAATGGCGTCGGTAAGCAGCTGGACGGTGGCCCAGGCAGGGGGCGGCGTGTCCGGGCCGTCGGGCCCGTCGAGGCGGATGACGGCGTGGAAGTGGAGGGCGCCGCGTTTTTGGAACTCGGCGACCTTGCCGTAGGAGAGCCGGGCGCGCTCCTTCAACTCGCGTTGGGAGATGCCGGCGCGGGCGGCGATTTCCCGGCGGAGGCGGTTGGTGAAGCGCTGCCACAGGTTGCCCGCGTGGTTGTTGAACAGGATGGCGCCCGCGTAGTCGTAGGTGGCCGGGTCGAGGGCGGTGCCGAGGCCGGGATCGTCGGTGGCGTGGCGGGTGCCGCAACGGCAGATGCCACGGTCGGGGCGGTTGTGGACGGGGCCGAAGGAGGGGGCGGTGAGGGTGGCGAAGACGCGGGGGTGGTCGCGGACGGTGGAGGGGATGTCGCGGCGGTCGTCTCCGGCGAGGCCGGCGCGGATGAGGTGGTAGGTGTCGCCCGCGTACGTCCAGGCGCAGGAGAGGCAGCGTGAGGCCCGCCGGTTGCCGCAGGCGAGGCGGAGGCGTCCGCCCGGCTCGCTGTCGGTGGAGTAGTGGTGCAGGGTCTCGCCGGTTGTCTTGTCCTTGGTGAGGGTCCAGCCGGTGAGGTGGATGGGGTCGGAGCAGCCGCCGGTGCGGCGGATCTGTTCGTGCCAGCGGTCGTAGTCGTCGGCCGAGGCCACCCTCAGCAGGTCGCCGAGGGTGACCGGGTCGAGCAGCTGGTCAGGCACGGGCGCCCTCCCGGGTGCGGGTGGGGCGGTTGGTGGTGCCGGTGCCGTGGCAGGCGGGGCAGTGCGCGGTGATGGTGTGCAGGTGGCCGCTGGCGTTACGGCCGCCGAGGGTGATGGCGACGCAGGCGAAGCCGTCGCAGGCCGGGCAGATCCTCGGCGGGGGCGGGGTGTGGTGGGCCATGATGGTGGTTCCTTTCGATTGCGGTTGGAGGGAACGGCCCGGGTGGCGGCGTGCTTGGCGGCTTGTGCGCCACCCGGTGTCCGGTCAAAGAGCGGTGCGGGAGCCCCGGCGGCCACGGCCTTTCGCCGCATACATGGCGGCGTCGGCGGCGGCGAGCGCATCCGCCAGGCAAGGCGCCGGCAGATCGGCGAGCAGGCAGGCCCCGACCGAGGCGGCCAGCGGCAGAGCGAGTCCGTCGTAGGACAGCGGCCGGTGCAGCGAATCGGTGAGCGCCTCGAGATCGGCGGCGGCCAGGTCCCGGAGCACGGCCACGAACTCATCCCCGCCCAGGCGTCCGGCGGTGCCGTTGTGTCCGCACCAGGTGCGCAGCCGGTCGGCGGTGGCGACGAGGGCGGCGTCTCCGGCGGCGTGCCCGTGGGTGTCGTTCAGGGTTTTGAAGTGGTCGAGGTCGACCAGGAGGACGGCGGCGGTGGGGTGCCGGCGGATGAGGCGTTCGGCGCGGGCGGTCCATCCGGCGCGGGTGTGCAGGCCGGTGAGCGGGTCGCGGCGGGCGGTGGCGAGGCGGCGGGCGAGGATGCCGCCGTGCACGGCCCAGCCCAGTAACGGCACGATGCTCGCGGCTGTCTGCGGATCCATGGCGTTTCTCCCTTTGGCGATGGCGGTTGGCTGACGCGAGCGGTCCCGGGAGCGGCGGCGTGCTTGGCGGCTTGTGCGTCGCCCCGGGGCCGTTCAGCGGCGGTGCTGGGAGGTGATGAGCGAGCGGATGACCAGGGCGCAGACGGCGATCGAGGCGGCGGTGACGGCGACCGCCAGGAGCATGGAGACCAGGACAGTGCCGACGACCAGGACCACAGCCGTGCCGCCACCGACCAGGGCGAGCACCGAGCCCGGGGTGAGCTGCACGGTGGGCCGGGAAGACGCCGGCACTTCCATCGGGGCGGCGGTCGGCTGGTGGTGGTCGACGGCGGTCGGTGTAGTCGGCAGCGGGACGACGGCGCCGGTCGGCGTCGGGTTGGCGGGGATCTTCGGGCGGAGCATGGCGGATCTCCCTTCACAGGCGGTTACTTGACGGCGGTGTCGATGACCGGGGCGAGGAGGCTGTCGGCGATGAGGTAGCCGCCCAGGAGCAGGACCAGGACCAGCCAGAGCGGCGGGCGGATGAGCTTGCAGCCGAGGTAGCCGACGACGGCGAGGGCGAACCAGAGCGGGACCTGCATGGCGGTGTCTCCTAGCGGACGCGGCAGCGGTGGGTGCGGGCGGCGAGCTGAGCGGCGCTCTGGCTGGTGTAGTCGGCCGACCAGCCGCAGCGGTCGTTGGTGCACACGGCGGCGTGCTTGGTGTGGCCGTGGCGGTCGCGGTGGGTGCCGATCTGTACCGGGCCGATCCGCATGACGGAGTGGAAGTGGTCGCGGGCAGGCATGTCAGTCGCGCTCCGTTCGGGTGGTCACCGGGTCGGGGAAGCTGGCGCGAATGCCGGCGGCGGTGGCCGGGTCGGCGGTGCGCTGGGCGGCTTCCTCGGCGAGCAGATACGCGAGGTAGGGCCGGTCGGCAGCGACCATTTCGCGGGCACCGTCGAGGTAGTCGGAGACGGTCAGGTCAGCGGGGTCACGTGTCATGGGTCTTGCTTCCTTCCGGTTTCAGGCGAGCTGGGCGGCGATGGCGTCGGCCAGCTGCGGCGGGACGCCGAGGCGGGCGCGCAGGGTGTCGGCGTCGATCCGGCTCCCGGTACGGGTCTGGTGGTCGGCGGCGACCTTGCGGGCGTGATCGACCAGCGCGGCCGGGACCGGCGGAACAGGAGTAGCGGGTGTAGCCGGGGCGGGTTGTGGCGTCGTGACAGGTTCGGCGGCCGGGAGCGCGGCGAGGTCTCCGGCCTCGGTCAGCGCATCCGGGATGGCTTCCGGCTCATGCGCGGTGACCGGTACGGGTGCGGCGGTGGTGGCAGGCACTTCTGCCGCCGGGTGGTCGGTGGTGGAGTGGGCGAGGAGAGTGCCGCCCATGAAGGCCAGCGCGGGCCAGGCGGCGACGAGGATGCTCAGCCAGGCCGGGACGTGGTGGAGGTCGAGGAGTCCGGCGGTGGCGACGTTGGCGCCGAGCGAGGCCACCAAGGCAATCAGGAACCAGCACCAGGCCAGCCGGGACGGGCCATCGCTCCGCAGCCGCCGCCAGGAGGCGACCAGGAGCAGATCCACGGACACGGGGTAGGCCCAGGCTTTCCAGCCGTCCTGTCCGGCAGCGGCGGCCAGATCGTGGAGGTGGGCGAAGGACAGGGCCCCGGCAATGACGGCCTGGACCAACACCGCGTCCACGCGCAGGGCGGGGCGGGCCATCAGAACCCCTCACCCGGGTAGGGCGGGCCGTCGCTGGGGTCGTAGCCGGGCGGGAACGTCCCCGGCGGCGGCTCCGGCAGGGACGCGGCCAGAGACGTACCGACGATCTCGATGAAGTAGGCGTCGGCTCCGGCGGTGTCACCGTAGAGAGCGAGCTGACCGAGCATCAGGACGGTGCGGGCGAAGTCCTCGCAGTGCGGGCACATGACGGGGCTTCCTCCCTTCTGCAGACATGGCGGGGGTAGGGACCTGGCGCGAAGGCGGTCACGCCGACCGGGGGTGCGGGGAAGGGTCAGGCGGTGGCGGGGGCTGTCTTGGACAGCGGCACCCGGGCCGGAGCCAGCGGGGCGAGCGCGGGCCGGAAGGCCGCCAGGGCGGGCAGGTCCGGGGTGCGCTCCGCATGCTTGTTGCAGATATTCACGGCCTCGCGCAGCGAGGTGTGCGGGGCACGGATACGGGCCCAGCCACCGGAGGAGTCACCGGTCACGGCGATGCCGGGGGTGTCCGTCGGGATTTGGATGGCGGCGAGGACGGCGTCCGGGGAGATGTCGCCGAAGGCCATGTTGGCGGAGGATTCGTCGTTGACGCGATGCGCGGTACGGCCCGTGAGCTGGGCGCGGAGCATGGTGATGCCCTTGCCGAGTTCGGAGCCGAAGCGCTGCCCGCAGATTTCGAGGTAGATGCCGGCGGCCCGGCCGAGCTGGGCGAGGCGGACCAGGGCGGTGATGATGCGGTCGCGCCGCTTCTCCTCCTCCTTGGTGGCGAACAGGGCGAGTTCGGCGACCTCATCGACCAGGACCACGACCGGGACCGGGCGCAGGTGGTCGGGCAGGTCCCAAATGTCGGCGGCGATCTCCGCGTCCGGCACGTCCACCGTGATCCGCTGCTCGGCCCGGATCATCTGGTAGACGCCCTCCATGTGCGTGACGAGGGCCTCCAGGAGGTCGACGGCGGTGTCCGGGTTGTCGGCGAGCGCGGAGAAGCGGCGGGCCAGCGGGAACAGCTCGACGCCCTGCTTGCAGTCGATGCCCACCAGCGCGACATCCAGCGGGGCCAGCCCGACGACCAGGTTGCGCTGGAAGACGGACTTCCCCGACTCCGTGGCGCCAAGGGTCAGCCCGTGCGGGACCGTCCGGTAGTCGCGGTAGTGGACCGAGCCGTCCTCCCGCAGGGCGACCGGGACCCGCATCGGGCGGGTGTCGGTCCTGGCAGGCATCTGGACCCGCTTGAGGACGTCGTAGCCGGTCATCCTCACCTCGACCACACCGGAGCGCAGTTCACGCGAGGTGACGCCGTACAGGCCGAAGGAGTGGCGCAGCCGGTCGGAGGCCGCCGCGACGTCGAAGGCGTCCTGACCGGGTCGGAGCTTGAGCCGCAGGACCAGGCCCGTGCGGGTGGGGCGCAGCCGCAGGATGCGGGGGGCCCGGGGGCCGGGCGCCGGCCGGTTGCCTATCCGGGCGAGAGCCAGGCGCCAGCGGGAGGGCGGGACCGTCAGCCCGCAGGCGTCCATGACGGAGGAGTAGCGGACCAGGACCCGCAGCCCGGCGAGGGTGACGCCGAAGGTCAGCCAGTACCAGGCGGGGCGCCGCCACCGCAGAAGACCCGCAGCAGCGACGACCAGCACCAGCGCGACCATGAACCAGGTCATGATCAGGCAGCCTTCGGCTTCGAGGCAGCGGCGACAAGCGAGGTCACGGCGACCGCCCGGAAGGCGATCCCGTGGCGCTTCTGGCCGTTGAACTCGTTCTCCCACGCCGAGGCGACCAGACCGGTCAGCGCGACCGGAGTCCCCATCGCCAGGTCCTCGGAGACGCCCGGCTGCGGAACGGTGAGCTTGAGGATCTCCACCTCATCCGGCGTGGAGAACATGACCTCCACCGTCATCAGCGTGACGCCGTCCTTGTCGAGGGCGATCTCACCGGTACGGCGGTCCTTGACCTTGGGCTGCGGAGCCTTGGCGACCATCACGGTCGCGGCGGACGTGTCTACGGGAATCTGACGCACAGCGATTCACTCCTCTATAGAGGCTGGACTCCGTCACTTATGTACATGAGTGACATGAAGAAGAGTGCATGACTCCTGTACATGAGTCAACCCGCCGCGAAGAAGAAGTCGCGACGGGCTGAGGGGAGTTGAGGATGCGTCAGTCGAGGGCGGGGATCCGGTACTCGAAAACGAACTGGTCAGCGGCCATGAGCGTGTCACAGACCTCGACCACGCGTCCCTCGGTCGTACGTGCTTCACGGATCAGGTGGATGACGGGGGCGCCGGGGCTGAGAGCCAGCTCCGAGGACTCCGCCTTGGAGGCCGGCCGCCCTTGCAGGGTCTCGACGAACTCCTCGAACTCGTGCCCGTGGTCTTCGAGTCGGGCGTAGATGCCGCCACCGCCGGGGTTCTCGGCGAACAGCTCAGGGATGTCCTTCACGACGTCCCACGGGAGGTACGACGTCGCCGTCTCGACGGGCGTGCCGTTACGGAAGTAGAGGCGTCGCCGGGCGAGCACCTGAGTGCCGGCGGGGACGCCCAAGCGCTCCGCAGCATCCTCCGGGGCCTCCATTGGGCCGATGTAGAGGACGCTCACCTTGGCCGTGGCGCCGGACTGCGCAGACTCGGCGAGATAGGCAGCTTTGCCACCCTGCCGAAGTGAACGCCGGAAGCGGTCGGAGGACCGATGGCGCACGGGCGGCCGATCCTTCACGATCGAGCCCTTGCCGTGCCGTGTCTCGACCAGCCCGCTCGCACGCACCTCGACCATGGCCTTACGGATCGTGCCGCCTGATACGCCGTAGCGGTCCACCAGCTCGGACTCACTGGGCACCATGTCGCCGGGCTTGATGACACCGGCCCGGATCTGCTGCACGATCTCGTCTGCGATCTGTACGTAGCGAGGTACGGACCGCTCACCTCCTACTGCTGTTCCCATAGTCCTTCTCTTCCTCCTATGCTCCTGCACATGAGTAACAGTGCCCAGGAAGGCGAGTCAACGCCGCTCCACTCCGTGTCCGTGGCCGGAGTGGTCATCGGCGAGGACGGCCGACTCCTGGCGATCCGCCGCGCGGACAACGGCACTTGGGAACTTCCCGGCGGCGTACTCGAACTCAACGAGACCCCCGAGGCCGGCGTCGCCCGCGAAGTCTTGGAAGAGACGGGCATCCACGTCGAGGTGGACCAGCTCACCGGGGTCTACAAGAACACCACCCGGGGCATCGTCGCCCTTGTCTTCCGCTGCAAGCCTTCAGGCGGCACAGAGCGCACCTCCAGCGAATCAACCGAGGTCGACTGGCTCACGCCCGAAGAGGTCAGCGAACGCATGGCCGAGGTCTTCGCCATCCGGCTCCTGGACGCCTTGGACGGCAACGGGCCTCACGTGCGGAGCCATGACGGCAAGAGCCTGATCGCAGCGCGGTAGAACTTTCCCTACTTCATCAAGGCCCGCGCACGGCGCGGGCGCGCGCCGCCTCTGCGGCGCGGCCTGCCTCCTGTCTGCGCCCCGGCTGGCCGCGCCCGGCGGCGCGCTGGCGAGCTGCGGGCATGAAGTGGGAGACACCCTCTGTGGCTGGGGCGGTCGGCTCCACGGCTTTAGGCAGCCACTTTGGGGCGAGCCTCTAAGATCATGGCCCCAACGTCGTGCTTTAACGGGCAGGTCCACAGACTGCCCGACGCGCCGGAAGCTTACGGGGCCATGATCACTCGCCCCAAAGCAGCTCCAGCCCAAAGCCGTTCCACCGACCTTCTCGGAACCAGACTCCCGCCCCACCCAACGGATCTAGAGTTGCCTTATGGCTCCTCGCGATCAGAAAAGAATGGACCGGCATACCTGGCTACCTCATAAAGCAGTGCGCGCCTGCATTCGACTCTCCAAGCGACACGAAAAGAAATTCCAAGAGGCGCGGCACTTTATGATCGACGTCGCCGCATTCATCTCCATCATGTCGCATCCGTCCCGCGGAACGCGCAGAACAGATCAGGACATGCTAGACGCTCTGACTCTAGTGGCTGAAATGCAGGTACTCGTGGAGGCTTCAGAGGAGCGGCTGCTCCGAGAGGCTCGACGTCGAGGGATCACGTTTCGCGAGATAGCCGATGCCATGGCCATGCGAAGCAGGCAATCCGCAGAGCAGCGCTTCATTCGCCTCGCCGGAGGCAAGGGAGAAGCCGAGCAGAATCATATGAATCGCCGCCGTCAGGCGCGCTTCGGGTACGTCGCAGATGCCCAGGACAGGCATGAGAACCACCTCATGAACCTGAACCTGGCATTCCGCTGGATTGCGTTTGATGCAGACCTTCCGGAGGAAGTAGCGCAGGATCCTGAGGACGAGAACTAGACGCGCCCGCGCCCCCTCCGCGAACGGAGGCTTGTTGGATCAACAGGAGCATCCCTGACACAGCCGTCATCTGCTCTGGACTGACGAATTGCGAACAAGCGATGAGTAACCCGATTTGAACGAACATCCTCACATCCAGAACGCGCGCGAGGGCCATCATTTTCCCGTATCGAGAGTTTCGCATTAGCAGTTCCACCCCTTTTCCTTCACGGAACACCGCTACCGACTAAGCAATAGTGGCACTCGCAAAAGAAGGGGCCGCAGCACAGGAAAATGTTATCCGAGCCTATAAGGCCCCCTCAGCCCGCAACGTCACAGGTGAGGGCCCCGAACGTCTCGGCCAAGGATTGCAAGCTCGTCAACGAATGATTGACTACGCAGGACGGCAACGCACTGTGAGCAGGACGAGAAGCGACGGCGGACACTCACGCACGAGCGCCCTCCCGGGCCGCCCTCGGGCCGCGGAAGGGCGCTCAACGTTGACCAACGTCGACAGCTACCGACAGCTCAGCAGCAGGTCAGGGCGTTGATCCATAGCGCAGCCGCAGGTCACGGCCGCCGGTGATCAGTTGTGGATGGTCTGAGAGACGAGCGTGCGTTGGACGCCCTGGCCAGATCGCCCCCTTGTGCGCCCTTCGTGTACGTGTCACACAGTTCAGTGGGCCGGACCTGGGGGAGGGGAGCACTGCATGTCGGTGTTGGGTGGCTATCCGGTAGGGCCGTCGGCCTGGGCCATCGAGCGGTTTGGGCGGCACGCTGGCGCACTTGCCGCTGCGGTCCCGGTGCAACTGGCCAAGGCGCACGGGAAGGCTCACGCCGCGCACCTCGCCGCGGGACTGAAGAAGCGGAGTCCGTACGGTGTCGCCCTCGCTGGGGTGGTGCGCGAGAACCTGGCGGAGACGGCGCGAGAGCTGGGGGAAGCCGTGCGCGACGTGCGGGGGTACGAGTATGCGGTGATCAATGATCACGCACTCTTCCCCTTCCGGTACGCGGACAGGCCGAAGCCCCTGGATCGAGCCCGGTTGCCGGCCAACGCATCGCCTACTCGGCATCGGCTGTTCAGGGCGCACGGGCCGCAGCCTCCGGAAGGCCTGTTCGATGTCGATGAGGACCTGGCGACCGAGGAGTACCTGGGGCTGCACGAAGTGTTCGAGGAGCTGGGAGCTTCCACCAGGCTGGTCTGTGTGTTCTTCACGGCCGACGCCGAGAACGGCATCCATGCCATCCACTGGGGGGACGCGCACCTCGAGCCCGATCGCACTTTCACCTGGCCCTACAGGGAACAGCTCCCGGTTGCTCCCGTGCAGATGGAGTGACGGACGGTGGCACCGCTGCCTGGGCACGGCCGGTCGAGGCCGACTGAGTCCTGGGCCGTCCCTGGGCCGTCCGAGGCCGACCGACGCCGACAGACGACGCGCAGGGGTCCCCCTCCCACCCCGCTCTGGCCTGGGCCCCCGGCGATGATCTGCCACCCTGGACGCGTTATGTCTGCACCCGGAGAACTGGGGCGACGATGCCGGGCCGGCTGACTACGGTGGTTCCGTGCTGGAAGACGATGGTGGTCTGGCCGCCTGGCTGGAGTCGAAGCGGTTACTCACTAGCCCTGAGCGTCACATCGACACGTTGCGATGCCTGCTCGCCGAGGACGACGACGCGCTTTTGATGTACGACTACGACCTGATCAGTGATCCGCAGACGGTCGCCATCGTGAGAGCTCAGCAGGGCACAGCGGGACAGCGCCGCCGCAGGCTGCGGCGACTGGCAGCGCGCCGGCCCTCCGCGACGTGACATCAGCGGATGACATCAACACCCCTGGACGGCAACGGACTGGAACGGCCGCAGGGGGGCACCACCAACCCTCAGCGTCGCGGGCGCGGAGCAGGCCGCACGGCCCCATGATCGAACTCTTAAATCGGGTGTCGGACTTACCTTCGGCGTCGGATGTACCAACCCGCCACCAGCACGATGAGGATGGCAACGACGAAGGCCCACACGGTCGTTGCGCCGTCGTACGAGCGGTAGGCAATCAGAGCAAGCATGTTCAGGCGGATACCCTGGGCGTGTGGCTTCAGCAGACACGCGTCGTCCGCCCCTCTGCCGAATGCGTGTCGAAGACGCCGCACGTCCGCAATCGTCAGCCGAAGAACACGAGGTCAGAGGGCATGCACCGGCGAACTCACCAAGCGCCTTCTAAGCGCTTGGCCGCAGGTTCGAGTCCTGCCGGGGGCGCCACACCCCGCCCTCCCCCCGGGAGGGCGTTTTTGCTGGTCAGGGCGGTTTGCGAGTCCGGTGGAGTGGGTGGACGGGAGCGGCTGGACTTCTGGTGAAGTCGGCGGGAGTCCCGTTGGGGACAATCGCGGCCGGTTCTTGGGAACCTTCCGAATCCCGGTGCGGTCTCTCCGCGGTCGGCGAGAGATGCCTGTGATGTCGCGACTGCCCGGACGCGGGCACATCGGCATGCAGGCTGAAGGAGGGTCGCATATCGGATCACCCTTGGCGCCATGCGTCTCGCCTTGACCTCCCGCGACGCGCCCGCCACGGGCGCTTACACCCATGACCGGGCCCCGGTCCATGGGGAGACCTCGGGACTCACAGCCGACTCACAGCCTGGCGAGGCAGTGTGCTGTCCGTTGCGGTGAGCATGATCGGTCCGGACGGTGAACAGACCGGGAAGTTCCGGTCGGGGGTCTCCCGGGCGGCCGCAGTCGCGCCCCCGACCACCACGTCACAGCGCTCCCCCCATCCGCGCCTTCGCGAGCCGAGGGCCGTGCGGTCCGGATCCGTGCTGCTGGTTCTTCGCGGCAGAACTGCCGGAGATGCCGGACGTACATGATCGCGTGACGATGACGTGCGGAGCTCACCGGGCTCGGATCTCTGCGAGGTCGGACTCCCAAGTCCCGTGCTGTGCACAGGACATGCGCACGCCACCCTGCCTCGATACCGTCCACATGCTGGGAACGGCCGACTTCGGCCGTCCGGCGCGCCGCGCGAGGACTAGGCTGCCGTACAGACGTCCAAGACCCCGACGGCATGTCGTTGCCGAGCACAGATCGCCGCAAGGAGCGGGCCCGTCGCCCGGCGCATCCCTGGAGACAACCGGGTGTGTCCGCAGTCCTGCCGCGCAGGCGGGGCCGGTCGGCCGTTGCCCGACCTCCGCCGAATGTACTCCGCTGCCGGAAGTGGGCCGAAGGAGCCGGGATTCCGGCACCAGACGTCCACTGCCGGACGGTCTTCCGAAGCGAGGCGTCATGCCCCTTCCGCCGCTCACGATCCACCGTCACGACCGAAGAAATCGGGCACTGATCACGCTGGCCGGTGAGATCGACCTCGAGACGGTGCCCCTGGTGCGCGCATCACTGGAACGGTGTCTGCGCGACGGCATCCGCACCATCGACGTCGACCTCGCCCCCGTCACCTTCTGCGACTGCAGCGGCCTCAACGCCTTCCTCCACGCCTCACACCGCATGACCGCGGCCGGGGGAACGCTGCGACTCCACCATCCGCCGCCGACGCTGGTCCTCATGCTCGACGTCGCCGGCTGCGACTTCCTGCTCCCGGGCGTCCCATTCGGGCGTCTGCCGCCTCCTCCCGGAAACGCCCCGGCGGCCAGGGCCACCGCCGTCCCGCCGCATCGGCCTGTCCCGCCTGCGTCTGCCCTCGCGGGCGGTGCGGTGTGATGGCTCGGCCGCATCAGGGATGGTCGCGGCAGCCCCGCAGAGACGAGAGGGCCCGTGTGGACTTCGGCGCGGACGCGGTGCGGTTACGACGGGTGAACCGATGGCTCGTGGAGGACATCCGTGAAGATCTCGGGGATCTCTACGAGGAGTCCTGCGCAACGGGATCCGGTAGGACATACCGGAGTCCCAGCCGCCAGGACTTCCTGAACCGTCTGGCGGGCGACATCCGCCGGCCGGGGTTCGCCATGGTGATCGCGGAGACGGACGGTCTGTCGGGGTGCGCCTTCGGTTTCCCGGTACTCGGTGACGGCAGCTGGTGGCTCGGATTCGACGGCGCCCTACGACACAGGATTGAGCGGATCACCAGATCCAGCGGTGTCTTCGCGATCAGCGACACCGTGGTCCGGCCATACCCGAAGGACGAGAAGCTGGCCCAGCGTCTGCAGGAGAGGCTGCTGACCGACCACCAGGCCGCTGTCGGCGCCACCTTGGTGGATCATGCCGACCTTCCGACTCTCGACTCGCTCCGCTCCTCTGGATGGCTTGACATCGGAGTGGTTCGGAAACAGACGAGCGCCACCACGTTCCGCGCGCTGGTGCTCCCCCTCGTGGAGCGGACGACGGCAACGGAGGGTCGTGCACACGAAGCCTGGACACGGTGGCCCGGGTGAGGTCCGACAGCCGGTCGTCCCGGATTCAGGTACTGGTCGCCGAGCAGGCGGCCCGGCGGGGTGCCCGGGTCGGCGTGGTGGATGTGTGCACCGCGGCCGCGGCCGCTCTGCCGGTCGGCGGAGCCGGACTTTCCGCGATGTCAAAGTCCGCGGCGAGCCATCCGTTGTGCAGCACCGACGATGTCAGCGAGCAGCTGGAGGAGCTCCAGCTCACCTTGGGCGAGGGGCCTTGCGTGGATGCCTTCACACAGGGCTCGGCGGTACTGACGCCCGATCTGCTCGCCACTCAAGTGCAGCACCGCTGGTCCGTGTTCGCCGACGCCGCCCTGGAAGCCGGGGCACGCGCCGTCTTCGCCTTCCCTCTGCAGATGGGGGCGATCAGCCCCGGAGTTCTGGACCTGTACTCCCAAGCCCCGGGCCAGTTGGACGCAGAGGAGCTGGCCGACGCGTTGGCTTTCGCCGACACCGCCACTCTGGTCCTGCTCGACTCCCGGATCGACGGGGAAGAGGACCTGGCCGGCGGACGGTCGACGGACCGTCGCTTCGAGGACCTGGGCGCGTACCGCGCGGAGATCGACCAGGCCACGGGCATGCTCACGGCCCAGCTCGGAGTGTGTGCCGAAGAAGCCTTCGTCCGCCTGCGCGCCCACGCCTACGCCAGAGGACGCCGCCTCGCCGCGGTGGCCGCCGACGTGGTCGCCCGCCGTCTCACGTTTTCCCCGCGCGCGGACACGGATCAGGCCGACGATGAAGCCTGAGACCTCTGCCGGGCCAGGAAGCCGAGCCGACGATCCGGACGGCGAACCGAACCCGAGAACCGCGCCCAGGAACCACGCCGGGAAACCGGACAAGAAGTGAGTTGCGCCTCCCGTCCCCTCATTCGGGCCGGATCAGTCTCAACGGAGGGTGTGCACGATGAACAAGCGACTCCTGGCCAAGACCTTCGTCGAGCTGGCGGACAACCTGGTCGCCGACTTCGACCTGATCGATTTCCTGCGCCTGCTGACCGACCGCTGTGTGGGCATGCTCGGCGCGAGTGCCGCAGGCGTGCTGCTCGCGGACCGCGACGGCGCACTCCGCGTCATGGCCGCCTCCGACGAACAGGTACGCCTCCTGGAGCTCTTCCAGCTGCAGAACGACGAAGGGCCCTGCCTGGACTGCTTCCGCACCGGCGCACCGGTCATCGTGGCCAACCTGAGCGAGGAGTCCGACCGCTGGCCACGCTTTGTCGCGGCGGCCCACCGCAGCGGGTTCGGGGCGGTCCAGGCTCTGCCGATGCGTCTACGGGACGAGGTCGTCGGGGCCCTCAACCTCTTCCACGCCGCCCCGGGCCCCTTCGAGCCGGACGCCACGCCGCTCGCCCAGGCCCTGGCCGACGTCGCCACCATCAGCCTGCTGCAACAGCGCACCGCGCACCGCAGTACCGTCCTCAACGAACAACTGCAGAACGCGCTGAACAGCCGCGTCCTGATCGAACAGGCCAAGGGGAAACTCGCCGAACGCCGGGGCATCGACATGGAACAAGCCTTCACCACACTGCGCGGTTACGCCCGTGCTCACAACCGGCGCCTGTCCGACCTGGCCCGCGAGTTCATCGACGACTCCGACGCCCTCCCCGGCCTGAGGTCCTGACCGATGTCGCCGCAGGTCAGCAGCACCGCCCTGGCTGCGGTTCACGGGCTGCGGTCCAGGAGCTGTGGTGGTCCAGGAGCTACGAGTCACAGAACCTGCGTTCCGGACCGGACGGCCGCCGCCGATGGTGTTCGGCGACGGCCGTGGTCGCGAGGACGCGAGGCCCCCCGGCCATCGGGTCGTCGCGCGCTGTCCTCCGCGGCGACGGGGTGGCGGGAGCACCCCGAGTGGAAAACGCCAGGAGGACGGAAGCTGGAGCCGCGTTCTCCGGCGATGCGGCTCCGGCCGGCCTCGATTGCGACTCGGGGGCTGGGAGCCTGAGCGGGGGACTTGCCAATCGCGTGGATTCCTGACACGAACGCAGTCCCGCCTGCCTTGCTCTGACCGTAGAGCAGATGCGCGACGAGCGGAACAGGGCATGCCGTACGCGTTCCGGTCTTGACGCTGTTTCGGAACGGACCTGGCAGCAGCGGCCGGCCACCGTTCACAGGAGGCGCCGGCGACACTTGTCGGTCACCCGTGGCGCTCGCGGTCCCGCCGGTCCTCGCGGTTCCAGCGCTCTCGGTGCTGACGGCTGTAGCGGCGATCCCAGCGGTCCTGACGCTCCCGGCGGTCCCGGTAGTCCTGGTACTCACCGAAGTCGGATCCACCGCCGCGGCCTCGGCCCCCGCGGCCGTAACGGGTCGCTCCGAAGACCAACACAGCCGCGGCGACCCACCAGATGGGGTTGAGGAAACCGAGGCCGAACAAGAACACGATCAGGACGAGATACAGAACGGACACAGCGCGCCTCCCCGGGAGCAAAACACAGCGTCGGTACCGGGGACTGGGGCCTCACCGCACAGCGTAGTCCTGTCCGAAGGCTGCCGACAGGTTCTACCCGAAGACTGCCGACGGCGACCGACGGACACCTTCACCGTGGCTCCTCCACCCTCAGCAGCCCCAGGGCCCGCCGGAGGAACTCCCCCATACGCAAGTACCGTTGACACGCGAGGGCGCCGGGCGTTGACTGGCAGCACGGCGTAGGGCCATGCCGCTCCGGATCATTCGGGCGAGGCATCCCCCCAACCCGCTCCGCCCGGCCCCCGCGGAACCAGGAGATTCCCGCCATCCGGAGGTCCGGCGATGTCACGGAGTTCTCTCTCCGGCCGGGGGCACGCCCGGCCGCGTGGGCCGCAGTATGGTTGGTTATGGGTTGGTTCACTCTCACGTGCGACCGCCCGGAAGGGCGGCTCCGGCGTGTTTGCGCCGGAGCCGTTGGCTCATGCCTCGTGAGGGTGTCGCGCCCGGAAGGGAGAGGGCATGATCCAGGCAGCCGATATCCGCGAGTGGCGCGACCATGATGTCGTGGACGCGAAGGGGCGCAAGATCGGCGTGCTCGAAGCGATCTATGTGGACACCACCACCGACGAACCGGCCGCAGCCACCGTGCGAACCGGACTGCCCACCCGCCAGCGCCTTGTTTTCGTCCCCCTCGACGAGGCGATCCTCGGGCCGGGCTACCTCAGGGTCTCCTACGCCAAGAGCCTGGTGAGAAAGGCTCCTTCGATCGGCACGGACGACATCCTGCCCGCTGAACAGGAGAAGGGGATCTTCCAGTACTACGGCATGCCCTACCAGCCGGGCGGGAAGGGCGAACGACAACTCGCGCGCCGCTGAGCGTCCACGCCCCGTCCCACCCGGTCCGGTACGGCCGAGTCCGGTACGGCCCGGTCCAGCGCAGTCCGGTCCAGTCCAAGGGAGGCGTTCAGGCGATGGTGCTCTTCCTTCTCCTCGTCCTCGTGGCCGTTTTCCTGGGAATCGTCGGCGTGGCGGCCGAGGGTCTGGGATATCTGCTGGTCATCGGCGTCGTGGTTCTCGCGGCCGACGTGGCCGTCGCCTCCGTCCGATGGTCCCGGCGCGCCGGCCGTCACTCCATCCGCTGACGGCGGGCAACGGGCACCCATGTCCCGGCACGCCGTGGAACTCGCGCCACGGCAACCGGCCATCGACCCCTGTCCAGGAGTATCGTGGAGATACCGAGGGTACTTCGTACACCGGCTTCGATGCCCGTGCCGTCCCCGGCGATTCACGACACCGGGCCGGTCCTGGCCGGCCCGGGGGCAGGGTCCGCGTGATGACCGCAACCACGTTCGACAAGCCCGCGGCCGAAGACCGGATCTCCCCTTCTTCACCACCACCTCTCCGGCTGCAGCTGGCGCCGCCCGGCACTTCCCCCGCGCTGATCGACGGCGCATGGTGGCCGCGCTCCCGCGACCTGACGGCCGAACTGCCCGCGCTCACCGCGGTTTTGGACCCGCTGTGGGGGCGGATCACCCGCGTCACCGTGAATCCCACGTTCTGGCCGGTCATCCCCCGCAACATTCCCGTCCAGGGCCATGTGGTGAAGGTCGGCTGGTTCAAGGCCGAGCAGGACCCGAACAAGCTGCTGCTGCTCTCCTATACCGCCGGCCGCTGGGACCTGCTGGTGATCCCGCCCGAGACCGACGCCGTCACGGCGGCCCGGCTGATGACCACAGCCACCGACCCCACCCGACAACTCACCGCGAGCGGTCTGATCCAGGAGGCCGTGCTCTTCGGCACGGCCGACGAGGCCGCCGCATGGGACTCGGCCCGGGAAACGGTCTGGGACTCCGAAGGCGGACACGACGCCCGGCACACCTCTTCACACGCGGAGGCCGCCATCGGCCGGGTGCCGATTCGGGCGGCAGGCATGTGACGCTGGTCTGGATACCGGCGCCTCGCCCGGGGCCCGTTCGACGCGCTGCGGGAGTAGCGTGGAGGCATCGAGAGTATTTCGCACACCGGCCGCCATGCCTGTGTCGTTCTCGGCGAGTGACGACACCGGGCCGCGCCCCGAGCAGCGGCCGGGAGACAGGTGCGCGCGATGTCCGCGACCACCGACCAACCCCCGCTGCGGATCGTGCCGTTCAGAGCTCCGACCGCTCGCCTCGCACTGAAAGCCGTGAGCACGTCCCGAGGGCCGCTCGACGGTGCCTGGTGGCCCCGCTCCCGGGACCTGACGCACGAACTCTCCGCTCTGGCCGACGTACTGGACCCGTTGTCCGGACGGATCACCCGGATCGCTGTCAACCCGACGTACTGGCCCGCCCTCCCGAGCAAGGTCTCCGTCAACGGTCTGGGGGTGAGAGTCGGTTGGTTCACGACGGAGCTCGACCCCCACAAGATTCTGCTGCTGTCCCACACCACGGGCAGTTGGAACCTGCTGGTGATACCACCGGAGGCCAGCGCCCCCGCAGCCGCCCGCCTGATGGCCGCCGCAAGCGACAGCGCCCGCCCTCCGACGACGGCGAGCGCGCTCATGGCAGCGGAAAACGCTCTCCACGACAGTTCCCATGCCGACCGGGACAGGGGTTCCGAGGACACCTGGGAGGACCGGGATGCCGCCTCCTCCTACCGGGCAGCGGGCGCCCGGCCGTGCCGCCTGGTCTCGGCGAAATGAGCGTCATGGTCACCGCCGTGGCCTGCAGCGCCCTACTGATTCTGACCGTTGCGGCCACTCGTGTGATCAGCCGGCTCACCGCACAGGCTGCGGAGAGCAGCGGTCCCCACTCCTACGACACCCCACCGACCGCGAGAAACAACCGGGGCAAGCCGTCGTCGAACCCGCGTCGTCGGCCGCCCCCGAGGCCGGAGGCCGCCGGAACCACTCTCCCCACTCGTGCTGTCGGCTCACTCCAGGACGGCGAGGTGGTCGACTGCGCCCCCGCGCCATTCGATCAGGAAGAGGGTCGCGTCGTCGCTGGTGCGGCCGCCCCGTTGCCGCTTGAGGGCATGGGAGAGTGAGCGCACCACCGCTCGTACTCCCATCTCCCCCTGTTCGATGCGGTTGACCCAGTGGATGAGCTACCGAACTGTTCCTCGCCCGCCTCGTGCTCCTCGATCAGGCCGTCGGTGAAGCACAGCACCCGGTCGCCGCGTCGCAGCGTCTGCCGGCTGATCCGGGGATCTTCACCTCCGAAGCCGACCGGCAAGGTGGTCGGGCCCGCCAACTGGCGCACGACCCGTCTGTCGCGGATCAGCAGCGGCGCGGGGTGGCCGGCGTTGACCCACTGCAGGTGACCCGTCGCGATGTTCAGACGCATCATCTGCGCGGTGACGAAGTGGTCGGGCCCGAACTGCTTGGCGATGGCCCGGTCCATGAACGCGTAGATCTCGGACAGGCCGACGTCGGCACGTCTGGCGTGCCGGTAGGCCCCGACGGCGACGGTCGCCATGGTGGCGGCGTCCAGGCCGTGGCCCATCGCGTCGACCATGGCCACGTGCAGGATGTCTTCGTTGAGGGCGTAGTCGAAGCTGTCGCCCGCGACGTTGTAGGCGGGCTCCAGGATTCCGGCCACCGCGACCTGCGGGGTGGACATCGCCAGCGGCGGCAGCAGGGACCACTGGATCTCCGCGGCCACGCTCATCGGTTCGCGGCGCCGGGCGAGGAAGAACTGATCGGTGTAGCTGTGCTTGGTGACCAGCAAGTCAGCGACCAGGCCGGCGAGTCTGCGCAGCAGCCGCCGGTCGTCGTCGACGACGGTGTCCAGGGTGAGGGCCATCACGCCCACCTGGTCGCTGCCGTCCAGCAAGGGCAGATACATCCGGACGCCGTCGGCCTGGGGCACCTCGGCAACGGTCGCGTACAGGAAGGCCCTGCCTGCGGGAGAGTCGTCGATCGACTCAGGCTCGCCGACCATCAGCCGCCGACCCGGTAGCGGCACCAGCACCAACTGGCCGTAGTCCTGCAGCAGGATCGAGACGTCGCGGCCGCCGACCCTGGCCACCTCTTCCGCGATCAGCGGGGCGATCAGCTGGGGCGGCATCTCGTGTGCCCGATCCAACAGCACCCCCAGCAGCCGCTCACCGAACCCTTCCGACCGGTCCACCATGCCCTTGTCGGGCCGCCCATCACCTTCCGCCACAGCCGAACCCCCGCACCGGCGTCTTCAAAGTCTCGGCCACCGTCTTCCTTCTCATCTCGTGCCACGGATCCAGCGCCCGCCCCGACGTCCGCGGATCCGCCGGCGGCCACGGCGCGCGCTCGCCCCGTCACCTGGTCCGTACATTCGAGCTCCCGAGACGGCCGTGATCAACCCGCACAGAGTGACGCGGCCAACCAACTCGAGGAGTCCATTACGCCACATGCGGCATGTCACACACGGTCAGGACGAATGGCGGGCATGCCGGGCGGGTTGTCCGCACCCGCCGACGCGCGTGATCGCGGAGCCCGGGTCCAGTCCTGCGACCGAAGGCCGGTGGCGGGCTCCGCCCCGGGTAGAGGCGACAGCGCAAGGGATTCGGTGGATCTTGATTCACACGGGTGGTCTCGCGTTGTCGAGTCGGGCTCCGGTGGGGGTCGAGTTCAACTCCCCTTCTTGGCACGGCTGTTCATTACGCTGCCCGGTATGTGGTTGATCGGGGTCGGTGGTGGGATCGTCGTGCTGGTGCTTCCGGCTCTGCTGGGGCGGCGGCTGCTCGGGGTGAACGCCGGGGTGCTGCGGGTCGCGGTCGCCTCGGTGGTGGGGATCTCCGTGTCGGGCGCGACGCTCGGCGGGCAGATGCAGGATCCAGCGCGGCGCGCCGCGCTGTTCCCGCTGATGCTGGGGACGGGTCTGCTGTCCGCGATGGTGTGTCTGGTGGTGCTCGAACTGGTGCTGCCGGCGGGCGGCCCGGGGCTGCTGTCCCGGGCGCGGGCGGTGCGGGCTCGGCTGGCCCGCGCCCGGCGCTACTCCGAGATCGTGTCCCTGCTCGGCCGGCACGGCCTCGGCCCGTATCTGACCGGCCGCACCAGAAGCGGCGGCGGCCTGCGGCACGAGCGGCTCGCCCGGGAGCTGCACGGGGCGCTCCAGGCGGGCGGCACCACGTTCGTGAAGCTCGGCCAGGTGCTGTCCACCCGGCGCGATCTGCTGCCCGAGCCGTACGTCACTGAGCTGAGCCGGCTGCAGGACCGGGTGCCGCCCGCTCCCTGGCCGCAGGTGGAGGCCGTACTGCTGGAGAGTCTTGGCGCGCCCCCCACCGAGGTGTTCGCACGCTTCGAACGCGAGCCGCTCGCCGCCGCCTCCATCGCCCAGGTGCACGCCGCCGAACTGCATGACGGCAGCCGCGTCGTCGTGAAGGTGCAGCGGCCCGGCATCCGTGAGGCCGTGGAGTGCGACCTGGACATCGTCGCGCGGCTGGCGCGGACCCTGCGGCGGCGCACCGAGTGGGGGCGCGGGCTCGGCCTGACCGAGCTCGCCGACGGGTTCGCCGAGGCGTTGCGCGAGGAGCTGGACTTCCGGGCCGAAGCACGCAACCTGACCGCCGTACGGCGGGCCGCCGAGGCGCGTCGCGACCACAGCGTGACGCTGCCCGCGCTGTACGAGGAGCTGAGCACCGAACGGGTGCTGGTGCTCGGCCGGATCGACGGGGTGCCGCTCGGCCAGGTCCGGGACACCGACCCCGGCCAGGGCGGGAAGCTCGCGCACACCCTGCTCACCGCCTTCCTCGACCAGATCGTGTACGACGGTGTCTTCCACGCCGATCCGCACCCGGGCAACATCCTGGTCCTGCCCGACGGCAGTCCGGCACTGCTCGACTTCGGCTCGGTGGGCCGGCTGGACGCCGGGCTGCGGGCCGCCATGGCGGGGTTGTTCGTCGCCGTGGACCGGGGTGACCCGGCCGCGCTCCACGACGCGCTGCTGGAGGTCACCGACCGGCCCGAGGAGGTGGACGAGCAGCGGCTGCAGCGGGCGCTCGGCCAGTTCAGCGGCCGCCACCTGGGCCGGGGCGCGACCCCCGACGTACGGATGTTCACCGATCTGTTCCGGCTCGTGGCCGACTTCCGGCTGGCCGTCCCGCCCGAGATCGCGGCCGTGTTCCGGGCCCTGGCCACGCTGGAGGGCACGCTGTGCCGTACGGCGGAGGGGTTCGACATCCTGGCCGCTTCGCGCGAGTACGCCGCGGCCCGCTTCGCCCGGCAGCTGGAGCCCGCGACCCTGCGGGACACGGCACGTGACGAACTGCTCGCCCTGATGCCGGTGCTGCGCCGCCTCCCCCGGCGCCTGAACCGGATCGGCGGAGCCCTGGAGGAGGGGCGGCTCGGCGTCAACGTACGGCTGCTCGCGGACGCGCGCGACCGGCGGGTGATCGGCGACCTGCTCAGCCGGGTGATGCTGGCGATGTTCGGGATCTTCTTCGGGGTCCTCGGCGTACAGCTGCTGGGCATGGACGGGGGTCCGGCGACGGCCGGCGGACCGGGTCTGTACGCGCTGATCGGCTACCACCTGCTGGTGCTGTCCGCCGCGGTCGTCCTGCGGACCGTCCATCTGCTCGGCCGTCCGCTGTCCTGACCGGACGGACGGGCGGACGGGCGGACGGGCGGGCGGACGGACGGACGGACGAGCCGGGCAGACGGACAGCCGGGCAGACGAACGACCCAGGCAGACGGACGGCGGGCCGACGGACAGCCGGTTTGCGCGGATGCCGCCGCGGGTCAGACTCCCAGGCGGCGGGTGAGCGAGCGGCGCCAGACGAGCAGGGCCGTGCCGGTCACGAGGGCCGCGGCGCCCAGGGCGAGGAAGTAGCCGGGGCCGGGCACACGGTCGCCGGAGACCTTCAGGGCGTTGCCGCCGATGCCCCCGCCCAGCGCGCCGGCCAGCCAGAACAGGGCGACCATCTGGCTGACGAACGTGGCCGGGGCGATCGCCGTGGAGGCGCTCATCCCGACCGGCGCGAAGGAGACCTCGCCGGCGGCCAGCAGCAGGAAGGCCAGCAGCAGCCACAGCGGTGACACCCGGACGCCGTCGGCCGCCCGCGTCGCGGCCGAGGCCATCACCAGGTAGGCGGCGGCCGTGGCCGCCATGCCGACCGCGTACTTGACCGCCGTCGGCACCCGTTCGCCCGCGCGGGTCCACACCGACGCGAACAGCGGCGCCAGGACGAGGACGAACAGCGGCACCGCCGCCTGGAACCAGCTGGCGGGCACCGTTCGGCCGAACACCTCGCGGTCGGTGGCGTGCTTGGCGAACAGCGCGAAGGCCGAGCCGCCCTGCAGGAACAGCGCCCAGAACACGGCCGAGGCGAGGAACAGCCAGATGTAGGTGCGTACGCGGACACGTTCGACGGCGGTCAGCAGCGGGTTGCGGAGCAGCCGCCAGAAGCAGATCACCGGCGCCACCACACACAGCAGGCCGAACAGCGCCATGAGGTGGGCGATGCGGAAGGTGCCGAGGGCGGCGTCGGTGCCGTAGACGAGGACGGCGAGGGTGACGGCGGCGAGGCCGGTCCGCAGGACCCGGGTCCGTTCGGCCGGTGTGGCGAATCGCTCCGGGGCGGCGCCCGTGTCACCGAAGTGCCGGGAGCCGCGGACGTACTGGAACAGTCCGGCGGCCATGCCGACGGCGGCGGCACCGAAGCCGAGGTGCCAGTTCACCCCCTCGCCCAGCGCGCCCACCACGATCGGCGCGAGCAGGGCGCTGACCTGGACGCTCATGTAGAAGACGGCGAAGCCCGCGTCGCGTCCCGCCCGGTCCTCGCGGTCGTAGAACGCGCTCAGCAGACTGGCCATGTTGGGCTTCAGCAGCCCCGTGCCGCAGGCGATCAGCAGCAGGCCCGGGTAGAGGGAACCGGTGACGGGCACGGCCATCGACAGATGGCCGGCGGTGATCAGGACGCCGCCGTGCAGCACGGCACGCCGCGCGCCCAGGACGCGGTCGCCGATCCAGCCGCCGGGCACGGAGGCCAGGAAGACCGCGGCCATGTACAGGCCGTGCAGCAGCGTCGCGTCGCCGGTCGACATGCCGAGGCCGCCGCGGTCGGTGTCCTCCGTCGCGTACAGGACGAGGATCGCGGTCATCCCGTAGAAGCTGAAACGCTCCCAGATGTCGGTGCCGAAAAGGGTGGTGAACCAGCGCGGCCGGCCCAGCAGGCCGGTGCGCCGGGCGGCGCTCTCGAGCGGGTCGGCTACGACACCGGGTGCGGTGCCGGTCGCGCCGGACCGCGGGTCGGCGGTGGGCGGTTGGGGCGGGGCGGCCATGGCTCCTCCGTGCGGACGTCAGACGGGCACAGAGCGAGGCTCGCCGCGCTCTTTCGACGACCGGTCGAGAAACACTCGGGCAGGGGGCGGCGGCGGGCGCGGTGCGGCGGTACGGCAGCGGGCGCGGTACGGCGGGACGGCGGGACGGCGGCGGGCGCGGTACGGCGGTACCGCCGAAGGGCAGGGGCCGGTGTTCGGAACGGGCGCGGGAGGGGGCGGCGGGGCCGGGATGTGGGCTGCCCCCGCGGCTGGGCTTCGTGGGCGGAGGCCGGTGGCCGGGTGCCGTGCGGTTCCCCGAAGACCGATAGGTGCGGCGGGCGGGGACGGCGCGGGCGGCACGGACCACATGACCGTCGCGGCGGGCGGCGCGTGGCGCCCGGCAGGGAGGAGCCGCCGGGCGCCACGGGGGTGAGGGGACGGGGCGGACCGCGGGTGGCGTGCGGCGGTGTGCACCGTCGCGTGGCCCGGGGGGTCGGTCCGGTCTCCGGTGCCCTCGAACCGGTCGCCGTTCCGCCTCACCCCCTCAGGGAACGCCCTGTCCCTCGCGATCCGCTCGCGCCCCGCTCGCCCGCCGGCGAGGCGGTCGCGGCAGTCGCCACGGCAGCGGCCACGGCGGCGGGCGAGCGCGGCCGATGGCTGAGGCGTCCACCCGGCACGACGGAAGCCCGGGCGCTGTCAGGGGCGCCCGGGCTCCGGTTCGGGTACGGCCGTGGCCGTGTCGTACGGCCGCCTGGTACGGCGTTCGTACGTCAGTCAGCCGTGTCAGCCGTGTCAGCCGTGCTTCTCGATGTCCACCCTCGGCAGCCGGCGGTCCAGGCCTGCCGGGATCCACCAGGCGTGGCGGCCCATCAGCTGGAGGGCGGCCGGGACGATCAGGCAGCGGATGACCACGGCGTCGACGAAGACCGCGACGGCCATGCCGAAGCCGAACTGCTGGAGCATCCGGTCGCCGCCGAGGATGAAGGCACCGAAGACGGCGACCATGATCGCGCCCGCGGCCACGACGACCGAGCCGGTGTGGGCGAGGCCCTCACGGATCGCCACCGTGGCGTCGCGGCTGCGGGTCCACTCCTCGCGGATGCGGGAGACCAGGAAGATCTCGTAGTCCATGGAGAGGCCGAAGACGATGGCGAAGATCATGATCGGCAGGTACGCCTCGATCGGGCCGGGCTCCAGGCCGAACATGCCCTTCTGGAACACCAGCGTCATGGCGCCCAACGCCGCTCCGATGCTCAGCAGGTTGAGCAGCGCCGCCTTGAGCGGCACCAGCACCGAGCGGAACACCAGGACGAGGATCAGCAGGGACAGGCCGACCACGATGGCGATGAACAGGGGCATCCGCGAGGAGACGGTGTCGGCGTAGTCGATGACGGCCGTGGTGGAGCCGCCCACCAGGTAGCGGGCGCCGGTCTCCTCGCGCAACTGGACGAGGACGTCGTCGCGCAGGGTGTGCACCAGTTCCGTGGTGCGCTCGTCCTGGGGCGACGAGTCGGGGAAGGCGATGACGGTGGCCGCCTTGCCGTCCTGGGAGGGGATCGGGCCGGTGGCGGCGGCGATGCCCTTGGTGTCGTTGAGCTTCTGCGAGAGCGCCGCGCCCGCCTTGTCGCCGCCCTCGGTGACCACGACCAGCGGGCCGTTGAACCCGGGTCCGAAGCCGTCGGCGAGCAGGTCGTAGGCCTCGCGGCTGGTGGTGCCGGCCGCGTCGTTGCCCGCGTCGGCGAAGCCGAGCCGCAGGTCGAGCGCGGGGGCGGCCAGTGCCCCGAGTGCGGCGACGGCCAGCAGCAGGGAGACCAGCGGCCGGCGTTGCACCAGCCCGGCCCAGGCGCGCCAGCGGTCCCCGCCCTCGATCGGCTTGCCCTTCGCGGTGCGCTTGCGCGCCTTGGCGGTGAACTGCCGGGCGAAGCGCTTGCCGAACAGGGCGAGCAGCGCCGGCAGCAGGGTGAGCGAGGCGATCATGGTCACCAGGACGGTGAGCGCCACGGCGACGGCGGTGCCCTGGAGGGAGCCGAGGCCGAGGGCGACCAGGCCCAGCAGGGCCACGATGACGGTGCACCCGGCGAAGAACACGGTGCGGCCCGCGAGGTCGAGGGCGCGTCGGCCCGCTTCGTCGGGGGACGCGCCGCGCACCAGCTCGGCCCGATAGCGGGCGAAGATCAGCAGGGCATAGTCGATGCCGACGCCGAGGCCGACGAGCATCATGATGTACGGCGTGTAGCTGGCGATCGTGAAGACGTGCGAGAGCAGGATGATCACGCCGAGGGTGCTGCCGACGGCGAACAGAGCGGCGATGACCGGCAGTCCGGCCGCGATGACGGTGCCGAACATCAGGCCGAGGATGACCAGCGCGGCGAGCATGCCGATGCCCTCGGCGGCGCCGCCCTCCGGCTCGGCGAGCTTGCGTGCCGCGTCGCCGCCGAGTTCGACCGTGAGGGCGTTCGACCGCGCGGTGCGGGCGGTGTCGTAGATCCGCTGGGTGTCCTCCTTGGCCAGGTCCTCGGACTTGCCGTCGAGGACGACGGTGGCGTAGCCGACGGTGCCGTCCTGGGAGACGGCCTGCTGGTCGTCGTAGGGGCTGCGCACCTCGGCGACCTCGGGCAGCTTCGCCACCTTGCCCAGCATGGCCGTGACCCGGCCGCGGGTGTCGGCGCCGGTCAGGCCCTGCCGGTCGTGGAGCACGATTTCGAGGGTGTCGCCGGCCTGTGCGGAGCCGTGCTTCTCCATGGTCTCCAGCGCCTGCTGGGTCTCGGTGCCGGGCAGGGAGAAGTCGTCGCGGTAGCCGTCGCCGACGGCGGAGGCCGCGCCCCAGACACCGAACAGGACGACGACCCACAGCAGCAGGGCCGTCCATCGGTGGTGCTGGGCGAAGCCGGCGGTGCGCTCGAGGACGGAGCGGCTGTGTGGGGGTGGCGGCGTGGTGGGGGTGTCGCCCCGGACCGGAGTAGTGGTCACCATGCACTCCTTGTTGAGACAGTGCGCCCAGAGGTGTCACAACGGTGTCGGGTACGGCTTGAGCGTCGCTCGAGCCGGCCGCGGTGTGACGGGGCGTCAGCCGGTGGTGGTGTGCGGGGGTTGGGACAGGTGCAGCACGCGCAGGACCCGTTCGCCGTTCTTCGGCCGGGGGGTCTCGGCCCCGGCGCGCAGGAGCGTGCGCCGGGTGAGCGTCATCGTGGCCGGGTCGAGGTCCACGACGTGCGTGTGGACGGACGGGTCGGCCAGGACGGCACGGTGTCGCTCCGTCTCCGCGCGGACGGTGTCGCGCAGGTCCGTGACGGACCCGAGCGGCTCGCTCTCGCTGACGAGGTGTCCGGCGGGGCCGGAGCCGATGCCACACTGCAGGACGGTGCCGGTTCGCACGGGCACCGGTCCGAAGGCGGCGCAGAGTCCCGCGTACTCGGCGCCGGTGAGGAAGCGGCCGAACTCGTGCGGTTCGGCCCAGACGTAGAAGGGGGCGTAGCTGTTGTGGCCGCCGTCCGCGGCGTCCGTGACGCAGAACGCCTTCAGGAGCAGCCCGGTCCGCGCGTCCCAGGGGGCCGAGCGGTCCGTCACCCGTCGGTGGATGACGTTCATGTCGTAGTCGGCGGGCAGCGGGATCGAGTAGTGGGCGGTCAGCACGGCAGGTCACCTCATCCGGGTCGCGATGTCCGGCGGGTGGTGCTGCCGGGCGCCCGGAGTGTGACGTGACGCGCTAGTGCGGCGGTGGGGCAGGCCGTCAGGCCCGTGCCTGGAGCCGCAGGGTCTCGGCGTGGAAGATCTCGTTGCCGCGGTTGGTCAGGTCGAGCAGCAGTTCCTGCTGTTCGGGGGTGAGTTCGGACAGGAGCTTGCCGAGTGCCGCCCGGTAGTCGGTGAAGACGGTGTCGACGCGTTCGGCGAAGGCCTCGGGGACGGTTTCCACGATGACGCGTCTGCGGTCCCCGGCGTCGGGCCTACGGCGGACGAATCCGGCCTTCTGGAGGCGGTCTATCACCGTGGTGATGGCTCCGCCGCGGCTCAGTCCGGCGCGCTCGGCGAGCTGACCGGGCGTCATGGGGCCTTCCAGGTCGAGCAGGCTGAGGCAGTTGAAGTCGGTGGCGTTGAGCCCCACCGACTGGGCCACCGCGGACTGGAAGAGAACCGTCCTGGCCGCCTGCACCCGCAGGGCCGTGGCCAGCGACATGAGGGTGCCGAGGGAGCGGTCCTCTTCGCTGTGCGGTCGCATCGTCGCGTTGCCTCTCTGCCGTTCGGTTCCGGCCAGCGTACTTGCGCGTCCGCCGTCACGCGTCCGTACGGCGGCCGTGGTTCAGGCGGCGCGCCGGGAGCGCTCGACGCGCAGTCGGACAGCCTTGCTCGCCACGTCGAACAGGGGTCCGCTGGTGGGGAACGGCTTGATACGGCTGTTCTGGAAGCCGGCGACCAGCCACCGTCCGTCCACCCGCTCCAGGATCAGGGTCTGCCTCGACAACCGCTTGGGCGTGACCTGCTTCTGCCAGGGGTAGAGCGCGGCACCGGTGGAGACCACGACGGCGCGGTCCTCGCCGGCCGGGCGGACGCTCTCGATCTCGTGGGTCACCAGCCGGGTGCCGTAGAGCATGGTGCGGAACATCAGGTCGTGCATGTCCGCGATCTCCTGGCGGCCGTTCAGCAGGACGCCGTTGAACTGCACGTAGGTGGCGTCCGGGGTGAAGAGCTCGCCGTAGCCCGGTCCGTCGGCGGCGTCCCAGCGGGCGGCGAGTCCGGCCAGGACGGCGCGGGCGTCGAGGCCGGCGACGCGGGTCTCGTGGGTGGTGTTCATGTCGGTTCTCCTTCGGTCGGCGGCGGGCCGCGGGTACGGGCCGCGTCGTTGAACGCTCTAATTTCGTTCTTCTCTCTTTCCGTGCATCTCTAATTTAGAGAGATAGTGGTGGGGGTGTCAACCCCGGCCGCGCATCCGCCCCTTGTCCGGTCCCGCAGACCGCCCTGCGGACCGCCCGCAGACCGCTTCCAGACCGCCCGCACCCGCAGCGCCAGCCGCGCTTGAGCGCCCGTCGAGGCGTCGTCAGGACCATCGGCGCACCGCCCGAGGAGCACACGGGACTTTCGGAAGAGGTGCATTGCCATCGACACGCACACGGAGCACACGCAGCAGCCCACGCGACGGGGGCCGGGCGGGCGTCCGGCCTTCGTCGACGTGTTCACCCCCATCGCGGTGCGCGTGGCGGCCACGCTGCGCATCGCCGACCACATCGAGGCGGGTGCGCACACCCGCGACGAGCTGGCGGAGAGGACGTCGACCGAGGCGGGCTCGCTGGGCCGGCTGCTGCGGTTCCTCGCCTGCCGCGACGTCTTCAGCGAGGACGAGCCGGGCGTGTACGGCCTCACCGCCACCTCGCGCCTGCTGCTCGACGCGCACCCCTCACGGATGCGGCACTGGCTGGACCTGGAGGGCGCCAGCGGCCGGATCGACCTGGCCGCCTGCGGCGGACTGCTGCACGCCGTGCGCACCGGCGAGCCCGGCTACGACGCGGTCTTCGGCGTCCCCTTCTGGGACGACCTGGAGCGGCAGCCCGAACTCACCGACTCCTTCAACGCCCAGATGGCCGCCGTCCAGGGCCGCCTCGCCCCCGAGGTCGCCGGCGCCCACCCCTGGCACGAGGCGCGCCGGATCGCCGACGTCGGCGGCGGCACGGGCGCGCTCCTCGAGGCGATCCTGCGGACCGCGCCCGACTCCGCCGGCACCCTGGTGGACCTGCCCGGCACGGTCGAGGGCGGGGCCGAACGGTTCGCGGCCGCCGGGCTCACCGAGCGCACCGAGGTGGTCGGGCAGTCCTTCTTCGACCCGCTGCCCGCGGGCGCCGACCTCTACGTCCTGAGCCAGATCCTGCACGACTGGGACGACAAGGAGTCCGTGGCGATCCTCGCCCGGTGCGCCGAGGCGCTGCCCGCGGGCGGCCGGGTCGTGGTCGTCGAGCGGGTCATCGCCGAGGACGAGGGCAAGCAGCTCAACACCGAGTACGACCTGCGGATGCTGGTGTTCAACAAGGGCCGGGAGCGCACGGTCGAGGAGTTCACCGCCCTCGCCGCCGAGGCGGGTCTGCGGCCGGCGGGCATCACCCGGCTCCCGTCCCACCACTCGCTGCTCCTGTGGGAGCGCGCGTGAGTGCCGCCGCGGACACCGATCCCGAGGTGCTGGTGGTCGGTGCCGGGCCGGTCGGCCTGTGCACCGCGATCGAACTGGCCCGGCGCGGAGTGCGCGTGCGGATCGTGGACCGGCGCGTCGAACCGCGCCCCGGGACCCGGGCCTGCACGGTGTGGCAGCGGACCCTGGAGGTCTTCGACCTCATGGGCCTGCCGGTGGGCGCCTACCTGGACTCCGGGGTCGACTACACCCACCGCACCCACCACTTCGCCGGGCTGCCGCCGCTGGTCAGGCCCGCCGACCAGCCGGGCACCCGGTATCCGCGGCCCCTGCTGATCGGACAGTCGCAGACGGAGGAGATGCTCACCCGGCACCTGGCCGGACTCGGCGTACAGGTCGAGCGGGGCCTGACCGCGGTCGCCCTCGAACAGGGGCCGGCCCGGGTCACGGTCCGGCTGACCGGCGCCGACGGCACCCGGCACACGGTGCGGGCCGGCTGGGTGGTGGGCGCGCAGGGCCCGCACAGCACCGTGCGTGACGCGATCGGGGGGAGCTGGGAGAAGCGGTCCTGCCCCGGCACCCAGCTGCTGCAGATCGACGCCCGCTGGACCGGCTCGCTGCCGGGCGACCCGGCGCACTGCCACCTGTTCCTGAGCGAGGCGGGCTCACTCGGCACCGCCCCGCTGCCCGACGGACGGCACCGGTTCTACGCCGGTGTGGCGGACCCCGATCCCACCCGGACCGGCGACCCGGACGTCGCCGAGGTGCTGGACGCGGTCCGCCGCGTCAGCGGCGCGTCCGACCTGCGCTTCCACGACGGGCGGTTCAACTGGCGGGTACGGCTGTACAACGCCGTGGCCGGCCGCTACCGGGCCGGGCGGTGCCTGCTGGCCGGCGACAGCGCGCACACCGTCATGCCGGTGACCGCGCAGGGCATGAATACCGGCGTGCAGGACGCGTTCAACCTGGGCTGGAAGCTGGCGGCGGTGGTCCGGGGCCGGGCCTCCGCGCGGCTGCTGGACAGCTACGAGGCGGAGCGCAGGCCGATCGCGCTGGCGCTGGCCGAGCGCAACGAGCGCACGTACTGGGGCGGGGTCGGCCCGGTGCCGCCGTTCGAGCTGCTGCGCTCCCGGCTCACCGGGGCCGGGGAGGCCGGGACGGGCCACACCGGGCTGCCGCTGGCCTATCCGGACAGTCCGCTCAGCGCCGGGACCGCCCCGGCCGCCGGCGGTCCCGGTCCCGGCGCCCGGGTGCCGGACGTCGAGGCCGAGGGGGGCGCGGACCGGCTGTTCCGGCTGCTCGGCCGGGGGGACTGGACCGTGCTGGCGTTTCCCGAGGACCCCTCGGATCCGGCCGCCGCCGAAGTCGCCGCCAAGGAGGCCGCCGCGGGGGCCGGCCGGGCCGGAGTCCCGGTGCACGTGGTCACCGGTGGACGGGGCCCGGACGGCACCCTCACCGACCGGTCGGGCGCCCTGCGCGCGTCCCTCGGCGCCGAGGCCGGCGCCCTGTTCCTGGTCCGCCCCGACGGTTACGTCTCCTTCCGGGGCGCCGTCCGTGACGGAAGCGCCCTCGATCGGCACGTGACCGCCGTTCTGTCTTGACCGCCGGTGAGGGCCTGACCGCCCTGGTCACGGCCTGACCGCCCGGTCATGGCCTGACCGCCCGGTCATGGCCTGACCGCCCGGTCATGGCCTGACGGCTTCGATCCCTGGTCCCGGCCGCTTCGGTCCTGGCACGGCCGCTTCGGTCCTGGCCGGACGGCTCGGCCCTGGCCGGACGGCTCGGCCCCGGCCAGACGGCTCGGCCCCGGCCGGGCCACTCCGGTCCCGACCGGACAGCCCCGGTCACGGCCAGACCACTTCGGCCCCGGCTGGACAGCCCCGCTCACGTCCAGACAGCTCGGTCACGGCCAGGCCACTGGGTCCCGGCCACACCACCTTGGTCCCTGGCCGGACCCTTTCCGGTCTCGGCCGGACCACTCCGGCCCCGACCGGACAGCTCGGTCCCGGCCAGACCACAGGGTCCCGGCCAGACCACTCGGCCCCGGCCGGGCCACGCCGTTCGCTTCCGGACCGCTCCAGTCCCGGCCAGACCGCTCCGGTCCCCGCGAGACCGCTCCGGTCCCCGCCAGACCGCTCGGTCCCGGCCGTACCCCTCCGGCCCCGGCCAGACCCCTCCGGTCTGGTCCGGGCCGGACCGCACCGCTCCCCCGCCCGCACACCCGCGGGGCCCGCCCACCGAAGTGGACGGGCCCCGCGGGTGTGTGCGGCGGTCGGGTTCGGGTTTCGGCCTCTCCACCGGCGGGGTCGGCCGGTCAGAAGGACACCGGGAACAGGTTCTCGTAGTGCCCGGTGCGGGCGGTGAGCAGGGCGGCGAGGGTGCGCAGCGGGGTCTGGTCCGTGGTCGGCAGGAGGCGGGCGGTCTCCGCGCAGCGGTCCCCCCGGCACAGGCCCGCCCGGGTCCAGGCGGCGACCGCGTCGGTGCCGGGACGCTCGATCCACGTACCGAGCACCGATGCCTCGAAGGACGGGTCCGCGCCGGCCCGGTAGACCGCGTCGGCGGTGCGCCGGGCGCGGGCGACCGCCACGGCGCGGGTGCGCAGGGCCGGGTCGTGGCACAGGTCGGCCGCGGCCGCGAGCCAGGCCGCGCGGAGGATCGAGCCGCCGGTACGGCGGGAGGACGCGGTACGCAGCGGTGAGCCCGGGGCGCACAGGGCGTCCTCCGCCGCCGTCGAGCCGCGTGCGTCCAGGGTGCTCAGCAGCAGCCCCGCGTCGTCGGCCGGCCGTATGCCGCGCGGCGTCGGCGCCGGCAGGTTCCGGGCGACATCGCGGGTCACGGCGCCGCCCAGCGCGCGGGCGAGCTGCCGCAGGTTCACCCGGTCCACCAGTTCCGCCGTGTCGTACGGCGCGGGCCCGTCCGTGCGGGGCAACCACACCTCGCGTACCTGGCGGGCCAGCGGTCGGGAGAACTCCGCCGTCTGCCCGGTGGTACGGGCCACCGCCATCGCGGCGGCCGAGGCGCTCAGGGCCGATTCCCGGGCCCGCGCGCTCGGCCATCCGGCCCGCGAGTGGGCCCCGGGCGCGGGTGCGCGGACGGCGGAGCAGCCGAGCCGCAGCGCCCAGTACGTGGCCTGCGGGTCGCCGCGTCCGGCGCCGGGCAGCCCGATGCCGCCGTCGGACAGCACCCGTCCGTCGCAGGCCGAGGCGGCGAAGCGCGGCAGCCGCGCTCCGAGTCGGCCGGCCGCGGTGCGCAGCGCCGCCTCCGCCGCGAGCCGCACCGGGTCGACGTCGAGGCGGGTCAGGGCGCGTTCCGCGGCCTCGGCGAGTGCGGCCGCGCGGTCCCGGTCGGCGCCCGTCACGTCCAGTGCCGCGGCGGTCTCCAGCACCGGCACCACCTCGCCGGGCGCGCCGGCCGCGTCCTGGGCGGAAAGGGCGTTCAGCGCCCGGGAGTTGGCGGTCCGCACCGGCTCGGGCACGGGCAGTTCCAACCGGGTCAGGACGCGGACGGCCACGGCCGTGCCGCCCGGGTCGGGCGTGCGCGCGGACAGCCCGGTGCGGTAGTCGCCGCCGTCGCGCAGCGACTCCAGGGTGCGGGCGACGCCCGCACGGTCGACCGTGCCACCGGCCGTGAGCAGGGCGTCCACCGCCAGGTCGACCTGGGCGAGGGCGGGCAGCCCGGAGGATTCCAGCCGGCCGGTCTCGGCGGACGCGGCCCACAGCCGCAGCCGGTCCGGATCGACGTGCACCCGGGTGCGGACGCCGGGGAGGGCGGCGATACGGAGTCGCCAGGCGGTCTCGTAGAGGGAGAACGCCGACTGGACGCTCCCGGCGGCCGCCGCGGTCTGCGTGGCCGGAGTGGTCCCGGTGGCGGCCGGGGTCCGAGTGGCCGCGGTGGGCCGGCCGGCCGTGTCGGCGCCGTCCACGAACCAGCCGTACCGCCCGTCGGTGACCCAGGAGTCGCGCAGGAGTTCGCGCGCGTCGATCCGGACGGGCTCGGCGGCCGCGGCGCCCGGACCGGACGCGCCGTCGGGTCCGGGCGCCTGGCCGGCGCCGGCCGGGCCGCACGCGCCGGCCACGGCCAGCAGCGCCGTCCAGGCCACCAGCCGTCCTGCCGTGCGCGTGCGGCCCGGGCGCCGTGGGGCGGGCCGGGACATCAGCTGTAGGCCCGGTCGCGGCTTGTCACGGTGTAGAAGGACGAGCCGAACTGGAAGGTGCCGGTGACCGAGTGGCTGATCCGGAACACGTTGGAGTAGTCGTCCTGGCTGGGCGGGTAGAACGCGACCTGGTCGTAGGCGTGTTCGCTGTACCAGTTGTCCTGGACGGTGGTGGTCCAGGACGCCTCCGCGGTGCTGCCGGTGCTCTTGACCGCGGCGCCCTGGGGTGCGCCGACCACCCAGAAGGGAGCGCCGACGGAGCCGACGTCCCAGGTGTCCGTGTGCTCGATGCTGTCGGCGGTGAAGGGCCGGTTGCCGAGCCAGGACACGTCGGAGGAGGTGTCCGTGAACTGGGCGTAGTACTCCATGAACGGCACCTTCACGTAGCTGGCGCCGGCCGCGGCGAGCGTGCCCTCCCCGCCGGGTACCGCGACCTTGCGGCTCTTCGACGAGTTCAGCCACTGGTCGCGGACCGGGAACCCGGACTGGTCGCCGTGCCCGCCGTCGCCGCCGGTGGCCGTGGGGGCCGGGGCCGGCTCGTCGGCCGGCTGCTGCCGGGCTTCGCGCAGCTCGTGGACGGCCGCGACGAGCTTGCGCTTGTTGCGTGCCGACGGGTCGGCGGTGAGCACCCGCCCGTGCGCGTTCTCCTCGACCACGACGGTGCCGGGCACCGTACGGTCGGCCGCCGTCGATCCGGTGGCGCCCTGGGTGATGCCCACGGCGAGCCCGCCCAGGGTCAGCGCCGCGGTCACGGCGAGCGCCGTCGTGCGCCGGTAGCGGCCGACTGTGATCCCCATGATGTGCTTCCCTCTCTGCGTCTGCGTCTGCTGCTCGGACGGCCTGTTCACGGCTTCTCGCGGTGCACGAAGATGTCGGGCTGACCGTTGGTGTCCCCGGTCACGAGGTTGGTGGCGAACGAGGCGAACACCACGGCGTCGGCGTGCTGGTCGGCGTCGGGGAAGTAGCTCGCGGCGTCGGCCTGCGCTCCGCCCGCGCCCACGCTCACCCGTCGCAGCTCGCCGCCGGGCAGGTCCGCGACGAAGATGTCGCGCACGTTGTTGGTGTCGCCGGCCACCAGGTGGGGCCCGGCGGACGCCATCGGGATGTGCCGGCCGTCTCCGGTGATGCTCGCCCAGAACGTGCCGCCGGGTGCGGGCTCGCCGTCGTCGCCCTTGTCGACGAGCCGCAGCGTGCCCTCCTGGAGGTCCTGCAGATAGATGTGGTTCTGGCCGGTGCCCGGGCTGTCGGCGGTGAGGTTGGTGGCGTGCGAGTTCAGTACGACGTAACGGTTGTCGTCGCTGATGGTGCCGCCGATGGTGATCTGGTCGGACTGGACCCCGGCGGCCGAGACGCTCAGCCGGGTGGTGCGGCCGGTCCTGACGTCCCGGAGGAACTCGTCCACCTTCTTGTTGGTGTCGCCCGCGGCGAGGTTGGTGGCGTTGGAGAAGAAGGTGACGTACCGGCCGTCGGCGCTGAGCTGGGTGCCGTCGCTGGCCGCGTCTCCGGGGGTGCCGTCGTCGGCGGCGCTGGTGCGTACGGTCGTGCCGGTGGCCATGTCGCGTACGACCGTGTCCCAGGTGCTCGCCGGTGTGTCGCCGGGGATCACGTTGTCGGCGGAGGTGGCGAAGGCCACGTAGCGCCCGTCGGCGGAGAGGGTCGGGCGCATGCTGTCGCCGTTGCCGGGGGTGCCGTCGGCGGCGGCCGAGACCAGGACGGTTGCGCCCGTCCGCACATCGGTCCGGTAGATGTGGGAGCGGCCGTCACGGACCCCGCGGACCAGGTTGGTGGAGTCGGCGGAGTACACCGCGTAGTGGCCGTCGGCGCTGATGATCGGGTCGATGCCGGTGCAGCCGTCGGGCTCCCGCCCGTCCACGCCACGGCCGACGCGGACCGTCGTACCGCGGGTGAGGTCGCGCAGGAACACGTCGCTGCAGTCGTTGTGGTCGCCGCGGACCAGGTTGCTCGCGTGCGAGGTGAACACCACCAGGCGGCCGTCGGCGCTGATGGAGGCCCGCTCGCTGGGGCCGTTGGCCGGCGCGCCGCCCAGGCCGACGCTGACCAGCACGGTCTGGCCGTCGGCCGCGGACGCCCCGGCGGCGGGGCCGGGCACGGCACCCACCGCCACGAGGGCGAGCGCACTGCCCAGCAGCGCCCCGCGGGTGGCCCGCGCACGGGCCGTTCGGTCCGTTCTCATGTTGCCTCCTCGTGCCCGGCGCCAGGCGGCGCACGGTCGCGGAGAGGGTCACACCCACGCCTCGCGCGCTACTGCAATGGGCCTCGAACCGGCCAACTGGCGTGAAGAGCACGGGCGTTGCCCGGAAACGCCGAGTCCGCCCGTCCGCCCGAAACCCCAAGTCCGGCCGCCCGCCCCGAAACGCCGAGTCCGCCCGGCAACAGCACAGCCACCCGGTGCCGCGGGGGATTGGACACCGGGTGGCTGTGGATCGGGGGCGCGGATTCGCGCCGGGGTGGGGCTACTTGACGGTGGCTCCGGTGGGCGCGGGGGCGCCGAGGCGGGTGGACAGGGCGGTCAGGACGGACAGCAGGAGGCGTTCGAGGCGGGACTCGATGCCGATCTCGGCGACCTTGCGGCCCAGGCGTCCGGCGCCCGGGACCACGTTGTGGACCCGCAGCACCACCCGGCTCGCCCCGTCCGCCGGCTCGACGGTGTACGTGCCGCCGAACCAGGTCTGGACGCCGACGACGCCGGCCGCGCGGTCGACGGTCAGCTCCAGGTAGTCCTCACCGGAGGTGCCGAACCGTCCGGTGAACTTGTCGGGGCCGCCCTCCAGGGTCACCGCGCCGCTCTCCCGGGTGTGGTCGCCGGCCAGCACCAGGGCGTTGCCGTCCACTCCCGCCGCGCCCTCCCGCACGTTCAGCAGGGCCTCGGTGACCTGCTCCACGGGCGCCTCGACGACTCCTTCGACGCGCCACTTCGCCTGCTCACCCGCAGCTGTGTTCATGCCCACCCCTCACCGCTAAGCTCATCCCACAGATAGGAATTCTCGATACTTCGGAAATCTCGATACGTCGAAATACTTTGCTCCCGGAGGTGGGTCATGTCAACCCCGCACGGTCACCGCAGGCCGGAACTGATCGCGAGGATCGAGGACGCGGTGCGGGACAACGGAGGGCGCGGACAGCTGCTGCACCAGGCGATCGCCGAACGGTTCGGGCTGAACCCGACCGACATGAAGTGCGTCGACCTGGCCCGCAGCGAACCGCGACTCACCGCCGGCCGGCTGGCCGAGATCACCGGCATGAGCACCTCGGCGACCACCGCCGTGCTCGACCGGATGGAGAAGGCCGGCTTCATCGAGCGGGTCCGCGACCCCGGCGACCGGCGCCGGGTCATCGTGGCCTCCACCGGCCGCCGCGAGCAGGAGCTCGCCGCGGCCTTCGCCCCGCTCGCGGACGCCATGACCGCCGTACTGGAGTCGTACGACGACGACCAGCTCCAGGTCATCGCCGGGTTCACGCAGCGGGTCAACGAGCTGCTGCGGGACCTGACCCGCCGGCTGCCCGGCGGACCGGCCGGCGGCGGGGAACCGCTCACCACGCCACCGGCAGCGAGCTGAGCCCCCGGATCATCCCGGCCCCCCAGGTCAGTTCCTCCTCGGCGACCGCGAGCCGCAGCCCGGGGAACCGGCGCAGCAGCGCCCCGAACGCCACCTGGAGCTCCACCCGGGCCAGCGGCGCCCCCAGGCAGCGGTGGATGCCGTGGCCGAAGGCGATGTGCCGGTTCTCGGCGCGGCCCAGGTCGAGAACATCGGGGCTGGGGAACATGTCCGCGTCCCGGTTGGCCGACGCCGTCGACGGGATGACCGCCTCCCCCGGCCGCACCACCGTGGAACCGATCTTCAGCTCCTCGGTGGCGATCCTGATGGTGCCGCCGCTCACCGGACCCGGGGTCCAGCGCAGCAGCTCCTCCACGGCCGCGGCCGGGAACTCCGCGCCGCGCAGCGGGTCGAGCTGCCCGGGATGACGCAGCAGCGCCAGCACCGAGTTGGACAGCGAGTTGGCGACCGTGTGGTAGCCGGCGGTGATCAGCGTGGCGGCGACCGTCACCAGTTCCGCGGGCCGCAGCCGGTCCCCGTCCCGGGCCGCGATGAGGGTGCCGAGCAGGTCGTCGCCCGGCGTCTGCTGCTTCTCGGCGATCAGGTGCCGCAGATAGTCGGCCAGCCGCTGCCGGGCACCGGTGACCGTGCCCGCCGCGTGCGGGGCGAGGGTGAGTGCCGCGTCCGTCCACTCCTTGAAGGACTCCCGGTCGTCGTCCGGCACCCCGAGCAGCTCGCAGATGGTGATGATGGGCAGCGGTCTGGCCAGGTGCTCGACCAGGTCGACGGGCGGCCCGATCTCGGCCATGCCGTCGAGCAGCCGCTCGGTGGTGCGGGCGATCCGTGGCCGTAACAGCTCGGCCTGCCGGCCGGTGAAAGCCGGGGCGAGCAGTCTGCGCAGCCGGGTGTGGTCGGGCGGGTCCATCGCCATGATGGAGTCCGGCTCGGGCCGGGCCGGTCCCAGCCGCGGCGCGTCGGGCCGGGTGGCGGCCGCGCGGCTGAGCCGGGGGTCGTTGAGTACGGCGCGCACGTCCTCGTACCGGGTCACCAGCCACGCCCGGTCCCCGGTGGGCAGCTGTGCGCGGGCCACCGGGCAGCCCCCGCGCAGCTGTTGCCACTCGGGCGGCGGATCGAACAGCCGGGGGTGCTCGAACGGGAAGCGCAGGTCGTCGTCCGGGAGGTCGTCGGACACGGCTTCCGGGTGGTAGCCGGACGGGGCGTCCGGCATGTCGTCGGAAATGTCGTCGGACAAGACGGTCCTCCAGAAGTCTCGGTGAGGAGCGGCGGGCCGTGCGGAGCCTGGGTCAGTCGACGACTTCCATCTGGCCCATCATTCCCATGGTCATGTGGCCCAGCAGATGGCAGTGGTACATGAACTTGCCCGTGTAGTCGGTGAACCTGAGCTTGAAGCGCACGCTCTTGCCCGGCATCACGGTGACGGTGTCCTTCAGCCCGGCCTCGCCCGGCGCCGGGGCCGCGCCGTCGCGGTCCAGCACCTGGAAGTGCTCCAGGTGGGTGTGCAGCGAGTGCGGGATGCCGAACTGGGTGTCGGTGTTGCGGACGGTCCACACCTCCGTGGTGCCGAGCCGGGGCCGCATGTCGACCCGCTCGGGGTCGAACGGCTTGCCGTTGATGAGGTGTTGCCCCGTGGCGGCGTCGAAGGACATCACGAAGGTCCGCTCCACGGTGGGGGTGCCGAGGTCGGGGACCGGGCGCAGCCGGTCCGGTACCGCGGACGGGTCGTGCGCGGTGCGCACCACGTCGAAGCGCATGACCTCCGGGAGTTCACCGGGGAAGGCGATCGCGTTGCTCAGGACGACCTGGGAGCCGACCGGGTAGCGGGAGAAGTCGATCACCACCTCCTGCCGCTCGGCGGGCCAGATCTCCAGGACCCGGGCGGACACCGGCGCGGGCAGCAGGCCCCCGTCGGTGGCGATGTGGGTCATCTCGTCGCCCTCGCCGAGCCGGAGCAGGAAGGCGCGCTCGTTGGAGGTGTTGGTGAGCCGGATCCGGTACTTGCGGGCGGCCACCTCGAAGTAGGGGCGCGGGCGGCCGTTGACCAGCACGGTGGGCCGGTCCATGAAGCCGTCCATGTCGTAGACGAGGGAGCCGTCCCCGGCGAACTTGGCGTCCCGCAGGTACAGCGGCACGTCGTACTGGCCCTTGGGCAGCGGCAGCCGCTCCTCGAACGCGTCGGTCAGCAGATAGCCGGCCACCGTGCCCAGGTAGACGTTCTCGGCGTGCGCGTGGTGCGAGTGGTCGTGCAGCCACATGGTCGCGGCACGCTGCTCGTTGGGGTAGTTGAAGACCCGGCTGCCGCCGGGCAGCACCTCGTTGTCGGGGTGGCCGTCGTGGCGGGCCGGGACGTGGCCGCCGTGCAGGTGCATGGAGAAGGGGACGCCGAGGGCGTTGGTCTGCTCTATCACCACCGGCCGGCCCCGGGTGGCCCGGATGACCGGTGCGAGCTCGCCGTTGAACAGCCGCATCCGGGTGGTGGTGCCCGGGAAGACGGAGACGTCCGTCTCGCGGGCGGACAGCCGGTAGACGTCGTAGCCCGCACCGTGCCGGCCGCGTCCCCCGCCGAGCGGGCGCAGCACCCGCGCCCGCTTCAGGGGTACGGCGAAGGCCTCCTCGGCGACCCCGCCGCCGGACCCCCTGGCCAGAGCCGTCGCTCCCGCGCCGGACGCGGCCGCCAGCACACCGGTGGCAGCGCCCGCCTTGATCAGTTGCCTGCGAGTCAGCACGCGCTCTCTCCTTCTTCGCCTGGGGCCGTGTTGCGCACTTCGCCTGCGGCCGGGTTTCGCGCATATTCAGCCGCAGCCGGCTAGGCGCCCGCTCGAGCGGCGGTACACCGGGCCCGGTCGGCGGGGCGGTCGCTCAGCTCGTCCGGTGGACCCTGTGCTGGGCCGCCTGGGCGCGCGGGCGGACCACCATCAGGTCGACGTTGACGTGCGCCGGCCGGGTCACCGCCCAGGTCACGGCGTCGGCGACGTCCTCGGCGGTCAGGGGCTGTTCGACGCCCCGGTACACGCGGGCCGCCGCGTCGGCGTCGCCCCGCAGCCGGTTGAGGGCGAACTCCTCGGTGCGCACCAGACCGGGTGCGATCTCGACGACGCGCACGGGCTCGCCGCACAGTTCCAGCCGCAGTGTGGCCGCGAGCGCGTGCGCTCCGTGCTTGGCCGCCGCGTATCCGCCGCCGCCCTCGTGACGTGTCCCGCGGTGGAGGACAGCACCACGACCGTGCCGCCGCCGGTCACCAGCGCGGGCAGCAGCGCCTGGGTGACGTGCAGCGCGCCGAGGACGTTCACCTCGAACATGGCGGACCAGTCGGCCGGGTCGGCGACGGCCACGTACTCGGTGCCGAGCGCCCCGCCCGCGTTGTTCACCAGCACGTCGACCCGTTCCAGACAGTCCGCGAAGGCGCGTACGGCCTGCTGGTCGGTGACGTCGAGGGGGTGCACGGAGCACTGGCCACCGGCCTCCGTGATCTGTGCGGCGACCGCTTCGAGGCGGTCCTTGCGGCGGCCGGTCAGCACGACCCGGTGGCCGGTGGCGGCCAGCCGGCGCGCGGTGGCGGCGCCGATCCCGCTGCCGGCTCCGGTGACGACGGCGACAGCAGTGTCCATGGGGGCTCCTCCAGGTGTCTTCGGTGGACCGGACGACCCGGGCAGGGTTCCGCGGCCCACTCGAATACGCCTATGGCGCCCGCGCCGGCGGAGGGTGCCGGACCCCGTCTCCGCCACGGGCGAACGCCCGCTCTCGATACGACCTGAAGCCACCCTTGAGCCGGTCTACGGAGCATCCGGGCCTCGGAACTAAGGAGGAACCGGTGATACACGCGAACCCAAGCGGTGCGGGACCCTCGGACGTCGGGCACGGTCTGCGGCGCCGCGGCCTGCTGTTCGGGCTGGCGGGCGGCGCGGCGGCGCTGCTGCCCGCCACGGCGGTGGCCCAGGAGTCCGCCGGACGCCACGGGCACCAGGCCGGGACGGTGGTCGGCGCGGTGGCCGCGCCCGACGGTCTGACACTGAGCGCGGACGCGGTGCCCGCGGGCGTGGTCACCCTGCGGGCCACCACGCCGGACCCGGCGCAGCAGCATCCCCTCGGGCTGGTCAGGCTGTTGCCCGGGGTGTCCCTGGACAGCTTCCTGACCCACTACCGGCAGGCCGCCACCGCCAAGGATCCGGTCGAGCGCCGGGCCGGTCTCGAACTCATCGACAGCGAGGCACGGTACTTCGGCGGACCGGCCGTCACGGCGGCCGGCGGAGCGGTGGAGGTCACCTGGGTCCTCGCCCCCGGCACCTATCACCTGCTCGACTACACCACCGTCGACCCCGCCCACCCGGAGCGGGTGCGCACGCTCAAGGTGACCGGTACCCGCCCGCAGGGCCGGCCGCCGCTCGCGCCGCACGTCATCACGCCGTACGACGACGGCGACCAGGGCCGGTACCTCACCGCGGGCACGCTGCCCGCCGCCGGGGTGTTCCAGGTCGTCAACCACACGGCGCAGCTCAACGAGGTGATGTTCCTGCGGACCGTGGCGGGAGCCACCGAGGCGGACGTCACCGCGTGCATGGAGGCGCTGCGCAGGGGTGAGAACCCTCCGGTCTATCCGTTCACCGGGGTGCCCACCGGTCTGACGCCGCTGCAGCCCGGTTCGTCCGCGGTCTTCGCGCACTCCCTGCAGCCCGGCCGCTATCTCCTCACCTCCTTCATCAGCAACCGCCAGACGCTCGTCAAGCGGGCCTTCGAAGGCATGTGGCAGCTGGTCACCCTGCGCTGACCGCCCGTCGGCCGGTCCCCCCGCCGACGCCACGCCTGCCCTTCGCCAGTCCTTCGCCAGTCCTACGAGAGAGAGATGAACACCTATGAGGACGGTGGCCCATCGAGACGGGCGGCGGCGCGTCCTGCTGTCCACGGTCTCCTCGGACGCCCACACCTGGAACCTGGTCTTCCTCCGGCTGCTGCTGGAGGAGATGGGCCACGAGGTCGTCAGTCTCGGGCCGTGCGTACCCGACCGGCTGCTGCTCGACTCCGTGCGCCGGATCCGGCCCGACCTGCTCGTCGTGAGCACCGTCAACGGCCACGGGCAGCTCGACGGGGCCCGGGTGATCCGCAAGCTGCGCGCCGACCCGGTGGCCCGGGACACGCCCGCGGTCATCGGCGGCAAGCTGGGGATCGTCGGCGACGACGGCACCACGACCGCGCGGGCGCTCGTCGAGGCCGGCTTCGACGCGGTGTTCACGGACACCGCGGACACCGCGCTGATCGGCCGGATCCTCGGAGCGCTGCCGCAACGGGCTCCGGAGGGCAGGGCGGTATGACCCAGCAGTCGTCGAGCGACCGTCCGTCCGCCGATCTGGGCACGCAGGTGCACCGGGCGGCCGCCATGGGCCTCCTCGTGGTCCAGCCCCGGATGGGGATGGCCGCCCCGGACGCGATGGCGGCGGGGCTGCGCGCGGTGTGCTCCCTGCCCTACCCGACCGTCGGCACCATCACGCTGGACAGCTACACGCGGGTCGGCGACCACGACCACGCGCGGGCCGCACTGGCCGCGGGCGACGCACTCAACGGCTTCCCGCTCGTGGCGCACGGACCGCAGGTCGCCGCCCGGGTCGCCGCGGCGGCCGCGGACCGGGCGGTGCAGGTGCGGCACGGCTCGGCGCTGCCGCGGGACATCTTCCGCGCGATGGCCGCCGCCGGTCTCTCCGCGAGCGAGGGCGGCCCGGTGTCGTACTGCCTGCCCTACGGCCGCACCCCGCTCGCCGAGTCGGTCGCCAACTGGCGTACGGCGACTGCGGAGTTCGCGGAGCTCAGCCGGGCCCGCGGACTGCGGGCGCATCTGGAGACGTTCGGCGGCTGTCTGCTCGGCCAGCTGTGCCCGCCCTCGCTGCTGGTGGCGACGAGCCTGCTGGAGGCGCTGTTCTTCGTCCAGCAGGGCACGACGAGTGTGTCGCTGAGCTACGCGCAGCAGACCGACGCCCGCCAGGACGTGGAGGCGCTCGCCGCGCTGCGGCTGCTCGCCGACGAGTGGCTGCCCGCCCACGTCGACCGGCACCTGGTGCTCTACACGTACATGGGCGTCTTCCCGGGCAGTCCGCAGGGCGCCCGGCTGCTGATGGACCGCAGCGCGGAGCTCGCGGTGCGCGGCGGTGCCCAGCGGCTCATCGTGAAGACCCCGGTCGAGGCGGTGCGGCTGCCGACCGTCGCCGAGAACGTCGCCTCGCTGCGGGCGGCGGCCCGCACCGCGGTCCGTACCCGCGGCGACAGCCGGATTCCCACGGCGCACGAGGTGGACCCCGGTGAGGTGCTGGCCGAGGCCCGGGCGCTGGTGGAGGCGACGCTGGAACTGCACGACGACGTGGGCACCGCGCTGACCCGCGCGTTCGCGGCCGGAATCCTGGACGTGCCGTTCTGCCTGCACGAGGACAACCGGGGGCTGACCCAGGCGGCGATCGACGGGGAGGGGCGGCTGCGCTGGACCAGGACCGGGCGGCTGCCGCTGCCCCGCCGGACCGGGGCGCCGCGCCCCGCCCCGGGTGCCCTCACCGCGGGCCGGCTGCTGCAGATGCTGCGCTACACCGCGGACCAGCACGACCTGCTGGCACTGGAGGGCGCCCCGGACTCCGGCTGGGAGGAACTGCCCGGGCAGCCGCCCGACGAGGCACCGCCGGAGCCGTACCGGATCGCGGTGGTCGGCACCGGCCCGCGCGGCACCTCCGTGCTGGAGCGGCTGGCGGCCCGGCTGGCCGAGGAGCCGGCCTCGCGCCCGGTGGAGGTCTGCGCGATCGACGCCACCGAGGTGGGGCCGGGCCGGATCTGGCGCACCGGCCAGCCGCACTGGTCGATGATGAACACCGTCTCCGGCGAGGTCACCATCTTCTCCGGGCCGCCGGACACCGGTCCCGCCCGCGCCGGAGCGGGCCCCTCGCTGTACGAGTGGTGGCGGGTCGTCGACCCGGAGCGGGCCGCCCCGGACGCCTGCGCCCCGCGCGCCCTGTACGGGCAGTACCTCGCCTACGCCCTGGACCGCATCGAGCAGACGCTGCCGGCGGAGACACTCCGGCTGCGGCGACTGCCCGGTCAGTACGTCGAGACGCTCACCCGCGAGTCCGACGGACGGTATCTGCTCACCTTCGGCGACGGGCGCCGCCTCTGCGCCGACCGGGTGGTGCTGACCACCGGCCACCCACTGCCCGGACTGCGGCCCGACCAGCAGGCGCTGGCCGACTTCGCCGAGGAACGGCCGCACCTGCGGTACGTGCGCGGCGACTCGGCGATCGACATGCCGCTGGCGGACGTCGAACCCGGCAGCACGGTCGGCGTCATCGGCCTCGGCCTGTCCTTCTACGACGTCGTCGCCGCCCTCACCACCGGGCGCGGCGGCCGGTTCGTGCCGGACGGGGGCGGGCTGCGGTACGAGCCGAGCGGCCGGGAGCCGCTCGTGGTCGCCGGGTCGCGCAGCGGGGTGCCGCTGCTCGCCCGCGGCCGCAACCAGAAGGGACCCCAGCACACCTACCGGCCGCGGCTGTTCACCCGCGAGCGGATCCGCGCCCTGCGCCGCCACGGACAGCTCGACTTCCGTGCGGACGTACTGCCCTGGCTGCTGGCCGAGGTGGAGCTGGTGCGCTGCGCCACGGCGCTGCACCGCGACTACGGGCCCGACATCGCCGAGCGGTTCCGGCACGAGGCCCAGGAGGCGGTACGGGCCGCAGACCCCGACCCCCAGGGCACGGTGTTCCGAGCCGCCGCCCGCTGTGGGCTGCGCGGGCTGCGCGAACTGGATCTGGAGGATTGGGCCTGGCCCTTCCGCGGGCGCCGGTTCCCGAGCCGTGCGGCGTACCAGGACGAACTGGCCGCGTTGTTGCGCCGGGACCTGGAACTGGCCGACGAGGGCAACGCCGAGGGGCCCGTGAAGGCCTGCCTGGACACCATCCGGGACGTGCGCGGGGTGCTGCGCACGGCGGTGGACTTCGCCGGTCTCGCGCCCGACTCGCACCGCGAGGACTTCCTGCGGGACTTCGTGCCGATGGTGTCCCGGCTCACCACCGGGCCGCCCATGGTGCGGCTGCGTCAGCTCCTCGCCCTGCTGGACGCCGGGCTGCTGCGGATCGCGGGACCGGGCGCCCGGTACGGGGCCGACCCGGACTCCGGACGGTTCTGCGTGGAGTCACCGCAGGTCGCCGGCAGCCGCACCGCGCTGGACGTGCTGATCGACGCCCGGATACCCGAGCCCGACCTGCGGCGGGCGCACGGCGACCTGACGGCCCGGCTGCGCGACCAGGGCCTGCTGACGCCGTACGTCAACCGGGGCCCGGACGGGGCCGAGTTCGCCACCGGCGGCGTGACGGTCACCGGGTCGCCCTTCCATCCGGTGCGGGCCGACGGGCGGCCGGAGCACGGGATGTACGTGCTGGGCATTCCCAGCGAGTTCACCCGGTGGTTCACCCAGGTCGGCAGCGGACGCCCGGGCGTGTGGGGCGAGTTCACGGCCGACGCCGACGCGATCGCCGGGGACGCCCTGGCCGGGGCACGCGCCGGAACCGGTGGCCGGACGCTGAGCGGCGCGGCCCTGAGCGGGGTGGTGCTGAGCGCCCGGTGGCGGGCCGAGCTCGGCTCGGGCGACGACGAGGGAGAGCGCTGATGTCCGCACACACCGAGGCACCGCCGGCCGGGGTGCCGGTACCGGAGGACGCGTACCGGGCCGCCCGGTGGACCCCCGCGCACCGCGAGTTCCGCGCGGCCCGCGACCTGCTGCTGCGACACCGCACCGACCCGGACACCGCGGCGGCCCTGTTCCGCTGGCCGCGGCCGGAGCACTTCAACTGGGCGCTGGAGTGGTTCGACGTGGTGGCGGCCGGCAATGACAGGCCCGCGCTGGAACTGGCCGACCCGGAAGGCGGCGTGCGCGGTGTCTCGTACGCCGAACTCTCCCGCCGCTCCGACGCGGTGGCGAACTGGCTGGCCGGTCTGGGGGTGGCACGCGGCGACCGGCTGATGGTGGTTCTCGGCACCCAGCCCGAGCTGTGGGAGGTGCTGCTGGCCGCGCTGAAGATCGGGGCCGTGGTGGTGCCCAGCCATCCGGACCTGACGTCCGCCCAGGCCGCCGACCGGGTCCGCCGCGGGCGCCTCACCCACCTGGTGTGCCGCACCGCCGCGACCGCGGCCTTCGACGGTGTGACCGTCCCCGGGGCACGGGTCGCGGTGCCCGGCCCGGGCCGGCCGGTGCCGCCGGGCTGGACGGACTACCGGGGCAGCGAGCGGGCCGTCGGCCGGTTCGTGCCCGAGCGGCCCACCCCGGCCGACGACGTGGCGTTCTGCTACTTCACCTCCGGCACGACCTCGGCGCCCAAGCTGGTCGCGCACACCCACCTCAGCTACCCGGCCGGCCACCTCTCCAGCCTCTACTGGAACGGCCTGCTGCCCGGCGACCGGCAGGTCAACGTCTCCTCGCCCGGCTGGGCCAAGCACTCCTGGAGCAGTCTGTTCGTACCGTGGAACGCCGAGGCCACGATCGTCGCGCTGCCCGAGGGCGCCGTGGACGCGGCCGCGCTGCCGCGCCTGCTGCACCGCCTGCGGGCCACCGCCTTCTGCGCGCCGCCGAGCGTCTGGCAGGCGCTGCGCCCCCATCTCGGCTCGTGCGTACCGCGGTTGCGGGAGGCCACCAGTGCCGGGGAGCCGCTGCCGCCGGACCTCGCCGACGCGGTCCGGGACGCCTGGGACGTCGCGGTGCGCGACGGCTACGGGCAGACCGAGACGACCGCCCTGATCGGCACTCCCCCGGGCGCCACCCCCCGCCCCGGCCTCCTCGGCCGCCCCCTACCCGGCTACCGCATCACCCTCCGAGACCCGGAGACGGGGGCTCGGCTGGATGTGGCGGGCGGGAGGGGGGTGCCGGGTGCGCCGGGGCCAAGGAACGGGCGGGACGGGTCGGGTGCACCGGGTGGTACAGCTGCGCCGGACTGGCCGAGCAGGCCGGACGGGCCGGATACGTCGGACAGGCCCAGCGGGCCGCGTACGCCGGACAGGTGGGACCGGCGGAGCGGGCCGGGCGCGCCGGAAGGACCGGATACGCCGGGCCTGCCGAGTGCGCCGGACGGGCAGGGTGCGGTCTGCTCGGGCGAGATCTGTGTCGAGCTCGGCGCGGACGGGGACCCCGCGGGTCACGGGGGCGCGGACGGGGGCAGGCCGGTCGGGGTGATGGCCGGCTATCCGGACGATCCCGAGCGCACCGAACAGGCGCTGGGGCGCGGCTGGTACGCGACCGGCGATCTCGGTGAACGCGACGCGGACGGCTGGATCCGGGTCCTGGGCCGGCGCGACGACGTGTTCAAGTCCCACGGCCACCGGGTCTCCCCCTACGAGGCGGAGGCCGCGCTGCGCGCCCACCCGGCGGTCGCCGAGGTGGCGGTCGTGCCGGTGCCGGACGACCGGGCCGGCCTGCTGCCGCTCGCCGTGGTCGTCCCGGCGAGCGGCCGTACGGCGGACGCCGCGCTGGCCGGGCTGCTGCTCGAGCTCGCCGAGCGCACCCTGTCGCCGGTGGGGCGCCCCGAGCGGCTGTGCTTCGCGGAGCGACTGCCCCGCACCACCTCCGGCAAGATCCAACGGCGCGTGGTGCGCGAGCGGTTGGCGGAGTACGGCGCCCCGTTCGGCCGTACGTCCATCGCCGCCGGCGCTGCCGCTTCTTCCCCTGTTTCCGAATCCCCAGCGAGGAGTTGACGGTATGTCAGCACAACAGGTCCCGGTGGCGGCTCCGCTGCTCGTCGAGGGACTCGACCGGCCCGAGGAGCTCGTCCACCGGCTGCGGTTCACGCCGCTGACCGCCGACGGCCGGGTCGGTGTCGAGGTGTTCCCGCTCTACACCACCGAGCAGACCGGCCCGTCCGGTCCCGCGGCCTCGCTGGTGCGGTACCACCCGGGCGCGAGCGCCGACCCACACCGCCACACCGGCTACGAGATCATCCTCGTCCTCGACGGCGAACTGATCACCGAGGACGGGCGGCACCCGAAGAACTCTCTGCTGGTCATGGCCCCCGGCAGCGTCCACGCACCGCGGACCGAGCGGGGCGCGCTGATGCTGGTCGTGTGGGAGGCGCCGGTGGAACCGGCGGAGCCGGTGACGGAGGACCAGGACTGACACGGGACCGCCACCCCCGCCCCGGAACATCGGGCGGGGGTGGCGGTCCTGCGTCCGGCGTCCGAGGTCCGGGGTCGGAGGGCGCCGGCCTCCGACCCCGGATCTCACACCTCCTCGGACGCGATGCCGTAGACGGCGTAGTGGCGGCCGCGCGAGCGGTCCTGGAAGGAGCGCAGGGCCGACGGGTTGTCCTTGTGGTCCGGACCGAACTGCCAGGTCCGGTACGCCTCCAGGCTCTCCCACTCGCCGTGCAGCACGAACTCGTCGGGCCGGTCCACATCACGCAGCAGTTCGCTGCGCAGCAGTCCGGGAACCGTGTCGGGGCGCACCCAGCTGATCTCCCGGTAGGCCCGCTCCAACGGCTCCGTGCCGTCCTCGGGGGCCCGCAGGTACACGACCACGCGGATGCGCTCGGTGCCTTCGGTGCGTTCGGTGCGTTCGGTGCCTTCGGTGCCTTCGGTGCCTTCGGTGCTCGTCATCCTGGTGCCTCTCGTCAGTCGTAGTACTCGGGCGCCACGCGCAGGGTCCGCCACTGCTGCGCGTCGTGGCCGTGCACGATCAGGGCGTTCTCGGCGCCCGCCAGCTCCACGAGCTTGCGGGTGCTCTCGCGCAGTTCCTTCTCGTCCAGGTCGAAGGGGAAGACGGGGCGGTCGTCGGGGTCCAGGGCCGCGCTCATGGGGATGGCGTCCACCGCGAGCAGCACCGCGCCGGTCCGCTCCAGCCGGACCAGGACCGACTGGTGGCCCGGCACATGTCCGCCGGAGGCCACCAGTTCGATGCCCGGTAGGAGTTCGGTGTCGCCGTCGACGGTGCGGTACCGCAGCCCCGGCACGTCCCACAGCGGCCGGACGGCGGCCAGCCTCGGCACGGTGCCGGAGCGGGCCAGCTCGTGGTGTGCGCGCTGGATCACGAACTCGGCGCCGGGGAAGGCGGCGTGGCCGCCCACGTGGTCGGGGTCGAGGTGGGAGCACACGACGATGTCGACGTCCTCGGGGCGTACGCCGAGGCGGGCCAGCGCCGACACCACGTCCTGGCCCTCCTCGACCTCGACGGGTCCGCCGGGCGCGGCCCCGGTGTCGACCAGCACGGTGCGCCCGTCGTCGGTGCGGATCAGATAGCCGGGCACCGGTGCCTGCAGCCCCGGGATGGTGCCCAGCCTCAGCAAGTAGAGCCTCATGTCTGCGCGTTCCCTTCCGGCGCGACGGGTGCCGCTGCCGTCGCGAATGGTCGGCGGGCGCGCTCGAGCGGCGCTCAAGCGGAACGGATCACACTCGGCGCAAGCGCGCCGTCGGACAGAGGAGAGAGCACCGTGACGCACGCAACTGAGGAGACGTACCTGGAAGGGGAGGGGGTGCCGGACCCGCAGCGGTGGCGCGCCGCCGCAGTGATTCTCGTCGCCATCGCCCTCGACCTCATCGACACGACGATCGTGAACGTGGCGCTTCCGGTGCTGCAGACCGACCTGGGCGCCGACAAGGCGGCGCTCCAGTGGGTCGCGGCCGCGTACACGCTCACCTTCGCGCTCAGCCTGATCACCGTCGGCCGCATCGGTGACATGCTCGGCCGCAAGCGGATGATCTCCCTGGGCATCGTCGTGTTCGTGGCCGCGTCACTGCTGTGCGGCGTGGCCCAGAGCACGGAGATGCTCATCGCCTCCCGGGTGCTCCAGGGCCTGGGCGGTGCCCTCGTGATGACACAGGGGCTGTCCGTGTTCCAGGTGGCCTTCCCGCCCAAGGAACGCGCGGCCGTCTTCGGCATGTTCGGCGCCCTGTCCGGGGTGGCCGCGATGCTCGGCCCGGTGCTGGGCGGGGTGCTCGTCGACGCGGACCTCTTCGGGTGGTCGTGGCGCCCGATCTTCCTGGTAAACGTCCCTGTGGGCCTGTTCGCCCTGCTCGGGGTGGGCGCGTTCGTGCGCGAGTCGCGTTCGCCGAACGTCAAGCGCCTGGACCTGGTGGGTGTCGCCCTGGTGACCCTGGCCCTGCTGTCCCTGCTCTACCCGCTGGTGCAGGGCGCGGAGGCCGGCTGGCCCACCTGGTCGTTCGTCGCGATGGCCTGCTCGGTGCCGCTGTTCGTCGTGTTCGGCCTGTACGAGCGGCGCAAGGCGGCGCGGGACGGTTCCGCCCTGGTGGAGCCGAGTCTCTTCAAGGAGCGGTCCTTCGTGGCCGGCCTGCTGGTGATGCTGAGCTTCTTCGCGATCATCGCGGGCCTGTTCTTCCCCTTCACCCTCTATCTCCAGGTGGGTCTCGGCTTCTCGCCGATGGCGGCCGGCCTCGCGACCGTGCCGTTCTCCTTCGGCGCGATGATCACCTCGTCGTTCTCGGCGGTGCTGGCCCTCAAGATGGGGCGCAAGGTGCTGAGCATCGGCATGGTGATCATGGGCGTCGGCATGGTCGCCCTCATCTTCACCATCGACCACTTCGGTTCCGGCGTCGGCGGCTGGGACCTGGCGCCCGCGCTGGGCGTGCTCGGCCTCGGCCTCGGCTTCGTGATCTCGCCGGTGGTGGACATCGTGCTCGGCGGTGTCCCGGTGGAGCACGCCGGCTCCGGCTCCGGCGTGCTGAGCACCGCCGACCAGCTCGGTGCCGCGGCCGGTGTCGCGGTCATCGGTGTGCTGTTCTTCAACCTGCTGGCCGGGCAGGCCGTGCCGGGCGCCGACACGGCGGTGCCGGAGCTGCGCAGGAGCCTGGCCGCGGCGGGTGTCGCGGCGCCCGCGCAGGACACGATCGTGGCCAACTTCCGTGTCTGCGCCAAGGAGAGCGGCAAGAACGAGGACGCCGGCGAGCCGCCCGCCGCGTGCCGGCGGATCGTCCCCGCCGGGGCGGTGCCCGCCGGCCAGGAGAAGCCGGTCGGCAAGGCGCTCGCCGACGCCTCCGAGAAGGCCCGCAAGGAGGGCTACGCGAAGGCCACCGGTGACGTCCTGTGGTACGAGGTCGGCATCATCGGCCTCGGCTTCCTGCTCACCTTCATGCTGCCGAAGCAGGCGCGGAAGCCGGAGTGGGCCGAGGGCGAGGACGGTGCCTCCGAGGCGGACGGCGGCGACGACGCCGTGCCCTCGCCGAGGGGGCCGGAAGTGTCCGCGGGGCCGCGGGAAGAGCGCGGATAGAGGTCCGCGGACAGCGGTCGCGGTGACTGCGGGGCGCCATCCGGGTCGTGGCCGGTCGCGCAGTTTCCCGCGCCCCTGTGGGCGCCTGTCGAGGCCGTCGTACGCCAAGCGTGCGGCGGCCTCGTCGTGCGCCGCGAAGCTCTCGCGGCATGGGCTGTAGAGCCCTTCGAGTCAGTTTGCAGAAGCGGGTCCCACGCTGGCCGGACAACCGAGGTCCGGCTGTCTTTCCCCTGGAGGGTCCGTGTCCCTGCACTTGTTCACCTCGGAGTCCGTCACCGAGGGCCACCCCGACAAGATCGCGGACCGGATCAGCGACACGATCCTCGACGCGATCCTGAGCAACGACCCCACGGCGCGCGTCGCGGTCGAGACGCTGATCACCACCGGTCAGGTCCATGTGGCCGGCGAGGTCACCACGTCCGCCTACGCGGACATCCCCACCCTGGTCCGCGAGGCCGTCCTCGACATCGGCTACGACTCGTCGGCCAAGGGCTTCGACGGCGCCTCCTGTGGCGTGTCGGTGTCGATCGGCGCGCAGTCCCCGGACATCGCGCAGGGCGTCGACACGGCGTACGAGAACCGCGTCGAGGGCGACGACGACGAGCTCGACCGGCAGGGCGCCGGCGACCAGGGCCTGATGTTCGGCTACGCGACGGACGAGACGCCGACGCTGATGCCGCTGCCGATCTTCCTCGCGCACCGTCTGTCCAAGCGCCTGTCCGAGGTCCGGAGGAACGGCACGATCCCCTACCTCCGCCCGGACGGCAAGACGCAGGTCACCATCGAGTACGACGGCGACAAGCCGGTCCGGCTCGACACGGTCGTGGTGTCCTCGCAGCACGCGAGCGACATCGACCTGGAGTCGCTGCTCGTTCCGGACGTCCGGGAGCACGTCGTGGACCACGAGCTGGCGCGGCTGGCCGGCGAGGGCATCAAGCTGGACACCGAGGGCTACCGGCTGCTGGTCAATCCGACGGGCCGGTTCGAGATCGGCGGCCCGATGGGTGACGCGGGCCTGACCGGCCGCAAGATCATCATCGACACGTACGGCGGCATGGCCCGCCACGGCGGCGGCGCGTTCTCGGGCAAGGACCCGTCGAAGGTGGACCGTTCCGCCGCGTACGCGATGCGCTGGGTCGCCAAGAACGTGGTGGCCGCCGGTCTCGCCTCGCGCTGCGAGGTCCAGGTCGCGTACGCCATCGGCAAGGCCGAGCCGGTCGGCCTGTTCGTCGAGACCTTCGGCACCGCCAAGGTCGACACCGACCGGATCGAGAAGGCGATCGACGAGGTCTTCGACCTCCGCCCGGCCGCCATCATCCGCGACCTCGACCTGCTCCGCCCGATCTACGCCCGGACGGCCGCCTACGGCCACTTCGGCCGCGAGCTCCCCGAGTTCACCTGGGAGCGCACCGACCGCGTCGACGCCCTGCGCAAGGCCGCCGGGCAGACCGACGCCACGGCGACGGAGGGACGATGACATGCGCATCGCCGTAACGGGGTCCATCGCCAACGACCACCTGATGTCCTATCCGAACAGGTTCGCCGACCAGCTCATCGCGGAGCGGCTGGACCGGATCTCGCTCTCGCTGCTGACGGACGAGCTGGAGATCCGGTACGGCGGGGTCGCGGCGAACATCGCCTTCGGGCTCGGCTCGCTGGGGCTGACGCCGCTGCTGGTGGGCGCGGCCGGCGCGGACTTCGCCGCCCAGGAGGTCTGGCTGAAGGAGCACGGGGTCGACACCGCGGGCGTGCGGATCAGCGACACCCTGCACACCGCGCGCTTCGTGTGCGCGACCGACACCGCCCAGAACCAGATCGGCTTCTTCTACGCGGGCGCGATGGCGGAGGCCCGTCACATCGACCTGGCGGATCTGCTGGAGCGGACCGGCGGGGCCGATCTCGTGGTCGTCTCCCCCGACGACCCTGAGGCCATGGTCCGTCACGTCCGGGAGTGCGTGCGGCTCGGCGTGCCGTTCGTCGCCGACCCGTCGCAGCAGCTGGCCCGGCTGGACCGGGCGCAGGCGCGGGCCCTGCTCGACAACCCGCGCTATCTGTTCACCAACGAGTACGAGGCGCTGCTCATCCAGGAGCGGACCGGCTGGACCGAACAGCAGGTCCTGGGCCGGGTCGGCACCTGGGTCACCACGCAGGGCGCCGGCGGCTCCCGCCTCGCCCGGGTGGGCCGTACCACCACGCTCGTCCCGGCGGTCCCGGCACGGGACGCGGTCGACCCCACGGGCGCCGGGGACGCCTACCGGGCCGGTTTCCTCGCCGCCCTCGCCTGGGGGCTGGACCACGAGGAGGCGGCCCGCCTGGGCAGCGCCGTGGCGTCCGTCGTCCTGGAGTGCCGCGGCACCCAGACCTACGCGCTGGACGGCGACGACGTCATCGACCGGCTGGCCGGGGCCTACGGGGCCGGCGCGATCAAGCGCCTCATTCCCTGGCTGGGAGCACGGTCGTGACGGCGGCGGCCCGTGTCGCGGCGCTGCGCGCGGCCCTGTCCTCGCGGGTGGTGGTCGCCGACGGGGCGATGGGCACGATGCTCCAGGCTCAGGACCCCACGCTCGACGACTTCCAGCAGCTGGAGGGCTGCAACGAGGTCCTGAACATGACCCGTCCGGACATCGTCCGTTCGGTCCACGACGAGTACTTCGCGGTGGGCGTCGACTGTGTGGAGACGAACACCTTCGGGGCGAACCACTCGGCGCTCGGTGAGTACGACATCGCCGACCGGGTGTACGAACTGTCCGAGGCGGGTGCCCGGGTGGCCCGTGAGGTGGCCGACGAGTACGGCGCCCGGGACGGACGCCAGCGCTGGGTGCTGGGCTCCATGGGCCCCGGCACGAAGCTCCCCACCCTCGGCCATGTCGCCTACGGCACTTTGCGTGACGGCTTCCAGAAGAACGCGGAGGGCCTGCTCGCCGGGGGCGCCGACGCGCTGATCGTGGAGACCACCCAGGACCTGCTGCAGACGAAGGCCTCGGTCCTGGGCGCCCACCGCGCCATGGAGGCGACCGGAGTCCGGGTGCCCCTGCTGGTGTCGATGGCCTTCGAGACCACCGGCACGATGCTGCTGGGCTCGGAGATCGGTGCCGCGCTGACCGCGCTGGAGCCGCTCGGGATCGACATGATCGGCCTGAACTGCTCGACCGGCCCGGCCGAGATGAGCGAGCACCTGCGCTATCTCACCCGCCACTCCCGTATTCCGCTGCTGTGCATGCCGAACGCCGGTCTTCCGGTCCTGACCAAGGACGGCGCCCACTTCCCGCTCGACCCCGAGGGCCTGGCCGACGCGCAGGAGAACTTCGTACGGGACTACGGCCTCTCTCTCATCGGCGGGTGCTGCGGCACGACACCCGAGCACCTGCGCCAGGTGGTGGAGCGGGTGAACGGCCTCACGCCCCCTGAGCGCAGCCCGCAGCCCGAGCCCGGTGCCGCCTCCCTCTACCAAACGGTCTCGTTCCGTCAGGACACCGCCTACATGGCGATCGGCGAACGTACGAACGCCAACGGCTCCAAGAAGTTCCGCGAGGCCATGCTGGAGGGCCGCTGGGACGACTGTGTGGAAATGGCGCGCGATCAGATCCGTGAGGGCGCCCACATGCTGGATCTGTGCGTGGACTACGTGGGCCGCGACGGCGTCGCCGACATGGACGAGCTGGCCGGCCGCTTCGCCACCGCCTCCACCCTGCCGATCGTGCTCGACTCCACGGAGGTGGAGGTGTTGCGGGCCGGGCTGGAGAAGCTGGGCGGCCGGGCGGTGATCAACTCGGTCAACTACGAGGACGGTGACGGCCCGGAGTCGCGTTTCGCGAAGGTGACGGCGCTGGCGCGGGAGCACGGCGCCGCGCTGATCGCGCTGACCATCGACGAGGAGGGCCAGGCCCGTACCGTCGAGACGAAGATCGCCATCGCGGAGCGGCTGATCGAGGATCTGACGGGCAACTGGGGGGTGCACGAGTCGGACATCCTCATCGACTGTCTGACGTTCACGATCTGCACGGGTCAGGAGGAGTCCCGCAAGGACGGTATCGCCACCATCGAGGCGATCCGTGAGCTGAAGCGGCGGCGCCCCGACGTGCAGACCACGCTGGGGTTGTCGAACATCTCCTTCGGGCTGAACCCGGCCGCCCGGGTGCTGCTGAACTCGGTGTTCCTGGACGAGTGCGTGAAGGCGGGTCTGGACTCGGCGATCGTGCACGCCTCGAAGATCCTGCCGATCGCCCGCTTCGACGAGGAGCAGGTCCAAACCGCCCTGGACCTCGTCTACGACCGGCGTGCCGAGGGCTACGACCCGCTGCAGAAGCTCATGGCCCTGTTCGAGGGCGCCACCACCAAGTCCCTGAAGGCGGGCAGGGCCGAGGAACTGGCGGCGCTGCCGCTGGACGAGCGGCTGAAGCGGCGGATCATCGACGGGGAGAAGAACGGTCTGGAGGCCGATCTCGACGAGGCGCTGCGGAGCAGGCCGGCGCTGGACATCGTCAACGAGACGCTGCTGGACGGCATGAAGGTGGTCGGTGAGCTGTTCGGCTCGGGTCAGATGCAGCTGCCGTTCGTGCTGCAGTCGGCCGAGGTGATGAAGACGGCGGTGGCTCATCTGGAGCCGCACATGGAGAAGTCGGACGCGGAGGGCAAGGGCACCATCGTGCTGGCCACGGTCCGCGGCGACGTGCACGACATCGGCAAGAACCTCGTGGACATCATCCTGTCGAACAACGGCTACAACGTGGTCAACCTGGGGATCAAGCAGCCGGTGTCGGCGATCCTGGAGGCCGCCGAGGAACACCGCGCGGACGTGATCGGCATGTCCGGTCTGCTGGTCAAGTCCACCGTGATCATGAAGGAGAACCTGGAGGAGCTCAACCAGCGCAAGCTCGCCGCCGACTTCCCCGTGATCCTCGGCGGCGCCGCCCTCACCCGCGCCTACGTCGAGCAGGACCTGCACGAGATCTACGACGGTGAGGTCCGCTACGCCCGGGACGCGTTCGAGGGCCTGCGCCTGATGGACGCGCTGATCGGTATCAAGCGGGGCGTGCCCGGCGCCGGTCTGCCCGAGCTCAAGAAGCGCCGGATCAGGCCCACTTCCACCCGGGCGGTGGTCGAGGAGCGCCCCGAGGAGGGCCACGTCCGCTCCGACGTGACCGTCGGCAATCCGGTACCGCAGCCGCCGTTCTGGGGCACCCGGGTCGTCAAGGGCATCCAGCTCAAGGAGTACGCCTCCTGGCTGGACGAGACGGCTCTGTTCCGCGGCCAGTGGGGCCTGACGAAGGACCTCGTCGAGACCGAGGGCCGACCCCGGCTCCGTGGCTGGCTGGACCGGCTGCACACCGACGGCCTCCTCGAAGCGGCCGTCGTGCACGGCTACTTCCCCTGTGTGTCCAAGAACGACGACCTGATCATCCTGGACGAGCAGGGCAACGAGCGCACCCGCTTCACCTTCCCCCGCCAGAGGCACGGCCGTCGGCTGTGCCTGGCCGACTTCTTCCGCCCGGAGGACTCCGGCGAGACCGACGTCGTGGGGCTCCAGGTCGTCACCGTCGGTTCCAGGATCGGTGACGCCACCGCGGAGCTGTTCGAGGCCGACGCCTACCGCGACTACCTCGAACTGCACGGACTGTCCGTGCAGTTGGCCGAGGCGCTCGCCGAGTACTGGCACGCGCGGGTGCGCGTCGAACTCGGTATCGCGGGCGCCGATCCCGATTCCCTCGACGGCATGTTCCGCACCGCCTACCAGGGCTGCCGCTACTCCCTCGGCTACCCCGCCTGCCCGAACCTGGAGGACCGCGCCAAGATCGGCGAACTGCTCGTGCCGGAACGCATCGGCGTCGTGCTGTCGGAGGAGTTCCAGCTCCACCCCGAGCAGTCCACCGACGCGATCGTGACCCACCATCCCGAAGCGAGCTACTTCAACGCGGGGAGCGAACGATGACGACCGGCAGCCTGCGCGAGATCCTCGCCTCCGGACAGCTCTCGTTCTCCTTCGAGTTCTTCCCGCCCAGGACGGACCGGGGCGAGCGGACCCTGTGGGAGGCGATCCGGCGGATCGAACCGCTCTCCCCCACCTTCGTCTCGGTCACCTACGGCGCCGGCGGCTCGTCCCGCGACCGCACCGTGGAGGTCACCCACCGCATCGCCCGGGAGACGACCCTGCGCCCCATGGCGCACCTGACGGCGGTCGGTCACTCGGTGGCCGAGCTGCGGCACATCATCGGCCGCTGCGCCGACGCCGGGGTGCGGGACGTGCTCGCCCTGCGGGGCGACCCGCCCGGCGACCCCAACGGCCCGTGGGTCCCGCATCCGGACGGCTACCGCCACGCACACGAACTCGTGTCGCTGGTCAAGGAGTCGGGGGACTTCGGTGTCGGAGTGGCCGCGTTCCCCGAGCGGCACCCGCGCTCGCCGGACTGGGACAGCGACGTGCGGCACTTCGTCGCCAAGTGCCGGGCGGGCGCGGACTACGCCATCACGCAGATGTTCTTCCAGGTGGAGGACTATCTGCGGCTGCGGGACCGGGTCGCGGCAGCCGGCTGCGACACGCCGATCATCCCGGAGATCATGCCCGCCACCGACGTCCGGCAGATCGCCCGCTTCGCCGAACTGAGCGGCGCCGCCTTCCCCGAACACCTCGCCCACCGGCTGGAGGCCGCACGCGACCGGCCGGCCGAAGGCCACCGCATCGGCGTCGAGTACGCCACCGCGATGGCCGAACGTCTGCTCGCCGAGGGCGCCCCCGGTCTGCACTACATCACCCTCAACCGCTCCACGGCCGCCCTCGACATCCACCGCACCGTCCAGAACCTCGTCAGGAGTGTCCATGCCCCCGCAGCACACGTCGGCTGATGTCACCGACTTCAGGGTCGCCGACCTGACCCTGGCCGAGTTCGGCCGCAAGGAGATCACCCTCGCCGAGCACGAGATGCCCGGCCTGATGTCGATCCGCCGGGAGTACGCCGGGGCGCAGCCGTTGGCGGGCGCCCGTGTCACCGGTTCGCTGCACATGACCGTGCAGACCGCCGTGCTCATCGAGACCCTGGTCGCCCTGGGCGCCGAGGTCCGCTGGGCGTCCTGCAACATCTACTCCACGCAGGACCACGCGGCCGCCGCCGTCGCCGCCGCCGGCATCCCCGTCTTCGCCTGGAAGGGCGAGACCCTGGAGGAGTACTGGTGGTGCACGGAGCAGGCGCTGACCTGGCCCGACGCACCCGGCCCGAACATGATCCTGGACGACGGCGGCGACGCCACCCTCCTGGTCCACAAGGGCGTCGAGTACCAGAAGACCGGCGACCTGCCGCCCGCCGACAGCGAGGAACTCGCCGCCGTGCAGGCCCTGTTGAAGGCGAGCCCGCTCGACTGGACGGCCCTCGCCTCGGAGATCCGCGGGGTGACGGAGGAGACGACGACGGGTGTGCACCGGCTGTACGAGATGCATCGTGAGGGGACGTTGTTGTTCCCGGCGATCAATGTGAACGACGCGGTGACGAAATCGAAGTTCGACAACAAGTACGGGTGCCGGCATTCGTTGATCGACGGGATCAACCGTGCGACGGATGTGTTGATCGGTGGCAAGACCGCTGTTGTGTGTGGTTATGGCGATGTGGGCAAGGGGTGTGCGGAGTCGCTGCGTGGGCAGGGTGCGCGGGTGATCGTCACGGAGATCGACCCGATCTGTGCGTTGCAGGCGGCGATGGACGGGTATCAGGTGACGACGCTGGATGAGGTCGTCGGCACGGCGGACATCTTCATCACGACGACCGGGAACAAGGACATCATCATGGCCGGTGACATGGCCAGGATGAAGCATCAGGCGATCATCGGGAACATCGGTCACTTCGACAACGAGATCGACATGGCCGGTCTGGCGAAGATTCCGGGGATCGTCAAGGACGAGGTGAAGCCGCAGGTCCACACGTGGAGGTTCCCTGACGGCAAGGTGCTGATCGTGTTGTCGGAGGGGCGTCTGCTGAACCTGGGCAACGCGACGGGTCACCCGTCGTTCGTGATGTCCAACTCGTTCGCGGACCAGACGCTGGCGCAGATCGAGCTGTTCACCAAGCCGGACGAGTACCCCACCGACGTGTATGTGCTGCCCAAGCACCTGGACGAGAAGGTCGCCCGTCTCCACCTGGACGCGCTCGGTGTGAAGCTGACGCGGCTGCGCCCCGAGCAGGCGTCGTACATCGGCGTCGAGGTCGACGGCCCGTACAAGCCGGACCACTACCGCTACTGAGCGGGGACGGCGTCGGCGCCCGGAGCCGGCGACGGGCCCTGGTCCAGCCTTCCTCCATCGCGCCCCGACCCGTGGCCACCACGCTGGCCGCACGGTCCGTTCAGAGGAGGAAGCACGTGTCGGAGAAGCAGCAGCACACCCCGGTGCTGGTGGCAGGCGCGGGACTGGCCGGCTTGTCCACCGCCCTGTTCCTGTCCTGGCACCGGGTGCCCTGTGTGGTCGTGGAGCGCCACCGCGGCATGTCACCGCACCCGCGCGCCCGGGGCATCAACCCGCGGGCGATGGAGCTGATGCGATCGGTCGGCCTGGAGCCGGAGGTGCGGTCCACCGAGTCCGCGCGCGCCCTCGCCGGGAACTCCGGGGTGCTGGCCGCCCAGTCGCTGGCCGGGCACCAGATGGGGGCGCTGCACGAGCAGTACTTCATGGACGTACGAACCGATCTGAGCGCCCTGTCGCCGACCGGCTGGTGCCTGTGCCACCAGGACGAGTTCGAGCCGGTGATCAGGCGGCGGGCGGAGGAACTCGGGGCGCGGTTCTCGTACTTCACGGAGCTGGAGTCGTTCGAGCAGACCGCGGACGGCGTCACCGCGCTGCTGCGGGACCGGGACACCGGCGAGGTCCGCACGCTGACGGCGGACTACCTGGTCGCCGCCGACGGACCGGACAGCCCGGTGCGGCAGGCGCTCGGTATCGGCTTCGAGGGGCCCGGCACCACCGGGCACTTCCTGAACATCCACTTCGAGGCGGACCTGACCGAACAGGTCGGCGACCGCCGGTTCATCATGTGCTACACGTTCAACGACGCGGTGCGCGGTGCGCTGATGCCGCTGGACAACTCCCGGCGGTGGCTGCTGCACGTGGTGTTCGACCCGGCCACCGAGGACGCCGCCTCGTTCACCGACGAGCGGTGCCGGGACCTGGTGCGGGCCGCGGCCGGGGTGCCGGACCTGGAGGTGAAGGTCCTCGGCGCGATCCCCTGGGAGGCCGCGGGCCGGACCGCCACCGCCTTCGCCGCGGGCCGGGCGTTCCTGGTCGGCGACGCCGCCCATGTGATGCCGCCCAGCGGGGCGTTCGGCTCCAACACCGGTATCCAGGACGCGCACAACCTGGCGTGGAAGCTGGCCGCGGTGCTGCGCGGCGAGGCCGGACCCGGCCTGCTCGACAGCTACGACCCGGAGCGCCGGCCGGTCTGCGCGGCCACGGTCGAGCAGGCGGTGCTGCGCTCCAAGGACCGCCCGCGGCTCGCGGCGAAGGAACCCGCGCCGGCCAACCCGGCGATCCACGCCGACACCGAGATCTGGTTCGGCTGGCAGTACCGCTCGCCGGCCGTGCTGCCCGCCCCCGCCGACCGGGCGCCGGACGGTGTGTGGAACGGCGACCCGCGCGGGCTGCCCGGCACCCGCGCCCCGCACGTCCCGCTGACCCGGGACGGGCAGGAGGTGTCGTCCCTCGACCTGTTCACCCGCACACCGGTGCTGGTCGCCGGGCCCGAAGCGGGGCCGTGGGCCGGGGCCGCACCGGCCGCGGCGCGCGAGGCGGGCGTGGCCCTGGAGGTGCTGCGCCTCGGTGACACCCTGCACGACCCGGCGGACGCCTGGGGGGCGGCGTACGGCGTGGGCCCGGAGGGTGCCGTGCTGATGCGGCCGGACGGCGTGGTCGCCTGGCGGTCCGCCGGTGCCCAGGACGCCCCCTCGGCCGTACTCGGCGACGTCCTCAAGACGCTGCTGGACCGATGACCCCGGCGGCGCGGTGGCGCGGCCCGATCGAGTTCTGACGTTCTGACCGTCCCCGCTACGAGGGACCGAGGGAGAGACCATGTCTGGAATCACCGGCTGGGTGGACTGGTCCCGGGATCTGACCCGGGAACGCGGCACCGTCCTGGCCATGGCCGCGACGATGGCCCTGCGCGGGCCGGACGGCGAGGGCGTCTGGACGAGCCCGCGCGCCGCCCTGGGCCACCGCCACCTCGCGGTCTTCGACCTGGAGGGCGGCGGCCGGCAGCCGGTCGCCCTGGAGCACGACGGCCGGACCGTCGCGGTGGCCGCGCACAGCGGCTCCATCCTCAACCACGAGGAGCTGCGGGCCACCCTCTCGCGCCGCGGCCACCGCTTCCGCTCCGGCGGCGACACCGAGACACTCCTGCACGCCTACCTGGAGTGGGGTGCCAAGGCCGTGCAGCGGCTGGAGGGCACCTTCGCGGGCGTGGTGTGGGACGCCCGCCGCGAGGAGCTGTTCCTGGTGCGCGACCGGCTCGGCGTGGAGCCGCTGCTGTACTACCCGACCGCCACGGGCCTGATCTTCGGCTCGGAGGCGAAGGCGATCCTGGCGCACCCGCTGGTGCAGCCGGAGGTCGACGCGGAGGGACTCCAGGAGATCTTCACGTACTCCGGTACGCCGCACGTGGCGCCGTTCCGCGGGATGCACCGGCTACGGGCCGGACACCACCTGGTGGTGTCGGCGGGCGGGAGCACGCGGACCCGCTACTGGGGCGTGGACGCGGCCGAGCACACCGACGACCTGGACACCACCGTGGACACCATCCGCGGCCTGCTGGAGGAGAGCATCGAGCGCAACCTGCGCACCGACGCGCCGGTGGGTTCGCTGCTGTCCGGCGGCCTCGACTCCAGCGGGGTGGTGGGCCTCGCGGACCGGGAGCTGCGCAGGACGGGCCGGCGCATCCGCACGTTCACCGTGGACTTCGCCCGGCACTCGGAGAACTTCCAGGCCACCGACACCCGCCAGTCGCCGGACGCCCCGTTCGCCGCCGACGTGGTGCGGCACCTGGACACCGACCACACCGGCGTGGTCCTGGACCCGGCGGAACTGAGCGACGAGGTGGCGCGCTGGCAGGTGCTGCGCGCCAAGGACTACCCCACCCCGCTGGGCGACATGAACACCTCGCTGTACTTGCTGGCGCGCGCGGTGGGCGAGCAGGACACGAAGGTCGTGCTGACGGGTGAGGCGGCCGACTCGCTGTTCCACGGCGTCGCGTGGAACCGGGACCCGGTCGAGTCGCGCATGGACACCTTCCCCTGGGTGGCCCGCGGGGTGGTGCGTGACGACTCCAAGGGCCTGGGCTGCGGCCTGTTCGACGAGTCGCTGCTCAAGGACCTGGCCCCGCTGGACTACGCGGCGCAGCGCTACCGCGAGTCGGTGTCCGAGGCACCGCACCTGCCCGGCATGTCCGAGCAGGAGCGACACATGCGCGAGCTGTGCTGGGTGCACCTGACCAACTTCATGGAGAACCAGAACGGGCACACCGAGCGGCTGTTCAAGGCGGTGGGCCTGGAGGTGCGGATGCCGTACTGCGACCACCGGCTGGTGCAGTACGCGTACAACCTCCCCTGGGACCTGCAGAACTTCGACGGCCGGGAGAAGAGCCTGCTGCGCGCCGCGGTGCGGCACGTGCTGCCGCAGAGCGTCGTCGAGCGGCGCAAGACGCCGTACCCGGTGACCCTCGACCCCGGCTACGAGGAGGCCCTGCGCCGGGAGATGCACGCGCTTCTCGACGACTCGCAGGCCCCGGTGCTGCCGCTCCTCGACGTGCCGGCGGCGCGGGCCGCGCTGAAGGACCCGGAGGGCCTGAACCGCTGGGCGCGGCGGGCCAACGTCGAGCTGCCGTTGCAGCTGAACACCTGGCTGCGCAGGTACGGGATCCGGCTGGTGCTCTGACCGGACGGCACGGCACGAAGCCCCGGGACGCGACGGCGTCCCGGGGCTTTCGCGAGCGCGCCCGCCGCGGCGCTCAGTGGTGGTGGGTGCCGCCGTCCACGCTCCGGGGTGCCGAGGCCTCGGTGCCGGGCTCGACGACGGTGAACTGGCCCATCATTCCCTCGTCCTCGTGACGCAGCACGTGGCAGTGGTACATGTACGGCACCCGGGTGTCGGTGAGGGTGTCGAACCGGACCGCGAGCCGGGCCGTGCCGAACTCGTGCAGGTAGACGGTGTCCTTGGGGCCGCGTACGTACGACGGGGGCCGCTTGCCGTTGATGTCCAGGACCTGGAAGGTGGCGCCGTGCACGTGGAAGACGTGGATCCACTCGTCGCCGCGCTCGATCTCCCAGATCTCGGTGGTGCCGGCGGGCACGACCTCGTCGATGCGGTTCATGTCCATCGTCTTGCCGTTGATCTGGAGGCCGGTGAAGTCGAAGTGCCGGCGCCGGGCGCCGTCGGGCGCCTCGACGAGGGCGGGGGCGCCGTCGACGCGGGTGGGCAGCGCGGGTGAGGCGCGCAGCTGCCGGGCGGCGCGCAGGGAGATGATGTCGAAGGTGTCGTCGCCGCCCATGAAGCGTTCGGTGGGGAAGCCGAGGTCCAGCGCGGGTTCGAAGCTGCGCAGGACGACCTCGTCGCCGGGCTTGAACTCCACGACGATCTCGGCGCGTTCGCCGGGGGCGAGCAGCAGCCGGTCCATGGCCCGCGGCCGGGCGAGCAGCCCGTTGTCGGTGGCCACCAGGTGGAAGGTGCGGCCGTCGGTGAGGCCCAGCCAGTACACGCGCGCGTTGGAGCCGTTGAGCAGCCGGAACCGGACGCGGCGGGTGGTGACCGTGAAGTGCGGGTCGTAGGTGCCGTTGACGAGGATGGTGTCGCCGAGCACGCCCACGTTGTCGGCGCCGGCCACGGACTCGGCGAGCCGGGTCTCGGTGAAGTCGAGGGTGCCGTCGTCGTGGAAGTTCTTGTCCTGGATCACCAGCGGCACGTCGTCGACGCCGTACTCCCGTGGCAGGGCGGCACGTTCGGAGTGCTCGTCGTCGAGGATGATCAGGCCGGCCACCCCTCGGTAGACGTGTGAGCCGGTCGAGCCGTGCGGGTGCGGGTGGTACCAGAGCGTGGCGGCGGGCTGGCGCACCGTCCAGTGGGGACGCCACTCGGCGCCCCGCTCGATCATCTGGTGCGGCCCGCCGTCCATCGCGGCCGGCAGCAGCATGCCGTGCCAGTGCAGGGTGGAGGCCTCGGGCAGCCGGTTGCGCACGGTGACGGCCATGTGGTCGCCACGCCGGGCGCGCAGCGTGGGCGCGAGATAGCTGCCGTTGGCTCCCCAGGTGGGGGTGCGGCGGCCGGGCAGCAGTGCGCTGGTGCCGGCGGCGAGCGTGAGCGGGTAGTGGCGGCGGCCGTCGGCGGACCGCCCGGGTTCGAGCAGATCGGGAATCCGGACGGCGGTGCGGAAGGACAGCTTTCCGACGTTGCTGCGTTTGCGGTCCCGGTAGACGTTCAGCCACGTGGCGCCCCACCCGGCACCCGCGGCCACGACAACGCCCCCCGTCCCGAGGAGAAGCCGACGGCGCGGGAAGCGGGGGGCTGACGTCATGAGCGGGTCCTCGGGTGGGGTCCGACGGTTCGGACCCCACCCTCGGTCACGCGGCCGGAGGCTCGCTCGAGACCGGCTCGAGCCGGTGCACGACCTCGGTGACCGCCATGTCGCCGCCCCGCCGGAACGGCTTCAGCCGCTGTCGGTGCAGGGTGTGGCGGTGGCTGACCTCGAAGTCGCGGAAGGCGCGCTCGCCGGCCCAGTCGGTGAGGACGTAGTAGACGGCCTCCTCCTCGGTGGACCTGACCAGCAGTTGCCCCAGGTTGGCGGGTTCGCGGGCGATGCTCTCGCCCACCGACAGCCACACCCGTTCGAAGTCGGCGGCCAGCTCCGGGTACACCTCCATACGGAGGATCACCCGGGTCGGCTCCCCGCCGTCGGCGGTGCGGGTCCCTGCGGTCTCGGTCACGGTGTCCCCTTCTCCGCGGGCGGCCGGTCCAGCCGGAGCACCCGCTTGGTCATGGCCCGCAGTACGGTCCTGGTGAAGATCGGCGCGTCGGTGCAACGCCAGGCGACCACCCCGTCGGGCCGCACCAGCACGGCGCCCTGCGCGGTGACGCCGTACAGCTCCGGCCAGCGGTCGTCGAGGTCCTCGAGGTCGCTGCCGACGCCGTACAGCTGGACGGGTGTGCCCAGTTCGGCGCCGATCGAGCGGACGGCCTCCTGCCAGGGGCGGTTGTCCGGCCCGGTCAGCAGGACCATGGAGCGGCCGAACAGGTCGTGCACGGAGATCTCGGCCCCGCCGTGGCGCACCCGCAGATGGGGGGCGCGGCTGCCGGGCCGGCCGTCGTTCTCCGCCGCCCACAGCCCGTAGCCGGGCAGGGTGCCCTCGTCCCAGGGCATCACGGCCGACGAGCGGTACCTGGCGGCCAGCCAGATCAGGGGGTCCTGGACCAGCTCGGGGTCGGCGGGGTCCGGGTAGGCGGCCAGCAGCCGGGCCCGGTCCCGGGCCCGCAGCACGGCCTGTTCGACGGTGGCCGCGCAGACCGGGCGGCGCTCCTCGTCGTAGCTGTCGAGGAGGTCCGGGTGGGCCCAGCCGTCCAGCACCGCGACGAGTTTCCAGGCCAGGTTGTGGGCGTCGATGATGCCGGTGCCCGCGTCGAAGCCGCCGCTCGGCGGCATCACGTGCGCCGCGTCCCCGGCCAGGAACACCTGGCCGGACCGGAAGCGCTCGGCGACCTTCGCCTCCCCGGCCCACGGGCTGACGCTCTCGATCCGCGGCTGGAGCCCGGGCACGCCGGTGGCGGCCCGCACCAGGTCGGCGCAGCGCTCCTCGGTGAACGACTCGGCGGGCTCCAGCTCGGGATCGTGGCGCACGTGCAGCAGCCAGTCGGAACGGTTGTCCAGCGGCATCAGGGAGCCGCGCACCCCGGGGTTGTCGACGTAGGCCATGATGAACCGGCGGCCCCGGAGCTCACCGGTGAGGTCCGCGGTGAAACGTACGGTGACGAAGTGGCCGAGGGTCTGGCCCTCGAAGGCGATGCCCAGCCGCTCGCGCACGAGGCCGCCGGTGCCGCCCGCGTCCACCAGACAGCAGGCCCTGATGCGGTGTTCCTCGCCGGTGGCCCGGTCGCGGACCACCGCGGAGATCCCGTCGTCGCCCCAGCCGTCCCGGTCGAAGGAGACGAGCTCGGAGTCCGGCCGCAGCCGTACGCCCATCCGCTCCGCCCGCTCCCGCAGGGCCTGCTCCAGCTCGGCCTCGTCGCACAGACACCAGGTGGTGGGCGACAGGGCACTCAGGTCGGTGTCGACGTCCACGACGTACTTGGCGTCCAGGGCGCCGAGTTCGTGCCCGGCCAGGGACTCGGCGGCGATCACCCCCGAGTTCCGGGCCAGGGCCCGGGCCGAGGGCAGGGCACGGATCGCCTCCTCCACGCCCAGGGAGCGCAGCAGTTCCATGGCGCGGGGGTGGACGCCGAGGATGCGCGGCGGGCGGACCCGCTCCCGCCGGCCTTCCAGCAGGTAGCAGTCCACTCCCTGTTCGGCGAGGAAGAGAGCCGCCGCCAGCCCGGCCGGCCCCGAGCCGGCCACCAGGACATCGGTGTTCCGGAGCGCACTCCGGCCTGTACTGGGCACTGCCTCACATCCCTTCGACTGGTGCTACGACTGGTGCTCCACGAGCACGGAGGCGTCCTTGTCGCCGTCGCCCGCGGCCACCACGGACGCGAACCGTTCCCGCACGGCGGCGAGGACCGGCATCCCGGTGTCGTACTGGGCGGCGGCCTCCAGCGCGAGCCGGATGTCCTTCTCCATCAACTCCGAGCGGAAGAAGGCCGGTTCGTAGGACTGCTTGAGCATCAGATCAGCGCGAAACCGCATGACCATCGAGCTGAAGCCGCTCGCCGAGACCACGCTGATCAGCTGTTCGCGGTCCAGGCCGGCGGCGGTGCCGTAGGCCACCGCCTCGGAGAGGGAGGCGACCTGGGCGCCGAGCAGCAGGTTGAGGATGAGTTTCAGACTGGCGGCGGTGCCGGGGGCGCCCACGTGGACGACCTCGTTGCCGATCGCCTCCAGCACCGGGCGGGCCTCGTACAGGTCGGCGGGGTCTCCGGCGGCGTACACGCGCAGTTCGCCCTTGCGGGCCTGGAGCGGGTTGCCGACGACGCACGCCTCGACCCTGCGCAGCCCCCTGGCGGCGAGCCGCTCGGCCGCCTGGCGGGCGTAGCCGGGCGAGACGGTGGAGGTGTCGACGACGACGGCACCGGGTTGCAGCACCGGCACCACCCGGCCGAACAGCACCTCGTCGACCGCCTTCTCGTCGCTGAGGCTCAGCAGGACCAGGTGGTGGCCCGCGGCCGCGCGCTCCGGGGCGTCGGCGAGCGTCGCGCCCGCCGCGACCAGCGGCGCGGCCTTGCTCGCGGTGCGGTTGTACACGGTGAGCGTGTGCCCGGTGTCGAGCAGCCGCCGGGCCATGCCCCCGCCCATGTTGCCGAGGCCGATGAAGGCCAGCTGGCTGTTGCTCATGGTGGGTTCTCTTCTCTTCTCTGTCTTGTCCGTGTCTTCCGGGTGCCGTTCTGTCCGTGTTCTCCGGTGCCGCCGGGTGCCGTCGGCGCGTTCAGTACGCGGCGTCGACCTCGTAGACGGCGAACGGGGCGGCGGTCCGGGTGTCGCGGTAGGGCCGCAGCGGGGCGGTGTCCTCGCGGTGGTCGGCGCCCGCCTCCCACGCCCGGAAGGCGGCGAGCGACTCCCAGCGGCTCATCACGGCGAGCGCGGAGGGGTCCAGCGGGCTGCGCAGCAGTTCGTTGCCGAGCATGCCGGGCACCGCCGCGAGCCGCTTGCTGACCTCGTGGTAGGCGGCGCGGACCGCGGCGAGCTGTTCCTCGTCCGGCGCCGCCTGGAACACGAGCACCCTGACCTCGCCGCCGCCGTCAGCGGGCATCGACGGCCGCCCTGCCCTCGATGGAGTGCAGGATCTCCAGCACGTGGAATGAGCCGCCCTTGCGGAACGGGTGCAGGGTGGCGCGGTGTTCGAGGTGGGCGGGGCTCTCCTCGAACTCCCTGAAGCGCGGCTCGTCGACCCAGTCGCTGATGATGACGTACGTGCCGTCCGGCTCGCGGGACAGCGACTGGCCGAGGTTGGCGGGGTGGCCGGTCACCGCGTCGGTGCCGGTCAGCCACGCCCGCTCGAAGTCCGTCGCCGTGCCGGGCTCGATCTCCAGGCGCAGCATCACGCGGAAGGCCATCAGGAGATCCCCCCGTCGACGCCGATGGTGTTGCCGGTGACGTAGCGGGACAGGTCGCTGGCGAGCCACAGGACGGCTCCGGCCACCTCGTCCGGCTTGCCGAGCCGGCCGAGCGCGGTCTTGGCGCCGTACCGCTCGGTCATCAGCTTCTTCTGGTCGTGCGGCAGCTCGTGGAAGTTCTCGGTCTCGATGACGCCGAGGGCGACGATGTTGAAGCGGATGCCCTGGCCGCCGAACTCCTTGGCGAGCGAACGGTTCAGGCCGACCAGCGCGGCCTTGGTGGCGGTGTAGTGCGAGCGCAGCGGGATGCCCGCGTCCACGGCCCGGGAGCCGATGGAGATCACCGACGAGCCCTCGCCGAGCAGCGGCAGCGCGTGCTGGATCACCAGGTGGGCGCCGGTGAGGTTGGTGGCGATGACGCGCTGCCACTCCTCGAGGGAGAGGTTGGCGTACGGGATGTGGCTGATCGCGCCCGCGTTGTTGACCAGCAGGTCGAGGCGGTCGCCGTGCAGCTCGCGGACCTTGGTGAGCAGCTCGGCTATCTCCTCCGGCTGCGACAGGTCGGCGCGCAGCACGTGGTGGTTGCCGCCGGTCTCCTTCAGCTCCTCTTCCAGGCTGGTGACGTACTCGCTGGGGTGCTGGTAGCAGGTGACGACGTCGACACCGGCACGGGCCAGCGCGAGCACGACACCCCGGCCGACACCGCGGGTGCCGCCGGTGACCAGGGCCTTCTTGCCCCTCAGTTCGAGATCCATGGGGAAACGCTCCTCAGGTGTGGGAAATGACGCGGTCAGAGCAGTACGCCGAGCGCGACGCAGTTGACGGCGAGCGCGGCCACGGTGAGCCAACTGCGCCGGCGGTTCCACGCGCCCCACTCGTGGCGGGGGTCGCGGGTGGCGAAGTCGGCCGGCAGGTCGTCCGGGTCGAGGGTGCGCATCCACCGGTTGACCGGGACGTTCTTGGCGACGGAGATGGCGGCCGTGGCCGCGGCGAGCACGGCGGCCAGCCCGAACAGGCCCTGGGCTGCGGCCTCTTCGGCGCGCAGCGCCAGCACCACGTCACAGACCACGGTGCCGATGAGGCAGATGGGCATCGCCGGGTCGTAGCGCTGCCCGAAGAACGCGTGGGCGTGCACGTAGCGGTCCGCGGGCAGCGACGCGAGATACGGGAAGCCACCGAGCTGGGTGCCGAAGAGCACCCCGGCGGCGAGCCCGTTGAGGAGCAGCAGCAGCGGAGTCAGGACGGACAACACGGCTGACCTCTCATCCGGCGACCGCGGGGACCGCGGCCTCGACCTTCTGCTTGATGAGCTCCATCTGCACCTTGGTGTTGCGGTTGAGGTGCGCGGTCATCTGCTCGTCGTCCACCGGCGCGGCGGGCTTCATGTGGAAGTCCTGCACCCAGCGCATGCGCACGCCGCCGCCCGGCTCCTCGGTGTACTCCCAGAAGATGGTCATGAACTCGAACGGCCCGGTCTCCACGCGCTCGGCGCGGACCGTGCGGGTCTCACGGAAGCTGGTGCGCTGCGAGACCCAGCTCCACACCTGGCCGTCCTCGTCCGGGTGCATGGTGAGCCGGAAGACCACGGTGTCGCCGTCCCGCTCCAGCACCTCGGCGGAGGCGTACTCGCTGAACAGGTCGGGCCAGTTGGGCACGTCGTTGGTGATCTCCCACACCAGCTCCAGCGGTGCGTCGATGACGATGTGGTTGTCGGTGTGTCCAGCCATGGGGCACTTCCTTGTCGGGTACGTGTGTCGTGGGTCAGCGGCCCAGGACCAGGGCCGAGGTGAAGCCGCCGTGGCCGCGTGCCAGCACCAGGGCGTGGCGCAGCGGAGCCTCCCGCGGCGCTTCGGTGACCAGGTCGATCTCCAGGCCCGGGGCCGGCTCGCGGGTGCCGGTGGTGGGCGGTACGACGCCCTCGCGCAGGCTCAGCAGCGCGGTGGCCACGTCCAGCGGGGCGCCACCGCCGTACAGGCGGCCCGTCAGGGTCTTGGGCGCGGTGACGGGCACCCCGCGCGGTCCGAAGATCCTCGTGATGGCCTCGGCCTCGTCGCGGTCGTCGGCGACCAGGCCCGCGGCGTCCGCGAACACCACGTCGATGTCGGCGGGGCCGAGGTTCGCGTCGCGCAGCGCGGCCACGGCGGTACGGTGCAGCGCGCGCGGCCGCCCCGACTCCGGTGCCGGGTCGAAACCGGCCGCATAGCCGAGGACCCGGCCGTAGCCGGCGCCCCGCTCGGCGGCGGCCTCCGCGCTCTCCAGGACGAGGATGGCCCCACCCTCGCCCGGCAGGTACCCGGACGCCTCGGCGTCGAAGGGCAGGTAGGCGCGCTCCGGGTCGGGGACCGTGGAGAGTTTGCCGGTGGTCAGCTGGGCGGTGAAGCCGTAGGGGCACAGCGAGGCGTCGGTGCCGCCGGTGACGACGAGCCGGGCGCCCTTGCGGGTGAGCCGGCGCGCCTGCCCGATGGCGTCCAGGCCGCCGGCCTGCTCGCAGGCCAGCACACCGCACGGGCCGCGCATCTTGTGCCGGATCGACAACTGGCCGGTGGTCGCGGCGTAGAACCAGGCGATCGACTGGTAGGCGCCGACCCAGCCGGGGTCGTTGCGGTAGAGGGAGGTCATCTCCTTCTGCCCGAACTCCGTGCCCCCGGAGGACGAGGAGGTGACCACCGCCATCTCGTACTCGGGTATCCCCGTGATGTCGGCCCCGGAGTCCGCGAGCGCGGCCTCGGCGGCGGTGAACGCGAGGTGGGTCCAGTGGTCGGTCTGGGAGACCAGCCGGCTGGGCACGTTGCCCTGGGCGTCGTACCCGGGAACCTGGCCCGCGTGGCGCACCGGGTAGCTCTCCGGGTCGAAGCGCTCGATGCGGCCGATGCCGGACTTGCCGGCGAGCACCGAGGCCCAGTGGTCCTCGACGCCGATGCCGGTCGGCGCGACGATGCCGAGGCCGGTGATCACCGGGGCGCTGGTGGATGCGGTCATCAGGCACTCCTTCCGGCCGCGGCGGCCGCGGAGCCCGGGCGGGCCAGCAGCATCGCGGTCTGGAACCCGCCGAAGCCGCTGCCGACGCTGAGCACGACGTCCATGGCGTGATCGCGCGCGGTGACCGGGACGTAGTCCAAGTCGCACAGCGGGTCCTTGGTCTTCAGGTTCGCGGTCGGCGGCACCACCTGGCGGTCCAGGGCCAGGGCGCAGGCGGCGACCTCGATGGAGCCGATCGCCCCGAGCGAGTGGCCGACCATGGACTTGATGGAGCTGACCGGGATGTCGTACGCGTGCTGTCCGAGGCTCCGCTTGAACGCCGCGGTCTCGTGCCGGTCGTTCTGCTTGGTGCCCGAGCCGTGCGCGTTGACGTAGCCGACGGCGGTGGGGTCCAGCCTGGCCTGGTCCAGGGCGACGGTGATGGCCTCGGCCATCTCCCGGCCGTCCGGCTTGAGTCCGGTCATGTGGTACGCGTTGCTGCGGCCCGCGAAGCCGACGATCTCGGCGTAGATGCGGGCGCCCCGGGCGAGCGCCGCCTCGCGTTCCTCGACGACCATGACCGCAGAGCCCTCGGCGAGGACGAATCCGTCCCGTTCGCCGTCGAACGGGCGCGAGGCGTGCTCCGGGTCGTCGTTGTTGGACGTCGTCGCCCTGATCGCGTCGAAGCAGGCCGAGGTGATGGGCGAGATCGGGGCGTCGGTGGCGCCGGCCACCGCGACGTCCGCGGAGCCCTCCTCGATCAGCTGCACCGCGTGTCCGAGGGAGTCCAGGCCCGAGGTGCAGCCGGTGGAGATCAGCGCCACCGGGCCCTCGGCGCCGACCTCCCAGGCCACTTCCGCGGCCAGCGTGGAGGGCACCATGTACCCGTACAGGTGCGGCACCCCGTACTCGTGGTCGACGAGCCACTTCCGGCCACTGTCGGAGAGGGTGACGTACTCCTCCTCCAGGCCCATGGTGCAGCCGACGGCGCTGCCGATGGCGACGGTGACCCGCTCCGGGGCGAGGGACGCCAGGTCGATGCCGCTGTCCGCCACCGCCTCGCGGGCGCTGACCACGGCGAACTGCGCGGCCCGGTCCATCCGGCGGATCTGCCGGGGAGTCAGTCCGGCGGCCGCCGGATCGAAGTCCACCTCGGCGGCGACCTGCGAACGGAAGGCGCCCGCGTCGAAGAGCGAGATCCGCCGGGTGGCGGTGCGCCCCTCGGACAGCGTCCGCCAGAACGCCTCCCGGCCCACCCCGCCCGGCGCGACCGCGCCGACACCGGTGATGACGGCCCGTCGGGTCACGGTGCCCCACCCACGTCCGGGTTGGACTGGTCGGGACGCTGCGCCTGCTCGGTGTCCACGTGGCCGAGCTCGGGGCGCGGCGCCAGCGGGGACAGGTGGAAGGCACAACGAGCCGTTACCTCACCGGTGTTGACCAGACGGTGACGGACGCCGATCGGGACGAGCAGCGAGTCGCCGGCCCCCAGGGTCACCGTCTGACCGTCGAGCGTCATCTCCAGGGTGCCGTCGACGACGTGCAGGAACTCCTCGGAGTACGGGTGGTAGTGCTCGGTGACCCAGTCACCGGACTCCAGGGTCATGACGCCGCCGAAGCCCGAGGTGCAGCCCACCGTCTTGGGGCTGAGCGTGACGCGGAGGTCACCCCCGCGCTTGGTGTTGGCCTCGACTTCGTCCGACGACACCTTCACGGTACGGCTGATGGCGGTGGTCACTGGATTCGTCCTCCGTCCTTGGTCCAGATGTAGAAGGGCTCGGCCATCGCGTCCTTGGGTTCCTTCCAGTCGGGGTCGTACGGCTCCACGCACTCGGCGAGCCGGGTGTTGATGTCGTCGTAGAGCGGGTGACTGCGGGCCCGGTACAGGTTCGGGCCGATGTCGTCGTCGGCCTCGACCAGGTGGAAGTAGAGGCCGTGGAACTTGAACAGGGTGCGGCGGCTGACGCCGATCATGTGGGGCAGGTCGGTGGCGTCCGACTCGCCGAAGATCTTCGCGATGTCGTCCGTCCTGTCCGGACGGAGCTTGGCGACGATCAGGGTGCGGTGCACGGTGTACCTCCTGGTCCGGTGACCGGTGAAGCGCGGGTGGTCGACCGGGAACGTCCCACCGCGGACTACAGGTCTGCTCGAATCGGCCTGCAGCTGCGGGCCCCGGAGGCGGTTCGAGCGGTTCTCGTGCGGGCTGCGGTGGGCTGGCGGGAACGACTCCGACGAGTGAGGAACAGGCATGCCGTTCGCAGCCATCACCTACGACATCAAGCCCGGGTACGAGAAGGAACTCGCCGAGGTCTTCGGCGACTTCAAGCGCGTCAGGAGCAGCAGCGTGCGGGACGAGCGGGGCGAGGCGGCCGGCACGATCCTCGCCACCGCCGTCTTCCTGCGCGACGACACGCTGGTACGGGTCATCGAGTACACCGGCGACTTGGAGGCCGTGGCCCGCCACATGGCGACGCAGCCCGGGGTGCGCGAGGTGGAGGCCAAGCTGAAGCCGTACCTGACCAGGCCCCGGGACACGGACACGGTCGAGGGCTTCGTCGCCACGTTCCGACGCAGCCTGCTCAACACGGTCGCGCAGATCTCGATACGCGACCTGCCGGCCCCGGCGTGAGAACCCGGCCCCTGCCCGCCGGACGACGGCGGGCAGGGGCACGGAGACGGGCAGGGGCACGGAGACGGGCAGGGGCACGGGCATGACAGGGCGGCCGCGCGAGAGGCGCGGCCGCCCTGTCAGGTGTCGGCCCGGAGGCCACCCGGACCGGAAGGCACCGGATCGGTGCCTGCCGAACGGACCGGGTCAGAGGCTCGTGACCCCCGCCGCGGTCACGGCCAGGGCGGTCACGGCCAGGAGGGTGCGCAGGAGGTGCCAGCGGCGCCAGAGGGGTCGCGGGTCCTCCCAGTCGGCGGGGATGTCGGTCGGGTCGGTGATCGACTTGACCCGACGGTTGATGGGCACGTTGCACAGGTGCGAGACGCCGGAGACGCCCAGCAGCAGCACCGCGGCGACCGCGAACAGCGCGCGGGCGGCGCCGTCTCCCACCACCGCGAGGACCGCGGTGACCACGGTGCTGGTCAGCACGATCACCGGCATCGTGGGATCCCAGTTCCGCCCGAGCAGCTTGTGCGCGTACACGTACGTGCCGGTCTCCATCGCGAACAGGGCGGGAAGCACACTCAGCGCGACGGCGAACAGCACTCCCGCGGTGACACCGCTGCCCAGCAGGGCGGCGACGCCGAGAACGGCTTCGAGCCCGGTCATGACGTGCCGGCTCCCGCGGGGTGGCTGTCCACGGTGAGCTGGGCGATCGTCCGCATGGTGGCGTCCCGGAAGTGCGCGGCGAAGCCCGCGGGCGTGGTCGTGTCCGTGTGCCGCTCCTCGGCGAGGTACGGAGCGAGCTTGGTCTCCAGGATGTGCACGCCCTTCTGCGCGGCCATGTGCCGGCCGATCGCCGCGAAGTCGCCCTCGTAGTGGATGACCCGGACGAGCACGTCGTCCTTGAGGAACACACCGGTGCCGAGCAGTCGCCCGGCCGCGTCGCCGTCGTCGCCGGCGAAGTCGGGCCGGTCGACCCGCTGGAAGTTGGCGAAGATCTCGGCGATCTCCTCCTCGTGTCCGGGCTTCACCCGGTAGGTGATGGCGGCGTAGGGCATCAGATTCCTCCGTCTACTTCGATGGTGGTGCCGGTGACGTACGCGGCCGAGTCCCCGGCCAGGTACAGCACCGCTCCGGCGACGTCCTCGGGACGGCCGAGGCGGCCCAGCGCGGTCAACGCGGTGAGGCGGGCGACGAGTTGGGGCGGCAGTCCGCCGCCCGGCTCGGTCTCGGTGACGCCGGGGGCGACCAGGTTGACCCGGATGCCCCGGCCGCCGAGTTCCTTGGCGAGCGCGCGGGTGAAGCCGACCAGCGCGGCCTTGGACGCGCTGTAGTGCACACCGAGCGGGCGGCCGCGCAGGGCCACCGACGCGCCGATGTTGACGACGGACGCGCCCTCGCCCAGCTGGTCGAGCACGGCCTGGGTGACCAGGTACGCCGAGGTGGTGTTGTGGTCGAGCACCCGGTGCCACTCGTCCTCGGCCAGCTTCTCGAACGGGACGTGCCCGTCGACACCGAGGTTGTTCACCAGCACGTCCAGGCCGCCGAACCGGTCGAGGACCGCTTCGGCGAGCCGCTCGGCACCGGCCGCACGGGTCAGGTCGGCCGCGACCAGGGTGAAGTCGGCGCCCAGTTCGGTGAGTTCGCGGGTGAGCCGGTCGGCCGCCGCGCCGTCGCCGCGGTGGGCGACGACGAGGCGGGCACCGGTCCGGGCGAAGGCCAGCACCGTCGCCCGGCCGATCCCGCGGGTGCCCCCGGTGACCAGCACCCGCCGGCCCGCCGACGGGACGTCCGGCACCGGGGAACCCGGTGTGGAGGCCGCTGCGGTCACCGGATCGCCCCGGCGCGCGGCGCGGCCGCGATCATCTTCAGCAGCATCTGCGGGGTCTCGGCCTCGGCGACGGCGTCGTCGTCGAGGACGATGCCGTACTTGCGGTTGATCACGCTGGTGACCTGAAGCAGCGCGAGGGAGTCGTAGCCGAACTCCAGGAAGGGGGTGCCGAGGGCCTCGTCGCCCTCGAACGCCATGCCCTCCTCCGGGGCGCCGACGCATTCGAGCAGCAGCTCGCCGAGTTCGGCCAGGGTGATGTCGCTCACGATGGTTCCTTTCGGTCCTTGGCTGGGGTGTGCGGACTGCGGGAGGGACGGATCGCCGGTGGGGCCGTCGACCGGTCCGGCCGGGCCGGTCAGTACGGACTCACCAGCAGCGGTGTGCCGTGGGCGGACGCGCCCACCGGGTCGAGGCGCGGGGAGGAGTCGAGCACCGCACGGTGCAGGTGCTCCAGGCCGGGCGAGGGATCCAGGCCGAGGCTCTGGTTGAGCGCGTTCCGCAGGTGCCGGTACACCTCGAGCGCGTCGCTGCGCCGGCCCGCCCGGTACAGCGCGAGCATCAGCTGCTCGTGCAGTCCCTCGTGCAGCGGGTGCCGGGCGGCGAGCCCGGAGAGTTCGCCGACGAGTTCATGGTGGCGGCCCAGCCTCAGGTCTGCCTCGATCCGGCCGTGAAGAACGCTCATCCGTGACTCGTCGAGCCGGGTGGCCTCCACTTCGAGCTGCGCCCCGCACTGGACGTCGGCCAGTGCCCGGCCGTGCCACAGGGCGAGCGCGCGGCCGAAGTACGACGCCGCCTCGGCCCAGTCGCCCTGTTCCAGCGCCCGGTGTCCCACCGAGGACAGGGCGTCGTACTCGCGGGCGTCGATGAGCCCGCCCTGGGTGTCGAGCCGGTAGCCTCCCGGCTCGGTCACCAGCACGCTCTTGGCGCCGTGCGGCAGTTCGGCCCGCTCGTCGCCGAGGGCCGCGCCGATGACGTGGCGTATCTGGAGGATGTAGGTCTGCAGCGTGGTCTGCACGCTGCGGGGCGGGCTCTCGCCCCAGACCTCCTCCACCAGCGAGGCGACCGAGACGACTTCGTCGGCCTGCAGGGCGAGCAGCGCGAAGACCTTGCGCGGCTTCACCGCGGTGAGGTGCACCGGCACCCCGGCGAGAGTGGCCCGGAACGGGCCGAGGACGCTGATGTCCATCCGCAGAACTCCTTCGGGAACGGTGTTGGTCAGCCGGTGGGAAGCGGCGCCGCGGAGCGCAGCGACTGCCCGACGGCTCGAGGCACCTCACGCCCGCGGACGAAGAAGTGCGCACCGGGGACGGTCCGCAGCCGGAAGCCCGCGTCGGTGCAGTGCTCCCAGGCCCGGATCTGAGGGATCGTCACCATGCGGTCGTCCCGGCCGGCGAACGCCTCCACGGGACACGGCAGTGGACGGACCGGCGCGGCGCGCAGGTCACGGGCCAGCAGCAGATCGGCCCGGAGGGTGTCGAGGGTGCTCCGCAGCCAGTCGGGCCGCGCCAGCAGCGCCTCGGGGATGCTCTCCTCGTCCGCCATCGCCGCGATCAGCTGTTCGTCGGTGAGGGTCTCCAGGTCGCCCCGGTCCAGCAGGTCCGAGGGAAGCTGCGGAGCGCTGCACGCCCCGACCAGCAGCAGCAGCGGCGGACGCAGCCCGTGCGCGGCCCGGTGCAGGGCGAGCCGGTAGGCGACCAGCGCCCCCATGCTGTGCCCGTAGAGGGCGTACGGCTTCTCCAGCAGCGGCCCGAGGTCCTGTTGCAGTTCCTCGACCAGCCGGCCGGTGTCGGTGATCCGCGGCTCGCGTCGCCGCGTCTCCCGGCCCGGCAGCCGCACCGGGAGGACGGACACGTCCGGTCCGACCCGGTGCCGCCAGCCGGCGTAGGCCATGGCGCCCGCACCGGCGTGGTGGAAGCACAGCAGCTGTGTCCCGGCCTCGTCGGCCTTCGGTCGCACCGCGAGATATCGATGCACCCGGACCCCCCTTCGTCCCGCACCGCTCGGCGGGTGCGGGCTCCGAGAGTCACCGCATCACCTGGAAGGCTGCTCAACGCTCACTCGACCGGGGATCGGGCACCGCGGGCAGCAGGGGGCAGTCCGCGGCGCCGTCGCGGTGGGAGCCGAACCCGGGGTCGTACACGGCCGCGCTGAGCGTGTACGCGTCCTCGGCGAGCCAGCTGTGGAAGGACCACTCCCAGCCCGCCCCCGGGGTTCCGTCGGGCCGCAGCATCTGCACCTGCTGGTCCTGGGGGGTGAACCCGAACTCGGTGAAGCGGAACCGCAGACCCTGTCCGATGGCCTTGCTGTACGCCTCCTTGAGCGTCCACAGCCGTACCAGCTCCCGGTTGCGCCGGTCCTCCGCGACGCTCTCCAGGGCCTCCAGTTCGTACGGGGTGCACACCTGCCGTTCGGTGCCGAGGCCCAGCATCCGGCGGTCGGCGTTCTCCATGTCGACGCCGATGCGGCCGTTGCGGGTGAGCCCGACCACGAGGAGTTCCTCGGTGTGGCTGATGCTGACGTCGAGTTGGTCGACACCGCGAAGATGGGGCCGCCCGCCGGGCTTGTACGCGAGTTCCAGTTCGTCGGGCGAGGTGCCGAGCACCGCCGCGGCCGCCGACTTCAGCAGCAGCCGGGAGGCGACGAAGCGGGAGCGGTTGGGTACGTGGGTCATCTCCAGCAGCCGTTTGTGGTCGCGGCCGAGCGCGGCGGCGAGGCCGGGCCGCTCCAAGTCGTCGGGCAGCCAGTCGTCGACGGCCGCGTAGATGACCGACGTACCGGAGGACTCGACCTCACGGCGTACGCGCAGCCAGGAATCCGCGGGACCGCGGTTGCGCAGTGGTCGCATCACGCCACCGGCAGTCCGGCCATGCGCTCCAGCCGCCCGGCCAGCGCGCCGATCGTCTGGACGCCGAGCAGCATGTCGGGCAGGGACGCCTCGCGCAGCGCCGGGAAGCGCGCCTCCAGGCAGCCCTTGAGCTGAAGCATCATCACCGAGTCGAAGCCCAGGTCGTGCTGCAGGTGCAGTTCCGCGGTGAGCCGGGCGGGCGGCCGGTCGAGTATGCGCTGTACTTCCTCCACGAGCACGGGCAGCGCGGTGCCGCCCGGTGCGGGATCGACGCTGTCGGCGGTGCCGGCGATGTCGTTCATGGTCTGCCTTCCTCATCGGCCTATGGGTGTGGCGTACAGGTCGTAGCTGCGGGCGTCGTCGAAGCGGTCCAGCACCTCGGCCAGCAGGTGTTCGGTGCCGGACTCCGGTGCGCGTACGGCGCTGCGGTCCAGCCGGCCGACGATGCGGGACAGCGCCAGCGCGGCCCAGGCGGGCTCGGCGAGCAGGCCGCTGTCCCGGGGGGCGCCGTGCCGCCACACGCCGAGGCAGGCGGCGCCCGCGACGATCAGGGCGTAGCGGTCGGCCAGGGCGTAGACGCGGGGGCTGAGGTCCTGGCCGGGCGGACGCTCGGCGAGCCGTGCGCAGTCCTCGCGCAGCAGCCGCAGTTCGGTGGCCAGGGCGTCGGCCGCCTCGCCCAGCGCTCCGGCGAACTCGCCGTGCGCGGCGCGCACCCGGCGCACGGTGGCGGGCAGGGAGCCCAGCAGCGAGTCGCCTCCGGCGGGCAGCGCCAGTTCCTCGGGTCGCAGCGGCGGCAGGTCCGGGTCGTGCGGCCGGAACAGCCGGGCGCAGGCCTCGGCGAGGGGCGCCCCGGCTGACCCGGCGGGCTCGGGCGGCGCCGCCAACTCCGGCAGCCGCAGCAGGTGTTCGACGATGGCGGACCGGCTGGCGGCGGTTCCGGCGCTGCCGAGTCCGATCATGGGCAGGTCCCGGGCCGCCTTCTGGAACAGTCCGTAACTGCCGGTGGTGGCGTACGACTCGGCGCCCAGCACGATGGACAGGTCGTAGACCATCTCGGTGAGGATCGTGGGCAGCAGGTACTTCACGGCCGCGCTCAGGGTGCGGCTCTCGCGCGGCAGCAGGTGCGCGGCCCGGGTGGCGACGAGCGAGAGGCAGTCGCACACCAGCAGGTCGGTGAACGCGTCGACGAGCGCGAACCGGGTGCGGGCGCTGTGCAGCGAGGCGCGGCTGCGGGAGCGGTGCGCGCGGGCGAAGGCGACGGTGGTACGCAGCGCGGTGTCGGCGCAGCCCAACGCCATCGAGGGGCCGGTGCTGCGGGTGATGGGGAAGACCCGCTCGGCGAGCAGGCCGCCACCGCCCTCCGGCCCCAGCAGCCGGTCGGCGCCCAGGCGGTGGCCGGTGAACTCCAGTCCCTGGACGACACAGCCGCGGATACCACTGGTACGGCGTCGGGGCAGCACGGTGATCCCGGGTCCGGCCGCCCCGGGGCCGGGCAGGAGGAACGCCGTCTGGGCGTCGCCCCCGGCCTCGGGGGTGTGCGCGAACACGACGAGCGAGTCGACGCGCGCGGCGTTGTTGAGTGCTTCCTTGCGGCCGTCGAGCCGGTAGCCGCCGGGCTCCCGGACCGCGGTGAGCCGGTTGTGCAGGAAGTCGTTGCCGGGGGCGGGTTCCGGGTAGGCGCCGGCCATCCGGCCGCCGGACAGCAGCAGTTCGGCGGTCTGCCGTCGCTGCTGTCCGGTGCCGTCCGCCCACACGGTGGCGGCCGCCAGGTACGAGGTCATCCCGTGGGCGAGCCCGAGGGCGGCGTCCCGGCGGAAGACCGCCCTGAGCACCCGGGCGAGCACGTCCAGCCGGTCGAGCCGGCCGCCCAGCTCGCGGGGCACGAACTCGGCGTTGAGCCCGAAGTCGTCGAGGAGCCGTTCGGCCGCCGGCAGCAGCCGTTGTCTTCCGTCGGCGGCGAGGAAGTGGTCCGCGCCCAGAGGGTTGCCAGGGTCGTCGAGGTCGCCGAGGTCGTGTTCGAGCCGCGCTATACGTTCCTGTACGGCCCTCTCGGCGGCCTCCGCCCTGTTCACCACCGTGGTCATGGCTGTCTCCGTCCTCGATTGGGTCCCGCTCCGCCCATGCCTAACCGGCGTGGCTCAAGAGGCCCTCAAGTCCTCCCGGGCAGGCTCGGGAGCGTCGTGAGGGATCGGCAGGATCGGCACGGGCGTACCGTCGGCTTCGAACCTGACGCCGCCCAGCCACATGCCGCCGTAGGCGACCAGCGCGTACCAGACCGGCCTGACCAGGCGGTCGACCGCGAAACGGGTGAGTGTGCGTCCCGGATCGCGGGGAATCCGGCCGACGTCGTCGGTGGTGGTGGTCATGAACGTCCCTTCCGTGGTTGTTCTCGGATGAGGGACGGTCCTCGCCCGCGCTCGGCGGGTCCTCGAGGAACTCTCGTGACGGCCGGTCCCGGCCCAGGTTCGAGTGAGGCTCGAGCGGGGCGTGGTCGACTGTCGGCGCGCGTACGCGAGGGGGTGTGCGGGCATGCGGAGAGGCGGAGGGGGAGGTGGGTCTCGCTGATGCCCCCACGTGATCTCGTCAACCGGGTGACGGCCCTGCAGCACTTCACGGCCGCGGACGCCGACCTGGCGCCGGCCGCCGGACTCCGTGCCTACGCGCGCCACCGCGAAGACCTGAGGGGCTTCGACGACGGGATCACGCTCCGGCTGATCGGGCGGCCCGGCGGCTATGTCCGCCTGGAGCAGTGGCGCGGTATGAACGCCCTGCTGAAAGCCACGCACGACGACAGCTTCCTTCCGCATCTGGCCTCCGTGACGGCCCTGGCCGCCGTACGGCACGAACTCGCGGTGAGCGTCGGCCGGATGCCCGCCGCCGCGCCGCTCACCGACGCGGCGCGCGTGGTGCTGGTGCGGGCCGTGGTGGAGAGCGAACCGGCGCGGTTCGAGATGGACTTCGGGGCGCTCGTGGGGTCGTGCGTGACCGCCGGCGGCTACGGCGGCAGCGATCTGCTGCGCTCGGTGGTCGACCCGCGCGCCTACACCGGCGTCCTGTGGTGGCAGGACCCCGAGTCCTGCGACCGGATCCTCAGCACGTCCGCCTACCTGGACCGCCGAACGAAACTGACCGGCACGGCCGAGGTGACCGAACTCCACGCCCTGCCACTCGAAAGCGAGTGACACGGAGGTGGGCAGGCCTTCGCCCCGCCCACCTCGGCCTGGACACCGGCTCCGGCCCAGGCTGTGGATGCGGCTCCGGCTCCCGCTCCGGCTCCGGCTCCGGCTCCGGCTCCGGCTCCGGCTCCCGCTCCGGCTCCGGCCTTCCGCACCCCGTCGTCCACCGGCCCATCGTCCATCGGGCCGTCGTCCATCGGGCCGTCGTCCATCGGCCATCGGCCATGCCCTGTCGCCCGTCCACACCGCGGCTCGCGGGCGCCGCGAGCGACCGGACCGCACGGCGACTTCCGGCCGCCCCCTCCCCCTCCGACAGGCAGGCTCGGAAAGCCGTGCTCGAGGGAAGGCACCGTCGGGCCGCGAGCGGGTCTCGAGGTGGCGGCGGCACGCTCGGAGCATGGAAGCTCCCTTGTCTCTCGCCATCGTGCGCGGCCGGCCGACCGCGGAGGAACTCGCCGCGGTGACCGCGGTACTGCTCGCCCGGCTGCGGTCGGCCGCAGGTCAGGACGGGGCGCCGGACGGCGCGGCCGGGGTGTTCGACGAGCCCCCGCTGCGGGCCGGCTGGAGCAGAAGGCGTCCGCGCCCGCGTCCGCCGGTCGGCTGGTCCCGCTCCTGAGTTCGCGCCCCGCGACCAGCCCGCGTCGAGCGTCCCTCTAGAAGTCGCACATTACGTTCGAAAACAACGATGGGTCCGGGCGCGCGGACGACAAGTCGGGCGCCCGTACCCGACGAACTGCCAGGGGGACCCCACATGACGGAACACGGCACCTTCACCGGACTGATACTCGACAGAACAGAGCGGACACCCGACCGCGAGGCTCTCCTCCTGCTGCCGGAGAGCGACGACCGCGGACGCCCGAACACGGTTTCCTACGGCGCCCTGGACGCCGCCGCGCGCGAACTCGCCGGCTGGCTCCAGGCGCGGGGCGCGACGGGCGAGCGGGTGCTGCTGATGCACACCTCCCGCCGCCAGTTCGCCGTGTCGTTCCTGGCCTGCCTGTACGCCGGTGCCATCGCGGTCCCGGTCCCGCCCACCGGCGGGCGCCGGCATCACGCGGTCCGCGTGGCGGGCATCGTCAAGGACGTGGCGCCCTGCGCGACGTTCACCGACGCCGCGCTGGCCCCCGACGTGTCACGGCTGCTGGCCGCCTGCGGATACGGGTCCGTGCCGTGCCTGGCCGCCGACGCGGTGCCCGCGCGCAGCCCGTGGCGGATGCCCGAGCTGTCCCCGGACACGGTCGCCTACCTCCAGTACACGTCCGGCTCCACCGGCACCCCGCGCGGTGTGGTGGTGACCCACGGCAACCTGCTCGCCAACCTGCGGGCGCTCGCCGACACCCTGGGCACCGAGCCGGGCGAGCGGGTCGGCGGCTGGCTGCCGTTCCACCACGACATGGGCCTGGTCGGCCAGTTGCTGCTGCCGCTGTGGCTGGGCGGCACCGCCGTCCTGCTGTCGCCCGAGGCGTTCCTGAAGCGGCCGGCGCGCTGGCTGGAGGCGATCGGCCGGTACGGCATCACCGTCAGCGGCGCCCCGGACTTCGCGTACGAGCTGTGCGCCCGCCGGGTGACCGACGAGCAGCTGGCCGGCCTGGACCTGTCCGGCTGGCGCACCGCGGTCACCGGCGGTGAGCCGGTGTCCGCCGCCACGGGCCGCGACTTCGCCGAGCGGTTCGCGCCCGCCGGGTTCCGTCCGGAGGCCCTGATGCCCTGCTACGGGCTGGCCGAGGCGACCCTGCTGGTCTCCGGCGAGCGGACCGGTGCCGCCCCCGCGGTGCGCACCGTGGACGGCGCGGCCCTGGAACGCGACGTGCTGCGCGAGCCGGTGGCGGGCCGTCCGCGGCGGACGCTGGTCTCCTGCGGCCGCCCGGCGGGCACCGAGGTCAGGGTCGTCGACCCGGAGTCGTTCGAGGTGCTGGAGGACGGCGCGATCGGCGAGATCTGGGTCCGGGGCGCCGGGGTCGCGGGGGGCTACTGGCGCGACCGGGCCGCGACGGCGGAGGTCTTCGAGGCCGCGACGGCCGGCGGCGCGGGAGGGTACCTGCGCACCGGTGACCTGGGCACGCTCATCGACGGCCGGCTGCATGTGACGGGCCGGCTCAAGGACATGATCGTGGTCGCCGGCCGCAACCTGTACCCCCAGGACATGGAGCACGCCGTCCAGCGGATCAGCTCGCTGTTCGGCACGGGTACCGCCTTCTCGGTGCCCGGCAGGCGTGAACGCGTCGTGATGGTCCAGGAGTTGCGCACCCACAAGCGCTACGACCTCGACCTGGACCGGCTCGCCGGTGACGTGGAGCGCTGCCTGGCCGAGGAGTTCGAGGTCAGTGTGGACGGTGTGCTGCTCGTACGGCCGGGCACCATCCGGCGGACGACCAGCGGGAAGGTGGAGCGGGCCGCGACGCGCCGGCTCTTCCTCAACGGCGGGATCCAGCCTCTGCACCAGCGGCTCGACGAGGAGTTGGCAACCGCGGCCGGGCGATCCGGCGCGGCACGCAGTCGGTGAACGTGTCCGGAAGGGGCAGATGGTGACTGGATCGGGGCGAGGTCAGCCGGACGAGCAGGGCTATGTCGAGTGGCTCACGGAACAGGTCGCCGAGCGCGTCCGCCGGGAAGTGCGCGAGGACATGCCGCTGATCGAGTGCGGCCTGGACTCCGTGGCCCTGCTGGGCCTGTACGGCGAGGCGGAGGAGGCGTTCGGCCCGCTGCCGGACCATCCCCTGGAGGTCTGGCCGTACACCACGATCCGCAACCTCGCCCGTCGGCTGGCCGGCCGGGACCGCGCGGAGCGGTCCGACGGCCGGATCCGCACCGCGTTCGTGTTCACCGGCCAGGGCTGTCAGCATCCGCGGATGACGGACGGCCTGCACCGGCACTGCACGGCGTACCGCCACCACCTCGGTGAGGCGGACGAGGCGCTGGCGCCGCATCTGGGGCGTTCCGTGGTGGCGTTGGTGCGCGACGGCGACCCGCTGATCCACCAGACCGAGCTCGCCCAGCCGGCGCTGTTCGCCGTCGGGTACGCCCTGGCGATGACGCTGCTGGAGGAGGGCGTACGGCCGGTCGCCGTGCTGGGACACGGCGTCGGGGAGTTCGCGGCGGCCACCGTGGGCGGTGCGCTGCCGCTGGCGGCGGCCGCCGAACTGGTGGCGTCGCGGGGGGCGTTCATGCAGCACCTGCCGGTCGGCGGCGGCATGATGGCGACCTGCGCCGACCCGTTCGAGGCCGCCGAGGCGGCGACGCTGGAGCCGGGGGTGTCCATCGGCGCGATCAACGCGGCGCGGGCGACCGTGCTGTCCGGTGACATCGCGGGCCTGGAGCGGGCGCGTCGGCGCCTCGCGGACATCGGCATCGCCAGCACCTTCCTGAAGGTGACGCACGCCTTCCACTCCCCGCTGATGGAACCCGTGGCCCCGCGCCTGGAGGCACTGGCCCGCCGGATGCCCACCACGGCACCCGCGATCCCGTACTACTCGACGGTGTACGGCCGCGAGTACGACGGCCCGCTGGACGCCGCGTACTGGGCACGTCAGATCACCTCACCGGTACGGTTCGCCGACGCGGCCCGCGCCCTGCTCGCCGAGCAACGCCCGAGCCACGTCGTCGAGATCGGCCCCAAAGCGGCCCTCACCCCGTTCCTGCGCCGCATGGGCGGCACCCGGGGCCCCCGCTGCCTCCCCGTATGCCGCGGCCCCCACAGCAACGCGGTGGACCTGGCCGGCATCCTCTCCGCCCTCAACGCCGGCCCCTTGGCCAACGACGAGAACACCACCCTGTAGGGACACGGGACACCCACACCAGGGCGCGGGGAACGGCGCACCAGGGGCGCGGGGAACTGCGCGACCAGCCACACCCAACCCGCACCCGTGAACGAACCCACAGGAACCTCAGGGGCGCGGGGAACTGCGCGACCGGCCGCAGCCGACCGGCACCGAGGAAGCCGGGCCGGCTACGGGACCCACCCCGCCTCCTCCGCGATCCGAATCGCGTCGACCCGATTCCGCGCATGCAGCTTGTCGACGATCGCCGTCAGATAGTTCCGCACAGTCCCCGGCGTCAGAAACAACTGCTCCGCGATCTCCGCCGCGTCAGCGCCCCGCGCCGCCAGCCGCAGCACCTGCGTCTCGCGCGGCGACAGCGGGTTGTCCGGCGCCTCCCACGCGCTGAGGGCGAGTTCGGGATCGACGACCCGCCCGCCCCCGGCGACGGTCCGTACCGCCTGGGCGAGCCGGTCCGGCGGCGAGTCCTTCAGCAGGAAGCCGGAGACCTGCGCCGACATCGCCCGGCGCAGGGTCCCGGGACGGCCGAGGCTGGTGAGAATCAGGCTGCGGCACTCGGGCACTCTGACGCGCAGTTCGGCCGCCGCGGTGAGCCCGTCGGTGCCGGGCAGGTCGATGTCGATGACGGCGACGTCGGGCCGTACCTCCAACGCGGTCTTCACGATGAGGTCTCCCCGGTCCACCGAGGCGACCACCTGCAGATCCTGTTCCAGTTCCAGCAGAGCCACCAGGGCGCCCCGGATCATGTGCACGTCCTCGGCAAGCAGGATCCTCACCGACAGCATTCTTCTCCCCCTGTTCCCCCGTGTTCCATGCCATGCGCGGTGCTGCGGACCTCACGCCACGGACACGCTCGGCTCGCCGGTGCCCGCGGCGCCGGTGGTGTCCGTGGTGTCGGGCCTGAGGGGCGCCTCGGCCACCAGCCGGAAGTGTCCCGCCTCGGTGGTTCCCGCGGCCAGCCTGCCGCCGATCTCGGTGAGCCGGGTGCGCAGGTTGCCGAGCCCGCTGCCGCTGCCGAGGCCCGCGGCGGGCTTCTCCTGGACCACCACACCGTCGTTGACCAGCGTCAGACGCACCGTCTCGCCCTCCACAGCGGCCGCGATCCCGCACGACTGGACCTTGCTGTGCCTGAGGATATTCGTGACGCCCTCCCGAAGGGCAGTGGCGAGCACGGTGTCCACGAGCGGGTGCAGCCTGCCGCAGGCGATGTCCGTCTCGACCTGGACGTCCGCCGCGGCCATCACCTCGGCGACCGCGGCCGCCTCGGTCTCCAGCGACATCTCCCGGTAGCCGCTGGCCACGAGGCGTACGTCGGCGAGCGCCTGGCGGGAGACACCGAGCACTCCCGCCACCTCGTCGCGGGCCCGTTCGGGGTTGGCCGGGATGAGCCGGTGGATCAGCTCGCTCTTGAGCGTGATGGTGGACAGGCTGTAGCCCAGCAGGTCGTGCAGGTCACGGGCGAACCGCAGCCGCTCCTGGGTCACCGCCATCCTGGCCATCTCGGCGCGTGCGGCGTGCACTTCGCGGACCAGGTCGGTGAGGCGGGTCAGTCCGAATATGACCAGCCCGGTCAGGGCGGTGGAGATCGTGAAGTAGCCGACTTCCAGGGCGTGTACGCCCGAGGACTGCGAGGACCAGGCGAGGATCGTCAGCGTGACGGCGCCGTAGCAGGGCCAGGCGAGCCGCGGCGGAAGCAGCAGCAGAATCGATCCGCCGAGCGGACCCGCCATGCTTCCCCAGGCGATGCCGACCCACACCATGGGCACGAACGTGAGCGAGGCCTGGAGGCAGAGCGCGAGTGCCCGGCGGCGGGGGGACCACCGCCGGGCGCCCGACGAGGTGACCATGAACTGAAGGGCGTAGAGAACCAGTACGGCACCGACGCACAGGCCCAGCTGGACGCCTCCCGAGACCGCGTTGCGGACGTTCAGCATCGTGATGACGCCGAATCCCGAGATGACGGTGATGCTGATGCCTTGAGCCAGCCGCGGCGCGGGAACCTCGGTCCGGTTCCCCTGCCGTTTCGCCCCCGTGACAGGGCTCCGCATCGCACATTCCCCCTATCCGGATCCTCGCCGGCCGGTGCGCGGTGGCGCACCTCCAGGTGTCCGGAACATGCGCGGTAGCGGCCCGCCCACATCGGACCCCGGGTCTGGGACTCGGGAAGATCTGAGACTGAACTATAGGCCGTAGCGGCACGACAAGAGGGATATGTGATGCATGCAGCTGTTCTAGACGGGCAGTGGAACGGGGTTCAGTTCCTCGAACACGAGGGGACGGCTTCGATGGCCGAGATGTACCGGTACGTCGTACAGCCGCCCGGGAGCGAACCTGGCATAGAACGGCCGTAGTCCGGGCACCAGCACCTTCACCACCGCGATCCCGACATCCGGCCGGGTCTGGTCGAGGACCAGCAGTTCCATGCCGTGCCTGGTCACCAGTGCGCGGATGTGCTCGATGTCCGAGAGCAGGTCGTCATGCCGCCTGAAGGCCGGCCAGTCGCCGGGGCCTCGGGCCGACTGCCCGGGATCCGGCACGAGTTGGGGCTGTGCGAGTTCGGTCCCGCCGGGCATCGGCTGTGGCGCCGGAAGCAGTTGGGCGGCCTCGGTGAGCGCCCGGCGCAACGCGAGCCGTGGCTCGAAGTGTGCCCCGAAGCCGCACACGAAGTCGGGCTCCGCGTCGCCCGCGGGCCTGGACACGGCGGCCACGACGGGTACGCCGAGGTCGGTGGTGAGGTCGAGCGCCCACACCGTACGGCCGGCCCGGTCGAAGGCGTCCCGCAGCCCGGCGAGCCACGGCTCGTCGAACGAGTCGAGGTCGACGGCGGGCAGCCGCAGCCGGTTGTACCACCACACGGCGACCGCGTCCCGCTCGACCAGCTCCAGGAACCCCTGGACCACGGCGTCCTCCAGGCTGCTGCCCGCCGCGTTGCCGTTGGAGTCGGCCCACAGCCCGTCGGCGGCGCCGCCGGGCGAGGTGTCGAAGTACAGGGTGGAGGTGGGCAGCAGCCGGTGGGTGCCGCCGGTGAGCGACCAGACCGGTGTCCAGTCGGTGGGCGCCGTGGTGTCGAAGGGCCGGCCGACCTGGTGGAAGGAGCCGTGCACGGCGTTCCAGCGGTCCCGTTCGGCGAACTGCCGCTGGTGGAACAGCTGGTAGGTGTTGGGGTGGACGGCCCGGTCGCCCAGTGCGGCACAGCTGTCCCGGACGGTCAGCTCGTCGCCCTGGCGAGAGGCGCAGTAACGTTCCACCGCCTCACCCAGCGCGCTGGCCCGTGCCTCCGCCGCCGTCGCGCCCTTGCCCCCGCTGCGCGCCCGGAGCACCCGCCTCACCCCGGCCGGCGCCTGCGCGCGCAGCGCGAGGTTGGGGCCGGAGTCGTAGGCGTACATCCCCTCGGGCATCCCGGGCAGCGGCCGGATGTCGGTCACGATGCCGGTGAGCTGCCCGACGAGATGGCGGTTGCGCTCCAGCATCTGATCGGCGGACAGCGCCCGGTCGTTGCTGCCGCCGCCGGCCGCCTTGGGTCTGGAGACCGGCACCACCGGGCGCCGGGTCCGCTCGGCCACCAGCGCCGGGTCACCGCAGTCCGGGCACTGCGGGCGCCTGGCCACCGGATGATGGGTGCTGCGCAGCGTCAGGCTGTCCAGCGCGCACACCGCCCGCTGCTCCGGACACCGCAGTCCCGCCAGCCACTTGGCCGCCTCCAGGGCCGCACTGTGCAGCCCCAGAGCACGTACGGCGGCCAGCGAGGGCGCGGGCCTCGGCACCGGTCCGTCCAGCCCGAGCGCCCGCTGCACCTCCAGCTCCGCCCGCCGGTGCGCGCGCAGCCGGTGCGCCAGGCACTCCCAGCAGGGCCCCTCCCCGCCCGGCGCGAACACCGGTCCGGTCCAGGGCTCGGCCCCGAACGGCCTGGCCAGCAGCCAGGGCCGCCCCCGGCCGCGCAGACGCGCGGCCAGGGAACGGAGCTGGGGATGCAGGTAGTCCTCGCACAGCACCAGCGCGAAGGGCGCGTCGGTGCCGGCCGGTACGGTGCTGAGGCCGGCCCCCCGGCAGGCGGCGTGCGCCTCCGCGTCGTCCACGTCGCCGACGGTGAACAAGGCCACCGGGGTGCCGCGGACCTGCTCCTGGGCCGCGGTGCCCTCGAGACCGGCACGGTCCCAGTAGGCCTCCGCGGACCGTCCCTCGGCGCCGGCTTCCTCCGCGCGCCGGCCGTCGGGCCGGTATCCGACCAGGTTGGCCTGGGCCAGCCGGCCCAGCAGCCGCCCGGCCTCGTCCACGGGCATGGCGGCCGCGGCCTCCCGCAGCAGCTCGGGGAGCGTACGGCTGCCGTCCAGCAGGGAGGCCAGGGTCCCCACCCCGGCCCCCCGGAGCGACGTCACGTCCTTGTCGGACAGGACGAACACGGCCTCACCGTGCGCGGTTTCGGTCCGCACGTGGCGCTTGAACGCCACGAAGGGGCCGAGGGCGGATCTTTCCGCCCCGCTCACTCACTCACCTGACCGCTCGGCAGCTCCGGGGACCAGCAGGTGCACCAGCGGGCCGTCGACGCCTCGGCCGCCACCGCGGTGAGGCTCTCGACGACACGGCCCTCGCCGGCCGCGCCCTCCGCCTCGGCGGCCGTCAGACCGAACTCCCTGAGAACGGCCTCCCGGTCCGCCTCCAGGCGCCGGGCGAGCTCGGGCTCCAGACCGGTGCGTGCCGCCAGCTCCGCGAACCGGATGACTTCTTCTGCGACGTTCATGTGTGCCCCCTGTGATGAACGAATACGTGATGGCCGAATGCGTGCTGAACGAGATGCGCGACGGGTGGAACTCACTTGCGCAGATCGAACTTCCGTCGGCGTCTGCTTCGGAAGTCTGGGGCGGACGGCGCCCCGGCGGCAGTGCCACGTTCACAGGACTCCCATGACATTTTCATGAATGAGCGCATGCCTGACTCACTGGGCCGAAGACGCACCCGGATGCGAGTCTCGATGTCAGGACTCCGTACCGGTCGCCGCGGGGATTACCAGGCGGCTGTGCCCAAGGGGGAGACACGCATGGAGATCAAAGTCCTGGGGTCGCTCGCCGCACACGAGCGCGGGGTCCCGGTGGTGCCCACCGCCGCCAAGCCTCGCCAGTTGCTGGCGCTGCTCGCCCTGCACGGCGACCGCGTGGTCACCGTACCCACGCTGATGGAGGAGATCTGGGGCGAGAACGTGCCCCGCAGCGCCTCCACCACCCTGCAGACGTACATCCTCCAGCTCCGCCGGAAGATCGCCGCGGCCCTGGTGGACGAGCCGGCGATGGACGCCAAGGACGTCCTGGTCACCCGGCTCGGCGGCTACCTCCTGCGGGTCCAGCCCGGCCAGGTCGACGCCCACGAGTTCGAACGGCTCGCGGACCACGGCCGGGCCGCCTACGACGTGGCCGACTACCGCACGGCCTCGGACCTGCTGCGCCGCGCTCTGGGCCTGTGGCAGGGCCCGGCCCTGGTCGACGTACCGGCCGGCTCGGTGCTGGAACTGGAGGTGCTGCGCCTCAACGAGGAACGCACCACCGCCCTGGAGCGGCGCATCGAGTCCGACCTGCGGCTCGGCCGGCACGCCGAGGTGGTTCCGGAGCTGCGCGTGCTGGCCGCCCGCCACCCCCTGCACGAGGGCTTCTGCGCCCAGCTGATGCGCGCCCTGCACCACACCGGAGGCAGCTGGCGGGCGCTCGAGGCCTACCAGCGGCTGCGCGGCTCCCTGGTGCGCGAGCTGGGCCTTGAGCCCTCCGCCGCGCTGCGGGGACTGCACCAGGCGGTGCTGTCCGGCGACCCGGACCGCGTGCTGCACCCGGCCACCGCGGACTGACCGCGGGCGGGCGGCGGTCGAGCCGTTCTCCAGGCGACGTGCCGAAGGCTTTGAGGACGTCTCCCTACGGTGGCGCAATGACGACCTTCGACGAACTGCTCGCCCTCGCCCCGGCGCCCGATCTGGGCCGTTCCACCGACGAGTTGAAACGGCTGAAGGAGGAGCTGAGCCGGGGCCCCGACCCGGAGGCCACCCGGCGCCAGCACGCCAAGGGCAAGCTCACCGCACCCGAGCGCCTCCGCCTGCTCTTCGACGAGGGCACCTTCAGCGAGATAGAACCGCTGCGCCGGCACCGCGCCGCCGGATTCGGGCTGGAGGCCCGCAGGCCGCACGGCGACGGCGTGGTGATCGGCTGGGGCCTGGTGCACGGCCGCACGGTCTTCGCCTACGCCCACGACTTCCGGGTCTTCGGCGGCGCCCTGGGCGAGGCCCACGCCCAGAAGATCCACAAGGTGATGGACCTGGCCGAGGCGGCGGGCGCTCCCCTGGTGGGGCTGAGCGACGGCGCCGGCGCCCGCATCCAGGAGGGCGTCACGGCGCTCGCCGGCTACGGCGGCATCTTCCGCCGCAACACCCGCTCCTCCGGGGTGATTCCGCAGATCAGCGTGATCCTGGGCCCGTGCGCGGGCGGCGCCGCGTACTCGCCGGCGCTGACCGACTTCGTGTTCATGGTGCGCGGCACCGCCCAGATGTTCATCACGGGCCCGGACGTGGTCCAGGCCGTGACGGGCGAGAAGATCACCCACGACGGGCTCGGCGGCGCCGACGTGCACTCCGGGATCTCGGGCGTCTCCGGCTTCGTCTACGACGACGAGGCCGAGTGCCTCTCCGACGTCCGCCATCTGCTGTCCCTGCTGCCGCAGAACAACCGGGAACTGCCTCCCGTCGACCGGGCCGGCGACCCCGCCGACCGGCGCACGGACGCCCTGACCTCGCTGGTGCCGGCCGACCCCCAGCAGGCGTACGACATGCGCGCGGTGATCGAGGAGATCGTCGACGACGGCGACTACTTCGAGGTGCACGAGGCGTGGGCGCGCAACGTGGTGTGCGCGCTCGCCCGGCTGGACGGCCACGTCGTGGGTCTGGTCGCCAACCAGCCCGCCGCGCTGGCCGGTGTGCTGGACATCCACGGCTCGGAGAAGGCCGCCCGGTTCGTGCAGACCTGCGACGCCTTCAACATCCCGCTCGTCACCCTGGTCGACGTGCCCGGCTTCCTGCCCGGCGTGGACCAGGAGCACGGCGGGATCATCCGGCACGGCGCCAAACTGCTGTACGCGTACTGCAACGCCACCGTGCCCCGGATCTCGCTGGTGGTCCGCAAGGCGTACGGCGGCGCCTACATCGTCATGGACTCGCGCTCGATCGGCGCGGACCTGTCCTTCGCCTGGCCCACGAACGAGATCGCGGTGATGGGCGCGGAGGGCGCCGCCAACGTGGTGTTCCGCCGGGAGATCGCCGCCTCCGACGACCCCGACGCCACCCGGGCCCGGCTCATCAAGGAGTACAAGTCCGAGCTGATGCACCCCTACTACGCGGCCGAGCGCGGACTCGTCGACGACGTCATCGACCCGGGCGAGACGCGCGCGGTGCTCATCCGGTCCCTGGCGATGCTGCGCGCCAAACACGTCTCCCTCCCGGAGCGCAAGCACGGCAACCCGCCGATGTGAGCCGCCGCCCGCCCACGGGCGGAGGGGCCCGCACCGGCACGTCGTGGAGTCGGTTCCCCTGATCACGGAAAGGGGACCGGCGTGCGGCTCAGTCCACCGTCGGCGCCCACCTGCACGGCCGCCGGCTCGGGCTGCTCGGCCTCGGGAAGACCGGCGGCCGGGTCGCCCGCATCGGCCTCGCCTTCGGGATGGAGGTCGTCGCCTGAAGCCCGCACCTCACCAAGGAGCGCGCAGACGAGGTGGGCGTCCAACTCTGCGCCTCCAAGGAGGAGTTGCTGTCCGGCAGCGACTTCGTCTCGGTTCACCTGGCACTCGGCGAGCGCACCCGCGGTCTGCTCGGCGCCGCCGAACTCGCCCTCCTCAAACCCACCACCTACCTGATCAACACCTCGCGCGCGGCGATCGTCGACCAGGACACGCTGCTCCCCGCCCTGCACGAGGGCAGGATCGCCGGCGCGGGCGTCGACGTGTTCGACATCGAGCCCCTCCCCGCCGACCACCCGATGCGCACCGCTCCTCGTCTGCTGGCCACACCGCACCTCGGCTATGTGTCGCGGGCCAACTACGCCACCTACTACGGCCAGGCCGTCGAGGACATCGGGGCGTTCCTCGCGGGTTCCCCGGTACGGCGCCTGCCCTGACCGGGCCGGCCGTGGCCCGACCCCGCGAACAGGTGGAGACGCGCCTGTTCAAAATGGGTGATTCCACATGATCGCCGTTACCAGCGGTGGGCGGAGGCGTTGAACGGGAAGTGCGGCGGCGGGTCCTGCCGCCGCGCTCACCGAATCAAAGGAGAACGTGATGTCTCGCATCGCGAAGGCAGCCGGAGTCGCCCTCGGTACGGGTGCCGTGGTGCTCAGCGGCGCCGGCCTGGCCATGGCGGACGCGGGTGCCCAGGGCGAGGCCGTCGGCTCGCCCGGCGTCCTGTCGGGCAACGTCGTCCAGGTCCCGGTCCACATCCCGGTCAACGTGTGCGGAAACACGGTCAGCGTGATCGGCCTGCTCAACCCGGCCTTCGGCAACCACTGCAGCAACGACGGCCACGGCAAGAAGACCGACGACGGCAAGCACGGCAAGCACAGCGACGACGGCAAGCACGGCAAGGGCCACGGCAAGGCCGGCTACGGCGGCTGACGTTCCCCGCACGTCTGACGCGCACGGCCCCGAACCGTACGCACCAGGAGAGCCCCGGCACCTCGAGCGCCGGGGCTCCTTCCTGTGCCGGTCACGCGTACCGGTAGATCCTGCCGACGTCCTCCAGCTGGTCCGGCGTCACGTCCCACGGGGGCAGCTTCTCGTGCCGCGCGACGATCCGCTTGTGCTGCTCGCTGCGCGGGCCGGGCGGCCGCGCGGGCTGGTAGCGGGCGCCGCGGTGCCGCTGCTGCCAGCGCGACCACTGCAGGTCGACGAAGGCGTGGTGCAGCCAGAACACCGGGTCGTTGACGGACGCGCCGCCGACCATGACCCCGCCGACCCAGCGGTGTACACGGTTGTGGTTGCGCCAGGCGACGCTGCCCCGGCCGGTCCCCCACCCCTCCAGCCTGTTGCGGAACCCCTTGGCGGACGTCGAGTCCCAGGGCGCGGAGTCGTAGACCGACTCCCGCAGGGCGGACTCCAGCTCCCCCTTGGTCGGCAGCGCGATCGGGTCGCGGGCGCGTCCGAGGTCCCGGGTGAGGAACTTGCCGTCGGTGACACCCTCCTTGAGCGTCCAGTTGCCCCCCGCGTAGGCGAACGGCCCCGTCGTCACCCGGTGGTCCGAGCGCCGCCCGTTGCCGCCGAGGAGATCCGCGGTCCAGGGCCCGGACGTCGCCGTGCGGTCCTTCGTCCAGTCCCAGTAGGGCAGGGTCACCGACGCGTCCACCCGGCGCAGCGCACGTTCCAGGTCCAGCAGGAATTGACGGTGCCAGGGGAAGAACGACGGCGCCATGTGGGCCGTACGCAGTCCGTCCTCGCCGTCCGAGACGTAGTGGTCGATGTGCATGCGCACGAACTCGTCGTACTCGCCCCGCCGTTTGACCTCCAGCATCGCCTTCACGAACCGCCGCCGCTCGGCGCGCGTCAGCGTGCTCACGTCCTTACGGGTGTACGCCATGATGTCCCCCCATGTGGTGCTGTCCCCCACCGGTCAGGTCCGTGGCGGACCCCGCGCCCGCGCCTCCCGGGGCGCGCAGCCGCTGTCCCGGACCCAGTTCGTCGACCGCCGCGCGGGTCGCCTCGAGCGCCGTCGGGTACGACCGGTAGTGGTCGACCATGCTCAGCCAGGTGCCGTCGGCGCGGCGCATCAGATGCAGGGGCCGCCCGTCGACCGTGACCTGCCAGCGGCCGCCGCCGGTGCGGCCCGCGGCGGTCCGGAGGCCCTGGATGCGGCGGCCGAGGTGGGTCTCGTCGAACGCGAGGTCCGCGGGAGGTTCGACCAGGCCCGGAGGCCGGGAGGACGCGAGGACCGGGGCGAGCGCCACGGCGACGGCCGAGCCGACCAGCCCGCGCAGCGCGTCCCTCCGCGTCCCGCTCAGGTGCGCGGGTCTTCCCCGCCCCGTGTCGCCGGGCTCCGTGTCCACCGGTACCGCGCCGACTCCGGCACTGACGCCGGCACTGACGCTGACGACCATCGTTTGCTCCTCGTCCGGTTTCGGTTGTCCACAGCGGTAACCGTCCGGCGGCCCACCGGGTCACGTCCGGCGCCGTCCGCTCCATCCGGTGGCGCACACGATGGCCGTCGGCTCCGCACGGCCCGTCGGCGCGTCCTACAGGCCGGGGCCCATCCCCAGGTCGGCGCCCGGCACGGTCTGCAGCACCGGGGCCAGTACGCCCGCCTGCGGCAACTGCACGGCGGGGAGGCCGTAGTTGTCGGGGTTCGGCGCGGTGAGCGGGGCGTCGAGGGTCAGGCCCGGGGACAGCGTGCGCAGGTCGGCGACGGGCACGCCGACGGCGACGTGGTCGAAGCCGTCACCGAGGACGTGCGGCAGCGGGGCGCGCAGGCTCGCGCCGGGCAGCGCGCCGTCGAGCGGCACCTGCGGGATCACCGGCTCCGGGATGAGGCGGCCCTCGACGTACCGGGGCTGGTCGGGCAGGCCGGGCATCAGCATGGGCACTTCCCCGCCGATCACGGGCAGCTCGAGGCTGAGGGCCTTCTCGGCGCCGTCCAGGGGCACGGGGACGGGGACCGTCCCGAGCGCGGCGGCGGGCGCCGCGGTGGCGCCCACGGCGGCGGCGACGCCCGTGATGACGGCGGCAAGGGTTCCTCGGGTGGTCGGCTTCATGTCAGGTACGGTCCCTTTCGGTATTCGGGGGGCTCAACGTCCGTACCACGTAACGATCCTGAGGCGGACACCAGCGCAGGATTCCCCCGAGTGCCGCAGTAGTACGACGGAGCGTTTTGTCAGCTCGTCCAGAAATCCCACCATCGGGTCAGGACCAGCATCCCGACGATCCCGATGTGGAGGGTCGGCACGACCCAGGTGAACTCGGTGAAGAACGCCCGCGACCAGGCCGGCGCGGGCAGGAACTCCTGTCGTACGGCGAAGGACGTCACGTACCAGAACATGAAAATCGTGGCGACCCAGGCGAGACAGCACCACAGGCAGAGGGCGTTGATCCGGTACAGCGACTCGAACTGCAGCCAGGAGACGAACCCGACCCCGAACAGACAGCCGGCGTCGAGGAGCAGCCAGTACCAGCGGGGGAAGCGGGCGCCGGCCAGCAGGCTCATGCCGACGCAGATCACCATCCCGTAGGCGACCAGGCCCAGCATCGGATTGGGGAAGCCGAAGACCGACGCCTGCTCGCTCTTCATGACGCTGCCGCAGGACACCACCGGGTTCAGGCTGCATCCGGGGGTGAACGCAGGGTCCTCCAGCAGCTTGAACTTGTCGACCGTGATGACCCAGGAAGCCAACAGCCCGGCCGCCCCCGTGATCAACAGCAGCAGGGCGAAGGCGGTACTGCCGCCCGCGGCCCTCGCCCGCTCCGCGGGGGCGTCCATCAGGAGCGCAGGCGGCGGGCGGGCAGGACGATGTGCGCCGCGGCGTTGAGCGTCTCGTCGGCGCCGGCGAAGGCGGCCAGTGCCTCCGGCTCGACGGGCTTGCCGGGCTGCGCCTCGGGCCAGGGGCGCGTGGTGAACACGAAGTAGGCGTAGCCGCGTTCGGCGACGGCCTCGAGCCACTCCGGCGGAGGGGTGCAGGTGGCGTTGAAGCCCGGCATGGTGAGGACGGCCTGGCCGGACTCGACCAGCAGACTGACCGGCAGGCTCGGCCTGGCGTTGCCGTCGACGAGGTCCCCGCCGACGGGCAGGTTGTTGGTCTCCAGCAGTGCTTCGACGGCGGCCGAGGAGGCCTCCGGGCCGTCCGCGGCGTCCCCGAGGGAGTAGGCGAGAAGGTAGGGCATGTCGCCGTCGGGGCCTTCGCCACTCCAGGCCATCACGACGAGCGTGCCCAGATCCGCGGCGGAGGAGGGGCGGGTTCGGTTGGGGGTTGAGGTCACCGCGCGACCTTATCGACGCGCCGGAATACGGCCGTACGGGTCTCACCCGACCGGGCGATCGAGCGGCCCGCGTCCACACGAACGAGGGACCCCCTTCGAACAGCGCGAAGGGCCGGTTCCGTACGCCCCGGAGCCGGCCCTCTTCGAAAGACGGCGCCCGGTGCGCGCACCGCCCGCCGTCAACGTCAGTGCCGCATGGGAAGCCCGCCGAGAAGTCCGCCCTTGTTGTTCAGCGCGTCGGTGGCGCCCTTCACGGTGTTGAGCACGGAGCCCTTGTTCTCGGTGTTGAGCGCATCCGACTGGTGCTGCAGCGGCATCAGGTCGTTCACGTTCGGGGGGTTCTTGGCGAGCGTGTCGACCGCGCCGTTGAGGCTGGTGGGCGTGAGGTCGGCGGTGCTCTGGGCGTACGCGGGCACGGCGACGCCGGCGAGGACCATGGAACCGGCAACGACAGCGGCGGCCTTCAGGGACTTCATCATGTTCCTTTCTGCGGCAACTCACGTCACCGACGGGGATGCTGACGTCGTGCCTAACGATCCGCGGCCGGAGCGGAAACCCCGTACGCGGAAGGTTTCGGCAGGCCACCCGAATGAAGCGCACGGAAAGGCCGTTGTGCCGGCCACGGGGCGGGACCGGCACAACGGCTCGGGTGGTTCGGGGCGACCACCGCTCACGAGGTGGACGGCGCGACTTCCGCCGGCGTCTCCGGCACGGCCGGCACCTCGGGCGCCGCGGGCAGCGCCGGCAGCTCGGGCAGGCCCTCCAGGCTCGGCGCGGGCAGGCCGCTGTCCAGCAGCGTCGCGGTGAGCAGGTTGACCAGGTCCGTCATCAGGTCCGTGACCGCCGGACCCACCTGGCTGACGTCGCCCGAGGTGGCCGCCTTGACCAGGGCGTCGATCGCCGTCTCGAGCTCGGTGAGGGCGTCGTCCGTGAGGTCCGCGGACGGTGCCGCCGCCTTGGAGTCGCCGGCGCTCGTGGTGAGCACGGGTGCCGCGGGCAGCGCCTGCACGACGACGGTCGAGTCGGCGGCTGCCGACGTCGCCGGGAGAGCCGTGGCCGGCAGGGTCGTCACGGGTGTGGCCGGCAGGGTCGTGGCCGGTGTGGTCGCCGTAGCGGCCGGGGTCGCGGCGATGATCTTGCCGACGGCCGTCTTCACGGCCTCGACCAGCGAGTTCGCCTCGACGGCCGAGAGCTGACCGCTGTCGGACTTGAGTACGGCGTTCAGCAGGTCGGTGACCGGCGTGAGCACGTCGCCGAGGTCACCCAGGGACTTGACCTGGGCGACGAGCGCCTCCGCGTCGGCGACGGGCTGGTGGGACGCCGCACGGGTGTGCTCCCGGTCCGGGTGGCTCTCGGCCGCCAGGGCGGCCGGCGCGGCGATCGCGAGCAGAAGGGTGGCGCAGAGTGCGGTGGACGCGATACGCCGTGCGGGCAGAGCACGCATGGGTGTTCCTTTCGATGTGCGTCGGATCTTGTGCCCACCGTGGAAGCGGCCACCGCACTCTGCAACCGAGCGAACGCACCAGGTCACCGCCCCTTCGCCGGTCCGGAGCCGTCATCCCTGGTCAGGGGCGCGTCAAGCCCGGCCCGGCACCCCGGCGGCCCCACCCCCCATTCGGGGTACCGCGCGCGGGCCGAAAGGAGGCGCCGCGGGACACGCCGAGGAGAGCTGCCGGGCACACGCGAACCGGCCGCCCTCCCGTGGCGGAACCACGGGAGAGCGGCCGGTGAAAGAAAGTGCGGCGCCGACGTCAGTCGTTCACGCACTCGTTGCCGAAGGCGGGGTTCAGCAGGCCGATCACGTTGACGGTGTTGCCGCAGACGTTGACCGGGACGTGGACCGGAACCTGGACGACGTTGCCCGACAGCACGCCCGGGGAGTGGACAGCAGCGCCGTGCGCGTCGCTGTCGGCGGCGGCGATGCCGGCGGTGCCCGCAACGGCGGCGGCCGCAACGGAGGACAGGACCAGGCCCTTCGCGATACGCGACATGGAGAGGTGCTCCTTGGGGGTTGACACAAAAACACTCGGGCAGGGATGCCCGGCGCTGTGTCAACGCGTGGCGCCCGCGCGGGTTGCGCCGCCAATGGGGTGATCTCGCCGAGGGGCGGGTTCACCATTCCGACACACTTATCCGGTTTCGCCGTATTAGTACGGATAGCGATTAGTGTGGCCCACCTCCCGACGGCACACCCCCGCCATCCAACGACGCGCGATCCGCAGATTCCCGATGTGCGAACCATTCCCGAAAGGGCACCGCCGGTCATGCTCATTCCCCCGGGTCCGCTGCTGCGCCGTGCGAGGGCCGGCGTCTTCGCCCTCGGCGTTCTGGGCACACCGGTCTGCGCCTCCGCGGCCGCTGTGCCGGCCCCGGCCCCCACCCCGTCCGCACCCCCCGCCGCCCAGGCCCGGCGGCTCGCGTGCGCCGAGCGGTACCGCGCGCTCCAGCACGGCGGGATCGTCCGCGCCGCCAACGCGTCCATCAGCTGCCGCACCGCCGGCGCCCCGGCCTCGCCCTCGTGCCCCGCCGCCCGTGCGGGCTCGGCCGCGGCCAACGACCGCGGCCGCACGGGCGATTCGCTCACGCTCTCGACGGGCCTCGGCTCGTCCACCGCGCTCGCCGCCACCGCCAACCCACGCGACGACGTCCTGAACTCGACGATCAGCGGGCCGGGGGCGGCGCCGGTGGAGCGCACGCCCGCGTACGTGAACACGCTCGGCTACGACGCCGACGTGTTCGATCTCGGAAATGCTCTGCGCCGCGGTGGTGACCAGCTGGCCTTCCGGCTCGTTTCCCAGCGGGACGCGGCATGGGCCGGTGCGCTCTTCGTCGCCCTCGACGCGCAGCACCAGGCGCGTTCCCGCCTGTCCCGAGCAAGCACGTGAGCGAGGAAACCGCGCAATGCACCAGTCAGCAACCGACCCTCGGCCGCGGGTCCTGCACGTCATCCAGCCCGTGGACGGCGGGGCCGCCCGGGTCGTGACGGACCTGACGCGGGCCCAGGTCGCCGCCGGCCTGCGCGTCACGGTCGCCTGCCCGGACAGCCCGCTCACCGCCGCGCTCCGCGCGCTCGGCGCCGACGTACGCCAGTGGGAGGCGGCACGTTCACCGGGCCCGGCACTCGCCGGCGAGGTACGGCGGCTCGCTCGCGTGGTCGAGGCCGTTCGACCCGACCTGGTGCACGCGCACAGCGCGAAGGCCGGTCTGGCCGGGCGGATCGCCGTACGGGGACGGATTCCGACCGTGTTCCAGCCGCACGCCTGGTCGTTCGAGGCGGTCGGAGGGATCACCGAGGCGCTCGCTCTGCGCTGGGAGCGGTATGCGGCCCGGTGGGCCTCGCGGGTGGTGTGCGTGAGCGAGGCGGAGCGCCGGACCGGGCTGCGGGCCGGTATCGGCGGGCGGTGGAGCGTGGTCCCCAACGGGATCGACCCCGAGCGGTTCCACCCGGCCGCCGTGGACACCGTACGGGCCGGGATCGGGCAGCTCGCCGGGGTCGATGTCGCCGCGCCGCTGGTGGTGTGCGTGGGACGGCTGTGCCGGCAGAAGGGGCAGGACGTCCTGTTGCGGGCGTGGGACACCGTCCTCCGGCGCGTGCCGAACGCCCGTCTGGTGCTGGTCGGTGACGGACCGGAGCACGCCCGACTGCGCTCCTGCGCACCGGAGTCGGTGCTGTTCGCGGGGGCCGTCACCGACGCCGCGGCCTGGTACCAGGCCGCGGACCTGGTCGTGCTGCCCTCGCGCTGGGAGGGCATGGCGCTCGCCCCGCTGGAGGCGATGTCCTGCGGGCGGCCCGTGGTGGTGTCGGACGTGGACGGAGCCCGGGAAAGCCTGCCGCCCGCCCTCGCGTCGCGCTGCCTGGTGCCTCCGGACGACCCCGCGGCGCTGGCCGGGGCCGTCGCGGAACTGCTGCTCGACCCGCTGCTGCGCGAGTCGCTCGGCCACCAGGGACGCCGCCATGTCCTGTCCACGCACGACGTGCGGCACGCGGCCCAAGCGGTGGCGGGCGTGTACCGCGAGCTGCTCGACGGTGGGCCCGCCGACGCGGGCCCTCGCGCCCCCGGGGCGAACCGAGGAACAGGGCGTGTCGTGCCCACCGAGTACAGGGAGTCCATCCACTCGTGACTGCGGAAAGCACCGTTCCCTCGCCCGGTGGGCGGGACCTCGGATTCTCGCCCGTCTCGGTCATGCCGGTCCGCGGTCCCGAGGCCGGCTTCCGGTTCCCCGCCCACCGCCCCCGGACCCTCCCCGCCTCCCCCTTCCCCCTGCTCGTCGCGGACTTCGCCGCCGCCCTGCTGGGCGCCCTGGCGTGCGCCGGGGCCCAGATCCGTCCCGTCCTGGTGGCGTCCCTGGTGGCCGCCTCGATACTGCTGCGCCCGCGAGCGCCCCGGCCGGTGGCCGGCGTACTGGACGAACTGCCCGCCGTCAGCGGCCGGATCGCGTTCCTCTGGCTCTCCCTCGCGGCCGCGGTCGCCGCGTACGCACCCGACCGGGCACTGACCGCCTCCGCTCTGCTCCTGGGTTTCGGACTGCACGCGGTCGCGAGCTGCGCGGGCCGCGGCGCCGCGCACTGGCGGCGACGCACGGAGCTGATCGCCCGCCCGCGCACCGCGCTCGTCGTCGGCCCGGCGGCGAGTGCGCAGCGCGTGGCGGCGGCCGTGCTGCGGCATCCCCGGTGCGGGATCCGGCCGGTCGGCATCGTGACCGAGCAGCCGGCCGGCGGCGAGGGACTGCCCGTCCTGATGACGGGTGAGGAGGTCGAGCGGGCGCTCATCCAGAACGGCGTACGGGACGTGCTGACCGTGCATCCGTCCGTACGGTCGAGGCAGGGGCCGCTGCTGCGGGCGCTCGCCGAGTCGGGCTGCGCGGTCTGGGAGATCGACGCGGACTCGCCGTCGTACGAGATGCGGGACCAGATCGCCGGGTTCGCCTGCCGACGGCTGGAGCTGGGATCGCGGCGGCGCGGCAGCGCCGGCAAGCGGGTGCTGGACGTGGCGGTGTCGGGGACGCTGCTCCTGCTGGCCGGCCCGCTGCTGCTGGTGTGCGCGGTGGTGCTGCGGCTGACCGGCGGCCAGGGCGTGGTGTTCCGGCAGGAGCGCATCGGCCTGGACGGCAAGCCGTTCACGCTGCTGAAGTTCCGCACCCACCGCCCGGTCGACGAGCACGAGGCGGCGACCCGCTGGAGTGTGGCGAACGAGCACCACATGCCGTGGTTCTGCCGCTTCCTGCGCCGCACCTCGGTGGACGAGCTGCTCCAGCTGTGGAACGTCTTCCGGGGCGACATGAGCCTGGTCGGGCCGCGGCCCGAACGCCCCTACTTCGTCGCGAAGTTCAGCCAGACCTACCCCGGCTACGCCGCCCGGCACCGGATGCAGACCGGGATCACCGGCCTCGCCCAGGTGCACGGCCTGCGCGGCGACACCTCCATCGAGGACCGGGCCCGGTTCGACAACGCGTACATCGACAACTGGTCGCTGTGGCAGGACGTGTGCATCCTGCTGCGCACCGCGGCCGCGCTCCTGCGCCCGACGGGGAGCTGAGCTGATGAGCCACGCACTGACCCTGCCCCGGATGCGGTCGTTCTCCCCGGTCCTGCCGGTGGTGGCCGTGGTCGCCCTGCTGGCACTGCCGGTGTCACCGGACGGCGAGGGCGGTGCGGGCCCCGCCGACGCGCTGTCCGCACTCGTGGTCCTGTACTGCGTGATCCGTGTCCTGCGCGACCGGCGGCGCCCCCTGTCGCGTACGGCCGCCGTCGTGCTGGGCCTGCCCGTGGCCGGGCTGGCCGTGGCCGCGACGGGGGCGGCCTCGGCGGCGGCCGGGTTCGCCGGGATGGGCCGCTATCTACAGGTCTTCGTGCTCGTCCCGGTGGCCGTCGTCCTGCTGGTCCGCGGCCGGTCCGACTTCAGGCTGCTGGCCTGGTCGTTCGTGGCGCTCGCGGTGTGCCAGGGCGCGATCGGCGTGCACCAGTTCGCGACCGGGACCGGCGCCTCCTACCAGGGCGAGGAGATCCGGGCCGTCGGCACCTTCGGCGCGACGGACGTGATGGGCATGGCGAGCGTGGTCTCCTTCGGTCTGGTGTGCGCGCTGGGGCTGGCCCTGGGCCGCGCGCCGGTACGCCACCGGGCCGTCGCCGCCGGCTGCGCGCTCGCGCTGCTGCTGCCGCTGGCGCTGTCCTTCAGCCGCGGGGCGTGGATCGCGACGGCGGTGACCTGCGTCGCGCAGCTGCTGCTGGCCGGGCCGCGGCGGGCGCTGAAGGTGGGCGCGGTCCTCGTCGCCGTGAGCGTGGTCCTGGTCGGCGGGTTCGGGGTCGGTTCGGCGATGCTCCAGGAGCGGATCGGCAGCATCACGCAGGTCGCCGACGCCCCCGACCAGTCGGTGACCGACCGGTACACCATGTGGGCGGCGGCCGTCGGCATGTGGCGTGAGCGGCCGCTGACGGGTGTGGGGCTCAAGGGCTTCCCCGAACAGCGGGACGCGCACGCCTCGCTGGCGCTGTCCTCGGGCAGTGACACGGAGGGCGCGGGTGCGGCCTTCCGCAGACAGCCGCTGCTGTCCCCGCACAACATGTACCTCCTCGTCCTCGCCGAACAGGGCCTGATCGGTCTGCTCGCCCTCGCGGGAAGCTGGCTGGCCCTGCTGGTGTGCGCGCTGCGCGGGCTGGTGCGGGTGCGCGGGTCCGGCCCGGGCCTGGACTGCGCGCTCGTCGCCTGCGGGCTGCTGGTCTGGCAGTTGACCGACTTCTTCTACGCGGACATCGGCGGGCCTTCGACCGTGCTGACGGCTCTGTGCTTCGGACTGGTCGCCTGGTGGGCGCTGGTCGGCGGCCGCTTCCGGGAGGCGTCCGCCCCATGCCGGTGACCCCTTCCCCGCCCTCCCGGGCCGACGCGGAGGACGCGGACGACGCGGCGGGCGCGCAGGATGCCGGAGAGCCACGGTTCACGCCCGACGCGCAGGACGCCGCCGGCCCGCCCGCCGCGTCCCCCGCGGCCGAGACGCCGACCGTGCCGGCGGCGCGCGTCCGGACCGAGGCCGGGCGTGACATCGCCCCTGTCTCACGGAAGTTCCTCGTCCGGGCCACCGCCGTCACGGCGGCCCTGTCCATCGCCGGCTCGCTGCTGGGACTGCTCCGGGACCAGTTCCTGGCCCGGCTGTTCGGGGCCGGCAGCGACACGGACGCCTTCCTGGTGGCCTGGACCGTGCCGGAGTTCGCGGCCACCCTGCTCATCGAGGACGGGCTGGCCTTCGCACTGATCCCGGCGTTCAGCCTGGCCCTGGCCCGGCGCGCGCAGGGCGCCCCCGGCGACCCGGTGCGCGCCCTGGTCGGCGCGACCCTGCCCCGCCTCACCCTGGCGTTCGTCGCCGCGTCCGCGCTGATCGTTGCCGGTGCCCCCTGGGTCGTCGGGGCCCTCGCGCCGGGGCTGCCCGACCCCGCCCTCGCCGTGACCTGCACCCGGATCACCGCGACCTGTGTACTGAGCTTCGGGCTCGCCGGGTACTTCAGCGCGGCCCTGCGGGCGCACCGCCGGTTCCTGCTGCCGGCCGGGATCTACGTGGCGTACAACACCGGCATCATCACGACGATGTTCGTCCTCGGTGACAGCTGGGGCGTGCGCTCGGCGGCCGTCGGCGTCGCGGCGGGCGGCGCGCTGATGGTGGCGCTCCAGCTTCCGGCGCTGTGGCGGCAGCTGCGTCGGCGGCCGGTGGCGCAGGACGGGCCGGCCGAGACGTCCGGACAGGCGGTGACCCTGACGCTGGTCGCCACGGTCCTGCTGTTCGCCGTGTGCCGGCAGTCGCAGGTCCTCGTCGAACGCTTCCTCGCCTCCACCCTGCCCGTCGGGGCCATCTCGCACCTGAACTACGCGCAGAAGGTGGCCCAGATTCCGATGACCCTCTCGCTGATGCTGTGCACGGTCACCTTCCCGGTGGTCGCGCGGGCCCTGGCGGAGGGTGACACCGAGCGGGCCCGCACCCGTGTGGAACGGGACCTCGCACTGGCGGCCTGCACGGTGCTGCTCGGTGCGGCCACGGTGATCGCCTGCGCCCCGCAGATCATCGGACTCCTCTTCCAGGGAGGTGAGTTCACCGCGCGGGACACGGCGGCCACGGCCGCCGTCATGCGCGTCTACGCCCTCGGGCTGCTCGGCCAGACCCTGGTCGGGGCGCTGGTCCGCTCCTACTTCTCGGCCGGCCGGCCGAGTTGGTACCCGGTCGGCGCGATGGCCGTGGGCATCATCGTGACCGCCTGGCTCGGCAGGTGGGCGGTGGGCCCCTGGGGCGTCTGCGGGATCGCCGCCGCCAACGCCACCGGCATCACCGTGACGGCCGCGCTGCTGCTGGCCGGCATGGGCAGGCGCAGCGTCCCGATCCGCACCCGGAGGGTGCTGGGCGAACTCGGCAGGCCGCTGCGGGCGGCGGCGCTCGCGGCGCTCGCGGGCTGGTTCGTGGCAAGCCGTGTGCCGGCGCCGTTGTCCGGCCTCCTGGCCGGCTCGGCCACCGTCGCCGTCGTCTTCGCCCTGCTCGGCCTCGCCCTGGGCGTCCAGGGCTTCGCACCCGCACTCCGTTCCCTACGAACCGTCACACGAAGGCTCACACATGGCCGCATCCGCTGATCCCCGCGCCCCCGACGACACCCGCAGACCCGCCGGGCCCCGTCCTGGACCGGCCCCCTGGGTGGCGATGTACCACTCGGTGGGTGACTGCTCGGACGACCCGTACCGCGTCACCGTCACCCCCGACCGGCTCGGCCGGCAGCTCGGCTGGCTGGCCCGGCGCGGTCTGCGCGGGGTGTCCATGACGGACCTGCTGGCCGCCCGGGCCGTCGGCGGGGGCCGGAACCTGGTGGGGCTCACCTTCGACGACGGCTACGCCGACTTCCTCACCGACGCCCTGCCGGCGCTGCGCCGCCGGGACTTCGGCGCCACCCTCTTCGTCCTGCCCGGCCGGCTCGGCGGTGACAACGCCTGGGACCCGCTCGGCCCGCGCAAGCCGCTGCTGACCGCCGACGGCATCCGGGGTGCGGCGGCCGAGGGTGTGGAGATCGGCTCGCACGGGCTGACGCATATCGACCTGACGGCGGCGGACGACCTCACGCTGAAGAGCGAGGTCGCCGGGAGCAGAGCCGTGCTCTCGGAGTTGACCGGCACCGAGATCGCCGGCTTCTGCTACCCCTACGGCACGATCGACCGGCGTGCCGTCGACGCGGTACGGGAGGCCGGGTACAGCTATGCCTGTGCCATCGACCCGGGCCCGCTGAACGGTCCGTACGCCCTCCCCCGTCTGCACATCGGGCAGGACGACAACGCCGTACGCCTCTTTCTGAAGTACCGCCTGCACCGGTTGCGCCGCCGTCCCGTGGCGGGGCTGTGACATGAGGGCCCTCCATGTCATCACCGGTCTCGGCGTCGGTGGCGCCGAGCAGCAACTGCGGCTGCTGCTGCGGCATCTGCCCGTCGACTGCGACGTCGTGACGCTCACCAATCCGGGCGCGGTCGCCGACGGACTCGCCGCGGACGGGGTGCGTGTCGTCCATCTCGGCATGGCCGGCAACCGCGACCTCGGCGCGCTGCCCCGTCTGGTCCGGGTCATCCGCGAGGGCCGCTACGACCTCGTGCACACCCACCTCTACCGCGCCTGCGTCTATGGCCGGCTCGCCGCGCGCCTGGCGGGCGTCCGCGCGATCGTCGCCACCGAACACTCGCTCGGCGACTCGCAGTTGGAAGGGCGCGGGCTGACCGCGGGCGTGCGGGCGCTGTACCTGGCGAGCGAACGGCTCGGCCGCGCCACGGTCGCCGTCTCCCCCACCGTCGCCGACCGCCTCCGGCGCTGGGGGGTGCCCGGCCCGCGCATCGAGGTCGTCCCGAACGGCATCGACCTGGCCCGCTTCGGATTCGACCCGGGCCGGCGGCTGCGCACCCGCCGCCGGCTCGGCCTGCCGGACGACGCGTACGTCGTCGGCGGCATCGGCAGGCTCACCGCCGGCAAGCGGTTCGACGTGCTGCTGCGGGCGCTCACCCGGCTCCCCGACGACTACTGGCTGCTGCTGGTCGGCGGCGGTCCGGAGGAGCACGCCCTGCGGCGCACCGCGCAGGAGGTGGGCGTGGCCGGCCGCGTCCTGTTCACCGGCGAACGCCCCTACCTCCCCGACGGCTCCGCCGGCCCCGACCTGCCCTCGCTCACCGACGCGATGGACGTGCTCGCCTCGCCGTCCCCCGAGGAGGCGTTCGGGCTGGCGGTCGTGGAGGCGCTGGCGTCCGGACTGCCCGTGCGCTACACGTCCTGCCCGGCGATCGAGGACCTGCCACCGCACACGGCGCCCGCCGCACGCCGCGTCCGGGGCGGCTCCGAGGCGTTCGCCCGCGCCCTGGCGGAGGCCCGGGCGTGCGGACCCCGCCCGCGTACCGCACCGGACGCCGCCCGCCACTACAGCATCGACCGCAGTGCCGCCCAGCTCATGGGCGTGTACGCCACCGCGGCCCCGCACTCGTTGTCACCGTCACCCCAGGGAGCCAGTTCCTCATGACCGAGAACCCCGCCGGACCGCACCGCCCGGCCCTCGCCCGCGGCCGGGCACTGCCGTCCTGGTCGCTGCTCGCGGCCGGACTCCTCGCCGGCTCGCTGCTCGGCGGCACCTACGGCCTGGTCAGGACACCGACGTACACGGCCACGAGCTACGTCGTCGCCGTGGCGACCGAGAAGACGGAACCGGCGTCCGCGCTCGGCTTCGCCCAGGCCTACAGCCGGGTCGCCACGCAGCTCGCGGTGCTCGGGGACGCGCAGGTGTGGGCCGGAGTGCCGGTGAGGACACTGAGGTCGAGCGTGCAGACGGCGACCTCGCCGGACGCGCCGATGGTCGCGATCACGGCGACCTCCTCCCGCCCGGACCTCGCCGCCGACATGGCCAACGCCGTCTCGCGCGCACTGACCCGGCACGCGAACGACACCAAGGCCGACACCCACGTCGAGCTCCAGCAGTTCGCCCGCGCCATCCGGCCCACGGATCCGTCCTCGGCCTCGCCGACCGTGACGGCTCTGGTGGGGGCGAGCGCGGGCGGTCTGCTCGGCGGGCTGCTGCTGCTCGTCCGGCCCCGGCGGGCCACCGAGGAACCGGCGTGGCCCGCCTCCGTCCCGAGCCCGGCCACCGCCGCCGACGTGCACGGACAGCTGTGAAGTACACGGCGGAACTCGTCACCGACGAGACCGCTTTCACCGAGCTGGCCAAGGACTGGGGGCGCCTGTACGAGCGGTGCGCCGCGGCCACCCCGTTCCAGAGCCACGCCTGGCTGCACTCCTGGTGGCTGTCGTACGGTCGGCGCGGCCGGCTGCGGCTGGTGCTGGTGCGCGACGGCGCGGAACTCGTCGCCGCCGCCCCGCTGATGCGCGTACGACGTCCGGTGCCGGCGCTCGTGCCGCTGGGCGGGGCGATCTCCGACTACGGGGACGTCCTGCTGGACGACGAGCGTGGCGAGGAGGCGGTGGCCGCGCTCACCGAGACGCTCTCCGCCGCCGCCCGCACCGCGCTGATCGACTTCCGCGAGGTCCGTCCCGGCGGCGCGGCCGAGCGGATCTACGACCGCTGGCACGGCCCGCGCCGCCGGGTGAGCGACTCGGTGTGCCTGGAGCTGCCCGCCCTGCCGATGGAGGAGCTGGTCGCCCGGCTGCCCTCGGCGAAGGCCCAACGGGTGCGCGCCAAGCTGCGCAAGCTGACCGCGCTGGGCGTGGAACGTCATGTCGTACGGCCCGACGAGGTGGACGCGGCACTGCGCCGGCTGCTGGAACTGCACCAACTCCAGTGGCAGGGACGGAAGGTGACGTCCGAGCATCTGCGGCCGCGGTTCTGCGACCACCTGGTGCGGTCGGTGGGCCCGATGGTGCGCTCCGGGAACGCCGTGGTCACGGAGTTCCGGCTGGACGACGACGTGGTGGCGGTCGACCTGACGCTGCTGTCGCGGCGACTGGCGGGCGGCTACCTCTACGGCGCCCACCCGCGGCTGCGGGAACGCAAGGCGGACGTGGCGGTGATGCTCCTCGACGCGTGTGCCGAGCACACCCGGACCGGCGCGCCCGGCACGCTGAGCCTGCTGCGCGGCAACGAGCCCTACAAACACCACTGGCGCCCCGAACCGGTCGTCAACCAGAGGCTGTTGCTGGCCCGGCGGCGCACCGCCCCGCTGCTGTCGGCGGCGCTGTGCGACGTCGCCGCCCGGCGGCGGGGCAAGGAACTGCTGCGCAGGTGGAGGGAGCGCGGTGGCGACGGGTCGTGAACGACCCGTCGCCCCCGCGGCTTCACCGGGTGCGCGACCACCAGTCGAAGCGCAGGCACAGCTTCCCGCCGAGCCAGTACTCGACCCAGTCGCCCAGGTCCAGCGGCGAACAGTTGGTCGGGGGCAGCGGAACGGTCGGTGTGGTCGGGGCCGGCGGCTTGGTGGGCGTGGGCTGCGGGACCGTGCCGTCGGTCCGGCCGAAGAGCATGGACCGGTAGATCCGGGACGACTCGGGGTTGTCCCCGCACTGCCAGACACCGTGCGGGCAGTAGTCGGTCAGCGTGTTGTAGAGCGGTTTGTGCTCGTCCATCCAGGCGAGCATCCGCCGCATGTACGCGGAGTTGTCCCCGTTGCGGAACAGTCCCCATTCGGGATAGGAGATGGGCTTTCCGTGGGCCTTGGCGAAGTCCACGTGCTCCTGGAGTCCGTAGGGCTCTTTCACCTGCTCGTCGAAAGTCAGTCCGCGCGGCTGGTCGTAGGAATCCATGCCGATGATGTCGACCGTGTCGTCCCCGGGATAGCACTGCGTCCAGGGGACGGCGTCCCGGCCGCGCGTCGGCGTGAAGTCGAACCGGAATTTCTGGCCCGGCACCGCACGCATGGTGGTGACGATCCTGTTCCAGTACGTCTTCCAGGACTCCGGGTCGGGCCCGCAGCGATGGGTGTACGTGGTGCCGTTCATCTCCCAGCCGAGCACGATGACGGTGTCCGGCACGTCGAGAGCGACCAGCCGCCGGGCGAGCGCGCGGTAGTGCTCGTCGAACTGCCCCGCGGCGGCCCGGCGCAGCAGCAGCCGGACCTCGGTGTCGGAGAGGTCGTCCTCGTTGCGCTCCATCATGGGCACGTTGAGGACGAGCATCCGGTCGGCCTTCTCGGTGCGCCAGTCCGCCCAGACGTCGAGGAATCCGTGGGCGCCCTCGATGTTGCTCCAGCGGTCGCCGGGCAGATAAGTGTGGCCGACGCGCAGTTCGGCGTTGCCCAGCCAGTGGCTCAGCTCGGCGATGCGGGCAACGCCGCGGGGCCCGTAGTCGAGGTAGGCGCCGAAGGCGGGCACGTCCTGCACGGGCTTGCCCGGCTTCGTCGACTCCCCGGGTTTCGCCCCTGCCGCCGGCGGCACAGGCTTCACGCTCGGTTCGGTGACGGTGGGCGGGGTCACCGGCTTCGCCGGGACGGGGAACGTCACGGGGGCCAGGGGGGCCGGGGTGGCCGCGGTCGCCGGAGCGGGTGGGTCGGCGACCCGTTCCGCCCCCGCTGCGAATCCCGGGCCCGAGGTCAGGGCGGCCGACGCGGCGACCCCCGCTGCGATGACCGCCAGCCGCCGGGAACGTGGCCGTCGCTGTGGTGAGGACATGCCTGCTCCTGTCTCCGCTCTCGCGCGCTCTCGTGCCATCTCGCTTGGCGGCCCGATATTTCTTTCCGTCACCTGACACTCAGTCATATCAATATGAATTCCGCCACCGTGGTTACGGCTTTCGAGTGCCTCGATCGCCCGCACGAGTGAAAAAGACCCGAAGGAAAAGTCCGTGTCGCTGTTCGACATCCGCGTCCCCGCCGTTCTGCTGCGGATCGACCGGAATCCCTTTCACCACGGAACGCTGGGCGCCGTACGCTCGCTCGGCCGGGCGGGAGTGGAGGTGCACGTGGTCGCCGACTGCACGGCGAGTCCGGTACGCGAATCCCGCTTCGTACGCCAACTGCATCCCCCACCGCCGCCCTTGGCGTCCCCGGACGACATCGCCGTCGCCCTGCGCCGGGTCGCCGCCCGCGTCGCCCGTCCCGCGGTCCTGATCCCCATGGACGACGCCGGCGCCATCGCGGTGGGCCGGCTGGGCGCGGAACTGGCGCCGGCCTATCTGCTGCCGCGGCAGCCCGGCGCCCTGTCCGCAGGCGTGGCCGACAAGGCGGAACTGGCCGAGGTCTGCGCGTCGGTGGGCATTCCGCACCCGGTCACGCTGATCCCGGACAGCGCCGCACAGGCCGAGGGCGCGGCCTGGCAGCTGGGGTTCCCGCTGGTGGCGAAGTGGAGCAGGCCCTGGCTGGTCCCCGCGGGCAGCGGGCTGCGCAGCACGGTCGTGGTGCGCTCGGTGCTGGAGGCACGCGAGCTGTACCTGCGCACCCAGGAGGCCGGCAGCCGGCTGCTGCTCCAGGCGTTCCTGCCACCGGGCCACGACCGCGACTGGTTCTTCCACGGGTACGTGGACCGCTTCGGGGCCCTGCGCGGCGGCGGCTCGGGGGTGAAGCGACGGGCGTGGCCGCGCGCGGCCGGGCTGACGGCGGTCGGCCGCTGGACGCCCAACCCGCAGGTGCGGGAGCTCGCCGAGCGCCTGACCCGGGAGCTCGGCTACCGCGGCATCCTCGACCTCGACTTCCGTCGCTGCGGCACGACGGGGCGCTACCACCTCCTCGACTTCAACCCGCGCCCCGGAGCGCAGTTCCGGCTCTTCACCGACACCGCGGAACTGGACGTCGTACGGGCCCTGCACCTGGACCTCACCCATCGGCCGCTGCCGGCCGGGTCGCCGCGGCCGGGGCGGGAGTTCGTGGTGGAGAACTACGCGCCGCTGACCGCGCTGCGACCCCCCTTCCCCCGGCGTGGCGGGCGCGAGCGGGCCTGGCACGCCCGGGACGACCGTGCGCCCGGGCGGGCGATGTGGGGGCTGTGGGGCCGCCATGTGTCCCGCCGGCTGCTGGACCGGGTGCGCGGCCCGGGCACGGAGGGCGGGATGCAAGCGGCCGGGCGCGTGGTGCGTCAGGCGACGCCCCCCTCGGCCGGCGGGCACGACCTGGCCGTCGGCCTGCCCACCGTCACCTCCCCCGGCGTACCCGACGGCATGCCCGACGCTCTGACCGACGACGAGAAAGCGAGCAGCCGCTGATGTACGACCTGCTGGTGGTGGGCGCCGGCCCCTATGGCCTGTCCATCGCCTCCCATGCCGCGGCCGCCGGACTCAGGCTGCGCGTCTTCGGCCGGCCCATGGCGTCCTGGCGCGACCACATGCCCCGCGGGATGTTCCTCAAGTCGGAGCCGTGGGCCTCCAACCTCTCGGACCCACAGCGGCGTTGGCGCCTGGACGTGTACTGCGCGGGCCAGGGCGTGCGAGCCCGGCACGGTGAGCCCATTCCGGTGGAGATGTTCGCCGCGTACGGCCAGTGGTTCGCGCGCAACGCGGCGCCCGAGGTGGACGAGCGCACCGTGACCCGGGTGGCGCCCTGCCCGGGCGGCTTCGAGGCGGTCACCGACGACGGGCAGGTCCTGCACGCCCGTACGGTCGCCCTGGCCGTCGGGGTCATGCCCTTCGTGCAGGTCCCGGCCGCCCTGCGCCCGCTCGGCCCCTCCCTCGTCTCGCACAGCAGCCACCACGCCGAGCTCGGGCGTTTCCGAGGCCGCGACGTCACGGTGATCGGCGGTGGCCAGGCGGCTCTGGAGACGGCGGCCCTGCTCGCCGAACAGGGCACCCGGGTAAGGGTGCTGGCCCGCGCCGAGCGGCTCTGCTGGAACGAGGTGCCGCCGCCGTGGGCGCGCCCGTGGTGGCGGTCGGCCCGTTCCCCGCACACCGGCCTGGGCTGCGGCTGGCGGAACTGGTTCTACGCCGAGCGGCCCGGCCTCTTCCACCGGCTCCCCGAGGCGACCCGGGCCCGGATCGCGGCCACGGCCCTGGGACCGGCCGGCGCCTGGTGGGTCCGGGAGCGGGTGGAGACGGCGGTCGAGGTACTCCCGGGCCACGAGGTGGTGGCGGCCAGGGAGGTGACGGGATCCCGCGTCCGGCTGGACGTGCGCGCGACCGGCGGGGCGCTCCACTCCGCGGCTTCCCTGCGATCCCTGGAGACCGACCACGTCATCGCGGGCACGGGCTTCGCTGCGACCTGCGAGCGGCTCGGCCTGCTCGACGACGACCTGCGCGGCACCCTGGCGACCGTCGCGGGCTGCGCGCCGGAGATCGGACGGGACTTCGAGTCGTCGTACCCCGGCCTCTTCATGGCAGGCCTCGTCACAGCCCCCGGCTTCGGCCCGTCGATGCGCTTCGTGCACGGCGCGACCTATACGGCGGATGCGCTGGTACGGGGAGTGCGGCGCCGGCTGCGGACCGGGGCGGCCGACGCGGAGCGCCGGACGATCCCGGCCCCCGGGCACCGGCGCGGCGCGGTGGACGCGGCAGGCCGCTGACCAGACGGTTGCCGCCGCGTCGCAAGCCGGGCGGAGCCGGCAAGCACGGAGACCCGGACGATCCCGGCACCCGAGGGGACGGCGAGGCTCGGTGGACGCCGTGCGCCACTGAACAGACGGAGCCGCCGCGCCACGAGCGGGGCGGAGCCGGCAAGCGCGGAGACCCGGACGGTCCCGGCACCCGAGGGGGCGGCGGGGCTCGGTGGACGCCGTGCGCCGCTGAACAGGCGGGGCCGCCGCGACGCGAGCGGGGGCGGGTGCCGGACGCGGAACGCCCGGCACCCGTTCCTTCAACGGCGGGACGTGACTCGTCCCCGTCGGTACAGGATCGAACCGCCCGCGACCAGCACGGCGGCGGCACCCGAGGCGGCCAGCAGGGACTCGCTGCCCGTGTGGGCCAGGGACGGCGGCGTGCCGAGGTGTTCACCGCCCGAGGGCGGCTGGTCCGGGTGCCAACCACTGGTGGGCGGGGTCCCCGGGTGCTCATCGCCCGTGGGCGGGTGGCTCGGCGGCGGAGAGTGCCGAGGCGGACTCGGTGGGGTGTCCCCGTACCCGGCCGGTGACTGGTGTTCGTTGTCGCAGTCGTTGCCGAAGACGGGGTTGAGCGCGCTGATCACGTCCACCGTGTTGCCGCACAGGTTCACCGGCAGGTCGATCGGCGCCTGCACGTTGTCGCCGGAGCCGACGCCTGGCGAACCCTCGGTGCTGCCGTACGCGCCGGAACCGGTCGCGTCGTCGTCGCTCATGCCCCGGCCGTGCCCGTGACCGAGGTCGCGGTCATGACCCGAGCCGTCGCCGTACCCGGAGTCATGGCCGTCGCCGGAGCCGGAGTCTCGGCCCGCGCTGTGGGCGACGTCGCGACCGGAGTCGTGACCGTGGCCCGCCCCCTGTCCGGAACCGCGACCGGAGTCGTGGCTCGAACCGGAGACCGAACCGTGACGCGGGCCGTGACCGTCGTGACCGTGGCCCGAGCCGTGTCGCGGCCCGGATTCGGCGTGGGGCGCGCCGTGCGAACCGCTTCTGTGCGAGTCCTCGTCGTTCGCGCAGGAGTTGCCGAACGTCGGGTTGAGCGCGGCGACCCCGTCGGCGGAGTTGCCGCAGGCATTGACCGGCACCTCGACCGGAACCTGCACGTTGTTGCCGGCCAGGACGCCGGGCGAATCGGTGGCAGACGCGTTCGCCTGCGTGTCGGCGACGGCGGGGCTGCCGCACAGGGACAGAATGCTGGTCGCGGCGGCGGCCGCGACCATTCCCCTGCTCAGGGTCTGTCGCAAGGTCGTTGTCTTCCTGCTTGGAGAAGTGGGAAAGCCGGCCCCGGAGCGCGAGTGAACGGTCCGAGGCCGGCCAAAACCGACCTGGCGGCCGGTGCGCTACATCGTCAGTCGTTCTCGCACGAGTTGCCGGCCGTGGGGTTCAGCAGAGCGATGACGTTGATCGTGTTGCCGCACACGTTGACCGGGATGTGCACGGGAACCTGGATCACGTTGCCGGAGAGGACACCGGGAGAACCGACGGCCACACCCTCCGCCTCCGCGTCCGCGAAGGCCGGGGCGGCCATGCTGAGAGCCATGATCGCGCCCGTGACGACAGCAGCGGTCTTTTTCATTGAATTTCCCTTCTCTGCGGTCATGCCCTGTGACGGTCGAAACCGAGCGAGCACAGTCGGAACGGCTCGCACCATGACCTGCAGCTGTAAAACGAGGCATAGACAGCCGAAGAAACTACGGAACATGGGCCGTAGGGGAATTCACTCGAACGCCTTGGGATTATTACTACAAATGCTGCGAACGGTCGCGTCGCCCACGACAGGAAGAAAGGTGGCCCGAGTGGTCGCGGGGGCGTCGGCTCAGCCGTTGCCCGTGCCGTTGCCGGAGAGGGCCGAGATGTCGTCCAGGATGTGCGACAGCGGCTCGTCACCCTTGGCCTGGGTGGAGTTCTCGGCGCACTGCTGGGTCTGCGGGGCCGACAGGACCGGGATGTCCTGAACGCCGACGTTGGCGATGAAGGCGACCAGCGACTGGGCGTCGGCCTTGGCCGGCAGGCCGACGCAGAGCTTGTTCAGCGAACCCTGGACCAGGGTGGCCTGCGGGCTCATCTCGCCCTTGGTCACCTGGTTGCCGAACGCGCTGTGCGCGCCGTTGCCGCTCGCCGAGGTGGTGCCACTGTCGTCACCGATGGCAAGCGCCTGGGGGGCAGCGGCCGCCGACACACCGCCGACCGACGCGGCGATCGCCGCCATGGCCATTGCCTTCTTCAGCATTTCGCTTTCCTTTCCTGGAACAAGAGGCGTCCTGACAAGACGCATCCCGGCAAGACGCGTGCTCCTGCAGTCTCATCAACCGAATACGCGGGGTTTGGTTTCGGCGCTTCACCCGATCGGATCTTTCCTCTTTCCTGGGCCGTCGGAGTGAACGACAGCAACCAAGCGCGCCCGCGGGAGTTGAACCAGAGCGCTCCGGTGGACGGGGTTTCTCCAGAAGGGACCAGCAAGTGATCAAGAAGGTTCTGGCTACGGCCGCGGTCGCCGCGTCCGTCGTAGGCGTCTCCGCCGCCGCCGCGCCGCAGGCTCTGGCGATCGGCAACGACGACGGCACCACCTCCGCCAGCGGCAACGGCGCGTACCAGGCGTTCGGCAACTCGGCCACGTACGGCACCATGAGCCCGCAGATGGCGCTCATCCAGGGGTCCCTCAACAAGCCCTGCATCGGTCTGCCGGCGAAGGCCAACGCCCAGTCCCTGTTCGGCGCGCTCAACATCGGCGCCCAGGACATCCCGGTCCTGTCGGCCCCGCAGACCCAGCAGTGCGTCGAGAACTCCACCCAGGCCAAGGGCGACGAGCCGCTGTCGCACATCCTGGACGACATCTCCGTGCTCGCGGGCAACGGCGTCAAGAACCACTGAGTTCCGGGTCCTTTCGAGAACGCCCGTCAGTGAACCCCGTCTGCGGGCCGCCGGTTTCCGGTGGCCCGTTGCTCGGCGTCCACGGAGTGAACCGGGGCGCACATACGGCCCGTGAACACGTTGGGCCAATCGGGGCAAAGCCCGCTACCTCCGCCCGGTCAGGGCGTTGATGATCATGCAGCTCCTCCCCGGAGTCCGCTTTTCGAAGGGAACGAACATGAAGAAGCTGTGGGCGACCGCGGCTATTGCCGCTTCCGTCGCCGGTATCTCGGCAGCGGCCGCCACCCAGGCGCTCGCCATCGGTGACGACAACGGCACCACCTCCGCCAGCGGCAACGGCGCCTCGCAGGAGTTCGGCAACTCGGCGACGTTCGGTGACATGAGCCCTCAGCTCTCGCTGGTCCAGGGCTCGCTGAACAAGCCCTGCGTCGGCCTGCCGGCGAAGGTCAACGCCCAGTCGATCCTCGCGCTGGCCAACGTCGGTGTTCAGGACATCCCGGTCCTGTCGGCCCCGCAGACCCAGCAGTGCGTCGAGAACTCCACCCAGGCCAAGGGTGACGAGCCGCTGTCGCACATCCTCGACGACATCTCGGCCCTCTCCGGCAACGGCACGGGCAACGGCTGAGCCTCGGCTCCGCCAGGCGGCGGGTCACCGGTCTTCCGGTGGCCCGCCGCTTTCGTGTGCCGGGAGCCCCGGCGCCGTTCAGAGACGCTGCGCCCGGTCGATGGCGTCGGCGAGCCGGCGTACCTCCTCGTCCTCGGTGGTCCGCGCCAGGTCGGCCGCGTGCTGTGCGAGGTCGGTGGGACCCGGGTCGCCGGGCAGGGTGCGATGGCGCTCGTCCCCCGAGCGGAGGGCCTCGGCGAAGTAGGCGGCGACGGCGGTGACCTGGAGGCGGGGGGCCGCCGTCCAGAGGGAGCCGTCGAGGGAGCCGGTCTCCAGCTGCCCGGTCCGCTCGTGCGGGGCGCGGGTGCCGGGGTCGAGCCAGCGGACGCTCGCCGTGGCGAGGTGGCCGTCGGCGCCGGACCTGGTGCGGACGGCGTAGAGGGCGGTGACCGTGTGGCCGGGCCCGACCTCGCCGCCGTCGACGCGGTCGTCCCGGAAGTCGTCGTCGGCGACCCGGCGGTCGTCGTAGCCGACGAGGCGGAACTCGGCGACCGTTTCGGGGTCGAAGGCGACCTGGGCCTTGGCGTCGCGGGCGACCAGGTCGATGTTCTGCGGGAGTTCGTCGCAGAAGACCTTGCGGGCGTCGTCCTCGCCCGACACGTACACGGTGTGGCCGTCGCCCTTGTCGGCGAGGCGTTCCATCAGGGCGTCCCCGTAGTCGCTGCCGACGCCGACGCCGAAGAGGGTGATGCCGTGCTCGCGGCGGGCGCCGTCGATGCGGTCGAGGATCGAGTCGGCGTCGGTGTCGCCGTCGTTGGCGAGCGCGTCGGAGATCAGGACGACGCGGTTGGTGGCGCCGCGGCGCAGGCCCTCGACGGCGGTGGCGTAGCCGGTCTCCACGCCCGCGCCGAGGTTGGTGGAGAAGGTCGGCTCCAGGCCGTCGACGGCGTCGTGGACGAGGCCGCGGTGGTCGCCGAGCCGGGTCATCGGCAGGACCGTCTCGGCCTTGTCGCTGAAGGTGACGATCGCGACCGAGTCGTCGTCGCGGAGCCGGTCCGTCATCGTGTCGAGGGACCTCTGGGCGAGGTCCAGGCGGCCCGGTTCGCCCATCGAGCCCGAGATGTCGATGACGAAGGTGAGGGCGGCGGGCGGGCGTTCGCCGGACTGCCCGGTGGAGCGGGTGGCGAGTCCGACGCGCACCAGCGACCAGTCACGGCGGTCGGTCCGGGCGCCGTCGACGGTGACCGAGAAGCCGTTGCCGTCGGGGCGTTCGTAGTCCTGGCGGAAGCTGTTGACGAACTCCTCCGGGCGGACGGTCGAGGGGTCGGGCCGGCGGCCGTCGGCGAGGGAGCGGCGCGCGTAGCCGTAGGAGGCGGTGTCGACGTCGAGGGCGAAGGTGGAGAGGTAGTCCGGTGGCGGCGCCACCTCCCGGGCCGTGCCGTCCTCGTCCTGCTCCCCCCGCTGTTCCCCGCTGCCCTGACTCTGCGCCGGGGCGGGAGCGGGGAGGCGACCCTCGCCGTAGGAGCCGTCCGAGCTGTGGGATCCGGAGCCGCCCGCACTGCAGCCGGTGAGCAGCCCGGCGGCCGCGAGGAGGGCGATCAGGGCGGCGCGCGGGCGTGTCGCGCGCGGCCATCGTATGTGGTGGGTCTCCATGTGCCGTGCCCCCTGTGTCCGTTGACGTCGACGTCTGTGACTGTGACGGCGCAGGGGGCCGGAGTGTGCGCTACGGAGCGTTGCGGATGCGTCTCGAAGAGGGCACGGAGGGCGGGTTTCGAGACCGGTGGGTGATCTTCCGTTGACCTACGACACCACGTCCTTGCGGGCGAAACCGCGGAAGGCCAGGGCGAACAGCACCAGGGCGTACGTTATGGAGACCGCGGTGCCCTGGATCATTCCGGACCACTCGAGATGGGGCTGTACGGCGTCGGCCCAGGCGAACTGCCAGTGGGCCGGGAGGAAGTCGCGCCAGTCGCCGAGGGCGGTCACCGCGTCGAGGACGTTGCCGACGATGGTCAGCCCGACCGCGCCGCCGACCGCGCCCAGGGGGGCGTCCGTCTTGGTCGACAGCCAGAAGGCGAGGCCGGCGGTGACCAGTTGGGACACGAAGACGTACGCCACGACCACCAGGAGCCGCTGGGCCGCGGTGCCCGCCGCGAGCGCGCCGCCGGTGGGGATCTCCAGGGGCCCCCAGCCGTAGGCGGCCGTGCCGACGGCCAGCGCCACCACCGGCAGCAGGACCATCGCGGCCAGGCTGAGCCCCAGCCCGACGACCAGCTTGGACCACAGCAGGCGGGCCCGCGGCACGGGCGCGGCGAGCAGATAGCGCAGGCTGGACCAGCTCGCCTCGGAGGCGACGGTGTCCCCGCAGAACAGGGCGACCGGGACGACCAGCAGGAAGCCCGCCGACACGAACAGGTTGACCGCGGCGAAGTTGGCGCCGGACGCGGTGGCCGTGTCCATCAGCGTCACCGTGTTGTTGCGGCCGCCGGGATCGCCGCCGATCGCGAAGGCGACGAGCAGCACGAACGGCAGCGCGGCGAGGATTCCGCCCATGACCAGGGTGCGGCGCCGCTTCAACTGGCGGACCAGCTCCACCCGCAGGGGCAGGGTACGGCCGGCCCGGTAGCCGGAGGCGACCTCGACGGGCCGGGTGCGCTCGGCGAGCGTGCTCATGCGGAGCCTCCGATCAGGGTGAGGAAGGCGTCTTCCAGGCGGCGGTGGGGGCCGACCGAGGCGACGGGCACCTCGAGCCGTACGAGGTCGACGACCAGGCGCTCGGCGGATCCGCCCGGGTCGAGGCGGATCAGGAGTCCGTCGTCGGTGCTGAGGGCCGAGGTCACGCCCGGCAGCGCGGCGATCTTCTCCACGACGGGCTCCTCAACGGGCGCGCCGGTGCCGACGAGCAGGGTGTCGCCGGAGCCGACGATGTCCCGGACCGGACCGGCCTGGACAAGCCGGCCGCGGTCCATGACCACGAGGTGCGTGCAGGACTGCTCGACCTCCGCCAGCAGGTGGCTGGAGACGATCACCGTGCGTCCGGCGGCCGCGTACCGGATCAGCACCTCGCGCATCTCGCGGATCTGCGGCGGGTCGAGGCCGTTGGTCGGCTCGTCGAGGATGAGCAGGTCCGGGAGCCCGAGCATGGCCTGCGCGATGGCCAGGCGCTGCCGCATGCCCTGCGAGTAGGTGCGGACCGCGCGGGCCAGTGCGTCGCCGAGGCCGGCGATCTCCAGGGCGTCGTCCAGGTGGGAGTCCTCGGGCGGGCGGCCGGTGGCCCGCCAGTACAGCTCCAGGTTCTCCCGGCCGGAGAGGTGCGGCAGGAAGCCCGCTCCCTCGACGAAGGCGCCGACCCGGGACAGGACGGGCGCGCCCGGGCGGATGGCGTGGCCGAAGACGCGGATCTCGCCGGCGTCGGGCTTGATGAGGCCCATCAGCATGCGCAGCGAGGTCGTCTTGCCCGCGCCGTTGGGGCCCAGGAGGCCGAGTACCTGGCCCTTCTCCACCCGGAAGGACAGGTCCCGTACGGCGTACCGGTCGGAGGACTTCGCGTACCGCTTGCTCAGGTCGGTGATCTGGAGCGGGACCTCGGCCAGCGCCGGGTCCGGGGCGGGTGTGGCGGTGCGGCGGCGGCCGGTCAGCAGCAGCACCAGGGCGAGGCCGGCGCCCGCGAGCGGCAGCCACCACACCCAGGACGGCAGCGTGGCGGCCGCGGTGGTGACGCCGGGGGCGGTGGGCACCTTCAGGTCGGACTTAAGGGAGACGGTGTACGTCGCCGGCGTCACCGGGGAGGAGTAGCCGAGGTCCGTGGAGGCGAGGACCAGGCGCAGCCGGTGGCCCTTGTCGATCTCGTGGTCGATGGCGGGGAGCGTGATCGTCACGTCCTTGCCGGACTTGGTGCCCTCGGCGCGGACCGGGGTGACGAGCTGGGCGGGCAGCACCTGCCGGGTGCCGCCCGGGCTGACGTCGTACACCTTCCCGAAGAGGACCGCGTCGTCGCCGGAGGACCGGATGTGGACGGTGACCGTCGGCGATCCGGTGATGCGGAGATCGTCCTTGACGGGGGCGGAGTCGAAGCGCGCGTACTGGCCGGGGAAGTCCAGTGACACCCCGACGCCCAGCGAGGACAGCTGGGCGAGGCCGCCGGAGCCGCCGAGGCCGGGCAGGGCCGAGACGGCGGGCGGGCTGGCGCCGGCCGGGTTGTCGAAGGTCTGCTCGCGGCCGGTCAGGGCGACGGACTCGGTGCCGTTGTCCAGGCCGGGGTACGCGGTGTCGCTCGCGCCCCTCAACTGGGCCGCTCCGTCGGTGGAGTCGACGCCTCCGGTGCGGGTGACCCGGAAGGCGGGGCCGGTGTCGACGCCCTTGTCGCCCTTCAGATAGCGGTCGAACCAGGACGTCACGCGCGCCTGTACGCGGCCGCCCTCCAGGTCACCGCCGTCGTGCCCGCCGGCGATCCAGTCGACGTCCACCGGGGCGCCGTTCGCGCGGATGGCCTTCGCCGCCGCGTCGGCCTGGCCGAGCGGGAAGAGGGAGTCGGTCTGACCCTGCACGAGGAGCGTGGGCACCTTGATGCGGTCGCCGACGGCCACCGGGGAGCGGGCTTCGAGCAGGGACCGGGCCGCCGCGTCCGGGGTGCCGGACTCGGCGACCCGCTCGTACATCCGGCACAGCGCGGGCTCGAACTTGTCGCAGCCGCCGCCGGAGTTGACGAAGATGCCGGACCAGAGCTTCTTGAAGACGTCGTCGGGGAACAGGGCGTCCGCGAGGTTCCAGTACGTGATCGACGGGGCGATGGCGTCCACCCGGTCGTCGTGGCCGGCGCCGAGCAGGGAGATCGCGCCGCCGTACGAGGCGCCGGCCATGCCCACACGCGGGTCGCCCGCCCTGTCGAGCTGGACCTGGGGTTGCTCGGCGAGCCAGTCGATCAGCTTCGAGACGTCGGCGACCTCGCCCTTCGGGTCGTTCAGCCCGATTTTTCCGGTGGACCTGCCGAAGCCGCGCGCCGACCAGGTGAGCACCGCGTACCCGTCCCGGGCCAGGTTCTGCGCCTGCTGCCGGACGTCGGCCTTGCTGCCGCCGAAGCCGTGCGCGAGGAGGACGGCGGGGCGGCGGCCGGCGGAGCCGGAGGTGAAGTACGAGGTGTCCAGGCGCACTCCGTCGCCGGTGGCGAGCACCCGGTCGGTGCGGTGCACCGGGGGTGCGTCGTCGGAGGCGACGGCCGTCCAGGTGCCGGCGCCGGCGAGCACGACGACGGCGGCCGCGGCGGCACCCCACCGACGCGGCCCCCGAAGTAGCCCTCGCAGTCGGGGCAGTCGAAGATCCATGCGTCAACGGTACGGGCCGCCGCCGACAACCGATGCAGCCCCCGGGCTGAACCCCCGGCCATCCCAGCGGCGTAGGAGCCTCCCGGCCCGTACAGCAGGCGCGGTACGCGGCTCAGGCGCCCGGCTCCCGCGCGTCCTGCGGAATCGACACCAGCCAGCGGGTGGCGCGGCGGGGGCGGAGGTAGAGGACCCAGTAGAGGGAAGCGACGGCTGTGATGCCGCCGGTCCACAGGAGGTAGTCGGTCTCCTGTTGGCTGAGGATGTAGGCGAGGACCGCGATCAGCAGGAGTGGCATCGCGGGCCACAGCGGCATGCGCCAGGCGGGGGTGTGCCGGTGGGAGCCGTGTCGGCAGAGCAGGGCGGCGACCGCGACGAGCAGGTACATGGCGGTCACGGAGACGCCCGTGACGCCGTACAGGGTGTCCAGGCTGACGAAGCAGAGCAGCGCGCCGGGGATGCCGACGGCGAGGGTGGCGACCCACGGGGAGCCGAAGCGGCCGAGCTTGGCGAAGACCTGGTTGACCGGTTCGGGCCAGGCCTTGTCGCGGGCGGAGGCGAACAGGACTCGGGAGTTCTGGATGACCATGACGATGCCCGCGTTGATGATCGCGAGGGCCACGCAGAGGCTGACGAAGGTGCCGACGGCGGAGTTGGACCAGGCGGTGACCATGCCGCTGATGTCGCCGCCGGAGAGCTCCGTGAGGTCGGAGGCGCCGAGGGTGATGGCGACGACCGGGACCAGGATGATCACGGACGAGATGGCGAGGGTGGCGAGGACCGTGCGGGCGACGTTGCGGCGCGGGTTCTCGAGCTCCTCGGAGAGGTAGACGGCGGTCGAGAAGCCCTGGGTGACGAAGAGGGCGATGGCGAGGCCGGAGACGACCAGCATGGCGGTGACGGTGTCCGGGTGGCCGTCGGCGCCCGCCACCCTCATCGACACCAGGCTGCCCGCTCCCCGCTCGCTGTGCGCGAAGCCGAGCACCGCCACCACAGCCGCCGCGATGACCTCCAGGACCAGGAAGATTCCGGTGATCCAGGCGTTGGCGCGCAGGTCGAGCAGGCCGGCGAGGGTGGCGAGCAGCATGACCGCGGCACCCGCGAGGGACGGGTCGAGGTGGACGATCGGGGCGAGGTAGTCGGCGGTGCCCATCGCGATGACCGGCGGGACGATCATGACGACGAGGAGGGAGAGGACGAAGACGAGCCAGCCGGCGAGGCGTCCGGCCATCGTCGAGACCATGGCGTACTCGCCGCCCGCGCTGGGGATGAGGGTGCCCAGTTCGGCGTAGCAGAACGCCACGGCGATACAGAGGAGCGAGCCGATCGCGATCGTCAGGGCGGTGGCGGTGCCGAGCGAGCCGAACAGGTCGGGGACGACCACGAAGAGGGTGGAGGCGGGCGTCACGCACGAGAGCGTGAGCAGGGTCCCGCCGACGACACCGATGGAACGCTTGAGTTCCGGCGAGCGGGTCTCGGCGGGCCCGGTCGCGGACGGTGCCAAGGTCTCGGTCATGCGCGGTTCCGATCGACTCGTGCGGATGCCTCCGGCGGCCGGGGCGGTGCTGCATGGAACCCCGACGAAAACCGACGCGTCAATAGGTGTTTACCTACGGAATCCGTAGATCAACGCGCTCCAGAATCACGTATTCGGCAGTTCGACCCAGCCCGCTCCGCCCCCTTGAGCGGTACGGGAACCGCAGGGAGGGCGTCGAAAAAACGTGACGCCGTCCGGCATCCGGACCTGTCGGCGTGTCCCGCCACGTGGACGGCTCGGCCGCCTTCGGCGAGAAGGGCGCCCCGGGCACTCGGCGGAAGCGGGCCGAGCCCGGACACGCCGGTGCCCCGCCTCCCCGTGGAGAGGCGGGGCACCGAACGGCCTCAGTGGTTGCGCGGGAACCCGAGGTCGACGCCCGCGGGCGCGTCGGACGGGTCGGGCCAGCGGGTGGTGACGACCTTGCCGCGGGTGTAGAAGTGCGTGCCGTCGTTGCCGTAGATGTGGTGGTCGCCGAAGAGCGAGTCCTTCCAGCCGCCGAAGCTGTGGTAGCCGACGGGGACCGGGATCGGGACGTTCACGCCGACCATGCCGGCCTCGATCTCCAGCTGGAAGCGGCGGGCCGCGCCGCCGTCCCGGGTGAAGATCGCGGTGCCGTTGCCGAAGGGCGAGGCGTTGATGAGGGCGACACCCTCCTCGTAGGTGTCGACGCGCAGCACGCACAGCACCGGGCCGAAGATCTCGTCCTGGTACGCCTTCGCGGTCGTGGGCACCTTGTCGAGCAGCGAGATGCCGATCCAGTGGCCGTCCTCGAAGCCGTCGACGGTGAGGCCGGTGCCGTCCAGGACGACCTCCGAGCCCTCGGCCGCCGCGCCCTCGACGTAGGACGCCACCTTGTCGCGGTGGACCTTCGTGATGAGCGGGCCCATCTCGGAGGTCGGGTCGTTGCCGGGACCGATCTTGATCTTCTCGGCGCGCTCGCGGATCTTGTCCACCAGCTCGTCGCCGATCGCGCCGACGGCGACCACGGCCGAGATCGCCATGCAGCGCTCGCCCGCGGAGCCGTAGGCCGCCGAGACGGCCGCGTCGGCCGCCGCGTCGAGGTCCGCGTCCGGCAGCACCAGCATGTGGTTCTTCGCGCCGCCCAGGGCCTGGACGCGCTTGTGGTTCGCGGCGGCCGTGGTGTGGATGTAGCGGGCGATCGGGGTCGAGCCGACGAAGGACACCGCCTTGACGTCGGGGTGCTCCAGGAGGCGGTCGACGGCCACCTTGTCGCCGTTGACGACGTTGAAGACGCCGTCCGGCAGACCGGCCTCGGCGAGGAGTTCGGCGATCTTCAGGGAGGCCGACGGGTCCTTCTCGGACGGCTTCAGCACGAAGGTGTTGCCGGTCGCGATGGCGATCGGGAACATCCACATCGGGACCATCGCCGGGAAGTTGAACGGCGTGATGCCGGCGACGACACCGAGCGGCTGGCGGATCGAGGACACGTCGACCCGGGAGGCCACCTCGGTCGACAGTTCGCCCTTCAGCTGCACGGTGATCCCGCACGCCAGGTCGACGATCTCCAGGCCGCGCGCGACCTCGCCGAGCGCGTCCGAGTGCACCTTGCCGTGCTCGGCGGTGATCAGCTCGGCGATCTCGCCCCGGTGCGCGTCCAGCAGCGCGCGGAACTTGAAGAGGATGGTGGTGCGCTTGGCCAGCGAGGACTGGCCCCAGGTCGCGTAGGCGTCCTTGGCGGCGGCGACCGCGGCGTCGACCTCGTCGACCGTGGCGAACGCGACCTTCGTGGTGACGGCGCCGGTCGCCGGGTCGGTGACCGGCCCGTACGTACCCGACGCGCCTTCGACGGTCTTGCCGCCGATCCAGTGGTTGACGATCTTCGTCATGACCGAGTACTCCTTCACAGATGGCGGCGTCGGGTGGAGACGTGCCGTTCGTACAGCTCTCGTGCCTTGACCGCGGACGATCGGGTCGCGGTCTCGGCCACAGGTACATCCCACCAGGCTTGCGCGGGGGGCGCCCCCGACACTGTGTCTGCCGTTTCCGTCTCGACGTAGACACATGTGGGCGTGTCGGCGGCACGGGCTTCGGCGAGTGCCGCCCGCAGGTCCCGTACGGTCTTCGCGCGCAGCACGCGCATGCCCAGGCTGGCGGCGTTGGCGGCGAGGTCCACGGGCAGTGGCGCCCCCGTGTACGTGCCGTCCTCGGCCGGATAGCGGTAGGCGGTGCCGAAGCGCTCGCCGCCCACCGACTCGGAGAGTCCGCCGATGGACGCGTACCCGTGGTTCTGCACCAGGAGGAGCTTGATCGCGATGCCCTCCTGCACGGCGGTCACGATCTCCGTCGGCATCATCAGGTAGGTGCCGTCGCCGACCAGCGCCCACACGGGACGGTCGGGGTCGGCGAGCTTCACGCCGATCGCGGCCGGGATCTCGTAGCCCATGCAGGAGTAGCCGTACTCCAGGTGGTACTGGTCCCGGGAGCGGGCCCGCCACATCTTGTGGAGGTCCCCGGGGAGCGAGCCGGCCGCGTTGATGATCACGTCCGTCTCGTCGACGATCGCGTCCAGCGCGCCCAGGACCTGCGGCTGCGTCGGGCGTACGTCGGGCTCCTCGGCCTCGTAGCAGGCGTCGACGCGCTGCTCCCAGCGCTCCTTGTCCTCGGTGTACTCGGCCACGTACGAGTCGGGGACCCGGTACCCGTGCGTGCCGAGTGCCTCGGTGAGTTGCTGGAGACCGCCGCGGGCGTCCGCGACCAGGGGCAGCCCGGCCAGCTTGTGGCCGTCGTAGGGCGCGATGTTGAGGTTGAGGAAGCGGACGCCGTCACCGGTGAACAGCGTGCCGGAGGCGGTGGTGAAGTCGGTGTACCGGGTGCCCACGCCGATCACCAGGTCGGCGGTGCGGGCGAGTTCGTCGGCCGTGACCGTGCCGGTGTGGCCGACGCCGCCGACGTCCTGCCGATGGTCGTGGCGCAGCGAGCCCTTGCCCGCCTGGGTGGAGGCGACGGGTATGCCGGTGGCCCCGGCGAACTCGGCGAGGGCCTCCTCGGCCCGGCTGTGGTGGACGCCGCCGCCGGCGACGACCAGGGGCCGGCGGGCCGCGCGGATCGCCCGGACGGCCGCGGCCAGTTCGGCCGGGTCGGCGCCGGGACGGCGCACCGTCCAGGTGCGCGGCGCGAAGAACTCCTCCGGCCAGTCGTACGCCTCGGCCTGGACGTCCTGCGGCAGCGCGAGCGTGACCGCGCCGGTCTCCACCGGGTCGGTGAGCACCCGCATCGCCTGGAGCGCGGCCGGGATCAGGGCTTCGGGCCGCATGATCCGGTCGAAGTACCGCGACACCGGGCGCAGACAGTCGTTGACCGACACGTCACCCGCGTAGGGGACCTCGAGCTGCTGGAGCACCGGGTCGGCGACGCGGGTCGCGAAGGTGTCGCCGGGCAGGAGCAGCACCGGGAGGTGGTTGACGGTGGCCAGGGCGGCGCCCGTGACGAGGTTGGTCGCGCCGGGGCCGATGGAGGTGGTCACCGCGTGCGTGGACAGCCGGTTCGACTGGCGCGCGTAGCCGACCGCCGCGTGCACCATGGACTGCTCGTTGCGGCCCTGGTGGAACGGCATGTCGTCGGCGTACTCGACGAGCGCCTGGCCGAGGCCGGCGACGTTCCCGTGGCCGAAGATGCCCCAGGTCGCGCCGATCAGCCGCTGCCGGGTGCCGTCACGCTCGGTGTACTGGGCGGACAGGAAGCGGACGAGCGCCTGGGCGACCGTGAGCCTGGTCGTCGGGGTGGTCGAGGTCGTCGGAGTCATCGGTAACCCTCCGTATGGTCCGGGTGGAAGCAGATCCGCCACTCCCGTGTCCCGCCCGGGCCGGCCATGACGTTGAGGTAGTACATGGCGTGGCCTGGCTGGGCGATGGACGGGCCGTGCCATCCGTCGGGGACGAGGACGGCGTCGCCGGAGCGGACCTCCGCGAGGACGTCCGATCCGCCCTCACGGGAGGGGAATACGCGCTGATAGCCGAAACCGTTCGGACCGTCGATCTCGAAGTAGTAGATCTCCTCCAGCTCCGCCTCCTCGCCCGGCCGGTGCTCGTCGTGCTTGTGCGGCGGGTACGAGGACCAGTTGCCGCCGGGCGTGATCACCTCGACGGCGATGAGCTTGTCGCAGTCGAAGGCGTCGGCGGAGGCGAAGTTGCGGACGTGGCGCGTGCAGGTCCCGCTGCCGCGCACCTCCGTCGGAACCTCCGGCGCGGGGCCGTAGCGAGCGGGGAGTCGTCGCTCGCACTTCGCTCCTGCCAGGGCGAAGCGGCCTCCCGCGCCGGAGGCGATCTGGACCCGGGCGTCTCGGGGCACGTACGCGAAGTCGGTGACCGACGCGAACACGCTCTCCCTGCCCAGGAGTTGGAACTCATCGGTACCGGTCTGCACGGTACATCCGCCGTGCAGCGGAAGCACGATCCACTCGCTCTCGCCGGTGGTGAAGGTGTGCGTGCCACCGGCCTCGAGTTCGACGATCCGCAGGCTGCTGTGGGTCCAGCCGGCCAGCTTGGGGTCGATGTCGACGGTGTACCGGGCGTTCGCGGCGGCGCCTTTCGGCACGTACAGCTCACCGCCCGTCGGGGAATGCGGCTCTGTGTTCGTCATGCGGCCCTCACAGCAGTCCTACGGCGGTGTCCACGGCCGCGACCACGTCGCCGTCGGCCGGGTACAGCAGCGAACGGCCCACCACCAAGCCCTGCACGGTGGGCAGTTGGAGCGCGCCGCGCCACTTCTCGTACGCGCCGGCCTGGTCCTCGGGTGAGCCGCCCACCTCGCCGCCGAGCAGCACGGCGGGCAGCGTCGAGGTCTCCATGACCTCGGCCATGTCGTCGGGGTTGTCGGTGACCGGGACCTTTAGCCAGGTGTAGGCGGAGCTGCCGCCCAGGCCCGAGGCGATGGCGATCGACTTGGTGACGGCCTCGGCGCTCAGGTCGTTACGGAGTCTGCCCTCGGAGTTCCGGGCGCTGATGAACGGCTCGACGAAGACGGGGAGCCGACGGGCGGCCATGTCGTCGATGGCGCGGGCGGTGGACTCCAGGGTGGTGAGGGAGCCCGGGTCGTCGTAGTCGACGCGCAGCAGCAGCTTGCCGGCGTCGAACCCGAGGCGCTGGATGTCCTCGGGGCGGTGGCCGGTGAAACGGTCGTCGAGTTCGAAGGAGGCACCCTGGAGGCCGCCGCGGTTCATCGAGCCCATGACGACCTTGTGTTCGAGGGCGCCGAGCAGCAGCAGGTCGTCGAGTATGTCGGCGGTGGCGAGGACGCCGTCGACGCCGGGGCGGGACAGCGCGAGGCAGAGGCGCTCCAGCAGGTCGGCGCGGTTGGCCATGGCGAACTTGCGGTCACCGACGCCGAGCGCGCCGCGGGCCGGGTGGTCGGCGGCGACGATCATCAGCCGGCCGGAGTCGCCGAGGAGCGGCCTGCGGGCCCGGCGGGCGGCCGCCTCGGCGATCGCCTCGGGGTGCTGGGTGCGGGTACGGACCAGGGCCGATACGTCGACGGTCACCGTACGGCCCCTGCCGTGAGCGCCGCCTCGACCTCGGCGGGAGTGGGCATGGCGGACGAGCACTCGAGGCGGGAGGCGACGATGGCGCCGGCCGCGTTGGCGTGCCGCATGATCGTCTCCAGGTCCCAGCCCTCCAGCAGGCCGTGGCAGAGGGAGCCGCCGAAGGCGTCGCCCGCGCCGAGGCCGTTGAGGACGTTCACCGGGAGGGGCGGGACCTCGGCCGACTCGCCCTTGCTGTTGACGGCGAGGACACCCTTCGGGCCCTGCTTGACGACGGCGAGTTCGACTCCCGCGTCCAGCAGCGCCCGGGCGGCGGCGTGCGGCTCGCGCACCCCGGTGGCGATCTCCACCTCGTCGAGGTTGCCGACGGCCACGGTGGTGTGCTTCAGCGCCTCGGCGTAGAAGGGACGGGCCTCGTCCGGGGCGGGCCAGAACATGGGGCGCCAGTCGAGGTCGAAGACCGTCGTGCCGGCCCTGGCCCGGTGGGCGAGGGCGGCGAGGGTCGCCGTACGGCTGGGCTCCTCGCTCAGGCCGGTGCCCGTGACCCAGAAGATCCGGGCCTCGCGGATGCCGTCGAGGTCGAGCTCGTGGGCGTCGATCTCCAGGTCGGGGGCCTTCGGCCGCCGGTAGAAGTACAGCGGGAAGTCGTCCGGCGGGAAGACCTCGCAGAAGGTGACCGGGGTGGGCAGTCCGGGGACCGGGGTGACCCAGCGGTCGTCGACGCCGAAGTCCCGCAGGGCCTCGTGGAGGTAGGTCCCGAAGGGGTCGTCGCCGGTACGTGTGATCACCGCGGTACGCCGTCCCAGCCGGGCCGCGGCCACCGCGACGTTCGTCGCCGATCCGCCGAGGAACTTGCCGAAGGACGTCACCTGCGGCAGCGGAACGCCCGTCTGCAACGGATAGAGGTCCACTCCGATCCGCCCCATGGTGATCAGGTCGTACGCCATCGAGTTCCCTTCGCGCTGATTCGGTTCGCTCAAGCGCGGACCAGCGGCCCACACGGCTCTCCACGGTTTCTAGCCCCGAGCGCGCGGCCCTGTCAATGTTTTGTCCAGACATTCGGACCAGCCCTTGACACTCTCGGCCCGGATCCGCACGCTGGCCGCCATGACGTCGTTGTCGCCTCAGTCCTCACTGTCCCGCATCCGGGTCGGATCGGCCCCCGACTCCTGGGGCGTCTGGTTCCCGGACGACCCGCAGCAGGTTCCCTGGCAGCGCTTCCTCGACGAGGTCGCCGCCTCCGGCTACGAATGGATCGAACTGGGCCCCTACGGGTACCTGCCGAGCGATCCGGCCGTGCTCGCCGAGGAGACGGCGAAACGTGGCCTGAAGGTGTCTGCCGGCACGGTCTTCACCGGCCTGCACCACGGCCCGTCCGTCTGGGACAAGACATGGGCCCACGTCGCGGACATCGCCGCGCTCACCCAGGCGATGGGCGCCTCCCACCTGGTGGTCATCCCGTCCTTCTGGCGTGACGACAAGACGGGCGAGGTGCTGGAGCCGGACACGCTCACCCCCGAGCAGTGGCGGAACCTGACCTCGCAGACCGAGCGGCTCGGACACGAGGTGCGCGAGCGGTACGGGCTGGAGATCGTCGTCCACCCGCACGCCGACACGCACATCGACAGCGAGGAGAACGTCGTCCGCTTCCTCGACGGAACGGACTCCTCGCTGGTCTCCCTCTGCCTGGACACCGGGCACTACGCGTACTGCGGCGGCGACAGCGTCAAGCTCATCGAGACCTACGGCGAGCGGATCGGCTACCTGCACCTCAAGCAGGTGGACCCCCAGATCCTGGCGGACGTACGGGCCGACGAGGTGCCGTTCGGGCCGGCGGTCGCGCGCGGTGTGATGTGCGAGCCGCCGTCCGGAGTGCCCGCCCTGGGGCCGGTTCTGGAGGCGGCACAGCGGCTCGACGTCGACCTGTTCGCGATCGTCGAGCAGGACATGTACCCGTGCGAGCCGGACAAGCCGCTGCCCATCGCCCAGCGGACGCGGGCGTTCCTCAGGTCCTGCGGGGCGTAGGCCCCTGCCGGGGGCGCGGGACGCCTCCCGCGCCCCCGGCACGACAGCGCGCGCACGCACCTTCCGCCCCTCCCCCTGCCGTAGCACCATGGGTGCCTTCCGGCGGCGGGAGGCAGAGGCGGATGGCGCGTGCGGTGCAGACCCGGTCCGGGCAGGGGCCAGGCGGCCGGTGGGAGACCGTGGTCGCGCCGCCCCATCCTCGCCTGCGGCCCGGCGTGATCAGCTACCGCGGGATCCGGCTCCGGATGGACCGGCCGCGGCGCAGGCTCGAGGCGCCCATCGGCGCGGCCACCCTGCTGCTCGGCTTCGACCAGCCGGTACGCGTATCGCGCGCGGGCCGGCCTCCGGCCACGCTCGTGTCGGTCTTCTCCGGGCCGACCACGACGGCCGCCGTCGGCGAGCACGGGGGGCGGCTGTCGGGCATCGAGGTGCTGCTCATGCCGTGGGCCGGGTTCACCCTCTTCGGCACCCCCCAGTACGAACTCGCCAACCGCGCCGTCGACCCCGACGAGCTGCCGCACGCCCTGGGCTCCCGGCGGGCCGGCGGGCGGCTGCGCAGCATCGGCGAACTCTCCGCCGCGCTCGCCGCGTTGTCCGACTGGGCGGACCGGTTCGCGCTGCTGGACGACGTGTTCGCGCGCTGGTCCGAGGCCGGCACCCCGAGTTCGGCGCGGGTGGTGCGGGCCTGGTCGGAGCTGGTGCGCACCGGCGGCGCGATGCCCGTACGACAGCTCGCCGACGAGGTCGGCTGGAGCGTACGACACCTGGAGAACCGTTTCCGGGAGCAGATCGGGCTGGGCCCGAAAGCCGCGGCGCGGGTGCTGCGGCTGCAGCGGGCCCGGCGGCTGCTGGCGGACGGACGGGGGCAGGCGGAGACGGCGGCGGCCTGCGGTTTCTACGATCAGGCGCACCTGAGCGGCGAGTTCAGGGCGATGACCGGGTGCACGCCGCGCGAGTTCACGGCGGCCCACCGGTTGGCGGACGCGACACCCGCGGCGGACCGGATGACAGGTGAGGCGACGAGCCTGGTTCTCGCCTCCGGCAGAAGCGCGGTTTTTTCCAAGACCGGCAGGGTCAGCACCATGCAGGCTGTGCGTCCGGCCAGTTGAACCCGGGGGAACGACCGGGGGCCGGGGGTGGCCGGTGGGCCGGGTCCGGCGCAGCGGACCCGGCCCACCCCGCCGCGCGCCTGACCGGCAAGGGGGAACCGGGAGTCGCGGGCCCGCGAGCTGCGGGGGGGGCAGGGCGCTGCGGGGCGTGACAGCAGGCGCGGGGGCGGCGGGGGCGGTGGCCGGGGGGCGGCAGGCCGCGACGGCGTGCGCGCCTGGCGCGGGAGCCGCCGGCCTCGCGGCCCGCACACAAAACGCGGGAGTCGCCGCCATCGCGGCCTGCACACAAAGCGCGGGAGTCGCCGCCCACGCGGCCCGCACGCAAGACGCCGGAGCCGCCGCCCACGCGGCCCGCACACAAACGCCGAACCCCCTGCCCACGCGGCCCGCACACAAGGCGCATGGCCGCAAGGTGTCACGGTGTCACGGCAGACCCGGGACGCGGGCGTCGACGCCGTTGAGGGCGTTGCGACGGGTCGTGAGGGCGTGCGGTCGTGAGCGGGTGCGGACCCGCCCCGGGGCCGAAGTCAACGCGCCGCGCCCATGGACCGGCGTACGCCTTTGCGTCACTCGTGTCACAAACACCCCCTTCCTGTCACACATGTCTCGTGTACGCGGGCTTTCCGTCACACCCCGTGCACCGCCCCTGCCCTGCCCTCACTCCGCGTCGTTCAGGGAGCACAGGTTTTGTGATCGCCAGCGCAGTGCCCGGCTCCCCCGACGGCCGCTCCCCGGCCGCCGCCGCGGCACGCGCAGGGAGGTACAGCTCATGACCGACCGAAGGCTCTGGTCGTACAAGGAGATCGCGGCGCACATCCGGGTGCAGCCGGACACCGTGCGGTCCTACCGCAAGCACGGTCTCCTTCCGGCACCCGACCACGTGGAGGGCGGCAAGCCCTACTGGTATGCGGACACCGTGCGGGCGTGGGTGGCGTCCCGGCCGGGAAACCGCGGCAGACGCGAGGACTGACTCACCTGCCCCCCGTCTCTGGGGCGATCGCCCCGGAAAAAACAACCTGTGCCCCACGCGTGCGGTGGTGCACAGTCGTCCCATGGACTTCTCCGTGAAACCCGTGCTCACAGGCGAGCGGACCGTGCTGCGGCCGTTCACCGAGGACGACGCCGACGGCATCCGGACGATCCTCGAGGACCCGGAGGTCATCCGTTTCACCTTCGAGCCGTCCACGGACCTGACGCCGGAACGGCTGCGTGCCTGGTACGGCTCACGGTCCGCCCAGACCGACCGGCTCGACCTCGCCGTCACCGACCGCGTCACCGGTGAACTCGTCGGCGAGGTCGTCCTTCACGAGTGGGACCCCGACGCGCGCAGTTGCACCTTCCGCACGCTGATCGGGCCGCGCGGCCGGGGCCGGGGGTTCGGCACCGAGGCGACCCGGCTCATCGTCGGGTACGGCTTCGAGGAACTCGGCCTGCACCGCGTTCAGTTGGAGGCCTACCGGCACAACCACCGCGCCCTGCGGGTGTACGAGAAGGTCGGGTTCGTCACCGAGGGAGTCCGCCGGGAGACGCAGGTGCGCGACGGTGAGTGGGTCGACGAGGTGCTGATGGCGATCCTCGACCACGAGTGGCCCGGCGTCAGCTCCACGGCTGGATGACCGTCACCCCCGCCCCGGGCGCCGTCCCCATCGCCGCCAGCGCGGCCGGCGCCGCGTCCAGCGCGATCGTGGACGTCACCAGGAGGTCGGGGCGCAGCAGCCCCGAGCGCACCAGCTCCAGCATCGGCGGGTAGGCGTGCGCGGCCATGCCGTGGCTGCCGAGGAGTTCGAGCTCCAGGGCGATCACCCTGGCCATCGGGACCGGGGTGGTGCCGGTCGCCGAGGGCAGCAGACCCACCTGGACGTGCCGGCCGCGACGCCGCAGGCCGTTCACGGAGGCGGCGCAGGTGACGGGCGAGCCGAGGGCGTCGAGGGAGAGATGGGCTCCGCCCCCGGTGAGGTCGAGGACCGCCGCCGCGGTGTCCGGCGTCCGCGTCGCGTCCACGCACTCGGCCGCCCCGAAGCGGCGGGCCAGGTCCAGGGCCGCCGGTGACACGTCGACGGCGACGACCCGCGCGCCGGAGGCCGCCGCGATCATCACCGCGGACAGGCCCACGCCCCCGCAGCCGTGTACGGCGACCCACTCCCCCGCCGCCACCCGGCCCTGCCGCACGACGGCACGGAACGCGGTGGCGAACCGGCAGCCGAGCGAGGCCGCCGTCGCGAAGGACAGTTCGTCGGGTACGGCGACGAGGTTCACTTCTGCGTGGTCCAGCGCCACGTACTGCGCGAACGAGCCCCAGTGGGTGAACCCGGGCTGGGTCTGCCGCTCGCACACCTGCTGGTCGCCCACGGCACAGGCCGGACAGGTCCCGCAGGCGCAGACGAAGGGCACGGTGACCCGGTCGCCGGGGCGCCGGCCGGTCACCCGGGCGCCCACCGCCTCGACGACGCCCGCGAGTTCGTGACCGGGAACGTGCGGCAGCGCGATGTCCGGGTCGTGGCCCTGCCAGCCGTGCCAGTCACTGCGGCACAGCCCGGTGGCCTCGACGCGGACCACGACCCCGTGCTCCGCCGGCTCCGGGTCCGGCACCTGCCGTACCTCGGCCGGCTCCCCGTACCGCTCGAACACCACCGCCCGCATGTTTCTCCTCCTCGTGGGGCCCGGCCCGCCTCCGGGGCGCGCCGAACCCTGTGCCGAGACCGTGACCGCGCTCGGTCACCCGGACATCATCGCTCGCGGGCGAAGGTCCCGGGTCGGGCACCAGGGCTTGAGCCCAACGACAGGCCCTAGAAGGCTGATGAAGATCTTGGTGAGGGGCTGTCCGGCCGTCAGGCCGGACAGCCCCTCCGGTCATGTAGTGGCTGGTGCGAGGTGCCAGGTGCCACTGGTGTGGGTGAGTCCGAGGTTGATCAGTCGGCGGAGGTTGAGGGCGGCGGCCCGGGTGTGGAGCCAGGTGTTGTTCTTGATGGTGCCGCGGTAGCGCAGGCGCCGGTTGCCGTGGTGGACGAGCCAGGCGACGGCGCGTTCGACCGGTGGTCTCCAGCGGCGGTAGTCGGCCTGCCAGCCAGGGTCGGTGGCGGCCTGGTGGCGGGCGGCTGTCTGGAGGTCGTGGTGCGGTCGGATGGTCAGGATGCGTCCGGCCTTGGCTTTGGTGCACCGCTCGCGCAGGTGGCATGCGGTGCATAAGTCCCCGAAAGAGGCTTTGCGTTGGTGGTGCTGCCCGCCGGGGTCGGACAGGGCCACGGCGTGTCCGGCCGGGCAGGTCACGATGGCGGCTGTGGTGTCGATGGCGAAGTCGTCGAGGATGAAACCGCCGGGGATGGCGGGTCGCAGTGGGGCGGGTTTGAGGAACAGCCGGTGGCCGGCCTCGTGGAGGGTCTGGCGGGCGTCGGCGGCGGAGTAGGCGGTGTCGCCGAAGACGTCCAGCGGGTCGTCCTCGTCGGCGAGCAGGTCCAGGCCGACGGCGGCCTCGTGGTGTTCGGCTCCGGCGCCGGGCCGCAGGGCGACGGCGGTGTATAAGCCGGTCTCGGGCTCGATGGCCAGGTGGGCCTTGAAGCCGTCCTGCTGGTGGCTGCGGGTCTTGTGGATGTGCCGGGCTTCGGGATCGACGGTGGAGAGCATCCGGCTGGGAGCGGTGCCTTGGGTGATGCGCCAGCGTCCGTCGCGGCCGTCGGAGTCCTCGGCGGGCTCGACGTCCTGGCCGGCGACCAGGGCCAGGATGCCCACCACGTTCGCGGCTTTGTCGCCGAGTTGCTGGTCTGGCAGGTGGCCCAGCAGTCGCAGGGCATCGGTGACCAGCGCGTCGACCAGCTCGGCGCGGGCCTGCTCGTCGTTCCAGGCGATGCGGGGCTTGCCCGGGTCGGTGTAGTCGTGGGCGGTGCACTGCGCAGCGACGACCGCGTCGGCGCCGGGGACCTCGCGGATCACCGCGCGGACGGCGGCGATGAGCTGGGTGACGGTGTCCTGGGTGGCGACCGCGTCGTCCAGCACGGTGGAGTCCAGCGCCCGGCGGTGCTTGCCCTTGAGGACTCCGGTGGCCTTCACGACCTCGCGCACGGCCTCGAAGATGCGGTTGGGGCGGGCGGAACGGGCCAGCCGGCGGCGGAAGTAGGCCAGCAGCGACGGGTCGAAGGCCATGTCGTGCAGGCCCAGCCCGCAGGCGGCCTTCCACCGCAGGTCGCACCGCAGCTCCTGGACCGTCTCGAAGTCCGACAGCCCGTTAAGGGCCTGCAAGGTGATCGCGGCGGCCAGAATCTGCGGCGGCATGCTCGGCCGTCCGTTCGCCGACGGGTACATGTCCACGAACATCTCAGCCGGGAACAGCTCGCCGCGGTGCTCGGCCAGGAACGCGAACACACTCCCTGCCGGGATCAACTCCCGGCAGGTCTCCCACACGTCCGGCCCGACCATCTCGCCGACCCACTCACCCATCGCCACATGGCGAGTCTGGCCCTGCCGCTGACGCGGCAGGGCCAGAACCCAAGATCTTCATGAGCCTTCTAGCCGCCTGCCGTGACCCTCGGCCGGTCCTCCTCGGTCTCGACGGTCGGCGCGTCCTCTCCCTCGCTGAGGCCGAACCGCCGGTGGAAGCGGCGCAGCGGGGCGGGTGCCCACCAGGTCGCCCGGCCGGTGAGGCGCATGACCGCGGGGACCAGGAGGCTCCGGACGATCATCGCGTCCATCAGGACCGCCAGGGCGATGCCCAGACCGAGCATCTTCGTGTTGGTCACGCGTGAGGTGCCGATGGCGACCATCACCACCGCCAGGATCACCGCGGCCGCCGTGATGAGCCCGCCCGTGCGCTGCAGGCCGTGCCGGACCGCCTCGTTGTGGTCGCCGGTCCGGTCGTACTCCTCCTTGATGCGGGAGAGCAGGAAGACGCCGTAGTCCATGGAGAGGCCGAAGGCCACGCAGAACATCAGGACCGGCAGCGTCGTCTCTATGGAGCCGGGGCTGGTGAAGCCGAGCAGGCCGGAGAGGTGGCCGTCCTGGAAGACCCAGACCACCGCGCCGAACATCGCCGTCAGGCTGAGTGCGTTGAGCAGCACCGCCTGGAGGGGGATCAGCACGCTGCCGGTGAGGAGGAAGACCAGGATCAGGGTGACGACCGCGATGAAGCCGGCCGCCCACGGGAGGCGCTCTCCTATGGCGTGCTTGGAGTCGACGAGGACGGCGGCCGTGCCGGTCACCTTGGTGGCGAACGGGGCCTCCGTGGCCCGCAGGTCGGCCACCAGGCGCTGGGCGGGACCGTCGACGGCCTCGCCCTTCGGGAGCACCGTGAAGTACGCCGAGTCGCCCTCGACGAGCGGGCCGTCCACCCGCAGCACCTCGGGCAGTGCGGCGATCCGCTCCTTGTAGGCGATGTACTGCGCAGCTGTCGCCCGGCCCTCGGCGAGGACTTCGAGGCCGCCGCCGGGACTGCCGGGGAAGTCGTCGCGGATGTGCTGCTGCACCACGTGGGACTCGGCGGACGAGGGCAGTTGACGGTCGTCGGCGGTGCCGAACTTCACGCCCAGGAAGGGCAGTCCGAGCAGGATCAGGACGGCGGTGGTACCGAGCGCGAAGAACGGGGCGCGGCGCATGACGAGCGTGGCCGTGCGGGCCCAGGCCGTGCCCTCCTGCCCTGCCTGCCCCGGCGGCCGGCCGCGCCGCAGCAGGCGGCGCAGGTCGAGGGAGTCGACCCGGTGTCCGAGCAGCACCAGGGCCGCCGGGAGCAGGATCAGTGCGGCGGCGGCCGCCAGCAGCACCACGGCGATGCCGGCGTAGGCGAAGGAGCGCAGGAAGTACTGCGGGAACAGCAGCATGGCGGCCAGCGACACGGCGACCGTGAGCGAGGAGAACAGGACCGTGCGGCCGGCCGTGCGCAGGGTGGTGCCGACGGCGGTCAACGGTTCGGCGCCGGCGGCGAGTTCCTCACGGAAGCGGCGGACGATGAACAGGGCGTAGTCGATGGCGAGACCGAGGCCCAGGGCGGTGGTCAGGTTCATCGCGAAGACGGAGACGTCGGTGAACTCGGTGAGGCCGCGCAGCACCGCGTTCGTGCCGAGGATCGCGATGATGCCGATGCCGAGCGGCAGCAGGGCCGCGACCGCGCTGCCGAAGACCATGACCAGCAGCAGGAGCGTCACCGGCAGGGCGATCATCTCGGCCCGGGTCAGGTCCTCCTGAATGGTCTTCTGCATCTCGTGCCGTACGGCGACGGGGCCGCCGACCGTCACCTTCACCGGGCCGTGTCCGCCCCGGTAGGAGGGCACCATGCGGTCGAGGGTCTTCCCCATGGTCTTCTCGTCGCCCGTGATGCGGGCGGCGATCAGTGCCTGGTGGCCGTCCGTGGCACGCAGGGCGGGGGTCTTGGACTGCCAGTAGGAGCCGACACCCGTGACGCCCGGCTCCGCGGCCAGACGGGTGGCGAGCCGCCCGGCCTCGGCGGCGACCGCGGGGTCGTCCACGGAGGAGCGCCCTGAGTGGACGAGCAGCAGGAGGTTGGGCTGGGAGCCCGGGAACTCGCGCTCCAGCGCCTTGGTGGCGTAGGTGGACTCGGCGGTCGGGTCCTCCCAGCCGCCGCTGCCGAGCCGGTCGGCGACCCCGCTGCCGGCCAGTACGGCGAGCGCGGTGAGCACCAGGGCCACGAGCAGCGACAACCGGGGGCGAGCGGTGACGAAACGGGTCCAGCCCCCGAGCCGGGGCGGCCTGTCGACTTCGGTCATCGTGCGGTGTCCCCTTCACCGTGATCCCTGCCGCCCGCAGGTGTCCGTGCGCAGGCAGCATGGGTGTGTTGTTGCCATAGACTGGCAAACACGAGTGATCGCTCGCGTTTCACCAGAATGCGAGCGACCGCTCGTGTTTGTCAATCGCGTTCGGAGAGCTGGGGATAACGCGTGCCCGACAACCAGGAAAAGGAACAGCCGCGCCGCCGTCAGGCCCGCGGCGAGCGCCGCGTCGCCCAACTGCTCGAAGCCGCCGCGTCCGTCTTCTGCGCGACCGGCTACACGGCCGCGAGCACCAACGCCATCGCCCGCGAGGCGGGCGTCTCACCGGGCACGCTCTACCAGTTCTTCCCCAACAAGGAAGCGATCGCGATCGAACTGGGCGACCGCCTGATGCACGAGATGCGGGAGACCTACGGCGAGGCGCTCGCCCCGGTCGATCCCGCGACCCCGCTGGAGGAGGCGGTGGGCGCGGCCGTCGACCGGTTCATCGACTTCAACTGCGAACACCCCGTGTTCTTCGCGCTCATGCACGGCCCCGACATCCCGGGCCGGATCTCCGAGGAGCACGACGCCCTGCACGCCACCCTGCTCGCCCGCATCGAGGGCCTGCTCCGCTCCCTCCTGCCCGAGGCGCCCGGCGCCGACGTGACCCGTACCGCGCACATGTGCCTGGGCCTGTACAAGGCCGGCCTGGAGCTGGCCCTCGCCCACGAGGGGGCCGAGCGCGACGCGTACGTCCAGGAGTTGAAGCATGTCCTGATCCGCTACCTGGAGCCGCTGATCGGCGGCCGGACCGCCGCCTCCGCGCATCCCACCGCGCCTCCGCCCGCCTGACCGGACCACAGGCCGCTCCCGCACCCCCGGCCGCCGGGACCTCTCTTTGAGTAGTACCCCCTAGGGGTATAGTGTGAGTGAGGTGAGCACCACTGTGGGCCGGGTAGGCCATGGTGGAACGCGCCAATCCCACACACCTCTGTGAGGAGAACGACATGACCGCGGGAACAGACACCACCGGCTCCGTCACCACCGTCTACAAGGTGACCGGGATGAGCTGTGGACACTGCGAGGGCTCCGTCTCCGGCGAGATCTCCGAGATCCCCGGTGTCAGCTCGGTGAAGGCGGTCGCCTCCACCGGTGAGGTCACCGTCGTGTCCGCGGCCCCGCTGGACGAGCGGGCCGTGCGCGCCGCCGTCGACGAGGCGGGCTTCGAGCTCGTCACCAACGTTTGACCCAGCGTCCGGATCAGCAGTCTGGAGTCGGGCATGTCCAGCACCACCACGGAGACGCCGTCAGCCGCCACGACCGAGGTCGAGCTGCTCATCGGCGGAATGACCTGCGCCTCCTGCGCGGCCCGCGTCGAGAAGAAGCTCAACCGCATGGACGGCGTCAGCGCCACGGTCAACTACGCGACGGAGAAGGCCAGGGTCACGTACCCGGCCGCCGTCGAGGTCGCCGACCTGATCGCCACCGTGGTGAGGACCGGGTACACGGCCGAGGAGCCCGCGCCCGAGGTGGAGGCGCCCGAGCAGGCGCCGCACGACCCCGAACTGTCGGCCCTGCGGGAGCGGCTGGTCGTCTCCGCCCTGCTGGCGGTCCCCGTCGTGCTGCTGTCGATGATCCCGGCCCTCCAGTTCGACAACTGGCAGTGGCTCGCGCTGACGCTCGCCGCGCCCGTGGTGGTCTGGGGCGGGTGGCCGTTCCACCGGGCCGCCTGGACCAACCTCCGGCACCGGGCGGCCACCATGGACACCCTGGTGTCGCTCGGCACGCTCGCCGCCTTCGGCTGGTCGCTGTGGGCGCTGTTCTTCGGTGACGCGGGCATGCCCGGCATGAAGGACCGCTTCGAGCTCACCGCCGACCGCATGGACGGTGCCTCGACGATCTACCTCGAGGTCGCCGCCGGAGTCGTCGCGTTCATCCTGCTGGGCCGCTATCTGGAGGCCCGCTCCAAGCGGCGGGCGGGAGCGGCCCTGCGGGCACTGCTGGAGCTGGGCGCCAAGGACGTGGCCGTTCTGCGGGAAGGGCGCGAGGTCCGGGTCCCGGTGGCGCGGCTGACGGTCGGCGACCGTTTCGTCGTACGGCCCGGGGAGAAGATCGCCACCGACGGCACCGTCGTCGAGGGCGTCTCGGCGGTCGACGCGGCCCTGCTGACCGGCGAGTCGGTGCCGGTGGACGTGGCCGTCGGTGACCCGGTCACGGGCGCGACCGTGAACGCCGGCGGCCGGCTGGTCGTCGAGGCCAGCCGGGTCGGCGCCGACACCCGGCTCGCGCGGATGGCGAAGCTCGTGGCGGACGCGCAGAACGGCAAGGCCGAGGTTCAGCGGCTCGCCGACCGCGTCTCCGGGGTCTTCGTGCCCGTCGTCGTCCTCGTCGCGGTCGCCACCTTCGGCGGCTGGCTCGGCGCCACGGGCGACACCGCCGCCGCCTTCACCGCGGCCGTCGCGGTGCTGATCATCGCCTGCCCGTGCGCGCTCGGCCTGGCCACACCGACCGCGCTCCTGGTCGGCACCGGGCGCGGGGCGCAGCTCGGCATCCTCATCAAGGGGCCCGAGGTTCTGGAGTCCACGCGCCGCGTCGACACCGTCGTCCTGGACAAGACCGGCACGGTCACCACGGGCCGCATGGCCCTCCAGGCGGTGTACGTCGCCGAGGGCGTCGACGAGCGGCAGGTGCTGCGGCTCGCGGGCGCCCTCGAGCACGCCTCCGAGCATCCGGTGGCCCGCGCGGTGGCGGCGGGCGCCGAGAAGCGGGTCGGCCCGCTGCCGGCGGTCGAGCGGTTCGAGAACGTGCCCGGCAGGGGCGTACGCGGGCGGGTGGAGGGCCACGAGGTGGCGGTGGGGCGGCTCGCCGAGCTGTCCGTGCTGCCGGAGGAACTGGCCCGGGCCAAGGACGGGGCCGAGCGGGACGGTCGTACGGCCGTCGTGATCGGCTGGGACGGGGCGGCACGCGCTGTCGTCGCCGTGGCGGACGCGGTCAGGGAGACCAGCGCCGAGGCGGTCCGCGAACTGCGCGCCCTGGGGCTCACGCCGGTGCTGCTGACCGGGGACAACCAGGCGGTGGCCGAGGCCGTGGCGCACGAGGTCGGTATCGACCGGGTGATCGCCGAAGTGCTGCCCGAGGACAAGGTCGACGTCGTACGGCGGCTGCGGGCCGAGGGGCGGACCGTGGCCATGGTCGGCGACGGGGTCAACGACGCGGCCGCGCTCGCCACCGCCGACCTGGGGCTCGCCATGGGCACCGGGACGGACGCGGCGATCGAGGCGGGTGACCTGACCCTGGTGCGCGGGGACCTGCGAGTGGCCGCGGACGCGATCCGGCTCTCCCGCCGGACGCTCGCCGTCATCAAGGGCAACCTCGTGTGGGCCTTCGGCTACAACGTGGCGGCTCTGCCGCTGGCCGCGGCCGGGCTGCTGAACCCGATGATCGCGGGGGCGGCGATGGCCTTCTCGTCGGTCTTCGTGGTGACGAACAGCCTTCGGCTGCGGACGTTCCGTTGAAGTTCGCAACTGTTACCCGGGGTTAGCCGAAGAACGGGGCACCAGTCCCTCTGGAGTCCGGCGCCACCCTCACATAAGCTCTTCACAAGGCTCGCGCATCATCCTTACGCTTGGGTCCCGTTCGCCGTATCTGTTCTCTTGCGCATCTAACGGACATTTGCAAGAGACGCAGATCACAGTGATGCGAACGTAACCATCTAAGGGGTGCGAAGGTCTAAGTTGACGATGTCAGGAAGCGTCTTGGGGGGCGCCGACTGGCATCTGGGGATGTCTTGGGGGACTTCCTCAGAGATGCGTTGCCGGGGCACGTACACCGGGAAGCTTTGAGCGGCCCTCCCAGCGTGCGCTGTCCCGGCAGATCGCACACAGCAGTAGTACGGCGAGTTCTGCTCGTTTTGCTCAACAGCGATTCAGGCGCTGTCTCTCAGACGCCCGGCCGGATCCCGTGGGGGGAATCCGCACCGGGACATGGGAAGGCGCCCTGGACGCCGGCCCGTGGGGGGACCGTCGCCAGGGCGCCTTCCGCTATGTCGGACGCGCTTCGCGATCGTCTACGAACCCACAGCGGAAGGCCCCGCACCCGGATCACCGGATACGGGGCCCTGGGATGCGGCTCAGCGCGCCTCGACGGGGATGAAGTCGCGCTCGACGACACCCGTGTAGATCTGGCGCGGACGGCCGATGCGGGAGCCCGGCTCCTTGATCATCTCGTGCCACTGGGCGATCCAGCCCGGGAGGCGGCCGAGGGCGAACAGGACCGTGAACATCTCGGTCGGGAAGCCCATCGCGCGGTAGATCAGACCGGTGTAGAAGTCGACGTTCGGGTAGAGGCTGCGCGAGACGAAGTAGTCGTCGGAGAGCGCGTGCTCCTCCAGCTTCAGCGCGATGTCCAGCAGCTCGTCGGACTTGCCGAGGGCGGACAGCACGTCGTGCGCGGCGGCCTTGATGATCTTGGCGCGCGGGTCGAAGTTCTTGTAGACCCGGTGGCCGAAGCCCATCAGACGGACGCCGTCCTCCTTGTTCTTCACCTTGCGGATGAAGGAGTCGACATCGCCGCCGGCGTCGCGGATGCCCTCGAGCATCTCCAGCACCGACTGGTTGGCACCGCCGTGCAGCGGGCCCCACAGGGCGTTGATGCCGGCCGAGATCGACGCGAACATGTTCGCCTGCGAGGAGCCGACCAGGCGGACCGTGGACGTCGAACAGTTCTGCTCGTGGTCCGCGTGCAGGATCAGCAGCTTGTCGAGCGCGGAGACGACGACCGGGTCGAGGTCGTACTCCTGCGCCGGCACCGAGAAGGTCATGCGCAGGAAGTTCTCGACGTAGCCGAGGTCGTTGCGCGGGTAGACGAACGGGTGACCGATCGACTTCTTGTACGCGTAGGCCGCGATCGTCGGAAGCTTGGCGAGCAGGCGGATCGTGGAGAGGTTGCGCTGCTTCTCGTCGAACGGGTTGTGGCTGTCCTGGTAGAAGGTGGACAGCGCGGAGACCACGGACGAGAGCATGGCCATCGGGTGGGCGTCGCGGGGGAAGCCCCGGTAGAAGTTCTTGACGTCCTCGTGCAGCAGGGTGTGCTGCGTGATGTCGTTCTTGAACGAGGTGAGCTCGTCGACGGTCGGCAGCTCGCCGTTGATCAGCAGGTAGGCGACCTCCACGAAGGTGGAGCGCTCGGCCAGCTGCTCGATCGGGTAGCCGCGGTACCGGAGGATGCCCGCCTCACCGTCGAGGTAGGTGATGGCGGATTTATAGGCGGCGGTGTTGCCGTACCCGCTGTCCAGGGTCACCAGACCGGTCTGGGCGCGGAGCTTGCCGATGTCGAAGCCCTCGTCGCCGACGGTGCTGTCGATCACCGGGTAGGTGTACTCGCCGTCGCCGTACCGCAGTACTACAGCATTCTTGGTGTGCTCGCTCACGTCATCCCTCACCGACGTTGTGCCTCTTCTTCGAGGTTGCCCTGACTGTCTCTACCATCCCCCATTTGGCGCAGGAGAGTGCACTCGGGGTCGACCATTGGGCCTATCGGCGGCACTCAGTGCCGCCAACCTGCTCATCCTGCCCCCCTTCGGCCCGCTTCCGGAAGAGCTCTGTGACCTAGGTGACTCATTTGATCGATCATTCTTCGTGACGGGTGCGGTCAGCGGCCCGCGAGCCGGAAGTCGAGGGCCGTGCAACGGCGGCCCGCGGACACCGTGCGCACCGCCTGGCCGATCGCCTTGCGGGAGCCGACGAGGACGACCAGCTTCCTGGCCCGGGTCACCGCCGTGTACAGCAGGTTCCGCTGCAGCATCATCCAGGCGCCGGTGGTGACCGGGATCACCACGGCCGGATATTCACTCCCCTGCGAACGGTGAATGGTCACCGCGTAGGCATGGGCCAGTTCGTCCAGTTCGTCGAAGTCGTACGGCACTTCCTCGTCCTCGTCCGTCAGCACGGTCAGGCGCTGGTCGACCGGATCGAGCGAGGTGACCACGCCCACCGTGCCGTTGAACACGCCGTTCTCGCCCTTGTCGTAGTTGTTGCGGATCTGGGTGACCTTGTCGCCGACCCGGAAGACCCGGCCGCCGAACCGCTTCTCGGGCAGGTCGGGGCGGCCCGGGGTGATGGCCTGCTGGAGCAGGCCGTTGAGGGTGCCGGCGCCGGCCGGTCCGCGGTGCATCGGCGCGAGCACCTGGACGTCCCGGCGCGGGTCGAGTCCGAACCTGGCCGGAATCCGACGGGCCGCCACGTCCACGGTGAGCCGGCCGGCGTCCTCGGTCTCGTCCTCGACGAAGAGGAAGAAGTCCTTCATGCCGTCGGTGACCGGATGCTGTCCCGAGTTGATCCGGTGCGCGTTCGTCACCACCCCCGACTGCTGGGCCTGACGGAAGACGCGGGTGAGGCGGACGGCCGGGATCGGGCCGCCCTCGGCGAGCAGGTCGCGCAGGACCTCGCCGGCGCCCACGCTGGGCAGTTGGTCCACGTCCCCGACGAACAACAGGTGGGCGCCCGGGGGCACCGCCTTGACCAGCTTGTTCGCCAGCAGCAGGTCCAGCATGGACGCCTCGTCGACGACCACGAGGTCCGCGTCGAGCGGGCGGTCCTTGTCGTAGGCCGCGTCACCGCCGGGCCTCAGCTCCAGCAGCCGGTGCACGGTGGAGGCCTCGGCGCCGGTGAGCTCGGCCAGGCGCTTGGCGGCCCGGCCGGTGGGGGCGGCCAGCACGACCTTGGCCTTCCTCGCGCGGGCCAGCTCCACGATCGAGCGGACCGTGAAGGACTTGCCGCAGCCGGGCCCGCCGGTGAGGACGGCGACCTTCTCGGTGAGCGCGAGCCGGACGGCCGCCTCCTGCTCGGGGGCGAGCTCCGTGCCCGTACGCCCCTTCAGCCAGAGCAGCGCCTTGTCCCAGGCCACGTCACGGAACCCGGGCATCCGGTCCTCGTCCGTGCGCAGCAAGCGCAACAGCTGGGCGGAGAGGGAGAGTTCGGCACGGTGGAACGGGACGAGGTAGATGGCTGTGACCGGATCGCCGCCGTCCGGGCCGGGGACCTTCTCGCGGACGACACCGGGGTCCTCGCCGTCCTCCGCGGGCGCCGCGAGTTCGGCGAGGCACTCGATGACCAGTCCGGTGTCGACCTGGAGCAGCTTGACCGCGTCGGCGATCAGCCGCTCCTCGGGCAGATAGCAGTGGCCCTGGTCGGCGGACTGCGAAAGGGCGTACTGGAGGCCCGCCTTGACGCGCTCGGGGCTGTCGTGCGGGATGCCGACGGACTGGGCGATCCTGTCGGCGGTGAGGAAGCCGATGCCCCAGACGTCGGACGCGAGCCGGTAGGGCTGGTTCTTCACCACGGAGATCGAGGCGTCCCCGTACTTCTTGTAGATGCGGACCGCGATGGACGTGGACACCTCGACGGTCTGGAGGAAGAGCATGACCTCCTTGATCGCCTTCTGCTCCTCCCAGGCGTCGGCGATCTTCTTGGTGCGTTTGGGGCCGAGGCCGGGCACCTCGACGAGCCGCTTCGGCTCCTCCTCGATGATCGTGAGGGTGTCCAGGCCGAAGTGCTGGGTGATGCGGTCGGCGAAGACGGGTCCGATGCCCTTGACCAGGCCGGAGCCGAGGTAGCGGCGGATGCCCTGGACGGTGGCGGGCAGCAGGGTCGTGTAGTTCTCGACCGTGAACTGTTTTCCGTACTGCGGGTGCGACCCCCAACGGCCCTCCATCCGCAGGGACTCGCCGACCTGGGCGCCGAGCAGCGCGCCCACGACTGTGAGGAGGTCGCCGGCGCCTCGGCCGGTGTCGACCCGGGCGACCGTGTAGCCGTTCTCCTCGTTGGCGTACGTGACGCGCTCCAGGACGCCTTCGAGCACGGCGAGCCGCCGCTCCCCGCCCTCCGCCCCGCTCCCCGCCTGATTCGACATGCTCCGACGCTACCGGGGTGCTCCGACAGCGGGAGCCGCCGCCGGGAAACGCCCGCCGGGCTCCGTTCATCACGATCCGGTCTCGGGATGCGGCCAGGGGCTTGATTGACACCCGTGTAATCGATTCCAATCCTCCGTACACGTTCGTGTAATCGATTCCACGAGGAGGTGGAGCGGCGATGGCGAGCATCAAGGACGTCGCGGCCGAGGCAGGCGTGTCCGTCGCCACGGTGTCCCGCGCCCTGAACGGCCATCCGTCGGTCAGCGCCGACGCGCGCACGCGCGTGCTGGCCGCCGTCGAGGCGCTGGGCTACCGCCCGAACGCCGTCGCCCGGTCGCTGCGCACCGACCAGACCCACACCCTCGGCCTGGTCATCAGCGACGTGATGAACCCGTACTTCACCGAACTGGCCCGCTCCGTGGAGGAGGAGGCCCGGGCGCTGGGCTACAGCGTCATCATCGGCAACGCCGACGAGCGGCCCGACCTCCAGGACCACCACGTACGGACGCTGCTGGACCGCCGTATCGACGGACTGCTGATCTCCCCGACCGACGGCGGTTCGCCGCTGATCCTCGACGCCGCGCGGGCGGGGACGCCGATGGTCTTCGTGGACCGGTGGATCCCCGGCGTGGACGTGCCCGTGGTCCGCTCCGACGGGCGGGCGGCCGTCCGCGACCTCGTCGCCCATCTGCACGGACTCGGCCACCGGCGGCTCGCGATCATCGCGGGCCCCGCCGCCACCACCACCGGCAGTGAGCGCGTCGAGGCCTTCCGGCAGGCCATGGCGGAGTACGGCATCCCCCTCCCGGACGCCTACACCGGCCAGGGCGACTTCCAGGCCGAGAGCGGACGGCGGGTCACCGAGGGCTTCCTCGACCTGCCCGAGCCACCCGAGGTCGTCTTCGCCGCGGACAACCTGATGGCCCTGGGCGCGCTGGACGCCGTCCGCGCGCGCGGGCTGCGGGTGCCCGAGGACCTCGCGCTGGCCGCGTTCGACGACATCCGCTGGTTCGTGCACACCGATCCGCCGATCACCGCGATCGCCCAGCCCACGGGCGAGCTGGGACGCGCGGCCGTGCGCGCCCTCGTCGACCGCATCGAGGGACGACCCCCCGAGTCCGTCACGCTGCCCGCCCGGCTCGTCGTCCGCCGCTCGTGCGGCGAACCGGCCCCCCGGGGGCCGTCGCACCCGACGAATCCCCCAGAGCCGTCCCCCGTAACGAACAGGAGCACGTCGTGAGCAACCGGGATGAGTTGCTGCGCATCGAGGGCATACGGAAGACCTTCCCCGGCGTGATCGCGCTCGACGGCGTCGACTTCGAGCTGAACCGCGGCGAGGTGCACGTGCTGCTCGGCGAGAACGGCGCGGGCAAGAGCACCCTCATCAAGATGCTGTCGGGTGCCTACACCCCCGACGCCGGCCGGATCCTGGTCGGCGGCGAGGAGGTCCGCATCCACGGAGCGCAGGATTCCGAACGTCTCGGGATCGCCACCATCTACCAGGAGTTCAACCTGGTCCCCGACCTGACGGTCGCCGAGAACATCTTCCTTGGCCGGCAGCCGCGCCGCTTCGGGGTGATCGACCGGAAGCGGATGGAGAGGGAGGCCGCCGCACTCCTTGAGCGGGTCGGCGTGCACGTGTCCCCCCGCGCGCGGGTGCGTGAACTCGGTATCGCCCGCCTCCAGATGGTCGAGATCGCCAAGGCCCTCAGCCTCGACGCGCGCGTCCTGATCATGGACGAGCCGACCGCCGTGCTCACCTCCGACGAGGTGGAGAGGCTCTTCTCCATCGTGCGCAGGCTGCGCGAGGACGGCGTGGGCGTCGTCTTCATCACCCATCACCTGGAGGAGATCGCCGCCCTGGGCGACCGGGTCACCGTCATCCGCGACGGCCGAAGCGTCGGCCAGGTCCCCGCGTCCACGCCCGAGGACGAACTCGTACGCCTGATGGTGGGGCGGTCGATCGAGCAGCAGTACCCGCGGGAACGGGCCGACACCGGCACCGCGCTGCTCACCGTCGAAGGGCTCACCCGCGATGGTGTCTTCCACGACGTGAGCTTCGAGGTGCGGGCCGGTGAGGTCGTCGGCGTCGCGGGGCTGGTCGGGGCCGGCCGTACGGAGGTCGGGCGGGCCGTGTTCGGCGCCGACCCGTACGACGCGGGCACCGTGAAGGTCGGTGGCGCACGACTGCGCGGGCATGACGTGACCGCCGCCATGTCGGCCGGCATCGGGCTCGTGCCCGAGGACCGCAAGGGCCAGGGCCTGCTTCTCGACGCGTCCGTCGAGGAGAACCTCGGGCTCGTGACGCTGAGGTCCGCCACCCGCGGCGGACTCGTCGACCTCCGGGGCCAGCACGAGGCGGCCGCCCGGATCGCCGGGCAGCTCGGCGTGCGGATGGCGGGCCTGGGCCAGCAGGTGCGGACGCTGTCCGGCGGCAACCAGCAGAAGGTCGTCATCGGCAAGTGGCTGCTCGCCGACACGAGGGTGCTGATCCTCGACGAGCCGACGCGCGGTATCGACGTCGGCGCCAAGGTCGAGATCTACCAGCTCGTCAACGAGCTGACGGCCGCCGGCGCGGCCGTCCTGATGATCTCCAGTGACCTGCCCGAGGTGCTCGGGATGAGTGACCGGGTGCTGGTGATGGCCCAGGGGCGGATCGCCGGCGAACTCACTGCCGCCGAGGCGACCCAGGACGCGGTCATGGCGCTCGCCGTCGGCTCCCCCACTTCCCCGAAGCAGACCGAGACCGAAACGGAGGCCTCCCGTGGCCACTGACACGCTCAAGAGCACGACGGGCGCGCGAGGCGCCACGGGCGGCCTGCGCCGCCTCCTGCTCGACAACGGCGCGCTGACCGCGCTGATCGTCCTCGTGATCGCGATGTCGGCGCTGTCCGGCGACTTCATGACGACGGACAACCTCCTCAACGTCGGCGTCCAGGCGGCCGTGACCGCGATCCTCGCCTTCGGTGTCACCTTCGTGATCGTCTCGGCGGGCATCGACCTGTCGGTCGGCTCGGTGGCGGCCCTGTCGGCCACCGTCCTCGCCTGGAGCGCCACCTCGCAGGGCGTCCCGGTCGCCCTGGCGGTCGTCCTCGCGATCGCCACCGGCATCGCGTGCGGCCTGGTCAACGGCTTCCTGATCTCGTACGGGAAACTGCCGCCGTTCATCGCGACGCTGGCCATGCTCTCGGTGGCCCGCGGCCTGTCGCTGGTGATCTCGCAGGGCTCCCCGATCGCCTTCCCCGACTCCGTCTCCCACCTCGGCGACACGCTCGGCGGATGGCTGCCGGTGCCGGTGCTCGTGATGGTGGTCATGGGGCTCCTCACGGCGTTCGTGCTGGGGCGCACCTACATCGGCCGCTCCATGTACGCGATCGGCGGCAACGAGGAGGCGGCCCGCCTCTCCGGGCTGCGGGTCAAGAAGCAGAAGCTCGCCATCTACGCCTTCTCCGGCCTGTTCGCCGCGGCCGCGGGCATCGTGCTCGCCTCCCGGCTGTCCTCCGCGCAGCCGCAGGCCGCGCAGGGTTACGAGCTGGACGCGATCGCCGCGGTCGTCATCGGCGGCGCCTCGCTGGCCGGCGGCACGGGCAAGGCCTCGGGGACGCTGATCGGCGCGCTGATCCTCGCGGTGCTGCGCAACGGCCTCAACCTCCTTTCCGTGTCCGCCTTCTGGCAGCAGGTCGTCATCGGTGTCGTCATCGCCCTGGCGGTGCTCCTCGACACGCTGCGGCGCAAGGCGGGGGCGACCCCGGTGGCCGCCGGGGCCTCCGCCGGGAACAGGGGCAGGCAGGCGATGACGTACGGACTCGCCGCGGTGGTCGCGGCGGCCGTCGTCGGCGGGATGTCGTTCCTGCACAACGGCTCGCCGGCGAAGGACCAGAAGATCGGACTGTCGCTGTCGACCCTCAACAATCCCTTCTTCGTGCAGATCCGTTCCGGCGCGCAGGCCGAGGCGAAGAGGCTGGGCGTCGACCTGACGGTCACGGACGCGCAGAACGACGCCTCGCAGCAGGCCAACCAGCTGCAGAACTTCACCAGCGAGGGCATCGGTTCCATCATCGTCAACCCGGTGGACTCGGACGCGGCGGGCCCGTCGGTGCGCTCGGCGAACAAGGCGGACATCCCCGTCGTCGGCGTCGACCGCGGGGTGAACAACGCCGAGACGGCCGCGCTGGTCGCCTCCGACAACGTCGAGGGCGGCAGGCTGGGCGCCCGGGCGCTGGCCCGGAAGCTGGGCGGCAAGGGCACCGTCGTGATCCTTCAGGGCCAGGCCGGCACCTCCGCCAGCCGGGAGCGCGGCGCCGGCTTCGCGGCCGGGCTGAAGGAGTACCCGGGCATCAGGGTCGTCGCCAAGCAGCCCGCGGACTTCGACCGCACCAAGGGCCTCGACGTGATGACGAACCTGCTCCAGGCCCACCCCGACGTCGACGGTGTCTTCGCCGAGAACGACGAGATGGCGCTCGGCGCGGTCAAGGCGCTCGGCGCCAAGGCCGGCACGTCGGTCCAGGTCGTCGGTTTCGACGGCACGCCGGACGGGCTGAAGGCGGTCGCGGACGGCACGCTGTACGCGTCGGTCGCGCAGCAGCCGACCCAGCTCGGGCGGATCGCGGTGGACAACGCGGTCCGGGCGGCCGAAGGCAGGAAGGTCGAGAAGACGGTGAAGGTGCCGGTGAAGGTGGTCACGAAGGAGAACGTGGCCGGCTTCGGCGGCTGACATCGGCGAGCGGGCGGGCGGTCCTGGCGACCGCCCGCCTCCCGTCACATCCAGGGGAGACACTTCATGTACGACTACGACCTCCTGGTCGTCGGGTCGGCCAACGCCGACCTGGTGATCGCGGTCGAGCGGCGGCCGGAGACCGGGGAGACGGTGCTCGGCTCGGACCTGGCCGTCCATCCGGGCGGCAAGGGCGCCAACCAGGCGGTCGCGGCCGCCCGGCTCGGAGCGCGTACGGCCCTGCTGGCCCGGGTCGGCGCCGACCCGCACGGCGAGCTGCTGCTGGACTCGCAGCGGGCCGCCGGCGTGGACACGGCGGGCGTCCTGACAGGCGGGGCGCCGACCGGGGTCGCGCTGATCACGGTGGACCCGTCCGGTGACAACAGCATCGTCGTCTCACCGGGCGCGAACGGCCGGCTGACCCCCGAGGACGTCCGGGCCGCCGCGCGGCTCTTCCGGAGCTCGCGCGTGGTGTCGGCGCAGCTGGAGATCCCGCTGGAGACAGTCGTGGAGGCGGTGCGGAGTGTGGCCCCGGGCGGTCGCTTCGTGCTCAACCCGTCACCGCCGCGGCCACTGCCGGACGAGCTGCTGGCGGCCTGCGACCCGCTGATCGTCAACGAGCACGAGGCGAAGGTGATCCTCGGCGTCGCCGGCGCCGACGCCGGCGAGGAGCCGGAGGACTGGGCGCGCGTCCTGCTCGCGAGGGGCCCCCGCTCGGTGGTCGTGACGCTGGGCTCGGCGGGCGCGCTGGTCGCCTCCGCGGAGGGCATGACCCGGGTGCCGGCCGTGCGGGTGGACGCCGTGGACACGACGGGTGCGGGCGACGCGTTCACCGCGGCACTGGCCTGGCGGCTGGGTGCGGGCGCCTCGCTCGCGGAGGCGGCGGCCTACGCGTCCCGGGTCGGGGCGGCCGCCGTCACGAAGGAGGGCGCGCAGGTGTCCTTCCCGACGGCGGCGGAGGTCGAGGCGTTGAACGACGGGGCGCCGGGCGGCGAACCCCGGACCACCGGCAGCAGCGGCGCCGGGCCGGACGACGCGTGGAACGACGGGGCCCCGGACGGCGGACCCGGGACCACCGGCAGCGGGGCCGGTCCGGACGACGCCTTGAACGGCACGGCCCCGGGTGGCGGACCCGGGACCGGCGGCGGCGTCGGGCCGGACGACGCGTCCGGCACGGGCGGGCCAGGCGAGGCGCGGTGAAGAAGGCCGGCATTCTGAACCGCCGTCTCTCCGGCGCCCTCGCCGAACTGGGTCACGGGGACGGGGTCCTGGTCTGCGACGCGGGGATGCCGATACCGGACGGCCCGCGGGTCGTGGACCTGGCGTTCCGGGCCGGGGTGCCGTCCTTCGCGGAGGTGCTGGACGGCCTGCTGGCCGAGCTGGTGGTGGAGGGCGCGACGGCGGCCACGGAGGTACGGGAGGCCAATCCGGGGGCCGCGACGCTGCTGGACGGGCACTTCCCCGGCCTGGCCCTGGTCTCCCACGAGGAGCTCAAGGAACTGACGACGGGAGCCCGTCTGGTGGTGCGGACCGGCGAGGCACGCCCGTACGCGAACGTGCTGCTGAGGTGCGGGGTGTTCTTCTAGGGCACCGCGGCGGTGCCGGACACAAATTCGAGAGGGCCCGGTCCGTCGACCGGGCCCCCTCGGGTTTTCCCCTCCGCATCAGAACTCCGCGATCCCCCCAGATCCCTCCCCAGAAGTCCTGATGCCAAGTACGACCCGCGGAGTGCGGGAAGGGTTGCACGGGTTCCGAAGATTTTTTCCGGCGGTCAGATCACGTGCTCCGGCGGCCGGATCACGTGCTCCACGAACCGCCCGGCCGTCTCCGCCAGCACCTCGCGCCCGTCCCTGGCCCACAGCCCGTCGTTGAACAACTCGACCTCGATGGGCCCGGTGTACCCGGCCGCCTCGACGTAGGACTTCCACTCCCGCATGTCGATCGAGCCGTCGCCGATCTGGCCGCGGCCGTTGAGGACCCCCTCGGGCAGCGGGGTGGTCCAGTCGGCGAGCTGGAAGGTGTGGATACGGCCGCCCGCGCCCGCCCGGGCGATCTGCCGCGGCGCCGTGTCGTCCCACCAGATGTGGTACGTGTCCACGGTGACGCCGACCTGGTGGGCGGGGAAGCGTTCGGCGAGGTCGAGGGCCTGGGCCAGGGTCGACACCACGCAGCGGTCCGCGGCGTACATGGGGTGCAGCGGCTCGATGGCCAGCCGTACGCCGTGGGCTTCCGCGTACGGGCCCAGTTCGCCGAGCGCGTCCGCGATCCGCTCGCGCGCCCCGTGCAGGTCCCTGGAACCGGCGGGCAGGCCGCCGGAGACCAGCACCAGGGTGTCGGTGCCGAGGGTGGCCGCCTCGTCGACCGCGCGGCGGTTGTCGGCCAGGGCCTCCGCCCGCTCCCGTGGCTCGATCGCGGTGAGGAAGCCGCCGCGGCACAGGGTGGTGACGGCCAGGCCCGCGTCCCGGACCAGTTTCGCCGTGGCCTCCACGCCGTACGACTGGACCGGTTCGCGCCAGAGGCCGACGCCGGGGACGCCCAGGGCGAGGCAGGCGTCGGCCAGCTCCGGCAGCGACAGTTGCCTGACGGTCATCTGGTTGACGGAGAAGCGGGAAAGCGAGCCTGTCACCGGGTCACCCCGTGGAGTGCGAGCAGGGTCCTCATCCGCTCCTCGGCCAGCTTCGGGTCGGGGAACAGGCCCAGACCGTCGGCGAGTTCGTAGGCGCGGGCGAAGTGCGGGAGGGAGCGGGCCGACTGGAGGCCGCCGACCATCGTGAAGTGCGACTGGTGGCCGGCGAGCCAGGCCAGGAAGACGACACCGGTCTTGTAGAAGCGGGTGGGCGTCCGGAACAGGTGCCGCGACAGTTCGACCGTCGGATCGAGCAGGGCCCGGAAGCCCGGTACGTCGCCCGTGTCGAGGACCCGTACCGCCTGGGCCGCCAGCGGTCCCAGCGGGTCGAAGATGCCGAGCAGGGCGTGGCTGAAGCCCTGCTCGTCGCCCGCGATCAGCTCCGGGTAGTTGAAGTCGTCGCCCGTGTAACAGCGGACGCCGTCGGGGAGGCGGCGGCGGAGGTCGATCTCCCGCTGGGCGTCCAGGAGGGAGACCTTGATGCCGTCGATCTTGTCGGGGTGGGCCGCGATCACCTCCAGGAAGGTGTCCGTGGCGGCGTCGAGGTCCGCGGACCCCCAGTAGCCGTCGAGGGCCGGGTCGAACATCGGGCCGAGCCAGTGCAGGATCACCGGCTCGGTGGCCTGGCGGAGCAGGTGGCCGTAGACCTCCAGGTAGTCCGCGGGGCCCTCGGCGGCGGCCGTGAGCGCGCGGGACGCCATCAGGATCGCCCGGGCGCCGGACTCCTCCACCAGCGCGAGCTGCTCTTCGTACGCCGCCCGTACCTCGGCCAGGGACGCCGGGCCGGTCAGCTGGTCGGTGCCGACACCGCAGGCGATACGGCCGCCGACCGACCTGGCCTCGGCGGCGCTGCGCCGGATCAGCTCGGCCGCGCCCGCCCAGTCCAGGCCCATGCCGCGCTGGGCGGTGTCCATCGCCTCGGCGACCCCCAGCCCGTGGGACCACAGATGGCGGCGGAAGGCGAGGGTGGCGTCCCAGTCGACGGCGGCGGGCGAGTCCGGGGACACGTCCGCGAAGGGGTCGGCGACGACGTGTGCCGCCGAGTAGACCGTGCGCGAGGTGAAGGGGGTGCCGGGAGTGACGGCGAGGGGGTTCGTGCGGGGCTCGTACACCCTCAGACCCCCCGTGGCATCGGGGAGTTGGATGGTCACAGCGTGATCTCCGGTACGTCGAGACGGGCGCCCTCGGAGGAGGACCGCAGGCCCAGTTCGGCGAGCTGCACGCCGCGGGCGCCGGCGAGGAGGTCCCAGTGGTAGGGGGCGTCGGCGTAGACGTGCCGCAGGAACAGCTCCCACTGGGCCTTGAAGCCGTTGTCGAACTCGGCGTTGTCCGGCACCTCCTGCCACTGGTCGCGGAAGACCTCGGTGGCGGGGATGTCGGGGTTCCAGACCGGCTTGGGGGTGGCGCTGCGGTGCTGGACGCGGCAGTTGCGCAGACCGGCCACCGCGGAGCCCTCCGTGCCGTCCACCTGGAACTCGACGAGTTCGTCGCGGTTGACGCGGACGGCCCAGGAGGAGTTGATCTGGGCGATGGCTCCGCCGTCGAGTTCGAAGATGCCGTAGGCGGCGTCGTCGGCGGTGGCGTCGTAGGGCTTGCCGTTCTCGTCCCAGCGCTGCGGGATGTGGGTGGTGGCGATGGCCTGGACGGACTTCACCCGGCCGAAGAGCTCGTGCAGGACGTACTCCCAGTGCGGGAACATGTCGACGACGATGCCGCCGCCGTCCTCGCTGCGGTAGTTCCAGGACGGGCGCTGGGCCGACTGCCAGTCGCCCTCGAAGACCCAGTAGCCGAACTCGCCGCGGATGGACAGGATGCGGCCGAAGAAGCCGCCGTCGATGAGGCGCTTGAGCTTCAGCAGGCCCGGCAGGAACAGCTTGTCCTGGACGACGCCGTGCTTGATGCCGGCGCCTGCGGCCAGCCGGGCGAGTTCGAGGGCGCCCTCGAGGCCGGTGGCCGTCGGCTTCTCGGTGTAGACGTGCTTGCCGGCGGCGATCGCCTTGCGGATCGCCTCCTCGCGGGCGGAGGTGACCTGGGCGTCGAAGTAGATATCGACGCTGTCGTCGGCGAGGACGGCGTCCACGTCCGTCGAGACGTGCTCCAGGCCGTGCTGCTCGGCGAGCGTCCGGAGCACGTGCTCACGGCGGCCGACGAGGATCGGCTCCGGCCACAGCACGGTGCCGTCGCCGAGGTCGAGGCCGCCCTGTTCGCGGATGGCCAGGATCGAGCGGACGAGGTGCTGGCGGTAGCCCATGCGCCCGGTCACGCCGTTCATGGCGATACGCACCGTCTTGCGTGTCACGTCTTTCCCTTCGTAGGTGTCGTACGCAGCGTCGTACGCGAGTCGTACGCGAATGTGTGCGCCGCGTCCGCCCTACTGATGAGCGTTGCAGCAAGCGCTTTCTATCCAATGAGAAGCTAGCCTCTGACCAGCGGTCTGGACAAGACCGTGACGGGGTTGAGTTGTTCGAGGGGGCGAACAACGGGGGCCGGTGGCCGTAAGGTCTGCTCGAAACCGTGGCTGTGGGGTGCCTGTGCGGGCTGCGTCCATCGTCCAGGCCGTGCGGCCACGCACCCGTGTACGACGACGTACGGCGACGTACGACCAGATGCGACGAGACGCGCTACCGGAGGACGAGGACATGACGGTGACCCTGGCGGACGTGGCGGCCCGCGCGCAGGTCTCCCCCGCGACGGTGTCGCGCGTGCTGAACGGGAACTACCCCGTCGCCGCTTCCACCCGCGAGCGGGTGCTGCGGGCGGTGGACGACCTGGACTACGTGCTCAACGGTCCGGCGAGCTCACTCGCCGCGGCCACCTCCGACCTGGTCGGCATCCTGGTCAACGACATCGCCGACCCCTTCTTCGGGATCATGGCGAGCGCGATCCAGTCCGAGATCGGGGGGCCCGGCGGCCGCGCCGGCGGGGAGCGGCTGGCGGTGGTGTGCAACACCGGGGGCTCCCCGGAGCGCGAGCTGACCTACCTCACCCTGCTGCAACGGCAGCGGGCGGCGGCCGTCGTGCTGACCGGCGGCGCCGTGGAGAACGTGCCGCACGCGACGGCGATGACGGCGAAGCTGCGGAAGATGGCGGACGCCGGCACCCGGGTGGTGCTGTGCGGTCGCCCGCCCGCACCCGACACCCAGGCGATCGCGCTCACCTTCGACAACCGCGGGGGCGCCCGGCAGCTCACGGAGCACCTCATCGGTCTCGGGCACCGGCGCCTCGGCTACATCACCGGCCCGGAGGAGCGGACGACCACCCGGCACCGGCTGGAGGGCCACCGGGCGGCGCTCGAGGCACACGGCATAGAGGAAGACCCGCGCTGGACGGTGCACGGCCGGTACGACAGACGTTCCGGGTACGAGGCCACGCTCGAGCTGCTGCGCCGGGACCCGTCCCTGACGGCGGTGGTGGCGGCGAACGACTCCGTCGCGCTCGGGGCCTGTGCCGCCCTGCGCGACTCCGGCCTGCGCATCCCGGACGACGTGTCCGTGGCCGGCTTCGACGACCTGCCGTTCAGCGTCGACACGGTGCCGTCCCTCACGACGGTACGACTCCCGCTCGCGGAGGCCGGAGCACGGGCCGGCCGCATCGCGATGGGCCGCGAGGAACCGCCGCCCGGGGGGATCGCCACCGTACGGGGCGAGTTGATGGTGCGGGGGTCCTCCGGGGGGCCCCGGGTCTGAGGGGGGCTCCTCGGGTCGGGTCGGGTGCGGGGTTCTCCGGGGGCCCGGGTTTGAGCGCGGCGCGGCTCGGGTGCGGAGTTCTCCCGGGGGCCCCGGACCTGAGCGCGGCTCGGCTCGGGAGCGGGGGGTCTCCGGGGGCCCCGGGTCTGAGCGCGGCGCGGCTCGGGTGCGGAGTTCTCCCGGGGGCCCCGGACCTGAGCGCGGCTCGGCTCGGGAGCGGGGGGTCTCCGGGGGCCCCGGACCTGAGCGCGGCTCGGCTCAAAGCGGGGCCGGCACAGGTTCGCTGCGGGGCCATGCCGTTCCGGTGTGGGCATGGACGGGTGGCGTTCGTCGGCCTAGGCTCGTCCCACGGTATCTCTGACTGAGTCAACCATCGGGGTCGACGATCATGACCGTCCAGGACATCCGCGCCTTCAACCGCTTCTACACGAACGTCATCGGGGCCCTCGACTACAGCCGCCACCTCTACGCCCCCTACACCCTCACCGAGTCCCGCGTCCTGTACGAACTCGCGCACTCGCCTCGTACCGACGCGGCCGATCTCCGGTCCGAACTCTCCCTGGACTCCGGGTATCTGAGCCGGATCCTGAACAAGTTCGAGCAGGACGGGCTGATCGAGCGGACGCCCTCCCTGGAGGACCCGCGCCGGCGCCACGTCACGCTCACCGCCCGCGGACGCGAGACCGCCGCCCTGCTCACCGAGCGCGCGGACGAATCCGTCGGCGCCCTGCTCGCGGCCGTGCCGCCCGCCGACCGCCCGCGCCTGTCGGAGGCGATGCGCACCGTCCGTACGATCCTGTCCGACGGCCGCCCGGCCCGGCGCGAGGACGTCGTGCTGCGCGAGCCGGGACCCGGTGACCTCGGCTGGATCGTGCAGCGCAACGCGGCGCTGTACGCCGCCGAGTACGGCTTCAACGCCGACTACGAGGGGCTGGTCGCGAGGATCGTCGCCGACTTCGCCGAGGACCACGATCCGCACCTCGAACGGGTGTGGATCGCCGAGATCGACGGGCGGCCCGTCGGCTGCGTGATGTGCGTACGCGACGAAGCCCCCGGCACCGCCCGGCTGCGCCTGCTGCTCGTCGAGCCGGACGCGCGCGGACTCGGCATCGGCGACCGGCTCGTGGCGGCCGTCGTGGACTTCGCGCGCGGTGTCGGCTACCGCGACCTCGTCCTGTGGACGAACGACGTCCTGACCGCCGCCCGCCACGTCTACCGGCGCCACGGCTTCGTCCTCGCCGCCGAGAAGGAGCACCGCTCGTTCGGAAAGGACCTGGTCGGCCAGGACTGGCGCCTGGACCTGCAGGGCACCGGCGAGTGACAGTAGGGACCATGAAACTGGCGTTCTCCACCCTCGGCGTCCCCGGCCTCCCCCTCCCGGAGGTGCTGCGGCTCGCGACCACGTACGGCTATCACGGCATCGAACTGCGCGCGCATTCCGAGGAACCGGTCCACACCGGCCTCGACCTCGCCCAACGGGCCGATGTGGCCGCCGAGTTCAAGGCGGCGGGGGTGGAGGTGCTCGGCGTGGCGGGTTACGCGCGGGTGGCCGCGCCGGGCCCGGACGCCCCCGTCATCGAGGAGCTCCGACGGCTCCTGGACCTCGCCCGCGACCTGGGCGCCCCCTTCGTCCGGGTCTTCCCCGGCGGCGCCCCGGAGCAGAGCCGGGAGGAGGCCGACGCGACGGCGGCCCGGCGGCTGGGCACCGCCGCCGAGTACGCCGCCGACCTCGGGGTCCGCATCCTGCTGGAAACCCACGACTCGCACCGCACCGGCGCCGACGCGATCCGCATCCTCGGCCTGGTCGGCCACCACCAGGTCGGCTCGCTCTGGGACGTCATGCACACCTGGCTGGGCGGCGAGCAGCCCTCGGAGACGTACGCGGCGCTCTCCCCGACTCTCGGATACGTCCAGGTCAAGGACATCGTCTCGGCGCAGGACACCACTCCCGTCCGGCTCGGCACCGGCGTGCTGCCCCTCACCGAGTGCGTGGAGGTCCTCTCCCGGCACGGCTGGGACGGCTGGCTGTGCTGGGAGTACGAGAAGCGGTGGTACGAGGCCGCGGCCCCGCTTCCCGGCCTGCTGGGCCCGGGCCGCGAACACCTGGCCCGCCTTCTCAACGAGTCGGCCTAGGCGGGACGAGCCGTCAGCTTCGCGGCCGGGTCGAGACACCAGTCCAGTACGGCGGGCCACGAGCCGTATCCGGCGACCAGGTCGAGGTGACCGGCGCCGGGGATGATCTCGGTCGGCACGCGGAGCGGCTCGCCGTAGGCGGTACGGGCCCCTTCCGGGCAGTACGGGTCGTCGTCACCGGCGACGAGCCGGACCGGCCCGGGCAGGGCGAAGTCCAGCGGCGGCGGGGCGAACGCGGCGACCTCGGGAATCCCCGCGAGCACGGAGGCGGACGGCGGCGCCACGAGCAGCACCCGGTCGACGTCACCGGCCCGTACCGCTCCGCGGGCGACGGCGTGCAGCCACAGCACGGCGGACGCGCTGTGGGCCACGACCACGCGCTCGGTGCCGCCCGGCAGGCCGGTGAGATGGCGGACCGTCTCGGCGAGCCACACGTCGAGGTCCGGAGCGTCGGGGTCGGGCAGCTGCGGATAGGTCACGTGATGGCCGAGTCCGGTCAGCCGGCCGGCCAGCCAGTGCTGCCAGTGGCCCGCGGGACGGTGGTTCTGCCAGCCGTGCAGGATGAGGTGGGAGGACATGTTCGCGATCGTTTCCGATCGCCGGCGATCAGTCCAGTCACCGTTTTCGATCATCGGCGATCGGTCCCGTCAAGCGTTCCGCGGGCCGGCGAGGGTCCCGTCATGCGTTCCGCGGGTCGGCGGCCGGCACCGGGTCACGTCGACGAGCGGACGGCGGCCGCCTCCGGTGCCGGCGCGTCCACGGGACGGACGGCCGCTCGCCGCCCGCCGGGCATCGAGGTCAGGGTCACACCGCCCACCAGGAGGGCCGCCGCGCACCATCTGAGCGGGCTCACCGACTCGCCCAGGAACAGGGCGGCGGACGACATTCCGAAGACCGGGACCAGCAGGGAGAAGGGGGCGACGGTGGACGCGGGATGGCGTCGCAGCAGCCAGCCCCAGGCGCCGAAGCCCCCGACCGTGGTGATCCAGGCGACGTAGAGGACCGTGCACGCGCCCTGCCAGTCGAGGGCCCGCAGGGCGTCCAGGTCCCGGCTCGCGCCCTCCGTCAGCAGGGAGAGGGCCAGCAGGGGCAGCACCGGGACCGTGCTCACCCAGACCATGAAGTTCAGGGCGTCGGGCGGCGAGGCCCTGCGGGTCAGGACGTTCGACACGCCCCAGCAGGCCGCCGCCGCGATCACCAGCGCGAACGCGCCGAGCGGGCCGGAGGCGCCTTCGTCCACGGCGGCGACGCCGATGCCGGCGAGGGCGACCAGCATGCCCAGCGCCCGGATCCGGGTGGGGCGTTCGCCCAGCACCGCGAACGCGATCACGGCCGTGAACACCGCCTGGATCTGCAGGACGAGCGACGACAGGCCGGCCGGCATCCCCGCGTCCATCCCGACGAACAGCAGCCCGAACTTCGCGACGCCGAGCGCCAGCCCGACCCCCACGATCCACTTCCAGGCCACCTTGGGGCGGCCCACCAGGAAGACCGCGGGCAGGGCGGCCACCAGGAAGCGCAGGGCGGAGAAGAGGAGAGGCGGGAAGTGGTCGAGACCGATCTCGATGACGGTGAAGTTCACGCCCCAGACGGCGGCGACGAGGACGGCGAGGGCGAGGTGTGCGGGTCGCATGCGTCGAGGATCACGTGCGCCGACCGTGTAGCACCAGCGATGATTACTGCATGGTTGGATGAAGCCACGCTAACGGAAGCCCGCTGGCGAAAGCCCCCATCGGCACAAAGCCGGGCGGACGAGGAGCCGGACGGACGAAAAGCCGGGCGGACGAAAAGCCGGGCGGACGGAAAGCCGGGCGGACGCGAACTCCGCCGGCTCGGCCGCCGGTCGGCGCACCCGGGAAGGGAGCCCCATGCTTGACCTCCAGCGCCTGCGCGCCCTGCACGCCGTCTCCGTCCACGGGACCGTGGGCGCGGCCGCCGCGGCCCTCGGCTACACGCCCTCCGCCGTGTCCCAGCAGATCGCGAAGCTGGAGCGGGAGACCAGGACGGTTCTGCTGGAGCGGGAGGGGCGCGGTGTGCGGCTCACCGCCGACGCCCTTCAACTGGTCGTCACCGCACATGAGTTGCTCGCCATCGTGGAGCGGGCGGAGACGGAGCTCGAGGAGCGGCGGGGGGTGCCGTCGGGACGGCTGACGATCGCCGCGTTCGCGTCGGCGGCACGCGGGCTGCTGCCCGGCGTGCTGGCCGATCTGGCCGTACGGCACCCCGCCCTCGACACCCGGCTGACCGAGATCGACCCGCATCTGTCCGTGGACCTGGTGGCGAAGGGAGCCGTCGACCTCGTCGTCGCGCACGACTGGGACATCGCGCCGCTGCCGTGCCCGGCGGGCGTGGAGCAGGCGGTCATCGGGGACGACCTGTGCGATCTGCTCGTGCCCGAGGGGCATCCCCTCGCCGGGCGGAAGGCCGTACGGCGGGCCGAGCTGGGCGGCGAGCGGTGGATCTGCCAGCCGCCCGGCCGGGTCTGCCACGACTGGCTGGTGCGGACGCTGCGCGCGGCCGGCCACGAGCCGGAGATCGTCCACCAGGCCGAGGAGAACCCGACCCTGGTGGCACTGGTCGCGGCCGGCCTCGGGGTCGCCCTCATCCCGCGGCTGGGCCGCGGTCCGCTGCCCGCGGGGGTGGCCGTGGTGCCGCTCGACCCCATGCCCGTACGACGGCTGTACGCGCTGTGGCGGGAGGGAGCGGCGGGGCGTCCGGCGATCGCGGAGACCGTGCGCACCCTGCGGGAGCACTGGCCGAAGGTCGCCGCTCACGCGTCCCGTTGACCCCACGGCCACCAACTTCCGGGAATCGGCCCCGACCCGGGAACCCGGCCACGCCCCGGTCCGTCCAACCCGCAAGCTGCCGGATGAGTCACCTCGGTGCGGTATCGGCCTCGCTGCTGGCTGCGACCGCCGAACCACCCTCTCCGCCGTACCGCGGCCGGCAGCGTGCCGTCATCGGCGCGCCCCCCTCCAACTGCGCCGATGACGGCCCCTTGCCGACGAGTACCGTGCGCGCTCCCTTGACTGGCAGAAACTTCCCGACTATTGCTGACTGTTCGGCAGTTTCCTTCAGTGGATCTTCTCCGGAAGGAGCGCACGTGCCCTCCAGACGTACCGTTCTCGCCGCCACGGCCGGCCTCGCCGCAGCCGTCACGGTCGGCGGCCAGGCGCACGCGGACGACCATCGGCTGCGCGCCCTCATCTCCCACATGACGACGGAGGAGAAGGTCGGGCAGTTGTTCGTGATGCGGGTCTACGGTCACTCGGCCACCGCTCCCGACCAGGCCGACATCGACGCCAACCTCCAGGAGATCGGTGTCCGTACCGCCGCCGAGCTGATCGCCAGGTATCGGGTCGGCGGCATCATCTACTTCACCTGGGCGCACAACACGCGTGATCCGTACCAGATCGCCGCGCTGTCCAACGGCATCCAGCGGGCCTCTCTACAGCAGCCGCGCGGTCTGCCCGTGCTGATCTCCACCGACCAGGAGCACGGGATAGTCACGCGCGTGGGCGAGCCCGCCACCCTGTTCCCCGGCGCGATGGCCGTCGGCGCCGGCCGGTCCCGGGCCGACGCCCGCACCCTCGGCCGCATCGCGGGCGCCGAGCTGCGCGCGACCGGCATCCGGCAGGACTACGCCCCGGTGGCCGACGTGAACGTCAACCCGGCCAATCCGGTCATCGGCGTACGGTCCTTCGGCGCCGACCCGGACGCGGTGGCGTCGCTGGTCGCCGCCGAGGTGTCCGGGTACCGGCACGCCGGGGTCGCGGCGACCGCCAAGCACTTCCCCGGGCACGGTGACACCGCCGTCGACAGCCACTACGGCTTCCCGGTCATCACCCACAGCCGCGAGGTGTGGGAGCGGCTGGACGCGACACCCTTCCGGGCCGCGATCGCCGCCGGCATCGACTCGATCATGACCGCGCACATCATGGTCCCGGCGCTCGACGACTCCGGCGACCCGGCCACCCTCTCCCACCCGATCCTGACCGGCATCCTGCGCGGGCGGCTCGGCTACGACGGGGTGGTCATCACCGACTCGCTCGCCATGGAGGGGGTCCGCACCAAGTACGGCGACGACCGCGTGCCCGTGCTCGCGCTCAAGGCCGGCGTGGACCAGCTCCTCAACCCGCCCTCGCTGGACGTCGCCTGGAACGCGGTCCTCGGGGCCGTACGCGACGGCGAGCTCACCGAAGCACGCCTGGACGAGTCACTGCTGCGCATCCTGCGGCTCAAGTCGAGGCTGGGGCTCTTCGACCGGCCGTACGTCAGCCGGTCCGGCGTCACCCGCACGGTCGGCACCGCGGCGCACCTCAGGGCGGCCGACCGGATCGCCGAGCGGACGACGACGCTGCTGGTCAACGAGGGGGGCCTGCTGCCGCTGTCCCGGCGCACCCACGGCAGGCTGCTCGTCGTCGGCGCGGACCCGGCCTCCCCGTCCGGCACCACGGGACCGCCCACCGGCGTCCTGGCCGCGGCCTTCACCGAACTCGGCTTCACCGCCACCGCCCTGTCCACCGGCACGGCCCCGTCCGCCGCGGTCGTCGCCCAGGCGGTCGCGGCGGCCCGAGACGCGGACGCGGTGGTGGTGGGGACGTACAACGTCACCGCGACCAGCTCGCAGAAGACACTGGTCGAGCAGTTGACGGCGACCGGCAAGCCGGTCGTGGCGATCGCCGTCCGCAACCCCTACGACGTGGCCCAACTGCCCGCCGTACGGGCCTACCTGGCGGCCTACTCCTGGACCGACGTCGAACTGCGCGCCGCCGCGCGGGTGATCGCGGGGCGCGTCGCGCCGCGCGGGAGGCTGCCGGTGCCGGTGCAGCGGGCCGACGATCCGACGCGTGTGCTGTTCCCGCTCGGCCACGGGCTTTCGTACAAGGCCTAGAAGGCTCATGAAGATCTTGGGTTCTGGCCCTGCCGCGTCAGCGGCAGGGCCAGACTCGCCATGTGGCGATGGGTGAGTGGGTCGGCGAGATGGTCGGGCCGGACGTGTGGGAGACCTGCCGGGAGTTGATCCCGGCAGGGAGTGTGTTCGCGTTCCTGGCCGAGCACCGCGGCGAGCTGTTCCCGGCTGAGATGTTCGTGGACATGTACCCGTCGGCGAACGGACGGCCGAGCATGCCGCCGCAGATTCTGGCCGCCGCGATCACCTTGCAGGCCCTTAACGGGCTGTCGGACTTCGAGACGGTCCAGGAGCTGCGGTGCGACCTGCGGTGGAAGGCCGCCTGCGGGCTGGGCCTGCACGACATGGCCTTCGACCCGTCGCTGCTGGCCTACTTCCGCCGCCGGCTGGCCCGTTCCGCCCGCCCCAACCGCATCTTCGAGGCCGTGCGCGAGGTCGTGAAGGCCACCGGAGTCCTCAAGGGCAAGCACCGCCGGGCGCTGGACTCCACCGTGCTGGACGACGCGGTCGCCACCCAGGACACCGTCACCCAGCTCATCGCCGCCGTCCGCGCGGTGATCCGCGAGGTCCCCGGCGCCGACGCGGTCGTCGCTGCGCAGTGCACCGCCCACGACTACACCGACCCGGGCAAGCCCCGCATCGCCTGGAACGACGAGCAGGCCCGCGCCGAGCTGGTCGACGCGCTGGTCACCGATGCCCTGCGACTGCTGGGCCACCTGCCAGACCAGCAACTCGGCGACAAAGCCGCGAACGTGGTGGGCATCCTGGCCCTGGTCGCCGGCCAGGACGTCGAGCCCGCCGAGGACTCCGACGGCCGCGACGGACGCTGGCGCATCACCCAAGGCACCGCTCCCAGCCGGATGCTCTCCACCGTCGATCCCGAAGCCCGGCACATCCACAAGACCCGCAGCCACCAGCAGGACGGCTTCAAGGCCCACCTGGCCATCGAGCCCGAGACCGGCTTATACACCGCCGTCGCCCTGCGGCCCGGCGCCGGAGCCGAACACCACGAGGCCGCCGTCGGCCTGGACCTGCTCGCCGACGAGGACGACCCGCTGGACGTCTTCGGCGACACCGCCTACTCCGCCGCCGACGCCCGCCAGACCCTCCACGAGGCCGGCCACCGGCTGTTCCTCAAACCCGCCCCACTGCGACCCGCCATCCCCGGCGGTTTCATCCTCGACGACTTCGCCATCGACACCACAGCCGCCATCGTGACCTGCCCGGCCGGACACGCCGTGGCCCTGTCCGACCCCGGCGGGCAGCACCACCAACGCAAAGCCTCTTTCGGGGACTTATGCACCGCATGCCACCTGCGCGAGCGGTGCACCAAAGCCAAGGCCGGACGCATCCTGACCATCCGACCGCACCACGACCTCCAGACAGCCGCCCGCCACCAGGCCGCCACCGACCCTGGCTGGCAGGCCGACTACCGCCGCTGGAGACCACCGGTCGAACGCGCCGTCGCCTGGCTCGTCCACCACGGCAACCGGCGCCTGCGCTACCGCGGCACCATCAAGAACAACACCTGGCTCCACACCCGGGCCGCCGCCCTCAACCTCCGCCGACTGATCAACCTCGGACTCACCCACACCAGTGGCACCTGGCACCTCGCACCAGCCACTACATGACCGGAGGGGCTGTCCGGCCTGACGGCCGGACAGCCCCTCACCAAGATCTTCATCAGCCTTCTAGGGTCTGCTCCAAACGACAGGGCCTGGTTCCATGCGCCCCTACCAGGCGTACCGCCGGTACGCCTGGTCCTCGGCGGACACCCCCCGAAAGACGCAAAGCCCCCCGCGCGTCTGGCGTGTGCCCGCCTCGGCGGGTCACGCTGGGCGGGGGTGTCCGGTGGTGGCGATGCGCGCGAAATGGTCGGTGGGGGTGGTGTGCTCGCTGCTCGCCGTCCTGCTGACGGGGTGCCAGGGCCCGGTGTCCGGGGCGGACGGCGAGGAGGACGGCCGGCTCGGCGGGACCACCGCGTCGACGGCCGCGACGGCCACACGTGACCCCGGCTACGGGGCGGTGTTCCTCGGGGTCGGCGAGTGCAGTTCCTTCGGGACGACCAGCTTCACCGAGGTGGCGTGCGCGGGCGAGCGGGCCTCGGCGCGGGTCGTGGCGCGCCACGTCGGCAGGGTCGGTGACGGCCCACCCTGCCCGCCGACCACCGACTTCGTCCTGCACATCAGCGCCCAGCGCCCCTCCCCCGACAGGGGCGGCCGAAAGATCGCCCAGGGCTATGCCTGCATGCGCGGCCTGCAGCCGCCGCACCCCGGCGACCCCGGCGGCGGGGGCGGCCCGCGGACCATCGTCGGCGACTGCGTGCGCGGCCTCGGCGACGGCAAGGTCCGCGAGACGGCCTGCGCCGGCACCGGCGGACAGAAGCCGCAGTACGAGGTGACGAAGGCGGTCCGCAGCCGCGCGGACTGTCCGGCGTCCACCGCCCTGTACGTACAGCTCGGCGGCGCGGACCCGGTGGGCTGCGCCCGGCCGGTGTGAGAGACACCGGCCGGGCGCGGCACCGGAGTTACGGACGCAGCGCCGGCTCGCGCTCCACGTCCCTCTGGTCGAGCCTCGCGTCGAACTTCGCCAGCGGCTTGGCGGCCGCCGGGTCCGCCTGGACGGTCGCGGAGGCGACGCCCGCCCACTTGAGGATGCGGGCGGTGGCGAGTGCCTTCTCGTCGGCGGCCAGGCCGGCGACGTTCGCGCCGTGGTTGAGACCGGGCGCCGTGAACACGTACGAGTCCTTCGCACCCTTGCCGACGGAGAACCGCTCCGCGCCCCACGGGTCGTTCTGGCCGTAGACGAAGAGCATGTGGTGGGCGTTGTGCCGGACCCAGGTGTCGACGTCACGCATCGCCGTCGGCCGGAACGTCATCGGGATGGAGCGCGGGACGAAGTTCCGGGGCGGCTGGTAGCCGTAGCGGACGTACTTCTTCTCGATGTACGGGAAGTGGATCGTCGGCGCGCCGAGCTGCGTGCCCGCCTGGTAGTAGTACGGCGTGTACGGCTCCAGGCCCTGGTCGGTGTAGAAGGAGAAGCCGGAGATCGTGTCGATCGAGTTCCAGATGTCGTCGTCGGTCGCGTTCTTGGCGTCCGCCGGGATCGAGTCGCAGTCGGAGAGCAGGCTGTACTGCCAGAAGCCCCAGACGTAGTCGAGGACGACCGCCTCGTAGGCCCGGTCCAGGCTGCCGATGGTGTCGAAGGTGTAGCCGTTCTCCGCCGCGTAGGCCGCGTACTTCTTCTCCAGCGGCTCCCGGCGCACCAGCGCCTCACGCTGCACCGCGTTCAGCCGGTCGCGGCACTCCTTGGTGCCTACGGACGTGAAGAAGCGGTCGTACGCCGAGTCCTCGTCGTTGACGACGTCGTTCGGGGCGACGTACGCGACGACACCGTCCATGTCACGCGGGTAGAAGCGCTCGAAGTAGGTGGCGGTCATGCCGCCCTTGGAGCCTCCCGTAGAGATCCACTTCTTGGTGTAGACGGACTTGAGGGCCTTGAAGATGCGGTGCTGGTCACTGGCCGCCTGCCAGATGTCCAGCTTGCTCCAGTCGGCCGGGTCGGGCCGCGAGGGGGTGAAGAAGCGGTACTCCATGGAGACCTGGTTGCCGTCCACGATCTGGGTCGGCTCGCGGCGGCTCGGGGTCGTGGAGACGCTGTAGCCGCCGGTGTAGAAGACCGTCGGACGGGAGACGTCCTTGTGCAGCACGGTGATCCGCTGCTGGAACGTGCCCTTGGACGGGTGGCGGTGGTCCACCGGCTGGGTGTAGTTCAGGACGAAGAAGCGGTAGCCGGTGTAGGGCTTCTCCTGGATGAGGCTCATCCCCGGTATGGCCAGCAGCCGGTCCTTGATGTCGGTGTCGGTGGCGGTGGTGCCGGTGGCCTCCGGTTGGGCGGCGGTGGCCGCCCCCGCCGTACTCAACGTGCCGATGAGCACCGTGAGCGCCAGCAGCCATCTGAGCGCCTTGCGCATGCACACTCCCCTGTGAGACGTATGTGCGCCGGAAGCTAGCGGAGCAACTCACCTCAGCACCAGGGGAGATGGGCAGAAGAGGGAAATCCCTCTGCCCGAGCCGCCCGTTCGGTCCCACTCAGCACAGGATCCAGCCGGAACTGACCGACTTCCGGCCCACCGAGCCCTTGATCCACACGCAGCGGTGACCGGCGTGCACGGTCACCGGGCCGGCCCGGTGCGCGTAGCGGCCCTTGTCGACGACGGGACGGCTGCCTCGCGCCTGGACACTCACCGACATCTGCCGCTTCGTACCGGGATTGTCCGGAAGGGTGACGGCACAGACGTAGCCGCCCCGCTTGAAGACATGCACGGTGCCGGTGGCGAACGGCAGCGTGCGGACCTTGCGGCCCGAGCAGGAGGTGGCGGCCTGCGCGTCTGCCGGCGCCACGAGCGCGAGCAGCCCGGAGGCCGTCAGGACGGCCACCCCGGCCGCGAGCCGCCGACGTATCGCACCACGGTCCACTGTCGTCCCTCCACACCCCGGCAATGAGCGTACTGGTGTACGGACGCCGAACACGTGTCGGACGGTTGCTCATTCATCACGGGGAAGCGGTGACGGACTCCTCGCCCGGCCAAGGGCACGGCGGCGAGCGCTCAGGCCGCCGCCGGCTCGTCCTCACCGACGAACGTCCGCCACAGATCGGCGTACCGCCCGCCGAGGGACAGCAGTTCGTCGTGCGTGCCGTCCTCCACCACCTGACCGTGATCCATCACCACGACACGGTCGGCGCGGGCGGCAGTGGTGAGGCGGTGGGCGACGACGAGGGTGGTACGGCGGCCGGCGAGGCGGTCCGTCGCCTGGTTGACCTGGGCCTCGGTGGCCAGGTCGAGGGCGGCCGTGGCCTCGTCGAGGAGCAGGACGTCGGGGTCCACCAGTTCGGCGCGGGCCAGGGCGATCAGCTGGCGCTGGCCGGCCGAGAGGTTGCGGCCGCGTTCGGCGACCTCGTGGAGGTAGCCGCCCGTGAGCGTGGCGATCATCTCGTGGGCGCCGACGGCGCGCGCCGCCGCCTCCACCTCGGCGTCGGTGGCGTCGGGGCGGCCGTAGGCGATGGCGTCGCGCACGGTGCCCTGGAAGAGGTACGCCTCCTGCGGGACGACCCCCAGGCGGTGCCGGTAGGCGGTGATGTCGAGAGAGCGCAGGTCCGTGCCGTCGACGGTGACCCGGCCGCCGGTGGGGTCGTAGAAGCGGGCCACCAGCTTCACGAGGGTCGACTTGCCGGCGCCGGTCTCGCCGACGAAGGCGACCGTCTGGCCGGCCGGGATCCGCAGGCCCACGCCGCTGAGCGCCTCTTCCTCCGTGCCGTAGGCGAAGTGCACGTCCTCGAAGGCGATCTCGCCCCGCAGGGACGGCACTTCAAGGGGTTCGTCGGCGGCCCGGGTCGAGGTCGGTTCCCGCAGCAGTTCCTGGATGCGGCCGAGCGACACGGTGGCCTGCTGGTACCCGTCGAAGACCTGGGAGAGCTGCTGCACGGGCGCGAAGAACAGGTCGATGTAGAGCAGGTAGGCGACCAGCGCACCGGTCGTGAGCGTCGTGGCGTCCACCCGGCCCGCGCCCGCGATCAGTACGGCGGCCGCGGCGACCGACGACAGCAGCTGCACGAACGGGAAGTAGATGGAGATCAGCCACTGTCCGCGGATACGGGCCTGCCGGTAGCTGTCGCTGCGCTCGGCGAACCGGCGAGCGCCGTCCCGCTCGCGCCGGAAGGCCTGCACGATCCTGAGTCCGGACACCGACTCCTGGAGGTCGGCGTTGACCGTCGACACGCGCTCCCGGGCCAGTTCGTACGCCTTCACGCTCGCCTTGCGGAAGAAGTACGTGGCGACGATCAGCGGGGGCAGCGTGGCGAACACGACGAGGGCGAGCTGGAGGTCGATCACCAGCAGGGCGCCCATGATGCCGAAGAAGGTGACGACCGAGACGAATGCGGTGACCAGACCGGTCTGCAGGAAGGTGGAGAGGGCGTCGACGTCCGTCGTCATCCTCGTCATGATCCGTCCGGTCAACTCCCGCTCGTAGTAGTCGAGTCCGAGCCGCTGGAGCTGGGCGAAGATCTTCAGGCGCAGGGAGTACAGGACGCGTTCGCCGGTGCGTCCGGTCATCCGGGTCTCGCCGACCTGGGCCGTCCACTGGACGCCGACGGCGAGCAGCGCGAACAGCGAGGCCGTCCAGACGGCGCCGAGGGCGGCCGCGGAGACACCCTGGTCGATGCCGTGCCGGATCATGACCGGCAGCAGCAGGCTCATGCCGGCGTCCACGGCGACCAGGCCGAGGCTGACCAGGAGGGGCAGGCCGAAGCCGCGCAGCAGCCGGCGCAGACCGTAGGACTCCTCGGCGGTGACCGCGCCCGCCTCGTCGATGTCCGGGACGTCGTCCGCCGGGGGCAGCGCCTCGACCTGGGCGAGGAGTTCGGGGGTCGCCGGCGTGCCCTCCATGGCGATGTCCCGCGGTACGCGTTCGCCCGCCCAGAGCCTTGGCGTGATGCCGCGCTCGGCGTCGAACTCCGCGTCCAGCTCGTCCCGTACGGAGGTGTCCTCCCGGGGTGCCGCCGCCGGGGCGTGGCCGGGCGAGACGCCGCCGAGCTCGTCCGGGTCGGTCAGCAGGCGGCGGTAGAGCGCGGAGCGCCGCTGGAGTTCCTCATGGGTGCCGAGGTCGGCCAGGCGGCCGCCGTCCAGGACGGCGATCCGGTCGGCCAGGTTGAGGGTGGAGCGGCGGTGGGCGATCAGCAGGGTCGTCCGGCCCTCCATGACGTGCCTGAGCGCCTCGTGGATCTCGTGCTCGACCCGGGCGTCCACGGCGGAGGTGGCGTCGTCGAGGACGAGCAGGCGCGGGTCGGTGAGGATGGCGCGGGCGAGCGCGACACGCTGGCGCTGGCCGCCGGAGAGGGTGAGGCCGTGCTCGCCGACGGTGGTGTCGTAGCCCTCGGGCAGCTCGCTGATGAAACGGTCCGCCTGGGCGGCCCGGGCAGCCGCCTCGATCTGCTCGTCACTCGCGTCGGGACGGCCGTAGGCGATGTTGTTGCGCACCGTGTCCGAGAAGAGGAAGGAGTCCTCGGGAACCAGGCCGATCGCGGCCCGCAGGGAGTCGAGGGTGAGTTCGCGGACGTCGTGGCCGCCGATGAGGACGGCGCCGTGCGTCACGTCGTAGAAGCGCGGGAGGAGGAGGGAGACCGTGGACTTGCCGGAGCCGGAGGAGCCGACGACGGCGAGGGTCTCGCCGGGGCGGATCTCGAAGCTGAGCCCGTCCAGCACGGGACGCTCGTCGTCGTAGCCGAAGCGGACGCCGTCGAACTCGACGCTCGCCGGGGCGTCGGCGGGCAGCTCCTTGGTGCCGTCGGTCAGGGACGGCTCGGTGTCGATCAGCTCCAGGACGCGTTCGGTGCCGGCCCGCGCCTGCTGCCCGACCGTGAGGACCACGGCGAGCATGCGCACCGGGCCGACGAGCTGGGCGAGGTAGGTGGAGAAGGCGACGAACGTGCCGAGCGTGATGTGTCCGCCGACGGCGAGCCAGCCGCCGAGCGCGAGCATCGCGACCTGGCCGAGGGCGGGCACGGCCTGGAGCGCCGGGGTGTACCTGGCGTTCAGCCGGATCGTGCGCAGCCGGCCCGCGAACAGCCGCCGGCCCACCTCCCGCAGCTTCCCGGTCTCCTGCTCCTCCTGCCCGAAGCCCTTCACCACCCGCACGCCGCTGACGGCGCCGTCGACCACGCCGGCCACGGCGGCGGCCTGGGCCTGGGAGTACCAGGTGGCGGGGTGCAGCCGCGTCCGGCTGCGCCGGGCGATCCACCACAGGGCGGGCGCGACGGCGAGGGCGACGAGTGTGAGCGGCAGCGACAGCGACGCCATGACCACCAGGGAGATGACGAAGAGGAGCAGGTTCCCGATGGTCATCGGGAGCATGAAGAGCAGGCCCTGGATCAGCTGGAGGTCGCTGGTGGCCCGGCCGACCACCTGGCCGGTGGACAGCTCGTCCTGGCGGCGCCCGTCGAGCCGGGTGATCGTCCCGTACATCTCGGTCCGCAGGTCGTGCTGGACGTCCAGGGCGAGACGGCCGCCGTAGTAGCGGCGGACGTAGGCGGAGACGTAGACGAACAGGGCCGCGACGATCAGGGCGCCCGCCCAGGGGGCCATGTCGCGGGTGTGGTCGCCGATCACGTCGTCGATGATCACCTTGGTGACCAGCGGGACCAGCGCCATGACGGCCATGCCGGCCAGCGAGGCGCCGAGGGCGAGGACGACGTCCTTCGGGTAGCGCCACGCGTATCCGGCGAGTCTGCGCGCCCAGCCTCGCGTCTCCCCCTGCTGCGCTGCCACGCCGTTGCCTTCCGTTCGACCTGATCTTCCGGAAGACACCAACGCGGAATGAAGCGGATTTCATCCCTCCGCAACAATTCGCTTCGCGGATCGGGGGGCGGGGGCGCGATGCGGGGGTGCGGGTTCGTGGGGGGCTGGTCGCGCAGTTCCCCGCGCCCCCATAGGGGCAACGTCGCGCCCGCGCGGCGGAGCCGTACGGTCGGGACTGTCCCGCGTCCCTTCGAGGGCGGGTGCGGGTTCGTGGGGGCTGGGCGCGCCGTTCCCCGCGCCCCTGTAGGGGGCCGTCGCGGCCGCGCGGCGGAGCCGTACGGGCGGGACAGTCCCGCGCCTCTTCAGGGGGTTGTGCGGATCCGGAGGCGGTAGAAGCGCGTCGTCTGGGCCGTGTTCTGGTTGTCGTCGCTCACCAGGAGTACCCGTAGGGCGCCCCTGCTCCTGCCGGTGATCACCATGCCCTCGATGTTGTCGAGGAGGGGGTTCGGCTGGGGTTGTCCGGCGGTGGCGCCCAGGGTCGGGCAGGTGACGATGTCCGTCAGCAGGGTTTTGCCGATCAGGTGTACGCCGCTCTGGCCCGTGAGGTTCCCGACGCCGCTGGTGTCCGTCGCCCGGCGCGGGTCGGCCAGGTAGAGGCGGACCGTGTTGCCGACGCCCGCGGTGAAGCCGCGTTCCAGGACCAGGAGGCGGCCGTCGGGCGTGGCCTGGACCTCGGGGACGCCGAGTCCCGCGTCGACCGGGTACGCGTACTGGGCGGCGAGCCGGAAGTGGTCGCCCCCGGTCCGCTTCCAGGTCTGGAAGCGGACGATCCCGGCGGAGTCGCCGGAGAGCGCGTACTCCGTCGACGCGAGCAGGGTGCGGTCGCCCGGAAGGAGCGTCAGGCCCTCGAAGGTGCCGTTGGAGACGGCGCGGCCGGCCGGGGCGACCCGGAGGGCGTCGGGCACCGGGAGACAGTCGAGGATCCTGCCGTCGCGTGAGTAGCGGCGCACCGACGGCTCGGTCTCGGAGGTGACCAGGCGGGTGCCGTCGCGGTCGAGGGCGGTGCCGTTCTCGTCGGCGAGCGGGACGACGGACGTCGGCGCGAGCGTCCTCGCGTCGAGGCCGAACAGCGAGGAGCGGTCGGAGAGGGCGGCGAGCGAGCCGTCCGGGTTCTGCGCGAGCGCGGAGAGGTTGCCCACGAAGGTGCCCCGGTAGGTCGTCTTGTCCAGGGCGTCGGAGAAGCCCTGGAGGGAGACGGACGGGGAACAGGCGTGGTTCTCCTGTGCGTTCGCCGGACCGGCGGCGGTCAGACAAGTGGCTGCCGCCAGCCCGGCGGTGAGGGTCGCGAGTACGGTTCTCAGGCGCATGGGGTCACCGTAGGGCGGGCCGGTGACGGGCGGGCGTCCGTGACGCGTCAGGCGGTGGACGCGGCCAGATCGCGGTGGATGACCTTGGCGACACCCTGGATGGTGCTGATCCCGTAGCTCATGGTGCTGTTGCCGTGCGTGAGCACGGTGATCATGTAGTCGTGGCCGCCGCCCTTGAACGTGCCGACGCTGTGCACCCGCCAGCCGTGCGTGGCGCGCTCCAGCCAGCCGTTCTTGACGTGCACGGAGACGGTGGACGGAGCGCCGTACGGCGTACCCCAGCGCTGCGAGGAGATGACCTGGCTCATCAACGTCCGTATGTAGGTACGGGAGTTGTCGGTCAACACGGTGTTGCTCGCGGTGACCAGCTTCAGCAGCCGCTGCTCGTCGGTCACGTTGATCTGGGTCAGGCCCCAGTAGCCGTTCGCGCCGGGCGTGGTGCGGGTCATGTTGGCGGCGGCGAGGAAACCCTTGACCTTCGTCAGGCCCAACTGCGCCCACAGGGTGGAGGTGGCACTGTTGTCCGACTTGGTGATCATGGCCTTGGCCAGCGTCTTCTCGCGGTCCGTGAGAGCGCGGCCGGTCTTCTGCGCGTCCCACAACAGGGTGCCGAGGACGGTGACCTTGACGACGCTGGCGGAGTCGTAGGCGGTGGCGGGCCGCAGTGTGCAGGTGGTCTTGGTGGAGCGGTCGTAGAGGCCGACGGCGATGGTGCCCTTGCGGTTGACCAGGGCGGCGGTGATGTCCTTCTTCAGCTTCGTCGCCAGGGCCGCGTTGGAGGACGTGCAACTGACCGTCGGCGTGGCGGCGGCCGCGGGGGCGGCGCCGGCCACGACGGGTATGAGCACGCCGGCGCCGAGGGCGGCCGCGAGCAGTCTCGCTCGTCTGGGTATCCCGTGAGTCATGCCCCTATGACTCACGAGTTCGAACGAAAAGTTGTACGGATTGCCTGCCGCGTTGGGCAAAGGCTGGGCAACGCGTTACCGCCTCCTGGCGTATTCACAGCCCGGAGCCAGCTCCGGCACAGCGCTCACTCACCCCGGGCGGACACGCTGCGCGGGTGACATCTGCCACCGATCCGCATCCCCAGACGACCGTGACCCCCGACCGGCCGCCGCCGGACCCCGCCACGGCGGCCCGGGAGAAGGCGCCACGCTGGTCGCTTCCCGCCCTGCTCGCCATCCTGGTCGTGGCGGCGGTGCTGTACTCCTGGAACCTGTCAGGCTCCAGCCTGAACAGCTTCTACAGCGCCGCCGTGTTGAGCGGCACACAGAGCTGGAAGGCGTGGTTCTTCGGCTCGTTGGACGCGGGCAACTTCCTCACCGTCGACAAGCCGCCGCTCGCCCTCATGGTCATGGGCCTGTCGTGCCGGATCCTCGGATACGGCACCTGGCAGATGATGGCCCCGATGGTCGCGGCCGCGCTCGGCACGATCTGGATCCTGCACGCCTCGGTCAAGCGGGTGTTCGGGCACGCGGCGGCCACCGTGGCCGCGCTGGTCCTCGCCCTGACCCCGATCACGGTCGCCATCAACCGCGACAACAACCCGGACACGCTGCTGGTCCTGCTGATGGTGGGCGGCGCGGCGCTCGGACTGCGCGCGGTCCGGGACGGCAGGCTGCTGCCGCTGCTGGGCTCCGCGGTCTGCTTCGGACTCGCCTTCAACACGAAGATGCTGCAGGGCTACATCGCGCTGCCCGCCGTCTTCGCCGTGTATCTGTACGCGGCCCGGCCCCGGCTCGTGAAGCGGATCGTGAACCTGCTGCTCGCGGCCGTGGCCCTGGCGGTCTCCAGCTTCTGGTGGGCGGCTGCCGTGTCCCTGGTCCCGGCCGACGACCGGCCGTACATCGGGGGCTCGACGGACGGCACCGCCTGGAACCTGATCATGGGCTACAACGGCCTGGGCCGGGTCTTCGGCGGCGAGGGCAACGGCGGGGGCGGCGGCGGGGGCGGCGGCTTCTCCGGAACCGCGGGCCTCGGCCGGCTCTTCAACGAGATCCTCGGCGGCCAGATCTCCTGGCTGATCCCCTTCGCGGCGATCGCCTGCGTCGGCGGCCTGGTGCTGTGCGGCCGCGCCCCGCGCACCGACCTGACGCGCGCCGCGCTGGTGCTGTGGGGCGGCTGGACCGCGCTGCACTACCTGACCTTCGCCATGGCCGAGGGCACGATGCACCCCTACTACACGACCGCGCTCGCCCCGGGCATCGCGGCGCTGTGCGGTGGCGGCGGAGTGCTGCTGCTGCGCGCCTTCCACACCGACCGGCGGTGGGTGTGGGTGCTGCCGGCCGGCCTCGCGGTCACCGCGGTGTGGGCGGTCGTGCTGCTGCGGCGGTCCTCCGGCTGGAACACCTGGCTGTGGCCGGCGATCGCGGTCGTCATGGCGCTGGCGATCGCCGGTCTCCTCGTCTTCCGCTCCGGCGACCGCGCTCGGCTGCTGGCGGCCTCCGTGGCCGCGGCCGTCGTCGCGGCGGTGGCGGGCCCGACGGCCTACGCCTGGTCGGTGCCGTCCGGTTCGGGCGGCGGCATGGGCGGTACGAACCCGACGGCCGGCCCCTCGACGGGCGGCGGCTTCGGCGGCGGGCCCGGCGGCGGCGGCGGTGGCGGCAACCGGGGCGGCTTCCCCGGCGGTCAGCCGCAGGACGGACAGAACAGCCGGGCCGACGGCGGCCAGGGCACCGGCGAGCTGCCCGGCGGCGGTCAGATGATGCCGGGCGGCGGGAACGGCGAACTGCCGGGCGCCCCGGGGGGCACCGGTGAGACGGGCGGCACGCCGCCCGGGGGCACCAACGGCACGACAGGCGACGGTGGTACGGCCGAGGGCGGCGCCGGTACCGGCGGCCAGCCGGGCGGTGGCGGCGGCCTGGGCGGCGGCGGCATGGGCGGCGCGAGCAGCGAGCTCGTCTCCTACCTGAAGAAGCACCAGGACGGCGCCAAGTGGCTGCTCGCGGTGTCCGGTTCGCAGAGCGCCGCCCAGCTCATCCTCAGCAGCGGCGAGCCCGTCATCTCCATGTGGGGCTGGTCCGGCTCCGACAAGGCGATGACGCTCACCCGGCTCAAGGAGCTGGTGAAGAAGGGCGAGCTGCACTACATCCAGCTCGGTGGCGGGATGGGCGGGGGCATGGGCGGCGGCTCGGACGTCAGCTCCGAGGTCACCGCGTGGGTGCAGAAGAACGGGACGGCGGTGAAGGAGAGCGCCTACAGCAAGACGGCGTCCTCGGACGCGTCGACGTCGTCGTCCTCGTCCTCGTCGTCCGCCGGGCAGAGCACCACCTCGGCGGTCTATCGCCTGGACGCCTCCGACGTGAGCTGACGCCGGCCCGGATCGGCACACGACGGCCCCTGACCTTCGGTCAGGGGCCGTTTTGGTACGTCAACTCGCGTAGATGAGGGGCAAATTGCCGGACTCCGTCATTCGATGGACACGTTCGGTTCATGGACAAGCCTGCATGTCCATGCCACTCTCCCGATTGCCGCCTCCATTCAACCCGCGTAGATGGGACCCCCTACATGCCGGCGACACGCCTACGCCACTGGAAGTCGGTGGCGCTCACCACCGCCACCGTCCTGGTCGGCCTCACCGTTCCCGCCCTCACCGCGACCCCCGCCGCGGCGACCACGACGGCGTACGACTCGACGTACTACAAGAACGCGGTCGGCAAGACCGGAAGCAGCCTCAAGTCCTCGCTGCACACGATCATCAGCAGCCAGACGAAGATCTCGTACTCCGCCGTCTGGAACGCCCTGAAGGTCACCGACCAGGACCCGAACAACAGCAGCAACGTGATCCTGCTGTACAGCGGTGTCTCGCGCAGCAAGTCCCTCAACGGCGGCGACGTCGGCGACTGGAACCGCGAGCACACCTGGGCCAAGTCCCACGGCGACTTCGGCGAGGTGACCGGGCCCGGCACCGACCTGCACCACCTGCGTCCCGCGGACGTGCAGGTCAACAGCATCCGCGGCAACCTGGACTTCGACAACGGCGGCAGCACGGTCTCGGGCGGTGGCGGCAGCCTCGTCGACTCCGACTCCTTCCAGCCGCGCGCCGCGGACAAGGGCGACGTGGCCCGCATGATCCTCTACATGGCCGTGCGCTACGAGGGTGACGACGGCTTCGCCGACCTGGAGCCCAACGAGAAGGTCGGCAACGGCAGCAACCCGTACATGGGCAAGCTCTCCGTCCTCAAGGCCTGGAACGAGGCGGACCCGCCCAGCGCCTTCGAGGAGAAGCGCAACCAGGTCATCTACGACACCTACCAGCACAACCGGAACCCGTTCATCGACCACCCGGAGTGGGTCGAGGCGATCTGGTAGGACCGCTGTTCGCCGGGCGCGGTGCCCCCCGCCGCACCGCGCCCTCACCCCGTTGCGGATCATGGACGCAGTCGTCCGGCCAACGGGGAGGAAAGAGTGGGCTACTGCCTGGAGATGAGCACCGGGGACATGCGCGACGTGATCCGTCTGCTCACGGCGGTGGAACGCACGGAGAAACAGGAACGGGTCCTCGGAGTCGTACGCGAACGCTGCGCGCGGACCGACGCCCGGTTCCGCGAGCAGCACATCGAACTCGACGTGACCGTGAGTCAGGCGCTCGACGAACTGATCGAGGGAACGCCCAGCGTGGAGCTGAGCCCTGCGTACACCTACGCCTTCCACGAGGCGGTGGCGTCCCACTTCTCCGACACCACCGACCTCGGGGTGTGGCGGTGGCCGTCCTGGTTCTACCGCATGGACGACGAACTGGTCCGGCACGGTGTGCCGTCCGACCTCCTGCCGGGCTCGTTCCTGTTCAGCGGTCCGCCGATACGGCTGCCGCACCCCGGCGACGCGTTTCCCTCGGTGGGGATCCTGCCCGCCCAACGGGCCGCCGCGCTCGCCGACGTGTACGAGGCCGTCCACGATCGGCTGAGCCCCGAATACCAGGACACGGCGCGTAAGTTCGCCGGGTTGATGCGGTTCGAGGCGGAGGAGTGGGAGAGCGCGCAGAAGCTGGGCCGGAGTGCGGACACGATCTTCTTCTGGTTCAGCTGAACGGGGGGGCGCGGGGCGGTGGGGCGGGTGCGGGTGCGTTGTGGTTTTTCGCGCAGTTCCCCGCGCCCCTAAGCGATCGGGGGCCGGCCACGTGGGCGGGTGCGGGTGCGTTGTGGCTTTTTCGCGCAGTTCCCCGCGCCCCTAAGCGATCGGGGGGCGGCCACGTGGGCGGGTGCCGGTCCGTTGTGGTTTCTCGCGCAGTTCCCCGCGCCCCTAAGCGATCGGGGCCGACCGCGTGGGCGGGTGCCCGTTCGTTGTGGGTGTTTGCGCCGTTCGCCGCGGGCCCGTGGGGCGTTGCCGAACCGCGTTGGGTGGGGCGGGTGTTGCGTTCGGTCAGGTCAGGTCAGGTGGGTGGGTGCGAACATGCGCAGCAGGGCCGGGAGGACGACCATCGAGGGGCCGGGTGAGGTGAGGGCCTTCGCCAGGTCCTGTTCCAGGGTCTCGGGGGTTGTGCGCGTCCCCGGGACGCCGAACGACTCGGCCAGGGCCACGTAGTCCGGGCGGCTCAGCTCGGTCGCCGTGGCCTGGCCGAAGGTGTCGGTCATGTACTCGCGCAGGATGCCGTAGCCGCCGTCGTCGACGATCAGCCAGGTGACGTTCAGGTCGTACTGCCGTGCCGTCGCCAGTTCGGCGATCGAGTACAGCGCCCCGCCGTCGCCGGAGACCGCGAGCACCGGGCGGGTGGGGTCGGCGACCGACGCGCCCAGCGCCGCCGGGAAGCCGTAGCCGAGGCCACCGGCGCCCTGCGCGGAGTGCATGTGGTTGGGCCCCTTGGCGTCGAAGGCCGACCACGCCCAGTACGCGAGGATCGTCATGTCCCAGAAGGACGGCGAGTCGGCCGGCAGCGCCCGCCGCACCGACGCCAACAGGTTCTGCTCCAGGGTGAGTTCCTGGGCGTCGATGCGCTCACGCACCTTCGACAGCAGCGTGCTTACGCGCTCCGGGGCGCCCGCGTCCTCCCGCGCGTCCACCGTCTCCAGCAGGGCCTGGAGCCCGAGGCGCGCGTCCGCGTGGATGCCCAGCGCCGGCTGGTTGGACTCGAGCTTGCCGAGGTCCGCCTCGATCTGGATCACCTGGCCCCGGGGCCTGAACGTGTGGTAGTTCGAGGAGAGTTCACCGAGACCCGAGCCGACGACCAGGACGACGTCGGCGTCCTCCAGGAAGTCGGTGGTGTGCCGGTCCTCCAGCCAGGACTGGAGGGAGAGGGGGTGCTCCCAGGGGAAGGCGCCCTTGCCGCCGAAGGTCGTGACCACGGGTGCCTGGAGCTTCTCCGCCAGCTGACGCAGCTTCCGTGACGCGTCCGCCCGTACGACCCCGCCGCCCGCGATGATCACCGGGCGCGCCGCCCGCGAGAGCAGGTGGGCCGCCACGGCGGTCAGTTCGGGGCGCGGCGGCAGTTCCTCGGGGGTCGCGTCCACCGCCGTCACGACCGGGAGGGGCGTCCGGGCGAGCAGGACGTCCTGCGGGATCTCCACCCACACCGGCCCGTGCGGGGCCGTCAGCGCCGACTTCCAGGCCGCCGCGACCGCGGACGGGATCTGGGACTGGGTGCGCACGGTGTGGACCGACTTCACCACACCCCGGAACGAGGCCGCCTGGTCGGGGAGTTCGTGGAGATAGCCGTGGCGGCCGCCGCCGAGGCCGGGGGTCGGGATCTGGCTGCTGATCGCCAGCACGGGGGCGGAGGCGGCCGCGGCCTCCTGGAGCGCGGCCAGCGAGGTCAGCGCGCCCGGGCCGGTGGACAGCAGCAGCGGCGCCGCCTCGCCGGTGACCCGGCCGTAGGCGTCCGCCGCGAAGCCCGCGTTGTTCTCCACCCGCAGGCCGACGTACCGCAGGTCCGAGCGGCGCAGCGCGTCGAACATGCCGAGGGCGTGCTGGCCGGGCAGTCCGAAGACGGTCGTCGCCCCCAGCCCGGCCAGTGTCTCCACGACCAGGTCTCCGCCGTTGCGGCCTGGAGGAGGGTTGAGCGCGGCCTCCGTCTGGGCGGGCGTGGGACGGAGTTCCAGGTCGTGGTCGTGGGTCACTTCGAACGAGCCTCGGCAATCTGGCGGGACATGATCGTGGTCAGTTCGTACGCCGTGTGGGACGCGGCCACCGAGGTGATCTCGGCGTGGTCGTAGGCGGGGGCCACCTCGACGACGTCGGCCGAGACGAGGTGGCAGGAGGCGAGGCCGCGCAGGATCTCCAGGAGTTCGCGGGAGGTCATGCCGCCCGCCTCCGGCGTGCCCGTGCCGGGCGCGTGCGCCGGGTCGAGGCAGTCGATGTCGATGGAGATGTACAGCGGGCGGTCGCCGATGCGCTGGCGCAGCTGGTCGGCGACCTCGTCGGCGCCCCGGCGGTAGACGTCCGCGGAGGTGACGATGCCGAAGCCCATCTTCTCGTCGTCGGTGAGGTCCTGCTTGCCGTACAGCGGGCCGCGGGTGCCGACGTGGGAGAGCGCGGAGGTGTCGAGGATGCCCTCCTCGACCGCGCGGCGGAACGGGGTCCCGTGCGTGTACTCGGCGCCGAAGTAGGTGTCCCAGGTGTCGAGGTGCGCGTCGAAGTGGAGCAGGGCTACCGGGCCGTGCTTCTTCGCCACGGAGCGCAGCAGCGGCAGCGCGATGGTGTGGTCGCCGCCCAGGGTCATCAGGCGGGCGCCCGTGCCGAGCAGGTCGTCGGCGGCGGCCTCGACGGTGTCGACGGCCTCGTGGATGTCGAACGGGTTCACGGCGATGTCGCCGCCGTCCGCGACCTGCGCCAGCGCGAAGGGGGACGCGTCCTGGGCCGGGTTGTAGGGGCGCAGCAGCCGGGACGCCTCGCGGATCGCGTTGCCGCCGAAGCGGGCGCCCGGCCGGTAGGAGACGCCCGAGTCGAACGGCACACCGATCACGGCGACGTCGGCGCGGCCGACCTCGTCCAGTCGCGGCAGCCGGGCGAAGGTCGCGGGTCCGGCGTAGCGCGGGATGCGGGAGGAGTCGACGGGGCCGCGGGGCGTCTCGTTGCTGCTCATGGGGAACTGCCTTCTTTCCTACGCTTCATCGCGTATGTACTGCGTCTTCTGACGACTTTACTGGGAAGCCGGCACCGGTTCGGATACGCGTTCGGGAGTCCGGCCGGCGAGCCGCTCGCGCCAGGCGGCGAGGACGGCCGCGTCGGTCGGCCGGGTCGCCAGGGACACGACGACGTAGGCGGCCAGGGAGGACAGCAGCCCGTAGTAGACGGGTTCGTTGGCGAGGATGCCGTAGCCCGCCATCAGGCCGATCACCGCGAGACCGCCGACGGTGACGGCGGCCAGGGCGCCCTGCACGGTGCCGCGCCGCCACAGCAGCCCGCCCAGGATCGGCACGAGCAGACCGCCGACGAGCAGGTTGTACGCCACGGTCAGCGCCTCGACGACGTTGTTGAGGGCGATCGCCGTGCCGATCACGGCGAGGCCCATCACCAGGATGAACACCCGGTTGTCCCTGACCTCGTCCCGCGCGTCCTCGGCGGGCACGGCGGCCGGCCGGACCGCTCCGCGCAGCCGCGACCAGATGTCGTTGTTGGCGACGGTCGCGCAGGCGATGAGCGCGCCGGAGGACGTCGACATCACGGCGGCCAGGGCGGCGGCGAGCACCAGACCTCGGACGCCGACGGGCAGTTCGTCCTTGACGATGGTCGCGAAGGCGTCGTCGGGGCTGGTGAGCTTGGGGTAGAGCACCTTGGCGGCGGTGCCGATGACGGCGCCGGCGAGGGCGTAGACGAGACAGTAGGTGCCGGCGACGGTGCCGCCCCACTTGGCGGTCCGGTCGCCGCGGGCGGTGAACACGCGCTGCCAGATGTCCTGGCCGATGAGCATGCCGAAGGTGTAGATCAGCACGTAGGTGAAGATCGTCTCGCCGCCGATGCCCAGCGGGTCGAAGTACTCGGTGGGCAGTTTCGCCCGCATCTCGGAGAAGCCGCCGGCCCGGACCACCGCGATCGGCAGCAGCAGGAGCAGCACGCCGACGGTCTTCACGACGAACTGCACCATGTCGGTGAGCGTGATGGACCACATGCCGCCGAGCGTGGAGTAGGCGACGACGATCGAGCCGCCGAGGACGATCGCGACGGTCCGGTTCATGTCGAAGAGGACGTCGAAGATCGTGGCGTACGCGATGGTGGAGGTCACCGCGAGCATCAGCGTGTACGCCCACATGACGACGCCGGAGATGACGCCCGCCCGGCCGCCGTAGCGCAGGTCGAGCATCTCGGAGACGGTGTAGACCTTGAGGCGGGCGATGCGGGCGGAGAAGAAGACGCTCAGCGCCAGCAGGCCCAGGCCGATGGTGAAGACCATCCAGGCCCCGGACAGCCCGTACTGGTAGCCCAGGCCCACGCCGCCGATGGTGGAGGCGCCGCCGAGGACGATGGCCGCCATGGTCCCGGAGTACATCGCGGGCCCGAGCCGGCGGCCGGCCACGAGGAACTCGCTCTTGGACCTGGCGCGGCGCATGCCCCACCAGCCCACGGCCAGCATGCCGGCCAGGTAGACGACGATCACTGTGTAGTCGACGGCCATGGGGCCCTCCTTCGCGCACTCTCGGTGGCGTGTCGTGCAGATACCGGGGACGGTCGGCAGCGGTTCACGGGGACATCCGCCCGTACCCGTGGCTGCCGGTCGGGACCGACATAGGTGGCCGGAAAGCGACTGCGAAGTGTACGTTTCATCCATTCCCGGTGCTCTGGATGGAAGGAACGTCCACCATGCCGGACCCCGCCGTTCCGCCCACCCCGCCCGTACCCCTCGCGGCCCTGCTGGCCCGCGAGGACCTCGCCCTGCGCCACATCGCCGGGCCGGCGGATCCGGACGTGGTGATCCACTGGGCGCACACCTCGGAGATGGCGGACCCGTACCCGTACCTGCTCGGCGGTGAACTGCTGCTGACGGCCGGCGTGCACATCCCGGATGCGGCGGCCGCCGACGAGGGTTCCTCCGGTCGAGCGAGGCCGGGACCGGGGACGTACTTCGACGACTACGTCTCCAGGATCGTGGCGGCGGGCGGCGCGGCCCTCGGCTTCGGCCTGGCCCCGGTGCACGACACGGTGCCGCGGGCGCTGGCCGCGGCCTGCGACGCGTACGGGCTCCCGCTCCTGGAAGTGCCGCCGCAGACCACCTTCTCCGGCGTGGCCCGTGCGGTCTGGCAGCTCATGGCCCAGGCCCGCCTGGCGGAACTGCGCCGCGTCACGGCCGCCCAGCAGAGCCTGGCGGCCGCGGCCTCCGGCCCCGACCCGGTCCCGTCGGTCCTGCGCCGCCTCGCCCAACGCCTGGGCGGCCGGACCGTCCTGTACGACCCGGAAGGAGCCGAGCTCGCCTCGGCGGGACGACACCCGGAACCCGAGGCGGCGGAAGCGCTGGCCGCGCTGGCCCGGGTGGTACGACCGACACATCAGGGCGGCCCGGCGCGTCCCGGCGCCCCGGCGAAGGCGGGGGCGTGGGCCGAGGCGGGTGCGCGGGCCGACGCGGGAACGCCGGCCGACACGGGTCCCGCCTCCGCCACCGACACCGTCGGCGGCACGCGTCTCGCCGCCTACGCGCTCGGTAGCGGGCAGGGGTTCGTGCTCGGGGTCGCGGTGGCGGGGCGGGAGGCGGGGGATCACACGATCGCCTCGGTCGCCGCCGTCCTGCTCTCGCTGCTGACCGGCGAGCACCGGGGCGGCGCGGGTGCGGCCCGGTCGTCCGCACTGGTCCGGCTGCTGCTCGGCGCCGCGCCGGAGACGGTCGCGCCGCTGCTCGGCGGGGAGCGGTGGCTCGTCGTGCACGCCGCCCGTCCGGACGCCCGGGCTCCCGACGCCGTGGCCGCCGCCGCCCTGGGCGCGGCCCTCGGCTCCCCACTGATCGACCTGGCACAGGACCTCGTACGGGTCCTCGTCCCGGCCGACCGCGAACCGGAGCCGCAGCCCGGCTGGACGCTCGGGGTCAGCGACGCCGCCGCCCCGCCGGAGTGGCCGGCCGCCGACGCCCGGGCGGCCCGCGCCCTGGCCCGGGCCCGCGCCGGCCGCACGGCGCTGGTCCGCCACGGCGCCCGCCCCGGCCTCGCCGCGCTGGTCCCCCGGGACGAGGCCGAGGCCCACGCCCGTGCCGTCCTCGCCCCCATCACCGCGTCTCCCGCCCTCACCGAGACCCTGCGCACCTGGCTCTCCCTGCACGGCGGCTGGGACCGCACGGCGGTCGCCCTGTCCGTCCACCGCAACACCGTCCGGCAGCGGATCGCCCGCTGCGCGGCCCTCCTCGGCACGGACCTGGACGACCCGGACGTACGCATGGAGCTGTGGTTCGCCCTGCGTCAAGAGGACCAGTGACACACGTCCCAGCGTGCGGGACGCCGGGGACCCGCACAGTCGCCTGCCTCACAATGGGAACCATGCCGATACCCGGGACACCCAGCCGCGCCGAGCTCGTCGACCACCTCGTACGGACCCGCATCGCGGGCGATGTCGCGACGCCCCGCGAGAACAACCTCTCCCACTACCGCCAGCTCGCGAACGGCGTCCGCAACTTCTGGCTCGGCCTGGAGCTCGGCGACCGCTGGACCGACGAGCAGGACGTGCTCGCGGTGATGGCGGAGCGGGTCGGCGTGAACGACGACCCCGAGTACCGGTTCGGCCAGGACACCATCGACCCCGAGCTGACCGTCGACGCGCTGCAGCGCATGGCGGGGCGGCTGCGCAAGGCCGCCGACGGGCAGCAGCGGGTCCTCTTCGCCACCGGTCACCCGGGCGGCCTCCTCGACGTGCACCGTGCCACGGCCGCCGCCCTGCGCGCGGCCGGCTGCGAGATCGTCGTGATCCCGGACGGGCTGCAGACGGACGAGGGGTACGTCATGCAGTTCGCGGACGTGGCGGTGCTCGAGCACGGCGCCACGCTGTGGCACACGCACTCCGGCGAGCCGATGAAGGCCATCCTCACCGCCCTGGAGCGCGCGGAGCGCCCGCTGCCCGACCTGGTCGTCGCCGACCACGGCTGGGCCGGGTACGCCGGCCGGCACGGCGTGGACTCGGTGGGCTACGCCGACTGCAACGACCCGGCCCTGTTCCTCGCCGAGGCGGAGGGCACCGTCCAGGTGACGGTCCCCCTCGACGACCACGTGCTCAGCCCGCGCCACTACGACCCGATGACGGCGTACCTGCTGGCGGAGGCCGGACTCACGCAGAGCTAGTGCCGAGGCAGGCGGCGCTGGTGCCGGGCCGAGGTGTCAGATCCCGGCGATCGACGCGGGGGCGCGTTCGGCGCGGGCGAGGGCGCGGATCACGTCGGTGGTGCCGTGGCGGTGGACGGCCAGGCGGACCAGCAGGTCGACGACGGGTGCGGTCACCCGCTCGGGGAACCGCGGGGTGGGCAGTCCGACGCTGACGGCCAGGTCGTCGGTGTGGACGACGACTTCCATCAGCCGGGTGAGCAGGAGGTCGTCGAGGTCGAGGGACCAGTCGCCCCACGTGTCCATCCGGACCGGCCGCCCGGCACGCACGCCCGGCAGCTCGGCCTCCACCTGTCCGACCGCCTCCCGGTGGCGGGCGAGGAGCGCTTCGGGTCCGTCCGCCGCCCTGGCCTCGCCGCCCTTGCGGATCCGGATGTTGACGGCTCCGTCGACGCCGGCGTCCAGCCAGGTCACCCGCTGCGTGTAGTACTCCCGCAGGGAGATCAGCGGTTGGGCGGGGTCCGGCCCCGCGAGCAGGCCGGGCAGGGCGAGTTCCTGCCCGGCGAGGTGCGCGGCGAGGCCGCCGACGGTGAAGTCCGGCAGGGCGCTGGGCCGGTCCCAGGCCGCGGCGACGGCCGGTTCGGCGAGCAGTCCGGAGGCGACCCGGACCGCCTCCGGGAAGGCGGTCCGGAGGCGTCCGCCGCGCGGGTTCCATGACTCTTCCGTGTCCATGACGGTCATGCCCCCATCCAAGCCGAGGGCGGCCGGTCACGGCCAGGGATTGAGGCCCTCCGCGCGCCGCTGCGCGTATCCGGGCGTCGGGTCCAGGTAGACCCGGCTCACCGCGGGGACGACCTCCCGCAGCCGCTGCTCGGCCTGCTCGCAGGCCCATTCGATCTGGGCGGCCGTGGACACGTCCCGGAAGTCGACCTTGGCGGCCACGAGGGCTTCGCTCGGGCCCTGCACGAGCGTGGTCAGCTCCAGGACGGCCTCGATGTGCTCGACCGCGAGCAGTTCCGCCCGGATCCGCTCCCGCACGGGCCGGGGCAGCGGCCGCCCGATGAGCAGTTCGGCGTTGGAGCGGCCGAGCACCCAGGCGACGTACAGCAGGAGTACGCCGATGAGGAGCGAGGCGGTTCCGTCCCACGCCCCCGATCCGGTGAGCTGCCCGCCGAGCAGTCCGCCCGCGGCGAGGACGAGACCGACGAGGGCGGCGGAGTCCTCCAGGACGACGGCCTTCACCGCGGTGTCGGGCGTGTATCGCAGATAGCGCCCGAAGGGCACGCGGGCCCTGGCCGCCTCGCCGCGCGCCTGCCGGATGCCGGTGCGCAGGGAGTAGCCCTCCAGCAGGAAGGCGACGGCGAGCACGATGTACGAGACGAGGGGGTCGCCGAGTTCCTCGCCCGCGACCAGGGTGTGGATGCCGTCGTAGAGGGAGAAGACCGCGCCGCCGACGAAGGTGGCGACGGCGGCGAGCATGGCCCAGATGTATCGCTCGGGGCCGTAACCGAGCGGGTGGTCCTCGTCGGCCGGTTTCGCGCTGCGTTTGAGGGCGGTCAGCAGCAGGACCTCGGTGACCGTGTCGGCGACGGAGTGCGCGGCCTCCGAGAGCATCGCGCTGGATCCGCTGATGACGCCGGCCACCGCCTTCGCGAGCGCGATGCCGAGATTGGCGACGGCGGCGACGATCACCGTGAAGGTGCTCTCGCCGCCGCCCTGTTCCTGCGTCGGTTCCGCCTGCGCTGCTGCCATGCCTGTCAGTCTTCCCGGGGGACGCGGACCAAGCCCTCCTGGACGACGGAGATCGCGAGCCGGCCGTCCTGCGTGTAGATGCGGGCCTGGCCGAGGCCACGACCGCCGTAGGCCGACGCCGACTCCTGGTCGTAGAGCAGCCATTCGTCGGCGCGGAACGGCCGGTGGAACCACATGGCGTGGTCCAGCGAGGCCCCGACGACGTCGCCGACGGCCCAGCCGCCGCGGCCGTGCGCGAGCAGGACGGAGTCCAGGAGGGTCATGTCGGAGACGTACGTGGCGAGGACGACGTGCAGCAGGGGTGCGTCGACGGCGCCCTCGAGCTTGCCGTTGGTGCGGAACCACACCTGTGAGCGGGGCTCGCGGGGCCGGCCGAACTCGCCGTACGGCGGTTCCTCGACGTAGCGCAGGTCGATCGCCTCGCGCGCCTCGATGAACTTCTCCACCACCTCCGCCGGGAGGTGGTCGTAGCCGCGCAGCCGCTCCCGGGAGGTGGGCAGCGTCACCGGGTCCGGCGCGGACGGCATCGGGGCCTGGTGGTCGAGGCCGTCCTCGTACGTCTGGAAGGACGCCGACAGGCCGAAGATCGGCTTGCCGTGCTGGACGGCGACCACCCGGCGGGTGGTGAAGGAGCGACCGTCGCGAAGCCGGTCGACGTTGTAGACGATGGGCGCGCCGGGATCGCCGGGGCGCAGGAAGTACGCGTGCAGCGAGTGGGCGTGGCGGTCCGCGGGGACGGTCCGCCCGGCGGCGACCAGCGCCTGGGCCGCGACCTGTCCGCCGAAGACCCGGGGGACGACGGCGGACCGCGACTGGCCGCGGAAGATGTTCTCCTCGATCGGCTCCAGGTCGAGCAGATCGAGGAGATCGAGTAGTGCCTGGCTCATGGGCTCAGTTCTACCGGGGGGGAATTTCGCGGACCTTACAGACCCATGTTTTTCGCGATGATCGACTTCATGATCTCGCTGGTGCCGCCGTAGATACGGTTGACACGGTTGTCCGCGTACAGGCGGGCGATCGGGTACTCGTTCATGAAGCCGTAGCCGCCGTGCAGCTGGAGGCAGCGGTCGATGACACGGTGCGCGACCTCGGTGCAGAACAGCTTGGCGCTGGCGGCCTCGGCGGCACTGAGCTCGCCCGCGTCGAGGGCTTCGAGCGCGCGGTCGGCGACGGCCTCCGCCGCGTCCACCTCGGCCTGGCAGGCGGCCAGCTCGAACTTGGTGTTCTGGAACGAGGCGACGGACTTGCCGAAGACCGTGCGCTCCTGGACGTACTCCTTGGCGAACCGGACCGCGGCCTTGGCCTGGGCGTAGGCGCCGAAGGCGATGCCCCAGCGCTCGGAGGCCAGGTTGTGACCGAGGTAGTAGAAGCCCTTGTTCTCCTCGCCGAGGAGGTCCTCGACGGGAACCTTCACGTCGACGAAGGCGAGCTCGGCGGTGTCGGACGTCTTCAGGCCGAGCTTGTCGAGCTTGCGGCCGATGGAGTAGCCCTCGGCCTTGGTGTCCACGGCGAACAGGGAGATGCCGAAGCGGCGGTCCTCGGCGGTCGGCGCGGAGGTGCGGGCGCAGACGATCACGCGGTCGGCGTGGACGCCACCGGTGATGAAGGTCTTGGAGCCGTTGAGGACGTAGTGCGTGCCGTCCTCGGAGAGCTTGGCGGTGGTCTTCATGCCGGCGAGGTCGGAGCCGGTGCCCGGCTCGGTCATCGCGAGGGCCCACATCTCCTCGCCGGAGACGAACTTCGGCAGGAAGCGCTTCTTCTGCTCGTCGGTGGCGAGCATCTTGATGTACGGCAGGCCGAGCAGCACGTGCACGCCGGAGCCGCCGAACTGGACGCCCGCGCGGGCGGTCTCCTCGTACATGACGGCTTCGAACTTGTACGAGTCGATGCCGGCGCCGCCGAACTCCTCGTCGACGCGGATGCCGAAGACACCGAGCTCGGCGAGCTTGTAGTAGAAGTCGCGCGGCGCCTGGCCGGCGGCGAACCACTCGTCGTAGACCGGGACGACCTCGGCCTCGATGAAGGCCCGGAGGGTCTCCCGGAACGCCTCGTGGTCCTCGTTGAACACCGTACGGCGCACCGCCGCCACCCTTCCTTGCGCCTAAACCGGCGCCGCTCTCGCGTACGTGGTTGCTCGCCGTGGGGGTTGCTCAATGCGTGATTGCGGTCCCCATGGCTAAGCGCTTGCTCATTAACCGTACCGGCGGGTAGGCAGACGCGTCCAGAGGATCGGGGCAGGGCGATGCCGTAACGCTCGTCACTCTCCGGCGGCCGCGAAGGCTCCCCTCGCCATGCGGTGCAGCAGGGCCGCGGTGCCCGCGCGGCCGGGGAGCGCGCCGGGGCGGCCCAGGTGGGGGGTGGAGTTCAGCAGCCCGAACACCGAGTGGACCGCCGAGCGGGCCGCGGGTTCGGTGAGGCCCGGGTCCACCTCGCGGACCACCTCCACCCACAGCTCCACGTACTGCCGCTGCAACTGCCGCACCAGCTTGCGGTCGGTGTCCCGGAGGCGGTCCAGCTCGCGGTCGTGCAGGGTGATCAGAGGCCGGTCATCGAGGGCGAAGTCGATGTGGCCCTCGATGAGCGAGTCGAGGGCCGCCTCGGGGTCCGCCGCCTGACGGGCCTCCTGGAGGCGGCGCTTCGCGCCGGTCAGCAGCTGGCCACTGATGCCGACCAGCAGTTCGGCCAGCATCGCGTCCTTGCCGGCGAAGTGCCGGTACAGACCCGGCCCGCTGATGCCGACCGCGGCGCCTATCTCGTCGACGCCGACGCCGTGGAAACCACGCTCGGCGAACAGCCGGGCGGCCTCCTTGAGGATCTGCTCGCGCCGGGTGGGAGCGTCGGTTCTGGTGGTCATGGAAGCAATTCTAGACAGGGAGGTTAGCGGTCGTTAACCTGAAGGAAATGGTTAACGCTCATTAACAGTCGATCGCTGGGTGAGGGGACCGCAGGATGCAAGAGGCACCGGAGCTCCAGAGCGCGGCCGATCCCGCGTCGGAGGCCTGGAGGGCCAACGAGGAGGCGCACCGCGCCCTCGTCGAGGAGCTGCGCGGCAAGCTGGCCGCGGCCCGGCTGGGCGGCGGTGAGAAGGCCCGGGCCCGGCACACCGCGCGCGGGAAGCTGCTGCCGCGCGACCGCGTGGACACGCTGCTCGACCCCGGCTCCCCCTTCCTGGAGCTGGCACCCCTGGCCGCCGACGGGATGTACGACGGACAGGCCCCGGCCGCCGGGGTCATCGCCGGGATCGGCCGGGTCAGCGGCCGCGAGTGCGTGATCGTCGCCAACGACGCCACCGTCAAGGGCGGCACCTACTACCCGATGACGGTGAAGAAGCACCTGCGCGCGCAGGAGGTCGCTCTCGAGAACCGTCTCCCCTGTCTCTACCTGGTCGACTCGGGCGGAGCCTTCCTGCCCATGCAGGACGAGGTGTTCCCGGACCGCGAGCACTTCGGGCGGATCTTCTACAACCAGGCCCGGATGTCGGGCGCCGGCATCCCGCAGATCGCGGCCGTGCTCGGCTCCTGCACGGCCGGCGGGGCGTATGTCCCGGCCATGAGCGACGAGGCCGTCATCGTCCGCGGCCAGGGCACGATCTTCCTCGGCGGGCCGCCGCTGGTGAAGGCCGCCACCGGTGAGGTCGTGACCGCCGAGGAACTGGGTGGCGGTGAGGTCCACGCGCGCGTGTCGGGCGTCACCGACCACCTCGCCGAGGACGACGCGCACGCGCTGCGGATCGTGCGGAACATCGTCGCCACGCTTCCCGCGCGGGGCCTGCTGCCCTGGGAGGTGACGGCGCCCGTCGAGCCGAAGGCGGACCCGTTCGGGCTGTACGGCGCGGTGCCGGTCGACTCCCGCACCCCCTATGACGTGCGCGAGATCATCGCGCGCGTGGCCGACGGCTCCCGCTTCTCCGAGTTCAAGGCCGAGTTCGGGCAGACCCTGGTCACCGGCTTCGCCCGGATCCACGGCCACCCGGTCGGGATCGTCGCCAACAACGGCATCCTCTTCTCCGAGTCCGCCCAGAAGGGCGCCCACTTCATCGAGCTGTGCGACCAGCGCGGAATCCCGCTGGTGTTCCTGCAGAACATCTCGGGCTTCATGGTCGGCAGGGACTACGAGGCCGGCGGCATCGCGAAGCACGGCGCCAAGATGGTCACGGCGGTGGCCTGCACGCGCGTGCCCAAGCTGACGGTGGTGGTCGGCGGGTCCTACGGCGCGGGCAACTACTCGATGTGCGGCCGGGCGTACTCGCCGCGCTTCCTGTGGATGTGGCCGGGCGCCAAGATCTCCGTCATGGGCGGCGAGCAGGCCGCCTCGGTCCTCGCGACCGTCAAGCGGGACCAGCTGGAGGCGCGCGGGGAGTCCTGGCCCGCCGAGGACGAAGAGGCCTTCAAGGACCCGGTCCGCGCGCAGTACGAGCGCCAGGGCAACGCCTACTACGCCACCGCGCGCCTGTGGGACGACGGTGTGATCGATCCGCTGGAGACCCGTCCGGTGCTGGGGCTCGCCCTGACCGCGTGCGCGAACGCGCCGCTGGGCGAGCCGCGGTTCGGCGTCTTCCGGATGTGAGGAGGGGACTCATGTTTGACACAGTGCTCGTGGCCAACCGGGGCGAGATCGCCGTGCGCGTCATCCGCACGCTGCGCTCGCTGGGCGTGCGCTCGGTGGCCGTCTTCTCCGACGCGGACGCCGACGCCCGGCACGTCCGGGAGGCCGACACGGCGGTACGGATCGGTCCGGCGCCGGCGGCGGAGAGCTATCTGTCGGTGCGGCGGCTGCTGGAGGCGGCCGAGCGCACGGGCGCCCAGGCCGTCCACCCCGGATACGGCTTCCTGGCGGAGAACGCCGGCTTCGCGCGCGCCTGCGCCGACGCCGGGCTGGTCTTCGTCGGGCCGTCCGCCGAGGCGATCTCCCTCATGGGCGACAAGATCCGCGCCAAGGAGACGGTGCGGGCGGCCGGGGTGCCGGTCGTGCCGGGCTCCAGCGGCAGCGGGCTCACCGACGCCGAACTCGCCGACGCCGCCCGGGAGATCGGCATGCCGGTCCTGCTGAAGCCGAGTGCCGGCGGTGGCGGCAAGGGCATGCGCCTGGTGCGGGACCCCGCGGCTCTCGCCGACGAGATCGGCGCCGCCCGCCGCGAGGCCCGCGCCTCCTTCGGCGACGACACGCTCCTCGTCGAGCGGTGGGTGGACCGGCCCCGTCACATCGAGATCCAGATCCTGGCCGACGGCCATGGCAACGTGATCCACCTGGGCGAGCGCGAGTGCTCCCTCCAGCGCCGGCACCAGAAGGTCGTCGAGGAGGCGCCGAGCGTCCTCCTCGACGGGCCGACCCGCGCCGCGATGGGCGAGGCGGCGGTCCAGGCGGCCCGCTCCTGCGCCTACCGGGGCGCGGGCACGGTGGAGTTCATCGTCCCCGGCGGCGACCCCTCCTCGTATTTCTTCATGGAGATGAACACCCGCCTCCAGGTGGAGCACCCGGTCACCGAACTGGTCACCGGCCTGGACCTGGTCGAGTGGCAGCTGCGGGTGGCGTCCGGTGAGCGGCTGCCCTGGGCGCAGGCGGACGTGACCTTCACCGGGCACGCCGTGGAGGCCCGCGTCTGCGCCGAGGACCCCTCCCGCGGCTTCCTGCCCTCGGGCGGCACGGTGCTCGGGCTGCGCGAACCCCAGGGTGACGGTGTCCGCACCGACTCCGGGCTCAGCGAGGGCACCGAGGTCGGCAGCCTGTACGACCCGATGCTGTCCAAGGTGATCGCGTACGGCCCGGACCGGGAGACCGCGCTCAGGAAGCTCCGGGCGGCGCTCGCGGAGACGGTCGTCCTGGGCGTCCCCACCAACGCCGGGTTCCTGCGGCGGCTGCTCGCGCACCCGTCGGTGCTGGCGGGAGAGCTGGACACGGGGCTGGTCGAGCGGGAGGTCGACACGCTCGTGACCGCCGAGGTGCCGGGCGAGGTCTACGCGGCGGCGGCGCTGCTGCGTCAGGCCGCGCTCGCCCCCGCGCGCGGTGCGGGATGGGTCGATCCGTTCTCGGTCGCGGACGGCTGGCGGCTGGGCGGCGAGCACGCGTGGACCGCCCACCACCTGCACGTACCGGGACACGACCCGGTGACCGTCCGCCTGCGCGACACCGCGGACGGCGGGGCCGAGGTACTGCTGGACGGCAAGGGCACCCCGTGGCGCGGGGTCGGGGGCCCGCCCCCGCGGCCGGGCGGGGACGCCCGGTTCACCTGTCGGCTCGACGGTGTCACCCACACCTTCGCCGCGACTCCGGACGGCACCTGGCTGGGCCGCGACGGCGACGCGTGGCACGTGCGTGACCACGACCCGGTGGCCGCGTCCCTCACCCGGGGGGCGCACGCGGGCGCCGACTCGCTCACCGCGCCCATGCCCGGCACGGTCACGGTCGTCAAGGTCGCCGTCGGCGACGAGGTGGTCGCGGGCCAGAGCCTGCTGGTGGTCGAGGCGATGAAGATGGAGCACGTCATCTCCGCGCCGCACGCCGGCACCGTCGCCCACCTGGACGTGACCGCGGGCACGACCGTCGCCATGGACCAGGTCCTGGCCGTCATCGCCCCCGTGGAGGAGGACCAGTGACACTTCCCATGGTCGTACCGGCCCCGGGCCTGCCCGCGCGGGTACGCATCCACGAGGTGGGCGCCCGCGACGGCCTGCAGAACGAGAAGTCGACCGTGCCGACGGCGGTGAAGGCGGAGTTCGTCCGCCGCCTCGCCGGCGCGGGGCTGACCACGATCGAGGCGACCAGCTTCGTCCACCCGAAGTGGGTGCCCCAACTCGCCGACGCGGAGCAGCTGTTCCCACTGGTGAGCGATCTGGAGGCGGCGCTGCCGGTCCTGGTGCCGAACGAACGCGGGCTCGACCGCGCGCTGGCCCTGGGTGCCCGCCGGGTCGCCGTCTTCGCCAGCGCCACCGAGTCCTTCGCGAAGGCCAACCTCAACCGCACGGTGGACGAGGCACTGGCGATGTTCGAGCCGGTGGTGGCCCGGGCGAAGGCCGAGGGCGTGCACGTGCGCGGCTATCTCTCCATGTGCTTCGGCGACCCGTGGGAGGGCGCGGTCCCCGTCGCCCAGGTCGTCCGGGTGTGCCGGGCCCTGCTGGACCTGGGCTGCGACGAGCTGAGCCTGGGCGACACCATCGGCGTGGCGACCCCGGGGCACGTCCTCGGCCTCCTCACCGCGCTGGGCGAACAGGGCGTCGACGCCGGCGCGCTCGGCGTGCACTTCCACGACACCTACGGCCAGGCGCTCGCGAACACCCTGGCCGCGCTGCAGTACGGCGTCACGACCGTCGACGCCTCCGCGGGCGGCCTCGGCGGCTGCCCGTACGCGAAGTCCGCGACCGGCAACCTCGCCACCGAAGACCTCGTGTGGATGCTCCAGGGCCTCGGCATCGACACCGGGGTCGACCTCGGCCGTCTCACCGCCACCAGCGTGTGGATGGCCGACCAACTGGGCCGACCCAGCCCGTCCCGCACCGTCAAAGCCCTCTCCCACAAGGAGCAGTGACCCGAAATGGACCACCGCCTCTCCCCCGAGCTCGAAGAACTCCGCCGCACGGTCGAGGAGTTCGCGCACGACGTCGTCGCCCCGAAGATCGGCGACTTCTACGAGCGGCACGAGTTCCCGTACGAGATCGTCCGCGAGATGGGCCGCATGGGCCTGTTCGGGCTGCCGTTCCCCGAGGAGTACGGCGGGATGGGCGGTGACTACCTCGCCCTCGGCATCGCCCTGGAGGAACTCGCCCGGGTCGACTCGTCGGTCGCCATCACCCTGGAGGCGGGTGTCTCGCTGGGCGCCATGCCGGTCCATCTCTTCGGCACGGAGGCGCAGAAGCGGGAGTGGCTGCCCCGGCTGTGTTCGGGCGAGATCCTCGGCGCGTTCGGACTGACCGAGCCGGACGGCGGCTCGGATGCGGGCGCGACGCGTACGACGGCCCGCCTCGACCCCGACACGGACGAGTGGGTGATCAACGGCACCAAGTGCTTCATCACCAACTCGGGCACCGACATCACGGCTCTGGTCACCGTCACGGCGGTCACCGGCCGCAAGCCGGACGGCAGGCCGCTGATCTCCGCGATCATCGTCCCGTCCGGCACGCCCGGCTTCACGGTCGCCGCCCCCTACTCCAAGGTCGGCTGGAACGCCTCGGACACCCGGGAGCTGTCCTTCCAGGACGTCCGGGTCCCGGCGGCGAACCTGCTCGGCCAGGAGGGCCGCGGCTACGCGCAGTTCCTGCGCATCCTCGACGAGGGCCGGATCGCCATCGCGGCGCTGGCGACGGGCCTGGCCCAGGGCTGCGTGGACGAGTCGGTGCGGTACGCCAAGGAGCGGCAGGCCTTCGGCCGCCCGATCGGGGCGAACCAGGCCATCCAGTTCAAGATCGCCGACATGGAGATGAAGGCCCACACCGCCCGCCTCGCCTGGCGCGACGCGGCCTCCCGGCTGGTGGCCGGCGACCCCTTCAAGAAGGAGGCGGCGCTGGCGAAGCTGTACTCGTCCACGGTCGCCGTGGACAACGCCCGTGACGCCACCCAGGTCCACGGCGGCTACGGCTTCATGAACGAGTACCCGGTGGCCCGGATGTGGCGCGACTCCAAGATCCTGGAGATCGGCGAGGGCACGAGCGAGGTCCAGCGGATGCTGATCGCAAGGGAGTTGGGCCTGACGGGCTGAGGACGAGGGCTCGTCGTCGCGCGCGGGTGACCGGCGTCCGGCCGGCGGCCGCCGGCCCGTGCGCCCGGGTGGAGACCCGCCCGCCCTATGGACAGTTGCTGAGGTTAGGCTAACCTTCGTTGGACTTGTCCGGCGGGCGCTCCGCCCCGTTCGAAAGCAGCACACTCATGCCCAACGCCCGTGCCACCCACTTCACCCGCCGCGGAATCCTCGCCGCGGGCGGCGCCCTCGGCCTCGGTGCCGCGCTCGCGGCCTGCGGTGACGACAAAGACACGAGCGGTGGTTCGGGCGAGCGGACCACGGCCGCCGCCTCGGGGCCGTGGACGTTCAAGGACGACCGCGGCACGACCGTGAAGCTGGACAAGGTTCCGTCGGACATCGTCGCCTTCACCGGCGTCGCCGCCGCCCTGTTCGACTACGGCATCCCGGTCAAGGGCGTCTTCGGTCCGACCAGGACCACCGACGGCAAGGCCGACGTCCAGGCCGGCGACATGGACATCAGCAAGGTGACCATCCTCGGCAACGCCTGGGACCAGTTCAGCGTCGAGAAGTACGCGGCGCTCGCCCCGCAGGTCCTCATCTCCACGATGTTCGACGGCGCCGGCACCCTCTGGTACGTCCCCGAGGCCTCCAAGGACAAGATCGCCAAGCTGGCCCCCAGCGTCGGCATCTCCGTCTACGACCGTCAGCTCACCGCGCCGTTGCAGCGCATGTGGGAGCTCGCCGAGTCGCTGGGCGCCGACATGACGGCCGCCAAGGTCACCGACGCCAAGAAGACGTTCGAGGCGGCGGCCACCCGGCTGCGCGCCGCCGCCAAGGCCAAGCCCGACATCAAGGTGATGGCCGGCTCCGCGAGCCAGGAGCTCTTCTACGTCTCCGGCACCAACCTCTCCATCGACCTGGAGTACTTCAAGGCCCTCGGGGTGAACTTCGTCGAGCCCTCGGAGAAGTCCAAGGCGGTCGGGGGCGGCTGGTACGAGTCCCTGAGCTGGGAGAACGTCGACAAGTACGCCGCCGACATCATCATGATGGACGACCGCTCCTCGACCATCCAGCCGGCCGACATCACCGAGGCCACCTGGAAGAAGCTGCCCGCCGTCAAGGCCGGCCAGGTCATCGCACGCTCCCCCGAGCCGATCCTGTCGTACGACAAGTGCACCCCGCTGCTCACGAACCTCGCCGTGGCGCTCGAGAACGCGAAGAAGGTCAGCTGACCTCCCCGCCCGCCCCCTGACTGAACCTCAGGAGCTCTCATGACGACGGCCGTTGCCGCCCCGTTCCGTTTCTTCTCCCTCCAGGTTGTGCGGACGAGGCGGCTCGGCCCGTCTCTCGTCCGGGTCACCTTCGCCGGACCCGACCTGCTCGCCTTCCACTCCGACGGACGCGACCAGAGCCTGTCCCTGTTCCTGCCGCACCCCGGCCAGTCCGAGCCCGCCATTCCGATCGAGCTGGGCGACGGCTGGTGGCAGGCGTGGCGTGAACTCCCGGACGACGTGCGGGCGGTGATGCGCTCGTACACGCTGCGGGAGCTGCGCCGCGACGCGCACGGGCACACCGGCGAGATCGACATCGACTTCGTGCTGCACGGCGTGCAGCCGGGGTCCGCCGGCCAGGCCGGCCCCGCCTCCCGGTGGGCCGCGCGAGCCGCCGCCGGTGACCGTGTGGTGCTGCTCGGTCCGGCGGTCGCGGACAACCGGGCGATCCGCTTCCGGCCCCCGCGGGACACCGACCTGGTGCTCGTCTGGGGCGACGAGACCGCCCTGCCGGCCGTCTCGGCCATCGTCGAGTCGCTGCCGGCCGGCACCCGCGCCCGGGTCTGGCTCGAGGTGCGGGACGCCGGGGACATCCAGGACCTGACGACCGAGGCGGACGCCGAGATCACCTGGCTGGTGCGCGACCGGACCGGCGTGTCCGGCTCCCCGGAATCCCCCCTGGCCCTGCAGGCGATACGCGAGGCTCAACTCCCGTCCGCCGAGCGCCCGTACGTCTGGATCGCGGGCGAGTCCGGCTGCGTGAAGGCGCTGCGCCGCCACTTCGTGGGCGAGCGGGGCGTCGACCGCCGCCGGGTGACCTTCGTCGGCTACTGGCGGGAGGGGCTGAGCGAGGAGCAGCTGCGCGAGGCCGAGTAGACACGGCCGTTCCGGAGTGACGCCGGTCACGGAAGAGGCGGGTTTCCGGCTCGTCAAATTAGGTTAGGCTTACCTAAGTTCAGTCGGAGTTCCGCCCTCTTCCGTCCGCACGGACTGTCCCCACCGGAGGACCCCCACATGCGCTCGCACCTGCTCAATGACACGACCGCGGAGCAGTACCGCCGCTCCGTGACGGAAGGCGTGGAGCGGGTGGCGGCCAAACTCGCCACCACAGACCGACCGTTCACCGGCGTCACGGTCGACGCCCTCTCTCCCCGCATCGACCGGATCGACCTGGACCGGCCGCTGCACGACACCACGGCCGTCCTGGACGAGCTCGAAGAGGTCTACCTCCGGGACGCGGTCTACTTCCACCACCCCCGCTACCTCGCCCACCTCAACTGCCCGGTCGTCATCCCGGCCCTGCTCGGCGAGGCGGTCCTGTCCGCCGTCAACTCCTCCCTCGACACCTGGGACCAGTCGGCCGGCGGCACCCTCATCGAGCGCAAGCTCATCGACTGGACGACCGCGCGCATCGGCCTCGGCCCGGCCGCCGACGGCGTGTTCACCTCCGGCGGCACCCAGTCCAACCTCCAGGCGCTGCTCCTGGCCCGCGAGGAGGCGAAGTCCCGGTCGCTCGCCTCCCTCCGCGTCTTCGCCTCCGAGGTCAGCCACTTCAGCGTGCAGAAGTCCGCGAAGCTGCTCGGCCTGAGCCAGGACGCCGTCGTCTCGATCCCCGTCGACCACGACAAGCGCATGCAGACCGTCGCGCTCGCCCACGAGCTGGAGCGCTGCGAGCGGGAGGGCCTGGTCCCCATGGCCGTCGTCGCCACGGCCGGCACCACCGACTTCGGCTCCATCGACCCGCTGCCCGAGATCGCGGAACTGTGCTCGCACCACGGCGCCTGGCTGCACGTCGACGCGGCCTACGGCTGCGGACTGCTCGCCTCCCGCAAGTACCGGGGCCGCATCGACGGCATCGAGCGCGCCGACTCGGTCACCGTCGACTACCACAAGTCCTTCTTCCAGCCCGTCAGTTCGTCCGCCGTGCTGGTCCGCGACGCCGCGACCCTGCGGCACGCCACGTATCACGCGGAGTACCTCAACCCGCGCCGGATGGTGCAGGAACGCATCCCCAACCAGGTCGACAAGTCCCTGCAGACCACTCGCCGCTTCGACGCGCTCAAGCTGTGGATGACGCTGCGCGTGATGGGCGCCGACGGCATCGGCGAACTCTTCGACGAGGTCTGCGACCTGGCGCGGGAGGGCTGGGAGCTGCTGGCCGCCGACCCGCGCTTCGACGTCGTCGTGGAGCCGAGCCTGTCCACCCTCGTCTTCCGCCACATCCCGGCAGCCGTCACCGACCCGGCCGAGATCGACCGCGCCAACCTGTACGCCCGCAAGGCCCTGTTCGCCTCCGGCGACGCGGTGGTCGCCGGCACCAAGGTGGGCGGCCGCCACTACCTGAAGTTCACCCTGCTGAACCCCGAGACCACGGCGGCCGACATCGCCGCCGTCCTCGACCTGATCGCCGGCCACGCCGAGCAGTACCTGGGAGAGTCCCTTGACCGCGCTTCCTGAACCCCGTGCGAACACCTACGACTTCGTGGGCATCGGGCTCGGACCCTTCAACCTCGGCCTGGCCTGCCTCACCGAGCCCATCGCCGAACTCGACGGCGTCTTCCTGGAGTCGAAGCCCGGCTTCGAGTGGCACGCGGGCATGTTCCTCGACGGCGCCCACCTCCAGACCCCGTTCATGTCGGACCTGGTCACCCTCGCCGACCCGACATCCCCGTACTCCTTCCTCAACTACCTCAAGGAGCAGGGCAGGCTGTACTCGTTCTACATCCGCGAGAACTTCTACCCGCTGCGCGTCGAGTACGACGACTACTGCCGCTGGGCCGCGAACAGACTGAGCAGCGTCCGCTTCGGCACCACGGTCGCCGAGGTGACGTACGACGAGGGCGAGGAGCTGTACGCCGTCCGGACCGAGGCGGGCGACACGTACCGCGCCCGGCATCTGGTCCTGGGCACGGGCACCCCGCCCCACATCCCTGAGGCCTGCGCGGGTCTGGGCGGCGACTTCATCCACAACTCCCGCTATGTGCAGCACAAGGCGGAGCTGCAGGCGAAGGAGTCGATCACGCTGGTCGGCAGCGGCCAGTCCGCCGCCGAGATCTACTTCGACCTGCTCAGCGAGATCGACGTCCACGGCTACCGGCTGAACTGGGTCACCCGCTCCCCGCGCTTCTTCCCGCTGGAGTACACGAAACTCACGCTGGAGATGACCTCCCCGGAGTACGTCGACTACTTCCACGCCCTGCCGGAGACAACCCGCTACCGCCTCACCGCCGAGCAGAAGGGCCTGTTCAAGGGCATCGACGGGGATCTGATCAACGAGATCTTCGACCTGCTCTACCAGAAGAGCATCGGCGGCCCGGTCCCCACCCGGCTGCTCACCAACTCCTCGCTGCACAGCGCGCGGTACGAGAACGGCGCGTACACCCTCGGCCTGCGCCAGGAGGAGCAGGGCAAGGACTACGAGCTGGAATCGCTGGGCCTGATCCTCGCCACCGGCTACAAGTACGCCGAGCCGGAGTTCCTGAAGCCGGTCCGCGACCGGCTGCGCCACGACTCCCACGGCAACTTCGACCTCGCCCGCAACTACGCGATCGACGTCACGGGCAGAGGCGTGTTCCTGCAGAACGCCGGCGTCCACACGCACAGCATCACGTCCCCCGACCTGGGCATGGGCGCGTACCGCAACAGCTGCATCATCCGTGAGCTGCTCGGCACCGACCACTACCCGGTCGAGAAGAGCATCGCGTTCCAGGAGTTCTCCGTATGACCTTCACCTTCCGTCCCCTCGACCCGCTGAAGGACGCCGAGCTGCTGCACGCCTGGGTCACCCACCCCAAGGCGGCCTACTGGATGATGCAGGACGCCAGGCTGGAGGACGTCGAGCGCGCGTACATGGAGATCGCGGCCGACGAGCACCACCACGCTCTGCTCGGTCTGCGCGACGGCGAACCGGCCTTCCTCATGGAGCACTACGACCCGGTCCACCGCGAGCTGGTCGGCCTGTACGAGCCGCGGCCGGGAGACGTCGGGATGCACTTCCTGGTGCCGCCGACGGACACGCCCGAGCACGGCTTCACGCGTGCCGTCATCACCGCCGTGATGGCGCGCCTCTTCGAGGACCCGGCGACCGCCCGCGTGGTCGTGGAGCCGGACGTGGCCAACACGGCCGTGCACGCCCTGAACGAAGTGGTCGGGTTCGTGCCCGACCGGGAGATCCAGAAGCCGGAGAAGAAGGCGTTGCTGAGCTTCTGCACCCGTGAACGCTTCTTCGACAGGCCCGGCGTCCCGGCGACGGAGGTGGCGGCATGACCCTCGCCGACGCCGTGGCCCACCTCTCCCCCGAGCGCTGGGCGCAGGCCAACCGCGGGCTGATCCGCAAGGCGCTCGCCGAGTTCGCGCACGAGCGGCTGATCACCCCCGAGAAGGACGGTGACCAGTACGTCGTCCGCAGCGACGACGGCCTGACCCGCTACCGGTTCACCGCCACCCGCCACGCCCTCGACCACTGGCAGGTCGACGCGGACTCCGTGACCCGGCACCGCGACGGGGCCGAACTCCCGCTCGCCGCTCTGGACTTCTTCGTCGAGCTGAGGAAGACCCTGGGCCTGAGCGACGAGATCCTGCCGGTCTACCTGGAGGAGATCTCCTCCACCCTGTCCGGCACCTGCTACAAGCTCACCAAACCGCGGACCACGTCCGCCGAGCTGGCGAGGAGCGGCTTCCAGGCGATCGAGACGGGCATGACCGAGGGCCACCCCTGCTTCGTCGCCAACAACGGACGGCTGGGCTTCGGCATCCACGACTACCTGTCGTACGCGCCCGAGACCGCGAGCCCGGTCCGGCTGGTGTGGCTGGCCGCGCACCGCTCACGGGCGGCGTTCACGGCCGGGATCGGCATCGAGTACGAGTCCTTCGTGCGGGAGGAGCTCGGGGACGCGGCCCTGGACCGTTTCTCCGCCACCCTGCGCGAGAGGGGCCTGGACCCCGACGACTACCTCCTCATACCCGTCCACCCCTGGCAGTGGTGGAACAAGCTCACCGTCACCTTCGCCGCCGAGGTCGCGCGCGGTCACCTCGTGTGCCTGGGCGAGGGCGACGACGAGTACCTGGCCCAGCAGTCCATCCGGACCTTCTTCAACAGCTCCCACCCCGGGAAGCACTACGTCAAGACGGCGCTGTCCGTCCTCAACATGGGCTTCATGCGCGGGCTGTCGGCCGCCTACATGGAGGCCACCCCGGCGATCAACGACTGGCTGGCGCAGCTGATCGCGAACGACCCGGTCCTGAAGTCGACGGGCCTGACGATCATCCGCGAGCGGGCGGCGGTCGGCTACCGGCACCTGGAGTACGAGGCGGCGACGGACCGCTACTCGCCGTACCGGAAGATGCTCGCGGCCCTCTGGCGCGAGAGCCCGGTCTCCTCGCTCCAGGACGGCGAGTCGCTGGCGACGATGGCGTCCCTCGTCCACGTGGACCACGAGGGTGCCTCCGTCGCGGGCGCGCTGATCGAACGGTCCGGGCTCGCGCCCCGGGAGTGGCTGCGCCGCTACCTGCGGGCGTACCTCACCCCGCTGCTGCACAGCTTCTACGCCTACGACCTGGTCTACATGCCGCACGGTGAGAACGTGATCCTGGTGCTGAAGGACGGCGTGGTGCGGCGCGCGATCTACAAGGACATCGCCGAGGAGATCGCGGTCATGGACCCGGACGCGGTGCTGCCGCCCGAGGTGCGGCGCATCCGGGTCGAGGTGCCGGAGGACAAGAAGCTCCTGTCGATCTTCACGGACGTCTTCGACTGCTTCTTCCGCTTCCTGGCCGCGAACCTCGCCGCCGAGGGAGTCCTGGCGGAGGACGACTTCTGGGACACGGTCGCCGAGGTCACCCGCGAGTACCAGGACGGGTCGCCCGAACTCGCCGACAGGTTCCGGCAGTACGACCTGTTCGCCCCGGAGTTCGCGCTGTCCTGCCTCAACCGGCTCCAGCTGCGCGACAACCGGCAGATGGTGGACCTCGCGGACCCGTCCGGCGCGCTGCAGCTGGTCGGCACCCTGGCCAACCCCCTCGCGGGCCGGTAACCGGCCCCCCACGGACGGCGGGCACCTCGCGGACGGTCCCGCGGGGTGCCCGCCGGCAGGGGCACAACGGCCCGGGGTGGAACAATCCCCCCATGGCGGAAATCATCCAGAAGGACGGCACGTGGGTCTTCGACGGCGACGCCCTGCGGCTGACACCGGGACGGGACAAGGACGTCAGCCTGTTCCGCCGGGCTCTGGGTGAACTCGTCGTCCCGCTCGGCGCGTTGGCCGGGATCTCGTTCGAGCAGGGCAGAAGGTCCGGGCGGGTGAGACTGCGGCTGCGCGACGGCGCCGACCCGCTGCTGCACGCCACCGGCGGGCGGCTGACCGAGCCGAACGACCCCTACCAGCTGATCGTCCAGTCCGACCGGTACGGCGTCGCCGAGTACTTCGTCGACGAGGTGCGCAACGCACTGCTCCTGGACCAGGTGCCGGCCGACCCGGTCGACACGTATCTGCTGCCGGGCCCCGCCGTCCCGTTGTCGGCCTCCGCCGGGGACGGCACCGTGAGCTTCGACGGTGAGCGGATCCGCCTGGAGTGGAACTGGAAGACGGAGGACGCCAAGGCCGCCGCCGGTCCCCGCGTCCTCACACTGCCCGAGGTCACCGCCGTGGAGTGGCATCCGGCGGCCGGCCTGGAGAACGGCCACCTCCGCTTCGGTGTGCGGCACGCCCCCACCACGGCGCCCCCGAAGTACGACCCCAACGCCGTGGAGCTGTGGGGCTTCAAGAAGGATCCGCTGATGGCCCTGGTCGCGGCCGCCGTACAGGCCCGCCTCGCCCATCCGGCCGCGGCCGCCGCCGTCGACGTACCGAAGACGGAACCCCAGGTGCCGCGGCAGCTGCCGCCCGCCGTGGAGGACGGCCACGACGCGCTGCTGCGGCGGCTGCGGGAGCTCGGGGAGCTGCACCGTACGGGTGTCCTGACCGAGTCGGAGTTCACGCTGGCCAAACAGGCGGTCCTCAAGCGGATGTAGCCGTCCACGAACAGAGGACAGAGGGCAGAGGACAGAGGACCGCCTGATCGGGCTCCCGCGCCCGCCTTCCGAGCGCGGGAGCGGTGCTACCTGGCCCTGCGGGCCACGGTGAAGTGGTCGACCTGGTCGCCGGTCTCGGCGATGCCGCGCACCGTCAGGGTGGCGAGCCGGCCCCTGGCCGCCGGGGTGACGTCGACGCGGAGGAACGAGTAGTCGAGGTAGCGCACCCGCGACCAGGCGACCGTCTCGTTCTGCTTGCCGTCCTTGGCGTTGACGAAGGAGGCCACGGAGTCGACCTCGTTCTCGTGGCCCTCGTACGACTGCGGGGCGGTGAACGCGTACAGGCTGCGGCCGGCCGCGCCCGCCGTCACGTACACCACGCCCTCGGTCTCCGGGTAGGCCGTGCCGCCGATCGGGAGCTTCTTGACGACCGCGTTGTTCTTGATCACGTCCGTACGCTCGTACTGGTGGTTGTGACCGTTGATGACCAGGTCCACGGTGTACTTCTCGAACAACGGCACCCACTCCTGTCGCACGCCCCCCTCCGAGGCGTGCGCGGTGGAGGTGCAGTAGGCGCAGTGGTGGAAGAAGACGACGACGAAGTCGACGTCCTTCGAGGCGCGGAACCTCTTCAGCTGCGCCTCGAGCCACGTGGTCTGGGTGCCGCCGGAGATGCCGAGGTTCGCCGGGATCTCGAAGGAGATGTCGTTGGCGTCCAGCGAGATGACCGCCGTGTTGCCGTAGACGAAGGAGTAGACGCCGGGCAGGTTCTTCCTGTCCGGGCCGTTGCCGGGCAGGTTCCAGCGGGCGTCCTCGCCGCCGTAGCCGTTGGGCGAGTACCAGGCCTCCATGTCGTGGTTGCCGTAGGCCGGCATCCACGGGACGGACTTGGCGACGGACTCGGTCTGGGCGAGGAACTGGTCCCACACCCGGGAGTCGAATCCGGCGTCGGCGGTCTTGCCCGCGCCGGCCGGGTCGGCGTAGGCGATGTCGCCGGCGTGCAGGTGGAAGGCCGGGTTCTGGCCGAGGAGGAGGCTGTTGTTGGCGAGGCCGTGGTAGCCGACGCCCTCGTCGCCGAAGGCGGTGAAGGTGAAGGGCTCGCTGTGCGCGGGGGCGGTGGTGAAGGTGCCGAGGGTGCCGAGCAGGTGCGCCTGCGCCGGGTCGAACCCGGCGTGGCCGACACCGTAGTAGTACGTCCTGCCGGGCTTGAGGTGGGACAGCTCGGCGTGCAGGTAGTACTGCGTGTGATCGCCACTGGCACCGACGCCGGCCGGGGTGTACAGGGTGCGCACCTCGGCCTCGATCTTGCGGGAGAGGTCCCAGGGGTGGGCACCGACGCGGATGAAGGGCTTCTTCACCGCGACCGGGACCTGCCAGGAGACGGTGATCTCGGTACGGGGGTCGCTGCCGAAGGCGAGGTGGCGGCCGAAGGGGGCGACGAGGGCGCCGTCGACGCTCTCGGTGCTCGTGGCGGCCCGCGTCGGCACGGCGGCCTGGGCGGTGGCGCCCGGTACGAACGCGCCACCCGCGACGGCGCCCAGGGTGACGGCGCCGCCTCTGATCATCGTGCGCCGGGAAAATCTGGCGCGCAGGTACTCGTGCTGTTCGGCCATGCTCATGCGCTCGGCCAGCTGCTCCGGTACGCCCATGCGAGGAGTGTCCATGGCGTCTGAAACTCGTCTCCTCAGGCGACGGGTCGCCGGACGCAGGATGGACGGCGCACGAACAGGGGCTCATAACAGATTCAACGTTCCCCCAAGGGCTCTTAACAGGGCCTTGCCCGAAATCGGGCAGGATTCTTGCGAAACGGCCTGCGGTCCCCCAGGATCTACCGGGTGCACGACGAACTTGTTGATCACCTGACGCGCTCCACGCCCCTGAGCCGGGGCGAAGCGCTGCGCGTGATCCAGGACGTGCTCGCCTACTTCGACGAGACGACGGAGGAGTACGTCCGTCGCCGCCACCGCGAGCTCCAGGCCCAGGGCCTGGTGAACGCGGCGATCTTCGAACGGATCGAGGCGGACCTGAAATACCGCGCGGTGGCACCGCCGGAGCTCACGCTCAGGCAGCTGCGCCGACTGGTCTACGGCTGAGAACTGAGGGATACGTATATATGTGCGGAATCGTCGGATACATCGGCAGGCGTGACGTGGCACCCCTCCTGCTGGAGGGTCTCCAGCGCCTGGAGTACCGCGGCTACGACTCCGCGGGCATCGTCGTCACGTCCCCGAAGACCGCCGGCCTCAAGATGGTCAAGGCCAAGGGCCGGGTCCGCGACCTGGAGGCCAAGGTCCCGGCGCGCTTCAAGGGAACCACCGGCATCGCCCACACCCGCTGGGCCACCCACGGCGCCCCCTCCGACGTGAACGCCCACCCGCACATGTCGGCCGACAACAAGGTCGCCGTCGTCCACAACGGCATCATCGACAACGCCTCCGACCTGCGCCGCAAACTGGAGGCGGACGGCGTCGAGTTCCTCTCCGAGACCGACACCGAGGTCCTCGTCCACCTCGTCGCCCGCTCGCAGGCCGAGAAGCTCGAGGACAAGGTCCGTGAGACGCTGCGGGTCATCGAGGGCACGTACGGCATCGCCGTCCTGCACGCCGACTTCCCCGACCGCATCGTGGTGGCCCGCAACGGCTCCCCGGTCGTGCTCGGCATCGGCGAGAAGGAGATGTTCGTCGCCTCCGACGTGGCCGCGCTGGTCACTCACACCCGGCAGATCGTGACGCTGGACGACGGCGAGATGGCCACCCTCAAGGCCGACGACTTCCGCACCTACACCACGGAGGGCACCCGGACCACGTCCGAGCCGACCACCGTCGAGTGGGAGGCCGAGTCGTACGACATGGGCGGCCACGACACCTACATGCACAAGGAGATCCACGAGCAGGCCGACGCCGTGGACCGCGTGCTGCGCGGCCGCATCGACGACCGCTTCTCCACCGTGCACCTCGGCGGCCTGAACCTGGACGCCCGCGAGGCGCGTGCCGTGCGCCGCGTGAAGATCCTCGGCTGCGGCACCTCGTACCACGCGGGCATGATCGGCGCCCAGATGATCGAGGAGCTGGCCCGCATCCCCGCCGACGCCGAGCCGGCCTCCGAGTTCCGCTACCGCAACGCCGTCGTGGACCCCGACACCCTGTACATCGCGGTCTCCCAGTCCGGTGAGACCTACGACGTGCTGGCGGCCGTCCAGGAGCTCAAGCGCAAGGGCGCGCGGGTGCTCGGCGTGGTGAACGTGGTCGGCTCCGCGATCGCGCGGGAGGCGGACGGCGGCGTCTACGTCCACGCGGGCCCGGAGGTCTGCGTGGTGTCCACCAAGTGCTTCACCAACACCACGGTCGCCTTCGCGCTCCTCGCGCTGCACCTCGGCCGCACCCGCGACCTCTCGGTCCGCGACGGCAAGCGGATCATCGAGGGCCTGCGCCGGCTGCCCGCGCAGATCACCGAGATGCTGGAGCAGGAGGACGAGATCAAGAAGCTGGCCCAGGAGTACGCCGAGGCACGCTCCATGCTCTTCATCGGCCGCGTCCGGGGCTACCCGGTGGCCCGTGAGGCCTCCCTGAAGCTCAAGGAGGTCTCCTACATCCACGCCGAGGCCTACCCGGCCTCCGAGCTCAAGCACGGCCCGCTGGCCCTGATCGAGCCCGCCCTGCCCACGGTCGCCATCGTCCCGGACGACGACCTCCTGGAGAAGAACCGCGCCGCCCTGGAGGAGATCAAGGCCCGCAGCGGCAAGATCCTCGCGGTGGCCCACCGGGAGCAGGAGAAGGCCGACCAGACGATCATCGTCCCCAAGAACGAGGACGAGCTCGACCCGATCCTCATGGGTATCCCCCTCCAACTCCTCGCCTACCACACGGCCTTGGCCCTGGGCCGAGACATCGACAAGCCCCGCAACTTGGCCAAGTCGGTCACGGTCGAATAACCACCCCCACCCGCCCCGGCGGGGCCCAGAACCCCCGGCCCCGCCACCCGACCACCCGACCACCCGGCACGACCACACCGACACACGGCGGGACCGCACGACCACACCGACATAGGTCCCGGGCGCACGACCACACCGCCGCACGGCGCGACCGCACGGACATACGTCCCGGGCGCACGGCGACACGAATATCCGTCCCGGGCGCACGGACGCACACACCACCACCCTCAGGGGCGCGGGGAACTGCGCAATCCCCCGCCCACCCGCACAACACCCCCAGGGGCGCGGGGAACTGCGCGAAACACCCCACCCACCCGCACCAACCATCAGGGGCGCGGGGAACACCGCAAAAGCCCCACCCACCCGCACCATCAGGGGCGCGGGGAACTGCGCAAACCACCCACAGGACGGGACCCCGCGCGCACCACCGCCACGCAGGGCCCCGCCTCTGTCGCCGGGGGCCGCCCAGACCCCCGGCCGCCGCAGCTCAACCGGTGGCCGTCACTCCCCGGCCGGCGGCGCGTCGCGGAAGGACTGTGGGCCAGTGGGCCAGGGCCGCGGTCGCGGCGTACCAGGCGACGGCCCCCGCCGCCACGGCGAACCAGCCGCCGACCTTGCCCAGGCCGTCGTTGTCCGCGAAGCGGGCGATGGCCAGGAGCAGGAGCGAGACGAAGAACAGCCCGTGGATGCCCTGGCCGAGCTGGTCACCGCCGGCCAGGGTGAGAGAGAGCGCCACGAGGGCGAAGAGCAGCAGGAACAGTCCGGCCGCGTTGTCGGACACCTGGCCGCCGGCGGAGACCGCCCAGGTGAACCACAGGGCGCCGAGCGCCGAGAAGGCCGTACCGGTGGCCGTGTCGCGGTCGCGGAACGCGAACAGTCCGGCGACGAACAGCGCAACTCCGCCCACGTAGTGGGCGAGTGACACGGCGTCGGCCGCCGTGACGCCGTCGAGGACGTCGGTGTGGCCGAGGCCGAACGCCAACAGGGTGATTCCCAGGGCGAGTCGGCCGACGATCGTGGTGGTGGTGTTTCCCGCGGAGACGTCGTTGTCCACGGCGGGCTCCCTTCCTGCATGTGCGGTTGTACGGTGAGCGATATATGCCCTTCACAAAGGCACAAACACATCTACGCGCGAGTAGCTTCAACCGACACGGACAGGGGACCGGGAGTCCCCCAGGGCTCATCTCACCTGGGAGAACCGCGAGTTACGGAATGACAACGACGGGACGCCGCGCCCGCTTGGCGAGCCGCCCGGCGACCGAGCCGAAGAGCCGGCCGACGAGACCGTGCGTGGAGCCCACGACGATGGCGTCCGCCTCGTACTCCCGCCCGACTTCCTCGAGTTCGTGACAGATGTCCCCGCCGCGCTCGACGAGGATCCAGGGCACTTCGGCGAGGTACTCCGCGCAGGCGAGTTCGAGGCCCAGGACTTCGGTCCGGTGATCCGGCACATCGACGAAGACCGGCGGCTCGCAGCCCGCCCACACAGTGGTGGGCAGCCGGTTGGCGACATGGACGATGATCAGGCCGGAGCCCGAGCGGTGGGCCATGCCGATGGCGTACGCGAGAGCTCGCTCGCTGGACGTGGAGCCGTCGAAGCCCACCACGACGCCGTGCTTGAAAGCGGGGTCGCAGGAATGGCGTGGCTCTTCCGCCGCCAGGGGCTCGGACGCCGTGTGATCGGCTACCGGCCGCTTGCGGTCCGCGGGTTCGAAGAATTCGTGACCGGCCATGAGTGTCTCGGCGTTTAGATCCTCGTGGGAGGGACGACAGTGTGCGCGGAGCTGTGTCCGGGAATCATCTTCCCAACCCCATACCCTCAAGGGTACGGCCGCACGCCTCCTTAGCCCAGTTCCCGTGCGTACTCCGCGGGGGTTCCCCGGAGCATGCACGAGGGGGCGCCGGTAACGCAATGGTTGCTGCGGCGTACAGGCGGTTTGCACAGCATTCACTTACCGTCGCCGTCCGGGGCGGCCCCGCGACCGGCGGAAGGCGGGCCGCGGCGCGCCGGAGGCAGGCGGGGGGCGGGCCCGGAGCGGGCACGGGACGGAACGGACGGGCGCCCGACGGGCACGGAGCGTGTGCGGAGCGGGCCGGCTGGGGGCGAGTGCGGCGGGCGTGGGGTGTGCGAAGCGGGTGACACCCAGTGACCGACCGGTCGAACACGCGTTGAACTCCCCGAGCCACGCCCCAGGGAGCATTCCATGCCCGGAACCCGCACACCCTCCGAGGACGCCGCGACGGACGTGATCCGCTGGGCGGCCTTCAGCTGTGTCCTGGTTCCGGTGGTCCTGCTCTGGTACGGCAGCTCTCTGGCCGGCGCCGCGGGCACCGCCCTCGGGCTCGCCGCGGTCACCGCCGTCTGCCGTATTCTCCTGCGCCAGTCCGAGCGCGGCGCGGCCCGCCTGCGCGAGGAGGCGGAAGCACCCCGGCGCGGGCGCCGTCAGCGGGGTGGCACGGGGGGCCACAGAAGCGGACGTCACTCCGGAGGCGATACACCGGTCGCCTGACCGGTTTCCGCGCACGCGAACGCTTCTTTTCAGCCAACTTCCCGCTTCGGCGCATTCCCTCCCCCCACCACCCCCCAACCCCGGTGCGACCTGCACGGAAAGCCCCTCGGGGACCCCGCGCACCCTATGGGGATTGGCCACTGCGACAAGGCGCACTTCCCTGCACGGCCCGTGAGTGCAACGCTTCGTGATCGAATGCTTCACGCCAAGTTGCCATGTCGACAATGTGCCGAGTGCTGAACTTGTCACGCTGGCACCACGGGACACAGTAGATTCGATCTTGACTGTCTTACGGCGGGGGACTCGTGCAGGACCGAGGGGAAACGTGCAGGAGCGACACAACCGAGGAGCCGCGACCACCGAGGGGGGCTTAGCAGTATGAGCCACGACTCCACTGCCGCGCCGGAAGCCGCGGCCCGGAAGCTTTCCGGGCGACGCCGCAAGGAGATCGTCGCGGTGCTGCTGTTCAGCGGCGGCCCCATCTTCGAGAGTTCCATACCACTGTCGGTGTTCGGGATCGACCGCCAGGACGCCGGCGTGCCCCGCTACCGACTACTGGTGTGCGGCGGCGAGGAAGGCCCACTGCGGACCACAGGGGGCCTGGAACTCACCGCGCCACATGGCCTGGAGGCGATCTCACGGGCAGGCACCGTCGTGGTGCCCGCCTGGCGTTCGATCACCTCACCGCCACCGGAGGACGCGCTCGACGCGCTGCGCCGGGCGCACGAGGAAGGCGCCCGCATCGTCGGGCTGTGCACCGGTGCCTTCGTCCTCGCGGCGGCGGGCCTGCTGGACGGCCGTCCCGCGACAACACACTGGATGTACGCGCCGACGCTGGCGAAACGCTATCCGTCGGTGCATGTCGATCCACGCGAGCTGTTCGTCGACGACGGTGACGTGCTGACGTCGGCGGGTACGGCCGCCGGGATCGACCTGTGCCTGCACATCGTGCGCACGGACCACGGCAACGAGGCGGCCGGAGCCCTGGCCCGCCGCCTGGTGGTCCCCCCGCGCCGCAGCGGCGGTCAGGAGCGCTACCTCGACAGGTCTTTACCTGAGGAGATCGGCGCCGACCCCCTCGCGGAGGTCGTCGCCTGGGCGCTGGAGCACCTCCACGAGCAGTTCGACGTGGAGACCCTGGCGGCGCGGGCCTACATGAGCCGGCGCACCTTCGACCGCCGGTTCCGCTCGTTGACCGGAAGCGCTCCCCTGCAGTGGCTGATCACCCAGCGCGTCCTGCAGGCACAGCGCCTCCTGGAGACGTCGGACTACTCGGTGGACGAGGTCGCGGGCCGGTGCGGATTCCGCTCGCCGGTGGCGCTGCGCGGTCACTTCCGCCGCCAGCTGGGCTCCTCCCCGGCCGCCTACCGGGCGGCGTACCGCGCCCGCAGGCCGCAGTCCGAGCGGCCGGCGGCCGACGAGAGCGTCACGCACCCGTCCGGCGCGCCGTCCCCGGCGGGCCACGGAGGCCCGCCGACCGCCCTGCATCCGGAGGGCGGCCCGGTTCCGCCGCAGACCCGCCGTACCGCGGCGGCGAGTTCGGTGGGTCCTTCGGCCTCGATGTCGACGTCCGCGGACCACGGTCGCGACGCGTACGTGCCGAGCAGGGCGAGCCTCCCGGGGCAGCGCAGCGGTACGTGACGGTGACCCGGTGATGCCGGGACCAAGGTCACGTCACGGTCGGCTCAGCCCACGGCAACGAGCCTTAAGGTGAGACACATGAACGATCGCATGGTGTGGATCGACTGCGAGATGACCGGCCTCTCGCTGTCCGACGACGCGCTCATCGAGGTGGCCGCCCTCGTCACCGACTCCGACCTGAACGTACTCGGCGAGGGGGTGGACATCGTCATCCGTCCACCGGACTCGGCGCTCGAGACGATGCCGGAGGTGGTGCGTCAGATGCACACCACCTCGGCGCTGCTCGACGAACTGGCGGGCGGTACGACACTGGCCGACGCCGAGGAGCAGGTCCTCTCCTACATCCGGGAGCACGTCAAGGAGCCGGGCAAGGCCCCGCTGTGCGGCAACTCGGTCGGCACCGACCGCGGTTTCCTGCTCCGCGACATGCCGACCCTGGAGAGCTACCTCCACTACCGGATCGTCGACGTCTCGTCGGTGAAGGAGCTGGCCCGCCGCTGGTACCCCCGCGCCTACTTCAACAGCCCCGAGAAGAACGGGAATCACCGGGCTCTCGCCGACATCCGCGAGTCCATCGCGGAACTCCGGTACTACCGGGAGGCCGTCTTCGTACCGCAGCCCGGTCCCGACTCGGAGACGGCCCGCACGATCGCCTCGAAGTACGTCCTGCCTGCGCGGTAGCGGCCGGAAGGGTCCACGGAGGGGCGCCCGAAAAGCCGTGCGCGAGCACCCCTTCGGACCCTGTACACTTTTTCTCAGCCGGTCGGGGAACCACGCGACGAACCGCCGGTCATGGTGGGTGTAGCTCAGCTGGTAGAGCACCTGGTTGTGGTCCAGGATGCCGCGGGTTCGAGTCCCGTCACTCACCCTGAGTAATCAGCCGGTGACCTTCGGATGAAGGTCACCGGCTGATTGCGTTGCATGAGCGGCCCGCTGCCGACGGTGCGCCGGCCGGGATGGTCCCGGGTACCGCGACCAGCCGGACCCCGCGTCAGGACGACGCCCGCTCCACCAGCTTCGTCGCCAGGACCACCTGCCGCCGCTCCAGGCCCCGGGACACCGCCGGGCGGCGGTCCGCGATCTCCGACAGCAGCAGGTCGATCATCCTGCGGCCCATCTCCTCGATGGGCTGGCGGACGCTGGTCATGGGCGGGTCCATGTGGCGGGCTATGGCCGAGTCGTCGTAGCCGACGAGCGCCACGTCGTCGGGGATACGGCGCCCCTGCTCGCGCAGGACCTGCCGGGCACCGGCCGCCATCACGTCCGAACCCGCGAACACCGCGTCCAGGCCGGGGCGCCGGCCGAGCAACGCGGTCATCGCGCGACGCCCGCCCTCCTCGGTGAAGTCGCCCGGCTCGATGAGCTGTTCGTCCGCCTCGTGGCCCGCGTCCCGCAGCGCCTCCCGGTAGCCGTCGACGCGGCGCTGGGCGCCGTACACGTCGAGGCGTCCGGTGATGTGGGCGATCTCGCGGCAGCCCCGGGCCAGCAGGTGCTCGACGGCGGAGCGGCCGCCGCCGTAGTTGTCGGAGTCCACCGACGCCAGCGACTCCCGCGCCGACCTCGGACCGCTGATCACGGCGGGGATCTCCAGTTGGGCGAGCAGGTCGGGCAGCGGGTCGTCGGCGTGCACGGACACCAGCAGGACACCGTCCACCCGGTGCGCGGCCAGGTACTGGGCGAGCCGGCGGCGCTCCTTGTCGCTGCCCGCGAAGATCAGCAGCAGCTGCATCTCGGTGTCCGACAGCTCCGCCCCGACGCCCTTGAGCATGTCCGAGAAGTACGGTTCCGCGAAGAAGCGGGTCTCCGGCTCGGGGACGACGAGGGCGATCGCGTCCGTGCGGTTGGCGGCCAGGGCGCGGGCGGCCGTGTTCGGGACGTAGCCGAGTTCCGCGACCGCCGCCTCGACGGCCGCGCGCGTCGCGTCACTGACCCGGGGCGAGCCGTTGATCACCCGGGAGACCGTGCCGCGACCGACACCGGCCCGCACCGCGACCTCTTCGAGGGTGGGGCGACCACCGCTTCGGCCCCGCACTCCGTGACCTGCCATGGTCAGCCTCCCTCACACGCCTCGGCCTGGAATCTAACAGTCCCGGATCAGTGGACGGAGGCCCGCCGCCGCTGTCGGCCGTGGCCGGATCCGTCTCACCCCGCAGTTAGCTAACAGGCCGATAACTGAACGCATCTCTCCGTGTTCTCACCCTTGACACCCCCGCTCGAACCGACGACTCTTCAACACATCACCTGTGGGAGCGCTCCCACGGTACCTGACACATACACATCCCGCACGTTCCCCGCCCGAGCCGCAGCTAGAACTAACGGGCCCAACAACGCAGTTGGCCGGGGGGTCGGCACGTCAGGGCAACAGGAGGACGCAATTCGAGCACGTACCCGAACCGCCCGCAAGGCGCTGGTCATCGCGGCCGTCGCGTCGCTGGGCGCGGGGCTGCTGGCCGGCTGTGCCGACGACGGCGGCGACGGCGGATCCGACGATTCGTCGTCCGGCAGCGGCAAGGGCAAGACCACGATCACGCTGGGCCTCTTCGGCACGATGGGCTTCAAGGAAGCCGGACTCTACACCGAGTACGAGAAGCTCCACCCCGAGATCAAGATCGCCGAAAACGTCACCGAGCGGAACGAGAACTACTACCCCGCACTCGTCAACCACCTCACCACCAACAGCGGCCTGCAGGACATCCAGGCCATCGAGGTGGGCAACATAGCCGAGGTCGTGGCCACGCAGGCGGCCAAGTTCGAGGACCTGTCGAAGGTCTCGGGCGTGGACAAGACCAAGTGGCTGGACTGGAAGTGGGCGCAGGGCACCACCAAGGACGGCCAGACGATCGGGCTCGGCACCGACATCGGCCCGATGGCCATCTGCTACCGCAAGGACCTCTTCGAGGCGGCCGGTCTGCCCACCGACCGCGAGGAGGTCGGCAAGCTGTGGGCCGGCGACTGGAACAAGTTCGTCGCCGCCGGCGAGCAGTACAAGAAGAAGGCCAAGTCGGGCACCTTCTTCATGGACTCCCCCGGTGGCCTCATCAACGCCATCCTCAGCAGTGAGAAGGAGAAGTTCTACGACTCCTCCGGCGAGATCATCTACAAGACGAACCCCGCCGTGAAGGACGCCTTCGACCTGACCTCGGAGGCTGCCGAGAAGGGGCTGGTCCAGTCCCAGACGCAGTTCCAGCCGGCCTGGAACACGACGATCGCGCAGAGCAAGTTCGCCACGGTGGCCTGCCCGCCGTGGATGCTCGGCACCATCAAGGGCAACGCGAAGCCGGAGGACGCCGGGAAGTGGGACGTGGCCGTCGCGCCCAAGTCCGGCAACTGGGGCGGTTCCTTCCTGGGCGTGCCGAAGAGCGGCAAGCACGTGAAGGAGGCCGAGGCGTTCGTCACCTGGCTGACCGCGCCCGAGCAGCAGGCGAAGCTGTTCAAGGTGCAGGGCTCCTTCCCGAGCGCGCCCAGCGCGTACACCCTGCCCGAGGTGACCGGCGCCAAGAACGAGATGACCGGTGACTCGCCGATCGGCACGGTCTTCTCCGCGGCCGCCAAGACCGCCCCGGTGCAGGTGATCGGCCCGAAGGACCAGATCATCCAGCAGGGTCTGACCGACAACGGCGTCATCCTCGTGGCGAAGGGCAAGTCGGCGGCGGAGGCCTGGAAGACGGCCACCAAGACCATCGACAACAACCTGGACAAGTGACCCGTATGGCCACCCGCCACGACACCGCCGCGCCCCCCGCCAAGGAGGGGGGCGCGGCCCCGGGCCGCCCGCCCGCGGTACCCACGGACACGGAGACGCGGCACCGGGCCCGGCTGTCCCGCCGCTGGCAGCGGGACATGCGCTGGAGCCCGTACGCCTTCGTCTCGCCGTTCTTCCTGCTGTTCCTCGCGTTCGGCCTGTTCCCGCTGATCTACACGGGCTGGGCGTCGCTGCACCAGGTGGAGCTGACCGCGCCGACCGACATGACGTGGGTCGGGATGCGCAACTACACGCGCATCTTCGACGACGACTTCTTCTGGAACGCGGCGAGGAACACCCTCACCATCGGGATCATCTCGACCGTTCCGCAGCTGCTGATGGCGATGGGCCTGGCCCACATCCTCAACTACAAGCTGCGCGCCTCGACCTTCTACCGGGTCGCGATGCTCACGCCGTACGCGACGTCGATCGCGGCCGCCTCGCTGGTCTTCGTGCTGCTCTTCGGGCGCGACTACGGCATGATCAACTGGGCGCTGCACTTCGTGGGCGTCGACGCCATCGACTGGCAGTCCGACAAGTGGCCGTCGCAGATCGCGGTCTCGTCGATCGTCATCTGGCGGTGGACGGGCTACAACGCGCTGATCTACCTGGCCGCGATGCAGGCGATCCCGCACGACCTGTACGAGTCGGCGGCGCTGGACGGCGCGAGCCGCTGGCGGCAGTTCCTCCACGTGACGCTGCCGTCGCTGCGTCCGACGATCCTGTTCACCGTCGTCGTCTCGACGATCGGTGCCAGCCAGGTCTTCGGTGAACCGCTGCTCTTCGACGCCAACAAGGGCGCGTCGGGCGGCGCGGAGCACCAGTTCCAGACGCTGGGCCTGTACCTGTACGAGCAGGGCTGGGTGAACCAGCACCTGGGCCGGGCCTCGGCGATCGCCTGGACGATGTTCCTGATCCTGATCGTGGTCGGCATCGTCAACTACGTCATCTCGCGCCGGCTGCGCGCCAGTAGTTAGGAGTACCGGCCGTGACGACGACGACCACGACCGCCGCACCGCCCGAGGACGCCGTACCGGCGGCCCGGCGGGTGCGCCGCCCGAAGTCCGCGCGGGCCGGCGGGCAACTGCACGGTGGCCCGATCGCCTACATCATCCTGGGCCTGTTCACCATCGGTTCGCTGTTCCCACTGGTGTGGACGGCGATCGCCGCCTCCCGCGACAACAACCGGCTGGCGCAGACTCCGCCGCCGTTCTGGTTCGGTTCGAACCTCTTCCGCAATCTCGACATCGCCTGGAACGACGCCAATCTGGGCAAGGCATTCGTCAACACCACGATCGTGGCGGGGACTTCGGCGGCGACCGTCGTGTTCCTGTCGACGATCGCCGGGTTCGCCTTCGCCAAGCTGCGCTTCCGAGGCCGCGGCGCGCTGATGCTGATCGTGATCGGCACGATGATGGTGCCGCCGCAGCTGAGCGTGATCCCGCTGTACATGATGGTCGCCAAGCTGGAGTGGACGGACCAGCTCCAGGCGGTGATCCTGCCCTCGCTGGTGAGCGCGTTCGGTGTGTTCTTCATGCGGCAGTACCTGATCCAGGCGCTGCCCGACGAGATCATCGAGGCGGCCCGGGTGGACGGCGCGAGCAGCTGGCGGGTGGTGTGGCACGTGGTGTTCCCCGCGGCGCGCCCCGCGATGTCGGTGCTCGGCATGCTGATGTTCGTCCAGACGTGGAACGACTTCCTGTGGCCGTTCCTGGTGCTGAGCCAGACCGGCAACCCGACCGTGCAGGTGGCGGTCGCGGGACTGGGCCGCGGATACACGCCCGACCAGTCCCTGATCATGGCGGGCGCGCTGCTGGGCACGCTGCCGCTGCTGCTGGTCTTCGCGATCTTCGGTAAGCAGATCGTGGGCGGCATCATGCAGGGCGCCGTCAAGGGCTGAGCCCTGCTTCCCGGAGGGGGCCGGGTCACCGCCGCCCCGGCCTCTCCTTCCCCTTTCCTCCCCTCATCCGTCGGTCTTCACGACCTCCTATGGGAGCGCTTTCATGCCTGAGCCCGTAACGCCGGTGACCTTTCCTCCCGCCTTCCTCTGGGGCGCCGCGACCTCCGCGTACCAGATCGAGGGGGCGGTGCGGGAGGACGGCCGCACGCCCTCCATCTGGGACACCTTCAGCCATACGCCGGGCAAGACGGCCGGCGGCGAGACCGGTGACATCGCTGTCGACCACTACCACCGCTACCGCGACGACGTGGCGCTGATGGCGGACCTGGGCCTGACCGCGTACCGCTTCTCGATCTCCTGGTCGCGGGTGCAGCCGACCGGCCGTGGCCCTGCCGTACAGGTGGGCCTGGACTTCTACCGCCGCCTGGTCGACGAGCTGCTCGCGCACGGCATCAAGCCCGCCATCACCCTGTACCACTGGGACCTGCCGCAGGAGCTGGAGGACGCGGGCGGCTGGCCCGAGCGGGACACGGCGTACCGCTTCGCCGAGTACGCGCAGATCGTCGGCGCGGCGCTCGGCGACCGCGTGGAACAGTGGATCACCCTCAACGAGCCCTGGTGCAGCGCCTTTCTGGGGTACGGCTCCGGGGTGCACGCGCCCGGGCGTACGGACCCGGCGGCCTCGCTCAAGGCGGCCCACCACCTCAACCTGGCGCACGGCCTCGGCACGTCGGCGCTGCGGTCGGCCATGCCGGCCCGCAACTCCGTCGCGGTGAGCCTCAACTCCTCGGTGGTCAGGCCGTTCTCGCAGGACGCGGCCGACCTGGCGGCGGCCCGCAAGATCGACGACCTGGCCAACGGCGTGTTCCACGGCCCGATGCTGCACGGCGCGTACCCGGAGACGCTGTTCGCCGCGACGGAGCTGATCACCGACTGGTCGTACGTCCAGGACGGCGACCTGGTGGCGATCAACCAGCCGCTGGACGCGCTGGGCCTCAACTACTACACGCCGACGTTGGTGTCGGCGGCGGACACCGAGGTGAGCGGGCCCCGCGCCGACGGTCACGGTGCCAGCCCGCACACCCCGTGGCCGGGCGCGGACGACGTAGCCTTCCACCAGACGCCGGGCGAGCGCACCGAGATGGGCTGGACCATCGACCCGACGGGCCTGCACGACCTGATCACGCGCTACACGCGGGAGGCCCCGGGCCTGCCCCTCTACATCACGGAGAACGGCGCGGCCTACGACGACAAGCCCGACCCGGAAGGCCGAGTCCACGACCCCGAGCGCATCGCCTACCTGCACGGTCACCTGGCGGCGGTCCGCCGGGCGATCGCCGACGGCGCTGACGTCCGCGGCTACTACCTGTGGTCCCTGATGGACAACTTCGAGTGGGCCTACGGCTACGAGAAGCGCTTCGGCGCGGTCTACGTCGACTACGCGACGCTGGCCCGCACCCCGAAGTCCAGCGCGCACTGGTACGGCCAGGCGGCACGCACGGGCACCCTCCCCGCCCTCGAAACGGGCCTGATCACCTGACCACCCGACCCGGGGACGGGGAAAGGGGCGCGGCACGTCGTGGGGGCGTGCCGCGCCCCGCTGTGCGCGGCGCGGCGGGCGGCGGTCACCGCACGACGAACACGGCCACCACGGTGACGAGGGCGACCAGCGCGAGGGCCGCCGACGTGAGGGCGGTGAGGTGCGCGACGCGCCGTTTCGAGGGGAGGCCCTGGACCTCGATGCCGGCGGGACCGGGGAAGGCGTAGTAGACGCGGTCCGGGTCGGCGTGGACCTCGACGCGGGCCAGCGGCAGGTAGCGGAGCGTGACGTGGCGGCGTACCTCGCGCTCCTTGGCGGCCAGGCGGGGGACGATCGCCTTGCGGTGGGCGTCCTCCAGGTAGTCCGGGAGTTCCTCGCCGACACCCGTCATACGGCTTCCGCTCCAGGCGCCGTTGGCGTCCGTCCGGAGTTTCAGGGCCAGCGGGGCGGGCCGCCTCACCTCGTCGCGGTCCGGGGTGTGGATGACGGCCCCCTCGGTCCACACGGTGAACAGGCCGGTGCCGCCGCACGCCTCGTCCCGCACGCGTTTGGCGCCCTTGCAGGTCTGGCAGGTGACGAACCCCTTCGCCCGGCACGTCACGCACTCCCGTTCGCGCTGCCCGAGACACGTCGGGCAGGCCACGTCCGCCCGCTTGCACCGTCTGCACGCGGCACGCTGCTCCGCGCCCTGGGGGCGCGGCCGGGCCGTGGTCCGGGCCCGGCGGGTGCGCGGGTGGCCGGTGCCGTTGCACTCCCAGCAGGCGTCGGGACCGCCGTGGCAGGTCTCGCACTCGACGTAGCGGGCGCACTGACGCCCGCCCTGCCCCTCGCACACCGGGCAGTCCTTCCTGCCCTCGACGCAGTCACCGCAGGACTCCTCGCCGAGCGAACCGTCCTTGACGAGCTCGACCCGCCCGGAGTTCGCGGGGTCGGCGGGCGGTTCGACGGGGTGGCCGGCGAGGTCGGTGTACGTCGGCCGGCCCGCGATGCCCTTCGGCCGGCCCTTGACCCGCTTCGCCGTCTCCTCCTCGCTGCGGATGGAGCGCACGACCCGGCACTCGAACACCGACTGCCAGACCAGGTAGGCCGCGCCCGGAGCGGAGAGGGAGGTGTGGACGCCGTACCGGGCGGCCTTTTCCTCGACGGCTTGGAGCATCTCTTCACGGGACGGTGCCGTGGGCAACGCCGCCTCCCCCTCGTCGACGGATGACGCATATGGGAAGAGCAGGGTAGGAGGCCCTCAACCGGGCGGCAAGAGGGCCTATGTCCCCCTTCGGGTCGCTCGGGTCAGCGCGGCTCCCGGACGACCACGACACCCCCCGGTGGCACGGTGACCGTGCCGCCCTTCAGGGGCTCGCCCGTGAGGAGTTCGACGGCGTCGGCGGCGACCGGAACCTCGGCACCGGCTCCCCGGTGGTCGACGAGGAAGAGGTAGTCGGCCGCCTCGCCCCGCCGCAGCACGGCCTCCACGCCCTCCGGTGTGACACGGACCGACGCCACTCCCGCCTCGGCGCAGACCCGGTCCAGGAGTGCGGCGAGCGTGCCGGCGTCGGGGAGCGTCGCCACGTACCAGGCGGTGCCGGTCCCGTACGCGTGCCGGGTCACCGCCGGTACGCCGGGCAGCGGGCCGGAGGTGTAGGAGGTGACGGCCCGCGCGCCCGCCAGGCGTACCCGCTCCGTCCACAGCGACGCCGTACCGCCTCCGGTCAGGTCCGCCTTCTCACCCGGCAGCAGCGGGAACAGTTCGTCGGTGCGGACGCCGAGCGCCTCACGGAACGCGCCCGGGTAACCGCCCAGCCGGACATGGCAGTTCTCGTCGACCGCGCCGCTGTGGAAGCCCACCGCGAGCGTGCCGCCGCGGGCCGCGAAGTCGGTGAGGTTCGCCGCGGACTCGTCGTCGACGAGGTACAGGCTGGGCGCCAGGACCAGGCGGTACGAGGACAGGTCGGCGTCCGGGCGGACGAAGTCGACCGCGATGCCCGAGCGCCACAACGGCTCGTACCAGGACCGGACCAGGTCGAGGTGACGGACCTGGTCGCTGGGCTGGGAGGGCAGTTCCAGGGCCCACTTGGCGTCCCAGTCCCACACCACCGCCACCTCGGCCGCGGCCGTGCTGCCCCGCACCTCGGCCAGGGCCTTCAGGTCCGCGCCCAGTGCGACGACGTCCTGCCAGATCCGGCTGTCCGTACCGGCGTGCGGCAGCATCGCCGAGTGCCACTGCTCGGCGCCCGCCTTCGCCGCCCGCCACTGGAAGTAGGCGATGCCGTCGGCGCCGCGCGCCACGTGGGCGAGGGCGTTGCGGCGCAACTCCCTCGGGTTCTTGGCCCGGTTGACCGGCTGCCAGTTGACCGCGCCGGTGGAGTGCTCCATCAGGAACCAGGGGCGGCCGCCGGCGAGGGAGCGGACCAGGTCGCCGCTGAGCGCGATGTCGATCTGTGACTCCGGGTCCGTGGAGCGCAGGTAGTGGTCGTTGGAGACGATGTCCAGCTCTGGGGCCCAGCGCCAGTAGTCCAGCGCGTCGAAGCTGTGCCCCACCATGAAGTTGGTGGTCGCGGGCTGCGCGGGTGCCGCCTTCCGCAGGACGCCCCGCTCCGCCTCGTACAGCGACAGCAGGGCGTCGCTGCAGAAGCGGCGCCAGTCGAGCCGGTGGGTCGGGTTGGGGACCGCGCCCGTCGAGCGCGGCGGGATGATCTCGTCCCAGTCGTAGTACCACTGGCTCCAGAAGGCGGTGCCCCAGGCGTCGTTGAGCGCGTCCAGGTTCTCGTACCGGGCGCGCAGCCACACCCGGAAGGCGGCCGCGCTGGTGTCGCAGTGGCACTCGGCGTTGTGGCAGCCGTACTCGTTGTGGACGTGCCACATCACCACGGCCGGGTGGTCCGCGTACCGCCGGGCCAGTTCGCCGGCGATCCGCAGGGCCGCCGCGCGGTAGGCGGGGCTGCTCGGGCAGAACGTCTGGCGGCTGCCGTAGGAGAGGGTGCGGCCGTCGTGGTCGACGGGCAGGGCCTCGGGGTGTGCCCGGAAGAACCAGGCGGGGGGCGCGGCGGTCGGGGTCGCCAGGTCGGCGGCTATGCCGTTCGCGTGGAGCAGGTCCAGGACGCGGTCCATGCGGGAGAAGTCGTAGACGCCCTCGGACGGTTCGAGCAGCGCCCAGGAGAAGATGCCGACGCTGACCATGGTCACGCCGGCCTCACGCATCAGGCGTACGTCCTCGGCCCAGACCTCCTCGGGCCACTGCTCGGGGTTGTAGTCCCCGCCGTACGCGATGCCGGGAACGGAGAGGCTGCGGCTCACTGGTCAACTCCCCCAAGAAGGCGTCGGGTTGTGGTGACGCCCCAGGCGTCGAGGGACAGCAGGCGGTCGCTGGAGGCCATCAGGCCACCGGTCGCCTCGACGTGCGCGGCCCAGCGTTCGCGGGTCTCCACCGCCGGGCGGGCCATCAGGCAGTCGGGGTCGTTGACCCAGAGGCGGCCGTGCTGCCACTGGCGGCCGGCGCCGGTGAACTCGGCCGGGTCCTGGCCGGGCTGGCTGTAGTCGCCGGCCTCGTGGACGCGGGCGGTGCGGTGGTCCACCGGCACGGAGGCCAGCGGCGTGAACGGGTGGGGCACGGTGGTTCTCTTTCACAAAAGGGGGCTGGTCCGGCCTGGTCGACGGGACCGGTCAGCCCTTGTTGGCTCCCAGCGTCAGGCCGCTGACGAACTGCCGCTGCAGCGCGAAGTACACGATCAGCGTCGGGATCGCGGTGAGCAGGGCGCCGGCGGCGACCAGGTTGGGGTCGGTGAAGTACTGGCCGGAGAGGTTGTTCAGCGCCGAGGTGATCGGCATGTTCTCGCCGGTGGAGATCAGCACGATGGCCCAGAAGAAGTCGTTGTAGATCCAGATCGAGAGGAGGGTGCCCAGGGCCGCCATCGCGGGCTTGCACAGGGGCAGGACGATCTGCCAGTACATCCGCCACACCGAGGCGCCGTCGACCAGCGCGGCCTCGGTCAGCTCGTGCGGGAGCATGCGCATGTAGTTGCTCAGCACGAAGGCGCAGAAGCCGGACTGGAACGCCACGTGGATGAGGACCAGGCCGAGCGCGGAGTCGTACAGCTTGCCGCTGGCCGTGATGCCCGGCAGGTCCACGAGCAGATACAGGCGGTACAGCGGGGTGATGATCACCTGCTGCGGCAGCAGGTTGCCCGCCGTGAAGACCAGCAGCAGGAAGAGGTTGACCCGGAAGTCGAAGCGGCTGACGTAGAACGCGACCATCGACGACAGCACCAGCGTCAGCAGCACGGCGGGGACCGCGATGATCAGCGTGTTGGCGAAGTAGTGCATCATGTCGGACTGCTCGAACGCGTTCGTGAAGTTGTCGAAGCTCAGCTTGTCCGGCCAGGAGACGTAGCCCTTGTCACTGGTCTCGGCGTACGGCCGCAGGGCCGCGAACACCGCCCACAGCAGCGGGGCGAGCCAGACCAGCGAGGTGACGACGAGGAAGACGTGCAGCAGGACCCGCGCCGGGCGGAGCGGGGTGCGCTGCTTCGCGCCGAGCGCGACGGTGGAGGTGCTCATGCGCGCCGCTCCTTCCGGAAGGTCGCGATCAGGTACGGGATGATCACGACGAGGGAGATCACCAGCAGGACGACGGCGATCGCCGACCCGTAGCCGATCCGGCTGGACTCGCCGATGATGTTGTTGGTGATCAGGATCGACAGCAGCTCGGTGCCCTGGGCGCCCTTGTTGAAGACGAACACCAGGTCGAAGGCGCGCAACGCCTCGATGATGGTGACGACCAGGACGACGGTGTTGGTGGGCCGCAGCGTCGGGAAGATGACGTTCTTGAACGTCTGCCACTCGTTCGCGCCGTCCAGCGAGGAGGCCTCGCGCAGGGACGGATCGACGCCCTTCAGGCCGGCCAGGTAGAGGATCATCATGTACCCGGTGTGCCGCCAGGAGGCGGCGATCAGGACCGCCCACAGGTTGAGGTCCGGGTCGCCGATCCAGTCGATGTAGTGGCCGGGCTTGTTGGCCCCGATGAGGCTGTTGATCAGGCCCGTGTCGGGGTTGTAGATGAGCTGCCAGACGAACCCGGTGACCGCCAGCGACACCACGACGGGCAGGAAGAAGGCGGTCTGGTAGACCCGGCTGAAGCGGATCTTCTTGTCCAGCTGCACGGCCAGGAACAGACCGAACGGGGTCGGGATCGCGATGAGCACGACGAACCAGATGATGTTGTGCTGGAGGGCCGGCCAGAACTGCGGGTTGTCGTTGAACAGGTCCTTGAAGTTCTGCAGCCCGACCCACTTGATGGCGTCGAAGCCGATGCCGTCCCAGGTGGTGAAGGCCAGGGCGATCGAGGCCAGGGCGGTGACCCAGACGAGCAGGACGTGCAGGATCGTCGGCACGCCGGCCATCAGGCCGAGCGTGATGCGGTCGCGGCGGGTCAGCAGGCGTCGGTGACCCCGCGGGACCCGCTTGCTCGTGGATGCGGTGCCCGGAGGCGGCACCTCGGCCGCCTCCGGGGACTTCTGCGTGGGGAGGTCGGTGGTCATGAGGAGGCGAAGATCGTCTTCTTCTGGCGCTCGATGGACGCCAGCAGGCTGTCCACGCCCTTGGGGTTCTGGAGGAACTTCTGCAGGGAGGGCTGCATCACCGTCGAGGTGAAGTCGGGACGGCTGTCACGGTCCATGAACTGGGTGAGGCTCTTCGCCTCACTGATCATCGTGTACGCCTTCTTCTGGAGCGCCGTGTACGAGGAGGTGTCGGCCTTGCTGGAGGCGGCGACGACGCTCGAGTCGGCCTTGAGGTAGACGGCCTCGGCCTCCGGGGTGCCCAGGTACTCCAGGAGCTTCACCGAGCCCGCGTGGTTCTTCGGGTCCTTGCTGAGCATGAAGCCGTCGGTCGGCGCCTCGACGGTGTCCTGACCGTACGCGGAGTTGATCTCCGGGAAGGCGAAGAAGTCGAGGTCGTCCACGTCGGCCTTGTTGGTGAACTGCTGCGCCACGAAGGTGCCCAGCACGTACATGCCGGCCTTCTTCGACACCAGCGTCTGGGCCGCGTCCTGCCAGGTGCGGCCCATGAAGCCGTCCTGGTGGTACGGGATCAGCTCGGCCCAGTGGTCGAAGACCGCCTTCACCTTGGCGTCGGTCCACGACTCCTCGCCCGCCATCAGGGACTTGTGGAAGTCGTAGCCGTTGAGGCGGAAGTTGATCTGGTCGAAGGTGCCCATGGCCGGCCAGGCGTCCTTGTCGCCGAAGGCGATCGGCACGAGGCCGTCCTTCTTCATCTGCTTCGACAGGGCGACCAGCTGGTCCCAGGTGGTGGGGACGGTGTAGCCGTGCTGCTCGAAGACGCTCTTGCGGTAGAAGACCGCCCAGGGGTACGTGTACAGCGGCACGAAGTAGTACTTGCCGTCCTCGCCCTTGCTGAGCTTCTTCATCGCGTCGGGGAAGTTGCCCCCGATCTTCGCCCACACGTCGTCGATGGGGGTGGCGAGCTTCTTGGCCGCGAAGAACTGCATCCGGTAGCCGGCGAACCAGGTGAAGACGTCGTCGGGCGTGCCCTGCAGGTAGGAGTTGATCTGCTCCTGGAAGGTGTTGTGGTCCTTGGTGTTCACGTCGACCTTGATGCCGGACTGCTTCGTGAAGGCCGCGTAGATCTCGGCGAACGCCTTCTTCGGCACCGCGTCGGAGGAGTTCGACCCGAGGGAGACGGTCTTCGGGTCGCTGGCCGAGCCGCTGTCGCCGCAGGCGCTCAGCAGCGGTATGCCGGCGCCGAGAACCGCGGCACCGCCGATGCCCCTCAGCAGGCCGCGGCGGCTGGGAGCGAGACGGGAGAGGCCGGAGGGGGTGAGATCGGACATGAACGGCTCCTGACGAAACAGGGTTCGGCCGGATGCGTCGTGCTTGCAGTCGTCGTAACCGACCAGAAACCAACGTGACCGAACACGGTGGCGCAATAACACTCGTATGTCCGTCATGCGTCAAGAGGTCATGCCTCCAGTTGTCGAAACGTAATCGACGTCACCGCCCATGTGCTGGCAAAGACAGAAGGCGCACAGCCATGCGGCTGCGCGCCTTCCGGGCCTCCGACCTGCGCGGAAGCGCCGGCCGACGGGAGTCGCGGCCTACTGGAAGGCGGCGAAAGCCTTCGAGAAGGCGTGCGCGTCCTGGACCACGGAGCTACAGGTGGCGTCCGCCGAGTTCTTCGCACCGCCCGGGCACTGCTTGTCCCGGGTCGCGGACCACATCGACAGCCAGCCGAGCCCCTTGCTCTTCGCGAACGTCACGAGCTGGGAGGCGTCGTCGACCTTGAAGATCTCCGAGGCCACGTCGTTGACGCCGATCATCGGGGTGACGGCGACCGCCTTCCAGGCGGCACTGTCGGACAGCCCGAGCACGCCCTTGACCTGGGCCTGCGTGGCGGTGGCGGCCTGCTCGGCATAGCTGCCCATGTCACCGCTGTACGCGGGGCCGTAGTCCATCGCCATGATGTTGACCGTGTCGATCTTCACGCCGTTGGACTTGGCGTTGGACAGCAGGCTCACGCCGTCCTGGGTCAGGCCCTCGGGCATGACGGGCAGGGTGAAGGAGACGTCCAGACCCGGGTGCTGCTGCTGGAGCTTGGCGACGGCCTGGGCCCGGCGGGTGTTCGCGGCCGCGTCGGGCAGCGCGCCGCCCTCGACGTCGAAGTCGACCTTGGTGAGCTTGTAGGCGTCCACGGCCTTGCCGTACGCCGCCGCCAGCGCGTCCGCCGACGAGCAGGTCGTCGCCAGTTCGGAGCCGGACGCGCCGCCGAAGGAGACGCGCACGTCGCCGCCCTTGGCGCGCAGCGCCCCGATCTGCGAGGCGACACCGTCGCTCGCGAGGTCGGTGACCCCGCCCCACTTCGGGGTGCAGCCGCCGCCGTCGGTGACGAAGGCGAGGTTGTAGTTCTTCACGCCGGTGGCCTCGGCGCTCGCGAGCAGGTCGAAGGCCGGGTAGAGGGAGGTGTCGACGTACGGGGCGAAACCGGCGGTGGCGGGGGTACCGGTGCCGGTGCTCTGCGAGGGGGACGCGGTGGGGGTGGAGGTGGGACCGGTGGTCCGCGTGGGGGTCGCGGTGGGGGTCGCCGTCGGGGTGGCGGACTGGGTCGGGCGGCCGCTCGGCTCGGGGGTGGCCCCGTCGTCGGCGGAGCACTTCGCGCCGCCGATGAGACAGCCCGCCGGGTCGCCGGTGCCGTTCACGACGAAGCCGACGGTGACCGCCTCGCCGACGGCCAGCCCGTCCGTGTCCCACTTGGGCGGCCTGACGGTGACGTGCTGCCCGCTGACGCTCGACTCGCCGTTCCACAGGGAGCTGAGCTTCGAGCCCGAGGGCAGGTCGAACTCCAGCTTCCAGGTGCTCTCCGCCTGGCCGCTGTTGTTCGTGACGACGTACTGCGCGGTGTATCCGGTCGACCAGTCGCTGGTCCTGGTGTACGCGGCGCCGACACCGGCGGCCTGTGCGGTGCCGGTGAGCAGGATCGCGCCGCCACCGACCACGGCCGCGGCGACGACGCCGCCTATCGCCTTGTTTCTGCCACTGACCTTGCGCCGGTGCGTGCTCATCGCGTGCCTGCCTTCGCCGTTCACGGATCCGGACGGCCGAGGGCCTTCCGGGGGTGGGGTGAGGGCAGCACGCTAGCGATCCGGAGTCGGACAAAGCGCCTGTTCCGGGCGGGCGTCGGGGATCTTAGGGCGCGCTTAAGGAAGGGATCGGGGACGGTTAAAGGTAGAGACCAATCTGCCGCGCCGACGGCGGCGCACGGACCCCCGGTGTCCCCGCCGCACCGGCTCGCGGCCGTCCAGCTGGATCCAGATCCGCACCTCCGTGCCGCCGAGCACGGAGGACCCGATCCGCACGTCACCGCCGGTCGCCTCCGCGAGCCGGCGCACGATGTCCAGGCCGAGCCCGGTCGAGCCGTCGCTGCCGGAGCCCCTCCCGCGCGCCATCGCCGCCTCCGGGTCCCGGATTCCGGACCCGGCGTCCGACACCAGCACGATCACCGCGTCCTCGCCGTTGTGCACGTCGACCGCGAAGGCGGTGCCCTCCGGGGTGTGCCGGAAGACGTTGCCGAGCAGCGCGTCGAGGGCGGCGGCCAGATCGGTCCGGGCCACGGGTATGCGCACGGGCCGGTCCGCCCCGGCCACCCGCCACTTGCGGCCCTCGTCCTCGGCGAGCGCCGACCAGAACCCCATCCGCTCCCGGACCACCTCGGCCGCGTCGCAGCCCGCGCCGGGACCGGCGGCCGCGGTCTGCGGCTTGGCCTCCCGGGCCGTCCGGATGATGGTGTCGACCTCGCGCTCCAGTTGCGCCACGGCGGCCCGCGTCTGGTCGGCGGCCGGTCCCTGGCCGAGCGAGGCCGCGTTCAACCGCAGCACGGTCAGCGGCGTGCGCAGCCGGTGTGACAGATCGGCCGCCAACTCACGCTCGTTCGCCAGCAGTTGTACGACCTGGTCGGCCATGGAGTTGAACGCGACCGCCGCCAGCCGCAGTTCGGTCGGCCCCTCCTCGGGCACCCGGGCCCCCAGCTGCCCGTCCCCCAGTTCGTGCGCGCTCTCGACGAGCCGTTGGGCCGGCTGCACCATCCGTACGCCCAGCCGGTCCGCCACCGCGACCGAGCCGACGACGAGCGCGGCACCGACCGCGGCGAGCACCGCCCAGGCGGTGCCGACGCCGTTGCTGACCTCGGACTCGGGCACGTACACCTCGACGACGGCGATCTCGCCGGAGCTCAGCGCGACCGGCTGGAGCAGCGTGGAGCCGCCGGACACCTCGCTGGTGGAGGCGCGGCCCAGCCTGCGCACGGTGTCGATGTCCTTGTCGGCGGCACGCTGGCGGCCGATGTCCTCGGCGGCCACCGCGTCGCTCGCCGGTATGTGCACGGCCATCCCGGCGTCCGAGCCGGCCGAGGCGACGACCCGCTCCAGCTGGTCGCGGTCGGTGGTGATGGACAGCGCCGGCGCCACGGCGGCGGCCTCCCGCTCGGCGTTGGAGAACGCGCGGTCCCGGACCATCTCCTTGATGACGAGTCCGAGCGGGACCGCGAAGGCGACCACGACCATCGTCGTGACCGCGAGGCAGACCTTGACCAGTGCCCATCTCATCGCGGCGGCTCCGCCCCGGGCGGCTCCAGCTTCACGCCGACCCCTCGCAGGGTGTGCAGATAGCGGGGTGCCGCGGCCGTCTCGCCCAGCTTGCGCCGCAGCCACGACAGATGGACGTCGATGGTCTGGTCGTCGCCGTAGGACTGCTGCCACACCTCGGCGAGCAGTTCCCTGCGCGGTACGACGACACCCGGCCGGCCGGCGAGGAAGGCGAGCAGGTCGAACTCGCGGCGGGTGAGGTCCAGTCGGGCGCCGTCCAGCTCGGCCTGGCGGCGCAGCGGGTCGACGGTCAGGCCGCCGACCCGGATCACGGTGGACGGCGCGGCCTCACCGGTGGCGCGGGACCGGCGCAGGACCGCCGCCATCCGGGCCGACAGGTGCTCGACGGAGAACGGCTTGGTGAGATAGTCGTCCGCCCCGGCGTTCAACAGGCGGACGATCTCCGTCTCGTCGTCCCGCGCGGTGGCGATGATCACAGGGACGTCGGTGATGCCGCGCAGCATCTTCAGGGCCTCGGAGCCGTCGAGATCGGGCAGTCCGAGGTCGAGGATGACCACATCGAAGCGGAGCTGGGCGACCTCGCGCAGCGCCTCCAGCGCCGTACCGACGCTGCGCACGGTGTGTGCGGCGTCGGTCAGATGCCGGATGAGCGCCGAGCGTACGAACTGGTCGTCCTCGACCACGAGCACACTTGCCATGCGCCGCACCGTACGCCATGCGCACGAGCCCGGTCGGGGCCTGTGGACAACTCCGTTCCTGTGGACAACCGATGGCCGACCGGTGGGCACCCGTGGGACGGGTGAGGCAGTATGGCCGCGATGCGCAGAGGACTCGTACACGTACTGGCTTGGTCGCTCGCCACGGGCGCGGCGGTCACGCTGTCGTGGTGGGGTGTCCACACGGTGATGGCGGGCACGGTGTACGACCCGCCGCGCGCCCTGCCGATCGCGGCGGCCGACGCGACCACACAGGAGTCGAAGCCGCTGGCCTCCTCCACCAACCGGCCCTCCCCGTCCGGGAGCTCGCCGAAGAGCCCGTCGCGGAAACCGGACAGGACGGCCGCGAAGCCCACCCCGACACCGAGCCGCTCCGCGGACGCCGGCCCCTCCCCCACCTCCGGGACCACCTCGGGTGAGGTCAAGGCATACGACACCGACGGCGGCCGCGCGGTCTTCGACCTCGGCAGGACGTCCGCGACCCTCGTGTCGGCCACGCCGGGCGCGGGCTGGTCGATGCAGGTGTGGAAGACGGAGTCGTGGATCCGGGTGGAGTTCTCCTCGGGCGCGGACCGGGTGTCGGTGTTCTGCACCTGGCACGACGGGCCACCACGGGTGGAAGTGGGCACCTACTGAGGGCGCGCGGCCGCGGAGGGACGGTGCGCGGTCGTGGTCACCGGAAGACGGACGGCGGTGGGGCCGGGGAGGCCACCGCCGCCGCGTCCGTGACCGGTACGGCGCCGCCGGTGAAGTCCTTGAGCGTGCTGCCGTGTTCGACCCGGGCCGGGTGCGGGTCGGAGGCGGCCCGGCGGGTGAGTTCGGCGACCGGCAGCGGATGGTCGCAGGCGACCAGGACCGCGTTGCCGAAGCGTTTGCCGCGCAGCACCGTCGGGTCGGCGACCAGCGCGAGTTCGGCGAAGCGGGCGGCCGCGGTGGCGATCTGGCCGCGCAGGTGGGCGAGCGGCGGCCCGTCGGCGAGGTTCGCGGCGTAACAACCGCCGGGTTTCAGGGCCCGGCGGACCTCGTCGAGGAACTCGGTCGAGGTGAGGTGGGCCGGGGTCCGGGTGCCGCTGAACACGTCGGCGATGACGAGGTCGGCCCACCCGTCGGGCACCTTGGCGAGTCCCTCGCGGGCGTCGACGGAGCGCACCCTGATCCGCGCGTTCGGGTCCAACGGCAGTTCCCGGCGGACCAGTTGCACCAGGGTCGCGTCCCGCTCGACGACCTGCTGGGTGGAGCGGGGGCGGGTGGCGGCGACGTAACGGGCCAGGGTCAGCGCGCCGCCGCCGAGGTGCACGGCGTGGACGGGCTTTCCGGTCGGCGCGACGAGATCGATGACGTGTCCGAGGCGGCGCTGGTACTCGAAGGAGAGGTACGCCGGATCGGCGAGGTCGACGTGCGACTGCGGTGCCCCGTCGATCAGCAGGGTCCAGGCCCGCGCCCGGTCCCGGTCGGGTATGAGCTCGGCGAGCCCGCCGTCGACGGCCTCGACGACGGCTTCGGCGGCCGTACCTCCGCGCCGGGGGTTCCTGGACTTTCCCATGGGGTCATTATCAGGGGGCGGGCGGAGACCGGCTCAGCGAGCTCCGTGGGGGTCACCGACAGTTGTCCGCCGCCGCGATCAGCCGCGCGGCCTCCCCGAGCGCCGCCCGCAGCACCGCCGGATCGGTAGCGCGGTCCGCGTCGCCGGGCGGCAGCAGCCAGGCCGAGCCCTCGACCGGCGGCCGGGGGTGCAGGCTCAGCCCCCGTCCGTTGGTCTGCGTACACGTACTGCCCGGCACGTCCCACGCGTCCGCTGTCCCCGGCGGTACCAGGAATCCCAGCGTGTCGCACCCGTCGTCGTGCAGTACGGGACCCACCGCGTCGCCCACCCCGCGCCGCAGGATGTCGACCGCCTCCAGCCCCTGGCGCGACGGCACGGTGACGAGATCGCATCCGGCCCCCGCCCCCGAGGGCACACCGGCCCGCGCACCACGATCGATGCTCTGGCTGGTCTCCATCCCGGCCTCCACCACGGAACCCCTCCTCGGACGAGCGGATCGGGAGTCGGGTGGCTCCCGGTCCACGGGGTTCAACGCGTCGGCGCGTCAACGGCTACGGCGGAAGTCCGCCGCAAAGGATGGCAGTTCATGGCAGATCGCGGATGAGATATCCGTTTTGTAGCCAAACCCTGCGTGGTGGGTCCGGCACAGCGGGTACGTTCATGCCCGCCGGACACCGGGTGACCCAAGGACAACTCACCCGTCGTCCGGCATGGTTCGACGGTTCGCACGAGAGGACCCGGCCATGGCGTCGTCAACGGTGACCTCGTCCCAGCCCCCCACACCACCGCGGCCGAACCTCGTCTTCCGGCAGTTGCGCGGACAGCGCTCGCCGGCCGAGTTCGCCGCGGCGGTACGACGGGCCGCCCGCGAGATCGGCGAGGGGGTCAGCTGCGACGCGCGTTACGTCGGCCGGGTCGAGGCCGGCGAGATCCGCTGCCCCAACTACGCGTACGAACGGGTGTTCCTGCACATGTTTCCCGGCCGCACGCTCGCCGACCTGGGCTTCGCCCCCCGCTCGTCCGTCCGCGGACGGAGGGGGCGCGCCGCCGAGGACCCGCCACCCGTACCCGCCACCCACCCGGCGTACGTGGCGGGTGAGACGCAAGGGATCCGCGAGCCGTATGAGACGCAGAACCCGCACCACCCGCACGACCTACACCAGATCCACGAGCACCACGAGATCCACGAGGAGAGCGACGTGCTGCGTCGCGCATTCATGACCGGCGGGGGCGCCACGGTGGCCGCCGCCTCACTGGGCCCCCTCGGGCTCGCCCACGAGGCCGCCGCCGCGGGACGCCCCGTCCGCCGGGTCGGGACCGGCGAGACCGGCGCCCTCGAAGAAGCCGTCCGCCGGATCAGGCTGCTCGACGACCGGCACGGCGCGGACGGCCTCTACCGGCGCGCGGCGGCCCCGCTGCGTGCCGCGTACGCGCTGCTCGACGCGGGCGCCACCCGGCAGGCGACCTCCGACCGGCTCCACTCGGGCGCCGGTGAACTGGCCATCTCGGTGGGCTGGCTGGCACACGACTCGGGCCGGTTCGACGACGCCCGCTCGCACTACGCGGAGGCGCTCGCGACCGCCCGGATGACCGGCGACGACGCCCTGGAGGCGCACGCCTTCTGCAACACGGCGTTCCTCGCCCGCGACGCGGGCCGGCCACGCGAGGCGGTGCGGGCCGCGCAGGCCGCCCAGCGCGTCGCGCGCCCGCTCGGTTCCCCCCGCCTGATGTCGCTGCTCGCGCTGCGTGAGGCGGGCGGCTGGGCCGGGCTCGCCGACCGTGCCGCCTGCGAACAGGCGCTCGCCCGTGCACACGCGTTCTTCGAGCGCGGCCCCTCGGAGGCCGACCCCGAGTGGATGAGCTTCTACGGGGAGGCCGAGCTGGAGGCGCTGGAGGCCCAGTGCTGGTCGACCCTCGGCGACTGGCAGCGCGCGGCCCGGCACGCGCGCCGTGCGGTCCATCTCCAGGACCCGCACTTCACCCGCAACATCGCGCTGTACACGGCGGAACTGGCGGACGACCTCGCCCGGGGCGGCCGCCCCGACGAGTCCGCGGCGGCGGGCATGCGGGTGCTGGACCTGCTGGGCGAGGTGCAGTCGTCCCGCATCCAGTCGATGCTGGCGGGCACCGCGCGCGTACTGCGGCCGCACCGGCGCGCGTCGGGGGTGTCCGGGTTCCTCGAGCGGCACGCCTCGTCACCGCGTACGGCCTGAGCGGGGCCCACGGGCCGTCGCAGCAGGCCGGCGCCGCCCGTCACGGCCCTCCGTACCGAGCCGGACCGCTACCCGGCCAGGTGCCCCAGGTCGTTCCAGCTCTCGATCGCCGGCTCCCCGTACGCCCAGCCCAGAACGGAAAGCGACGTCGGGCTGAGCCTGATCCGCGCCGCGAAGTCGATCGGCAGCCCGAGCCAGCGGGCGCCGATGGACCGCAGTATGTGCCCGTGCGCGAACACCAGCACATCCCGGTCCGCCGCCCGCGCCCACGCGACCACCTCGTCGGCCCGGGCCGTGACCTCGGCGAGGGACTCGCCCTCCGGCACCCCGTCCCGCCAGATCAGCCAGCCGGGCCTGACCTCCTGGATGTCCTGCGGGGTCATGCCCTCGTAGGCGCCGTAGTCCCACTCCATCAGCGTGTCCCAGGTGCTCGCGCGCTCGCCGAACCCGGCGAGTTCGCACGTCTCACGCGCGCGTGCCAGCGGGCTGGTGCGCACCTCGACCCCGGCCAGGCCGTCGAGGGGAGCCCGGTGCAGGCGCTCGCCGAGCAGCTTGGCGCCCCGCCGTCCCTCCTCCAGCAGCGGCACGTCGGTCCTGCCGGTGTGCTTGCCGGACAGCGACCACTCCGTCTGTCCGTGCCGGGCCAGCAGGATGCGCGGTGCCATGCGGGGTGACCTTTCGAGGAAAAGACAGGCGGAACCGTTCCATCATCGCGCACCCTTGGCGGGGGCAACCCGGCGGCCGATCTCTGCGTCTTTGAGGGCCGGGGCCCCCTGCCGGGGATCCCACGGGGGCGCCCCACAGGGGGCGAGCTCATACGCCGTAAAGTGGCACGGCCGGTCAACCGGAGGCCGCACAGGGACGAAGGGGGAGGGCGATCGGATGCCGCAGACCGAGATACCGGGCATCGGGGCAGGCCCACGAACCCGCCTGCGCTGGTGGACCGAGCTGCCGCTGATCGTGCTCGTGTACGCCTGCTACTCGGCAGGCCGGCTGCTCGCCCGCGGTGACGTCAGCGGCGCCGTCGACCACGGCCTGACGATCCTGCGGGTCGAGAAGTTCCTGCACCTCAACGCCGAGCACCCGCTCAACCGCCTCTTCACGCGGGAGAGCTGGATCGGCGTACCGGCCGACTTCTGGTACGCGTCGCTGCACTACCTCGTGACACCCGCGGTCCTGATCTGGCTCTTCCGCTCGCGTGCCGTGCACTACCGCATGGCCCGCACCTGGCTGATGACGTCCACCTTCATCGGCCTGATCGGCTTCACCGCGCTGCCGACCTGCCCGCCCCGCCTCCTCTCGGCGGGCCACGGCTTCGTCGACACGATGGCCCAGTACAGCTCGTACGGCTGGTGGGGCGGCGAGGCCAGCGCGCCGCGCGGCATGGGCGGCATGACGAACCAGTACGCGGCCATGCCGAGCCTGCACGTGGGCTGGGCGCTGTGGTGCGGGGTCATGCTGTGGCGCTACGGCGGGACGCGTACCACGAAGGTCCTGGGCGTCGCCTACCCGCTGCTCACCACGGTCGTGGTGATGGGCACCGCGAACCACTACTTCCTCGACGCGGTCGCGGGTGCGGCGGCGATGGGTGTCGGGCTGCTGCTCGCCCCGCATGTGCTGCGGGGCGCGGACCGGGTCAAGGCGCGGTTCGAGGGCCACGGCTCACTGGTCGCAGCGCGCTCTCCTGACACGGTGGCCCCGATTGTCAGTGCCGGATGCCAGACTTCCGCGGGTGAGCGAATTCCACGGCAGCGCGAGTCACGGATCGGATCCGGAGCCGAGCCGGGTGCCTCTTCCACGGACGCGGGGGACGGGGCTCCGGCAGCGGCTCGCTGACCTGCGCGGTCCCGACGTACCGCCCAAGGCGCTGGACGCGCGCGCCCTGGCCGCCCTGGCGGCCAACCCGGGGTGCAACCGGCGCGCGATCCTCGACGGCGCCGGGGTGGACAAGGCGGACCTGGCGAGCGCGCTCGGCTCCCCGTCCGCCTTCGGACAGTCGCAGTTCGCGCTCACCCGGGGCAACGCGTTCGAGGCGCGGGTCAAGGCGGACGGCGGCGCGGAGCTGCTGCGGCTGGTGCACGAGAAGCTCGATCCGGGCGCGGAGCCACCGGCGGACGCACAGGTTCCCGAACTCTCCGCGATCGGACCCGAGGGCCGTGCCGCGCGTACGGTCCTCGCACTGCGCGAGGCCACCGCGTCCGGAGCCTGGACGCTGCTCGACCACCCGATGCTCGCTCTCGACGTGGCCGGCTCCCCCGCCTTCCTCGAGCCGGACGCGGTGGTCGTGCACCCGGACGGCAGCTGGACGGTCGTGGAGATCAAGTCGTTCCCGATGCTGGACGGCTCGGCGGACCCCGCGAAGGTCGGCGCGGCCGCGCGACAGGCCGCGGTCTACGTGCTCGCGCTGGAGGAGGTCGCCGCCCGGCTCGGCGCGGAACCGGCGGAAGGGGACGGCGACGGGGAGGTGAGCGGGAGGCCCGGGGAGCCGGGCGGCACCGTCACCCCGCGCGTACGCCATCGCGTGCTGCTCGTCTGCCCCAAGGACTTCTCCAACCTGGCCACCGCGTCCGCCGTCGACGTCCGCAAGCAGCGCGCCGTCACCGGCCGGCAGCTGACCCGCCTCACCCGCATCCAGGACATCGCCGAAACCCTGCCCGAGGGCACCTGCTTCGCCCCGGACCTGCCGACCGCCGAGCTCACCGCCGCCGTCGAGTCCGTGCCGGCCACCTACGCGCCCGAGTGCCTGTCCGCGTGCGAGCTCGCCTTCCACTGCCGCGAGCGCTCCCGCACGGCCGGCGCGGTCACCACCCTCGGCCGCCCGGTCCGCGCGGAACTGGGCGGCCTGACCACCGTCGAGGACGTCCTGGCCGCGGCCCGCGGCGAGGCCGGCGACCCGGACGACCCGGCGGTGGCGGCCCTGCGCAGGGCCGCACGGCTGCGGGCGGAGGCGCTGGGCGGCCACCCTGCGCGTGCGGACCGCCCGGCCGTCCTCGGCCAGGAGGCCGCCGTATGTCGCTGATCTCCACCCTGGCCCGTCTCGAGGCCGTCGCCACGGGCCGCGCCCAGCCCGTCACCACGGTCCGGCACCGCCATCTGTCCGACCGTCCCCTGGTCCTCGTGCCGCTCACCACCGCCGGTGAGGCGGGCGCACCGCTCGGCGCGCTGGTCGGCACCGACCGGGACGCGCCGCACCTGCTGGTCGTTCCGCAGCCGCGCGACCGCGACCTGCGGTTCGCGTTCCTCGCCGAACTGGCCGACGTCGTCCTGCCCCACCTCGACACGTACGCCGACGCCGTCGAGACCGCCGAACGCAACGAGACCGACCCGGAGACCGGCAAGCGGGTCAAGGTCGAGGTCGAACTGTGCGCGGACGCCCCCCAGTTGATCCTGCCGAGCCGCGCGGGCATCGAGCTCGTACGGCTGCTCGGGCGTTCCACGCGATTCCGGCGTACGGCGGACCAGGACCCGGAGGCGCCGCACCCCGCGCCGCCCCGGGTACCGCTGCTGGGCCGGTGGCTGACCCACTTCGCGGAGCGGGCCAGGGTGCCCGGATCGTCGCTGCTGCCAGCCATGACGGATCTGCTGGCCCGGCACTGGGCGACCGGCCAGTCCAGCCTCGAGGACCAGCACCTCGGCGCGCTGCTCGCCTGGATCGAGCCGCCGGACGGCACCTCGGGCGCGGAGGCCGCCCTGGCCGCCGAGCTGGCCCGGGACGCCCGGGGCCAGCTGCTGTGCCCGCCCGCGGGCCCCGCCACGGACCCGGCGTTCGACAACCGGCTGCTCGCCCCCGCCATCGAGCGCTACGACCGGGCCCGCACCGCGCTGGCCGCCGCCGAGGACGGTCTGGAGGCGGACGACCGGCTCGGCGCGCTCACCGCCGCCGAGCGCGCGATCCGCGACCTGGTCGACAGCCGTACCCGGCCCACCTGGGACGCGGTCTGGCGCGGCCTGGACCTGTTGCGGGAGCTGCCGGAGGGGGCGCACGTCGAGGAGCGGTGGACGCGCGACCGCTGGTCGTTCACCGGTCACCGGGACCGGGTCGTCGCCGGGGAGCCGCCGCAGCCGCGCCGCGACGACGCGGTCACCGCGGCGAACAAGCTCGCCACCCGGGAGCGCGAGCAGGCCCGTCTGGAGGCCCAGGAGGCCCTGGACGACCCGCTGGTGATGGCGGGGCGGCGGCTGGCCGGGGAGGCGTTCGCGGGCGAGGTCACGGACGTCGTCATGGCGTACAGCGAGAGCAAGCGGCCCAGCCCGCGCCCGCTGGTGACCGTGCGCACGGAGGACCGGCCGCACCTCGCCGAGCGCGCCAAGGTGTTCCGGTCGCTGGGCGGGAAGCCCCAGGCGGCCGAGTTCGTCGGCCGGGTGTCCACCGGGGACGACCCGGAGCACTCCGAGGAGTCCGCGGACGGCACCGTCCTCCTCGTGCTGCGGATCGTCGACAAGATGGGCCGCGGCAAGGAACCCGATGCGGGGTCCGTTCCCGAGAAGGGCGACCTCGTCTGTTTCACGCTCTTCGAGCACGAACAGCGCGGTGGGGCGAAGCTGCCCGACCCGGAGCAGACCCCGTGGACGCACGGCGGCCCGCCGGGCGAGGCCGCGGCCGTGCCGGAGCCCGCCGACCCGCCGACCCCGGAGGACGTCCTGTGACCACCCGGACCGCTTTCGATCCCGGGGCCGAGGCCGGCCGGGCGACCGACGCGATCCTCCGCGACACCCTGCACGGCTCCCACCGCGGTGTCGTCGTCGACTCCCCGCCGGGCGCCGGGAAGTCCACGCTCGTCGTGCGTGCCGCCCTGGAACTCGCCGAGGCCGGACGCCCGTTGATGGTCGTCGCGCAGACCAACGCCCAGGTCGACGACCTGGTCGTCCGGCTCGCCGAGAAGAACCCCGAGCTGCCGGTGGGCCGCCTGCACAGCAGCGACGCGGACCCGTACGACAAGGCGCTCGACGCGTTGCCGGCCGTCCGCACCTCGGCCAGGGCGGTCGACCTCGCCGGACTCCCGGTGGTCGTCTCCACGGCGGCCAAGTGGGCGCACGTCAAGGTCGACGAACCGTGGCGGCACGCGATCGTCGACGAGGCGTACCAGATGCGCTCGGACGCGCTGCTCGCCGTCGCCGGCCTCTTCGAGCACGCGCTGTTCGTGGGCGACCCGGGTCAGCTGGACCCGTTCTCGATCGTCGGCAGCGAGCAGTGGGCGGGCCTGTCGTACGACCCCTCGGCCTCGGCCGTGACCACTCTTCTGGCCCACAACCCCGAGCTGCCGCAGCACCGCCTGCCGGTGTCCTGGCGGCTCCCGGCGTCGGCCGCGCCCCTGGTCTCCGCCGCCTTCTACCCGTACACGCCGTTCCGCAGCGGCACCGGACACGGCGACCGGCGACTCGCCTTCGCCGTCCCCTCGGACGGCTCCCCGCCCGACCGGGTGATCGACGAGGCCGCCGAGGCGGGCTGGGGCCTGCTCGAGCTGCCCGCGCGGCACACCCCGCGCACCGACCCGGAGGCGGTCCGGGCGGTGGCGACGGTCGTACGACGCCTGCTGGACCGGGGCGGCGCGGCCACCTCGGAGCGTTCGCCCGACCCCGCCCCCCTCACGGCCGGCCGGATCGCGGTCGGCACGGCCCACCGGGACCAGGCCGCGGCGGTCCGCGCCGCCCTGGCCGACCTCGGCGTCACGGACGTCATCGTCGACACCGCGAACCGCCTCCAGGGCCGCGAGTACGACGTCACGGTCGTCCTGCACCCCCTCTCCGGCCGTCCCGACGCCACCGCCTTCCACCTGGAGACGGGCCGTCTGTGCGTGCTGGCCTCCCGTCACCGGCACGCCTGCGTCGTGGTGTGCCGGGCCGGGGTGAGCGAGCTGCTGGACGACTATCCGTCGACCGAGCCGGTGCAGCTGGGCACCGTCGTGAAGTTCCCGGACGGCTGGGAGGCGAACCACGCCGTGCTGGCCAGACTGGCCGAGCACCGGGTGACGTGGCGGACCTGACCCCGGTCGGGGGAACATCCCGCGGGCCGGCGTACTTGAAGGTGCCGGAGTGTTCCGGGGCCTCTTGCGCGGGCGCGGGACAATGGACGGTGGCCCACTCCGCAGACGGGCCATCGGCAACGTACGAGGAGGAGAAGACATGGCGGAGCCCACGCCGCGTCGGAACGAACCGCGGCTACGCCCCGCGCCCCTGCTCTTCGAGCCCACCCAGGTGGCCGACGACCCGGAGCACTTCTTCGACCTGGAGTCGATCGACGACCCCAGGGCGCTGCTGGCCCGGGCGACGGAGCTCACGCACGCGTTCCGGGCGGCGACCGACCGCGCGGTGGAGTTCCAGGCGATCGCCGCGGCACAGCTGGCGGACCCCCGTCGCTTCGACCGGCTGACCCCGGGGGACATCGCCGAGCGGGCCGAGTGGACCGAGGACTACGCCAGGAAGATGGTCGAGTTCGGCCGGGACCTGCTGAGCGGTGTCGAGGGCAGGGGTCACGTCGACCCGGTGTGAGCAGGGTCGCGGGCTCCGCACCCCGTAGCGGGAAAGCCCGTACCGGGAAAGCCCGCAGCGGGTTTGCCCGTACCGGGTGAGCCCCGTGCCGGGGCTGACGGCACACCCCTGATGGCATATGCCAGGCGGGCAAGATACTCCCCTCCGCCCTCCCGCGTCCCGGTTTCCCGCAACCCTCGGGAACGGCGCGCTCACGGCCGGTAGACGTTGACGACATGAGCCGCACACGTGACGAGTCCGCCGCCGACCGCTTCGACGCCTCGGGGGTCACCCCGGACGGCGCCGCCTGGCTCGCGTCGGCGGGAACGTACCCGCGCAGCACCCTGTCCCTGTGGCAGGAGCGGCCGGACGCGCCGGTCGTGCTCCCCTGCGGTGCCGTCTTCGACGTGGTCAGCGCTCCCGTGGTGTTCGGGCGCCGGATGGTCGACCGGCTGTGGGACGAGGGCCCCGGGTCGGGGCCGGTCGCGGTGTTCTGGGGGCGGATGCTGCTGTTCGCCGCGCCGGGCACGGCTCAGCGGCTGCCGTCGCTGATGCGCTGGGAGGAGTGGGGCGACCGGGACGGCGAGTGCGCCCGTACGGGGTCGATCCCGCCGCTGCTGGGCCATGGCACCGGCGACGCGGTGACCGTGCCCCCGCCGCTGGGCGCCGCCGGCCCCGGGGGCCGGTTCGACGCGCGCTGGCTGGTGGCGCCGGACACCCGTCGCCCCTGGCTGCCCGGCCCGGAAATCCTGCTGTGGGCGGCGGTGCGGGCGGCCCGCGCGGCCGTACGGATTTCGATTTTTCCTCCCGCCGATCAGGATGCTAAGGTCTACGACGTCAGCAGGCGCCGCTAGCTCAGTTGGTTAGAGCAGCTGACTCTTAATCAGCGGGTCCGGGGTTCGAGTCCCTGGCGGCGCACGATGACGATGGCGAGGCAGTTTCGCGGAAACGCGAACCGGCCTCGCCATCTCTGTTGGTGCGCGGCTCGGGGGTCAGCCGGGCGTGATCCTCACCGTCCACGCTCCCGCGGCCGTGCGGCCCTGCACTTCCACCCGCACGTCGTCGCCGGGCACGGTGAAGCTCTCGCCGAGTGCGACCGGGGCGTCGGCGAGCGGCGGGTAGACGGAGTTCTCCCAGCACGCCTCGGTGCGCGGGTGGGCGTCGACCACCTCCACCGGTCCGCCGCCGGACTCCTCCCCGCTGCGCACCCGGTACACGAGGACTCCCTGCCGGCACGCGGCGGCGTCGTCACCCATCGGCCCGCGCGCCTCGAAGGCCAGCACGCTGTCGGGGCCTGTCCGCACCACCGCGAGCTTGGTGCCGAGCCCGAGGCCGAAGGCCGGCGCCCCGGCGGCGCCCACGGCCGGGCCACCCGGGTGCGCGCCCAGCGGTTCCAGGGTCAGCACCGTGGAACCGATCCCCGGCACACAGGTGACCTGGCGGGGTTCCAGCCATCCCAGCTTCCACTTGTGCCAGGCGAACAGGTCGGGCGCCAGACCGAACTGACTACCCATCAGGTCCCAGTCGCCGACGTACGTGTCCCAGTCGCCCTTGCCGTCCATCGGCCGGTGGTACAGGTCCGGCAGGTCGAAGACGTGCCCGGTCTCGTGGGCCAGCACGAGCTGGTCCGGCGGATGCTTCTCGAACACCGTGACGACCCGGCGGATGTCCGTGCCGTCGGCCCGCAGCGGGGTGTCCAGGTTGACGACCTTCGTGGCGTCCGAGTCCACGCCGGGCGCATCCGGGTCGGCGACGAGGTAGACGAGGTCGTAGCGCGAGAAGTCGACGTGCCGGTCGGCCGCGGCGAGCGCGTCCCGCAGGTAGGCGGCACGGTGGGCGGCACTCCAGTCACGCCGTATGGCGTACGAGGTCGAGCGCCGCGGCATCCTGATCCAGTGCCGCAGCGGGTGTGGGCGCAGGGTGAACTTGCCGTAGGAGGCGTGTTCGAAGAAGCGGGTGGTGGCCGGGAAGTGGTCGGCGGCCAGTTCGGCGGGGGTGGTGCGGGGGGCCGCGTCCGGGAAGGACAGGAAGACCATCACCGCGTCGAGGGCACTGGCCGGGCGCGGATAGGCGGCGTTCCAGGTGTCCAGCCCCTCCGAGTGGTGGGCCGTGGTGCGCCGGAGGGCGCACGGCGACGAGGCGAACGATTCGGCGGCCGAGGGGCCGGTCAGGATCGAGGTCGCGGCGAGCGCCGACATGGTGGTGAACACGGCCGCGGTGCTGCGCAGTCGAGGTCGGGCACCCAGTCGGCCCAGCCGCTCGACGACCTCACGGGTGACTGCCCTGAGAGGGAGCTGACGCGGCACGTGGACCTCCGGGAAGCGGTTCGCGGGACACCGCCACCCAGCCTGTGTGCATTTGTAGTACTACGTCCTGTTTGTCTGCACCAGAAGAGTGAGAGGACGCGGTGACCGACGGAAACGACACCCCCGAAACGCTCACGGACCGTCACAACTGGTCGGAGGGCCGAAGAACCCGTCCACCTGCGGGCAGAAACGATCTGTCAGAACGGCCACTGCTTCCGCGACACTGGACAGTGGCTGGAAGGGCCGGGGGCCAACCTCTATGATCGGCACACTTTCCTGACCTTTCCTGCACGGACACGGCCCGGGCGGCCGATCCTCCACCCGGCCGGCCATCCCGACGAGACCCATCCGAAAACCGAGTGCACTGCGGGAGTGAGCGGTGAGCGGAACGTCCGAAGGCCCGACGCCCGCGGCAGACCTCATCCGGCCGGCCGTCACAGTGAGTAACGCAGAACGACCTCCGGGTACGGAGGCCGGGCCACCCCCGTCTCCGGCGTCCCCGGTGTCACCCGCGCCCTTCAGGTCCGCCTTCTCCGTCGCCCCGCTGGCGATGGCGGTGGTCGACCGGGAGGGCCTGGTGGCCAGCGCCAACGCCTCGTTCCGCACCCTGCTCGGCACCGGCGCGGACCCGCTGACCGGGAGCGTGGCGGCCGACCTGGTGGACCTGGCGTCCGACGCCCGCACCTGGCACGCGTACCGCGAGATGCTGCGCGGCCGCCAGGCCAAGCTGCGCTGCACCCGCCGGCTCAAGCATCCCGACGGGCACTCGCTGTGGGTGCAGGTCACGGTGGCGCCGCTGCCGGACGAGGAGCAGGGCGTCCTGCTGTCGGTCGCCGACATCAGCGCCCGCCGTGAACTCCAGGCGCGGCTGCGGCACTTGCAGATGCACGACCCGGTGACCCGGCTGCCCAACCGCACGCTGTTCTTCGAGCGCCTCTCGGCCGCGCTGGAGGCGGAGTCGTACGAGGAGAGCGGCACGGGCCGGATCGGGCTGTGCTACCTGGACCTGGACGGCTTCAAGGCCGTCAACGACACGCTCGGACACCGGGTCGGCGACCGGCTGTTGGCCGCCGTGGCCGAACGCCTCACCCGCTGCGCCGACGAGGCGGGGCACGCCCGGACGAGCGCCCCGCTGGTGGCCCGGCTCGGCGGCGACGAATTCGCCCTGCTGGTCGAGGACTCGACGGGCACCGAGCAGCTCGCCGATCTCGCCGAGGCCGTACTGAAGTCGCTGCAGGCGCCGTTCGACATCGCCGGTCAGCGGCTGTCGCTGTCGGCCTCGATCGGGGTCGTGGAACGGCACGCGGCCGGCACCAGTGCCACGGGTCTGATGCAGGCCGCCGACACGACGCTGTACTGGGCGAAGGCCGACGGCAAGTCCCGCTGGACACTCTTCGATCCGGAGCGCAACGCCCACCGGATGACCCGCCAGGCCCTCGCCTCCACGCTCCGGCCGGCCATCGAGCGCGGCGAGTTCGCCCTGGAGTACCAGCCGTTGGTGGGGATGGAGGACGGCCGGCTGCGGGGGGTCGAGGCGCTGGTGCGCTGGAAGCACCCGCAGTTCGGGATGCTGACGCCGAATCGGTTCATCGGACTGGCCGAGGAGGACGGCTCGATCGTCCCGCTGGGCCGCTGGGTACTGGCCACCGCCTGCCGCCAGGCCCGCAGTTGGCAGGTGGACCACCCGGACGAGCCGCCGATCTTCGTGAGCGTCAACGTGGCGGTCCGACAGGTGTGGGACTCGGACCTGGTCGCGGACGTGGCACAGATCCTCGCGGAGACGGGGCTCGCGCCGCACCTGCTGCAACTGGAGCTGACGGAGTCGGCGGTGATGGGCTCGGCGGGACGGCCGTTGCAGGCCCTGCAGGCGCTCAGCGACATGGGCGTCCGGATCGCGATCGACGACTTCGGCACCGGATACTCGAATCTCGCCTATCTGAGCCGGCTGCCCGTGTCCGTGCTGAAACTGGACGGGTCCTTCGTCCGGGGCTTCCAGTACGAGGGGTCGGGCGTCGCGCCGAACCCGGCCGACGAGGTCATCGTCGAGGCGATGATCCAGCTGGCCCACCGGCTGGGGCTGACGGTCACGGCGGAGTGCGTGGAGACCTCGGCGCAGGCCTCCCGGCTGCGGCGGATCGGCTGCGACACCGGTCAGGGGTGGCTGTACTCGCGACCGGTGCCGCCGGATCGTATCTCCGGACTGCTGGGGGTGCGGGCCTGCCCGCAGGTGTGAGCCCCGGGCCCTGTCGTCACGACAGGGCCGGTCTCAGGCGGTGGGCAGGCCGTAGGCGTCCGCGATCAGTTCGTACGAGCGCAGGCGCAGGTCGCCGTTGTGGGCGTGGGACGTGATCATCAGTTCGTCGGCGCCCGTGCGCTTGTGCAGGTCGTCCAGGCCGGAGCGGACCTCGTCGGCGGTGCCGTGGATGACGTTGGAGTTCCAGGAGTCGATGAACTCCCGCTCCAGCGGGCTGAATTCGTACGCCTCCGCCTCTTCCGGGGTGGGCACGAGGCCCGGGCGGCCGGTGCGCAGGCGGACCATGTTCAGCGAGGCGGCCAGGACCTGGCGGCGGGCCTCCTTCTCGTCCTCGGTGGCGAGCGCGGAGACACCGATGAGGGCGTACGGCTCGTCGAGGACGGCGGAGGGCTTGAAGGACTCCCGGTAGAGGTCCAGGGCCGGCACGGTGTTCTGCGCCGAGAAGTGGTGCGCGAAGGCGAAGGGCAGGCCGAGGACACCGGCGAGGCGGGCGCTGAAGCCGGAGGAGCCCAGCAGCCAGACGGACGGCCGGTGCGGGGACTGGACGCCGCCGGGTGAGGTCGCCTGGATGGGGCCCGGGACTGCGTGGATACGGCTGTACGGGTGGCCGTCGGGGAAGTCGTCGTCCAGGAAGCGGATGAGTTCCGCGAGCAGCTGGGGGAAGTCGTCGGCCTGTTCGTCGAGGCGGTCGGACCGGCGCAGGGCGGCCGCGGTGGCGCCGTCCGTGCCGGGGGCGCGGCCGAGGCCGAGGTCGACCCGGCCCGGGGCCATGGCCTCCAGCGTGCCGAACTGCTCCGCGATGACGAGGGGAGCGTGGTTGGGCAGCATGACGCCGCCGGAGCCGAGACGGATGCGGCTGGTGTGGGCGGCGAGGTGGGCCAGGATCACGGCCGGGGAGGAGGAGGCGACGCCCGGCATGGAGTGGTGCTCGGCGACCCAGTAGCGGTGGAAGCTCCGGGACTCCGCGAGGCGGGACAGGGCGACGCTGGTGCGGAGGGCGTCTGTGGCGGTGTGGCCCGCGCCCACGGTGACCAGGTCCAGGACGGAGAGGGGGGTGGGAGCGGTACCGAGTGTCGTTCCCCGGATCTCGTCTGTGGTCACGGTGGGTACCTCCTGGATGTGCCGTGCGGTGTCCTCGCCGGGCGTAACAGGAGGGGGGCTCCGGTTTATTCCCTACCCTTGTACGGGGTCCGGCCCCCCGCGCCCCCGGCCCGTCGCCCGCTTCGGGGGCCAGCCCCCGTACCCCCGCTCCTCAAACGCCGGAGGGGCTGGATCTGCCCGATGCGGCTCCGCACCCCGCTCCTCCAACGCCGGAGGGGCTGGTTCTGGCCTCGGCTACGCCTGCACGATCGGTTCCCGGGTGAACAGGGCGCCGAGTGTCGGGGCGTTCACCCGGCGGTCCGCCAGGCGGAGGGCTTCCCAGACCGTGACCTGGTTCGCCGTGAGGACCGGCTTGCCCAGTTCCTTCTCCAGGGCCGGGAGGTGGGCGGCCGTGTGCAGGGCCGTGTCCGGGAGGAGGACCGCTTCCGCGTCCTGGTGGTCGGCGGCCCGCGCCAGCGCGAACAGCTCGGCCTCGCCCCAGGTGGCGACCTCCGCCGCCGTGATGATCCCGGAGCTGCGGACGGCGACCACCTCCGCGCCGCCCTCCCGCAGGAAGTCCGCGAACAGTGCCGCCACGTCGTCCGGGTACGTCGCCCCGACCGCGACGCGACGCACCCCGAGCTCGTCCGCCGCGTGCGCGAAGGCGAAGGAGGTGGAGGAGGCGGGCAGTCCGGCCGACAGGGCGAGGGCGCGCACCTGCTCGTGCGCGCCCTCCCAGCCGTACACGAAGCTGCCGCTCGTGCAGGCCCAGACGACGGCCTCGGCGCCCGAGAGCCGCAGTTGCTCGACGCCCGCCGCCAGCCGCCCGGGCGCTCCCATCTCACGCAGTGCGTCCACCCGGTGCGCGTCCTCGCCGATGTCGGTGTGGACCACGTCCACCCGGATGTCGCTGCCCAGGAGCAGTTCGATGCGCTGGTAGTCGTCCTCCGCGGAATGGCCCGGGTAGAGGAGTCCGAGTGCTGTCATGTCCAGCCTTCCTGCTGCTGTTCTTCGTCCGGCACTTCCGGCAGTACGGGGCCGGATCGCGCCGCCGGATCGATCAGCGCCTGATACGGCCCCACGGCTCGGGTACCCAGTCGGCGCAGCGCCGCCCACATCGTCACTTGGTTGGCCGAGATCACCGGGATACGCAGTTCCGCCTCCAGTTGGGGGATCACGTCGTAGGTCGGGAGGTTGGTGCAGGAGATGAACAGGGCGTCCGCCGTGCCCGCGCCCGCCGCCCCGCCGCGTACCGCGCGGCGCGCCATGTCCGCCACCTGTCGGTAGGGGACCTGCCAGATGTGCCGGGTCAGGCCCATGTAGGCGCACCCGGCGACCGTGACGCCCGCCTCGGCCACGTACTCCTCCAGGGCCCGGGTCACGGACTCCGTGTACGGGGTGACCAGCGCGACCCGTCGCAGGCCGAGCTCGGTCAGCGCCTCCAGCAGGGCTCCGGACGTCGTCACCGACGGCACGGCGCCCGAGCGGGTCATCGCCTCGCACATCGCCCGCTCCCCGGCGATCCCGCCGACGAAGCTGCCGGAGGTACAGGCGTAGGCCACCACCTCGGGGGTGACCGCGATGAGCGCGCGGACCGCGTCGCCGAGTGTCTCGTGCTCGCTGACCAGGCGGGCCAGGTCGAGGCTGACCTCGACCGGCACGTACGGCGTCCGGGTCAGGTGCAGCGAGACCTCGTCGGGGACCCAGCGCCACAGCTCGCGGTCCAGCGCGAAGTCGAAGGGGGCGACGACACCGACCCCGCGCTGCGGGCGTGGGCCGCCGAGAAAGGAGATGTCCATGGCGTCCATGACAGGCACCGGCCTCACTCTGGGAAGCGGGAGGACAACGGACCGTACGCGCGCCCGTGTTGACGAAGGTAGGTTCGGGTGCGAGCGTGGTCAATCCGCGCCTGTCAGACGGCCCGCCACCTGGAGATACGGTTCCGTATGGCCGATCCCGCTCCCGTCCCCACGCTCCTGGTCCTCGACGCCGACCCGCTCCCCCGGCTCGGCCGGCTCACCGGCCGGGCCCGGATCGAGCACGCGAACGAGTCGACCCTCGCCGCACTGCTGCCGTACGCGGACGTGCTGCTCGTGTGGGACTTCACCTCGCACGCCGTCCGCGCCGCCTGGCCCGGCGAGGGCCCCAGGCCGCGCTGGGTGCACACGGCGAGCGCGGGCGTGGACCACCTGCTCTGCCCTGAGCTGGCCGCCTCCGAGACGGTGGTGACCAACGCCCGCGGCATCTTCGACCAGCCCATCGCCGAGTACGTCGCCTCCCTCGTCCTCGCGATGGCCAAGGACCTGCCGAGGACCTGGGACCTCCAGCGGGAGCGGACCTGGCGCCACCGGGAGTCGCAGCGGGTGGCCGGCACCCGTGCCTGCGTCGTCGGGTCCGGCCCCATCGGCCGCGCGATCGCCCGCACGCTCAGGGCACTTGACGTGAAGACGGCGCTCGTCGGGCGCGCCCCGGCCACCGGTATCCACGGGCCCGAGGACCTGGACCGGCTGATGGCCCGCGCCGACTGGGTGATCGCGGCCGCGCCGCTCACGGAGACGACGTACGGCATGTTCGACCACCGCCGGTTCGGCGTCATGCAGCCCTCCGCGCGGTTCGTCAACGTCGGCCGGGGGCAGCTCGTCGTCGAGGAGGCGCTCGTCGAGGCGCTCACCAAACGCTGGATCGCGGGCGCGGCGCTGGATGTCTTCGCGGCCGAACCCCTGGGTCACGACAGCCCGTTGTGGCAGGTGCCGAACCTGATCGTGTCCCCGCACATGAGCGGCGACACGGTCGGCTGGCGGGACGAACTGGGCGCCCAGTTCGTGGAGTCGTACGAGCGCTGGGAGGCGGGCAGACCGCTGCCGAACGTGGTCGACAAGCAGCGCGGATACGTGCCGGGACGCTGAGCCGCCCCGCCCCTCACGGTTGGAGAGCGCATGACGGACGACCTCACCGAGCTGACCGCCGGACGACTCCTCGAGGGCTACCGCAAGGGCGAGTTCAGCCCTGTTGACGCCACCCGCGCGGCCCTGGAGCGGGCCGAGCGGATCCAGCCGGAGGTGAACGCGTTCGTGCGGCTCACCGCGGCCGAGGCCCTGACCCGGGCGCGGGCGTCGGAAGAGCGGTGGCTGCGCGGTGAGCCGTCCGGACTGGTGGACGGCGTCCCGGTCACGGTGAAGGACATCCTGCTGCAACGCGGCACACCGACCCTGCGCGGCTCCAGGACGATCTCGGCGCAGGGCAGTTGGGACGAGGACGCCCCCTCCGTGGCGCGGTTGCGCGAGCACGGCGCCGTCTTCCTGGGCAGGACGACGACCCCCGAGTTCGGCTGGAAGGGCGTCACGGACTCGCCGCTGACCGGCATCACCCGCAATCCGCACGACCCGGCCCGCACCGCGGGCGGTTCGAGCGGGGGCGCGGCGGCGGCCGTGGCGCTCGGCGCGGGACCGCTCGCCCTCGGCACCGACGGCGGCGGCAGCGTCCGGATCCCGGCGTCCTTCTGCGGGATCTTCGGCCTGAAACCGACGTACGGCCGCGTGCCCCTGTATCCGGCGAGCGCCTTCGGCACCCTGGCGCACGTGGGGCCCATGACCCGGGACGCGGCCGACGCGGCGCTGCTCATGGACGTCATCGGTGTTCCGGACGCCCGCGACTGGTCTGCCCTCGCCCCGGCCCCGGGCTCCTTCACCGCGGGCCTGTTCGGCGGGGTGCGGGGTCTGCGGGTCGCCTACTCACCGTCCCTGGGCGGTCAGGTGGCGGTGCGGCCGGCGGTCGCGGCGGCGGTACGGCGGGCGGTGGAGCGGCTGGCCGGGCTCGGCGCGTACGTCGAGGAGGCCGACCCCGACTTCACCGACCCGGTGGACGCCTTCCACACCCTCTGGTTCAGCGGGGCGGCCCGAGTGACCCAGCATCTCGGGCCGCAGCGGCGGAAGTTGCTCGACCCGGGGCTGCGGGAGATCTGCGCCCTGGGGGCCCGGAGCAGCGCGCTCGACTATCTCGGGGCGGTCGACGTCCGGATGGAACTCGGCCGGCGGATGGGCCGCTTCCACGAGTCCTACGACCTGCTGGTCACCCCGACCCTGCCGATCACCGCCTTCGAGGCGGGCGCCGAGGTCCCGGCGGGCTCGGGACAGCGCCGCTGGACGGGGTGGACCCCGTTCACCTACCCCTTCAACCTGACCCAGCAGCCGGCGGCGACCGTCCCGGTCGGCTCGGACGGGGACGGTCTGCCGGTGGGCCTGCAACTGGTGGCCGCCCGGCACCGGGACGACCTGGTGCTGCGGGCGGCGCACGCGCTCTACGAGGCCGGCGTCACGTCCGCCGGAGGCTGAGGGTCAGGTCCGCCGGAAGCTGAGGGTCTCCCCCGCCGCGCCCGTTCGCCACAGGTCGTTGCAGCCCTCGGCCATCTCCTCCAGCCCTTCCACCACCTGGCCCCAGACGATGCCGGGGACCCAGCCCACGTCACCGTTGAGCAGGAGGTTGTTGCGTTCGTAGAAGAGCGCCAGGTCGACCAGGGTCGTCCCGGCGTGGACCTCACGGTCGTAGCCGTAGGCCTTCGTGCCCAGTTCCGCGCCCGCGAAGGAGAAATAGCAGAGATCTCCGGGGATCGGGGTGACGGTCGGATTTTCCAGCGGTGGCTCCTTCTCCGCGAACGGCGGGAACAGCGCATAGATCTCGTTGCGCGCGTACTTCGCGTGGTAGACGTCACCGGACAGCGGAAGCGCGTTCCACACGGCGGCGCAGGTGAGCGGCGCGCGGTCGTCCAGCAGCTTTGCCGTACACGTGATTCCACGCCTGACCAGCGAGATTTCCAGATATCGGTCGGCCATGGGTTCCATGGTGCATACATCGCATGCTCTCGGGTAGCGGCGTCGCCATGGCTCCACCACTGGAACATGGCAGACACACATCCGGGCCCGGCCGCCGATCGCTGCTCGCGGGGGTGGCGGCGCTCGGCGCGCTGGGCGCGGCCGGCTGCTCCCGCGTGGCGACCGCGTCCACCACGGAGGGCGGTGACCTCCTCGACCGGCTGCGGGCGCAGGGCGTCGTACGGCTGGGCATCGCGGGCGAGATCCCCTTCGGGTACATCGACCGGGACGGCGAACTGACCGGCGAAGCTCCCGAGTTGGCGCGGGTGATCTTCAAGCGGCTCGGCGTGGACAGGGTGCAGCCCGTACCGACCGAGTTCGGGTCGCTCATTCCGGGACTCAACTCGCAGCAGTTCGACGCCGTGGCCGCCGGGATGTACGTCAATCCCGAGCGCTGCGAGCAGGTCGTCTTCGCGGACCCCGACTACCAGATGCTCGACTCCTTCATCGTGCGGAAGGGCAACCCGAAGGGGCTGCACGACTACAAGGACGTCGTGGAGAAGAAGGCGAAGTTCGCCACCGGGACCGGGTATGCCGAGATCCAGTACGCCGTCGAGGCCGGTTACAAGGAGAGCGACATCCTCGTCGTGCCGGACCAGGTCGCCGGACTGAACGCCGTGGAGGCGGGCCGGGTCGACGTCTTCGCCGGGACGGCGCTCACCACCCGCGAAGTGGTGAAGAAGTCGGGCAAGGCCGAGGCCACCAAGGCCTTCACCCCGATCGTCGACGGCAAACCGCATGTCGACGGGGGCGCCTTCGCCTTCCGGCCGACCGAGACGCGGCTGCGGGACGCCTTCAACGTGGAGCTGCACAAGCTGAAGAAGAGCGGGGAGCTGTTCCACATCCTCAGACCCTTCGGATTCACCGAGGCCGAGATGACCGATCTGACCGCGAAGGAGCTGTGCGGCGGATGACCTCGGGACTCTGGGAACTCGTACTCAAGGGGATATGGACCACCCTCCAGCTCCTCGTCCTCAGCGGCCTGCTGGCCGCCGCCGTGTCCTTCGTCGCCGGGGTCGCGCGCACCCACCGGCTGTGGATCGTCCGCTTCCTCGCGGGCTTCTACACCGAGGTGTTCCGCGGAACCTCCGCCCTGGTCATGATCTTCTGGGTGTTCTTCGTGCTGCCGCCCGCCTTCGGCTGGCAGCTGGTGCCGATGTGGGCGGGCACGCTGGCCCTCGGACTGACCTACGGGGCGTACGGCTCGGAGATCGTGCGCGGCGCGCTCGCCGCGGTCGACCCGGCGCAGCAGGAGGGCGGGATCGCGCTCAGCTTCACGCCCTGGCAGCGGCTTCGGCTGATCCTGCTGCCGCAGGCGGTGCCGGAGATGATCCCGCCGTTCTCCAACCTGCTGATCGAACTGCTCAAGGGCACCGCGCTGGTGTCCGTCATGGGCATGGGCGATCTGGCGTTCAGCGGCAACCTGGTGCGCCTCGCGCTACAGGAGAGCGCCGAGATCTACACGTACGTCCTGCTGATCTACTTCGTGATCGCCTTCCTGCTCACCCGTGTGATGCGCGGACTGGAGAAGCGGCTGAAGGCCGGGGTCGGCAAGGCGCCGGAGCGTGGTGTGACCGCGCATGAACTCAAGCGCGCCGAGACGACCGGCGTGGGAGGTGGGGTCGCGTGAAGTGGGACTGGAACGCGGTCGGTGACTTCATGCCGCTCTTCTGGGACGGGCTGCTGGTCACCCTGCAGGCTCTGGTGCTCGGCTCGCTGATCTCCTTCGCCCTCGGGCTGGTGTGGGCGCTGCTGATGCGGACGCCCTCGCGGTGGGTGCGCTGGCCGGTGGGCGTGGTGACGGAGTTCGTGCGCAACACCCCGCTGCTGGTGCAGTTGTTCTTCCTCTTCTACGTGCTGCCCGAGTGGGGTGTGACCCTCTCCGCGCTGGCCACCGGTGTCATCGGGATCGGGCTGCACTACTCGACGTACACGATGCAGGTCTACCGGGCCGGCATCGAGGCGGTACCGGCCGGCCAGTGGGAGGCGGCCACGGCCCTCAACCTGCCGGTGCGCCGGACCTGGACGGCGGTGATCCTGCCGCAGGCGATCCGCCGGGTCGTGCCGGCGCTCGGCAACTACGTGATCGCGATGCTCAAGGACACCCCGCTGCTGATGGTGATCACCGTGCTGGACATGCTCGGCCAGGCGCGGCTGTTCTCCCAGGAGCACTTCCAGTTCACCGAGCCGCTGACCGTGATCGGCGTGGCCTTCATCCTCATTTCCTATCTGGCCTCCCTTCTGCTGCGAGCCATGGAGCGACGTCTTGTCCGTTGACACCGATCCCCGTCCCGAGATGAACCCCGAGAAGCACACCGGCGAGCTGATCCGGCTGGAGCAGGTCACCAAGCGGTTCGGCGACAACACCGTCCTCGACCACCTGGACTTCTCCGTGGCGGCCGGCAAGCACGTCACCCTGATCGGGCCGTCCGGGTCCGGCAAGACCACGATCCTGCGGCTGCTGATGACGCTGACCAAGCCCGACGAGGGCACGATCACCGTCGACGGCCAGCAGCTCTTCCCGGCCCCCGAGAAGCAGGTCCGGGAGGTCCGCAAGAAGATCGGGATGGTCTTCCAGCAGTTCAACCTCTTCCCGAACATGACGGTCCTGAGGAACCTCATCGAGGCCCCCGTCACCGTCCTCGGCCTGTCCCGGGACGAGGCGGAGGCCCGCGCCCGTGAGCTGCTGGACCTGGTGGGCCTGGCCGACAAGTGCGACGCCCGCCCCACCCAGCTGTCCGGTGGCCAGCAGCAGCGGGTGGCGATCGCCCGCGCGCTGGCGATGCGACCGCAGGTGCTGCTCCTCGACGAGGTGACCTCCGCGCTGGACCCGGAGCTGGTCGCGGGCGTCCTGGACGTGCTGCGGGACATCGCGCGCAGCACCGACATCACGATGCTCTGTGTGACCCACGAGATGAACTTCGCCCGGGACATCTCGGACCAGGTCCTGATGTTCGACAACGGCCGCATCCTCGAGTCCGGTCCGCCGGACAGGATCTTCAGCGACCCGGAGCACGACCGGACCCGGGAATTTCTGAGCGCGGTCCTCTGACTAGGAAGTGAAGCCGCCAACACCCGAGGTCCACGCACTGGGTCATGACGTTGGCATGTGCCAGAGTGTCTTCGCCCCTGTTGAGAGCGCCGCATTCTCGTCAACACCCGCTCCAAACAGGCCTCTTGCCCGTTATCGTGGGTGGTGATTCGCTGTCCGGATTACGGCCCAAGAAGCGAGCGCAGGGGGAAACACCGTGGCGCTGATGCACGAGCCGACCGCGCCGTACCACTCGGCCCAGGACGCCCTGCGCGTCCTGGAGACCGTGGCACGGCACACCACCGGAGTCACCGACGCCGGACTCGCCCGGCACACCGGCCTCAGCCCGGAGCGACTGACCACGCTCCTGAGGATGCTGCGCCGCGAGCGATACGTCGACCAGGGCGCCGACGGGGCGTACGTCACCGGCGACGCCCTCACCCGCCTGGGTTCCACGCACGACCGCGAGGCGGCCCTGCGCGAGAAGCTCCAGGCCACCCTCGACCGGCTGCGCGACTCGATCGGCGCCGCCGTGTACATCAGCAGGTACGTCGACGGCGAGGTCACCATCTCCCAGTACGCGGACGGCCCCGCCACTCCCTCGGTCAACGAGTGGGTCGACTTCCGGCACTCCGCCCACGCCACCGCGCTCGGCAAAAGCCTGCTCGGCCAGCTCGACCACAACGGCCGCCGCGACCACCTCTCCCGGCACAAGATGGCCCGCCTCACCTCGCGCACCATCACCAGCGACCGGCTGCTGCTGTCCCGGCTGGAGTCCCAGCCGCCCACCGTGCCCCACCTGGACCTCCAGGAGTACGCGGTCGGCACGGTCTGCGCGGCCGTCCCGATCACGGCCGGCTCCTCGGTCGGCTGCCTGGCGCTGTCACTGCCCGTCGAGCACGCCCACCGGCTGCGCCAGGCCGCGGACGCGCTGAACCGGAACGCGGCACCGGTACTGCTGTCCCTGGCGATCTAGTGCCCCGACAGGCAACGTTCGCCCCGTCGCGCGGACGTTGCCTGCCGCGGCACCGGTCCGCGACGCACGACCGGATCCGGGCGGCCACGGGGCCGCACCGGAAATGGTCGGGAGCACCCCCGGGCAGCGGGTAGTATTTTTCCGTCGCCGACCGCGAGAGCGGACGGCGAGGGTCACGCGCCGCTAGCTCAGTTGGTTAGAGCAGCTGACTCTTAATCAGCGGGTCCGGGGTTCGAGTCCCTGGCGGCGCACAGAACGAAGGGTCCTCGCGAGAGCGGGGGCCCTTCGGCTATGTACGGGGAGCGGGGCCCTTCGGCTGTCCGGCGAGCAGCTCCGCCCGCCCGTGCTCCCTGTACTCGGCCACCAGCTTCTCCGCGTCCTCCTCCGTCAGCCTCCGGTAGGCGCACTCCCCGGGCGGCCGCCACCACACCGGATCGGCGCAGCGGAAGCCCTCCCGTCTCAGTCCCGCGCGGTGGATCTTGTTCGTGGCGGTCACCGGCATCCGCTCGACCACGCGCACGAACCGGGGGGCCATCTTCGTCCCCAGATCCGGCTGCGCGAGCAGGAACTCGGCGAAGGCCGGCGGGGCGAAGTTACCGGCCAGTGTCACCATCACCTGGTCCCCGGCCACCGGATCCGGCACCGCGTACACGGCGACGGCGGTCGCGCCGTCGTACCGGGCGAGGATGTTCTCGATCACCGCGGCGGCCAGGTTCTCGCTGTCGACGCGCAGGCGGTCGTCGGCGCGGCCGGCGAAGTGGAGGTAGCCGTCGGCGTCCCGGTAGAAGAGGTCACCGGTCCAGTAGCCGCCTTCCCGGCGGCGGGCCGCGTCCGCCTCGGGGTTGCGCCAGTAGCCCTCGAAGGGGTTGGGCCCGCGGTTCACCAGCTCGCCTATGGCCTCGTCCCCGTTGAGCAGCCGCCCGGCCCCGTCGAAGGCGGCGGGTGGGCACTCGACGCCCGTGTCCGGGTCGAGGACCACCAGACCGGGTGTCGCCCGGCCGACCGCGCCGGGCGGTGTGCCCGGCGTCCACTGGATCGCGGCTCCGCCCTCCGACGAGCCGTATCCCTCCACCAGCCGCACCCCGAACCGCCGCTCGAAGGCGGCCGCGTCCACCGCCCCGGCCTCGGTGCCGAAGCCCAGGCGGAGCGGGTTGTCCCGGTCGTCGGGGCGCGGTTCGGTGGCCAGGACGTACTGGACGGCCCGGCCCACGTAGGTGAAGTACGTCGCCCGGTACGCCCGTACGTCCGTCAGGAACCGGGAGGCCGAGAAGCGCCGCCGCAGGGCGACGCCCGCTCCCGCGGTGAGGGCGGGGGCCCAGTCGGCGATCACCGCGTTGCCGTGGAACATCGGCATGCAGATGTAGTGCACGTCCTCCGGCCGCACCCCGAACTGCTCGACGAGCGAACGGCCGGCGGCGGCCAGGCGGCCCTGGGTGCAGATCGCGGCCTTGGGGGCCCCGGTGGAGCCGGAGGTGAAGTAGAGCAGCAGACGGTCGCCGGGAGCGGCGCGGGAGGTGTCCGGCTCCGCGCCGGCGTAGGGCGCGAGGAGGTCGTCGTACTCCTCGGTGCCGGTCACCAGCAGCCGCAGCCCCGGGAGTTCGAGGCCGGCGAGGAGGGGGAGGTGGGTGCGCTCGGTGACCAGGATCCGGCACTCGGTGTGCAGGATGTCCCGGGCGAGTTCGGGGCCCCGGCGGGTGGGGTTGATCCCGGCGACCGCGGCCCCGGCCAGGGCGGCCGCGCTCAACCACAGGGGATATTCGGGGGTGTTGTCGAGGAGGACACCGATGTGCGGTTCGGCGTCCGGTGGCAGCAGGTCCGCGAGCAGGGCCGCACGCGCCGCGGCCTCGGCGGTGACCTGGTGACGGGTGAGCGTCCGCTCCTCGGACCACAGTCCCGGCCGGTGGTCGCCCCACCCCTGCCCGACGAGCTCCGCGACGGTGGTGCGCCTCGTGGACTCCATGGGCGCGCACAGTAGTTGACGTACCGTCAGAAGTGGAGGGGTGTACCGTGCCCGCCCGTTCCCGAGCGGCTCTCAGAAGCCCGAGACGTCGGAGTCCAGGAAGACCACCGTGTACTGGACCATGAAGCCGACGCAGAACACGACGACCACGCCGAGGAAGGCCAGGATGCCGAGGGTGGCCGCCGCCTGCTTGACCCGGCTCGGCTCGTGCGCCGTGGCCACCACGTCACGGCCGTCGGTGTAGTAGACCGTCACGTAGTCGCCCTCCACCGTGGTCGCCCGGCCGCCCTCCTCGTCGAACCGCACGACACGGCCGTCGCGCGCGGTGAACTCGTAGACGTGGTGCAGCGCGGTGCGCACGGACGTGTCACCGCCGCCGCCGTGGGTCGTCGTGAACGCCCGCAGACAGCGCGCCTCCGCGGTGAGCCCGCTGTTCCAGGCGCCGCGCACCTGGAGCCAGCGGCGCACCACGCGGTACGCCATGAACAGGGCCAGGGCCATGATCAGGCCCGGAATGAGGTAGAAGAACACGTCCATTGAGCTTCCCCCGCGGTCAGTTGCTTCCTGTGGGGGGAACCTACCCGCCTGAGCTGCCGGATTGTCTCAAGAAAGGCTCAGTTCCGAGCCACGGCCGGGCGCCGTGCGAGGCGCGCCCGGGCCGTGACCCACGGGCCCTGCCGGACGACGGTCAGAACGTGACGTCGGAGCAGGCGTAGAACGCGTTGCCGGTGTCCGCGATCGTCCACACGGCGACGACGACATGGTGACCGCTGAGCCCGGTCGGCAGCGTGCCGCTGTGGGAGAGCGTGGACGGCGGGCGCTGCCCGTTGTACGGCACCGTCAGGAACGGTGTCGTGTTCAGGTCGGAGCGGGCGAGGTTGTGGTTCTGGTTCCAGCCCTGCCTGGTGACGTAGTACTTGAAGTCGGTCGTGGAGTGCATCGCCGTGAACTGCCAGCGGAAGGTGTAGCCCTGACCACCCGTCACCCTCGTGGTCGGCCAGGCGCCGCCGGAGGGTGTTTTCGGACTGTCGAGCTGTGCGAAGCGCGTGTTGTTGCCGGAACATATCCGGCCGTCCGCCGCGCCGCCGGCCGGGAAGCCCTTCGGGCCCTCGACGCTCTGCGGCTCCCACTGGATGTCACCGCAGTTGGCCACCGTGCCGTTCTGGCAGAGCTTCTGCCGGCTGATGGGGAGATCGGTGTAGCCGTGGCTGCTGGCACCACCGGAGGAGAGCACGAGGGCTCCGGTGGTGGCGAGGCCCACCACGGCGGCATACAACCTGGTCTTTTCGCGCATACTGCCGCTCCTGGAGAACGTGGGGGAGGTTCTGTGAGCCGTGCAGGTCTAGACCAAGTCCCAGATTATTGCGGCCTCTTGAACATGTCCATACCAATCGGAGAACGTGTTCGAGGGGTCGTCAGGGCGCCGGTTCCCCCCGCCCCGAACAGAACGCCACCGTCAGGTCCTTCACCAGCACCTTGCGTTCGTAGTCGTCGAGTTCGACCAGGCCGCGCATGGTCAGCCGGGTCACCGTGTCCTCGACCGAGTCGACGACCGAGGTGAGCACCGTCGCCCGCTGCTGGGCGTCCAGCGCGGCGATACGGCGGCGGGTCATCGCGGCGGCCACCTCCGGGGCGTACTCGACCCGTACCGGCTGCACCGAGAACACCTCGACTCCCACCGGTGCCGCGTCCGCCGCGACCAGCCGGGTCAGCGCGTCCCCGGCGACACCGACGGAACCCCGGGCGGACCCCGGCAGCTCCACCGGCACCCGGACCAGCGCCGCCTCCACACACTCCCGCAGATACGTCTCGTGGTCGTCGACACCCAGCGTGGCCCGCGCGGTGTCCCGCACCCGCCAGACCACCAGGACCACGACCCGCAGCGCGACCCCGTTGCCGTCCGCCGCCGGCATCGGCTCACTGCGCCAGTGCCGCAGCCGTACGTCGACCCGGCGGCGCAGCAGCAGTGGGTTCACCCACATCAGCCCGGTACGCCGGACCGTCCCCCGGTAGCGGCCGAACAGATCCAGCACCCAGGCCCGCCCGGTGCGGCCGCGGGCCAGCCCGCCGAACCCGAAGAGGCCGAGCGCCGCGGCACCCGTGTACGCCGCCCATTGCGCCGGGCCGAGTCCCGCCCCGGCGTACGACGGCAGCCGCAGTGCCCGCGTCGCCAGCGACGGCAGCTCGCCCGCCCACCACGAGACGACCACGCAGCCGGCCAGACCGCAGGCCCCGGCGAGCACGCCCACCGCCCCGGGCAGCACCCGCGCCGGCCGCTCCACCAGAGCGGGGTCGACCTGAGGCACGGGGCGCGTCGTCGCGGCCGCGGGTCGCCGCAGTCGTGGCTGCTCCCCCGTGCCCTGCCGGCGCCCGACGACCGCGGGTCCGAGCGGCACCGTGGTCGAGGGCACGGGCTCGTCACGGAACAGCAGGTGGACGGGGATCTCGGTGGTCGCCTCGTTCTGGATGAGCCGGCCGGTCCTGGCCGGACCCTCGGTGGGCCCCTCGGACTCGGGTGTGTGTGAAGTGGTCGTACTCATGCGTGCCTCCAGCCTCCGCGCCAGATACGCCGTGACGTGAGCGGTTTCCGCGAGACCGCGGGCCGCGGGGTGTGGGGTGGTGCGATGCGGTTCGTTCATGTGCGGGTGGGTTGTCGGGGACCCGGGGTGTCGCGCAGTTCCCCGCGCCCCCTCGCCCCTGAGAGGGGGGCTCTGCTCGGGTGTCGGGTGCGGGTGCGTTGTGGCTGGTCGCGCAGTTCCCCGCGCCCCTGAGGCTGGTTGCCGTGCGGTTGTCGGGAGGGGCTCGCAGTTCGCCGCGCCCCTGAGGCTGGTTGCCGTGCGGGTTGTCGGGAGGGGCTCGCAGTTCGCCGCGCCCCTGAGGCTGGTTGCCGTGCGGGTTGTCGGGAGGGGCTCGCAGTTCGCCGCGCCCCTGGGGCTGGTTGCCGGGTGGGGTTGTTGGATGGTCGGGCAGAGCCCGGCCGGGGGCCCTCGTTTCCTTGCGGGTCATGAGAAGAGGCGGCGCCAGGTTTCCGGGCCTGGGTAGCCGTCCGCCGCGCCGCCCCGCCAGCCCTGGGCGCGCTGGAACGCCTCGACGCTCCGCCGGTCGGCCTCGCTCCAGCGCGGTCCGGGACCGGTCGTGTAGTGCTTGCCGTACCCCTTCTTCACGAGTTGCCGGCCGAGCCGGGTGACGTACTCGTTGGCCGCGCCGGGCCGGAACAGCGCCCGTCCGGGATAGCCGGGCACCCCGTGCGAGGAGGGTGCGGTGGGTCCGGCCGCCCCGGCGGCGATGTTCCTGCCCGTTCCCGTGGCCAGCAGCGTCCAGGTCCGTGGACCCGGGTAGCCGTCCGCGTCCGCTCCCGACCAGCCCTGGGCCCGCTGGAACGCCTGGGTGGCCCGCCGGTCCGTGTCCGACCAGCGCGGGCCGGGACCCGAGGTGTAGAAGGGTCCGGCCCCGTGCCCGACGAGCATCCGGCCGAGCTCGGTGACGTACTTGTTGTTGGCGCCGGGGCCGAAGTAGGCGGCCCCCGGGTACGCAGTCGCCGTCTTCCCGGCGCCCGGTTTCGCGTTGCCGGAGTCGGGCTTCGCGCCGCCGGAGTCCGTTGACGCGCCCGCCGTGCCGCCCGCGAGCCCCTTGTAGCGGTAGGCGAGGTAGTCGTCCGAGTGACTCCAGTAGGCGTAGGGGGTGGACTGGAGGCGGGTGGTGGGGCGGGTCTGCTCGTAGGCGGTGTAGTAGGTGTGGGTGTCGTCCGTCCAGCCGCCGAAGAGGACGACGTGGGAACCCTGCTCCGGGTTGACCGGGTTGTGGAAGAGCAGGATGTCGCCGGGCTGCAGGTCGTCCTTGGCGATCCGGACGCTGTACTGGTCGAGGCTGCCCGTCCACTCGTTCCCCGGCAGGTTCCAGGCCATCGAGACGTAGCCCGAGCAGTCCTGGCGGTAGCCGTCGAACCAGTAGTCGTACATGCTGTACGGCACCTTCGCGGCGACCCAGGTCCTGGCCCGCTCGATGATCTCCGCGCGGGTCGTCGCGGGCGTCTTGACCGGCCCCGTCGGCTTCACCGGGGTGCCGGCCGGACCGTGCAGCGGGGCCTTGCCACCCTGCGGCGTGTCGGGCTCGTCACCTGCGGGAACGGCCGGCCGGTCGGGGGCGAGCGGGACAGCCGCGGCCGGTACCGCGTGCCCGATGCCGAGGGTGGCGGAGGCCGCGGCCGCCAGGATCACGGCCCGGTGGGCCGCCGGGTGGCCGCCGGTGCGGCCGGTCCGGGAGTGCGGCAGTACGCGCCGCCAGTGGACGCAGCCGGGGCAGTCGCAGTCGCTCGCGGGATCGACTTCCTCGAATACCGCAGTCTCCATGCGACGCCCCTTACGCTCCGGGTGGAAATGTCCGCAACTGTGCACGTTCGACAGTTTCCCAACTGTGTTCCCGACGCGCATGCTGACGGTCCGAATGATGTACAGGGACCTGCCGGAGAGGTTCGGCCGGCCGGGTCGACCCCCCGGACGAGTGGACGGAGCACTCTCGGACGTCGGGTAGAGTTGTGCAGGTCAGCAGGCGCCGCTAGCTCAGTTGGTTAGAGCAGCTGACTCTTAATCAGCGGGTCCGGGGTTCGAGTCCCTGGCGGCGCACAGACAGAGCAGGCCCCCCGTTCACCCGGGGGGCCTGCTGCTTTTCGGCGCGGCGTGAGCCGGTGATCAGTTCCGGGTGGATAAAAGCCAAAAGAAGGCACTTCCGTAACTTCTCCGTCCGATCGAACACAAAGGCTCCACAAGCTCCCCACAGGCCCCACAATGAGCGCGTATCACCGGTAAACACCGCGTTTCGCGTCTTGCGATCATGATGGACGCCGTAGAACCCTGGCCTTCAAGCTGCCGTGGATTCGCGGCAGTTGGGGGGACAAGGGCCGGTTGCCGGTGATGCGGGGAAAGGGGCCCCGTTGCCGAAGGATGCCGAGGGGGGCATTCCGCAACCTGCTGGTCACAGTCCGTGTCTCCATGTGCGCGACGTGTGCTGACTGTGGCTCACCGTGGACGCGCCTGCCAGGGCCGAGGGGGGTCCGACCAGGCGTGAGGAACCGACGAACACGCGTTGACCCGCGTGTTGGGGGGATGACTCATGACGTCGACGCCGACGGGCGCCCGGCAGAATCTCGAACCAGCTCAGACCGTTCAGCTCAGCAAGCCCTCGCACCACACCGGAGCATCGCATCGGATCACGACCTCGCTGCCGAAATACGACTACGAGCACTACAGCCGACTGGCGGGACCCCTCACCCAGCCCGATCCGAACAAGCCGTACCGGGTCCGGTACCGCTCCCTGATCTCGCAGGAGCCGCACCGCGTCAGGGTCGCCCTGATGCTGGCCGCCGCGCCGCTGCTCTCCCTGGTCCTGCTCGGCTGGCTGCTCCAGCCCGAACACTGGACCGAACGCGACTACCCGGCCTTTTCCTGGCTGCCCGCCCTCGACCTCGTGATGCTGGTCTCGATCGGTCTGATCGAGTTCTTCCGCTGCATGAACGTGCTGTCGAACGCGCACGCCACCCTGGTCGCCCGCGACCCGGTGCCGGTGGTGCCGGAGACCGGCACGAAGGTCGCCTTCCTCACCTCGTTCGTGCCCGGCAAGGAACCCCTGGAGATGGTCACGCGGACCCTGGAGGCGGCCGTCAGGATCCGCCACCGGGGCCTGCTGCACGTCTGGCTCCTCGATGAGGGCGACGACCCCGGCGTGAAGGCGGTCTGTGAGCGCCTCGGCGTGCACCACTTCTCCCGCAAGGGCGTCGCCAGGTGGAACCGGCCCACCGGCCCGCACCGCGCCAGGACCAAGCACGGCAACTACAACGCCTGGCTCGAGGCACACGGCGACGACTACGACTACTTCGCCTCCGTCGACACCGACCACGTGCCGCTGCCGAACTACCTGGAGCGGATGCTCGGCTTCTTCCGCGACCCGGACGTCGGCTTCGTGATCGGCCCGCAGGTCTACGGCAACTACGACAACCCGATCACCAAGGCCGCCGAGTCGCAGCAGTTCCTCTTCCACGCGCTGATCCAGCGCGCCGGCAACCGGTACGGCGGCCCGATGTTCGTGGGCACCTCCAACGCCGTACGGATCAGGGCGCTCAAGCAGATCGGCGGCCTGTACGACTCGATCACCGAGGACATGGCGACCGGCTTCGAGATGCACCGCGCGAAGAACCCGGTCACCGGCAGGAAGTGGCGGTCGGTCTACACCCCGGACGTGCTCGCGGTCGGCGAGGGGCCGGGCGCCTGGACGGACTTCTTCACCCAGCAGCTGCGCTGGTCGCGGGGGACGTACGAGACGATCCTCAAGCAGTACTGGAAGGGCTTCTTCTCACTGCCGCCCGGCAAGCTCCTCAACTACACGATGATGATCATCTTCTACCCGATGTCGGCGCTCAACTGGATCCTGGCGGCACTGAGCTGCGCGCTGTTCCTGGGCCTGGGCGCCTCCGGGGTGAACATCGACCCGACCGTGTGGCTGATGCTCTACGGCAACGCCTCCGCGCTGCAGATCGGCCTGTACGTCTGGAACCGCCGGCACAACGTCTCCCCGCACGAGCCGGAGGGGTCGGGCGGTGTGGCGGGCATGGTGATGTCGGCCCTGTCCGCGCCGATCTACGCCCGCTCCCTGATGGACACCGTGCTGCGCCGCAAGAGCGGGTTCGTGGTGACACCCAAGGGCGACTCGGCCAGCCCGGACACCCTGTTCGGGACCTTCCGCATCCACCTGTTCTTCATCGCGGTCTTCGGCGTCTCGATCACCGCCGGGTTCGTCTTCGGGCACTCCCACCCCGCGATGGTCACCTGGGCCTCCTTCGCCCTGCTGGTCACCGCCTCGCCGATCCTCGCCTGGCGGTGGACGCTGCGGACGGCGAGGAAGCGGGCGGCCGCCCCCGCGGCGGCTGAACCGCAGGACGCGGTGCCCCCGCAGGTACCGGCTCCCACGGTGGTGGCGCCACCCCCGGCGGGGTCGTCGCCGCCGCCCGGGGGCGCGCCCCCGCCTCCGGGTGTGACCTCGCGGGCCGCGGGTGGGTCGGCGCAGGCTCCGGCCGGGACATCCCCGGCCCCACCGGTGACGTCGCCGTACGCCCAGCCGGGCCCGGCGCGTCAGAACGGCCCCGCGCACCAGCCGAACTGGGCCGCCTCGGGCGGGGCGGGCGATGCGACCGTGCGGATCGCGCTCGGCGGATCGGGGGGACGTAAGGAATGAACGACCGCACCGGACACCGTCGGGTCCGTCGTTTCGCGATCGCCACGGCGGTGGTGCTCGCCCTGGCCGGGACGAACGGGCCGTGGGCCTACCGCTTCGGGACGGAGAAATACCACGCGTACGTGATCAACAAGGCCGAGTACAAGGCGGACAACGGCCACTGGGACGTGCTGGAGTTCCCCGAGGAGTACCGCCAGGACACCATCCACGCGGCCCTTCTGCGCACCGGCAAGGTGCTGCTCATCGCGGGCTCGGGCAACAAGCAGGCCAACTTCGACGCGAAGAGGTTCGACACCCGGATCTGGGACCCCGTCGACAAAACCGTCAAGAAGGTCCCGACACCCAAGGACCTGTTCTGCACCGGCCACACCCAGCTCGCCGACGGCAGGCTGCTGATCGCGGGCGGCACCAAGCGGTACGAGAAGCTCAAGGGCGACGTCACCAAGGCCGGCGGCCTGATGATCGTGCACAACGAGAACCCGGACGGGCCGGTCACCCTGCCCGCGGGTACCCGGTTCACCGGAAAGGAGAACGGCAGGACCTTCCTGTCGAAGGACCCGGTCCTGGTGCCCCGCGCCAAGAAGGTGTTCGACCGGAAGACCGGGAAGTTCCTGCGCAACGACCCGGGTCTGGGCCGTATCTACGTCGAGGCGCAGAAGAAGGGCTCCCAGTACGAGACGGGCACCCAGGACAACTACCGGATCGGCGGACTGAGCGGGGCCGAAGCCCGCAACACCTACGGCATCGCCCAGAAGCTCGCCCTCGACAAGAAGGACTTCCAGGGCATCCGGGACGCCTTCGAGTTCGACCCGGTCGCCGAGAAGTACATCAAGGTCGACCCGATGAACGAGGCCCGCTGGTATCCGACGCTCACCACCCTGAGCGACGGCAGGGTCCTCAGCGTCTCCGGGCTCGACGACATCGGCCAGCTGGTCCCCGGCAAGAACGAGACCTTCGACCCGGCGACCAGGAAATGGACGTACATCCCGAAGATCCGGCAGTTCCCGACCTACCCGGCGCTGTTCCTGATGCAGAACGGCAAGGTCTTCTACTCGGGTTCCAACGCGGGCTACGGGCCCGACGACGTCGGCCGGGACCCCGGCGTCTGGAACGTGGACACCAACCGGTTCACCAGGCTGACCGGGCTCAGCGACCCCGACAGGCTGGAGACGTCCGGCACCGTCCTTTTGCCGCCGGCGCAGGACGAGAGATTCATGGTGATCGGCGGCGGCGGGGTCGGCGAGTCCAGACTGTCCAGCAAGCGGACCCGGATCATCGACCTCAAGGCCGACAACCCGAGGTTCGTCGACGGCCCCACGCTGGAGAAGGGCACGCGGTACCCGCAGGCCTCGGTGCTGCCCGACGACACCGTGCTGGTGTCGGGCGGCTCGGAGGACTACCGGGGCCGGGGTGACTCCGACATCCTCCAGGCGCGGATCTACCGGCCGGACACCGACACCTTCGACCGGGTCGCCGACCCGCTGGTGGGCCGCAACTACCACTCGGGCTCGATCCTGCTGCCCGACGGGCGGGTGATGTTCTTCGGCTCCGACTCGCTCTACGGCGACAAGGGCAACACCAAGCCCGGCGAGTTCGAGCAGCGCATCGAGATCTACACGCCGCCGTACCTCTACCGGGGGGCGCGGCCCGACCTCTCGGGCGGCCCGCGGACCATCGCACGCGGCGGGTCCGGCACGTTCACCTCACGGCACGCCTCCTCGGTCAGGAAGGTGAGGCTGATCAGGCCGAGCGCGTCCACCCATGTCACCGACGTCGACCAGCGCTCGATCGCGCTGGACTTCACGACGTCGGGCGACAGGATCACGGTGACGGTGCCGGGGAACAGAAACCTGGTGCAGTCCGGGTGGTACATGCTGTTCGTGGACGACGGGCGGGGCACGCCCAGCAAGGCGCAGTGGGTGAGGGTGCCGTAGCCGATTCCCCGCGCCCCTGCTGGGGCGCGGGGATCGTGCGTCAGTGCGTCAGCCCTTCAGTGGTCGACCGTCAGCCGTCAGCCGGAGGACTCGGCCAGCTTCCGGGCGTAGGCGGGCCACCACTCCCCCGCCTTCGGGCCGCCCTTGCACGTGCCGTCGGACTCGCCCGGCCGCTTGATCCACAGGTACGCGTCCGCCAGGGCGTCGGCGGTCTTCGTCGTCGGTGTCTCGCCCAGCGCCCGGCCCGGCGGGTTGCACCAGCGTTCGTCCGGATCGCCCCCGGTGTAGGGGCCGTTGCCGTTGCGGCTGGTGTCGACCACGAAGTGTTTGCCGCCGACCTTCGCGGACAGCTGCCTGCCGTACGCGACGGAGTCCTCGGTGGAGTAGAAGTTGGAGACGTTGACCGCGAAGCCGTCGGCCCGGTCGATGCCCGCCCGCCGCAGCGGTTCGAAGATCTCGTCGGGGTGGCCCCAGCCCGCGTTGCCCGCGTCGAGGTAGACCTTGGCGTTCTTCAGGGACGTGAGCTTGGTGACGGCGTCGTTGAGGAGGGCGTAGCGCTCCTCGTGGATGTTTTCCGGGGTGCAGCCGTCCACCAGGTGCAGTACGGCGTCCGGTTCGAGGACCACCGTGACGGGCCGGTCCGCGACGCCCGCCACGACGCCGTCGATCCAGGCGCGGTAGGCGTCCCCGTCGGCGGCGCCGCCCTGGGAGTACCGGCCGCAGTCGCGGTGCGGGATGTTGTAGAGGACGAGCAGCGCGGTACGGCCGACCCGGTCGGCGGCCTCGGTGAAGCCGCGGGCCTCCCGCTCGGGGTTCTCCGCGCCGATCCACTCGCCGGTCGGCTGCTCGGCGATCTTCCGGATCCGTTCCGCGTCGCGGTCCCGGCCGGCCTTCGTGTAGGCCGCGACCTGCTGGGCCGCGTTGCCGTCCGGGTTGACCCAGAACGGGTCGGCCTCCTTGGGCTGTTGGGTGATCCGGGCACCGGCACCCCGCGCACCTCCGCCCTCGGCTCCGGTTCTGCTCCCGCCTCCGCTCCCGGAGAAGCAGCCCGCGACGAGCAGTGCCGCCCCCAGCACCGCCGCGGACGCTCGCGCTCCTGAAGACATGGCGGCCCCCCTGCTGCCGTACATCCAACTCCCCCTCGGGTGTACCGGTTTGGGTGCACCGGTCCGAGTTTCAATCCTGGCATACGTGACGCATGCCCACGAGATCGTCCGGATTTCCGGGGGCGGGGGCGGGCGCACGGAAGGGCGCACGGCCATGTGCCGCACCACCCGGGATCCGGGACGGACGGGAGTCCGACGCCAGGGCCTAGAGGACTGTGCCCGTAAGGTACGCCGACACGATCACGTTCGCCGTGTAGCTGCGGCTCACCCGGTCGAAGGTGCCGCCGCAGGTGATCAGCCGCAGTTCGGCGCGACCCGCCTGCCCGGGCCCGTACGCCTGGCGGGCGTCGAAGCGGTCGCGGGCGACGACCCGGACGTCGTCGACGGTGAACTCGGCGATCTTTCCGTCGTCGCGGACCACCCGGACCGTCTCGCCCGGCTTCATCGCACTGATCTTGTAGAAGACCGCGGGCCGGGTCTCGGTGTCGACGTGTCCCACCATCAGCGCGGTCCCGGCGGCCCCGGGCTTGGCCCCGGCCGCGTACCAGCCGACGACCCCGGGCTGGTCGAACGGCGGCGGCTCGACCGCCCCCTGCCCGTCCAGCCCGCGGGCCACCACCGGTGCCTGGATACCCAGCTCGGGGATGTCGACGCGCTGCGGCACGGCGTCGCCGAGCGGTCGGCGAGCGGGCGGCAGCTTCACGTCCGGCGGCCGTCCGACCGCCGCCATGTCACCGGTGGCCGTTCCGGACATCCCGTCCCGTACGTCGGTCACCTCGCGGCCCCAGAGCCACAGCCCGAGCAGCAGCACCGCCCAGGCCACGCCGGTGAGGAGCCGGCCGGTGCCGGTGGAACGCTCATGATCGGACATGGCCCGTCATTCCGTCCTGCGGCTCCGGCGCACGCCGCGGAGCGCGACAGCCACCGCGGCGATGCCGGCCAGCGCGAGCCCGGTCACCGCGTGCCCGGCGCCGGGACCTGCCGGGCGGGCTTCCGCGGCGGCGAGGTGGGGCGCGGCACCGCCACCGCCCGCGTGCACGGGAGCGATCGGCGAGGAGGGGGCGGACGGCACGTCCGTACTCTGCCCCTGATCCTGGTCCTGTTGCCGGCCCTGGTCCTGGTCCCGGCCCTGGCCGACGGTGATCCTGGCCTTGTGGTCGGAACCACCGCAGCGGATCTTCACGTCGTACGTGCCCGCGGTGACCGTCGAGCGGATACGGCTCTCGCCGACGAGCGTGCCGTCGGCGTCGGTGAGCCTGATGTCCGCGACGAAGGCCGCCGAGACGGCGACACCGGTCTTCTGCGCACAGCCGGTGACACGCATCGCGATGTCACCGCCGGGGGCGGGGGACGCCGGGCTGACCGAGACACCCCCGTCCTGCGCGTACGCCGTCGGCGTGAAGGCGACGGCCGCCAGGATTCCCGTACACAGAGCGACTTTTACTGAACCCATCGTGAACCTCCAGATACCTGGAGGCTCTCCCGCCCGACCGGGCCCCGCATCCCCTGAGCGCCCCCGCTGCTCCGATCGGGTGGCGGCGGGGGGCGGCCGGTTTCGGCTTCGGGGGTCTCGTCCTCGGGCCTGAACGCGGGTGGTCAGATCCGGTCGACGAGGTCCGCGATGGAGTCCACGACCTTCGAGGGCCGGTACGGGAAGTCCTCGACCTGCTCGGGCCGGGTCAGGCCGGTGAGCACCAGGAACGTCTGCATCCCGGCCTCCATGCCGGCCAGCACGTCGGTGTCCATGCGGTCACCGATCATCGCGCTGGTCTCGGAGTGCGCGCCGATGGCGTTGAGCCCGGTCCGCATCATCAGGGGGTTGGGCTTGCCCGCGAAGTACGGGTTCCTGCCGGTCGCCTTGGTGATCAGCGCGGCCACCGCGCCGGTCGCGGGCAGCGGGCCCTCGGTGGAGGGGCCGGTCTCGTCGGGGTTGGTGGCGATGAAACGGGCGCCGGCCTGGATGAGACGTACGGCCTTGGTCATGGCCGTGAAGGAGTACGTGCGGGTCTCACCCAGGACCCCCAAAACGTAGTTTGAGGACGTTCGATTACCCTGACCCCAGAACCGGAATGAGAGAGTCCGCATGGGGATAATAGTCGGCGGCTACGCGCGCATCAGCGACGTAGGAGAGCTGGGCGACGGCCGAGACGGCGAGGAGGGGGTGACCCGCCAGAAGGAGGACGTTCACGACCTCGTGAAGGTGCGGTCCCTGACCCTGCACCGCATGTACGTGGACAACGACCTGTCCGCCTTCAAGCGCCGCGTGAAGCGGCCGGACTTTGACGAGCTGGTCTCCGACCTGGAGACCGAGATCATCGACGGGATCGCGGCGTACAACATCGACCGCGTGACCCGCCAGCCTGGGCAGCTCGAACGGCTGATCGACATCTACGAGCGGGCCCGGCGGCCCATGGTGTTCGCCACCACTGCCGGCGACTACGACCTCTCCACGGACGACGGCCGGTTCAATGCCCGGCTCTACGTGATGATCGCGAACAAGTTCTCTGCCGACGCGGCCCGCCGAGTCGCCCGGCAGAAGAAGGCCGAGGCGTTGCAGGGGAAGCCCCACCGTGGGGTGGCCCCGTTCGGTTGGATGGACGGCGGCGAGAAGGCCGAGCCGTTCGAGGCCGAGCTGATCAGCAAGGCTCATCGGGACATCCTGAACGGGAAGCTCCTGTCCGAGGTGCACGCCGAATGGGTCGAGCTGGAGGTGAGGAGTCGGCAGACCCCGCCCGGCCGGAACATCACCTACACCGCCGTCCGGTACATCCTCACGAACCCTCGCCTCTGCGGGTATCGGGTCTATGTGCCGCAGGCGGAGCGGGAGAAGCGCGGGCGCATCGACCTGAGCGAGTTCGTCCTTGAGCGGTCGGACGGGACGCCGGTCATCGGCGAGTGGGAGAAGATCTGTTCGCCGGACGAGTGGCGGGCCGTGTGCGACGTGCTGAAGTCGAGGGCCATGAAGGGCCGGGGCCGCAAGAAGGGCACCACGGTCACGAAGCGTCTTCTGACTCGCCTGGCGCGGTGCGGCGAGTGCGGCGGTGGCATGCAGTCGATGATGTACACGCGGGGCACCGTGAGCTTCGACCGGTACGGGTTCTTCTACGCCTGCCTCAAGGCCGCGGGCGGCTGTGGCGGGGTCTCGCGATCGGGCCCGCCGGTCGAGGAGCACGTCGAGGGTCTCCTCCTGGGGCACCTGCGGCGCATGTCGAAGGCTCTGCGGTCGGGCACGTCGGAGATCAATCCGGCTCTCGTGAAGGCCAGGGTCGATCTGGATCAGGTGAAGGCGGAGATCGCAGAGGCCCGGCAGTTGCGGGAGTCCGGCGAGTTCCCGCTGAAGGAGTTCGTGCGGGAGATCAAGCGCCTGGACGACCGGCGCGATGTCCTCGAAATCGAGGTCGCGACCCTGAACGTCTCCGGCTTGGAGTCGAGCACCACGGCGGCCGAGCGGATCATCAGGGAGTGGGGAACGTACACGACCCCGATGAAACGCGCTGCGATCGAGCGGTTCATCGAGGCCGTGGTGATCAAGAAGCAGCCGCGGGGCGGTAACCACGCGTTCCGGTCGGACTTGATCGACGTCATCTGGAAGTAGCGGGGCGCGTCATTCATCGCGCTCCAGACCGAAGCGGGCACAGAGCCACTCCACGTCTTCGGGGGTAGGGGTCGGGGCCTTGGCGAGCATGGCCTCGATCCACTCCTCTTTCGTCACGGGGCGACCCTCCCGTTCGCCTGGAAGGCCGCGTACGTGACCGGCATCAGGTCGGCGAAGATTCGCTCGACCTGTTCGGCGCACATCTCGATCTCGCGTTGCGGGTGGGAGGGGAAGCGGGCGCTCTCCTCGCCCGTGCGGAGGCTGAGGAAGTTCATCAGGCTCCGGGCGTTCATCGTGACGTACATGGATGAGTAGATGTTGACCGGCAGGACGGCGCGGGCGACTTCGCGGGCGACGCCCTGTTTGAGCATCGTCTCGTAGAGCCCCCAGGCGACCGCGCACGTGTGGCGGGTCGAGAAGGACACCAGGTCGTATTGGTCCTCGTCGCCCGGCTTGAAGGTGTAGGCGCCCGGCTTGCCGACCTGAACGAGATCGCGCTCCCTGGCGGGGTGGTAGAAGGTCGGCTTCAGCTTGCGGTAGCGGGCGCTCTCCTCGTTGTACGAGGCCATCCGGTGACGCTGCCATTCCCGGATGACGAAGATCGGCGCCTCGGCGTACAGGGTCATGGTGGCGTGCTCGAAGGGGCTGCCGTGCCGGTCCCGCATGAGGTAGCGGATCAGGCCCAGGTCGGCGGGGCCGAGGTCTCCGGCCGGGAGGGACTCGGGGCCCTTCGTGGAGACGCGGGCCGCGAAGACGACATCGGCGTCCGATGCGGAGTGCTTCACGAGGCGGACGGTCATGTCGTCGCGGAAGGTCGGGACGGTCACAGCAGATTCCTTCGGGGTCAAAGTTTACAGTCAGGCCGCGAGGCGCGCGGCGATCTCTTCGTACGAGCGGCGGGACTGCTTCGTGAGGTGCCACATGTCGTACTCGCACTGGTAGACGCGGTTCTCGCGGCTCATCGGCATGTGCACGTCCGTCCGGCTGGCCTGGCGGTCGCGCTTGGCCTGGGCCCGACCGAGGGCCTTCTCGGCGGCCCGGCGGTCGGCGAAGGCTCGCTTCGCGGAGCACTCGCAGTTGTGGAACTCGACGGTCTTCATTGGGTCTCTCCTTCGGGGTTCAGTGGCGGGTGATGATCAGGCCGTTGCGGCGGGCCATGCGCATGTAGGTGAGGACGGTCTGACGCTCGACGCCGAGGTAAGCGGCGAGGTGGCGGGCCGGATTGAGAACGCCGTCGATCTCGGCCTTCAGGAAGTGCGCGGCGAGACGGGCGAGGAACGCGTGAGTGACGCGGCCGGTCCCCCGGAGTGCCAGGAGTTCGGCGATGTCGGCCTCGGTCATGGCGGGGGCGCGGAGGATCTCGTGCTCGGTCATGTCGGTGTCCTTGTGTCATGAGGCCCGGAACTTGTCGCACGGGCAGGTGGGTATCTGGCAGGCGCCTCGGGAGGTGCCGGCGGATGAGTGTGTGAAGGGTGCGTGGCCGCATTCGAGGTGGAAGCAGTAGCCCTTCCAGCCCTTCTTGCCGTCCACGTTGGCGAGCATCACGCCGGGGGCGTAGAGCTTGACCAGGCGGCCGGTCCCCCCAATAGAGAGCTTCTTCGCGAAGGCTTCGGCCTCGGCTGCGTTGCCGAACGGGGCCCAGTTGAGCCCGCGGCTTCCGTCCTTCCAGGTGTGGACCAGGGCCACCCAGTCGCGCATCTGGAGGATCTCGCCGACCTCCTTGATTACGGCCTTGGCCATGTGGTCGGCGCTCTCGAAGGTGGGGTCCTCCAAGAGCGCCTTCACGGCCTCGACCTCTTCCTTCCGGGGTGTCAATCGCATGGTGCCATCTTAACAGCCCGGTTCCATCTTTACACAGCGAGCGGGATGAGCTGCATCACTCGGTCGTGGAGCTGGGCGAGGCTGCCATCGTTGCGGATCACGTCGTCGAACAGGTACCCCGCGAGGGCGTTCTCGCTGACGTGGCCCGGCTCGCCGACCGTCGTCAGGTCCGGCCGCTCGATCGCGACGACCAGGCCGCCACGGGCCCGGATCGCGTCAGCCTCGTTGGGGAAGCGCACGTCCGTGATGACGGTCGGCCCCCACGACTCGAAGTCGCGGAAGAGGGCGTCCACCCACACGTCCTCGCCGAGGTTGTCCCGGCCGCCCTCCGTGCCGAGGCGCTGAAGGTAGACGCGGACCTCGGGGAACACCTCCTTGACCTCCTCCCATCCGTAGGTGTCGACCTCGTACTTCAGGGAGGTGAACCCGTCCCGGTACGAGGAGTCGTCGAGTACGGGGTTCATCGCGTAGAGCATGGCTCGCACGTTGTCCGCGAAGGCTCGGCGGGTCCAGCCCGCGTCGAGGAGGGCCTGTGCGGCGGCGTCCTTGCCGGAGCGGGCCTTGCCGGCGAATCCGATCAGGGGGGCGTTCATTGCGCTGGTGTCCTTTCAATCAGGTCAACATGGGTGAGGCAGATACCGCCCGCGTAGCCGTCGACGGAGACGACGGGCTCTCCGTGGCCGAGCGTCCACGCGGGGGTGCGGGTGGTCGTTTCCAGCCGCTCGAAGTAGTCGGGGAAGCCGTCCTCGGGGCGGGTCAGCGGGTAGGCGATAACCGGCGTCCCGATGGGGTGGCGGGCGTTCCACTCGTCGGCGGTCATCCGAGGTAGTCCACCGAGATCGGCTCGGCCTCGTCGATCGCGGTCTCGAAGGCCCACTCGTCCGCCATCAGCGCCTTGCGCTGCTGAAGGTTGGCGTGCCGGGCCTGGATCGCGCGGAGCATCTCGTCGACCTCGCGGTACTCGCGGGAGATCGCGTTCAGCCGGTCGAGTCGGCGGGAGCGGGCGAGCGTGGCGGCCTTCTCGTGCACGAGGGCGCGGTCGCGGCGGTGCATCTCGATCAGGGCCCTGATGATCTCCCGCGTCCGGGCCGTGGCGCCGTCCGGGGCCGGGTAGTCGCCGATGCCGGTCTGTATGCGGCGGACGCCGAAGCGCCAGTCGGTCTGGTCGGCGTGGACGATGGCGGAGTTCGCCAGGCGGGAGCCGAGGACTTCGAGCGTCCCGGAGACTCCCCCGCGGCTCCAGGTGTTCACGCCGTAGGCGACCTCGAAGGCGGACGGGAGCAGCTCGAAGGCGGTCTCCTCGCGGGCGCCGGGAACGCGCGGCTCGTCGTACTGGGGGGCGATCTCGACGACACCCTTCACGCGGGGGCCGGTCAGCTCGTAGGCGGTGACCCAGGGCTTCGAGGCTTCCACGGTCTCGACGGTGACGGCGCCGAAGGACAGGACAAGTGTGGTGGTCATGCTCGTGTCTCTCTTCTCTGTGGTGGGGTGGCCGCCCCTGCGCGTTCCCTGTACGTCAGGGGCGGCCGGTTGGAAGGTGGGAGGTCAGGCGGCGTAGCAGGCCCGGACGGGGATGCCCTCGGCCTGGGCGTGCCGGATGCAGCCCTCGGCGCACTGAGTGAAGAAGGCGAGGGCCTTCGCGGCGGCGTCGGCGATGGAGTCGGCCGACTCGAAGCGCGGGTCCTGCATGCGGAGCATCTGCTCGCGCTCGCCCCCGCCCCACATCAGGTAGAGGCCCTGGCCGCTCCAGTAGATCCGGCCGCCCCCGTTGGGGTTGTTGGAGTTCTGCTCGTGGAACACCGCATCATCGGTGAGGCCGCGCTCGACGCGGACTCGGACGGTCGCGCCATCGGACAGGGTGGCGGGCTGGGTGTAGCTCATGATGGGTTCCCTTCTCGGGTCAGTTGGAGGTGCCGGCGGACTGCGCGGCATAGAAGCGGAGGGCCTCGCGGGCCTGGGCTCGGGCGTACGGGCCGCCGTAGAAGCCGCCGCAGGAGTCGACCGGCTCCCACTCGGGCTCGTCGGCCTCGGGCTCGTCGGTCTTCTCGATCACGAAGGCCCACACGTCCCCGGCGAGCCATGCCTCGTACTCCTGCATCTCGGCTTCGATGTAGCCCTCGGAGAGGAGGCCGCGGTCGAGGTCGTATATCTCCTCGCCGGTCATGTACCAGAGGGAGCGCGGGCCCTTCTCGGGTGAGGACTCCAGGACGATGCCGCCGTGCATGATGGCGACGTACCGCTCGAAGGTCTCGACGCCCTTCCACTGGTTCCAGGCCAGGCGGCGCCAGATGTGGGCGAGGGGGCCGCCGTCCTTGTCGACCGGCCCGTACTGGCCGAGGTGACTGTCGATCGTGATCACGTGGACTTCGGTGTCGGCGTCCTGGCGGGGATTCTCGGCGTGCTCGTCCTGGACCAGGCGGACGCGGAAACGGCCGTCCTCGGAGGTCGCGAGGGCTTCGGACATGTCGTGTGCTCCTTCGGGGGTTGGGGGGCCGCCCCGGCTTTCCCTGTGCGCAGGGGCGGCCCGTGGTGGTGCAGGTGGTCAGGCGGTCTGGGTGGCGGCCAGGGCCTCGGCGTCCCACGCGGGGATGGGGCGGCCGATCTCGGCGTACCGAGCGGCTCGTCTGGCGGCGTTCGCGGCGCCCGAGTACGGGCAGCCCTTGTGACGGCGGGGCGGCGCGGGGTTGGCGCCCTTCCGGTCCCGCATGTGCGAGTAGTAGGCGGTGAACTCGACGCCGCACAGCTCGTCGACCAGGGCCCAGCGGTGTTCGCTGCCGGGGTATCCGTGGTGGGCGCCCGCGCATCGGGTACGGGTGCAGCCCTCCGGCTCGGGTATCGGGGTCTCGCGGGGCGAGTAGCCCAGCTCGGTCATGCGGGCCCAGGCGATCGGGAGGCTTTCCAGGTTGCGCGGGGTGGCCTTCAGGAAGGGCGAGAGGAACGGGGCGGTCATGGTGTCTCCGTTTCGGGTTGGGATGGCTGGGCGGGCGGGGGAAGGTCAGGCGGTCGCGGGCTCCTCCTCGGCGTGGATCTCGTCGAGCACGGCGTCCGCGTGGCGCTGGAGGATTCCGTACGCGACCTCGTGGGACTCGTAGGCGTCGGCCATGATCCGGAGGATGCGGCCGTAGTTGGCCATGAAGGCGAGGTACGGGCCGAAGGGGAGGGTCTGTGCGCGGTGCATGTCCTCCGTGATCGCGGCCTTCTCTGCGGCGAAGTCCTCGCCGACGACGGAGCGGGTGCGGTAGGGGGAGCGGTAGGCGTTCATGTCGGTTCCGTTCTGGGGGAGTTGGTCAGGCAGCGGGGAGGTAGCCGAGGGTGCCGGCGGAGTCGACGGCCCAGACCTCGCCGGGGTCGAGGACCAGATCGCGGGAGGTGATCTCGGAGCCGCAGTTGTCGCAGCGGAAGAGGCCGGAGGCGGTAGCGCCGAAGGGGGCTCGGCTGCACTCGGAGCAGATGATCGTGATCACGGGTAGCCTTTCGGGGTGGCCCCTCCTCGTTCCCTGTGAGGAGGGGCCGCTCTGCGTGTGGGCGGGTTAGGACTGGCTCTCGCGCTCGATCGAGGTCAGGAGGTCGAGCAGCTCGTCCGAGAGCCTCAGCTCGTACTCACTGACCGGCCGGACCTCCTCGGGCGGGAGCATCTCGACGGGGAGGGCGAAGGCGAGCTTCGCGGCGGCCTCCGAGAGGAGAAGGAGCGTGTGCCATTCGTCGGTGCCGGGGTCGTAGTCCTCGCGCCACTCGTCGACCTGTCGCGTGATGGCGAGCACCTCGCGGGCGGCGGTCTGGATCTGCTCGAAGGCGATCGAGCCGGGGGTGTTCACGGACGGGGTCATGTCTGCCTCTTTCTGGGGGAGTTGGGGTGGCCGCCCCTGCCCGTTCCCTGTGCGGGAGGGGCGGCCCGTGGTGCGTGAGTGATTAGGCGGCGAGGGCTCGGCGTCCGCCGACCCGCGTCTGTCCGAGGTCGGCGCGGCGACCTGCGGCCTCTCCGGCGGCCTTGCCCGAGCCGCCCCGGCGGACGCCCCGGCTGTTCTGGGTCCTCGGGTACGCCTCCGCGAAGCGGGCCAGGGTGACCGACTTACGGTCGGCGAGGACCAGCTCGGCACTGCGGCCGGTCGCGCTCGGTCCGGCCTCCTGGCGGGCGCGGGCCTCGATCTCCTTCAGCCGGGCGTAGACCGTGAGCATGAACCCGGCAAGGAACGACTTGCGGTAGGTGACCAGGCTTTCCCCGTACCGGGGGGTGCCGTGCCGCATCGCGTTGAACGCCTGGAGAGACAGCGAGGTGAACAGCATCTCGACTCGTTCGAGGTCCGACTCATAGCCGAACATGTGGACCTCGCCGCCTCGCAGGTTGATCCCCTTGCAGCCGAGGGCGTCCGCGATGTACCCGAGGAGGTAAATCCGGTCCTTCGCGTACGTGCCGGTGATCTTGATGATGCGGTCGCCGGGCCGGTCCTGCGACGGGTCGGAGTCGGCGAGCATCGCCCGCTCGATCCCGTACTTCGCCATGAGGGCGGCGGCCTTCGCGAAGTAGGTCTCCGCCTCCTCGGGGGTGGCGGCCGGGTCCTCGGCCTTCGCCAGGATGGCGCGGATCTTCGCGAGCTTGCCGTCTTCAGGCATGGGGGTAGCCATGTGCGTGCCTTTCAAGGGGAGTTACTGAACTGCGCTGGATGGCTCATTCAGAGGGGAGGGCCCGCCTCCCGCTGACCTCCTTTCGGAGGTTTCGCCTTTGCGCTGAGGGAAGATCAGGCGCGGGTCTTGACCGTGCTCGCCTGCATCACTGCGGCGTACTGGCCGACCATGAGCGCCTGCCACGTCTCGCGGAACTCGGTGTCCTTCAGCGGGAGGACCGCACCGAGAGCGCGGCACACGCGGTCGAGCAGGCCCGCCATGTCCTCGCGGTCGACCAGGAGGGCGCAAGCGATGCACGCGTGCCATATGCCGTCGTCGTCGAAGAGGACTGCCTCGCCCTTGTCGTTCGCCAGGCCGACGACCGGCCGGTCATCACTGAGCACGTACTTCCATCGGGCGGTACCGGGCAGGTTGCAGAAGTCGCAGTCGCGCATGATTCCTCGGGTTTCGATGGGGGGCCGCCCCGGCATTCCCTGTGTGCGAGGGCGGCCCGTAGGGGTGGAGATCAGACCTGGGCAGGCTTGGCCGACTTGCGGCCCGAGGCGTTCATCGCGTCCCGTACGGCGGTAAGCGCGACCTTGACCTCGGCGAGCTGCGAGGCGTGCGCTACGGCCTGCGAGAGCTGCCAGGCGGTCACCTTGTAGGCCGGGGCATCGGTGTCCTCCCCGTGCGCTTCCAGCCACGTGCGGTTGATCTCCGCGAGGGCGAGGTCCGTAGCCTCTGCGAGGACGGCCGCCCGGAGGAGGGTCTCCCAGTGGGATTCCATCCACAGGGGCTGAAGGTGGGCGCGACGCTCGACCCCGGCGAGAGCGGAGACCGCCCGGCCTTCCAGGTCCCTGCGCTCGTTCGCCATGCTGTGCAGGCCCTTGTCCGAGAACTTGCGGGCCGAGTAGCGCATCTCTTCGCGCTCGGTGTACAGGGCGAGGCTCATGACCTCGCGGTGACGGTCGACGGTGCCGGCGGCGTGCTGGATCGCCGCGACGAGGGGGGACGTGCTCAAGTGATCCTCACTTCGGGTGGTTCGATGCGGGCTGGCATCGTCAGAGGGGAGGTACCGCCTCCCGCTGACGCCCCGAGGGGCGTTTCGCCTTTGCATTCGATGGGGGGGTGTGGCCGCCCCTGCCCGTTCCCTGTGCGGGAGGGGCGGCCGGAAGATCAGGCCCGCGACAGGTCGCGGTTAGAGGTGACCTCCTGCACGGAGATCCCGTGCTCGTGCATCACGCCGCAGTCGTCCTCGCCGCACTCGCACTCCTCGCGGAGGGTCTGTGCGTGCATCTCGGCGCAGCCCTGGGCGTACTGCCAGGCCGACCACAGGGAGGTGAACCAGGACTCGGCGTCCCGCTCGTATCCCTCGCGCTGGGTGACCAGGACTCGCCCGTCGCCCTTGGCTTCGACCTCCCACAGGCCCACGAGGTCGCCGCCCTCGTGCCAGACCCGGACCTCGTGGTTCGGCTCGCACTCGCCCTCGAAGGTGCAGCCGGACCCGTCGCAGTAGCCCGTGAAGCAGTGCCAGGAGTTCGCCGGGTCGCAGTCCTCCTGTCGGCAGGACTCGCACTCGTGAGCGTTCATGATGTGCATCCCGCAGCACTCGCAGTCATGCGCGCCCCGGATGATCTCCCGCGACTCGTCTTCGAGGAGGTCCCAACCCTCGGGGATGAACTCCCACACGTCGGCGGGCTCGTCGTCGAGGTAGTGGTCGATGTACGTCGTCTCGCCTTCGGCGTCCTCGACGATCAACATCAGGTAGTAGGAGGCGATACCGGGGGCAACGATCGTGGACATGTGGCCTCACATTCGGGGGAGTTGGGGGCCGCCCCTCCCGATCCCTGTCAGGGAGGGGCGACCTAGGGTCAATCTTTACAGCGGGGTGTGACTAGACCTCGGACTCGACGAACCCGGACTCCCGGTCGGCGAGCTGTGCCTCCAGTTCGGCGATCCGCTGCCGGGCCTTGTCGTAGGCGAAGGACACCTCGTCGAGGCGGTTGCGCAGGTTGAACGAGATCGACAGGAGGTCGAACCGCTGAACGTGCGACTTCGCCAGGTTGACCGGGCGGGAGGGCTTGACCGCCTCCATTTCGGCGATCTGTCCGGCCGTGAGGAACACGGGGCCGGCACAGTAGGTGCACTTCTCCTCTGCGTCGAACACGTTGACCTCTCGCTCGTAGAAGCTGAAGTCGACGCAGGAGTAGCACCGGAAGTCACCGTGGTACTTCTGGACCCCCACCCGCTTGCCGTACTTGCGGTCGGCGTCGCTGAACACGAACTCCATGTGAACCTACCCTCTCGATCTCCGCAGGGTCAAACTCTACACCCTGCGGTTTCGTAAGCCCGGCCGGTTGGTCGGGCTTGGCTACACCTTACCACATTTGCTGTCCGGTCCGCCTGTTTGGGCTGGTCAGCGCCGGATCTCTCAGAGTCCCGACGCCAGGACCGCAGTCCCTAGGCGCCCCGTCTGGCGTGTGCCGTTCGGTGTGGCTACATCTTGACACATCCCCTGCCCAGTTCGCAACTTGTGCTCTGACCTGCGGGTTTGTGTCTGTGCCTACCGGTCGTCGTTGCCGGGCCGTTCGTTCGATGTGGCTACACCTTAACACGATGCCCGGTAGGCGTGTCCAATCGGCCTCGCATATGCCCTCTGACCTGCGGTTTTCCCGCTGTCTCGGCAGGCTGGCACGACGTACCGAGGGAGGCAGGCGCGTACGCGCCATGCGCGCCATGCGCGACGTGCGTACGTGTGCGTCATGCGCGACGTGCGTACGTGTGCGCAGGTACCCGCGCGTACGCAGGCTCGATGTCCGGTACGCGTGGACTGCCGTGCCTATGCCGTTGCGTGTGTGTCTGGTGTGCGCTGTCTCTCATGCGCCATTACGTGTGCTCCATCGACATGCGTACGCATACCTATGCGTATGAGTCTGATCTATGCATGCGTCATCACATGTCCGTATTGACCCGCGAACGCCGGCCTGTGCGCTCTGTCCTCGATGTCCGATTGCGCATACATCAGGCGACGATGGGCGACGTGGGCGGGAGGGTGGGGGTATGACCCAGCCGGCGTTGGGTTCCCGGCCGCCGTGTCGTAGCAGCTCGGATTCTGCCACGGTTCCAGGGTCGACGGGCATCCCCGCCGGCACCTGCCGCGCCGCTCCATTCCCGCAGGTCAACCCCGCTGCCAGGGGTGTGACGGCGACGGCCAGGCCGTGTGAGAGATCGACCCGCGGCTTCCGCCCGCCATCAGCGCCGAACAGCTCCGCGCCGCCCCGCTGAAGTACGTACGTCCTCGCGGCTCCTCTCCTGGCGCCGCCCGGCAGGGCGGCCCTCCTCGCTGGAGGCTTCCTGAAGGGGCGGCCTCCGGCCGCCACAGCCGCTTGCCAGGCTTCCTGCTGTCCGCCCCTTGGGGCGGCTCTGCCGCTCTGCTCTTACGCCGCTGCCTCACACCGCCGTCGCCCTCTCGGGCGCCGCCGAGAAGTGACGTAGATCACAGGCTTCGGTCTTTCCGGAATCAAGATCAACTAGCGACTTATAAGTGTAAGTACGTAAGTCGCAAGGCTTGCAGGCTTGAGCCCCTGGCGGGGCTCGCCAAGAGGAAGCCGCCTTACGTCTTTCGCGCGTCCGCGAATTGCAGGCTTGGCCCCGAAGGGGCCACCTGAGAGAAGCCGAAGTACGTCGCTTACGTACTTCGTGTGCGAGGGGGTCTCTTGAAGATCCTCGAACTCTGTGCGGGATACGGCGGCCTGGGAATGGCTGTCGCTCCCCTCATAGGTGGACGCATCGCATACGTGGCGGAAACCGCCCCAGGCCCGAGCGCCGTCCTCGCAGTGAGGCACCCGGACGCTCCCAACCTGGGCGACATCCGCGAGATCGACTGGGCTCAGCTCGTCGGCGAGGTCGAGGTAATCACCGCAGGGTTCCCCTGCCAGGACATCAGCATTGCGGGGAACCGGGTTGGAATTCGAGGCACTCGCTCTGGAGTGTGGGTCAACGTCCTTGACGCGATTCGCGTCATTCGACCCCGAGTCGCATTCCTGGAAAACGTCTCGAACCTCCGGACGCGCGGGCTCGAAGTCGTCCTCGCTGACCTGGCCGAGATCGGGTATAGCGCGCGGTGGGTGTGCGTTCGAGCTACCGCAGCTTCGAGCCCTCACCTCCGTGACCGGTGGTTCTGTATCGCGACCCCTGAAGACGCCGACCGCGAACCTGGGCAGTAACGGGGGCGCTCGCCCTCCTGCTGAGCGTCGAGCTGGTGGCCACGGGCCGACCCTCGACGATGAGGTTTGCTACCTCCTCCCTTACTCGGATGCGATCCGGGAGGGGCGGGAGCCTGAACCTGCGGTCGACGGACCGCACTCCCCCGCTCACTGGTGGGGCGAGTACCTCCCCGCCATCCGGCAGTGGGAGGAAGTGACCGGCCGCGCCGCTCCCCCGCCTACCGAGGTGGGCCGGAAGGGCGGGCCGAGAGTCACGGTCGAGTGGGTTGAGTGGCTCATGGGCCTCCCCCTCGGCCACGTAACGGACGTGCCCGGCCTGACACGCGGACAGCAGCTCCAGATCCTCGGGAACGGCGTCGTCCCTCAACAGGCGTCGACCGCTTTCAGGGCTCTCCTCTTGGAGGTGTGATGCCGAACTGGGCAGGCTCCGACCGGCGAGAGAGACTGCCGGCCGACTGGCCGCGCATCCGACTTCGCGTCCTGCGACGGGATGGTCATCGCTGCACCCACCGAGATCAGTACGGGGTGCGATGCGACGAGCCCGCTACGGACGTGGATCACATCGTGCCTGGTGATGACCATCGAGAGACCAACCTACGAGCACTCTGCGGGTTTCATCACCAGGCCAAGTCTTCCCGCGAAGGCGGGCTCGCCCAGGCCGCCAGACGGCGACGCATCAACAACAGGTTTCGGCGGGCGGAGGCTCACCCTGGTCTGCTGTGAAACGCAGCAGGCTGGCATCAATCCCCACCAACTAAGCACACCACAACGGGCTCAGAGGGGCCAATTCTCGTGGTTAAGGAGCGAGATGAAAAGGCCGAAGAATATGGCTATGCCGAGCCCAATCGGCGCTGCGGGGATAGGTGGCTTTTTTCGAGCCACCAGGCACCACAGGGTCATGAGGATGAGCGGCACCCACCCGGCGAGATAGGCAAACCAGGCCAACTCTCCTGTCTGAGGGCCGTCTTTAAACTCAGACATCAGGAAGAGTACGCCAGAGGCGAGACAAAATATTGCAGACGATGCCCACACACTGTCACGCAACTCACTTGCGCTCTTCTTTTCGCCTTCCATGCTTCTTGCCTCTCCTGTTCCCGTTCCGGCCAGGTCGGTGATCAGTTTGATGGATAAAACGGGTGAATGCAGCCGCAAACCCCAGTGATACTACCAATGTTTGCCGATCGTCATATTGAGTAATCTCTACTCGTATTGCTGAATGGGGGTGAGGTCGATTCCGGGGCCCGTTCCGAATCGGGAAGCCGACCTCGCCCGCCCGCGCGAACGCAAGGGCAGCGATGTTCAGCCCGTGACGCGAGGCGTCGCCCGGCCCGCGAAGATCCCGAACGCGGATCGCAACTGGCACCCGATCGCGAAGCGCCTGTGGGACTCCCTGAAGGAGTCCGGGCAGGCCGACTTCTACCAGCAGAGTGACTGGGCCCTCGCCTACTCGCTGTGCGAAGACCTCTCCTACTACAAGAAGAGTGGCAAGCGGTCGGGGCAGATGCTCCAGACCATCTACAGCGCTTTCGAGCGGCTGCTCGTCGCTGAAGGCGACCGGCGCCGCGTGCGCATCGAGCTGCACGAACCAGTGCCCGAGGAGCAATCCGCGGCGGTCCTCGCTATCGCTGACTACAAGAAGGATCTCGGCCTCGAAGCCTGATCTCGGGGGGTGAGTCATGGCCGCAACGGCAGAACTCACCCTCGAAGAGATCGAGGCCCTGGAGCCCGAGTTCCACGGGCCGACCTGGCAGAAGGATGCCTTCGGGCAGTGGAAGTTGCCGGCGCGCACGCTCGGCTGGCAGATCGCCGGATGGTGCGCCGAGTACCTCGACGGCGAAGGCTCGACCGACGAGAAGCGCGTCCCCTGGAAGTTCACCAGGGAACAGCTCCGCTTCCTGCTCTGGTGGTACGCCATCGACGAGGACGGCGAGTTCGTCTACCGGACCGGCGTCCTGCAACGGCTGAAGGGCTGGGGCAAGGACCCGCTCTTGGCCGTGATCTCGCTCGTCGAGTTCGTGGGGCCCTCGCGCTTCTCGCACTGGGACGAGAACGGCGAGCCCGTGGCCAAGTCGCACCCGCAGGCGTGGGTGCAGGTGACTGCCGTCAGCCAAGAGCAGACGACGAACACCATGGGCTACCTGCCGGTCCTGATGTCCGAGAAGCTGATCTCGACGTACGGCATCAAGATGGGTGCCGAGCTGATCCGGGCCGACCGGGGGCGCAAGCGCCTTCAGGCCGTGACGAGTTCGTACCGGGCGATCGAAGGCAAGCGAACGACCTTCACCCTGTTGAACGAGACTCATCACTGGATCTTGGGCAACGGCGGCCACAAGATGTACGAGACCATCGACGGTAACGCCACGAAGATGGACTCGCGGTACCTGTCGATCACCAACGCCTTCATGCCTGGTGAGGACTCCGTCGCCGAGCGGATGCGCGAAGCGTACGAGAAGGTCCGGGCGGGCCTGGCGGCCGACGTTGCCGCGATGTACGACTCGATCGAGGCGCACCCGAAGACTCCGCTGACGGCCGAGGCCCTGCGGATCGTCATCCCGAAGATCCGGGGTGACGCGGTGTGGCTCAAGGTCGAGTCGATCATCAAGTCCGTTCTGAACCTGACGATCTCGGCCGCGCGCTCGCGGCGCATGTACCTGAATCAGATCGTCGCTGAAGAGGATGCGGTCTACGGACCGGCGCAGTGGGAGCCCCTCGGGGACAGCTCGCTCGCGCTGGCCCCCGGAGACGAGATCGTTCTCGGCTTCGACGGCGGCAAGACCGACGACGCTACGGCGCTGGTCGCTCTCCGCGTCTCCGACATGGCGGCCTTCCTGGTCGGCCTGTGGGAGAAGCCGGACGGCCCGGCCGGGAAGAACTGGGAAGTGCCGCGCATCGAGGTCGATTCGGCCGTGCACGACGCTTTCCGTGTGTTCTCGGTGCAGGGCTTCTACGCCGACGTGGCCCTCTGGGAGTCGTACATCTCCGAGTGGGACGAGACGTACGGCGAGGGCCTGGCGGTGCGCTCACCGCTCGGCAAGGACCGGATCGGCTGGGACATGCGGTCGTCGCTGAAGTCTTCGACGATGGCTCACGAGCGCCTGATGCGCTCGATCTTCGACGGCAAGCTCCGTCACGACGGAGACCTCAAGCTCCGCCGGCACGTGCTGAACGCGCGGCGCCGGGTGAACAACTACGGCGTCTCGTTCGGCAAGGAGTCGCGCGAGTCGCCCAAGAAGGTGGACGCGTACGCGGCACTGATGCTCGCGCACGAGGCCCTGTTCGATCTCCGAGCCCGTGGCAAGAAGATCCGCAAGCGGAGCGGCCGGGGCTACTTCATGTAGCGGTGTAAAGATGTAACCAAGGGTGGTGAACCATGGCTGACACTTCGCCTGCCGCCCTGGCGGTGGAACTCCTTGCCATCCTCGGCAGGGACGAAGACCGGCTGAAGCGGATCGACGACTATCGGCACGGCCGACACGACGATCCGTACATGCCGGCGCAAGCCGACGACGAGTATCGCCTCCTCGCGAAGCGGGCCGTCTCGAACTGGATGCCCCTCCTCGTCAACACCCCGGCACAGGCCCTCTACGTGGACGGCTACCGGGCGGGTGTCGACCAGGGCACGAAGGCATCGACCGACCTCGCTTCCCCGCAGTGGAAGCACTGGCAGCGGTCGAGGCTCGACGCCCGTCAGTCCGCCATCTACAAGGGCGCGTTGACGTACGGCCACTCGTTCGCGCTGACCGAGCGCGTCCGAGGGAAGGTCATGACGAAGGGCCTGTCCGCGCTGCGGACGGCCGCCCTGTACGAGGACCCCGCGAACGACGACACACCGCACGCGGTGCTGACCGTGACGGCCTGGGCCAAGGACAAGACGCCTGGCCGGGCCCGGATGTGGGACGGCACCTTCGAGTACGCGGTCACCTTCAAGGCGTTGGACGACGCCGAGGGCGTACGGGTGACCCGAGGGAAGCGCCACGGCGCGAGCGAATGTCCCGTCACCCGCTTCGCGGCGTCGGTGGACCTCGAAGGCCGCACGGTCGGCGTGGTCGAGCCGATGATCCCGCTTCAGAACCGGATCAATCAGACGATCTTTGACCTGCTCGTCGCTCAGACGTACGCCTCGACGAAGGTCAGGACCGTTACGGGCATGGCCCCGCCGGTCCAGCGTGACCCCGAGACGGGCGAGGTCGTCTACGACGAGCAGGGCAACCCGATCCCCCTGCCGATCAACCACAACGCGAAGCGGTTCCTCTTCGCCGAGGACCCTGACACACGCTTCGGATCGCTGGACGAGACCCCGCTCGGCGGGTTCATCGAGTCCATCGACATGAGCATCCGGCACCTGAGCGCCATCGCGCAGGTACCGCCTCACCACCTGCTCGGCCAGATCGCGAACCTCTCAGCCGAGGCTCTCCAGGCCGCAGAGACTTCGCTCTCGCGGATGATCCAGGAGTTCAGGACCCTGTTCGGAGAAGCGTGGGAGCGAGTCTTCCGCTTGGCGGCCGAGCTGGAAGGCACCGGCACCGAGGACGACTTCTCGGGCGAGGTGCTGTGGCGCGACATGGAACAGCGCAGCCTCGCGCAGGCCGCTGACGCGCTGGGCAAGCTGCGCGAGCAGCTCGGCATCCCGGCCAAGGGTCTATGGAAGCGCGTCCCGCAGGTCACGCAAACCGAGCTGGACGAGTGGGACGACCTCGCGGACGAAGAGGACAGCGTGGGTCAGCTCGCTTCGGCACTGAACCGGGCGACACCTGATCCGATCGTGGCTCCGGACGAAGTGCCGGCGGCTGCATGACGGCGAAGACCAGGGCGGCTGAGACCGATGATGTCTCGGCCGCCTTCCACGTTGCGCTGACGCAGATCGGAGCACAGACCACAGCTGAGGCCCTGACCCTCTGGCGGGATGTGCCGGTCGACCTGCGGTCGGCCACGGCTGCCGGGTGGCTGAAGCGGGCGATCACGCTCGTGATGACCCGGCGTCGCCAGTCGAGAGACCTCGCGCGGGCCTACTACCGGCTTGCCCGAGCACTCCAGACCGGGACCACGGTCGCCGACCCGTACCACCCCGAGCCCACGCATGTGACCCTCGCCGACCTTCGGCGGGAGTTCGCCGCGCTGGCCGGTACGTACGTAGCGCCGACCCAGCCTCCGAAGGACTCGCCTCCTCCGCTGGACTCCAAAACCTCGAGTTCCGCCGGCACCGATGACGGCCAGGGCCAGGAGCCCGAACCGCCCACGGACGCCGAGCCGGACGACGAGGAAGAGGACCAGGACGACGACGAGGACCAGGACCAGGACGAAGGCGACGACGACTGGGAGCGCATCCTCGTCGAGGAGCTGAAGGGCCTCCGCGAGGACGAGGAACGCAACGAGCGCGAAGCCGAGGAGGAACTCCGCATCGTGCTGGAGGCCCTCGGGCCCCGCAACCTCGACCGGAAGCTGACCGTCGAGGACGCCGACCCGCAGGACGCCCACCAACGCGCGGGCGCCCAGCAGGCGGCAGCGGCCTCCCGCATCGCCATGAACGGCGGCCGGTCAACGAACTGGACGCACATGATGCGCGACGGGCGGGCCCTCGGGTACGTACGCCTCTCGCGTACGGGAACCCCCTGCGGCTGGTGCGCGATGCTCATCAGCCGCGGTGCCGTCTACAAGTCGCGCGAGTCCGCGACGTTCGCGGACGGCGACCGCTATCACGACCACTGCCACTGCTACGCGGCTCCGATCTGGAATCGGGACCAGTACCAGTCGAGCGAGCTGACCGCGCTTTCGCGTCAGTACATGTCCCTGTGGCCCCAGGTCACGAAGGGCAAGAGCGGCAAGTCCGCCTTGAGCGCCTGGCGGCGCTTCATCCGCCAGAAGCAGAGAGCCGCTGCCCAGGAGGCGCGGGAGTCCACCACTGCCCAGGAGGCGTGAAGTGTCTGACGAGAAGCCCAACGAGGAGACCCCGACCGGCGAGACTCCGCCCGGCCAGAAGCCGGACGACGAGCAGAAGCCGGACGAGAAGACGGGTGCCGGCGGAGAGTCCGGCGCCCCGGAAGACGAGCTGCCCGACTGGGCCCGCAAGGAACTTGCGAAGGTCCGCACCGAGGCAGCCGGTTACCGCACTCGCCTGCGCGATGCCGAGACGAAGCTCTCTGCGGCCAAGAGCCCGGAGGAGTTCGAGTCGGCCCTCGCCGAGGTGAAGACGGAGAACGCTCGCCTTGAGCGATCTCTCCTCGTAACGAAGGTCGCGAGCAAGTACGAGCTTCCTGACCTCCTCACCGAGTCGCTGAAGGGCGAGACGGCCGAGGAGCTGGAGACGCACGCGAAGGCCCTTCAGGCGCTTCTCGACACCAAGGCCCCCGAGTCCCTGGGGGGCGGCCTCAGCCCGTCCGACGAGGACGACGGCGAGATGGACCCTCGCAAGCTCGCGAGGCGATCCCGGCGCTTCTAGCGCCTCCGATGACCCCCCTTACGTTTCCCCCGTGCTGATCCGGCCGGGGGTTTTTTCATGCCCCGGAGGTAAGCCCTAGTGGCCACCGTTCAGCATCAGATCGTCAAGCCTCAGAAGCTCGCCGCGACTGCGGTCGGCATGCTGGAGCAGGAACTCATCATCCCCAACCTCATGCAGAAGCAGGGGATCGACCAGTTCAAGGGAGCGGAGAACGACACCATCTCCGTCCCGGTCGAGGGTGTCCTCCCGTTCCACGACTACGCCTTCCGTAACGACCGCTCGAACCCGATCGTGTTCGACACCTACAACGAGCGGAAGATCCCCGTCACGTTCGGCGGCAACGTCTACTCGGCCGTCAAGCTGACCGACGAGCAGTACGACTTCGACATCGACCAGTGGTCGAAGCTCCTGCGCCCGCAGGTGAAGGCAGTCGCTCGCGGTCTGGCCCGCCGGGCGGTCAGCACCCTGACCGGCACCACCTACAACGTGACCATCGGCAACGCTCAGCAGAACCTTCGCGGTGCGCTGATCGAGGCCCGCCGGGTCCTGAACGCCTTCCACGCCCCGGAGGGCAACCGGTACCTGCTCGTCGGTACCGACTTCGAGTCGGCGCTCCTGAACGACGACAAGATGAACCTCGCTCAGAACGTCGGCGATGACGTGGCCGAGTCCGCGCTCCGCACGGCGACCCTGGGCGACCGGTACGGCTTCCGCATCGTGGTCGACCAGACCATCCCCCCGGCTGCGGCCTACGCCTTCTCCGGCTCCGCGTTCATCTTCCTGACCGGCGCCCCGTCCGTCCCGCAGTCCGTCCCCTTCGGTGCGACGACCTCCTTCGAGGGCATCGCGGCCCGCTGGGTCCGTGACTACGACCCGACCTTCATGCAGGACCGCTCGGTCGTGAACACGTACGCGGGCTTCCAGACCGTGAAGGACGTGCTCGTCGGCTGGGACAACACCAACGGCGTCGAGGTCATCTCCACCGGTGAGCACTTCGTCCGGGGCATCAAGCTCGACCTCGACGCGAAGTCGGACTACCCCCCGGCCGCGTCCGAGCTGGCCACCATCACCGGCGTCTCCGACGCGAAGGTGTGGACTCCGACCGGCTACAAGCCGGAGACCGACCCCTCCAACGTCTGATCGTGAGGCGGGCCGCGTGACCTGGGGCAGACCGGGAGCGCGGCCCGCCCGCCCTTCGAGGAAGGAGGTCGAGCGATGGCGTATGCCTCCCTCGACGAGCTGAAGGGCCGGATCGACTGGGACCTCGACCCTGACGAGGAGCGCATCGCAGCGGGGGCGCTGGACGACGCCTCGGACCTGGCGGCCACGTATGGCCGTGACTGGCCCGAGGACAAGGCGCCCCGGCTGGTGAAGACGCTCGTGCTGAAGTCCGCGGCGAGGTACCTGCGGAATCCCAACGGCTACGTACAGAGCCGGGCTGGAGACGAAACGCTCCAGTGGTCGGACATCGGCCGGGACGCCGGCACCGTCTACTTCACCCGCGAGGAGGTCCGGCTCCTTGAGGAGCTGGGCGGCCGGAAGCGCGGTGTCGTGGGTGTGGCCGTCTCGGCGTGGGGCACGAAGCCCCAGGCATGTGATGCCGGCGGATACGTGCCGGTCGACCAGGGCGACCCCTTCCCGCTGTTCGGGGATGCGGTGAGCCCCTGGTGAGCGTGCAGCGCAGGCGCGGTCAGCCCGCGACCGTGTGGGCGACGAAGGAGATCGTCGACAACCGGGGCAACGCGGTGATCATGCTCGACGAGGACAACCCGATCCCGGTCCGGGCGGCCTTCATCCCGCAGCGGTCCGGCAAGGCCGAAGTCCCCGGCCAACAGCAGATCAACGTGACGCGCATGATCGTGGACGCCCATGTCGAGGGCGTCACCCTCTGGTCGCGCGTTCAGGCTCAGGGCCGCATGTGGGACGTGGTGACTCCGCCGTCCTACCACCACGGCGACCGCCGTACGCGGCACTGGTCGATCGACATTCGGGAGCGGCCCTGATGGCAGAGATCGAAGACGACGTAGGTCGTCACAAGCTGGAGAAGTACATCGCTCTCCTGCCCGGCGTACAGGCCGCCCTCGAAGAGGTTCAGTTCGACGTTGCCGCCAGGGCCGAGGCCCTGCTCCTTGCACATCGCCTCGAAGGTCACTCCTCGATCGATGTCGAGAGGGGCGATGTCGACCGGTACGTGATCCTCGACGACGAGCGCGGCAAGAAGGCCGCCCTGTCGATCGAGTTCGGCCGTGCCGCTGACGTGGTGGTCAAGAAGGACAAGGACGGCCAACCGCACCTCGTCATGCAGAGCGCGAGCGAGGGCCTGTTCATCCTGGCCCGCGCGGCGAACCTGCCCAAGAAGAGGAAGGGCAAGGTGCACCTCGACTGATGGCAGGACTTCCCCCGTCCGTAAAGATGCTGGCCGAGCTGTCGCCGGTCGAGGATCTCCTCCTCGCCGTCCTGCGTGAGGGCCTGCCCGAGATGCGCGTGAAGTCGCTCGTCGACCTTCACGAGAAGTTCCCTCTCGTCCTGATCCGCCGTGACCCGACATGGGGCCAGTGGCAGGGCGACACGCGCTTCACCGACGCGGCCCGCGTCGTCATCAACTGCTTCGCCCCGGACCCCAACGGGGACGAGGACGCGGCGATTCTGAGCGAGGCCGTCCGCGTCGTCCTGCGGAATGCATGGATGAACCAGAAGGTCTATCCACGCCGAGGACACATCATCCGCGTGGATATGAACTCTGCGCCGAGACGGGCAACGGACTGGGCGACCGCTACCGGCCCCGTCCAGTACGCCGACCTCCCCACTGGGGTGTGGCGCTACGAGTCGATTTACGACGTGCAGATCCGCAAGCCGCGGACCCGCCCCTACACCCCCTGACATAACCCCACCACGCAAGGCCCGGAGCTTTCGAGCGCCGGGCCTTTTGCATGCGCGAGTAAGGATGCATCCCCTTGGCGATCAACGATGAGGCAACTCTTGTCGTCGGGTCCGGCAACTACCTGACGGCCCCTGTCGGTACGGCAATGCCGTCCGACCTTCTGTCGCCCACTTCGCCGTGGACGAACGTCGGTCACACCTCTCTGGAAGATGTCTTCGGCATCACCTCCGAGGGCGGCGAGGCGACCACGATCGGGTCTCTCCAGAACAAGTCGCTCCGCACGAAGTACAGCGCGCGGACCGAGACGATGACCTTCACTTTGCAGCAGTTCGACACTGCCGCTCTGAAGCTCTACTTCGGCGCCAACGCCCCGATTCTGCCTGACGGTTCGGTCGGTGTTCCGACCAACCCGGAGCCGACTCAGGCGGCATTCCTGGCGGTGTTCGTGGACGGCGATAACCACTTCGCCTTCTACGCCCCGAAGGCCGAAATCTACCGAGCCGACGACATGTCCATCTCGGACACCGAGTCGCTCGCTGGCCTGCCGCTCGGCGTCAAGCCGATGTCGCACAGCTCGAACGTCTGGACGTACGCGATCACGCCTCTGGGCGGCTCGCTCGCGACCGGCGCGACGGCCGGCAGCCCCGGCACCTTCACCCCGTCCGGCTCCGACGTGCCGGACAACCTCGGCGCCATGGTCGGCGTGATCGCCACCCCGGCGACCGCTTGGACGACCGGTCAGCACGTGCTCCTCGGTGACGCCACGAAGGCGTACTGGAACGGCACTGCCTGGGTCGCTGGCCAGGCGTAACAACTCCCCGGCGCGGGCGCATTGCGGACCCGCCCGCGCCGGGTGACCCCCCCCCCCTTCTCTTCCGGTCCGCTTCTCCCTTTCCGCTTTCTCTCTGGAGGTCCGCAACCCCATGGCTTCTTTCTCCCTCGACGACATCCGCGCCGCCGCTGAGCGCAAGTACGGCTCGACCGACATCGAGTTCGGCGGCGAGACCGTCCGACTCCTGAACCCCCTGCGCCTGCCGAAGGGCCGCCGGGACGAGCTGATGTCCCTTCAGGACCAGCTCGGCAAGGACGACACCGATCAGGCCGAGGTTCTGGCGCAGGCGATCCGCACTGTCGCGGAGTCCGAGAAGGCCGCCGACAAGCTCCTGAAGGAGGTCGGCGGCGACCTGGCGCTCCTCGCCGAAATCTTCGGCCACTACGGCGAGAGCACTCAGGTGGGGGAAGCCTCGGCCTCGCAGGGCTGATCGACGAATACGGCGAGGGCCTTTACCCGGACCTGCTCTTTCACTTCGGCGTCGATCTCGCCGAGGTGATAGCGGGCCGGGGGCCCTCCCCCGCTCTCGTCCTTCTGCTCGTGCAGAGGCTCCCCGACACCTCACTCACGATCGCGCTCGCGTCGGGCGGTCGCGAGTTCTTCGGCTGGGGTCAGGACCGGCATTTGTCCGCTGACCTCTTCGACGCTCTGAACCAGAACACTCGGGCGACCGGCCAATGGGGAAAGAAGGCGCCGAAGATCCCCGCCTTCCCGAGGCCGCAGTCGAAGAGGAAGCCCGAGAAGACGAAGGCCGCCACGAAGCCGCGCTCGGTCGCCGAGATTTACAAGCACTTCCAGCGGAGGTAACTCGGTGGCGGATGACGCTTCCATTGTTGGACGGATCGCAGTCAAGGTCATGCCGGATACCTCCGGCTTCAAGGATGACCTGAAGGAAAAGCTCAAGAAGATTGAGCACGATATCGCCGTCACCCTTCAGACGAAGGCTGACATCTCCGGGGCCCGCAAGGATGTCCTCGAAGGTGTCCGGGCGATCAACAAGGACAACAAGGCGACCGACACTCGCAAGGTCCGCTTCTACACGAAGCTCGACCTTGCCGGCGCGGCGGGCGAAGTCCAGAAGGCCGTACGCGCCTACCAGGAGCCTTTTTCACTTGTACGGCCTGCGGGTGAGCGTCGGTGAAGTGTTGACGGTGGCGTGCCGAACGGGGCATCCCGTTGGTTTGGAGAGTCGCCAGACATAACCTTCACCTGCGGAGATGCCCCGTGTTCTCCTATCCTGCCGGATGCGATGTCGATCCGGAGCTCCTGGAGCTGGTCACGATGGTGATCGCGTCCTGTGAAGCCGGCCGGCGCTGCAGACTGCGTCCGTACGACCGGGCCCGGTGCACCCTGGTCTACCTGCGCAAGCACGACACCCTCGAACAGATCGCCGCAGGCTTCGGCATCAGCACGGCCACCGCCTGGCGCTACGTGAACCACACGATCGGGCAACTTGCGGAGCACGCTCCGTCGTTGACCGAGGCGCTCACCAGTCATCACACGGACGGCTACGTGCTGCTGGATGGCACCGTCGCGGAGACCGACCGGGTCCAGGCGCCGGGGCACTTCTCCGGCAAGGTCCGCCGCGAGGGCGTGAATCTGCAGGTCATTGCGGCAGAAGAGGGCAAACTGCTGTGGATGTCACCCGCCCTTCCGGGCGGCACCCACGATGTGACGGCCGCCCGCGAGCACGCCATCGTCGACACCTGCGCGCGACTGGACCTCGAGATCCTCGCGGACAAAGGGTACGTCGGGGCCGGCGGCACTGTGATCACCCCGATCAAACGACGGCCCGGAACTGAACTGCCCGACAAGCACAAGACGTCGAACAAGGTCCACGCCGCACTGCGTGCTCCCGTCGAGCGAACCATCTCCCGGATCAAGCAGTGGCGGATCTTCCGGCATGCCCGCGTCAGTCCGAACAGACTCACGTCAGTAGCTGCCGCGATCCTCACCCTCATGATCTACACGTGAAAAAGGCTCCAGGACAAGGCCAACAAGCACCGCATCACCTTCAGTGCCACGGGGCGCCAGGTCGTACAGGAAGCGCGCCGGACCCGCCGGGAGGCGGACGCGGCTCTGTCGGACCTGCACCTCGCGGTGAACCTCGACGATCAGGGCTCGGTCCTGGCGGCGGTCGGCAAGGTGAAGGCGGCCCTCGTCGCGCTCGGCGAGACGGACATCGAGGTCGACCTCAACGAGGACTCGCTGAACGCGGCGGCCGACCTGTTCGAGGAGCGTCTCGACGAGATCGGCTCCATCGAGCTGCGCGTCGACAAGTCCTCGCAGTCCTCGGTGAGGTCGGCTATCGCGGCACTCGACCGCGAGTTGGAGCGCCTCGCCGAGGTCGAGATCAAGGTCAAGCTCGACCGGGCCTCGTTGGAGGCGGAGCGCAAGAAGCTAGAGAAGGCACTCCGGCTGGAGCTGAAGGTCGACCCGCGCTCCTCGAACTCGGTGAAGGCTGCCATCGCGCAGATTGACGCTGAGCTGGCGAAGTCCAAGGAGATCGACCTCTCGGTCAAGATGGACGAGAAGTCGCTCAAGAAGGCGCGTGAGCGTCTTGAGAAGCACCTGACCTTGGACCTCTCGGTCGACAAGAAGTCGATGTCCTCCGTCGAGGGCGCGCTGAAGCAGATCGAGGACCAGCTCGACGAGCTGAACCGCGAAGAGATCAAGGTCAAGGTCGACAAGCGGTCCCTCCTCACCGCTCAGGCCCAGATGAAGGCCGTCCTCGACGCCGAGGTTCGGGCGAAGGTCACCGCGGATCGGGCCTCGGCTCAGAAGACGGCCGACCAGATTCAGGCCCAGCTCGACGCCATCAAGGTCAGGCCGGGGCTCGACGCGAAGCGCGTCGCGCAGGTGAAGCGGGAGCTTGAAGCCTCCTTCGAGCAGATGCGCAACCTACGGGCCCAGATCACGCCGGAGATGGACGCGCTCGCGAAGCGCCATGTCGAGCGGCAGATCGACGACCTGAAGGACAAGGTCGACAAGCTGAAGTCGGAGATCGAGCCCGAGGTGTCCCGTACGGGCATCGCGGCCACGATCGCGCACCTGGCGCTCCTCACCCGGAACCGGATCGTCGACCTGATTCCGCGCGTGAACCTCTCGGCCGCAGCTACCGCAACCGCGATGCTCAAGGCCCTCTCTGGCGCCCGCGTGCTGGGCAACCTGTTCGACAGCCTGTGGAACTCGATCAAGAACCTCGACAAGTCCGCACCGCTGATCGGCACCCTGGCGACCGCGATAGCGGGCCTGGGCGCGACCGGCATCGCAGCCGCCGGCAACCTCGCGAGCCTGTCCGCCTCGCTGGCCTCGATCGCCCCTACGGCCCTCCTTCTGCCTGGCCTCTTCGGCGGCATCGCGGTGGGCCTGGGTGTCTCGGTCGCCGCGCTGAAGGACTTCAACAAGCGCGTCCCCGAGGTGAAGCAGGCCCTCAAGGGCCTTCAGGACACGATCTCCAACAACTTCTGGGACAAGGCCGAGAAGCCCATCCGGGCCGTAGTCGACGACCTTCTCCCGAAGTTCACCTCTGGCGTCAAGAAGACGGCGACCGAGCTGGGCGGGTTCTTCGGCTCCTTCGCTACGAACCTGGGCACGTCCCTGGGTCCGGCGCTGGACCAGATGTTCACGGACCTGTCGGACTCGATCGGCATCGCGACGAAGGGGACTGACACCTTCGCGTCGATCATCGCCACCCTGGGCAAGGTCGGCACGAGCTACCTCCCCGACCTGGCGAACTGGTTCGTCAGCATCTCCGAGAAGTTCGACCACTTCTTGCAGAAGAAGGGGGAGAACGGGCTCAAGCTGATGATCGACGAGGGCATTCAGGCCCTCAAGGATCTCGGGTCGGTTCTCTACAACGCGGGCGGCATCCTCGCCGGATTCGCGCGTGCGGCGGAGGCCGGAGGCGGCTCGACGCTCGGCAGCCTGGCGGACGCCCTCGAACATATCCACAAGGTTGTGGATAGCCCTGGCTTCCAGGACGGCATGACGAAGGTCTTCCTCGCCGCCCATGAGGCCATGTCGAGGATCGCCAAGGAGTCCGGCCCGGCGGTCGAGGGCCTGTTCAAGACGCTCGGCGGTCTCCTGACCACGATCCTGCCGCAGGTCGGCACGATCATCGGTACGGCGCTGGGTGCCATCGCGAGCGCGCTGTCTCAGCCCGCCGTGACCCAGGGCGTCACCACCCTGTTCAACGGCATTGAGGGCGCCGTCACGAAGCTCGCGCCTGCACTGGGTCCGGTCGGCAAGGCCCTCGGCGCGATCTTCCAGGTCGTCGGCCAGGCACTACCGATCTTCGCCGAACTCGTCTCCACGGCGATCACCCCGCTGGCCAACGCCTTCGCGCAGCTTGCTCCGCAGCTCTCGCCGATCATCACCCTGCTCGGTGGGGCACTGACGCAGGCGTTCGCCGCGCTGGCCCCGGTCATCGAGCAGATGGTCCCGATGGTCGGCGAACTGCTCGGCCAAGCCTTCGGATTCCTGGCGACGATCCTGCCCCCGGTCGCGGCGATCTTCCAACAGATCCTGGAAGCCGCGATGCCACTGGCCAAGGCGTTCATGGATGCCCTGGCCCCGATCCTGCCGGTTCTCGCTGCCGCGCTCGATCAGGTGATCAAGGCGCTTCAGCCGCTCATCGAGACGGCTCTGAAGATCATCTCGGCCGTAATCGAGCCTCTGCTCCCGATGCTGTCGGAAGTTATCCAGGCGGTTCTCCCGCCGCTGTCCGACGCAATAACGCGGGTGGTCGAGGCGCTTCAGCCGTTCCTTGACGCGCTGCTCGCGGTCGTGAACTTCCTGATGCCGATCCTCGTACCGGTCATTCAGTTCATCGTCGAGTTGTTGGCTGGCGCCCTGGTCGCTGCGATCAACGGCGTGGGCCTGGTCCTCGAAGGACTCAAGGAGTACTTCGTCGGCCTCTGGGAGTACGTCTCCGGATGGTTCCAACTCTTCGTTGACCTGTTCACCGGAAATTGGGACCAGCTCGGGGCGGATGCCAAGAGGATCTGGGACGGCATTGTCGACATGCTCCACGGCATCTGGGACTTGATCCTCGGCGCGCTGGAGGTGTTCTTCAACATCGGCATCCTGGGCACCGCAGGCAAGGCCCTGAAGGGCCTGGGCGCGCTGTTCAAGGCTGGCTGGAAGGCCATCACCGAACTGTTCACGGGTGCCTTCGCGGCGATCCGCGGGTACATCGGTCTGTTCTTCACCGGGGCTAGGGGCCTGGCGCTGGACGGGATGAAGGCGATCGGGAAGTTCTTCTCCGATGGCTGGGCGTCCATTACCGGCGGCGTCCGCCTGTTCTTTACGGGCGCCAAGCAGCTCGTCCTCGACGGCCTGAAGTCGATGGGGAAGTTCTTCGTCGATAGCTGGAACTCGATCCGCACGACGGCGGTGGAGAAGTTCACCGCGCTGGTGTCGACGGTTGGCGAGTGGATCGGCAAGGCCGTATCCAAGGTGAAGGAGTTGCCCGAGAAGGCGAAGTCCGCGCTTTCGTCGCTCGGTTCCACGCTGAAGACCGCCGGCATCGAGCTGATCAAGGGCTTCATCTCCGGCATCTCGTCGATGTTCGGCTCCGTCAAGGGCAAGCTCGGTGAGTTGACCAGCAAGCTGACGGACTGGAAGGGCCCGCTCCCGAAGGACAAGGTTCTTCTCTACAACGCCGGTCAGGAGATCATCAAGGGTCTGATCAGGGGCCTTGAGTCGCAGTACGACAAGGTCAAGCAGACCCTTAACGACCTCACGTCGAAGATCCCGAAGACGGCTTCGGCGACGCTGCGGAAGCAGGTCAACGAATACCGCACCCAGCTCCTCAAGCTGACCGCCCAATGGGACGGCCTGTCAAAGAAGCTGGACGCGGCCAAGGACAAGCTGAAGCAGCTCCAGGACCAGAAGAACGACTACGCCAAGCAGATCGCGGACCGGATCGTCGACATCGGAGATCCGACGAAGCTCGAAGACCAGAGCTTCGAGAACATCGCCGCGAACATGAAGGAAGCAGTCGAGAAGGCGAAGCGATTCGCTGCGGCCCTGAAGAAGCTGAAGGATCTCGGGCTCAATCAGACGCAGATTGACCAGATCGCCAGTGCAGGCCCCGACGCGGGTCTCAAGGCGGCCGAGTCGATTGCCGCAGCCGGTAAGGCTGGCGTCGACCAGCTCAACGAGTTGGAGAAGCAGCTCGAAGGCTTCGGCAAGTCCGCTGGAAACACGGCGTCGAGTGTTCTGTACGACGCCGGAATCAAGGCGGCCGAGGGCCTGGTCAAGGGTCTCGAAGACAAGATGGACGACCTTGAAGACGTAATGCTCAAGCTCGCCGACAAGATGGTGAAGGCCATCAAGAAGGGCCTCGATATCCATTCGCCTTCACGGCTGATGGAGAAGCTCGGCGCATTCACGGGCCTTGGCCTGGCGCGGGGTGTCGAGGGTCAGCGCGGGCGTGTCATTCAGGCGATGGATTACCTCACGGGGGCCATCGCCGGCAGTGCGTCTTCTGGCGTAACTGCGGCCGTTTCCGGGGGGCTTCCCTCCGAGAGGGGCTCGTCCGTCACGAAGGTTCTGAACTACTACGCGGGTTCCGGTGGCTCCCTCTCGTCCGAGGAGGAGCTGTTCGCGGCGACCTCGCGGGCGAGGATGGTCGGCTGGTGAAGCTCGAACTGAGCACACCTTCGGACAGGCTCGACCTGTCCGGGATCGAAACGAATGGAGTTGGGTTCCAGGCCCTTGCCGGGATAACCGGCTTGGGCCTGCCCCAGCTCTCCGTGCAGTGGCTCGAAGGAGCCGGGGACGGCGCCGCCTACCGTGGGCGGCGCGTCCTTCCCCGCGACATCGACGTCCCCCTCGACATCGTGGGACGCGACAGGTCGCACCTCGCCGAGCTGGTGACCCGCCTCGCGCGGGTCCTGGCCGACGACTGCACCCTGACGTACATCGACAGCGAAGGGGTCCGCTGGTCAACTCCCGTCCGCTGGACGGGCGGAGGCGACATTGACCCCGCATCGGGCGAGCGTGACGTACAGACGGTCGTCACCGTGCGGGCCCCGAGCCCGTACTTCCTGGCGGAGTCTCCGCAGACGGTCACGATCGGCGGAGCCACGGCGGCCCCGTTCCTGTCGTCCATGTCGGCGATGCCGGTCTCCTCGTCGCAGGCGATCGGCTCGGCCGAGCTGACCAACGAGGGCGATGTGCCGGCGTACCCGGTCTTCCAGGTCTTCGGGCCTGGCGACAACTTCAAGGCGATCGGGCCGAGCGGTGAGACGCTCTGGTACACGGGCTCGATCACGTCGAACGGAAGCATCACCGTCGACATGGGGACGGGCGTCGTCAAGGACGGCTCGGGCGCGAACGTGTACCGCTACCTCTCCACCGCTCCCCGCTTCTGGTCAGTCCCGCCGGGGACTTCAACGATTGCAGTCTCTCTGCTCAACACGTCGGCGGCCTCGCGGGTCGTCGTGTCGTGGCGGCCTCGTAAGTGGGTGGTGGTCTAGTGCGTCAGGAAGACCTCCTCGTCGAGGTCCGGGACAAGACGCTGACCCGCGTCGGGGCGATCCCTGCGGATCTGCTCACCATGGATGCGGAGGACGTACACAACAACGTCGGCACATGGAAGCTCCAGATCAACGCGGAGCATCCGCTCGCCGCCGTCCTGGCCGCGCCAGGCGCCGGCATCATCGTCACGGGCCCGCTGGACGTGCTGTTCTCCGGGCCGGTCACGAGAGCCGAGAACGCCACCACGGCGACTGACCCCCTGGGCACGCTGTCCGTCGAGGGCGTGGACGACACGGTGATCCTGTCGGACATGCTCGCCTGGCCGGACCCGGCGCAGGGCGACGTGACGAAGCAGTCCAAGGACACGGACGACCGTACGGGCCCGGCCGAGACACTGATGCACGCGTACGTGAACGCCAACGTCGGGCCGGGCGCTCCGTCCAACCGGCGCAAGGCCGGGCTCATCATGGGCACGAACAGTGCCCGTGGTGCCTCGGTCTCGAAGTCGGCCCGCTTCGAGCAGCTCGGCGAGCTGTGCAAGACGCTGGCCGACCCGGCGGGCCTCGGCTTCCGTGTGGTGCAGCGCGGCGCGAACCTCGTCTTCGAGACGTACGCGGTCACGGACCGGACGAAGGATGCCCGGCTCGGCGTCGTGAACAACACGCTCGCCGGTCAGCGGGTCAGCACCTCGACCCCGCAGAAAACACAGGTGCTCGTCGGCGGCGACGGGGACGGTACGAACCGCGTGTTCGTCGGCGTGAGCACCGCTGCCTCGACCCAGGCCGAGACGGACTGGGGCCGCCGGATCGAGTCCTTCGTCGACGAGCGGTCCACGAAGGCCCCCACCGAGCTGACGCAGAAGGGGAACGAGGCCCTCGCGGACGGCGGGGCCACGGTGCAGGCGGCCCAGGCCGTACCGATGGAAGACAGTGCGCTCGACTTCGGGCGTGACTGGTTCCTCGGCGACAAGGTGTCCGTCATCGTCGGCAACACCGAGATGGCAGCCGTCGTCACGGGCATGGTCCTGAAGGTCGACAGCGATGGTTACCGGCTCGGTGCCACCCTGGGCGACCCGACCCCGCTCAATGCCGGCGCAGCCGCGGCGAAGGCCGCGACGGACCTTGCGCTTCGCGTCTCCTCGCTGGAGCGGACGGCGGAGGCCGTACCGCCGGGCGCCCGAGTCGTCCCCACCACCGGTTACACGCAGGCCACGCCGCCTACGAGCTACCCGGCGAACCAGACGATCGAGTTCTACCTCTCCGACACGGGGGCCACTGCCGGCGGTTGGGACTTCGGCGGCAAGTACGGCTTCGTCCAGACGCGTGCATGGAGCGGCGGGGACGCCGTGCAGACGTGGCGCCGGGTGCACTCGTCCACCACTCCGCACGAGATGTGGGTCCGGGGCGGCAACGCTTCGGGCTGGTCGCCCTGGCGTCAGGTGGGTTTCGACACCCAGCTCGCGGCTACCTCGGTCACCCAGACGACTGCGGTCGCAAGCTATCCCGAAGGAACCTCGACCCTCTACCTGACCAACACCGAGTCGACGACCGGAGGTTGGGACTTCGGGGGCAAGTGGGGAATCCTCACCACCCGCAAGCTCCGAGGCGACGCCGTGCAGTCGTGGCAGCGAGCTAACTCGAACTCCACCACCGAGACATGGTGGCGGTGTGGCAGCGGTACCGGGTGGGGGCCCTGGCGTAAGGACACCTTCGAGGACAGGACCCCGAGGGGCGTCGTCGCTCTCCAGATCATCACCACGGCGTCTCCGACGTTCGGCAACGCGGACACGATGTGTTTCACCCAGAGCTTCACCGCCGAGGCGGGCCGCTGCTACAAGGTCAACTTCCGCGCGGGCATCGTCGATGTGGACGCCACGGGCGACACCACGACCCACGGCTCGAAACAGAGCGCGATCGTCACTACCCGCTGGGCCGTAGGCCCCACGGTCGCGACCACTAGCACGAACCTCGGCGGCATCTACCAGAGCACGTTCGACGACGACTCGTTTCTTGCGTCTGGCCTCGATGCCAGTTGGTACCTGAACAACCCGCCCGCCGGTCAGATCACGCTCGGGATCAGTGCGGCATGCCTCAAGCCGGAGGCCACGAACGGCAAGGTCCGCTTCGCCGTCTCGCTCGGCGCATCCCATCTCGTGATCGAAGACGTAGGCGCCGCAGTCTAAGGAGACTTCCCCTTTGGCCATCACCTCTTACCCCTTCGACTCTCAGGCCGTCACCGAGACGCAGTTCTCGCAGATGTTCCGGGAGTTCCAGGACACGGGCGTCGTCGCCTCGTTCGGCGCGTCCTCGGGCTTCGCGGTGTCCGCCGGCACCGGCATGGTCCTGAACGTCTCGTCGGGCCTGGCCTTCGTTCGCGGCTTCATGGCCCAGTCGTCGGCGACCGACACCGTGACCATCCCGGCCGCGAACACCTCGGTCCGTGTCGACCGGGTGATCCTGCGACTGGACCCGGCAGTGAACAGCATCGTCCTGGCGGTGAAGCAGGGCACCGCGGGCTCGACCACTCCGGCGGCCCTGACCCAGACGGACACAGGCATCTACGAGATGCCGCTCGCGCTGGTCACGGTGAACGCGAACGTCACCTCGATCACGAGCGGAGACGTTCAGAGGACCCGTCCCTATGTGGGCTCGCGCATCCTCGTGTGGAACAGCGCCACGCGACCCGCGTCCCCGCGCATGGGGCAGATCGGCTACAACGCCGACACGTCGTCCTTCGAGTTCTGGAATGACACGGCCTGGGTGCCGCTCATCTCCAACGTGGACTGGTCGGGCCTGTCCGGGAAGCCCGCCACGTTCCCGGCGGCCGTCCACACGCACAAGTGGGCGGACATCAGTGATGCCCCCACGTCCCTGCCTCCGGCCGCGCACACGCACGACTGGGGACAGGTGACGGGCAAGCCGACGACTTTCGCCCCCGTTGCGCACGAGCACAACTGGTCGGAGCTGAATCAGGTCCCGACGACGTTCCCGCCCGCGACGCACTCCCACACGTGGTCGAGCATCACCTCGAAGCCGAGCACGTTCACTCCGTCGTCCCACTCGCACTCGACCTACCTTGAGTCGGGGGACACGATCTCGTGGGCCAACGGCACGAAGCGCGTTCACGCGGACAGCGTGAGCGGCTCCGGGACGTACTACGCGGTGTGGGTGCAGGGAGACGGCACCTTCGCGCGGAACACCTCGTCCCGCCGCTTCAAGCAGAACATCCGGGACATCGACATCGACCCCGATGCGGTTCTGTCCCTTCGCCCCCGCGTCTACGACCGGCGCCCGAAGGAAGAGGGCGGGGAGTACCTGCGGGACGAGTTCGGCCTGATCGCCGAAGAGGTCGCCGAGACGCTGCCCGAGATCGTCACCTACGACGAGACGGGGCGCATCGACGCCCTCCGCTATGACCTGCTCGGGGTCGCCCTTCTGTCCGTGGTGCAGGACCAGGCCGACCGCATAGACCGGCTGGAGTCTCAGCTCCGGGAGCTGGGCCGATGAGTTTTGACCCCTCTGTTCAGGTCGCCGTCGTCACCGCCGGCGGAACGGTCGGCGTGGCCCTGGTCGGCGTCCTGGTCGAGCTGGTGAGGCGACAGGGGTCAGCACTCGCCGAAGTGCGTGAGCACGCGCAGGAGGCCCGCGAGCAGGTCTCCAACACCCACAGCACAAATCTCCGGGACGACTTGGACCGCGTGATCGCGGGACTCGATCGCGTCCTCGAAGGCCAGGCCGAGCACAGCCGGGACATTCGCGGGCTCCGCGCTGACCTGTCCCATGAGCGCATCGAGCGCCTGGCGGTGTCCGAGCGTCTCGACTCGCACATCTCCTCTGTCTCTGCCGCCTAAATCTCCCCGCTTCCCCCGAGGCCCTGTCCCCACGGACGGGGCTTTTTGCATGTCCCGAAGGAGGACGCCCCTTTGAGCAAGCAGGCTCAGAAGATCGTCGGTATCGCCCGTGCCGAGAAGGGCTACCACGAAGGCCGCTCGGGCGGTCACTGGAACAACGACCAGAAGTACAGCGACCAGACGCCGGGCCTTGAGTGGTCCGACCGGATGGCGTGGTGTGCCGTCTTCGTCTCGTGGTGCGCGATGAAGGCTGGGCTCGCCGCCCTGTACCCGCGTACCGCTTCCTGTGCGTACGGCGTCGACTGGTTCAAGGACCGGAAGCAGTTCGGCTTCACGCCGAGGGTCGGCGCTCAGGTGTTCTTCGGCAAGAACGGCGGCTCGCACACCGGCCTGGTAGTGGCCTTCGACGACGAGTGGATCACCACCGTGGAAGGCAATAGCAACGCCACCGGCTCGGCCGAGGGCGACGGGGTGTACGAGCAGAGGCACCGCCGTAAGGACGCCTGGGTCTACGGCTACGGCTACCCGGCCTTCAAGGCGGACGCCCCGAAGCCTCCCGCGCACGTCCCGGCGAAGCCCGCCCCGAACCGGATCGTCCCTCTCGCTGCCGGCGTACATCCGGGCGCCCACCACAAGCAGGTCAAGGAGCTTCAGCAGCTCCTCGTCAAGGCGGGCTACGGCCCGATCCCTGGCGCCCCGTCCGACTTCTACGGCCCCGAGACGCAGCGGGCCGTAGCTCGATTCCACGACCGCAACCCCAAGTACCGCGCTGTCCTCCATGACCCGCGGATAGGACCGAAGGGCTTCGCTGCCCTTCAGAAGCAGGCAGGCCGCCGATGAAGAACAAGCTGACCGGGCCTCTGGCCCTGATCGTCTCGTCCCTCCCCGTCCGCTACCGCTCGCGCGTGGGGGCCGTCCTGGCGGCCCTCGGCGTCCTGGTGAGCGTCCTCGCTGTCACCTACGCCGACCGGCCCGAGGTGGCTCTCATCGTCCAGATCGTGACCGCCCTCGGCCTCGTCGAGGGTTCTGACTCTGAGGACTCGCCCTGATCCTCGGGTAAGTCCGACGCCCCTCCTCACTCCCTTGTCTCGGGGGTGGGGAGGGGCGTTTTTGTCGCCTTCAGGACTCGGACGAGCCTGCCTTCATCTTCTCGATCTGTTCCATGGTCATCACGGGGGTGCGGCTCGCCCGGCGCCTGGGGACAGTTCCCGAGGCAACCTTCTTTGCTGTCGCCGCCTTCTTGACCGGCTTCGCCTTCGAGCTGGGCGAGTCGTCGGCCTCGGCCTCTTCCAGGGGCCCGAACAGCTTCTCAACCGGGGCCACATCGACGGCGCACAGGTCCCGCGTCTTCGCCGTCCCGTTCTCCGGGGTGAGGGTGTATCGGATCGCGGGCCTGTCCCGCCGTTCGCACACATCACATACGCGCACGGTGATCGTTACGTCCATTCCTCCGCGTCTTTCCTCGTCTGGCGGGACTCTCTGTACACATTGTCCCGCCAGACAGGGTGCGGATCAAAGTTGACTGGTCAGTCAGGCGTTCTGGAGACGCGCGAGGTAGCGGCTTCCGGTCCGCCGGTCGCGGCCCATGAGCTTCGCGAGGGCGGGGCCGGTCACCTGCTCGCCCTTGGCGGTCAGAGCCTCGGCCGCCTTGCGGATCTCCTCGTCGCTGGGGGTGGGGCGGCCGGGACGGCGGCGAGAGCGGGCCTTCGCCACCTCGTCGACCGGCGGCTCGGTGCCGTCGAGGGTCGGCTGAACGGGCTCGCCGTCCTGGTCCTGGTCCTGGTCCTCGTCGACCTCGAGTTCCGCCGGCACCTTGATGGGGGCGGGGCGGGCAGCACGGATGACCATGTGCGCGACGTGTCCGGCGACGAAGGCGGGGACAGCGGAGACGGCGGCGACCAGCTCCTTCGAGGAGGTCATGTAACCGGCGGCGATCCAGTGCGCGACGACCTGTCCCGTCAGGGTCATGGCCAGGGCGCCTATCGCGCCGACGATGGCGCTTCCCCGGCCCTTCTCGCCCTTCTCGCGGGACTCGACGAACCAGACGGCGACGACCGCGTAAACGGACATGCAGACCGGCATACCGGCGGCCACGATCTCGCTCCATCCGGCGAGGCGGGCGAGCTGGTACTCGCCAGGGGCACCCATGGCCAGGGCGACGGACAGGACCACAGCGCCGATGGCGTAGGCGTACCAGGGCAGGCGGGCGTGCGTGGGCATAGCTGTGCCTTTCAGGAGTGGTGAGGAAGGAAGTGCGAGGGGGCTGTCAGGCGCGCAGGGCGGCGCGGACGGCGAGGTACTCGGCGCTGGGGCCGATGACGGGCTCGGTGATCTCGCCCGTGGTGCAGTCGATCTCGAAGGCGGTCGTCATCCCGAGGGCGCACTCGGTGCAGATGCCGGAGTCCTGGCCAGCGGGCAGGAGGTTGCCGCAGCGGTCGGCGCACTCGGCGTACTGCTTCCACTGGCGCTTGCGCTCGGGGCGCTTGCGGTCGAGGCGGTCAGCGATGACGGAGGCGGCCGAGTACATCTTCTGCGGGAGGCCCTGCGTCACGGCGTCGGTGATCTCGGCGATGGTGGCGCCACGGTCGAGCCAGTCAGCGACGGCCGGGGTCAGCTTGGCGACCTGCCGGTCAGACAGGCGGAGGCGGGAGTCGACCGCAGCGAGGCGGCGCAGGATGCGGGCTGCCTCGGCGGCCTGCTTGTCGTCCTGGTTCTTCTCGCTGGAGCCCTCCCTCTCCCTGGCCACGGGCTCGGCCGCCTGGTCCTCGACGGGCTCAGCCGCAGGGGGGAAGGGGGGGTTCTTTTCCCCGTCCTTAGAGAGATCCTTTTCCCCGTAAGGGGACGTGCCCGTGTTCCGGGTGGCCGCAGGAGCGGTGACCGGACGGGTGGGAACCGGAGCAGAAGCAGTTGCCGGCGTCTCGTACACGTCCACGGTCGAGACGATCTGGTTCGACTCCTCGTCGCGGCCGGTCTTCGTCACCCAGTACCCGAGGTCGCGCAGCTCCTTGACGGCCTTGGCCACCGCGGATCGGCCCTGCGGGTAGTTGTCGGAGAGGGTGCGAACGTTCTCCTTGACCCCGTTGGGCAGGGAGAGGACGAGGGCGAGGATGCCGCGCGCCGTGTGGGACATGCGCGGGTCCTGTATCGCGCGGTTCGCGATGATCACGAAGTCGCGGTCATGCCTGGGGTTACGATGAATCTGCATGGGAGGGTCACATCTCCTGTGCCAACCCGGTCGGAGATTGCCGTCTCGCGGCCGGGAACCAGACCCCCGGAGATTGCCGTCTACCGGGGGTCACCTTTACCTGTGTGTTGCTGCGACAGCTTCGCTGTCTGGCGTCAGCTTGACACCAAGGTCATCTGGGTGTCAACTTAAAGTCCTGACAGAGCGACAGAGTTGTAGTCCTGAAGGACGAGATCGGCAGAGACCACAGGGGGACACATGCCACCGAGGAAGATCCAAGACGAGGCGGAGGTCATCCGCTGGTTCGAGGAGGGCAAGACCTATGAGTGGATGCAGGCTGAGTATCTACGGAAGTACAACATCGAGACTTCCGTCCCCATGTGGTCCGCGTTCCGTCGCCGCAAGGGCCTTGACCGGCGCAATCTCCGTGACGACAGCCTGATCCCGTGGAAGATCAAGGCCGAGCACCGGCACATGTATCCCGCAATCATGCTGCGGGTCGAGGGCCGTGTGCGGGCTGACCGGAACAACTCCGAGCGGGACCTGAACCGCGTGACCTCCTGGAAGGAGATGCTCGCCGAGGGGAACCTCGTCGTGCACTACGACCCAGACACCGAGGACGGTTTCTTCTATGTGCCGCGCGAGGATGGCGATACCGACCTGATCCGCAGGCCGAAAGATGCCACAGGCAACAAGGCTCAGGACTAGGGGTAGCACTCCACAGCATTCCCTCAGACCCCCGTCGTACTCCGGCGGGGGTCTTTCTCATCCCAGAGGAGCATGACCTTCCTCACCTGCGGGTTTTACAGTTTCTTCGCGATTCAACCACCGGGCCCGTACGGGTGACGTAGGTCACCGGGCGCCTTTCAGGGTCAAAGTTGACATCGCCATCCGCGCGGACGTAGAACGGTCTCGCAAGGTTCCATTTTTACAGGAAGGGGGGCAGACGTGGGCTGCTCGAATGTGTTCCAGGCTGGCCCGAAGGTCCGCCTCGACGGCGTTCCTCCTTGGCACTGCTCGTTGGTAGCGGAGCCTGACGCGTCCGGCCGCGAGATGCGCGTCGCCCTCGACCAGGCGGAGGCGCTCGGCCTGGAGCCCGTTCCCGACGAGGAGCACGAAGCCGAACTTCTCGAAGACGGCCGGGTCCGGATCTGGCTCCGGCCGAACGACCTCGACGCCGACCCGTTCGGCAACTCCGTCCCGTCCGTCTACCTCGCCATGGAGGCCGCGTGAACATCGTCGACCTGACGCCCGAGGCGACCGTCCCCCGTGACGGCTGGGACCGGCCGCTCGTCATCCCGAAGGAGGGTGGCAAGCCGAAGGCCCTGACCCGCACGACGACCTTCATCGACTGCATCGAAGACAAGAGCGCGATCTCCGATTGGAAGTCGCGCATGACCCTGGTCGGGGCCGCGAAGCGCCCGTCCATGCTGGAAGTTGTGCGGCAGCTCGACCCCGAGGACGCCGACGACAAGCGCAAGCTGAACGCCCTGGCCGAGCAGGCACAGGACATCTCCGGCGCCAACCTGAAGCGGGAGAAGGGCACGCACCTTCACACGCTCTCGGAGTACGTCGACCGCGGGGAGGCTCTGCCCGCCGGCACCGCTTCCCGCGACCTGCGGGACATGGCCGCGTACATGGGCTCGACGGTCGAGTTCACCGTGAAGGCCGTGGAGAAGTTCGTCGTCGTGCCCGAGCTGGGCACGGGAGGCACGTTCGACCGCGCCCTCGAATACGCCGGGCCGGGCCCGGACGGGGATCGCGTCGAGGGCTTGTTCATCGGCGACCTGAAGACGGGCTCCGTCCAGTACGGCGGCCTGAAGATGGCGGCCCAGCTCGCCACCTACAGCCGGGGCGAGTTCTACGACTACACCCGCTTCCCCGTGGACACGGCGGACAAGAAGGCGTTCGCCGCCTGGAAGAAGCGAGTGGTGCCGGCGGATGAAGCCGCGACGGCCTACCGCCCCATGCCCGAGGTCTCCCAGAAGTGGGGGATCATCATCAACCTGCCCTCCGGCTCCGGCGAGTGCACCCTTCACTGGGTGGACCTGGAGATCGGCTGGGCTGCGGCCAGGCTCGCCCGCGAGATCCGCGCCATGCGGAGCGTGAAGGGCGCCATGCGCCCGTGGGTGAGCGGTGTCACAGAAGAGAACGTCGCTTAACTGCGACTCCCGTGTTAAGTTTGACCCCAGAGCAAGGAGCGAAGGAGCGAAGTGCGAGCGGATCAGGAAGGCGCGGTCACCCCCCAGGGTGACGGCACGATCGGCGTGACCATCAAGTACGGCAAGTCCTACGAGGACACGTGGGCGGTCTTCCGTGGCACTGTCCCGGAGGTTCGTTCCCTCATCTGTGACTACTTCGGGTTCGAGTGTAAAGATGTAACCGGCCTCTCGCTGAGCAGCCTCGTCGTCAACGCGACGAACCTCGCTCACGGGAAGGGCAACATCGCCGCGATGCTCGACGCCCGAGTCATCGCCGAGGACACGACCCCCGACTCTGCCCCGGCGTCCGCTCCGGCGAACGACCCGTGGGCGACCGCTTCGGCGGCCAAGCCCGAGACTCCGAAGGACAACGGCTCGGCCTGGATTCTCGGCGAGATCGAGAAGCAGACCAGCATCGCTGACCTTCAGAAGCTCTGGGCTTCCAACCAGGCGATGTTCGCCGACCCGGCCGTGATGACCGCCTACAAGGCGCGCGGCCGAGCCCTGAAGACCGCGTGAAGACGTTCGGCGCCGTAGTCGCCGCGGCCTTCATCGCGACTCTCATCGCCGGGGCCGCGTGGGTGTGGACCTCCGCTCCCTGCGGTCTCTGGACCTTCTCGAAGGCGGGCGACATGCCCGCCCGCTGCCTCCCCCATCACTGAGACAAGACACCTAGGAGATACATCCGTGCAGATCGTTGACATCCCCACCGTTGGCGGCGGCTGGTTCAAGCCGGGCGACGTGAAGGACGCCCTCGCCTTCCTGATCGAGGTCCACGAGTACGAGGACCAGCGACCCACCCCGAACGGCCCGAAGGACTCCGCCCTGTGCGACGTGTCCGTGTTCGGGAACATGGCCGCGCTGGACGCCGGCACCCCCGAGGTCACGAAGGGACAGCGGATCGAACAGACCCTCCTCGCCCGCGACCTGAAGCGGGTCGTCGGCAACGGGACCATCGTGCGCCTGGAGCAGGTGCCCCCGAAGCGCCCCGGTCAGCACCCCGCCTGGGTGTGGCGTCCGGTCAGCGACCCCGGCGTCCGCGACAAGATCCTCGGGTACGTGAAGGCGCGCGAGGCCGCTGTCGAGGCCGCCGTCTCTGCGGCCCCCGACTTCGACTGATGCTCCGATTCTTCGCGGGGCCGATGGGCGCGGGCAAGTCCACGCTCGCGCTTCAGATGGCCTTCAACTACCGCAGCGCGGGCCGCGAAGGAGTCCTCCTCACTGGGCCGAGCCGGGATGGCCGCATGTCGTCCCGGCTCGGCGTAGCCGAGGAAGCGTTCCAGGTGTCGGAGTCCTCCGATCTGGTCGCGCTCCTCTCGGGGGCGAGCTTCGCCGTCGTGGACGAGGCGCAGTTCCTCAGTCCCCGGCAGGTCGAGCAGCTCGCAGCCGTGGTGGACCGGGAAGGGGTGGCGGTCGACTGCTTCGGTCTCCTGACCGACTTCCGGTCGCACCTCTTCCCCGGCTCCGGCCGCCTGGTCGAACTGGCCGACGCAGTGATCCGCCTACAGGCGGATGTCTTCTGCTGGTGCCGCAGGCCGGGCCTGATCAACGCCCGCATCGAAGGGGGCCGGGTGGCCCGCTCGGGCGCTCAGTTCCAGGTGGGCGATATCGGGTCCACGTACCGCGTCCTGTGCCGACTGCACTGGGCGCAAGGAATCGCAGAGAAAGGAAGCTAGGTGCTGACTCCCGCACGGTCGCTCGCGCTGCATGCCGAGTCCGGCAAGGAGCTGCCCCGCGTCGAGGCGTTCGAGGCGCTGTATCAGATGGGGTGCCGTCCCCGGCACGGCGAAGTCGTGATGATCGCGGGCCGCTCGGGTACGCAGAAGTCGGGCTTCGCGCTGTTCTGGACGGCGATGATGGCTCTCCCGACGCTGTACTTCTCGGCGGACATGTCGGCCTTCACCGCATCGTCTCGGCTCGCGTCGATGATGACCGGCGACACCACGGAGATGGTCGAGGCCGGGATGGCTGCCGGCGGACGCCATCGCGAGGTGTACCTGAACTCGCTGTCCGGTCTGCCGTTCACGTTCTCGTTCGGTTCGCCGATCACGTGGAAGGCCATCGACGAGGAACTCGGCGCCTGGGTCGAGCTGTGGGACGACTATCCGCAGGTCATCGTGTTCGACAACCTCATGGATTTCGACGGGGCCGAGTCGGACTACACGGAACAGATGGCCGTGATGAGCGGGCTCACTGAGCTTGCCCGTGCGACCGGCGCGACCGTGATCGTCCTGCACCACGCCTCCGACAAGTCGTGGGAGGCGAAGTCGGACCCGTGGGCCCCGCCGTCCCGTGATCAGGTGAAGGGCGGCTTGTCGGAGAAGCCCGAGCTGAGCCTCTCCGTGGCGCTGGACCCGAACTCGCACGAGTACCGGGTCGCGGTGATCAAGCAACGCATGGGGCCCTGCGATCCGACCGCCCGGCGGTACGCGTCGATGCGCTGCCACCCGGAGGTGACCCGCTTCTCGAAGCTCGAACGGGTCTTCCCTACGACTCCCCCCTCTCAGCCCTGGTCTCCGACTGACGCTCTTACGAAGGCGGTGTAAAGATTGACCTCGATCAGTGATCGCAACCGAGCCAACAAGCGCAAGGGCGCTTCCTGGGAGACCGAACTCCTCGCGGGCCTGCGGTCGGTCGGCGAGGACGCCGAGCGGCTCCGTCTGACCGGGGCCGAGGACGAGGGCGACCTCGTGATCCGGGAGACCGGCGGCACCTATCTGGTGATCGAGGCGAAGAACGCCGCGCTCACGCCGGGCCCGTTCCTCGACGAGGCCGAGGTTGAGCGCCTGAACTTCGCCCGGCACCGCGACCTCGACCCGTTCGACGTGGACTCGATCGTCATCGTGAAGCGCCGGGGGAAGAACTGGCGGAAGGCGTTCGTCCTGACCACGGTCGAGGACTACTTCGATCTGCGGGGCGTCGAGTGAGCGCCCTCACCTTCGAGGAGGCCGCCGAGCTGGAGCGGCTCACGATCGAGCTGGGCCGCTTCGATCTGGACTCGGCGGCCGAGCAGGGCTTCGAGTCCCTCGGTTACGACGACGAGCGGGGCGCCTTCCTCGGGAGGCGGCTCGCGTGAGAATCCAGCGGCTCGAAACGAGCGAGGACGGCGAGCACGAGAAGCCGACGCTCGAAGCGGTCCTCGATCACTACGAGGTGGAGTACGACTCCCACCGCGCCTCGGGCATGGCTCCGTGCCCGTTCCACGACGACAACACCCCCTCCTTCTCCTGGAACACGGACCGGCAGCTCTGGAAGTGCCACTCGTGCGGGAAGGGCGGCGACGCATTCACTCTGATCATGGAAAAGGAGGGCACTGACTTTGTCGGAGCACGAGCCCTTGCAGCCTCTCTCGCCTTCGCAACGAGAGATGCTGGAGGAGGCGGTGAGCGCCTATCAGGCAGCTCTTACGCCGGGCGCCGCAAGGTATCTCCTCGACCGGGGGATCGGTCGCGAGGAGGCGGCTACACACCGGCTTGGCGTCGTCGGTGACCTGCCCTTCCCCGGTCATGAGCGGTTCCGCGGAATGCTCGCGATCCCGTATCTCGACCGGAACGGCTCGCCCCTGACGGTCCGCTTCCGCTGCCTGGAAGACCACGACCACCGGGCCCACTTCCACGGGAAGTACAACTCGATCAAGGACGATCCCCCGCGCATGTACGGGATCGACTCGATTCATCAGGCGGGGGACACCCTCGACGTGACCGAGGGCGAACTCGACCGCGTGATCCTGCGGAAGCTCGGGCTGTTCGCGGTCGCCATCCCCGGCGCCTCGATCTTCCAGGGCAGGCACAGGCGGATGCTCGCGGGCTTCAACCGCATCCGCGTGTGGGGCGATCCCGACGATGCCGGCGCCGAGTTCACCGCGAAGCTCTGCCGGGCCCTGCGGCAGGCGCGAGGGATGCGCCTGCGGGACGGCGACGTGACCGAGACGTACATGCAGGGGGGCGCTCAGGCCCTCCTCGGCGTGATTCAGGAGGAGGGCCAGTGACGGAGACGACGGCAAAGAAGACGGCGGCCAAGAGGCCCGCGCGAGCGGCTGACCCCCTCGCCTCCGTGGTGGCCGAGGTGCACGGCGCGGCCAAGGTGATAGCCGACCTGCCTTCGCATCTCGTCGGCGGCGTACACCCGAAGCGGGGCACCGATGCCTACCGCAGGCGCGGTGAGGAGTGGGCCATCATCAACGCCGACCGGGGAGAGGTCGGAGTCCTGGGTGTCGATGGCCTGGCGATCGAGGTCGCCTTCGCGGCCTTCGGCGGGCGCACGCCGGAGGAGATCCGCAAGGGCCTCGTACGGCTCGCCTCCCTCGCGGTCGCGGCCATCGGCCAGATCGACCGGGGCTCGAAGTGACGGACCTGCCGGGCAGTCCCGGCCCGACCCTGAAGCGCATCTACGAGGAGCTGGAGCCGGACGCGCGGGAGACCGTCGTTCTCCGTCTCCTCGACGGCTCCTCGGCCGAGCGCCTGGCCCTCGTCCTCCGCCGGCACGGGCACACCGTGTCCGCTTCCACGATCCGTACGTACCGACGCTCTCTCCGGGATGGTGTGTAAAGTTTGAACCGCTCTGAGCTGCTGACCGACCTTCTCTCGACCCCGACCGCCCCGCCCGTCCGCCAGGACCCGGAGCGGGACTTCACCCGTCAGATCGAGGTCTCGGGCGACGCGGCCGAGGTGACCGTTCGCGGCCCCGAGGGCATGGACCCGGAGGGTTCGGCGGCCGACGTGCTCCGCACTCACCAGCTCGACCCTGCCGAGTGGGAGGTGACCGGCTTCCGGTCGAGCGAGTGGACGATGGCGAACGGGGAGCCGGGCGTCTCGGCCCGCTTCTCCTTCGGCCGCCGCAAGGTGCCGGCGGTTGTCGAGCGGCTCGACATCGACGAGCTTCTCGACGTATTCGACAAGGGCGCCGGGTTCGTGCCGGTCCAGGAGGACGGGGAGTTCACGTACGTTGTCGCCCTGGGCGACATGCAGTTCGGGAAGATCGACGGCGACGGGTACGAGGGCACGATCAAGCGGGCGATGGACTGCATCGACCGTGCGGTCGAGCTGCTGGAGACGTACCGGGAGCGGTTCAGCATCGAGCACGTTCACCTCGCGTGGCTCGGCGACCACATCGAAGGTTTCGTCTCGCAGGGCGGGGCGAACACGTGGCGGACTCAGCTCACCCTCACCGAGCAGATCCGCTTGACCCGCCGACTGATGGCTTACGCGATCATCCGCTTCGCTTCGATGGTCTCCCGGCTGACGGTCGTTGCCGTCCCCGGCAACCACGGCGAGGCTGTCCGGCCGGGCGGCAAGGGCGTGACCCGCTACGACGACAGCCACGACACCGAGGCCCTGATCTCCGTGAGCGAGGCCCTGACCCTGGCGGGCGAGGAGTACGCCCACGTCGAGGTGTTCGTCCCGGACACGGACGAGCTGACGGTCGTCGTCGAGTGCTCGGGGACCGTCGTCGCCCACGCTCACGGTCACCAGTGGCGGAGCGGCAAACATTTCGAGTGGTGGCGGGGCCAGGCGTTCGACAAAGCGTCCGCGATGCACTCCGCGGATCTCCTCCTCGCCGGTCACCTGCATCACGAGCTGATCGACACGGACGGCCCGCGCACCTTCGTGCAGGTGCCGGCGATGGAGTCCGAGTCGACATGGTGGCGGCACCGCACCGGCACCCGAGGGGCTCCGGGCCTGATGGTCCTGGTCACCCGTGACGGTCAGGTGCCGGTGAAGGAAGTGGTCAGGTGACGGCCGAGGCCGCTGACTGGCGCGTGCTCGACCTGCCCGAGGTGGTTGCCCTGGCAGGTCGGGCCGCCCGCCGTATCGCGGACGGCTACGAGGACTCGCTGACTATCGAGTACGAGGACGCCCGGCAAGAGGCCCTGATCGTCCTGGCGACGAAGCCGGGGATGGTGAACGAGTGCCTCGCCGATGACTCGCTCGGCCTGGGCGTCCTCTATCACCGCCTCGTCCGCGACCTGATCGACCACGTGAAGACCGAGGCGAAGTACCGCGTCCGGCACACCTCCTACGAGGCGGCCTGCGATGCGGCCGAGAAGGGGCGTGTGTGAGCGGGTACGACCGACGACTCGTCGAGCACCTGTTGCCGGCGGTATGGGACATGGAAGCCGCGTACGGCATCCGCAACCCCACCGCCCCGGACGCGGACATGCCGAAGGGGACCGTCGACAAGAAGTCCGCAGGAGTGCTGTTCGCCCACCTCGCCGATATCCGGCGGGGCTGGGCGGCGGCCCCTCTCTCCCTGCACGAGAAGCGGGCGGTGTTCATGCGCTTCGCCCTCGACTGGGACGACCGGCGGATTGCGGCCCGCGAGGCAGTGACCGACCGGGCCATCCGCTACCGCCTTGAGCGCGGGGTCGGCAAGATCGCCGCCCACCTCAACGGCACTGACTACATCGACAGTTACGACGAGTTGGAGAACGCAGCGTGAGCGAGACCCCACCCGAGGGCCCGGCCCCGGTTCAGCCCCCGCCCGGCATGACGGATCTGATGTTCGAGTACTGGGACGACGCGACCCGGACCTACTACGAGCGCCAGGCGGACGGGTCGATCACCTCCCGTCCGTACAACGCGGCCGAGCTAGCGAAGTACGAGGCGGAGGTCGCGCTCGACGCCCTTCAGGCCGAGGCCAAGGCCGCAATCGCCTACCTGGATGAGCGGATCGACCTCTGCCTCGCCTTCATGTTGGCGCCCGAGCCGACCGCCGAGGACACGGCGGCACAGATCAAGGTGCTGTCCGACCTCTCGGCGTACGACGCCGGAGCCATGAAGCGAATCATCAAGGTTCTGTCCGTCATGTTGAACCGCCCGATCGGCTGACCGGCCCCTCTCCCAATCCACCAGCACTACCTAGGAGTTCATCATCAGCACCATCTCTGTCCCCTTCGGGCCCACCGGCCAGACCGTGTATGAGAGGACGTACAGCCGGACGAAGGCGGACGGTTCCCGCGAGGTCTGGCCCGAGACCGTCCGGCGTGTAGCCGCCGGCAACCTCGGTCTCGTCTACGGTCCGGCCGAGGGCTGGAGCGCGGACGTGCGGGCCGAGTACGACGAGCTGGTCTCCCTGATGGACCGCTTCGCTGTCATCCCGGCAGGCCGCCACCTGTGGGCGAGCGGGGTCAAGGGCAGGCAGTACCTCTTCAACTGCCACGTGTCCGGCTGGGGCGAGCGCCTGTCCCGCCACTTCGAGTTCAGCTTCCTTCGCCTCATGGAAGGCGGGGGCGTCGGAGCGAACTACAGCTCGCGCTTCCTGGCGCCGTACGGGGCCCCTCGCCGGGCCCTGACCGTGCACATCGTGTGCGACCCCGCCCACCCGGACTACGAGGACATGAAGGCCGCGGGCGTCCTGTCCGACGCCTACGACTCCGACTGGGACGGAGCCTTCGAGGTCGAGGACTCCCGCGAGGGCTGGGCCGCCGCGCTGGTCGACCTGATCGACACCTTCATGACCGACGACGAGGTGAAGCACAGCCACCGCGTGTACGACGTGTCGCGCGTGCGCGGCAAGGGTGCCCGCCTGAAGACGTTCGGCGGTGTCGCCTCGGGCCCGGCCCCCTTCGGCCGGATGATGCAGGAGATCGGCCGCGTCCTGTCCACCTCGTCGGGCAAGGAGTTCTGCGGCTTCACCGAGTGCTCGAAGACCCTGTGCTTCGACTGCAAGCGGGCCCGCCACCTGACCCCCGTCGAGGCGATGGAGATCGACCACGCCATTGCCGAGTGCGTGGTCTCTGGCGGCAACCGCCGGTCGGCCCGCATGGCGATCTGCCATTGGGCGGACCCGTACATCGAGCAGTTCCTCTCGGCCAAGGAGGACACCTCGAAGCACTGGACTACCAATGTGTCGGTCGAGATCGACAGCGACTTCATCGAGTACCTGGCCGGTGGGCGCATCGACGACTTCGGCCCCGGCGGCGAGGAGCTGGCCCGCATGGTCCACCGCAGGGTGGTCGAGGGCATGCTCCGGAACGGTGAGCCCGGCTACTGGAACTCGACCCTCTCCAACGTGGGCGAGGTTGGTACAGTCGTTGCTACAAACCCCTGTGGCGAAATTGCGCTCGAAAGCTGGGAAAACTGTAATCTCGGGCATATCAACCTGGATGCCTTCGTAGTGGACGGCCACGAGGCGTACGACGAGGGCGGCCTCACGCGGGCGCACGAGCTGATGACCCGCTTCCTGATACGCGCAACGTACGGCGACGTGAACGACGCCGAGCAGGCCGAGCGCCTGGCCGCCAACCGGAGGATCGGCGTCGGCCACCTGGGCGTTCAGGGGTTCCTCGCCAAGCAGGGCATCCGCTACAGCGAAGCGCCGGCACACACCCGCTTCCGGATGCTCCTGCGCAGCCTGGCCCGCACGGTCCGCAAGGCCGCCCGCGAGTACGCCTTCGAGCTGCGTATCCCGGAGCCGGTCAAGACGACCACGGTTGCGCCCACGGGCACCGTGGCCAAGCTCCCCGGCGTGACCGAGGGCATCCACCCGATCTACGCGAGGACGTTCCTGCGGCGCGTGCGGTTCTCCGTGACCGACCCGCACCAGGCCGCGAAGGTCGAGGAGTTTCGTGCGGAGGGGTACGACGTGGAGCCGTGCGTCTACGACGCCTCGGGTAACACGATGGTCGTCACGTTCCCGACGCTGGACAAGCTCGTCGAGGAGGTGGAGTCCCTCGGCTACCCGGCCGATCTGGTCGAGTCTGCCGACGAGCTGAGCCTTGACCAGCTCCTCGCCTTCCAGGCGATGTATCAGGCCGAGTGGGCGGACAACGCCGTCTCGTTCACGGCCAACGTGCCCGAGGGCCTCGACATCGACGCGACCATGGACGTGATCGAGAAGTGGCTCCCCCACCTGAAGGGGACGACGGTCATGGTCGACGGCACCCGACCGCAGGCGCCCTACGAGCGGATCAGCCGGGCCGAGTTCGACGGGTACGCGCTGTTCCGGATCGAGGACTCGACCGACGAGGACTGCGCGTCTGGGGCTTGCCCTGTTCGCTAGCCCTGTGTAAAGTTTGACCCCCTCTTCGGAGGGGGTCTTCTTTGCGTTGACCCGTTAAGCTGTAGCCATGTCTTTCACGATGAGTTGGGCCCTCGCCGCACAGCATGCCGACCAGTGGACCGGGGACGACTTCGCCGAGGCCGCAGCCGTCTTCCGGACACGGTGCATCGCAACGATGCTGGCCGCTGGCATGAAGCCCGAGCAACGCGGCACGTTCTACGAGGAGTTCATCGGCCCCATCGGGGAGCGCATCGCCAACCAGGGCCGCACGGCGATCGAGGCCGGGCGGGAGTGGGACACGGCGCGTGGCCCGATCCTCCTCGCCCTGGCCCCCGCCGCTTGATCCAACTCGAAGGCCCCTGCACTGTGTTCACGCGCAAGGCAGGGGCCTTTGTCCTGCCTGGCGTCCTTGACGGGCGCCCACGCAGGGGTGAAGTTATTGCAAGCTCATGCAACCCGCTCGACAGGTGAGGTCTCCATGGCTCTACGGTTCATCGGTATCGACCCCAACACGGGAGGCGGGAACTGCCCTGCCGTCTGGGTCGACGACGAGACGGACGAGATCGTTCTTCAGGGATGGAAGGCTGACGAGGCGACGACGGATCGGACTCGGCAGGACAGTCCCCTGCCCGACACCGAGGCGGTGATCCGTCTCCCTGCCCGCATGGCCCCGATTCTGAGGAAGGCCCTAGATGACGCCGAAGGCTCAGGTTCCTAGCTTCGACGACCTCCTCTCTTCCGCGACGCGTTCCGCTCTCCACCTGGAGATGCGGGACGTGTACGCGGTGGCCGAGGAAGAGGACGAGATGCGCCTCTGGCGCTCGGGCGCATGGACGCTCGACGACGGGCGGAAAGCCCTCGCCGAGTGGATGGATCTCGTCGAGAGCATCACGAAGCGCGGGGTCTCCGTGCGCCGGGCCCGCATCGTCTCCGTGCCGGTGACGGACTACGTCAGGTACGAGCACGCACTGACGCCCCTGAACCTCTCGGCGGGCGAAGAGGTGCGATGGCTGCCCCGCCGCGAGGCCCTCGGCATCCCGTTGCCGGCGGCTGACTTCTGGCTGATCGACGAGCGGCTCGTCCGCTTCAACCACTTCTCCGGCGAGGGTCAGGCGGTCGAGCCGGAGATGAGCGAGGACCCGGCGGTCGCCGCCCTGTGCGCGTCGGCCTTCGCCGCCGTCTGGGACAGGGCCGCACCGCACGGAGAGTTCCAGGTCTGACCAGCACGCGCACCGGATAGCCGAGCCATGTCGTCACCATCGTCCAGTGTCCAAGAGGCACGCAAGGCCATCGCTGACCGCCTGCGGCACATCCGCCAGGACGCCGGGCTGACCGGCCGAGACCTGGCTATCCGGTGCGGCTGGAACCCCTCGAAGGCGTCGCGGATCGAGAACGCGAAGACTCGCCCGTCCGACCAGGACATCCGCGAGTGGTGCCGGGCTTGCGGGGGCGACGACCAGGCGGACGACCTGATCTCAGCAACCCGCACCGCGGATTCCATGTACCGCGAGTGGCGCCACCTTCAGCGCACGGGCATGGTCCGTAACCAGACTTCGGACATGCCGCTGTACCAGCGGACCCGCCACATGCGGGTGTACTGCTCGAACGTCGTGCCCGGCCTGTTGCAGACGCAGGGCTACGCCGAGGCCCTCCTTGGGACCATCGCGGACGTGTTCGAGACGCCCAACGACGCAGCCGAGGCGGCGACTGCCCGCGTCGAGCGATCGAAGGTGCTGTACGACGGCTCGAAGCGGTTCGCCCTGCTCGTCGAGGAAGACGTGCTGTACTTCCCCTTCGGGGACGCCGAGACGATGGCTGGTCAACTCGGCTACCTGCTTACCGTGATGGCCCTGCCGAGCGTGTCCCTCGGCGTCATCCCCCGCACGGCCGCCCGGCGCATGTGGACGCTGGAGGGCTTCCTCGCGTTCGACACCGCTCAGGTGCAGGTCGAGACTCTCTCCGCGAACATCATCGTCACCCGGCCGAGCGAGGTCACGCTCTACCTGCGGGCCTTCGAACGCTTCTCGAAGATGGCCGTCTACGGGGCGAAGGCCCGTGCGCTGATCCTGGAAGCCATGACCGCGCTCGGGTGAAAATCTGCAATCTCGTGCAATCTCCTGGCCCCTCAACTCTCCCCGTCTCTAGCGTCATTGGTGAAGCAGACACAGCGGGAGCGGAGGTGGCGGCATGGCTGACGGGCTTGCGGTCGGCGAACTCGGCCACGATACGAAGCGGGACAGCGTGGGCGAGATCATGGCCTTCCAGGGTGGCAGGTACCTCCTCCGTCCGATCGGCGGCGGAAGGGAGTGGGAGGTCGACCCGGACAACCTCGCGGAGCCGGACGCCTCCGCCCGCCTGCGGGCTCGCGTGGCCGAGCGGAACAGGAGCGCGCTCTGATGCGATCGGTCTTCCGCTTCGTGGACTACACGATCAACCACGTGCCCGAGGGCGGCGTGATCTGGGAAGCGCACTGCGGGCCGGGAGGCTGCGACTGGTCAGCCCAGAGCGACTCGGACGAGGAGACATCCAAGGCCGCCATCCGGCACACCGCAGAGACCGGGCACAACCTCTTCCGCCGCACGGTCAGCGACCACGCCTCCGTCATGCCCGTTGAATCCGCCGGCACCGTTCTGCCCCACCGGCTCTCCGCCCTTGAGGTTCCTAGGCTCCCCCGTGCCTAACGCGCAGACTCGGGGGCGGAGACTAACGCCGCCCCGGCCGCCATCCCCCGAAGAAGGACAGGTCCGGCCGGGGCGGTTCCATCCCTACGCGCCTGCGGAACTCTCTGACGGGGTCATGGGCGCCTCCGGATCAGCCGGGGGTGTCTCGGTGTCCGCTGGGGGCTCCTCGGCCTGTACGGGCGCGTCCGTGGGGGTCTCGCCGTCCGCCCAACCCGGAGGAGCGGGAAGGTCGTCAGGCAAGTCGGGGCGCGGGGTGTCGTCGTTCGTCGGGTTGTTGCTCTGCTGAACCGCGCCGATCACGGCCTCGACCACCTGACCGATAGCGACCCCGGTTGCGGAGTCGGTGTCGTGAACCTCTTGAGAGTCCGACCGGCCGAGCACTTCCCCTGTGCCCGCGTCGCTGACGGTGGTCTGCACGACAATCCCGTCCGACTGCCGGTTCGGGTCTGCCGGCGCTTGAATCGTGGTCGTGATCGTGATGTCCGAGTTGATCGTCGCGGCGACGGCGATCGTCACCGTGTCCCTGTCCCGCGTGATCGAGGTGTCGACGTTCGCGGTGTCTCCCGACACCTGCCCGAGCCACTGCCGGAAGCCGGGGAGCAGGTCGATCACGTCGCCCACGACAGGCGGCAAGGCGTCCTTGAGGCCGGGCGGCTTCTGGTACGGGTTCTTCCCGCTGTTGTCGTAGTAGTGGCCGCCCTCGCCGAGACTCTTCGGCGCAGCGATGCCGGGCAGGGTCAAGCGCCCCTTTACCGGCTTGTCGGCCTTCGAGCCGCGCCCTGGCTTGTGATGCTTGCCCTCGCCGCCCGTCTGGGGAATGCCGACTCGGGGCACCTTGGGGGCGGGGCCCGCGGCAAGGTACAGGGAGTCGTCAGGCCCCGCTTTCGGCGTCGGCATCGTCATGCCGGGCGCGAGCAGCGCGTAGACGGGCCCGTTGGGGACGGTGACACCGCTCGTGTCGACATCGACTGTCCCGTCCGGCCTGACCGTGATCTTCGCCTGATCCCCGTAGGCGAGCGCGTACGCATCCACGACCGATAGCCCACGGCGCTGCGCCTCGTGGATCAGGGCCTCGCGCTGTTCGCCCGTGAAGGGGACGCCTGCGACGCCGCCCGCACCATCGAAGTAGGTCGGCCGGTAGCCGGGAGCCTGTTCGGTCTCGAACGCCGCGTTGTCCGCTCGCGCGATCCCTGGGCCGGTCGTGGCGGCCGACTTCGCCTCCACGCCTCCGTGTACGAGGGCGTACCCGCCCGCACTGGCTGAGGTGGCCAAGAGGCCCACGTACGCCGTGATGGCGGTCTTGCGCCCGGCACTCCCCTTCGCAGGAAGCGCAAGTAGCTTGCCTATGGGGTGGGTGCTGATCTCGTCCTGTACATGCTTCGCGTGCTGCGACATCTTCGGCGCTCTCTCAAACGGAATGTCGGGTTCCGCGCATCAGCCAATCAGGACAACTAGATCATTTGTAGTATGGAAACGCTGTTTATTTACTCTTCAACCGGTGACGTGCGTCACCTTTGTCCACTGCGGCTTGACGATTTGCCCCCGAGGTAAAGGATCTCGCAATCCGGAAGGGCTCCACCAGTCCGCTTGACGCACTAATGGGTGTGGGATCATCGCCGCATGACAGCGCGCAAGCCCATCGACTCGTGGCTCACCGACATGGACGGGGTGCTGATCCACGAAGGCACACCCATCCCCGGCGCTGACGCCTTCCTGAAGAGGCTGCGCGAGTCCGGCAAGCCGTTCCTCGTACTCACGAACAACTCGATCTACACGCCCCGCGACTTGGCTGCCCGGCTCTCCCGCATGGGCCTGCAAGTGCCGGCGGAGAACATCTGGACCTCCGCCCTCGCAACGGCGAAGTTCATGGACGACCAGCGCCCCAGCGGCACGGCGTACGTGATCGGCGAGGCGGGCCTGACCACGGCCCTGCATGACGTCGGGTACGTCCTGACCGACCAGGACCCCGATTTCGTCGTACTCGGCGAAACGAGGCAGTACAGCTTCGAGGCGCTCACGAAGGCCATCCGCCTGATCGACGCCGGGGCGCGGTTCATCGCCACCAACCCCGACAACACCGGACCCTCGCCCGAGGGCGCGCTTCCGGCTACCGGCTCGGTTGCCGCCTTGATCACGAAGGCCACGGGGAAGGACCCGTACTTCGTAGGGAAGCCGAACCCGCTGATGATGCGGGCCGGGCTGAACGCGATCGGGGCTCACTCGGAGACCTCGGCCATGATCGGCGACCGGATGGACACGGACGTACTCGCGGGCCTTGAGGCTGGCATGACGACGTTCCTCGTCCGCACCGGCCTGACGACCGACGCCGACATTCAGCGGTACCCGTTTCGGCCCTCACACGTCGTGGACTCGATCGCGGATCTCGTCGACCAGGTGTGACGATCTTTCACCAGACACAGAGAAGGCCCTCCCGGTATGTTGGGAGGGCCTTCTCTGATTCGTAGCAGACTGTAGGTCTGCCTCTCACGGAGGGCGACAAACCGCAGGTCAGGGCAAAATACGTTTTGGGTGTGCGGGTCTCGCCGAGGACGACGTAGTCCGGTTCGTGGTCGGTGAGGATGTAGCCGATGTCGTGCAGCGCGGTGGTCAGGCCGGCCTCGCCGATGACGTACGCCGAGCCGTTGGGCCGCTGGTCGTCCAGGAACTGGGCGGTGGCCAGCGCAGAGGTCCAGATGGACTCGACGGGCACGTCCAGGCCCATGCGCCGCAGCCGGGCGTGCAGGTCGCGCGGGGTGTAGATGGAGTTGTTGGTGAGCACCAGGAACGGCTTCCCGGACTCACGCAGTTTCTTGAGGAAGGCGTCGGCGCCGGGGATCGGTACGCCCTCGTGGATGAGCACACCGTCCATGTCGGTGAGCCACGACTCGATGGGCCTGCGGTCTGACATCTGCTGGATCTCCTGCCGTACGCGTGTGCGCGGTGCCGCGTCGCCCCAGCCTAAGCATGGCCGGATCTTGAGGGAATGCCCCGCTACGGCGAAGTCCCGGCGCGCGTCCGACTCAACGGCGTCTGCGGACCAGCACCAGGGCGCCGCCGCCCGCGGCGAGCAGCAGGACCGTGGCCGCGGTGGCGCCGGCCGCCGGGCCGAGTCCGGTGCGGGCGAGTTCCTCGGCGAAGGGGAGACGGGCCACCGGGGCGGTGGCGGTGGGTGTGGCGGTGCCGGGCGGTGTGGCGGTGGGTGCGGCAGGGGCGGTGACGGTGGCTTCGGGGCGCGGCACCTCGTCCCGGTGCGGGTCCGGTGCGGGTCCGGTGGCCGAGGCGGACGCGGAGTCGGTGGGGGTGGCCGGCGCGGGGTCGGAGTCGATGCCGAAGCGGTAGTCGTTCGACTGGCCGACCCAGTCGCCGTCGTCGTCGTGCCGTTGTACGACGGCCGCGTTGACGGTGACCTGGTTGGGTACGGCGTCCGAGGTGATCGCGAGCCGGACCTTCACGGTGACGGTACGGCGGGGCCCGACGGTGAAGCCGCGGAAGCCGTCGTCGAAGGCTCCGACCAGTTCGGCCTCGTCGGTCGCCTCGAAGCGGACGGGATGGGGACGGGTGCCCTCGTAGAACTCGAGGTGAGGCTGCGCCGGCCTGAGGGCGCGCTCCTTGTCGACGAGGACGACGACCGGGTGGACGCCGGCGCAGGACCGGGCGGTGGTGTTGGTGAGGTCGAGGTACCAGGTGCCGTAGCCGCCACCGGCCTCGTAGGCGTCCGGGCCGCCGTGAATGCGGGTGACGAGCGGGAAGGCCGGCTCAGGGGAAGCGGTGACACAGCCCGGGTCGGACCCCGCGTACGCGGGGTCGGCCTGCGCGGGCGCCGAGGCGGCCGGGGTGGCTGCGGAGAGGAGGGCGGCTGCTGCCAGGCAGAGGGAGGTGGGCGTAGACAGTCGCATGAACACATGACCATGCCGGGCGGAAGCGGGTGAGACGTGGCGCCGCTCCGTACGGGCGGGGAAGTCCCCTCGATCAGCGGATGCGGACGCGGATACCGGCGGCCGGGACGGACCACGCCCCGGCGCCCGTCAAGGAGCCGTCCGCCACGACCTCACGCGCCGCCAGGACCTCACGCGCCGGCGCGTCCGAACAGCGGTGCGAGCAGCAGCTGGGCCGCACCCTCCGCCACCCCGCGCGCGCCACCGGGGGCGATCCGTACCGGTACCGCTTGGTCGCGGCGGCCCGCGCGGCGGGCGCGGGCGTCCAGGACGGCGCCGACTCCGCGCACGAACGTCTGCGGGTCGGCGGCGACGGTGCGACCGCCGAGCAGGACCAGGTCGATGTCCAGCAGCGCGACGAGGTTCGCGGCGCCCTCGCCGAGCACCTCCGCCGCCTCCGCGGTCTCGCCCCGGGCCACGGCACGCAGGCACAGGGCCTCGATGCAGCCGCGGTTCCCGCAGCCGCAGAGTGGCCCGTCCAGCTGGATGACCTGGTGTCCGAACTCGCCCGCGCCGGTCCTGGCGCCCCGGTGCAGGGCCCCGCCGATCACCAGCCCGGCGCCGAGCCCCGTACCGAGATGCAGATAGGCGAAGGAGCCACCGCCCGCGCCCCCGTGGCCTTCCCCACCACCACGTTCCGCGATCCCAGGATCTCCGCCACCGCACACCTCCCCGTCGCGAGCCTCACCACGACGAGCCTCGGCCGCGCGGGCCTCACCCCCGCGCCACTCGCCACCGCAAGGCTCCCCGCCCCGCGCCGCATCACCCCGCACCTCTCCGCCGACCGCCAGCCGCAGTGCCGCCGCGTTGGTGTCCTTGTCGATCACGACCGGCGTTCCCAGTCGTCGGGCGAGCGCGTCCCGCAGCGGGTAGCCGTCCCACCCGGGGAAGCCGGTGACCCGGTGCAGGACGCCGTGGGTGTGGTCCAGGGGGCCGGGAATGGCGACGCCGAGGCCCAGGACGGAGGGCGACCGGCCGTCCGGCAGTGTCTCGACCTCCCGGGCCGCCTGCTCGATCACCGCGTCGGCGCCCGCTCCGAAGTCGAGGGGCGACCGGCGTTCGGCCACCACCGCGCCGGTCAGGTCGCACAACACGACCGTCGACTCGTCCCGGTCCAGGTGCAGCCCGATCGCGTGTCCGGCCTCCGGCACCAGCCGCAGCACCGTACGCGGCTTGCCGCCCGTGGACGCGCGGCGCCCGGCCTCTGCGGCGAGGCCGTCCTCCCGCAGCCGGGCGGTGATCTTGCTGACGGCCTGCGGGGTGAGCCCCGTCCGCTCGGCGAGTTCGAGCCGGCTGATGCCCTCGGCGCCCGCCGTGCGCAGCAGGTCGAGCACCAGCGCGGTGTTGTGACTGCGCATGGCGCCCAGGTTCGCGCCGGCCGGGCCACCCCTTGTGCTGTTCACCCCTCCATTCTCTCTCCTGCTTGCACTTTGGCAACAGCGTTGCGAAAGTGGACTCCATGACAGGTACGACAGACACGACGGGTGCAGCGGGAACGACCGGCCCGGACCGCACGACCGGCACCCTCCGCGTGGGCCTCGTCGGCTACGGCCTCGCGGGCTCCGTCTTCCACGCCCCGCTGATCGCCGCCACCGAGGGCCTCGCCCTGGACACGGTGGTCACCTCGAACCCCGAGCGGCAGGCCCAGGCCCGCGCCGAGTTCCCGGACGTGCGCGTCGCCGCCACCCCGGACGAGCTGTTCGGCCGCGCCGACGAGCTGGACCTGATCGTCATCGCCTCCCCGAACAGGACCCACGTCCCGCTCGCGACCGCCGCGCTGAAGGCCGGCGTGCCCGTGGTCGTGGACAAGCCGATCGCCGGCACGGCGGCCGAGGCGCGCGACCTCGCGGCCCTCGCCGAGGAGCGCGGACTGCTGCTCTCCGTCTTCCAGAACCGCCGCTGGGACAACGACTTCCTGACCCTGCGCAAGCTCCTCGAGGACGGCGAGCTGGGCGACGTACTGCGCTTCGAGTCCCGCTTCGAGCGGTGGCGGCCGGAGCCGAAGGGCGGCTGGCGGGAGTCCGGCGACCCCGCGGAGATCGGAGGTCTGCTGTACGACCTCGGCAGCCACCTCGTCGACCAGGCCCTCGTCCTGTTCGGTCCCGCCACCGCCGTGTACGCCGAGTCGGACATCCGCCGACCGGGCGCGCGGGCGGACGACGACACGTTCATCGCGATCACGCACGCGAGCGGGGTGCGGTCGCATCTGTACGCCTCCGCGACCACCGCCCAACTCGGGCCGCGCTTCCGGGCGCTGGGCTCGCGGGCGGGGTACGTCAAGTACGGCCTCGACCCGCAGGAAGCGGCCCTGCGCGAGGGTGAGCGCCCGGGTGACGCGGCGGCCTGGGGCCTGGAGCCCGAGTCCCTGTGGGGCCGCGTCGGCGCCGGGGAGTCCCCGCTGACCGGCGGCGGCCGGCCCGTGCCGACCCTCCCCGGCGACTACCCCGCGTACTACGCGGCGGTGTCGGCCGCTCTTCGCGGCACCGGCGAGAACCCCGTGACCGCGCTGGAGGCGGCCGCCGCTCTCGACGTACTGGAGGCGGCCCGCCGCTCGGCCCACGACAAGGTGACGGTGACACTGTGACGCACCACCAGGGCATCACCCCGAGGTTCCAGCCCGAGATCACGCCGAGTGTCGAGGAGCTGGAGGCACAGGAACGCCGCCTGGTGTTCCGCCAGTTCACCCACGACGACGCCTGGGCGCTGGGCTCCCTGCTGGTCGAACTGGCCCGCGAGCGGCAGGCTCCGGTCGCCATCGACATCCACCGCGCCGGCCAGCAGCTGTTCCACGCGGCGCTGCCGGGCTCGACCCCGGACAACGACGACTGGATCGCCCGTAAGCGCCGGGTGGTCGAACGGTACGGCTCGGCCTCGTACCTGGTGGGCACCCGCTTCCGCGCCAAGGGCACGACGTTCGAGGAGGCCGCCCGCCTCGACCCCGGCACGTACGCGGCCCACGGCGGCTCCTTCCCGATCACCGTGGAGGGCGTGGGCGTCATCGGCGCGGTGACGGTGAGCGGCCTGCCCCAACTCCAGGACCACCGTTTCGTGGTGGAGGTTCTGGAGCAGTTCCTGGACCGGTAGGACGGATCTCGGGGAACGCGTCGGTCGCCCCACCCCGAAAGCCACGCGCACCCACCGGGGGCGCGGGGAACCAGGATCGGCCACCGAAGCCGGCCCACAACCGATTCCCCGCCCCCGGCGGAGCGCCTACGCGTCCTTGAACGCCTGCCGCTGCCGCCCCAGCCCCTCGATCTCCAGCTCGACCACATCCCCGGCCCGAAGGAACGGCTTCGGCTCGGGCTGCCCCAGCGCGACCCCCGCCGGTGTCCCGGTGTTGATGACGTCGCCCGGGTACAGGGTCATGAACTGGCTGACGTAGCGCACGACTTCGCCCACCGGGAAGATCTGCTCGGCGGTCGTGCCGTCCTGCTTCAGCTCGCCGTTCACCCAGAGCCTGAGCCGTAGGTTCTGCGGGTCGGGCACCTCGTCCGAGGTCACCAGCCACGGCCCCAGCGGGTTGAACGTCTCGCAGTTCTTCCCCTTGTCCCAGGTCCCGCCGCGCTCGATCTGGAACTCACGCTCGGACACGTCGTGCGCCACCGCGTACCCGGCGACATGTCCGAGGGCCTCCTCCGCCGACCCGACGTAGCGGGCCGTACGTCCGATGACCACCGCGAGTTCGACCTCCCAGTCGGTCTTCACCGAGCCGCGGGGCACGAGCACCGTGTCGTGCGGTCCGACCACCGTGTCGGCGGCCTTGAAGAAGATCACCGGCTCGCCGGGCGGCTCGGCCCCCGTCTCGCGGGCGTGGTCGTGGTAGTTCAGCCCGATGCACACGATCTTGCCGATCCGGGCCAGCGGCGGCCCGACGCGCAGTCCTCCCGCGTCCAGCGCGGGCAGGTCCCCGGCGTCGGCGGCGGCCCGGATCCGGCCGAGCGCGGCATCGTCGGCGAGCAGCGGTCCGTCGATGTCCGGGACGACACCGGACAGGTCCCGCGGGGTCCCGTCGGCGTCGAGCAGCGCGGGCCGCTCCGCTCCCGCCGTACCGACACGCAGCAGCTTCATGATCACAATCTCCCTCGATCGCGGACGCCCCGCCGACGGGTGCAGCCATCGGAGGTCTGGTCGATCCTCCAAGGCGGCTGTCCGGTCCGCAAGACCCTGTTCGCGTACTGGACCGTAACCGGGTGCTCAGCGGTAGAGCACCGCTCGCTCCACGGCGCTCCACGTCGTACTGGTGACGACGTACAGCGCGGCCGCCAGCGGCATCACCGCGACGGTGAAGAGGGTGAGGAAGGACATGAACGGCATGACCTTGGTGACGGCCCCGAGTCCGGGAACGCGCTCCCCCTCGCTCGCCGGCTCCGCGACCGGCAGCACCAGGTTCGCGGCCGCCACCCGCTTCGTACGGCGGTAGTTGAAGGTGGCGACGGCCGCGACGACAGCGAAGATGCCGAGGTACACGAGCCCCGCGGCCCCGAACGGTCCGCCGCTGCTCAGCGCGTCCGCCCAGCGGTCGCCGAGGGGCGCGGCGAACAGTTGGTGGCCGAGGAGTTCGTTGGCCCGCCCGCCGATCGTGGTGCTGGAGAACAGGTGGTACAGCAGGAAGAACGCGGGCAGTTGGAGCAGGCCGGGCAGGATGCCGGACAGCGGCGACACCTTCTCGGCGGCGTGCAGTTCGAGTACCGCGTCCCGCAGCTTCTCGGGGTTCCTGCGGTGCTTCTTCCGCAGTTCGGCGATCTTCGGCTGGAGTGCGGTACGGGCCTTCTGCCCGCGCGCGGCCGCCCGGGACAGGGGGTGCACGAGCAGTCGTACGAGCGCGGTGAACAGGACGATCGCGGCGGCGGCCGCGCCCGCGCCGAAGAGGGGCTGGAGCAGGTCGGCCAGGTGGTCGACCAGATCGGCGAAAACGGACATGGATGAGCCCTCCGAGGGTCTCGTCGTGCCGGAGAAAAAGGGATGGCGGCATGACGACCCACCCGCGCGGGTCACGGATCACGTACTCAGGTGGTGGCGTGCCCTACGCGACGGTCGTCGGGAGGGCGTGTCCGGGCGCTCGGGGCCTTCGGCGGCCGGCGGCGTCGGGATCGCGTTGCGGCAGGAACGCCGTACGGCGGGCGCGGTCGCGGATCGCCGTACGCACCCGGGTGGGCGGCACGGCGGGCGCGCTGCGCGCGGCGAGGAGGGAGCAGACGGCGAGCGCGGAGCCGGCCGCGGCGGTCGCGGCCAGCGCGACGGTGGCGGAGAGGCTGCCGGTGTCGAGCAGCGCGAGCTGAAGCAGCAGGAACAGGAGCGGCGGCACGGCGGCCGGGCGCAGCACGACGGCGGAAGCCACGCGGGAGGAACGCACGACGGCCCGGCTGCGGATCATCGACCACTCCCCCTCTCGCACCTCTCACCCGTACGCCCGTTATACAGGAGGCCGTTCCACGGCGGCTGGTTCCGGGAGCGGCCGCCGCGTCCCCTACATCCCCTGTAATGGGAGCAGTTGATATGGCGGCCCGCTACACCCGGGCCCGTTCCGACGCCTCCGTCTCGATCGGCTGCAGCAGCCGCCTCGGCTTGAGCAGCGCGCGGCTGACCGGGTCCGCCGGGTCCGGGTCGAGTCCGGGGCCCGGTTCCAGGAGGACATCCCCGACGGGTACGACGATTCCGCAGGCCGGGCATTCGCCGTACGGCCCGAGTTCGGTACCGCAGTCGGCGTGCCGGAAGTAGCGCAGCCGGGGGGTCCCGGTGAAGTGCTCGCGGCCCCACAGGCCGAGGGACCGGATCGTCGGCCACAGCTCGATGCCCCGGTCGGTCAGCACGTACTCGTCGCGGGGCGGCGACTCCTGATAGCGGCGCTTCTCGAGGATCCCGTCGGCGGTGAGCGCCTGAAGCCGGGCGGCCAGGACGGCGCGCGGGATGCCGAGGTGAACGAGGAAGTCGTTGTAGCGCCGGACGCCGTAGAGGGCGTCACGGATCACGAGGAGGGTCCACCGTTCACCGATGACCTCCAGCGCCCGCGCGATCGAGCACTCCTGCGTCGCGTAGTCCTTGCCCAGTGCCATGCCGTCCACTGTAACCACTTTCCGAGAACTTGGTTCAATGACCGAACCGACAGTGGTACGGTTCGACTGTCAGTAGGTTCAATGACCGAACCTAGAGCGCCGTAGGTCCCCCGGAAGGCCAGACCATGACCCGGCTCGACTCCGCAGCCACCACCGCGGCAACGACAGGCACCGCGCCCACCTCGGCCGCCGTCACAACGGCCCCCGCTCCGGCACGCGCCCAGGACCCGGCGGCGCACCCTCGCGCCACCCTGGCCCTGACCAGCGCGGCGACCGCCGTGACGCTGATGACGTACACCGCGCCGATCGTCACGCTCCCCGACACCGCCGCCGCCCTGCACACCCCGCTCTCCGCGCAGGCCTGGCTCCTGAACGGCACCCCGCTCGGCCTCGCCGCCCTCCTCCTCGTCGCCGGCAGCCTCGCCGACGACTACGGCCGCCGCCGGATCTTCCTGTCCGGCACGCTCGCCCTCGGCATCACCACGGCGCTGGGCGCGCTCACCTCCTCGACCTGGACGTTCACGCTGGCCCGTATCGCCCAGGGCGCGGCGAGCGCGGCGATCCTCGCCAGCAGCCTCGGCCTGATCGTCCACGCGTTCCCGACCCCGCGCGGCCGGCTGCACGCGACGGGCGTGTGGGGCGCGTTCGTGAGCGGCGGCATCGCGGTCGGCCCGGTCGTGGCGGGCTCACTGCCCGACTGGCGCGTGGCATACGGCGTGCTGGGCGCGGCCGCGCTGATCGTGGCGGCCCTGAGTCTGCGAACGCTGACCGAGTCGCGGGCACCGAGGGGCGGACGCCCCGACGTGGCCGGCGCCCTCGCCTTCGGACTCGCGCTGACCGCGCTGGTCGCGGCCGTGACGCTGGGCCGGGACGGCTGGCTGCGGGCGCCGGTGGGGCTGTTGCTGCTGGCGTCCCTCGTGCTGGTGGGCGCGTTCGTGTGGGTGGAGCGCCGGGTGGCGACCCCGATGATCGACCTGGCCCTGCTCCGCCGCCCCCGCTTCCTGGCCTCGTCCGCGGGCGGCCTCTTCACGGGGCTGTCGGTGATCGGCCTCTTCAGCTTCATGTCCGCGCTGATCCAGCAGACGATCGGCCTGTCCGCGATGAACACGGCGTGGCTGATCCTGCTCTGGTCGGGACTGTCCTTCGCGGTCGCCCTCCAGGCCAAGCGCCTCGCGGGCCGCATCCCGCCCCGGCGCCAACTGGCCCTCGGTTTCGTCCTGCACGCGGCCGGCGTCCTGACCATGCTCGGCGCGCTCGACGCGGGCTCCTGGCCGCGGCTGCTCCCCGGCCTGATCGTGAGCGGCGTGGGCAGCGGCCTGCTCAACGCGGCACTCCCGCTGCTCTCGGTGGAGTCGGTGCCGGCGGACCGTGCCGCGATGGGCTCGGGCGCCCAGCAGACGCTCCGCTACATCGGCTCGGCGGTCGGCGTGGCCCTGACGATCGCCATCACCACCTCGACCGACGACGGCCTCGCCCAGGGCGCGGACCTGGCGATGGTCGTCTCGGCGGGCCTGGCGCTGCTGGGAGCGGTGGGGGTCGTGGCGGTGCGGGAGCGGTCCTGAGCGCGCGGCCCACGGCTCCCGCCCAGTGACCGAGCGCGCGGCCGACAGCTCCTGCCCAGCGCCCGAGCGCGCGGCCGACAGCTCCCGCCCCGAAACCGTACGACTGTCACGGTCGCCGTGACCGTACGACTGTCACGGTCGCTGTGCCCGTACTACAGTCGCGGTCGCTGTGCCCGTACGACGGTCGCGGCCGATGACCGTACGACTATCGCGGCCGCATGGAGACGAGCTTCCCCCAGACCACCAGCCGGTAGCGGGAGGTGTACTCCGGAGTGCAGGTGGTGAGGGTCACGTAGTAGCCGGGTTCGCGGTAGCCGTAGGCGGGTCTGACGGTGGAGCGGGGTACGGGGCGAAGGACGCCCGAGTCACGGGCCGAGGTCTGCGGCAGGGTCCGGTCGACGGCGTACGTGTAGGTCGCGCTCTCGGTCTCGACCCGGACGGTGTCCCCGGCCGTCAGCCGGTTGAGGTACCGAAAGGGCTCGCCGTGGGTGTTCCGGTGCCCGGCGAGCGCGAAGTTCCCGGCGCGGCCCGGCTGTTGGGTGCCGGGGTAGTGGCCGACGTACCCCTTGTTGAGGACGGACTGCTTGCCGATGCCCTCGGCGATCGGGACGCGGAGCCCCAGGCGGGGGATGGTGAGGATGGCGTAGGCCTGGGACCAGCGGGGCGGGGAGGCCGGGCCGGTGGCGGCCGCGGGCGTACGGCCGCTGCCGGCCCGCGTGTCCCGCGGCGACGGGGCGGACCCGCCGGCACCGCCCCCCGGTTCTGCCGGGCCGGGGCCCCACTCCCGCTCCAGCGCCTCCACTTTCCGCTCGGCGCCCTCCCTGGCCTCCCGGTTGGTCCACCACAGTTGGTGGACGACGAGGAGCAGGAGCACGACCCCGACGGTGACCAGGAGTTCCCCGCCGGTCCACAGGACGCGTCGCCGGCGTGCGCGGCGCCGCCGGATGCCGTGGTGCAGGACGTGAAGCCGCACGCGGACGCCTCCTTCCCAGAGCCGCCCGCACGATAAGGCGAGGGACGTGAAGTCACCAGACCCGCGACCGCCGCGCCCACCCAGCGCGCGCGACGGGGCGCGCGCCTCCTCCTCCGTCCGACATACCGAACCCTTTCTCCATAGGTTTTAGAAAGGGCTGTCGGAACCCTCGACAACCTCACCGCGGCGCCCCGATGCTTCCTGATGGCATGAACGGGACAGCCACGACGCAGGCTCGACGCCGGTTCAGGGACCGGCCGTCGAACGCGTCGAGAGCTCGTCAGGAGCTCACGGAGAGCTCGTTGAGCGAAGCGGAGACGTCATGATCCGACGCAGAACCCTGCTGGCCGCGGCAGGTGGAACGGTCCTGGGCAGCGCACTGGCGACGGGCACCGCACACGCGGACGCCACCATCGCCGTCACCCCCGGAACGTCGTACGGCACCTGGGAGGGCTGGGGCACCTCGCTGGCCTGGTGGGCCAACGTGTTCGGCGCCCGGGACGACTTCGCCGACATCTTCTTCACCACCAAGTCGGTGACGTACAACGGCACGACGCTCCCCGGCCTCGGCCTCAACATCGCCCGCTACAACCTGGGCGCGTGCAGCACCAACAGCGTCGGCGGCACCACGATGACCGCCTCGCCCAACATCCCGGCCTTCAAGCAGATCGAGGGCTACTGGCAGGACTGGAACAACGAGGACCCGGCCTCCTCGGCCTGGGACTGGTCGGCGGACGCGGCGCAGCGGGCGATGCTGGTGAAGGCGACGTCGCGGGGCGCCACGACCGAACTGTTCGCGAACTCCCCGATGTGGTGGATGTGTCTGAACCACAACCCGTCGGGCGCCTCGGACGGCGGCAACAACTGCCAGTCCTGGAACTACCGCCAGCACGCCTCCCACCTGGCGGCCGTCGCCCTCTACGCCAAGAACAACTGGGGCGTGAACTTCGCGACGGTCGACCCGTTCAACGAGCCCAGCTCCAGCTGGTGGACGGCGACGGGCACGCAGGAGGGCTGCCACATGGACGCGACGGTCCAGTCGGCCGTACTCCCCTACATGCGCAGCGAGTTGGACAAGCGCGGCCTGACGGGCACGAAGATCTCGGCGTCGGACGAGACGAGCTACGACCTGGCGCGCACGACGTGGAACTCCTTCAGCTCGACGACGAAGGGGTACGTGAACCGGGTCAACGTCCACGGCTACCAGGGCTCGGGCGGCCGCCGCGACCTGCTCTACACCGACGTGGTGACGACCTCCGGCAAGGCCCTGTGGAACTCGGAGACCGGCGACAACGACGGCACCGGCATGACGATGGCGAGCAACCTGCTCTACGACTTCCGCTGGCTGCACCCGACGGCCTGGGTGTACTGGCAGGTCATGGACCCGTCGACGAACTGGGCGATGATCGCGTACGACGCGAACACGCTGGCGGCGGGCGCCGTGACGACGAAGTACTACGTGATGGCCCAGTTCAGCCGCCACATCCGCCCCGGCATGAAGATCCTCGACACGGGCGTCAGCTACGCGGTGGCCGGCTACGACGCGAGCGCCAAGCGCCTGGTGATCGTGGCCGCGAACACGTCCACCTCGGCCCAGACCCTGACCTTCGACCTCTCCCGGTTCACCACGGTCACGGGCGGCTCGGGCGGCGTCGTCCCCCGCTGGAACACCCTCACGACGGGCGGCGGGGACCTGTACAAGTCGTACTCCAACACCACCCTCAGCGGAAAGACGGTGGCGGTGCCGTTCGCGGCGAAGGCGGTGCAGACACTACAGATCGACGGCGTGACGATCTGATTGAGAAGTTGTTCACCAGGCCCTGGCCTGCGCATACCTCTTCTTTGTCATTGGTCGGCAGTACGGTGTCACCCATGCGCCCCGACACGCCTGCCGAGAACGTCGACCACACCGCCGAAGCGGCACGCCTGGAGCGGACCGCCGGCCTGTATCCCGAGGACGCGGAAGCCCTGCTGCTGCAGGCCGCGGCCCACCTGGAACTGGCCGGCGACCGCCCCGCCGCGACCGCGCTCTACGACCGCCTGCTGTCCTCGCCGGACGGCCTGGAGAACCCTCATCTGGTACGGGCCCTCAAGGCCTCGAACCTCTGGGAGTACGGCCACGAGGCCGAGGCCAGGGCGATCATCGAGGGCGTCCGGGCGGCGTCCCCCCGGGACCCGGCACCCTGGGTGATCGTGGCGGAGTCCCTGGAGTCGCACGACGAGCTCGAGGCGGCGCAACAGACGTTCACGGAGGCCGTACGGCTGCTGCTTGCGGACCCCTCGGAACCCCCGTACGCGACGCATCCGCTGCTGTTCGGCCGCCATCGGGTACGGCGGATGCTGGGCGTCGGCCACGACGACTGGGACGTACTGGCCGACACCCTGCACTCCTCCCCCGTGTCCCTGGACGAACTCCACGACCCCAAGCGCGTCTGGTCCCTGGGCTCGGACAACCCGGCGGAACTGGAGGCGGAGATCTCCCGCCTGCGCGCGGAGCTGGGCACCTACCGCGAGGCCCTCTCCCGCCCCTTCCCGGTGGCGGTCCTGCACTGGCCGAAGGAGGAGCTGGCGGAACTGCTGACCGCCTATCCGTCCCTGGCCACGGAGTACCCCTCCCATGAGGAACACCTCACGACGATAGAACGCTCCCTCCGCGAACTGGCCACCTCCGGCACCCCCAACCTCGGCATCGTCACCGGCACGGTCCCCTCCTACGAAGCCTTCGCAGCCTCAGAGGGAACCTCCCCCGGCGACGTCTCCCTCCTTCCCCAGTACGCGACGACACTGGCGGCGCGGGGGCGCGCGGTTGTGTGGCCGCCGCAGCGGGGGGCGGTTTGCTGGTGTGGGTCGGGGCGGGGGTATGGGGGGTGTCATGGGGGCTGAGGCGTAGCCGCGCCTGGCTCCGAAATGGCACACGAGGGGGCGGATAGGCTCCAACCTCGGCTGCCGTTCGCCCTCCTCTTCGTCTGCGGACCCCGCGACGAGAGTTCGTGCGCCCTACGGTTGGGGTTAGGGCTGAGGGTGTCGGCCGATCACGAGGGTAACCAACCTCCGACCACGACCAGGTTTCACAAGAACGCCTCGCTTTGTCAGTGGCCGCTGTTAGAACTGAGTCATCTCGACACAGGTGATCAAGGGGGCAGTCGTGGCAGAGCGGGGGGATCCGAGGCAGCCTGCCGCGGGTATCTACGAGAAGCTCATCACCCACGGCGTGCACGAGGAGCTCGAGCAGCTCGAAGCCGCGGGCTGGAAGGCGATCGATGCCGAGGTCAGCGCCGAGTCCACCCCGCATGTGCTGGCTCGGCACATTGGTCAGGTCGTGGGACGCCGACTGAGTCAGTTGCCCCAGGACAAGCAGGTCGCAGTCGCCAACCGCATTCTGCAATCCCTTGCTGCCGCCACGCCTGATGAGGACGACGCCGAGGCGGCGAGCGCCGTCATAGACGGCCCACGACAGCTCCTGGCGCTCGCTGAGCAGGAGGCCCCGGGTGTCTATGCGGTGCGGCCCCTCACACCTCTCTCCGAGACCTCGCTGATCACGAACGCTCCCGAAGACCCGAGTCTGGGTGCGGAGTTGCGTGCCGAACTGGCCACCGCAGACCGCATCGACCTGCTCTGCGCCTTCGTGAAGTGGTATGGCATTCGGGTCCTGGAGGACTCCCTACGCGCCGCCAAGAAACGCGGCGTACCGATCCGTGTCATCACGACGACGTACATCGGCGCTACTGATCGCCATGCCCTCGATCGTCTCGTCCGCGACTTCGGCGCCGAGGTCAAGGTCAACTACGAGCTGCGGTCTACGCGGCTGCATGCGAAGGCATGGCTGTTCCGTCGGAAGAGCGGCTACGACACCGCGTATGTCGGCAGCTCCAACCTGTCGAAGGCCGCGCTACTCGACGGACTGGAGTGGAACGTACGGCTGTCATCGATCGCCACTCCCGCGGTGCTCAACAAGTTCGAGGCAACCTTCGACGCGTACTGGAACGACACCGCCTTCGAGTCGTACGACCCCGACAACCACGGCGAACGTCTCGATCAAGCCCTGGCTCAGGCAGGCGGCAGCACCTCCGCAACTGACCTGCGAATCAATCTTTCGGGCCTTGAAGTACGTGCGTTCCCGCACCAACAGGACATGCTCGATCGCCTTCGTGTCGAGCGAGAGATCCGCGGGCGAAACCACAACCTCCTTGTCGCGGCCACCGGTACCGGCAAGACCGTGATGGCGGCCCTGGACTACCGACACCTGTCCAGGAAGCCGGGTAGCGGGCACCCCCGGTTGCTGTTCGTGGCCCACCGCAAGGAGATCCTCAAGCAGTCCCTGCGCATGTACCAGGAGGTCCTCGATGACGCCTCCTTCGGGGAACTTCTTCACGGCGGCCAGGAGCCGCAGGCTTGGAATCACGTGTTCGCCAGCGTCCAGTCGCTCAACGTACGGCGACTGGAGCAACTAGCCCCCGACCACTTCGACATCATCGTCATCGACGAGTTTCATCACGCCACCGCGGCGACCTATCGGCGGGTCATCGACCACTTCGATCCGAAGCAGCTTCTGGGGCTTACGGCCACTCCTGAGCGGATGGACGGCCTCAATGTGCAGGACGAGTTCTTCGACGGTCGCATCGCGGCGGAGCTGCGGCTCTGGGAGGCACTCGAGAACGACCTGCTGTGTCCTTTCCACTACTTCGGGCTCCCAGACGGCACGGATCTGACGAACCTTGGGTGGAGCAGGGGCACCTACACCGACAGCGAACTCGGCAACCTCTACACGGGCGACCATGCCCGCGCCCGAATCGTCGTCAAGCAGATTCGAGACAAGATCTCCAACCCTGGAGCCATGCGGGCTCTGGGCTTCTGTGTGACCAAGGCCCACGCTCACTTCATGGCCGGCTTCTTCCGTGAGGCTGGATTTGGTGCCTTGGCGCTGGACAGTGACTCGCCGGTTGGGGTGCGCGCTCAAGCACTCGCTGACCTGGGCAATGGGAAGCTCCAAGTGATCTTCTCCGTAGACCTGTTCAATGAGGGCCTCGACATTCCCGACGTCGATACGCTACTGCTCCTGCGCCCCACTAACAGCGCTACCGTCTTTCTACAGCAGTTGGGCCGAGGCCTTCGCCGCACGGAGACGAAGCCGGTGCTCACCGTCCTTGACTTCATCGGCCAGCACAGAGCGGAGTTCCGGTTCGAGGAGCAGTTCCGGGCGCTGACGAATCTCTCAAGAAACCGGCTCGTCGAACACATCGAGCATGATTTCCCGCAGCTTCCCTCCGGGTGTCAGATCATTTTGGAAGGCAAGTCAAAGGACCTCGTACTCGACAACATTCGCACCCAACTGGGCGCCACCATCAAGACGTTGGTCAGCGAGGTCAAGGCCTACAGCACGCCGCGTCTCGCTGACTACCTCCGTGAGAGTCAGCGTGAGATCAAGGAGCTCTACAAGAGCGACAACTCGTGGACGACCGTGCTCCGGAGGGCAGGGGCCCTGAAGGACATGGCGCCACCGGAAGAGGCCAGCCTCCTCAAGCGCGTCCATGCTTTCCTCCACGTAGACGACCCAGCCCGAGCCGATGCGTACCTCCGCCTCCTCGCCGACGACGCTCCGCCCTACGAGGCTCTGAGTCCAACCGACCAGACGTACGCACGCATGCTCTTCTTCAACCTGTGGGACAACGCGGGCGGGTTCACGGGCTACCAGCAGGGCCTTGCATCACTACGCGATCAAGTGGCGCTCCGTGACGAGCTGCGGCAGGTGCTCTCGCACGTCATGGAGCGCGCCGACCACTTCCCCATCCCCCTGACGGGGACCCACGGCTATATCCCTTTGATGGTCCACAGTTCGTACAACCGTTCCGAGATTCTGGCCGCTCTCGGGGTGGCGCGCTTGGGCGGTCAGATGCCTCGGTCCTTCGCTCAGGGCGTCCAGTGGGTCGAGGAGATCAAAACCGATGCCCTCCTGGTCACCTTGGAAAAGAACGAGAAGGACTTCTCCCCCACCATCCGCTACAAGGACTACGCCCTGAGCCCGACGCTCTTCCACTGGGAATCGCAGAACGCGACCGCCAGCAACTCGCCGACGGGTCTGCGCTACCAGGATCACAAGCAACAGGGCAGCCAGGTCCTCCTGTTCATGCGTCGCTACAAGAGCACCGACATCGGCAAGTCCCAGCCGTGGATGCTCCTTGGACCTGCGACCTACGAGGGGCACACGGGTAGCAAACCGATGGCGATCACGTGGCGATTGCGGCACGAGCTTCCGGCCGATGTATGGACATACGCGGCTATCGCTGCGGGGTGATCTCGAGGCGAACGCTCCAGGGCACCGCCCCTGCGCCGACCTGGCAGCGGCTACTCCGCACCCTGGATCTGGTCGACCACGCCTGCGATCTCCTTGACGATCCCGCTGCCAGCCTGAATGGATTCTTGAAGTACGGGAGCCCCGAAGTTAAAAGCCAGGCAGACCGCGACGAACGCGTACCACCCCTTCTGCCAACGGCTAGCGTGAGCCGGATTCGCATCCATGGTGGCTGTTGCTTGAACTAGCGAGCCCATGACCCTGCTCGCTTCATCCGCAACTCTAGCTCCACCGAACAGTTCGACGTTTTCGATCAGCCAAATCAGATGCTCAATCTGAGAGATGATCCGTTCTTTAATCGGACCACCAAGTTCGGCATCCTCCATGTCTCGCAGCAATTCAATCCACTCGCGACACTGGTCCGACACACTTTGAAGCTCGCTGCTACGGGGCGCCGCAGTCGACCCCGCGAGGCTTCCCGAGATGAGATCGGCTGCCGCCTCAAGGTGATCCAAAATATCTTGCGTGATAATAGCGCCAGCTGCGCGACCAGGGTCCGTCCAATTAGCCTGCGGCTGCACAATTGCGGTCCACCAATGCGGAACGTACCTCAGAGCCCTCTCCCGTGAGCGCCCAGGTAGTGCATTCAATTGCTCGATTGTACTGAGGAGGAGATTCACCACCTCCGAGTGACGTCTAACAAAATCGACGGATCCCCATTCGGCTTCAAGAACCTGGACCCAACCGTTCGCGTAGTGGCTCGCTGATGACTCGCGAACCCTCGACAAGATTAGGTGGAGGTGATGGGAGGCGGTGTTCTCGCTGGAAAAGCTCATCTTGTTCCAAAGCTCTGCTGGCGGCGGTCAGATCCCACGATGCCCTGAAGGTACCAGCTTGGCCGCGGCTCGGGACCGCGCCTGTCTGGTGCTGCCTCTCGAGGCGCCGAGATGACACCAATCGGCGGCGATACCCCCCGCCTGACCGTTCAAACTCCGTGAGGCAGAGGCCAGTTGAGTGCCAACCAGCTACGATCTGTTCCCGTCGCGATCGAAACTAGCGGAGCTCATCATGGCGATCATCAAGCATGCAGCACGACAGACTCTCGGGCAGTTGATCGGAGCCAATAACCCAGTAGTCACCGTTCCAGACGACAGCCAGCGGCAATATTCCTGGACAAAAAAGGAAGTTGACACCTATTGGGCTGACATTCAAAAATTCCGAAATACCCGCGAAACAGGAAAAGAGTCGGCGTCAGAATATTTCATAGGCCCTATTGTCACCATCACGGACGAGCATGTGAAGAGCAGGTCACTTCTAGATGGCCAACAACGCCTAACCACGTCGACTATCTTGATTGCTACGTCAGATGGACCGTGATCGGGCGACGGGAATCGACACTCCTCGAGGAAAATATCTTTGAAGCAGCCAAGGAATTTTCGGGAGGCGCCGGCCTAGAATCTATTCTACGCCGCATGTACACATGGATTCCTGACAATGAAATCTTCAAGGCAGACTTCGAAGAAGCAGAAATCCCGAAGGCATCGCAGGCTCGCTATCTTCTTCAGAAAATTGAAGGCGCGCTGCGTTTGAGCGCTGGTGTGGATGAGCTCGAAGTATCAGGTAACGCCAAGGTGCACGTTGACCAGATCTACCCGCAACAGCCGGGCCAGGAACTGCGCCTCGAAGAACATGACTCCTGGATTCATCGTTTGGGAAATCTCACGCTGCTGAGCGGGCGAAAGAATCAAGCCTTCTCAAATCGCCCGTATCCAGAGAAAGCGGCCAGCTACGCGGAATCGGCTCTCTTGATATCCTCGCAGACGAATGTTTCCAACCTTTGGGATTCCGAGAAATCCCAATGGCGGCCGGAGGGAATCAGCGAACGTCAGGCACGGCTGGCCAAGGTCGCGCTCAGCGTCTGGCCTGGAGCAAGTCAGTGGTCTGGAGGCCGAACATGAATCCGGCCGATCTGTGAACAGTGGAAGCGTGGCTGTCTGGGGGCTCAGCATCTTCGTGCCGGGCCCCGCTCCTCGCCCTGGTGGTTCGCCGATATCGCGTTCCCGCCGCGCTCAGTCCACAGGCTCGGCGCCATGTGCCTGGGCGATTCCGTCGATGCGCTTCGCCAAGTCAAAATCCGAGGTCGTGAGCCTGTGCCCGGCGTCATGCGTGGTGATCGCGAATCGCACCGTTCCCCAACGCAGGTCGATGTCCGCGTGGTGGCTGATGAGCCGTTCGATGTCGGCGACGTGCACGATCATCGCGACCCCGCCGTGGTAGCGGATGCCGTAGGTCCGGGTGATTTCGTCGCCTTCACGGCGCCAGCCGGGCGTCTCCGAGAGGGCTACGTGGATTGCTTCCTCGGTCAGCGGTACCGGTGTGTGCGACACGCTCAGCCCCTCTCGATCACAGGTGCCAGAACTCCGTCCAGGTCCCGGCCGACCAGCGAATCCTGCCATGGACGCATCATCCGCTGCAGGGTCACCAACTCCTTTGTCGTGCGGGCGGATCGTGTCTCGATGGCGATGTCGGCGGCCGCCTGAGCGATCTCCAGTGCTTCATCTGGGTTGCCTGCTCCAGCCGCCGCTGTCGCGTGCCGGGCCAGGTAGACGCCGCGGTCACGGCGTGCCGACGTAGGAACGATCTGAAGAACTTGGTTCCACAGGGAGGCCGCTTGTGAACCTAGGCCGAGCCTTCCGTAGCAAGTGGCGCGCTGCACCTCGAGGTAACCGGGCGTGCGGCGGCACGCGTTGCCCCACGGGAGGTCGTCATCGACTCGCGAGAGCAATCCGTCCGCTTCGTCGAGGAGCCGATCGACCGCACGGCGATCACCTGTGAGACCGGCGCCATGGGCTTGCTGCTGCATCGCCATGATGCGCACCTTTGGGACGAGTCTCCGCGAATCCTCAAGGGCCGCCTCGCATAGGTCGATCACGGCCGCTCCGTCGCCCAGATCCGTGCGGACTTGGGCCTGGTTCACGAGCGAGTATCCGATCAAGTGCGGGTCACGGGAACGCACCGCTATTTCCTGTGTCACACCGCGCCAGAAAGCGGCTCCGTGCATGTCTCCGGCGTCCTGGTACAGCCAGCCGACGAGCGCGGCGTACGCGGCTCCGACGCGGAGTAGACCCTGTCGGGTCTCGCCCTTGGCTGAGCGGACCAGCTTGTCGATGAGCTGGTACTGAGCGGAGACGGTGCCGATCAGGTCGTGCGGGCCCAGGAGCATGTCCGCCCGGTAGTGCCCCTCCAACTGCTGCTGGAAGTAGTCGATCAGGGCCGGATCGACGTACTGCGACGCAACGGGCCCCGCGACGAGCGCCGCAGCGGTGACCGAGACGAACGTACGGCGATTCACCTGCTCCTCTTCCTTGTGGTGCTCGGGACGAATCCAGCCCGGCGGCGTCGTGAACCCAAGGTCCTCCGGCCACCGGCCGAGAGCGTCGTGAATCACGAGCGCCGTCTCCTCCGACGGCCAGCCGGGCAGTGCGCCCTCCCAGCGGCGCCATGTGCGCGCCGAGACGTTGAACTGCCGATCGTCGAGTAACTGGCGGCCGTGATCCGTCAGTTTCTCGGCGGCTTTCTCCATCGTTCGCCAGCCCACTCGAAGCCGTGCAGCTCTCAGTGCGTCGTTGCGACCCATGAGCCCAGTCTGAGGTGTCCTCGCGCAGGTCTGGGGCCATGGCCGCTACGTGGCCACGCATGGCCACGGGACGACCTGGTTCCGTCACTCACTGCAATTCCATCATCCTTGTGTGACTACAGAACGTACGCAGAACCAAACAACGGACAGAGCGATCACCGATTGGCTCGCCCAGGCGCACCCGGTGCCCGAGCAAGCCCGAGCGGAATGGTCCAACCAGGGCGTGGCCCTGTTACCTCTTGGTCGACGCTTCGCCGCGGTGCGGCTGGCCGGGACGCTCGTGTACGCCGCTCTCCGCTCGGATCACCCGGAGGTGGTTGCCGAGGTCCTGTCCGGTCGGCTGCGAGGTCCCGTCATTCACGACCACCGGGCCACCGGCCCGACGTACTACGCGCTCATCCAGTGGCACGCCGGTCTCGTCTGGGACTACAACCGCAGTGCTCCGTGTCTTCGGGACGACACCTATCTCGGTGTCCCGCGGATCGATCGGCGTGAACCGCCCGGGACCTACTGGGTCGTTCCGCCGCGCTACGACGGTGACCTGTGCCGGCCGCAGGCCGTGCGGGACCTGATCGACGCCGGGCATCGGCAGCTCATCGAGCACGCGTCCGCCTGATCCCGCCGCCCACCGCTTCCCGGTGCGTGAGGTGCCGCGCCGTGCGTCATGCGGCGGGCCGCACGTCTCCCTCTCCCCGGCGCACGACCCCGTACGCGACCCAGCACCCGCCCGGCATTCGGTGCTCCGGGGGCGGGCCAACCGAAATTCCCCCCACATGTGAGGTGTCTCCGTGTTCCACACGACCCCACCCCAACGGCCACCCGGCCCGACACCACCCAAGAGCCGTACGCGTTCTCAGGAGGCCCCGCGATGACGTCCACCCTCGCGACCGGTTCAGTACCCGGTCCCACGCCCGGTACGGATACCCGTACCGGCCGATCCCTCGTCGCCGACGCCGAGTTCGACGCGCTCGCCGCGTTCTGCGCGGACGAGTACGGCCTGGAGCGCTGCGTCGCCGATCGTGTCGTCGACCAGGCCCTCGCGCTGGTGCATGTGATGGGGACGTCCCGGTCCGGGGCCACCATGGCGCCCTCCCGGCTGGTGGATCCCGGATGGCACACGCTCGTGCTGCACACCGACTGGTACGCCAACTGGTGTCAGGAGCAGTTCGGTTACTTCCTGCATCACCGGCCGAACAGCAGGATCCGTACGCGCGGTCTGATGACCTCGGTCGTCGAGAGGATCCGCTCGGCCGGCTTCGAGGTGGACGAGCGGCTGTGGGAGACAGCCGCCGACTGCAATCCGCCCGCCTGCTGCGGCGACGGTCCCTGCTGCTGACTCCTCTGCCTACGCGCGGGCGGGTCGGCCGCACCCGGGCCGGCCCGCCCAGCGCCCTCCACCTCCCAGAACGGACCCATCCCGTGTCCTCAACCGAGCTGACCGCGACCAGTCGCGTGACCGTCTTCCCCCTTGACGGTCTCACCGTCGCCTACACCACCCGGTCCGGTGACGAGCGTGGGCTGGGCGACGTCGGGCTCGTCGCCGTCGTCGACGACGTCCGTGACGGCGAGGAGTTGTGGCGGCTGGCCCGGGATCTGGGCGGCCGAGTGCACGGCGGTGACCAGGCCAGATGGATTCTCACCCAGGCCAGCCGGGCGCGGATGGTGAGGTCCGGCGATCTGCCCTGCGCGACCTGGACCGCGTACATCCGTCGGCGCTTCGACCTCGACGGCCTGTTCGTGAATCACGACGTCCTGCTGACCGGCCGTATCGCGTTGTCGGATCGCTGAGGCGTGGATCGAGCACCCCAGCCGGCATCGGACGCCAACTCGAGCGCGCTCAGTCCGTGCGGCAACAGCTCGCGCCTCTCATGACTGACCTCAGTAACTCCAGCAGTAGAGACCCTCGTTCGAGCTCACGGCAGTCGCCGCGAGTCCGGCCAAACCCTCCAGGATCCTCAGCGGATCGTCGTCGGTCATGTCGTCTCCATCGGTGTCCTTGAGCCTCGTGGTCCAGCGAGCGGCAAGCTCGCGCAGCTCGCTGGGACGGGCGTTGGCCAACGCCAGGGTCAACCGGCCCGGCAGGGCGAACACCTCGACGCCGTCGTTCAAGGGTGGCGTGACCCAACTCGGCCATTCCCACGCATGAAGCTGCTCAAGGGGTGGCGGCTCGGCGGACGGCGCTTCGAAGTACATGTCCCACTCGACGACAGCACTGTCCGGCTCGATGGAGTGGCAGGTCACCGACTCGAAGGCTCGACCGGGACCCGTCAGACGCGTCGCGGCGGCAGTCCGGTGATCAGGAGCGCGGAAGAACGCTATGTCGGCGGGCACGCCAGCATGATGGCAGTTCACCGGCGCGCTCCCCACCTCCCGCGACCTGGTGTTCGGTTCGAGCGTCTGCGATCAGTGTCCGGTGAACGTCCTGTCGGCGGTCGTCCGCTGCCGGTACGCGTCGAGCGCCGCGAAGGTCGCTTCCGGTTGTTCGATGTGCGGCAGGTGGCCGGCCTGCGGGATGACCTCGAGGTGGGCGTCGGGGAAGGCGTTCGCGTACGTCTTGGCGTAGGCGGGGGTGACGACGCGGTCGCTCTCGCCCCAGAGGAGAAGGGTCGGTACGTCGACGTGGCGCAGGCGGTGCAGCAGCTTCGGGTCGTGCATGTTCGGGTCGCCGCCGAGGGTGCGCAGGGTGGCCATGTTGGCCTGCATGGCGGCGAGTTGCTCGGGCGGGAGGAGGGTGGGGTCCTGGAAGTAGCGGGCCGAGTCGTGCCAGGCGTGGTCGGCGATGCCTCGGGCATCCAGGGCGAAGAAGTCGACGATCGGTTCGCCGGGGACGTCCACGCCGACGGCGTCGATCAGGACGAGGCCGGTGATGATGCCCGCCGTGTCGCGTACGGCCATCTCCGCGGCCGTCCAGCCGCCGAGTGAGGAGCCCACGACGAGGACGTCGCGCAGTCCGAGGGCGTGCAGGTGGTGGAGGTAGGCCAGGGCGAGGTCGTCGACGCCGGTCAGCCAGTCGGGGCGTTCGGTGCCGTTCCAGCCGGGGTGAGTCGGGGTGATGGTGTGGGCGGTCCGTGAGAGGTGGGCGGCGAGTCCGGCGACCGTGGCCGGTCCGCCGCCGCCGTGCAGGACGAGGGTGGGTCGGCCGGTCCCGGCCGTGGAGAGGGTGAGGGTCAGGTCGGGGTACAGGTCGAACCTGTGGTCGGTAGGCATGCGAACATCCTAACTAAAGATGTTTAGATAAGCTAGCTTAGTCATGCTCTAGACTGAGCCCATGCCCGATGAACTGCAGAGTCTGGGAAGAGCCGTCAAGCAAGCGCAGCACCGGCAGCACCGGGCGCTCGACAGCCGGCTCGCCGGCGTCGGCACGACACTCGCCCAGTGGGACGCCCTCCGGGCGATCAGCAGGTCACCCGGGTCGTCGGCTCGCGCGCTGGCCTCGGCGACGTTCCAGAGCGAGCAGGCCTTCGGCACCCTCGCCGGGCGACTCGTGGTCCTGGGGCTCATCGAGCGGCGTCCGGGCAACGGCCGGCGGATCGAGCACTACCTCACCCCCGCCGGCGAGCAGACCCTGACAGCCGGACACCGGATCGCCGACGAGGTCCTCGCCACCTGCTTCGCCCCCTTGAGCGATACCGAGCGCGCCACCTTGCTGAGTCTGCTGCGCCGCGTCACCGCGGACGGAGACGCGGATGCGGGCCCGGACCCGGGCACGGACCCGGGGGCGGGCGCGGACCCGGGCACGGGCACGGGCACGGGCCCGGATGCCGGCGTGGGTGCAGACGCGGGAAGAACTTGACAACCTCCGACTCAGGTTCGGTTCGCGGGCCCGGGCGCGAGTTAGCCTCGGCCCATCGGATCGCACGACGACAACCGCCACCGCGTCAACAGCGAGAGCCGTAGCCACAGCTGTAACGACAGCTGGGGCGACAGCAGCAGTCACGGCAGTAGCGGCAGAGGCGGCGGCGCAGGAGGCAGACATGGCGAAGGTTCCCAGCTCGGTGGTGGCCGCGGGCGGGCTCGTCGGTGGGTACGGCGTGGCCCGCTGGACCCGGAAGCGGCAGCTCGGCGGGGCCGTACTCGCCGTGGCCGGGGCAGCGGCCGCGCAGCAGTGGCGGCAGCAGGCCGGCGGGAAGGCCGCGGGAGCGCTGACCGCCGCCTACGTCGCCGCCTTCGCCGGGTCCCATCCGCTGGCCAAGAAGGTCGGCGCGTGGCCCGCCGTGTTCGGGGTCGCGGGAGCCGTGGCCCTCGCGTCGTGGGCGGTCGCCGACCGACGCGGCTGAGCGACCCGCCTCAGCGACGGTCGTCGCGACGACAGCCGCGGCACTGTCAGCGCCTCGGCGGTCGTCGCCGGCTACGACGCCCCAGCCGACCGGAATGTCCGCCGGTACCCCTGCGGGCTCGTCCCGACCACCTTCCGGAACCGTTCCCGGAAGGCCGTCGGGGAGCCGAAGCCGGTCTGGGCCGCGATGCGCTCCACCGGGTACGGGGTCGTCTCCAGCAGATACTGCGCGCGCCGCACCCGCGCCCGGTGCAGCCACTGGAGCGGGGTCGTGCCGGTCTGTTCGCGGAAGCGGCGGTTGAGCGTACGGGTGCTCATGCCCGCCCGGGCCGCGATCTCGTCCAGGGTGACGTCCCGGTCGCAGTTGTCCTCCAGCCAGTGCAGCACCGGTTCGAGCGTCGCGCCCACCGGGGCCGGTGGCTGGGCGTGGACGATGAACTGGGCCTGGCCGCCCTCCCGTTCGAGCGGCATGACGGACATGCGGGCGGCGTGGGCGGCGACCGCCGAGCCGTGGTCCCTGCGGATCATGTGCAGGCACATGTCCATGGCCGCGGCCGCCCCCGCCGAGGTCAGGAACTGGCCGTTGTCGACGTACAGCACGTTCGGGTCGACGTTCAGCCTCGGGTACATCTCCGCGAGGTCGCGCGCCGCGATCCAGTGGGTCGTCACTCGCAGGCCGTCCAGCAGGCCCGTGGCCGCGAAGACGAAGGCGCCGACGCAGACGGAGGCGATCCGCGTGCCGTTCGCCGCCGCCGCGCACAGCGCCTCGGCCACGCCCGGCGGCAGCGGGACGGTGGGATCGGCGAGGCCGGGCAGGATGATCGTGTCGGCCTCGGCGAGCGCCTCCAGCCCGTACGGCGCCCGGACGGTGAACGGCCCCGCACTCACCTCCTCCGCCGGCGAGCAGACCCGCACCCGGTACGCCTCACGGCCGTCCGGCAGCCGGGCCCAGCCGAAGGTGTCGATCGGGGCGGAGAGATCGAAGGGGATGACCTGGTCCAGCGCCAGTACGGCCACGGTGTGCATGGCGAGAGCGTAGGCGTACGACGGATTACGGCCAACCGCGACGGCGGAACCGCCCGCCGACGGGGGTGGACGTGGCGAGAATCCGTCGACCCCTGGCAGTACCGCCACTTCTGCGCGCTCCGGCACTCGCCTAGCGTCACCCCGTGACCAAGTTCCTCCTGGCCGTCCACGTCCTGGCCGCCATCGTCGCGATCGGTCCCGTCACCGTCGCCGCCAGCATGTTCCCGCCGAGCGCCCGCCGCGCCCTGGCCGCACCCGACGATTCCGGGGCGGTGGAGACCGTACGGCTGCTGCTCCGCATCTGCCGGGTGTACGCCGTCGTCGGCGTCGTCGTCCCCGTGTTCGGGTTCGCCACCGCGAGCGGGATGGGCGTGCTCGGGGACGCCTGGCTGATCGTGTCGATCGCCCTCACCGCGCTCGCCGCGCTCGTCCTGGCCGCACTGGTGCTGCCCAGGCAGCAGACGATCGCGGACCGACTCGACCAGGTGGGCGGAGAGAGTGGCGGCGGCACCACCACCGCGGTGACCGCCCGGCAGGCCACGGTCCAACTCGCCATGTTCACCGGACTGTTCAACATTCTGTGGGCGACCGTCACGGTGCTGATGATCGTCCGGCCCGGTTCGACGACGGGCGCGTGACCGGCACTCCATCTGACGGAACACCGCCGGTTTTCGTTATCCCCGCCGCCTCCGCGCGTCTCCTCACCGTCCCCCACCCCGACGTTGAGGTACGAGGCACGTGACACGACAGATCAGTCGCCGGACCATGCTGAAGGCCACGGGCGCCGCGGCCGGAGCCGCGGGTATCGGCACCGCCCTCGGCACCACGACCGCCGCCGCGGCCACCCCTTACGCCCACCCCGGCCTTCTCCACACCCGCGCCGACCTGGCCCGGATGGCCGCGAAGGTGAAGGCGGGCGCCGCGCCGTACACCGCCGGCTTCGCCAGGCTGACCGCCAACCGGCATGCGCGGAGCGGCTGGACGGCCAACCCGCAGACCACCGTGTACCGGGGCGCGGGCAGCCCGCAGAACTACACGATCCTCTACAACGACATCCACGCGGCGTACCAGAACGCCCTGCGCTGGCACGTCACCGGCGACGGCGCGCACGCCGACACCGCCGTCGCGATCCTCAACGCCTGGTCGGCGAAGCTGACCGGTGTGGAGGGCAGCGCGGATCGGTTCCTCGCCGCCGGTCTGTACGGCTACCAGTTCGCCAACGCCGCCGAACTCGTGCGCGACCGCGAGGACTTCGACCTCGCCCGCTTCCAGAAGATGTTGACCACCGTCTTCGCCCCGCTCAGCGAGAGCTTCCTCACCCACCACAACGGCGCGGTCGACTCCAACTACTGGGCGAACTGGGACCTGACCGCCCTCGCCTGCGTCCTCGCCACCGGCATCCTGTGCGACGACCGCTCCCAGGTCGCCCGCGCGGTCGACTACTTCAAGCACGGCGCCGGAATGGGCTCGGTCAGGAACGCCATACCCGTCGTGTACGGCGACGGACTCGCCGAATGGGTCGAGGCGGGCCGCGACCAGGGACACGCGCTGCTCGGCGTCGGACTGATGGGCACCGTCTGCGAGATGGCGTGGAACCAGGGCATCGACCTGTACGGCTACGACGACAGCCGGTTCCTCAAGGGCGCCCAGTACGTGGCCAAGTGGAGCATGGGCGGCGAGGTGCCGTACACCGCCAACACCCGCCGGAAGGGCGCCATCGGCGGCTGGTCGGGCACCGAGACCGCGTCGGCCGCGGCCGGCGTGGATCCGGCCATGCAGCGGCCTGTCTGGGCCATGATCGCCAATCACTACACCAAGCGCCGCGGACTGTCCGCCACCTACCTCACCCGGATCGCCGCCCAGGCCGCCCCCGAGGGTGGCGGCGGTGACTACGGCCCCAACAGCGGCGGCTACGACCAATTGGGGTTCGGCACGCTGGCGTTCACCCGCGACCGGGCCTCGGCGGCGGACGGCGGGAACGCCGACAGCGCGACGGGCGGCGTGGATGGTGCCGGCGCTTCGGACAGTGCGGGCGGTACTGCCGGCACCAGCGGTAGGGGCGGTACGGCGGCCTCGCCGGGGGCCTCGTCGGTCGGATCCGCCTCTCCCCTCGCCGGATCGGCGTCCCCCGCCGGTGGCGGTGACCTCGCGGCCACCGGTTCCGAGGAGATCGTCGGCTGGTCCGCCGCCGCGGGCGTCACCGCGATCGCCGGCGGCCTCCTCTTGCTGCGCCGCCGCGACAAGGGACGGCACGAGGCACCGTAGGACCGCGGACGCGAACTGTGGGCCTGGGCCTGATGACCTCGCAGGTCACGGGCCACGCACAGGGGCAGGGACCCGGCGAAGCCGGACCCCTGCTCCTTGACCAGCCGACATGCGGTGCGGCTACGAACCGCTCACTACGCGCTGCTCGACTCGGCCCGTCCGCCGGTCGCGCCCGTCGCCCCGGCGGCATCCGCAGTTCCGGTCGCTCCCGCGGCTCCCGCCGTCCCCGGCGAGCGCCCGGCGGACTTCCTCGTCACCCTCGCCTTGGCTTTGGCCGAGGCCGACGCGACCGCCGTCAGCGGCTTGGCGATGTCCTCCAGCGAGCGGCGTTCGGCGTTGACCGCGAGGAACGCGGCGACGATCCCGGCCGCGCACATCAGGCCCGCGCCGATCTGGAAGGCGAGGACCGTGTCGCCGACCACGCCGGACTCGGTGAGGTCGGCGAAGACCAGCGGGCCGGTGATACCACCGGCGGCGGTGCCGATGGCGTAGAAGAAGGCGATGGACATGGCCCGCGTCTCCATCGGGAAGATCTCGGAGACGGTGAGGTAGGCGCTGGAGGCGCCCGCCGAGGCGAAGAACAGCACCGCGCACCAGCAGGCCGTGAGCGTGGTCGCGGTCAGTGAGCCACGGTCGAACAGCCAGGCCGTGCCGAAGAGCAGCAGTCCCGACAGCAGGTAGGTCGAGGAGATCATGACCCGCCGGCCGACCGTGTCGAACAGCTTGCCGAGCAGCAGCGGGCCGAAGAAGTTGCCGACCGCGATGACCGCGAAGTAGTAGCCGGTGTTGCCGGTCGGGACGTCGAAGAACGTCGTCAGGATCGCGCCGAAGCCGAAGGTGATCGCGTTGTAGAGGAACGCCTGCCCGATGAACAGCGAGAAGCCGAGGACGCTGCGCTTGCGGTAGGTCGCGAAGATCGTGCGGGCGATCTCGCCGAAGCCGACGTTCTTGCGCTGCTGGATGCTGATCTCGCCCTCGGGCTCCGGGAGCGGCTCGCCCTTCTCGGCCTCGACCCGGCGCTCGATCGAGGAGACGATGTCCTCCGCCTCCCGTTCCCTGCCGTGGATCAGCAGCCAGCGTGGACTCTCGGGGACGTGCCGTCGTACGACGAGGATGACCAGGCCGAGCACCACGCCCAGCGCGAACGTGAGCCGCCAGCCGACGTTCTTCGCGAAGATGTCGGTGTTCAGCGCGACGATCGACAGCAGCGAGCCGCCTACGGCGCCGATCCAGAAGCTGCCGTTGATGATGAGGTCGACGCGGCCGCGGTAGAACGCGGGGATGAGCTCGTCGATCGCGGAGTTGATCGCCGCGTACTCACCGCCGATACCGAAGCCGGTGAGGAAGCGGAACAGGAAGAACCACCAGGGCGAGAACGACACCGCGGTCAGGGCGGTGGCCGCGAGATACACCGCCAGGGTGATCATGAACAGTTTCTTGCGGCCGAAGCGGTCGGTCATCCTGCCCCAGAAGAGGGCGCCGACGCAGGCACCGGCCACGTACAGGGCGGCCGCGATACCGGTGATCTGCGCGGAGGTGATCGACAGACCGCTGCCCGGCTCCGAGAGCCGGGACGAGATGTTGCCGACGACCGTGACTTCCAGACCGTCGAGGATCCACACGGTGCCGAGACCGATGACGATCGTCCAGTGCCAGCGCGACCACGGGAGGCGGTCGAGGCGGGCAGGTATGGCGGTGGTGATGGTACGGCCGGGTCCGGCCGTGGCAGTGGCGCTGGACATGGGCTCCCTCCTCGTCGAGCGAACCACCTCCGGGTGCCCGTGTCCTGGCGCTTCACGCCCGCCCCGCCCCACAGCGGCCTCAACGCCGCCTCACCGCCCGGCGACCGCCGTACAGCCCACCCGTCACCGCCACTTCGGCTGCCCTACGGCCGACTCACCGCCCCGCGACCGCCGCGCAGCCCACCCTTCGCCGCCCCGCGACCGCCGTACAGCCCACCCCTCACCGCCACTTCGGCTGCCCTACGGCCGACTCACCACCGTCTAACGCCGTCTCACCGCCGCGCAGCCCACCCTCCGCCGCCCCGCGACCGCCGTACAGCCCACCCGTCACCGCCACTTCGGCTGCCCTACGGCCGACTCACCGCCGTCTCACCGCCGCCTCACGCCCCCAGTACCCGCGACAACGTGTAGATGGCCAGGCCGGCGAGCGACCCCACGACCGTGCCGTTGATGCGGATGAACTGCAGGTCGCGGCCGATGTTCGCCTCGATCTTCTTCGTGGTGTGCTCGGCGTCCCAGCCGGCCACCGTGTCCGTGATCAGAGAGGTGATCTCCTTGCGGTAGGTGGTCACCACGTACACCGCGGCGCCCTCCACCCACCGGTCGACCTTGCCCTGGACCTTCGGGTCGGCCGCCATCCGGGCTCCCAGCGACAGCAGCGAGGCCCGCACGCGCAGCCGCAGCTCGCTGCGCTCGTCCTCGGCCGCCGAGACGATCATGGAGCGTACGGCGGTCCAGGCGGACGCGATCAGGTCCTGGACCTCGCCGCGCCCCAGCACCTCGCCCTTCAGCCGCTCCACCCGCGCCCGCGTGTCGGTGTCGGACTGGAGGTCGGAGGCGAAGTCGGTGAGGAAGCGGTCCAGGGCGCCGCGTGCCGGGTGGGAGGGCATGTCCCGCATCTCGGCGCAGAAACGCAGCAGTTCCTTGTAGATCCGCTCGCCGACCTTCTTGTCGACGAACCTGGGGGTCCAGCCGGGCGCCCCGCCCTGCACGGCGTCCATCACGGAGTCGCCGTGCAGGACCAGCCAGTCGTGCGCACGGGTGACGACCAGGTCGACGACCCGGTTGTGGCCGCCGTCGGCGACGACCTTCTCCAGCATCTTGCCGATGCCGGGCGCGATCTCCTGGGCGTCGGCCCGCCGGGTGATGGCCTCGCCGACCACCGCCTGGACGTCGGAGTCGCGGAGCACGGTCAGGGCGCCCCGCAGTGCCGCGGACAGCTCCGCCGTCACCCGGTCGGCGTGGTCCGGGTCGGCGAGCCAGACGCCGAGCCGGCTGCCTATGCCGACGGCGCGCAGCCGCTGCCGTACGACGTCCTCGGAGAGGAAGTTCTCGCCGACGAACTCACCGAGCGAGACGCCGAGCTGGTCCTTCTTGGTGGGGATGATCGCGGTGTGCGGGATGGGCAGGCCCAGGGGGTGGCGGAAGAGCGCGGTGACCGCGAACCAGTCGGCCAGCGCACCGACCATGCCGGCCTCGGCGGCCGCGCCGACGTAGCCCGCCCAGGCGCCGGCGCCCGAGTGGGACGCCCACTCGGTGAGGACGTACACGACCGCCACGAACAGCAGCAGGCCGGTCGCCGTGAGCTTCATGCGGCGCACGCCGCGCTGCTTCTCCTCGTCGGCGGCACTGAACGTCGTCATCGTGCGGGCGGCGGCCGGACTGCCGGTGGGGCCCGGGCGGGCATGCCGGTCTACGGCATCCGGTCCCGTGTCGCCCGGTCCGCGCATGCCGTCCGCCCCACCGGACGCACCGGACACACCCGATGCACCGGACGTATCCGATGCGCCCGACCTGTCTGGATCATCCGTTTTTTCAGGCTTCGTACGGTCCATTCACTCCACCCGTTCGTGATCCCCTGCACATATTGTCCCTTCCTGACCGACTCCTGGAACGGACCAGGAGTTCCCGGCGTCTCATCGGACGGGCAGGGGCGTCGTTCAACTCCCGCCTGCTCCATGACGCATCATGGGGTGATCACATCGGAGCCTGGGGCTCCCCTTCGCTCGAGGAGACACGCACCCGCATGACCAGGCATCACGGTTATGCCCTGCTGTCCGCGATCGTCGCCGCGATCGTGGCCCTGTCCGCCGCCATATACGTCTCGGTCGCCGCCGACGACGGCACCGGCGGCAACACTCACACCCTCGCCGGGGCCCGGGCCCCGCACAACTCCGCCGCCCCCGTCTCCACCGGCGTCTGGGTCGGCGCCTGGTCCGCCTCCCCCGTCGGCGCCGAGCCGGGCACCGAGACGGACGGCATGGCGGGCCGTTCGGTGCGCAACGTCGTGCACGCGAGCGTCGGCGGTACGAGTGCCCGCATCACGCTGTCCAATCTCTACGGCCGGTCGCGGCTCACGATCAGCCACGCCTCGATCGCCGTGGCCGCCGGTACCGGCACCGCGGCCGCCACGACGGACACCATGCGGCGTCTCACCTTCGGCGGCAGCCCGACCGTCGTCGTCCCGGCGGGCCGGCAGGTGCTGAGCGACGTCGTCACCGTGCGCATCCCGAGCGGCACCGACGTGCTGGTCACCACGTACTCGCCGGTCCCGTCCGGCCCGGTCACCTACCACCCGCACGCCCGCCAGACCTCCTACGTCGCCGCCGGCGACCGTACGGAGGACGTGACCGCGACCGCGTACACCGAGCAGAGCGAGTACTGGCGCTATCTGACCGCCCTCGACGTGCTCAGCGACGAGTCGGACGGCACGGTCGTCGTCCTCGGCGACTCGCTCACCGACGGCATCACCTCCACCGAGAACGCCAACCGCCGCTGGACCGACGTCCTTTCCCAGCGGGTGCGCACTGCCGTGGAGTCCGGCCGGGACGTGCCCCGCTACAGCGTCGTCAACCAGGGCATCAGCGGCAACCAGGTCCTCGCCGACAGCTCCGGCCTCGCCTATGCCGGGGTCCGCCCGGCCACGGACTCCCCCGTCGCCGTCAACGAGAGCGGCCTGGGCCGCTTCTCCCGGGACGTCCTCGGCCGTACCAACGTCAGGGCCGTCGTCATCGACCTGGGCGTCAACGACATCCTGCGCAACCCGCGGCTCGCCGACCCCGACAAAATCCTCGCCGGCCTGCGCACCCTGGTCGGCCAGGCCCACGCCCGCGGCCTCAGGGTCGTCGGCGCCACCCTGATGCCCTTCCACGGCCACCGCGGCTACACCCCGGCCCGCGAATCCGTACGGCAGCGGATCAACGCCGAGATCCGCGCGGGCCGGGTCTACGACGCCGTCGTCGACTTCGACCAGGCCCTCCGCGACCCCTACGACCCGCGCCGGCTCCGCTCCGACTACGACTCGGGCGACCACCTCCACCCGAGCGACAAGGGCTACCGTCGGATGGCCGAGGAGTTCGACCTCGACGACCTCAAGGGAACGGCCCCGGCCAAGCTGTAGGGGTGTACGCAGCGGCGCCCGGCACGGCTTCCCTCCGGTGGAGGACGGGAAGCCGGTCCCGAAGCCGGTCGGGATGCCGGTCCGGATGCCGGTCTCAGGAGGCCGGTCAGGGGGCCGGTCCGAAGGTCAGCGCAGTTCTCCGCGGGAGTCCCGGCCCCCCAGCCGTTCCCGCCGCCGCTCCTCCTTGAGCCGCTGCCGCTCGGCCCGTGTGACCTTGCGTTCGATCCCGACCCCGCCCCAGAACGCGAACCCGGTCACCACCACGCGGGGCGCCCCCGGATCGCCCGGAGTGCCCACCTCGCGCTGGTCGAAGCCGCCCATGATCCCGATCCCGCGGACGACGACCTCGACCCCCGGCGGCACGACGATCTGCATCCCGCCCATGATCGCGACGCAGTTGATCACGACCTCCCGGTCCGCGAAGTTCGCCTCCCGCAGATCGATCTCACCGCCGCCCCAGAACGCGAACGAGGTGAAGCGCCTGGGCACCGTCCAGCGCCCCCGCCGCTGGAACCCCGACATCACGGCCACGGCCCACGTCGAGGAACCCTCGCCCCCGACGATCCGCTGCGCCCAACTCCCCTGCCCCGCCACGTCCTTGATCATCGACACCGAGGAGGAGAGGGCGGCCGGAAGATCCCGTGTGATCGGCGTCAGCTCCCCGTAGGTGCGCGCCTTGTACGTCGCGTCGAGCCGTTCCTCGAACTCCGTCATGTCGAGCCGGCCCTCCGCGAGGGCGTCCCGCAGGACCTCGGCGACTCGTTCACGATCGGCGTCGGACGCGCGAAGCTCCGGAAGGTCGTCGGTCATGGACAGCAGCGTACGAGTTCCCCCGGCCCGCGGCTACGAGACCGCTTCCTCCGACGCCGACGAGTCCGACGACTCCGCCGATGCCAGTGCCGACGTCTCCGAGGCGTGCGCCGACTCCGCCGACTCCGCGTACATCTTCGCGATCACGGCCTCGATGTCGGGCTCCCGTACCGAGAGGTCCAGCAGCGGGTACTCGGCGGCGATCCTCGCCACCAGCGCCGCGGCCGACTCCGCCGCCGGGAACGCCAGCCACTGCCGCGGCCCCTCCACCCGCACCACCCGCGCGGGCGGGGCCTCGATCGGCGGCAGCTCCCGCTCCAGGTCCACCACCAGGGTCCGTTCACTGTCCCCCGCCTCGTGCAGCCCGGCGAGCGGACCGTCGTACATGAGCCGCCCGTGGTCGATCACCATCACCCGCGAGCACAACTGCTCGATGTCCTGCAGGTCGTGCGTGGTCAGCAGCACCGTCGTGCCCCGCTCGGTGTTCAACTCCCGCAGGAAGTCCCGCACTCTGACCTTGGAGATCACGTCGAGGCCGATCGTCGGCTCGTCGAGGTACAGCACCTCCGGGTCGTGCAGCAGGGCGGCCGCGATGTCGCCGCGCATCCGCTGCCCCAGCGACAGCTGACGCACCGGCACGTCCAACAGGCTCTTCAGCTCCAGGAGTTCGACACACCTGTCGAGGTTCTCCCGGTACCGGGCGTCGGGAATCCGGTACATGCGGTGCATCAGCTTGTACGAGTCGATCAGCGGCAGGTCCCACCACAACGTCGTCCGCTGCCCGAACACGACCCCGATCCGGTGCGCGAGACGCAGCCGCTCACGGGACGGGTCGATGCCCGCCACCCGCAGCCGGCCGCCGCTCGGCGTCAGAATCCCGGTGAGCATCTTGATGGTGGTGGACTTGCCCGCGCCGTTCGGCCCGATGTAGCCGACCATCTCACCGCGCGCCACCGTGAAGGAGATCGAGTCGACCGCCCGCACCCGCCGCCGCTCGCTCCGCAGGAATCCGGTCTTCCTGCGCACGTCGAAGACCTTCTCGACACCGTCCACTTCGATGAACGCACCGTCCACGAGCCCCTCCATCCATCCCTCGATCCGTCCCTCCGTCGATCCCCGCGCGCCGGGGGCCGGGCCGTCAGTCCCTCTCCCGCTCGTCCCCGAGTCCCTCAGCTCCCCGTGCTCCGGTACGACCGCAGGCCCGCCCGCCAGGCGGCGCCCGCCAGCGCACAGCACCCCACCGCCACCAACGGCGGGGCGAAGGCGACCCACTCCGGCAGCCCGAGCGGGTACGGGCGCCCCAACAGGTAGGACACCGGAAGCCAGTTGACGAAGGCCAGCGGCAGCACGAAGGTCACCGCGCGCACCAGGTCCTTGCCGAACACCGTGGGCGGGTACTGCAACAGCGTCGTACCGCCGTAGGTGAACGCCGCCTGTACCTCGGCGGCGTCCTGCGCGACGAACTGGAAGGCCGCGCCCACCACGAACAGCGCGCAGAAGATGGCCGCGCCGCTGACCAGCGTCACCGGCAGCAGCAGCGTCTTCGGCACGCTCCAGTCGATGTCGACGGCCACCAGCGCGTAGCCCAGTACCAGCGCCCCCTGCACCATGCGGGCGAACCGGCGCGGGGCGAAACGGTCCGCCGAGGCCTGCGCGAGCACCGGTGCGGGCCGCACGAGCAGCGTGTCGAGCGTGCCGTCCCGTACGCGGGTGCCCAGCCGCCCCGCCGAGCCGACCACGAGGTCCGCGAACCCGAAGGACGTGACGGACAGGCCGTAGAGGAGGGCGACCTCGGGCAGCGAGTAGCCGCCGAGCGAGTCGACGCGGGAGAACATCAGCAGGATCGCCACGAAGTCGAGCGCGGTCACCAGCAGGTTGCCGAGGACGGTCATCGCGAAGGAGGCGCGGTAGGCCATCGTGGAGCGGATCCACATCCCCGCGATCAGTCGGTAGGCACGCAGCCCCTCCGCGACCATGGACCCCTCGCCCACCGTGGACCTTTCGCCCACCCTCGGCCCGTCGCCCACCGTGGACCTTTCGCCCACCCCGGTCACGTCACCCACCCTGGACCACCACCCTGCGGGTCGCCGCCGCCTGCACCAGCCGCCCTGCCGCCAGCAGCGCCACCGCCCACACCGCCTGGAAGGCGAAGGTCGGCAGCGGATCGGCCTCACCCAGCAGGACGTCCGCGGGAAGTTGCAGCAGCGCCGACCACGGCAGCGCCCGGACGACGTCGCCGAGTCCGCCGGGGAAGACGTTCAGCGGCAGCGTCATCCCGGAGCAGAACAGCCCCGTGATCATCAGCAGCTGAAGCATGCCCGTGCCGTCCAGCAGCCAGAAGCCGCTCAGCGCCACCAGGTACCGGACGGCGAAACTGACGACCGCGCCCAGCAGCAACGCGACCAGGAACGCGAGCCAGACCAGCGGGTCGTCCGGCAACGCCACCGGGAAGAAGAACGCCCCGAAGGCGAAGGGGATCACACCCCGGCCCAGCAACTGGAACGCGGAGCGGCCCAGGTCGGCCGCCAGCCACCACAGTTGGAGATCGGCCGGCCGGTAGAGGTCGATGGCGATCTCGCCCGTACGGATGCGTTCCATGAGCTCGTTCTCGAAGCCCCCGCCCTGGATGGCCAACGCGGCGAACAGCGCCTGGCCCAGCCACACATACGTGACGGCCTGCGACTGGTCGTAGCCGCCCAGATGCGGCCGCTCGTCCCACAGCGCCAGATACGTGTAGACCAGGATCAGGCCGAAGACGGTGTTGGTGAACACCCCGGCCGCGGTGGCCACCCGATACGTCGCGTACCGTCGGAACGCCCCTGCCGCGACGGCCGCGTACAACCGGCTCGAGCCCACACCCACAGCCTTCCTCGCCCACGCGAATCCACGCGAGGCCGTGCGAAACCGTTCAGACACCGAAACGCAGGAGCCTAGTCCCCAGGCCGCAAGCCGTGCCACGGGTTTTCCGGCCCAGAAGCGTGCCGCGATCCGGGAACGGAACGCATGGTGCGAGAGTCTTCAACAGGGGGCGCAGAACGCGAACGAGGTCGTACGGGAACGTATGACGCGAAACAGGAGTCCGTGCACGAGATGAGTGACGAGCCGCAGCAGCCGAAACAGGGCTGGGCACCGAGAGAGTTGGAAGCGGCCGCCGAGCCCGCGGGCACGAAGCCCAAGCGGCCGGGACGGCCCAAGCGCACCGGTTGGCGCCGGCTCCTCCCGACCTGGCGCATGGTGCTCGGCACCTTCGTCCTCGGCGTCGCGCTGCTCGCCGGCCTGTTCTTCCTCGGCTACTCCATGGTGAAGATCCCGTCCGCCAACGCCTTCGCCACCCAGCAGAGCAACGTCTACCTCTACGCGGACGGCACCCAGCTCGCCCGCGACGGCGAGGTCAACCGCGAGAACGTCTCCCTGCCCCAGATCTCCAAGGCCGCACAGCACGCCGTACTGGCCGCCGAGGACCGCGACTTCTACACCGAGTCCGCGATCGACCCCAAGGCGATGCTGCGGGCCGGCTGGAACACCGCCACCGGCAAGGGCAGGCAGTCCGGCTCCACGATCACCCAGCAGTACGTGAAGAACTACTACCTGGCCCAGGAACAGACCGTCACCCGCAAGGTGAAGGAGTTCTTCATCTCGGTCAAGCTGGACCGCACCGAGAGCAAGGACCGGATTCTCGAGGGCTACCTCAACACCAGCTACTTCGGCCGCAGGGCCTACGGCATCCAGGCCGCCGCCCAGGCGTACTACGGCGTCGACGCCTCCGGCCTCGACCCGGCCCGCGCCGCCTACCTCGCCGCACTCGTCAACGCGCCCAGCGAGTACGACGTCGTCGCCCGCCCGGAGAACAAGTCCGCGGCCGTCGCCCGCTGGAACTACGTCCTGGACGGCATGGTCAAGAAGGGCTGGCTCAGCGAGTCCGAGCGCACCGGGCTGAAGTTCCCGATGCCGAGGGAACAGACCGTCTCCACCGGCCTGTCCGGGCAGCGCGGCTACATCGTCAACGCGGTCAACGACTACCTCGTCGACAACAAGATCGTCGGCAAGGACGAGCTCGAGGCCGGCGGCTACCGCATCACCACCACGCTGCAGAAGAGCAAGCAGAACGCCTTCGTGAAGGCGGTCGACGACAAGGTGATGTCCAAGCTGGACAAGAAGAACCGCAAGGTCGACCGCTACGTCCGCGCGGGCGGCGCCTCCGTCGACCCGAAGACCGGCAAGGTCGTCGCGCTGTACGGCGGCATCGACTACGTCAAGCAGTACACCAACGGCGCCACCCGCGGTGACTTCCAGGTCGGCTCCACCTTCAAGCCGTTCGTGTTCACCTCGGCCGTCGCCAACGACTCCGAGACGCAGGACGGCCGCCTCATCACGCCCAACACGATCTACGACGGCACCAACAAACGGCCCGTCGAGGGCTGGGTCGGCGGCACCTACGCCCCCGAGAACGAGGACCAGGGCTCCTACGGCGACATCACCGTGCGGGAGGCCACCGACAAGTCGGTCAACTCGGTGTACGCGCAGATGGCCGTCGACGTCGGCTCCGACAAGGTCAAGCAGACCGCGATCGACCTCGGCATCCCGGCCGACACCCCCGACCTGACCGCGTCCCCGTCCATCGCGCTCGGCCCGTCCACCGCCAGCGTCCTGGAGATGGCGGAGGCGTACGCCACGCTCGCCAACCACGGCCGGCGCGGCACCTACCGCATGATCGAGAAGATCACCAAGGAGGGCAGGGACACGGCGGTACTGCCCGCGCGGAAGACCGACCAGGCCGTCAGCCGCGAGGCCGCCGACACCACCACCTCGGTCCTGCGCAGCGTCGTCGAGAACGGCACCGCGACCGCCGCCCTGGCCGCCGGCCGCCCCGCGGCCGGCAAGACGGGCACCGCCGAGGAGGACACCGCGGCCTGGTTCGCCGGCTACACGCCCGAACTCGCCACCGTCGTCTCCGTCATGGGCCAGGACCCGGACACCGCGGCCCACAAGTCGCTGTACGGCGCGATGGGCCTGCAACGCGTCAACGGCGGCGGGGCGCCCGCCGAGATCTGGGCCCAGTTCACCAAGGACGCCCTGAAGGGCAAGCCGGTCGGCGACTTCGACCTCCGGCTCCAGCCGGGTGCCGACCAGGTCCAGGAGTCACCCTCCGCCCCCGAGACGGATCCCGGCGAGGGCGACCAGGACGACGACCCGACGACCGGCGCCACGACCACCGGCGGCGGCACCACCGGCGCGTCACCCACCACGGGCGGCACGACCACCGGCGGCACCGCGTCGCCCACCACGGGCGGCACGACCGACGGCACCACCGGCGGAACGACGACGGGCGGCACCACGGGCGGCACCACGACCGACGGCGGCACCACGGACGGCGGCACCACCGACGGGGGCACCACCGGCGGGACGACGACCGACGGCGGCACCACGGACGGCACGACCGGCGGCAGCACCGGAGGGACGACCGGCACCACGCAGGGCACGGTGGCGGGGACACTGAGCACCGCACCGAGAAGACGCTGACCGGTTCAGTGCCCCGAGGTCGCCTTCAGCCCCACGACGGCGACCAGCAGCAGCGACACGAAGAAGATCCGGGCGGCGGTCACCGGCTCCCCCAGCACCACCATGCCGAGCACCGCCGCCCCGGCCGCCCCGATGCCCACCCACACGCCGTAGGCGGTGCCGATGGGCAGCGACTTCGCGGCGTACGACAGCAGCAGCATGCTGGCCACGATGCCCGCGCCGGTGAGCACGCTCGGCACCGGCCGGGTGAAACCGTCGGTGTACTTCATCCCGATCGACCAGCCGACCTCGAGCAGACCGGCGACGACGAGCAGAACCCAGGCCATGACTGAAACCTCCGAGACGGGCGGGTGCGGGCCATGCGTCGTCTTTGCCTGCGTCCCGGTACGGCGCGTCTCGTCGGGTCTCCTTCGAAGGTAGCAAGAAAACGGCTGGAGGGGCCGGTGACCATAGTCACCGGCCCCTCCAGCCGTCGATCTACAGGTACAGCCCCGTCGAGTCCTCGGACCCCTCGAACCGGTCCGCGGCCACCGCGTGCAGGTCACGCTCGCGCATGAGCACGTACGCGATGCCCCGCACCTCGACCTCGGCCCGGTCCTCCGGGTCGTACAGCACCCGGTCACCCGGCTCCACGGTCCGCACGTTCTGGCCCACCGCGACGACCACGGCCCAGGCCAGCCGCCGGCCGACCGCCGCGGTGGCCGGAATCAGGATGCCGCCCCCCGAACGCCGCTCACCCTCGCCGGTCTCCTGCCGCACGAGCACACGGTCGTGCAGCATCCGGATGGGCAGCTTGTCGTGCTGGGGGCTGGAATCGTTCCTGTTGGCGCTCACGCGTCGAATTTACCTGCCTCGGCCGGGTACGGACGCCGTCGGGTCAGCTCTTACGGCGCCGGGTGCCCAGCGCGAGCAGTCCCACCACCCCGATCACCGCGAGCGCGGCGACCGGCACGACCCGCTCCAGCCTCGGCGCGCCCTTCTCGTCGACGAACTGTCCCTTGACGTCACTCACCACGCGGTTGACGCCGACGTAGGCGCGCCCGAGCGTGTGGTCGATGTTGGAGACGACCTTGGCTTTGGCGTCCCCGACGATCGTCTTCGGGTGCACCCGCACCCCGATCTCGTCGAGCGTCTCGGCCAGCAGCTCGCGGCGGCGCGTGATGTCCGCCTCGATCTGCGCCGGGGTTCTCGTGTCCGACGTGTCCGCCACCGTACGGCCTCCGAAGTCTGCTGATGCTTGGTGCGGACAGTCTGTCAGCTCAGGGCCGGGCCGCACTGTCAGGACCCCCGGTTAGGCTCGGACTCGGCACCCGTTCTTTTGCTTTTGCTCGCACAAGGAGACCAGGACCGATGACGGAGCGACTCCAGCCCGGGGACACGGCCCCCGCCTTCACCCTGCCCGACGCCGACGGCAACGAGGTCTCGCTGGCCGACCACAAGGGCCGCAAGGTCATCGTCTACTTCTACCCCGCGGCTCTGACCCCCGGCTGCACGAAGCAGGCCTGCGACTTCACGGACAACCTGGAACTGCTGGCCGGCGCGGGCTACGACGTCATCGGCATCTCGCCCGACCAGCCCGAGAAGCTCGCCAAGTTCCGCGAGAAGGAGTCCCTGAGGATCACGCTCCTCGCGGACCCCGACAAGACCGCCACCGAGGCCTACGGCGCCTACGGCGAGAAGAAGAACTACGGCAAGACGTACATGGGCGTCATCCGCTCCACGGTCGTCGTGGACGAGGAGGGCAAGGTCGACCGGGCCCTGTACAACGTCCGGGCGACGGGCCACGTAGCGAAGATCATCAAGGACCTGGGGATCTGAGCACCCACTCGCCCCAACCGCCGCGCCGTCACCACCGTCTGGTGGCCGGAGGGTCCGAATACCCCTCGACCATGAGCGAGCCTCGGCGGGTAGCATGAGCCCGCAGGCGCCCGTACGCCAACGGCTGAGCGGCAATCTTTAGGTGGTTGTGTCTGTCGGTTCGAATCCGACCGGGCGTACCGAAGAAACAGGAAGCCTCGCACCTTGGATTCAGAGGTGCGAGGCTTTTTCGCGATCTCAGCTCACCAACTCCCGCACCACCGGCACCAACCCCCGGAACGCCTTCCCCCGGTGGCTGATCGCGTTCTTCTCCGCCGGGGTCAGTTCGGCGCAGGTGCGGGACTCGCCGTCCGGCTGGAGGATCGGGTCGTATCCGAAGCCGTTCGTGCCGGTGGGGGTGTGGCGCAGTACGCCGGGCATGCGGCCCTCGACCACCCGTTCCGTGCCGTCCGGCAGGGCGAGGGCCGCCGCGCAGGCGAAGTGGGCGGCGCGGTGTTCGTCGTCGATGTCGGAGAGCTGGGCGAGGAGCAGGTCGAGGTTGGCCTTGTCGTCGCCGTGGCGGCCGGCCCAGCGGGCGGAGAAGATGCCGGGGGCGCCGTTCAGGACGTCGACGCAGAGGCCGGAGTCGTCGGCGACGGCGGGCAGTCCGGTCGCCCGGGCCAGCGCGTGGGCCTTCAGCAGGGCGTTCTCGGCGAAGGTGACGCCCGTTTCCCTGACGTCGGGGATCTCGGGGTAGGCGTCCGCGCCGACGAGGTCGTGGGGCAGGCCTGCGTCGGCGAGGATCGACCTGAGTTCGGTGATCTTTCCGGCGTTGCGGGTGGCGAGGATCAGGCGGGTCATGGGGTCCAGTATCGCCAGTCGCCCGGGCGGCCGGTTACGGGGTGCAGACCTTCGTCAGTTCGCCGGCCGCGTCGGTGACGGGGCTGAGATCGGGGGTCTCGTCGCCGTTCTTGATGGACGTACGGACGTTGTCGACCGCCTTGCCGAGGCCGTCGACGGCCTTGTTGACGTCGGCGTTGTCCGTCTTGTCGCCTATCTTGTCGAGGTTCTTCTCGATGGAGTTGAGCGACTGGTCGAGCTGTGTCGGGTCGTTGGAGGCGTTCTCCACGGCCTGCTGGAGGTCGGTGACGCTGTCGGCGATGACGTCTGCGGTCTGGACGCAGTCCAGGGCCTTGTTGACGGCGTCGCAGCCGGTGGTGAGACCGGTGGTGAGCGCGACGGCCGCCAGGGCGGCGGCGATGGCGGAGCGGCGGCCTCGACGGCGACTCGCGGACATGACTGTGTTCCTCCCCTGGGCAGGCCCAACGGCCCCCGTTGCCGGCCGGGCGCACGGTGGTGTGCCGTGCGCCCGTATTCGTAGGGACGCGGGGGTGGGCGGCCGGGTTGCCCCGTACGGCCGCCCTTCTTGGTGCGTCCTTTACTCGGTGGGACTTTTCGAGAAGCACTGCTGCGCGGGAACCGCTACTTCTCGACGGTCGTCTCGAGTGCCGCGCGCTGGACGGCGGCCAGGTCGGTGCAGCCGGCGACGGCCAGGTCGAGGAGGGAATTGAGTTCCTCGCGGGCGAAGGGTTCGGCTTCGGCGGTGCCCTGGACCTCGACGAAGCGGCCGTCGCCGGTGCAGACGACGTTCATGTCGGTGTCGGCGCGCACGTCCTCCTCGTAGCAGAGGTCGAGGAGCGGGACTCCGCCGACGATGCCGACCGACACCGCGCTGACCGTGCCGGTGAGGGGCTGGCGGCCGGCCTTGATGAGCTTCCTGCCCTGGGCCCAGGCGACGGCGTCGGCGAGGGCGACGTACGCGCCGGTGATGGCCGCGGTGCGGGTGCCGCCGTCGGCCTGGAGGACGTCGCAGTCGAGGACGATGGTGTTCTCGCCGAGCGCCTTGTAGTCGATGACGGCGCGGAGGGAGCGGCCGATGAGGCGGCTGATCTCGTGGGTGCGGCCGCCGATCTTGCCGCGGACGGATTCGCGGTCGCCGCGGGTGTTGGTGGCACGCGGGAGCATGGAGTACTCGGCGGTGACCCAGCCTTCGCCGCTGCCCTTGCGCCAGCGCGGGACGCCTTCGGTCACGGAGGCGGTGCAGAAGACCCTGGTGTCGCCGAAGGAGACGAGGACGGAGCCCTCGGCGTGCTTGCTCCAGCCGCGTTCGATGGTGATCGGGCGGAGTTGTTCGGCGGTGCGGCCGTCGATTCGAGACATGGCGACGAGCCTAGTGGTAGATGCGGAAGGGGCTCCTCCCGCGGTGGGAGGAGCCCCTTCGGGGTGAGCGGGCGGCCCCGGGGGGCGCGTGGCTCACATCATGTCCTCGATCTCCGCGGCGATCGGGTCGGCGTCGGTGCCGATGACGACCTGGATGGCGGTGCCCATCTTGACGACGCCGTGTGCGCCGGCGGCCTTGAGCGCGGCGTCGTCGACCTTGCTCGCGTCCACGACCTCGGTCCGGAGGCGGGTGATGCAGCCCTCGACCTCTTCGATGTTGTCGATGCCGCCGAGCCCGGCAACGATCTTCTCAGCCTTGGTGGCCATGCTCTGTCTCCCTGATCCGAACCGCTTTTTCGCAGTAACCCACAGTTGGCCCATCTTCGCGAGCGGTCCTGTCGTGGGTGCCGAAGGATGGCGTGCACGACAGAAAACCGTGCGCCGACTGGTCTACACCACCTGGTGGACGGTAGCCAAACGCGGGCCCCGCCGGGAGGAGTTCGATGAGCGCCGACAGCGCCGCCACCGCCGACGGTGGCGTGAGCCCCGGGCGGGCCCGCTGGCACAAGGTGTTCCAGGGGCTGCAGAAGATGGGGCGCAGTCTTCAGCTCCCCATCGCCGTGCTGCCGGCCGCCGGCATCCTCACCCGTCTCGGTCAGCCGGATGTGTTCGGGGACGACGGGCTGGGGTGGTCGGACGTCTCGAAGGTGATGGTGGGCGCGGGCGGCGCGCTGCTCGACAGCAGTCTCGGTCTGCCCCTGTTGTTCTGCGTCGGTGTCGCCATCGGCATGGCGAAGAAGGCGGACGGTTCGACGGCCCTCGCGGCGGTGGCCGGCTTCCTCGTCTACTTCAACGTGCTGCGGCAGTTCCCCGAGGACTGCGCGGAGGGGTCGAAGCCCGTCGGGACGGGCTGCCAGTTGACCGACGGCACGGTGACCGTCTTCACCTACCAGAATCCGGGCGTCTTCGGCGGCATCGTCATGGGTCTGCTCGCCGCGTTCCTCTGGGCCCGTTTCCACCGTACGAAGCTGGTCGACTGGCTCGGGTTCTTCAACGGCCGCCGGCTGGTGCCGATCATCATGGCGTTCGTGGCGATCGCGTTCGCGGCCGTGTGTCTGTGGATCTGGCCGCCCATCGGCGACGGGCTGGAGAGCTTCAGTGACTGGCTGAGCGACGCGGGCGCGTGGGGTTCGGGCGTGTTCGGTCTGGCGAACCGCGCGTTGCTGGTGATCGGGCTGCACCAGTTCCTGAACGTGCCCATCTGGTTCCAGTTCGGCAGTTACACCAAGCCGGACGGCACGGTGGTGCACGGTGACATCAACATGTTCCTGGCGGGCGACCCGAACGCGGGGCAGTTCACGTCGGGCTTCTTCCCGATCATGATGTTCGCGCTGCCCGCTGCCGCCCTCGCCATCACGCACTGCGCCCGGCCCGACCGGCGCAAGGAGATCGGGGGCCTGATGACGTCGGTGGCGCTGACCTCGTTCGTCACGGGCATCACCGAGCCGATCGAGTACTCGTTCCTGTTCGTCGCACCGCTGTTGTACGTGGTGCACGCGGTGTTGACGGGTGTGTCGATGGCCGTGACGTGGGGGCTGGGTGTGCACGACGGTTTCAGCTTCTCGGCGGGTCTGATTGACTACGTCATCAACTGGAATCTGGCGACGAAACCGTGGGCGATGATTCCGATCGGGCTGTGCTTCGCCGTCGTCTACTACGCGGTCTTCCGCTTCGCGATCACGAAGTTCGATCTGAAGACGCCGGGGCGTGAGCCCGCGGACGAGGTGGAGGACGTCACAAAGGTCTGACGTCAGCGGGAAGTTGGGCCCTCGGACCATCGGTTCGGGGGCCTTTGTCATGCCTGTTCGCAGGCTCGCGGGCGTCTGCGGACCGGCACGGAGCGTAGTGCTCCGGTTGCAGAATTCGCGGGTTCCTTATATCGCCTTCACCGTGCTACAACATGGTCTACACCACTGAGTGGTGTAGACCACCACCCGATGGAGGAAGTATGAGCTCCGCCACCGCGACACCGGCGGCACCCGCGAAGAAGCGGGGATCCGGCCTGCTCCAGGGCCTGCAGAAGGTCGGCCGAAGCCTGCAGCTCCCGATCGCCGTGCTGCCGGCGGCGGGTCTTATAGTCAGGCTCGGCCAGCCAGACGTCTTCGGGGCCGACGGCCTCGGCTGGGACAAAGTCGCCTTGGTCTTCGACAAGGCAGGCGGCGCGATCACCGGCAACCTCCCGATGCTCTTCTGCATCGGTGTCGCCATCGGCTTCGCCAAGAAGGCCGACGGCTCGACCGCCCTCGCCGCGCTGGTGGGCTTCCTGGTCTACAGCAAGGTCCTCGAGGCATTCCCCGTGACCGAGGCCCAAGTCACCAAGGGCGCGGACCTGGTCGCGACTTACAACAACCCCGGTGTCCTCGGCGGCATCCTCATGGGTCTGCTCTCCGCGGTCCTCTGGCAGAGGTTCCACCGTACGAAGTTGGTCGACTGGCTCGGGTTCTTCAACGGCCGCCGACTCGTTCCGATCATCATGGCGTTCGTCGGCATCGTCGTCGGTGTCTTCTTCGGGCTGGTCTGGGAACCCATCGGCGAGGGCATCGGAAACTTCGGCGAGTGGATGACCGGTCTGGGTTCCTTCGGCGCCGCTCTCTTCGGTCTCATCAACCGTGCGCTGATCCCCGTCGGTATGCACCAGTTCGTGAACACGGTGGCCTGGTTCCAGCTCGGTGACTTCACCGACGCCGCCGGCCAGGTCGTCCACGGCGACTACAGCCGCTTCCTCGCCGGTGACCCGACTGCCGGGATGTTCATGTCCGGCTTCTTCCCGATCATGATGTTCGGCCTGCCGGCCGCCGCGCTGGCCATGGCGCACACGGCTCGCCCGGAGCGCCGCAAGGCCGTGCTGGGCATGATGATCTCGCTCGCCCTGACGTCGTTCGTGACCGGCGTGACCGAGCCGATCGAGTTCTCGTTCATGTTCATCGCCCCGCTCCTCTACGTGATCCACGCCGTGCTGACCGCTGTCTCCATGGCGGTCACCTGGGGGCTGGGAGTCCACGCGGGCTTCAACTTCTCCGCCGGCTTCATCGACTACGCCCTCAACTGGAACCTGGCCACAAAGCCATGGCTCATCATCCCCATCGGCCTGGCCTTCGCCGCGATTTACTACACCGTCTTCCGCTTCGCCATCATCAGGTTCAACCTCCCCACCCCGGGCCGCGAGCCCGAGGAGGAGCTGGAGGACCTCACCAAGGCGTGAGCCCCACGGCATGACGAAGGCCCCCGGAGTCGTACGGCTCCGGGGGCCTTTCACGTCGTAGCGCCTAGATCTCGTACGACACCCTCGGCGTCGCCAGTTCCACCGGGCCGTCGAAGACCGCGCGCGCGTCGGCGAGGTTGACCCGCGGGTCGGTCCACGGGGGGATGTGGGTGAGGACCAGCCGGCGGGCTCCTGCCCGGGCCGCCGTCTCTCCCGCCTCGCGGCCGTTGAGGTGCAGGTCGGGGATGCTCTCCTTGCCGTGCGTGAACGCCGCCTCGCACAGGAACAGGTCGCTGTCGCGGGCGAGGTCGTCCAGCGCGGCGCTGACGCCCGTGTCGCCGGAGTAGGTCAGGGTCTTCCCACCGTGCTCGACGCGGATGCCGTACGCCTCCACGGGATGGGCCACCCGCTCCGTGTGCACCGTGAACGGGCCGATCTCGAAGGTGGACGGCTTGACCGTGTGGAAGTCGAAGACCTCGCTCATGGAGGAGGCGGTGGGGGTGTCGGCGTAGGCCGTGGTCAGCCGGTGTTCCGTGCCCTCGGGGCCGTAGACGGGGATCGGGTCGCAGCGGCCTCCGTCGTGCCGGTAGTAGCGCGCGACGAAGTAGGCGCACATGTCGATGCAGTGGTCGGCGTGCAGATGGCTGAGGAAGATCGCGTCGAGGTCGTAGAGACCGCAGTGGCGCTGCAACTCGCCCAGGGCACCGTTGCCCATGTCGAGAAGCAGCCGGAAGCCGTCGGCCTCGAGGAGGTAGCTCGAGCAGGCCGATTCCGCGGACGGGAACGACCCCGAGCAGCCGACGACGGTGAGCTTCATAAAGCGGAAACCTCCGCGGGCGGGGAACTTTTCTGGAAAGGAGACGGGGGTCGTGCGGTCCGTCGAGCGTAAGGCGCAAAACCTTGGGTCGCTCCTCCACCAAGGGCTGTTGTGTGCGAACTCACCTGTGCTGTCACCGGTTCGGCTGGAAGAGGAGTGCATGAGGTGTGAGAGAGGGCGCGCGATGGGGATCGCGCGCCGGTAACGTCATCCGCATGGACACGTCCTGGTGGCTCGCGCTCGTGGCGGTGGTGCTGCTCGCCCTGGTTGCCACGCTAGTCGACGGCTGGGGTCGGGGGCACCGGCCGGGCGGTCGCAGGAGCAGGCCGCCGGGGCGCCCCGAGGGGCCGCGCGGACGGGCGGGTGCGCCGCGGGCGGCGGAGATCTGGTGGGCGAACGTGCCCTTCGAGGACGGCCGGGGGTCGAGAGGCGCCGCGCGCGGAGGGGTGACGGGCGCGGCGCGGGCCAAGGACCGGCCGTGTCTGGTCCTCGCGGTGCGCGGGCGGCGGGTGACCGTCGCGAAGATCACCAGCAAGTACCACGGCGAGCGGCCCGGGGTGATCCCGTTGCCGCCGGGTGCCGTGGGGGACGCCGAGGGCCGCGCCAGTTTCCTGGAGACGGACGAGCTGCGCGAGGTCCCGGTGCGGGACTTCCGGCGCCGGGTGGGAGTGGTGGACCCGGTCCTGTGGGACCAGGTCCGTCACCTCGCCCGCTGAGCCGGGCTCTGGCTCACGCCCAGAGCTGTCCCTGTACTGCCGCGATGGCCTCTTCCGTGGTGGCCGCCGTGTAGACGCCCGTGGAGAGGTACTTCCAGCCGCCGTCGGCCACGACGAACGCGATGTCCGCGCTCTCGCCCGCCTTGACGGCCTTGTTGCCGACGCCGATCGCCGCGTGCAGGGCGGCTCCGGTGGAGACACCGGCGAAGATGCCCTCCTGCTGGAGCAGCTCGCGGGTGCGGGTGACCGCGTCCGCGGAGCCGACGGAGAAGCGGGTGGTCAGGACAGAGGCGTCGTACAGCTCCGGTACGAAGCCCTCGTCGAGGTTGCGCAGGCCGTAGACCAGGTCGTCGTAGCGCGGCTCGGCGGCGACGATCCTGACGTCCGGTTTGTTCTCGCGCAGGAAGCGGCCGACGCCCATGAGGGTGCCGGTGGTGCCGAGACCCGCGACGAAGTGGGTGATCGACGGCAGGTCGGCGAGGATCTCCGGACCGGTGGTGGCGTAGTGGGCGCCGGCGTTGTCCGGGTTGCCGTACTGGTAGAGCATCACCCAGTCGGGATGTTCGGCGGCGATCTCCTTGGCGACGCGTACGGCGGTGTTGGAGCCGCCCGCGGCGGGGGACGAGATGATCTCGGCGCCCCACATGCCGAGCAGGTCACGGCGTTCCTGCGAGGTGTTCTCGGGCATCACGCAGACCATGCGGTAGCCCTTGAGCTTGGCCGCCATGGCCAGGGAGATGCCGGTGTTGCCGGAGGTCGGTTCCAGGATCGTGCAGCCGGGGGTCAGGCGGCCGTCCTTCTCCGCCTGTTCGATCATGTGCAGGGCCGGGCGGTCCTTGACCGAGCCGGTCGGGTTGCGGTCCTCGAGCTTGGCCCAGATCCGGACGTCGGCGGACGGCGAGAGCCGCGGCAGGCGCACCAGGGGGGTGTTGCCGACCGCGGCCAGCGGGGAGTCGTAACGCATGAGGGCGCGACGGCCGATCAGGCCATGCCGCCGGCCACGGCCGGCAGGATCGTCACGTTGTCGCCGTCGGCGAGCTTGGTGCTGATGCCGTCGAGGAAGCGGACGTCCTCGTCGTTGAGGTAGACGTTGACGAAGCGGCGCAGTTCGCCGCCGTCCACGATGCGGGCCTGGATGCCCGTGTGCCGGCTCTCGAGGTCGGTGAAGAGATCGGCGAGGGTCTCTCCGGTGCCCTCCACCGCCTTCTTGCCGTCGGTGTACTGGCGGAGGATGGTCGGGATGCGGACCTCGATGGCCATGGCTCAGGGCTCCTGTCGGTGGTGTCTGGTCGGTGGGCGCGCGGCAACGGCACGGGCGCGTGGTCGTACGCGGGGTGGGCGGTCGCCGCGGCTCACGGGCCGTACGGCGGCGGGGCCGGCGTCAACAGATGGCGCTGGCGAGCCTGCACAGGTCGACGTGCAGCCGCGCCACGAGCAGCGTGCCCGGCGTCTTCTCGCTCACGTCGTGGAGAACCATGGGCTCATCGTATCGATTCCCGGTCCGGCCCCCGGAATGTGATCTCACTCTTCGGACACATTTCATCCGAGGTACGAGATCAGTATGTTTCCACCACCCTGACCTCCTCCTCCGTGACCTCTCCCTCCACGATCCGGAACGAGCGGAACTGGAACGGGCCGGCGTCGTCGGTGTCCGCGGTGGAGACGAGGACGTAGTGGGCGCCGGGCTCGTTGGCGTAGGAGATGTCGGTGCGGGAGGGGTGGGCCTCGGTCGCCGTGTGCGAGTGGTAGACGATCACCGGTTCCTCGTCGCGGTCGTCCATCTCGCGGTACAGCTTGAGGAGGTCCTGGGAGTCGAACTCGTAGAACGTGGGCGAGCGGGCGGCGTTCAGCATGGGGATGAAGCGCTCGGGGCGGTCCGTGCCCTCCGGGCCCGCGACCACGCCGCACGCCTCGTCGGGGTGGTCCTCGCGCGCGTGGGCGACGATCTGGTCGAACAGGGCCTGGGTGATGGTCAGCATGCTGGTCAGGATAAACAGAGGCGCAGCCCCGTACCGGTGGGTGGTACGGGGCTGCCCGGATGCCGGATGTCCCGGGTGGATCAGCCGACGTTCTCCAGTTCCGGTTCGCGGCGCTCGGCGATCCGGGGGTTGCGGCTCTTGAGGACCGCCCAGCCGATACCGAGGGCGGCGGCCCAGCCTGCCATCACGTAGAGACAGACCCGGGAGTCGGCGTCGTAGGCGATCAGGCCGGTGACGAAGAGGAGGAAGGCGATGGCGACGTACGAGCACACCGCGCCGCCCGGGGCGGGGAAGGACGAGGCGGGCAGGCGGCCGGCCTCGACCGCGCGGCGGTACAGGACGTGGCTGATCAGGATCATCAGCCAGGTCCAGATGCCGGCCGCGGTGGCCACCGAGGTGACGTAGCCGAAGGCCTTCTCCGGGACGACGTAGTTCAGGACGACGCCGATGCCCATGAAGGCGACGGAGACCGTGATGCCGAGGGCCGGGGTCTTGGTGGCCGACAGCTTGCTGAAGCCGCGCGGCGCCTCGCCGTTGTCCGCGAGGTTGCGCAGCATCCGGCCGGTGGAGTACATGCCCGAGTTGCAGGAGGACAGGGCGGCGGTGAGGACGACGAAGTTGACGATGGCCGCGCCGGCCGGGATGCCGATCTTCGCGAAGGCCGCGACGAAGGGGCTGACGCCGGGGGCGAACTCCGTCCACTTCACGACGCAGAGGATGACCGTGAGGGCGCCGACGTAGAAGAGGGCGATGCGCCACGGGAGGGTGTTGATCGCCTTCGGGAGCGTCTTCTCGGGGTTCTCGGACTCGCCGGCCGTGACGCCGACCAGTTCGACGGCGAGGTAGGCGAACATGACGCCCTGAAGGGTCATCAGGGACGAGCCGATGCCCTTGGGGAAGAAGCCGTCGAACTGCCAGAGGTTGGCGACGGCGGCCGTGTCACCGGCGGAGCTGAAGCCGAAGGTGAGGACGCCCAGACCGATGACGATCATGCCGATGAGGGCGGTGACCTTGACCATCGAGGCCCAGAACTCGATCTCGCCGAACACCTTCACCGAGATCAGGTTGGCCACGAAGAGGACGATCAGGAACACCAGGGCCGACACCCATTGGGGGACCGAGGGGAACCAGTAGTTGATGTAGATGGCGGCGGCGGTCAGCTCCGCCATGCCGGTGACCACCCACATCAGCCAGTACGTCCAGGCGGTGAAGTAGCCGAAGAACGGGCCGAGGAACTCTCGGGAGTACTCCGCGAAGGAGCCCGAGACCGGGCGGTAGAGCAGCAGTTCGCCGAGCGCCCGCATGATGAAGAAGATGATCACGCCCGCGAGGGCGTACATCAGGATGAGGCTGGGGCCCGCCTTGGCGATGTTGGCCCCGGCGTTGAGGAACAGGCCGACGCCGATGGCGCCGCCGATCGCGATCATCTGGACCTGGCGGCTTCCGAGCCCTCGCTCGTACCCCTCTTCTGGGGCGTCGCCGCTCACGGCCTCACTGCCGTCGTGTGCCTTACCGACCTGCGATGAGGTCATGTCTGGTGCGCCTTTCTCCATGCCGGTCCGCGCCAGTCCCATGGCGTCGGATCGGGTTCCGATCCCCCCGGATAGGTGGAGCTTCGTGCCTGGCCGGCGGTTGCCGGCTCGGTGGCGCACCCGGCCGGACATGGGTGGTGTCGGCCGGGCGGTCGTGAAGATCTATCACGGGCGCAGCGGTGATCACCGGCTTGGCGTGTGGCGCACGCCACAGGGAGAAGCGGACAAACCGATCCCGCGCCCGCATAAACGGCCGCACCGGTGACCCGATCGTTATCCGGATTTGAGCGTCCGCTGAGCGAACGCTCCACGGTGTCGACAACGGGAGGAGTCAGGGCATAAGCGTCGCGACGAGCGACTCCTGAAGGCCGCCCAGCCACAGGTAGGCCATCACCATCGGCTTGCGCGGGTCCTCGTCCGGGAGCCGGTAGAGGAGGTCGGTGTCGTCCTCGTCGCTGATGTCCAGCCGGGAACCGATGGCCAGCCGCAGGTCGTTGAGGGCGCCGAGCCACTGCTTCGACTCCTCCGGCGCCAGCTTCAGGACCGCCCCGCCGTCACCGGCGGACATCAGGACGTCGAGGGAGCGGATCACCGCGAGGGCGCTCTCCCGCTTGCCGGCCCGCAGGTCATTCTCGGTGTAGCGGCGGAACTCGGACGAATGCGCCCGCTGCTCCTCGGCAGCCTGAGGTCCCGGGGTCGCCTCCGGGTCGCCGTAGGCGTCGGGGAAGAGGCGGCGCAGCACCGGGTCGGCGGGCGGTTCGCTCGGACCCTCGGCGAACAGCTCGGCGAGCGGGTCCTCGGGGGTCTCCTCGGCGGGGCCGGGGCCGATGAGCTCCAGGAGCTGGACGGCCAGCGAGCGGATGATGGAGATCTCGACGTCGTCGAGGGCGACGGCCGCGCCGCCGCCGGGGAGCGGTTCGAAGTGTCCTGGCATCAGGGGATATCGCTACTTCCGGTCCTGCTGGAGGGTGGCCCACAGACCGTAGCCGTGCATGGCCTGCACATCGCGTTCCATCTCTTCGCGGCTGCCGCTGGAGACGACCGCGCGGCCCTTGTGGTGGACGTCCATCATGAGCTTGGTGGCCTTGTCCTTCGTGTAGCCGAAGTACGTCTGGAAGACGTACGTCACGTAGCTCATGAGGTTGACCGGGTCGTTGTGCACGATCGTGACCCAGGGGACGTCCGGCTCGGGTACGGCGAAGACCTCCTCCGCCGACTCGGTGCGTTCGATCTCAAGGGGAGCGGGTGACGTCACAGAGCCCATGCTGCCACCGCAGGGGGGTGGTCGCACAAACGGGCTCGTGAACTGTCCCGCGAACGGGTTCCCGCACCCGCCCGGCGGACCAAATCGTCAGAGTGACGAAATGGGGGTAGTATCCGTGGTCATGAACACAGCGGACCTTGGCCTGCCGGTGGACGTTCCCTCGACGGCACTCTTCACGGACCAGTACGAGCTCACCATGCTGCAGGCCGCTCTCAAGGCGGGCACCGCCGAGCGGCGCAGCGTGTTCGAGGCCTTCACCCGGCGACTGCCGGACGGGCGCCGCTACGGCGTCGTCGCGGGGACCGGCCGGGTGCTGGACGCCGTGGAGAACTTCCGTTTCGACGCGGGCGTCCTCGGCTTCCTGCGCGAGCGGCAGATCGTCGACGAGCAGACCCTCGAGTGGCTCGCCTCCTACCGCTTCGGCGGTGACGTCTGGGGCTACCCCGAGGGCGAGGTGTACTTCCCCGGCTCGCCGATCCTGCGAGTGGAGGGCACCTTCGCGGAGTGCGTGCTCCTGGAGACCGTGATCCTGTCCATCCTCAACCACGACTCGGCGATCGCCGCCGCGGCCTCCCGCATGTCCGCCGCCGCCGGCGGCCGCCCGCTGATCGAGATGGGCGCCCGGCGCACGCACGAGCTGGCCGCGGTCGCCGCCGCGCGGGCCGCGTACGTCGGCGGCTTCACCACCACCTCCGACCTCGCGGCCGGTTTCCGTTACGGCATCCCGACGGTCGGGACGAGCGCGCACGCCTTCACCCTGCTGCACGACCACGAGCGGGACGCCTTCCAGGCGCAGGTGAACTCGCTGGGCCGGGGCACCACCCTCCTCGTGGACACGTACGACGTCACCGAGGCCGTCCGGGCGGCCGTCGAGGTCGCCGGGCCCGAGCTGGGCGCGGTCCGCATCGACTCCGGCGACCTGCTGCTCGTCGCGCACCGGGTGCGGCAGCAGCTGGACGAGCTGGGCGCGACCGGCACGAAGATCATCGTGACCTCGGACCTCGACGAGTACGCGATCGCCTCGCTGGCCGCGGCGCCCGTGGACGCGTACGGCGTCGGCACCCAGCTGGTGACCGGCTCCGGCCACCCGACGGCGTCGATGGTCTACAAGCTGGTCGCGCGCGCGGAGACGGCCGACCCGAAGGCACCGCTGGTGTCGGTGGCGAAGAAGTCCACCGGCGGCAAGACGTCCGTCGGCGGCCGCAAGTGGGCCGCGCGTCGTCTGGACGCGCACGGGGTGGCGGAGGCGGAGGTCGTCGGCACCGGGCCGGTACCGGCCGAACTCGCCGACCGCCAGTTGCTGGTCGAGCTCGTCAAGGGCGGCGAGGTCGTCGCGCGCGAACCGCTCGACGTGCCCCGCGAGCGGCACACGGCCGCCCGCGGCAACCTGCCGCTGTCGGCGACCCAGCTCTCCCGCGGCGAACCCGTCATCCCGACGGAGTACGTGCACGGGCGCTCGGGTAGCTAGCACCTGTCCGGTCGACCGCGGTGAGGGAAAGCACGCACCCCCTCCCCCGCCGCCGTCGAAGTCAATAGGCTCGGAGGCTCATCGGCCGGGCCCGCACCCCTTCCGCTCCCGACCCCATAGTCGAAGGACACCGCCCATGCGCCGCGCCTTGATCGTCGTTGACGTGCAGAACGACTTCTGCGAGGGGGGCAGCCTCGCGGTGACCGGGGGCGCCGACGTGGCCGCCGCCATCACCGAGCTGATCGGGCAGGCGCCCGCCGGCTATCGGCACGTGGTGGCGACCCGCGACCACCACATCGCCCCCGGCGGCCACTTCGCCGACAACCCCGACTTCGTCCACTCCTGGCCCGCGCACTGCGTGGCCGGCACCGAGGGGGTGGGCTTCCACCCGAACTTCGCCCCGGCCGTCGCCTCCGGCGCGATCGACGCCGTCTTCGACAAGGGGGCGTACGCCGCGGCGTACAGCGGCTTCGAGGGGCACGACGAGAACGGGGTCTCGCTCGGCGACTGGCTGCGGGCCCGGGACGTCGACGAGGTGGACGTCGTGGGCATCGCGACCGACCACTGCGTGCGGGCCACCGCGCTGGACTCGGTGCGGGAGGGTTTCCGCACGCAGGTCCTGCTCGACCTCACCGCCGGAGTGGCCGAGGACACCACCGGCCGGGCCCTGGATGAGCTGCGGGAGGCCGGGGTCGAGCTCTCCGGGAAGCCGGTCGTCTGACCTTCTTCCCGGACCGGCCCGGTTCGACCGGGGCGCGGCGCGGCCCGCCCCGGTCGACCGGGACGTCAGTGGGTCGCCAGGCGCACCCCGGCCAGGGTGGTGAAGGCCCGCCAGGCGGTCGGTTCGCAGGCGGTGATCTCCCGCCACACGAGACCGTCCGGGTGGTACAGCACCGCGGATATCTCGTCCGGCGTCGGCGGGGCCGCGTTGCCCCGCAGGTAGATCGCGCGCAGCCCCAGATTGCGCAGCCTGGTCAGCGCGCGGGCCCGGTTGGCCGCGTGCACCAGCACCCGCACCCCGGTTTCGCCGCCGGGCGCCGGACTGGGCAGGTTCAGCGCCACCACGACGCTGCCGGTCGGCAGCTTGCAGAAACCTCCTGCGGCCATGCGGTCACACCCCCGTGCGAGTCGGTGTCAATAAGAGAGCCACAGGACGCACCTAAACACGATCGGCGGCAACCCGCCAGGGGGTCACCGCCGATACGCTTCTGACCTGCGAAAACAGTGGCTACTTCGCGGAGGGTCCGACCTGGAGCGTGATCGTCGAGCCGCTCAGCGGCTCCTTGACAATCTTGATCCGGGTGTTGGTGTCAGTGATCTTGACGCCCGCGTACGGGTTCGACGCGTCGTAGTACGACGACTTGGCGTCATCGAAGACCGGGACACCCGCACGCGCCTTGATCTTGGTCGCGACATCCGCCTTGTGCAGCGTGATCGCGTCCGTCGGGTACCAGCTGAAGGTGGAGTCGAAGGCCTGGATGCGGTTGCGCATCAGGGTGCCGTCGGCCCACTTCAGCGGGGTCGGGTGCGAGTCGATGGGAAGGATCAGACCCTCACCCGCGTGGGCGCTGGTGTTGTCGTCCGCCTGGGAGGTGTCCCACTTCCAGATCAGCAGACCGTTCTGGTAGGCGTAGTGCTCCACCCAGTCCGGACGGGTCGTCGAGAAGCCGTAGTTGTACGGGCCGACCTTCAACACCTTGTCGTACGAGACGTACTGGCGGTTCTCGGCGATGTAGTACTGGGCGTAGTCGTCCGTGATGGACGCGCCGATGAGCGAGAAGCCGTCCGCCGTCCAGGCCGCGTCAGCGGACTCGGCGTTGTCGGCGAAGACGGTGGCGCCGTCGGCGGTCACCGTGATCTCGTCGGCCGCGAAGCCCTTCTGGGCCACGCCCCCGTCGGTGGCGTAGCGGAAGCGCAGGTCGACCTTCTTGCCCGCGTAGGCGTCGAGCGGGAACGTCAGCTTCTGGTAGGCGGCCACCGTGCCGGTGAGGGCGGGCTTGTCGCTGCCGTCGCGCGGGATGGCGGTGCCGTCGGCCAGGGTTCCGTCGACGGGCGTCCAGTTGGCGCCGTCGGTGGAGACCTCGGTGTAGAGGTAGTCGTAGTCCTGCTCGATGTCCCACCAGGCGTCGAGCGTGAGGCTCGCGCTGGTCTTGCCGGTCAGGTCGACCGAGCGGGACAGGGAGTTGCGCAGGTCGTTGCCGCTGCCGCTCCACCACTGCGAGGCGCCCTGCGCCGGGGCGACCACCTGGGTGGTGACCTCCTTCTCCGGCAACTGGACCACGAGGGCCTGGGCGTTCTTGGTGTTGTACTCCGCCACGCCCAGCCTGTGGGCGGACTTCACGCCCGCCTTGGCGACGTCGTAGTCGAGCCAGCCGAGCTGGAGCTTGTCCCAGGCGTTCATGTCACCGGGCAGGTCGCCGATGGACTGCTTGCCGGTACCGAGCCAGGAGCCGGACGACATCAGGGTCCAGAAACCGGTGGAGTTCTCGCCGCCGGCCGTGTCGTACTCGTCGGGCAGGCCGAGGTCGTGGCCGTACTCGTGGGCGAAGACGCCCAGGCCGCCGTTCTCCGGCTGGATGGTGTAGTCGCCGACCCAGACGCCGGTGTCGCCGATCTGGGTGCCGCCGAGCTTGTTGGTGTCCGGGCCGGTGGCGCCGGCGTCGGTGCCGAAGGCGTACCAGCGGTGGGCCCAGATCGCGTCCTCGCCCTGGGCGCCGCCGCCCGCGGACTCGTCCTCGCCGGCGTGCACGATCTGGAAGTGGTCGATGTAGCCGTCGGGCTCGTTGAAGTTGCCGTCGCCGTCGTAGTCGTAACGGTCCCACTGGTCGAACTCGGCCAGTTCCGTCTTGATCTCGGCGGCGGTGTCGCCGGCCGCCTCGCGCTCGGCGACCCAGGCGTTCACGCCGTCCTGGACCGCGTACCAGGCGCCGGTGGAGGCCTTGTTGGAGCCGTAGCGGGCCTCGTTGTAGGGGACCTTGACCCAGTCGGTCACTTCGCCCTCGACCGAGTAGCGGCCCGAGGACTGCTTCTCGTAGTACTTCTTCAGCGACTCGGTCTTCTTGCCGGTGCCGAAGTACAGGTCCTGGAAGTGCGCCTGGTTGTAGTCCGCCTGCCAGGCCGTGCTGTTGTCCTTCTTGCGGTCCGGCGCGGCGATCGTGTTGTGCGCCGGGCCCGCCGTGCCGCCGTAGCGGCTGTCGACCTGGTCGCCGAACTCGACCAGGATCGTGAAGATCTTGTCGGTCTTCTCGCGGCCCAGCTCGACGTACTTGTCCTTGCCCTTGAGCTTGACGACCTTCGAGCCGTTGCGGTCCTTGACGGACGCGGCGCCCGATATGACCTGGTCCAGCGCTTCCTGGTGCTGCGCGTCCTGAGTCTTCGTCAGGGGCCCGTCGAGGTCGTGCTTCTTCGTCTTGACCGGCTGCGGATCATGCCGGTCCACCGTGGCGCTCGCCGCGGACCCGCCGTCCGCGGCCTGTGCCACGGCGAACGCAGAGAACGTGGCCGAGGCCGCCGCAAGGGCGACGACCGTCGCTGCCGTTCTGAACGTCCAGGATCTACCCGTCACTTGATGCCTCCCCTAACGCGCCCGTCTACGCGGAGGGGGATCCTGATCAAGGGGGTCCTGATCATCTAAGGTCCGCGCGCGGTATACGCGTGTAGTCAAGTGACGACATTTGACTACTGGTTTACGAGAAAAGACAGACCTTGACTTGGACAGAACAAGTGCATTATTAGGAGGTGGTGTTCGCATTGCGGACACGAGACTGTAACGGAACAGGCGCGCGACGCCGTCCACTTGATGGACGTCATGACTCCGTGCGCCCCCTGTGCACCGGCACTGTTGGTTAGGTCACGCTTACCGTTCGTTCCACTCGGGCATGCAGCCGATTAGAGTCGGTCGGCGGAACGCCCAGTTATCGGCGGAAAGCCAGGCCGACGCCCCCCGTGGACCCCCACTTCCGAGGACACGATTGCCATGCCTCGTCCGACTGCCGCACAGCTCGCCTACGGTTCGTTCACCGTGATCTTCTCGACGCTCGCCATGCTGCTGCTGTCGCAGACGAGTTCGGGTGTGGGGATCGCGGTCATCGCCATCGCGGGACTCGCCCTCGGGCTCCTGGTCGCCATGACGGTTCCGCTGCCGAGGCAGAGCGCCGTCCGGGGACCGCGGCCCGTCGCCGCCCTGCGGGAGGCGCCGGCACCCGTCGTGGCCTCGGTCGCCTCGGTGGCGTCCGAGCCCGTGCACGAGCGCGCCGCTTCCTGACCCCTCCCGGCGCGTCCAGACACGAACGCGCCGGGTCTCTCCGCGTCTGCCCGGCACGAACCGGCAGGACAGAGCACGAACCGGCACGACCGGCCGCGCCGCGGCCTCAGCCGGTCCTGACGACCACCGTCTTGGCCGCCTTGTCGTGCAGGCCCTGCTTGTAGGGCTTGTCGAAGAAGCTCCAGCCGCCCGCGATCGCGGTCCAGATACAGGCGCAGCAGAAGGCGAACGGAATCCACAGCACGGCTGAGCGGACCAGTGTGTTCTGCACGGAGGGCGTGGCGCCGTTGTCCAGGTTGGCCACCCGCATGCCCAGCCACTTCTTGCCGAGCGTCTGCCCCGACCTGCTGATCAGGATCGTGTCGTAGGCGATGTAGAGGACCGCGGCGACCAGCGACTGCGCGAAGGACCTGCCGACCTCGAACTTGTCGCTGTCCACCTCGTACTCGCGGACGTTGAAGGCCCAGGTCAGCAGCCAGACCACGACGCCCACCATGATCATGTCGATGATCCGGGCCAGCGTGCGCTTGCCGCTGTCGGCGAGCGGCGGCATCCCGGCCAACGGGTCCGAGGCGTAGGGGCCGCCGGGGCCGCCGGGACCACCGCCGTAGGGGCCGCCGCCGCCGTAGGGATCACCTCCGCCCGGACCGCCCGGACCGCCGCCGCCCGGACCGCCGCCGTAGGGGTCGCCGCCGTAGGGGCCGCCCTGGTGGGGCGGGGGCCGGCTGCCGTGCGGGGCGTCGGACGGCGGGCCCGAACCCGGGCCGGGTGCGCCGGGCGGGGGCTGCTTCCTGAACGGGTCGTCCTCCGGTGGCTGCTGACCGGAGCCGGGAGGCGGTTCGCTGCTCATGGCCCGAGTCGACCGCGAACCCCCCGGCTCCGCATCCGGCGAGCGGCCGTACGGGGGACCGAATCAGCCGGCTCCGGTGCCGTATACGGTCATCCCGCCACGAACGTATGCGCGGCCTTGTCGTGCCAGCACTGGTGCCACGGCCGGTCGAACAGGCCCCACAGGACACCCACGACACCCACCACGAGCAGGCCGGGCACACTGTAGACGAGCCAGCGGCGCAGGGCTCCGCCGAAGGTCGGGGGCTCGTGGCCCTCGATGTCCCGTACCTCCAGGCCCAGCAGCTTCTTGCCGAGGGTGCGGCCCCACCTGGCCGTGGGCAGCACCTCGTAGAGGACGCCGAAGACGAGCAGGACGGCCAGGACGATGCCGAGGTACACCGAGGTCGTGCCGTCGAGCAGCCAGACCGTGACGGTCTCGCCGGAGAGCTTGGCCGCGTCGATCTTCTCGTTGACGTGGTCGAGCGCCCGGGTGCCGAGCGGTACGGCGGCCGCCCCGGTGACGCCGGCCAGGACGACGGTGTCGATCAGCCGGGCCGTGAGCCGCTTGCCGAGCCCGGCGGGCCTGGCCTCCGACTGCCGCCGGGCGGCCGCCTGGAACACGTCCTCGACCGGCGGCTTCCAGGGCGTGACGGGCTGATCGTCGCCGGGCGCCCCCGCCAGCCGGTGCACCTGCTGCGCCCACGAGGGCTGACCGCCACCGGAACCGGCGGCCATCGGGGCGGAAGCCGCCTCCTGCTGGGGTCCGGCGGCCTGCTGGGGCACCGCCGGCGCCGCCGCCTGCCGACCGGGGGCGGAGGACGCCGAGGGGGCGGAGGAAGCGGCGGGTGTCGAGGGGGCGACAGGGGCTGGAGCAGCGGCATGGGCCGACGGGGCGGCGGGAGCGGAGGATGCCGCACGGGCCGACGGGGCGGACTGCGGGCCGGAGGCCGGGGCCGCCTGCTGCGGTCCGGACAGGGCCGCCGAGGCCGGGGCGGCCTGGGACGCCGCGGCGCGGGCGGCAGCGGCCTTCCCGGCACCGAAGCCGGGCGCTCCCGGCCCACCGGCCGCCGCGTCTCCACGGGCCGCCACCGGCCCGCCGAAGCCGCCGTCCGCCGACGCCGGTTGACCGCCCGCGCCGGGGCCGCCCGCCTGCGCCGACGGGCCCGCCGGGTTCGTGCCGCCGGTCTGCGCCCCGGGCGCCGGGTGCTGCTGCCCCGCGCGCGGGGAGAGCGCACGGAAGGTCATGGTGCCCTCGTCGGCGGCGGGGCCGCCGGGACCGGGGATGTGCGGAGTGGCCGCCGGCGCGGAGGCGCCGGGTGTCGCGGTGCTGCCGGCCGGGCTGTCGCCCTGACCCGCCGTCGGCCGGCGGAACACGAACGTCCCGCCGGCGCCGCCCGCGTCCGAGGGCGCCGGGCCCGCGGGCGGCGCCGTCGCCGGGCCGTCCGTGGGGGCGGCGCGGTCGTCGGGCCGCGCGGGGTCGCCGGCCGGCAGCCGCGGGTCGGGGCCCTGCGGGGAGCCCCAGGACACCCGGCGGTCCTGCTCGCCGCCGAAGCCGGCCTGCCGGGACCGGTCGGCGCCCCAGGCGGACGCGGGCTCGGGCCGGCTGCCGTGGCGGGCGTCGGGGACGGAGGGGGCGGAGGGGGCGGAGGTGGCGACCGGGTCCTCGTCGAAGAAGAACGGGCCTGTCTCCTCAGCCGAAGCCGAAGCCGAAGCCGATTCGGGCGCGGGCGCGTGTGTGTGCGCCGGTGGTGCGCCGGTCGGTGGTGCGAGCGACCCGCCGTCCGTGGGCGCCGGACGGCTGGTGCCGGGCACCCACGCGGCACCGTTCCAGTACCGGACATATCCAGGAATGGACGGGTCCGGGTAAAACCCTTCGCGGGGCCTGTCGTCACCGGGGGCCGGGGTTGGGGCGCTCATGTCCGTCGTCCCGTATCTGCTCGGGGGTCAAATGGGGGCCTCCACATCTATCAGACCGGCGCAAGCCCCACCGCCAGTCCCGCCGGACCCGCCCCTTTCCGGGCAACCTCGTACACGTACTTCACACGATCAGGGCGCCCGCGGGACACGGCCGGAGAAAATGTTCCGCGAACCCGCGTAATGCTCCGGGCCGCACCCCCTCTCCACTCGTACGGGCCCACCGCCGGGCCCCCTACGAGCAGTTCGCGAGCTTCGTGAGAGAGGACGGCACGCCATGCGCCACGCAGTCGTTGAGCGGGAACTGGAAGTCAGACTCATCCTGTCGCCCGAGCGCAGCATCCCGGTCCCGGCCCGGCTGAGCTACCGCACCGACGACCCGTACGCCGTCCACGTCACCTTCCACACCGGCTCGGACCATCCGGTGAGCTGGACCTTCGCCCGCGAGCTGCTCGTGGAGGGGGTGTTCCGGGCGTCCGGGCACGGGGACGTGCGGGTGTGGCCGACGAAGACGGAGGGGCGCGGGGTCGTCCTGATGGCGCTCAGCTCACCCGACGGGGACGCCCTCCTGGAGGCTCCCACGGCACAGGTCTCGGCCTGGCTGGAGCGCACGCTGCGGGCGGTGCCCCCGGGCTCGGAGGCGGAGCAGCTGGGCATCGACGAGGGCCTGGCCGAGCTGCTCGCGCCCACGCCGGCCGACGAGTTGTGGCTGTGCGACCCGTGGCCCTCGGACGAGTCGCAGGACGGGGAGTGACCGGTCGTCCGGAGAGCCGGAGCCGGGAGGGGCGGGGCAGACGTCAGAACAGCTTGCCCGGGTTCAGCAGGCCCAGCGGGTCGAACGCCGTCTTGATCGCCCGCTGCATCTCCACCCCGACCGGGCCGATCTCCCGCGCCAGCCACTCCTTCTTCAGGACGCCCACGCCGTGCTCGCCGGTGATCGTGCCACCGAGTTCCAGGCCGAGAGCCATGATCTCGTCGAAGGACTCGCGGGCGCGCCGGGACTCGTCGGGGTCCTGGGCGTCGAAACAGACGGTCGGGTGGGTGTTGCCGTCGCCCGCGTGCGCGCACACCCCGATGGTGAGCCGGTACTTCTCGGCGATCCGCTCGACCCCCTCGAGCATGTCCCCCAGCCTGGAACGGGGCACGCACACGTCGTCGATCATCGTCGTGCCCTTGACCGCCTCGAGCGCGGTGAGGGACAACCGGCGTGCCTGGAGGAGCAGTTCGGACTCCGCCGCGTCCTCCGCCGGTACGACCTGGGTGGCGCCGGCCGCCTCGCACAGCGCGCCGACGGCGGCGAGGTCGGCGGCCGGGTCCGCGGTGTCGAAGGCCGCGAGCAGCAGCGCCTCCGTGCTCTCCGGCAGTCCCATGTGCGCGAGGTCGTTGACCGCCTTGACCGTCGTACGGTCCATCAGTTCGAGGAGGGACGGCACGTGACCGCCGGCCATGATCCGGCACACGGCGTCGCAGGCTGCGGCCGCGGACGCGAACTCGGCCGCCAGCACCAGCTGCTCGGGCGGCTTCGGGCGCAGCGCCAGGATCGCCCGTACGACGACGCCCAGCGAGCCTTCCGAGCCCACGAACAGGCGGGTGAGGTCGTATCCGGCGACGCCCTTGGCGGTACGGCGGCCGGTGGACATGAGGCGGCCGTCGGCCAGCACCACGTCCAGCCCGAGCACGTACTCGGCCGTCACCCCGTACTTGACGCAGCACAGGCCGCCGGAGGCGGTGCCGATGTTGCCGCCGATTGTGCACATCTCCCAGCTGGAGGGGTCCGGCGGGTAGCACAGGCCGTGCGCGTCGACCGCGCGGGAGAGGGCCGCGTTGACGACGCCGGGCTCCACCACGGCGATGCGGTCGACCGGGTTGATCTCGAGGATCCGGTCCATCTTCGTCAGGGACAGCACGATGCAGCCGTCGGAGGCGTTGGCCCCGCCCGACAGGCCGGTGCGGGCGCCCTGCGGGACGACCGGGACGCGCAGCTCGGTGGCGGTGCGCATGACGTGCCGGACCTGGTCGACCGTGCGGGGCAGGACCACCGCGGCCGGGGCGCCGGCCGGGCAGAAGCTCGCCATGTCGTTGGCGTAGGAGGCCGTGACGTCCGGGTCCGTCAGGACGGCCTCGGCGGGCAGACCGCTCAGGAGCCGGTCCACGAGGGTGCCGGCCGTTTCCGTGTCTTCGTCGGGACGCGCTTGGATACGGCTCATGATCACAGCGTCGCACCCGGGGCCATCGGTGTGAACCCCGTCTGCGCCGACCGCCGTATGCCGCGGTGTGGTCGTCGTGGGGACGCACAGTGATCGCCATGGAGAGCCAACAGGACACCCGTGACCCGGCGGACAGGCGGCGCCCGCGCGTCGGCCGGCGGTTCCTGCTCACCTCCGTCGCCGGGTGTGCCGTGCTCGGCGGGGGGTTGATGCTGCTGCCCCGGGAGTCGACGCCGCCCCCGGCGCCCGCACCGGCACCGGGGGCACAGGCGCTGACCGCGGTCGCCGCCGGGGCGCCGGCCACGCTGCCCGGCCTCGCCGCGCTGATCGGCGAGCGGGAGGCCCATCTGCGGACGCATCCCAAGGACGCCCGGTCGTGGGCGGTGCTGGGGACGGCGTACGTGGAGCAGGGCCGGCGGACCGCCGACGCCGCATCCTGCTACCCGCGGGCCGAGCGGGCGCTGCGCACCTCGCTGAAGGTGCGCGGGCGAGGGAACGCGGAGGCGCTGGAGGGCATGGCGGCCCTGGCGAACGCGCGCCGGGACTTCCCCGCGGCACGGACCTGGGCCGAGGCGGCGCTGAAGCTGGACCGCGGGCGGTGGACGACGTATCCGCAGCTGATCGACGCGTACACGGGGCTCGGCGACTACAAGGCGACCGGGCGGACCCTGGACAAGCTGCTGGAGCTGCGGTCCGGGCCTGCCGTGCGGGCGTGGGCCGCGACCGTCTACCGCGACCGGGGCCGGCGTGAGGACGCGGCCGCCGCCCTGTCCGACGCCGCGGCCGCGGCGCGGTCCCCGGCCGAGCAGGCGGCGTGGCTGGAGCGGGTCGGGCAGCTCGCGTTCGAGCGCGGCGACCGGGAGGAGGCGCTGCGGCACTTCCGGGCCGCGGTGCGCCTCGACCCCGATCAGCGGGCCGCGCAGGCCGGGGAGGCCCGGACGCTGGCGGCGCTGGGGCGCACGACGGAGGCGCTGAACGCGTACCGGGCCGCGCTGGCCAGGCAGCCGCTGCCGCAGTACGCGCTGGAGCTGGGTGAGCTGTACGAGTCGCTGGGGCTCGGGCAGGCGGCCCGGGTGCAGTACGACCTGCTGCGGGAGCGGGTGCGGAGCTCGGCGGCGGGCGGGGTGGACGACGAGTTGCTGCTCGGGCAGTTCGAGGCGGACCACGGCGACGCGCGGGCCGCCGTACGACGGCTGCGGGCGGAGTGGCTGCGCCAGCCCGGGACCGCGGTGGCCGACGCGCTGGGCTGGGCACTGCACCGCAACGGGGAGGACACGGAGGCGCTGAAGTTCGCCACCGCGGCGACGGACAAGGTGCACGGGGGCGGGGTCCGCAGCGCGCCGTACGCCTTCCACCGGGGCATGATCGAGCGGGAGCTGGGCATGAGCTGGCCGGCGCGGCGGCATCTGGAAGAGGCGCTGCGTATCAACCCGTACTTCTCACCGCTTCAGGTTCCCCTGGCGCGGGAGGCGCTGAGGGCCCTGGGCGAGCCCCCGGCGGGGGCCCCGCCCGCCGGGGCGGAGGGCGGGGAGGACGAGGACGGCGGGGAACCCGACGACGCCGGGGAGCCGGGCGGTTCGCGGTCCTAGGAGTCCTGGGTCCCGCGACGCCTACAGGTTGCCGCGCTTGTCCTGCTCCCGCTCGATCGCCTCGAACAGGGCCTTGAAGTTGCCCTTTCCGAAGCCCATCGAGCCGTGCCGTTCGATGATCTCGAAGAAGACGGTCGGCCGGTCCTGGACCGGCTTGGTGAAGATCTGCAGCAGGTAGCCGTCCTCGTCGCGGTCGGCGAGGATCTTCAGCTCGCGCAGGGTGTCGACGGGGACGCGGGTGTCGCCGACCCACTCGCCGAGGGTGTCGTAGTACGAGTCGGGCGTGTCGAGGAACTGGACTCCGGCGGCCCGCATCGTCCGTACGGTCTGCACGATGTCGTTGGTGTTGAGCGCGATGTGCTGGACGCCCGCGCCGCCGTAGAACTCCAGGTACTCGTCGATCTGGGACTTCTTCTTGGCGACGGCGGGCTCGTTGATCGGGAACTTGACCTTGAGCATGCCGTCCGCGACGACCTTCGACATCAGCGCGCTGTACTCGGTCGCGATGTCGTCGCCCACGAACTCCTTCATGTTCGTGAAGCCCATGACCTCGTTGTAGAAGCCGACCCACTCGTTCATCCGGCCGAGTTCGACGTTGCCGACGCAGTGGTCGATGGCCTGGAAGGTGCGGTGGGCGGGCGGCTCGACGATCGGGGCGGCGGAGACGAAGCCCGGAAGGTAGGGGCCGTCGTAGCCGGTGCGGTCGACCAGGGTGTGGCGGGTCTTGCCGTACGTGGCGATGGAGGCGAGCACGACCGTGCCGTGCTCGTCCTTCAGCTCGTACGGCTCGGCGACCGGACGGGCGCCGTGCTCGACCGCGTAGGCGTACGCGGCCCGGGCGTCCGGCACCTCGATGGCCAGGTCGACGACGCCGTCGCCGTGCTCGGCCACGTGCTCGGCGAGGAAGTGCCCCCAGGTGGTGGCGGGCCTGATGACCGAGGTGAGGACGAAACGGGCCGAGCCGTTCGTGAGCACGTACGAGGCGGTCTCGCGGCTGCCGGTCTCCGGTCCGGAGTAGGCGACGAGCCGCATGCCGAAGGCGGTCGAGTAGTAGTGCGCCGCCTGCTTGGCGTTGCCGACGGCGAAGACGACCGCGTCCATTCCCTTGACCGGGAAGGGGTCGGCCTGCCGGGCGGTGTCGGGAGTGTGCTGTGTGGTCTGCGTCATGTCGGCAGCCTCGCCCTCCCCCGCAAGGTGCGCAATAGTTCGCGTATGTGCTGGGCAATATGCCCAGCGGTCTGCCCGGATCGCCGGGCGTTGTGTACAGGATGACCAGCTCCGGAGGCTGAAGTGGCGATCGACCGTCTGGACGGCCGGATCATCGTGCTGCTGGCGCGGGAGCCGCGCGTCGGGGTGCTGGAGATGTCCCGGCGGCTGGGGGTGGCCCGGGGGACCGTGCAGGCCCGCCTGGACCGGCTTCAGTCGAACGGTGTCATCCGCGGCTTCGGTCCCCAGGTCGATCCGGCGGCGCTCGGCTACCCGGTGACCGCCTTCGCGACCCTGCAGATCCGGCAGGGGCAAGGGGCCGACGTACGGGCGCACTTGGCGGGCGTACCCGAGGTGCTGGAGCTGCACACGACCACCGGCGGCGGGGACATGCTGTGCCGTCTCGTGGCCCGCTCGAACGCCGACCTCCAGCGCGTGATCGACCGGGTTGTCGGCTTCGACGGCATCGTCCGGGCCTCCACGGCGATCGTCATGGAGAACCCCGTTCCGCTGCGGGTCATCCCCCTCGTGGAGCAGGCAGCACTGCACGAGTGAGGCGGCGACACCCCGGAACGGAACGAGCCGTCGGCCGACACGGCGACTTACAAAGATAGCGTTGCAAAGAACTCTTTGCAACGCTATCTTTGCACGCATGACGGAGCACGAAGAACGCAAGCGGCGTCATCTCGACGCCCGCTCGCTGCGCGGCCTCGCGCATCCCCTGCGCATGCAACTCCTGGACGCACTGCGGCGCGGCGGGCCGGCGACCGCCTCCCGACTGGCCGAGCGGCTGGGCGAGTCCAGCGGGGCGACCAGCTACCACCTTCGCCAACTCGCCTCGCACGGCTTCGTCGAGGACGCGCCGGAACACGGCAAGGGGCGGGAGCGCTGGTGGCGGGCGGTGGACCAGGGACTGGTCTTCGACAGCGCCGAGTTCGAGGGCGCCGGTCCCGAAGTGCGCGGAGCGGCCGAGTTCTACCTGCACGAGATTGCCAACACTCACGCCCGTGAACTGTCCGCCTGGCTCGCCACCCGGGACGACTGGGCCAAGGACTGGACACAGGGCTCCGACATGAGCGATTCCACGCTACGGCTCACTCCGGCCCTGGCCGCCGAGCTCGTCCAGAAGATGCACACCCTGATCGACGGCTACCGCGACCTGGTCACCGAACCGGACACCCCGGAAGCCGAGCAGGTACGGATCCACACGCACCTCTTCCCCATCAGTACGGACTGAGAGGCCACCACCGATGCATCCCGAGACCAGGCTCGCCCTGCACCGCGCCCACGCCGCCGACCTGCGCGCCGAGGCCGAGGCCCACCGCCTCGCCCGCGCCGCCCGGCGCCCGCGTGACCTCCGTGCCCGCCTCGGCTGGACCCTGGTGGAGGTCGGTCTGCGCCTCGCCGCTCCCTCGCGGCCGGCCCTCACGTCCCTGGGCCAGGCCTAGCAACCGGGTACGGAGCCCTTGCCCTGCTCCAGGGCGACCAGGGAGGACACCGCGTTCTTCAGGGTTGTCACCGGGACGAGCCGCAGGCCCTCGGGGAGTTCGGACTGGGCGTCGGAGCACTCCGCCTTCGGCACCAGGAACACCGTCGCCCCGTCCCGCCTCGCGGCCTGCGTCTTCAGGGCCACACCCCCGACCGCGCCGACCGTCCCGTCGGTGTCGATCGTGCCCGTACCGGCGATGACGCGGCCGCCGGTGAGATCGCCGCCGCTGCCGTCGCCGTCCAGCTTGTCGATGATGCCGAGGGTGAACAGGAGGCCGGCGCTGGGACCGCCGACGTCGGCGAGCTCCAGCGTGACCTTGACGTTCTTGTCGTCGAGGTCCAGGTACGCGAGCGCGGCCTCGGTGGCCGCGTCCTGGGACTCCTTCATCTGCGCGGTGTTGTGCCGCTCGATCTCCTTGGTGTTCTGGCCGCTCGGATAGACCGAGTCGCGCGGCATGACCGCCCGGTCGGTGCGGAACCAGGAGTCGACGATGTCGCCCAGCGCGACGTGCGCGTCGGGGTTGGTCGCCTCGATGGTCGTCATCCGCAACTGCCCGCTCGTGTCACGGGTCGGCACGCCGGAGATGGTGATCACCTCGGTGCCCTGGTTCTTGCCGAGGACGTTCGCCGTGAGACCGGGCTGCGCCAGCGAGAACGGCAGCGGCGCGAAAGCCGCCGTGGCGAGAAGAGCCACGACAGGCAGGGCACAGACGGCGACGGCCTGGGGGCGTGTGAGGCGAGAGAGCACGGGATCAATCTAACGTGACGACGACTTCCGGCCAGGGGCGGGCGGGCGGTGCCGGGGCTCAGCCGCCGGCCGCCCTCCGCCCTCCGCCGACCGCCGACCGTCAGGCGTCAGGCGTCAGGCGTCAGGCGTCAGGCGTCAGCGCAAGGCTTCCGCGACCTCGCGTGCCGCGTCGACGACCCTCGGTCCCACCCGTTCCGGTACGGCGTCCGCCAGCATGACGACTCCGACGCTGCCCTCGACCCCCGTGACCCCGAGCAGCGGGGCGGCCGCCCCGCTCGCGCCGGCCTCCAACTCCCCGTGCGTCAGCGTGTATCCCGGCTCCTGTGCGGGCTTCTGCCGCGCGGAGAGGATCGCCCGGCCCGCGGCCCCGCGGTCCAGCGGGTGCCGGAACCCGGCGCGGTAGGCGACGTGGTAGTCCGTCCAGGTCGGCTCGACCACGGCCACGGCGAGTGCCTCCGCCCCGTCCACCAGGGTGAGGTGAGCGGTCGCCCCGATGTCCTCGGCCAGCGACCTGAGCGCGGGCAGCGCCGCCTCTCGCACCAGCGGATGCACCTGGCGGCCCAGCCTCAGCACGCCGAGCCCGACCCGGGCACGTCCGCCCAGGTCACGTCGTACGAGCGCGTGCTGCTCCAGCGTGGCGAGCAGCCGGTACACCACCGTCCGGTTCACCCCCAGCTTGTGGGACAGCTCGGTGACGGTCAGCCCGTGGTCCGTATCGGCCAGCAGTTTGAGGACACGTAGTCCCCGGTCGAGCGTCTGGGAGGTCTCCGCGGTCACGACGCCCACTCCTTAAGTGGTGAGGTCGGCAACCTCCGTCGCGGCAGATGCGTCACGAAGTCCCGTCCGTGACGCGCGTCAGAGGCCGCCGATCAGCTGGCGATCCGGCCAGTCCGGACCGCGTCGCTTCACGGCTGCGCTCCGCGGCGGCGCTGCCACGGGGCGTGTGCGTAGCGGGACAGTAGCGAAGCAGGTTCGCTGAGCGGAAGGCTCCGTCCAGAATCCGGGCAGTGTCCGGGACGGACTACGTCCGTTTGTCCCCATACGTACGGCGCGTGGCGGGATCGCGCGCCCCGAAGCCGGACACGGTGTCGTATGTCACTGCAGGCTGTCGCCGGAGGCTGTCACCGGAGGCCTCACCGCATACGGGTGGCCCACTCCTGCACCTTGGCGATGCGCTGCCGCAGTTGTCCGGCCGTGGCCTCGGCGCTCGGCGGCCCGCCGCACACGCGCCGCAGCTCGGTGTGGATGACCCCGTGCGGCTTGCCGCTCTGGTGGACGTACGCGCCGACCATCGTGTTGAGCTGCTTGCGCAGCTCCATCATCTCCTTGTGCGAGACGACGGGCCGCCGCTCGGCGGGCAGTTCCAGCAGGTCGGCCTCGTCGTCCGGCTTCTTGCGGCTGTGCGCGATCTGCCTTGCCTGCCGTTTCTGCAACAGGAGTTGGACCTGGTCGGGCTCCAGCAGGCCGGGAATGCCGAGGTAGTCCTGCTCCTCCGCGCTGCCGGGGTGGGCCTGCATGCCGAACTCGGCGCCGTCGTAGAGGACACGGTCGAAGACGGCCTCGGACTCCAGGGCCTCGAAGGCGAACTGCTCCTGCTCGCCGGTGTCCTCGTCCTGCTCCTGGTTCGCCTCCTCCATCTCCTTCTCGGACTCGGCGTACGGGTCCTCCTCGCCCTCCTTCTTCGGCTTGTCGAGGGCGTGGTCCCGTTCCACCTCCATCTCGTTGGCGAAGGTGAGCAGATCGGGGACGGTCGGGAGGAACACGGAGGCGGTCTCGCCGCGCCGCCGGGAACGGACGAAACGCCCGACGGCCTGCGCGAAGAAGAGCGGGGTCGAGATGGTCGTGGCGTACACGCCGACCGCGAGCCGCGGCACGTCGACCCCTTCGGACACCATGCGCACGGCGACCATCCAGCGGTCGTCGCTCTGGCTGAACTCGTCGATCCGGTTGGACGCGCCGGCGTCGTCGGACAGGACGAGGGTCGCCCTGCTGCCGGTGATCTCGCGAATCAGCTTGGCGTAGGCGCGGGCGGAGTCCTGGTCGCTGGCGATGACGAGGGCGCCCGCGTCCGGGATGCCCTTGCGGACCTCGGTGAGCCGCCGGTCGGCGGCGCGCAGCACGCTGGGCATCCACTCGCCGCGCGGGTCGAGCGCGGTACGCCAGGCCTGCGAGACGGCGTCCTTGGTCATGGGCTCGCCGAGCCGGGCGGCGATCTCGTCACCCGCCTTGGTCCGCCACCGCATGTTGCCGCTGTAGGAGAGGAAGATGACGGGCCGGACGACCCCGTCGGACAACGCGCTCCCGTAGCCGTACGTGTAGTCGGCGGCGGACCGCCGGATCCCGTCGTTGCCCTCCTCGTAGGCCACGAACGGGATGGGGTTGGTGTCGGACCGGAAGGGCGTACCGGTGAGCGCCAGACGGCGGGTGGCGGGCTCGAAGGCCTCCAGGCACGCCTCGCCCCAGGACTTGGAGTCACCGGCGTGGTGGATCTCGTCCAGGATCACCAGTGTCTTGCGCTGCTCGACGCGGTTGCGGTGCAGCATCGGCCGCACGCCGACACCCGCGTACGTGACGGCGACCCCCTGGTAGTCCTTGCCGAGCGGGCCCGCGCTGTACTCGGGGTCCAGCTTGATCCCTATCCGGGCGGCGGCCTCGGCCCACTGCTTCTTCAGGTGCTCGGTCGGCGCGACCACGGTCACCTGCTGCACGACGTGGTGGTGCAGCAGCCAGGAGGCGAGGGTCAGCGCGAAGGTCGTCTTCCCGGCGCCGGGTGTCGCGACCGCGAGGAAGTCGCGCGGCTGCTCCTGGAGGTACCTCTCCATCGCCCCCTGCTGCCAGGCACGCAGCTTGCCGGCGGTGCCCCAGGGGGCGCGGCCGGGGAAGGCGGGAGAGAGGTGGTGGGACGTGGAGGAGGCGGCGGTGGTAGTCACGGTCTCCGTAGGGGGGTCGAATGGGAGGGGCCGCGCGCGGCGCGTCGGGTGGGACGAGTGGTGTGTGACGGGCGGGCGGGCGGCTTGCTACGTATGACAACCGGGCCACCCTACCGGCGGCCCGGCGGTGTCCACGCGCGGACAAGGCCGGGTGACTCGTGGGTGGGATCCACGTCACAGCCCCGCTGTACGACTCACCGCTCCCGCAGCCGGGTCGTCACCCACGCCCCCACCAGCGCCACTCCCGCCATCGGCAGGAAGACCGCGGCGAAGGCCGCCGGGTGCCCGCCGGACGCCTCCGTGGCGGCGTGGGTCACCGTGCCGCCGCCCAGGGCGGCGAACGCGGCGCCGCCCGCGGCCAGCAGGAGCACGTTGGACAGGCCGTCGGAGATCTGGAGGGCGGCCGAGTTGGCGCCGGCCTCGGCCGGGGCGGACAGGTGCAGCAGGAGCACGCTGGTGGAGGAGATCACCAGGCCCATCCCGAGGCAGCCGAAGGCCCAGGCGACCGCCACGGTCCAGGCGGGCACGGCGTCGATCAGCACGCTCGGCGCCGCGGCGATGGCGGCCGCCACCAGCACCATGCCGAACGTCATCAGCCGCTCCCGGTACGGCTCCACCCGCGGCCGGGACTGCACCCACGAGCCCAGCGCCCAGGTCCCGCCGCCCGCCGCGAGCGAGAACCCGGCCAGCGTCGGGGAGAGCCCCCGCTGGGTGACCAGCATCAGCGGCACGAAGGACTCGGCCGCGATGAAGGAGCCCGCGGCGACCCCGCGCAGCAGCACCACCGACGGCAGTCCCCGCGCCGCCCGCCAGGTGCCGTGCGGAAGCAGCCCGAGCACGGCCGGCCCGAGCAGCGCGACCCCCGCGGCGGCCGGGATCAGCGACAGCCACCGCAGATCCTGCGCGGCGTACTGGAGCAGCCCCGCCCCGAGGGAGATACCGAGCGCCAGCCGGATGCGGCGGCGCCCGGAGGAGACGCCGGTCCCGCTCTCCGGGGCGCCCTCGACCGGGCCCGCCGCCCGGCGTCGTATCTGCGGAAGCGCCAGCGCCAGCGGGAACACCACCAGCATCGGGATCCCGAGGAACACCCAGCGCCAGCCGAGGTGTTCGGTCACCGTGCCCGAGGCGAGCGGGCCGACGACCGACGGGACGACCCAGCTCGCCGCGAACGCCGCCATGATCGACGGCCGCAGCCGCTGCGGATAGGCCCGTCCGACGACGACGTACAGCGCGACGATCACCAGTCCGCCACCCAGCCCCTGCACGGCCCGGCCGAGGATGAACAGCCACATCGCGGCCGCCGTGCCGGCCAGCACGAGCCCGGCGGCGAAGGCGGCGATGCCCGCCGTCAGCGCGCCCAGCGGGCCCCGCCGGTCCGACCACTGCCCGGCAAGGACCATCCCGAACAGGCTCGTCGTGAAGTACCCCGAGAACGCGAACGCGTACAGCGACACCCCGTCCAGCTCCCGCGCCGCGACCGGCATCGCCGTACCGACCGCCGTCGCCTCGAACGCGATCAGCAGCACGACGGAGACGATCCCGACGCTCAGCGCCCGGTACGGCCGGCCGAGCACGGTCTCCTCGCACTCGGCGACCGGTGAGGGGGCAAGGGTCTGTGCGACGCCGGTGTCGCGCGGTTCCGGGGCGGTCATGGTGGCCAGCGTAAGGGCCACGAGACGCTTTTGCCCCTGTCCACGGGATGCCTCGCACCGGGACCTTGGTCCTACGACCACCGGCGATCCCCACGCTCCTTTCATGAACGGCGTATGGCAGTCCCGTTGCGGCACACCCGACGTCCTTGAACCCCTCCCCCGCCCCGCCCTACGGTCGACTCACCGAGTCCGACGCCGGTGACACCCGACCGACGACTCCACCAGTGACCGTGTGCCCGAGTGGTTCAGGGGCTCGCCTGCAAAGCGAGTTACGTGGGTTCGAATCCCGCCACGGTCTCCATGTCCGGCCGAGCCGGAGCACGAGGGCGGCACCGCTTCGGGGGTGTCGCCCTCCTCGCTCCCGGGACGGTGGTCCCACGGCCCGCGGCTCACCGGGCCCACGCGTCGGGCCCGCCGCCGCGCCACTCGATCCGGTCGGACTGCCGTACCCAGTCGTCGTCGACGTTCTCCAGTCCCGCGAGGCGCAGGAACTCCACGATGTCCAGGACTCCGTACGCCATCCCGAGGAACCGGTCGGCGGCTCGGACCCGCCGACCGCCGTCTCCGCCGGGCGGATAGATCACGATGGGCTGCACGATGACCATGGCTACAGCCTGCGGTCGGGGCGGGAGGGGCGCACGGTGTGATGCGCCGGCCGCGTGCCGCCCGGGTCGGCCGCCCGGCCTGGGAAGGCCGGGTGGTCAGTGGCGCTCGCCCGCCTCCTCCTGGAAGAGGTCCGTCCAGTCGGGCCGGTCCGTCTCGGGCGTGGTGGCCGTCCGGTCGGCGGTCGACAGGACGTGGATCATCGTGGCGGCGAGCTGGTCGTAGGTGTCCGTCGTCAGCTCCTGGGCCAGGCCCGCGTCGGTGTTCTCGTCCCGGTGCAGCAGCCAGAGCGTGCACGCGAGCGTGGAGAGGTCGGTGTTCAGCGGATACGGGGTGGCCTCGGGCTCGCTCCAGTTCAGGACCGCGCCCGTGGCGCCGTCGAGGACCAGGCTGTTGCCCTCGTCGAGCTGACCGAGGCGTATCAACTCCTCGGCACAGGAGGGCAGTTCGGCCGGGCCGGACTCCGTGGGCCACTGGTCGGCGTAGTGCTCCGCGAGAGTCGGCAGCGGTGCGTCGGTGTCCAGGTGGAAGAGGAACGCGTCCTCCGGCAGACCGGTTTCGCGCAGGAAGCGGCGGGTCGGCTCATGGGTGAGGGCCGCGGGGAAGTCGACGTCCTCGAAGCGGGCCACCCCGCCCTGGCCGAACTCCTGGTCCAGCAGCCGGGCCGGCAGGTCCAGGGCCAGTCCGGAGTCGGTGCCCGGACCCGGGTTCGCCGCGAGGGACAGGGGCCGGATCAGGGCCGCCAGCTTCCACAACGGCGTCGGCTCGCCGCCCGCGCTCCCCTCGAACTCCGCGAGCAGCCGCCGGGACGCGCGCGCCGCCGCCTCCGCCCCGAAGCGTCCGGCGTACGAGGCGAACTGACCTCGCAGGCGCGCCAGTTCGTCGGTCACGGCGGCGAACCGCACCAGCGTCCGCAGCGCGGGTGCGAGCGGGCGGCGGTCCATCAGGTCGGGACGGTCATGGAAGAAGTACGTCGGGTCGACCGTGGAGTCCGCCATCGTCCTGAGGCCTTCCCGGCGCAGCTCGTCGAAGGTCAACAGGTCCCTGTGCGGGGGCGGTTCGGCGTCGGTCGGCCAGTAGTGCGCCGACCCGTGGGTGACGTACGTTTCCAGGTCTCGCTCGGTCAGGGCGATCACCGCGGTACAGGTGTCGATCGTGCTCATGGTTCCCCCGTGCATGCGTCGCGCGGTCCCCCGGCAGGGCACACCCCAGCCGTCCGGTCCCGTCGAAGGGGCCGTCCCCCACTGGTCGAAGCGGCCGTCCCCCACTGCTCGGAACACTACGCCGCGCCACTGACAACGCCCGGATCGGCGGCGCCACCGGCACCGGCCGGCTCCGCCGCGCCACCGGCACGCCCTGCCCCACAGGACGCTCAGCGGACCCTCGCCCGTTCCCTCCCGGCCAGAATCGCCTCGACCGTCTCCGTCACCGTCAGCCGCGAGGTGTCCAGCCACAGACCGAGGCGCGGAGTCCCGGCCCGCAGCCCACCGTCCAGTTCCCCGACCGTCCAGGCCCCGTAGCCGGTCTTCGCCCGCCCGGCCTCCCGGGCCGCCACCGTCTCCGGGTCGGGCGCGAGGACGACGACGTACAGCGGGCGGGTACGCAACAGGCCGACGAAGGCGGGCAGTTCCTCCCCCAGCACCACGTCCTGCACCACCGCCGTGAAGCCCGCCCGCGCGTAGGCGTCCGCCGTCTCCGCCGACAGCCGGTGGCGCAGCCTGAGTTGCGCCTCGGCCTCGGCGCCCGCGCCGGGAACGTAGTCCTCGCGTCCGGAGACGATCATCCGCCGGAACAGGTCGCCGCGGACGTGCGCGGCGCGCGGCAGCCGTTCGGCCAGGGCCTGCGCGACCGTCGACTTGCCCGCGGCCATGATGCCGGTGACGAGGACGACGCCGTCCATCACGTGAGGTAGATGCCGCCCAGCACGACGACGACCGCCGCCAGGACGAACACCAGGACCCACAGCAGCAGCTTCCCGACGCTGGGCGGGGGCTCGTAACGCGGTGGCTCGGGTGCGGTCACTGGCCGGTCACCACCGCCGCCTGCGGCCGTATCGGCAGCCGGTTCACGGGGCGGCCGGTGGCGGCCCGAACCGCGGAGGCGATCGAGGCCGGGGAGGTCACCACCGGCACCGCGCTGGCCGCCTTCGCGCCGAAGGGCGCGACCACGTCCCGTTCCTCGACCAATTTGACGATGTGGATGTCGGGCGCGTCCAGCGCGGTGGGCAGGGCGTACCCGGTGAGGTCGGGATGGCGGACCAGCCCGCGCGCGGTACGCAGGTTCTCCGTCAGCGCGATGCCCACGCCCTGGGTGACGCCCGCCTCGATGCGCGCCGCGAGCTGGGTGGGGTTCAGCACCCGGCCCACGTCCTGGGCGAGCGCCAGCTCCACCACCCGTACCGAGCCGAGTTCGATGTCGACGTCCACCACCGCGCGGATCGCGCAGAAGGCGAGGCCCACGAAGGCGTCGCCCTGGCCGGCCGCGTCCAGCGGCTCCGTCGGATGGGGGCGGCACTGGGCCGTGGCCCACAGCTCCTTGCCCTCCATCGCCTCGGTGACCGTGGTCGACAGCACACCGTCGTACGACGTGATCTTGCCGTCGGTGATCTGGAGGAGTTCGGTGGACATGCCGAACTTGTGCGCCAGGGGCTGCAACAGCTGCGTGCGGACCATCTTGGCGGCCCGCTCCACCGCGCCGCCGGACACCCAGGTGTGGCGGCCCCGGCAGCCCGGGCCGGCCGGCGGCTGGTCGGTGTCGACGGGCGCCACGTGCACCTCGTCGATACCGAGCGTCTCCTGCACGATCTGTCTCGCGAGGGTCGTGAAGCCCTGTCCGGTCTCGACGGCCGCGCACAGCACCGTCGCCACGCCGTCCTGGACCCGCACGGTGGCCGTGGAGACCTCGTCGGCGCCCTCCGCGCCCAGCATGTGCACCATGCCCAGCGCGTAGCCCACGCCCCGGCGCACCGCGCCCGGTTCGCCCGCGCCCTCGGGACCGCCGGGCAGCAGCCACTCGTCCTCGGGGGTGTCCTTGGGCAACGGCGGCAGGGGGTAGTCCCGTACCGCCTGGAGGAGTTCGGCGACCGGCGCCGGGCAGGTGACCGTCTGGCCCGTCGGCAGGACGTCACCGGTGGCCATGGCGTTGCGCAGGCGCAGCTCGGCCGGGTCGAGGCCGAGCTTCTTGGCGAGCTTGTCCATCTGCGCCTCGTAGGCGGCGCACACCTGCATGGCGCCCTCGCCGCGCACATGGCCCGACGGCGGGTTGTTGGTGCGGACGGCCCAGCCCTCGATGAAGGCGTTCGGCACGACGTACGGCCCGCAGGCGAAGCCCACGGCGGCTGCCAGCGTCTCGGCGGACGTGTCCGCGTAGGCGCCGCCGTCGAGCAGGATCTGCGCCTCGACCTTGACGAGTCTGCCCTCGGCGTCCGCGTGGTGGCGGTAGCGCAGCAGGGTGGGGTGCCGGTGGGCGTGCCCGAGGAAGGACTCCTCGCGCGTGGCGGTCAGTTTCACCGGGCAGCCGGTCTTCAGCGCGAGCAGGCCGAGCGGGAGCTGGAAGCCCTGGTCCTCACGGTCGGCGGTGGCGCCGGGCACACCGGTGACGACGACCTTCACGCGCTCGGGGTCCAGGCCGTAGCAGGCCGCTGCCGCGTCGCGGTCGGTGTGCGGGTCCGTGGACGCCACGTACAGCTCGACGCCGCCGTCGGGGCGGGGCACGGCGAGGCCGGCCTCGGCGCCGATCGGGGCGGGGTCCTGGCGGCCGATGCGGTACTGGCCCTCCACGACGACGTCACCGGTCGCGTCGGGGTCTCCGTGGTGCAGCGGGATGTGCCGGATCAGGTTGCCGTCGGGGTGCAGCGGCTCCGCCTCGAAGGCCTGCTCCGGGTCGGTCACCGGGTCGAGCACCTCGTACTCGACGATGACGGCGGCGGCGGCCATGCGCGCGGTGTCGGGGTGATCGGCGGCGACGGCCGCGATGGGCTCCCCGTGGTGGCGTACGACGTCCGAGGCGAACAGCGGGCGGTCGGCCTTGCCGCGACCGTGCGGTGCGCTGCCGGGGACGTCCTCGTGGGTGACCACGGCCCGTACGCCGGGCATCTCGCGCGCGTGGGAGGTGTCGATGGACAGGATGCGCGCGTGCGCGTGCGGGGACCGCAGTACGGCCGCCCACAGCAGGCCCTCGGCCCACAGGTCGGCCGCGTACGGGAAGGTGCCCTCGGTCTTGGCGCGGGCGTCGGCGGGCTGCAGGGAGGCGCCCAGACCGTGCGGGATTCCCTCGGGGGCGGGGGCTGCCTCCGCGGTGGTCGCGGTGGCGGCTTCGTTGCTCACGCCTGGCCTCCGTCCTGTCCGTACGCCTGGTCATGGGTTCGCGGCGACTCGAACGCCGAGGGGTTGACCCCGCCGGCTCCCGGGCCCGCCTGGTGAGGGATACGTGCCTCGTCGCCGTCGTGTTCGGCGTCGCCGGCCCTGCCGTGCGCCTCGCGTTCGGCGGCGACCTCCTTGACGGCCTCGACGACACCCCGGTAGCCGGAGCAGCGGCACAGGTTGCCGCACAGGGCCTGCCGGGTCTCGAGTTCGGTCGGCGCCGGGTTGCCCTCGAGGAGGTCGTGCACGGTCATCGCCATGCCGGGCACGCAGAAACCGCACTGCACGGCCCCGCACCTGGCCAGCGCCCGCTGTACGTCCGAGGGCTGCCCGTCGACGGCCAGGCCCTCGACCGTACGGACCTCGCTGCCCGCCGCGGTCACCGCCGGCACTAGGCAGGACGCCACGAGCCGTCCGTCGACCTGGACGTTGCAGGCCCCGCACTCGCCCTGCGAGCAGCCGTCCTTGGCGCCCGCGAGTCCGAGCCGCTCGCGCAGCACGTAGAGCAGGGACTCGCCGATCCAGGCGTCGCTGACCGGGCGTTCGGTGCCGTTGACGCGCAGCACGTAGGAGGCGAGGGGGTGTTCCTCGCCGGAGGGGGCGGGGGCGTCGCCGGGCGTTCCGGAGCCGGCGTCCTCGGCGGGTTCTCCGGGCGCCTCGGGGCCGGCTGTCCCGTCACCGGTCTCGGTGCCGGGCTCGTCGAGGGGCGGGGAGGGTCGCTGAGCGGCCTCTGCGGCCTCTTGCGCGGCCTCGGCGGCCTCCCTGGCCTCATCGGCTTCCACGGCGGCCTGTGAGGCGGCCACGGCGACTTCGGCGGGTGTTTCCCCGTAGCGTCCGGCGGAGGCGTCGTGCGCGCTCGGGCCCGGCCCGGCGAGCCGCGGGTCCGCCGGCTCTTCCGGTCGGCCGACGGGCTGTGCGTGTCCGGGCCCGGGCACGCCCTGCCGCTCGGCCGTTCCGGTGTCCGGCGACGGCTGCGTCCAGGGCTGGGCCGGCTGTGTCGCCCAGGGCGCGGACGCGCCGCCGGGAAGTGTGGCCGGGGGCGTGCCGCCCCACTGCTCGACCAGCGCGGACGTGGTGAACTCGCCCGATTCGTCCGGAAGGTCGCCGCCGGCGACGGGGATCGACCACTGTCCGGTGACGTCGTGCCCCGGAGCGGCCGCGGCGTCCGCCGCCGTGACGTCCCCGAAGTCCCACTGCCCGGTGGCCCCGGGGCGGTAGGCGAACCGGTCGTCGCCGGTGTCCTGGGGCAGGGCGTTCGGGTCGGGCCACCGGGGGCCGTCGGCGGGCATCGCCCAGGTGCCGGCCGGCGCCGGATCGGTTCCCTCGTCCGTGGCGGGAGCGACCGTTATCGGCGGCGGCACGTATCCGTGGCCGGGCGCGGCGAGCGGGGTGTCGGCCGACGCGAGGAGCGCGTCGATGCCGCCCTCCGGCAGTTTCACGAAGGCGGTGGCGCCGTCGTCGTAGTCGCCCTGGGGCAGCGGGTCCCAGCGGCCACCGCTCCTGGGCGTGCCCTCTCCGTGCTGGTCGTCGGTCACGACAGCGCCCTCCCCAGTGCTCGTCGGGCCAGTGCGGCGACGGTGCGCCGCAGGTGCAGTACGGCCGGCGGATGCTGCGGTACGGAGCCGTCCTCGGCCTGGGCCGGGTCGGGGATACAGGCCGCGGCGACGTACTCGCCGAAGGCGCTCAGCGCCTCCGGGACGATCGCGCGGCCGTTGTCCCAGTCGATGAGCCGGCCGACCCACTGCTCGGCCTCCAGGGGCCTGAGCGGCATCGGGGCTATGGCGCCGACGGCACACCTGACTCCGCGCCGGGCGGGGTCGAGGACCAGCGCGACGGACGCCATCGCCCGCCCCGGTCCGGTGCGGCCGGTCGCCTTCAGGAAGACCTGCGGCGCGTGCAGCAGCGGCACGCGCACGTAGCCGATGAGTTCGCCGGCCCGCAGCATCTCCATGCCGGCCAGCAGGTGCGACACCGGCATCTCCCGGCGGGCTCCGCCCGGACCGGCGATGATCAGCGTCGCCTCCAGCGCCGCCAGCACGGGCAGCGCGTCCCCGGTGGGGGCGGCGGAGGCGATGTTGCCGCCCAGGGTGCCCGCGTTGCGGATCTGCGGCGGGCCCGCGGCGCGTGCGGCGGCCGCGAGCGCGGGGATGAGGGCGGCGAAGTCGGGGCGGCCCATGCGCGCGTGAGTGAGGCCCGCGCCGAGCAGCGCGTGCCCGTCCTGGTACTGCCAGCCACGGATCTCGCTGATCCGGCCGAGGCCGACGAGTGCGGCCGGCCTGAGCTGCCCTGAGTTGACGGCGGCCATCAGGTCGGTGCCGCCCGCCACGGGCACGGCGGCGGGCGTGGCGGTGAGTGCCGCCACTGCCTCGTCCAGCGTCGTGGGCAGCGTGACGGCCTGCCCCGCCTGCGGTGCGTGCGTGGTCAAACCGGCTGCCCCTTCCCGCTGCCCCACCTGGTCCCACCTGTGCTGCCGTACGGTACGTGCTGACAGGGCGGACGTGGCAACTCTGGCACATCTTCGCAACACCCGAAGACGGGGGTCCGCTAGGAGGAGTTCGCCCGTTTCGCCCGGGATATCACCCGTTTACGTACGGCATCACCGGTACGTACTCCTTGCCACCTTTCGTTGACCCCTGAGGCCTTTCCCGCTACCTGTTCGGGGGCGGCCCCTCGATCGGGCGGCCGAGCACCCCCGGCCGCCGCTGCCACGGCAGCGGTCCGGACGGCGGCCGGTAGGCGACACCCAGGGCGTCGAGTCGCCGGTAGTGGACGGCCATCCGCCGCTCGAAGCCGGCGAAGTCCCGTTCCGCCGGGGCGGGCAGGGAACTCCAGGCCACCTCCGCGAACGCCGAGAGCCGGGGGAAGGTCTGGTAGTCGACGCGCCCGCGGTCCTCCATCACCTCGGTCCACACGTTGGCCTGCGTGCCGAGCACGTGCCCGGCCTCCTCGGGGGTCAACTCCGGCGGGACGGGCTCGAACCGGTAGACGTCCTCCAGGGTGCGCACGTACGCGATGGGCACCGGTTCGTCGGCTCCGCCGTCCTGCCGGTAGTCCAGATAGACATGCTGCTCGGGGCACATGACGACGTCGTGGCCGGCCCGCGCTGCGGCGATGCCGCCCTGGTACCCGCGCCAGGACGAGACGGCCGCCTTGTCCGCGAGGCCTCCTTCGAGGATCTCGTCCCAGCCGATCAGCCTGCGGCCGCGCTCGGCAAGCCATGTGTCGAAGTGTCCGATGAACCAGGACTGCAACCCGTCCTCGTCCGTGACCCCGAGTTCCGCGATGCGCGCCTGCGCGGTGGGTGACTGCCGCCACTGGTCCTTGAGGCATTCGTCACCCCCGACGTGAACGAACTCCGAGGGGAACAGGCCGAGGATTTCCTCGAAGACCCCTTCGTAGAAGCGCAGGGTGTCGTCGGTGGGCGCGAGGACGTTCGGGGAGATCCCCCAGTTGTCCCAGACGGAGAGGGCGGTCGTGTCGATGACGTCGGTGTTGCCGAGTTCCGGGTATGCGGTGATGGCGGCCTGCGAGTGCCCGGGTACGTCGATTTCCGGGACGACGGTGATATGCCGCTCGGCGGCGTAGGCCACGATCTCCCGGATGTCGTCCTGGGTGTAGAAGCCGCCGTGCGGCCTCTCGTCCCACAGCGGTGAGGCGCGGTGGCCGGATTTCGTGCGCGTCCGCCAGGAACCGACCTCGGTCAGCCTGGGATAGCGCTCGATCTCGACGCGCCAGCCCTGGTCGTCCGTCAGATGGAAGTGGAAGACGTTGAGTTTGTGCGCGGCCATGAGATCGAGTTGGCGCAGCACGTCGTCCTTGGGCAGGAAGTGCCGGGCCACGTCGAGCATGAGGCCGCGCCAGCGGAACCGGGGGGCGTCCTGAATGCGCGTCAGTGGCAGCCGCGGGCGCCGTCCGGGCAGCGGAGCGCGCCGGAAGGCGTCCGGGCCGAGCAGCTGACGCAGCGTCTGTGCGCCCCAGAAGAGCCCGGCGGGCCCGCCGCCGGCCAGGCGCACCCCGTTGGGCAGGACGTCGAGCCGGTAGCCCTCTTCCCCCAGTTCGGCGGTGACCGCCGGGTCGAGGGAGAGGCGGATGACGTCGTCGTCGCCGGCCTCTCCGGGAGGCAGGGGCAGGCCCGTGGCCGCGCCCAGCGTGGCGCGCAGCCAGCGTTCCGTCCCCTGCGTGCCGTCGCCCGCGCTCAGCCGGGTGGCCGGGCCCGGTGCGAAGGAGCCGTCCTGGTGAGCCGCCACGTGCCGGGGCTCGGGAATCACATCCACCACGTCAGTCCTTAACCGCTCCGCCCAGCCCGGAGACCAGTCGTCGCTGTACGAGTACGAAGAAGAGCAGCACCGGAATCGTCATGACCGTGGAGGCGGCCATCACGCCGCCCCAGTCCGGGTCGTCCGGCTTGTAGAACACCAGCAACGCCATCGGCAGCGTTGACTGGGAGGTGTCGCTGATGATGAAGGACTTGGCGAACAGGAAGTCGTTCCAGGCCGAGATGAAGGAAAACACACTCGTGGCCACCAGCCCCGGGAAGACCAGCGGGAAAAGGATCTGCCACAGAAAGCGCGCCCGGCTCGCCCCGTCGATGTACGCGGCCTCCTCCAGCGCCTCCGGTACGGCTTTCACGAACCCCCGCAGCATCCAGATCGCGAAGGGCAGCGAGAAGGCGATGTGCGGCAGGATCAGCGAGCCCAGGGTGTTCAGCTGGCCGAAGTCCCGCATGAGGAAGAAAAGGGGGATGGTCAGGGCTTCCACGGGCACCATCTGGGCCACCAGAAACATGATCAGCAAGGTGGTCCGGAAGCGGAAGCGGAATCGTGTGACGGCGGTCGCCGCGAGAAACGCGATCAACGCCGAGACGATCACGACGGTGCAGGCCACGACAAGGCTGTTGACGAAGTAGCGGCCGAATTCCTGCTGTCCGAGGACCCGTCGGAAGGAATCCAGGGAGGGGGACGCGGTCCACGGCCGCGGCTCGGTCGACTCGATCTCCCCCGCCGGTTTGAAGGCGCCGAGCACCATCCAGTAGAGGGGGAAGGCGACGACGACCGCGATCAGCAGGGCCGAGGTCTCGGCGGCCAGCCGCCACGGACGCCGCACCCGCCGTCGGAGAGAGTTCACAGTTCCTCCCCCTGCCGTCGCCGCAGCCGCAGGTATCCGACGGTGACGGCCATCAGGATCAGCAGCATCACCACGCCGATGGCCGAGCCGAGGCTGTACTCGGACGAGGCGAACGCCTGTTGGTAGGCGTACACGTTGAGGACGAGGTTCTGTCCCGCGATGCCACCGCCGCCCGTCATCACGTAGATCTGGGTGAAGACCTTGAAGTCCCAGATGACGGACTGGATGGTGACGACGGTCAGGATCGGCCGGAGCATCGGCGCGAGCACGGACCGCCAGATCCGCCACTGCGAGGCGCCGTCCAGCGAGGCGGCCTCCAGCACCTCGCCGGGTACGGCGCGGATCCCGGCGTACACCGTCACCATCACGAACGGGAAGGAGCACCACACGACTTCGAGCAGTACGAGGAGGAAGGCGCTGTAGCGCCCGTACGTCCACGAGTGGTCACCGAGCCCCAGGAGCCGGTTGACCGGCCCGAAGTCCGGGTCGAAGAGGAACAGCCAGACGGTCGAGCCGGTGACGGCCGGGGTCGCCCACGCGCCCAGCGCGGCCAGCATCAGGGCCAGGCGCGGCAGCGCGCGCACCCGGGTGAGCAGCACGGCGAGCGCGCAGCCCACCGCCAGCGTCGACCCGACGCACGCCGCCGCGAAGAGCACGGTCGCCAGCAGCACCTGCCAGAACTGCTCGTCCCCGAAGAGCTCGGCGTAGTTCCCGAAGCCCTGGAAGGTGGTCGGTTCGCCGCCGCTGACCTGGGCCTGGGTGTACCGGAAGAACGAGATCAGACCGAGCTGGTAGATGGGGTAGACGAGCAGGGCGCCGAGCACCACGAGGGCGGGCGCCAGGTAGAGCCAGGGCGTCCGGCCGGCGCCTCCCCGACGCCGTGCGCCGCGACGCCCCAGGGGGCGCGGGGCACTGCGCGACCGGGCGGGCGCGCCCGGCGGCCGCAGGCGCTCCGCGACCCCTGAACTGTCGGGCGTCATCGGCGTCACCCGGCGGAGCCGAACGCGTCGTTCATCTTCTTCGCCGCGTCCTCGGAGGCGGCCGCCACGTCCTTCTTGCCGCTGACGATCTCCTGGAACATCGTCGGCAGCACCAGCGAGGAGTCGATCTGGGCCCAGGCGGGCGAGGCGGGGACGAACTCGGTGCCGGCGGCGAGCGTCCGTACGAAGGGCTTCACGTACGGCTTCTTCGCCGCCACCTGCTGACGTACGTCCGTGAAGGTGGGCAGGAAGCCCATCGCGTCGAAGAGTCGGGACTGCGTCTTCTTCGAGGCGAGCTGCTCCATCAGGTCGACGGCGAGGGTGCGGTGCGAGGTGCTCTTCAGTACGCCGATGTTGTTGCCGCCCGCGAACGCCGGGGCGATCGAGCCGGAGGTCACCCCCGGCAGCGGGACGACCGCGTACTCGCCCTTCACCTTCCCTGCCTCGACGGCGGCGTGGCTGAAGTCGCCGCCGATCGCCATGCCCGCCTTGCCGACCGCGAACGCGGTGACCGTGTCGTTGCCGCCCATGCCCGCGCACTTGGCGGCGGGACAGTTGTCGTCGCCGAAGAGGGAGGTGTAGGCCTTGATGCCCTTCTGCGCGGCGGCGCCGTCGATGGCGGCGGCGTACGAGCCGTTCTTGCCGGTGGCCAGTTCGCCCCCGTTGGCCCAGACGAAGGGCATGGCGCCGTAGGTGTAGGCGCCGCCGACGACCAGGCCGTACAGGTCGGGCTTCGCGGCGCGGATCGCGCGCGCGGTGGACGCCAGTTCGGCCATCGTCTTCGGGACGCTCAGGCCCAGTTCCCTGAAGACGTCGGTGCGGTAGTACAGGGCGCGGACGCCGACGTAGAAGGGGGCGCCGTAGATCTTGCCGTCCACGGTGACGGACTGTCTGGCGGTGGGGTCGGTGTCCTTGGCCTCGCTCCAGTCGCCGAACTCCCCGGTCACGTCGAGGAGCCCGCCGTCGTGGACGTATCCGGCGGTGTCGGTGTTGCCGTACTCGATGACGTCAGGGGCGGACTTCGGGTCGTTGAAGGCCGCCTTGACGCGCTGGGCGCGGGTCTCGACCGGGATGTACTCGACGTCGACCTTCGTGTCCTTGTGGGCCTTCTCGAAGGCGGCGACGACGGAGTCGACGGCCTGTTCCTTCGGCTTGTTGCCGACCTCCTGGAAGAGCCAGACGCGCAGGGTGCCGGTCTTCCTGTCCGTGGGGGAAGAGGAGTTGTCGGACGTCTGGGGGGCGCAGGCGGTGACGACCACAGCGGTCAGGAGCACGGCCAGCCGGGCGGGGAGCTTCATGGAGCGATCCTCCGAGTGTTGCAACATATGCAATGACTGTTTCGCTCTGCACAACACACTCGAGGCTATGGACTACATGAACATGCCGACAAGAGGTCTCAACCACTCTGTGACCACCCGACGCATCCCGTGCAACGGTGGGACCCCGACAGAAACGGCAAAGGCCCCCGTGACGCGTCATAACGCGCCTCGGGGGCCTCGTGGATCTCGGGCGGGGAGGAAGGGCTACTTGTCGCCGCCCTTGTCCTTGTCGCCGCCGCCGGCGCCCATGGACTCGTAGATCTCCTTGCACATGGGACACACCGGGTACTTCTTCGGGTCGCGGCCCGGCACCCACACCTTGCCGCACAGCGCGACGACGGGCGTCCCGTCGAGGGCGCTCGCCATGATCTTGTCCTTCTGGACGTAGTGGGCGAAGCGCTCGTGGTCACCGTCGCCGTGGGACACCTGCGGCGCCGGCTCTACGAGGGTCCCCGTACCAGTACCTCGCTGCGGCTGGGGCTCGGGCTCAAGAGTGCTCATAGCAGCCAGGATACTGAAGCCCACACGCATCAGTTGAGCGAAGGATCGTCCGGGTAGGTGGCCACCATCGCCAGCTCGTTGCGCTGGCGGCGCAGGACCTCGCGCCAGAGTCTCTCCGGCGACGGGCAGGAGACGTCTCCGGGCTCCGACTCGACGACGTACCAGGCGCCCTCGACGAGTTCGTCCTCCAGCTGGCCGGGGCCCCAGCCGGCGTACCCGGCGAAGATCCGCAGCGAACCGAGCGCGGAGGCCAGCAGTTCCGGCGGGGCCTCCAGGTCGACCAGACCGATCGCGCCGTGCACCCTGCGCCAGCCCAGCGGGGTCCCGTTGAGCGAGGCGCCGCCCGGGATCACGGCGACGCCGAGCGCCGAGTCCAGGGAGACCGGGCCGCCCTGGAAGACGACCCCGGGTTCCCCCGCCAGGTCGGCCCAGCCCTCCAGGATGTCGCCGACGTCCACCGGGGTCGGACGGTTGAGGACGACACCGAGGGAGCCCTCCTCGTCGTGGTCGAGAAGGAGCACCACCGCACGGTCGAAGTTCGGGTCCGCCAGGGCGGGCGTTGCCACGAGCAACCGCCCTGTGAGCGAGGACACCTCGGTCATGCCAGACATGATCCCGCATCTTCCCATCCCGTGGGGAGGCAATGGGGGTACGGGAGGGAATGCAGCTCAGGGCGGAAAGAAGCGCCCCCGGCGCACGCTCGCCCCGGTGACCCCATGTGCCCGTCGGGGAACCGTTCGTGTTGTGACACAGCTATGACGCGGCTGGGGCGTCCTTGGGCTTACGGAAGGGGGGTGGGCGGCGATTACCCTTTCCCTTCTGGCCCCTGCCCGACTCATCGGAACGCGAGATACATGACCGTCAACGGCTCTGACGACGTACTGCTTGTCCACGGCGGAACCCCGCTCGAGGGCGAGATCCGTGTTCGTGGTGCGAAGAACCTCGTACCGAAGGCCATGGTCGCCGCCCTGCTGGGCGGTGAGCCGAGCCGTCTGCGCAACGTGCCGGACATCCGGGACGTGCGCGTGGTCCGTGGACTGCTGCAACTGCACGGCGTGACGGTCCGTCCGGGTGAGGAGCCGGGCGAGCTGGTGATGGACCCCTCGCACGTCGAGAGCGCGAACGTCGCGGACATCGACGCGCACGCGGGTTCGAGCCGCATCCCGATCCTCTTCTGCGGCCCGCTGCTGCACCGTCTGGGCCATGCCTTCATCCCCGGACTCGGCGGCTGCGACATCGGCGGCCGGCCGATCGACTTCCACTTCGAGGTGCTGCGGCAGTTCGGCGCGCGGATCGAGAAGCGGGCGGACGGCCAGTACCTGGAGGCGCCGCAGCGACTGCGCGGCACGAAGATCCGGCTGCCCTACCCGTCGGTGGGCGCGACCGAGCAGGTACTGCTGACGGCCGTCCTCGCGGAAGGCGTCACCGAGCTCTCGAACGCGGCCGTGGAGCCGGAGATCGAGGACCTCATCTGCGTCCTGCAGAAGATGGGCGCCATCATCGCGATGGACACCGACCGCACCATCCGCATCACCGGTGTGGACGAGCTCGGCGGCTACGACCACGGCGCACTCCCGGACCGCCTGGAGGCCGCCTCGTGGGCGTCCGCGGCGCTGGCGACCGAGGGCAACATCTACGTCCGCGGCGCCCAGCAGCGCTCGATGATGACGTTCCTGAACACCTACCGCAAGGTGGGCGGCGCCTTCCGGATCGACGACCAGGGCATCCGCTTCTGGCACCCCGGCGGCCAGTTGAAGTCGATCGCGCTGGAGACGGACGTGCACCCCGGCTTCCAGACGGACTGGCAGCAGCCGCTCGTGGTGGCCCTCACCCAGGCCACGGGCCTGTCCATCGTCCACGAGACGGTGTACGAGTCCCGGCTCGGATTCACCTCCGCGCTCAACCAGATGGGTGCACACATCCAGCTCTACCGCGAGTGCCTGGGCGGCTCCGACTGCCGCTTCGGCCAGCGCAACTTCCTGCACTCGGCCGTCGTGTCGGGCCCGACCAAGCTCCAGGGCGCCGACCTGGTCATCCCCGACCTGCGCGGCGGCTTCTCCTATCTCATCGCCGCCCTCGCGGCCCAGGGCACCTCCCGGGTGCACGGCATCGAGCTCATCAACCGCGGCTACGAGAACTTCATGGAGAAGCTCGTGGAGCTGGGCGCGAAGGTGGAACTGCCGGGCAAAGCCCTGGGCTGAGTGACCGGCCGGTGACGGCACCGGCCGGCTGTCGGCGTCGCAGCACACCACGAAGGGGCGGCACCCGGAAGAACCGGGCGCCGCCCCTTCGACGTCGCTCACCTGCCCTACGCCGTCCCGTGGCGTACAGGCGGCAAGGTCACTTGCCCTTGGCGGCTTCCTTGAGCTTCGAGCCCGCGGAGACCTTGACGCTGTAGCCGGCCGGGATGTCGATCGGGTCGCCGGTCTGCGGGTTGCGCGCGGTACGAGCGGCACGGTGGGTGCGCTCGAAGGTCAGGAAGCCGGGGATGGTCACCTTCTCGTCACCCTTGGCGACGATCTCACCGACGGTCTCGGCGAACGCGGCCAGAACGGCGTCGGCGTCCTTGCGGGTCACCTCGGCGCGGTCGGCCAGCGCGGCCACCAGCTCACTGCGGTTCATGTTGTTACTCCCGTGTTCTTCTTGCTGTTGAGGCGTGACACGCGGCGGAGCCGCATGTTGGGTACAGCGAAGCCGATGCTGCCAGGGTCTGCGGTGAGCCCCCGGACCCGGGTCCGTCGTCAGACCCTCGCGCCCAGAGACGCATCCTGCCCCTACCTGCGGCGGGAAAGCCAATCCGGCACCCCCAGGAGTCGTGAGAACACCCTTGGGAGTCACACGGGGAGCGCCGCGGCCTCGGACTGGTGACGCTCCGTGGTGGGCTTCAGCCTGGCCGACACCTTAAACGGCCTCCTGAGGGCCCGGGTTCCACGACGCGCCGATGTCAGGCCTGTCGTGGCGATCCTCACAACCGGCACACACCCCGGGCCCCGCGGGCACCGCAGCCTACGCGGTGGCGCCCGCCGCCTTCGCGGCCTCGCGCACCGCGCCCGCGACGGCGCCCGCGACCTTGTCGTTGAACACGCTGGGGATGATGTAGTTCGCGTTCAGCTCGTCCTCGGTCACCACGTCGGCGAGGGCGGTCGCGGCGGCGAGCATCATCTCCGTGTTGACGGTGCGGGACTGCGCGTCCAGCAGGCCGCGGAAGACACCCGGAAAGACCAGCACGTTGTTGATCTGGTTCGGGAAGTCGGAGCGGCCGGTGGCGACGACCGCGGCCGTCTGACGGGCGATCGCCGGGTCGACCTCCGGGTCGGGGTTCGCGAGCGCGAACACGATGGCGCCTTCGGCCATGGCGGCCACGTCGTCGCCGTCGAGGACGTTCGGGGCCGAGACGCCGATGAAGACGTCCGCGCCGCGGACGGCCTCCTTGAGGGTGCCGGTCAGACCCTCGGGGTTGGTGTTGTCGGCGATCCAGCGCAGCGGCGAGTCCGCGGCGGCCTCGACCAGGTCCTCCCGGCCGGCGTGCACGACGCCGTGGATGTCGGCGACGACGGCGTTCTTGACGCCCGCGGCGATCAGCAGCTTGAGGATGGCCGTACCGGCCGCGCCCGCGCCGGACATGACGACCCGGATGTTCTCGATCGCCTTCCCGGTCACACGCAGGGCGTTCATCAGGGAGGCGAGGACGACGATCGCCGTGCCGTGCTGGTCGTCGTGGAAGACGGGGATGTCGAGGGCCTCGCGCAGCCGCGCCTCGATCTCGAAGCAGCGGGGCGCGGAGATGTCCTCCAGGTTGATGCCCGCGAAACCGGGGGCGATCGCCTTCACGATCTCGACGATCGCGTCGGTGTCCTGGGTGTCCAGGCACAGCGGCCAGGCGTCGATGCCGGCGAAGCGCTTGAAGAGGGCCGCCTTGCCCTCCATGACCGGCAGGGCGGCCATGGGGCCGATGTTGCCGAGACCCAGCACGGCCGAGCCGTCCGTCACGACCGCAACGGAGTTGCGCTTGATGGTGAGGCGGCGGGCGTCCTCGGGGTTCTCGGCGATCGCCATGCACACCCGGGCCACGCCCGGCGTGTAGATCATGGAGAGGTCGTCACGGTTGCGGATGGGGTGCTTGGACTGCATCTCGATCTTGCCGCCGAGGTGCATGAGGAACGTACGGTCCGAGACCTTGCCGAGGGTGACGCCCTCGATCCCGCGGAGCTCCTCGACGATCTCGTCGGCGTGCCCGGTGGAGCTGGCCGCGATGGTGACGTCGATCCGGAGCTTCTCGTGGCCGGAGGCGGTGACGTCGAGGCCGGTGACCGAGCCTCCGGAGGACTCCACGGCGGTGGTGAGCTGCGAGACGGCGGTTCCGCTCGCGGGCACCTCCAGCCGGACCGTCATCGAGTAGGAGACGCTGGGCGCCGTTGCCATGCCGACTTCCTCTGCTTTCACCGTGTACTTGCGCGTGCTGCACGTACTGCTGGGTCGCGGGTTCGCGGTCCGATCGTCGCACCTACCGCCGAGTACGCGGTAGCCGCCCCGAATTGCGATCGTTGTGTTCTCAGCAAAGGAGGCCCACGTCACATCGTGACGTGGGCCTCCGCTTGCTCAGTGACACCGACCCGCCATGCTCGCCTCGCGGCAAGTGGTCGCTCGTAGCGACGAAGGTTGGGCCCGGGGGCTTGGATCGGGCCGGTGTCACACCCAGGCTAACAAACAGATCCCGGAAGGCCATTCCCATCCCGGGAGTTCATCCGGATCGGCCCGGACGGACGCCGGCGATCAGTCCCTGAGGAGATCCGGAATCCCGTCCGCGTCGGGCTGGTCCCGCTCGGCGGACACCACCGTGAGCTGCTGGGTCGCCCGGGTGAGCGCCACGTACAACACGCGCAGCCCCGCCGGGGACTCGTCCGCGATCTCGGCCGGGGAGACGACGACCGTCGCGTCGTACTCCAGGCCCTTCGCCTCCAGGCTGCCCAGGGCCACCACCCGGTCGCCGAGTCCGGTGAGCCAGCGTCCGGCCTCCTCACGGCGGTTCATGGCGACGACGACGCCGACGGTGCCGTCGACGAGGTCGAGGAGCCGGGCTGCCTCGGCCCGAACGGTCCGCGCCAGGTCCGGCGACTCCCGTACGGCGGGTTCCCGTACGGCGGACCCGTGTCCCTTCGTGGTCGCCACGAAACGGGGCCGCACCCCCGTGGAGCGGACGGCCGACGGGGAGCGGGAGCCCGGCATGGCGAGCGCCAGGACCTTCGCCGCCAGCTCGGCGATCTCGGAGGGGTTGCGGTAGTTCACCGTCAGCTCGAAGCGGCGGCGCGGACGGCTGCCCAGGGCCTCGTCACGGGCCTGGGCCGCCTCGTCGGGGTCGGACCACGAGGACTGCGCCGGGTCCCCGACGATCGTCCAGGTGGCGTGCCGGCCGCGCCGGCCGACCATGCGCCACTGCATCGGCGTCAGGTCCTGCGCCTCGTCGACGATGACGTGGGCGTACTCGACGCGCTCCAGCGCCAGCCGCTCGGCCCGCTCGCGCTGGGTCTCCTCGCGCACGGGCATCAGCTCGTCCAGGCCGGTGAGCTGGTCGAGCGGGTCCAGCTCGCGCCGCTTGCGCGGACGGGCGGGCATGCCGAGGATCGCCTGGAGCTCGTCGAGCATCGCGATGTCGTGCACGGAGTGCCCGTCCCGCTTGAGCGAGCGGGCCGTTCGGCGGATCTCGCCGGGGTTGAGGATGCGCCGGGCCCAGCGCCCGAGGCGCCGCTCGTCGGCCATCGCCGCCAGGACGGCGGCCGGGGTCAGCTCCGGCCACCAGGCGTCCAGGAACTGGATGAAGCTGTCCTCGGAGCTGACGTCCTCGTCGAAGGAGGAGCGCAGTTCGGCGGCCAGTTCGGGGTCCGTGTGCCGGCCGGCCGAGCCCGACCGCGCCCACAGGGCGTCCAGGAGCAGCTTGCGGGCGCGGGGGCGGAGCAGGTTGACGGGCGCGGTGCCGCTGAGGGCGCTCTCGCGGACGCGATCGAGCTCCGCGGCCTCCAGCTCGAGGCGGCGGCCGAAGGCGACGACCCGCAGCAGGGTCGGCGAACCGTGCGGTTCGAGGGCTCCGCGCGCGGCCTTCCGCAGCACCTTGAGCATGCGGTACGAGCCCTTGGCGCGGGCCACCGCCGGGGCGTCGTAGAGCGTGGCCTCGGCGCCGTCGACGAGGGAGCCGATGGCGCGGATGGCGACCTGGCCCTCCTCGCCGAGGGAGGGCAGCACGCCTTCGGTGTACGCCACGAGCAGCGGGGTCGGCGAGACGATCAGGATGCCGCCCGCGTACCGGCGCCGGTCCTGGTAGAGCAGGTAGGCCGCCCGGTGCAGGGCGACCGCCGTCTTCCCCGTTCCCGGGCCGCCCTCGACGTACGTCACGGAGGCGGCGGGGGCGCGGATCACCATGTCCTGCTCGGCCTGGATGGAGGCGACGATGTCCCGCATGGTGTGGCTGCGGGCCTGGCCGAGAGCGGCCATCAGGGCGCCGTCGCCGATGACGGGCAGCCGGTCGCCGTCGAGGAACGCCGTCAGCTCCGGTCGCATGAGGTCGTCCTCGACTCCGAGGACGCGCCGGCCCTTGGAGCGGATGACGCGGCGGCGCACGACCCGGCCCGGATCGACCGGGGTGGAGCGGTAGAACGGGGCGGCGGCCGGTGCCCGCCAGTCGATGACCAGCGGCGCGTAGTCGGAGTCCAGTACTCCGATGCGGCCGATGTGCAGGGTCTCGGCGATGTCGGCGGTGCTGTCGTCCCGTACGGCACCCTCGGCGGGCTCTACGGCCGTGTAGGCGCCGTCGGGCCCCTTCCTGCCGTCCCTGCCGGGCAGCAGGTCGATACGGCCGAAGAGGAAGTCCTCGAACTCGTTGTTCAGGCGGTTGAGGTGAACTCCCGCCCTGAAGACCTGCGCGTCACGCTCGGCCAGTGCGCCGGGCGTGCCGACCTGACCGCGCTTGGCGGCGTCGTTCATGAGGAACTCGGCTTCGTGGATCTTCTCCTCGAGCCGGCGGTACACCCGGTTGAGGTGTTCCTGTTCGACGCTGATCTCTCGGTCCCGCACCGAATCCAGTGCGGCCTTGTCCTGATCCGAGCCGACCGCGGTTTCCTGCTGAGCCTGAGCGGCCACCGGGCCCCCTTCTGACGTGCTGGGCAGCCGTCAACCGTACGCGAAGGGGGCCCTCGGAAGCTACGTGTGTGCTTACACGTTGATTTCGACCAGTTGTTTGCCCGGGAAGGTCATGACCTCGAAGTGGTCGATCTCGCCGGGCTTGAAGGCCGCTCCGCCGCCGATGTACAGCGGGTTCTTGGCCTCTTCCTTCGTGGCGTCCGGCAGGCCGTAGCCCCAGTTCGGGACGGACCAGGACGACACCGTCTCTCGCTCGCCGTTCTTGCCGACGGCGATCAGGGAGCACTTCAGCGGGCCCTTGACGTTCTTGAGCTGGAGGACCGCCTGGGTGCCCCAGTCCTTCTCCGCCATCGCGACCGTGCCGGTGACCTTGGTCGACGAGTCCGTCGCCGTGGCCTTGTCGGGCAGGCTGTTGAAGAGCTGCTGCGCGGCGGGCGGGGCCGCCTCGTTGGTGCCGCTGTCCGAGTCGCCGCCGCTCGCCGCCATGACGGTCAGCGGACCGCCGATGATCAGCGCGGCCGCGGCCGCCACCAGGTAGAAGCCACGCCTGCGCTTGTGGGCGCGGCGCTCGGAGACCTCGTCGACCAGCTTCTCCGCCAGCCGTGGGCTGGGCCTGGCGGACAGCGACTCCCCGATGGCGGGTGTCCCGGAGCCCGGCAGGTCGGCGAGCGCGGCCAGCATCGGTTCCATGCCGGCGAGCTCGTCGAGCTGCTGGGCGCACCACTCACAGGTGGCGAGATGGGCCTCGAAAGCGGTTGCTTCGCCGTCGTCGAGAATGCCGAGGGCGTAGGCGCCGACGGTTTCATGCTCGTTCGGACCCGGAGATCCCATCATGGGGCCAGACATACCCGAACCACCCGTTCCGAATCCCCCGTAAACACTCATCACGCCGTCACCCCCCGCTCCTCCAGTGCCAGTTTCATCGACCGAAGGGCGTAGAAAACCCTTGAGCGCACGGTGCCACTGGGGATGCCCAGCGTCTCCGCCGCCTCGTTGACGGTACGCCCCTTGAAGTACGTCTCGACGAGTACCTCCCGGTGGGCCGGGGTCAGGTCGTCGAGCGCGTCGGACAACGTCATCAGCCACAGCGCCTTGTCGATCTCGTCCTCCGCGGGGATGACCTCCAGCGGCGACGGATCAACCTCCTGCGGCCGGGCCTGCCGGCTGCGGTGGCCGTCGATGACGATGCGCCGGGCGACCGTCACCAGCCAGGGGCGTACCGATCCGGTCGCTCGATTGAGCTGGCCGGCGTTCTTCCAGGCACGGATGAGCGTTTCCTGGACCACGTCCTCGGCCCGCTGCCGGTCTCCCGCGACCAGCCGGAGTACATACGCAAGGAGGGGTCCGGCGTGCTCCCGGTACAGGGCACGCATCAGCTCCTCATCAGGTTCCGAGGGCTGGGACATGCGATGTCGGGCCCTCGATCCACGTTCATTGGCCACGACAGAATCCTTGCGCACGCCCACCTCCGATGTCCGGGGGTTCCCCCAGTCGGTCGCTCGTCCACAGGTACGGCGGGGGGTGCTGGTGTGTTCAACGTGACACGACAGTTTTCTGCGGGGTGACGTGACGAGGCCGGACATGAGCGCACATTCCCACCGCGCGATCTTTACATTTCCACCACACTGGAAAGATCGCGGCGGCTGCCCGGCCCGCGCCGAAGGTAAACGAGGTGTAATCGAAATCACTTCGACAATGGTTTCACAGAAGCCGCATATAGGGCACCCAGGTGGGCTCGCAGGTCACTCAGGCGCGCGCGAGCGCCGCTCGACGGCGGTGCCGGGCCACCCTTTCCCGGTTCCCGCAGACCTCACTGGAACACCAGCGCCTCCTGCGGCCCCGCGACGAGTCCAGGTAGACGATCGGGCAGTTGTCGCCCGCGCACTGGCGCAGCCCCGCCCGGGCGACCGGGTCGGTGAGCAGCTCGACGGCGTCCCGGGCGATCGCGCCGAGCAGCGCCCCGCAGTCGGGGGGTCCGGCCAACCCTCGTACGAGGGTGCCGTCCTCGCCGCGCACCGCACACGGGGCCGGCGGCGCGGCGCGGGCGAGCTGGTTGACGCGGGCGAGCGCGAGGTCGTACGGATGACTCTCGGGCGGCAGCCCACCGGGCACCAACTGGGCGACACGACCGCGCAGTTCGCGGAAGCCGACCAGCCAGGAGGCGTCCGTGTGCGCCAGCGCGGTGCCGGCCGGGACGAGTCCGGAGGCCGTGATCCAGGCGCGCAGGACCTCGACGGAGTCGAGCCGTTCCTCGGGATGGGTGGTCGCGAGAAGATCGAGACAGATCCGCCCGGCGTCGAACCGCAGCTCGCAGAAGACCGTGGCCGTACCCAGTGCCATGTGCCTGTCACCGCCTAGGGGTTGCCCCCGGTCATGTGTCATGAGGGCTGGTGAAGTGCCGGAGAGGGGGCTGAGGAACCGTTCCTCTCCACAGTGCCCGCCCGCCCGCGCCGCCGGAACCCCCCGCACCGGGTGCGCGTGGACGACGGCGTATGCGACCGCGCGCCTGAGCCATGTCCCGCCCCGCTCCCCGCCGGTTGGCTGATCCGCATGACACACGACAGCAGCGGGCGGCGGACGGCCGCCGGAGGAGTACTGGGCGCGGCCACGGTCGCCACGGGTCTGATCGCCGGGGTCTTCTACGTCTTCGCCTGCGCCGTGATGCCGGCCGTGGCCCGCAGCGACGACTCCGTCTACGTCGACGTCGTCCGCGACATCAACGACGTGATCCAGAACCCGGTGTTCCTGCTGAGCTTCCTGGGCGCTCTGCTGCTGCCGGCGATCTCGGCCTGGCAACTGCGTGCCGCCCGCGGCCTGCGCGGCTGGATCTGGGCCGCGCTGGCCGCCTACGCACTGGCCTTCGTGATCACCGTCGCCGTCAACATCCCCCTGAACAACGCCCTCGCCGACGCGACCGACCCGGCCACGGCACGCGAGAAGTTCGAGGACACGTGGCTGACGTGGAACGTCGTACGGGCGGTGCTGTCGACAGCGGCGCTGGGCTGTCTGACCAGAGGACTGATGATCTACGGCCGAACGACCGGAGCCTCCCACGGCTGACCAGCCCGTCCCAACGCAACGCGAACGGACACCATCCAGCCCGCCCGACGCGGACCCTCACCCTCCAGCCCGTCCGGCACCATCCAGCCCGTCCGGCGTTTGAGGACAAGGCCCGTTCAGGGCCGGAGGGAAGAGACAGCGTGCCGACTCACCTGTCGGCGTACTTCGCGTCGGCAGCCGGGTCCAGCGCCAGCCGATAGCCCCGCTTGACCACCGTCTGGATCAGTTTCGGCGCCCCCAGAGCCGTACGCAGCCGGGCCATGGCCGTCTCGACGGCGTGTTCGTCCCGTCCCGTCCCGGGCAGCGCCCGCAGGAGTTCGGCGCGCGCCACGACCCAGCCCGGCCGCCGCGACAGCGCCCGCAGCAGCGACATGCCCGCCGGCGGTACGGGGCGCAGCGCGCCGTCCACCAGCACCGCGTGTCCGCGGATCTCCACCCGGTGCCCGGCGATCGGCAACGCCCGCGCCCGTCCGGGCAGTTCCTGGCACAGCAGCTGTACGAGGGGGCCGAGCCGGAAACGCTCGGGCGAGACCGTGTCGACGCCCAGCGACTGCAACGGCAGCGCGGTCACCGGGCCGACGCAGGCCGGCAGCACGTCGTGGTTGAGGGCGGCGAGCAGTTCGGGCTGCAGGCCGCGCACCTCGGCCCGGGACAGCAGGGAGGCGGCCGCGGGAGCGCTGGTGAAGGTGAGCGCGTCCAGGCCACGGGAGACGGCGGCGTCCAGCAGCCGGTCCACGGGACCGATGTCCTCCGGCGGCATCCACCGGTACACGGGCACGCCGAGCACCTCCGCTCCCCCGACCCGCAGCGCCTCCACGAACCCGGGCAGCGGCTCGCCGTGCAGCTGTACGGCGACACGGCGTCCCTCGACGCCCTCCTCCAGGAGCCGGTCGAGCACCTCGGCCATGGACTCGGAGGCGGGTGACCACTCCTCCGTCAGTCCGGCGGCCCGGATCGCCCCCTTGACCTTGGGACCGCGGGCGAGCACCTCGACGCCGCGCAGTCTGGCCAGGAGTTCCTCGCCGAGACCCCAGCCGTCGGCGGCCTCGATCCAGCCCCGGAAGCCGATCGCGGTGGTGGCGACGACGACGTCCGGCGCGTGGTCGATGACCTCCTTGGTGGCGGCGAGCAGTTCGCTGTCGTCGGCGACCGGCACGATGCGCAGGGCCGGGGCGTGCAGGACGGCGGCACCGCGGCGCTGGAGCAGCGCCCCGAGCTCGTCGGCCCGGCGCGCGGCGGTCACGCCCACGGTGAAGCCCGCGAGGGGGCCGTGGTCCGGTCGCTGCTGTTCGTCGTCCATGGTTCTCGTCCCGCACTCGGAGTCGTTGCACCTACAGGAGGTGTTGTCGGACCTTCATGCCGATCGAGCCTGTCAATGGTGCGTGACAGGCTCGGTTCGGCTTGATGTCGCTGGTGTTACGTCACACCTCGACGTAGCTGAGCTGCGGCTTCGCCTCCGTTGCGGAGGTGCTGTGCGCCTCGACGGCCGGGCGGCGAAGGTATACGGCCCAGGTGACCGCGAAGCAGGCGCCGTAGAAGGCGAGGAAGGTGACGAAGGCGCCGGTGCCCGAGCCGTTGCTCAGGAAGGACTGCCGGAAGGCGAGGTTGATGGCGACGCCGCCGAGCGCGCCCACCGCGCCGATCAGGCCCATGGAGGCACCCGACAGCCGCCGCCCGTAGGCCGCCGCCTCTTCGCCCTCAAGCCCCTTGGCGAGGGCCTTCGTCTGGAAGATCGCGGGGATCATCTTGTACGTCGAGCCGTTGCCGAGCCCGCTGAGGACGAACAGCACCACGAAGACGCTGACGAACAGGGGCAGCGACTTCTGCATGCTCGCGACGATCAGGACGGCGGTCGCGGCGCCCATGCCGACGTAGTTGTACAGGGTGATCTTCGCGCCGCCGTACCGGTCGGCGAGCCAGCCGCCGACGGGCCGGATCAGGGAGCCGAGCAGCGGGCCGACGAAGGTGAGGTACGCGGCCTGCAGCGGCGTACGGCCGAACTGGACCTGGAGCACCTGACCGAAGGCGAAGGCGTAGCCGATGAAGGAGCCGAAGGTGCCGACGTAGAGGAAGGCCATGATCCAGGTGTGGGCGTCCTTCGCGGCGTCCTTGGCGGCTCCGGTGTCGTTCTTCACGGACGCGAGGTTGTCCATGTAGAGCGCGGCGAGGACGGCGGCGACGAGGATGAGCGGGATGTAGATGCCGAGCAGGACGCGGGGTCCGCCGCTCGCGCCGATGACCGCGAGCGCGATCAGCTGGATGACCGGGACGCCGATGTTGCCGCCGCCGGCGTTGAGCCCGAGCGCCCAGCCCTTCTTCCTGAGCGGGAAGAAGGCGTTGATGTTGGTCATGGAGGAGGCGAAGTTGCCGCCGCCGATGCCGGCGAGCAGTCCGACCACCAGGAAGGTGTTGAAGGACGTCCCGGGCTTCATCACGGTGAACGCGGCGATGGTCGGGACGAGCAGGAGACTGGCCGAGATGATGGTCCAGTTCCGGCCGCCGAAGATCGCGACGGCGAAGGTGTAGGGCACCCGCACGACCGCGCCCACCAGCGTCACCATCGAGGTGAGCAGGAACTTGTCGGCCGGGGTGAGGCCGTACTCCGGGCCCATGAAGAGCACCAGCACGGACCACAGGGTCCAGATCGAGAAGCCGATGTGCTCGGACAGGACGGAGAAGAACAGGTTGCGGCGGGCGACCTTCTCTCCGGTCTCGTTCCAGAAGGTCTCGTCCTCCGGATCCCACTGCTGGATCCAGCGGCCGCCCCTGCTCGGGGGTGCGGGGGCTGTGCTAGGGGCTGTCATGACGCCTCCACGGTGCTCCGGGGCTCGGCTCAGGGGAGATGAGCGGTGATGAGTCCCGAAGGTAGGGAGGGCGCGTTTCCGTGCTGTGGCTGTGAGTGACCGGAAAGGAACGTTGCTCTCACCCCGCGGGAAGGCGGGATGAGAGGTCGGGACGAGGACCGCCCGCGCTGACCGACGGTCCCCGCCGTCCCGCTCATGCCCTGTGGGCTCCCGCCCGCCCCCGCCCGGCTCCGCCGGCCGGCCACAGTCGCGGCTTCCGTTTCGCCGCCACGTCCTCCATCCACCCGAAGCAGAGGATGCAGCCGGCGACGAGGATCCAGGTGAGGAGCAGGACCGGCCAGGAGCTCTCCAGGAGCCAGGGCGCGTGCAGTTCGAGGACCTCGAAGCCCCACAGCTGGTCCCACATGGTCGCGGCGGCCACGATGCACACGTTGTGCCAGAGATAGACGGTCACGGCACGGGAGTTGAGCAGGGTGACCAGCTTGTCCCAGCGGCGCAGCCTGCGGGGCCACTCGGACCACGAGGGGCTGAAGTGCAGCAGGAGCAGCACCGTCGAGACGGACCAGAGGGCCTGCCCGAAGGGGATGTCGTCGAGGTCGTGGCCCGCCTTGAAGCCGTGCGTCAGCGCGTACCACAGGCCGAGGAGGGCGACGGCCGGGGCCACCGAGGGGACCGCGTAGCGCGGGATGCGCTTCAGGATGCCCTCCTGGTGGGCCATGCCGAGGATCCAGCAGGCGCCGAAGGTGGCGAAGTCGACGGCGGCCGAGTCGATCCGCGAGTACGGGATGGTGAGGTAGCCGAACTCGAGGGTCGCGCACAGGGCGATCGGGGCGAGGATCGTCGCCCACGGGAGCGCCCGCAGGGCTTTGAGGAGCACGGGCGAGAGCAGGACGAACCAGAGATAGGCGCGGATGTACCAGAGGGGTACGGCGAGCTCGGAGGCCCAGTCCCCGCCGATGAGACCGTGGATTCCGGCCAGGCTGTCGGCGGCCGGCGGTTCGCTCAGCGGCAGGATCCAGAAGGTGAGGTGCAGCCACCACCATCCCGGGTGGCCCTCGGCGTCCGGCCCCCAGCCCTGCAGCAGCATGCCGGTCACACCGATCGCGCCCAGCAGCCACAGCGGGGGCAGCAGCCTGCGCATGCGGCCGCGGATCACCTCGATCGGCGGGCGACGTTTGAGCGAGCGGGCCATGAGGTTTCCGGCCAGCGCGAACATGACGCCCATGGAGGGGAACACCACGGGCAGCCAGGCCCAGCCCATGAGGTGGTAGAAGACCACCCGGAAGAGGGCGATGGCCCGCAGCAGGTCGAAGTAGAGGTCGCGGACCGGTGCCCGCCGGGTCTGCTCGGCGGGCTGCGCCGTCCGCGCGGTCTGCTCCGGTTCCGCGGTCGCGTCCGTGCCGGCGGGCCCGGCGGCAGTACCGGCCGGTCCGGCGGGAGTGGTGGGCGGCCCGGAAGGTGTGGTGGGTGCCGTCACGTCCGTGGCTTTCTGGAGTGGGATACGGGCCGTCGGGAACGGGTCGACCGGCGGTATGGCGCTCATCGGACCGGCCTTCCGTCCAGGACCTCCCCGCGCGGGGCGGGTGCGGTGGCCGGCGGGGCGGAGACCCCGCCCTTGCGCCGCAGCTTCTGCCAGCGCAGGCGGCCGCCGGTGAGGGCGGTGATCCAGGACTGGAGCAGGACGACGTACATGAGCTGCCGGTAGAGGATCTGTTGCAGGGGCAGGGAGACCAGCGGGGCCGGTGACTCGCGGTCGAGGGCGAAGGAGTAGCCGGCGCAGACCGCCTGGATCGCCAGGACGCCGAACCAGGCCGCGACCGTCTTGCCCGTCGGGCCGAAGATCAGGCCGTAGAGCAGGAAGATGTCGATCAGCGGGGCCAGGAGCGGGGCGAGCACCATGAACAGGGACACCAGCGGCAGGCCGACGCGGCCGAAGCGGCCGGAGGGGCCCCGTTCGACGAGGGCGCGGCGGTGCTTCCAGATCGCCTGCATGGTGCCGTAGGACCAGCGGTAGCGCTGCGACCACAGTTGCTGGACCGACTCCGGGGCCTCGGTCCAGGCGCGGGCCTTCTCGGCGTAGACGACGCGCCAGCCGTCGCGGTGCATCGCCATGGTGATGTCGGTGTCCTCGGCGAGCGTGTCGTCGCTCATCCCGCCGACCCGTTCGAGGGCGGTGCGCCGGAAGGCGCCGACCGCGCCGGGGATCGTCGGCATGCAGCGCAGGACGTCGTACATGCGGCGGTCGAGGTTGAAGCCCATCACGTACTCGATGTGCTGCCAGGCGCCGATGAGGGTGTCCCGGTTGCCGACCTTGGCGTTGCCGGCGACGGCGCCCACGCGCCTGTCGCCGAAGGGCTGCACCAGTTCCCGGACGGTGGACGGTTCGAAGACCGTGTCGCCGTCCATCATCACGATGATGTCGTGCCGGGCGTTGGCCAGACCACGGTTCAACGCGGCCGGCTTGCCCGCGTTGAGCTGACGGATCACCCGCACCTCGGGCAGGCCCATGGACTCCACGAGCCGTGCGGTCCCGTCGGCGGAGCCGTCGTCGATGACGAGGATCTCGATCGGGTGCTCGCTCTCCATCAGGGAACGGACCGTGTTCTCGATGCACTTGGCCTCGTTGTACGCCGGCACCAGCACCGAGACCGGTTCGGTGACCGGCGGCCCCCAGCGGAAGCCGCGCCGCCGGACCCGCCGCGCGTGGACTCCGGACAGCACGAACATCAGGCCGAAGCGGGCGATGACGAGGGAGCCGATGACCGCGAGGCCGACCACCAGCACACCGGTGATCTCGTCCGAGGCCTGGACCAGGAAGATCCATGCCTTGCCCTTCCACAGGCCGACCCCCGTGACCGGGGTGTGGGCGCTGGGCGCGTCGAGGGCCTCGGTGAGGTTGTCGAACGCGTAGCCGTCGGCCTTGAGCTGCGGCAGGAGCCTGTCCAGGGCCTGCACGGTCTGGTGGCGGTCGCCGCCTGAGTCGTGCATCAGGACGATCGCCCCCTTGCCGCCCTTCGGGGTGGCGTTGCGGGTGATCTGCCCGACGCCGGGCCTGCGCCAGTCCTCGCTGTCGACGCTGGTGACGACGGTGATGTAGCCGCGGGTGCCGATGTACCGGGTCACCGGCCAGGACCGGTTGTCCATGGCGTCGGCGAAGGAGGAGTACGGCGGCCGGAAGAGCGAGGTGCGGATGCCGGCCGCGCCGGTGATCGCCAGCTGGTTCTGCGACAGCTCCCAGTCGATGCGCTTGCGCGACTGGAAGGACAGGTCGGGGTGGTTGAAGGTGTGCAGGCCGACCTCGTGGCCCTCGGCGACCATGCGCCGGACCAGGTCCGGATAGCGCGAGGTCATGGTGCCGGTGACGAAGAAGACCGCGTGCGCGTGGTGCTTCTTGAGCACGTCCAGGACCTTGGGCGTCCAGACGGGGTCCGGTCCGTCGTCGAAGGTCAGCACGAGCCGGTGGTCGCGCACCTTCAGGGTGGTGGTGCGGCCGCCGCGGGTGTCGATGACCGGGCCGCCGTCGAGGATCTTCTGCGGCACCTTGTCGGCGGCGGCCTCGGAGCGGACGCGGTGGTCGGCGAGGATCTCGCTGTGTACGTAGCCGCGCAACATCAGCATCGCCATCAGCGCGGCGAGGACGAGTACGGGCAGCAGCAGGCGCATGGACAGACGGCGGCGCCGGGGACCGTCGCCGGTCCGGGCCGCACGCCCGCCACGGCGGGTGCGGTGTGCCATCAGGAAGCGGGCTCCTGGTTCGAGGAGGGCGTCGTGGACGGCGCTGCGGAGGGGCTGGACTGCGGGACGGGGCCCTCGGCGACGGGCGTCGGATCGCTCGGGCCGTTGGGCACCGGGGCGTTGCCGGGGTCGGGGCTGTTGCCGACGGAGGCCGTGGGTTCGGGCGAGGCGCTCGCGCCGCCGGTCGGGGCCGTCGGTTCGGGCGTCGCGGAGCCCTGGGTCGGGGCCGGGGTCGAACTCGGGATGATCACGCCGGTTCCCGGAGCCGGGGTGGTCTTGCCGGCGGCGGGCGAGGTGGCGGCCGACGCGCCGGGCCGGGGACTGCCGGAGGCACGGGAGGCGCCGGGTGAAGCGCTCGGCCGGCTGCCCGGTTTGGGTGTCGTGCCGTCCGCGGCCGTCGGGAGCGTGCCGGGTGGGGCCACTCCGACGAAGCCGGTGGGCGCCGTCGACTCCTTGGGCTTCGGCGAGGTGTCGACCGTGCCGGCCGGCTGCTCGTCCTGCTGGCCCGGAACCGGCAGCCAGGGCGCGTTGGAGTTGCCGGACAGCAGGGTGACGACGATGACGACGGCGTAGACGGCGCAGGACAGCCCGACGGCCATGCCGATCCGGCGGTACCTGCGGCTGCGGCGGCCGGACTCGTCGACGAAGACCGGTGCGTCGGAGCTGTCGGGGCCACCCTTGCCCGGCTGGACGAGGAGATCGTCCGCATCGCCACCGACATCGTCGAGTTGGACCGTGACCTCGTCCGGGTCGTGCTCGTTGAGTTCGCCGGGCACGTCCCAAGGGTCGCGCAGGGCGCCGGAGTTCTCGGCCGGACCCTCCGCGGCCAAGCTCCTGACCCCGCTCGCCGTCGAAGGGCTTCCGGCACCACCGCCGGAGGACACGATGTCGGCCTCGCGCGACGAGGCGAACACTCCGGTTCCACTGCTGTCCGGAAATGACTGGGTCGCGCCACCATTTGCAACAAGTTCACTGATCGCGTTTGCGACCTCTGGCCATGGCGACTGGGCTTCTTCCCGCCCATTGCTCGCGTTCTTCACATGCACGCACATCCCCCCACGGAACGTTCTCGGGCGCGGGTACGAGACTGAGCTTTCGTAGTCGAACCAGGCCCCCACCCGGCCCGAGCGCCCCTTTTGTCGCAAGTGTGCTCAGGCCTCCGAATCTAGCGCACGCGGAGGTTGCGTGTTTGCCTTGTGTCAATTGTGCCCACGGATGAGGGAACTGTCGATGGCTGGAAACCATCCGTCGACGGGCTTGCGCAGCCAGCCTTCCTCGGCGCTGAGTTGGGCCGCCGCGCGTCGAAGAGCGTCGAATCCCCGATGCACCAGCCCCTTTCGCCACACCAGTGACACCGGTGACAGCGGGACGGGTTCGATCAAGGGACGAAGCACCGTCCCCGGCATGGCCGGAAAGTCGACCACGGCGAGGATCGGCTTCCGCGTCTTGGCCATGATCCGGCGGAACTCCTCGTCCCCGACGGCCAGCGGGACCGGCGGCGCGATCTCTATCCCGCGCCCCTCGAACAACAGCCGGGCGAGGTCGGTCCACTCCGGGGTCCGCGGGTTCCCGGCGCCCGCGTAGACGGACTCGCCCGCCAGCGCGGCCAGCGGGACCCGCGGCAGGGCGGCCAGCCGGTGGTCCTCGGGGAGCACGACAGCCATCGGCTCGTAGCGCACGGGCTGGTGGTCGAGCCCGGCCCGCAAGGCCGGGTCCAGGCCCGCGAACCGCCCGAACGACGCGTCGAGCCGGCCCGCGAGCAGCTCGCCCGCGGCGCCGGTCAGGCCGCTCTCGTACCGGGCCATCAGCTCGTACTGGGGCGCGAGTTCGCGGGCCAGGTACAGGACCCGGCGCGCGGTGACCTGGTCCGGGAAGTTCAGGTCCACGAGCAGCGGCCGGGCCTGCCCGAAGGCCGAGAGCAGTGCGTCCTGCGCCTGGAGCACCTCTCGCGCGTACGGCACCAGCCGCTCGCCGTCGGCCGTGGGCGTGACCTGGCGGGTGGTGCGCACGAAGAGGTCGGTGCCGAGCTCGCGCTCCAGGCGCCGGACGTCCCGGCTGAGCACCTGCTGGGCGACATGGAGGCGGGCCGCGGCGCGCGTGAAGTGCAGTTCCTCGGCGACGGCGAGGAAGGCGCGCAGGAGACGGGGATCGAGGTCGGCGGGCATCCGGCGAAGTTACAACGGGGGCGCGTGACCGGGCCCGCGCGTTGCTGACCGATCAAGCCCGTTCGCGACCGAGCCGCTCTTCCGTCACGGGACCGCGCACCCCGCCCCCCGCCCGGCCCACCGGCGGATTCACAACCACCGTGCGTGAATCGGCGCGGAGAAGGTGTTGGACCCTGCGATCGGTCACGGGCGACGGTTTCCCCATGCCGCCCCGACCGTCTCCGCGCACCGAGCCCCTGTTCACCGTCACCAACGACGCCCTCGTCCTGGTCGACCTCTCGCCCCGCACCGGAATCCGCCCGCCCGGCCCCTACCGCCGTCTCTTCCGGCTGCCCGGCGCCCGCGCCTTCACCGCGGGGAACCTGGCGGCCCGGCTGCCGATGGGCATGTTCAGCGTGAGCGCGGTGCTGATGATCGCCGGTTCGCGGGGCTCGTACGCGCTGGCCGGCGCCGTCACCGCGACCGGGCTGGCGGCGACCGCGCTGGTCGCCCCGTGGACCGCTCGGCTCGTCGACCGCCACGGCCAGGCGCGGATCGCCGTTCCCGCCACACTGGTCGCGGCGACGGGCTCGCTGGCGCTGCTGCTGTGCGTGCGTGAGGGGGCCCCCGACTGGACCTTGTTCGCCGCGTACGCCGCCACCGCGACGACCCCGAACACCGGCGGCATGTCCCGGGCCCGCTGGACGCATCTGCTTCGGGGCGACGACGAGGCCCTGCACACCGCGAACTCCTTCGAACAGGCCGCGGACGAGCTGTGTTTCATGCTGGGACCGGTGCTCGCGGTCTTCCTGTGCGGGACGTTCTTCCCGGAGGCCGGCACGCTGGCCGGCGTGGTGCTGCTGGTGACGGGCGTGCTGTTCTTCGCCGCCCAGCGATCGACGGAGCCACCGATCACACCGCCGGTCACACCGGGCACTCCACAGCGGGCCGCCCCCACCCGGTCCGCCTCGAAGAGCCTGACCCGCGCCCCCGGGATGCTCCCGCTGCTCGCCGTATGTCTCGCCATGGGTGTGGTGTTCGGCGCCATGGAGGTCGTGACGATCGCCTTCGCCGACGCGCGGGGCCACCGCTCGGCGGCAGGTGCGGTGCTCGGTCTCCAGGCGGCCGGTTCCTGTGCGGCGGGACTGCTGTACGGGGCGGTGAGACCGGTCGGCCGCGCGGCCGACCGGTACGTGTGGTGCATCGCCGCCATGACCGCGCTGCTGACGCTGCCGCTGCTCGCCGCGGCCTGGACCGGCTCGCTCCTGGTGCTGGCGGCCGCGTTGCTGGTCGCCGGGATGGCGACGGCCCCGACCATGGTCACCGGCATGACCCTGGTCCAGCGGCGCACGCCCGCCGGCCGCCTGAACGAGGGCATGACCCTCGCCGTGACCGGCCTCCTCGGCGGCATCGCCGGGGGCAGCGCGATCGGCGGCTGGCTGGTGGAGCACCGGTCGGCCGCGGCGGGTTACGGAGTCCCGGTGACGGCGGCCGCGGTGGCGCTGCTGATCGCGCTCACGCACCGGCGGCCGGCGGAGGAGCCCCGGGGGTAATTCACGCACGCCCCATTGACGCGTTCCCGGCCCGGACATACGTTCCCCCGTCGAAGCGCTTCGACGTCACGCATCGAATCGATTCGACGACCGCTGCGTGGCGCCTCGATACCCATCCGACTGCGACTCCTTTGGAGCTACGGGATGTTGACGGTACGAAGGCGTGTGACGGCGGCGGTGGCGGTGATCCTCGGCGGATCACTGCTCCTGACCTCCTGCGGCGGCTCGGACAGCGGGTCCGCCGACGGCAAGACGCTCAGGCTCTGGCACTACGAGGGCCCCGACAGCGCGATGGGCGCGGCCTGGAACGAGGCGATCAAGGAGTTCGAGGCCACCCACCCGGGTGTCAAGGTGAAGTTCGAGGAGAAGGGCTTCGAGCAGATCCAGAAGACGGCACCCATGGTCCTGAACTCCTCCGACGCGCCCGACCTCATGGAGTACAACAAGGGCAACGCGACGGCCGGCCGGCTCTCCGAGCAGGGCCTGCTCACCGATCTCACCGCCGAGGCGGCCGCGCGCGGCTGGGACAAGAAGCTCAGCGCGGGCGTGCGGACCACCAGCCGGTACGACACCGACGGCGTGATGGGCTCCGGCAAGTGGTACGGCGTGCCCAACTACGCCGAGTACACGATGGTCTTCTACAACAAGGACCTGTTCGGGAAGTACGGCATCGCCGAGCCGAAGACACTCGGCGAACTGACCGCCGCGATGGACACGTTCGTCGCCAAGGGCATCACCCCGCTCGCCAACGCCGGCGCCGAGTACGTGGCCCAGCAGTACCTCTACCAGCTCGCCCTCACCAGGGCCGACCGCTCCTGGGTCGACTCGTACGAGCTGTACAAGGGAAAGAACGACTTCCACGACGCCGCCTGGACGTACGCCGCCAACACCTTCGCGGACTGGGTGAAGAAGGGCTACATCAGCAAGAAGTCCACCGGCACCAAGGCCGAGGACGCGGGCGTCTCCTTCATCCAGGGCAAGGCGCCGATCCTGTTCTCCGGCAGCTGGTGGTTCGGCCGGTTCCGGACGGAGGCGACGTTCGACTGGAGCACCTTCCTGTGGCCGGGCACGAACCTCACCCTCGGCTCCGGCGGCAACCTGTGGGTGGTCCCCGAGGGCTCCACGAACAAGGACCTCGCCTACGACTTCATCGACATCACCATGTCGAAGAAGATCCAGAACCTGCTGGGCAACAAGGGCGGGGTCCCGGTCGCGGCCGACCCGGACGCGATCACCGACCCGCGGTCCAAGTCCCTCATCGCCGACTTCAACACGCTGTCGTCGAAGGACGGCCTGGCCTTCTACCCCGACTGGCCGGTCACCGGCTTCTACGACGTCCTCGTCTCCGAGACACAGAAGCTGATCACCGGCAGCGAGAAACCGGACGACTTCCTCACCGCGCTGCAGAAGGCGTACGACAAGGGCGTACCGGGGCAATGACGGTCACCGTCGAACGGGGCGCGGGGGTGGCCGGCAAGCACCACGACGCGGGTCGCCCGCACCGCCACCGCGATTCCTACGCGCTCTTCCTGCTGCCCGGCGTCCTGGCGTTCCTCGTGGTCGTCATCGTCCCGTTCCTGATGAACACGGGCGTGAGCTTCACCGACTGGCAGGGCGTCGGCAGCCCGTCGTGGTCCGGGCTCGCCAACTACCGTGAGCTGCTGGACGACAGCGAGTTCTGGGCCTCCTTCCGGCACAGCCTGTTCATGGTCGTCGCCATGGCGGCCGTACCGACCGTCATCGGGCTCGTCCTGGCCGCCGCGCTGTTCGACCACGTCGCCAAGCACTTCGGCAGCAGGGTCGCGGCCGTGCTGCGCGCCTGCTTCTACCTGCCGCAGGTGCTGCCGATCGCGGTCGCCGGGATCGTGTGGAGCTGGATCCTCGCCCCGGAGAACGGCTCGCTCAACGAGCTGTTGCGGGCGGTGGGTCTCGGCTCCTGGCAGCAGGACTGGCTGGGCGACCCGGACATCGCGCTGTACAGCGTGATGGGCGTGATGGTGTGGGTGCAGATCGGCTTTCCGCTGGTCGTCTTCATGGCGGGCCTCGAACGCGTCGACCCGCAGCTGTACGAGGCGGCCGAGCTGGACGGTGCCGGCTGGTGGCGGCGCTTCTGGCACGTGACGCTGCCGCAGATCCGGCCGGAGATCTCCGTCGTGCTGACCTGGTGCACCATCGCCGCGCTCAAGGTGTTCGGCGCGGTGTACGTGCTCACCAAGGGCGGCCCCGGCGGTGCGACCGACGTGCCCTCCTACTTCTCCTTCACCACGTTCTTCGAGAAGACGCAGGTCGGCTACGGCGCGGCGATCTCCACCGTGCTGACCGTGATCATCCTGGCGGTCTCGCTGATCGGCCTGAGACTCCAGACCCGTGCCGAGGACGCCGAGGAGGGGGCCCGCGGATGACCACCGCCCTACGCCGTTACCCCGTTCTCGTCGCCCTGTGTCTCGCCGCCCTGTTCATGGTGATCCCGTTCGCGATCGTGGCCGTCAACGCGGTCAAGTCGCCCACCGAGTACTCCGCGCACGGCCCGCTCAGCCTGCCCCACGGCCTCTACCTGGACGGGCTGAAGGACTTCTGGCAGCGCGTCGACTACGGAACCAAGCTGGCCAACTCGGTGCTGATCAGCGGCTGTGTGGCCGTCGGAGCGGCGGTCCTGTCCGTCCTCAACGCGTACGCGATCGGCATCGGCCGCGTCAGGGGCCGCACCTGGGTGCTCGCCTTCTTCGTGCTGGCCGACATGCTGCCGCAGGAGGCGCTGGTCTACCCCGTCTACTACCTGTGCAAGCAGGCGGGGATCTACGACACCCGGCTCAGCGTGATCATCGTCTTCACGGTGATCCAGGCCGCCTTCGGCACGTATCTGCTGTCCTCGGTCCTCAGCCGGTTCCCCCGCGAGATCATCGAGGCCGCCCGGATCGACGGCGCGAACACGTGGCAGGTGCTGTGGCGGATCGTCGTTCCGGTCAGCCGGCCGACCATCGGCGTGCTCCTGGTCTTCTTCTTCATCTGGACCTGGAACGAGTTCCTGCTCCCGCTGGTCATGCTCATCTCCAACGACAACCAGACCGTGTCGGTGGCCCTCGGCGTGCTCCAGGGCCAGCGTCTGATGGACGCCACGATGACCAACGCGGCCGCACTCCTCGGCGTCCTGCCGGCCATCGTCTTCTTCCTCGTCTTCCAGCGCACCCTGACCCGCGGCATCGCCGCGGGAGCGGTGAAGTAAGGACCCCCCACATGAAGTTCACCGACGGCTACTGGCTGCTGCGCGAGGGCGTCACCGCCGACCATCCGGCCGAGGTCCTCGACGTCGACTCGCACGACGGCGCGCTGGAGATCCACGCGCCGTCCCGGCCCATCAGACACCGTGGCGACCTGATGACGGGACCGGTCATGACGATCAGTGCGCACGCTCCGATGCCCGACGTCATCGGCATCACCTTCACGCACTTCGAGGGCGAGGGTCCGAGCGGACCCGAGTTCGACCTGCACGGATCCGAGTTCACGCCCCAGCTCTCCTACGACGACGGGCACGCGACCCTGACCTCCGGCGCGCTGTCGGTCCGCTTCGCCCGCGGCGGCCCCTGGCGGTTCGACTTCCTGGCCGGCGGCCGCACCCTGACCGGCAGCGGCCCCAAGGCCATGGGCATCATGCGAGACGCGGACGGCGCCCACTATCTGCGCGAGCAGCTGAACCTCGGCGTCGGCACCAGTGTGTACGGCCTCGGCGAACGCTTCGGGCCGCTGGTCAAGAACGGCCAGGTGGTCGACATCTGGAACGCCGACGGCGGCACCACCACCGAACAGGCCTACAAGAACGTCCCCTTCTGCCTCACGGACGCCGGCTACGGCGTCTTCGTCGACCACCCGGGCAAGGTCTCCTTCGAGGTCGCCTCGGAAGCGGTCTCGCGGCTCCAGTTCAGCGCCGAGACACAGCAGCTGACGTACTACGTCATCCACGGCCCCACCCCGAAGGACGTCCTGCGCAAGTACACCGCGCTCACCGGCCGCCCGGCCCTGCCGCCCGCCTGGTCGTTCGGCCTGTGGCTGTCGACGTCGTTCACCACGTCGTACGACGAGGAGACGGTGACCTCCTTCATCGAGGGCATGCGGGAACGCGACCTCCCGCTCTCCGTCTTCCACTTCGACTGCTTCTGGATGCGCGAGCACAACTGGTGCGACTTCCGGTGGGATCCCCGGGTGTTCCCCGACCCGGAGGGCATGCTGGCGCGGCTGAAGGAGCGGGGCCTGCGCGTGAGCGTGTGGATCAACCCGTACATCGCCCAGCGCTCGCCGCTGTTCGCGGAGGGCAAGGAGCTGGGGCACCTGCTGAAGCGGCCGGACGGCAGCGTGTGGCAGTGGGACCACTGGCAGCCCGGCATGGCCTTCGTCGACTTCACCGGCCCGGCGGCCCGCGACTGGTACGCGGCCAAGCTGGAGGGGCTGCTCGCCCAGGGTGTCGACTGCTTCAAGACCGACTTCGGCGAGCGGGTGCCCCTCGACGTGGCCTGGTCCGACGGCTCCGACCCGGAGCGGATGCACAACCACTACACGTACCTCTACAACCGGACCGTCTTCGACGTGCTGCGCAAGCACCGCGGCGAGGAGGAGGCCGTGGTCTTCGCCCGCTCGGCGACGGCCGGCAGCCAGAAGTTCCCGGTGCACTGGGGCGGTGACTGCGAGGCGACGTACGAGTCGATGGCGGAGTCGCTGCGCGGCGGACTGTCCCTCGGCCTGTCCGGGTTCGGCTTCTGGAGCCACGACATCGGCGGCTTCGAGGGCACGCCGACGCCCGCGTTGTTCAAGCGCTGGCTGGCGTTCGGACTTCTCTCCTCGCACAGCCGCCTGCACGGCAGTTCCTCCTACCGCGTGCCGTGGCTGTTCGACGAGGAGTCCGTGGAAGTGCTGCGGCACTTCACCCGGCTGAAGCTGCGCCTCATGCCCTACCTGTACGGGGCCGCCCGCACCGCCCACACCGAGGGCACGCCAGTCATGCGGGCCATGGTCCTGGAGTTCCCGGACGACCCCGGGTGCGCGCACCTGGAACGGCAGTACATGCTCGGACCCGACCTGCTGGTGGCACCGGTGTTCAGCGACGAGGGAGACGTCTCGTACTACGTCCCCGAGGGCACCTGGACCCACCTCCTGACCGGGCGGACGGTCACCGGACCCCGCTGGGTGCGCGAGCGGCACGACTTCCTGAGCGTGCCGCTGCTGGTCCGGCCGGGGGCGGTGATCCCGGTCGGTGCGGTGGACGACCGGCCCGACTACGACCACGTCGACGGGGTCACCCTGCGGACGTACGGCCTGGAGCGGGGCGCCCAGGTCACGGTGCCCGTCGGCGACGCGACCTTCACCGTCGTACGAGAGGGGGACACCCTCCGGGCCTCGTGCAGCGACCCCTCGGCGCCGTGGGCGCTGGCGGCCGGAGAACGGGTCGGGCGGGCGCCGGCCGGGACCGGGTTCCTGAGCCTGGAGCTGGGCTGATGGTCAAGATCACCGATGTGGCACGGCGTGCCGGGGTCTCCCCCAGCACCGTGTCATACGCGCTCAGCGGCAAGCGGCCGATCTCGGCGGAGACCCGGCAGCGGGTCGAGACGGCCATCCACGAGCTGGGCTACCGCCCGCACGCGGGCGCCCGGGCACTGGCCAGCAGCAGATCGAACGTGCTGGCCCTCGTGGTGCCCTTACGGACCGGCATCCACGTGCCGGTGGTGATGCAGTTCGCGGTGTCGGTGGTGACCACGGCCCGACACCACGACCACGACGTGCTGTTGCTCACCCAGGAGGAGGGCGAGGAAGGACTGCGCAGGGTCGCGGACACGGCGCTGGTCGACGCCCTGATCGTGATGGACGTGCAACTGGACGACCCCCGGCTGCCACTCCTGCGCTCGCTGGACCGGCCCTCCGTGATGATCGGCTTCCCCCGCGACCCCGCCGGCCTGACCTGCATCGACCTCGACTTCAGGGCGGCGGGCGAGCGGTGTGTGGACCATCTGGCGCAGCTCGGACACCGGGTGGTGGCGCTGGTGGGGTCACCACCGGAGGTGTACGTGCGGGGGACGGCGTTCGCGCAGCGGGTGGTCCAGGGGTTCACGGCGGCCGCCGACCGGGGCGGGCTGGCCTCGGCCGTCCACCCCTGCGCGGCGACCCCGGCGGCGGCACACCGGGCCGCGGAACAACTCCTGCGGCAGCAGCCCGCGTTGACGGGGGTGGTGGTCCACAACGAGGCGGTCCTCGAGCCGCTGATCGACGCCTTCCAGCACCTCGGACTGCGCGTCCCCGGCGATCTCTCGGTCGCGGCGATCTGCCCGGACGAACTCGCCGAGACGCTCCAGGTCACCTCCGTCGCCCTCCCCTCCACCGAGGTCGGGACGCGGGCCGTGGAGCTGCTGATGGAGAAGCTGGGCGGCGCGGCCGTGCCGGAGGCGACCCTGATCCAGCCGAGGCTGACCCGGCGGGCGAGTACGGCGCCGAGGACGACCGCATGAGGAGGGCCCGCACTCGGGTGAGTGCGGGCCCCCTGTCTCGGTCTCGCGGTCAGGGTGACTCCACCAGGAACCGGACACTGTCCACCACGAACTCGCCGTAGTGGAGCGCCGATCCGATGGCCTCCATCCGCTGGTACCCGTCGGGCGACAGTGTCGCGTCGGGGGCGTTGACCACGGCCCTCAGCAGCACTCGGAACGCCAGGTCCGGGGTGCAGTCGCGGGCGCAGTCGACGAGCGCCTCGCGCACCGCGGGGGTGAAGAACTCCGCCCGTTCGATCTCGGCGACGACCGCGTCCCGCCGGGACCAGCCGTCCTCCGTGTCGGCTCCGGTGAGGGGACGGACGTCCGCCTGGGCCGACAGCCTGGCGTCACACAGGCCGACGACCGTCCGCGTCCACTCGGCTCCCGAGGTCCCGGCGAAGCCCGGCATGTACTGCGCTCCGGCGGTCCACAGCACCTCGAGCGTCTCCGAAGGAAGGTTGTCGACGAGAGTCCGGGCGTCCCGGCGGACCGCCAGGACCTCCTCGTCACTCTCCTCCGCAAGGTGTTTCGCCACGACGTCGGCGGCCGTGGGCCCGTCGTAGGTCCAGTCCTGGTGGAAGAAGCCCATCACCCAGGGCACGCCGAAACCGAATTCGGTGAAGCGCTGCACCGCGTTCCTCCTCCTTACTTCGGATAGCAGGTCTGCACGTAGTAACCGCGGGGGTGTTTCGGGATTCCCTTCCCCTTCGGCGCCCTCACCAGCTTGATGTAGTAGCCGTTGCCCGCGGCGGTCGGGGTCCTTCCGTCCGCGTAGAACACCTTGCCGAGGGACTCGTCTCTCCCTCCGACGGTGCCCGTCCACTCCAGCTCGTTCTTGGACCCCCGCATCCACTTCTCGATCATGGCCGCCTTGCCGTCCAGGGCGGCGTCGACCACCCTCTGGGCCGTGTCCTGGTCGGTGAACACGCTGTTCGGCGTGTCCCGGCCGTTGTTCTTGGCGGTCTTCTCGGCGGCCTTGGTCTCGGCCGCCTGACGGTCGGGCCGGACGTGGTCCTTGAGCGTGTGCGCCTGGTCGGGGAACTTGGACTCGTCGAACACGATGTCGTTGCAGTTGTGGACCAGGACCGGAGTGCTTCCCGCCACGGCGTAGAACGTGTGCAGGCCGGACACCGTCAGGTCGTACACGGTCCGGCGTACCGAGCCGTTCCGGTCGCGCACCGCGGCCACCGTCCGGAGGGTTCCGTCGGTGGTGCGCAGGCTGTCACCGGAGCGCAGGTCGGACGCGAGGATCCAGCCACGCCCGGTGACGTAGAACTTGTGCCCCGGTGTGCTCGTCAGACGTCCGCCGCCCGCCAGGGTGACGGCCAGCAACTCCTCGGCGGGGTGGGAGAACGTGCGGGTGACCGGCTCGCCCACGGTGAGCCCGGTGGCGGGGTCGGTGGCCAGGAGCAGGTCGCCGAACCGCACGTCGCGGATCGCCTTGCGGCTGCCGTCGGCCAGGACCACCTCGGTGCCGCCGGGGAAGCTGTTGGTCCTGCACGCCGTGCGGGCGTCCTCGTAGACCTTCACGCTCCGCTCGATCTGGGCCAGCGTCTGCGGGTCCACGCCGTCCAGGGCCTTCAGGGCCTTGAACGCGTCGGCGACCCCGATCCCGGTCTTCATCGCGGCGTCGAGGGCGCGGAGCAACTCGGCGGCCTTCTCGAAGACCTTGCCCGGGATGAAGTTGGACGCGAACCAGGCGCAGCCGGCCTTGTCGCCGTGGTAGCAGCGGACGGCGTCGCCCAGCACGACCTCGTACAGGACCGCGCCGAGCGTGTCCCCGAAGAGGGCCTGCCAGCCGAGCCGGGTGATGTCACCGGCACTGAAGTGGTGGGTCCACTTCTGCTTCTGGTTTCTGAGGACCTCCGTCTTGAGGAAGACGGTGTCCTCCTGCGGGCAGCCGGACGCGGTGGCGGGGACGTCCGGGTTCTGGCAGAAGTAGTAGCTGACCGTGACGTCGACATAGAGCTCGTACGTCACCGTGCAGCCCTGCAGCGTGTAGTCGCACGGGTTGAGCTGCTTGCCCGGTGCCGCCTCGCTCATCTTGTCGATGACGTAGAAGACACCGCCGACGCCGGTCCCGGCGCCTGCCTCCACCTGGCCGTTCGCTTCCTTCCGCTCGGCCGAGTCGGCCGCCTGCTGCGCCGAGTCCGCGTACTTCTGGGCGTCCTTCGCCGCCTCCTCGGCCAGGGTGGCCTCGGCGTCGGCGCGGTCGGCCGCCGCTCGGGCGTCCTTCGCGGCCTGCTCGGCCTCGGAGGCAGCCGTGCGGGCCGCCTCCGCGTCCAGGGCAGCCTGGTCGGCGGAGTCGCGGGCGTCCTTGGCGTAGCCCTCGGCACGGCCCGCGGCCTTGTCGGCCGCGTTCGCGTCCGCGGTGGCCTGCTGGTCGTACTCGATGGTGCGCGCCAGTGACTTCTGCGCGTCCGCCGCGTACTTCGCCGCCTCCGCGGCGTAACCCAGCGCCTCCTTCGCCGACTTGCGGGCGTCCGCCGCGTGACCGGCCGCCTCGGCGGCGATGGTGTACGCGGCCTTCGCGTCACCCGTCGCCGCGTTCGCGAGGCTCGCCGCCTGCTCGGCGTTCTTCCGCGCGTTGGCGGCGTGTGCGTCCGCCACCGCCTGCTGCTGTTCCGCGATCGTCTTCGACGACTGGCCGGTCAGGACGACGAGGCCGGCGGCGGAGTCGGTGTCGACGTACGGCGAGCCGAGCTGGATCGCGTCGTTGGCCGGAGCGGCGACCTGCTGCGCCGAGGCGCCGGCGTCCGCCGCGGCCTGCGCGGTCGTGTAGGCGTGACCGGCCGCGTCGGCCGCACCCGCGACCGCCTTGACGGCCTCGGCCTTCGCCGCGTCCGCCTGCGTCTTCGCGTTCGCGGCGTTCTTCTCGGCGTCGTCGGCCAGCTTGACCGCGGTGCGTGCCGCCGCCGAGGCGGCCTGGGAGGCCTTGATGGCGTCCGCGGCGGCGCTGGTCGCCGTGCGTACGGCGGCGTCCGCCTTCAGCTTGGCGGCCTGCGCCGCGTCCGCGTCGGAACGGGCCCGCTTGGCGGCGGACTCCGCGCGGGTGGCGGCGGCGTCCGCGTCGGCCGCGGCCTGGGTCGCCGCGTTCGCCTCGGTGCGGGCCGAGCTCGCCGCCGACTCCGCGTCGCCGGCCGCCGTGTCCGCCTCGTCGGCCGCCGCCCGGGACTCCTTGGCGTCGGCGTCCGAGTCGTGGGCCTCGGCGTAGGCGTCCTTGGCGTCGGCCTTGGCGCGGGCCGCGTTCGCCTTGCTCTCGGCGTCCCAGGCGTCGTCGCGCTTGCCCTTGGCCCGGTCCCGGGCGCCCTCGGCGTCCTGGCGCTTGGTGCGCGCGGTGGACTCGGCGGTCTCCGCCCTGCCCTTCGCCTCGGTGGCGGTCTTCGCGTACGCCTGGGCGTTGGTCTTGTGCTGGGCGGCCTCGGCCTGCTTGGCCGCGGCGGTCTCCTTCTCCGCCTTCGCCGTCGCCTCCTCAGCCTCGGCCGCGAGCCGCTTGGCGTGCGCCGTCGCGGCCGCCGCCTTCGCGTCGGCCTCGGCCTTCTGCGTCTCGGCCAGCTTGGCCTTCGCGGTGTCCCGGGCGGCCTTCGCGGTCTGTGCCTGTACGGCGGCCGCGTCGGCGGCGGCCTTCGCCTGCGCGTTGGCCTCCTGTGCGGCGGCCGTACGGAACGCCGCCTTGGACTGCGCGGCCTGCGTCAGGGCACGGGCGGCGATGGTCTCGCTGTCCCCGGCGGCTGCCTTCGTCGCGGCGTACGCCGTGTCGCCGGCCTTGGACAGCGCCTCCAGCGCTGCCGCCGACGCCTTGGTGACCTGCGCCTTCTGCTGGCCGACGAGCAGACCGCGGCCGCGCGGAGCGCCCGCCTTGTCGGCGATCGCGTAGGCGGCCTGCGTCGCGGTGTCCGTGTCGGTGGCGGACTTCTTCGCGGCGGCGGCCTGTGCCTTGATCAGGTCGAGCTGCTTCTTCGACGCGGTCTGCGCGGCCGTGACGCCCGCCTTCGCCTTGTCGAACTGCGCCTTGGTCGGGTAGTCGAGGTCGTCGGTGCCGTTGTGTCCGGCCGGTACGACGTCGAACTGCTGCGGGGCCTTGCCCGTGCAGTCCCACATGCGGCCGTCACGGCTGTTGGTGTAGTCCGCGAGGTCGAGGCAGTTGCCGGTGCCCGGGTTGTACAGCCGGCTGGTGCCGTGCGTGCCGTACTCCCACTTCTGGGACGCACCGGTGCCGCAGGTGGAAATCTGCACGGCCGTGCCGTTGGCGCTCGCGCCGCCCTTGACGGTCAGGCACTTGCCCGAGTTGGGGTTGACCAGGGTGTCGCCGGAGATCTGCCACTTCTGCCCGACACTGCCGTTGCAGGTGTAGATCTGCACCGGCGTGCCGTTGTCCTTCTTGCCGCCCGCCACGTCGAGACACTTGTCGGACGCGCCGTGGGCGTGCACCACGAACGGGCTGTCGCCGATCCAGCCGGGGCCGCCCGCGGACCACCAGTCCTGCCAGCGGGTCAGATGGTCGGCGATCCAGGACTGACCGAGCATCTCGCCGAGCGCGGAGGCGCCGGCGGCCAGGGCTTTGGTGGCGTCACCGCTCGCGCCGAGGATCTGGTTGCGCTGCGTGCTCTGGGCGGCGATCTCCTGCTGCCACTCGGCGGACGCGGCGGCGACCTCCTTGCCGAGGACCTTGTTCGGGTCGGCGGGGCTGTGCCAGTCACAGGAGGCGAACCGGGACTTCAGGTCCTCGACCGCGATGCGGTGCTCGACGCTGCCCGGCTCGGGCGCGGTGCGCGGGAAGCCGCCGGAGGAGAGGAAGATGCGGGCGTCGTCGGCCCACTGCTTGTGCATGAAGACGCGGTCTTCCCACGCACGCTGCTCCGCCAGCGCCCGGTTCCACTCCTCGTTGGGCAGGTGCGGGTCCGGATCCGTGCCGTACAGCGGGGTGCCGAGGTCGGTGACCGCCTTCGCCGTGGCGTCGTCGGCCTTCGGCGTCGGGTCCTCGTAGTAGTCGCCCTCGCTCTTCCACCACTGCGCGCCGAGCCACGGGGTGATGCCCACCTGCTGGAAGTAGTCCTGCCCGCGACCGGCCAGACCCGGGGGGTCCGCGAAGTCGGCGACGCTCTTGAAGCCGCCGGGGTAGGAGAGCGTGGACAGGGGCTTCTTCCACTCCCCGAGGCGCCCGTACAGGTCGATCTTGTCGATGTCGTCGCGGTCCTTCTGGAACGCGGTGCTCAGCGGCGTGGTGTTCCAGTACTCGCGGTTCGCCGCGACGCGCAGCTTGTCAGGGGTCTGGTTCAGTCCGTCCCTGGCGATGCCGTACATCGCCGGGCCACCCATCCGCAGCACCTCGGTCATCAGGCACTGGTCCTGACGGAGCTGCTCGGCGGCCTTGGCGTCGAAGCCGTCGTAACTGTCGCCGCTGTCGGCCACGGGGGCCATGTCGTCGGCCGCGTACCGGCCGATCAGGTCGGGCTGGATGGCCAGGCCGCCGATCAGCGCCGCCGCGACGGCGGACGTCAGCAGGGTGGTGAGTGGTCCGGATCGTGCTGATCCGGGTCTGATGAACCCTCGTTTCGGGCGCAAGGAGGCATCCCTTCATCGCGTGATGGGCAACCGGGGTCGCCCGCGCGGCAGGGCATGCGTGAAGAGCCGGCTCGCGGCATGACAAACGGTCTGTCTCTCCCCGTGGCGACGGTGTCCCCCGGTCGCCTGTGGTCGCGCACGGTGACGAAGTGGTCAGCTCCGTCGGGCGCGGCGATCACCATAGACAGACATGACGGGGTCAGGACAAGGGCGGGCAGGCGGATATGGGCAAACTGTGATGATCCAGTGTCCGAACGGTGCCCGGACAGCCCAAAGGCCCCGCCGCTCGAAAGCGACGGGGCCTTTGGCCACATGGGATGAGTGGAGATGGCGGGAATCGAACCCGCGTCCAACGGTGCAGAATCAGGGCTTCTCCGAGCGCAGTTCGCTGAGATTTTCTCAGCCCCGGAGATCACGCGAACAAGTCTCCGACGGGCTCAGTCACTGTTTGATTTCCCGCCGAACCCCGTGACCGGGCTCGACGGTTTAGTTCCCTAGATTATGCCAGGGTCCGGGTCGGGAACATCCCCGGGCTGACACCCATTAAGGGTCCTTCACTCACTGCTTATTAGGCAGCGAGGGCGAAGGACTGGGAATCGCTCTTGGAAGTGGCGATTATTGGTTGCGACATATGGTTAACGAGATCATTGCCGCTTCCTCGGCTCGCTTCCCCTGCTTCGACATCCGCTGTCGAAACCGATCATCCCCATGTTGATTTTTCAAAGCCCGATCCGCGTCTCACGACCCGGATCTCCGGCACGCACCCGCTGTGAGGTGCAGATGCCATCGTACGTGACCAACGCATGCCCGTGCCACCGTATTCCCGGCCGCCACGCGCCCGGCCGGCTCCGGCACCCGGGCCCACCGCACGCGCCCGCTACTCGCCCCGCTGCTTGCGCTTGGCCGCGGCGATCGCGCGGTCCGACTCCCGCCGGTCCTGCTTCTCGCGCAGGGTCTGCCGCTTGTCGTACTCCTTCTTGCCTCGCGCCAGCGCGATCTCGGCCTTCGCCCGGCCGTCCTTGAAGTACAGGGCGAGGGGCACGATTGTGTGCCCCGTCTCCTCGGACTTCGCCGCCAGCTTGTCGATCTCCTCGCGGTGCAGGAGCAGCTTGCGCTTGCGGCGCACGGTGTGGTTGGTCCAGGTGCCCTGGCTGTACTCGGGGATGTGGGCGTTGTGCAGCCACGCCTCGTTCTGGTCGATCTGCACGAAGCCGTCCGTCAGCGAGGCGCGTCCCTGGCGCAGCGACTTGACCTCGGTGCCGGTGAGCACGAGCCCGGCCTCGTAGGTGTCGATGATCGCGTAGTCGTGCCGGGCCTTCTTGTTCTGCGCGACGATCTTGCGCTTGCCGTCCTTGACCTTGCCGGTGGCCGCCGCCCCCTGCTTCGGCTGGGACTCTTTCGGTACGTACATTCCCTTGCTCATAGTGCCGCCATTTTCGCACCTCGGGGGGGTCCGAGGGAAAGCCGATTACGCGGCCCGTCCGATCGCCGCGCACCGAGCGGTCACGGGGCGTCCCCGAGCCCGCCCAGTACGGTCTCGGCGCGTTCCAGCGCCCCGGCGTCGGCGTCGAGGTCGGGTGTGATCCCGGCCCCGTCGACTCCGCGGCCCGAGGGGGTGCGGTAGTGGCCGACGGTCAGCTCGGCGACGGAGCCGCCGGGCAGCCGGCTCGGCATCTGCACCGAGCCCTTGCCGAAGGTCCTGGAGCCCACGACCACCGCGCGGCCGCGGTCCTGCAGGGCCCCGGTGAGCAGTTCGGCCGCGCTCATCGTGCCGCCGTCGACGAGCGTCACCAGGGGCCTGTCGGTGTCGCCGCCCGGTTCGGCGTGCAGGGCGCGCTGCCTGCCGTCGACGTCGTACGTGGCGACGAGGCCGCCGTCGAGGAAGGCGGAGGCGGCCGTGACGGCCTCGGTGACCAGGCCGCCGGAGTTGCCGCGCAGATCGAGGATGATGCCGCGGGATGCCGGGGCCTGTCGTACGGCGGTGCGTACGACGTCGCCGCAGCCCTTGGTGAACGAGTCGATCCTGATCACGGTGACACCGCCGGCGAGCCTGCGCACGGTGACCGAGTCCGTGGACAGCCGGGCCCGCCGGACGGTGAGGTCCCACGCGCGCGTGCCGCGCTCCAGGCCGAGGCGCACGCGCGTACCGGCGGGCGCGTCCGTGGTGTCACCGCGCAGTAAGGCGACGACTTCGGTGACGGGCCGCCCGTCGACCTGCTCGCCGTCGACGCTGCGCAGCCGGTCGCCCTGGTGGATTCCGGCGCCGGCCGCGGGTGATCCGGCGGCCACCTTGGTCACTTCGATACGGCCGTCGCGCTCGCGCCGCGTCCAGAGGCCGACGCCGGTGTACTCGCCGTCGAGGGCTTCCTCGAACTCCTCGTAGTCACCCTGGGAGTAGACCGCGGCCCACCGGTCCCCGCTGCGGCTGACCGCGCGCTGGGCGGCCTTCATGGGGGACTTGCCGTCGGCGATGGCCGCCGCGGCCGCGGCGGTGACGTCCTCGTGGTGACTCGCGGCGGACGAACGCGGGGCGCCCGACGCCGACTTCCGGTCGGCGTCAGGAAGCGCACCGGTCGCGGCACCGGCCACGAGCACGCTCGCGAAAACCAATGTCAGGGCCGCCCCGCGGCGGACGCGGCGGGGCTGGGAGAACAGGTCGGGGCCTGACATGCCGGTGAGTCTAGGACAAGGGAAAGGGCCGCACGGGCGGTTGCCCGTGCGGCCCTTTTGGCATGCGTCACACCTTCAGGTACTTGCGCAGCGCGAAGAACGCGGCAAGCGCGGGCATCAGCAGACTCGTGGCCAGGATGAGCGGCAGCTTCGTCAGGACGGCGTCCCAGCCGATGAAGTTGATCAGGTTCAGCTTCTCGGACAGGGCCAGGCCGTGGTCGATGAGGAAGTAGCGGGCGACCACCAGGAATCCGCAGGCGACCGTGCCGCCGATGAGGCCGGCGACCGCGGCCTCCATGATGAACGGCGCCTGGATGTAGAAGCCCGAGGCGCCCACCAGGCGCATGATGCCGGTCTCACGCCGCCGGCTGAACGCGGAGACGCGCACGGTGTTGACGATCAGCATCAGCGCGACCACCAGCATGAGGGCCATCACCGCGCGGGCGGCCCAGTTCATGCCGTTCAGCAGCCCGAAGAGGTTGTCCAGGATGCCCTTCTGGTCCTGCACCGACTGCACACCGTCACGCCCGTCGAAGGCGGTCGCGATGACCTGGTACTTCTCCGGGTCCTTCAGCTTGATGCGGTACGACTCCTGCATCTGGTCCGGAGTGAGGGAGCTGGCCAGGGGGGAGTCGCCGAACTGCTCCTTGTAGTGCTTGTACGCCTGGTCCTGCGACTCGTAGGTCACCTCCTGGACGACCGACGTCATCTTGTCCAGGTCGGCGCGGATCGTCTTCTTCTGATCCTCGGTGACCGCGCCCTTGGCACAGTTGGGGTCGGACTCGGCGTCGCTCTTGTTGCAGAGGAAGACCGAGACGTTGACCTTGTCGTACCAGTAGCCCTTCATGGTGGTGACCTGGTCGCTCATCAGCAGCGACCCGCCGAACAGGGCCAGGGACAGGGCTACGGAGACGATGACGGCGAAGGTCATCGTCAGGTTGCGGCGGAGACCGACGCCGATCTCCGACAGTACGAACTGGGCGCGCATGGCGTCTGGTTAAGCCTTTCCGTGGAGCGTCAGTGCTGGTAGCCGTAGACGCCGCGCGCCTGGTCGCGGACGAGGCGGCCCTGCTCCAGCTCGATGACGCGCTTGCGCATCTGGTCCACGATGTTCTGGTCGTGCGTCGCCATCACCACGGTCGTGCCCGTCCGGTTGATGCGGTCGAGCAGCTTCATGATGCCGACGGAGGTCTGCGGGTCCAGGTTGCCGGTGGGCTCGTCGGCGATGAGGAGCTTGGGGCGGTTGACGAAGGCCCGCGCGATGGCGACGCGCTGCTGCTCACCACCGGACAGTTCGCCCGGCCTGCGCTCCTCCTTGCCGCCGAGTCCGACGAGGTCCAGCACCTGCGGCACGGACTTGCGGATCTCGCCGCGCGACTTGCCGATGACCTCCTGCGCGAAGGCCACGTTCTCCGCGACCGTCTTGTTCGGCAGCAGCCGGAAGTCCTGGAAGACCGTCCCCAGCTGGCGGCGCATCTGCGGCACCTTCCAGTTGGAGAGGCGCGCGAGGTCCTTGCCCAGCACGTGCACCTGGCCGTGGCTGCACCGCTCCTCGCGGAGGATCAGCCGCAGGAAGGTGGACTTCCCGGAGCCGGAGGAGCCCACGAGGAACACGAACTCGCCCTTCTCCACCTCCAGGGAGACATCCCTGAGTGCGGGGCGGGTCTGCTTGGGGTAGACCTTGGATACGTTGTCGAATCGGATCACTGATGCACCACGGGTCGCCGGGGGTAGATGAGCGTGACCATACGCGAACCGGGTGCACCAGCGCAGGCGCCGGTCGGGGTTGCGTGGGGGTTGTGGCGTTTTGTGCGGCGCGTTGCCTGTGCGCGGGGAGCGGCGCCGCCGGGATGAGTGCGAAAACCCGCCCGCCGGGCCCGGGGCGGGCTGCCGCGAGGCGATGCGCGTCACCCTTTTCGGAGCGCCCGGGCGGCGCCCCGAGGAACCTGGCACAGTGGAGGGGGAACGTTCGCGTTCCCGAAGGCGTTGTGTACATGGAACCGGTGCAAGGAGGGCGAGCGCATGACGTACGACCGGCTGGTGTGCGCGAACTGCGCGGCGCCCGTGAGCGAGGGACGGTGCCCCGTGTGCCGTGCGAACCGCGCGCGGCTGCAGCAGGAGAACCCCTTCTCGGGACTGAACCCGATGGCACTGATCGCACTCCTCGCGGTCCTGGTGGCGGCCCTGGCGCTGCTGGCCCACCAGACCGCCTAGGACGGCATCGGGCGTCCAGGACGTCCACGGCGTACGGCTCGGGAGCCGTGGCCGGACATACGAGGGGCCCGGAGCGGTGCACGCTCCGGGCCCTTCGTCGTACGGCCGCACAAACCGTGCGTGCGCGTGCGGCTACCGTCAGGCGGTGGCGCCGCCGCGGCCGCCCATCAGGCGCGGCAGGATGCGGAAGCCGACACCGCCCGCGATCATCGTGGCGGCGCCGACCACCAGGAAGGTGGTCTGCGCGGCGCCGGTCTCGGCCAGCTGCTCGCCGCTGCCCTGGGCAGAGGTGTCCGAGCCGGTGTCGGTGAGGGCCGAGGTGCCGGCCTCCTGGGCGGAGGTGCCGCCGTCGGGGTCGGCGTTGTTGCCGCCGCCCGTGTTGCTGCCACCGCCGGTGTTGCTGCCGCCACCGGTGTTGCTGGTGCTGCCGTCGGACGGCGCCTCGGTCGGCGCGGTGGTCGGGTCGTCCGTGGGCTCCTCGGTGGGCTCGGTCGGCTCCTCCGTGGGCTCGGTCGGCTCCTCGGTGGGGTCGGTGGGCTCATCCGTGGGAGTTCCCGTGGGGAGTTCGGTCGAGGTCGGGGTCGGAGTCCCGGTCTCGTCGCCGTCCACCTTCACGGAGACACCGGTCTCGTCCGCGGTCACGCCGATTTCCAGGGCGGAAGCGGCGCCGGCCACGGTGAGCGAGGCGCCGCCCGCGATCACGGCGGCGGCGGCTATCCGCGCTACACGGATCCGCGTCTTCTTGGTCATATGGTTGCTACCCCCAGTAGCTGCTCGTCAGTGAGGCGGCGCTCGGGGCCGTGATCCACGGGAGTGGCTGCGCTGAGAGTCCCCCGGTTCACATGCGCCCCAGAGATACGCATGCCGCGCTTTACCATTCCGATTTTTCAAAGCAACGTCAAGGCCGTTGCGTACGCGATGTCCATGTACGCGCTCTTTGCCGCTGATCGGAGTGTGTGACTGTGATGTAAAACCCAGACATCTGGGCCGCTTACCGGCACAGAAAAGGCAACTGCCGCCCCGGGGGCGGCAGTTGCCAAGTCGACAAAGTTACTTCTCTTGCTGCTTGCGCCAGCGAATTCCGGCCTCGAGGAAACCGTCGATCTCACCGTTGAACACGGCCTCGGGGTTGCCGACTTCGAACTCCGTACGCAGGTCCTTGACCATCTGGTACGGGTGCAGCACGTACGAACGCATCTGGTTGCCCCAGGAGTTGCCGCCGTCGCCCTTGAGGGCGTCCATCTTGGCCTGCTCCTCCTGCCGGCGCCGGTCGAGGAGCTTCGCCTGCAGGACGTTCATCGCGGACGCCTTGTTCTGGATCTGCGACCGCTCGTTCTGGCAGGAGACGACGATCCCGGTGGGGAGGTGGGTGAGCCGCACCGCGGAGTCGGTGGTGTTCACGCCCTGGCCTCCGGGCCCGGACGACCGGTACACGTCGATCCGCAGCTCGGACTCGTCGATCTCGATGTGGTCGGTCTTCTCGACCACGGGAAGGATCTCGACACCCGCGAAGGAGGTCTGCCGGCGCCCCTGGTTGTCGAACGGCGAGATCCGCACGAGCCGGTGCGTGCCCTGCTCCACGGAGAGGGTGCCGTAGGCGTACGGGATCTGCACGGCGAAGGTGGTCGACTTGATGCCGGCCTCTTCGGCGTACGACGTCTCGTAGACCTCGGTCTTGTAGCCGTGCTGTTCCGCCCAGCGCAGGTACATCCGCTGGAGCTTCTCGGCGAAGTCGGCGGCGTCGACGCCACCGGCCTCGGCGCGGATGTTGACGAGCGCCTCGCGGGAGTCGTACTCGCCGGAGAGGAGCGTACGGACCTCCATCTCGTCCAGCGCCTTCCGGACCGAGTTGAGCTCCGACTCCGCCTCCGCGCGGGTGTCGGGGTCGTCCTCCTCCTCGGCCATCTCGAAGAGCACGGAGAGATCGTCGATCCGCCCCCGCAGCGTCTCCGCCTTCCTGACCTCGGCCTGGAGGTGGGAGAGCTTGCTGGTGATCTTCTGCGCCTCGTCCGGGTTGTCCCACAGGGACGGCGCGGCCGCCTGCTCCTCGAGCACGGCGATGTCTGCCCTCAGCCTGTCGAGGTCCAGAACGGCCTCGATCGACTCCATGGTCGAGGAGAGGGACTTGAGCTCTTCGGATACATCGACGACTGCCACACCTCCAGCCTAACGGCTCCGCCAAGCGGGGAGCGCCGGGTGGACGACAGGCACCGTGGGCCCACGGAAACGGCCTGACGGGACGGCGTCTCGGGCACCCGGCGGGTGCCGGCAGACCACGGCGAGTGCCGGCAGACCACGGCGAGTGCCGGTAGGCCACGACGGGGTGCCGGTAGGTACGGCGGACCAGGGCCGGTCCCGGCAGGTGACGGCGGACCACGGCGGGTCCCAGTGGGTCCTGTCGGACCGCGGCCGCCCCCGGTAGGTGACCGCCGGTTCCGGTGCGTCCCCGCTCAGGGTGAGCCGGGCGCCGAGTTCTTGGTGTCCTGCGGATTCGCTCCCGCGTCGTCGCCCGACGTGGCCGCCCAGGTGCCGACGCCGACGGCCGCCACGAGCACCACCGCGGCCGTCCCCAGCACCACCCGGCGGCGCCTGGTGGTCGCCCGGTGCCGGGCGGACCCCGGGCGCGGCGCCCCCGCCGCACGCGGTACCCGGGCCGTGCCGCGGGCCCCGCCGGCCAGTTCGTCGGGTCCCGGCACCCTCATCGACGTGTGCGTGTCCCGGTTGGAGTCGGCCGGCTTGGCCCCCGGCACCAGCGGTACCGCTCCGCGCCGTACCTGCTCCCCGGAGGGCGCCGCAGAGCCGGCGGACACCTCCTCCGGCGTCTCCTCCGCGGACTCCGCGTCCGGCTCGTCCACGTCGAGCGGCGGCATCCCGGCCAGCAGCGGCTGCAGCTCCCGCAGACGTGCGCCCAGCTCCGAGGCGCGCAGCCGTGAGGCCGGCGCCTTGGCCAGGCACTGCACGAGCAGCTGCCACAGTTCGTCCGGGATGCCGGGCAGCGGCACCACCGTCTCGGTGACATGGCGGCGCAGCACCGCGCCCGGGTGTCCGCCGCCGAACGGGGTGAAGCCCGCCAGCAGCTCGTACAGCACCGTCGCGAGGGCGTAGATGTCGACGGAGGCCCTCGGCGGCAGGCCCTCCACGATCTCCGGGGCCAGGTAGTCAGGCGTGCCGATGATCTTCGTGGCGCGGGTCCGGCGCGGGGAGTCGATCAGCTTGGCGACCCCGAAGTCCGTCAGCAGTGCCGGGTGCGAGCCGCCGGGGCCGAGCGGCCCCTGCATGTTCAGCAGGACGTTCTCCGGCTTCACGTCGCGGTGCACGACACCGGCCGCGTGTGCCGCCGCCAGCCCGTCCGCCACGTCCGCGACGATCGCCACCGCGGCCTCGGGCGCGAGCCGCTTCTCCCGGTCGAGCCGGGTGCGCAGGTCGGTGCCCCGGACCAGGTCCATGACCAGGGCGAGGTCGTTGCCGTCGACGACGAGGTCGCGCACGGACACGATGTGCGGATGCTCGAGCCCGAGCAGGGCCGTGCGCTCCTGCACGAAGCGCCCGACGAGTTCCTGGTCGGACGCGAGGTCCTCGCGCAGCAGCTTGACGGCGACGGGCCCGTCGGGCCCCTCACCCAGCCACACCGTGCCGGCGCTGCCCCGTCCCAGGATCTGGTGGGCGGTGTACCGGCTGCCGATCTTCCGTGCCAAGGCTGCTCCTACGGACGCGTGTTGTCGCTAAAACTACGCGTCCGACGAGCCAACCTTCACCGCGGAGACGGAAATCACCCGCCGGGTGTCGACAAATCTCCAGAGTCGGGGTTCTCCGGGCCCTTCCCGGCTCAGCCGCCGTTCAGTTCCCCGATCCGCTTGCTCACCTTGTGGGACCAGTCCCCGATCTGGTCGAAGAAGCCCTTGCCGGTGCCGATCCAGTCCTGCAGCGGGCTGAGCTCCCAGATGAGCCAGGCGGCGACGAACAGGATGACGATCGTGAACAGGCACCCCTTCAGACAGCCCAGACCGGGGATCTTCATCGGGTTGGCGCCGCGCTGGCGCGGCTCACGGGGCTCGCGCGCGGGCCGCTGCGGCTGCTGTGGCCGCTGGGGCTGCTGCGGGGCGGGCGGTGCGTACCGCTGCTGGGGCTGCTGGTGCTGGGGGGCGTACTGCTGTGGCTGTTGCTGCTGCGGATAGCCGTACCCGGGCTGCGCGCCCTGCGGCGGACGCTGCTGCCGGGGCCGCTGCTGCGGCTGCTGCTGCTGGGGGCGCGGTTGCTGCTGCGGGCGGGCGACCTGCCGCTGGGGGCGTCGGCGCAGCGGGTCCTCGTTGGGGTCGAGGTACTGGACCTGCGTCTGTTCGTTGCGGTCCCGGGCGGCGCGCAGCTGGTTCTGCCAGGGGTGCGGCTCCTCGGGCTGGCCGGGCTGCCCCGGGGGCACCGGCGGCATGACGGCCGTCGGGTCGGCCGCGCCCGTGTTCGGCAGTACGGCGGTGGGGTCGGCGGCGCCGACCGTGTTGCCGGGACCGCCGGTGTGCGGCAGGTAGCTGGTCGCGGCGTTCGGGTCGTAGGCGCCCGCGCCGTGCGGCAGCACCTGCGTCGGGTCCGCCGAACCGGCCGCGCCGGGCACGGCGGCCGGCGTCGGGTCCGGCGCGAGCAGGACGGCGACGTTGTCCGCGGCGGAGATCTGCGCGGGGTTCGCGTGCACGCCGATGCCCTCGGCGACGACGCGCAGGCCGCGCGCGAGGTTCTCGGCGCTGGGCCGGTAGTCGGGGTTCTTGCTCAGGCAGCGCTCTATGACCGTCCAGAGCGGGTCGGGGACCGTGGACGGGCGGCGCGGCTCCGCGCTCAGGTGCTGGTGCAGGACCTCGAGGGCCGACCCGCCGCCGAACGGGGGACGGCCGGTGACCAGTTCGTACAGCAGGATGCCGGCGCCGTAGACGTCGACGGCGGAGGTCTGCGGGCGGCCCTCGGCGGACTCCGGGGCGACGTAGGCGGGGGTGCCGACGAACTCGTGGGTGCGGGTGAGGCCCGGGGAGTCGGCCAGACGCGCGATACCGAAGTCGGTCAGCATCGGGTGCATCTGACCGCCGTCCTGCCGCAGCAGGACGTTCGCGGGCTTCAGGTCGCGGTGCACGACCCCGTCGGCGTGGCTGGCGGCGAGCGCGTCGGCGATCTGCGCGGTCAGCAGCGCGGCGGCGACGGGGGTGAAGGGGCCGTTCTCGCGCAGGTAGCGGTGCAGGTCGGGGCCCTCGACGAGGTCCATGACCAGCGCCAGCAGATCGCCCTCGACCACCAGGTCGCGGACCCGCACGATGTTCGGGTGGGTCAGGCGGAGCAGGACGGAGCGCTCCCGCAGGAACCGCATCACGATGTCGGCGTCGCTCGCGAGCTCTTCCTTGAGGACCTTGATCGCGACGGTCTCGCCGGGCTGGCCCGGCACGGCCGCCTCCGCGCCCGCGGTCTCCCGCTGGCGGGCTCGCCAGACGGTGCCCGTGGCGCCGCGTCCGAGCGGCTCCTCGAGCAGGTACTTGCTGCCTACCGGCCGCACGTCATGCGCTCCCTGCTGCTTGCTTGCCTGGCCCCTGCCGTGGACCGAGCTGCTGATCCACTGTGCTAGGGGGTGTTCCGACCCACTGTAGTGCCGCCGTGCGGAGCACCGTCTGTCGTCTTTCTGTGCGTCTTACGTACCGCCTCCCGTGCATGTTCGAAGGAAAGACGCTCGACTTGGTCCCCCGGTTGCCGGAGCGCGAACGTGACCGATCTCAAGTCGCCGACAAATGATCACTCGCATGACACTGGTCAGGCACTTTTGGGGGCAGAGCCGACCAATCAAGATCATTTGATGTTGGGCGGCGGGCGGGCTGTCAGTGACAGGTGCGAGGATGCCTGCAGTACTGGCCGACGTGCTCGTGTGGTGGTGGGGGAAGTCCGCGGTGGGGGACCGCGGAGCGGCTTCGTCCCCGTTCGCGAGCGCCCGCGCAGAAGGGACCGCTGACGGCGATGCAGATCCGGCTGACCGTCGTAGACCCGCAGGGCCCGACCTCCCCCACGCCCGGCTCCTCGCGCGCGGAGGGGCTCCCACCGTCGCGGGGCCGCGCCGCGAGCTGCGACGTGCTGGTGACGGCGCCCGCCGGCACCGCCCTGGCAACGGTGGCGTCGGCGCTGGCCTCGGCGGTCGCCGGTGACCTGGGCGCCGCCCAGCCCGAGCGGAGCAGGGAGTCCGGCGGCGGTCAGGTGGTGCTGTACGCGGGCGCGGAGCGCCTCGACGGAGCCCGCTGCACCCTCGGCGAGCCCCCGCTGATCGACGGTGCCGTGCTGTCCCTGGGCGCCCCGGCCGAACCCGAACCGCACCCCGAGGTCGACGACGCCCCGACCCAGCTCCACGTGGTCGCGGGCCCCGACGCGGGCGGCGTCCACCTGCTGCACGGCGGTCAGATCCATCTGGGCCGTTCCGCCGACGCCGACGTCCCGCTCGACGACCCGGACGTCTCGCGCCTGCACTGCGCGGTCACGGTCGCCGCCGACGGCCGCGTCTCTGTCGCCGACCTCGGCTCCACCAACGGCACCACCCTGGACGGCGCCCGCGTGGGCACCCGCCCGGTGCGGTTCGCCCCGGGCGCGCTGCTGCGCATCGGCGAATCGGCCCTGCGGCTGACTCCGGCCGGGGGACCCGGCGCGCGGATGCCCACGACACCGGACGGTGAGGGACAGGTGCGGGTCCCCGCCGGGAGCGGTGCCGCGGACGGGGACGAAGCGGCACGCGCGCGTGCGGCCGTCGGCGCCGGAGGCGGCGGCGCGGCCGGCCCCGCCGGGCCGACCCGGCACACGTACGGCACGGCGGGATGGGGCGCCTCCGGAGGAGTTCCGGACGACCGGGGACACGGCTTCGCCGCACCGCGTGCGGTGCCGGAGCAGGGCGGGGCGCCACGCATCGAGAGCGCCGGCCCGCCCCGCTCCGACGGCGGCGAGCCCAGGCTGCACGGCGGGCGGGCGGTCCTCCCGCGCCAGACCTCCGGCGGCGACACCCACGCCGGCTCCGCGGGCGCGCTCGCGGGCGCCGACGGACAGACCCACCCGGGACAGCACGGCTCGCACCCGCGCGGCGGCCCCTTGGCCGACGGTACGGCCCACACCGGCCAGACCGGCGGGGGCGGCCAGGACGGCTCCGCCGGCGAGGACGGCGGCCTTGAGCCGGAGGGCGGCGACCGGGAGGCGCCCGGAAGCGGCCGCCGCAAGGGCACCCCCCTCCGGGGCACCGAGGTCCCGCAGGGTCTGCGCCGACGCGGCGGGCTCGGCGCGTGGGCACGACGGCTCACCGGCGGGCGCGGCGAACAGGAACCGGCCCCGCGGGAGCCGTACGACGAGGAGCCGGCGCCTGTCTCCGTCGAGCCGCCGGACCCGGCACCCCAGGCGCCGGACACCTGGCCGGACCCGGCGGCACTGCTGCTGACGGCACTCGGCCCCGGGCCACGCCTGTGGGAGCGCGGGCCGGGACACCCCGAAGCCCTCACCGTGCGGCTCGGCACCGCCGACCGTCCGGCGCCCGACGGCTCGGGACTGCTGCCCGCCGTCCCCGTGACCGCCGACCTGCGCGAGGCCGGAGCCCTCGGCCTGGCCGGCCCGCGCACGCGGCTCACCGGGCTGGCCCGCGCGGTGGTGGCCCAGCTCTCCGCGCTGCACTCGCCGGACGCCCTGGAAGTCGTCCTGATCAGCGCGGACCGCTCCCGGCCCCTGGCGGAGCGCACCGCCGAGTGGTCCTGGCTCGGCTGGCTCCCGCATGTGCGTCCGGGACACGGCCAGGACTGCCGCCTGCTGCTCGCCTACGACCGTGAGCAGGCCACCGCCCGTACCGACGAACTCCTGCGCCGCCTCGAGGACCACCTGGCGGAGACGCGGAACGGGACAAGGTCCGAGGCGGGAAGCGGCCGAGCCGCCCCGTCCGCGGAAGCCGGCGATCCGGCCCCCACCGACGCCGCCTCCCACCGCCCGTCCTGGGCCCAAGAGGACGACACGTCCGACGGCTCGGGAGCAGACGGCGGATTCGCGGGCCCGTACACCGTGCTCGTCGTGGACGGCGACGCCGGCGGCGCCGCCGTGCGCGAGGCGGTGGCGCGGCTGGCGCTGGAGGGCCCGCGGGCCGGCATACATGTGGTGTGCCTCGCCGAGACGGCACCCGCCTCGCCCGCCTCGCCGGTCACGGACACCTACGAGGCGGCCTGCGCGGCCTCGCCCACGTTCCGCGAGTGCGGTGCCGTCGCCCTGCTCAGCGGGGACGTGGCGACCGCGCTGCGACTGCTGAGGGTCGCGCGGGCCGGACCGCGCACCGCCGAGCCCGGCCCCGTCGGACACGGCACCGTCGCCGCCGTGGACGCCGTCTCGCCCGCCTGGGCCGAGCGGTTCGCGCGGGCGCTGGCGCCACTGCGGACGGAGAGCGCCGCCGGTGAGCGGCTTACGCGCGTGTCCGCGCCGTTGCCCCAGGCGGCCCGGCTGCTCGACGAGTTGGGGCTCGCCCGGGCCACCCCGGCGTCCCTGATGGCCCGCTGGGCGGACGCCGCCGACGACGCCGAGTCGCTGGGCGGACGGGCCTGGGCCGTGCTCGGCGCCGGACCGCGCGGCCCGGTCTGCGCCGACCTGGTGGCCGAGGGTCCGCACCTGCTGATCGAAGGGCCGGCGGGCAGCGGCCGGACGGAGCTGCTGCGTGCCGTCGTCGCCTCCCTGGCCGCCGCCGAACGCCCCGACCGTCTGAGCATCGTCCTGGTGGACGGCCGGGACAGCGTGGGCGCGGGCGGCGGACACGGCGAGGGCCTGCGCGTCTGTACGGACGTCCCGCATGTCACCACCCACCTGACCGCCAACGACCCGGTCCGGATGCGGGAGTTCGCCCAGTCCCTGAGCGCCGAACTGAAGCGGCGGGCCGAACTGCTCGGCCGCAGCGACTTCGCCGAGTGGCACACCGGCCGCGAGCTGTCGGGCCGCATGGTCGCCCAGCGCACGGCGGCGGCGCGCGGTGTGTCCGGGGCCGGCGACCTCGGCGGGGATCTCGACGCCCCGTCCAGTTCGACACTGCGGCTGCGGCCGGCGGCCGCACGCCGACAGGCGGAGACCGCGCCCCCGCTGCCCCGCCTCGTCGTGGTCGTGGACGATTTCGACGCCCTGGTCTCCCCCGCCCTCGGCTCACCGGGCAGGCCGGCCGCCGGGTCGGTGATACGCGCGCTGGAGGCCGTGGCCCGGGAGGGCGAGCGGCTCGGCGTGCACCTGGTGGCCGCCGCCGGCCCCGGCGGCCGTACGGCGGAGACGGAGCCCGCGCGCCGCGCCACCCTGCGCGTCGCCCTCGACGCCCCGGCCTCCGGCCCGGACGAACCGGCACCCGGCCGCGGTCGACTGACCTGGTCCGACGGGAGGATGACGCCGTTTCAGGGCGGGCGGGTCACCGGCCGTATCCCCCGTACGGCGACCCTGCGGCCCACGGTCGTCCCACTGGAGTGGCACCGCATGGGCGACCCGCCGACCCGCCGCCCCGTCCGGGAACTGGGCAACGGCCCGACCGACCTGGCCCTCCTCGCCAGCGCGCTGGAGCGGGCAGCCCGAGAGGTCTCGGCAACGGAGGTCCCCTCACTGCTGTGACCCCACCGCCCCGGGCCGACACCACCACGGCCGGGGCCGACGGCACGGTGCCGTCCGCGCCAGGCAGGCGGGGCAACGCAGGCAACGCACGCGGGCGGACGGGGCAACGCAAGGGCGCAGTCCGCCCGCACCGGCAGCGCACCCGGCGCAGCACCGGCCGCAAGACGCAGACGCGCAGCCGCAGGCGCCCCGGCATCGGCCGCACGACGCGGACGCCGTCCGCCCGGCAGGTCTCCCGGCCCGCCCGGCACCGAGCACGAGCCCTCCCCTGCTCCGGCACCAGCTCTAACACCCTCGGCCCACACCCGCACCTTCGACGCATCCCCAACAGGCCCCGCCCGCGCGGACCCCGACGCCCCCTCACCACCCCCGGCAGCGGCGCATACCCACCTCGGCCCGACCGCCGGAGGCACAGGCCCGACCGCCGGAGGGACGGGCGGACCCTCCGGAGGCACTGGTCACGAGGGCATTACGATCGCCCACTTGACACGAGACGCGGTCTTGCCGCCTCCATTCCCCCAGGCGTAGACCAGATCACACGGGACAGCGTTCGAGCGTTCGACGAGGAACGAAGAACGGGGCAGTGATGCGCAGCACGAGCAGCACCATCCGGACCCGCAGGGTCACGCAAACCGCCGCAGCCGTACTGGCCGGCACCCTCGCGCTGGCACTCACCGGGTGCGGCGGAGACGACGACAAGGGCAAGGAGGGCCAGGGAGGCGGCCCTTCGGAGAGCGGCAGCTCCCTTCAGCTTCCCAAGCTGGACGGACAGACACTGGAGGTCGCCGCCGTCTGGACCGGACCCGAGCAGGAGAACTTCACGAAGGTCCTGACCGAGTTCGAGAAGCGCACCGGCGCGAAGGTCGACTTCGTGCCGACCGGCAACAACACCTCCACCTTCCTCGGTACCAAGATCCAGGGCGGCAAGCCGCCGGACGTGGCGTTCCTGCCGCAGGTCGGCGTGCTCCACCAGTTCGCGGACAAGGGCTGGCTCAAGCCGCTCGGCACCGAGGCCCAGGCGCAGTCCTCCAAGAACTTCTCCACGGGCTGGCAGGAGCTCGGGGCGTACAAGGGCAAGCAGTACGGCGTGTACGTGAAGGCGGCCAACAAGTCGCTCGTCTGGTACAACACGGCGGCCTTCGAGGCGGCGGGCATCACGGACGCCCCCAAGACCTGGAAGGACTTCCTGAGCACCGCCCAGACGCTGTCCGACGCCGGTTCCCCCGCCGTCTCCATCGGCGGCGCCGACGGCTGGACGCTCACCGACTGGTTCGAGAACGTCTACCTCTCGCAGGCCGGCCCGGAGAAGTACGACCAGTTGGCCCAGCACAAGATCAAGTGGACGGACCCGTCGGTGAAGGCCGCCCTCACCACGCTGGCCCAGCTCTGGGGCAAGGACGACCTGATAGCGGGCGGCCGTTCCGGTGCGCTGCAGACGGAGTTCCCGAAGTCGGTCACCCAGACCTTCTCGGGTGACAGCCCGGCCGCGATGGTCTACGAGGGCGACTTCGTGACCGCGAACATCAACGCCGACACGAAGGCGAAGGTCGGCACGGACGCCAAGGTCTTCCCGTTCCCGGCGGTCGGCGCGCAGGCCCCCGTGGTCAGCGGCGGCGACGTGGCCGTGGCGCTCAAGGACGGCAAGGGCCCGCAGGCGCTGATGACGTTCCTGGCCTCGACGGACGCGGCGGAGATCTGGGCGGCTCAGGGCGGCTTCATCTCCCCGAACAAGGAGATGGACCAGGGCACGTACAAGGACGCGGTGACCCGCGACATCGCGAAGGCGCTGCTCGCGGCGGGCGACGACTTCCGCTTCGACATGTCCGACCAGGCCCCGGCGGCGTTCGGCGGTACGGCGGGCATCGGCGAGTGGAAGGACCTGCAGGACTTCCTGAAGAACCCGAGCGACGTGGCGGGCGCCCAGAGCAAACTCGAGTCCGACGCCGCCAAGGCGTACAAGGCCGGCTGACGCCCCGTATGGCTTCCGTCGCGAACTCGGCGGAGGGCGCCGGCGCACTGCCGACGCCCTCCGTCCCACCGCGCAAGAGCGTGACGGGGACCCGGCTGTGGGTGGCGGTGCTGTTTCTGCTGCCCGCGCTGGTGCTCCTCGGCTCGCTCGTGGTCTACCCGATCGGGTACTCGGTCTGGCGCAGCCTCTACGACGCCGACGGTTCGGGTTTCGTCGGTCTGGAGAACTACGGCGACATCTTCACCAACGACTCGACGCTCACCGCCGTCCGCAACACGGCGATCTGGGTCGCGGTCGCCCCGGCCCTCGTCACCGCGCTGGGCCTGATCTTCGCGGTGCTGACCGAGCGGGTGCGCTGGGGTACGGCGTTCAAGCTGCTGGTCTTCATGCCGATGGCGATCTCCATGCTCGCCGCCGGCATCATCTTCCGCCTGGTGTACGAGCAGGACCCGGACCAGGGCGTCGCCAACGCGGTCGTCACCTCCGTGCACGACGCCTTCGTCGACTCGTCGGTCTATCCCAAGGCCAGGCCCAACGCCACGGCGAGCGACCTGAAGGCGTCCGGCGGCGGCTCGTTCACCACGACGGGGACGGTGCGGGCGGGCACCCCGGTCCTGCTGCCCCTGGTGGGCATCGCCCCGAACAAGCTCCCCGGCACCCCCGAGGACGCGCGGGCCGCGAGCGGTGACGGCGTCACCGGCACCGTCTGGCTGGACTTCAAGCTGGGCGGCGGCGGGACGAAGGGCCAGGTCGACCCGGGTGAGAAGGCGCTGAAGGGGGTGAAGGTCGAGGCCGTGCGGGACGGCAAGGTGGTCGCCTCGGCGAAGAGCGGGGCGGACGGCACCTTCACCCTGCCGGCCGAGGCCGACGGAGCGCAGGTCCGGCTGCCGGGCTCGAACTTCTCGGCCCCCTACAACGGCATCGACTGGCTGGGCCCGACGCTGGTCACCCCGGCCATCATCGGCAGCTACGTCTGGATGTGGGCGGGCTTCGCGATGGTGCTGATCGCGGCCGGTCTGGCGGGAGTCGACCGCAATCTGCTGGAGGCGGCCCGGGTCGACGGCGCCAACGAGTGGCAGGTGTTCCGGAAGGTCACGGTCCCCCTCCTGATGCCGGTCCTGGTCGTCGTCCTCGTCACCCTGATGATCAACGTGATGAAGATCTTCGACCTGGTCTACATCATCGCCCCGCAGCCCAGTCAGGACGACGCCAACGTGCTCGCGCTGCAACTGTTCCTGTCGTCCTTCGGCGGCGGCGGCAACTACGGCGTCGGCAGCGCGATCGGCGTCATCCTCCTGCTGCTCGTCCTGCCGGTGATGTTCGTCAACATCCGCCGGCTGCGAAGGGAGCGTCAACGGTGACCGCCCTCGACTCGACAGGCGTACGCGCCAAACGGTCCGTCGCCGCCCGGGTGGCGAGCGGCACTGCGGGCGGGGTGATGCGGGTCTTCCTGATCCTCGTCGCGCTGCTGTGGATGGTGCCCACGTTCGGCCTGCTGGTCTCGTCGTTCCGCGACCCGACCGACATCGCCTCCACGGGCTGGTGGAAGGCCTTCACCGCGCCGAGCGAGCTGACCGTCAAGAGCTACCGGACGCTCCTGGAGAACGACGCGATCACGCAGTCGCTGCTCAACACGGTCTGGATCACCGTCCCGGCGACCCTGCTGGTGGTACTCATCGGCGCGATGGCCGGATACGCCTTCGCCTGGCTGGACTTCAAGGGCCGCGACTGGTGGTTCGTGGTCGTGGTGGCGCTGCTCGTCGTACCGGTCCAGGTCGCCCTGATCCCGCTGTCGGACCTCTTCGGCAAGATCGGGATCTTCGGCGACATCATCGGCGTGGTGCTCTTCCACGTCGGTTTCGGACTGCCGTTCGCGATCTTCCTGTTGCGCAACTTCTTCGCGGAGATCCCGCGGGAGCTGCTGGAGGCGGCGCGGCTCGACGGCGCGGGCGAGGTCCGGCTGTTCACGACCGTGGTGCTGCCGCTGGGCGCGCCGGCGATCGCGTCCCTGGGGATCTTCCAGTTCCTGTGGGTGTGGAACGACATGCTGGTCGCGCTGGTGTTCTCGGACGCGCGGTCACAGCCGCTGACCGTCGCCCTGCAGCAGCAGGTACGGCAGTTCGGCAGCAACATCGAGATCCTGGCACCCGGCGCCTTCATCTCCATGGTGATCCCACTGGCCGTGTTCTTCGCGTTCCAGCGGCAGTTCGTGTCCGGAGTGATGGCGGGCGCGGTCAAGTAGGCGACGCGGAGCGCGCCTTGAGGGGGCGTCAGGGGGGCGGGCCGGCGACACCGGTCCGCCCCCTCGCGTTCACCCACAATCCCCCGTATGCCGTACGCGGCGTAACCAAGTCACTCCATTGGCCGTTCCCGGGCAGAACGCCCGCGCCGACCGATGGATGTGGATGTCCCTTGCCCAGGTTCAGTGTCATCGTCCCCGCGTACAAGGTTCAGGCGTACCTGCACGAGTGTCTGGACTCGGTGCTCTCCCAGTCGTACCCCGATCTCGAACTGATCGCGGTCGACGACCGTTCGCCGGACGCCTGCGGGGCGATCATCGACGAGTTCGCGGCCCGCGACGCGCGCGTGCGCCCCATACACCTGGCGGAGAACCAGGGCCTGGGCAGCGCCCGCAACGCGGGCCTGGCGGAGGCGACGGGCGACTACCTGCTCTTCCTGGACGGGGACGACACGCTGACCCCGGACGCGCTGCGCTCGATCGCCGACCGGCTGAAGGAGACCGGCGAGCCGGACGTCCTCGTGTACGACTACGCGCGCACGTTCTGGTCGGGCGAGACCGTCCCCAACGCGGCGGCGGCGCAGCTCACCGAGCGGGGTCCGGCCCCCTTCCGGCTGGCGGACCGGCCCGGGCTGCTGCGTCTGCTCATGGTGGCCTGGAACAAGGCGTACCGCCGGGAGTTCGTGGAGCGTGAGGGGTTCACCTTCCCTCCCGGCTACTACGAGGACACGCCGTGGACGTACCCGGCGCTGCTGGCCGCGGAGTCGATCGCGACCCTCGACCGGACGTGCGTCCACTACCGGCAGCGCCGGCAGGGCAACATCCTGGGCACCACGAGCCGCCGGCACTTCGATGTCTTCGAGCAGTACGACCGGGTCTTCGCGTTCGTCGACTCGCGCCCCGAACTGGCGCGCTGGCGGCCGGTGTTGTTCCGCCGCATGGTCGACCACCTGGCGAAGGTGTTCACCCGGCGCGACCGGCTGCCGCGCGGCAGCCGCGCCGAGTTCCTGCGCATGGCCCGCGCCCACTACCGCCGTTACCGCGTTCCCGGTGCGCCCGTCCCGCTGAGCTCGCGGCCGCGGCACGCGCTGGTCCGCCTGGGTCTGCACCGCACGTTCCGCGCCCTCCAGCTGGCGTCGGCCCTGCACCGGCGGACGGCACGGCTGAGCGCGCGCCTGCTGAGGTCGGTCCGCCGCGGCGCGCTCCGGCTGCACTACCGCGTCCAGCTGCGCCTGCCCCTGCGGGCCGACCGTGCCGTCTTCACCGCGTACCGGGGCCGCGGCCACGGCTGCGCCCCGGGCGCCCTCGAGCAGGCGTTCCGGGGCCTGGCCCCCCACATGCGCACGGCGTGGATCGCCCGCCCCGAACACCACCACACGATCCCGCCGGGCCCGCGCCGGCTGCGCCCCGGTACGGCCGCGTACTGGACGGCGCTGGCCCGCTCCAAGTACCTCGTCAACAACGTCAACTTCGACCGCCGTGTGGTCAAGCGCCCCGGGCAGGTCTTCGTCCAAACCCAGCACGGCACCCCGCTCAAGCACATGGGCCTCGACCTCCAGGAGCACCCGGCGGCTGCCCGCGGCACCGACTTCGACGAGCTTCTGCGCGGCGTCGACCAGTGGGACTACGTCGTGACCGCGAACCGGCACACCACGCTGACCTGGGAGCGCGTCTATCCCGGCGGCTACACCACGCTGGAGTACGGCTCGCCGCGCAACGACGTCTTCCAGCGGGCCACCTCGGCGGACGTGACCCGGCTGCGCGAGTCGCTCGGCATCCCCGAGGGCACGGTCGCGATCCTGTACGCGCCCACCCACCGCGACTACCGCCGGAGCATGCGCACCGCCCTCGACCTGGACCGTCTGCTGCGCCGTCTCGGCCCCCGCTTCGTCGTCCTGGCCCGCGCCCACCACGCGTACGGCGCCCCGCTCGTGACCGCGCCGGGCCGCCGGCTGATCGACGTGACCGACCACCCGAGTGTCGAGTCCCTCTGCCTCGCCTCGGACGCCCTGGTCACCGACTACTCGTCGATCATGTTCGACTACGCCAACCTCGACCGCCCCATCGTGATCCACGCCGACGACTGGGAGGCGTACGAAGCCGCCCGCGGCACCTACTTCGACCTGCGGTCCTTCCCGCCGGGCGCGGTCGCGCGCAGTGAGGACGAGCTGATCGACATCTTCGCCAGCGGCCACTGGCGCGGCTCCCGCTCCACCCAGCTGCGCTCCGCGTTCCGCGAGCGCTTCTGCCCGTACGACGACGGACGCGCCGCCGAACGCGTCGTACGCCGGGTCCTGCTCGGTACGGAGGAGGCACGGCTGCCGCACGTCATCCCGCTCGCCGAACGCCGCCCGGTGCCGTCCGCGGCCGCGGGTCTGGCGCGCTCGCCCCTCGCCACCGTGCCGCAGCCCGCGAGTCCGCCGGCCCTCACCGACCGCCTCTGAACACCGTTCCCAGCCCGGGGAGTTCGCCCGTATGCCCTCCCGCCCGTCGCGGCCCACGCCGACCCGGCCGTCCACCTGGCGGCCGGCCGGAGGGCCCGGCCGCCGCGGCGCCGCCCGAGGCGTTCCGGGCCTCCGCGAGAACACCGAGAGAAAGAGCAGAATGCCCCGCTTCAGCATCATCGTCCCGTCCCACGGGGTCGCCGGCCGGTTGTCCCTGGCGCTGGACTCGGTCCTCGCCCAGTCCTTCGGCGACTTCGAGCTGATCCCGGTCTGCGACGCGCCCGACTGCCCCGCCGCTGACGTCGTCGCCCGGTACGCCGAGCGGGACACCCGCGTGACCCCGGTGCACTCGCCGGCGTCGGCCGGTCTGGCCGGGGCCCGTAACACCGGGCTGCGGGCGGCGACCGGCGCGTATCTGCTGTTCCTGGACGGCGACGACGTTCTCGTGCCGGGGGCGCTGGCGGCGCTGGACGCCCGGCTGTCGCAGACCGGCGCCGACGGCGAGGCCGACGTCCTGTACGCCGAGTACGAGCGCGCCCCCTGGTGGGAGGGCGAGCCGGCCAACCCGGCGGCGCCGCTGCTGGCGAAGGCACCGCACGGCGCCTTCGCCCCCGGCCGCGCCCCGCGGCTCACCGGCGTGCAGCTGCCGGCCTGGAGCGCCGTCTACCGCCGGGCCTTCCTCACCGGGCACGACATCGCCTTCCCCGAGAGCCACTTCACCGACGTCGGTTTCGGCGGGCTGGTCACGGTCGAGGCCGAGCGGGTGGCGGTGCTGCGCCAGGTCGCCGTACGGCATCTGACGCGCCGCCAGGGCAGCCGCCTCAACCTGCCGGGCCCGCACCACGCCGAACTCCTCGACCAGGCGGACCTGGTGCTGACCAGGGCCGCGGAACGGGAGCTGTCCGGCGAGCGTTCACACGCACTGTTCGAGCAGCTGTTCGCCGCGATCCTGAAGACCGCCGCCCACCCCCGGCGGCTGCCGTCGGGACGCCGCGCCTTCTTCCGCCGGGCGGCCGCGCTGTACCGGCGCCACCGCCCGGCCGGCTTTCCGGTGCCGGGCGGCAGCCTGGGCGTGCAGCACCGGCTGCTGGCGTCCGGCTCGTACACCGCGTTCAGCGCCCTGCGCGGCGCCAACCGGTCGGCCGCGCGGGCGGCCCAGCGCGTCCCGCGCCCGCGCGGCCTGCGCACCCGCCTCCAGTACGCCCGCGCTCTGCGCCGCCCGCTGGATCCCGGCCTCGCCGTGTACTGCGCCTACTGGGGCCGCGGCTACGCGTGCAGCCCGGCCGCGATCCACGCCAAGGCCCGCGAACTCGCCCCGCACCTGCGCTCGGTGTTCCTGGTCGAGCCCGACGCGGTGGCCGGGATGCCCGAGGACGTGGAGTACGCGGTCATCGGCAGCCGTGAGTACTGGGAGGTGCTCGCGCGCGCCACCTATCTCGTCAACAACGCCAACTTCGCGGACGCCGTCGTCAAACGCCCCGGCAGCCTGCACCTGCAGACCCAGCACGGCACCCCGCTGAAGAAGATGGGCATCGACCAGGCGACGTACCCCGTGGTGGCCGCGGCGACCGGCAGTTTCGCCAAGCTGCTGGCCCGGGTGGACCGCTGGGACTTCAACCTGACCTCCAACCGGCACTCGACCGAGATGTGGGAGCGGGCCTTCCCCGCCTCCCACGAGACCCTCGAGTACGGCTATCCGCGCAACGACGTCTACTACACGGCGACCGCCGAGGACGTCGCCCGTGTCCGCCGTGAACTGGGCGTCCCCGAGGGCAGGACGGCTCTCCTGTACGCGCCCACGCACCGCGACTACAGCACCGGCTTCGAGTCCCGCCTCGACCTGGAGGCGCTCTGCGAGGCGATCGGCGACCAGTACGTGATCCTGCTGCGCGCCCACTACTTCTACGACGAGGGCGCGGCGCGCGACAGCGGGCGGATCATCGACGTCACCCGGCACCGCTCCTCCGAGGACGTGTGCCTGGCCGCCGACGCGCTGATCACCGACTACTCGTCGATCATGTTCGACTACGCCAACCTCGACCGGCCGATCGTCGTGTACGCGGACGACTGGGACGTCTACCGGGAGACCCGGGGCGTCTACTTCGACCTGATGGAGGCCCCGCCGGGCCGCGTCGCGCGCACGCCCGGCGAACTGGCGGCCGTCTTCGAGGACGGCTCGTACGCGGACGGCCCGGCCGCCGACCTGCGTGCCGCCTTCCGTGAGCGCTTCTGCCAGTTCGACGACGGACTCGCGGCCGAGCGGACCGTGCGCCGGGTGCTGCTCGGCGAACCGCCCGCGTCGATCCCGCCCGTGATCCCACTCGCCGAGCGCACCCCGGCACCGGCCCCGGCCGCCGCCCTCGTGAGGAGCTGACCCAGTGCCCCGCTTCAGCATCATCGTCCCCGTCTTCAAGGTGCAGGGCTTCCTGCGCGAGTGCCTCGACTCGGTGCTCGGGCAGTCGTACGCCGACTTCGAGGTGATCGCCGTCGACGACCGCTCGCCCGACGGCTGCGGCGCGATCCTCGACCGGTACGCCGAGCGCGACGCGCGCGTACGGGTGCTGCACCTGCCCGAGAACGTCGGCCTCGGCCGGGCCCGCAACGCCGGCCTGGAGCACGCCGGCGGCGACTACGTGCTCTTCCTGGACAGCGACGACCACTACACGCCGGGCCTGCTGGCCTCCGTGGCCGAACGTCTCGGGGCCACCGGCGACCCGGACATCCTGGTCTTCGACCACGTGCGTACCCACTGGTGGGGCCGGGGCGGGCGGAGCAAGGCGGCCGGCCTGCTGGCCGCCGGCGCGGACATCGACACCTTCGACATCCGGGAGAACCCGCAGTACCTGCATCTGTTCCTGGTGGCCTGGAACAAGGCGTACCGGCGTTCCTTCTTCCTGGAGCACGGTCTGCGCTACGCCCCCGGCCTGTACGAGGACGCGCCCGTCACCTACCGCTCGATGGTGCTGGCCGGCCGTATCGCCTGCCTGGACCGGATCGGGGTCGAGTACCGCCAGCGCCGGCAGGGGGCGATCACCAAGACCCCGGGACGGCGCCACTTCGACATCTTCCCGCAGTACGAGGGCCTGTTCGCGTTCCTCGAGGAGCGCCCCGACCTGGACTGGGCGCTTCCGCACCTGTTCGAGCGGGCCATGGACCACATGCTGTTCGTGCTCGCCGCCGAGGACCGGGTGACCGCCGCCGACCGCCCGGACTTCCACCGCGAGATCCGCGCCTTCCACCGCCGTCACCTCCCGGCGGGCTTCACCCCGCCGGACGACGCGCGCGGCACCGAGATGCGGCTGCTGGCGACGGCGCCCTACGCGTCGTACGCGGCCCTGCGTGGGCTGCGCGCGCTGCGCGGCACCGCAGGGAAGGGCGGACGGCGGGCGGCGCGGACGGTGTCGAAGGCGACCCGCCGGACCTCGTACGCGGTCCGCTCCAGGCTCCCCCTCGATCCGCAGCTCGCCGTCTACTCGGCGACCCACCACCGGGGTGTCTCCGGCGACCCGGCCGCCATCCACGCCAAGGCCCGCGAACTCGCCCCGCACATCCACGGGGTGTGGGTGGTCCGGGAGGACGCGGTGGACTCGCTGCCGGCCGGCATCGACCACGTGACGCCCGGCTCGCGGCGCTACCACGCGATCACCGCGCAGGCCACGTACTGGGTGAACAACGTCAACTGGCCGGGCACCCTGGCCAAACGGCCCGGCAGCGTCCACCTCCACACCCACCAGGGCACCCCGCTGAAGTTCATGGCGGCCGACCTGCTCACCAAGCCCGGCGCCCGGCACGGCTTCGACGTGCCGCGGATGCTGCGCCGCGCCGACCGCTGGGACTACAGCCTGGTGGCCAACCGCCACTCCGAACTGGTCTGGGACCGCGCCTACCCCTGCCACTTCACGTCGCTGCGCACCGGCAGCCCCCGCAACGACGTCCTCGTGAACGCCGGCCCCGACGACGGCCGGGCCGTGCGTGCCCGGCTCGGTGTCCCGGACGACCGGACCGTGGTGCTGTACGCGCCGACCCGCCGGGAGTACCGGCGGGGTGGCCACGTCGAGCGGATCGACCTGGTCCGGTTCGCCGCGGACCTCGGCCCGGACCACACCCTCGTGGTCCGCCTGCACCCCTCGCTGGCCACCGGGCACGCGCGCGGTCTGGGGCTGGCCGAACTGCACCGGCGCGGTGTCCTGATCGACGCGACGGACGAACCGCACGTCGAGGACCTGATGCTCGCCTCCGACGTGCTGGTCACCGACTACTCGGCCCTGATGTTCGACTACGCCAACCTGGACCGGCCGATCGTGGTCCACGCCGACGACTGGGACGCGTACGCGGCGAGCCGGGGCGCCTACTTCGACATCACCGCCGAGGCGCCGGGCCACGTGTCGCGCTCCTACCCGGAGCTGGCCCGGCTGTTCGCCTCCGGGGCGTGGCGGGACGAGGAGGCGGCGCGGCTGCGCTCCGCCTTCCGGGACCGGTTCTGCGAGTTCGACGACGGACGGGCCGCCGAGCGGGTGGTGCGGACGGTCATGCTGGGCGAGCGGATGCCCGCGCCCGTGGCCCCGTCCGTCGCCGCGTCGGGCCGGCTGCCGGCCCCCGCTTCCGGACGGGATCTGCTGACCTCGTCGTAGCGCGCGGGGGCGGGTCCGGCGCCGCCCCGGTGCCGGACCCGCCCCCCAGGGCGGCCGCCTCACTCGATGAGGTGACGTGAGTCATGCCGTCGGTCTCGGCGGGAACATACGGCCCATGCCCCAGACGCCCCCTTCTCCGTCCGTCCCGTGAGCGCCGGCACCCTCGTCCGGCGGACCGTGCGCGGCGCGACGGCGCTGCGCGGCGGCCGGCTGCGGCGCCCCACCCCGTACCAGTTGTTCGGCGCCCTGTTCTGGCTGGTGACGACACTGGCGTTCTGGCGGATCCCGCTGTGCTGCGACGCGGGTCAGCACGCGGCGGTCGTCGAGCGCCTCAAGGCGGACCTGCTTCACCCGGCGCACACGATGGCGGACCTGCCGGGCGCGGGCAGCCCGTACTACGGGCCGTACGCCGTCGCCCAGGGCGTCCTCGCGCGGCTGACCGGGCTGTCGGGCTGGGAGGTCGTGAAGCTCGCCGGGCCGGTGCACCTGCTCGTGCTGCTGACGGGGATCGGCCGGTTCGTCCGGGTCCTCACCGCCCGGCCGTGGGCGCCGGTCCTCGCCCTGCTGTCCATGACGCTGCTGTGGGGCACCGCGCGCGTGCTGTGGAGCGGCTACCTCGGGCTGATGCCGATGACGACGAACCTCGGCTATCCGTCCGCGTTCGCCATCGGGCTGACGCTGTGGGCGTGGGCGCTGACGGACACGCGCGCGTACGGGGGCGGGGCGCTGGTGCGCTACGTCGGTCCGAGCGGGCTGGGCAGCTGGTGGGGACATGCCGGGGTCGGCGCGCTGTACGGCCTGATCCTGCTCGTCCACCCGGTGACGGCCGTGTCGGCGGTGACCGGGGCGGTGGCGATCGTGGCGGCCCGGCAGCGGGCGTGGCGGGGGCCGGTGGCGGGGCGGTGGGCTCTCGCGGGCGCGGTCGCCCTCGTGGTCGCCGTCGCGTGGCCGTACTACGACGTGCTGTCGCTGACCGGCGAGGCCGGCCTGGACGAGATGCACCGGCGGCTCTACGAGCAGATGGCGGCGAACTCCTGGCTGGCGCTGCTGGGGGCGCCCGCGCTGTGGGTGCGCGCCCGGCGTTCGGCGCGTGACCCGCTGGTGCTGATGTGCGCCCTGGAGTGCCTGGTGGTGGGGTACGGCTGGGTGAGCGGGCACTACACGTACGGCAGGGCCCTGTGGTCCGTGCTGCTGCCCCTGCAGATCGCGGTGGCCGTGGAGCTGGCGGCGCCCCGGCCGTGGGGGCGGGCCAGGAAGGCGCTCGGCGGGGCCGCGGTCGCGGGGGCGTGCGTCGGGTTCCTCACCGTGCAGGCCGGGGCGGTGGTGCCGCGTTCACTGGATCCGGTGGGGTTCGCGCAGCCGCCGCGCTGGCCGTCGTACGACTGGGCGGCCCGGCACATCGGGTACGGCGAGGTGGTGATCACCGACGGGTACATCGCCGGTCACCTCATCGCCGGATACGGGCCGAACCTCGCCGCGCCGATCTTTCCCGACCCGGCCCTGGACGAGCGGGAACGAACCCGTCGGCTCGACGACGTCCGCGCCTACCTCGCCCCGGGGTCGACCCGCGCCGAGCGCGCCGCCCTCGTCCGCCGCTACCACGTGCGCTGGCTGCTGCTGACGCCCCGACACCCGGTGCCCGCGGAGGCGGTGGTGGTGGCGTGGAGCAGGCGGACGGGCGAGGTACTGGCGCGGGTCCCCTCGGAGGCCGTTGCGGGGTTTCCCCCGGCGGCCGGTCGGTGACTACTCGATGACGAGGTCGACCGGGACGTTGCCGCGGGTGGCGTTGGAGTAGGGGCAGACCTGGTGGGCCTGCTCGACGAGCTTGCGGCCGGTGGCCTCGTCCACGCTGTCGGGCAGTTCGACGCGCAGGGTCACCTTGAGGGCGAAGCCCTCGCCCTGCTTGCCGATGCCGACCTCGGCGGTCACGGCGGCGTCGCTGACGTCGACCTTGGCGGCGCGGCCGACGAGGCCGAGGGCGCTGCCGAAGCAGGCGGCGTAACCGGCGGCGAACAGCTGCTCCGGGTTGGTGCCCTGACCGTTGCCGCCCATCTCCACCGGTATGCCCAGCGCGAGGTCCAGCGTGCCGTCGGAGGAGACGGCACGGCCGTCACGGCCGTGGGTGGCGGTGGCGACAGCGGTGTAGAGCGCGTCCATGGAAAACCATCCCTCTGAGTCGTGTTCCGGCGGCTCCGCTTGCGGCCGCCTTACGGCCTCAAGTAGAGCACACAACTGAATTGTGCACAACTAAATGGCTCGAAAGAGCTATCCTGGAGTCATGACCCCGACGCCGACCCCAGCCACCCAGGAGAACTGGCTCCGCCTGGACCGCCAGATCTGCTTCTCCCTGCACGCCGCCTCACGCGCCTTCAACGGCGTCTACCGCGTCATCCTCAAGGACCTCGGCCTGACCTACCCCCAGTACCTGGTGATGCTGGTGCTGTGGGAGCGCGGCGACCTGCCGGTGAAGAAGCTCGGCGAACACCTGCGGCTCGACTCCGGCACGCTCTCGCCGCTGATCAAGCGGCTGGAGGGGGCGGGTCTCGTACGACGGGAACGCAACACCCGTGACGAGCGCTCGGTACAGGTGCGGCTGACCGAGGAGGGTGCCGCGCTGCGCGAGCGGGCCCTGGAGGTACCGCGCCGGATCTTCGCCTCCACCGGGTTCGACGTGGAGGAGCTCGGCGCCCTGCGCGCCCGCCTCGACGAACTCACCACCGCCCTGGACGCGGCCGCACTGTCGGAGACACCGGGGCAGTCATAGGCGGACGTGGCGTCGGAGACGCCGGGGCGACCATGGACGGTGTCGACGGTTCACTCACGGGCGTGCCGCGCAGGTAGAGGCGGAGGGTCACACCCCGGCGGACGTACTCCTCGTGAGGGCTGAACTGCTCCTTGACGACCGTGAGTTTCGCGCGCTCGGTCGGGTCGCCCGGCGACCAGCGGGAGGTCAGGGCGTACGGCTCGGCGACGACCCAGACGCGGTCCACCGAGGCGAGCCGGCGCCGCAGTTCCCCGGGCCCGGTCTCGCGGCCCCACAGCGTCCCGGACCTGGACCCGGACTCCTCCAGCGCGATGTCCCACGTCCGCCGGAACCCCCGCGGATACGTCAGTGCCGCGAGCCTCCCCACCGACGGCAGGAAGAGCACCGGATCGCCGGGGCGGACCCGGCGGGCGGCGAGGTCGGCGACGGCGGCGAGGTTGTCGGGACGGTGGTCCGGTGAACGGTCGTCCAGGTGCAGGGCAAAGCTCTGGAGGAAGGCGAACGCGACGGCCAGGACGCCGGCGAGAACGACGACCGGTCGGCGGTACGGCAGACGGCGGCAGGGCGGACGACGGCGTGGCGGACGGCGAGCGCCCGGCCGGAGCTCGCGCAGGCGCCCCACGCCCGCGACCACCCGCTCGGCACCGGCGGCCACCAGCAGCGGCGCCCCCGCCAGCGCGTACAGCACATACCGGTCGTGGTAGAGGGGCCGGACCTGGGACACGCCCATCAGGATCACCGGCGGCAGCACCAGGAGCGGACACGCCACCACCGCCACGCGCCGCGCCCCGAGTCCCCCCACCAGCAGCAGGACGGACACCCAGAAGACCGCTCCCGTCGGACCGGCGAAGAGACTTCGCACCAGCCTCTCGACCCGGTCCCAACCCGGCGCCACCAGCCACCCCACCTGCCCCGACTGTCCCTGCGACACCCACACCAGCGGCAGCAGGACCACCCCGGCCACGCCCACGGCACGCGCCCAGCCGGACCACACGGCCCGCGGCACCCGGGCCAGCGCCAGGGTCGCCGCGTGCGCGCAGACCGCCAGCACCGCCAGTTCGTGCAGCAGACAGGTCACGGCGAGGACGCACCCGTACGGCCACCACACCGCGCCGGGCCGCCCCGGCCCGCCGTCCATCGCCCGCACCAGCAGCAGCGTCGCCCCCGCCACTCCGGCCGCGACGAGCGCGTACGACCGCCCCTCCTGCGCGTAATGGCCGGTCAGCGGCGTCACCGCGTAGAGCAGGCCGGCCCACAGACCGACCCGTGGCCGGGCCAGCCGCACCCCGAGGGCCGCGACCAGGGCGGCCGTCGCGGCGGCCGCGCACACCGACGGGAGCCGGAGGACGACCTCGCCGGGGTGGACGGGCAGGACGGCGTGCATGAACAGGTAGTACAGACCGTGCACCGCGTCCACCTCGTGCACCAGCCGCCAGATCTGCGGCACCGTGCGCCAGGCGACCAGGAAGGTGACGCTCTCGTCCCCCCACATGCCGCCGCGGTCCAGACCCCACAGCCCGGCCGCGAGCATCACGACCGCGGGAACCACCACGGCCACCACGCCGGCCGTCGTACGACTGGGCTGCCCGCTCGTCACGAGCCCGATTGTGTGTCGCCGACCGACCTTTGGTGATGATTGGCGGCGTATGAACACTTTTACGTCATACGCCCGGATTACGATCTCCCGGATGAACCTCGCGCCGCACACCCTCATGACCACCGCGGTGAACGCCGTGAGACGCCCGCGCCACCTCTTCCTCGCCGCCGCCTGGCTCGCCGGCCGCGCCCTGATGCTGTGGCTGCTCGCCCACAACTCACTCGACGTACTGGGCGGGGGCCGCGTCGCCGGCGAGGTGTGGCGGCTCTACCACCGCTGGTACGGCGGGCTCGCGCACGGCGCCCTCCCCGCCCACGATCCGCTGTGGCAGTACCCGCCGGGCGCCGGCCCGGTGCTGCTGTCACCCGCCCTGCTGCCGGGCCTGACGTACTTTCAGGCGTTCGTCGTCCTCACCCTCGCCACCGACGCGGCCGTCACGGCGGCACTGGTGCGCGCGGGCGGACGACCCGGCCGCAGTCTGCTCGGCGCGGCGGTGTGGGTGGGCGGGCTCCCCCTGCTGCTGCACCTGCCGCTCGCGCGCTACGACGTGCAGGTCACCGCGCTCGCCGTCCTCGCCCTGTTGACGTTGTCGCGGTCCCCGCGCGCGTGCGGGGCGCTGGCGGCCGCGGGGGCACTGGTCAAGGTGTGGCCGGTGCTGGTGCTGGTGGGGCTGGCGAAGGGGCGCACCGCACGTTCGGCATGGGCGTGGGCGGGGATGACGGCGGCCGTGGCGCTCGCGCTGTTCACGGTCGTGTTCAGCGATCCCTTCGCCTTCCTCCTCCAGCAGAGCGGCCGGGGTGTGCAGATCGAGTCGTTCGGCGGCACGGTGCTCGGCCTCGCCACCCACGCCGGCTGGCCGGGCACGGTTCGGTACCGGTACGGCGCGATGGAGTTCACCGGCCCGTACGTCTCGTCCGTGGCCGACGCCTCGCTGGCACTCACGGCCGTCGCCTTCGGGCTGCTGCTGCTGTGGCGGATCCGGGCCCGGCACCGGGCACCGGCGACGCCGTACGACGCCGCGCTCAGCGCCGTACTGCTGTTCACCGTCACCAGCCGGGTCATCAGCCCGCAGTACATGGTCTGGCTGCTGGGCCTGGCCGCCGTCTGCCTGACCTCACGGCACACCGCACAACGCCCGGTGGCCGCGCTGATCGTGGCGGCGACCGCCGTCAGCTCGGTCGTGTACCCCGTCCTCTACCACGAGGTCGTCACCAGCACCTGGACGGGCTGCGCGCTGATGCTCGTACGCAACGGCCTGCTGGCCGCGGCCGCCGCGCTCTCCTTCACCCGCCTGTGGCGCTCCACGGGCCCGTCCCCGTCCTCGCACGCGGCGGGACCGCTCGAGTCCCTCCTCCCGGTGCCGTCCCGGCACCTTGCCACCCGCGACACGTCACCGTCCTCGTGACGGGGGACCCCGTCTGTGCGGTCGTCGTTCAGCCGGCTCACGGCAGGCGCCGCCGCCTGCTTCACTGAAAAGCGACGGCACACGAGGCGCCACCACGGGCCGACTGACGAGGGGAGGCCGCACATGACCTGGCTGATCACCGGCGGCGCCGGCTACATCGGGGCGCACGTCGTGGAGGCGATGACCGAGGCGGGCGAGCCGACGGTCGTCTACGACGACCTGTCCACGGGTATCGCCGAGCGCGTGCCCGACGGAGTACCGCTGGTGACGGGCTCGACGCTGGACGCCGGTCTGCTGCGGCGCACCCTCGCCGGACACAAGATCACCGGCGTCGTCCATCTGGCGGCGAAGAAACAGGTGGGCGAGTCGGTGGAGCTGCCCCTGCACTACTACCGGGAGAACGTCGAGGGTCTGCGCGTCCTGCTGGAGGCCGTGACAGCCGCCGGTGTGCCCACCTTCGTGTTCTCGTCCTCGGCCGCGGTGTACGGCATGCCGGACGTCGACCTGGTGACGGAGGAGACGCCGTGCGAGCCGATGAGCCCCTACGGCGAGACGAAGTTGGCCGGCGAGTGGCTGGTCAGAGCCACCGGCCGGGCCACCGGTCTGTCCACGGCCTGTCTGCGCTACTTCAACGTGGCGGGCGCGGCCCGTCCGGAGCTCGCGGACGTGGGCGTCTTCAACCTGATCCCGATGGTGTTCGAGAGGCTGACCGACAACGCGCCCCCGCGGATCTTCGGCGACGACTACGCGACCCCGGACGGCACCTGCGTCCGGGACTACATCCACGTGGTGGACCTGGCCGAGGCCCATGTGGCGGCCGCCCGCGCACTGCGCGCCGACCCCGGCCGCGACCTCACCCTCAACATCGGCCGCGGGGAGGGCGTCTCCGTCCGCGAGATGATCGACAGCGTCAACGCCCTCACCGGCTACGACCGTCACCCGACGGTCACCCCGCGCCGCCCGGGCGACCCGGCCCGCGTCGTGGCGTCGGCCGACCGCGCCGCCACCGAACTGGGCTGGAAGGCGAAGCACGACGTCCAGGACATGATCACGTCGGCCTGGGAGGGCTGGGTACGACGGCACCCCGGGGCGGCGCGCCACTAGCCTCACTTCGAGGCACCTTCGAGGCACCTTCGAGCGCCTCAGCGGGCCTCCCGGCGCCTCACCGGCCTCCCGGCACATCACAGTGCCTTGAGCGCCTCCGCCGTCGCCCGGGCCAGCGCGCCCAGGTAGCCCTTCGGCAGCTTCGGGCTGCGGATCACCACCGAACGCCAGTACAGAGGCCCCGAGATCAGGTCGAGGGCCAGATCCTCGTCTGCGTCGGGGCTGATCTCGCCGCGTCGCGCGGCCGCCACCACGATCCTGCTGGCGACGCCCTCCTGCCCCTCGCGGAGGGCCTTCTGCATGGCCTCGGCGATGTCGGGATTGCGGGCCGCCTCGGCCTGGAGGTCCGGGATGATCTGCGAGGCCACGGGGTGGCGCAGCGCACGGGAGGTCACCTCGTACAGCAGCCGCAGATCGCCCTCCAGCGAGCCGGTGTCCGGCGCCGGCAGGCCCTGCACCGCGATCGCCGAGACCAGGTCGAGGACCAAGTGCTGCTTGGAGCGCCAGCGGCGGTACACCGCGGTCTTGCCGACGCCCGCGCGGCGCGCGATCCCCTCGATCGACATCCGCGCGTAGCCGACGGACGCGAGCTCCTCGAAGACGGCCGCCCGGATGGCTTCCGTCACATCCTTCCGGAGCACGGCGGCTCCCGCGGGGGTCCGGCGGCGCGGACGCGCCTGGGGCTCCTCTGGGTTCGTCGTCATACGTCCAGCATAGAGCGTTGCGACGAAACGGTTGCGTCCCGACGCCGGAGACGTCGCGACGAACCGATGCCGTCGCCGCGACGGTACCGGTTCCGCGTCACGACCGCGTCACGACGAAACGGTTGCGTTCCGACGCCCACTCGGCCTACGCTCACGTCACGACGATACGGTCCCGTCCCGACGTAAGAAAACGTGAAGAGAAGCGTAAGGAAACTCCGGGTGACCAGCCCGGCGGCAGCCGAACGCGCGCCACCCCTCCCCCCGAGTGAAAGCAGCGGATGTGAGCCAGGTCCTCCACACACCGCCCCCGACGCCGGCCCCGGCCGACGACGATCTCGCGGCCCTCGCCGCCCGCCACGGCCTCTCGGTCAGCGGCGCCCGCCCCTCCCTGCCGGAGTACGTCCGCCAGTTGTGGGACCGGCGCCACTTCATCGCGGCCTTCTCCACCGCCAAGCTCACCTCGCAGTACAGCCAGGCGAAGCTGGGCCAGGTCTGGCAGGTGATGACCCCCCTGCTGAACGCGGCGGTCTACTACTTCATCTTCGGCGTGCTGCTGCAGACCAAGAAGGGCGTGCCGGACTACATCCCGTTCCTGGTCACGGGCGTGTTCATCTGGACGTTCACGCAGAGCTCGATCATGTCGGGCACCCGGGCCATCGCGGGCAACCTCGGTCTCGTCCGGGCACTGCACTTCCCGCGGGCCGCGCTGCCCATCTCGTTCGTCCTCCAGCAGCTCCAGCAGCTGCTGTTCTCGATGGCCGCCCTGGTCGTCATCCTGCTCTGCTTCGGCGTGCCGGTCGCCGCCTCCTGGGTGCTGGCGATCCCGGCCCTGGTCCTCCAGTTCACCTTCAACGCGGGCGTCTCGATGATCGTGGCCCGGCTGGGGGCCAAGACGCCGGACATCGCGCAGCTGATGCCGTTCGTGCTGCGCACCTGGATGTACATCTCCGGCGTGATGTGGAGCATCGACCACCTGCTCCAGCGGCACACCGGCCTGCCGTCCTGGGTGGCGCCCACGCTGCAGGCCAACCCGCCCGCCGTCTACATCGACCTCATGCGGTACGCGCTGATCGACAGCTTCCACTCGAGCCAGCTGCCGGCCCACGTGTGGCTGCTCGCCGCGGGCTGGGCGCTGCTCGCCGGAGTCGGCGGCTTCATCTACTTCTGGAAGGCTGAGGAGACGTACGGCCGTGGCTGAGCACACCGAGTACCCCTGCGAGAGCGACGGCGAGCGCGTCCCCACCGTCGTCGTCGACAAGGTCGACATCGTCTACCGGGTCAACGGCACCGGAGCCGGCCGCGGTTCCGCCACCGCCGCCCTCAACCGCATGCTGCGCCGCGAGAAGGCGGAGCGGGCCGCGGGCGTGCGCACGGTGCACGCCGTCAGGAACGTGTCCTTCGCCGCGTACCGGGGCGAGGCGATCGGTCTGATCGGCAGCAACGGCTCGGGCAAGTCGACGCTGCTCAAGGCGGTCGCGGGCCTGCTGCCGGTGGAGAACGGCCGTATCCACACCGACGGGCAGCCCTCCCTGCTCGGCGTCAACGCGGCCCTGATGAACGACCTCACCGGCGAGCGCAACGTCTACCTCGGCGGCCTGGCCATGGGGATGTCCCGCGAGCAGGTCAAGGAGCGCTACCAGGAGATCGTCGACTTCTCCGGCATCAACGAGAAGGGCGACTTCATCACCCTGCCGATGCGCACCTACTCCTCCGGCATGGCGGCCCGGCTGCGCTTCTCCATCGCCGCCGCCAAGGACCACGACGTCCTGCTCGTCGACGAGGCGCTGGCCACCGGTGACGCCTCCTTCCGGAAGCGGTCCGAGGCCCGTATCCGCGAACTGCGCGAACACGCCGGCACCGTCTTCCTGGTCAGCCACAACAACAAGTCGATCCGCGACACCTGCGACCGCGTGCTGTGGCTGGAGCGCGGCGAACTGCGCATGGACGGACCCACCGAGGAGGTCCTGGAGGCGTACGAGGCGTTCTCCGGCGGCCCGGAGAAGCCCAGGCCGAAGCCCCGGCCGAAGAAAGCTCCCCCGAAGGCCCCCGAGCAGGTCCGGGACACGATCGAGGACACGAAGGTGCCGCTCTCGTCGTGAGGCGTGAGGCGTGAAGCGTGAAGTGCGCCGTCGTGGGGCGTGACGCACGCGTGTCGGGTACGGCCCCGGGTGAGTCCGGGGCCGTACCCGACACGGCTTCGAGCCGGATCAGCGCAGGTCAGTTGGTGAAGGCCATGTACTTCCAGGGCCCGTACGTCGTGGAGTTGACCGTGTCGCCGGAGGAGCCGTTGATGTACGACGAGCGCATCCGGGCGCGGATGCCGGACTCGCCCGGGGCCTCCAGGCGTACGGCCGACTTGCCGCTGGTGCCGAGGGCGAAGTACTCCGACCCGGAGTCGTACCAGCGGCCCTGGTAGTAGACCTCGAGCTCGAACCGCTGCTTGCGGCCCGCGTAGTAGTTCATGGTGGTGGTGAACACCGGGTCGGTGTTCTTGCGGAAGTAGTAGTACTTCGTGGAGCCGATCCTGCCCGTCCTGTAGTGCTTGGAGACGGAGGTGGAGATCCTCGCCCGGGCGTAGGCGGTCGACTTCGTGGTCTTGCCGGCGTAGCGGGCGTCCCCGGCGAAGACGGCGGTGACGGTGGTGTCACGCGTCATGTCGACGGTCGCCGACAGGTTGCCGTGCGAGTTGACCCTGGCCTTCTTCAGCAGCTTCTTCGGCTTGTCGGTACCGAAGGGGTCCGCGTAGATCTCGACCGTGCGGTTCTTGTACGTGGTGCCGAGGTGCGCCGTGAAGGAGACGTCCTTGCCGTACGAGTACAGCTTGCCGTTGTTGGTCAGGCTCAGCGCGGTCGCCTTGCGGGAGACCTGCACGCTGTCGGAGCCCACGGCGGTGGCGTGCGTGGCGTCGCCCGCGTAGGACACCTTGTAGGTGACCTTGCCGCCGGCGGGCGGGGTGTCCGTGAAGGAGAAGCTGCCGTCGGCCTTCGTCGTGGCGGCGGGCAGGGTCTTGCCGTTCGGCGACTCGATGTCCGTACGGGTCACCGTCAGACCGGTGCCCGCGGCGAGCGGCACCTTCGAGGTGAGCTTGCCGGTGACGGTGAGCTTCTTGGCCCGGGCCGACGTCGCGGGCGCCGACACCTTGAGGGTCGGCAGCTCCTTGGTGGGGTCGGTCATGGCACGCAGGGTGTACGTGCCGGCGGTGTTCACGGAGACGGCGAGCACCCGGCCGGCGTCCGGCGCCCAGGCCAGCGCGCCGTCCACGAGGGTGTCGGCGCCGCTGCTGTCGCCGGTGTTGGGGAAGTCGTACTCCCGTACCGACGTCAGGTCACCGGGACGGTGGATGTGGACGTCGGGCTCGTACCAGGAGAAGCTGCCGCCCGCGACACTGCCGTCGGGCGCGACGGCCACGGCGTTCGGGTAGGCGTCGATCGGGTAACTCGCCACCTCCGTCAGGTCGGTGGTCGAGTAGGCGGGGAGGCCGTACCCGTTGCCGGTGCCGTCCCAGGAGGTGATGACCTGGCCGCCGTCGGGCGTCAGGTCCAGCTGCTTCACGGAGGTGTCCATGCTGCCCTTGACCCGCAGCACGGCACCGTCGGCCGAGACGTCGTACACCGCGAGCGTGCCGCCGCTGCCGGCCACCAGGACGCCCGGCGCGGCCGGATCGGAGCCCAGCAGCATCGGGCCGGTGAAGAAGCCGGCGTCCGCCTTCTGGTCCAGGTGCACGACCGGTTCGGCGGTGGAGAGGTCGAGCGAGCCGAGGTTCGAGCCGTAGCCGAACCAGACGCGGCCGTCGACGACCTCCAGGTCGGACGGAGCGTCGGCGCCCAGTTCGTAGCTCGCGGTCTGGGTGTACGTCTGCGTCTCCACCGAGACGATCCGGTCGCTGCCCTTGACGGCCGCGTACACCTGGCCGGAGTCGGCTGACAGCGCCAGGCCCGTCACACCGGGCAGTCCGGTGAGGGTCGCCTTGACCGCGCCCGCGTAGTCGGTGACCACGATCTTGCCGCCGGTCGGATCGGACAGGTACACGCGCCGGTGGACCCCGTCCACGACGATGTCGCCCACGGACTTCACCGGAAGAACCCTGGCGGAGTCGGCCGCCGCCACCCCCGCCGTACCCGCGGCGAGCGCCGCGGAGCTGAAGAGAACCGCGAGTGCCGTCGCGGTAGAAGTGCTGCGCCTGCGCACAGTGATGTGAACCCCCACAGAGAATGCCCGGTGGTCCCCGAGCAGATGAGTAGGCCACGCGTCCCCCCTCACGCCGGTACCGACGTGCGGACGCTGCCGAGTACGCAGCGTATGACATGCCAGTGACAGTTGAGGACTGGATTACAGCGCGAACGGGAGCACACGAGCGTCGACGTGAGCGGCATGCGCTCCGGGCGGCTCGATGCACCGACGCCTCGGACGGTCCGACGGACCGAGCGGCCGGCGGCCCGATCTGACGATCCGGGCGGCCGGCGGCCCGGCGGCCCGGCGGCCCGGCGGCTCGGCGGCCCGGCGGCTCGGTCTTCCGGGCGGCCGGCGGCTCGATGCACCGACGACTCAGACGGACCGAGCGGCCGGCGGCTCGATCTGACGATCCCGGCGGCCCGGCGGCTCGATGCACCGACGCCTCGGACGGTCTGACGATCCCGGCGCCCGGCGCTTCGGACGGTCCGCGGCTCGGGCAGCTCGCGCGCTCGGGCGCTCGGGCAGCTCGGGGCCGCCTCGGGCCCGGACGCTCCCCGCGGCCCCGACGGCCCAGGCGCTCCAGCCCTCCGCCGCAGTCCCCGAACCAAAGGCGCCCCCGGCCTTCACGGCCAGGGGCGCCCTCGTGCGCGTATCGGCTAGGAATGCGTGCGCAGCAGTGTCCGCATCGTCCGCATCGCCACCGACAGGTTCGCCAGGTCGAAGGCATCCGAGCCCTGGATCTCCTCAAGGGTCGTGCGCGCCCGGCCCAGAATCGGCGCGTTCCTCTCCTCCCACGCCTTGAAGCGCTGCTCGGGGGTCGAGGTGCCGTTGCCCACGGCGAGCACGTCGGCGGTCAGGGACGCGTGGGCCGCGTACAGGTCCTCGCGGATCGAGGCGCGGGCCATGGACTGCCAGCGGTCGGCGCGGGGCAGCTCGATGATGCGGTCCATGAGCTGGGTGATGTGGAGCCGGTCGGCGAGGTCGTAGTAGACGTCGGCGACGTCCAGCGGCTCCTTGCCCATGCGGTCGGCCACCGAGACGATGTCGAGCGTCGGGAAGGCGGACGAGAACCCGGCCACCCGCGTGGCCAGTTCGTCCGGGACACCCACGCCCGTCAGCTCGTCGTAGATCTGCTGGTACCACTCCAGGTCCGCGCCGCGCAGCAGCTTCGGCAGCTGCGCCCAGACCAGCTCGACGCGCTCGGAGAAGAACTCCACCGTCTCGGCGAGCTGCAGCGGCTGCGGCCGGTTGTTGAGCAGCCAGCGTGTGCCGCGCTCCACCAGGCGGCGCGAGTGCAGCCGGATACGGGTCTGGACGGCGGCCTCGACCGTGTTGTCCAGCGCCTCCACCCCGTCCCACACCGCGCCCGAACGGAAGATCGTGCGGGCCACGGTCTGGGCGCGGACGATCTCCTCAAGCGAGGCGCCGGTCTCCTCGCGCAGGCGGTGCAGATAGGTCGTACCGCCCGTGTTGACCGTGTCGTTGACCAGGACGGTCGTGGTGATCTCACGGTTCAGCGGGTGGCCGTCGATCCGGTCGGCGAACTTCTCGCGCAGCGCGGCCGGGAAGTAGGTGTGCAGCAGACCGCGCAGATACGGGTCGTCCGGCAGTGAGGTGTGCAGCAGCTCCTCGGCGACCGTGATCTTCGTGTACGCCAGCAGCACGGCCGTCTCGGGGCTGGTCAGGCCCTGCCCGGCGCCGAGGCGTTCGCGGATCTGGCGGTCGGTGGGCAGGAACTCCAGCGCCCGGTCCAGCAGTCCCTCCCGCACCAGGTGGCGCATGTACCGCTGCTGCGCGTGGAGCATGTCCTTGGACTGGGCGAGGGCGTTGGCGATCGCCGTGTTCTGCGCGTAGTTGTTGCGCAGGACCAGTCCGCCGACCTCGTCGGTCATCTCGGCGAGCTGCTTGTTGCGCTGCTTGACCGTCATGTCGCCGTCCGCGACCAGACCGTTGAGCAGGATCTTGATGTTCACCTCGTGGTCGGACGTGTCCACGCCCGCGCTGTTGTCGATGGCATCGGTGTTGATCTTGCCGCCGTGCAGCGCGAACTCGATCCGGCCGAGCTGGGTCAGACCGAGGTTGCCGCCCTCTCCGACGACCTTGACCCGCAGGTCGGCGCCGTCGACCCGGATCGGGTCGTTGGCCTTGTCGCCGACGTCCGCGTGGGACTCCGTCGACGCCTTGACGTACGTACCGATGCCGCCGTTCCACAGCAGGTCGACCGGCGCCCTGAGGATCGCCTTCATCAGGTCGGCCGGGGTCATCTTGGACACCTTGTCCTCGATGCCCAGCGCCTGGCGGATGTGCGCGTTGACCGGGATGGCCTTGGCGCTGCGGGGGAAGACGCCGCCGCCCGCGGAGATCAGCTCGCTGTTGTAGTCGGCCCAGCTGGAGCGCGGCAGCTCGAAGACGCGGCGGCGCTCGGCGTAGGAGGCGGCCGCGTCCGGGGTCGGGTCGAGGAAGATGTGCCGGTGGTCGAAGGCGGCGACCAGGCGGATGTGCTCGGACAGCAGCATGCCGTTGCCGAACACGTCACCCGACATGTCCCCGATGCCGACGACGGTGAAGTCCTCGGTCTGGGTGTCCACGCCCAGCTCCCGGAAGTGCCGCTTGACGGACTCCCAGGCACCGCGGGCGGTGATGCCCATGCCCTTGTGGTCGTAGCCGGCGGAGCCGCCGGAGGCGAAGGCGTCGCCGAGCCAGAAGTTGTACTGCTCCGCGACGCCGTTGGCGATGTCGGAGAAGGTCGCGGTGCCCTTGTCGGCGGCGACCACGAGGTAGGTGTCGTCCTCGTCGTGCCGGACGACGTCCGCCGGGGGCACGACCTCGCCGGCCACCATGTTGTCGGTGATGTCGAGCAGCGCTGAGATGAACGTCTTGTAGCTGGCGATGCCCTCGGCCAGCCAGGCGTCCCGGTCCACGCTCGGGTCGGGCAGCTGCTTGGCGACGAAGCCGCCCTTGGCGCCCACCGGCACGATGACGGTGTTCTTCACCATCTGCGCCTTCACCAGGCCGAGGATCTCCGTCCGGAAATCCTCCTTGCGGTCGGACCAGCGCAGTCCGCCTCGGGCGACCTTCCCGAACCTCAGGTGCACGCCCTCCACCTGCGGCGAGTACACCCAGATCTCGAAGGCCGGGCGCGGCGCGGGCAGATCGGGGATCGCCTGCGGGTCGAACTTCATGGAGACGTACGCGTGCGGCTTGCCGCCCGCCGCCTCCTGGAAGAAGTTCGTCCGCAGGGTCGCCTTGATGACGGTGAGGAAGGACCGCAGGATCCGGTCCTCGTCGAGACTCGCCACCTGGTCGAGCGCCGCCTCGAGCTCTTCCAGCAGGGCGTCGACGAGTTCGTGTCCGGCGCGCTGCCGGTCCGGCGACATCCGTGCCTCGAACAGCGACACCAGCAGCCGGGTGGTGTGCACGTTGTTGCGGAGGGTGTCCTCCATGTAGTCCTGGCTGAAGGTGGAACCCGCCTGGCGCAGGTACTTCGCGTACGCCCGCAGCACCATCGCCTGCCGCCAGCCCAGCCCGGCGCTGAGCACCAGGGCGTTGAAGCCGTCGTTCTCGGCCTTGCCGGTCCAGGTGGCGGCGAACGCCTCCTGGAAACGCTCGCGGGCGTCGTCGCCGAGGTAGTCACCGCCGCCGTTCTGCGTCTGGGGCATGCGCAGGCCGAAGTCGTAGACCCAGGCGACACTGCGGTCCGAGCAGCGCAGTTCGTACGGCCGCTCGTCCGTCACCTCGACGCCGAGCCGGCTGAGGACCGGCAGCACCGCGGACAGGGAGACCGCGTCGCCCTTGCGGTAGATCTTGAACCGGCGCTCCTCGGGCGCGGCGCCCACCGGCTCGTAGAGGCTCAGCGCGAAGTCCTTGCCGCTGTGCTCCTGGGCTTCGGTGAGCCGCTCGATGTGCACCAGGTCGGCGACCGCGGCACGCGGGTTGTGGTCGGCCTTGTAGCCCTCCGGGAAGGCGTTGCCGTAGCGGCGCAGCAGCTCGGCCGCGCGCTCCTCGCCCAGCTCGGCGTTGAGCGCCTCGGCGAAACCGTCGGCCCACGAGCGGGCGGCCTCCACCAGCCGGGCCTCGATGCGCTCCTTGTCGGCGTCGGACAGCTGCGCCAGCTCGGTGCCCTGCGGGACCCGGACCACGAAGTGCAGCCGGGACAGGATCGACTCGGTGTTCCACGCCGTGAAGTCGACGCTGGTGCCGCCGAGTTCCTCCTTCAGGAGGTCGATGATCCGCAGCCGCACACCGGTGGTGTAGCGGTCGCGGGGAAGGTAGACGAGGGCGGAGTAGTAGCGCCCGTACTCGTCCTGGCGGAGGTAGAGGCGCAGCCGCCTGCGCTCCTGGAGGTACAGCACCGAGGTGACGATGGACTGCAGTTCGTCGGCCGGGGTCTGGAAGAGCTCGTCGCGCGGGTAGGTCTCCAGGATCTGCAGCAGATCGCGCCCGTCATGGCTGTTGGGCGAGAACCCGGCGCGCTCCAGCACCTCCTCGACCTTGCGCCGGATGACCGGCACCCGGCGCACGGACTCGGTGTAGGCGGCGGAGGAGAACAGTCCGAGGAAGCGCCGCTCGCCGACGACGTTGCCCTGCTCGTCGAACTTCTTGACGCCGATGTAGTCGAGGTACGACGGCCGGTGCACGGTGGCACGGCTGTTGGCCTTGGTCAGCACGAGGAGCTTGTGCTCGCGGGCCTTGGCGCGGGCGTCGGCGGGCAGCCGCTCGAAGGAGGGGCTGACGGGGTGGCTCTCGTCGCTCGCGTGGTGCGGGTCCGAGCGCAGTATGCCGAGACCGGTGCCGGGCACCGCGGCGAGCGAGTCGTCGTCGCGCAGCTGGTACTCGCGGTAGCCGAGGAAGGTGAAGTGGTCGGCGGCCAGCCAGCGCAGCAGCTCGCGGGCCTCCTCGATGTCCTGGCCGCGCAGGTCGGACGCGACGGGCTCCTTGGGCAGCTCGTCGGCCATGCGCATCGCCGCGTCCCGCATCTTGTCCCAGTCCTCGACGGTCTCGCGAACGTCGGACAGGACACGCAACAGTTCGGCGGTGATCTGCTTCAGGTCGGCACGGTCGGTCTCGCGGTCGATCTCGACGTGGATCCAGGACTCGGTGTGCGCGTCGTGCGGAAGACCGTCGGTGACGGGCGCGGTGAGCACCTCGATGAGCTTGCCGGTGACATCGCGGCGCACGAACATCTGCGGGTGGATGACGACGTGGATGCCGCGGCCCTGACGGGTCAGCTCGTTCGTCACGGAGTCCACGAGGAAGGGCATGTCGTCGGTGACGACCTCGACGACGGAGTGGCTGCAGGTCCAGCCGTTCTCCTCGACGGTCGGGGTGTGGACCCGCACGCTGGCCGTGCCCTGCGGGCGGTTCTCGGCCAGTCGGTAGTGCGAGAAAGCGGCTCCGAAGACGTCGACCGGGTCGCGGTCGGTGAGGTCCTCCGGGGCGGTGTGCAGGTAGTAGCGCTGGAGGAACGCGAGCACGGTGTCCGGGTCCGGAGTGCCCTCGTCCGCCGTCCCGGTCGGTAGGTGCCCACCGACCGGGCTGTTCTCAGCAACCCGGGCGGCCCTTTCGAGCAGCTCGGCCTTGGCTTCGTCCAGCTTGGTCTGCATTGTCCTCTGGCTCCTGTCGCGCGCCATTGCGTGACGTAGAAGGAAGTACGGTCTCTTCCCCTCCGACGCAACGTCCAGACGCGGGGTGTCCGGTCTGCTCCGACGCTATGCCGCAAGGTGAGATGAGCGGGGGGTTATCAGCCATTCTCGACGCGCCCGCACGGTGTGACGCTGATCTCTGCGCCGCCTGCGTCGGGTGTGTGTACGGCGTCCTGGGAGCCCTTGCGGCCCCGTCCCGCCCGCGAAGACCAGCGACCGCCGCCCGGTCACGGAGATGGTCCGTGCTCGCCGGGCGCAGGGCAGGGGCGGCAGTGCCCCCGCGAACTATCGCGCTGATCACGCCACCAGGCTATCGCTCTCGGGAGGGGGGCCGTCATGAGCCGTATGTGTACAAAACCAGGGGGGGAACTTTGACATTCTGCACAGGGGCGGGGACGGCCGATCCGGCGTATCGCGCCTGCCGCGCCGCGCACCGACGGGTGAGTTCGGAACCGGCTCGCCGGGCGGTCCGGTAGGCCGACGGGGACTCCGTCGCCGCGCGCCCCCTTGGCAAGGCCGCTTCCGGGAGGCACGTTGCCGACATGACAGCAAAAATCCTCATCGTCACCGGAGACGCGGCGGAGTCGCTGGAGGTCCTGTACCCCTACCAGCGCCTCCGCGAGGAGGGCTACGAGGTCCACATCGCGGCCCCCACCCGCAAGAAGCTCCAGTTCGTCGTCCACGACTTCGAACCCGGCTTCGACACCTACACCGAGAAGCCCGGCTACACCTGGCCCGCCGACCTCGCCTTCGCCGAGGTGGATCCCGGCCAGTACGTAGCCGTGGTCATCCCCGGCGGCCGCGCGCCGGAGTACCTGCGCAACGACCCCGAACTCCGCAAGATCCTGAAGTCCTTCTTCGACGCGGACAAGCCCGTGGCCCAGATCTGCCACGGCCCCCTGCTCACCGCCGCGATCGACGGTCTGCGCGGTCGCCGGGTCACGGCCTACCCGGCGCTGGAACCGGACATGCAGGCCGCGGGAGCCACCTTCCAGGACGCCGAGGCGGTCGTCGACGGCACCCTGGTCTCCTCCCGCGCCTGGCCGGACCACTCCGCCTGGATGCGGGAGTTCCTGACGGTGCTGCGCGCCAAGGCACCGGTGACCTGACCGCACCTCCCACCGGCAGGCGTCCGCCGCCCGACACGGCCGGGCGCCTGCCGAACCCACCCGTGTCCGGGCGGCGGGCACGCGCCTCAGGCCGCCAGTCTCGCCGCCTCCTCGACCGCCTCCGCCAGGGTGTCCACGACCGGGACGCCCACTTCCTCCAGGCTGGCCCGGCCGTGCGAACCGCCGGTGTACAGCACGGCGCGCGCCCCGACGTGCAGCGCGGCCACCGCGTCGTCGGCGGCGTCCCCGATCACCACCGTACGAGCGGGGTCCACGCCGGCCGCCCCGGTCAGCGCCGCGAGATGCCGCACCATGTGCTCGGCCTTGCTGCCGCCGGAGGGACCGGTCCGCCCGTCCACCCGCAGGAAGTGCGGCTCGATCCCGAACCCGCGCACCAGCGGCACGAGTTCGTCGTGCCCGTACATGCTCAGGAGGGACTGGCTGCGTCCCGCCGACTGCCATCCCGTGAGCAGCTCCACCGCGCCGTCGGTGAGCCCGCAGCTGATCCGGTGCTGCGTGTAGTACCGGTGGAAGACCTCGTCCATGACCTCCCACTCGGCGTCGGTCGGCAACCGCCCCAGCAACCGCTCGTAGAACTTCGGCACCGGCACGCAGTACAGCGTCCGGTACCGCTCCAGGGTGATCGCCTCGAGCCCCAGCTCGGCGAACGCCGCGTTCGTCGCCCCGATGATCGCGTCGTTGTCGTGGAACAGCGTCCCGTTCCAGTCCCAGACAATGTGCGCGCCTGTCTGCTTCCCCATGCCGGAAACGTACCCGCCGCCACTGACAATCAAGAGACCGGCAGGTGACGAGTCCCGCGCGGCAGGCCGCGCCTACTCACCCAGTCCCACCAGGTTCGGGATCTCCTGCCGCGCGAACCACAGCAGCTCGTGGTCCTCGGCGCCGTCCACCACGAACTGGGCGTCGTCGTCCCCCGCGTCCGCCGCCGGCAGTGCCTCCGCCGCGGCCGTCACATCCGCCTCCGCGTCATCCGAGTCGACGTGCACCGAGGCCGCCTTGGCCAGCGGCACGGCAGCGGCGATCCGCACCTCGCCGAGCGCCGCCGGGTCGAGTGCCCGGTCCGGGTCGGCGACCGCCGCGCCGTCGGCCACGTCGACGGCGACCACGACCCGCCGCCGCACCGCCCCCGAGTCCGCCGCCAGCAGCCGGAGCGAGGCCAGCGCGGCCCGGTTCAGCGCCGCGTACTCCAGTTCCTCGATGTCGTCGGAGAGGTACCACTCGCGCAACGCCGGCGTGACGGCGTACGCGACGAGCGGCCCGGCCCCCAGCTCTCCCGCCTTGTACGCCTCGGCGAGACCGGAGAGGGTCAGGGGGACGTAGACGCGCATGACAGTCCGCTTTCCTGGTCGGTGTGGTTCGCGGTGCTCGGGCGTGGTGCCTGGGCGTGGATCGTGGTCGGTTACGTGGGCGGGAGAGACCCTCCCCGGCGCACCCGGACGGCTCTCAGGATACGTGCGGGAGTCCCCTTTCGAGTTCCTGCCCACCCCCCGGCAGGCGTCCACTCCCCGCCCCGGCGTTCACCCGGTCCGTCCCTGTCAGCACGGGCTTTCCGGACCTCCCGGTCACTCGGATAAGTGAACCTCCCGGGCCCCGGCCCGAGGGCCTCGGCCGCCTTGCCGCCGCGGCCCACATCCCCGTACAAGATCCCCAACCACAAAGTTACCGCCCGGTACTTTCCGGGCCCGTCGAGCGGGGACACCATGCACAAGGTCATGAACAGGGCGAAGCAGCAGCCCGGCAGCCGCCCGCCCGGCCGCCGCGACGCCCGCCACCCCGGCGGTGCCCCGCCCCGCACACCGGGCGGCGGTACGGCCCGCACGACGGCGCCGGGCGGCCGGCCCCCGGGCTCACCAGGGGGCAACGGGACCCGCACCCGTACGAGGCCCACCGACGGCCGCCCACCGGCAGCCCCCGGCTCCCCCACCAGCGCCACAGGCACAAACGCCGGTGCCACCGGCACAGCCGCACACACCGGCACCGCCTCCCACGGCACGACCGGCACGCTCACGGCACCCGCACGGCCATCGGCGCCCGCTCCCGCCGCCCCAGGCACCACGCAGGCCTCCGACGCCCCCACCCAGACCCCGCGCAGGCCGCTCTGCCCACCGCCCGCCACCACCGACGTCTTCGCGGATCGTCTGCTCGCCGTCCTGAGCGGTCAGCGCCCCGTCCACTGGATGCTCCGCCACACCGCCGGCCGCGCCTACGACGAACTGGCCCACCTCGCCGAACGCGGCCCGCTGCGCACCCGCGGCACCCGCCCCGTGGTCCGCGACATCGGCTACTACGTGCCCCGCCCCGGCGCCATCGAGGTCTTCGCGCGCATCGGCGCCGGCGACCAGCTGCGTGCCATGGCCTTCCGCCTGGAACAGGGACCGGACCTGCGCTGGCGCTGCACAGCGGTGGAGCTGGGCGGCCCGCGCACGGCAGGTCCGGACCACGACTGACCCCGCCGGACACGCCGAAGGGCCGGCCCACCCTGGAGTGACCCGGCCCTTCGAACCTCTACGGCGCCACAGGCACCGTCACTTCCCGCCCGGCACCGTCACTTCTTGCGACGGCGCCCACCACGCGACTGCTTGCGCCGCTCCGCGCGCGTGAGACCGTCCGCCTCCGAGCGCACGGGCTCCTCGTCGTCGGCGAACTCGCCCTCGACGACACCACCCTCACCGTCGACGGTCGGCGCCGAGAAGTGCAGGTCCCGCCGCTGCGGGGCGTCGAGCCCCTTGGCGCGGATCTCGGGACGGGAGCCGGCCTGGGCCGGAACCGCGTCGCGCTTCTCGAGCGACGGCTCGGTGTCCTCCACCGGGACCTCCTCGACCTGCTGCTCGACCTGGACCTCCAGGTTGAACAGGTAGCCGACGGACTCCTCCTTGATGCCCTCCATCATGGCGGTGAACATGTCGAAGCCCTCGCGCTGGTACTCGACCAGGGGGTCCTTCTGCGCCATGGCGCGCAGGCCGATGCCCTCCTGGAGGTAGTCCATCTCGTAGAGGTGCTCGCGCCACTTGCGGTCCAGGACCGACAGCACGACACGGCGCTCCAGCTCACGCATGATCTCGGAGCCGAGCTGCGTCTCACGCGACTCGTACTGCTCGGTGATGTCGTCCTTGATCGACTCGGCGATGAACTCGGCGGTCAGTCCGGCGCGGTCACCGGCCGCCTCCTCCAGCTCCTCGACGGTGATCTTCACCGGGTAGAGCTGCTTGAAGGCACCCCACAGACGGTCGAGGTCCCAGTCCTCCGGGAAGCCCTCGGCGGTCTCCGCACCGACGTACGCGTCGATGGTGTCGTTCATGAAGTGCTGGATCTGCTCCTGCAGGTCCTCACCCTCCAGGACGCGGCGCCGCTCGCCGTAGATGACCTCGCGCTGACGGTTGAGGACCTCGTCGTACTTGAGGACGTTCTTGCGGGTCTCGAAGTTCTGCTGCTCGACCTGCGACTGGGCGGACGCGATCGCGCGCGTGACCATCTTGTTCTCGATCGGCACGTCGTCGGGGACGTTCGCCATCGACATGACGCGCTCGACCATCTGGGCCTTGAACAGGCGCATCAGGTCGTCGCCCAGCGAGAGGTAGAAGCGGGACTCGCCCGGGTCGCCCTGACGGCCGCTACGGCCGCGCAGCTGGTTGTCGATGCGACGCGACTCGTGCCGCTCGGTGCCGAGGACGTAGAGCCCACCGAGGTCCTTGACCTCCTCGAACTCCGCCTCGACCGCTTTCTCGGCCTTCTTCAGGGCCGCGGGCAGGGCGTGCGCCCACTCCTCGATGTGCTCCTCGGGGTCGAGGCCGCGCTGGCGCAGCTCCGCCTCGGCGAGGTCGTCGGGGTTGCCGCCGAGCTTGATGTCCGTACCACGGCCGGCCATGTTGGTGGCCACGGTCACGGCGCCCTTGCGGCCGGCCTGGGCGATGATCGGCGCCTCACGGTCGTGCTGCTTGGCGTTGAGCACCTCGTGCTGGATGCCGCGCTTGCTCAGCTGCTGCGAGAGGTACTCGGACTTCTCGACCGACGTCGTGCCGACGAGGATCGGCTGGCCCTTCTCGTGCTTCTCGGCGATGTCGTCGACGACCGCCTCGAACTTCGCGACCTCCGTGCGGTAGATCAGGTCCGACTGGTCCTTGCGGACCATCGGCCTGTTCGTCGGGATCGGGACCACGCCGAGCTTGTAGATCTGGTGGAACTCGGCGGCCTCGGTCATCGCCGTACCGGTCATGCCGGAGAGCTTGTTGTAGAGGCGGAAGAAGTTCTGCAGGGTGATCGTGGCGAGCGTCTGGTTCTCGTCCTTGATGTCCACCCCTTCCTTCGCCTCGATCGCCTGGTGCATGCCCTCGTTGTAGCGGCGGCCGGCGAGGATACGGCCGGTGTGCTCGTCGACGATCATGACCTCGCCGTCGATGACGACGTAGTCCTTGTCCTTCTTGAAGAGCTCCTTGGCCTTGATGGCGTTGTTCAGGTAGCCCACCAGAGGCGTGTTCACCGACTCGTAGAGGTTGTCGATGCCCAGCCAGTCCTCGACCTTGCTGACGCCGGACTCGTGGATGGCGACGGTGCGCTTCTTCTCGTCGACGTCGTAGTCGCCGGTCTCCTCCATGCCCTTGAGCGGGTTGCCGGCCTCGCCCTTCTTCAGGCGCGTGACCAGCTTGGCGAAGTCGCCGTACCACTTGGTGGCCTGGTCGGCCGGGCCGGAGATGATCAGCGGCGTACGGGCCTCGTCGACGAGGATGGAGTCGACCTCGTCGACGATGGCGAAGTTGTGGCCGCGCTGGACGAGTTCGTCCTGGGACCACGCCATGTTGTCGCGCAGGTAGTCGAAGCCGAACTCGTTGTTCGTGCCGTAGGTGATGTCGCACGCGTACTGCTCGCGGCGCTGGGCCGGCGTCATGTTGGCGAGGATGCAGCCGACGCTCAGGCCCAGGAACTTATGGACGCGACCCATCATCTCGGAGTCGCGCTCGGCCAGGTAGTCGTTGACCGTGATGAGGTGGACGCCTTCTCCGGAGAGGGCGTTGAGATAAGCGGGGAGCGTGCCGACGAGGGTCTTGCCCTCACCGGTCTTCATCTCGGCGACGTAGCCGAGGTGGAGGGCGGCGCCGCCCATCATCTGCACGTCGTAGTGACGCTGGCCGAGCACGCGCTTGGCAGCCTCACGCACGGTGGCGAAAGCTTCGGGGAGCAGGTCGTCCAGAGTCTCACCGTCGGCGTACCGCTGCTTGTACTCATCGGTGAGGGCCCGCAGCTCGGCGTCGGAGAGGTCGACGAAGTCCTCTTCGATGGACTTGACCTGGTCCGCGATGCGGTGCAGCTTGCGCAGGATCTTGCCTTCGCCTGCACGCATGATCTTCGAGAGGACGGACACGGGGCTTGGTCTCCTTGCCGGTCGGGCCGGGACGGTCGGTTCCATGTGACTTACTGAGCAACGGCCATCGTATGCGAGGACCCCGCCACGCCGGGAGGCCTGCCGGGTCGACGACGGTCCGCCATTTCAAATCTGTTTCAAAGGGGACAACGGCCGGGGGTCGCGGATGGTGCCGCGTCCCGCCGAGGATTTGCGCGAATTGTGATCGCGCGCTCACACACGGCTAAAAAAGTGGCGGCCCCGTCGGACCGCCGAGCAGAATCGGCCGATGGATCCCGTCACGCTCTCCACCGCCCGCCTCCACCTGCGCCCGGTCGGCCCGGACGACACCGACTCCGTGTACGCCGCCGCCCAGGACCCGGACATCCAGCGCTGGACCTCCATCCCCTCGCCCTACCTCCACGAGCACGCGCGGGGCTTCACGGAACAACTGGTCCCGCTCGGCTGGGCGAAGGATTCGATGTTCACCTTCGGCGTCTTCCTCCCCGGGCCGGGAGACCTCGTGGGCATGCTCTCCCTCACCACGCGCTCCCCGGGCACGTCCGAGATCGGCTTCTGGGCCACCAAGGAGCACCGCGGCAACGGCTACACCACCGAGGCCGTCGCCGCCGCCTCCCGCTGGGCCTTCACCGACCTGCGGGCGGACCGCGTGGAGTGGCGCGCGGAGGTCGGCAACGAGCCGTCCCGCGCGGTGGCGGAGCGCGCCGGCTTCGCTTTCGAGGGCACGCTGCGCTCCGCGATCGTCCACGCAGGCGTACGCCGGGACTGCTGGGTGGGTTCGCTGCTGCCCTCCGACCTGGGCCTGCCGCCGTCGGCGCCCTACCTGCCGGCCGACGCGTAGCCGCCCCACCGCCGGCTCCCCCGGGGCCGGTCGTCCGGGCCGCGGACCGCTCCCGGCGGGAACGGCGCAGGTCAGCCCCCACTGTCAGCGCCACCCCCTATCGTGCGGGGCATGACGACCCCGCACCCCACCACCCTCTCGGCAGCCGAAGCCCGCCGCATCGCCCTGCGGGCACAGGGCTTCCTCGGCGCCCCCGACCGCCGTGCGGGCGTCCGCGGCGCCCTCCGCCATCTGGGCGCGGTCCAGCTCGACACCATCTCGGTCCTCGCCCGCTCCCACGAACTCGTTCCGTACGCCCGCCTGGGCGCCGTGGGCCGCGGCACGGTCGAGGCCGCCTACTGGGGCACCGCGTCCGCCGATGCCGCGCGGGCACAGCCCCACGCCTTCGAGTACTGGTCGCACGCCGCCTGCATCCTCCCCATCGAGGAATGGCCCCACTTCGCCTTCCGGCGCCGCGCCTACCGCTCCCGTCCGCACTGGAGTCACGCCCTCCCGGACGGCGCCTACGATCAGGTGATCAAGCAGCTGCGCGCCGAAGGGCCGCTCACGGCGACCGAGTTGGGCGGCGCGAAGCGCACCAGCGAGTGGTGGGACTGGTCCGGCGCGAAGGTCGCCGTGGAGCGCGCCCTGATGTACGGGGAGGTGGTGTGCGTCGAGCGCCGCGGCTGGAAGCGCGTGTACGACCTCGCCGAGCGCGCCGTACCCGAAGCACTGCTGCACGACGACCTGGACGACGCCGAGTGCCTGCGCCGCCTGGTCCGACTGGCGGCCCAGTCCCTGGGGGTCGGCACGCGCGCGGACATCGCGGACTACCACCGCCTCAAGGGAGAACAGTTCGACGCGGTGATCGCCGACACCGGGCTGGTCCCGGTCACCGTGGAGGGCTGGGACAAGCCGGCCTGGGCCGACCCCGTGGCCCTGGAGACCTCACCGCGCGGCCGCCACCGGACCACGCTCCTGTCCCCCTTCGACTCCCTGGTCTGGGAGCGGGCGCGCACGGAACGGATCTTCGGCTTCACCCACCGCCTGGAGGCCTACGTCCCCAAGCCGAAGCGGGTGCACGGCTACTTCGCGATGCCGGTGCTGGCCGGCGGTCACCTGGTCGGCCGCGTGGACCCCGCCCGTGAGGGCGGCACCCTGGTGGCCAGGCAGGTCACCCTGGACGGCCCGAAGGCGGTCCCGGCGGTGGCCCAGGCCCTGATGGAGGCCGCGAGCTGGGTGGACTGCACGAACGTACGCGTGGAACGGGTGGACAGCCCGGAACTCCGCGCTCCCCTTGCCGCGGAACTCGCCCGCGCTCTCGCCTGACGCCCCCGGCGCCCTTACCTGATCTCGAGGATTTTCTCCCGCATCGCGTACACCACGGCCTCCATCCTGGAGTGCAGCTGCAGTTTCTCCAGGATGTTGCGCACGTGGTTCTTCACGGTGTTCTCGGAGATGAACAACTCCTTGGCGATGTCCCGGTTGTTCATTCCGGTGGCCACGAGTTTGAGTACTTCCAGCTCACGGTCGGTGAGCCGGGGCGCGGGCACCAGCCGGCGCTCGTCCGTGCGCTGGATCATCGACTTGAACTCGGTGAGCAGTTTCGACGCCATGGACGGGCTGATCTGCGACTGCCCGTCGGCCACCGCGCGAATGGCGGTGGCGACCTCGTCGGTGGAGATCTCCTTGAGGAGATATCCGGTCGCGCCCGCTTTGATCGCGTCGTAGAGGTCGGCCTCCTCGTCGCTGATCGTCAGCATGATGATCTTGGCGCTGGGGGCGACTTCCTTGATGGACGTGCACGCCTCGATACCGCCCCGCTTGGGCATCCGCACATCCATCAGAATGATGTCCGGCAGCAGGTCGGCGGCCTTGTCGACGGCCTCCGCGCCGTCGCCCGCCTCACCGACGACCTGGATGTCCTCCTCGGCCGCGAGCACGATCTCCAGGCCTCGGCGGAAGAGCGCGTGATCGTCCACGACCAGGACACGGATCGGTTCCTTGCGTGGGGAGCCCGCGTCGGGGCCCGTGCCCGCGTCGCCGTCGGTGACCTGGTCGTGCATCGGTCCGAAGCTGTCCGCCATCGTTCCTCCCCCTGAAGGCTGTGGCCTGTGGTCCTGTGCCATCGCCAACCCAAGGCAACGACCCGCCGGTTGGGCCGGTGCGGCCATGATTCCATGCCTGGACGACAGTGAGGTGACAGAGCGGGGCGTGAAGTGGTCGCACACCGGTGCCCCTGGGGGGCGCGCACGCGCTCCAGGGGCACCGGCTCAGCTGCCGGCCACGGGGGCGTCAGCCGCCCAGGGTGCCACCCGCCGCGGGAGCGTTCACCTGCGTGACCATCGGGTCCGTGTTGAGGTGGATGACTCCGTAGTCGTAGGCGTGGCGCCGGTAGACGACGCTCGGCTCCTTCGTCTCGGAGTCGACGAACAGGTAGAAGTCGTGGCCGACCAGCTCCATCTCGTAGAGAGCCTGGTCGAGGGTCATGGGTGAGGCTACGTGCGTCTTCTCGCGAACGACGAGGGGGCCTTCGCCCTTCACCTCGAGCGAGCCGATCTTCTTCGTGGGCACGGCGTCCGGCTCTTCGTCGTGGACGACGTGGCCGTTGCCGTTGAGTGTCGCCGCGTCCGGGACGTGGTCGGCGACCTCGGCCGCCGTGAGCCGGCGGGCGCCTCGGCGCGAGTACCGCTTGTCGTGCTGCTTGCGAAGCCGGGCTTCCAGCTTCTCCGCCGCCAAATCGAGTGCCGCGTACGGGTCGTTGGCCGCCGCCTCCGCCCGGATCACGGGACCGCGGGAGCGGAGCGTGATCTCCACTCGGTCACAACGGTCGGCCTGTCGGGGGTTGGGCTCCTTGGACACCTCGACGTCGAGGCTGATCACCTTGCCGTCGAGCTTCTGGATCTTCTCCAGCTTCAGCTTCTCGGCCACGTGCTTGCGGAACCGCTCGGGCACCTCGGTTTTGCGGCCCTTGACGACGATGTCCACGCAGAACTCCGTTCCCGGATCGCTCCGCTTCCGTGGCGGAGCGTCTCCCTTTTGCACCAGGTTCCGGTGAGCCCCGGAACCTCGGACTCGGTGACTTCCACCTCCTCCTCCCCCATGGGCAAGATCTCCACCCCATCGTCGCGGGTGATTGTGCAAAACCCGCAGCGGCGGCATTCGTATAGGAGAGGGACGGCCTGGGCCTTTCTCTCACAACCGAACATATCTCGCCCGGACGGATGTCGTCACCCTCTACTGCGGCGTACCTCCGTTCAAGTGAATTGGCCCTCTCATTAGCTGCAACGATGCAAGTTCACAGTCAGTTCCGGTTTGTTCCGAAGGAACCCGGCGTGGCGGCGACCACGGCGGCGCAGACCAGGTGGTCGCGGCCGGTCCGGCGCGCATCACCGTCGTCCGTCTTTCCCGCCTCACCGCGCCCCCGTCCTCGCTCTCCCTCGGCTGCCTCTTCGATACGTCCGACCAGGCCCGACCGTCTCATCCGTTGCGCCGATCGGGTCCGTCCCTCTCTGCCTTCCCGGGTTCCCGCCGCGTACACGATCGTTTCCAGGTCGTCGTCCGCGTACCTGAGCCCCGTCAGCGCCAGACGCACGGCGCGTGCCGCCTCCGTCAGGGACGCACCCGTCGTCATCAGGTCGTCGACGAGCACCACCGGACCGCCCGACAGCAACCGGGCAGCATCGGGAGCGACCGCCAGCGCGCCCGCCAGGTTGGCCAGCCGCTGGCGGGAGTTGAGGCCCGACTGGTCGGCCACGGCCCGCCCCTGCCGCAGCACGGCGACCACCCGCGCCGGGGTCCCGGTCCGCCGCAGTTCCCCGGCCGCCGCGAGAGCGATCCGCCGCGCAGGATCATGCCCGCGCGCCCGCACCACTCCGCGGGACGACGGCACGGGAACGAGCCGCACCGCCCGGTCGGCCGACAGCCCGGCTTCCCGTGACCTCGCAACTCCCGGTCGGCGCGTGTCCGACCGCGGGCCCGTAGCCGCCGCTGAGCCCGCCCCTACGCCTCTGTCGGCCCTCATCCCGGCCTCCAGCACCCCCGTCCGCACAGCGCCCGCCAGCGCCGCGCCCAGCGGCGCCGCGAGCGCCAGCGCACCCCGCTCCTTGTGGGCCAGCAGCACCGCGCGCACCGCGTCCCCGTACCGCGCCGCCGCGTGCACCACCGGCAGCCCGGCCGGCTCCGGCACCGGTGTCACCCGGCGCGGCGCGGCACCGGTCAGAGCCGCACGGCACTCCGGGCAGAGCACTGCGCGAGACCTACCGCAACCCGCGCAGTCGGCAGGCAGCACCAGGTCGGTGAGGTCCTGCCACCACCCCCGCATGTCCACCACTGTGCCAAGGCCTGCCCGGACCGGCCACCCCTGTGGACAACCGCCTGTGGACAACTCCCGCGGCAGCGGGCGGCCGCGCCGGCTCACCCCGGGTAGACCGGGCCCGTGCCCTTCGCGACGACCTTCTGCCACTGCGCCCCGGACGGCAACCGCACAATCCCGTCCGCCGAGTACGCCACCAGCGGCATCTCGTCGTCCTCGGTCGCGGCGATCTCGTTGACTCCGGTCAGGGCCGCGGGCGCGGGCGCCTCCGGTGTGGAGCCGTCCACCTGGACGTACCGCATCTGCTGCACGCCCCCCTGTTCCTGCCCGACCACCACGAGTTTGCTGTCACCGGCCCATGACATCGCCGCGACCTCTTCCGACGCCGGTGTCACGGAACGCAGTTCCTGGACCGACACGGCGGGTCGCTCCCCGGCCTTCTCGTCCCGCTCGATCCGCCCGACGAACAGGGACCCCTTCCCGTCCTTCTCGACGACGAGCGCGATCCGCACCCCGTCGGCGGCCACCCGGACGGCCTTGACGCGTCCGTCGAGGTTCGGAGTCCGCACCTCCAGCGGTTCGCCCTTGGCCTGTTCCAGCAGCAGCAGTCGCGGGTCGCCGGGGTTTCGGTCGGCCACCCACAGGTCGCCCCGTGTGTCCCAACTGGGCGCGGTGAGCCGGTCGTTCTCCGTCTTGCCCTTGCTGAGCAGCACGGGATCGCCGAGCGAACTCCCTGCCACCATCGCCCCGACGTACAGCGCCTTGCCGTCGATGCCGACGCCGGCCGCGGTCTGCTCGTCACGCGACACCGCCACCGACCGCAACGCCTTGTCGCCCTCGCCCAGCGGCCCGGGCACCGGCTCGGGCTGCGTGCCCGGGGTCTGGGCCGAGATCCGTACCAGCCGGTGCTCGTTGTCCAGGAAGTACAGGTAGGTGGGCTGCTTCACCGAGCCGCGCACGGCGGCGGCGTCGGCTCCGGCCCCGTCCACCGAGCACAGCTGCGCGCCGCCCGCCCGCAGATCGACCTCCGCCAGCGCGGGCGTGAGGTTCTGCAGGGTGAACAGGATCTGGGCCGCCATCTCGCCGCACTTGGCCGAGCCGACCTTGGCGGCCTTCGCGTTCAGCGGCACCGTGAGCTTGTTCTGGTCGTCGGGCGTCAGCGAGCTGACGCCCTTCTCCAGTGCTGTTCCGGAGGGGAAGCTGGACCTGACGACCGGCCCGAGCAGGCTCGTGGGCCCGTTGAGCAGGGAACGCACCATCTGCGTCATGGGATCCACCATCCGGCGGATGTACACCGGATCGGCGACCGCCGACTCCACATCGGGCCCGGCGGTCGCGTTGGACGCGAAGTAGTACTTGTTGACGGACGTGTAGGTGCGCTGGAAGTCCGACTGCCCCATGACGACTCCGGGCGGCAGGCCGTCGATGCGCCACTGCTCGGTCTTCCGGTCCCGGGTGAGGTGCACCGGCTGGCTGTAGGCCCCGGCGGCGGGCGAGTACGACTGCTGCGCGTCCACCGTCGCGACGCTGGTGCCCGTCAACGCGAACGACACGTCGTTCCTCTCCTCCCGGCCACCCGACCGCGCGGGCTCGGCACCCGGCCCGTCCTCGAGCACCGTGGTGGACCACTCCGGGCGCCACTTCGCGGCCGCGCCGGGGGTCAGGTACTTACGGGCTGTCTCGTAGTGCGGATCGTCGCTGGTCAGGGCCTCCAGGAAGCCCTGCACGATCTCCGCGGCCGGGGCGTCCTCCCGGGGCGGCATCGCGAAGACCCGCACCTGCGTGTCCTGGCGCGGCGTGGACTCGACGCCCCTCAGATCCCCGCTGTCGGGCATCGAGGCACAACCAGCCAGCACTACGACCCCACAGGCGGCGTACGCCACCGCGCGCGCCGGTCTCCGCCGAGCGCCCCCCTCGCGGTCAGCGCCCACGGAATGCCTCCCCTTGCCTCTTCGAGTCCTCCGGCCCGGCATCCGCACGGCCCGCCCCGCCCCCGACGGGCGTGTCGTCCTGTCGTAGCGCGCCCGAGGCGGGCCGGGGCACGACCCGCGCGCCGTTGCCGGGCAGCGCGGTGGGATCAGCCGTGGGGACCACGGTCGACCGCGGTGTTATCGGGTCCCGCGGCGACTGCGACGGCCCCGGCTCGCCCGTCGGCTGCAACGGCACGGTGGCGGCCTTGTCCCCGCCCCCGCGCGGCAGCCCGGCGTCGTCGAGTCCGCGGTGACGGCGCGAGTCCCTGGGCTCCAGCGGTATCGGCGAGCCCCGCAACGGTTCGTCCGCGGTGCGCGGCAGGGTGAGCCGGAACTGCGAGCCGCCGCCCGGCTCGCCCCAGGCCTGCAGCCAGCCGCCGTGCAACCGCGCGTCCTCCAGGGCGATGGACAGCCCCAGACCCGTACCACCGGTCGTACGCGCGCGTGCCGGGTCGGCCCGCCAGAAGCGGCTGAAGACGCGCGTCGCCTCGCCGGGCTTGAGCCCGACCCCGTAGTCACGTACCGCGACCGCGACCGCCCCGCCGGCCGAGGCGAGCTTGACCACGACGTCCTTGCCCTCGCCGTGCTCCACGGCGTTGACGACGAGGTTGCGCAGCACCCGCTCCACGCGCCGGGCGTCCGCCTCGGCCACGACGGGCTGCTGGTCGCCTACCACCCGTATGTGCGTGCCCTTGCGCTCGGCGAGTGGCGCCGCCCCGCTGACCACCCGCCGTACGACCTCCCTGAAGTCGATGGGCTCGGCCTCCAGTGCCGCCGCGCCCGCGTCGAAGCGGCTGATCTCCAGCAGATCCGCGAGCAGCGACTCGAACCGGTCCAGCTGGTCGGCGAGCAGCTCCGCCGACCGCGCGGTCACCGGGTCGAAGTCCTCCCGCGCGTCGTGGATGACGTCCGCGGCCATCCGTACGGTCGTCAGCGGCGTACGCAGCTCGTGCGACACGTCCGACACGAACCGGCGCTGCATCCGCGACAGGTCCTCCAGCTGCTGGATCTTCAGCTGCAGGCTCTGCGCCATCTTGTTGAAGGCCTCGCCGAGCCGCGCGATGTCGTCCTCGCCGGTGACCTTCATGCGTTCCTGCAGCCGCCCCGCGGACAGCCGCTCGGCGATCCCGGCCGCCATCCGCACCGGGGTGACGACCTGCCGCACCACGAGCCAGGCGATGGCCCCGAGGAGTACGACGACGAACAGTCCGGCCGTCGCGAGCGTCCCCTTGACCAGGCTGAGCGACTTCTCCTCCTGGGTGAGCGGGAAGAGGTAGTAGAGCTGGTACGGGTCGCGGTTCGGGTCGTTGACCTGCTTGCCGATGACCAGGGCCGGCTGGGAGTCCTGGTGGGCGTCGGCGTTGTAGACGATGCGGGTGTAGCTCTGGGCCGCCGCCATCTTGCCGTCCACCCGCGCGCGCAGGTCCTGGGGCACGCTGGCGGTGGGGTTGACCCGGCCGGAGGCACGCGGCCCGCGTCCGGCGCTGCTCTCGTCGCCCACGGGCAGGCTCACGACGTCGAAGGCGCCCTGGCCGCCGCTGGAGAGGGACGCCACGAGACTGCTCATCCACTCGATGACGTTCGGCGCGGGACGGCCGTCCACCGTGGAACCCGCGTCACCGGTCCCGCTCGCCGCCTCTTCCGCCTTCTGCTTGGCCACCGCGAATCCGCCGGTGGCCTGGCTCTGCGAGGCCTTGACCTTGGCGTCCAGCAGGCCGTTGCGCACCTGTCCGATAACGACGAAGCCCAGCAGCAGGACGACGCCGAGCGACATCAGCAGGGTCGTGACGACGACCTTGAGCTGGATGTTGCGACGCCACAGCCGCATGACGGGCAGCGCGGGCCGGCGCGCCCACCGCAGCAGCAGACGGAGGACCGGGCTGCCCTGCACTCCGCCCTGCAGCAGCCCGCCCTCGAACAGACGTCCCCAGCGGGAGCCTGCCGTCTTCCGGCCGACAGGCCGCCCCGCGCGGGCCCCGGACCGGCCGGGCGCCGAAGCGGCACTGTCCTTCGTCATGTCAGCTCGGCCCGGCCTTGTAACCGACGCCACGGACGGTCACCACGATCTCCGGCCGCTCGGGGTCCTTCTCGACCTTGGAGCGCAGCCGCTGTACGTGCACGTTGACCAGGCGGGTGTCCGCCGCGTGCCGGTAACCCCACACCTGCTCCAGCAGGACCTCCCGCGTGAACACCTGCCAGGGCTTCCGCGCCAGCGCGACCAGCAGGTCGAACTCCAGCGGCGTCAGCGCTATCGACTGCCCCTCCCGCTTCACCGAGTGACCGGCCACGTCGATGACCAGGTCACCGATGGCGAGCTGCTCGGGCGTGGGCTCCTCCGACCTCCTGAGCCTGGCCCGGATCCTGGCGACCAGCTCCTTCGGCTTGAACGGCTTCACGATGTAGTCGTCGGCACCCGACTCCAGGCCCACCACGACATCGACGGTGTCGCTCTTGGCCGTGAGCATCACGATCGGTACCCCGGACTCCGCCCTGATCAGGCGGCACACCTCGATACCGTCCCGGCCCGGCAGCATCAGATCGAGCAGCACGAGATCGGGCTTGGACTCACGGAAAGCGGCCAGCGCCTTGTCGCCGTCGGCTACAAAAGACGGCTCAAAACCTTCACCACGCAGCACAATGCCGAGCATCTCGGCCAGTGCGGTGTCGTCGTCGACGACAAGGACTCGTCCCTTCATAAACGACATCATCCCATTAGCTAATCGTTACCTGGCGTGACCTGGCACACAGCTCGGCCAGAGCCTCAGCCGTCACGGGCGAAACAACGCCCTCCTCGGTGACGATCGCCGTCACCAACTCGGGCGGCGTCACGTCGAACGCCGGGTTGTACGCCTGGGTCCCCAGGGGTGCCACCGGAATCCCGCCACCTGCTTCTGCTCCGACCACCGGCACCTGCGGTGCTGTGAGCTCGGTCACCTCATGACCGGGGCGCTGCTCGACCTCGATGGCCGCCCCGTCCGGCGTGTCCGGATCCACTGTCGTCAGCGGTGCCACCACGATGAACGGCACGTGGTGGTACCGCGCGAGCACGGCGAGCGGATAGCTCCCTACCTTGTTCGCCACCGAACCGTCGGCCGCGATGCGGTCCGCCCCGATCAGCACCGCATCCACCTCCCCCGCCGCGAACAGCGAACCCGCCGCGTTGTCGGTGAGCAAGGTGTAGGCCATCCCCTTGCGCGCCGCCTCATATGCCGTCAGGCGAGCACCTTGCAGCAACGGACGCGTTTCGTCCACCCACAGGCGCCTGAGCCGCCCGCTCCGGTGCGCCGCGAGAGCCACCGCGAACGCCGTTCCCTCACCGCCCGACACCAGCGCCCCGGTGTTGCAGTGCGTGAGAATCCGGTGCCCGCCGCCGGGCAGCAGTTCGTCCAGCAGCGCCAGCCCACGCTCGGCCATACGGGCGCTGGCCTCGGCGTCCTGCCGGTGCAGCTCCCGCGCCGCACCCAACGCCGCCTGCGCGGCCCGCGCCACATCGCCGTGCCTGGCGAGCTCGGCCCGGTACGCGGACCGGGCCCTGTCCACGCCGACCGCGAGGTTCACCGCGGTGGGGCGGGCACCGGCCAGCGCGTTCGCCGCCTCGTCCACGTCGAAGTTGCGCACGGCGGCGAGCGCGACACCGTACGCCCCCGCGATACCCAGCAACGGTGCCCCACGCACGGCGAGCGAACGGATCGCCTCCACCAGCGTGGACGCGTCCGTACAGACCAGCTCGACCTCCTCGACCGGCAGCCTCGTCTGGTCCAGAAGGACCACCACCGGCCCTTCGGGTGGCTCGTCCCAACGGATCGCCGGTGTCTCGGCCGGCCGGTTGTCCTCGCCGCTTTGCGCGTACTGATCAGCCATGCGATCAGTCTGCCCCGGATCCGGCGGACAATTGAAGGTGCGCAGCCCACACCGCGGCCGGCCCCCCCGTGACCACCCCATGGCACGATGGCTGCCAACCTGCCGCCGCGACCGCGGACAAGCACCGTGAAGGAGCGACGATGAAAGACACTCCGGGCTGGGCCTCGCCCGGATCCGCCCCGTCCGACGGGCAGGAACCCGGCGCGTCCGGCCCTGCCGAGCCCACCGACCGGCCCGGCACCGCACAGCCCGCGGACCAGGCCGCCCCGGATCAGCAGAACCCCGGCGCGCCGAACCCCGGCGCGCAGAGCCCCACCCCGCAGTGGTCCAAGCAGCAGCCGCCACCCGCCCAGTGGTCCGCGCCGACCGGCCCCGGAGGCCCCGGCCAAGCGGCTCCGCCACCTCCGCCCCCCGGCCCCGGCTGGGGCACCCAGCCCCCCGCAGGCCCCGGCGGTTACGGCCCGCCCGGTTACGGCGCTCCCGGCCCGGGCGGCCCCCCGGTCTACGGCAGGCCCGGATACCCCGCATGGGGAGGCGGCGGCTGGGGCGGCCCCCCGCCCGCCGCCAAGCCCGGCGTCATCCCGCTGCGCCCGCTCGGCGTCGGCGAGATCCTCGACGGCGCGGTCTCCACCATGCGCACGTACTGGCGCACGGTCCTGGGCATCTCGCTGACCGTCGCGGTCATCACGGAGATCGTCGTCGTCCTGCTCCAGGGTTTCGCCCTGAAGGACGGCACCAGCACCGACGCCCTGAACGACCCGAGCGCCACACTCAGCGAGCTGACCCGCGCCATGGGCGACGCGATGCTCAACTCCGGTGTCGTGTTCCTGATCTCCCTGATCGGCACGATCACCGCCACCGCCCTGCTCACCACCGTCACCAGCCGGGCGGTCCTCGGCAAACCGGTGACCACCGGCGAGGCCTGGCGCGACGCCCGCTCCCAGTTGCTGAAGCTGTTCGGACTGATCTTCCTTCTGCTGCTGATCACCTTCGGCGTGGTCCTCGTGGGCGCCCTGCCCGGCATCCTCGTAGCCGTCGCCGGCAACTCCGAGGCGGGCACCGCGCTCGCCGTCCTGGGCATCCTCGGCACCGGCGTCCTCGCCCTGTGGCTAATGGTCCGCTTCTCCCTCGCCTCGCCCGCGCTGATGCTGGAGAAGCAGAGCATCGTGAAGTCGATGAGCCGTTCCGCGAAGCTCGTACGCGGCTCCTGGTGGCGGGTCTTCGGCATCCAGTTGCTCGCCATGATCATCGCGAACATCATCGCGGTGATCATCGTCATCCCCTTCTCCCTCTTCGGCGCGGCACTGAACGGCGGCGTCACCGTCTTCCTCAACGGCGGCGGCGACCTCGGCTGGTCGTACCTGATCGTCAGCGGGATCGGATCGGTGATCGGCTCCATGATCACGTTCCCGATCACGGCAGGCGTCACCGTGCTCCTCTACATCGACCAGCGCATCCGCCGCGAGGCCCTCGACCTCGACCTGGCCCGCGCAGCCGGCGTCCAGGGCTACGGCCCCGACACCCCGGGGAGCTGATGCGGTGAGTCCCGCGGGGGGAGTTCTCACAACGGCACCGACGGCACTGCCACGCGTCATCGGCGCGGCGGTACGCGCCCTGTCGCGCGCCGGCGACACATCGGTACGGTCACTGGCGCGCGCCGACGGCGAACCGCCGGTGACCATCCCGCGTGATCCCGCGCGGGAGGCGGCCCGGCGCGAGCTGTCCAAGCGCATATACCACGAGAACGACCCCAGCCTGTTCCAGCGCGCCCTGGACGCCTTCTGGGACTGGGTCGGCGAACTGTTCGACGGCGCCTCGGCGGCCACCCCGGGAGGAGCGGTCGGCCTGGTCGTCGTCATCCTGGTCGTCCTGGCGGTCCTGGCCGCCCTCTGGTGGCGCCTGGGCACCCCGCACCGCCAACCCACCTCCTCGGCAGGCCTGTTCGACGACCGTCCCCGTAGCGCCGCCGAACACCGCGCCGCCGCCGAGGCACACGCCGCCCAGGGCCACTGGAACCAGGCCGTCCAGGAACGCATGCGCGCCATCGTCCGATCCCTGGAGGAACGCGCCCTCCTCGACATCCGCCCCGGTCGCACCGCGGACGAGGCCGCCGCCGACGCCGGCCGCGCACTGCCCGCGCACACGGACCGACTCCGCGCCGCCGCCCGGGACTTCGACGACGTGACATACGGTGGCCGGACGGCCGACGAACAGTCGTACCACCGGATCGCGGAACTCGACCGTGACCTCGAACGCACCAAGCCGGTGCTCGCGAGCAACAGCAGCAGCCACAACGCGGCCCCCAACGCCCGCCAGGGAGCCGCCGAATGACCACCGAGGCCACGCTCGCGCCCACCTCGGCCTCGCCCACCGCCCGCCATGTGTGGACCCGCACGCGGGGCGTCGTACTCGCTGTCGTGCTGCTCCTCGCCGGGGCCGTGGCCATCGCCACGATCCGCTCCGACACCCGCCACGGAAGCCTCGACCCGCGCTCCGCCGACACCTACGGCAGCCGTGCCGTCGCCGAACTCCTCGCCGACCGCGGTGTCTCCACCCGTGTGGTCACCACCCTGGCCGAGGCACGCGCCGCGGCCGGACCGGACACCACACTCCTGATCGCCGTCCCCGACCTCCTGACGCGGCGTCAACAGACGGAGCTGCACTCCGCGACCGCGGACTCCGGCGGCCGCACCGTCCTCGTCGCCCCCGGCAGTTCGTCCGTCGAACGGCTCGTCCCCGGCGTCGTCGCGGACCCCGCCACCAGCCTCGACTCGGCACTTCCCCCCGACTGCACCCTGCCCGCCGCCCTGCGCGCCGGCCAGGCCGACACGGGCGGCATCCGCTACACCGCCATCAACGTCGGCGCCGACGAGTGCTACCCGAGCGACCGCCTCGCCACCCTGGTCCGCGTCCCGGACGAATCCGGCACCGGCGACACCATCGTGCTCGGCGCGCCAGACATCCTCCTCAACGACCGCCTCGACGATCAGGGCAACGCCTCGCTCGCCCTGCAGCTCCTCGGCTCGCGCCCCCATCTGGTCTGGTACCTCCCCTCACTCGCCGACACCTCCGCAACCAACCCGGACGACGAAAAAAGCCTCTTCGACCTGCTCCCCTCCGGCTGGCTCTGGGGCACCCTGCAACTCTTCGTCGCGGCAGCACTGGCCGCCCTCTGGCGGGCACGCCGACTGGGCCCCCTCGTGCCGGAAAAACTCCCCGTGGCGATCCGCGCCTCCGAAACCGTCGAAGGCCGAGCCCGCCTCTACCGCAAGGCCGACGCCCGCGACCGCGCCGCCGGCGCTCTTCGCTCCACCACCCGCACCCGCCTCGCCCCCCTCGTCGGCGTCCCCGTCACCCAGGCGCACGCGCCCGAAGCACTCCTCCCCGCACTCTCCGCCCACCTGCAACGCGACGGACAGTCCCTGCACGCCCTCCTCTTCGGCCCGCCGCCCGGCGACGACGCGGCCCTCATCGCCCTCACCGACCAACTCGACGCCCTCGAAAGAGAGGTACGCCGTCCATGATGGACCCGACCACTGACAACGCCGGGCGGACCGGGGACCCGGGCAGCGCCCGGGCCTCCCTGGAAGCCCTGCGCGCCGAGATCGCCAAAGCCGTGGTCGGCCAGGACCCCGCCGTGACCGGCCTCGTCGTCGCCCTCCTCTGCCGCGGACACGTTCTCCTCGAAGGAGTCCCCGGAGTCGCCAAGACGTTGCTCGTCCGCACCCTCGCGTCCGCGCTGGAACTCGACACCAAGCGCGTCCAGTTCACCCCGGACCTGATGCCCAGCGACGTGACCGGCTCCCTCGTCTACGACACCCGCAGCGCCGAGTTCTCCTTCCAGCCCGGCCCGGTCTTCACCAACCTGCTCCTCGCCGACGAGATCAACCGCACCCCTCCGAAGACGCAGTCGTCCCTCCTGGAGGCGATGGAGGAGCGCCAGGTCACGGTCGACGGCACCCCGCGCCCGCTCCCCGACCCGTTCCTGGTCGCCGCGACCCAGAACCCGGTCGAGTACGAGGGCACGTACCCCCTCCCCGAGGCGCAGCTGGACCGTTTCCTCCTCAAGCTCACGATCCCGCTCCCCTCCCGCCAGGACGAGATCGACGTCCTCACCCGCCATGCCGAGGGCTTCAACCCGCGCGACCTGCGCGCCGCGGGCGTCCGCCCCGTCGCGGGCCCGGCCGACCTGGAAGCCGCACGTTCCGCGGTCGCCAAGACGACGGTCTCCCCCGAGATCACCGCCTACGTCGTCGACATCTGCCGGGCCACCCGCGAGTCCCCGTCACTCACCCTCGGCGTGTCCCCCCGCGGCGCCACCGCCCTCCTGTCCACCGCCCGCGCCTGGGCCTGGCTGACGGGCCGCGACTACGTCATCCCTGACGACGTCAAGGCGCTCGCCCTTCCCACCCTCCGGCACCGCGTACAGCTCCGTCCGGAAGCCGAGATGGAGGGCGTGACGGCCGACTCCGTCATCAACGCGATCCTCGCCCACGTCCCCGTCCCCCGCTGATGGCACTCACCGGACGCGCCGCGCTCCTCGCGGCCCTGGGCTCCGTCCCCATCGGCATCTGGGAACCGAGCTGGACGGGCATCCTGGCGGTCAACGCTCCCCTGGCTCTGGCCTGCGCCTGTGACTTCGCACTGGCGGCACCCGTACGACGCCTGCGCCTGGCCCGCACGGGCGACACCTCCGTACGCCTCGGCGACACCGCCGACGTCACCCTGACGGTCACCAACCCGTCCCGTCGCCCGCTCAGGGCCCAGCTCCGCGACGCCTGGCCGCCCAGCAGCTGGCAGCCCGGCACCGAAGTACGGGCCTCCCGCCACCGCCTCGCGATCCCCGCCGAGGAACGCCGACGCGTCACGACACGGCTGCGCCCCACCCGCCGCGGCGACCGCCGGGCCGACCGCGTCACGATGCGTTCCTACGGCCCTCTCGGCCTCTTCTCCCGCCAGGGCACCCACAACGTCCCCTGGACGGTACGCGTGCTGCCCCCCTTCACCAGCCGCAAGCACCTCCCGTCGAAACTCGCCCGCCTGCGCGAACTCGACGGCCGCACCAGCGTGCTCACCCGCGGCGAAGGCACAGAATTCGACAGCCTTCGGGAGTACGTCCCCGGCGACGACACCCGCTCCATCGACTGGCGCGCCACGGCCCGCCAGTCCACGGTCGCCGTACGTACCTGGCGACCCGAACGGGACCGTCACATCCTCCTGGTCCTCGACACCGGCCGCACCTCGGCGGGCCGCGTGGGCGACGTCCCACGCCTCGACGCCTCTCTGGACGCCGCGTTGCTCCTGGCCGCGCTGGCCTCCCGCGCCGGCGACCGCGTGGACCTGCTCGCCTACGACCGCCGAGTGCGCGCGCTCGTCCAGGGCCGCGCCGCGGGCGACGTCCTTCCGTCCCTCGTCAACGCGATGGCGACGCTGGAGCCCGAGCTCATCGAAACGGATGCCCGAGGCCTCACGGCCACGGCACTCCGGAGTGCGCCACGACGCTCCCTGATCGTCCTGCTCACCAGCCTCGACGCGGCTCCGGTGGAGCTGGGGCTGCTGCCCGTTCTCCCCCAGCTCACCCAGCGGCACACCGTGCTGCTGGCGTCGGTGGCGGACCCGCACATCGCTCGCATGGCAACCTCCCGCGGCAGCGCCGATGCGGTGTACGAGGCGGCAGCCGCCGCTCAGGCGCAGAGCGAACGCCACCACACAGCGGAGCAACTCCGCCGTCACGGCGTTACGGTCGTCGACGCGACACCGGATGAGTTGGCGCCGGCCCTGGCTGACGCATATCTGGCTCTGAAAACAGCCGGCCGTCTCTGACAGTACGGGCCTGAAAGGCCCCACTCTTTTTATCCCTGAACGCAGAAAACCCCCGCACCTGAGGTGCGGGGGTTTTCTCAAGATTTGTTCGGCGGTGTCCTACTCTCCCACAGGGTCCCCCCTGCAGTACCATCGGCGCTGTGAGGCTTAGCTTCCGGGTTCGGAATGTAACCGGGCGTTTCCCTCACGCTATGACCACCGAAACACTATGAAACAGACAACCGCACCGTTGTGTGGCACAACGGGGTTGTTCGTGGTTTCAGAACCAACACAGTGGACGCGAGCAACTGAGGACAAGCCCTCGGCCTATTAGTACCGGTCACCTCCACACCTTACGGTGCTTCCAGATCCGGCCTATCAACCCAGTCGTCTACTGGGAGCCTTAACCCCTCAAAGGGGGTGGGAATACTCATCTCGAAGCAGGCTTCCCGCTTAGATGCTTTCAGCGGTTATCCCTCCCGAACGTAGCCAACCAGCCATGCCCTTGGCAGGACAACTGGCACACCAGAGGTTCGTCCGTCCCGGTCCTCTCGTACTAGGGACAGCCCTTCTCAATATTCCTGCGCGCGCAGCGGATAGGGACCGAACTGTCTCACGACGTTCTAAACCCAGCTCGCGTACCGCTTTAATGGGCGAACAGCCCAACCCTTGGGACCGACTCCAGCCCCAGGATGCGACGAGCCGACATCGAGGTGCCAAACCATCCCGTCGATATGGACTCTTGGGGAAGATCAGCCTGTTATCCCCGGGGTACCTTTTATCCGTTGAGCGACGGCGCTTCCACAAGCCACCGCCGGATCACTAGTCCCGACTTTCGTCCCTGCTCGACCCGTCGGTCTCACAGTCAAGCTCCCTTGTGCACTTACACTCAACACCTGATTGCCAACCAGGCTGAGGGAACCTTTGGGCGCCTCCGTTACTCTTTAGGAGGCAACCGCCCCAGTTAAACTACCCATCAGACACTGTCCCTGATCCGGATCACGGACCCAGGTTAGACATCCAGCACGACCAGACTGGTATTTCAACGACGACTCCACCTGAACTGGCGTCCAAGCTTCACAGTCTCCCAGCTATCCTACACAAGCCGAACCGAACACCAATATCAAACTGTAGTAAAGGTCCCGGGGTCTTTCCGTCCTGCTGCGCGAAACGAGCATCTTTACTCGTAGTGCAATTTCACCGGGCCTATGGTTGAGACAGTCGAGAAGTCGTTACGCCATTCGTGCAGGTCGGAACTTACCCGACAAGGAATTTCGCTACCTTAGGATGGTTATAGTTACCACCGCCGTTTACTGGCGCTTAAGTTCTCAGCTTCGCACGCCCGAAAGCGCACTAACCGGTCCCCTTAACGTTCCAGCACCGGGCAGGCGTCAGTCCGTATACATCGCCTTACGGCTTCGCACGGACCTGTGTTTTTAGTAAACAGTCGCTTCTCGCTGGTCTCTGCGGCCACCCCCAGCTCACCGAGTAAATCGGATCACCAGTGATGGCCCCCTTCTCCCGAAGTTACGGGGGCATTTTGCCGAGTTCCTTAACCATAGTTCACCCGAACGCCTCGGTATTCTCTACCTGACCACCTGAGTCGGTTTAGGGTACGGGCCGCCATGAAACTCGCTAGAGGCTTTTCTCGACAGCATAGGATCATCCACTTCACCACAATCGGCTCGGCATCAGGTCTCAGCCTTGATGTGCGACGGATTTACCTATCGCACGGCCTACACCCTTACCCCGGGACAACCACCGCCCGGGATGGACTACCTTCCTGCGTCACCCCATCACTCACCTACTGCAGGTCTGGTCCGTCGGCTCCACCACTTTCCTTTCCCCGAAGGGTCCGGAACGGCTTCACGGACTTAGCATCGCCTGGTTCAATGTTTGACGCTTCACAGCGGGTACCGGAATATCAACCGGTTATCCATCGACTACGCCTGTCGGCCTCGCCTTAGGTCCCGACTTACCCTGGGCAGATCAGCTTGACCCAGGAACCCTTAGTCAATCGGCGCACACGTTTCTCACGTGTGTATCGCTACTCATGCCTGCATTCTCACTCGTGAACCGTCCACCACTGCCTTCCGGCGCGGCTTCACCCGGCACACGACGCTCCCCTACCCATCCATACTCCCGTTGGGGATATGTGTATGAATGACACGACTTCGGCGGTACGCTTGAGCCCCGCTACATTGTCGGCGCGGAATCACTAGACCAGTGAGCTATTACGCACTCTTTCAAGGGTGGCTGCTTCTAAGCCAACCTCCTGGTTGTCTGTGCGACTCCACATCCTTTCCCACTTAGCGTACGCTTAGGGGCCTTAGTCGATGCTCTGGGCTGTTTCCCTCTCGACCATGGAGCTTATCCCCCACAGTCTCACTGCCGTGCTCTCACTTACCGGCATTCGGAGTTTGGCTAAGGTCAGTAACCCGGTAGGGCCCATCGCCTATCCAGTGCTCTACCTCCGGCAAGAAACACACGACGCTGCACCTAAATGCATTTCGGGGAGAACCAGCTATCACGGAGTTTGATTGGCCTTTCACCCCTAACCACAGGTCATCCCCCAGGTTTTCAACCCTGGTGGGTTCGGTCCTCCACGAAGTCTTACCTCCGCTTCAACCTGCCCATGGCTAGATCACTCCGCTTCGGGTCTTGAGCGCGCTACTGAATCGCCCTGTTCGGACTCGCTTTCGCTACGGCTTCCCCACACGGGTTAACCTCGCAACACACCGCAAACTCGCAGGCTCATTCTTCAAAAGGCACGCAGTCACGACGCATTGAGTAAACTCAATGCGCGACGCTCCCACGGCTTGTAGGCACACGGTTTCAGGTACTATTTCACTCCGCTCCCGCGGTACTTTTCACCATTCCCTCACGGTACTATCCGCTATCGGTCACCAGGGAATATTTAGGCTTAGCGGGTGGTCCCGCCAGATTCACACGGGATTTCTCGGGCCCCGTGCTACTTGGGTGTCTCTCAAACGAGCCGTTGACGTTTCGACTACGGGGGTCTTACCCTCTACGCCGGACCTTTCGCATGTCCTTCGCCTACATCAACGGTTTCTGACTCGCCTCACAGCCGGCAGACTGTGAAAGAGAGATCCCACAACCCCGCATACGCAACCCCTGCCGGGTCTCACACGTATACGGTTTGGCCTCATCCGGTTTCGCTCGCCACTACTCCCGGAATCACGGTTGTTTTCTCTTCCTGCGGGTACTGAGATGTTTCACTTCCCCGCGTTCCCTCCACATACCCTATGTGTTCAGGTATGGGTGACAGCCCATGACGACTGCCGGGTTTCCCCATTCGGAAACCCCCGGATCAAAGCCTGGTTGACGACTCCCCGGGGACTATCGTGGCCTCCCACGTCCTTCATCGGTTCCTGGTGCCAAGGCATCCACCGTGCGCCCTTAAAAACTTGGCCACAGATGCTCGCGTCCACTGTGCAGTTCTCAAACAACGACCAACCACCCGTCACAACCCGCCGAAGCAGATTTTCACCGGGGCCGGCACTGAAGGCAGCCAACAATCGGCCGTACCCTCAGATACCCAACAGCGTGCCCGGCCGCATCCCGTCCGAAGATCATGCTTTCCACACTCTTACGAGCAGTACTTGCAGCCTCCGACCCGGAAAACCGGCCGAATAATCAACGTTCCACCCATGAGCAACCACCGTCGAACGTATGCCGACGTAATGGCCCTGGACCACCAGACAATGCCTGGCGGCCTAGATGCTCCTTAGAAAGGAGGTGATCCAGCCGCACCTTCCGGTACGGCTACCTTGTTACGACTTCGTCCCAATCGCCAGTCCCACCTTCGACAGCTCCCTCCCACAAGGGGTTGGGCCACCGGCTTCGGGTGTTACCGACTTTCGTGACGTGACGGGCGGTGTGTACAAGGCCCGGGAACGTATTCACCGCAGCAATGCTGATCTGCGATTACTAGCAACTCCGACTTCATGGGGTCGAGTTGCAGACCCCAATCCGAACTGAGACAGGCTTTTTGAGATTCGCTCCACCTCACGGTATCGCAGCTCATTGTACCTGCCATTGTAGCACGTGTGCAGCCCAAGACATAAGGGGCATGATGACTTGACGTCGTCCCCACCTTCCTCCGAGTTGACCCCGGCAGTCTCCTGTGAGTCCCCATCACCCCGAAGGGCATGCTGGCAACACAGAACAAGGGTTGCGCTCGTTGCGGGACTTAACCCAACATCTCACGACACGAGCTGACGACAGCCATGCACCACCTGTCACCCGACCACAAGGGGGGCACCATCTCTGATGCTTTCCGGGCGATGTCAAGCCTTGGTAAGGTTCTTCGCGTTGCGTCGAATTAAGCCACATGCTCCGCTGCTTGTGCGGGCCCCCGTCAATTCCTTTGAGTTTTAGCCTTGCGGCCGTACTCCCCAGGCGGGGAACTTAATGCGTTAGCTGCGGCACCGACGACGTGGAATGTCGCCAACACCTAGTTCCCACCGTTTACGGCGTGGACTACCAGGGTATCTAATCCTGTTCGCTCCCCACGCTTTCGCTCCTCAGCGTCAGTAATGGCCCAGAGATCCGCCTTCGCCACCGGTGTTCCTCCTGATATCTGCGCATTTCACCGCTACACCAGGAATTCCGATCTCCCCTACCACACTCTAGCCTGCCCGTATCGACTGCAGACCCGGGGTTAAGCCCCGGGCTTTCACAACCGACGCGACAAGCCGCCTACGAGCTCTTTACGCCCAATAATTCCGGACAACGCTTGCGCCCTACGTATTACCGCGGCTGCTGGCACGTAGTTAGCCGGCGCTTCTTCTGCAGGTACCGTCACTTTCGCTTCTTCCCTGCTGAAAGAGGTTTACAACCCGAAGGCCGTCATCCCTCACGCGGCGTCGCTGCATCAGGCTTTCGCCCATTGTGCAATATTCCCCACTGCTGCCTCCCGTAGGAGTCTGGGCCGTGTCTCAGTCCCAGTGTGGCCGGTCGCCCTCTCAGGCCGGCTACCCGTCGTCGCCTTGGTGAGCCATTACCTCACCAACAAGCTGATAGGCCGCGGGCTCATCCTTCACCGCCGGAGCTTTTAACCCCCACAGATGCCTGCAGGAGTATTATCCGGTATTAGACCCCGTTTCCAGGGCTTGTCCCAGAGTGAAGGGCAGATTGCCCACGTGTTACTCACCCGTTCGCCACTAATCCCCACCGAAGTGGTTCATCGTTCGACTTGCATGTGTTAAGCACGCCGCCAGCGTTCGTCCTGAGCCAGGATCAAACTCTCCGTGAATGTTGTCCCGTAATCGGGATGACACCACGAGAGCGGAACAGCCAGGCGGAATAAGCCCGGCCGTTCACAGCGTCCTCGCTGTGTTTACTTCAAAGGAACCACGCCCCGACCAGACGGCCGGAGACGGGGTATCAACATATCTGGCGTTGATTTTTGGCACGCTGTTGAGTTCTCAAGGAACGGACGCTTCCTTTGTACTCACCCGAGACACTGTCTCGCGGCTTTCCTCCGGGCGCTTCCCTTCGGTCTTGCGTTTCCGACTCTATCAGACCGTTTCCGGTTCCGATTTCCTCGGTGCTTTCCAGGTTTCCGCTTTCGCGTTTCCCTTTCCGGCGGTTCCGACTTTATCAGAAGTTCTGAGCCGGACTGACCGGCCATCCGTTTCCGATTTATCGGGAAGAGGCTTCTTTGAAATCAAGTTTCTAGAAGCAGACAGATACTCTTCGTCACCGAGCCGAATCCTAACCCAGCTCCAGGCAACTGTTCGAATCTACCTCCCCAGTCCCTCCGTGTCAACGGCTCTCTTGGGGCGAAGGAGACAGTAGCAGCTCAGCGGCGTCGTACGCACATCAGGCGGCGGTGGGGACAGCGGCGCTGCGTTCGGCCGCCTCCACGTCTCCCGTGTCGCCGGCGCGGGCCGCACGTCCGCCCAGTACGAAGACGTAGGCAAGAAAAGCCAGTTCAGCGGCGATTCCGATGCCGATCCGGGCCCAGGTGGGCAGCCCCGACGGGGTCACGAAGCCTTCGATGGCGCCGGAGACGAAGAGAACCAGGGCAAGGCCTATCGCCATACCCACGGCTGCCCGGCCCTCCTCGGCGAGGGCCGAGCGCCGGGAGCGGGGGCCCGGGTCGATCACGGTCCACCCCAGACGAAGTCCTGTGCCGGCGGCGACGAAGACCGCCGTCAGCTCCAGCAGACCGTGCGGAAGGATGAGTCCGAGGAAGGTGTCCAGGCGGCCGGCCGACGACATCAGGCCGAAGCCGACGCCGAGGTTGAGCATGTTCTGGAAGAGGATCCACAGGACGGGAAGTCCGAGGAAGACGCCCAGGACCAGGCACATGGCGGCGGCCTGGGCGTTGTTCGTCCAGACCTGGGCGGCGAAGGAGGCCGCGGGATGGCTCGAGTAGTACGTCTCGTACTGGCCGCCCGGGCGGGTGAGCTCGCGCAGTTCGGTGGGGGCGACGATGGTGGCCTGTACTTCGGGGTGTGTGCCGATCCACCAGCCCAAAAGCGCGGCGACGACTGTGGACAGAAGTGCGGTGGGCACCCACCAGTGGCGGGACCTGTAGACCGCGGCGGGGAAGCTGTGGGCCAGGAAGCGGGTGACATCGCGCCAGGAGGCCCGCCGCGTGCCTGTCACGGCACTACGCGCGCGTGCCACGAGTTGACTGAGGCGACCGGTCAACTGTGGATCGGGAGCGCTGGACTGGATCAGGGACAGGTGGGTGGCGGTGCGCTGGTAGAGGGCGACGAGTTCGTCGGTCTCGGTGCCGTTCAGTCGACGCTGGCGGTGGAGCAGTGCCTCGAGGCGGTCCCACTCGGCTCGGTGGGCGGTGACGAAGACGTCGAGGTCCATCGGTGTGCCTGCTCCTCGGCTGCTCGTCGGCGGCTCGTCGTGGATGTCAGCTTGTCGTACTGCGGCGCGATGCGCCCTCAGCTTGGCAGACTGGCCGTTCGCAGGGCAGGTGAGGGGAAGGACGGCGGGCGTGAGTGAGCTGGTGACGGGTGAGGCGGTGGCGCTGGAGTTGCGCCCCGCGAGGTTGCCCAGCAGGGCACTGGCCGTGCTTCTCGACCTGGCCACGGCCGTGGTCTGCTACATCGTCGTGATCGTCGCTCTCGCGGCCTCCACGGCCTCACTGGACGAGGCCGCGCAGATCGCGTTGTCCATCGCGGCGTTTCTGCTCGTACTGGTGGGCGGCCCGATCGCGGTCGAGACGCTCAGTCACGGACGTTCGCTCGGCAAGATGGCGTGCGGTCTGCGGGTGGTGCGGGACGACGGCGGACCGATCCGGTTCCGGCATGCGCTGGTGCGGGGTGCGATCGGCGCGGTGGAGATCCTGATGACGTTCGGGGTCGTCGCTGTCATCGCCTCGCTGGTGTCGGCGCGTGGGCGACGGCTGGGTGACGTGTTCGCCGGGACTCTGGTCGTACGGGAGCGTGTGCCGGTGGCGCGGTCGGGTTTCGTTCCGCCGCCTCCGCCCTGGCTGGCGGGCCGTTTCTCGGAGCTGGACCTGTCAGCGGTGCCCGACAGCCTGTGGCTCTCGGTCCGTCAGTACCTGACGCGTATGCAGCAGCTGGACCCGCAGGTCGGCTGGGCCATGGCGCAGCGGCTCGCCACCGATGTCGCGGCCAGAACCGGCGCTCCGGCGCCGCAGGGCATTCCACCGGCCGCCTACCTGGCGGCGGTGTTGCAGGAACGGCAGGCCCGGGAGGCCCGGCGGGCCTTCGGAAACGGTGCGGCCGGCGCCGTCACGAGCCGACAGGGTGCTTACGGCCAGGGCGGTCAGGCTCCCGGGTCGCCCGGAGCGTACGGACCCGTCGCTGCCTCACCGGGGGCGTACGGACACATGGCTCAGGCTCCCGGAGCGTACGGAACCTACGGACCTACGGGAGTGCCGTCAGCGGCAGCGGTGGGTCGACCGTCCGAGGTCCAGGCTCAGGTTGATCGGACCCAGGCGTCGCCGGAGGCCGCGCCCTCGGTCGCCGAGACCGCTTCGGACGGCCGCCCCGCCACCGGGTTCGCGCCCCCGGCATAGCGCACCGTCTCCGGGCGGCGCGGCAGCCGGCGGTGGGTTCGCCGCCGGGGACCCTGCCGGCGGTGTTCAGGAGAAGACGGACGGTGGCGATTCGAGGTCTTCCAGCTCGATGCCGGGCGCAGCGAGCACCACGTCGCCGGCGAGGTGGACCGTGTGCTGTTCGCCCGTGTCCAGGGCTGTGACCTGGTACTCGTCCACGGTCAGGGGCCCGTTGTCAGTGCCGTGTGTTTCTCTTTTCACCAAGGCCCAGGACTGGTCCACGGTGCGGGGGGCGAGGACCGGGTCGGTGAGGGCAACGAGGCGTACACGGGTCGCTGAGGCGGAGGGGGTGAGGCGCAGGAGACGGGTGATGGCGATGAGGAACGCGGGGGATGTGCCGGTGAAGGCGTGGGCGCGCACGTTGCCTTCCGTGGCATGAGCCCCGGTCGGGTCGGTTCGGACCCAGGTGACGCCGTCGAGGGCGGCGCCGCGTACCTGCCAGCTCGCGGCGTGCAGTTCGAGGCGGATGGGGCGGCCGAGTTCGTCGAGGGCGAGGTCGACGGAGCCGATGTGGTCGCCCGAGGGGGTGGTCCGCTGGGAGACGTATCGCCAGCCGGAGGGGCCGGGGGCGCAGTGGAAGTGCTCTTCTGCGAGGGGGGTGTGATCGTGCGGGTCGTGGAGCGAATATCGGCCGCGGGGCATGGGGGTCCTGGGTCTTGACGGGCTGGTCCGGCCAAAGGGGCAGGCCCCCGACACGGGGGTGCGGGGGCCTGCCTCGGAGGACCTGTCGCTGAGGAGCGCGTCAGTGCGCGGGCGCGCTCACAGCGAGCGGGGCTGCGGACTCAGTAGCGGTACTGATCCGACTTGTACGGGCCGTCGACCTCGACGCCGATGTACGACGCCTGCTCGGGGCGCAACCGCGTCAGCTTCACACCAAGCGCGTCCAGGTGGAGACGGGCGACCTTCTCGTCCAGGTGCTTGGGCAGCACATACACGTCGGTGGGGTACTCGTCCGGCTTGGTGAACAGCTCGATCTGCGCCAGCGTCTGGTCCGCGAACGAGTTGGACATCACGAACGACGGGTGACCCGTCGCGTTGCCCAGGTTCAGCAGACGCCCCTCCGACAACACGATCAGCACCTTGCCGTCAGGGAACCTCCACGTGTGGACCTGCGGCTTCACCTCGTCCTTGACGATCCCCGGAATCTTCGCCAGACCGGCCATGTCGATCTCGTTGTCGAAGTGACCGATGTTCCCGATGATCGCCTGATGCTTCATCCTGGCCATGTCACCGGCCATGATGATGTCCTTGTTCCCCGTCGTCGTGATGAAGATGTCCGCCGTGCCGACGACCTCCTCCAGCGTCGTCACCTGATACCCGTCCATCGCCGCCTGCAACGCACAGATCGGGTCGATCTCCGTGACGATCACCCGCGCACCCTGCCCACGCAGCGACTCCGCACACCCCTTGCCCACATCGCCATAACCACACACAACAGCGGTCTTGCCACCGATCAACACATCCGTCGCACGGTTGATCCCGTCGATCAACGAATGCCGGCACCCGTACTTGTTGTCGAACTTCGACTTCGTCACCGCGTCATTCACATTGATCGCCGGGAACAACAACGACCCGTCACGATGCATCTCGTACAGACGGTGCACACCCGTCGTCGTCTCCTCGGTGACGCCGCGGATCTCGGACGCCAGCTGGGTCCACTTCTGCGAGCCGTCCGTGATGGTGCGGTGCAGGAGTTCGAGGACGACGCGGTGCTCGTCGGACTCGGCGGTGTCGACGTCCGGGACCTTGCCGTCCTTTTCGTACTCGACGCCCTTGTGGACCAGGAGGGTGGCGTCGCCGCCGTCGTCCAGGATCATGTTCGGGCCGCCGGTGGGGGTGTTCGGCCAGGTCAGCGCCTGCTCCGTGCACCACCAGTACTCGTCCAGGGTCTCGCCCTTCCAGGCGAAGACGGGGACGCCCTGCGGGTTGTCGGGCGTGCCGTTCGGGCCCACGGCGATGGCGGCGGCCGCGTGGTCCTGGGTGGAGAAGATGTTGCAGGAGGCCCAGCGGACCTCGGCGCCCAGGGCGACCAGGGTCTCGATGAGCACGGCGGTCTGCACGGTCATGTGCAGCGAACCGGTGACACGGGCGCCCGCCAGCGGCTGCGCCTCGGCGTACTCCCGGCGGATCGACATCAGGCCGGGCATCTCGTGCTCGGCGAGGGTGATCTCCTTGCGGCCGAACTCGGCCAGGGAGAGGTCGGCGACCTTGAAGTCCTGTCGGTTGTCGACAGTCGTCATTGCGAGCTGCTCCTAGGGATCGGGGCGAGGTGGGTACGGCTGGTCTGCGCGGCGGCGGACACAGGGGTGTCCGGAAGAGGACACAGGCATGCCCGCGTGCGCGCAGCGCAGTCCGTCGGAGGCCCTCTCTCCCTCGGCCGGTCCGCAGTGGGACCGCCCGACCGCCATCAGCAGCGACGTCTGGCTCGGTTCCAAGCTACACCGCTGGGCGCGGTGGCCCCCAGTCCGCCTTGGAACACTTCACGCCGATTCAGTGACCGGCGGGGTGCGCGGTCGGGCCGCCGGGGGTCGCCTCGCGGTCGGGGCCCTTGGCGGCCTCGGCCTCGTTGTAGATGTCCGGCTCGAGGTAGATCACGCGGGCGATCGGGACCGCCTCGCGGATACGGGACTCGGCGGCGTTGATGGCGGTGGCGACCTCGGCGGCCGTGTCGTCGTGCTCGACGGCGATCTTGGCGGCGACCAGGAGTTCCTCGGGGCCGAGGTGGAGGGTGCGCATGTGGATGATGCCGGTGACCGTCCGGCCGTCGACGATGGCGGCCTCGATCTTCTTGACCTCTTCGACGCCCGCGGCCTCACCGAGCAGCAGGGACTTGGTCTCGGCGGCCAGCACGAGGGCGATCAGGACGAGCAGGACACCGATGCAGACCGTGCCGATGCCGTCCCAGATGCCGTCACCGGTGAGCAGGGCCAGGCCGACGCCGCCGAGGGCGAGGACCAGACCGATCAGCGCGCCGAAGTCCTCCAGGAGGACGACGGGCAGCTCGGGGGCTTTCGCGCGCCGGACGAACTGCACCCAGGACAGCGACCCGCGGAGCTCGTTGGACTCCCTGATGGCGGTCCGGAAGGAGAAACCCTCGGCGATGATCGCGAAGACGAGGACGCCCACCGGCCAGTACCAGTGCTCGATCTCGTGCGGGTGGCGGACCTTCTCGTAGCCCTCGTAGATGGCGAACATGCCGCCGACGGAGAAGAGGACGATGGAGACGAGGAAGGCGTAGATGTAACGCTCACGGCCGTAGCCGAAGGGGTGCTGCGGGGTGGCCTCGCGCTGGGCCTTCTTGCCGCCGACGAGCAGCAGGGCCTGGTTGCCGGAGTCGGCGAGCGAGTGCACGCCCTCGGCGAGCATCGACGAGGAACCACTGAACGCGAACGCCACGAACTTCGATGCAGCGATCGCGAGATTGGCGCCGAGTGCCGCCACGATCGCCTTGGTACCGCCTGACGCGCTCATGTGTTCGCGATGTCCCTTCCGTACGTACGCCGTCCAGACCTTTGCCTGTCCTTTGCCGGTGGGCCATTGTTGCAGCCCGTTCCGGCAACGGCCCGTCAGGTCACCACTACCCCGTCCGTCACGCGACCACCGTGGCCCGGAAGAGCGTGCCACCTCCGGATACTTCGGCCTTTTCGCCCGCGGGGACGAACACCGACCGGCCGGGAGTCAGCTCGTGCTCGCCGGCCCGGACCGAGCCCGCCGTGCAGAGCAGGATCTGTGGGGTCGCGCGGCTGAGATCGTGCGCGGCGGCACCCTCCGACAGGACGTGACGGGACAGCCGGAACTCGTCGGTCGGGGTCTCGTACACCTCCTCGCCGTCGGGGGCGGCCTCCGGGCGCAGTACTCCGGGGTCGGCGGCCTCGAAGCGGACGACGCGCAGGAGTTCGGGGACGTCGACGTGCTTGGGGGTCAGGCCGCAGCGCAGGACGTTGTCGGAGTTGGCCATGATCTCGACGCCGAGCCCGCCGAGGTAGGCGTGCGGGATGCCTGCGCCGAGGAACAGGGCCTCGCCGGGCTGGAGTCGGACGTGGTTGAGGAGCATCGCGGCGAGGACACCCGGGTCGCCGGGGTAGTGGTGGGCGATGTCGGCGTACGGGGCGTAGTCGCCGCCCAGGCGGGCGCAGGCGGCCGCGGCCTGCGCGACCGTGTGGGCCATTTCCTCGCGGTCGGCGCTCAGCATGGCGGTGAGGACCTCGCGCAGGGCCGCCTCCTCCGGGTGGGCGTGCAGGAGGTCGACGTACGGCTTGAGGGAGTCGACGCCCAGGCCGTCCAGCAGGTCGGCGGTCCCCGCGGGGGGACGGAAGCCGCACAGGCCGTCGAACTCGGTGAGTGCGCAGATGAGTTCGGGCTTGTGGTTGGCGTCCTTGTAGTTGCGGTGCGGGGCGTCCACGGGGATGCCGCGGCGCTCCTCGTCCTCGTAACCCTCCTTCGCCTGCGCCAGGTTGGGGTGCACCTGGAGGGAGAGCGGGGCGCCGGCGGCGAGGATTTTGAGGAGGAAGGGCAGCCGCGGGCCGAACCTGGCGACGGACTGCGGGCCGAGTTCCCGGCCGGGGTCCGCGTCGATCACCTCGACGAGCGTGCCGCGGTCGGTACGCGAAGGTGCGCCCGGGTGGGCCCCCATCCACATCTCCGCCTGCGGTTCGCCGGTCGGCTCCACCCCGAGCAGTTTCGAGATGGCGGTGGTCGAACCCCAGGCGTAGGGGCGGACGGTGTTGTCGAGGCGGTCCATGCTGTGTCTCTGTCTCCGTACGTACGCTGCTCAGCGGGCGCGCTGGTCAGAAGGCGTGGGTCCAGATCAGGCGCCTGAGGCGAGCGCCAGGTAAACGGCGGCGAAATCCGTGACGGCGATCAGTTCCGCGAGGCTCTCCAGTTCGCCGCCGGCCTCCGGCTCCAGCTCGCTGATCGGTGTGTCGTGGCTGAGGACCAGGTCACGGGCGGTCGGGGCGGCGGTGAGGCCGCCGATCGGGCGGTCGCGGAGCAGCACTACGCGCGCGTGGAGGGCGGGTTGCTCCTCGACACGGTCGCGGAAGAAGTCGTCCGGGTCGGCGCTGGCGGCCAGTGGGCCGGCGAGCAGGGCGCTGTGCGCGGCGAGCGCCTCGGGCAGTTCGGCGACGAGGGCGGGGCGGCCGGCGAGTTCGGCGAGGCCGGCCGCGAACCGGCGGCCCGCGGGGCCGGCGGAGATGCCCTCGGTCCAGATCACCGGGAGCGCGTCGGCGAGTTCGGAGGCCAGCGTCTTGGCGGGGTTGCTGTAGGTGGCGATGGCGGGACCGCAGCGTTCGGCGATCTGGTCGAGGCGGTCGGCGACCTTCTCCAGGGCCTCCGGCGGTGCGGTGAGCAGGCCGGTGCGGTCGAGGAGGGCGAGCAGCGGGGTGAGCAGGGCCCACAGCACTCCGGGGGCCGAGGCGGCGAGGGGCTCGTCCTGGTCGTACGGCGCTGTCGCCATGGCGATGAACATGCCGTGGGCGCCTTCCACCGCCTCGGCCAGCGGGGTGCCGGCGGGGGCCACGGCGACGACCGTGCAGCCGCGCCGGTAGGCCGCTTCGGCGAGCAGGGACAGGCCCGGCTCGGTGCCGTCGGGGGTGGTGATCAGGAGCAGGTCCACGGAGCCGGCCCAGCCGGGCAGCTCCCAGCGCAGGGCGCCCGCGGCGGGGGCGACACCGCTCGGGGCGAGGCGGGTCACGGGGCTGCCGGCTCCGGCGAGTGTGCCCAGCAGGTCGGCGGCGTGGGTGGCGGCCGCGCCGGGGCCCGCGATGAGGACCGCGCGGGGCCGGCCGTCGGGCTTGAGGTCACCCACGCCGGCCTCGACGGCATGCCGGGCGGCGGTACGGACGCGGGCGCCGGCCTCGGCGGCGCCGCGGAGCAGACCGCGACGGTCGGCCTCCGCGAGCGCCTCGGGGGTGTCCAGCAGCGATTCGTCGAGCATGGGCGGCAGTCTCCGATCGCCGGTCGTCGGTTAGGCGGGTCGCCGGAGGCGGGTCACGCGGGGCGGCGGGCCTCGTCGACGAGCAGAACGGGGATGCCGTCGCGGACGGGGTATGCCAGGCCGCAGTCCTGACCGGTGCAGACCAGCTCGGTGTCCTGCTCCTTGATGGGGGCGTGGCAGGCCGGGCAGGCGAGGATCTCCAGGAGGCCGGCTTCGAGCGGCATGGGGTTTCCCTTCGGGCGGGCGCGCGGGTACGTGTGCGGCCGCGTTCGCGTGTGTGGATGTGCCTGGTCAGGGTACCGCCGTGGGGCGCCCGGCCGCGGGGGTTGGCCGTACCCGGGGCCGTGCAGGGGCGGGCGGAGCGGTGCGGGTGCGGGGCCGTGGTGGCCGGGGGCGCGAACCGAGCCCTCGGAACACGGGGAACCCGGGGACGCCAGGTGCGCCCACAGAGCCCTCGGACCACAGGGAACCCGGGAATTCCCGACGCCCACACGGCCCGGAACCCCTCAGCCCCTGATGATCGCCAGCACCTCGTCCCGCACCTTCGCCATCGTCGGCTCGTCGCGGGCCTCCGCGTTGAGACGGAGGAGAGGTTCGGTGTTGGAGGGGCGGACGTTGAACCACCAGTCGGCGGCGGCGACCGTCAGCCCGTCCAGCCCGTCCAGTTCGATGCCCTCGATGCCCTCGTACGCCGTCCGGATCGCGGCGAGGCGGCCGGCCTGGTCGCCGACGGTGGAGTTGATCTCGCCGGAGCCGGTGTAGCGGTCGTACTGGGCGACGAGGCCCGACAGCGGGCCGTCCTGGCCGCCCAGGGCGGCGAGGACGTGCAGGGCGGCCAGCATGCCCGTGTCGGCGTTCCAGAAGTCCTTGAAGTAGTAGTGGGCGGAGTGTTCGCCGCCGAAGATCGCGCCGGTGCGGGCCATCTCGGCCTTGATGAAGGAGTGGCCCACGCGCGTGCGCGCGGGTGTGCCGCCGTTCTCCCTGACCACCTCCGGCACGGACCACGACGTGATCAGGTTGTGGATGATGATGCCCTTGCCGCCGTTCCGGGCGAGCTCGCGCGAGGCCACCAGGGCCGTGATGGCGGACGGCGAGACCGGGCCGCCCCGCTCGTCGACCACGAAGCAGCGGTCGGCGTCGCCGTCGAAGGCGAGACCGAGGTCGGCGCCCTCCTCGCGGACCCGCTTCTGGAGGTCCACGATGTTCGCCGGGTCGAGGGGGTTGGCCTCGTGGTTCGGAAAGGTGCCGTCCAGTTCGAAGTACATGGGCACGAGGGTCAGCGGCAGGCCGGCGAAGACCGTGGGGACGGTGTGGCCGCCCATGCCGTTGCCCGCGTCGACGACGACCTTGAGGGGGCGGATCGCGGTCAGGTCGACGAGGGAGCGAAGGTAGGCCGCGTACTCCTCCAACGTGTCGTGCCGCGTGATCGTGCCCGTCTTCTCCGCCGGTTCCGGTGCGCCCGAGTCGGCCCAGGTCTCGACGAGTTGGCGGATCTCCGCGAGGCCGGTGTCCTGGCCGACCGGAGCCGCACCCGCGCGGCACATCTTGATGCCGTTGTACTGGGCCGGGTTGTGCGAGGCCGTGAACATGGCGCCGGGCAGGTCGAAGACGCCCGAGGCGTAGTAGAGCTGGTCGGTGGAGCAGAGGCCGATCTCGGTCACGTCGACACCCTGGGCCGCCGCCCCGCGCGCGAAGGCCTGCGACAGGCCGGGGGACGAGGGCCTCATGTCGTGGCCGGTCACGATCGCGTGCGCGCCGGTCACGCGGGCGAAGGCCGCCCCGAAGAGCTCGGCCAGCGACTCGTCCCAGTGGTCCGGGACCACCCCGCGAACGTCGTACGCCTTCACGATCTGCGACAGATCAGCAGCCACGGCCAACCTTCCCTAAGTCCTGTCAGTCGCCCCAAACTACCCGTAGGGACCGGCAGTCCGCTGTGCGTGTGCCGAGTGGACCCACAGACGTAACCTGAGGTCAGAACGGTGTTGGCGCGGAGCCTGTGCGACAGGTTCGCCTCGCGGACCGCAACAGCGGTGAGAACGGGCTCAGTTGTCCGGCGAGCGCAGCACCCGGAGATGGCCGCGGCGAGCGACCTCCATCGGGTCCACCGTCCGGGCCCCGCCGCGACCGGCGTCGGCCGCCCGCTGCTGGGGACGTGCCGCCTCGCGCACGGCGTTGGCGAGCGCTTCCAGGTCGTCGCCGCTGGGGCGGGCCGGAGCGGAACTGTCGAGCAGCCGGACGACCTCCCAGCCGCGCGGCGCGGTGAGGCGCTCGGAGTGCTCGGCGCACAGGTCGTAGCAGTGGGGTTCGGCGTAGGTGGCGAGCGGGCCGAGGACCGCGGTCGAGTCGGCGTAGACGTACGTCAGCGTCGCGACGGCGGGGCGGCCGCAAGCGGTTCGCGAACAGCGACGTACAGGGCTCACGACGTTGGACGGTACCGCACTCTTGAGCGGGCCGCGACGACTCCCCTCCAGGTCACCCCACCGTGTCGGGCTGTGAAACACCCCACACACCTGTCCAGGCGCATCCCGCTGACCTGCGCGGACACCGCGTTCCGAGGGGTCGAACGATCTTGGGAGCGGTCACTGTTGCATATAAAGCACGTCAATTGCCGCCATATCGACGGTCGCGGAGAGATACGGAATCGAGCCCAACCTTGGCTGGAATGGTCAATCGGCGTCACGGAGTGCGAGGTGGCCGGAGCTCGCCCTCGCTGCCGCGTGGGGGTCGGGCACCCGGGTCCGGCGAGGATTACGCTTCACCAGTGATGGACAACCCCGTACCTCCCCCTGCCGCCGGCCTCGGGCCCCGCCGCCGTGACCGCCATGGGCGGGGCATGCGCGGCCCGATCGCCCCGCCCCAGGTACCACTCGCCGCGAGCCGCGCCGAGGGTTTCGCGGACCTGGTGCAGGACTCCGTGGAGCGTCTGGAACGGCGGTGGCCGCAGCTGGCGGACATCGACTTCCTCGTCCTGGAGGTCCCGCGGCTGGACGGGCCGGGCCAGACCTGGAGCGACGAGGGGGTTCCGCTGGGCGGCACGATGCCCGCGCGCGAGGGGCATTCCGCGCGGGTCGTCGTGTACCGGCGTCCGGTCGAGATCCGCACGAAGGGGCGGGACGAGCGGGCGGCCCTGGTCCACGAGGTCGTCGTCGAGCAGGTGGCCGAGCTGCTGGGACTGACCCCGGAGACGGTGGACCCCCGGTACGGCGAGGACTGAGCGGGCCGGTCGCGGGACGTCCTGGCGTCGTGGCGTCACCGGACATCCGGGCAACGAAGCCTCGCCAGAAGCCCGGGGCGGCGAAGCCCCGGACGCCCTGCCGCCCGGACGCCCGGCCGCTCCGGACGCCCTGCCCGCGGGGGCGTCCCGTACGGCGAACGCCGAGCCGCCCCGGCCGTCGGGCGGTCCGCGCCCTACTTCTGCAGCACCGACAGATCCTGGTCCGCCTCCGGTACCGCCACCGTCCCCCGGTCGTCCGCCAGCGTCTGGACGGTGAAGCCGGGGACGCCCTCCTGGGTGGCCGCCAGAGTGCGGGCCGCGTAGACCGGGCCCCCCGACAACGGCTCGACGGTCAGCGCGTACGTGCCCTTCAGGCCGCTCGGCACCGGGGCCTGAAGGTCCTGGGTCGTACCGGCCTTGACCGTGTACGTCTTGGAGACCGCCGTACCGCCCTCGCTGCCCGCCGAGGCCGTGACCTTGACCTGCGCCGTACCGCTGGGCGCGGTGAGGGACAGGGTGGTGCCCTTGGCGCTGTTGTCGGCGGAGCTCGCGCGCGAGCCGACCGGGCTCGTGGCGGGGATGAAGGCCGTCTCCTGCTTGTCGCCCTTGCCGCGCAGGACCCGCAGGGCGGCGACCACCGGCACGCGCTGGTCCGTCGGTGTCAGGACCAGTGAGCCCGCTTCGCCGCGCGTGACGTCGCCCAGGTCGACGGCGGAGGTCATGCCCGCCTTGACGTGCACCGTCTCGTGGCCGGCGGGAGTGATCAGGCCGGACGGCGAGGCGAGCTGGACCTTCAGGTCGGCGTCGGCGCCGCCGGGGGTGAAGACGACCAGGCGCACGGCGGTGGCGTCCTTGGGGATACCCGGCAGGACGAGATCAGCCGCCGGTTCCGCGGCCGCGGCCAGCCAGTCGCCGCCCAGCTTGTCGTCGAGGGCCTGTACGGCGGCTCCGACGCGTCCGCTGCGGACGTTCACGTGCACGGTGAGGTCGGTCTGTTTCTCACCGGTGAGCGTGGACAGCAGGATCGGCTCGCTGGAGTGCGGCTTGACCGTGATGCCCTCCCCCACCGTGGACTTGAGGGCGCCGTCCTTCCCGTAGAGCTCGAGGTCGACGACGGCCGCGGAGTCGTCCGGGTTGGTCAGGTACACGTAGTCGGTGCGGCCCGCCGTCGTGCTGACCCCCGGGAACCAGAAGTCCGTGTCGGGGGCGGTGCAGTTGACGCCCTGCAGCCCACGGCCGGCACCCGCGGCGACCTCGGTGGTCTCCTGGACGGTCCAGCCGGGCGCCAACTTCCCCTCGGCGACGCCCACGAGCGCGGGCGCGTCCCCGCCGGAGGTGTCCTCGGTGACCGGCTTGCCGGGCTCCTTGGGTTGCAGCACGGGCTTCGCGGTCTTCTTCGAGGCCTTCTTGTCACCCGTGCCGTCGGCCGACTGCGCCGACGCGGCCAGGAGTTCGGCCTTGCCGCTGCTACCGGTGCCCTTCGTGACGGGCGTGAAGGACGTGTACGAGGTCTCGGCGAGGTCGGAGGTGCTGGGCGTCGGGCACAGCAGACTGGTGCGCTCCACGGGCAGTTCGGCGGCCGCCTTGGCGGTGTCCGTGCCGGCGGCGTCCGGGGTGCTGAGCGCGGCGAAGCCGGTGACGGCGGCGAGTGCGGTCGTGCCGGCGATGAGGGACAGGGTGGTGCGGTTCACTGCTGACTCCCGTCGGGGCGCTCGCTGCCGGGGCCGTGGGGGTGCTGCGGCGGTTGTTGCTGCGGCTGCTGCTGGTCGTACGGAGCGTCGTAGCCCTCGTACCCCTCGTATCCCTCATAGTCCTGCTGGTACGGCTGCTGGTCGTACGCGGGCTGCGACGGGCCGCCGTACGCGTACGGGTCGTACTGGCCGGCCTGGTAGGGGTCCGCCTGGTACGGCTGCTGGTCATAGCCGGCCGCCGGGTACTGCTGGGTGCCCTGGTACTGCTGGCCGCCGTAGGTCTCGTAGTCGGTGCCGGCGTAGCTCGGGGTGTCCCACTCGCCGTAGGACTGCTGCTGCGGGACCACCACCGGGGTCTCCTCCTGCGGAGGGGAGGGGAACTCCTCGTCCGGGACGGCTTCCTCGGCCTCGCTCTGGGCGCGCAGCCGGCGGGCCCGGCGGCCCTCGCCGGCCACGGGCTCGGCGGGCACGGCCGGCTCCTCGGGGAGGTCGTCGTCGACGTCGCGCCGCCTGCCGGGCAGGGCGAGCACGACGAGTACGACGGCCAGGGCGCCCTGGGTCCACAGCCAGGCGGTGTGGCCGATCGGGTCGTCGTAGGTGAGGTCCAGTCGCCCGCCGGACGTGGGGAGTTGGAAGCCCTGGGCCCAGCCGTCGACGGTGGTGCGGGTGAGCGGCCTGCCGTCCAGGGTGGCGGTCCAGCCCGCGTCGGCGGTGTCGGCGAGACGCAGGATGCGGCCCGCGCCCCCCGCCGGGATCGTGGTGTGCACGTCGACGGGGCCGGCGGCGACGGGCTGCGGGGCGGCGGAGCCGGACGCGGTGACGATGGCCGCGCGGGACACCTCCTGGTTGACGCGCCACAGTCCGCTGCCGTCCTGCTGGCTGAGCCGGGTCAGGCCGGGCGTGGCGTCCAGGACGCGGGTGACCTCGCGTGGCGCGCCCTTGTGGACGAGGACGTAGCGCACGGCGAAGCCGCCGAGCTGGTCGGCCTGGTCGGCGCCGGAGCCGGCGACGAGGTTGGCGACGACCTTGTCGAGCCTGTCGTTCTCGCCGTCGGCGGCGGCGAGTTCGGCGTCACCGAGGCGGGCGCCGGAGCCGCGCACCAGCATGTAGCCGACGTGGGCCGCGGAGTCGCTGTCGAGGACGAGGGTGCGCGCCTGGTCGCGGGTGCCGCTCTCCTCGGCGACGAACGCGGGCACCTGCACGGGGTCGCGCCGCTCCAGGGGTCCGTCGGCGCCGCCGATCATCCAGCCGGCGGCGACGAGCAGCGGGCCGGCGGCAGACGCGAAGGCGATCAGCACGGCCACCGGCTGGCGCCAGCCGAAGCTCTGCTCGGCCACACGCGCGCGTGCCCCGTCGGCGCCCAGCGCGGCGGCGGCCAGGAGGGCGAGGCCGTAGACGAGGGTGGCGGGGCCCGCCCAGGTGGAGCTGTTGGACAGGACCGCGAAGACGAGGCCGACCAGGGCGACGGCCCAGGCGCCCAGGATGCCGGGCTGGCGTTCGGTGCGCAGCAGGGCGGCCAGTGCGGCCAGGACGACGCCGATGAGCATCAGCCCGTTGACCGTGCCGGGGCCGCCGGGGCTCGCGCCGAGCAGGTCGAGGGCGGAGGCGGCCGAGGAGCCGTACTCCAGACCGGCTTCCTGGAAGAAGCCGAACGGGAGCAGCGACAGGGACCAGGGCGCGAGGATCAGCAGGGGCGTGCCGAGCTGTGCCAGGAAGCGCGGGCCGTAGGCGATGATCTCGCCGCGGCGCACGGCCAGCACGACGATGCCGAGGATCAGGGCGATCGGCCACAGGATCGGGGTGAACGCGGTGATGATCGTCAGCAGCAGGGCGAACGCCCAGGTGGCGCGCCAGCTGCCGCGCGCGCCCGAGGCGTTCGCCAGTCCGCTTGCCGCGATGCCCGCGCGTGCCAGGAGCGGCAGCAGGACGGCGAGTACGGCGGTGCCGATGCGGCCGCCGGCGAGCGCGCCGGTGGCGGCGGGCAGGAAGGCGTAGACGACGGCCGCCCACGCGCGCAGGAGGCGCGACTCGACGAGCGGCCGGGAGGCGAAGTAGGCGGTGAGGCCGGCCAGCGGCACGGAGCAGACCAGCAGGACGGTGACGGCGAGCCCGGTGGAGCCGAACAGCGCGGAGGCGAGCATCGCCACGAGCGCGAGGTAGGGGGGTGCGGCCGGGGTGCCGCCGGTGCCCACCGAGTGCCAGGCGTCCAGGTAGCGCGACCACAGGTCGGCGGAGTCGGCGGGCGCGGGCAGCAGGGCGCCGCCGGTGAGCGCGCCGCCGCCGAGGAGTTCGCGGCAGGCGACCAGGGAGACGAGCAGCAGGACCAGGAAGAGCACCGGGCCGGGCTTGCGGGCGATGCGCTTGAGGCGGGCGAACTGCTCGATCTCCAGGAAGTCGGCGTCGTCACCGCCGGGTCCGGACTCGATGCCGCCGCCGTGCCGTCCGGCTGCGGCGGCCTCGGCGTCGGAGCTGCCGAAGAGGTCGCCCGCGAACTGTTCGACGGTGGCGCGGATGGTGGCGCCGGGCGGCGGGAACAGGGGGCGCAGCTCGTCCTTGGTGACGGCCGGGCTGCCGCGCCGGCGCCGCCCGGCGATGATCCGCTCGGGTCGCAGCAGGGTGCCCACCAGGCCGCGGATCTCGTCGACGGCCTGGCCGGGGACCTTGCCGACGAGGTAGGCGACGGTTCTGACGAGGGTGCCGAGGACGAGGCGCAGCAGCACCCAGGGCAGCGCGGCGGTGCGCGTGTTGACGAGCAGGGTGTAGACGGCGCCGGCCTTGTCGACCTTGTGCGGGGAGGCGGCGGTGCGGCCCACGCAGTCGACGGTGCGGCGCTCGCGGGAGGAGGCCTCGGCGTGGCGTACGACGGCCTCGGGGGCGACGAGGACGCGGTGGCCGGCGGCCTGGGCGCGCCAGCACAGGTCGACGTCGTCACGCATCAGGGGCAGGCGCCGGTCGAATCCGCCGAGCTGTTCGAAGACGTCGCGGCGGATCAGCATGCCGGCGGTGGACACCGACAGCACGGGACGGACGTGGTCGTGCTGGCCCTGGTCCTGTTCGCGGCGGTCGAGGCCGGTCCAGCGGCGGCCGGAGTTGGCGATGGTGACGCCGACCTCCAGGAGCTGCCGCTTGTCGTACCAGCCGCGGAGCTTGGGGCCGACGACGGCCACGTCGTCCCGGCCGAGCTCCAGTTCGTTCTCCACGACCCGCAGCAGCTGGGCCAGGGCGTCGGGCTCGGGGGCGCAGTCGTCGTGCAGCAGCCACAGCCACTGGACCGGTTCTCCGTGGGGGAGGTCCGGCAGGTCGTAGGCGTCGTCGCGCCAGGTGCGTGTGACGGGGTCCCAGCCGCTCGGCCGCTTCAGGTACGGCAGCTCGTCCGGGGTGAGGACGGGCGCGGTGCGGCCCACCTCCTCCACGGCCTGACCGAAACCGGTGCGCCGGGCGAGGTGCAGTACCCGGTCGGCGCCGAGGGCATCGGTGAGCAGCTGGGCGGAGGCGTCGGCGCTGCCGGTGTCGGCCGCCATCGCGCACTGCGCGGGGCGCTCCTGGCCGAGCAGCCCGGCGAGGGCGTCGGGCAGCCAGCGGGCGCCGTCGTGGGCGACGAGGACCGCGGTCACCACATGACGCGGAAACTCGGGTGTGGCAGCGCTGTCGTGATGGGCTGCCGTGTGGCTGTGCACGGACATCGAGGTACGGGCCCCGGTTCGGTGGTCTGCGGTGGACGCCTGTGCCCCCAGGGGGCAGCGGTGCGTCTCGGACGAGCGACCACACTATCGGCTGGGCATGACGGCGGCCCGCCGCCTGTGGATAACCCACTTGCGACGGGCCGTTCGTGACGGAAGTCCGTAGGACGGGCGGTGCGTGCCCTCGGGTCAGACGGCGGCCTTCTTGAGTCTGCGGCGCTCACGCTCGGACAGACCGCCCCAGATGCCGAACCGTTCGTCGTTGGCGAGGGCGTATTCGAGGCATTCGGAGCGGACCTCGCAGGCGAGGCAGACCTTCTTGGCCTCGCGGGTGGAGCCGCCCTTCTCGGGGAAGAAGGACTCGGGGTCGGTCTGGGCGCACAGTGCGCGCTCCTGCCAGCCGAGTTCCTCGTCCGCGTCGTCGACCAGCAGTTGCTGCACCAGCTCGGTCATGTGCGCCCCTCGTCTGTCTTTCGCGTCCCCGTGATGTAGCCGTTACCGATGTCGGCTGAACGACACGAGTGAAATTACAAGTGTGCTGCTCCGAGCGAGTCAAGCCGAGATCTGCTATTGGGCCCCTTATTCACTCTGCGGAACCAAGGCCTAGCAGAAAGTGTTCAAATCGGCATAAACCTTGACAGGCAGACGAGGCCCGGAAGGATCGCCGACCGCACAGAGCCATTCCGCGGCTGTGCGGAGGAAGACGCCCAGGACGTCGATCTCGTTCCGACACGCGCGCCGAAGCGAACTGGATCACAGTTGGATCACGGGATCGCGTCGGGGCTTGTGCGCCCGGTTGTGCGCCATGTGTCCCGGGTGGCGCCTGAACAAACCTTTCACCTGAGAGGTGGACCGGATGAGGTGAAACTCGTCCCATGGACCGGCGCCGAGTTGACAGTGAAGGTGTGAACCGATGTCCTTGTGGGCATGCTCGCGCACTCGGCCCTCACCTCGACCCGCACCGCCGGGTCCCACGGTGCTGCCCGCGCTCGCTGTAGCTGTTGCTGTCCCAGCTGTTGAGCCCCACCGCGCTCCGGCTGCACTCCGCCCACCGAGGCGGCTCCTCCCGCTCGTGACCCGGGCGGAACGACCTGCGACACCCCAGCACTCTCCCGCCGAGGAACCACCGCACCCATGAACAGCGACAGCGACCTCCAGATCGCCGGCGACATCCTCGAAGTCCCGCACCTCCTCCAGCCGCCGCGCGAGCACCCGGCCACCGTGGCCGACTTCGTGGGCCTGGCCCGCGCCATCGCCGCGGACCGCTCCCAGTGGGCGCACCTGGTCCGGTACGACGCGACGACGCGCTGGTACCACCGGCTGCGTACCGGCCCCGGCTACGAGGTGTGGCTGCTGAGCTGGGTGCCGGGACAGGGCAGCGGACTGCACGACCACGGCCGCTCCTCCGGCGTACTGACCGTCCTGGAGGGCGCCCTGACCGAGCGCACCGAGCGCGGCACGCGCGCGTTGTGCGCCGGGGCGCAGCGGGTGTTCGCTCCCGGATATGTCCACGAGGTGGTCAACGACGCGCTCGAGCCCGCCGTCAGCCTGCACGTCTACTACCCGGGGCTGACCGAGATGCCCATGCACTCCGGGCGCTCCGCCTGCGCGGCACCCGCGACCCACGAGGACGTGGACGTCGTCACCGCGTGAGGCGCTGACGTCGTGACCGGCTGACGCGTTGTCCTACCCGCCTGCAAGACTTGGCCCATGCGCATTGTGGTTCTGGCAGGCGGCATCGGTGGTGCCCGGTTCCTGCGCGGTCTGAAGCGGGCCGTGCCGGACGCGGACATCACCGTCATCGGCAACACCGGGGACGACATCCACCTCTTCGGGCTGAAGGTGTGCCCGGACCTCGACACGGTGATGTACACGCTCGGCGGCGGCATCAACGAGGAGCAGGGCTGGGGTCGGGCCGAGGAGACCTTCCACCTCAAGGAGGAGCTCGCGGCGTACGGCGTCGGGCCGGAGTGGTTCGGGCTCGGTGACCGGGACTTCGCCACCCACATCGTGCGGACGCAGATGATCGGCGCCGGATATCCGCTGAGCGCGGTGACCGAGGCGCTGTGCGACCGGTGGAAGCCGGGCGTACGACTGATCCCCATGACCGACGACCGGGTCGAGACGCATGTCGCGGTCGACGTGGACGGCGAGCGCAAGGCCGTGCACTTCCAGGAGTACTGGGTGCGGCTGCGGGCCGCCGTGCCGGCCGGGGCGATCGTGCCGGTCGGTGCCGAGCAGGCCAAGCCGGCGCCCGGCGTCCTGGAGGCGATCGCGGCGGCGGACGTCGTCCTCTTCCCGCCGTCCAACCCGGTCGTCTCCATCGGCACGATCCTGGCCGTGCCCGGCATCCGTGAGGCGATCGCCGACGCCGGGGTGCCGGTGGTGGGCCTGTCCCCCATCGTCGGGGACGCGCCCGTGCGCGGGATGGCCGACAAGGTGCTCGCGGCGGTGGGCGTGGAGTCGACGGCCGCCGCGGTGGCCGAGCACTACGGCTCGGGGCTCCTCGACGGCTGGCTCGTGGACACCGTCGACGCGGGCACGGTGGAGCGGGTCGAGGCGGCCGGGATCCGGTGCCGGGCCGTGCCGCTCATGATGACCGACGTCGACGCGGCCGCGCAGATGGCCGGCGAGGCGCTGCGGCTGGCGGAGGAGGTGCGGGTCCCGTGAGCGCCCCTTCCGGTTTCCGCGTCTGGGCGGTGCCCGGCCTTCCCGAGATCGCGCGGGGGGACGACCTGGCCAAGCTGATCGCCGCCGCCGAGCCCGGGCTGGCCGACGGTGACGTGCTGCTCGTGACCTCGAAGATCGTGTCCAAGGCCGAGGGTCGGGTCGTCGAGGCGGCCGACCGTGAGGCCGCGATCGACGCCGAGACCGTCCGGGTGGTGGCGCGGCGCGGTGCGCTGCGCATCGTCGAGAACCGGCAGGGGCTCGTCATGGCCGCCGCCGGGGTCGACGCCTCCAACACCCCTTCCGGCACGGTGCTGTTGCTGCCCGAGGACCCGGACGGGTCCGCGCGGGCGATCCGCGACGGCCTGCGGGCGGCTCTCGGCGTCGAGGTCGGGGTCCTGGTCACCGACACGTTCGGGCGGCCCTGGCGCGCCGGGCTCACGGACGTGGCGATCGGCGCCGCGGGCGTGCGTGTGCTCGACGATCTGCGCGGGGGCACGGACGCGTACGGCAATCCGCTCGCCGCCACCGTCGTCGCCACGGCGGACGAGCTGGCCGCCGCGGGCGACCTCGTCAAGGGCAAGGCCTCCGGACTGCCCGTCGCGGTCGTCCGAGGGCTGCCCCATGTGGTCGCCGAGGACGGCGGCGAGGGGGCGCGGGTCATGGTGCGCGGCGCCCGCGACGACATGTTCCGGCTGGGCACCTCCGAGGCGATCCGGCAGGCGGTGACCCAGCGGCGTACGGTCCGGGCCTTCACCGACGAACCGGTCGACGCGGGGGCCGTACGGCGGGCGGTGGCCGCGGCCGTGACGGCACCGGCACCGCACCACACGACGCCCTGGCGGTTCGTGTTGCTGGAGTCCGGGGAGTCACGGACGCGTCTGCTCGACGCGATGCGGGACGCCTGGATCGCCGACCTGCGGCGGGACGGGAAGAGCGAGGAGTCCATCGCCAAGCGGGTGCGGCGGGGCGAGGTCCTGCGCGACGCGCCGTATCTCGTCGTGCCCTGTCTCGTCATGGACGGCTCGCACACCTACGGGGACGCGCGGCGGGACGCGGCCGAGCGGGAGATGTTCGTCGTCGCCACGGGCGCCGGGGTGCAGAACTTCCTGGTCGCGCTGGCCGCGGAACGCCTGGGGTCCGCGTGGGTGTCGTCGACGATGTTCTGCCGGGAGGTCGTACGCGAGGTGCTGGAACTGCCGGCGGACTGGGATCCGATGGGCGCCGTCGCGGTCGGGCATCCGGCCGGGGAACCGCGGCCCCGGCCGGAGCGGGAGGCGGGAGCTTTCATCGAGGTGCGGTGACCCACGCGCGCGTACGCCTACTCTCATAGGGCCCCCTACTCACCGGGGGCCTTCCGCTCCCCTAGGACCTCAGCCGTGGCAGGACGATTCGCTCCCCGGCCCAGCCGTACTACCGTGCGCGGCGGGCATGTCGCCGTACCCCCGGGCGTGCCCCGGCAGGCCGCCGGCCCCGGGCGGGTGCGGGCGTGGGTACCGGACGGGCCGCTCGATCTCGGGCTGGTGCTCGGGCCGCTGAGACGCGGACCCGGGGATCCGACCTTCCGTGCGATGCCGGACGGCTCCGTGTGGCGGACCAGCCGGACACCGGCGGGCCCCGGAACCCTGCGGGTCGCCGCGTACGGCGGTGAGGTGCGGGGCGAGGCGTGGGGGCCGGGCGCCGAGTGGCTGCTGGAGCGGCTGCCGGGTCTGCTCGGCGCCGAGGACGATCCGTCCGCGTTCGCTCCGCGGCACCGGCTGGTGGCGCTGGCCCGGCATCGCCGGCCGGGGCTGCGGCTGACGCGGACCGGGCTGGTGATGGAGTCGCTGATTCCGTCGATCCTGGAGCAGAAGGTCACCACCGACGAGGCGTACCGGGCGTGGCGGTTGCTCGTGCGGAAGTTCGGGGAGCCGGCGCCGGGGCCCGCTCCCGAGCGGATGTGCGTGGTGCCGGAGCCACGCACGTGGGCGTTGATTCCGTCGTGGGAGTGGCACCGGGCCGGCGTCGACAACAAGCGGGCGTCGACCATCCTGCGGGCCGTGCGGGTGGCCGCGCGGCTGGAGCAGGCGGTGGGGATGGAACCGGCGGCGGCGCAGGCGCGGCTGGAGGTCGTGCCGGGAATCGGGCCGTGGACGTCGGCGGAGACCGTGCAGCGCAGTCACGGCGCGCCCGACGCGGTGACCGTCGGGGATGTGCATCTGCCGGGGATCGTCGGGTGGGCGCTGGCCGGGGACCGGGACGCGGACGACGCCCTGATGCTGGAGCTGCTGGAGCCGTATGCGGGACAGCGGCATCGAGCGGCTCGGCTGATTCTGCTGAGCGGGCGGACTCCACAGCGGCGGGTGCCCAAGATGCCGAAGTGGGACATCGGGCTGTTGTGACCGGCCCGGCCGGGGCGGGGTGACGGCGAGGTCTTTTTCGCCCCCGCCGCCCCGGCCCGTCCCTGGGGGTGCGCCCGCAGACCCCGCTTCGGCCCGCAGGGCCTCGTCCTCGAACGCCGGACGGGCTGAAGGGACCTCTACTGGTCCGAGGAGAAGCGCACCGCACCCGCCGGGATGCGGGCGTCGCACCAGATCCTGGCGCCCTCCCTCAGTTCGTTGTCCGCGCCGATGACCGCGCCGTCGCCGATGACCGTGCCGGTGAGCACGGACCGCTGGCCGACGCGGGCGCGGGTGCCGATGAGGGAGTCGGTGATGACGGCGCCTGGTTCGATGACGGCGCCGGGGAGGATGGTGCTGCCGAAGACCCGCGCGCCCTCCGCGACGAACGCGCCCTCCCCCACCACCGTGCCGCCCGTCAGCTTGGCGTCGGGGGCGACCGTCGCCGTGGGCAGGACGAGCCGGTCGCCGCAGCGGCCGGGGACCGCCGGGGACGGGGCGCGGCCCATGACCAGGTCGGCCGAGCCGCGGACGAAGGCCGCCGGGGTGCCGAGGTCCAGCCAGTACGTCGAGTCGACCATGCCCTGGAGGTGGGCTCCCGCCGCCAGGAGGTCGGGGAACGTCTCGCGTTCGACGGAGACCGGGCGGCCCACCGGGATGGTGTCGATGACCGAGCGGCGGAAGACGTACGCCCCCGCGTTGATCTGGTCGGTGACGATCTCCTCGGGGGTCTGCGGCTTCTCCAGGAACGCCGTCACCCGGCCCGTCTCGTCCGTCGGGACCAGGCCGTACGCCCGTGGGTCCGTCACCTGGGTCAGGTGCAGGGAGACGTCGGCGCCGGTCGTCTCGTGCGTGTGGACCAGCGCCCTGATGTCCAGGCCGGTCAGGATGTCGCCGTTGAACACCAGCACCGGGTCGTCGGGGCCCGAGTGCAGCCGGGACGCGACGTTGCGGATCGCGCCGCCGGTGCCGAGGGGCTCGCGTTCCGTCACGTACTCGACGTGGAGTCCCAGCGCCGAGCCGTCGCCGAAGTACGGTTCGAAGACCTCGGCCAGGTACGAGGTGGCCAGGACGATGTGCTCGACGCCGGCCGCTCTCGCTCGCGCCAGTTGGTGCGTGAGGAACGGCACCCCGGCCGCCCGGACCATGGGCTTCGGCGTGTGCACCGTGAGGGGACGCAGTCGGGTGCCCTTGCCGCCGACCAGGAGGATCGCTTCTGTCACCTGTCGTCTCTGCTTCCTGCCGGGACCGGCCGAACTGTCTTTCGGCCGGCCAGTGTATGCAGAACCTCGTGTGGTGCCTTCGACGGCAGTGCGGCGACCCGCCCCTTGCCCCCCGACGGCGGTGAACGCTCCCCCGGCCGTTCACCTGAACCGGACCGGACAGCGTTGTCCCGTCCGGTTCCGTCCGCCCGCCTAGCGCCCCTGGTAGCGGGCCGAGGTCGAGCGGGCCGTGCCGAGCTTGCGGTAGAGCTGCCGGCCGGGGCACTCCGTGGAGAAGCCGTCCCGATGGCCGGAGATCACATTCAGTCGTACGTTCTTACCTTTTCGGTAGAGATTGCCACCGCCGGACTTCAAATATGTCTTCCCCTGCGGATTGGCCCCCCACAGGCCGAGTTTCCACGCGGTGAGCCGGGCGACGGCCGTGACGGCGGCGGCGGGCGGCTTGGCGGAACCGAACGTGCCGATCACGGCGATCCCCATGCTGTTGCTGTTGAAGCCGAGCGTGTGCGCGCCGAGGACCGGCTTCGCCACGCCGCCCGCGCGCCCCTCGTAGACGGTGCCGCACTTGTCGACGAGGAAGTTGTAGCCCACGTCGCGCCAGCCCATGCTCCTGACGTGGTAGCGGTAGATACCACGGATGACGGAGGGGACCTGTGAGCAGCGGTATCCGTTGCCGGATGCCGTGTGGTGCACGAAGGCCGCCTTGACCTTCTTCGTGTAGACGAAGCCCCGCTCGCGCAGCTTCTCGTTCGCGCCCCAGCCGCGCCGGGTGACGATCCGCGGCCGCGGTCCGATGTACGGCTTCGCCCGCTGCTGTTCGGTCAGTTCACCGGCGCGCAGGGCGAACAGCTCCTGCTCGGTCTCGCGCTCGTCCAGCGCGGGGATCTCGGTGGTGCCGAGCGGGGCGAGGTCGACGTTGGCGGCGGAGGCGGAGAGCGACTCGGCCGTCTCCAGGTCCAGCGTGCCGGTGCGGGAGGCGTCCACCGGGGCGTGCTGCGCCGGCGCCTCGTCGCCGGGGTCGACGAGTTCGAGACGCAGGCCCGAGGGAAGGGGGGAAGTCGCCGCCAGGGTTCGGGTGCCACGGCCGGTCTCCTCGGTGCGGCGTTCGTCGGCCGCCCGCACGCGCACCTCGACGCCGTCCGAGTCGCCCACCCACAGCGGTGCGGTGGCGCCGCGGACCCGGCCGGAGGAGCGCTCGGCCGTGTCCGGGTCGGCGGCGTGTTCGGTGTTGTGCGTCTCGACGTCCTGCCAGCCGGACCAGGCGTCGGTTCCGGCCGCGCGGGTGCGGACCTGGACGCGGCCGTGCAGTTCGGTGTCCGGGTTGTCCCAGATGACGCCGACCATCGAGAAGTGGCGCACGTCCTGGCGGAACAGGCCCTGTGCGGTGGCCGCGCCGAGGGAGCGGTCGTGGGTGAGGGGGGCGAGGGGCAGCGACTGGGTGCTGCCGGGGATACCGGCGACATGCGGCTCGGCCGCCCGTCCGGCCGTCGGGACCGCTCCCGCGGCCGGGACCGACGGAAGGGCGAGAACGGCCGCGCAGGTGACGCCGATCGAGGAAGCAAGGAATCCACGCATGCCCCTGATCTTGGACATAGTCATACATTTCTGTCCATCGGGGAATTGACGGGCCGTTGGCTGTCGTTCCGCCGAACCGGTGGCCCCGGGGTTGGGTGCTCGGCCGCCCGCCCGCGTACGCTTCTGCGGGTGAACGCCACCGATCGCACCCCCGCCGACCTGCTGCGTTCCGCGCTCGCCGCGGACCCCGGACGCCCCCTGGTGACCTTCTACGACGATGCCACGGGCGAACGCGTCGAACTGTCCGTGGCCACCTTCGCCAATTGGGTGGCCAAGACCTCCAACCTCCTCCAGGGCGACCTGGGCGCGGAGCCCGGCGACCGGGTCGCGCTGCTGCTGCCCGCGCACTGGCAGACGGCGGTGTGGCTGCTGGCGTGTTCCTCGGTGGGCGTGATCGCGGACGTGGCGGGAGATCCGGCGGCGGCCGACATCGTGGTGAGCGGGCCGGACACGCTGGAGGCGGCACGGGCGTGCGGCGGGGAGCGGATCGCGCTCGCCCTGCGGCCGCTCGGCGGGCGGTTCCCGCAGCCGCCGGCCGGCTTCGCCGACTACGCCGTCGAGGTGCCGGGCCAGGGTGACCGGTTCGCGCCGTACGCGCCGGTCGACCCGGAGGAGCCCGCGCTGATCGTGGCCGGGCGCGAGTTCAGCGGCGCGGAGGTCGTCGAGCGGGCCGGGGCGGAGGCGACCGCGCTGGGACTGACGGGACCCGGGTCCAGGCTGCTGTCCGGGCTGCCGTACGACAGCTGGGGCGGGCTCTGCGCCGGGCTGTACGCGCCGCTCGCCACCGGGGGGTCGGTGGTGCTGTGCCGGCATCTGGAGCAGGTGGGCGAGGAGACGCTGGCCAAGCGCATCGAGAGCGAGCGGGTGACCGCGACGGCCAGGTAGCAGCCCCGGCGGGTCCCCCGTTCGGCCCAGTTCCACCCACCCCCCGCACCGCGTTCGCGCCATGGTCGTAGGAGCAACACGCCCGAGACGCTCACACGCCATGAGGGGTGGGATCCAGACGTGACCGACACCGAGGGCACCGCCTCCGGACGCCGGGGCACTGAAGGGACCTTCGGGCCGGGGGCCGGGGCGTCCGCGAGCGGGCGGGGGCTGATACGCCGGCGTCGGCGACGGTGGGTGCGGTGGACCGGGCTCGGCGTGGCCGTACTGGTCACGGCGGCCGTGGCGGGCGGCTGGGCGGTGTACGCGAAGCTGGACGGGAACATCACCGCGGACGACGCGGCCGCGGACGAGCTCGCGCGGTACGAGAAGGAACGGCCGACCTCGCTCGTCCGGGACGCCCAGAACATCCTGCTGATCGGGTCCGACTCGCGCGCCGGGGACGGCAACGACCGCTACGGGCGGGACTCCGGGACCGAGCGGTCCGACACGACCATCCTGCTGCACCTGTCCGCGGGCCGGCACAGCGCCACCGCCGTCTCGCTCCCCCGCGACCTGATGGTGGACGTGCCCGGTTGCCGGCGCCCGGACGGCACCCGCACCGAGCCGATGTTCGCGATGTTCAACTACGCCTTCCAGGTGGGCGGTTCGGCCTGCACGATCCGGACCGTGGAGAAGCTCACGGACATCCGCGTCGACCACCACATGGTCATCGACTTCCACGGCTTCAAGGACATGGTCGACGCGCTCGACGGCGTCGAGGTGTGCCTGACGGAGCCGATCCGCGACAAGGCCGCCAAACTGCGGCTGCCGGCGGGCCGGGTACTGCTCGACGGCGAGCAGGCACTCGGGTACGTCCGGGCCCGCAAGTCCCTCGGCAACGGCAGCGACACCGACCGCATGGACCGTCAGCAGCGGTTTCTCGGCGCACTCGTCAACAAGGTGCAGAGCAATGACGTCCTGCTGAATCCGGTGCGGCTCTATCCCGTGCTGGACGCGGCGACGTCGTCACTGACGACCGACCCGGATCTGGCGAGTCTGCGCGGTCTGTACGAACTCGTGCGCGGCGTGCGCGACATTCCCGCCGAACATGTGCAATTCCTGACGGTGCCGAGGGAGTCGTACGTCTACAACGCCAATCGTGACCAACTCGTGGAACCGGAGGCGCAGAGACTGTTCGAACAGCTGCGCGCGGACGCGCCGGTGGTGGTCACGAAGGGGGCTCCGCCCGATTCCGCGGCAAAAGGCCGCAATTCGGCTGGAGGAACCGAAAAGAACTCGTACGAGAGCCTGAACAAGGGGTCGTACGAGCAATCGTACGACTACGGCGCGTACGAAGGGGACTACCGAGACGGTATGCACCGGGACGCGAAGTCGCCCCCAAAGCGGCCCGGTCAGCCCGCGGCCGACACGTCACCGGCACCCACGTTCCGCGGCAACAACGCCGCCGACGACTCCTGCGGGTAAAAGCATAGCCAAGGCAACGAACAAATGTCCAATAAAATGGGCGAATTGCCCGGGTGTAGGGACGTGGAATTTGTCACTGGCGTCCCTGAACGTTGAACTGGGCGGATAGTGTGAGCGATCCGGTGCACCCGGCCGCAAGGACCGACCTGGGGTCGTGCACTCTCTGACCGAGATCCGAGCGCCTAGGGGGGACAGGCGCCGCGTGGCCCCGACGGAGGATTCAGACAACCGTGGACGCGCAAGGCCGTGGGCGGGCGGACGACATCGACCCCGCAGACCAGTGGGTAATCAACCCGAACACCGGCGAATACGAACTGCGACTGGCTCCTTCCGCACCGCAACCGGCGGTGCCCGGGCCACGGAGGGCGGCCAGACCTGCCCCCGCCGGGGTCGGTGCCGGCGCTCGCGGCCGCACGGCCGCACCGGGGCGCGACACCGAGGCGGTTCCCGGACGTGAGGTGCCGCCGCAGCGCCGGCGGCGCGGTGCGCCCGAGGAGCCGCTGCCGGGCCGGCGCGGACGCCGGCCGGTGCAGAAGAAGTCGAAGGCCAAGAAGGCGCTGCTGTGGACCGGCGGCATCATGGCCTTCGTGCTGGTGGGTACCGCCGGAGCGGCGTACCTCTACCTGGAGCACCTCAACGGCAACATCCAGTCCGTGTCCGACGACGGCGCGAGCACCGGTGGCTTCAGCAAGGACAAGGCGATCAACCTCCTGCTGATCGGCACCGACAAGCGCACCGGCTCGGGCAACAAGGGCTACGGCGACTCCGGCAGCGTGGGGCACGCCGACACCACGATCCTGCTGCACGTCTCCAAGGACCGCACGAACGCGACCGCGCTCAGCATCCCGCGCGACCTGATCGTGAACGTCCCCGACTGCGAGACCACGCAGGAGGACGGCAGCAAGAAGGTCATCGGCGGCACCGAGAACGTCCGCTTCAACACCAGCCTCGGCCAGGACGACCGTACGCCCAGTTGCACCATGCGTACGGTGACGGAGCTGACCGGGATCACCCCGGACAACTTCATCGTGGCCGACTTCAACGCGGTCAAGACGCTCACCTCGGCGGTGGGCGGCGTCGAGGTGTGCCTGGCCAAGGACATCGACGACCCGGACTCGCACCTGAAGCTGTCCAAGGGCACGCACAACATCGAGGGTGAGCAGGCGCTGGCCTTCGTACGCACCCGGCACTCGGTGGGCTTCGGCGGAGACCTGAGCCGGATCCAGATCCAGCAGCAGTTCCTCAGCTCGCTCATGCGCAAGCTGAAGTCGAACGACACCCTCACCAGCCCCACGAAGATGATCAAGCTGGCGGAGGCCGGCACGAAGGCGCTGACCGTCGACTCCCAGCTGGACAGCATCGGCAAGCTGAAGGACCTGGGGCTGGAGCTGGGCAAGCTCGACACCAAGAACCTGTCCTTCACCACGGTGCCGGTGCTCGACAACCCGGCCGAGAAGGTCAAGGCCACGGTCGTCGTCAACGAGGCCAAGGCCCCCGCCCTGTTCGAGACGATCAAGGACGATGTGTCCCTGACCGCGGTGAAGGCGCAGAAGAAGAAGGAGAAGGCCGCGATCGCGGCCCGGCTCAAGGGCACCAAGTCCGACGCCTCCGAGGTGCGGGTGCGCATCCTCAACGGCGGTGCCGCGGCCGGCAGCGCGCAGGAGACCCTGGCCTGGCTGCAGAACGACGAGGGCGTGACCAAGTCGGAGAACGCGGGCAACGCGGAGGCGGCCCTGTCGAAGACGCGGCTCGAGTACGCTCCCGACCAGGCGGACCAGGCACGGCGGCTCGCCGCCATCCTGGGGCTGTCCGGCTCCGCGATGAAGGCGGGCGAGAGCGTGACCAACTCCCAGGGCCTGCCGACGATGACACTGACCCTGGGCAAGGACTTCAAGGGCGCCGGCGTGAAGCTCAACGCCACGTCGGACGCGCCGGACGTGGACAAGTCCACGGCTGACGAGGTCAAGTGCGCCAGTTGAGTTCGTGATGTGACCTGACGGGCCTGCCGTACGTCTAAGAGAACGTACGGCAGGCCTGTTCCATGGGCGCGAGGTCATGTCTTCGGACGCGACCAGGGGTGGGGAGGACGGGGAAAGTGACGCAGAACAGTGTGCAGGGGGAAGGGACGCGCCAAGGCGTTCGGCACGGTCGAGAACCCGTACGGCGAAGCGGCGGCGCGGGTGGTGAGGGCGGGGGCGACGGCAGGCACGGCAGACGCCGGGTGGCGCCGCGCCGTAAACACCGGGTCCTCAGATGGTCCGCGTCGACACTGGCCGTCCTGATACTCGGCACGGCCGGCGCCGGATACCTCTACTACCAGCACCTGAACAGCAACATCGAGAAGGGCCAGCGCAGCAGCGGCGACTCCAAGGCCCGCAAGACGGGCGCGAACGCCGCCGGGCAGACCCCCGTCAACATCCTGCTGATCGGCTCCGACAGCCGCGCCTCCGACGCGAACGTGGCGCTGGGCGGCGGCAAGAACGACCGGAACAGCCCGCCGTTGGGCGACGTACAGATGCTCATCCATCTGTCCGCGGACCGCAAGAGCGCCGCCGTGGTGAGCATTCCGCGCGACACCCGGGTCGACATCCCGAAGTGCACGGACCCGAAGACGGGCGACACGTATCCGGCGACCAACCGGATCATCAACGAGTCGCTGGGCCGCGGCGGCGCCGGCTGCACGCTGGCCACCTGGGAGAACCTCACCGGGGTCTACATCGACCACTGGATGACGATCGACTTCGCCGGCGTGGTGAGCATGGCGGACGCGATCGGCGGGGTCGAGGTCTGCGTCAACCAGAACGTGTGGGACCGCCCGCTGCCCGGCGTGTCCGGCGGCTCCGGTCTGAAGCTGACGAAGGGCTCGAAGAAGGTCCAGGGCAAGCAGGCCCTGCAGTGGCTGCGCACCCGGCACGCCTGGGGCAGCGACCTGTTGCGGGCCAGGGCCCAGCACATGTACATGAACTCGATGATCCGCACGCTGAAGAGCCAGAACGTCTTCACCGACACCGGCCGGCTGATGAACCTGGCCGAGTCGGCCACGAAGTCCCTGACGGTCTCCGAGGAGATCGGCACGGTCAAGAAGCTCTTCGACCTGGGCATGCAGCTGAAGACGGTGCCGACGGACCGCATCACGATGACGACCATGCCGGTCGTCGAGGACAGCGAGAACATCAACCACGTGGTGCCGGACGGAGCCAACGCCGAGAAGGTGTGGGAGATGCTCCGCGACGACGTGTCCTTCGACGACAAGGGCAAGGCCTCGGACGCGAAGGACGCGAAGGGCTCGGACAAGGAGAAGGTGTCCGAGGACCCGGCCGCGGCGGACGGCGAGATCGGCGTGGCGGTGCGGAACGCCACCGCCACCTCCACGCTCGGCCCGGTCTCCGGCCGCGCGAGGGAGCTCGCCCAGCGGCTGGCGGAGAAGGGCTTCACGAGGGCGGCGACGGACACCACGGCCGGGCTGTCCGAGGACGAAACCGTCGTCCGCTACCCGAGCGCCGAGTTGGAGGGCGACGCCCAGGCGGTCGCCAAGTCGCTGAAGATTCCGCTGAGTTCGGTGAAGAAGTCGACCGACGTCTCCGGGGTCACGCTCGTCGTGGGAGCCGACTGGCGCACCGGGACGACGTACCCGAAGCAGGCGGCGCCCGAGGCGGGCGACCTGCCCAGCAACGCCGACGCCATCAACGGCGCCGAGAAGGACAAGTGCATGGACGTGTACAAGCCCTACCGCTGGTAGCGACCGCCTCGAACGGCCGTCCCGCGGTGCTCAGTTGGAGCTGAGCACCGCGGGGCGCCGGGACGCGATGACCCGCTTCGCCAGTGACCTTGGGCTGGTGAGGAAGCCCCAGCCCCACGACATGTGCATGGTGGCGAGCGCGACGGGTATCTGCAGCCGTGCCCGGAGCGGCAGCCCCTTGCCGGTGAGCGCCGAGCCGGCGGCGATCGCCGCCAGATAGCCGCCCGGGACCACCAGGCCCCAGGGCGTGAGCGCGAGGCCGACCACCAGGCCGGCCGCGATCGCGCACACGGCGGTCGGCGGGGCGAGGTAGCGCAGGTTGATGGAGCCCTCGTGGTAGCGGGCGACGACGTGCCGCCAGCGGCCGTAGTCCTTGTACTGCTTGGCCAGGGCCTTCACGCTCGGCCGCGGCCGGTACGACACCTTCAGCTCCGGCGAGAACCAGATCAGCCCGCCCGCCTCCCGGATGCGGAAGTTGAGTTCCCAGTCCTGGGCGCGGATGAACTCCTCGTTGTAGCCGCCCTGTTGCTCCAGCGCCTCGCGCCGGAACACACCCAGGTAGACCGTCTCGGCCTGCTGGGCCTGGCCGCCGGTGTGGAAGGCGGCGTTGCCGACCCCGATCTTCGAGGTCATGGCGGCGGCGACGGCGTGCTCCCAGTCGGTCTCGCCCTCGGCGTGCATGATGCCGCCGACGTTCTGCGCGCCGGTCTCCTCCAGGAGCCGTACGGCGGTGGTGATGTAGTTCGGCGAGAGCATGCCGTGCCCGTCGACGCGGACGACGACCGGATGGCGGGAGGCCTTGATCGCGGCGTTGAGGGCGGCGGGAGTGCGGCCGGTGGGGTTCGGCACGGTGTGGACGCGCGCGTCTTCTCGTACGAGCTCGGCGGCGATCTCGTCCGTGCGGTCCGTGGACGGACCGAGGGCGATCACGACCTCCAGCTCGCCGTCGTACTGCTGCGCGAGGATCGCTTGGACGGCTCCGCGCAGATGCCGCTCCTCGTTGAGGACGGGCATGATCACAGAAACGGCGGGGAGACGCACGTCGGGCTTGGCGTTCATAGGGGGATCACGTTACCGCGAACGGGGGACACCGGTGCGCGCCGCCCGGAGCGCCGCCCGGGCTGCAGATCGTATGGGCTTACGGTGCTCAGGATCCCACGTACGGCCCTCGCGGAGGTGTTCCCCCATGCCCACGCCGCCCGGCTCTCCCGCCCGACCAGCGCAGCGGCGCCCCAGGCCCGCCGGTGCGCCGCATCCGCCCGTACGGCGGAAAAAGCCCCGCTGGGCCATGCGGGCGGTGACCACGCTGTCCGTCGTGGTGCTCGCCTCGGCCGGCATCGGGCACGCGGTCGTCACCAGCCTCGACGCGGACATCGAACGGGTGGACCCGTTCAAGGACATGAAGAACCGGCCGCAGGCCGGGAACGGCATGAACGTGCTGCTCGTCGGCACCGACGGCCGCGACCGCATCACGGCGCAGGACCGGCGGAAGTACCGGCTCGGCGGCGCCCCCTGCCACTGCACCGACACGATCATGATCGTGCACATCTCGGAGGACCGGGAGCGCGCGAGCGTGGTGAGCCTGCCCCGCGACTCGTACGCCATGACGCCCGCGCACGTCGACCAGGTCACCGGGAAGCAGCACGAGGGTCACCCCATCAAGATCAACGCGGCGTACGCGGAGGGCGGTCCGCAGCTGACCGTGCGCACGGTCGAGGACATGACCCACGTGAAGATCAACCACTACCTGGAGGTCGACTTCACCAGCTTCATGAAGACCGTCGACGTCCTCGACGGCGTTCCGATCTGCACCGCGGAACCGTTGAAGGACACCTACACCGGCCTGGACCTGCCGGCCGGCCGGCACACCCTGCGCGGCGGACAGGCCCTGCAGTACGTCCGCGCGCGGCACGTCGACGGCGCCTCCGACCTCGGCCGTATGCAGCGCCAGCAGCGCTTCCTGGCCGGTCTGATCGAGCGGTCGACCTCCTCCGGCGTGCTGCTGAACCCGATGAGGTTCCGGGACGTCACACAGGCGGTGCTCGGCTCCGTACGGGCCGACAAGGGCTTCGGCACGGACGAACTGCTGGACCTCGGGCGGGCGATGCGGAACTTCTCGCCCTCCTCCTCGGAGTTCACGACGGTGCCGATCGGGCAGATGGGCTTCCTCGTGAAGGGCGTCGGTTCGACGCTGAAGTGGGACCCGGACAAGGCCGGTCGCCTCTTCCGGGCGCTGCGCGAGGACCGGCCCCTGGCCGTGCACCGGCCCAGGAGCCGCGCCGTGCGGGTGGAGGTGGCCCCGCAGCAGATCCGGGTCCAGGTGGAGAACGGGACCCCCACGGAAGGGCTCGGCAAGCGGGTCGACGCGGCGCTGGCGGCGACCGGCTTCCGTACGACACGGGTGCCGACCCGTTCGCCGGACCACACCGCCAGGCGGACGGTCGTCGCCTACGACCCCCGCTGGGACCGTTCGGCGAAGTCGCTGTCGGCGGCGCTGCCGGGCAGCGAGCTGCGGGCGGTGAAGGGCCAGGGAGCCGTACTGAAGGTTGTCGCGGGGACCGACTTCAGGCAGGTGCGGAAGGTCCGGGCGGACGATCCGTCCCAGGGCGAGTTCGGGGTCACCACGGGCGACCAGGTGGGATGCGCGTGAGGGACGGCGGTACGGACGGGGGGCCGCGGGCCTCAGTCCGCGAGGCCCTCGGCGGCGCGCTTCTCCCGTAGCTCCATGATCGCCCGGCGGCGGGCCAGGCGGTGGGTGCGGCGGATCTGGGCCTCCTGGCAGCGGCGCTCGTCCCGCTCGGTCTCCGGGACCACCGGCGGCACCCGGCGCGGCTTGCCGTCGGCGTCGACCGCCGCGAAGACCAGGTAGGCGGAGCCGACCTGGGTGGGCGGGGTGGACTCGTTCCAGCGCTCCGCCAGGACCCTGACGCCGACCTCCATCGAGGTCCGGCCGGTCCAGTTGACCTGGGCCTTCACATGGACGAGGTCGCCGACGCGGACCGGCTCCAGAAACGCCATCTCGTCCATGGACGCGGTGACCGCGGGCCCACCGCTGTGCCGCCCCGCCACCGCGCCGGCCGCGTCGTCGACCAGCTTCATGATCACGCCCCCGTGCACCGTCCCCAGGAGGTTGGTGTCGGCGTGGGTCATGATGTGGCTGAGCGTGGTGCGGGACGCCGAAGTGGGCTTGCCGGGAATGTCCTCGACCGCCGACTGCGCGGCGGAGACCTGGTCTGTCATGGCCCCCACCTTATGCCGAGGCGACATTCGGGGAATTTGTGTCAGGTTGGCAACAGCACTGCCCTGATTTTCCGACGAACCTTGTAAGGCACCCCGCACTGCCCTGCACACTGGGCCCCATGAACGATTGGCCCCAGGGACGGTCCGGCGACAACCGTGACAACCGCTACGGACGCGGCAGCGCGAACGCGCAGCCCGAGAGCGCCCGCGTCATGCGTCAGGTTCGCCGCGGCGACCCCGCGGCGCCGCCCTACGGGGCCGGGGTGCCGCAGCAGCCGACGTACGTCGACGGCCAGGGCCACGGCGGCTACGGCTACGGCGACGGCTCCGGCGACACCTACGACAGCGGCTACAACACGGGCCACGTCTACGGCGCCCCCGGCGGCGGCGGACCCGGCGGACCGGCCGGTCCCGGCGAACGTGGTCCCCGCCCCGCGCCGGACTGGCGCCGGCGCATCAAGTGGACGACGATCACCGTGGTGACGGTGCTGGTCGTGACGACCGTCGGCACCTACTTCTGGGCCGACTCCAAGCTGAAGCGCGAGGTCGACCTCTCGAAGGTCATCGACCGGCCCGACGGGGGCGACGGTACGAACTACCTGATCGTCGGCTCCGACAGCCGCGAGGGCCTGTCCGACGCGGACAAGAAGAACCTGCACACCGGCTCCGCCGGCGGCAAGCGCACCGACTCGATGATGATCCTGCACGTCGGCGGCAACGGCGACACACTGATCTCGCTCCCCCGCGACTCGGACGTGGAGATCCCGACGTACGTCGGCTCGGAGTCCGGCAAGACGTTCAAGGGCAGCGGCCGGCACACGAAGCTGAACGCGGCCTACGCGGAGGACGGCCCGACGCTGCTGGTGCGCGCCGTCGAGTTCAACACCGGGCTGCGCATCGACCACTACGTGGAGATCGGCTTCGCCGGTTTCGCGAGCATCGTGGACGCGGTCGGCGGCGTCGACATCACCATCGACAAGGCCTTCAAGGACAAGTACTCGGGCGCCGACTTCAAGGCGGGCAAGCAGACGCTGAACGGCGAGGAGGCCCTCGCCTTCGTCCGTACCCGGCACGCCTTCGCGGCCTCGGACCTGGAGCGCACGAAGAACCAGCAGAAGTTCCTGGCGGCCCTCGCCCACCAGGTGGCGACCCCGTCGACCGTGCTGAACCCCTTCAAGCTCTACCCGACGATGGGCGCGGGCCTGGACTCCCTGATCGTCGACAAGGACATGGGGCTGTACGACCTGGGGTCCATGTTCTTCGCGATGAAGGGCGTCAACGGCGGCGACGGCACCTCCATGAACATGCCGATCTCGGGCTCCACCGGCGGCAACCTCGTCTGGGACAAGGCGAAGGTCAAGACGCTGGTGAACGAGCTGAACAACGACGAGAAGGTCACGGTGTCGGGCAGCTGACGTGACTCCGGAGGGCCGCCGCCGGTCGCGGCGGCCCTCCCCTGCATCCCTCCCCTCCACCCGGGACGAGCTGAAAGCAGGGCTTTACCGGGAGCCGTCGTCGCTGAGCAGACGACCCAGCCGTGCCCGCGGTGCGGGGCCGAGATCCGGGCGGACAACCGCTTCACCGTCTGGTGTGCCGGCTGTGAGTGGAACGTCGATCCGGTGAGACCCGAGGAACGGCAGGGGCGGCTGGAGCGCGCACGTCGGACACTGGCCCGGCGGCACGGCGAGAAGCTGCTCGCCGAGGTGACCGGCGGAGTGGAACTGCGAGCGCGACGGGACGCCTCCGCCCTCCTCGCCTACACCATCGCAGTCGCCGTGCACGCGCTGACCCTCGTGCTCGCCGCAGCCGGGATCTGGTGGATCGTCCGCGGCTGGGGCGGCATCTCGATGGCGCTCGGTCTGTTTCCGCTCGCGCTGGCATGGGGTCTGCGGCCGCGCCTGCCCCGGCTGCCGAAGGACGAGCCGGTACTGCGCCGCGAGACGGCCCCCGAGCTGTTCGCGCTGATCGACGAGACCGCACTGGTCGCCGGTACCCGCGGGGTGGACACGATCGCGGTCGACGCCGAACTCAACGCGAGCGTGACGACGTACGGACTCCGTGGGCGCCGGCTGCTGACGCTGGGGCTGCCCCTGTGGCAGATCCTCCCGCCGCGGCAGCGAATCGCCCTCCTGGTCCACGAGCTCGGCCACTACGGCAACGGGGACAGCCGCCACGGGCTGGTCGTCGCGACCGCCTGCCGTTCACTGACCGCCTGGCGTTACTACTTCGCCCTCACCCCGAAGCCGAACATCGTCCAACTGGTCGTGAACCTGGCCTGCTTCGTGCCCGGCCTGCTCGTCACCGGCGTCCTGCGGCTGCTCGACCGGCTGACCATGCGCGCCGCCCAGCGCGCCGAGTACCTCGCCGACCGCGTCGCCGCCCGGGCCGCGTCGACCGAGGCGGCCGTCGAACTCATGGACCGGCTGCTGGTCGTGGACTCCGCCGCCACGACGCTGCGGCGCGAGGCCAACCAGGCCGCTCTGCGCGGAGCGCGCCGTACCGGACAGGCCGGCGACCAGGACCGTGGGGAGGGACTGTGGGAGCGGCTCGCCGTGCACATGGCGTCGATCCCGGAGTACGAGTACGAGCGCCTTCGGCGGGTCGGCGCGCTGCGCGGACACAGTGTCGACGCGACTCATCCGCCGACCCATCTGCGGCGTACGGGCCTGCTCACCGGCCCGGTCCACCCCGCGGCCGTGGTGACAGGCGAGGAGCGCGAGGGACGGATCGCCGCGGAGCTCGCCGACGCGCGAAGCAGGACGGCGCGGCAGATCCTGCGCGACGGCTTCCCGGACCGGTGACATGTCGGGGGCACCCTTCCGGGTGCCCCCGACGTCGTTCCGGCGTGGGTCACATCGTGGTGGCGGCGCCCGCCATCGAGCGGCACATGTCCGCGCAACGGCGACACGCCTCGGCACAGCGCATCATCTGCGGGTCGTCCGGCATGGACATACACGCCTCCGCGCACATGTCGCAGGCCCGGGCGCACAACGCGCACATCTCGGTCGCCATGGGCGAGCGGCGCATCATCATGTCCGAGCACATGCGGGTCATCTCGGAGCAGTCCATGAGCGCGCGCATGATCTGCATCTGGGCCTGTCCGCCCATCTGCATGCAGGAGCTCATGGTCTCCTCGCAGACGCTGTGGCAGGACATGCACGCCTCGACGCAGTCCTGCATCTCCTTGCTCATGGTGGCCGTGGTGGGCTGCTGCATGGCTCCTCCAGGGGGTGAGGGGGCTCGGGGGGAGCCCCTTGCCCTACCGTCCTACGCCCGTCGGACCACCTCCGCCACAGGACGGACGGGATCGGAGCCGGCGCTCGCGGCCCACCGCGGCGAAGCGGATGACCTCGACGATCCGCGCGGACGACACCACTGGGGCGACAGAGGTCGCCTGACGCCCTGCGTGACGACAGCCCCCGGCGGCACGCCGGGGGCTGTCGTCACGCGGTGACCCTGTTACGGCAGGTTCCGCGCCATCACGATCCGCTGGACCTGGTTCGTGCCTTCGTAGATCTGGGTGATCTTCGCGTCGCGCATCATCCGCTCGACCGGGTAGTCCCGGGTGTACCCGTACCCGCCGAGCAGCTGGACCGCGTCCGTGGTGACCTCCATCGCCACGTCCGATGCGAAGCACTTCGCGGCCGCGCCCTGGAAGGTGAGGTCACTGTCGCCGCGCTCGGACTTGGCCGCAGCCGCGTATGTCAGCTGGCGGGCCGCCTCCACCTTCATGGCCATGTCGGCGAGCATGAACTGGATGCCCTGGAAGTCGGCGATCGGCTTGCCGAACTGCTTGCGCTCGCGCACATAGCCCTTGGCGTAGTCCAGGGCGCCCTGGGCGACACCGAGGGCTTGGGCGGCGATGGTGATGCGGGTGTGGTCGAGGGTCTTCATCGCCGTCGCGAAGCCCGTGCCCTCCGCGCCGATCATGCGGTCGGCCGGGATGCGGACGTTGTCGAGGTAGACCTCGCGGGTCGGGGAGCCCTTGATGCCGAGCTTCTTCTCGGGGGCGCCGAAGGAGACGCCCTCGTCCGACTTCTCGACGACGAAGGCCGAGATGCCCTTGCTGCGCTTCGAGGGGTCCGTGACCGCCATCACCGTGTAGTACTCGGAGACGCCCGCGTTGGTGATCCAGCGCTTCACGCCGTTGAGGACGTAGTGGTCGCCGTCGCGGACCGCCTTGGTCTTCATGCCGGCCGCGTCGGAGCCCGCGTCGGGCTCGGAGAGGGCGTACGAGAACATCGCGTCGCCCTTCGCGAGCGGCGACAGGTACCTCTTCTTCAGGTCCTCCGAGCCGGAGAGGATCACCGGGAGCGAGCCCAGCTTGTTCACCGCGGGGATCAGGGAGGAGGACACGCAGGCGCGGGCGACCTCCTCGATCACGATCACCGTGGCCAGGGCGTCCGCGCCGGAGCCGCCGTACTCCTCGGGTACGTGGACGGCGTGCAGGTCGGCGGCCACCAGCGCGTCGAGCGCCTCCTGCGGGAAGCGTGCCTCCTCGTCCACCGCGGCGGCGAACGGCGCGATCTTCGCGTCGGCCAGCGCGCGGATGGCCTCGCGGAGCATGTCGTGCTCGTCGGACGGGCGGTACAGGTCGAAGTCAGCCGATCCGGCCAAGGTGTCTCACGCTCCAAAGACGCTGCTGCGCTCACGCTAATTACCGTTAAGTAACCCAAATTTTAGGGGCCCGCCCACGCGAGTGATACGTGAGCTTGGCGACAAGGGAAAAGTTGCCCGTCGTGGGGCTCGGTCATGCCCCTACTAGGATCAGGCACCGCACCGAAAGACGTCCCCCTCTGGAGTATCCATGAGCCTCAAGATCACCGTGATCGGCACCGGCTATCTCGGCGCCACGCACGCCGCCGCCATGGCCGAGCTCGGGTTCGAGGTGCTGGGGCTCGACGTCGTGCCCGAGAAGATCGACATGCTCCAGCAGGGCCGGGTCCCGATGTACGAGCCCGGCCTGGAGGATTTGCTGCGCAAGCACGTCGCCGGCATCGAGGGGTCCAGCGGGCGGCTGCGGTTCACCATGGACTGGGCCGAGGTCGGGGAGTTCGGCGACGTCCACTTCGTCTGCGTGAACACCCCGCAGCGGCACGGCGAGTACGCCTGTGACATGTCCTACGTCGACGCCGCCATCGCCTCGCTCGCGCCCCACCTCAGGGGCCCCGCCCTGGTCGTCGGCAAGTCCACCGTGCCGGTCGGCTCCGCGGACCGGCTGGCCGCCTACCTGGCCGAGCACGCGCCCGCCGGCGAGGACGCCGAGCTGGCCTGGAACCCGGAGTTCCTGCGCGAGGGCTTCGCGGTCGACGACACACTGCACCCGGACCGGATCGTGGTCGGCGTGCGCAGCGAGCGGGCCGAGAAGCTGCTGCGGGAGGTGTACATGACGCCGGTGGGCGAGGGCACGCCGTTCGTCGTCACCGACTTCCCGACCGCCGAGCTGGTGAAGACCTCGGCGAACTCCTTCCTCGCGACCAAGATCTCCTTCATCAACGCCATGGCCGAGGTCTGCGAGGCGGCGGACGGCGACGTGGCCAAGCTCGCCGAGGCGATCGGGTACGACGACCGGATCGGGAAGAAGTTCCTGCGGGCCGGGATCGGGTTCGGCGGTGGCTGTCTGCCGAAGGACATCCGGGCGTTCATGGCGCGCGCCGGTGAGCTGGGCGCCGACCAGGCGCTGACCTTCCTGCGCGAGATCGACTCGATCAACATGCGCCAGCGGGGCCAGATGGTGGAGCTGGCCCGGCAGGTGCTGGGGGGCGGCCCGTTCCTGGGCAAGCGGGTCGCCGTGCTGGGCGCCACCTTCAAGCCCGACTCGGACGACGTCCGGGACTCGCCCGCGCTCAACGTCGCCGGGCAGATCCACCTTCAGGGCGGGCAGGTGACGGTCTACGACCCCAAGGGCATGGACAACGCCCGCCGGCTCTTCCCGACCCTCGCCTACGCCGACTCGGCGGTCGAGGCCGTCCGGGGCGCCGACGTCGTGCTGCACCTGACGGAGTGGCGGGAGTTCCGCGAGCTGGACCCGGCGGCGCTGGGCGAGGTGGCGGCGGCCCGGGTCGTCCTCGACGGCCGCAACGCGCTCGACCCTGAGCTGTGGCGGCGGGCCGGGTGGAGGTACCGGGCGATGGGCCGTCCGACCGCGTAGTCGCGGCGCGCGGCGCGGGCGACGCCGGTTCGGCCGAGGCTCAGTCGGCCGAACCGGCGTCTTGCTGCATTCTGCACCACCCGCGTGACCTGTGCGTGGGGGCCGGACAACTCCCCTTTACAGGCGCCTACTTGGCCCGGTACCGGCGCATCTTGGCGCGCGCGCCGCACACCGCCATGGAGCACCAGCGGCCGCGTCCGGCCGGGCTGCGGTCGTAGTACGCCCAGTGGCAGGTCACGGCCTCGCAGGCCTTCAGCCGGTTCCAGGTGCCCGCGACGAGCGCCTCCGCGACGGCCGCCGCGACCCGGGACAGCAGGGTGCGTCCGTCGGCGGGGCCGAGCCTGGCGGAGCCGTCCCGGGCGTCGACCGCCACCAGGAGCGGGGCCCCGGCCAGCAGCTCGCCCAGCGGGGTCACCTCGCGGTGCGGCGGGTGGCCGGCGTGCGCGAGCAGCACCGCGCGCAGCGACTCGCGCAGCTCGCGAGCCCCCGGCACCTCGTCCTGCGTGAGCCCGAGACGCGCCCGGCCCTCCGCCGTGTCCAGCGAGTCGGCCTCCGACTCGAGGTCCAGCGTGTTGACCAGGGACTCCACCAGCTCCAGGCCCCCCGGCGCCGGCGATCTCTCACTCATGGCTGCACGCTACCTCCAGAATCCCCTTGCGACGTTACCCCCGATAGGGAAGCATGCGGTAACGGTTACTGGTTACCCGCTCCTACAGGTAACCACGACAGGCAAGGCACCAACCGCATCCACGGAGGAGAAGGTCATGGCACTCGCCAAGCTGGGTGACGTCGTCCTGGACTGTCCCGACCCGAGCGCGCTCGCCGGTTTCTACGCCGAGGTGCTGGGCGGCACCGTCGAGCAGCAGGAGGACTGGGTGGACCTGAAGCTGCCCGGCGGACAGACGCTGGCCTTCCAGGCCGCGCCCGGGTACGTACCGCCGAAGTGGCCCGCGCCCGACGCGTCGCAGCAGTTCCACCTCGACCTGACGGTCGACGACCTGGACGCGGCCGAGAAGGGCGTGCTGGCGCTCGGAGCCAAGCCGCTGGACACCGAGGACCGGTCGCGGAGCTTCCGGGTTTACGCGGATCCGGCGGGGCACCCGTTCTGTCTCTGCGCCTCCTGAGCTGGAAGGACACCCCCATGGCAACCGTGGCCCGGCTGCGTTCCGTCGTCGTCGACTGTCCGGACCCGCACGCGCTCGCCGCCTTCTACGCCGAGGTCGGCGGCGGCACGCCCCGGGCCGAGGACGACGACTGGGTCGTTCTGACGATCCCGGACGGGCCACGGCTCGCCTTCCAGCGGGCGCCCGGTCTCACCCCGCCGGAGTGGCCGCGGGCCGACCGGAACGCGCAGCAGTTCCACCTCGACTTCGACGCCGGGTCCACCTGGGAGGAGATGGACGCGGCGCACGAGCGGGTGCTGGCGCTGGGCGCGAAGCCACTGGACCTGACGGACCGGGAGACGAAGGACTTCATGGTGTACGCCGATCCGGCGGGGCACCCGTTCTGCCTGTGCCGGATCGAGCGGGCCTGACCGCCGCTGTACCCGGCTGCCCGGCGCCCCGGTCCCGCTAGCCGTCGAGCTCGCTGATCTTGGCCGTGGACGGCTCGCGTCGCATCTGTGCGGCGCGGGCCGTGAAGTCGCCGTCCCGCAGCACCCTCTGCACGTTTCCCCAGGTCAGCATGGCGATGTCGGCCTCGGACCAGCCTCGCCGGAACAGCTCGGCGACGAGGTGCGGGTAGCGGGAGGCGTCACGGAGGTCCCACGGGTGAGCGGTCCCGGCGTCGTAGGTGCCGGACAGGCCGACGCACTCCGGGCCGGCGAGCCCGCGGACGTGGTCGAGGTGGTCGGCGACGTCCCGGACGGTCGTGCCGGTCTGTTCGGCGGTCAGCGGCACCATGCACAGGCCCTTCGCGGTGCCCAGCTCGGCGAGCAGTTCGTCGGGGAGGTTCGCCGGGTGCGGGCGCAGGGCGCGGGCGGCGGAGCGGGTGCACAGCACTGGTGCCTTGGAGACGCCGAGGACGCGCCGGATCGTGTCCGCGGAGGCGCCGGAGAGATCGGCGAGGACACCGAGACGGTTCATCTCGCGCAGCACCTCCTCGCCGAAGCGGGTGAGCCCCTCCTCGCTCGCCCAGGACGCCCCGGTGAGCGTCAGGACGCGCAGCCCGAGGGCGTGCAGGGAGCGCAGGATGCCCAGCGAGTCGCCGAGCGACGCGGCCGAGGCGGGCCCCAGCAGGACGGCGACGCGGCCGCAGTTGCGCACGTCGGTGACCTGTCCGACGGTGTGGGCCAGCCGCAGCCCCTCGGGGTGGTTGCGCACCACCGTCTTCACCAGGTCCAGCTGGTCCAGGGTGGCGCCGACGGCCCGCTCGCCCTGTAGTCCCTCGGGCAGGTGCAGCGACCAGAACAGCGCGCCCACGTGGCCCTCGCGCAGCCGCGGCAGGTCCGTGTCGACCGCGCACTCGCCGAGTTCCAGGTCGAACCAGTGCAGGTGGCGCAGCGCCCAGGGAAGCCCGCTGTACCCGTCGGCGACGGGGTGCACGGCGAGGAGGGCGTGAGCCCGCTCCAGGGGGGCGTCGTCCGGGTCGGACACGGCGGCGTGGGGCTCCGCCGCGAAGGGGTCCGCGGGGGGCTCGGACGGGTCGTCGAGCGCGTCGACCTCTGGGGCTGTGTGCAGTTCGTCCTGGAGGTCTGCCATGGCGGGCTCCGTACGTCGTGAGCTACGGCGTGATCGTCCTGATCTCCGTACCGTCACCGTCGCACGGCGCCCGGGGGGCTTCCCGGTGGGTGGGGCCGTTCGGGGGTACGCCACCGGGGCTCCCCGGTCCCTGGAGCGGGCCGGAGAGGCCCCGGTGGCGAGGCCGACGAGGCCCGGTCAGCCGTCGAGCGACTCGATCGTCGCGTTGGACGGTCCCCGCGTGGCCTGGAGGTCACGGGCCACGTCCTCGGCCACGCCCAGCACCCGTACCGCGTTCTGCCAGGTCAGCTTGGCCAGGTCGGCCCGGGACCAGCCGCGGTCCAGCAGCTCGGCGATCAGGTTGGGGTAGCCGGAGACGTCACCCAGGCCGTCCGGGGTGAAGGCCGTGCCGTCGTAGTCGCCGCCGATGCCGAGGTGGTCGACGCCCGCCACCTCACGCATGTGGTCGAGGTGGTCGGCGACCGTCGCGACCGTGGCGACCGGGCGGGGGTTGGTCTCCTCGAAGGCGCGGTGGACCTTCATCGCCTCGGCGGTGGTGTCGAGGTGGTGGAAACCGTGCACGCGCATGTTCTCGTCGGCCGCGGCCGTCCAGTCGACCGCCGCCTGCAGCACGAACTTCGGCACGAAGGTCACCATCGCCATGCCGCCGTTGGCGGACAGCCGCTCCAGTACGTCGTCCGGGATGTTGCGCGGGTGGTCGCAGACGGCCCGCGAGGAGGAGTGCGAGAAGATCACCGGCGCGGCCGTGGTGTCCAGCGCGTCCCGCATCGTCGTGGCCGCGACGTGCGAGAGGTCGACGAGCATGCCCTCGCGGTTCATCTCCCCCACCACCGCGCGGCCGAAGGCCGACAGGCCGCCGACGCCGGGCTCGTCCGTCGCCGAGTCCGCCCAGTCCACGTTGTCGTTGTGGGTGAGGGTCATGTAGCGCACGCCGAGCGCGGCCAGGGCGCGCAGCGTGGCCAGCGAGTTGGCGATGGAGTGGCCGCCCTCCGCCCCCATCAGGGAGGCGATACGGCCCTCCGCGCGCGCGGCCTCCATGTCGGCGGCCGTGAGCGCGGCGCGCAGGTCCGCCGGGTGGCGGGCGATGAGCTGCCGTACGCAGTCGATCTGTTCCAGCGTCGCGGGGACCGCGCCGGGCAGGTCCGAGCGGACGTACACCGACCAGTACTGCGCCCCGACGCCGCCCTCACGCAGACGCGGGATGTCGGTGTGCAGGTGCGCGTTCTGGTGGACGGCGATGTCGCGGGCGTCGAGGTCGTAGCGGACCTGTTCGCGCAGTGCCCAGGGCAGGTCGTTGTGCCCGTCGGCGACGGGGAACTCGCGCAGGAGTGCCCGGGCTTCGTCGAGCGAGGTCATCCGCGTCACTTCCCGAAGCCGAAGCCGCCGCCGGTGCCCGCCTCGACCTTGGAACGCAGCCGCTTGCCCTTCTCGGTGGCCTGGTCGTTGAGGTCCTGCTGGAACTCCCGCATCCGGCCGAGGAGTTCCTCGTCGTGGGCGGCGAGGATGCGGGCGGCGAGGAGACCGGCGTTGCGGGCGCCGGCGACCGAGACGGCGGCGACCGGGACACCGGCCGGCATCTGCACGATCGACAGCAGCGAGTCCATGCCGTCGAGGTACTTCAGCGGGACCGGGACGCCGATGACCGGCAGCGGGGTGACCGAGGCCAGCATGCCCGGGAGGTGGGCGGCGCCGCCCGCGCCCGCGATGATCACCTTGAGCCCGCGGTCCGCGGCCTGCTCGCCGTACGTGATCATCTCGCGGGGCATGCGGTGGGCGGAGACGACGTCGACCTCGTACGCGATCTCGAACTCGTCGAGGGCCTGGGCGGCGGCCTCCATGACGGGCCAGTCGGAGTCCGACCCCATGACGATGCCAACTACAGGGCTCATTCGGTGATCGTGCCTCTCAGATAGCCGGCAGCGTGACGGGCGCGCTCCAGCACGTCGTCCAGGTCGTCGCCGTAGGTGTTGACGTGGCCCACCTTGCGTCCGGGCTTCACGTCCTTGCCGTACATGTGGATCTTCAGCTGGGGGTCGCGGGCCATGCAGTGCAGGTACGCGGAGTACATGTCGGGGTAGTCCCCGCCGAGGACGTTGACCATGACCGTCCACCTGGCGCGCGGACGCGGATCGCCGAGCGGGAGGTCGAGGACGGCCCGGACGTGGTTGGCGAACTGGGAGGTGATCGCGCCGTCCATCGACCAGTGGCCCGAGTTGTGCGGGCGCATCGCGAGTTCGTTGACGAGTACGCGGCCGTCGCGGGTCTGGAACAGCTCGACGGCGAGGTGGCCGACGACACCGAGTTCCTTCGCGATCCGCAGCGCCATCTCCTCGGCCCGCAGCGCCAGCGCCTCGTCCAGGTCGGGGGCGGGCGCGATCACGGTGTCGCACACGCCGTTGACCTGCTGCGACTCGACGACCGGGTAGGCCACGGCCTGGCCGTGCGGCGACCGTACGACGTTGGCGGCCAGCTCGCGGACGAAGTCGACCTTCTCCTCGGCGAGCACCGGGACGCCCGCGCGGAACGGCTCGGCGGCCTCCGCCGCGGAGCCCACGACCCACACGCCCTTGCCGTCGTAGCCGCCCCGGACGGTCTTGAGGACGACCGGGAAGCCGTCCCCTTCCGCGGCGAAGGCCGCCACGTCGTCGGGGTCGCTCACCAGGCGGTGCCGTGGGCACGGCACACCGATCGCGACCAGTTTCGCCCGCATCACACCCTTGTCCTGGGCGTGCACGAGCGCGTCGGGGCCGGGGCGGACGGGGATGCCGTCCGCCTCCAGTGCCCTGAGGTGCTCGGTCGGGACGTGTTCGTGATCGAAGGTGATCACGTCGCAGCCCCGCGCGAAGTCACGCAGCGTGTCGAGGTCGCGGTAGTCGCCGATGACGACATCGCCGACGACCTGCGCCGCGGAATCCTGAGGGGTGTCACTGAGGAGCTTGAATCTGATGCCGAGCGGGATGCCCGCCTCGTGTGTCATACGAGCGAGCTGGCCACCGCCGACCATGCCGACTACCGGAAACGTCACGCCCCCAGGGTATCGGCCACGCCACGGCGGCCGGATTCCGCTCCTCGCCCCGGCCTCCCGCGGGGGCCCCGCGCGGTCACGGACTGCGCTCTTACCGGTCGTTTCCCGGCTTCTTGCCGACCTGTTTCCGTACTCTTCCCGGCCCTGTGACCTCATCCACAGGTGTTTGCGGAAGGGGGTGGTTAGCATGGCTGGGTTGACGAAACCGAAAGACGGGGGCCTGGACAGCCATGGAACGTAGTTCCTCGGGGCTTCATACGGCGCCCCCGACGCCCCGCAGCGCGGCGCGCGAGCGCCTCGACCGGCTGACGCGCGAGATCGCGAAGTTCGGCGCGGTGGGCGGGGTCGGGGTGCTGGTCAACCTCCTCGTGTTCAACCTCGTACGGCACACGACCGACCTGCAGGTGGTGCGGGCGAGCGTGATCGCCACGGTCGTCTCGATCGTCTTCAACTACGTCGGTTTCCGGTACTTCACCTACCGGGACCGCGACAAGAGCGGGCGCACCAAGGAACTCGTGCTGTTCCTGCTGTTCAGCCTGGTCGGGCTGGTCATCGAGAACGGCGTGCTCTACACGGCCACGTACGGCTTCGGCTGGGACAGCCCGCTGCAGAGCAACATCTTCAAGTTCGTGGGCATCGGCGTCGCGACGCTGTTCCGGTTCTGGTCGTACCGCACGTGGGTGTTCCGGGCACTGCCGGCCAAGGAGGCCGTGGCCAGCGCGGAGTCGTTCCTCGAGAAGGCGGTCACCAGGAAGCCCCGCACCCGGCAGCGCGTGGGCTGACCCGACCCCGGCGCACCACCGGCGGTCCCCCGCTACCGGACGTGGGTTCCGTCCCCCGCTACCGGACCGTGGGTTCCGTCGCCCGCTAGCGGACCGTGGGTTCCGTCCCCCACTACCGGACCGTGGGTTCCTCGTCCTCCGGCGTCACCGCCGCCGCCTTCTTCAGCGGCGTACGCGACAGGAACAGGCCGAACACCGGCGGCAGGGTCTGGAGCATCTCCAGCCGTCCGCCGTCCGCCTCCGCGAGGTCCCGGGCCACCGCCAGTCCGATGCCCGTCGAGTTGCGCCCGCTGATCGTCCGCTCGAAGATCCGCGCCCCCAGGTCGGCGGGGACACCGGGCCCCTCGTCCGTGACCTCGACGACGGCCTGGTTGCCGGTGACGCGGGTACGCAGCGCCACCGTGCCGCCGCCGTGCATCAGCGAGTTCTCGATCAGCGCGGCCAGCACCTGGGCGACCGCGCCCGGTGTGCCCACCGCCCGGAGGTGCCGCTTGCCGGAGGTGACGATCGCGCGGCCGACGTTCCGGTAGGCGGGGCGCCACTCGGCGAGCTGCTGCTGGATGACCTCGTCGAGGTCGAAGGAGACGGCGTTGCCGGTGCGGGGGTCGCGGGAGTTGGTCAGCAGCCGCTCCACGACGTCCGTCAGGCGCTCCACCTGCGTCAACGCGACGTTGGCCTCCTCCTTCACGGTGTCGGGGTCGTCGGTGAGGGTGATCTCCTCCAGGCGCATGGACAGCGCGGTGAGGGGCGTACGGAGCTGGTGGGAGGCGTCGGCGGCGAGGCGGCGTTCCGCCGTCAGCATGCGTCCGATGCGCTCGGCGGAGGCGTCGAGGACGTCGGCGACCCGGTCCAGCTCGGGGACGCCGTACCGCTTGTGGCGGGGGCGCGGGTCACCCGAGCCCAGGCGTTCGGCGGTCTCCGCGAGGTCGGTGAGCGGGGAGGCGAGGCGGTTGGCCTGGCGGATCGCGAGCAGCACCGCGGCCACGACCGCGAGCAGCGCCACAAGGCCGATGATCAGCAGGGTGCGGCCGACCTCCCGGGTCACGGAGGAGCGGGGCTCCTCGACGCTGACCGTCTCGCCCTCCTCGCCGTCGGCCTTGCCGCGGATGACCTCACCGGTGGGCCTGGCGCCGATCTCGATGGTCCGCTCCCCGGGGATGCGGATCTCGGCGTAGCGCTCCTGCGCGACCTGGTCCCGGAGGATCTGCGCGTCCACGATCTCCGAGCTGAGCAGGCGGCTGTCGACGATGCTGGCCAGCCGCTGCGCCTCGGAGTCCACCCGCTCCTGGGCGCTGTTGCTGATGGTCCGGGTCTCGACGATGACGAGGGAGACGCCGAAGACGGCGATCACCACGAGCACCACGGCGAGGGTGGACTGGATGAGACGACGACGCACGGGGCCCTCCGGCCGGTGGCTTGGTGACTACCAGTGTGGCGCGACCGCCAGGGGCACGGGGAACCGCGCGCCTCGCCCCGACGCCTCGCGGACGCCCACCCGCGGGAGCCGCGACGGACGCCGTGCACGCGGCCGCCCGGCCCCGCCCCGGCGCCGGCGGCAGTGGTCGGCGCCGTGGCCCTAGCTCTTCTCGAACCGGAACCCGACGCCGCGCACGGTCGCGATGTAGCGGGGGTTGGCCGCGTCGTCGCCGAGCTTCTTGCGCAGCCACGAGATGTGCATGTCGAGGGTCTTGGTGGAGGACCACCAGGTGGTGTCCCAGACCTCGCGCATCAGCTGGTCGCGGGTGACGACCCGGCCGGCGTCGCGCACCAGGACCCGCAGCAGGTCGAACTCCTTGGCGGTGAGCTGGAGCTCCTCGTCGCCCATCCAGGCGCGGTGCGACTCGACGTCGATGCGCACGCCGTGGGTGGCGGGCGGCTGCTGCGGTTCGGCGGCGCCGCGCCGCAGCAGGGCCCGGACGCGGGCGAGCAGTTCCGCGAGCCGGAAGGGCTTGGTGACGTAGTCGTCGGCGCCCGCGTCGAGTCCGACGACGGTGTCCACCTCGTCGGCGCGTGCCGTCAGGATGAGGATCGGGACGGCCAGGCCCTCGGCGCGCAGCCGGCGGGCCACCTCCAGCCCGTCCATGCCGGGCAGGCCGAGGTCGAGCACGACCAGGTCGATGCCGCCCTGGACACCGGCGTCGAGCGCGGTGGGGCCGTCCTCGCGCACCTCGACCTCGTAACCCTCCCGGCGCAGGGCGCGGGCCAGCGGTTCCGAGATGGACGCGTCGTCCTCGGCGAGCAGTACACGGGTCATGAGCTGATGGTAGTCCGCGGAAGACCTGAGCCGGAGTGTGATCGGCGGCTGTGATTCTTACCTGGGGACATGCCGGACTCGTCCGGTGGGACCCGCCGTCGCCGCACCGCCCCGGATCCTTCACACCGCCTCCCCGAGGCCTGGCACGAACCTGCGTCTTCGGGGTGCGATCCTGAGAGGAACCTTGGAAATGCGCCTGCGGTTGCAGCGACACCTGTGATCCGTGTCTCAAGTCCTTCCATTTCCCGCTCTGTCCTGCCGTATGGTGAATGCACGCCTGTAGCACCTTGAGGCCCTTTGGCGGCAATTGACGCTGAGGGTCACTTTTGTGTGCGGGCCGGTTCTCGCCGGCCTCGAAAGGAATGACCTGTGGCCGGGCCTCACAGCGCATCGACGCGCGCAGAGGCATGGATCCCGGTGACCGTCGTCCGCCGCCCCGCGACCCGGGGCGGACTCCCCGTGGGCGTGGGGTGGACGTCCGGTCCGGCCGGTGCCGGCCGCCCCCCACCGGGCGCGCATTCGCTCCGATAGCGCGTCCCGACCAGCAAGGAACGACCATGGCGTCCAGCCTGACGAAGGACTCGGTGACTCCGGGCACCCCCGGTTCCGACAAGACCTTCTTCGGCCACCCCCGCGGACTGGCCACACTCTTCATGACCGAGATGTGGGAGCGCTTCTCCTACTACGGCATGAAGGCTCTCCTCCCGCTGTACCTCGTCGCTCCCAACGGCCTGCACCTCGACGCGGCGACCGCGATCACCATCGCCTCGGTGTACGTGTCGCTGGTGTACCTGCTCGCCCTCCCCGGCGGCTGGTTCGCGGACCGCGTCCTGGGTCCCCGCAAGACGGTCGCCCTCGCGGGCGTGATCATCATGCTCGGCCACCTGACCCTGGCGATCCCCGCCGCCGGCGTCTTCTACGTCGGCCTGGCTCTCGTGGCCCTCGGCTCGGGTCTGCTGAAGGCCAACATCTCGACGATGGTCGGCCACCTCTACGACGGTCCGAACGACCCGCGCCGCGACGGCGGCTTCACCGTCTTCTACGTCGGCATCAACACCGGCGCCTTCGCCGCGCCGCTGATCATCGGCACCGTCGGCGAGAAGGTCAACTGGCACTTCGGCTTCGCGCTGGCCGCGCTCGGCATGGCGCTGGGTCTGGCCCAGTTCCTGCTCGGCAGCCGCCACCTGAGCGACCGCAGCGACCTCGTGCCCACGCCGATGTCCACCGAGGAGAAGTCGGCCATCCTGCGCAAGGGCCTGACCTGGCTCGCCGTCGCCGGCGTCTTCTACGCCGCCGTCGGTCTCTCCGGCCACTTCACGCTCAACTGGGCCATGATCCCGCTCACGCTCATCGGTCTGATCGTGCCGATCTGGGTCATCGCCCGCATCAAGCGGGACCGGGACCTGGACACCACCGAGCAGTCGCGGGTGTCGGCGTACATCTGGTTCTTCGTGGCCGCGGCCGTCTTCTGGATGATCTACGACCAGGGCGCCACCACACTCTCGATCTTCGCCGACTCCTCGGCCGACAACAGCGTCCTCGGCTGGGACTTCCCGGTCTCCTGGTACCAGTCGGTGAACCCGGTCATGATCATGGCCGCCGCCCCGGTCTTCGCCTGGCTGTGGCTGTGGCTGAACCGGCGCGGCAAGGAGCCGAGCACGGCCGTGAAGTTCGCCGTGGGACTGACCCTGGTCGGCGCGTCGTTCTTCCTCTTCCTCGCCCCGCTGGCGATCGCCGGGGACGGCCACAAGGCAGCGGCGATGTGGATCGTCGCGATCTACTTCCTCCAGACGCTCGGCGAGCTGACGCTGTCCCCGGTGGGCCTGTCGGTCACCACGAAGATGGCGCCGGCGAAGTACGCCTCGCAGATGATGGGTGTCTGGTTCCTCGCGGTCACCGCGGGCGACTCGGTCACCGCGCTGCTCTCCAACCCGGCCGTCGGCGGTGTCAACCTCGACAGGAGCGGCTTCGTGGCGATCGAGGCCGTGCTCGCCGTGCTCGCCGGTGTCGCGGTGTACATGTTCCGCAACAAGGTCAAGGCCCTGATGGGCGACGTCCGCTGACGCCTGCCGGCTCGACGTACGGAAAGGGCCGCCGCACTCCGGTGCGGCGGCCCTTTCCGTCCCTCTGTTCCGTCCGGTCAGCCCCTGCGTTCCGTCCGGTCAGCGCGACTGCCGCCGGGGCAGGAACGTGAAGACCGCCCCGCCCAGCAGGACGGCCGTGCCGGCCACCAGGCCGAGGGCCTTGAGCGCACCGTGGTCGCCGGCACCCGTCTCGGCCAGGCCGCCGCCGGTCGACGAACCCCCGGAGGACGAGCCCCCGGAGGACGAGCCGCCGGACGCGCCGCTCGCCTGTTCTGTCGTGTCCAGGGTCAGCGAGACCAACGCCGTCGTGGGTGTGCACGTCGTGGTCGTGCCGAGGGCCCTGATCGTCAGCACGCCCGGGGAGAGGGTCGACTCACCGCTGGCGCCCGGCTTGTAGGTGCCGGTCAGGTCGGGGATCGTCATCGGGTCGCCCGTCTTGATGGGCGCGGAGTTCAACGGCCCCTCCACGTGCACGGTGCCGGTGTCCGCGCCGCCCAGGACCACCTCCATCGACGGCTTGACCGAGTCCTTGGGGATGTCGGCCGGGCTGTCCATCACCGACTTCTTGAACTGCACGGTGAGGTCGTAACTCCCGCCGCTCTTCTTGGCGTTGATCTGTACGGGCGAGGTCGCGTCCTTGTCACCGATGGGCGTCACGCACTTGTAGGGGACCTTGACCTCCTTGCCGGTGAAGTCCGTCTGCCCGCTGCCCGTCCCGTCACTCGCGCTCGCGGTGTCGCTCGGCGTGGTGGTCGGGGTGGTGGTGGGCGTGGACGTCGGGGTCGTGGAACCGGTCGGGGTGGGGGTCGTCGTCGAAGTCCCTTCGCCCGCCGTCACGTTGATGGTCGCGGCCGGCTGCACGGCTTCCGTGGGCGCGCACTTCGTGTCCGTCGACATGACGTTGACGGCGTACGCGTCCGGGGTCAGCGTGACCGCGCCGGGCGCCGTCAGCTTGAGCGTGCCCTTCATGTCGGACAGCACCATGTCACCGCCCTTGGGGATGGCGGGGTTCTCGCGCGGGCCCTGCATCGCGATGGCGGCGGTCTGCGCGCCCGCCGCCTTCAGCGTGCCGGACGGCTGGACCGAGTCCTTCGGCAGGTCGATGAGGTCGGGGTTCTTCGAGGCGGCCTGGACGAACTTCCAGACCACCTGGACCTCGTCGCCGACCTTCGCCGTGGCCGGCGCGGTGATCTGCACCTTGGCGGTCCCCTCGACGGGTTCGAGGCCGACGCCCGCCGGCGGGACGCACTTGGTCGCGTACGCCACCTCCGCGGCCTGGGCGGGCCCGGCGGCCACGCCGAGCAGGGCGCCCGCGCCGCCGAGCACGAGGGCGACGCAGACCGCGCCCGCTCTCTGTCCGCGGCGCGGACCGGCCGGTGCGGCTCTCCTTGGCTTGCTCACGTGGTTCCCTTCCTGGTCGGAGTCGTGGGACTCGTCGGAGTCCCGGGACTCGGTGAGGTCGCAGGGCTCGTCGAGGTCGCAGGACTCGCCGAGTTGTCGTCGTGCGGTGCGGAGAGCCGGCCAGGCGTGCCCGGATCGGAGTCCGGGCTGAACCACGGCAGGGTCGTTGTGGGGGGAGGTCCGGCCGCGGGGGCGCGTGACCCGGGCAGCCGGCGGGGGAGTTGGGGCAGGCGCGGGCCGCGGTGGCGGACACCGCCCGGGCGGCGCGGCCGTACCCGGTCCACCACGGCCATCCCGACGCGGAACAGCGCGGCCGGCACGACCACACAGACCAGGACCCAGAACAGGGTGACGCCCCAGGGCCGGCCCACGCCCCAGGGCTGCTCGGCGAGGACCTTGCCGCCGTACTTCAGCGAGACGGTGTAGTCGCCGTGCGCCCCTGACGACAGCTCGATCGGCAGCTCGATACGGGCCTTCCCGCCGGGCGGGACCGTGCCGCGCCACTGCCGGTCCTCCCACTGCGGGGCGAACACGCCGTGCGAGGTGCCGATCTGGAAGACGGGGTTCTTGACGGCGGAGGTGCCGACGTTGCCGACGGTGAAGTCGAGCGTGCGGCCGGGCGGCCCGCCGAACCAGGTGAGCAGGCCGCTCGACCCGTCGAGCCGGGTGTCGGTGAGGACGGACAGACGGCCGCCGCCCGACTCCGCGGGCAGCGGTTCCACCGCGTGTCCGGCCACCTGGAAGACGGCGTCCGCCTCGGCCGCGGCCCCGGTCACCGTCGCCACGTGCACCACGCACGGGCACGGTACCGGCGGCTCGGTGACCGGCAGCTTCCTGGCGAACCGTCCCTTGGCGTCGGTGGTGACGGCCCGGCCGTCCGCGTTGGCGCAGGAGTTGGTGCCGCCGACCACCCCGCGCGAGGGCACCGCCTGCCCGCAGACCAGCAGCATCAGCAGGGCGTGCGGCCGCCATCCGCCGCCGGTGACGGTGATCGAGCCGCCCGTCCCGGCCTGGGCCGCGGAGAGCTTCACGCTCGGCCCGTCCGCCGCCGCGACGCCCGCCAGGGGCGCCAGCAGCAGGCCGAGCACCGCCATCAGCACCGCCGCCCGCACCCTGCCGCGCCCTGTGCCGCTCACGTCACCACTCCCGTCAACTCGTCCTCGGAACGGGGGTTTTCACGGGGGCTTTCACGGCGGCTCTCGGACACCGCGCCGCCGTCGGACGTACGCCGCCCGCGTTGTCGTACGACGGTCAGCGCGGCGAGCACCGCCACCGCGGTCCCGGCCCCCGCCACCGTGCCCCACGGCACGAACCTCGCCGAGGTGTCCGCCGTGTCCCGCGCCCCGCCCGCCGCCGTCACCGTCAGCCGTACCTCGACCGCGTCCAGGGCGGGCCGGCCGGACCAGGGCTCGCTGAGCGCGAGCCGGCGGCCCGGCGGCAGGTCGACGGGCAGGGTGCGCGGCGCGCGGTCGAGGAGGGTGCCGAACACCCCCTCGGCGCGCACGGCGAGCCGCGGTACGAGGACGGTCGTCCCGCGGTTGACCAGTTCGTACGTGATGCGGTCGCCGTGCACGGCGAGGTGCTCGACGGTCAGCGCGGACAGCGCCGGGCCGCCGACGCGCAGCCGGACCGGCACGGACCGGGAGCGGCCGTCGGCGTCGCGGACGACGATCGTGCCGGCGTGGTCGCCGGGGGCGGCGCCGGCCGGGACGCGCACCGTGAACGGGACGTCGGCGCGGGTGCGGGCGGGGACGCGCAGCCCGGGGTCGGCGAAGGTGACGCGCAGTCCGGTGGCGCCGAGCCGTACGGTGACCGGTTCGCCGCCCCGGTTGACCACGGACACCGTGTCCTGCAGGACCGTCCCGGGGGCGCCCTCGGCGTAGAAGGCGGGCCGCCCGCCGCCGGCGGGCACGACGGCCCACCCCTGGGCGGCCGCGGCGGCCGGGCCGGCGGCCGACAGGACCAGCGTGGGCAGGGCCAGCACGGCCGCCAGGCACAGCGGCGGCAGCACGGACCGCGCGGTCGGGTCTGGCGGGTTCGTCGCGGGCGGGTCCGGCGCGGGTGGGTCCGTCGCCGGCGGGTTCGTCGCGGGCGAGTCCGTCGCGGGCAGGTCCGTCGCGGGCAGGTCCGTCGCGGGCGAGTCCGTCGCGGGCAGGTCCGCCGCGGGCGAGTCCGTCGCGGGCAGGTCCGCCGCGGGCGGGTCCGTCGCGGGCGGGTCCGTCGCGGGCGGGTTCGGCGCGGGCGGGGGCTGGGCGCGGGTGGGGGACGGCATGGGCGGCTCCGGCGTCGTACGGACGTCCTGTCAGCGGCGCACTCGCGCCGTCTGGTTCCTGCGCGTCAGCCACAGCGTGCCCGCCGCGCCCGCGAGCAGCACCGTGCCGCCGAGCGTGCCGAGGGCGACCGCCGAGTCGTCGGGGCCGGTCTGCGGGAGTTCGGCGCCGGAGTCGCCGCCGCTCTGCGGTGTCTCCGTGGAGCCACCGCCACCGCCTCCGCCCGCCGCCGTCACGTCGAGTGTGAGCGACGCCTTCGGGCTGTTCGTCGGCGTGCACGTGGTCGTCGTACCGAGCGCCTTGATGGTGAGCACGCCCGCCGTGAAGGTGACCTTTCCGGTCTTCTTCGGGGTGTACGTGCCCGTCAGGTCGTTGATCTTGATGGGGGTGTCGGCGGGGATCGCGGCCTGGTTGGCGGGGCCGGTCACCGAGACCGTGCCGCTGTCGGCGCCGCCCAGTTTGATGGTGGCGCTCGGCTTCATCGCCCCCTTGCCCAGCTCGACCGGGCTGGAGGAGACGCCCTTCTGCCAGGACATGGTGAGTTTGTAGCCGCTGCCGCTCTTGACGCCCTTGATGTCGATGGGCGAGACGGCGCTCTTGTCCCCGATCGGTGTCTTGCACTGGTAGTTGACGTCGACGACCTCGGCGTGGGCTGCTGGGGCGGCCATCAGCACCGCCGAGCCGGCCAGGGCCGCGGCGGACGCGAGCGCGGCGGTTCGTTTGTGGAACGTCCGGTTCGACACGGTCCCCTCATTCCTGAAGGCATTTCTGACGGCACATCAGATCGGCCGTCAAGGTACGCCGGGGGCCCTGAGGAAGGAAGACACAGCACGCGCCGGATCTGTGGCGATCCGGCGCGCGTGGTGTGACGTGTGAAAAGGTCCGGCAACGACTAGGCGGGTGCGCCCAGTTCGGCCCAGACCGTCTTGCCCGTGCCCCCGGAGGTCCGTACGACCCCCCAGTCCAGGCAGAGCCGCTGCACGATGAACATGCCGTGGCCGCCGGGGCGTCCGGCGCGGTGCGGAGTGCGGGGGGCCGGCTGGCCCGCGCCCTTGTCGGAGACCTCGATACGGATCACCTTGTTGTCGCAGGAGATCCACAGCTCGTCGGGGCCGTCGGCGTGCAGGCAGGCGTTGGTGACCAGCTCGGAGACGACGAGCAGGACGTCCTCGGCGGCGGCGCGCCGGTCGGCGGTGGTCGCCGGCATCCAGTCCCAGGCGTACAACGCCTGGCGGGTGAAGTCGCGGGCCAGCGGAACGACACCGCTCTGCCCGTCGAAACTGAGTCTGCGGACCTGACGACCCCCCGAAGACACGGCCGCGCCTCCCTCGGACACCCCGGAAGCACCGCTGGGCTCCGGGCCGCGGTCGCCCGGCGGGTAAGGCCGGGTGGTGCTCATCAGCGCTTCACCTCACCGATTCACCAGTTCACGATTCACAGGTCACCACACGGTCGGTACGGCATTGGGTACGGAGGTCTCCTGCCCGACGGAACCCGCAGAACACCCCTGATCCGGCACGAAACCTCGTGACGCCTGAAAAACGCCGGTCACAGGGGGCCACCGGGACACGGGCGGCCGACTCGCTCGACACGATCGGCTCAGCCCTCCCCGCCGCCTCCGCCGCCACTGCCCGGCTCATCGACAAGGGCCGCCTCGACACTGTCATGAACAGTGAAGACGGCATCCGCCCCCGTGATTTCGAACACGCGTGCGACCACGGGCAGCATGCCCGCGAGATGCACTCCGCCCCCGGCCGCCTCCGCCTTGAGTCGCGCACCGAGCAGCACGTTGAGCCCGGTGGAGTCGCAGAACTCCAGGCGTGAGCAGTCGACCACCAGTCGACTGAATCCCTTGGCGAGGCAGTCCTCGAGTGGCTCGCGCAACAGATCGGCGGTGTGGTGATCCAACTCACCCGCCGGGGTCACGACGGCACTGGAGCCCTCTTCCCGCACTTCAACCAGAAGCCGGCCAGACTGTGCGCTGCCGACCGTCCCGCGGTCCATGCCGTCTCTCTCTCCCGACGTCGTGGCTGCTGACTGACGACCTCGAACACTACGCCTTCAAAGCGCGCTTCAACACCCGAACATCCACCCGCAAACGGACATTTCCGCACAAAACGCACTTGCGGTGTGCTCGGGAAAGCAGGTAGGGCTAGTAGGGACACGAACTCGACACGGCCGGCTTTGGAGGCGCCGCACACCGTAGTGCACACACCGGCTTCGGCAGCCATATGCCGAGAACGATGGAGGACATCATGTCACCCCGGCTCGACGCATCGCGTACCCAGGATGCGACGTCGACATCCCCCCCGGAACATCTGAATCCCATCGAGCGCGACGACGCACTCGTCGGCGTGGTGCCGAACGACCGGGACGACCTGTACGGCAGGCACGACCAGGACGACGCACTCGCCGGACTCCCGGAGATCCCCCCGTTCGACGAGGTGGGGCCGGTGGACGCGCGGGCTCTGTCCAAGACCCTCTTCGAGCGGCTCGGTTCGCTGGAGGAAGGCACCCGCGAGTACTCGTACGTCCGCAACACGCTCGTCGAACTGAACCTCGCCCTCGTCAAGTTCGCCGCCTCCCGCTTCCGCTCCCGCAGTGAGCCGATGGAGGACATCATCCAGGTCGGCACCATCGGCCTGATCAAGGCGATCGATCGCTTCGAACTCAGCCGCGGCGTGGAGTTCCCCACTTTCGCGATGCCAACCATCATCGGGGAGATCAAGCGCTTCTTCCGTGACACCTCCTGGTCCGTGCGCGTACCGCGACGGCTTCAGGAACTCCGGATCGACCTGGCCAAGGCCGGCGACGAACTGGCGCAGCGGCTGGACCGCGCGCCGACCGTGGCGGAGCTGGCGGAGCGCCTCGGCCTCTCGAACGACGAGGTCGTCGAGGGCATGGCCGCGTCGAACGCGTACACCGCCTCCTCGCTGGACGCCCAGCCGGAGGAGAACGACGCCGAGGGCGCCCTCGCCGACCGCATCGGTTACGAGGACCACGGCATCGAAGGCATCGAGTACGTGGAGTCGTTGAAGCCGCTGATCGCCGGACTCCCCTTCCGGGAACGGCAGATCCTCTCCCTGCGCTTCGTCGCCAACATGACGCAGTCGGAGATCGGTGAGGAGCTCGGCATCTCGCAGATGCACGTGTCGCGGCTGCTGTCGCGGACGCTGGTGCGGCTGCGGAAGGGCCTGACCCTGGAGGAGTAGGACCGTCGAGCCCGGTGGAGCCCGGCTCCTCCGGCCGACGCCCTCGTCGTGAACGCGGTGTGTCCGGTGCCCAAAACGGGCGGCGGGCGCACCGCGTTCGACGTCATGATCAGGCCGTTCACCGGTTACCCCCAGAAACCTCTTTTCCCACGGGCCGCCTTCCCTCACTATGGCACCCTCCAAACTGGCCGGTCCGTCAGGACCGGGCCGGACCACGTCACCGGGGGCGAGGAGGCAGGTGCATGGCTCGGGCCGACGGGAGCGACAACGAGGTCGAGGCCGGAGGCGGTTCGTACGCGGGCGGCTGGGCCGGCGCCTCCGACGCGCGGCTCACCGAACTGCTGCGCGCCGACACGGCCGCCGCGTATCCGGCTCTCCAGGAACTGCGGGCCCGGCACCGGCCGGCGGTCCTCGCCCACGCCCGCCTGTGCACCACGAGCGAGTCCATGGCCCGGCAGCTGGCGGCCCAGGCGTTCATGCTCGCGGCCCGGGAGACGGCGCGGGGCACCGACCCCGGCGTCCCGTGGCGGCATCAACTCCTGTTGCTGGCCGGTCGGGTGGCCGCGTCCTGGGCCGGGGACGAGCGGGCCGCCGGACTCGACGCGGGCCTGCTCCTGGTGCTGAACACGGCGCCGCCCGGCGGCCCGGTGCCGCCCATGCTCGGCGCGTTCCAGTCACTGCCGGCCCGGGCTCAGGGTCTCGTCTGGTACGGGATCGTGGAGCAGGAGGCGGCGGACCGCACGGCCGGTTTCCTCGGCCTCACGCGCGAGGACGTCGTGTACGGCACGGAGCAGGCGCTGCAGGCCCTGGCCCAGACCTGTCTGCGGTTCCGCCTCGCCGCCTCCGACGACCCGCGCTGCGGCGACTTCCGCCGGCTCATCGAGGAGTCGGTACGCCCGGACAACCCGCGCGACAGCACCGACCTGCACGCCCACATGACGCACTGCCCGCACTGCACGACGGCCTACGAGGAACTGTCCGCGCTGCGGGACAACCCGCGCCCGGCCCTGGCCGAGGGCCTGCTGCCGTGGGGCGGCACGGCGTACGTCACCGCCGAGGCGCGCGCGCCGCAGCGCCTCGACAGCCGGACGAAGCCCGGGCCCTGGCCGCCGTCCCGCCGCTTCGTGCTGGCCTCGGCCGCGCTCGGGGTGGCCCTCGCCCCGCTGCTGGTCCTGCTCATCGCGCAGGGCGGCGGTGGCCCGGCCGGACAGTCGGCGGCCGGAACGCCCGCACCGGCCGGGCAGCCGCCGGTGACGGTGACCGCGACCGTGCCGGTGACCCCGTCCCCGTCCGCGACCAGCCAGTCGCCCTCGCCGACGCGGAGCCCGTCCCCCTCGAAGAAGGCACCGTCGAAGTCCCCCTCCCCCAGGCCCACGCCCTCGTCGACGCCTCCGCCCGGCGCCACGTTCGCGCAGGTGGTGAACGTCGCCTCGGGCCTGTGCCTGGACATCCGCGACGGCGACCTGGAGAAGGGCACGGACGTCGTCACGGCCCCGTGTGCCGCCTCCAGCACCCAGCGGTGGCGTGTCGACTCCGCACGCGGCGTCCTCCAGTCGTCCGCCGACCCCGACTTCTGCCTGGACAGCCGCGGCTCCGTGGACGACGGCGTCGGCATCTGGGAGTGCGACTCGGTCGACGGGGACCACGGCGACAACCTGCGCTTCACCGTGGACGACGACGGCGTGATCCGCCCGGCCGTCGCCATCGCCACGGCCCTCACCCCGGCAAGCGGCGACGGCCTGTCCCTGGACCGACTGAGCGGCGGCACGGAGCAGAGGTGGCGGGCGGGGGCGGTGTGAGGGGCTTCGGGGGCGGCGCGGCGAAGTCGCGCCACGAGTCGACCGTCTAGGCCGCCACCATGTCGCACCACACGTACTTGCCCCGGTTGCCGAACCGGGACAGTGGCTGCCAGCCCCATACGTCCGCGCAGGCCCGGGTCAGGGCGATGCCGCGGTCACCCTCCGCCTCCGCCAGGTCCTCCAGCCGCCCGACCGGCTCCGGTGGTTCCGGGTCGGTGTCCCACGCGCCGATCCGCAGCACCCCGGGCGACCAGCGCACCCGTAGCGCGGCGGGACCCTTCGTATGGCGTACGGCGTTGGAGACCAGCTCCGAGGCGATCAGCTCGGCGGCGTCCGCGAGGCGGATCAGACCGTGCAGCGTCAGGATCAGACGCAGGGTGCGTCGGCAGACGGTGACGGCGCGGGGGTCGTTGGGGATGTAGAGGGAGTACTCCCAGGGGTCGCGTTCGGACATGCGTCGGCTCCAGTCGGGTCGTGGGGTGAGCACGGGCGGTGGCATGCCTCACCGTCATGGCAGGACGGAGCGGTGCGCTTCCGCAGCGTGGGCGTTGCGTCACTGACGGTAAGGCATTAATTTCTGCCCCTGCAACCGACTGCCGTAATCTGACACCCGAAAGTGGCACGACAGCAGGCATGTTGGGGAGAGGCGCATGGCAGCGAGGACCCATCCCACCGCGCGCCAGATGCGCCTTGGAGCCGAACTGCGCAAGCTACGCGAAGCCGCGGGTCTCAAAGCCCGCGAGGTGGCGTCATTCCTGAACTCGACGTCGGCTCAGATGAGTCAGGTTGAGGCAGGCATCGCAGCGGTGAGCGCGGAACGCATTCGCCGCCTCGCAGCCCACTATGCCTGCGCGGACGAAGCGCTGACCGACGCTCTCGCAGCCATGGCGGGCGATCGCACGCGTGGCTGGTGGGACGAGTATCGGGGAGTTCTCCCCCAAGTGAATCTGGACGTGGCGGAGGCGGAGCACCATGCCACGTTCCTGCGCGAGGTCGTCATCACTCACGTTCCTGGGCTGCTCCAGACCCCCGGCTACGCCCGAGCTGTGTTCCGATACATGCGCCCGGAGCTACCCGAGAGCGAGCTGGTACCCCGGGTGGAACACAGGCTGCGGCGACGCGCCGTCATCGAGGGTGGCCACCCCACCCCGTACGAGACGATCGTCCACGAGTTCGCGCTGCGCGTCCGAGTGGCCGACCGTCAGGCGTCCCTCGTTCAACTCCGTTGGCTGCTCGACCAGATCGAGCAAGGGCACACGACTATCCGCGTCATCCCCACCGACCAGGACGGCTTCGCCGGCGCCGACGCCTCGATGATGTACATGGGCGGGCCCGTACCCCAACTGGACACCGGAGTGCGTGACGCTCCAACCGGCACCCTGTTCATCGATGCGGAAGCCCAGCTAAAACGGCTCCGAACACTCTTCCGTACGGTGGAGCAGGCGTCCCTAGAACCCACAGCGTCACGGGACTTCATCCACCGCCTGACCAAGGAGCTGTGAGTCCCGCCATGGAGCACGCTTTGAACTGGCAGAAGTCCACGTTTTCCGGCGGCGGCGAGGGAAACACCTGCGTCGAGGTCGCCGCCACCCCCACCGCCGTCCAACTCCGTGAGAGCGACAGCCCCGCCGTCGAACTCACCACCGACATCGCACCCTTGGCGCATCTCATACGGGGGCTGAAGTCGGGGTCGGCCGTCAGAGTTCGCGTGTGCCCCGGCGCCACACCCCGCTGACCAGCGGTACGCCGGGCCGGTAGGCCAGGTGTACGTGGCTCGGGGCGTCGAGGAGGAGGAGGTCGGCGCGGGCGCCGGGAGTGATCCGGCCGATGTCGTCGCGGCGCAGGGCCGCCGCGCCGCCCGCCGTGGCCGACCACACCGCCTCGTCGGGTGTCATCCCCATGTCCCGCACCGCCAGCGCGATGCAGAAGGGCACGGAGGAGGTGAACGACGAGCCCGGGTTGCAGTCCGTGGAGAGGGCGACGGTGACGCCCGCGTCGAGGAGACGCCGGGCGTCCGGCCAGACGGCGCGGGTGGAGAACTCGGCGCCCGGCAGCAGCGTGGCGACGGTGGCGCCGCTCGCCAGGGCGTCCACGTCGGCGTCCGTCAGGTGGGTGCAGTGGTCGGCGCTGGCCGCGTCGAGTTCGACGGCGAGCTGCACGCCGGGGCCGTAGGACAGCTGGTTGGCGTGGATGCGCGGGTGCAGCCCCTTCGCCTTGCCCGCGGTGAGGATCGCGCGGGCCTGGTCGCCGTCGAAGGCGCCCTTCTCGCAGAAGACGTCGATCCAGCGGGCGTGCGGGGCGCAGGCGTCGAGCATCTCGCCGGTGACGAGGGCGACGTACGCGGCCGGGTCGTCGGCGAAGTCCGGCGAGACGATGTGCGCGCCGAGGTAGGTGACCTCGTCGGTGTGGCGGGCGGCGATGCGCAGGGCGCGGGCCTCGTCCTCGACGGTCAGGCCGTAGCCGGACTTCGTCTCGAAGGTGGTCGTGCCCTGGCGGAGGGCCTCGGCGAGGTAACGGGTGAGGTTCGCCTCCAGTTCCCCGTCCGTGGCGGCGCGGGTGGCGGCGACGGTCGTACGGATGCCGCCCGCCGAGTAACTCCGGCCGGACATCCGGGCGTTGAACTCCTGGGTGCGGTCGCCCGCGAAGACCAGGTGGGAGTGCGAGTCGACGAAGCCCGGGAGCACCGCCCGGCCGCCGGCGTCGACCCGGTTGTCAGTGGCGGGTGCTTTGCTTGATTCACCGGTCCACACGATGCGGTCGCCGTCCATGACGACGGCCGCGTCCTGGACCAGTCCGAGGGCTGAGCCGTCGCCGAGGGAGGGGTCGTTGGTGATCAGCGTGGCGATGTTGGTGATGACGGTGCTGCTCATGGCGTCGTCCTCGTGGGGCTGGGAGCGGAGTTCGGTGCGCGTCAGGCACGCAGGGCGTCTACGGCGGCCGCCAGTGCCTGCGGGACGTCGGGCAGCAGCGCGTGCGCCCCGTCCCGCACGACGTGCCGCCCGCCGACGATCGTGTGCCGTACGTCCGCTGCCGTCGCCGCGAATACGGCCGTCTCGGCGCCGAGCCGGGGCAGTGGGCCCGCTGTCCTGACCGAGTCGAGCGCGATCGTCGTGAGGTCGGCGAGCGCGCCCGCCTCGATGGCGCCGGCGTCCTCCCAGCCGAGGGCGGCATGGCCGTCGGCTGAGGCCGCGCGCAGCAGGGCGGCGGCCGTCCAGTGGCCGCGGGTGCGGGTGCGCAGCCGCTCGTTGAGCTCCATCGCGCGTGCCTCTTCGAACAGGTCGATGACGGCGTGGCTGTCGGAGCCGAGGGAGAGCGGGGAGCCGTGTCGTTGCAGGGCGACGGCGGGTCCGATGCCGTCGGCGAGGTCGCGTTCGGTGGTGGGGCACATGCAGGTGCCGGTGCCGGAGCGGCCGAGCAGCCTGATGTCCTCGTCGGTGAGATGCGTGCTGTGGACGCCGGTGGTGCGCGGGCCGAGGACGCCGTGGTCGGCGAGGAGCCGTGTGGGCGTGCGGCCGTGGGCTTCCTGGCAGGCGTCGTTCTCGGCGGTCTGCTCGGACAGGTGCACATGGAGTGGGGCCCGCCGCTCCTCGGCCCATCGCGCGACCGTCGCCAACTGGCCGGCGGGCACGGCCCGTACGGAGTGGACGGCCGCTCCGATCCGCGCGTGATCCCGGTCCTTGAGAACTGAACAGCGTTCCGCCCAGGCCTCGGCCGTCCGGTCGGAGAAGCGCCGCTGGTGGGCGTTGGGCGGCTGCCCGAAGCCGGCGGCGAGATAGGCGGTGTCGAGGAGCGTGATGCGGATGCCCGCGTCGGCGGCGGCCTGGATCAGGGCCTCGCCCATCGCGTTCGGGTCGGCGTAGGGCGTGCCGTCCGGGTTGTGGTGCACGTAGTGGAACTCGCCGACGGCCGTGACGCCGGCCAGCGCCATCTCGGCGTACACCGCGCGGGCGAGCGCGTGGTAGGTCTCCGGGGTCAGCCGGTCGGCGAAGGAGTACATGATCTCGCGCCAGGTCCAGAAGGTGCCGGAGCCCACCTGGACGGTGCCGCGCAGGGCGCGGTGGAAGGCGTGGCTGTGGGCGTTGGCCAGCCCGGGGAGGGTGAGACCGCGCAGGATCTCGGCGCCGGGCTGCGGTGTCGGCGTGTCCGTGCGGACGGCGGTGATGCGGCCCTCGCCGCCCGCGGAACCGTCCGTGGCGGAGCCGCTCGTGGACACGGTGACCGTCACACCCGGCTCGACGTTGGTGTCGAGCCAGGCGTGTTCCAGCCAGTACGTACGCGTGTGGGGGTGCGTCACCTGCAGGCCAGCCCTTCCAGAACGTCGGCGAGTGCGGTCACCCCGGCCACGCAGTCGTCCTCGGCGGCGAACTCGGCCGGGGAGTGCGAGACGCCCGTGGGGTTGCGCACGAACAGCATGGCGGTCGGAATGCTCCCGGACAGGATTCCGGCGTCGTGTCCGGCACCGGTCCCGAGGACGGGCACGGTGAGTTCGGGCTCGGTGTCCTTGCCCAGGATGCGGGCGAGTTCGTCGCGCAGGGCGTGGTCGAACTCCACGACGGGCGTGAAGGACTCCCGGACCACGTCCAGGTCGACGCCGTGGGCGGTGGCGTACTCGCGGGCGGCCTTCTCGACGCCGTTGACCACGGTGTCGAGGCTGTCCTGGTCGGCGGCCCGGGAGTCGAGCCATCCGCGCACCAGGGAGGGGATGGCGTTGACGCCGTTCGGCTCGACCGCGATCTTGCCGAAGGTGGCGACGGCGCCCGCGATCTCGGCCTCGCGGCGGGCGGCGAGCACGGTCTCGGCGTACGACAGCATGGGGTCGCGCCGGTCGGCCAGCCGCGTGGTGCCGGCGTGGTTGGCCTGACCCCGGAAGTCGAACCGCCAGCGCCCGTGCGGCCAGATGGCGCTGGCGAGGCCGACCCGGTCGCCGGACAGGTCGAGCGCCCGCCCCTGCTCGACGTGCAGTTCGACGAAGGCGCCGATGCGGGCGAGCCGCTCGGGGTCGGCGCCGATGGCCTCGGGGTCGTACCCGGCGGCCTCCATGGCCCGCGGCAGTGTGACCCCGTCTCCGTCGGTCAGCCGGTGTGCCTGCTCGACGGTGAGGTGTCCGGCGGTGAGCCGGGAGCCGACACAGGCGAGCCCGAACCGGGCGCCTTCCTCGTCGCCGAAGTTGACGAGCGCGACGGGCTTGGTGAACCGCGCGTTCCTGGCGCGCAGTTCGTCCAGGGCGGCGAAGGAGGACACGACCCCGAGGGGCCCGTCGTAGGCCCCTCCGTCGGGCACCGAGTCGAGGTGCGACCCGGTGACGACGGCGTCACCCGCGGTGGGATCCCCGAGCCAGGCCCACTGGTTGCCGTTGCGGTCCAGTTCGTAGGCGAGCCCGCGGGACTCGGCCTGCTCCCTGAACCAGGCCCGGCACTCGGCGTCGGCACCGGTCCAGGCGAAGCGGCGGTAGCCGCCGGAGGCGCGGTCGCGGCCGATCGGCAGCAACTGCGTCCACATGCTGTGGAAGGTCACGCGTCGTCACCCTCGCGCATGGGGATCCTGACGCCGCGCTCGTCGGCCACCGACTCCGCGATGTCGTACCCGGCGTCGACGTGCCGGATCACACCCATCCCGGGGTCGTTCGTGAGGACCCGGCGGACCTTCTCGCCGGCGAGCGGGGTGCCGTCGGCCACCGTGACCTGCCCGGCGTGGATGGAGCGGCCCATGCCGACCCCGCCGCCGTGGTGGATGGAGACCCAGGAGGCGCCCGAGGCGACGTTCACCATGGCGTTCAGCAGCGGCCAGTCGGCGATCGCGTCGGAGCCGTCGAGCATGGCCTCGGTCTCGCGGTAGGGGGAGGCCACCGAACCGGCGTCGAGGTGGTCGCGGCCGATGACCAGCGGGGCCGCGAGCTCGCCGCTCGCGACCATGTCGTTGAACCGCTCGCCGGCCTTGTCGCGCTCGCCGTAGCCGAGCCAGCAGATCCGGGCGGGCAGACCCTGGAAGTGGACGCGCTCACCGGCCAGCTTGATCCATCGGGCCAGGGACTCGTTCTCGGGGAAGAGGTCGAGGATCGCCTTGTCGGTCTTGGCGATGTCGGACGCCTCGCCGGACAGCGCCGCCCAGCGGAAGGGGCCCTTGCCCTCCGAGAACAGCGGGCGGATGTAGGCGGGCACGAACCCCGGGAAGGCGAACGCGCGGTCGTAGCCGGCGAGTTGGGCCTCGCCGCGGATCGAGTTGCCGTAGTCGAAGACCTCGGCACCGGCGTCCATGAAGCCGACCATCGCCTCGACGTGCCGGGCCATGGACTCGCGGGCGCGGGTGGTGAAGCCGGCCGGGTCCTTGGCCGCCGCGGCCGCCATGTCGTCGAAGTCGACGCCCACGGGCAGATAGGCCAGCGGGTCGTGGGCCGAGGTCTGGTCGGTGACGATGTCGATGGGGGCGCCTTCGGCGAGCATGCGGGGCAGCAGTTCCGCCGCGTTGCCGAGCAAGCCGATGGAGAGCGGCCTGCGCTGGTCGCGGGCCTCGGTGGCGAGCTGGAGCGCGTGCTCCAGGGAGTCCGCCTGCACGTCGAGGTAGCGGTGCTCGATGCGGCGCTCGATGGCGCGCGGGTCGCAGTCGATGCAGATCGCGACGCCGTCGTTCATGGTCACGGCCAGCGGCTGGGCGCCGCCCATGCCGCCGAGACCGGCGGTCAGGGTGATCGTGCCGGCGAGGGTGCCGCCGAACTTCTTCGCGGCGACGGCGGAGAAGGTCTCGTAGGTGCCCTGGAGGATGCCCTGCGTGCCGATGTAGATCCACGAGCCGGCCGTCATCTGGCCGTACATGGTCAGGCCGAGGGCCTCCAGGCGGCGGAACTCCTCCCAGTTGGCCCAGTCGCCGACCAGGTTGGAGTTGGCGATGAGCACGCGCGGGGCCCACTCGTGGGTCTGCATGACGCCGACCGGGCGGCCCGACTGGACGAGCATCGTCTCGTCCTGCTTGAGCGTGCGCAGCGTGCGGACCATGGCGTCGTAGGAGCGCCAGTCGCGGGCCGCCTTGCCGGTGCCGCCGTAGACGACGAGCTTGTCGGGGTGCTCGGCGACCTCCGGGTCGAGGTTGTTCTGCAGCATCCGCAGTGCGGCTTCCTGCTGCCATCCCAGGGCGCTCAGTTCCGTACCGCGCGGCGCTCGTACGGGGCGGGGTCCTGACATGGTCTGCCTCCTAGCGGATTGTTGCTGCCGTTATTCACATACTCGCCCTCTGAATAGAGCTAGTCAATACGTGGGCCCTTCGGCACGGGAACCTCGTCGGTGTTTGGCTGGATGCATGGGCACGGACGACGACATGACGGGGGACGCCGTGGACAACGCCAGAGGCGGCTGGGACGGACGGGACGGACAGGACGGAGACGGACGGGACGGGCACCGGTACGACACGGGCGCGGGGCCGTACGACACGGGCGCGGGACCGCACGAGGCCGACACGGAGCCGTACGAGCCCGACCACGCGGACGCGCAGCCCGGCCACGACCGGGCCGTCCGCCGGGACGAGGCGGTGCGGGCCGCGGTGGAGCAGGGGCTGCTCGCGCCGGGCGCCCCGATCGTGGGTCTGCTCGACGTCACGGGCATCCGGGAGTCGGCGGCCGAGCTGACGGCGGCGTTCGACGCCGTGGTGGCACCCGGTACGCCCGTGCTGCACGCCTTCGCCGTGAAGGCGACACCGCTGGTCCCGGTGCTGCGGCTGCTGCACGAGGAGGGGATCGGCGCGGAGGTGGCGAGCCCCGGCGAGCTGGCCCTCGCGCGCGCGGCGGGGCTGCCGCCGGCCCGCACCGTCCTCGACTCGCCCGCCAAGACCCCGGCGGAGCTGCGCGAGGCGCTGGCCCTCGGGATCGCCGTCAACGCGGACAATCCGCAGGAGCTGGACCGCGTCGACGTGCTGATGCGCTCCGCCACCAGCCGCTCACCGCTCGGAATCCGGGTGAACCCGCAGCTCGGCGGGGGTTCCATCGAGGCCCTGTCGACGGCCACGGCGACCTCGAAGTTCGGGGTGGCGCTGCGCGACGAGGGAGCGCGCGAATGGGTAGTACGCGCCTACGCCGACCGCCCGTGGCTGACCCGGCTGCACGCGCACACCGGCTCTCAGGGCATCCCGCTGTCGCTGATGGCGCGGGGCGCGGCGGAGACGTACGCGCTCGCCGAGGAGATCAACCGGCGGATCGGCCGGCCGCAGATCGACACGATCGACATCGGCGGCGGGCTGCCGGTGAACTTCGGCTCGGACGCGACGGCACCGACCTACGCGCGGTACGCGCGGCTGCTCCGGGAGGCGGTGCCGGGACTGTTCGACGGGCGGCACGGACTGGTCACCGAGTTCGGGCGGTCGCTGCTGGCCAAGCACGGAACGGTGGTGGCCCGGGTGGAGTACGCGAAGAGCGCCGGCGGGCGGCCGGTGGCGGTCACGCACGCGGGCGTGCAGATCGCGACGCGAACGGTGTACGTGCCTGAGGCGTGGCCGCTGCGCATCGCCGCGTACGACCCGAAGGGACGGCCCAAGAGCGGACCCGGGGTGGTGCAGGACATCGCGGGGCCGGCCTGCTTCGCGGGCGACCTGCTCGCCTCGGGGCGGGAACTGCCGCTGCTGGAGCAGGGCGACTACGCGGCCGCGCTGGACACGGGCGCGTACTACTTGGCCCACCACTACGCCTACAACTCCCTTGCCCGGCCGGGGATCTACGGCTTCGCTCCGGACGGTTCCGGGGGCGTCGCCTTCGCGACCGTCCGCGAGCGGCAGACCGTACGGGAGATCGTGGCCGAGTCGGGAGGGGCGCACGCCACCGCGCTCACCACCCTCAGGGCGTCCGGGCGCGGTTGACCTGCTCCGACAAATGCGCTGGTCAACTGGGGCGCATATGAGGTCAGTTGACCCACCTTAGCCATCCGCAGCATGTTCCGCCGGAAAATGCCAGAACACTCACTCCCCACGCACACGTTGCGTAGTTTCGGCGTCACTCAGCCGAATGTCCAGGCGGGAGGGAGCCACGGTGCCCGGAATCGACGAGTGTCTGCTGGAAGCGATGCGACTGCCCGGTGCCCGGGGCGCCTCGCTGGTCGACTGGACCAGCGGGCTGGCCCTGGGCAGCGTCGGGGAGTCTCCGGGCGGTGACCACGAGGCGGCCGCTGCGGAGGCGGCCGAACTCGCGCGACTGGCCGCCGAACAGCACGCCTTCGCGCCGGAGGGCGAGCCGGGGGAGGATCCGGACGGGGCCGGTCCGCCGGTCGAGGACCTGATCCTCAGCAACCGGGACAGCTATCACGTGCTGCGGTTCGTGCGGACGTCCTTCGACAGCAGCGTGTTCCTGCACCTGTGGCTGACCCGCGCGGACGGCAACCTCGCGCTGGCCCGCATCCGGCTCGGCGAGATGGCCGGACGGCTGGTGCTGGGATGACCACCGTCAGAACCACTCCGCCGCCCCGCCTGCCGGTGCGGGACAAGGCCGCGGCGCAGGATCGCGGCTGGGGCGGCGTCTCACCGATGCTGACCCGGCTCGCCGCCGAGCGGGCCACCGGGGTCCTCGTCCGCGAACGCGGCACACTCCATCTCGCGGAAGGCCAGGTGGTGCACGCGGAAAGCCCCTCCGCCCCCGCCCTCGACGTGCTGCTCAGCACCCGCGGCACGCTGCACGCCCACACCGACACGACCGCCGGTCCGACGGCCGGCCTGACCGTCGACACCACCACCGAGGCCGGCCCCCGGCGGTCCGTGCCCGGGGCGGGCGGCCGGCACCGCGACGGACGTGTCCCGGTCGACGGCGGCCGGCCCACCCCGGGCGCGCTGGAACTGTGCCATCTCGTGGCGCTGTACGACGCGGCGTACTTCGCCCTCGCCCCCAGCAGCACCCCCGGCCGCTTCCGCTACGGCACCGCGGAGGGTCCCGGCGCCGTACGGCCGGTGCCGGTGGACGCCCTGGAGAGGGAGACGCTGCGCCGCCGCGACCTGCTGCACCGCATCTGGCCCGACCCGAGGACGGACGGCATCCCGCTGGTGCGTGCCGAGGCGGTCGCCGCCCCGGCACTCACGGCCCGTCGGCGGGCGGTGCTGGCCCTGGTGGACGGCGTGCGCACGGCGTCGGACATCGCGCGGGAGCTGGGCCGGCCCGCGTTCCACACGCTGGTGGACGTACGCCGGCTGGTGGCGGCCGGTGTCGTGGCGCCCGGCCCGCAGACTCCCGTCGTGCCACTCCCGCCCGAACTCGCCGGTGGAGGGGACCCCGGCCATACGGACGACCCGAACATCACGCTGCTGAAGAGGCTCAGGGATGCGCTGGAGGCCCTTTGAAAGGCAGCGACCGCGCGCCGAGAGGAGAGACCCGATGGCAGCGGAGGTGACGGCGGCGGAGGCCGAGATCCTGGACGAGCTGCGCCGGCTGAGGGCCCGCGTTCCGCAGCTCACCGGTTCCCTCGCCTCCGGCGTCGACGGTCTCGTCCTCGCGCAGGACACCCCCGGGGTCGAACCGGAGGGCGTGGCGGCGCTGGCCGCGACCGCCCGTGGCGTGGCCGTGCAGCTGACGGACGCCACCGGTCACGGCGACTTCCGGGAGCTGCTGGTACGCGGGGTGTACGGCTGCGTGGCGACGTACTCGGCGGGGCCCTTCGCCGTGCTGACGCTGCTCGCCCAGGACCGCGTCAACGTCGGCCGCCTGCACCTGGAGGGCCGCCGGGCCGGCGTCCGGATCGGGGAGCTCGTCGTCGCGCCCGTCGCCCCGGTGCCCCGGGCGCCCGCGAGAACCCCGAAGCCGCCGTCGAAGCCCGCCGCGCGCGCCCCTGCCCGGGCCACCGCCAGGGCCACCACCAGATCCGCCCCGAAGCCGGCCGGCAAACCGGCCGCCACCCCGACCACCGGAACCGGCCCGGGCGCCGCCCCGACCACTGACCCACCCGACATGCCTGCCGCCAACCCGGCCGCGAAACCGACCACCGACCCGGGCACCGGCCCGTCCACCGACCCGAGCGGCAAGCCGACCGGCAAACCAGCCCCCACACCGGCTGACACCCCGGCCGTCGAGCCGGCCGCCGGCAAACCGGCCGTCAAGACCAGCACCACGCGCACCAGAACCGCGCGCGCACCTCGCGGCACGTCCGCCAACGCGCGCATCACCAAGGAAAGTTGAGAGGACCAGATCACCATGGCCAACACCGAGACCACGCTCAAAGAGGCGCTCGCCTCGATCGAGGGCGCCACCGGGGTCGCGCTCGTCGACTACACCAGCGGTATGGCGCTGGGCACCATCGGCGGCAGCAAGGGCTTCGACCTCAACGTCGCCGCGGCCGGCAACACCGACGTCGTACGCGCCAAGATGCGCACGATGGAGCACCTCGGCCTGAAGGCCGAGATCGAGGACATCCTGATCACCCTGTCCGACCAGTACCACCTGATCCGGCTGATCAGCGGCCGGGGCGGCAACGGCCTCTTCCTCTACCTGGTGCTCGACGCCAAGCGGGCCAACCTCGCGATGGCCCGCCACCAGCTGAAGAGGATCGAGGGGGACCTGGAGGTCTGACCCGGGCCGGAGCTCACACCAGCGCCGCGGTGCGGCGGCGGGCCCCGCCCGGGGCCGCGTCGCCCGCCGCGACGCCGGTGCCGCGGTACGCCTTGACCTGCTTGCCGGCCGGGCGTCCGCCCCGCGCGTCGAGCCAGTCGACGCGCACCCACAGCAGGGCCTCCTCGGTCCGCTCGTGGCGCCCGAGCCAGGCGGCCTTGAGCCGCAGCCCGGTGCCGCAGCCGGCGAGCAGCATGCCGCCCGCGGCGGGTACGGCGAACGCGCTGCCCAGCGCGGCGAGGCAGCCGAGCAGCAGCCACCAGCGGTGTCCCCGGCGCCAGTTGCGCGCGGTCACCGCACGGTCCTGGAGCACGTCGTGCCGGCCCGCGCGGGCGGCGCCCCGGGCGAGGGCGGTGTACCGGCCGCGCCGGCGGTACGCCACGAGGGCCGCGGCGACGATGAACAGCGCGGCTCCGGCCATCACCCCGATCCGGCGGCCGGTGACGCCCGGCACCAGAACGCCGACGCCCGCCGCGAACACCCCGGCCCACCACAGGGGTGCGGCTCCGGCCCGTACGACGACGGCCACCCGAGCCAGCCCCTGACCTCCGCGTTCTGCGCGTGCCACGTTGCGCCTCCTCGCCCTCCGGCACTGCCTCAACGACTTTCTGGGCATGCAGGTTAGCGAGCGAAGGTGAGACGAGTCTGAGAACGGCTCGCGCGGGCCGTCACTCCACGAACAGGCCCCGTGCCGCCGCCTTCGCGTCGAACTCCTCCAGCCGGGCCTGCGCGTCCGGCAGGTCGTCGCACATCGCCTCCAGGAGCACCCGGCCCAGCAGCATCGGCGCGCAGGCGGTGTCGAAGGCGAGGCCGGTGCCGACGGCGGCGGGCAGCAGCAGGTCGGACACCTTGGCGACGGGCGCGAAGGCGGAGTCCGCGACGGTCACCACGGTCAGGCCCGCCTCCCTGGCGTAGGCCAGCGTGTCCGCGACCTCGCGCGGGTGCCGGGGCAGCGCGAAGCAGAGCAGGGTCGAGGCTCCGGCGCGTACGGCGGCGTCGATGCGGTCGTGGATCATCGTGCCGCCCTCGTTGAGCAGCCGTACGTCGGGATGCACCTTGGCGGCGAAGTACGCGAAGCCGTACGCCTGGGAGGCCGCCGCCCGCAGCCCGAGCACCGGCAGCGGCCGGGAGGCGGCCAGCAGCCGTCCCGCCCGCTGGACCGGACGCGGGTCGGCGAGGAGCTCCGCGAGGTGCTTCAGGTTCTCGATCTCGGCCTCGACGGCCTGCTGGTACTCGTTGTACGAGGCCGTGTTCGCCGTCTGTTCGGCGGGCGCCACCTCGCGCAGGTGTCGGCGCAGGGCGGGGTAGCCGTCGAAGCCGAGGGCGACCGCGAAGCGGGTCACGGACGGCTGGCTGACCCCGGCCAGCTCGGCCAGCTCGACGCTCGACAGGAACGGCACGTCGGCCGCCCGGCGGACCATGCTGTGCGCGATGCGCCGTTGGGTCGGTGTCAGCCGGTGCCCCTCGAAGAGCGCCTGCAGCCGTGCGGCGGGACTGTCCGCCACACCCACCCCCACACCTGTGTCCCTGTCCGCGCTCATGCCCCGCTCCCCCTCCAGATGTCCGTGAACCGGTCCAGCAGCCGGGCCGCGGCCGTCACGTCGTCCGTGAGCGGCCGGTCGGCCTGTTCCTCGTCGAGCACCGACTCGGCGAGCTCCAGCGCCCGGCCCACCGGGAGTCCCGGGTCGGGCCGGAGGTCGCGCTGACGCAACGCCCTTACGGCGGCGACGAGTTCGCAGCCGACGACGAGACGGTACGCGCCGCCGGCACGCAGCGTCTGCCGTGCGGCGAGCGAGGCGAAGCTGGCCTGTTCCTCGACGCCCCGGGAGAGTACAGCGTGGCCGAGCGACGCGGGCGCCGAGAAGGCCCGCAGGTCACCGAGGGCGGCCCCGGCGGCGTACTCCAGGATCATCACGCCGGACGAGGCGGGTTCGGGGTCGGCCAGGAAGGGCCGCAGCCTGGTGTAGGCGGGTTCGTTCAGCGTGGAGAGACGCGAGGTCGACAGACGTGCCACCTGCGTCACCGCCAGCCTGAAGTGGTCCAGGGACAGCGCCAGTTGGGCCTGATAGAAGCCGCCGTGGTGGTAGGCGGCCAGGTCCTCGGCGCAGATGAGGGGGTTCTCGGCGGCCGCGTTGAGCTCGACGGCGAGCACCGCCTCCAGGGCGTCGGCCGCGTCGTGCGCGGGACCGTGGATCTGGGGCAGGCAGCGGAAGCCGTACGGGTCCTGGAGCCGGCCGAGGGGCGGTGTGGGCCGGTCGGCGGCACCGATCAACTCCCGCATGCGGCGGGCGACTTCGACACTGCCTCGATGCGGGCGGGCCGCGTGCACGGGGGCGGCGTAGGCCTCGTGCGAGCCGTCGACGGCGAACAGGGACAGGGCGCCGACGACCTGGGTGGCGGCGACGAGGCCGCGCAGTTCGTGCAGGGCGAGCGCCGACTGTCCGAGGGTGAGGGCGTTGCTGCTGATGAGCGCGAGGGCGTCGTTGTTGTCGAGGGACTGGGCCTCGGGTGCCGAGGCACCCCGCCACGGGTGCTCGCCCACCAGCGCGAGTCCCAGCTGGGCCAGTGCGGCGAGATCCCCGGTGCCCACCGACCCGAACTCGTTGACGACCGGGTAGGCCCCGTTCTCCAGCGCCTCGCACAGGGCCGTCACCACGCTCGGCCGCAGTCCCGCACCCCCGGCGAGCAGTTGGTTGGCGCGGACCGCGAGCATGGCCCTCACCTGCCGGGCGGGGAGTTCCTCGCCGATGGCGCCGGCGTGGCTGCGGAGCAGTCGCAGGCCGTGTTCGGCGGCGGCCTCGGTGGGCACGTCCTCGTTCCGGTTGGCGCCGACGCCGGTGGAGCGGCCGTAGACGCGTCCGGTCGCGGCGATCTGGCGGGCGACGTCCCAGGACGCGGTCATCCGCTTCACCGCGTCGGTACCCAGAGCCGGATGTGCGGCCCCGTCGGCCAGCCGCACGACGTCCGCGACACCGAGGCCGCGTCCGTCGAGGACGACGGGGCCGGAGCCCTCGGAGGCCATGGAAGCCGGTACGTCCACGATCTGAGACGGCATAAGCCCTAACTCCCCTCAATCCGGACGCTTGATCTTGCCTGTCGGGCATCCGTTACCTCGGATTAACACCGAGGCATTGACAACCTATTCAGACACCAAGAACTCTGCATGATGTTATACAGCCGGGCAAGGGACAACTCATGATCCAGTTCGACGCGGTCCACAAGCGCTTCCCCAACGGCACGACAGCAGTCCACGACCTCTCCCTCGACATGCCGGAAGGCGGCGTGACCGTCCTAGTCGGATCCTCCGGTTGCGGCAAGACCACCACCCTGCGGATGATCAACCGGATGGTCGAACCGACCTCCGGCACCATCCGGGTCGGCGGCAAGGACGTCACCCGGCAGGACGCCGCCGAACTGCGCCGCTCCATCGGGTACGTCATCCAGCAGTCGGGGCTCTTCCCGCACCGCACGGTGCTCGACAACATCGCCACCGTGCCGCTGCTGCTCGGCCACGGCCGGCGCAGGGCCCGTGCTCGCGCCGCCGAACTCCTGGAGACCGTCGGCCTCGCGGCCGACGCCGGCCGGCGTTACCCGCACCAGCTCTCCGGCGGCCAGCAGCAGCGCGTCGGCGTCGCCCGCGCGCTCGCCGCCGACCCGCCCGTACTGCTCATGGACGAGCCGTTCGGCGCCGTCGACCCGGTCGTGCGCACCCAGCTCCAGGACGAACTGCTGCGACTGCAGAAGGAGTTGAACAAGACCATCGTCTTCGTCACGCACGACATCGACGAGGCCGTCCGGCTCGGCGACCGTATCGCCGTCTTCCGCACCGGCGGCCACCTCGTGCAGTGCGCGGCGCCCGCCGAACTCCTCGCCCGCCCGGCCGACGACTTCGTCGCCGACTTCCTCGGCGCCGAGCGCGGCCTCAAGCTGCTCTCGCTCACGACCCTCGCCGGTGTCCCGCAGGGCCCGGCCCCCGAGGGCGGTGACTGGACCCTCGTACTCGACGCGGCACGCAGGCCGCTGCACTGGGCCGCCGACACGACGCGGGACGAACTCCCCGTACGGCCGCTCACGGACGGCGACTCCCTGCTGTCGGCGCTCAACGAGTCCCTCGCCTCCCCCACCGGCCTGGTCGCCCGCGTCGACACCGACGGCGTCCTCACCGGTGTCACCTCCCGAGACGACATCCACGCCCACGCGGGCCGCGCCCACACCGAGGCCCGGACCTCCACGAGCACCGGGGTGGCCGCATGACGATCGACTGGTCGTGGATAGGCGACCACACCGACGATCTGACCACCCTCACCGTCTCCCACCTCCAGGCCGCCCTGACCGCCGTCTTCCTCGGTCTGGTCATCTCCCTCCCGCTGGCCGTGGTGGCGCACCGCGTCCGCGCCCTGCGCGGCTTCCTGCTCGGGCTGTCGAACATCCTGTTCACCATCCCGTCGATCGCGATCTTCGTGCTCCTGCTGCCGGTCAGCGGCCTGACCCGCACCACGACCGTCATCGGCCTGACCGTCTACACCCTGGTCGTCCTGCTGCGGAACACGGTCGAGGGCCTCGACTCGGTCCCCACGAAGACCAAGGAGGCGGCCAAGGCGATGGGTGCGCGCCCCCTGCGCACGCTCCTGACCGTCGAGTTCCCGCTCGCGCTCCCCGTGATCATGGCGGGGGTCCGGATCGCGACGGTCATGTCGATCTCCCTGGTCTCGGTCGCCACCTACATCGGCGACGGCGGCCTCGGCCAGCTCTTCACCGACGGCTTCCAGCGCGACTTCCCGACCCCGGTGATCGCGGGCGTGGTCCTCACGATCCTGCTCGCCGTCGTCGCCGACGCGGCCCTGGTCACTCTGCAGTACGTCCTGACCCCGTGGCGAAGGCGGCGAGCCTGACATGTACGAACTCTTCGAGAACCTCGGCTCCTGGCTGACCAGCGGCGACGCGTGGACCGGCTCCGACGGCATCGCGCACCGCCTCGCCGAACACCTCCAGTACTCCCTCCTCGCCACCCTCATCGCGGCCGTGATCGGCCTCCCGCTCGGCCTGCTGATCGGCCACACCGGAAAGGGCGCGTTCCTCGCGATCAACCTGGCGTCCTTCGGCCGCGCCCTGCCGACCGTCGGCCTGGTGGTCCTGGTCTTCCTCGCCGGCGGACTGTCGATGCTGCCGGTGTACGTCGCCCTGGTCGCCCTCGCCGTCCCGTCGATCGTCACCAACACCTACGCCGGGATGACGGCGGTCGACCCGGACGTGAAGGACGCGGCACGCGGCCAGGGCATGCGCGGCCACCAGGTGCTCCTGCGGATCGAACTCCCGCTCGCCCTCCCGCTGGTCATGACGGGCCTGCGCCTCGCGCTCATCCAGGTCGTCGCCACGGCCACGATCGCCGCGTACGTCTCCTTCGGCGGACTGGGCCGCTACGTCTTCGACGGCCTCGCCCAGCGCGACCTGGTCCAGGTCCTCGGCGGGGCGGTCCTGGTCGCCGCGGTCGCCGTCGTCCTGGACCTGGCGCTGGCCGGCCTCCAGCGCTTCCTGTTCCGCCACCGCTCCGCCCAAACCGCCTAGGGACCCCGACATGAACCGACGCACCCTCCTCGGCGGCCTGTTCGCGGCCGCCTCCGTCCCCGCCCTCGCCGCCTGTGGTGGCGGCATCACCTCCCTCGACAGCCAGGGCGCCGGAGCGTCCGGCGGCGGCTCCAGCAAGGGCGGAGTCACCATCGGCACCGCCAACTTCACCGAGAACCAGGTGCTGGGGTACCTGTACGCGGCCGTCCTGGAGCAGGCCGGCGTGAAGGTGAAGGTCCGCCCCAACCTCGGCACCCGCGAGATCCTCATCCCCGCCCTCAAGGGCGGCGACATCGACCTGCTCCCCGAATACCAGGGCGCGCTGCTCCACTACCTCGCCCCCAAGGCGACGGCGACCGAGGAGGGCGCGATGCAGAACGCCCTCGCCGTCGCCCTCCCCGCGGGCCTCCAGGTGCTGCCGTACGGCATGGCCGAGGACTCGGACGCCTTCGTCGTCACCCGCGAGACGGCCCGGAAGTACGGCCTGACCTCGCTCGCCGACCTGACGAAGCAGAACGGCAGGCTGGTGCTCGGCGCGGCACCCGAGGTGAAGACACGCGAGGTGGGCGCGGTCGGCCTCAAGGACGTGTACGGCGTGGAGCTGAAGGAGTTCAAGTCCCTCGACTCCTCCGGCCCCCTCGTCAAGGGCGCGCTGAAGAAGGGCGACGTGGACGTGGCGAACCTCTTCACCACCGACACCGACATCCAGGCCAACGACTGGGTGGTGCTCACCGACCCGAAGAACCTCATCCCCGGCCAGCACATCGTCCCCCTCATCGCCGACCGCAAGGCCGACTCCACGGTCCGCAAGGCCCTCGCCCGCCTCGGCAACGTCCTGACCACCGCCCAGCTCACCGAGCTCAACCGCCAGGTGGACAAGGACAAGAAGGACCCGGAGGACGTGGCGAACGCGTACGCGAAGCAGCACGGGCTGACGAGGTAGCCGGGGGCCGCCGGCGGGCCGCAACAGGGGGGATATCCCCAGTGCGGCGTGCGTTCCCGCTGCCTAGCCTGGGCGTATGACCGGAATGGACGCTCGGGACACCGAGCTGAAGAAGGAGCTCAACGTGACCCTGCAGGCTCGCAGGGAACTGGGCGAGGAGTACGAGTCCGCGCTGGTCGACTCATTCCTGGAGAAGGTCGACCAGCGCATCGACGGCGCCGTGGAGCGCCGGTTGCGCCGGCAGTTCGCCGAGCGGCAGATGGTGGTGGCCCGGGGCTCCCGGTCGCCGAAGGCCACGGACTCCTGGGGAGAGCGCTTCGGCTTCGGCATCGTCTCGCTGGTCCTGGCGATCCCGCTGTCCGCGATCGGCGGCGCCCTCGGCCACCTGCCCGGTCTGTTCGCCGCCTGGGCCGGCATCGTCGGCGTCAACGCCTTCCAGGCCGTCCGCACCAACCCCGGCCTCTTCGGCGGCCTGCGCCGCAGGTCCGCCGAGGACGGCGACTGGAAGGACTGACCGCACCGCGGTCCGGCCGGACCTCACGCATGCCGGGTGGGGCAGCACCATGATCTGCCGCAGGTTCACCCGGCGAGAGCGGCGCCGGTTCAGGCGCGCAAAAAGCTGACGCGGGGACCGCCGCACCCCCGTTACCGGGGGGCGGGACGACGGCGGTCCCCGCGGAGGACGCGTGCCGGGTCAGGGCCGGGCGTGCGCGTCCGTGGCGTCCATGGAGGTCCGGGAGCCGCTCCGGAGGTCCTTGACGCCGTTTCGGTGTCGGCCGGGCGGGGAGCCGCTCCCGCCCTGCCGACATCCACCAATGTGCCGGACCCGTGTTAAGCGGGTGCTGCGCGGACGTGACGCGCTCGTACCACTTCTGCGAAGTCCACCATTTCGGTAGGGAACCGCAAGTTCGTCACCGGCACGAGCCGTTCACCGGACGTTTCCCGTCACTTTCCGCCCTTGGCGAGGAAGGCCAGCAGGTCCTGCCGACTGACCACGCCGGTCGGCTTGCCCTCGACGAGGACGATCGCCGCGTCGGCCGAGCCCAGCACGGTCATCAGGTCGGCGACCGGCTCGCCGGAGCCGACCTGCGGCAGCGGCGCCGACATGTGCTTCTCCAGCGGGTCCTCCAGCGAGGCCCGCTGGGTGAACAGGGCGTCGAGCAGCTCGCGTTCGACGACGGAGCCGACGACCTCGGCGGCCATGACGTCCGGGTGACCGGCGCCGGGCTTGACGATCGGCATCTGCGAGACGCCGTATTCGCGCAGCACCTCGATGGCCTCGCCGACGGTCTCGTCCGGGTGCATGTGGACGAGGGAGGGGATGGCGCCGTGCACCTTGTCGCTGAGCACGTCGGCGACGCGGGCGCTGGGGCCCTCGTCCTCGAGGAAGCCGTAGTCGGCCATCCACTCGTCGTTGAAGATCTTCGACAGGTAGCCGCGGCCGCTGTCGGGGAGGAGGACGACGACGACGTCCTCGGGGCCGAGGCGCTCGGCGACGCGCAACGCGGCCACGACGGCCATCCCGCAGGAGCCGCCCACCAGCAGGCCCTCCTCCTTCGCCAGCCGCCGGGTCATCTGGAAGGAGTCCTTGTCGGACACGGCGACGATCTCGTCGGCGACGCTCCGGTCGTAGGCCGTCGGCCAGAAGTCCTCGCCGACCCCCTCGACGAGGTACGGCCGGCCGGAGCCGCCGGAGTACACGGAGCCCTCCGGGTCGGCGCCGACGACCTGCACCTTGCCGTCACTGGCGTCCTTCAGATAGCTCCCGGTGCCGGAGATGGTGCCGCCGGTCCCCACACCCGCGACGAAGTGCGTGATCCGCCCGTCGGTCTGCTCCCACAGCTCGGGGCCCGTGGAGTGGTAGTGGGAGAGCGGGTTGTTCGGGTTGGAGTACTGGTCGGGCTTCCAGGCGCCCGGCGTCTCGCGCACGAGGCGGTCGGAGACGTTGTAGTACGAGTCCGGGTGCTCGGGATCGACGGCGGTCGGACAGACGACCACATCGGCCCCGTAGGCCCGCATCACGTTGATCTTGTCGAGGGACACCTTGTCGGGGCATACGAAGATGCACTTGTAGCCCTTCTGCTGGGCCACGATCGCGAGCCCGACCCCGGTGTTGCCGCTGGTCGGCTCGACGATGGTGCCGCCGGGCCGGAGCTCGCCGCTCTGCTCGGCCGCCTCGATCATGCGCAGGGCGATGCGGTCCTTCACGGAACCGCCGGGGTTGAAGTACTCCACCTTGGCCAGGACGGTCGCCCGAATGCCCTTGGTCACGCTGTTGAGCCTCAGCAGCGGGGTGTTGCCGACGAGGCTGATCATCGAGTCGTGGAATTGCACCGTTGTCTCCGGATGCTTGCAAAAGAAGTGGTCGTAGTGGTTCCGCCAGCCTAGGCCCTGCCGCCGGATTCCCGCTGTTCGTCCGGATCCGGGCGGACGTGGAGCCACGCGGGTGGTTCGGCGGTCGCCGGCGTGCGGGCCGGGCCTCGCGGGGCAGGGGGAATCCGACGGCCCGTCCGGCACCCGTGACGGTCGTTCACCGCCCGTGGGGATTTGGCGACGGTGCGTGCGGGGCAAGCAGTGGGTGTACCGGTACGTGGAGGTGGCGGCGACGTATGACGAGCATGTCGAGAGCGAGGGTGGCCCGGCGGATCGCCGCCGGCGCGGCCTATGGCGGCGGCGGGATCGGCCTGGCCGGCGCGGCAGCGGTCGGTCTGGTGCTGGCCGAGGTGCGGCTGGCCAAGCGGCAGGTGGGCAACGGCTCGGCACCGCATGTGCCGAACGCGCAGGGTCTGTACGGCCTCGGGTACTCCGTACCGGGTGAGCCGCCGCTGCGGCTGGCGATGCTGGGCGACTCGACGGCGGCGGGCCAGGGCGTGCACCGGGGCGGGCAGACGCCGGGCGCGCTGCTGGCCTCGGGACTGGCGGCGGTCGCCGAGCGCCCGGTGGAGCTGCGCAACGCGGCCCTGCCGGGGGCCTGCTCCGACGACCTGGACCGGCAGGTGGTGCTGGCCCTGTCGGACCCCGCCCGGGTGCCCGACGTCTGCGTGATCATGATCGGCGCGAACGACGTGACCCACCGGATGCCGCCGACCCGTTCGGTACGTCACCTGTCGGCGGCGGTACGGCGGCTGCGCACGGCCGGCGCCGAGGTCGTCGTCGGCACCTGTCCCGACCTGGGCACGATCGAGCCGGTGCAGCAGCCGTTACGGTGGCTGGCCCGGCGGGCGTCCCGCCAGCTGGCGGCGGCGCAGACCATCGGGGCGGTGGAACAGGGCGGCCGTACGGTGTCGCTGGGCGACCTGCTGGGCCCCGAGTTCGAGGCGAACCCGCGCGAGCTGTTCGGCCCGGACAACTACCACCCCTCGGCGGAGGGCTACGCCACGGCGGCGATGGCGCTCCTGCCCACGGTCTGCGCCGCCCTGGGCCTGTGGCCGGCCGACGAGGAGCGCCCGGACGTCTCCCGCCGCGAGGGCTTCCTGCCCGTGGCCCGCGCCGCCGCGGAGGCGGCGTCGGAGGCCGGCACGGAGGTCGCCGCCGCGATGCCGAGCGGCCCGAAGGGCCCCTGGGCCCTCCTCAAGCGCCGCCGCCGCAGGCTGCTGGCGGCCGAGCGGGTCGACGAACCGGTCGGCGGGCCGCACGGGGCGGACAGCGCGGAGAACTGAGGAGCGCGACCCTTTCCGTACACGCAGCGTTCACCGCGCACGTGACAGGGCGTCACCGGGAACTCGCCCGGCCTGGTGAGGGTGGGCGGTTCCGCCCTGCCCTTTTCTGTCACGCCGCTGTCAGGAGTACGCCGCCGCGATGGACAACCCGTCTCCGAGACCCGCCCCCTCCGCCGCCCCGGACCGGGCCCGGAACCCCTGGTGGGACAACGCCCGCTTCGTGTCCGCCGCGCTCATCGTGGTCCTGCACTCCATCGGCAGCATCATGAGCCGCTACGACGCGCTGAACGCGTTCCACATCGCGACCTGGGCCTTCCGGGTGCCGGTCTTCGTCGTGCTGGCTGGGGTCTTCAGCAGCGGAGGGCCGCTCGGTCCACGCGAACTGCGCACCCTGCTGCGCAGCATCGTCCTGCCCGCCCTGCTGTTCAGCCTGTTGTTCTCGCTGGAGATGTACGCGCTCGACCACCCGTTCACCGTGCACGTGGCCCAGCTGCCGTGGACGCTGTGGTTCCTGATGTCGCTCTTCTGCTGGCGGCTGCTGCTGCCGCTGGTGGTCCAGCTGCGTCACCCCCTGCTGGTCACCACGGTCGTGGCGCTCGCTGTCGGGTACGTGGACGAGTTCGGGCTGATGTTCTCGGCCAGCCGGACCCTGGTGTACCTTCCGCTGTTCTACTTCGGCTGGAGGCTGGGCCAGGGCATGCTCCGCGGGTGGTTCGAGAGCCGGTGGAGCCTTCCGGTGGCCGTGGCGGGGGTGCTCGCCGCGGTCGCCGGGGGATGGCTGTGGGGCCGCGAGGTCAAGGGCCAGTGGCTGTCGATGCGCCACGCGTACACGGCCGACACCTCGCTGGGCCTGGGCCTGGAGGGCGCCTGGCTGATCCGGCTGCTCGTCCTGGCCGCGGCGACGGGACTCACGCTGTGCCTGCTGCGGCTGATGCCGAAGCGGCGGCTGCCGCTGGTCTCCGCGCTCGGGGCGGGCGGCTTCACCATCTACCTGCTGCATCCGCTGGTCATCCTGCCGGTGCGGGAGCGCGGCCTGATCGAGCGGGCCGACACCCCGCTGGAGGTGGCCGCCCTGATGGCGGGCGGGGTCATGCTCGCGGCGGTGCTCGCGTCGCCGTGGGTACGGCGCCTGGTCCGGCCGCTGACCCGGCCACCGGTGGACCGGCTGTTCGCCCCGGTGCCCTCACCGCCGGCACCCCACCCCGCCGGGCCTAAGCAAGCGCTTGGAAAAGAGGTCCGTGTCACACCCGTTTAACGGTGACCGAGGGCTTACGTACGGGTAACTTCCCCCGTAAGCCCCTCCCGTCGTCGTCTGGAGCCGTGATGCCCGAAGCCGTGATCGTCTCGACCGCCCGCTCACCCATCGGCCGCGCTTTCAAGGGCTCCCTCAAGGACCTGCGCCCGGACGACCTGACCGCCACGATCATCCAGGCGGCGCTCGCCAAGGTCCCGGAGCTCGACCCGCGGGACATCGACGACCTGATGCTCGGCTGCGGTCTGCCCGGCGGCGAGCAGGGCAACAACCTCGGCCGCGTCGTCGCCGTACAGATGGGGATGGACCACCTCCCGGGCTGCACCATCACCCGGTACTGCTCCTCATCCCTGCAGACCAGCCGCATGGCGCTGCACGCCATCAAGGCCGGCGAGGGCGACGTCTTCATCTCGGCCGGCGTCGAGCTGGTCTCCCGGTTCGTCAAGGGCAACTCCGACAGCCTCCCGGACACGCACAACCCGTTCTTCGCCGAGGCCGAGGCCCGCACCGCCGCGGTCGCGGAGCAGGAGGGCACCAGCTGGCACGACCCGCGCGAGGACGGCCTCGTCCCCGACGCCTACATCGCGATGGGCCAGACCGCCGAGAACCTGGCCCGCATCAAGGGCGTCACCCGCCAGGACATGGACGAGTTCGGCGTCCGCTCGCAGAACCTCGCCGAGGAAGCCGTCAAGAACGGTTTCTGGGAGCGCGAGATCACCCCGGTGACGCTGCCCGACGGCACCGTCGTCGCCAAGGACGACGGCCCGCGCGCCGGCGTCACCCTGGAGGGCGTCCAGGGCCTCAAGCCGGTCTTCCGCCCCGACGGCATGGTCACGGCGGCCAACTGCTGTCCGCTGAACGACGGCGCGGCCGCCCTGGTGATCATGTCCGACGCCAAGGCCCGCGAGCTCGGCCTGACCCCGCTGGCCCGGATCGTCTCGACCGGCGTCACCGGCCTCTCCCCCGAGATCATGGGCCTCGGCCCGGTGGAGGCGTCGAAGCAGGCCCTCTCCCGCGCCGGCCTGACCGTCGACGACATCGACCTGTTCGAGATCAACGAGGCGTTCGCCGCCCAGGTGATCCCCTCCTACCGCGACCTGGACATCCCGCTGGACAAGCTGAACGTCAACGGCGGCGCCATCGCCGTGGGCCACCCCTTCGGCATGACCGGCGCCCGCATCACCGGCACGCTGATCAACTCGCTCCAGTTCCACGACAAGCAGTTCGGCCTGGAGACGATGTGCGTCGGCGGCGGTCAGGGCATGGCGATGGTCATCGAGCGCCTCAGCTGAGCCCACCCGGCCGCTACTGAACACCTGTCAGTAGCCGGTCGGAGACCCAGCGTCACTCATCGGCCCAGAACCTGGGAAGCCCCCAGGTTCTGGGCCGATTTGTGATCCAATCTCCCCCAGGATGTGACCTATCTCGCGCCGAACCGGATCCACGCAGGTCAGAGCCGCTACACCCCCTACCCCCCGATGCAAACGCCTGCCCGTTTCGTGACGTTACGCACTGACAGCGGGATAGTCCGCCCTTCAAGCTGATGTAGGAAGTCGGGGGTCGACTTTGAACCGGGAGTACGTCAGTGAGCGCCATGCCGATCGCTTTGCTGCTCACCACGGCCGCCACAGGCGCCGTGGGCGTCGCCGTCCTGCGCACCCTCATGGTGCTGCGCCGACAGGTCGCGGCCCTGCACGAGGAACTGGCGCAGAGCAACGCCGCGGCCCTCAGAGGCCGGGTGCCCGCCGCCCGCCTCGCCGCGGACGTCGATGAGATACGTGCCGCCGTGGCCGAGGCGCTCGCCGAGGAACGGGAGCGCGAGCTCGCCGAGGCGCGGGCGTTCTGGGCCGCCCAGGAGTCCCGTGACGCCGCTGACGCACCCACCCTGCTGGGCCTGCCGGACAGTGAGCTGTTCCTGCCCCGCCAGGCCGACTTCGTGGGCATGGAGCCGCTCGAGACGGTGACCGAGCCGAGCGCGGACACCGACGAGTTCGCGGGCGAGTCCCCGGAGCTGGCCGCCGCGCGGCGCCGCCACCCCTCGCACCCGGACTTCGTACCGGTCGCCTCTCCGGCCGTGAACGACCATGACCGTACGGTCGCCACGCTGGAGGAACTGGCCGCCTCGCACGTCGAACTCGCCGACGTCCGCCCCGGCCCGCTCGGCACCCTCGACGTCTACGTCTTCGCGGACGGCACCACGCTCTGCATGACCCCGGGCCACCGCGAAACCGCGGAACGCCTCGCCGCCGCCCTCCGCGCCGGCCAGACCCCGACCCTCCTGGGCGGCTCCGGCATCTCAGGCGCCTACACCCTGACCTTCGCCTGCGGCGAGGAAAACGTCTACATCCTGGCCGACCGAGTCATAGCCAGCCTCTGACCCAAACCCCGCCCACCCCGCCCCACCCAGGGACGCGGGGAACTGCGCGCCAAGCCCCAACGCACCCGCACCCGACACCCCACCGCACCCCGCAGGAGCCGCGCCTGCAAACCCGGCCCGCCCCGACCCACCCAGGGGCGCGGGGAACTGCGCGCCAAGCCCCCACGCACCCGCACCCGCCAAGGCGACCGGCGAGGCAACGGCAACAACCGCGGCGACGGCGAAGCCGTCAAACCCCCGCCCGCTTCTGCGCCTCCTCCACCAACCGCACCGCGTCCTCGACCTCCCCCTGGCTACGCAGCACCAGCGCCACATCGTGCCCCGCGACCGTGATCTGGTCGGCCGCGGCGAACATCCCCGCGTCGGGCATCTCCCGCGGCTCCACCCCGGGCTCCTCCACCCGCTGCGCCCACCGGGCCAACTCCCTGGCCAGCGCCAGCGCTTCCGCGGCGGCGCTGCGCTGCAACCGGCTCTGCGGAGCGGCTCGCAGACGATCGGCGAAGTGATCCACCGCACGGACGAGAGGCGTCGTATCAACCACGCCGCGAGACTACGCGCCGCACCGCGACTGTTGCCAACGCGCCGCCGCTCAGGCACGGTGACAGAAGGACCGGCTTACATCCCCTTTGCGTCCGGAGGCGCCGATGTCCCAAGTCTTCTCCCAGGAGACCCATCGCAACCTACTCGCCCGCATTCCCCACTGCACCGGTCGTGAGGTGTCCGACTGGCTGCGCACCGTCGACGAAGGCCCCGCTCTCTTCCGCTTCGAGGAGAAGGTCAGCTGGCTTCGCGCCGAGCACAACCTCGCGTACGGCCACGCCAAGGCGATCATTCACGAGTACGACCTGAGGAGGGCCGCGCGCAAACTGCTCTAGGCGCGCACGTCTGGACAGCGGAAGGGCCCCGGGAGATCCCGGGGCCCTTCTTTCGAACCGCACTCCTACCGCCGTATGCTCACGGCCGCGTGGAGCTAGTCGCTGCTGTTGAGGATCGCGATGAGGCGCAGGAACTCCATGTAGATCCACACCAGCGTCAGCGTCAGGCCGAAGGCGGCGAGCCAGGCCTCCTCGCGCGGGGCACCGTAGGCGATGCCGTCCTCGACCTGCTTGAAGTCGAGGGCGAGGAAGCACGCGCCGAGCAGGATGCCGATGACGCCGAACACGACGCCGAGCGGGCCGCTGCGGAAGCCGAGGCCGTCACCGCCGCCGAAGACGGCGAACAGCAGGTTCACCATCATCAGCAGGACGAAGCCGAGCGCGGCCGCCATGACGAAGCCGTAGAAGCGTCGGTTGACGCGGATCCAGCCCGCCTTGTACGCGATCAGCACGCCGGTGAAGACCGCCATCGTGCCGATCACGGCCTGCATGGCCGCGCCGCTGGCGATGTGGGTGTCGACGATGTTGGAGACGACGCCGAGGAACACGCCCTCGAACGCGGCGTACGTCAGGATCAGCGCGGGCGAGGCCTTGCGCTTGAAGGACTGGACGAACGCCAGGACCATGCCGATGAGCGCGGCGCCGATGCCGATGCCGTAGGAACGGTTGATGTTGGCTTCGTCGACGGGCAGCAGGGCCCAGGAGAGCGCGGCCGTGAGGATGAGGACGCCGAGCGTGGACGCGGTCCGCAGGACCACGTCGTCGATCGTCATCCGGCCGGTGGTGACCGGGGCCTGCGGAGGCGCGCCCTGCTGGAGGTCCTGCTGGGCGTAGGGGTTCTGCGCGTACGGGTTGCCGGACGGCTGGGCGTAGGGGTTGCCCTGCGTACCGACAGCGGCGCCCCCGGCCTGCGGCGCGGTGTTGAAGCCCGCGTAGCCGTTGTCGCGGCTGAACCCCCGTCGCGAGAAGACCGGGTTTCTGCTCCTCATTTCACTCCTCCATGGCCACGCTGCGTGGCCTTGGCCACAAGGGTAATGGGTAGGCAAAGGATTGACCCTACTGCTTGGGGAGGATCTTTCCCTCGTCGTGCTGCGCAACACGCTACGCGGATCTCTGATTCCCCGGACCGGAGGGGCTCATTCATGACCAAGCTGCGACACGCCCGGAACCGGCCGGAGATCCCGCTTCGGGATCACCGGATCGAGCGTCACCCGAACGGGAACCCGGTGTACGCCTCCGCGAGGTCGGTCTCGGCGGCCCGGGAGGAGGTGAGCCGCTCGAGGCGGGCCAGCTGGAGGCGGTCCTCGAAGCCGGTGGCGTCGGGCGCCCGGTGCAGGAGGGTCGTCATGTCGTAGGAGAACCGCTCGGCCTGCCAGACGCGGCGCAGGCAGGTCGCCGAGTAGGCGTCGAGGAGTTCCGGGGAGCCGGTCTCCTTCTCGTACGTCAGCGCCCTGGCGAAGGTGACGACGTCGCCGACGGCGAGGTTGAGGCCCTTGGCCCCCGTGGGCGGCACGATGTGGGCGGCGTCGCCGGCCAGGAAGAGGCGGCCGTGCCGCATCGGCTCGTGGACGTAGGAGCGCATCGGCGTGACGGACTTCTGGGTGATCGGGCCGCGCCGCAGCCGCCAGCCGTCGGCGGTCTCGAAGCGCCGCTCCAGCTCCGCCCAGATGTCGTCGTCGCTCCACTCGTCGGCGTCCGTGCCCTCGGGCACCTGGAGGTAGAGGCGGGAGACCGACGGGGAGCGCATGGACAGCAGGGCGAAGCCGCGGTCGTGGCGGGCGTAGACCAGCTCGTCGTGGGAGGGCGGGACGTCGGCGAGGATGCCGAGCCAGCCGTAGGGGTAGGTCCGTTCGAAGACGCGGGCCGTGCCGGCGGGGACCGCTTCGCGGGAGACGCCCCAGAACCCGTCGCAGCCGACGACGTAGTCGCACGCGAGGACCTCCTCCCGGCCCTCGTGCCGGAACCGCACCCGGGGGCCGGTGCTCTCCGCGTCCTCCACGGCCAGCGCCTCCGCCTCGAACAGCAGCGGGCCGCCCTCCTTGAGGTGCAGGGCGATGAGGTCCTTGCAGACCTCGGTCTGGGCGTAGACCGTCACGGCCCGGCCGCCGGTGAGGGCGGGGAAGTCGACGCGGTGGCGCTGCCTGGCGAACCGCAGCTCGATGCCGTCGTGCCGGAGCCCCTCGCGGTCCAGGCGCCCCGCGGCACCGGCCGCGCGCAGCACGTCCACCGTGCCCTGCTCGAGGATTCCGGCCCGCTGGCGCTGCTCGACGTAGGCGCGGTCGCGGCTCTCCAGGACGACCGAGTCGATCCCGGCGTTGTGGAGCAGCCGGGCGAGCAGGAGGCCGGCGGGGCCGGCTCCGATGATGCCGACGGTGGTGCGCATCGGTCGTTCCCTTCGGTTGGCGTCGTTGCCGCGCCGTGTGCGGGGTCGGGTCATTCGCGGTGGCACCGGGTTCGCGATGTCGCGATGGTCCCACTGGCGGCCTGTCGGTGTACGGTTTTCCGATTCTGTTCGTCAGGTGAAATTCTCTTCACTTGATTCACCCTGTGAGTCTCCGACCGCCGACGCCCGCTGTCAACGGTCGCGTGGTGAAGTCCTCGATGGACGATGCAGGGAAAGGGGCCGCGCGTGCGGCCGGGGAAAGACGTCGGAGGTGCCCGGAGCCGGACTTGAACCGGCACGCCCGCGAAGGGGCAGCGAGGTTTAAGCTCGCCGTGTCTGCATTCCACCATCCGGGCAGGCCGTGGGCTCCGCGTCGAGGTTCCGAGCCTATCGGGGTGCAACCCCCGAACAGCGGCCGGGCAGAGCGATGTTGTCTTATTTTATTGACTTCTGAGGGTGCATCAGCCCGCGGAACTGGCCATCCGCACTTGCCAGTAGCGTTCCGTGCGGCGTCGGGCCGCGCATACGGAATGACGGAATTTCACCGTCCGAACAAGGACGCTCCACCCGTTCTCGACGTACCGCCTCTCAGGGCCGGCCGTCATCCCCAGGTATGACGCGAGGACACCTGGTCCGACCGCAGGCTGCCTTCGGAACCGGAACAGCGGCTGACTACACGCCTCCGATCGACGGCCACGATGGAACCTGTCCCCCTCACGTCGTCCCGACAGGAGCGTCTCCTCGTGACCACCTCTTCCATCGCCGGCCGGACCACCACCGTGGCCGCACGCGCCACGGATCTGTCGAAGATCTACGGACAGGGCGAGACCCAGGTGGTCGCCCTCGACCGGGTCTCCATCGACTTCCGGCAGGCCGAGTTCACCGCCATCATGGGCCCCTCCGGGTCCGGCAAGTCCACGCTGATGCACTGCGTGGCCGGTCTGGACACCTTCTCCTCCGGCTCGGTGCGCATCGGCGAGACCGAGCTGGGCTCCCTCAAGGACAAGCAGCTGACCAAGCTGCGCCGGGACAAGATCGGCTTCATCTTCCAGGCGTTCAACCTGCTGCCGACGCTGACGGCCCTGGAGAACATCACCCTCCCCATGGACATCGCGGGCCGCAAGGCCGACAAGGCGTGGCTGGAGAACGTGATCCGGATGATCGGGCTGGCCGACCGGCTGAGCCACCGGCCCGCCCAGCTGTCCGGCGGCCAGCAGCAGCGCGTGGCCGTCGCCCGCGCCCTGGCCTCCAGGCCCGACATCATCTTCGGCGACGAGCCCACCGGAAACCTCGACTCGCGCGCCGGCGCCGAGGTCCTGGGCTTCCTGCGCAACTCGGTACGGGAGTTGGGACAGACCGTGGTGATGGTGACCCACGACCCGGTGGCGGCGGCGTACGCGGACCGGGTGGTGTTCCTGGCGGACGGACGGATCGTCGACGAGGTGTACGGACCGACGGCCGACTCGGTGCTCGACCGCATGAAGCAGTTCGACGCCAAGGGCCGCACCAGCTGACGCTCCCTCACCTCCGCACGTCTGGACAGAGAAAACCCATGCTCCGTACCGCCTTGCGCAACGTACTCGCGCACAAGGCCCGGCTCCTGATGACCGTCCTCGCCGTGATGCTCGGCGTGGCGTTCGTGTCGGGGACCCTGGTCTTCACCAACACCATCTCCGACGCGTACCAGAAGAGCTCCGCCAAGGGCTTCGACCAGGTCGACGTCGCCGTCCAGGCCGAGAGCCAGGAGGACAAGGGCGACCGGATCGGCAAGACCCCCGAGCTGACGCGGGCGATGCTCGACAAGAGCGCCCAGGTTCCCGGCGCCGCGTCCGCCACCGGCGTCGTGACCGGCTTCACCGCCATCGCCGACAAGCACGGCAAGCTCATCGGCGGCGGCTTCCAGTCCCAGGGCGGGAACTACTGGGGCGCCAAGGACGCCCGGTACCCACTGGCCGAGGGCCACGCCCCGAGCGGCACCGGCGAGGTCCTCATCGACTCCGCGACCGCCAGGCGCGCCGGGTACGAGGTCGGCGACACCGTGCGCATCTCGGTCGACGGCCCGGTCCTCACCCCGAAGATCACCGGCATCTTCACCACCGACGACGGCAACGTCGCGGCCGGCGGCAGCCTCGCCCTCTTCGACACGGCGACCGCGCAGCGACTCTTCGGCAAGCCGGGCACCTACGACGAGATCGACGTGAAGGCGGCCGCGGGCACCAGCCAGACCGCGTTGAAATCGGAGCTGGACAAGGCCCTGCCCAAGGGCCTCACGGAGACCACCACCGGTCAGCAACTCGCGGACGACCAGGCCGAGTTGATCTCCTCCTCGATGGCCGGCCTGAAGCAGGGCCTGCTGGTCTTCGCGGGCATCGCGCTCTTCGTCGGTACGTTCATCATCGCCAACACCTTCACCATGCTGGTCGCCCAGCGCACCAGGGAACTGGCGCTGATGCGCGCGGTCGGCGCCTCACGCAGGCAGGTCACGCGGTCCGTGCTCCTCGAGGCGTTCGTGGTCGGTGCCGTCGCCGCGGTGGCCGGTCTGGTCGCGGGCATCGGCATCGGGGCCGGCCTGCGCTCGCTCATGGGGTCGCTCGGCGCGACGGTCCCGGACGGCCCGCTGGTGATCTCCCCCGGCACGGTCGTCGCGGCCTTCGCGGTCGGCATCCTCGTCACCATGCTGGCCGCCTGGCTGCCGGGCCGCCGGGCCGCGAAGATCCCGCCGGTGGCCGCGATGAGCAGTCTGCACGCCCCGGCCACCACCAAGTCGCTGGTGCTGCGCAACACGCTGGGCGCCCTGTTCAGCGGGGCGGGCGTCGCGGTCGTCCTCGCGGCCACGACGATGGAGGGCTCCGACGGCCAGGCGCCCATGGGCCTCGGCGCGGTGCTGCTGATCATCGGCGTCTTCATCCTGACCCCGCTGCTGTCCCGCCCGCTCATCGCGGCCGCGGCGCCGGTCCTGCGCGGTTTCGGCGTCGCGGGCAAGCTGGCCCGCCAGAACTCGGTCCGCAACCCACGCCGTACGGCCGCCACCGCGTCCGCGCTGATGATCGGCCTGACCCTGATCACCGGTATGACGGTGATGGCGGGCAGCCTGCAGAAGTCGATCGACAAGATGGCGTCGGCGGCGATCAGCGCCGACTACGTGGTGTCCATGGCGAACGGCAACGAGCTCTCCCCGGACGTGGAGAAGAAGCTGGGCCGCGTGGACGGCGTCACCGCCACCAGTCCGCTGCGCAACGCGGCCTCCCGCATCGACGGCACGACCGAGTACCTGACGGGCGTCAACGGCCGCGCGATCGGCGAACTCACCGACCTGAAGGTCGACGAGGGCTCCTTCACCGTCGGCGGCACCAAGGTGGTCGTGGACACCGACACCGCCGAGTCGCACCACTGGAAGGCCGGTTCGGACTTCACCGTCTCCTACGAGGACGGCCGCAGGCAGCGGCTGACGGTCGCCGGGGTCTACGAGGGCAACGAGATGATCGAGGGCATCATCCTCGACACCTCGGCGCTCTCCCCGCACCAGTCGGACCCGGCCGACATGCAGGTCATGGTGAAGACGTCCGACGGCGCCACGAGCGCGACGAAGGACCGTCTGGAGAAGGCCCTCGGCTCCAACCCGGCCGTCAAGGTCCAGGACAAGAAGGACCTCTCCAACGACATCGCGCAGATGTTCACCCTGATGCTGAACATGGTCTACGGACTGCTGGCGATGGCCGTGATCGTGGCGGTCCTCGGAGTCGTCAACACCCTGGCCATGTCGGTCTTCGAGCGCTCGCAGGAGATCGGCATGCTGCGCGCGATCGGCCTGGACCGCAAGGGCATCAAGCGGATGGTCCGCCTGGAGTCCCTGGTCATCTCCCTGTTCGGCGCGGTCCTTGGCATCGGTCTGGGAGTGTTCTTCGGCTGGGCGGCCGGGGAACTGCTCGGCGCGAAGATGGCGACGTACGAGCTCGTCCTGCCCTGGGCCAGGATCGCCGTCTTCCTCCTGCTGGCGGGGACGGTGGGCGTCCTGGCGGCGCTGTGGCCGGCCCGGCGGGCGGCCCGGCTGAACATGCTGTCGGCGATCAAGTCGGAGTAGCCGCACCCATGGCAGGGCCCCGTTCCGGTGTCCGGGAACGGGGCCCTGTCGTATGCGCTCAGATCCAGGTACGCGCCCGCAGTGGCATCCCGGAGGCGCCGGACTCCGGTGTCCGGACCGCCAGCACCTGGTTGACGCCGATCTGGTTGCGCTCGAAGGCGACCACGCAGGCGGCCATGTACAGCCGCCAGACCCGGGCCCGGCCGGGGCCGGTCAGCCGCACGGCCCGCGTCCAGCCCGCCTCCAGATTGGCGACCCAGCGGCGCAGGGTGAGCGCGTAGTGCTCGCGGATCGACTCGACGTCGCGCACCTCGAACCCGGCGCGCTCCAGCTGGTTGACGGTGGTGCCCAGCGGGGCCAGTTCACCGTCGGGGAACACGTAGGCGTCGATGAACTCGTCGAGGGCGTACGTCGACTCGTCGCGCCGCGGGCGACGGGCGATCTGGTGGTTGAGCAGCCGCCCGCCCGGTGCGAGGAGCCGGTGCAGCAGGTCCGCGTACTCCAGGTACCGCTCGGCGCCGACGTGCTCCGCCATGCCGATCGAGGAGATGGCGTCGAAGGGCCCGTCGACGACATCGCGGTAGTCCTGAACGCGGATCTCGACCCGGTCGGTCAGCCCCTCGTCGGCGACGCGCTTGCGGGCGTACGCGGCCTGCTCCTGGGAGAGCGTGATGCCGACCACCCGCACGCCGTGTTCCCGGGCCGCGTGGATGGCCAGGGAGCCCCAGCCGCAGCCGACGTCCAGCAGCCGCTGCCCGGACGTCAGGGCGAGCTTGCGGCAGACGAGTTCCAGCTTGTCGCGCTGGGCGTCCTCCAGGGTGCCGTCCGGTTCGGGGGCGGACCAGTAGGCGCAGGAGTACACCATGGACGAGCCGAGGACGACCTCGTAGAAGTCGTTCCCGACGTCGTAGTGGTGGCTGATGGCGCGTTTGTCGCTGCGTCTGCTGTGCAGGCCGCGGCGGGCCCTGCGCACCTCCTCGCGGGGCGGGGCGGGCGGCAGCGGGGGGCCGGCGAACCTGACGAGGCCGCGGACCGCGGACCGCACCTCGGGGTCGCGCAGCGCCTGGACCGGACTCCTGGTGTCCTCCTGGCGCTCCCACACCAGCCCGGACACCAGGGCGAGCGCGGTGAAGAGGTCTCCCTCGACCTCCAGGTCCCCGGCGACCCAGGCCCGTGCCAGGCCCAGCTCTCCCGGCTTCCACAGCATCCGGCGCACCGCACGCCGATTGCGCAGTACCAGTGCCGGTGCGTCCGGCGGCCCGGCCTCGGAACCGTCCCAGGCGCGGATGCGGAGTGGGAGCGGGGCTCCCAGCAACTGTTCGACGAGGCCCGTCAGCCGCAGCGCGGCGTCAGCCATGGCGTGCACCTCCGTGAGGAGTGATCCCTGAACGTCCGACACCACGTAAACACCTGTGAGGCCGGGTCGCAGTCCCCCACGCGCGTTTCGGCTGGGCAAACCCTTCGTCTCCCCTGCCTCCCGCCCGTCCGGCGCCGGGACGGAGGCGTCCGGGCCGGGGGAGGGTGGCCCGGGTCGGCGGCGCCCGGAGGGGCGTACGGCTCCACGAAACGCCGAAGGACCTCCCGCACCACGGATGGCGGGAGGTCCTTCGGACGGGTCGGTGACCGGAGGTCAGGAGGCCTTGGCCTGGCTGGCCTTCGGCTTCTCCTCGGCCTTGGCCGCCGCGGCGACCGGCGCCGGCTTCGCGGCCTCGTAGAACTCCTCGCGCGGGGACTCCAGCGCGCCGAGCGCCACGACCTCACGCTTGAGGAACATGCCGAGTGTCCAGTCGGCGAAGACGCGGATCTTGCGGTTCCAGGTCGGCATGGCCAGACCGTGGTAGCCACGGTGCATGTACCAGGCCAGGCGGCCGCGCAGCTTGATCTTCACCTTGCCCATGACGATCATCGCGACGCCCTTGTGGAGGCCCAGGCCCGCGACCGCGCCCTTGTTGGCGTGGCTGTAGTCCTTCTGCGGGAAGCCCCGCAGGCCGGAGATCACGTTGTCGCCGAGGACGCGCGCCTGCCGCAGCGCGTGCTGCGCGTTCGGCGGGCACCAGGCGTTCTCGTTGCCGGCCTTGCGGCCGACGAGGTCGGGCACCTGCGCGTTGTCGCCGGCGGCCCAGATGTAGTCGGTGCCCTGCACCTGGAGGGTGGGCGCGCAGTCGACGTGACCGCGGGGGCCGAGCGGCAGGCCGTAGCGGGCCAGCACCGGGTTCGGCTTGACGCCCGCCGTCCACACGATCGTGCTGGAGTCGACCTCGAGGCCGTTCTTCAGGACGACGTGACCGTCGACGCAGGAGTCCATGGAGGTGGAGAGGTAGATCTCGACCCCGCGGCTCTCCAGGTGCTCCTTGCCGTACTGGCCGAGCTTGGGGCCGACCTCGGGCAGGATCTTGTCGGCGGCGTCCACCAGGATGAAGCGCATGTCCTCGCGGGACACACTGGTGTAGTACTTGGCCGCGTCGCGGGCCAGGTCCTCGACCTCACCGATGGTCTCCGCACCGGCGAAGCCGCCGCCGACGAAGACGAAGGTGAGCGCCTTGCGGCGGATCTCCTCGTCGGTCGTGGAGTCGGCCTTGTCGAGCTGCTCGAGGACGTGGTTGCGCAGGCCGATGGCTTCCTCGATGCCCTTCATACCGATGCCCTGCTCGGCGAGGCCGGGGATCGGGAAGGTGCGGGAGACCGCGCCGAGGGCGACGACCAGGTAGTCGAAGGGCAGCTCGTACGCCTCGCCGACCAGCGGGGCGATCGTGGCGACCTTGCGGTCCTGATCGATGGTGGTGACCCGGCCGGTGAGAACCTCCGCCTTGGGCAGCACGCGTCGCAGCGGGACGACGACGTGGCGCGGGGAGATGTTGCCGGCGGCGGTTTCGGGGAGGAAGGGCTGGTAGGTCATGTACGACCGGGGGTCGACGACCGTGACGGTCGCCTCGCCGTAGCGCATCTTCTTGAGAATGCGCCGAGCTGCGTACAGGCCTACGTACCCACCGCCTACTACGAGGATCCTGGGACGCTCCGTGGTGCTCATGCCATCGAGTATCCACCCGCCTCAGGGGGGTGGCTCGTGCGCCCCTTCACAAGCATGCGCAGCGCCTGTGTTATCCTCCGCCACCCGGGTGATCCAGGTCATGGTGGCGCGGCCCGGTCGCGGGGCGGTTTGAGCCGTTGTCAATGCCGCGTGAGCTGCCGTTCCGTGCTCTCCAGGCCACCTCGATCCGACCTCGAGAGCCTCTCGTAAACCCCCGCCGGGAACCCGCCGAAACGCCCTGTCCGACCCGCGCACAGGCGGGTCGAACCCCCGAAAGGGTCAGCCCCGCCACTTTCCTTGCCCGGCTGGGCAGATTTCCTTGTGAAGAACTTCACGAACTTTCCCGGCGAGGTGCCGCCGAGGGGTCCGCACAGACCCCCCGGAGGCGCTCATACGCTATCCGACCTGCTCAGCCGAGGGCTACTGATCAGTAGCAAAGGAGACCCGGACCACCCGGCGCATGTGGCCCACGCCACCGGCCGACCCCGGCCCCCCGGCCGACTCCTAGGCCACCGACCACGCGATCCCGTCGAGGATGTCGTGCTCGCTCACCACGACCTCCTCCGCCCCGCTCCGCTCCATGATCGAGAGCAGTACGAGGGCTCCGGCGGCGATCACGTCGACGCGCCCCGGGTGCATGGAGGGCACCGCCGCGCGCTCGGCGTGCGTGGAGCGCAGCAGCCACTCGGTGATCTCGCGGACCTTGTCACGGGAGACACGGGAGTGGTGGATGGCGGCCGGGTCGTACGCGGGCAGGTCCTGCGCGATGGCCGACACGGTCGTGACCGATCCGGCCAGCCCGACCAGGGTCCTCGCCTCGCCCAGCGGCACCGACTCCTCGACCAGGTCGAGGGCCGCCTCGATGTCGGCGCGCATCGCCGCGATCTGCTCGGCGGTCGGCGGGTCGGTCACGGCCCCGTCCCGCAGGAGGTGCCGCTCGGTCATCCGGACACAGCCGACGTCCACCGAGCGCGCCGCACGCACCCGGTCGTCGCCCACGACGAACTCGGTCGAGCCGCCGCCGATGTCCACGACCAGGTAGGGCCTGGCGAGGTCCGCGCGTTCGGTCAGTTCCTTCGTGGCGCCGGTGAAGGAGAACTCGGCCTCCCGGTCGCCCGAGATGACCTCGGGCTCGACGCCGAGGATGTCCAGCACCCCGCGGACGAACTCGTCCCGGTTCGAGGCGTCCCGCGAGGCCGACGTCGCCACGAACCGCACCTTCCCCGCGCCCAGTCCGCGGATCACCTCCGCGTACTCCCGGCACGCCGTGAACGTCCGCTCCAGCGCCTCGGGGGCCAGCCGGCCGGTCCGGTCCACGTCCTGGCCGAGCCGCACGATCGTCATGCGCCGGTCGAGTTCGAGCAGTTCACCGGTGGCCGGGTTGACGTCGGCGACGAGCAGCCTGATGGAGTTCGTCCCGCAGTCGACGCCGGCGACCCGGCTGAAACCGGCGGGGACCGCAGGGGCTTCCGCGAAGGAGCCGCTGCGGGTCTCGGCGGGGTCGAGGACCGCGCCCTCCTCGTCCGGGTGCTCGTCGGCCGGGTCGGGGGCCGCGAGCGGCTGTACGCACGGACCCTTGAGCCACCACTCGGGCAGCATCGCGATCGCCTCGTCGCCCAGCGGGTTGACGCCCGGCCCCGCGGCCAGGGAGTGCCCCACCAGCACGTGCAGACACTTCACCCGGTCCGGCATGCCGCCCGCGCTCGGGAAGCCCTCCAGCACCTCGATGGCGTCCCGGCGCGCGAGGTAGTCCTCGTGCGCCGCGCGGTATGCGGCGGCGAGTTCCGGGTCGGTCCCGAGCCGCTCCGTCATCTCCTTCATGACGCCGTTCGCCTCAAGGGTGCCGATCGCCGAGGCGGCCCGCGGACACGTCAGGTAGTACGTCGTCGGGAAGGGCGTGCCGTCGGGCAGTCGCGGTGCCGTCTCCACCACGTCCGGCTGCCCGCACGGGCACCGGTGGGCGATGGCGCGCAGTCCACGCGGCGGACGTCCGAGCTGTTGCTTGAAGGCCTCGACGTCCGCATCGGTGGGTTCGGTGCGCGGGGTGGTCGGCGGGGGCGTTTCCATGCCTGTCTTTCTCTGGATCGGTTCACTGGTCGGAGGCGTCGGACTTGTCGACCCCGTCCCAGACGTTCGAGTACCAGGGGCGGTCGGCCGCCCCCTGGTCGGCGCGCGACTGCCTGGCCGCGTCGGGGTCGATGACGACGTAGCCCGTCTCCCCGGGCATCACGTAGTGCAGCCGCTTCCGGATCTGCTGCTCGGCGTACGCGTCGTCCTGCCAGCGCGCCTTGAGGTCACGCAGCTGCTCGACGCGCTGTCTGGCCCGCTCCTTCTGGCGCACCATGTCAGCCATCTCGGCGCGCTGGGAGACGTACTGCCTTATCGGGTAGGCGAGGGCCACGATCAGCGTGCACAGGACGAGGGCGAGCAGCGCGGCACGGCTGGTCAGCCGGGAGCGGCGGGCCTGGCGTCTGGTCTGGGAGCGGTAGACCCGGGCCGCGGTCTGCTCGCCGAGCAGCCGGATCCTGGTCGTGGTGGAGAAACGGTCCCGGTCCTTCACGGCCACTGGCTCTCCGCCTCCCCTTCGCACCTGTCAGCCCGTCATACGCGCGTACGTCCCCGGACACGGTACGGGACCGAGTACGGGGACGTACGTGCGACTGGCTGAGCCTGCCCAGGTGGGGTCAGCCGCGGAAGCGCGGGAAGGCGCTGCGACCGGCGTACACCGCGGCGTCGTCGAGGATCTCCTCGATGCGCAGCAGCTGGTTGTACTTGGCGACGCGGTCCGAGCGGGCCGGGGCGCCGGTCTTGATCTGACCGCAGTTCACGGCGACCGCGAGGTCGGCGATGGTGACGTCCTCGGTCTCGCCGGAGCGGTGGGACATCATGCACTTGAAGCCGTTGCGCTGGGCCATCTCGACGGCGTCCAGCGTCTCGGTGAGCGAGCCGATCTGGTTCACCTTGACGAGCAGGGCGTTCGCGGAGCCCTCCTCGATACCGCGGGCGAGCCGCTCGGGGTTGGTGACGAAGAGGTCGTCGCCGACGATCTGGACCTTGTCGCCCAGCTTGTCGGTGATGACCTTCCAGCCGGCCCAGTCGTCCTCGTACAGCGGGTCCTCGATGGAGACGAGCGGGTACGCGGAGACGAGCTCCTCGTAGTACTCGGTCATCTCGGCGGCCGAGCGGGACTTGCCCTCGAACTCGTACTTGCCGTCCTTGTAGAACTCGGACGCGGCGACGTCGAGGGCGAGCGCGATCTGCTCGCCGGGGATGTAACCGGCCTGCTTGATGGCCTCGAGGATGAGGTCGAGCGCGGCGCGGTTGGACTCCAGGTTCGGGGCGAAGCCGCCCTCGTCGCCCAGGCCGGTGGACAGGCCCTTGGTCTTCAGCACCTTCTTGAGGGTGTGGTAGACCTCGGCGCCCCAGCGCAGGGCCTCGGAGAAGGACTCCGCGCCGATCGGGGCGATCATGAACTCCTGGATGTCCACGTTGGAGTCGGCGTGCGAGCCGCCGTTCAGGATGTTCATCATCGGAACGGGCAGCAGGTGCGCGTTCGGGCCGCCCAGGTAGCGGAACAGCGGCAGGTCGCTGGCCTCGGAGGCGGCGTGGGCGACGGCGAGGGACACGCCGAGGATGGCGTTGGCGCCGAGGGAGCCCTTGTTGTCGGTGGCGTCCAGGTCGAACATGGCCTGGTCGATCAGGCGCTGCTCGGTGGCGTCGTAGCCGACGAGCTCCGGGCCGATCTGCTCGATGACGGCGAGGACGGCCTTCTCGACACCCTTGCCCTGGTAGCGGTTGGGGTCACCGTCGCGGAGCTCGATGGCCTCGAAGGCACCGGTGGAGGCGCCGGACGGGACGGCGGCACGACCCGTGCTGCCGTCGTCGAGGCCGACCTCGACCTCGACCGTGGGGTTGCCTCGGGAGTCCAGGATTTCCCGGGCTACGACGACGTCGATGGACGGCACGAGCATCTCCTTCTTCAGTGTGACGCGGGTACGGCCGGACCGTGGCCCGGCTGGTGCAGCGCCGCACGGGCTCTGCGGGACGAGCCTAACCGGCTCCGGCCCATCGGCCGGCCCGTCGGCCACGTCGTGGACAGAACCGAGAGTAAATTGTTTCCGAACGGAACAAAGAGGGGGCCCGTCCGGAGTGCGAAAAACAGCTCCGGACAGCACAAAGCCCCGCCCCGGTGCGTACGGGGGAAGACGCACCGGAGCGGGGAGCCCGTGGGGACGGGGGGTGACCCTCACGAGGCCTTCATCGTGAAGGACACGGATGTGAGGGCGCTGTGGTTCGGCTACGGGCCGGATGTCACTTCAGGTGAAGCTGCTGGCCCGGGTAGATGAAGTCGGCGTCGTCGACGATGTCCTTGTTCAGCTGGAACAGCTTCTGCCAGCCGCCCTTGACCTTGTGCTTCTCGGCGATCGAGCTGAGGGTGTCGCCCTTGACGACCTTGTACTCGCCGTCACCCTTCTTGACCTTCTTGCCGGTCGGGGTGCTGACCGTCTTCTTCGCGGCCGGGCGCTCCGCGGACCGGGAGGCCTGCTGCTCGCTGGTCGAGCGGGTGCTGTTCGAGGAGCTGCTGGAGCTGCCGGAGCTGCTCGAGCCGCTCGACGAGGAGCCGGAGCTGCTGCCACCGCTGTAGGCGGCGCTCGACAGGCCCTTGCCGCAGACCGGCCAGGCACCCTTGCCCTGGGAGGCGAGGACCTTCTCGGCGACGGCTATCTGCTGCGCCTTGGAGGCCTGGTTGGCGGTGGAGGCGTACTGCGTGCCGCCGTACGCGGCCCAGGTGGAGGCGGAGAACTGCAGGCCGCCGTAGTAGCCGTTGCCGGTGTTGATGGACCAGTTGCCGCCGGACTCGCACGCGGCGACGGTGTCCCACTCGGAGGCGGTGGCGGCGGAGGCGTTGCCGGCCGCCATGAGCGGGGCGGCGATGGCGACACCGGTGACGCCGGCGAGCGTGGCGACGCGGGTGGCCTTGGACGGGCGGCGGTGCTTGCCCTTGCCGGTAAACAGCATGGTTGATCCCCTCACCGACGCCTGCGAGGTGAGCTGTCGGGTTCGGGCCGGTTGAGTTGCCCGGCCACACCTCCCTGGGAGGCGTGGCTTAACCCCAAGCCGCTCCGGTCAACTACCCGGCGCGGCACTTACCTTGGGTCCCCCGCTCCTGCCTACGGCGCTTTACGCGACGACTGTTCCCGTACGGCCGCTGGCAGGATTCGGCGTTGCGGCAGCCGGGGCTCGTGTTGCCGAGCGGTCACGACCGTAGACATGCGATCCGGCGAATTTCAAAGACGATCAGGGCTTCTGAGAGTCATCCCACACTTTCACCAAAGCGGACATTCACCCACAAGTGCGGCGCGAACTCCCGTTGCTTTTGGCCCGGTTAGACACCGACTCGCAGGGTCTGACCGGGGGCGATGCTGCTGGGGTCGATGCCGATCGCGTCCTTGTTCGCGTCGTAGAGCGCGCGCCACCCGCCGTCGAGGCCAAGGGAGTCGGCGATGGACGCGAGCGTGTCCCCGAGGCGGACGGTGTACGAGTCGACGGGCGAGGCGTCACCCTCGCCGGCGACATGGCGGCCGGCCGAGGAGGTGGTGCCACTCGCGGCGTCCTCCGTGGCGCTGCCACCACGATGCCGTCCGGAACCGAGGGCTCCCGTGTCGACCAGGCTCGAAGTGCCCACACTCTGCTTGAGGTTGTCCGCTTCATCCTGCTTGGACACACGAGGAGACGAGCTGACGGAACTGTCCGAACCGTCCTTTTCCGTACCGGAATCGGCACTCTTGTCGCCGTTGGAGCCGGAGGCCGTATCGGACTTGGCCGACTTGTCCTTCTTGTCCTTGCCGGCGTCGGCGCTCGCCGACGTTCCGGACGGAGTGGGCGACGCCGAGGGCGACGAGGAGGACGAGGAGGATTCCGACGAGTCGGACAGGCCAGAGGACCCCGATGAGTCGGACGAGTCCGGCGAGCCGGTGCCCAGACCCGTGTCGATGTCGGCCGAATCCGAGTCCTTGCTGAGTCCGGCGAGCAGACCACACGTCGGCCAGGCGGTGATGCCCTGGTCGTCGAGCATCTTCTCGGCCACGGCTATCTGCTGGGAACGGCTGGCCTCGTCCGCGCTGGAGGCGTACTCGAGGCCGCCGTACTTCTCCCAGTTGTCCTGGGAGACCTGGAGGCCGCCGTAGTAGCCGTTGCCGGCGTTCTCGCTCCAGGAGCCGCCGCTCTCGCATTCCGCGACATGGTCCCAGGTGGTACCGGTGGCCGCGCTCGCCCCGGTGGCACCGAGGAGCGGGATCGCGATGGCGGAGCCGGTCACTCCGGCCGCCACGAGGAGAGCCGGAGCCTGACGGGGGCGACGGTGTCGACCGTTCCCGGAGAGCATGCGGAGACCTTTCGCAGGACAACAGTGGCCGCGCGACACATGAAGCTGGGGCATCGCGCTGATCCGTGAACGTATAGGCACACGATCACTTGTCACAAGTTAATGCCGCGTAGATCACGTGAACATCACAGACTTGAGGGCGTGTCACCTTTACGCAGGTGAGAGCAGTCATCGACGGGGTGTGAACTCCACCGGCAGCGTGCGCAGTCCGCGCATGATGAGACCACCCCGCCACCGCAAATCGGCTGATTCCACCGCCAGTTGCAGGTCGGGGATGCGCGTGAGGAGCGTGCCGATCGCGCTCTGGCCCTCCAGCCGGGCGAGCGGGGCGCCGAGACAGTAGTGGATGCCATGGCCGTACCCGACATGCGGGTTGTCCCGCCGCCCGAGGTCGAGGACATCGGGGTCGGCGAACCGTTCCGGATCCCGGTCGGCGGCCGCGAGAACGACGAGGACCGGGTCGCCCGCCGCGATGTCCTGCCCGCCGAGGGTGAGCGGCCGGGTGGCGAACCGCCAGGTGGCCAGCTCCACGGGGCCGTCGTAGCGCAGGAGTTCCTCGACGCCGGTCTCGAGCAGACCGGTGTCCTTCGCGGCCAGGGAGTCCTGCAGGCGGGCGCGCTGCTCGGGATGGGTGAGCAGCGCGTACACGCCGTTCCCGATGAGGTTGACGGTGGTCTCGAACCCGGCGAAGAGAAGGATGAAGGCCATGGCCGCCGCCTCGTTCTCGGTGAGGTGCTCGCCGTGGTCGGAGGCGCGGATGAGAGCGGAGATGAGGTCCTCTCCCGGCCCGGCTTCGGCGGGCAGCGCCGCGCGCTTGCGGTGGATGAGCTCGGCGAGATAGTTCCGCATCTTCTTCACCGACCGCGCGACCCCGCCCCGCGGACCACCGCCGTGCCGGATCATCATGCCCGCCCAGTCCCGGAAGTCGTCCTGGTCCTCCCGGGGGACGCCGAGCAGGTCGCAGATCGCGTAGATGGGGAGCGGGAAGGCGAACTCGTGGATGAGGTCCGCGGAGCCGCGCTCGGCGAACCCGTCGATGAGCTGGTCGGTGAGTTCCTGGACGCGGGGGGCGAACTCGGCGACCCGGCGGGGGGTGAATGCCTTGGAGACGAGCCGCCGGAGCCTGGTGTGGTCCGGCGGGTCGATGTTGAGCAGGTGGGTCATGAGCTCGGCCTTGCGCTCACCGGGGATACCGGTCTTGCCCTTCGCGTGCGCGGGCTCGTCGTGATGCGCCGGGTTCTTGCTGAGCCGCGGGTCGGCGAGGGCCTGCCTCGCGTCCGCGTACCGGGTGACCAGCCAGGCCTCCACACCGCTGGGCAGCCGCGTGCGGTGCACGGGCGCGTGCTCGCGCAGCCAGGCGTACGCCGGGTAGGGGTCGGCGGCGAACTCCCAGGTGAAGAGGTCGGGGGCGGGGGGCGGGGGGAGCGGCTGGTCGGTCACTCCCCGACGGTATCCGGCGCGGGCGCCGCCACGTCCACGCCCTCGGCGACCCGCACCGCGTCCCGGTAGGCCCGGGCCGCCGCCCGGAGCGCCGCCTCCGGGTCCACCCCCGCCGCCTCGGCACGCACCGCCAGCGCGAGCAGCTCGTACCCGGCACCGTCGCCCTTCGGCAGCGGCACCTCGAGACCCGCCGTACGCACCCGCGACGCCAGCTTCGCGGCGAGCGCCAGGCCGGGCTGGCCGAGCGGGATGCCCTCGGTCAGCGAAGTGCGCTGTTTTTCCGTCGCCTTGGTGCGCAGCCAGTGCTCCTTGACCTCCTCGGGGGTCGTGGCGGTCTCGTCACCGAAGACGTGCGGGTGACGGTGGATGAGCTTGGCGACGATGCCGCCGGCCACGTCGTCGATGGAGAAGGGGGCGGAACCGTCCTCCGGGTCGCCCTCCTCGGCGATACGGGCGTGGAAGACGACCTGGAGCAGGACGTCGCCCAGTTCCTCGCGCAGTTCGTCGCGGTCGCCCTCCTCGATGGCCTCGACGAGTTCGTACGCCTCCTCTATGCCGTACTTCGCCAGGCCCTGGTGGGTCTGCCGCGACGACCACGGGCACTCGACCCGGATGCGGTCCATGACCTGCACGAGGTCCAGCAGCCGGGCGCCCGGCAGGTCGTAGGAGGCGGGGAGCAGCTCCAGTTCCGGCATGGAGACCCGGCCTGAGCCGGCCAGACGGGCCAGGCCGTCCGTCAGGGCAGGCTCGCCCTCGCCGGTCGCGACCACGACGACCGTGCGCCCGCCGGCGCAGGCGGCCACCAGCTCCTCGGCGGTCGGTGACGCCTCGTCGACGGCTGTCCCGGCCTCCCGGAGATACGGCAGCTGCGGGTGTGCGCCGTCCGCGCACAGCACCCGGTCGGCCGCGCGCAACGCCTCCCAGGCCGGCCAGGACAGCAGGCCGGGCGCGACGCGGTGGCTGGTGGTGAGCAGGACGATGCGTCCGGTCGCGGGTCCGGGGTCGGTTCCGGGGACGGTTCCGGTCTCGCGGCCGGGGGCACCTTCGGGGCTGATTGCGTTCACTCTCCGAACGTAACCCACGCCACCGACAGCCCCACGGTCGCTCCGCAGGGCCGGCTGCCCCCGGCGGACCGGTCGGGGTCCCGGCGGACCGGTCGGGTCCCGGCGGACCGGTCGGGGTCCCGGGCGGACCAGTCGGATCCCGCCGGACCGGTCGGGGTCCCGGGCGGACCGGTCGGGTCCCGCCGGATCGCCGGCGGTCCCGTGCGGTCCCGTGCGGTCCCGCTGAACCGTTACGCCGTCTGTTCGGTGTCCGCCGCCGTGACCTCGCGCAGCCAGGGCGTCTTCGCGTCGACGCGGCTGCTCTTCTGGACGTCCCAGCTGCCGTAGCGCGGGTTGAGGTCGACGTTCAGTTCCTCGGACGCCTTGGACAGGGCCTTCCAGAACTCGGGCCGGCTGGTGTCGGTGCCGAGTGCGGCGGCGAGTTTCTGGGCCTCGAGCTGGAGGCGGAGGTTGTCGTCGAGGCGCTGCGGCGGGATGCCGTACTGCTGCAGCCAGGCCGTCTCCAGCGCCTTGGAGCCACCGGCCTGCTGCTCCAGCCCGCTGCGCATCTGCTGGATCTGCTTGCGGGTGACGGTCACGTCCGCCTCCTGCGCGGCGCGGTGCAGCACCCGGTCGAGGACCATCCCGTGCAGGGTGTCGCGGGTGAGCGTGCCGGTCTTGGCGATGGCCTGCTCGTACTGCGCCTGGTCCGGCACGGCCGCCCGCTGGGCCTCGCGCACCTCGTGCACCCGGTTCTCCAGCTGGGCGACGGTGATCCGCTGGCCTCCGACCACGGCCGCCGCCCCGGGATGCGCGTCGTTTCCGCACGCGGTCAGGACAGGGGCCGCGGCGACGAGCGCGGCGGAGAGGACGAGCGCGGTGCGACGGCGGTGCAAGGAAGCCTCCCGAGGAGATTGTGCGACGGTGCACAAAGTCTTGCGGTGATCGATGGTAGGCAGTGGCCAAGCTCTGGCCAACCCATTCGACCAACGATTCACCAGGACTTCGGGCACCGCCGCGCCCGCGCGGCCTCGGCCGGTCGCCGGTCGCCCATGGCGGCCGGCTGCCGGTGGTGGTCCGCCGTCGTCTGTCGGCGGTCCGCCGCCGTCCGCCGGTGCTCAGCCGGTGCTCAGCCGGTGATGGCCACCGGGCCGTCCCAGGCGTCGCGGTCCACGGTGATCGTGTAACCGCCGCGGGTCTCCTTGCTGTTGACCATGTACTGGTGGCCCCGGCTGTGGTTCGTCCACTGCGTCGCCTTGAACGGCCAGTCCGTCGTCGTGGTGTTCTTCTTGTCCCACAGCGCGTACCACATGTTGCCCGGCAGATCGGTCTGGTCGGTGGCGTTCGCGACGGCCTTCGCACTGGAGCTGGTGAAGCCGTAGTAGCCGCTGCGGTACGTCTTGGCGCGCAGGGCCTTGTCGAAGGCGCGGACGTAGGTCAGCACCGCGTCGTTGCACGCCTTGTTCGTGATGTCGTACGGCTCCATGTCGAGGTAGACCGGGCTGCCCGCCTTCATGCCGAGGGCGGACGCCTTGGCCACGGCGTCGGCCGCGTCGCTCGTGCCGAGGGAGGCGGCCGTGGCGGCGGTCAGCTTCTCGGGGCTGGAGCCGGTCTGGCAGGAGGGCTGCGCGCCGACGTAGATCGGGATGAGCTTCCAGCCGACCGCGCTGACCGACTTCACCCAGGACGCGGTGAGGTTGGCCTGGGTGCAGCCGCGGTTCTTGCCTCCGACGTAGACCGCGGCGGCACCGTAGAAGCCGGTGTTCCACGCCTTCATCGCGGCGAGGGACGGCGCGGTGCAGGCGTCGAAGGCGCGGCCGGTGAACGTGCGCTGCGCGGGCCAGGTCGTGGCGGCCATGGACGTCTGCGCGGCGATGCCGGCCCCGGCGACCACCGCCGCCCCGGCGACACCCCAGGTGAGGTATCTGCGCTTCTTCGACTGACGATGGCTGGACATGGTCGAACCCCACCCCTGGTGTGTCATGCGTGATGCGTGCGGAACCTGCGATGCGTGCGGTGCTTGCCGTGCACGCGGTACGTGGCGTGCGTGCGGTACGTAAATCTATCCGCGCACCTGCCCCAGCCACTGCAGGGTCCGGCGGATCTCCTGCGCGAGCGGGATTCCGGGGCCCTGCAGCCGCTCCACGTCGTGCAGCAGCCGGCCCAGCGTGTCGTGGGCGGCGGCGCGGTCGCCGAGGGCCAGGAGGAGATGGCCGATGCGGCGGCGGACGTCGTGCGAGAGCTCGGGGTCGCCGGCCACGTACTGGTTCTCGTAGTACGGCAGCAGCGCGCGGTACTCGGCGAGCGCCGCCGCCGGTTCGCCGAGCTGCTCCAGGCACTGGGCCGCCTCGTAGCGGAAGCGCAGGGACTGCGGGTCGGACCGACCGGCCTCGGCGGCGCGTTCGTCGGCGAGACGGCGCAGTTCGGGCAGCGCGCGCCGGTACTGGCCGTCGTCCATCAGCGTGGCCGCGTACTGCTTGCGCAGGGTGCGTACGACCGGTGAGTGCTCACCGTGCTGTTCGGCCGCGGTGGGCAGGATCGCGCCGAGGATGTCGACGGCCTGGGTGATCCGCCCCTCGCCGAGGAGACGCTTGACGTCGTCGACGGCGCGGGCGACATCCGGCTTCTCCGCGACCGGTGCGACGGACGTGACGGGGGCGGGCTGCGGCGCCGGCGTGAGCGCACGGTCCGGCCAGGGAGCGTGCGGGCGCAGGAACGGGCGGGTGGGATCGAGCGGCGCCCCGGTGGGCGTCCCGCGCGCGGGCAGCAGCAGCGCGAGGTGCTCGTACACCTCCTGTGCGGAGGCGGGGCGGTGCTGCGGGTCCTTGGCGAGCAGGCGCAGCACGAGCGCCTCGAGCGCCTCGGGCACCTCCGCACGGACACGGCGCACCGGCAGCGGCGGCTCGTACAGGTGCCGGTGCAGCACGCCGAGCGCCGTGGAACCCGCGAACGGCACGTCGCCGCTGAGGAGTTCGTGCAGCAGCACACCCAGCGCGTACAGGTCGGTGTACGGGCCGACCGCACCGCCCATCGCCTGCTCGGGGGCCATGTAGGCGGGCGAGCCGATGGGCGAACCGGTGTGCGTGAGGCGGGTGGTGTCCGTGTCCATGACGGAGGCGACACCGAGGTCGAGGACGGTGACCGTGCCGTCCTGCTTCACCATCACGTTGCGCGGCTTGAGGTCGCGGTGGACGATCGGCACGGCGTGCACGGCGCTCAGTACGGCGCACAGCTGCGCGGCCACGGCCACCGCCCACTGCCACGGGTACGGGTCGTGCTCGGCGAGATGGTCGGACAGGTCGGCGCCGTCGACGTACTGCATGACGAGGAACAACTCCTCGCCCTCGCTGCCCGCGTCGTGCACCGTGACCAGGCCGGGGTGGTCGACCTGTGCGGTCACCCGGCACTCGCGCACGAAGCGGCGGCGCAGTTCGTCGGCCTCCTGGCCGGCCACCTTGTCGGGGCGCAGCAGCTTCACCGCCACGCGCCGGTCGAGCCGTTGGTCGTACGCGGTCCAGACCTGGCCCATGCCGCCCTGTCCGATGAGCGTGGACAGTTCGTACCGGTCGGCCACCATCCGCCCTGTCGCCACGCTCACCTTCCGCCCTCGAACCGGCCGTCGGGCTGTGCGTCCGGCCGCCCGCCCGGCCGGCCGTCGGTCTGGCTGTCGTGCCGGCGGAGATAGTCGCTCAGCTCGTCGAGCTCGGCGCGCACCTGGTCGATGCGCGCGGGCGCCGGGCGCTGGGGCGGCGGCGGGGTGGTCAGGGGTGACTGGGGCTGCGGCACCGGCGTCCCGGGGACGGGGGTGTGGGGCATGGGAGGCGGCGCCTGCGGCACGCTCGCGGCCGGGTACGACGGCTGCGGCCCGGCCTGCGGCTGCGGGTAGCCGTAGGCCGGCCCCGCGGTCGGCGGACGCTGCGGGGCGTAGGCGGCGAACTGGAGCTGGTGGAAGTGGCGGATGTCCGAGGCGAGGAAGTACGCGATCGCGATCACCAGCGTGCCGAGGAGCAGCACCAGGCCCGTCCAGCCGCCCGGCGTGTGGATCTCGTCGCCGGACTCCGAACCGAGCAGATAGAGGCCGAGGCCCTCCAGCACGATCGACGCGCCGAAGATGACCCAGTCCACCGCCTTGCGGGTCACGATGGCCAGGCGCAGCATCATCGCCCAGGTCAGCAGGCCGAAGCTGCACACCGAGACCACCACGAAGACCACGCGCAGGAGAACCAGCACGCCCGTCGACGGGGGCTGCTTCGCCGGCTGCGTGTAGCCGTGGCCTTGCATGGCTGCTCCTGATGCCTGAAGTGGGCGTACGAGGGCGACCGGCACTGTTCCGCACCGGGCGGCAACGACGGTCGTGCGATTGTCGCTTCGAGCGTATAGGCCGACACGGACAACTGGCCTGGGGTTGTACCGAACCGTTGTGGCACTGATCACGAGCTGTGCCCGCCGCTGCGCCCGCCGCCGGTTCCGGCGACTCAGTCCGGCGCGACCGTGCCGTCCGTGAGGCCGTCGTACATCCCGCGCACGAGCTGCTCCCCGAGCCGGCCCGCGAGCCTGAGCGCCCGCTCGAACTCGTCGAGTGCGCGGAAGCGAGCGCCGTAGCGCCGCTGTTCGTCCAGCGGGACCCTGGGCAACTGGAGGCGGCGCACGTCGAGCCGGGTCGCGGTGGACGCGTAGCTGCTGGCCTGACGGTTGTTGGCGGTGCCGCGCAGGAAGCCGGCGAGGAACCACGGGTCGAGCGCCGTCGGATCGGGCCGCAGGAGCACGAGGTTGCGCCCGAGGGCCGCGCCTGCCGTGGCCTCGTCGATCACGCGCGCCATCGAGCCCCCGCCGAGCACCGGGACGACGACGTCGCCCGTCTCCGTGAGCACGGCCTCCTCGTCGCTCTCCGGGAGTGACCCGGAGGGATCGGTTCCGGTGAGGACGTCGCTGTCGGTGAGCACGGGCACACGCGCGGGGCCGCCGTTTCCGCCCGTGAGCATCACCAGGGCGGCCCCGCGCGCGAGTTCCCCGACGGTCGTCAGCGGCCGGCGTGCGAGTCGTACGGCGTCCGCGGGCGGCGGCGTGAGGTCGGTGATCCGGTGCAGGGTCTCGCCCAGGCGCTCGCGTACGGCCGTCAGCTGTTCGGCGCCCTCGGCCGCCGTCGCGGGCGGGAGGTGGCGGGCCGGGGCGAGGTCCACGTCGTCGTCGAGGAGTTCGATGACGGGCACCGAGCGGGCCAGGCCGGGCTGTTCGTCGAGCCGGCCCGCACGGTCGAAGGGACGCCACGCTCCGAGGACGGCGTCCCGCACGGCCCGCCAGTCGGGCCCGCCGCGTCCCTCGGTGGCGAACCGTCCCGCGTCGGCGAGCAGCACCTCGGGCTGCGCGGGCGCCTTCTCCGGCCGGCGCAGCACCCACAGGTGGAGCGGGATGTTGTACGGCGGCGCGGCGCCGACGGGCAGCGCGATGACGGCGCGCAGCGCGCCCCGGCGCAGCAGGTCGGCCCGGATACGGCGGCCGGAGCGGCGGGAGGCGGCGGCGGGCGGCATGAGGAGGACGGCGGTGCCACCGTCGGTGAGACGGGCGAGCGCGTGCTGCACCCAGGCCAGCTCGGACTCGGTACGGGCCGGGAAGCCGTACTCCCAGCGGGGGTCGTAGGCGAGTTCGTCGTGCCCCCAGTTGCGCTCGTTGAACGGCGGGTGGCACAGGACGGCCTCGGCGCGCAGCCGCGGGAACGCGTCGGCGCGCAGGGTGTCGCCGACGGCGCCGCGCACGGCGGCCGGGGCGTGCAGCGCGAGCCGGAGCGCGGCGAGTGCGGCGAGGTCGGGGGCGCTGTCCTGGGCGTAGAGCTCCTGGTGGGGGCGGGTGGTGACGGCGCGCAGCAGGGCGCCGGTGCCGCAGGCCGGGTCGAGGACGGTGCGGGCGGGGCCGGCCAGGTCGGCCATGAGTCCGGCGAGTTCGGCGGGGGTGAGGGTGTACTGGCGCGGGTTGGCATCGAGGTGCCGGCCGAGCAGGAACTCGAAGGTCCGCCGGGCGCCCAGCTCGGCGGCGAGTTCGGCGGCGCCGCGCAGGAGGGGGGCGGAGGGGAGGAGTTCGGGGCCGGTGGGGGCGTGAACAGCGGTTGGGGTGTGTCCGTGAACAGCGGTTGGGGTGTTCACAGCGCTTCGCCCGTTCACAGCGGCTCGGCTGTTCACAGCGGCAGGGTCGTGAACGGACGCAGGGTCGTGAACGGCAGCCGGGCTGTTCACGCCAGGGGCGCTGTTCACAGCGACCCCCGCGTTCCCCGTGGGTCCGGTGTGAACACTCCGCTCGCCGCGCACCGCCGACGACAGCGGCGCCACCGCCTCCGCCCCCGTCCCCGCCGTACCGAAACGTGGGGTCAGGACCTGCCGCAGGGCGGCGGGCAGCATCGCGGCGAGCCGCTCGTCGGAGCCGGCGCTCAGCTCGAGCCAGTCCGTGGGGCGGTCGTGGATCAGCAGCAGGACGCAGCCGACGTGGGTGAGGGCGGTGACCGGGCCCTCGGGGTGGCCGGCGAGTTGCTGCCAGACGCGTTCCCGCAGCGGGACTTCGGCCAGTTTCCCCTGGCGGCGCAGCCATGACTCGACCTCGGCGAGCGCGAAGGAGGGGCTGGTCTCGGTGCCGCCGACCGGTTTGGGGAAGTCGGCGTGCCGACGGCGCCAGTTGCTGACGGCAGCCCGTCCAACGCCGGCGAGCCGTGCGATTCCGGCGGCGGTGACCTCGGTCGCGTTGTCCTGCACGCGGCCCGCTCCCCTCATCCCGTACGGCGTTCCGCTTCGGGCATCCCGCGCGGGCATCCGTGTGTGACGCCGAGCATAGCGACGCACGCAAGATCTACCCATTCACGGCCGTGTACACAAGAGATGCCGTGAATCGTGTTGACTCGGTTCACAGGCTCTGGTGTGATTGACCCAGCGAACGGACGACCCACCGACTCGGCTGCGATCGCCGCCTTTTCGTCGCTGCTCGTTGTTCCTCGTTGTTCCTCGTTGTTCTATGTCGTTCCTCCTCACACCCCTCGCCTTCATCAAGGGATTGCCATGCGTCGCACCGCACTTGCCGCACTCTGCATCGCCGCCGCGGCCACCACGGGACTCACCGGCTGCCTGCCCGGCCAGGACAGCGCGGACAGCAAACGGAGCAAGCAGAGCACCTCCGACGATCCGGCCAAGAAGCAGGACCCCTTCGCCGGGCTCAGCGGTGGCGAGATAGCCGATCGGGCGGTCAAGGCCACCACCGGCGCCTCCTCGCTGCGCATGAAGGGTGATGTCGCCGACGGCGCCGACACGATCCGTCTCGACATGGCCGTGAACACGAAGGGCGAGTGCGCCGGCACCATGAGCATGGGCGGCCAGGGCGAAGCCGAGTTGATCAAGACCGGCGACACCGTCTACATGAAGTACGACGAGGCGTTCCTGCGCGCGCAGAGCAAGGGGGAGGCCAAGGCGGACGTCGACGCCGCCGTGACCCTGCTGGCCGGCAAGTGGACCAGGATGTCCGCGACGGGCAAGGACGCCAAGGACCTGGCGAGCTTCTGCGACCTGGACACGGTCCTCAGCGGCGCCGAGGACGTGAACTCGGACGCGACGCGCGGAAAGACCGGCACGGTGGACGGCACGCCCGCGATCATCCTGAACGAGAAGGACGGCAAGGACAGTTACACGCTGTACGTCGCCACGGAGGGCGAGCCGTATCTGCTGCGGGTCGTCGACCGGTCCGCGAAGGAGCCCGGCACCCTGACCTTCAGCGACTACGACAAGCCGGTGCCGGCCGAGAAGCCCGCCGGCGACATCCTGGACCTGGACGCGTTGGGCGGTTGAGCCGAGCCGCCCCGGGAGGCGCTCCGCCCGCTCACAGCGGGTGCCGCATCCACACGTTGGGCTCGACGTACACCGCGTATCCGCGTGCCGGTTCGCAGCGGACCGGTGCGAGCGCGCCGGGTACCTCGATGTCGCCCTCGGTGTCGAAGGGCAACCCCGTCCAGCGGCGCCACTGTTCGAGCGAGCCACAGATGGTCATGGATGCCGGGGCCACGGAGTCGATGGTGGCGCCGGCCCGGACGTGGACGCGCAGCCACGGGTCGTGCGGCAGACCGTCGGGGCGTACACGGTGGGCGTACTCCTCGATCGGTGCGTGCGGTTCGAGGTGCTTGGCGCTGGGGCGGACCGGCGCGACGACCTCGTGGAAGCCGTGGGTGCGGGCGTTGTCCCGCATCGCGGAGAGCATCCTGGCGGACAGTCCGCGGCCCTGGGCGTGCGGGGCGACGACGACCGAGATGGCGCTCACCGTGTCGGGTCGGACACCGTGACGCAGGTCGGAGAAGGCCCAGACGAGCACCTGGTCCCAGCCGCGGGCGGGCAGTTCGCCGCGATCCTCGGCGGTGAGGGCGAAGGGCACGCTGAAGGCATGGGCGACCACCTCGCCGCTCTCGTCCTCGGTGAACAGCACGTACTCGGGGAGTTCGGTGGCGATCCGCAGGTAGTGGGCGTTGCCCACGAGGTCCTGGATCGCGAACTCCGGCCAGCTGTCCGCCATGGAGACGACCTGCCCGAACATGTCGGGACGCTCCGCGAGACTCGACACCTTCCAGTCCATACGGCCACGGTAAGCGTGGGCGCGGTCGCCGGAAAGCGGTTGTCGCACACCTCCGCCGGCCACCCACCCGTTCCGGCTCGCCGCGTCACCGTTCGGCGCAGGCGGTCTCGGCCCGGTTCAACCCGCCCCCGTCCGTCTCCGTCCATCCCCGTCCGGCTCAGTCCGCGTGGAAGCGGGCCGGGGCCTCGGTCGGGTTGCCGCCGGTGGGGAGTTTCTGGCGGGGGCAGCCGGAGAGGACCTCTTTCATCGCGGCCCGCTCGGCGGAGGTCACCCACAGCCCGTACTTCTTCTTCACGGCGACCTGGGCGGCGACGTACGTGCACCGGTAGGCCTTGTTCGGCGGCAGCCACGTCGCCGTGTCACCGTCGCCCTTGCTGCGGTTGGTGCTCGCGTCGACGGCGATGAGGTTGAGGGGGTCGTTGGCGAGGGCTATGCGCTTGCCGGCGTCCCAGTACTTGGCGCCCTTCTGCCAGGCGTCGGAGAGGGCGACGACGTGGTCGATGTCGACCTGGCTGCGACCGCGCCTGTACGTCACCTCCTTGCCGGAGTACGGGTCCGGGTCGAGCGATCCGGAGGACACCTTGCACGTGCCGCCGGTGAACGTCACGTCCTCCAGGTCGCGCTTCAGGATGTCGTCGCGGGTGTCACAGCTGTTGGAGTCCGTGTCGGCCCAGGCGCTGCCGAACCTGTCCCGGTCGTAACCCGTCTTCGGCGCCCGGCCCTTGACCGTGAGCGACTCGGCGGCCGACAGGGCCGCGCCTCCCCCCTTGCCTCCCGCGGCGGTTTCCTCGGGGCCGGCGGACCCCAGGGTCTGGTCCGTGCAGCCGGCGACGGCGAACACCACGACGACAGCCACGGCTGCCCCGCCCCTCAGACGCATCACTGCGCGCCCCTCCCCTTGCTTCCCCGGCCCCGCCCGGCGCGGGCGGATTTCTCCTGGCCCCACCGTAGCGGCGGAGAGGTCCAGACCATATCGAGCCTTAAAGGGCATCCATCGCAAGTGACGCGTATCGTCGTCCGTGAGTCACCTCCGGAAGGAGCTCTGGATGGGCATCCTCGACAAACTCAAGCACCAGGTGAAGGGCAGCAAGGGCAAGCAGATGTCCGACACCGCGGAACAGAAGGCCAACGAGAGAACGGGCAACAAGTACGAGAGCCAGGTCGACGACGGGCAGCAACGGATCGAGGGCTCGCTCGGCATGGACCGCGACAGGCCCGAACAGCCGTAAGGCCCGAGGAGCCCGTACGGCCCCGAACAGCCGTAAGGCCGGAGACTCACGGAGCCCAGGCCGACGGCTCAGCCGTCAGGCGTGGGCCCGCCGAACGACCGTGACGTACAGGCCGTCCGCGGAGGACTTTCTCCCGCGGACGGCTTCGGCGGGTACGTCGGGGCCGGGAACGCGCTACGACCCCAGGATCGACACCAGGAACTCCCCCACCCAGCCCAGCAACTCCCGCCCGACCAGCGGCTTCCCGCCCACCTTCGCGGTCTTCGGGCGGGGCACCAGCACCTGGTGGGCCGTCGGCTTGATGACGGTTCCCGGGTAGAGCCGCTTCAGCCGCAGCTCCTGGGACTCCCTCAACTCCACTGGCGCGAAGCGGATGTTGTTGCCCTGGAGGACGACCTCGCCCACGCCGCACGCGCGCGCGAGCATGCGCAGGCCGGCGACCAGGAGCAGGTTCTCCACCGGCTCGGGCAACTGGCCGTAGCGGTCGACGAGTTCCTCGCGTACGGCCTTGACGTCCTCCTCCGTGTTGGCGGAGGCGATGGCACGGTAGGCCTGCAGGCGCAGCCGCTCGCCGGGCGCGTAGTCGTGCGGGACGTGCGCGTCGACAGGAAGCTCGATCTTGACCTCGAGCGGCGGCTCCTCCTCGACCCCGCCCTCCAGGGAGGCCCGGTAGTCCGCGACGGCCTCGCCGACCATCCGGACGTACAGGTCGAAGCCGACGCCGGCGATGTGGCCGGACTGCTCGCCGCCGAGGAGGTTGCCGGCGCCGCGGATCTCCAGGTCCTTCATCGCCACGTACATGCCCGCGCCCATCTCGGTGTGCTGGGCGATGGTCGCGAGCCGCTCGTGGGCGGTCTCCGTGAGGGGCTTCTCCGGGGGGTACAGGAAGTAGGCGTAGCCGCGCTCCCTGCCCCGGCCCACCCGGCCGCGCAGCTGGTGCAGCTGGGAGAGGCCGAAGTTGTCGCCGCGCTCCACGATCAGGGTGTTCGCGTTGGAGATGTCGATGCCGGACTCGACGATCGTGGTCGACACCAGGACGTCGAACTTCTTCTCCCAGAAGTCGACGACCACCTGTTCCAGCGCCTGTTCGGACATCTGGCCGTGGGCGGTGGCGATGCGGGCCTCGGGGACGATCTCGCGCAGGCGGGCCGCCGCGCGGTCGATGGACTCGACGCGGTTGTGGATGTAGAAGACCTGGCCCTCGCGCAGCAGTTCGCGGCGGATGGCGGCGCCGATCTGCTTCTGCTCGTACGGGCCGACGAAGGTGAGCACCGGGTGGCGCTCCTCCGGCGGGGTGGTGATCGTGGACATCTCACGGATCCCGGTGACCGCCATCTCCAGGGTTCTGGGGATCGGGGTCGCGGACATGGTCAGGACGTCGACGTTGGCGCGCAGTTTCTTCAGCTGTTCCTTGTGCTCGACGCCGAAGCGCTGCTCCTCGTCGACGATGACCAGGCCCAGGTCCTTGAACTTGGTCTCGGAGGAGAACAGGCGGTGGGTGCCGATGACGACGTCCACCGAGCCCTCCCGCAGGCCCTCCAGCGTCGCCTTCGCCTCCGTGTCGGTCTGGAAGCGGCTCAGTGCCCGTACCTTCACCGGGAACTGCGAGTACCGCTCGCCGAACGTGCCGAAGTGCTGCTGCACCAGCAGGGTCGTCGGCACGAGCACGGCGACCTGCTTGCCGTCCTGGACGGCCTTGAAGGCGGCCCGGACCGCGATCTCCGTCTTGCCGTAGCCGACGTCGCCGCAGATCAGCCGGTCCATCGGGACCGTCTTCTCCATGTCGTCCTTGACCTCGGCGATCGTGGTGAGCTGGTCGGGGGTCTCCACGTACGGGAAGGCGTCCTCCAGCTCGCGCTGCCACGGTGTGTCGGGGCCGAAGGCGTGGCCGGGCGCCGCCATCCGCGCGCTGTACAGCCTGATCAGGTCGGCGGCGATCTCCTTGACGGCCTTCTTGGCGCGCGCCTTCGTCTTCGTCCAGTCGGCGCCGCCCAGGCGGTGCATGGTCGGGGCCTCGCCGCCGACGTACTTGGTGATCTGCTCCAGCTGGTCGGTGGGGATGTAGAGGCGGTCGCCGGGCTGGCCGCGCTTGGCGGGGGCGTACTCCACCACGAGGTACTCGCGGGTCGCGCCCTGGACGGTGCGCTGCACCATCTCGATGTAGCGGCCGACGCCGTGCTGCTCGTGGACGATGTAGTCGCCGGTCTCCAGGGTGAGCGGGTCGATGGTCTTGCGGCGGCGGGCGGGCATGCGGGCGCCGTCCTTGCCGGCCGCCTTCTGGCCGGAGAGGTCGGTCTCCGTCAGCACGGCCAGCTTCAGCGCCGGGTCCACGAAGCCGTAGTCGATCGAGCCGCACGCCACGTGCACGACGGCGGGGGCGATCTCCCCGAGGTCCGCGTCGAGGCGGGCCGCGATGCCCTCGGTGCCGAGCACCTCGGCCGTACGGGCGGCCGGGCCGTGGCCCTCGGTGACGTACACCGTGCGCCAGCCGTCGGCGAGCCAGCCCTTGGTGTCGGCCAGCGCCTTCGCCGTGTCGCCGCGGTACGACTCCGGCGCGTGCATGCCGAGCTTGAGGGTGTCGCCGTCGAGCGCGTCGAGTTCGTCGTCCGCCGCGAACGGCGACACCGACCACCACATCATGTCCAGCTCGCGGGCCCGGTCACGGACGTCCGCGATGGCCCACAGGGAGGCCGCGCCGACGTCGATCGGTGCCTCGCCGCCGCCCGCGGTGGCCGCCCAGGAGGCCTGCAGGAACTCCTGGCTCGTCGCCACGAGGTCCGACGCGCGCGTGCGCACCCGCTCCGGATCGCACACGACGGTCATGGCGCCCTTGGGCAGCACGTCCAGGAGCAGTTCCATGTCGTCGACCAGGACCGGGGCCAGGGACTCCATGCCCTCCACGGCGATGCCCTCGGCGATCTTGCCGAGCAGCTCGCCGAGTTCCGGATGCTGCTCGGCGAGGGCGGCCGCGCGGCCGCGCACGTCGTCGGTGAGCAGCAGTTCGCGGCAGGGCGGCGCCCACAGGCCGTGGTCGGCGACCTCCAGGGAACGCTGGTCGGCCACCTTGAAGTAGCGGATCTCCTCGACGTCGTCGCCCCAGAACTCGACGCGCAGCGGATGTTCCTCGGTGGGCGGGAAGACGTCCAGGATGCCGCCTCGTACGGCGAACTCGCCACGCTTCTCGACGAGCTCCACGCGCGCGTACGCGGCGGCGGCGAGGGCCTCCACGATCTCGTTCAGGTCGGCCGTCTGCCCGGTGGCGAGGGCCACCGGCTCCAGGTCGCCGAGGCCCTTGACCTGCGGCTGGAGAACGGATCGCACGGGGGCGACCACGACGGAGACCGGGCCGGTCTCGGGGTCGTCGGCGCGGGGGTGGGCCAGGCGGCGCAGCACGGCCAGGCGGCGGCCGACGGTGTCGCTGCGCGGGCTGAGGCGCTCGTGCGGGAGGGTCTCCCAGGACGGGTACTCCGCGACGCCCTCGGACGGCAGCAGGGTGCGCAGGGCCGCGGCCAGGTCCTCGGCCTCACGGCCGGTCGCCGTCACGGCGAGCACGGTGCGGCCGGTCTCGCGGGCGAGGGCGGCGACCGCGAAGGGGCGGGCCGCGGCGGGGCCGACCAGGTCGACGTGCATGCGGTTGCCGTCGGCGGCGGCGGTGATCGCCTCGGCGAGGGCGGTGTCCTTGACGACGGCGTCGAGCAGACCGTGCAGGCTCATTCGGGGCGGCTTTCGTCCGGGGGGTGGGCAACACGAATCGCCCGACGCGCGCTGCGGGCCGGGGGTACCCCCAGCCTACGACGGCTCGCTCGCGTCCGTCGGGCCTGTGGACAACGCCCGCCCCGGGTCGGCGGTGAGGCGGGGGCCGCCGGCCGCCACGGGCGGGGGAACAGCGGTGAGCCCGGCGCCGAGAAGTCCCCCGTGACTTCTCGGCGCCGGGCCCTTTCCCCCGCGCATCGGCTGCCGGTCCCCGCGGCCCCCACCCGCGACGGCTACCGCCCCCGTGCCCCCGTTCCTTGCGTCCCCCGTCCCCGGGGTCCCCGTCCCCCGGCCGCCGTTCCCGGGATCCCCGTCCCCCCGGCCGCCGTTCCCGGGATCCCCGTCCCCCCGGCCGCCGTTCCCGGGATCCCCGTCCCCCCGGCCGCCGTTCCCGGGATCCCCGGCCCCCGTCCCCGGGGTCCCTCGGCCCCCCGGCCCCCGGCCCCGGGGTCCCCCGGCCCCCGTTCCCCCGGCCCCCGTTCCTGGCGGCGGCGTGCCGCCGGGTCCCTCCGGCGACCGGCCGCCCGGTCGACCAGGCGGCCGGCAAGGCGGTCGATCGGCCGCTACTCCGTGGCGATCGCGTTCAGTACGTTCATCCGGCCCGCCCGGAACGCCGGGACCAGTGCCGCGAACAGTCCTACGAACGCCGACCCGATGAAGACCCCGATGATCGTCGGCCAGGGAATGTCGAGGACGGTCAGGCCCTCCAGGGCGAGCAGCTTCTGGGCCGTCGCTCCCCAGCCCATTCCGAGGCCGAGTCCCAGCAGGGCGCCGAAGAGGGCGATCACCACCGACTCCATGCGGATCATCCGGCGCAGCTGGCGGCGCGAGAGGCCGATCGCCCGCATCAGGCCGATCTCCCGGGTCCGCTCCACCACCGACAGCGCCAGCGTGTTCACCACACCGAGCACCGCGACGATGATCGCGAGGGCCAGCAGGCCGTAGATCATGTTGAGCAGCTGGCCGATCTGGTCCTTGAGGGCCTCCTTGTAGTCCGTCTGGTCGCGGACGGTGTACTGCGGGTAGTCGTGCAGCGCCGACTTCAGCGAGGTGTAGGCGGCGTCCTGCTGTCCGTCCTTAGCGGTGGCGAAGACCAGCACGTCCAGCGGCATCCGGTCGGCCGGGACGTACTTCGACACGGTGGTGATCGACGCGTACATCGCGCCCTTGTCGATCACGGCGTCGTCGCTGGTGATGGCGCGGACCGTGAGCGAGGCCTTCGTGCCGTCCTTGAAGGCGACGCCGACCTTGGAGCCGATCCTGATGTCGTGCTTCTCGGCGAAGCCCTCGAAGACCGACATCGAGTCGGGCCGGTAGGCGTCGGCCAGCTCGCCCCGCACCGTCTCGGTCCGCAGGTCCTGTGCGTACGTCGGGTCGGCCGCGTTGATCGTCTCGCTCTTGGACGTCTTGCCGTCGGGGGTGGTGAGGTCGGCGTCGAGCACCTTGTACTCGGTGACCCGCTCCAGCCCCTTGGTCGACTTCACGGCCTTGACCGCCTGCGAGGTGATCACCTGCCCGCTGTCGGACTGGATGATGAAGTCCGTGCCCACGGTCTTGTCGAGCTGTCCCGTGGCCGAGGCGACCATCGAGGAGCCGACCACCGACAGACAGGCGACCAGTGCCAGGCCGATCATGAGGGCGGCGCCGGTGGCGCCGGTGCGGCGCGGGTTGCGCAGGGCGTTGCGCTCGGCCATCCGTCCGACCGGTCCGAAGGCCCGCAGCAGTACGGCGCCCAGGACGCGCACCACACCGCCCGCGAGCAGCGGTCCGATGACCACGAAGCCGATCAGGGACAGCACCACGCCCAGGCCCAGCCACATCGAGCCCTCGCTCGCCGTGTCCGCGGTGGTGGCCACGTAGAGCCCGAAGCCGCCGCCGACGGTGAGGACCGTGCCCAGCACCCCGCGGATCCAGCCGGCCTTCGCCCCGGCGGGGGCGCCGGCGTCGCGCAGCGCGGCCATCGGGGAGACCTTGCCGGCGCGCCGGGCCGGCAGGTAGGCGGCCAGGACGGTGACGACGATGCCCAGCACCAGGCCGACCACGGGGGTGGTCCAGGCGACGGTGAGGTCGTCGGTCGAGAGGTTCATGCCCGTCATGCCCATGAGCTTCATCAGGCCGATCGCGATACCGACCCCCGCGCCGACCCCGAGGACGGATCCGAAGAACCCGAGGAGCAGGGCCTCGGCCAGCACGGAGCGGTTGACCTGCTTGCGGCTGGAGCCGATGGCCCGCATCAGGCCGATCTCCCGCGTGCGCTGGGCGACCAGCATCGAGAAGGTGTTGATGATCAGGAAGATGCCGACGAGGAAGGCGATTCCGGCGAAGCCGAGCATCGCGTACTTCATGACGTTCATGAAGCCCTCGACGTCCTGCTGGTTGGCGTCGGCGGTCTCCTTGGCGGTCTGCACCTTGTAGCCGGTGCCGATCTCGGCGGCGACGTTCTTCTTCAGCACGGCGTCGGTCACCCCGGCCGCGGCCGTGACGTTGACGTTCGTGTAGACGCCCGACTCGCCGACCAGCGTCCGCTGGGCCGTCCCGGTGTCGAGGTAGAAGATCGCGGCACCGGGGTTGGTGACGGTGAAGGTGGCGATGCCGGAGATCTTCGCGGTGTGGGTGCCGACCGCGCTGATCACGCCGATCTCGTCACCGAGCCCGAGGTGGTGCTTGTCGGCGGTGTCCGCGTCGATCATGATCTGGCCGGAGCCCTCGGGCGCCGTACCGGAGGTGATCTTCATGGTGCGGGCGTCGTTGCCGTTCCAGCTGCCCACGATGGTGGGGGCGCCGCTGGAGGGCGACAGGTTGTCCTTGTCGGCGTCGACGACGGTCACCGAGGTGGAGAAGACGGTCCCCTCCGCCGACTTCACCCCGTCGGCCTTGCGCACGGTGTCGAGCACGGCGGCCGGCATGACCGGCGGCTTGCCGTTGCCGGAGGTGGTCTCGCCGGTGTCCGAGGCGCCCTTGGCGCTGACCGTCACGTCGGACGAGGTGGCCGCGAAGAGTTTGTCGAAGGTGGTCCCCATGGTGTCGGTGAAGACCAGCGTGCCGCACACGAACGCCACCGACAGCATGACCGCCACGGCCGACAGGGCCATGCGTCCCTTGTGCGCGAAGAAGTTGCGCATCGAGGTCTTGAGCACGGTCATGACGTACGCCCCCGGGCGTCGAAGTCCTTCATGCGGTCGAGGACCGTGTCGGCGGTCGGCTTGTACATCTCGTCGACGATCCGGCCGTCGGCGAGGTACAGCACGCGGTCCGCGTAGGAGGCGGCCACCGGGTCGTGGGTGACCATGACGATGGTCTGCCCGAGGTCGTCCACGGACCGGCGCAGGAAGCCCAGGACCTCGGCGCCGGCGCGCGAGTCGAGGTTTCCGGTCGGCTCGTCGCCGAAGATGATCTCCGGCCGGGCGGCGAGGGCGCGGGCCACCGCGACCCGCTGCTGCTGGCCGCCGGAGAGCTGGTTGGGCCGGTGGCGCAGCCGCTCCCTGAGGCCGACGGTGTCGACGACCTGGTCCAGCCAGGCCCGGTCCGGCTTGCGGCCCGCGATGTCCATGGGCAGCGTGATGTTCTCGAGCGCGTTGAGCGTCGGGAGCAGGTTGAACGCCTGGAAGATGAAGCCGATCCGGTCCCGGCGCAGCTTCGTGAGCTTCTTGTCCTTCAGCCCGGTGATCTCGGTGTCGTCCAGGTAGATCTGACCGCTCGTCACGGTGTCGAGCCCGGCGAGGCAGTGCATCAGGGTGGACTTGCCGGACCCCGAGGGGCCCATGATCGCGGTGAACTGGCCGCGGACGATGTCCACGTCGACGTGGTCGAGGGCGACGACACGGGTCTCCCCGGACCCGTACGCCTTCACGACCTGCCGTGCCCGTGCGGCAACGGCCGTACGCCCTCCAGTGCCCCCGTGCCTGGGAATGGTCACAGCCGATGTCACGGTATGTCTCCTATATCGGTCAGCAGATGGAACGTGCGTGTGCACGGTGCGTGCGCGCTGTGCGTACGCACTTCCGGTGGTGCGAAGTCCGGTGGTGCGAAGTCCGGTGAAGCGGTGAGCGGTCCGTCGTCTTCGTCCCGCTCACGTCGTGCTCACGTCGTTGAGTCTGGCGGCTGCGGGGGGTCCGGCGCGCTGGTGCTCAGCGCAGTCTTCTGCTGGGGAAAACCCCACCCCCGTGAGTCAGGTCCGCACCCCTCGGCGGCGTAAAGCCAGGTTAAGGACGGCCCCCGCCCCTTCTCCTCCTCCGGCGGTACGAACCCTCCCCGAGCCGTAGGACGGAGGTACCCCTAGGGGCAGTCCACCTTCGGGTGGAGCCGATCTCGGGGTCGCCTCCACCGTCCGGCCCGGTCAGGCTCCACCCTCCCGTCGCGTCAGGGGCAAGTGGGAAGCTGTCCTGCGGCAGATGGATGCAGGGGGAAGGAATCCGCGTGGGCGACACCGCACCCGCGATACAGGAGGCCGCGCGGAGTACCGGACCGGAGAGGCGTGGCGCCGTCGTCGCGGCGCTGATGCTCGCGATGGCGCTGGCGGCACTCGACTCCACCATCGTGTCCACCGCCGTCCCGCAGATCGTCGGCGACCTGGGCGGCTTCTCCGTCTTCTCCTGGCTCTTCTCGGGCTATCTGCTGGCCGTGACCGTGACCCTGCCGGTGTACGGCAAGCTGTCCGACACCTTCGGCCGCAAACCGGTGCTGGTCATCGGCGCGGTCGTCTTCCTGCTCGGCTCGCTGCTGTGTGCCGTGGCCTGGAACATGGGCGCGCTGATCGCCTTCCGGGTGGTGCAGGGGCTGGGCGGCGGGGCGTTGCAGGGCACGGTGCAGACCCTGGCGGCGGACCTGTATCCGCTGCGGGAACGCCCGAAGATCCAGTCCAGGCTGTCCACGGTGTGGGCGGTGTCCGCGATCGCCGGACCGGGCATCGGCGGGATGCTGGCGGCGTACGCGGACTGGCGCTGGATCTTCCTCGTGAACCTGCCGATCGGCGCGGTCGCGCTGTGGCTGATCGTCCGGCACCTGCACGAGCCGGAGCGGGCGCGGCCCGCCGGCCGTCCGCGGGTCGACTGGGCGGGGGCGCTCGCGGTGTTCGCGTGCGGCGGCGTCCTGATCACGGCCCTGGTGCAGGGCGGGGTGGCCTGGCCGTGGCTGTCGGCGCCCTCGCTGGCCCTGTTCGGTACGGGGCTCGCCCTTGCGGCGCTCGTCGTGCTGGTCGAGCGCCGGGCGGCCGAACCCATCATCCCGGGCTGGGTGTGGCGCCGCCGTACGATCGCCGCGGTCAACCTCGCGCTCGGCGCGCTGGGGCTGTTGATGGTGGCACCGTCGGTCTTCCTGCCCACGTACGCCCAGTCGGTCCTCGGCCTGGCTCCCGTGGCCGCCGGGTTCGTCCTGTCGGTGTGGACGCTGAGCTGGCCAGTGTCGGCGGCGCTGAGCCAGCACGTGTACCGGCGGATCGGCTTCCGCAACACGGCGATGCTGGGCATCGGCGCGGCCGCCCTGATCCTGCTGGCGTTCCCGTTCCTGCCGTATCCGGGAGCGGCCTGGCAACCCGCCCTGCTGATGCTGCTGTTGGGCGGGGCGCTGGGACTGTTCCAGCTGCCGCTGATCGTCGGTGTCCAGTCCACGGTGGTCTGGGCAGAGCGCGGCACGACGACGGCGTCCGTCCTGTTCTGCCGTCAGACCGGCCAGACCATCGGGGCCTCGGTGTTCGGCGCGATCGCCAACGGCGTGCTGGCGGCGCGGCTGGGCGGCGCGAGCGACCTGGACTCGGTGACCCACGCCCTGGACGCCGGCACCGCCCCGGAGTCCACCCGCCGGGCGATCGCGGAGGCGGTCCACGCGGTCTACCTGGGCGCGGCGGGCGCGGCCGTCCTGGCCTTCCTGGTGCTCCTGGTGTGGGCGCCCCGCAGGTTTCCCGTCCTCAAGGAGTGAGGGTTCAGGGAGCGCACGTCGCGGGGCGGGCCGCCGTTCACCTGGCCCGCCGGAACCAGTCCGTCGACTCCGGCAGGGACAACAGGACGATCGCCGGCAGCCCGAACAGGACGCGCAGGGCCGCGTCGAGGAAGGCGGCCGGCTCGTCGGCCCGGGCGACCGCGCCGAGGGAGCCGGCGACGACGAAGCCGAGCAGCAGACAGGTCGCGAGCCGTACGCCGTGCCGCGCGCTGCCGTCGTAGGTCAGGGCGAGCAGCGCGCACACCCAGACCAGCAGCCAGGGCGCCATCAGTTGGCCGAGTCCGCGGGAGTTCAGGGTCTCCGACAGGGTCAGCACGACGACGAGGCCGGTGAACGCGAAAGCGTGCACGACGAGTTGCGCCCCACGCACGGTTGCCGGCATCACGAACCCGGTCACTCCGGCGGCGTCTGGCGCGTCTGTCGCGTCGGTGGCGTCAGTCATCGGTCGGTCCCCCGGTCAATCCCCCGCGACCGCCCCTCGGCGGCCGACGCCGTATGGTACCCAGCCGCCCGCGCCGCCTCTGCGTCATTGTTTTCCTGACATACGGGCTTCAAGTACAGGAGGGGACAAAGGCGACGTCACGTCCGCCGCGAGGGGGCGGCCAACGCGCCCCGGCCGGACGGCGGTTGGGTGATTGAGCGACCAAAGGTCGGAGTTAACGCGGGTAACACCCGAGGTCAGCGCAGCGAGCGCCTACCGACCGATCAGTTTGGTGAAACCCTCGCGCAACCACGAACCGGCGAGTAACGTGCGTGACTCCGCTCACCCACCCCCCACCTCCCTGCGGTCCGCCGTGCCGGACCCGAGCCACGCAAGGAGCACCGGGATGTCCTACGACACGTCCCCGTCGTACCCGTATCCGGAACGTCCGCCACGCCACGCGTCACCGTCCTACGACACCTATCCGTGGCAACCGCCCGCCCCGCCCGAGCCGTCCCCGCGGCGCACCGCGCACCACGCCCCGCTCGGGCACCACAGCGACCTGCGCGTGCTGCGCACCGCGTACCGGTGGCAGCGGCGCGTGGCCACGTTCACCGCGCTGGGCTACTTCACGCTCTTCCTGGTGCTGTCCGCGTTCGCCCCGTCGGTGATGTCGACGACCGTCACCGACGGCCTGCCCACCGGCCTGCTGCTCGCCCTGATCCAACTGCCCGTCACCTGGCTGGCCGTGATCCTGTACGAGCACACCGCCCGCCGCCGCGTCGACCCCATCGCGGACCGCATCCGCAAGCAGTCCCAACTGGACGCGAAGCGTGAGGCGGTGCGGCGATGACGGGATTCAGCGACTCGGCGCAGGCGATGTCCCTGGTGGGGTTCTCCGCCATCGCCACCATCACGCTCCTGCTGTGCGTGATGACCGGCCCGGACCGCGACGACCTCGACGAGTTCTACACCGGCTACGGCTCCCTGTCCCCCCTGCGCAACGGCCTGGCCATCGGCGGCGACTACATCTCGGCGGCGTCGGTGCTGGGCACCGGCGGAGTGATCGCGCTGTGCGGTTACGACGGGGTCGTGCTGGCCCTCAGTACGGCGCTGTCGCTGATGCTGCTGATGTTCCTGCTGGCCGAACCCCTGCGCAACGCGGGCCGGTTCACCATGGGCGACGCGCTGACCCGACGGATGCCGGGACGTTCGGTGCGCATCGCCGCGTGCGGGGTGACCCTCGCCGCGCTGCTGCCGCTGATGCTGGTGCAGCTCGCGGGCACCGGCCAGTTGGTGGCGTTCATCCTCGGCTTCTCCGGCGACTCGCTGAAGACCGGCTGCATCATCGGCCTGGGCATCCTGATGATCAGCTACGCGGCCATCGGCGGCATGAAGGGCACCGCCCTCATCCAGATCCTGAAGATCGTCATGCTGCTCGGCTCGGGCATCGGGGTCGCCGTGCTGATCCTGCACAGATTCGACTGGGACCCGGGCGCGCTGTTCGACGCGGCGGCGAAGCAGAGTGGTGTGGGCTCGGCCTTCCTCCACTCGGGCATCGAGTTCGCGGGCGGGCCGAACCCCCGCATCGACATGATCACGGCCCAGTTGTCCGTGGTGCTCGGCGGCGGCTGTCTGCCGCACGTCACCATGCGCATGTACACCGCCTCCAGCGCCCGCCAGGTGCGCCGCTCGATGTCCTGGGCGGTGTCCTCCGTGGTCCTGTTCGTGCTCGTCATCACGGTCGTCGGGTTCGGTGCCACCGCGCTCATCGGGCGGGCGGTCATCGCGCAGGCGGACCCGCAGGGCAACACGGCCTACCTCCTCGGCTCCCGGGCCGCCTTCGGCGCGGACGTCTCGACCGCGGAGTCCCTCCTGTTCACCACGGTCACCACGGCGATCTTCCTCACGCTGCTCGCCTCCGTCGCCGGCATGATCCTCGCCTGCGCCAACTCCCTGGCCCACGACGTCTTCGCGGCCCGCGTGCAGGACATGTCGGCCCGCCGCGAGATGACACTGGCCCGGCTGTCGGCGCTGGCCGTCGGCATCCCGGCGATCGTGCTCGCGACACTGGTCCAGCACCGCAGCCTGCAACCGCTGGTGACGCTGTCCTTCTGCCTGGGCGCCTCGGCCATCGCGCCCGCCCTCGTCTACAGCCTCTTCTGGCGCCGCTACACCCGGGCCGGCCTGCTGTGCACCCTGATCGGCGGCTCGCTCACGGTCCTGCTCCTGATGCCGGGCACGAACCTCGTCTCCGGCTCCCCCGCCTCAGCCTTCCCCGAGGCCGACTTCAACTGGTTCCCCTTCACCACCACCGGCCTGGTGTCCATCCCGGCCGGCTTCGCCTTCGGCTGGCTCGGCACGGTGGCCTCCGGCCGGAGGAAGTCGGAGGAACAGCGGAAGCAGTACGAAGCGGTGGAGGGGTGGATTCTGGCGGGCGCGGTCCGGAAGGGGCGGTGACGGGCGGCGCGTGAGGTGACGGCCCCGGGGGCCACGACCGTCCGCGAGGGCGGTGAAGAGGTGCCGGGCTCGCGCTCGGTGCCGGGTCACACGGACGGGCGGCTCACTCCTGTGAGGCCGCCCGTCCCGTCAGGGCCGTCAGACTGTTCCGTACGTTGTCCATGTGCGCGCGCACGTCGTCCCACCGCTCGCCGTGCTCCCGCAGCACCCGCTCGGTCTCCCGCACGATCCGCTCCTCCCGCACCCGCGCCTCGGCCACCACCTCCGCGGCCCGCTCCCGGGCGTCCTCCTGCCGTTGCCGCACCGCGGCCTCCGCCTCGGCGAACGCCTGCTTCGCCTCGGACAGACCCGCCTCCGCGCGCGCCACCCGTTCGGCGTGCCGTGCGTCCAGCGCGGCCGCGCGCTCCTCGGCCTCCCGCTCGGCCTCGGCCCATCGCTCCGCGTGCTCCTTGGCCTGCTCGGCCAGCATTGCCGTGGTGCGCTGCCGTACCTCGCGCAGCGCGGCCAGCGACTCCCCGCGGCTCTCCTTCACCTCGAGTCGAGCCGCGATCCGGATCTCGTCGGCCTCGGCGCGCGCCGCGAGCAGCCGCTGCCTCGCGCGGTCGTCGGCCTCGGCAAGGACGGCGTCCGCGTGCGTCCGCGCGTCCTGCTCCCCCTCGGCCGCGCGCGCCTGCGCCTCGCCCACCAGCCGCCGCGCCTCCTCGCGGGCGCCGTCCCGGACGGCCGCGGCCTCCTCCTGCCCGAGCGCGAAGAGCTGCCGCGCGCGTTCCCCGAGCGCCTCGTACGTCTGCGGGGCCAGCCGTGCCACGGTCTCCCGCAGCTCCACCACCTCGGCCTCCATCTGCCGGGCGAGGACGGTGAGACGGGCCGCCCGCTCCCACGCGGCGTCACGGTTCCGGGAGAGCGCCGCGGCGTACGCCTCGACCTGGTCGGGACGGTAGCCGCGGCCCCGTGCCGCCACGAAGTCGCGGGTCGAGACCGGTGCGCTGTTCATCCTGGAATCCCTTTCCGCCGAACGGACGCGAAAATAATGATTTCGCGCATATCCTGATGTATCGAGCGGAAATGTTCATAACGCGACACTCCGTGCGCAGGTTACGGGCGCCGAGGACATGCGAAAGGGCCGGACCCGATCTCACGACCGGGCCCGGCCCTTCGCGACACGCGTGTCACGGCACGGTCGCCCCACACACGCGGTGCCGGCGACGACGTGTCACCTCACAGCAGTCCGTCCCACATCTGCTCCAGCAACACCGACCACCAGCTCTCCGGCGAACCGAGCGCCGCCGGGTCCAGGGACACGAGCTGCGCCTGGAAGTCGACGGTCCAGCGGCCCGCCTGTTCCTGGTTCAGGCCGAACCGCAGCCGCCACATCCGGCCCAGCAGCGCGAGGCAGCGCTGGAACTCGGGCAGTCCCGTGTTCACGAACTGCGGCGGTACGGGAGCACCGCCCGGCCCCGCCTCCACGGGCACGGCCACGATGTTCGCGGTGCCGTACTGCACGCAGAGCGCCCGTCCGAAGTCGCTGCCCATCACGAGGTACGAGCCCGCGTCCGGCGCCGGCTGCACCCCGCGCTCCTGCGCCAGCTCCGCCAGCGTGGGCACCGGACGTCCCGGCTGGGCCTGCGCCCAGAAGAACGGGCCCATGTCCATCGGCAGTCCCGCCACCACCAGCGAGTGCGCCACGACCGGCGGCACACCCTGCCGGGAGACGGCGGCCTGCTCGAACCGGAAGACCCCCGGCCCGAACGCGCCCGCCACCTCCTGTGCGACACCCTCCGGCGGAATCGGCGGCGCCGACTGCACCTGCGGCAACGGCGCACGCACCGGGGCGGAGCGTGCGGGACCGTCGGCCACCTGGTGCAACTCGCCCTGGTGCGCCAACAGTTGCCGCATGCCCTGCTGCCGGCTCGCGTGGTCCGTTCCGTACGGCGCGATGCTCGCGAGCCGCGCCTGCGGCCACTGCTCCCGGATCATCCGCGCGCAGTACGCGCCGGGCAGCTCGCACGACTCCAGCTCCGTGTGCAGTTCGAGCACCTGGTTCGGCGGAACGTTCATCGCGCGCAGCTCGTGGAAGATCTGCCACTCCGGGTGCGGCGTCCCCGGCGCCGAACGCCGGATCAGCTGCTGCTCGGAACCGTCCTGCGCGCGGAAGCGCAGCACGGCCTGGTATCCCGGTCCGACCGTCGGCTGCCCCTGCGGGTACCCGTACGCGGGCGGCTGCTGCCCGGGCCCGGGCTGCCCCGGCAGCGGCTGACCGGGCGGCGGCATCGCACCCGGCGGCACGACACCGGGCGGCGGCATCGCGCCGGCGCCGGGCGCCATCGGCTGAGAGCCGCCCGGAGCACCCGGAGCACCCGGAGCGTGCGGCGGCGGGGGAGCGCCGGGGCCGACCACCGGGGGCGCGGCCAGCACGGTCTCCGCGTGGTGAACGGCACCCTGCGCGCCCCCCGCGGAGCCCTGCGGGCCGGGAGGCCGAGGTGTGCCCGGGGCGCCGGGAGACTGCGGCGCGCGGGGCGCGCCAGGCATACCCGGAGCGCTCGGCGGAGGCGGCGCACCCGTGCGACCGGGGTCGGCGAACACGGTGGCGGCGTGATCCACCTCACCCGACGGCGTACCGCCGGGCGGGTTCGGCGCACCGGGGGCGCGGGGCGCGTCCGGCGCCGGGGCACCCGCGGGGCCGGCCGGTGTCGCAGGACCGTCGGGACCGAGCGCCGACACGAGCTGGGTGGGCACGTAGCCACCGGCCGGTGCGCCCGGCGCACCGGGTCCGGCCGGCGGAGGGACGTTGCCCGGCCGCGCGCCAGGGGCTCCCGGAGCACCCGGCGGAGGCGGAACGGCGCCCGCGCCACGCGCCCGGCGCGGCTGAGGCGCCGCCTTGCTCGTCGCGGCGTCGGCGATGTCCCCGGCGTCCGGCGAAAGCGACCGCCCCGGCGCACCGGGACCGCCCGGAAGCGAGGACGCACCCGATCCCTGCGGACCGCCCGGAGGCGGCGAAGGAAGCGAGGACGCAACCGGCCCCCGCGGGCCCCCCGGAGGCGGCGGAGGCGAAGACGCGTTCGGACCCTGCGGATAGCCGTACGACGACGGAGACGGCGCACCCTGCGCACCGGCCTGCCCCGGAGACGGCGGAGGCGAACCCGCACCCGAGCCCTGCGGATAACCCGGAGGCGGCGGAGGTGAGGACGCACCCGAGCCCTGCGGATAGCCGTACGACGACACACTCGACGGAGAGGGCGCGCCCTGCGGTCCACCCGGGAACGGGGCACCCGGAGCGGCGGCCGCGCCGACCCCCTGCGGATAGCCGTACGAGGACGCCCCGGCCGGAGGCGAGGACGGCAACGGACCGCCGCCCGGCGCACCCGGGGCACCCGGAACACCCGGTGCACCCGGAGCACCTGGCGCCCCCGAGGCCCCAGCCACCCCAGGGCCACCGGGACCTTGCCGGCCTCCGGGTCCGTGCCCCTGGCCGGCGCCCGGCCCCTGCGCCGCCGGCGCGTTCGGCGCCGCCGGCGCGTTCGGGTCGAATGCCGGAGCGACCGCGGTCGGGGGAAGTTGGCTGCCGCCCGAGATCAGGGCCGTCTTGGCGTCGGCCAGGCCCGCGGGCGGCGGGGTCTCGTCGTCACCGCTCAGCGGCGGCGCGAACACGGTCGCGGGCAGCGGTACGGAGCGGTCCTCGCCGGCGTCGCCGTTGGTGTCGGTCCCGGCCCAGGGAGCGGCCCCGGAAGGCGCACCGGACCCGGCGGCCGCGGCGGGCACGCCCGCCTGCGTCTGCGGCAGCGAGTCCCCGGCGGGGGAGGCACCCGGCCCGTCACCCCGCCGGTCCGGAATGCCCAGCTTGTCCGCCGCCTCCTGCAGCCACTCCGGCGGACTCAGCAGGAACGACGTCTGGTTCAGATCGACCCGGGCCGAAGACGCCGGCGCCGGCTCGTCCGCGGGGTCCGGGCGGCCGTACTCCTCCTCGTACCGGCGAATCACCTCGCCCACCGGCAGCGCGGGCCACAGCGTCGCCTCGCCGCTGTCGCGGGCGAGCACCAGCCGCTGCGCACCCCCGTCCGACCGCGGCCCCTCCGCCCGGTCCTCGGCCCAGACCACGAAGCCGAGGCCGAACTCCCGCACCCGCACCTCGCGATGCTGGTACGAGGGCACATCCCCGTTGATCCATTCCTCGGCGCGCTCCTGCGCCTGCGCGAAGGTCACCATCGTCGAGCTCACTCCCCCACCGAAGACGCCGAGGACACCGAAGACGCCGACTCCGGCGACACGGGCACCGGGTGCGCGAACCCGCCGTCCACCATCAGGTTCGCCACCGTCTCCAACTCCGGCGGAGAGCCCGCCAGCCGCGCCAGGAACACGTCGAAGTCCTCACCGCAGGGCAGCAGCAGCCGCTCCACGCGTTCCGCGGGCGCCCAGGCGGGATCGACGTCCCGGGCGTCGTCGTACGCGCAGAACCACACCGAACCGACCCGCTCGCCCTTCACCTTCACCGCCAGCAGCCCGCCCTGGACGAAGCCGACGCCCAGGTAGTCCTTGGTCAGATGGTCGCGCAGGCACTTGTTGACGTACACCAGGTCGTTGACCGCGGCCTCGTCCCGCACCGTGAAGAACGGCTGGTCGATCAGCAGCCCCAGCTCGGCGTCCAGCGCCGTACCCACCGGCGCGCACCCGCCCGCCACCTTCAGGAACGACCGGTACGCGCCCGGCAGCCGGTAGCCGAGGTCCTCCTCGACGCCCTGCACCTGCGACTCGGTCACCGCCACACCGGACTTGGGCAGCGCAAAGTGCGCGGGCCGCGTCTCCTGCAACGGCCGCGTACCCCGCTTGTCCTGGTCGACGCCGGACGTCGCCACCCCGCCGTGGTGCCGCAGCAGCGCCTTCACCTCGACCGGGACCAGCTCCAGCCGACGACCGCCCACCGCGTGGTGCCAGGTCCAGCCGTGCGGGGTCGCCACCGCGGGAACCGTGTCCCACAACTCGTGTCCGCTCGCCGCCAGCGCCGCGTTCGCCGACACGTAGTCGGTGAGCCGCAACTCGTCGACGCCGAAGCCCTCCGGCGGCTCGGCGATCTCCGCGACCGCACGCGCGTAGGGCGAGAAGTCGGGGTAGCCGTACTCGTCCACCCGTACCCCTCTGGGGTGGCGGGCCGCCCGGACCGGGTCCGGGAAGTGCACGACCTGCCCGGCGTAGGCCGCGTTCGGCGGCGCGGCTTGTCCCCCGGCCTGGCTGCCGGGAGGTGCCCCCAGCCCGAGCCGACCTGTCGTCATGGCGGTTGCCCCCTGCGGCACTCTGTACGACCCGTAGTGACCCCATCCGGCCACTACGCCCCGTATCGACTGTCTCGTCCGTCTCGACTTCCGTCTCGACCGTCTGTCACCCACGCGTTGACCGCGCCGACCGCGTGGATCCCTCGGATCGCGGTGCCGACAGCCTATGCGGTACGACGACACCGGTCACCGGGCACCGGTCAGCACCCGTCCGCTTCCGTGACCAGCCGTCACCCCCTCGTGACAGCCCGCCCAAACCCGGGCGTGTCGCATCGCCCCAGCTTCCGCACCAGCCACGCCATTTGGCACTCTGTGTCGACCGGGGGGACGCCCGGGAGGGGATGAAGATCATGAACACGACAGAAGCAGGACCACAGACGGGGCCGCCGCCTGGTGCCTCCGGCGACCCCCGGGTCGGCTGGAGCAGCACCGAGATCGCGCACGCCCCCGTACTCCGCCACCGCCGCGACGGCATACTCCCCACCGTCGCCGCCGCCCTGTCCGTCCGCGGCGCCACCCTCACCGGCACCGCCGCGCGCGGCGATCAGACGCCCGCCCTGCACCACCTCGTCCAGGACTTCCTGGACAGCCTCGGCAGCGCCCAGCGCGACCGCTTCACCGGCCGCTGCGCCGAGACCATCCTGATCTCCCGCCACATCGCCGCCGCCGACGCCGAACGCAGCAGACGCGCCGCCCGCAGACCGATGACCAACGGCGAGGCCCGCAAGGCCCTCAAGCAGGCCAAACTCACCACCCGCCGCATCCGGGAGGACGGCGACCCGCTCCACGGCGGTTTCGCCGCGCCCTGCCGCGCCTGCACCGCCCTCAGCGCCCACTTCGGCGTCCGCATCGTCGACCCGACAGCGGCTGACGACTGACGGCTGACCCCGGGCGGGCCTTCCCGCACAACGCAGGACGCAGGACGCAGCACGCAAGACGCGCGACGACGCCCCGGCGCCGGACCGCGACCCGCACGATCTCGACGGACGAAGGGCAGATGCACACCGACCGCACCTCCACCACACGCTTTCCCGTACCCGTCGACGCCGCCCTGCGCGCCGCCGGCTGGCAGCCCGGACGCTGGGACATAAAGCAGGCCGAGATCTGGGCCGACGCCCTGCGCGAGCACACCTCACCCGCCGGACACCGGCACGCCGTCTTCCCCGCGGCCGTCGAGGCCTGGGCCGAGTTCGGCGGCCTCCACGTCACGCCCACCGGCCCCGGCCGCCAGGTCGCCCCCGCGGCCCTCCACCTCGACCCGCTGTACGGCCTGCACATGGCCCGCACCCTCGGCGACCTCGGCCGCGCCCTCGACACCGAGATCTGCCCCCTGGGCACCGAGACCGAGACGGAGGCCCTCCTCGCCATGGACAGCGACGGCCGCGTCTACGCCCTGGACCACACCGGCGACTGGTACATCGGCCCCGACATCGACCAGGCCCTCGCCGGACTCGTCGCAGGCACCGAACCCGTACGGCTCACCGCCGGCTGACCTCCCGCAGCCTCCCACCGACACCCGCCCACCGCCCCTGGCGCCGAGCACCCGACAGCCCCGGACGCCCGGCCCCCACTCCCGCCCAAAGCGCCACACGTCACGCGCCACGCGCACCGTCAATGCGCCACACGCCACGCACCCAGCAGCCAGCGGCCCCGCACCCCGAAGCGCCACACGTGACGCGCCACGCGCACCCCCAATGCGCCACACGCCACGCACCCAGCAGCCAGCGGCGGCCCCGCACCCAGCACCCCGCGGCGCCTACGACGCCGGAATCACCGCCGACACCCGGAAACCCCCCGCGTCCGTCGGCCCCGACACGAAAACGCCGCCCAGCGCGACGACCCGCTCCTTCATCCCGAGCAGACCGTTGCCGCCGGACGGCAGCCGAGCCGCGGAGGCCGAGGACATCTCCGGCGGCGGCTCGTTCTCCACCTGCATCGCGATCTCCGAGATCCGGTGCGCCAGCCGCACATGCGTCTTCGCACCCGCCGCGTGCTTGTGGACGTTGGTCAACGCCTCCTGCACCACACGGAACGCGGTCTGCTCGATCTCCGCCGCGTACACCCGCTCGTCGCCCTCCACCGACAGGTCGACGACCATCCCCGCCGCGGCCGACTGCCCGATCAGCTCGTCCAGTTCCGACAGACACGGCCCCTCCGCGTCGTCGGCCATCCGGGAGGCGGCGGCCGCCGCGACCGCGCCCACCGCCGCCAGCGGCACGGCCGCCCGCTCGCGCCGGTCCAGCCCGTCCCCGCTGCGCAGCACCCCGAGCATCTCGCGCAGTTCGGTCAGCGCCTGCCGCCCCATGTCCCCGACCAGTACGGCGTTGCGCACCGCCTTGTCCGGGTCCTTGCGCGCGACCACCTGCAGAGCGGCCGCGTGCACGACCATCAGGCTCACCCGGTGCGCCACGACGTCGTGCATCTCCCGCGCGATCCGGGTCCGCTCCTCGTTACGCGCCCACTCCGCCCGTTCCTCCGCGCGCTCGGCGAGCAGCTGCAGCTCCCGCTCGAGATCGTCCGCCCGCTCGCGCAGGCTCTCCATCAGCCGCCGCCTGGCCCCCACGTACAGCCCCAGCAGCAGTGGCGGCGCGGTCAGCCCGAGCGAGGTCGCGATCGCGGCGAACGGCACGAACCAGTCCCCGAGGGTCAGATCCCCTCGCGCCATGTCCTGCCGCACCCGGACGAACGTCACGATCAACGTCCCCACCAGCGACATCCCGGCCAGCGAGGCGATGATCCGGCGGGGCAGCTCCGACGCGGCCAGCGTGTAGAGCCCGACGATGCCCATCAGGAAGCCCATCTGGGCGGGCGTGATCGCGATCGACACCAGCACGACGGCGATCGGCCACTTGCGCCGCACCACCAGCACGGAGCCGGCCAACAGCCCGAACACGATCCCCGCGGCGGGCGGGACCCCCGCGTCCTGCGCGAACGGAATCCCCTCCAGCGCGCATTCGAGCGCGGAAACGAACGCCAGGCTCACATCGAGAGCCGCACTGCGCCACCTGGCCCACCACCACGGCCCTTCCAAGGCCGTCGCGTGGTCTTCCCCCGTCGTGGTCATGGCTCCAGACTACGGGCGGCGGGCGTCCCGTTTCCGGTGAGTTTCCGCGACTGGCCTACACCACTCTCCGCGATCGAACGGCAACGAAACCGCCCGGTATCCTTCGAACTGCTGAATCGCGCACCGTTCGACACCGGAAGATCCGATTCCGCCCGGAGGGTGTGCCCATGGCACCTACACGGGACAAGTACGCGGACTTCGAGGGGCTCAGGAAGCAGGCGATGGCCCTGCGACGGGGCGGACTGAGCCGCCGACAGATCCGCGACCGGCTTCACGTCGACAACAACGACATCCTCAACCGACTCCTTGAGGGCGAGCCTCCCCCGGAATGGACGAAACGCCCGAACGCGAAGGACGACCTCAGAGACAGGGCGAGGGAGCTACGGCTCCAGGGCTGGACGTACGACCGGATCCAGACGGAACTGGGGTGCTCGAAGAGCTCGATCTCACTCTGGGTGCGGGATCTACCGAAACCCGAACGGCGCGACCCGACAGAACAGGCGAAGCTGGCCGCGCGCAAACGATGGGACCACGAGCTGGCGGTACGTGACGAGGAGCGGCAGCGGATCAAGAAAACCGCTGCGCAGAAGGTTGGCACGATGTCCGACCGGGAGCTCTTCCTGCTGGGTGTCGGCCTGTACTGGGCCGAGGGCACCAAGGACAAGCCGTACGACCGACGAGAGAACGTCACCTTCGTCAATAGCGACCCGGGCATGATCGAGGTGTTCCTGGCCTGGCTCGACCTACTGGAAGTGGAACGAGAGCGCCTTCGGTACGCCGTGATGATCCATGAAAACGCGGACGTGACGGGCGCCGAGCAGTACTGGGCCGACCTCGTCGGAGCGGACCGTTCCAGGTTCCACAAGACGACCCTGAAGAAACACAACCCAAAGACCGCACGCAAGAACACCGGGGATTCCTACCGCGGCTGCTTGGTCATCAAAGTCCTGAAGGGTTCCGACTTGTACCGTCGCATCGAGGGCTCCTGGTGCGGCATAGTGGAGTCCGCGCGAGAAGCCGATCAACGGAATCGGACATAGCGCTAAAACCATCCCGGATCGTCTAAGGGCAGGACAAACGGTTTTGGTCCGTTGAATGAGGGTTCGAATCCTTCTCCGGGAGCCCTTGCGATGTGGGCCCTGACAGCACTGTCAGGGCCCACTCTCATGTCCCCCGCGAAACGCCCCGGTATCCTGCGGATGTCCACCCACAGCCATTGAAAGCCGAAGGGCAACCCCGTGAGCGCCATTCGCCCGGCCGCCGTCGTCGTTCTCGCAGCGGGTGAGGGCACCCGTATGAAGTCGGCCACACCCAAGGTCCTGCATGAGATCTGTGGTCGTTCCCTGGTGGGTCATGTGCTCGCCGCCGCACGTGAGTTGGACCCGGAGAACCTGGTCGTCGTCGTCGGACACGCACGGGAGCAGGTCGTCGCGCACCTGACCGAGGCCGACCCGCGGGTCCGTACCGCGGTCCAGGCGCAGCAGAACGGCACCGGGCACGCCGTCCGCATGGCGCTGGAGGAGTTGGGCGGCCCGGTCGACGGGACGGTGGTCGTGGTCTGTGGTGACACTCCGCTGCTGAGCGGTGAGACGCTGCGGGCGCTCGCCGCGACGCACTCCGCCGACGGCAACGCGGTGACCGTGCTGACGGCGGAGGTGCCGGACGCGACCGGCTACGGCCGGATCGTGCGCGACGGGGTCTCGGGTGCCGTCACGGCGATCGTCGAGCACAAGGACGCCTCCGACTCGCAGCGGGCGATCCGTGAGATCAACTCCGGGGTGTTCGCGTTCGATGGGCAGCTCCTCGCGGACGCGCTCGGCAAGGTGCGTACGGACAACAGTCAGGGCGAGGAGTACCTCACGGACGTGCTCGGCATCCTCCGGGAGGCCGGTCACCGGGTCGGCGCCTCGGTCGCGGCCGACCACCGGGAGATCGCCGGGATCAACAACCGGGTGCAGCTCTCCGAGGCCCGGCGCACGCTGAACGACCTGCTGCTGAACCGGGCCATGCTGGCCGGTGTGACCGTGGTCGACCCGGCGACGACGTGGGTCGACGTCACGGTCACCTTCGAGCGGGACGCGGTCGTCCACCCGGGCACGCAGTTGCAGGGGGCCACCCACCTGGGCGAGGGCGCCGAGGTGGGCCCCAACAGCCGCCTGAGGGACACCGTGGTGGGCGCGGGCGCCCGGCTCGACAACACGGTGGCCGACGGCGCGCACGTGGGACCGCAGGCGACCGTCGGGCCGTACGCCTATCTGCGGCCCGGTACCCGGCTTGGGCTCAAGTCCAAGATCGGTACGTACGTCGAGACGAAGAACGCGTCGATCGGCGAGGGAACCAAGGTCCCGCACCTGTCCTACGTCGGTGACGCGACGATCGGTGAGTACAGCAACATCGGTGCCGCGAGCGTCTTCGTGAACTACGACGGGGAGAGCAAGCACCACACCACCGTCGGTTCACACTGCAAGACGGGTTCGGACAACATGTTTGTGGCTCCCGTCACGGTCGGGGACGGTGCCTACACCGCCGCCGGGTCCGTGATCACGAAGGATGTGCCGCCCGGTTCGCTGGCCGTGGCCCGTGGTCAGCAGCGGAATATCGAGGGTTGGGTGGCCCGCAAGCGTCCGGGGAGCGCGGCGGCGAAGGCGGCCGAGGCGGCTTCTCGGGAGCCGGAAGGCGAAAGCTGACCGGAAACAGGCACGTCCGTGACGGCGTACCGTGATAGATGCACACCCGCATCCCCAGCTGAGAGGCCCTCTCGCGCCCGCCGGAGAGGTCTTCTCGACACCCAGCTGAGACACCTCTGAGGAGACAGTTCTGTGACCGGGATCAAGACGACCGGCGAGAAGAAGATGATGTTCTTCTCCGGCCGCGCCCACCCCGAGCTTGCCGAGGAAATTGCCCAGCAGCTGGGTATCGGGGTTGTCCCGACGAAGGCCTTCGACTTCGCCAACGGTGAGATCTACGTCCGCTACCAGGAGTCCGCCCGCGGTGCGGACTGTTTCCTGATCCAGAGCCACACGGCTCCGATCAACAAATGGATCATGGAGCAGCTGATCATGATCGACGCGTTGAAGCGCGCGTCGGCCCGCTCCATCACGGTGATCGTGCCGTTCTACGGTTACGCCCGGCAGGACAAGAAGCACCGTGGGCGTGAGCCGATCTCCGCGCGGCTGATCGCGGACATGATGAAGACGGCGGGTGCGGACCGCATCCTGACCGTGGATCTGCACACGGACCAGATCCAGGGCTTCTTCGACGGCCCGGTGGACCACCTGTTCGCACTGCCGCTGCTCGCGGACTACGTGGGCCGCAAGGTCGACCGCAACAAGCTCACCGTCGTGTCCCCGGACGCGGGCCGGGTGCGGGTCGCCGACCGCTGGTGCGACCGTCTCGGGGCGCCGCTGGCGATCGTGCACAAGCGGCGGGACAAGGACGTGGCGAACCAGGTGACCGTCCACGAGGTCGTCGGTGAGGTCGAGGGCCGGGTCTGTGTCCTGGTCGACGACATGATCGACACCGGTGGCACGATCGTCGCGGCCGCGGACGCGTTGTTCGCGCACGGCGCGGAGGACGTCATCGTGACGGCGACGCACGGTGTGCTGTCGGGTCCGGCGGCGGACCGGCTGAAGAACTCGAAGGTCAGCGAGTTCGTGTTCACCAACTCCCTGCCGACGCCGGGTGAACTGCAGCTGGACAAGATCACGGTGCTGTCGATCGCGCCGACGATCGCGAGCGCGGTGCGTGAGGTGTTCGAGGACGGTTCGGTGACGAGCCTGTTCGACGAGCAGTAGGTCTCCGCTCGCGGCGAAGATCCTTTTGGGTACGGCCTCCCGGCCGAGTAGACTGCTCGAGTTGCTCGGCGAGGGAGGCCGTACCGCTTCGCAAGAGGCTGTGTACGGCGGTCCGTTATCGACGCGCTCTTCGTAGCAGGCCGATGGTTTGGCCGGGTGACCACCTTCCCCCAGTTCTACGAGGAGTGAACATGTCCGAGGTCAAGCTCGCCGCCGAGACCCGCACCGAGTTCGGCAAGGGTGCCGCCCGCCGCATCCGCCGTGACAGCAAGGTTCCCGCCGTCGTCTACGGTCACGGTGGCGACCCGGTCCACATCACGCTGCCGGGCCACGAGCTGCTGCTCGCCCTGCGCACCCCGAACGTCCTGCTCTCCCTCGAGCTCGAGGGCAAGACCCAGCTCGCCATCCCGAAGGCCGTGCAGCGCGACGCGATCAAGGGCTACCTGGAGCACGTCGACCTGCTGCTCGTCCGCAGCGGTGAGAAGGTCAACGTCGAGGTCTACGTCCAGACCGAGGGTGACCTCGCGCCGGGCGCCTACCTGCTCGAGCACGTGCTGAGCACGCTGACCGTCGAGGCCGAGGCCACCCACATCCCCGAGTCGGTCACCGTCTCCATCGAGGGCCTGGAGGCCGGTGCCTCCATCCTCGCCAAGGACATCCCGCTGCCCGAGGGCACCATCCTGGCCATCGACGAGGACGCGGTCGTCCTCCAGGTCCTCGCCGCCCAGGCGGAGGAGGCTCCCGCCGAGGGCGAGGGCGACGAGGCCGCCGAGGCCTGAGTCCGGCCGGCCGGGACATCCCGGCTCCAGCACCAGCCGCTGCTTCCTCCGGGAGGCGGCGGCTGGCGTGTTACTCAAGGAGACATGGACGTGACGACCGACGCAGGCGCCCCGTGGCTGATCGTGGGGCTGGGTAATCCCGGGCCCGAGTACGCCATGAACCGGCACAACGTGGGTTTCATGGTGGCCGATCTGCTGGCCGGGCGGATCGGGGGGAGGTTCAAGCGGGCGGGCAAGGCGCAGGCGCAGGTCGTGGAGGGGCGGATCGGAGCCCCGGGGCCGGCGAGCCGGCGGGTGATCCTGGCGAAGCCGATGTCGTACATGAACCTGTCGGGCGGGCCGGTGACCGGCCTGCGGGACTTCTACAAGGTGCCGACCGCAAACATCGTCGCGGTGCACGACGAGCTCGACATCGACTACGGCACGCTGCGGCTCAAGCTCGGCGGCGGCGACAACGGGCACAACGGTCTGAAGTCGATGACCAAGGCGATGGGGCCGGACTACCACCGGGCGCGGTTCGGGATCGGGCGGCCGCCGGGTCGTATGCAGGTCGCGGACTTCGTGCTGAAGGACTTCTCGTCGGCGGAGCGCAAGGAGCTGGACTACCTCGTGGACCGGGCGGCGGATGCGGTGGAGTGCCTGGTGCTCGAAGGGCTGGAGCGGGCTCAGGGAACGTACAACTCCTGACTTGTCCGGCGCCGGACCCACCCGAGTTGACCGGGAGTGCGGCCATGGCCAAGGATCTCCGCCATGCATGCCGCCGTCACCTCCCGTCAGGGCACGCACGCCGTGCTGCGCTTCGGGCGGATCGCGGCGATGGCGGCCATCGCGGTGCTGATCCTGATCGCGGGTGTGTGGGGGTCCTGGGGGACCGCGCAGCACGCGATGCTGACCAAGGGCCGGGAGAGCGGGACGATCCGGGTGACGCGGTGTGGCGCGGACACCTGTACCGGTCCCTTCACGCCGGTCTCGGCGGGGGCGACGGCGCGCGGCCGGGTGGTCGTCGCGAAGACCGTCGCGGTGCGCACGGGCCGGACGTACACGGTCGTGGTCAAGCCGGGCAGCGACGAGGTGGTCCGCTCCGGCCCGGCCGGAGTCCTGTACGCGTGGGTGCCGTTCGGCGGCGCCCTGTTGCTGGCCTCGGTGGTGATCGCGGGCGGGCTGCGGCGCGTCCGGCTCGCCTGGGTCATGGCCGGCTCGGGCCTCGCCCTGCTCACCGCGACCTTCCTGGTGCTCTGACGCCGTAGGGTCCACGCCTCGTGCCGGACGGGCGGTGCCCCCGAGCCTCGTACGAGCTCGGGGGCACCGCCCTCTCGCGGATCAGCCGGTGTTGCGCAGGCCCGCCGCGACGCCGTTGACCGTCAGCAGCAGGGCCCGGGCCAGCAGCGGGTCGGGTTCCGCGCCCGCCGCGGCCGCGTCTCGCTGCCGCTTGAGCAGTGTCACCTGGAGGTAGGAGATCGGGTCCAGGTAGGCGTCGCGGATGGTGAAGGTCTGCTTCAGCACCGGGGTGGCGTCGAGGAGTTCCCGTTCGCCGGTGACGCGCAGCACCTCGCGCACGGTCAGCTCGTGCTCGGCCCGGATGGTGTCGAAGACGTGCTTGAGCTCGTCGGGGACGAGGGTGTCGACGTAGTGGGCGGCGATCCGCAGGTCGGTCTTGGCCAGCGTCATCTCCACGTTGGAGACGAAGTTGCGGAAGAAGTGCCACTGTTCGTGCATCTCGTCGAGCACGGTGTCCAGACCCGCCTCGCGCAGCGCCTTCAGTCCGGAGCCGACCCCGAACCAGCCGGGCACGATCTGGCGGGACTGGGTCCAGCCGAAGACCCACGGAATGGCACGCAGGCCGTCGAGGCCGGCACCGGAGTCGGGGCGGCGGGAGGGCCGCGAGCCGAGGTGCAGGTCGGCGAGCTGGTCCACGGGGGTGGCGGCGAAGAAGTAGGCGGGCAGGTCGGGGTCGTCGACGAGCCTGCGGTACGCGGCCTCGGCGGCGTTGCTCACCACGTCCATCGCCGCGTCCCAGCGGGCGAGGGCCTCGACGGACTGACGGGGTGAGGTGTGCAGGGCGGAGGCCTGGAGGGTGGCCGCGACGGTCAGTTCCAGGTTCTCCCTGGCCAGCGACGGCACCAGGTACTTGTCGGAGATGACCTCGCCCTGCTCGGTCACCTTGATCTCGCCCTCGAGGGTGCCCCAGGGCTGGGCGAGGATCGCGTCGTGCGAGGGGCCGCCGCCGCGGCCGACGGTGCCGCCGCGGCCGTGGAACAGGCGCAGCCGGACGCCGTAGCGGTGGGCGACGTCGCGCAGGCGGCGCTGGGCCCGGTGGATCTCCCACTGTGAGGTGGTGATACCGCCGAACTTGGAGGAGTCGGAGTAGCCGAGCATGACCTCCTGGACGTCTCCGCGTAGCGCCACCAGACGGCGGTAGGAGGGGTCGGAGAGCATGTCCTCGAGGATCGTGTCGGCGGCCTTGAGCTCGTCCGTCGTCTCGAGCACCGGCACGATGCCGATCTTCGCCCAGCCGGCGTGCAGGTCGAGCAGGCCGGCCTCACGGGCCAGGACGGCCGCGGCGAAGACGTCGTCGGCGCCCTGGCACATGGAGATGATGTACGACTCGATGACCTCGGACCCGAAGACCTCCAGGGCCTTCTTGACGGTCTGGAAGACACCGAGGGTCTTCTCGCCGGCCGCGTCCACGGGCGCCGGGGTCCCCGCGAGGGGCCGCCGGGACCGCAGCTCCTTCGCCAGCAGCCTGCCGCGGTACTCGCGGGGCATGTCGGCGTAGCGCCAGGACTCCTCGCCGAGCCGGTCGAACAGCTGGCCGAGGGCGTGGTGGTGGGCGTCGGCGTGCTCGCGTACGTCCATGGTGGCGAGCTGGAGGCCGAAGGCGGCCAGGGTGCGGATGGTGCGGTCCATGCGGCCGTCCGCGAACAGTCCGCCCCGGTACTCCCTGAGGGAGGTCTGGATGAGGGTCAGGTCGTGCAGCAGCTCGGGGGTGCCGAGGTAGTCGCGGCCCGGCTCGTGCGGGATGCCCTTGGCGAGGCGCAGCTTGGTGTTCTCGAGCTTCTGCCGGATGCAGGTGGCCTTGAGCCGGTAGGGCTCCTCGGCGTTGAGCCGCTTGTAGCGGGGGCTGATCTCCGGGAGGCGCTCCAGGTCGGTGCCGAGGGAGTCCAGGAGCTCGTCGGTGGCGCCGGTGTAGCGGATGGAGTTGGAGAGGAAGCCGCGGAGCTCGTCGATCATGTCCAGGGCGTCGTTGATGCCGTGCTCGTGCTGGAGGATGAGGACGTCCCAGGTGACCTGGGGGGTCACGTTGGGGTTGCCGTCGCGGTCGCCGCCGATCCAGGTGCCGAAGGTGAGCGGGCGGGTGTCGTCGGGCAGCTTGACGCCGACGCGCTCCAGTTCCGCGGTCAGGTCCTCCAGGACGTCACCGACGGCGCCCGCGTGCAGCTCGTCCAGGTAGTAGATCGCGTTGCGGGCCTCGTCGGCCGGTTCCGGGCGTACGACGCGCAGCTCGTCCGTCTGCCACACGAGGTCGATGTTCTCGGCCAGCCGGGTGTCGTGCCGGCGGCGGTCGGACTCGATGACCGGCGCCTCCAGCAGCGCGGCGATGCGCCGGAGCTTGTTGAGGACGGAGCGGCGCGCGGCCTCGGTGGGGTGGGCCGTGAACACCGGACGGACGTTGAGGTTGCGGACCGTCTCGCGCAGGTGGTCGGGGTCGGCGTCCTTCAGCCGGTCGGCCGTGCGGGCGAGGAGGCCGCCCTCGGCGGCACGCCTGGCGCGCAGTTCACGGCCGCGGTGCACCTGCTCGGTGACGTTGGCGAGGTGGAAGTAGGTGGAGAAGGCGCGGACCAGCTTGGCCGCGGTCTCGAGTTCGATACCGCGCAGCAGCTCGGCGGCGGCCTCGCCGTCCTCGCGGGTGAGGCGGCGGACCTTTTCGACGAGCTCCAGCAGCTCGGGGCCCTCCTGGCGGACGAGGGTCTCGCCGAGGAGGTCACCCAGCCGTCGGATGTCGGCGCGCAGCTCGGTGTTCGTCGTCGTGGTCTGGTCGTCGGCACTGCTCACAGGTGCGGCTCCTTGCAGTGTTGAAGCTCGTCCGGAGGGGAACCCGGACTGCCCTCGCGGCGGCTGCCGCATACGGGGCGGACATCCGGGAAGAATTCAGAGCGGACCGCGCTGTCCGACCGACTCCAAGGATAGGTGTCCATGCGGACGCGCAGAATTCCGGGCTCTTGCCGCCGACCGGCGCGCTGCCATACTTACGATGCCGTAGGTTACGGAACCGTAGGGCGCTGCGCGCGGTTCCGCAGTAAGGCACCTCTCTCCACCCTCGACCCCACAGGGGACGCCCATGACCACGAGCTCCGATGTGATCGAAGACGCCCCGGAGGCGAGCGACGGCACACTCATGCCCTCCGCCACGCTGGGCGGTGAGCAGAAGCGCTCGATCGAACAGATCGCGCTCCTCGCCTTCATCACCGTTCCGTTCCTCGCGCTGCTGGCGTCCGTGCCGCTGGCGTGGGGCTGGGGGGTGAGCTGGCTGGACCTCGGCCTGCTCGTCTTCTTCTACTACCTGGGCTGCCACGGCATCACGATCGGTTTCCACCGCTACTTCACCCACGGTTCCTTCAAGGCCAAGCGGCCGCTGCGGATCGCCCTCGCGATCATGGGCTCGATGGCGATCGAGGGGCCGCTGGTCCGCTGGGTGGCCGACCACCGCAAGCACCACAAGTTCTCCGACGCGGAGGGTGACCCGCACTCCCCCTGGCGGTTCGGCGAGACGCTCCCGGCGCTGATGAAGGGCCTGTGGTGGGCCCACATCGGCTGGCTGTTCGACGAGGAGCAGACCCCGCAGGACAAGTACGCGCCGGACCTGATCAAGGACCCGGCGCTCCGTGCGGTCTCCCGCCTGTTCATCCTGTGGGCGTTCCTCTCGCTGGCTCTGCCGGCGCTGATCGGCGGCCTGGTGACGATGTCCTGGTGGGGCGCGTTCACCGGCTTCTTCTGGGGTTCGCTGGTACGGGTCGCGCTGCTGCACCACGTCACGTGGTCGATCAACTCGATCTGTCACGCGGTCGGCAAGCGGCCGTTCAAGTCGCGCGACCGCTCGGGCAACGTCTGGTGGCTCGCGGTGCTGTCCTGCGGTGAGTCCTGGCACAACCTGCACCACGCCGACCCGACCTCGGCACGGCACGGGGTGGAGCGCGGTCAGCTGGACTCCTCGGCGCGGTTCATCCGCTGGTTCGAGCAGCTCGGCTGGGCGTCCGACGTGCGCTGGCCGTCACGCTCGCGTATCGATTCGCGCCGGAACACCGACGGGGACGGCTCCCGGCACGAGAGGGAGACCGCCGAGGCGGCATGATGGACGCCGTGGCGACCGACTCCAGCAGCACTCCGAGCAATGAGAAGCCGCGGCGAGCGCGTCGCACCCGGATGACCGGTGCCGAGCGCCGCCAGCAGTTGCTGGAGATCGGTCGCACCCTCTTCGCCGCCAAGGGCTTCGAGGGCACGTCGGTGGAGGAGATCGCGGCGAAGGCCGGGGTGTCCAAGCCGGTGGTGTACGAGCACTTCGGCGGCAAGGAGGGGCTGTACGCGGTGGTGGTGGACCGCGAGATGCGGCGCCTGCTGGACATGGTGACCAGCTCGCTGACCGCCGGCCATCCCCGCGAGCTGTGCGAACAGGCCGCCTTCGCGCTCCTTGACTACATCGAGGAGTACACGGACGGATTCCGCATCCTGGTCCGCGACTCCCCCATCCCCCAGTCGACGGGCTCCTTCGCGTCCCTCATCTCGGACATCGCCACCCAGGTGGAGGACATCCTGGGCCGCGAGTTCAAGAACCGGGGCTTCGACTCGAAACTGGCTCCCCTGTACGCCCAGGCCCTGGTCGGCATGGTCGCCCTGACCGGCCAGTGGTGGCTGGACGTACGCCGCCCGAAGAAGGCGGAGGTGGCCGCCCACCTGGTCAACCTGGCCTGGCACGGCCTGGACGGCCTGGAGGCGAAGCCGCATCTGATAGGGCGCCGGAAGAGCTGACGGGTCACCCTTTGTGATGACGCCTGCGGATTCCCGCCGCTACCGTTGAGCGGCAGGCCGAGAATCCCGTCCATGGGAGGAACCATGACCGCCGAGCCGACCGCCGAGCACGGCTGCCGCTGGCCGGTGCCGCCGCAGGACGGGTACACCGTGGACGACCTGTTCACGCTGCCTGACCTCCCGCCGCACACCGAGCTGCTCGACGGGAGCCTTGTTTTCGTGAGTCCGCAGCGGGATTTCCACAGCACCATGATCGACCTTCTCGTGACCGGTCTGCGCCGCACGACCCCGAAGAACCTGAAGGTGCGTCGTGAGATGACCGTCGTCCTGGACCGCCGCAACGGCCCCGAGCCGGACGTGTCCGTCGTCCGCGCCGAGGCCGTCACCGGTCTGGAGCAGACGCGCTTCGAGGCCGCCGACGTCCTGCTGGCCGTCGAGGTCGTCTCCCCCGACTCCGAGGCGCGCGACCGCGACACCAAGCCCCGCAAATACGCCGCCGCGGGCATCCCGCACTTCTGGCTGGTCGACATGGCGGGCGCGAACCAGCACCCCGTCGTCCGTGTCTACGAGCTCGACCCGCTGTCGAAGACCTACGCGCTGACCGGCATCCACCACGACGCGCTCAAGCTCGGCGTTCCCTACGACCTCGGCATCGACATCACCCTGGACGCACTCAGGGAACTGTGACCGCCTCCAGGAACTCCAGGCGGTCGCCCGTGGTCCAGGGCCGTGATCATCAGCCACCCTTCCGGGCGACGGCGAACAGTCGGCGGAAGGGGAGCACCGTGCCGTACTCCTCGCTCGGGTAGGCCTCGCGCAGCAGGTCGCGGTATTCGGTGACGAAGGCGTCCCTCGCCTTCGGGTCGTCCGCGAGGGCGGTGAGGGCCGGTCGCAGGCCGGTGCCCTTCACCCAGTCGAGGACGGGGTCCTCGCCGGGCAGGACGTGCAGGTACGTCGTCTCCCAGACGTCGGTCTCGCAGCCGAGGCGGGCGAGCCGGTCCAGGTAGACGGCGGGTGCGTGCACCGAGTCCTCGCGGCGCAGTACGCCGCCGAGCCGGTCCTTCCACCGTGCGCTCGTGCCGAGTTCGCGCATCAGGGCGTGCAGCGGCGCGTCGATGTTGTTCGGGACCTGGAAGGCGAGGATGCCTCCGGGGGCGAGGGCGTCCAGCCAGGCCGGGAAGGCGTCGAGGTGTCCGTCGACCCACTGGAGCGTGGCGTTGGAGATGATCAGGTCGTACGTCTCCCTGGGCGCCCAGGTCGCGGCGTCGGCGTGGGTGAAGTCGAGGTGGCCGCCGCCGGCCGTGGGGCCCGCGTAGGCCTCGGCGTCGGTGAGCATCTGCGGGGAGTTGTCGTAGCCGGTGATGCGGGCGGTGGGCCAGCGGTCGGCGAGGAGGGTGGTGACGTTGCCGGGGCCGCAGCCGAGGTCGGCGACGCGGGGCGGGGCACCGGGCAGGTCGGGGACGCGGGCCAGCAGGTCGGTGAAGGGGCGGGCGCGGTGTCCGGCGTGGCGGAGGTACTGGGCGGGGTCCCAGGCAGGAGTGGTCATGGCTCCCACCTTCCCCCGACATTTATCTTGACGTCAAGAGACTTCACGTCAAGAGACTCCACATCGACACAACCACTACACTGATCGTCATGGAGGACGAGGTCGATCGGCTGGTCGCAGCGTGGCGCCGGGAGCGCCCTGACCTCGACGTGGAACCGCTCGAGGTGCTCAGCCGGGTGAGCAGACTGGCCCGGCACCTGGACCGCGCCCGCCGGCTGGCCTTCGCGGAGCACGCCCTGGAGCCCTGGGAGTTCGACGTGCTGACCGCGCTCAGGCGCGCCGGATCGCCGTACCAGCTCTCGCCGGGACAACTGCTGACCCAGACCCTGGTCACCTCGGGCACGATGACGAACCGCATCGACCGGCTCGCGAAGAAGAGCCTGGTGGAGCGGCTGCCCGACCCGAGCGACCGGCGAGGCGTGCTGGTCCGCCTGACGGCCGAGGGGCAGGACCGCGCGGACCAGGCCCTGGCCGGCCTGCTGGACCAGGAGCGGGCGATCCTGGCGGAACTCTCCCGCGCCCAGCGGGGCGAACTGGCGGGCCTGCTGCGCCAGCTGACCGCCCCCTTCGACAACATCCCCGGCTAGGCAGCCGCCCGGCGGAGCACACCGGTGCCGGTCAGGCGCTGTTGCTCTCCTCCGGCCTGACCCGTCCGGCAGGCCCCAGGTCGGCCGGTCCCACCCCGGCCCGGCGCGCGAGCGCGACGGCGGCGAGGGTGGAGTGGACGCCCAGCTTGCCCAGCACGTTCTGCATGTGGGTGCGGACGGTGTGGGGCGAGAGGAACAGCCGCTCCGCGACCGCCTTTCGGCCCAGCCCCGCGACCATGCAGCGCAGCACCTCCCGCTCGCGCGGGGTGAGCGACTCCACCAGCCGTTCGCTGTCGGTGCGGTGCTTGCGGGCCGCCGTCAGCTCGCGCAGGACCCCGGTGAGCAGGGCCGGCGGCAGATGGGTCTCGTCGCGCAGGACCCCCCGGATGACGGTGAGCAGCCGGGACAGCGAGCAGTCCTTTGCCACCCAGCCGCAGGCCCCGGCCTGCAGCGCGAGCGCGGCCCGCCGCGGATCGTCCTTCTCCGCGAGGACGACGATCCGGACGGTCGGCTGTGCGGTGCGGACGCCGGCGACAAGCGATATGCCGTCGACCAGTCCTTCCTCGTTGCCCTCCGAGACGGGCACGGCGGGCCGGAGTCCGGGCATGTTGCCGCCCAGGTCGGCGTCCACGAGCAGCACGTCGTACCGGCGTCCCTCGGCGGCCGCCCGCTCCAGACTGCGCAGCGCCGCGGAGCCGCTGCCGGCCGCGGAGACGTCCACGTCCGGCTCGGCGGCCAGTGCCGCGGCCAGCGACTCGGCGAAGATGCGATGGTCGTCGACGACCAGAACTCGAATGCGAACCACGAAACCCCCTTCCCCAAGCTCCTGAAGAGCAGGGGATACCCCAAGGTTCGGAGAGGGACGACTGCTGCGGGCACGGCGCCCGGGAGTGCCGCCACCACACGACCGCCGCCGTGCAGAGAACTGCTACCCCCGGTGCGGGCGCCGTACCCGACCGTCTCGCCCCCTGATCAGCACCGGCCCCCACCGGTGCTGTTCACAGGGTACGGCCGGGGGGCGGGAGCGGAAGGCTCTTTGCAGAACTGGCCGCTCGACGCGTTTATGGTGAGCCGCATGTTTCGCATCGAGACAGAAGTCGACAAGGTCCGGCGTGATCTGCTCCGCAGCAGGCTCAGGGAGACCAACACGGCGGCCTCCCCGGTCCTGCGCGCCCTGCGCGGAACCCCGGGTGAACGCGAAGTCCCTTTGCATGTGTGGGTGTTGGACGAGGCGGGTGAACTGGCGGGCGGCCTGGTCGGTCACACCTGGACGACGTGGCTGCACGTGACGTACCTGTGGGTGGACGGCCGCCACCGCGGCTCGGGGATCGGTTCCCGGCTGCTGTCGGAGGCCGAGCGCATCGCGTCCGGGAAGCGGGGCTGCCGCTCGGCACGGCTGGAGACGTGGGACTTCCAGGCACCGCGGTTCTATGTGAAGCAGGGGTACGAGGTGGTGTGCGTGATCCCCGACTACCCGCCGGGGATCACGGAGTACACGCTGACGAAGCGGCTCAGCTGATCCTGCGCGCCCCCGCCGAGGGCACCGCCTCGAACACCCGTGGCGCGGTGAAACCGGCCGCCGCGAAGGCCTCTTCGACCGCCTTGGTGAGCGTGTCGACGTCGGCCGCCTGGGCGAGGACGATCGCCGAGCCGCCGAAGCCGCCGCCGGTCATGCGGGCGCCGAGGGCGCCGGCCGACAGGGCCGTGTCGACGACCAGGTCCAGTTCCGGGCAGGAGATGCGGAAGTCGTCCCGCAGGGAGGCGTGGCCCTCGGTGAGGACCGGGCCGATCGCGCGGGTGTCGCCCTCCTCCAGCAGGGAGACGACCCGCTCCACCCGCTCGTCCTCCGTCACCACGTGCCGGACCAGGCGGCGGACCTCCTCCTCGTCGGCCAGTCGCTCCAGCGCCGCGGCCAGTCCGTCGAACGGCACGTCCCGCAGGGCGTCGACGCCCAGCAGGGCCGCGCCCTTCTCGCAGCCCGCGCGGCGCTTGCCGTACTCGCCGTCGCTGTGGGCGTGCTTGACGCGGGTGTCGACGACCAGCAGGCGCATGCCCTCGGCGGCCAGGTCGAAGGGGATCTGCCGCTGGGACAGGTCGCGGGTGTCGAGGAACAGGGCGTGGCCGGTCTCGCAGCAGGCGGAGGCCGTCTGGTCCATGATCCCGGTGGGGGCGCCGACGTAGACGTTCTCGGCGCGCTGGCACAGCCGGGCCAGTTGCCGGCCCTCGAGGTCGAGGGCGTACAGGTCGTTGAGGGCCAGCGCCACCACGACCTCCAGCGCCGCCGAGGAGGACAGCCCGGCGCCCGTGGGCACGCTCGACGTCAGGTGGACGTCCGCGCCGGTGACGTCGTGGCCCGCGTCGCGCAGCGCCCACACCACACCCGCCGGGTACGCCGTCCAGTTCCGGTCGGACTGGGGGGCCAGTTCGTCCAGGCGCAGTTCCACCACGCCGCCCTCGATGTCCGCCGAGTGCAGCCGCAGCACACCGTCGGCGCGCCGCGCCACCGCCGCGACCGCCACGTGCGGCAGCGCGAACGGCATGACGAAGCCGTCGTTGTAGTCGGTGTGCTCGCCGATCAGGTTGACCCGGCCGGGCGCTGCCCACACCCCGTCCGGATCGGCCCCGTACAGCTCCCTGAACCGCTCGGCGACAGCCACAGCGACAGCCTCGCTCATCCCCTGACCCTGACCTTTCCCGCGTTCTAGTTGCCGCGCTGCTGCGCGAATTCCCAGGCGTCCGCGACGATCCCCTTGAGATCGGCGCGCGACGGCTTCCAGCCCAGCCGCTCCCGGGCGGCATCGGCCGACGCCACCAGCACCGCCGGGTCGCCGCCCCGGCGCGGGGCGACCACCTCGGGGACCGGGTGGCCGGTGACCTGACGGACCGTCTCGATGACCTCGCGGACGGAGAAGCCGTTGCCGTTGCCGAGGTTGCAGATCAGGTGCTCGCCGGAGGTGGCCGCCCGCAGTGCCAGGAGGTGGGCCTCCGCCAGGTCCGCGACGTGGATGTAGTCGCGGACGCAGGTGCCGTCCGGGGTCGGGTAGTCGTCGCCGTAGACCGAGATCGCCTCCCGCCGGCCCTGCGCGACCTGCAGGACCAGCGGGATCAGGTGGGACTCGGGGTCGTGGCGCTCGCCGTACGCGCCGTACGCGCCCGCCACGTTGAAGTAGCGCAGGCTGACCGCGCCCAGGCCGTGTGCCGCGGCCTCGCCCGTGATCATGTGGTCGACGGCGAGCTTGGTGGCGCCGTACGGGTTGGTCGGCGAGGTCGGTGCCGACTCGATGATCGGGACCTCCTTCGGCTCGCCGTACGTGGCGGCCGTGGACGAGAACACCAGCGTGCGCACGCCGGCCTCGCGCATCGCGCCGAGCAGCGCCATCGTGCCGCCGACGTTGTTGTCCCAGTACTTCTCGGGCTTCGCGACCGACTCGCCCACCTGGGAGGAGGCGGCGAAGTGCAGGACGCCGTCGTAGGAGGAGTCCAGCCATGTGGCGGCGTCACGGATGTCGCCCTCGATGAAGACCGCCCCGGCGGGCACACCCTCGCGGAAGCCGGTCGTCAGGTTGTCGAGGACGGTGACGTCGTGGCCGGCCTCCAGCAGGTGCTGGGCGACCACGCTGCCGACATAGCCCGCGCCACCGGTGACCAGGTACTTCCCACTCATGAACTCGCTACCTCTCGCAGTCGCTCGGCCGCGAACTCCGGCGGCACGTCGTTGATGAACACGTTCATGCCGGACTCGGAACCCGCGAGGAACTTCAGCTTGCCGGAGGTGCGGCGGATGGTGAAAAGCTCGAGGTGAAGCCCGAAGTCGTCGCGGTTGACGCCCTCGAACTCCTCCAGCGCGCCGAACGGGGCCTGGTGCCAGGCCGAGATGTAGGGCGTGGGCGTTTCACTTTCCCCGAAGATCCGGTCGAAGCGCCTCAAGAGTTCCAGATAGACCTGGGGGAACTCTGTGCGCGCGTCCTCGTCGAGCCCGAGCAGGTCGGGCACGCGACGCTTCGGGTACAGGTGGACCTCGTAGGGCCAACGCGCCGCGTACGGCACGAAGGCGACCCAGTGTTCACCCTCGAGGACGACCCGCTCGCCGGCGAGTTCACGCTCCACGACGGCGTCGAAGAGGTTCTCCCCGCCGGTGGCCTCCTTGTGCGCGGCGACCGAGCGCAACATCAGCGCGGTGCGCGGGGTGGTGAAGGGGTAGGCGTAGATCTGGCCGTGCGGGTGCCCCAGCGTCACACCGATCTCGGCACCGCGGTTCTCGAAACAGAAGACCTGCTCCACGGAGGGGAGATGCGACAGCTCCGACGTACGGTCCGTCCACGCGTCCAGGACCAGACCGGCCTGTTCCTCGGTCAGGTCGGCGAAGGACGCGTTGTGGTCGGAGGTGAAGCAGACGACCTCGCAGCGGCCCGAGTCGCCGGCCAGCGACGGGAAGCGGTTCTCGAACACCACCACGTCGTACGACGAGTCCGGGATCTCGCTCAGCCGGTCGCCCTGGGTCGGGCACAGCGGGCACTGGTCGGCCGGGGGGTGGTAGGTGCGGCCCTGGCGGTGCGAGGCGATCGCCACCTCGTCGCCGAGCAGCACGTCACGGCGTACCTCCGAAGTGGTGACCGTGCGCTCCAGCGGGCGCCGGTCCACCGCGTCGCGCACCGTGTCGTCCCGCAGGTCGTAGTAGATGAGCTCACGACCGTCGGCCAGCCGGGTCGAGGTCTTCTTCACGCCGGGCTCTCCATCCGTACGTACACCGATCCAGGCATCGATCCGGGGACCGGTCGAGCAGTGATCGAGCAACCATCGAGCAGTGATCAAGCTTTAAACAGAACCGAACACATCAAAGCAGAATTCCCCACGTTCGTCACCATCACAATCAAACAAAGAACACCAAGCAAGGTGAGCGCTGCATGCCAACCCCCACCCATCCGGCCACCTCACTGGCAGCCGAGCTCCGGCTCCCCACCAACGGGCTCGACTACACGATCCTCGGCATCTACTTCGTCGTCGTCCTGGGCATCGGCTTCGCCGCCCGCCGCTCCGTGAAGACCAGCCTCGACTTCTTCCTCTCCGGGCGCTCCCTGCCCGCCTGGATCACCGGCCTGGCCTTCATCTCGGCCAACCTGGCCGCCACCGAGATCCTCGGGATGGCCGCCAACAGTGCCCAGTACGGCGCCTACACCGTGCACTGGTACTGGATCGGCGCCATCCCCGCCATGGTCTTCCTCGGCCTGGTGATGATGCCCTTCTACTACGGCTCCAAGGTCCGCTCCGTCCCGGAGATGCTGCTGCTGCGCTTCGACAAGGGGGCGCACCTGCTGAGCTCGGTCCTGTTCGCCTTCGCCGCCATCCTGATCGCGGGCGTGAACCTGTACGCCCTCGCGATCGTGGTCGAGGCACTGCTGGGCTGGCCGCAGTGGGTGGCCATCGTGGTGGCCGGCTTCTTCGTCCTCGCGTACATCACCCTCGGCGGCCTGTCCTCGGCGATCTACAACGAGGTGCTGCAGTTCTTCGTCATCCTCGCCGCGCTGATCCCGCTGGTCGTGCTCAGCCTGAAGAGGGTCGGCGGCTGGGACGGCCTGAGCGACGCCCTCACCAAGACCCACGGCGACAACTTCGTCACCGCGTGGGGCGGCACCGGCATCGGCAGCGCCAACCCGCTCGGCGCGAACTGGCTGACCATCGTCCTGGGGCTCGGCTTCGTGCTGTCCTTCGGCTACTGGACGACCAACTTCGCCGAGGTGCAGCGCGCCCTGTCCGCGAAGAACCTGTCCGCGGCCCAGCGCACCCCGCTGATCGCCGCGTACCCGAAGATCTTCATCGTGTTCCTGGTGATGATCCCGGGCCTGGTCGCCGCCGTCCTCGTGCCGAAGATCGGTACGTCCGGTTCGGACCTCCAGTACAACGACGCCATCCCGTACCTCATGGCGCAGCTGCTGCCCAACGGTGTGCTCGGCATCGCGGTGACCGGGCTGCTCGCCGCGTTCATGGCGGGCATGGCGGCCAACATCTCCTCCTTCAACACCGTGTTCACCACCGACATCTGGGCGAAGTACGTGGTGCGGGGCCGCGAGGACGCGTACTACGTGCGCTTCGGGCGGCTCATCACCATCGTCGGCGTCATGGCCTCGATCGGCACGGCGTTCCTGGCGTCCTCGTTCTCGAACATCATGAGCTACCTGCAGACGCTGTTCTCCTTCTTCAACGTGCCGATGTTCGTCGTCTTCATCGTCGGCATGTTCTGGAAGCGCGCGTCGAAGAAGTCCGGCTTCTGGGGACTGCTGGCCGGCACCACCGCCGCGATGGTCAACTACTTCGTCCTCTACAAGCAGGACGTCATCGGCATCCCCACCGACCAGGGCGCCAACTTCGTCTCCGCGATCGCCGGGTTCGTGGCCGGTGCGGTGGTCATGGTCGTCGTGTCGCTGTTCACCGCGCCCAAGCCGGCGGAGGAGCTCGAGGGCCTGGTGTACGGCACCACCTCACCCGGCATGGCCGAGCCGCCCGCCGCCGGGGACGACGCCTGGTACCGCCGGCCGGCCCTGCTGGGCTGGGGCGCGGTGATCCTGGCGGCCGCCTGCTACATCCCGTTCTCGTTCTGACGGCGTTCCGACGGGGAAGATGGAGAGACATGTCTGAATATTCCGGATGGTCCGAGAAGGACGTCCAGCGGGAGGTCTCCGACCTGGAGAGCCGGTCGACGACCGCGGCCCGCCTGTTCGACATCCGCCTGATCATCGGCGGACTGTTCGTGATCTACGGCGTCATCGTGACGATCGCCGGGATCTCCCCCTCCGACGCCTCACTCGACAAGTCGGAGGGCGTCAACATCAACCTGTGGACCGGCCTCGGCATGCTGCTCCTGGGCCTGTTCTTCCTGGCCTGGCTGAAGCTGCGGCCCACGGCGGCGCCCGTCCCGGAGATCCCGGCGCCGGACGCCGCTCCCCCGGGCGACAAGCCGGCCGGCTGACGGCGGGACACCCGCGCGGTCGATGCCGCCCGCGCGGTCGGCGACGTACGCGACCCGACGGCCCGCCGCGAGCGGGCCGCCGTGAGCGGGCCGCCGCCACTCCCCCTACGGCTCCGGCAGCACGCCCGCCTCCGGTGGAGCGTGCGGCACCGGGCCCGCCCGGTCCAGCAGACCCGTCCGCGCGGCCAGCGCCGCCGCCTCCAGACGAGAGCCCACGCCCAGCTTCATCAGGACCCGCTGGACGTGGGTGCGGGCGGTCGACGGGGCGATGCCCATACCGGCCGCGATCAGCCGGGTGTCCTCGCCGTCGGCGACCCGGACCAGGACCTCCACCTCGCGGGGGGTGAGCATCTGCAGCAGGCGCTGTCCCTCGTCGTCGGGCTGGGCCACCGGGTTGAGCAGTTCACTGAAGGCGCCCTGGAGCAACTGCGGAGCCACGGCCGCCTCACCCGCCCGGGCCTTCATGATCGCGCGCTCGACCCCCTCGATGCGCTCGTCGTGCCGTACGTAGCCGGAGGCTCCCGCGGCGAAGGCCGCCGCGATGCCCCGCGGGTTCGGCACCGGGCCCAGGACCAGGACCGCGACCTGCGGCCGTTCCCGCTTGATCCGCACCACCGGGTCGAACATGCCCGGTTCGGCCGGTGTCGCCGTCCCCAGCAGGCACACCTCCGGTGACCGGCTGATCACCAGTTCCGCCGCACCCGCGGCCGGCGCCGCGGCGGCGAGCACCCGGTGCCCGCGCAGTTTCAACGCCGAGGCCAGCGCCTCGGCCAGCAGCCGGTGGTCGTCGACCACCATGAGCCGCACTCCCATCGAGCAACCCCCCAGTTCCCCCAACGGAATCCCGTGAACGCCCCACTATGGATGCCCACCGGTCCGCACGGACAGAAGCCCCCCACCCGGCTCCCCGCCCTCATGCCCCCGGAAGCTACACGCTTGTTCGACGTCGCGCGCCCCCTACAGGCGAGAAGTGCCCCAGATCGCCGAAATTCCTCGCATTCGAGGGTGATGAGCGGTACGCGCACGGCCCCGCCCCTGAGCAGGGACGGGGCCGTGACCGTGGGGCCGGTGGGACGTCAGCTCGCCCCGAAGACGATCGCCAGGTACTCCTTGTCCCCGCTACCGGTCAGGGCGCTCGCAAACACGTCCGACATGTAGAGACGGCCCTGCGCGTAGAGGATCTCGGAGTAGTCCGGGGTCATCCGCGACTCCGCGGAGCGCACCGACTCGGTCGACGGGTTCTCCATCAGCTTGGTCGCCTTGAAGGACCCGCCGTCGATGCTCACGACCTGGCCGCCCTTGTCGTAGGGCGGGCGCTTGTAGGCGATGAGGTTGGTGCCGTCCATGCGCAGCGGGGAGATCGTGTAGTCCTCGCCCGCGTCGGCGCGCTGCCCGGTCAGCTTGCCGGTGGCCAGGTCGAAGGCGACGATCTCGTTGGTCTGGCTGAAGTCGCCGCCGCCGTCGTGCTCCTCGGTCGCCAGGTAGAGCCGGTCGTTGCCGACCACGACCTGGTGGCACTCCTCGACCTTGGTGATGCCGTCACAGGTGGCCGCGTACTTGTCGCTGGGTGCCGGGACGCGGATGCGGAGCTTGCCGGTCTTGTTGTCGATGGAGAAGAAGTCGGAGATGCCGCTGCCGTCCTTCGCCGCCTCACCGACGTCGGCCGCCACGACCAGCGGGTCGGTCGACACCACGCTGGCGTACTCGATGCCGGCCGCCATCTCGTAGTCGGAGAGCACCTTCCCGGACGCCGGGTCGATGGTCTGGATGTGCAGCTCGCGGTCGTCGTAGGGGCCGCACTTGCGCACCGCGACCAGCTTCGGTCCGCCGCCGTAGCCGGAGTCGTAGCAGGTGTCCGACGACTTCGGGGCCCACAGCACCTTGCCGGAGTCGATGTCGAAGGCGCCGCCTCCGCTGGTGCTGCCCACGGCGACCGTGTTCGCGCTGACGGTGACGTTGCTGAGGCTGATCGGCTGGTCACCGGAGTTGACGGTCTTGGTCCACAGCTTCTTGCCCGCGTCGAGGTCGATCGCCGCGACCTGGGTGCAGCCGTGCGAGGGCTGCGCCTTGGTCGGCATGGCGGGCTGGTAGGTGATGGCCGTCCGGTGGTCGTCGGTCATGTGGTTGCTGCCCTGGCAGACCGGGCCGGGCAGCTTGATCGTCCACAGCTCGGTGCCCTTGGCGGGGTCGTAGCCGGTGATCTTCGCGACGCCGCTCTTGGCGTACACCTTGTCGGTGAGCCAGGAGCCGGCGACCGAGATGGTGGAGCTCTTGGCGACCTCGGGTGCCGGGATCTTGAAGAGGAGCTCGGAGGCGGGGTTCGCGGGGACCTTCTCCACGGGCTTGGCGGAGGTGGTGCCGCCGGTGCCGCCACCGGTGTCGCCCTTGCCGCCGGTGTCGTCCTTGCCGTCCGTGCCGCCGGTGGAGTGCGCGGTGTCGTCCTTCTTGCCGTCGTCACCGGACGAGGACGCGTACCAGACACCGCCGCCGATGATCAGTGCGATCGCGGCGACGGCCGCCACGATGATCGCCAGCTGCGCGTTGAACTTCCGCCCGCCACCGGCCGCCTGACCCGGCTGCGGGTACAGCGGCATCGTCGGCTGCGGATAGCCGTAACCGGGCGGCGGCTGCTGCTGGCCGTACGGATTCTGCTGGCCGTACGGGTTCGGCTGCTGGCCGGGGTAGCCGTAGCCGGGGGCCTGCGGGGGCTGGGGCTGCTGCGGGTAGCCGTAGCCGGCGGGCGCCGGCGGCTGCGGATAGCCGTAGCCGGGGGGCGCCTGCGGAGGCTGTCCGCCCGGCGGGGCGGGCGGCGGGGGCGTCTGCGGGGGCTGGGGCGGCGGGGCCTGGGGTGGGCCGAAACCGCCCTGCGGCTGCGGCGGCTGGTCCTGCGGCGGGCCGAACCCGCCCTGCTGCGGGGGCTCGTTGGGCGGCGGAGGCGGCGGCTGGGTCATGAAGTGAGTACCTCTGAGGCAGGGGCTGCGGGGACGGGAGCGCGGGCAGGAGGGGTCACTTGCCGAAGGCGAGCATCAACTTCTCCTTCGCTTCGTCATTGCCGGTCAGCCGGGTGGTCGAGAGGTAGAACCGCCCGTCGACCCAGTCGAACGCCTTCGAGAAGAAGCCGTTCTCGATGTCGGCGGTGCCCTGCGGGTTCTGCAGCAGCTTCGTCGGGGTGTGGCTGCCGCCGGTCGTCGGGATCGACACGACCTGGCCGCCCGCGTCGTACGACGGCTCCACATAGGCGATGAGCCTGCCGCCCTCCACCCTCACCGGCAGCATCGACTCGTCGGCCGGGGACTTGACGCGCCACTTCTCCTTGCCGGTGGCGAGGTTGACGGCGACGACCTCGTTGGCGCCGCTGCTCTCCTCGGTCGGCAGGTAGAGGGTGTTCGCGTCGGCGGCCACGCCCTGGCAGCCCGTCAGGTCACGCTCGAGGATCGCCCAGCCGCACTCGGGGGCGAACTCCTCGTCGAAGCCGACCTGGGAGCGGAACGAACCGGTGTCGGTGAACGTGGAGATGTTCCACGCCTTCTTGTCCTCGTTGGTGCTGTAGATGACGAGCGGGTCGACGGAGTAGGCGCGGGCGACCCGCCAGCCCTTGTCGAACTTCCGCGTCCATCTGGCCTTGCCGGTCCTGGGGTCGAGCTCCTGCATCTCGTCGTGTTCGTTCGCCCCCGAGGCGTCGCAGGACGCGACGGAGATCAGCCGGCTGCCGCCCGCGAAGGCGGTCGGGAAGCAGGCGTCGCCGTACTTCTTCTTGTCGAACAGCTTCTTGCCGGTCCCGACGTCGTACGCCGTCCCGGACTGCGAGCGGCCCACCATCAGCGTGTTGCCGCTGACCGTCAGCTCGACGCTGATCGCGCTGTCGAACAGCGCGCCGTCCGCGACCTCGGTGGTCCAGCCCTTCTTGCCCGTGTTCAGGTCGATCTGCTGGAGCTGGTTGCACTTGGCGCGGTCGCTGGTGCCGCTCATGTAGGCCACGACGACGGTGTCGTCGGCGGTCTGCCGCGGGGTGACCGCGCAGATCTTCTGCGGGAAGGTGATCGGGTCCCACGTCGGGGTGCCGCTGCCGACGTCGTAGGCGAAGAGCTGCTTGTACGCCGCCTTCACTGCGGTCTTGTCGGTGACCCACATGCCGGGGGCGTCGGCGCCGGAACCGGGCGCGTCGGGCGCCTCCTTGTACCAGAGCACCTTGGCCTCGCCGGCCTTGCGGCCCTCGTTGAGGTTCTCCGGGTCCGCGCCGCCGTCACCGCTGCCGTCACCGGGGTCGGCGGGGTCGGTGGAGGCGGAGGCCTTGGCGTCGTCGCTCTTCTGGGCGACCGGCTTCTTGTCCTCGCCGCCGCCGTCGCCGTTCACCGCCCACACGGTCGCGCCGACGACGAGCAGCGCCGCCACCGCCGCCCCGATGAGGACCGCCGGCCTGCCCTTGAAGGGGCCGCGGGAGCCGGAGCCCGGAGGCGGGGTGCCGGGCGCGCCGGGGAACTGCGGCTGCGGCGGGTAGCCGTAGCCGGGCTGCTGCCCGTACGGTCCCGGCTGCTGGGGATGGCCGTACGGGCCGGTGGCACCGGGGGTGCCGGGTGCGCCGTACGGGCCGGGCTGGGCGTAGGGGCCCGGCTGTTGGGGCGGACCGTAGCCGGGCTGCTGCTGCGGATAGCCGTAGCCGGGCTGCGGGGCGCCGGGCGGCGGGGCCTGCGGCGGGCTCTGCGGAGGTGGTGGCGGTGCCTGCGGCGGCGGGCCCTGTGGTGGTGGCGGGCCCTGTGGTGGTGGCGGGCCGAACCCGCCACCGGACGGCGGCTGGTCCTGCGGCGGGCCGAAACCGCCGGGCCGGGCAGGCTGGTCGGGCGGCTGAGTCATCAGCGTGCTCCCCCTCGTTCACTGATTTTTCGCCACGCCCCGAGGTACGCGAAGGACCCAGAGTCGTACTCAGACAGTTCTCAGACGGCTCTTTGTATCACCCGGCGCGGACAGCGCACCGGGCCGTGTCCTCCCCTGTTCCCAAGGGAGGACCGGCCCGTGATGCCCTCGTTACGCGCCTTCACGCCCCCTTCACGCGGCGCGCGCGGCGCAGGTACGCGACGGTGGTGCGCCGCTCACGCGTCCTCGGCGAGTTCCAGCCAGGTCATCTCCAGTTCCTCGCGCCTGCCTGCCAGGTCACGCAGTTCGGCGTCGAGTTCGGCGACCTTCGCGAAGTCGGTGGAGTGCTCGGCGATCTGCGCGTGCAGCTTGGTCTCCCGCTCGGAGACCTTGTCCAACTGCCGCTCGATCTTCTGGAGTTCCTTCTTCGCGGCCCGCTGGTCGGCGGCGCTCCGTTCCGGCACCGCCTTCTGCGCGAAGGCGCCCGCGCCCGCGGAGGCGGCGGCCGCGGCGGCCTCCTCCATCCGGCGGCGGCGCTCGAGGTACTCGTCGATGCCGCGCGGCAGCATCCGCAGGGTGGCGTCGCCGAGCAGAGCGAAGACCCGGTCGGTGGTCCGCTCGACGAAGAACCGGTCGTGGGAGATGACGATCATCGACCCGGGCCAGCCGTCGAGGACGTCCTCCAGCTGCGTGAGGGTCTCGATGTCGAGGTCGTTGGTGGGCTCGTCGAGGAAGAGGACGTTGGGCTCGTCCATGAGCAGCCGCAGCAGCTGGAGCCGGCGCCGCTCACCGCCGGACAGGTCGCCGACGGGCGTCCACTGCTTCTCCTTGTTGAACCCGAACGTCTCGCACAGCTGCCCGGCCGTCATCTCGCGCCCGGTGCCGAGGTCGACACGCTCCCGTACCTGCTGCACGGCCTCCAGCACGCGCAGCGTGGGTTCGAGTTCGGCGACCTCCTGGGAGAGGTAGGCGAGCTTGACCGTCCGGCCGACGGCGACCCGCCCACCCGCGGGCTGCACCTCGCCGTCCGTGCGGGCCGCCTCGGCCATGGCCCGCAACAGGGAGGTCTTCCCAGCTCCGTTGACACCGACCAGGCCGACCCGGTCGCCGGGACCGAGCTGCCAGGTCACGTGCTTGAGCAGCACCTTGGGGCCGGCCTGGACGGTGACGTCCTCGAGATCGAAGACGGTCTTGCCGAGCCGCGAGGAGGCGAACTTCATCAGCTCGCTGCTGTCGCGCGGCGGCGGTACGTCCTTGATGAGCTCGTTGGCGGCCTCCACCCGGAAGCGGGGCTTGGAGGTGCGGGCGGGGGCGCCGCGGCGCAGCCAGGCGAGCTCCTTGCGGACCAGGTTCTGCCGCTTGACCTCCTCGGTCGCGGCGATCCGCTCGCGCTCGGCGCGCGCGAAGACGTAGTCGGAGTAGCCGCCCTCGTACTCGAAGACGTCACCGCGCTGGACGTCCCACATGCGGGTGCAGACCTGGTCGAGGAACCAGCGGTCGTGGGTCACGCAGACAAGCGCGGAACGCCGCTCCCGCAGGTGCTGGGCCAGCCAGGAGATGCCCTCGACGTCGAGGTGGTTGGTCGGCTCGTCCAGGACGATCAGGTCCTGCTCCTCGATGAGCAGCTTGGCGAGCGCGATCCGGCGCCGCTCACCGCCGGAGAGCGGGGCGATGACGGTGTCCAGGCCCTGCGGGAAGCCGGGGAGGTCGAGCCCGCCGAAGAGGCCGGTGAGCACGTCCCGGACCTTCGCGTTCCCGGCCCACTCGTGGTCGGCCATGTCCCGGATGACCTCGTGCCGGACGGTGGCCGACGGGTCGAGGGAGTCGTGCTGGGTGAGGACGCCCAGGCGCGTGCCGCCGGAGTGGGTGACCCGCCCGGTGTCGGTCTCCTCCAGCTTGGCGAGCATCCGGATCAGGGTCGTCTTGCCGTCCCCGTTCCGGCCCACGACACCGATGCGGTCCCCTTCGGAGACGCCGAGGGACACGCCGTCGAGGAGGGCACGAGTGCCGTACACCTTGCTGACGTTCTCGACATTGACCAGGTTGACGGCCATTACTCTCCTGACAGGGGGATCGATCAGCCTCCCAGCGTAATGCGCCCGCGTGGTGACCGGTCCCCCGCAGGTCAGCGGGCCGTGGCCGCCCGGACCTCGTCGAGCAGGTCGTACACCGTCCGGCCGGGGCACTCGGTCCGCAGCCGGTCGCGGTGGCCGCCGACCGTCGTCACGTCCTTCGTCACGCCGTTGACCCGGCTGACGTAGGTGATCTTCGCCTGCGGGTCCAGGCCACCGGCGAAGACGGGGTGAGGCACCCGGGTCAGGACGCGACCCGGTCGCCGAGCACCGTCGCGCCCGGCGCCGGCCCCGACGCCGTACGCACCGTCCGGCACGTCCCGGAGGTCCGCAGCGCCTGTGCGACCTTCGACGCCGACCCGGGGTCGCGGACGAGGAAGGCCGTCGTCGGCCCCGAGCCCGAGACCAGGGCGGCGAGGGCGCCGGCGGACCGGCCCGCGGCGAGGGTGTCCGAGAGCTCGGGGAACAGGGAGAGGGCAGCGGGCTGGAGGTCGTTGGAGACGGCGGCGGCGAGTGCGTCCGGGTCGCCCTTGGCCAGCGCGTCGAGGAGTTCCCGGGAGGCGACGGGCACGGGGATCTCCCGGCCCTCGCCGAGCCGGTCGAACTCGCGGAACACGGCCGGGGTCGACAGCCCGCGCCCGGCCATCGCGAACACCCAGTGGAAGGTGCCGCCGGTCTCCAGCGTCGTGAGCTTCTCGCCCCGGCCGATACCGAGGGCCGCCCCGCCCACCAGACTGAAGGGCACGTCGCTGCCCAACTCGGCACAGATTTCCAGGAGTTCGACGCGGGAGGCGCGGGTGCCCCACAGCGCGTCGCAGGCCACCAGCGCGCCCGCGCCGTCCGCACTGCCGCCCGCCATGCCGCCGGCCACCGGGATGTCCTTGGCGATGTGGATGTGCACGTCGGGGCTGCGGCCGTACCGCACGGCGAGGGCCTCGGCCGCGCGGGCCGCGAGGTTCGTCCGGTCGAGGGGGACCTGGTCGGCGTCCGGCCCCTCGCAGGTGACGCGGAGCCCGTCGGCCAGGGTCACCGTGACCTCGTCGTAGAGGCCGACGGCCAGGAACACATTGGCCAGGTCGTGGAAGCCGTCGGGCCGGGCCGCACCCACCGCGAGCTGCACGTTGACCTTGGCGGGCACGCGTACCGTCACGCTCACCGCTGACCAGACTCCTCGTTCTCCGTGTTCGCCGTGTTCCCGGCGCTGTCGGCGCCTTCGGCGCTGTCGGTCCGCCGACGGTGTTCCGCGATCCGCGCGAACTCCTCGACGGTCAGGGACTCCCCGCGCGCCTGCGGTGAGACGCCGGCCGCGACGAGGGCCGCCTCCGCGGCGGGCGCCGAGCCGGCCCACCCGGCGAGCGCGGCCCGCAGCGTCTTGCGGCGCTGCGCGAACGCCGCGTCGACCACCGCGAAGACCTCCCGCCTCGACGCCGTCGTCTCGACCGGCTCGCTGCGGCGGACCAGCGCGACGAGCCCGCTGTCGACGTTCGGCGCCGGCCAGAACACGTTGCGCCCGATGGATCCGGCCCGCTTGACCTCGGCGTACCAGTTGGCCTTCACGGAGGGGACGCCGTACACCTTCGAGCCGGGCGGGGCCGCGAGGCGGTCGGCGACCTCCGCCTGGACCATCACGAGGGTGCGCTCGATGCTCGGGAAGGTGGCGAGCATGTGCAGCAGCACCGGCACGGCCACGTTGTACGGCAGGTTGGCGACCAGCGCGGTCGGGGCGGGGCCCGGCAGCTCGGTGACGTGCATCGCGTCTGAGTGCACCAGCGCGAACCGGTCGGCGCGCTCCGGCATCCGGGCCACGACGGTCGCGGGCAGCGCGCCGGCCAGCACGTCGTCGATCTCGACCGCCGTGACCCGGTCGGCGGCCTCCAGCAGGGCCAGGGTGAGGGAGCCGAGCCCGGGCCCGACCTCGACGACCACGTCGTCGGGCCGGACCTGCGCGGTGCGGACGATACGGCGGACCGTGTTGGCGTCGATCACGAAGTTCTGGCCGCGCTGCTTGGTGGGGCGTACGCCGAGGACGGCCGCCAGTTCACGGATGTCGGCGGGGCTCAGAAGGGCGTCGGGGGCGGGGCTGCTGCTCACCGCACCAGGGTACGGGGCCCCGGCCGGCCCGCCTCACCCGTGCAGCCGCGCCCCGCAGTGCGGCCAGGGACCCGCGCCCTGGCGCACGTACAGCTTCTTCGCCCGCAGCGTCTGCTCCGCGGCCGGCGCGTCCTGCGGCCGTCCGTCGCCGCCGAGGTTCTGCCAGGTCCGGGTGTCGAACTGGTAGAGGCCGCCGTAGGTCCCCGAGGGATCCACCGCGTCGGGGCGGCCGCCGGACTCGCAGGCCGCGAGGCTCTGCCAGTCCAGGTGGTCGGCGCCCCGCACGGACGTCGGCAGCATCCGCGTGCCCACCCTGACGACCTGCGCGCGCGGCTCGCGCACCAGCTCGGACCTGATCCGGCGCGGCTTCTGGCTCACCCCGTTGACGGTCCGCAGGGCGTACGTGATGCGGCGCAGCCCCGGCTGTCCGGCCCGCTCGACCACCTCCGTGCCGCGGAACAGGGAGGAGTCGTCGGTGCGCCGCACCTGGAAGGGGATCGTCTCCTCGCGGACCTCCCGGGAGCCGGTGATCCGCAGCACGGTGACGGTCTGCCCGTCGCGCGGGAAGCTCTCGGGCGCCACGGACGTGGTGTCCTCGCCGCGCAGGGTGATGCCGGCCTCCTCGATCGCCTCGCGGACGGTCGCCGCGTTCGTGCGGACGGTGCGTGCCCGGCCGTCCGCCATGATCGTCACCGAGCGCTCGGTGCGCACGTCGAGCGCGAGCCCCTCGCGTCCGATGGTCCGGGAGCGCGAGGTGGACAGGTACGCGCCCTCCGCGCGCACGCCCAGCTGTCTGAGCGCCTCCTCCACCGTGGGCGCCGTCGTCCAGACCTCGTGCGGTCGGCCGTCGAGCGTGAGCCGGACGGGGCGGCCGTAGTGCACCGCGATCTCGTCACCGTCGGCGAGCTCCGTCCCGGGGGCGGGTACCACCATGTCGTGCGCTCCCACGGTGACGCCCTGGTCCGCCAGGACGTCGCCCACGTCGTCCGCGAAGGTGTGCAGGGTGCGCGGTCTCCCGTCGACGTTCAGCTCGATCGCCTTGTCCTCGGCGACGAACGCGGTGGTGCCGCCCGCGAGGAAGGCGACGACCAGCGCCTGCGGCAACAGGCGGCGCATCGGTCCGTCCACGCGCTCGGCGTACCGCGCCTTGCGCCGCCGTCCGGATCCCCGGCTCACTCCGGCGCGCAACGGTGCGGCGGGCGCCTCGTACGCGGGCCGGTAGGTGTCCTCGTACGCCCGCGTGCCGGACGGCCCGGGGATCCCGGGCGGGGCGGGCACCGGCCGCCCGTCGCGCAGTCCGTACGCCAGTGTCGGCGCGCTGTGCAGCGTCGGTGGGCCGTGCAGGTCGAAGCCGTCGTACGGCGCCGGCTCGTAGGCGTCGTACGGGCCAGTGCCGGAGTCCGGCCGGGGGCCGGCGCCGGGGGCCGCGAGGTCCACGGCGAAATCCGTGCCGCGGCTCGGGCCCGGGTCGTACAGGTCGTGCGTCCCGTAGGTCTCGTAGGTCTCGTACTGCGAGTTGCTCACGCCGACACGCTCCAGAGGGCCGTAAGGGTCCGGATCGGGCCCCCAGAACCTAGCGGAGCGGGAGTCACTCTCCAAAGCGACGCGACTACGGACGGTTGCCCTCGGGCCGGGGCAGGTGTCCCTGAGCGGTGTCACGGGGTGCGACGCGGCACCCTCAGCGACACGCTCAGTAGCCGAAGGCGCGGGCCGTGTTCGCGCCGAGTGCCGTCGCGAGCGCGTCCTCGCCGATGCCCCGCACGGCGGCCATGGCACGCACCGTGACCGGGACCAGATACGGGGCGTTGGGCCGTCCGCGGTACGGCGCCGGGGTCAGGAAGGGCGCGTCGGTCTCCACCAAGACCAGCTCCAGCGGGGCGACGGCGAGGGCGTCCCGCAGGTTCTGGGCGTTCTTGAAGGTCACGTTGCCGGCGAACGACATGAAGTAGCCGGCGCCGGCGCAGATCTCCGCCATCTCGGCGTCCCCGGAGTAGCAGTGGAACACCGTCCGCTCGGGGGCGCCCTCCTCCTTGAGGACGCGCAGCACGTCGGCGTGGGCGTCGCGGTCGTGGATGACCAGGGCCTTGCCGTGCCGCTTGGCGATCTCGATGTGGGCGCGGAAGGACCTCTCCTGCGCCTCCTTGCCCTCGGGCCCGGTACGGAAGAAGTCGAGCCCTGTCTCGCCGACACCCTTGACCTGGGGCAGCGCGGCCAGCCGGTCGATCTCGGCGAGCGCCTCGTCGAGTCCCGCCTCCCCGCCCGGGGTGCGCGCGCCCTGCCGGGACCACCCGTCGGGATCGCCGTGCACGATGCGCGGGGCCTCGTTGGGGTGCAGGGCGACCGTCGCGTGGACGGCGTCGTACCGCGCCGCCGTCTCGGCCGCCCACCGGGAACCGCGCACGTCGCAGCCGACCTGGACGACCGTCGTCACGCCGACCGACGCGGCTTTCGCGAGGCCCTCGTCCACCGTGCCGGACTGCATGTCGAGGTGGGTGTGGGAGTCGGCGACCGGCACCCGGAGGGGTTCCGGAAGCGGCGGTGCCGCGTTCTTGTCGGAGGCGCCGGCTCGGTCGGGGGCGTTCGAAGGCATGCCCCGATCCTACGAAAGGGGCACGCCCGCGCGGACGGCGGTGGGGTCAGCTCGCCTTGCGGTGGAAGGGGTGCAGCAGGTCGGACAGGTGCCAGTGGTGCTGCTCGCCCTGCTCGTGCGGCGCCGCCTCACTCGCGGCCGCCGGTGCCTCCACCGGGCCGGCGGGCGGCGCCTCGGCCGGACGGCTGCGGGGGATCTGCTGCTGCCGGTGCACCGCGCCGAGCGCCGAGGACACCTGGCCGGCCCGCATGATCCGCAGCACGTGGCCGTCGCAGTTCTGGCACGAGGGCCGGCTCAGCGGGGACGGCACGACCTGACCGTCCGTGACGTACATGACGAACTCGTGGCCCTCGGTGTCCCGGTGGTGCTCGATCTCGTACGACTGCTCCCAGCCGTGCCCGCAGCGCATGCAGGCGAAGGAATACGACTCGTGAACCACCGGGCTCGCCGCCCCGTGCATCCCGGCCTGTCCTGCGATCTCGCTCATGCCGGCTCCTCTTGTCCGCTGGACACGGGGACCGATGCGTCCCTTCGACCAGTGGACGCTTCCGCCGGCGCGAATGCATCAGCCCTGTCGAGTGTTGGAGGCGATTTGGCACCGCCTTGCCAAAGGGGCTCTCTCAGGGGGTCTGCGCTTTGCCTTTCGCGACAGCCCTTTGCCCAGCCGTGGGGCGCCCGCTCACAGGAGATGCGCCCTGCTCAGAGGGCATGTGCGCCGTCTCACACCCCTGTGCGCCCGGCGGCGTTCTTCGCCGCCACCACCGCGTCGAACACCTCCCGCTTCGGCAGTCCCGCGTCGGCGGCCACCGCGGCGATCGCCTCCTTGCGCCGCTCCCCCGCCTCCTCGCGCACCCGCACCCGGCGCACCAGTTCGGCGGCGTCGAGTTCCTCGGCGCCCTTCTCGGGGGCGCCCTCGACGACGACGGTGATCTCCCCGCGTACGCCCTCCGCCGCCCAGGCCGCCAGTTCGCCCAGCCCGCCGCGCCTGACCTCCTCGTACGTCTTGGTCAGCTCCCGGCAGACGGCGGCCCGGCGGTCAGCGCCGAACACCTCGGCCATGGCGGCGAGGGTGTCGTCGAGCCGGTGCGGCGCCTCGAAGTAGACGAGCGTCCGGCGCTCGTCCGCGACCTCCCGCAGCCGCGCCAGCCGCTCCCCCGCCTTGCGCGGCGGGAACCCCTCGAAGCAGAAGCGGTCGACGGGCAGCCCCGACAGCGCGAGCGCGGTGAGCACGGCGGACGGGCCGGGTACGGCGGTGACCCGGATGTCCTTCTCGACGGCCGCCGCGACCAGCCGGTACCCGGGGTCGGACACGGACGGCATGCCGGCGTCGGTGACGAGCAGCACGCGCGCGCCGCCCACCAGTTCCTCCACCAGCTCGGGCGTCCGGGCGGACTCGTTGCCCTCGAAGTACGACAGCACGCGTCCCTTGGGTGTGACGCCCAGGGCCTGGGTCAGCCGCCGCAGCCGCCGGGTGTCCTCGGCGGCGACGACGTCGGCACCGGCCAGCTCCTCGGCGAGCCGGGGCGGGGCGTCGGAGACGTCGCCGATGGGCGTGCCGGCGAGGACGAGGGTTCCGGGCGTAGTGGTCACCCGCCCATCCTCCCAGGGGCCGGCGGCGGCCGACGCATCCGCACCGGTACCGCCATGCACGGGACTCCCACAGAACGTTTCCCTACGATGGCGCGGTGACCAGTACCGCGTCCTCCACGGACACCCGGCAGGGCCAGGCACCGCTCGACCAGCCGCCGTCGTGGCAGCAGCGGCTGCGCCGTTTCGGCTACACGGCCGCGCCCAGAAGCGACGTCCGCGACCGCCTGGTGCCGCCCTACGCCCGGCCCAACCCGCGGGTGTGGCAGATCCTCGGCGTTCCGCACCACCTCGCCACGCGCCTCACCCGCTGGTCCGGCTGGGGCGGCCCGCTGCTGGTCACGCTGCTGGCGGGCGTGCTGCGCTTCTGGCACCTGGGCAGCCCGAAGGCGGTGATATTCGACGAGACGTACTACGCCAAGGACGCCTGGGCGCTGGTCCACCGCGGCTTCGAGGTCAACTGGGACAAGAACGCCAACGACCTGGTCCTGTCCACCGGTTCACAGATCAGGATCCCGTCGGACGCGGCGTACGTGGTGCATCCGCCGGTCGGCAAGTACGTCATCGGGCTCGGCGAGCTGATCTTCGGCTTCGACCCGTTCGGCTGGCGCTTCATGACCGCGCTGCTCGGCACGCTGTCCGTGCTGCTGCTGTGCCGCATCGGGCGCCGCCTGTTCCGCTCCACCTTCCTCGGCTGCCTGGCGGGCGCGCTGATGGCGGTGGACGGCCTGCACTTCGTGATGAGCCGCACCGCGCTGCTCGACGGGGTGCTGATGTTCTTCGTGCTGGCCGCGTTCGGCTGCCTGGTCGTCGACCGGGACAGGGCGCGCGAGAAACTCGCGGCCGCGCTTCCGGCCGACGCCGACGGCCGCGTCCGCCCCGACGCGCACACCGCGGAGACAACCCGCCTGGGCCTGCGTCCCTGGCGCTGGCTGGCGGGCCTGATGCTGGGCCTGGCGATCGGCACCAAGTGGAACGGCCTCTACATCCTGGCCGCGTTCTGCGTGATGGCGGTGCTGTGGGACGTCGGCTCCCGCAGGGTCGCGGGCGCGGGCCGCCCCCACCTCGCGGTGCTCAAGCACGACGTGGGCCTCGCCTTCCTGGCCACCGTCCCGGTCGCGATCGCCACCTACCTCGTCTCCTGGACCGGCTGGATCCTCTCCGCCACGGACGGCAGCGGCGGCTACTACCGCAACTGGGCCGCGACCGACGGCAAGGGCGGCAGCTGGACCTGGCTGTTCCCCGACTGGTGGCGCAGCCTGTGGCACTACGAGCACGAGGTGTACGAGTTCCACGTCGGCCTCTCCTCGCCGCACACCTACCAGTCGAACCCGTGGAGCTGGATCGTCCTGGGCCGTCCGGTCTCCTACTTCTACGAGTCCCCCTCGCCCGGCACGGCCGGCTGCCCCGGCGACGCCGGCGGCAAGTGCGCCCGCGAGGTCCTCGCGATCGGCACACCGCTGCTGTGGTGGGTGGGCTGCTTCGCGATCCTGTACGTCCTGTGGCGCTGGCTGTTCCGCCGCGACTGGCGCGCGGGCGCCATCGCCTGCGGCATCGCGGCCGGCTACCTCCCCTGGTTCATGTACCAGGAGCGGACGATCTTCCTCTTCTACGCCGTCGTCTTCGTCCCGTTCCTCTGCCTGGCCGTGGCGATGCTCCTGGGCGCGATCATCGGCCCACCGGGCTCGAGCGACGCCCGCCGGGTCGCGGGAGCGACGGGCGCGGGCGTCCTGACCCTGCTGATCGCCTGGAACTTCATCTACTTCTGGCCGATCTTCACGGGCCAGGCCTTGCCCATGGATTCCTGGCGCGGCCGCATGTGGCTGGACACCTGGGTCTAGCAGCCAATTCAGGAGGCGCCACGCGATTTCACCCGGATCCGTTCTTGGTCGTTGTTGGCGGTCGTCAGGGGTCGTGGGCCGCCTCTGGACGGCCCCCAGACGGCCCCGCGATCGGCCCCCTTTCGCCAGGGCGACGACGTGCGAAGCTGGAGCGCGCGGCAGGCACCAGGCAACCCCGCGCACGCGGCGGAAGAAGGAGGAACGCGTGACGAACCCCAGCCCGCGCGGGACGTACTTGACGATCTCGGAGGCCCTGCGGGCCAGGATCGCTGAGGGGGCCTACCCGGATGGCCTTCCGTCCGAGGCGGAGATCGGCCGGGAGTTCGGCGTGGCCCGCACGACCGTCCGTCGCGCGCTTCGCGCGTTGGAGGAAACCGGCGACGTAACCACCGTCGCCGGGGTCGGCCGCCAGGTCGGCGGCGGCTCACAGATGGCGCCGTACAAGCGGATCATGACGGACCTGTTGGAGCGCATTCGGACCGGCGAGCTACCCGTCGGCGCTCGGCTCCCCAGCGAGGCAGAGCTCTCCGAGACCTATGGAGTCTCGCGGGGCACCGTCCGTCGTGCCGTGCACGAACTGGAAGGTGCTGGGCACGTTCAAGCTCAGCACGGAGTCGGGCGGTTCGTGAGCCCGACGTCCTGACCTCGACAGCTTGGGAGGTACTTGCATGCAGTTGGCCGAGTGGGCTCACGACCTCGCGGAGTCCTTGCTCGCCGAGAGCCTGCCGAACCGGTGGGCTCATTCCCAGCGCGTCTACTCCCAGGCCCTGACACTGGCCCCGGCTCTCGGCGAGGACGCGGAACTACTGGCCGCAGCGGCCGTCGCGCATGACGTCGGATACGCCCGGGCGGCCGTGGACACGGGGCAGCACATGATCGACGGAGCGCGCTATCTGCGCGACGTGGTGGGCGCCGACCCTCGGCTGTGCAGTGTCGTTGCCTTCCATACGTCCTCCCCCTGGGAGGCCTCCGAGCTGGGGCTGAGCGAGATGCTGACAGAGTTCGGCCCGGCAGAGCCCACGCTGGTGGACGCAATCACCTACTGCGACCTGACCAGCAGCCCCGTGGGCACGCTCGTGGATCCTGCGGATCGGCTGACCGAGGTCCTCGACCGGTACGGCCCGGATCACGTCGTGTTCCGGGCCGTATCCGCGGCTCGACCCGAGCTACTGGCCCGGGTCACCCGGGTACGTCAGCGCAGCTTCTAGTAGACTGTCGCGACTTAATTTCTCTGTGTTGTTGGGTAGAGGTGGCGCAGTTTCACGCGTGCGTCGTCGGTGGTGAAGTGCCAGTCGACTTGGCGCTGGTTGCTGTTGGTGTACTCCTGCCAGGCGGCGAGTTCGGTGTTGAGCACGGCGAGGTCGTCGATGCGGCGGCCCAGGCACTGGCGGGTGAGTGCGGACAACTCGATCTCGGCGATGTTGAGCCAGGACCCGTGTTTGGGGGTGTGGTGGATCTCCAGGCGCTGGGCCAGCGCGAAGGCCCTCGCCGGGTCGAACGCCTCATAGAGCGAGGCGGTGGTGTGGGTGTTGAGGTTGTCCATCACCAGCACGACCGTGGCGGCGTCGGGATAGTCCACGGTCAGCAGGTGCTCGACCTGGTGCGCCCAGTCGACCCTGGTCCGGCGGGACTGCGCGTCCACGCGCCGCCATCCGCGCAGCGGCTCGACCCAGCAGAAGATCGAGCAGGTCCCCGAGCGGACGTACTCGTTGTCCTCGCGCCGGTCACGGCCCGGCCGTGCGGGAAGCGGATCGCGGACGTGACCGAGCAGCTGGTACGGCTTCTCATCCATGCACACCACCGGGCGCGCCGGATCGAAGGGCCGGCGGTAGACCGCCAGGACGTCCTCCATCGCCGCGGCGAAAGCCGCATTCGCAGCCGGCGGGATGGTCCAGCACTTCTTCACATGAGGACGCAATTCCGTTTTTTCAAGACCCGACCGATCGTGGAGTGGTCCAGATCCGGGATGTCCTCGACCAGCGCGACGTGCTTCTCCAGCAGGCGCAGCGACCACCGCGCGTGTCCCTTGGGCGGCGTCGAGCAGGCCAGTGCGATCAACCGCGCCTCGACCTCGCCGGTCACTGCGGAGGGTACCGGCGGGAGTGCGCGCGCCTTCCGGCCGACCGTGGCCCACACATCACCACCGGTCTCCGCGTACCGCTTCGAGATCAGGCGGACCGTATCGCACGAGACCCCGACCCGGTCCGCGATCACCACCCGCGGAGCGACCGCGCCGGCCGAGGTGTCCAACGCGAGCAGCACCCGCGCCCGCCTGATCAATGACGCGCTGCGGACCCCGTCGTCGTCACGCGCTCCAAAGCCCGACGATCTTCGGCACACAACGCGACCGGATACTTCTTCTGCGAGGACACGGCACCTCTGCCCGGCCGAACGGAAGCGACAAGTGACGCTCGCTCGGCCAACTCCACCAACCAGGAAGACACTTAGAGCTCGCGCAGATAGACGTCGTGGGGAGCCCCCAGCGACAAGGTGGGCACAGGTCCCGGTGATCATGGAGTTGCGACGCTCTGTGATTACTGGGGGGACCTGTGCCCGTGCTTCCATCATGGCTGACTGACCCGCTCTGGGAACAATTCGCGGCGCTGCTGCCCGAGCGCCCTACGGTCGATCCGTCCCACCCGCTGGGGTGCCACCGGCGCCGTATCAGCGACCGGATCGTGTTCGACAAGTTGCTGCAACTCCTGCGGTTCGGCTGCTCCTACCAGGCGATCTCCGACACGACCTGCTCGGCGACCACCATCCGCAACCGCCGCGACGAATGGATCCGGCTCGGCGTCTTTGGCCGACTCAAGCAGATCACGCTGGAGTCCTACGACCGGATCGTCGGGCTCGTGCTCGACCAGATCGCCGTCGACGGCTCCATCACCAAGGCCCCCGGCGGCGGCGAGGTCGCCGGGCGCTCACCGGTCGATCGCGGCAAACAGGGCTTGAAACGCTCGGGCATGACGGATGGTTACGGGATCCCGCTCGGCCGGGTCCTGGCCGGAGCGAACCGCCACGACTCGCCGCTGCTCTCGCCGACCCTGGACCTGCTGGACGACCTCGGGCCGCTGCCCAACGACATCATGGTGCACCTGGACGCCGGCTACGACTCGGACAAGACCCGCGCTGAACTGGCGGCCCGCGACCTGCGCGGACGCATCGCGCACAAGGGTGAGAAGGCGCCGATCCAGGCGAGCCGGCGGTGGCATGTCGAGCGTACGCACGCCTGGCAGAACGCCTTCTACCGCCTTTCCCGCTGCTACGAACGCCGCGCTACCGTCGTCAACGCCTTCTTCGATCTCGCGGACACGATCATCACCATCCGTAGCCTGATCCGTCGAGCCTGGGCCACCCATCGCTGGGACGAACGCCCCCACCGTCGCCCTTGAGTACCCGCCCTGCGCGCCTACCATGAGGCCGAAGCCGCCAGCACAGGATGGGTGACCCGAAGAAGACGGCCAACCGCCGTAGAAAGAAGTCGGCATGCTGCCAGAGTCGGAATTCGCCGTCATCCTCGGGATGTCCCCCGAACAGCGTGCGGCCTTCGTCGCAGGGGTAGCCGAGCGGGTCTTCGACCTGTACATGGACTGCGCACGGCCGTACCGCAGCAACGTTTGGGAAGCGATCACAGCTGCATGGGGCCGGGCATCCGGCGAGACCATACCTGGCGAGACCGCCGCTCGTCTGGCAGAAGCCCTCGATCAAGAAGCAGCCAGCTACTGCGACGATCTAGATGAGAGCATCGACATTCCCTTTGAGGTGATCACCGCCGTCGGCCACGCGCTCAAGGCCGCCTTCTTCGGCGACCCCAAAGACGCTGAAGCGGCCGCGAACTTCGCGACGGGCGGCATCGCCCGCGCAGCTCACGCATGCAACGACGATCAGGACAGGGCAGTACAGGAAGAACTCGGCTGGCAACTCGACTGGCTGCGTTACGTCAGTACGACCGAGGCGGAAGCCACCCGCGACGGATTCTCAGCACGCACAGTGACCAAGCCGACTTGGTATCTGCGCTGGGAGAACTGAACCCGCCAAACTGCACCGCCACCAATCTGCGTGACCTCTTAGTCGCACCAGATGATCACCCGATCCAGACATTTCGCAGGTTTCGTTGCATAGGTCACCGGGTCAGTCCTTGCGCTCTGTCAGCAGGGCGGTGATCTGGCGGGTGATGCCGTCGGCGGTGAGCCCGGTCTCGGTGAGGAGTTCCTCGCGTGTGGCGTGGGGGAGGAATCGTTGCGGTATGCCCATGTTGCGTAGCGGCACGTGTACAGCGGCGTCGCGCAGGGCCTGGGCGATCGCGGTGCCGACCCCTCCGGTTCGACTGTTGTCCTCGACGGTGACCACGGCACGGTACTGGGCGGCGAGGCCGGGCAACGCTGGGTCGACGGGCTTGACCCAGCGGGGGTCGATCACGGTGCTGGTGACGCCCTGGGCGGCCAGCAGCTTCGCCGCCTCCAGGCAGGTGGGCGCCATGGCGCCGACCGCGACCAGCAGTACATCGGCCCGCCGGGCGGCGCTGCCCTCCCCGGATAGGGCGGGCGTGCCGGTCGGCTGGGTGTTGTCGTGCAGCACGTCCATGCCGCCGATCCGGCCGAGGGCCGGGACGGCGGGGCCGACGGCGCCCTTGGGGTAGCGGATGACGGTGGGGGCGTCGTCGACGGCGACGGCTTCGCGGAGCTGGGCGCGCAGCTGGTCGGCGTCGCGCGGGGCGGCGATCTGCAGGCCGGGGACGACCTGCAGGATGGACAGGTCCCACATGCCGTGGTGGCTGGCTCCGTCGGGGCCGGTGATGCCGGCCCGGTCCAGTACGAAGGTGACCCCGCACTGGTGCAGGGCGATGTCCATGAGGAGCTGGTCGAAGGCACGGTTGAGGAAGGTCGCGTACACCGCGACCACCGGGTGCAGTCCGCCAGTAGCAAGTCCCGCGGCGGAGACCGCGGCGTGCTGTTCGGCGATGCCCACGTCGAAGACCCGCTCGGGAAACTGCTGGGCGAACGGGCCCAGGCCCACCGGGTGCAGCATCGCCGCGGTGATCGCGACAATGTCCTCGCGCTCCCGGCCAAGGGCGGCCATCTCCTGGCCGAACACGCTGGTCCAGTCCCTGGCCGGGGCCTTGAGTGGCAGGCCGGTGTCCGGGTGGATGACACCGACGGCGTGGAAGCGGTCCTCCTCGTGCTGCGCGGCGGGCAGGTAGCCGCGGCCCTTCTGGGTCAGGCAGTGCACGATCACCGGGCCGCCAAGGTCGCGAGCCCGGCGCAGGGCCGCCCCCAGCGCGGCGATGTCGTGGCCGTCGACCGGGCCGAGGTACTTCAGCCCCAGGTCCTCGAACAGGCCCTGCGGCGAAATGACGTCCGTCGGGCCCTTTGTGGCGCCGTGCAGGGTGTTGAAGAGCGGCCGGCCGACCGCCGGAATGCGCTCCAGTGCCTCCTTGCCCCAGGTCAGGAAGCGCTGGTAGCCCTGGGTGGTGCGCAGTGTGGCGAGGTGGTGGGCGAGGCCGCCGATGGTCGGGGAGTAGGAGCGCTGATTGTCGTTGACGACGATGATGACCGGGCGGTCCTTGGCGGCGGCGATGTTGTTGAGGGCTTCCCAGGCCATGCCTCCGGTCAGGGCGCCGTCGCCGATCACCGCGACCACCGCACGGTCGTCGAAGCCCTGCAGCTGGTGGGCCTTGGCCAGGCCGTCGGCCCAGCCGAGGACGGTGGAGGCGTGGCTGTTCTCGATGACGTCGTGCTCGGACTCGGCCCTGCACGGATAGCCGGACAGGCCGTCTCTGAAGCGTAGCTGGGAAAAGTCGTGGCGGCCGGTGAGGAGCTTGTGGATGTAGGTCTGGTGGCCGGTGTCGAACAGGATCCGGTCGCGGGGGGAGTGGAAGATACGGTGCAGGGCGATGGTGAGTTCCACCACGCCCAAGTTGGGGCCGAGGTGCCCGCCGGTCTGGGAGACCGTGCCGATCAGGAAGTCCCGGATCTCCTGAGCCAGGAGTGGCAGTTGGTGGGGCGTGAGTGAGTCAAGAGCCCGGGGGGACTGGATCGCCCCCAGCAGGGTGGAGCGTGCCGTGGCGCCGGCATCCTGTGGCTGGTTTGTGTGTTCCGGAGCCGGAAGGCCAGCGTCGCTGGCGGTGGTGCCAGTCGTGAAGGTCATGGCGTTTCGGTCACCTCTCCCGCACGACGACGAATTCGGCGAGGGCGACGAAGTACTCACGTATCTGGTCCGGCATGGGCACCTCGTCCAGGGCGGCCAAAGCGCCTGTGTGACGGCGACGGGCCTCGTCACGGGCCCAGGCGCGGCCGCCGGCCTGCTCGATCAGGTCAGCGCGGACGGCGAGCTGCTTCCCGTCCTCTTCGGCGCGGGGCTGCGGGTCGGCGAGCAGTTCGGCCAGCCGGCGGGAGGCCGGGCCGCCGTCGGCGAGCGCCACGGCCACCGGCAGCGACTTCTTACGCCGACGCAGATCGCCCCAGCGCGGCTTGCCGGTGACCTCGGTGGTACCCCAGATGCCGAGCAGGTCATCCACCGCCTGGAAGGCCAGCCCCAAGTCGTGCCCGTAACGGCCCAGGGCGTCTGCCGTGCGGTCATCGGCCCCGGCCAGCACCGCGCCGATAGCACAGGCCGCAGCAAGCAGCGCGCCGGTCTTGTTGCCCTCCATCTCCAGGCACTCGGCGACAGTAACCCGGTCACGCTGCTCGAAAGACAGATCCTGCGCCTGGCCGTCGATCAGCCGACGGGTGGCCGTGGTGATCCGCCGGACCGCGCGGGCGGCGTCGGCGGCGCTCGCGGTCGAACTGTCCGGCGCATCGAGCAGGACCTCAGTGGCCAGGGCGAGCAGGGCGTCACCGGCCAGGACGGCCTGTGCGGCCCCGAAGACGGTCCAGGCCGTGGCCCGGTGCCGCCGGGTCTCGTCGCCGTCCATCACGTCGTCGTGCAACAGGGAAAAGTTGTGCACCAGTTCGACCGCGACCCCGCCCGGCACCCCGGTCTCCGAGCCGGCGCCGACCGCCTCCGCCGACAGCAGGGCTAACGCGGGCCGCAGTCCCTTGCCGCCGTCGCCCGAGGCGGGGCAGCCGTGCCGGTCGGTCCAACCGAAGTGGTAGGCGGCGACGGTATCAATCGGTGCGGCCAGCCGAGCCACAGCCTCCCGCAACGGCGGCATGCACAGGGATCTGCCGCGGTCCAGGAGAACCGGCACAGCAAGAGGGGGGACGCAAGGGCCTGAAAGGGTGTTCGCCATGTGGTGCGTTTCGCTCTCGTAGTTGATTTTCACTTCACCTCGTCAGCCGACTGCGGTGACAGTGGGCCGCCCGGTACCACCCGAGTCACCGAAGGCGACGCCGTCGCTCTGCATCTGTTCGGCGAGTTTCAGGGCCTCTTCGATCAGGGTCTCGACGATCTTCGACTCCGGCACGGTCTTGATGACCTCGCCCTTCACGAAGATCTGCCCCTTGCCGTTGCCCGACGCGACACCGAGATCCGCCTCCCGCGCCTCGCCCGGCCCGTTGACGACACAGCCCATCACCGCCACCCGCAGCGGCACCTCCATGCCCTCCAGACCCGCCGTCACCTGGTCGGCCAGCTTGTACACATCCACCTGCGCCCTCCCGCACGACGGGCAGGAGACGATCTCCAGGCGGCGCTGCCGCAGGTTCAGCGACTGAAGGATCTGGATGCCGACCTTGACCTCCTCCGCCGGCGGCGCCGACAGCGACACCCGGATCGTGTCCCCGATGCCCTCGCTGAGCAGCGCACCGAACGCCACCGCCGACTTGATCGTGCCCTGGAACGCCGGACCCGCCTCCGTCACCCCCAGGTGCAGCGGGTAGTCGCACTGCGCCGCCAGCAACCGGTAGGCGCCTACCATCACGACAGGGTCGTTGTGCTTCACCGAGATCTTGATGTCCGTAAAACCGTGCTCCTCGAACAGCGAGCATTCCCACAGCGCCGACTCCACCAGCGCCTCGGGCGTGGCCTTGCCGTACTTCTCCAGCAGCCGCCTGTCCAGCGACCCGGCGTTCACACCGATCCGGATCGGCACCCCCGCCTCCGAGGCCGCCTTTGCAATCTCCTTCACCCTGTCGTCGAACTGCCGGATGTTGCCCGGGTTCACCCGCACCGCCGCACAGCCCGCGTCGATCGCCGCGAACACGTACTTCGGCTGGAAGTGGATGTCCGCGATCACCGGGATCTGTGACTTCCTCGCGATGGTCGCGAGCGCGTCGGCATCGTCCTGCGACGGACACGCCACCCTCACGATCTGGCAGCCGGAGGCGGTGAGCTCGGCGATCTGCTGCAGCGTGGCGCCGATGTCCGCGGTGACGGTGGTGGTCATGGACTGGACGGAGACCGGCGCGTCGCCGCCCACCGCCACCGACCCGACTTGGATCTTGCGGCTCTTGCGGCGGCCGGCGAGCTTGACCGGAACGGACGGCATCCCGAGCGGGATCGCGGTCATCGCCTCACCCGTCCGTATCAGCAGGTGCGGAAGGCGGCGTTGACTCTGCGGCTCGCAGCAGCTCGGCTCGGGTGCGCAGCAGTTCGCGTGGCAGTGCGAAATGCTGGCTCTCGGTCACCGTGCGGACGGTCTGCACGTCGCCGTAGCCGCACTTGGCGAGCCACTCCAGCACGCCCTCAACCAGGATCTCCGGCACCGATGCACCGCTGGTCACACCGACCGTGCAGGCGCCCTCCAGCCAGGCCTCGTCCATCTCATCGGCGAAGTCGACCAGGTAGGCGGCCTTGGCCCCGTACTCCAGGCCGACCTCAACCAGAGCGGAGGAGTTGTGGGAGTTTTTGGAGCCGACCACGATCAGCAGGTCGGTCTCGGGGGCGATCTGCTTCACCACCGCCTGACGGTTCTGGGCGGCGTAGCAAATGTCATCACTGGGCGGACTGACCAGCAGCGGAAAGCGCTTCTTCAGCTCACCGACAGTGGCCATGGTCTCATCCACCGACAGCGTGGTCTGGGAGAGCCAGACGACCTTGGACTCGTCACGGACCTGAACGCCTGCGACGTCCCCGGCGCCGTCGACCAGATGGATCCGGTCCGGGGCCTCGCCCATGGTGCCGACAACCTCTTCATGCCCCTCATGGCCGATAAGGAGGATGTCGTAGCCCTCGTCGGCGAACCGCACCGCCTCCTTGTGGACCTTGGTCACCAGCGGGCAGGTCGCGTCGATGGTGGCCAGCCTGTTGGCCTTCGCCTCGTCGTGCACAGAGGGAGCAACGCCGTGGGCCGAGAAGACCACGATCGAGCCCTCGGGCACCTCCTCCGTCTCATCGACGAAGACCGCCCCCTTCTGTTCCAGAGTCTGCACGACATACTTGTTGTGCACGATCTGCTTGCGCACATACACCGGCGCCCCATATTGCTCCAGAGCATGCTCCACCGCCAGGACTGCGCGGTCCACACCCGCACAAAAACCACGAGGAGCAGCAAGCAGGACACGGAGAGCTGGCGCAGGAAATCTCTCACGTGAATTCAATTCTAACTACCTCTCAATGAGAACGCAGTGTTCCAGCGTCCGCAGCTCATCACGACGAACACTTGAGCCTCATTCTGATAGCGATCGACGGAAGGTCCTGATACGAAGCTCTCTTAATCAGGTCGGCATTTCTTGACATAGGCTTCCGGCCAGTACTGCAGCCAGACTTCGCGACCGAGGCTTCGAGCGGAAACAGATTTGCCGTACTCGCAGTCGAATCGTTCCTGGCTGGTCAGCGGATCGGAGGCGGGATGCAATATCAGGCATCAGTAATTTGCTGCCGCAGCCCGCAGGACGCTGACCTGCGGCGACGCTAAAGTCCGGCCGTAGCATCAGGAAACTACTGTCTCAAGATGTGTTACGGATCACATCGCGCCTCAATTTCGCTTCGCCGGTACGTTTAGCTTAGCGAAGGGTGCGTCCTTCGCATCCGCGGGCCACCCGAAACCTGACCCAATCGTCACTCGGCGATTACTGAACCCGAAAGATCATACCTGCGCACCATCGAGTCAAAGTAGTAATCGTAATTTGCCCTCACTGTAACGAGGTAATCGTCAGCGATGCGCGAAGCATCGCGGCGCTCCTGATCGGTGATCGGGAGAACCTTCAGTTGATCCGTTAGCTCCTCGCGCGCTGTAATTACACGCTTGAAGAGTTTTGTGGCTACAGCATTTGCTTTATCGAGAGCCACCTGTCGGGCTATGGACTCATGACTCTCCGTGAGCAGGATGAAATTATGATAATCTCCATCTCCTTCCTCTTTCGAGACGGAAATGATGTCATTTACCAATGTCTGATGATCGGCTATCGCCTCTCGGAGGCACGCCATAGCAGGCAGTCGGCGCACTACCTCGGGAAGGTAAACATCGGCAACCATTTCGCATTGATCGAGAAGGAACTCCATTCCGAATGTGTGGCGGCGATTCACCTGGTAAGCCCACAGTTCTGGCCACCGCCCACTGGCTTTGTCGACCAGCTCCCCGTACTGACCCCACAGATGATCGACGACATTGCGCCGATAAGCTGACCGCCAGACCTCAGGACGACCCTTGAGTATCCGCTGCCAAACACCGGCGAATGCCCGTCCGGATGAATCTGATGGATCCCCGTCCCCTTCAATCACTCCCAGTAGGGAGACCAGGCGGGACAGGACATCCTGCGGATTGGACACTGCCCACTCGTCGTCGATCATGAAGCCGAGCGTCACGAACTGACCCAATAGAATCAGTTTTTCGGTATCAATTTCCGGATAGAAGAGAGCCATGCACTGGACTGCATTAGTGTCCGCGACTGCCTGACGAACATCCGCAGTCGGGCAGAGATGGAATTCATCAATCCATCGCCGGGTCTCCTTGTTCGCTTCTGCCACCACCGATGAGTTGGGGGGCTTTTGCGGCAATGGCATGTAAATGTCAGGTAGCACCTGCATTGACTCGGCCTCATTTCGAATCAAATCATGTCCGAGGTAGGACAGAAGAAATCTACAGTAGCTAATGTTAGCTTTCCGTGACGAGACAACAGAGAGGTGAGCAATAGATACCTCACTACTGAGCGTCGCCTCGCAACTACGGGGAAGGGGTTTCGATTGGTACCACAGCCGCACTTCGTGATCTGACGGTTCGTTGCTGACTTCTGTCACATCAGCAGTGGTGAAGTCCGCCCCAGTACTGATCTTTAAGATCTTGCTTGACGATCTGTCAGTTCGGGCATATAGACGGTTTGGGGAGTTCGAAGCCGCGCGTTGGGGGCCGGCTGAGCGGGAGGCGCGGCGGGGGCGCTGTCACGTTGGCTGACCGCATGAAGATGCTCGGGAGAGTCCTGCCATGGAGAGCGCGTTGCCGTCGTACCGGTACTACAGCCGGTCGTTCACGTGACGTGATGATGATCCGTCTCGTTGGCGGTGTATGGGGCAGATGCCGCCGCCGGGTCTGGTCCGGCGTGATGAGTTGACCGCGGACGAGGTCCGGTGCTGGGACGCGGATCTGGAGGCGCTGTGCGCGTCGGTGGATGATGTGTTCCGCCGGCCGGCCTCGCGGGAGAATCTGCGGGCGATGGTGCGCGGACTGCTGTCGGATGTGCCGCGCAAGAACATGTGGCAGGTCGCCGAGGCCGCCGGGCATGCCTCGCCGGACCGGTTACAGGACTTTTCTGGCCCTTGCGTCCTGGGACGCGGATGAACTGCGTGACCGTGTACGGGAGTTCGTGGTGGACTCGCTGCGGGACCAGGAGCCTTTTTCAGGCTCTTCGCCCACATGTGTGGGTCGGTTCGTGTCATGAGATGACGAACGCCGCACCCTGCGTAGGTTTCTGATTGTGACGATCAAGAACCTGCGAAGGGGTGCGGCGTGTCGTCTGCGAACGTACTGGTCAGGGCTGCCGGGGTCGAGCGCACGGTGGTCGAGGAGGTCCGTGTTCACCCGGTCGAACCCGTGAAGGTCGTGTCGGTGCGCCCGGACCGCAGGTGGGAGCGCCGGCCCGCCTGCGGGGTGTGCCGTCAGCGGGCGCCGCTCTACGACCGGGGCCACCGCAGGCGCTGGCGGTCCCTGGACGAGGGGCTGCTGCGGGTCTACTTCGAGGCCGACCTGCCACGGGTGGACTGCCCGGAGCACGGCGTGGTGATAGCGGCCGTCCCGTGGGCCCGGCACGGCGCCGGGCACACGATCCCCTTCGATGAGACGGTGGCCTGGTTCGCCCCCGGCGCCTCGAAGAAGCTGATCTCGGTGCTGTTGCGGATCAACTGGCACACCGTCGGCTCCATCCTGACCCGGGTGATGGTCGAGCGGGACGGACAGGACGGCGACCGCCTTGCCGGCGTGACCCGGATCGGAATCGACGAGGTGTCCTTCGCCAAGGGCCAGAAGTACCTGACAGTGGTGGTGGACCACGACTCGGGCCGACTGCTGCACGTCGCCGAGGGCCGCTCGAAGAAGACCGTCCACGCCTTCTTCGACCTCCTCGGTGCCCAACGCTCCCAGGCGCTGACCCACGTCTCGGCCGACGGGGCCGAGTGGATCGCGGACGTGGTCGCCTGGCGCGCCCCGAACGCGGCCCTGTGCCTGGACCCGTTCCACGTCGTGAAGTGGGCCGGCGATGCCCTGGACGCGGTACGCCGCCAGGTATGGAACGCCGCCCGCCGGATGGGCATGAAAGCCCTGGCCGCCGAGCTGAAGAACTCCCGCTACGCGCTCTGGAAGAACCCCCGGGACCTCACCGACCGGCAACGAGCCAAGCTGTCGCTGATCCAGACCGCCAACAAGCCGCTGTACCGCGCCTACCTGCTCAAGGAGCAACTGCGGCAGGTGTTCGCGCCCGGCGGCGCGGAGCGCCTGCACCTGCTGGACGCCTGGCTCGCGTGGGCCTCCCGCAGCAAGCTGAAACCCTTCGTCAGGCTCGCCCGCACCATTCGCGCTCGCCGCCAGGACATCGCCAACGCCCTGACACACCGGCTCACCAACGCCCGGGTGGAGTCGATGAACGCGAAGATCCGCCTGCTCATCCGCCGGGCTTACGGCTTCCGCAGCGTCGAGGCCCTACGCGCCATGATCCTGCTCTGCCTGGCCGGTTACGCCCGACCCCTACCCGGCCGAGCACAACCGAGCCCCATCAGAACCCACAGAAGAGAGCGATGAGCCCTTTTTCACTTGTACGGCCTGCGGGTGAGCGTCGGTGAAGTGTTGACGGTGGCGTGCCGAACGGGGCATCCCGTTGGTTTGGAGAGTCGCCAGACATAACCTTCACCTGCGGAGATGCCCCGTGTTCTCCTATCCTGCCGGATGCGATGTCGATCCGGAGCTCCTGGAGCTGGTCACGATGGTGATCGCGTCCTGTGAAGCCGGCCGGCGCTGCAGACTGCGTCCGTACGACCGGGCCCGGTGCACCCTGGTCTACCTGCGCAAGCACGACACCCTCGAACAGATCGCCGCAGGCTTCGGCATCAGCACGGCCACCGCCTGGCGCTACGTGAACCACACGATCGGGCAACTTGCGGAGCACGCGCCGTCGTTGACCGAGGCGCTCACCAGTCATCACACGGACGGCTACGTGCTGCTGGACGGCACCGTCGCGGAGACCGACCGGGTCCAGGCGCCGGGGCACTTCTCCGGCAAGGTCCGCCGCGAGGGCGTGAATCTGCAGGTCATTGCGGCAGAAGAGGGCAAACTGCTGTGGATGTCACCCGCCCTTCCGGGCGGCACCCACGATGTGACGGCCGCCCGCGAGCACGCCATCGTCGACACCTGCGCGCGACTGGACCTCGAGATCCTCGCGGACAAAGGGTACGTCGGGGCCGGCGGCACTGTGATCACCCCGATCAAACGACGGCCCGGAACCGAACTGCCCGACAAGCACAAGACGTCGAACAAGGTCCACGCCGCACTGCGTGCTCCCGTCGAGCGAACCATCTCCCGGATCAAGCAGTGGCGGATCTTCCGGCATGCCCGCATCAGTCCGAACAGACTCACGTCAGTAGCTGCCGCGATCCTCACCCTCATGATCTACACGTGAAAAAGGCTCCAGGACGCTGTGCTGATCGCGGACGAGACCGGTGACATCAAGAAGGGCACCAAAAGTGCTGGGGTGGCCCGGCAGTACACCGGCGTCACGGGACAGGTGGAGAACGCCCAGGTCAGCGTGCATCTGTCCTACGGCTCCTCGCGTGGCAGGGCGATCATCGACCGTGAGCTGTATGCCGGACAGCACTGGGCGGGCCGTGATGAGGAACACCGCCGCCGCTGCGAGGAGGCCGGGATACCCGAGGAGCGGGCCCGCACGGTGGTGACCAAGCCGGAGCTGGCACAGCGTATGGTCGAGCGTGCGCTTGCGGCGGGAGTGCCCTTCACCTACTTCCTGGCCGACGAGCTCTACGGCGGCTCCCGGTCCCTGCGCGCCCGGCTGGAGGAACACCAGGTCCGCTACGTGATGGCGGTCCCGAAGAACGAGGTCCTCCCACTGGCCGACGGCCGTACCCAGGAGGCGCGGCAGCTGTGGGCGAGGGTTCCCCAGACGCTGATGGAGCGCCGCTCGTGCGCAGACGGCACCAAAGGCCCGCGCACCTACGACTTCGCCACCGTCCACCTGGCCGACACCCCTCACGGCCTGGCACGGACCCTGCTGATCCGCCGCTCCACCGTGCCGAACAAAAAGAACAAGAACGGTGAACTCGTCTGCGAGGTGGCCTGCTTCCTGTGTCACCACGCCCCCGGCACCACTCTGGCCGGGCTGGTGATCGCCGCTGGTCAGCGATGGATGGTCGAGGAGACCTTCTAGGCCGCGAAGAACGAGGCCGGCTTCGACCAGCACGAAGTGCGCAAGTGGATCTCCTGGTACCGGCAGACCACCGTGTGCATGCTCGCCCTGGCCTTCCTCGCCGACGTGCGGAGCCGACGCATACGCCCCCACCGAACCACCCCCTGAGCGCACCGATCCAGCCGACGAGCACGAGGAGGCCGCCGTTCCGCTGTCCCTGAACGAGATCCGCCGCATGTACGACCGGATCGTCCTGGCCCCCGCCCGCGCCGCCAGGACCTGGCTCGCCCTGCACTGGAACCGCTGGCGACGCCGCCACCAGACACAAGCCCGCATCAGCCACTACCGCAGGCGCGACCACCCACCGTGACGCCCCGCAACGAGGTACTACAAACTCGCCGTCCGCTACGAAGCCACCGTGCTGGTCGCAGCCATCAACGAATGGCTTTGACCAGCACTTTCGCAACAGACCCCTAGTTGGCCCGGTGTCCGGAAACTTCGGGGCGGCCCAAGAGGGCATGGGCGAGTTCGCGGCGAGTGGTGACGCCGAGCTTGGTGTAGGCGTGCTGGAGGTGGTTGTCGACGGTACGGACCGACAAGTGCAGGGCCCCGGCGATGTCTTTGCTGCCAGCGTTGGCGGCGGCCAGCAGGGCGACCTCCTGTTCCCTGGCCGTGAGGGCGGAGGTGGCTTGGGCGGTGGCCAACAGCGGCGTGCGGGCGCCCTCGCAGCGGGCGGCGCACGCCTGAGCCTGCTGCGCTGCCGCGCTGGCACGGCGGCTCTGCCCGGCCCGGCGCAAGGCTGAGCCCGCCGCAGTGGCGGCTTCTCCGGCCAGAAGATCCGCCCCAATAGTCTCGAGTTCGCCGGCAGATGCCAGGAGCTGCGTCGGGTCGTCGGTGGCCAGCGCCGCAACCAGACGGGCGCGGGCTGTGGCGAAAGAACCGTCACAGATCTGGGCAAGTTCGACCAGACGGGCAGCAACGTTCTCGGCACCGCCCAGGCGGGCGACATCGGTCAGCAGGAGCGCCTCACTGGTGGCATGCCCGGTGTCCCGGGCTGCTCCTGCGGCTTGAGTGAGTACCGTGCGGGCCTGGGCGAGGTTACCGCAGGAAGCATTAAACCAAGCTTCCCCCAGGCGCTCTTCGCCAGCGAGTAGCCCCATATACGGGTAGTTCTGGAGTTTTTTAAGAGTCGCCTCCGCGGTTTTCAATTCCCCCCGAATTGCCGCTGAAGCGGCATATCCGGAAAGAATGAGCCGCATGGCGATGTCATTTCGATGATTTCTCGCGAGAGTGGCCGCCTCGGCGTACAGCCGCCTAGAGGTGTCCATGTGGCCAGAAATCCATTCAATTCGTGCACGAAAAAGAGCCATCCATGACCGAACTGAGCCTGATGCGCGATCAGCCAAGAGGGATTCAGTTCCAATCTCGGCAACATTCCTAGCCTTGGCCAGGAGTCCAGCCTCAGTGAGGGCGAGAGCCTGGCAAATCAAATCTGCGGCGGGCGAGTGAAAGAGGGATTTACCCTGGAGTGCCAAGTGTACTTCATAGGTTCTTTGCGCGACCTGAACTGCAATCTCGGTGCGGCCTAGAATGGCGAGAGCGGTTGGCTTTACCGTGCCGGCGAATAGCCAGAGGTCCAGGTCGCCCGGCCCGGGGGTCTCACCCAGGGGGACCGAGTCCATCAAGTCTAGCCCTTCTGAAGGATGGCCTGATACAACCATCATTGCCGCTTTGTTGACGATCAATAGATCCCGCTCTCTAGTGCCAACTATATGCTCCATGGCATTTTCATTGACCGCCAGGGCTTCATTCATTTTGGCCATGATCCAAAATAGATTGTAAGTTCGCAGCCTAATGGAAGCCAAGCGCTCCTGGTCGGTTTGGGATAGGTCTTGTGACTTGGCGAACTGTATTTCTGCATCCTCTGCTTTCCCGAGCTGCATCAAAGATTCCCCGTAAAGAAGCCGGGTTGCCGCCGCGTGGTGCTGTGCGGGAATGGCGGCCAGCAAGGTCGCAACCTGTGCGTAGTCGAAGCCAGCTCTGGCCAGGCCTGCGGCCTGAGCCAACAGACCTGGGTCGGCGGTGCCGGTGGCGGCCAGCTGCCAGGTCGCGATGTGCAGCGGGTCTTCACGTCTCAGGGCCCCATGGGTCTCGGTGCGGGCTGCCTGCTGAAGCAGCAGGGCCTGGCGGCGCAGGACCGGCATGTCGGCGCGCAGGACCTCCCCGTACAGCGGATGTGCTAGCGCCAGGGTGGTTCGCCGTCGGTCACGGTGGACGCGGATCAGCTCAGTCCGTTCTAGATCGGCAAGCATCTGCAGCGAGCCGACTGCCTCTGCATCGGCCAGCGGCAGCGGCTCGCACAGCGCGAGCAGTTCCAGCACCGGTCGCCCCCTCTCACTGGCGGTGGCGAGGCGGGCGCCGATCAGCTCGATCAGCCGGGGCGTGGCCACCGGCCGGTCTTCCGTCAGTTCCCAGATCTCTCCGTCGCTGGCCAGGGTTCCCACGGCTAGGGCACCTAGCACTAGCTCGTGCAGGTACATCGCGTTCCCACCCGACGCCCCGTACAGATAGTGCACGGTATGCCGCCCCACCGGCCCACCGAGCGCTGCCCGCAGGACCCTCTCCACTTGCTCACCGCTGAAGGCGGTCAGATCGATCCGGCGCAACGTGTCTTCACCTGCGAGGGCGTCGACCACGTCTCCGGCCGGCTCCCCAGCTCGCACGGTGGCGATCAGCCGCACCGCCCTGGCGTCCAAGAGCTGTCGTAGCAGTACCGCCGACGCGGCGTCTAGCAGGTGGAGGTCGTCAACCCACAGCACCCACCGGGCCCGCTGCGGCCTGGCCAACGTGCGGGCGATCGCGGCGAAGCCCTTGATCGGATCGGAGAGGTCTACCCCGGGCGGAAGCAGGTGCGCGATCGCACCAAGCGGCACCGAGGCGGCCGCTGCCGACGCTGACGCCCGGGAACCCTTCCAGCCATCGTGAACGGCGCGGGCCAAGCATTCCTCGGCCAACCGTGACTTACCCACCCCAGCCGGACCGAAGATCACCACACCCTGACACCGCCGATCCGCCCACGCCGCCGCGAAAGCCTCAAGCTCACCGTCGCGGCCTGTCAGCGGCCACTGCGAAACCCGCTCACGCACACCCACGACGACCTCCCGGCACACTGACGCCGTTTCAAGGTGGCCACCGATCGGATGACGGTGACACCAGCGACGACGCAGTGCCCAACCGCGACGATGCTGGCTTAAGACGTCAGTCAACAGCGCCCAGCCTCACCCAGGCGCGAGCTGAAGGCATCACTGTCAGCCTCGCCCCACCTGGCATTACCGATCACATATCACCCACAATAGCCTTCTTGGGGCATCTCGTGGCGGGTCTATCAGGATTCAGGTGTGGTTCGTCTGTTTGGCCTACAGGTTTTTCGGTGGGCTGGTCGGCCTACACTCGTCCGGCGGTAAGGCGGCCGTCGAAGAGAACGTCGAACTCGTTCAAAGCGCTTTTCCAGCGGTTGTTCCAGCGCTGGCGGCCGCGGCCGGTGGGGTCGAGTGCGAGGGTGGCGAGGTAGAGGCGTTTCAAGGCGGCGGTCTCGTTGGGGAAGTGTCCGCAGGCCTGGGCCGCGCGCCGGTAGCGGGCGTTGAGGGACTCGATCGCGTTCGTGGTGTAGACGACCTGCCGGATCGCGTCGGGCAGACCGAGGAAGGGCACGAATTCGCTCCAGGCCCGCTCCCAGGTCCCGGCGATCGACGGATAGCGCTTGCCCCACTTGTCGTCGAAGTCGGTCAGCCGTGCCCGGGCCTCGTCCTCGTTGACAGCGGTGTAGACGGGCTTGAGGTCGCGTGCGACGTCGGCCCAGTCGCGGCGTGAGGCATACCGCAGACTCGCGCGCAGGAGATGAACCACGCAAGTCTGCACCACAGTCCGGGGCCAGACGGCGTTCACCGCGTCGGGCAGGGCGCTGAGCCCGTCGCAGACCAGCATCAGCACATCACGGACGCCTCTGTTCTTGATCTCGGTGAGCACCGTCTGCCAGTACTTGGCGCCCTCGCCGCCGTCGCCGGCCCACAGGCCGAGGATCTCGCGGTAGCCGTCGGCGGTGACCGCGATGGCCACGTAGATGGGCCGGTTGGCGACATGACCGTCTCGGATCTTGACGTGCACGGCATCGATGAAGACGACCGGGTAGACCGCGTCGAGCGGGCGGGTGCGCCATTCCGCCATCGATTCCAGGGCCTTGTCGGTGATCGTGGAGATGGTCTCCTTCGTTGTCGTCATCCCGTACGTCTGGGCGAGATGGGAGACGATCTCGCCGGAGGTCAGGCCCTTTGCGGTCAGCGAGATCACCAGGTCGTCCAACGCACCAGTGCGGCGGGCGTACTTGGGCAGCAGCCGGGGCTGGAAGGTGCCCAGACGGTCTCGCGGGATCTGCACCGTGACGGCGCCGACCTCCGTCATCACCTTCTTGCTCCGGTAGCCGTTGCGGGTGTTGCCGCCCGAGCGCGACCCGCGCCCGCCGACGCGGCCGACCCCGTCGGCCAGGTGCTGGTCCATCTCTGCTTCCAGCGCGGACTGCATCAGGTGCTGAGCGAGCTCGGGCAGCAGGCCGCCCTCGCCCATCAGCCGCAGTCCCTCTCCGCGGACCTTCTCGGCCGCGAGCGCGGCCAGCTCCTCCAGCAGCTCACTGGACAGACCATTCTGCGACACCGGCATCGACTTCACGTCGGCACCCTCGACGCCACCGCCGACCTCGGCAAGCGACACGCCCTCCACGGTCTCGATCAGGTGACCAGTCGTCGTACTCATCAGGCTCACTCCTTCGGGGAGATCCACACCTGATTCATGACACTCCCCTCGTGGCTCACCTCGATGCCGCACTCGAGCATCAGCTCCCCGACGTCGCGCGGGGCACAGTCACGTTGTCGGGGGTGTAGGCGTCTGGTGGTGCGTCAGGGCGTGGTCGAGCCGGTTGTCGGCTCCGGGTCAGGCCACGGCGGGCAGGGCGGCGGCGCCGGTGATCTGGTTCCAGATGGCGAAGCGGACGGTCATCTCGAGGCGGTGGTCGGGTGCGGTGTGGTTGTGGCGGCCGGGTCGGAAGTGGGGTGAGATGCCGCTGAACGCGGCCAGGAACCGTTGGGCTCCGCCGACGCTGCGGAAGCCCTTCATCGCCCGCTCGCGCTGCCTGGTCGGCTGATGCGAGTTCTCCGCCCGATTGTTCAGCCCCTTGTGCGACCGGTGCTCCACCGAGGGCATCACCTCCCGCAACGCGGCGGCGTAGGAGCGGAGCTTGTCGGTGACGACCACCCGCGGCACGGACCCGGTCTCCATGAGGAGCCGGCGGAAGAAACACCTGGCCGCGGCCTTGTCCCGGCGGTTCTGGACCAGGATGTCGAGCACGTTGCCGTCGGCGTCGACGGCCCGCCACAGGTACTTCAACTCACCGTTGATCCTGATGAAGACCTCGTCCAGATGCCATTTGTCGCCGGGCCGGGGGCGCCGACGGCGCAGCGAGTTGGCGTAGGCCTGCCCGAACTTCAGACACCACCGACGGATCGTCTCGTAGGACACGATGACGCCACGCTCCAGCATCAGCTCCTCGACCTCGCGGAAGCTGAGCGGGAACCGGAAGTACAGCCACACACAGTGGGAGATGATCTCCACCGGATACCGGTGACCCCGGTACGACGGCAACGCGCTCTCCACCACAGGCCCTCCCCAGCATGATCAACCAGTAAGATCATCCCACCCGGTCAGCCAACGTGACACCGGCTGTAGTACCTGTTGCGTACGCAACCGAGGAACGCGATCAGGATCACGAGACACCAGACGGACCGGGGTTCCGCAGAAGTCGGCTCGCCTAGAGGCACAAAGTGGGCCATGACCTGCGACCTCATCACCTCCAGTCCAAATTGTCCGTGTGTCTAGGCGCTAGCGTTCCCGCTGGTCAGGGACTGACGAGATGGGCATCCTTCCCCGACAATGGCGCAAGAACTGGGGGCGCTTCATTGCTATTCGCACCTTTTGCGGGCCCACCTCGACGCCGCGCGACGGGGCTCGAAGCGCACTACGTGATCGGGTAGCGTGGTGGCAACGCCTCAGCATCGAGAGGCCACTTGGCGGTCGTCACTGCGCTGACCAGCGGGAATGCCAGCGCCTAGACACACGCATTCTCTCCATGACCTACTGCATCCTCCCTGTTCAGCCCGCATCTTGTGACTCTAGGTGACGGGAATTCTGCGGAACCCGGGACGGACGGTCCAAGCTCAGCTGATTCGGGGAACCGACGAGTCGCGGAAGCCTTCCTCCAGCCGCCGGCGAGTGGTGGGCGATACGTCAAGGGACTCGATTTCCGTGCGGGGAATCCACCGCACCTCCAGGGATTCCGAACTCACCCTGATCTCGCCGCTGACCGGTCGGGCCCGGAAGCAGAGCGAGAACTCCTGACGAACCTCGCCGTCCGCGAACGCGATGACATGGCCGGGGTCGGTAAAGATGCCCACCAGGCCGACCACCTCGACCTGGATCCCGGTTTCCTCCAGGACCTCCCGGACGACCGTCCCCGCGATGTTCTCTCCGATCTCCTGGACGCCCCCCGGCATGCCCCACCGGCCGTTGTCCGATCGCCGCTCCAGCAGCACATCACCCGCATCGTTGACGACGAATGCCGTCACCGCAGGCACGATGCTGTTGGCTTTCGGCGCGTTGGGGTCGTTGAAATAGTCAGTACGGCGACTCATGCTCACCCTTCAATGGGGACAGCTTCGGACCAGACTTTCTCGAAGCTCTGCTGATATGTGGACACCAGATCAGCACCGGCGACCTTGCGCAGATGGAGGACCGGCGTCAGGGGCGCGCTCACCCCGTACACCTGCGTGTTCACCAACCACTCGTCATCCGACCGGTAGAGCGAGTTGTGCAGAGTTGACCGGTGGAGCCGGAATTCGATCCCCAAAACCGAGTACAGGGGGCGATAGAGCTTCATCACCTCGCGAACCTTGTAGGCCACACCTTCACCGATTTCCTCTTCATCCCCCCGGCGCCGGATCTCTGGGCTGTCCGGATCTCCGAGGAGGATGCGGGCCCGGACACCGCCTGCCGCTTTCAACCTGAGCAGCTGCGGCCAGCGCGGATTCTCAGCGAGGAAGACACCCGCGTGCACCAGCACGCCGATCTCCCGTTCCGCCCGCCCGAACAGCTGGAGCCATAGGTCCGCCGGCACGTAGGAACGATGCGGGTAGACCTTCAACACCTCGGCATCCGCAGCGTCCTTACGCTGCCCATCCGGCAGGCCATCGGGCCATAGATAACCCTCGTCTTCCCGAAGGAAGGCCGAGATGGCAAGGCGGTGTCGCCGGTACGGCGCCCGCCCTTTGGTGATCCAGCGCTCCACCGTCTTGGGGTCGACCCCCAGGTGCTCCGCCAGGGCATCCACGGCGACGCCTTGCGTCAGCATCGCGGACCTTAACCGCTCGTTCGCCATCCCACCCCCAGGGACGTCCAGGGACGTAGTCGCCCCCCAGAACGCTATCGAGGACGTCCCAAGTCGTCCAGGAGCGCGGTGACTTCGTCCCGCCCTTCGGCGGCATTCTGATGTCACACCACAAGGCGGACCGGCTGAGGCGCAGAGCTTGACAGCCTCAATCAGAACCGCCAATCTGAGATACACGCTCAAGCGTGTATCTCATGCAGTGATGCGGCTACTTCGCGCTGACCTGCATAGATGCCTGCAACGAGCCGTGAACAGCACAGGGCGGGGACGCTGCAATCCCGCTAAAGGCCAGGTGGAACAGGGTTTCGGCCCGTACTGGCGAGGTGGCCCGGTGACCGCGAGCAACGGCCGGCGAGTGGGGACTTGATCCCCCTTGCAGTGCTGTTTCGTGCCCCGGGGACTCGGTCCCCTCGACAGAGGAGTTCCGATGCTTCGACATCGTTTGGCGCCGCCGTATGGACCGGGTGGCGGCGCCGCACCATCTCCGTTCCGATCCGTTCTCGGCTTCGCAGCACCTCACGCTGCGGTCGGTTGCCTCCCCCCGCCCGTCCGGCCCGCGCTTCGTGCGGTGGTCGTACGGGCGGGGTCGCAGGGAGCCGGAATGTTCCGACTTCAACGGCGAGCGGCCCCAGGTGGCTAGACCCGGGGCCGCGATTCGGGCCGTTCCACCCACTGAGGAGTCACGACCTATGAAGCACATCGTCACAGTTCAGGAAGCTGTTACCGCGTTCGCTGAGTGGCTTGAGCCCACGGATGCGGAGCTGGACGCGATCGACTCCGAGATGCCGCTCATCACGGCGGAAGTCGAGTTGCTGGACGTACAGATCAGCCTGCTGGACCAGCCGGTCACGGAGACGGACACCCGCCGGCTGCGTCGGGCCCGCCGCAAGGTGCTGGCCACCTGCCTCGCGGTCGCGTACCAGGCATCTTCGGTCTCCGAGGTCGCCGCATGAGCGCCGCGCTGAAGCTGGACGACCTGTCCGTGCCGTTGCGGGTGCTGCGTCTGCTGATGGTCGACTTCGGGCATCTGCCGGCCCCGACCGTGAGCGTCTCGCCCATCTACCCGGGCCGGCTGGAGTTGGCGTTGCACTCCGGTCTGCCGGGCTTCGAGGCGTGGCGCGAGGCGCTGGACGTCGCCCCGGACGCGGTGACCTACGGAGTGCAGCGCGATGGCCGTACGCAGGTGCTGCGCACGGTACTCGACTACGCGGATGCTGAGCTGGAACTGGTCGGCTACGGCGACCTCTGCGCCCCGGTACTGGTCCGTGCGGCATGAGCGCCGCGGCCCGCGTCGACGTGAGGTCGACGCCCGTCGAAGCGCCGTTGACGCCCGTCGCCGTGGACTACGCGATCACCACCCTGGCGAGCGTGCTCACGGTGGTACTCACCGCGGTGGCGTTCTGGCTCTCCTACGAGCACTTGCAGGAAGTCGCCGCCGCGCATGGCATGGCCAAGGCGGTTGCCCGCTCGTGGGCCTGGCCCGCCACGGTGGACCTGTTCATCGTGATCGGTGAGTTGCTGATCCTGCGTGCCTCGCTCGCCCACCGGGTCGACTGGTGGGCAATCGGCCTGGTCACTGCCGGAGACGGAGCCTCCATCGGCCTCAACGTCGCCGGCGTCGGCCAGGACGCGGGCGCCCTCAACTACGTGGTCGCCGCCGTCCCCCCGGTCGCCGCACTGCTCGCGTTCGGCGCGCTCATGCGACAGGTGCACGCCTACCTCGCCCGCCGGGCGTCGACGGGCGTCAACCCACCCTCGCCGGGCGTCGAAGCACCGTCGACGCCCGTCACCGTGACCGTCGACCGCCCACCCGTCGCACCGCCTGCCGTCCCGACGCCTCTCCCTACGGCAGGGCCAGAGCCGGCCGCGTTGCCGATGGGCGTCGACGCCGATTCGACGCCCGTCACCGGTGAGCCGGTCGGCGTCGAGGCGCCGTCGACGGCCGTCGACCTGTGCATGCCGGTGGTCTATCCGAACCGGGTGGATCAGTTGGTACGCGCCCTGTACGGGACGGATTTCACGCAGCCGAGTACCGCGCGGATGACGCAGGCGATGGCCGCGGCGGGGCTGGGGGCGTCGGAGTCGACGGCCCGCACCGCCCGCGGCCGGGTCAAGGCGCGGGAGCCGTACCTGACCGACCTGCCCGCCACGATCGCCGGTTGAGGTGGTGTGTGATGCCGACCGCCTACAGCCGCTGCTTTGACCCAACCGGCGCCCGCTACGGCATACCGACCTACCCATGGCGCTACGCCCCCGACGGCTACGCCACTCGCCGCCAACTCCGCACCAAGGGCTTACGGCCCGGCGGCCAGCCAATCGCCGCACAAGTCATGATCACCAATCGCAAGGCGCGAACGCCCCGCATCGCCTACCTCTACCGCGTCGACCTGGCCAAACCGGTCCGGCCGATGACCTCCCGCAAGTGGGGCGCGCTCGCCCTGGCAATGCTCGCCCGCCGCACCTGCCCGCGCTGCCAGATCACCTACAGCTACTGCCTGTCCACCAGGCACAGCATCTGCGGCCTGTGCATCGCCGCCGAGGAACAGCGCGCCGCCTGACACTCCTCTTCGACGTCCGGGAGGTCCTCGAATGAGCACCACGCAGCAGCCCACCGCACCCGCCGCCCCGCCGGCCGAGGACACGCACTTTTTCGTCCTGACCCTGGAGAAGCCGGGCCGGTTTTCGATGACGCAGGAAGGCACCTGCACCCCGCCGCCCGGCAGCAGCCGACGGGACATGTACCGGCTGATCTACCAGTCCGTCACCGCTCGGGACCCGAATCTCTCCGGTGCCTCGGTGGGCTTCTTCTCGCTGGAGCCCAACCGGCTCTGACTCGCTCCCCCACCCGTTACCGGGCCTGGCCGCTCACCTCTCACAGCACGCGGCCCGGCCCCTTTGACTCCCCAGGAGTGCTCTCAGCATGACAGAACTCAGCACCGAGCCGGTAGCCGTCGAGGCTGCCGCGCTCACACCACCGCCCCCGCCCGAACCGCCGGCCAGCAAAGCGCAGGACGTGAAGGAGGTCGACCACACGCCCGGCGGCTGGCCGATCGTGCCGCTCGCCTTGACCGGCACGAACAGCACCGTCGGCATGGTCGCCGCCGCATCCCTCGCGGGCGGACCCATCGCCGCCATAGTGGCCGCGACCGGGGCCGTTGTCCTCGGGACAGTCGCCGCCACCCGATCCCGCACCCCCAACAAACGCCGTGACGCGCGCCGTGCCGCGGCCCGGACCGCTGGACGTTCCGCAGCACGGAGTGCGGGCTTGCACCGCGGGGGCGCGAGCAGGATCGGAGGCGGGGGCCGCTCGCACGGTTCCCGCTCCGGCCGCGGCGGCGCCGGGTCTGGCCGGGTGCCGGGCCAGCACCGCCACGGTGCAGGCCCGACCGCCCGGCACGCCAGCACCGCCACCGGCGCCAAGACGGGCAACAGGGCCGGTCACGGCGCGTCCAAGCACACGGCCGGCGCCGCGGGCAAAGCGGCGAGCCGGGTGGGCCAGGTCAAGGCACTGCGCGCCGCGCAGCAGGCCGCGGCCGGCTCCCGTGCCGGTCAGCGGGCGCAGACCAGCGCGGCTCGCCGCGCGGTCGCCGATGCCCGCCGCAACGCCAAAGCAGCCGGTAGCGGCACGGGCCTGACCAGCCGTGCCGGGCGTAAGGGCAGTCTCGCCGGGCGGATGCTCGGTGGTGCCGCCCGTAAGGCCCGCGCGGCACGGGATGCGGCGATTACGAAGAGCCGTGCGCGTCGGGACCGGAAGGCCGGCGCCACGGTCGATGCGCAGCGCGGAACGGTCCGCAAGGCCCCCGCCCGCAAGGCGGCGCGGCAGGCGTTGCGCAGGTCCGCGGCCCGTTTCCAGGGCCGGCGCTTGCTCGCCGCGCTGCTCGCGCTGCCGCTGGGTCTGCTCGGGCTGATCACCAGCCCGATCGGCCGCAAGTTGAACCTGCTCTGGCTCCTCCACCCCGGCCGGCGCCTGTACCGGCGCATCACCGGGGCGGCCCGCGAGCTGCGCACCCTCCGCGACGACGCGATCCGCGAGGAGCTGCACGACAAGGAGACGGCCGCCGATGCGGAGGCCGCCACGGACGGCAGCAGCGGCATCGCGGGCGACGTGAAGCATCCCCCGCATCAGGTTCCGACCAGCACGAACACCTCTGTGAGTGAAGGAGAGAACGTGTCCGGCTTCCAGTTCGAAGAGGCCGCTTCCGAGATGGAGCAGGCCGCCAACGCCTACGAGCCCGACAACGCCATGGAGATCCTCGCCATGGTCGAGGGTCTGCCCGCCGCGCTGACCAGCGTGGCGAACGTGATGAAGATCCTTGCGGAGCGCTCCGACTCGGAGTTTCCGCTGGAGAAGGAGGTCGCGGACGGCTTCAACGACATTTTCGGCGCCGTGATGAGCGCGGTTGCGGTCGCGGAGGATATGGGCCCGCTGTTCCGGCAGGTTCACGCGCAGGACATCGCCCGGCACGAGGACCCCCGCAACGGTCCCGAGGCAGAGAAGGGCTGGAACGTCTGAGATGAGCAGCACCGCCACCGCAAAGAAGCAGCAGGGCAGTGGTCCGGTGCTGGACTGGAGTGCCGGTCACGGACCCGTGACCGGCGCCCTGTCCGCCACCACCGGAGCCTTCGCCGTCGCCACCACCGGCGCCGCAACCTCCATGCCGCCCGGCTGGGCACTGGCCGTGGGAGCGGCGGGCGCCCTCGGTCACACCGTCGCCGGCCTGCGGGTGCGCAACGCTGGCCGCACGTTGGCCACCCGCGCCGCGTCCTGGCTGGTCGGGGCCGGCTGGACCACCTGGGCTATGACGCACGGGCCGCTCACCTGGGCTGCGCTCGGGTCGCTGGCCACCATCGGCGTCGGCATCGGTGCCGCCGCCCGCTCCGTCGCACTGTACGAAGAGGCCCGCGAGGAGGAAGCGATCGCTGCTGAAGAGCGGGCGATCGCGCGGGAGTTGTCGGCGGAGCGGCGGGCCATCGCCGCGGAGTGGATCGAGCGCATTCAGCGGATCTGCCACATCACCGTGCGCGTCCTGGGGGTGGAGAAGTGGGAGACGGGGGCCGGCTACTCCCTGGATCTCGAACCGCAGGGCGGCATCACCTACGACCGCATCGCCCAGCACTCGGTGGCCCTGTCGGCGGATGCCAAGCTGCCGCACGGCTGCACCGCCACCGCCGGGCCCGGCATCCACCAGGGCCGCACGATCCTGGACGTGACCACCGTCAACGTCCTGCAAGACGACTGCCCCTACCCCACCGACTACGGGCCCTTGTCCGTGCTCACCGGGATTCCGTGGGGGCTGCGCACGAACGGGGAGCTGGTGCCCGCCTACCTGCGCGAGCAGTGCGCCCTGGTCGTGGGCCCGACCGGTTCGGGAAAGACGAACATGGTCCACACGATCCTCGCCGGCTTCGCCCGCGCCGAGGACGTCCTCACCTGGGTGATCGACCTCAACGCAGGATCAGCCGGCCTGCCCTGGGTGCTGCCCGCCCTGAACGGCGAGCTGGAGCAGGAGAACGGCAAGCCGGTCCGGCCCGGTATCGACTGGCTCGCCGGCACCTACGAGGAAGCCCTCACCATGCTCGGTGCGGCCCTCGCGATCGGGCTGCACCGCAAGAAGGCGTACCAGGACGTCCTGTCCAGGGCGAACACCGACCTGCTGCCGATCAGCGCGAAGATTCCGCAGATCATGCTGGTCATCGATGAGGGCGCGGAGATCCTGGTCAGCACCGACCGGCAGATGAAGGAACTCGCCAAGAAGATCCTGGAAGTCATCCGCATGCTGCGCGCCATGGGCCTGCGCACCGTCCTGACCGCCCTCGGAGCCACCGGGAGCGTGCTCGGGAACCTGATGATCCGCCGTGAGGGCAAGGTGCGCGTCGCCCTCACCGGCGGCGAGACCGAGGGCATGGACCTGGGCAAGATGTTCCCCGGCCGGCGCGGAGTGCGCGTCGACCAAGCCCCCTACCAGGGCGCCGGGTTCATGGGCACCCCGGAGTCGCCGGCCGCACTGTTCAAGGCATGGCGCATCCTCCCCAACCAGATCCGGGAGATCACCACCGCGACCTCGGAACGGCATCCGCGGCTGGACGACGTGTCCGCCAAAGCGGCCGGGCCCGCCTACACGCGCCGCTGGGACGCCGACCGCACCGCATGGATGCGCGACCTCACCCCCGACGCCGACACGGGCAGCGAGTCGTCCGCAACGACCGCGGGGCTGAACCTGTCCGCCCTGCGCAGCGAGCCCGAGGGCGGGGCGCAGGAGGAGGACATCCTGCGCCGCTTCCGGGCGGAGATCGACGCGCAGTTCGGCACCGCACCCGAACCGCAGAGCGGGGATGCCCCGGCCGGGTCGGAGGGGTTGAACCTGTCCGCGCTGCGGGGCGAGCAGGGCCCGACGTGGCTGCCGGCCGCGCTGGAGGCGATCAAGGCGACCGGAGCGGAGGGCATGAAGCCGTCCGCGGTCGCAGAACTCGCGGGCAAGGACCGCAAGACCGTCCGGGCCGCCCTGCAAGCAGCCGTCGAACGAGGCGAGTTGGTCTACCGGGACAACGGACCGCACTCGGTCTACGTCCACCCCGACCACGCCTGAACTCGCTCACACAGTGCTACCGAGTAGTGGGTAGTGGGGCGCGCCCCACTACCCACTACAGGCCCCTACTGGGGCGCCAAGGGCTTTGAACAGGGCTTCCCCACTGGGGACCCCACTACCCACTACCCAGTAGAGCCCCGCGCGTCCGTCACCCAACGCCACATCACCCCGTGCCGAAGGAGACCACCATGGACCGCAACCACCCGCCCCGGATCATCGCCCCGCACATACCGGCCGACGTCTGGAACCGCGCGCAGGCCACCGGTCAGCCGGTCGTCATCGTCGCCCCGGCGACCAACGAGAACGCCATCACGCTGCGTCGGATCGTCGTCCCGTTCGCCATCGCCGGGGCGGCCGTCCTCGGTGGCTGGGGACTGGTCGCCGCCCTGTGCTTCCTGCTCGACGCCGCGGCCCACACCGCAACCGTCATCGCGGGCGCCGCCGGACCCATCGGCGTCGGCGGCATCACCTTGCAGCTCGCCCGCAGCAAGGGCGCCTAGCTACGCCAAGGGCGGCCCCCATCGTCTCGCCAAAGCCGCGGGGCCGCCCTTGCCAACCAGCACCCGTCAAAGGAACTGGAGACCCCCAGAATGACCCATCCCGCCACCAACTGGCGAGGCTTACTCGACGCTGCCCTGTCGGCCGCCGCACGCGGCTGGCACGTCTTCCCCTTGGTTCCCGGCACCAAGCGGCCCGCCCTGCACGGCGAAGCCGCCTGCACCCGCACCGGGGTGTGCGCCGGCGGGCACCGCAAGTGGGAGCAGCGCGCCACCACCGACCCCGACCTGATCCGCCCCACGTGGGAGCGGGCGCCGTTCAACGTCGGTATCGCCACCGGCCCCTCCGGGCTGCTGGTCATCGACCTCGACCTGCCCAAACACAACAGCAGTGCGGACGCGCCCTGCGGCGCGGCGACCTTTGGAGCGCTCTGCGAGCGCACCGGACAGGCGGTCCCCGACACATACCGGGTCCGGACCGCGAGCGGGGGAGGCCACCTGTACTTCACCGCCCCGGCCGGAATCCGGCTGACCAACACCGCGGGCAGTCTCGCTGCGCTGGTCGACACCCGCGGCTGGGGCGGCTACGTCGTCGCCGCCGGCAGCACCACACCAGCCGGCCCCTACACCCTCACCCACGACACGGCCCCCGCGGACCTCCCGCCATGGATTGCGGGCCTGCTGGAAGCGCCCGCGCCCCGGCCGGCCGCGCCGTTCGCGTGGCCCACGATCAGCGGCAGCCGCGCCGCCACCGCGGCCCTGGAGCGCGAATGCCGCACCGTGATGGCCGCGCCCGAGGGAGCGGGTAACATCACGCTCAACCGGTCCGCGTTCAAGGTGGGGCGCTTCGTCGCGTGGGGCGACCTCCCGCGGCACGTGGTGGAGGAAGCCTTCCAAGGGGCGGGAGAGGCGCGCGGACTCACCGCTGCCGAGTGCCGCGCCACCATCCGCAGCGCCCTGGACAGCTCCCTGCGCAAAGCCCGGGCCCGGGATGCGGCATGAACACCCCACCCCCTCCCCTCTTGGAAGGCCAACAGGAAGCCACCACCGGGTCGCAGGACGCCCAACGGTCTCTGCCCGGGCAGGCCGTGGGCGTGCGAAGGGTCGTCGCCCGTAAGGGCGTCCCCACTGCTGTACGCCCTGAGAAGTTCCGCAGCGACCAGGCACGCCACGGCACCCCCGACCCGACCCCGGAGCGGCCCGGCATCCGCATCTACGCCCCACCGCTCTACCAGCATCACTGGGACGGGGCCCGCTGGTCCACACGCCCCGGCGACACCCCGAACGCCGCCTACGCCTGTGCCTGCGGGCAGACCGGCAGCGCCACCGGAGCCCCGAACGTGGCCGCGCTCGCGGCCGACTACGCCGCTCACAACGCCGCCTGCACGGGGCAGCCCGTGACCTTGCCCGAAAGGAGGGCCGCCGCATGACCGAGATCATCGACGGGGCCGCGCTGCTCGACGAGGTGGAAGCCTTCCACCGCCGCTTCAACGTCTTCCCCACCGAACACGCCTACGTCGCCGTGGCCCTGTGGGACGCCCACGCGCACCTGATGGACGCGCTGGACGGCACCGCGCGCATTGCCTTCCTCAGCCCCGAACCGGGCTCGGGAAAGTCTCGCGCGCTGGAGATCATCGAGACCCTCACCCCACGCGCGGCGACCACGGTCAACGCCTCAGCGAACGCCCTGTTCCGGCTCGTCTCCGCAGATGAGGGCACCCCCACCCTCCTCTTCGACGAAATCGACACCGTTTTCGGCCCCAAGGCAGGCGGGAACGAGGAAGTCCGCGGGTTTCTCAACTCCGGCTACCGGCGCGGCGCCAAGTCCCTGCGCTGCATCGGGGACGGATCCGACCAGAAGGCAGCCTTCCTCCCCTCGTTCTGCGCGGTCGCCATGGCCGGACTCGGCTCCCTGCCGGACACGATCCTGACCAGGTCGGTCATCATCCGCATGCGCAAGAAGGCACCCAACGAGAAGTGCGAGCCCTACCGGCGCCGCGTCCACGAGAAGCAAGGTCACGTACTGCGGGACCGGCTCGCGGACTGGACCGCCACCCTGCACGACCAGGTCGCCGAGGCGTGGCCCGAGATGCCCGAGGGCGTCACGGACCGGCCGGCGGACGTGTGGGAACCGCTCCTAGCTGTCGCAGACGCGGCCGGCGGGCACTGGCCCGAGCGGGCCCGCGCCGCCTGCATCGAACTCATCAAGGCCGCAAACAGCGGTAACGAAGCCTCCCTCGGAGTGCGGCTGTTGACCGACCTCCGCGACAAGGTGTTCTGCGGAGTCGACCGGATGCCCACCGCAGCCATCCTCGAAGTCCTCCTCTCCCTCGATGACGCGCCCTGGGCCGACATGAGCGAGGACGGACAGGCCATCAAGCCGCTCACCGCCCGTCGGCTGTCCAAGCTCCTGAGCCAGTACGTGCGCCCCGACACCACCCCGATCAAACCCAAGGGCATCCGGGTCGGCAGCACCACCCCCAAGGGCTACTACGCGGAAGACCTGAGCGACGCCTGGGCCCGCTACTGCCCCCCTCTCCCCGGGAAGTCCGCAACAGCCGCAACAGCCGCAACACCGCAGGTCAGCGGGGGTGAATCTGTGGCGGATACCCCTTCCGAGAGCCGCCACATGTTCGCGGAGACCGACACACGCACCCTGCGCAGCGTCGGCTGAACCCGCCCGCCCAACAGGTGCCGCCGCACCCGCGTGCGGCGGCACCTATCCGCAACACCACCGGCATCCGCCACAGATTCAATCCGCTGACCAGCAATGTTGCGGCGTGGCGGATGTTGCGGATCCCCCAGAAGGCCGGACCCCGAGGAGAGCACATGCCCACCGCCTCCGATCCTCGCGCCACCCTCCGGCGCGGACTCCCCGACAGGTACCTCACACCCGACGACATCGCTGACCTCTTCGACGTCCCGCTGGAGACCGTCTACCAGTGGCGCAAGAAGCGCACCGGCCCGCCGGGATTCCGCGTCGGCAAGCACGTCCGCTATGAACCCGACGCCGTGCACAGCTGGATCACCGAACAGATGCAGGCGGACATCAGCAACGCCGCCTGATCCGACATCACGACCACCGAGGGCGGGCCTACCAGGGCCCGCCCTCGTTCCGTACCCCGGAAAGGCACAACACGTGGCAGGCCACATCCAAGACCGCTGGTACAAGACCGAGTCCACTGCCGGCGGAAAGGCCGTACGGGTTAAGAGCGACCGGCACGGCGTCGGCATGCGCTACCGCGCCCGATACGTCGGCCCTGACGGCACCGAGAAGTCCAAGTCCTTCCCTGACAAGCAGAAGCGGCTCGCCGAGAAGTGGCTCAACGAGACGGCCGCTGACATGGCGCGCGGACAGTACATCGACCCGCGCGCTGGCCGCATCACCTTCCAGCAGTTCGCCGAGAAGTGGGTGGCCACCCACACCACAGAGATCAACAGCCGCGAGGCTGCCGAGCGGCGGCTGAGGCTGCACGCCTACCCATACATCGGCACGCGCCCGATGCCCGCCTTCCAGCCGGGCCACATCCGTACGTGGTTGGGTGGGCTGGAGAAAAGCGTTCCCGCCTCGTCGCATCGCCGGATCATCTTTGGGACCGTCTCGGCGGCGTTCTCCGCCGCCGTCGATGACGGACTGATCACCAAGAACCCCTGCCAAGCCCGATCCGTCCAGATCCCCAAGCCCGGACAGCCTCGCGTCACGCCGTGGGCCCCCACGCAGGTGCTCACGGTGCGGGCCGCCCTGCCCGCGCACCTTCGTACGGCCGTGGACATCGCGAGCGGCTGCGGCCTCCGGCAGGGCGAGGTCTTCGGCCTCGACGTAGAGGAGCTGGACTACGAGGGCGAGTGGGTACGCGTGCAGCACCAGCTCAAGCGGATCCGCGGGAAGTACGTGTTCGCGCTCCCCAAGGGCGGCAAGACGCGCTCCGTGCCGCTCCCCCGCTCTGTCGCGGCGGCGCTCGTCGCGCACTCCAAGCTGAACCCGCCCGTCACCGTCACGCTGCCCTGGCGGACGCCGGACGGGCCGCCCGTGACGAAGTCGCTCATCTTCAGCGGCGCCGGCGGCAGCTTCGTCCGGGTCAGCCACTTCAATGACCACATGTGGAAGCCCGCCCTCGCGGTCGCCGGAATCATCCCGCCGGCCAAGGAGGGAGAGCGCTACGCCTCTGCGCCGCAGCACGGTATGCACGCGCTGCGGCACTTCTACGCGTCGGTCCTGCTGGACGCGGGCGAGAACATTCGGGCGCTGAGTCAGTACCTGGGCCACGCCGATCCGGGCTTCACTCTGCGCACCTACACGCACCTGATGCCGAGCAGCGAGGGGCGGACCCGGAAGGCCGTGGACGGACTCTTCGGACCCCCTCCGGACCATGCTCACGGCCCCGAGACGGCCCAGTAGGCCCGGGGAGGCCCTGGTTAGGAGGAAACCTGCTGGCCAGGGCCCTAAGCTTCATGGGCTGCGACACTCCATCTACTTCTGGCCGCTGTACACGGGCCAGGCGATCCCCATCGACGACTGGCGGTCGCGGATGTGGCTCGACACCTGGGTCTGACCTGGGATTTCGGCTTTCGTGCAGCTCGCGTACAACCCGGTGGTCACTTCGGAGGTCTGGGATACGCCATCGCCGCGTCTGCGGACCGCGGGGCATGGCGCTCCCACCGGACCGGGACACCGTCAGGTGTCCCCGCATGCTCTGGAGAACGCCCGCATGCACGCACGTGTACGCATCGCCCTGGCCACGGTCGCGGCCGCCGGACTCACCGGCGGTCTGCTGACGGTCGCCGCCGGGACCGCCTCCGCCGCGGGCTCCGGCCTGCAGGGTGACTTCAACGGGGACGGATACCGGGACATCGCCGTCTCGGCACCGCTCGCCGCCGTCGGCGGCAAGTCCCGCGCCGGGCAGATCGCCGTGATGTACGGATCGCCGAGCGGTCTCAGAACCGCCGGCCGGACGCTGATCAGCCAGAACTCCGCCGGGGTCCCGGGCAGCGCCGAGACGAACGACTTCTTCGGCACCTCCACCGCCGCGGGCGACTTCAACGGGGACGGCTACGCCGACCTCGCCGTCGGCGCTCCGGGCGAGGACGTCGGCAGCGACACGGACGGTGGTGCCGTCACCATCGTCTGGGGCTCCGCCGCCGGCCTCGCGGGCGGCACCACCGTCGCCGACCCGTCCCCCTCGGGTCAGGACAGCTTCGGCAAGTCGCTGGCCGCCGGCGACTTCGACCCCGACGGCAAGACCGACCTGGCCAGCGGCGGCACCTCCGCCAAGGTCTGGGTCTTCCGCGGCGGCTTCACCAAGGCCGGCGGCAACGGCGGCCGTTACTACGCCACCGCGCGCATCGTCAAAGGCACCGACGCCGGCGCCCTGCACCTGGCCACCGGCGACTTCAACGGAGGCGGCGGCGACGACCTGATCGTGGGCGGCTACGACGCCGACACCAACTTCAGCACCAACGTGCTCATCTACGCCTCGCCCACCGGCACCAAGCTGGAGGACGGCTCCCAGGAGGACCTGGCGGCCGGCATGATCAGCGACACCGGGGACCTCAACGGGGACGGCAAGGACGACGTCGTCATCGGCGAGACCTGGGACGACGGCATCCCCGGGGCCGTGAAGGGCGGGAAGATCGGCGTCGTCTACGGCAACGACTACAGCTCCTACACGGTCCACTCCATCGGCCAGGACACCGCGGGCGTCCCCAGCGCCGCCGAGACGGACGACCGCTTCGGCTGGGAGGTCTCCGTCGGCGACATCAACGGGGACGGCTACGCCGACGTCGCCGTCAGCGCGCCCGCCGAGAACCTCACCACCACCGGCGCCTCCGTGGGCGACACCGGCGCGGTCACCGTGCTGTACGGCTCCGCCTCCGGCGTCACCGCCGCCGGCAGCCAGTACTTCCACCAGGACACCGCCGGCATACCCGGCGGCAACGAGAAGTCCGACTACTTCGGCGGTGAGGTCTTCCTCTCCGACGTCAACGGCGACAAGAAGGCCGACCTGACCATCGGCGCCAACGGGGAGAACGACTGGAACGGCAACGTCGTCGGTCTTCTCTCCGACGGCACCGCGATCGGCACCACCGGAGTCGTCTCCTTCGGCCCGTCCACCGTCGGTGTCTCCACCAGCGGATACCCCGAGTTCGGCAGTGTCATGGCCGGCTGACCCGGACCCGGACGTCCCGAAGGACGATCACTGTTCACGTATGTGGCCGCATGGCGGGCTCGGGCCGCCGTGCGCGCCCGTTCCGCCCATCGCGCGATCTCCGTTCGGACACCATACGGAAAACTCACCTCACAGACGTCCCTCCCGCCACATACAGTCGGAGCACTGGAAACGGGGAGGGGACCGCGCCATGCGCAAGGGGGTCAAGGCAGCCGTCGTCGGCAGTGTGTTCGCCGTGATGGTGGGTGGGGCCGGATATGGGGCGTTCAACGTCGTGTCCGCGCTGGATGGTGACGGGGGGTCCGGCGCCGGCCGGCCGGCGGCCGTCAAGACCGGGCCGCCGGGCAAGGACGAGGTCAAGGAGACGACGGCCAGGTTCTTCGCCGCCTGGGAGAAGGGGCGGGCGGCGACCGCGGCCACGTACACGAACAACGACGCGGCCGCCGAGCCCCTGCTGACGTCCTACGCCGAGGCCGCCCACATCACGCATGTGAAGATCACGCCGGGTACGGCGACCGGCACCACCGTGCCCTTCTCGGTGCGGGCGACGGTGTCGTTCGAGGGGAAGTCCAAGCCCCTGGCGTACAGGAGCGAACTGACCGTCGTGCGCGGGGTCAGCACCGGGCGGGCGCTGGTCGACTGGCAGCCGTCCGTCGTCCATCCCGAGCTGAAGAAGGGCGACACGCTCGTCACCGGCGAGGCCACGAGCCCGCCGATCGAGGCGGTGGACCGCGACGGGACCGTGCTGACGAAGGCGAAGTACCCCTCGCTCGGCCCCGTCCTGGACGCCCTGCGGGCCAAGTACGGCGACAAGGCCGGCGGCACGCCCGGCATCGAGCTGTCGATCCGGCACGAGGCCCAGGACACGGCCGACACCTCGCTGCTGACCCTCGCGAAGGGCCGGGCCGGCAAGCTGCCGACGACGCTGAGCGCGAGCGCGCAGGCGGCGGCCGAGAAGGCGGTGAAGCAGTACGCGCAGTCGTCGGTGGTGGCCGTCAAGCCGAGCACCGGTGAGGTGCTGGCGGTGGCCAACAACCGCAAGGACGGCTTCAACGCGGCCTTCGAGGGACGGGTCGCGCCCGGCTCCACGATGAAGATCGTCACCGCCGCGATGCTCATCGACAACGGCGTGACCTCGATGAACGGCCCCGCCCCCTGCACGGACACCGCAACCTGGCAGAGCCAGACGTTCAAGAACCTCACGGGCATGCAGCCCAACGAGAACGCCACGCTCGCCAACAGCTTCCTGCGGTCCTGCAACACGGCCTTCGTCAAGCTGATCGACGAGAAGCCGCTGACCGACGAGTCCCTGACGACGGAGGCGCAGACCCGTTTCGGGCTCGGCATGGACAACTGGAAGACCGGCATCGTCTCCTTCGACGGCAGTGTCCCCGCCTCGGGCGGCCCCGACCGCGCGGCCAACGCCATCGGCCAAGGCCAGGTCCAGATGAGCCCGCTGAACATGGCCTCGGTCACGGCGACCGCGATCACGGGTTCCTTCCGCCAGCCGTACCTGGTGTCGACGCGGCTCGACGACCGCCGGCTGGCCACCGCCAAGGGTCTGCCGGCCGGCACCGCCGCGCAGCTCAAGCAGATGATGCGGCTGACCGCGACCCAGGGCACCGCCACGCGGGCGATGGCCGGTCTCGGCGGGGACATCGGCGCGAAGACCGGTTCCGCCGAGGTCGACGGACAGGCCGTGTCCAACAGCTGGTTCACCGGTTTCCGCGACGACATGGCGGCGGCGGCCATGACGGAGGAGGGCGGGCACGGCGGCGACGCGGCCGGCCCGATTGTCGCAGCCGTGCTACGAGCCGGAGGCTGACGTCACCCGCACAGGACGGGACTCTAGTGTGGTCGTCGTCGTTGGGTTGTGTGAAGGCAACGAGGGCCAGGCCGCCAGGGCCTACGGACCGTGGATCGCGGAGGATCGAAGGCTGTGGGCAAGCGAGGGCGCGTCGCCGAGCGACGGAAGACGAGACCTGCCGTGGTCGGCGGGGTGATCGCCGTGGTCGTCGGCGGCGTGGGCTTCGGCGCCTACGCGCTGTACGGCGGCGGGGCGGCGGCCGACGAGGGGTCGTCCACGTCCGCCGCGCAGAAGGCGAAGGCCGTCAGGACCGGCCCGCTGTCGGCGACGGAGGTGCGGACCACCGCCGAGCACTTCCTGACCGCGTGGCAGCAGGGCAAGGTCACGCAGGCCGCGGCCGCCACGGACGACAGCGCGGCGGCCACCGCCCTGCTCACCGGCTACGCCAAGGACGCCCGCATCAAGGGCGTCACCCTCACCGAGGGCGCCCGCACCGGCGCCAAGGTGCCCTTCTCCGTGAAGGCGACGGTGTCGTACAAGGGCACCAGCAAGCCGCTGACGTACGACAGCGCGCTGACGGTCGTACGGCGGGCGGAGGACGGCAAGCCGCTGGTGGACTGGCACTCCGCCGTCGTCCACCCCGATCTGAAGGACGGCGACACCCTGGTCACCGGGGAGTCCGGGACACCGCCGGTCACGGCGCTCGACCGGGACGGCGGGAAGATCACCGCGGCGAAGTACCCGTCGCTCGGCACCGTGCTGGACGGGCTGAGGGAGAAGTTCGGCAAGACGGCCGGCGGCAGGGCGGGGGTCGAACTCCGGGTCGTCCGGGGCACGTCGTCGAAGTCGGCCAAGTCGTCCGACAAGACCCTGCTCGAGCTGAGCAAGGGCACGCCGGGCGAGGTGAAGACCACGCTGAGCCCGACCCTGCAGGCGGCGGCCGAGCAGCAGGTGAGCGAACGCAAGCGCGCCTCCGTCGTGGTGATGCGCCCGTCGACGGGCGAGATCCTCGCCGTCGCGAACACCTCCCACGGCTTCAACACCGCCTTCCAGGGCTCCCTCGCGCCCGGTTCCACGATGAAGATCGTGACGTCGACCATGCTGTTCGAGAAGGACCTGACCAGCCCGGGCGCGTCCCACCCCTGCCCCAAGAAGTACAAGCTCGCCGGCTGGACGTTCCACAACGACGCCGACTCCGAGATCAAGCAGGGCACGTTCAAGATGAGCTTCGGTGCCTCCTGCAACAACGCCTTCATCAACTTCGCGCCGAAGCTGTCCGACAGCGACCTGACGAAGGAGGCCCAGCAGGTCTACGGCCTCGGCCTGAACAACTGGGCCATCGGCGTCCCCTCGTTCGACGGCTCGGTCCCGGTGCAGAGCGGCGCGCAGATGGGCGCCTCGCTGATCGGTCAGGGCGGGGTGCGCATGAACCCGCTGAACATGGCGTCGGTGGCGTCGACGGTGGCGTCGGGCGTCTTCCACCAGCCGTACCTGGTGTCCCCGACGGTGGACCACCGCACCCTCGCGAAGGCCTCGCGCACGATGTCGTCGAAGACGCAGGCCGAGCTCAAGGAAGTCATGCAGTACACGGCCGCGTACGGTACGGCGGCCAAGGCGATGGCGGGCCTCGGCCCGGGCTACGGCGCGAAGACGGGCTCGGCGGAGGTCGACGGCCAGAAGAAGCCGAACGGCTGGTTCACCGCGTACCGGGGCGACCTGGCGGCCGCGGGCGTGGTCCAGGCGGGCGGGCACGGCGGGGACACGGCGGGCCCGATCGTGGCGGCGCTGCTGAAGACGGGCGGCTGACGGCTCCTCAGCCCGGGACCCGCTCCGCGGTCATGTAGGTCCGGCGCAGGAACCGCACCAGCGTCTTCGACTCGAACTGCACCACCGAGACGCCGTGTGCCGAGTGGAACTCGACGACGGCCTGCACGCGCCCGCAGGGCCACACGCGGACCTCTCCGCTGCCGGCGGGGGCGCGCAGCCCCTGTTCCAGGAGCGTCCGGGAGAGGGTCCACTCATGGGTGCCGGGGAGTCCGACGCGCACCGAGCGGGGGTCGGCGTCGGGGTCGTAGCGCAGGACGACGGGAACGGCGGCCTCGTGTTCGTCCTCGGGGATGTCCGCGTCGGTGGTGACGATGTGTGCTCGCGCGTACTGCTCGACTACGGACATCGGACGGCCCCTTACAGTGAGTGACCTGTGCGGAAGCTGTGCAACCGCTTCCTCTCCAATGTCGCACATTCCCCGGATCTCGCCCCTCGTGGCAGGAGATTCCGCATCTACGGCAGATTGCGCAGGCGCGAAACATGACGAGTACCTCGCTCTTGCAAGGAGTTCGCAACAAGCCACTATCATCGAACGGTGCATGTGCCTGACGGATTCATCAACGCGCCCATCTCCGCCGCGACCGGGCTCGTCGCCGCGACCGCCGTCGCCGTGAGCCTTCGCGGCGCGCGCCGCGAACTGGACGAACGCACCGCGCCGCTGGCCGGTCTGGTGGCGGCGTTCATCTTCGCCGTGCAGATGCTGAACTTCCCTGTCGCGGCGGGGACCAGCGGCCATCTGCTCGGCGGCGCGCTCGCCGCGATTCTCGTCGGCCCCTTCACCGGGGTGCTGTGCGTCTCCGTGGTCCTGCTGATGCAGGGCATCCTGTTCGCCGACGGCGGCCTGACCGCGCTCGGCGTGAACATCACGGACATGGCGATCGTCACGACGGTGGTCGCCTACGCGGTCTTCCGCGGGCTGGTGAAGGTGCTGCCTCGCAAGCGCCGCTCGATCACCGTGGCCTCCTTCGTCGCCGCGCTCCTCTCCGTGCCGGCCGCGGCCGTCGCCTTCACCCTGATCTACGCCGTCGGCGGCACCACCGACGTCTCGATCGGCAAGGTCGCGACCGCCATGATCGGCGTGCACGTCCTCATCGGCACCGGCGAGGCGGCGATCACCGCGCTGACCGTCGGCGCCGTCGTCGCCGTACGCCCGGACCTGGTGTACGGGGCTCGCGGGCTCCAGCAGAAGCTGAAGCTGCGGGTGAACGGCGAACTCGTCGACGCGCCGGACGCCGAGCCCGTCCCGGTGGCCGCCCGCTCCCACCGCACGGTGTGGGCGGTCGGCCTGGTCACCTCGCTCGTCCTCGCCGGGTTCGTGAGCTTCTACGCCTCCGCCGACCCGGACGGCCTGGAGAAGGTCGCGGCCGACAAGGGCATCGACCGGAAGGCCGAGAAGCACGCGTCGGCGGAATCCCCGCTCGCCGACTACGGCGTCAAGGACGTCTCCGACGCCCGCCTCTCCGGCGGTCTCGCGGGCGTGATCGGCGTCGGTGTCACCGTGGTCGGCGGCAGCGCCGTGTTCTGGGCGGTGCGCAGGCGCCGTACCCAGGACGCCTCGCCCGTGAGCACGGGCCTCTGACGTGGGCGCCGGACACGCGCACCGGCTCTACCGGCACGGGCACTCGCCCGTGCACGGGCTGCCGCCGCACACCAAGCTCGCCGCCACCTTCGCGTTCGTGGTGGTCGTGGTGTCGACCCCGCGCGAGGCGATGTGGGCCTTCGGGCTGTACGCCGTCCTGCTCGCCTGCGTCGCCCTCGCGGCCCGCGTGCCCGCCGGTTTCCTGCTCAAGCGGCTGCTGATCGAGGTGCCGTTCGTCGCCTTCGCCGTCCTGATGCCCTTCGTGGCGGAGGGCGAGCGGGTCGGCGTGCTCGGGATGTCGCTGAGCGTCAACGGGCTGTGGGGCGCCTGGAACGTGCTCGCCAAGGGCACCCTGGGCGTCGCCGCCTCCGTGCTGCTCGCCTCCACCACCGAACTGCGTGAGCTCCTGCTCGGCCTGCAACGGCTGCGGCTCCCGCCGCTGCTCGTGCAGATCGCGTCCTTCATGATCCGCTACGGCGACGTCATCACCGACGAGATGCGCCGCATGCGGATCGCCCGCGAGTCGCGCGGTTTCGAGGCGCGGGGCGTACGGCACTGGGGGGTGCTCGCCAAGTCGGCGGGCGCGCTGTTCATCCGCTCCTACGAACGCGGCGAGCGCGTGCACCTGGCCATGGTCAGCCGGGGGTACGCCGGTTCGATGCCGGTCATCGACGAGGTGACCGCGTCCCGGGCGCAGTGGTCGTACGCCCTCACCCTGCCGTTCGCCGCCCTCGTCGTCTGTCTGCTGGGATGGGCCCTGTGACTGCTTCCCTCGAGGTCTCCGGCCTCGCCTTCGCCTACCCGGACGGGCACCAGGCCCTGTTCGGCGTCGACTTCACCATCGCGCGCGGCGAACGGGTCGCGCTGCTCGGGCCGAACGGCGCCGGCAAGACGACCCTCGTGCTGCACCTCAACGGCATCCTGAGCGGCGGCACGGGCACGGTGCACGTCGCCGGGCTGCCCGTCGGCAAGCGGGACATGGCGGAGATCCGGCGCAAGGTCGGCATCGTCTTCCAGGACCCGGACGACCAGCTCTTCATGCCGAGCGTCCGGGAGGACGTGGCGTTCGGGCCGGCGGCGGCCGGGCTGAAGGGGCCGGAGCTGGAGGCGCGGGTGGACCGGGCCCTCGCGCTGGTCGGCATGGCGGAGTTCAAGGACCGGCCCCCGCACCACCTCTCCTTCGGGCAGCGGCGCCGGGTGGCCGTGGCGACCGTGCTGGCCATGGAGCCGGAGATCCTCGTCCTGGACGAGCCGTCCTCCAACCTCGACCCCGCCTCCCGCCGCGAACTCGCCGACATCCTGCGGTCCCTGGACGTGACGGTGCTGATGGTCACCCACGACCTGCCGTACGCGCTGGAGCTGTGCCCGCGCTCGCTGATCCTGAGCGACGGCGCCATCGTGGCGGACGGGCGGACGGCGGAGCTGCTCTCGGACGACGAGTTGATGCGCGCCCACCGGCTGGAGCTGCCGTTCGGGTTCGATCCGCGTTCCGCGGCGGTGACCGACGGCCGTCCGTGACAATGGGCGCGTGACGAACGAGGAGACGACCAAGGGCCACGCCTCGCTGCTTCTCGACGACCAGCTGTGCTTCGCGCTGTACGCCGCCCAGCGCGCGGTGACGGCCGCGTACCGCCCGCTGCTCGACGAACTCGGCATCACCTATCCCCAGTACCTCGTCCTGCTGGTGCTGTGGGAGCGCGGCGAGACCACGGTCAAGGAGCTGGCGGCGGCGCTGCGGCTCGACTACGGCACGATGTCGCCGCTGCTGAAGCGGCTGGAGACCGCGGGTCTCGTACGACGGGAGCGCGCGACCCACGACGAGCGCTCGGTGCTGGTCGCGTGCACGGGGCGCGCGGAGGAACTCCGTGAGCGCGCGGCGGGGGTGCCCGGCGCGCTGCTGACGGCCACGGAGCTCGCGGACGGGGAGGTCGCGCGGCTGCGCGAGGAGTTGTGGCGGCTCGCGGAACGGGCGGGGGCGGCGGCCGAGCGCACCCGCTGACGTCGCGTTACCCGTGGTCGCCACCCCCTGGTGGGGACAGCCGACCTACCACCCAGTACCTTGTGCACGATGTATTTGTGCGCACTGCTTCTGGGGGAGGCCGGTCATGACTGACGACACCGCTGTGGACACCCGCCCGTCGAAGATCGTGTACGTCGCCGAGGCGACCGCGCACGGCGGCCGGGACGGCTACGTCACCAGTCAGGACGGCCGGCTCCAGCTGAAGGTCGCGATGCCGCCGCAGCTGGGCGGCGACGGCAACGGCACCAACCCCGAGCAGCTGTTCGCGGCCGGCTACAGCGCCTGCTTCCACAACGCGCTGGTCCTGGTGGGCCGCCGCGAGGGCCTGGACCTGACCGGGTCCACGGTCGCGGCGAAGGTCGGCCTCGGCCCCAACAAGCAGCGCGGCTACGGCCTCGCGGTCGCCCTCAGCGTCTCGCTCCCGGTCCTCGACGCGGAGATCGCGGCGAAGCTGGTGGACGCGGCCCACGAGGTCTGCCCGTACTCGAACGCGACCCGCGGGAATATCGACGTAACGATTCTGCTGGGCTAGCCCGGCGCCGGAATCGCAGGCCGTGCGCACGGGTTGCACACGCTGTCGAAGGTGAGCTGACAGGGAGCGCGGACGTGGACGTGAACGGCGTGGTGGCCGAGGGCTTCGAGCCGGTCGGGGAGGCGTTCGCGGCGAACTTCGAGGTGCTCGGGGACCGGGGCGCGGCCGTCGCCGTCTACCGCGACGGGCGCAAGGTCGTCGACCTGTGGGGCGGCACCAGGGACGTCGACGGCCCCGCGCCCTGGGAGCGGGGCACCGCCCAGATCGTGCGCTCGGCGACCAAGGGCGTGGCCGCGGCCGTACTCCTGCTGCTGTGGCAGCGCGGGGAGCTCGACCTGGACGCGCCGGTGGGCGCGTACTGGCCCGAGTACAAGGCGGCGGGCAAGGAACGGACGCTGGTGTGGCACCTGCTCGCGCACCGCGCGGGCGTACCCGTCCTCGACCGGCCGCTGACGCCCGCGCAGGCCGCCGACCCGGTGCTCGGCGCCGCGGCGGTCGCGGCGCAGGCGCCGGCCTGGGAGCCGGGCACGGACCACGGCTACCACGCGCAGACGTACAGCTGGCTGACCGGTGAGCTCGTGCGGCGGGTCACCGGCCGCTCGGTCGGCGCGTGGATCGCGGACGAGATCGCCGGGCCGGTCGGCGCGGACCTGTGGCTCGGACTGCCGGACGGCGAACGCCCGCGGGTGGGCAGGGTGGCGGAGACCGAGGCGCCGGAGCCGGCGGGCGGCCTGCGGACGCGGCCGAAGCGGGCGGTCACCGAGGCCTACGCCGACCCGGAATCCCTCACCCGCCGCGCCTTCGCCGCGATCACCCCACTGCCGGACGAGAACGACCCCGCCTACCGTGCGGCCGTCCTGCCCGCCTCCAACGGCATCGCCACGGCGGACGGCCTGGCCCGCTTCTACGCCTCGCTCATCGGCGAAGTGGACGGCGGAGTACGGCTGTTCGCGCCCGGGACCATGGAGCGGGCCCGGGCCGAGCGGTCCGCGGGGCCGGACCGGGTGCTGGTGGTCAACACGCGCTTCGGCCTCGGGTGGATGCTGCACGGCGCCGCCTCGCCGCTGCTCTCCCCCGCCTCCTTCGGCCACCCCGGCCGCGGCGGCGCCCTCGGCTTCGCCGACCCGGAGTCGGGGATCGCGTTCGGCTATGTGACGAACGGGTTCCGCAGGAGCGTGACGGCGGATCTGCGGGCGCAGGCGTTGGTGCGGGGGGTGCGGCGGGCGTTGCGGGGGTGAGCGCACCCCTTTTGGCGGCGAAGCCGCCTTGTCGGTCGTGCCTCGACTGCCGGTGCGTGGGGGCTGAGCGCGCCGTTCCCCGCGCCCCCTTCGGCGGCGAAGCCGCCTTGTCGGTCGTGCCTCGACTGCCGGTGCGTGGGGGCTGAGCGCGCCGTTCCCCGCGCCCCCTTTGGCGGCGAAGCCGCCTTGTCGGTCGTGCCTCAACTGCCGGTGCGTGGGGGCTGAGCGCGCCGTTCCCCGCGCCCCTTTTTCAGGGCGCTGGGTGGGGTTCCAGGAGGGTGTGGCGGTACCAGGGGGCGTGGGTGGGGAAGTCTGTGGTGAAGGGGGGGCCGGGGGGTGTGGAGATCAGGGACCAGAGGTGGTCTGTGGCGTACCAGCGGTCCACCGTGAGGAGGGCCAGGTGGCGGCGGAAGACGTGCTCGTCGGTCGCCGCGAGGTGGGACAGCGCCTCGTGGCCGCTCAACGTGCCGGTCGGCAGCGGCAGGTCGAGGGCGCGGCAGACCGTGGTGACCAGTTCGCGGGCGGACACCGGCCGCGGGTGGGCGGCGTGCAGGACGCGGCCGGGTCGCGGCGCCGGGCCGGCGGGCGGGTGCGGGGCGAGGGCGAGTTCGGCCAGGACGCCGGCCAGGGCGGGTGCGGAGATCAGGGACAGCCGGGCGGCGCCGTCGTCGACCCAGTGCGGCAGCCGGCGGAGCAGTCGGAGGAGCGCGGGGACGAACCAGGTGTCGCCCTCGCCGTAGACGAGGTAGGGGCGTACCACCGTCCCGCCGGCGGCGAGCACGAGCCGTTCGCCGGCGAGCCGGGTGACGCTGGTCGGGGAGACGGGGGTCTCGGGCAGCCGGCCCTCGGGCTCGCCGCTGTGCGGTCCGTCGCCGTAGACGGCGGCCGTGCCGAGCTGGACGAAGCGGCGTACGCCGGCCCGCCGGGCCTCGGCGAGGAGGGCGCGGGTGCCCTCGTGGTTGACGGCCCGGCAGTCCGCCTCGCTGCCGCCGATCCGGGCCGCCAGGTGCAGGACGGTGGTGACGTCCTCGCACACCCCGCGCAGTGTGCCGGGGTCGGCGAGGTCGCCGTGCACGGTCTCCACCTCGCCGGTGTCCCGGCCGGGCGCGGGGCGGCGGTGGGTGAGCAGCCGTACGAGGGGACCCCGCGGCGAGGCCGCCGCGGCCGTCCGGAGCAGGGGCACGACGTGGGAGCCGACGAAGCCGGTCCCGCCCGCCACGAGGATCCGTTCAGGTCTCAACGACAGCCTTTCGCCGACACGGTCAGGAAGGTGCGCGCACACGCCGTGCGCACGAGGCGATCACCGGACGTTCACGAGAAGTGCGGGCACCACTGTCCTCAAACGCGCCTTCGAGAGCAATAGGATTCGGACATTCCGCTCAGGCCGCCGCCACCCCGCTCCCTTGGGGCGCCGTCGATCGCCGCATCAGATCGGCCAGTACGGCGGCCAGTTCACTGACCGAGTTCTCCCTCAGCAGATAGCTCGCCGGGACCGGGATGTGCAGGTCCCGCTCCAGCCTGCGCTGGAGGGACAGCGCGGTGAGGGAGTCGACTCCCTGGCTGTAGAGGGGCCGGTCGCGGTGGATCCGGTGGGCCGGGGGGATGTCGAGATAGGACGCCAGGTTGCGGCAGAGGAACGCCTCCATGGCCTGCGGGGTGGTGGGTATTCCTGACACGGTCTCTCCCTTCGTCGGTGGACTGCCTTGTCGTCAGGTGCGTGGCCGCGGCTGCGAGTTGCGCAGTGCGCGCGGCTCCGGTCCCGGACGGGGGCCGGCTCCCGCGGACCAGACGAGGTGGAACGTCCAGCGGTGCAGCCGCCAGCCGTCCGGGGTGCGCACGGCCTCGCCCTCGCTGTAGCCGCCGATGTCGAAGCGGCCGCCGGGGTCCGGGCCGTCGTCGTGGTGTACGTGCGAGGCGACGAGGTGCGCGCGCAGGCGGGCCGTGTCGCCGTCGAGGTGGATGCCGTAGGTGGCGGCGACGTGGTGGGTGCGGGCGAAGCGCGACTTCTTCTCGAGGTGGAAGGCGGCGAGCCCGTCCAGGCCGGACGCCCTGCCGACGGGGAACTCCAGCTGGCAGTCGTCGGTGAAGACGCCACGCGTCCAGGTGTCGTCGAAGCCGTGCTCGTCCTGCGTGTCGAGCAGGGTGACGTAGCGGTCGATCAGTTCGGCGAGCTCGGCCCGGTCGGTCAGGGTCCGCACCTGCTCGCGCAGGGCCGCGAGTTCGGTCTCGGGCACCGTGACGCCGGCGGTGGGGGCGCCGGCGGTGGCGGGTTGTTCGAGGGGCGGGGCGGTCATGTACGGGGCTCCGTTTCTCGGAAGGGGTACTGCTGCTACGCGCCCCGGCTGCCGGAGGCGCTCCAGGCGCGCGGGTCCCGGTGGGCGGGGTTGCGTTCCGGGCGGCGCCAGCCGGCGGTGGGCGTACGGTCCTGCAGGCACGGCCCGCCCGCGGCCAGGGCGGCGGCGCGGGCCAGCAGCACCGTGGTGAGGGCGGCGATGTCGGCGGCCGTGGCCTGTCCCTTGACGACGCGGATGACCAGCGCGTCCCGCTCGCCGTCGGCCCCGCTCACTGCGGCGGGTTGCCGTGCTTGCGGCACGGCAGGTCGGCCTGCTTGCTGCGCAGCATCGCCAGCGCCCGCACGAGCGCCCGGCGGGTGTCGCGCGGGTCGATGACGTCGTCGACGAGGCCGCGTTCCGCCGCGTAGTACGGGTGCATCAGCTCCGCCTGGTACTCCTTGATCTTCTGCGCCCGGGTGGCGTCGGGATCGTCGGAGGCGGCGATCTCGCGGCGGAAGATGACGTTGGCCGCGCCCTCGGCGCCCATGACCGCGATCTCGTTGGACGGCCACGCCAGCGCCAGGTCGGTGCCGATGGACCGGGAGTCCATGACGATGTAGGCGCCGCCGTAGGCCTTGCGCAGCACCAGGGAGATGCGCGGCACGGTGGCGTTGCAGTAGGCGTACAGCAGTTTGGCGCCGCGCCGGATGATGCCGTTGTGCTCCTGGTCCACGCCGGGCAGGAAGCCCGGCACGTCGATCAGGGTGACCAGCGGGATGTTGAAGGCGTCGCAGAACTGCACGAACCGCGCGGCCTTCTCGCTGGCGTCGATGTCGAGGACGCCGGCGAAGGAGGCGGGCTGGTTGGCGACGATGCCGACGACCTCGCCGTCCAGCCGGGACAGCGCGCACACCATGTTGGTCGCCCAGCCCGGCTGGATCTCGAAGTACTCGCCGTCGTCGACGATCTCCTCGATGACGCCCCGGATGTCGTAGACCCGGCTCGGGTCCTCGGGGACGAGCTCCAGCAGCGGGTCCGTGCGCCGCTCGGCGGGGTCGTCGCCCTTGGCGGTGGGCGGGAGTTCGCGGTTGTTGGACGGCAGCAGGGACAGCAGGTACCGCACGTCCTCCAGGCAGCTGCGGACGTCGTCGTAGGCGAAGTGGGCGACCCCGGAGGTGGTGGCGTGGACGTCGGCGCCGCCGAGGTCGTTCTGGCTGATCTCCTCGCCGGTCACGGCCCGCACCACGTCGGGTCCGGTGATGAACATCTGGGAGATGTCGCGGACCATGAAGACGAAGTCGGTGAGGGCCGGCGAGTAGGCCGCGCCGCCCGCGCACGGGCCGAGCATCACGCTGATCTGCGGGATGACGCCGGAGGCCCGGGTGTTGCGCTGGAAGATGCCGCCGTAGCCGGCCAGCGCGCTGACGCCCTCCTGGATCCGGGCGCCCGCGCCGTCGTTCAGCGACACCAGGGGTGCCCCGGCCGCCAGGGCCATGTCCATGATCTTGTGGATCTTCTGCGCGTGGGCTTCGCCGAGGGCGCCGCCGAAGATGCGGAAGTCGTGGGCGTACACGAAGACGGTACGGCCCTCGACCGTGCCCCAGCCGGTGACCACACCGTCGGTGTAGGGCCGCTTGCGCTCCAGTCCGAAGCCGGAGGCGCGGTGCCGGCGCAGGCTCTCGACCTCGTTGAACGAGCCGTCGTCGAGGAGTAGTTCGATGCGTTCGCGTGCGGTGAGCTTGCCCTTGGCGTGCTGGCGCTCGGTGGCCAGCGGGTCGCCGTGGGCGGCGGCCTGTTTGATCAGGCCGAGCTCCTCCACCCGTTCCAGGGCGCTCCACTGGCCGCGGTGTTCGCGGTCGCGCAGGCTGGGCCGGGCGGCGGCGGTCTGTGCCGTGCCGGTCTGGTCGGTCGACATCTGGGTCACGCTCCCCTGTCAGGTCCTTGCGTGGTCGTGGCGGCGACGCCCGGGTCGACGGCGTCGAGGTCCACCGTGCCGCCGGCGAACAGTGCCTCCGGGGGCAGCCAGCGCACCCCGACCCGGGGCGCCTCGGTGCCGAGCACCGCGACGGCGGCGTTGTGCCGGGGGCCGGCCGGCAGGTCCAGGAGGGTCCAGCCGGCCGGCCTGCGGTGGGCGTCGGAGCCGAGGTAGTCCTGGCCCGGATCGCGGGACAGGCCGGTGCCGAGCGCCTTGAGGTAGGCCTCCTTGCGGGTCCACATCCGGCCGAACGCCTCGCGCTTGGCCTGGCCGGCGAGGCCGGCGAGTTCCTCCCGTTCCCCCGGGTGCAGGGCGGGGGCGCACACCTCGACGGTCTCGTCGCGGGGCAGCCGCTCCACGTCGACGCCGATCACCGTGGTGGAGACGGCGATGGCGGCCATGCCGTGGCTGTGGGCGAGGGAGAAGTGCAGCGGCGGGCCGGGGTGGGCGACGGCGGGCCGCCCGTGCGGTTTGGCGCAGCCGGGGCAGGGCTCCCGCACGAACGGCACGTCCCGCGGGGCCCGGCCCAGGTAGGCGCCGAGCAGCCGGCGCAGGGCGACGTGCGCGGAGGCGTAGGTGATGCCGTCCGTGGGGCGCACGAAGGAGGCGGTGCGCCTGCGTTCGGCGTCGCTGAGCTCGGTCAGCTCCAGCTGTTCGGCCGCCGAGTCGAGCCGGGGCCGGCGCAGCAGCCACACGTCGAGCCGGCCGGGGACGGGCAGCCGGGCCGCGTCGGTGGCCGGCCCCCCGCGGACGAGCAGGTCCCCGCTCACGCCGTGCCCGGCAGGTCGTGCGAGACGAGGTGCTCGATCTCGCCGGCGTGCTTGTGCGGGTTGTCCTCGGGGCCGAGCTGTCCGGCCAGGCAGTCGACCAGTTCGGCGGCGCTGTTGGCGCGCAGCAGCATGTTGAGGTTGACGTCGACCTGGAGGACGGCCTCCATCCGGCGCTGGAGTTCGAGGCCGGTGATGGAGCCGATGCCGAGGCTGTTCATGGGGCGGCCCACGGTGTCGATGGTGTGCGGCTCCACCCGCAGCACACGGGCGAGTTCGGCCCGTACGTAGGCGTCGATGAGCCGGGTGCGTTCGGTGAGGCCGCAGGAGGCCAGCTGCCCCAGGCTCGGCGGCACCACGTCCACCACGTGGTCCTGCTCGAACTCGTAGTCCAGGTCGTCGAGATCGTCAAGGTCGTCGAAGATCCAGGTCTTCGTCGTCTGGTCCATGATCGTTCCCCGTCGTGGAGTGGGTGGGAGGTACGGGAGGGCGGCGCGGTACGGCGGTGCGGGTGAGGCCGCGAAGGCCCACGAGGAGTCCGAGTCCGCCGAGTGCGGCGACCAGGACGAGCGCGGGCCGGCAGGCCGCCACGGCCTCGGCGGCCGTGGCGTGCGCCGGGGTGGCGGCCGTGAGCAGGGCGGCGGTGAGCGCCGGAATCAGGGCCGCACCGGTCTGTACGGCCGTCTGGTAGAGGCCGCTGCCCGCGCCGCGTTCGGCGGCCGGCAGCCACGCGGTGGCCTGCGTGTTCAGCGCGGCGAAGGACAGCACGAAGCCGGCCCCCACCAGCAGCAGCGTGGGCAGCAGCAGCCCCGGGTAGTCGAGCGGCCAGGACGTGCGCAGCTGGAGCAGGTAGCCCGCGAGGGGGAGGACCGCGCCGGCCGCGATGAGCCGCGGGGCGCCGAAGCGGGTGACGAGCCGGCCGGACAGCAGCGCGGTGACCGCGAGCGGGGCGGCGGCCGGTCCGAGGGCCAGCGCGCAGCGCAGCGGCGACCAGCCGGCGACCGTCTGCAACTGGTGGACGAGGACGAACAGCAGCCCGAGATACGACCCGTTGAGACAGGCCGCGCCAAGGGCCGAGCGGAGCATCGGTCCGCCGCGCAGCGCGCCGAACCGCACCAGCGGTGCGGGCGCGGTGCGTTCGACGGCGACGAACAGCGCGAGCAGCGTCGCGGCGGCCAGCAGGGCTCCGCCGGACCGGGGATCGGCCCAGCCGTGGGCCGGGAGGGCGGTGATGCCCTGGACGAGGGCGAGCAGGGCGCCGGTGAAGGTGACGGCGCCCGTCACGTCGTAGCGCCGGTGCATGCCGGGTGCTGCCCCGGGTGCCGTGTCGCTGTCGGGGATCAGGCGCAGGCCGAGGGCGAAGAGCAGCAGCACGACCGGTGCCGGGAAGGCGAAGGTCAGCCGCCAGCTGTAGCCGGTGAGCCAGCCGGAGAGGAGCAGGCCGGTGGTGAAGCCGACCGCGCCGAACAGGGTGTAGACGGACAACGCCCGGCTGCGGGGCGGGCCTTCGGGGAAGGCGGTGGAGATGATGGCGAGGCCGGTGGGCGCGGTGAGCGCCGCGCAGAAGCCCTTGACCAGGCGAGTGGCGACCAGCAGCCAGGGTTCCTGGGCGAACGCGCTCAGCAGGGAGGCGGCCGCGAAGGCGAGGAGCGCCGCCAGGTAGACCCGGCGGCGCCCCAGCAGGCTCACGACGCGGGCGCCGAAGAGCATCAGCCCGCCGAAGCCGACGGCGAAACCGGTCATCGTCCACTGCACGGCGGTCAGCGGCAGCCCGAGGTCCGTGCCGATCGCGGGCAGCGCCACGACCGCCACGGACACTTCGAGCGCGTCGATGAGCATGTTGCCGGCGAGGACGAACAGCAGGGCCCACAGCCGTGCGCCCCACCGCCCGGCGGCGAGCTCGGCGGTGGCCGTCGCGGAGGGATACGACGTGGTCACGGCGTCACCCGAGGAGGGTTCCGCCGCTCGCGTCGACGAAGGAGCCGGTGACCCAGCGGGCGTCGTCGGAGACGAGGAAGGCGATGACGTCGGCGACGTCCTGCGGTTCGCCGACCCGGTTGAAGGTGGACAGGCCCGCCATCGCCTCGACGGCCTCCGGGATGTCGAACACCGGGTTGCCGTTGCGGGTGATGCCGGGGGCCACGCTGTTGACGGTGATCCCGCGCGGCCCGAGCGCCTTGGCGAAGTGCAGCGCGAGCTGCTCCACGGCGCCCTTGCTCATCGCGTACGCGATCTCGTCGGGGTTGGCGAACCGGGTCAGCCCGGAGGAGATGTTCACGATCCGGCCGCCGTCGGGGATGTCGGCGAGCGCCCGCTGGATGATGAAGAACGGCGCCTTGGCGTTCACGCCGAAGATCCGGTCGAACTGATCCGGCGTGGTGTCCTCGGGCTTCACCCCGCCCATCACCCCGGCGTTGTTGACCAGGATGTCGAGCACGGTGGAGCCGGTGCGCTCCTTGAGTCCCCGCTCCAGGCCGAGGAACAGCTCGTGCACGCCGCCGGGTGCGTCGAGTTCGGCCGGTACGGCGAACGCCCGCCCGCCGTCCTTCTCGATCCCGGCGACGACCTCGGCGGCCGCGTCCTCGTTGGTGGCGTAGTGCACGGCGACGAGCGCGCCGTCCCGGGCCAGGCGTTCGGCGGTGGCCCGGCCCATCCCGCGGCTCGCGCCGGTGACGAGCGCGGTCTTGCCGGTGAGGTCACCCATGTTCCTTCTCCTGCCGTTGACGTGTGCGTGCGTTGCGTGGGGGTGTGCGCGCGGGAGCGTGTCCCGCGGGCCGCCGGGGGTGAACCAGCGGCCGAGAGCCGCGTCCAGGCCGTCCGGCGAGTCGCCGGCCCAGGCGACGTGGCCGTCGGGGCGGACGAGCACCGCGGCGACCTCTGTCAGGGGGCCCTCCGCCGGGGGCAGCGCGGTCACGGTGTCGACGGTCGCGGCCCACGGCCGGGCCACGTCGGCGATCCGCTGCCGCAGCTCCTCCTGCCGGGCCGGCACGAGCAGCAGTCCGCGCCCGGTGCGCAGCAGGCCCAGCGCGCTGAACGGCTCGGCGGAGCCGGGCAGTTGGGCCTCCGGGAGGCGGGCGCCCACCAGCGGGTGGCCGGCCGCCGTCTCGTAGCGCACGTCGAGGCCGCTGATGGTGCCGGCCAGGTGGGCCCGTACCGGCTCGTAGGCGGTCAGTTCGCCGACGACGGAGCGCAGGGCCTCCACCTCCGGGCCGCCCAGCAGCAGCCGCGCCTGGGCCCGGATGTGGGACAGCACCCGCCGCCCGACGGCGTGCCGCTCCTCGTGGTAGGTGTCGAGCAGCCCGTCCGGGGCCTGCCCCACCACGGTCGCGGCGAGCTTCCAGCCCAGGTTGACGGCGTCCTGGAGGCCGAGGTTGAGCGCCTGGCCGCCGATCGGCATCTGCTGGTGCGCCGCGTCGCCGGCCAGCAGCACACGACGGTCGCGGTAGCGCTCCGCGTGCCGGGACGCGTCGCCGAAGGAGTTGACCCACAGCGGGGTGCCGCCGGAGATGTCCTCGCCGGTGACGTTGCGCCAGGCCTCGACGATGTCCGCGGAGGACGCCTCGCCGCTCGCGCGCGCCGGGCGGCCGAACTCGTGGACCATCACCCGGGTGACGCCGTCGCCGCGCCGGGCGGCGATGGCGAGCCCCTTCGGCAGCCGCTCGAAGCGGCGGTTGCGGATCTCGATGCCGTCGACGTCGGCCCGGATCAGCTCCCGTTCGGCGCCGTTGCCGGGGAAGCCGATGCCCGCGAGCCGTCGTACGGCCGAGTCCTCGCCGTCGCAGCCGACGACGTAGCGCGTGGTGAACCGTTCCCGCCGCCCGCCGTACTCCGCCGCCACCTCGATGTGGTGCGGGTACGGCTCCAGGCCGACGACCCGGTATCCGCGCATGATCCGCGCCCCGAGTTCGACCGCGCGGGCACCGAGCAGTTCCTCGGTGCGGACCTGCGGCACCTTCCACTGCCCCGGGTAGGGGCTGGGCAGCCGCAGGTCCATCGGCAGGCCGCCGAAGTGGCCCATCGGCTCGTGCGGCGGCAGCGGGTCGCCGAACCCGCCGGGGCCCTCCAGCAGGTCCCGCTGGTGCAGGATCTCCATGGTCCGTGCGTGCAGGGTGGACGCCCGCGACTGTGTCGTCGGCGCGTCCAGCAGCTCCAGTACGGTCACGTCGGCACCGCCGAGGCACAGTTCTCCGGCGAGCATCAGCCCGACGGGGCCGGCGCCGACCACCACGACCTGCGTATCGACAGCGTCGGCACCGGCCACGGGTCAGCGCCTCGCTTCGACGTGGTTCTTGGCGTGACCCAGGGTCGCGCGGCTGTTGGTGCTGAGCGCCGAGCGCACGTACTCCCTGGCCTCGTCCACACCCGCCTCGGGGCCGAGGATCCGCTCGATGTTCTCCGGCCGCAGCACGACGGTGTGCTGCGAGGAGGCGGTCGCGCCGGTGTCCGTCTCGCGGAACGTCCAGTAGCCGGTGTGCAGGGTCATCAGCGCCGGCAGGGTGGTCTGCTTGTAGGCGATCTTCTCGCCGTCCAGGCACACCCGGTAGGACTTCGTGGTGTGTACGGAGCCGTCCTTGGCGCGGGTGTCCATCTCCAGCGTCTGCAGGCCGGGGGTGTCCTCGGTGAGCCGTACGGTCGCCACGTGCGGCAGCCGCTCGGACCACAGGCCGGCCTCGTTGACGAAGTCGTAGGCGTCCTTGGCGGACCCGTCGATCTCGACCGTGTCCTCGAAGGAGAAGGTCAACTCCTCGGAGGCGGTGGCCAGTTCCACGTTGGTCTTCAGGGCCGCGAGCTCCGAGCGGGAGTTGCGGTCCACGGCCTCCTCGATCCAGGCCAGGCTCGCCGGGTCGTCGTCGACGGCCGTGTAGTCGTGCAGCAGCCGGATGCGTGACTCGGTCTCGGACAGCGGCTCGATGATCCAGGTGCCGCCCATGGTGGCGACCGGGGGCGTGGAGACCTGCTGGCGGAAGGTGATGCCGAGGCCCTCGGGGTCCAGGACGCGGCGCGAGGTCCAGTTCTTGGCCTCGCCGTTGGCGGTCGCCCAGATGCGGATCAGTTCCTCGTTGCCGGAACGCTCCAGGTGGTCGACGTAGATGGTCGGCGGGAAGATCCGCGGCCAGTTCTCCACCTCGGCGATCAGCCGGTAGACGGCGGTGGCCGGGGCCGAGACGGTGATCTCGTGCTCGACTTCCCGCGGCTCGGATGCGGACATGCGTGCTCCTCGGAAGGTACGGGTGTCGGACCGGTCAGAAGTTGCCGAGACCGCCGCAGACGTTGAGCGCCTGCGCGGTGATGGAGGCGGCCGTGTCGGAGGCGAGGTAGCCCACGAGTCCGGCGACCTCCTCGGGGCTGGAATAGCGGCCGAGGGGGATCTTCGCCGTGAACTTCTGCAGGATGGCGTCCTCGGACGTGTCGTACGCGGCCGCGTAACCGGCCCGCACGCGCTGCGCCATGGGCGTCTCCACATAGCCGGGGCACACCGCGTTGACGGTGATGCCGGTCGGCGCGAGCTCGTTGCCGAGGGCCTTGGTGAAGCCGACGACTCCGTGCTTGGAGGCGGAGTAGGGGGCGCCCAGCACCACGCCCTGCTTGCCCGCGGTGGAGGCGACGTTGATGATCCGACCGCGGTCCTTGTGGCGCATGCCGCCGGTGTTCAGGACGGCGCGGGTGAGCCGGAAGACGCCGTTCAGGTTGGTCTCGACGACGTCGTACCAGAGCTCCTCGTCGATGTCGGCGGTGACGCCGCCGCCGGACCGGCCCGCGTTGTTGACCAGGACGTCGACGGTGCCGAAGCGGTCCACGGCGGCCTGGACGAAGGTCTCGATCGACAGCGGCGAGGTCACGTCGAGGGCGGCACCCTCGACGTCGAGGTCCTCCTCGCGCAGCTGCTTGACGGTACGGGCCACGTTCTCGGCGTCGCGGGCACCGATGAAGACCCGGTGCCCCTGGCCCGCCAGCAGCCGTGCCACCGCGAGACCGATACCGCTGGTGGCCCCGGAAACGAGGGCGACCCGCTGGGGAATGTCGGACATGTCTGGTGCTCCCTTGTAGGCGTGTGTGGGCAGGGGGGTGAGGTGGAGGGGGTGCGGTGGCCGTGCGTGGTGCCGGTCGGTGAGGCAGCCGCCGTAGCCGGCTCGGCAGGGAAAGCCGCCGGCGCGGTGGCGCGGGGCCCGGGTCGGTGGGCGTCTGGGCCGGTCGGTGAGGCAGCCGCCGTGGCCGCCTCGGCGGGAAGGCCGTCGGGGCGGCGTCGGCAGGGAAGCCGCCGGCGCGGTGTCGGAGGGGGACGCCGCGCCGGCGGGTGGTCAGGCGGCCGCCGGGGTGGTGTCGGCGAGGCGGGCGTTGACCGCCTCGACCATCGCCCGGGGGGTCTTGGCCTCGGTCAGCACGGAGTCGTCGAGCGATATGCCGTACTCGCGCTCGATCCGGCCGCAGGTCTCCAGCAGCGCCAGGGACTCGTAGCTGAGCTCCTCGAACTCCGTGTCGAGGATGTCGCCGTCGAGGTCGACGTTCTCGTCGGCGCCGGCTCCCTCGAGCAGGATCCGCTTGAGGTCCTCGATGGTGAAGGGCTGGGTGGCCACGCGTGCGTCCTTTCATCGTGGTGGAAGGGGCTCCGGCGGTTCCGGTGTCCCCGTGCCGAGCTCGTTTCGCCGTCCGGAGGGCACTGACAGGCGGCAGGCGAAACGCCCGCCGCCCGGCTCGGGCGTGGGAGTGGAAGTACGAGCCGGGCGGCGGGTGTCATGGGGGCGGGCCGGGCGCCGGGTGTCCTGGGGCGGCCGGGCGCCGGGCGAGCGGTGTCACGCCGCCGCCCGCACCACCGCCGCCGAGTTGAACCCGGCGTGTCCGCGGGCGACGACCAGGACCGTGCGGAGCTCGCCCGGCCGGGGCTGGCCGGTGACCAGGTCGAGGTCGTAGGAGGCGTCCGGGTCGACGTTGGTGGTGGCCGGGACGATCCCGTCGGCGATGGCCAGCAGGGCGGTGGCGACGTCCAGCGGGGCGGCGCCGGAGCAGAGGCGGCCGGTCATCGTCTTGGGGGCGGTGACCGGGACGCCGTGCGGTCCGAACACGTCGTTGAGGGCGTCGGCCTCGGACCGGTCGAGCTCGGGGATCGCGGCGCCGTCGGCGAAGACGACGTCCACGTCACCGGCGTCGGCGCCCGCGTCGGCGAGGGCGAGTTCGATCGCCTTGCGCAGACCGGGCGGGCGGCCGCTGCCGGGGGCCGGGTCGAAGGTGGCGCCGTAGCCGGCGATCTCGCCGTACACGCGGGCCCCGCGCCGCTCGGCCGACGCGTCGGATTCGAGGATGAGGATCGCCCCGCCCTCCCCCGGCACGTGTCCGGCGGCGGCCACGTCGAAGGGCAGGTAGGCCCGGTCGGGTTCCTCGCTGGTCGACAGGCGGCCACTGGCGAGGAGTCCGACCCAGCCCCACGGGCAGATCGAGGCGTCGATCGACCCGGAGACGATCAGGTCGGTGCCCTTGCGGATCTGACGGCGGGCGTGGGCCAGCGCGTCGAGACCGCCGGCCTGGTCGGAGACGACCACGCCGCTGGGCCCCTTCATGCCGTTGCGGATGGAGATCTGGCCGCTGTTGACGGCGTAGAACCAGGCGAAGGACTGGTACGCGGACACGTACTGGCTGCCCTGGCTCCACAGCTTCTGGAGTTCGCCCTGGCCGAACTCGAAGCCCCCGGAGGAGCTCGCGGTGACCACGCCCATGGAGTATCCGGGCAGTTCGGCGGGGGTGACGCCGGCGTCGGCCAGCGCCCAGTCGGTGGTGACCAGGGCCAGCCGGGTCATGTGGTCGGTCTGGGCGGTCAGCCGGCTGGGCAGGTGGTCCCCGGCGGTGAACCCGGGGATCTCGCCGGCCAGTCGGGACGGGTACCGGGAGGGGTCGAAGCGGGTGATGCGGGCGATGCCGTTCTTGCCCGCCCGGGTCGCCGCCCAGTAGTCCTCCGTACCGAGGCCGTTGGGGGCGGCGATGCCGAGCCCCGTCACGACGACCTTCGGCATTGACGAGCTCATGCCATACTCCTCTCGGGGCGGGCCAGCACCATCGCGCTCTGGAATCCGCCGAATCCGCTGCCGACCGTCAGCACCGCGTCGGTACGGTGCTCCCGCGCGACCAGCGGCACGTAGTCCAGGTCGCACTCGGGGTCGGCCGTGTGCAGGTTCGCCGTCGGAGGCACCACGTTGTGCTCCATGGCCAGCACCGAGGCGGCGATCTCGATCGAACCGATCGCCCCGAGCGAGTGCCCGACCATCGACTTGATGGAGGACACCGGCGTCCGGTAGGCGTGCTCGCCGAGGCTCTTCTTGAAGGCGGCCGTCTCGTGCCGGTCGTTCTGCTTGGTGCCGCTGCCGTGCGCGTTGACGTAGTCGATCGCGTCGGGGTTCACCCGGGCCTCGTCCAGCGCCACCGTGATGGCCTCGGCCATCTCCGCGCCGTCCGGGCGCAGGCCCGTCATGTGGAAGGCGTTGCAGCGCGACGCGTAGCCGGCGATCTCCGCGTAGATGTGCGCACCCCGCCTGCGCGCGCTCTCCAGTTCCTCGAGCACGAACACCGCCGAACCCTCCCCCAGCACGAAGCCGTTGCGGGTCCCGTCGAAGGGTCGCGAGGCGTGCTCGGGGTCGTCGTTGCGCGGGGTCGTCGCCTTGATGGCGTCGAAGCAGGCCAGGGTGATGGGCGAGATCGGCGCGTCGGTCGCGCCGGCCACCATGACGTCCGCCGACCCCTCGCGGATCAGCTCGACCGCGTGGCCGACCGAGTCCAGGCCGGAGGTGCAGCCGGTGGAAACCACCGTCGCCGGGCCCTCCGCCCCCGCCGCCCACGCCACCTCGGCCGCGATCGAGCTGGGCACCAGGTAGTCGTAGAGGTGCGGGACCGCGTACTCGTGGTCGACCAGGGCCAGCCGGCCGCCGTCGCTGACGATCCGGTACTCCTCGTCGAGTCCCATGGTCGCGCCGACCGCGCTGCCGATCGTGATGCCGACCCGGTACGGGTCCGCCGCGGCCAGGTCCAGTCCGCTGTCGGCGACCGCCTCACGGGCGGTCACCACGGCCAGCTGTGCCGCCCGGTCCATCCGGCGGATCTCCTGCGGGCCGAGCCCGTGTGCCTCCGGATCGAAGTCGATCTCGGCGGCGACCCGGGAGCGGAACGAGGACGGGTCGAAGAAGGTGATCGCGCGCGTCGCCGTACGTCCCTCGCTGAGCAGGCTCCAGAAGTTCTCGGCGCCCACTCCGCCGGGGGCCGTGACACCGACCCCCGTGATGACCACTCGCCTGGCACTCACGCCCGGCCCTCCCAGTCGTAGAAGCGTGTGGCGACCGCGTCGGCCGGGGACCGCCAGGTGGCCGGGTCGTAGGCCTGGATGAACGGCTTGAGGTCCTCGCTGATCCCGACGAAACGCGGGTCGGACTTGGCCGCCTCGATCAGCTCACCGCCGTTGTCGGTGTCAAAGTCCTGGAGGTGGAAGTAGAGGCCGCGGTACGCGAAGAGCTGACGGCGCCGGGTGCCCATGAGGTGCGGCATCTCGGTGCCGTCGAACTCCTTGAACAGCCGGGCCACGTCGGCCTGGCTGCCGGGGTCCATCCGGGCCACGATCAGTGTGCTGTGCATGGGGGTCTCCTTCGGCGGGACTCGTGGGCGGGCGGGGCGGGTGCCGCACGCGGGTGAAGTGACGTTCCGGCGGCCGGCTCGACGGACGGCGAGGACGGAGGGGACGGGGAGGAGTGCCGGCACGGGTTCGGACAGCGACACGGACAACGGCGCCCGTGAGGCGGTCAACGGGCCGGGCCGAACCAGCGCTCCAGTGCCATCGGCAGATCGCCGTGACTGCCCGGTGCGGCCCAGGCCACGTATCCGTCGGGGCGGACCAGGACGGCCGTGGTTCCGGCCAGCGCGCTGCCCTCGGGCAGTACGGGAGTGGCGGTGACGACGTCGATCCGGTCCAGCCAGGGGGTGGCCCGGCGGCGCAGCGCCTCGTTGCCCGTGAGGTCCAGCAGCACACCCCGCGCCGCGCGCAGCGCCTCGGTGCTGGAGGAGACCAGCCTGTCGCCGGTCAGCCGTACCTCCGGCAGACGCCGGCCGAGCAGCGGGTGGGGGCCGCCGTCGAGGTCGTAGCGGATCTCCAGGCCGGAGACCATCGCGGCGAAGTGCTTGCTGACCTCGGGGTAGCGGATCAGCTCGTTCAGCACGTCCCGCAGCGGCTGCACCTCGGGCCCGGACAGGAACAGCAGGCCCTGCGCCTGCGTGTTCATCAGCAGCCGCTTGCCCACCGGGTGGCGCTCGGCGTGGTAGCTGTCGAGGAGCGCCTCGGGCGCCCTGCCCCGGGCCACCGCGCCCAGTTTCCAGCCCAGGTTCACCGCGTCCTGGATGCTGGTGTTCATGCCCTGGCCGCCGGCCGGCAGATGGATGTGCGCGGAGTCTCCGGCGAGGAAGATCCGGCCCCGCCGGTACTCGGTGACCTGCCGGGTCGCGTCTCCGAACGAGGAGACCCACACCGGCTCGGCGTGCGAGATGTCGTCGCCGGTCAGTCGCTGCCAGGCGGCGGCGACCTCGTCCCAGGTCGGGGGCTTCTCCCGGCGCTGCGGCGGGGTGCCGCGCTCGCACACGATCAGCCGGGTGACGCCGCCGGGCAGCGGGCCCACCATGACCATGCCGCCGGGCAGGGTCTCGCCGATCATCCGGGGCTCCAGGGTGATTCCCCGGACGTCGGCGAGGAACATCTCCAGGGTCGACGCCGTGCCGGGGAAGTCGAAGCCGAGGGTCTTGCGGATCGTGGACCGGCCGCCGTCACAGCCGACGAGGTACTCGCCGCGCAGATGCCGCACACCGGCCGGCCCGCGCACCTCCACCTCCACGCAGTCCTCCTTCTCGGTGACGGACAGGACCTCGTGGCTGCGCCGGATGTCCGCGCCGAGCTGGGCGGCCCACTCCTCGAGCACGGTCTCGGTGGCTGACTGCGGGACGGTCTTGGCGGCCTGGTGCGCTCCGTCCAGCACCGCGAAGTCCACGGGCAGGCCGCCGAAGTGGCCCACGTTGCTGACCTCGATGTCCCCGAAGCGGGACAGCAGTCCGCGCTGGTCGAAGACCTCCATGGTGCGGGCGGTGAAACCGAGACCGCGCGACTCTCCGGTGCGCGCCGGCAGCTTCTCCAGCACGATGACGCCGACGCCCGCGAGGCGCAGTTCCCCGGCGAGCATCATGCCCGCCGGTCCGGCGCCCACGACGATGACAGTTGCGTCCATGACACTCCTCGGGATGAACCCGCGCTTCAGGCGGGGAAGAGACGGGTCAGCGGGGAAGAACGGGTCGATCGGGGGTGGCCGGGGCGACCGGCGCCGTCCGGTCAGACGCGACGGCGACCGGTCGGGCGGGCCGGTCGGCCGGGCCGGGTGGCCCGGCCGGGTGGGCATGACCGAGGCTGGTCTGCCGGGCCCGGTTGGGCATGACGGCGGCCCGCCGGTCAGGCCCGGTTGGGCATCACGCCGACCCGCCTGTCGGGCGCGGTCGGGCGTCACGGCGGCTCGCCGGGGCGACCCGGTCGGGCATCACAGCGGCCCGCCGGTCAGACCCGGTCAGGCATGACCGAGGCCCCGGCCGGTCGGGCGCGGTCGGGCATGACCGAGGCCGGCCGGGCATGACCGAGGTCGGTCGGGCATGACCGAGGCCGGTCTGCCGGGCCCGGTCAGGCATGACGGCGGCCCGCCGGTCGGGCCCGGTTGGGCATCACGACTACCCGCCTGTCGGGCGCGGTCGGGCGTCACGGCGGCTCGCCGGTCAGACCCGGTCGGGCATGACCGAGGCCGGCCGGTCGGGCGTCGCCACGGTCGGCCGGTGGGTGCTGCCGACGCTCACAGGTAGAGGCGGCCGAGGCCCTGGTTCGCGATCTGGGCGGCCGCCGCGTGGCGGGGGTCGGGCGCGATCGCCTCGTGGCGGACGGCGACCTCGGCGAGCTTGATGGCGTGCTCGTCGCCGATCTGGACGGCGTTCGCGAACACCTCGTCGACGTCGGGGGCTTCGGGCAACGGCGCCTGCGGGCGCGGGGTGGCCTGGAACCAGTCGAGCATCGTACGGCTGAGGGACCGGGCGACCCGGTACGAGGGCCACCGCTGGGCCGGCGGCAGGTACTCGATCACCAGCCGGACGGCGGCCGGGCCGGTGACCGAGTGGATCAGCGGAATCGGATGACGCTGCGCGACGGTGGCATAGATCCCCGAGTACTCCGCGACCAGCTCGTCCAGCGCCCGCGCGGCCGGGTCACGTCCGTGGCCGTCGCCATCGCCATCGTCGTGACCGTCGCCTTCGCCATGGTCGTGGACGCGGTCGCGGTCGCGGTCGCGGTTACGGCCGTCGTCGCGTCGCCCGTCGCCCAACGCGCCCGCGCCCGTGTTCGCATCCGCGCCCGCGTCCGGGTCCGGGTCCGGGTCCGGGTCCGGGTCCGCCGCGAGTTCGCCCGAGTCGGAGTCGTCCACCGGTGCGCCGTGACCCGCGTAGCGGGCCGCCCAGTAGCCCAACCCCTGGGCCAGTTCGCTCAGTTGTCTGTGGTTGTCCGGGCCGGCCGCGGCCACCGCGCGGACCGCGTGCGCGGTGCGGATCACGCCGTGGGTGAGCACCCCCGACATGCCGGGCAGCAGGCGGGGCCACCAGCGGGCCAGCACCTCGGTCCACTCGTCCTCGGACAACTCCCGCTCGAACAGGGCGGTCCAGTCGCCGACCCGGGCGAAGTCCCCCAGCGCCGCCTGCCATCCGGCCCGGTCGGCCGGGTCGATGGCCCATCGGAGCTCGGGCACGTCGTGGTAGGTGCGGGTGCGCAGATTGCGGTCGACCCAGCCGGGCACCTCGTCGGTGTACCCCATGTGGGCGAGAGCCTCGGCGGCCATCGGGGCGTGGTTGACGAACCTCGGGCCGTGCTCGAAGCCCACTCCACGCAGGCGCTCGAGTGCCTCGTTCACGGCATCGGTGTAGGAGAGTGCTGCCATGGGTCTCAGTCCTTGATCTCGCAGATCGGCGCGCCGGAGGTGAGGGAGGCGCCGACTTCGGCGGACAGGCCCTTGATGGTGCCGGACCGGTGCGCGTTGAGCGGCTGTTCCATCTTCATCGCTTCCAGGACGACGATCAGGTCGCCCTCGGTGACCTGCTGGCCCTCCTCGACGGCGACCTTCACGATCGTGCCCTGCATCGGCGAGGCGAGCGTGTCACCCGAGGCCGCGGGCCCCGACTTCTTCGCCGCCCGCCGCTTGGGCTTCGCGCCGGCGGCCAGTCCGGTGCGGGCCAGCGACATGCCGAGTGAGACCGGCAGGGAGACCTCGAGCCGCTTCCCGCCGACCTCGACGACGACCGTCTCGCGGCCCGCCTCCTCCTCACCCTCCACATCCGAGGGCGCGGTGAACGCCTTGATGTCGTTGACGAACTCCGTCTCGATCCACCGCGTGTGCACCGTGAACGCATCCGTGGAACCACTCAACTCCGGCGCGAACGCCGGGTCGGTGACCACCTTGCGGTGGAAGGGGATCGCCGTGGCCATGCCCTCCACCCGGAACTCCTCCAACGCACGCGCGGCCCGCTGGAGGGCCTCCTGGCGGGTGCGGCCGGTGACGATGAGCTTCGCCAGCAGCGAGTCCCAGGCCGGACCGATCACCGACCCCGACTCCACCCCGGCATCCAGCCGCACCCCCGGCCCCGACGGCGCGGCGAAAGCGGTGACGGTGCCCGGCGCGGGCAGAAAACCCCGGCCCGGGTCCTCGCCGTTGATCCGGAACTCGAAGGAGTGCCCGCGCAGCACGGGGTCGCCGTAGCCGAGTTCCTCACCGTCGGCGATGCGGAACATCTCCCGCACCAGGTCCAGGCCGGCGACCTCCTCGGTCACCGGATGCTCGACCTGCAGCCGGGTGTTGACCTCCAGGAAGGAGATCGTGCCGTCCTGGCCGACCAGGAACTCGACCGTGCCGGCGCCGACGTAGCCGGCCTCCTTGAGGATCGCCTTCGAGGAGGCGTACAACTCCTCCACCTGCGCCGGCGACAAAAACGGCGCCGGAGCCTCCTCCACCAGCTTCTGATGCCGGCGCTGGAGTGAGCAGTCACGGGTGGAGACCACCACCACGTTGCCGTGGGAGTCGGCCAGGCACTGCGTCTCCACATGCCGCGGCTTGTCGAGGTAACGCTCCACGAAGCACTCACCGCGCCCGAACGCGGCCACCGCCTCCCGCACCGCCGACTCATACAGCTCCGGAACTTCCTCCAGCGTGCGGGCCACCTTCAGACCCCGCCCGCCGCCACCGAAGGCCGCCTTGATCGCGATCGGCAGACCGTGCTCGCGGGCGAAGGCCACCACCTCCTCCGCACCCGCCACCGGATCCGGCGTACCCGCCACCAGCGGCGCACCCGCCCGCTGCGCGATATGCCGGGCAGCGACCTTGTCCCCCAGATCACGGATCGCCTGCGGCGGCGGTCCGATCCAGATCAACCCCGCGTCCAGCACGGCCTGGGCGAAGTCGGCGTTCTCCGACAAGAAGCCATAGCCGGGATGGATCGCGTCCGCACCCGATTCCCGCGCGGCGCCCAGCACTTTCTCGATGTCCAGATAACTGGTGGCCGGGGTGTCACCGCCCAGGGCGAACGCCTCATCCGCCGCGCGGACATGCAGAGCGTCCCGGTCCGGGTCGGCGTATACGGCCACGCTCGCGATCCCGGCGTCCCGGCAGGCCCGGGCCACACGGACAGCGATTTCGCCACGGTTGGCGATGAGCACCCGTCGCATGTCAGGACGCCCGTCTGCCCGAAGTCCCGGCGTCCTGGGCCTGGTTGAAACGACCGGCCCCGGCCTCCAGGGCGCCCAGCGACCCGTCGAAGAAGATCAACGGCTCCTGGCCGTGGTCCGGTACACCCAGTTCCACCACCTCGCCGACGACGATCTCGTGGTCGCCGCCCGCGTGGATGTCGACGGTCGTGCAGGTCAGGTACGCCAGCGCCTCCGTCAGCACCGGCAGACCGCCGTCGCTGAAGTGGTGCGGTACCCCGGTGAACCCCTCGGGCCGGCGCCCCGCGAAGGACCGGGCCAGCTTCTCCTGCCGGCCGGACAGGAAGTTCACGGTGAAGCCACCGCTCTCCTCCAGCACCTCGTGCAGCCGTGACTGCTTGTGCAGGCAGAACAGGACGAGCGGGGGGTCCAGGGAGACCGAGGTGAAGGAGTTGACGGTCGTACCCTCGGCACGGCCCGCCGGGCCGGTGGTGATGACCGTGACCCCGGTCGTGAACAGGCCGCACACGCGGCGCAGGGTCGGAGCTTCGATCGGCTGTCGCTCGTGGGTGTGAATCAGCGAGCGCGCTGCTGCTGACATGCGCATCCCTTTCGTGACGGGGTTCGGAGAGGTGCCGCGCGCTGGGCTTCAGAGAAGCTTCCGGACCTTGGCGCCGGCCTTGACGATGCCGAGCAGGAACTCCCGGCCGACGCTGTTCATCTCCGGCGGGGCCTGGACGGAGGCCCAGTAGAGGAAGCGGGCCATGGTCGCCGTGGACGGGTAGATGAATCGTTTGTTCTCGTCCTTCCAGCCGAACACCGGATTGACGATGGGCGAGTCGTCGAGCAGCTTGAAGATCGCGTCGGCGGCCTCGTCGCCGCTCAGCACGCCCGCCTCGTACTTCTCACAGGTCTCGGCGGCCGTCTCCAGGAGGATCTTGAACTGGTCGCTCTGCGGCCACCACAGCCCCGGGTACCGCGCCTCCTCCAGCTCCTGGAAGTGCCGCGGGTTCCCGTCCCGGACGTGCTTGAGGCGGGCGCGCGTCAGCCGCATCGTGCCGGGCGTGATGAAGGAGCCCCAGATCCGGAACATCGCGTTCCACAGCCGGAAGTGTGAGAAGGCGATGAAGGAGCTGTTGACCAGTTCGTCGTTGTACTGGAGCAGACCCTGCTCCAGTCGCTCGACGTACTCGAAGCGCTCCGCCGAGAAGTCCCCGTCCTTGAGGGCGACGACCAGGCGGGAGGTGAGCGCGTCGACCACCTCGAAGGTGTTGGACAGGCCGCGGGAGAACAGCGGGTCGAGGAAGCCGGCCGCGTGCGACATCAGGCACCAGCGGTCGCCGATGGTCTGCTTCGAGGAGTACTGCAGCCGGTCCGTGGAGATCCACTCCCGGATGCGGGCCGCGCCGTCGAACTGCCGCTTGACCGCCGGGTACCTGTCCAGGAACAGCTGGAACTCCTGCTCCGGGGAGAGGTCCGTCGGCTTCGGATAGGTGCGCTCGTCGATGGTCAGGCCGACGCTGCACAGCGGGTTGCGCGACTTCGGGTGGTTGTCGAACGGGATGATCCAGAACCAGCCGCGCTCGATCAGGTGGTGCATGGTGCCGGTGTGCCAGTCGGCCGGCGGGCGCAGGTCCTTGGGGTGTCCGCTGACGTCGTCGAACGGCTTGACGCCGACGTAGTGGGTGAACATCGACCGCGAGTGGTGCTTGAAGCGGGCCGGCTTGTCCCGCAGGTCGAACTTGTCGGCCAGCGGCGAGCGGAAGCCGGACGCGTCCACCAGGTACTTTCCGCGGTAGAGCTCGGGCTGCGCGCCGGGGGCGGCGCTGCGGCCGGTGACGGTCACGCCGTCCTCGTCGAAGTCGACGGCGGTGGCCCGCCAGTTCTGCCGCGGCACACAGCCGTACTTCACGGCCACGTGGAACATGAAGGCGTCGCTGTCCTGGCGGAACATGTGGCTGTTCTGCAGGAAGATCTTGGGCAGGGCCAGCTGGGTCGCCTCGCGCGGGTCGGGTTCCTGGCCGACCTCGTGCTTCATGAAGCCGAAGTGGGCCTTGGTGCCGAAGGTCGGGGCGATGTCCCGGGTGGACTGCTGGACGCTCGCCAGGCTCTTCAGCTCGGGAATGTCGTGGCGCTCGGAGAGGATGTGGATCCACTCGACGAGCTGCGGAGTCATGGACTCACCGATGGCGAAGCGGGGATGGGCGGCGGCGTCGACCAGCAGCACCCGGGCACCGTTCTTCGCCAGGATCGTGCCGGTCACGGAGCCGGCCATGCCCGAGCCCAGAATGATGACGTCGAACGTCATGTCGTCGGAGATCTCGGCCGTCCCCGATATCCCGGATGTCTTCGTCGGTTCCGTCGCGCCTTCGGTCCTCTTCGCGACCATGAGCTGTCTCCTTCGTCAGGTGCGGTCCAAGCGAAAAAGTGCATGAAAAAAGGGCCCTCCATTCGCTTTCTGGAGAGCCCTGAAACAGGCGTGAATCAACCGCTGGCTAAAGCGTGACAGAATTGCCCTGGAGCGTCAACCCCCTTATTGCACAGGGGAATTGACTCGCGCGGAATGATCGGATTCCGCGTCGGACGGAACCGGATCGGCCGGATCCGAAGGGGCGGGCCCGGAATGTGTTTCGGCCAGCAGTTTCCCCAGCAGGGACCGCAGTTCGTCCTCGCCGCCGGGACCGAGCATCCTCGCCACGTCCGCCGCGAGGGAGTCCACCGCGCGGGCCACGACGCCGAGCTTCTCCCGGCCGAGGTCGGTCACCTCCAGGGCGTACCGGCGCCGGTCGTGCGGATCCCGGCCGCGGCGTACCAGGCCGCCCTTGACCAGCTCGTCCACCATCTGGGAGACGGCCGGCCCGGTGACGGCGAGGAACTCCGCTAGCCGCTGCTGCGAACAGGGCGTGAACGTGTTCAGGGCGGACAGCGGCCCGTAGTGGCGGACCCGGAGACCGGTGCCGGCCAGCTTGTCGTCGCCGTGCTTGCGGAGCCGGTGGTGGGCCTGCGCCACCAGGTACTCGGTGCCCCGCACCAGCGGCTGCGTGGACTCCGGGAGGAGTCTGGCGAGGAGTGCGTCGAGCCGGGTCCGCTCCTCGGGCGTGAGCGCGCCGGTCAGCCGGTCGTCCCGCTCGGCCACCGCCCCGCGCCTGGCCTCCAGGGCACCACGTCCCCGGTCCGTCAGGGACAGCACGTACTGGCGCCGGTTGTCGGGATTGCGGGTGCGTTGGACCTCGCCGCGGGCCTCGAGCCGGTCGATGACCGCGACCATGATGGTGCGGTTGATGCCCAGGCGTTCGGCCAGGTCGAGCTGGGACTCCCAGTCACGGCCGGCGAGCGCGGCGAGGACGAGGAACTCGCGGGAGTCGGAATCGGTGCCGTCGGCGCTCGCGGTGAACTGCGCGTGGACCCGCCGGAGGAGGTAGCCGATGAAGTCCGTGAGCGTCTCCGGGAGAACGCCCGGTACCTCGGCGACCTCCTCGGTCTTCGTCACGGGACTCCGCAGACTTTCGTGCTCGCGCCGCAAGACAGCACCTCCTGCCCGAGTGTATACGGGCGGTGCGCGCGGCCCGGGGGGCGCGCACCGCCCCCGGAATCAGTGCGCCCGGCCCTCGGGCACGAGCTCGACGATCGACCGGACCGCCGTGGCCTGACCGTCGGCCCGGTGTACGGCGACGACCTCCAGACCCGCGGCCCGGGCGAGCCGGGCGAGCTCGTCCAGCGGACGTTCGAGGCCGCCGTAGTAGGCGAGCATCCGCAGGTCCATGCCGGTGTCGGCGGTCTCCGCGGTCTCCTCGACGACGAACACGCGGCCGTCACCGCCGGCGACCGCGGCGGAGCAGCGCTCCAGGATCCGCAACGCCTCCTTGTCGGCCCAGTTGTGCAGCACGGACGAGAGGAGGTAACCGCCGCCGCCCGTGGGCAGTTCCTCGAAGAAGCTGCCGCCGACCACCTGGGCGCGGTCACCGAGGCCGGCGTCCCGGAAGCGCTGCGCGGCCCGCGCGGCGGTGCCCGGCAGATCGACGACCGTGCCGCGCAGCGTCGGATGGGCCGCCAGCAGGCCGGCGAGCAGGACGCCGTTGCCGCCGCCGAGGTCGTAGACGTGGCCGAGGGACGACCAGTCGTAGGCGTCGGCGATCGAGCGGGCGTCGCGGGCCACGTTGTCCGCCATGACCCGGTCGAAGGACTGCGCGAGCTCCGGGTCGGTCTCCAGGTCGTCCCAGAAGGGCAGGCCGTAGCGGACCGGGTAGGCCGGGTCGCCGGTGCGCACCAGGTGCGGCAGCTCCACGAGGCACAGGTCGCCGCGGCCGATCGCGCCGTTGAGGTCGATGAGGTGCAGCTGGCCGCTCGGGTGGTCGGAGCGCAGGCCCTGGCCCAGCTCGGTCAGCCCGTACGAGCCCCCGTCGGCGGTCAGCACTCCGACGCTGACGAGGTGGCGCAGCACCCGGTCCAGCGGTTGGACGCGCAGCCCCTCGGCGCGCGCGATGTCGTACGCGGTGACCCGGCCGTCGGTGATGTGGTCGGCGACGCGGTGGGTCGCGGCCACCCGCACGGCCATGGGGGTGACCAGGTCGGCCAGCTCCCACAGACCCAGCGCACGGGGGCCCGAGGACTCGGACTGTGCGGGCTCGGGCTGCGCGGACTCGGACTGCGGGGACTCGGGCTGCGTGGACCCGGGCTGTGTGGACTCGGACTGCGTGGACTTGGGCTGTGCCATGTCGGGTCGCCTCTTTCCGGGGCAGTGGGGTTCCGGGGCGGTGGCGGGGGGGTGCTTCGGGGTGGGCGGCCCCGCGCTGTGCGGGGCCGCCGTGCGGCTCGTTCAGATGGCCGCGGGCGCGTGCTCCCCGTGCTGCGGTGCCGTGGCCGGGATGGCCACTACGGCGGTCAGCAGGGCCAGCAGGTAGAGGCCGGCGCCGAGCAGGAAGCCGTACGAGTAGCCGTCGGTCAGCGCCTCGGAGACGTTGCCCGGCAGCTTGCCGTCGGTGATGTGCTGGGCCGTCGCCGCCAGCAGCGCCAGACCGATCGCGCCGCCGATCTGCTGGGCCGTGTTGACCAGACCCGACGCGGCGCCGGTGTCCTGCGGTGCGACACCGCGCACGCTGATCACGGTGACCGTCACGAAGACCAGGCCCAGTCCGAGGCCGGACACCAGCTGCGCGGGCAGCAGGGCCACCAGCGCGTTCTGTCCGGGAGCCAGGAAGCTGAACCAGATCATGCCCGCGATACCGACGATCAGGCCGACGACGATGACCGCGCGCTCGGAGGTCTTGGCGAGCAGCTGCGGGCCGATGCCACCGGCCGCGAGGCCGATGCCGACCGCGAAGGGCAGGTACGCCAGGCCCGTGACCATCGGCTCGTAGCCCTTGACGATCTGCATGTAGAGAGTCAGGAAGTAGAACGTGGCGAGCATGCCCGCACCCACCAGGAACATGATCAGGTTGGCGCCGACGCGGCCCTTGTCCGCCAGCACGCTGCCCGGGATCATCGGCGCCCGGCTGGAACGCTGGATCAGCACGAACGCGACCAGCAGGACGACCGCGACGGCCAGGCCGATCAGCGTGACGGAGTCGCCGATGCCCTCGGTGCCGGCCCGGTTGATGGCGTAGACGAGTGCGCCGAAGCCGAAGGTGGCGGCGAAGGCGCCGGGCACGTCCACCTTGCCCCGCTCGCGCTCACCCTCGACGAGCACACCGGTGCCGATCAGGACCAGGACGGCGATCGGGATGTTGACGTACATCACCCAGCGCCAGTTCAGGTACTCGGTGAGCGCGCCGCCGAGCAGCAGGCCGACCACGGAGCCGAGCCCGCCCATCGCGCCGTACACGCCGAGCGCCTTGTTGCGGGCGGGGCCCGCCGGGAACGTGGTGGCCAGCAGGGACAGCGCGGTCGGCGCGGCGATGGCGGCGCCCAGGCCCTGGAGTACCCGGGCCGTGATCAGCAGCTCGCCGTTGCCGGCCAGACCGCCGAGCAGGGAGGCGCCGGTGAACAGGACCAGGCCGACGCGGAACATCCGGCGGCGGCCGAAGAGGTCACCGGCGCGGCCGCCGGCCAGCAGCAGTCCGCCGAAGGCGAGGGCGTACGCGGTGACGACCCAGCCGAGGGCGGACTCGCTCAGCCCGAGCGCGCTCTGCATGCTCGGCAGGGCGACCGCCACGATGGTGTTGTCGAGGACGAGCATCAGCTGTGCTGCCGCGATGACCAGCAGCGCCAGGCCCATCTTGCCGCCCTGTCCGGGCGGTGCCGACGCCTTCGGGACGGTTTCGGTTCGGTCTTGCAGCGACATGAGCTCTCTCCGATGTCTCTGGTTGTGGGGGACGTGAACGGACGAGGTGCGGGCCCCGGGGGGTGGACGGGGGAGGAACACCCCCCGGAGGTGTGGCGGGGTGGCCCTGACCTGTGGCACATCGGGGTCGGGGCCGGGAGGAGCCTCGGGTCGCTTGCTCAGCGGGCTCCGGAGCCGGTCTTCGTGCCCCAGATGTCGAGGGCGTCGTACGCGACGCGCCACTCGGTCTCGTAGGCGGTGCGCAGCATCTCGGGCATGTTGCCGAGGATGTGGGCGACCTTGGCGGCGTCGATGTCGTCGAGCAGCCAGGGCAGGTAGCGGACGGAGTCCTGGCCGACCCGGGTGCGCTGCTCGGCGCTGAAGGCCGCCCACTGCTCCTGACTCAGGGTGATGTCCATGAGCTGGAGCGCGTCGCGCTCCTCGTGGTCGAGGTGGCCGCCGAGGCTCGTGTGGAGGGTGTCGACGAGACCGCCGAGGCGCTCGATGCCGGAGTCACGGTCGGCGAGTGCCGCGTCGATGTCGGCCAGCAGCGGGTCGATGACCGCGTGCTCGGCCTCCATCGCGTCGAGCAGGGCGATCTCGGCGGGCTTGCCGGCCAGCGCCTCCTGCATCACGGGCCACACGGTGATGTCTTCCGACGTGTGGTGGATGGTCAGGAACTTCTTGAACAGCTCCCAGCCGACGGCGGTGCTCAGGACGTGGCGGGGGTCCTCGTCGACCCGGGCGGTGACCCGCGCGATCCGCTCCAGTTCGCGCCGGAGGGCGTCGTGGATGGCGAACATCATCGTCATGTCGAGGTTCTTGAAGTTCTGGCTCATCACTGTCTCCCTCAGTGCTCCTGCGTCGTACCGCGACGGTATCGTCAATCCACTTATCTATCAAGGTCTACAACTAACAACCACCCAACCATCAGTGAGTTATCCAAGTGCTTCGCCGAGGGAAGCGCTGGTCAGCGGGTGGACGCCGGCTGCAGAGCGGATTTCTCCGTCGCGTCGACATCGGCCGTACCGGCACCGTCGACGGCTTCGAGGTCGCCCGCCCGCCGACGGATCAGGCTCAGCGCGGGCGCTGTCGCGGCCGTGGTGACCAGGGCCATGAGAACGAGCAGCGTGAACAGGTCGGGGCCGATGACGCCCAGGCCGAGCCCGATGTTCAGCACCACCAGCTCGGTCAGACCCCGGCAGTTCATGAGCGCACCGATCGACATGGCGTCGGTCCACCCCTGGCCGGACAAGCGCGCCGCGACGGAACCCCCGCCCCACTTGCCGAGCACCGCCACCGCGAGCACGGCGCCGAGCCACAGCCACTGCTGCGGCTTGCCCGCCAGCAGCGACATGTCCGTCTTCAGGCCCGTGGTGACGAAGAACAGCGGCAGCAGCACCGGCACCGTGAACGCCCGCAGCCGGGCCGCCGTCACCTCGACCACCCGGCTGCCCCGCGGGGTCACCACCCCGAACAGGAACGCGCCGAACAACGCGTGCACCCCGATCCGGTCGGTGGCCAGCGCGCTCAGGCACAGGCCGCTGAACAGCACGACGAGCACCACGCTCTCGCTGTACGCCCGTTCCGCCCGCGCGACCCAGCGGGCCAGCAGCGGACGTACGGCGTAGTACATGAACAGCGTGAACGCGACGGCGTACAGGGCCGTCGTGAGCGCCTCCGTGGGCGAGTTGCTCTTCGTCACCGCCACCACGGCCGCCAGCAGGCACCACGCGGTCACGTCGTCCACCGCCGCGCACGCCATGGCCAGCGCCCCGACCCGGGTGCGGTACAGACCCCGGTCGGTGAGGATGCGGGCCAGCACCGGGAAGGCGGTGATACTCATCGACACCGCGATGAACAGCACGAACGGCAGTCGGTCCACACCGTCGGGCGCGAAGGTGCCGTACATGCCGAGCGCGAGGAGCGTGCCGAGGGCCAGCGGCAGCGCGATGCTCACCTGGGAGACCACCACGGCGGTCCGGCTGTGGCCGCGCAGCGAGCCCAGGTCCAGTTCCAGGCCCACCAGGAACATGAAGGCGAGCAGGCCGACATTGCCCAGCGCGCCGATGTACGGCAGCACGGACTGCGGGAAGAGCCAGGTCTGCGCGTCGGGCCACAGCCAGCCCAGCAGCGAGGGGCCGAGCAGGATGCCGACCGCTATCTCGCCGACCACCGGTGGCTGGCCGAGCCGGCGCACCAGTTGCGCGCCGGCCTTGCAGGCGAGGATCACCACCGGAACGGCTGTCAGCAGGTCGGGCAGGGGATCGGATACAGCTGCCATCGCGTCTCCTGAGGGTGGGAGGTGAAGGGCATGCGGGCACGGGTGGGTGCCGGAGCCGTGCGGGCTCAGGTTCCGTAGGGGCGGCCGGCCTTGGCCTCGCGCAGGGCGCGGGCCCACCACAGCAGCTGGTCGAGCATGAGCTTGGCGGCGGCCTCGGCGCCCTCCGGGTCGGCGGGGAAGCGGCCCTCGGCGTCGTAGTGCTCGAGGATCCGCGGGAACGTGACGATGTCCTTCATCCCCACGCAGTGGAACTCGGCGAAGATCTGCCGCAGGTGCTCCACCGCCCGGACACCGCCCGCCATGCTGAGGCCGTAGCTGACGAAGCCGACGGGCTTGGCCAGCCACTCGGTCTGGAAGCTGTCGATGAGCGTCTTCAGCGGGCCCGGAACGCTGCGGTTGTACTCCGGTACGACCAGGACGTAGGCCTCCGCTCCGGCGATCCGGGGGCGGAGGGCCGCGGTGTGCGGGTGGTTCGGGTTCAGGTCCGCGGGCAGGGGGGTGTCTGCCACGTCCACGACGTCGATCACGAGGTCGTCTCGGCGGGCGGCCACCTGCCGGAACCAGCCCGCGACGTCCGGGGCCAGCCTGCCGTCTCGGGCCGAGCCGACGACGAGCGTCACCTCGACCGGCCGCGGCGCCGGGGTCGTCATCGGCCGGCCGCCGGCGCCGGTGCCGTCACCGGCGTCAGCGCGATGAACTCGGTCGCGTCGACGCGGGAGAGGATCCGGCGGGTCAGCGCGGGCATCCTGGTCGTACCGTCGTCGGTGAACACGGTCGGGTTGGTGACCTGGACGCGGCGCCCGCGGGTGGTGATCTCGCAACCGCCCGCCGCCAGCACGTTCTTGACCCAGTCCGAGCCCGGCCCGTACGGCAGCGTGATGATGATGTCCTCGCCGCGCCGGAACAGCTTCACCGGCGTGGTGAACTCGCGCCCGGACTTCCGGCCACGGTGGTGGACCCGTCCGAAGCCGGGCATCCGGCTGAACAGGGGGCCCACGAGATGGTTGGCGAACCGCCGGTTGAAGCGGGCCACCTTTCGGTCTATCGGCACGACTCACTCCTTCTGCGCGGTGGGTGTTCGGGGTGGGGGGCTCTCCCTGTGGTGCGGCGTGCTTGTGTGTGGGGCGGCGGGTCGTCGTGGTGCAGCAGTTCGTTGGGGTGCAGCAGTTCGTCGGGGCAGCGGTTCGGTAAGTGCAGCAGTTCGTCGGGGCAGCGGTTCGTTGTGGGCGGGGCCGCGCCGGGGGTGTCCGTCCTCGGACTGGCGCGGACGGGCTTGCTCACCGGCGCACCGGTGTTTCGACCGCACCAGCCGCTGCGGGCGGACACCCCCGTCACGTCCCCTTGCCGCCGTACTTGTCGGCCCGCCGTCAGGCTGCGGGCTTCGCCGGCGCCGGGGTGAGCGGGCCGGTCGGCTTGCCGCCGGACTGGAGGAAGCGCTGCAGGGTGAAGTTGTCGACGATGCCCCAGCGTTCGGCGATCTTGTCGCCCTCGAAGCGGAACCAGATGATCGCCTGGTGCTGGACCTGGAGGCCGGTCGGCGCTATGCCGATGAACGGGCCGGTGTGCTTGCCGTGCATCACCCAGCGGATGGCGGCCTTGTCGCCGTCCGAGATGAAGTCGAGGATCTCGTACTTGATCTCGCTGAACGCGGACTGCTGGATCCGGATGGTGTGCTTGAACGCCTCCGGGCCGCGCATCGAGTCGTCGTGGCTGCCGTGGTTGCGGAAGTCGGCGGTCAGGTAGCGGTCGGCGGCCGACAGGTCGCCGAGGTCCAGGCCCTCGTGGAAGACCTTCTCGACCAGTTCCTTCTGCTGTTCGCCGGTGAGTGTGGTGGCCATGCGTCAGTTCTCCTTGGCTGGGGTGGTGACGGTGTTTCCGCGGGTGTCGAGCGTCTTGGTGTCGACCCTCGTCACGCCCTTGGGCACGGACCCGGTGGTCCACACGATGCGCAGCCGCAGGCTGTCGAAGCGCCAGCCCTCGGGCGTACGCCGGGCCGTGCCCGTGAACCGGCCGCCGAGCTGGAAGTACTCGGACGGGTCGGGGGGCAGAGGTGAGGCGAAGTGCACGTGGGAGGCGATGAGGCTCCAGGTGAGGCCGGCCCGGTCGCCTTCGGCGTCGACCGAACTGTCGGAGCCGTGGTGGTGCGTACGGCCCCAGCGCGCCATGATCCGCGCGGTGAAGTCGTCGACGCCGTCGATGCCCTTGTGGCTGCCCACCGGGAACGCCATCTCGATGTCCTCGGTGAACAGCGACCGGGCCCAGGTCTCGTCGAAGGTGCCCTCGTCGAGGCTGGCGAGATAGCGGTCGACGAGCTTGCCCAGCGCCGCGAGGTCGGACAGACGGCCGACCTCGGCGGCCAGGGCCTTCAGTTCCGCGGCCTCCGGCTGCGTCATGACACCCGGCGCCCCTCGGTACTGGCCTCGGTGGCGTAGATCAGGGAGTCGTCGGCCGCGTAGATGACGGCCTTGCCGGCGCCGGTGAACTTCTCGCCGTCGTGCTCGGCGGAGAACTCGATCCGGATGTATGCGGCACGCTTGCCGGTGGGGCTGATCTGGGTGAAGTCGGGGTTGAAGTCCTCGCGGACGGAGAAGTCGAAGCTCCGGTCGCCGGTGGCGGACCAGGAGCCGGTGCCGGTGCTCTTGCTCGTGGTGACCGAGAGCGAACCGTCCGGCTCGAAGGTGGCGGTGTAGACGTCCACCTCACCGTCGTGCGCGACCTCACCCGTCCACTGACCGACAGGCGTCTTGGCAGTAACAGACATCGACCACACTTCCTCGGGTCGGGGCGAAAAGGAGACAAAAAAATCCGCACCGTGGTGAGAAACCAACGGTTGCGGATTTGGGGAATTGCGCCGCTCCTGAGGACCACCGTCGACATCGCGGGGGTGCCAGGGCATGGAGGCGCCGGGAAAAGTGTGACACCCATCCACCCGATCGGTCAACTATCGTTTTGCCTAGGGGAGTTGATCGCTGTGGGGAAGTGGCGGTGGTGGGTGTGAAGTGATCAACGGGGGGATGGGAAAAGCCCCCTGCGGCCGTGGGTGGCGGCCGCAGGGGGCTTTCGTCGTGGAATCCGTGGATACCTGTTGAGGTTTGTTTGTGTTTCCGCTCACCGGGAGCCTTTTTCACGTGTAGATCATGAGGGTGAGGATCGCGGCAGCTACTGACGTGAGTCTGTTCGGACTGACGCGGGCATGCCGGAAGATCCGCCACTGCTTGATCCGGGAGATGGTTCGCTCGACGGGAGCACGCAGTGCGGCGTGGACCTTGTTCGACGTCTTGTGCTTGTCGGGCAGTTCGGTTCCGGGCCGTCGTTTGATCGGGGTGATCACAGTGCCGCCGGCCCCGACGTACCCTTTGTCCGCGAGGATCTCGAGGTCCAGTCGCGCGCAGGTGTCGACGATGGCGTGCTCGCGGGCGGCCGTCACATCGTGGGTGCCGCCCGGAAGGGCGGGTGACATCCACAGCAGTTTGCCCTCTTCTGCCGCAATGACCTGCAGATTCACGCCCTCGCGGCGGACCTTGCCGGAGAAGTGCCCCGGCGCCTGGACCCGGTCGGTCTCCGCGACGGTGCCGTCCAGCAGCACGTAGCCGTCCGTGTGATGACTGGTGAGCGCCTCGGTCAACGACGGCGCGTGCTCCGCAAGTTGCCCGATCGTGTGGTTCACGTAGCGCCAGGCGGTGGCCGTGCTGATGCCGAAGCCTGCGGCGATCTGTTCGAGGGTGTCGTGCTTGCGCAGGTAGACCAGGGTGCACCGGGCCCGGTCGTACGGACGCAGTCTGCAGCGCCGGCCGGCTTCACAGGACGCGATCACCATCGTGACCAGCTCCAGGAGCTCCGGATCGACATCGCATCCGGCAGGATAGGAGAACACGGGGCATCTCCGCAGGTGAAGGTTATGTCTGGCGACTCTCCAAACCAACGGGATGCCCCGTTCGGCACGCCACCGTCAACACTTCACCGACGCTCACCCGCAGGCCGTACAAGTGAAAAAGGCTCCGGGTTCATGAACTTCTACGGGATTCCGGTGGCCCTATGGGATTCCGGTGCCTGTGTCGATGTCGGCGGTGGAAAGGCGGGCGTGTGGGCCGGCGGTCAGGGTGAGCAGTTCGTCCAGGTCGTATTCGGCCCTCTGCGGGCCTCCGTACCGGGTGATCTTCCCTCGGCTCGCCCATTTGCGGATCGTCGCCTCGGACACTCCCATGGCCAGGGCCGCCAGTTCGGTCGGTACCGTGCGCCGTCTCGCCGCCCGCATCAGGCGGCTCCTTCCGCCATCCGGCCCGCCACCTGAAGCCACTGCCGCGGCGGCAGCGCGTGGCCGGCGTCGCAGGAGACGTGGCTCGGGTCGGCGGCGCCGTCCGAGCGGACGACACCGTGCAGCGTTCCGGCGCAGCCGGGCCGCACGCACGGGCCGAGCGGGAACCTGCGCGCCTGCCCCGGGCCGAACAGTCCGCCGAACTCGCCCAGCAGTTCCGCGACTTCCTCGTCGAAGTCGACGGCCGCGGGATGGCCGGCGATCCACCGCACCTGCTGCCGCAGGAACGGCACCAGGTTGGTGACCTCGCGCTCACGCGGTCGGGGCACCTCGCTGCCCCGCTCCTCCACGACGAGCCGCGCCCAGGAGGCGAGCACCTCGGTCATCCGGGCGCGCATGTCCACGGCCCGTTCGTCGAGCACGATGCCGACGACTCCGCGGCTGCCGCTGACCCGCTCGCGCAGCCGGGGCGACGCGGCGGTGAGGGCGTGATCGCTCTCGCGGTACAGCTCGAGCAGCGTGCGTAGTTCACCACGCAACCGCTCGACGCACTTGGCGCAGATCCGACCGCACAGCCTCGCGCAGTCCCGTCCTGTGTGCTTGCCTGGAAGTTCCCCAACCTTGTGCACCTGGACCCCCCAATCCCTGTGGCTTTCCCTGTGGCTCCTGGTGGTTTCCTCCATCCTCGCCACGCCTCGGACACGCTTCAACACACGCCGGTTCAGAGCTTCGCCAGACTTCCGCAGCTGTATCAGGGAACCGTCAGGCCAGTGTCAGACGTCCGAAATTCTTCGCCCCGGTCGGTCGCCCCGCGTTCACTCCGGCCGCGGGGCCGACCTCCGACCCGCCCTCACTCCGGGTCCGTCCCGCCCTGGCGGTCCTCTCCCGCCGTCTGCGGTGGCGTGATCAGCGAGGCCGCCTGCGCCTTGTTCACGGCGTCCATGCGCGATACGGCGCCTAGCTTGCCGTAGATGTTGCGCAGGTGTCGTTTCACCGTGCCCTCGGCGATCGCCAGCCGTCGGGCTATCTGGCTGTTGCTCAGGGCCTGGCCCGCCAGGGCCAGCACCTCCCGCTCCCGTGCCGAGAGGACCTGGGCCGGTCGCGGGCCGGCGACCAGGCTCTGCTGGGACAGGGACAGCACCACGTGGCCGGAGCGCCGTTCCACCGTGACGCTGCGGATCGCCGACAGCAGTTCCTGCCGCGTGGACCCCTTCACCAGGTAGGCCCCCGCGCCCAGCCCCAGCAGTTCCCTGGCCAGCGCGATGTCGTCGTGCACCGTCAGTACGACCACCTGGGGACGCGGGGTCAACCGCACCAGGCGGGCCAGCACCTCCCGTACTCCGGGCCCCGGCATCTCCACGTCCAGCAGCACCACGTCGGGCCGCGCCTCTGCGGTGACGCGGCAGGTCTCCTCCCCGCGGTGCGCCTCCCCCACCACCTCGAAACCGCCCGAGGCCGCGAGGATCTCCCCGATGCCCTCGCGGAACAGCGTGTGGTCGTCGGCGAGGACGATCCGGACCGGTCTACCGGGCAGCACGGGCTTCCCCTCTCAGCGGCACGCGCACCAGGACCCGCGTGCCTCCGCGTGTCTCTCCGCCGGGCTCGGGGCCCGTATCCCGCACTCCCGGCCCCGACTCCACGGCGAGGCTGCCACCCAGGAGTTCGGCCCGTTCCCGCATCGAGACCAGTCCGCCTCCCCCGTACGCCAGGCCCGCCTCCACGTCGAACCCGCGTCCGTCGTCCTCGATCCGGGCCTCGATCCGCTCGGGCAACACCTCGACCGACACCGTGATCCGCGACGCCTTCGCATGCCGTACGGCGTTGCGCTGGGCCTCCCGCACGATCAGGAACAGCTCCCGGGCCGTCCGGTCGGACAACAGCTCGTCACCGTTCACCTCGACCCGCACCCGGGCTCCCTCCCCCGCCGTCGGGTCGGCGCCCGCCCCGCCGAGATCGCGCAGCAGCGCCGCCCGCAGCGGACGCACCACCCCCACCGCGCCGGTCGTCGTCGTGTCGGTGGCCGCCGCGCCGGCCTCCCTCGCCTCCGCGGGCCTGCGGAGCTGTGCCATCACCGCGCGCAGCGCCGTCAGGGACTCCCGCACCGACTCCCGTGCGCCGCTCAGCCGTTCCAGCGCCGTCCGGGGCCGGGCGGCGCGGTGCAGGTCGTACAGCTCGAAGCAGTTGAGTGCCACCGTCAGCCGTCCCGCCACCTCGTCGTGCAACTCCCGCGCGGCGGCCGAGGAGACCGCGGAGACGGTGTGCCGGTGCAGCAGCGTCAGCAGGCGTACGCCGTCCTGCGCGGCCACCGGCTCGGCGAACAGCACGTGCCCCACCGCCTCGAAGAGGTCGGTCGCGGTCCGCTCGGTCACCGCCACCGGCCGTGGGCCGGGCTCGCGCCGGGGCTCGGGACAGCCTGGATCATTATTCCTACCGTCCAACTGGTTTCCGGAAAACCGCAGTTCAGCGATCACGCTCTGCAGGAGCAGGCGTGCGGAGTCCAGTTCCCGCCCCTCACAGGACTTCAGCACGTGTTCCATCCGGCGTTCCAGTACGTCCACGGCCGCACTGCGCGCGCCTCCCTGTGACGACACCCCGCCACCCCCTGGTGACCAGCGAACTCCCCAGCCCTGCACTGATCTTGGCTGCTCGGAGAGTACCTCCTCCTGAGGGCCCGACAGGTCTTCGGAACCGGTCGGGGCACGGCTCGCTACCTCTGCGATACCCCGTAGGAGGCATGGCCGTGTATCCCGAACGGGACACCTACCCCCTGCCACTTGAGAACCGGTCGACCGACTTGTTAGACTTCAAAGAAGATACCGTTCGACCAGTTTTTTTAAGGGACCATGCGGGACCGCTCCGCGCACGCGGGCAACAGCGCCGGGAGACACCGGATGAAGAGCGTTCTGATCGTCGAGCACGACGACGGCGTGGCCGAGGCCCTCGCGCAAACCCTGGCCGTGCACGGATACGCGCCCCAGCGCACCGACAGCGGCCTCGCCGCCCTCGGCCTGCTGGACGGCGTCCGGCTCGTCCTGCTCGGACTCACGCTGCCGGACCTGGCCGGGCACGAGGTGTGCCGCCGGATCCGCGAACAATCCTGTGTGCCCGTCATCGCACTGAGCGAGCCGACCGACGAACTCGACGAGCTGGACCGGGTGATGGCCCTGCACATGGGTGCCGACGACGTCGTCGCGAAGCCGTTCGGCCGGTTCGAGCTGATGGCGCGCGTGCAGGCGGTGCTACGGCGGGCCGGCTCCTGCCCGTGGCACGAGCGCGCGGCCGCCGACGCGCGGGGTGCGGAGAGCGGCCCGGGCCCGTCGGCACACCCGGCCACCAGCGTCGCATCCTCAGACATGGAGGCTGTGCCGGTCCCCGCACAGCGGACCGCTTCCGGCGATACGGCGACCCCGGTGGGCGCGGCGGGGGCGGCGACCCCGGTGGGCGCGACGGGGGCGGCGGGCGCGGTGGCTTGGGCGGGGACGGCGCGCCCGCAGGCGCAGGCCGCAGCCGTGGGAACGGTCGCGGCAGTGAACGCCGACGCCGGGCTCAACGGTTCCGGATGTCTGAGCGCCGGCCCCTTACTGCTGGACCCGCGCATCCGCAAGGTCTTCCTGCACGGCGCCGAAGTCCGCATCACCCGCAAGGAGTTCGACCTCCTGGCCATGCTCATCCAGGAACCCGGCACGGTGATGAAGCGGCAGGAGATCATGGCCCGCGTGTGGGACGAGAACTGGTTCGGCTCCACCCGGACCCTCGACGTCCACGTGGGTTCCCTCCGCGGCAAGCTGGGCAGCGCCGAGTGGATCGAGACGGTGCGAGGAGTCGGCTATCGACTCACCGTCCCGGTCACCCAGGGACGTTGAGCCACGCATACCGGACGGCGGCCCCCGGCCCACGGCCCGCCGCCGGCGTCCCGCATCGCGAACGCCCCCGGCCCGGACCCGACGGTCCGAGCCAGGGGCGTCCGATGTCTCGGGTCAGGCCGGTCCGCCCGGGGTGTCCGGGGTGTCCGGGGTGTCCGGGGTGTCCGGGGTGTTCTCGCCGTCCCGGTCACCCAGGACGTTGAGCCACGCACACCGGACGACGGCCCCCGGCCCACGGCCCGCCGCCGACGTCCCGCATCGCGAACGCCCCCGGCCCGGACCCGACGGTCCGAGCCAGGGGCGTCCGATGTCTCGGGTCAGGCCGGTCCGCCCGGGGTGTCCGGGGTGTTCTCGCCGTCCAGGATGGACACCTCGCAGGTCGCGGCCACCGAACCGGACTGGTGGAACTGGACCGTCAGCGTCCGGCGTCCCTCCGCGTCCGTCGTCGGCTTGCCGGCCGAGACGAGGCACGGGGAGTCGAACTCGACGTACCGCTCGAAGGTCGCCTCGCAGCCGACCAGGAGTCCGCGCGGGAGTCCGAGGGCGGCCAGTGCCGCCTGGCGGGCCGCTTCGAGGAGCAGCATGCCCGGCACATGGTCCACGGGGTGGTCGAACAGGACGGGGTGCGAGGCGTCGACGCGCAGCAGATGGACGTCGCCCAGGCCTTCGGCGTCCTCCACCTCGGACCGGCCGAGGACGACGTCGAACTCGCTCAGTCGGCCCACGAGTTCCGGCTGCACGGCCCGTATGAGGGTGTACGACGGTCTGGCCTCGGCGCGAGCTCCCCGCAGCCTGCGGTACACCGCGGGGCCGACGCAGTCGCTGGCCGCCTGCCCGCGGCCCATGAGTTCCCCGCCCCGGTGGGCGAGGACGTCGAGGGCGAACGAGGAGACGTATGCTCCGCGGCACCGGATGTCCCGCAGTTTCACGCACAGGACGATGTCGGCGGGCGCGCCGGCGAGCCTCGCTCCCTTCTCCGTCATTTCGAAGGAGGTGGACTGGGTGAGGAAGCGGTGGTCCAGCGGGATCCCGAGAGCCTCGTGCGCCAGCAGCAGTCCGGCCTGGCGAATCGATTCCCCAAGCAGCATGGGGTCATGCCACCGCCCGGCCACCGGGCCGTAGTAGCAGTGACCCCGGGCCCACTGGGCACCTATGTGGTACTTGTCCCGCCCGCTGGGCCGCAGCCCGGTGAGCAGGACCTCGGAGACGGCGGATCGGTGTACGAGTCCGCGAGGAACGGTGCGCTCGAAGAGCTCGGCCTCCTTCCCCGGAGTTAAAGAATCCGGTCGGACGGCTTGCTTAAGTGGACTCATCGCTTGCCTCCTGAGACGCGCGCAGACGTCAGCTACCCGCAAAATGAACAGGACACGAGGCAGGAAAGCCCGCCCCCCACGTGTGGCCTCACTTCCTTAACCATACTAGGTGACTGGTTTTTTTTCGCTAGTTCATGGCAGTCTGGTTCCAGCTACTTGCCGTGGTGATCACCGGAAGGATGGAAGACCACCATCCGCACCGCGGCGGACAGGAGGCACGGAGTGGCCAGGGCCAGGCAGGAACGAGCCGAGATCACCCGGCAGGCGATCCTCGACGGGGCGGCGGCCGCCTTCGACAGCACCGGTTTCGGGAGTACGAGTCTGAGCGAGGTCTCCCAGCACGCGGGTGTGACCAAGGGGGCGTTGTACTTCCACTTCCAGTCCAAGGAAGCACTCGCCCGCACGCTGATAGAGGAGCAGTTCGAGCTCTTCCGTCCGGTGTCCAGCACGTCGATGCCGGGGGTGCAGACCGCGATCGACCTCTCCCACCAGCTGGCCCACGGGCTGCTCACCGACGTACGGGTCCGCGCCGGGATCCGTCTGGTGATCGAGTTCGGCTCGTTCACCGACCCCGACCCCACGCCGTACAACTCGTGGATCGACGCGCTGCGCGACTGCCTGGCACCCGCTCAGGGCCGGGGGGACATCCTTCCCGAGGTCAACGTGACCGACCTGGCGACGTTCCTGTGCGGTTCGTTCACCGGTATCCAGGTCGCCTCGCACGTCCGTACCGGCCGCGAGGACCTGCACGCCCGGGTGACGGATCTGTGGAACTTCGTGCTGCCCGGCACCGTCCCGGCTCGCCGGCTCGCCCGTTTCGAGCCGGGCGGCTCCGCCGAGTGCCGCGCCGCGGTGGGCCTGCCCGCCCTGGAAGAGGCGGGGGTACGGGCCAACTGACGCCACCCGGCCGAGGGCCGGCCGTCCGGTTCAGGACGGCCGGCCCTGGGCCGCCGGCAGTGCGGGGGCGGTCGTCCGGACGGGCCGGTGGTCCGGGCGGTCGGGCCGCAGGGCCGGCAGCAGCAGGGACCAGAGGTCGGTGAGCCACGCCTCGGCCTCCGCACGCTGCGCCCCCAGCCAGGTCAGCGCCTCGAGGCCGGCCACCACAGCCGTGACCAGCGTGCGCGCGGACGTGTCCGCCACGGACCGGCCCAGCTCGCCGCCGCGCCGCGCCTCGGCCATCAGGTCCCACAGCAGGTCCAGCCACACCCGGTAGAAGTCGAGCTCCTCGACGCCGGGATCCGCGCCGGGTACGCCCCCGGTGACCACGTTTCTGTCGGCGTCCGCCGCGTCGCTGTCCCTGTGTTCCCGCGCGATGCGCACCGAGGCCCGGACGAACACGTCCTCCCGCAGCAGCCGCTGGAGTACGAAGGTCAGGTCGACGACGGCCTGCAGATACGCGCCCTCCGCCGGGCCCAGTCCGGTGACCGAGTGCTCCATCAGCTCCCGTCCGCGCTCCTGTACGGCCACGGCCAGTTCGTCCTTGGAGGCGAAGTGGAAGAACAGGGCTCCCTTGGTCACTCCGGCACGGCTGCTGATGTCGGCCAGCGTCGCCCGCACATAGCCGTGCCGGGCGAACTGGTCGGCCGCGGCGGTCACCAACCGCTCGACGGTCCGTTCCGAACGCTTCTGCCTGCCGACCATCCGCCCTGCCCCTCGACGCCCTCCGCGCACACGCCATCGCCGGGCGAGCGCGGGAAGGGGGACGTCCGGCGCTCGCCCGGCGCCACCCTTCTTTGATACGCCCTCCCGCGTCAGGGGAACGCAAACCCCACGTCAGAGGGACCGTCGAGGAAGGTCAAACCTCCACGGCACGGGTGCCGGGCCGCTCAGACGTTGATCGGGTGCGAGGTCCGCCCCGACACCTCGTCGATCTCCCCGTGCGCCTTGGTCAGCAGCTGCATCGCGAGCTCGTTGAGAGCCCGGGCACCCGCCACCTCCTCCCCTACCCGGGGCTGGTTGGCGTCGATCTGGTGGCGGCTGGCGTGCCCCTGTGTGCGAATCTCGGTGCCGTCGGGCAACCGCACCATCGCGGCCGCCTTCGTGTGCTGCTCGTCCTCCTGGAACTCCAGCTCGATGTGCCAACCCACCGTGGTGTGCGTGCTGTGCGTCATCAGGATCACCTCCGGAACGTCTGCTTCCAGAGTGCTCCTCGGCGGGACCGTACGCACGGACAGGGGGCGGGCGGGGGGGCACACGCGGGCCGGGGGGCACGCGGGCCGGGGGGCACTAGCCCGCGTGCATCATGAGTCCGATGCCGAGCACGAGCAGGCCCGCCGCCGCGATCCTCGGAGCCCCGAAACGCTCCTTGAAGAACACCGCGCCGATGGCGGCCCCGACGATGATCGAGGACTCGCGAAGGGCCGCGATGGGGGCGAGTTCGGCCTTGGTCTGCGCCCACAGGACCAGGGCGTAGGCGGAGACGGAGAGCGCGGCTCCCAGCAGGCCGACGGCGGCGAACGGCCGTAGTTCGCCGATCAGTCGGTCGCCGCGGCGCCACAGGGCGTACGCCGGGACGACCACGCCCTGCACCGCCATCAGCCAGGCGATGTAACCGAGGGAGGTGCCGGAGGCGCGCACGCCGAGGCCGTCGACCACCGTGTAGGCGGCGATGGTCAGGCCGGTCGCGAGAGCCGCCCCGATCGCCGCCCAGTCCGGCCGGCGCCCGCGCAGCCCCCACAGGGCGACGCCCGTCAGCCCCGCGCAGGACAGGGCGACACCGGCGGCCGCCCACCCGTCGGGGACCTCGTCGGCGAAGACCGCGGCGAGGACGGTGACCACGAGGGGCGCGGTGCCGCATGCGATCGGGTACGCCTGGCCGAAGTCCCCCAGCCGGAAGGACTTCATCAGCAGGGCGTAGTAGGCGACGTGGACGCAGGACGAGGCGATGAGATACGGCCACGCGTCCGCCGCCGGGAGCGGCACGAACGGCACCATGGCCAGCCCGATGATCATTCCCCCGCCGGCGATCAGGGTGAATCCGACCAGCTTGTCCGTGATGCGGTGGGCGATCGCGTTCCAGCTGGCGTGCGTCACCGCCGCGAGCAGGACGGCCGCGGTGACCAGCGGGGTCACGCGGTCTGCTCGCGTACGTCCACGAGGGTGCCGCCGGCGTGCGCGACGAGCGTCTTGGGCTCCATGGGGAAGACGGTGTGCGGGTTGCCGGCGGCGGCCCACACGAGGTCGTGGTCGAGGAGCGAACGGTCCGCGAGCACCCGGGTCCGCGTCCGGTGCCCGAACGGCGGGACTCCCCCGATGGCGTACCCGGTGGTCTCCCGTACGACGTCGACCCTGGCCCGCGTCACCTTGTCGACGCCGAGCTCCCTCCGGACCAGTTCGAGATCGACGCGGGAGGCGCCGTCCATGAGGACGAGCACCGGTACCCCGTCCGCCGCGAAGATCAGTGACTTGCAGATCTGACTCAGCTCGCAGCCGATGGCGGCGGCGGCCTCGGCGGCCGTACGGGTGGCTTCCGGGAACCGGCGCACGCGGGAGATCAGCTCCTCGAGCCCCAGCTCACGCAGGGCCTCGGCGAAACGGGGGTGGACTCCGGAGGCTTCGGTGTCGGTCGACGTCATGCACGGCACGGTAACGGTGGGTGTAGGGGGCAGGCGAACGGGTTTGTCCGCGGGCGGGGGTGGACGGGACCCGTCGGGCCGGGGGCGACGGTCTTCCGCCGCCGTCCCCGGCCAGGTGCCCCCGGGGACGGAAACGCGGCCCCCCGGACCGGTGGCTCGGCGTGGTGCCGCGTCGTCGGTCCGGGAGGCCGCCCGGGTCATGGGTCGGTCGCTCCCGGTCTCGTCCCTCACCGAGACCTTGGTCCGCTCCCGTCCCGCTCGGATCCTGTTCGGTCCGCTCAGCTCCTGCTCAGACCCTGACCAGCTCTCGGTCCTCGTCCGGGTCCGTGTCCTTCGCGGTGCCCTGGGTCCGCAGGCCCTCGCCCTCCACGTCCACGTTCGGCAGGGCCCGGTCGAGCCACTTCGGCAGCCACCAGGCCCGCTTGCCGAGCAGTGCGAGGACCGCCGGGACGATGGTCATGCGGACGATGAAGGCGTCGAAGAAGACGGCGATCGCCAGGCCGAAGCCGATCATCTTGATCATCGATTCGCTGGAGCCGATGAAGCCGGAGAAGACGGCCATCATGATGACCGCGGCGGCCGCGACCACCCGGGCTCCGTACTTGAAGCCGGTCACGACGGCCTCGGTGGGCCGCTCCCCGTGGACGTACGCCTCCCGCATGCGGGTCACGAGGAACACCTCGTAGTCCATCGCCAGGCCGAAGACCACGCCCACCATGAAGATCGGCATCATCGACATGATCGGGCCGGTCTCCTCGACGCCTATCAGGCCCGCCAGCCAGCCCCACTGGAAGACCGCGACCACGGCACCGAGAGCGGCCAGCACGCTGAGCAGGAAGCCGAGGGCGGCCTTCAGCGGGACCAGGATCGAGCGGAAGATCACGATCAGCAGGAGGAAGGCGAGGCCCACCACCAGGGCCAGGTACGGGATCAGCGCGTCGTTGAGCTTCTGCGAGAAGTCGATGTTCATCGCCGTGGTGCCGGTGACCAGCACCCTGGCATCCGTGTCGGCGCGCACGCCGGCGCCCGCGTCACGGATGGAGTGCACCAGGTCCTCGGTCTGCGTCGAGGACGGCTTCGACTCCGGGACCACGGTGATCATCGCGGTGTCGCCGGACTTGTTGAACTGGGCGGGGGACACCGTCACGACGTCCTTGAGGCCCTTGACCTCGTCGGTCACCGCGGTGGCGGCGGCCTTCGGGTCGGCGCTGTCCTTGGCGTCGACCACGAGCATCAGCGGGCCGTTGAAGCCGGGGCCGAAGCCCTCCGAGAGCAGGTCGTAGGCCTTGCGCTGGGTGGTCGACGTCGGCTGCGTGCCGTCGTCGGGCAGGCCCAGTTCCAGCTGGGTGGCGGGCAGTGCCATCGCGCCCAGGCCGACCACACCGATCAGCAGTACGGCGACGGGGCGGCGGACGACGAAGCTCGCCCAGCGCGTGCCCATGTTCGGCTTGGCCACGCCGGAGGTCTTGGCGGTGCGGCGCCCGAGGAGCTTGCCCTTCTGCCCGGCCGGCCGGATCTTGCGGCCCGCGTAGCCGAGCAGCGCCGGGATCATGGTGAGGGCGATGAGGACGGCGATGACGACCGTGCCCGCCGCGGCGAGACCCATCTTGGTCAGCATCGGGACGTTGACGACCGCGAGTCCGGCGAGCGCGATGACGACCGTGAGACCCGCGAAGACGACCGCCGAGCCGGCGGTGCCGACGGCCCGGCCGACCGCTTCCTCGCGGTCGCGGCCCTCGGCCAGTTCGGCCCGGTAGCGGGAGACGATGAACAGCGCGTAGTCGATGCCGACGGCGAGGCCGATCATCAGGGCGAGGGTGGAGGTGGAGTCGCCGAGGTCGAGCGCGCTGGCGAGGGAGGTGATGGTGGCGACACCGATACCGACGCCGACGATGGCCGTCAGCAGCGGAAGCCCGGCCGCGACGAGCGAGCCCAGGGTGACGACGAGGACGACCGCGGCGATGGCGAGGCCGATGATCTCGCCGGTGGCCGCCTGCTCGGGCTGGGCCTGCAGCGCGTCACCGCCCATCTCGACGGTCAGCCCGGCGTCCCTGGCCTTGTCCACGGTGGTCTCCAGGGTGTCCCTGGAGGAGTCCTTCAGCTCGACGGACGAGACCGTGTACTTGACCGAGCTGTAGGCGACCGTCCCGTTCTTGCTCACGGCGTTCTTCGTGAACGGGTCGGTGACGGAGACGACCTCGGAGCCGTCGCCCAGTGCCTTGACGGTCTTCGCGACGGTCGCCTTGTTGTCGGCGTCGGTCATCTTCTCCCCGGCGGGCGCCTTGAAGACGACGTTCGCGGTGGCACCGTCGGCGCTGGCTCCGGGGAAACGCTGTTCCAGCAGGTCGAAGGCCTTCTGGGCCTCGACTCCCGGGATGGAGAAGGAGGTGGAGCCCGCGGCGGGCGCGGAGGCGGCGCCGACGCCCGCGAGCGTCAGCAGGGCCACCCACAGGAGGGCGACGAAGTGCCGTCGCCTGAAGGCGAGCCGGCCGAGTCTGTAGAGGAACGAGGCCACTGGGGCGTACTCCCGGTCAGGTCGTGGGTTCTTCGGGACAGGGGTGACCGGCCCGGCGGCCGGTGCCTCGTGGCCGGGGTCTGCCCACGACGGGGCGAACCTCGGCTGACGCGGCACTGGTGGGCAGGGCTGATCGGCCCGACGACGTGAGCGGTGACGTCAGGTGGGCTGACTGCGGGGACAGGTCAGGAGGTGGGCGCGCCGAGGGCGGGGAGGACCACGGCGTCGATGTACGAACGCAGGAAGTCCTGCGTGGGGGGCAGCTCGTCGACGAGCGTGCGGGCGGCGAACGCGCCGAGCAGCATGTGCACGATGTACTCCAGCGCCGGGCAGTCCTCGCGGATCTCGCCGCGGTCGACAGCGCGGCGCATGACCCGCTGGAACTCCTCCATCTCCGGTTCGACGAGCAGCTCCTTGAGCGCCCGCATCAGATCCGGATTCCCGTGCGCCGCCATGGCCAGCGCCCGCATCAGGTCGGAGTTCCGCTCCATGGTGCAGTCGTCCTCGCGGGCCACCATGGTGTGCAGGTCGCCGCGCAGGGAGCCGGTGTCGACGCCGCGGAGGCCGCCCGGCTTGTTGTGCCGCATGGCCTTGACGACCAGCTCGGGCTTGCCGCCCCACTGACGGTAGAGCGTCGCCTTGCTGGACCGGGTGCGGGCGGCCACGGCGTCCATGGTGAGCGCGTCGTAGCCGACTTCCCGGAGCAGGTCGAGCACGGCCGAGTACAGCTCGGCCTCGCGCTCGGGGGTGATACGACTGCGACGCGCCGTTGCGACTTCAGTCATTGCACTCACCTTTCTTCTCCGGAGCCCGGACAGCGCCGCGAACGACACGGTCTCGTACAGGACGAATGTAGCGCACCAGCAAGCGAAACGAAACTGTTTCGTTCGTGTTGCGGGTCACTTACGTGTGCGAGAGACGGCCTTTTGCACGAGTTGCCCCGGTCCATCCACCGGAAAAGCATAGGGAGGTGAGCTATCTGCGCCTTCCGCACCTGAGCGGCGACCTGCTGAGCTTCGTGGCCGAGGACGACCTCTGGTTGGCCCCCCTCGAAGGGCCCGGCCGAGCCTGGCGGCTTACCGTCGACCGGACCAAGACGGGCCACCCGCGCTTCTCGCCCGACGGCCGCCATCTCGCGTACACGAGCTGGCGCAGCCTCGTCCCGGAGATCCACCTCGTGCCGGTGGACGGCGGGCCGGGCCGGCAGCTCACCCACTGGGGCTCCGCCGACACCCGGGTCTGCGGCTGGACGCCGGCCCGGGAGGAGGGGGCCGGCACGATCCTCGCCGTCGCCTCCCACGGCGAGCCCTTCTCGTACTTCACCTGGGCCTACAAGGTCCGCACCGACGGCGACCCGGGCCGCAAGCTGCCCTGGGGCCCCGTGTCCGACATCCAGGTCGCCGACCTCGACGGCGAGCGCAGAACCCTCCTGCTCACCGGCACCCCGCCGCACGAGCCCGCCGCCTGGAAGCGCTACCGGGGCGGTGCCATGGGCCGCCTGTGGCTGCACGGCGAGCGGCTGTTGCCCGACCTCGAGGGGCACCTGCACTCCCCCATGTTCGTCGGCGGCCGGATCGCGTTCCTCTCCGACCACGAGGGCGTCGGAAACCTCTACTCGTGCGCCTACGACGGCTCGGAACTGCGCCGTCACACCGACCACGACGCCTTCTACGCCCGGCACGCCGCCAGTGACGGCACCCGGGTGGTGTACCAGTGCGCGGGCGACCTGTGGCTCGTCGACGACCTGGCCGCCGACTCCGTCCCGCGCCGCCTCGACGTGCGGCTGAGCGGCCCGCGCGCGGGCCGGCGTCCGTACCAGGTTCCGGCGGCGCAGCACGTGGACGGCATCTCGGTCGACGAGACGGGCCGCGCGAGCGCCGTCGTCGTCCGCGGCAGCCTGTACTGGCTCACCCACCGGGACGGCCCGGCCCGCACGATCACCGACACGCCCGGTGTCCGGGTCCGGCTCCCGGAGATGCTCGGTTCCGCCGGCCGGGTCGCGTACGTCACGGACGCGGAGGGCGAGGACGCCGTCGAGATCGCCTACCTGCCGCGGGCCACCGGTGACCGGGAACCGGGACGGCTCGCCTCCGGGCGACTGGGCCGGGTCCTGGAGCTGGTCTCCGACCCGCAGGGCGAACGCCTCGCCATCGCCTCCCACGACGGCCGGCTGCTGCTGCTCACCGTGCCCGAGGACACCGACGTCGATACCGACACCCCCACGGACAGCGACACCGGCACCGGTGCCGGCACCGGCACCGGCACCGACGCGAACACGGGTGCCGCCGCCGCGTCGGAGGCCACCGGTGGCGAGGTCACCGAGCTGGTCCGGTCGGTCAACGGGCCCGTGCGGGACCTCGCCTTCTCCCCGGACGGGACATGGCTCACGTGGTCGCACCCGGGGATCGGCAGGTCGCTCCGGCAGATCAAGATGGCCCGCATCGCAGGCACCGGCACCGGCACCGGCACCGGCGAGGAGCACCGGTTGATCGTCGATGTCACCAACGGGCGCTTTGAGGACGAGAACCCGGTGTTCACCCGGGACGGCCGCTATCTGGCGTTCCTGTCCTGGCGGGGCTTCGACCCCGTGTACGACGTGCACACCGGCGACCTGTCCTTCCCGCTCGGCTGCCGCCCCTACCTGGTCCCGCTCTCCTCGGCCACCCCCTCGCCCTTCGCGCTCACCCCGGAGGGCCGCCCCGCCGCGGGGGGTCTGGACCCGGTCGAGGACGACGAGCCCGGCGAGGGCAGCGCGGTGACCGTCGAGGTCGAGGGGCTGGCCAGCCGTGTGACGCCCTTCCCTGTCCCGGCGTCCAAGTACTCGGCGCTGTGTCCCGTCACGGGCGGCGGGCTGGTCTGGCTGCGCTGGCCGATCTCCGGCGCGCTGGGCGAGACGTTCGTGAACCCGGACGACACCAGCGGGCGGCCGACGCTGGAGCACTTCGGCATCAGCAAGGCGAAGAAGTCCGAACTGGTCGAGCACCTGGACTGGTTCGCGGTGAGCGGCGACGGTTCGCGGCTGGTCGTGGTCGACGAGGGCGATCTGCGGGCGGTGCCCGCCACCGAGTCCGGCGACGGCGACACCACGGTCTGGATCGACGTACGCCGCATCCTGCACGAGGCCGACCCGGCCGCCGAGTGGCGCCAGTCGTACGAGGAGGCGGGCCGGCTGATCCGGGCGTACTTCTGGGATCCGGGCATGTGCGGGATCGACTGGGACGCGGTGCTCGCGCAGTACCGGCCGCTCGTCGAACGGGTCGCGTCCCCCGACGAGTTCGCGGACCTGCTGCGCGAGGTGCTGGGCGAACTCGGCACCTCCCACGCGTACGTCGCCGCCGCCCGACGCAACGAGGGGCCGCCGCACTACCAGCGCAGGCAGGGACTGCTCGGCGCCAACCTGGTCCGCCGTGAGGAGGGTTGGGCGGTGCGTCGGATCCTGCCCGGTGAGTCCTCCGACTCCAAGGCCCGCTCACCGCTGGCGGGTACCGGCATCCGCGAGGGGGCGGTCCTCACGCATGTCGACGGCCGCCCGGTGGACCCGGTCACCGGGCCCTACCCTCTGCTGGCGGGCGCGGGCGGCACCACCGTTGAACTGACGTTCCGGCCGGCCGGGGGCGGAGGACGGCCGCGGCGGGTGGCGGTCGTCCCGCTGGTCGACGAGCGGCCGCTGCGCTACCAGGACTGGGTGGCCAAACGCCGGGAAGTCGTACGGGAGTTGAGCGGCGGCCGCTGCGGCTATCTGCACATCCCCGACATGGGCGGCTCGGGCTGGGCCCAGTTCAACCGGGACCTGCGCATGGAGGTGTCGCGGCCCGCGCTGCTGGTGGACGTGCGCGGCAACGCGGGCGGCCACATCAGCGAGCTGGTCGTCGAGAAGCTGACCCGCAGGATCGTGGGCTGGGACCTGACACGCGACGCCCAGCCGGTGTCGTACGCCTCCAACGCCCCCCGGGGGCCGGTGGTCGCGCTGGCGGACGAGGCGACCGCCTCCGACGGCGACATGATCACCGCGGCCTTCAAACTGCTGAAGCTCGGCCCGGTGGTCGGCCAGCGCACCTGGGGCGGCGTGGTCGGCATGACCGGCCGCCACCAGCTCGGCGACGGCACGGTGATCACCGTGCCGATGAACGCGGCCTGGTTCGACGCGTACGGCTGGTCGGTCGAGAACCGCGGGGTGCTGCCCGACCTGGAGATCCTCCGCACGCCCCTGGACTGGGCGGAGGGCCGGCACGCCCAGCTGGACGACGCGGTCCGGCTCGCCCTGGACCTGCTGACGACGAACCCGCCCGCCACGCCGCCGGACTACAGCGACGTGCCCGACCGGTCACGGCCGAAGCTGCCGCCGAGAGGCCGGCAGCCGGGGAACGGGACGTGAAAGGGGTGCCCTTCAGCAGGGCACCCCTTCCGTGCTGCGGAGGACGTCAGGCGTCGAAGTCCTGGCTCATGCGCTCCTCGTCCTCGTGCGCGCGCGGCGTGCGCTCGGGGTCCTCGTCACGCCGGCGGCCGCGCTGCTGAGCCTGCTCCTTGGCCTGCTCGGCCTTCTCCTTGGCCTGACGCTGCCACTGCTCGGACTTGTCCTGGAACTGGTCCTTCATACCCATGTGGGTTCACTCCTGAATGAGGGGTTTCGTGCCCCTTGGTGGGGCCTCGACCAGATTCACACGGTCCGACACAGCGCGCATTTCGATCAGTTACGGTGCGTAGCCCTGGCCTGTTCGTCGGCCTCGCCGCCCGCCCCGACCAGCCCCGACCGCATCCCGTCGAGCCGTGGGGCGAAGCGCCGCATCTCCCGCTGCCCCACCGTCCCGATGAGGCCCGGCAGATAGCCGCGCACACTCTGCATCCCGCGCAGCCACCACTGCCCGTACACGTGGGACGACCGCCGCTCGATCCCGGCGACGATCCGGTCGACCGCCGGACCCAGCGGGTAGGTCTTGTTCGACGGCCACGGCAGCCGCTGCCTCAACTCCCGCATCACGTCGTCCTGATCGGCCCCGCGCACCATGTCCGTGTCGGTCCACGACAGGTAACCGACCCCGACCCGCACGCCCTTGTAGCCGACCTCGGCCCGCAGACTGTGCGCGAACGCCTCCACGCCCGACTTGGACGCGCAGTACGCCGTCATCATCGGCGCCGGGGTGATCGCCGCGAGGGAGGCGATCTGGAGCAGGTAGCCCCGGCTCTCCATCAGCACCGGCAGGAAGGCGCGGGCGGTCATCGCCGAGCCGATCAGGTTGACCTCGACGACCCGCCGCCAGGCCTCCGGGTCGGCGTCGACGAGGGGCCCGCCGGTGGCGACACCGGCGTTGGCGACGACGATGTCGACCTTCCCGAAGCGCTCCTTGACCTCGCGGGCCACCTGCGCCATCGCCTCGTGGTCGGTGACGTCGGCGTACCAGTGGGCGCTGTCGGTGTGCAGCCGTTCGGCGACCTGTTTGAGTGCGTCCGGCTCCAGTCCGACCAGGGCCACCTTGGCGCCGCGTGCGGACAGCTTGCGGGCGAGCAGTTCACCCACGCCCCGCGCGGCCCCGGTGACGACCGCGACCTGCCCTTCCAGACTCACCCTGCTCATGCGTCCTCCTTGGCGTGCCGCACGGGTACGTACGTGGTGACGAGTTCCCGGATCTTCCCGGTGACCAGTTCGGGTGCCTCGACCGGCGTCATGTGGCCGAGCCCGGGCAGTTCGGTGACCCCGAGGCAGTCGGGCAGCGCGGCGGCCAGCGCGCGGGCGTGCACCGGCGGGGTCATCCGGTCGGCGGCGCCCACGAGGACGGCGGTCGGCGCCCGCAACTCCCGTACGTGGTGGTCGAGGTCGAGCAGGTCGAGCACCTGGGACCAGGCGTGGCGCACCCTGCGCGGACAGGCGTGCACGATCCGGGCGCAGGCCTCGACCATGTGCGGGGCCGAACCGGGGCCCATCGTCCCGTACTTGAGGATGCGCAGGGCCAGGGGCGTGACCGGTCCGAGCGGCGCCCGGGATCCGAGGACCCGTTTGGTCAGCCAGGTCCTGAGCCGCCCCGCGCGCATCGGCACGACCAGCGACTCGGCGACCAGTCTCGAACTGCCGGTGCTGCACAGCAGGACGGCCGCCGCGTGTTCCCGGAACGCGGGGCGGGTGGCCACGGCCAGCACCGTCATCCCGCCCATCGAGTGGCCGGCGATCACCGCCTGTTCGCCCGGCGCGAGCGTCGCGGCCAGTACGGCTTCGAGGTCGTCGGCGAGCGCCTCCGTACTGCAGGCGGGGTGGGCCGGGCTGCGTCCGTGGCCGCGCTGGTCGTAGGCGATGACCCGGTGGTCGGTCGCCAGGTCGCGCAGCTGGGCGGCCCAGAAGGCGGTGGAGCAGGTCCAGCCGTGGGCGAGGACGACGGCGGGCGCGCCGTCGGGACCGTGCACCTCGACGTGCAGCCGGGCGCCGTCGGCGGAGACGGCGGTGAGTTCACGGGCGGGCGCGGGCGGGGCGTAGGGCCCTGTGGCCATGTGCGCGAGGCGGCTCACGCGGTCACCTCCGCGGCCGGCGCGGTCCGGGCGGCGGGCGCGCGGAGCACCTCGTACTCCGCGAGGTCCACCCGTCGTGTCGCGCGTCGGAACTCGGTGGTGGTGCCCGGCCAGATGGTGCTGTTGCGGCCGCTGGCGTCCAGGTACCAGCTGGTGCAGCCGCCGGTGTTCCACACGGTGCGCTTCATCCGTTCCTGCACCCGGTGGTTCCAGGCCCGCACGGCGTCAGGCCGGGCGTCGAGTGCGGCGCGGCCGCCGAGGACGTCGAGCTGCCGTACGAAGTCGGCCAGGTAGTTCAACTGGGACTCGATCATCAGGATCATGGACGAGTTCCCGAGGCCGGTGTTGGGCCCGATGACGGTCATCCAGTTGGGGAATCCGGCCGCCGAGGCGCCGCGCAGGGCCTCCATGCCGCCCTTCCACGCCTCGGCGAGGGTCCGCCCGTCGGCGCCCACCACCCGCTCGGCGATCGGCATGTCGGTGACGTGGAAGCCGGTGCCGAAGACGATCGCGTCGACCTCGGCCTCGCTGCCGTCGGCGGCGACGACGGTCGAGCCGCGGACCTCCGCGAGTCCGCTCGCGACCACGTCCACGTTGGGCTGGGCGAGCGCCGGATAGTAGGTGCTGGAGAGCAGGATGCGCTTGCAGCCGATGCGGTAGTCGGGGGTGAGCCTGGCGCGCAGCGCCGGGTCCTTGATGGCGCGGGCCATGTTGCGCTTGGCCAACTGCTCCACCAGGCCGAGCTCGTTGGGATGCTTGGTGAACGCCTGGACCTGCAACTCCCTGAGTCCCCAGAGGAGTCCGCGGCGGGCCCGGGCGGTGACGGGCAGCTGCCGGTGCAGCCAGCGCTCCGGGCCGCTGACGGCGCGGTCGATGCGGGGCATCACCCAGGGCGGGGTGCGCTGGAAGAGGGTCAGCCGGGAGACGTCCGGCTGGATGGCGGGCACGATCTGGATCGCGGAGGCGCCGGTGCCGACCATGGCGACCCGCTTGCCGCGCAGGTCCTGGTCGTGGTCCCAGCGGGCGGAGTGGAAGACCTTGCCGGGGAAGGTGTCCAGGCCCGGTACGGCCGGGATCTTCGGGTCGGACAGCGGACCGGTGGCGGAGACGACGAGGTCGGCGGAGAGGTTTCCGCCGCTCGTCTCGATGTCCCAGCACAGCCGCTCCGCGTTCCAGGTCATCCGCTTCACCTCCGAGTCGAAGCGGATGTGCGGGCGCAGCCCGAAGACGTCCGTGACGTGTTCGAGGTAGGCGCGGATGTGCTCCTGCCCGGAGAAGGTGCGCGGCCAGTCCGGGTTGGGCGCGAAGGAGAACGAGTAGAGGTGGGACGGCACATCGCAGGCGCATCCCGGATAGCTGTTGTCCCGCCAGGTGCCGCCGACGCTGCCGGCCCGTTCCAGGACGACGAAGTCGGTGACGCCCTCGCGGCGCAGCCGCACCGCGGCTCCCAGTCCGCCGAATCCGGACCCGATCACCGCCACCCGTACATGCTCGTGTTCGTTCATCCCGACGTCCTCCACAGACAACGCGACTCCGCCAGTGAACACTGGCGCAATCGGAGAGTAGAGCAGCTCCGTACCGATGGGTAGGGGGCGGGCCCAGGAAAGTTACCCCTGGTACGACATAGGGTGCGGGCGTGGCAGACAAGCGCGAGTACCGCATGGAGGAGCTGGCCGTGGAGGCCGGGATCACGGTGCGCACCCTGCGCTTCTACCGCGAGCGCAAGCTGATCCACCCACCGCGCCGGGAGGGCCGTATCGCCTGGTACGACGACAGCCACCTGGCCCGCCTGCGCACCATCTCCGCCCTGCTGGAACGCGGCCACACCCTCAACGGCATCGCCGAACTGGCGGAGGCCTTCGACCACGGCCGCGACGTCGGCGACCTCCTCGGCCTCGGCGTCCCCACCGAGGAGGAACCGGTCCGCCTCACCCCCGAGGAACTCGCCGCCCGCTTCGAGGGCGAGGTCACCCCCGAGAACCTGGCCGCCGCCCTGGACCTCGGCTACCTGGGCACCGACGGCAAGGAGATCGTCCACATCAGCCGTCGCCTGCTGGACGTCTCCTCGGCCCTGGTCCGCGAGGGCATCCCGCTCGCGGAGGTCCTCGCCGCGGGCGTCCGCGTCCGCGAACACGCCGACGCCCTGGCGGAACTCTTCGCCGACCTCGTTTTGCGCCACGCGGGCGAGGAGGATCTGCCGCGCCTGCGCCCGCTGGCACGGAGCGTGGTGGAGGCGGAACTCTCCCTGGCGCTGGACCGGCGGATGCGGAAGCGGAACTGAGAGGCCGGCGGGATCAGAGGTCGTAGACGACCGTCACCGGCGCGTGGTCCGACCAGCGCTCGTCGTGCGTGGCCGCCCGCTCGACGAAGCCCTTGACCGCCTTGGCGGCGAGGCCGGGGGTGGAGACGTGGAGGTCGATCCTCCACCCTGAGTCGTTGTCGAAGGCCCGCCCCCGGTAGGACCACCAGGTGTACGGCCCCTCCACCTCGGGATGCAGCGCCCGCAGCACGTCGACGTAGCCGCCGTCCGCCGCGTCGAAGACCTGGCTCAGCCAGGCCCGCTCCTCCGGCAGGAAGCCGGAGTTCTTCTGGTTGGCGCGCCAGTTCTTGAGGTCGGCCTGCTGGTGGGCGATGTTCCAGTCGCCGCAGACGACCACCTCACGGCCGTCGGCGGCGGCGCGCACACGGAGCTCCTTCAGGTGGGCGAGGAACTCGGACATGAAGCGGAGCTTCTCGTCCTGCCGGTCGGTGCCGACCTCGCCGGAGGGCAGGTAGAGGGAGGCGACCGTGACGCCTGGCAGGTCGGCCTCCAGGTAGCGGCCGCTGCCGTCGAACTCGGAGGAGCCGAAGCCGGTCCGCACCCGGTCGGGCTCGCGGCGGGAGTAGAGGGAGACACCGGCGCGCCCCTTGGCGGCGGCGGGGGCGTGGGTGACGTGCCAGCCGTCGGGCGCGCGGACCGGCTCGGGCAGCTGGTGCGGCTCGGCGCGCACCTCCTGGAGGCAGAGCACGTCGGCGGAGGTGGCGGTCAGCCACTCCACGAAACCCTTCTTGGCGGCTGCGCGCAGCCCGTTCACATTGGCGGAGGTCACAGTGAGCACCCCGGCACGATACCGGCACACTGGACGGAGTCCCGTTCTGGATTGTATTGACATACGGTAGGTAGCATGAATATTCGTCGCGTCGCGTTCGACCACCCTGACGCCGTCAAGATGAACGATCAGGTCCAGGCCGAGTACCACGTGCTCTACGGCGACGGCGGCGACGCCACCGAGCTCGACCCGGCCGACTTCGACCCGCCGAACGGCGTCTACCTGATCGTGTACGACGAGAGCGGCACGCCCCTCGCCACGGGGGGCTGGCGCGCCCGCGACACCAACCCCGAGGGCAACCTCGACGGGGACGCCGAGCTCAAGCGGATGTACGTCGTCGAGCAGGCCCGCGGTCTGGGGCTGGCCCGCCGCGTCCTGGCCGCGCTGGAGGAGGACGCCCGTACCCGCGGCCGCGTCCGCATGGTCCTGGAGACCGGCACGAAGCAGCCGGCGGCGATCGCGCTGTACGCCTCCAGCGGCTACGAGCCGTGCGACAAGTTCGGCCACTACCGCTTCCACGACGACAGCCGCTGCTTCGCGAAGCGACTGTGAGCCCGCGGCCCGGGTCTCACGCCCGCAGGAAGGCGAGTACCGCGAGGACTCTGCGGTGGGTCTCCTCGGCCGGGGGCAGGTCCAGCTTGGTGAGGATGCCGCCGATGTGCTTGCCGACGGCCGCCTCGGAGACCACCAGTGTCCGGGCGATCGCGCCGTTCGACTTCCCCTCCGCGATCAGCGCGAGCACCTCCCGTTCACGCGGGGTGAGCCGGGCCAGCGGATCGCGGCGCCGGCGCAGCAACTGCCGTACCACCTCGGGGTCGACGACCGTGCCGCCGGCCGCGACCTCGTGCAGCGCGGCGACGAACTCCTCGACCTGGCCGACGCGGTCCTTGAGCAGGTAGCCGACGCCGGTTCCGTCGCCGGAGTCGAGGAGTTCGGCGGCGTACGCCCGCTGCACGTACTGACTGAGGACCAGGACCGGCAGACCGGGCCGTTCCTCGCGCAGCCGCACGGCCGCGTGCAGCCCCTCGTCCTGGAACCCCGGCGGCATGCGTACGTCGGTCACCACGGCGTCCGGCGCGTGGTCGGCGACGGCGGCGAGCAGCGCCTCCGCGTCGCCGACGGCCGCCACGACCTCGTGCCCGAACCGGGTGAGAAGTCCGGCCAGGCCCTCGCGCAGGAGCACGCTGTCCTCGGCGAGAACTAGGCGCAGGGAACGGTCTGTCGGCTCGGCCGGCACGGGATCTCCACACGCAGCAGGGTGGGCCCGCCGGGCGGGCTGGACAGGGTGAGTGTGCCATCGAGGACGGCCACCCGGTCGGCGAGACCGGTCAGTCCGCTGCCGCCGCCGGGGTCCGCCCCGCCGCCCCCGTCGTCACCGATCACCAGGACCAGCCGTCCGCCGTCGTGCACCGCGCCGACCCGGGCGCGGGTCGCCGCGCTGTGCCGGGCCACGTTGGCGAGGGCCTCGCGGACGGCGAAGTACGCGGCACTCTCGACGTGCGGGGGCAGCCGCCCGGGCAGCTTCAGGTCCAGGTCGACGGGGACCGGGCTGCGGTCGGCGGCGTCGGCGACGGCGGCTTCGAGGCCGTAGTCGGTGAGGACCTTGGGGTGGATCCCGTGGATGAGTTCACGCAGTTCCGCCAGGGCCCCGCCGGCCTCGTCGTGGGCCTTGGCGAGCTGGTCGGCGAGCGGTCCGGGCGGGGCGTCGAGGCGGGCCAGCCCGAGGGTCAGGGTGAGGGCGACGAGCCGCTGCTGGGCCCCGTCGTGCAGATCCCGTTCGATGCGCCGCCGCTCCGCCTCGAAGGCGTCCACCAACCGCGCCCGGGACCGGACCAGTTCGGTGACCCGTTCACTGTCCTTCGCGGTGAGCAGGGACCGGGTCAGCTCCCCGCGCAGCCCGGCCACGGCCCCGAGGAGGTACCCGCCGGCCGCCAGGAGCAGCATGCCGGGTACGGCGACCGCGCAGGCCTCCGGCCAGGTGGTGACGGTCCACAGCTTGACGACCTTCGCCTCGCCGTCGACGGCGACCAGCACCGGCGCGGCGACCATGGTGCCCGGCAGGGCGATCACGAGAGCGACGGCGAGCGCGTCCAGGGGCCACAGCAGCAGTGCGAACAGCAGCGCGTACGCCAACTCCCGCCAGGTCAGGGGCTCCCGCAGCCGGGTGGACAGCCACGCCCCGAGGCCCGGCCCGTCCGGCACCCGGTGCTGCCCGGCGGGCACCGGACCCGACCCGACCAGTCGCAGTCGCCGTCGCTCCACGGCGGCCACCGGAATTCCGGTCAGCGCGGTGAGCACCAGCAGCGGCAGACCGATCAGTCCCACGGCGAGCACGCCGCCGACCAAGAATCCGCTCACCAGCACCACGAGGACGACCGCCCCGAGCAGCGCCCCGCTCGCCAGGAAGGCGACCGCGCGCCACGGCCAGCCCGATCCCAGGTACCCCCGCGCGCCCAGCGCCGCCCACATACTCCGTGCCTGCATGGAGATCACCGTAGGAGCCGGGGCGGGGTGCGTGCCATCGGTGTGACCGGAGGCTTCGGGGTATGCCTGGCCCTACCCCGAGTCTCGTCCCTGCCGCACTGCTTTCGGCCCCGGTCGCGGGGTTTCGTGGAGCCGACGGAACGGCAGCGGACGGTTGGGGGCGCGGAGCGGGATGGCTGAGATCGACGTACACGACGGGACCGGAGAGCCGGGAGTGCGGGGAGGGGGCGTGCGCGCCGACGCGCTCACGCTGCGCTCGGTGAGCAGGTGGTACAGGTCGGGCGGCGGCCGGGTGACCGCTCTCGACGAGGTGTCACTCGCCTTCGCCCCGGGTACCTTCACCGCCGTCATGGGACCGTCCGGTTCGGGCAAGTCGACCCTGTTGCAGTGCGCGGCCGGCCTGGACCGTCCGGACGCGGGCTCCGTCCGGCTCGGGGACACCGAGCTGACGAGGCTGGGCGAGCGACGGCTGACGCTGCTGCGACGCGAGCGGATCGGCTTCGTGTTCCAGGCGTACAACCTGCTGCCGTCGCTGACCGCCGCGCAGAACGTGGCCCTGCCGCTGCGCCTGGCCGGCCGGCGGCCCCCAAAGGCGCGGGTCCGCGAGGTGCTGCGCCGGGTCGGCCTCGACGGCCGGGCCGGCCACCGTCCTTCCCGGCTGTCCGGTGGTCAGCAACAGCGGGTCGCCCTGGCCCGTGCGCTGATCACCCGCCCCGAGGTGCTGTTCGGGGACGAGCCGACCGGTGCGCTCGACTCACGGACGGGGCGCGAGGTGCTGACCCTGCTGCGGGACATGGCCGACTCGGAAGGCCGTACGGTCGTGATGGTCACGCACGACCCGGTGGCCGCGTCGTACGCCGACCGTGTGGTCTTCCTCGTCGACGGCCGGGTGCACGGGGAGTTGGCGGGGGCGTCGGCCGGCGAGATCGCCGAGCGGACGGCGAGGTGGGAGACGGACGGGGCACCCCGTCCGACCGCCGCGACGGCTGCCGCGCGGACCGCGGGTGCGGGCCCCGCCTCGCCGGAGGCCGTCTCGTGCTGAGCATCGCCCTGCGCGGCCTGCGCTCCCGCTGGATCACCTTCGTCGGCAGTTTCCTCGCGCTCTCACTGGGCGTCGCGATGATCGCCGTCATGGGGCTGGCCCTCGCCTCCTCGCTCGACGCCCCCGCACGCGGGCCGGAGCGGTTCGCCGCGGCCCCGGTCGTCGTGCGGGGCCAGGACACCCTGCGCGTGCCGACCCCCAACGGCGTGCGCACCCGAAGGCTGGCCCGCCCGCACGTCGTACCGGCGCACGTCGTCGCCGCGCTGCGACGCCTCGGCAAGGTCACCCAGGACCGCTCCTTCACGGTGCGGGCCGAGGGCGGGCCGCGCGACCTGGCGGGCCACCCCTGGCCGACGGCCGCGTTCGCCCCGTACGAGCTGAGCGCGGGGCGGGCACCCCGGGCGGCCGACGAGGTGGCGGCCACCGGCGGCTGGACGGCCGTCGGCCGTCGGGTGCGGACCGACTCCGGCACCGTGCGGGTGGTCGGAACACTGCGCGGACCCGACGTCGAGGACGCCCTCTTCTACACCGACACCCGTGCCTCCCGACTGGCGCCCCGCAGCACGCAGTTGGTGGTGGACGCGGAAGCCTCGGCCGTACGAAAGGTGGTGGGCGGCCGGGCCGAGATCCTCACCGGCGGCGAACGGCGACTCGCGGACGCCGATCCCGACCGCGACGCCGAGGCGCTCACCGCCCTGAACGCCCTGTTCGGCACGGCGGGCGGAGTCACCGGGTTCGTGTCGGTGTTCGTGGTGGCGTCCACCTTCGCCTTCACGGTTGCCCAGCGGCGCCGGGAGTTCGGACTCCTGCGCGTCGCGGGCGCCACCCCGGGACAGGTCCGCCGGACCGTCCTCGCGGAGGCACTGCTCGTCGGCGTCCTCGCCTCGGCGGCGGGCTGCGCACTCGGCGGGTACGCCGCCCCGCACCTCGCCGAGCGGGTCGTCGACGGGGGTCTCGCACCGGCCTGGTTCTCGGTCGGCGACCACGTCTGGCCGTACCAACTGGCTTTCTGGACCGGCCTGTCGGTCGCCCTGACCGGAGCTGCGGCCGCGTCCTGGCGGGCCGGCCGGACCGGGCCCGCCGAGGCGCTGCGCGAGGCGTCCGTGGACAGCGGGACGCTGACGCGGGGGCGCCTGCTGTGCGGCGCGGCCCTGCTCGGGACCGCGGTCGTCACCCTCGCGCTGACGCTGCTGACCGAGCCGGGCGATCTCCTGCACCGCAAGACGTACGTCAGCCGCCCGATGCTGCTGATCACCGCGACCGCCCTGCTCTCCCCCGCCCTGGTGCGCCCGCTGACCCGGCTGATCACCTGGCTGCCGGCCAGGCTGCCGGGCGCGGCCGGGACGCTGGTCCGCGAGAACGCCGCCGCCGGCGTCCGCCGCACCGCCGCCGTGGCGGCCCCCGTCCTCGTCACGGTCGCCCTGACGGGCTCGTTCCTCGGCGCCACCGCCACCCTGAGCGGAGCGAAGGCCGCGGAGGCACGCCGGCAGACGGCGGCCGACCTCGTGGTGACCCCGGCCGCCGGCTCGGGCGGCTTCGACGCGGCGACCGTGCGACGCCTTCGCGCCGTGCCCGGCGCCGACGTCTCCGCGAGCGCGACGAGCGCGGTGTACGTCCTGGAGGACGGCGTGGCCCTCCTCAGGTCCGAGGCCCGGGCGGTCGATCCCCGGTCGCTCGCCGCCACCGCACGGCTGCCGGTGACGGCCGGCCGGGTCGCGGGCCTGGACGACGACTCGATCGTCGTCAACGAGGAGTGGGCCGCTCACCGCGTCGGCCGGCGGGTGACGGTGTGGCTGGGCGACGGCACCCGGAGGTCCCTGCGGATCGCCGCGGTGCTGTCCACCGGCACCGGGGACAACGGCGTGTACGTCACGTCGGCCAACGCGAAGGGTGCGCCCGTCGATCGCGTGGACGTGCGGGCGAGGACGGCGGAGGGAGCGGACGCGGTGGCGGCGGAGGTACGGAAGGCGCTGCCGGCACCGGGGCAACCGGGGGCGTCGGCCCGGGTGTTCACACGGGAGGAATGGATCGGGGCGACGACTCCCCGGGCCGACTCCACGAGCCGCCTCGGTCTCCTCCTCGTCCTCGGCATCGCCCTCCTCTACACCGGCATCTCCCTCGCCAACACCCTGGTCATGGCGACCACCGGCCGCACGCGGGAACTCGGCGCGCTGCGACTGGCCGGGGCGACGAGCGGGCAGGTGCTGCGCCTGGTCGCGGCGGAGGCGTTGACGGTGGTGACGGTCGGCACGGCACTGGGCGTCCTGGTCGCCGCCCTCGATCTGCTCGGCCTGTGGGGCGCGCTGAACCTGCTCGACGTACGGACGGCGATACGGATGCCGTGGTCGGCGGTGTTCGCGGCAGCGGGGGCGTGCGCGATCGTGGCGGTGAGCTCGGGGGTGGCCGCGGCGGGGATGACGCTGCGGCGATGGAGCGGGGGGCGCGGGGGCTCGTAGGGCGGACGCTCGTGGGCGGCGCCGACGCGACCAGCGCCTTCGCCCGCCTGTTCCTGCTCCCGGGCGTCGCCCACTGCGGCGGCGGCCAGGGCCCCGGCACCTTCGACGCGCTGACCGCGATGGTCTCCTGGGTGACCGAGGGCAAGGCCCCGGGCAGCCTCCTCACCAAGTCGGTCGACACCGGCGGCACCACCACAGCAGCACGCCCGGTCTACCCGTTCCCGTACGTCGCCGAGAACACCACCGGCTGCCCGGCCGGCGACCCCGGCAGCTACACCCCCGTCCGGTCCACCGCCGAGGCGAACCTGACCCTGGACCGGCTCGGTTCCTTCCGCTCCGGCTACGAGACCGTCGGCAACTGGGTCCACGGCACGTGGGTGGTGAGCAAGGGCAAGGCATAACCCAGACATGGCAGAAGGCCCGTCCCCCCTTACGGGGAACGGGCCTTCATGCTGCGTGGACCTGAGGGGATTCGAACCCCTGGCCCCCTCGATGCGAACGAGGTGCGCTACCGGACTGCGCCACAGGCCCTTGCAACGAGAGAAACTCTAGCATCCCGGTCCTGATGCTCGGAAATCCGTTCCTGGCTGGTCATGACCACGACCCGGACCGCCCCTCGGGTGCCTATTCGTTGGCGGCGCGAGGCCGCTCGCCGTCCTCGTACTGATCAAAAAGCGGCGTTCGCCCCCGCTCCCGGGCACGACGGGCGGACGCGGCGCGACGGGCGTCGCTCCGCTCGTCCGGCGCCGTTCTGTCCTCGTCGCCGGGCGAGGAATCCTCCGCCGCGCCGTCCCGCGCACCGGACTCCGCCTCGTGCTCCGGCGGCACCGAACTGGACCGCGCCGAGCTCCACGCGTCCGGCGCGCCCAGATCGACATCGGCGGTGGCCCGCGGGGCGACCGGCGCGGTCACGTACGTCGGCAGGGGCACCGGAACCGGCTCCCAGCTGTCGCCGTGGCCGGGCCGCCGCTGCCGCTCACGCTGCTGGTCGACCCACTCCGCGTGGTCGGTCTGCTCGACGAGCGCCCGCCGGTCCGCGGCGAGCGCCGACATCCCTGGATCCGCCTCGGCCGCGGGCCCGTCGTCCGGCTCGGCCGACTCGGCGCCGGTGTCCATGGCGGCGCGTCGGCGCGGCTGACGCGCGCGCTCCCGCAGCCGCTGCGCGGCGACCTCGGCCTGGCGCCGGTCCATCTGGTAGGCGAAGCGGCGGTGTTCCTGCGAGCGCAGGTAGGCGATGTATCCGCTGAGCAGCACGGCGGGCACGCCGGGCGCCCAGAGGAACGCGAGCCCTCCGACCGCGGCGACGATCGCGCCGAGCGTGAACGCGATGAAGAGCATCACCGTGGTGCGCCGACGGCGCGCGAGCACCTTCGAGCGCCGGGCGCGCGCGGCGGCTGCTTCCGCGCTGGCGTCCGAAGCGGCGCGCCGTGCGGCCGGCACGCGCTTGCGGGCCCGCGCGGCATCCGCCGCGGACGCGGCCGCCGGTGCGCGCACGGGTTCCCGGACGGCGTCGCGCGCCGGTTCCCGGACCGCTTCCCGAGCCTGCTCCCGTACCGGTTCCCGGACCTGTTCCCGTACCTGCTCGCGCGCCGGTTCCCGGGCCGGTTCCGTCCGCCCCGCGGCCTTCGGCTGCGCCGCGGCCTGGGCCTGCGGGCGGACCGGAGGCATGGCGAAGGCCCGGACGTCCACCGAATCGGTGGCCGGTCCCGGCTCGACGGCGCTGGGCTCCCCCTCCTCGGTGGAGCGCGCCCGCAGGTCCTTGGCGTATCGGCGCTCCATCCCCGCCCGGCCGGACAACAACCGGATGGCTGTGCTGAAGCGTTCCGTCGGACGGGCCTCGTTCAGCTCGTCCTGCCTACGGAGCCACATCGGCACCAAGTAGGCGGCCCAGGCCCCGACAATGACTGCGTAGATGAGGCCGCTGCTGCTCACGTCTCACACGGTAGAGGGATTTGCGTGAGGCCATCCGCCAATTGGGCCGGTGTGTCGCACGATCTGGCTGATATTTCGAGCTTTTTTTGTGACCGATGCGATCAACAGGCCGCCGAGGACGCGAATTCAATGCCCCTAGACGGTCATCCGCCGATCATTTTCGAACACTTATTCAATTTCCCGGGCGGGACGTATCGTGCGGTGTGTTCCTGGAGCGTGCCCGCTGCCAGCGCCTCAGCAAGCCGTCCGGCACCTCCTCCGCGGTGAGCGCGAACACGAGATGGTCCCGCCAGGCGCCGTCGATGTGGAGATAACGGGGCCTGAGCCCCTCCTCACGGAATCCGAGTTTCTCCACGACCCGCCGGCTGGGCGTGTTCTCCGGACGAATGCAGACCTCGATGCGGTGCAGACCGACGGTCCGGAAACAGTGGTCGACGACGAGCGCCACCGCCGTCGGCATCACACCACGGCCGGCCACCGACTGGTCCACCCAGTAGCCGACGTGTCCCGAGCACATCGAGCCCCAGGTGATGCCGGCGACCGTCAACTGCCCGACCAGCCGACCCTGGTACTCGATGACGAACGGCAGCATCCGCCCCGCGTTCGCCTCCGCCCGCAGGTGCCTGACCATCTGGCGATACGTCGGCCGGTGCGCGATGGGCCCGCTGGGCGTGGGCGGCGGAATGGTCGCCTCCCAGGGACGCAGCCAGTCCCTGTTGCGCCGGTTGACCTCGCGCCACGCCCGCTGGTCGCGCACCTTTATCGGCCGGAGGACGACATCGCCGTCCGCCAGCACGACGGGCCAGGATGGGCTGTTCAGCTCGCACCCCCGGGGCCGGCGCCGGGTCTGGGGTGGTCCCCACCGCGGAGCTGGTCGACGGCGTGCACCAGCAGGGGCTCCAGGACGGCGAGTCCGTCCTTCACCCCGCCGGAAGAACCGGGCAGGTTGACGATCAGCGTCCGCCCGGCCACTCCGGCGAGGCCGCGGGAGAGCGCCGCGGTCGGCACCTTCTCCCGTCCGAACGCCCTGATGGCCTCCGCGATGCCCGGGACCTCGTGGTCGATCACCTCGCGGGTCGCCTCGGGAGTGCGGTCGGTGGGCGAGATACCGGTGCCGCCGGTGGTGAGCACGACGTCGTAACCCGCCTCGACGCCGGCCCGCAGGGCGGCCGCCACGGGGTCGCCGTCCGGGACGACCCGCGGTCCGTCGACCTCGAACCCGAGAGCTTCGAGGCCCGCGGCGACCAGCGGCCCGCCCTTGTCCTCGTACACCCCGGCGGCGGCCCGGTTGGAGGCGGTCACGACGAGCGCGCGGTAGGGCCCGGCGCTCATGTCCGGCTCCAGTCGCCCGACTTGCCGCCCGTCTTCTCCTCCACCCGGACGTCCGTGATGACCGCTCCCTTGTCGACCGCCTTGACCATGTCGATCACCGTGAGCGCGGCGACGGAGACCGCGGTGAGGGCCTCCATCTCGACACCCGTGCGGTCCGTCGTCCGCACCGTGGCGAGGATCTCCACGGCGTCGTCCGCGACCGCCAGATCCAGTTTCACACCCGACACCGACAAGGGGTGGCACAGCGGGATCAGGTCCGGCGTGCGCTTGGCACCCATGATGCCCGCGATCCGCGCGGTGGCCAGGGCGTCACCCTTGGGAACGCCTTCGCCGCGCAGCAGCTCGACGACGCGGGGGGATACCAGGACGCGTCCGCTGGCGCGGGCGGTGCGCGCCGTCACGTCCTTCCCGGACACGTCGACCATCCGGGCGGCGCCCGCCTCGTCGATGTGTGTCAGTCGGTCCTGCACTGAAGGTCCGGGGGTCTCCCCCCGGGAAGGCACAGTCATGGTGTGTGGCGCTCCCGGTCCGGGCCCGCCGCGGTGCGGCGCGCGGGCCTGTTGTGCGCGACACGGTACCGCCAACCCGCGGGGTTCAGCGGAGGAGGTCCCCGGTGACCTCCCGCGCCCCGGGCCGTGGGGGCCCGCGCGCGGGGCGCGCCTGGGAGCCCCGCGCCCGGCTCAGCCGAGCAGGACCACCTCGACCTCGGTGCCGGGCTCGACGGTCTCGATGTCCTCGGGGACGACGATCAGCGCGTCAGCGTGCGCGAGGGCCGCGACCAGGTGGGAGCCGGCACCGCCGACCGGGGTCACCGCCCCGTCCCTGTGCGTGCCGCGCAGGAACTGCCTGCGCCCCTTCGGCGAGGTCAGCGCCTTGTCCGCGGTCAGGGTGGCCCTGACCGTCGGCCGATGGACGTCGTCGAGCCCCATGAGGGTGCGGATGGCGGGGCGCACGAACAGCTCGAAGGAGACGTACGACGACACCGGGTTGCCGGGGAGCGCGAGCAGCGGTGTGTGGTCGGGGCCGATGGTGCCGAAGCCCTGGGGCTTGCCGGGCTGCATGGCGAGCTTGCGGAAGTCGATGCCGCTGCCCGCCTCGTCCTCGTCGCCGGCGTACGACAGCGCCTCCTTGACGACGTCGTACGCGCCCACGCTCACGCCACCTGTGGTGACCACGAGGTCGGCCCGGACGAGCTGGTCGTCGATGGTGGACCGGAGCGTCTCGGCGTCGTCGGCGACGGCGCCCACGCGGTAGGCGATGGCGCCGGCGTCGCCGGCGGCCGCGGTGAGGGCGAAGCTGTTGGAGTCGTAGATCTGGCCGCTGCCGAGTTCCTCGCCGGGCGGGACGAGTTCGCTGCCGGTGGACATGACGACCACGCGCGGACGCGGGCGCACGCGCACGGTGCCGCGGCCGATCGCGGCGAGCAGGCCGATCTGCGGCGGGCCGAGGACGGTGCCCGACTCCAGGGCGCGGTCTCCGGCCTTCACGTCACTGCCCTGCGCGCGCACGTGCGCGCGTGCCTCGGCCGGCCGGTACACGTGCACGTGTCCGACGGCGCCCTCGGGTGCCAGGCTGCGGGCCCGCATCCCGGTGACCGGGCCCTCGCCGAGGCCCCCGTCGGTCCACTCCACGGGCACGACGGCCTCGGCGCCGGGCGGCAGCGGTGCGCCGGTCATGATGCGGGCGCTCTGGCCGGGACCCACATGGAGCAGCTGCGAGTCGCCGGCCGCCACGTCCCCGACGACCTCGAGAACGGCGGGGAACTCCTCGCTCGCGCCCGCGACATCCGCGACCCGCACCGCGTACCCGTCCATCGAGCTGTTGTCGAACGGCGGCAGGGACACCGGCACGGTGACGTCCTCCACCAGGACACAGCCCTGGGCGTCGAGGAGTTGCAGCTCGATGGGGTCGAGGGGGCGGACGGTCGCGAGGATGTCCTGCAGGTGTTCGTCCACCGACCAGAGGTGGCCTTGTCCGGTGGTGCGGGGCGCGGCGCTGCTCAACGTCGTTACATCTCCTCGGCTACGTAACTGCGAAGCCAGGCCCGGAAGTCCGGGCCCAGGTCTTCACGTTCGCATGCGAGTCTGACAATGGCACGCAGGTAGTCGCCGCGGTCGCCGGTGTCATAGCGGCGGCCCTTGAAGACGACGCCGTGCACGGGGCCGCCGACCTTCTCGTCCTCGGCGAGCTGCTGGAGGGCGTCGGTGAGCTGGATCTCGCCGCCGCGGCCGGGCTCGGTGGTGCGCAGTATGCCGAAGATCGCCGGGTCGAGGACGTAGCGGCCGATGATCGCGTAGTTCGACGGGGCGTCCGCCGCGTCGGGCTTCTCGACCAGGCCGGTCACCTTGACGACGTCGCCGTCCTCGGTGGGCTCCACGGCCGCGCTGCCGTAGAGGTGGATCTGCTCCGGCGCGACCTCCATGAGGGCGACGACGCTGCCGCCGTGCCGCTCCCGCACCTCGACCATGCGCGCGAGCAGCGGGTCGCGCGGATCGATCAGGTCGTCGCCGAGCAGGACGGCGAACGGCTCGTCACCGACGTGCGGGGCCGCGCACAGGACGGCGTGGCCCAGGCCCCTGGGGTCGCCCTGACGGACGTAGTGCATGGTCGCCAGGTCGCTGGACTCCTGGACCTTGGCGAGCCGTTTCGCGTCGCCCTTCTTCTGGAGGGCCGACTCCAGTTCGTAGTTGCGGTCGAAGTGGTCCTCGAGGGGGCGCTTGTTGCGGCCCGTGATCATGAGGACGTCGTCGAGGCCCGCGGACACGGCTTCTTCGACCACGTACTGGATCGCCGGCTTGTCGACGACCGGCAGCATCTCCTTGGGAGTGGCCTTGGTGGCCGGCAGGAACCGGGTGCCGAGGCCTGCTGCGGGGATGACAGCCTTGCTGATCCTGGTATGCGACTGGGTCATGCACGCAACCTTATCCGGTGCCTTTGCAAGGAATCTGCAGGTCCGGTTAGTTAGCTGTCGTATGAGCGCACTGGTGAGGGTATGGGAGCGACTGTTGACTGACATCGGACATCCGGCCGAGCCTGACAAGCGAATGTTGCGGCGAGAGTTCCTCGCGGTGAGGAACAGGTTGACGGCGGATGTCGTACGGGAGGCGGCCGGCGCACTGGCCGCGCGGGCCCTGGAACTGCCGGAACTGGCGCGGGCGCGCACGGTGGCGGCGTACGTCTCCGTGGGGAGCGAGCCCGGCACCCTCACGCTGCTGGACGCGCTGCGCGCGCGGGGCGTGCGCGTCCTGCTGCCCGCCCTTCTGCCCGACAACGACCTCGACTGGGGCGCGTACGCCGGAGAGGGCTCCCTCGCGCGCGTGCAACACGGCGGGAAGATGGCCCTGTTCGAACCCGCGGGCGAACGCCTCGGCCCGGACGCCGTGTCCGCCGCCGACGCCGTCCTGCTGCCCGGCCTCGCGGTCGACGCGCGCGGCATGCGTCTGGGACGCGGCGGGGGATCGTACGACCGCGTGCTCGCCCGTCTGGAGCGCGCGCACGCCCATCCGGCGCTCGTGGTGCTCCTGTACGACGTGGAGATCGTCGCCGACGTGCCGGCGGAACCGCACGACCGGCCCGTGCACGCGGCGGTGACGCCCTCCAATGTGCACCGGTTCGGCTCCTGACGCACCGGCCGCCGAAACGGCGAACGGGGCCTGCACGCGCGCGTGCAGGCCCCGTCTCACGCTCGGCTCACGGCTTCAGGACCAGCGAGTCGCTCGTGCTGTCCTCGACGGCCTTGTCCGAGAAGGACCAGTCCAGCAGTTCGCCCTTGACCCACTTGCCGGTCTGGTCGGTGTAGTGGGCGCTGAATGCGTGCCCGGACGCGCCGGTGAGGTTGATCCACTTCGACTTGTCGAGGTCGTCGAGGTTGACCACCATCCGCATCGACGGCACCCATACGACGCCGTAGCCGCCTGCCGCGTTCCAGCCGGTCGCGTTGACCGCGGCCTCGCCGCCGCCGAGGTTCCACGGACCGCGGTTGAGGATGTACTTCAGGAAGGAGGGGCCGTCGGTGCCCAGGGTCTGGTTCTTCAGGAACAGGCGGTGCAGCCGGCCCCAGCTCCAGGTGTCGATGTCCTTGCCCAGCTTGGCGGTCAGCTCCCAGCGGGCGTCGATCAGGGCGCGCTTGAACAGGTCGTCGCGGTTGTGGTCCGCTCCGTCGCGGGCCCCCGCCTCGGGCGTCGTCCACCAGTCGCTGTTCTCGTCGTCCAACAGCTTGCGCACGACCTCGAACCAGCGGTCGCCGCCGTCCGGCTGCGCCTGGTCGGCGTCGCGCTGGCCGCACTCGCGGACCTTCTGGGTGTCGTCCACGGGGCCGGTGGTGTTGACCGGGTCGACCCACAGGCACTGGCTCTTGACCCGCAGTTCCTTGGGCAGCTTGTTGCCGAAGGCGAGCTTGAGGATGTTGCGCCAGACCGAGTTGAAGTACGCGGCCGCCGCCGAGTCGGGGTCCTGGGTGTAGTCCCAGCCCTCGAGGAGCTTCTGCGCCTCACGGACGTCCTTGTCGGCGATGTCGATCTTCAGCAGCTTGGGCACGAGCAGCTTGGCGATCTCGCTGCTGTTGTCGAGCTGCATCTGCCGCATGTCGTCGGTGGAGATCTTGCCGCCGCCGTCGATCTTCTGCTTGATCAGGTCGGTGATGCGCTGGCTGCGGGTGCCGTAACCCCAGTCGGTGGTGAGCGTGTACGGGTACTTGTCCTTGTCGACCACGGCCTGGTTGGCGGTGACGACGTAGCCGCGCTTCGGGTCGAACTCGTAGGGCAGGGCGTCCTGGTCGATGTAGCCGGTCCAGGCGTACTTGGAGTCCCAGCCCGGCGCCGGGATCGAGCCGTCGACGCCCTTGGCACGCGTGGGGATCCGGCCGGGCAGCGTGTACCCGATGTGGTTCTCGGTGTCCGCGTAGACCAGGTTCTGCGAGGGCACGTCGAACAGCTGGGCGGCAGCCCGGAAGTCGCTCCAGTCGGCCGCCTTGTCCATCGCGAAGACGGCGTCCATGGAGGTGCCCGCCTCCAGGGCGGTCCACTTCAGCGCGATGCCGTAGCCGTCGCCGCGGTCGGGCGCCGCGGTGTCGACGGTGGCCTTCTTGCCGACCTTCACGAGCTCGTCGTCACGGTCGGACAGCAGGGGCCCGTTGTTGGTCGTACGGACGACGATCTTCTTGGACTCCCCGCCGGCGACCTTGATGGTCTCCTCGCGCGAGGTGAACGGCTTCACCTTGCCGTCGTACAGGTAACCCTCGCCGCTGAGCTTCTCCAGGTAGAGGTCGGTGACGTCGACCCCGGAGTTCGTCATGCCCCAGGCGATGTTCTGGTTGTGGCCGATGACCACACCCGGCATCCCCGCGAAGGTGTAGCCGGTGACGTCGTACTGGCACTTGCTGGAGACCGTGCGGCAGTGCAGGCCCATCTGGTACCAGACGGACGGCAGCGAGGCCGACAGGTGCGGGTCGTTGGCCAGCAGCGGCTTTCCGGTGATCGTGTACTTGCCGGCGACGACCCAGGAGTTCGAGCCGATGCCGTTGCCGTTCACTCCGACGGCCGCGGGGACGTTGTCCAGGACGTCGTAGAGGCCGGACAGCTGGCTCTGCAGGGCCGACGCGCCGGAGCCCGTGGCGGTGCCCGTCGAGCCGGTCGTGGAGGTCTCTCCGGTCGACGTGGCGCCGTTCTGCTGGAACGTCCCGGTGAGCGCGTCGTACTGGCCCTCCTGGACGATCGCGGCGTTGCGGCTGTACGGGTACTGCGGGTACAGGTCGGCGATCTGCTTGGGGCCCAGACGGCTGGTCATCAGCGCCCGGTCGATCTCGTCCTGCATGTTGCCGCGCAGGTCCCAGGCCATCGCCTTCAGCCAGGACACCGAGTCGACCGGGGTCCACTGCTGGGGCGTGTAGTCGTTGGTGAACCCGAGGGCGGCGTACTCCAGGGAGATGTCCTTGCCGCCCTTGCCCTTCAGGTAGGCGTTGACTCCCTTGGCGTACGCCTGGAGGTACTTCTTGGTGGCGGCCGACAGGGTGGTGTCGTACTCCTGCTCGGCGACCCGGTCCCAGCCGAGAGTGCGCAGGAACTCGTCGTTCTTGACCTGGCCCTTGCCGAACATCTCCGACAGGCGCCCGGAGGTCATGTGCCGGCGGACGTCCATCTCGTAGAACCGGTCCTGCGCCTGGACGTAGCCCTGCGCCATGAACAGGTCCGCGTCGGAGGAGGCGTAGATCTGCGGGATGCCGTAGCCGTCGCGCTTGACGTCCACGGGCCCCGACAGGCCCTCCAGCGTTATCGAACCCTTGGTCTGCGGGAACGATGCGCGAACGGTACTGATGGACCAGTACGCGCCGAAGGCCAGGCCGCCGATGATGGCCAGTACGAGGACAAGGACGAACAATCGGGCTTTGCGCCCCTTCTTCCTGCCGGACTTGCCGGGCTGCTGACCCGATGAGGCGGTGGTGTTGGGGGGCATCGCTGTCCTTGCTGTCCTAACGCGAGCGGCAGGGCGGGCTGTGCTTTTGACTGAGCGCTGGAGCAACCATAGGCGCAGGGCTCGGCGCGACTTGACGCGGAGTAGGGAACCGGCACGGACGGGCGTTCGATCTTGCGCCGAGAAGTGTCAAGAAATCGTCAAGAGTTAGGTAAGGTAACGAAGTACTTGGGTGCGAAGCCCCTCGGCTTCGTGTCGGATGTACGTGAGCTCTCGCGCGCAGCGCGGGGGCCAGGGAAGGGAACGGCCGCTGACTGTCCAGCACCTCAACCAGCTTCTGCTCGTCTGCTCGCTCGTCCTGCTCGTCGCCGTGGCAGCGGTCCGGATCTCCTCGCGCAGCGGGCTCCCCAGCCTGCTCGTCTACCTGGGCATCGGCATCGCCATGGGCCAGGACGGCGTGGGCGACATCCACTTCGACAACGCCGAACTGACCCAGGTCATCGGATACGCGGCCCTCGTCGTGATCCTGGCCGAGGGCGGCCTCGGCACGAAGTGGAAGGAGATCCGGCCGGCCCTGCCCGCCGCGACGGCGCTGGCGCTGGCCGGGGTCGCGGTGAGCGTCGGGGTCACCGCGACGGCCGCGCACTACCTGATCGACCTCGAGTGGCGGCAGGCGCTCATCATCGGGGCGGTGGTGTCCTCGACGGACGCTGCGGCGGTGTTCTCCGTGCTGCGGAAAATCCCCCTCCCCGCGCGCGTGACGGGCATGCTGGAGGCCGAGTCCGGCTTCAACGACGCTCCCGTGGTCATCCTGGTGGTCGCCTTCTCCACGGCCGGCCCGGTCGAGCACTGGTACGTGCTCGTCGGCGAGATAGCCCTGGAACTCGCGATCGGCGCGGCCCTGGGACTCGCGGTGGGCTGGCTGGGCTCCTGGGGACTCAGGCATGTGGCCCTGCCGGCTTCCGGCCTCTATCCGATCGCCGTGATGGCCATCGCGGTCACGGCGTACGCGGCGGGCGCCCTCGCCCACGGCAGCGGATTCCTGGCCGTCTACCTCGCCTCGATGGTCATGGGCAACGCGAAACTCCCCCACTGGCCGGCCACCCGAGGGTTCGCCGACGGACTCGGCTGGATCGCCCAGATCGGCATGTTCGTGCTGCTCGGCCTCCTGGTCACCCCGCACGAGCTGGGCGACGACGTGTGGCCCGCGCTGCTCATCGGGCTGGTGCTGACGATGGTGGCGCGTCCGCTGAGCATCGTGCTGTGCCTGACGCCGTTCCGGGTGCCGTGGCAGGAGCAGGCCCTCATGTCCTGGGCCGGGCTGCGCGGCGCCGTACCCATCATCCTGGCCACCATCCCGATGGTGCAGGGCGTCGACGCCAGCCGCCGCATCTTCAACATCGTCTTCGTCCTGGTCGTCGTCTACACCCTGGTCCAGGGTCCGACGCTGCCGTGGCTCGCCCGCAAGCTGCGCCTGGGCGGGGACCCCGAGGCGGCCGACCTCGGCATCGAGTCGGCGCCCCTGGAACGGCTGCGCGGCCATCTGCTGTCCGTCGCGATCCCCGAGGCCTCGAAGATGCACGGCGTCGAGGTCAACGAGCTGCGGCTGCCGGCCGGGGCCGCGGTCACCCTCGTCGTACGCGACGGAAAATCGTTTGTCCCGCTGCCGGCGACGGTGCTGCGCCGCGGGGACGAGCTGCTCGTGGTCGCCACCGACCCCGTCCGCGACGCCGCGGAGCGACGCCTGCGCGCGGTGGGCCACGGCGGCAAGCTGGCCGGCTGGCTGGGCGACACGGGCGAGCCGGGCGCGCAGGGGACGGGACACTGACGGCAGGGCCGCCGCGTCCGACGCTTTCGCGTCCGACACCGCCGCCGCACCGTTAAGGATGTGTTTCCTACAGTTCACACCCACGGCAATCGCAGGTGAACGAGCCCATAGTGCTCGTTTTCACAGGATCACAGGCCGTTGGTCACTGTATGATGAAGGCGCATTCTGATCGAACCAACTCTGCCTGACGCAGAGCTGGCGCGACCGTATGGCGGCCGAGACGCACTCCGCAGTGGGCACCGGCATCTACCGCAGTCCGCGCAAGAGGACAGCTCTCGGCGCCCCCGCACAGGCGCGCTACCAGGCGGCAGAAAGGCACGGGCCGTGGCATCCACGGTCACCTCCCGCCCTGGCTACGGACAGTTGCTGCGCACCCGCGGCGTCTGGACGTTCCTGCTCCCCGGCTTCGCCGCGCGCCAGCCGTTCGCGATGCTCACCATCTCCATCGTGCTGCTGGTGCGGCACACCACCGGCTCGTACGGCGCGGCGGGCGCCGCGGCGGCCGTCACCGGCGTCTCCATGGCGCTGTTCGCCCCCTACAGCGGCCGCCTCGCGGACCGCTACGGGCAGCGCGCGGTACTGCTCCCCGGCGTACTGGTGCACACCTTGTCCGGCCTGGCCCTGACCGCTCTCGCGCTGGCGCACGCCCCGCTGTGGGCGCTGTTCGCCGCGGCCGTGCCCACGGGCGCCTCGGTGCCCCAGATCGGCCCCATGGTGCGTGCCCGCTGGGGCGTACGGCTCCAGGGCTCGCCGCTGCAGACCACCGCGGCGGCCTTCGAGTCCGTCACGGACGAGCTGACCTTCGTCTTCGGCCCCCTGCTGGCCACGGCCCTGTGCACAACCCTCCACCCGGCCGCCGGCCTGCTGACGGAGGCGTCCCTGACGCTCGTCGGCGGACTGCTGTTCGCCGCGCAGAAGAGCACGCAGCCCACCATCGCCACGGCGGGGCACGCACGCGTGCGGCACGCTTCCGCTCTGCGCGTGCCCGGCGTGCGCGTGCTGATCGTCACCTTCCTGGGCATCGGGTCCGTGTTCGGCGGCATGCAGGTCTCGCTCGCCGCGTTCACCGAGTCGATCGGCGAGCCCGGCCTGAACGGTGTCCTGTACGGCGTCTTCGCCGCGGGCAACATGCTGTCCGGTGTGGTCTGCGGCGCCGTCGCGTGGAAGGCCGCCCCCCGACAGCGCCTCCTCGTCGGGTACGCCGCCCTCGCACTGACCGCCTCCGGCCTGTGGGCCGCGCACTCGGTGCCGGTGCTGGCCGGCCTCGGGCTCCTCGTCGGCATGTCCATCGCGCCCACCCTGATCACCGGCTACACGCTGGTCGACAGCCTGGTTCCGGCCGGCGCCCGCACCGAGGCGTTCACCTGGCTGACCGGCGCGGTGGCCCTCGGCCAGGCGGCCGCCGTCACGATCGCCGGACAGCTCGAGGACCGCTTCTGGGGCGGCGCCGGATTCCTGGTCCCGATGGGTGGCACACTGCTCGCCCTGGCCACCCTGGTGGCCCTGCGCTCACGACTGGCGGCACCGCCCCGCAGCCGTACCGTCGCACGTGGCGTCGGTCACCGCGTGCCGGTGACAGTGGACTGATCCTCGGGAATACGTCACTATGGACCGTCGTTAGCACTCATCGAGTGAGAGTGCCAGGAGGAAGACAGTGCCCACCTATCAGTACCAGTGCACCGAATGCGGCGAGGGCCTCGAGGCGGTGCAGAAGTTCACCGACGACGCCCTGACCGAGTGCCCCAATTGCGGTGGCCGCCTGAAGAAGGTGTTCTCCGCGGTCGGCATTGTCTTCAAGGGCTCCGGCTTCTACCGCAACGACAGCCGCGGCTCCTCGTCGAGCAGCGCGCCGGCGTCGGCCTCGAAGTCGACGTCCTCCGACGCGAAGTCGTCGTCCTCGGAGTCGAAGTCGTCCTCGACCTCGTCGGCGTCCTCGGACTCGAAGTCGAAGTCGAAGTCGTCGAGCACCGGCAGCTCGTCCAGCAGCAGCTCCGCCGCGTAACACCGGCTCCCCGAACGGATCGCGGAGACCCTGCCGTCGTACGACGGCAGGGCTTTCGGCGTTTCCGGGCCCCTGGTGGGTCCCGGTGCGGCGCCCGCTAATGTGCTGGTCATGGCGAACGCAGAGATCGGTGTAATCGGCGGCTCCGGCTTCTACTCGTTCCTCGACGAGGTGACCGAGGTCCAGGTGGACACCCCCTACGGACCGCCCAGTGACTCCCTCTTCCTCGGCGAGATCGCCGGCCGCCGGGTCGCCTTCCTGCCCCGCCACGGGCGCGGGCACCACCTGCCGCCGCACCGCATCAACTACCGCGCGAACCTGTGGGCGCTGCGCTCGGTCGGCGCGCGCCAGGTCCTCGGCCCGTGCGCGGTGGGCGGTCTGCGCCCCGAGTACGGGCCGGGCACCCTGCTGGTGCCGGACCAGATGGTCGACCGCACGAAGTCCCGGGCGCAGTCGTACTTCGACGGGCTGCCGCTGCCCGACGGCACGGTGCCGAACGTGGTGCACGTGTCCCTGGCCGACCCCTACTGCCCGGTCGGGCGCGCGGCCTCGCTGAAGGCGGCGCGCGGCCGGGACTGGGAACCGGTGGACGGCGGCACGCTGGTCGTGGTCGAGGGGCCGCGCTTCTCGACCCGCGCCGAATCGTTGTGGCACCAGGCGCAGGGCTGGTCCGTGGTGGGGATGACGGGCCACCCCGAGGCGACGCTCGCGCGTGAACTCGAACTCTGCTACTCCTCGCTGACCCTGGTCACCGACCTCGACGCCGGCGCGGAGACCGGCGAGGGCGTCTCCCACGACGAGGTGCTGCGGGTGTTCGCGGCGAACGTCGACCGGCTCCGGGGCGTGCTGTTCGACGCGGTGGCCGCACTGCCCTCGAACGAGGAGCGGGACTGCCTGTGCACGTCGGCGCTGGGCGGGATGGATCCGGGGTTCGAGCTGCCGTAGTGGTTGTGGTGGTGTGGCATCCGTAGCGGTTGTGGCGGCGTGGCGGTTGTGGTGGCGTGGCGGTTGTGGTGGCGTGGCGGTTGTGGTGGCGTGGCGCTGCGGTGGCGTGGCGCTGCGGTGCGTGCGTTGTCGGGCGGGCCGGTGCCGGCCGGCACGCGAGGCTGGGCCGGTGCCGGAGGCCGGTGCGGTGCCTGTGCCGGAGGCCGGTGCCGGTGCCGAAGGCCGGCCGGTGCGGTGCCGAAGGCCGGTGCGGTGCCGAAGGCCGGTGCGGTGCCGAAGGCCGCGGGCCGCCTGCCGGTGTCGCGTACCGCTACCGCCTACCGCCTACCGCCTACCGCCTACCGCCTACCGCCTACCGCTGCGGAGCGTCTCGTTCGGGTGAGGGCGTTGTCCACAACCGGCCGGTTGTCCACCGGCTCCGACGGGCGGCGGCACGAAGCCTCATCGTGGCAGGGCAAGCCGATCCCTCGTCCCAGGTGGTGGTCCCGTGCCCTTCACACCCTCGTCCCCTCCGTTCCCCTCGCTGCCGCCGCGCCCGCTCGGCACGGATGCTCCCCCCACCTGCGAGGTACCGTACTTCGCTCCGGTCCGCGTGCGCGGCGGGCGGTACCAGCTGCGTCGGCTCGCACGGCACCGGAGGCGGGCCGTGGCGGCCGGGCTCGCGGTGACCGCGGCCGCGCTGGTGGCGGCCGGCCCTGGACACCCCGACCGGGCCCGCGGGCATCCGGCGGCCGAGCCGGTACGGGAACACCGCGCCGTCCAGATGGTGGCCGCGCCGGTGCGGATCGCCGACGGCGCCACGGTCCGGCTGTTGCGTCCCGGCGACCGGGTGGACGTCATCGCCGCCGAGGAACCCGTGGCGGGCGGCGAGGCCCGCCTGGTCGCGCGCGGGGCGCGGGTGACGAAGGTGCCCGAGCCGCTGGACGACGCGAGCGACGGCGGAGCGCTGGTGGTGCTCTCGGTGCCGCGTTCCACCGCGACGCGTCTCGCGGGGGCGAGCGCCACGGCACGGTTGGCGGTGACGCTGTGCTGAGCTGGCTCTCACACACCGTGCGCGAAAACTGGTCAAGTCCCTCATTGGAGGGGTGCGATTGGACAGGGCCGCCCCGCCCTGACGTAGGTTGCGGAGCTGTTTGTTCCACAAGCTGTGTATCCGACGAGAGGCCCCGGGGTGAGCGCGAAGAAGGAACCGAGCGTCTGGCAGGGCTTCAAGGCCTTCCTGATGCGCGGGAACGTCGTCGATCTGGCGGTGGCGGTGGTGATCGGCGCCGCCTTCACCAACATCGTCAACTCGGTGGTGAAGGGCCTGATCAACCCGCTGGTCGGAGCGATCGGCACGCAGAACCTCGACAGTTACAGCTCGTGCCTGAGTGCGACGTGCAAGGGCGACGAGGGCATCCGGCTCCTGTGGGGCTCGGTGCTCGGCGCCACCCTCACCTTCGTGATCACCGCGGCCGTCGTCTACTTCCTGATGGTCCTGCCCATGGCGAAGTACCTGGCCCGGCTGGAGGCCCGCAGGAAGGCGAAGGAGGGCACCCGCGAGGTCATCGAGGTGACGGAGCTGGAGGTGCTCAAGGAGATCCGCGACGCGCTGATCGCCCGGCAGCAGCGCGGCTCGGGGCACAACGAGCCCTGACAGGCGCGCTGCGCGCAACCCGGCGGGCGTGGGCCGGCCTGGTCCGCGAGGCTCAGATGTGGTGGGGCGGCTTCTCGTCGAGGAAGCGCCGCAGGTCGGCCGCGCTGTCACCGGTGGTGCCGGGCCGCTCGCCCCACCCACGGTCCGTGTCGTCCGAGGACTGCTGGTCCAACGGATCGTCGAAGACCAACTCGGCCTTGGGCTCGCGCGGCTCGGGGTCGGGGGCGGTACTCATGCGTCCAGGGTACGTGGACGTCCCTGCGGAACCCGTCCGGTCCATCTGCTGTGCTTGGCCCCATGACCTCCAGTCCCACTCCCCCGCCCAAGCCTCCGGGCGCGCCCGCAGGCCGCCCTCCTCTGCGCAGACTCACGGCGCGCGGCCGTCAGGAGGCGCACCGGGTCGCCTCACCGCTGGAACTCTTCTTCGACCTGTGTTTCGTCGTGGCCATCGCGCAGGCGGGCGTCCAGTTGGTGCACGCCGTCGCCGAGGGGCACGCGGGCCAGGGGATCCTCGACTACGCGATGATCTTCTTCGCCATCTGGTGGGCGTGGATGAACTTCACCTGGTTCGCCTCGGCGTACGACAACGACGACGTGCTCTACCGGGTCGTCACCCTGGTCCAGATCGCCGGCGTCCTGGTCCTCGCGGCCGGGATCTCCCAGGCCTTCACGGATCACGACTACCTCGTCGTCGTGCTCGGCTACCTGATCATGCGGCTCGCCATGTCGGCGCAGTGGCTGCGCGCGGCACGCTCCGCGGAGGGCACGGAGCGAACGACGGCCCTGCGGTACGCGGGTGGCGTACTGCTCTGCCAAGTCGGCTGGACGGGGCTGCTGTTCCTGCCCGAGAGCGCGCGGCCGTGGACGTTCCTGGTGATGGCGGTGCTCGAGATGTGCGTGCCGCTGTACGCGGAGAAGGACTTCTCGACCTCCTGGCATCCGCACCACATCTCCGAACGGTACGGACTCTTCACGATCATCGTGCTCGGCGAGACGATCGCCGCGGCCACCGTCGCCGTGAAAACGGGCGTGGACGACAACGACGCGCTGGGCGAACTGCTGCCGATCGCCGCGGGTGGGCTGCTGATCATCTTCGCCGCCTGGTGGATCTACTTCGTGGTACCCATCCACGGTCATCTGCGCTCCAGCAGGGACGCGTTCCTGTGGGGCTACGGCCACTACCTGGTCTTCGCCTCGGCCGCGGCGATCGGCGCGGGCCTCGAGGTGGCGGTCGAGCAGGCCGTCGACAAGGCCCACATCTCCACCCTGGCCGCCTCGTCCGCGGTGACCCTGCCGACCGCCCTGTACCTGCTCACCGTCTGGGCGCTGCACTCGCGTCACTTCAAGGTGGGCCCGGCCCAGCAACTGGTGCTGCCGACCGCGGCCCTGCTGGTGATCTGCTGCACCTTCCTGGGCGACTGGTCGGTGCTCGCCGCGGGCCTGGTGTCGGCGGCGGCGGTGACGGCCGGCGAGACGCTGAGCTCCCGCATGGCCGGCCGGGCGGACTGAAGCAGGAGGAGTAAGGAGAGGAGGGGGAAAAGGTGAGTCGGTCCGGCCGCCGCGGTCCGCGCCGGCCGCTGGACGACACTGGCCCCATGACAGTCGACGCATTGACGGACGTCACCGGTGTACGGGTCGGGCACGCGACGCGCACCGGCGACGGTTGGCTCACCGGCACCACGGTCGTCCTCGCTCCGCCGGGCGGGTCCGTGGTCGCGGTGGACGTGCGCGGCGGAGGCCCCGGCACCAAGGAGACCGACGCCCTGGACACCCGCAACCTCGTGCAGAGGATCGACGCGATCGTCCTGACCGGTGGCAGCGCGTACGGGCTCGACGCGGCGTCCGGGGTGATGGCCTGGCTGGAGGAGCAGGGGCGCGGCGTACCTGTCGGGCCGGATCCGGCGCAGGTCGTGCCCGTGGTGCCCGCCGCCGCGGTCTTCGATCTGGGGCGGGGCGGCGACTTCAGGGCCAGGCCGGACGCGGCCACCGGCCGGGCCGCGGTCGAGGCGGCCGCCGCGAGCGAGCCGGGCGCCCGCGTGAGCGAGGGATGCGTGGGCGCCGGTACGGGGGCCGCGGTCGGCCCGATGAAGGGCGGAGTCGGCACCGCGAGCACCGTGCTCGACTCGGGGATCACCGTGGCCGCGCTGGTCGTGGCCAACGCGGCGGGATCGGTGACGGACCCGGAAACCGGCGTCCTGTACGGGGAGTTGTTCGAGGGCCGCGTCACCTACCCCGAGCCGGCCGTGCACAAGGCCGCGCGTCGGCGCCTGGCGGAGTCTGCGGCGAAGGGCGCGCCTCTTCCGCTGAACACGACGCTGGCGGTGGTCGCCACGGACGCGGACCTGTCGAGGGCGCAGGCGCAGAAGCTGGCCGGCACGGCGCACGACGGTATCGCGCGCGCCGTACGGCCGGTGCACCTGCTCCACGACGGGGACACGGTCTTCGCGCTCGCCACGGGAGGACGTCCGCTCGCCGAACACCCCCTCGCCCTGAACGAGATCCTCGCCGCGGGCGCGGACCTGGTCACCCGCGCGATCGTCCGTGCCGTACGTGCGGCCGAGTCGGTGGACGGACCGGCCGGATCCTGGCCGTCGTACGAGGAGTTGTACCCGGCGGGCCGCTAGCCGCAGGCGACCGACCGTCGGCGACCGGACCTTGGCAATCGGCCGTCGGCGACCGGACCTCGGCGATCGACCGTCGGCAATCGGCCGTCGACGACCGGCCGTCGGCGACCGCGGGCCGGGTCATTGTCCTGGTTCTGTCACGTGATGGCGTCCGTCGTGATCGGCGGGAACCCGATCGACCGCCGAGCCCCTCTTTCTCCACGCACTGGAGCGGATCACCCACATCACACGAACCTGGAGCAGCCCGTGACAACGCCGGACATAGCAGCGCGGCGCATCCTGGGGGCCTTCGCCGCCCTGATGGTCGGCACCCTCACCCTCACCGGCTGCGGTGGGGACGCCAACGCGAGCAACGACAGCAAGGGCAACGGCGGCACGTCCGCCAGGACGGGCACCGCGAAGATCGTCATCTCGGCGAAGGACGGTTCGACCGGCGCCTCCATCAACGCGACCGACGTGAAGGTCAGCGGCGGGAAGCTGACCGACGTACAGATGACGGTGGCGACCACGGGGCAGGACGTACCGGGCTCGTTGTCGGCGAACGGCAGCGCCTGGAAGCCGAAGGAGCAGCTGGAGCGCGGGACGAAGTACCGGATATCGGCGACCGCCAAGGGCGCGAACGGCAAGACGATCGCCGCCGACTCCGCTTTCACGACCGTCTCTTCGGGCAACAGCTTCATCGGGACGTACACGCCGGACAACGGCACCACGGTCGGCGTCGGCATGCCGGTGTCGTTCGAGTTCGACAAGGCGATCAGCGACAAGAAGGCCGTGCAGTCGCACATCACGGTCTCCTCCAGCAGTGGGCAGAAGGTGGCCGGGCACTGGTTCGGGGCGCAGCGCCTGGACTTCCGGCCCGAGGAGTACTGGAAGGCCGGCTCCAAGGTCACCATGAAGATCGACCTGGACGGCGTCGAGGGCGCGAACGGCGTCTACGGGGTCCAGAAGAAGACGGTCACCTTCACGATCGGGCGGTCGCAGGTCTCCACGGTCGACGTCGACACGCAGATCATGACGGTCGTGCGGGACGGGCAGACCATCAAGTCGGTCCCGATCTCGGCGGGCAGCCCGCAGTTCACCACGTACAACGGGCAGATGGTGATCTCCGAGAAGTTCACCCAGCTCCGGATGGACAGCAGGACGGTCGACCTCGCCAACGCGTACGACATCCCGGACGTACCGCACGCGATGCGCCTGACCACGTCGGGGACCTTCATCCACGGCAACTACTGGTACAACAAGGGCAATCCGCCCTTCGGTCGCGAGGGCACCAGCCACGGTTGCGTCGGGCTCCAGGACGTACAGGGCGCGCAGGGCGACACGAGTGCCAAGTGGTTCTACGACAAGTCGCTCGTCGGGGATGTCGTGATCGTCAAGAACTCCCCCGACAAGAAGGTGGCGCCGGACAACGGCCTCAACGGCCGGAACCTGTCGTGGAGCGAGTGGCTCGCGGGGAGTGCCTCCTGATCCTGGCACCGACCATCTGACGCGCGGAAGCGCCCTCTGACCGGCATCTTTTGACGCACCCTCGGGCCGCGTGGGAACTTCCTCCGCGGCCCGGGAGTTTTCCGGGCGTACGTTTTCTCGGTTCCCGGACATGATGTCCGACCGAGGGGCTACGGTATGCACCCACAAGGTGACATGCAGCAACGCCGGGAGAAACCTTGAGCGTTCCGTACGAGACGGCAGCGTACGAACCACCCGAGTCGCCGGAGTCTCCGGAGGAGCACCTCGCGCGACTCCTGGGTCGCGCCCTCAACTCGTTCGAGCTGCCCGACGAGGCGATCCGCCGACTGGACTGCGCGCTCGCGCACGACAGTTCCCTGCACTCCGCGCACCACAGCGCGGGGCTGCATCGTGAGACGTACCGGCATACCTGGCTGCTCGCCGACGGCTCGGCGTGCACGCTCTGGGAGCTCGTCCACAACACCGCGCCGGGCAGCGCCCCGCAGCACGAGGTGTACGTCGACGAGGAGGAGCTGCGCGCCGCCACCGCCCGGCTGCCGCTCCCGTCGGTCGCGCCGGACTTCGAGCTGCCGGTGACGGTGCAGTTGTCGCCGGTGCTCACGCCCCGGCACGCGTATGTGCCGGACGACTCGGCGGACCACGCGCGCCGACTCCTACGCCGGGCGGAGAACCACGACCGGCCGGACGCGGACACGACCGCGCTGCTGAGTACGGCGTGCGCCCACCAGATCACCCAGGCGTTCGGGCGTCCGTGCCGGGCGGGACGTGCCGCGCTGTCCTTCTCGCTCTACGAGCACGCGTTCCTGCTGCGCGACGGCGAGGAGGTCTCCCTCTGGGAGGTCGAGCACACGGCGACGCCCGACGGGCGGCACATGTGCGAGGTCTACGTGTCCGAGGACGCGGCCCGAGAGGCGATGGAGAGGCGCGCGGCACAGGTCTCGTGAGCGCCTCGGACTGCCGAGCGCCTCGGCCGACCGGATCGGAACACCGGCCGTCCCGGCACCCGGCTCAGTGCCTGTCTCAGCGCCCGCCGCCGAGTTGCCGTACCAGACCGGCGAACGCGTCCTGCTCGGCAGGAGTCAGCTCGACGTACTCCCGGTGGGGACCGGCCTGCCGCTGATGCGGGAGGGCGGACAGGGTGTGACCGCCGGCGCGCCGCACAGCGGCCTCGAAGCGGCCACGGCGCAGCATGTAAGCCAGCCCGAAGGTCCAGGCGAGGGCCACCAGGATCAGAAGGCTCACACCGAGCGACTGGTAGATGGAGACGTGCTCAGGCATGCGCTCCAGTAGACACCACGGTCCGGGACTTTGGCCCCGGACCGTGACGTATCTCGCAGGTGCCGTGAACACCCCACAGCGCCCCAAAGGGGCAGGCGGACGGCGGCGTCGCCTACGCCGCGACCGGCTGCTTCGCCTCCGCCGCCGGAGTCGCCGCGCCCTCACCGGCTTCCGGGGCCGTCGCCCCGCCGGCCGGCTTGCGCAGGCCCTTCAGGACGACCACCAGGGCCGTCGTGGCGCACACCCCCGCCGCGATGGCGACCAGGTAGAGGAACGGGTTGCCGATCAGCGGGACCACGAAGATGCCGCCGTGCGGAGCGCGCAGGGTGGCGCCGAAGGCCATCGACAGGGAACCGGTGATCGCGCCGCCGACCATCGCCGAGGGGATGACGCGCAGCGGGTCCGCCGCGGCGAACGGGATCGCGCCCTCCGAGATGAAGGAGGCGCCCAGCACCCAGGCGGCCTTGCCGTTCTCGCGCTCGGTCTCGGTGAAGAGCCGGCCGCGCACCGTCGTCGCGAGGGCCATGGCCAGCGGCGGGACCATGCCGGCCGCCATCACGGCCGCCATGATCTTCATCGCGGAGTCGCTGGGGCTGGCGACAGCGATCCCGGCGGTGGCGAAGGTGTACGCGACCTTGTTGACGGGACCGCCGAGGTCGAAGCACATCATCAGGCCGAGGAGGGCGCCGAGCAGGACGGCGTTGGTGCCGGTGAGGCCGTTCAGCCAGTCGGTCATGCCCTTCTGGGCCGAGGCGATGGGTTTGCCGATCACCACGAACATCAGGAATCCGACGATCGCCGAGGAGATCAGCGGGATCACCACCACCGGCATGATGCCGCGCAGCGCCGCCGGGATCCGGACCTTCTGGATCCCGATCACCACACCACCGGCGATCAGACCGGCCACCAGGCCGCCGAGGAAGCCCGCGTTGATGGTGAGGGAGATCGCGCCGCCGACGAAGCCGGGCACGAGACCGGGCCGGTCGGCCATGCCGTACGCGATGTAGCCGGCCAGCACCGGGACGAGGAAGCCGAAGGCCACACCGCCGATCTGGAAGAACAGCGCGCCCCAGCTGTCCGCCTGCATCCACATGAAGTGGTCCATGACCGACGGCGCCTTGTTGATCTTGTACCCGCCGATCGCGAACCCGAGGGCGATGAGCAGACCGCCCGCGGCGACGAACGGGACCATGTAACTGACGCCGGACATCAGCCACTTGCGCAGCTTGGTGCCGTAGCCCTCGCCGGATTCCCCGGCGCGTTCGACCGGCGACGGCGCGGAGCCGGACGTGACCTCGCCGCGCGCGGCCTTCTGGCGCACCTCGGTGATGAGTTCGCCGGGCCGGTTGATGCCCGCCTTCACACCGACGTCGACGGTCGGCTTGCCGGCGAAGCGTTCCTTCTCCCGTACCGGCACGTCGTGCGCGAAGATCACGCCGTCCGCGGCGGCGATGACCGCCGCGTCGAGCCGGGTGAAGCCGGCCGAACCCTGCGGCTCGACGACGAGCTCGACGCCCGTCTCGCGGCCCGCGTTCTCCAGCGACTCGGCCGCCATGTAGGTGTGGGCGATGCCGGTCGGACACGAGGTGACGGCGACGATCCGGAACGGCCGCTCGTCCTTCCCGGCACCCTCGCCGCCCGCTGTGGTGGTACCCGTGGCGGCGCCGGCGGAGGCCGCCGCCGGCGCCGCCACGGAGTCTTCGGCGGAACCGGCGGAACCGGCGGACCTCGCGGAACCCGCGGAACCCGCCTGATCCGCCGAACCCGCCTGGCCCGCGGAACCCGCCTGATCCGCGGAACCCGCCTGATCCGCGGAACCGGCACCCTCCGCGTCGGCCGCACCGTCCGCCGCGGGCTCGTCCCCGCGGATGAGTGCGACCGCGCCCGCCGCGTCGTCCACCGACCGCAGCGCGGAGGTGAACTCGGCGTTCATGAGCTGTCGGGCCAGTGACGACAGGATCGTCAGGTGGGCGTCGTCCGCGCCGGCCGGGGCGGCGATCAGGAAGATCAGGTCGGCGGGCCCGTCGGGCGCGCCGAAGTCGATACCGGTGGCACTGCGGCCGAAGCCGAGCGTCGGCTCGGTGACGTGCTCGCTGCGGCAGTGCGGGATTCCGATGCCACCGTCGAGGCCGGTCGGCATCTGGGCCTCGCGGGCGGCCACGTCGGCGAGGAAGCCCTCCAGGTCGGTCACCCGGCCCAGGGCGACCATGCGCTCGGCGAGGGCACGCGCCGCCGCTTCCTTGGTATCGGCGGACAGGTCGAGATCGACCAGGTCCGCGGTGATCATGTCGCTCATCGCGGGCTCCTTCGCACGCGTATCGCCCGAAAAGCGCGGTGGGCGAGGGTGGTGACGGGGACGGGGAGAGAGGTGGTGAGGAAGGTGCGTGGGGTGTTGCGTGGGGTGTTGCGTGGGGTGCGTCGGGTGTTCAGGAGAGAAGTCGGCGGAGGTGGCGGCGGAACGGACAACGAAGTCCCTCGCCACGCCAGGACCGGTCCGGCGCCCCGCGTGGGGGCCTCGCCCCGCACGGCGTACGTCGTCATGACACCGGCTCCTTCAGCAGGCGGTCCACCGGCACCTCGGCCGTGACGGTCACCGCGTCCGGGTCCAGGTCGTCAGGCCCCGGCATCACGCTTCCGGGCAGCCGCACGGCCGCCGCACCGTGCGCGACCGCCGAGGCGAGCGCCCCGGGCCCGCTGCCGCCGGCGATGAGGAAACCGGCGAGGGAGGAGTCTCCGGCGCCCACATTGCTGCGTACGACGTCGACCCGCGCGCTGCCGAACCAGGCGCCCGCGTCGTCCACGAGCAGCTGCCCGTCGGCGCCGAGGCTCGCGAGCACGGCGCGTGCGCCCATCCCGCGCAACTCCTCGGCCGCCTTGACCGCGTCTCCGACCGTGGCCAGGGGGCGTCCGACGGCCTCCGCGAGTTCCTCGGCGTTCGGCTTCACCACGTCGGGCCGCTCCCGCAGGGCCTGCAGGAGCGCGGGCCCCGAGGTGTCCAGCGCGATCCGTACGCCGACGGCGTGCGCCCGCGCGACCAAGTCGGCGTACCAGGAGGGCGCGAGCCCCCGTGGGAGGCTTCCGCAGCACGCGATCCAGTCGGCGCCCGTCGACTGCCGACGCACCGTCTCCAGCAGCGACTCCCGCTCGGCCGCCGTCAGTTCCGGGCCGGGCGCGTTGATCTTCGTCAGTACGCCGTCCGCCTCCGCGAGCGCGATGTTCGAGCGGGTGGCTCCGGCCACCGGTACCGGCGCGACCTCGATGCCCTGGGCGTCGAGCAGATCGGCGACGAGTGCGCCCGGCGCACCACCCAGGGGCAGAACAGCGACCGTGCGCCGCCCGGCGGCCGCGACGGCGCGCGAGACGTTGACACCCTTGCCACCCGGATCCATGCGCTCACCGGTGGCGCGGATGACCTCGCCACGATCCAGCGAGGGAACCTCGTACGTACGGTCCAGGGACGGGTTCGGGGTGACGGTGAGGATCATGCGCGCACTACTTCCGTGCCGCCGCGCTCGATGGCGGTGGCGTCCTCGGGGCTCAGCCCGCTGTCGGTGATCAGCAGGTCCACGTCGCTCAGGGCGCCGAAGCGGGCGAAGTGCTCCTGCCCGTGCTTGGCGGAGTCGGCGAGCAGCACCACGCGGCGCGCCGCGGCCATCGCCGCCCGCTTCACCGCGGCCTCGGCGAGGTCGGGGGTGGTCAGACCGCGGTCGACCGAGAATCCGTTGGCCGCGACGAAGAGGACGTCGGCCCGGATCTCGTCGTACGCACGCAGCGCCCAGGCGTCCACGGCGGCGCGCGTACGGTGCCGGACGCGCCCCCCGACGAGATGGAGCTGCATGCCGGGGTGGTCCGCCAGGCGGGCCGCGATGGGAAGGGAGTGCGTGACGACGGTGAGCGCCGCCTCCAGCGGGATCGCGCCGGCCAGGCGGGCGACGGTCGTACCGGCGTCGAGGATCATCGTGCCCTCGCCCGGCAGTTCCGCGAGGGCCGCCTTCGCGATCCTGTCCTTCTCGTCGGCCGCGGTCGACTCGCGCTCGGCGAGGTCCGGCTCGAAGTCGAGGCGCCCGGCCGGTATGGCACCGCCGTGCACCCGGCGCAGCAGCCCGGCACGGTCGAGAGCCTTCAGATCCCGCCGGATCGTCTCCGCGGTGACCTGGAACTCCTCGGCCAGCGACACCACGTCCACCCGCCCGCCGTCACGCGCGAGCCGGAGGATCTCCTGCTGCCGCTCCGGTGCGTACATGCCCGTTCGCCTCCGACCAATGCCCGAACCTGTGGTTTCGCCCTGGAGGCTACGCCGGGATTTCCGCAAAGTAAACAGGTTCGGAAGCAACTCAGACACAAACGGGCATGCACTCGCATCGAACACGGACCCCGCAGAAGCCCTGACGCAGTGTCACCGCGTCCGTATCCTGGACTGCGGGACACAGCTTCTCGGGGGGTGTTGTGGACACGGACGACTCGAAGCGCGCCGCCCGCCCGGACCACGACTGGCAGACGAGGGTGGTCGAGGCACTGCTCGACTCGCCGACGGTGCCGGACCGGCGGGCACGGGCCCTGCTGATCGAGCTGACCGGAGACGGGCTCGGGCACCGCGTCTCCTTACGCGAGCAACCCACCGCGCCGCGCGCGGGCGCCCGCTCACCGGCGTCGGCGGTGCCCCCAGCGTCTCCGGCGACCCCGGCAGCCCCGGCGCCCCTCCCGCATCTCCACTGTTTCCGGGCTGAGAGGGGCAGCGGCATTGACGACACCGAACACCGGGCCGGTGACTCCGGCGGTCCTGCGCATACGTGAGCGGATCCGCGAGGAGACCGTCGGCGCGCTCCTGGACATACTCACCCTCCAGGACCGGCAGGCCCGCGCGCTGCTCGTGGAGCTGGTCAGCGAGGCGTTGGGCCGCCGGGCGGAGCTGCGGGAACAGAGCACCGTACGACTCCAGTTCCTGGAGTTGTTCCGGTTCTGCGCCGCCGAGCAGGACGGCCTGGCGGGGCTGGGGCGAACGCTGCCGTTGCTGGAACAGGGCTGCCCGCAGGCGCCCTTGGTGCAGCGGCTGGCCGACGAGTGGGCGGCCGTGCACTCGCTCGCCGGTCTGCCCGAGGTCACCGGCTCCTGGGAGTTCCTCGGCACGGCCCTCGGGGCGCTGACGATGTCGTACGCGATGCGGGTGGCGCTGGTGCGGACGGCCACGGACGCCCGGCTGCCCGCACCGCCGCCGCACGCCAGGAACGCCTGGCACGACTTCCTCCATGTGGCCGGACAGAACGCGGCACCCGGCGGACTGCCGCCGTGGATGCGTTACCTCGACCGGAGCACCGCGCAGATGGACGCCCGCACCGCTGCCGAGGTGCTGGCCCGCAACCGCCAGTGGGCCCTGCGGTGCGAGCTGGCCGGACGGCTGGACCACGACCGGGCCGAGCCGCAGCCCGCGGCGGTTCCCGCCCGGCGGCACCAGGAGTACCTGGCCATCCACATCACGCCCGACCCGCTGGACAACGGTTTCTACACGCTCACGCACGCCTTCATGTCCGACGCGCGCGGCCTGCACTGGGAGCACGGGGGCGCGCCGGTGCGGGTGTCGACGGAGGGGCTGGAGCCCGCGGTGAGCACGATCATCCGGCAGGTGGAGCGGGTCGGCGGCGACCGGTCGGCCCATCTGTGGCTGGAGTTCGTGCTCCCCTTCGAGCTGCTCAACCTGCCCGTGCACTGGTGGCCCAGGGACGCCGGCGAGATGACGCACGTGCCGCTCTCGGTGGACTACCCCGTCGTCATCCGCAGCCTCGACCGGCTGCGGAACAGTGCCTGGCACCGGTTCTGGCGCCACCGCTGGGAGCAGCTCGAAGCCGGGGAGGACGCTTCGGCGTCGGTGCACATGAGCGTGGCCCACGGGAACGGGGACCATGTGCGCGGTCTGGAGGCCCGGCTCGGCGACAACGAGCACTTCGTCGCCCTGGTGCTGAGCGAGCCCCCGCTGGCCGACCGGGAGGACGGGCGCCGGGAGCTGCAGGCGGCCCTGCGCAGCGGCCTGCCCGTGGTGATCTGGCACCGGGCGAGCCGCTCCACCCAGGAGTTCCGGGACGTGCTGAGGTCACTGCTCGACGAGGGTCTGCAGCGGTTTCCGGCCAAGGTCGCCGCGTACCGCCGTCAGGCTGCCATCGACGCCGACGGCCAGGACGCGGCACACATGGGCAGGCACCTCACCGTCCTGTGGGACGACCCCGACCGCAAACCCGTGTTACCGGACGCGCGGTGACCCGCGAACCGCCGGCGCGTGCGAGGCACCCGGCCCACGTCCGCCCACCGCGCCACCACCACCGAACCGAGGGGACGCCGTTCATGCCGTCGAACAGCGAGTCGTGGGGGATCTACCGGGGCACCGGCCACGCCGGCACCGGGACGGAGGACTGGCCCGAGCCGCCGGGCTGGCGCTCCTTCGGCGGCGGGCCCGATCTGCCGGCGCCGCCCTCCGACGACCCGTACGCCCCCGTCGTACTGGGCAACGTTCCCCAGCCGCTGGAACCGGTGCGGGAGGAGGTCGCCAGGGTCAACGCGGCCCTGCATCTGCGCCGCCCGCTGCTCGTCATGGGCGAGCCGGGCACCGGCAAGTCCTCCCTGGCGTACCGCATCAGCCGCGAACTCGGTCTCGGCCGCGTGCTGCGCTGGCAGATCACCAGTCTGAGCACGCTCCGGGAGGGGCTGTACGCCGGTGACGCCCGGCTCGGACCGCTCGGCACCGCCTTCCTGCCCCACCGCCGCCCCCGTGTGCTGCTGATCGACCAGCTGGACCGGGCCGAGATCGCCCTGCCGGAGGACCTGTGCACGGTGCTCACGGCCGGCGGCTTCCCGCTGACCGGCAGCCTTCCGCCCAGCCCACCGACCGTCCTGACCGGCCCGGCGACAGGCCCGACCGGCCTCCCGCCGGGCGACGCCGACGGCACCGTACACATGGCGACGTTCGACGATCCGGCCGTCACGGTGCCGCTTCCGGGCGGAACGGTCCGGTGCCACGCCTTCCCTGTCGTGGTCATCACGACCACGGGTGACCGCGACCTGCCGTTCGACCTCCTACGCCGCTGCGTCACCCTGCGGACGACCCGGCCCTCCCCCGGCCTCCTGCGCGCCATCGCCGCCGGCCGCTTCCCGGCGGACGGCCCGGGCCGGACCCCCGCGCCGGACGTGGTGGACGCCTTCCTCGAACAGGCCGCCCGCACCGAGGGGCCCGTCGTGGAACGGTTCCTGGACGCCCTCCAGCTGGCGGCCGACGGCGTCCTGGAAGCGGTGGCGGCGCAGGGGCGGAGCTGGCAGGAGGCCGTGGGCACCCTGTGGCGATGGACCGCGCCGGAGGAGTCGTGACCGGGCGCCGGAAGGAGCCGCTGTCCGCTCCGGCCGACCGCGAGCCACCGAGCACGGCTGTCCGGCGGGCCCCGCGGAGAACGGCCGACCGCCCTTTTCCCTCCGCGCTTCCGCAGGGACTCGCGAACTCCCTCGTGCGCACCGGCGCGGCCCTCCGGCACGGAACCGGACGCCCCTGGGACGTGGCCGTGGTGTCCGACTCCGGTCCGACCATGGACATCTGGCGGGAGACAGTCCACGCCCTCGCGTCGGCGCTGCACCGCTCCGGCGCCTTCGGGCGGATCACCGCACACCGGCTGCCGTACGGCCGTGATGCCGATCCGGCGACGCTGCCGCGGCACGGCGCCGGCCGCCGGCTGACCCTGCTCGTCACCGACGGCGCGGGCCCCCGGTGGCACACCCACGCGGTCGAACCGTGGCTGCGCCGCCGGGGCCAGGCCGGGCCGGTCGCGCTGATCCACCTGTTGCCGCACCCGGTGTGGCCCGCGACGGGACTGCGTCACTGGCAGGTGCTGCTGCGTTCGCCCGCTCCCGGAGCGGCGAACCACCGGCTGCGGTGGCGTGCGCGCGGACTCGGCCCGGACCCGGGCGGCCTCCCGCCGGGCAGCGGGCCCGACGTGCCCGTCCCGGTGCTCGAACTCGCTCCGCGCTGGCTGGACGCCTGGTCCGGCCTGCTGGGCGCGACGCGGCCCGCCTGGCTGCCGCTGACGGTGATGTTTCCCCGTGCGGGCGTGCCCGCCCGCTCCGAGGGCGAGCCGTCCGAGGACGCCGGAGCACGGGTGGCGCGCTTCCGCTCCTCGGTGACCCGGAACGTCTTCACGCTGGCCACGCTGCTCGCCGCCCTACCGCTGCGCGGGCAGCTGATCCGGGAGGTGCAGGGCGCGCTGCTGCCGGACGGCTCACTCGCCGACTTCGCCCAGCTTCTGACGTACGACCTGATCCGGCCGGTGGACGGCCCCTTCGTCGCCTTCGAGTTCACGACCGGCGTGCGCGAGGAGCTGCTGGCCGCAGGACGCCGTACGGATCTGCTGCGAGTCGTCGAGCTGGTGGGGGATCGCGGCGGACCCGGCGGGGAACACTTGTGGCGACTGCCTCGGCTGCTGCGCGGGGTCGCCGTACCGCAACTCCCGCCGCTCGACGAGGAGTCCGAGCCATGGCTCATGGCGGAGAGCGCCGTACTCCACGCGCTGTCCGGCCCGCTCCTGAGGCCGGCCGCGGAGGTGGACGCGGCTCTCGCCGCACACCGGGAGCACCGGCAGCGCACCGGGCACGAGGGCACCACCGCACCCGCAGCACCCAGCGATGCCGTCGCCCCGCTCCGGGGCGACGCCGACGGTCCGACGACCCAGGGGAAGAGGAGGCCGGTGATGCCGCAGCAGGCCCCGGCGAGCACGGTGGGCGGCGAACGCGCCAGCAACACGCCCACGGTCTGGGGAAACATCCCGCCCAGAAACCCGAACTTCACCGGCCGCGAGGCGCTCCTCGACGCACTGCACCAGCGCCTGCTGCGGGAGAAGGAGACCGCCGTACTGCCCCACGCCCTGCACGGCATGGGCGGAGTGGGCAAGAGCCTGCTGGCGGTGGAGTACCTCTACCGCCGCATGAGCGAGTACGACGTGATCTGGTGGATCTCCGCCGAACGCACCGCGCAGATCTCCCTGTCCCTCGTGGAACTGGCCCCGCGGCTCGGACTCCAGCCCGGCTCCGACGCCTCCTCGACCGTCGCCCAGGTCCTGGAGTCCCTGCGCATCGGGGTCCCGTTCGCCAACTGGCTGCTGGTGTTCGACAACGCCGAAAGTCCCGAGGCCGTACGGCCGTTCTTCCCGGTCGGCGGACCGGGCAACATCCTCATCACCTCCCGCAACCCCCAATGGGCCTCTCTGGCAAGGCCGTTGGAGGTCGACGTCTTCACGCGGGCGGAGAGTAAACAGCTGCTGCAGGTGCGCGGGCCGGAGATCAGCGACCGGGACGCCGACCGGCTGGCGGAGGCGCTCGGCGACCTGCCCCTCGCGATCGAGCAGGCGGCCGCCTGGCACGCCGAGACGGGCATGCCCGTGGACGAGTACCTGCGCCTGCTCGAGGAGAAGCGCGTCGACCTGCTGCGAGGCACCGCGCCCCTCGGCACCCAACACCCGGTGATAGCGGCCTGGAACATCTCACTGGACCAGCTGGAGGCCAAGAGCCCCGCCGCCTACCAGCTGCTCCAGGTGTGCTCCTTCTGCGCCCCCGAACCGATCGCGCGCGGCCTGCTCGCACGCATGCAGCGCGGCTCCATCGCCCCCGAGCTGGACGCGGCACTGGAGGATCCGATCCGGCTCGGCCAGGTCATCCGGGAGATCGGCCGCTACTCGCTGGCCCGCTTCAACCACCGCAACAACTCCCTCCAGATGCACCGGCTGGTGCAGGCCGCGCTGCAGTTCCGGATGACGGAGGAGGACCGCACGGTCATGCGGCGGGGCGCCCACCTGCTGCTGGCGGCGAGTGATCCCAACGATCCCAACGACGCGCTCCGGTGGGATCGCTACGGAGCCCTCTATCCCCACGTGGTCGTCTCCGGCGCGGTCCAGTCGGACGAGACGTGGGTCCGCAACCTGGTGGTCAACGAAGTCACGTACCTGCTCCGCTGGGGCGACTACGAGTCCTGCCTGGAACTGGCCCGCACCGCCCACGACACCTGGTCCGCCCGGCTGGGCGAGGAGCACTCACAGACCCTGCAGGTCGCCCGCCTGCTGGGTTTCCTGCTGTTCAGCATGGGCCGCTACCCGGAGGCCGCCGACCTCAACGCGGCGGTACTGGAGGCATACCGCAGGTCGGTGGGCCCCCACCACCAGGACACTCTGGCCGCCCTCGGCAACGTCGCCATCGACCACCGGGTACGGGGCGCTTTCACGGAGGCCCTGGAGCTGTCGGAGGCGGTGCACCGGCAGTACCTGGAGTTGATCGGGCCAGACGATCCGGAGACGCTGCGCGCAGCGCACAACCTCGGTGTGAGTCTGCGCCTGGTGGGCGACTTCGCCCGGGCGCTGGAGTTGGACCAGGAGACCTGGCACAACCGCACGCAGGTCTTCGGCCAGGACCGCGTGGACTCGCTGCGCACCTGGCTGAGCGTGATCGTCGATCAGCGGGAACTCGGCGACTACGACGCGGCCCTGACGTATCACCGCGAGATCACCGAGCAGGCGTCCAACCTGCTGGGCGGCAGCAATCCGTTCACCCTGTCCTGCGTCCGTCACCTCGCCGTCGCACTGCGCAAGGCAGGAGCGCACGAGGAGGCCGCGGACACCGCGCAGCAGATCCGCACGGAACTCGTGCGCCGGTACGGCGACCGCAACCCCGAGTCCCTGGCCGCGACCCTGGAACTGACCATCCATCTGCGGCACCGGGGAAGCCTCGACGAGGCGCTGGCGCTCGGCACGGAGATCTGCGGCCGGTACGAGCAGACGTACGGAAAGAGTCACCCGCACGCCCTTTCGGCCGCCGTGAACCTGGCGATCACCTATCGGCTGCTGGGGAACGCGGCAACCGCTCAGTACATCGACACACTGGCCCTGCGGCAGCTCACGGCGACGCTCGGTGCGACACATCCCTCCACGCTGGTGTGCCGCACCAATCTCGCCAGTGACCATCACGCCCTCGGTGACGCGGCAGGCGCTCTCGACCTGGACACCGAGACGCTGCGCCGTTCCCGGCAGGTCTTCGACGAGGAGCACCCCTCGACCCTGGCCTGCGCGGCGAACCTCGCGATGGACCTGCACTCCGTGGGGCGGGCCGAGGAGGCGGACACGCTCCGCGGCGACACGCTCGAACGGCTGAGCCGCAGACTGGGCGGCGGACATCCCGCGGTCGCGCAGGTGGCCGACTGGAACCGTCGCGCGGACTGCGACATCGACCCGATGCCGCTGTGACCGCGGGGTGGTTCGGGTGGCCTACCCCGCCAGCCAGTGGGCCAGGGCCACCGGATCCGGCGGGGTGGGCAGTGAGCGGCTGACGGCCACGGCCAGTTCGGGGTGCTCGACGAGCGCGGCCCCGGCAGCCGCCTCGCCGCGTTCGGCCAACGCCAGGCCCAGCCCGGCCCAGGCCGCCTGTCTGCCGCCCGGACCGGTGAGCTCCTCCGCGTACAACTTGACCGCGGTCTCCGCGTCGCCGTCCATCAGAGCCACGTCGGCTCGAGCCACCCCGGGCAGGAGATGTGCCGGATCGTCCACCTGACGCAGTGCCTCGAACTCCGCGGGAGCGACGAGACTGAGGCGGGCCAGCAAGGCCAGGGAGTCGAGCCGGCGGGCGTGGGGGTCGACACGGAGTTCGGGCTCCGTCCCGCCCCGCACCCCTCGTCGTCCCTCGCACCACGCGGCCGTCAGTTCCCGCGCGTGCGCCGTCGGGGTGTGCAGGTGGTGGACACGCCAGGTGGCTTGGTGGTGAGTGGCCGCGAGATGGGCGAGGCGTTGTTCGCGTGGGCTTACCTGGTCCTCTCGCCAGCCTGAGGTCTGTTCGTACAGCGCGGTCACCAGTGCGCTGCCCGACGGGGTGAGGGCGGGGTGGTCCAGCAGCGTTTCGAGCACGGCACGTACGGCATCGCGCCACAGCGCGAACTCGAAGCCCGCGAGCCCGTCCGTGCCTCGCGTGCGCCAGTAGTGCGCGACGCCCGAGAAGGCGTACGCCCCGTGCACGAGACCTCCGATGGGGCGAGGGTCGTCGCGCCACGGGGTGTGGAACAGCTCGCCGCGTTCTTCGAACAGTGGCGTGAGGAAGGCAAGGCCGTTGAGGAGGCTGTGCCTCAGTTCGTGCACGAGCGCGACGCCGAGCTGCGCCGGGAGGACGTCGTCGTCCGCATCCGGCTCGGACAGCAGCACGCATCCGAACGCGTCACTCGACGAAGCCGCTCGCGCCCGCAGCCGCTCGCCCCGCGCCAGCGGCACCACGGACAGCAGACCGGCGGCCAGCGCCCGCGCACTGTCCGGATGGCCCTCCACCAGTTCCGGCCACATACGCCCGAACCAGTCCTGCCAGCGCACGAACCGCGCCGGGGACAGCCGACCGGCCCGGCGGAGCGCCGGCACCGGCGCACCGGGGCCGAGGTCGTCGAGCGTGACCGTGACGGCCACTCCGGCATGCTCGGCGCGGAGCTTGCGCAGCCCCTCCCACCCCGGCGCGTCGCTCTCCACGTCCTGGGGGAGGGTTGTGGTCGTACCGCCCGCGGCGACCCGGACCACGCCGTCGCGCGCCGAGACCTCGGCCGTACTCCAGCCCTCGCCGCGGACGGTCGCCCGTCCGAGGCCCGGCAGGATCACCTGGCCGTCCCACAGGGGCACCCGCGCGTAGAAGTCGACGCCGGCGGTGACGAACACGGCCGCCGCCAACTGGGCGAGGAAGCCCAGCTCCACTCGGAGCGGGGCCTCTCCCGCGGCGGCCTGTGGATCCGGTCGGGACAGTCTGCGCACCAGGGTCGCCGCCCACACACCGACCTGCGGTTCGAGAAGTGCCCTGCGGAACGACGCCGGGTCCGCCCGCTCGGCGGATTCCAGCAGCTGCCACGCCCGCGTCAACTCCGAGGCGTCGCCGTGCGGGACCTCGGCACCGGCGTCCAGGATCATCCGCAGCAGAAGAAGCCGGCGGCTCACTTCCGTGTCCAGCAGGAAGGTGACGGCGTCCTCGTGTTCGGTGACGGAGTTCAGGGAGCGCAGGACGGGGCCGGAAAGGTGGTGGAGGCGCATCGGCACAGAGGTCAGCCGCCGTCGCTGCCCGCGATGGTCGACACGGGACGGCCGACCTGGTGCCGCATGCGTTCGGCCGACGGCAGCAGATCGGTGCGTTCGAGGGCTGTGAGCTCCTCCAGGGACAGAACCGACAGTGCGGGCAGCCACGGTCGCGCCACCTCCGGCGCCGTCGCCGCACTGGGGGTGACGTGTTCCCTCGATGACATGGCGTCACGGTACCGCACCAAGGTGTGGCCACCCCTACCCGGCAAGCGGCCGTCGGCGCCCCGGCCGGATGGCCGGTACGACGGTGCGCCCGCCCTCCGGCAGTGGAGGACGGGCGCCACTCGCGTCTCAGCCAGGGCCGGCCTCAGCCCACGAGCGCCGCCTCCCTCTCCCCCGCCGGAAGCCGGCCGTCCCCGCCCTCGACGTGCTGGGCCGGTCGCCCGGGCAGCGCGAACATCAGCAGGAAGATCACGCCCATCACCGCGGCCACCCAGACCAGCGCGTGCTGGAAGCCGTTCACGAAGGCCGGGCCCGTGTCGGCGGGGCGCAGGTCGTCGCCGATGGTGCCGAAGAAGACGACGGACACCAGGCCGAGACCGAGCGCGTTGCCCATCTGCTGCACGGTGTTGATGAGGCCGGACGCCGACCCCGAGTGTTCGCGCGGTACGTCGGAGAGCACCGCGTCCGTCAGCGGGGCGACGATCAGACCCATGCCGAGGCCCATCACGACCAGGGGCAGGGCCATCTGCCAGGAGGCGATCGACATGCCGTACCGGTCGGACTCCCAGATGTAGAGCAGCACGCCCGCGCCCATCACCAGCGCGCCGGCCTGGAGCACCTTGCGCCCGAAGCGCGGGACCAGTTGCTGGACCGACAGGCCGGCCGCCGCCGAGACGGCGATCGAGAAGGGGACCCCGGTCAGTCCCGCGCGCAGCGGGCTCCATCCCAGGCCGACCTGCATGTACAGCGTCCACACCAGGAAGAAGATGCCGAGCGCGACCCCGAAGACGGTCTGCACCGCGATGCCGGCCGCGAAGCTCTTCACCCTGAACAGCGACAGTTCGATGAGCGGGGAGCCGTCGCGGGCGGCCTTGCGCCGCTCGTACGCCACCAGCGCCGCGAAGACGACGAACGCGCCGGCCATCGAGACGTACCCCCACAGCGGCCAGCCCAGCTCACGGCCGCGGGTCAGCGGGTAGAGCAGCATCAGCAGGCCCAGGATGACGAGGGCGACCCCGACGAGGTCCAGCTTGAGCGCCTTCGGCGCCTTGGACTCGGCGATGAAGCGGCGGCCGAGGATCAGGCCCGCGATGCCGACCGGCAGGTTGATCAGGAAGATGGGCCGCCACTCCAGCCCGAACAGGTTCCACTCCGTCAGCAGCGCGCCGAGCAGCGGCCCGGACACCGCCCCCAGGCCCACGACCGCGCCGAAGAGCCCGAAGACCTTGCCCCGCTCGTGTGCCGGGAAGGTCGCGTGGACGATCGACAGAACCTGCGGCACCATCATGGCCGCCATGCCGCCCTGCAGGATGCGCGAGGCGACCAGCATCTCCGGGTTGGCGGCGAAGCCGCACAGTGCGGAGGCGATCGTGAAGCCGCCGATGCCGACGAGGAACAGCCGCTTGCGGCCGTGGATGTCGCCGAGCCGCCCGCCGGTGATGAGACCGGCTGCGAAGGCGAGCGCGTAACCGGCGGTGATCCACTGGATCTGGCTGAAGGAGGCGCCCGCGTCCTGCTGGATCGACGGGATCGCGATATTGACGATCGTGACGTCGACGAGGTCCATGAAGGCCGCGGTCATCACGATCGCGAGGGCGAACCAGCGGCGGCGGTCCGCCGTGAGGGCCGAGCTGTCCACAAGGGGTTCGGTGGAGTTCATGCCCCCAAGCTATGACCCCAATAGGTCAGATCATGTCCTAGATCTACGGCATCCTCGACCTCATGACGACGGACACCCCGGCCCGGCTCCTCCAGCTTCTCTCCCTCCTCCAGACGCCCCGCGAATGGCCCGGCGGCGAGCTCGCCGGACGACTCGGGGTGTCCCGTCGTACGGTCCGGCGCGACATCGACCGGCTGCGCGAGCTCGGCTATCCCGTGCAGGCCAGCAAGGGGGCCGACGGCGGCTACCGGCTGGTCGCGGGCAAGGCGATGCCGCCGCTCGTGCTCGACGACGAGGAGGCGGTGGCGATCGCGGTCGGGCTGCGGGCCGGGGCCGGGCACGCCGTCGAGGGCGTGGACGAGGCGTCGGTGCGGGCCCTGGCCAAGCTGGAGCAGGTCCTGCCGTCCCGTCTCCGCCACCGCGTCTCCACCCTCCAGGCCGCGACAACACCGCTGACCAGCGGGGACGGGGCGAGCATCGCACCCGAGACACTGACCGTGATGGCCTCGACGGTGGCCGGGCGGGAACGCCTGCGGTTCGCCTACCGCGCCAAGGACGGCACGGGCTCGCGGCGCGTGACGGAGCCGTACCGACTGGTGTCGACGGGGCGCCGCTGGTACCTCGTCGCGTACGACCTCGACCGCGACGACTGGCGCACCTTCCGCGTGGACCGGGTGAGCGAGCCGTTCGCGACCGGGGCCCGGTTCACTCCCCGGGAGCTGCCGACGGGCGACGCGGCAGAGTACCTGAGGCAGTCGATGTACCGGCGGCAGGAGACATACGAGTTCACCGTCACCTTCGCCGCCCCCGCCGAGGCGGTCGCACCCCGGCTGCCGTCCTGGCTCGGCACGCCCGAACCCCTCGACGAGCGCAGCTGCCGGCTGCGCGGCACGGCCGGGGACTCGGTGGAGTGGCTGGCGGTACGGCTGGCGATGCTGGAGATCGAGTTCACGGTCGAGGAGCCGGAGCAACTCGTGCGGCGCGTACGGGAGCTGGGAGGACGGCTGGTGCGGGCGGCGGGGGGCGCCTGATCGACGCCGCACCGTGCACCGGTACAGGTGGAGGTGGACCGTCCGACGAGTGGCTAGGTGGAGGGGGACCGTCGCCGACGAGTGGACAGGTGGAGGGGACCGTCACCGAGACACGGATAGGTGGGACCGTCGCCGACGAGCGGACCCCCGAACGTCGGACCGTCACGTCTCGCGCCGGTCCACCACCGTCTCCCAGGGGAAGTCCCGCAGCGCCGCCAGGTTCCGCAGCGCCACCGCGGCCGGCCCCTCCGGCCCGCCGGCGGCCGCGTCCCCGGCCGCCCAGCCCTCGACAGCCGTGCGTACGACGGCACTCGCGGCGGCAGCGGCGAAGCGCAGCCCCGCGTGCGGGACAACGGGCGGCTCACTCACGGAACCCGAGCCGGAACCAGCCCCGGTGCCGGAGCCGGTCTCGGAACCGGAACCAGCCCCGGTGCCTGAGCCGGTCTCGGAACCGGGAACGGCTCCTGCCCCCGCTCCTGCCCCCACCCGGTTCTCCCGCTCGGCAACGTTGTCGTCGTGGCCCGGCCGCGTCACCCGTTCCCGCAGTACCTCCGCCAGGGTCCGTTCCGAGGTGTGGCAGACCTCCGCCCACACCTTGCGCAGGGCGGGGCTCGCCTCCGCGAGGCGGATCAGGGTGCGGACCCATTCCCAGGAGCTCGCCGAGACGCCGACACCGGGCGTCAGCGTGTGCCGTACGCCGTGTTCCAGGGCCTGCGCCAGGGACAGGTCGGCGGGTGCCTCGCGCACCGCCTCCGCCCAGCGCTGCGCGCCTGCCGCGTAGAGCGGGGCGACCGCCTCCTCCTTTGTGGCGAAGTAGCGGTAGAAGGTGCGCGGGGCGATGCCCGCCGCCTGGGCGATGTCCTCGGCGCGGGTGGCACGCAGACCGTGCTTGACGAAGAGACCGGCCGCCGCGCGGGCGATCTCCATCCTGGTCGCGGCTTTACGGCGTTCCGTGAGCGAGGTGGCCGCGGTGGCAGGTGGGGTCGGGGAGGCAGAGGTGGGGAGACGCACATTCGGCAGGCTATGCCCATGTGACACAATCTGCCATTCGGCGGGCCACCCCGGGGTTCAGGTACGGGGTGCCCCGCCGTCCCCATACGCCCCGACTGCCCCGCCGCCCCCATCTGACCGCTCTGACAGAGCTGGCCTCTCTAGCAAAGCTGACAGCTCTGACAGCGCATAAGTCAGCCGGGCTCCGGCGCCCGGGGGGAGGGTCGCCGGAGCCCGGCTGGTGGAGAGTCCCGGCGCCGGGGGGGGTGTGCGTCGGGACTTGGCTCAAGGAGTCAGGGGACTTGCCCCCGGACTCGAACATCAGGGAAAAGCATCCGAACTCCCGGGCCCTGAGGTCTTGTTCCCGGGCCCGTGTCGGTTGAAGCGGCGTTACGCGCCATGTTTGCGCCGTCTTTCGCCACCCGGCGTACGCGGCCCAGGCCGTCGTACGCCATCCGGCGCCAGTCGTGTCAAACGCGCCCCTCCGCTCCCGCTGCTACCCCGCAGTCGCGAAGCGACACATCACGGACCGGCAACGAAAACGACCGGCTGTCACGCCGCCGCTTCGACCGTCACGCCGCCGCGTCGAACCCGGTGGAGCGCGCCAGCTTCTTCAGCTCCAGCAGGGCGTGCTTCTCGATCTGACGGATGCGCTCGCGCGTCAGGCCGTGCTCCTTGCCCACCTCGGTCAGCGTGCGCTCCCGGCCGTCGTCGATGCCGTAGCGCATCTTGATGATCGAGGCCGTGCGCTGGTCGAGGCGGCCGATGAGGTCGTCCAGTTCCTCGCTGCGCAGCAGGGTGAGTACCGACTGCTCCGGCGAGACCGCCGACGTGTCCTCGAGGAGGTCGCCGAACTGGGTGTCCCCGTCGTCGTCGACCGCCATGTTCAGCGATACCGGGTCGCGGGCCCAGTCCAGGACGTCCGTCACACGGGCCGGCGTCGAGCCGAGCTCGGCGGCGATCTCCGCGGGCTCCGGGTCCCGGCCGTTCTCACGGTTGAACTCGCGCTGCACGCGCCGGATCCGGCCCAGCTCCTCCACCAGGTGGACGGGCAGGCGGATGGTGCGCGACTGGTCGGCGATCGACCGCGTGATGGCCTGGCGGATCCACCAGGTGGCGTACGTCGAGAACTTGAAGCCCTTGCGGTAGTCGAACTTCTCGACCGCGCGCACCAGACCGGCGTTGCCCTCCTGGACCAGGTCGAGCAGGGGCAGGCCGCTACGGGGGTAGCGGCGGGCCACGGCCACGACCAGTCGGAGGTTGGAACGGATGAAGACGTCCTTGGCCCGCTCGCTCTCGGCGACCAGTGCCTCCAGCTCCTCGCGGGTGGCGTCCGCCTTCGACTCCTCGAACCCGTCGAGGACCTGCCGCGCGAACACACCCGCCTCGATGATCTGTGACAGCTCGACTTCCTTGGCGGCGTCGAGCAGCGGTGTACGCGCGATCTCGTCGAGGTACATGCCGACCAGGTCGCGGTCGGCGATCTCGCCGCCATGGGCGCGAACACTGCGTGGCGCGTCGTTGGTCTCGCCGGTGGCGGACTGTCGACGGGCGACGGCACGGGTTGCCATGCGTGCTCCCTTGCGATGGTGGTTCAGCGGTGGTCTCTCAGACGCTCGGCACTCTCCTCGGGTGCCCTGCATCCGAAGGAAACAACGACTGGAATCCGGACAGAATTCCCAACCGGCATCCCTGTTTTTCTGATCATGCAGTACCCTGTCCCGCCACACGGGAGGCACGATGTCGTCGGCACGTACAGAGGTCCAGGTCAGGCCGGGAGTCGAGGCCGACCTCGACGCTCTCACCGACATCTACAACCACTACGTACGTGAGACGGCCGTCACCTTCGACACCGCCGCATTCTCCCCGGAGGAGCGCCGCCCCTGGCTGCTCTCCCACCCTGTAGACGGGCCGTACCCGCTGATGGTTGCCACGATGACGGCCCCGGGGGAGATCTCACAGGAGATTCTCGGATACGCCACATCCAGTCCCTACCGCGCGAAGCCGGCGTACGGGACCTCGGTGGAGACCACGGTCTACGTCGCTCCGCACGCGGGCCGCCGCGGCATCGGCACGCTGCTCTACAAGGCCCTCTTCGCGGCGCTCGCCGACGAGGACCTGCACCGCGCCTACGCCGGCATCGCCCAGCCGAACGAAGCGTCCGTGCGACTGCACGAACGCTTCGGCTTCCGGCACGTCGGCACGTACGCGGAGGTGGGCCGCAAGTTCGGCCGCTACTGGGACGTGGCCTGGTACGAGAAGGAACTCTGAGCCGACGCCACAGCGGGCACCGTACGGCGGGCCGCCACAGCAGGCCCCCGTACAGCGAGGGCCCGGCCGATCCCCCGGCAGGCGCAGGCATGGGCGACCCGGGCGGGGCGCCCGCACCCGTCAGCCGAACTGCACCGACCGCTTGGCCATCCCCATCCAGAACCCGTCGATCACGGACTTCTGCGCGTCCAGCTCGCCGCCGGCCTCCGCCGCGCCCATGGTCACGAACAGCGGGGCGAAGTGCTCCGTGCGCGGGTGGGCGTACCGGCCGGCCGGGGCCTTGTGGAGGAAGTCGAGCAGGGCGTCCCAGTCACGGGTCTCCAGGGCGCGGTGGCCCCAGTCGTCGAACTCCGAGGACCAGGTCGGCACTCCCCCGCCCGTGTGCCGCAGCGCGGCCAGGTTGTGGGTGAAGAAGCCGGAGCCGACGATCAGTACGCCCTCGTCGCGCAGGGGCGCCAGGGTGCGGCCGATCTCCATGAGCTTCACCGGGTCGAGGGTCGGCATGGAGATCTGCAGGACCGGGATGTCGGCCGCGGGGAACATCTCGACGAGCGGGACGTAGGCGCCGTGGTCGAGGCCGCGGTCCGGGATGTCCTGCACCGGCATGCCCGGGGCGCGCAGCAGCTTGCGTACGGACTCGGCGAGTTCGGGGGCACCCGGGGCCGTGTACTGGACCTGGTAGTAGTGCTCGGGGAATCCCCAGAAGTCGTACACGAGAGGGACGGTCGTGGTGGCGCCGAGGGCGAGCGGGGCCTCCTCCCAGTGGGCGGAGACCATGAGGATCGCCTTGGGGCGGGGCAGGTCCTTGGACCAGGTGGCGAGCTGGCCGGGCCACACGGGGTCGTCCGCCAGGGGCGGCGCGCCGTGGCTGAGATAGAGGGCGGGCATGCGCTCCTGGATGGCGGCGGACATGGCGTCTACTCCCTCGGAAGAATCAACTACTTGAACTCTCAACGTATCCAGTACAGAGAGTACGCCGCGTTTGTTTAATATTCAAGGAGACCTCTCGTACAGTGGAGTACATGAACACGGCATCCACATCCGCTGAAGAGCCTCGCTGGCTCACTGACGAGGAGCAGCGCGTCTGGCGCTCCTACATCGACGCCTCCACCCTGCTCGAGGACCATCTCGACCGCCAGCTTCAGCGCGACGCGGGCATGCCGCACATCTACTACGGCCTGCTGGTCAAGCTCGCCGAGTCCCCTGACCGCCGGCTGCGGATGACCGAGCTCGCCATGATGGCCAAGATCACCCGGTCCCGTCTCTCCCACGCCGTCGCGCGCCTGGAGCGGAACGGCTGGGTGCGCCGCGAGGACTGCCCCTCCGACAAGCGGGGCCAGTTCGCCGTACTGACCGACGAGGGGGCCGACGTCCTGCGGCGGACCGCCCCGGGCCACGTGACCGCCGTACGGCAGGCGGTGTTCGAGCGGCTCACCCCGGAACAGCAGAAGTCCCTCGGCGAGATCATGCAGATCCTCGCCGAGGGACTCCAGCCGAACGGAGCGGGTGCGGACCTGCCCTGGCTCCGCTGAACCTCCGTTCAGCCGGATACCAGGGCAGGTCCGTCAGGGTCGTACGTGCGGGTCGTGCGTGCGGGGCGTCCCCTTCCCCGTACGCACGGGTGTGGCGAATCCGAAGCGGGTCCAACTGGCCGGTGGCAGGTAGCCGGTAGCGGTAACCACTGGCTACCGGCTGGTGGCCGGTGGCCGTCAGTGCATGGCGACCGGCACTGCCAGCTCGTCCTCGACGCCCTCCGCGGAACCCGCCACCGTGGTGCTGCCCGGGCGGCCGGTGTTGATGAGCGTCGCGGCGATCGTCGCGGCGAGCACCAGGATCCCTACGGCGAACCAGATGGCGTTGGTGTAACCGTGCACCTGTCCCTCCAGCTGAACCAGCTGCTGCTGGGTCTTCGAGCCGGCGCCGGCGATGTGGTCCTTGATGTACGAGGTCGTCGCCGAGGCGGCGATCGTGTTCAGCAGGGCCGTACCGATCGCGCCGCCCACCTGCTGCGAGGTGTTGACCATCGCGGAGGCGACACCGGCGTCACGCGGCTCGATGCCGAACGTGGCCAGGGACATGGCGGGCATGAACGCCGTACCCATGCCGAGACCGAGCAGCACCATGCCCGGCAGGATCACGCCGGAGTACGAGGAGCCGATCTCCAGCTGGGTCAGGAACAGCATGCCGAACGCGGCGACCAGGAAGCCCGGGCCCATCAGCAGGCGCGGTGCGACGCGGGTCATCAGGCGGGTGCCGATCTGCGTGGAGCCCACCATCATGCCGCCGATCATCGGCAGGAAGGCGAAGCCGGTCTTGACCGGCGAGTAGCCCTTCACGATCTGCAGGTAGTACGTCAGGAAGAGGAACAGGCCGAACATCGCGATGATCGCGAGTCCGAGCGAGAGGTAGACGCCGCCGCGGTTGCGCTCGGTGATGACGCGCAGGGGCAGCAGCGGGGCCTTGACCTTGGACTCGGTGACGGCGAACGCGGCGAGCAGCACCGCGGAGGCGACGAACAGGCCGACCGTCGTGGAGTCGCCCCAGCCGTCGGACTCGGCGCGGGTGAAGGCGTAGACGAGCGTGACCAGACCGAGCACGGAGAGGATGACGCCGGGGATGTCGAGCGGCGAGCGGTTGCGGCCACCGGCCGGCTCACGGATGACGAAGTACGCGCCGGAGGCCGCGATGATCGCGAACGGGATGTTCACGAAGAACGTCCAGCGCCAGTCCATGTACTCGGTGAGCACGCCGCCGAGGATGAATCCCACGGCGCCGCCACCACCGGCGATCGCGCCGTAGATGCCGAACGCCTTGGCGCGCTCCTTGGGCTCCGTGAACATCACTGCGAGCAGCGAGAGCGCGGCGGGCGCGAGCAGTGCGCCGAACGCACCCTGGAGGGCGCGGGCGCCGAGCATCATCGCCTCGTTCGTGGCCGCGCCACCGATGGCGGACGCGGCGGCGAAGCCGATCAGACCGGCGACGAAGGTGCGCTTGCGGCCCCACAGGTCGGCGATGCGACCGCCGAAGAGCAGCAGACCGCCGAAGGCGAGGGCGTAGGCCGTGATGACCCACTGCCGGTTGCCGTCCGAGATACCCAGGTCCTGCTGGGCGGAGGGCAGCGCGATGTTCACGATGGTCGCGTCGAGGACGACCATCAGCTGGGCGAGCGCGATGAACGTGAGCGCTTTCCAGCGGTTGGCATGGGCGTCGGCGACGCCGTGAGCCTTTACGGCTGTTTCAGACATGGGGATACCCACTTCGGGACTTCGTGACGGAAAAGAGTGTGTGAAGGGGACGGCTCGTCGGTTGGCGACTGCCGGGAAGCTGAATCTCAACTGGTCGAGATCAAGAAATCTGAACTGGCCGAACTAGCGAACCAGTTGACCTGACCCGATGAACTGATGAACTGATGACTCAGGCTTGACGCAGATCCTCCATGGTCGCGGCTGTTCCCGGCAGGACGGAGCGGGCCGGGGCCCGCAGTCCGTCCAGGAACAGCTGCAGGTGTCGGTGTACGAAGCGGTCGGCGCTGAGGCAGGCGGTGCCGGCCGGGGGCCGGCTGAGCTGGGCCACGGCGACCAGCACGTCGCCCACCCCCACGTCGGTACGGAGTCGACCGGCCGTCTTCGCCCGGTCCATGAGTTCCTCGACGAGCTGCTCGACGCGCCGGCGCGCGGCCTCCAGGTCGGGGTGGTTCTGGTCGAAGGTGCTGGCGACCATCGGGCACAGCGCGCTGATCCGCTCGTCGGCGGCGGCGTGCACGAAGCGCTCCAGCGCCTCGAAGGCGTCGCCGGTTTCCGCGAGCCCCTGCTCGGCGGCCTCCGACGTACGGTCCATGACCGAGCAGACGACCTCGCGGACCAGAGCATCGCGGTCCGGGAAGTTGCGGTACACCGTGGCGTTGCCGACGCCAGCCCGGCGGGCGATCTCGTCGAGCGGCACGTCAGGGCCGAACTCGACGAACATCTCCTGGGCGGCGGTGACGATCCGCTCCCGGTTGCGCAGCGCGTCGGCGCGCGGCCGGGTGACCTTTCGCTGCACGGCGGGTGCGGTCTGCACGGTGGGCTCCTCGGGTGAGTGGGCGGGCGATCCGGGGAGCCTTTCCCCGTTTCGCGCGGACACAGGTCTAAACGGGGAAACGATCCCCGGTTATTTCCCGCCTTCGAGAAGTTTCCTGTGACCTGAGTCACACCGGGAAACCCACGTTCGGCTCCCTCAACGCGCGCCCGACCACCTGGCGGCACAGGGTGATCGAAAGGGTGCAGCCGGTGACCGGCGGCTGCCCGCAGCGAAAGGCCCGTGCATGCAGCCGCAGCCTGAGGGACCCCGCGGGCCGCACCGCCGTCGGATACGCCCGCGGCGTGTGGCCGCCCTCGCCTCCGTGACCCTGCTGACCCTGGCGGTCAGCACCTCGGCCGGAACCGGACACCTCTCCCCGGGCTCCACGGTGGCCGGAGCGGGGCCGATCTCCCTGGCCCGCTCCCCCGCGCTGAGCCCCTGCATGATGACCAGCGGCCCGACCGTCCAGATGTCCGAGGGCGTCCCGACATCCGGCGGCTACTCCCGCTCCACGGGCACCGTCCGCGCCCTCACCCTGATGGTCGACTTCTCCGACGCCCCCGGCCACGGCAACGCGCTCGACCGCTTCCACGAGTTCTTCCCGCAGACCCAGCAGTGGTTCCGCACCAGTTCCTACGGCCGTCTCGACTACCGCCCCGAGACACCGATACCCACCTGGCTGCGCATGCCCAAGCCGTTCGAGGCGTACGGCATAGAGCGCGGCGCGGCCTTCGACCCCGGCTACCGCCGGCTGGTCCAGGACATCGTGGCCACGGCCGATCCGAAGGTCGACTTCCGCTCGTACGACTTCCTCAACGTGCTGATCACCCCGAACGCCGGCCCGTCCGCGCTGGACACGGTCCTGTCGGTCACCTTCGCCGGCAACCCGGAGGCCCCGGTCGCCGACGGCGTCCCGGTGGCGAACGCCTCCTTCGTCTACTCCCGCCAGGACGACGGCTCCGGCTCCTACGACCAGACCGGCTACCGGGTCCTTCCGCACGAGAACGGCCACGTCTTCGGCCTGCCCGACCTCTACACCCAGGAAGGCGGGGGCGCCGTCGGCCACTGGGACATCATGAGCGAGGACTGGGGCGCCAACAACGACCTGCTCGGCTGGCACAAATGGAAGCTGGGCTGGCTGGACGCCTCGCAGGTGCACTGCGCGGCAACGCCGGGCACGACCGAGTACACGCTGACACCACTGGCCCGGGCCGGCGGAGTGAAGCTGCTCGTGGTCCCGGCCGGCACCCGCACCGGGTACGCCGTCGAACTGCGCACCCGCGAGGGCAACGACGAGACGGTGTGCCGCCCCGGCGTACTGATCTACAAGGTCGACGCGGACGTCGACACCGGAATGGGACCCGTGACGGTGTACGACTCCCGCCGCGACAGCGGCGGCTGCACCCGCAGCCCGAACGTCCACGCGGAACTCTCCGACGCCCCCTTCGCCCCCGGCGAGGACTTCAACGACCCGAGAAAGGGCCTCCGCATCACGGTCGCGGGCGCCGACCTCAAGGGCAACTACCGGGTGTTGGTGACGCGGAGGTAGCGACCGGGGCGGGTGCGGATCTCAGGGGGCCGGGTTACGGCGGCGCGTGGGGAGCGGGGGGTTACGGCGACGCGCAGACGGCTACAGGAGCGGGCGCCGACCTCGCGCGGAACTGCCGGATCCCGGCGATACGCAGGTGACCACCGGGGCGGCGCGGACCTGACAGGGGGGCTGTCGGCTACCGGTGAAGCGCAGGTAGCGGCCGGACCGGGTCCGACGACGGGGACGGCCGCAAGCGCGGAGAGGGAGGGCACTGGACAGCGCGGAACGGGACTACGGTAGGCCGGGTCCGCCATGACCGCCGTACCGGAGAACCGATGCCCGCCTCCCCCACGATGGACTCCGACGAGAGCGCCGAGCCGGATACCGGTGCGGAGCCGACCGAGGCCGACAGCCTCGGCGGCGGGGTGGGAGGGGACACCCGGGCGGGGGCGCCTGGCGCGGCGGGCACGGTCGTAGGGGCGGAGGCCGATACCCCGACGGGATCGGGGGAAGCCGCCGCACCGGAGGCGGCCGACGCCCGGACGGGAGCGGCGGAGACCGCCGTACCCTCGAGGGCCGTACCGTCGAAGGCCGATGCCGTACCAACGGCAGCCGATGCCGTACCAACGGCAGCCGATGCCGTACCGGCGGCAGCCGATGCCGTACCGGCGGAAGCCGTGACACCCCTGATCCGGGGAATCGCCGTACTGCGGGAACTGACCGAGGCGGGCGGGACGCTGAGTCTGAGCGGGCTGGAGCGGGCGACCGGCCTCGCCCGCTCCACGGTCGACCGGATCACGTCCACCCTCGCGCGCATGGGCTACGTCCGTCTGGACGGCCGGGACGCGGTCCTCGCCCCCCGGGTCATGGAGCTGGGCAACGCCTACCTGGCCGCCCTGCGCCTGCCCGCGCTGCTGGCCGCACACGCGGACGCCCTCGCGGACGAACTGGACGAGTCGGTATCGCTGGCGGTCGCCGACGGCGACGGAATCCGCTTCATCCACCAGGCCACCCGCCGCCGCGCGATGTCCCTGAGCTTCCGCATCGGCGACCTGCTCCCCGCCGAACGCACCGCGCCGGGCCCGCTGTTCGCGGCGGAGTGGACGGACGAGGAGTGGCGCAGGTGGCGCGAGCGGCGAGCGACGGACCCGAGAGACCAGAGTTTTCCTGCCGTACCACCACGCGAACACGCCTCACCGGACGGCGACTTCGAACGACGTGCCACCGACGCACGGGAGGACGGCTGGGCGCTGGACGACCAGCTGATCGAACCGGGTCTGGTGGCCGTCTCCATGCCGGTACGGGACCCGCGGACCGGCCGAACGGCCTGCGTGGCAAGCGTGGTGAGCCACACGAGCCGCCACACGGCGCCGAACCTGCGCGACACCCTGCTGCCCCGGCTGCGGACGGCGGTGACACAGATGGAAACGGACCTGACGACGGCCTCCTCGACCCCATCGGCCTCCTCGACCTCCTCGGCACCATCGGGCCTGGCGACCTGGACGGGTGCGTCGAAGCAGGAACTCGGCAGGGAGTTCATCGAGTCCCTGGCCCGTGGCCTGACGATCCTGACCGCCTTCGACGAGGGAAGGGCGTCGCCGACGCTGACGGAGGTGGCCAGGGCGACCGGCCTGGCCCGCGCGACGGCACGCAGGGCACTGATCACGTATGAGCATCTGGGCCTGGTGCGACAGGGCGAGAACCGCACGTTCCTGCTGACCCCCGCGGTCCTGTCCCTGGGCTTCCCACCCGCCTCCCGGACGTCTCTCCCCGTGATCGCGACCCCGCACCTGGAGGACCTGGCCGCGCGTATCCAGGAGTCGGCATCGCTGGCGATCCTGACCCCGTCGGGCGAGGAGATCCAGTACACGGCCCGGGCGGCCACGACCCGCGTCATGAGCGTCAACATCACGGTCGGCACCCGACTGCCCGCCCACGCGACCTCACTCGGGCGAGTACTGCTGGCGGACGCGGAGCAGAACTACGCCCTGGTCGACGGAGAACTGGAGGAGGGCCTGCGCGCGATCGCGGTCCCGGTCCGCGACCGCACGGGCAGGGCCGTCGCCGCGGCGAACGTCACCGTCCACGCGGCCCGGCACACAGCGGCGGAATGCGTCGAGAACATCCTCCCGGAACTGATGACGACGGTCGGCCGCATCGAGGCCGAGCTCCGAGTCGCAGGCCGCTTCACCCGCGTACCCACGACCTGATCCACCCCCGCACCCCACCCCACAGATCCGGTACGCTGACGCCTGTAGCGCTGCCTTCGTAGCTCAGGGGATAGAGCACCGCTCTCCTAAAGCGGGTGTCGCAGGTTCGAATCCTGCCGGGGGCACCAGGCAAAAGGCCCCGGACCGATCATGGTCCGGGGCCTTTGACATCCAGTTTTGACATCAACGAGGACGGTCACTGACGACCGGGACGCTTCCTGAGCAGCCGATCCATGTGGCTCATGGCCTGACTGCCGCATCCGGTGCCAGCGCAACGGGGCGATGCAGAGCGCGGGCAATGGGACGACCCGGCGACGGCGGCTCTTGGGATCGTCGTCGTACAGGACGCCGCGACGGCGCTGGGTCTGCTGGCGGACATAGAGGATCCGGTTGTCGAGATCGAGGTCCGACCATCGGAGGCCCATGATCTCGCCCCGCCGGAGCCCCATGGCGATGGCGAGCACGAAGACCGCGTAGAGCGGATGTCAGTCCAGCGTTTCGTCCAGCGTCCAGGGCTTCAACTCCCTGTGGGGCTTCGGCCCGGACTCGTCCAGGCAGGTCCACCAGGGCCGCACGGCTCGACCTGTCAGGCCGAGGCAGTCGCTCAGGGCTGCCGCTACGGTCGTGAGGAAGAGCGGATTGCCACCGGAGGAGGAACGACGATGGCCGGCACCGAAACGCTCGACCGCAGCACCTGGGAGACCGCCCTCAACCAGATGACCGAGGAACACCAGGGGGAGTTCGTCACCATCGAGGTACTGGACCCCGAGGTCGGGCACCAGTACGCAGCCAACCGGCTGCCCTTCGCCACCATCGTGTACGACCCGAAGGACGACGTAGTGGCCGTCTCCGTCGGTGGACGGTCGCCGCGCTACCCCGTCGTCCTGCGGCACCTGGTGTGGCACCCCAGGGAGATCGACGTCGCCACGCAGGACATTCCCGAGCCGGCGGTCCGGACAGTCGACAAGGACGGCACCGCCACGCTCATCACCTTCTTCCCCCAGGAGTCCGGCACGGAGTCTTGACCCCTGAGGCGCGCCCGCCGCCGGCAGCCGTCACGGCACCTCGTATGACGCGACCTGCTTGTAGCTGGGTCATGTGCTTCTCGGGAGGCGGATCGCGGCGGCCAGGCCGATGACCGCCAGAGTGATCATTACGGCGGCATAGGCGCCCTTGGTGAGGCCGGAGACCGGTGCCGGCGATGGCTGTGCCGAAGGACGAGCCGAGGTTGGAGAGGCTGCGGGAGAGGCCGGAGATCTCGCCTTGTTGGTCCTTGGGGAAGCTGGACTGGACGATGTTGACCGGCGGGGGCCTCACCCGCTGCGGGTGACAGGTGAGCCGATGAGTGCGACAGAGGTGTCCTACACTCCGCCCGTCCATCGCACCCAGAGGCCGGTGAGCACCGCTATTCGGTGCCGGTTTCGGCCTTGTGCAGCAGCTGGGCCAACAGCAGGACGCCTCCGGTCGCTGCTCCTACCGCTCCCGCGGCCAGGAAGCCACGAGAGGAACGCCAGGACAGCACCGACCAGCGCGACTGCGCGGAGAACAACGATCCCGTACTCAGCCACGACCCGGTGGAGATCAGCGACAGGGAGGAACCGATCGAGCCGACCGACAGGGCACTTCCGATCGAGCCGACCGACAAGGCCGAACCGACGGACCCCACGGACAGCACCGATCCCACTGAGCCGATCGACAACACGGAGTCCTGTGACCACAACGACAGCACCGAACCGGAGGAGGCACGTCGGATCGACCGTACGGACAGTTTCGTCATGAGGCCATCCTGCCCGCTGGTCGTGCCGTCTCGCGGGTTGTGGACGGATGCTGCGGTTGGCCGGCGCGAGATCCGGGTTGCTCCTCAACAGCCGTCCCGGGTAGGCCGAGGGATCGAACTCCTTCCCAGCAGGGTCCCAACGGCCCCCGCCGCAGACCGAGTTACAACCATCGACCCGGGCAGAACCGAGCAGACGGGGGATGATCCGCTCATGCGCATACGACGAGAGGTCCGCTGGGGCCTGTGGGGGTTGTGGCTCGCGTGTCTCGTGTTCTCCATCTGGTTCGTCGCCGAGGTGGTCACGCTCTTTCTGGAGGCCGAGTCCTGGTGACGTGGGCGGGGTGTCGTGCCATTCCGTGCCGGACAGTCCTCGCGGGCCGGTTGCGTCGCGCTCGTGGCGCCGGCTTGGGCGAGCCACCGCCCGGGCGCGTCCGCCCCGGCGGCGCAGACCGGGTCCGCCTGCCCGTTGGGTCCCGGCCCCACTGGGTCTATCGTCGGAATCATGGGGCCAGGACTAGGAGGACGGCCGGTGATGCCGCAGGACGAGGCCGTGATCGGCTGCACGGGCAAGGTACTCATCGGGACTCGCGGATCCGCGGGCCCCGGCGAGATTCTGGTGCGGGTCAGAGGTGGCTCCGAGACCTTCCTCGCCTGGTCGGAGACCCCCCTGTCCGCGGGCGCGACGGTGCTCGTGATCGAATCACGCGGATGCCGCGAGGTCGGCGTCATCGAGTGGGTGGATCCATTGGACGCGCTTGGCGAGGACACCGCCGACGCCGACTGAGGAGTACAGGCATGTTCGGATACCGCGTCCCCGCCCCCGACGAGGCGATGTTGATCTCGGGAGGCAGGCGGGGACTGGGGGGCGCGCCGTTTCGAGTGGTGACGGGGCACGGCAAGTTCGTGCTCCCCGTCTTTCGGAAGGTCCGGTTCCTCACCCTGTCCATGTGCGAGTCCGAGGTCACCGAGACGTGTGTGACCAGGCAGGGCATCGCGTTGCACGTCCGCGCGGTCATCGCTTTCAAGGTCGGCAACGATCACGAAAGCGTCATCAACGCTGGCCAGCGGTTCCTCTCCGACCAGGAGCAGATGTCGGTGCTCACCGGCCGGATCTTCGCCGGCCACCTGCGGGCCATCATCGGCTCGATGACCGTCGAGGAGATCGTCACCGAGCGGCAGAAGCTCGCCGCGGAGGTCCTGGACACCTCCAAGACCGAGATGGCGAAGATCGGCCTGACCGTCGATTCCCTTCAGATCCAGTCGATCGACGACGGCGACACCGGCTACATCGACGCGATGTCCGCGCCGCACAAGGCGGCCATCCAGCGGCAGGCCCAGATCGCCCAGGCCCAGGCCACGCAGGCCGCGGCCCAGGCGGAGCAGGCGGCGGCCCGCGAGCAGGCCGAGTACGCCCGACAGACCGCCATCGTCAAGGCGGAGTACTCGGCCGAGGTGGACCGCGCCCAGGCGCAGGCCGCGCAGGCCGGACCACTGGCGCAGGCACACGCCCAGCAGGAGGTGCTGGCCGTCCAGACGGAGCTGGCCCAGCGCCAGGCCAAGCTGCGCCAGCAGCAGCTGGTGGCCGAGATCGTGAAGCCCGCCGAGGCTGAGGCGGAGCGAGTGAGGATTCTCGCGGCTGCCGAGGCGCAGCGGATGAAGATCCAGGCAGAGGCGGCGGCCTCGTACGACCGGGTCGCACTCGACCGGATGCTGATCGACCAGCTTCCGCAGATCGTCAAGGAGGCCGCCGGCGGTCTCGCCGGCGCCAACGTCAATGTCCTCAACGGCGCGGACGGCCTCGGCGAGATCGCCGCCGGCCTGGTGTCCCAGGGCCTGACGATCCTCGACTCGGTCCGACAGAACCTGAACGGCCAGGACTCCGACGGCCGCCGACCCGCGGAGAGGGAGGACAACGGCCTGCTTCAACTGCCCATCGGCAAGGAGCCGAAGGCGAAGGACGGTCGGGTGGACGTCGACTAGGAGCGGCAGAAGCAGGCGAGCTCACCAACGGCCGGGGGGCCGAAGAACGGAAGGGCCGCCACGGCAAGGGCACCGGACGATCATGGTCCGGGCCCGCGTTTGGCAGGGTCTGTGCACGACGGCGGCGCGCCTGAGCCCCTGAGGGGTCGGGCGCGCCGCCTTGTTGGTGCCGGTGGGCCGGGTTCAGCGGTCACCGGGGCGTGGTGCGGGGGTCAGTCAGTGGCGGTCGTTCCCACCGTGGTGGCGGTCGTTCCCACCGTGGTGGCGGTCGTTCCCACCGTGGTGGCGGTCGTTCCCACCGTGGTGGCGGTTGTCGCCGTCGTGGTGGCGGTCGTTCCCACCGTGGTGGCGGTTGTCGCCGTCGTGGTGACGGTTGTCGCCACCGTGGTGACGGTTGTCGCCACCGTGGTGACGGCCGCGGCCCCAGGACTCGTCGTCGACGAAGCGGCCGTGGTCGTTGCGCAGGGTGGCGGTGTCGGAACGGTTGTCCCACGCGTAGTTGCGGCGGTCCTGGTAGAGGTCCGTGCGGGTGTCGCGGCCCTCACCGGTGTGGATCCGGACCGTGGCGCGGCCCTCCAGGCGGTAGTGGCGGAAGGTGAACTTACGGCCGTCTTCTCCTCGCAGGGTCCAGCCGTCGAGGTTGACCGAGTGACGCTTGGTGTTGGTGAGCTCCACCCACTCCTTGTTCAGGGAGCGGTTGGAGCGGTCCTCCGGTCCGGGGGAGTCGTACTGCACGGCTGAGATCTCCACCTGCGAGCGGCCGGGGCGCGCGTGGTCGGCGGCGGACGCGGGCAGCGTCACCACCGCGACCACGGCGCCGGCCGCGAGCGCGGCAGCGGCCAGACGGCGGGCGGTGACAGATGCGGAAACGGACACAAAGTCCCCCTGCATGGTGCGGGCACCTGCCCTCAACGGCCTTCGTGGTCCTTTGAGGGATTCGGTGCGGTGTGCGGGTGGCGACCGGCTGGCCGCGCACTCACACTCTGTCCACAGCACGCTCCGGATGGGGAGGAAATATGGGCGGTGTTACGTATTGCCCACATCTCCGTAACTCTCGACTGCAATATCCACTTATTTCGCGTAGGCGTGAAGTTGACGCCCGGGCGAATGCTGCCCTCTTGCGGCAGTTGGGCTGTGGTGTCCGTTCGCCACGTTCGCGCCACCCCACCCAGCGGCGGGCCGTCACCCGAAAGTGAGTAACGACCGACTGCGTGTTCTCCGCCTTCGTCACAGCAAGAACGCGCCGCCGGCGTATCCGTGACGGGGTCGCGACAGCGACCACGGGCCTTGCCTCACGCTGAGAAGACCGTCCAAGGGCCGTCCCCAGGCCGCCCATGAACCGCCCAAGGACCGCCCAAGGACCCTTGTAGACCGTCTATGGACCGCCCTAGAGGAGGCCCAGGTCGGTCGATCCGGGCCCTGTCGCCGCCGGATGCGAAGAACGTCACGAGCGACAACGGTGACCGGTGGGCGCGCTCGCACGGGTCGGCTCGGTGGCCGACCCGCAGGTCAGGGGCGGGATGTGCCGATCTGTCCCGTACCGCGGTTCTTGCCGCCCGCTCCGTTACCGAACTGTGGAGGCGGACAGCCGCACCGAACGGATACCGGCGGGCGCATACTGGTGAGGATGACAAAGCCAGCAGCGTTGAAGCGTAGTTTGCCCTCCAGCCCCTTCAAGGCCCCGGTCGCACCGCCTCCGAAGCACTTCGCGGTGGGCGATCAGGTCACCCACGACATGTACGGCCTCGGCCGAGTGATCGGCATCGAGGAGGGGATCGCGGTCCTCGTGGACTTCGGTTCCGCGCAGGAGCGGATCCTGAGCCCGTACTCCAAGATGAGCAAGCTGTAGGTCCGCTGTGCCCGGCCACGGCACGCCAGGTCACTTCGTGGGCCTGTAACGAATGGGAGACCCCTCATCGACCTGACTTCGTTGTTCTCCGCTCCGGGAGGGCCGCCCAGCCGTGCCGCCGCGGCATCACCGCCTCCCACGACGAACCCGTTCCAGGCTCCGGACTTCGGCGAGGACGAGACGTATCTGCCCAACGACGGGCAAGCGTCCGTCCCGGGCATGGGGACGGCTCAACGCCAGGTCGGCTAGCTCCAACCGTGGACTGTGGCCTCGGCGGCCGGCCACGGGCCGGCGCCGTGTCCCACCCTGCGGCGACCGTCATGTCGAGACGTCCACCACCTCGGCGACGAACGTCTGGAACAGCACCTGCGAGGGCTTGCTCTTCGCGAGGAGGCTGAATGGGCCGTGCTTCTCGGACTTCACGCCGATGTAGCCGGGAAGGTTCCCCTCGCCGTCGGCTGCCGTCGGGAACTGCTGGCCCTCGAACTTCTTGTTGTTCCTGATGGCGTCGAGACCTTCGCCCTGCGAGGCCAGCGCCATGTACTGGGGGCTGAACAGCAGGTCGTGCGCGCCCGGCTTCAGTACGAACTTGAGCACCGCCTTGGCCTCCCTGGCCTCGTCGGTTCCCTTGTCGTAGTAGTGCCTGGCCTGCCCCTCGTCGCCCATGTGACCCTTGACGGGGATCTCCCCGACCGTCGCGTCGTTGTTGAACGCGAGGCCCGGCCCCGTTTCCGGAATGCTCTCCATCCAGTCGTCGGACGCCTTCTTCTTCCCGGTCTGCCAGGCGAGGATCTCGTCGGCCTCCTCCCTCGGCATGGTCCGGAAGAGGACCAGTTGATCACCCGAAGAGTCCGCCAGGCTTTCCAGCAGGCCAGGAATCACGCTGCTCAGCACTTCATCCAGCGATCTCGCCTTGCTCTTCGACGAGCCTTTTCCCTTTTTGCCCTTGCCCAGCTTCAGGGCGTTCTTCGCCGCCTTCGCCAGCTTGCCGCTTCGACTCCCCCCGTCCCAGTGCTCGGTCGTCAGCATGTCCTGCACGTTCCCCCCGGTGTCCATCCGCTGGACCACCTGGCTGACGGCCGAGTTCCCCGCGGCGCGCTGCAGGCCGAGTACGGCCGCCGGCGTCATGGGGCCTCGGGTGGGGTCGAGCGTGGGAGCCGAGGGCTGACCGTGCTGGGGAACCGGAATGCGCCGCCGGCCGTGTTCGGCCACTTCGGCGGAGTCGTGGGCATGCATGAGGATCCTTTGCGTGCGTTCAGGACGTGTCCGACCACCTTTCATCGTCAACGGGCGCCCGCCGCACGGTGAAGGGCTCGAAGGGCAGTGTTGTGTGCCCCCGGGGACCCGACCCGGGCGTACCGCACCGCCCTTTTCCGGTCCGGGGGCTCGGCTCGGCCGCGCTCTCGGACCGGACGGGCTTCTCGCCGCGCCCTCCGGACCCCGGTTACGCGGCGAAGCGCTCGGCCAGGGCCTTCGCCTTCGTGGCCGCGTCCTGGAGGGCGCGGTTGCGGGAGGCCTCGAAGAGCGGCAGCAACTCGGACAGGGCCGGCATGTGCGGGGCCATCGTGAGCTCGGGAACGATGAAGTCCAGCTCGAGCGCGAGGGCGTCGGCGAGGACCGCCGTCAGGTAGTTCTGGACGTACTCGTAGGGCTCGCGCGGGGTGCCCGGTGCGTACGAACCGCCGCGGCTGGCCACGACGGTGACCGGGGTGCCCTTGGCGGAGGGGGTCTCGCCCGCCGTGCGACCCAACAGGATCACGCTGTCCAGCCACGCCTTGAGGGTCGACGGAATCGTGTAGTTGTACATCGGGGCGCCGATGAGCACCGCGTCCGCCTGCTCCAGCTCCTCGATCAGCTTCAGCCGGTCGGCGAAGGCCGCCGCCTGCTCGGGCGTGTGGGCGGCCGGATCCGCGAAGCCGGCGGTGTGCGCGTCGGCGGTGATGTGCGGGACGGGATGCGCGGCGAGGTCGCGGTAGATCACCGTGCCGTCGGGGTGCTGCTCCTGCCACGTCTTGCGGAAGGCGTCCGTCACGGCACGGGAGGCGGACGCCTCGCCGGTGAAGACGGACGAGTCGATGTGCAACAGGGTGGCCATGAGTCTCTCCAGAAGGGCGAGCCCGTAACGCGACGACGGGCTGAGATTTCGTACTCGACTATAGATAACACAGGGACTTACTTTTTATTAGCCCCCAACGGCAGGGTAGTACCCTGAACCCATGGCGGCAGAGCAGACCCATGACGCGTCGGCGTGCAGGCAAGTGGACGACGGCATCACCCGCGTCTTCCAGCTGCTCGGCAAGCGCTGGAGCGGGCCGATCCTGGCCGTGCTGATGGGGCAGCGCACCCACTTCGCCGACCTGCGCCGGGCCATCCCCGGCATCAGCGAGCGCATGCTCTCCGACCGCCTCGCCGAGCTGGGCGCCGCGGGACTCCTGGTGCGCGAGGTCGACGAGGGACCGCCGTTGCGCGTGTCCTACCGGCTGACCGAATCGGGAGCCGCGCTCGAACCCTCGCTCAGAGGGCTCGGCGAGTGGGCGAGGGAGCACCTGCCGGACGTACCGCCCTGCGTGAAGGCGATGGAGACCGTGAGGGCCGCGGGAACAGCCGAGACGGTCGAAGCCGTGAAGACGGCCGCGGGAACAGCCGAGACGGTCGAAACCGTGAAGACGGCCGGATAGCCACGACTCTCGCGTACGGCGGCACTCCCGGGCCCCGCCGGCCCCGCGGCGAGCGAATGGCCAGGCCACGACCCGGTCTCGTCACCGCCGGGTCACAGGTGGGCGGCCCGGAGAACCCCCGGGCGGGTCCGAGTTGTCTGCGTCGGCGAGGGGCGGCGAGGGCCTGCTCCCGGCGACGCGACTTCGGGGGATGCCATGCGGTACGGGAGCCGGTACAGGAGCGGTGCGCGCGGGACCCTGGTGGCGGTGATCGCGGCCTCGGCCGCGCTGGTGGTCACCGGGTGCCAGGGCGACGACGGTGGTGACGGTGTCGGCTCCGGGACCGTGGCCGGGTCGTCCTCGGGTGCGGCGAGCGTCTCGGTGTCGCCGTCCGGTTCGGCGGGAGGCGGTGTCTCCGAGCCCGGCAAAGGCGGCGCGTCCACATCGGCGTCTGCGTCTGCGTCCACGTCGGCGTCCGCGTCCGCGAGCGCCTCGTCCGGTTCCGTGGGAGGTGCGGTGGAGGCGTGTGCCGCGGCCGGGCTCGAGGCTGCCGCGCGTCAGGCCGCCGATCGGCCCGACGGGACGGGGACCGGAGCCGTGGTCGTCGGGTTCACCAACGTCTCGGGGACGTCGTGCGTCCTCGGCGGGCACCCTTCGGTGGCCGGGGCCGGCAATGGTTCCCCGGAGCACAACTCCCCGCTGGCGGTGACGCGTACCGGTTCGGCGCCCTCGGTGCGGGTGGCTCCGGGTGGCACGGCGTGGGTGAAGCTGACCTTCGTCCAGGTCCAGGGTGAGGGCGACGGCTACTGCGTGTCCGGCGCCGATCCCGTGGTGTACCCCACCCTGGTGGTCGGGCTTCCCGGCGCCGGGAAGCACCAAGTCGCGCTGGACGACGGCGTGTTCGCCGAGTGCGACGACACGGTGACCGCCACGGCCGTGTCCTTGGCCAAGCCTTCCTGATGCCGTGCCCCGGGTGAGTGCGTTCACCGTCGCCGGATGGGTACGCGCGCTCGCATCCGTCCTGCGCGGCAAGGCCGGCATCGTCGTACGACAAGGCGGGGAACGCACCTGACCATCGCCGCCACCGCCGCCACCGCCCTCCTGGTCCTGGCCGCACGGTCGCCGCCTGGGCCTGACGAGCCGGCAGAACTCGGGCGTAATGGCCGGTGTCCGAATTCGACCACTCCTTCCAGCCACTGGGCAGGTCGGACGGCACAGCCCCCGCCGTCGGTGCGATCTCGCCGCCGCCGGCCGGAGTCGGCGGCGTGCCGCCCGGGCGGGCCTCGCACCGCGGGGCCCGGGCCTGCACCGGCGGGGGTACCGGCTCCGCCCACGGTGGCCGGGCTGCAGGTCGGAGTGGGTCTGCGGGGCATGACGGCCCAGGTGGCCGGGGCCGATATCGGCGCCGGCCCGGCGATCGTCATCGAGGTCACGGCGGTGGACGGACTGCGGCTGTGGGCGCCCGTCGGCGAGGTGCGGCCGGCGACCCGGCCGTCCCGAGGGTGACACCGGACGGGGGCAACGGCTGGATTTCGCCCCGCGAGGGGCGTAATTCAGCAATGCTGAGCGGTACCAGGCGTGTCCCGCCGACCGGGCCTGCCGTGCCTCGTCCCGTCTCAACTTGCTTGTTCACCATGACCACTTGATGTGCTGATCCGGAAGGACCACAGCCATGGCCACACCCTTGTCCGCCGCGAAAACGCTTGCTGCGTTAAAGGCCGAGGGTCTCAGCGTCCACGAACACGCCGGCTGGACCACCCACAACCGCGACTCGGCGACCGGCAAGTCCTTCGGTCCCGTGATCGGCGTACTGATCCACCACACCGCCGGTCACGGCGACAAGGAGCTCTGCTTCAAGGGCAGGTCCGACCTTCCCGGCCCGCTCTGCCACGCCTGGCTCGGCAAGACCGACGGCCTGTGGATGATCGGCCACGGCCGCGCCAACCACGCCGGATCCGTCGACCTCGACGTCCTCAACGCGCTGCGCGAGGAGGAAAAGCTGCCGCACGACAACCAGGCCAACGCCGACGGCAACGACTGCCTGTACGGCCTGGAGATCGAGAACCTCGGCGACGGCAAGGACCCGTACCCGGACGCGCAGTACGAGAAGGCCGTGCTGTGGGCGGCGGCCCTGTGCCGGGCCCACGGGTGGTCCGAGAAGTCCGTCGCCGGACACAAGGAGGTCCAGCCCGGCAAGATCGACCCCAGTTTCGACATGGACGACTTCCGTGCCGACGTGAAGAAGCAACTCGCTTCCAAGGTCGGCAAACCGACGCCGTCCAAGCCGAGCAGCCCCGGCAAGCCCCGGGTCGACCTGTCCCGCCTCGCCAAGGCCGCGAAGACCGACCCCGGCGCCAAGCAGGGCCACGTCAGCTACATGGCGGGGACCAACCTCACCGAGGCGGCCCTGGTCAAACTGGGCTATCTCGCCAAGACGTACGCGGGTGACGGTTCCTTCGGCTCGACCACCATCGCCGCCTACGCCAAGTGGCAGCGCCACCTCGGCTACACCGGCACCGACGCCAACGGCATCCCCGGCAAGATCTCGCTGAGCAAACTCGGCGATCGCACCGGCCTGTTCACCGTCGTCGCCTGACCCAAGAGCCGCCTACCGGTGAGCCACCCGGCGGCGAGCCGGCCACCGGCCGGTCGTTCACCGATCAGCCGCTCACCGACCCGTCACACACCGGTCGTTCGCCGTCCGGTCGTTCGCCGAACGGCACTCGGCGGGCCGAACAACCGTCTGACCGTACGGCGAGAAGGGCACCTGCCAGCGCGGCAGGTGCCCTTCCGTGTGTCTTCGGCCGACCGGTGGGCGCGTGGTGTGCGAGCGGCAACTCGGTCAGTTAACAGTAAAGAACCTTGACAGATAATTGGTCTAGTCCAACGATGGCGCTAGCCCGCCCCCCAGCCCCGCTGTCCCTATCTCCCTGGGAGCGTCAATGAGACGACCTGGTCCTCTTCGCGCGTTGCTGTCCTGCATGACCGTGAGCACCCTGTCCGCCGGGCTCGTCGCACTCTCGGGCGGTGGCGCGCTCGCCTCGCAGCAGAGCCCCGCGCACCCCTCGCCCCCCGCGAAGCCGATGCCCGCGCACGTGGCGGCGCCGTACTTCGAGGCGTGGACCGGCGAGAGCCCGGCCGCGCTCGCCGCCGAGTCGGGCAACAAGTACCTCACGCTGGCGTTCCTCCAGACGGCCGCGGCGGGCTCGTGCACCGCGGACTGGAACGGCGACGCCACCCAGCCGATCTCCCCGGCGACCTTCGGCAGCGACATCGCCACGATCCAGGCGCGCGGCGGCAACGTCATCCCGTCCTTCGGCGGCTACAGCGCCGACACCACCGGCACCGAGCTCGCCGACAGCTGCACCAGCGTCGACGCCATCGCCAAGGTGTACGAGAGTCTCGTCACGACGTACGGCGTCACCCGGATCGACCTGGACATCGAGGCCGACTCCATCAACAACGCCGCCGGCATCGACCGCCGCAACAAGGCCGTCGCCAAGGCCGAACGCTGGGCCGAACGCAGCGGTCGCCCCCTGCAGTTCTCGTACACCCTGCCGACGACCAACACCGGCCTCGCGCCCAACGGCGTGGCCCTGCTGCAGAACGCCGTGGACAACGGCGCGCGCGTGGACGTCGTCAACATCATGACGTTCGACTACTGGGACGGTGCCACCCACGACATGGCGGTCGACACCGAGACCGCCGCCGCCGGTCTGCACGCCCAACTGGCCGCCCTGTACCCGAAGAAGAGCCCGGCGAAGCTGTGGCACACGATCGGTGTCACCGAGATGCCCGGCATCGACGACTTCGGCCCCGAGGAGACCTTCACCACGCAGGACGCCGTCAAGGTGGAGAAGTGGGCCGTGGAGAAGGGGATCAACACGCTCTCCTTCTGGGCGCTCCAGCGCGACAACGGCGGTTGCGTGGGCACCGCGGGCGCCAACTCCTGCTCCGGCATCGCCCAGGACACCTGGCAGTTCAGCCACACCTTCGAGCCCTTCACCCGCGGTCACGGCCACAGCCACCACTGACGGCTCGGAGCTCGGGGCTCGGAGCTCGGGGCTCGGGGCTCGGGGCTCGGGGCTCGGGGCTCGGGGCTCGGGGCTGAGAGTCGATCGAGGCCCACGGCCCACGATCGACCCGTGCGGACTCCTGACCAACGTCTGCCACTCACGGCCGCATCCACCCGGCCCCGCTCGATGCCCTCATCCCGGCTCCGTCACATCGGTGTCCCGGCCGGTTTTCCGGCCGGGACCTGTGAGGAATGGGGTGCCGGGGAGAGCAGTCCGCGGCGGCTACCGCGCCGGTGCCGGCCCAGGCACCGGCTCCGGTCGCCGCGCCCGTCCAGCAGCCGTAGCCAACGCCGCTGTCACCACGAGGGACGCCATCGCGGCGAGCGTCATCGCCCGTGCCGGAGAGGTGAGTTGGGCCGCCGAACCGGCCAGGGCCGCGGCCACGCCCTGCATCGTCAGCATGCCCGCCGAGTGCAGTCCGAGGGCGTGGCCGCTCAGTTCGTCGGGGGTGAGGGCCATCAGCCGTTCCTGCTGGACCAGGCTCGCGCCGAAGCCGACGGAGGCGAGAGCGACCAGGGCGGCGGCCACCGGGAGAGCGGGGTGCAGGAAGAACGCCAGGTACGGCCCGGCCAGCAGGACCAGCAGGGGCAGGCCCAGGCGCGGGCGGACGGTGGCCGGCACCAGACGGCCGACCGTCACGTCACCGGCGAACATGCCCAGCGCCGCGCAGGCGAACAGGGTGCCCGCGGCGCCGGGATCGTACGACACGTAGAGCGATTCGCAGCCGACGACCAGGCCGTTGGGAATCCACAGGCCCAGGTAGACGTGGCGGCGAGGGCGCGAGGACCACAGCAGGGCGTTGGTGCGCCAGGTCGCCCGGATCGAGGGGCGGCCCGCGGCACGCGGTGGGCGTCGCGTCAGGCCGAGGCGGATTCCGGCGGCCGACATGAGGAACAGTCCGGCCGCCAGCAGCAGGCAGACCCGCGGTGAGACCACCGTCATCAGGGCGCCGCCGGTGGCGTAGCCGGTGATCTGCATCAGCCCGCTCTGCATGTTGAAGACCGAACGCCCGAGCAGGTAGCCGTCCTTGGAGAGCGTCTCGGTCAGGAGTCCCCAGCGCACTCCCCCGCCGAGCGACGCGACGACCCCTTGGGCGAGGACGACGGCGAAGACGGCCTGGATCGGCAGACCGGGCAACGCCAGCACCGTCGTACCGGCCGCGAAGGCGAGCGAGATGCCCGCCAGCGTCGCCCGCGGCGGCAACCGGTCTGCCCCCGACAGCAGGAAGGTCGCGCCCAGCACCTGCGCCAGCGAGGGGCCGAACATGCTTCAAGGCGGACAGCAGCGGTGAGTCGGTCGCCCGGTACACCAGGGTGCCGAGCGCCAGCCCGCTCACGGTCTGTCCCGCGGTGAGGGCCGCGGAGGTGAGCAGGAGCGGGGTGAACTCCGGGGTCCGGAGAAGTTGTCGGTAGCTGCGCATGAGCGGAGTCTGTGACGGCCTGGAAGGGCGCCGTTATTGTTTCGCGCCGGGGCGAAAGGTCGTGACGCGAGCGCGGACGGCGACGCCGACGGGGTGTGGACCGGGGACGGGGTGGAGGCGGGCGCATGGGCTGGTGGCAGGTCAACGCGGACACCCTGGCCGGCAGCCGCTTCGTACTGTCCCCGCTCGCCGAGACCTTCGCCTCGCTGAAACTGCTGCACGCGGGCGTGCCCGCGCACCCCGGTGAACAGGCCTGGCTCAGCGATCACCTGCCCGCCTACCGGAGGCGGCTGGCCGCCGACCCGGTCACGGCGCTGCTGGTCCGCTCGGGGCTGGGCCGGAACTGGATCGCCGACTTCCTCACGCCCACCCCCAAGGACCGGGAGACCTTCGAGGAGGGTGTCGCCCGTGTCCGGGCCGCCCAGCCCGGCCGGGCCCGCGCGCATCTGCGGACCTCCCTCGCCGGCCCGCTCCCGGCGGCGCTGCACCGGGACGACCTCCCCGAGCGGGCGGCCGCGCTCCTCGAGGACGTCTGGGCCGACGCCGTACGGCCGTACTGGCCCCGGCGGCGTCGCGTGCTGGAGGCGGACGTGGTCGCGCGCACCGCGCGGATGACCCAGGGCGGCTGGGCGGCCGTCCTGGACGCGCTGCGTCCGGGCACGCGCTGGCTCGGCGAGAACCGGCTGCAGGTGAACACGCACGAGTACCCGCCGCGGGAGATCTCCGGCGCGCAGCTCGTGTTCGTACCGGTCACTCCGCAGACGGGCTGGGTGTCGTGGGAGGAGGACGAACGCTACGCGGTGGTCTACCCGTGCGCCGGCGTGCTCGCCACGGGCCGGAGCCCCGCTGTGCCCGCGAGCCTGGGCACGCTGCTCGGAACCGCTCGCGCCGGGGTCCTGGTACGGCTCGGCTCCCCACTGAGCACCAGCCAACTGACCGCCGTGACCGGCCAGGGCCTCGGTTCGGTCGGCCGGCACCTACGCGTCCTGCTGGACGCGGGACTGGTGGAACGGCGGCGGGCGGGGCGATCGGTGCTGTACTCCCGGACGGCGGCAGGGGAGGTCTTGGTGCGGGCCGGACGGGGCGGCGGGGCGGACAGCCCGGCATAATCCGGGGGTTCTGCCGGGCGGGGCCCGGTGGCGGCCCCCGCGAGTCCGGGCCACGGCCCGCCGAGGGGCGGTGGGCGCGGGGAGCGTGTTACGCACCACGTCTCCGGCCCGGCCCGTCGGGCAGGCCATAGCATCGCCGTATGACGAATACTTCTTTGTACGAGATCGAGATCGGCGCCCTGAAGGGCGGTTCCGCGGACCTCGGGCAGTACGCCGGGCAGGCCGTGCTCGTCGTGAACGTGGCCTCCAAGTGCGGGCTGACCCCGCAGTACAACGGCCTGGAGCGACTGCAGGAGCGTTACGCCGCCAAGGGCTTCACCGTGCTGGGCGTGCCGTGCAACCAGTTCCTCGGGCAGGAGCCCGGCAGCGCCGAGGAGATCGCCGAGTTCTGCTCGGCGACGTACGGCGTGACCTTCCCGCTGACCGAGAAGGTCGAGGTGAACGGTGAGGGCAGGCACACGCTGTACGACGGCCTGGTCGGTTTCGCCGATGCCGAGGGGCACAGCGGGGACATCCGCTGGAACTTCGAGAAGTTCCTGATCGGCCGCGACGGCAAGGTCGTCGCCCGCTTCTCGCCGCAGACCGAGCCGGAGGCCGCCGAGATCGTCACGGCCATCGAGGCCCAACTGGCGGCTTGATCCCGCCCCCGGGCACGGTCGCGGGTGGCTGAGCCGGAGGACGCGCCTGGGTCGGGAGCGGGCCGGGTCCGGGAGCCGAGCTCGGAAGGGCTCGGTTCGGGATCGAAGGGCTGAGGGCTGAACGGCGGTCGTGGTCCCGGCACATGTGGGCGCCGGACCCGCCTGGGTGAGGCGGATCGCGGGCGGGCACAGCCGAGCCCCCTCGGCAAGGACGGCGAGCTGGTCGAGAGGGCTCTGTCACTGGTGCTTGTGCAGTTGTGAGTGGTGCGGTGTTGCGGCTGCCGGCCTTGCCGTGTGATTGCCGATCGCCTGTTACTCGATCGCCTGGTTGCCGGCCATACGGTCGGGCGAGGATCAGAAAGCCTCCTCTTACGCCTTGACCGCTGCCACGAAGGCCTTCCACGCGTCGGCGGGGAACGCCAGGGTGGGGCCCTCGTGGACCTTGGAGTCACGAACGGCCAGTGCCGCCGACGGCGACATGACCTCGACGCATGCGCCGTTGCCCGTGGAGTAGGAGGACTTCGTCCACGTTGCCGTGGCACCCTGAAGAATTGCCATGTTTGCTCCGGTGGGGAGTTGTACGGTTTGAGCCAACGCCTTTGATCGTGGCGTGATCGACGCTACTCGCCAACATCCCTATTCGGAGCAGTCGTTCACTCGACCGGATGGCATATTCCAGGGGAGTCTTCCAGTCCGGTGGTCCTGGGGTGTAGCATCCGGCCCTTCACTCCCGAGGGCCTCAGCGGGCGTACTCCTTCGCGACGTCCTCGATGAGCCGACGGGACTGTTCCACGTTCAAGGCCTGCGCCCGCAGGTGCTCGTACATCACCGTGTACTTCTGCACGTCGTGCGCCTTCTCCAGGTACAGGTCACTGGTCACGCCCTCGATGTACACCACGCTCGAGTCGGCCGCGTCCGCGAACTCCAGGATCGCGTACTGGCCGTTGATACCGGGGTGCGCCCCGACCTCGAACGGCAGCACCTGCACGGTGATGTGCGGCTGCTGGGACATCTCGGCGACCTGCTCCAGCTGCTCGCGCATCACCTGACGGCTCCCGACGACCCGGCGCAGCGCGGCCTCGTCCAGGACCACCCACAGGCGCAGCGGTTCCCGGTCGGCGGCGATACGATCCTGCCGCCGCAGCCGGACCTGGACGCGCTTCTCGATGTCGGTGGTCGAGGTCTCCGGCAGCGCCCCCTGGATGATCGCCTCGGCGTACTGCCGGGTCTGCAACAGGCCGGTGATCACCTGGGGTTCGTAGACCCGCAGGGACTCCGCGTCGGTCTCCAGCCCGATGTACACGCTGTACGGGATGTCCCCGAAGGCATGCCACCAGCCCTGTTGGCGCGAGTCCTTGGCCATCTGCATCAGCGAGTCGACGATGCGCTGGTCCTCGACCTCGTAGACCCCGCACAGATCGCGGACGTCCCGCTGGCTGATACTGCGCCGACCGTTCTCCAGGCGGCTGATCTTCGACTGCGACACGAGCAGTCGCTCCGCCACTTCCTCGGCCGTCATGCCCTTGAGCTCGCGGAGCCTGCGCAGCTCCTGGCCCAGCCGGCGTCGCCTGACGGTGGGATTGACATTGGACGCCACGGGACGTGCACCTCCGGCTGTGTGCCTGTATCTGCCACTTTGCGTATCTGCTGTTGAGCAGACTGCCACCAAGGTGCTTTCTACCGCTGGCAAACGAGGGATATGCGCTGCGTGCGGGGCCGGCCGGGGCACGAAGAAGCGTGCCGGGGGCGGACATGCGGCCGCGCGGGGCGGCGGGACCGTGTCGTCTTCCGGACGTACGGTTCCGTCGCCCCGCGCGGACCAGCGGCTCCCGGACCGGTCTTGGGGACTGCGGTGCGGCGCTCGGCCATGCTCGGCGGTGCGGGTCGTGCGGTCTTACCGGGTCGTGCGGTCTTACCGGGTCATGCGGGTCCCGCGAACCGCGTCGCGGTGCTGCCGTGGGACTGCGGCTCAGTGGGCCACGGCACGCACCATGCTTCCGTGGCGCGGTTGCATCGGAACACCACGAGCGGGTTCCGGCGCGGACCTGGCCCCGGGCGCGGCCTGCCGGCCGGCCGGTGCCTGGTTACGGCGCGGCTGTGCGGCCGCGCCGTTCTGGACGTCCATCACGGCGTGCGCCACGAGACCGCCCATGGGGTCGTGCCTGATCAGGTCCCGCAGCCGGGAGCGGGACGAGCGTCCCTCATTGCCCGGATACAGGTGCTTGCCGAGGCCGACCGCGTGCGCCAGTGCGGCGAGCGCCGCGGTCCGCGGGTCCGGCGGTACGCCGGTGCGGATCGCGGAGTCCAGCCGGGCCTTGATCTCCCGGCTGATGTCGGTGTCCGTCGCCTGGTAGCGAGTCGTCGGAAGCACTCCGCACATCTGGCCCGCCACGGCATGCACCATGCCGCACCGCTCCAGATGCGAGAGGTAAATCTGGCGTAGCCCGAGACGCGGCCCGCCAATCCAGTGGACGGCCCGAACCGGAGCGCCGCGCCTTCGCAGCAACTCCAACGCGCAGTCCAAAGTCGGATCTCCGGTCGGCCGTGGGGACACCACGGCGATACGATCCCCGTCTGGGGCTATCCGTCCGGCCAGCGCCAGCTCCACTAGCTGTGCTCCGGCCAGACCAAGGTCGAGCGACTGCGGCTGTGCGGTGGTACCCGTGGTCGGGTCCAGCGCCAGAAGCAAAAGCTCTTCCGGAATGGTTCTGCGGCTCCTGCCCATCCATGCCTCCCCGCGTGGATGAATGACAGGGTGACCCCTCTCACATTGGTCTGTCGAGGGTGCGTGACCTGTTTGCAATGGAACCAGTAGGTATGTCGTTCTCGTCTACCGCTTGGGTCAAGCCCGCACACAGGACACTGGTACATGGTTCGGACAGCGCCACGAGGCGGTGTCCGGGCGGCGGTTCACGGTTCGGTTGACGCACGGAGGGCGTGCGGCGCATGGAGGAGGCATCGGTGGCGGGCGAGTCCCCCGACAGGTCGAAGCAGCGCGAGTCGTCGGCGGAACCGACGCCGGGGAGCGCGGGCCCGGTTCCCGAAGCCAGGAGCGAGGGCGGCTCGGCAGGCGAGAAGCGCGACCCTCGCCTGGCGGTGTCCCGCTCCCGCGGAGGCGTCGATACGGCGACGAGGGTGCTGTCCGTGCGGGAGCTCGCGGAGGCGACCGGGAACGCCGACGACGCCGAGGCCCCCGAGGACGCCCAGCGGGCTGACGGCGTCGAGGACGCGGTGGACGCGGCCCGGGACGGTGCCCGGGAGTCCGGGGCGGAGACCGAGGCCGAGGCCGCGAACTCCGGCTCCGACGCCGACGCCCGCTCCGAGGAGGAGCGCGAGGCGGCTTCCGAAACCCCGGAGAGCACCGGGGCTTCCGAGGACGTGGGTGCCGTGACGGGTGACGCGCGGTTGCGAGAGGCCGTGGCCGCCTGGGTGCGGTCGGCGGACGACAAGCCGGCGATCGCGGCCGAGGACACCGAGGACGCCGACACCTCGGGGACCGACGACGAGGCGGACGGCAAGGCCGACAGTGGCGGTGCCGGCACCGTCGACGATGAAGACGCGGACGCCGCCGAGGCGGACGCCGAGGCCGTCGAGGAGGCTGAGGGCGCCGTGGAGGCCCCGCAGGCCGACGCCGCGCCCAAGACGACCGACAGCGGGGCGGACGCCGGGACAGACGCCCAGGGAGCCGTTGACGCGCCTTCCGAGGCGGACGCGGACGACCAGGCCGACACGGACGAGTCCGAGCCCGCCGACGCTGTCGGGCCCCGCGACGAGCCCGCCGACGAGCCCCGCGACACGCCCGACGAGGACGCCGCGAAGGCCGACGCCACCGAGAAGGCCGACGCCGAGCCCGCCGACGCTGTCGGGCCCCGCGACGAACCCGCCGACGAGCCCCGCGACACGCCCGGTGAGGACGCCGCGAAGGCCGACGCCACTGAAGAGGCCGACGCCGAGCCCGACGAGCGGCCCGTCGACCAGCCCACCGCCGTCTTCAAGGCCCTGCCGCCGTCCGCGCCCGCCGTGGACCAGCCCACGACCATGCTGAAGCTCAGCGACGCGGCCCGGGCCCCGAGGGACGCGAAGCCCGCCGACGCCGATGCGAAGCAGGACGCGAAGCCGAAGCAGGACGCGAAGCCGAGGCAGGACCCCGGGCCCAAGGACGACGCCAGGCCGAAGGAGGACGCCAAGCCAAAGGCAGGTCCCGAAGCCGGTCCCGAAGCCGGTCCCGAAGCCGGTTCCGAAGCCGGTTCCGAGCCCGACGCCAAGTCCAAGGCCGGTCCCAAGCGTGAGGCCGAGGCCGAGCGCACCAGCAAGTTCGTCGCGCTCAAGCCGCTGGACGAGCCGCGCCCGGCCGCGCAGCCCAAGCCCGCCTCCGCCCCGCACCGCACGCCCGCCGGCACGCCGTCCGGCACGCCCGACGCCAGGCCCACCGGCAAGCCGGGCACGGCGCCGGACGCCACGGCGGTCACCCCGCGGCTCGGCCCCGAGCGGACCACGCAGCAGCCGTTGCCGCCGAGGCCGCCGCTGGACCTGCTGGCGGAGCTGACGAACACGCCGCCGCCGCCGGAGACCCCGGTCCGCACGATCGTCCGACGGGTCAAGATCTGGACCCCGCTGGTGCTGCTGCTGGTGGTCGTGTTCGCGATCGCACAGGCCGTGCGCCCGCTGCCGGCGCCGACGCTCGCGCTGACCGCCGAGGACTCGTACGCCTTCGACGGCAGCAAGGTGGACCTGCCGTGGCCGAGCCAGGGCCAGGGCTGGATGGACGTCGAGGGCATCGGCACGATGGGGGACTTCGGCAAGCAGACGCCGGTCGCCATCGGCTCGGTCGCCAAGGCCATGACGGCGTACATCGTCCTCAAGGACCACCCGTTGAAGACGGGCGCCGAGGGGCCCGCCATCGAGGTCGACGCGACCGCCGAGAAGGAGGGCGGCTACGACAAGGACGGCGAGTCCACCCTCAACAGCGTCAAGCAGGGCGACAAGCTGTCCGAGAAGCAGGCGCTGGCGGCCATCATGATCCCGTCCGCCAACAACATCGCCCGCCTGCTGGCCCGTTGGGACTCGGGGACCGAGGCGGCGTTCATCAAGAAGATGAACGCCACCGCCAAGGAACTCGGCATGACGAACACGACGTACACGGACGCCTCCGGCCTCAAGGAGACCACCGTCTCCACCGCCGAGGACCAGGTGAAGCTGGGCAACGAGCTGGTGAAGATCCCGGCACTGACGGCGATCACGTCCATGGGGCAGTGGGTCGACCCCTCGGATCGGAAGCACTACAACTACAACTACCTGGTCCCCTACAACGGGGCGATCGGCCTCAAGACGGGCACCACCACCGCGGCCGGCGGCAACCTGCTGTTCGCCGCCACCAAGGAGGTCGGCGGTGAGACGGTGACCGTGGTGGGCGCGATCCTCGGCCAGCACAAGGCGCCGATCATCCAGACCGTGAACGACGTCAGCAAGACCGCGATGCTCGCCGCGCGGGAAGCCCTGAAGTCGGCGAAGATCCTGAAGAAGGGCGACGTCGTCGGGTACGTGGACGACGGGCTCGGCGGCCGGACCCCGGTGGTCCTCACGAAGGACGTCGCGGCGGTCGGCTGGGCCGGCCTGAAGGTGAAGCTGTCCTTCACGTCCGGCGACGTGCCGCACACCGCGAAGGCCGGAACCAGGGTCGGCACGCTGACCGTCGGTGACGGTGCGAGCGGCGCGGTCAAGGTGCCGGTCACTCTGGGGAAGGAACTCGTCGAACCGGGCTTCACGGACAAGCTGAAGCGCGTCGGCTGAGCCGGCGCCCGTGACGCGCCCGCGCACCCCCGCCGGTCGGCCCCTCCCGGGGTTCCGCCCGGCGGGGTGCGTGCTAGCGTCGCGAGACGGGGCAGGCCGCCGTTCACGGGACGGGGCCGCTGAGCCCGCCAGGACGCGGCCGGCAACGCGCGGGGAACGGGACGCGGCCGAGAACAGAACACGGACCCCACGGGGAGTACCTTCAGGTGGCCACTGCGGAGCCGACACGCGCCGACGACGCCGATCCAGGATCGGGGGCCGGCTCACGAATACGCGTGCCCGCGCCCGAACCGAAGGGCCGCGAGCACGGCCGTACGGACAACGCCCGTAAGGGCGGCACCCGGACGGACACGGCTCGTCCGGACAACGGTCGCGCCGACAGCGCTCGTAGTGACAGTCGTCGCCCGGACAGCGCTCGTACCGACAACCGTCGCCCGGACGACCCGCGCGCGGACGGCACACCCGCCGACAGCGCGCCCGCTGACAACGAGCCCGCCGACGGCGCGCGCACCGAGGACGCCGGCCCGGACGAAGCTCGCCCGGCCGAGGCCGGTGCGGTCGGGGCTCACGCGGACGAGAACCGTCCGGGGAGCGCTCGCGCCGACGAGGCGCGTGCCCCGGGCGACGGTGGACCCCGCTCGGTGCGGTCCGCGGCGTGGGAGTTCGTGCTCGCGGTGCGCGAGCGGCTGCTGCTGCACCCCGTCCTGTCCATCACCGCGCTGTCCGGTGTGCTGCACATCGTTTGGTTCTTCACTTTCGCCAACAGTGGCGGCGACCTCGCGGCGCAGGACGCGTGGGCCGAGTTCGTCGGCCGGCATCCGGACTCGGCGTACAACCTCGCCTGGTACGGCGGTATGCACCCGGTGTCGTACAGCGTGGTCTCGCCGTACCTGATGTCGGTGCTCGGTGTCCGGACCACGATGATGATCGCGGGGACGATCTCGGCCGGGCTGCTGACGATGATCCTGTTGCGCAGCCGCTCGGTGCGGAACCCGCTGTGGGCCTCCCTCGCGGGGGTTCTCGCGTTCCTGTGCAACGCGGCCTCGGGGCGCGTGACCTTCGGTCTGGGCACGGTCTTCGCGCTGGGCGCCGTCGCCGTCGTGTTCTGCTGGCCGCACCGCTGGCGCTACAAACGCTGGGCGAAGGCGCTGTGCGCCGCTCCGCTGGCCGCGCTCGCGACGATGTCGTCGCCGGTCGCGGGCCTGTTCGTGGGCCTGGTGGCGGTGGCGCTGTTCCTGCAGAAGCGGCGGCCGGGCGCCTGGGCGCTGGGCCTCGCCCCGGCGGCCGTGGTGGCGGTGTCGGCCTGGGCGTTCCCCTTCTCCGGGACCCAGCCGATGACGATCTACTCGGTGATCCTGCCGCTGTCGTACGCGCTCCTGGTCCTGTTCCTGGTCCCCAAGGAGTGGCGGACGGTCCGGCTCACGGCCGGGGTGTACGCCTTCTCGATCGTCATGGTCTGGCTGGTCAGCTCGCAGATCGGGTCCAACATCTCGCGGCTGGGGATGCTGTTCGCGGGGGTGGCCCTGGTGGCGGCGCTGCCCTTCACGGTGCCGCGGTCGCGCAAGTGGTACACGGTCGTGCTGGCCTTCGTCGGCTTCGTCGGCTGGATCGGCTTCAAGTCGGTCGACGACATCATCCACACGACGCCGACGGCGTCCTGGGCGCGTGAGCTGGCACCGCTCGTCAACGAACTGCAGAAGGTCGGCGCCGAGAAGGGCCGGGTGGAGGTCGTCCCCGCCCGCTCCCACCGCGAGGCCTCTGCCCTCGCCCCCTACGTGAACCTGGCTCGCGGCTGGAACCGGCAGGCCGACATGGAGCGCAACCCGCTCTTCTACGACGACACGCTCAACTCGGCGAACTACCACGAGTGGCTGCAGCGCTGGGCGGTGCACTTCGTGGTGGTGCCGAAGGACGAGCCCGACGGGAACGGCGGCGGCGAGCGCGAGCGGGCGCTGGTGCAGCGGGGCATGTCGTATCTGAACCAGGTCTGGGGCGACGCGAACTGGCAGTTGTTCCAGGTGACCGATCCGGCGCCGCTGGCCGAACCCAACGCCGTCGTCGAGCGCGCCGAGCAGGGCGAGATGACGATGGAGGTGCAGAAGGCGGGCCGCGTCCTGATCCGTATCCCGTACTCGCCGTGGCTGAGCATCGTCGACGCCGAAGGCAAGAAGCTCGCGCCGCCGCAGGAGACGGAGGCGTCCAAGGACCGGGCCGAGGGCACGCCGAAGACGTACGACAACGCCAACGGCTGCCTGCTGGAGACGGAGGAGGACGCGGAGGGCGACCAGTGGACCATGCTGATCGCGCCGAAGGCGGGGATCTACCGGCTGGCGGCCCCGTACACGCTGCCCCGGGGCACGCCCTGCCCGGACGAGCTGAAGTGACCGGACGAGCCGAAGGTGTGCGCTGACCGGACGAGCCGAGCCGATCGGCGCGGCCGGTCCCTCGCCGTGTCAGCGGAGTCGGTCCACGTAGGTGTCGGTGCCCGGAATCGTGGGGATGAACGGCGCCAGCAGTTCCGTCCGGCCCAGCCCTGACTCGGTGACCGCCTCGTCGAGGCCGGTGAAGCAGGCCTCCCAGCACTCCCGCGGGTCCGTCTCCAGGAACCACAGCAGCGTGAGCCGGGTGCCGACGCCCTCGACCTGCTTGACGTACGTCATCCGGTCGCCGGGCAGCGGGGTGGGCCGGAAGACGGTCACCAGCGCGGCCGGCGTGCCCGCCACCCGCTTGGGCAGGTGCCGGGACCGCAGCCACTCCAGCAGCTCGTCCCGCTGCTCGGACGACTCGCTGTCGATCACCTCGAGGACGAGCCCGGCGTAGGGGTGGTCGAGGGCGTGGAAGTCGCGGGGTCCGGCAGCGCCGTCGCGGTACACGGTCGCCTCGTGGTCCTGGAACGCGGTGAAGACGTGCGTACGGTCCTGGTAGACGCGGCCGTCTCGGTTGAGGCGCTTGTTGATGCCGACCGTCCACTTCATGTGGTCGTCGTAGCGGCCGTCGGTGATCCAGTACGTGGAGAGGTAGCAGCCGGCGGTGACCGGCTGGGCGATCGCCGACTTCTCGGGCCGGCGCAGGAGTTGGAGGTCCCGGGTCGCCACCCAGCGGCGGCCGGCGTACATCCAGGGCATGGCCATCGCGCCGGCGTAGTAGTGGTCGTCCTCGTACCAGCGGTTGTACGCGTACTCGTGGCCCGGGTGCGGTTCGACCATCGTGATGAGCGCGTGGCCGGGGCGGACGCCGTACGGGCCCACGGCGGCGAGCTCGGCGTACACGCCACTGCGGGTGGCATCGGACATGGGCGCTCCCCTTCCGTCATGCTGCGGTCGCTCCTACTCTGACGGACCGTCAGATGCAGCACCAGAGCCGGGAGGTACCCGATGTCAGCACTACTCGCGGGCAGGACCGTCGTCGTCTCCGGAGTCGGCGCCGGACTCGGCCATCAGGTCGCGGCGGCCGTCGTACGCGACGGCGGGAACGCCGTGCTGGGGGCGCGGACCGAGGCGAACCTCGCGAAGAGCGCGGCCGAGATCGATCCGGACGGGGCCCACACCGCGTACCGGGCGACCGACATCACCGACGAGGGGCAGTGCGAGGCGCTGGCGGCGCTGGCGCGGGAGCGGTTCGGGCGGATCGACGCCGTGGTGCATGTGGCGGCCTGGGACTCCCACTTCGGCGGCGTCGAGGACGCGGACTTCGCGACCTGGCTGTCGGTGATCGACGTGAACCTGCTGGGCACGCTGCGGATGACGCGGGCGTGTCTGCCGGCGCTGAAGAGCTGCGAGGGCTCGGTCGTGTTCATCGGGACGCAGTCGGCGGTGGCCGCCCCGTCGCAGGTGCGGCAGGCGGCGTACGCGGCCTCCAAGGGGGCGCTGACCAGTGCCATGTACTCGCTGGCGCGGGAGCTCGGGCCGCACCGTATCCGGGTCAACACCGTGCTGCCCGGCTGGATGTGGGGTCCGCCGGTGCAGGCGTACGTGCAGTTCACGGCCCACACCGAGGGCGTGCCGGAGGCCGAGGTGCTGGAACGGCTGACCGGGCGGATGGCGCTGCCCGAGCTGGCGACGGACGGGGACGTGGCGGACGCGGCGGTGTTCCTGGCCTCGGACCGGGCGCGGGCCATCACGGGACAGTCGTTGCTGGTCAACGCTGGGGAGCTGATGCGCTGACCGTACTTTTCAGCCACTCGTCTAGTTCACATACATAGACGCGAGTCACCGCACAGAACTATTTTACGCTCCCTTTACTTACCCCTTCCTTGCCCTGCCCATGCCACCCAACCCAGAGTTCACATGCCTGACCCTGGCGGCGGACTCTGGAAGGGGGCGCATGAACAGTCTCGACTGGGCCGTGCTCATCGGTTACTTCGGTGTGATGGTGGCGATCGGCGTGTGGTCGCACAAGCGCGTCGACAACGTCAGCGACTTCTTCACGGCCGGCGGCAAGATGCCGTGGTGGCTGTCCGGCATCTCGCACCACATGTCGGGCTACAGCGCGGTGATGTTCACCGGGTACGCGGGCATCGCCTACACCTACGGCGTCACCTCCTTCATCACCTGGTCCTTCCCCATCGCGCTGGGCATCGCCATCGGCTCCAAGCTGTTCGCCCCGCGCATCAACCGCCTCCGGTCGCGGTTGCACGTGGCGTCGCCCCTGGAGTACCTGAAGAACCGCTACGACCTCAAGACCCAGCAGGCCCTTGCCGTGTCCGGCATGCTGCTGAAGATCGTGGACGTGGGCGCGAAGTGGGCCGCGATCGCCACGCTGCTGTCCGTCTTCACGGGCATCTCCCTCAACCAGGGCATCCTCATCACCGGTGCGATCACCGCCATCTACTGCACGATCGGCGGTCTGTGGGCGGACGCGCTGACCGAACTCGGCCAGTTCGTCATCCAGTTGCTGGCCGGCGTCGCGATGTTCGTCGCGGTGGTGCTGAAGCTGAACGACAAGGGCATCGGGTTCTTCGGGGCGTGGGACGAGCCCGCCCTGCAGGGCCACGGCAAGCCGCTGGTCGGCCCGTACACCACGGTCTTTCTGCTGGCCTTCCTCTTCATCAAGCTCTTCGAGTACAACGGCGGCATGCTCAACCAGGCCCAGCGCTACATGGCGACGGGCAGCGCGAAGGAGGCCGAGCGGTCGGCGCGGCTGTCGGCGGCGCTGTGGCTGGTCTGGCCGGTGGTCCTGTTCTTCCCGATGTGGATGTCCCCGCTGCTGGTCCACGCACAGAAGCCGGACGGCTCGGACTCCTACGGCCTGATGACCGAACAGCTGCTGCCACACGGCCTGTTGGGCCTGGTCATCGTCGGCTTCTTCTCCCACACGATGGCCATGTGCTCCTCCGACGCCAACGCGATCGCCGCCGTCTTCACCCGTGACGTGGCGCCGGTGGTGTCGTCCCGGGCCCGGGGCTGGGGCGAACGGTCCGGCCTGATCGCGGCCCGCGTGACCACGGTGGTCTTCCTCGCCCTGTCCATGGCGGTGGCCACGCAGGTCAACTCCCCCGCCTTCAAGGACATCATCACCGTCGTCATCAAGTGGGTCGCCGGTCTGATGGGCCCGATCGCGATCCCGATGATGTTGGGCCTGCTCCGCCCGTTCCGCCGCTCCGGACCGACGGCCGCGCTCACCAGCTGGGCGCTGGGACTGCTGGCCTTCTGGCTGGTCAACTACCCGATCAGCTGGAACGTCGACGGCGGAGTCCCGCTCCAGTACCAGGTGTCCGTACCCCTGGCCGTGTCCCTGGTCCTGTACATCCTCGTCGGCTTCCTGAAGCCGGAGGACACCCCGGAGCGGCTGGCGGTCATCGAACGCGTCAACACCGACGGGGACGGTACGGCAGCCGCCGCGATCCCGACTCCGGCGGGCGAGCCGGAGGACGCGGCGGTCAGGACACCGGTGAAGGACTGAGCCCTTCGGGCAGGTGGTGCCGGCTCCGGGACAGGGGGGTCAGGCCCTCGGGTAGCGCGCCAGCCACCCGGGGGACGACCCCGCCGGACCGTGCAACGCGGGACCCTGGGTCATCTCCATCGCGAAGTCGTCCGCCAGTTCCAGCAGCGTGGGACGGCCCTCCAGCTCGGCCAGCCAGGCCGGCGGGAGGGCCGTCTCGCCGTACAGGGCACCGAGGAGGCCGCCGGTCAGGGCACCCGCGGCGGCGGACGGCCCCTCGTGGTTCACGGCCAGGCGCAGCCCGTGCCGTACGTCCTCGCCGACGAGCGCGCAGTACACGGCGGCGGCCAGCAGCCCCTCCGCCGTACCGCCCGCGATGAGCTCCTCGACCCGGGCCGGAGAGGGCATCCCCTGCCGTACCGCGCCCAGCGCGTGCTGCAGGGCGTCCGAGACCGGCGGGTTTCCGGCCCGTCCGGCGAGCAGGGCGAGCGCCCGCTGCACGGCCCCGTCGAGGTCCTCGCCGCAGGCCAGCGCGTGCACGATCACGGCGTACGCGCCCGCCGACAGGTAGGCGGTGGGATGCCCGTGGGTCTGCGCGGCGCACTCCACGGCGAGCTGCACGACGAGCTGCGGTTCCCATCCGACGAGCAGCCCGAAGGGCGCGGACCGGGCGACCGCCTCGGGTCCGGCCGCACCGGGGTTCTTGGGCGCGTCGAGGGTCCCCATGGTCTCGTCCCCGAGCCCGAGCAGCAGGGCCCGCGACGGGTCCCGGCGCGCGTACAGCCACTCCTCGCGTGCCAGCCACCCGTCTTCCTTGCGGCGCTCGTCGGGGCCCCAGTCGCGCTGCGTGGCGGCCCAGCGCAGATACGCCCGGTGCAGATCGGTCGGCGGATGCCAGGCGCCGGTGTCCCGGCGGACCTGGGCGCGGATGAGCCCGTCGACGGTGAAGAGGGTGAGCTGGGTGAGATGCGTGACGGCGCCGCGCCGCCCGTAGGCGGGGGCCAGGTCCACCACGCCCTCGGCGCCGTGCGCCTCCCGGATGGCGTCGAGGTCCAGCCCGTCGACCGGCGCGCCCAGCGCGTCCCCGACGGCCGCCCCGAGCAGGGTCCCGCGCACCCGGCTGCGGAAGTCCTGCTGCTCGGCACGCCCCCAGACGGGCCCGGCTGTCGCACCCACCAAGACCTCCCTGACCCATCGCCCGCGCGCCCGACAGCTCAGCACTGTAATCGAACGGGGACGGTCGGTTCTGGGCGCGGATTGATATGCGAAGTGTGCCCGGACTGGTCACGAACGATCGAAGCGTGTCTCCGCGAGGCTCGACCGGGCCCGTCGCGGGTCGCCGCGACGCCCGACCGGAGGGCTCGTCGCGCCCGCTACTCGACCACCCTCACCTTGGTGGCCGTCGAGCCGAAGGTCCACAGGGCCGTGCCGTCCGCCTTGCGCATGCGGATGCCGCCCGTCTGGACGTTCGCGGCCGGTGGGGGTGAGGAGCCGTCCAGGGCGTTGGAGAAGGCGAAGTTGACGCCGGACTTGGCGCCGAAGTACACGACGTGCTCGATCTTCACGCCGTCGGAACCCGTGATGGCGTCCCGGCGCAGCGACACCGTGTACGAGCCGGGGTCCGGGCTGACCGTGCCGGGCCAGACCGTGAAGGTGCGGCGGGACGCGTCGCTCGCGTCGACCAGCCACAGCCGCTTCTGGCCGAGGGAGTAGACGATGCGGCGCCCGGTTCCGGAGTCCTTGGGCACGGCGGCCGGGGCCGCGCTCCTGGTCGGCTTGGGATGCGCGCCCGTGGACGCCGAGGCGCTGGGCCGCGCGGCGGTGGCGACGGGGTGGGCCCCGCGGTCCGCCTGCGTTGCCAGGACGACGACGGCCGCTATCGCTCCCACCGTCAGGCCGGACACCCAGGCCCACGAGGGAAGTCGGGCAGACACGGGCACGCATCTCCTCAGTTACGGACCCCTCCACACGGGGGTCCGATCATCGTACTGTGACTGCCCTGTCGGTCAGTCCAGCACCGGCAACAGCTCGGGCAGATGACCGTCCGACACCGTCGCCGCCCGCTGCCGTTCCTCCGGCACCGGTCCGTAGAGGGTCGTGCGCGGCTTCGACGGGCGTCCGGCCGCCTCCGCCACCGCGATCAGGTCCTTCACCGACTTGTACGAGCCGTAGGACGAGCCCGCCATCCGCGAGATCGTCTCCTCCATCAGTGTGCCGCCCAGGTCGTTGGCTCCCGAGCGGAGCATCTCCGCCGCGCCCTCCGTGCCGAGTTTCACCCAGCTGGTCTGGATGTTGGGGATGTACGGGTGGAGCAGCAGCCGGGCCATCGCCGTGACCGCCCGGTTGTCCCGCATCGTCGGGCCCGGGCGCGCGATGCCCGCCAGGTAGACCGGCGCGTTCGTGTGGATGAAGGGCAGCGTGACGAACTCCGTGAAGCCGCCGGTCCGCTGCTGGATGCCGGCCAGCGTGCGCAGGTGGCCGAGCCAGTGGCGGGGCTGGTCCACATGCCCGTACATCATCGTGGACGACGAGCGGATGCCCAGCTCGTGCGCGGTCGTGACGACCTCGATCCAGGTCGCCGTCGGCAGCTTGCCCTTGGTCAGGATCCAGCGGACCTCGTCGTCGAGGATCTCCGCCGCCGTGCCGGGGATGGAGTCGAGACCGGCCTCCTTCGCCGCCGTCAGCCACTCGCGGATGGACAGGCCGGTGCGGGTCGCGCCGTTGACGACCTCCATCGGCGAGAAGGCGTGCACGTGCATGCCCGGCACCCGCTCCTTCACGGCCTTCGCGATGTCGAAGTACGCCGTGCCCGGCAGGTCCGGGTGGATGCCGCCCTGCATGCACACCTCGACCGCGCCGACCTCCCAGGCCTGCTCCGCCCGGTCCGCGACCTGGTCCAGGGAGAGCGTGTACGCGTCGGCGTCGGTGCGGCGCTGCGCGAAGGCGCAGAAGCGGCAGCCGGTGTAGCAGACGTTCGTGAAGTTGATGTTCCGCGTGACGATGTAGGTGACGTCGTCGCCCACCACCGACTTCCGCACGTCGTCGGCGATCCGCGTGAGGGCGTCCAGCGCCGGGCCGTCCGCGTGCAGCAGGGCGAGCGCCTCGGCGTCCGTCAGCCGCGTCGGGTCGTCTGCCGCGGTGCGCAGCGCGTCCCGTACGTCGGTGTCGATGCGCTCCGGAACCATGCCGGGCACGGCCGCCTCGCGCAGGGCGGCCCAGTCGCCGTACACCTCGTCGAAGTCGTCGCGGCGGTCGGACGTACGGCCTTCGGTGTCGATCGACGCGTGCAGATCCGTACGGCCGGAGGAGGTGAACGCCTCCTCCGGCTCCTGCCACGGGTGGCCCTCGACCACCGCGTCCGGCCGGGCGAGCCCCGTCTCCGGGTCGGCGAGCGCCCGGACATGCGGCAGCAGCCGCGGGTCCAGCCAGGGCTCGCCCCGGGTGACGAACTCGGGGTACACGCAGAGCCGTTCGCGCAGCTCGAACCCGGCCGCCGCGGACTTCGCGGCGAGCTCCTCGATCTGCGGCCAGGGGCGCTCGGGGTTGACGTGGTCGATGGTCAGCGGGGAGACCCCGCCCCAGTCGTCGATGCCGGCGCCGATGAGCCGCTCGTACTCGGCGTCGACCAGGTTCGGCGGTGCCTGGATGCAGCCGCTCGGGCCCATGATGTGCCGGGCCACCGCGACCGTCGCGACGAGCTCGTCGAGTTCGGCGTCCGGCATGCCGCGCATGGCCGTGTCCGGCTTGGCGCGGAAGTTCTGGATGATCAGTTCCTGGATGCCGTGGTAGGCCCGGGAGACCTTCCGCAGCGCGAACAGGGACTCGGCGCGTTCCTCGAACGTCTCACCGATCCCGATCAGGACGCCGGAGGTGAAGGGCACGGAGGAGCGGCCGGCGTCCTCCAGGACGCGCAGCCGTACGGCCGGTTCCTTGTCCGGGGAGCCGTGGTGCGGGCCGCCGGGCTCGGACCACAGCCGGGTCGCGGTCGTCTCCAGCATCATGCCCATGGACGGGGCGACGGGCTTGAGCCGCTGGAAGTCGGTCCAGCTCAGCACGCCGGGGTTGAGGTGGGGCAGCAGCCCGGTCTCCTCCAGGATGCGGATGGAGATGGCGCGGACGTAGGCGATCGTGTCGTCGTAGCCGTGCGCGTCGAGCCACTCGCGTGCCTCGGGCCAGCGGTCCTCGGGCTTGTCGCCGAGGGTGATCAGGGCTTCCTTGCAGCCGAGGGCGGCGCCGCGACGGGCCACGTCGAGCACCTCGTCCGGCGACATGAACATCCCGTGGCCGGCCCGGCGCAGCTTGCCCGGCACGGTCACGAAGGTGCAGTAGTGGCACTTGTCCCGGCACAGCCGGGTGAGGGGGATGAAGACGCTCTTCGAGTACGTGATGACCCCGGGCCGGCCGGCCGCCTCCAGGCCCGCGTCCCGCACCCGGGCGGCCGACGCGGCGAGGTCGTCGAGGGCCTCGCCGCGTGCCTGCAGGAGCACCGCCGCCTCGGCGACGTCGAGCGCGACGCCGTCCCGGGCCCGTTTCAGGGCGCGACGCATGGAGTTCTCGGTGGGGCCGGTTCCGGTGGTCGCGGAGGTCGTCATCCTTCGAGCATACGAGCGAGGTGATCAGGACAGGCAGGCGCTGCCCGTTTTGTCCCCGACGGCCGTTCGTCACACCGCGCGCGCGGAACCGTCGCCTCCACCGATGAAGGGCGCGTACGCGTCCAGCAGGCGCAGCACCTCCGCCTCCCCCGCCGGCGGCAGCTGTACGACGGTCTCCTCGACGCCGAGCTCGGCGTAGTGGGCGAGCTTGCCGGGGCTCGGCTGGACGGCGTACGGGACGACCTGGAGGCCGGCCGGGTCACGGCCCGCGTCGGCCCATGCGGCGCGCAGCAGGGGCAGCGACTCGGACAGGCCGCGCCCGCCGATCGGCAGCCACCCGTCGGCGTACTCACAGATGTGCGCGAACAGCTTCGGACCGGCCGCCCCGCCGACGAGCGTGCGCGGACCGACGACCGGACCGCGCGGCTTCTGGACCGGCTTGGGATAGGCGGTGCTGGCCCGGACGCTCCCGAACTCGCCGTCGTAGGCGGTCGGTTCATCACTCCACAACGCCCGCATCAGACCCATCCGGTCCCGTACGAGTTCACGCCGGGTCCGCCACTCCACACCGTGGTCGGCGGCCTCCTCCACGTTCCAGCCGAAGCCCAGGCCGAGGGTGAAGCGCCCGCCGGACAGGTGGTCCAGGGTCGCGATCTGCTTGGCGAGGCCGATCGGGTCGTGCTGGGCGACGAGCGTGATGCCGGTGCCGAGGCCGAGACCCTCGGTGACGGCGGCCGCCTGGCCGAGCGCGACGAAGGGGTCGAGCGTACGGCCGTACTCGGGCGGCAGCTCGCCGCCCGCCGGGTAGGGGCTGGTGCGCTCGACCGGGATGTGGGTGTGCTCGGGCAGGTAGAGCCCGGCGAAGCCCCGCTGCTCCAGCTCACGGGCGAGCCGGGTGGGGGTGATCGTCTCGTCGGTGAGGAAGATCGTCACGGAGATACGCATGACCCATCTGTACCGGGGCGCGCCCCATCTGTCGATACCGACTGGTCGGCATCGTATTCACACCGTGCGGCCGGTTCCTTTCCGCAATCCGCCGTCCCCCTTTTCACCCACGGCGGTTCACGCCTGAATACCAGGGTTGAACGCGCGACCAGAGCGCCACCGCTCCACCACCACTGCACCACCCACGCCCTGTCACTCACGACACCCTGGGAGCAGCAGCATGTGCGAGGACGACCACGGCGGGACCTCCGGCCCGGGCAGACGCGCGTTGTTCGTGACGGGCGCCGCCGCCGCGCTTACGTTGGGAAGCGTGAGCTTCGCGTCAGCGGCCGGCCGCGCCGGCGGCCAGGAGACGAGGACGGTGCGCGGCACCCTGCCCACCGGCTCCCCGGACTTCGTGTACGTACCCGTCGAAGTCCCGTCCGGTGTACGGGAGATCAAGGTCGCGTACACCTACGACAGGCCGTCCGTCCCGGCCGGCACCGCGGGCAACGCGCTCGACATCGGCATCTTCGACGAGCGCGGCACGGACCTGGGCGGCCGGGGCTTCCGGGGCTGGTCGGGCGGGGCGCGCACGGAGTTCTTCCTCCGCGCGGACGAGGCGACGCCGGGATACCTCCCCGGCCCGGTGCGGGAGGGCACCTGGCACATCGCGCTGGGCCCGTACACGGTCGCCCCGCAGGGCCTGTCGTACGAGATCACGGTCACGCTGACCCACGGCGAGCCGGGCGCGGCCGTACCTCCGGTGTATCCGCCGACGCGCGCCAAGGGGCGGGGCCGGGCCTGGTACCGGGGCGACTGCCACCTGCACTCCTGGCACTCGGACGGCCGCCGCACCCCGGCGGAGATCGCGGCCCTCGCCCGGGCGGCGGGCCTGGACTTCGTCAACACCTCGGAGCACAACACGAACGCGGGGCACGCGCACTGGGCGGACGTGGCCGGCGACGACCTCCTGGTCATGCTGGGCGAGGAGATCACCACCCGTAACGGCCATGTGCTGGCGCTGGGCACGGACCCGGGGACGTTCGTGGACTGGCGTTACCGGGCCCGCGACAACCGCTTCGGCCGCTTCGCCCGCCGGATCCGCCACGCCGGCGGCCTGGTGGTCCCGGCCCACCCGCACGCCACCTGCATCGGCTGCAACTGGAAGTTCGGCTTCTCCGAGGCGGACGCGGTCGAGGTGTGGAACGGGCCGTACACCCCGGACGACGAGGTCGCGTTGGCCGACTGGGACAGCATGCTGGTCGCGTCCACGCGCGAGGGCGGCCGGGACTGGATCCCGGCGATGGGCAACAGCGACGCCCACCGCGACCCGGACACGGTGGGGCTCCCCCAGACGGTGGTCCTGGCCGACGACCTGACGCGGGAGGCGATCCTGGAGGGGATCCGGGCGGGACGGTCGTATGTCGCGGAGTCGTCGCGGGTGTCGCTGTCGATGACGGCGACAGGCGGCCGGGGCGAACAGGCGGGCGTCGGCGACCGGTTGGAGGTCTCCCGGGACACGCCGGTGACGGTGCGGTTGGAGGTCTCAGGCGCCCCACGCTGCACGATCCGCTTCGTGACGGACCAGGGCGTCCTGTTCACGAGCCCCCCGCTCCCGGTGTCGGGCACGGGCGTCGCGGAGTGGCGGACGACTCCGGCCTACGCGGCTTACGTACGGGCGGAGTTGCGGCACGAGGTGGCGGCGGGCCCGTCGCCGGGAGCGTTGGCGGCGTTCACGAACCCGGTGTTTCTCGGTCGCTAGCGGGAGTTGGCCGGTGGCAGACTGACCGGCCATGTCCAACTCGTATGCGCAGCCCATTCTGCGGACGTCGGATCTTTCGGAAGGGCTGGGGGTTGTCGAGCGGTTGCTGGAGATCGCCGATCTCAGGGACCTCGAAGTCGATTTCGAGGCGGTGGTCTCCTCGGCGGAGTCCCTGTCACCGCTGCTGGAGATGTTTCCCCATGGCCACTGGTGGGCCGAAAGGGACAGCGGCGGCTCGTCGGAGAACGGCGACGACCCCTCTGCACACCTCCCCATCCGGCTGTGGGGCTGGGCCATGCCACCAGAGACGGTGGAGCCGTTCCTGAAGGCGGTGGGCGACAGCCCGGCCACGCCGCGCAGGCCCGGACCAGGTGGAGGCCTCGGCCGCTCTCGGCTTCCAGTGGAGGCGGCGGTCCCGGGTCGGCGAAGCCGGGCGGGACGTGCGGGTCCATGTCCGCGGGGGGAACGGACAGCCATGGGGGGCGCCTCCTCGATCAGCTGGTCGGTGCCGACCGTAACGCGTGGTTGTCTACGGCCGTCGTCATTTAGCGGCGGCCGTCCTCTTTGCGCTCCCCGCGCCGCAGTTCGCGCCGTTGCTTGCCCGGCAGGGTGGCTGTCAGCTTGCCCACCTCGGCGACGTCGTGGCATTCGCCGGTCCGGCCGCCCCGGCACCACCACACCGGTGGGGCGGCCGCGTCCGTGCGGTCCGGGTACCAGTCCGCCGTGGTCCCGGGCGGGCGCGGATGCATTCCGGTCTTGTGCTCCCGGCAGACCGGCCACGCCTGCCACAGCAACTCCATGACGGTCTCCTGCGCCGCCCCCGCGACCACGGTCAGGACCGTGGTCGCGTCGTCCGGCTCCGGCGGGTCTCCGGCCTCCACATCACTCGCGTTCACCGCGTTGCCCTGCCAGCGGCCGTCCGGCATCGCCACGTAGATCTGATCGCCGTCGGCCCCGCTGCCGGGCGGGGACTCCCGGGACGGGGCAAGCATCAGGATCAGGGCGTCCTGGTCCGGCAGGGTCGCCGTCACGTCACGGTTGACCACGGCGAGCGCCGCCTCCAGCTTCGGCCACCGGCCGGGATCGGCCGGCCTGGGCTGCGGTGGAGGTTCGCGGTCACGACCGGGACCGGTGGGCGAGTAGGAGAAGTGGCTCACCGACGCATCTTCCCAGCTACTCCGAACAAGGGATTCCGATGCCCGGATGAGCGTCCGTACAACTCGGTGACGTCCTCGCGGGTCTCCCCCACATCCGGGCCGTGATCCGGTCCCTCGTTTCCGGGAGAACCATGCGCAAGCCCTACGCGGCCGTCCTCACCGTCGCTCCTCTGGTCGTTCTCGCCGCCGTGGCGCCCGGCGCCCGCGCCGACACGACCGCGGGAGACGCCCGTATCACGTCCGTCGCCGTCTCCAAGCCGACCACCGCCGTCGGTGCCACGCTCGGGACGTCGGTCGGCGTCACGGTGACCGCCACGGACGACTCCGGGATCGACAGCGTCATCGGCCCCAAGGTGGTGGGCCCCGACGGGCTCGTCATCCGTCCCACCCGAAACGAGTGCACCGTACAGAGCGCGACCACCATGCGGTGCGCCTACAGCTTCCCGCTCTCGCCGGACGGCACGGACGCACAGGATCTGCGCAACAGCGCGGCGGGTCTGTGGCACTTCAGGGCCAAGGCCGTCGCCCACGACGGCGACTTCCACCACCTGTCGCCGGGCGCACCGTTCAGCGTCAAGCGGCACACCAGGATGGAGAGTGCCCAGGCCGCACCCGAGCCGGTCGACAAGGGCGGAAAGCTCACCGTCACAGGCTCACTCCGGCGGGCCGACTGGGACACCGGCGTCTACGACGGCTACGCGGGCAAGTCCGTGATCCTCCAGTTCCGCAAGTCCCGCACCGACACCTTCAAGAACGTCAGAACGGTCACCACCGACAGCGCGGGCAAGCTGCGTACGACGGTCACCGCGAACGCGACGGGCACCTGGCGCTGGCGGTTCACCCACAACACCGTCGCCACCGGGGTGACGTCTCAGGGCGACCGGGTCGAGGTCCGCTAGGTGTACGGCGGTGTACTGCCCCGGGACGCCCTGGGCCGGCTCAGTATCCGATGGCCTCTCGGAGAAGCAGCACGGTGCCGCGTCCTGGGCGCGGTTCCGCGTTGAGGACGAGCAGGCGGTTGACGGCGCTGGGCATCCCGTACACCGCCTGGGCGCGGACGTTCTCCAGTACGAGGGCGTACTCCTCGACGCGGCGCAGCGCTGTGCGCAGGTCGGGCACCACCTTCTGCGCGCCGACGACCCAGATCGCGTGGGCGGCGCCGCCCGCGTTGGCGGGGAGTTGGCTGCCGCTGCCCGAGGCGAGGACGAGCGAGCCGGTCTCGGTGACGGCGGCGACGCTGTTGACGACGAAGTCGGGGACGGCGGACAGCCTGCGGATCTCGTCGGCACCGGTGGCACGGTCGATGGCCAGGACGCGCGGCCTGATGGCGTCGTACCGGCCGCCGGTGTTGATGTCCTCGTCGATGCCGGACAGCCGGAGGGTCTCGCTGGCTCCGGTGAACACGCCGGCGCCCTCGGGGACCAGGTCCTTGACGCGGGCGCGCGCGGCCGCGGCGTCGTCGAGGATCTCGGCGGCGAAGCCGTTGGCGCGCAGCGCGGCGGCCACCCGCTCCAGTCGTTCGGCCGATGCCGGTTCGGCGAAGGAGGCGACCGGATCCGGGATCGCCGTGACGTCCGCGGGGATTGTGGGGGTGGCCGTGGCATCCGCGGGGACTGCCGGGCTGGTCGTAGCTTCCGCGGGGACTGCCGGGTTGGCCGTGGCGTCCGCCGGGTCGGTTCCGGCGGCCCGCTCCGCGTGGGGAGCCGTGCCGGCCAGTGGGGAGGTGTCGAGGTACCTGACCTCGTACACCCGCTCGGCGAACCTCCAGCCTTCCTCTGTGCGCTGGTAACGGTCGTGGTAGACGGCGTAGTTCAGGCCCTGGCGCCCGTCGAGGGTGCGCGCGAGTTCCTGGATGTAGGCGCGGCCGGTCGCGGTGTCGCCGTCGAGCAGGATCGTGCCGGGGTGTGTGGTCTGGACGAAGAAGTCCCACTGGCTCTGCAGCCGTTCGCCCCCGGCACGGATCTCCTCCCGGCCGACCTGCTCGACGGGGATGTTGGGCATGCGCAGGGCACCGTCCGGTGTGAACAGCGAGGCCAGGCGCGGCCGGTCGCGCATCATCGCCGCGTCGGTGAACTCGCCGCGCAGTGCCTCGATCTCGACGCGGTCCGCGATGGCCTGGAAGTCGTTCATCAGAGTTGCCTCTCCGTCTTGTCGTCGTCCTCACCGGTACGACAACGCGGCCCTCCGAAGTGTGAGGTGGCGCGTCGGCCTCACAGTCGGGTGCGCTGTCCTGTCGTAACGGGGAGAGGCACGGAAGCGAGCGAGGGAGAAGGCCAGACCATGACCACCGGAGTCGAGCCCGGCGACGATCGGCGCGAACCGGGACTCAGCGCGATCATGAGCGAGCGGCGCCGGCTGATCAACCTCGGCTATCGACTCCTCGGGTCCCTCGCCGACGCCGAGGACGTCGTGCAGGAGACCTACGCCCGCTGGTACGCCATGTCCGCACAGGAGCAGCGGGCCATCGAGTCGCCCGGCGCCTGGCTGACGACGGTCGCCGGCCGCATCTGCCTGAACCTGCTCGGCTCGGCCCGGGCCAGGCGGGAGACGTACGTGGGCGACTGGATCCCGGAACCGCTGCCCGAACACACGGAGTGGATCACCGGGCGCTCCGGTGTCGGCGGGACCGACCCGGCCGATCGGATCACCCTCGACGAGTCGGTGACGATGGCCTTCCTGGTCGTCCTCGACGCGATGACCCCGGCCGAGCGCGTCGCGTTCGTCCTGCACGACGTCTTCCGCTACCCCTTCGGCGAGGTTGCAGAGATCGTCGGCCGCTCTCCGGCGGCGTGCCGCCAACTGGCCTCGTCCGCCCGCCGTCGCATCCGTACGGCGCGGACTCCGGCCGGCCCGGGTGCAGGGCAGGCCGACATCGTCAGGCGGTTCAGAACGGCGTGGGAGGCCAAGGACATCGACGCCCTGATCGGCCTGCTCGACCCCGACGCCACCGCGACCGCCGACGGCGGCGGGCTGGCCGTCACCCATCTGCACCCGATCGTGGGCGCCGAGCGGATCGCGCGGGCCTACGCCAGGATCGCCCGTGTGTCGGGCGATCGCAGGACGTTCCTGGAGTGCACGGTCAACGGCCTGCCCGGCTTGGTGGCGCGACAGGACGGCACCATCGTGACCGTGTTCGCGTTCGAGATCGCGGGCGACCGGATCAGGCGTATCTGGGCGGTGCGAAACCCCGAGAAGCTGCGACCCTGGCGGAGCGGCTGAGGAGCGGTCCCCACACCGCGGCGACCGGACCGCGACCGGCACGGACCCGCACCGAGGCCACACCGAGGCCACACCGAGGCCACACCAAAACTAGGCCGTCTCCTCCGCCGCCAGGTCCGCGACCACCGCCGCGTGGTCCGACGGCCATACGCCGTCGACCGGGCCCGCGCCCGCGCGGCGGACCGAGCGGACGTGGCCGAGGCTTCCGGGGCCTGGCGGGCCCACGTGGATGTAGTCGATGCGGACGGCCGGGTCGTGGACGGCGACGTACGGGTTCGCCGGGTCCCACGTCGCGGAGGGGGCCGTCGGGTCGGCGTACTCCCACGCGTCGAGGAAGAGTTGGCCGGGGGCGGCCGGTGCCGTCTTGTAGCCACCGAAGCGGCGGACCTCGTCGGAATCCGGCCACGCGTTGAAGTCGCCGGTGACGACGGGCGGGAACGCGGTGCCGCCCCGGTGGGCCGCCACGAACTCGGCCAGGGCGGTGACCTGTTCGACGCGCACGGTCGACGCCGAGGGGGCCGAGGTGAGGTGGGTCGTGAAGAAGGGGACCTCGTGGTGGGGCGCGGCCAGGCGGGCGTAGAGGGCGAGGCGGCCGTCGTCCAGCTCCTCGGGCACGGGCAGCCGCAGGACGTCCTGCTCGATGACCGGCCAGCGGCTCAGCACCGCGTTGCCGACGTCGACGGACGGGTCCCCGATCCGGCGCTGCCACCGCTCGGACGCGTCGGAGGGGGCCCAGGCGCAGTGCAGGCCGAGTTCGTCCGCGAGCCACTCGGCGAGGTTCTCGCCGCCGGCCGCCCACACCTCCTGGAGGCCGACCACGTCCGGCTCCAGTTCCCGCAGTACGGCGAGTATGGCTTTCTGCCGCTCGGCCCAGGGCCCGAACCGCCACCACAGATTCCAGCTCACGATGCGCATCGCCGACCCCGCCCGTCCTTCACCCGTTCCGACACTGGGACCATTGAAGACCACCGTCACCTGCGCGAGGCAGAGGACGGGAGACAAGAGACGGGAGTCTCCGTGAAGGTGTTCCGTGACGCCGAGTCCAAGTACCGGGCCGTCTCGGCCCTCCAGCGCACCATCGCCAACCCGTTGCAGCGGCGGATGCCGACGCAGACGCTGCTGGAGACCACCGGCCGCGTGTCGGGGCAGCCCCGGCGTACTCCGCTGGGCGGCCGGCGGATCGGGGACTCCTTCTGGCTGGTCTCCGAGTTCGGCGAGCGCTCGCAGTACATCCGCAACATCAAGGCCGACCCCAGGGTCCGGGTCCGGCTGCGGGGCCGCTGGCTCACCGGCACGGCGCACCTCCTGCCGGACGACGACGCCGTCGCACGACTGCGCAGCCTGCCCCGGATGAACAGCGCGGCGGTACGGGCGGTGGGCGCGGGGCTGCTCACGGTGCGGGTGGATCTCGACTGAGCGGTCCGCCGGACGTGCTGCGGGTGGCGTCCCGTGCCGTCGATCGTGCGCGGCGCCGTCGTGACTGGTCGCGCAGTTCCCCGCGCCCCTTCAGGGTGCCGAACCGCTGCGGGCTCAGCCCGGCCAGCCCACGAACGCCCCGCCGCAAGGGCCGCCGTTCGACCGCGGCGCCGTCGTGGCCGGTCGCGCAGTTCCCCGCGCCCCTTCAGGGCGCTGCCGGACCGAAGCGGAGTCAGCGCGGGCAGATGCGCCGCGACCTGCCGCGATGCGCCGTCGAACGTCCGCGGCGCCGTCGTGGCCGGTCGCGCAGTTCCCCGCGCCCCTTCAGGGCGCGTCCCCTCAGGGCACGGGTCAGCCCGGCCAGACGATCGACTGCACCTCGCTGTACGCGTGCAGCGCGTACGAGCCGACGTCTCGGCCGACGCCGCTCCTCTTGAAGCCGCCGAAGGGGGCCTCCATGTTGCGGCCGACGGTGTTGATGCCGACGCCGCCGGCCCGCAACCGGCGTGCCACCCGGAAGGCGCGGGCCACGTCGCCGGACCAGACGTAGTCGATCAGGCCGTAGTCGCTGTCGTTGGCGAGGGTTATGCCCTCCTCCTCCTCGTCGAAGGGGATCACGACCACCACGGGGCCGAAGATCTCCTCCCGGGCCACGCGCATGTCGTTGGTGCAGTCCGCGAGGAGGGTTGGCGTGACGTAGAAACCCCGGTCCAGGGCAGGGCGTTCGCCGCCGCCGGCCACCGACGCTCCCTCCTTGCGGCCCAGTTCGACGTACGACTCGATCCGGTCCCGGTGCGCTTCCGAGATCACCGGTCCGACGACCGTGTCCCGCTCCCGAGGGTCGCCGATTTTCAACCTGCCGGCGTAGGCGGCCAGTTGGCCGACCAGTTCGTCGTACACGCCTCGTTGCGCCAGCACGCGCGTCGGCGCCGTACAGATCTGTCCGCTGTAGAAGGAGAACGTCGATCCGATACCGGCCACCGCCGAGCGGAGGTCCGCGTCGTCGAAGACCACGGCGGCCCCCTTGCCGCCCAGTTCCATCAGCTGCCGCTTCATGCCCCGGCCGCACACCTCGGCGATGCGCTGCCCGACCGCCGTCGAACCCGTGAAGCTCACCATGTCCACGTCGTCGCAGTCCACGGCCGCCTCGCCGACCTCGACCGACCGGCCGGAGACGACGTTCACGACTCCGGGCGGCGCCCCGGCCGCCTCCAGCGCCTCCGCCATGCGGTAGGCGGACAGCGGGTCCTGCGGGGCGGGTTTCACCACCACGGTGTTGCCCATGGCGAGCGCCGGGGCGACCTTTCCGGCCGCGTTCGCCCACGGGTTGTTGTAGGAGGTGACGCAGGTGACGACCCCGACGGGCTGCCGTACCGCCAGCGCGCCCGTCACTCCCGCCCGGCCGAGCGGGCCGGCTTCGGTGATCTGCGGCGTGATCGCCCACTCCGCGGGCTCCACGCGCGCGTACCGCTGGAAACGGGCCGCCGCCACCCCCACCTGCATCGCCCGGGCCGTCCCGGTCGTCGCGCCGGTCTCCGCCCGGGCCAGCTCGGCGTACGGCACCAGCCGCTCGCGGATGATGTCCGCCGCCCGGGCGAGGACCGCCGCCCGCTCCTCGGCGGAGGTACGCGACCAGGGGCCGAAGGCCTCGCGGGCCGCGGCGCAGGCCGCGTGCACCTGATCCCGCGAGGCCTCCGGCGCCCGGCCCACGATCTCCTCGGTCGCCGGGTCGACGACCTCGTAGTGGCCGCCGTCCGGCTCCACCCAGGAACCCCCGAGGAACAGCCCCTGGCCGTCGGCCGCCCGGTCGCCGTCGATCGGCCGCCGTTCCCGGGTCACCTGGTCGCCACCGTCCCGGTGTCCCGCCCCGAGCGCAGTACCCGGCCCGGGACGGAGCCCGTCACGACGTCGTCCCGGATCGTCTCGACGCCGTTGACCCACACGGCCCGTATGCCGATCGCCTTGGAGTCCAGTCGCGGGCTGTCACCCGGCAGGTCGTGCACCAGGGTGGCCGTGGCCGCGTCGATCCGCCGCGGGTCGAAGAGGACCAGGTCGGCATGGAAGCCCTCCCGCAGCCGGCCCCGCTCGCGCAGGCCGAACAGCCGTGCCGGGTCGTCCGTCAGCATCTTCACGGCCTGTTCCAGGCCGACCAGCTTCCGGCCGCGCAGGCAGTCGCCGAGGAAGCGGGTGGTGTACGGCGCCCCGCACATGCGGTCCAGGTGCGCGCCCGCGTCGGAGCCGCCGAGCAGGACGTCCTCGTGCTGCCAGGTCTCGGCCCGCAGCGCCCAGGACGCGGGGTCGTTGTCGGTGGGCATGGGCCACAGGACCGTACGCAGGTCGTCGGCGGCGCAGATCTCGACCAGGCAGTGGAAGGGGTCGAGGCCGCGTTCGGCGGCGATGTCCTTCACCACCCGCCCGCGCAGGCCACGGTTCGCCCCGCTGTAAGTGTCACCGATGACGTACCGGCCGAAGTTCGCCAGCCGCCGGAAGACGCCCGCCTCCTTGGAGTGGGCGCGCTCCAGCAGCTCCGCCCGTACGTCCGCGTCCCGCAGCCGCCCGATCCGCTCGGGAACGGGCAGGCCCAGGACGGGGCCCCAGCCGGGGATCAGGTTCAGGGCGCAGAAGGTGCCGAGCGACATGTTCATCGGCGTGAGGATCGGCATGGTGAGCGCCACCACCCGGCCGCCCGCCTTCCGGGCCTGTTCGCTCGCCAGCAGCTGCCTGGGCACGCGTTCGGGGACGGACGCGTCGATGGTCAGGACGTTCCAGTTCAGGGGGCGTCCCGCCGCCGCGCTCATCTCCACGAACAGGTCGATCTCCGCGTCGCTGAACTGGTCGAGGCAGCCCGCGACGATCGCCTCGATCTGGGTGCCCTCGTGTTCCCCGACGGCCTTGGCGAGGGCCAGCAGTTCCGCGGGGCGGGCGTGCCGGGAGGCGACCGGCCTCCCGTCACCGTCGGAGTGGGTGGAGGACTGGGTGGTGGACAGGCCCCACGCGCCGGCGTCCATCGCCTCGTGGAAGAGCCGCAGCATGGCGGCCAGTTGCTCCTCGCTCGGCTGTCCGCCCACCGCGTCCGGGCCCATCACGTACCGCCGCAGCGCGCAGTGCCCGACCATGAAGCCCGCGTTGACGGCGATCCGCCCCTCCAGCGCGTCCAGGTACTCCCCGAAGCCGTGCCAGTTCCAGGGGGCGCCCTCCTCCAGGGCGACCAGCGACATGCCCTCCACCTTGGAGAGCATGCGGCGGGTGTAGTCGGCGTCCTCGGGGCGCTCCGGGTGGAGCGGCGCGAGGGTGAAGCCGCAGTTGCCGGCCGCGACGGTGGTCACCCCGTGGTTGAGGGACGGGGTGGCGTAGGGGTCCCAGAAGAGCTGGGCGTCGTAGTGGGTGTGCGGATCGACGAAGCCGGGGGCGAGGACGAGTCCGGTCGCGTCCTCCGTCGTCCGGGACTCTTCGGTGACCGCGCCGATCACGGCGATACGGCCGTCCCGGATTCCCACATCCGCGGTGGATGCCGGGGCGCCGGTCCCGTCGACGACGGTCGCCCCTTTGATGACGTGATCGAGCATGAGGCCTGCCTCCTCAACTCCGGTGAGAGTCGCACCCCAGGGGGCGCGGGGAACTGCGCGACCGGCCACGGACGGCCCGCACTCCGCGACGGCGGTCAACCGGCCTGCCGGAACCGTGTCGTCCGGTGTACGGGATCCGTGTCGATCTTCGGAATCACGTGCTCCCCGATCAGCCGGATCGTCCGCAGCGTCTCCTCCTTGGGCACCCCGACCGGCAGCCCGAAGCTGAGCTGGTCGGCGCCCGCCTGCTCCCACCGCTTGCACTGAGTGAGGACCTCGTCGGGGTCGCCGCAGATCAGCAGCTCCTCCTCGACGAGGAGTTCGACGAACTCGGGGGTGTACTCGGGGAGCGTCTCCGGCCAGACCGGGAAGCCCTCGGGGCGCGGGAAGGTGTCGTGGTAGCGGAAGACGAGGGAGGGGAGGTAGTGCAGCCCGCCGCTCACCGCGATCCGGATCGCCTCGTCGTGTGTCGGGGCGCAGATGGCGGTCGTCGTCACCATCACGTTGTCGTTGACGAAGTCCCCGACGGGTTCGGCGTTCACGACGGCCGTCTTGTACTTCTCGAGCACCCACTCCATGTCGGAGACCTTCTGGATGCTGAAGCCGAGGACGCCGAGCCCCTTGCGGGCGGCCATTTCGTACGAGGGCGGCGACCCGGCGGCGTACCACATGGCGGGGTGCGACTTCCCGTACGGCTTCGGCAGGATCTTGCGCGGCGGGAGCTGCCAGTGCTTGCCCTGGAAGCCGACGTACTCGTCCTGGAGCCACATCTTGGGGAACTCGGCGATGGTCTCTTCCCAGATCTCCTTGGTGTGGTTCATGTCGGTGATGCCGGGGAGGAAGCCGAGGATCTCGTGGCTTCCCGCCCCGCGTCCGCTGCCGAACTCGAAGCGGTTCTCGGTGAGGTGGTCGAGCATGGCGACCTTCTCGGCGACCTTGACCGGGTGGTTGACCTGGGCGAGGGGGTTGAAGATTCCCGAGCCGAGGTGGATGCGGTCGGTCGCGTGGGCGAGGTAGCCGAGGAAGACGTCGTTGGCGGAGAGGTGCGAGTACTCCTCCAGGAAGTGGTGCTCGGACGCCCAGGCGTACTTGAAGCCGGATTTGTCCGCCTGGATGACGTACTCGGTCTCCTCCATCAGCGCCTTGTGCTCGGCGAGCGGATCGGTCTCGGCGCGCTTGCCCACGTATCCCTGTACAAAGAGCCCGAATTCCAAGGAGGTTCACCGTCCCCAGTCTGTTTCCCGCGTGAGCCATATCTGACGGGTCGTCAGATTTGTGTCCTGGCCGACTGTGGCACCGCACCCATGGACCGTCAATAGCTGACGGCCGGTCAGATGAGGCTGACGCCGGCCAGCCAGCCTCCGTCGATCACGAACGGCTGCCCGGTGATGTAGGAGGAGTCCTCGCAACTGAGGAAGAGCGCCAGCCGGGCCACCTCCCGCGGCTGACCGATCCGGCCGAGCGGCACGAGCTTGCGGTACAGCCCGTCCAGGGCCTCCGCCATCTCCTCGACGTCCGCCGACGGGTCGAGCCGGGACGGGTTGGACATCGGGGTGTCGATCGCGCCCGGACACATGGCGTTGACCCGGATGTGGCGCCCGGCCAGCTCCAGGGCGGCGACCCGGGTGAGGCCGAGGATCGCGTGCTTGGTCGCCGCGTAGGTGCCCACGGCCGCCATGCCGGTCACGGCGGTGTACGAGGCGGTGTTGACGATCGTGCCCCCGCCCGCGGCCGCGATGTGCGGGGCGACGGTCTTGATCCCGAGGAAGCAGCCGACCTGGTTCACCTGCACGACCTGCATGAACTCCTCGAGCGGGGTGTCGAGCAGGGCGTTGAACCGGAGGATGCCGGCGTTGTTGACCAGCCCGTCGACCTTCCCGTACGCCTCCTTGGTCGCGGCCACGGCGGCCGTCCAGTCCGCCTCCCTGCCGACGTCGAGATGGACGTAGCGGGCGTCCAGCTCCTTGGCCAGATCCTCCCCCTGGTCGTCCAGTACGTCCGCGACGACGACCCGGGCGCCTTCCTCCCGGAACAGGCGCGCCTCCTGTTCGCCCTGTCCGCGCGCCGCGCCGGTGACGATGACGACGCGTCCGTCCAGCTTGCCCATGCGGTCTCTCCCTAGAGGTGAGGAGCTGTGTCGGCGCCGAAGGACGCCATCTGGTCGGTGAGTTCGCCGCGGCTCCGGCTGCGGAAGCGGACCTGGATCTGGTCCACTCCCATCGCGCGGTAGGCGCGCAGGGACTCGGCGAGCGCCTCCGGCGGCCCGCTGAGGGTGCGGCGGCCGACATCCCACCCGGGAACCCCCACGTACAGGGGCTCGGTGATGGCGCCGACGGTGAACGGCTCCTCGGCGCCGGCCTCTTCGCGCAGCCGTCGGATCCGCTCGATCTGTGCCGGCAGCCGGTCGCGCGGGTCGCCCTGCGGCAGCCAGCCGTCACCCTTGAGCGCGGCCCGGCGGACGGCGGCGGGCGAGGACCCGCCGACCCAGAGGGGGACGCGGGTCTGAGCGGGCCGGGGCCGTTGACCGAGGTCCTCGAAGTCGTGGAGCTTGCCGTGGTGCTCGGGGAACTCCTCGGGGCCGAGGGCGGCCCGCAGGGCGTCCATGGTCTCGTCGAGGACGGGTCCGCGGCGCTCGAAGTCCACCCCCAGCACCTCGAACTCCTCCCGTACGTGCCCGGCCCCGACGCCGAGGATCAGGCGGCCGCCCGACAGGTGGTCGAGGGTGGCGTACTGCTTGGCGGTGAGCAGCGGGTGGCGCAGGCCCACGACGGCGACATGGCTGAGCAGCCGGACGCGTCGGGTGACCGCGGCCAGGTGGGCGAGGGTGGCGACGGGGTCGTACCAGACCGTGCTCATCGCGGGCGCCAGCCGCCGCGGTATCGCCACGTGGTCGCAGGCGGCGATGTAGTCGAAGCCGGCGCGGTCGGCGGTGCGGGCGATCTCCACGAGGTCGCCGGGACCGGCGTCGGCCTCCCAGGGTTCGGCGTAGATCGTGCTCTGCGACTGGACGGGGAGCTGGATGCCGTACACGAACGGGGTCTTCACCGGGCATCGCCCGGCCACAGCCCGTCCGCCGTGAGGCCCAGCAGCTCGATCGCGTTGCCCCGGACGATCCGCTCCACCACGTCCGGTGCCAGGTGGCCCATCTGCGCCTCGCCGACCTCGCGGGACTTGGGCCAGGTGGAGTCGGAGTGCGGGTAGTCGGTCTCGTACAGGACGTTCCCGACGCCGATGGCGTCGAGGTTGCGCAGCCCGAAGGCGTCGTCGAAGAAGCAGCCGTAGACGTGCTCGGCGAACAGCTCGGACGGCGGACGGTGGACCTTGTCGGCGACCCCGCCCCAGCCGCGGTTCTCCTCCCAGACGACGTCGGCGCGCTCCAGGATGTAGGGGATCCAGCCGATCTGCCCCTCGGCGTACATGACCTTCAGGCCGGGGAAGCGCTCGAACTTGCCGCTCATCAGCCAGTCGACCATCGAGAAGCAGCAGTTGGCGAAGGTGATGGTGGAGCCGACGGCGGGCGGGGCGTCGGCGGAGGTGGACGGCATCCGGCTGGAGGAGCCGATGTGCATGGCGATGACCGTGCCGGTCTCGGCGCAGGCGGCGAGGAAGGGGTCCCAGTCGTCGGTGTGCACGGACGGCAGCCCGAGGTGCGGGGGTATCTCGGAGAAGGCGACGGCACGGACACCGCGGGCCGCGTTGCGGCGGACCTCCCGGGCGGCCAGTTCCGCGTCCCACAGCGGGACGAGGGTGAGGGGGATGAGCCGGCCCTCCGCGGCCGGGCCGCACCATCCCTCGACCATCCAGTCGTTGTAGGCCTGGACGCACAGCAGCCCGAGCTCGCGGTCGCTCGCCTCGGTGAAGGTCTGGCCGCAGAAGCGGGGGAAGGTCGGGAAGCAGAGGGCGGACTGGACGTGGTTGACGTCCATGTCGGCGAGGCGCTGCGGGACGTCGTGGGAGCCGGGGCGCATCCGCTCGTACGTGATGATCTCGAGCTTGATCTCGTCCCTGCTGTAGCCGACGGCGGTGTCCAGGCGGGTGAGGGGGCGGTGCAGGTCCTCGTAGACCCACCAGTCGCCGATCGGCCCGTCGTCGCCCGGCCGGCCCATGACGGGCTTGAACCTGCCGCCGAGGAAGGTCATTTCCTTCAGCGGGGCGCGGACGATGCGTGGACCGGTGTCGAGGTACTTCTTCGGGAGCCGGTCCTGCCACACGTCCGGGGGTTCGACGGTGTGGTCGTCGACCGAGATGATCAGCGGAAACGTGCCGCCATGGGCGTCTTGGGTGTCCATGACACCTCACGGTAGCGCCGATCTGACGACCCGTCAGCAATGTGTGCGGCGCCCGCCCTGGCGGTTCCCGGGCGGAACTGTGCGGAGATCCTGTGTGGACTCTGTGGGCTCCCGTGCGCCTGCCTGTGATCGCCGTCTCGCACGGCTGACGCATCTGCCATGAACAAGGCAAACTGGCGTCGTTGCTCACTGTTTCTAGGGGGACGGCGATGGACGTACCGCAGGCACCCGGGGCGCCACAGGTGCCCGAGGTACCGCGCGTACCGGAGCAGAGGCGTCCCGACTCCGCCACGGAGTCGGCGGTGCTGCGCTTCGGCGTGCTCGGTCCGGTGCGGGCCTGGCGTGGCGAGGACCAGCTGAACACCGGCTCCCCCCAGCAACGCGCGCTGCTCGCCGCGCTCCTGCTCCGCGAGGGCCGCACCGCGACCGCCGCCGAGCTGATCGACGCCCTGTGGGGCGAGGAACCCCCGCCGCAGGCACTGGCCGCGCTGCGGACCTACGCCTCCCGGCTGCGCAAGGTCCTCGACCCCGGCGTGCTCGTGAGCGAGTCGGGCGGCTACGCGGTGCGCGGCCTGCGGGACGGGGCGCTGGACCTCGCGGCCGTACAGGACCTGGCGGCCGAGGCGGAGAAGGCCCGCACCGCCGGAGACCTGTGCCACGCCCGTGACGTCCTGGGCAGGGCGCTGGGGCTGTGGGACGGCGAGGCGCTCGCCGGAGTGCCGGGGCGGTACGCCGAGACACAGCGGGTCCGGCTGGAGGAGTGGCGGCTGCAACTCCTCGAAACCCGGCTGGACATGGACCTGGAGCAGGGCTGCCACGCGGAGGCGGTGTCCGAACTGACCGCGCTGACCGCCGCCCACCCGCTGCGGGAACGCCTGCGCGAGCTGCTGATGCTGGCGCTGTACCGCAGCGGCCGGCAGGCGGAGGCGCTGGCGGTGTACGCCGACACCCGGCGGCTGCTGGCCGACGAACTGGGCGTGGACCCCCGCCCCGGCCTGCGTGAACTGCAACAGCGCATCCTGCGGGCGGACCCCGCACTGGCCGAACCCTCGGCCCCGCAGGCCGAGCCGGCGGCGGCACCGGTCCGCCCGGCCCAACTCCCGGCAAGCGTCCCGGACTTCACGGGACGCGCCGCCTTCGTCGCCGAGCTGGGCGAGGTACTGGCCTCCGCCGAGGGCCGGGTGATGGCCGTCTCGGCGCTGGCGGGAATCGGCGGTGTCGGCAAGACGACCCTCGCCGTGCACGTGGCGCACCGGGCGCGCGGCGCCTTCCCCGACGGCCAGCTGTACGTCGACCTCCAGGGAGCCGGCTCGCGGGCCGCGGAACCGGAGACGGTGCTCGGCTCCTTCCTCCGGGCCCTCGGCACGGCGGAGTCGGCGATCCCCGACTCCCTGGAGGAGCGGGCGGCCCTGTACCGCTCGGTCCTCGACGGCCGCCGGGTCCTGGTCCTGCTCGACAATGCCCGGGACGCGGCCCAGGTACGGCCGCTGCTGCCGGGCACCGAGGGCTGCGCGGCGCTGGTGACGTCACGGGTGCGGATGGTGGACCTGGCCGGCGCCCACCTGGTCGACCTGGACGTGATGTCACCGGAGGAGGCCCTGTCCCTGTTCACGAAGATCGTGGGCCAGGAGCGGGTGGCCTCGGAGCGGGAGGCGGCCCTGGACGTGGTGGCCGCCTGCGGCTTCCTGCCCCTCGCCATCCGTATCGCCGCCTCCCGGCTGGCGGCCCGCCGCACCTGGACGGTGTCCGTGCTGGCGGCGAAGCTCGCGGACGGGCGGCGCCGGCTCGACGAACTCCAGGCCGGCGACCTGGCCGTCAAGGCGACCTTCGAGCTCGGCTACGGCCAGCTGGAGCCGGCCCAGGCGAGGGCGTTCCGGCTGCTGGGGCTCGCCGACGGGCCGGACATCTCGGTGCCGGCGGCGGCCGCCGTGCTGAACCTGCCGGCCGAGGAGACCGAGGACGTGCTGGAGGGCCTGGTCGACACCTCCCTGGTCGAGTCCGCGGCGCCCGGCCGGTACCGGTACCACGATCTCGTACGGCTCTACGCGCGTGCGTGCGCGGAACGCGACGAACCGCCGGGCGAACGCGAGGGCGCGCTGTCGCGGCTGCTGGACTTCTACCTGGCCACCGCGGCCGGCGTGTACGCCATCGAACGGCCCGGCGACCGGCTGGTGGACCACCTGGCCGTCACCGAACATCCGGGGCTGGCGTTCCCCGACCGGCGCGCCGCCCGGGACTGGCTCTACACCGAGGCGAACTGCCTGCTGGCCGTCACCCGACAGTCCGCGACCGGCACGCACACCCTGCCGCGGGCGATCGACCTGCTGTGGGCGGCCCTCGACCTCTCGGAGTCCGGGGCCAACCCCAGGGAGTACGAGGCCACCGCCAGGGCCCTGCTGGAGTCGGCCCGGCGCACCGGCGGGCCGCGGGTCGAGGCGCGGGCGCTGATGACCCTCGCCCACGCGCACGTCGACGGCGGCCGGTTCGAGATGGCCGACCAGGAGGCCGAACAGGTCATCCGCCTCGCCCGGGAGGCCGGCGACCTGCTGCCGGCCAGCTGGGCGCGCAACGCCCGCGGCATCATCGCGCTGTACCAGGGCCGCAACACCGACGGCGAGGAACACCTCTCCCAGGCCATCGAGCACTTCCGCACCCTCGGCGACCGCCCCGGCGAGGCAAGCGCCCTGTGCAACCTCTCCCGCATCCACCTGGCGACCGGGCTGACCGGCAGCGCGGTGGCACTGGCCCAGCAGGGCATGGAGATCTACGACGCGATGGGCAACTCCATGCGGGGCGCCAACGGCCGCTACGCCCTGGGGATGGCGCTCACCCAGAGCGGCCGGCTCGACTCGGCGGCCGACCGGCTGCTGGAGGCACTGGAGGTGTTCCGCGAGAGCCGTCAGCGCCTGTGGGAGGGCATGACGCTGTTCCGGCTGGCCGAAGTGGACATCGCGGCACGGCGCTTCGCCCAGGCGGCCCCCAACGCCGAGACGGCCCTGACGGTGCTGCGCGGCATCGGGGGCGAGTGGCGGCGCGGCAACGTCCTGACCGTCCTCGGCCACGCCCTCACCGGCATCGGCCAACGGGACCGGGCCCAGGTCTGCTGGCAGGAAGCCCTGCGCATCTACGACGAGTTGGGCTCCGCGGAGGCCGCGGCGGTGCGCGAACTGGTGGCTCCCGCGCGGACGGTCTGAGGCGCCGGGCGGGCGTTCATCATTCGTTTATCGCCGGGGGCGATGCTCTGACCAGTCGATCCGTCGCGTCGGGGGGCAGGCGGGTCACTGGTGAGGGCCGCGAGTTCGCGAACTAGGGTGAGCGGCCCGGGAAGGCCCGTCCGGCCACCCTCGGGGGAGTGACCGGACGGGCCTTGCCGACCTACTGACGAACACACCGAGCGGAGCGAGGACATGAGCGACAAGACGGTCATCAAGCCACAGGACATGCACGCCACGGGGACGACGGACAGCGCGGCCGCGGTCGCGGACACGTCCACCGAGACCCCGTCCACCGACGCCACCGCGACGACGGACGACATGCACGCCACCGACGAGCCCATCACGACGAAGGACATGCACGCCACATCGGAGCCGTTCAAGCCTACGAAGTAGGCGATCTGATCCGGGGGATCGGGGGATCGGGGGATCCGGGGTTCTGAGGACCGGGGGGCCCGAGGGGCCGGGAACGGGGATCGGGGGATCCAGGGTTCTGAGGACCGGGGGGCCCGAGGGACCGGGAACGGGGATCGGGGGATCCAGGGTTCTGAGGACCGGGGGGCCCGAAGGACCGGGAACGGGGATCGGGGGATCCAGGGTTCTGAGGACCGAGGGGTCCGAAGGGCCTGGGGGCCGGGATCGGGGGATCCGGCGTTCCGAGGACCGGGGGGGGTCCGAAGGACCTGGGAACGGGGATCGGGGGATCCGGGGTTCCGAGGACCGGGGGGCCCGAAGGACCTGGGGACCGGGATCGGGGGATCCGGGATTCCGAGGACCCGGGGTCCCGAGGACCCGGGGTCCCGGGGTCCCGAGGACCCGGGGTCCCGAGGGACCTGGGAACGGGGGCCGGAGAGACGGGCATCGGGGTTCCGAGTCTTGAGGACCGGGGGGTCCGAAGGATTTGGGAACAGGGGCCCGGAGAGCGGGGATCGGGGGATCCGAAGGACCCGGGAACGGGATCCGGAGGAAGAGGGATCGGGGGATTCACAGGCCGGGAAATCGGGGTCGGGGGACCCGGAGTCCTGGAGGCGGGGATCGGGGGATCGGCCGCGGCGGCGCGGAGGGGAAGCCGTCGCGGCCGAACCATGTCCGGGGGCGTCCGGGGCAGCCGTCGCGGCCGTCGCATGCCGGGCCCGGGCCGAATCAGGTCCGGGCCTGTCCGCGCAGCCGTCGCGGCCGTCGCATGCCGGGGTCCGCGCCCCTCACCTCGCCACGCCGGGGTCCGGAACCCCCACTCGTCACCCGGGGTCCGGGACCCGACCCCGGGGTGAGTCACCCGGGGTTCGGGAACTCCGCCGAGTCACCCCAAGCTCGGGGGACCCTCACCTCGTAATCCCGGGGTCCGAGACCCCCACCCCCTCACCCCGTGGCCGGTCGTCCCGTTCGGTCTCGCAGGTTGCCCTTGACCACCTTGCCGCTCGCGTTGCGCGGGAGCTCCGGTAGGAACTCCACCGTTCTCGGGACCTTGTAGTTGGCCATCTCCCGGCGGGCCCACGCGATCAGGTCGTCGGCGGTCAGGACGGCGCGCGGCCGGCGTACCACGTACGCCCTGCCGACCTCGCCGAGCCGGGCGTCCGGCACGCCGATGACGGCGACGTCGGCCACCTCGGGGTGGAGGCCGAGGAGTTGCTCTATCTCCGCCGGGTAGGCGTTGAAGCCGCCGACGATGAACATGTCCTTCACCCGGTCGGTGATGCGCAGGTTGCCGGCCCGGTCGAGGACGCCGACGTCACCGGTGCGCAGCCAGCCGTCGGCCGACAGCACCTCCCGGGTGGCGGTCTCGTCCTCGTAGTAGCCGCGCATCACGTTGAAGCCGCGGACCATGATCTCCCCCGGGACGCCCGGCGCCACGGCCGCGCCCCCGGTGTCCACCACCCGCACCTCCGTCCCGGGAACCGCCCGCCCGGAGGTGGAGGCGATGACCGACGGGTCGTCCCCGCGACGGCACATCGTGACGATGCCGCTGGCCTCCGAGAGGCCGTACGCCGTCAGTACGGTGCCCACGCCGAGTTCGCCCCGCAGGCGTTCCACCAGCCGCAGCGGGACCACCGCCGCGCCGGTGACCACCAGCCGCAGCGCGGAGAGGTCGTGGGCGTCGCGGGCGGGATGGTCGAGGATCGACTGGTGCAGGGTGGGCGGGCCGGGCAGGACCGACACCCGTTCCGCCGCGATGTTCGCGAGCACCGTGCCGACGTCGAAGACCGGCTGCGGGATCATCGTCGCGCCGCGCATCAGACAGGCCACCACGCCCGCCTTGTAGCCGAAGGTGTGGAAGAAGGGGTTCACGATCAGGTAGCGGTCGCCGGGCGCAAGGCCGGCCAGGTCGCTCCACACCTCGTACGCCCGCAGGGTCTGCGCGTGGGTGATCACCGCGCCCTTGGGGCGGCCGGTGGTGCCGGAGGTGAAGACGATGTCGGAGGGCATCCCGCCGTCGATCCGCGAGGCGCGCGCCCGTACTTCCGCCGCCCCCACCGACTCCCCGGCGGCCAGGAAGTCCTTCCAGGTCAGGAAGTCGGCCGGGGCGTCGTCCCCGAGCACCACGACCTGCTCCAGCGCGGGCAGCCCCGGCAGGGGTCCGGCGCCGGGCCCCTCCCCCGTGGCCCGCCGCAGCGACGCCACGTACGACGTCCCCAGGAACGTCCCCGTCACGAACAGCAGCCGCGCCCCGCCGCGCCGCAGCACGTACGCCGCCTCCGCCCCCTTGAACCGTGTGTTCAGCGGGACCAGCACCGCCCCCGCCGACACCGCGCCCAGGGCGGCGACGATCCAGTCCAGCGAGTTCGGGGCCCAGATGCCGACCCGGTCGCCCGCCGTCACGCCGTTCGCCATGCAGGCGGCCGCCGCGCGTTCCACACGCGCGCCGAGCTCCGCGTACGAGATCCGGGTACGGCCCTCCACGACCGCCTCGACGTCCGCGTGCCGCTCGGCCGCCGACCGGACCAGGCCCGGAATGGTGCCCCACTCCACATCTCCGCGCACAACCGGCCTCCCGTCACCACTAGCTGACTGCCCGTCAGATTAGCTGTAACCTGACGCCCTGTCAGCTGCCCGTCGGTGTGCGGAGGTATGCCCAGCATGGCCGGACTCAAGGACGCCACCGCCATCGTCGGCATCGGCCAGACGCCCTTCGCCAAACAGCTCCCCGAGGACGAGAAGACGCTCGCCTGCCGGGCCGTACTGGCCGCGCTCGACGACGCCGGGATCGCCCCCGGGGAGGTCGACGCTCTCGCCTCCTACACCATGGAGGAGACCGACGAGGTCGAGCTGGCCAAGGCCGTCGGCTTCGGCGACCTCACCTTCTTCAGCAAGGTCGGCTACGGCGGCGGCGGTTCCTGCGCCACCGTCGCCCATCTCGCCGCCGCCGTCGCCACCGGGCAGGCGACGGTCGGGGTCGCCTGGCGCTCCCGCAAACGCGGCTCCGGACCCCGCCCCTGGACCAGCACCGCTGTCCAGCTCCCCACCCCTGCCCAGTGGACGCGCCCCTTCGGGCTGCTGCGGCCCGCCGACGAGATAGCCATGCTCGCCCGCCGCTACATGCACGAGTACGGCGCGACCCGCGACCACCTCTTCAACGTCGCCCTCGCCTGCCGCAACCGGGCCAACCAGAACCCGGCCGCGATCATGTACGACCGCCCCCTCACCCGCGAGATGTACATGACCTCGCGCTGGATCAGCGAGCCCCTGTGTCTCTTCGACAACTGCCTGGAGACGGACGGGGCGTTGGCGTGCGTGGTCGTCGGCCGGGAGCGCGCCCGCGACTGCCGCCGCAGGCCCGTCTACATCCACTCCGCCGCCCAGGGCCTGCCCGCCCAGCACCACGGCATGGTCAACTACTGGAACGACGACCCGCTCACCGGACCCGCCTGGACGGCCGCCCGCCACCTCTGGAAGCACGCCGACCTCACCCCCCAGGACGTCGACGTCGCCCAGATCTACGACGCCTTCACCGCCCTGATCCCGCTGTCGCTGGAGGGCTACGGCTTCTGCGGCCGCGGCGAGGGCGGCGCGTTCACCGAAGGGGGCGCCCTGGAGACCGGCGGTCGGCTGCCGATCAACACGGGCGGGGGCGGACTCTCCGAGGCGTACGTCCACGGCTTCAACCTCGTCAACGAGGGCGTGAAACAGCTGCGGGGGACCAGCACCGCCCAGGTTCCGGGCGCCGCCACCTGCCTCGTCACCGCCGGCGAGGGAGTCCCCACCTCCGCCCTGCTCCTGAGGAGTTGAGATGCTCCAGCCGCTCACCGACACCGACGGTGCCCCCTTCTGGCGGTACGCCGCCCAGGGCGAACTCCGCGTCCATGCCTGCGCCGACTGCGGGGAACCCCGCTTCCCGCCCCGGCCCTGCTGCCCGCGCTGCGCGTCCTTCGACAGCGACTGGCAGCGTGTCGACGGGCGTGGCCGCATCTGGTCCTACGTCCTCCCCCACCCGCCGCTCCTGCCGGACTACGCGGAGCAGGCGCCGTACAACGTCGTCGTGGTCGAGCTGGCCGACCTGCCCCGCATACGGCTCGTCGGGAACCTGGTCGCCGAGGCGGGGGCGCGTCTGGACTCCGTGTCCCCCGCGCGCCTGCGCATCGGCGCCCGGGTGCACGTCGTCTTCACCCCGGACGGGCTTCCCCAGTGGGTCCTGGAGCGGTCATGAGCGTGCGGGTCGGCGCCGACAAGGACACCGGTGTCGCCGTCGTCACCCTCGACCGGCCTGAGCGGCTGAACGCCATCGACCTGGGCATGCGGGACGAACTCGTGGACGTCTGGCGGGCGTTGCGGTTCGACGACTCGGTGCGGGCGGTGGTGCTGACCGGGGCCGGGGAGCGGGCGTTCTGCACAGGGATCGACCGGGACGCGGTCGTACCGCAGCCGAACTCGCCGTACATGGCCGACGATCCGCTGCTGCGGGTCGGCCCGAAGGCGAACGACCTGTGGAAGCCGGTCGTCGCCGCCGTGCGCGGGATGGCCTGCGGCGGCGCCTTCTACCTTCTCGGGGAGTCGGAGTTCGTCGTCGCCGACCCGACGGCCACCTTCTTCGACCCGCACACCACGTACGGGATGGTCAGCGCGTACGAGTCCGTCCTGATGGCGCAGTCGATGCCCTTCGGGGAGGCCGCGCGGATGGCGCTGATGGGCACCGCCGAGCGGATGTCGGCGCGGCGCGCCCACGACATCGGGTTCGTGTCCGAACTCACCGAGGAAGGCGGCGCGTTGGCGGCGGCGCGGAGGTGCGCCGAGGTCATCGCCGGCTGTCCGACCGAGGCCGTCCAGGGAACCGTGCGCGCCCTGTGGGCGGCGAAGGAGGCCGCGCTGGCGCACGGGTTCGCGCAGGCCCCGCACCTGATCTCGCTCGGGAACCTGCCGGCCGGCCGACAGGCCGACCTGTTCCGGGAGCGGGGACGCGAGTTCAGGCTGCGGTGAAACCACGTCCGGCCACTGCGCCGGACGGGCGACGCCGACGATCCGACGCGGCCGGCAACCCGCGCCGCGGGACCCCCGACTGCCGGGGCGGCCGGGCCGCCGGAACGCAGAGTCGGCGCGCCCCTGGGCCGCCGGGCAACCGGGCCGCAGGCTCGGCACGCCGCCGGATCCGAAGTCGGCGCGCCACCGTCACCGCGTGACGGTGCACGCGCCGCGCGAACCCCGACAGCCGGGCCGCCGGGCCGCCGGGCCGCCGGAACGCAGAGTCGGCGCGCCGCCGGGCCGCCGTCACCGCGTGCCTGACGCCGGGTCCGTCACCGTGTGACGGGCCCGGCGTCAGGCAGCCGAATGACCGGGACCCGGCGTCAGGCCGTCCGTGCCGTGCCCGTGCCCTTCTCGGCGTCCAGGGCGTACACGCAGCGGTCCTTGCTGCACGCGTAGACCACGCCGTCCTTGACGACCGGGGAGCCGGTGATCTCCCCGCCGGTCGCCAGCTTCCATCTCAGGCGACCGTCGTCGGCCTTCAGCGTGTACAGCAGGTGGTCCGTCGAGCCGAAGTGGATGCGGCCCTCGGCCACCGCGGGGGCGCCGACGATGTCGCCGCCCGCCTGGAAGCGCCACTTGGGGGTGCCGGTGACGGCGTCCAGGGTGTAGAGGCCCTTTCCGCTGCCCACGTGCACGTGTCCCGCCGCCACCAGGACCGAGTCGACCGACGCCCGGGACTCGGTCGCGATGCGCCAGCGGTCGCGGCCGTCGGTGGCGTCCAGGGCGTACACCGTGCCGAGGTAGTCGGCGAGGTAGATGCCGCCGCCGGTGACCGCGGGGCCCGGCACGTACGTCGGCGCGCACAGGAAGGCGGCCGGGGCCTCGAAGTGCCAGCGGACGTGGCCGCTCGCCGCGTCGACGGCCAGCACGCGGGTGCCCGCGGAGACGTAGACGTAGCCGTCGGGCGCGGGCGCCACCCGCACCGGCACGCCACCGCAGGAGGCCGCGTCGCCGATCGGGTACGACCAGCGCTCCTCACCCGAACGGGCGTCCAGGGCGCGCAGCCGGGCGTCCTGCCAGACGTACACGGTGCCGTCGTGGAGGGTCGGTCCGGCCTCCGGGGACTCGAAGTCGGTCTGGACGCCGGTGAGCTCCCACCGCTTCTGGCCGCTGCCGGCCTCCCAGGCCTGTACGCCGCCGCCGCGGGTCCCGGTGACCACGGTCCCCCGGTCCGCCTTCAGCGAGTACACCCAGGCGTCCGTCGACAGCCGCCACAGGTCGGCGCCCTCGCGGGCCTCCAGGGCGAACAGGGTGGGCCCGTCGGAGGCGTGGATACGGCCGTCCGCGACCGCCATCGACCAGGCCACGTCCCGTGTCTTGAAGCGGCGGCGGCCGGTGCCGACGTCGAGGGCGTGCACCTCGAAGGAGGTGACGTAGACGAGGTCGCCGGCGACCGAGGGGGTGCCCCACACGTCGTTCGACATCCGGAACCGCCACGGGCGCCAGCCGGCCGCGGTCTCCGGGGCCACCGGCGGCGGCGCCGGTACGGCAGGGCCCACGGCACCGTCCGTGCCGTTGACGCCGGGGCGGGGCCTGGACCAGGAGGCGGCCAGGCCGGCCTCCGGCGGCGGCGCCTTCACGGCGGCGGCGCGGGCGTCGACGACGCGGGGTCCGGGCCCGATCGGCACCTGGGCGCCGGCCAGCCGCACGGGCCCGGCGTCGGGGGCTCCCACGGGCACGGGCGCCGGGATCACGGGGTCGCGCGACGGCGGGGGCGGTACGGGTGCGACCCGGACGCCGCCACGGCCACCCTGGGCGGGCTGCAGCGCGGGACGGCCGCCGCGGCGGGTCTCGATCAGGGTCACCGCGCGCTCGGGCAGCCACGCGGACGCCGTACCGCTGTCGTCGGAGCCGGAGCCGAAGAGGTGCGGGGCGAGCTGGGCCTGGAGGTCGGCCGGGTTGGGGCGGCCCGTCGCCTCCATCTGCATGCAGGACTCGATCAGCGGGCGGAGCTCGTCGGGCAGGCCCTCCAGGTCGGGGCCCTCGCGCAGCAGCATGAACACCGTCTCGACGGGGTTCGCGCCGTGGAAGGGGGCGTGTCCGGTGGCGGCGAACACGAGCATGGAGCCGAGCGAGAAGACGTCACTCGCGCCCGTGACGCTGCGCGAGTCCTTCGCCTGCTCCGGGGACATGTAGGCGGGCGTGCCGACGGCGACGTTCGTCATCGTCAGACGTGTGTTCGAGACGCCGGAGGCGATGCCGAAGTCGATGACCCGCGGCCCGTCCTCGACCACCAGGACGTTCGAGGGCTTCAGGTCACGGTGGACGAGCCCCGCGCCGTGGATCGACTGCAACGCCTCGGCGACGCCGGCGGCCAGCCAGCGCACCGCCTGGGCGGGCATCGGCCCGCACTCGTTCACTATTTCCTCGAGGGAGGGCGCGGGAACGTACGCGGTCGCCAGCCACGGCACCGCCGCCCGCGGATCGGCGTCGACCACGGCCGCCGTGTAGAAGCCGGAGACCGCGCGCGCGGCCTCGACCTCACGCGTGAAACGGACGCGGAAGAGCTGGTCCTCGGCGAGCTCCGTCCGGACCGTCTTGATCGCCACGCGCCGGCCGGACGCCGAGCGCGCGAGATAGACCAGCCCCATGCCGCCGGCACCCAGCCGTCCCAGCACCTCGAACGGCCCGATCCGCCGCGGATCGTGCTGCGTCAGCTGATCCACCACTTGCCTGCCACCTCCCCGTACGAGCCGCGCCACCCACATATGTACGCGACCCCGTGCAGCGTCTCACCACCGCACCGCCATGGCGGCACGCACCCCGATTCTTCCTGCCCGGGGCACAGGTTGCGAACTCGGGGGAAAACCGGGGTGTCTCGCCGTATATGCGAACATAACTCCGCCGTTCAGCGCTGGAGAACCGCGAACGACGCCCCCTGATTGTCCGAGATCACGGCCACCTTTCCGTACGAAGCTTCGAAAGGCGGTACCTGGACCCGCCCGCCGAGCCGCTGCGCCGTCCCGAGAGCGGCCTCGCAGTCCTCGACCCGGAAGTGGACGAGGAAATGCGGCGGCATCTCCGCCGGGAACACGTCGGAGACGGTCGCGCGGCCGAAGTCGGGCTCGGCGTCCGGCCCGAACAGCGCGTCGTGGAAGAGCTCGCCGTAGAAGGCGTTGGCGGTCTCGGTGTCCCGCGCGTACAGCTCGGCCCAGGCGAAGGTGCCCGGCTCGTGCCGCTTGCCGAAGCCGGGATGGCCGCCCGGCTGCCAGAGGCCGAAGACGGCACCCTCCGGGTCGGCGGCCAGCCCGGCCGTGCCCAGTTCGCCGACCGGCACGGGCGCCGTGACGACCTGCCCGCCGACCGCGGCGATCCGGCGGGCCAGCCCCACGGCGTCCGGGGTCGCGAAGTACACCGTCCAGACGGTGGGCATACGGCCGTCCGCCTTGCGGGCGAGCGCGCCGACGGGCTCGCCGTCCCGCAGCGCCCACACGGGCGATCCCGGCACCTCCGGCCGCTCCTCGAAGGTCCACCCGAAGAGCTCGCCGTAGAACCGCCTGCCCGCCGCCGGATCGGGAAGCTGGGCGTCGATCCAGCAGGGGACGCCCTCTCCGTACGCGGATGCCCTGTTTTCGGCCATGCTCACAACGTAACGGCGACTCCCGCACCTCGCAGACCAGGCGTACCGCCCCGCACACACCCCCACACCCCATTTGCAGTCGGCCGAATCGCGCTCCGATCACCCCTCGGTAAGCTGACGGCATGACAGGACAAGTGCGTACCGTCGACGGCCGCGTGGCCGGTCGGCGTGGGCAGGCGACCCGGCAGAAGCTGCTCGACTGCCTCAGCGAGATGCTCAGCTCTTCCCCCTACCGGGACGTCAAAGTCATCGATGTCGCCCGGAAGGCGGGCACTTCGCCCGCCACCTTCTACCAGTACTTCCCGGACGTCGAAGGCGCCGTCCTGGAGATCGCCGAGCAAATGGCCACCGAGGGCGCCGGGTTGACCGAGCTGCTCGCGGGCAGGTCGTGGGTCGGCAAGGCCGGCTGGCAGACCGCCCAGGAACTCGTGGACGGATTCCTGGAGTTCTGGCGCCGCAACGACGCGATTCTCAGGGTCGTCGACCTCGGCGCGGCCGAGGGCGACAAGCGGTTCTACAAGATCCGCATGAAGATCCTGAACTCGGTGAACAACTCCCTCGCGGACTCCGTCGCCGAACTCCAGGCCAAGGGCAAGGTCGACAAGGACGTGAACCCGGGAGCGGTCGCGGGCGCACTGGTCGCGATGCTCGCGGCGGTCGCCTCGCACCAGAAGGGCTTCTCCTCCTGGGGCGTCAAGCAGGCCGAACTCAAGCCGAACCTGGCCCTGTTGGTGTACCTGGGTGTGACCGGCAAGAAGCCGACGAAGTAGCCCTGCCTCCCTTTTTCCAGACCCCACGTCCTGTCTCGCAGGCGGTGGTTCACTCCGGTGAGCCACCGCCTGCCGCGCTGCCGGGGGAGGTTGGTCGCGAGGCGGGCCGACGGCACGGGCCGGACCGGTGGTCAGCTCCGTACCAGCCTGAAGAGCCGGATCTCCCGCTCCACCCGCGCCTGGTACGTCGCGTACGGCGGCCAGAAGCGCAGCACCGCCTGCCAGGCGGCCGCCCGCTCCTCCCCCTCCAGCAGCCGGGCGGTGACCGGGATGTCCTCGCCCTTCCAGCTGATCCGGGCCTCGGGCCGGGCGAGGAGGTTGTGGGTCCAGGCGGGGTGGCCCGGCCGGCCGAAGTTGGACCCGACGAGAATCCAGCTCCGCCCGCCCTCCTCGGGCATGCAGGCCAGCGGCGCCCGTCGGGCGAGCCCGCTGCGCGCACCGGTCGAGGTCAGCACGATCCCCGGTAGCATCTGCGCGCTGAGCAGCACCTTTCCGCGCGTGAGCCGGTGCACGGCGCGGTCGAGCGCGGGAATGACGTACGGCGCCACCTTGGCGAAGCCGCGGGTCGAGGACACCTTCTGCACCACACGCACGCCGACAGCCATCACACACTCACCTCCGGGGTCTCGAACAGACGGGCTCCGGCGGCGGCCCGCTCCCGCAGCCGGTGAACCGGCCCGAACAGCAGTTCGTCTCCGCTGGCGCGCTTGAAGTACAGATGGGCCTCGTGCTCCCAGGTGAACCCGATGCCGCCGTGCAGCTGGATGCCCTCGGCGGCGGCGGTGCGCAGCGCTTCCAGGGCCTGCGCGAGGGCCAGAGCGCCGACCCGCTCCCCGCCTCCGGCGGCCCAGGCCGCGTAGTAGGCCGCCGAGCGCGCGGCCTGTACCTGCACGTACACGTCGGCCAGCCGGTGCTTCACCGCCTGGAAGGACCCGATCGCCCGCCCGAACTGCTCGCGCTGCCGGACGTGGGCCACGGTCCGTTCCAGTGCCCGGTCGGCGGCCCCGACGGCCTCGCAGGCCAGCAGGGCGGCGGCGCCGTCACCGACCCGGGCGAGCCCGGCCAGGACCTCCGCGCCCCCTCCGCCACCCAGCAACTCCGCCGGAACGTCGCGTAGTTGCAGACGGGCCTGCGGGCGGGTCGCGTCCAGCGCGGTCCGTCGCACCCGTACGAGTCCCTCCGCGTCGCCCTGGACCAGGAAGAGCAGGGTGCGCGACCGGGCGAAGCCGCCGGCGTGGGCGGCGACCACCAGCAGACCCGCGCTGTGCCCGTCGAGCACCTGGTCGACCTCCCCGTACAGCCGCCAGCCCTCGCCCGCGCGCCGGGCCTGCACGCCTCCCGCCCGTCCGCCGCCGGCCCAGTCGCCGGTGTTGGGGCCGGTGAGCGTGAGGACGGTGGCGAGCTGCGCCCCGGGCACGGCCAGGGCGGCGGTGAGCGCGCCGGAGGCGATCCGCGGGAGCAGTTCGGCCCGCTGGGCCTCGGTCCCCAGCGCGAGCAGCAGGGGCGCGGCGAGTGCGGCGGTGGCGAGCAGGGGCGAGGGGAGGAGGAACCGGCCCGTCTCCTCGCCGGCCAGGGACAGCTCGGTGACGGAGCAGCCGACACCGCCGTACGCCTCGGGCAGGGCCAGTCCGGGCAGCCCGAGCCGGCCGGCGAGGGTGCCCCAGAGTGCGGGGTCGTGGCCCGCGGGGCTCTCCACGGCGGCCCGCACCTCGGCCGCCGTTCCGCAGCGCTTGTGCAGCAGTTCGCGGAGGGTGCGGCGGATCTCGTGCTGCTCGGCGGTGAAGCCGGCGTCCATGGGGGACCTCCTCCGGATCTGACGGCCCGTCATGTTAGGGCGGACCGCCCGGGATGCCCAGAGGTACGACACCTGCCGCCGCCACCGACATCTGATGTACCGTCAGATTCATGATGGCGGGACCGAACGGCCGTGACGTCGCGATCGTCGGCGTGGCCCTCTCCGACTGCGGCCGCGTGGACGACGCGACCCCCTACACCCTGCACGCCCAGGCGGCCCGCCGGGCGCTCACCGACTCCGGCCTGGACCGCGGGCTCGTCGACGGCTTCGCCTCGGCCGGCACGGGCACTCTCGCCCCCGTCGAGGTCGCCGAGTACCTGGGCCTGCGCCCCACCTGGGTCGACTCCACCTCGGTGGGCGGCTCCACCTGGGAGGTCATGGCGGCCCACGCGGCGGACGCGATCGCCGCCGGCCACGCCAACGCCGTCCTCCTCGTCTACGGCTCGACGGCCCGCGCCGACATCAGGGCGGGCCGCCGGACCGGAAACCTCTCCTTCGGCGCCCGCGGTCCCCTCCAGTTCGAAGTCCCCTACGGCCACACGCTGGTCTCCAAGTACGCCATGGCGGCCCGCCGGCACATGATCGAGTACGGCACGACGATCGAGCAGCTCGCGGAGGTGGCGGTCCAGGCACGGGCGAACGCGGCCCTCAACCCGGAGGCGATGTTCCGGGACCCGGTCACCGTGGACGAGGTCCTGTCCGGCCCGATGATCGCCGACCCCTTCACCAAGCTCCACTGCTGTCTGCGGTCCGACGGCGGGGCGGCGGTCCTGCTCGCGGCCGAGGAGTACGTACGGGACTGCCGTACGGCCCCGGTGTGGATCCTCGGCACCGGCGAGCACGTCTCGCACGCGAGCATGTCGGAGTGGGACGACTTCACGGTGTCCCCGGCGGCGGTGAGCGGACGGCTGGCCTTCCGGCGGGCCGGGGTACGACCACAGGAGATGGACTTCGCGGAGATCTACGACGCGTTCACCTACATGACCCTGGTGACGCTGGAGGACCTGGGCTTCTGCGCGAAGGGCGAGGGCGGGGCCTTCGTGGAGAAGGGCCGGCTGCGGGTCGAGGGCGGGGAACTGCCGGTGAACACGGACGGGGGCGGCCTGTCGGCCCAACACCCGGGCATGCGGGGCCTGTTCCTGCTGGTGGAGGCGGTACGGCAGCTGCGTGGGGAAGGCGGTGTACGCCAGGTCCGGCGCCCGGACGGAAGCCTGCCACGCCTCGGGCTGGCGTCGGGCACGGGCGGGTGGTTCTGCTCGGCGGGGACGGTGGTGCTGGGGCGGGACTGACCCGGCGCGTGGCGACGGGCTCGCGGCGACGGCGGCATGGCGGGTCGCGGGGCATGCGACCCGCCCCCCGCCACGCCACTGGCCCGCCGTCACCCGGTCGACGGGTGCCCTGCCGCCCGAAAACCCACGTGCACGCCCGCCCCGCCCCGCGCTACCGTCCTCGACGTGCAGGTGCGCAGGCAACGGCTACTTCTCCTGTCAAGAGCGTGACGCGGGTTCGAATCCCGCCGCCGGCTTCGTGCCGGTGTCGTCCAGCGGCCCAGGACGCGTTGTCGCCGTCGCCGACCTCGATCTCTGCACGCCTACGGCACCAGCCGCCCGCCTCGGGGAAGTGAGGCGGGCGGCTTCGTCATGTTCGGCGCGCCCAGGCCCCTGTCGGCGACGTCGATCCCTTCGAGGTACGCGCCGAACCGGATCCACGAGACATTGGGGGCATGGGAACGGAACTTCACGAGCTACTGAGGTCACTGCGGGTGTGGGACCCGGAGGTGACCGACCTGCCGGCCTTCGACCCGGCGGCGGCCCCCGCCGAACCACTGCCCCTCTTCACCGCCTGGTTCGCGGAGGCGGTGGCGGCGGGCGAGCGAGAGCCGCACACGATGACGCTGGCGACGGCCGACGAGGAGGGACGCCCGGACGCCCGGATCGTGATGCTGCACGGTGCCGACCCGGAGGGCTGGGCCTTCGCCACGCACGCCACCAGCCGCAAGGGCCACCACCTCACCACCCGGCCGTACGCCGCGCTCACCTTCTACTGGCCGCTGCTGGGCCGCCAGGTCCGGTTGCGCGGCCCGGTCACCGTCGCCCCCGACACGGAGGCACAGGCCGACCTGCACGCCCGGTCGACGGGGGCGCTGGCGTCCGCGCTGACCGGACGGCAGAGCGAGGTGCTGGGCTCGGTGGAGGAGTTGGCGAGGGCGTCGCGGGAGGCGTGGGAACGAGCGGAGCGTGAACCGGAGGCGGAGGCGCCGACCTGGACGCTGTACCGGCTACGCCCGGACGAGGTCGAGTTCTTCCAGGGCGACCCCCGACGCCGTCACGTACGGCTGACATACCGCCGCCAGACGGAGAGCTGGACCAGGGAACTCCTCTGGCCGTGAGCGACGGATTCGCGCGTTATCAGGAGGTTCGGCCCGAGCCGGGGCTACTTCTTCTTGCGGGCCTGGACGACTGATGGGCCCGTCATCGGTGAAGCACCGCCCAGAACTGGTGGTTGTCAGCGGGGCTGACGTTTCCTGATGTTCCCGACAAACATGTGAGCCGCACCGGCAATGCACACTGTCAGCGCAAGCAGAATCCAACCGCCGCTGTTTCCCATGACGATCAGAAGGATCGACAGGACAAGCCCCGCGACAGCAAATAGGTAGACGAACATCATCCATCGTTTTACCGCGGCGCGCTGACCAACGGACCAACCGACCTCGGGCACTTCTTCCCCAATCTGTGTGGGCGAATGCCGGGCGCGCGAAGCGCCCGGCATTCGCCTTTCAGTTACCTATCCACCGCTTACGGCGTTTGACGCGATCTGACCGACGCTCCATGAAATGGCGTAGCAACCGGTGGCCGCTCCGAGAGATCCGCCGAGGGTTGCAGGGGCCGATGCCGCCACGGCGGCGCCGCAGGCCGCCGCGGCCAACCCACCTGCGACCGCCCCAGCTACGTCGCCCCAGAGCCCCCTTGTGTCACCCTGGAAGAGATGCACGCCGCCTGTGATGCCGTCGCCGATCGGCCCGAGTGCGTCCGCGACCCCGGTGAGGCTGATCGTGCCGTTGGGGTCGATGCGGTTGACCGGGTCGCCCTCGGCGTACAGGTACGGGTTCTGTTCCTGGCCGGAGGGGTCGGGCTGGGTGAAGCGGCCGATATTGGCGTCGTAGTAGCGGGCGTGCAGGTGGTAAAGGCCGGTGGGGTCCTGGTAGTTGCCCGCGAAGCGGTAGGGCTGGACGACCGGTTCTGTCGACTGGGCGAGGATGCGCACGCCGCGGGGGCTGTAGGTGTAGGTGTCGACCTTGTTGCCGTCCTCGTCCGCGAGACCGATCACGCTGCCGATGGCGTCGGTCAGGTAGAAGTAGGTCTTGCCCCCGGTCGTCATGGAGTTCAACGTGCCCCCGGGTTCCCGGTTGAAGCCCATGTCCACGCCGGCAGTCGACGTGGCGGACAGGCCGAGCGGCCCGTTGTGGAAGAACGTGTCCCCGAGCTTGACGCGTTCGCTCTGGTCGGTGGAGCCGTACTGGCCCGCGTACGTCTTGGCGTTGACGGTGATTGACGTCATCTGCGAGTGGTCCGACCAGGTCTCGACGGTGCGCAGGTAGTCGTCGGTGGAGGCGCCGGCGGTCTCGTTGCCGATCTTGTCGTAGGACCAAGTGCCGGTGGAACTCGACTTGGACGTGAGCTGCTGGGCGTCGTTGTAGGTGTAGGTGGTGCCGCGCGGGCAGCCGGGGTCGGTGCCCTGGGAGGTGAGGTTGCCGGCCAGGTCGTAGCAGTACTGCCAGGAGTCGGCGATCGCGCCCGCCTTCTCCTCCTTGGCGTAGGAGAAGCGGCCCGCTCCGTCGTAGCTGTACGTCCGCTTCAGCCCGGTCACGTTGTCGGTCGAGGTGCGGATCTTGCTGCCGTCGGTGGCGCTGTTGGTGCCGTAGCCGTAGGTGTAGGCGAGGTTGACCAGGGTGCCCTGGTCGGAGGTGACCTTGATGGACTCCGGCCGGCTGGACTTGTCGACGTTGACCGTCTGGACCGTGCCGCCGGGGTAGGTGGTCGTCTTGCGGACGTCGTTGTTGTTGTAGGTGTACGTGGTCACGCGGCCCTGCGGGTCCTTCAGCTCCTTGAGCTTGTTGACCTCGTTCCAGGTGTAGTCGACCGTGCCGGCCGGGTCCTGGTAGTAGTCGACGTTGCCGGCCGCCGTATAGGCCAGCAGGGTCTGGGAACCGTCCTGGAGGTGGCGGACCGTTTCGCGCTGCAGCGGGTCGAAGTCGTACTTGATCGTGCCGGTGCCGTCCGAGCGCTGGGTCAGGTTGCCGTCACCGTCGTACCAGTACTCGACCTTCACCGTGTTCGGCGAGGTCACGGTGCGGATGCGGTCGAGGTTGTCGTAGGTGTAGGTGACCGTCACGTTGCGGGCGTCGGTGACGGTCTTGGTGCGGCCGAGGTCGTCGTAGGTGTACGTCGTCCTGGCCAGCGGCGCGGGCGGGGTGACCGTGTCCAGGTTGCCCTTGGTGTCGTAGTGGAAGTCGGTCTCCACCGTCTTCGACGACGTCATCTTCGTCTTCTGCGCGCAGCGCTGGCCCTCGAAGCCGCCGCAGGTGACGGTAGCGGGGTTGTAGTCGTGGGAGACGCTGCCGCCGCCGGTGCCGGTCTGCGCGACCGTCTTGGTGTTGCCGGCCGTGTCGTAGGTGAAGGCGGTCTTCTCGCCGTCCGGGTTGGTGGAGTCCTTGGGCGCGTCGCCGCCGGCGATGGTCTGCCAGTTGTTGACGGTCGCGCCGCCGGTCGGCGCGACCGCGGTCTTCAGGTTGTTGCGCGTGTCGAAGCCGTAGTCGGTGACGTTGCCCGGGGTGGTGCCCGAGCCCATCGCGTCGGTGGCGGTGTCGATGTTGTGGTTGGCGTCGAACTTGGTGGAACGCTTGTGCCCGAGCGCGTCGGTCACCTCGGTGACCTGGCCGTCGCCGTCGTGCACGTACTTGGTGGCGTGCGTCTCCGGGTCGGTGGCCGTGGTCGTGCCGGCCGCCGTCGGGGAGTCGGCGCTGTAGGCGTAGGTCCAGGTCGGGCCGGTGTGGCCGTCGCTGTCGAAGCCGGTGCCGCGCAGCATGGAGGTGACGCGGTTGGCGTCGTCGTAGGTGAAGACCGTCACCCGCCCCTCCGCGGTGGTGATCTTGTCGACGCGGCCGGAGGTGTCGTGACGGAAGGTGACCGTCTTGCCCTCGGCGTCCGTGGTGCCGGCCAGGTTGCCCGCGCTGTCGAGATTGAAGACGGCGGTACGGCCGGTGTTGTCCTTGGCCTGCCACTGCGAGGCGTCCGTCTTCAGCAGGTCGATCCAGCGGCCCGAGCGGGTCTCGGTCAGCTTGAATCCCTTGTGCTCGCCGCCCTCGTCGTGCTGGGTGACGGTGACCGTGCCCTTGTTGCGGTCGGTGACCTTCGTCAGGGTGCCGTTCGCGTCGTAGGTCTCCGTGCCGCCCGACTTCCACTTCGTCAGGGTGTAGGTGCCGTCCGCGTTCTTCTTCAGGTCCTCGGAGTAGCCCTTCGGGGTGGTGAAGGAGCCGTCGCTGTTCTTGGTGAAGCGGACCGTGGCGCCCGAGGCGTCGTAGAAGACCACCTCGGTGGAGGAGATCGACAGGTAGCGCTCGTACTGCTGCCACCAGCGCTGCGAGACCTTCCCCCACGGCGCGTCCATCGAGTTGTACGTCCGCGCCAGCGTCAGGCGCTGTCCCACCCCGGCGATGTCGAAGTCGGTGGCCGTCAGCATCAGGTTGCCGGTCGAGTAGTCGATCTTCGCGGTCAGCGCGTCGGTGATGGCGAAGCTGGTGTAGCGGTGCCAGGGCACGTTGCCCTGCCCCTCCGGCACCAGCGACGTCACCGAGGTATCCGCCGCTCCGCTACGGGACTTGGCCTTCTCGGACGGTGCACCCGTGGCGTGTTCGCGCTGCTCGCGCAGCCAGGGCGCGTACACCTCGTCGGTCGGATTCTGCGACGGTTCGGACTTCACCGGCCGGTTGGGGCCGACCTTCACCGCCGGCATCTCGAAGTCGGGACTGTCCGAACCCCACACCGACGTGGGCTTCGTGTCGTCGGCGACCGCGCTCGCGGCCGGGAGCGCCGAGAGGGCCAGCGCCCCCGAGGCCACCATCGCCGAGACGGTCAGAGCCGCTGATCTCTTACGGGCACGCCATAAGGACATGCCGAAGGCACGCTTGTGCATGACTTCCCCCCACAGGAAGACAGACCCCGGTGGCCCCAGTGGTCACCGAGCGCCCACAAGGTGCCACGGGATTCGCACAAAGATCCGTGCCGTTCCCACGAACTTCCTTCACAGGCGTGCAGGAATCAGCCCCTCCCCTTCAACACCCCATAGCGCGGTAATTCCGGCCAAAAGATTGCAATGAGCCTTCGAGGAACGAAGCAGCACAAGCTCAAAGAGTCGCAAAAGAGACCGAAAAGGCTTCCACGGGGCCCCGTCACTCATGAGGGCTCCGCTCGCCCGGATAGCCGCAGGCCCCCGCGCGCGGCAGCACCGCCCACATGCGGGTGCCTCCGCAGGGCTCCCGGTCGCCGCCGATGCCCCAGTCCCCGCGGCAGTCCCGCACCACCCCGTCCAGCACGCGCAACGACACCCGCCGCGACAGGACACAGATCGCGCCCAGACGCGCGTCCGCGTGCGGTGGATGGCCGTCGTAGAGAGTGACGCGCAGGGCGTCGTACCGATAGCGCAGCGACACGTACAGCTCCGCCCTGGGCGAGAACAGGCAGGCGCAGGCGGCGAGTTCACCCACCACCTGCACGGCCGCGTCGGTCACCTCGGCCAGGTCGTGCGCCCGCAGAACCGTCCGGGTCGCGGCGCGCGCGATGCCCGGACTTCGCGGGGTCGCGGGAAGCGTGAAGCTACAGGAGAGCGACTCCGGGCGGGTGGGGGCGGAGAGGGTATCGGCGGTGACGGAGGTCGGGGACTGGCAGGACCCGGTGTCGAGGTGCACGGCAACTCCCTTGTCGTGTGCGGAGGGAACTCCCGGTGGCCTGTCTCCCTGACACGGGCCCACCCCTCCCAGGGGAGGAGACGTCGGGCGGGCGCGTGTGATGCGCTTCCGGGAAGCTTCGTGACGGCTCTGTAGTCGAGCCATTACTGACTGTAGAGATACTGGGGTAACAGTGTCCAGCTCGATGGAGATAATTACCTCCATTGTTGATGGACTTGATCGTGCTCCCCCGGCAGACTTGGGGCGTCCACAGCGCACGAAGGGGCCGCATGTCCACGAGAAGTACGCCGACCGAGCGACAGAAGCGCCTGGGCGCGGAGTTGCGGAAGATGCGGTTCGCGGCGGGCGCCACCACGGAGTACGCCGCTGGACTACTCGGCATCGACCGGACCCGACTGTCCAACATGGAGTCGGGCATCCGTCCCTTCACCGCCGAGCGGATCCGCACTCTCGCCTCCAACTACGCCTGCACCGACGAGCGTTACGTCGACGCCTTGGTCGCCATCGCTGAGGACAAGGCCCGGGGCTGGTGGGAGCAGTACCGGGGCACCCTGCCCGCCGGGCTGCTGGACATCGCCGAGTTGGAGTGGCACGCGACACGGGTACGCACCGTGCAGTTCATGCACGTACCCGGACTCCTCCAGACCGAGGAGTACGCCCGCGCGATCTTCACCGCCGTACTTCCGCCGATCAGAAGACTGGACATCGAGTTGCGGGTGGCCCACCGCCTGGCACGTCAGCAGGTCTTCGAGCGGCCCGAGCCTCTGCCCTACCTCGCCTACGTCCACGAAGCGGCGCTGCGCATGAGGTTCGGCGGCGTCGAGGTGACCCGGGATCAGCTCAAGCACCTCGCGGAACGGTCCGAACAGGACGGGATCGAGGTACGGGTCATCCCGGTCAGCGTGAGTGGATTCCCCGGGGCGGGCCACGCGGTGCTGTACGCGAACGGACCCGTGGCCGAGCTCGACACCGTGCAACTGGACTCCGCGCACGGCCCGGTATTCACCAACGCGGACGCCCAGCTCACCAAGTACCGTGCGCATCTGGACTGGATGGACGACACGTCACTGCCTGCGGCAGCCTCACGCGACCTCATTCTCGACATCGCCTGCGACCTCTGAGGAACAGACATGAGCACCGAAATCGCATGGGAAGACCCCTTCTGCGGTGAAGGCAACAACTGCTTCCGCATAGGTACCGACCCGGCCGGCAACGCCTACATCGCCGTCACCGGGCAGGAGGACCGTCCCCTCACCGACACCCACCAGGCCCTCCGCTCCCTCATCCTGGAGATCAAGGCGGGCAAGGCGGACCACCTGCTGTAGCCGAAGTCACGGCAACCTTTTCGGGTTCGACGGCCACTGAGGGCCGGAAGCTTCCTTCCGCTACACCGGCGCCTACCTCGACCCGACCGGGCTGTACAAGATGGGCGCCCGCTACTACGACCCCACCCTCGGCCGCTTCACCGAACCTGACCCCAGCGCCACGGAGGCCAACCCCCTACCTCTGCGCGGCCAGGGACCGACAGCAGTCCGAGCACCAACTTCCGGACCCGGAACCGGGGTTCGACCCGTGTGAACCGTCCCGCTATCCGGCTCATCAGACCCTCGAACGCCTCCTGCCAGCGGGCAGGGTCTACGCTGTGACCTGCCGCCACCGCGTGATCGTTTGTCTTCACACACCGATGATCAACGGGTGGCCGCACCCGTCTCCACAGCGCGTCGGGGTCGCGCAGCGTCCGCCCGCCGTCCTGTGTCAGGAGGACATGTGCAACGTGGCGAAGTCTGGTGGGTGGAGTTCGACGAGCGGCGGCCGGTCGTGCTGCTGTCGGGAGACGACGCGTCCGGGATCCGGGTGATGCAGGTCGTCGCTCGGGCGGGTGTCGACATCACCGGTCTGGGCGTCGAAGTGGCAGTAGGCGCCGTGGAAGGACTGCCCTTTGAAGGCGTGCTTCGGTTCGCGTTCCCGCGTCCGGGCTTCACCCCTTGCACGTGGCTGACCACCGTGTCCCGGGACGACCTGATCGAGCGGGCGGGCGCCCTGTCCTCCGCGAAACTCAGCGAGATTGAGAACGCCCTCCGTCTCGGTGAGCAGGCGAAGGAGTGGACCCCGGAGACGACCGCGAAGCTCAGCGAGATAAGGAACGCCCTCCGTCTCGGTGGACTCGGGTAGGCGGAGAAGGAAACGGACGCCCGCGACGGCGTGGTCGGTCTCGTCCAAGAGCCCTTCTGCGCGGAACGAAACAACTGCTTCCGCATAGGTACCGACACGGCCGGCAACGGACCACCTGCTGTAGCTGAAGTCACGGCAACCTTTTCGGGTTCGGCGGCCACTGAGGGGAGGAAGCTCCCATACTCGGGGCCTCACCTGAACTAAGGGCTCAGTGTGATTTAACGTCTGCGGGTTCGGGAGTGTCGGCGGGTGGGCTGATGGTGTAGTTCCACTGGCCGTGGGTTTCGTGACGGGTCAGCGGGAGGGCCTTCATGGCCTTGTCGCTGATCTTGATGCCTGTGGGGTAGACACCGGTGTCCAGGGCCGCGGACACGGTCAGGCCGGTCTCGGTCGTCGTCGCACCGATCAGGGAAACGGCGGCCTCGTGGCTGGTCAGTGGTGTCCCGCGCCAGTTCATGGTGATTGCGGAGAACAGCCGGTGCTCTATGCGATTCCACTTCGAAGTACCCGGCGGCAGGTGCAGCACGGTGATCGACAGGCCGGTCTCGGCGGCGAGGGCAGCCAGCCCGGTCTTCCAGGCCCGTAGTCGGCTGCCGTTGGATCCGCCGCTGTCCGCGGTGATCGTCAGTGTCGTGGCCTGCGGATATGCGGCCCGGCCGACGTTGTTCCACCAGGTCCGCAGGGTGTTCACGGCGAACGCGGCGGTGTCGTGATCCATGCCGACGCTGACCCAGCCGGCGTTGGCGCCGATGTCGTAGACGCCGTAGGGGATGGCTTTGCCGGCCGGTCCGGGGAAGTCGTGGACGTTGACCTTCACCGGGTCCCCAGGCGGTCGCCATTCCTTGCCGACGTTCTTGAAGTTCCCGATCAGTTCCTTTTTCTTGCAGTCCACGGACACGACGGGCTGTCCGGCAGCGAGGGCCGCCCTGACCTGATCGTTGAGGTAGCGGAACTGGGCGTCGCGGTCGGGGTGCTGCTTGCCCTCGACGGTTTTGGCGTTGCCCTGCAAGGAGTAGCCGGCCTCGTGCAGCAGTCGGGCCACGACGTTCTCGGTGCACCGGTGTCCCCGATTGACCAGCTCGGCAACCAGGTGCGACAGCGATTTCGTGGTCCAGCGCAGCGGGTTCATCGGATCACCACGAGTCTCCGGCTCGACCAGGGCATCCAGGTCCACGGCCAGTTGCGGGTCCAGGACCTCGGCCCGTCTGCGGCCGCCTCCCGGCCCCCGGGACCGCCCGACCGCCAGCGGCTGCGGATCGTCCAGTTCCCCGCGGCCCCGTCGGATCGTGTCCTGGGACACCCCGGTCGCCTCACAGACGATCCGTGCACCGCCGCCACCCAGCTCACGAGCCTCGTTGCCGAGCCACAACCGTCGCTGCCGCTCGGTCAGGTGATCCCGGATCGCCTCGTAGCGCCGGGCCAGGGACTCCATATCGATCGGCATAGCAGGAAACGTACGCGCCGCGCGACTGATTCATAACTTGTTTCGCTACGAGCCCTAAGGACTCGTCCGTGGCAACCCCTTCACACCGCCGCCGTTCCCGCCCGCAGCGCCGCACGGCCTGGGTCTCCGCCCTCGCCGTGGCGGCCGTAGCGCTCGTCGTGTCGCTGGTCGTGGCCTTCCACCCCGGTGGGGAGGACAAGGCCGCACGCACCGCCGCCACGTCCGTCACCGGTGCACGGGCGAGCGAGTCGCCCACGGCGTCACCGTCGCCGTCCCCGTCGGCCTCCGCGTCCTCCGCGAAGCCGTCCTCGGCGTCGCCGAGCGCGAAGAAGAGCCGTAAGGCCTCCCCGTCGGCCGCCCGGACCACCGCCTCGGCCCGGCCGTCCGCCGAGACCGCCACCAGGACGGGGTCCGCCTCGGCACCGCTCGCGGGACGCATCCGGCCCAAGACGACCTACCAGGGCGTCGCCACCCACTACGACGCCGGGACCGGCGACGGTGCCTGCTCGTTCGGTCCGAGCGACACGATGATGGTCGCGGCGATGAACACCGCCGACTACGAGACGTCGAAGGCGTGCGGAGCGTACGTGCTGGTCCGCGCGGCGGGCGGCGCGAGCATCACCGTCCGGATCGTCAACGAGTGCCCGGCACCCTGTCGGCCCGGCCAACTGGACCTCAGCAAGCAGGCCTTCGCCAAGCTCGCCGCGCTCTCGGCCGGCCAGATCCCGGTCAGCTGGAGTCTGCTGAGCCCGGCCACGTCCGACACGGTGTCGATCCGGTACAAGACCGGCTCCAGCCGCTACTGGTGCGGCATCCAGGCCCTCGGCCACCGCAATCCGCTGGCCCGCCTGGAGGTCCGTACGGGCAGCACCTGGCGGCAACTACCCCGCACCGGCTACAACTACTTCCTCTCCGAGCAGGGCGCCGGCTGCGGCGGCGCGATCAGGATCACGGACATCTACGGAGAACAACTGACCTTCGACTCGATCGCGGTGAGCCCGAACGTCGTCCAGAAGACCGGCTCCCAGTTCGCCGCCCGCTGACCCCGCCGCATCAGGAAGGCGCCGGGCCGAGCCCGCCGTCACGGCGCCTGCGGCTCCGGGTCCGTGGCCAGTCGGCCGTGGCGGTGGGCGTCCCGGAAGGCGTCCCTGCGGTTCGCCTCCCACATCGCGCCGCGCAGGGTCCCCTCGTACCGGAAACCGCACCGCTCGGCGACCCGGCAGGACGCCTCATGGCCGATGCCGTGGCCCAACTCCAACCGGTGCAGGCCGACTTCGGTGAACGCCCAACGTGCCGCGAGCAACAGGGAGCGGGCGGCGACGTTCCGGCCACGGGCCTCCGGCAGGACCCAGTAGCCGACGACGCCGCAGCTGAAGATCCGGTCGATGGCGTTCACGGACACCTGCCCGAGAATCGTCCCGTCGCCGGCGTCCGTGACGCAGAAGGTCATCGCCCGTCCGGTCGCGACGTCCGCGGCCCTGGCGTCGAGTGACGCCCGCGCGCTCGCGGTGTCCTCGATCGTCCGCAACGGTGTGTTCCAGCGCAGGAAGTCCGGGTCGGTGTGCGCACGCAGCCACGCGGCCACGTCTGTGGCGGACTCCGGGTCCCAGGTACGCAGGGTCAGACCGTGGCCGTGGAGACTGGTGGTGAGAGGGATCGAGTGCGGCTCGCGGGTGTCGGTCATCCGGCCATTCAACACCTCGGTCCGACCCCGCGACCTTGGAGGCTGAGCGGCACCGCCGTCACGCGGACCGGAACACCGGCACGCCTTCCCGGAAGGCGACCCGCAGTTCCAGCCCCGCCCGCGGCTCCCCCGCCTCCACCAGCTCGGTGGACATCCGCGGCCCCTCCGCGAGGTCGACCACGGCGGCGACGTACGGCACGCGTTCGCCGAAGGGCGGCAGGTCGTTGCGGTGGACGACGGACCAGGTGTACAGCGTGGCCCGGCCGCTCGCCTCCTCCCAGGTCACGTCCTCACTCCAGCAGTACGGGCAGAACTCCCGGGGGTAGTGGTGCGCGCGCCCGCACGCCTCGCAGCGGCGCAGCAGCAGCCGTCCCGCGGCCGCCGCGTCCCAGTAGGTCCGCGTGAAGGCATCCGGCTCCGGCAGGTCGAACCGGGCGTCCGGCTTCGCGGGATCCGGCTTCGGGGGACCCGGCTTCGGGGGATCCGACTTCGGGGGATCCGACTTCGAGGGGTCCGACTTCGAGGGATCCGACTTCGAGGGATACGACTGCCCGGGCTTCGCGGGATCCGGGCGTGCGCCCCTCTCGGCTGGGGCCGGGCGTCGGCCCGGCCCAGGCGGGTCCGGCCGTACGCCCGGGTCCGCGCTCATCAGAACAGCCCGAGCGCGCTGTCGACCGACCACGTCTGCCAGGACATCGCGAACAGGGCGACGGCGGAGATCAGCGCCATCATCGCGTTCTGCCCCTGCTCGGCCCAGTCGTGGATCATGAGCGCGAAGTACAGCGCGTTCAGGGCCAGCCCGCCGAGCAGGGCGACCGGGGTCAGGAACCCCACGACCAGGCCGAGGCCCACCGCGAGCTCGGCGTACACCACGACGTACGCCATCGTGCGCGGCCTGGGCGCGACCACGGTCTGGAAGCCGGAGCGCACCGCGTTCCACCGGTGCTTCGCCGCCACGTCCGCCGCCCACGCGATGCCGGTGCCGCGCTCGAACCAGCCCTTCTTGTCCTTGTGGCGCCAGCTCTCCAGCCACCACAGGCCGACTCCGACGCGTAGCACGGCCAGCCACTGCGCCCCGGTGAGCCAGATCGTGTCCATGAGCCCTCCCGACACCACCGAATCTGACGGTACGTCAGTTCAGCGGATGGAGGCGGACTTCCGCAACCCCCTCGATCCATGGAGGAGGCCCCGGGGACGGCTTCCGCACCCCCGAAGTGGCCGGGAATTCCTGTGCGCCGGCCATGAAACTGTGCGTCCACAATGAATCAGACAGGATTGTTGGCAATCTTGGCGACACTTCATTACGTTCGCTTCCGCAAGGTCGAATCCAGCACCCGCCGTGGACACCAGAGGGGCACCACCGTGAAGCACCGGGCAGTGAAGCGCAGGACCGTCGTCATGGGGATCGGGGCCACCGCGGGCGTCGCGGCGGTCGGCGGCATCGCACTGAGCGCGCAGGCGGCCGGAAGCAAAAGCACCTCCAAGGCCTCCGGCGCCCTGGCCTTCGACCCCGACGGCTACACGAAGCTGACGACCACCATCACCGACGCCGCCGGCACCGAGCACGACGTGACCTACCACTTCTGGAAGGCCGTCACCTACGTCGCCAACCCGGTGGACGAGGCGTATCAGAGCCTGAACGTCAGCGTCCCCGTCGAGATCGACGGCACCGCCGTGGACGCGAGCGGCGCGCCCATCCTGTTCGCCAACGCGGTCGGCGGCTACATGCCCTCCTCCGTCGCGGACGCGACCGGCGTCGGTGGTGGCGGCATGACCGGCATACCGGGAGGCGGAGCCCCTGGCGCCTCCGCCTCCGCCGCACCCTCCGCCTCCGCCTCCGCCTCCGCCTCCAGCGGCACCGGCACCGGCACCGGTGAGGTGCAGTCCGGTGGCAACGCGATGGTGAACGGCGGCGAGATGGTCAGCCTGCCGAAGCTCGCCCTGGCGGCCGGTTACGTCGTCGTGGAGCCCGGCGCCCGCGGCCGTACCCTCAAGGACTCCGACGGCGAGTACTACGGCGTCGCCCCGGCCGCGATCGTCGACCTCAAGGCCGCCGTCCGGTACGTCCGTGCCAACAAGGGTGTCATCCCGGGCGACACCGACCGGATCGTCTCCTCCGGCGTCAGCGCGGGCGGCGCCCTGTCCTCGCTGCTCGGCGCGTCCGGCGACAGCCGGATCTACGACACGTACCTCAAGGAGCTCGGCGCGGCCGACGCCTCCGACGCGATCTTCGCCACCGGCGCCTGGTGCCCGATCACCGACCTGGAGCACGCCGACGGCGCCTACGAGTGGAACTGGGGCTCCAACGTCACCGCGAGCACCGGCAAGGTCGTCGACCAGACGGTCTCCAAGGCGCTCCAGTCGCAGTTCGCCGAGTACCAGGCCGCCCTGAAGCTGCGCGGCCTGGACGGCTTCGGGCCGCTCAACGCCCGCAACTACGACGAGTACCTGGTCAAGCAGTACCTGGAGCCCTCGGCCACCACCTATCTGGCGGCCCTGTCGGCCTCCGACCGCGCGACCTACCTCGCCGCCAACACCTTCATCACCTGGGCCGGCGGCAAGGCCACCTTCTCCTGGGCCGACTTCCTCACCCACGTCGGCGCCCGCAAGAAGACGACCCCGGCCTTCGACGCCTTCGACCTGTCCGCCGGCGAGAACAACGAGTTCGGCAAGGGCACCACCGTGTCCCGCCACTTCACGGCGTACAGCCTCAAGAGCGACACCACCGGCCTCACCGCCAGGCGCCTCGACAGCGACATCCCCGAGATGCTGCGGCTGATGAACCCGATGTACCACCTGGGCAAGGAGAACCCGGGCCGCTCCAGGCACTGGTGGATCCGCCTGGGCACCAAGGACTCCGACACCTCGCTGACGGTCTCCGCGAACATCGCGGCCGCCGCCGACAACCTCGGCGACGACGTGAACCACCTCTACTACTGGGACGAGGGGCACGGCTCCAACACCGACCCGGGCGACTTCATCAAGTGGATCGCCAAGGTGAGCGGCTACAAGGGCAAGAGGAAGTAGGCCCCTCCCGGGCCTCTCGCCGGGTCTCCCGTCGAAGCCCCCCGAGCGCGGTGGCGTCGGTTTCCCGTCATAGCTGCTGACGCCGTCCGCCCGCGACGTCCGGCCAGGGTCCACCCTGGCCGGGCGTCGTTTTCTCCTCCGTACGTCCACGACCGGGTGAGGTACGTCACCGGTCCCACCCCGGTCTCCCCCAAGCGTGATCGATCCGCAACCAGATCCCCTCTTGACCGAGACCCATCAACCACCTGCGTGATTACGCTCGCGCTCATGGCCGACTCCACAACGCCCCCTCCTGCGTCCCCGCACCACGCAGACCGCCCCGTGTACGTCATCGGCGGCGGGCCGGGCGGACTCGCCACCGCGTACGCGTTGCGCGCCCGGGGCGTACGAGCCGTCGTACTGGAGCGGTCCGACCGCGTCGGAGCGTCCTGGCGGCGCCACTACGACCGGCTGCACCTGCACACCACCCGGCGTCTGTCGGCCCTGCCCGGACTGCCGATGCCCCGCCGGTTCGGACGGTGGGCGTCCCGGGACGACGTGGTGCGGTACCTGGAGAAGTACGCCGAGGTCCACGAACTGGAAATCGTGACCGGCGTCGAGGTCTCCCGCGTCGAGCGCTCCCCCGACGGCACCGGCTGGCTGCTGCACGCGACCGGGGGCCGCGAACTGACCGGCGCCGCGGTCGTCGTCGCCACCGGCTACAACCACACCCCCCACTTCCCGGACTGGCCCGGCCGCGACACGTACACCGGCGAGCTCCTGCACGCCGGCGACTACCGCGACCCCCACCCCTACGCCGGCCGTGACGTCCTCGTCGTCGGCGTCGGCAACACCGGCGCGGAGATCGCCGTCGACCTGGTGGAGGGCGGGGCCTCCCGGGTACGGCTGTCCGTCCGCACCGTCCCGCACATCGTGCGCCGCTCGACCGCCGGCTGGGCCGCCCAGTACACGGGTGTCCTCGTACGGCGGCTGCCGGTCGGCCTCGTCGACCGGCTGGCCCGGCTGATGTGCCGGCTCGCCGTGCCCGACCTGTCCGCCCAGGGCCTGCCCCGCCCCGCCACCGGCCTCTACAGCCGGGTCAAGGAGGGGGCCATCCCGGTGCAGGACGTCGGGCTCATCGACGCCGTCCGCAAGGGCCGCGTCGAGGTCGTGGCCGCCGTGGACGCCTTCGAGGACGGCAAGGTGGTCCTCGCCGACGGCGCCCGCGTCGAACCGGACATGGTCATCGCGGCCACCGGTTACGTCCGCGCCCTGGAGGGCCTCGTCGGGCACCTCGACGTGCTGGACGAGCACGGCAGGCCGGTCGCCCACGGTGCCCGCGCCCCGAAGAACGCGCCCGGCCTGTACTTCACCGGCTTCACCACCCCCATCAGCGGCACACTCCGCGAGCTGGCGATCGACGCCGAGAGGATCGCGAAGGCGGTCACCAGGGCCGGAGTGAAGGCGGGCGCGGGGCAGCTGTCCCGTCTGCCGGGCTGAGCCGACCGGACCGGGCAGACCCGAACGGACCCGGGCTGAGCCGACCGGACCGGAGCCAAGCCGACCATACCCGGGCCGAGCCGACCGGACCGAGCGGACCGGGCGGACGCAGAAAGACCCGAACGGACGTAGAAAGCCTCAACTCCCTTCAGTATCGCTCTTGTTACTCCTGCGTCAGATGTGGCAGGAGCGTTGTACCGCGCCACCGCACGGGGCCAGAATGTGAATACTGCTCACCTTTCTAGCTCCACCCCACCTCTCGCTCTCGACGGAGGATGCACGTGGCACGCGAAAGACAGCTCTCCCCCCGCATATCCGGCCGGCCCGACGCCCTGTCCCGGCGCACCCTGCTCGGCGGCGCCGCGGCGGCCGCCGGGGCGGTCGCCCTCACCGGCGCCACCGCCACCACGGCAGCCGCGGCCACCCGCGACGCGGACGTCGTGATCGTCGGCGGTGGTCTCGCCGGACTCGTCGCGGCCCGCGACCTGGTGGCCGGCGGCAAGACCGTGGTCGTCCTGGAGGCCCGCGACCGCGTCGGCGGCCGGGTCGTGAACCTTCCGCTGGCCAACGGCGGTGTCACCGAGGGCGGCGGCGAGTTCATCGGCCCCACCCAGGACCGCATCAAGGCACTCGCCGACTCCCTGGGCGTGGCGACCTTCACGACCTACAACACCGGCAAGAACCTCCTCTACAAGGACGGCAAGAAGTCCCCCTACGCCACCGACGGACTGCTCGGCTCGGTCCCGCCGGTCGACGTGGCCGGGCTCGCCAACGCCGCCATCGTGCAGTCCTCGCTGGACGACATGGCCAAGCAGGTCCCCCTCGACGCCCCCTGGACGGCCGCCAAGGCCGCGGAGTGGGACCGGCAGACCTTCGAGTCCTGGCTGAACGCCAACGCGATCGTCCCCTCGGCCAAGTTCCTCCTCGACGTGGCCTGTACGTCGATCTTCTCCGCGCAGCCGCGTGAACTCTCCCTCCTCTACGTCCTCTTCTACATCGCCGCCGCCGGCAACGAGTCCAACCCCGGCACCCTGGAGCGGCTCACCGAGACCGCGGGCGGCGCCCAGGAGTCCCGCTTCGTCGGCGGCTCGCAGCGGGTGCCGGTCAAGCTGGCCGCCACCCTCGGCGACCGGGTGGTGCTGAACGCGCCGGTCCGCTCGATCGACAAATCCGGCAGCACGTACACCGTGACCGCCGACGGGATCACCGTGACCGCCCGCCGGGCGATCGTCGCCGTGCCGCCGCCGCTGGCCGCGCGCATCTCCTACAACCCGCTGCTGCCGGCCGCGCGCGACCAGTTGACCCAGCGGATGCCGATGGGGTCGATCGGCAAGGCCATCGCCGTCTACGACACCCCCTTCTGGCGGGCCGACGGACTCAACGGGCAGGTCGTCAGCGACACCGGCCTCGCCCGGTCCACGTTCGACAACTCGCCGCCCGACGCCTCCTACGGCGCGCTGATGGGCTTCATCGAGGCCGACGAGATGCGGGAGTACGACGCGGCGAGCACCGACGAGGTCAGGGCGGCGGTCCTGAAGGACTACGCCACGTACTTCGGCGACAAGGCCAAGTCGCCCACCTCCTTCGTGCTCCAGCGCTGGGACAACGAGGGGTTCTCCCGGGGCGGACCGGTCGCTTTCGCGCCACCCGGGGTGTTGACGGAGTACGGGGCCGCTTTGCGCAAGCCGGTCGGGGGTATCCACTGGGCCGGGACCGAGACCTCGACCTACTGGAACGGGTTCATGGACGGGGCGGTGCGCTCGGGCGAGCGGGTGGCCAAGGAGGTACTCGCGGCGCTGTGAACCGGTGCCGTGGGCCGTACGGGCCGCCCGGTCTTCAACTTTGCGTGCACAGCCGTTCCTGACGCGGCGTCAGTTCGTTAATCTGACAGAGCGTCAGTTATCGGCTGTCACACAAAAAGCGGGCGGACAGATGCTTGGATCAACCCACGGCACTCTCACCACCGACTCCCGCCGGGCCCGGGTCATCGCCTGTGGCGAGCAACCCGGGCCCGCCGTCCACGGCAGACCTGCCGACGTCGACGACCTCGACGTCAGCGGTCGGCCGCTGTACTGCGACGTCCCTGATCTGGACCGCCTCTTCCGGCCCGAATCCGTTGCCGTCGTCGGCGCCTCGGACGCCGAGGGGCGGCCCAACACCGGTGTCACCCGGCAGCTGATCGCCTGGGCCGAGCGGGTCGGAGCCCGGCTGCACCCCGTGCATCCGAGCCGCCCGTCCGTCTTCGGCATCCCCTGCCTCCCTTCCGTCGCCGACCTGCCCGAGCAGGTCGATCTCGCCGTACTGCTGGTTGCCGACCCGCTCCCGCTGATCGAGGAACTCGGCGAGGCCAAGGTGAAATTCGCGGTGGTCTTCGCCGCCGGCTTCGCCGAGACGGGCGAGGAGGGCGCGGCCGCCCAGACCCGGCTCGCCGCCGCCGTGAAACGGTCCGGGACCCGGCTGCTGGGGCCCAACACCAACCTCAACGCCTTCGAGCGGTTCCGGGACGACCTCGACGGGCCCGCGATCGCCCTGATCACCCAGTCCGGGCACCAGGGGCGGCCCGTCTTCGCCCTCCAGGAACTCGGCATCCGCCTCTCCCACTGGGCGCCCACCGGCAACGAGGCCGATCTGGAGACCGCCGACTTCATCTCCTACTTCGCCGAGCAGCCGGAGGTCGGCGCCATCGCCTGCTACGTCGAGGGACTGAAGGACGGCCGCTCCTTCCTGCTCGCCGCCGACCGCGCCGCCCGGCGCCGGGTGCCGGTCGTCGCCGTCAAGGTCGGCCGCACCGAGACCGGCGCCCGCACCGCCGCCTCACACACCGGCAAACTGACCGGCGCGGACGCGGTGGTGGACGCGGCGATGCGGCAGTACGGCGTGATCCGCGTCGACGGGCTCGACGAACTCCAGGACACCAGCGCCCTGCTGGCCCGGGCGAAGCCGCCCCGCGCCGACGGGGTCGTCGTCTATTCGATCTCGGGCGGCACGGGCGCGCACTTCGCGGACCTGGCGACCGGGGCGGGACTGAACCTGCCGGTGCTGTCGCAGGACCGGCAGGCGGCGCTGCACCAGTGGATACCCGAGTACCTGAGCGTGGCCAACCCCGTCGACAACGGCGGCCATCCGGTCGGCGACTGGCGCGGCCGGAAGATCATCGACGCCATCCTCGACGACCCCGAGGTGGGCGTGCTGATCTGCCCGATCACCGGACCCTTCCCGCCGCTGAGCGACAAGCTCGTCCAGGACCTGGTGGACGCGGCCGAGCGGACGGACAAGCTGGTCTGCGTGGTGTGGGGGTCGCCGGTCGGCACCGAGCCGGCGTACCGCGAGGTGCTGCTCGGCTCCTCGCGGGTGGCCACCTTCCGCACCGCGGCGAACTGCGTCACCGCCGTCCGCGCCTACCTCGGCCATCACCGCTTCGTGACCGGCTACCGCTCCCCCTTCGACGAGGCGGCCCGCGCCCTCTCGCCCTCCTTCCGCAAGGCGCAGGCGCTGATGCGGCCCGGGCAGCAGCTGAGCGAGCACGCGGCCAAGCAGTTGCTGCGGGCGTACGGCATACGGGTGCCGCGCGAGCAGTTGGTGACGAGCGCGGCGGCGGCCGTACGGGCGGCCGGTCTGGTGGGCTACCCCGTGGTGATGAAGGCGTCCGGCGCGCAGATCGCCCACAAGACCGAACTGGGCCTGGTGAAGATCGGGTTGACCTCGGCCAGCCAGGTCCGCGACGCCTACCGCGAGCTGACCGACATCGCGCGCTACGAGGGTGTCGCGCTGGACGGCGTCCTGGTGTGCCAGATGGTGGAGCGGGGGGTCGAGATGGTCGTCGGCGTCACCCATGACGAGCTGTTCGGGCCCACCGTGACCGTCGGCCTCGGCGGGGTGCTCGTGGAGGTGCTGCGGGACGCGGCCGTGCGGGTGCCGCCCTTCGGTGAGGAGCAGGCGCGGGACATGCTGGCCGAACTGCGCGGGCGGGCGCTCCTCGACGGGGTGCGAGGACGCCCCCCTGCGGATCTCGACGCGCTCGTCGAAGTGGTCCTGCGGGTGGAGCGGATGGCCCTTGAACTCGGCGAGGACCTCGCGGAGCTCGACATCAATCCGCTGATGGTCCTGCCCAGAGGGCAGGGAGCGGTGGCGCTGGACGCGCTGGCGGTGTGCCGACCGGGCCCCGAACAGCGCTAGTGCCCCGACAGGCAACAGTGCCAGCACAGCCGACGGCCAGGTCATGACCAGTGGCGCCAAGAAGCGGAGTACCCCCATGACTTCCTCCCCCGAAAAGTCCGTCGCGACGGAAAAATCCGTCGATTCATTGGTACAGCAGGCCACTGACAATCACGTCTCCCGTATCACTCTCAACCGGCCCGAGGCCCTCAACGCCCTCACCCCCGACCTGCGTGAACGTCTCGTCCTGCTGCTTTCGCAGGCCTCCGCCGACCCGGACGTACGGGCCGTCGTCCTCACCGGACGCGGTCGCGGCTTCTGCGCGGGCGCGGACCTGCGTGGTGCCTCCGGGGTCGGGGAAGGGGCGCCCGGTGACGTGGCCCGCACCATCCGCCTCGGCGCCCAGCGCCTGATCGCCGCCGTGCTCGACTGCGAGAAGCCGGTGGTGGCCGCCGTGAACGGCACGGCGGCGGGCCTCGGTGCCCATCTCGCGTTCGCCTGCGACCTCGTACTCGCGGCGGAGTCCGCGCGGTTCATCGAGGTGTTCGTGCGCCGTGGACTGGTCCCGGACGGCGGCGGCGCCTACCTCCTGCCCCGGCTGATCGGCCCGCGGCGGGCGAAGGAGCTGATGTTCTTCGGGGACGCGCTCACCGCCTCGGACGCCGAACGCCTCGGCCTCGTCAACCGCGTCCTCGCGGACGGGGAGCTGGACAAGACGGCACGTGCCTGGGCCGAGCGGCTGGCCGCCGGCCCGACCCGGGCCCTCGCCCTGACCAAGCAGCTCGTCAACGCCTCCCTCGACACCGACCGCACCGCCGCCTTCGCCGCCGAAGCGGCCGCGCAGGAGATCAACATGACGACGGCGGACGCGCGGGAGGGAGTGGCGAGCTTCGTGGAGCGCCGGAGCCCGGAGTACAGGGGCCGCTGACCCTTCCCATCTGACGCCCCGTCAGCTTCAATGGGGGACGTGATGGGACAAGCAGGGACAGCGGAAGCCGCCGTCCGCTACCTCAGGTCGGCCGGGGTCACACCCGCTCCGGTGGAGCCGCTGCCGCGCCCGGACCTGCGGTGCGTCCGCGCGGACGAGCGTGCGCCGCTCGCCCCGGCCGAGTTCCGACGGGTACTGGGAACCTTCGCGACCGGCGTCACCGTGGTCACGGCACCCGCCGCCGACGGCGAGGACGCCGCCGCGGGTCCCGCCGGCTTCGCCTGCCAGTCGTTCTCCTCCCTGTCCCTCGATCCGCCCCTGGTCGCCTTCATGGTCGGCCGTACGTCGGCGACCTGGCCCCGCATCGCGCGCGCGGGCGCCTTCTGCGTGAACGTCCTGGGCGCCCACCAGGGCGAGCTGTGCCGCGGTTTCGCGGTCAGCGGCACCGACAAGTTCGCCGGCGTCGCCTACGACGCGGCGCCCGTGTCGGGCTCCCCGCGCCTCTCGGGCGCGCTCGCGTGGATCGACTGCACGATCCACGCGGTGCACACGGGCGGCGACCACCTGATCGTGGTGGGACGGGTGGACGCGCTGGGCACGGGCACCGGGGACGCGAGGCCCCTGCTGTTCCACAGGGGCCGTTTCATCTGACCGGCCCGTCGACCGGCCCGTCTGCTCAGCCCGCCACCGCGAGTCGCCCCACGGGCGGGACCGTGCGCCGCCGGATCACCAGCGCCATCAGTGCCGCCGCCGCGCACAGCGCCCCGGAGGCGTACCAGATCATGTCGTACGTCCCGAAGACGTCCCGTACCACGCCGCCGAGGAAGGCCACGAGCGCGGCGCCGACCTGGTGCGAGGCGAGGACCCAGCCGAAGACGATCGCGCTGTCCTCGCCGTACTGCTCACGGCACAGCGCCACGGTCGGCGGGACGGTGGCGACCCAGTCGAGGCCGTAGAAGACGATGAAGAAGAGCATCGGCGGGCGCACGCTCGGCGCGAGCAGCATCGGCAGGAAGAGCAGGGAGATGCCGCGCAGCGCGTAGTAGACGGCGAGCAGCCGGCGCGGTTCGTAGCGGTCGGTGAACCAGCCCGAGGCCACCGTGCCGACCACGTCGAACACACCGATGACCGCGAGCAGCGAGGCCGCCGCGGTGACGGGCATCCCGTGGTCGTGGGCGGCGGGCACGAAGTGGGTCTGGACCAGGCCGTTGGTGGAGGCGCCGCAGATCGCGAAGGTGCCCGCCAGCAGCCAGAACGGGCCGGTGCGGGCGGCCTTGAACAGGACGGTGACCGCGCGGCGGGCGGCACCGGTGACCGGCTCGGGCTTGGGCACGAACTCCTCGGCACCGTACGGCGCGAGGCCCACGTCGGCCGGATGGTCGCGCAGCAGCAGCCACACGAAGGGGACGACCGCGAGGGCGGCGAGGGCCACCGTGACGGCCGCCGGGCGCCAGTCGTGCGCCTCCACCATCCAGGACAGCAGCGGCAGGAAGATCAGCTGGCCGGAGGCGGAGGCGGCGGTGAGGATGCCGGTGACCAGGCCGCGCCGCGTGGTGAACCAGCGGTTGGTGACCGTCGCGGCGAAGGCGAGCGCCATCGAGCCGGAACCGAGGCCGACCAGCAGGCCCCAGCACAGCAGCAGCTGCCAGGCCGCCGTCATCCAGACCGTCAGGCCGGAACCGATCGCGATCACGGTGAGGGCGCCGGCGACGATCCGCCGGATGCCGAAGCGGTCCATGAGCGCGGCCGCGAAGGGAGCGGTGAGTCCGTACAGCGCGAGGTTGATGGAGACCGCGGCCCCGATCGTGCCGTGCGACCAGCCGAACTCCTCGTGCAGCGGGTCGATGAGCAGCCCGGGCAGGGAACGGAAGGCGGCGGCGCCGATGATCGTCACGAAGGTGACGGCGGCGACGAACCAGGCGCGGTGGATACGACGGGATCGGGTCGGCTCGGGTGCCGTCGCGGCGGCCGCGGCGTCGGTTGTCTGGGTCACGCCATAGAGCTTCCTTTTCGGACGCCGTCCGAGCGAGTGGCCCGAAGGACAGCATTCGTTAGGATCGGGCCATGCAATCGGCATCCGAACCGGCCACCGGCTTCCGCCCGCACCGCGTCGTCGTCCTCGCCCTCGACGGACTCCTCCCCTTCGAACTGGGCATCCCGCACCGCATCTTCGGCCGTCCCAAGGACGCCCGGGGTCGGCACCTGTACGAGGTCGTCACCTGCTCGATCCGCCCGCCGGGCTCGGTCGAGACGGACGCCGACTTCGCGATCGACGTCCGGTACGGGCCGGAGGCCCTGGCCACCGCGGACACCGTCGTCGTCCCGGCCTCGTACGAACTCGGCCCGGTCTACGAGGAGGGAGTCCTCACCCCCGAACTGGCCGCCGCCCTCGCCCGGATCCGGCCCGGCACCCGGCTCACCGCCATCTGCACCGGCGGGTACGTGCTGGCCGCCGCCGGGCACCTCGACGGCCGCCCCGCGGCCACGCACTGGGCCGACGCCGACCGTTTCCAGCGGCTGTTCCCACGGATCAGGGTCGATCCGGACGTCCTGTTCATCGACGACGGCGACGTACTGACCTCGGCGGGCGTCGCGGCCGGGATCGACCTGTGTCTGCACATGGTGCGCCGCGACCACGGCACGGCCGTCGCCAACGAGGTGGCCCGCCGCACCGTCGTACCGCCGCACCGCGACGGCGGGCAGGCGCAGTACATCCACCGCCCGCTGCCCGAACCGCAACTGGCCACCACGACGACCGCCCGCGCCTGGGCGCTGGGCCGTCTGCACGAGCCGATCCAGCTGCGGGACATGGCCGAGCAGGAGGCCATGTCGGTCCGCACCTTCACCCGCCGCTTCCGCGAGGAGACCGGCGTCAGCCCCGGCCAGTGGCTCACCCAGCAGCGCGTGGAACGGGCCCGCCACCTGCTGGAATCCACCGACCTGTCGGTGGACCAGATCGCCCGCGACGCCGGCTTCGGCACGGCCCAGTCGATGCGCCAGCACCTGCAGACGGCACTCGGGGTCACCCCGACCGCCTACCGCCGCACCTTCCGGACCGGCGACAGCGGACCGGGGGTCGTCGGGACCCCACAGCGCCTCGGAGCCGCCCGGCACGGCTAGTGCCCCGGCAGGCAACGTGCGCCCCGCCGCGCAAACGTCGCCTGCCGCGGCACTAGAACGTCAGCACCCCCCGGGCCACCCGGCCCGCCTCCGCGTCCGCTGTCGCCTTCTCGAAGTCCTCCACCGGGTACGTCCTGGTGACCAGCTCGTCGAGGAGGAGGCGGCCCTGCCGGTACAGGTCTGCGTACAGGGCGATGTCGCGCTGGGGGCGGGAGGAGCCGTAGCGGCAGCCCAGGATCGACTTGTCCAGGTACATGGACGAGACGAGGAACGAGGCCTCGGCCGTCGCCGGGGGGACGCCGAGGAGGATCGCCTGGCCGTGCCGGTCAAGCAGGTCGATCGCCTGGCGGATCAGCTCGACGCGGCCGACGCACTCGAAGGCGTGATCCACGCCCGTGGGCAGGAGGTCCCGCACGCCCTCGGCGGAGGTCAGGAAGTCGGTCGCGCCGAACTGCCGGGCCGCCGCCTCCTTCGCCGGATTCGCGTCCACGGCGACGATCCGCAGCGCGCCCGCGATCCGCGCGCCCTGCAGGACGTTGAGCCCGATGCCGCCCGTGCCGATCACCAGCACGCTGTCCCCGCGGTCCACCTTCGCCCGGTTGAGCACGGCGCCCACCCCGGTCAGCACTCCGCAGCCGATGAGCGCGGCGGAGGGCATCGGGATGTCCTTCGCGATGCGCACCGCCTGGACCGCCTTGACCACCGTGCGTTCCGCGAAGGCCGAGTTGGAGGCGAACTGGTACACCGGGTGCCCGGCCCGGGTGAAGGGCTGTCCCGGCCGCCCGATCGCCCTCCGGCACATCGTGGGCCGGCCACGGTCGCACTCGGCGCAGGTGCCGCAGCTCGCGAGCGTGGACAGGGCGACGTGGTCGCCGGGTGACACATGGGTGACGCCCACACCCACTGCTTCGACGACACCCGCACCCTCATGGCCCAGCACCACGGGAACCGGGAAAGGTATGGTGCCGTCCACCACGGACAGGTCGCTGTGGCACAGTCCGGCCGCCGCGATGGCGACCTGCACCTCACCGGGTCCCGGGTCCCGCACCTCCAGATCGTCCACGACGTCGATCCGCTTCCCGTCGTACAGCACGCCTCGCATCACACGGCCCCCTCAGACCCTGGGTTCTCTCGGCAGGCCGAGCACGCGCTCGGCGATGATCGTGCGCTGGATCTGGTCCGAGCCGCCGTAGATCGTGTCGGCCCGGGAGAAGAGGAACAGGTGCTGCGACGTGTCGAGTTCGTACGGCGCCGAGGGCGTCCAGTCCACCGGCCCGACGCCCGCCGTCGCCCCCCGCACCTGCATCGCCAGTTCACCGAGCCGCTGGTGCCAGCCGGCCCACAACAGCTTGGCCACGCTGGGCGCGCCCGCGTCGCCGGAACCGCCCAGGGTGCGCAGGGAGTTCCACCGCATCGTGCGCAGTTCGGCCCACTGGCGGACGATGCGGTCCCGTACGACGGGATCGTGCACCGCGCCCGTCGCGACGGCCGTGCGCACCACCCGTCCGAGTTCCTGCGCGAAGCCGATCTGCTGGGCGAGTGTGGAGACCCCGCGTTCGAAGCCGAGCAGGCTCATCGCGACCTGCCAGCCGGCACCCTCGCCGCCCACGACATGCTCCGCGCGGGCGCCGTCGAAGAAGACCTCGTTGAAGTCGCTGGTGCCCGTCAGCTGCCGGATGGGCCGCACGTCAATGAGCCCGGGCTGGTCCATGGGGACGAGCAGGAAGCTGAGCCCGTGGTGGCGGCTCGACCCGGGTTCCGTCCTGGCGAGCACGAAGCACCAGTCCGCCTCGTGGGCGAGCGACGTCCAGATCTTCTGCCCGGTGACGCGCCAGGTCCCCTGCGGTTCGCGTACGGCGGTGGTGCGCACGCCGGCCAGGTCGGAGCCGGCGCCCGGTTCGCTGTAGCCCTGGCACCAGAGTTCCTCGCCGGCGGCGACCGGCGGCAGGAAGCGGGCCCGTTGGTCGTCCGTGCCGTGCGCGAGGAGGGTCGGGGCGAGGAGGTTCTCGCCGATGTGGCCGGAGCGTGGGGGTGCGGGCGAGCGGGCGTACTCCTCGGCCCAGGCGACCTGCTGGGTGAGGGTGGCGGTGCGGTTGCCGTAGCCGTCCCGCGGCCAGCCGAGGCCGATCCAGCCGGCCTTGCCGAGGGTGCGTTCCCAGGTGCGGCGGTCCTGGTCGGGGTCGGCGTGTGCGGCCAGCCACGTCCTCGCCTCCGCACGGAAGGTCTCGTCCTCATGAGTGAATCCGAAGTCCACGGTTGCCGCCTCACGTTGACTGAAAGGTGCCCGGGCCCCACCGCCGGGGGTCGAACCCGTCGGACGACAGGCCTAGGTGTTCGGCCGCGTCCCCTCGCGTGCCGCCCGCTCCATCGCCTCCACCCGTTCCAGCAGCGGCATCGGATCCGCGCCCACGGTCCCCGGCAGGAAGTCGGCGATCCGCTCCGGGGTCCAGGGGCCCTCCGCGTACGCGGCGCGCAGTTCCCTCGGCTGGGCCCACACCGCGAGCTTCGGACCCGCGATCGTGTACACCTGGCCGGTGATCCGCTCCTCCCGCGCCCGGTCCGACAGCAGGTAGACGACCAGCGCGGCCACGTCCTCCGGCTCCCCGATCTCGGTGAGTTCCATGGGAACGTTCGCCGACATCCGGGTCCGCGCGACCGGCGCGACCGCGTTGGCGGTGACCCCGTACTTGTGCAGGCCGAGCGCCGCACTGCGCACCAGCGAGATGATCCCGCCCTTCGCGGCGCTGTAGTTGGCCTGCGACACCGACCCCTGGTGGTTGCCGCTGGTGAAGCCGATCAACGTGCCCGCGCGCTGCGTGCGCATCACCGCCGACGCGGCCCGGAACACGGTGAACGTGCCCTTGAGGTGCGTCGCCACGACCGGGTCCCACTCCTCCTCGGCCATGTTGAACAGCATCCGCTCGCGCAGGATCCCGGCCACGCACACGACTCCGTCGAGCCGTCCGTACGACGACAGCGCCACGTCCACGACGCGCTGCCCGCCCGCCATCGTGGAGACGTCGTCGGCGACCGCGACGGCGTCCCCGCCCGCCGCCACGATCTCCTTGACGACGGCCTCGGCGACCTCGCTGGTCGGTGACGCGCCGTCCACCGCCACCCCGTAGTCGTTGACGACGACCCGCGCGCCCTCGGCCGCCGCGGCCAGCGCGACCGCGCGGCCGATGCCCCGCCCGGCGCCGGTCACGGCGACGACCCTGCCTGCCAAGAAGTTCCCCACGCCGGCCCCTTCCCGCGGTTTCTGACGGACCGTTAGATTTTATGTCCCGGCAGACGGCCGGAGACAAGCCCCGGGGAGGACAGATGTCGCCGCCAGCGCTCCATCCCGCGTTCCAGGACATCGCCAAGCGCGTCAACAACTGGGGGCGTTGGGGGGCGGACGACGAGATCGGCACCCTCAACCTGATCACCGACGAGGTCGTCCGCGAGGCCGCCGCGTGCGTCCGGACGGGCCGCCGCGTCCCCCTCGCCCTCCCGCTCCGCCAGGACGGCGTGCAGACCGGGATGATCCCGGGGCGGATCAACCCCCTGCACGCGATGGTGCAGATCAACCAGGAGATCTTCGGCCCCGGCACCGTGGCGTGCAGCGACGACGCCGTGACCATGGGACTGCAGGCCGCCACCCACTGGGACGCGCTCACCCACGTCTCGCACTCGGGCCGGCTCTACAACGGCCGCCCGGCCGACACCATCACCCCGCACGGCGGCGCCGAGTTCAGCGGCATCGACAAGGCGCGGCACATCGTCTCGCGCGGGGTGCTGCTCGACGTGGCACGCGCGCGAGGCGTGGACCGGCTCACCGGCGGCCACGCCGTCACCACGGAGGACCTGGAGGCGGCCGAGGAACTCGCCGGAACACGGGTGCGTGCCGGCGACATCGTGCTCGTACGGACCGGGCAGATCCAGGTCTACCTCGCGGGCGACAGGGACGCGTACGGCTATCCGTCACCGGGGCTGTCGATCGGCACCCCGGAGTGGTTCCACGCGCGTGACGTCGCGGCGGTCGCGAACGACACGCTCACCTTTGAGATATTTCCGCCCGAGATAGACGACTTGTGGCTGCCCGTGCACGCGCTCGACCTCGTGGAGATGGGGATGCTACAGGGCCAGAACTGGAATCTCGAAAAGTTGTCCACAGCCTGTGGACAAGAGGGCCGGTACGCGTTCCTGCTGTCGGCGATGCCCGAACCCTTCGTCGGCGCGACCGGAACCCCGGTGGCACCCGTCGCCGTTCTGTGAAGTGGCACCCGGCCCTGTCCGCGCCGGGAACCCTCCCCGCCCGCACCATGCGTCGGGCGGCGGTGCGCCACCCCCACTCCCGTCCGCGCCCGGCCGGCAAGTGCCCCCCACCCGCCCCGAGCACGGCATCGCGCACCGCCATCCGACTCCGGCGCACCCTCCCCGTCACCTCCGCCTGGCCCCGAGGGAGTCGACGCCGAATCACGACCCACGCTCGCCGAGGGTTCCCGTCACCGGAACCCTCGCCGTCCCCTCGCGGCGAATCGCTGACCACAAGCGTGATCAAACGGACAGGTCACGTCAACACCTGCTCGGAGATTTATCACTTATGCCCTATTTGCCATGGGCGCGCACAGAAGCACGTCCCGGCGCATCGCTGCTCGCCCGGCACAGGATTCTCCGGCCCACCGCATCCGTGCCCCAACCACGCCGCGCCACCGCGCACGAAGCTTGTCCGTGCCGTACCGCACGCCGTACACGCCGCACCTACCCTGCGCGGGCGACGGACCGCGGGCAACGGACGAACGGACGGCGGAGGCGGACGACGGACCGCGAGGGCAGGCAGCAGGCGGCAGCCGGCTGCGGCCCCTAGACGGCCTCGAACGCCAGCCCCTCGTACGCCGAAGCCGCCGAGGCGGTCGAAGTCGCCGAGGCCGTCGCTCCGCTTCCGTAGGCGGCGGCCGGGTCCTGCGGCCGCGTACAGCGGTCGAGTTCGCACCAGATGCGCTTGCCCGCCCCTTCGGGGCTCCAGCCCCAGCGGTCGGCGAGGCCGTCGACGAGGGCGAGGCCACGGCCGCCGGTCTCCTCGCCGTCCGCGCACCGGGGCACCGGGGCCCGGCCGCTGGTGTCGGCCACTTCGAGGCGTACGGTGGCCGGTCCCTCCGTCCCGCCGGGCAGGGACAGACGCAGTACGGCCGGACAGCCGGTGTGCACCACGGCGTTGGTGACCAGTTCGGAGACGAGCAGGATCAGGGTCTCGGCGAGTGGTTCGTCGGCCTCTATTCCGGACCCGGCGAGCCGGGAGCGGGCCCACCGCCGCGCTCGCCCCACCTCAGCGGGGTCGGGCCGGACTTCCAGCTGCACTTGGAGCACCTGCACCGCTCACACCATCCGAACCGGCGGACACATAGCCTCGCGCCTCACGAGGGCCACGATCGTAGCCATTTTTTGCATGACCAGAACAACGGCCAGAGCCAGGGTCACTGAACGTGAGTCCCTTACGAGACAGCATGGTTGACGTACAGTCACCCCAACAAGCGCTTCGGGCATATTCCAGCGCGAAGGAGTACCCGTGCGGGATACTGTGCGACGCTCGTTGCGGGGAGTCGAACAGGCGGGGGCCACAGGCCCTCCCACCGGGCGAGGAGCGGCGCGCACCGCCGGATCCGGAGGCGCCTCGGAGGCGACACCGGCATGGCTCGTGCTCGGAACCACTCGCATCCCACACAAGGTACCGGAGCACGCCGCCGACTCCAGGACGTGACGAGTCACGCCTAGGACACAACCCGATATCGACGCTCCGTCATTCCGGTACGCCACAATCCGCAACATTCGTTCCCGCCGGATCCCCGACACCGCAGACCAGGCGGGCCCCGCGCTCCTCACGCCAGCAGATCGGCCGCGAGCAGCTCTTCACTCTCCGTGACCGCACCGCAACGCCGTGCCCGGACCCAGGCCCGCTTCAGATGCAGATGCACTTCGGACTCCCAGGTGAACCCCATTCCGCCGTGCACCTGGAGGCAGTCACGGGCGCCGCGCACGGCGGCCTCGTCGGCCAGCAGCCGGGCCGCCGCGATGTCCGCCGGCTCCACGGTGACGGCTGCCGCGTAGACGGCGGCACGGGCCACCTCCGTCCGTACGAGCATCCCGGCGCACAGGTGCTTGACGGCCTGGAACGCCCCGATCGGCCGCCCGAACTGTTCCCGGGTCCGGGCGTGTTGCACCGCCAGCTCACAGGTGCGGCCGGCCGTGCCCAACTGCTCGGCGGCGGTGAGGAGCACGGCGACGGGGTCGACACCGGTCACCACGTCGACTTCGGACACCCCGCCGGCTCCGGACACCCCGCCGGCACCGGACACCCCGCCGGCACCGGTCACCGCCGCCCCGGCTCCGGACACCCCGTCGGCACCGGTCACCGCCCAGGCTCCGGACACCCCGCCGGCATCAGTCGCCGCCGCCCCGGCTCCGGACACCCCGCCGGCATCAGTCGCCGCCGCCCCGGCTCGGGACACCGCGTCCGCCCCATCGGCCACCGCGGGCGGCACCGGCACCCCCGCCGCCTCGGCAACCCTTCGCGAAAACTTGGGAACCCGAGGAACCCGATGCACCGGAGTCAGCGGATCCACCGACCGCAGTGGTACGGCTCCCTCCGCGTCCCCCTGGACGACGTCCGCCCCCGCCAGCCACTCCACCAGCCCGCCGAGGACGGCCGTCACGACCGTCTCCCCGCCGGCCGCGCCCGCCACCTTCCCCGCCGCGAGGTGTGTGGCCACCAGCGGTCCGGGCAGCAGGACCCGTCCCGCCTCCTCGAAGGCCAACACCGTCTCCGGCAGTCCGAGTCCGACCCCGCCGTCCCGCTCCGGCAGCCGCAGCGCGAAGAACCCGGCCGCGCCGAGCTCCCGCCACAGTGACCGGTCCAGGCCGGGAGCGTCGGCCGCGGTCCGCAGCGCCGCGCCGTCGAAACGGCGGGCCAGCAGTCCCCGTACGCCGTCCCGCAGTGCCCGCTGGTCGTCGGTGAGCCGGAATCTCATCCTCGCCGTCACCGTCCCTTCGGCAGGCCGAGGATGCGCTCGGCCACGATGTTCCGCTGGATCTGCGAGGTGCCGGCCGCGATGGTGTACGACAGTGCGGACAGCCGGTCGAGCACCCACGGCCGGTCGAGGTCGAGGGAGTCGGGTCCGAGCACGTCGGCGGCGGCGTCGTACAGCTCCTGCCGGGCGTGCGAGTACCTCAGCTTGAAGACCGAGCCGCCCACCCCGGGCACGCCTCCGCCGCCCGTCCCTCCGCCGCTCGCCTCCGCCTCGCTCACGTTCCACTGCGTCAGCCGCCACAGCGCCCGGAACTCGGCGTTCAGCCTGCCCAGTCGCCGCCGGAGCACCGGATCGTCCCAGTGGCCGTTCTGCCGTGCGGCGACCGCGAGTTCGGCCAGCACCCGGCGGCACGCCACGACCTCGCCCACGAAGGCCGTGCCGCGCTCGAAGGAGAGCGTCACCATCGTGACGCGCCAGCCGTCGTTCTCGTCCCCGACCCGGTTCGCCACCGGCACCCGGACGTCGTCGAGGAACACCTCGGCGAACTCCGCCGAGCCGGCCAGGGTCCTGAGCGGCCGTACGGTGATGCCGGGCGCGTCCATCGGCATGGCCAGCCAGGTGATCCCGCGGTGTCTGGGGGCGTCGGGATCGGTGCGCACCAGCAGTTCGCACCAGTCGGCGACTTCGGCGTGCGAGGTCCAGATCTTGGACCCGTTGACCACGTAGTGGTCGCCGTCCCTGCGCGCGCGGGTGCGCAGCGCCGCGAGGTCGCTCCCGGCGTCCGGTTCACTGAAGCCCTGGCACCAGACCTCCTCGCCGCGCAGGACGGGCGGCAGCCAGCGGGCCCGTTGCGCGGCGGTGCCCTCGGCCGCGATGGTCGGGCCGGCGTGCAGCAGTCCGACGAAGTTGGCCCCGACGTAGGGCGCGCCCGCCTTCTCGGTCTCCTCGAGAAAGATCAGGTGCTGGGTGGGGGTCGCTCCCCGGCCGCCCGCGTCGACGGGCCAGTGCAGACCGGCGTACCCCGCGTCGTGGAGCATCCTCTGCCAGCCGAGGTCGTAGGCCCGGCGCGCGGGCCAGTCGTCGGGGGACGGTTTCGGCGGGAGCGCGGGCAGCACCTTGGCCAGCCACTCCCGCAACCGGACGCGGAACTCCTCCTCCTCGGGCGTGTGGGCGAGGTCCACTAGTCGTCCAGGTCGAGTTCCAGCATGCGGATGGCGTTGCCGCGCATCAGCTTGTGGACCGTCTCGTCGTCGAGGCCCTTCACATGGTCGAGGGCGACCTCCTTGGTGTGCGGGAAGGTCGAGTCGACGTGCGGGTAGTCGGTCTCGAAGGTGGCGTTGTCGCGCCCGACGACGTCCAGCGAGGCCACGCCGTGCTTGTCGCGGAAGAAGCAGCAGAACATCTGCCGGTAGTAGTACGTGGAGGGCGGCTCAGGGATCGTGTCTCGGACCCCGCCCCACGCCCGGTGCTCCTCCCACACGTCGTCGGCGCGCTCCAGGGCGTACGGGATCCAGCCCATCTGCCCCTCGGAGTAGGCCAGTTTGAGGCGCGGGAACTTCACGAGGACGCCGCTGAAGAGGAAGTCCATCATCGAGGCCATCGCGTTGTTGAAGGAGAGCGAGGCCTGGACGGCGGGCGGCGCGTCCGGGGAGGCGGCCGGCATCTGCGAGGACGACCCGATGTGCATGTTCACCACGGTCCCGGTCTCCTGGCAGACCGCGAAGAAGGGGTCCCAGTAGCCCGAGTGGATGGAGGGCAGGCCGAGGTAGGTGGGGATCTCGGAGAAGGTCACCGCCTTCACCCCGCGCGCGGCGTTGCGCCGGATCTCCGCGACCGCGAGCTCCACGTCCCACAGCGGGATCAGGCACAGCGGGATCAGCCGCCCGCCACTGTCACCGCACCACTCGTCGACCATCCAGTCGTTGTAGGCGCGCACGCAGGCCAGCGCGACCTCCTTGTCGTGCGCCTCGGCGAAGGTCTGTCCGCAGAAGCGGGGGAAGGTCGGGAAGCACAGGGAGGCCTCGACGTGGTTGAGGTCCATGTCGGCCAGGCGTTCCTTCGGGTCCCAGCAGCCGCGCCGCATCTCGGCGCGCGTGATCCCCTCCAGGGTCATCTCGTCGCGGTCGAAGCCGACGGCGGCGATGTTGCGCTTGTACGGGAACTTCAGGTCCTCGTAGATCCACCAGTCCGTGGGCGGACCGTCCGGGTCCATCGTGATCTGGTACTTGCCCGCGACGTAGGCGAGTTCGCCGATGCCCGCGGTGAGGGGTTGCGGTCCGCGCTCCCGGTACTTCCTCGGCAGCCACGTCTCGAAGAGGTGCGCGGGCTCGATCACGTGGTCGTCGACGCTGATGATGCGGGGCAGTTCGGTCATGGGTCCCCTCCGCCGGAGATACATATCTGATGGCCCGTCAGATACCGCGCCACAGGGACGCTACTCCCGGACCCCTGGACCGACAAGGCGGCGAGCCCTACGCTCTCGGCACGATCTGACGTGTCGTCAGGTCAGCGAGCGAGTCGAGCCGCAGAAGAAGGTGCCCGTCATGAACGACACCGCTCACGCCCTGGATTCCTCCCGCACCCTCTGGGAACTGGTCACCCGCCGCGCCGGCCTCACCCCCGACCACCCCGTCTTCCACCAGGACGAGCGCACGCTGAGCTTCGGCGAGCTGCGCGACCGCTCCGAGCGGGTCGCGGCCGGGCTGTACGACATGGGCGTACGCCCCGGCACGGTCGTCGCCTGGCAGCTGCCCACCCGCGTCGAAACGGTGCTGCTGTCCTTCGCGCTGGCCCGCCTCGGCGCCGTCCAGACCCCGGTCATCCCCTTCCACCGGGACCGCGAGGTCGGGTTCGTACTGCGCGAGTCGAAGGCGGAGTTCTTCGCGGTGCCGGGCCTGTGGCGGGGCTTCGACCACACGGAGATGGCGCGGCGACTGGGCGCGAAGGGCGTCTTCGAGGCGTACGACGTGCTGCCCGAGGGAGATCCGCGGGTGCTGCCCGCCCCGCCCGACGAGGGCACGTCCGTCCGCTGGATCTACTGGACCTCGGGCACGACCTCCGACCCCAAGGGAGTCCTGCACACGGACCGTTCACTGATCGCGGGCGGCTCCTGCCTCGCGCACGCACTGCGCCCCACGGCCGCCGACGTCGGCTCGATCGCCTTCCCCTACGCCCACATCGGCGGCCCCGACTACACGGTGATGCTGCTGCTGTACGGCTTTCCCGCGGTGCTGTTCGAGCAGTTCTCGCTGCCTGCCTCGCTGGACGGCTACCGCAGGCACGGAGTCACCGTGGCGGGCGGGTCGACGGCGTTCTACTCGATGTTCCTGGCCGAGCAGCGCAGACGGCCGGAGTCGAAGGTGATCCCGACCCTCCGGCTGCTCGCGGGCGGCGGGGCACCCAAGCCGCCGGAGCTCCACCACTGCGTCGAACGGGAGATGGGCGTACGGCTCACCCACGGATACGGCATGACCGAGGTGCCGATGATCACGATGGGCGCGCCGGACGACAGCGCCGAGAACCTGGCGACGACCGAGGGACGGCCGCCGGAGGGAATGGAGATACGGATCGTGGACGGCGAGGTGCGGCTGCGCGGAGAGGCCGTCTGCCAGGGCTACCTGGACCCGGCGCAGACCGCGGAGGCCTTCGACGGGGACGGGTTCCTGCGCACCGGCGACCTCGGACACCTCACCGACAGCGGGCACCTGGTGCTGACCGGCCGGCTCAAGGACGTGATCATCCGCAAGGGAGAGAACATCTCGGCGAAGGAGATCGAGGACCTGCTGCACGGCCATCCCGCCGTCGCCGACGTGGCCGTCGTCGGGCTGCCGGACACCGAGCGCGGGGAACTGGTCTGCGCGGTGGTGGAACGGGAGCCGGGGGCGGCGGAGCTGACGCGGGACGGGATGACCTCGTATCTGCGCGCCGCGGGGCTGGCCGTGCACAAGCTGCCGGAGCGGCTGGAGGTGGTGGACGCCCTTCCGCGGGGCGACACCCTGCGGAAGGTACTCAAGTACAAGCTGCGCGAACGCTATTCGGGGACCGGCCCGGGGACCGGCTCAGCAACCGACTCGCGAACCGCTACTCGGGAACCGTGAAGTAGCGGGCGAACGCCGTCACGACCTCCGTCTCGCCGACCTTGCCGTCCGCGTCCGTGTCGAGGACGGCGGCCGCCTCCCGCGCGGTCTCCTCACTCGCGCCGAGGGCCGTGAGCACCCGTACGGTGTCCGCGACGGTGGCCCGGCCGTCCCCGTCCGCGTCCGCGACGGCGAGCGCCGCGTGCAGGAAGGGGCGGGCGATCTCGGCGAACCGGTCCGTGTTGTCGCGCAGGCGCTTGACCGCGCCGTTCACGAACTCCTCCCGGGTGATCCGCTGGTCGCCGTCCCGGTCCGCTATTCCCGCCATGCCCTGCCAGAACGCCTCCGCGCCGACATACAGGGCCTGTCCCTTGTCGGACCGGGCCGCCGTACCGAACTCCGCGAGCAGCGCCTTGGCCGCCACGCTGAAGTCGGCGCGGTCGATGTAGCCGTTGCCGTCCTGGTCGAAGGTGGCGAACCGGGCGGCGATCTTGCGCTCGTACTCGCTGCTGACCATGTCTTTCGTGCCGCCTTACGTCACGTGGGGTGCGTCTGGCACGGAGCGTACGACGCCGACGGCTGTCCGGGAGCGGAAAACGACGCTTGTGCCAAGACCGGGGGAATTTCGGGACAACGGCGTGGCGGAGCGACCGTGCTCACACCACTCCCGCCACGCATGCCCCGCGCACCGGCCTCACGCCGACAGGGGGTCCGCCTCCTCCTGCAGGGCGTCGTCGACATCGGCGTACACGTCGAACAGCCGGCGGACACCCAGCGCGCCCAGCACCCGGTTGACGTGCGAGCCGTCGACCGCCCCCTGAGCGGGCAGGATCAGCCGCAGCCGGCCCTGGCAGGAGCGCATCAGGCGGCGGACGGCGATGAGGACGCCGACGCCGCTGGAGTCGCAGAAGAACACCTCGGAAAGATCGAGGACGAGGCTGTGGCGGCCCTCGGCCACCGCGTCGTGCACCCGCTGACGCAGCACCGGCGACGTCACCAGATCCAGCTCGCCCGACACCCGCAGCACGACCCAGTCGCCCTGCTCACCGTCCGTCACATTGAACGCCACCACCATGCCCTTCGTCGCCGGAAAAAACGGAAGCAGTCCCTACGCTTCCTTGCAGCGCGGCTGCCCAGCGGCCGTTCCCGGAAACACGGCAGAAAAAACGGCGACCGAACAAAAGGGGCTTGTTCTAGTCACCTTCGATCCTGTTCGATCGGGTCTGAGCCCCAGGGAGAGGGGTAGGCGCCGAGGCGAGGGCCCACTATCACCCTCGGCCGCGCAGGGGGCGCGCATTGCCACAAAGGGGCGTGCGACCTCGGACGTGCCGACTACATTCGAGGAGACCGTGGACGCAGTCTTGGCTGGGACGCAGGCAGGGTGAGGGGGCCGCATGGCGAAGAGGGACGCACCGCCCCGCTGGGACCGCAAGATGCAGCAGCGGCTCGCACGCGGTGAGGCGGCCGCCCTGGGCGAGCTCTACGACCGTTTCGCCTCCCTGGTGCACGGCCTCGCCCACCGCGTGCTCGGCGACGAGCGGGCCGCCGACGGCATCACCCGTGACGTCTTCATCCACGTCTGGGAACACCCCGACGCCTACGACCCCAGGCAGGGCCCCCTGCGCTCCTGGGTCGCCACGCTGACCCACCGGCTGGCGGTGCAGCGGCTGCGCGCCACCGAGACCGCCGCGCTGGCCCAGGCGGGACACGACTCCACCGAGGAACTGGAGCGCAAGGTGCGTCACGCCTCGGTCGCCGCCCGCGCCGACTACATCGTCCAGTCCATGCCCGCGCCGTTGCGCGCCGCCCTCGAGCTGGCCTACTTCCAGCGGCGCGACTACCGCCAGACCGCCGCCGACCTCGGCGTCACCGAGGACGAGGCCCGCCGCCGCCTGCGCCTGGGTCTCCAGCTGCTGTCCACCGCCCACGACGCCGGAGCGCCAGGAACACCGCCCGGATACGGAGGTGCGGCGTGAGCGACACCAGCCCGTTCGCGTCGGACGACGATCACGAGGGATTCGACCGCGACGACAAGGACGACAAGGACGACGAACGTCACAGCGCCTCGTACGAGGTGCCGGACGAGCCGCACGACGGTCCCGCCGGGCCCGACGCCCCCGGTGGCCCGGGAGATCACGACGGTCCGGTCGGTGGTGGCCGGGATCCCGGCCGGTCTCCGCGCATCCCCATGCCCCGCGCCTCGGTCGAGGACGGCGGACGGGCGCTGCCCGCGCTGTCCGCGCCGGAGGACTCGGGGTCGCTGGGCGACCTGGGTGGGCTGGGGAACCTGCGTGGACCGGCGGACCTGACGCCGCGGTCCGCCCCGCTCGTCCTGGAGCATCATGTCCTGAAGTCGCTCCTCGGGGCATGGGCGCTGGCCGCCTGCGCGCCGGAGGAGACGGCGGCCGTCGAGGAGCACCTCGGCGGCTGCGGCCCCTGCGCCGACGAGGCGCTGCGGCTGCGCGAGGCGGTCGGGCTGCTGCACCCGCCCGAGAGCCTCGACCTGGACCCCGCCCTGCGCACCCGCGTCCTCCAGGGCTGCCTCGACCGGCGCCCGCCCCGCATCCCGGTGCCCGACTGGGCCGGCCCCTACGACGCCGAGACCGCGCGCCTCGACGCGCTGCTCCAGGACATAGGGGACGCCGAGTGGCACGCCCCGGTACGGCTGCGCTGGTTCGAGGCGGACACCGCGACGAGCCGCCGTACGACCGTCGCCGGGGTCATCGCGCACCTGCTCACGGTCGACGGCCTGGTCGCCGTCACGCTGGGCCTCGACGACCCGCTGGGCGAGGTACCGGCGGACGCGCCGACCCCGGCCGCCCGCACCGAGGCGTACTGGCGCGCCTCCCACTTCCCGCCCACCCGTTCCGTGCGGGCGCCCTGGCGGGAACAGAGCCACGACATCGTGCGCACGGTCTCCTTCACCGGCGGGGGCGCCGGGAAACTGCCGGTCGCCTACGGCGACTTCGAGCTGCCGCTGCACGACGCGATGCTGGACCGCGCGTTCGAGTGCTGGGTGCACGCGGAGGACATCGCCGAGGCGGTGGACTACCCGTACGAGCCGCCCTCGGCGCGCCACCTGCACCGCATGATCGATCTCGCGGCCCGCATGCTGCCCCTGGTACTGGCCGCACGCCGGCGGGGCGGACTCTCCGCGCCCGGCCAGGGCAGGCATCTCGTCCCGGCGGGCGAGCCGGGCCGCAGCCTGCGGCTGGAGATCGAGGGCTCCGGCGGCGGCGAGTGGCTGATCCCGCTGGACTCCCCGGCGGCGCTGGGCTCCGCGGACCGCGAGGTGGCCCATGTGGCGCTCGACGGCGTGGAGTTCTGCCGCCTGGCGGCGGGCCACGTGTCTCCCGCGGAGGCGGCGGCGGGGCAGTTGGGCGACCGGGAGGCGATCAGGGACGTGCTGTTCGCGGCGGCGTCCCTGAGCCGGATGTAGGGGCGGGGCTTTCCGTACGTGCGGTGGTCGCGCCCAGGGGCGCGGGGAACCGCGCGAACGCCCCCCACCACCCGCGGCCGCCCGACAACCGAACGGCCATCGCCACTAGGCGAAGACGACCGTCCGTCGCCCGTTCAGCAGAATCCGTCGCTCCGCATGCCACTTCACGGCCCGCGCCAGCGCCTGGCACTCCACGTCCCGGCCGATCGCGACGAGCTGGTCCGGCGTCACGCCGTGGCCGACGCGCTCGACCTCCTGCTCGATGATCGGGCCCTCGTCGAGGTCGGCGGTCACGTAGTGCGCGGTCGCGCCGATCAGCTTCACGCCCCGCGCGTGCGCCTGGTGGTACGGCTTCGCGCCCTTGAAGCTCGGCAGGAACGAGTGGTGGATGTTGATGATCCGCCCGCTGAGCTGCTTGCACAGGTCGTCGGAGAGCACCTGCATGTAGCGGGCCAGCACGACCAGCTCCACGTTCTCCTCGCGCACGAGATCGACGAGCCGCGCCTCGGCCTCCGCCTTCGTGTCCTTCGTCACCGGGATGTGGTGGAAGGGGATGTCGTACGACCCCACGAGCTCGGCGAAGTCGGTGTGGTTGGACACCACGGCCGCGATCTCCACCGGAAGCGCGCCGATGCTGGCGCGGAACAACAGGTCGTTCAGGCAGTGCCCGAACTTGCTGACCATCAGCACGACCCGCATCCGGTCCTCGACCCGGTTGAGCTGCCAGTCCATGTGGAAGGCGTCACCGATCGCCGTGAAGCTGGCCCGCAGCTTGTCCAGGGTCACCGGCGCGTCCGCGGAGAAGTGGACGCGCATGAAGAACAGTCCCGTGTCGTGGTCGCCGAACTGCTGGCTGTCCTCGATGTTGCAGCCGGTCATGAAGAGGTAGCTCGACACGGCGTGCACGATGCCCTTCTTGTCCGGGCACGACAGGGTGAGGACGTACTGGTCGGCGGGGGCAACGGCTCGGCTGGACTGCTCGTTCATGCACCACAGGCTTTCATATCCAGCCGCACGGGCGGGCTGCCGTCCGCTACGCGGACCGCGTCATGATGCGCAGCACCTCGAGGGTGCGTGGCGGGGTGTCCGGGTCGTCCCCGTCGGCCGCCGCCATCCGCACGTGCGCGTCCCGTGCCGCCCGCACCGCCTCCGGCCACGCGTGGTGGTCGACGTACGCGGAGACCGGCGCGTCGGGCCCGACCTGGTGCATGATCCGCAGCACGCGCAGGACGGCGGTGTCCACGAGCGCCGCCTCCTGCGAGTCCCGGAAGATCGTGCCGACGTACTTCTCGGCGGACCAGTTGTCCAGCCAGGTGTCCTCGACGAGGCGGTACACGGCGTCGGTGACGTCACCGTATCCGTCCACGCCGGCCAGCCAGACGTCCCGCTGGAACGCCTGGTCGGAGAGCATGTGCAGCGCGGAACGCACATTGCTGCGCCAGCGCCACCAGGGCATGTCGTTCTGTGGCATGTCGCCCATGGTGGAGGAGCGACGGCCGCGACGGGAAGAGTTCTCCGAACCTTGCACGGTCATCGATCGTACGTTCCCCCTCACGGGCGTCTCGCCGACCCCCGCAATTCACCTCGGTGTCACCTCTCACTAACCGACGGTCACCCCCAGGTTAGTGATGTGGCGGAAGCGTGTGTGCCCATGACCGGCAGGCGACGCTTCCGCAGCACCTTCCTCCCCACGATCACCCGGCCCGTCAGAGCCACCGCCCTCGCGGCGGGGGCGCTGGTGGCGTGTGTGTCGCTGACGGCCGGCTGCGGGGCCGTCCCCGGTGTCACGGGGGGCTCCGGGGACGGCCCGATCACCGTCATGACCTGGGCGCCCGGCGACACCGAGGCGACCAACAAGCCCGGAATGCCCGCCTTCGCGCAGGCCTACGCCCGTTGGATCAACGGCAAGGGCGGCCTCAACGGGCGCAAGCTCAGGGTTCTGACCTGCAACGACCACAACGACAGCGTGACCGCGGCGAAGTGCGCCCGGCGGGCGGTGGAGGAGAACGTCGTCGCCGTCATCGGCTCCTACAGCCAGTACAGCGACTCCTTCCTCCCTCCGCTGGAGGGCGCGGGCATCCCGTACATCGGCGGCTACGGCGTCACCAGCGCGGAGTTCACCAGCCCGCTGTCCTACCCCGTCAACGGCGGCCAGCCCACCCTGCTGGCCGGTCTCGGCAAGGAACTCGCCACGAGCTGCGGCCCGGTGGCGCTCGTCCGCCCCGACTCCATCGCGGGCGACGAGCTGCCCGGGCTGCTGGACTCCGGACTGGCGACGGGCGGCCACCCGGCCTCCGCCGACCAGCTGGCGCAGGAGGACGCGACCGAGTACTCGGGGCAGTCGGACCGCGTCCTGCGGTCCATCACCACGAACCCGGCGAAGAAGGGCTGTGTGGTGCCCGCCCTCGGTGACCGCACCGGCACCTTCATGGACTCCTTCCGGCGGGCCCGAGAGGACTTCCCCGCGGTGCGCACCGCCATGACGCTCGGCAGCGTCGACCAGACGGTGATCAACGCGTCCGGCGGGCGGTCGGGTCCGTACGAGGGGGCGTACATCACCGGCTGGTACCCGGTGGCCAGTGACAAGCGCTGGGACGGCATGAAGGACGTCATCCGCGAGCAGGCCTTCGACGACAACCGGATCGACCCGGCGGACGCCGGCGTGCAGACCACGTGGATCGCCTACACCGTGTTCCGGCAGGTCGTGGAGTCACTGGGCGACGGCGAGGTGACGGGCGACACCGTGACGCACGCCCTCGACGAAGGGCTCGAGGTCGGCACCGGCGGCCTCACGCCCACCCTCCGCTGGACCTTCCAGAGCAGGCTCGCCACGGTCGGCTTCCCCCGCCTGGTCAACGCGGACGTGACCCTCCAGGTCGTCCGACAGGGCCGGCTGGCCGCGGCGGGCAAGGGCTTCACCGACGTCACGAAGACACTGGCGAACGCCCAGCTGGACTGACGGGACCACGACGCGTCGGACCAGGACCGTCCGGGCCGGTGGCGACACCGGCCCGGACGTCCGCGTCACAGCTGGGTCGGCGTGCGCTGGGTCAGGCCGTACGGCTTCGCGATGGCGTTCCACAGCTGGGACGCCCTGGCCTTCTCGGTGCTCGCCGTGCCGCTCGCCCGGTTGCCGGCCACGGTCTGGCCGGTGGTGCGGGCCTGGCCCTTCTTGCAGCCCTTCTTGCCGGCGACCTGGTCGGCCCAGGCCGCGTAGTGCTGGTCGGCCGACGCGGACGCCTGCCACGCCTTGGTGAGGGCGGTGGTCAGCTCGGCGTGGCTCGGGAGCTTGTCGACCGTGAGGCCGGACAGACGCGTGACGAGCTGACCGCGCTGGGCGGCCGCGGCACGCAGGTCCTTGGCCGCCTGGCCGAGGTTGTCGCAGGCTCTCACGTCGGCCACCGCGCTGATCACGGAGGCCCGGCTGTCACCGCTGTCGGCGAGCAGCTTGTCCAGCGCGGTGGCCTGCTGCTCGGCCGGGTCGGCGGACGGCGAGGAGGAGCCCTCGGTCGTGGGCGCCGTGGCGGACACGGGCTGGTTCTTGTCGTCGCTCCGGTCGTCGCCCCCGCCGCCGGCGAGCAGCGCACCCGCGCCGATGCCGAGCACGACGATGCCGATACCCACGGCGGCGATCACCGGCACGCGTGAGCCCCTACGACCGCCCCGGCCTCCCCGGCCGCCGTCGTCACCGTCGTCGTACCCGCCGTGCCGGCCGCCGCCCGGGCCTGGCGGGGTGTACGCGGGCTGCGCGGAGTAGGCGGCCGGGGCGGGCCGCTGGGCATCCGGCTGGGCGAAGCGTGGCATTTGCTGGGTGGCCCCGGCCGGGCCGTCGCCACCCGGCCCGCCGCGGAAGAGGTTGTCGAACTCGGCGGGCGGCTGCCGGTCCTGCTCCCCGCCCGGCCCCGCGCCGTACGACGCCCCGGCCGGCTGCCCGGGCACGGGCGCGATGAACTGCGTGGCCTCCGCGTCGGGATGGCCGGCAGGCGGCAGCGGGCCGGCGGCGGGCAGCGGACCCGCGCCGCCCCGACCGCCCTGCGGGGCACGGCCCAGGAAGTGCGTCGACTCGGCGGCCGACTCCGCGGGCATCTCGGGCGGCAGCGCCCCGGGCCCCACCGGCGGAAGGTACTGCGTGGCCCCCTCGTTCGCGGGCGCGACGACGGGTGGCAGGTACTGGGTGGCGCCCTCCGCCAGGGAGGCGGGGGCGGGGCCCGCCTGGACGGGGGGAAGGTACTGGGTGGCGCCCTCGTTCGCGTATCCGCCCGTGGCGGGCGGACCGAAGCCTCCGGCCGGCCCGTACGACTGCGGGGTCTGCGTCCCCTCCGGAGGCAGCGGCTGGGACGGCTGGGAGGGTATGGAGCCGGACGCCTCCGGCGCGCCCCAGGGCGCGGGCTGCGCCGCGTGCGTGGGCTGCTGCGCCGCCTGCGCGGGCGGGGCGCTCCAGCCCTGCCCCGGCGGCTGGGCAGGGGCCTGCTGCTGTTCCGGGCCCCAGGGCGTGCCCCAGGCCTGGCCGCCGGTCGGCGCCACGGCGGGGGGCTGCTGCCCGCCCTGCGGCGCGGCCGCGCCCTCGCCGTACTGACCGCTCTGCTGCCCGCCCTGCGGGACGGCCCCGTGACCGCCGTACGGACCGGCCTGCTGACCGCCGTACTGACCACTGTCCTGACGGCCGTCCTGCTGGCCGCCGTACTGACCACTGCTCTGCCGACTGTCCTGCTGACCGCCCTGTGGGCTGTCCTGTCGGCCGCCGTACGCGCCCGTGTATCCGCCTGTCATGCCCGGCAGCAGGGGTTCCCCGCCGTCGGAGGGCAGCACGATGCCTTCGCGCGCGGGGCGCGCCGAGGGCTCCTCGCCCTGTCCACTCTGCGTCACCGGGACTCCTACTAATGGGGGACCTTCGGAATCGTCGGCTCACGCTACCGGGTCCCCGGAGTCCGATGCCACGCAGCTCAGGACGGGACCTCCTTCCCTGTGACCGCGGTAACAAAACCGGCCCGCGGACCGCTGTACATGTCACCCCGTGCGCGTCAACCCGCCGTTACCCGCACGTTCATCTGTCCGCGGACCCCGTGTTCACGCCGCGGCCTGGAGCTCCATCCGCGCCCCGAACTCCCTGACCACCGGCTCCTCCCGGTACGGCTCCAGTCGCTGCTGGAAGTCCTCCAGGTACTCGGCACCCCGGTTGGAGCGGAGGGATTCCAGCAACTCGACCGCTTTCAGGCCGGTGTTGCAGGCCTGTTCCACCTCGCGCTGCTGCACCTGCGCCGTGGCGAGAAGCACATAGCCGATGGCCCGCCGTCGCGCCCGCGTCTCCGGATGGCCGTCCAGGGACTCCTGCGCGCACCGCGCCGCCGCGTCCGCCTGCCCGAGGTCACGGTGGCAGTGCGCCAACTCGTCGGCGAGGTAGGCCTCGTCGAAGTGCGCGATCCACGCGGCGTCGTCCCCGGACGCGGCGTCCGCCGACTCCAGTGCGTGGATCGCCCGCCCGGACGCCGCCTGGGCCGCCCGCGCGTCGCCCAGCAGGGCGTGCCCGCGCGCCTCCGCCGCGTGGAACATCGCCTCGGCCCGCGGTGTCACGCGACCGCGCGCCCCCTCCTGCGCTGCCCGCGCCAACTGGGCGATCTCGCGCGGGTTTCCGAGCTGTGCGGCGAGGTGGCTCATGGAGGCGGCGAGCACATAGCCGCCGTAGCCACGGTCCCCCGCCGCCTGGGCGAGGCGCAGCGCCTGGATGTAGTACCGCTGTGCGAGGCCCGGTTGGCCTGTGTCGACGGCCATGTAGCCCGCGAGTTCGGTGAGTCGGGCCACGGCCGCGAAGAGGTCGCGGCCGACGGCCTCGCGGTAGGAGCCGGCGAGCAGCCCGGAGACCACGCTGTTGAGGTAGTGCACGACGACCGGGCGCACGTGCCCGCTGCCGTACTGGTGGTCCAAATCCGTGAGCGCCTGTGTCATCGCGCGCACGGCCGCCACGTCGGACTGCCCCACCCGCGGTCCCGCCGCACGCGCCACCTGCGAGTCCGGCGAGGAGATCAGCCAGTCGCGGCTCGGCTCGACGAGCGCGGACGCGGCGACCGAGGAGCCGGACAGGAAGTCACGGCGCCCGACATCGCTCCGCCACAGCTCACAGACCTGCTCGATGGCCCCCAGCACCGTCGGCGAGAACTGGAGACCCACCCCCGAGGCGAGGTTCTTGCCGTTGGCCATGCCGATCTCGTCGATCGTGACCGTCCGGCCCAGCTTGCGGCCCAGCGCCTCGGCGATGACGGCCGGGGCGCGCCCGCGCGGCTGCTGTCCACGCAGCCAGCGGGCCACGGACGTCTTGTCGTAGCGCAGGTCGAGGCCGTGCTCGGCACCGCACATGTTGACCCGGCGGGCCAGCCCGGCGTTCGAGCAGCCGGCTTCCTGGATGAGCGCCTGCAGTCGTTCGTTCGGCTGCCGCGCGACGAGCGGCCTTGCGGCCATTGGCGTACCCCCTGTGGCTACGGTGCCTGCCCACGCACCGAGTTGACGTGTCTTCCAGAGCCACGAGCCTCACGGTGCACCGGCTCGTGCACCGAAAAGATCCGGCCTTGAAGATCAATGCCCCACGGACATACCGAAAATGCGAGGCTTGTGAGGATTGCCGGAGTGAAGACGGAAGTCCGACTCCCGACCTCGACCCCCCACCTGGTTACCCAGCTCCCGTCGCGGATCCTCCTGCGCGCCCCCGCCCATGCATCCATGCGCCCCGGATGCGGAACCGATGCTCCTCCCCGGCGCGCGACGGCAGGGCCCACCCCCGTAACTCCAGGTGGGTGCGGGAGTTGAGCTCAGCGTGGAAAAGACGATCGTGGGTATCGAAGCCGCTCAGATTCCGAAGCAACGCGGGGAATCGCTGCTGGAGACAGCCGTACGCTACGCCGAGGAGCGACACTGGGACGTCTTCCCCGGCACCTGGCTGGAAGCCGTCGACGGGGTGCAGCGCTGCTCGTGCGGCGACCCCGCGTGCGCCGCCCCCGGCGCACATCCGGCGCGCGAGGACTGGGCGACGCAGGCGACGGGAAGCGCGACCGTCGCCCGCCGGATGTGGTCGAAGCAGCCCAAGGCGTCGATCCTGCTGCCTACGGGGCGTACGTTCGACGCCCTGTCCGTGCCGGAGACCGCGGGATTCCTGGCGCTGGCCCGGATGGAGCGGATGGAGTTGACGCTCGGTCCTGTGACGCTGGCCCCGGATCGCCGGATGCACTTCTTCGTGCTGCCGGGGGCGTCGGCGAAGGTGCCGGAGCTGGTGCGGAAGCTCGGCTGGACGCCCTCTTCCCTCGACCTGGTCGCGCTCGGGGAGGGTTCCTACGTCGCCGGGCCCCCCACGCGGTTCGGCTCGCGGGGGGCCGTGCAGTGGGCGTGCCGGCCCACGCCGGCGAACCGGTGGCTGCCGGACGCGGAGGAGTTGATCTCGCCGCTCGCCTATGCGTGCGGCAGGGACCGGTAGCCCCTTCGCCGCCCGCGCGTGTGGCGGGGACGCGTCCGCCCGGTCGCGGTCCCGCGGGGGCCGCGGGTTCGTCGTCGCCTGTCGTGCCGTTCCCCGCGCCGCTCGGTGGTGTGGGTCCCCCGTAGGGTTCCTTCATGACGTCGGAAGCAGTGGCGGGGGCAGCGGCCGTACGCGTGCGTGGGCTGTGGAAACGGTTCGGGCAGCAGGTCGCCGTGGCCGGGATCGATCTGGAGCTGCCCGCGGGGAAGTTCATCGGCCTGGTGGGTCCCAACGGCGCCGGGAAGACCACCACCCTGTCGATGGTGACCGGACTGCTGCGGCCCGATCAGGGGAGCGTCGAGGTCGTCGGGCACGACGTCTGGCGCGATCCCGTCGAGGTCAAGGCGCGGATCGGGGTGCTGCCGGAGGGGCTCCGGCTCTTCGAGCGCCTGTCGGGGCGTGAACTGCTCGTCTACTCGGGCCGGTTGCGCGGCCTGCCCGGTGCCGAGGTCGACAAGCGGGCCACCCAGCTCCTCGACGTCCTCGACCTGGCCGGAGCCCAGCACAAGCTGGTCGTCGACTACTCGACCGGCATGCGCAAGAAGATCGGGCTGGCGGCCGCTCTCCTCCACAATCCCGAGGTCCTCTTCCTCGACGAGCCCTTCGAGGGTGTCGACCCGGTGTCCGCGCAGACCATCCGGGGCGTGCTGGAGCGGTACACGGCATCCGGGGCCACCGTCGTCTTCTCCTCCCACGTGATGGAGCTCGTCGAGTCGCTGTGCGACTGGGTGGCCGTCATGGCGGCGGGCCGGATCCGCGCCCAGGGCACCCTCGCCGAGGTGCGCGGGGACGCGTCCTCGCTCCAGGAGGCGTTCCTCGAACTCGTCGGGGCGAGCGGCCGCGCCGCCGGTTCCGATCTGGACTGGCTGGGCGGCGGGGCGCGATGAGCGCCGACGTCACCCCGGTCGTCGTACGGCTGAAGCTGTCGCTCCTGCGCAACGGGCTCAGGCAGTCCGGCGGACGGCGGGCCGCGTACATCGCGTCGGCCGTCGTGACCCTGCTCGTCGCCGCGCTGCAACTGCTCGGTCTGATCGCGCTGCGCGGGCACGCGCACGCCGAGTCGGTGGTGGTGCCGCTGGTCGCGGTGCTGGCGCTCGGCTGGGCGGTGATGCCGCTGTTCTTCCCCAGCGGCGACGAGACCCTGGACCCCACCCGCCTGGTGATGCTGCCGCTGCGGCCCCGGCCGCTGGTGCGGGCGCTGCTGGTGGCCTCCCTGGTCGGCATCGGGCCGCTGTTCACGCTGTGCCTGCTGGCCGGTTCCGTGGTCTCACTCGCACACGGCGGTGCCGCCTACGTCGTCGGCGTCGTCGGTGTGGTGCTGGCGCTGCTGGTCTGCGTGGCCCTCGCGCGGGCCGTCGCCGCCGCCAACGTACGGCTGCTGACCAGTCGCAGGGGCCGGGACCTCGCGGTGCTGAGCGGGCTGGTCGTCGCCGTCGGGGCGCAGTTGGTCAACTTTGGGGCGCAGCGGCTGGGCTCCTCCGGCCTCGCGCAGCTCGATCCGGCCGCCGAGGTGCTGCGCTGGGTGCCGCCCGCGTCGGCGATCGGCGCCGTGGACTCGGCGAGCGAGGGGTCGTACGGCGTCGCGGTGGCGCAGCTCGCGCTCGGCGCCGGGGCGCTGGTGGCGCTCCTCGCGGTGTGGTCGCGGCATCTGACCCGGCTGATGACCGCGCCCGACGGGTCCACCCTCCAGTCCGCCGACTCCCCCGCGCGCGAGCGGACGTCGAGCGGTCTCGCCCGGCTGTTGCCCGCCGGGCGCACCGGCACCGTGATGGAACGCAGCCTGCGCTACATCTGGCGCGACCCCAAGACCAAGGCGGCCTGGGTGACGTCCCTGGCCATCGGGCTGATCGTGCCGGTGTTCAACGCGCTGCAGGGCACCGGCTCGATCTACTTCGCCTGCTTCGCCGCCGGAATGCTCGGCATCCAGATGTACAACCAGTTCGGGCAGGACACCTCCGCGTTCTGGATGGTCGCGCTGACCATCTCCTCCGCCCGGGACGCCTACGTGGAGCTGCGCGGCCGGGCGCTGGCCCTGCTGGCGGTCACCCTGCCGTACGCGACGCTGGTCACCGTGCTGACGACGGCACTGCTCGGCGACTGGCGGAAGCTGCCGGAGGCGCTCGGCCTGTCCTTCGCGCTGCTCGGCGCGATGCTGGCGACCGGCGCCTGGACGTCGGCCCGCTTCCCGTACTCCATCCCGCAGGAGGGCTACAAGAACGTCGCTCCCGGGCAGGCGGGGCTGGCCTGGATCGCGATCTTCGGCGGCATGGTCGCGGCCGCACTGCTGTGCGCCCCCCTCATCGCGGCGGCGATCTGGCTGAACGTGAGCGCCGTCGGCGACACCTGGGCCTGGCTGCTGCTGCCGGCGGGAGCGGGATACGGTGCGGCGCTCACGCTGCTCGGCCTGCGGCTGGCCGCCCCGCGCACGGCCCGGCGGCTGCCGGAGATCCTGGCGGCTGTCAGCAAGGGCTGACCGCCGCCCTTTCCCGCCTGCCGGTGTGTCCGGTCCGTCCGGCCCGCGCGGTCTGCCCGCCCGGCCTACGGCGAGGTGAGCACGCCGTCGAGGAAGGGCTCGATGGCCGCGCGCCAGGCCTCCGGCTGGTCGTAGTGGATGAGGTGGCCGGCATCGGCGACCTCCGCGTACTCCCCGCGGGGGAGGACGCGGACCATTTCCTGCGCCTCGGCCCGGCCGAGTTCGCCGTCGAGGCCGCGGACGACCAGGGTGGGGCACCGGACCTGGGCGAGCTCTTCCCAGTGCGCGTCGAACACCCAGGTCTCGCGGGACTCGAGCATCTGCTGCGGCTCGAAGACCGGACGCCAGCCGTCCGGGGACTCCTGCATCACCTCGGCGTAGAACGCGCCACGGGACGGGTTGGGGCGTTCCACCCAGGGGTCGTCCTCGCCGAACCACTTGCGCACGTCGGCGAGGGTCGCGAAGGGCATGGGCCAGGCCCTGAACCAGTCCTCCCACTCGCGCTGCGAGGCGGCGCCGAGGGCGGAGGCCCGCATGTCGCAGATGACCACCCCGCGGACCAGGTCGGGGCGTTTGGCGGCGAGCTGCCAGGCGGTCAGGGCACCCATGGCGTGGCCGATGAGGACGGTGGGGCCGAGGCCGAGCTGCTCGACCGCGGCCTCGGCGTCCTCGACGTACGCCTCACGCGTGTAGGACGTCCGCGGCGGCTTGTCGCTCTGGCCGTGTCCGCGCTGGTCGAGGGCGACGGCGCGGTGCCGCTCGGAGAGCCAGCGGGCGGTGGAGGCCCAGTGGGAGGCACGGCCCATCAGGCCGTGCAGTAACAGCACGCCGGGGGTGTGCCGGGGCTCCCCCGGCAGGGCCCGGCCGGCGGGCGCGGACCCGTCGGGCGGCGCGGACCCGTCGGGTGGTCCCGGCTGGTTCGGTACGAGGTTCGCCGGGTCGGCCTTGGGAGGGTCCCCGAACTCCCAGGCCGCCAGGCGTACGCCGCCCGCCCCGGTCACGTCGATGCGTCGCGCCATGGTCCTGGCACCCCCCTAGCTTCGCGTACCGCTGTCCTGCCGGTGTTCTGTGCACATCCTTGTAGCGCACGCCCCGCCTGACCCGTCACCCCGCAGGCTATCGAATAGGTATTCGAGAATGCTCTTTCTGCGAGCAACACCCCTCGTTCGAGTGACCCCCCTCAAGGAATGATCGCCGCCGCCGCGGGGAGATCTCCAACGGGAGGCGGACCGCTCGGGGAAACCGGTCCGCGGGGAATGACCCTGGGAGCTCGGGGCTCCGGGTCAGCACAGGGGAGGACAGGCCCCGGCGCCACACGGCGCCGGGGCCCTCTGTTCGTCTGCGACGCATCCTCCCGCCCCCTCCTCGGCCCGAGAACCACGCTCCCAGAGCCATGGCCCAGAGCCCCTCGGGTCATATGCCTCACGCGACAGCCTCGCACGCGAAGCGTTCGAGCGCTGCGCTTCGGAACACTCAATCTCGGTTTCGACGGCATCGGGGTCGAACCCGACGGCGGATCACAACTGCCCCGCCCGCCCCGCCAGTTGACGACCCACGGCCGGGACGACGGCCGCTCTCGCGCCGGTCGGCGCCCGGGTCAGCGCTTGGCCACGAAGACGTGCGAGGCGACGTCCGACTCCAGCTCGGCCGCCTCACCGCCACTGCCCACCAGGACACCGCCCGCCGACTCCGTCACGCTCACCACCGAGCCCGGCTGCACACCCGCGCGGCGCAGCGTGTACATCAGTTGCGCGTCCGTCTGGATGGGCTCGCCGATACGGCGCACGACGACCGTCTTGCCGTCGACGCCCGGGTCGAGATCGGCCAGCGACACCATGCCCTCGTCCAGGAACGGGTCCGCGCCGTCCTTCTCGCCCAGCTCCTCCAGGCCCGGGATCGGGTTCCCGTATGGCGACTCGGTCGGGTGCCTCAGCAGCTCCAGCACGCGCCGCTCCACCGCCTCGCTCATCACGTGTTCCCAGCGACACGCCTCGGCGTGCACCTGCTCCCACTCCAGGCCGATCACGTCGACGAGCAGACACTCCGCGAGGCGGTGCTTGCGCATCACCCGCGTGGCCAGGCGGCGGCCCTCGTCCGTGAGCTCCAGGTGGCGGTCGCTGGCGACGGACACCAGGCCGTCCCGCTCCATCCGCGCCACCGTCTGGCTGACCGTCGGCCCGCTCTGGTCGAGCCGCTCGGCGATCCGGGCGCGCATGGGGACCACACCTTCCTCCTCCAGCTCGAGGATGGTGCGGAGATACATCTCCGTGGTGTCGATCAGTCCGGACATACGTGCCCCTCGATTAGCTCTGCCGGAAGCGCGACGGCTCCGCGGCGCGTGCGCTGGCCCTGGACCCAATTCTGACGCATAGCACTGACAACCGTGCCGCGCCGTCGAAACCGGGGAGTTACGGGCGCGTACACACACGTGTCCGGCCGCCCCGGCCGCCGGACGACCGGCGGCCCCGCGCGGCCGTATTGACACCACACTGGTCCAGACCGCACCGTGATCCACCGTGATCCGCGACACAGACCTCCGACGCTCGGAAGGGCCCCGTATGAGCGACCACACGCTGGCCGGCCAGTTCTTCGACGCCGCGATCGGCCTGCTGCGGCGGGTCCGCGACGAGGAGGCCGACAGCATCGACGCCGCCGGCGTCCTCCTCGCCGACACCGTCGCCGCCGGCGGCCGCCTCTTCGCCTTCGGCGCCGGCCACTCCTCGCTCGCCGCGCAGGACGTCGTCTACCGGGCCGGCGGGCTCGCCCTGATGAACCTGCTCGTCGTCCCCGGCGTCGTCGGCGTCGACGTCATGCCGGCCACGCTCGGCTCGGCCCTGGAGCGGGTGGACGGCCTCGCGAGCGCCGTCCTGGACTGCTCACCGCTCCGGGCGGGCGACGCCCTCGTGGTCATCTCCCTCTCGGGCCGCAACGCGCTCCCCGTGGAAATGGCCGTGAAGGCCCGCGCGCTGGGCGTGAAGGTGATCGGCGTGACGTCGGTGGCGTACGCGACCGAGACGAGGTCCCGGCACGTCTCCGGGACGTACCTGAAGGACCACTGCGACATCGTTCTGGACTCGAAGATCGCGATCGGCGACGCGGAACTCACCGTGGACACCGTCCCGGCCCCCTTCGCCCCCGCCTCCACCGTCGTCACCTCGGCCCTCCTCCAGGCGGTCATGGCCACGGCGGCCGGCTCCCTGGCCGACCGCGGCGTCGAACCCCCGCTCCTGCGCTCCGGCAACGTGGACGGCGGCCACGCGTGGAACAACCGGGTGATGGAGGAGTACGGCGACCGGATCTTCTACCACCACTGACCGACGGGGCTTGCCACCGGCCGAACAGGGGCCACGCACTCAGGCACCCGTCCCGCGCGCCCCGCGGAACGGCCCTTGCGCTACTCCTCCTCCGCCGCGCCCGCCAGGTCCAGTGCCGCCGCGATGCGGGCCGCCACGTCCTCCGCGTAGGTCGCGTCGGTCCGCTCGAACCGGCTGCGGCCGGCGCCGCGCAGGAACGTGACGACGCCCAGCGTCCGGCCCCGACTGCGCAGCACCGCGCACAGGGCGTGCACCGCGTCGCCCGGCCACTGCCGGGCGAGGGCCCACTCGCGGGCCTGGTCGGCGGGTACGGAGCCGACGCTCGCCCGCACCGAACCGGCCCGCTCCACGCACTGCAACGCCGGATGTCCCTGCCCGTACCGCACGGGCAGCCCGGCCTGCCCGGTGAGCAGGCTCGGGCCCGGTGCCCCGGAGGGCGTGGCGGCGATCCGTACCAGCCGGACCGGCGCCGCGGCCTCCGCGTCGGACAGCGCGCCGCCCGCGACCCGGTCGATCACGGCGTGGTCGGCGAACCCGGCGAGCGCGAAGTCCAGGTGGACGGTGGCCGCCTCGCGCGGGTCCTCGCACTCGGCGGCAGCCCGCGCGGCCCGGTGCAGCTGGTTGGTTCTGAACCTCAGCAGCGCGGCCTCCTGCTCGCTCTGCTTGTTCTCCGTCACGTCCTGGAAGAGCCAGCCGACGCCGAGCGGCACGGGTTCCTCGGCGAGCGGCGAGGCCAGCCGCAGGAAGCCGCTGCGCCAGCAGCGCCGCTGCTCGCCCTCCGGCGTGCGCACGCTCACCCAGATCTCGGCGGGCGCCGGTGGCGCTCCCTCGGCCAGCACGTGGGTGAGGGCGCTCTCCAGATCCTCCACACCCTGCGCGAGCAGGTCCCCGAGCGGCCGGCCGAGCACGGAGGTCCGCCCGATGCCCAGGGCCTGGGCCGCGTGCGCGTTGACCACGGCGGGCCGCAGGTCGACGTCGACCAGCACGACACCCCAGCTCGCGTCCTCCAGGAGCGCCTCGCTCAACGCGATGGAGCGCTCCAGGTCGATCTGCGCGTGCACCTCGCTGAAGGCGCAGTAGACGCCGGCCGGTTTCCCGTCGGGCCCGCGGACGGCCGCGGACTGCGTCCGCACGAGCACCCGCCCGCCGTCCTTGGTCAGCAGGGCGAACTCGTGCACCTGGCGGCCGGGCGCGTGCATGGAGGACATCAGCCGCCCCTGGACCTCCTCGGCGTCCGCACGGCGTACGGCCCACCCGGCGAACCCGTGCCGCCCCACGGCCTCGGCCGCGGTCCAGCCCAGAATTCGCTCCGCCTCCCGGTTCCAGTGGGTCACCACACCGTCCGCGTCGAAGGCGCACAGGGCCGCGTCCATGCCGTCCAGCAGGGCGGCAAGAAGATCCGAACCACCGGGTCCCTCGGGACCTTCGCGCCCGGGTTCGTCCGGACCGAGCTCGTCGGTGGTCCCACTACGCCGGGAAGCACTCACCTGGACCCCCTGCCAAGCTGCGTCCGCACGTACGGCGCGTCGGTTCGCTCACTTGCAATCATCTAACTGGAACGTGACGCAGCACACACCGAGTTCCCGCAAGATTGAGGGAATCGTTGTGCGCCGGAAACGCTACGGCCTGTCACCAGCGGGTCCTGCCCCAGGTCATGGACGCCGCCTACCGCGGCTCCAGCCGCATGTCCAGCCACTCCGCGGTCTCCCCGTCCAGCACATACCGGTCGGTCTCCACAAAGCCGCGCGCCCTCCCGAACCGCACCCCGTCCTCGTTGACGGCCAGGACGCAGGTCTCGATCACCCGGGCGCCGAGCACGCGCGCGTGCGCGAGGCCCTTGTCGTAGAGCGCCGTCCCGAAGCCCTGGCGCCGGAATCCGGGCAGTACGCGCGCGATGACGGTGGCCACCGCGTCCTCGCCCACGGGCGGCCGTACGGTCGAGCAGCCCACCAGGACGTCACCGAGGTAGGCGTTCTCCAGGTGGTTGCGTCCGGCGCGCTCCCGCGCCTCGTCGAGGTTCATGGCGGCGGGCGGCACGACGACGTTGTGGACGTGCCGCCACTCCTCGATCATGGCGTCGCCCGCGACCGGCTCCATGCGGAGAACTGGCTCTGTTCGAAGATCAGACACCGCAGCAGAAAACCGCACGGCCGGTCCGGCGGTCAACATCTCGGAAAAACCTGTTGATCGGTGCCCGATCGCTTCTTAGGGTGGCTGCAACGCTGAAAGGAGGTGATCGGGTACATGAGTGAAACCCGGACGCGTGAGGTGGCTGCGGGCTAGCGGCCCGTCATCCATCCATTGCGGTGTCAGGCCAGCGTGTGCGCGTCACACGCAGCCGGCCTAAATCCAACGCAGTCACCCGACCCGCGAGCTCGCCGGTGAGTCCGGCCGGCTCCCCCGCCTCACGGCGGAGGACCGAGCTCGCGGGTCGCCTGCTTTCCGCGTCCCGCGCGTCCCGTCGTGCTTCGGCGTCAGCGGGAGATGTCCCCGTACCCCTCGACCTCCTGCGGCCCGCGCGTCCCGGGACCCACGTAGCGGGCGGACGGGCGGACGAGCCGGCCCGTGCGCTTCTGCTCCAGGATGTGGGCCGACCAGCCCGCGGTACGGGCGCAGCTGAACATCGACGTGAACATGTGGGCCGGCACCTCGGCGAAGTCCAGCATGATGGCGGCCCAGAACTCCACGTTGGTCGCCAGGACCCGGTCCGGGCGGCGGTTGTGGAGCTCTTCCAGGGCGGCCTTCTCCAGGGCCTCGGCGATCTCGAAGCGGGGCGCGCCCAGTTCGCGGGCCGTACGGCGCAGCACGCGGGCACGCGGGTCCTCGGCGCGGTAGACGCGGTGGCCGAAGCCCATCAGGCGCTCGCCCCGGTCCAGGGCCTGCCTGACGTACGCCTCCGCGTCCCCCGTCCGCTCGATCTCCTCGATCATGCCGAGGACGCGGGAGGGAGCCCCGCCGTGCAGCGGCCCGGACATGGCCCCTACGGCGCCGGACAGGGCGGCCGCCACGTCCGCGCCCGTGGAGGCGATCACCCGGGCGGTGAAGGTGGAGGCGTTCATGCCGTGCTCGGCGGCGGACGTCCAGTACGCGTCGACGGCGGCCACGTGCTTGGGGTCGGGCTCGCCCCGCCAGCGGATCATGAAGCGTTCGACGACGGACTGCGCCTTGTCGATCTCGCGCTGCGGCACCATCGGCAGGCCCTGGCCGCGGGCGGACTGGGCGACGTACGACAGGGCCATGACGGCGGCGCGGGCCAGGTCGTCGCGGGCCTGCCCGGCGTCGATGTCGAGAAGGGGTTTCAGGCCCCACACCGGTGCGAGCATGGCGAGCGCCGACTGGACGTCCACGCGGATGTCGCCGGAGTGCACGGGGATCGGGAACGGTTCGGCGGGCGGCAGGCCGGGGTTGAAGGCTCCGTCGACGAGCAGTCCCCAGACGTTGCCGAAGGAGACGTGACCGACGAGGTCCTCGATGTCGACGCCCCGGTACCGGAGGGCGCCGCCCTCCTTGTCCGGTTCGGCGATCTCCGTTTCGAACGCGACGACTCCTTCGAGCCCGGGTACGAAGTCGGACATCAGGCGGCTCCTCACGGTGTGTGCGACAGATGTGTGCGACAGAAGGTGCTGGGGCTGCTTCGGGTGGGACCGACGGGGTGGTGGATGCGGCGGACGGTGTGCCCGCTCGGCGGATCCGCGGTCGCGTCCGAACCCCTGATGTTCGAGGACTCGCGGTCCTGAGCGGTCACCCCGGTGATGCCCGGTGTGCCCGGCGGTCACCCCACCGGGGTGGCACCAGCACCATATCCCCGGGTGTCACCTTTGGGGAGTGGTCGCGGCACTGAGTGCCACCTCCGTGCTGTGGGGCACCGCCGCGGGGGCACCCGTCGATGCGGCAGGATGACCGGGTGACCGAACCGGACGCCCCCCTCGATCCCGCCACGATGCGCAAGCAGTACCGGGCCGAGGGCCTCGCCGAGGCCGACCTGGCCGCCACCCCCGTGGAACAGTTCGCGCGCTGGTTCCAGCAGGCCGCGACGGAGGGCCACCTCTTCGAACCGAACGCCATGATCGTCTCCACGGCGGACGCGGAGGGCCGGCCCGGCTCCCGCACGGTGCTGCTGAAGCAGTTCGACGAGCAGGGCTTCGTCTTCTACACCAACTACGACTCCCGCAAGGCCCGCGACCTCGCCGAGAACCCGTACGTCTCGCTGCTGTTCCCCTGGCACCCGATGGCCCGCCAGGTGATCGTGACGGGCGTCGCCCGCCGTACCGGCCGCGAGGAGACGGCGGCGTACTTCCGCACCCGCCCGCACGGCTCCCAGCTGGGCGCCTGGGCCAGCGCCCAGTCCTCGGTCGTCGCCGACCGCGCCGATCTCGACGTCTCCTACGCGGAGCTGGCCGCCCGCTATCCCGAGGGCGAGCAGGTGCCGGTACCCCCGCACTGGGGCGGCTTCCGGGTGGCACCCCGGGCGGTCGAGTTCTGGCAGGGCCGCGAGAACCGCCTGCACGACCGGCTGCGTTACGTGGCGGAGGCGGACGGTAGCTGGCGGGTGGAGCGGCTCAGCCCCTGAGGGCGCGGTCCGCGCGCCCCTTCAGTCCAGTACCTCGTCCAGCAGGACGGCCCACTGCGCCACCACCCGCTCCCGCCGGCCCGCGTCGTCGGTGAGGAGGTTGGCGAGGCCGAGCCCGCGGGCCATGTCCAGGAAGCCCTGGACGGTTTCGCGCGCGCCGGGGCGGGACTCGTCGGCGCCGAGCAGGTCGACGGCGATGCGGTGGGTCTCGCGGCCCACGCGCGCCTCCAGTTCGGTCACCCGGGGGCGCAGCTGCTCCTCGTTGGAGGCGGCGACCCACAGGTGCAGGGCAGCGCGGAAGAGCGGGCCGGTGTAGAGGTCGACGAGGGCGGTGACGACGGCGCGCCGGTCTTCCGCCGCACCCTCGGGGAAGAGGGCGCGCAGGGCCGTGGAGCGTTCCTCGGCGACGTACTCGACCGCGGCGGTGAAGAGGTCCTCGCGGGTCGGGAAGTGGTGCTGGGCGGCGCCGCGGGAGACACCGGCGCGTTCGGCGACGACGGAGACGGTGGAGCCCGCCCAGCCGTGTTCGGCGAGGCAGGCCAGGGCGGCTTCCAGGAGCCGCTGCCGGGTGGCCCGGCTGCGGTCCTGCTTGGGGACGCGTTCGCGTTCGGCCGTGCTCAGCTCACACCACCCATGGAGGGTCCCGTCGTTCGAGGAAGGCCGTCATGCCCGCACGGGCGTCGGCGGAGGCGAAGAGGCGGGCCGAGAGCCCGGCCAGTTCACCCGCGTCCTGCTCGAAGCCCTCCAGCACCTTAGCCGTGAGCAGCGCCTTCGTCTCCGCCAGGGCCTGCGGCGAGGACCGGCGCAGGCCGTCCAGGACGGGGGCCAGTACGGCGTCCACATCCTCGCCGGCCGCCGTCAGCAGGCCGATGCGGACCGCCTCGGCCGCGTCGAAGCGCTCGCCGGTGAGGTAGTAGCGGGCGAGCGCGCGCGGGTCGGTGCGCGGCAGGAGGGGCAGCGAGATCACCGCGGGGGCCACCCCGATCCGAACCTCGGTGAAGGCGAAACCGGCCTCCGCCGACCCGGCCGCGATGTCGCAGGCGCCCAGCAGGCCGAGCCCGCCCGCGCGGACGTGTCCGGTGACCCGGGCGACGACCGGTTTGGGCAGCTCGACGATCTGCCGCAGCAGACCGACCAGCGCGTCCGCGGGCGGGGGGTCGCGCAGGTCGGCGCCCGCGCAGAAGGTGTTGCCGGTGTGGGTGAGGACGATCGCGCGTACGGCGTCGTCCTTCGCGGCGTCGGCCAGCGCGTCCGCCAGTTCGCCGACGAGGGCGGCCGACAGGGCGTTGCGGTTGCTCGGCGAGTCGAGGCTGAGCGTCTCGACGGCACGCGCGCGGGTACGTCCGATCAACGTCACGAGCCCTCCTGGGGTTCCCTGAGCTGCCGGCGAAGGATCTTGCCGGAGGCGGCGCGCGGCACGCCGGCGATGAAGGTGACCTGCCGGACGCGTTTGTAGGGGGCGACACGTTCGGCGACGTACATCATGACCTCGCCCTCGGAGAGGCCGGTGGCGGTGGGCTGGCGGACCACGTACGCGTGCGGGACCTCGTTGCCCTGGTCGTTGTACGTGCCGATGACGGCGGCGTCGGCGATGCCGGGGTGGGTGAGCAGGAGGGCCTCCAGTTCGGCGGGGGCCACCTGGAAGCCCTTGTACTTGATGAGCTCCTTGACGCGGTCCACGACGAACAGCCAGCCCGCGGCATCCACATGGCCCACGTCCCCGGTGTGCAGCCAGCCGTCCGGGTCGATCATCGCGGCGGTGGCGTCGGCCTGTCCGAGGTAGCCCTTCATGACCTGGGGGCCGCGGAAGAGGATCTCCCCGGGTTCTCCGGCGCCGAGGTCCTTGTCGGGGTCGTCGAGGGACACGATCCGCATCTCGGTGCCCGGTATGAGCTTGCCGACCGTGCCCGGGGGCGCCTCGTGCATGGCGTCGAGGGGGACCACGTGGGTGCCCGGCGACAGTTCCGTCATGCCGTACGCCTGCCCGACCGGCGGCAGGCCGAGCCGCCGCGAACAGGCCGCCGCCAGTTCGGCGTCCAGGGGGGCGGCGGCGCTGATGACGTACTTCAGGGACGACAGGTCGTACTGGGCGACCGCCGGATGTTTGGCCAGGGCCAGGACGATCGGCGGGGCCACGTACAGGCCGGTGATGCGGTGGTTCTGGATCGCCGCGAGGAACGTCTCCAGCTCGAAGCGCGGCAGCACGACGACCGTGGCGCCCAGGCGCAGGGGCGCGTTCATCAGCGCGGTGAGGCCGTAGATGTGGAAGAAGGGCAGCACCGCGAGGATGCGGTCGCCGGGGCCGGCCTTCATGACGTGTTCGAGCTGCGCGAGGTTGGTGGCGATCTGCCGGTGCGTGAGCATCACGCCCTTGGCGGTGCCGGTGGTGCCCGAGGAGTACGGCAGGGCGGCCACGTCCTCGGCGGGGTCGATGGCGACCTGCGGTTCGGGGGCCGTCGAGGCCAGCATGTCGATGAGCGAGCGGTGTCCGGGGGCGCTGTCGCAGACGAAGATCTCCTGGACTCCGCCGGCGATCTCGGCGGCCCGGCGCGCGGTCTCCAGCAGCGGTGACACGGTGACGATCCAGCGGGCCGCCGAGTCGCCGAGCTGCTTGGCGAACTCCTCCGCCGTGGCGAGCGGGTGCACGGTGGTGACCGAGGCACCCGCGCGCGTGGCCGCGTAGAAGGCGGTGGGGAAGGCGACCGTGTTGGGGCTGTGCAGGGCGAGGACGTCCCCCTTGCGGACGCCCGCCTCGGCGAGCGCGGCCGCGATGCGCCGGTGGAAGCGGTCCAGTTGCTCGTACGTGAGGGTGGTGCCGTCGGTGCCGTCGACCAGGGCCGGCGCGTCACCGAACTCGGCGGCCCGGCCGAGCACCGCCTCGTGGATGGGCAGTTCGACGGGCGTGACGTCTGCGTACTCGCTGCGGAACACGGTTCCTCCTGGCGCGACTGGCACGGCGGTGTGCTGTTCAGTACGACTTGGGCAGGCCGAGGGTCTGATGGGAGACGTAGTTGAGAATCATCTCCCGGCTCACCGGAGCAATACGAGCCACGCGGGCGGCGGTTATCAACGAGGCGAGCCCGAATTCCCGGGTGAGCCCGTTTCCGCCGAGGGTGTGCACGGCCTGGTCGACGGCCTTCACGCAGGCCTCCCCGGCCGCGTACTTGGCCATGTTGGCGGCCTCGCCGGCCCCCACGTCGTCGCCGGCGTCGTACAGGTGGGCCGCCTTCTGCATCATCAGGCGGGCGAGTTCGAGGTCGATGTGCGCCTGGGCGAGCGGGTGGGCGACGGCCTGGTGGGCGCCGATGGGGGCGTTCCAGACGGTGCGGTCACGGGCGTACTCGACGGCCCTGGACAGCGCGAACCGTCCCATGCCGATCGCGAAGGCGGCCGTCATGACGCGCTCGGGGTTGAGGCCGGCGAAGAGTTGCAGCAGGCCCGCGTCCTCGTCGCCGACGAGGGCGTCGGCGGGCAGCCGTACGTCGTCGAGGGTCAGCTCGAACTGTTTCTCCGCGCCGTGCAGCTCCATGTCGATGGGACGCCTGACGAAGCCCTCGGCGTCGCGCGGGACGATGAACAGGCAGGGCTTGAGACGGCCGGTGCGGGCGTCCTCCGTGCGGCCGACGATCAGGGTCGCGTCGGCGATGTCGACGCCGGAGATGAACACCTTGCGGCCGGTGAGCAGCCAGTCCCCGCTGTCCGGGTCGCGGCGGGCCGTGGTGGTGATGCGGTGGCTGTTGGAACCGGCGTCGGGTTCGGTGATGCCGAAGGCCATGGTGCGGGTGCCGTCCGCGAGGGCGGGGAGCCACTCCCGCTTCTGGGCGTCGGTGCCGAAGCGGGCGATGACCGTGCCGCAGATGGCGGGTGAGACGACCATCATCAGCAGCGGGCAGCCGGCCGCGCCGAGCTCCTCCAGGACGATGGAGAGTTCGGCGATGCCGCCGCCGCCACCGCCGTAGTCCTCGGGGAGGTTGACGCCCAGGTAGCCGAGCTTGGCCGCCTCCGACCAGAGTTCGTCGGGGTGGCGGCCGTCGGCGATGACCTTGGTGATGTAGTCGCGGCCGTAGCGGTTGCCGAGGGCGGACACGGCGGCACGGAGGGCCTTGTGTTCCTCGGACTCGATGAGGGTGGTCATGTGGCTCCTCGGGAAGGGTCTTCTGCCGTCTGGAGTGTGCGAGTTCGTCGTGGCCGGTACGCGCTCACGCGGTGGGCCGCGCTTCGGAAACGGCCCTAGGTGGCCTGTACCACCGCCAGCAGGGTGGCGACCTCGATCTGCTGGCCGGGCGTGGCGTGCAGGGCGGTCAGCGTTCCCGTGTGGGGGGCTGTGATCCTGTGTTCCATCTTCATCGCCTCCAGCCACAGGAGGGGCTCTCCGGCGGTCACGGCGGCTCCCACGGCCAGGCCGTCGGCGATCCGGACCACCGTGCCCGGCATGGGGGCCAGCAGGGAGCCCGGGGCGTGCCGGTCCGTCGGGTCGGGGAAGCGGGGCAGGGCGGTCAGGGTGGTGGCGTTGACGTACACCCGGTCGTCGCCGTACCGCGCCACCTCGAACTTCCGCCGGACGCCCTCCACTTCGAGGACGACGAGATCGGCGTCCGCGTGCACGACCCGCACGCCGTCCGCCTCCAGTCCCGCGCGCGTGTGCCGGTAGTGGACCTCGTGTTCCTCGCCCGCCGTCTCGTACCGCTTGGTCTGCGGCCGGGAGGGCAGGTTGCGGAAGCCGCCGAAGCGGGAGGCGCGGGTGTGGGCGTCGGCGAGGGCTGCCGCCAGGGGGGCGTGCCGGTCGGGTGCGGGAGCGGTCAGTTCGCTCAGGTGACGGTCGTAGAAGCCGGTGTCCATACGGGCGGCGCTGAACTCCTCGTGCCGCAGGGAGCGGACGAGGAGGTCCCGGTTGGTGGGCGGGCCGTGCACGGCGGCCCGGTCCAGGGCGGTCGCGAGCCTGCGGACGGCCTCCGCGCGCGTGGGGGCGTGGGCGACGGCCTTGGCGAGCATGGGGTCGTAGTGGACGCCGATGGTGTCGCCGTCGGCGTAGCCGGTGTCCAGGCGGACGTCCGGGACGGCGAGACGGTGCAGGGTGCCGGTCTGCGGGGTCCACCCGCTCGCCGGGTCCTCGGCGTAGAGGCGGGCCTCGACGGCGTGGCCACGCGCGCGTGGGGGGTCGCTCTCCAGGGCGTGGCCTTCGGCGACACGGATCTGCAGGGCGACCAGGTCGAGGCCGTACACGGCCTCCGTGACGGGGTGTTCGACCTGGAGGCGGGTGTTCATCTCCAGGAAGTGGGCCCTGCCGTCGGCGGAGACGAGGAACTCGACGGTGCCCGCGCCCTCGTAGTCCACGGCGCCGGCGGCTCGTACGGCCATCCTGAGCAGGTCTTCGGTGAGTTCCGGCGTCAGACCGGGGGCGGGGGCCTCCTCGATCACCTTCTGGTGGCGTCGCTGGAGGGAGCAGTCGCGGGTGCCGAGGGCCCAGACCGTGCCGTGCGTGTCGGCGAGGATCTGCACCTCGACGTGCCGGCCGCCCTCCAGGTAGGGCTCGACGAAGACCTCGCCGTCCCCGAAGGCGCTCGTCGCCTCGGCGCGCGCGGCGGCCAGTTCCCCGTCCAGGGCGGCGAGTTCGCGTACGACGCGCATGCCCCGCCCACCGCCGCCCGCCGCCGCCTTCACCAGCACCGGCAGGTCGGCCTCGGTCACCTCGGTGAGGGGGGCCAGGCCCATCAGTTCCTTGGCGCGGGTCTTGGACGCCATCGCCTCGATGGCCTCCGGGGGCGGCCCGACCCACACCAGCCCGGCGTCGCGGACGGCACGCGCGAAGTCGGCGTTCTCGGAGAGGAAGCCGTAGCCGGGGTGGACCGCGTCCGCGCCGGAGGCGACGGCCGCCTTCACGATCAGGTCGGCGCGCAGGTACGTCTCGGCGGGCGTCGCTCCCGGCAGCCGTACCGTCGCGTCGGCCACGCGCGCGTGGAGGGCGTTCTCGTCGGCGTCGGAGTGCACGGCGACCGTCCGGATGCCCAGCTCGCGGCAGGTGCGGAAGATCCGGCAGGCGATCTCGCCACGGTTGGCGACGAGGACAGTGCTGATCAACGTGAGCCCCTCACATCCGGAAGACGCCGAAGCCACCGCGCGCACCCTCGTAGGGCGCCGTGTGGATGGCGGACAGGCACAGGCCGAGGACGGTACGGGTGTCGCGCGGGTCGATGACGCCGTCGTCGTACAGCCGCCCGGACAGGAACATCGGCAGCGACTCGGACTCGATCTGCTGCTCCACCACGGCCCGCAGCGCGGCGTCCGCGTCCTCGTCGTACGGCCGGCCCTTCGCGGACGCCGACTGCCGGGCCACGATGGACAGGACGCCGGCGAGCTGCTGCGGGCCCATGACGGCGGACTTGGCGCTCGGCCAGGCGAAGAGGAAGCGCGGGTCGTAGGCGCGGCCGCACATGCCGTAGTGCCCGGCCCCGTAGGAGGCGCCCATGAGGACGGACAGGTGGGGCACCTTCGAGTTCGACACGGCGTTGATCATCATCGCGCCGTGTTTGATGATGCCGCCCTGCTCGTACTCCTTGCCGACCATGTAGCCGGTGGTGTTGTGCAGGAACAGCAGCGGGATGTCGCGCTGGTTGGCGAGCTGGATGAACTGGGCGGCCTTCTGGGACTCCTGGCTGAACAGCACGCCCTGGGCGTTCGCCAGGATGCCGACCGGGTAGCCGTGGAGGGTCGCCCAGCCGGTGGCGAGGCTGCTGCCGTAGAGCGGCTTGAACTCGTCGAAGTCGGAGGCGTCGACGATCCGGGCGACGACCTCGCGCGGGTCGAAGGGCGTCCTCAAGTCGCCGGGGACGATGCCGAGCAGCTCCTCCGCGTCGTACTTGGGAGGTGCCGCCGGGCCGGGATCGCGGTACGCCTTGCGGTGGTTGAGGCGGGCGACCACCCGCCGGGCCTGCCGCAGCGCGTCCGGCTCGTCGACGGCGAAGTGGTCCGCGAGGCCCGACACGCGCGCGTGCATCTCGGCACCGCCGAGCGACTCGTCGTCGCTCTCCTCCCCGGTGGCCATCTTCACCAGCGGCGGCCCGCCGAGGAACACCTTCGCCCGCTCCTTGACCATGATCACGTGGTCGGACATGCCGGGCACGTAGGCGCCGCCCGCGGTCGAGTTCCCGAAGACGACGGCCACGGTCGGGATCCCCGCGGCGGACAGCCGGGTCAGGTCGCGGAAGATGGCGCCGCCGGGGATGAAGATCTCCTTCTGGGACGGCAGGTCCGCCCCGCCCGACTCGACCAGGCTGATGCAGGGCAGCCGGTTGGCGAGCGCGATGTCGTTGGCGCGCAGGGCCTTCTTCAGGCTCCACGGATTGCTGGCGCCGCCACGCACGGTCGGGTCGTTGGCGGTGATCAGGCACTCGACGCCCTCGACGACCCCGATACCGGTGACGAGCGAGGCGCCCACCGCGTAGTCGCTGCCGTAGGCCGCCAGCGGGGACAGCTCCAGGAACGGTGTGTCGGGGTCGAGGAGCAGCTCGATGCGCTCGCGGGCGAGCAGCTTGCCCCGCTCGCGGTGCCGGGCGACGTACTTCTCGCCACCGCCCGCGAGGGCCTTCGCGTGTTCGGTGTCGAGGTCGGCGAGCCGGGCGAGCATCGTCTCGCGGTTCGCGCGGTGGGCGGGGCTGTCCGCGTCGAGGGCGGACGCGATGACCGTCACAGGAGAGCCTCCGGAATGTCCAGGTGGCGGGAGCGCAGCCATTCGCCGAGGGCCTTGGCCTGCGGATCGAAGCGGTGCTGGGCGGCGACGCCCTCGCCGAGGATGCCCTCGACGACGAAGTTGAGGGCGCGGAGATTCGGCAGGACGTGCCGGGTGACGGGCAACTCGGCTGTTTCCGGCAGGAGTTCGCGGAACAGGCCGACCGTCAGGGTGGGGGCGAGCCACTGCCAGACGTCGTCCGTCCGGGCCCAGACGCCCACATTGGCGTTCCCGCCCTTGTCACCGCTGCGGGCCCCGGCCACCCGCCCGAGCGGGGCCCTGCGGGTCGGACCCGTCGGCGCGAGCGGCTCGGGCAGGGGCGGTTGCGGTGCTTCGTCCAGTACGAGGGTGTCGTGGGCCGGGGGCACGGGAACCCGGCGCCCGTCGTGGAGGACGGCCACATGGTCGACGGCACCATGGGGGACGTACACATCCTCGAAGACCCCGTAGGGTGCGCCCTTTCCAGGTGGCGCCAGCACATGGAAGCCGGGGTAGCTGGCCAGCGCGAGTTCGACGGCGGCCCCGCTGAGCGTCCGCCCCACCGCCTCCGGGTCCTGGTCCCGCACGACGAGCCGCAGCAGGGCGCTCGCGGTCTCCTCGGTCGGGGCGTCGGGCCGGTCGGTGCGGACGAGGTCCCAACGGGTGTCCGCCGGCGGCGACTTGGCCAGCGCGTCCGTCATCTGGGCGCGCACGAGTGCGGCCTTGTCCTCGATGTCGAGCCCGGTCAGGACGAAGGTGACCTCGTTGCGGAAGCCGCCGAGCCGGTTGCGGCCGACCTTCAGCTCCGGCGGCGGGGCTTCCCCCCGTACGCCCTCGATCCGTACCCGGTCGGGCCCGTCCTGGGTGAGGCGCACGGTGTCGAGGCGGGCGGTGACGTCGGGGCCCGCGTAACGGGCGCCGCCGGTCTCGTAGAGGAGCTGGGCCGTCACCGTGCCGACGTCGACGACTCCGCCCGTGCCGGGGTGCTTGGTGATGACGGCGGTGCCGTCCTCGTGGAGCTCGGCGAGCGGGAAGCCGGGGCGGCGGAGCCGGCGCGGTTCGAGGTCGCCGAAGAACGCGTAGTTGCCGCCGGTGGCCTGGGCCCCGCACTCCAGGACATGCCCGGCGACGACGGCGCCCGCGAGCCGGTCGTACGCGTCGGGCTGCCACCCGAAGTGGGCCGCCGCCGGGCCGCTGACCAGGGCGGCATCGGTGACGCGCCCGGTGATCACCACCTCGGCGCCCGCCCGCAGACAGGCCGCGATGCCGAACCCGCCGAGATAGGCGTGCGCGGCGAGGCTGCCGGGGTGGGCCCGGGTCAGGTCGTCGCCCTCGACGTGGGCGACGCGGACGGGAACGCCGAGCCTGGCCGCCAGGTCCCGGACGGCGTCGGCGAGTCCGGCGGGGTTGAGGCCGCCGGCGTTGGTGACGATCCGTACGCCCCTGTCGTGCGCCAGGCCCAGGCACTCCTCCAGCTGCCGCAGGAAGGTGCGGGCGTAACCGGCGCCGGGGTCCTTCAGCCGGTCGCGGCCCAGGATGAGCATGGTCAGCTCGGCGAGGTAGTCGCCGGTCAGGACGTCCAGCTCGCCGCCGGTGAGCATCTCGCGCATCGCGTCGAAGCGGTCGCCGTAGAACCCGGAGGCGTTGCCGATGCGGAGGGTCACCGGTCGGCTCCCTTCGGCGGGCGGCCGGCGCCGGGCGGGCCCGCGAAGGCCTGGGCGATGTCCAGCCAGCGGTCGGCGTCGTCGCCCGTGGCGCGCAGGGCGAGGTCGGCGCGGTGGGCCCGCTGGGTGACCAGGAGACAGAAGTCGAGGGCGGGGCCGGTGACGCGCTGGGCGGCGTCCTCGGGGCCGTACGCCCACACGTCCCCCGAGGGGCCGGCCAGCTCGACACGGAACGCCTCGGCGGGTGCGGTGAGCCCGTGCACGAGGAACGCGAAGTCCCGGGCCCGCACCCCGATGCGGACCACATGGCGCAGGCGGTCACCATGGGTGCGGACCACGTTCAGCGTGTCCGCGATGTCCTGGCCGTGGGCCCAGGTCTCCATAAGACGGCCGGTGGCCATGGAGGCGGCCGACATGGGTGGGCCGTACCAGGGAAAACGGGCACCGGGCGGGGCCGCGCGCAGGGCCTCGTCCAGCGCGGTACGGCCGGCCCGCCAGCGCACCAGCAGTTCGGCGGGCGAGAGCCGGGCACCCTCCTCGGCCCCCTCGTCGACGAACGACTCCGGCGCGGCGAGCGCCTTCTCGACCAGCGCGCGGAACCCGTCCTCGTCGGTGACGGCGAGCAGCGCGGAGCGGTCGGTCCAGGCGAGATGGGCGATCTGGTGGGCGATGCTCCAGCGGGGCGCGGGGGTCGCGAGCGACCACTGCCCGGAGCTCAGTCCGGCAACGAGCGAGTCGAGTTCCTCGCTCTCCTCGCGCAGGTCGTCGAACACGGGCGTCGGATCGGACACGGTGCGCTCCCTAAGGGCACGGCGGTGTGCGGGGCGATGGGGGGAGCATGGCAGCGAAGCCAGAAACAATCAAGCGTGCTTGCATGAATTTGGCCGCCGGTCGGCCGGGGTTGGCCTCGTGAGCCAGGAGGCGCCGGCCCTCGCCGGGCGGAGGGCGGAGGCGGCTCGGCGGTCGGCCGCGGGTCGGCCTTGCGACGGGACCGGCCGGGACCGTCAGTGGTCCTCCGTCGCCTTCGCCCTGCCCCGGCCCACCTGGGTTCGTACCGCGCCCATGCTGGCCGCGATGACCAGGGCGATCGCGAGAGCCTGGAGGGTGGTGAGGGCCTGGTCCAGGATGAGGAAGCCGGCGGTCGCGGCGATCGCCGGTTCCAGGCTCATGAGGATGGCGAAGGTGGAGGCGGGGAGGCGGCGCAGGGCGAGGAGCTCCAGGGTGTAGGGCAGGACGGAGGACAGCAGTGCCACCGCCGAGCCCAGTGCCAGTGTCGTCGGGTTGAGGAGCTTGGTGCCCGACTCCACGAAGCCCAGCGGCAGGAAGAGCAGCGCCGCCACCGCCATGGCCAGCGCGAGGCCGTCGGCCTGCGGGAAGCGGCGGCCCGTGCGCGCACTGAAGACGATGTACGTCGCCCACATGGCGCCGGCGCCCAGGGCGAAGGCGACACCGATGGGGTCGAGGCCGCTGAAGCCTCCGCCGCCGAGGAGGAAGACACCGGCGAGCGCCAGCCCGGCCCACACCGCGTTGACCGCCCGGCGGGAGGCCAGGACCGAGAGCGCCAGGGGGCCGAGCACCTCCAGGGTGACGGCTGCGCCGAGCGGAATGCGGGCGATCGACTGGTAGAAGAGGCCGTTCATCGCGGCCATCGTGACGCCGAAGACGACGACGGTCCCCCAGTCGGCGCGGGTGTGGCCACGCAGGCGGGGGCGGCAGACCAGCATCAGCACGATCGCCGCCGCCAGCAGTCGCAGGGTCACCACGCCCAGCGCGCCGGCCCGCGGCATCAGCGTCACCGCGAGCGCGCCGCCGAACTGCACCGAGACGCCTCCGGCGAGGACCAGTCCCACCGGGCCGAGGGGTCCCCGGCGCGGCGGCGCCCCGGACGGGGTCGGTGCGAGGTCCGTCGCGGGGGCGGCCATGGGGGTGGTGCTGGGGGTACTCACGGGGCCTTCCGGGTGACTCGGTACGGGTTCGTCCATCTCACTGTACGACTCAGTCCACGGTAATGGACTTCGTCAGGTGTGTGAACCCTTTATGCGACTGTCCTCCGTCCGATGCGACTGTCCTCCGTCCGATGCGACTGTCCTCCGTCCGATGTGACTCCGCCCGACCGATGTGACTCCGCCCGACCGATCTGCCTCCGCCCGCCCGATCCGACTCCCCCCGCCCGGTCAGACTCCGCCCCAAGGGCCCGAAGGCGCCTCGTCACGGAAGAGGGGGCGGCCGTCGGGGAGCCGCGGTCAGTCCTCCCCCAGTCCTTCCGCGAGCACCTCCGCCAGATGCCGCGCCCGCACTCGCGCCAGTTGTTCCAGCTGGGTCCGACAGGAGAAGCCGTCCGCCAGGACCACCGTGCCGTCCGCCGCGCTGCGTACCGAGGGCAGGAGCTGCTCCTCCGCGCAGGTTCTCGACACCTCGAAGTGGCCCTTCCCGAAGCCGAAGTCGCCGGCGAGACCGCAGCAGCCGCCGCTGAGTTCGCCGGTCAGCCCCGCGGCGGCGCGCAGGCGGCGGTCGGGGGCGTCGCCGAGGACCGCGTGCTGGTGGCAGTGGGTCTGGCCGGCCACCGGACGTTCCAGGCGGGGCGGCGTCCAGTCGGGGGCGTGGCGTTGCAGAGCCTCGGCGAAGGTGAGGACCCTGGCGGCCAGGCGGGCCGCGCGCGGGTCGTCGTGCAGCAGTTCCGGCAGGTCCGTGCGGAGGGCGGCCGCGCAACTGGGCTCAAGGACGACGACGGGAGCGGCGGTGTCGAGGACCGGCTCCAGCAGGTCGAGGGTGCGGCGCATGACCGCACGGGCCCGGTCGAGCTGGCCCGTGGAGACGTACGTCAGCCCGCAGCAGACCCGGCCCCGCCCCCGCAGCAGGGACACCGGATCGAGGGCGACCGTCCTGCCGTCGCCCACCGGGGCCCGCTCCAGTCGCACGGTCGGCGGCAGCGCCACGCGCAGCCCGGCCGCCTCCAGGACGCGTACGGCCGCCCGGCCCACGGCGGGCGAGAGGTGCTCGGTGAAGGTGTCCGGCCACAGGACGACCAGGTCACCGGTGTCGGCGGGCGCGGGCTTCCGCCGCTTCCACCACCGGCTGAACGTCTCCGTCGCCAGCCGCGGAATCTGCCGCTCCGGCGCGATCCCGCCCAGCCGTTTCGCCACCCGTGCGAGGGGCCGTACGGAGGCGAGCGCGTTGGCCACCGCCGCCGTGCGGGTGCGTGCCACCGCCCGCAGCCACACCGGCAGCCACCCCATCGCATAGTGGCCGGCCGGCCGGCGCCGGCCGGCGTAGTGGTGGTGCAGGAACTCCGCCTTGTACGTGGCCATGTCGACGCCGACCGGGCAGTCGGAACGGCAGCCCTTGCAGGACAGGCACAGGTCCAGCGCGTCGCGGACCTCCGTGGAGCGCCAGCCGTCGGTCACCAGCTCGCCCGCGAGCATCTCGTGCAGCAGTCGGGCGCGCCCGCGCGTGGAGTGCTCCTCCTCGCCGGTCGCCCGGAAGGACGGGCACATGACGGAGGGGCCGGATGCCGACGCCGTACGGCACTTGGCGACCCCCACGCAGCGGCGGACCGCCGCCGGGAAATCTCCGCCGTCGGCCGGGTAGCCGAAGACGACGTCCACGGGTTCGGACGGCAGGACCGCGAAGCGGAGGTTCGTGTCCAGCGGGGCCGGGCGCACGAGCACGCCCGGGTTGAGCAGGTCGTCCGGGTCCCAGATACCCTTCGCCCGCTCGAACAGCCCCACCAGCTCCCGCCCGTACATCCTCGGCAGCAGCTCCGCCCGCGCCTGCCCGTCCCCGTGCTCCCCCGACAGCGAGCCACCGTGCGCCACCACCAGGTCGGCGAGCTCCTCGGAGAAACGGCGGAAGCGTCCGACGCCGGCGGGTGTCAGCAGGTCGAAGTCGATCCGGACGTGGATGCAGCCGTCCCCGAAGTGCCCGTACGGCGTCCCGCGCAGGCCGTGGGCGCCCATCAGGCCCCTGAAGTCCCGCAGATAGGCGCCCAGTCGGGCCGGCGGAACCGCGCAGTCCTCCCAGCCGGGCCACGCCTCCGAACCGTCGGGCATCCGGGTCGCCGTACCGCTCGCGTCCTCCCGGATGCGCCACAGCACCCGCTGCCCGGCCGGGTCGGTCACCACCCGCGCGTCGAGGACGTCGGCCGCGCGGACGACCGCCTCCGCACGCGCGCGTGCCTCCGCCTCCGTATCGCCGCCCGTCTCCACGAACAGCCAGGCCCCGCCCCTCGGCAGGTCGGCGGTGTCCGGCACCAGATCCGCCGCCATGCCCTCCACCGTGAGCGGCCCCAGCGGCAGCAGCCCGGCCGCGGCCTCGGCGGCCGCGCTCTCGTCGGCGTACGCCAGCACGGCGAGCGCACGCGCGCGGGGAGCCTCGACAAGTCGTACGACCGCTTCCGTCAGCACACCCAGCGTGCCCTCCGAGCCGCAGAAGGAGCGGGCGACGTCGGCGCCCTGCTCGGGCAGCAGGGCGTCCAGCGCATAGCCCGAGATACGGCGGGGCAGTTCGGGAAAGCCGGTCCGCAGCCGCGCCCGCTCGCCCTCCACCAGCTCCCGCAGGCCGCCGGGAGCCCCGGCCCACCCCGGTCCGAGCCGCAGCCGCTGCCCGCGAGCGGTGATCACCGACAGCTCCCGCACGCTGTCCGCCGTGGTCCCCCACGCCACCGAGTGCGAGCCGCACGAGTTGTTGCCGATCATCCCGCCGAGCGTGCAGCGGCTGTGGGTGGAGGGGTCCGGGCCGAACCGCAGCCCGTGCGGGGCGGCAGCCTCCTGGAGCCGGTCGAGGACCAGCCCCGGCTGCACGACCGCCGTCCGCGCCTCGGGGTCGAGCGACACCAGGCGGTTCAGGTGCCGGGTGAAGTCCAGCACCACGCCCGTGCCGGTGGCCTGCCCCGCGATCGACGTCCCCCCGCCACGCGGCACCACCGGCACCCCGTGCGACCGGCACACGTCCAGTACGGCGGCGACGTCGTCGGCGTCCCGGGGGGCGACGACACCGAGCGGGACCCGCCGGTAGTTGGACGCGTCCATGGTGAGCAGGGCGCGGGAGGTGACATCGAACCCGACGTCACCCCGAACGGCCCCGCGCAGCTCGGCCTCGAGATCCGTCATACGTCCAGCAAACCAGGAACGAGGGCCCCGGGGCAGGTACGGGGCCTCGGCCCCCACGGACGCGGCCCCCACGGACGCCGTCCCCGGAGACGCGGCCCCCGAGGACGCCGCCCCAGGAGTCGCGCACGACGGACCGGCGTCTCACCCGACGGACTACGTTTCGACCACGTTTCCCCCAACGGCTACGCTCCCCCCGTGGCTGAGATCCGGATTCCTGCTGACATCAAGCCCGCCGACGGTCGATTCGGCGCTGGCCCCTCCAAGGTGCGGACGGAGGCGCTGGACGCCCTGGCCGCCACCGGAAGCTCCCTCCTCGGCACCTCCCACCGCCAGGCCCCGGTCAAGAACCTGGTCGGCAAGGTGCGCGAGGGCATCAGCGAGCTGTTCCAGCTCCCCGACGGTTACGAGGTCGTCCTCGGCAACGGCGGCTCCACCGCGTTCTGGGACGTCGCGACCCACGGCCTGATCGAGAACAAGTCGCAGCACCTCAGCTTCGGCGAGTTCAGCTCCAAGTTCGCGAAGGCCGCCAAGCTCGCCCCGTGGCTGGCCGAGCCCACCGTGATCGCGTCCGACCCGGGCACGCACCCCGAGCCGTCGGCCGAGGCGGGCGTCGACGTCTACGCCTTCACCCACAATGAGACCTCCACCGGTGTCGCCGCCCCCGTCAAGCGGGTGCCGGGCGCCGACGAGGGCTCCCTCGTCCTCGTGGACGCCACGTCCGGCGCCGGCGGCCTCCCGGTCGACATCGCCGAGACCGACGTCTACTACTTCGCCCCGCAGAAGTCCTTCGCCTCCGACGGCGGCCTGTGGATCGGCGTCTTCTCCCCGGCCGCGATCGAGCGCGCCGAGCGCGTCCACGCGTCCGGCCGCCACGTCCCGGAGTTCTTCAGCCTGCCGACGGCGATCGACAACTCCCGCAAGAACCAGACGTACAACACCCCGGCGCTGGCCACCCTCTTCCTCCTCAACGAGCAGCTGGAGTGGTTCAACGGCCAGGGCGGCCTGGCCTGGTCGACGGCCCGCACGAAGGACTCCTCGACCCGCCTCTACGGCTGGGCGGACGAGTCCAAGTACGCGACCCCGTTCGTCACCGACCCGGCCAAGCGCTCGCAGGTCATCGGCACGATCGACTTCGCCGACGAGATCGACGCCGCCGCCGTCGCGAAGGTGCTGCGCGCCAACGGCGTCGTCGACACCGAGCCCTACCGCAAGCTCGGCCGCAACCAGCTCCGGGTCGCGATGTTCCCGGCGATCGACCCGGCGGACGTCGAGGCCCTGACGAAGTGCGTCGACTACGTCATCGACAAGCTCTGACACCGAGTACCACCGCGCACCCGCGCCGGCGAGGGGGCCCGTGACGGTCACGGGCCCCCTCGCCGTGTCTCACGCGGCCGTGCAGCTCACGCTCGGCACCGCCGCTCCCCCGGGCGCGCCCCCGAAGCCGAGGCTCGTCGAACCGCCCGCCGCGATCGCGCCGTTGTGCGCGGCGTTCGTGGCGGTGACGCTCGCGCCGGTCTGGGTGTACGACGCGTTCCACATGCTGGTGACCTTCTGCGAGCCGCTCCAGGTCCAGGTCACCTTCCAGGAACCGATCGGCGTCGTACCGGTGTTGGTCACCTTCACCTCGGCGTTGAAGCCGCCGCCCCAGTCGCTGCCGACGGTGTAGGCGGCGCTGCACGCGGCCGTACCGCCGCCTCCACCGTCTCCGCCTCCGCCGCCTGTGCCCGTTCCCGGAAAGCCCGGCGCCTTGATGCTCGCCAGGTACCCGTCCTTCACCGTGTCCACGGTCGACCAGTCGTCCTTCAGGATTCCGCCGGTGTCGCCGGAGTTGGGGTTCCAGGACCAGAACGTCCAGTGGAAGCTGTCGCCGCCGTTCGCGGCCGTCGGCCGCAGGTACGTCACCAGCGCGGCCAGCCACTTCTGGTCCACCGCCGACTGGAGTGTCGTACCGAACTCGCCGACCCACACGGGCGCGATGTTCTGCTTGAAGATGTAGCCCCAGTACCTGTCCCACACACCGGGCAGGTTGGCCGGGTACGAGGGATCGCTGAACCAGCTCTGCTGGGCGACGCTGGTCGCGTAGTCGTGGGCGGAGTACACGACCCGGTTCGGCACGTCGAGCTGCACCGGGTACTGGGCGACGCCCATCAGGTTGCCGCCCCACCAGCCGGAGACGCCGTTGACGGTCTGCACGCCCTCGACGAAGACCAGGAGTGCGGAGTTGACCGCCAGGACCGCGTTGCCGGCCCGCTGGGCGGCCAGCCGCCAGTCCGTCGCCTGGTCTCCGCAGCCCCAGCAGGCGGGGTCGTGCGGCTCGTTGTGCAGGTCGATGCCGACGACGGTGTCCTGACCCCGGTAACGGGTCGCGAGGGACTTCAGGTTGGCGATCCACGTCGACTCGGGGACGGCAGAGGTGTACCAGAGCGCGGACTGGCCGCCCGAGTCGGGCCGGTGCCGGTCGAGGATGACCTTCAGGCCGTCCTGGCCGGCGTACGCGACGAGCTTGTCCAGGACCTGGAGCGAGTTCAGGCCCTGCAGGTCGGCGTTCTTGCCGCCGGAGAAGTCGATGCTGTCGGGGACGGTCCCGCTCTTGAAGATGTCGTCGCTGTAGGGCAGGCGGAGGGTGTTGTAGCCCAGCGACCTCATCTGGTCGATCATGCTCTTGTAGTCGCGCGACCAGAGGCCGTGGACGACGTGGTTGCCGGTCTCGAAGCCGAACCAGTTGATCCCGGCGACCCGGACCGGCTGACCGGCCGCGTCCAGGATCTGGCGGCCGCTGGTGTGCCAGTACCCGGCCCCGGCCACCGCTGCCGTGTCCGTGTCCGCGGTGGTGTCGGCGTGTGCCGTCAGGGCGCCGGCCGTCGGTAACAGGAGCGCCGCGGCGGCGGCGCACAGCGCTCTTCGCAGGCTGCGGAACATGTCGCTGCTTCCTCTCGGGAGGGGAGGCGCGGAACCGGAACGCGATGGGAGCGCTCCCATCACACCACGCATCCCCCAGGAAACTGACAGGGCATGACCTCGTCAAGACATCCGGCAGGCACGGTTCCGACCGCCGTCGGCAGGGACGGGCGCGAGGAGGAGCGGCGAGGACGAGCGGCGACGGCGGGCGGCGGAAACGGCCGGCAGGGGCGACCCCCGGCCGAAGACCACCGCCGCGACTCCCGCCCGCGCCGCCCGGATCACCGCGACGCGAAACTCCCGCCCGACCCAACCGGATCACCTCGACGCGAATCTCCCGCCCGACCCGCCCGGATCACCGCCGCCGCGTCAGCCGGCGGAAGCCGAAGATCACGACCGCCGCCACGGCCACGGCGAACGCGCCGACCTTGACGTTGCCGCTCGTACCGCCCCCGTCCCGCCCGCCGGCGGCGGACGAACTCCCCCCGCCCGACGGCGACTTGGAGCTTCCGCCGCCCGGCGCGTCCTCGGCCCCCACCGAGCTGTCGGTGCCCTCGGTGCCGTACATCAGCTTCGTGCCGTCGGCGGAGTACGTGACGGACTCCCCCTGCCCCTGGAGGGGCACGTCGAGCCGCCCCTCGCGCTTGATCTTCCCGCTGTTCCAGTCGTACCAGATCCCGCCGAAGTAGCCGCGTACGGCGAGTTGCTTCCCGTCGGGCGAGACGGCGGCGTCGGTGGCCCACAGGTCGACGGCGGCGACGGGCCTGAAGATGTTCGCGCCGGAGGCGGAGAGGGTCGCCGGGCCCCGGTAGAGGTGCCCGCCGTCCTCGTTCTTGTCGATGATGTAGACGCGTCCGGACCTGGGGTCGACCACGAGGGACTCCGCGTTGCGGGCGCCGTCGGAGTACTTCACGATGTACTGCGTGGCCTTGACCGTCTGGTCACGGAGTTTTCTGGGCTCCGGCAGCCGGTACACCCACACGTAGGGCCAGCTGCCGCCGAGGTTGTCGCCGATGTCACCGACGTAGATCTGGTTGTCCGGCCCGATCGAGATGGCCTCGACGTCACGCGGCGCGCCGATGCCGCTCAGCGTGATCGTGGCGACGGTCTTCCCGGTGGCGCTGTCGACCGCGTAGATGTACGGGCCGTCGTCGCTGTCGTTGTGCGTCCAGTAGATCCCGGGGTGCAGGTGCGAGGCGGCGAGGCCGCTGGACTCGGTGATGTCCGGGTCCTTGATGGTGAACCCCTCGTCACCGTCGGCGGCGGCTGCGGGCACGGCGAGCACGCCGGTGAGGAGACCCGCGGCAAGGAACGCAAGGGAGCGACGCATGGCCCAAGCCTGCCATCCCCGCCTGTGGTTCAGCGGGCGTGTCCGGCCTCACACCCCGCCCCTCCCGCTGATCGTTCATCATGAGCGGATGCTCAGGTTCATGCCCGTCGGCGACTCCATGACGATCGGTAGCGCAGGCGAACACACATGGCGTTACCGGCTGTGGCAGCACCTGCGCGAGACCTACGGCGGCCCGTTCGCCCTCGTCGGCCCCCGCGAGACCCTGCACGACAAGGCGACGGACGCCCCCACCTCGTACGAGTACGCCGACCCCGACTTCCCGCGTGCCCACCTCGCGGGCTGGGGCGAGGGCTGGGGGCACATGGCGCCGCTGATCGGCGAGGCGGTGCGGACCCATCAGGCGGACGTCCTCCTGGTGTCCCTGGGCCTCATCGACCTGGGCTTCTACACGGACGCCGACCAGACCGCGGAGAACGTCCGCGCCTTCGTCGCCGAGGCACGGACCGCCAATCCGCGCGTCCGGATGGTCCTGCTGCCGGTGATCCCGAACGTACGCGCCGAGTCGGAGCCCGCCTTCGCCGCACAGGTGGCCCGCTTCAACGAACTGCTGGCGAAGGCGGTCGCCGACCTGGACGAGCGCCGGTCGCCGCTGCTGCTGGCCTCGCCACCACGGCCGTACGACCTCCACACGCACACCTACGACGGCACCCACCCCAACGCGAGCGGTGAGCACCGGATCGCGGCGACCTTCGCGGACACCCTGCACCAGGCGTGGGATCTGGGCGAGCCCTACGCCCACTAGCGCACGGCCGGCCGTGGCCGACGTGCTTGCATAGAGCGCACTCCAGGCCGTTGGCTTGGGGACCATGAAGTACACGCAGCTCGGACGTACCGGACTCAAGGTCAGCCGACTCGTCCTCGGCACCATGAACTTCGGCCCGCAGACCGACGAAGCCGACAGCCACGCGATCATGGACGCGGCGTTGGGCGCGGGCATCAACTTCTTCGACACAGCCAACGTCTACGGGTGGGGCGAGAACAAGGGCCGCACCGAGGAGATCATCGGCAACTGGTTCGCGAAGGGCGGCGAGCGGCGCGACAAGGTCGTGCTCGCCACCAAGGTCTACGGCAACATGGCCGCGGACGGCGAGGCCTGGCCCAACCACGACAAGCTCTCCGCGCTCAACATCCGGCGGGCGGTCGAGGCGAGCCTGAAGCGGCTGCGGACCGACTACATCGACGTCTACCAGTTCCACCACGTCGACCGCGCCACGCCGTTCGAGGAGATCTGGCAGGCGATCGACACCCTCGTCCAGCAGGGGAAGATCCTCTACGTCGGGTCCTCGAACTTCCCCGGCTACAAGATCGCCCAGGCCAACGAGATCGCGGCCAGGCGCGGCACCGTCGGCCTCGTCAGCGAGCAGTGCCTGTACAACCTCGCCGAGCGCCGCGCCGAGATGGAGGTCATCCCGGCCGCGCAGGAGTACGGCCTCGGGGTCATCCCCTGGTCACCGCTCCAGGGCGGGCTGCTCGGCGGCGTGATCAAGAAGGAGGTCGAGGGCGGTCGCCGCGCTTCCGGCCGGGCCGCCGACACGCTGGCCAACCCCTCCTCGCGCGCCCAGATCCAGGCGTACGAGGACCTGCTGGAGAAGCACGGTCTGGAGCCCGGCGAGGCGGCGCTGGCCTGGCTGCTCACCCGGCCCGGCGTGACCGGCCCGATCGTCGGCCCGCGCACCGCCGGACAGCTGGACTCCGCGCTGCGCGCGGTCGAACTGGAACTGGGCGAGGACCTGCTGAGCGGGCTGGACGAGATCTTCCCGGGCCCGGGGCCCTCGCCGGAGGCCTTCGCCTGGTAGCGCGCAGGGCGCCCCAGGGTGCCCGGGGGCGGGGCGGTGGCGGTTACCTTCCGACCGCCGCCGCCACGGCCACCACGACGAACAACAGCACAAGCGCACCGGCCATGATCCGGTTCCGGGTTTTCGGGTCCACGTACCCGAGACTAACCGGCGGCGCCGAGCGGCCGGCGGGCGACCACCTCGTAGCGGGGCTGCTCCCCCGGCACCCCCGACTTCGGCAGGTTGCTGCGCACCAGCGCCAGGTCCGCCACCGTCCAGGTCCGGCCCGTGAACGCGTCGAGGGCCTCGACGTAAGGACGTACGTCGACCGCCTCCCTGCTGCGGGCCACCGTCAGGTGGGCCTTGTACCGCCGGTGCTCCCCCATCGGCACACCCGCCCTGCGCGCCGCCGCCTCGGCACGGTCGGCCAGCAGCCGCAGGGCCGCTACGTCCCCCTCGGCACCCGCCCACAACGCCTTCCCGTGGCCGAACTGGCCGCCGCCGCGCACGGCGAGCGGAAAGGGCGCGGTCCGGTGCGCGGCCCGCTCCAGGCGTGCCGACAGATCGGGTACGAGGGCGTCGTCGACCTCGCCGTAGAAGGCGAGGGTGTAGTGCCAGCCGGGGCGGCCGGTCCAGCGCAGCTCCCCGGCACCGGGCAGCTTCCGCAACTCGGCCACCAGAGCGGCGAGTTCGCTGGTCACGTCCTCGGGTGGCAGCACGGCGGCGAAGAGTCTCATGGGGTCAGTCTGCCCGCCCGGTCCGCACGCCCGGACGTGACCTGGTCACCGTGCGTACCGTTGCACCGCGCACCCCACTCGCCCCAGTGCAGCAGACGAAGGTCTCGTTCGGAGACGACGTGGACCTCACCGACACCGTGGTCGGCCTCACCCTCAGAACCGGCGGGTTTCCAAGCGACTGAGACCCCGGAGGCCTACGCCACCGCCGCCATCTCCTCCCGCTCGCGCGGCACGAACGTGACGCGTGGGTGACCGTGGTTCCAGCCCACCGACAGCCGCAGGTTGCCCACCCGGGCCAGGACCAGGCCGATCGTGACGGCCGCGACGGCGGCGATGGCGCCGCCCACCGCCAGGCCCGCCCGGACGCCGTACGCGTCCGTGATCCAGCCGGCGATCGGCGCGCCCACCGGTGAACCGCCGAGGAAGACCATCATGTACAGGGCCATGACGCGGCCCCGCATGGCCGGGTCGGTGGTCATCTGGATGCTGGTGTTCGCGGTGACGTTGACGGTCATGCCGAACATCCCGATCGGGGCCATGAGCAGGGCGAACAGCCACAGCGAGGGGGCGGTCGCGGCCACCAGCTCCATCGCGCCGAAGGCCACCGCCGCCGCGATCAGCACCCGCATCCGGGTGGTGCCGCGTCGGGCCGCCAGCAGGGCGCCCACGAGGGAGCCGATCGCCATCAGCGTGTTGAACAGGCTGTAGGAGCCCGCGCCGGCCCGGAAGACGTCGTTCGCGAAGGCGGACAGGTAGACGGGGAAGTTGAAGCCGAAGGTGCCGATGAACCCGACCAGGACGATGGTCCAGATCAGGTCGGGGCGGCCGGCGACGTAGTGCAGGCCCTCCCGCAGCTGGCCCTTGGCGCGCGGCGCGCGCTCGACGAGGTGCAGTTCACGTGCGCGCATCAGCAGCAGTCCCGCGATGGGCGCGACGAAGGACAGTCCGTTGGCGAGGAACGCGTAGCCGGTGCCCACGCCGGTGATCATCAGGCCGGCGACGGCCGGGCCGACCAGGCGGGCCGACTGGAAGTTCGCGGAGTTCAGGCTGACCGCGTTCTGGAGCTGGCCCGGGCCGACGAGTTCGGAGACGAAGGACTGGCGGGCCGGGTTGTCGACGACCGTGGCGAGGCCGACGGCGAAGGCGGCGAGGTAGACGTGCCAGACCTGGACGTGCCCGGAGAGGGTGAGGACGGCGAGCGCGATCGCGGTGAAGGCCATCGCCACCTGGGTGACGAGCAGCGTGGGGCGCTTGCGCAGCCGGTCGACCAGGACACCGCCGTAGAGGCCGAACAGGAGCATCGGCAGGAACTGCAGAGCCGTGGTGACGCCGACGGCCGTGGAGGAGCCGGTGAGGCTGAGGACCAGCCAGTCCTGGGCGATGCGCTGCATCCAGGTGCCGATGTTGGAGACGACCTGGCCCATGAAGAACAGGCGGTAGTTCCTGATCCTGAGGGAACTGAACATCGACAGCTTGCGGCCGGTGCCGGCGGGATCGGGAGCGGGCGGGGAGTTGTGGGTGGTCGGTGCGGGGGCGGAGTCTGCTCCGGGTCCCGAACTCAAAAGGGTCGCCTCCTCGTGGGTGCCGCTGTGGCGTGCGAGCGCTGCTTACAGGTGTGCGAGTTTCTCCAGGACGGGGGCGGCGGCGCGGATCTTCGCCCACTCGTCCTCGTCGAGGCCGTCGACCAGGGTGGCCAGGAAGGCGTTCCGCTTGGCGCGGCTCTCCGCGAGCATGGCCTCGGCCTGCTCGGTCTTCGTGACGACCTTCTGGCGCCGGTCCTCGGGATGCGGCTCCAGACGGACCAGCCCCTTGGCTTCGAGCAGTGCCACGATGCGGGTCATCGACGGCGGCTGTACGTGCTCCTTGCGGGCGAGTTCACCTGGTGTGGCCTGGCCGCAGAGGGAGAGGGTGCCCAGTACCGACATCTCGGTGGGGCTCAGCGACTCGTCGACCCGTTGGTGCTTGAGCCGACGGGACAGCCGCATCACGGCGGAGCGGAGGGAGTTCACGGCGGCAGCGTCGTCGCCATGGGTGAGGTCCGGCATCTCCTTAGCGTAACTCATTACTCTCGCTAAACAAGCCGGGGCGCGCCACACTTCCCGTGACCCCCGCCACTGAACCCGATCATCACTCGAACGAGTGAGTTCGTGGCGGAAAGTGAACGCCACCGGGAGCGCGCCAGCGACCCTCGTGTTCATGGGGACCAGTGTGCTCAGCCTGCGGATGGACGAGGAGCTGCTCGAGCGGCTCCGGGACCATGCGGCGAAAAGGGGAATGAGCGTCCAGGACTACGTGGTCGGGACGCTCATTCGTGACGACTTCGACGCGCGGTTCCAGGCCGCCGTCGAGGAGACGGAGAAGTTCTACGGGGTGACGTGAGCGCGCGCGACACGTCACCCCCGCCGATCAGGTCAGGCCCAGCGCCGGCATCAGGTAGTAGAAGGTGAACACCGCCGAGACGACGTACATCGCGGCCGGGATCTCCCTGGCCCGGCCGGCCGCGAGGCGCAGCACGACGAAGGTGATGAAGCCCATGCCGATGCCGTTGGTGATCGAGTAGGTGAACGGCATCATCACCATCGTGATGAAGGCCGGGATCGCGATCGTGTGGTCGGCCCAGTCGATCTCCTTCACCGAGCCGGCCAGGATCAGGTAGCCGACCGCGAGCAGGGCCGGGGTGGCCGCCTGGGACGGGACCATGGTGGCGACCGGGGTCAGGAACAGCGCGACGGCGAACAGACCGCCGGTGACGACGTTCGCGAGGCCGGTGCGGGCTCCCTCACCGACGCCGGCCGTGGACTCCACGAAGGCGGTGGTGGCCGAGGAGGAACTGGCCCCGCCGGCGGCGACCGCGAGGCCGTCGACGAAGAGCACCTTGTTGATGCCGGGCATCTGGCCCTGCGCGTCGGTCAGCTTCGCCTCGTCGCTGACGCCCATGATCGTGCCCATCGCGTCGAAGAAGCACGACAGCAGGACCGTGAAGACGAAGAGGACGCCGGTCAGCACGCCGACCTTGCCGAAGCCGCCGAACAGGCTGACCTTGCCGACGAGGCCGAAGTCGGGGGTGGCGACGGGGTTGCCGGGCCACTCGGGGGTGGTGAGGCCCCAGGAGGGGATCGTGGCGACGGCGTCGATGACCAGCGCGAGGACGGTCATGGTGACGATCGAGATGAGGATCGCGCCGGACACCTTGCGGGTGATCAGGGCCAGCGTGAGCAGGACGCCCAGGACGAAGACGAGGACCGGCCAGCCGTTGAGGTGACCGTCGGCACCGAGCTGGAGCGGGACGGTGGTGTGGGCGGCGTCCGGGATGCGCGAGACGAAGCCGGAGTCGACCAGGCCGATCAGCATGATGAACAGGCCGATCCCGATGGAGATGGCCTTGCGCAGTCCGAAGGGCACGGCGTTCATGACGCGCTCACGCAGCCCGGTGGCGACGAGCAGCATGACGACGAGACCGGCCAGGACGACCATGCCCATGGCGTCCGGCCAGGACATCCGGGGCGCCAGCTGGAGGGCGACGACGGAGTTCACGCCGAGTCCGGCGGCGAGCGCGATCGGCACGTTGCCGACGACGCCCATGAGGAGCGTGGTGAAGGCCGCGGTCAAGGCGGTGGCGGTGACCAGCTGGCCGTTGTCGAGCTGGTGCCCGTACATGTCCTTCGCGCTGCCGAGGATGATCGGGTTCAGCACGATGATGTAGGCCATCGCGAAGAAGGTGGCGAGGCCGCCACGGATCTCCCGGGGCAGCGTGCTGCCGCGCTCGGAGATCTTGAAGTAACGGTCGAGGGCGCCGTGGGTGGGCGCCTGTCCCGGCTGCTGGGGCGCGGGAACCTTGGCGGGGGCCGAGGTGGGCATGCGGATCCTCATCACCAGCGGTTTCCCCCAGGCACCGTTGGAGTTTCATACGAACAGAAGTGGTCAGAAGCAAACCGTTTCAGTATGAACATATGAGGCAGCAATCGCCATCTCCGCGCGTAGATGTGATCGCCTCGTAAGCTGTGCCCATGGCCGCGTTCTTCTCGGGTTTCTCGGAACCCCCCCAGCACGAGGCACCGGAGCCCCTTGAGGGCCCGGTGGTCGCCACCGTCACCGGCGGCACGATCATCTGGTTCGCCCTCTTCCTGATCCAGCTCCCCTTCTACGGCTGGTTCGACGACCACGGCCACACCTGGTGGATCTGGACCTGCCTGGCCGGCGGTGGACTCGGACTCATCGGCATCTGGTACGTCCGCAGGCGGGACGCGGCGATCAGGCGCGACGCGGCGGCCAGGAACGCGGCGGAGCCGGACGGCCCCGGGGCTTCCGCCGCGCGGTGACCGGCCCCCTACGACCACAGCACCAGCCCGCCCCCTCTCTCTCATCCCCAGGTCGGATCTTCCGCCTACTCGGCGGGTGAAGCCGTAAATCCGCACGTACCGTCGAATCCATGACGCACATCCACGCGCGTGCCGGACTCGACCCGGTGCACCCTGCCTTCGTCCGGGCGGCGGCGACCGGGCTGACCGCCGCCGAGGTCGCCGAGCGGGTCGCGCGGGGGCAGGTCAACGACGTGCCGGTGCGCAGCAGCCGCTCCCTGGGCGAGATCGTCCGGGCGAACGTCTTCACCCGGTTCAACGCGATCATCGGCGTGCTCTGGCTGGTCATGCTGTTCGTCGCGCCGGTCCAGGACAGCCTCTTCGGCTACGTGATCCTCGCCAACACCGGCATCGGCATCGTCCAGGAGTGGCGGGCGAAGAAGACCCTCGACTCGCTCGCCGTGATCGGCGAGGCCCGGCCGACCGTACGGCGGGACGGCGTCGCCGCCCGGGTCGGGACGTCGGAGATCGTGCTCGGCGACCTGATCGAGATCGGGCCCGGGGACAAGGCCGTCGTGGACGGGGTGTGCGCCGAGGCCGACGGACTGGAGATCGACGAGTCGCTGCTCACCGGCGAGGCCGATCCCGTCGTCAAACGCCCCGGTGACCAGGTCATGTCCGGGAGCTTCGTGGTCGCGGGCGGCGGCGCGTTCGAGGCGACGAAGGTCGGGCGCGAGGCCTACGCCGCCCAGCTCGCCGAGGAGGCCTCCCGCTTCACCCTCGTCCACTCCGAGCTGCGCACCGGCATCTCCACGATCCTCAAGTACGTGACGTGGATGATGATCCCGACCGCGATCGGCCTCGTCATCAGCCAGCTCGTGGTCAAGCAGCACGGCTTCAAGGACTCGGTCGCCCGTACCGTCGGCGGCATCGTGCCCATGGTCCCCGAGGGGCTGGTCCTGCTCACCTCGGTCGCCTTCGCCATCGGAGTCATCCGGCTCGGCCGCAAACAGTGCCTCGTACAGGAACTGCCCGCCATCGAGGGGCTCGCCCGCGTCGACACCGTCTGCCTCGACAAGACGGGCACCCTCACCGAGGGCGGCATGGACGTGACCGAGCTGCGGCCCCTCCAGGGCGCCGACGAGACGTACGTACGCAAGGTCCTCGGCGCCCTCGGGGAGTCCGACCCCCGGCCCAACGCCTCCCTCCAGGCCGTCATCGACGCCTACCCGGACGCCGAGGACTGGCGCAGCACCGAGTCCCTGCCCTTCTCCTCCGCCCGCAAGTACAGCGGCGCCACCGTCAGCGAGGGCGACGGCGAGTCCGGCACCTGGCTGCTCGGGGCCCCCGACGTCCTCCTGGACCCCGACGACGACGCCGACGCGAGCGCCCTCGCCGAGACCGAGCGGCTCAACGAACAGGGGCTGCGGGTCCTGCTGCTCGCCCGGGCGGCCCACGACCTCGGCCACTCCGAGGTGGCCCGGGGCGCCGAGCCGGTCGCCCTCGTCGTCCTGGAACAGCGCCTGCGGCCGGACGCGGCCGACACCCTGCGCTACTTCGCCGACCAGGACGTCCACGCCAAGGTCATCTCCGGGGACAACGCGGTCTCCGTGGGCGCGGTGGCCGGAAAGCTCGGGCTCACCGGCGGTGTCGTCGACGCGCGCCGGCTGCCCGACGACCAGGAGGCGATGGCGCGGGCCCTCGACGAGGGCACGGTGTTCGGGCGGGTCGCCCCGCAGCAGAAGCGGGACATGGTGGGCGCCCTCCAGTCGCGCGGCCACACGGTCGCGATGACGGGCGACGGCGTGAACGACGTACTCGCCCTCAAGGACGCCGACATAGGGGTCGCCATGGGCTCGGGGTCCGAGGCGACCCGGGCCGTCGCACAGATCGTGCTGCTGAACAACAGCTTCGCGACGCTTCCCTCGGTGGTCGCGGAGGGCCGGCGGGTCATCGGCAACATCACCCGGGTGGCGACCCTGTTCCTGGTGAAGACCGTCTACTCGGTGCTGCTGGCCGTCCTGGTGGCGTGCTGGCGGGTCGAGTACCCGTTCCTGCCCCGCCACCTGACCCTGCTGTCGACCCTCACCATCGGCATCCCGGCGTTCTTCCTCGCCCTCGCCCCCAACAAGGAACGGGCGAAGCCCCACTTCGTACGGCGGGTCATGCGGTACTCGCTGCCCGGCGGCGTGGTGGCCGGAACGGCGACCTTCGTGACGTACCTGATCGCCCGCCACCACTACAGCGGAACCGGCGCGCTGGACGCCGAGACCAGCGCGGCCACCCTGACGCTCTTTCTGATCTCGATGTGGGTCCTGGCGATCATCGCCCGCCCCTACACCTGGTGGCGGATCGTCCTGGTGGCCTCGATGGGCGCGTCGTTCGTGGTGGTCCTGATGGTGCCGTGGCTCCAGCACTTCTTCGCACTGAAGCTGGTCGGCGTCACGATGCCGTGGATCGCGGTCGGCGTCTCGGCGGTGGCGGCGGTCGCCCTGGAACTCCTGTGGAGGTGGGTCGACCGCCGCGTCCCCGCCTAGGCGATACGGCGGTTCGCCGTCGTGACTACTGCACGTCGACGTAGTCGCCGGTGGCGTTGACCGGCGCGGTGGTCGCGCTGCCGGCGAAGACGAACCGGTAGTAGCCGTCGACCGTCGCGGTGGTCGTGGTCTTCAGCGTGCCGGTCGAGGACGACTTGATGCCCTTGACGTCGGTGTACGTGGTGGTGCCCGCCTTGCGGAACTGCAGCACGACCGGCTGGGTCGAGTAGCCCGCGTACCTGTTGGTGTCCCAGTTGGCGCGCGTCAGCTTGCCGGTGACCGTGAGGGTCCTGCCCTTCTTCACGGGCTCCGGGGCGGCGTCGACGGTGAGCTTGGCGGTGCGCAGGACCTTGACGCTGCCGAGGTCGCCCTGGACCTTCGTGTCGCCGGCCTTGGTGACGGCCAGGCCGCCGGCGTGCCAGGTGCCTGCCTCGGTGCTGGAGAGGTCTCCGTCACCCGCGTAGATCTTGATGGCGGCCGAGCAGGCGAGGACGGTCGTCGAGGCGGCGGTGCAGGTGCCCGGGTCCTCGCTGATGATGACGTTGTCCGGGGACTGCACGGAGGAACCCTTGTAGATGAGCGGGCCGTTGGCGAAGTTGTCGGGGCTGGTGTCCAGTCCCGCGGCGTGCGTCACGGTGTACGTCACCGGGACGCTGACCGTGCTGGTGGCACCGACGACGATGGGCTTGCCCTTGTTGACCTTCATGTCGGAGAAGGTCACGTCGAGCGTCGCGGCGGCGGACACGCCGTCGGCGGCGGTGGCGCTGAACGCGGCCTTGCCGGAGGGGGCGTCGGCGGCCTGAGCGGCCGGCACGGCGAAGCCGGAGAGGACCAGGGCGCCGGAGACGGCGGCCACGGTGGTGCGTATACGCATGGTGCGTTCCCCAGGGGGAGAAGTGAGGTGGAGCCTGTTGGCTCCGGGGGTGAGATCCGTGAAGTGCGGGGTGGGTTGTGCGGACGGGGACGGATTTTGTCCCGGCATACGCAACGTTTGGCCGGCCCATGACGATCAGGCCACCGCCGGCCCGGGCAGCTCCCGGACCGGCGGTGAACGGTGTGGTGAGAGGTCCTGAACGACAGGTGAGGCGGCGGCTACTGAACATCGACGAAGTCACCCGTGGCGCTGACGGCCGGGGTCGTCGAGGTGCCCGCGAAGCTGTAGCGGAAGTAGCCGTCGGTGGACGCCGTGACGGTGGTGGCCAGGTTGCCCGTGGAGTTCGACGTGACGGTCTTCAGCGTGGTGTAGGTGCTCGTCCCCGCCTTGCGGAACTGCAGCTTCACCGGCTGGTTGGTGTAGCCGTGGTACTTGTTGTCGTCCCAGTTGGCACGGGACAGCTTGCCCACGACGGTGATGGTCCTGCCCTTCATCACCGGCTCCGGTGACGCGTTGACCGTCAGCTTGGAGTAGCGCTGGAGCAGGGTGGTGCCGAGACCGTTCTGCTGGGTGACGCCCTCGGTGCTGTAGCGGACGGCCACCGCGCCGGCCGACCAGGTGCCGGCCTGGGTGCTGGTCAGCTCGCCCTCGTCCGGGTAGATGTCGATGTCGCCCTTGCAGTTGGCGGTGGTCGACGAGGTCGCGGTGCAGGTCGCCGGGTCGTCGCCGAGCAGGGCGTCGGCCAGGTCGGTGTCCGAGCCCTTGTACAGGTAGGGGCCGTTGGCGAAGTCGCTGGAGGTGATGTCGACGTCGGCGCCGTGGGTCAGCGTGTAGGTGACCGTGGTCGCGACCCGGTTGGTGGTCCCGACCTTGATCGCCGTGGCGACCTTGAGGTTGGAGAAGGTGACGTCCGGGTCCGACGCGGTGGTGGCGGCGCTGAACGCGCTGTCGCCGGAGTCGGAGTGCGCCTGGGACAGCTTCACGACGTCCGCCCGGAAGGACGAGGCGGAGTCGGCGGCCTGCGAGGCCGGCGCGGCGAAGGCGGAGAGAGCCAGGGCGCCGGTGACGGCGGCAACGGTCGTACGTATGCGCATTTTGCGTTCCCCAGGGGGAGAAGTGATGGAGCCTGTTGGCTCACGGGTGGAGACCTGGGGCGGATGGGACAGGTTGTGCGGCTGATACGGATTTTGTCCGGGCATGCACAACCTTGGCGTCTTCATGACGAAAGCGCCGCCGGCCCGGGACACTTCCCGGGCCGGCGGCGCACAGTGGTGCTGGGGAACCGCTACCTCACGTCGACGAAGTCACCCGCGGCGCTGACCGCCGGGGTCGTCGAGGTGCCCGCGAAGCTGTAGCGGAAGTAGCCGTCGGCGGTGGCCTTGACCGTCGTGCTCAGGTTGCCCGTCGAGTTCGACGTGATGGTCTTCAGCGTGGTGTAGGTGCTGGTCCCCTTCTTGCGGAACTGCAGCTTGACCGGCTGGTTGGTGTACCCCGCGTACTTGTGGGTCTCCCAGTTGGCACGGGACAGCTTGCCCGTGACCGTGATCGTCTTGCCCTTCGTCACCGGCTCCGGCGAGGCGTTGACCGTCAGCTTCGAGTTGCGCTGGACCAGGGTCTTGCCGAGGTCGCCCTGCACGGCGGTGTCGTCGGTGCTGTAGATGACGGCCAGGCCGCCACCCTTCCAGCTGCCGGCGTCGGAGTTGAACAGCATCCCGTCCTCACCGGGGTAGACGTCGATCAGGCCCTTGCAGCTGGCGGTGGTCGCCGACGTGGCGGTGCAGGAGGCGGGAGCGTCACCGAACAGCGCGTTGTCCGGGCCTTCGGCGTCGTCGAGCGAGCCCTTGTAGATGAACGGCCCGTTGTCGAAGTCGTCGGAGTGGATGTCCAGGTCGGCGCCGTGGGTCAGCGTGTAGGTGACCGTGGTGGAGACGTGGTTGGTGGTACCGACCTTGACCGCCTTGGCGATCTTGAAGTTCGAGAAACTGACGTCCAGGTCCGCGGCCGTGGTGGCGCCGAACGCGGCCCGGCCGGAGGCGGCGTGCCCGAGTGCGGCTGCGGCCTCCGCGCGGTAGGAGGAGCCGTCGACGGCCTGGGCGGCCGGCACCGCGAAGGCGGAGAGGGCCAGGGCGCCGGTGACGGCGGCCACGGTGACACGTATGCGCATGCATTTCCCCCGGTGGAGAAAAAGGGCCCCGGCAGCAGTCGTTCCGTACGGCTCGTCGTCACTCGGGGCCACATCTTGGTGGAACCTGTTGGCTCGTGTGATCAGATCCGTGACGGAAGCGAATGGTTGTACGGATCGTGCAGGTGTTGTGTGCGAACTCGCCTCCGCCGGGCCGACCGCGAGAACAGAGCCCTGGGTGGGCGGGCCGCTGCGCGGACTCCTACGTCTCGGCTTCAGTCGAACCAGCGGTCCCGCGCCAGTTCTCCCGTCCTCGACGGGTCCTCCAGGAGGGCTGCGACCTCGAAGCGGCGGGGCCATTGGCCCGCTGCCCAGGCGAGGCCGGCGGACACGCCCTCCAGGGTGGCGGCGTGCAGGACGCCGTCCGGGGTGAGGCGCCAGTCCAGTTCGACGCCGTCGACGACGAGTTCCTCGTGTTCGACGTAGGTCGCGGGGGTGCGCGGACCCAGCAGGAGGGCCACCGGCTGCGGGACCTCGTGTTCTGTGCCCTCGGAGTCCACCTGGCCCGTCACGGACTCGCTCAGGCGCCGTACCTGGAACAGTTCGGCCAGTTCGGCGGCGCGGGCCGGGCGCACCGGCAGCAGGGGGACGCCGTCCGTGAAGGGCAGCAGGTCGGGTGAGTCGACGACCACCGCGTCGGCCGCGTCGACGACCTCGACCCGGCCGTCCACGACCGCCCGCAGCTCGTCCGGCAGGGTGACCTGCTCGGGGTCCAGCTCGGCCAGCGCGCCGTAGAGGGCGTGCAGTTGGGCGGGGGTGACCTCGCGGTCGGGGTCGGCCAGGCGGTCAAGGAGTTCGGCGGCGCCGCCGGGTTCGTCGAGCAGCGCGGCCACCGACGTGCGTACGCCCAGCGCCCGCAGGACCTGCTCGTCGTCGAAGCCGGTCGCCTCGGCCTCCTCGTACAGGCCGCGCAGGAGCGGGTCGCCGCCGGCGGCGAGCAGACCGGCCGGGCGGCGGCCGTCGAGCACCGGGTGCCCGCGCAGCCACCACGCGGTGTAGGGCCGTACGACCTCGTGGGTGCCGTCGGACAGCAGGATCCGCACGGGCTGGACGATGGCGTCACGCAACGGGGGGCGGGACAGCAGGGCGAGGGCCTCGGGCCACTTGTCCTCGTCGACGAGGTCCAGGTCGCGCACGGCGACCAGCTCGGTGGCCACCGGCGGGACCGGGGTGTCCGGGAAGCGGTCGAGGACGTCCTCGCTCCACACGTCGACGGCGTCCAGGAGGCCGGCGTCGTCGGGCTCGGCGAAGTTCCCCTCGCGGGGCTCCAGTTCGTCCGGGTCGAGGACGACGTCCGTGGCGCGGACGAGGGCGAAGTTCGCGAGCACCCCGCAGGCGGCCAGCGGCTGTTCGCCCCACCGCTCCGCCAGCTCGCCGTCGACGAGGGCGAGTTCGTCCTCCCGCATGACCTGGGCGAACGGGCTGCCGGGCAGGACCAACTCGCCGGCCGGGGACAGCTCCCCGTCCTCGTCGGGGAGGGCGAGAGCGGCCAGCCACGGCTCGTCGCCGGGCTCCAGGCCCGCGTCCCGGACGAGGGCGAGGACGGTGTCGGCCAACTCCTCGGCGCCGGGCACGTCCTCGTCCCACGCCATCCCGCCCTCGTCGTCCAGGGAGGCGGCCACGGCGGCCCGCACCTGGGGCGTGGTGAGCACGGCGCGGGGCGTCGCGGGCAGCGCGCCCAGCTTCTCCAGGAGCGGGTGGGCGGCGTCCGCGTGGGCGACCTTGAGACCGAGCCGGGCCAGCACCTCCGGATCGGCGCGGTCGTCGGGGGTGGGCAGCAGGACCTGGCGGGGGCCGATCGTCGTACGCCCGTCGGCGAGCGGCACCGGAAGGCCGGACAGCCGGTCCGGGTCGACTCCGGCGAGGCTGTCGTACAGCCGCCGCCACCAGCCGGGTTCCTTCTCCAGGCCGGCCAGCCGGTCCACCGCGTCGGTCAGCGGGACCCGGGCGACGCCCAGGGTCCGCAGCTCGACGCGTCGTTCGAGGCCGCCGGGCAGCAGAGTGGGCAGCACCTCGGCGAGCACGCGCACGGTGTCCGCGCTCGCGCCCTCCACCACCTCGGCGTCACGCGGCCGGAGGGACTCGGGCAGTTCGTCGGCGTCGTCGCCGGCGGGGACGACGGCGGGCGGCAGGAAGGAGGTGCGGGGCAGCCGTTCGAGGATGGCCTGCCGCAGCGCGCCGTCCAGCTCACCCTTGCCCAGCGGGCCCGGCACGAGGCTGATGACGCCCTCGCTCACCGGCCGCCAGTCGGCGAGGAGCCCGGCGTACGCGTCCGCCGCCCGCTGGACCAGGAAGTCGGTCAGCGGGCCGGGCGCCGCGTGCCGGCGCGTGGTGTCCAGCGGGAAGGAGGCGATGAGCAGGGCGGGCACGCCGAGCGCCTCGTCGCTGGGGGTGGGGGCGTGGACGTGCGGGCTGGTGCGGGGGCGGACCGGGGCGCCGTCGGCGTCGACGGGTACGGCCCAGGTGACCGACCAGTGGGGGCGCAGCCGCTCCTCCACCGGGCGGTCGGCCAGCAGCTCCGGCGTGAGCGGCCCGTGCGCGGCGGCGGTGCGCCAGCGTGTCGTGCCGTCCCGGGAGTCCTCCACGACGGTCTCCGCGCCCCGCGTACGGCGACGCAGGGTACGGACCTCGTCGGTCTCGATCACGACCTCCTCCAGGCCGGGAAGGGCGAGGAGGAGGGCGTCGTCCACGGCGTTCAGGAGGCGTTCGGCGAGGTCGGCGGCCGCGGAGTCGCGCAGGGGCAGGATGACGGCCGTGTCGTACGGCTCCGGAGCCGTGCCCTCGGCGGCGAAGGGCAGCCGCAGCAGCGGGACGTGACCCTCGCGCCGGCGGATCTCGCCACCGAGCCCGGGGCTGTGCCGGGCCGTCTCCTCGGCCAGCACCCGCGCCTCGCCGAGGGACCAGCGGACTCCGCCGTGCCGGCCGACGAGTGCGGGCTCGTCGGTGACGGCGAGGACGGCGGCGAACCCGACACCGTACCGGCCCACCGCGCCGACCGCGCCGCCTCCGACGGCCGTGGGGTCGGTGTCGTCGGTGTCGTCGGTCCGGCCGGTGTCCCGCTTGGCGGAGGCGCGGAGCGTGGACAGCGACTCGACGCCGGCCGCGTCGACGGGGGCACCGGTGTTGGCGGCGACGAGGACGCCGTCGCGCAGGGTGAGCCGGAGCCGGCCGGGCACACCCGCCCTGGCGGCCGCGTCGGCGGCGTTCTGGGCGAGCTCGACGACGAGCCGGTCCCGGTAGCCACCGAGGACGAGGTCCTCCTCGGCGTTGGCGTCCTCGCGGAACCGGGCCGGGCTGGTGGCCCAGGCGTCCAGCACGCCGCGGCGCAGACGGGCCGTCCCGAACGGATCGGCACCCTCGGCGGCGGGCCGCACGAACTTGCTCACGTTCACTCTCCTCGTCGGCGTGACGACGAAGGTACCGCGCGCCGGGACCCCCCGGACCCGCCGGAGGGCCGCCCGCGCGTAGCAGACGAGCCCCAGCCGGAATCAACCGCTCCGGCACCTACTCGTCCGGCCCGACACCTACTCGTCCGACCCGGCACCCACTCAGCCACTTCCGGCGCCCACTCAACCGCTCTGGCATCCACTCGACCGGCCCGACACCCACTCAACCGCGCCGGCGTCCACTCGGCCGCTCCGGCACCCACTCAGCCGCGCCGGCGCCCACTCGACCGGCCCGACACCCACTCAACCGCTCCGGCACCCACTCAGCCACTCCGGCACCCGTCAGCCCGTACGGCACCCATCAGCCCGTACGGCACCCACCAGCCGGCCCGGCACCCATCAGCCCGTCCGGCGTTTGAGGACGAGGCCGTTCAGGCCGACGGGGGGCCAGGGGCGCAGCCCCGGAAAGGCGCGCCACGCACGACCCGCACCGGCCGCCCGCCGAAACCGAGGCACCCGCCGAAACAAAGGCACCCGCCAAAACCAACGCACCCGCCAAGACAGGGCGACCTAGGAGTGCCCCAACTCCGCCGCATCCCCGTCGGAGACATCCGGTACGGACCCCGAGTCCGCCGCCGGCCGCAGCGGGAAGGGATCGATCCGCGTCTCGTCGAGCCGAGGCGGCGGCGGCTGCGGCGGCTTCGGCATGACGGCCGCTTCGGAGTGACCGCCGCAGCCGTACGCCAGGGAGACGACACGGCCGTCGGCCGGGGCGAACTCGTTGGCGCAGACACCGAAGGCCTGCCCCAGGGATCCGCCGATCGGCGTGAGGAAGGCACAGCTGACGCAGGACGCGGGGGCGGCTTGGGCCATCGGGGTCTTGGCGCCGTACGCCTCCTCCCAGCGGTCCGCGGCGGCGTGCAGCCCGTAGCGGGACAGGACCCTCGCGCGCCGCATGCCGAGTTCCTCGGCGACCGCGGCGATCGAGCCGCGCGCGGGGGCGCCGCGGAAGTCCGCCGGGGGGCCCTGCGTGAGTTCCGCGTCCTCGGCCTCGGCCAGCTCGGCCAGTTCCTCCGAGACGACGGAGTTCGGCGGCGGCTCGTCCTCGCCGGTGTAGCCGGGCTCCAGACGGAGATCGTCGGCGTCCGTCGGAAGGAGGTCGCCGGGGCCCATGTCGCCGGGGCGCAGTCGTTCGCTCCACGGCACCCACTCGGGTGCCAGCAGGGCGTCCGGTCCGGGCAGCAGCACCACCTCGTCGAGCGTGACGAGCTTGGCGCGTGAGGCGCGGGCCACCGTCACGGCCCAGCGCCAGCCTCGGTACCCGAAGTCCTTGCACTCGAAGAAGTGCGTGACAACCCGGTCGCCGTCGGCCTGGAGTCCGGTGTGCTCGCCGACGACTCCGGGTGCGGCTGCCTCCTCGGCTGCTTCACGGGCGAGGTCGACGGCCTCGGCGCACAGGCGGTCGGTGGTGCGGCTTCGCGTTGTCGCTGCGCTCACAGGTATCGCTTCTCTCCTACGCCGTCTCTCGGGTGCGTCTGCCTTTGGCGGCGGGGCGGACGGAGCGGACCGGAGGACCGCGTCGACGTCCGCGCCCGCTCGCACTCGGGCGCACCTGTACCACCCATTCTGCGGGATGGCTGAGATACGCACGCTACCTGTTCACCGGCGCTCGGCCTACACCGGAGGTTGTTCTTCGGCGCTTCGCGCCCATGTTTTCCGGCCCACCCGCCGGACCCGGCCGGTCGAGAAGTGCACGGCCATACGCGCGGTAACCGCACTACCAATGCCTTTCTCGGGGCACTATGACGTCGTGGCAGCCGCGAGGACACCCCCAGGAGCCACCGGAGTCGGTGGGGTCAAGGGCAGCAGTCGAGGTGGCGGTTCGGGCCGGTTGAGAGGGTCCGTCCGCTCCGTCGGCCGTGCCCTGCACTTCCCGGTGACGGGCCCGGCCCGCGGTATCCGCAAGGCGACGCACGCCCACGGCGCGGGCGAGTCCGGCCTCGGCAAGCTGATCGAACTCCACGGCGTGAACGGCGCCGGCGACGTCATGATCACCGTGGCGCTCGCCTCCACGGTCTTCTTCTCGGTCCCGACCGACGAGGCCCGCGGGCGCGTCGCGCTCTACCTGGCGATCACCATGGCGCCCTTCACGGTCCTCGCCCCGGTCATCGGCCCTCTTCTCGACCGGCTCCCGCACGGCCGCCGGGCGGCGATGGCGGGCGCGATGCTCGCCCGGGCGCTGCTCGCGCTGATCATCTCCGGAGCGGTCGCCAGCGGCAGCCTGGAGCTGTATCCGGCGGCGCTGGGAGTGCTGGTGGCCTCGAAGGCGTACGGGGTGGTCAGAAGCGCCGTGGTGCCCCGGCTCCTGCCGCCGGGCTTCTCGCTGGTGAAGGCGAACTCGCGGGTCACACTCGGCGGCCTCCTCGCGACCGGTATCGCGGCGCCCGTCGCGGCCGGGCTGCAGTCCCTCGGTTCCCGCTGGCCGCTCTACGGCGCCTTCGTGATCTTCATCGCGGGGATGTTCCTGTCCTTCTCGCTGCCGCCGAAGGTCGACTCGTCCAAGGGCGAGGACATCGCGCTGCTCGCCGCCGACGAGGAACATCTGCACGGGCCGCACCTGCATCCGGTCAAGCGCCCCGGGCTGCGTACGGTCGGTACGGCCGTCACCCACGCCCTCGGCGCCAACGCCACCCTGCGCTGCCTCTCCGGATTCCTGATCTTCTATCTGGCCTTCCTGCTGCGGGAGCATCCGCTGACCGGCGAGAGCGCGGCGGTGTCGCTGGGCATAGTGGGCGTCGCGGCGGGCGTGGGCAACGCGCTCGGTACGGCGGTCGGGGCGTGGCTGCGGCGCGCGCCGGAGATCATCATCGTGGCGGTCGTGGCGTTCGTGCTGGGCGCGGCGATCACGGCGGCGATCTTCTTCGGCGCGTTCCTGGTGGCGTGTCTGGCGGCGATCGCCGGGTTCGCGCAGGCGCTCGCCAAGCTGTCGCTGGACGCGCTGATCCAGCGGGACGTGCCCGAGCTGGTGCGCACGTCGGCGTTCGCCCGCTCGGAGACCCTGCTGCAGGTGGCCTGGGTGTTCGGCGGCGCGATCGGCATCGTGCTGCCGCTGAACGGCACGCTCGGGATGTCCGTGGCCGCCGCGATCGTCGCCGCAGGCTGGGTCAGCACGGCCCGCGGTCTGCTGGCCTCGGCCCGGCGCGGGGGCGCCGGACAGCCGCGGGTGGCGTAACGAACGGGGCTCGCCGCACCCCGCGTAGGGGGACGGCCGGACGTGCCCGATAGCCTTCGCCCATGACCACGCTGCCCCGCGGCGAAGCCGCTGATGTACACCGGGCTGTGCGACGCCGCCGCGTCGTCGCCGCCGCCGGCGCCGTTGCCGCCGGACTGCTCGTCCTGTCGGCCTGCGACAAGCCGACGCCGCGCGCCACCGTGACGGTCGGCAAGAACTCCGTGAGCGCCGAGGCCGCCTGCTACGACGACGGTGCGAACCTCGGCAAGGCGGAGGCCACGAAGTGCGCCCTGAAGAAGTCGTCGCACTCGATCGAGGTGCCGCAGAGCGAGACCCTGCGCATCGGCGTCGACCAGACGGTCAAGGACACCGGCTGGGCCCTGTGGATCAACGGCCAGCAGGTCACCAACCCGTACAAGAAGTCGTACTACTCCTTCGACGGTGTCGACCTCTTCGCCGACCAGCAGGGCCAGGCCGCGCCGAAGCAGCTGTACATCAGCGTCGTCGAGCAGAACAAGGCCGGCACGGTGTTCAAGGGCGTGTGGAACTTCAAGCTCGTGAACGCGGAAGCCTGATCCACGGACGGGCCCCGATCACTCCATGCGCATCCTCGTAGCCACCGCGGTCCCCGTCGAGCGGGACGCGGTGGCTCGCGCGTTTCACGGCCCGGGGCGTGAGGTCCGGCTGCCGGGGGTGACCCTGCACCGGCTGCCGGACGGCGGCCCCGACCTGGTGGCCGCCGGTGTCGGCCCCGCCCTCGCCGCCGCCTCCGTCTCCGCCGCCCTCACCGCCGCGGCACTGGACGGCGCCCCCTACGACCTGGCCGTCTCCGCCGGCATCGGCGGCGGCTTCGCGCCCGGCGCGCCTCTCGGGTCGCTCGTGGTCGCCGACGAGATCACCGCGGCCGACCTGGGCGCCGAGACGGCCGACGGCTTCCTGCCGGTGACCGAACTCGGCTTCGGGACCGTCACCCACCGTCCACCCGAAACACTCGTACGAGGTGTCGCGGCGGCTACCGGAGCGCGCGCCGGCACCGTCCTCACGGTGTCCACCGTCACCGGTACGGCCGCCCGCGCCGACGCGCTCCTGGCCCGGCACCCGCGCGCCCTCGCCGAGGCCATGGAGGGCTTCGGTGTCGCCGAGGCCGCCGCCGCACACGGTGTGCCGGTGCTGGAGATCCGCGCCGTCTCCAACCCGGTCGGCCCGCGTGACCGCGCCGCCTGGCGCATCGGCGACGCCCTCACGGCCCTGACGGACGCCTTCGGGAAGCTCGCGCCCGCACTCGAGAGTTGGAACCCACATGACCCCTCACACGACCGCCGCCACTGAGCGTCCGCGGAACCTGCGGATGGCGTACTCCCCCTGCCCGAACGACACCTTCGTCTTCGAGGCCCTGGCCCACGGCCGCGTCGCGGGCGCGCCCGCGTTCGACGTGACCTTCGCGGACATCGACATCACCAACGGCATGGCCGAGCGCGGCGAGTTCGACGTGCTGAAGGTGTCGTACGCCGTGCTGCCGTACGTCCTCGACGAGTACGCGCTGCTGCCCTGCGGCGGCGCGCTGGGCCGGGGCTGCGGGCCGCTCGTGCTGACCCGGGAGGCGGGCACCGACCTCACCGGCCGGACCGTCGCCGTGCCGAGCGAGAGGTCGACGGCCTATCTGCTGTTCCGGCTGTGGGCGGCGGACACGGTGCCGGAAGGGGTCGGCGAGATCGTGGTCATGCCGTTCCACGAGATCATGCCCGCCGTACGGGACGGCAAGGTCGACGCGGGACTCGTCATCCACGAGGCACGCTTCACGTACCAGAACTACGGGCTGCACAAGCTCGCCGACATGGGCGAGCACTGGGAGAACACGACCGGGCTCCCCATCCCGCTGGGCGCGATCATCGCCCGCCGGTCCCTGGGCGCCGAGACCCTGACGCTGCTCGCCGAGTCGATCCGTACGTCCGTGGAGGCGGCCTGGGACGACCCCGCGGTCTCCCGCCCCTACGTCATGGAGCACGCCCAGGAGATGGACCCGGCCGTCGCCGACCAGCACATCGGGCTGTACGTCAACGAATTCACCGCCGCCCTCGGCGAGGACGGCTACGCGGCGGTACGGGGGCTGCTCACCCGCGCGGCGGCCGAGGGACTGGTACCGCCCCTCGGCCCGGACGCGCTTGCCTTCCCCTGAGCCCGTACGGCGGGGCCGGCCCTACACGTCCAGTTGGTCGGCGACCGCGCGGAGCAGACCCGCGATCTTCGCTCCGGAGGCCTTGTCGGGGTAACGGCCCTTCTCGAGCATCGGCGTGATGTTCTCCAGGAGGGTCGTCAAATCCTGGACAATGGACGCGAGTTCGTCGGGCTTTCTGCGGGTCGCGGCCGCGACGGACGGGGTCGGGTCGAGAATGATGACCGAAAGCGCCTGGTCACCGCGCTGACCGGCGACCACTCCGAACTCCACCCGCTGGCCCGGCTTGAGCATCTCGACTCCGGCGGGGAGGACCGAGGAATGGACGAAGACGTCACCGCCGTCGTCGCGGGAGAGAAAGCCGAAGCCCTTCTCGCTGTTGAACCACTTGACCTTGCCGGTAGGCACGTCTGTCCTCGTCCTCGTACTCGTCGGAAAACTGCTTCTTGAACGGCTCTTGATAGCGCTGCGGCGGGCCTCCCGGACCCGCCGGTACCAAGGCTAATGGTCTTCAGGCCGGTGACAAGACGTCGCCCGGCTGTTCCTTCGGGCAGGGAACTACCCTGGTCGGGTGCGTGACAAAACCCAAACGAATTCCTCCGGACCCGGTGACCGACTGATCCGCGCCGGAGTTGTCGTGTTCTTCGTCGGCGCGGTGGCCACACTGGTCACCGTGGCCCCGCTGTTGCTCGATACGACGCCTTTCCCCACATACATGTTCGGACTGAGCATGCTGATGGGCGTGGGCTTCCTGCTGGCCGGTGCGGGAGTACTGAAGTCGGTCGCGGCGGGACGCCGTCAGGCGCGGGCCGGAGGGTAGGGCAGGCCCGCGAAGACCGACAGCCAGTCCGGGAACTCCGCGAGGTCGCCGAGGACGACGTCCGCGCCCGCCGTGCGCAGTTCCTCGGGGCTGCACGGGCCGGTGGCCACGGTGACCGCGAGGGCGCCGGCCGTGCGGGCGCCGCGTACGTCCCCGACGTGGTCGCCGACGTACACACCCGCCCCGTGCTCGCGCAGCGCCACCGCCTTCTGCTCCGCCCACAGGTCGCCGACGACCGCGTCGGGCTCGATGCCCAGGTACTCCAGGTGGAGCTCGGCGTTCGGCTGGTGCTTGGCGGTGACGACCACCGCCCGCCCGCCGGCCGCCCGTACGGCCTCGATCGCCTCGCGGGCGCCCCGCATCGCCGTCGTGGGCGTGATGGCGATCGCCGGGTACATCGAACGGTAGAGGTCGGCCATGGCCGCGACCTCCTCCCCCGGAAACCAGTTGACCAGCTCCTCCGCGAGCGGCGGCCCGAGCCGCGTGACCGCCAGATCGGCGTCGATGTACGTCCCGGTCCGCTCGGCGAGCGCCAGATAACAGGCACGGATGCCGGGCCGGGAATCAATGAGAGTCATATCGAGATCGAAGCCGACGGTCAGCACGGAAGAGGTCATGCGAGCCATTGTGCCGACTCGATGCGACGTACACGTGTCCCCGGGCCCCCAGCCCCGGGTCACGGTCGGCGAGCCGCGATGGGCGGGGCGCCGGGGGCGGGCGCCGGTGCCTTGAGCCCCTGTGCCCCGGGGCACGGGGCACAGCGCACGGGGCCACACGGCACGGTCGGCGGGGCCGCCATGGGCGGGAGCCTGGGGCGGCGTGACGGACCTGCGGGGCCGCTGTTCGAGGGGGCGCCGGCGGAGAGGTGCCCGGGTCTCGGGCGCCTGGGCGCCCAGGGGTCGTGTCCTCGGGTATCCGAGGGCTCAGCCGCGGCGCTGTGAGCGCCAGGTCAGGAACAGGGCTGATGTCACTGCCGCGCCGCGGATCACCCAGGGCCAGGTCTGGGAGACCGCGTCGTTCATGTGGCCCTGGGCGACCGGGTCGCCCCAGCGGCCCTCGGTTCTGCCCCAGAGCCAGACCAGGCCGGCCGCCGCCGCCAGGCCGGGCAGGAAGACGACGGCCCACTTGGTCTCGGTCTGGGTCAGCCGTCGTGAGGCGTAGGCGATCAGCCAGCCGACCAGCAGGACCAGGAGGTTGCCGAGCACGGCGCCCGCGACGAGGAGGCCGGCGGCGAGCAGGAGCAGGGGGTTGTTCCAGCCGGCGCGGGTGGCGGGGGCGGCGGACGTCCGGGCGCGGCGGGCGCGTAGGGGCAGCAGGCGGCGGCGCCGGGTGGCCGGGGCCTCCACGACGGGCTCCGCCGCCTGCTCGACGACCGGCACCGCCTCCTTCGCGGCCGTCTCCTCCGTGTCCCTGGCCGGCGGCGGCTTGAGGAGTTCCGGGATCTCCACCCCGCCGACGAACCCCGGCACGCTGTCCCCGAGCCCGAACGGGCTGCTGTCCACCCGCCACCAGTCCGGCTGCCGCGTGCCGTCGCCGAGTTCGTGCGCGCTCGCGAGATGCGGCGGGGAGGGCGCGTCGGAGGCCGCCGGGGCCGGCGGCGTGGAGGGGCGGGGCCGCGGGACCATCCGGCGCAGGCCCTTGGGCCGCTCGGTCTCCTCCGGTTCGCGGTCGCGCTGTACGGGCACGGCGGCGGCCGGGGTCTGCGGCGCGCCGCCGGTGCCGCCCGCGGCCGCGACGACCTCGTCGGGGCTGCCGATCCGGTCGAGGATGCGGCGGACGGCCGCGGGACTGTCGACGGGTGTCTTGGCGCGACGCCGGTCGATCTCGTTGCGCAGTTCCGAGACGAGCCGCATGCGGGTGCCGGACGGCAGCTGCCGCTGCTGCGCCACGTCTCCGACGCGGCTCAGATACTCGTAGACGACCTGGTCGCTCTCGATACCCACGAAGTCCCCTCCGGGGCCGGTGCGTTGGATACCCCGTTGGACGAAGGTAGCGCAGGTCAGCATCTCCGAGCCCGTCCGCCGCCGGGTGGCGGGGCGGTTCGGGCCCGTGCGGGTCCGGGACGCGGCGCCCGCACGGGCCCGCACGCTCGGGCCGGCCGCGGGGGGTGACCCGCTACCGTGGGGCGGATGAGCAACCCGGCATCCCCGCCCCGCTCCCTCGCGGAAGCGCTCCGCGCACGGGACGACGCGGCCCTGGCCGTCCTCTTGCGCGCCCGCCCCGACCTCATCACGCCCGTCCCCACGGATCTCACGCAGCTCGCGACCCGCGCCGGCACCCGTGCCTCCGTCGTCCGGGCTTTGGAGCGGCTGGACCGTTTCGCGCTGCAGACGGCGGAGGCCCTGGCCGTCGCCGCGGACCCGGCGCCGTACGCGGAGCTGCTCGGGCTGATGGCCGGGGACGAGGGCGACCCGGCCGTCGGCGTCGCGCTGCCGCGGGCGCTGGCGACGCTGCGCGAGCAGGCTCTGGTGTGGGGTGACGACGAGCGGCTGCGGCTCGTGCGCACCGCGCGGGAACTGCTCGCCCCCTCGCCGCAGCACCCGTCTCCGACGGGGCTGGGTCCCACGGTCGCGGAGGCCACCGCGGGCATGTCTCCCGGCCGTATCCAGGAGATCGTCGCCGCGGCGGGGCTGGCGTCGACCCACGACTCGGTCTCGGCCGTGGGGGCGCTCGCCGGTCTGTTCCGGGACCGGGCCCGGATGGCGGCGCTGCTGGCGGAGATGCCGGAGGAGTCCCGGGAGGTGCTGTCCCGGCTGGTGTGGGGCCCGCCGTACGGGCAGGTCACCGCGGAACCCGCGGCCCATCTGCGGCGGCTCCTGGACCGCGGGCTGCTGCTGCCGACGGCGCCCGGCACGGTCGTACTGCCGCGGGAGGTGGCGCTGCATCTGCGCGGCGGTCGCGCGCACCGCGCCGCCGAGCCGGTCCCGCCCGTGGTCGAGGCCGCCGCCACGCACCGTCCACAGGTTGTGGACGCGGCGGCGGCCGGGCAGGCCTACACGGCGCTGGCGACCGTCGAGGAGCTGCTCAAGGACTGGGACGAGGGCGGTCCGGCGGTGCTGCGGGCCGGTGGGCTGAGCGTCCGCGACCTCAAGCGCACGGCCGTCGCCCTCGACGTTTCCGAGCCCGTCGCCGCCTTCTGGGTCGAACTCGCCTACGCGGCGGGACTGTTGGCCTCGGACGGGGAGGCGGACGAGCGGTACGCGGCGACCCCCGCGTACGACGAGTGGCTGGAGCAGCCGCCGGCGCGGCGCTGGGCGCGGCTGGCCGAGGTGTGGCTGACGGCGACCCGGACGTCCGGGGTGGTCGGCGGCCGCGACATGAAGGAGCGCACGCTGTCGGCGCTCGGCCCGGGTCTGGACCGTTCGGCGGCCCCGGAGGTACGACACCGGGTGCTGACCCTGCTTGCCGGGCTGGCGGAAGGGGTCTCCCCGTCCGCCGAGTCGGTCCTCGCCCGGCTGCGCTGGGAGCGCCCGCTGCGCGGCCCGCAGCAGGGCGAGGACCTGCGTGTCCGGCTCGCGCGGTGGACGCTGTCCGAGGCGGAGCTGCTGGGTGTCACCGGCCGGGGCGCGCTGTCGGCGCACGGCCGGGCCCTGCTCGGGGCGCCCTCGCCGAAGTCCCCGGCGGAGGTGCCGGAGGGGCGGTCCGGGGAGCCGAGGGGAAGGGGCGCCGAGCCGACGGGACCGGGCGACAAGCTGCCCGTGCACCACGTCTCCGGAGACAGGTCGCCGACGTCCGCCGCGTCCGGCGACCAGCCGCCCGCGCACCCCGTCGGGACCGGGCTGCACGCCGCGCCGGCCGCCCTGGAGCCGCTGTCCGCCGTCGAGCAGGTGACCGCCTCCGCGGCCGCCGCCCGGCTGCTCGCCCCGCTGCTGCCGGAGCCCCTGGACCACGTCCTGCTCCAGGCGGACCTGACGGCGGTGGCGCCGGGCCCGCTGCGGCGTCCGCTGGCCGACGTGCTGGACGTCCTCGCCGACGTCGAGTCGAAGGGCGGGGCCACGGTCTACCGGTTCACGCCCGGCTCGGTACGCCGGGCCCTGGACGCCGGCCGGTCCGCCTCCGACCTGCACGCCTTCCTCAACGCCCACTCCCGTACGCCGGTCCCGCAGCCGCTCGCCTATCTGATCGACGACGTCGCCCGCAGGCACGGGCACCTGCGCGTCGGCGCGGCCTCGGCGTACGTGCGCTGCGACGACGACGCGCAGCTCAGCGAGATCCTCGCCGACAAGCGTGCCGCCGGCCTGGGCCTGCGCCGGCTCGCCCCCACGGTCCTCGCCGCCCAGGCCGACCCGGCCACGCTGCTCGAGGGACTGCGCGCGATGGGCTTCGCGCCGGCCGCGGAGTCCGCCGAGGGCGATGTGCTGATCGCCCGCGCGCACGCCCACCGGACCCCGCCGCGCACGGCCCCGGAGCCGGTACCGGAGGGCCCGCGGGTGCCCGACGCGACGCTGCTGTCCGCCGCGATCCGCGCCGTCCGGGCGGGCGACCTCGCCGCGACCACCCCCCGCAGACCCACCGCCGCCCCGGTGACGGGCGGGGAGCTCCCCCGCACCAGCTCCGCCGAGACCCTCGCCACCATGCAGGCCGCCGTCCTCACCGGCGAGTCCCTGTGGATCGGCTACGTCAACGCCGAGGGCGCCGCCAGCCAGCGCGTCATCGCCCCGGTCCGGGTCGAGGGCGGCTTCGTCACGGCGTACGACCACACCGCGGACGAGGTGCGGACGTACCCGCTGCACCGCGTCACGGGGGTCGCGGAGCTGGCCGACGACCAGCTGTGATCGTCGGCCGGTAGGGCACACTGGACGTTTGGCCGTGCGTAGGCACGCCGGTTCATGCAGCTCCGTGCAGAAAGGCAGCCGCGCGTGAATGGTCCACTCATCGTCCATACGATCAGGCGTGATGCACATACTAAGGGATAGGTCCGAGCTGTGGAGTGGTCTACCTGGTCAGTGTGGTTGCGCAGGCCCGCTTAGGGAGACCATCGACGTCGTCACAGAGCGGACGGGAGGTCTGCCTTGGATGGGTAACGGTGATCACTGACAAGCCGTCACCACGCTGCGCGGCCTGCCTGCGAGCCGGGAGTCCGGCCATCGGTCTAAGGCAAAGGACAGCGGTGGGACCGGACCGCGTACGCCTTCCAGGGCACCGCCGGCTTCAGAAGCGCCGCGCGGTTGGCAGCGTCCGAGCCTGCAACCTCCTGACCCGTAGGATCGGGCACCGTGTTGGACAGGTGGTTGGCCTTCTCCCATGCTGAGCGCTAACCGTGGTGAGGGACAGCCATGATTTGGCTGCTGTCGCCGTCAACTCCAACCCTGGTCGAGCGTGCCCTCGCAGCCGGGGTGCCCTTCACCTACTTCCTGGCCGACGAGCTCTACGGCGGCTCGCGGTCCCTGCGTGCCTGGCTGGAAGACCACCAGGTCCGCTACGTGATGGCGGTCCCGAAGAACGAGGTGCTGCCGCTGTCCGACGGCCGTACCCAAGAGGCGCGGCAACTGTGGGCGAGGGTTCCCCAGCCAGACGCTGATGGAGCGCCGCTCGTGCGGTGCGCGGACGGGGCCAAGGGGCCGCACCCCTACGACTTCGCCGTCGTCGATCTGGCCGACGCCCCCGCCGGATTGAAGCGGACCCTGCTGATCCGGCGCTCCACCGTGCCGAACAAGGAGAACAAGACGTGGCTGAGGGTGTACCAGTTACCCAGCTACGCTCCCGAGCTCAACCCCACCGAAGGCGTCTGGTCCCTGCTCAAGCGGTCGATCGCCAACTTCGTCGCAGCCGACCTCAACAGCCTCACCCGCATCGTCAAGCGCAAGCTCAAGAAGATCCAATACCGCCCCGAACTGATCGACGGCTGCCTCGCCGAGACCGGACTGACCATGGAGCTCACCAAGATCAGCCCGCCAGACACTGTCAGTTCAACCTGAGTACCGCCAACGAGAACACTCACGGTGACAACACCGGCTGTAGTACCAGGCCGGATCAGTCGGCCAACTTTCACCACTCCCTTGTATGGACTCTTTGCGGGAGCGTCATGCTGCCGAAGTCCGTCTCCAACGGCTTCCGCCGCAGCTTGGAGACGCTATGGACTTGGGGATACCTCCCTGAAAGCTGCATCCGGGAGCCTTTTTCACTTGTACGGCCTGCGGGTGAGCGTCGGTGAAGTGTTGACGGTGGCGTGCCGAACGGGGCATCCCGTTGGTTTGGAGAGTCGCCAGACATAACCTTCACCTGCGGAGATGCCCCGTGTTCTCCTATCCTGCCGGATGCGATGTCGATCCGGAGCTCCTGGAGCTGGTCACGATGGTGATCGCGTCCTGTGAAGCCGGCCGGCGCTGCAGACTGCGTCCGTACGACCGGGCCCGGTGCACCCTGGTCTACCTGCGCAAGCACGACACCCTCGAACAGATCGCCGCAGGCTTCGGCATCAGCACGGCCACCGCCTGGCGCTACGTGAACCACACGATCGGGCAACTTGCGGAGCACGCTCCGTCGTTGACCGAGGCGCTCACCAGTCATCACACGGACGGCTACGTGCTGCTGGATGGCACCGTCGCGGAGACCGACCGGGTCCAGGCGCCGGGGCACTTCTCCGGCAAGGTCCGCCGCGAGGGCGTGAATCTGCAGGTCATTGCGGCAGAAGAGGGCAAACTGCTGTGGATGTCACCCGCCCTTCCGGGCGGCACCCACGATGTGACGGCCGCCCGCGAGCACGCCATCGTCGACACCTGCGCGCGACTGGACCTCGAGATCCTCGCGGACAAAGGGTACGTCGGGGCCGGCGGCACTGTGATCACCCCGATCAAACGACGGCCCGGAACTGAACTGCCCGACAAGCACAAGACGTCGAACAAGGTCCACGCCGCACTGCGTGCTCCCGTCGAGCGAACCATCTCCCGGATCAAGCAGTGGCGGATCTTCCGGCATGCCCGCGTCAGTCCGAACAGACTCACGTCAGTAGCTGCCGCGATCCTCACCCTCATGATCTACACGTGAAAAAGGCTCCGGGAGGCTCCAGCAGCGCAATTTGAGAGCCGACCAGCAGATATCACTCTGTGCAATAGGGTCTATCAGGATTCAGGTGTGGTTCGTCTGTTTGGCCTACAGGTTTTTCGGTGGGCTGGTCGGCCTACACTCGTCCGGCGGTAAGGCGGCCGTCGAAGAGAACGTCGAACTCGTTCAAAGCGCTTTTCCAGCGGTTGTTCCAGCGCTGGCGGCCGCGGCCGGTGGGGTCGAGTGCGAGGGTGGCGAGGTAGAGGCGTTTCAAGGCGGCGGTCTCGTTGGGGAAGTGTCCGCAGGCCTGGGCCGCGCGCCGGTAGCGGGCGTTGAGGGACTCGATCGCGTTCGTGGTGTAGACGACCTGCCGGATCGCGTCGGGCAGACCGAGGAAGGGCACGAATTCGCTCCAGGCCCGCTCCCAGGTCCCGGCGATCGACGGATAGCGCTTGCCCCACTTGTCGTCGAAGTCGGTCAGCCGTGCCCGGGCCTCGTCCTCGTTGACAGCGGTGTAGACGGGCTTGAGGTCGCGTGCGACGTCGGCCCAGTCGCGGCGTGAGGCATACCGCAGACTCGCGCGCAGGAGATGAACCACGCAAGTCTGCACCACAGTCCGGGGCCAGACGGCGTTCACCGCGTCGGGCAGGGCGCTGAGCCCGTCGCAGACCAGCATCAGCACATCACGGACGCCTCTGTTCTTGATCTCGGTGAGCACCGTCTGCCAGTACTTGGCGCCCTCGCCGCCGTCGCCGGCCCACAGGCCGAGGATCTCGCGGTAGCCGTCGGCGGTGACCGCGATGGCCACGTAGATGGGCCGGTTGGCGACATGACCGTCTCGGATCTTGACGTGCACGGCATCGATGAAGACGACCGGGTAGACCGCGTCGAGCGGGCGGGTGCGCCATTCCGCCATCGATTCCAGGGCCTTGTCGGTGATCGTGGAGATGGTCTCCTTCGTTGTCGTCATCCCGTACGTCTGGGCGAGATGGGAGACGATCTCGCCGGAGGTCAGGCCCTTTGCGGTCAGCGAGATCACCAGGTCGTCCAACGCACCAGTGCGGCGGGCGTACTTGGGCAGCAGCCGGGGCTGGAAGGTGCCCAGACGGTCTCGCGGGATCTGCACCGTGACGGCGCCGACCTCCGTCATCACCTTCTTGCTCCGGTAGCCGTTGCGGGTGTTGCCGCCCGAGCGCGACCCGCGCCCGCCGACGCGGCCGACCCCGTCGGCCAGGTGCTGGTCCATCTCTGCTTCCAGCGCGGACTGCATCAGGTGCTGAGCGAGCTCGGGCAGCAGGCCGCCCTCGCCCATCAGCCGCAGTCCCTCTCCGCGGACCTTCTCGGCCGCGAGCGCGGCCAGCTCCTCCAGCAGCTCACTGGACAGACCATTCTGCGACACCGGCATCGACTTCACGTCGGCACCCTCGACGCCACCGCCGACCTCGGCAAGCGACACGCCCTCCACGGTCTCGATCAGGTGACCAGTCGTCGTACTCATCAGGCTCACTCCTTCGGGGAGATCCACACCTGATTCATGACACTCCCGTGCAATATGACGCTACTCGGCGTTACCGTCGAATGTGAGACAGAGCCGTTCTTCTTACGGTCCACCTAAAGTCATGACACTCCCGCCTACTGGTGTGGTGTGAGTGGGGTTTGCTCTGGCGGGGTGGTGGGGGTGGGGGTTGTTTGGGGGGAGGTGGCTGATGCCCTGGGTTTCGGCCTTGTCTTCTCTGGTTGTGAGGCGATGGTGGCTGGTCGTGGTGTGTTGCGGTCGGGGGGTCTGCTGAGACCTGGTTGGTTGGCTGCGTTGTCGCCGGTTGTGGTGGCGGCGTTGGTGGCTGGGGTGGTGGGGCAGGCGCCGGTGGCGTCGGCGGCTGATCCGGTGTCGGGTGTGCCGGTGATTCCGAAGGCGTTGTCTGTGTCCGCGGCGGTAGGTAAGGGAGCAGACGCGGGGTATTTGCCGTCGTCGGGGGAGGTGTTGCCGTCGGGTGTGTTTACGACGTCGGTGCCGTTGGATGTGCCGGCGGGGCGGGCGGCCATGAGTCCGCGGCTGTCGCTGCAGTATGCGTCGGGGGCCGGTCGGTCTTCGGTGGGGGTGGGGTGGTCGTTGTCGGGTGCGGGGTCGGCGATTGCCCGGTGCGCACAGTCGGTGGCGGTGGACGGCACGCACGGGGGTGTGCACTTCGATCCCAACGACCGGTTTTGTCTGAATGGTGAGCGTCTGATTCTTGTCGGGGCGGTGCAGGGCGGCACGGACAAGTATGGGGGGGACGGCTCGGAGTACCGGACGCGGAGCAACAGCTTCCGCAGGATTGTGGCGTTCGGGGGGACGACGCCGGGGATTACGGGTCCGGACCGGTTCGAGGTGACGGACAAGAAGGGGGTGACGCAGACGTTTTTGCCGCACACGGCGACCCGGTCGAGGACAGGGGTCGGTTTCGACACGGCCAACAATCCTTTGATGGATACGGATCTCGCGGTGCCGGTGCGGGTGACGTGGCTGCTGGACCATGAGACGGATGCGTCGGGGAACACGGTCTCCTACGAGTACGACAAGGACGGCAGGGCCCGCAACGAAATCCTCATCTCCAAGATCGAGTATACGAGCAACGGGGGGGTGGCGGCGAAGCGGCGGGTGGAGTTCGATTACGAGGACGATGCTGCGGGGGCCAGGTTCTCGTATACGGCGGGGGTGCGGTTTGCGCATACGAAGCGGTTGAAGACGATTCGTATGCTGGCGCCGATGCCGGATGACACGAAGCTGGCGTGGCAGTACCACCTCGCCTACACGGTGTCGTCGAGCAGGCAGAGTCTGCTGGCCTCGCTGCAGAAGTGCGGCAGCGCGGGCGGGTGTGTGAAGAAGAAGGAGTTCGGCTGGTCCAGTCAGCCGGCGGCGCCGTCGTTCACGGTGGTCGACGGGGGTTCGGTGACACTGGACACGGCGGCTGGTAATCCGCGGATGCGGGTGCTGGACCTGGACGGGGACGGCAGAAGTGATCTTCTGTATTCGCGGGGGCCGGGGAAGCCGGACCGGGTGAAGTTCGGTGTCTCGCCGGATGCGCAGAGGGATCTGACCCCGGCGCTGGGCTGGCCGGGGGAGCTGACCGATCTGGGGCGGGCGCGCGCGGTGGACGCGAACGTCGACGGGGCGGCGGAGATTTTGCTGCCGGTCTTTTCGGGGGTGACGAAGAAGTGGACGTCGCATCTGCTGAAGTGGGACAAGAAGGCCGCCCGGTTCGTTGAGGACATGATGACGCCGTTCGACCTGCCGGAGAACGCGGTGGGTAACCTGGCGGATGTGAACGGTGACGGCCGTTTGGACATGCTCAGCCCCGATGGGGCGGCATCGGACAAGGTGCCGACGGTGTCGGTGCGGATCGCGGACGGGCCGGGCACGTTCAAGCCGGCTACGGCCAGCAGTATGAAGGCCCGTTGTGATCTGGGAGTGTCGGATCTGGACGGTGACGGCCGGGCCGAGCAGCTGTCGGCGAACGTGTCGGCGGACGGCACGTGTCTGGCGTCGGTGTCGTCGCTGAGTGTCAGTGATGCGGGCGTGGCCACGGTGAGTGCGCAGTCGGTGGTCAAGTCCGGCCGCCTCTACAGCCGGGCGGCACCCCAGCAGTCTGGTTTCGAGACGTTTCCGGGGGACTTCAACGCGGACGGTCTGGAGGATGTGCTGCTGCTGCCGCCCAAGACGGACCCGGCCAAGCACATTTACGATCTGCACGGCATCCTGCTGTTCAACACTGGCCGGGGCCTTGCCGATCCGCACAGTGTGTCGATCGGGCATGACGATTCGATGGATTTGCGGGTCGCTGACGTCAACGGCGACGGCCGGGATGACATCGTCTCCTTCGACGCCGTAGCGACGCATCTTGCGGTTTCGGACGGTGACGGCACGTTCACCTCCTCCGACATTGATCTGGGCGGCGGCACTAAGGACGAGAGTGCCGGGCGGGCCACTTCGCAGCTGGCGGATGTCAACGGTGACGGCCGCACCGACGTGGTGAAGATCGATTCGGGGCGGATGCGGATCCTGCAGCAAAACGAACGCCAGGTCGACAAGTTGGTGTCGGTGCACGACGAGGGAGTGGCCTGGCAGCGGGAGAGCATCACCTACTCCAACACCTGGTCCAGCACGCCCGAGACGGCCACGTGCACGTATCCGCTGACGTGTCCGAAGAAGGGCTTCCCGGTGGTGCGCCAGCGGGTGTCGCGGGCTGGACAGGTCAACACCGCTTCTGCCGGCGCGGCCCGCGTGTGGCAGTACACCTACGCCGATCCGGTCACTGACCTGCGGGGCAACGGCTCCCTGGGGTTCGGCACGTTCCGGGTCTTCGACAAGCGGCGTGCCTCCCAGACGGAGATGGTGTTCGCGCACCGCAAGAGCGTCAGCAACGGCGCTTTCTACCCGGAGGTCGGGCGGCCTTCGCTGGTCACCACGGTGGTGGCGATCCTTACCGCCGAGCAGGCTGCCGCGAAGCCGGCCACGGCCCGCGCGCGGGTGACACGCACGTCTTCCGCCTATGAGGCCCGGCCGCAGCACGGCGGCAAGGTGATGGCTGTCTTCGACACGGGCTCGACCACCAAGGAATGGGAACAGTCCGGCGCGCAGCAAGTCGCTATCGACTGGGACGGCCAGGCGGCGGGCGCAGCGATCACCGGTGTCAGTGAGCCGGCCACGGCGCTTCGGCGCACCGACAGTGCTGCGGTGTTCGACGAGTTCGGCAACCCGACCTCGCTGTCGCGGGCCACCGATGGCGGCACCGCGCTCATCACGACGACGAAGTTCGACACCGCGGCCGAGCTGATCGAGGAGTGGCGGGTCGGTGAGGCTCTCTCGTCCAAGACGGTGAGCTTCGCGGCCGACGGCGCCACGCGGGAACGCAACGTCTCCTACCTCCACGACGAGCGTGGACTGCTGACCAGAACGGACGTGGAGAAAAACAACACGGACGATGATGCCGACAGGGTGCGCGAGTCGACGATCACTGCCTACAACGCGCGGGGCGTGGTGACGTCGGTGACGTCCAAGACGCCGGGGCGCCCGGACCGCACCGTATACACCGCCTACGAGCCGGTGTTTCCCGGTCAGCCGGACGAGGAGATCTACCCCTCTCTGGTGTGGGTCGACTACAAGGTGGCCGCCTACCGGCCGGCGACGTGGATGGTCACCCATCCCGCGTTCGGCATCACGCTGGGCAGCGAGGACGTCAACGGCCGTACCACCACAGCGAAAATCGATGATCTGGGCCGACAGGTCCACGCCGAGACCGACGGCACTGCGCCCACCGACATCACCTACGCCGGCCGCGGCGACTTGGCCGGCGGCATCAACGGCGTGAGCGTCACCACCACCACCGGACCCAAGACCAGCACCGCCTCCACCGATGTCCTGGGACGGCCGGTCGCCTCCTTCGGCAAGGACTTCGACAACGTCGGCGGGAAACTGGCCACCGCCGTCACCTACGACACGCTGGGCCGCACCGTGGCCACGTCCGCTCCCTCGCCGACCGGAGGGAAGGCAACCAGCTACTTCGAATACGACAGCCTGGACCGGATGGTGAAGTCGACCGGGCCCGACGGCAAATCCACCGTGTTCGAACCCGCCTTCGCCTCCACGACGGTCACCGACCCCACCGGCGCCACCCGGCTCGACATCTACGACGCCGACGGCCGGCTGAAAGTCCACACCGACTATCGCACCAAGCCCGACGGCAGCGCCGAGGGCCTCAACACCGCCTACACCTACGCCCCGTTCGACCTGCTGAAGTCGATCACCGACGCCAAGGGCAACGTCACCACCATGCAGTACGACGTCCGCGGGCGCCGCACCAGGCTCAGCGAACCGGACCGCGGAGTCACCGACACCGCCTACTTCGGTAACGGCCTCATCGAGCGGGAGACCCGTGGCGACGCCCAGCACCAGAGCGTCTTCGGCTACGACGACCTGGGCCGGATGACCTCCCGCACCACCGAAGACGGCATCTCCGCGTTCGTCTACGACAGCGCCCCCCACGGCATCGGCCAGCTGGACTACGCCACCAGCCCCGAACAGATCGATAAAATCCGCACCGACTTCACCTACGACTCCTACGGCCGGCCCGCCGGCACCACATACACCGACCAGACCACCAGCCGCTCCTACACCACCTCACAGACCTACAACGCAGACGGCACCGCCGACACGCTGACCTACCCCAAGGTCACCGGACGCGAGCCGCTCACCCTGCGCTACGGCTACAACGCAGCCGGCTACCCCAACACCGTCACCGACATCACCCCCGGCCAGGACCCGAAAACCCTGTGGACGGTCAGCAAGCGCACCCCCGACCTGCAGACCGACACCGCCCAGCTCGGCAACGGCGTCACCCTCAAGAACACCTACCAAAGCGCCGGCGGACGCCTGGACACCGTCACCGCCACCACCGGCGCGGGCACCAAGGTGATGGGCCTGGACTACGACTACGACGCGGCCGGCCGGGTCATCAAGCAGACCCGCGACGACGCCACCACCCCACTGCGCTCGGAAACCTACGACTACAACACCGTGGGCCAGCTCACCGGCTGGAACCTCGGCCATGACGCAGGCTCACAGAGCATCGACTACAGCTACGACGCCCTGGGCGGCCTGACCAAGATCAGCCAGCCCGACGGCAGCGCGGACACCCTCACCTACCCCACCGGCACCACGCAGCCGCAGCCGCATACCGTCACCGGTCACGATGCCACCAGCATGGGCGGAGCCAAGGAAACCTACGGCTACGACAACCGCGGCCGGCAGACCACCGTGAAAAACGCCGCCGGCACCGTCACCCGCCAGGTCACCTACACCGCCTTCGACCTGCCCCGCACCGTCACCACCCGGGGCGCGACCACCACCTACCGCTACGACGCCTTCAACAACAAGATCATGGAAGCCACCCCCGCCGGCAACACCCTCTACATCGGAGACCTGTTCGAGCACCGCTTCCACAAAGGCAGCAGCGACAAGGACGTCTTCCACCTCGCCGGCCCCGACGGCAGCATCGGCCAGGCCGTCTTCGACGGCGTCAAGACCGACGTCCAGTACAACCTCACCGACCGCCTCGGCTCCACCGCCACCACCCTGGACACCGCAGGCAACCCCCTCCAGACCCTCTACTACGAACCCTTCGGCCGCCTCGTCACAAAGAACGGCACCCCCTTCACCGGCACCACCGGCGACCTCACCCGCACCTTCACCGGCCACGAAAACACCCCCAACACCGGCCTCATCAACATGAAGGGCCGCAACTACGACCCCAACACCCACACCTTCCTCACCCCCGACCCCGTCCTGGACACCACCACCAGCCAAACCCTCAACCCCTACACCTACGTCCACAACGACCCCCTCAACAACACCGACCCCACCGGCAAAGTCACCTGCGCCTTCACCCACCCCGGTGAATGCGAACAACCCGGCAGCGGATCCAGCAGCATCGCCGACGCACAATCCGGCGGCGCACCCGGCGTCTACGGCGGCAAGGGCTACATCGGCAACGACTGCGGCTGCACCCCCGTCACCGGAGAAAACAGCGGCTCCAACGCCGAAGCACTCTGGAACCAGGCCAACGCAGCCGACAAAGCCGCCATCGAAGCCGCCGACAGAGCAGCAGCCAAAACCGCCAAAGCCGACGCCAAGGGAAGCACCCAAGCCGGATCAGGCGACATCCTCAACAACACCACAGCCGCCGCCGGACTCTGCAGCGAAGACTGCGCCACCGACCTCCGCACCGCCGACGGAACCCCAGCCGCCTACCAGAAATACGAAGGACCCAACGGACTTAATGAAGTCTGGATCACTACCAGAGACTCCTACATTATTCAATGGATTGGAGTGCTAGTTGTGGTCGGGGGAGCGACAGCTGTTGCTGCAGTAGCCGACGCCCTCATCCCCGCCGCAGCACCCACCATCGTCACCGGAGCCGGCGGAACCGGAAAACTCTGCGCCGACAACCAACAATGCACAACAACCGTCACCAAGGTAGTAGAAGTCGTAACAAACGGTGGGCAAGGACTTCAAAAGATAGTCACAGATAACGGTGGACCTGCCGCTGCGGAAATCCGTGCCGCAATTGACCGCGGCCAGGCCATACGTCAAACGATCTCCGCCATGGAATCCGAACTAGAGCGGGTCCAAGCTCCAGCAGGTCGGGACCTGCGCGAGTTCGCCGCAGAGATGGGATTCTCGGTCTATTCAAAATATTGGGAGTACCATGACGAGCTCGTACACTCAATAGAGGCAACTAAAAAGCTTTTGCCCTAAGTCGATCTTGCGTGAGGTCCGTCGACGTTGTTGGCGGACCTTTTCGCTTTTCCGGGACTGGTGGTGGGTACTGTAACCCGGCACCACCGGCGACCTCACCCGCACCTTCACCGGCCACGAAAACACCCCCAACACCGGCCTCATCAACATGAAGGGCCGCAACTACGACCCCAACACCCACACCTTCCTCACCCCCGACCCCGTCCTCGACACCACCACCAGCCAAACCCTCAACCCCTACACCTACGTCCACAACGACCCCCTCAACAACACCGACCCCACTGGACTCACCGCCCGCGACATCAACTGCCCCGGCGGTGACCGATGGGGCTGTCACGACTGGAACCAAGGCCAGCAGGCGAACTTCAACGAATTTGGCCAGGCCGGCGAGGCCTACCAGACAGGCGGCAGCGCAGGCCTCGGAGAACACGAACGCGGCGCACTCAACCGCGAAGCAGCCGAACACGCCGATAAAAACGCAACCGACCTCGCCGACGCCGCCGAAAAAGCCGCCATCGAAGCAGCCGACAGAGCAGCAGCCCAAGCCGCCAAATCCGACAAGAACGGAAGCACCCAAGCCGGATCAGGCGACATCCTCGACAACACCACAGCCGCCGCCGGCCTCTGCAGCGGAGAATGCGCCACCGAGCCCTGGCTCCGACGGTGCCACATTTCGCAGGCCGATTATGGAGAAGAAAGAGCCCGACTACTTCCCCTCACGGAGTACGCGGGATGACCGGCCGCCGAGAGATCGTCAGCAGCGCATCCCCTGGCGGCTTCCTCCACCTGCTCGTGGACGCAGCGATGCCCTGACGTCTTCGTCACAGGTGGGCGGTTCCCGACCGATAGCACTCCACACCCGGCACGCACTCTAGGTACCTTCGTGAGGAGAAGCCTCTACGGACGGAGCACCGATGTCCCGCCGCCCGCTGGAACACCAGCGCCTCACCGACAGGGGGGCGCGCTGATGCTGGAAGAAGCCGAAGAGATCGGCCGTCGCGCACGTCGCGCACGGCTCCGCCTCGGTATGACGCAAGCCGACCTCGCTGCCGCCCTGGGTAAGACACAGGGCTGGGTGTCCAAGATGGAACGCGGGCACATCGAACTCGACCGCGTCGGCCTGCTCAACGTGCTTGCTTCGGAGCTGCACATACACCCGAACGACCTGATCGGGCGTCCGTACAACAGCACCCCCGCCGAGAATCAGTGGCAGGTCTCTGCCGCCGCGATTATGCGTGAGCTGCGCCGTTACGACCTCACTCCCGTCTTCGACGGAACCCCCCGCCCAGCCGGTCAGCTGTGGCAGGAAACCACCCGCCTGCACCGCCTCCGCGACGCTGCGGCGAACGTGGCGATCGTGCAGGTGCTCCCCGACCTGTTCCGTGAGGCGCGCGCTCTGGCCGAAGTCGCCACGGGCCACGAGCAGGAAGAGGCGTACGCCATCTACGCGGTGTGCTGCAAGTTCGCTCACACTGCCGCGCACGCACTTGGACAACCGGAGCTGGTGGCCATGGCGTGCGAACGAGCCGCATGGTCCGCGCGGCTGTCGGGCGACCCGGTGATGCCTGCCGTCGCCGACTGGATGCGCGTGTGGGACATGTGGGCCACCGCGGATTGGGACGACTCTGTTGCCCTGTCTGACAAGGCGATTCGCAGCGTGCAGCGGGAGTACGACCGTGGTGAGCCGTTGGCCGTGCGGGCATGGGGGTCACTGCAACTGCGCGCGGCAGTCTCGGCGGCGCGGGGTGGTCGCAAGGCCGAAGCGAAGGATCGGATCAAGCATGCGCGGAACGCGGCCAAGCGGATGGCTGAGGTCGCCGGCCCTCCGATCTACGACCGCCACAGTCTGACGTTCTCGGCTGGCAACGTGCAGATCCACGCGATCAGCGTCGCACTGGAGATGCATGAACAGCGTGAGGCGCTGTCGATAAACCGGCGCACGAGCAAGGAGCTGATCGCCTCTCTTCCCAACTCCCGGCAGGGGCACCACCACATGGACCTTGCCCGCGCGTGGCTATGGGATGGGAACCGCGACAAGGCGCTGAAGGAACTGGAGAAGGCGGAGGTCATCGCCCCTCAGCTCGTCCGGAACCATCCCATCGCCCGGTCAACCCTGCGCAGCATCGTGTACGCCGAGCGGGCGAGCACTCGTGAGAAGCTGCGTCGCATGTCAGACCGCTTCCACCTCGACGGGTAGGGTCATATTCCTGCGGTTCATATTGGGCCCCGAGCATCCACCTAGCTTCGGGGCATGGCCGATCGAACCTCGCAGCAACTCCCCACGCCCCAGAGCGCTTTAAGCGCAGGCAGCCCCTTCCATCCCCGCCTTGGCGACCTCGCCATCGATCTGGCCAAGGCGGGAACGATCGGGGTCGTCGTCGCCCTGCCAAGCGACAGCTCGGCGTCTTACCAACTCCGTCCACCCGGCGGAGGCGTGGACTGGCGCGCAAGGTCCGACGGAAGCACCCTCCGCCCCGTGCCGGTTCCGGTCACGCACGTCACGCCCGTGAAGCGCGACGCCGTGTACGACCCGCGTGCGCAGCAAGCCGCCATGGCGGTGACCGTCCACTACGAGGACGGCGGCGTCTGCGAGTCGATGCTCGTCCTCACCCCTGCGCAAGTCGAGCTGTACTACAACCAGCTCGGCCGCATGATCAAGGCGAGGGAATCGGCTCAGGATCGTCGGCGGTGAGGTCGGACGTGCTGATGCTCGCCCCACCGATCTCTGCACGTGCCTTCGTGCGACCTCCCGTCGGATTCCGGTGTGAGGCCACTGCCTACGACCTCAGCGGCTCCCGCGAGGTCCTGCTCGCCACCTATCGCGGCCGTTCCCCCCGCCTCGCCGCACGGTGGCTGAGAGCGTCCACGCACCGTTTCGCGCGGCTGCTGTCCCCAGACGTCGGGGCTCTGAGCCTGCGTGACGCGCCGCTCCTCCTTGCGGGCCCGGAAGTCCCGCGCCCCGATGTCGAGTTACGAGGGTCTTCGAAGTTAAGCGGTGCACGCATACATGACAGCTGTCCGCCGGGCGGCTGAAGCGGTGCGCCATCCGCGCAACGACTGGCCTGAGCGGCGTCCGGTCGACGACTCATCGTTTTGGCATGACCATGTCGCACCGCTTAACTTCGAGGACCCAGTTACGAGCATGGGCGGACAGCGATGCGGCGTACGAGCAAGCCCTTCGAGCTCTCGCCGCAGGCCGCGTGTTCGTGTTCACCGTGACGGACTACGACGCTCGGTACTGCCTCCGCGTGTACCCGCTGCCGACTCGCCGGCCTCGCCTTCCGCAGCATCCTGCCCTGGCCGGGGGGGGTACCTCACCCCTCGGTGAGGGCGGGCCGTCACCGACGTCCCCGCGGGCGTCGTCCGACCCGATGACTCCCGCCCCCGCGTCTTTTCCGGTTCCCCCCGGCGCGGGGGCGGGTCCACCACGCAATCGCAGCTGAACCGCTGAACGCACACCCGCCGCTCTGCGGCGCTGTCCTGCCCATCTACCGAGGGGAAGACGCGGTGACCATCTATCCCGTATCGCCGAACACCGTGCTCGCCAACGCGCTGACGAATGCTGAGGACCTGCTGAGGCCGCACATCGCCCAGGTGGCTCCGAAGCGCATCGTGTTCGTGGTGGGAACGCAGATCAACGGAGCACCGCACGTCGGCACGTCGCTGGTTCAGTCGCTCACGTTCGCCACGGCGGCCCGGATCCGGGACAGGTTCGGCGTGCCGGCTGAAGTTCAGTTCGGCGCACTCGACAACGCCCCGTACGCCATCGTCACCGACAAGGAGACCGGTCACCGCTATCAACGGGCCTACGCGCACGCCCTGGGCGAGGCGGGCATCGCTGACCAGGTCGACAAGCTGTACCGCCCACTGTTCACAGCGCTGTCCGAGCGCCTGAACGTGCCGTACTCCGTCGAGACCTACAGCCAGCAGCAGGCGGCCGAACACTTCCGCCGTACCTGGCTGCTCCTGCTGCCCCGCCTGGACGCCGCACGCTGGCACCTGTCTCCGTCGTCCGGCGTGCCACACGTTCGTGTTCCCTGCCCGCGCCCTGGCTGCGGGTGGGCCGAGAAGCACGCCGAACGCACCCACGTCCGTGACGACGGTTTCGAGCGGGCAACCATCTCGGCTATGTGCCTGCACCACGGCGAATACGAGGTCGTCATCGAACCCGCGACGGGTGGATACCTCGACCTCGCCACGCTGTACCGCAACCTCGTCAAGGAACTGGCGATCGTTGGAGCACGAGGCACACTGTACGTCATGGTCAAGGGCAGCGACTGGATGCCCGGCTGTCTTCTCGTCGACGGCGCCCTACAGGCCGTGGGCCTCACTCGGGGACAGATGACCGCCCGGCTCTTCTGCCCCCAGGTCGTCACGGACACGGGCGCGAAGCTGTCCAAGTCCCTCATCCGCGAGGGGCGCGCGCCCTTGCCCGACGGTGCGGCCCCATGGATGCTCGACACCCGCGAGTGGCCCGGCTCGTTGGCAGAGTACGTCGATCGCCTGCTCGGTCTGACCGACGTGTTACTCGCCGACCCACGCCATTTCTTTCGCTCGTACTCGGCCGGTGAACTCGGCCGGCTCATGTCCGCTGCAACAGCAAGGAGCGTTCCCGCCCCATGACGGAGACTGCCGCCGCGCGCGTCCGTGAACTGAACCTCTACCGCCGCTACTTCGACCTCGTCGCCAGTGGTCAGAAGACAATCGAGGTGCGGGTGAAATACCCCCACCTCGAAGACCTGGCCGCCGGAGACGTCATCCGCTTCCGCATCAAGGGCACCGAAGAGACGTGTGACGTCCTGGTGAAGCGGGTCACGGAGTACAAGACGTTCGAGGAACTGCTCGACGGGGAGGGTCCGGCGAACGTCAACCCGGCCTCCTCCCGTGAGCAGCAGCTCGCCAACATCCGGGATATCTACCCGGCGGAGAAGGAAGCGCTCGGCGCGCTCGCTATCGAAATCGAGCTGCCACCCCAGTAAGCCCGCCGCGCTGTCCCCGCTCCCCCGAGGGGACTGCTCGCGGCTTCCTGGCGTCCGCCGCTCGCGCCCGTACTGCGGGCGGCGGACGCCCACAACAAGAGACCGGACCACCCCTCAGCCTGGACAGCGATCCGGGGTGGTCCGGTCTTGGAATCCCTGGTCAGGACCCCGGTGCCGATGGTACCGGGGCGCTCGGCGTGCTCGAACGCGGGGGCGGCTCCAACCCACGTACCCCGATGTCAAGTTAGAGAGGGCCACTGTTGAAGTCCGGTCGACTGCATCCCAGTTCTGACCTGCACCACCGAAAGTCAGCCACGGCGGTGGGTGCGTCGAACGAGCACCCGTCACGTGTGTCTCCAGAAACCCCCCGCCGGCCTCAGCCACGCTTCCTCCATTCGTCACGGCCCTCGCCCCCTCCCCGGCCTGGGCGTTGCCGACAAAGAGCCTGTCGCATGGGCCTGCCTGCTGCTTTGAAGTCCATCGACTGCGAAAGGCGGACTGGTCGGATGGCGCGGTCTCACTTGGTCGGTGTCGGCCTGGTCCTGGTGCTCGGAGTGGTCGCGTTGCTTCCTGGTCTGACTATCCGCCTCGCATGGCTGCGCGCTGAGTGGCCGGGGGCCGGCGCAGCGGTGGCGGAGACAGGGAGCGGCGGCGGCCCGTGGCCGCCAACGCGCGCGGACCGCCGTAGGCGGGCCGCCTTGATCCAGTAAAGAAACTCTGAACAGCACCACAGCGCAGTAGTCGATCAACCTGGGAGAGGCACGGATGCCGTGGGCAAGGCCCGGCGGTTCGAGCAAGTGCGGCACGGAACGGCGGCACGGCAGCAAGCGGGGAGCGATGACCGAGCACATACCGGACAACGAAATGGGGTCGACCAGCATTCACGTCGGGGACACGGATCAGGTAGTCGCGCTGATCGAGGAGATGCGGGCCATGGTCGTCCGCCTCAGCAGGGAGACCAGGGAGTTGCGAGAGGAAGTGGCCGAGCTCAGGACTACGGCTTCGGCTGCTGAGCTGCCTTCAACTCCTCGACCTCACGTCGCAGTTCCTGATGATCAGCGCTGAGAAGACGGATCTCGTCACGTAGTGCGGTGAGTACTTCAGCAAGGGTGGTCCCGGCGTCTTCGGCCGCTTCGGTGGCGTCGGGCCCGCCCTCCCCCTGCCCTGCGTGGCCGGGGCTCTCGTCCTTGTTCGCCAAGTACCAGGCTGGAGCGGTGTAGTTCGCCGAGAGCTCCCCGCCGGCATTGTGGTCCGCGACGAAGCTGCCCCGGCCATGGATCGTGTAGATCAAGCCCTCGTCCCGCAGCACGTTGAGTGCGGATCTTGCGGTCATGTTGGCCACGCCGAAGCGTTCCTGCAGCTCGCGAATGGACGGCATCTGCTCGCCCGGCTTGATCCGCCCCTGCAAGATGTCGCGCCGAAGCTCGTCGGCAGCGTGCTGATACGGCGGCCGACGGTCCTGCTTGCTCTCTGGCGCGGGGCTCATGGCCCAAGAGTAGCGATTCCTAGCACCCCTAGCACACCCGACTGACATAGGTGGCCTATGTCAGTTGATACCTAGCTCACCCGATTCACTTGACACTGCTAGGTCAGCTATGTTCAATGGTGATCACGCCCCACCGCCCTGGTGGAGCACATCGAAAGGAATTAACTCCCATGGCACGCATCCGTGTTGGCCTGCTCCCCACCTCGTCGTTCATGGTCGGCACTCTGCCGGTGCCGAAGTACGCGGACCAGGAGAAGACGCAGTTCGCCACTGACCGTGAGACCGGCGCGAAGCTCTACACGATCACCCTCTTCTTCATGGAGGAGGACCGTGCCGAAGCCCTGAAGATCACGGTTCCGGAGACCGGTCTGCCCAACGGCCTCCGGCCGGGTGTCCCGGTCATGCCGGTGGAACTGTTCGCCACTCCGTGGGCGCGGATCTTCAACGGTTCGCTCTCGGACGGCATCGCCTACCGCGCGGGTCGGCTGGATCTGGTGGCCCCGGCCGCTGAGGCGGCGTGAGCGTCACCACCCCCCGGTCCGGCGCTGAGCGCAGCTACCCGCTGCCTCACGCCGGGCCGGATGCCCGGTTCACCGAATCACTCGTGAACTCGGTGGCGGCCGTGCTCGTCGGCTACGGCTATCCCCGCCTCGACGCGTCGGCGGATCGGACGGCCCTCGAATCGGCCCTGGCGGCCTTCCTCTACAACCCCTTGGAGAGCTACACATGAAGGACTCGAACGCCCCGGCGGAAGGGATCTTCGGTCACGTCCCGCTCGTCGTCGCCCTGGTGCTCGCCGTGCTCGCCGTGCTCGTTGGATGGGCGGTCTGGTGGGTGGTCCGCTACGTTCGCGCCGATGCCATGACCCGGCAGTCCATACGGCAGGCCCTACGCGTGCGCTGGGGCTGGAAGCGGCTCGCACCAATGCTCAAGCTGTCGGCCACGGACAAAACCCCGACCGCCCTGGCGTCGCTGGCGAACACGAACGGCAAGCCCATCAAGCCGCGCGTCCTCATCCCCTCCCTGAAGGTGAAGCACGACGCCTACGGAGTGATCGCGCGGGCACAGTGCCTGCCTGGTGTTGGACTCCAGCAGTTCCAGAAAGCGGGCCCGCACCTCGCGGACGCCTGGCGGTGCACACGAGTGGCGGTCACCCAGGACAAGCCTGGGCAGGTCCTCATCCGGGGTGTGCGACTGGATCCGCTCAAGTTCCCCACCGAGCACCACCCCACCGGTGAGCCACCGGAGGAGACAGCCCGGTGGGATCTGGGCCTGGACGAGTACGCGCAGCCCGTCTCGGTGAACCTCACGCAGGTGCCCGGCGTCACCGTGGCCGGCCTCCCCGGCTTCGGCAAGACCAGCCTGATCAACCGGCTTCTCTCCGACTGGGCACCGTCGCCCGCAGTGCAGTTCGCCTGCGCGGACGGCAAGGTGTCGGCTGCGTACGAAGGCGACTACGCCGACTGGGTCCAACGCATGTTCGCCTTCGTGGGCGATGACCTGGAAGAGGCCAACAAGCTGTTCCGGCACCTGGTGGAGCTCCGCCGCGCCCGGTCGGCTTCGGTGCGCCAGATGCTCGGGGTGAAGTCGATGTGGGACGTCGGCCCGTCCGAGCATTGGCCCCTGGTCGTGCTGATCGTCGACGAAGCCCACACCTACTTCCGCGACCACAAGGGCAGCGACCAGCAGACGAAGAAACTGGCCGCGCTCGCCGCCGAGAACGCCCGGCTCGTGGAAGACCTGGTGAAGAAGGGCCGGTCCGTGGGACTGCTCGTCATCCTCACCACTCAGAAGTCCACCGGTGACGCGATCCCCACCTTCATCCGCGACGTGTGCCCCGTCGGCCTGAGCTTCGCCCAGAAGACTGCCGAAGCCGCCGTGGCCGCACTCGGTGACGAGATCCGGGAATGGCCGGACGCCAACCCGATCAACCTCCAGGACCCCACTTATGTCGGCGTCGCTTCGATGAACCACCAGTCGCAACCCGGCTTCACCCGCATCCGTACGCCCTACGTGCCCGACGCGGAAGCGGCTCGCGTCGCCGAAGAGACGGCAGGTCTCACTGCTGACCCGAACGTCCTCCTTGAAGCCTTCCTCGGCCTTCGCCTGACGGAGGTGGACCTCACCAAGCTCGACGCCTGAGCAGCCTGACCTACCGCGCTCGCACGTTCCCGACACCCCAGGAGAGGAGGTGAACACCCATGACAGAGGACCGGATCACTCAGCGCACCATCACCGCCGTCATGATCGTCATTGCCGCGCTGGCGTTTGTCTTCTCCTTCGGCAACGTCTGGTCGCTCGCCCTGCGCCTGGGCGTCCCCGGCTCGATCGCACCGCTCATCGCCCCGATGGTGGACCTGTCCGTGGTCGGCCTTCTGGTCGCCCTGCGCTATCTCTCCCTACGCGGTCTGCCCGCCGACCAGATGACGGCGGCCACGCGTCTCATGCACTTCTCCGGGCTGCTGACCCTCGCCCTCAACGTCGCCGAACCGATCGTCGCCGAACACTACGGCCGCGCCGCCGTTGACGCGGTGGCCCCGCTCCTCCTCCTCGGCTGGGGCTCCGTAGGCCCGCAGCTCCTGCGCGCCTTCCACACCGTCGCTCGCCCCGCCGTACCGACCTCCGTACCGAATGAGATCGAGTTGGTGCCTGAGACAGCTTCCGACGCCACCCGCCCTGCGGCGCCGCTCACCCTTCCGGCCCCTGCCCCCGTCGCTCCTCACATCGCCCCAGCTGCCCCGGCTCCCTCTTCGCCTGCGGTCAAGGTGCCTGAGCCCCTGCTGACCGAAGCACGCTCCATCGCGACGTCCCACTACACCGAGCACGGCGAACCGATCACAGCGGCCCAGCTCAAGACGCGACTCGGGATCGGCCTGCGCATGGCCACCGCGCTGCACGCCGCCCTGTAGGGCCACACCTTCCGCCGGCCTCTCCGGCACTTCCCACCACTGCCCACCCCTGGGCCCGACCTGCCATGCCTGCGGGCAGCAGCCCGAGCGCACTGAATCGCTGCTGCCCGCAGGCCCCACCCTCGTGCCAGAAGGGACACCCCGCCACTCATGCGCCGCCCCCTCGACCTGCGCCACATCATCAGCCCCGGCCTGCGTGACCTCGTGGAACTGGCCAACACCGACAACTTCGACCGCGTGACGGAACAGGTCCGCGACCTTCGAGGCTGCACCAGCCCCGTCAACCTGCACGGCTGGACGATCACCACCAACCAGACCACCAAGCAAGTGATCCGCTCCTACCGCTCCGAAGACGAACCCTCCGGACGGCTCCTCACCACCTGTGGCAACCGCCGCGCCTCCCGCTGCCCCGCGTGCTCCCGCCTCTACGCCGCCGACACCTATCACCTGATCAAGGCCGGACTGTCCGGCGGCAAGAACGTCGCCGAAGCTGTCCGCGACCACCCCCGCGCCTTCGTCACTCTCACCGCCCCGTCTTTCGGCCCCGTCCACAACCGCCCCACGACCGACGCGGGCAAGCCCCGCCCTTGCGTGTGCGGCGAGAGCCACCCCCAGGACGCTCCCGAACTCGGCACCCCGCTCCGCCCGGCAAGCTACGACTACACCGGCGCCGTTCTGTGGAACGCCCACGCCGGGGCCCTCTGGGCACGCTTCACCACCTACCTGCGCCGCGCCCTCGCCGAGCACCTCGGCATGACTCAGAAGGCGCTCAACGCTGCCCTCCGCGTCTCCTTCGCCAAGGTCGCCGAGTACCAGCAACGCGGCCTGGTCCACTTCCATGCGGTCGTCCGCTTCGACGGTCCCGACGGCCACACCACCTCGCCCCCGGCCTGGGCCACCTTCGACGCCCTCCGCGTCGCCGTCAGCCTGGCGGTCGAGCGTGCCCGGCTCACTGTCGAGTCGGACGCGGTCGGCGATCGCGTCATCCGGTGGGGCGACCGCTTCAAGGTGGACCAGATCTCCGCCCTGGGGGACGGCGAACTCACGGACGCCAAGGTCGCGGGATACGTCGCCAAGTACGCCACCAAGAACGCCGAGGGCGCGGGCACCGTGGACCGCACCCTCGTATGCCGCCCCTGTGCCGGACGCGGCCACGTACGCGGCCCTGACGGCTTCCGCGACCTCTGCGCCGACTGCGACGGCACCGGCCAGGTCGAACCCCTCACAGACCTCCCCGTGCAGCAGCATGCCCGGCAGATGATCCGCACTGCCTGGGCGCTCGGCCACCTCCCCGAGTTCGCCGAACTCAAGCTCTGGAAGTGGGCCCACATGCTCGGATTCCGCGGCCACTTCTCCAGCAAATCACGCGCCTACTCGACCACCCTCGGCGCACTCCGCGACGTACGCCGCGCCTGGCGCACCGCCCAAGCCGAAGCCGCCCGCATCCGCGCCGGTCTCCCCGTGGACGACGAGAACACCACCCTCGTCACCGCCTCCTCATGGACCTACCTCAGCAGCGGCTACCGCCCCGGCGAAGAGCTCCTCGCCGCCCAGGTCCGCCACGACATCGCCCACACCCAACGCCTCAAGCAGGAGGGGGATTTCTAAATGACCAACCGCAAGACAACATTCGTCGGCCGCTTCCAGTGCGGCCAGGGCTCCTGGCGTGTCTCCACTGGGACTGAGGAAGTCGCCGCGGTCATCGGGCAGCTCTTCGGCAGGCAATCGACGCCCCAGGCAAGCAACGAGGCCGACCACTTCGAAGTGCTGCCCCGATCAACCACCATGCGAGTCGTCATCTCCGGCCCCGAATCCATCAGGGCCGGCCTGCTGACAGCCGCACCTCGCTTCGAACCCAAGCCCAGTACTCGCCTCTCGTTCCGCCTCGCCGACGCATACGCCCTCGGCGGCTTCCGCCTCAGTTCCGTCTCATGGGACCTGGCAGAATCCGTCCCAAAGCTGAGGGCGGCACTGTCCGAGACAGACGGGGACGCCCTCTGCGAACTCGTTGCAGAGACAGTTGAGTTCACGACTCGCGATGGTGCCGCGCTGTCGTATTGCCGCCCCTCTATCAAGGTCATCGGTCCCTGGCACAACCCCGACCAGCACGCCGCCTGATAGGACCTGAACACACGCAGGGGCGCCCCCACCTCGTCCGGTGGGGGCGCCCCTGCGTGTGTTCAGGTCACGTCGGCATCAGTCCTGGCCGTCGGCCGCCTCGGTCTCCTGTCCGCTCTCCTTCGTCGCTGCCGCGCGCCGCATGTGCCCCTCCTCGCCGAAGTGCACCGACAGACGCGACGTGTCCAGCTTCTTGCCGCCACGCCGCGCGGGTGCCACCTCCACGTAGCCGCCCGCGTTAAGCAGCAAATCTCGCTTACCGGCCATGTCCGAGCGCTTCCACTGTTCGGCATGCGTCTCGCCGGTCGGCTCCGCCTTCACGCCGCCCGGCGTCGCCATTCGCTGCCTCTCCTTCAGGGTCGCCAGTCGCTCTTCAAGCTTGGCGTACTGCTCCGCGTACCGGATCGCACCGTCGTCGCCCCTGAACAGGCCGCGGTCGTAGCGATCCTTTTGCAAGTCGGCCAACGCTTCCTCAGCCTGCCTGATCTGCGGCCGGAAGTCCTCGCCCACCTCCTGGACCATCCGCATCACGGAAAGGTGCCCGTACTTCGCGAGGAACTGCTCGGTGACGTACTCCTCGGTGGTCACTCCCGCCACGGTCGGCCCATAGCACTTCATGCCCGGCTTCTCCTCCCCCTTCGCCGCCCGCTGGCGGTACTTCAGAGGTCCGATGCACCGATACCGAAGCTGGCCATTGCGCCCGCTGAAGGTGTACATGCGCTCACCGCAGACTCCGCAGTGCATGATTCCGCGCAGCAGCGACGTCCCCTCCCGGCGCTTCTCACCGGGGTTGGCCCGGTGCTCCAACTCATCCTGGAGCGCCTGCCAGGTGTTCGTGTCGAGAATCGGCGGGCGATTGACCAGAGGCAGCCCGTCCGTCCGGAGAATCGGCTTTCCGTCCTCGATGACCTGGCCGAGCAACTGGGGATTGCCCAGCAGGCTGCGCAACGTCGTCGTGTACCACTGCTTGGAGTCGCTGCGCTTGCCCGTGGTCTGGCGTGAGGCGTGGCCGGGCGATGGGACGCCCTCCTTGTTGAGGTCGTTGATGATCTGCATGAGTGAGTCCTTGGTAAGAACCCGCTCCACGATCCGCTTGATCGTCTTGGCTTCGTCCTCGTTGACCGCGAGTACCTTGCCCGCCCCGTCGGGGTTAGGGACGACCATGTACCCGTACGGGACCCGGCCACCGGTATAGCGACCCTCTCGGCGCAGGTGCTCGTGCGCGCTGGACACCCGCATCCCGATGGTGTCGGACTCCAGCTCAGCGAAGACCGCGATCACCTTCGCCATGGCCCGGCCCATGGACGACGTGAGGTCGAGCGGCTCCGTCGCCGACGCGAGCGCTACACTCTGACGCTCGGCGAGTCGCATAATCTCCGCGAAGTCGACCGTCGAGCGTGCAAGCCGGTCGATCTTGAAGAACACGATCACGTCCAGCTCCGCAAGCCTGGTCAGAATGCGTTGCAGACCTGGCCGGTCAAGGCCCCGCGAGAAGCCGGAAACATCGATGTCTTCCTCGACGACTATGACGTTCCAGCCACGTGCCTCACACAACGCCTCGCAAGCCGCTCTCTGGCGCTCTGGAGAAGTCGTCTCGTCCGTTTCGCGCGATAGGCGAACATAGATAGCGGCGCGCATCCCCGGCGCGCTGGCCGGAACGCCCTTTCGACGCCGGGCACGGGGCATGGCCCGAGCAGTGGCAGGTGCAGTGTCTGTCACGCTGGAGATCCTATCCGTGGAGGTATGTGTGTCCTGCCTAATCGTCCAGTCCGACAAGACCCTGCTCCTGGAGGTCGACCACGAGCGGGCCGACGACTGCCGGCGGGCGATCGCGCCGTTCGCGGAACTGGAGCGGGCTCCCGAGCACATCCACACCTACCGGGTGACGCCGCTGGGACTGTGGAACGCCCGGGCGGCCGGGCACGACGCCGAGCAGGTCGTGGACGCGCTGGTGGAGTACAGCCGGTATCCGGTGCCGCACGCGCTGCTCGTCGACATCGCCGAGACGATGGACCGCTACGGGCGGCTGACCCTCAGCAAGCATCCGGCGCACGGTCTCGTCCTGACCACCACCGACCGGCCCGTCCTCGAGGAGATCCTCCGCTCCAAGCGGATCATCCCGCTGATCGGGGCCCGCCTGGACCCGGACACCGTGGCCGTGCACCCCTCGGAGCGAGGGCAGATCAAGCAGACCCTGCTGCGCCTGGGCTGGCCCGCCGAGGACCTCGCCGGGTACGTCGACGGCGAGGCGCACCCGATCGAGCTGGACGAGGACGGGTGGGCGCTGCGGCCCTACCAGAAGCAGGCCGTGGAGAACTTCTGGCACGGCGGCTCGGGTGTCGTCGTCCTGCCCTGCGGCGCGGGCAAGACCCTGGTGGGCGCGGGGGCGATGGCGCAGGCCAAGTCGACCACGCTGATCCTGGTCACCAACACCGTCTCGGCCCGGCAGTGGAAGCACGAGCTGGTCAAGCGCACGAGCCTGACCGAGGAGGAGATCGGCGAGTACAGCGGGACCCGGAAGGAGATCCGGCCCGTCACCATCGCCACGTACCAGGTGCTGACGACGAGACGGAAGGGCGTCTACCCGCACCTGGAGCTGTTCGACTCGCGGGACTGGGGGCTGATCCTCTACGACGAGGTGCACCTGCTGCCCGCGCCGGTGTTCAAGTTCACGGCGGACCTCCAGGCGCGGCGGCGGCTGGGGCTCACGGCGACCCTCGTGCGGGAGGACGGGCGCGAGTCGGACGTCTTCTCGCTCATCGGGCCGAAGCGGTTCGACGCGCCGTGGAAGGAGATCGAGGCGCAGGGGTACATCGCGCCCGCGGACTGTGTCGAGGTGCGGGTCAACCTGACGGACTCCGAGCGGCTGGCCTACGCGACCGCCGAGGCGGAGGAGAAGTACCGCTTCTGCGCGACCACCGCGACCAAGCGGAAGGTGACCGAGGCGATCGTGCGCCGGTTCGCCGGGCAGCAGATCCTCGTCATCGGGCAGTACATCGACCAGCTGGACGAGCTGGGTGAGCACCTGAACGCGCCGGTCATCAAGGGCGAGACGAGCAACGCGCAGCGCGAGAAGCTCTTCGGCGCCTTCCGGGAGGGCGAGATCAGCGTGCTGGTGGTGTCGAAGGTCGCCAACTTCTCGATCGACCTGCCGGAGGCGACGGTCGCCATCCAGGTGTCGGGCACCTTCGGCTCACGCCAGGAGGAGGCCCAGCGTCTCGGCCGGGTGCTGCGGCCGAAGGCCGACGGGCACAAGGCGCACTTCTACTCCGTGGTGGCCCGCGACACGATCGACCAGGACTTCGCCGCCCACCGGCAGCGCTTCCTGGCCGAACAGGGCTACGCGTACCGGATCATGGACGCGGACGAACTGCTCGCGGAGAGCTGAGCGGTCACCTGCGGCGGACGCCCGCCTCCTCGCCGTACTCGCCGAGGACGATCACGTCGAAGGCGGCGCGCGCGAAGACCCTGACGGCTCGCAGGCTCTCGCCGAGGACGTGCCGGTGACTGCCGTGGACGGGGGTGGCGCCGGCCGGGCGGGACGGGCGCGGTGCTGGGGTGATGGTTGCTGCGCTCATGCCTCCATAGTGGCTTTCCGGGCATAAGGGCGGCATCGGTCTGCGGGGCGAGCCTCGGTCGTCACCGTGTAGTACTCCGGGTTGAGCCGTTCCCCCCGGGGCGGAGGACGTATCCCCTAGGGGACGCGGCCTCCGTCCCGGGATTAATCCGTTGGCCCCCGTCTGCCCCCTCACCTAGAATCTCCGCTCTTGCCCGCCTCCCCAGGGAGTGCCGCCGTCCGGACGGAAACCGGCCGGCATTCACGCATACCCCGCGCGGTCCACCCGCTGGTCCTTCGGAGGCACCCCCTTGTCCACGCCCGTCGACGGCGATCCGCTCGCCCGCGAACGTTCCCACCTCGCCTCGTCCCGCGCGGCCCTGCGCGCCATGCGGGAGGACGTCGAGTCCCTCGACATCAGTGACGTCACCGCGAACTGGGTCAACGCGCAGATCCTGGAGCGTCAGATCGGGGAGCGGATCAAGGCACTCGCCGACCTCAGCCACACCCCGCTGTTCTTCGGGCGGCTCGACTACCTGCACCCCCCGGGCGCGGACCGGGCCGAGGGCGCGGCCGGTGAGCGCTTCTACATCGGACGCCGGCACGTGCACGACGGCGGGGGCGACCCGATGGTGATCGACTGGCGGGCGCCGGTCTCGCAGCCGTTCTACCGGGCCTCCAGGAAGGACCCGTTGGACGTCGGGCTGCGCCGCCGCTTCGGCTACACCGGCGGCGACCTCACCGCGTACGAGGACGAGCACCTGTCCGACCCGGCGGAGGCGGCCGCCACGAGCAAGCTGCTCCAGCAGGAGATCGAGCGACCGCGCGTCGGGCCGATGCGTGACATCGTGGCGACGATCCAGCCCGAGCAGGACGAGATCGTCCGCAGCGGGCTGGGCGGGACCGTGTGCGTGCAGGGAGGTCCCGGCACCGGGAAGACCGCGGTCGGCCTGCACCGGGTCGCCTACCTGCTGTACGCCCACCGCGAGCGGCTCGCCCGCACCGGCACCCTCGTCATCGGGCCGAACAGGTCCTTCCTGCACTACATCGAGCAGGTGCTGCCCGCGCTGGGGGAGCTGTCGGTCAGGCAGGCAACCGTGGACGACCTGGTCGCCCATGTCGAGGTGCGGGGCACGGACGAGGCGGCCGCCGCGGTCGTCAAGGGCGACGCCCGGATGGCGGAGGTGCTGAAGCGCGCCGTCCGGTCCCATGTGAGCATGCCCACCGAGCCGGTGGTGGTCGTGCGCGGTTCCCGCCGCTGGCGCGTCCCGGCCTACGAACTGGAGGAGATCGTCCGCGAGTTGCTGGACCGCGACATCCGCTACGGTGCCGCCCGCGAGGCCCTGCCGCAGCGCATCGCGCATGCCGTGCTGGTGCAGATGGAGCGGTCGGGCGAGGCCCCGGACGACCGCGTGCAGGACGCCGTCGCGCGGAACACCGCGGTGAAGGCGGCCGTCAAGGCGGTGTGGCCGCCGGTCGACCCGGCCAGGCTGGTGCTGCGCCTGCTGACGGACGCGGACTTCCTCGCCCTGCACTCCGAGGGCGTACTCACCGAGGACGAACGCAAGACGATCCTGTGGGCGAAGGTGGTGCGCGGCGTGAAGTCCGCCCGGTGGTCCGCGGCGGACGCAGTGCTGATCGACGAGGCGACGGATCTCGTGCAGCGCACGCACTCCCTGGGGCATGTGGTCCTCGACGAGGCGCAGGACCTCTCCCCGATGCAGTACCGGGCCGTGGGCCGACGCTGCACGACGGGTTCCGCCACCGTGCTCGGCGATCTGGCGCAGGGCACCACCCCCTGGTCCACCCGGAGTTGGACGGAGGCGTTGTCCCACCTCGGCAAGGCGGACGGGGTCATCGAGGAACTGACGGCGGGTTTCCGCGTACCGACGGACGTGATCACGTACGCCTCACGGCTGCTGCCGCACATCGCCCCGGGGCTGACCCCGGTGGCGTCGGTGCGTGAGAACCCGGGGTTCTTCGACGTCCGCGAGGTCAGCGGCACCGCCGACGTGGTCGCGGCCTGCGCGGAGTCCCTGCGCAACGAGGGCTCCACCGGCCTGATCGCCGCGGACGCCCGCGTCCCGGCCCTGGCCGAGGCGCTGGCGGCGGCGGGCATCGGCCATCTCGCGCCGGGTGAGGAGACCACGTACGAGACCCGTCTGACGCTGGTCCCGGCCTCGCTCGCCAAGGGCCTGGAGTACGACTACGTGGTCCTCGACGAGCCGCAGGCCGTGGTCGAGGCCGAACCCGACGAACGCACCGGCCTGCGCCGCCTGTACGTGTCCCTGACCCGCGCGGTCTCAGGCCTGACGGTGACCCACACAGCCCCCCTGCCCCACCAGCTCACCCAGGACCCGCGGAGCCCTCGGAACCCCTGACCGCGCGGGGGCAGCGCTCCTCACCCGTCCCTCGGCGCTCGTCACCGGGCGTCGAGGACGTCCCGCCATCTCGCCACCGCGTCCGCCGAGACCGGTCCCTGCCAGCCCTGTGGTCGTGCCGCTCCGCCGATGTGGAAGGCGTCGATCCCGGCATTCAGCAGGGTCGGTACGTGGTCGAGGCGCAGGCCTCCGCCCACGAGGATCCGCTGCTCGTAGCCGGGTTCGCCGGTCCTCGCCGCCTCGGCGGTCAGCGTGGGGAGTCCCTCGTCGACGCCGGCGGCCGAGCCCGCCGTCAGGTACGTGTCCAGTCCCGGCAGCCCGTCCAGCTGCTTGCGCAGCGCGTCGCGGTCGGCAGCCCGGTCGATGGCCCGGTGGAACGTCCACCGGCATCCGTCGAGCTCGGCGACGACCCGCTCGACGGCGGCCAGGTCGACGCCTCCGTCCGCGTCGAGGAAGCCGAGCACGAACTCGTCGGCCCCGGCGCCGCGCATCTCCCGGGCCATGTCCACGAGCCGGCCGGTGTCCCCCGCGGCGAAGCCGTCCGCCGGTCGCAGCATGACACGCAACGGGATGTCGACGGCAGCGCGGATCGAGGCGAGGGTGCGGGCCGACGGAGTGAGTCCGTCGGCGGCCATGTCGGTGACCAGCTCGAGGCGGTCCGCGCCTCCGGCCTGGGCGGCGACCGCGTCCTCGGCGCCGAGGGCGATCACCTCCAGGACTGCACGCTTGCTCATGGGACCCCATTCTTCGGCGGCTGTCGGCGGGCTGCAGGTCTGGCCCGGCGTCGGCCCCGGGGCACGACGACAGGTCTAGTCCAATCCAAGAGTACGCCCCCGGTTCGGTCACGGGGACAATGGCCGTATGGCCGATCTCGATGCCCTGCGCGCCCGCTTCGTCCGTGCTCTGGAAGGGGCCCGTGCCCCCGGCGGCGGCCCGGACCCGGCGCCGTACGCCGACAACCTGCTCGCCCGCTGGCAGGAGCCACAGCGCCGCTACCACACGCTCGCGCACCTCACGGCGGTCCTCGACCACATCGACGTGCTGGCGGAGTACGCGGCCGACCCCGACGTCGTCCGGCTGGCCGCCTGGTTCCACGACGCGGTCTACCTGCCCGACCGCTCCGAGAACGAGGAGCGCTCGGCCCGTCTGGCCGAACGTGCCCTGCCGGAGACCGGGGTGTCCGCGGCGAAGACGGCGGAGACCGCCCGCCTGGTCCGGCTGACGGCCACCCACGCCCCGGCCGACGACGACCGCGACGGGAAGGTCCTGTGCGACGCCGACCTCGCGGTCCTCGCCTCACCACCGTCCGCGTACGCCGCCTACACGGCCGCCGTCCGCGAGGAGTACGGCTTCGTCCCCAACGATGCCTTCCGCGCGGGCCGCTCCGCGGTCCTGCGTCAACTTCTCGACCTGCCACGCCTGTTCAGGACGCCGTACGGGGAGGCGGAGTGGGAGGCGACGGCGCGCTACAACCTCCGCTCCGAGCTGGAAATCCTGTCGCTGTGAGCGGCTCCGGCCGCCTACCCTGCCCGCATGCGATTCATGGGCGGGGATTACGTGGAAGAAGCCGTCGCGGGCTGTACGGCCGTGCTGCGGTCGGCGCTGGACCGGGACTGGGAGCAGGTGCGGGCCGGCGGACTGGAGTGGAGCTGCCGCAGGACGGGGGCGCACATCGCGAGCGATCTCCTGGCGTACGCCGGACAGCTGGCCGGACGGGCGCAGGACGCCTACGTCCCGTTCGAGATCACCCTCGACGGCACCGAGGACGGCCTGGACCGCGCCGACAACGCGGGTGTCGTCCAGGTGATCGAGACCACCGGCGCCCTGTTCGCCGCCACCCTCCGCACCACCCCGCGCGAGGTGCGCGCCTTCCACCCGTACCCCTTCCGCAGCGCGGGCCGCGAGGGCTTCGCCGCGATGGGCGTGGCCGAGGTGCTGCTGCACACGCACGACGTCGCCACGGGCCTGGGCCTGCCCTACGAAGCGCCCGCCCATCTCGCCGAGTTCGTCCTGACCGGGATCTTCCCGCACGTCCAGCCCGGCCCGGACCACTGGCGCACCCTGCTGTGGGCCACCGGCCGCGGGGAACTGCCGGGCCGCGCGCGGCTCACCGAGTGGCGCTGGAACAACAATCTGGTGATCGAGGCCGACCGGCTCACCCTCCAGGGCGTCACGCCCGCTGCCGCCGCCGACCTGCGCACGGGCGGCGACGGAGGGTTCGAGTGGGCCGCGGAGGGACCCTTCGAGGGCACCCGCGAGGCCGCCGGGATGACCGTCAAGGCGTACGAGGCGGGGGTGCACCGGCCGGAGTTCGGCCTGTTCACGCTCGTCCGGCGGGAGGACGGCCGCGCGGTCGGCGGCATGGGCTTCCACGGCGCCCCCGACGGGGACGGCCGCGCCGAGATCGGCTACGACCTGGTCGAGGCCGCCCGCGGCAACGGCTACGCGACCGAGGCGCTGCGCGCACTGGCCGGCTGGGCGCTGGCCCGCGACGACGTACGGAGCCTGTTCGCGACCGTCGAGCGGGACAACCCGCCCTCCCAGGCCGTGCTCGCGCGCGCCGGGTTCGTCCAGGTGAGCGAGGACGGCGTCGAGGAAGGTCTGCTGGCCTACGAACTGCGCGGCTGAGTCCGCGCCTTCCGCCTGCGCAGTCCCGCCCCGTACAGCAGCCGCACCACCTCGCGGCTGCTGACCTCGAGCGCGCCCGCCCGTACCGCGTCCGCGTACCGGTGCGAGGGCACGTCGTAGTGGTCCCGCTCGAAGGCGCGCCGGGGGACGTCCAACGCGGCGGCGAAGGTGTGGAGTTCCTCGTAGGAGACGTCGCTGACCAGGTGGGACCACATGCGTCCGTGTCCCGGCCAGGTGGGCGGATCGATGTACACCGTCACGAGGAGGCCGCTCCGCCCGGCACCGAGCCCAGCGCCCCCACGGCCGCGACCTGCACGCCCGCCTTGTGGCACACCCAGTGCGGGTCGGGGCCGAGCTCCGGCTCGACCTCCAGCGCGTGCGGGTCGCCGCCCCCGCAGACGGGGCAGAGCGGCCAGCGGCCGTACGCCTCGAGAAGCGCGTCCTGCACGTCCTGGGCGATCAGCCCGGCGACGTACTCCGCGCCCTCCGGCCACTGCTCGACCCACCAACGCCGTTGTACGACGGACTCCTCGACCATGGACACCACGTCCGCCGCGGCGACCTCACCGGCGGCCAGGTCGGCGAGTACGAGGGCGCGAGCGGCGTGCAGCGCCTGCTCCAGGGGGCTGATCGGGTCCATGCCCCCATTGTGCGCACTCTTGACCGGGAGACCGAGCCGAAAATATCTTTCACATGTGACCCAGAAAGTGAAGGAAAGTTTCGGGAGTGCGGGAAGCCCGGGCGCCACGCCACCCGCGCCCGCCGCCCTCGCCGCCAAGGTGCGCACGCTCGCGCCCTCCATGACCCGCTCCATGCAGCGGGTCGCCGAGGCCGTCGCGAACGACCCGGCCGGCTGCGCGGCCCTCACGGTCACCGGCCTCGCCGGGCTCACCGGCACCAGCGAGGCCACCGTCGTGCGCACCGCCCGCCTGCTCGGCTACCCCGGCTACCGCGACCTGCGTCTGGCCCTGGCCGGGCTCGCCGCCCAGCAGCAGTCCGGGCGCGCGCCCGCGCTCACCACGGACATCGCGGTGGACGATCCCCTCGCCGACGTGGTGGCGAAACTCGCCTACGACGAGCAGCAGACCCTCGCCGACACCGCCGCCGGACTCGACACCGTCCAGCTCGGCGCGGCGGTCGGCGCGGCGGCGACCGCCCGGCGCATCGACGTGTACGGGGTCGGGGCCTCGGGCCTGGTCGCCCAGGACCTCACGCAGAAATTGCTGCGCATAGGGCTCATAGCCCACGCGCACAGCGATCCGCACCTGGCCGTCACCAACGCGGTGCAGCTGCGCGGCGGTGACGTGGCCATCGCGATCACCCACTCCGGGGCGACGGGCGACGTGATCGAGCCACTGCGGGTCGCGTTCGAGCACGGGGCCACCACCGTCGCGATCACCGGGCGGCCCGACGGACCCGTCACGCAGTACGCCGACCACGTGCTGACCACGTCCACCGCGCGGGAGAGCGAGCTGCGGCCGGCCGCGATGTCCTCGCGGACGAGTCAGCTGCTGGTCGTGGACTGCCTGTTCATCGGGGTGGCGCAGCGGACCTACGACAGTGCCGCCCCGGCGCTGTCCGCGTCGTACGAGGCACTCGCGCACCGGCACCGGCGGTAGACCGTGCCCCCGGCCGCCCCCGCGCCCCCAGAGGTATGACAGATCACCGTTCGTCGGAAAGAGCCGCTTCCTCATGACGTCCACCTCTCACCACCGCGAGCTGCGGAACCAGTTGGAGACCCTGACCACCGAGGCCTTCCGGCCCGAGCTCGCCGACATCGATCAGTTGTCCACCCTCGACATCGCCCGGTTGATGAACGGCGAGGACAGCGCCGTCCCGGCCGCCGTCGCCGCGCGGCTGCCGGAGATCGCCGCCGCCATCGACGCCGTGGCCGAGCGGATGGGGCGGGGCGGCCGACTGGTCTACGCCGGTGCCGGGACCGCCGGCCGGCTCGGTGTGCTGGACGCCTCCGAGTGTCCCCCCACCTTCAACACGGACCCCTCCGAGGTCGTCGGCCTGATCGCGGGCGGCCCCGACGCCGTGGTCGCCTCGGTCGAGGGCGCGGAGGACTCGGCGGACCTCGCCCGCGCCGACCTCGACGCGCTCGCCCTCACCGACGCCGACACGGTGGTCGGGATCTCGGCCTCCGGCCGTACCCCCTACGCCATCGGCGCGGTGGAACACGCCCGCGGCATCGGCGCGTTGACCATCGGGCTGGCCTGCAACCCGGGCAGCGCGCTCGCGGCGGCCGCCGAACACGGCATCGAGGTCGTCGTCGGGCCCGAACTGCTCACCGGGTCCACCCGGCTGAAGGCGGGCACGGCACAGAAGCTGGTCCTCAACATGCTCTCCACGATCACGATGATCCGGCTGGGCAAGACGTACGGGAACCTGATGGTCGACGTACGTGCCTCGAACGAGAAGCTGCGGGCCCGCTCCCGGCGGATCGTCGCGCTGGCCACCGGCGCGGACGAGGAGGAGACCGAACGCGCCCTCGCGGCGACGGACGGCGAGGTGAAGAACGCGATCCTGACGATCCTCGCCGGCGTCGACGGCCCGACGGCCGCCCGCCTTCTGGAGGACTCCGGCGGCCATCTGCGCGCGGCGCTGACGGCGACGGGCCGCTGACCAGCACGCTCAGGGGGTGCACACCTCGAACGACACCGCCGCCGCGATCCTCCCCCTGGTGGGCGGACCCGCGAACGTCACCTCCGTCGCCCACTGCATGACCCGGCTCCGCCTGGGCCTGGCCGACCGCTCCCTGGTCGACGAGGAGGCGCTGCGGGCGCTGCCCGGCGTTCTCGGTGTCGTGTCCGACGACACGTACCAGATCGTGCTGGGGCCCGGCGTGGTCGCGAGGGTGACGCCGGAGTTCGAGGCGCTGGTGACGGCGGCCCGGACCCGGGCGGACGACCTCGCCGACCGAGGCGCCGCGATGCGCGAGGCACGGCGGGCGCGCAACGCGACCCCGCTCAAGCTCGCGCTCCGCCGCCTGGCGAACATCTTCGTCCCGCTGATCCCCGCGCTGATCGGCTGTGGCGTCCTGGCCGGCTGCAACGGCCTCCTGGTCAACCTGGGCCTGCTGCCCGGCGTGACCCCGGCCCTGTCCGCCGTCGCCTCCGCCTTCATGGCCCTGATCGCGGTGTTCGTCGGCCACAACACGGCGAAGGAGTTCGGCGGCACGCCCGTGCTGGGCGGCGCGGTGGCGGCCGTCGTCGTGTATCCGGGCGTGGCGAAGGTGACGGCGTTCGGGGTGGCGCTCGCTCCCGGCCAGGGCGGGGTGCTCGGCGCGCTGGCCGCCGCGTTGCTCGGCACCTGCGTGGAGAAGTGGTGCCGTGCCCGGGTCCCGGCGACCCTGGACGTCCTCCTCACCCCGACACTGACGGTCCTCGTGGCGGGTCTGGTGACGCTGTACGGCCTCATGTACCTGGCCGGCGAGATCTCGACGGCGATCGGCACCGCGGCGAACTGGCTGCTCGCCACCACGGGCGCGTTCGCCGGCCTGGTCCTCGGCGGCCTCTTCCTCCCCCTGGTGATGCTGGGCCTGCACCAGGCCCTCATCCCCATCCACACCACCCTCATCTCACAGCAGGGTTACACGGTCCTGCTGCCCGTCCTCGCGATGGCGGGCGCCGGCCAGGTCGGCGCCGCCCTCGCCGTGTACGTCCGGCTGCGCCACGACACCTCCCTGCGGACGACGATCAGATCGGCGCTGCCGGCGGGACTGCTCGGCGTCGGCGAACCGCTGATCTACGGCGTTTCGCTCCCCCTCGGCCGCCCCTTCCTCACCGCCTGCGCGGGCGGCGCGGCCGGCGGTGCCTTCGTCGGCTTCTTCGCGATGCTCGGCGACCGGGTGGGCACGACGGCGATCGGACCGTCCGGCTGGGCCCTGTTCCCGCTGCTCGCGGGAAACCGGCCCCTGGCGGTGACGGCGGCGATCTACGCGGGCGGCCTGCTGACGGGCTATGCCGTCGGCTTCGCGGCGACGTACTTCCTCGGCTTCACCGGCAGCTCGTCCGCCCGCCTCAACAAGGCAGCCGCCCCTCCCCGTTGACCTTCCGCACCCGCGCCCGCAGCACCTCTTCCGAGGGCGCGGGCCCGGTCGACTCCGGCGGGCAGTCCCACTCCCGGCCCCCGGCAACGGGCCGCAACTGCACCCGGCCGCCGACATGCCCCATCACCTCCCCGATCCGCCCGTCCCGTACGTCCACGACATGCGTCCCGATCGCCGGCGCCTCCCCCCGCAGCACCGAGGCCAGCCGCTCGGCCGTACGCATGTTGCAGCGCCCGAGGTCCACCAGCGCGAACGGCCCCTCGCTCGCACCGGTCACGGGATCGACGCCCAGCGACGGGAGTACGACTCCCACGCCCACGAGCGCGCCCCGCAACGACTCCACCACTTCTTCGGTCGACCGCACGTGCCCTACCTCCACAGCGAGTTGGCCATCCACTACCCAGCGTGGTCGCGACCCCTCTAACCTGGCCAGCAGGGACACCCCAACAACCGCCGTTGTCAGACCGGGAGTCGCCGTGGCCGGACCGAAGGACCTCGACCCGTCGTCGTCACCGCGCGCCCTCCTCGGCGCGGAGTTGCGTCACGCCCGCGAGAAGACGGGGCTGAGTCAGGAGGACCTGGGGCAGCGGCTGTTCGTGAGCGGTTCGTTCATCGGCCAACTGGAGGCGGGCACACGGCGGATGCAGCCGGAGTACGCGCGACTGCTGGACGAGGTCCTCGACACGGAGGACTTCTTCCGGCGCAACTGCGCGGCGGCGGCCAGATCGAAGTACCCGGACCACTTCGCGGAGGCGGCGGAGGCGGAGGCGGTCGCCACGGCGATCAAGGAGTACGCCCCCTTGCTGATCCCGGGCCTGCTGCAGACACCGGATTACGCACGGGCGGTCTTTCGCGCCTATCAGCCGACCGCGTCAGCCCACGTCATCGACGAACTCCTGACAGCCCGGCTGGAGCGGGCCCGCATTCTCGGCGACCCAACAAGGCCGTTGTTGTCGGCGGTGCTCGACGAGGCAGCCCTACGACGCCGAACAGGCGGGCCCGGAGTGATGGCGCAGGCCCTACGACACGTCACGACACTGATCCGACAGCACCGGATCATCGTGCAGCTCCTGCCGTTCAGTGCGGGAGCGCACGCTTCCATGACCGGCGCCCTGACACTCATGGCGTTCGAGGACGCACCCCCGCTCGCCTTCATCGAAGGCCCCAGCGTGGGGCGGTTGGAGGACGACCCGGCCACCGTCGCACGCCATCAACTGACCTACGACCTGATCCGGGCCAGTGCTCTCTCCCCGCAGGAATCCCTGGCCTGGATCGAATCGGTGGCAGAGGATTACGCCCATGAAGAGCAGCCCTGATCACGGAGTGCGTGCGACCGCCTGGTCCAAGTCCAGCTACAGCGGCGGCGAAGGCGGCAACTGCGTGGAAGTGGCCCTCGGCCACCTCCCCCTCATCCCCGTGCGGGACTCCAAAAGGCCTCACGGCCCGACGCTCGCGTTCCGGCCGGAGGCCTGGTCCGCGTTCGTCAGGGCCACCCGCCACACGGGCGAGTAGCGGCCCCGAAGCTCAAGTCCCCAGCTCCGAGCCCTCTTTTCAAGGAACGGGTGGAGGGCCTCAACCCACCCTCCCACCCGGCGTGTTGACTTGACGCGTTCGGCTTGCCACACACAGTCACGATCGTCTAGCGTCCCGAACAACGAAACAGCCCCCGACAGGCGCTACCAACACCTGCGGGGGCTTAACCAACGAGATCGAAGGCTGACGAGGTCCGATCCCATGGCTGACGCCAACCTTAGTGCTGCCCGCCCGCCCGCGCACGCGTCCCCGCACCCGATGGCCGGTCCGGGTTACGGGAAACGCGCCGCCCCCGGGCAACTTCCCCGCACGAACCACGACTTCGCCCACCTTCCCGCCCGCGAAGCAGCCATCGCGGGGTACGTCGACCGCCTCGCCGACGGCGCCGACATCTCCGTGAAGACGCTGGCCAAGATGCTGCCGTACGGTCAGTGCGCACTGCGGACCGCCCTCAACAACCTTCACCGGGCCGGACACCTGCGCCGGGGGCGCGAACGTCTGACCGCCGGCTCCGGCGGCTCCCACTGGATCACCCGCACGTGGTTCACCCGTACCCCGCGCGACGACGGCTGGTGGGTGACGTTCACGCGGGGCGGCGTACCGGAAGAGCCACCGGAGCCGGCCCGCCCCGCCCGTTCCCGCGCCCACATCCTCCTGGCCGCCCTCGGCCGCGAGGCCCCCGTCCTCTCCCTGTCCGCCGCGGACTGCGCGGCGCTCGCCCCACTCGTCACCGAGTGGCACACCCGGGGTGCCCCCGACGAGGACGTACTCCGGGCCCTGACAGCCGGCCTGCCGACCCCGGTCCACCAAGCGGCGGCCCTCGTCCGCCGCCGCCTGACCGACAAGCTCCCGCCGGAACCGCCCGCCCCGCCGGATCCTGGAGTGCGCGGAGTGCGGGGTGCCGGGGCGCCCGGAGGCCCTGCCGGGGGGCGTGTGCGGTGGCTGCCGGGTCGGACGCGCCCCCGCACGCCCCACCTCACCCCTGTCCGCCCCAGCCGTTCACGCCCGCGCGGGCGAGATCCGGGCTGCTCTGTCGGTGAAACGAGAAGAGAGGACACACGCATGACGGCTCCTACGGTCCGCCGCCACCACCCCGGGGCACGATGGAGGAAGCGGACATCCCCGTCTACCTCCTGATCGACCGCGACACACCACCGTCACGGTCTTCAGCGAGCCCAAGGAAGGCCGCTACCAGCAGTCCCCCTCGTATCCTTGGGGAGCGACCGTCGAACTCCCCTCCCCCGTGAACATCACCCTGGACACGGAAAAGCTCAAGGACCACGCGGACTGACATGAACCACGCCCAGCTGACCGCCCTCGGCCGCGCCCTCCGTCTCCTCGGCGAGCACGGGGAGTCCCTCACGGGCGACACCCCGGACACCCGGCTGCACGAGGTCAAGGCGGATCTGCGGCGTGCCCTGGACCTGTTAGAGGACAGCGTCAGCGGGGCCGCGCCCACCACCCGCTGCCCCGAACACCCCACAGGGCCCGTCGACGAGAACGCTCCCGACCTGTGTCTGCTGTGCGAGACCAGGCGCCGGGCCGCTCGCCGCGCGGAGATCAACGGTCCCGCCCTGCGCACTCGGCCGGCCGAGCAGGCGTCGTCCCGCTACGGCGTCCGGGAGGACCGGCCGCAGCCGCAGCAGCGCTGGCTTCCGGAGCTGTGGAACGGCCAGGCGTGGCAGCTGTGCGGCACCCCGCGCCGCGACCGGCGCGAGGCGGAGCTGTACCTCGCCGCCGCGCGCCGGGGCCCCCGGGCCGCCATGGCCTACCGGCTGGTGCACGAGTTCACCGACTACGAGGTGCTGCGGGTCTGGGGCACCCCGGTCCACGTCGACATCGAGCCCCTCGGCAACCTCTAGGCCTGCGGAGCCGGGGCTCAGCTCAGGGTCTTCAGGGCTGCCGCGTCGTACGGCTTCAGCTCGTCGAGCCGGTCGCCGAGGACCTTCGCCGCCCACTCCGGGTCCTGGAGCAGGGCGCGGCCGATGGCCACCATGTCGAACTCGTCGCGCTCGAGGCGGTCGAGGAGGTCGTCGATGCCCTTGACCGGGGAGCCCTCGCCCTGGAAGCCCTTGAGGAAGTCGCCGTCGAGGCCGACCGAACCGACGGTGATGACGGGCTTCCCGGTCAGCTTCTTGGTCCAGCCCGCGAGGTTGAGGTCGGAGCCGTCGAACTCGGGCAGCCAGTAGCGGCGGGTGGAGGCGTGGAAGGCGTCGACACCGGCCGCGGCCAGCGGGGCGAGCAGGGCCTCCAGCTCCTCCGGGGTCTCGGCGAGACGGGCGTCGTAGGCCTGCTGCTTCCACTGGGAGTAGCGGAAGAGGACCGGGAACTCGGGCGAGACGGTCTCGCGGACCGCCGCCACGATCTCCGCCGCGAACTTCGTCCGGGCCACCAGGTCACCGCCGTAGGCGTCCGTGCGCCGGTTGGTGCCCGCCCACAGAAACTGGTCGACGAGGTAGCCGTGGGCGCCGTGCAGTTCCACGCCGTCGAAGCCGATGCGCTCGGCGGCCGCGGCGGCCTCGGCGAACGCGCCGATGACGTCGTCCAGGTCGCGCTGGGTCATCGCCCTGCCGGTGTCCTCGGTGCCGTCGCCGCGCAGGCCGGAGGGGCCGACGGCGGGGGCGTCCGCGAAGGGCGGCTCGCCCTGCTTGCGGACCATGCCGATGTGCCACAGCTGCGGCACGATCTTCCCGCCCGCCGCGTGCACGGCCTCGGCGACCTTCGCCCAGCCCGCGAGCTGCTCCTCGCCGTGGAAGCGCGGGACGCGGTCGCTCTGCCCGGCCGAATCGTGCCCCACGTACGTGCCCTCGGTGACGATCAGACCGACACCGGCGGCGGCACGGCGGGCGTAGTACGACACCACGTCCTCGCCGGGGACGCCGCCCGGGGAGAACATCCGCGTCATGGGCGCCATCGCGATGCGGTTCGGGACGGTCAGGCCGTTGATGGAGACGGGCCGGGAGAGGATCTGCGCGGCGCGGGAGGCGACGGGCCGGGTGCTGGCGGTCACGTGGAGGGCTCCTGGTGGTGGGTGCTGCTGACGTGTGGTGAACCGAACGGTTTGCCGTGTGGTGAACCGAACGGTATGTGCACATGCATTGAGTGCGCGTCAACGTCAACTTCCGGGTCCCCGCCCCCATTCCGCCGCCCGCGGGATCAGCCCTGTGATCCCGGACACGACCGAGGGCGGCACCCCCTGTCTCCAGGGAGTGCCGCCCTCGGTACGAGCGGACCGGGTCCGAGCCGTCAGGCTCAGAAGTCCATGTCACCGCCCGGCATGCCGCCGGGGGCGCCGCCGGCGGCGGCCTTCTCCGGCTTGTCGGCGATGACGGCCTCGGTGGTCAGGAACAGCGCGGCGATGGAGGCGGCGTTCTGCAGGGCAGAGCGCGTGACCTTCGCCGGGTCGATGATGCCTTCGGCGATCATGTCGACGTACTCACCGGTCGCGGCGTTCAGGCCGTGACCGACGGGCAGGTTGCGCACCTTCTCGACGATGACGCCACCCTCGAGACCACCGTTGACGGCGATCTGCTTGAGCGGGGCCTCCAGGGCGAGCCGCACGGCGTTCGCGCCGGTCGCCTCGTCACCCGTGAGCTCGAGCTTCTCGAAGACCGAGGAAGCCTGGATGAGCGCCACGCCACCACCGGCGACGATGCCCTCCTCGACGGCCGCCTTCGCGTTGCGAACGGCGTCCTCGATGCGGTGCTTGCGCTCCTTGAGCTCGACCTCGGTGGCGGCACCGGCCTTGATGACGGCCACGCCGCCGGCCAGCTTCGCCAGACGCTCCTGGAGCTTCTCGCGGTCGTAGTCCGAGTCGGAGTTCTCGATCTCGGCACGGATCTGGTTGACCCGGCCCTGGACCTGCTCGGCCGAACCGGCGCCGTCCACGATCGTGGTCTCGTCCTTGGTGATGACGACCTTGCGAGCGCGACCGAGCAGGTCGATGCTCGCGTTCTCCAGCTTGAGGCCGACCTCCTCGGAGATGACCTCGCCGCCCGTGAGGATGGCGATGTCGCCGAGCATGGCCTTGCGGCGGTCACCGAAGCCCGGAGCCTTGACGGCGACGGACTTGAAGGTGCCACGGATCTTGTTGACGACCAGGGTCGACAGGGCCTCGCCCTCGACGTCCTCGGCGATGATCAGCAGCGGCTTGCCCGACTGCATGACCTTCTCGAGGAGCGGGAGCAGGTCCTTGACGGAGCTGATCTTGGAGTTGGCGATCAGGATGTACGGGTCGTCGAGCGACGCCTCCATCCGCTCCATGTCGGTGGCGAAGTACGCCGAGATGTAGCCCTTGTCGAAGCGCATACCCTCGGTGAGCTCCAGCTCCAGACCGAAGGTCTGGGACTCCTCGACGGTGATGACGCCTTCCTTGCCGACCTTGTCCATCGCCTCGGCGATGAGCTCGCCGATCTGGGTGTCGGCGGCGGAGATGGAGGCCGTGGAGGCGATCTGCTCCTTGGTCTCCACGTCCTTGGCCTGCTCGAGCAGGGCACCGGAGACGGCCTCGACGGCCTTCTCGATACCGCGCTTGAGGGCCATCGGGTTGGCGCCGGCGGCTACGTTGCGCAGACCCTCGCGCACCAGCGCCTGGGCGAGCACGGTCGCCGTGGTCGTTCCGTCGCCGGCGACGTCGTCCGTCTTCTTGGCGACTTCCTTGACCAGCTCGGCGCCGATCTTCTCGTACGGGTCCTCGAGCTCGATCTCCTTGGCGATGGAAACTCCATCGTTGGTGATCGTGGGCGCGCCCCACTTCTTCTCGAGGACGACGTTGCGGCCCTTGGGGCCAAGGGTGACCTTGACGGCGTCGGCGAGCTGGTTCATCCCGCGCTCGAGACCGCGCCGTGCCTCCTCGTCGAACGCGATGATCTTGGCCATGTGAAGTGGTCCTCCCGGACAGGGGGTGGATTTCTCCGGACCGCGCTGGCGCCCGCGACGGACGGCTCGCCTGCCTCGTGGTTCCTTGCCCCACCCGGCCTGCGGGCCTCACCGACCCGGTCCTAGTTGTCACTCTCACCTGGAGAGTGCTAACGCCAATGATTAGCACTCGCCCATGCCGAGTGCAAGCGCCTGCCCGGGATCGAGGGGGCGCTCAGCGGTGCGCGAACACGCCCCCGGCAGGTCACGGGCGTGTCCGCGACGGATCCCGGACACGCCGAAGGGCTCGTAACCCATGACTCCCCATGGGATACGAGCCCTCCGAAGAAGAACAGAAGAACGACGCTGTCAGTCGGCGCGTGCTTCAGCCGGTCGCCAGTCGGACCATGTCCGCCTGCGGCCCCTTCTGGCCTTGCGAGATCTCGAAATCGACCCGCTGACCCTCTTCCAGGGTGCGGTAACCGTCCATCTGAATCGCGCTGTAGTGGACGAAAACATCCGCACCACCGTCGACCGCGATGAAGCCGTACCCCTTCTCCGCGTTGAACCACTTGACGGTGCCCTGAGCCATGCCTAACTCCCCTATTACTGGCCCTTGCACAGACCCGCACTTCGCGGATCCGGGTCAGACCTCACCCCCCCACATGGACGGGGGCGTGCGCCGGAACGCGTCGACCGCGGCCGAATGTATCTGCCCAACTGCCCTCTGCAACAGGTCAATCGGACGAGAATTCAGGGCACGACCGGTCGGGAATGTACGGAGAATTCACCCGAATTCGGGTCAAGTCGGGCTCCATAAAAGGAGCGAATGACTCAAAAGGCCCGCACACTTTGGCCATTTCTCATCGCATGCGGAGCCTGAACTCATATGCGTCCGTCATGCGGATGACCGCGGGTTCCCCAACTGTACCGCGCTCAACCATACAGAATTGCCCCCTCCGCTTCTCTCGCGGAGGGGGCAATCAGGTGAACTCTTGGTAATCGGCATTACCGAGGGTAATTATCCCTCCGGTCAGCCACCGGCCACGGCCGGGATGATCGACACGCCCGCCCCGTCCGGAGTCGCCGTCTCCAGGCCCTGCTCGAAGCGCACGTCGTCGTCGTTGACGTACACGTTGACGAAGCGGCGCAGCTTGCCCTGGTCGTCGAGGACCCGGGCGGCGATACCGGCGTGGTTCTTCTCCAGGTCGGTGATGACCTCGCCGAGGGTGGCGCCCTCGGCCGCCACCTCGGCCTTGCCGCCCGTGTAGGTGCGGAGGATGGTGGGGATGCGGACGTTGACGCTCATGCGGTGTGGCCTCCGGTCATGTCAGGTGGGCGCCCCGAAGGGACGCGGGGAGGAACGACGGTTCAGGCGAGACCGGCGTCCCGGAACGACTCCAGGCTCGGACGGATGGTCGCCGTCAGCCCCGTACCGGCCACGGCGTCCAGCGTCTTCAGACCGTCACCGGTGTTCAGGACGACCGTCGTCAGCGTCGGGTCGAGAAGACCGTTCTCGATCAGCTTCTTCGTGACACCCACCGTCACGCCACCCGCCGTCTCGGCGAAGATGCCCTCGGTCCGCGCGAGCAGCCGGATCGCGTCCACGATCTGCTCGTCGTCGACGTCCTCCACCGCACCGCCCGTGCGGCGCGCGATGTCCAGGACGTACGGCCCGTCGGCCGGGTTGCCGATGGCCAGCGACTTGGCGATGGTGTCCGGCTTCTGCGGTCGGACGACGTCGTGGCCGGCCTTGTAGGCGACCGACACCGGGGAACAGCCCTCCGCCTGCGCGCCGAAGATCCTGTACGGCCTGTCCTCGACGAGCCCGAGCTTGATCAGTTCCTGCAGACCCTTGTCGATCTTCGTGAGCTGGGAGCCGGAGGCGATCGGCACGACCAGCTGGTCCGGCAGCCGCCAGCCGAGCTGCTCGCAGATCTCGTACGCCAGCGTCTTGGAGCCCTCGGCGTAGTACGGCCGCAGGTTGACGTTGACGAAGCCCCAGCCCTCACCGGCCGGGTCGCCGATCAGCTCGGAGCAGAAGCGGTTCACATCGTCGTAGTTGCCCTCGATGCCGACGAGCTCCCCGCCGTAGATCGCGGCCATGACGACCTTGCCCTGCTCCAGGTCGTGCGGGATGAACACGCAGGAGCGGAAGCCGGCCCGGGCGGCGGCGGCGCCGACCGCGCCGGCCAGGTTGCCCGTGGAGGAGCAGGAGAGGGTGGTGAAGCCGAAGGCGCGGGCGGCCTCGATGGCCTGCGCGACGACACGGTCCTTGAAGGAGTGCGTCGGGTTGCCGGAGTCGTCCTTGACGAAGAGCTTGCCGGCGTCGACGCCCAGCTCGCGGGCCAGGTTGTCGGCCTGGACGAGCTTGGTCCAGCCGGGGTTGATGTTGGGCTTGTCCGCCACGTCGGCCGGGACGGGCAGCAGCGGCGCGTAGCGCCAGATGTTCGCGGGGCCCGCCTCGATACGCTTGCGGAGTTCCTCGGTGTCGTAGGCCGAGAAGTCGTAGGCGATCTCGAGCGGGCCGAAACACTCCTCGCAGGCGAAGACCGGGCCGAGGGGCACGCGGTGGCCGCATTCGCGGCAGGAGAGCGCCGCGGCGGGGCCGAGGTCTACGGAGTCGGTGGTGCTTGCAACAGTCTGCACAGCCATGGAGGCGAGGCCCTTTCCTCATCTTCCTCACGACGCATCTCGCCGTAAGACGGATTTGGCACCTTCCCTAGCCGGGAGCCTCGCGTAATGATCAACAGTGATCGACGAGACCGGCTGGAGGGTTGCCGGGGCTTCAACGGGCCGTATCCCTCTGCCCCTCTGGATGAGCGGTATTTAGTTGTCCACGCAACGACCCCCGACATGCGATGGTCATCAGCGTTGTTCAAGACTGTAACCGAAGGCCAGGACAGTTGAGATAGCCGTCCGAACCGCGAGATGGATCACAGCTGATCACAGACTCGCCGAGAGAACGCAGAGGAGCCGCGCACTGTGCTGGAAGAAGTCGAGCGCTGGCTGAGCACCCGCTCCTGGTCCGTGACCAGTCGCCCGCTGCACAAGATCCTGGCCGCGAAGCGCATGACGGGCCAGACGGTCTCCGTCGTACTGCCCGCGCTCAACGAGGAGGAGACGGTCGGTGACATCGTCGCCGTGATCCGTCACGACCTCATGCACCAGGTCCCGCTCGTCGACGAGATAGTCGTCGTCGACTCGGGGTCCACCGACCGCACCTCCGAGGTGGCCGCCGCGGCCGGCGCCCGGGTCGTCCACCGCGACGACATCCTGCCGCACATCCCGCCCGTGCCGGGCAAGGGCGAGGTCCTGTGGCGCTCGCTCCTGGTGACCAGCGGGGACATCGTCTGCTTCATCGACGCGGACCTGAAGGAGTTCTCCTCCGACTTCGTCTCCGGCATCGTGGGGCCGCTGCTCACCGATCCCGGCGTCGACCTGGTCAAGGCCATGTACGACCGTCCGCTCGGCGGCCGGGCCGGCCAGGGCGGCCGGGTCACCGAACTGATGGCCCGCCCGCTGCTGAACATGCACTGGCCCCAGCTGGCCGGTTTCGTACAGCCGCTCGGCGGCGAGTACGCGGCCCGCCGCTCCCTCCTGGAACAGCTGCCCTTCCCGGTCGGCTACGGCGTGGAGCTGGGCATGCTGGTCGACGCCCTGCACCTGGTCGGGCTCGACGCGCTGGCCCAGGTCGACGTGGGCGTGCGCAAGCATCGCCACCAGGACGGCCAGGCCCTGGGCCGGATGGCCGCCGCGATCTACCGCACGGCCCAGCTGCGGCTGGCCCGCGGCCACCTGATCCGCCCCTCCCTCACCCAGTTCGAGCGGGGCGAGGACGGATTCGAGCCGCGTACCTACTCCGTGGACACGGAGGAGCGGCCGCCGATGGTGGAGATCGCCGAGTACGCCACCCGAAAGGTGGCCTGACCAGGCCGGGGACGGGGGCCGTGGCGCGGACCGGGACACTCCGTATACGGCCCCGCGGACCGGCCGCAGACCCGACCGCACGTTTGAGCGTTTCCGGGCCGGGCTAGGTTGAGGCGTATGGCTTCCACCCGCGCTGCTCAGGGCGCCCAGGTACTCGTCGCGTCCAACCGCGGCCCGGTCTCCTACGAGGTGCGGGAGGACGGCTCGCTGCACGCCAGGCGCGGCGGCGGCGGGCTGGTCTCCGGCCTGTCGGCGATCGGGCCCGACGCGGGCGCCCTGTGGGTGTGCTCCGCCCTCGGTGACGGCGACCGCGAGGCGGTCCGGCGCGGGGTCGGGGAGCACGGCGTACGGATGCTGGACATCCCGGCCGACGTACACGCCGACGCCTACAACGGCATCGCCAACTCGGTGCTGTGGTTCGTCCACCACATGCTGTACCAGACCCCGCTGGAGCCGGTCTTCGGCGCGGAGTTCCGCCGCCAGTGGGCGTCGTACGAGGCGTACAACCGCGCCTTCGCCGAGGCGCTGGCGCAGGAGGCGGCCGAGGGCGCGGCGGTCCTGGTGCAGGACTACCACCTGTGCCTGGTGCCCGGAATGCTCCGCGAACTGCGCCCCGACCTGCGGATCGCGCACTTCTCGCACACCCCGTGGGCGCCGGACGCGTACTTCCGCATCCTGCCCGACGACATCCGGGCCCAGCTGGTGTGGGGCCTGCTCGGAGCCGACCAGCTGGGCTTCCTCACCTGGCGGTGGGCGACCGCCTTCGCGGAGTGCGCCCAGGCGGTCGACGAGAGCATCGGGCGGGAGTGGCCGCAGCAGGGGCCGCGGGCCCTGACGCACGGCGGCGGCGGGACGCCCGGCCGCCGGACCCGGATCGGTGTCCACGGCCTCGGCGCCGACGCCGAGTTCCTGCGCGCCCGCTCCCACGAGGCGGACGTCGAGGAGCGGATCACGGCGCTGCGGGGCGAGATCGGCACGGCCCCGGACGGCAGCCCGCGCAGGACGATCGTCCGCGTCGACCGCACCGAACTGTCGAAGAACATCGTGCGCGGCCTGCTGGCCTACCGGCAGCTGCTCGACGACCACCCCGAGTGGCGCGAGCGCGTGACGCACGTGGCGTTCGCCTACCCGTCGCGGCAGGACCTCGCCGTGTACCGGGACTACACGGCCGAGGTGCAGCGAGTGGCCGAGGAGATCAACTCCGCGTACGGGACGCCCGGCTGGACCCCGGTCGTCCTCCACGTCAAGGACGACTTCGCGCGGTCGCTGGCCGCCTACCGACTGGCGGACGTGGCCCTGGTGAACCCCATCCGGGACGGCATGAACCTGGTGGCGAAGGAGGTGCCGCTCGTCTCCGACGACGGATGCGCGCTGGTGCTGTCGCGGGAGGCGGGGGCGTACGAGGAGCTCGGGGAGGACGCGATCGTCGTCAACCCGTACGACGTGATCGAGACGGCCCGGGCACTGCACACCGCGCTGACCATGCCGCAGGGCGAGCGCGCCGAGCGCGCGAAGCGGCTCGCCGCGGCCGCCACCGCGCTCCCGCCGGCCCGGTGGTTCCTGGACCAGCTGACCGCGCTGAACGAGCCTCAGCCCAGCTGAGCCGCGAGCCGGGTCAGCAGTTCCACGACCCCCGCAGGGCCGTCCACCACCAGGTCGGCCCGCTCCCGCAGCTCGCTCACCTCGTCGCTGCCGCTGCACACCAGCAGACCCGGCGTGCCGTCGGAGCGGAGTTTGTCGACGGCGGTGAAGGCGGGCAGGTCGCCGAGGTCGTCGCCGGCGTAGAGGACCGAGGCCGCGCCGGTCTCGCGGACGTGGTCGAGCAGCGCCACGCCCTTGTCCATGCCCGGCGGGCGCAGTTCGAGGACCAGGCGGCCGGGTTCCACGATGAGGCCGTGCCGGGCGGCCAGGCCGCCGAGGGGTGTGCGCAGGGCCTCGAAGGTGGCCTGGGGATCGGCGGCGCGCCGGGTGTGGACGGCCACCGCCCGGCCCTTCTCCTCGATCCAGGTGCCCTGTCCGGCCCCGGCCGCGTCCAGCAGCCCCGGCAGTTCGGCACGGACGGCGGCGACTCCCGGGTGCGGGGGCGGGGCGGTGACGGTGCCCGAGACGGCGTCCCAGCGCTCGGCGCCGTAGTGGCCGAGGACGACGAGGTGCTCCAGGCCGGGGACACCGGCGAAGCCGCCGTGCCGGACGGCGACCTCGGCCGGGCGGCCGGTGACCACCGCCACCGAGGCGACCTTCGGGGCGAGGAGGGCGAGCGCGGGCACCGCGTCCGGGTGGGCGCGGGCCTGCTCGGGGTCCGCGACGATCGGCGCGAGCGTGCCGTCGAAGTCGAGCGCGATCACCGCCCGCCCGGGCCGCGCCACCAGAGCGGCGAGCCCGTCCCGCCCCTGCCGGGTCGAGGGCGTGGGGAGGAGGAAGGGGTCGGTGGAGTCCGTGGAGTCCTTGTGGCTGCCCATGACAGGACCCTATCCACGAGGTGGCCGACGCACTCTTCGCCGACCCCGGCTCAGCGTTCGGCGCGCCGTGCGTCCCGGACGCGTCGCAGCCGGTTCACCGTCACCGGGTCGTGCGCCAGTGCCCGCGGATCGTCCAGCAGCGCGTTGAGCAGCTGGTAGTAGCGCACCGGCGCGAGTCCCAGCTCCTCGCGTATCGCCCGCTCCTTCGCGCCGGGGCCGGGAAAGCCCCGGCGTTCCAGCGCGAGGACGTCCTGTTCGCGGCGGCCGAGCCGCTCCTGCTCCATGTCCCGCACCGTAGTCCCCGCCACCGACAGCGCGGTAGCGGCTACTCGGTGGTCTGCGACGACGACGCCGCCTGGAGCCGGCTGAGGATCGCGGCGGGGCTGCCGCCCGGGGCGACCGCCTGGCCGATCTCCTTCTTCACGTCCGCGCTGACGCCGGCCCAGGACGTCTTGCCGACCGGGGGGAGTTCCGAGAGCGGGAGTTCGGTGAGGAAGGGCTTAAGGTCCGCGTCCCGCTTCGCCGCGCTCATGACCTCGGACGCGGAGTTGGTGACCGGCAGCAGGTCGTACTCGCGGGAGAAGGCGAGCACGTTCTTCCGGCTGTAGACGAAGTCGAGGAAGTCCCCGACCTGTTCGGCGTGCCCGTTCTTCTTGAAGGCCATCATCCAGTCGGCGACGCCCATCGCGACCTTGCTCTGCCCGTCGGCGCCGGGCATCGGCACCATGCCGAACTTCACGCCCTTCGCGGCGGCGCTCTTCATCAGCGAGGGGTGTCCGTTGAGCATCCCCACCTCGCCGTTCGCGAACGCGGCGAAGGCGGTGGCGCGGTCGAGCTTGCCGGGCGCGACCGGTCCGGTCAGGCCCTTGCCGACCAGGTCGTTCTTGAGCCAGGTGAAGGTGTCGACGTTCTGGCTGGAGTCGATCTGGTACGTGCCGAGCTGGTCGGTGTAGCCGCCTCCGCCGCTGAGCAGCCACTGCATGGTCTCGGCCTGGGCCTCCTCCGGGCCCAGCGGCAGCGCGTACGGGTACTTCACGCCCTGCGCCTTGAGCGCCGCCGCGTCGGTGGCGAGCTCGTCCCACGTCTTCGGCGGGGTGAGGCCGGCCTTCGCGAAGAGGCTCTTGTTGTAGAACAGCAGGCGTGTGGAGGACGCGAACGGCATGCCGTACTGCACGTTGTTCACCTGGCCCGCGGCGGCCAGCTGGGAGACGAGGTCGGCCTGCGTGGTGATGGAGAGCAGGTCGTCGGCCGTGTAGAGCAGGCCCTTGGCCGCGTAGTCGGCGTAGGCGCCGATCTGCGCCATGTCGGGGGCCCGGCCGGCGTCGGCCATCTCCTGGACCTTGCGGTCCACGTCGTTCCAGGAGTAGACGCTGACGTCGACCTTCACGTCCGGATGGCCGGCCTCGTACTCCCCGACGAGCCTGGCCCAGTACTTCTCGGAACTGTTCGCCGCGCTGTCGCCGTAGTCCGCGGCGACCAGCTTCAGAGTGACCTGGTCGGAGCCGCCGGAGAGTCCGCAGCCACCGAGCACCGCGGTCATGCCCAGAGCGGACACCACCGCGATCGTTCCTGTCCTTCGCCGATGCACTTCGCTCGCCCCAACCCTGCCGAAACTTTCAGGACCTCGACCATAAGGTCTACACCACGTAGTGGACTAGACCTCTTGCGGGTCAACACGCCACACTGTCACCCGTGAGACATGTCATCGCCCTCGACGTGGGCGGCACCGGGATGAAGGCCGCCCTGGCGGAGGCGAGCGCCATACCGCCCGGCGGCGGCCCCGCCGAGCGCCCCACGCTGCTGTACCAGGCCCGCCGCGCCACCGGGCGCGAGCGCGGCCCGGACGCGGTGGTCGAGGCGATCCTCGACTTCGCCGCCGAGCTGCGCGCGTACGGCATCGAGCACTTCGGCGAGCCCGCGGCCGCCGCCGGCGTCGCCGTACCCGGCATCGTCGACGCCGAGCGGGGCGTCGCCGCCTACGCGGCCAACCTGGGCTGGCGTGACGTACCGCTGCGCGACCTGCTCGCCGAGCGCCTCGGTGGTGTCCCGGTCGCCCTCGGCCACGACGTACGCACCGGCGGGCTCGCCGAGGGCCGCATCGGGGCCGGGCAGGGCGCCGACCGCTACCTGTTCGTGGCGCTCGGCACCGGCATAGCGGGCGCCATCGGCATCGGCGGCCGGGTCGAGGCGGGCGCCCACGGCTTCGCGGGCGAGATCGGCCACATCGTCGTCCGGCCCGGCGGCGCCGCGTGTCCCTGCGGGCAGCACGGCTGTCTGGAGCGGTACGCGTCCGCGGCGGCGGTGAGCGAGGCGTGGGCTGCGGCTTCCGGAGATCCGGCGGCGGACGCCGCGAGCTGCGCCGAGGCCACCCGGTCCGGGGACCCGCGAGCGCGGGCGGTCTGGCAGGACGCCGTCGACGCGCTCGCCGACGGACTGGTCACCGCGCTCACCCTGCTGGACCCCCGCACGCTCATCATCGGTGGCGGGCTCGCCGAGGCGGGGGAAACCTTGTTCGTACCGCTGCGGGACGCCGTCCGGCGGCGCGTCACCTTCCAGAAGCTGCCGGCCCTCGTCCCCGCGGCTCTCGGCGACACGGCCGGCTGCCTCGGCGCCGGACTGCTCGCCCGGGACCTGCTGACCGCCACGTCCACGACTCCTACGACGCCGGAGGTAACAACCTGATGGCCAACCCCACAGGGGCGCGGGGAACTGCGCGACCAGCCACGACGCACCCCCGGCCCGCGACCGGCGCGACCAGGCGGGTGCTCGCCGGCGCCCGGGTGGTGCTGCCCACCGGCATCGTGGCCGACGGCCGGGTCACCGTCGACGGCGGCCGCATCGCCCCCGACATCCCGCGGGACGACGCCGAGGTCATCGACGTGAGCGGCCACTGGCTGGTCCCCGGCTTCGTCGACATCCACAACCACGGCGGCGGAGGCGCGTCCTTCTCCGGCCCGGTGGAGGACGTCCTCACCGCGGTCCGCACCCACCGCCTGCACGGTACGACCACCCTGGTCGCCTCGACCGTCACCGACGACATGGACTTCCTGACCCGGCAGGCCGGGCTGCTGTCCGAACTCGCCGAGCAGGGCGACATCGCGGGCATCCACTTCGAGGGACCGTTCATCTCACCGTGCCGCAAGGGCGCGCACGCCGAGCGGCTGCTGCGCGACCCGGACCCGGCGGAGGTCCGCAAGCTGATCGAGGCGGCGCGCGGCCGGGCGAAGATGGTCACGCTCGCCACCGAACTCCCCGGCGGCCTCGACTCCGTACGGCTGCTCGCGGAGCACGGCGTGATCGCGGCGATCGGCCACACGGACGCGACGTACGAGCAGACCGTGGAGGCGATCGACGCGGGCGCCACGGTGGCCACCCACCTGTTCAACGCGATGCCGCAGATCGGCCATCGCGCCCCCGGCCCGATCGCCGCCCTCCTGGAGGACGAGCGCGTCACGGTCGAGCTCATCAACGACGGCACGCACCTGCACCCGGCCTCCCTCCAGCTGGCGTTCCACCACGCGGGCGCCGGACGGGTGGCGTTCATCACCGACGCCATGGACGCGGCCGGTGTCGGCGACGGCCGCTACCAGCTCGGCCCGCTGGAGGTCGAGGTCAGCGAGGGCGTGGCGCGCCTGGTGGAGGGCGGCTCCATCGCGGGCTCCACCCTCACCCTGGACCGCGCCTTCCAGCGGGCGGTGACGATCGACGGGCTGGCCGTCGAGGACGTGGTGACCGCCCTGTCCGCCAACCCGGCCAGGCTGCTGGGCATGTACGACACGGTGGGCTCCCTGGAGCCCGGCAAGGACGCCGACCTGGTGCTGCTGGACGCCGACTTCGGCCTCAGGGGCGTGATGCGCCGCGGCGAGTGGGTGGTCGAACCCCAACTGGCCTGATCCGTACGGCGTCGCGGAGACGGTGGCCGGTCCGGGGGCTGGGAGGAGCGCCGTCTCTTTGGCATGATCGGGCTTCCGGACACGGCACGCGCATGCGCTTCGGGGGAGGTCCTCCCAGGTGATCCTCACGGTCACACTGAACACCGCTCTCGACATCACCTATCGCGTGGCGGCACTGCGGCCCCACGCCTCCCACCGGATCTCCGAGGTCACCGAACGCCCGGGCGGCAAGGGCCTGAACGTGGCCCGCGTCCTCGCGGCCCTCGGCCACCGGGTGACGGTCACCGGCTTCGCGGGCGGCGCCACCGGGCACGCCGTACGCGAACGGCTCACCGCCGTACCGGGGTTGGTGGACGCGCTCCTTCCGGTCGCCGGTGCGACCCGGCGCACGATCGCCGTCGTGGACGAACACAGCGGCGACACCACCCAGCTCAACGAACCCGGCCCGACGGTCGCTCCGGCCGAGTGGGCCGCCTTCAGGAGGCTGTACGGCGAACTGGTCGCGTCCGCCTCGGCGGTGGCCCTGTGCGGCAGCCTGCCGCCGGGGGTGCCGGTGGGGGCGTACGCCGAGCTGATACGGACGGCGCGGACCGCGGGGGTCCCGGTCCTGCTGGACACCGCGGGCGAACCGCTGCGCCGCGGGGTGGCCGCCCGCCCCGACATCGTGAAGCCGAACGCCGACGAACTCGCCGAACTCACCGGCTCCCACGAGCCGTCGCAGGCCACCCGGGACGCCCGTCGGCGCGGCGCCCACGCCGTCGTCGCCTCCCTGGGTCCCGCCGGGCTGCTCGCGGTGACCCCGGAGGGCCGCTGGCGCGCCACCCCGCCCGCCCGTGTCCGGGGCAATCCGACGGGCGCCGGTGACTCGGCGGTCGCGGGTCTGCTGTCGGGCCTGGCCGACAACCTGCCCTGGCCGGACCGGCTGGCCCGCGCGGTCGCCCTGTCCGCGGCGACGGTCCTGGCCCCGGTGGCGGGCGAGTTCAGCCGCACCGCCTACGAGGACCTGCTGCCACGGGTCGCGGTGACGGGGGACGCCGACGCGGCCTGACCCGGGCGGCCGGAACGGTCCCGGAAGTGTCCTAGGAGTCGACCCAGCCGTTGACCAGCCACATCTGGTCGAGCAGGGCGTCGCACTGGTTCCCGTTCTCGCAGGAGACCTTGATCGTGTTGGTGCCCTTGTTGAGCTGGATGTAGTTGTAGGTCTGCGTCCAGCCCTTCTCGTAGTCGCCCTCGCCGACTTTCGCGTAGTTCTTCAGGTCGACCGGCGAGTTGGAGGCCGTGCCGTTGACCGTGAGGGTCGCGGTGGCGTCCCTGCCCGGCACGCTGTAGCCGACGTACACGCTGTACTTGCCGGCCTTGGGGATGCCGCTGACGTTCCAGGTGACGGAGGCGCCGGTGGCGTTGAATCCGGTCACGTAGACGCCGCCGTCGGCCTTGGCGCCCTTGACGTCGGACGCGGTGGCGGCGCCGCCACCGAGCAGCAGGGCCTTCGCGTCGATGGTCGGCAGGTTCTCCTCGCTCGCCGCGCTGTTGCTGTTCGACGGGCTCGGCTGGGTGCTCTTCGAGGCGGTGGGCGCGGCGGACGCCTGGTTGTCGCCCGCCTTGTCGTCCGAGTCGCCGTTCATCATGGCCACGCTGATGCCGATGACGACCGCGGCGACCACCGCGATCGCGCCGATCAGCAGACCCTTGGTGTTGGGACCGCGGCCCCGGCCGCCGCCGCCGTGCGTCTGCTGCGGGGACGTGGGAGCGCCGCCGCCGGGGAACGTCTCGGGCGCGGCGTAGTGCGAGTTCGGCTGGCCGTGCGGGCCTGGCTGCTGCGGCACGGTCGGCTGGCCGTACTGCGCGGTCTGCGCCTGCTGCTGGCCGTACTGGCGCTGGCCGACGGCACGCACCCGGTTGACGGAGTTCGGGTAGCCGTAGCCTCCGCCGGACGGCGGCTGCGCCCCGTTGGCCTGCCCGTCGGCGTAGAGGTAGCCGAACGGGTCGTCGTCCTCGGGCGGGGTCGCGCCGTTGTTGCCGGACGTCATCCCTTGGTACTCCTCAAACAGGTGCGGGTCGGACGCGATACGTGTGGTCAGAATGGCGAGCCTACCCGCTCCTGATGGCCCAAACGGGTGACTCGGATCGCATCAGCTCGCTGACCTGGGGATCATCCCGCGCGTCTGTGTTGTTTGGGACGAGATCGTTTCTCTACGTACATCCGCTCGTCAGCGGATTTCAACACCTCGTCCGCGGTCATCCCGCAGTGCGCCCAGCCGATGCCGAAGCTGGCCCCGACCCGAACGGCGCGGCCGTCGACCCGGATCGGCTGGATGATCTCGTTGCGCAGGCGTACGGCGAGGTCCTGGGCGTCGGCCCGGCCGAGCCCGTCGGCGAGCACCACGAACTCGTCGCCGCCGAGCCGGGCCACCGTGTCGCCGTCCCGCACTCCGTTCGATAGCCGCCGGGCGACCTCGATGAGGACCTCGTTCCCGGCGTTGTGGCCGAACCGGTCGTTGATCGACTTGAAGCCGTCGAGGTCGCAGAAGAGGACGGCGAGCCCCTTGGTGCCGTCGTCGCGGTCGTCCTCGGGGGCGACGGTGTGCACGTGGTGGTCGTAGGCGTCCAGCGCCTCGACGGACGGCGGGTAGTCGAAGCCGTTGCCGCCCGCGTCGTAGACGGGATGTCCGAAGGCCGCGTCGATGGACTCCAGGGCGGCGGAGTGACCGGCCCGGTGGCACAGGCGGGAGGAGAGGCGGGAGCGCAGCTCGGCGGAGTTCGGCAGTCCGGTGAGCGAGTCGTGGGAGGCGCGGTGGGCGAGCTGGAGCTCGCGGCGCTTGCGCTCCTCTATGTCCTCGACGTGGGTGAGCAGGAAACGGGGGCCGTCGGCGGCGTCCGCGACGACCGAGTTGCGCAGGCTGACCCAGACGTAGGTGCCGTCCCGGCGGCCGAGCCTGAGTTCCGCGCGTCCGCCCTCGGCGGAGGTCCGCAGGAGCGTGCCTATGTCCTCGGGGTGCACGAGGTCGGAGAAGGCGTAGCGGCGCATCGAGGAGGCGGGGCGGCCGAGCAGGCGGCACAGGGCGTCGTTGGTGCGCAGGATGCGGCCGTGCTGGTCGCCGCCCATCTCGGCGATGGCCATGCCGGAGGGGGCGTACTCGAAGGCCTGCCGGAAACTCTCCTCGCTGGCGCGCAACGCCTGCTGTTCCCTTTCGAGCCTGACCAGTGCGCGCTGCATGTTGGCGCGTAGACGCGCGTTGCTTATCGCTATGGCGGCCTGGAACGCGTACATCTGGAGCGCTTCGCGTCCCCAGGCGCCCGGCCGACGGCCGTTGCGCGGACGGTCCACGGACAGGACGCCGATGAGTTCACCGCAGGAGCCGCCGGGCACGCCGGGCGTGAACATCGGTGCGAACAGCCGGTCGGAGGGGTGCCACTCGTCCTCGAAGCGGGGCGCGGGTCCGTCGGTGTACCACTGGGGCACGTCGTCGTCGTCGAGGACCCAGCCCTCGGTGTGCGGTATGAACACCAGGTCGCCCCAGTGCTCCCCCATGCCGAGCCGGCGCTCCCAGGACTCGCGTGAGCCGACCCGGCCGGTGATCAGGGCCTCGGCGGCCTGGTTGCCGGAGAAGGCGGCGACCACCAGGTCACCGTCGGGGCGGACCAGGTTGACGCATGCCAGCTCGTACCCGAGGGCGCTGACCACGCCGTCCGAGACGGTCTGCAGTGTGTCCGCGAGGCTGCGTGCCGTGTTCATCTCGGCCATGGCCTGATGCAGCTGCCGCAGGGACGCAAGGCGGACGTAGGGTTCCGACTCGGTCTCCATGTGCGCCCTCCCCCCGAGACCTCGCAGCGAATCAAGGGTTCTCTTCGGCGTATCGTCCTAGCAGTTTCTCCGCCACTGAATCACAGCGCGCTGCCCACTCGGTACACAGGGTCAACAATTAGTGTCCCTTGTGACTCAAGTCACAGCTAAAGATGAACAATTGAGTGGGCTTTCTGCGGTTTTCCTGTGCGTTTCCTGAACGCTGTTTTTCTCCCCCGGTGAGGAGATGGCGCACGAACGGTAACGCCCGAGTACCCCACGCGTCCGCCGGAAGTCCCGGACGGGCGCCCGGAGTTCGTGGGGCACAGGGAAACGGTGAGGCCCACGGAGCCGGTGCGGCCCATGGAATCGAGGTGTCCACGGAGCCGGCGAGGTCCACGGACGTCCGTGAAGTCCTAGGCCGGTCCTACGTCTGTCCCGGGTCCGGTCTCGGCCGGAGGCCCGATGCGCGGCGCGGGGACCGGGCACTAGCGTTTCCGGCGTGCTGAAGACTTCCCCCGCCGCGCCCTCCGCCACCGCCGTGCCCGCCGCCGGGCATGCTGAGGGGGTGAGCAACGACGAGTTCCGTGCCGCCATGTCCCGGCTGGCCGCGGGCGTGGTCCTGGTGACCTCGACCGAGGCATCGCTCGACCCGGACGACCCCGGGGCTCCGGACGGCGAGGACGTCGGCATGACCGCCACCGCGTTCCTGTCCGTCTCCCTCGACCCACCCCTGGTCCTGGTCAGCCTGCGGGACGGCTCCCGGATGGACGACCTGCTCGACGAGCAGCCCCTGTGGGGCGTCTCCGTCCTCTCCGAGAGCCAGCGGCACATCGCGGGCCGCTTCGCCATGAAGGGCCGCATCAGCGACCGGCTGCTGTTCGAGGACATCCCCTACGTACGGGGCGAGATCTCCGGCGCTCCCCTGGTGGGCGGCGCGCTGGCCACCCTGGAATGCCGCACGGAACAGCGGATACCGGCCGGCGACCACACTCTCGTGATCGGCCGGGTGCTGACCGCCCGGGTACCGAGCGCGGAGGGCGGACCGCTGACGTACTTCCGGGGGCGGTACCGGCAGTTGAAGTGAGGACGGCCGGGAAATTCCTTCGCCCACCGGTGATCCACCGGCCTAGGGTGCGGGCATGACGACGCCCGGACCGCGCCTCGAAGAGATCACCTCCCGCAACCTCGCCGCCGCCCTCGGCATCCGGGTCCGTCCCGACCAGGAGCACGCGGTCGAGCCCGTCGCGGAGTCGCTCGCCGAGGCGTACGTCCACGGAGCCGTCGCCTGGCCCCGGCTGATCGTCGACGGCGACCGCCCGGTCGGCTTCCTCATGGCCTTCCTCGACATCGACTGGAACCAGGACGGCACCCTCGTCCGGTCCGGCCTGTGGCGGCTGAACATCGCGGCAGCCGAGCAGGGGCGCGGTTACGGCCGCTTCGCCGTTCGGTCGGTGGCCGCGGAGATCCGGCGCCGCGGCGGCAAGGAGCTCCACGTCACCTGGCACCCCGGCCCGACCGGCCCGGAGGGCTTCTACCTCGGGCTGGGCTTCCGCCCCATCGGGGAGACCAGCGGTGACCAGACGGTCGGGGTGCTGGAGCTGTCGTAGCCCCCTCGACGGGGGCGTCAGATCAGCGTCACGTCCAGGCGTGCCACCCGTTCGGGGTCCGTCACGACCTCGATGACCGCGATCCGGTCCCCCACGAACGTGAAGGTCACGGTCCGCTCCACCCGGCCGTCGACCAGCACCGCGAGGCCGGTTTCCCCGTCGACCAGGGCGGGGTGGGCCAGCCGGGCGAGGTGGGCGAAGCCACTGGCGCCGCCCGCCACCGCGACCGCGCCCGCGGTCACGCCGGCCTCACCGCGCGCCACCACGTCCGGGTCCAGGACCTTCAGCAGCCCATCGAAGTCGCCGTCCCGCGCGGCGGCCAGGAACGCGTCGACGACCTCGCGCCGCCGGTCGTAGCCGCCCTCCGGCGCCTGGGCGCCCCGCACCCGGCGCCGGGCCCGGCTGGCCAGCTGCCGGGACGCCTCCGGCGACCGTCCCAGCACGGTCGCGATGTCGTCGTACGGCACCGCGAACAGGTCGTGCAGCACGAACGCCAGCCGCTCGGCGGGCGTCAGGGACTCCAGGACGACCAGCAGGGCGACGCCCACCGAATCCGCGAGCAGCGCGTCCTGTTCGGGTCCCGCGGCCGGGGACGGCACCGGTGCCGTGACGTCGAGGGGGTCCTCGGCACGGCTCCGGCGGGAGCGCAGCATGTCCAGGCAGACCCGGCCGACGACCGTCGTCAGCCAGCCGCCGAGGTTGTCGACCTCACGGGTGTCGGAACGGCTCAGCCGCAACCAGGCCTCCTGGACCGCGTCGTCGGCCTCGGTGCGCGAGCCGAGCATGCGGTGCGCGACGGCGCGCAGGTGGCCCCGGTGGGCTTCGAAGCGCTCGGCCAGGAACTCGTCGTCACTCATCGGTCGTCACCTCTCGTCGCGTTCCGTCCTCGACCGCCTGACGGTTCGCACGGGGAAAACGTGACAGGGGTGCGCCGGGGTGGGGCGGCGCGGCCGACGGCGACACGGGGCGGGGCGCTATCCCCAGTCCCGTCCGTTGCGTCCGCGCTTGGTGTCCGAGCGCTGCTTCTTCTCCCGCAGCCGCCGTTCGTTGATCCCGCGCGGGATGCGGGTGGGCCGGCGCGGTTTGGGCGGCGGAGCGGTCGCCTCGGCGAGGAGGGCCGTCAGCCGTACGGCGGCGGTCTCGCGGTTGCGCCACTGGGATCGGTGCTCGGAGGACCGGACGGTGACGACCCCGTCGACGAGTCGCCCGGCCAGCCGCTCCAGCGCCCGCTGTTTCCACACGTCGGGCAGCGCCTCGGTCTTCGCGAGGTCGAAGCGCAGCTCCACCTGCGAGTCGCTGGTGTTGACGTGCTGTCCACCGGGCCCGGACGACCGCGAGAAACGCCACATGAGCTCGGCCTCGGGAAGCGAGACGGAGCCGCGGATGAGATAGGGACCGGCCATGACGTCCATGTTCCCGGCTCTGTCCGGTCCACGTCACCCGAATATCCCGGTCGAAAAAAGTCCGGGGGCCAGGAAAGTAAAGAAAGTAAAGAGACCTGGAACCCTGCGTACCCCTCTCTGCGTTCCTAGGGGTAGCTGTAGCTTCGTGCCGTACTGGCGTACTTCCGTACGCAAAACGAGGGAAAGGACTCCCAACCATGGCTGTAAGCCTGTCCAAGGGTGGCAACGTCTCGCTCACCAAGGAGGCTCCGGGCCTGACCGCCGTCACCGTGGGGCTGGGCTGGGACGTCCGCACCACCACGGGCACCGACTTCGACCTGGACGCGTCGGCCATCGCGGTCAACCCCCAGGGCAAGGTCTACTCGGACGGTCACTTCGTCTTCTTCAACAACAAGCAGACCCCGGACCAGACCATCGTCCACACCGGTGACAACCGTACGGGTGAGGGCGCCGGCGACGACGAGGCCATCAACGTCAACCTGGCGGGCCTCCCCGCCGACGTCGAGAAGATCGTCTTCCCGGTCTCGATCTACGACGCGGAGAACCGCTCGCAGAACTTCGGCCAGGTCCGCAACGCCTACATCCGCATCGTCAACCAGGCCGGCGGCGCGGAGATCGCCCGCTACGACCTGTCGGAGGACGCGGCCACGGAGACGGCGATGGTCTTCGGCGAGCTGTACCGCAACGGCGCGGAGTGGAAGTTCCGCGCGGTCGGCCAGGGCTACGCCTCGGGCCTGGTCGGCATCGCCCAGGACTTCGGCGTCAGCGTCTGACGGACGTCCCGTTTCGCCGAAGCCCCCGGCCGCCCGAAAGGCCGGGGGCTTCGGCGTGCCCCGCGATAGGTTGCCGGGCGTGATCCTCCAGCCGCTCGCCCTCACCTCCGACCACGACCTGCCGGCCCCCCTCCTCACCGAACTCACCGCGCTGTACACCTCCAACCGGGACTTCAACGCCCTCAGCGGCGACTTCCCGGACCCGGACGACATCCGGCCGGAGCAGGTCGCGGCGGCGCTGGCCGACGAACTGGCGAACCCGGACGTGGAGGTGCTGCTCGCCCGCGGCTCCGGACAGCTGGTCGGGATGGCCATCACCCTCGCCCACCACCCCGACCCGGCGGACCCCGACCCGTGGATCGGGCTGCTGTTGGTGGACGCGGGCGCACACCGGCGGGGGTACGGACGGCGGCTGGCCTCCCTCGTCGAGGACCGCTTCCGGGCGGCGGGTCACACCGCCGTACGCCTCGCCGTCCTCGACAACAATCCCCGGGCCCTCGCCTTCTGGACCGCCCTCGGCTACGAGGTCGTCGCCCACCGCCCGGACCGCCGTCTCGGCCGCCCCTGCGCGGTGCTGCGCAAGACGCTGCGTGTCCCGCGCGCGGCGGCCCGCATCGCCGTGGTCGACCCCGACGGCTCGGTTTTCCTCTTCCGGTACGTGAACCCCGAGGTCGGCGTGCACTGGGCGCTGCCCGGCGGGGGCCTGGACGAGGGCGAGACCCCGCGCGAGGGCGCCCTGCGGGAACTGCGCGAGGAGACCGGCTGGACCGACCTGGAGCCGGGCCCCCTGCTGTGCACCTGGGAACACGACTTCAGCCGGTTCGACGTCCACGTCCGCCAGCACGAGCACATCTACGTCACCCGCGGCCCCCACCGCGAGCCCACCGGCCCCGGCCTCGCCGCCGCCCATGCCGCGGACGGCATCCTCACCGGCCGCTGGTGGACCCGGCGGGAACTCGCCGAGGAGCCGGAGCCGGTATGGCCGCCCGGCCTGGCACGGCTGCTCACCGAGTGGGAACGGAACGGACCGGAGCGAAACGGCTGACGGACCGGTGGGAAGCCTCTGCCCAACCGGCGCGAACCCTCTGACGGACCGGAGCGAACCGACTGGCGGACCGGAGCGAAACGACTGACTGACCGGTGTGAGCCGGTCCGCCCCCCGGCGTCCCCTATACCGTGTCCGGCCTGCCGTCCCCGTACAGCCAGTCCTTCCAGATCCTGCCGAAGTCCTTGCCGGGCGCCTTCTTCTCCACGTACGCGGTGAAGTCGGCGGTGTCCGCGTTGCCGTGGCGGTGGGCGGCGGCCCAGCCCCGGAGGATGGCACGGAAGGTGTCGTCGCCGACCGTCTGCCGGATCCTGTGCAGGACCATCGCGCCGCGTTCGTAGACGGGGCTGTCGGAGAGCCGCGCGGCGCTGGGCGGCTCGGCGGGCGGAAACGCCCAGACGGCCGCGTTGTACTCGGGGCTGTCGTAGTAGTCGCCCCGGTGGAGGGCGGTGAAGATCTCCTCGGCCGTGTCCCCGCCGTGGTCCTCCTGCCACAGCCACTCCGCGTACGTGGCGAAGCCCTCGTTGAGCCACATGTCCCGCCAGGTCCTCGGCGTGACCGAGTCGCCGTACCACTGGTGCGCGATCTCGTGGACGAGGGTCTCCGTGTCGGGGGCGTCGGGGAAGACCGGCCGGTTCTGGGTCTCCAGGGCGTAGCCGATGTCGTCCGCGCGGTCGACGATCGCCCCGGTGGAGGAGAAGGGGTAGGGACCGAAGGTGTCCCGCGCCCACTCCGTGATACCGGGGAGTCCGGCGAGCACGGCCCGGCTCGCCTCCGCCCGCCGCGGGTCGACGGCGACGTACACGGGCAGGCCGTCACGGGTGGTGGACCGGCTGATGTCGTACCGCCCGACGGCGACCGTGGCGACGTAACTCGCCATGGGTTCCGCGGTGTGCCAGCGGAAGGTCGTGCGGCCGCGGGAGGTCCTCCGGCTCGTCAGCTCCCCGTTGGACACGGCCTGGAGCCCCTCGGGCACGGTGACGGCGATGTCGTACGACGCCTTGTCGGAGGGGTGGTGGCTGCCGGGGAACCAGGTCATGGAGCCGGTGGGCTCACCGAGTGCCAGGGCCCCGTCGTCCGTGCGCACCCAGCCTTCCTCGGAGCCGTCGGCGTCGGTGATCGTCTCCGGTGCCCCCGAGTAGCGGACCGTGACCCGGAACGTCCGGCCCCGGTCTAGTCCGTCGTGCGGGCGGACGGTCAGTTCCTGGCCGGTGCGGGTCCAGCGGGCCCGCCTGCCCTCGACGGTGACCTGCTCGACGTTCAGGCCCTGGAGGTCGAGGTCGAAGGCGGAGAGGTCCTGGGTGGCGCGGGCGGTGAGCGCGGCGGTGCCGGTGAGGTGCTGCCGCCCGGTGTCGTAGGCGAGCGCCAGGTCGTAGTGCGTGACGTCATATCCCCCGTTGCCCGCCTTGGGGAAGTACGGGTCGCGGACGCCGGAGCCGCCGGGCGTGCCCTGCACCACGGCGCCGCCGGCACCGCCACCATCACCGGCGCCGCTGCACGCGGTGGGGGCGAGGGCGAGGAAGAGGGCGGCGGTGACGGCGGGGGCGGCGCTCGGGACAAGACGGACGGATCGGGACACGTCAGAGATCCTAGGCGGGCGTGACACCATCACCGGGTGCTCGACATCGGCTACGCCCTCTCCAACCGCTTCCCGGACCCACCGCAGATGGACTACCGCCGCGCGGACATCCGCACCCTGCGCCACGACCTGTTCTGCGGCGACGTCTACCTCGCCGACACCGAGGCGGACCGGGAGCTGTCCACAGCCTGGGGATGGGTGCCGGTGCTCGACTTCGCGTGGGCACTGTGCGACATCGTGGAGCGGATCGACCAGGACCCGGCGGGCTCGCGCGCCTCCCGCCCCCAGCGGGCCGAACTCGACTTCACCGAGTCCACCGACCGCATGCTCTTCGAACGCCGCTTCGGGTGGGTGGACATCGAGTCCGACTGGATGCCGGCCGACGAGAAGCCGCTGACCTTCTCGCACTCCGCACTACGCCGCGAGGCCCGCGACTTCCTGCACGACCTGATCGCCGACCTGGTCGACCTGCACGAGGACCTCGGCGAGAACCCGGCCGTCTGGTCCCTTCAGGCACGGTTTCCCCGGCTGAAGTGAGCTCGGGCGACCGTCTTCCGGGGCAGCTCGCCCGCCCCGCCCCCGCGCCCCCTCAGCCCTCCACCCGGATCCCCAGCTCCGCCGCCAACACGGCCGCCAGGTCGACCAGTTGCGCCGGACTGATCACCGCCCCCGCGAGCCGGTCCACTCCCCGCGTGATCTCCAGTGCGGCGGCCCCGCGCAGGTCGACGTCCGTCAGCGTCGCCTCGCTGAGGTCGGCCCCCTTCAGGGCACAGTCGACGAACTCGACCCGCTCCAGGGTCGCGCCCCCGAAGTCCGGCTCGACCAGGACACAGCCCTCGAAGACGACGTCCTTGAGGCGGGCCCCGCGCAGGTTCAGGTAGTCGATCTTCCCGCCGCGGATCCACACCCGCTCCAGGACCGCGCCGTGCAACTGCACCCCGCCGAGACGCGCGTCGACCAGCTCGACGTCCCGCAGCGACGACTCCGCGAGGTCGGTGCCCACCCCTCTTGTTCCGGTGAGGACCGAGTCGAGGAAGCGGGCGTGGCGCAGCCGGGTCTCGTCCAGCGCGCACCCCGTCAGCGCGCAGTCCATGAAGCGGGCACCCCCGCCGTCCTGTCCGGCGAAGTCCACCTCACGGAACTCCAGCCCGTCGTAGTCTCCGTCCGGCTCCAACTCGCCGCCGCCGTAGGGCTCCAGCGGAGGCAGCCGAAGCTCCGGACGCCTCGCGCCCTTCACACCGGCCGCGCCCCGCCCACCCGTCGCGCCGGCCGCACCGCGCCCGCCCACCGCTCTCCTCGCCATGCCCCCATCCTGCACTCCGCCACTGACAGTCCGCCTGACCTGCGCGAACAGTGGCGATGTCACATTCCGGGCCCGTCGACTCGTCCTATGGGCGTCAGCGAAAGGCGACCCCCAACCGAGGGAGACCCCAAGCCATGCTCCGCATCACCGTCATCGGCGGCGGCTTCGCCGGCCTCACCGCGGCCGTCACCGCCGCCGAGGCGGGCGCCAAGGTCACCGTGTTCGAAGCCCACCACACCCTCGGCGGGCGAGCACGGACCGCCGAGGGCCCGTACCGGACGAACGAGGGACCGCACGCCCTCTACAGTGCGGGCCCGCACTGGGCCTGGCTCAAGCAGCGCGACCTCATCGGGCCGCTCGCACCGATCCCACCCATGGAGGCGGCCCGGCTCCGGCTCCGGCACCACGGGGTGCTGCGCCGCACCCCGCCGTTCGCCCTGCTGAAGCTGCTCCGCCGAGGCGCCCGACAGGCGCCCGTGGACGTCGACTTCCTGTCCTGGGCCACCCGGCAGGCCGGGGAGGAGGCCGCCCGTGCCGCCGCCCACTACTCCGCCGTGGCCGTCTTCCACCACGACCCGGGCGCCCTGTCCGCCGCCTTCGTGCAGGAGCGGCTGCGTCGCGCGACGAAACTTCCGCCCGAGGCGCACTATCCGCGCGGCGGCTGGGCGAGTGTCATCGACCGGATGGCCGCCCGCGCCTGGAACCTCGGGGTCCGCATGGAGACCCTCTCCCGCGTCGACACCCTCCCGACCGACACCCCCGTCGTCGTCGCCACCTCCCTCGACGCCGCGCGCCGCCTCCTCGGGGACGACTCGCTGACCTGGACCAGCGGTCGTACGGTCCTCGTCGACCTCGCCCTACGGACCCGCCGGGGGGACGCGTTCGCCGTCTCGGACCTGGACTCGCCCGGCTGGATCGAGCGGTTCACCGCCCAGGACCGCACCCTGGCCCCGGCCGGCGAGCAGCTCGTGCAGGGGCAGATCCCGATCGCCCCGCACGAGGCGAAGGCCGACGGCACCGCCCGCGCCGAGCAGCTCCTCGACCTCGCCTTCGAGGGCTGGCGTTCCCGGCTCACCTGGCGGCGCGAGGCCGTCGCGAGCGGCCGTACGGGCGCCGTCGACCTGCCCGGCACCAGTTGGCGCGACCGGCCGTCCGTGGACCGCGGCGACGGCGTGTACCTCGCGGGCGACCAGGTCGCCGCCCCCGGTGTGCTGTCCGAGGTCTCCTTCAACAGCGCCCTCACCGCCGTCTCGCTGGCACTCGGCCGGCGCTCCCTTGACCTGAAGGAAGCTTGAGGTCGGACAGTGGGGCACCCGGCAACCGTGCCGCCTTCCGATGGGGGAACCCACATGCGCGCCATCCGCCTGCACGCCTTCGGGCCCGCCGAGAACCTCGCCTACGAGGAGGTCGAGGCCCCCCTCCCCGGGCCGGGCCAGGTCCGTATCGCCGTCGAAGCCGCGGGAGTACACCTCCTGGACACCGCCCTGCGCGAGGGCGAGCGGGGCCCGCTGCCCGAGCCGCCGGTCCTGCCCACCGTCCCCGGCCGGGAGGTCGCGGGCACGGTCGAGTCGCTCGGCGCGGACGTGGCCGGGCGGTGGCTCGGCAGGCGCGTGGTCGCCCACCTGGGCACCGTCCCCGGCGGCTACGCCGAACTGGCCGTCACCGATCTCGGGCGCGTCCACGAGATTCCCCCGAACCTGGACGCCGCCCAGGCCGTCGCCATGATCGGCACGGGCCGTACGGCACTGGGCATCCTCCAGTTCGCGGAGCTCGGCCCCGACTCGGTCGCCGTGATCCCGGCGGCGGCCGGCGGCATCGGCACCCTGCTGGTGCAGTACGCCCGGAACGCCGGCGCCACCGTCGTCGGCCTGGCGGGCGGCCCGGCCAAGACGGCCCTGGTCGAGGCGGCGGGCGCCGATCTCGCCGTCGACTACAAGGACCCCGCCTGGCCGGACAAGGTCCGCGCCCACCTGGGCGGGCGCTGTGCCACCGTCGTCTTCGACGGCGTCGGCGGCGCCGTCGCCCGGGAGGCCGTCGCCCTGCTCGGACCCGGCGGCCGGCACCTCGTGTTCGGCTGGTCGGCCGAGGGCGTCAGAGGCGGTCGTGGCCACTTCGTCGAGGGCGTGTCGGAATCCGTCCTGGGCCCCGTGATGCTGCGGAAGGCCGGCGGCCCCGACCCGCTGCGCACCCTGGAGTCGCGCGCCCTCACCGAGGCCGCCGAGGGCCGGCTGACACCGGCCGTGCAGCGCTTTCCGCTCGCGGAGGCGGCGGCCGCGCACCGGGCGCTGGAGAACCGCGGAACGACCGGAAAGGTGGTACTGGAGCCATGACCAGGAACAGGCCGACAGGGGATGCGACACCTCCCGATCCGTGGTCTTCTGACCTGATGAGCGTCGCCCCGACAGGCGAACCGGCCGCCACCGCGGACGCCGACCCGCGCCGCTGGTGGGGCCTGGTGGTCATCGCCCTCGCACAGCTGATGGTCGTGCTGGACGCGACGATCGTGAACATCGCGCTCCCCTCCGCGCAGAGCGACCTCGGCATGTCCGACGCCAACCGGCAATGGGTGATCACCGCGTACACCCTCGCCTTCGGCGGCCTGCTCCTGCTCGGCGGTCGCATCGCCGACCTGGTCGGCCGCAAACGCACCTTCGTCATCGGCCTGATCGGTTTCGCCGCCGCCTCCGCGCTCGGCGGCGCGGCCACCGGCTCGGGCATGCTCTTCGGCGCCCGTGCTCTTCAGGGCGCCTTCGCCGCCCTTCTGGCGCCCTCCGCCCTGTCCCTGCTGACGACGACCTTCACCGACCCCCAGGAACGCGGCAAGGCCTTCGGTATCTACGGCGCCCTCGCGGGCAGCGGCTCCGCGATCGGCTTCATCGTCGGCGGTCTGCTCACCGAGTACCTGAACTGGCGCTGGTGCCTGTACGCCAACGTGCCCATCGCGATCGGCGCGGTCATCGGCGCCCTCGTCCTGCTCCACGACCGTCCCGGACGCGCGGGCGCCCGACTCGACGTACCCGGCGCCGTGATGGGCTGCGGCGGCCTCGTCGCGATCGTCTACGGCTTCAGCGAGGCCCAGCCGCGCGGCTGGACGGACCCGGCGGTGCTGGGCCTGTTCGCGGCCGGGGTCGCCCTGCTCGTGGCGTTCGTGTGGTGGCAGAACCGGGCGCCGCAGCCGCTGCTGCCCCTGCACATCGTCAAGGACCGCAACCGCGCCGGCTGCTTCCTGACCATGGGGCTCGCCGTGATCGGCATGTTCGGCCTGTTCCTGTTCATGACCTACTACCTCCAGGTCGTCCTCGGCTACTCGCCGGTGCGGACGGGCCTGGCCTTCCTGCCCCTCACGGTCGCGATCATCGTCGGCTCCACGCAGATCTCCGCCCGGCTGATGAACCGGGTACCGCCCCGCATGCTCATGGTCCCGGGCATGATCCTGGCCTCCGGCGGCATGGTGATCCTCACGCAGATGACGGTGGACTCCTCGTACGCGACGGAGATCCTGCCCGCGCTGCTCCTGATGGGCCTGGGCATGGGCCTGACGTTCATGCCGGTCTTCGCCACCGCGACCGCGGGCGTCGCACCGCAGGACTCCGGCGTGACCTCCGCCACCGTCAACACCTCGCAGCAGGTGGGCGGTTCGATCGGCACGGCCCTGCTCAACACGATCGCCACGACCAGCAGCGCCGCCTACGTCACCGCCCACCTGCACAACCCGGCGCAGAAGGCCCGGATCGTGCAGGAGGGCGTCGTGCACGGCTACACGGTGGCCATCTGGTGGGCCGCCGGCATCATGCTGCTGGCGGGCCTGGTCGCGGGACTGATGGTCACGGTGAAGGCCCCGAGGCACGGCGCCCCCACGGACGCACCACTGCCGGAACCGGTGGTCTGACCGGGGGAGAAGGGCGGTGTCCGGCGACTCAGTGCCGCCCCGCCACCCGGTCGGCGACCCGCGCCAGTCGCGAGGACCGCGCGGCCCGTGTCGCGGCCTCCCGCCGGTCCGCCGCCCGGTACGTCGCGTACATGCCCTGCACGCCCAGCCAGCGCAGCGGCTCCGGCTCCCACCTGCGCACCCTGTGCCCCACCCACGGCAGATCCGTCAGCTCGGTCCGGCCGCCCTCCCCCGAGTCGAGCCGCACCAGGTCCCGCAGGGTGCGCGCCGCCAGGTTCGCGGTGGCCACGCCCGAGCCGACGTAGCCGCCCGCCCAGCCGAGCCCCGTCGAACGGTCGAGGGTGACCGTGGCGCACCAGTCGCGCGGCACCCCGAGCACCCCCGACCAGGCGTGCTCGACCCGCACCCCGGCCAGCGGCGGGAAGAAGCGGACGAGGATCTCGCGCAGGGCGTCGATCGTGGCGTCCTGGGTCCGGCCGTCGTTGTCGGTCCCGGACCCGAAGCGGTACGGCACACCGCGTCCGCCGAGCGCGATCCGCCCGTCGGCGGTGCGCTGCGCGTACATGTACGCGTGCGCCATGTCGCCGAGCGTCTCCCGCCCGTCCCAGCCGACCGACTCCCACTGCCCCTCGGTCAGCGGCTCGGTCGCGATCATCGAGGAGTTCATCGGCAGCCAGGTCCGCTTCTGGCCCTTCAGCCCGGCCGTGAAGCCCTCCGTGCAGCGCAGGACGTAGGGCGCGCGGACGGTCCCGTACGGCGTCACCGCGTGCTTCGGCCGGATCTCCGTCACCGGGGTCAGCTCGTGGACGGTGACGCCCAGCGCCGCCACCGCCGCCGCCAGCCCCTTCACCAGTTTCACCGGGTGCACCCGCGCCCCGTGCGGGGTCCAGGTCGAGCCGACCGCGTCCGCGACCCGGATCCGCTCCGCGGTGGCCCGGGCGCCGTACAGTTCGCGGTCCTTCTCGCCGTACGCCAGCTCGGCCGCGTGGAAGGCCTTCAGCCGCGCCGACTGCGCGGGCGTACGGGCGACTTCGAGGACTCCGCCCTTGTGGACGTCGGCCTCGATCCCCTCGTCCGCGACCACCCGGACGACCTCGTCGACCGTGTCGTTCATCGCCCGCTGCAACCGTACGGCGGCTTCCCGGCCGTGCAGTTTCGCGTACCGGTCGCGGCCCGCGATGCCGTTGTACAGCCAGCCGCCGTTGCGGCCGGAGGCGCCGTAGCCGCAGAACCGCTGTTCCAGGACGGTGATCCGCAGGAAGGGGGCCGCCTTCTTCAGGTAGTACGCGGTCCACAGTCCGGTGTACCCGCCGCCCACGATCACGACGTCCGCCGACGCGTCACCGTCGAGCGGCTCCCGCACCGCCGGGAGACCGTCGTCCGCGTACCAGAAGGAGATGCCACCGTTGACGGCACTGCTCGCCGAGTTGCCCATGGCCGGTATTCAACCCCTGCGGGCGGCCCGTGTCTCCTTCGGATTCCATGCTTTTCCCCGCCCTCCGACCAGCGGATAGCAGCCGAGACCGACCAGCACCGAGACGAAGTGCCCGAAGTCCGTGAAGGTCGGCGCGGTCACGAGCGGATACGTGTACACGAGCAGGACGACGGCAACATAGACGTACCGCCAGGGTGCCGCGATCCGGTACGTGAGGACCGCCACCACGCCCGCGAGCGCGTAACTCACCCCGAAGTCGAGGGTGTTGGCCGCCGAGTCGGGCGCCCGCCCGTCCCGGATCGCCAGCCACAGCGCCCCCTCGCTGATGAGCGTCGCCAGTACGTGCGCGGCGAAGGCGACCACCAGCCAGCGCAGCGTCCCGAGCCAGCGCTCCGCCTGCGCGTGGAAGACGCTGTAGAAGACGACGTACGGCAGCCAGATCCCGCCGTCGATCCACATCGCGCTCGTCACCAGGACGCGCAGCGGATGCTGCGAGAGCTCGTGCAGGTTGGTCGACCGCTGCCGCAGGAACTCCTGCTCGAACTCCGGCGACATGTGATGCATGGCCACGGTGGTCACGAACAGGATGCCCAGCCAGACATAGGTGCCGGGGGCGCTGCGGACGTAGCTCCACACCCGGTGGAAGCCCCGGTGCGGGCCCCGGTGTGGCCCCCGGTCAATTCGCATGAGCCGATTCACGCACGCCAGTAGGGTCCGTCACGTGATCGACATCCCGCAAGAGCTGGCGGCGGCGCAGGCGAAGTACAACGGGGACGCCGGCCGGGAGTTCATCGCCGCACTGCCGGGCCTGGCGGCCGGCTTCCTGGAGCGCTGGGAGCTGCGGCGCGACGGTTCACCGATGCACGGTGTCAGCGCCCTGGTCCTGCCGGTGGTCCGCGCGGACGGCACCCCCGCCGTGCTGAAACTGCAGCTCCTGGACGCCGAGAGCGAGGGCGAGCCGGTCGCCCTGCGGGTGTGGGACGGAGACGGGGCGGTCCGTCTCCTCGACCACGACACGGCCACCGGCACCATGCTCCTGGAGCGCCTCGACCCGGCCCGCATGCTGTCGTACGTCCCCGACTCCCGCGCCGCCGTCCTGGTCGTCGCCCGGCTCCTCGCGCACCTCACCGCCGTACCGGCACCGCACGGCATGCGCCGCCTCGGCGACATCGCGCACGCCATGCTCGACCGGGTGCCCCGGGCCCTGGAGCGCGTCCCTGACACCGCGGCACGCCGCCTCCTCGCCGACTGCGCTGCCGCCGTGCGCGAGGTCGTCGACGAGCCCGGCGACCGCCTGCTGCACTGGGACCTCCACTACGAGAACGTCCTCGCCGCCGACCGCGCCCCCTGGCTGGCCATCGACCCGAAACCACTGGCCGGCGACCCCGCGTTCGAGCTGCTGCCCGCCCTCGACAACCGCTTCGAGCCGGACGAGATCCACTGGCGCTTCGACGCCATGACCGACGTGCTGCGCCTGGACCGCGCCCGGGCCCGCGCCTGGACCCTGGGCCGGGTCCTGCAGAACTGCCTGTGGGAGACCGAGGACGGCCGTCCCCTGGAGCCGGAGCAACTGGAGATCGCCCGTCGGCTGCGCGACGGCGACCGGAGTTAACCTCGCCCCATGATTCGAGCCGCCACCCCCGCCGACGTCCCCGTGATCCACACCCTGATCCGCGAACTCGCCGAGTACGAGAAGGCCCTGCACGAGGTCAGGGCCACCCCGGAACAACTCCACGAGACCCTCTTCGGCGACCGCCCCGCCGCCTACGCCCACATCGCGACCGACGACACGACCGGCGAGCCGGTGGGCTTCGCCCTCTGGTTCCTCAACTTCTCCACCTGGCGCGGCGTCCACGGCATCTACCTGGAGGACCTCTACGTCCGCCCCACCGCCCGAGGCGCCGGCCACGGCAAGGCCCTCCTCACCGAACTCGCCCGCCTCTGCGTCACCCGCGGCTACCAGCGCCTGGAATGGGCGGTCCTCAACTGGAACGCCCCGTCCATCGCCTTCTACGAGTCCCTGGGCGCCCGCCCCCAGACCGAATGGACGGTCTACCGACTGACGGACGAGGCACTGGAACGCCTGGGGGCCGACCAGCCCACGGACCCCGCGAGCGGCGACCACGGCTGAGCACACCGGAACCCGAAGGGCCCGCCCCGGCCGCCCGCCTGCCTGCCCGGTCTCGGACTACGGAGCAGACCGGCGACGCACCCGATCAACCACGAACCGCCGGCCCACGCCCCAGCTCCAGGGGGTCCGCCGATCCGTTCGCAGCGGCGTACCGGGCCATCGCCAGGTGCGGGTGGGCGAGCAGCTCCGCTCCGGCCGGGTCTCCTTCCGCCCGGGCCGCGAGGCCGAGTCCGACCCAGCTCTCGGGATCGCCGTCGCCTCGGACGATGCGGGTGCGGAAGGCGGCGAGCGCCTCCGCGGTACGGCCCATGACCAGGTCGACGTCCTCGGGGCGCGCCCCCTCGACCGTGGCGCCCGGGTCCGCCCGCAGCCGGTCGAAGCCCTCCGGGTCGGCCAGCAGCCACCGGAGCAGGACAGCACGGGTGTCGAAGCCGCGGGCTGGTGTGCGCGGGGTGAGCAGGGACTCGCCGGTCGGACCCGTGGGCCCCAGGTGGTACGCCCGCCACAGCGCCCGGTGATCGGCCACCGCCAGCTCGGCCGCCGCCAGGGCCCGCGCGTCCACCGGCTCCGCCTGCCACGGCTCCAGCCGTCCGGACAGTTCGGCCACCAGCCTCCGCCCGAGGTCGGTGAGCCCCTCGGACCGGCTGATCGTGTGCAGCGCGTGCGCCGTCTGGGACCGCCACAGCGCGAACTCGAACTGTCCGAGCGGATGGCGGCGGCGCCGCCAGAACGCGGTGACACCGAAGAACGCGTACACCCCCTGGAGCAGACCGCCGAGCGGCCGGGGGTCGTCACGCCACGGCGCGTAGTGCGGGCCGGTGCCCTGGTCGTCGTCGTACAGCGTGAACAGGTGCATGAACGCGCTGAGCTTGTTGTGCTGGAACTCGTGCACGAGCGTCGACGCGAACTGCTCCCCGTCGTCCGGCACCGACGCCACCGCCGCCCCGAAGGCGTCGCCCGACGACGCGCTGCGCGGCCGGAACCGCTCGCTCCGCGGTCGGGGTACCACCGACACCAGGCCACCCGCCAGCGCCCGGGCCGCCTCGGCGTCGGTGTCGCGCAGGATCTCCCAGGCCTCGAGGAACAGCCGCTGCCAGTCGGCGGCTTGGTCGAGGGGGTCGGCCGCGGCGGGCTTCCGCAGGGCTCGGTAGGGATCGGTGTCGTCCAGGAGCAGGGCGCAGCCGTCGGCACGCAGCTCGGTCAGGGGATGCCAGTGGGGTCCTTCCGGCGCGCGCCCGCCGATCCGGACGCAACCGCCGGCGGCGGACACTTCGGCCACGCCCCGGTCCTCCGGGCCGGGCACCCGCATCGCCCCGAGCGCGGGCAGCGCCGCCCACCCGTGCCGGACCGGGATGTCGGTACGGAAGTCCAGTCCCGCCCGGAGGGCCGCGGTGGCCGCGATCGCGTGGAGGTAGCCGGTGTCCGTCCACAGGGGCGCGTCGTCCTCGACGCTCCCGCGCAGTCGCCGCAGCGTGTGCGCCGCCCACACACCGACGGCCGGATACGCGAGCACCGCCTCGGCCGCCTCGGCGGACACGGCGTGCGCCCGCGCCAGCAGCCGCCAGCCGTCGGCCAGTGGGGGCAGTGGTCCGGTCGGCACCGTGGCGGCCGAGTCGAGCAGGGCCCGTACGACGAGCAGCCGCCAGCTGCGCTCACTCGCGCGCAGTGCGCCGACGGTCGCGGCACCGCCCCCACCGGCGAGCAGTTCCTCGAAGGACCGCGGGGCCAGAACGTGGGGGCGGGTGTGGGGGCGGGCCGTCTGCTGCACGAAGGGGTCCTACTCGCCGTGTTCGTCGCGCTGGGGGTTGTAGCCGCCGAGGCTGCCGGCCGGGTCGTCGATACGTCCGAGCAGACGCCGCATGGAGTCCCCGGCGGACGGCAGGCTCAGGCCGGGCCAGGTGTCCAACGGGATGTCGCTGAGGTCGATCAGCTCCGACTCGACTCCGGACTTCTCCATGGCGCCGTCCCCGTGACAGTGAAGGTGGTGAGATGAATGACTGGAATGTTCCTGAAAGGGCGTCTTCTTGGTAAAAGACAGGTCTTCGCAGGTTTTCAGGCTACTTCAGCGACCCTAGTGCACCACAGGAGCCACACAGGACCACCGCACGGAATCCGCCCGGATCGAGTGACGGATGAACGAACCGGGTAGAAATGGGATGGGTTTCAATTCGCCTGCTTGACCGAGGAGTTGCGAAGAGAGGTGGGGTCGGGCACCGTGCCGGCGACAGAGGGGCCACGCGGGCTGGACCCGGTGCGAGTGGCGGAGGTGATGGTCCGTCCGCCCGCCGGCCACGGTGCCGGGCGCCGCGGTTCCGGGTACCGGGTCGGTCCGGCCTGGGTGCTGACCGCCGCCCACGTCGTCCAGGACGCCGGGGCGGCCACCACGGCCGTACGGTTCGAGGCCGACCGGAGCGACGAGTGGACCGCGCCCGTCCGTGTCGCGTTCGCCTCCGAGAAGGCCGACGTGGCGCTCCTGGAGATCACCGGCGCCGTCCCGCCGGGCGTCCACACGACCGCCGCCGGGGCCTGCTCCTACGGCACCGTGCCCGATGCGGACGTCATGCTGACGTGCAGCGCGATGGGCTTTCCCCGGTTCAAGCTGCGCGAGGACCGGATGCGCCTGCTCGACGACGGCTCGCCCTCCCAGTACCGCGACTCCTGTCACGCCACGGGCCTGACCTCGGCGCTCTCCAACCGCCGCGAGGGCACCCTCGAACTCGCGGTCACTCCACCGGAGTCCGACCCGGAACCGGACCGCTCGCCCTGGGAGGGCATGTCCGGCGCGGCCGTCTGGCACGACGGCACGCTCGTCGGACTCGTCAGCGCCCACCACCGCGCGGACGGCCTGGGGCGGCTCGCCGCCGTCCGCGTGGACCGCTGGCACGAACAACTGACAGCGGCCGAACTCACCCTGCTGCACGAACACGCCGGACTGCCCCTCTCGGCAGCCGAGTTGCTGCGGCCCACCGACGGGCGGCCGGGCGGCGCCCGGCTGGCCGACCTGCCGGCCGGCCTCCCTTTGCGCGAACTGGACGGCCTGATCAGCGCGTTGACGGCACTGCCGACGGTGAAGGATCACACGAACCTCGCCCTCGTCCTGGACAGCGTCGACCCGGCGATCGCGGCCATGAGTCCGCGCTCCGCCGTCCTGCGGACGGACGTGTTCGGGATCGTGCGGACGTGCCTGCGCTACCAGGGCACCTTGGACCAGTTCCTGGAAGCGATACGGTTGTTGGAGGGCGACTCCACCGGAGTGGCCCGCATGGAGCACGAGGCGATGGAGTTGTCCCGGCGCCACCGCCGAGCCGATGAGAGCCACTGACCTGATATCGCATCGCCGCGCGGCTGCGGGGTTTCATCCTCCGCCCGGCGGGCCATTATCAGGAGGATGTGAGCAGCCAACATCCACAAGACAAGCCGGGGGGGAAGGGGTTTGGCCGTCATGGAGCCGTCTGTGGCCGCCGTCGAGTCCAGTCTTGTCGATCTCGCGGGGGTGTCTCTTGAAACGCTGCGCTCCATGGATGGCCGAGTTATCGCCGCGTCACTGGAGGAACTGCGGCGCGGTATCGATCATCCACTGGCCAGCGTCAGCGACTTCGGAAGCGCCGAGCGGTTCGACTGACGCCGCCAGGGCCCTCGATGTCGGCTGAGCCCATGCTGCCGTATCACCGTCTGACTCCCGGCAGCCTGACCGGACTGGCCTGCGGCGAGGGAGATCCGGACACCCTTACCCTCCTGCTCGCGGCTGAACGCAGCCGGCGCCTGCTGCTGCTGCGGATGCTCGACGACGCCACCGAACTCGGTCCCGGGTGGGACCTCCTCAGCGAGGCGCAGCGCCGCGCCCCCGCCGTCGTCGACGAACTGCTCACGCATCCGCAGACAGGTATGTGGCTGGCCACAGCACTGCGCCGGCTGCGCGGGACGGCCGCGCGGGACGAGCCGCCGCTGTGGGTCGTACTCGGCCACTTCTCGGCGCTCGCCGCCGTGGCGGGGCTACGCGCGGAGATCGACTTCACCATCCAGGTGCCGGTGCGGCACGGACGGGTCGTACTGCCTGCCCTCGGCTGTGCGGTGGTGCCGGCGGCCGAGCCCTGGACGACGGCCACGGTGCGGGTCGAGGCCGGGAACGCCGTGGTGGAGACGGCCGGGGCCACGGTCGCCGTACCGCCCACGCCCGGTTCGGCCGGACCGGGATGGCACCCGCTGCGCCGGCTCACGGTCGGTCCGGCGCGGCAGCGGCTGGAGGTGGCACTCGACGACGTGGACCCCTATCGAACGTATCCGCAGCCGACCGAGCCGCGCCCCCTGTCCGAGGAGGCCGCCGGGCGGTGGCGGCAGGTGCTGGAGCGGGCCTGGGACGTGCTGCGGCAGGAGCAGCCCGGTACGGCGGAGGCCATGCGGCGCGGCGTGTTGTCGCTGACGCCGACCCCGGCAAGGGAAAGGTTTCGGCCGCGCAGCGTGACATCGGGCGACGCCTTCGGCGGCATCGAGGCCTCGGATCCGGACGACGCCGTTCAGTTGGCCGTGACGCTCGTGCACGAGTTCCAGCACACCAAACTGGGCGGACTCCTGCATCTGACGCCCCTGCTGGCCGACGACTCCGACGGACGTACGGAACTGTGGTACGCGCCCTGGCGGGACGATCCGAGGCCCCTGGAAGGGCTGCTCCAGGGCATCTACGCCTTCGTGGGGATCACCCGCTTCTGGCGGACGCACCGCCGGAGCACCGGCGCGCACACCACCATGGCGGACTTCGAGTTCGCGCTGTGGCGGACCCACCTGTCGCGGGCGATCGAGCAGGTCCACCGCCATCCACGGCTCACCCCGCTCGGCGGTGTTCTGCTGGACACCCTGCGGGACCACTGCGCCCGGTGGCTGGAGGAGCCGGTGCCCGGGGAACAACTGGCCCTGGCCCGCCTCTGCGCCGACGACCACGTGGCCCGCTGGCGAGCCCACCATCTGCGGCCGCCCGCGCAGGCCGTGGACGAGGCCGTACACGCCTGGCTGGCCGGGGCGAGCGCACCGCCGGCCTCCCTGGCGGCCGAACCGGGCGTCGTCCCCGATCCCGCCGCACGCTGGCTGGACAGTCTGGCGATGCTCGTCCGGCACGGCATCGCCGCGACGGACGACGACCGTCCCGCGCCCGAGGAGGCCGAGAAGGCCGCGGCCCGGGTCACCGGAGCCCTCGCCGGCGACGCACTCCTCGCCCTGGGCGACCCCGCCGCGGCCCACCACGCCTACGTGACCGACCTGACCACGGACCGCGCCCGCCCCGGCGCCTGGTCGGGCCTGGGCCAGGCGCTCACGGCGACGGCCGAGGCACCGGAGGCGGCGCGCCTGCTCCGTCACCGGCCCGAACAAGCCCGGGCGGTCCACGAGTCCCTGTGGCACACCACCGGCGCGCCCCCGGACCCCGTGCGGCTGGCGACCTGGCTCGCCGGGCGTCAGGGCCCGCCCGGCGCCATCCGCTGACACATCACAGCGGCATGGGGTCGATGTCGCAGTTGGCCCGCTCCCTCGCCCGGGCCTGAAGGGTGGCGGGGTGCGGGGCGGGGTCGGCGGACCGCAGCCGCGGTCCGTCCAGCACCCGCTCCATCCGCTCCAGCGTGGCGGCGCGCAGTGCCTCGCCCTTCGACTCCTCACCCACCGCGATGCGGTCCAGGGACAGGTTCGCCGCGCACACCAGCGTCGTCGGGTGGTCCTCACCCAGCCGCGTCCGGCACAACTCCCAGGTCTCCTCGCCCAGTTCGCGTGCCTCGGCCTGCCGTCCCAGCGCGGTCAGATCGCTCGCGAGGTTGATCGCACAGGCCAGCGCGATCGGATGGTTCTCCCCGAGACGCCCGGTCAGCGACTCCAGGGCCGTCTCGTCCAGGCGCTTCGCCTCCTCCACCCGCCCCAGCAGGCGTAGCGTCACCGCGAGGTCGATGTCGGCGGCCAGGACGTGCGGGTGGTCGGGGGTGAAGAGTCTGCGGAAACGCTCCGACGCCTTCTCTCCACGGTCGCGGGCCGACTCCAGCTCACCGTTGTGCCGCAGCGCCACGGACAGCGCGAGCGCGGCCGTCAGGGACTCCGGGTGGGTGTCGCCGTAGCGGCGGGTGAACTGGTCGAACGCCTCGCGCGCCAGTTCCAGCGCGGTGGCGTGGTCGCCCTCCTTGCGGCAGGCCTCGCTCAACTGCCGGACGGTCTGCAGGGTCGTGGGGTTGCCGGGCCCGAAACCGGACCGGTAGCCGTCGACGACCGCCTGCTGGAGTGCGCGCGCGCCGACGTAGTCGCCGGTCTCCCGCACGTCGATGGCGATGCTCGCCTCGGTGTGCAGTGACTGCTGGTGGTCGCGGCCGAACAGCCGCGTCCTCATCACGTGCGTGTGCTGGTCCAGTTCCAGCGCCCGCTGGAACTCGCCCACCAGCCTGAGGCTCACGCCGAGGTTGTGAGCGGTGACCAGCGTGGTCGGGTCGTCCTCGCCGAAGGCGCGCCGGGCCCGCTCGTGGGCCATCTCGTCCAGTGCGGCACCGGCGTCGAAGTCACCCTGCACCCGTCGTACGGCGGCTTCGAGGTTCACCGTCTCCAGCGCGTCCTCGCGGGTGTCCTCCCGGTCGGTGGGCGCGGTGCGGGTGTACACGTCCTTGAGCACCGACACCAGGTCGGAGGCGTCGTTGTAGCGCCCCACCTTCAGGTACAGGAAGCCGAGCCACCAGCCCATCAGCCGGGTCTGCTGGTCCTCCACGCCGAACAGCCGCTGCCAGGACTCCCACGCCTGCTCGGAGAACTCACGGGCGACCGTGTGATCACCCCAGTACCAGAGGTACTTGGCCACGTTCATCACGAGTTCGCGCACCCAGGGCTGATCGGACTCGATGGCGGCCGACGCGATGACGTGGCCGTACAGCTCGGCGTAGCGCGGCCAGTTGACGGACTGGTTGGGCCCCTTCGGGTCGGCGGCCGCCAGGAGAGTGTGAGCCCCGCTGCGCATGCGTTTCTGTTCTTCGGGTGTCATGCGGTGGATCAGCACGGCCTGGACCAGGCGGTGCATCTCGATCGAGTTGGTGCGGTGGTCGATGCGGGCGAGGGAGTAGCGGTTGATCTCCCGGACGGCGCGGGCGAGCCGCATCGGGTCGTTCAGCGCCCGGTCGAGTTCCGGGTCGATGCTGGAGCCGCCGAGACCGGAGAAGATCGACCGGGAGATGGGATCGGGTGCGAAGTACGAGCACAGCTGGAGCAGGCGCAGGGCGGTGAGGCTGCGGGTCTCCAGGTGGTCGAGGGAGACGTTCCACGCGGCCGCGACCGGAAGCTGGTAGTCCGGAGGCGGCGACACCTCGAGGAGTTCGCTGCGCTTGTGCTCGAACAGCCGCAGGTACTCCGACACCGGCATCCCGGTCTCCGCCCGCCAGGCCGCGGCCTGTTCCAGGGCGAGCGGAAGGTCGCCGAGGGCGACGGCGAGCAGGTCCGCCTCGGAGTCGGAGAGTTCGTCGCCGTAGGCGCTGGAGCGGCGCAGCAGTTCCTTGCTCTCCTCCCGGGTGAAGACATCGACCTCCAGCGAGGGTCCGACCACGCTCCAGCGGCGGTTGCGGGAGGTGACGAGAATGGTGCCGCTGCCGCCGGTGGGGAAGTAGTCGCGCACCCGTTCCGGACTGTCCGCGTTGTCGAAGATCAGCAGCCAGCGGGAGTACGGCCGCCCTTCGCGCAGCGCCTCACGGACCGCGGGTCCGGCGATGTTGGCCTCGGCGCTGGTACCGAGACCGAGCCGCTGGGCGAGTTCCACCAGGGCCTGGCCGATCTGGCCGGGACGCTCGGCGGGGATCCACCAGACGATGTCGTAGTCGGCCTGGTGCCGGTAGGCGTACTCGATCGCCAGTTGGGTCTTCCCGACACCACCCATGCCGTGGATGGCCTCGGGCAGCACGGTGGTCGTGCCTTCCCGAAGGCGTTCGCTCAGTCGTTCGAGGAGGTCCACGCGGCCGGTGAAGTTCGGATTGCGCGGCGGGATGTTGCCCCAGATCCGCGGCTGCGTCGCACGGCCGCTCTCCACCGTTGGCTGCTGCTGCGTGGTGGCCATGGCCGTGGCTCCTTCTGCTTCTGAAGTTGTCTGGGGCCCCGTCGGGGCTGCTGAGCCGGAGGCCGGGGTTCCGGAGCCCCCGCCCTTGTGCAGACTGATCGTGTGGCGCCGGTTGTACTCGCGCAGTGCGCGTCCGAGCCGGTCGGCACGTGGCAGGAAACGACCGGACAGGGCGCGCAGCGCGATCAGCTCAACGCGCAGAAACGCCACGTTGAGCCGGGTCACGAGCGGCACGGCGGACGTCTCGAACGGTTCGTCGGCGGAGGGCGGAACCGGCTCGGTGCCCTCCGGCGGGACCGCGATCAGTTCCCGTACGTCGTGCAGCACGCGCGCGGTGTCCCGGCGGCGGGACAGCGCCAGTAACTCCTGGCGGATGTTCGGGCCGAAGGTGAAGGCCAGGTCGGCCGCGCGCTCGGCGTCCGCGCCGGCGGGCCGTACCAGGCCGCTCATCAGCAGCTCGGTGAGGTGCGCGGGACCGGCGCCCGGCACCGAGGCGGTCAGCGCGCGCATCACCGGGAGCGTCAGCGGGGCCGCCGCGAGACGGGTGGCCAGCGCGAACGCCGTGGGCGAAGCGGCGGCCCGGAACTCCGAGACCCGCTCCCACGGCGGTACGGCACTGGCGGGGTCGGGCACGTCCTCGACCCACGGCACGGCCCGGGCGGCGTCCGCCCGCCGCTTCCAGTCCCGGGCCCGGACCCCGGACGTCTCCGCCCAGTCCTCGAACCTCCCGGCCACCAGGTCGACCCAGGCGGACAGCGAACGCTCCGTCAGTTCCAGTACGGGCACGGGCACCACGTCGCTCCGCCCGGCCACGTCGTCGTCGACGGGCTCCAGGGGGGACGTGCGCAGTTGCCATTCCAGCGAGTGGTTGGGCGCCCAGGGCCGGTCGGCCCGCAGCCGCATACGGTGCGGGTCGAGACCGGTGCGGAACCAGAGGCGCTGGGGCAGCATGTGCACCACCGCGAGCGGTTCGGAGCGGCCGAGTTCACGCAACAGCGGCAGCACCGCGTCCGACCGCCAGCCCGCGGCCAGCCCGTCGGTCAGCACCAGCACCACCCGGTGCGCGGACTCGGCGGGGGGCAGGTGCTCGAGGCGGATGCGGGCCGGCTCGGTGTCGTCCGAACTCAGCAGCCGTACGCGGGTGACCGGGCCGAGCCCGTCCCGGGCGGCGAGTTCGTCGGCCAGCCGCCCGATCGTGTCGTCCCAGACCCGCATGCTGACGTGGTCGTCCACGACCAGCAGAACGGCGGGCCGGAGGCCGGATTCCGAGTGCCCCAGACCGCTCAGGGCGTCCGCCAGGACGTCGACTGACGCTTCGTCGGATCCCGGTGCCGATGCTGTTCGTGGGCCGTCGTCACACTGCATAAGCACTCTCAGAGCGTCCGGTAGTGCCCGAGCCGGGGAGTACCGAGAAGTCCCGCAGTTTGCGGGCATGCGTGACAGCCACGTGCCCAGCCTGGCAGCGGCGGGCGTGCGTTGCAACACGGCCTGCCGTAGCAGTGGGAAGGAGGAATGGAACAGTCGAACGGCGGGTGGTTTCTGCCCCCCTGAGCTGTCACGCATGTACGACGGCCCGCGAGCCGCCCTCGGAATCAGCGTGACAGCCCCCGCTGCCGCGTGCAAGACCGCGTCCAGGCCACTCCGGGACGCCGGCGACGGGCCGGCGAACGCCTGCGCCGAATGGGCGAACGACGACCGCGGCCCGCCGGACGGCGCCACCGAACCGACAGACGACGACTGCGCCGAGCGGGCGGACGACGACCGCCGGTCGGGAGGCGGCTGCGCCGAACCGACAGACGACGACCGCGGACCGGCAGGCGGCTGCGCCGAGCGGGCGGACGACGACCGGCCGCCAGGCGGCTGCGCCGAACCGGCAGACGACGACCGCAAGCCGCTCGACGAGCCCGCCCCGAGCCCTCCGCCGGTATCCGACCCCATGACCTACACCGGGCCGGGCGGACCGGGCCGATGCTCCGGATCGTCCAGCAGGATCGCCAGGTGGCGGCCGACGTGCCGCTCCCAGCCGCCGGGGCCGAGTGCCAGCGCTTCCTTGCGCCACTGTCCGACGCGTTCCGCGAGCCGGCCCAGCCCCCGGTCCTCGAGGATCTCGCTGATGGCGTCCTGGAACATGGGGTCCGCGCAGTCGCTGCGGTGCCAGATCATCGCGGGCACCCCGGCCCGCAGCCCGGCGAGGATCTCCTGGCGGCCGATACCCGACGCGTCACCGGGGGGCTGGCTGAGCACCAGGCACACCGCGTGCTGGTCCTCCTTCAGCTCGCGCTCCAGGTGGAAGAAGTACGCCCCGTCCTGCTCCGGACGGCTCCGGTGCGAGTGGCTGTCCGCGGGACGCTCCCGCAGCTGCCGCCACTTGCTGTGCCAGGGCCGGTGCCACGCGGCCCGCTGTAACCGCTCCAGGCTGCGGACCACCACCGGGTAGTCGAGGGCCAGCGGCGTCGGGGAGGTGGTGTCCGACTCCTTCGACCACCACTCGACGGGCTCGTTGAGCAGCTCCCAGGGCAGCACGAACTCCAGGATCACGGGCTGCCGCAGGTCGGCCCACCGCTCCTCGGTCTCCTCGACCAGTTTCTCCACCGCGCCCGGGAGCTCGTCGAGGCGCAGGTGGACGGTCTCGCCCGGCACGGGGTGCCAGCCCTCGGAGTCCGACTGGCGCCAGTGCGACAGGTAGTAGCGGTCGGCCTCGATCCGGTCCGGCTCGAACTGGATCATCAGATAGGCGGGGACCAGGGAGGGCGCGGGCTGCGGGAAGTCCGAGCGCTGCCAGTCCGCGAGCACCCGCTCCAGGCCCAGGGCACCGGCCTGGCCGCGGTTGAACCGGCGGACCAGTTCGGCGGCGTCGGGGGTGCCGTCCTCCATCAGCCGGTCGGCGGCCAGCGCGAGGAAGGCCATGCTGGGCGGGAGATCACCGGCCGGGGTGTTCTCGCCCGCCAGCCGCAGGAACACCTGCCAGGCGGTCTGGCACCAGGAGGGCAGCTCCTGCACCCGCGACCGGCTCGCCCGGCGCGCCATGGCGGCGAGGTCCGGGGGGCGCAGGGACAGCAGGACGGGCCGCAGCTCGCCCAGGTCGGCGTTGTTGAAGAAGTCGACGGCCTCCCACTCGTCCACGAGCGGCCACAGCCCGGCCACCGTCGCCGACTGCTGTTCGACGTACTCCAGCGACCGCACCAGGCAGGCCGGGCCGTCCCCGACGGCGGTGCATCCCTTGACGACCTGCAGGAGCCACGGCCTCAGCCGGTCCCCGCCGAACGGTTCCACGGGCGAGCCGAGTTCGTCGGCGAGCAACTCCCGCCAGAGCTCACGGCTGCTCGCCTGGTTCACCGTGGCCGAGCCCTGCAGCACGTCCACGATGGAGACGACCAACCCGTTGCGGACCTGTTCCGGAGTACGCCCTCTCAACCCCGTTTCCTCCAGACAGCCGGCGCGGATCCCTGATGGTGCCGACCAGCGTAAGGCCGAGGAGCGGGGTGTGGGAGCGGAACGTCACCCTCTGTTGTCGGAGCCCCCTGTCGGATTCGAACCGACGACCTTCGCTTTACAAGAGCGGCGCTCTGACCAGCTGAGCTAAGGAGGCGTGCACGCGCGTGACGACGTACGTGCCCGAGCAGTGTACCCAGTCGCCCGCGGCCCCCGATCGAAAATTTCCGCGAAGTTCACAGGGGTCCGGGTACTGACAGACCAGGTGAACGCCAGGTACCGTCCAGAGCCAGTTCACTCATGTGGACTACACCACGTCGGGCTCGCCCGCGCGGGGTGGCTCACCACCTTCCACAACGGATCGTCCGGCACGTTCCTGCCGGTAGAAGGGGGCCCTTCACCATGGCCACTGTCTCGTTCGACAAGGCGACCCGGATCTACCCGGGTTCCACCAAGCCCGCCGTCGACGGTCTCGACATCCACATCGAGGACGGCGAGTTCCTCGTCCTGGTCGGTCCGTCCGGCTGCGGCAAGTCCACCTCGCTCCGCATGCTCGCGGGGCTCGAGGACGTGAACGGCGGCGCCATCCGCATCGGCGACCGCGACGTCACGCACCTGCCGCCGAAGGACCGGGACATCGCCATGGTGTTCCAGAACTACGCGCTCTACCCGCACATGTCGGTCGCCGACAACATGGGCTTCGCGCTCAAGATCGCCGGCATCAACAAGGCGGAGATCCGGCAGAAGGTCGAGGAGGCCGCGAAGATCCTCGACCTCACGGAGTACCTGGACCGCAAGCCGAAGGCCCTCTCCGGTGGTCAGCGCCAGCGTGTGGCCATGGGCCGCGCCATCGTGCGTGAGCCGCAGGTGTTCCTCATGGACGAGCCGCTGTCCAACCTGGACGCCAAGCTCCGCGTGTCCACGCGTACGCAGATCGCCTCGCTGCAGCGCCGCCTCGGCATCACCACCGTCTACGTCACCCACGACCAGGTCGAGGCCATGACGATGGGCGACCGTGTGGCCGTACTGAAGGACGGCCTGCTCCAGCAGGTCGACTCCCCGCGCAACATGTATGACCGCCCGGCGAACCTCTTCGTCGCCGGCTTCATCGGCTCCCCGGCGATGAACCTCGTCGAGGTCCCGATCACCGACGGCGGCGTGAAGTTCGGCAACAGCGTGGTGCCGGTCAACCGTGACGCCCTCAAGGCCGCCTCCGACAAGGGTGACCGCACCGTCACCGTCGGCGTCCGCCCCGAGCACTTCGACGTGGTCGAGCACAACGGCGCCGCCGCCTCCGCGCTGTCGAAGGACACCGAGGACGCCCCGGCCGGTCTCGCGGTCTCCGTGAACGTCGTCGAGGAGCTCGGCGCCGACGGTTACGTCTACGGCACCGCCGACGTCGACGGCGACGTCAAGGACCTCGTGGTCCGCGTCAACGGCCGCCAGGTGCCGGAGAAGGGCTCCCAGCTGCACGTCGTGCCGCGGCCGGGCGAGATCCACGTCTTCTCGACCTCCACGGGCGAGCGCCTCACCGACTGACGCGACCGGCGCCACCGGCGCGACGGACGCGACGGACGTTCCGAGGCACAGACCCGGGCAATTCAGCCGCGTTGACGAAGAGGGCCCCGCAGGCTGCTGCGGGGCCCTCTTCGCTGTCGCCAAATACCCCGGCAGACCGGGCATTTCGAGCTGTGTGCGTCAACGCACTACCCAATCGGGGGCACCAATTCATCCCCCGAACCGGTGACTAAATGTCGCCAATTCATTACCCCGCGCTACCCTCACACGCGTGAAGCACTCCACTAACCAACAGACGCGACGCGGCCAGGGCCCCGCCCGCCGGATCGGCCGCACGCTCGCCCTCGTCCTGCCCGTCGTCATGGTGCTTTCCGGCACTCTGGCGGTCACCCGGGTGAACTGGTCGGGCAGCCCGGCCGGCTCGGTCCTCGCGGCCTCGGACGCCTCGGCGGTGGGCGCCTCCTCGCGCAGGGCCGCCCTCGCCCCGCAGGACGTACTGCGCGACCAGCTTCTGACCGAACTCCAGGAGAAGGACCCGGGCATCGCGCTCACACACCTCCAGCAGGCCGTCAACGGCCGTCCGTCCCTGGCCGAGCACTGCGGCTCCATCGCCCGCGCCCTCGGCCGCGCCGCGGTCCGTGTCTACGGACCCTCCCGCGCGCAGTCCTACGCCCGCCCCGTCTGCGACACCTCCTTCGCCACCGGTGTCGCGGCCTCACACAGCTGACCGCGGTTCCTCCGCGTTCGCAGGAAGGCAACGGCTGGTTAAGGAACGGTTGCCGGCAGAAGCCGCAGGCAGGACGCGACGTACAGTTCGGTCATGACCGATCCGAACGCCGCGTCCCGCCCCGTTCAAGCCGTGATCCTGGCCGGTGGCCAGGGCTCCCGGCTGCGTCCCTACACCGACGACCGGCCCAAGCCGATGGTCGAGATCCCCGGCACGGGGACGCCGATCATCGGCCACCAGCTCGTCTGGCTCGCCGAGGAGGGCGTGACGGACGTCGTGGTCAGCTGCGGCCACCTCGCCGACGTCCTGCAGAACTGGCTGAAGACGGCCGACCTGCCGGTGAACGTCCAGACCGTCGTCGAGACCGAGCCCCTCGGCCGCGGCGGAGGCCTCAGGTACGCCGCCGCGCGCCTCCCGCACCCGGACCGGCCCTGGTACGCCACCAACGGCGACATATGGACCCGCTTCTCGCTGCGCGACATGGCGGACTTCCACGCCGAGCGCGACGCCGTCGCCACCCTCGCGCTGGCCCGCCCGCGCATCCCGTGGGGCGCCGTGCAGACGGACGGCTTCGGTCACATCACCGACTTCATCGAGGCCCCGCCGACGACGTACGAGATCAACGCCGGCGTGTACGTCTTCTCCCCCGGGTTCGCCGACCTGCTCCCCGAGCGCGGCGACCACGAGCGCACCACGTTCCCGCACCTGGCCCGCCAGCGCCGCCTGGCCGGCTTCCCGATTCCCCAGGGTGCCTACTGGCGCGCCATCGACACCGCCAAGGACCTCACGGAGGCAGCGAAGGAACTGGCGGCACTGGGGCGCTGACCGGCCCTTCCGGTACGCCGCTGACCCGTGGATCACCCACATGCCGTACGACGACGGGGTCCCGCACGGAAAACGTGCGGGACCCCGTCGTCGTACGGGCCGGAGGATGGTTCAGCCGGCGGGCGTGCCCAGGATGCCGCCCACCGGCTCGGTTACCCCAACAGGCCGCCCACCAGGCCCGGCTGGCCGGAGGACGAGCCTCCGCCGCCGGAGCCACCACTCGAGCCCCCACTCGTGGAGCTGCCCCCGCCGGTGGCACTGCCGCCGGAGGTCGGGCCGGAGCTGGTGCTCGGCACCTGCTGGGCCGGAGCGGACTGCTGCGGCGGGGCCGCCTGGCCCGCGGCGCCCTGGGTCTGGCTGGGCGCGCCACCGGTGACCGTGCCGGTCTCGCGGGCGGCACCCGGGGTGGTCGCCCGGGCGGACGGGCTGGCCTCGTTCTCCGACGCGGCGCTCCGGCTGGGCGAGCCCGGGGCGGAGGGCGTCGCCTTGTGCCGCTTGCCGGGCTCCTCGGGAAGCGGGGAGCCGGGCAGCTCGTTGCGCGGGGCCTCGCCGGGGCCGGGGACGACCACACGGTCGGAGTCCCGGACGGCACCGCCGAGCAGTGAGCCGATGAGCAGCGTGAGGCCGACCGTGACGGTGGTGACGAGGGCACCGCGCCGCAGGACGTACTGGCGCAGCTCCCAGATGTCGGAGCGTGGGCCGAGCCGGCGCCAGGCACTGCCCGCGAGCCGCCCGTCGACGGAGTAGACGGGGGCACCGGCGATGATCAGCGGGGACCAGGCGGCGAGGTAGATGATGTCGGGGGCGTCGTAGACCGGGAGGGTCTTCCAGCTGACGGTGACGATGAGCGCGGCGGAGAGCATCGCGCCGAACACGGCGGCGACCCGCTGCCAGCAGCCCAGCACCGTGAGCACGCCCACGACGACCTGGAGGAAGGCGATGACGAGGCCGGAGCCGACGGGGTGCTGGAGGGCGAACTGGCGCAGCGGCTCGGCTACTTCCCAGGGGTGCAGGGTGTTGAGCCACTTGACCATGGAGCCGCGTTTGCCGCCGTCGAAGTAGACGGGGTCGCAGAGCTTGCCCATGCCGGCGTAGATGGAGATGAAGCCGAGGAAGATGCGCAGCGGGAGCAGGACGACGCCGAGGTTCATCCGGCGGCCCGGGTAGTAGGCGTGCCGGGCGGGGTCGTCGGCGTGGCGCTTTCCGCGCCGGCCCGTGCCCGCCGTCTCCTCGGACTCCGCGAACTCCTCGAACCGCTCGCGTCCGTAGGTGTTCTCGTCGTAGGCGGATCGGTCGTAGGCGGCCTCGCCGTAGGCCGGTTCGTCGTAGGCGGAGCCGACGGTGCGCATGTGCGGCAGGAGCCGGGTACCGCTCGCTTCCGGGGTGCGCTGGGCGCCGACCACGGGGGTCTCGACGGTCTGGCTCAGGTCGTCGTAGCCGTCGCCGGGGAAGCCGCCGCCGGCGCCGACGCGCGGGATGACCTGGGTCGCCCCGGCGTCGGCGGAGGGCTCGTCGCCGTAGCGTACGCTGCCGCCCCGCACCGCCTGGAGCAGCCGGTGTGCGCCGGTGTCGTCGGGCGCCGACCTGCCGCTCCAGACGACGGGCCGGCGACGGGCACCGGCGGGCATACGGGCGGGATCCTCGGTGGCGCTCAAGTGCCGCGCGATCCGCGAGGATTGGGTGCGCCGCGTCGATGCGCCCAACTGCACGCGGAAGCTCGCATGATTGACGATGATCTGCGCCGGATCGCTCGGCACCTTCACCATGCTCAGCGCGGGAGCGTCGTCGAATCCCGACGGGCCGTCCCCCGTGGGTGTGCGGGGTGTTCTGGTGTCCACACTCATCTAACCGAGTGACGTGTGCTTAGGACACTGCTTTGACTCGCCGGATGTGTCCGGACCGCGTCAAGCTTGCCCTGGACGCCGGGATTGACCCGTACGGGTGCGGCCGTGAACGTGTGTTCAGGCCCGCCGGCGCGCCGCCTCGTACAGCACGACCCCCGCCGCCACACCGGCGTTGAGCGACTCGGCGCCACCGGGCATCGGGATCCGCACCCGGTGGTCACAGGTTTCGCCGACGAGCCGGGACAGGCCCTTGCCCTCGCTGCCGACGACGATGACGACCGGTCCGTCCAGCGCGGGCAGCTCACCGATCTCGGTCTCGCCGTCCGCGGCGAGACCGATGACCACGATGCCCGCCTTCTTGTACGCCTCCAGGGCGCGCGTCAGGTTGGTGGCGCGGGCGACGGGCGTACGGGCGGCGGCACCGGCGGACGTCTTCCAGGCACCGGCGGTCATCCCCGCCGCGCGCCGCTCGGGCACGACGACACCGTGTCCGCCGAAGGCGGCGACGGACCGCACGACGGCACCGAGGTTGCGCGGGTCGGTGACCCCGTCGAGGGCGACGATGAGCGGGTCCTGGCCGTTGTCGTAGGCGGCGTTGGCGAGGTCCTCGGGGTGCGCGTACTCGTACGGCGGGACCTGGAGCACGAGACCCTGGTGGTTGAGCCCGTTGGTCATCCGGTCGAGCTCGGGGCGCGGCGCCTCCATGAGGTGGATGCCGCCGCGCTCGGCGGCGAGCTGCAGCGCCTCGCGCACCCGCTCGTCGTTGTCGATGAACTGCTGGACGTACAGCATGGAGGCGGGCACGCCCTCGCGCAGCGCCTCGACGACGGAGTTGCGCCCGACGACCATCTCGGACGTGCCCTTGCCGCCCCGGCCGCGCGGCGCGGGACGGCGCACGGCCTGCTTCACCTTGGCGTTGGCGATCCGGTTCTTCTTGTGTCCCTTGCGCGCCTCGGCCGGCGGGGTGGGGCCCTTGCCCTCGAGGCCCCGGCGTCGCTGGCCGCCACTGCCGACCTGCGCGCCCTTCTTGCCGGACATGCGGCGGTTGTTAGCGGCCATGACCTACCTGTCTGTGTAAGGCGTGCGGAAGCCTCTGCTGAGGCCGCACTGATTGCGTACGTCTATGAAGTGTGCCGCCCGGAGGCCCGGACGGCACAATCGATCACCTGAGCCACGGCGGACTCAGCGCGGGCCGAGGTTCCAGCGCGGCCCCTGCGGGCCGTCCTCGATGACGAGCCCCGACTGGTTGAGCTGGTCGCGGATGGCGTCCGCGGTCCCCCAGTCCTTGCGGGTGCGGGCCGCCTCGCGCTGGTCGAGCACGAGACGTACGAGGCTGTCGACGACGCCGTGCAGATCGTCGCCGCGGTCGTTCCCGCCGGCCCAGTGCGGGTCGAGCGGGTCCAGCCCGAGGACGCCGAGCATGGCCCGGACCTCGGCGAGGCGGGCGACGGCGGCTTCCTTGTCGTCGGCGGCCAGCGCGCTGTTGCCCTGCCGGACGGCGGTGTGGACGATGGCGAGCGCCTGCGGCACGCCCAGGTCGTCGTCCATCGCCTCGGCGAAGGCGGGCGGCACCTCGGCGGCGGGTTCGACGGCGCCCCCGGCCTTCTCCACCACCCGCTGCACGAAGCCCTCGATACGGGCGAACGCCGACTCGGCCTCGCGCAGCGACTCCTCGCTGTACTCGATCATCGAGCGGTAGTGGGGGGTGCCGAGGTAGTAGCGCAGCACGATGGGCCGCCACCGCGTGACCATCTCACTCACCAGGACCGAGTTGCCGAGCGACTTGGACATCTTGTCGCCGGCCATGGTGACCCAGGCGTTGTGCACCCAGTACTGGGCGAAGTCGTCGCCGAAGGCCTTGGCCTGGGCGATCTCGTTCTCGTGGTGCGGGAAGATCAGGTCGAGCCCGCCGCCGTGGATGTCGAAGGCGGTGCCCAGGTACTTGTGCGCCATCGCGGAGCACTCCAGGTGCCAGCCGGGCCGCCCGCGGCCCCACGGGGTGGCCCAGGTCGGCTCGCCCGGCTTGGCGGACTTCCACATGGCGAAGTCACGCGGGTCGCGCTTGCCCGTCTCCCCGTCACCCGACGGCTGGAGCAGGTTGTCCAGTTCCTGCCGGGACAGTTGGAGGTAGCCGGGGAAGGAGCGCACGTCGAAGTAGACGTTGCCGTCCGACTCGTAGGCGTGACCGCGCTCGATGAGGCCCTGCATCATCTCGATCATCTCGGGCACGTGGCCGGTGGCGCGTGGCTCGTACGCCGGCGGCAGGCAGCCGAGGGCCGCGTAGCCGTCGTTGAACGCGCGCTCGTTCTCGTACCCGATCGACCACCAGGGCCGCTTCTGCTCGGCGGCCTTCGTGATGATCTTGTCGTCGATGTCCGTCACGTTGCGGATGAAGGTGACGTCATAGCCGCGGTACTCGAACCAGCGGCGCATGATGTCGAAGTTGAGCCCCGACCGGATGTGCCCGATGTGGGGGGCCGCCTGCACGGTGGCGCCACAGAGGTAGATCGAGACACAACCCGGCTTGAGCGGGGCGAAGTCACGAATCTGCCGGGCACTGGTGTCGTACAGGCGAATAGTCACCCCTCCAGGGTAGTGGGCGCGGGGCAATGCCTCAGACGGTTGGGGTGAAGTCGGGCACGGGCACCGCGGGGCTCGCCCCGACCACGGGCAACACCCTCTTCAGCCGGCCCGCACGACCGACGCCGCCCCGCCACCGTCAGCCCTTCAGCCGGTCCGTACGACCAACGCCGTGGCCACCGCCATCAGTCCTTCGCCGCGGCCGGGGAATCCGAGCCCGTCCGTCGTCGCCCCCGACACCGACACCGGGGCTCCCGCCGCCTCCGAGAGGATCTTCTGGGCCTCCTCGCGGCGCTTGCCGATCTTCGGCCTGGGGCCGACGACCTGCACCGCGATGTTGCCGATCCGGAACCCGGCCGCCCGCACGATCCGGGCGGCCTCCGTCAACAGCGTCACCCCCGACGTGCCCGACCACTCGGGCCGCCCGGTGCCGAAGTGCTGCCCGAGGTCACCCAGTCCGGCCGCCGAGAAGAGCGCGTTGCACGCGGCGTGCGCGACGACGTCCGCGTCGGAGTGACCGGCGAGCCCGGTCCCCTCGCCCTCCCACTTCAGGCCGGCGCACCACAGCTCGCGGCCCTCCTCGAAGGCGTGGATGTCGGTGCCGATGCCCACCTGGGGCAACACCGGGAGGTCCTCAGAAGCCATCGTTGAGCCTCCGGCGCGTCAGAACCGCCTCCGCGAGCAGCAGGTCCAGCGGCCGGGTGACCTTGAAGGCCTCCTCGTGTCCGGGCACGACCACGACCGTCAGTCCCAGCTGTTCCACCATGCTCGCGTCGTCGGTGACGTCGTCGGTCACCGTCTCGTGCGCCCGGACCAGCGTCGCGCGGTCGAAACCCTGCGGGGTCTGCACCGCCCGCAGCAGCGCCCGCTGCGGCGTCGCGACCACCGGTTCCGGCTCCCCCGGCGTCGCCGCCGGCTCGACCTGCTTGACGGTGTCCGCCAGCGGCAGCGCCGGCACCACGGCGGGAGCGCCGTCGCGTACGGCCTCGATCACGGCGTCCACCGTGTCCACCGGCACCAGCGGCCGGGCCGCGTCGTGCACGAGCACGATGTCGTGGCCGGGCGGCAGGGCGTCCAGGCCGAGCTTCACCGACTCCTGGCGGGTGTCACCGCCGGGCACGACCAGGAAGTCGGTCCGTTCGGGCAGCGCGTGTGCGTCCAGCAGGGACTTGACCTCGGCGGCTTCGTCGGGCGGGGCCACGACGACGACCAGGGAGACGGCGCGGGACGCGGCCATGGCGCGCACCGCGTGGATGAGCATCGGCGTGCCGTTCAGCGCGCGGAGCGCTTTGGGGGCACCCGGACCAAGGCGTACGCCCCGGCCGGCGGCCGGGATCACGGCGGCGGTACGGGCCCCGACGGGCGAGGGGCGCGAAAGGTCAGACATCGGTTCCTGTCAGGTTTGTGTGCCGAACCTACGTGGGTATGGCCAGGAGGAGTGCCGGGCGCGACGCCTTGACCGGACCCTTCCGTGACCCCGGTCCAGGCGACAGCCCGGGCCCGGCACGCCAAGTATCGGGGCCGCACCTCGTAGGTACGGCGTCCGGGCTCGCAGTGCCTCGCCGTACGGCATTCGCGAGGTTTCGTGCGCACAGGCTTGTCCGCGGAGTCTTGTGGTCTCGTCATTCAGCGTCAGCGTCCGGGCATGAACATGCCGCAGCGCCCGGCGACAGGAATACGTCATCGGGCACCGCGGCATTTCACTGTGCGCTGGGCTGAGCGGGCTGGCTGCCGGCGTCAGTTCAGGACGCGAGAACCTCGTCGAGCAGGGCCTCGGCCTTGTCCTCGTTCGTGTTCTCCGCGAGAGCGAGCTCGCTCACCAGGATCTGGCGGGCCTTGGCGAGCATGCGCTTCTCACCTGCGGAGAGTCCGCGCTCGCGCTCACGACGCCACAGGTCACGCACGACTTCCGCGACCTTGATGACATCGCCGGAGGCGAGCTTCTCCAGGTTTGCCTTGTAACGACGCGACCAGTTCGTGGGCTCCTCGGCGTACGGCGCGCGCAGCACCTCGAAGACCCGGTCCAGTCCGTCCTGACCGACCACATCACGCACGCCGACGAACTCCGCATTGTCCGCTGGCACACGTACCGTCAGATCACCCTGGGCGACCTTCAGCACCAAGTAGGTCTTGTCCACGCCTTTGATCTGGCGAGTTTCGATAGCCTCGATCAGCGCGGCCCCGTGATGGGGATAGACCACGGTGTCGCCAACCTTGAACGTCATGTGACAGGTACCCCTTCCGTGGCTATCCAGAGTAACACGGAAACTGCGTGTTCTGAATGGCGTTTTCGCAGGTCAGGGCACATCTCGGGGCTTGACAACTGCGACACGAACGTGCTGCGCGGGCCGAGCGCAGGAAGGTATTCGCAGGTCGGAGCCACTGTCCGGCGGAGGTGAAACCCGTACGTTACACACATCGGGAGGCCCTCCAGAGAGGACGAACGTCCCCATATGTCCGGTTCCAAGCGTGCGACTTCCGCTACTCCGTTCGGTGCGAGCGACGGGTACGGGACGAATCCGGAATTGATCACGACAGTCGGCGGAAGGCGCGGCGGAAGCGTCACGGATGGTTCGCGGAACGTCCGGCAGAACGTGTGGCGGAAGCCCTCCGGAACGTTCCGACGGAAGGTCCCCGGAACGTGTGCCGGAAGGTCCGACTCGGCAGTCGGTGATCAATTCCCGGGGTGGCCGCGCATTCCTTCACGGAAATTTTGCGAGCCGGTGCGCGCGGTATGCCTGAGCTCTTATGTGAATGGCGGACGAGTGCGCGTCAATGCGGCTCCGGAGCACTTGTGAACGCCTGCGGCACGGCCCGCGACCCCGGACCGACCCGAAAGACAGGCCCCGCGGGGAGGGTCGGGTGCGGCGCGGCGGGAACGGCTCGGTAACCTAAGGCCGCTGACAGACACTTAGCGCGGCTTTACGGCCGCCTCGCTCACAAGTCAAGGAGTTGCCGCCGCCGTGAGCAGCAGCCTTCGACGCGGCGCCCTCGCCGCCGCCGCCACCGCGTTCTCGATCGCCGCGCTCTCCGCGTGCGCGGCCGGCACCGACGCGCAGACCCTCGAGGTCAAGCCGGACAACGCGGAGACGGCGGTCGGTGACATCAAGATCCAGAACGCCATTGTCATCACCCAGCCCGTCACCGACTCCCCGGGCCCGGCCGTGGTCTCCGCCACCCTTTTCAACACCGGCTCCACCCCCCAGACCCTGGACGCGGTCAGCGTCGCGGGCGACGGCAGCGCGAAGATCACGCCCGCCAAGGGCAAGGGCAAGCTGACCATTCCGCCCGGCGGTCACGTCATCCTCGGCGGCGACGGCAACGCCTCGGCCGCGCTCACCGACCCCGGTGAGGCCGTCAGGGACGGCAACGCGCAGAAGGTCACCTTCACCTTCAGCAAGACCGGCGACGTGAGCCTGCGGGCCTTCGTGGTCCCCGCCGACAGGTACTTCACCACGTGGGGTCCGTCCAAGGTCCCGGCGGCGCCGGACGCCGGCTCCTCGCCGAGCGCGGGCTCCTCCGAGAAGCCGTCCGGCGACGCGTCGGCGTCCGGGACCGCCTCCGAGTCGCCCTCCTCGACGGACTCGGCGTCCGCGAGCGAGTCGGCCGCCGGCAACTGAGCGGTCGTACCACCGGCACCACGGTCACCACCGGCACGGAGCAGTGACGGATACGGCGGAAGGGCGGGTCCTCCTCGCGAGGAGGACCCGCCCTTCCGCCGTATCCGAACCCGCCCCTGGCCGTCAGGCCATGGGGACGGCGGCCTACGGCTCGAACTTGTAGCCGAGGCCGCGGACGGTCACCAGGTAGCGCGGCGCGCCCGGGTCCGGCTCGATCTTGGCGCGCAGCCGCTTGACGTGCACGTCGAGGGTCTTGGTGTCACCGACGTAGTCGGCACCCCAGACGCGGTCGATGAGCTGCATGCGGGTCAGGACCCGGCCGGCGTTGCGGAGCAGCATCTCCAGGAGGTCGAACTCCTTGAGCGGCAGATCCACCTTCGAGCCGGAGACCGTGACCACGTGGCGGTCGACGTCCATCCGGACCGGGCCCGCCTCCAGCGCGGCGGGCGTGACCTCCTCCGGCTCGCCGCGACGGCGCAGGACGGCCCGGATGCGGGCGACCAGCTCGCGGGAGGAGAACGGCTTGGTCACGTAGTCGTCGGCTCCTATTTCCAGGCCGACGACCTTGTCGATCTCGCTGTCCTTCGCGGTGACCATGATCACCGGGACGTTGGAGCGGCCGCGCAGCTGGCGGCACACCTCAGTGCCCGGCAGGCCGGGCAGCATCAGGTCGAGCAGGACGAGGTCGGCGCCGTTGCGTTCGAACTCGTCGAGTCCGTCGGGCCCGGTGGTCGCCACGGCGACCTCGAAGCCCTCCTTGCGGAGCATGTACGACAGGGCGTCGGAGAAGGACTCCTCGTCCTCGACGACAAGCACTCGGGTCACGGAAGGACCTCCGGGGCGGGAAGCGGTTCGTACGGGGGCGTGTGGGGGTGTGGGGAAGAGGACCGCCCGGGCTCGTCGTCGAACCCGTCGTCGGCGGGGTGCTGCTGGGCGCGGTCTCGGGCCGCACCCGCCTCCGGCAGCCGCAGGGTGAACGTGGAGCCCTGACCCTCAGCGCTCCACACCGTGACCTCCCCGCCGTGCGAGGCGGCCACGTGCTTGACGATCGCCAGCCCGAGGCCCGTACCACCCGTGGCACGGGATCGGGCCGGGTCGACGCGGTAGAAGCGCTCGAAGATGCGCTCCTTGTCCTTTTCGGTGATGCCGATGCCCTGGTCGGTGACGGCGACCTCGATCATGTCACCACCCGTCGCGGTCAACCGGCGGGCGGCTATGCCGACCCGCGTCCGCGCGGGTGAATAGTTGACGGCGTTCTCGACGAGGTTGCCCAGGGCGGCGGCGAGCTGCCCCCGGTTCCCCCAGACGTGCAGGTCGGCGGTGCCGCCGGCGGCCATGGTGATCTGCTTGGTGCCGGCCTGGTGCCGGCAGCGGTCGATGGCCTCGGCGACGAGTTCGTCCACGCGGACGGGTTCGGCGTCCTCCAGCGGGTCGTCGTTCTGGACCCGCGAGAGGTCGATGAGCTCCTGCACCAGGTTGGTGAGCCGGGTCGCCTCGATCTGCATGCGCCCGGCGAAGCGCTGCACGGCGTCCGGTTCGTCGGCGGCGTCCATGACGGCCTCGGACAGGAGGGAGAGCGCCCCGACCGGGGTCTTGAGCTCGTGGCTGACATTGGCGACGAAGTCGCGCCGTACCGCCTCGATGCGCCGGGCCTCGGTGAGGTCCTCGACGAGCAGGAGGACGAGCCGGGAGCCGAGCGGGGCGACTCTGGCGGACACGGCGAGTGCCTCGCCCCGCCCGGTGCCCCGCCTCGGGAGGTCCAGCTCGACCTGGCGTATCTCCCCGTCGCGCCGGGTGTCCCGGGCCATCAGGAGCATCGGCTCCACGGAGAGCTTGCCGCCGCGGACCAGCCCGAGGGCGTACGCCGCCGAGCTGGCCTTGACCACGGCGTCCGCCTCGTCGAGGACGACGGCCGAGGAGCGGAGCACGGAGAGCACCGTGTCCACACCCGGCGGAAGGACCGGGTCCGTATGCAGCGAGGTTCTGGTCGGTCGCTTCTGGTCGCGTTCGCTCCAGCGGAACGCCAGCATGGCGATGACACCGGTGAGTACCCCGGCGATCGCTGCCGCTGCGGCGACCGCCGCGTTCACGTCCATGCGTTCAGGTTAGGCATGGGATCCATCCTGGCCACAGCCATCCGAGTGCGAGCTCGAACACTCGTCGCCCAGAGTTCACCTAGGAGCCAGTGTTGGTTCATTTGGGGTGACGGAAACCGACGCGTACAGGCCCGAACGTGGGAGCGTGGGGTTCGCACCGCCGGTTTTCAGCCGAAGCTACGGCCCCCGGAGCCCCCGGAGCCCCAGAGATCACGTAGGAGAGGGAACCCTGATGCGGGACGCGTACCACGAGGAACTGGATTCGATCGGCGACGGACTGGTGGAGATGGCCCGGCTGGTCGGCTCGGCGATCGGGCGCGCCACGACGGCCATCCTCGACTCCGACCTGAAGCTGGCCGAAAGCGTCATCGAGGCCGACAAGAAGGTCGACGAGCTGCAGCACGACCTGGAGGCCCGGGCCATAGCCTTGCTGGCCCGTCAGCAGCCGGTGGCGACGGACCTCAGGATCGTCGTCACCTCACTGCGCATGTCGGCCGACCTGGAGCGCTCGGGTGACCTGGCCCAGCACGTGGCCAAACTGGCCCGGCTGCGCTTCCCCGAGCGGGCCATCCCGCACGACCTGCACGCCACCATCCTGGAGATGGGCCAGCTCGCGCAGCGCCTGATGGCGAAGGCCGCCGAGGTGATCATCACCAAGGACGTCGACCTGGCCCTCCAGCTGGAGCAGGACGACGACGAGATGGACCTCCTGCACCGCACGCTCTTCCAGCACCTGCTGGACGACAAGTGGAAGCACGGCATCGAGACGGCCGTGGACGTGACCCTGCTCGGCCGCTACTACGAGCGCTTCGCGGACCACGCGGTCTCGGTGGCGAAGCGGGTGGTGTACCTGGTGACGGGTGAGCACGCGGACGCCGTCCAGCAGGACATCCAGCCGGTCACCGGGGTCGAGGGGGCCTGACCAGAGGCGCGACGGGGGTCCGGCCGAAGGCGCGACCGGGGTCGGGCCTGTCGGGACGTGGTGTGGCCGCGGGGTGTGGCGAGACCGGAGTGGCGGAACGGGAGTTGACGACGCCGTGCTCCGCCCGCGCGCGAGCCACTGTGCGCCGTTGATGCGCCCAGGGGAACGGGCATGCAATGGGCACAGGCACCAGCCTCCAGGAGGGACCCATGGCCGAATCCCCCAGCACTCCCGCGCCCGACCCCACGCAGGAACGCCGGACCGATCAGCCCACCGAGATCAAAAGCCTCCCGCTCTTCGGCGCGTGCGGCTGCGGCTCGGGCTGCGGCTGCGGCTGCCAGTCGGGCAATCCGTGCCAGTGCGGCTGACGTCGTAGCGGATCTTCCGTACGACGCGGACGACGCCGTACGGAAGATCCGCCACGACGACGAAGGACCCCGGGCAGCGCGAGGCAGCGGGGTCCTTTGTCATGGGGCCGCCTGCCACCGGACACCACACATCCGCGCACCCGCGCGGGCTAGGATCCGGACCATGGCCCTGACCATGAACGACGTGGACCGGTTCGAGGCGTCCAGGCCCCGCCTGGAGGCCATCGCCTACCGCCTCCTGGGCTCCGCGAGCGAGGCCGAGGACGCCGTGCAGGAGGCGTTCCTGCGCTGGCAGGCCGCCGACGTCGACCGCGTCGAGGTCCCCGAGGCGTGGCTGACCAAGGTGCTCACCAACCTGTGCCTCAACCAGCTCACCTCGGCCCGCGCGCGCCGCGAGACCTACGTGGGCCAGTGGCTCCCCGAACCGCTGCTCGCCGGGGACCGGATGCTCGGCCCGGCCGACTCCGCCGAACAGCGCGAATCGGTCTCGTACGCCGTCCTCGCCCTGCTGGAGCGCCTCTCCCCCAACGAGCGGGCGGTGTACGTGCTGCGGGAGGCCTTCGACTACCCGCACCGGGAGATCGCCGACGTCCTCGACATCACCGAGGCCGCCAGCCAGCAGATCTTCCACCGCGCCAAGAAGCACGTCGCGGCCGGTGAGGCCCGCGCCGACGTCGACGAGGCCGCCGCCCGGCGGATCGTCGACGAGTTCCTCGCGGCAGCCACCAGCGGCCGGACCGAGCCGCTCGTGCGGCTGCTCACCCAGGACGCCGTCGCGATCGGCGACGGCGGCGGGAAGGTCCCGGCCCGCGCCAAGGCGTTCGAGGGCGCCCTCGCGGTCGCGAAGTTCACGCGGGGTCTGTTCACACCCGGCAAGGCCAAGCGCGCCCTGGTCGGCGGCTCACCCGAGGTCTACGCCACGACCGCCAACGGCGGCCCCGCCGTCGTGGCGGTCGTCGACGGCCGGGTCGTCGGCGTCATGTGCCTGGAGATCACCGCCGAGGGCATCGCCGCGATCCGCAGCCAGGTCAACCCCGACAAACTCGAACGTGCGACCCGGAGCTGGGCGGCCGCCGAGCACGGAGAACCCCTGGTCATCACCTTCTGACCCCGATGTGAGCTGCTTCACATCGCGTTCCTGTCAGGAAACGGCGGGCCGCCCGGTTCAAGGGGCGAAACCGCGCGAGACAGGAGCAGAGAATGCAGCACCGCATCATCGTCCTCGGAGCCGGATACAGCGGAGCCATCGCCGCCGGACGCCTCGCCAAGCGGCTGCGCCGCGAGGACGTCACCATCACCCTCGTCAACGCCGAGCCCGACTTCGTCGAGCGCGTCCGGATGCACCAGCTCGCGGTCGGCCAGAACCTCGAACCCCGGCCCTTCAGCGAGATGTTCGCGGGCACCGGCGTCGAAGTGAGGATCGCGAAGGTCACCGGCGTCGACGTCGACCGCAGGACCGTCACGTCGACCGACGCGAACGGTGCCGAGGAACGGGAGTACGACACCCTCGTGTACGCCCTCGGCAGCGGCTGGAACGACCAGGGCGTCCCCGGCTCGACGGAGCACGCCCACGAGATCGCCAGCCGTCCCGGGGCGCTCCGGCTGCGCGAGCGCTTGGCCGGCCTGGACGCCGGACAACGCGTGGTCGTGGTCGGTGGGGGCCTCACCGGCCTGGAGGCCGCGACCGAGATCGCCGAGGCCCGCCCGGACCTCGCCGTCGGCCTCGCCGCCGGCGGACGCCTCGGCGACTGGCTCTCTCCCAAGGGCCGTCGGCACGTGCGGAAGGTCGTCGACGGGCTCGGCATCACCGTGCACGAGCAGGCCACCGTCACCGGCGTGGAGGCCGACCGCGTCGTCACCGCCGACGGCAGGTCCGTCCCGGCCGCGGTCACCGTGTGGACCACGGGCTTCGCCGTCCACCCGATCGCGAAGGCCACCACTCTGGAGGTCACCGACCGGGGCCAGATCGTGGTCGACGGGACCATGTGCTCGGTCTCGCACCCGGACGTGTACGCCATCGGCGACGCGGCCATGGCGATGGGCGCCGGCGACAAACCCCTGCGGATGTCGTGCGCCTCGGGCACCCCCATGGCTTGGCAGGCAGCCGACGCCATCGCGGCCCGCCTGACGGGCAGGAAGCTCCCGAACACCTCGCTCCGCTACTTCAACCAGTGCATCTCGCTGGGTCGCAAGGAAGGCCTGATCCAGTACGTCACCGCCGACGACCGTGCCGTCCGAGCGGCCCTGACCGGACGACTCGCCGCCCGCTACAAGGAGTTGGTCTGCAAAGGCGCGGCCTGGGGCGTCGCCAACCCGACCCTCGGACTCCCGACCCGCCGCCGCCACGTCGTGGCCGCCCCGGCCCGGACAGCGGACACGACGATCAGGACACCGGCCTGACCCGACCATCGGAACGGGCGCCCTCACGACGGGGACGCCCGTCTCCGCCCGGGGGACGCTCAGCCTTCCTGCTCGTCGCCCAGGAGTGGGGTGGTGTCCGCGGCCGGCGGGGCTTTGATGGTCAGGGACTGGTTGATGTCGAGGAAGGTGACGGTCAGGTCGAGCGGCCCGTTCCCGGTGCCGGTAGCCACGTCGTTGCCCTCGGCCCGCATACGAAACTGTTTGGTGCGGCCGTCGCCGTCGGTCCACAGGTCCATGGTGAGCGGGTCGGAGACCTCCAGCTGTATGAACCGATCGAGGCGCCCGAGCTTCAGGCCCTCACTGTTGACCGTCCCCTTGTAGTGCCTGGTCTCGACGCCGTCGACCGTCTCGGTCCCGATCAGCCGCAGGTCCTTGGAACCGGTCAGAAGCGTGGACTGCACCGTCGGGGTCCCCTCCAGCTGACCGGGCAGCACGCCGTACGACTGGTTGTCCACCCCGGTGCGTCCCCATACGGCGGGCGCAGTGCTGAGCCAACTCCTGCCACGCAGCTTCTCGGCCCGGATCGCGTCGCTGCGGACGTACATGACCTTGTCGACGAAGCGGATCTCCAGTCCGACACCCCCGCCCAGATGGGCCGGAGCGGTGATTTTCATGCTCATGGCCAGCGGTTTCGTCGTCATGGAGGCCTCCGCCTCCAGGTGGCCCTTCACCGGCAGGGTCCCGCTGACCCGATAGTGCAGCGACGTGATGTCCCTGGAAGTCCTCGCCGCCTTCGCCACGGCAACAGCGGGCGTGTCCGCGACCGCGGAATCACGCTCGACACCCGCTCCGCAGGCGACCGGTCCCCCGGCGAGCAGCACGGTCGCGAAGGCCACGCTCGTCACTCTGCGCGGTACGGAATCACGTACGGAAATCCCCACGCCCCCCAGGTGAATGGCAGATCCATGCCAAGGCCGCCGAGCCTATCTCGCGGTGTCCGGGCTCGATGAGCTGCCCCGCAGCGGTCGCTCAAGACGCCTGAGTACGCGTACTCATGCGTCGTCCGGGCTGAGGCCCGCATGCTGCGCCCCATGCAGTTCTCAGACGATCGGCGACAGGGGGCACGACGGTGGGAACGAAGCGTGCGAACAGGCCGTCAGCCGGACAGCAGGTCGGAGTCGGAGCGGCACTGCTCCTGATCGACCTGCTGGTGATCGCCTGGTTGCTCTACGGCTACGGGATGACGGGTTGGGCCGACACCTACGACGAGCCCAATCCTCCGGACGCACCACGGGTCGCACGCCAGGCGATGTGGTTCCTGGCCGCCGGTGCGGTGGTCACGGGCGGTGGTCTGCTTGCCCTGGGCTGGCGCATCTCAGGGACAGTTCAGCTACTGCTGCTGGGGGGCGGAGCGGGGGTGTTCGCCCTCTTGGCCGCACGATGATCCGCCACTTCCCCCAGCCACCCCGGAGGCGAACTCCGCCCGTGGAACCCCATGATGTGAAAACGCCCCCGCCCCGCGCCGTGAGCGCGGTTCGGGGGCGTGATCGCGGAAACTACTTCTTCTTGCCCTGGTTCTTGACCGCCTCGATCGCCGCCGCTGCCGCGTCCGGGTCGAGGTAGGTGCCGCCGGGGTTGAGGGGCTTGAAGTCGGCGTCGAGTTCGTAGGCGAGGGGGATGCCGGTCGGGATGTTCAGGCCCGCGATGTCGGCGTCGGAGATGCCGTCGAGGTGCTTGACGAGGGCGCGGAGGCTGTTGCCGTGGGCCGCGACCAGGACCGTGCGGCCGGTGAGGAGGTCGGGGACGATGCCGTCGTACCAGTACGGGAGCATCCGGATGACGACGTCCTTCAGGCACTCCGTGCGGGGGCGGAGCTCCGGGGGGATGGTCGCGTAGCGCGGGTCGTCCGACTGGGAGAACTCCGAGCCGTCCTCGATGGGCGGCGGCGGGGTGTCGTAGGAGCGGCGCCAGAGCATGAACTGCTCCTCGCCGAACTCCGCGAGCGTCTGCGCCTTGTCCTTGCCCTGGAGGGCGCCGTAGTGGCGTTCGTTCAGGCGCCAGCTGCGGTGGACCGGGATCCAGTGGCGGTCGGCGGACTCCAGGGCGAGCTGCGCGGTGCGGATGGCGCGCTTCTGGAGGGAGGTGTGGACCACGTCGGGGAGCAGGCCGGCGTCTTTGAGCAGCTCACCGCCGCGGACTGCCTCCTTCTCGCCCTTCTCGTTGAGGTTGACGTCCACCCAGCCGGTGAACAGGTTCTTCGCGTTCCATTCGCTCTCGCCGTGGCGGAGGAGGATCAGCTTGTACGGTGCGTCGGCCATGCGTATGAGCGTAATGGAAGGCTTCGATCGCTTGCGCGTCCGCTCGAGAGGCGGACAGTTGACGGGATCTGTTAATTGAGTGGCCTGCGGTTACGGCCCCCTCGTAACGTGTGCTCACCGCCTGAGCCGCTTACATCCGTGGGGGATCCGCCATGTCCGTCGCCGCCCTGAGACGTGCCGCCCGCGAGAGCGTCTCCGGTCTTCCCCGCGCGTTCTGGTGGCTGTGGATCAGCACCCTCGTCAACCGGCTCGGCGCGTTCGTCGCCACCTTCATGGCGCTGTATCTGACCCTGGACCGCGGCTACTCCGCCTCGTACGCCGGTCTGGTGGCCTCGCTGCACGGTCTCGGCGGGGTCGTCTCCTCCCTCGTCGCCGGTGTGATGGCGGACCGGCTCGGGCGGCGGCCCACCCTGCTCGTCGCCCAGGCGTCGACGGCACTGTCCGTCGCGCTGCTCGGCTTCGTGCACGACCCGCTCGCCATCGCCGCCGTCGCCTTCCTCGTCGGCATGACGTCCAACGCCTCCCGGCCGGCCGTGCAGGCGATGATGGCCGACATCGTCCGGCCCGAGGACCGCGTCCGCGCCTTCTCGCTGAACTACTGGGCGATCAACCTCGGTTTCGCCGTCTCCTCCATGGGCGCGGGCTTCATCGCCGAGTACAGCTATCTCGCCGGGTTCCTGATCGAGGCGGGGATGACGGCTCTCTGCGCGGTCGTCGTCTTCCTGAAGCTGCCCGAGTCGCGGCCCGCCGTTCCGGCCGGCAAGCAGGTCGCGGCGGATGTGGGTCTCGGCACCGTGCTGCGCGACGGGCGTTTCATGAGCGTCGTCGGGCTGTCCTTCCTCGTGGCCCTGATCTTCCAGCAGGGGGCGGTCGGACTGCCGGTCGCCATGGGCGAGGCCGGCTTCACGCCCGCCGACTACGGCACGGCGATCGCCGTCAACGGTGTCCTGATCGTCGCGCTCCAGATCCCGGTCACCCGGTTCATCGAACACCGCGATCCCAAGCGGCTGCTGGTGGTCTCGTCCCTGTTCGCCGGGTACGGCTTCGGGCTCACCGCCTTCGCCGGGTCCGTCGGTGTCTTCATCCTCACGGTGTGCGTGTGGACCCTGGCCGAGATCGTCAACGCGCCCACACAGACCGGCCTGGTCGTCCGCCTCTCCCCCGTCCACGGCCGCGGCCGCTACCAGGGCATGTACACGCTGTCCTGGTCCGTCGCCGCTCTGGTCGCACCCCTCATGTCCGGCATCGTCATCGACCGGTTCGGCGCGGAGTGGCTGTGGGGGGTGTGCGCGGTGATCGGTACGGGGGCCGCGATCGGGTACGGCGCACTCATGCGACGCCTGCCGGCCGAGGACCCGACGACCGTCGTGGACGCGGCGGCGGCGACGGACGGGGAGGCGGCCCTCAACGTCGGGAAACCGGCCCTCAGCGTCGGGGAATCAGCCCTCACCGAGAGGAAGCCGCCCCTCACCGAGGGAGCGCCCACGCCCTAGGCACGGTCCGGTCCCCGGCCCCGGTCCCGGCCCCACCGTGCCCCACCCGCACTCCCTCACGGATGCATCCGTGCCCCCTTGAGCACCTTGTCCACCGCGTTCTTCGGGCCGTGTACCGCGAGCCCCACCACGTCCAGTTCCGCCGTTCCCACGGCTCGCACCGCCGCTCGGTTGTCGCGGTCGTTGCCCGTGGAGAAGAGGTCGGACGTGAAGAGCGCTCGGGGCAGCGCGCGCGACAGTGCGCGCGTGTGCGCGGCCTTCAGCGTCTCCTTCGTGCCCTCGAAGACCAGCACCGGCTGGCGGAACATCGGCAGGTAGGCCACCCCGTCGGCATCCTCGTACGGCTCCCCGATCACCTCGGGCACCTGCGATCCGAGGCCGCTGACCAGGAACGCGGTGACGTTGAGGCGCTGCCAGGGCTCCAGGTCCTCGCGCAGCAGTACGGCGATCTTGGTGTCGAAGCGGATGACCGGTTCCGGGTTCGTTCGTGCGTTCATGTCTGCGTTCAAGCCTGCGTTCATGCCTTGAGACTGCCGACCCGTGTACGGCACCGTCTTGTACGTTCTTTGCATGGCCGCTCAGCGCGAGGTGACCGCCTGGCGTCCCCGGATCCCGGGTGTCGTCGAGGTGTTCCACGCCCACTTCACGGAGTACGCCTATCCGATGCACGTCCACGACGCGTGGACGCTGCTCATCGTGGACGACGGGGCCGTCCGGTACGACCTCGACCGGCACGAGCACGGCACCCCGGACGACACGGTGTCCCTGTTGCCGCCGCACGTTCCGCACAACGGCTCTCCCGCCACCCCGCACGGCTTCCGCAAGCGGGTCCTGTACCTGGACGACAGCCGGCTCGCCGACGACCTCATCGGGGCCGCCGTCGACGCGCCCGACCTGCGGGACCCGGTGCTGCGCCTGCGCGTCGGCCAACTGCACACCGCCATGGAGCGGCCCGGTGACGAGCTGGAGGCCGAGAGCAGGCTGACGCTCATCGCCGAACGGCTGCGTGCCCGGCTGCTGCCTGCCCTGGCGGCCGGCGCTCCGCGCCCTGACCCGGTCCTCGCCCGCCGGCTGCGGGAGCTGCTCGACGAGCACGTCGTCGACGGCCTCGGCCTCGAGGAGGCCGCCGGGCTCGTACACGCCCATCCCGCGCATCTCGTACGGGCGTTCAGCAGCGCCTACGGCATCGCCCCGCACCAGTACCTCAACTCCCGCCGGGTCGACCGCGCCCGCCGTCTGCTGCTCGACGGCCGCCCGCCCGGCGAGGTGGCCACGGCGACCGGCTTCTTCGACCAGTCCCATCTCACGCGCCACTTCCGGAAGTTGGTGGGAGTCACACCGGGGCGGTACGCCTTCGCAAGGTCGGCGGAAGGAACGCGACCGGTGGCGGGCGGCGGATAGCGTCCTGCATGGAGGACACGTAAGGCGGCCTCGAAAGAGCCCGGAAGGAGTCTCGTCGAGGTCAGTCGGCCGGGCGCTGTGTCAGGTGGGCGAACGCCTCCAGGTTCCGCGTCGACTCGCCGCGGGAGACGCGCCACGCGTACTCCTTGCGGATCGAGGACGCGAAGCCCAGCTCCAGAAGGGTGTTGAAGCTGCCGTCGGCCGCCTCCAGGACCTGTCCGAGGAGGCGGTCGGTCTCGTCGGCGGTGACGGCCGCCAGCGGCAGCTTGCCGGTGACGTAGACGTCGCCGAGCGGGTCGACGGCGTAACTCACGCCGTACAGCTTGAGGTTGCGCTCCAGGAGCCAGCGGTGGACGCCGGACTCGTTCTCGTCGGGGTGGCGGATCACGAAGGCGTTGAGGGAGAGCGAGTGTCTGCCGACCAGGAGTGAGACGGTCGTCGAGAGCTTGCGGGTGCCGGGGAGCTTCACGACGTAGTTGCCGGGAGCGGGGCTCTCCCATTCGAGTTCGGCGTCCTTCAGGAAGCCCTCGATCACCTGGGCCGCCGTCTCTGCATCAGCCATGGTGGGAGCGTACGCGACGCCGGTGGGACTGGGTCGCGGCCGTGTAGACGTCCGCGGTGGCGGCGGCCGCGGTGTCCCAGCCGAAGGACTGGGCGTGCCGGGCGGCGGCCGCGCCCATCCGGGGCGACAGGGCCGGGTCGTCGGCGAAGTCGCGCAGCACGCGCGCGTAGTCCGCGGGACGGTGCCCCTGGACCAGGAAGCCCGTCTGCCCGTCGCGTACGGCCACCGGGAGGCCGCCGACCGAGGCCGCCAGCACCGGCGTACCGGCCGCCTGCGCCTCTATGGCCACCAGGCCGAAGGACTCGCTGTAGGAGGGCATGACCAGGACGGAGGCCGCCCGGAACCAGTCCGCCAGCTGCTCCTGGCCGACGGGCGGACAGAACCGTACGACATCCGCGACGCCGAGTCGCGAGGCGAGTTTCTGCAGGCCCTCGGGCTTGGCCAGGCCGCTGCCGCTGAGGCCGCCGACCACCGGGACCACGAGGCTCGGGCGCAGATCGGGGCGCTCGTCCAGGAGGACGGCCACCGCGCGCAGGAGGACGTCGGGGGCCTTGAGGGGCTGGATACGGCCCGCGAAGAGCGGGATCAGCGCGTCCTGGGGCAGGCCGAGGCGGGCGCGGGCGGCGGCGCGGCCGTCGGCGGGGCGGAAGCGCTCGAGGTTCACGCCCGGGTGGACGACGGCGACCTTGCCGTGGTCGGCGGCGTAGTGCCGGACGAGTTCGTCGGCCTCTTCGGCGGTGTTGGCGATGAGGCGGTCCGCGGCGGCGACGATCTGCGTCTCGCCGATGACGCGGGCGGCGGGCTCGGGGGTGTCGCCGTCGGCCAGGTTGGCGTTCTTGACCTTGGCCATGGTGTGCATGGCGTGGACGAGGGGGACGCCCCAGCGCTGGGCGGCGAGCCAGCCGACGTGGCCGGAGAGCCAGTAGTGGGAGTGCACGAGGTCGTAGTAGCCCGGGCGGTGGCCGGCCCACGCCTGCATCACACCGTGCGTGAAGGCGCACAGCTGAGCCGGGAGGTCCTCCTTGGCCAGGCCCTCGTAGGGGCCCGCGTCGACGTGGCGGACGAGGACACCGGGGGCGAGCTCGACGGTCGGCGGGAGACCGCCGGTGGTCGCGCGCGTGAAGATCTCGACCTCGATGTTGATCGCGGCGAGCCGCTGCGCGAGCTCCACGATGTAGACGTTCATGCCGCCCGCGTCACCGGTGCCCGGCTGGTGGAGCGGTGAGGTGTGCACGGACAGCATGGCCACCCGGCGGGGGCGCCGGTGCAGCCTGAGGCGGGAGGGTGTCGCCGGGGAGCGCCGCCCGAGCCTGCTGACGTACTGGCTCACTTGGCGTTCCTCCTTGCTGCGGACATGCCTGTCGGAGGGCGTGGGGGACCCTCCATGGCTCTCCAACACCGGAAGACGCTGCTCCATTTCCCGCCTCCCCGTATTTGCCGAATCATTACCGGAGATCGCTCAACCGTTCGAGGTCTGGATGCGTGGTGGGTGGGTGGGGTGACTGGGGGCCCGTGCGGGGCGCATGGGAAGCGGGACGCACGGCGGCGGGTCGCGGGTGGGCACGGCCCGGCCGGTCCCCTGGTGCGCACCGCCGTCCGGGATACACACCGGGTCCAGGTGCGCACCGTCGGCCGGTCCCCTGGTGCGCACCGCGCGTCCCGGGTACCCGCATACCCTCGTACGTATGACTGCCGCCGCCCGCGCAGCGACCCGCCCCGTGGGAACGGTGACGCGCGGGACGACCAACCCCAACCGGCTGCGCCGTATGGACCGCTGGATCGCGGCCACGCACGGCGCCGAACTGCGTCGCGCCGCCGATCCGGTCGCCGTCGACCTCGGCTACGGCGCGGCCCCCTGGACCGCCGTCGAACTGCTCGCCCGGCTGCGTGACGTCGCCCCGCACGCGCGCGTGGTCGGCGTCGAGATCGAACCGGCGCGGGTCGCCGCCGCGAAGCCCTACGAGCGCGACGGGCTCGTCTTTCGGCACGGCGGCTTCGAGATTCCCCTTCCTCAGCGGCCGCTGCTCATCCGCGCGGCGAACGTCCTGCGCCAGTACGAGGAGGCGGAGGTCGCCGCGGTGTGGGAGCGGCTGTGCGGGCGGCTGGCACCGGGCGACCCGGCGACCGGCTCGCGGGGCGGGCTGCTGGTCGAGGGGACCTGCGACGAGATCGGGCGCCGGCACGTGTGGGTGGCGCTCGGCCCGGAGGGACCGCGCACGGTCACCTTCGCGACCCGGCTCGGCTCGCTGGAGCGCCCCTCGGACCTGGCCGAGCGCCTGCCGAAGGCGCTCATCCACCGCAATGTCCCCGGCGAGCCGGTGCACGCCTTCCTGCGTGACTTCGACCGCGCCTGGGCGGCCGCCGCGCCCTATGTGTCGTACGGCGCCCGGCAGCGCTGGATCCGGGCGGTGCGGGAGCTGGCCGCCGACTGGCCGGTGACGGACGGGCCCGTGCGGTGGCGGCAGGGTGAAGTGACCCTGCGCTGGGAGGCGTTGGCGCCGCGCGCCTGAACCCTCCGGCCGCCCGCTTCCCCCGTCCGACCTGCGGGGAACGATCTCCGTGAGTCGTTCGTCACACAGGCGGGGAGATCGTCGTGCCGCGGGGAGAAGGGGGGAGAAAACGCTTCGCGCGGCCTTGCAGTGCCTCTGTCTCTTTGCGCGACGACATGGCACGATCCCTCAGGCGTCCGTAAGTTACTGACGGTAAATCAGATGGCGGCAACAGGGATTCGGGGGCAGGGATATGGGAGCGGGCAGGCGCGGACTGATCACCGCGGCCGTGGCGGTGGTGTGCGCGGTCACCGTCCTCACGGCACCGGGCACGGCGTTCGCAGCCCCGGACCCCACGGCGTCACCGGCGGCCGGCTCGGGCACCGCCCCGGCGCTCCCGCCGAACAAGGACCTCGAGGCCGTCCGCAGACAGCTCGAGACGCTCTATCACGAGGCCGCCGTCGCCACCGACGCGTACAACGCGGCCGAGGAGAAGGCCCAGCGGCAGTCCGCGCAGATAGTCGAGCTGGCGAAGAAAATCGTCAAGGGCCAGGAGAAGCTGGCCGAGTTGAAGGACCGCGCGGGCGCCGCGGCCCGCGCCCAGTACCGCGGCGGCGGGCTGCCGGACGAGGCCCACCTGATGCTGAGCGACAACCCGCAGGAGTTCCTCGACGGCGCCGGCCGGGTGCTCCAGGGCCAGCGGGCGACCAAGGGTCTTCTCGGGGAGATGGCCCGCACCCAGCAGGACCTGGAGCTGTACGCGAAGGACGCCTCGACCCAGTGGAAGAAACTGGAGGCGGGCCGCAAGGCCAAGGCCGCGGCCACCAAGAAGGTCGAGCAGCGGATCGCGGCGGCCGAGGAGCTGGAGTCCCGGCTGGAGAAGGAGGACAAGGAGCGCCTCGCCGAGTTGGAGGAGGCGGCGGCCCGTCAGGCGCAGACCACCTGGCTCGACTCCGGAATCCTCGACGACATCGACGGCAGCGCGAGCGAGCAGGGCAAGAAGGCGGTGGAGTTCGCGACCGCCCAGCTGGGCAAGCCCTACGAGTGGGGCGCCGAGGGCCCGAAGACGTTCGACTGCTCCGGCCTGACCTCACAGGCCTGGGCGCACGCCGGGCATCCCGTCCCGCGCACCTCGCAGGAGCAGTGGAAGCAGCTGCCGCACGTCGCCGTCGAGGACATGCGGCCCGGTGACCTGGTCATCTACTTCGGCGACGCCAGCCATGTGGCGATGTACGTGGGGGACGGCGCGATCGTGCACGCCCCGCGACCCGGACGGACGGTGACCGTCGCGGGGGCCGGTTCCATGCCGATACTCGGGGTGGTACGACCGGACGCGTGAGCGTACGGAGGTGGACGGGCGGCGCCTCGGCCAGCCGGGCGGCGCCCGCGGGGCGAGGCCGCAGTCAGCGGGGCGGTGCCCGCGGGGTGGGGCGGTCGGCATGCGCGAGCCCGGCGAACGGCGTCGGTGGGGCAGGTGAACGGCGCCTGCGGGCAGGGTGAACGGCGTTGCGGTCCAGGTGAGCGGGGTTCGGGTGGCGGTGACCCGCGCCACGTGATCTGTCCCACGCCCGGCCTGCCGCCAACGTGACGTTCGTCATCCCGGCGACACCTCTGACCTGTCCAACTGATGTACTGATCGCGGCATATGACACTGGCCGACGCCCAAGCGGCCGGCCTCACACCATTCCGTTGCGGCGCCGACTACCGCTATGGTCCCCGTCGGTGGGTCGAGGTCCCTCGCCCCACCATGCCCTCGGGGGGAGGGAAGGAACCCAAGACGATGCCCGTACCCGTACCGCGGCAGAGAGCGATCCCGGCCGTGGAGAGTGGTCAGGCGCCGGTCGCGTCACCCAGCGGCCGCTCCAGGGAAGAGGCCCCGCGCACCGAAGCCACGGCCGCGATGCCTGCCGGGACGACGGCCGGTACCGCCCAGGGCACCACTCAGCCCCACCTGACGCTCCTGCTCATAGAGGACGATCCGGGCGGCTCGACAGCCGTGCCCGAACTGCAGGACGCGGCCGGCAGGCCGATCCGCATCCGTACCGCCCGCAACCTCACCGAGGCCGAGCGGCTGCTCACCGACGACGTCCACTGCATCCTGCTGGACCTCGCCCTGACCGCCCCCGGCCTGTCCGGTGACGACGAGGAACTGGCCGTACTCAGGCACGTGCTGCGGCTCGCGCCCCGGCACGCCGTCCTCGCGCTCACCGCGTCCGGCGACGCCGAACGCGGCACGGAGGCGGTGCGGGTGGGCGCCCAGGACTACCTGTTCCGGGACGAACTGGACGCTCGGCTGCTGAGCCGCGCGATCCGCTACGCCGTGGAGCGCAAGCGCTCCGACACGGCCGAGCGGCGGCTCGCCGAGGGCCGGATGCGCGCCCAGGAGAACCGCCGACTGGAGCGGGGCCTGCTGCCCACGCCCCTCCTGGAGGGCTCCTCCCTGCGCTTCGCGGCCCGCTACCGTCCGGGCCGTTCGCGTGCCCTGCTCGGCGGCGACTTCTACGACACCGTCCGCACCCCGGACGGCACGGTGCACGCCATGATCGGTGATGTCTGCGGCCACGGGCCCGACGAGGCGGCGCTCGGCGTGGAGCTGCGCATCGCCTGGCGGGCGCTGACCCTGGCGGGTCTGTGCGGGGACGAACTGCTGGGGACGCTGCAACAGGTCCTGGAGCACGAGCGCTCGGACGACGAGATCTTCGCGACGCTGTGCACGGTCGACATCGCGCCGGACGGCCGTCGCGCGGGCCTGTGCCTGGCGGGCCACCCCTCGCCGCTGATCGCCCGCCCGGGCCGGCCGGCCAAGCTGCTGCCGTACGACAACAACGGCCCCGCCCTCGGCCTGCTGCCGGGAGCCCGCTGGCCGCGTATGCAGGTGGAGCTGGGGGCCGAGTGGAGCCTGATGCTCTACACCGACGGTCTCATCGAGGGCCACATCGGCCAGGGCCGGGAACGCCTCGGCCAGGACGGCATGGTGGAGATGGTCCGTCGCCAGCTCGCCGAGGGACTGCGCGGCGAGGAGTTGCTGCGGGCCGCGGTCAACGAGGTCCGCGACCTCAACGGCGGCGAGCTGACGGACGACGTGGCGGTACTGCTCCTGGACCGGACGCCGTAGCCCCCACGCCGGCCTCGGATCACAGACACGCGCCCGGCCCACGGACGCGCCCCGGACGACAGGTCACTTGGCGCACACCGCACAAAAGGGCCACGCCGGACGGCAGTTCATCCGGCGCGGGCCGGACCACGGGCAGCAGTCGTACGCGAGCGAAAGCCGTGCCGTCGGCGCCGGCGTACGACGGGGCGGGGCTACCGTCCGCCGTTGTACGGCCCGTACGGTCCGTCGCTGCTGGAGCCGCCGCCTCGGCGGCTGCGGCCGCCACCCGGCAGACCGCGCAGGGCCGGGCGCACGTCGACCATGTACACGATGGACGCGACAAGGCCGATGATCGGCAGGAACGACAGGATCGGGAAGATCAGGCTCACCACGAAGGCGATGCCCAGGATGATCAGCCAGAACGGCTTGGTCTGCTTGTCGGCCGCGCGGTAACCGTCCTCGCGGCGCACGGCGGCGTCGAGCAGTGCGAAGCCGCTGAACAGGATCATGGCGACACTCAGCAGCCACATGAACCCTGCGAACCCCTGCATCAGCACAACGTCCACCACCCGAATCGGCTTGTCTTCACGCGGTCACCGTACCCGTTCCCGGAACCGTCACCCGGAGAACGGGCCGGGCACTCCAGGAGTGCCCGGCCCGTACACCTGCCCCGGTGCCTACTTGGCCGGCGGCGTGGTCTTCTTGGCGGTGGTCTTGCGCGCCGGGGCCGGAGCCGGAGCCTTCTTCGCGACGGGCTTCTTGGCCGCGGCGGACTCGGCCTTGACCGGGGTCGGCTCGGCCTTGACGGGGCCCGGCTTCGGGGCGGGCGTCTCGGTCTTGACCGGGGCCGGCTCGGCGTTCGGCTCGACGACGATCGCGAGTTCCTCGATCTCCTCGGCGGCCTCGCCACGCCAGGTCTTCACGGCCTGCTCGCCGTGCTCGGCGACCTTCTCGTAGGTCTCGCGGGCCTTCACGGCGTACTCGGCGGCGACGCCGACACCACGCAGGGCGATGTCCTGGGCCGACTCGCCGAGCTTCTTGAGGTCCGCGTCGAGCGTGCTGCCGAGCTTCTTCAGGTCACCGTCGAGGGTGCCGAAGAACTCGCCGACCCTGGCCTGCAGGCTCTCCTGGGCCTCCTTGGCCTTGGCACTGGCCTCCTTGGCCCGGGCGGCCGCCTTCTCCTGCACGGCCTTCGGGTCGGTGCCGCGTACGGCGTCGATGCGGGCCGGCGCCTCGGCGCGCAGCTGCTCCACCAGGCCGGGCACCTTCTTGGCCTGCTGCAGAGCCAGGTCGGCGGTGCCGGCGGCGAAGTAGAACGGAGTCGGGTCGCTGAAGGTCTTGCGCAGGTCGTCGGTGATGGCCATGGTGATGGTCCTCCCGTGTTTCTTTCGGCTGAGGGTTTTTGAGGTCCGCAGTCGGGCGGCCGGTCCCCTGGTCCGGATCAACTGGCCGTCTGCTGCGGATCGATGTCACTGGTACCGCTACTGCTGGTGATGCCGGTGTCGCCCGTACCGTTCGCACTGCTCTCGCCGGCCGCCTCGCCGATCTCGAATCCGTTCTCCTTGCGGAAGGACTCGTAGATCTGGAGCAGCACCTGCTTCTGCCGCTCGTTGAGCGTGGGGTCGGCGAGGAGGACCGCACGTGTCTCCACCTCGTCCCGGTCCCGCTCGGCGTCGAGGATGCCGGCCCGCACGTACAGCGTCTCGGCGGAGATCCGCAGCGCCTTGGCGACCTGCTGCAACACCTCCGCGCTCGGCTTGCGCAGCCCGCGTTCGATCTGGCTCAGATACGGATTGGACACCCCGGCGGCGTCGGCGAGCTGCCGCAGCGACAGCTGCGCCGTGCGCCGCTGCTCGCGCAGGTACTCACCGAGATTGCCGACGTTGAGCGATGCCATGTCTCCACAGTGCCGCATCGGCGCTAACTATTGCAAGCATCCGCTTGCAATAGTGCGCCACGCCACTCGGTCGGCGGTCCGCGCCCACCCGTTCGGACCCCAGTACCCACTCGTTCGGCCCGACACCCGCCTTTCTCCGGACAGGTCGCCCCGCTTCCGGTGGCTCACCGCGGTCCCCTCGCGCCGCCGAGCCACTCCTCCAGTGTCGCGAAGTCCTGGTCGGTGAGCCCGTACCGGTGGTCCACCCGGTGCAGGAGGGCCGGTCCGGGATGGTGGGCGGCGGTCCAGGTCCGGTCCTCGGCGGTGATCTCGTCGTCGACCCAGATGAAGGGACGGCCGGCCGCCCAGGCGACGAGGGGTCGGGTCTTCCAGTGCAGCGCGCCCGGCGGCTCGTCCTCGTCCGGCCAGTCCACCAGCGGCAGCGGGGGCAGCCCGAGCCAGGGCGCCACCACGACGTTCGCCTCCTCCAGCCAGGTCGTGGCCCACATCAACTCGCAGCCCAGAGCGAGCAGCCGCGGGCCGAGCGAGGGATCGACCCGGCTCAACAGGGGGTGCGCGGTGGACCGTACGACCGCGGTGGCGGGCGCCGGGTAGCGCGGGTACGGCCTTGCCGCCCCGAAGGGGATCAGCGTCCCGTCGACGTCGAGGAAGAGGAGCATCGAGGAACAGCATCGTCCAGAGCGGGCGCGCGGTGAAGCACGCGGCCCGCGAAATCGCCGACGACCGGCCACCGACCGTCAACCACCACCGACCACCCCCAGCCGCCGCTGACCACCCGCGATCAGAACGCCGGCGAATGGAACGGCAGGGATCAGACCGGCAGGGGTCAGACCGACAGGGATCAGAACGGCAGCGGCCGAGCGTGCACGACCTCCAGCCGCGACACCGCCCGGGTCAGCACGACGTACAGCCGGTGCAGGCCCCGCGCCTCCGCCTCGGCGATCGCCGCCGGCTCGACGGCGACGACGTGGTCGTACTCCAGGCCCTTGACGAGGCTCGCCGGCACCACGGCCACCCGGGCGCCGAGCTGGTCCGGGCCCGCCGCGTCGATGCCGGCCGCGTCGAGGGCCTCCCGCAGCCGGGGCACCTCCGCGTCGGCCGCGACGACCCCGACGGATCCCTCCCCGGCCAGGGCGTGCCGTACGGCCGACACGACCGCCTCCGGCACCTCGTCCGCCGCCACCCGCCTGATGGCCAACTCCCCGTCCCGGCGCAGGGAACGGCCCGCCGGCACATCCACGTCGAGGCGTTCCAGGAGGCGGTTGGCGAGCGTGACGACGGCTTCGGGGACCCTGAATCCGGTGGTCAGGGGGACGACGGCCGCGTCCGGCCTGCCGAGGTGGCGCAGGGTCGCCGGCCATGACCGCGCGGCCCACGGCGTGGTCCCCTGGGCCAGGTCGCCGAGAACCGTCAGCGATCCGAAGGCGGCGCGGCGGGCGATGGCCCGGCACTCCATCGGGGAGAGGTCCTGGGCCTCGTCGACGACGAGATGGCCGTACCCCGCCGGATGTTCGACGAGGCCGGCCACCTCGTCGAGGAGGACCAGGTCGGCGGCCGACCAGCGCGCCGACCTCCACGACCGCGGCGGCCGCGCCCACAGCAGGGCCCGCTGCTCGTCGGTGTCCAGCAGGCCGTCGGCGGCCCGTGCCAACGCCCGCGGGTCGGTGAGGAGTTCGGCGACGACCTCTTCCGGCGTCACCCGCGGCCATACGGCGTCGACGTACGCCCCGACGGGCCGCGCCCGCGAGATCGTCCGCGCCCAGGCGTTCGGCTGCGGCCCGGCCCGCCGCTCGGCCTGCGCCTGGAGAGACCGCACGACCCGGCTGCGCACCCGCTCCCGCCCCACGCCGTACGGCGGTTCCTCGGCCCGTACGGCGGCCACGATCCGTGTCAGTTCCGCGGTCTCGACCCGCCACCGGTAGGAACCGTCGGCGACCACGACCGGGGTGACGCCGTCGGCCGACACGCGCGCGTAGAGCGCCCGGCGCAGCACCTCCGCCATCCGGGCGTCGTGCTTGACGACGGCGGTCCCTTCCTCGTCGGCCCCCGTGACCGGCCGCCGGGCGATCTCGTCCTGGACGGTGGACTGCCGTACGCCGGCCTCGCCGAGGGCGGGCAGTACCTCGGAGATGTAGGAGAGGAAGGTCCGGTTGGGCCCGAGGATCAGCAGTCCGCCGCGCCGGATGCGTTGCGGGTGGGTGTAGAGCAGGTACGCGGCCCGGTGCAGGCCGACGGCGGTCTTGCCGGTGCCGGGGGCGCCCTGCACACAGACGGAGAGGGCGAGTTCCCCTCGTACGAGATGGTCCTGGTCGGGCTGGATGGTCGCGGCGATGTCCCGCATGGGACCGACGCGCGGTCGCTCGATCTCACGGGCGACGATGCCACCGGGGCGGACGTCCGTCCCGGAACCTTCCTCGGGCTCCGGCACGTCCAGGTGTTCGTCCTCCAGCCCGGTGAGGTCGGCGGAGTCGCCGCGGCTGCCCGGGGCCCAGCCGAACCTTCTCCGTACGGCGACGCCCTGCGGGTCGCGGGCGCTCGCCTGGTAGAAGGCGCGGGAGACGGGGGCGCGCCAGTCGACGACCAGGGGCGGGGCGGCGGGGTGCTCGGTGATCCGCAGCCGTCCGATGCGGTAGCGCTGTCCCGAGTGGTCGCCGGCGTCGGCGCTCCGGCCGAAGTCCAACCGTCCGAAGAACAGGGGCCCTTCGGGCAGTTCCCGTAGTTCCTTGGCCTGGCTGCGCAGGCGGTGACCGAGGACTTCGGCGTCGGCGCCGGATGCCGAGACGTCCTCGCCGGTGACGACCTGTTCCTGAGCCCCGTCGATCATGGCGGTGAGCGCGGCACGGCAGAGGTCGTGGTGGGCGCGTTCGCGGTTCAGGGAGTCCCGGAGCGAGTCCTGGAGGTCGCGGTCGGTAGACGTCATGGGTTCAGGATACAGAGACAACGTAACCGAGTAACGTTTTTTACCGCGTCTCACACCCGTCCACCGGCTAGGCGAATCGCGGCAGCCCCGCCGCCAGCAGCCCGAACGCCCGCTCCGCCGCCGCCACCGCGTCCCCGCGCACCTCCGCCACCCGCTCCCCCGCCGTGATCCGCCGCCAGTTCTCCTGCGCGAGGACCCGTCGTACGGCGATGATCTGCCCGGCCGCGAGCCGCGCGTCCAGGTCGTCGCCGAGGGCCTCGGCGAGCGCCGCCTCGGATCGCTCCAGGTAGCCGTACATCCGGGCGACCAGGGACGGGGTGCCATAGAGGAGCGCGTAGAAGGCGCCGACGCGCGGGTCGTCGTTGAGGCCGGTGATCGGATCGCATCGCTCCAGGCCGTCCAGGAAGTGCCGCCGCAGCGCGTCGAGCGGCCGCGCCTGCCCGGCCACCACCCGCGCGGCCTCGCGCTCGTGGTCGGAGATCCGGTACAGGACGAGGTCCTCCTTGGCCGGGAAGTACCGGAAGAGGGTCGGCTTGGAGATCTCGGCGGCGGCGGCGACCTCCGCGACCGAAACGGCGTCGAAGCCCCGCTCCAGGAAGAGCCCGACGGCGATGTCGGACACGCTCTCGTACATCCGCCGCTTCTTGCGCTCACGCAGGCCGCTCTCACTCATGCCGGTGAGCCTACGCACCGGGGGTCCGGCCATCGCTTGACCTCAAGCCTGCTTGAGGTCGAAGACTGCATGCACGCGCATGCACCTGCATGTGCGGCCACGAGCCGTCCATGAAGCCCGCGCGACGGGGTGACACGGACGTGCGGCACGTGGCACATGAACACCGTCACTTGAGGGATTCGTCATGCGAGCAGCACAGGTGAAGGACTTCGGCGGCCCGGAGGTCCTGGCCCCGGTGGAGCTCCCGGACCCGGTCCCGGGCCCGGGAGAGGTCCTGATCGACGTCGCCTACGCGGACACCATCTTCGTGGAGACCCAGGTGCGGGCGGGGTGGGGCCGCGACTACTTCCCCGTGACACCGCCGTACGTCCCGGGAGGCGGCGTCTCCGGAGTGGTCGCCGCACTCGGCCCCGACACCCCCGAGGAGTGGCTCGGCCGCAGGGTGACGTCCTTCGTCCAGGGCAGCTACGCCTCACGGGCGGTCGCCGCGTCCTCCGCCCTGACGGCCGTACCGGACGACGTGGACCTCCTCACGGCGGCGGCCCTGGTGCAGGACGGCGTGACGGCGGCGGGCGTACTGGAACTGACGGCGGTGACCGCCGGCGACCGGGTCCTGGTCCTGGGCGCGTCCGGCGGCATGGGAACGCTGCTGATCCAGCTGGCCCGGGCCCGGGGAGCACGCGTGGTGGCGTTGGCTCGCGGTCCCGAGAAGCTCGCCCTGGTGCGGGAGTTGGGCGCGACCCTGGCCGTCGACGCCGGCCCGTCCGACTGGCCGGAGCGGGCCCGCGAGGCCCTGGGCGGCGCGGCGGACGTGGTCCTCGACGGAGTGGGAGGCGACATCGGCACCGCGGCCTTCCCGCTGACCGCGGACGGCGGCCGCTTCTCCGCCCACGGCGCACCGTCCGGCGGCTTCGCCTCCATCGACGCCGACGCGGCCGACCGCCGGGGCATCACCCTGTTCGGCATCGGCGACGTCCGGTTCGCCCCGGCCGAACTGCGGCGCCTGACGTCGTACGCCCTTGGGGAAGCGGCGGCCGGGCGGGTGCGACCGGTGGTCGGACAGGTGGTGCCGCTGGAGCGGGCTTCGGAGGCGCATGCGCTGATCGAGGGGCGGGGGGTGGTGGGGAAGGTGGTGCTGGAGGTGTGAAGGTCCGGCGCGCGGTCTCGTGCCGCACCCCCTACGCGGACCGCCGAGCCAGTTGCCACAGATCGTCGAAATGCTTGTTCCACATGGAAACGGCTGCCTCAGCGGCAGCCGTGCCTTCCCCCGACCACACGTTGAGTTCGGCTCTGTAGCCCTTGGGGTCGTAGTACTCCGGGCCCTGGGGGTGCAGGCGCGATCGTGTGGAAAGGTCGTACAAGCCGTGCAGCACCTGCTGCCGGTTGAATATGCATACCTTGTCGCGCGGTATCCCCGGGTAGAAGCGGTACTCGCACTCCACGACCACGCGGCGGGTGGCGGTGAGCTGCGCCGCGAGATTCGACAGGGTTCCGTCGTATTCGTCGCAGCGCCGTTCCAACCGCTCCCGGTAGGCTGGGTCGTCCTCCGGCGCCTCGGCGAGGCCGACCTTGGACGGCACGAGCATCGGCTGCTTGAAGTCCGGCACCAGCATCCGGATCGAGACTCTGGTGGGGCCCGGATGGACGCGGAGGTCCTCCAGCCGGTCGGCCAGTTCGTTGAAGAGGGTCTCGCCCGTGTAGCCGAGAAAGCTGATCTCCACCCTCCGCGCTCTGAATGCCTCGCTGACGAACGTCCCGAGCTCGCTGGATTTCACGAGCGCCCGCGTCGGCACCCGGATCGACGCGGACAGATCCTTCACCTGGTCGTACAGCACGTAACCGACGAGACTGAGCAGCGCGCCACCGAGGTATGCCTTGCCCTCCAGGGCATCCCCTACCGGCTTGACGAACTGGGCGATCACACCGGTGGCGAAAATGCCGAGCAGCCCGACGCGGGTCACCACGGACTCGATGCGTTCCTGATAGCGCTTCAGCCTCCGCCCCAAGCCGTCATCGCCCGCACCGCTCGTCCCCTGGGACATGCCTGACCCCCTTCGCGCGTCGAAGCGACGGAGGCGACGTGCGACGTCCCATCAAGCGAGATGTGGCGTCACGTCATATTTCGTTGTCCACCCCCGCCTTGGCATGGCCATGATCTCCCTAGGTCAGGACGCGGGCAAGATGAGGATTCGTGGCCGGCCCCGCAGGCATGCCGAGCGAACCTTTGGCGGCCGCCAGCGTCATCGCGTACGACTGAACAGCCCGGAGGACGTTGGGGGCGTCCAGGTTGGCACCGGTCACCAGGCGGTCGAGATCCACATACGCGGAACGGACGATCTCGATCCATCGGTACACCCGCCAGTCGTCCCGCCAGTTGCTGGTGCAGGCGCGGGGCATGAGGCGCTCCCAGCGGTTGAACATGCGGTCACGGATCTCCGGCCGCGTCGGAGTGAGATGCATGTGCCGGACCAACTCGTACAGAGGGTCGCCGACGACGGCCATCTCCCAGTCGATGATGGTCAGAGCAAGCTTGTCCTCGCGCCGCACGAGGTTCCACGGATTGAGGTCACCATGCAGTAGGGCCGGGTCTCTCTCGGTCAAGCGGTGCCGGGAAAGGATCTGGCCGAGCCGGTCGGCGTCGGGCAGCCCGAGATTCCGGGCCAGCTGCTGTGATTCCTTGGGCAAACCGTCGACCAGCTGGACGAGTTGCTGCGCGAGCCAGTCGTAGAAGCGGCCCTCGCCGGCCGTGGGGTCGATCCGTTTGTAGTCGACTTCGGTCAGCGCACGGAGCTGGTCGACAAGCCGGTCCGCCTCGTGCGGAAGCAGCCCGTGCACCGGATGGCTGGGGGGGTGGTCGATCTCGCGGTGCCCCACGTACGTGTGGATCGCGAAGGGCTCCTTGCGGTAGCTCTTGCCCAGAGCCAGCACTCTGGGTGCCGCCACCTCCACGCGGGAGTCGTGGATCGCCCAGAGCACGGCGTGCTCGCTGAGAAAGCTGCGCTCACGTCTGCAAACCTGCGCCGCCTTGCGCCGCACCACGACCGGAAAGTCGACGCCCGACACCCAGACCACCGTGTTGAGGTGCGCGGTTCCCTTGAACACCCGGTGCGCCGGCGCGGTGCCCTCCGCGACCAGCGCCCGCGAGACGGCGTCGCGGGGAAAATCGGGTTGCTCCGGCACACGCCGGTCCGCCCGCCAGTCGACGAAGCTGCGCACCCACCGCAGACGGCTGCTGTCGTCCTTGCGGGACTCACGCCACCGGAAGAGGATCCGCTCGACCTCACTCTGTCCAGGAACGTTTCTGAGCCTGAGTGGTTCGGCCGCCGTTTCCAGGGCCCGGCAGACCTCTGTCGTCGCCTCGTCCAGGCTCTTCTGGTCCCGGGAGCCTGCCAGGGCCCTGGCAGCCCGCATCACGTCGGGGTAAAGGGACTGCGCCCGCTCGAACAGGACGTACTGACGCAGATCCTTGGACAGTCCGCCAGTGGCAGCAGGACGGACTCGGTGCATCGCCTCCGCCCATGCCTCGATCACCTCCGTCCATTGGTGGGACGGGTACCTCATACGGACGAGGTGGACGGCCAGGTCGTGCAGGGGGTCGCCGTAGGTGGCCAGTTCCCAGTCGACGCAGACCACGGGCGGGTCGCCGTCGTACGGCATGATCAGGTTGTCGCGATGCAGGTCCGCGTGGAGGAGGCTGTACGGCCGCCGCGCCATGGCGGGCACCCGCTCGGCCATCCGCGTGAGGGCGTCCTCGGGAATACCGAGTGCCGCGAACAGCCCACCGAACAGTTCCCAGTTCGGCTTTCTGATCTGCTGCTCAGCGAGGTTCGCCATCGTCTGCAGGAACCCCTGGCTGTCCAGGTGGTTGCGGGGCCAGGCAAGCGGTAGGGGTGGCAGAAGCCCTTTGCGTACCTGGGTCAGCTGAGCCAGTTGCTCGGCCAGCGCGCGGATGAGAAAGCTGTCGACGGGCTTGCCATTGGCGCACACGCTGGAGAGTGGCACGCCTTCCACATAGCTGTGGATCGCGATGTCGTCCTGCCGGGTGAGACACTCGGGGACATGTGGAAGGACACCTCTGATGGCGTCGAGGATTGTCGCTTCGTCCGGCCAGGTCCTGATCACCACGGGTAGCGCCTCGGCGCGTCGCCTCCGCACAGTCACCGACACACCCGGATTCCGGTTCAGGAGCCGCGCCATGGGCTCCGACAGGGGCAGTACGTAGTTCAGGTTGTGGTGTCCGCTGCTGGCTTGCCCCTCGCGGGCGGCGAGTGCCACGAATCGCGCACAGGTGACGGCGGCTGAGGCGCGTTCTCCCGGCAGGTAGCGGGAAGACGGGGATGCGCCCACTGGTCGCTCCGGATACTCGTGCGAGATGGAAGATACGGCAATACTTAAACGCCGAGAGGGTTTGCACGACCAGAGTCCGGCTTGAGTAGCCACAACGGGTGGTTTGGCGCTCTTCTGCGTCAGGTCGTTCGAGGTTGGCGTGTTCGCCATCCCATACGTACGAACGGGAGCGGTTGCTCACGCGGTTCGCGCATGCTACAGCACCCCCTCAGCTGTGACCCGCAGCCCTCGCCTATTCGCCGAGCAGGTTCCAGACCGACTCGAACCACATCTGCATGGCGTTGACGAAGACCGATCCCTGTGAATTCGGGTCGGCGTCCTTCACGTGGTGGGTGAGCGTGGCTCCGACGCCCAGGACGTCGAGGGCGGTGATCACCTCGCCGGTGCCCACGTCCATCTGGCGCTCGATCACCTCGTACATCCCGTGCAGAGCTTCGGCGCCGTTGAGCAGGTACAGCTTGAACGCGGGGATCAGTGGTGCGTGGCGGATCCTCAGGTCGACGGAGGGCACCAGGTTCTCGGTCCGCAGGTCGTTCAGCTGAACCCGCAAGGACTCCGTGTGGCGCTGTGTGATGGCGAGCAGGCGCTGCCGCGGCCGCTCGTCGCCCTCGTCGCCCTTGGCCCGGGGATAGGGCAGGGGCATCGTCTCGTCGGGCAGGAGCATGCGCAGGGCGATGTGCTGGGGCGCGATGTAACCGGAGCGGATGCGCTCCACCTGGAGACGGATGTGCGCGTCCAGGGACTCGGAGGTCAACGTGGAGACGTCGAGAGTCACTTCGGGCTGCTCGAAGGCCTCGCTGATGAGCGGCCCCAGTGTCATCCCGAGCCGCGTCCTGGTCGCCCTGGGCGTGGAGGACTGTATGCGCTGGGTCTTGATCACCCGTGAGCCGCTGCCCTGCCGTGATTCGATCCAGCCCTCGTCGACCAGCTCCCGCAGCGCCCGCTGGACGGTGTCCCGGGAGACCTCGAACTCCGCGGCGAGATCACGTTGCGCGGGCAGGAAGGAACGCAGCGGATAGGTCCCGTCCGTCATCCGGGCCCGCAGTTCACCGGAGACCTTCTGGAACTCCTTGCCGCTCCCACCCTGCCTGCCCTGCCGTGCGGTCACCTGTGGAACGTACCGCTTCCCCGCTTCCGGCAAAACGGCGGTCAACGGCTCCAATTGGCCTCCGTTGACGTCCCCGCGGAGAGTGAGAGAAAGGTGGCGACAAGGACCTGGCCGTCGGGGCTGCCGTGGTGTTCACGCTGCTGATGGCTCAGGCGTGAGACCGGAGGAGTTCGAGAACGGGCTGCAGCGAGTTCACGATCGTCTCGGCGCCCTCGTCCCGCAGGAGCTTCGCCTTGCGCTCGTTACGCGCGTAGCCGAGGAACGGGACGCCGGCCGCGCGGGCGGCCAGCAGGTCGGACGGTGTGTCGCCGATCATCAGAGCGGCTGAGGGAGCCGAGCCCATGGCGCTCAGGGCACGGGTCAGACAGTGGGGGTCGGGCTTGAGGCGGCTGAGCGTCGGGGTGCGGCCGTATATGTGCGGAGCGAAGCAGGGGACGAGATCCCGGCCGGTCAGGTATTTGCGGACACCTCGGGGGGAGTTGTTGGTGGCAATGGCCAGCCGGGTGCCGACAGCAGCCCATGTACGGATCAGCGGGTCGGCATACGGGGTTGGCATCGCCGTGGGCGTGGCCCGGAGCTCCTCCTGGGTCAAACGTTCCTCCAACTCCGCCACGAGGTCACTGCCGGGATGTCTGAGGTCCACAGCGCGCAGAACTACCTGCGGGTCCAGGGACTGCCGTTCCGTGTCGGTCAGCAGGCCGTGCAGGCCCCTGCCTTCGAGCCACTCCACCAGTTCGACCGCCACCCGCTCCGCCGAGTGTCCCGCGAACAGGCGGCAGATCGGTCCGTCGAAATCCCACAGGACGACCCGCGCGTTCATGATCAGGTTCCGGATCCGCTCGGGGTCGAACGCCGGTTGTGCTGCCGCCAGTTCGGTCTGCGTCGTATCAGAGGTCACTAAGAGAGTGTCAGGTCAGTCGTGATGGTTTCCCAGAGGGCGTCGAACCACTTCTGGGATTCCTCCACGAAGGCCGCGTCGCGCTGGCCGGTCCGCTTCTCGAAGGAGAAGAGGAGGGATTCGGTGCCGAGGACGTCGTACATGTCGAGCGTCCCGCTGTCGGAGGTCTCCTCGCGGCGCGTGACCATGTAGTACGCGATCAGCGCCTCCTCCTCGTTCAGGAGGTACAGCTTCACCGGCGGGGTGAAGGGCAGCGCGCGGAACGTCACCCGTACGTCGACGCCGTGCGAGGAGCGCAGGGTCTGCAGGTTGTGCCGCAGGACGTGACCCTGGGCGTTGCGCTGGGCCAGCCATCTCTGGTGGACGGGGTCGGCGTCGCCGCGGCCGTCGACGGGGACCGGGAAGGCGAGGGTGATGTCCCGGGACGGCAGGAGGATACGGACGTCGAGCGACTCGGGGCGGATGCGGCCCTCGTGGATCAGGCGGACCGGTTCACTCAGCGCCATCATGAGCGTCTCGGCCGTCAGACAGGCCGCGTCCACCCGCACGTGCGGCGCCGCGAAGGCTTCTGCCAGGCGCGGGGCCAGTCCCACCATGGTCGGCTGCGGTTCGGCCCGGCCGGCGGCCGGTTCGGCGATGCGCGGCGGGCTGCCCTTGCTCACGTTGCTGAGGAGACCGTCCTCCTGGAGTGCCCGCAGGGCTTGGCGGACGGTGCCCCGCTCCACGCCGAACTCCTCGGCGAGTTCGGCCTGGGTAGGCAGCCGGTCTCCGGCCTTCAGGTCCCCGCCGCGGATGCGTTCCCGCAGGCTGTCGGCGATTTCCTGGGGCGAGAGCTTTCTGCTGCCGTTCACTGCCACGTTCTCCTGGGTCACGACCAAACGCTACAACTTCGATCCATCTATGGGGAGTTGTTTGAAAGTTGTTTATGAGTAGGTACCAAGTGGGGACAACTACTACAGAGTTGGTTGCCAACTTACCGGAGTTGGCGGAAGGTTTGCCTCCTCATCGCCCCACCTCGTCCCGATCCCCTACGACCACCCCCACAACCGCCCCCCACGAACCGCCCGCCCCGGAAGCCCCGAAGGAGGAACCCCATCGTGCCTGTCCTCGCCCTTGTCTCCGCCGTCCTCGTCGTCGGTATCGAGCAGACCGTCCAGGTGAAGTACGGGATCACCGGCATCGTCGGCCTGCTCCTGCTCACCGTCGGCATCAAGTCCAACAGTCCGGCCGTCAGCTCCGTCGGGGCCGTGGTGCTCGCCCTCCTGGTCGCGGGGCCCGCCCTGTGAGGCAGGAGTCACCTGGCCGGCAGCCGTGGGAGACGATCAGTTCGTGAGCACGAGCTCCGAACTGATCGTCTCCCACAGTGCGTTGAACCACAGGTGGGACTGCTCCACGAACGTCGTGTCACGCAGGCCGGCGCCCTGTTCGAAAGCGAACAGCATCGACTGGGTGCCCTCGGCGTCGTACAGCTCGAGGCGCTCGTGGTCGATCTCCTCCGCGCGCCGCGAGAGCGTGTAGTACGCGAAGAGCGCCTCCGCGCCGTTGAGCAGGTACAGCTTCACCGGCGGGGTGAAGGGCAGGGCCCGGAAGGTGACGTCGACCTCGGTGCCGTGCGTGGCCCGCAGTGCCAACAGGTTGTGCCGCAACACCTGACCCTGGGCGTTGCGCTGGGCCAGCCAGCGGCGCTGCAGCCGGCCGTCGACCGAGGGGTCCACCGGAGCCGGGAAGGCGAGGTCGATGTCACGGCTCGGCAGCAGGATCCGCACGTCGATCTTGGCCGGATTCAGCTGTCCGGCGTGGATGCGGCGCAGGGGTTCGCCGATCGCGAGCGTGAGGGAGACCGAGGTCAGACACAGTGCGTCGATCTCGACGTGTGGGGACGCGAAGGCCGTCGCTATGCGGGGCGCGAGGCCCACGGTGGTGGGCAGCGGCGGGGCTGCCGGGCCGGTCAGGAGCCTGTCGAGGCCCAGATCGGGGGCGACCGTGGCCGGGCTGCCCTTCGACACGTTGGTCAGCAGGTGCTCTCCCTGCAGGATGCGCAGGGCCTGGCGTACGGCACCGCGCTCCACGCCGAACTCGTCGGCCAGGTTGGCCTGCGTGGGCATGCGCTGGCCCGGCCGCAGCGCACCGGACCTGATCCGGGCGCGCAGCTCGTCGGCCACCTCGTGATGTGACTTCTGTGGCCGCTGTGACCTCGACCGTCCATTGACGGAGGCATGTTTCGGGTCCACGGCCAAACAGTACAACTTCTCGCCATCTTTCGGCAGTTCGCCGGAAGGTGGTTATGAGACGCTTCCAAACGGAGATAAGTACTGTTGAGTTGGTCGCCAACTTGAGCAACGTGGTCAAACCTTCACAAGGTTGGCCGATCGTTCTCCCTTCCGGAGGGGAGCCGGGAGTCCGATCGGTCCGCAACACAGCCCAGCCACAACTGAACACCGAGGACCAGCCACAACTTCATACAGCGGGCATGCGCAAGGCATGCCGGGTACAGCCACAACCGAAGAGCACGGCCAACAGCACAGCTACGGATGGATCAGCACCAATCCAGTCGCCGACACCGAGGAGCACTCAGAACATGTCCGGGCACCACGGTCGCCCGGACGTACGCAGCAGGGCGTCGGCCTCACGGGCGGCGCCCGCTCGTTCTTCCCGGACCCGGCCCAGTGCCGCCAGCCGCGAGGCCGACTCGTCGCCCAGCCACAGCGGCGCCAACTCCCGGACGTCGAGCGTGAGCTCGGCATCCCGAGTGGTCGGCGCACAGGACGCGCCCTGCGCCGACGCCTCCAGCCGGAAGCGGCCGCCGGCCAGCCCGGTCCCGTCGACGACCTCCAGCACCAGCGAGCCCGAACGGTCGTACGTGCGCGCTTCCAGGGCCCGTACGACGTCGAGGATCCGCACCCACAGCCAGTCGGACTGCGTGCTGATCCTGGCCGCCCTCGGGTCCGGCAGGAAGTGCGGGAGCAGGTCGTCGGGGCCGCGCCAGCCACTCTTGACCTTGGTGATCCAGTCGATCGAGCACAGGTAGTGCCACAGGGCGCGCTCGGCGGCCGGCGTCGACGCGATCAGCCAGTTCACCTCCGCCGTGTTGTGCGGCCGCTTGTCGTGCCAGTTGTCGTCCGACTCGTAGGAGGCCAGCCCCTCGACCTCGCCGTCCGCCGAGCGGTACACGGCGTAGAAGGGCTCGGTCCACGACGAGCCGTACCGGATGGCGCCGGTGTTGACCCGCCACCACACGTCGCCGCGGCTGACCGCGCCCGGCACGGCCCGGCGCAGCCGCTCGTGCAGGTCGGGGCCGAGCTTGCGGACGTCCTCCGCCTCGACGAGGTCGATCCGGCCGCCGTCCTCCGGAACCGGGCGGCGGCGGTCGAGGCCGGTGCGCGGCACGTCGATCGTCCACTCGGTCATCGAGGTGGCGGGGCCGAAGCCGTAGCGGCCGTAGATCGGGTACTCGGCGGCGATCAGGGTCGCGACGACATCCCCGCGCTCCTTGGCGGCCGCCAGGTCCTGGGCCATCATGCGGGTGAGCAGGCCGCGGCGGCGGTGGGTGGCGGTGACCGTGACGCCCGTGATGGCGTCGGCCTGGACGAAGGCCCCGCCGACGGCCGTGAGTTCCTGGGCGAAGGACTTGAAGGTCGCCACGCAGCGACCGCCGTCGAAGGCGCCGAGGTAGCGGCCCGGGGTGAACTGGGCGCGGCGGGCCTCGAGCTCGGTGTCGGACGGGGTGGGCGGGCGCAGGAAGCCGGTGTTCACCGCGCGGAGCCAGTCGGGGAACTCGGTCTCGGTGATCGGGCGTATGTCGATGTCGGGGCGGCTGGTCATGAGGTCACGTTAGGTGGACCGGGGGTGGGTGTCGCGGGGATTTCCGTGCCCCTGCCTCGCGGCTCCGGCCGTCCCGGGTGAACCGGGGCCCGCCCCCTCAGAACGTCGCCCGGATCTCCCCCACCTCGTGCTCCCCGCCCGTCAGCGGTGCCCGGCCGATGCGCTGTACCACCGGGCTCTGCACCCCCATGAGGGTCAGGGTGCGGGCGAGTACCGGGCCCAGCGCCCGGCCGGCCCCGTCCTCGATCTTGAAGGCGAGGGACCGGCCGTCCGGGAGGGCGACCGCCTGGACCGCCTCCGCGCCCATCTTGGACAGGGCGCCGGGGATCTCCCGCATCAGCCAGGTGTCGGGGCGGCGGGTGCCGGCGACGTACTCGGGGTGGGCCCGCATGGCGTCGGCGACCCGGCGTTCGGGGGTGCCGGGGTCGGCGAGGACGAACGCACGGTAGGCGCGGGCCAGGCCGGTCAGGCTGATCGCCATCAGGGGCGCACCGCACCCGTCCGTGCCGACGGCCGCGACCGGTTCGCCGGCCGCTTCCTCCACCACCTCGTGGACGAGCCGCTGGAGCGGGTGCGCCGGGTCGAGGTAGGAGTCGAGCGGCCAGTCGCGGAGCACGCACGCGGCCAGCATCGCGGTGTGCTTGCCGGAGCAGTTCATCACCACCCGGTCGCGGACGGCGCCCGAGGCCAGGTAGGTCTCCCGCTCCACCGCGTCCAGGGGGAGGTCGGGCGGGCACTGCAGTCGGGCGGCGGTGAGGCCGTGCTCGTCCAGCATTTTCTGGACCAGGTCGCGGTGGAAGATCTCGCCGGAGTGGCTCGCGGCGGCCAGCGCCAGCCGCTCGCCGGTCAGCTCCAGGCCGGCCCGCAGCACACCCGCCGCCTGCATCGGCTTGTTGGAGGAGCGGGGGAAGACCGGCGCCGTCACGTCACCCAGTGCCAGCTCCACGGCCCCGTCGGCGTCCAGCACGACCAGGCTGCCCCGGTGCCGCCCCTCGACGAAGCCGGAGCGCACGACCTCGGCGAGGACGGGCGCGGGGGCCGGGGCGGGAACGGACGGGGAGGGTATCGCGGGGGCGGAGACGGACATCGGCGGTGGCCTTCCGGTGCTCGGGACCCGCCCCCCGGGGAGGAGCGGGTACTCGGGACCCCACCCCCGGGAGGGGCAGGGGCTCGGGACCCACCCCGGAAGGGGCCCGGGATCACCGGGCCGCGGCCTCACACGAGCAGGTCGTCGACTTGTGCTTCCCCTTCACGGTACCTGCGGGCGATCTCCGCGCTGCAGTCGTCGGCGGTGCGCTGGAGCCGCTGTCGGCGCCGGGAGACCTGCTGCTCGTACCGCACGAGACGGCCCATCGCCGTGTGCAGTTCGAGGTCCGTGCGGGCGTCCAGGTCGGAGAGCTCGACCTCGCCGAGCATCTCCGCCGCGAGCAGCCGGTACTCCTCGCTGTGCGGGGTGCCCAGCGTCACATGGCGGGCGGAGGAGCGGTACCGGGCCGGGGCGTCGGTCAGGATCTGCGGGAGCCGCTCCATCACGGAGCCCGTCACGGAGCCCTTGCCCAGGTCCACGACGGACACGGGTCCACGCCGGGTGAGTTCCGCGCGCAGGATGTCGATACGGCCCTGCAGCAGCCGCCGTACGTAGCTGAGGTCGGCCTCGTCCCGCTGGGCGTCCCGGCGCAGGGTGCGCAGTTCGGGCAGGCTGAGCGGGGTCAGGTCGTGCTCGGCGTCCGCTGCCAGCAGCGCGCTGTCGGTGCGCTGCAGGGGCGGCCGCAGTGTCCGCAGATCTCCCGCGGCTTCTCCCGCACAGACCTCTGTCGCGCAAATCAACGGGACAGCCCCAGGCGGCCGCCCGGTACTCGGTGTGCTCATGTGCCTCAACCGTCCCCTCGACCGGAGTGTGGAAGCATCGTGCCACCCCAAGTGGCCGCTATGTGACCGAGTGCCCCCGATCGGCCCCAGATGGGGGGGTAAGAGCAAAAAAGAAGCCCCGTACGAGCCACTGCGGACCGCACGGCATGATGGTCGGCATGCGAGCGGTGGTGCAGAGGGTGGACGGCGCGAGCGTCGTCGTGGACGGCGAGACGGTCGGGTCGATCGAGGGCGAGGGGCTGTGCGTCCTGGTCGGGGTGACTCACGAGGACACCAAGGAGAAGGCGGCCCAGCTGGCCCGCAAACTCTGGTCGGTACGCATGCTGGCGGAGGAGAGGTCGTGCTCCGACATCGACGCCCCGCTCCTCGTCATCAGCCAGTTCACGCTGTACGGCGACGCCCGCAAGGGCCGCCGCCCCACCTGGAACGCGGCCGCGCCGGGCGATGTCGCCGAGCCGCTGGTCGACGAGGTCGTCGCCCAGCTCCGCTCGCTGGGGGCGACGGTGGCGACGGGCCGGTTCGGCGCGCAGATGAGGGTCTCGCTGACGAACGACGGCCCGTTCACCGTCCTGCTCGAGATGTGACCGTCCCGACGGAGCCGCGGCGGCTCCTGGGCAGCGGCTCCTGGGGCTCCGGCGGCTAGGGCTCTACGACGACTTCCTGGGCGGCCGCCGTCGTGTCGGCGACGAGGGGCGCGTCCAGCGGTACGTTCCGCTTGACCAGGGCGAGGGCGACCGGGCCGAGCTCGTGGTGACGTACGGACGTCGTGATGAAGCCGATCTTCCGGCCGTCGGGACCCTCGTCCGCGCGCCGGAGTTCCGTGCCCGCCGCCGGCAGGTGGACCTCGCTGCCGTCCAGGTGGAGGAAGACGAGCCGGCGCGGGGGCTTGCCCAGGTTCTCGACCCGTGCCACCGTCTCCTGGCCGCGGTAGCAGCCCTTCTGCAGGTGCACCGCGGTGCCGATCCAGCCCAGCTCGTGCGGGATGGTGCGGTGGTCGGTCTCGAAGCCGAGGCGGGGGCGGTGGTGCTCGACGCGGAACGCCTCGTACGCCAGGATGCCGGCCGGCGGGCCCGCGTTCTCGGCGAACGACTCCAGGCCGGCGCGCGGCACGAAGAGGTCGCGGCCGTACGGCGTCTCCCGGACGACGGCGCCCTCGGGCACCTCCGCGATCGAACCGGCCGGCAGGTGCACGACGGCGAACTCGGCGGTCCGGTCGGTGACTTCGACCCGGTAGAAGAACTTCATCGACTCCAGGTAGGCGATCAGCGCGTCCTGGGTGCCGGGTTCGACGTGCGCCCAGACGGTCTCACCGTCGTCGACGAGGTACAGCGCGTGCTCGATGTGGCCGTTCGCGGACAGGATCAGCGCTTCGGTGGCCTGACCGGTGGGCAGGTCGCTCACGTGCTGGGTGAGCAGCAGGTGCAGCCAGCTCAGCCGATCGTCACCGGTGATGGCGACGACTCCGCGGTGCGAGAGGTCGACGAAACCGGCGCCGTCGGCGAGGGCGCGCTGCTCGCGGAACAGGTCGCCGTAGTGGGCGGCGACGCCTTCGTCCACGCCCTCGGCGGGAACGGCGCCGGGCAGGGACAGCAGAGGGCTCTTCATATGGTCAAGCCTACGACTCGGTAGTTGAACTCTTGGAAGTTGAACTTTTGAGCCGGCAGTCCCGGCATCGGCCGAAGATCGCGAAGTGCTTCATGTCCGTGTCGAAGCCGAAGGTCTCGCGCAGCGTGGCCGTGAAGTCGGCGGCCACCGCGATGTCGGCCTCGATCACGTTCGTGCAGTCCCGGCAGACGAGGTGGATGTGATGGTGCCGGTCCGCCAGGTGGTACGTCGGCGCCCCGTGCCCCAGATGCGCGTGGCTGACCAGCTCGAGTTCCTCCAGGAGCTCGAGGGTCCGGTACACCGTGGAGATGTTGACCCCCGACGCCGTCTTCCGTACTTCCACGAGGATGTCGTCGGGGGTCGCGTGCTCGAGGGTGTCCACGGCTTCCAGCACGAGTTGCCGCTGCGGCGTCAGCCGGTAGCCGCGCTGCCTGAGGTCACTCTTCCAGTCGGTGCTCACCACACCAGAGAGTCTAGGACTACTTGAAGAAAGCGATCCCGTCGTCCGGCATGTCGTCCGGCAGGGCCTTCGCCCAGCGCTCGACGTCCTCCGGGGAGACGACCTTCTTGAGGTGCGCGGACATGTAGGGGCGCAGCTCGACCTCGGGGGTCTGCTTCTCGCCGACCCACATGAGGTCGCTCTTGACGTAGCCGTACAGGCGCTTGCCGCCGGTGTACGGGCCCGAGGCGGCCGTGCGCGCGACCGCGTCCGTGACCAGGTCGATCTGCGGCTTCTGGTGCGCCAGCTCGCCGTACCAGATCTCGACGACGCCGTCGTCGCGGGTCATCGTGACCTCGACCTTGCGGTCGGCGTCGATACGCCAGTATCCGGACTCGGACTCCAGCGGCCGGACCTTGTTCCCCTCGTTGTCCAGCACCCATGTGTGGGAGCGGTACTCCAGGAAGTCTCGGCCGTCGTGCGCGAATTCGACCTCCTGCCCGAAGTTGCACTTCTCGGAGCCGGGGAAGTCGTGCACGCCCGCGCCCGCCCAGGTACCGAGCAGGAAGGCGAGCGGGACCAGGTCCCGGTGGAGGTCGGACGGGATCTCGATCATGATCGGCAGTTCCTAGACGAAGGTCAGCGCTGGCCCTGGTACAGCTTCTTCACGGTCAGTCCGGCGAAGGCGAGGACGCCGACGCAGACCAGAACCAGCAGGGCTTCGAAGAATGCCTCAAGCACGGGGTGCTCCTTGGTGAGCGAGGGTGGGCGGTACAGCGGTGCTACAAGAGCCGGGCCCCACTCTAGTCGGGTGGGGCCCGGCTCTCTCTGCGAGGTGCGGATGCGGCGGGCCCGGCCCCCGCGGAGGGCTCAGCCGAGCAGCTGGGCCTGGAGGACCACCGTCTGCTGGAAGGGCACGGCCGCGGCGGCGCCCTTGCGGGACTGGAGGATCACCGCGTAGACGTCTCCGGCGGAGAGGTAGGCCTGACGGACCTGCTCGGCGCCGTACGGCTTGGGCTCGACGTAGGCGATACGGGAGACCTCCGAGACGGCGGCCGCCTCGGGGAAGCCCTCGTCGTCGACGGCGTCGGCCGCGCCGCGCACCCGGTAGGTCGGGCTGACGAACGGGACGGCGTCACTCGCCAGCTCCGTCTCGACGACGTTCGCCGTGCCGAACTGGAGCAGGTAGACCCGCGTCCGGGTGCCGTCCGGGGTGGTCCAGCCGCGGGCCGCGATGTGCCGCAGGCCGGTGTCGACGAGCTTCTGCCCGAGCTCCTCGCGGTCCTCCTTCAGCGCGAACTCCGCCAGGTAGTCCTTGGTCGCCAGCCAGCCGTCCGAGCCGCCCAGCGCCTTGTCCTCCTTCGCCCCCTCGGGCGCGGGCAGGACCAGGGCGCGCAGGTCGGCGTAGTGCGTGCCGGTCTTGTTGTCGGCGGCGAAGGGGCCGGGGCTCCCGGCAGGCAGCGGCGGCTTGGCGAGCCGGGGGAAGTCCCAGCGCCCGTCCGACTCGGTCGCGAGTCCTGGCAGGTCCGTGCGCTCCATCCGCGTGATCCCGTACGCCGCCGAGGCCCCGACCGCCGCGAACACGAGGACGCCGGCGGTCCAGCGGAGGGCGGCCCGCAGCACCCGGCGGTCCTTGCGCGGCGGGGCCGGAGGCGGGCTGGTGAGGGGGAGCGCGGGAAGGGGCGGTGCCCCTCCGGCCGCATTGGCCGTTCCGGCCACGTCGATCGGGTCCGCCGCTCGGGGCAGATCGATCGTTCCGGCCGCTCCGGCCGGGTCCGCCGTGTCCGGCTGTGTCGTCTGTTGCTGCTCGGTCATACCGATTCCCCCGGCTCGGCGATGCGGTCGAGTTGGGTGCGCAGGAGTGCCGCGACTCCCGCGGTGTCCAGCGGCTTGGCACCGTATGCCGAGGCGGTGACCAGGACGTCACCCACGTACGCGGAGCAGAACATCCGGTCGATGTCGGCGGCGGTGGTGCCGGGCAGCCGGAAGCAGCGGGCGTCGTCGTGGCCCTTGATTTTCGGCCCCTCGCGGTAGAGGTCCAGGGCGGCGAGGAACTCGTTCTGGGCGTTCGCGCTGTTGCGGACCGCGGTCTTGTCGGCCATCCGGGCGAGCACGACGTTCACCGAGAAGATGCCCTCGTCCTGCAGGTAGGCGTACGTCTGGCCGCTGAAGTAGCTGCGCATCGCCATGCCCTTGATGCGCTGCCGGTCGATCTCCCGCTCCAACTGCTTGCGCACGGTGCGGGGCAGTCCGCTCACCGACTCCTTGCGCAGGGCGGTGGCCTGGGCGCCGCTGAGCTGCCCGTGGGAGCCGAACTGCGCGATGTCCGGGCCGCGGACCCAGCCGTCGGTGCCGTACGGCACGAGCTGGCCGGCGAGTCCGGTCCGGGCCGTCGTCGTCTTCTTCCCGGCCTTGTTCCTCGGGAACTTCCAGGTCGGGGCGCCCGCCTCGCGGTCGGCGTCCCGTACGGTCACGACCGTGACGGCCACCCCGGCGACGAGCGCCCCGGCGAGCAGGGCGGAACCGGCGACGGCCACGACTCGGCCCCACCTCACCGGCTTGCGCGCCGCGGTCACCGGCTCCGCCTCCTGTATGTCGTTGCCGTCTCCGTTCACAGCCGCTCCATCTGCCGCTCGGCAAGATCCATGATCGCCTTCTTGCCGATCGGCTTGCTGTCGTAGATCCACATCTCCATCGCGACGTCCCCGCGCCAGGCGTGCGCCTCGGCCCCGTACAACGGCAGGTATCCGGCCTTGGTGGTCGGCTCGGTGTGGACGTACGCCATGCCGTCCCCGGTGCCGGGGATGCCCCAGCTGTCGGTGCCGGCGTCCTTCTCGGCCCAGTCCTGCTGGTTGTTGCTGTTGTCGGCGGCCGCCATGCTGTTCTCCTGCCGGAACTGGACCAGCCGGACGGTCACGCGGTACGTGCTGCCGACCTCCCAGCCGGTGACGGCGGCCCTGCGGAACTCGTCGTTGACGAGAATGCCGAACTCGTCGCCCGGCCGGGTGTAGTCGTCGGCGTAGGCGGCGATGTCCATCCAGCCCCCGCTGCTTGCCAACCAGTCGGGCTCCTTGCTGCCCGCCGGCTTCCTCAGCAGCAGTCTGCGCAGATCACCGTCGGTCTTGACCTTGTGGTCCCGGGCGGCCGAGAGCGGCTCGGGGCCGTCACCCTTCGCCTGCGCGAGGGTCGGCTGCGAGAGCGGGGGCAGCTTGGTCGGCTCGCGGTCGGCCTGGACCAGGTAGCCGGCGCAGGTGCCGGCGACGAGCCCGAGCGCGGCGGCGCCGGCGATCAACAGGGCCGTACGCCCGCGGCGGCGCGACGGCCGGGACGCGGCGGGAGGCTGAGCCGCTTCCCCGGCCCCGGCGGGCGGGTCCGTGTGTACCGGTACAACCGGCACATCAGCTGCTTCTTCTCCCACTTCGGGTACTTCCAAGACGTCCCCCCACGAACGCGAAGCGCGCATTCCGTATGCGCGCTCACAGGAGACTCGTGGTCGGCGACCCGAGTTGTAAGGACGTTGATTACGATTCGGTCATGGCGAAGAAGCTCGTGATCAAGGTGACCGCGGGGGCCGATGCCCCCGAGCGCTGCTCCCAGGCGTTCACGGTGGCGGCGGTGGCCGTGGCCAGCGGAGTCGACGTCTCCCTGTGGCTGACCGGCGAGTCCGCGTGGTTCGCGCTGCCGGGCCGCGCCGCGGAGTTCGAGCTGCCGCACGCGGCACCGCTGCCCGACCTGCTCGACTCGGTGCTGGCGGCCGGCCGGATCACCCTGTGCACCCAGTGCGCGGCCCGCCGCGACATCACGGAGAAGGACGTCATCGAGGGCGTCCGGATCGCGGGCGCCCAGGTCTTCGTCCAGGAGGCCCTGGGGGACGAGACGCAGGCGCTCGTGTACTGATCGCGCGTACCGGTCCCGGCCCCTGTCCCCTCCGGGATCTTCGATCTTCTACTGGCGCCGTTTCTTCCCGTCCAGTTCGTCCCACCAGTCGTCGGACTTCGGGTCGCCGGAGGGGTCGTCCCACCAGCGGTCCTCGGGGCCGCGACGGTTGGCGACCATCGCGGCGACCGGTGGGATCACCATGGCGACCACGCACATCCCGACGGCCACCGGAACCGACCAGATGCGCACGACCCCCCAGGCCAGGACGAACAGCGCGATGCAGATGCCCATCATCACGAAGTAGGCGTGCCGTCGTCGGGCGTACATGGCTCCAGGGTAGGACCGGCACGGGCCGTGCACCCGTCCGGGGAAAGCGCGGGTTCCCGAGTGTGCGAAAGGGCCGCACCCCGGGGTCGAGTCCGGGGTGCGGCCCTTCGCCGTCAGGTTTGGCTCAGACCGCGATCGCGACCTCGGAGAGGCCGCCCTGCTGGGCGACGACGGTGCGGTCGGCGGTGCCGCCGGGGACGAGGGCGCGCACGGTCCAGGTGCCCTCGGCCGCGTAGAAGCGGAACTGGCCCGTCGCGGAGGTCGGGACCTCCGCGGTGAACTCGCCGGTCGAGTCCAGCAGACGGACGTAGCCGGTCACGGGCTCGCCGTCGCGGGTCACCTGACCCTGGATGGTGGTCTCACCGGGCTTGATCGTCGAGGCGTCCGGGCCGCCGGCCTTCGCTCCGCACATGTCGTACTCCTGTAGAGGTGTTGAAAGGTCGGTCGGGGGTGGTTACTTGTTGGCGCCGAGCTCGATCGGCACGCCGACGAGGGAGCCGTACTCGGTCCAGGAGCCGTCGTAGTTCTTGACGTTCTCCACACCGAGCAGCTCGTGCAGCACGAACCAGGTGAGCGCGGAGCGCTCACCGATGCGGCAGTAGGCGATGGTGTCCTTCGCCAGGTCGACCTGCTCGTCGGCGTAGAGCTCCTTGAGCTCGTCGTCCGACTTGAAGGTGCCGTCGTCGTTGGCGTTCTTCGACCACGGGATGTTGCGGGCGGACGGGACGTGACCCGGGCGCTGCGACTGCTCCTGCGGCAGGTGGGCGGGCGCGAGCAGCTTGCCGGAGAACTCGTCGGGCGAGCGCACGTCGACCAGGTTCTGCGAACCGATCGCGGCGACGACGTCGTCACGGAAGGCGCGGATGGCCTTGTTCTGCGGCTTGGCCTTGTAGTCGGTCGTGGCGCGCTCGGGCACGTCCTCGACCAGCTCGCGGGCGTCGAGCTCCCACTTCTTGCGGCCACCGTCGAGGAGCTTGACGTTGTCGTGGCCGTAGAGCTTGAAGTACCAGTAGGCGTACGACGCGAACCAGTTGTTGTTGCCGCCGTAGAGGATCACCAGCGTGTCGTTGGCGATGCCCTTCGCCGACAGGAGCTTCTCGAAGCCCTCCTGGTCGACGAAGTCACGGCGGACGGGGTCCTGGAGGTCCTGGGTCCAGTCGATCCGGATCGCGTTCCTGATGTGGTTCTTCTCGTAGATGGACGTGTCCTCGTCCACCTCGACCACGGCGATGCTCGGGTCGTCCAGGTGGTCCTGGACCCACTCGGCGTCTACCAGGACGTCGCTGCGGCTCATGCTCTTTCTCCTCCGGGGCAGTTACGGCGGGGCGTGCAGTGAGAGGGGTGCGCGCGCTCGTGGGGCGAGGGCAGCACACGGGCGCCCTTCACAGGGCGCGGGGAATGCGGAAGGCGGCGCTTCCGCTCAGAAGGTGCGACAGAGCATGGCGGCGACGCGGCACAGGTCTACTGCCCGCCGCTTCGTGAGATCCGCCTGTCGCTTCATGCGTCGATCGTAGGGACGGACAGCGGGACATGTCACCGCCGTGTCGTATTTTGAGATGCGATCGTCCGGGATGCGAGACAGAAAGGGGGCCCGGCCCGTGCTCGCACGGTTCCCGGGCCCGCGGATGGGCTGTCACATCTACGGTGCGGACGGCCACGTCTCACGAGTCGGACGGACCTGGTCCGCCGACCGTCGTCCTACCCGGCCAGCCGGACGTTCGAACCCTTCACGGAGATCCGCACACCGTCCTGCGCGGCCTGCACCTTGTCCAGGCGGATCCCGCCGGGCAGCCCGTCGATGGTCTGCTGGAAGTCGGTGATCGAGCGGATCCTGGTCTCCGCGAGGTCGACACCGAGGTCCGGCAGGGAGTCCGCGTGCACCGTCACGGTGTCGCCGTCGACGACCGCGGCCGAACTGAGGACGGAGACCGTGCGCGGGAGCCTGGCGCCGAGGACGGTCGCGTCGAGCTCGACCTTGAGCTTGCCGTTGCCGCCGTCGGACAGGCCCACGATCCGGGCGGTGACGCCGGGTCCCACCTGGGTGGGCTCGGACTTGGCCGCCTTGAGCAACGTGTCGTAGCCGAGGGTCGCGGTGCCGGTGGCGGTGGCCGCGGTGGCGGAACTGAAGTCGCCGGAGAACGTGACGTTCCTCATCTCGGCCGTCAGCCCGTCGATGCGGATCGTGTCGTCGCCGGCGCCGGTGGACGCCTCGTAGCCCTCGATGCCGACCTCGACGTCGTCCAGTTCACCGCCGGCGGCCTGGGTGAGGAAGGGGAAGCCCTTGATGGAGACGTCCGGGGTGGTGGCCAGGTTCTCCGTGGTCCGCAGCTTGTCCGCCGCCTCGCCCTCCGCGAAGTTGACCGCCACTCGGTCCGCGATCACGAAGAGGCCGCCCAGGATCACGACGACGATCAGAAGTATTCGCAGTGCGCGCATGCGGTATGTCCCCCACCACGTCGGTCCGTGACGACCGGGTGGCCGCCGAGCGCGAGACTAGTCCCGCGGGGCACGGCGGACGGGGAATTGTCGATCACCTGTGACAGGGGAGATCGATCACCTGTGACCGGGGGGACCGGCAGACCGGAACGCCGTCCGGCGGAGCCCGGGCCACGGTCCGGCGCACACCGGGACACGTTGCGGCGACACCGGCAAACCGTGCGCCGGAGACCCGGGGGCCCTTCGGCGCGCGCCGGTCGACCCCCGCGTTCCGGCTATCCCAGCGCCCGGCCCAGTACCCACACCGCCGGTGCCGCGGCCGCCAGGGGCAGCGCCACCCCGGCCGTGAAGTGCACGAACCGCGACGGATAGTCGTAGCTCGCCACCCGGTGTCCGATGAGCGCGCACACCGCCGCCGCCGCGCCGAGCAGCGCGCCCTTCGCGCCGATCCCGGTCATCCCGCCGACCGCGATGCCCGCACCCGCCGCGGCGAGCAGCGCCACCACGACGGACGCCGGCGTCGGCAGCGGCAGGGCGCGGGCCAGGACGGCCACCGCCACCGCGGCCGCTCCGACGGTCACCGCGTCCGCCTCGGCCGCGAGGTACCCGGCCGCGACGACGGCAAGCGCCGCCGAGGCGACGGTCGCCATCAGGCCGTACATCCGCTCGTCCGGCTCGGCGTGCGAACGCAACTGGAGGACGAGGGTCAGCAGGACCCAGACGCCCAGGGTGCCGAGGATCGCCGCGGGCCCGTTCTCACGGCCCGCCGCCAGCAGCACCACGTCGGCGGTGAGGGCGCCCGCGAAGGCGAGCGCGATGCCCTGCCGGGCGGGCCACATGCCGTTCAGCCGGAACCAGCCGGCCGCGGTCACGGCCTGCAGGACGACGAGCGGGACAAGCAGGGCGTACGAGCCGACGGCCGCCGTGGCGGACAGCAGGAGACCCAGCAGAGCGGTGAGCGCGGCGGGCTGCATGCCGGGTTCGATGACCGGCGAACGGCCTTCGAGCCGGGCCCGCTGGGCGTCGGTGACGCGGGCGTTCCCGGCGACGGTGGCGGGACCGTAGCCGGCGGCGCCGGGAGCCGCCGGGGCCTGCCGAGTCACCGGAGCGGGCTGGGAGACCTGAGCGGGCTGTGCGGGCTGCGGGTGGCCGGGGTCGTACGCCTGCGGCGGGAGGTACGAGGTGTCGGCCGCCGGGACGGGCGCGTGCATCTGCGTCTCCCAGGTCTGCCCCTGCCACTGCTGCGTGTACTGCTGCGCGGCCTGCGGGTCCCCGTACTGCTGCTGACCCGGCCACGCCTGCTGCTGTTGCCCGTGCGGGTGCTGTGCGTGCACCTGCTGTGCGTGTGGCTGCGGCTGCTGTTGCTCCTGTGACTGTGGCTGCTGCTGTGACGGCTGCTGCTGGTACGGGTCGTAGCCCTCGTAACCCTCGTAGCCCTCGGGCGCCTGGTACCCCTGATGCCCCTGGTATCCCTGATGCCCCTGATAAGGGGCACCGCCCTCGTACGGCTGGTTGGTCATCTCACCCTCCTGCGAACGGCGGGAGCACCTCGACCGTGCCGCCGTCGGTCAGCCGTACCGTCTCATGTCCGCGGGTGCCCACGGGGTCGCCGTCGACGAGGAACGAGCATCGCAGCAGGACCCGTACGAGTTCGCCGGGGTGTCGCTCACGCGCCGCGTCGAGCGCCTCGGCGAGCGTGGCCGCGTCGTGCGGCTCCTCGGCGACTCCGGCCGCGGCCTTCGCGGCCGCCCAGTAGCGCACCGTGACCTTTGCCATCTCGTTCCTCTGTGTATCGGCAGTCAACAGGGTCAGGCTAGCCCGCCCGTGCGGCGGCCCAGTCTCCGATCCGGCCCAGCAGCTCGTCGCCGACCGCGTGTTCGGCGTGCCCCATGCCCGGTTCCAGCCAGAGTTCGCCGTGGTCACCGGCGGCCGCGGCCAGCATGCGGGGGTGGTCCACCGGGAAGTAGCCGTCGCTGTCGCCGTGCACGATCAGCAACGGCGTCGGGGCGATCCTCGGCACCGCCTCCACCGGGGACAGCGGGACCGGGTCCCACTCCCGGTGGTGGATGCGCGTACGGAGCCCGTAGCGGCCCACCAGACGGCCCGCGGGCCGGGTCACGATCCAGTGCAGCCGCCGCATGGGGGCCGTGCCCCGGTAGTACCAGCGGGCGGGGGCACTCACCGAGACCACCGCGTCCGTGTGCGCGTCCCCGGTTCCCGCACTCCCCGCACCCCCCGGCCCTCGTCCGTGGAGCGCCGCGTGGCGCAGCACCACCGAGCCGCCCATCGAGAAGCCGACGGTGACCACGCGCGCGTGGCCGAGCTCGCGCGCCCAGGTCACCGCGGCCGCCAGATCGAGCACCTCCCGGTCGCCGACGGTCGACCGCCCGCCGGACGCCCCGTGCCCCCGGAAGGAGAACGTGACCACGGCCCCGTAACGGCCGAACGCCTCCGCCACCCGTCGCACGTGCGGCCGGTCCACATCGCCCGTGAAACCGTGCGCGACGACGAACACCAGGTCACGGGAAGGTGGCGCGGAGGCGTCGTATACGGCCGTGACCGGCTCGTATACGGAATCGATCGTCACCCCGTCGACCGTGTGCAGAAACGTCCGCAAACGGGTATGTCTGCTTGTCTCGGAGTGCGGACGATCGGTGGAACGCGCCACATGACCTGCCGAACCAGTGCTCATGTGGGCTATTCTGCTCGGCAGAGGACTCGGGCAGCGCAGCCCCCGGGTCCTTTTGTGCTTTCGGAAGCCTTGTATACGAAGCGGGAAACCGCAGGTGTACAGGGCCTCGGAGAGCATCGCGGGCTCCAGGGCGATGGAGCCGCACCAGTACCACGGCTGCGAAGCAGTGCCGCAAACGTCCTCGCAGGGACCGAGGAGGAACCAGACGTTATGGGCGAGCGAACCGTGCACGTACGTATGACGACCCAGGCAGGTGGGGCGCGATGAGTTCTCTGCTGCTCCTGACGAACGCCCTCCAGCCCTCGACGGAGGTGCTCCCCGCTCTCGGCCTTCTGCTGCACAACGTGCGCGTGGCACCCGCAGAGGGCCCCGCACTCGTCGACACCCCAGGTGCCGACGTCATCCTGATCGACGGCCGCCGTGACCTCCCGCAGGTCCGCAGCCTGTGTCAGCTGCTGCGTTCCACCGGACCTGGCTGCCCCCTCATCCTCGTCGTCACCGAGGGCGGCCTGGCCGCCGTCACCGCCGACTGGGGCATCGACGACGTCCTGCTCGACACCGCGGGCCCCGCCGAGGTCGAGGCGCGGCTGCGGCTGGCCATGGGCCGGCAGCAGATCGTCAACGACGACTCCCCCATGGAGATCCGCAACGGCGACCTGTCCGTGGACGAGGCGACCTACTCCGCCAAGCTCAAGGGCCGGGTCCTGGACCTCACCTTCAAGGAGTTCGAGCTCCTGAAGTACCTGGCCCAGCACCCGGGCCGCGTCTTCACCCGCGCGCAGCTGCTCCAGGAGGTCTGGGGCTACGACTACTTCGGCGGCACCCGGACCGTCGACGTCCACGTACGACGGCTGCGCGCCAAGCTCGGAGTCGAGCACGAGTCGCTGATCGGGACCGTCCGGAACGTCGGTTATCGATTCGTTACGCCGGAGAAGGGCGACCGCGGCGGCGACGACGCGAAGGCCAAGGCGACCGGTGGCCAGACGTCCGCTTCCACCCCGGCAAAGCCGGAGGATGCGGACGAGACGGCCGCCCTGGACGCCGCCGAGGTCCCCGCCGAGGCGTAGCGGGCGCTCGGGCAGGGCATGGCTTCCGCACCGGGAGCCGCAGGGATGCTTCCGCGCGCCCTGCGCAGAGCGGGTCCATCCGCTTGACGCCCTGCCCAGAGCGGGTCCATCCGCGTAGACTCCGCGCGTGGCCAAGGTGACTCGGGATGACGTAGCGCGGCTGGCAGGGACATCCACTGCCGTGGTCAGTTATGTCATCAACAACGGACCCCGGCCGGTCGCACCGGCCACGCGCGAGCGTGTCCTCGCCGCGATCAAGGAACTGTCGTACCGGCCGGACCGGGTGGCGCAGGCCATGGCCTCGCGGCGCACGGACCTCATAGGCCTGATCGTGCCGGACGCGCGCCAGCCCTTCTTCGGGGAGATGGCGCACGCCGTCGAACAGGCGGCGTCCGAGCGCGGAAAGATGGTCCTCGTCGGCAACTCCGACTACGTGGCCGAACGCGAGGTCCACTACCTGCGGGCCTTCCTGGGCATGCGGGTGTCCGGACTCATCCTGGTCAGCCACGCGCTGAACGACCTGGCCGCCGCCGAGATCGACGCCTGGGACGCCAGGGTGGTCCTGCTGCACGAGCGGCCCGAGGCCATCGACGACGTCGCCGTCGTCACGGACGACCTGGGCGGCGCCCAGCTCGCCGTCCGTCACCTCCTCGAGCACGGCTACGAGTACGTGGCCTGTATGGGCGGCACCGCGGACACCCCGGCGGTCGGCGACCCGGTCTCCGACCACGTCGAGGGATGGCGGCGCGCGATGAAGGAGGCCGGTCTCGCCACCGAGGACCGGCTCATCGAGGCCCCGTACAACCGCTACGACGCCTATCGGGTCGCCCTGGAGTTCCTCGCCGGGCCCGACCGTCCGCCCGCGGTCTTCTGCTCCACCGACGACCAGGCGATCGGCGTGCTGCGCGCGGCCCGCGAACTGCGCATCGAGGTGCCGGGCGAGCTGGCGGTCGCCGGCTTCGACGACATCAAGGAAGCCGCGCTGGCGGACCCGCCGCTGACCACGATCGCGTCGGACCGCTCGGCCATGGCCCGGTCGGCGGTCGACCTCGTCCTCGACGACGGGGTGCGGGTCACGGGATCGCGCCGCGAGCGGCTGAAGGTGTTCCCCTCCCGGCTGGTGACGCGCAGCTCCTGCGGCTGCGTGTGAGGCTTCACACCGTTTCCTGAGGGTTGTCTGAGAGACCTCGCCAAGCCGCGAGGACGACCTTTACATCGGGCATACGAGGTTCTGCCGGGCTTCTCAGGGAGCACTCAGCAAGCTCTCATGGTCACCGGACAAGCTCTGTTCCATGACCGAGAGCTTCCGCCGCAGCGGCGAGTACGAGCACCCCCAGGGTCACGGCGACCAGACCGCGTACCCCCAGCAGCAGCATGCCTCTTCCCCCGTCGACCCCGAGTGGCCGCCCCCGCCGGCCCACGACCCGGCGCAGCCGGTCACCGTGGAGCCCGGCACCACGGTGTGGCCCGCGCAGGCCTCCCACTCCGCGGCCCCGGCCTCCTTCACCGCCGAGAGCGGCCCCCAGGCCGGGTACGCCACCGCGCAGCCCGGCCCGGCCGCCGGCGCCTACGGTCACCCGCAGGCCGGCGGGTACGGCGGCGCGCAGGGTGGTGACGGCAGCGGCGGCGGTACGGCACTCCTCACCGCGATCCCGGCCGAGCCCGCGCCGAAGAGGAAGCGGACCCGGGGACCGATGGCGCTGCTCGCCGCCGTGGCGCTCGTCGCGGCAGCCGTCGGCGGCGGTACCGCCTACGCCGTCCAGGAGCTGACCGGCAACGACACCGTCGCCGCCAGCAGCAGCACCAGCACCAACGTGGTGCCCTCCAGCAAGAAGGGCGACATCGCCGCGATCGCCGCGGCGGTCAGCCCGAGCATCGTCGAGATCAACGCCACCTCGAACGCCGGCGAGTCCACCGGCTCCGGCGTGATCATCACCAGCGGCGGCGAGATCATCACCAACAACCACGTCATCTCCGGTGCCACGTCGATCAAGGTGAAGACCAGCGACGGCAAGGAGTACACGGCGAAGGTCGTCGGCACCGACAGCAAGAAGGACCTCGCCCTGATCAAGCTGGAGAACGCCTCCGGCCTGAAGACGGCGACCCTGGGCAACTCCGACGGCGTGCAGGTCGGCGACACGGTCGTGGCGATCGGCTCCCCCGAGGGCCTGACCGGCACCGTCACCAGCGGCATCGTCTCCGCCCTCGACCGTGACGTGACCGTCTCGACGGACGAGAGCCAGCAGCAGGGCCAGGGCGGCGGCAACGGCAGCGGTCAGTGGCCGTTCGAGTTCGGCGGCCAGCAGTTCAACGGCCAGACCGGCTCCTCCACGACGACGTACAAGGCGCTCCAGACGGACGCCTCCCTCAACCCCGGCAACTCCGGCGGCGCACTGATCGACATGAACGGCAACATCGTCGGCATCAACTCCGCGATGTACTCCGCCGGCTCCGACTCCTCGACCGCCGGCAGCGCCGGGCTCGGCTTCTCCATCCCGATCAACACCGTCAAGGCCGACCTGAACACGCTGCGGGCCGGCGGCTCCGACAGCTGACCCGCCCCCCGACTCGGCACCGAACCAGCAGGGAGTACGTCATGATCAAGCAGGTTTCGCACACGGTGGCCGGTACCGGCCCGGCCGACCTCGCCCTGGCCTTCGAGGTGGCGTACGACCTCCACGCGCCGGTGACACGGGCGCAGGCCTCGCGGGCGCCGGAGCTGGCTCCCCCGCAGCTGATGGGCCTGCGCACCACCGCCGCCCGCCCGCACCGCCGCAAGGTGCGGCTGAACCGGCTCGCGGCGATGCGCGGCTGATTCCGCCCAGCCCTTCGCCTCACTCGCCAGCCGGGAAGCATGCGAGGCTGAGAGCGTTCAGCCCTCGTGCCCGTCCCACCGCACCCTAGGACCCGAAGCCCATGAGCCCCGCCGATGGCGACCGTGACACCCAGCGCATCCTGATCGTCGACGACGAGCCCGCGGTGCGCGAGGCACTCCAGCGCAGCCTCGCCTTCGAGGGGTACGACACGGAGGTCGCCGTGGACGGCGCGGACGCGCTGGAGAAGGCGACCGTCTACCAGCCCGACCTGGTGGTCCTCGACATCCAGATGCCGCGCATGGACGGTCTGACCGCCGCCCGCCGGATGCGCGGCGCGGGCACCACGACGCCGATCCTGATGCTGACCGCCCGCGACACGGTCGGCGACCGCGTGACGGGCCTGGACGCCGGTGCGGACGACTACCTGGTCAAGCCCTTCGAGCTGGACGAACTCTTCGCCCGGGTCCGCGCGTTGCTGCGGCGCAGCTCGTACGCGGCTGCGCTGGCCGACAGCGTCGAGGCGGACGACGCCCTCACCTTCGGCGACCTCCGCATGGACCTGGCGACCCGGGAGGTCACCCGGGCCGGCCGGCCCGTGGAACTGACCCGCACGGAGTTCACCCTGCTCGAGATGTTCATGGCCCACCCGCGCCAGGTCCTCACCCGCGAGCAGATCCTGAAGGCGGTCTGGGGCTTCGACTTCGAGCCCTCGTCCAACTCCCTCGACGTGTACGTCATGTACCTGCGCCGCAAGACGGAGTCGGGCGGCGAGTCCCGGCTCGTGCACACGGTGCGTGGCGTGGGGTACGTGCTGCGACAGGGCGGGGCGGAGTGAACAGGCTCGCACGCCGGTTCCGCTCCCTGCCGATCCGGTCCCGCCTCGCCATGCTGGTCGCGGCGGCGGTGGCGTTCGCGGTGGCGGCGGTTTCGGTGACGTGTTGGTTCATCGTGCAGGGGAAGTTGTACGGGGAGCTGAACAACGACTTGCAGTCGTCGTTCCACGGCATGTCCGCGGATGAGTTCACGCAGCTCACCAAGTCCTGTCTTCAGGAACCGTCGTCGAACGAGTTCGGCGGGGGGCGGCTCAGGGGCTACGCGCAGATCATCAGTGCTGAGGGCAAGGTCTGTCTGCTGCCCGGTTCCATGGCTCAGGTGAAGGTCACCGGCCAGGACAAGGCCGTGGCCAAGAATCCCGAAGTCGGCTCCGAGACCTTCCGCAACGGCTCTGACAGCGACGGCAACGCGGTACGCGTGATGACCACGGCGGTACTCATCAAGGAGGGCCCCGTCACCCAGGGCGTGGTCGCGAACTACGCCTTCGTCGTCGCTGTCCCGCTCGAGGGAACCCAGTCCACCCTCAACGAACTCGCCCTCATCCTCCTCCTCGTCTCCGGCATCGGCGTCATCGGAGCGGGCGCCGCCGGCCTGGCAGTCGCCCGCGCGGGTCTGCGTCCCGTCGACAAGCTCACCGAGGCCGTCGAACACGTGGCACGCACTGAGGACTTGAGTATCCGCATCCCCGTGGAGGAGGACAGCGAGGACGAAGTCGCCCGCCTCTCCCGTTCCTTCAACTCGATGACCTCCTCCCTCGCGAACTCCCGCGAGCTGCAACAGCAGCTCATCGCGGACGCGGGCCACGAGCTCCGTACGCCCCTCACCTCCCTCCGTACGAACATCGAGCTCCTCAGCCGGAGCGAGGAGATCGGCAGGCCGATTCCCGCCGCCGACCGGAAGGCGCTGCTCTCCTCGGTCAAGGCGCAGATGACCGAGCTGGCCGCGCTGATCGGCGACCTGCAGGAGCTGTCGCGGCCGGACACGGGCTCGCACACGGGCAAGACGCGGGTGCTGGCCTGGCAGGACGTCGTCGAGTCGGCCCTGCGCCGGGCCCGTCTGCGCGGTCCCGAGCTGACGATCACCGCCGACGTGCAGCCCTGGTACGTACGGGCGGAGCCGTCCGCCCTGGAGCGCGCGGTGGTCAACATCCTCGACAACGCGGTGAAGTTCAGCCCGGAGGGCGGCACGGTGGACGTGCGGCTCGGCGGCGGCGTCCTGACCGTCCGCGACCACGGCCCCGGCATCCCCGCCGACGAACTCCCGCACGTCTTCGACCGCTTCTGGCGCTCCCCGAGCGCCCGCGCCCTGCCCGGCTCCGGCCTCGGCCTGTCGATCGTGGCCCGCACGGTCCAGCAGGCGGGCGGCGAGGTGTCCCTGACGCAGGCCGACGGCGGCGGCACGATCGCCACGATCCGTCTGCCGGGAGCGCCCACGCCTCCGCCCGGGGGTCCTGCCGACGCCTGATCCCGGCGGGCGGTTCCGGCAACCTTTCCCCCACCAGCTGCGACCAGCAAGTGACGTAACCCCTCACTTGACCTGATCGGAAGCAGCCCGTGACTGAGAACCGCAACAGGCCCCGGCATCGGAGGCGGAAGACCGCACTGACGGTCGGTGTCCCCCTGGCGCTGACCTCCGCCGGCGCTCTCGCATATGGCACCGTGTTCGGCGTGTTCGGCGAGGACGTACGGCCCACGGCCTCCGCGGCCACCGCCCCCGCCTGGGCCACCGCCACCGCGGACGGCTTCGCGTCGGTGAACGCCCTGGGCCAGAACGGGACGTACGGCGGCCGGGACGGCAGGACCGTGACGGTGAGGACGCTCGCCGACCTGGAGAAGTACGCGACGGCCGCCGAGCCGTACGTCATCGTCGTCGCGGCGACGATCACCATGGATCCGGTCGGGAAGGAGATCAAGGTCCAGTCGGACAAGACCGTCGTCGGCTCCGGGACGTCCGGCCAGATCGTCGGCGGCGGGTTCTTCCTCGGCGCGGGGGTCCACAACGTGATCATCCGGAACCTCACCATCCGGGACGCGTACCAGGGCGTGTGGAACGACAAGGAGCACGACTACGACGGCATCCAGATGGACGGCGCACACCACGTCTGGATCGACCACAACGACATCCGGCACATGGCCGACGGGCTCATCGACAGCCGCAAGGACACCACCTACCTGACCGTGTCCTGGAACAAGCTGAGCCAGGACAACAAGGCGTTCGGCATCGGCTGGACCGACAACGTGACCGCCGACCTCACGATCCACCACAACTGGATCCGCGAGACCGAGCAGCGCAACCCCTCCACGGACAACGTCGCCCACGCGCACCTCTACAACAACTTCCTGGAGGACGAGGCGGGGACGGACATCACGTCGTCCTACGGCAACTACTCGCGCGGCGGCACGAACATGGTGCTGGAGAACTCCTACTTCCAGGGGCTCACCAACCCGGTCGTCCGGGACGCCACCGCCACCCTCGTCCAGCGCGGCAACGTCTTCTCCGGCACGACCGGCAGGAACGAGAGCGGCGGCACGGGCGCGGCCTGGGATCCGAAGAGCTTCTACGGCTACACCCCGGACAAGGCCGCCGACGTGCCGGCGCTGCTCAGGTCCGGTGCGGGACCGCGTACTTCCATCGGTACGACGGCGACCACGACCACCACCACCAAAGCGGCCGCCACCACCCTCACCGTGGCCAAGGACGGCAGCGGCCAGTACACGACCGTCCAGGCCGCCGTGAACGCCGTCCCCGCGAACAACCCCTCCCGTGTCGTGATCGCCGTCAAGCCGGGCACCTACCGCGAGCTGGTCAAGGTCCCGTCCAACAAGCCGCACGTCACCATCCGGGGCACCGGCGGCAGCCGCAAGGACACCACGATCGTCTACGACAACGCGTCCGGTACGCCGAAGCCCGACGGCTCGGGCACGTACGGCACCGGCGGCAGTGCCACCGTCGCCGTCGACGCGGACGACTTCCAGGCCCGCAACCTGACCATCTCCAACGACTTCGACGAGGCCGCCCACCAGGACATCGCCAGCCAGGCGGTCGCCCTGCGCACCTCCGCCGACAAGGTGTTCCTCGACGGGGTCATCGTCAGCGGCGACCAGGACACGCTGCTGGTGGACACCGCGGCCAAGGAGAAGCTGGGCCGGGTCTACATGACCAACTCCTACGTCGTCGGCAACGTCGACTTCGTCTTCGGCCGCGCCACCGCGGTGATCGACAAGTCGGTCATCACCCTGAAGAAGCGCTGGAACGGCACCTCGGCCGGCTATGTCACCGCCCCCAGCACCGCCGCCGGCCGCAAGGGCATCCTCATCGCCAACTCCACGGTGAACGGCGACGTCTCCGACCGCGGCTTCTATCTCGGCCGGCCCTGGCACGCCGGCGGGGACACGACCCTCGACCCGCAGACCACCGTCCGCAACACCTCTCTGAGCGCCGCGATCCGGACCACTCCGTGGACCGACATGAGCGGATTCTCCTGGAAGGACGACCGCTTCGCCGAGTACGGGAACAGCGGCGCGGGCGCGGGCACGGCGAGCTCCGACCGCCCGCAGCTGACCGACGCCCAGGCCGCCGGCCAGGAGGTCGCGGACTGGCTGGGCGACTGGACGCCCACCTCTTCCTGACGGCCGCGGGGCCTGTCGGACCGCTCAGGTCGCGGACACGCTCCAGCCGCCGGCCGGACGTCGCCCGAGCGTCAGGGTGTCGTCCGGTCGGCCGGTGAGGGCTGGGGGCAGCGGTCCTGCCAGCCGGGCGTACGCGCCGTCCCTGGCGACCAGTTCCGCGTGGGTGCCCGTCTCCACCAGGCGCCCCCGGTCGACGACCAGGATGCGGTCGGCGTCGGGGGCGAGGCTCAGGTCGTGGGTGATCATGATCGTCGTACGGCCGGACATGAGGCGGCGCAGGGGCTGTACGACCTGGCGGGCGGCGACCGAGTCGAGGCCGGCCGTCGGCTCGTCGAGGACCAGGACGGGTGCCCCGCGCAGCATCGCGCGGGCGATGGTGATCCGCTTCAGCTGGCCGCCGGACAGGGCCGCCGTGCCGGGGGCGATCCCGGTGTCGTAGCCCTCGGGCAGTGCGGTGACGAAGTCGTGCGCCGCGGCCGACCGTGCCGCCCGCTCGATCTCCGCGTCGCTCGCGCCGGGGCGGCCGCAGGCGATGTTCTCGCGGATGGTGCCGTTGAGGATCAGCGTCTCCTGCGGCAGCAGGGCGACGTTCTCGCGCAGGAACTCCAGCGGTACGTCGGTGAGAGGGACGCCGTCCAGGCAGATCACGCCCGCGGAGGGGTCGTAGAAGCGGGTGAGGAGCTTGGACAGGGTGGACTTGCCGGCGCCGCTCGGGCCGGTCACGATCACCAGTTCGCCGGGGGCGACGGTGAGGCTGACCTCGTCGAGGGACGCGCGGTGGGCTCCGGGGTAGCCGAAGGTGACGCCGTGGAAGCCGACCCAGCCGCGGACGGGCCAGGCCGGGACGGGTTCGGCGGGGTCGGTGACGGCGGGTTCGGCGTCCAGGATCTCGCCGAGGCGTTCCGCGCCGGCCGTGGCCGCGGTGAGGGTCAGGCCGAGCCGGCCGAGGCTGCGGACCGGCGGGTAGAGGTAACCGACGAAGGCGGCGAAGGCGAGGAGCTGGCCCAGGGTCATGCGGCCGGCGGAGATCTCCCACACCCCGAGGCCGATCACGGTGAGCACGCACACCGTCTCGACGACCTCGACGAACTGCTCGTACATCTCGCTCAGCCGCGCCCCGCGCACGCTCGCCCGCAGCCAGGCGCGGGCCTCGCGGTCGAGCCGCCTCTCCTCGTCCCGGCGGCGGTTGTACGCCTGGGTGAGGACGACGTTGCCGAGCGACTCCTCCACCACCGAGGTGATCGCGCCGTCGGCGACCCGCTCGTCCCGGGAGGTCTGCCGGATACGGCCGGAGAAGCGGCGGGCGGCGAGCAGGAAGAGGGGGGCCAGGACGAAGGTGGCCAGGGCCAGGTCCCAGCGGAGGTAGAGGGCGGCGCAGGCGTAGAAGACGGCGGAGAAGGCCGCGGAGACCGTGCCGACGACTCCCGACACGACCATCTGCTCGATCGCCTCGACGTCACCGGTGAGCCGCTCGACCAGGTCGCCCTGCCGGTGCTTCTGGAAGAAGTGCGGGGGCAGGTCCTGGACATGGCCGAACACACCCGCCCGCAGCCGCAGGACGAATCTCTCCGCGGTCCAGGTCGCCAGCGAGTTGCCGAGGTAACCGACCAGCGCGCCCAGTGCGGCGACACCCAGCCAGGCTCCGGCCGGGCCCCAGAAGGCCGCGAGCGAGCCGGCCTTCAGGGCGTTGTCGGTGAGCTGCGCGAACAGCAGGATCGAGGCGGTCTCGGCGAGCGCGGACACCACCACGCACGACACGATCACCACCAGCCACCCGCGGTCGCCGCGGGTCAGCGGCCAGAAACGGCGGAAGGCCCGCCGGACTTCCCTCATGGTCGACAACGTCCTCTCCTGCTCTCGCGGACATGGCCGAGGCGGGGCCACGGGGCGAGCACGCTCGCCGACCGTCGACCCCGCCTCGTGACGGGCCTCAGCCCTCCGGCACTCAACCCTTGTGCGCGACCGGGCGGCGCTTCGGGGCGGCCTTCCTGGGCGCGGGCTTCGCGGCGCGCCTCGGGGCCGGGGCGGCGGGCTTGCGGTTCTTCTTCACCGGGGCGATCTTGTGGAAGCTCATGGGAAATTCCCTCTCCGTCACTGCTCTGCAACAGTCCTTCTACCGATCTGCTGCAATTGCCTATGAATTACTTGGATTTACTCAGGTGAATTCTTCGTAAGTCCCCGAAGGGTCTTCGTCAGCCCTTGTGGGCGACCGGGCGGCGCTTGGGCGCGGCCTTCTTGACGACCTTCTTCTTGACGATCGGGGCAGCGTGCTTGCGGCCCTTCTTCACCGGGGCGATCTTATGGAAGCTCATGACTGTCTCCTTCGTCCGTGCGGGTCGGTGCGGGTGAATTCCCTCTGCCGTTCGCGTTCTTCGCTTTCGCGTCGTTCGCTGTCGACATGGAAAACACTACGGGACCCCGAAGCCGGAAAAAGCCAATTCCGCTGAGACCTCGATGAATTGCGCCTGAGACAGTTTTCAGGCGGCCCACGGAACCAAACCCGGACTCACACAGGTTTTAATACGGGCCGGGCGGTCAGCGGCCGAACGCCAGCCCCGCCCCGCTCAGGCGCACCCTGATCCCGTCCTCCTCCACCCGCACATCCCGCAGCCGTACCTCCCCCTGCTCCGGCTTCGGCAGCCGGAAGCCCAGGGAGAGCCGGTCGGTGAGGACCGGGCGGGTGAGCCGGCTGAGGGCGTCGAGGAGGGCGGGGTCCAGGCCCAGACGCTCCAGGAGCTCCGGGTGGGCCGCGGCCAGGTCGACGAGGTTGAGGCGGACGGCCCGGTGGGCGAAGCGTGGGGTGCCGGTCAGGGTGGCGAGCCTGTCGTCGTCGCGCAGCGCCTCGCGTACGGCGGAGTCGGGGACACCCAGCGCGCGGACGACCGACGGGACCGACAGCAGGGCCTTCGCCTTGCGGGTCTCGTGGGCCAGGTGGGCGGCCGCCCCGGGCGTCAGATGCAGGCCCTCCGAGGCGCGGGTGCCCGGCCGGTACGTCGCCAGGTCCCCGATGTCCAGGCGCATTCCGCCGATCTGCGTGGAGACGGCCCGGTCACCGTTCCGGCGGATCCGCGCGTCCGCCCGCAGCAGCAGGTCGTGTCCGGCGACGGGCAGCGTGCCGCGCGCCCGGACCCGGTCGGGGCCGTCGCCGGTGAACGTGACCTGGGACGAGCCGAGTTCGCGGTTCAGATCGTCGAAGGACAGCAGGACGTCGCCCTGGAGTTCGGGGATGCGGGCGCCACGTACGGCGGTCGCGCCGTCGGCGTCGAGCCGTACACCCTTCGCCGTCGCCGACACCTCGGCGAGCGAGACCCGGTCGGCCGCCACGTCCGGCACGGTCACCCGCACCGAGTCCAGGCGGTCGTCGGCGAGTTGGGTGAGGAAGGGGAAGCCGTCGATCTCGACCTCGGGGGCGGCGGCCAGCCCGAGCTGGTCCTTGAGGGTGTCCGCCGCCTTGTGCTCGGCGTAGAGCAGGGCCCAGCGGTCGGCGAGGGCGAGGAAGGCGGCGAGGACGGCCAGGCCCACCACCGCCTTCGCGGCGAGGGGCAGGCCCGCGAACCTGCCCCTGCGCCGACGGCCCCCTCGACGGTGGTTGGGCGGGACCCAGTCGCTCTCGGGCTCGTCACTCCCGGGCCCGTCGCTCCCGGGCTGGCCGCTCCCGGGTTCCGGCGGCGGGCGGCCTTCGTCGGGGAAGAAGTCTTCCGGAGGCTCGTCGTCGAGGGCGGCGAGCTGTTCGTAGGGATTGCGGGGGTGCTGATGCGCCGGTATGGGGTGGGGGGTACGCATCGATCCATCCGACCATGCGTACCGGCCCCACCCGCAACCCGTACCCCCGTTGTGCGATCCACCTCACGGGAATCCGCCCCCCGCACGGGAGCCACCGCGAGGCAACTGCCCGCGCTCTACTGCACGATCGTGATCCGGTCGGCGGCCGGCGGCGCGATCGGGCTGGTGGCCGAGGAGTTGGCCGTCAGGTACTGCTCCAGGGCCGCGAGGTCGTCCGAGCCGACGAGGTCGTTGGTGCCCTGGCCCAGGGTGGTGAAGCCGTCGCCGCCGCCCGCGAGGAAGCTGTTGGTCGCGACCCGGTAGGTGGCGGACGGGTCGATGGCCGCGCCGTTGAGCTTGACGGAGTCGGCGACGACCCGGTCGGCGCCCGTCTTCGTCAGGTCCAGCGTGTACGTCAGACCGGAGGAGACCTGAAGGATCTTCGGCGCGCTCGCGTTCACGCCGCTCACCTGCTCCTTGAGCGCCTGGACGACCTGGGCGCCGGTGAAGTCCTGGAGGTTCACGGTGTTGGCGAAGGGCTGGACGGTGAAGCCCTCGGCGTACGTCACCACGCCGTCGCCCTCGGCACCCTTGGCCGCGTAGGTCAGCCCGGCCCGGACACCGCCCGGGTTCATCAGCGCCAGGTCCGTCCCGGCGTCGAGGGACTTGCCGTGGGCGAGCTGCGCGTCGGCGATCAGGTCACCCATGGGGGACTCGGTGCCGGTGTTCGGGATGTCGGCGGAGATGTAGCCGATCGCCCGGTTGCCGATGGGCGCGGCGAGGGTGTTCCACCTGCTGATCAGCTCGGTCAGGTCGGTCGCCTTGGGGACGTCCCGGGTGACCACGTGGTTCGCCGACGTCACGGCCGTACGGGCGATGTCACCCGTGCGACGGTCGTAAGTGAGGGTGGTGTCGGTGTAGAGGCGGCCGAAGGACGCGGCCGAGGTGACCATGCGGGGCTTGCCCGACGGGTCGGGGATGGTGCAGACGTACGCGGTGTGGGTGTGGCCCGTCACCAGGGCGTCCACCGACGGCGTGATGTTCTTGGCGATGTCGACGATGGGGCCGGAGACACCGGCGCCCGCGCCCGGCGAGTCGCAGTCGTAGTTGTACGAGCCGGAGGACGGCAGGCCGCCCTCGTGGATGAGCGCGACGATCGACTTGACGCCCTGCTTCTGCAGCACCTTGGCGTACTTGTTGATCGTCTCGACCTCGTCCTTGAAGGTGAGGCCCTTGACGCCGTCGGCCGAGACGATGCCCGGGGTGCCCTCCAGGGTCACGCCGATGAAGCCGACCTTGACGTCCTTCTTCTTCCACACCCAGTAGGGCTTGAGGATCGGCTTGCCGGTCTTCTGGTCGAGGACGTTGGCGGCGAGGTAGGGGAAGTCGGCGCCCTCGAACCTCTTGTCCGTGTAGCAGCCGGCGGTCGGGTGGCAGCCGCCGTTCTGCAGCCGGGCCAGTTCCTTGGCGCCCTCGTCGAACTCGTGGTTGCCGACGCTGGTCACGTCGAGGTCGAGCTTGTTCAGCGCCTCGATGGTGGGCTCGTCGTGGAAGAGGCCCGAGATCAGCGGGGACGCGCCGACCATGTCGCCGCCGGCCGCGGTGATGGAGTAGGGGTTGCCCTTGCGGGCCTCGCGCAGATGGGTCGCGAGGTACTCGACACCACCCGCGTCGATGGTCTTCGTCGTGCCGTCCGCCTGGAGCTCGGTGACCCGGCCGGAGGAACCGGACGGCGGCTCCAGGTTGCCGTGCAGGTCGTTGAAGGACAGCAGTTGTACGTCCTGGTAGCGGCTCGGCTTGTGACCGCCCGGCTTGCCGTGGCCCTCGCCGGCGGACGCCGTCGCCGGCAGCGCGGCGGCCAGGGCACCGACGGTGACCAGAGCGCCGGCCGCGGCGAGAACTCGGTACGTACGACGTCTGCGGCGGTCGCGCGACGGCTGGGACATGGCTGGCATTCGCCCCCCTGTGTGTTGGCTGAGATCGTGGCCCCCGTCCGGCGCAGCCTAGAGTCAACGCGCGTAGCGCGACAGGGGGTTCGCGGTTACATCCTGGTTTCCCTTTACCCAACCCTTTGCCGCCACTTTGCGGGCCCCTCCCCGTACCCTCGTACGCATGACCAGCGACGACGCCGAACGGCCCGGTATCCCCCGCTCCATCGAAACCCGCTCCGCGCTCTCCCCCGAGCAGACCGACGCCGTGCTCGGACTGCTCGCCGAGGCCGCCCGGGAAGACGGACAGCAGGCGGTGTCCGAACAGGGACGGCTCCAGTTGCGCGGCGGCGAACGCCCGGGAGTGGCTCATCTGCTGCTGACCGTCGGCGACGAGCTCATCGGCTACGCCCAGCTCGAGGACACCGACCCCGTCGAGGCACCGGCCGCCGAACTGGTCGTACACCCCGGGCACCGCGGACACGGGCACGGGCGGGCCCTCGGCGCCGCGCTGCTGGCCGCGTCCGGCAAACGGCTGCGGGTGTGGGCGCACGGCGGCCACTCCGCCGCCCGGCACCTCGCCCAGGTCCTGGGGCTCACCCTGTTCCGCGAACTGCGGCAGATGCGGCGCTCGTTGGACGACCTCGACCTGCCCGAGCCGGTGTTCCCCGAGGGCGTGACCGTACGTACCTTCGTGCCCGGCGTCGACGACGCGGCCTGGCTCGCCGTCAACGCCGCCGCCTTCGCCCACCATCCCGAGCAGGGGTCCCTCACCCAACGGGACCTGGAGGACCGGATGGGGGAACCGTGGTTCGACCCGGCGGGCTTCTTCCTCGCCTTCCGGGGCGACGAACTGGCTGGCTTCCACTGGACCAAGGTCCACGCGGAGGAACGGCTGGGTGAGGTGTACGTCCTCGGTGTGCGGCCGGGGGCGCAGGGCGGGGGGCTGGGCAAGGCCCTCACCACGGTGGGGCTGCGGCATCTGGCGGGTCAGGCGCTGCCCGCGGCGATGCTGTACGTCGATGCCGACAACAAGGCGGCTGTGGCCGTGTACGAGCGGTTGGGGTTCGCGACGTACGAGACGGACCTGATGTACCGGACGGAGACGTGACGGTCGGCGCCGGTTCGTCGGTCACCGGCGCCGGTGGGGGTCTTGCTGGGGGCTGCCGCCCCCAGCCCCTCGCCTCGGCCTGAACGGCCTCGTCCTCAAGCGCCGGACGGGCTGAAAAACCTGCCGAACCGTCTCCGTCGCAGCGGCTCCGGGCCGCAGGCCGCCCACACCACCACCGCCGCGACCAGCACCGCCGACCAGCGGTCGTGTGCCGCCTGCCAGTTGGCGGCCTTCGGGATCGCGAAAAGGGTCCAGCGGTTCGGCAGGAGCAGCGGGGCGAGGGTGGCGGTGAAGAGGAGGCCGGCCGCCACCGGGATGCCCGGCCGCGGTTGCCGGCCGAACCGCAGGGCTGCCGCCGCGGCGGCCAGGGCGAGGGTGAGCGTCGCGGCCGCCTCCAGGGTGATGCCCCCCACCGGGGGCCGCAGCTCCGCCGGGACCAGGAGCAGTGCGGCCGTCCACCACAGCGCGGCGAGTGGGGCGACGAGGGCCGCCCGCAGCGTCTGGCGGACCGGCCGGGGGGTCGGTACCGCTGCCGTGGTGTCGCGGGCCGGGTCGTCCAGCAGGAACGCCAGGCCCATCGCGAACGCGAGGGCGGCGGCCCGCAGCAGGTTGAGCGTCAGCCAGGCGTTGAAGCCACCCTCGAACAGCCGCGGCAGTGCGGCGAGCAGCAGTCCCGCGGCGCCGCCGGCGCCCAGCATCCCCCACGGCAGCGTGCGCCGGACCGGGGCGACCAGGGCCCGCCACACCGCGAAGCCGCGCGTCCTGGCCTCGGCCGTCACGGAGTTCGTCGTCTGGGGCTCCGTCTCGCGCTCCGTCCGCGGTGTCACTCGTCGCACTGGTCCTCGCCCTTCGGCACGGCCACGCCCAGCAGTTCCGCCGCGCGTGCCGCGGTCACCTTCGCGGACGTCAGCTCCGTCCAGTTCGCCTTCACCTTCGCCGTCACCTCGGCGCGCGGGCGGTCGAACAGTTCCCGTACGACCTCCGTCTGAGCGGTCGTCATGGACAGGGGGTCGGTCGGGGAGAGGACGATGGCCGATCCGGTCACGCTGTCGTCGAGGCGCACGTTGCGGAAGGAGGCCACCGGGTCGGACTGCGCGCCGAGCGCCAGCCACATGACGGTCACCATCCGGCCGTCGCACATCTCGCCGCCCGCCTTCTCCTTGCCCGCCACCAGGACCGAGGCGACGGCGGCCGCGAACTCGGGGACGCGGTTGCCGCCCCAGGCGGTGCCGACGCTCACCTGGCCGGGCTTGGTGAGCGGGTCGATGGCGCTGTCGCTGGAGAGGCCGTACCGGGCCTCGACGCGCTGTCGTACGAGCAGGGGCCGCGTGGCCGCGGTGCCGCCGGCGAGGGACTGGACCTGGTCCACGATCCCGGCCCAGGTGCCTGTGCGGGGCGTCCATTCGGGGAAGGCGCAGTACGTCGAGCGGCCTTCGCGGACGCAGGTCTGTTCCTTCTCCGGGGTGACCGAGGCCCGTTCGCGGGCGGCGGTCGTCGCGGCCGGGACGCCCGCCGTCTGGCAGGCCCCGCCGACCACGGCCAGCACGAGGGCGCCGCCGAGGACGGCCTTGAGGGCGTGCGGGGTGCGGCCGGCATGGGCCACGATCGCGCACAGGGCCACGGACAGGGCCAGGCCGAGGAGGTAGAGGGCGTGCCAGGCGGCGGGCCGGCCCAGCAGGTCGGACGGCAGCGTCTTGGCGGTGTTCTCGCCGACCACCGGGTACAGCCACCTCGTGCCGTCGTCGCCTGGGGAGGGGATCGTGCCGAGGAGGAACACCAGCAGGCAGAAGACGATCAGTAGCGGGGCCGTGATCAGCGACGACAGCACCCGGGCGAGCAGCGCGCCGACCGCCCCGAACAGCAGCACCACCAGCGGTCCGACGAGCAGTTCGGACGGCGAGCCGTGCCCGATCGCGCCGGGCCGCAGCGCCTGCCAGGCGAACTGGACGGCGACGCCCACGGTGACGAGCACCGCGACCGGGGCCACCGACAGCACGTGGGCGGCCGTACGCTGCCACGGCTGGAGGACCAGGACGGCGAGGTGCCGTTCGGTGTCGTGCCGCCTGGAGCGCAGCATCGCGTGGTTCACGCACAGCAGCACCGCGAGGCCGACGAGGAGCGGCCCGCCCTGGGTGGCGCGGTCGGCGTCCTGGAGGGCCGGGTAGCCGTCGAAGGCGTCCCGGGTGCGCCACACGATCCAGCCGGTGTACGCGGCCAGCGCGAGGAGGACGAGGACGCGCGACAGCAGCTTGCGCGCCTCGAAACGGGCGAGGGTGAACACGGCCGCCCAGGAGCGGCTCGGCTGGGTCGTCACGACGGCCGGGGCCGCCGCCTCCAGGAGCGTGCCACTCATGCCGCCACCTCCGCGTCCGTGCCGTCGAGAGTGAGCAGGTAGCCGTCCTCCAGGGTGGGTTCGAGGAGGTCGGCGCCGCCGGGTGGATCGCCCACGTTGCGGAAGGAGCCGGTGCCGGTGCGCCAGCCCGCCCTGGCGCCGGGGGCGCGTTCGGTGCTGCTCCACACCCGGCCGGCCGCCCGGGCGGTCAGCTCGGCGGGGGTGCCGTCGAAGTGGATGTGTCCGTCCGCCATGACCAGGACCCGGTGGCAGAGCATCGCCACGTCCTCGGTCTGGTGGGTGGACAGCAGGACCGTCCGGCCCTCTCCGGCCTCGGCGATCAACTCCCGGAACCGCATGCGCTGTTCGGGGTCGAGTCCCACGGTCGGCTCGTCGAGGACGAGGAAGTCTGGGTCGCCGACGAGCGCGGCGGCCAGCGCGACCCGCTGCCGCATGCCGCCGGACAGCTTCTTGATGCGCCTGCCGCGCATGTCGGCGAGGTCGACCTGGTCCAGGACGCGCCGCACCTCCCGGTGGCGTACCGCGCGGTCGGTGAGCTCCTTCAGGATCGCCACGTAGTCGACGAACTCGAAGGCCGTGAAGTCGGGGTGGAAGCCGGGTGTCTGCGGCAGATAGCCGAGCCGGCGCCGCACCTCCTGCCGGCCGAGCGCCGTTCCCGGGTCGTGGCCGAGCACGGTGAAGGCCCCCTGATCGGCGGGCACGGCCGTGGCCAGCACCCTCAACAGGGTCGTCTTGCCCGCCCCGTTGGGCCCGAGCAGCCCGGTGACGCCCCGTGTCAGCCGTAGCGACACGTCGTCGAGGGCACGGGTACCGCCGTAACGCAGGCACAGCCCGGCGGCGGAGACGGTGGGGGTCATGCGGCACTCCTCTGGGAGAAATCGAAGCGGTCGCGTACCGCGAAGAGCAGGCCGGCGGCGAGCGCGGCGACTGCCGCGGCCACGCCCTGTCCGGCCGCGGTGAACGGTGCGAGGGTTCCGCCGTCGGCGGCCTGGCGTGCCACGAGCAGCAGCACGGCCCAGCCCACGCCGACGGCGGAGGGCGCGAGGACCGGTCCGAGGCGCGGGGTCAGCGCGAGGGAGGTCGAGGTGAGGGCGAACGCGGGCAGCAGCCAGCCGAGCGCGCTCAGCCCGTAGCCGGGCAGGGCGAGGGTGGCCAGCCCGTTCAGGCCGACCCCGGCGGCGAGCACGGCGACGGTCCGGATCATCAGCAGCCGGAAGCCGTGCGTCGGCGAGACGACGGCCATCTCGTACGTCGGGTCCAGCGCGGGCCCGTACGACAGGGCGACGCCGCCGAGCGGCAGCAGCGGGGCGAGGGCGAGGAAGAGGGCGGGCGAGCCGGTGGTCCGGGCCGTGTGGGTGGCGAGCACGGTCATGCCGAGCACGGCGACGACCGCGCCCAGCCAGGAGCGGCGCAGCACGGGCGCGGCCGCGAGCAGCCGCGCGATGTGGTCGGGCACCCCGAGCCGCACCAGGAGCGACTCGAGCCGGCCCGGCCGGGGCGCGTCCAGTTCGGCGTCCAGCCGTTCCCATCCGGCGTCGAGGGCGGCGGTGTCGCCGGCCTCGGCGAGGACGGCCCGGCACCGGGCGCAGGCGGTGAGGTGGGTGTCGGCGGACCACAGGGCGGGGGGCGCCAACTCGTTCTGGGCGTAGGCCCGCAGGTCCTCCTCGGTCACGTGCCAGGTCATGCCAGCGCCTCCCGCAGTTGCTTACGGGCCCGCATCGCCCGCGTCTTGACCGTGCCCGGGGGTATCCCGAGCAGGACGGCCGCCTCACGGGTGGTCAGCCCGTCGATGACCGTGGCCTGGAGCACCGCCCGCAGTTCCGGCGACAGCCGCACCAGGGCCCCGGCGAGGTCTCCGTGCTCCACCCCGGCGAGGACGCGTTCCTCCGCCGACGCCTCGTTCCGGTGCCGCAGCCGCGTCAGTGCCTGCCGCAGCCGGCCGCGTGCCCCGTCGCCGCGCAGCACGTCGATCAGCCGCCGCGACCCGATGCGCCACAGCCATCCGGCGGCGTCCCCGGCGCTCCCGGCGCTCCCGTCCTCGCGATGGCGCGCCGTGCCCCGCCACACCGCGAGGAACGTCTCCTGTACGACGTCGTCGACGATCCCGGCGTCGGCACAGCGGCCCCGCAGACGGGCGGTCAGCCAGGGCGCGTAGCGCCGGTACAGCTCCTCGAAGGCGCGCCGGTCCCCGTCAGCGGCGATGGCCCGCAGCAGTTCCCCGTCGCTTCTCGTTCCGCTCACGTCCCCTCATCGGACCGGCGGTGCCGATCGGTTCACGAAACCACGCTTGACTTTCCGGCCCCATCTGCAACACCCTTTCACTACTCAATTAGTGAAAGGGTGTTGTCGAGTGGTGGAATACCGCATCGACCGGCACAGCGGGGTGGCCACCTACGTCCAGATCGTCCAGCAGACCAAACAGGCGCTGCGGCTGGGGCACCTCGAACCGGGCGACCGGCTGCCCACGGCCCGCGAGGTCGTCGAGGCCACCGCCATCAACCCCAACACCGTGCTCAAGGCCTACCGCGAGCTGGAGCGCGAGGGCCTGGTCGAGGCGCGCCGGGGACTCGGCACCTTCGTCCGGCGGTCACTCGGCACCACCCCGGCCGACTCCCCGCTGCACGGGGAGCTGGAGGCGTGGGCGGCCCGCGCCCGCGAGGCCGGCCTGGACCGGGACGACGCCGCCGCGCTCTTCACCGCCGTACTCGACAAGCACTTCGCCCAGCCCGCCACGCACGCGCTCTCGCACTCCCAGGGGGACCCGTCATGACCGACTCCGCCGACACCGCGCTGGAGGCCGCCGGCCTCGGCAAACAGTTCGGACGACGAGGGGGCTGGGCGCTGCGCGACTGCTCCTTCCGGCTGCCCGCCGGCCGCGTCTGCGCGGTCGTCGGGCCCAACGGCTCCGGAAAGTCCACCCTGCTCGCCCTGACCGCCGGACTGCTGGCCCCGACCGAGGGCACGGTCACCGTCCTCGGCACCGACCCGGCCGCCGCCCGCACCCGCGTCGGCTTCGTCGCCCAGGACAAGCCGCAGTACCCGCAGCTCACGGTCACCGAGACACTGCGGATGGGCGCCGACCTCAACCCCGCCCGCTGGGACGCGCGGACAGCCGAGCGGATCGTGACCACCGGCGACCTCGACCCGCACAAGCGCATCCGCGCGCTCTCCGGCGGCCAGCGCACCCGGGTGGCGCTCGCCCTGGCCCTCGGCAAGCGACCCGAACTGCTCCTGCTGGACGAGCCGATGGCCGACCTCGATCCGCTGGCCCGGCACGAGGTGATGGGCCTGCTGATGGGCCAGGCGGCCCTGCACGGCACGACGATCGTGATGTCCTCGCACGTCATCGCCGAGCTGGAGGAATCCTGCGACCATCTCCTGCTGGTCGGCGGCGGCCGGGTCCGACTGGCCGGTGAACTGGACGAGTTGCTCGAGGCGCACCTGCGCGTGTCCGTCCCCGCGGACACCCCTCTCGAGCCGCACACCGTCGTGGAGTCCCGGACCACCGGCCGTCAGCTCTCCGCGCTGATCCGCCCGGCGGGGCCGCTCCCGGCCGGCTGGCGGACCGGCCCGCCCTCCCTGGAGGAGCTGCTCCTCGCCCATCTGCGCAACCCCGAGGCGCCGGCCCTGAGCCCGGCCGGCCCGGCCAAGACACCGGAGAACATCGCGTGAGCACCCTGACCTCCCCCGCCCCGGCCGCCGTCGAGCACAGCTCGCCCGCACCGCGACTGGCCCGCTGGCTGCTGCGCCTGCACCGCCCCGCCCTGTACCTGTGGACCGCTCTCGCCGTCGTGCTCGGCGCCGCGCTGCTGTGGCTGTGGGGCCCGCTCACCGACGCCGCGGCGGCGGCCTGGGACCAGTACGACGCCTGCCGTACGGGCGCCGGGTGCCACTACGACCAGGACGCGATCCTGCGCTACAAGAACGTCGACCAGTACACGACGACCGCCCTCGTCGCGCTTCCGTTCCTCGTGGCAGCCTGGGCCGGCGGCGCGCTGACCGGCCGCGAAACGGAGAACGGCACCACCCGGCTGGCCTGGACCCAAGGCGTCTCCCCGGCCCGCTGGCTCGCCACGAAGCTCTCCCTGCCGGCCGCCCTGGTCACCGCGGTCACCGGTCTGCTCGTCCCGCTGCACCACCTGGCCTGGTCGGCGGGCGACGGCCGCATCGACACCGCCAAGCCCTGGTCCGACGTGCCGACCTTCTACGCGGGCGGCCCCGTCCTGGTCGCCCTGGCCCTGGCCGGTCTCGCCATCGGCGCCCTCGCGGGTCTGGTCCTGCGCAACTCCCTCGGCGCGCTCGTGACCGGAGCGTGCGCCACCGCCTGTCTGTGGGCGGCGGCCCACCTGACCATGCCGTACCTCTGGCCCACCGTCACCGCCGTCGGCGATCTCCGCAGCGGTGGCGCCCCCGGCTCGGGCATCACCGTCGCCACGGGCGTCCTCACCTCCACCGGCGAGCACCTCGCCGTGCCCCGCTGCGGCAGCAGCACGGTCCCGGACTGCGCCGCCCTCTACGACCGCCTCGACGCCGTCGGCCTCTACACCGACTACCACCCCCGCTCCCACTACTGGCCCCTCCAGCTCATGGAGACCGGCATCGTCCTGGCCGTCGCCGCCGCGGTCGTCACCGCCGCGTTCGCGCTGCTGCGCCGCCGTACCGCCTGAACCCCGCCGGCCGTCGTACGCCTCCGCCCCGCGGAGGGACGTACGGCGGGCGGCCCTGCGGACGCCCGTGAGCCGCCCCCAGATATCCCGCACGCCATGTCCCTGTAACCAGTGGTTCAGACGAGCTTGCGACGCTCGGCGAATGAAGCCCGCCGTGCCAGAGCCTTCGCCGCCGCCCGAAGGAACCCTGGGAATCACGCAGAACGCAGGCGTCCGCGCTGTCGCCGCGCTCCCTCCCGCGCTTTCCGACGCGCCCATTTCCCTCTCGGCGCGGAAGAATGGCTCCATGAGCCAGCCAGACGCCCAGGCACAGGTCCAGCACGCGCAGCCCTCCGTGGGCTCCATAGCCGCGCACCGCCCGCACACGGTGGCGGCGGTGGTCTCCGATCTGGAACCCGACCTCGATGCCGACCTCGACGAGTACGAGGAGTCGCCCTACGACGGTCCCCAGCTGCCGCAGGGCCGTTTCCTCGACCGGGAGCGCAGCTGGCTCGCCTTCAACGAGCGCGTCCTGGAACTCGCCGAGGACCCGAACACACCCCTGCTCGAACGCGCGAACTTCCTCGCGATCTTCGCCAGCAACCTGGACGAGTTCTTCATGGTCCGGGTCGCCGGTCTGAAGCGCCGTATCGCCACCGGTGTCGCCACCCGGTCCGCGTCCGGCCTCCAGCCCCGCGAGGTACTGGAGATGATCTGGGCCCGCTCACGCGAACTCATGGCCCGGCACGCCGCCTGCTACCACGAGGACGTCGCCCCCGCCCTCGCGGAGGAGGGCATCCACCTGGTCCGCTGGAGCGAGCTGACCGAGAAGGAACAGGCCCGCCTCTTCACACTGTTCCGGCACCAGATCTTCCCGGTGCTGACCCCGCTGGCCGTCGACCCCGCGCACCCCTTCCCGTACATCTCGGGTCTCTCGCTCAACCTCGCGGTCATCGTGCGCAACCCGGTCAGCGGCCACCGCCACTTCGCCCGCGTCAAGGTGCCCCCGCTGCTGTCCCGGTTCCTGGAGAGCTCCCCGGGCCGCTACGTCCCCATCGAGGACGTCATCGGCGCCCACCTGGAGGAGCTGTTCCCGGGCATGGAGGTGCTGGAGCACCACGCGTTCCGGCTCACCCGCAACGAGGACCTCGAGGTCGAGGAGGACGACGCGGAGAACCTGCTCCAGGCGCTGGAGAAGGAGCTCATGCGGCGCCGCTTCGGGCCTCCGGTGCGTCTGGAGGTCGAGGAGTCCATCGACCGCGAGGTGCTCGACCTGCTGGTGCGGGAGCTGAAGATCAGCGAGGCGGAGGTGTACCCGCTGCCCGGCCCCCTGGACCTCACCGGCCTCTTTCGCATCCACAGCCTCGACCGGCCGGAGCTGAAGTACCAGAAGTTCATCGCCGGCACCCACCGCGAGCTCGCCGAGGTGGAGTCGGCCTCCGCGCCCGACATCTTCGCGGCCCTGCGCAACCGGGACGTGCTGCTGCACCACCCCTACGACTCCTTCTCCACCTCCGTGCAGGCGTTCCTGGAGCAGGCGGCGGGCGACCCCGACGTCCTCGCCATCAAGCAGACCCTGTACCGCACCTCGGGCGACTCCCCGATAGTCGACGCGCTCATCGACGCCGCCGAGTCCGGCAAGCAGGTCCTCGTCCTGGTCGAGATCAAGGCCCGCTTCGACGAGCACGCCAACATCAAGTGGGCGCGCAAGCTGGAGGAGGCCGGCTGCCACGTCGTCTACGGCCTGGTCGGCCTCAAGACCCACTGCAAGCTGTCCCTGGTGGTGCGCCAGGAGGGCGACACGCTCCGGCGCTACTGCCACGTCGGCACCGGCAACTACCACCCGAAGACGGCCCGCCTCTACGAGGACCTCGGCCTGCTGACGGCGGACCCGCAGGTCGGCGCCGACCTCTCCGACCTCTTCAACCGGCTGTCCGGCTACTCGCGCCGCGAGACCTACCGCCGCCTCCTCGTCGCCCCCAAGTCCCTGCGGGACGGCCTGATCGCGCGGATCAACAAGGAGGCCCAGCACCACCGTGCCGGGCGGCCCGCCTTCATCCGCATCAAGGTCAACTCGATGGTCGACGAGGCCCTCATCGACTCCCTGTACCGCGCGTCCCAGGTGGGCGTTCCGGTCGACGTGTGGGTGCGGGGCATCTGCGCGGTGCGCCCGGGTGTGGCGGGCCTGTCGGAGAACATCCGGGTCCGCTCCATCCTCGGCCGCTTCCTCGAACACTCGCGGGTGTTCTCCTTCGGCAACGGCGGCGAACCCGAAGTGTGGTTCGGCAGCGCCGACATGATGCACCGCAACCTCGACCGCCGTATCGAGGCCCTGGTCAGGGTCACCGACCCGGCACACCGCGCATCCCTCAACCGGCTCCTGGAGACCGGTATGTCCGACACCACCGCCTCCTGGCACCTCGGCCCGGACGGGGAGTGGACCCGGCACGCGACCGACGCGGACGGCCAGCCCCTGCGCAACGTCCAGGAGATGCTCATAGACGCCCGGAGGCGCCGGCGTGGCACAGCAACACCTTGACCCGACGGAGTCCGCGGCCGGGCCCTCCCCCCAGTTCCCGGTGACGCCCGGGCCGGGAGGCGCCCCCACCGGTGACGCCCTCGCGGGCTATCTGCGGGCGCAGGCCACGGAGTTCCTCCGTGCCCTGCGGCTGCACCGGGAGTCCGGCGGCGGGCCCGCCAACGGCTCCGAGGACTCCGTCGACGCGGCCCGCGCCCTGCGCCGCTCGGTCCGCCGCATCAGCGGCAGCCTGCACACCTTCCGTCCCCTGCTCGACGCCGACTGGTCGGAGTCCCTGCGCCCCGAACTGGCGTGGCTGTCCGGCATGCTGACCACCGAGCACGCCTACGGAGCCCGCCTGGAGCGGCTGCTCCTCGCCCTGCACAGGCTGTCGGGCGCGGCCCTGCCCGCCCAGGCGCTCCCCGCGGTCGCCGGCAGCCGGACCGGCCCCGCCGCGGGCGGTCGCTCCGCCGGGACGGAACCGGTGGGCACGGCGGAACCCGGCGCCTCCGGCACCGTCGGCCCCCCGCACGGCCGGGCGACCCCGGAACGCGGCAACCTCACGGTCGGCGCGGCGAAGGCGGGCGCCCTGCTCGACCGCCGGCTGACGCTCGCCCGGACCAGAGCCCACTCGACGGCCCTCCAGGCACTGGGATCGAGCCGCTTCCACGCGGTCGCCGACAGCATCGCCGTACTGGCCAGCGAGGTGCCTCTCACCCCCGTTGCCTCCGCGACCGCCCTCGACCCCCTCGCGGCCGCCGCCGAGGACCGCCTGCGCGACGCCGTGGTGAGCCTGCCCCTGGTGACCGCGGGCAGCCCCTACAACGCGGAGGCCCTGATCCACGGCCTGTCCCCGGACCCGGCCCCGCACCCCCAGGACGCCCCCTGGCACCAGGTCCGCCTGCTGCTGCGCCTGCACCGCTACACCCGCGAGGTGCTGCAGGGCGACACGGCGCCGGTGGACGTGCGCCTGGTGACCGCCGGCCAGGCCCTCGACCGGCACCGGGACGCCTCCGAGGCCGCGGCCGCGGCCGCCGCGGCGGCCCGCACCCCGCGTATCGCCCCGGCGACGGCGTACGCGCTCGGCGTGCTGCACGCCGACCAGCGGCACGAGGTGGAAGCGGCCAGGTTCACGTTCCAGCAGTCATGGCAGAAGCGGGCCGTCGGCGCCCCCTGACCGCGGACAGTCCGTCGGCGCTCCACGACCAGGAGGCGGTGACCCACCGGTGACCCATCCGAACGACACCACCGTGCAGGCGGCGGGCTGTGTTCTGTGGCGCCGCTCCCCGGTCGGCGGGAAGCTGGAGCTGTGCCTGGTCCACCGGCCGAAATACGACGACTGGTCTCACCCCAAGGGCAAGCTGAAACCCGGCGAGGACCCCCTCGCGGGTGCGCTGCGCGAGACCGTGGAGGAGACCGGTTACACGGCCACGCCGGGCGCCCGGCTCCCGACCGTGCGCTACGCGGCCGACGGACGCCCGAAACAGGTGAGCTACTGGGCGGCCGAGGCCGCCTCGGGCGGTTTCACCCCGAACGACGAGGTGGACCGCGTCCTGTGGCTCTCACCGACGGCCGCCCGCGACCGCCTGACCCAACCGAGGGACCGAGCCCTGGTGGACGACCTGCTCCAGGCCCTGCGCCTGACATAGTCCGGGCACGTCGGGTCACGAAGCCGGGATGACTCCGTGTCCTCGACGTGAGCGTTCCGTGACCTAACCACACCGACCGCAGGGGTTCACCCCCCGTTCACCTTCGGCCATAGGCGCCTTCACCTGTTCTGCCTAATTTCGGCCTTACGCGGTGCGGCACGTGCCTCGCAGTACGGGGCCCGCACCACCCAGTCTTCGCACGCCGCCGGTTCAGGACGGCGGCTCCTGGAAGGAACACCCTCAGTGAAGCTTCAGCGCATGAACCGGCGGGCCCTCTCCCTCGGTGCTCTCGCGGTCTCCGGCGCCCTGGCCCTCACGGCGTGCGGCTCCGACGACACCGGCGGCAGCTCGGACAGCAGTGCCTCCTCGTCGGCCAACGCGAGCGCGATCAAGTGCGACGACGCCAAGGGCCAGCTGCTGGCCGACGGCTCGTCCGCGCAGAAGAACGCGATCGACGCCTGGGTCAAGCAGTTCACCCAGGCCTGCTCCGGCGTGCAGATCAACTACAAGGGCGGCGGCTCCGGCGCCGGCGTCACGGCCTTCACACAGGGCCAGGTCGCCTTCGCCGGCTCCGACTCCGCGCTGAAGCCCGAAGAGGTCACCGCCTCCAAGTCGGTCTGCAGCGGCGGCCAGGGCATCGACCTCCCGATGGTCGGCGGCCCGATCGCCCTCGGCTACAACGTGGCCGGCGTCGACAACCTGGTTCTGGACGCCAAGACCCTGGCGCTGATCTTCAACGACAAGATCACGAACTGGAACGACAAGGCGATCAAGGCGCTGAACCCCGACGCCAAGCTGCCCGACCTCAAGATCCAGGCGTTCCACCGCTCGGACGAGTCCGGCACCACGGACAACTTCACCAAGTACCTGATCGCCTCCGCCAAGTCCGACTGGCCCTACGAGGGCGGCAAGGCCTGGCAGGCGAAGGGTGGCCAGTCGGCCGCCGGCTCCTCCGGTGTGGCCCAGCAGGTCAAGCAGACCAACGGCGCCATCGGCTACTTCGAGCTGTCGTACGTCGGTGACGCCGTCAAGCCGGTCACCATCGACACCGGCGCCAGCGCCCCGGTCGAGGCCACCGTCGAGAACGCCACCAAGGCCATCGCGGACGCCAAGGTCGTCGGCACGGGCAAGGACCTCTCGCTCGAGCTGAACTACGCCACCAAGGCCGAGGGCGCCTACCCGATCACCCTGGTCACCTACGAGATCGTCTGTGACAAGGGCAACAAGGCGGCCACGCTGCCCGCCACCAAGGCGTTCCTGCGCTACCTCGCCTCCGAGGACGGCCAGAACGTGCTCACCTCGATCAAGTACGCCCCGATCCCCGCGGACATCATCGCCAAGGTCCGCACCACGGTCGAGGGCCTGAGCTGACCCGAGTGCGGTCCGGTCCCTCGCGGGGACCGGACCGCATCGTCCGGTGCACCGCCGCCAGGGGCCCGCACAGTACGTGCGGCCCCGCAGACCGGAGAACCCGATGGACATAACGACACAGCACGTCGAAGCCCCTCCCCCCGCCCCCCGACCGAAGCAGGCCGAGCAGAAGCGCGCGGCCCGCGGTGCCACCCGACCCGGTGACCGGATCTTCCTCGGTCTCTCCCGTGGGTCGGGCATCTTCCTGTTGGTGATCATGGCCGCGATCGCGGTCTTCCTCACCTACCGGGCGTCCCTCGCCATCAGCAAGGACGACGGGAACTTCCTCACCACCTTCGAGTGGAACACCAACCTCAACCCGCCGGTGTTCGGCATCGCCGTCCTGGCCTTCGGCACGGTGGTCTCCTCGATCATCGCCATGGTCATCGCGGTCCCGATCGCGGTGGCCATCGCGCTGTTCCTCACCCACTACGCCCCGCGCAAGCTGAGCGGTCTCATCGCGTACGTGATCGACCTGCTCGCCGCGGTGCCCTCCATCGTCTACGGCCTGTGGGGCGCGCTGATCCTGGTACCGCACATGACCGGCCTCTTCGGCTGGCTGGACGAGTACCTCGGCTGGACCGGCATCTTCTCCTGGGACGGCGGAGCCCCCCGGTCGATGCTGACGGTCGGCATCCTGCTCGCGATCATGATCCTGCCGATCATCACCAACGTGAGCCGCGAGGTCTTCCGCCAGGTTCCGCAGATGCACGAGGAAGCGGCCCTGGCGCTGGGCGCCACCCGCTGGGAGGTGATCCGCATCGCGGTCATCCCCTTCGGCCGCTCCGGCGTGATCTCCGCCTCGATGCTCGGCCTCGGCCGCGCGCTCGGCGAGACGATGGCCGTCGCCACCGTGCTCTCCCCGACCTTCGACATCCAGGCCAGCCTGCTCGACCCGGGCGGCGGCACCTTCGCGCAGAACATCGCCAGCAAGTTCGGCGAGGCCACCACGCAGGGCCGTGACGCGCTCATCGCCTCCGGTCTGGTCCTGTTCGTCATCACCCTGCTGGTCAACGGCGCGGCCCGCGCGATCATCGCCCGGCGCAAGGAGTACTCGGGGGCCAACGCATGAGCAACACCGTCATCGAGCCGCGCCCCAGCACCCTGCGCGGCGCCAGCCTCCCGAAGTGGTTCCCGTACGCCGTCGTCGTCGGCTCCGTCGTCGTCGCGGCCGGCATCGGCCTGGCCGCCGGCCTGGACAGCAAGGTCCAGTGGGGCCTGATCGCCGCGATCCTCTTCCTCCTCGGCACCTACGGCATCGCCGCCCGCGTCGAGGGCCGCCGCCAGGCCAAGGACCGCATCGCGACCTCCTTCGTCTGGGTCGCGTTCCTGCTCGCCGTGGTGCCGCTGGTCTCCCTGGTCTGGGTGACCGTCTCCCGCGGCATCAAGGTCCTCGACGTCTACTTCCTGACCCACTCGATGGGCGTGGTCGCCGACTCCGAGCCGGGCGGCGGCATCTACGCCGCGATCCTCGGCAGCCTGGAGCAGGTCGCCCTCGCCACGCTGATCGCCGCGCCGGTCGGTGTGCTCACCGCCGTCTACCTGGTCGAGTACGGGCGGGGCAACCTCTCCCGGGCCATCACCTTCTTCGTCGACGTGATGACCGGTATCCCGTCGATCGTCGCCGGTCTGTTCATCCTCAGCCTCATGCTGATCTTCGAGATGCAGCCCTTCGGCTTCGCCGGCTCGCTCGCGCTGGCCATCCTGATGATGCCGGTCGTCGTCCGTTCCACCGAGGAGATGCTCAAGCTCGTACCGAACGAGCTGCGCGAGGCCTCCCTGGCGCTCGGCATCCCGAAGTGGCGCACCATCCTGAAGGTGGTCCTGCCGACGTCCATCGGCGGCATCACGACGGGCATCATGCTGGCGATCGCCCGCATCGCGGGCGAGACGGCTCCCGTCCTGCTCCTGGTGTGGGGAAACCCGTTCATCAACGCCAACCCCTTCGAGGGCGCGCAGGCGTCGCTGCCGCTGTACATCTATCAGCAGTACGCGAACAGCGCGGGTTCGGGCGCGGCATACGACCGGGCCTGGGCGGCGTCGCTGACGCTGATCGCCTTCGTGATGATCCTGAACCTGGTGGCCCGCGGCATCGCCCGCTGGAAGGCCCCGAAGACCGGTCGCTGACGCGGCCATCGGCGACTGATTCCGGAAGTGAAGTAGAGACATGGCCAAGCGAATCGACGTAAGCGGGCTCACCGCCTACTACAGCGCCCACAAAGCGATCGAGGACATCTCGATGACGGTCGAGCCCCGCTCGGTGACGGCCTTCATCGGCCCCTCCGGCTGCGGCAAGTCGACGTTCCTGCGCACCCTCAACCGCATGCACGAGGTCACCGCGGGCGGGCGCGTCGAGGGCAAGGTGCTCCTGGACGACGAGGACCTGTACGGCGCCGGCATCGACCCGGTGTCCGTCCGCCGCGAGGTCGGCATGGTCTTCCAGCGCCCGAACCCCTTCCCCACGATGTCGATCTTCGACAACGTGGCGGCGGGCCTGCGCCTCAACGGCAGCTACAAGAAGAGCGAGCTGGCGGACGTCGTCGAGAAGTCCCTCAAGGGCGCGAACCTCTGGAACGAGGTCAAGGACCGCCTCAACAAGCCCGGTTCGGGCCTGTCCGGTGGCCAGCAGCAGCGGCTGTGCATCGCGCGGGCGATCGCGGTGGAACCGAACGTCCTGCTCATGGACGAGCCCTGCTCCGCCCTGGACCCGATCTCCACGCTCGCCATCGAGGACCTGATCGGCGAGCTGAAGGAACGCTTCACGATCGTCATCGTGACGCACAACATGCAGCAGGCCGCCCGCGTCTCCGACCGCACGGCCTTCTTCAACCTGTCGGCGGTGGGCCAGCCCGGCCGGCTGATCGAGATCGACGACACGGAACGCATCTTCTCCAACCCGTCGGTCCAGGCCACGGAGGACTACATCTCCGGCCGCTTCGGCTGACCGCCCCCAGAACCCCTCGCGGTGCTGCATGGCGGTGCCACCGCGAGGCCGAAAAGGGCCCGCCCCCGTACAGGGGGCGGGCCCGTTCTCATACACCGACCCGACCGGCATCCAGCCTCACGGACGCCACTTCAGCCTCGCGGGCGTCACTTCAGCCCGGCTGGCGTCATTCCAGCCCGGCTGGCGTCATTCCAGCCCGGCTGGCGTCATTCCAGCCCCTCCGGCGTTTGAGGAGCGGGGCGCGGGGGCGGAGCCCCGAATCCCAGCCCCTCCGGCACATCCAGCCCCTCCGGCGTTTGAGGAGCGGGGGCGCGGGGGCGGAGCCCCCGAATCCCAGCCCCTCCGGCGTTTGAGGAGCGGGGGTCCAGGGGGCAGCGCCCCCTGGGTACGGCCGCGCCTACAGGATCACCAGGTTCACAACCCAGAAGGCGACCGCAGCGACAGCCGCCGCAGCCGGCATGGTGATGAACCACCCAAGAACGATGTTCTTGGCCACCCCCCACCGCACGGCATTGACCCGCTTCGTCGCCCCCACACCCATGATCGCCGAGGTGATCACATGCGTGGTGGAGATCGGCGCCTTGAACAGAAACGCCGTGGCGAACATGATCGACGCCCCCGTCGTCTCCGCGGCGAACCCCTGCGGAGGATCCAGCTCGATGATCTTCCGCCCGAGCGTCCGCATGATGCGCCACCCACCCGCGTACGTCCCCAGCGACAGCATCAGCGCACAGGCGATCTTCACCCACACCGGAATCGGGTCGTCCGGACCCTGGACGTCACCGATGACGAGCGCCATCACCACGATGCCCATCGTCTTCTGGGCGTCCTGCAGACCGTGCCCGAGCGCCATACCGGCCGCCGACACCGTCTGCGCTATCCGGAAACCCCTCTTGGCCTTGTGCGGGTTGGACCGCCGGAAGAGCCACAGGATCACGCACATCACCAGGTAGCCGACGATCAGGCCGACGACCGGCGAGAGGAACATCGGGATGACGACCTTGTCCAGGACGCCGGACCAGATCACTTCCGTACCGCCCGCGAGCGCCGCCCCCACCATGCCGCCGAACAACGCGTGCGACGAGGACGAGGGGAGGCCGAAGTACCAGGTGACGAGGTTCCAGGTGATCGCGCCGATGAGCGCGGCGAACAGAATCGCCATCCCCGTGGAGCCCTCGGGCGTCTCGATCAGCCCGCTGCTGACGGTGTGCGCGACGCCACTGCCGAGGAAGGCGCCCGCGAGGTTCATCACGGCGGCCATGGCGAGCGCGGCCCGCGGGGTCAGCGCCCGCGTGGAGACCGACGTGGCGATGGCGTTCGCCGAGTCGTGAAAGCCGTTGGTGTAGGTGAATCCGAGCGCGACGCCGATGGTCACGATCAGGGCGAAGGTGTCCATGAAAGGTTCAGGACTCCTTGACGGCGATGGTCTCCACCGTGTTCGCCACGTGCTCGAACGCGTCCGCCGCTTCTTCCAGTACGTCCACGATCTGCTTGAGCTTCAGCACCTCGATGGCTTCGTACGAGCCGTTGAAGAGGTGGGCGAGCAGCTTGCGGTGGACCTGGTCGGCCTGGTTCTCGAGCCGGTTGACCTCGATCCAGTACTCGGTGAGGTTGTCCATGGTCCGCAGGTTCGGCATGGCCTCGGCGGTCAGCTCGGCCGCCCGCGACAGCACCTCGATCTGCTGCTCGACGCCCTTGGGAAGGTCCTCGACCTGGTACAGCACGACCAGGTCGACGGCCTCCTCCATGAAGTCCATGATGTCGTCGAGGGACGACGCGAGGTTGTAGATGTCCTCACGGTCGAACGGCGTGATGAACGAGGAGTTCAGCTGGTGGAAGATCGCGTGCGTGGCATCGTCACCGGCGTGTTCCGCGGCCCGCATACGCTCTGCGATCTCGGCCCGGCCGGCGGTGTCCGCCCCGAGCAGTTCCATGAGGAGCTTCGAGCCCGTGACGATGTTGTCCGCGGATGCGGCGAACATGTCATAGAAGCTCGTCTCCCTGGGGGTCAGACGAAATCGCACAAGGGGTCCTCGGGGTGCATCGGTTTCGGTCAGGGTGATGCTAGGCGCATCATCCGGCCACGGCTAATGGGCCGTCCCCCAGTGTCGCCCATCGGGCACAGTGCTCGGCACGGGGGCCGCCCGGTGGTCCAGTCCAGCCGCTGTTCTGGGGTACGGCCACTCGACTCATACCCGCGAAAGTTCGCTACGATATACCCACTAGGGGTATATGTCTGGAGGACGCGATGACGACCACCGAGGCCGGCGCGGATGCACCCTCCGCAGCCGACGCGGCGACTGCGACCGCGGGGGCGGACGCGCACGTGGTGACCGACCACGACCGCGGCGTGCACGGCTACCACAAGCAGAAGGACGAACACCTCAAGCGGCTGCGCCGCATCGAGGGCCAGATCCGCGGCCTGCAGCGGATGGTCGACGAGGACGTCTACTGCATCGACATACTCACCCAGGTGTCCGCCTCCACCAAGGCCCTGCAGTCCTTCGCCCTGCAACTCCTGGAGGAACACCTGCGCCACTGCGTGGCCGACGCGGCCGTCAAGGGCGGCACGGAGATCGACGCGAAGGTGGAGGAGGCGACGAAGGCGATCGGCCGGCTGCTGCGCACCTGAAACCGGCCACGCGCCAGGCGGAGGGGACAGAGGGCGGATGCCCCCGGCTCATTCGCCGGAGGCACCCCCACGCTCCTCGGCCACTCGCAGCACCTCGTCGATGCTCTCCAGACTCAGCCGGTCCTCCGCGGCCGAGGCCGCGATGATCAGCTCTCCGCACAGCTCGATCTCGGCGAGGGCCACGTGGTCCTGAACTGCCGTACCGCCGACCGGAGCCACGCGCATCACCTCTTCTCTGCCGTCACCGACTTCCTAGAGTAGGGAGCGGCATACACACAGCGCATGGCACGGACGGGCTAGTTCTCGCCGTTCCGGGCCACTTCTCGTCATTCCGCGATCCGGCCGGCGTAGATGTCCGCGGCCTTCGGCAGCCGTACGTCGACGGGGGCCCCGAAGTCGTACAGCAGGGTCGTCGAGGCGACCGCGACGGTGCCCTTCCGCTGTCCGTTGACGAAACTGAACCGGTGCCGGATCTTGCGGATGCGTCCCTGCTCGTCGAGGTAGACGTCGAACGGCACCCGGGCCGTGGCGAACCCTTCCGCCGCGGCCGCCAGGGATTTCGTCCCGCCCTTGGAGGCGCTCTTCGCCGCCGCCGCGAGATCGGCGGTCCCGCGGTAGTGCCGCACCTGGGCCCCGGCCACGTCGGTCGTGCCGACGTACGTCGCCGTCCGCGTCCCGCGCAGCACCTCGGCGGCGGCGAACGGATCGGTGACCCCGCCGGTGACCAGGTTCCCGTCGGTCAGGGTGCCCGTGTCGACCCGTACCCATTTGTCGGCGGGCACTCCGGCGCCCCGGTTCTTCATGAACAGGGCGCCGGGCGCGAGGAGTTCGGTGATCGGCCGGTGTTCACTGGTGCCGGCCGGGTCCTGGGGCAGCAGTACCTTCAGCCGGCCGAGCTGCTTGCGGAAGTCGTAGACGCCCTCGCCGCGGATGGTGACGCGGGTCCCACCGGTGGCCATCTCCATCGACGTACGGGCCTTCGAACTCCCGGCGTCCACCAGGCTGTCGGCGGCCCGGTGCAGGGTCCCGACGGGATCGGCCACAGGGGACTCGCCCGCGGCCCCGCTGTCGGAGCACCCGCCCGCGCCGAGACAGACACAGACCACGAGTCCCGCCGCGACGACCGTCCCGCCCGCCGTCCGCTGCCGCTGCTCCGCCATCGCCTGCTACCCCCAGCCGGTACGTCCGTCACGGGCGCCCTGTCGTTGCGGTTAACGACGAGTAGGGGGCGGTCGTCACGCGCATACCAGCGCTTTACCTTCCCTGGGTAACGTTGTCGGCGTGGCGCAGCAGGAGAGGGTCGAACCCGGCCGGGGAACTCCGGAACACCGCACGACTACCGTCGAACACGGCCGCTTCTGCGCGGCCCACTGCACCTGCGGCTGGCGCGGCCCGGCCCGCAGAGCCCGAAGCACAGCAAGAGCAGACGCAGAAACCCACACAGACCGGTTACCGAACTAAGCCCACGCCCCTCAGCCGAAGCCCCAAAGGGGCGCGAGGAACTGCGCACCCACCCCCAACCGAAGCGCCCCAAAGGGGCGCGGGGAACTGCGCGACCAGCCCCCACCATCCGCAGCCAACACACAACCCCACCCAAGGCACCCCAAAAGGGGCGCGGGGAACTGCGCGACCAGCCCCCACCCACCCGCACCCGGCCCACAAACCCCCTCGCACCCCACGGCGAGCCGCGCCCTTGGAACCCCCAGCCCGGGGGACCCGTCTCGTTCCACAGACACCAACAACGGCCGACGACGGCCAAGAACGGCCGACGACAGCCGACGACGGCCAAGAACGGCCACCCACGACGCCGACGAAAGGCGCGGACATGCAACGCCGCACGTTCATAGGAAGCGCCGCAGCCACGATCGCAGCGACGGCGACAGCCTCCTGCAAGAGCGGCGCCGACTCAGCCACCCCAACGAAGAGCGCGGCCGGAACGGCCGCGACCACCGGCATGTCCGCCCACACCACCCGCGCCCCCGCCGCCGTCACCGCCGCCGCGAACTGGACCGCCCTGGCCCGCGACCTGGACGGCCTCCTGGTCCGCCCCGGCGACGCCAAGTGGGCGGCGGCGAGGCAGCTCTACAACACCCGCTTCGACTCGCTGAAGCCGGCGGCCGTGGCGTACGTGGCGCACCAGGACGACATACGCACGGTCCTGTCCTACGCCCACGCCCACGGCGTCCACGTGTCGATCCGCAACGGCGGCCACTCGTACGCGGGTTGGTCCTCCGGCAACGGCCGGCTGGTCGTCGACGTGTCGAAGCTCAACCGGGTCCGGGCGGCCGGCGGGTCGGCGGTCGTCGGCGCCGGCTCCAAGCTGATCGACGTCTACCGCGCGCTCGCGGCGAAGGGCGTGACGATACCGGCGGGCTCCTGCCCGACGGTCGGCGTGTCCGGTCTGGTGCTCGGCGGCGGCCACGGCGTGGTCTCCCGGGCGTACGGCCTGACCTGCGACAGCCTGACCCAGGCGACGCTGATCACGGCGGACGGCAAGCAGCTCACGGCGAACGCCACGGAACACAAGGACCTCTTCTGGGCGTTGCGCGGCGCGGGCAACGGCAACTTCGGTGTCGTCACGGAGCTTCAGTTCAAGACCCACCCGGCCCCGCAGGCCGTGACGGCCTACCTGAGCTGGCCGTGGGCGAAGGCGGCCGCGGTGGTGAAGGCCTGGCAGGAGTGGGGCCCGTCCCAGCCGGACGAGATCTGGTCGTCCCTGCACGTGGCGAACACCTCCGGCGGCACCCCGACGGTGTCGGTCGCCGCGTTCTCCCTCGGTACGTACGGCGAACTCCAGAACGCGGTGGACCGCCTCGCCCACAAGGTCGGCGCGAACGCGACCAGCGTGTCACTCAGGCGCCGCGGCTACGAGGAGGCGATGGAGATCTACGCCGGCTGCTCGTCGTACGCGAACGACGCCCAGTGCCATCTGCCGGGCACCACCCCCGGCCGCTCCGCGCAGGGCGCCCTGCAGCGCGAGACGTACGCGGCCCGGTCGGACTTCTTCGACCGTTCGTTGTCCGCGGCCGGCATCCAGGCGCTGCTCGCGCAGGTCAAGTCGGTGCGGGGCGGCGCGGGCAGTGTCGCGCTCACCGCGCTCGGCGGGGCGGTGAACCGGGTCTCCCCCACGGCGACGGCGTTCGTGCACCGCCGTTCCCGCATGCTGGCCCAGTACATCGGGTCGTGGCGGGCGGGCACCTCGGGTACGACGGTCCAGTCCTGGCTGACCTCGGCGCACGACGCGATGAAGCCGTACGCCTCCGGTGCGGCCTACCAGAACTACACGGACCCGACCCTGACGGACTGGCGCAAGGCGTACTACGGGGATGCGGCGACCCGTCTGGCCACGGTGAAGAAGCAGTACGACCCGAACCGCTTCTTCTCCTATCCGCAGGCCCTGTGACCGGGCCGCGGGACCGCGGGGCTCACGCCGCCAGGTCCCGCTCCTCGGTGCCCGGGGCCTCTCGCCGCGCCCCGGGGACCATCGCGTCCTGCCCGTCGGCGGACCGGCCACGTGCCCGGATCAGCCATCCGGCCCTCGGCGACCGCTCGACCGCCTTGAGCACCGGCGTCAGCAGGGCCGACGCCGGCGGGGACAGCAGCAGCGCCACCGCCGTACCGAGGGCGAAGCCACCGACGACGTCGGTCGGATAGTGGACACCCATGTAGATCCGGCAGAACCCCTCGAGCAGCGCCAGCGCGATGCCCGCGATCCCGAACCTCCGGTTGGCGACGAACAGTCCGGCGGCCATCGCCATGGTGATGGTCGCGTGATCGCTCACGAAGGAGTAGTCGGTCTTCCCGGACACCAGGACCTCCAGGCCCTGATGGTCGAGGAAGGGTCTGGGCCGCTCCACGAATCCGCGTATCGGCACGTTGACCAGGACCGCGACCCCGGCCGCGAGCGGTGCCCAGACCAGCGCGGCGACGGACGACGCGGCCTGCTCGCCGCCCCGGCGGCGCACGGACCACCAGCACCACAGCACGAGCAGCACCATGGCGAACAGCAGCCCGTACTCCCCGACGTACTCCACGATCCTGTCGAACCAGTGCGGCGCGTCCTTGGCCAGGCCATTGATGTCGTACAGCAGATCGACGTCAGGGTTCGACCCGGATTCGGCGAGTCCAGCCATGGTGCTGCGGCCCCTTCGTCGTCTTTCCGGCGCGCTCTTTCGCGCGCCGCGCCTGCCCACCCCCGTGGTGTGTAGATCCGCTTCCGCTGTCGATCCGACGCTGACGTCCGCTCGGCTACGTCAACAGGAACGCACGTCCCTGGTTGATACGTTCCACACTCCACCGAATGATCACGCAGACGTTATCGAAGAGAAATACATCTCTGCAGCTCAGGGGGTGGGTTCACGCTCGGTTCGGACCGGTTCAGACCGTGGTGGGCAGCGCTTTCGCGCCATCTTCGGTGACCCGGGTGGCCCCGAAGTAGTCGGGGGTGTCAATCGGGTCGAACCGGATCACAGCACCCGTGCGCGGCGCGTCGATCATGTATCCACCACCCACATAGATCCCCACATGCCGGATGGCGCGGGAATTGGTGAGGTCGTCCGAGAAGAACACCAGGTCGCCGGGGAGCAGTTCGGCCCGCGCGGGGTGCGGACCCGCGTTGTACTGGTCGTTGGCGACCCGTGGCAGCGTGATGCCGACGCTCTCGTACGCGGCCTTGGTCAGCCCCGAGCAGTCGAACCGTCCGCCCTGGTCAGCGGTGCCGTTCCCACCCCAGAGGTAGGGCGTGCCGAGCTTCTTCTGCGCGTAGTAGATCGCCCCGGCGGCCTGCTTGGAGGGATCGACGCGGCTGACGGGCGCGGCGAAACTCTCCTCCAGGGTCGTGATCGTCTTCACGTAGTTCCGGGTCTCCTGGTACGGCGGCACGCCTCCGTACTTGATGACCGCGTAGGCCCCCGCGTTGTAGGAGGCCAACATGTTTTCGGTCAGGTTGCCGGGCACGTCCTTGACGTAGGAGGCGAGGCTGCAGTCGTAGGAGGCGGCCGACGGAATCGCGTCATTCGGGTCCCAGACGTCGCGGTCGCCGTCCCCGTCGCCGTCGATGCCGTGGGTGGCCCAGGTGCCGGGGATGAACTGCGCGATGCCCTCCGCCGCCGCCGCGCTCTTGGCGCTGGGGTTGAACCCGCTCTCCTGGTAGAGCTGCGCGGCGAGCAGTGCCGGGTTGATGGCCGGGCACAGGTTGCCCCACTTCTGCACGAGGGGCTGGTAGGCGGCCGGCACGGAGCCCTTGGCCAGCGCTTTCGTGGCACCCCCGACGCCGTTGGTCAGATTCCCGGCGACGATGTAGACGCCGATGACCAGCAGCATCACGAAGGAGAGGCCGGAGCCGACAGCAAGGGTCGCCACGATCCATGCCTTACGCACCGTCAACCGCCCCTCGCCGCCCGGGAGTCCGTCGCCCAGGTCAGTGTAGAGGCGGCGGTCGTCCTCCGGGGTGATCACGCACGAGGAAGAAACAGCACGTCGCGGCGCGGGTCAGCGATCAACGGTCGGGTCGCGGTCAGCGATCGGCGGTCGCGTCCCGGTACAGCTCGTCGGCCTCCGCCCCCAGCACGACGCTGTACGAGATGTCGGCCGTGGCCCCGCCCTGCTCGTGCCCGCCGAGGACGCCGACGACCTGACCGTCGCCGTTGACCCACGGACTGCCGCTGGTACCGCCGGTGAGGTCGGGACACTCGATGCGCTGCTGCGTACGGCTGTGCGCGGTGGGCTTGCTCGTGCAGCTGACGGGCGCCTCGCGGGAGTTGGGATACCCGGTGACGGTGACGGCCGTGGCCCCGGTGGCCACACCGGCGGCGAAGCGGTTCCCGCCGACGGTGTCCTCGACGCCCTGGCCGCCCCGGTCCTCGACCGTGGCGAAGGCGACGTCACTGTCCTCGTCCTGCCCCCCGGCCCACCCGGCGGGCAGATACCGCCGCCCGACCTTCCAGATCCCGTACGGCGCCCTGCCGTCCCGCCAGCCGGGTACGAAGAGGAGGTCACCGTCGCCGTCCAGGCAGTGCGCCGCGGTGACGAGGAGATCGTGCCGCGGGCTGCGCACCACGGACGCCGTACAGAAGTGCCCGCCGGAGCCGCCGCCCCGGTCGGCGTCGAAGAGGGCCCCGACCCGTGCGCTCTGCGCGGTCGCCGCCGCGACCCTCGTCACGCCGAAGGGACCGGGTCCGGCGTCCGCGGCCGCCTCGGAGGCGGAGGTGACGGCCAGCGCCACGACGGCGCACAGGAGGGGGCGCGGCGGACACGGCAGGCGGCCGATACGGAAGGTGCGCTTCATCGGCCCCCACTCTGCCGAAGGAAGGTGAGAATCGGATCGGGCCCTCACCGGAATTCTCCCGTGCCACGCCCGACCCCGCTACCGGCACTCGGCCCACAGCAGCTTCCCGCCCTTCGAGGCACCGAGCTCACGCAGCACGGAGGCTCCGACGGAGTCCGCGCAGGCCCGCACGAGATGCAGCCCGCGACCGTCCTCGGCCTCCACGGGCGGTACGCCGACGAGGGCCCCCTCGCCCGTGAAGCCCGACGGAACTCTCGGGTCCGCGTCCCACACGCCGACACGGAGCCGGCCGGTCTCCATGGCGCGCAGCCGCAGGGCGTAGGGCCCGCGGGTGTGCAGATGGGCGTTGGTGAGGAGTTCGGAGGCGAGCAACTCGGCGGTGGGGGCGAGCCGGAGGAGGTCGTGCGCGGCGAGCACGGTACGCAGGGTCGCGCGGCCGATCCCCGGTGCGCGTGGATCGTGCGGGAGATGGAGGGTGTAGGCCCAGGACGGCGATACGGTGGCCATCGGATGTCTCCGATCACGGTGGGGAGTTGGGCTCTTGCGGTGGGTTGCGGTGCCCAGTGACGCGGCCGTCCCGTCGGACGGTGTGCTTCTGGGCGAGGGCGCCTTGCCCCACTAAGCTAGCGCGAGACATAAAAGGCCTTATATAAATTCCGTGAAAGAGCTGATCTACCACCCGTGTGGGTGACGAGGAGGCAGGACACCCGTGAGAAGCAATCCAACGGGTCGCCAACTCCGCATGGGCACCGAGCTGCGCAAACTGCGCGAGCGCGCAGGCCTGACCTCGACACAGGCCAGTCGCCTGCTCGGTGTCCAGCAGAACCAGATCAGCAACATGGAGGCCGGACGCGCCGGAGTGAGCCCAGAGCGGGTACGCACCCTCGCCTGCCACTACGACTGCGGGGACAAAGCCCTCGTCGAGGCGCTCAGTGACATGGCGACCGAGCGGACGCGCGGCTGGTGGGAGGAGTACCGGGAGATCCTGCCGGCCGCCCTGCTGGACCTCGCCGAACTCGAACACCACGCGACGCGGCTGCGGGCCGCGACAACCGTGCACATCCCCGGCCTTCTCCAGACCACGGACTACGCCCGTGAGATCTTCCGCCAGGACGTGCCGGAGATGTCGCCGCCCGACATCGAGCACCGGATCTCATTCCGCATCAAGCGGCAGGCCGTGCTCTACCGGGCCACCCCGACGCCCCACCGGGCGATCATCCACGAGGCCGCTCTGCGCATGACGATCGGCGGGGCCTCCGTGACTCGCGCGCAGCTCCAGCACCTGCTGGACATGAGCGAGCGCGACTCGATCACCATCCGCGTGATCCCGTTCAACGCCGGCACCCTCCCCGGTTCGGGCCAGGCTTTCTACTACTCCAAGGGACCGGTGCCGCAGCTCGACACCGTGCACCTCGACCAGTCCCACGGCCCGGTCTTCCTGGACTCCGACGCCCAACTCGACAAGTACCGCGTACTCCTCAACCGCATGGACGCCCACGCGCTCTCCGACCCGGAGTCGCGTGCTCTCATCCACAAAGTCGCCCAGGACCTGTAAGGACCCGAAGATGACCCGACTCACCTGGCAGAAGTCGTCCCACTGCGCTCAGGGTGACTCCTGCGTGCACGTCGCCACCGCGACCGGCACGATCCGTCTGACCGAAAGCAGCGACCCGACCGGCGCGATACTCAAGGCCGTTCCGGCCTCCTTCGGCGCCCTTCTCTCCGTACTGAAGGGGGAAATTCACCGTGGCTGAACTGTCCCCCGACCTCGAATGGACCCGCGCCGCCCCGCCCGACGCCACCGGCCCCGGCCCCTGGATCGAGATCGCCTTCGGCGAGGGGGAGGACGGGGACGCCCCCGTCTACCTGCGGGAGACCAGCGCCCCGGACACCGTCGTCACGACGAACCGCCGCAAGTGGGACGCCTTCGTTCTCGGCGTACAGGCAGGCGAGTTCGACCACTTCGTGGAGGGCGCGCCGGGGCCGGACGACACGGCTGGGTGACGATCGGCCGACGTCACACGCCGGCCGAACCGCCCTCCGACCCCGCCGGCACCAAGGGGAAGGCCGTCCCGGTCAGTTCCTCGGACGCCGTCCACAGCCGCCGGGCCGTCACCGGGTCGCTCGCCGCGGCCGTACGGCCCACCAGCGCCGGAGCACCCCGCATCTCACCGAGACCGTCGGGGCCCACGTAGCTCGCGCCGGGGAGGTCCTGGGTGGCCGCGTAGAGGGTGGGCAGGGCGCCCGCCTTGTCGTCCTGGGCCACCAGCCTGTTGCCGAGGCGCATGAGGGCGCGGGCGACGGGGTTCGCCGTGTGGCTCTGGAGGTTGGTGGCCGCGTAGCCGGGGTGGGCGGCCAGCGCCCGGACCGACGAACCGGACTCCGTGAGGCGGCGCTGGAGTTCGAGGGTGAACAGCAGGTTGGCCAGCTTGGACTGGCCGTAGGCGCGCCGCGGGTCGTAGTCGGCCGCGCTGTTCAGGTCGTCGAAGTGGATCCGGCCGTCGCCCCAGCGGTGGGCGCCGGAGGAAACGGTCACGACCCGGTCGGTGACGTACGGCAGCAGCAGGTTCGTCAGGGCGAAGTGCCCCAGGTGGTTGGTGCCGAACTGCATCTCGAAGCCGTCCTTGGTCCGCTGCTGCGGGAGCATCATCACGCCCGCGTTGTTGACCAGCAGATCCAGCGGCCCGTTCCAGGAGCCGGCGAACTCCCGTACGGAGGACAGGTCGGCGAGGTCGAGGCGCCGGACCTCGGTGCTGCCGGTCACGGTCCCGGCCGCAGCCCGGCCCCGCTCCAGGTCCCGCACGGCGAACACGACGTGCGCGCCCGCACGGGCCAGCACGTCCGCCGCGACCAGCCCGATGCCGCTGTTGGCGCCGGTCACCACGGCCGTACGGCCGGAGAGGTCGGGCATACGGGTCGCGTTCCACTTGCTCTGGTCATCCTTGTCAGCCATGGCCCCAATGTAGGCGGCGCCAACAATGCTGTCAATGACAACAATGATGGCGGCGGCAACATCGGGATACGATGGTCCGCATGCCCGAGAGCCGCCCCTATCACCACGGAGACCTGCGCGCCGCCCTGCTGGCGAACGCGGAGCGAACCCTGCGGGAGCGGGGCAAGACCGCGCTCTCCCTGCGCGAACTGGCCCGGGCGACCGGCGTCAGCCACGCCGCCCCCGGCCGCCACTTCAAGGACAAGCAGGCCCTGCTCAACGCGCTGGCCCTCACCGGCTACGAACGGCTGGCCCAGACCCTGGACGGGGCCGACGACCCCGCCCTCCCCCTGCAGTCCCGTCTCACCGCGCTCGCCCGCGCCTACCTCGGCTTCGCCATCGACAACGCCGAGCTGCTGGAGCTGATGTACACCCGCAAGCACGACCCGGACGCCTCGGACCAGATGGCGGCGGCCGTCGACCGGACCGTCGGCTCGCTGGAGCGCCTGTTCGCGGAGGCCCAGAAGCGCGGCGAGATCGTCGAGGGCGATCCGGGAGAGATCACCCTCGTCGCGGCCGCCGTCCTGCACGGCTCCGCCACGCTCACGGCCACCGGCATGCTCACCCCCGAGGCGGCGCTGGCCGGCGTGGACGGCCTGGTCCACCACGTGCTCCACGGCCTCAAGCCGCGCTGACCCACCGCCCGCGAACCTTCGGGGCCTTTCCCGCACCGCCCGAAGGTTCCCTTCGCGCGCTCCGAAATCCAGTGACCCGCCTGTGAGTTGGGTCAAGCAGCCTTCACTCACGCCCCATCGGGCAGCCATCGGCGAGTAAGCCCCGGACTGGGTTCGGTAAGGCGGAAGTCAGGATTCCGGCAGCCCCTTGTTGTCGCGTACTCAACAAGGGGATCGTCCTTCGCGGGCCGCCGCCCGCCGCCGGGGACTCCACACCGACGGCACGCACCCGCACGCGCCCCTGCCCCACCACCACCAGGAGGCTGCACCCTTGCGTACCACCACCCCCACAGACAGATCCGACGGTCCCTCCACCCGCCGTGGCCTGCGCCGCGTCGCCGCGGCCGCCGTCGCCACCGCCGCGCTCCTCCTCGCCGGATTCGGCACCGCGGTCCAGGCCGACGCGGCGCAGCCGGCGACCACGCCGTCCAAGGTGACCTGGACGGCGACCCCTTGCTCGACCCCCAAGAAGACCGGCGAACTGGCCTGCCACTCCCTGCGCGTCACCGGCGGCGTGACCGCCTTCCAGCGGGCCCGCGCCAAGGCCGCCGGCGTCACCCCCAGGGCCGCCGACGCCACCACCCCCTCCGGCTACGGCCCCACCGACCTCCAGTCCGCCTACGGCCTGACCTCGGCGGCCGCCGCCAACGGCGCCGGCGAGACCATCGCGATCGTCGACGCGTACAACGACCCCAACGCCGAGGCCGACCTCGCCAAGTACCGCTCGTACTACGGCCTCACCGCCTGCACCACGGCCAACGGCTGCTTCAAGAAGGTCAGCCAGACCGGCTCCACCACCTCGCTCCCGACCAGTGACTCCGGCTGGTCCGAGGAGATATCCCTCGACCTCGACATGGCCAGCGCCGTCTGCCCGAAGTGCGACATCCTCCTCGTCGAGGCCACCTCGGCCAGCATGGCCAACCTCGGCAAGTCCGTGAACGAGGCCGTCACCCTCGGCGCGAAGTACGTCTCCAACAGCTACGGCGGCTCCGAGTCCTCCTCGGACACGTCGTACGACTCCTCGTACTTCAACCACCCGGGCGTCGCCATCACCGTCAGCGCGGGCGACTCCGCCTACGGCGCCGAATACCCCGCCGCCTCCAGGTACGTCACGTCCGTCGGCGGCACCGCCCTCTCCAAGTCCTCCTCCACCAGCCGCGGCTGGACCGAGAGCGTCTGGAAGACCAGCAGCACCGAGGGCACCGGCTCCGGCTGCTCCGCGTACGACGCGAAGCCGACCTGGCAGACCGACACCGGCTGCTCCAAGCGCGCCATCTCCGACGTCTCGGCGGTGGCCGACCCGGCGACCGGCGTCTCCGTCTACGACTCCTACGGCGTCACCGCCGGCTGGTACACCTTCGGCGGCACCAGCGCCTCGTCCCCGATCATCGCCGCCGTCTACGCCCTCGCCGGCACCCCCTCCAGCGGCTCCTACCCGGCGAAGTTCCCCTACACGGCGGCCGGCACCTCCGCCCTCAACGACGTCACCAGCGGCAACAACGGCACCTGCACCACCAGCTACCTGTGCACCGCGACGTCCGGCTACGACGGACCGACCGGCTGGGGCACCCCGGAGGGCGTGAGCGCCTTCACCGGCTGACGATCCGGCAGACAGGGAAGAACGCGCCGTCGGCGGCGCTCGTGGGGAGACCGCCGACGGCACACAGGAGACGGGCCGTGGCACCCAGCCGCGGCCCGTCCGCCATTCCAGCGATAAACTTCCCCCGGAAACCCGGGCATCACTCGTTCCCCCGACTGGCCGTCAGAAACGGACACGTACGGACAAGGGCGTAAAAGGGGTCAACGACAGAACCACACCACAGGTTCCGCTCAGGCCTCATTGCCCGGCGTGACCTGCCGTGATACACAGAGTGACCATACGACTCTTCGCAAGGTGTTCGTACGAAACCCGCCAATCAATGACGTCAAGTCGACATACGACGGCGCCATCGTCGGCGACAATGATGCCTGACCTCTGCGCCAAAGCAGGGGATGCGGAACTACCCACCAGGGGCGGTGACTTACATGCTCTTTGCGGCCGACAAGGGAGACATCAACACCATCATCGGCGGGATCGCTCCGGACTGGGGGCCCTTCGGCAGCCTCGGCAACGAGGCGAAGGTGATGATCGAGGTGGTGATGGCGGTGGCCATCCTGCTCTGCCTCGGCATCGCCATCTGGGGCGCCGCCAAACAGCGCATCGGTGCGACCGCGCTCCGCGACACCTTCAGCGCGGAACAGGGCAAGGGCCTCATCATCGCGGGCCTCACGGGCGTCTTCATCATCGGCTCCCTCGGCACGCTCTTCACCATCGTGTACGGCATGGCCGTGTAGGCGGGGCGTCCGGGCGACGCTCCGTCAGTCCGGCCGGGCACGCCCGGTGTTCCCCTACCCCACCCGTCCGTCGTGCCCACCGGCTGAGGTTGCGTTTCCCTGATGTCGAGTCACCACACCGCGCCCGCGCGGGAACCAGCACGGCTACCGTCGTACTCCTACGAGTTTCCGCACGACGTCGAGGGGGCGTACGCGGCATGAGTCTCGGGGACGACAACGAAGCCTCCGGCGGTTACGGCGGCACCGGCCAGACCCGGACCCGCCTGCCCGACCGGGGCGGCGACGTGTACGGAGGCGCCCGCCGAGGTGGGCGCTCCTCCTCACGGAGCCTGGTCACGGTGGTCGGTGTGGTGGTGCTCCTGATCGCCGCGATCGCCTTCGCGAACCGTGGAGGAGACGATTCCGCTTCGTCCAAGGACACCGGCAACAAGCCGGACACCGCCTCCACGGCAGCAAGCGGCAACAAGCCGGTGAAGTCGACCACGGGCGGCATCCCGTCGGGATTCAGACAGGATCAGACGGGGGCGGAGAGCGCGGCGGCGAACTACGCGGTAGCGCTCGGCTCCGCCGAGATGTTCAACAAGAGCCAGCGGGACGCCATCCTGCAGGCCATCATCACGCCCTCCCGGGTCTCTGACTTCGAGACCAAGCTGGACCAGGCCTACACCGCCGATTTCAACAAGAACGTCGGCTTGAACGACGACGGCACCGCCCCGTCGGGCTACACGTTCGTCTCCCGTACAAGCCCGGTCGGCACCAAAGCCACGACGGCCTCGAGCAACAGCGCGACTGTCGAGGTCTGGTGCAGCGGACTCCTTGGCCTCGCCGGCGAGAACTCGACGAACCCCGTCACCAACAGCTGGTTCACCATCACGATGCAACTCCAGTGGATTGATGGCGACTGGAAGATCGTGACGCACTCCCAGAAGGAAGGCCCGGCGCCGGTGCCCGGCGACGACAGGGCTTCCAGTGCCGACGACATGGCGAAGGCCGTCGAGGAGTACGGAGGGTTCACTTATGCCCGCTAGCCATCGCGTGCTCAAGCTGACCGCTGCCGTCACGGTCGTACAAACCGCTGCGGTCCTGATGGCGACCCGCGCGTTCGCAGCGCCTACGCCTTCGCCCAGCAACGATCCGTGCGACCTGATCCACGGCCCCGCCAAGGACTACTGCGAAGGCGACAGCTCCGGCAGCCGATCCGGCACCACCTCCCTCACCAACACCCTCGACCCCCTCTCCTCCCTCGCCAAGGGCTGTGCCGACGCCGCGTCCTGGACCGTCGACAAGCTCAGTGAGGCCGTGAAGGAGACGGCGAACGTCGACTTCACGAACGCCAAGTTCCTCCAGCAGTACGCCGTCGTCTTCGCCGCGTCGACGATCCTCACGCTGGTCCTGTGGCTGCTGGCCGTGACCAAGCGAGCCGTGCGGGGCGTGCCCCTGACCACCGCCATCTCGGAAGCGATCGGCTTCCTGTGGCTGACGGTGCTCGCCTCCGCCTTCACCCCGCTGATCCTCTACACGGTCGTGTCGGCGACGGACGGCGTCTCCGAGGTCCTCGCGAAGACGACCGGCGACCAGACGGACACGTTCTTCGGCACCTTCTCCGGCGCCCTCGGCAAGGGCGACGACATCGGCGGCGGCCCGATCATGCTGATCGTGGTGTCCCTGGTGTCGATCCTCGCCGCCGGCGTCCTGTGGCTGGAGCTCGTCATCCGCGCCGCCCTGCTCTACGTCGGGGCCCTGCTCGGCACCGTCGTCTACGCGGGCCTGGTCGACAAGAACATGTGGGGCCACGTCCGCCGCTGGGCGGGCATCATGATCGCCGTCATCCTGGTCAAACCGGTGATCGTCATCGTGCTCGGCCTGGCCGGCGCTCTGTCCTCCGACAACGGCCCCGACGCCTTCTCGGCCGTCGTCTCCGGCCTGGCGATCATCCTGCTCGCCATCTTCGCCAGCGCGATGATCTACCGCTTCGTCCCCGGCTTCGGCGACGAGATCGCCGGCTCCCGCAACAACCGCATCATGCAGGGCGCCGAGGGCAAGGCCGCCGCGGTCATCAGCTCCCCGGCGACCATGGTCGCCCAGGGCATCAAGACCCACAGCTCCCGCGCCGACAACAACGGCGGCGGCGGTTCCGCGTCCAGCGGACCCCGTCCCGCCAACCCGGCCTCGGGCGGCGTCGCCGCGCACAGCTCGCGCACCGCGAACGGAGGCGGCGGATCTGTCCCCTCCGCCGCCCCCGCTCCCCGCTCGGGCAGCCCGGTGAACACGCCCCACGCCAGTGAAGCCCGCAACAGCAGCTCCAACCGCACGGGAGGTGAAGGGCGTTGACGACCGAGTCCCACGTGTCCCACATGGTCACGCCCCGCCGTACATATCTGATCGGCCGCGCCCGGCCGAACGCGATCGTCGGCCGCAACCGCGAGAGCGGCGAGATCGCACTGATCGTCCTGGGCGCGTTCCTCGGCATGATGTGCGGCCTCCTCGTCCCCGTCCTGTCCCTGCGGATCGTGCTGCTCACGGGCTTCCCGATGCTCGCGCTGGCCGCGGTCTACGTGCCGTACAAGCGCCGCACGTTCTACCGGTGGTTCGAGATCAACCGCAGCTACAAGCGCACCCTGCGCCGGGGGACGACGTACCGTTCCTCCGCCATGGAGGCCGGCACCCACCTCGACGGCCGCGAGATCGAGGTCGGCCCGCCGCCCGGCATCGGCCGGATCAACTGGCTCGCCGCACCGTTCGGCCCCGACGAGATCGCCGTACTCCTGCACGCAGACCGCAGAACGGTCACCGCGGCCATCGAGATCGAGGGCCCGGGCGTCGGCCTGCGCGACTCCGAGGACCAGGAAGCCCTCGTCGACCGCTTCGGCACCCTGCTCAAGCACGTGGCCAACGGTGACGGCTTCGTCACCCGCCTCCAGATGCTCGCCCGCACCCTCCCCGCCGACCCGGACGCCCACGCCAAGGACGTCGCCGTACGCGGGGACGAGCGGGCGCCGGGCTGGCTGTCGCAGTCGTACGAGCAGCTGCAGTCGATGGTGTCGACCAGCAGCGAGCAGCACCGCGCGTACCTCGTGGCCTGCATGCACTTCAACCGCGAACTGTCCGCCGAGGCACACACGATGGCCCGGGCCGCCCGCCCGCAGCACGGCCGCAAGCTCGACCGGGACGCCGGCCTCGCCGTCGTCATGGCCCGTGAGCTGACCGACATCTGCTCGCGCCTCCAGGAGGCCGACATCCGCGTCCGGCAGCCCCTCGGCCAGGGCCGGCTCGCCTCCCTCATCCACGCCATGTACGACCCCGACCACCCGATCGACCACATCCAGGCGATGACCAAGCGCAACGCCTGGCCGGCCGAGCTGGACGCCATGGAGCCCTCCTACCTCCAGGCCAAGACCCGCGAGTCCTCCACCCGCGCCCCCTGGTGCCACGCCACCGCCTGGATCAAGGAGTGGCCGATGACTCCCGTAGGCGTCAACTTCCTCGCCCCACTCCTCGTCCACACCCCGGACGTCATCCGCACCGTCGCCGTCACCATGGACCTCGAACCCACCGAGGTCGCCATCGAGCGCATGCTGACCGAGAAGACGAACGACGAGGCCGAGGCGTCCCGCGCCGCCAAGATGAACCGGACCGTCGACCCCCGCGACGTCGCCGCCCACGGCCGCATCGACCAGCGCGGCGAGGACCTCGCCAGCGGCGCCGCCGGCGTCAACCTGGTCGGCTACATCACCGTCTCCTCCCGCAACCCCGAGGCCCTGGCCCGCGACAAGCGGACCATAAGGGCCTCGGCCGGAAAGTCGTACCTGAAGCTGGAGTGGTGCGACCGAGAGCACCATCGCGCCTTCGTGAACACGCTCCCGTTCGCCACCGGCATTCGAAGGTAGGGGCCGCCGCATGCGGGATCCGATGTCCATCCTGACCGACGCCTTCACGTCCTTCCTCTTCGGGAAGGTCGAGACGACCCGCCTGCCGGTGCGCACCTCCACGGGCCAGGCCCAGGCCGTCTACCTGCCCACCGCGGCGCCCGGCCTCGGCGACTCGGGGGTCATCATCGGCCGCGAGGTCTACTCCGGGAAGGGCTACATCTACGACCCCTTCCAGCTGTACGGCCAGCAGCTCCCGGCACCTCACTGGCTGGTCCTCGGCGAGTCCGGCAACGGCAAGTCGGCGCTGGAGAAGACGTACGTCCTACGACAGCTACGCTTCCGCGACCGCCAGGTCGTCGTCCTCGACGCACAGGGCGAGGACGGCGTCGGCGAATGGAACCTGGTCGCGCGGGAGCTGGGTATAACTCCCATCCGGCTGGACCCGACGGCGGCCCTCGACCACGGGATCCGGCTCAACCCCCTCGACCCCTCGATCACGACGACGGGGCAGCTCGCGCTGCTCCGCACGATCATCGAGGTCGCGATGGGCCACGGCCTGGACGAGCGCTCCGGCTTCGCCCTCAAGGTCGCGCACGCCTTCGTCAACGAGACGATCCTCGACCGCCAGCCCGTACTGACGGACATCGTCGAGCAGCTACGGCACCCCGAGCCGGAGTCCGCCGAGGCGATGAACGTCGCCATAGACGACGTACGGGCCTGGGGCCTGGACGTGGCCCTGGTCCTGGACCGCCTGGTCGACGGTGACCTGCGCGGCATGTTCGACGGCCCCACCACGGTCGGCATCGACCTCGACGCGCCCCTGATCGTCTTCGACCTCTCCCACATCGACCGCAACTCCATCGCCATGCCCATCCTGATGGCGATCGTCGGAGTATGGCTCGAGCACACCTGGATCCGCCCCGACCGGAAGAAGCGCATCTTCCTGGTCGAGGAGGCCTGGCACATCATCAACAGCCCGTTCGTGGCGCAGCTGTTCCAGCGCCTGCTGAAGTTCGGGCGCCGGCTGGGCCTGTCCTTCGTGGCGGTCGTCCACCACCTGAGCGACGTGGTGGACGGAGCGGCGGCGAAGGAGGCCGCCGCGATCCTGAAGATGGCCTCGACCCGGACGATCTACGCCCAGAAGGCCGACGAGGCGAGGGCGACGGGCCGGGTGCTGGGCCTGCCCCGCTGGGCGGTGGAGATCATCCCGACCCTCACCCCCGGCATCGCGGTCTGGGACGTCAACGGCAACGTGCAGGTGGTCAAACACCTGGTCACGGACACCGAACGGCCACTCGTCTTCACCGACCGCGCGATGACCGAGACCTCCAGGGAACACGAACTGGCCGGCGACGCCCTGCGCGCCGCCGAGCTGGAGGCGGAGGAACGGGCGGCTGCCTTCATGGAACAGCACCTCAACGACTTGGACGGCTCGTCCGAGTCGACGGTGGCGTAGGCGGAGGGGCAGGCGTGAGACCGGACGATCACCTCGACCGCCGACAGGACCGTCAGAACCGGCAGGGAGGCGTTCCCGACGGACTCCTGATCGGCCTGCTCGCCTTCCTCCTCGGCATGACCCTGCTGGTCTGGACGGCGACCGGCCTGTCCGCCCTGTTCTCCCAGGGCGCCTGGCCGGACGGCGTCACCTTCACCCGCACCCCGCTGGCCATGCGCTATCTGATCGGCCGACCGCACGACATCCCCGGCGCCTGGCCCGACACCCCTGCGGACCAGCTCTCGGGCTACGGCCTCTTCTGGGGCCTGTTCCTCGGCCAGCTGATGATGCTGTTCGTCCTGACGGTGTTCGCGATCGGCACCGTGGCACGGTGGAAGGGCGTCAGGGCCAGAAGACGGGCCGAGGCGATCGGCCGGAGCACGGCTACGACCACGGAACCGGAGCAGGTGCCGGAGGTTCGCGCAGCACGCCGGGTGCCCCAGCCGCACGAGGTCCCCGAGGTGGTCCCCGAGGTCCCCGTCCCGCGCGTCGAGCCGGAGCCGACAGAGCTCCTCAAGCCGACGCCGACGCAACAGGAGGCCCCCGCCTCTCCGTTCGGTGGTGACCGGCCGGGCGCGTGGGAACCGACCCGCCCCGAAGGCATGGTTCTGTACGGCCTCCCGGACAGCCGCCGGACATCGGCGACCCAGGCCGTACGCGACGCGGCGGGCCCCGCCCTCGTCGTCACCTCCGACCCCGCCATCTGGCAGGAGACCAAGGACGCCCGCGCCAAACTCGGCCCGGTCCACCTCTACGACCCCACACACCGTTGCGACACTCCGGCCCGCCTCCACTGGTCGCCCACGGCGGGCTGCGAGGACAAGGCCACGGCGGCGGCGAGAGCCGTCGCCCTCCTCAGCCCCATCCGCCCCACCGCACGGCTCGACCAAGCGGTCAGCGAGACCGCCGAGACACTCCTGCGCAGCTATCTCCACGCCGCAGCGATCGACGGCCGCACCGTCCGCCACGTCCACCGCTGGTCCCAGGGCACCCAGATCCAGGACGCGGTCCGCACCCTGCGCACGAACCCGAAGGCGTCCCCCGGCTCGGCGGGCGAACTCGAGGCCGCCCTCACCGCACACCCCGAACGCCGTGACATCGCCCAGGAACTCACCAGCCGGGCGCTCTCCGCTCTCTTCACGGTCAACATCCGCGAGGCATGCACTCCAAACCGAACTGATGCGCTCGCCTTGGATTCCTTCGTCGACGAAGCGGGCACGCTTTATGTGGTCGGTGAATCCATCGAGGATCCCAGGACGAACCCCGGTGCGATGCCTCTTCTGACGGCCCTCACCGCAAGCGTGGTCGAGCGCGGCCGGTGCATGGCCGAACGGTCATCCGCCGGTCGGCTCGACCCACCACTGACGCTCGTCCTGGACGACGTCGCGGCCGTCGCCCCGCTCCCCCAACTCCCGGACCTCCTGGCCGACGGAGCCGACCGCGGCCTGCCCACGCTGGCCCTCCTCCGCTCCCGCGAACAGGCCCGCGCCCGCTGGCCACACGACGAACTGCCGGTGTAGAGCGGCTCGGAAGCCGTGTCTCAGGGCCGCTCGACGGCCATCTCCAGCTCACGCTCCCCGCTCCCGCCGAGCTGCACGGTCACTCCGGTGGGCAGGAACCCCGCCTTACGGTAGAAGGCCTGGGCCCGCCCGTTGTCCTCGTGCACGATCAGCCGTACCCGCTCGGCGCCCTGCCCCCACGACCACTCCAGAGCCGCGTCGAAGAGCACCTCGGTCATTCCGCAGCCACGGTGCTCGGGCCGGACGAAGACACCGACGAGGTGCCCCTGCTTCCGCTCGACGGGAGAACCGGCCCAGTCCGTTGTCCCGGGTTCCTCGACCAGCACGGTCAGCATGCCGGCCCACTCCCCGTCCGGCCCCTCCGAGATGATCTGCTGCGCCCCGGTCGCCCCTTCGGCAGCCCCGACGGCCCGCTCCTGCCAGAAGGAGTCCGGCCTGGCCACCGCCGTGTCGTACGTCTCGAGAAAGGCGAGATGCGCCACCGGATCGCGCAGGGCGACGAGCCGCAGCTCCTTGGCCTTGGCCCACTCGTCGGCCCGTATGGAACGAATCAGGTAACTCTCGCGGCTCTCGGCGTTCGGGGTGCTCATACCGCCACCGTAATACGTGACCCCTAAACGCAGAAAACCCCCGCACCTGAGGTGCGGGGGTTTTCCCAAGATTTGTTCGGCGGTGTCCTACTCTCCCACAGGGTCCCCCCTGCAGTACCATCGGCGCTGTGAGGCTTAGCTTCCGGGTTCGGAATGTAACCGGGCGTTTCCCTCACGCTATGACCACCGAAACACTATGAAACAGACAACCGCACCACACCCGTGACCATGGGCATGGGGTTGTTCGTGGTTTCAGAACCAACACAGTGGACGCGAGCAACTGAGGACAAGCCCTCGGCCTATTAGTACCGGTCACCTCCACACCTTACGGTGCTTCCAGATCCGGCCTATCAACCCAGTCGTCTACTGGGAGCCTTAACCCCTCAAAGGGGGTGGGAATACTCATCTCGAAGCAGGCTTCCCGCTTAGATGCTTTCAGCGGTTATCCCTCCCGAACGTAGCCAACCAGCCATGCCCTTGGCAGGACAACTGGCACACCAGAGGTTCGTCCGTCCCGGTCCTCTCGTACTAGGGACAGCCCTTCTCAATATTCCTGCGCGCGCAGCGGATAGGGACCGAACTGTCTCACGACGTTCTAAACCCAGCTCGCGTACCGCTTTAATGGGCGAACAGCCCAACCCTTGGGACCGACTCCAGCCCCAGGATGCGACGAGCCGACATCGAGGTGCCAAACCATCCCGTCGATATGGACTCTTGGGGAAGATCAGCCTGTTATCCCCGGGGTACCTTTTATCCGTTGAGCGACGGCGCTTCCACAAGCCACCGCCGGATCACTAGTCCCGACTTTCGTCCCTGCTCGACCCGTCGGTCTCACAGTCAAGCTCCCTTGTGCACTTACACTCAACACCTGATTGCCAACCAGGCTGAGGGAACCTTTGGGCGCCTCCGTTACTCTTTAGGAGGCAACCGCCCCAGTTAAACTACCCATCAGACACTGTCCCTGATCCGGATCACGGACCCAGGTTAGACATCCAGCACGACCAGACTGGTATTTCAACGACGACTCCACCTGAACTGGCGTCCAAGCTTCACAGTCTCCCAGCTATCCTACACAAGCCGAACCGAACACCAATATCAAACTGTAGTAAAGGTCCCGGGGTCTTTCCGTCCTGCTGCGCGAAACGAGCATCTTTACTCGTAGTGCAATTTCACCGGGCCTATGGTTGAGACAGTCGAGAAGTCGTTACGCCATTCGTGCAGGTCGGAACTTACCCGACAAGGAATTTCGCTACCTTAGGATGGTTATAGTTACCACCGCCGTTTACTGGCGCTTAAGTTCTCAGCTTCGCACGCCCGAAAGCGCACTAACCGGTCCCCTTAACGTTCCAGCACCGGGCAGGCGTCAGTCCGTATACATCGCCTTACGGCTTCGCACGGACCTGTGTTTTTAGTAAACAGTCGCTTCTCGCTGGTCTCTGCGGCCACCCCCAGCTCACCGAGTAAATCGGATCACCAGTGATGGCCCCCCTTCTCCCGAAGTTACGGGGGCATTTTGCCGAGTTCCTTAACCATAGTTCACCCGAACGCCTCGGTATTCTCTACCTGACCACCTGAGTCGGTTTAGGGTACGGGCCGCCATGAAACTCGCTAGAGGCTTTTCTCGACAGCATAGGATCATCCACTTCACCACAATCGGCTCGGCATCAGGTCTCAGCCTTGATGTGCGACGGATTTACCTATCGCACGGCCTACACCCTTACCCCGGGACAACCACCGCCCGGGATGGACTACCTTCCTGCGTCACCCCATCACTCACCTACTGCAGGTCTGGTCCGTCGGCTCCACCACTTTCCTTTCCCCGAAGGGTCCGGAACGGCTTCACGGACTTAGCATCGCCTGGTTCAATGTTTGACGCTTCACAGCGGGTACCGGAATATCAACCGGTTATCCATCGACTACGCCTGTCGGCCTCGCCTTAGGTCCCGACTTACCCTGGGCAGATCAGCTTGACCCAGGAACCCTTAGTCAATCGGCGCACACGTTTCTCACGTGTGTATCGCTACTCATGCCTGCATTCTCACTCGTGAACCGTCCACCACTGCCTTCCGGCGCGGCTTCACCCGGCACACGACGCTCCCCTACCCATCCATACTCCCGTTGGGGATATGTGTATGAATGACACGACTTCGGCGGTACGCTTGAGCCCCGCTACATTGTCGGCGCGGAATCACTAGACCAGTGAGCTATTACGCACTCTTTCAAGGGTGGCTGCTTCTAAGCCAACCTCCTGGTTGTCTGTGCGACTCCACATCCTTTCCCACTTAGCGTACGCTTAGGGGCCTTAGTCGATGCTCTGGGCTGTTTCCCTCTCGACCATGGAGCTTATCCCCCACAGTCTCACTGCCGTGCTCTCACTTACCGGCATTCGGAGTTTGGCTAAGGTCAGTAACCCGGTAGGGCCCATCGCCTATCCAGTGCTCTACCTCCGGCAAGAAACACACGACGCTGCACCTAAATGCATTTCGGGGAGAACCAGCTATCACGGAGTTTGATTGGCCTTTCACCCCTAACCACAGGTCATCCCCCAGGTTTTCAACCCTGGTGGGTTCGGTCCTCCACGAAGTCTTACCTCCGCTTCAACCTGCCCATGGCTAGATCACTCCGCTTCGGGTCTTGAGCGCGCTACTATATCGCCCTGTTCGGACTCGCTTTCGCTACGGCTTCCCCACACGGGTTAACCTCGCAACACACCGCAAACTCGCAGGCTCATTCTTCAAAAGGCACGCAGTCACGACGCATTGAGTAAACTCAATGCGCGACGCTCCCACGGCTTGTAGGCACACGGTTTCAGGTACTATTTCACTCCGCTCCCGCGGTACTTTTCACCATTCCCTCACGGTACTATCCGCTATCGGTCACCAGGGAATATTTAGGCTTAGCGGGTGGTCCCGCCAGATTCACACGGGATTTCTCGGGCCCCGTGCTACTTGGGTGTCTCTCAAACGAGCCGTTGACGTTTCGACTACGGGGGTCTTACCCTCTACGCCGGACCTTTCGCATGTCCTTCGCCTACATCAACGGTTTCTGACTCGTCTCACAGCCGGCAGACTGTGAAAGAGAGATCCCACAACCCCGCATACGCAACCCCTGCCGGGTCTCACACGTATACGGTTTGGCCTCATCCGGTTTCGCTCGCCACTACTCCCGGAATCACGGTTGTTTTCTCTTCCTGCGGGTACTGAGATGTTTCACTTCCCCGCGTTCCCTCCACATACCCTATGTGTTCAGGTATGGGTGACAGCCCATGACGACTGCCGGGTTTCCCCATTCGGAAACCCCCGGATCAAAGCCTGGTTGACGACTCCCCGGGGACTATCGTGGCCTCCCACGTCCTTCATCGGTTCCTGGTGCCAAGGCATCCACCGTGCGCCCTTAAAAACTTGGCCACAGATACTCGCGTCCACTGTGCAGTTCTCAAACAACGACCAACCACCCGTCACAACCCGCCGAAGCAGATTTTTACCGGGGCCGGCACTGAAGGCAGCCAACAATCGGCCGTACCCTCAGATACCCAACAGCGTGCCCGACCGCATCCCGTCCGAAGATCATGCTTTCCACACTCTTGCGAGCAGTACTTGCAGCCTCCGACCCGGAAAACCGGCCGAATAATCAACGTTCCACCCATGAGCAACCACCGTCGAACGTATGCCGACGTAATGGCCCTGGACCACCAGACAATGCCTGGCGGCCTAGATGCTCCTTAGAAAGGAGGTGATCCAGCCGCACCTTCCGGTACGGCTACCTTGTTACGACTTCGTCCCAATCGCCAGTCCCACCTTCGACAGCTCCCTCCCACAAGGGGTTGGGCCACCGGCTTCGGGTGTTACCGACTTTCGTGACGTGACGGGCGGTGTGTACAAGGCCCGGGAACGTATTCACCGCAGCAATGCTGATCTGCGATTACTAGCAACTCCGACTTCATGGGGTCGAGTTGCAGACCCCAATCCGAACTGAGACAGGCTTTTTGAGATTCGCTCCACCTCACGGTATCGCAGCTCATTGTACCTGCCATTGTAGCACGTGTGCAGCCCAAGACATAAGGGGCATGATGACTTGACGTCGTCCCCACCTTCCTCCGAGTTGACCCCGGCAGTCTCCTGTGAGTCCCCATCACCCCGAAGGGCATGCTGGCAACACAGAACAAGGGTTGCGCTCGTTGCGGGACTTAACCCAACATCTCACGACACGAGCTGACGACAGCCATGCACCACCTGTCACCCGACCACAAGGGGGGCACCATCTCTGATGCTTTCCGGGCGATGTCAAGCCTTGGTAAGGTTCTTCGCGTTGCGTCGAATTAAGCCACATGCTCCGCTGCTTGTGCGGGCCCCCGTCAATTCCTTTGAGTTTTAGCCTTGCGGCCGTACTCCCCAGGCGGGGAACTTAATGCGTTAGCTGCGGCACCGACGACGTGGAATGTCGCCAACACCTAGTTCCCACCGTTTACGGCGTGGACTACCAGGGTATCTAATCCTGTTCGCTCCCCACGCTTTCGCTCCTCAGCGTCAGTAATGGCCCAGAGATCCGCCTTCGCCACCGGTGTTCCTCCTGATATCTGCGCATTTCACCGCTACACCAGGAATTCCGATCTCCCCTACCACACTCTAGCCTGCCCGTATCGACTGCAGACCCGGGGTTAAGCCCCGGGCTTTCACAACCGACGCGACAAGCCGCCTACGAGCTCTTTACGCCCAATAATTCCGGACAACGCTTGCGCCCTACGTATTACCGCGGCTGCTGGCACGTAGTTAGCCGGCGCTTCTTCTGCAGGTACCGTCACTTTCGCTTCTTCCCTGCTGAAAGAGGTTTACAACCCGAAGGCCGTCATCCCTCACGCGGCGTCGCTGCATCAGGCTTTCGCCCATTGTGCAATATTCCCCACTGCTGCCTCCCGTAGGAGTCTGGGCCGTGTCTCAGTCCCAGTGTGGCCGGTCGCCCTCTCAGGCCGGCTACCCGTCGTCGCCTTGGTGAGCCATTACCTCACCAACAAGCTGATAGGCCGCGGGCTCATCCTTCACCGCCGGAGCTTTTAACCCCCACAGATGCCTGCGGGAGTATTATCCGGTATTAGACCCCGTTTCCAGGGCTTGTCCCAGAGTGAAGGGCAGATTGCCCACGTGTTACTCACCCGTTCGCCACTAATCCCCACCGAAGTGGTTCATCGTTCGACTTGCATGTGTTAAGCACGCCGCCAGCGTTCGTCCTGAGCCAGGATCAAACTCTCCGTGAATGTTGTCCCGTAATCGGGATGACACCACGAGAGCGGAACAGCCAGGCGGAATAAGCCCGGCCGTTCACAGCGTCCTCGCTGTGTTTACTTCAAAGGAACCACGCCCCGACCAGACGGCCGGAGACGGGGTATCAACATATCTGGCGTTGATTTTTGGCACGCTGTTGAGTTCTCAAGGAACGGACGCTTCCTTTGTACTCACCCGAGACACTGTCTCGCGGCTTTCCTCCGGGCGCTTCCCTTCGGTCTTGCGTTTCCGACTCTATCAGACCGTTTCCGGTCCCGATTTCCTCGGTGCTTTCCAGGTTTCCGCTTTCGCGTTTCCCTTTCCGGCGGTTCCGACTCTATCAGATCCTTTCGGGCCTGACTCCCAGTCAGCGGGCTTGTCCTCCCGGCTGTTGGGCCGTTCCGACGTCTCAAACCTTAGCGGATCCCTTCGGTAGCTCCTAATCGAGCTGCCGTACCCAATCGAATTTAATTCGGACACGCCGAATTCAATCCCGCTGGGAGATCGTGCTGGTGGTTTGTGGTGCCGCTTCTGCGGCGGAGGTGGTGCCGAAGAACCGTTACGGCTCTGTGGCAACCCGAAGAATTCTACGCATCGCGGTGAGGGGTGTCAAGCGCCCCCTGTCAAGATCTTTTGGTGTTCCGCCTCAGTCGAGGTCGCTGAGACGTCCGCCGGCGTCCGGCTGGGCGTACTCGACCCTGCGGAGGAGGCGGGTGAGGACCTCGCCGAGGGCGGTTCGCTCCCCGGCGGAGAGGTCCTGGAGCAGGTCCTCCTCGAAGACCGTGGCGAGGCGCATCGCCTCCTGCCATCTGTCCCGACCCTCCGCCGTCAGTTCCACGATCACGCGGACCCGGTTGCTCTCGTCGCGGTCCCGGGTGACCAGCCCCTCGGCGACCATGCGGTCGATCCGGTGGGTCATCGCGGCCGGCGTCAGGCCGAGGCGCTTGGCGAGGTCGCTGGGGCCCAGGCGATAGGGGGCGCCGGAAAGGACAAGGGCCTTGAGGACCTCCCACTCGGCGTTGCTGATGCCGAGGGCGGCGGTCTGGCGGCCGTAGGCGACGTTCATGCGGCGATTCAGGCGGGAGAGGGCCGAGACGATCTTCTCGACCTGTGGGTCGAGGTCCTGGAACTCGCGCTGGTAGGCGGCGATCTGCTCTTCGAGTGTCGGTTCGCCGAGGCTGCCGGGGGTGTCACCCATGGTCGCAGTATGGCATGGCTCTGCTTGGCATTGAAGTCCTTCAAGGTGTACTGTTCAATCTCGAACTTTAGCTTCGAAGTCTTCAGACCTAACTACTGAGAGAGGTGAACGTGACCAGGGCGAGAGGCGCGGCGATGCGCCGGATCCACGTGGGCAACGCATTCAGCGCGTTCGGGCTCGGCTTCACCGTCCCCTACCTGTACGTCTATGTGGCGCAGGTGCGGGGGCTGGGTGCCGTGACGGCGGGTCTCGTACTCGCCGTCTTCGCCGTGGCCGCGCTGATCGTGCTGCCGTTCGCCGGTCGGGCCATCGTCCGGCGGGGGCCGCTTCCGGTGCTGCTCGCCGCTCTGGTCACCGCCGCCCTCGGGGCGCTGAGCCTGGGCATCGCCGCGACCGCCGCGACCGTGCTGCTGTCGGCGGCCGCGCTGGGCGCGGGGCAGGCCGTGATGCAGCCGGCGCTGGCGACGATGATCGTGGACTGCTCCTCGTCCGACACCCGCTCGCGGGCCTTCGCCACACAGTTCTTCCTGCAGAACCTCGGGCTCGGCGTCGGCGGACTCATCGGCGGTCATCTCGTCGACACCACGAGCGCCACGTCCTTCACCGTGCTGTTCGCGATCGAGGCGGCGGTGTTCCTGCTGCTGGTCGTCGTACTGGCGACCGTGCGGATGCCGCACGCGCCGCGCATGGAGGACGCGCCGGGCCGGTCGGGGCAGGGCGGCTGGAAGCAGCTGCTCGGCAATCGAGCCATGGTGCAGCTGTCCGTGCTGGGGTTCGTGCTGTTCTTCGCCTGCTACGGGCAGTTCGAGTCGGGGCTGAGCGCGTACGGAGTGGAGGCCGCCGGGATCTCCACGTCCGCGCTGGGCACGGCGCTGGCCGCGAACACGGCGGTGATCGTGGTCGCGCAGTTCGTCGTGCTGAGGTTCGTGGAGCGGCGCAGGCGGTCCCGGGTGATCGCGGCGGTGGGACTCATCTGGGCCGTCGCATGGGTCATGGCCGGGTACGCGGGTCTGGGGCACGGCAGCCGGGAGATGGCCACCGCGGCGTTCGTGTCGACGTACGCCCTGTTCGGGCTCGGTGAGGCGATGCTCTCGCCGACGGTCGCGCCGCTGGTCGCCGATCTCGCGCCGACGGGACTGGCCGGGCAGTACAACTCGGCGTTCGCGCTCGTCAAGCAGCTGGCGCTGGCCGTGGGACCGGCGGTCGGCGGGCCCATGGGGGCCTCGCTGCACGCGCCGTACGTGGTGACGTTCCTCTTGTTCTCCCTGGGCATCACGTTCCTCGGGATACGGCTGGGGCGGCAGCTGACCGCCGTACAGGATCAGCCGTGGTCGGCGAAGAGCCGGGTGGTGGCGCAGGGCGGCGCCGCCGCTTCGGGGCACGCGCGAGCGCGCGCCTGAGCCTTACTTCGCGCGGGGCAGCGCGAACTCGCACCACACCGCCTTGCCGCCCCCGGGCGTGCGGCGGGAGCCCCAGGCCGAGGCGATCGTCGCCACGATGGCGATGCCTCGGCCCGACTCGTCGCCCGGTTCGGCGCGGCGGCGCCTGGGCAGGTGGTCGTCGCCGTCCGTCACCTCGATGATCAGGCGCCGGTCGGTGCGGCGCAGGCGCAGGCGCATGGGCGGGGTGCCGTGTTGCAGCGAGTTGGCGACGAGTTCGCTGGCGGCCAGGACACCCAGGTCGTGCAGTTCGGGCGGGAAGCGCCAGCTCGTCAGGACGCCGGAGGCGAAGGCACGCGCGCGGGGGGCCGCCTCGACACCGCCGAGGAGCTCCAGGGCCGCGTTGCGGAAGAGCTCGCTGTCCGGGCCCGTGCGGGCGGGGTGCTGGAGGACCAGGACGGCCACGTCGTCGTCGTGGTCCGCCGTGACCCCGGCCGACCGGACCAGGCGGTCGCACACCACCTGGGGAGTGCCCGTCGCCCCCGCGAGGGCTCGTTCGAGGGCGGCGATGCCCTCGTCCAGGTCCTCGTTCCTGCGCTCCACCAGGCCGTCCGTGTAGAGGACGGCCGTGGAGCCGGGGCCCAGGGGGATCGAGCCCGAGGCGTGCATCCAGCCGCCGGTGCCCAGGGGCGGGCCGGTGGGTTCGTCGGCGCGCAGGACCACCCCGCTCTCGTCGCGGACCAGGATCGGCAGGTGGCCGGCCGAGGCGTACACCAGCCGCCCCTCGTTGGGGTCGTGGATGGCGTACACGCAGGTGGCGATCTGGTTGGCGTCGATCTCGGTGGCGAGGCCGTCGAGAAGCTGGAGGATCTCGTGCGGGGGGAGGTCCAGGCGGGCGTAGGCCCTGACCGCCGTACGGAGCTGGCCCATGACCGCCGCCGCGCGCACTCCTCTGCCCATGACGTCACCGATGACCAGGGCCGTGCGGCCGCCGCCGAGGGTGATCACGTCGTACCAGTCGCCGCCGACCGCCGCTTCCGTGCCGCCGGGCTGGTAGGTGGCCGCTACGCGCAGGTCGTCGGGCTGTTCCAGTTCCTGGGGGAGCAGGGAGCGCTGGAGGGTGACGGCGGTCTCGCGCTGGCGCCGTTCGCTGGCTCTGAGGCGTTCGGCGGCCTCGGCGTGGTCGGTGACGTCGGTGGCGAAGACGAGCACGCCGCCCCTCTCGCCGTCGCTGACCGGGGTGCAGCTGAAGGTGTAGGAGCGGCCGTCGGGGGCCTTGCGGGACTTGACCGTGCGGGGCTTGCGGCTGCGCAGGACCTGGTCGAGCAACGGGAAGAGGCCCAGTTCGTCCAGCTCCGGGAGTGCCTCGCGGGCCGGGTCGCCGATCGGGCGGGGGCCGAAGGCCGCGACGTAGGCGTCGTTGACGTAGGCGAGGCGGTGGTCGGGGCCGTGGATGAGGGCGACGAGGGCCGGGACGCGGTCGAGGACCTCACGCACCGGGAGTTCGTCGACGGCCGGCACGGCGGACTTGCCGTCGGCCAGTTGTTCGACGCGGGCCGCGGGGACGGAGCCGTCCCCGAGTCGGTCCGGGGAGATGGTGTGTTCGGTCCGCGCTGCGGCGCGGCGCTGCGTTCCGGGGAGCCGGGCGCTCCAGCGCGTGAAGTTCACGAATCCTTGCCTCGTGTCGTCGTCTTCGGCGTCTCCGGCCGGCTCCGGACCCGGCCGGGGGTCCGGGCAGTGGCACACCGGGGTTGCAGCACAGTGGGGAAAGCCTCGGGGGTTCGAAGGGCGGGCGTCTGCCCGCCCCGGGTCGGGATCAGTCTGGCAGGGTGACCGACCGGGGCGACATCCGTCAGACGCCTGCCCCGCCGGTGGAGTTCCTCGGTCCGGTCAGGACGACCCCTTCGGGTCGGAAGAAGGCTTTCCACCGGCCGCGAGTTCGAACTCCGCCCGGGGATGTTCGAGCGAGCCGAGGGAGACGATCTCCCGCTTGAAGAGCCCTGACAGAGTCCATTCGGCGAGCACACGGGCCTTGCGGTTGAAGGTGGGCACCCTGTTGAGGTGGTAGACGCGGTGCATGAACCAGGCAGGGTAGCCCTTCAGCTTGCGCCCGTAGACGTGCGCGACACCTTTGTGCAGCCCCAGGGAGGCCACCGAGCCGACGTACTTGTGGGCGTACGTGTCGAGGGGCTCCCCGCGCAGGGAGTGCGCGATGTTGTCGCCGAGGACCTTCGCCTGGCGGACCGCGTGCTGGGCGTTGGGAGCGGTCTCGCTGCCGGGTTCCCCGGCCGTGACGTCGGGGACGGCGGCCGCGTCTCCCGCGGCCCACGCGTGCGTGACGCCCTCCACGGTCAGCTGGGGGGTGCACTTCAGCCGGCCGCGCTCGTTGAGCGGCAGGTCACTGGCGGCGAGGACCGGGTGCGGTTTCACCCCGGCCGTCCACACGACCGTACGGGTCGGGAAGCGAGCGCCGTCGCTGAGGACGGCGACCCGGTCCGCGCAGGACTCGAGGCGGGTGTCCAGGCGTACGTCGATGTTGCGGCGGCGCAGTTCGGTGACCGTGTACCGGCCCAGCTCCTCGCCGACCTCGGGCAGGATGCGGTCCGAGGCCTCGACGAGGATCCACTTCAGGTCCCCGGGCTGGACGTTGTGGTAGTAGCGGGTGGCGTAGCGGGCCATGTCCTCCAGCTCGCCGAGCGCCTCGACACCGGCGTAGCCGCCGCCGACGAACACGAAGGTGAGGGCCGCGTCGCGGACGGCGGGGTCGCGGGTGGAGGAGGCGATGTCCATCTGCTCGATGACGTGGTTGCGCAGTCCGATGGCCTCCTCGACGGTCTTGAAGCCGATGGCGTAGTCGGCGAGGCCGGGGATCGGGAGGGTCCGTGAGACCGAACCGGGGGCGAGGACGAGTTCGTCGTAGGTGATCTGCTGTGCGCCCGTGCCCTCCTCCTGTGTGGCGAGGGTCGTGAGGGTGGCCGTGCGTTTGGCGTGGTCGATGGACTGCGCCTCGCCGATGACGATCCGGCACCGGTCCAGGACCCGTCGCAGCGGTACGACGACATGGCGGGGGGAGATGGATCCGGCCGCCGCTTCCGGGAGGAATGGCTGATACGTCATGTAGGGGTCGGGGGTGACGACCGTGATCTCGATCTCGCCCCGCCCGAGTTCCTGTTTCAGCTTCCGCTGGAGACGCAGGGCCGTGTACATCCCGACGTAGCCGCCGCCGACAACCAGAATGCGCGCACGTTCCTTCACCATCCCATGACGCACCCGTCGCTCGAGTTTGTCCACAGCCCCGACAAATTGTGTGACCGGGAGCGCGGTGCGCACGGGGTGGGCCGGATCGCCGAGGTACGGAGAAGGCGCGCAGGTCAGCGCGTGTGCGCCGGGGGCCGGAAGGGCGTACAACCAGGACGTATACGACCCGTACTCCGATCGGGGGGCGCTCCGTGCGGAACCTGCCCCTTCTGAATTGACTCCCACTCAACTATGTTCGTGGGACGACGGGGTGTAGGGGGATGCGCCCATCGGTCACCGGGCCCGCGACGGGCGGGCTCGAACACCGGGCATGTTCCCGCACGCTCCGCCTTCCAATGGCGGGGAGTCTCCGGGGGGAGACGTCATTACCGGGGGAACGCTTATGCATGTGCAGAACTCTCATTGGTCGTCCGTGTCCGCCATCGCACCCGGTGGCGGACCATTGGGCGGAGCGATGGCGGGAACGATGAGCGCGGCGGGCAACGGACGCGGGGACAGTTCGCGGTCGGCGCCGCTGCGTGTGGACGCACAGCGCAATCTGGAGCACGTACTGCGCGCGGCGCGCGAGGTCTTCGGCGAGCTGGGCTACGGCGCGCCGATGGAGGACGTGGCGCGGCGCGCGCGGGTCGGTGTCGGCACGGTGTACCGGCGCTTCCCGAGCAAGGACGTCCTGGTGCGGCGGATAGCCGAGGAGGAGACCTCCCGGCTGACCGACCAGGCGCGTGCGGCGCTCGGCCAGGAGGACGAGCCGTGGTCGGCGCTCTCGCGCTTCCTGCGGACGTCGGTGGCCTCCGGCGCCGGGCGGCTGCTGCCGCCGCAGGTGCTGCGGGTCGGTGTTCTGGACGAAGAGGGCGAGGGCCGCGGCGGTTCGGTGTTCGACGAGGCGCGGGTGCCGCAGCAGCGGATCCAGACGGGTTCCGGGGAGCTGCGGCTGGTGCCGGAGCAGGCTCCGTCGCCCGCCGCGGACGACGACTCCGGGGCGGCGGCGCTGCTCGACGTGGTGGGCCGGCTCGTGGAGCGGGCGCGCGCGGCGGGTGAGCTGCGGGCCGATGTGTCGGTGGCGGACGTGCTCTTGGTGATCGCGACCGCGGCGCCCTCACTGCCCGACGCGGCGCAGCAGGCGGCCGCCTCGGCACGGTTGCTGGACATCCTGTTGGAGGGGCTGCGCTCGCGGCCGGCCTGAGCCCGCGATGGTCAACCTCGGGTGACGTGTGGCTCGTAGGGGTGACTGTGATGCGTGGGGGCCGCACCGCCCTCGCCTCCGCGGTCACCTCGAGAGCGATACCGACATGTCAGACGTGCCAGCCAACTCCCGTGTGTCAGACGCCACTTGTGCCTTCCCCGAATGAGTGGCGGCCAACACCGCCCGGCGTCAAATCCCCCCGGACGAGTGGACAGTCCGCATGACGGGATCCTGAACAAAAGCCAATATGGCACTCTGACCCGGTGTCCGGGACCGGTGGAGCAGGCGGCGGGGGCTTTCCGCGATGAGCGTTGACGGGCGGGACGAGTCACTCGGTGACGGTGACGCGGAGGACGGCGGCCCCGCCTCGCCGCAGGTGCCGAGTCAGGGCGGCCGGGCCGCCTTCCCGCCGAGCGGCGCGTACGCGGGAGGCGGCATCCCCGCTCAGGGCGGCGAGCCCGTCGAGGGCAGCGTCCCCGCACAGCGCGACCGGCGCGAGGACGGCGTTCTGCCTCCGCCCTGGGAGCAGCCGCCGTCCGACGCGGACCTGATCGCCCGCATGCGCGCGGGCGACGACACCGCCTACGAAGGCCTCTACCGCCGCCACGCGGACGCCGTCCGCCGGTACGCGCGCACCTGCTGCCGGGACGCCCACACCGCCGACGACCTCACCGCCGAGGTCTTCGCCCGCATGCTCCAGGCGGTGCGCGGCGGCGCCGGCCCGGAACACTCCGTACGCGCCTACCTGCTCACGACCGTGCGACGCGTCGCCGCCGGCTGGACCAAGTCGGCCAGACGGGAGCAGCTGGTCGACGACTTCGCCGTGTTCGCCGCCCAGTCCGCGCGGGTGTCCCAGGTGGCCGACGACGACACGCTGGAGCTGGGCGCGGACGTACGGGCCATGCACGAGGCCGAGCAGTCCCTGGCCATGCAGGCCTTCCGGTCGCTCCCCGAGCGCTGGCAGGCCGTGCTGTGGCACACCGAGATCGAGGACGAGTCGCCGAGCGAGGTCGCCACGCTCTTCGGGCTCGACGCCAACGGCACGCGCGTGCTCGCCAGCCGGGCCCGCGAAGGCCTCAAGCAGGCCTACCTCCAGGCCCACGTCAGCGCCACGCTCGCCGGCGACGAGGAGTGCGCCCGCCACGCCGACCGGCTCGGCGCCTACGCCCGCGGCAGCCTGCGCACACGCGCCGAGCGGGGCCTGCGCAAGCATTTGGAGGAGTGCGCCAAGTGCCGGCTGGCCGCGGGCCAGCTCAAGGAGGTCGCCGGGGGGATCCCCGCCGTCGTGCCGGTCGCGGTCCTCGGCTGGTTCGGCGCCGCCGGGTACGCCAAGGCGCTCGGGCTCGTCGCCGGCGGCGCCGGAGCGGGCGCGGCCGGCGCCGCGGGGGCGGCCGCGGCGGCGAGCGGCGGCTCCTCCGGCGGGACGGGCGCCGGTGCGGCGGCCGCGGAAGGCCTGGGCGCTCCCCTGAAGGCGGGGGTGGCGGCCGGTGTGGTCGCCGTGGGCGTCGCCGCGGTGGTGGCCATCGCGCTGGCCGGCAACGACCACCCTGCCGGCAAGCCGGACGCCAAGCCCCCCGTGTCCTCCCCGGTCGTCCAGCCGGCCCAGGAAACGCCCGCGCCGCCGGCGCCGGAAGCCGCGCCGAAACTGCCGGTGGTCGCGGCCTCCGCACCGGCCACGCCGTCTTCGGTGCCGGCCTCGTCACCGACACCGACACCGACGCCCACGCCGGACACGTCGAGGCGGAAGCCGACGCCCGCACCGAGCCCGACACCGAAGCCGCCGGTCACAGCTGCCCCGGCCCCCACCCCGACGCCCACGCCCACGCCCCCTCCGGCACCGGCTCCCCCGCCGGTCCCCGTCGCCTACCGGTTCAGCGAGCTGACCTTCGACGTCAACGGCGACGGCACCAAGCCCGAGATCCGGCTCGGCGAGAGCAGCTGGGTGTGGCAGCGGTACGGCGTGTCGATCGCCGGCACGCGGTACGCGCACGGGGTGACCGTGCACGGCGACTCCTCCGTGACCGTCGACCTCAACCGCCGGTGCTCCGCCTACGACGCACTCGTCGGCGTCGACGACCTGACCCTGGGCCTCGGCACGGTCCACTTCTCGGTCTACGCCGACGGAGTCCCGCTGTGGAACTCCGGCCCGGTCGGGGGCGACGAGGCGGCGGTGCCCGTCCATGTGAGCCTCGCCGGACGCAGCACCGTCCGGCTGGTGGTACGGCCGCACAGCCATCTCGACTCCGTGGCGCTCGCGGACTGGGCCGAGTCGAAGTTCACCTGCACCCGGTGAACCGGCCCTGCCGGGTCCCGCGTGTGCCGCGCACCGGGCTGTCCTAGGCGGGGTGTCGGCGCAGCGCCTCGTCGAGGTCGTCGAGGATGCCGTCGGTGGTGAAGGCGGTGCCTCTGGCGTGCTCCGCCTCGTAGGGCCCGGTACCCAGCGCGGCGCGGGCAGCGGCCTCGGTGCGTTCGGCCCGCGTCTGCTCGGGCATGGGGCGCGGGTGACCGCCGCGCCGGAACCGGGCGGCGCCGAGCAGGCGTGCGGCGGGTGGGAAGTCACCGAGGTCGGCGAGCAGTTCCGCCACGCCGTCCACGAGCGCCGCCACCACCGCGTCGGCGCACCGCCGCTCCATCGCCTCGCGCAGCGCGTCCACGAGTTTCGGCAGTCCGTGCTCCGGACCGGACTCGGCCACCGTCACCATGGCGTCGACCGAGTCCAGCATGGCCATGAACTGGGGTGGTGGCGTGCCGCGGCCGGTCTCCGCGCGGGCCGCTCGGCACAGTTCGCGCGCGCCCGCCGTGTCCTTCTCGTCCAGTGCGATCTGGGCGCGGATGAGCAGGACGAACGCCCGGGTGTCCGCGACCCCGTAGCGGTCGGCGGCGACGCTCGCCTCGTCGAGGACGCTCAGCGCCGCGGCACGGTCGCCCGCGCGGTAGGCGATCTCGGCGAGCCGGGCGAGGAGGAACGGCGTCTCGGCGTACGCGCCCACCTCGTCGGCGAGCCGGAGCGCCTCCTCGAACTCGCCCCTGGCCTCCTCGAGGCGGCCCCGAGCGATGGCCGCCTCGCCGGCCGCGCTGCACACCTGGGCCCTCATCCAGCGGTCGCCGACACGTCGGCTGAGCACCCGCAGCTCGGCGACGTCGTCATCGACGCCCTCCATGCCGCCCGGCGAGTCGACAACGAGGTGCGTCCGGAACATCAGGATGACGCCGACCGCCCAGTCGTCGCCGTGGGCACGGCAGTTGGCGACGGAGACCTCCATCCGGGCACGCACGTCGGCCGAGTTGCCCAGGAAATAGTCGGTCAGCGGCCAGACGAGGCCGGGCATACGGGCCGCCTCGGGGCCGCCGCGCGCGAAGAAGTCCCGCACCCCGCGGACGTACCGGCTCAGCCGCTCGTCCATCAGACCGTCCAGCGGTTCGATCTCGGACCTGAGGAAGAGATGCAGCATCCGGAGGTTCATCCGCTGCGCGTGCAGCGGATGACGGGCCTCCTCGTCCGGGGCTGCGAGGTAGGCGTCGATCGGGTCGGGGGCGGCCGGGTCGGGGGCGGCCGAGCCGGAGGCAGCCGGGCCGGAGGCGGCCGAGCCGGAGGCGGCCGAGCCAGGAACGGTCGCGCGGGAAGGGGGGCCACCCGCGGTGGTCGCGCGGGAGGGCAGGCCGTCGGCGGTGGCCGCGACGGCCGGGGCGGCGCCGGCGGAGTGGCTGATGTCGGCGATGCGGTCGCCGTCGCCTCCGCCGGTGGCGTCCAGGGTGGCGCCGAGGCTCATGATCCGGTCGAGCCATGTCACGGCCTCGTGGCGGTAGTTGCGCAGCCACCAGAACCAGCCCACGGCGAGCGCGAGGGCGCCGGCCTCCGCCTCGGCCCCGGCGGCGAGCGCGCGGTGCAGGGCCGTGCGGATGTTGTCCAGCTCGGTCTCCAGGCGGGAGATCCAGGGGAGTTGCTCGGCGGAGCGCAGCCGCGGCTCGGCCTCTTCGACAAGGGCGCGCACCCACATCCAGTGTCTGCGTTCGGCGGCGGTGCGCAGCCCGGGGGTTTCCGCGGCACGCTCGACGGCGTACTCGTGGATGGTCTCCAGCATGCGGTACCGCATGCCGCCGAAGCCGCCCCGCTCGCCCGGCTCCCCGGGTTCGTCCGGGGTGGCGACGACGAGGGACTTGTCGACGAGCGCTCCGACCAGATCGGCGGCGGGCCCGGTGCACACGGCCTCCGCGGCCGCCAGGTCCCAGCCGCCGGCGAACACCGACGCCTCCCGCAACACGGTCCGCTCTTGCTCGTCGAGCAGTTCCCAGGACCAGTCGACGACGGCACGCAGGGTCTGCTGGCGGGGCAGGACCGTACGGCTGCCGGCGCTGAGGAGGCGGAAGCGGTCGTCCAGGCGGTCGGCGATCTGCCGGGGTGTGAGCAGTCGCAGCCGGGCAGCGGCCAGCTCGATGGCGAGCGGCAGCCCGTCGAGGCGACGGCAGATCTCGTCCACCGCCTCGGTGTCGCGCAGCACGGCGTCGGCGTCGGGACGGACGGCGGCCGCGCGCTCCGCGAAGAGGCGGTGTGCCTGGTCGGGGAGCAGGGGCTCGACCGGGCGCACCAACTCGCCCGGAACACCCAGGGGCTCACGGCTGGTGGCGAGGACCGTGAGCCCTGGGCAGCGGGTGAGCAGCGTCTCGGCGAGTTCGGCCGCTGCTTCGATCACATGTTCGCAGTTGTCAAGGATCAGGAGTTGGCTGCGCGAGGCGCAGTACTCGACGAGCAGGGCGACCGGGTCGTCCTGCGGGGCCGACAGCTCGCTGGTCAGCAGCACGGTCTCGCGCAGACCAAGGGCGCTGACCACCGCGCCGGGCACCGCCTCCGGCCGGTCGAGCGGGGCGAGCTCGGCCAGCCACGCGTGCGGAAACCGGGCCGCGGCTTCCTCGGCGAGACGGGTCTTCCCGGAGCCGCCCGGTCCGATGAGGGTGACGAGACGGGCCCTGTGCAATTCGGAACGGATGGCGACGAGTTCGGGTTCCCGTCCGACGAAAGATGTCAGACGGGGACGAATGTTGCCGGTCCGCTCGGGGCGTACGGCGGGGTGTACGGGGTCGACGGCCCGCGCGCCCCGGAGGCCGTCAGTGGCGTCGGCCTCCGGGGCGCGCGGGTCCGGGCCGCCGAGCAGTTCGCTGTGCAGGGCCCGCAGGGCGGGCCCCGGATCGGTGCCCAGACCGTCGGCGAGGGAGCGGCGTGCGGTCTCGTAGGCGACGAGGGCGTCGGCGCCACGGCCCGTGTCGCGCAGGGCGCGGATGAGGAGGAGGTGCAGCGGTTCGTCGTACGGGTGTGCCTCGGTCAGCTCTCTGAGCTCCGGTACGACGTCCTGGGCGCGGCCGAGCCGCAGTTCGGCGTCGAAGCGGGCGCGGGTCGCTTCGAGCCGCAGCGCGTCCGGCCGGGTCGCGGCGGTGCGGTCGGCGAGGTCGGCGAGGGCGGGCCCGCGCCACAGGGCGAGCGCCGTGCGCAGAGCGCGGGCGGCGGCGGACGCGTCATCCCCGTCGAGGGCGGCCGTGCCCTGGCGTACGAGGTGCTCGAAGACGAACAGATCCACCTCGTCCCGGTCCGCCGCGAGGCGGTATCCGCCTGGCTCGGAGGCGACCGCCTCCCTGCCCACGACCCGGCGCAGCCGGCCGATCAGGGCCTGGAGGGCAGCCGGTGCGTCCTGGGGAGGGTCGTCCGCCCAGACCTCGTCGATCAGGGTCTCGGACGCGGTGACGCGGCCGGGGCGCAGGGCGAGGGCGGCGAGCAGCCCGCGCAGGCGGGGGCCACCCAGGGCCAGGACGGTCCCCTGGTCGTCCGTTGCCTGGGTGACGCCCAGGATTCTGTACCGCACCGGGTCATTGTCGCCGGGACGGCGCGGCGACCGGGCCGTGTTCGCCGTCGTCGGTGCTGCTGCCGGGGCCGGTGCGGGCGTGGGCCTCGCCGAGGGCGCCTCCACGTGACCGGCCGGGCCGCGAGCCGAGGGGCCTACGCCGGCCCGCGTGGACGCCGGAACCGCTACGACCCCGCCCCGCCGACCTGGCGTACCCGCACCACCGCGCCACCGGCCGCTCCCGCGCCCAGTGCCCCGCGCTGGGGCGTGATGCCCGCCGGCACCGCGCGTACGCGGGCGGGGGTGCCGGTCCAGCAGGTGCCCCTACGGGCGAGCAGGCGGCCCAGCCACAGTTCCAGCGAGACCAGGTCCGCGATGCCGTCCAGGGGCAGGGGCTCGCCCGCCGCCGCCGCCCGCAGCGCCTTGCGGACGACCCTGGCCTCGACCAGGCCCGCCTGCGCGAGCAGCGGTGTGTCGAACAGGTCCAGCAGGGAGTCCGCGGCGACCCGCAGCCCGGTACGCGCGGCGGCCGCGGTCGAGGCGTTGGAGGGGGCGCCCCAGCCGGGCGGGAGATCGGTGACTCCGGCGCCCTCCAGGACCGTACGCAGGATCTCGGCCCGTGCGCCGGGCTTGACCCGGAGTGCTTCCGGGAGGGCGCGGCAGGCGCGCACCACCTGGTTGTCGAGGAACGGGGCGTGCAGGCGCTGGAAGCGGATCTCGGCGGCCTGCTCGAGCACGCGCAGGTCCGCCGCGTGTCTCGCCAGGGCGGCACGCGCGCGGAAGTCGCCCGGCCGCTGTCCCGGGCCCACACCGGAACGGAGGGTCGCGCCCTGGAGGCGAACCGATACTTCAGCCAACGCCTCACCAGTCAGCCAACGCGCCGCGGGCCCCGGTCGGGCCCAGGTGAGCGCGGCGAGAGAGGCCCCCACGGCGCCCCCCGGATCGTCGAAGCGACGGCGCAGGAGGCGGTCGGCGAGCTCCTCCAGGCCGGTCCGGTACGGCGTCCGGGCCAGCCGCCGGGCGGCGCCGTACACGCGCGCGGGGACCAGCACCGAGCCGTCCGCCTTGGTCAGCGCGGCGACCGGGCGCACGAGGTGGCGCCGCTTGCGGTCCATCAGCAGGTCGGCCAGCCGCGCGGGATGGGCGTCCAGGACCTGGCGGGCGCCGTATCCGGTGAAGTGGTCCGCGCTGCCGGAGGCCAGGCGGGCGCGGTGGCGGCCCGCGGTGATCAGGCAGGGGCCGGGTTCGTCGGTCAGCGGGCCGTCCAGGTCGGCGTACGGGAGGGTGTCCTCGCCTCCGGTCACCACGACGTGGTGCAGCCGCGGGTTGGCGGCGAGCGTCCCGGCCCGCTCGAGTTCGGCCTCCCGCCCGGCGACGGCCAGGTCGTTGAAGGTGACGGCCAGCAGCCGTTCGCCCGCGCCCGTGCCGTGGCCCAGGACGGTCCCCGGCATTCCCGGCAGGCCGGCGGCCAGCAGCGCCAGCGTCGCCGACGCGGACCCGCCCGACAGGTCGGCGCCGATGCCGGGCACGGGCATCCCGCGCGCGGCGCGCCGCTCGGCCGGCCCCATGCCGGGCACCGGGCCCGGGTCGATGTCGGCGCCGGGGACGTGCCGCGGAGCCGACAGGCGGGTCCGTACGGCCTCCACCAGCGCGTCACGTACGGCGTCGACCGCGCTCTCCGGGTCGGCCGAGGGCGCCGCCACGGCGAGGGAGGCGACCGGCTCGTACCCGGCGATCTCGCGCGCCCCGGTACGCAGGATCAGCGCATGCCCCGGCGGAATGCGCCGCACGCCGTCGTACGGCGTCGAGTCGTGCAGCGCGGCGGGTACGTCGGGGGCGGCGAGCAGCGCGGCGAGGTGTCCGAAGTCGAGGTTGGCCTCGATGAGGTCCGCGAGCGGCAGCGCGGCCGTCGCGTACGCGGTGCCGCCGGCCCAGGGGGTGTAGAACACGGGGCGGGCGCCCGCCAGATCGCCGCAGACGGTGATCCTGCGCCCCACCTGCACGACGGCCGTGTAACTACCCGGCCAGGCCGTCATGTGGCGCAGGGCGCCTCCGCGCGCGGCGAACAGTCCGACCCGCAGCTGTTCGTCGCTCGCCCCGCAGGTGCCGAGGACGGCGACGCGGGTCTGCGGGTCGGCCTGCACGATCCGCACCTCGTCGGGGCGCCAGTCGCCGACCGCCCAGAGGGGATCGGGGTCGCCCCACAGAAGATGGGAGCCCACCGGGTGCACGGTCTCGCCGTCGTGTCCGGTGGCCCCCGCGGAACCGATTCCGGCGGCCACAGCGGAGGTACTGCTCCACCCCACCAACCACCGCATCGACGCCTCCACAGCCTGTGGACAACCAGTGCACCGTACGAACTCGGCACCATGCTGCCATGAAGGACGCGCCGCAGAGAGGCGGTGGAGTTGCTTGTGCTCCGTGGATTGCGCCCCCGAAGGCGCCCCCGCGCCACGGGCAACGCCGGGCCGGGGCAAGGGAATCGACCTGCGGGAAAGGCCGGCTGCGACGCGAATGCGCCCCCGATACGCTCCCCAAGAACGCCTAACGCGCCCTCAAGTACCGTGGTGAGAGGGCTGATCAGTCGCTGAAGGCAGGGGCGATTTTCGGCCAAATCGGCTACGGAGGTACGGCTGGGCACACCGCCCGCACACGCTCCGTACATGCTTCGCCCACCGCCTGGCCGACGCGCAGTCCGGGAGGCGGAGCTCGCCCCCCGGACCGGTCCGCCACCCGCGGGGATGTAGGCGGCGGTGTCCCCCAGCCCACTGGATCCAGTACAGCGGGCCGACCCACGCACGATCCATGCAAGCGCTCCCCAGGTGGCCGGAGAAGAGCGCACGGACGGGCGCACGGCCACACGGCGGGGGCACGCCGCAACGGTCCGTACCGGCCCGACCGTCCACGTACGGACCACAATCCCGCCAACCGGAACAATGCCCCTTAACGCTTGGGATGCGGCGAACTACGCTGGGTTTACGAATGCCGCGTGGTTATGCCAGCGCGGCAGCCGTCTGTGTCGAGGGGTGGCGCATGTCCAGGGAGCAACGCGGGCCGAACGAAAAACTCGGCACCGTTCTCGCCCTCGCGGGAATCAGCAACGCAGGACTCGCGCGTCGTGTCAACGATCTTGGCGCTCAACGCGGGTTGACTCTTCGCTACGACAAGACGTCCGTGGCGCGCTGGGTGTCGAAGGGCATGGTGCCGCAAGGCGCCGCGCCGCACCTCATCGCGGCCGCCATAGGGCAGAAGCTCGGCCGCCCGGTGCCGCTCCACGAGATCGGCCTGGCGGACGCGGACCCCGCGCCGGAGGTGGGCCTAGCCTTCCCCCGGGACGTCGGACAGGCGGTGCGGTCGGCGACCGAGCTCTACCGTCTCGACCTCGCCGGGCGCCGGGCCGGCGGAGGGGGCATCTGGCAGTCGCTGGCCGGTTCGTTCGCAGTCAGCGCATACGCAACGCCCGCCTCGCGATGGCTGATAACTCCGGCCGACAGCTCGGTGGCGCGTGAGGTGGGCCCGGCGGAGGGCTCCGGCGCACCGGCCAAAGTCGGCCACAGCGACGTGCAGAAGCTGCGGGAGGCCGCGGAGGACGCCAGGCGCTGGGACTCCAAGTACGGAGGCGGCGACTGGCGTTCGTCGATGGTGCCCGAGTGCCTGAGGGTGGAGGCGGCACCGCTGCTGCTCGGCTCCTACTCGGACGAGGTCGGCCGGGCCCTGTTCGGCGCCTCCGCCGAACTCACCCGCCTCGCGGGCTGGATGGCCTTCGACACGGGCCAGCAGGAGGCCGCCCAGCGCTACTACATCCAGGCACTGCGGCTCTCGCGCGCGGCCGCCGACGTACCCCTGGGGGGATACGTGCTGGCGTCGATGTCGTTGCAGGCGACGTACCGCGGCTTCGGCGACGAGGGCGTCGACCTGGCGCAGGCCGCCCTGGAGCGCAACCGTGGTCTCGCCACGGCCCGCACCATGAGCTTCTTCCGCCTCGTCGAGGCACGCGCGCACGCACGCGCGGGTGACGCCCACGCGGCCGGCGCGGCCCTGAAGGCGGCCGAGGGATGGCTCGAGCGCTCCCGCGACGGCGACCAGGACCCGTCCTGGCTCGGCTTCTACTCGTACGACCGTTTCGCCGCGGACGCCGCCGAGTGCTACCGCGACCTGAAGGCACCGCGTCAGGTGCGCCGCTTCACGGAGCAGGCGCTGTCGAAACCGACGGAGGAGTTCGTGCGCTCGCACGGACTCAGGCTCGTCGTGTCGGCGGTCGCCGAGCTCGAGTCGGGCAATCTGGACGCTGCGTGCGAGCAGGGCGTGCGGGCGGTGGAGGTCGCGGGGCGCATCTCCTCGGCGCGTACCACCGAGTACGTGAAGGACCTGCTCCACCGGCTGGAGCCGTACGGCGACGAACCGCGCGTGGTCGAGCTGCGGGAACGGGCACGTCCGCTGCTGATGACTCCGGCCTAGGGGCGGCCGGGCGGGTCCGCCGTTCGGTCCGGGGCCGGCCGAGCGGTTTCCTGGCCCCCGGGCATCCCTTCCGGACGCGGGGGCCTTCCCGGGTTTGAGGGCATTGTCAGTGGCGCAGTGCACTATCGAAGCCGGGAGGTGGTGCAGGTGCGGAAGATCGCGTACGACTGTGACGTGCTGGTGATCGGCGGTGGGATCGTCGGTCTGTCGACGGCGTATGCGATCACGCGTGCCGCGCCGGGCACGCGGGTCATGGTGCTCGAGAAGGAACCGGGCCCTGCCCGGCACCAGACCGGACGCAACAGCGGAGTGATCCACAGCGGCATCTACTACCGGCCCGGCTCGCTCAAGGCGCGGTACGCGGTGCGGGGCGCCGCCGAGATGGTCAAGTTCTGCGCGGAGTACGACATCCCGCACGCCGTCACCGGCAAGCTGATCGTCGCGACCACCCGGGCGGAGCTGCCGCGGCTGCACGCGCTCGTGCAGCGCGGCCGGGAGAACGGCATTCCGGTACGGGAGCTGGGCGGCTCCCAGATCGCGGAGTACGAGCCGGAGGTGCGGGGGCTCGCCGCGATACACGTCGGGACGACGGGCGTGTGCGACTTCACCGGTGTCGCGCGGCGGCTGGCCGAGGCGTCGGGGGCGGAGATCCGGTACGGGGCCCGGGTGGTGCGGGTCGACCGGCGCGCCGGACTGGGGGCTGCCGTGCTCACCGGGGACGGAGCCGTCGTCCGCGCGCGGGTGCTGGTGAACTGCGCCGGGCTGCACTGCGACGAGATCGCCCGGCTCACGGGGGACGACCCGGGGATGCGGATCGTGCCCTTCCGCGGGGAGTACTACACGCTGGCGCGGCCCGAGCTGGTGCGGGGCCTGGTGTATCCGGTCCCGGATCCGGCGTTCCCGTTCCTCGGGGTGCATCTCACGCGCGGGATCGACGGCGGGGTGCACGTCGGGCCCAACGCGGTGCCGGCCCTGGCCCGGGAGGGCTACGAGTGGGGTGTGGTGCGACCCCGGGAACTGGGGCGGACGCTGGCGTGGCCGGGATCGTGGCGGATAGCCCGGCGGCACTGGCGGTACGGGGCGGGCGAGCTCCGCCGGTCGGTGTCGAAGCGAGCGTTCACCGCGGCGGTGCGCCGGATGCTGCCGGCGGTCGACGAGACGGACCTGATGCCGGCGACCGCCGGGGTGCGGGCCCAGGCGGTCCTCCGGGACGGGACGCTGGTGGACGACTTCCTGATCCGCGAGGGCGAGCGGACGGTCCACGTACTCAACGCGCCTTCGCCCGCGGCGACCGCCTCCCTGCCCATCGGCCGGGAGGTCGCGCGACGAGCGTTGGCCACGCTGGGCACGACCTGAGTCGAACCGCGCGCGTGCCGAGCCGGTCTGGGCGCGGCGGGCTGGGCGCTGCGGGCTGGGCTCGCGACGGGTGGGGCGGACGGGCTGTGCCCGCTCGGTCCGGGCCTCGGGTGAGCACGTAAAATCGATCGCACTGTGTCTGACTCCCGCAACGCCCCCGAAGCCTCCCGGCCCGTCTCCTCCCCGCCCGGCGAGCACCTCTCGCACACCCCCGGAGCCTCCGTGCGGCACATCCGGGCCAAGGGCGAGCCCCGTTTCCCGGACGGGCCCGCGCCCGATCCCGCCGGGTCGCACTTCGAGCGGCGGATCCGGAGTTTCCAGCCGCGCCGGAGCCGGGTGACCGCGGGACAGGCGGACGCGCTGCAGCGGCTGTGGGCCGGCTGGGGGCTGGACATCGACGGGCAGCGGGTCATCGACCTGGCCGAGTTGTTCGGGAACGACCGTCCCGTCGTCCTGGAGATCGGCTTCGGGATGGGCGAGGCCACCGCCCGGATGGCCGCCGCCGATCCCGGCACCAACATCCTCGCCGTCGACGTGCACACCCCCGGCCAGGGCAATCTGCTCGCTCTGGCCGACCAGCAGGGGCTGACCAACGTCCGCGTCGCGAACGGGGACGCCATCATCCTGCTGCGCGAGATGCTCCCGCCCGAGTCCCTCGACGGTCTGCGCGTGTACTTCCCCGATCCCTGGCCCAAGAAGCGCCACCACAAGCGGCGGCTGATCCAGCCGGAGTTCCTGTCGCTGGCCGCGACCCGGCTCAGGCCGGGGGCGATCGTCCACTGCGCCACCGACTGGGAGCCGTACGCCGAACAGATGCTCGACGTACTGACCGCGCACCCGGACTTCGAGAACACGCGGCCCGACGGCGGTTTCGCGCCCCGTCCCGACTTCAGGCCGCTGACCCGTTTCGAGGGCCAGGGACTGGAGAAGGGACATGTCGTGAACGACCTGCTCTGCCGCCGCGTACAGCGAGAAGACAACCGCACGGACCTGCCCCCCACCGGCGCCTGAGCCTCGCCGCCCGTCTCAGCGGGCGGCACGGCGCACCGTCGCGGGCGGCGCCCATCCCTCGTTAGGGTCAATGCTGTGGCCACCTGTCCCCCGTACCCGACGCATCCCAGTGACACCGCCGGCGGAGTACTGCGGCACGCGCACTGGTGGCAGCGCACATGGGTGCGTTACGGCGCGCTGATCACCCTGCTCACGCTCTCCGGGCTCGTCATCCTCGCCCTGGTCCGCGAACAGACCGGCACCGAGGGCTTCCTGGTCGGCCTCGGGCTCGCCGTCCTGCCCGTGCCGCTGCTCCTGGCCGCGTTCCGCTGGCTGGACCGCGTCGAGCCCGGCCCCTGGCGCAACCTGCTGTTCGCCTTCGCCTGGGGTGCCTGCGCGGCGGCGCTGATAGCGATCGTCACCAACAGTTTCGCGACCAGATGGATAGCCACCGCGACCGCCGATCCGTCGAGTGCCGACACCATCGGCGCGACCGTGATAGCGCCCGTCGTGGAGGAGTCCGCGAAGGCCGCCGCCGTCCTGCTCGTGTTCCTCTTCCGCCGCCGGGACTTCACCGGGATCGTCGACGGGGTCGTCATAGCCGGAGTCACCGCCACCGGTTTCGCGTTCACCGAGAACATCCTCTATCTCGGCACCGCGTTCGGCACCGACCAGCTCACCGGCGACCGCGGCATCGCCTCCGTCACCGCCGCGACCTTCTTCGTCCGCGTCATCATGTCGCCGTTCGCGCACCCCCTCTTCACCGTCCTCACCGGCATCGGCTTCGGCGTCTCCGCGCTGTCCGCCGAGCGCCGGCGGATACGGCGGGTGCTGCTGCCGCTGTCCGGGCTGCTGCTCGCGATGGGGATGCACGCGATCTGGAACGGCTCGTCGAAGTTCGGCGAGTACGGGTTCTTCGCGGTGTACGCGGGCTTCATGGTGCCCGCGTTCGGGCTGCTGACCTGGCTGGTCGTCTGGACACGGCAACGGGAGCTGAGGACCGTACGGGCCGAGCTGCCCGCCTATGTCGCGGCCGGCTGGCTGACCCCGGCCGAGCCGTACGCGCTCGGCTCGATGCGGGCCCGGCGGCTGGCGCGCGACCACGCCCGGCGCCGCTTCGGCAAACCGGCGGCCCGGGCGGTCGCCCAGTACGAGGCGTACGCGACCTCACTGGCGTTCCTGCGGCACCGGGGGCGCAACGGGCGGGCGAACACCGACTTCGTCGTACGGGAGAGGGAGTTGCTCCAGGAGCTGTGGTGGCGGCGGGAGGTGGCGCGCCCGGCGCTGGACTACGCGGCGAGGGCGACGGCTCCTCCCGTGCCGGTGACCGCGCCGCCGTGGCCGGTGTACGGCGTGTACGGCCACGCCAACGGCTACGGGATGGCGGGGAGCGGGCCCGTGACCGGAGCGGGACACGGTGTCGGCCTCGGCCTCGGTCACGGCGTCGGCGCCGGCTACGGCTACGGCTACGGCTACGGCTACGGAGCCGCCGGATACGGGCATCAGGCGGGACCGTACCCGGCCTACAACCCGTACCAGCCGTAACTCCTGCCGATCCCGCAGCCCCTACCGATCCGGCATCCCCTGCCGATCCGGCACCCCCTACCAATCCGGCATCCCCGCCGATCCCGCACCCCCTACCCATCCAGCATCCCCCGCCGATCCCGCACCCCCGGCCGGTCGTCAGCCCGGCCTCACGCCGACGCGTCGGTCAGGCGGGTCAGCTCCGGTTCGTCGAGCTTCAGCTCCGCCACGCCCAGCAGGGCGGGCAGTTGCTCCACCGTCCGCGCGGAGGCGATGGGCGCCGCCACCGTCGGCCGGGCGGCCAGCCAGGCCAGCGCGACCGTGGCCACGGGGGAGTCGTGGGACTGGGCGATCTCGTCGAGGGCGGTGAGGACGCGGCGGCCCCGCTCGGTGTCCAGGTGCTTGCCGGCGGCTCCGGCCCGTGCGCTGTCGACCGTCGTACCGGGGCGGTACTTCCCGCTGAGGAAGCCGGAGGCGAGCGCGGAGTACGGGACGGCGGCGAGACCCGACTGCTCGGCGAGGTCCCGCAGCTCACCCTCGTAGGTGCCGCGCGAGACCAGGTTGTAGTGGGGCTGGAGCGCCACGTACCGGGCCAGGCCCTCACGGTCGGAGAACTCCAGGGAGGCGCGGAGCCGTTCGGGCGAGATGTTGGAGGCGGCGATGTGTCGCACCTTGCCCGCCTTCACCAGCTCGTCGAGCGCGCCGATGATCTCCTCGACCGGGATTTCCGGTTTGTCGAAGTGGGTGTAGTAGAGGTCGATGTGGTCGGTGCCCAGGCGGCGGAGCGACGCGTCGGCGGCCGCCTTGATGTTCGCCGCGGACAGTCCCGGGAACCGCGGGTGCTGGCTGACCTTGGTGGCGATGACGACGTCGGAACGGTTGCCGCGTGCCTTGATCCAGTTGCCGATGACGGTCTCGGACTCGCCGCCCTGGTTGCCCTCGGCCCAGGACGAGTAGGAGTCGGCGCTGTCGACGAAGTTGCCGCCGGCGGCCGCGTAGGCGTCGAGCACCGCGAAGGAGGCGGCCTCGTCGGCGGTCCAGCCGAAGACGTTGCCGCCGAGGGCGAGCGGGAAGACCTCGAGGTCGGATGAGCCGAGCTTGCGGAGAACAGTCATGCTCTTGTTCAACGGGCGGACCGGGGCGGTCCATTCCGCGATCGCCGCAAAGATGCCGTAAACACAGCGACCGGCGGTCCTGACGCCGGGGGGTTGGCGTCAGGACCGCCGGGGTCTCGGTGTCAGGCCGTCAGGGAGTGAGGCCCTTGCCGCGCAGCCACGCCATCGGGTCGATGCCGTCGGCGCTGCCGCCGGGGTGGACCTCGAGGTGCAGGTGCGGCCCGGTCACGTTGCCGGTGGCGCCCACGCGCCCGATCACGTCACCCGTGTTGACCTTCTGGCCCACGGTGACGCTGATGGACGACTGGTGGCAGAACCACAGCTCGGTGCCGTCGTCCAGGGTCAGGATCGTGCGGTAGCCGTAGGAACCGGCCCAGCCCGCCTCGGTGATGGTGCCGCTGTGGATCGCCTTGATCAGCGTGCCGGTGGGCGCGGCGAAGTCGAGGCCGGTGTGGTAGCCGGAGGACCACATGGAGCCGGCCTGGCCGAAGGTCGAGGTGATGGTGTACGAGGAGGTCGGCAGCGTGTACTGCTTGGCCAGCTCGGCCAGGCGCTCAGCCTCGGCCTTCAGCTTGGCGGCCGCCTCGGCCTTCTCCTTCGCGGCGTCGGCCTTGGCCTCGGCCGCCTTCTCCGCCTTGGCGACCGCGGCGGCGGCCTGCTTCTCGGCCGTGGCCGCGGCGGCTGCGGCGGCCTTGGTCTCGACCTGGTCCTGCTGCTGCTCGGCCTGGGCCATGATCCGGCTGCGGAGCACCTCACCGGCGTCGGTGGTGCCCTGCGCCGTTTCGGTGGTGCTCACACCGACGCTGCTGAGCGCGGTCGCGGAGCCCTGGTCGGCGTCGGCGGAGGAGTCGTCGTCCGACAGGAGCGAGCCCACGGACGGCAGGTCGGGAATGGAGATGGAGACCGGCGGCTTGCCGGTGTTGGCGCTGGCCATGCCACCCGCGCCGACGGCGGCTATGACACCGACACCGAGGACGGTGGAGCTGCGGGCGAGTCCCCCGCCGCGCTGCTTGGAGACGCGATGCCGGCCTCGTACGGGGCGAAGGGACTCCTCGGTGGGATTCCACTCCTCCCACGGACCCTCGTCGGTGCGGAGGCCGCCGGAGCCGAAGGGCTCGGTGCTGCGCCGGCTGGGCACGAACGGGGCTTGCGGGGCAGGCGGGTTGGACGCCACGTGGGCGTGCTCCTTTCCTTCCTTCTCGCCTACCGGGTTAGCTGACGGGTTCGGAGCAGGAAGGTCTCCTACGCGCGTATATCCGCCGTGCTGTGCACGGCGACCTACGAGCGATTCACCCCAAGGTGTGGTTCCCCGGTTCCCTTGCGGAATTCGGCGCATGCGCACGGAGCCGACTCTTGTGACGGCTGGGACGACCGCGCTGCGTTATCGAACGTTAATAGACCCGGGTACCCGATTCCAAGCTGTTCCACTTGATCATTAACCTTTCCGGCCAGGAACTTTCGGGTCATGACCGGCGTAATTCGGGCGAGTTGACCTCGGATCAGGAAACTCACGGGTCGTCACGGCCGACGGGATGCTGTGCGCAGGGCGGTCGGCCGCTCACCCGGGGTGACAATGAGGCGAGCTTCACGCACCGCACGCGGCGAGGCGCCGTGACAGACGCACGCCGGACACCACGCACCGAGGGCCGGAACCCTTTCGGATTCCGGCCCTCGGCCTTCAGTAGCGGGGACAGGATTTGAACCTGCGACCTCTGGGTTATGAGCCCAGCGAGCTACCGAGCTGCTCCACCCCGCGTCGTTGAAACCAGTGTACGCCATCCGCGGGACCCGAAGCACACGCGTTGTTCCTGGCCACGCACGCGGCCCGGAACGGGGGTCTCAGCCGAGCAGGTGACGGTTGGGCGCCTGGGCCCGCTCCTCGTACTCCGGGAGTACGGCCACGGCGGCGCCCTCCGTCGCCAGCAACCCGCTCCCGTCGGCCCCCGTGACGAAGGTGTCCGGCTCCCGCCAGGCCGTCACCACCCGCCGCACCCCCGCGTCGAGGATCAGCCGGGCGCAGGGCGCCGGGCGGGAGGCGCGCAGGGCGCAGGGCTCGAGGCTGCTGTAGACCGTGGCGCCGGCCAGCCTCGGGTCGGACGCGTCGAGCTTGGCGAGCGCCGCCTCCTCCGCGTGGACGACCGGGTCGCCGCCCTCCCGCGAGTGGCCGCGCGCGAGCTCCGTGCCGTCGGCCGCCACGACCACGGCGCCCACGCTGAACGCGGTGCTCGACGGCGGGCACCGCTGTGCCAGCTCGCAGGCCAGGGCCAGCCAGTGCCGGTCGGCGGCGGAGGGGACGTCTCCGGTGCCGGGGGCGGTGGGCTCGTACCGCATGAGGACGACGTCCTCGATCCGCCGGGTCTCCACGAGACGCAGCCGTCCGCCCTGGTAGGCGCCGGGGCCGAACAGCCGGGGCGCGTCCGGGGTGCCCACGAACAGGGGGGCCAGGACCAGCTGGAGTTCGTCGGCGAGGCCCTGCTGGAGCAGCTGTGTGTGGATCCGCCCGCCCCCCTCGACCATGAGGCGCCGGACGCCGCGCGCCTCGTACAGGTGCTCCAGGAGGCGGCGCCAGTCGATGTCGGGGCCCAGGGCGACGACGTCGGCGGCGACGGGCGCCCGGCGGAGGTGTTCGGCGCCCTTGTCGGTCGTACAGACGAGCTTCTCGCCGCCCGTGTGCCAGAAGTTGGCGGCCGGGTCGAGGTCGCCGGAGCCGCTGACCGTGACCTTGAGCGGGTAGGCGGGGCGGCCGGCGGCGACGCGGGCGGCCCGGCGGTCGGGCGAGTTGACCAGGAGCCGGGGGTTGTCGGCGCGGATGGTGCCGGCGCCGACGAGGATCGCGTCGACGGAGGCGCGCACCTCGTCGACCCGGTCGAAGTCGGCCGGGCTGGAGAGCAGGAGGCGCTCGGGGCCGGTGTCGTCCAGGTAGCCGTCGAGGGAGACGGCGGCGGACAGCAGGACGTACGGGTGGGGCATCGGGCGCGCTCCCCGGCTGGGTGGGACGGACGGTGACGGGCTGCTCTTGGTTCAAGTTTGAAACAAAACTACACTGGGGGTATGACGACCCGCTGGCTCACCCCCGAGGAGCAGCGCGCCTGGCGCGCGTACATCGCCGCGACGCACCTCCTGGAGGACGCGATCGACCGGCAGCTCCAGCAGGACGCCGGCATGCCCCATCTCTACTACTCCATTCTCGCCAACCTCTCCGAGGCGCCGGAGCGCCGGCTGCGCATGACCGATCTCGCCGAGCGGTCGAAGATCACGCGCAGTCGGCTGACGTACGCGGTGACCCGCCTGGAGAAGGACGGCCTGGTCCGGCGCGAGAACTGCCGGTGGGACAAGCGGGGCAGTGTCGCCGCGCTGACCGACGAGGGGATGACCGTCCTGGAGCGTACGGCGCCCGGGCACGTCGCGACGGTGCGGTCGCTGCTGTTCGACCGGCTCACCGAGGAGCAGGTGGGGCAGTTGGAGGAGATCTGCACGGGCATCGCGCGGACGCTGGAGGGGGACGGGGAGCACCCGGCGGCCGACGAGGTGCCGTGGCGGCGGCGGTCCTCGCCACCCTGTCCCTGATCTCCGGCTCACCGCCCGCCCGCGGTTCGTGACTCCCGTCCCGGCTGCCGCCGAACCTGTTGCTTCAAATTTAAAGCATGAGGTAGGGTCCCGGACCATGGATCTGCTTCAAATCTGAAGCAGATCTGGACCTCCGGACCCGGGAGAACCCGCATGCCCGACTTCCCCGCCGCCACGTCACGCTCCCGCGTCCGGGTACCGCTGCGCTTCCACGACGGCTACGCCGTCGATGCCGAAGTGGTCACCTTCCACGGCCTCACCGACGGCCGGGAACATCTCGCGGTCGTCCTCGGCGACCCCGGCCCCGTTCCACTGGTCCGGCTGCACTCCGAGTGCCTGACCGGCGACGTCTTCGGCTCGGCCCGCTGCGACTGCGGCCCGCAGCTGCGCGAGGCGGTCGAGCGCATAGCCGACCGCGGCGGTGTCCTGCTCTACCTGCGCCAGGAGGGCCGGGACATCGGCCTCTACAACAAGCTCGACGCCTACGCCCTCCAGGACCAGGGCCTCGACACCTACGCCGCCAACACCGCGCTCGGCCTGCCCGAGGACGCCCGCGACTACACCGCGGCCGCCCAGATGCTCCGGGCGCTGGACGTCGGAACACTGGACCTGCTGTCCAACAACCCCGACAAGGCGAGCCAGTTGCGCGATCTCGGAGTGGAGGTCCGCGACCGCGTCCCCACCGGTGTCTTCACCACCGCCCACAACGTCCGCTACCTGCGCGCGAAGGTGCTCCAGACCCAGCACACGCTGCCGCTCGCGGAGTTGACGGGCCGGGCGGAGCTGAGCGCGCGCTGATGCCGCGCCGGCCTCCGGCCGGGCGTCACCGCGGGGTGTGCGCCAGATAGGCCAGGACGGCCAGGACCCTGCGGTGGCCGCTGTCGCTCGGCGGCAGGCCCAGCTTCAGGAAGACGTTGCCGATGTGCTTGCTGACCGCGCGTTCGGTCACCACGAGGGTCTTGGCGATCGTCGTGTTGTCGTGCCCCTCGGCCATCAGCTTCAGCACCTCCCGCTCGCGCGGGGTCAGCGAGTCGAGCGGTGTGTCCCGGCGGCGGGTGAGGAGCTCGGTGACGACCTCGGGGTCCAGCGCGGTGCCCCCGCCGGCGACCCGCTCCAGCGCGTCGAGGAACTCGTCGACCCGGCCCACCCGGTCCTTGAGCAGGTAGCCGATCCCGCTGGTGCCGCCGCTCAGCAGCTCGGCGGCGTACGACTCCTCGACGTACTGCGAGAGCACCAGCACCGGCAGTCCGGGGAGCTCCTGGCGGGCGACGAGTGCCGCGCGCAGTCCCTCGTCGCGGAAGCCCGGTGGCATCCGTACGTCGAGCACCGCCACGTCCGGACGGTGTTCGAGGAGGGCGGGCAGGATTTCGGGGCCGGTGCCCACCACGGCCACGACGTCGTGGCCCGAGGATCCCAGCAGCATCACGAGCCCCTCGCGCAGCAGGGCGTTGTCCTCGGCGATCACCACACGCACGGCAGCTCCACTTCGATCACGGTCGGGCCCCCGACCGGACTGGTCACGTCGAAGGTCCCGTCGAGCGCGGCGACACGGCGTCGCATGCCGAGCAGCCCGGAGCCCCGGCCCTCGTCGGCGCCGCCCCGGCCCTCGTCGCTCACCCGCACCCGCAAACCGCGCCGGAACCGGGCGAGTTGGACCTCGGCCCGGGGCGCGCCACTGTACTTGGCGGCGTTGGTCAGCGATTCGGCCACCACGAAGTAGGCGGCCGCCTCCACCGCGGCGGGCGCCCGCACCCCCTCGTCCAGACCGCCGTCCGCCACGGTCACCGCGAGGCCGCTGCTCGCCGCCAGCGCCCGTACGGCTCCGGCGAGACCGCGGTCGGTGAGGATCGGCGGGTGGATGCCACGGACGACGTGCCGCAGTTCGGTCAGTGCCTCCTCGGCCTGGTCCTGGGCGTCGTCCAGAAGCCTGCGGGCGGCCTCGGGGTCGTGGTCGTAGGCGCGCTTGGCGAGTCCGATCCGCATCGACAGGGCGACCAGCCGGGCCTGCGCGCCGTCGTGCAGATCGCGTTCGATCCGGCGCAGTTCGGCGCCGTGCGCGGCGATCGCGTCGGCCCGGGTCTCGGTCAGCTCCTCCACCCGCGCGGCGAGCCGCGCCTTCGGCGAGGGTTCCAGCAGGACGGTCGACCAGTGGGCCTCCAGGTCCGCGAGCCGGACGATCAGCGGCAGCACGACGGCGGGGCGGCGGAGCAGCCCGCACCACACGCCGTCGACGAGGAGCCCCACCGGCCACAGCGGCAGCGCGAGGAAGACCAGGGCGCCGTACACGTAGTAGGCGAGCATCCAGCGCACGTCGGTGAGCGTGCCGGGATCGCGAACGGCCGTGCGCAGCCGCTCCCGCAGCGGGCCGGTGATGCGCTGGTACGCCTCGGGCACCTCGCGCCCGGTCCAGGCCGCCGTCAGGCCTCGCTTGGCGCCGGCGATGCGCCGGATCAGCAGCACCGTCTCCGGCAGCATCCAGGCCCCGACGACCGCGAGCGTGCCGATGGCCGTGATCAGCAGCACGGTGATGAAGAGGTACATCCCGAACGCCATCGCCGCGGCCACCACGAGGTGGACCGTGGCCCACGCGGCCTGCCGCACCGACTTCCACATGGAGGCAACGCTAGGCGCCCGGACGGCGGGGCGCGGGGGAGGGGGCACCCGTACGAGGGTGTAGCGGGCTGCACCGCGCGGAGCACTGGGAACGTGTAGGGCCGTCGGCACGGCACCCCACGAACGACGCGGCGCCCGGCCCGGCCGAAGCCGGACCGGGCGCCGCACGGCAGATCGGAGGCACCGGCCTCCACCTGCGAGACGTAGGCCCTGTGGGACTCGAACCCACAACCAATGGATTAAAAGTCCACTGCTCTGCCAATTGAGCTAAGGGCCCAGGCGATGTTGCCTCCCCGAGCATAGCCGGAGCGGGCCGGGTCTCCGATCGGGTATCGGAGAGCCGGCCGCGCGAGTCGGGGGAAAGGGGGCGGGAGCGCCGGGAGTGTTACGGATCGACCGGTTCGGGGGCACCCTTGCGGCGCTCCTCGCGGGCGACCGTACGGGCGTGTTCGGGGTTGAGGAACCAGTGCCGGGCCGAGGCGTACCACCAGGCCGCGGCGAAGCCGAGGACGACCAGGACCGCGACGGGCGCGTAGTTGAAGGACTCCCAGGTGACCGGTGAGACCTGCGGCAGCATGAACAGGACGGTGATGACGCCGACCCACACCACCGAGACCACGCCGATCGCCCTGGACCAGCGGCCCAGGTGCCAGGGGCCGGGTACGAAGGCGTCTCCCTTGCGCAGCCGCAGAAGCGTCGGGATGACGTACGCGATGTAGAGGCCGATCACCGCGATCGACGTCACCGCCGCGTAGGCCGTGTAGTTGATGAGGTAGGGCAGGCCGAGGAGCAGTGCGGCCACCACGGCGAGCCACACCGCGGCCACGGGCGTCCGGGTGCGCGGGCTGACCGAGTGCCAGACGTGGGAGAAGGGGAGGGCGCCGTCGCGCGAGAAGGCGTAGATCATGCGGCTGTTGGCGGTGACCGACGCCATTCCGCAGAACAGCTGCGCGCCGATCACCACCAGCAGGAGCAGCTTGCCGGAGGTCGCGCCGAGCGCGTCGAGCAGGATCTGGGCGGGCGGCGCGCCGGTGGGCGACGCGAGCTGGTCGTCGTAGGACTGGATCGCGAAGGTGAAGCCCAGCAGGAGGACGAAGCCGGCGATCCAGGAGGTCCAGATGGATCTCACGATGCCCTTGGGTCCCGCGGTCGACGCGTCGTGGGTCTCCTCCGTCATGTGGGCCGAGGCGTCGTACCCGGTGAAGGTGTACTGGGCCATCAGCAGGCCGAGCAGCACCACGTAGAAACCGCTCCCCCAGCCGGTGTTGTTCACGAACTCGCCGAACACGAAGGACGCCGACTGGTGCTCGTCGGGGACGAAGGTCAGCGCGCCGACGATCACCGCGACGCCCAGTACGTGCCACCACACGCTCACGCTGTTGAGCAGGGCGACGATCCGCACCCCGAAGGTGTTCAGCACGCCGTGCAGGAGCAGGATGGCCGCGAACAGCAGCACGGTGCGGCCCGGGGTCACCTTGAAGTCGAACTGCAGGTTGAGGTAGGCGCCCAGGAAGGTGGCCGCCCCGAAGTCGATGCCGGCCGTCACCGCCACCTGGCCCAGGACGTTGAACCAGCCCGTGAACCACGCCCAGGCGGCGGCCGTTCGGGGCGGGGCCAGCCGGTGCGCCCAGAAGTAGAGACCGGCCGACGTCGGGTAGGCCGAACAGATCTCGGCCATCGACAGGCCGACGAACAGCGTCATCAGGCCGACCGCGACCCAGCCCCAGGTGATCACCGCGGGACCGCCGGTGTTCATGCCGAACAGATACAGCGTCAGGCAGCCGGACAGGACCGAGATGATCGTGAACGAGACCGCGTAGTTGGAGAACGCCGACATGCGGCGGGCGAGAACCTGCGTATAGCCGAGCTGGGCAAGCCGTTCTTCGTCCGTGAGCCCACTCGCTATGGCGTCATCTGTCATGCCCCCAGCGATTCCCATCCCGGGGGCGTGACACACGTCACAACTTGGCTAGAAAATGCCCTTGTACCCGTTCCAGCCCGTGGCGATCTTCTGACGAGCGGCGAACGACCCCTTGCCGGTACCGGTCTGGCGGTAGAGGTTGCCGGCCGTGTCCCGGGCGACCAGGTCGTTCCTGCCGTCCCCGGTGATGTCCCCGACGCCGACGACCGCGTTGTAGCCGGCACCCCAGCCGGAGAAGACCTTCACCCGCTCCTTCACCTGGCCCGACCCGGTGCCGTCGTAGCGCCACAGCGTCCCGGCCCTGTCCAGCGCCAGCACGTCCCCGAAGCCGTCGCCGTCGAGGTCACCCGCGCCGACGATCTTCTTGTACGTCGACCACGAGCGGATCTTGACTCCCGCCTTCAGCTTCCCCGCGCCGTCGTTGGCGAACAGGTAGACGTCACCCGTCGACGCCTTGCGCGCCAGCAGGTCGGTGCGGCCGTCGCCGGTCAGGTCGCCGGGGGCGGTGAGGACGTTGTACGCGTTCCAGCCGGTGCCAAGCGAGGTGTGGCTGCTCGCCGGCTTGTACGACACACCGCACTTGCCCGCGTAGCGGCGCAGTTCGCCGTTCGGCATGCGCGTCAGCATCTCGGCGCATCGGTCGCTGCCCATGTCGCCGAACGGCACCGCGACCGTGCCGGCCGGCCAGCCGGACGCCGACTGCTTGGAGTCGAAGGTGCCCTTGCCCTCGGTGTACTGCAGGGTCAGGGCGCCGGCGGAGTTGAGCGTGACGAGCTCTCCGTAGCCGTAGCCGCCCTGGTCGTGGTGGCCCTGCAGCCCGCCGGTCAGCCCCAGCTTGCCGCTGGTGCTGTACGTGCCCGCGCCCTCGGCCGCCCTGGCGGTCAGCGTCCAGGTGTAACGGCCGTTGTACGCGTACCCGCCCGCGTCGGTGTCGCCCTCCCAGGAGGCGTCGATCGCGGTTCCGACACCGGTGTGCGTGCGCACGGTCCGCCCCGCGGAGTCCTTCACCGTGAAGGTCCAGGAGGCCGGCTTGTTCAGTTGCCAGGAGCTGTGCCACGCGTCGTTCTTGGCGCTGACGGTGGTGTCGTCCACCTCGGACTCGACCTTGGCGAGCGACTGGCCGGGCACCCCGCTCCGCACGATCCGGATCGTGTGGTCCTGGTCGACGTAGGCGATGTCGCCGCCGAACTTGTCCACCGTCCAGGTCTGCCGCCGCTGGTCGGCCGTGTTCCCGGCCGGCAGGTCGGCGATCCCCCGCGCGGCCCCGGCCGTCCCCGAGTGGTAGTCCGTCAGCATCAGCCGGCCGCCGGTCCGGTCGTGCTGGACGAGGTAGCCGTCGCCGACCAGCGCGGGACCGGACGGCACCGTGATGTTCTTCTTCGCCGTACGGTCGTACACGCCCGCGACGCCCGTGGGACCGCAGTTCCAGTAGACCCAACGGCCCACGACCTGGAGCTCCTTGACCGTGCAGGGCGCACCCGTGGAGACGGTCTGGACGGTCTTCTTCGCCTCCAGGTCGTACGCGGTCACCGTCCCGTTGCCCGAGCCCGGCGTCCACAGCGCCGCACCCCACACGGAGGCCGCGGTGGCGGTGCGGACCAGCCGCACGTCCTCGACGTAGTAGGGGCTGAGGGCATCGACGTACTGCTTGCCGGTGGAGGCCGCCTGGTAGACGTAGAAGCGGCCGGTGGCGTCCACGAACCTGCCGCCGGTTACCGCCGGTTCGCCCCAGTGGTAGGAGGTGGGCGAGTCCCAGACCTGCGCGCGCTCCTTGTCGTACTCGTCGACCTGGAAGTAGCCCACGTTCCCGTTGCCGGTGGAGCGCAGGGGCACACAGCCGCCGGCGTCGCACGGCTTCCGCTGAAGGTGCGTGCCGTCGGCGAAGGTTCCCGCGAAACCGCGGGTTGTCTGGTCCAGCACGGTGGAGCCGTCGGGCGAGATCTGTCGGCCGACCACGTACTGGTCGCCGTCCGGGCGGTGTTCCACGGTCGTCAGGAAGCCGCCCGCGTAGTCGATCCCCCACACGCCGTCCGTCGTGATCGGCGTCGGGGTGGTGTCCGCCGCCGCCGGGCCCGCGGTGGTCAGTGAGCCGGCGCCGAGGGCGGCCAGGCCGATGAGAGTGAGAGCGATCCGGGCACGCCGGGTCAAGGGTCCCTCCCCAGGGAAGTAAGAGAAGGCACGGTGGCAGGCCCGGTCGGATACCCCCTCGGCCACGCTCCACCGTGCGGCCAGGGGATGCTAACAACCGTCACACAGGTTCCGGTAGCGAAATCCCCTTCCCGGAAAGCGATTTCCCCGTCGCGCGGGTCCCTCCCCCAACGCCGGAAGGGCCCGTACGACCGGAGTCGTACGGGCCCTTCCGGGATCAGATCAGCAGGCGACGTCAGCCGTTGCGCTTCCAGCGCGGCTTGTCGTCGCGGCGGCCGAACGAACCGGTGGAGGTGCCGGTGCCGCCACGGTGGTCGTCACGACGGCCGGTCGGGCGGTCGTGGCCGCCGGAGCGGAAGCCGCCGCCGGTGGGGCGGTCGCCCTGACGGTCGCGGTTGAAGGGACGGTCGCTGCCCCGGTGGGTGGACGGACGGTCGTCACGACGGTCACGGCTGAAACCGCCCGAGGGACGGTCGTCGCGGCGGAAGCCACCCGAGGGACGGTCGTCACGACGGTCACGGTCGAAGCCGCCCGAGGGACGGTCGTCACGACGGTCACGGTTGAAACCGCCCGAGGGACGGTCGTCGCGGCGGAAGCCGCCGGAGGGACGCTCGTCACGACGGTCGCGGTTGAAGCCACCACCGGAGGGACGGTCGTCGCGACGGTCACGGTTGAAGCCACCGCCCGAGGAACGGTCGTCACGACGCTCGAAGGAACGGCCACCACGGTCGTCGCGGCGGTCGTCACGGCGGAAGCCGCCACGGTCGCCGTCACGACGGTCACGGTTGAAGCCACCGCGGTCGTTGTTGTCACGACGCTCGAAGGAACGGCCACCACGGTCGTCACGGCGCTCGTAGTTGCCCCGCTCGTCACGGCGCTGACGCGGCTGCTCGTACGCGGGCTGCTCGGAGACCACGGCCTCGGCAGCCGCCTCCGCCACGGCGTCCTGCTCCACGACCGCCTCGGCGGCCGCGACGACAGCCGCCTCCGGGTCCTCGCCGCGCTCACGCGCCGCCCGCGCGACCAGACGGTCGGCGTCCGCACGCAGCTCGGTCGCGCGCCGCTGCGCCCGCTCGAGCTCCTTCGTGAGCTGCGAGACCTCGCGCTCGGCCTGCTGCGCCGCGTTGCCCGCCGACTCGGCCTGCACCTCGGTCATCGACCGGGCACCGGTGATCTCGGCGACCTCCGGCTCGAACGCCGTACCGGAGTTGATGATGTGACGCGCGGCGTCGACGCCCGCGTCCTCCATCAGCCGGAAGATCTGGCGACGCTGGTGCGGAAGCGACAGCGACACGACGGTGCCGGAGCGGCCCGCACGCGCCGTACGGCCGGAACGGTGCAGGTAGTCCTTGTGGTCACCGGCCGGGTCCACGTTCAGGACCAGGTCGATGCCGTCGACGTGGATACCGCGGGCGGCGACGTCGGTCGCGACGAGCGCGTTGACGTAGCCCTCCTTGAAGTCCGCCAGCGTCCGCGTCCGCGCGCCCTGCGTCATACCGCCGTGCAGCGCGTCGGCCTTCACACCGGAGTCGCGCAGCTGCTCGGCGATACGGTCGGCGCCCAGCTGGGTGCGGACGAAGATGATCGTGCGGCCCTTGCGGGAGGCGATCGCGGCGGTGACCGGCGCCTTGTCCTTGGGCTTCACGATGAGGATGTGGTGCGACATGGTCGTGACGTTGCCCTGGGCGCTGTCGACCTCGTGCGTGACCGGGTTGGTCAGGTAGCGCTTGACCAGCGTGGAGATCTCGTTCTCCATCGTGGCCGAGAACAGCATGCGCTGGCCGCCGCCGGGGATCTGGTCGAGCAGCTCGGTGACCTCGGGCAGGAAGCCCAGGTCGGACATCTGGTCGGCCTCGTCGAGCACGGCCACCTGGACGTTCGCCAGCGAGCAGGCGCCGCGGTTGATGATGTCGCGCAGGCGGCCCGGGGTGGCGACGAGGACGTCGACGCCGCGCTCCAGGGCGTAGATCTGGTTGCCCATCGACGTACCGCCGCAGACGACCTTCATCTTCAGGCCGAGGACGTCGCCGTAGGGCTGGAGGGCATCCGCGACCTGCATCGCGAGCTCACGCGTCGGCGTGAGGATGATGCCGCGGGGCTTCTTCTTCTCGGTGTGGCCACCGGAGAGCTGCGTGAGCAGCGGCAGACCGAAGGAGAGGGTCTTGCCGGAGCCGGTGCGGCCGCGGCCGAGGATGTCCTTGCCGGCCAGGGCGTCCGGGATGGTCGCGGCCTGGATCGGGAAGGGGGCGGTCACGCCGTTCTGGGCGAGCTTGCGCACCACGCCCTCGGGAAGACCGAGGTCCGAGAAGGTGATCTCGGGGGTCGCGGTCGTCTCGTCGTTCTCGCCGTTCTCGGGCACGACGACGTGATCAGTACTGGAAATGGACATGCGAATGCGAAACCTTCCGGAGTCTCGTCGGCACGCGCCCGTCAACTCCGTGATTTCGCAATTCGACCGCCTCAATGCGGTCAGCCACGGCAAGGGAGAGTACGCGCCACGCGGCGCGCTCTTGTGCGGCGCCGGGCAATGGGATCAAACGATCTACCACCATACGCACCCGCCAACCCCGAAGGCAAACCGAAGGGCGTGGGCGGGACGTAGGTCACACCCCGGGCCGATGCCCCGGGCGCTTGTCGTTCCAACATAGGGCCACGCCTGACAATTCCCGCCGGTTTCACGACGTGATGTGTCCGACACGGTCTACGCCGGTGACCCCGCCGTCGGCGCCGGCTCCCGGTCCACCAGCTGCGGCCCCGTCTCCTCGTGCGCCGACGACGACGGCTCGGCGACCGTCGGCTCCGCCGAGACGGACGGTGCCGGTGGCGGAGACGGCTCGGGCTCCGGTTCCACCGGGGGCGTGGGAGTGGGCTGCGCCCTCGTCGGCAACGGCTCCCCCGGCGGCACCGGACGGCCCGGCGTGGCCACCGCGGAAGGGTGTTCACCGGCGGCCACCGACGCCGAGGCCGAGGCGGACGCCGACGCCCCCGGCTTCCCCGCGGCCTTCCCCCTCCCCCGCTTACCCTCGGCCGCGGCGGCCCCGAACCCCGCGGCCCCGCCCGGGCCGGCCTGCGCCCCGCCGGGCGCCTGACCGCCCCGCCGCCCGGCGGAGTGCGACGGCTTCGCGTCTCCGCCTCCCTCGTCCTGGCCGACACTCATGCAGCCGGCGGCGGCGGCGACGGCCATGACCGTGGCGGCCAGACGAACGGGAACGTACAAGGGGCGCACGGAAGCCACCTCCGGAGGCGGGCGGGTGAAGCAGTCGCCCGTCCAACTCCCGCCGCCCACAAGAGGACACGCGCCCCGCTTCCGAGAGGCTCGTTCGCGCCGGCACCGGCGCCTCAGCCGTACCGCCGTCGCCTCAGCCGTATCGCCGACGCTTCATCCGTAGCGCGGGCGCCTCAGCCGTACCACCGACGCTTCATCCGTAGCGCGGGCGCCTCAGCCGTACCCGAGAGCGTGCAGCCGCGCGTCGTCGATCCCGAAGTGGTGGGCGATCTCGTGCACGACGGTCACCTCCGTCTCCGCGACGACCTCCTCCCGCGTCCCGCACATCCGCAGCGTCGGCCCCCGGTAGATGGTGATCCGGTCCGGCAGCACACCCGCGTACCACTCCCCCCGATCGGTGAGCGGAGTCCCCTCGTACAAGCCGAGGAGCCCCGGATCGTCCGCCGGCGGCTCGTCCTCGACGAACACCGCGACGTTGTCCATCAACCGCGTCAATTCCGGCGGAATCCGGTCCAACGCCTCGGCGACCAGTTCCTCGAACTCCTCGCGCGTCATCTCCAGCACCACCCCATTGTCCGGCACCGCGCCCGCACGGCACCCGACGAGACGCACCGGTTCCTCCCGCATGGCGACCCCCGGACTTGGGCATACGCGACCAATGGTCCGCGTCCCCGTCGCCGTCCGGAAAACCCGCCACGCCCTACGAAGGTCCCGTCGCACCGCCCGTCCCCAGCTCCCGGTCCTCGAACTCACCCCCCGGCCCCGCCCCTGGGCCCGCGGCCTGGGCCTGGTCGCCGTCGGCGTGCTGGGCGCGTGGCTGGGCCTGCTGATCGTCGGCAACGTACGGGTGCCGGTCGGCCCCATGAACACGACCATGACCCTGCGTCCCTCCCTCACCGGCGGCACGAAGATCAACATCTCACCGCTCGGCGCCCTCCAGCTCGACAGCCACCACGCGCCCGTCCGCCTCGACGTCAACGTCGACCAACTGGACCCCGTCCGCTCCCAGGCCCTGGTCGACCACCCCGAACGTCTCACCGGCCTCCAGGACGAGGTCAGCCGCGACGTCGAGCACGGCACGCTCGACCTGGCCCTGCGCTCCTGCGTCGCCGTCGTCTCCGGCGCCACCGCCCTCGGCCTCGCCGTCTACCGCCGCCCGCGCCGCGCGCTCGCCGCCGGCGGCCTCGCCCTCACCCTGCTGGGCGCCTCCGGAGCCTCCGCCTACGCGACCTGGAACCCCGAGTCCGTCCTCGAACCGAAGTTCTCCGGCCTGCTGTCCTCGGCGCCCTCGCTGGTCGGCAACGCCCGCAGCATCGTCACCGACTTCGACGTCTACCAGAAGGAGTTGGCCCGTCTGGTCACCAACGTGACCAAGCTCTACGACGTCACCTCCACCCTGCCCGCCTACCAGCCGGACCCGAACACGATCCGTGTCCTGCACGTCTCCGACATCCACCTGAACCCGGCGAGCTGGAAGATCATCGGCTCCCTCGTGGAGCAGTACGAGGTGAACGTGATCGTCGACTCCGGCGACACCATGGACCACGGCACGGCGGCCGAGAACGGCTTCCTCGACCCCATCGCCGACCTCGGCGCCCCCTACGTCTGGGTCCGCGGCAACCACGACTCGCTGACCACCCAGCGCTACCTGGAACGTATGAAGAACGTGCACGTCCTCGACGACGGCGACGCCGAGACGGTCGCCGGCCTGCGCTTCGCCGGCATCGGCGACCCCCAGTTCACCCCCGACCGCTCGACCGTCCCGGGTGCCGCCGCCACCCAGGAACTGGCGGGCGACCGGCTGGCCGCGGCTCTGCGTGCCCAGCGGTCCGCCGGCACCCCCGTGGACCTCGCCGTCGCCCACGAACCGTCGGCGGCCCGCCGGGTCGACGGCGAGGTCCCCATGGTGCTGGCCGGACACCTCCACCACGAGGAGACGGAACTCCTGAAGAAGGGCACCCGGCTGCGCGTCGAGGGCTCGACCGGCGGCAGCGGGCTGCGCGCGGTCGAGGGCAAGTACCCGGATCCGATCGAGGCGTCGATCCTCTACATGGACCGGGCCACCCACCGCCTCCAGGCCTGGGACGAGATCAAACTCGGCGGCCTGGGCCTGACGACGGCGGAGGTCAGCCGTCATCTCCCCGAGAAGAACCAGCCGTGAAGCGCCCCGCACTATCTGGTTTGGCCCGCATCCAGGCCACGTAGTACAGTCTGTTCGTGCCCAAGGGCGCCGGTCAGGGCTTGACCGTCCTGAACTTCCGTCGAAGTGAAGGAGAAGCGGAACCCCTCGGGGGGAAGCTAAGTCACATGCTTCTCACGTCCCCTCGGTTTCGGGAACGCGAAGACGAAGCAGAGCGGTATTGGCTTCTCGCCCTCATCGTCTAGCGGCCTAGGACGCCGCCCTTTCAAGGCGGTAGCACGGGTTCGAATCCCGTTGGGGGTACGCGGTACGGTGTGCGAGAGTGTTTCGCACACAACAGCTTGGTCCTGTGGAGCAGTTTGGAGTGCTCGCCACCCTGTCAAGGTGGAGGCCGCGGGTTCAAATCCCGTCAGGACCGCTGAGGCCTCGAAAGAGACCTCGTGGCTGGGTAGCTCAGTTGGTACGAGCGATCGCCTGAAAAGCGATAGGTCGCCGGTTCGACCCCGGCCCCAGCCACATCCCGAAGACCCCGTCCCTGTGGACGGGGTCTTCGTCTTCGTGCGTTCCGCTTGGCAGCGTTCCCGGGTGCCGCTACGTTCTGGCTGGTCGGCGTAGGGGTCAGGGGCGGGGAGACGATGGGTCGGGACAAGGCCGGGGCGGGTCAGGACGTCGAGCTGGAGAAGGTCCGCGCGCGGTACGGGTTACTCGCCGTGGTGCTGAGCAACCTGGCGATCTGCGGAGTGGCGGTCTTCGGGGTGTGGCGGCTCGACGGTGACAAGGCGGTGATCGTCGGTCTGCTGACCGCCGCGTTCACCGCGGTGAGCGGCATGACCACGGCCTACCTCGGCATCAAGGCGGTCTCCAACACGGCCCGGTCCATCGCGTTGGGCGACGGCATCAGGCGTGAGGCGGCCCCCGCACCGGTGCAGGCACCGGCACCCACACCCACACCCCCCGGCGAACCGGTACCGGCGCCCGCGCCCCCGGCCCCCCGCAGCCCCTGAGACGCCTCGCCGGGAGCCTTCCGAGCCCCGGCGGCAAAAGCGTTCGCCACGAATTTCCCCGGGATGAGATCCTGGATCGCGTATGTCTACGCACCCTGCCCCCGAAACCCCGGCCGCCCTCGGCGCCCTCGCCCCTCGCCTGACCGAGCTGTCCCTGCGCGACGCGCAACGGCTCGGGCGCAGGCTCGAAGGTGCGCGCAAGATCCGTAAGCCGGAGGCCCGTGCCGCCGTGCTGGCCGAGATCGAGGCGGAGGTCGAGCGGGGCGAGGCCCGGATGGGCCGACGGCGCGCCCGGGTGCCCGCCGTGACCTACCCCGAGCAGCTGCCTGTCAGCCAGAAGAAGGACGTGATCGCGGACGCCATCCGTGATCACCAGGTTGTCATCGTGGCCGGTGAGACCGGGTCGGGCAAGACGACCCAGATCCCCAAGATCTGTCTCGAGCTGGGGCGTGGGGTGCGCGGCATGATCGGGCACACCCAGCCCCGCCGGATCGCGGCCCGTACCGTCGCCGAGCGGGTGGCGGAGGAGCTGGACACCCCGCTGGGGGAGGCCGTCGGCTGGAAGGTGCGGTTCACCGACCAGGTGAATCCGGAGGGCACCTTCGTCAAGCTCATGACGGACGGCATCCTGCTGGCCGAGATCCAGACCGACCGTGAGCTGCGCGCCTACGACACGATCATCATCGACGAGGCCCACGAGCGGTCCCTGAACATCGACTTCCTGCTCGGGTATCTCGCCCAGCTGCTGCCCAGGCGGCCGGATCTGAAGGTCGTCATCACCTCCGCGACCATCGACCCGGAGCGTTTCTCCCGGCATTTCGGCGAGGCGCCGATCGTCGAGGTCAGCGGCCGCACGTATCCGGTCGAGGTGCGTTACCGCCCGCTCCTGGAGGAGGAGGGCGACGACGCCGACCGCGACCAGATCACGGCGATCACCGATGCCGTGGAGGAACTGATGGGGGAGGGCAAGGGCGACATCCTGGTCTTCCTCTCCGGTGAGCGGGAGATCCGGGACACGGCCGACGCGCTGACCAGGAAGCAGTACCGGTTCACGGAGGTGCTGCCGCTGTACGCCCGGCTCTCGCACGCCGAGCAGCACCGGGTGTTCCAGCCGCACACCGGCCGCAGGATCGTTCTGGCGACCAACGTCGCGGAGACCTCGCTGACGGTTCCGGGCATCAAGTACGTCATCGACCCCGGCTTCGCCCGGATCTCCCGGTACAGCCACCGCACCAAGGTGCAGCGGCTGCCCATCGAGCCGGTCTCGCAGGCGAGCGCCAACCAGCGCAAGGGCCGCTGCGGCCGGCTGAGCGACGGTGTCTGCATCCGGCTCTACAGCGAGGACGACTTCCTCGCCCGCCCGGAGTTCACCGACGCGGAGATCCTGCGGACCAACCTCGCCTCCGTCATCCTGCAGATGACGGCGGCCGGCCTCGGCGAGATCGAGAAGTTCCCCTTCATCGACCCGCCGGACCACCGCAACATCCGCGACGGCGTCCAACTCCTCCAGGAGTTGGGTGCGTTGGACCCGGCGCAGAAGGACGTACGCAAGCGGCTCACGGACACCGGCCGCAAGCTGGCCCAGCTGCCCGTCGACCCCCGGCTGGCCCGTATGGTCCTGGAGGCCGACAAGAACGGCTGTGTGCGCGAGGTCATGGTGATAGCGGCCGCGCTGTCGATCCAGGACCCGCGGGAGCGTCCCGCCGACAAGCAGACGCAGGCCGATCAGCAGCACGCCCGGTTCAGGGACGAGACGAGTGACTTCCTCGCCTATCTCAACCTCTGGCGTTACGTCCGTGAGCAGCAGAAGGAGCGGGGCTCCTCGTCGTTCCGGCGCATGTGCAAGCAGGAGTACCTGAACTTCCTGCGCATTCGCGAATGGCAGGACATCTACTCGCAGTTGCGGACCGTGGCCAAGCAGATGGGCATCCATCTCGCGGAGGAGGACGCCCCGGCGGACCGGGTCCACGTCTCCCTCCTGGCCGGCCTGCTGTCGCACGTCGGCATGAAGGACGTGAAGGACGGCGCGAAGAACGACTATCTCGGCGCCCGGGGCGCCAAGTTCGCGATCTTCCCGGGCTCGGCCCTGTTCAAGAAGCCCCCGCGGTTCGTGATGTCGGCGGAGCTGGTGGAGACGTCCCGGCTGTGGGCCCGCGTCAACGCGAAGATCGAGCCCGAGTGGGTGGAGCCGCTGGCCGGCCATCTCCTCAAGCGGACGTACAGCGAGCCGCACTGGGAGAAGGACGAGGCGGCGGTGATGGCGTTCGAGAAGGTGACGCTGTACGGCGTGCCGATCATCGCCCAGCGCAAGGTGAACTACGGCCGGATCGACCCGGAGGCCAGCCGCGAGCTGTTCATCCGTAACGCGCTCGTCGAGGGCGACTGGCGTACCCACCACAAGTTCTTCGCGGACAACCGCAGACTCCTCAGCGAGGTCGAGGAGTTGGAGCACCGGGCGCGGCGCCGGGACATCGTGGTCGACGACGAGACGCTGTTCGACTTCTACGACCGGCGGGTGCCGGAGCAGGTGGTGTCGGGCGCCCACTTCGACTCGTGGTGGAAGCACCACCGGCACGAGCAGCCGGACTTCCTCGACTTCGAGCGGGAGATGCTCATCCGCGAGTCGGCGGAGGCGGTCACCAAGGCGGACTATCCGGACTCGTGGCGGCAGGGCCCGCTGAAGTTCCGCGTGACGTACCAGTTCGAGCCGGGCGCGGACGCGGACGGTGTCACCGTCCACATCCCGCTCCAGGTGCTGAACCAGGTCGTCGACGAGGGCTTCGACTGGCAGATTCCCGGGCTCAGGGAAGAGGTGGTCACGGAGCTGATCCGTTCCCTCCCGAAGCCGATCCGCCGCCACTACGTGCCGGCACCGAACTACGCGAAGCGGTTCCTGGACCGGTCGGTCCCGCTCCAGGAGCCGCTGACGGTGACGATGGCGCGAGAGCTGAAGCGGATGGTCGGTGTCCCCTTCACGGTGGACGACTTCGACTGGGCGAAGGTCCCGGAGCATCTGCGCATCACGTTCCGGATCGTCGACGAGCGGCGCCGCAAGATCGCCGAGGACAAGGACCTGGAGGCGCTGAAGCTCAGGCTGAAGCCGAAGGCGCGGCAGGCCCTCTCGCAGGCCGCGGCGGCGACGGCGGAGCGACAGGGCGGCGAGTCGCTGGAGCGCAGGGGGCTGACGGACTGGACGATCGGTTCCCTCACCCGCGTCTTCGAGACCCGTCGGGCCGGCCAGCCGGTGAAGGCCTACCCGGCGCTCGTCGACGACGGTGACACGGTGTCCGTACGGCTCTTCGACACCGAGGCCGAGCAGACGGAGGCGATGTGGAGAGGTACGCGGCGGCTGATCCTGCGCAACATTCCGGTCAATCCGGCGAAGTTCGCGTCCGAGAAGCTGACGAACGCCCAGAAGCTCGCGCTGTCCGCGAATCCGCACGGTTCCATCCAGGCGCTGTTCGACGACTGCGCGATGGCGGCGGCGGACAAGCTGATCGGGGACTTCGGCGGCCCGGCGTGGGACGAGGAGTCGTACCGCAAGCTGTTCGACAAGGTGCGGGCGGAGATCGTCGACACGACGGTTCGTACGGTGGGTCAGGTGCAGCAGGTGCTGGCCGCCTGGCAGGCCTGTGAGCGCCGTCTGAAGGCCTTCCGCAGCCCCTCCCTGCTGCCGAACCTGGCGGATGTCCGCAAGCAGTTGGACGCCCTGGTGAAGCCGGGGTTCGTGACGGCGGCGGGGTTGCGGCGGCTGCCGGACCTGATGCGCTATCTCGTGGCCGCGGACCGCCGGCTCCAGCAGATGCCGACCGGTGCCCAGCGGGACACCAGCCGCATGGAGAAGGTCCACGAGATGCAGGACGAGTACGCGTGGCTGCTGGAGCAGATGCCGCAGGGCCGCCCGGTCCCCTCGTCGGTGCTGGACATCCGCTGGATGATCGAGGAGCTGCGGGTCAGCTATTTCGCCCACGCGCTGGGCACGGCGTACCCGGTCTCCGACAAGCGGATCGTGAAGGCGATCGACGCGGCTGTCCCGTAACGGCGCTCCCACCCTGGGTGAGTTCGACCGGGGGCTCCCCCTCCTGTACAGTCTCTTCTCGCAGCACAGCGCAACATCAAGTGCCGCGAAACCTGGTCCTGTGGAGCAGTTTGGAGTGCTCGCCACCCTGTCAAGGTGGAGGCCGCGGGTTCAAATCCCGTCAGGACCGCAGACGAAGAAGGCCCGCCCCGGCAAGGGGCGGGCCTTCTTCGTGTTCCAGCTTCCCGGCCCTCTCCCCGGCCCCCTCCCCGGTCCTCTTCTCAGCCCTGAAGACGCCCGTCGGACCCGACGCCGTCTTGACGCCGTCCCGTTCGCTCGGTACCCAGGGACCAGGGCCCGTTCGTTCCCGTACGGCCCCGGAGGTGGCGCATGGCGGAGTCGGTCAGGCACGAGACGCGGGCACTGCTCCGCGCGCATCTGTCGGCTGCCTCCTCCTACGGCCACCTGACGCGTCACTGCCCCATCTGCCACCGTCTGCTGCGGCTGGCGCTGGACTCCGGCCCACGGGCCGCGCAGGCCCCGCAGCAGGCCCCGGAGGACGAGAGGGCGGCCACCGCGTGAGGGGCCAACCACGCCCAACACCCGTTCTCCGGTGGGATGCTGACGGTCAGGTCTCCCATAGCGCACCTGCCCCAGCGGCAACAAGCGGCTCGCCATGTGACGGGTGTCACCGCATGAGTTTCTGAAAGTGCGGTACTTACACCTCGCCTACAACTGGTCAATTTAATATGTGCAATTGCACCAGTCCGAAGGCGTTCCCCACAGGAGATCCGACACCCCTCCCCAGACTCCGACAAGGGCGCTCACAGACCTGTCGATCAGGCCACGTTCCGCGCACAAAAAAGATCGCGCTGGACCCGGCGGAGTCCAGCGCGATCTACGACGCACCCTGTGTGTTACTGGGAAAGCTTGGAAGAGCGTGGGCGTGGGGCCTGTTGGGGCAGGACCCGCGTCGCTTGGAGCTGCGGTTCCGGACGCCTCGACATGTTGGGGAACTGCCGGTTTGTCCGATTATTCAGTTGTTCAGGCTTCGCTGCGCTGCTGCGGGATGCCCGCGAGCAGAGCGCGGACTTCGGCTTCGCGGTACCGGCGGTGACCGCCGAGCGTACGAATCGAAGTCAGCTTGCCGGCCTTCGCCCACCGCGTGACCGTCTTGGGGTCGACACGGAACATGGTGGCGACCTCAGCCGGGGTCAGCAGCGGCTCGGCATCAGGGGTGCGAGCGGTCATGAGCGGCCTCCTCGGGAGAACCGAACCATCTCGGTTCTTTCCTCTAAATTCTGCACCTTGACCCGCGTTGCCCGAAATGGCGGACGCGAGTCGAGTCGGTTATAGGACGAACGGCTTGTCCTCGGCACTACAACTACACCATCCGTCCAGCCACGTCGGCCAAACCGATGGAATTGCCCTCCCAGGGGTTCATCCGCGACGGAAGCCGATGGACCATGCCATAGCGGACAGTCACGCCACTGTGACGATCAGTCACAGGGGCGATCAGGAGTCACCAGACCCCCCATAGCGTGCAATGCTGAGATTCCACCCATACATGGGCAGACAGAGTCTCCCCCGGACTCCTTGTCCTATTTTGGCATGAGGAGGGGCAAGCGGCGCAAGGGCCGCGTACGTGCGGTCCGTCACGCTTGGCAGTAATCGCCCGGATCGGGACCTACGCCCCTTGTTGACGAAACCTCAGGAACCCCGGAACCCCGGTGCGAGGACAAAACCCCAAAACGGGCGTCAGGTCAAACGTCAGTTCGCCGACCGGCGGTCCCGCACCGACCGCCACCGCTCCACCAGCCGCCCGTACGCCTCACCCGCGGCCGCCCCGTCGCCCTGCCGCAGCGCCTCGATGCCCTCGGCCACGTCCGTCGCCGAATGGTCCTCGGCGAGCTCTTCGGCCGGCAGCACGTGCACCAGGCCGCCGTAGTCCAGCTCCACCAGCGAGCGCGGGTGGAACTCCTCCAGCCAGCGTCCGACATCGACCAGGCCGTCGATCAGCGGCCCCTCGTCGATGGCCTCCTTGAGCGTCCGCAGCGCCCGCGCCACCCGCCGCCGGGCCTGCACCATCGGCGTCCGGTAGCGCAGCACCGGCGCCTCGCCGCCCTCGTCGCCCGAGCCCTTCCCGACTTCCCGCTCACCGTCGGAGACCAGCACGAACCAGTGCAGCGGCACCTGCCAGGTCGCGGTACGGATCCAGGGGCGGGCGTCCGGGTTGCGGATCAGCCAGCGCTCGTAGTCCTTGGCGGCCTGCCCACGGACGACCGGGGGCAGCACCGCGTCCAGGACCGGCGCCGGCAGCTCCTCGCCCAGCTCGCCCAGGGCCTGCCAGCCGCGCAGCCGGGTGCGCCAGGGGCACACGCACACCACCCCGTCGACCTCGAGCACGAACGCGTCGCCGCTCTCGTGCACCGGCACCGGTACCGGCGGGGTGGGCAGCAGGTCGGTCAGGGAGCGGCGCAGCTCGTCCTGGTACGAGGGGCGGTCTTCGCGGCGGGCGTAGCGCTCCCAGTGACCGCGCTCCGCTTCCGGGAAGGCGGCCAACGGCTCGTACACGCGCAGATAGGTCGCGTACGGGACGATCACCGAGGACACCTTGGGCACGCCTGCTCCCTCCCCCTCCCACCACCGGGAAAACCTCCGGACCCGCCGACTGACGGACGGGAAATCCATGCAAATCGTCGCACGGCCGTACTCCGGCAGGGGGTGATCCTGGGCACTGCGCGGTCCGCGGGCGCACCCAGGCTCTAATCTCATGGCCACAGGCCCCGCCACCCATACGGGAGCCCGTGTCCGACCGCCGCTACTTACCCGGGAGTCACCACAGTGACCGACGTAACCGGCGCGCCTGCTGATGTACTGCACACCCTGTTCCACTCGGATCAGGGGGGTCATGAGCAAGTCGTGCTCTGTCAGGACCGCGCCAGCGGACTCAAGGCCGTCATCGCCGTCCACTCCACCGCGCTGGGCCCCGCGCTCGGCGGTACGCGCTTCTACCCCTACGCGAGCGAGCAGGAGGCCGTCGCCGACGCGCTGAACCTCGCCCGCGGGATGTCGTACAAGAACGCCATGGCCGGTCTCGACCACGGCGGCGGCAAGGCCGTGATCATCGGTGATCCCGACCGGGACAAGACCGAGGAGCTGCTCCTCGCCTACGGCCGGTGCGTGGCCTCGCTGGGCGGCCGGTACGTCACCGCGTGCGACGTCGGCACGTACGTCGCCGACATGGACGTCGTGGCGCGCGAGTGCCGCTGGACGACCGGCCGCTCTCCCGAGAACGGCGGCGCGGGCGACTCCTCCGTGCTGACCGCCTTCGGCGTCTACCAGGGCATGCGGGCCAGCGCCCAGCACCAGTGGGGCGACCCGTCGCTGCGCGGCCGCACGGTCGGCGTCGCGGGCGTCGGCAAGGTCGGGCACCACCTGGTGGAGCACCTGCTGGCCGAGGGCGCGCGGGTCCTGATCACGGACGTGCGGCAGGAGGCGGTGCGGCGCATCGCCGACAAGCACCCCTCCGTGGGCGTCGTCGCCGACACCGAGGCGCTGATCCGGGTCGAGGGGCTCGACATCTACGCCCCCTGCGCGCTCGGCGGCGCCCTCAGCGACGAGAGCGTGCCGGTGCTGACCGCCGAGGTGGTCTGCGGAGCGGCCAACAACCAGCTCGCCCACGCGGGCGTCGAGAAGGACCTCGCCGACCGCGGGATCCTCTACGCGCCGGACTACGTGGTGAACGCCGGCGGTGTCATCCAGGTCGCCGACGAGCTGCACGGCTTCGACTTCGAGCGGTGCAGGGAGAAGGCGGCGAAGATCTTCGACACCACACTGGCGATCTTCGCACGTGCGAAGTCGGACGGGATTCCGCCGGCCGCCGCGGCCGACCGGATCGCGGAGCAGCGGATGGCGGAGGGCCGCCGGGCGGGCTGATCCGCAAGGTGGTTGCAGGTTTGACCGGTACCCGTCGGCGGGCACTTCGAGAGAACTCTCACGTTCGTCGGCGGGTCGCCCGCCAATAAGTGGTTAAAATCGCGGTTGACCAGCGGGGAAAGGGCACCTCTCTGGTTCTGGGACCGGGCACGTCCTGTGGGCGACGTACCGTATGGGCGCGGGCTCAGGTACCGTGGAAGCCCTACGGACGGGTCTCTCCACGGAGAGCCCGTTCCAGATCATGAACGCGTGTCAAGACTCTGGGGCCACCGAGCCCCGTATCCGAGGGGGTCGAGCCATGGGGCGCGGCCGGGCAAAGGCCAAGCAGACGAAGGTCGCCCGCCAGCTGAAGTACAGCAGCGGCGGGACTGACCTCTCGCGTCTGGCCAATGAGCTGGGCGCTTCGACTTCGAGTCAGCCGCCGAATGGCGAGCCGTTCGAGGACGACGACGAGGAAGACGACCCGTACGCGCAGTACGCGGATCTGTACAACGACGACGAGGACGAGGACGACGAGTCCGGTCCGACGTCTCAACGTCGCGGAGCTTGACGCGGTGCGCGTTCGGCATTTCCCGCGGTTCTCGCAGTAACCGCACTTCACCCGGTCCAGGGCAGCAGCGCCGGACCGGGTTTTGTGCTGCCTTGTGGACCGTGGAACCTGTCGGGTGGATCAGGCCGGGCTCGCGGAACCTGATGATCCGGCCTGATCCGATCGACAGACCCTAGACGGCGTAGTCGCCGACCAGCTCGGCGCCCGTCGCGTGGTCGCCGCGCTCCGTGATCTCGCCGGCGACCCAGGCCTCGACCCCGCGGTCGGCGAGCGTGGCCAGTGCGACGTCCGCCGACTCCTGCGGCACGATCGCGATCATGCCGACGCCCATGTTCAGGGTCTTCTCCAGCTCCAGGCGCTCGACCTGGCCCGTCCGCCCGACCAGGTCGAAGACGGGGGCCGGGGTCCACGTGGAGCGGTCGACGGTCGCGTGCAGACCGTCGGGGATCACGCGGGCCAGGTTGGCCGCCAAGCCGCCACCGGTGACGTGGCTGTAGGCGTGCACGTCGGTGGTGCGGGTCAGGGCCAGGCAGTCCAGCGAGTAGATCTTCGTCGGCTCCAGGAGTTCCTCGCCGAGGGTGCGGCCGAACTCCTCGATGTGCGCGTCCAGGGCCAGACCGGCCTGGTTCAGCAGGACGTGCCGGACGAGCGAGTACCCGTTCGAGTGAAGACCGGAGGCGGCCATGGCGACGACCGCGTCACCCGTACGGATGCGATCCGCGCCGAGCAGCCGGTCGGCCTCCACGACGCCCGTACCGGCGCCCGCGACGTCGAAGTCGTCCGGGCCCAGCAGGCCGGGGTGCTCGGCGGTCTCGCCGCCCACCAGGGCGCAGCCGGCCAGTACACAGCCCTCGGCGATGCCCTTGACGATGGCGGCGACCCGCTCGGGGTGGACCTTGCCGACGCAGATGTAGTCGGTCATGAACAGCGGTTCGGCGCCGCACACCACGATGTCGTCCATGACCATGGCGACCAGGTCGTGGCCGATGGTGTCGTAGACGCCCAGCCGGCGCGCGAGGTCGACCTTCGTGCCGACACCGTCCGTGGCGGAGGCCAGCAGCGGGCGCTCGTAGCGCTTGAGGGCGGAGGCGTCGAAGAGGCCGGCGAAGCCGCCGAGGCCGCCGAGGACCTCGGGGCGCTGCGTCTTCTTCACCCACTCCTTCATCAGCTCGACGGCGCGGTCGCCCGCTTCGATGTCGACGCCCGCGGCTGCGTAGCTGGCACCAGTTGTCTCAGACATGGCTAGTGAGAACCTTCGTGTCGTACGGCAGGTGAAACGGGCTGTCTACGGGCGACGGATCGCGTCGGCCGCGGCCGTGGCGGCGGGCCCGGCGGCCAGCTCGGTCTCCAGGAGCTGCTTGCCGAGCAGCTCGGGGTCCGGGAGATCCATCGGGTACTCGCCGTCGAAGCAGGCGCGGCACAGGTTCGGCTTGGCGATGGTGGTCGCCTCGATCATGCCGTCGATGGAGATGTAGGAGAGGGAGTCGGCGCCCAGCGAGGTGCCGATCTCGTCGATCGTCATGCCGTTGGCGATGAGCTCCGCGCGGGTGGCGAAATCTATGCCGAAGAAGCACGGCCACTTCACGGGCGGCGAGGAGATCCGGATGTGGACCTCGGCCGCGCCCGCCTCGCGGAGCATCCGCACCAGGGCCCGCTGGGTGTTGCCGCGCACGATCGAGTCGTCGACGACGACCAGGCGCTTGCCCTTGATGACTTCCTTGAGCGGGTTCAGCTTCAGGCGGATGCCGAGCTGCCGGATCGTCTGCGAGGGCTGGATGAACGTACGGCCGACGTAGGCGTTCTTGACCAGTCCGGCGCCGAACGGGATGCCGGACGCCTCCGCGTAGCCGATGGCCGCGGGGGTGCCGGACTCCGGAGTCGCTATCACCAGGTCGGCCTCGACCGGGGCTTCCTTGGCGAGTTTGCGGCCCATCTCCACGCGGGAGAGGTACACGTTCCGGCCGGCGATGTCGGTGTCCGGGCGGGCCAGGTAGACGTACTCGAAGACACAGCCCTTGGGCTTCGCTTCCGCGAATCGCGAGGTGCGCAGGCCGTTCTCGTCGATGGCGACGAACTCGCCGGGCTCGATCTCGCGGACGTACGCGGCGCCGCAGATGTCCAGGGCGGCGGACTCGGAGGCGACGACCCAGCCGCGCTCCAGGCGGCCGAGGACCAGCGGGCGGATGCCCTGCGGGTCGCGGGCGGCGTAGAGGGTGTGCTCGTCCATGAAGACGAGCGAGAAGGCGCCCTGCACCTGGGGAAGGATCCGGGCGGACGCCTCCTCGATGGTCAGCGGCTTGCCGTCGTCGTCGACCTGGGCCGCGAGGAGCGCGGTGAGCAGGTCGGTGTCGTTGGTGGCCGCGACCCGGGTGGACCGGCCGTTGGTGTCCTTCGGGAGGTCGGCGACCATCTCGGCGAGCTGCGCCGTGTTGACCAGGTTGCCGTTGTGGCCGAGCGCGATGGAACCGTGCGCGGTGGCCCGGAACGTCGGCTGGGCGTTCTCCCACACGGAGGCACCGGTGGTCGAGTAGCGGGCGTGACCGACCGCGATGTGACCCTGGAGCGAACCGAGCGAGGTCTCGTCGAAGACCTGGGACACGAGGCCCATGTCCTTGAAGACGAGGATCTGGGAGCCGTTGCTGACCGCGATACCCGCGGATTCCTGGCCTCGATGCTGGAGGGCGTAGAGCCCGAAGTAAGTGAGCTTGGCGACCTCTTCGCCGGGAGCCCAGACACCGAAGACGCCGCAAGCGTCCTGGGGGCCTTTCTCGCCGGGGAGCAGATCATGACTGAGTCGACCGTCACCACGTGGCACGCCACCGAGTGTAGGCGAGATCGACCACTGGTCCGAATTGGGTAATGCCCCAAAACGGACCGTCGTGCTGGGTCACCCGTCGGCGGCAGCGGTGACGGTCCCGGCGTTCTTGCTGGTCAGCGTGAGGCTGTCGTGATCCAGCGCGTAGGACACCGTGGAGTCGAAGAGCCGCAGGAGCCTCTCCTCCGAGGTCATGAGTGAGGCTTCGCACATCATCCGGGTCGTGGACGGGGCGCCCAGGGTGATATGTCCGTCGCGGACCGTCGCGGTGGCGTTCACCTTGTTGCAGCCGAGGCTGCCGGAGACCTTCCGGCCCTTCTCGTCGAAGGTGAGGTGGGCCCGGCCGCCCGCGGCGGGGGACGTGACGACCCACTTCGTGCCGTCCAGCGGGGCGGTGGCCCGGGCCGCGGTCTCCTTGATGAGGTCGACGCGGTCGCCGTCGGCGGTGGTGAGCGTCATTCTGTCGCCCTTGACCTTCGGCGTGAGGGGGTGGTCGGCGAGGGTGGCGGCGAAGTTCCGTTCGAAGGCCATGGGGACGTCCTCGCAGGCCATGGCCGTCGACTCGATGCGGCCGAGCGAGAGACGGTTGCCCTCGAAGGCGGCCGTGGAGGCGAAGCCGTTGCAGCCGAGGTTGCCCTTGACCTCGCCGTCCCCGGCGATCCGCAGATACGCCCGGTCCGGCGCACGGCTGGTGCGGCCGTTCACGGTGAGACCGTCGACCGCCCAGCGGACGCCGGTCACGGAGGTGCCGGCCTCGGCCGAGGCGCTGCCGCCGTCACCGGCCTGTTCACTGCCGCAGGCGGCGGCGAGCGGGAGGAGGGCGGCCACGGCGGTCGCTGTCAGGGCCGGGCGCCGCCGGTGTCCGGAGGGGTGGGGTCGCTCCTTGTACGTGTACCGGTACATGCTGATTCGACGGACCGCGGAGGCGACCGGTTCCCCTCGCGTCACCCCATCAGCGGCAGCAGCCCGGCCAGGTCCGCCCGCTCCCCGCTCGCCCTGACCGCGCCCTCCGCCACGGCGTCCCGCCACTCCACACGTCCGGTCGCCAGCCGGACCCAGGTGAGCGGGTCGGTCTCGACGACGTTCGGCGGAGTGCCACGGGTGTGCCGCGGCCCCTCGACGCACTGCACCACGGCGTACGGCGGGATCCGCACCTCCGTCGAACCGCCGGGGGCCCTGGCGGCGAGGGCGTCGGCCAGGAGCCGGGTGCAGGCTGCCAGCGCCTGGCGGTCCTGCGGGACGCCGAGGCCGGGAACGGCCGCGTTCAGGTCGTCGGTGTGGACGACGAGCTCGACGGTGCGGGTGACGAGGTGGTCGGCGAGGCTCATGGCACCGGTGCGGGTGGCGAGGAGCCGGGTGTCCGGGGCGGTGGCCAGGCATGCGGTGAGCCGCTCCTCGACGCGGGCGTACAGCGCGTCGAGGTCGGGGTTCGCGGCGGCCAGTCGGCGGGTGCCGTCGGCGATGTCCACGGCCCGGGCGGCGGTGGCGAACGGCCACTGCGGAAGGGTGAGTTCCGCCTTCGGGGGCGCCTCCCGGTCGAGGTTGCGGCTGACGGACTCGACGGCCATGGCCAGGTGCGCCGCCAGGTCCCGTACGGTCCAGCCCGTGAGCCGAGTGGGCAGCTCCAGCTGTTCGGGGGTGAGGGTGCGGACGGCCGCGCGGACGTTCCCGAACTGGGCGAGCACGGCGGTCCGGATCTTGGCGGGGGCGTAGGCGCGAGCGCGCTTCTTGGCCGGGGGCATGGCGGTGAGCCTAGGCCGTGGGACTGACAGTCCCCTCGGGGCGGGCGACGCCCGGCACGTCACGTCGTCGCCCGACCCGGGCAGGTCCGACACGCGGTTCCCTCCGACATGCGACGCACCGCACCGGACGCCGGCACCCGCTGCTCCGACGCGCACGGCCGGACGCGGCCTGGTGCACCCGTCGGTCGGTACGGCGCCGACCCGGCGACCCGCCCGTCCTTCAGCCCGCCCACCCGTCGGCACGCGGAAGGCCCCGACCGTCGGAACGGACGCTGTTGGTAAATCCGCCCCGCTGGATCTCATCCGGCGGGGCGGAGTGCTGCGAAGGGTGAGACGCGGGTGCGGGCGAGGGGTCTGCCGGTGAGCCAGGCATCGATGCGGGCGAGGTTGATGGCGGCGCCGGTGAAGTGGTGTTGCAGTCGGGTCTTTGCGAGACCGCGGTAGCGGGATCTGCGCAGGCCGAAGGCTTGGACGCCTTGGGAGATGCTGCCCTCGACGCCGGCGCGGTGTCCGTAGCGGCGGCGCCAGTGGTCGGTGTCCTGCTCGGTGCGGGCCTGCTGAAGAATCTCGTGCTCGGCTTTCGGCCGCAGGGTCAGGTTGCGGCCGGTTCCGGCGTTGGTGCAGGACGTTCGCAGTTCGCAGGGGCCGCAGTGCCGTTCGGCGAAGCGGACGCGGGTGACCGGGGTGCCTCGGTGGCTGCGGGTGTCTCGCCACGAAACGCTGATGTGGCCACCAGGACAGACGGCGTGGCGCTGGTCCCAGTCGATGGTGAAGCGGGTGCTGTCGAAGAAGCCGCCGGTCACCTGGTGCCGGTTGGTGTTCTTCCCCACCGGTCCGACGAGGTCGATGCTGTGATCGCGGCGGGCGTGGTGGATCTGCTCGGCATCCACGTATCCGGCGTCCACCAGGTGTTCGTCCGGCACCAGTCCGCGTTCAGCCAGGGCGGTGTGGATGTCCTCCAGCACCGCGCCGTCGGTCACTGGTGCCGGGGTGGTGTGGATGTGGGTGATCAGGTGCGGGGCGTCGGGCTCGCAGGTCTCGCTGAGATGAACCTTGTATCCGGACCAGCCCAGATCCCGCTTCGCCCCGGTCCTGGCCTCGGGCTCGTGCGGGGTGCGTAAGCGGATCAGACCGGGCGGGGTGTTCTTCGGCTCCCGCCAGCGCACGGCCCCCTCGGCCTGGTGGAACTGCTGCACCCAGGTCTGACGCAGGAACTCCACCGCGGGCAGATGCCGCAGGCCGGGCGGTGCCGACGCCGACCAGGCGGCTTGGAGCAGCACCATGCCGTCGGCCCCGCACTGGTCGCCGTGCTCGACGCGGGCGGCCCACCGGGAGGGGAAACGGCTGTCCTCCGGCCGGGCCGAGTACCGGTCGAACCACTCCGGCGCCGCCACGGTCACCAGCCAGTCCCCGGCCGCCTCGGCGATCTGGTTCAGTGCCGTGCGCAGCGTCTCGACCACGAACTCCAGCCGGCTCAGGTCCCTGGTCACGGCCAGTACATGAGTGGCGTCCGTGCGCTGCCGCTTGCCCGCCGTGACCAGCCCCGCTTCCCCGGCGGCGGTCAGTACCGCGTCGAACACCGCCCGGCCCGCATCCGACTCGGCTAGCCGGGCCCGGAACTCACTGAGCACGGAGAAGTCGAACCCCGTGTCGGCCAGCTCCAGCGACAGGGCGTACTTCCAGTCCAGACGCGAGCGCACCGCGTGCGCGGCCTGCCGGTCGGTCAGCCCCTCCGCGAACTGCAACACCGACACCAGCGCCAGCCGGGCCGGTGACACCGCCGGACGCCCTCGCACCGGGAACAGCTCCTCGAAATCGACGTCGGCGAAGACCGGCCCGAGCGCATCCCGTACCCGCATCACCAGACAGCCCTTCGGGAACACCGCACGCGCCAACCGCACGGTCTCCTCAGGGATCTCCGCCAACTCCACCCCACGCAACGACACGAACCCACCCCAGAAACACGACGACGGCCTGCACAACCCCAACGGGGTCACACAGGCCGTCGTCACGCAAACCCCGGATTTACCAACAGCGTCCGTCGGAACGGGCGGGGCCTTCACCGTCGTACGACCGCTGTGGCGCGACGCGAGGCGGGCGCCGGGGCGTCGTTACGCGAGCAGCGCCGGGATGGTCTCCTCGTGGGCCGTGCGGAGCTCGTCCAGGGGAAGGGTGAACTCGCCCTGGACCTCGACCGCGTCACCGTCGACGACACCGATGCGGGCGACGGGCAGGCCGCGCGCCCCGCACATGTCGGTGAAGCGGAGTTCCTCGGAGCGCGGCACGGCGACGACCGCGCGCCCCGCCGACTCGGAGAAGAGGAAGGTGAAGGCGTCGAGCCCGTCCGGTACGACCAGTCGCGCGCCCTTGCCGCCGAGCAGCGCCGACTCGACCACGGCCTGGACCAGACCGCCGTCGGACAGGTCGTGCGCGGAGTCGATCATGCCGTCGCGGGAGGCGGAGATCAGGATCTCGGCGAGCAGCCGCTCGCGCTCCAGGTCGACCTTGGGGGGCAGGCCGCCCAGGTGGTCGTGGACGACCTGGGACCAGGCCGAGCCACCGAACTCCTCACGCGTGTCGCCGAGGAGGTAGAGCAGGTGCCCCTCCTCCTGGAAGGCGACCGGCGTGCGCCGGGCCACGTCGTCGATGACTCCCAGGACCGCCACGACCGGGGTCGGATGGATGGCCACCTCGCCCGTCTGGTTGTAGAGGGAGACGTTGCCGCCGGTCACCGGGGTGCCGAGCTGCTGGCAGGCGTCGGCGAGACCGCGGATCGCCTCGGCGAACTGCCACATGACGGCCGGGTCCTCGGGCGAGCCGAAGTTCAGGCAGTCGGAGACGGCGAGCGGCTTGGCGCCGGTGGTCGCCACGTTGCGGTAGGCCTCCGAGAGCGCCAGCTGGGCGCCCGCGTACGGGTCGAGCTTGGCGTACCGGCCGTTGCCGTCGGTCGCGATGGCGACCCCGAGGCCGGTCTCCTCGTCGATCCGGATCATCCCGGAGTCCTCGGGCTGGGCGAGGACGGTGTTGCCCTGCACGAAGTGGTCGTACTGCGAGGTGATCCACTTCTTGGACGCCTGGTTGGGCGACGACACCAGCCGCAGGACCTGGTCCCGCAGCTCGGCCGGGGTCGCCGGGCGGGGCAGCTTGTTCGCGTCGTCGGCCTGGAGGGCGTCCTGCCAGGACGGGCGGGCGTAGGGGCGCTCGTAGACCGGGCCGTCGTGGGCGACCGTGCGCGGGTCGACGTCGACGATCTTGCCGCCGTGCCAGAAGATCTCGAGGCGGTCGCCGTCGGTCACCTCACCGATGACGGTGGCGATGACGTCCCACTTGTCGCAGATCTCGAGGAAACGCTCGACCTTCGCCGGCTCGACCACCGCGCACATGCGTTCCTGCGACTCGCTCATGAGGATTTCCTCGGGCGAGAGCGTCGAGTCGCGCAGGGGTACGTCGTCGAGGGTGACGCTCATGCCGCCGGAGCCGTTGGAGGCGAGCTCGGAGGTCGCGCAGGACAGGCCGGCCGCGCCGAGATCCTGGATGCCGACGACCAGCTTCTCCCTGAAGGCCTCCAGGGTGCACTCGATGAGGAGCTTCTCCTGGAAGGGGTCGCCGACCTGGACGGCCGGGCGCTTGGAGGGCTTGGCGTCGTCGAAGGTCTCACTCGCCAGGATCGACGCACCGCCGATGCCGTCGCCGCCGGTCCGGGCCCCGTACAGGATGACCTTGTTGCCCGCGCCGGACGCCTTCGCGAGGTGGATGTCCTCGTGCCGCATGACACCGATGGCACCGGCGTTGACCAGCGGGTTGCCCTGGTAGCAGGCGTCGAAGACGACCTCGCCGCCGATGTTCGGCAGGCCGAGACAGTTGCCGTAGCCGCCGATGCCGGCCACGACACCCGGCAGCACGCGCTTGGTGTCGGGGTGGTCGGCCGCGCCGAACCGAAGGGGGTCGACGACCGCGACCGGGCGGGCGCCCATCGCGATGATGTCGCGCACGATGCCGCCGACGCCGGTGGCCGCGCCCTGGTAGGGCTCCACGTACGACGGGTGGTTGTGCGACTCGACCTTGAAGGTGACCGCGTAGCCCTGGCCGACGTCCACGACGCCCGCGTTCTCGCCGATGCCGACGAGGAGGGCGTCCGACTGCGGGGCCTTCTCGCCGAACTGGCGCAGGTGCACCTTGCTGCTCTTGTACGAGCAGTGCTCGGACCACATGACGGAGTACATGGCGAGCTCGGCACCGGTGGGCCGGCGGCCGAGGATCTCCACGACCCGCTCGTACTCGTCCTTCTTCAGACCGAGTTCGGCCCAGGGCAGCTCGACGTCGGGGGTCGCGGCCGCGTGCTCGACCGTGTCCAGAGGCGTCCGGCTCATGCGTTGACCAGCTTCTTGAGGATCGAGGTGAAGAACGGCAGGCCGTCGGTACGACCGGTACCGATCAGCGACTCGACGGCGTGCTCCGGGTGCGGCATCAGGCCCACGACGTTGCCGGCCGCGTTGGTGATGCCGGCGATGTCACGGAGGCTGCCGTTGGGGTTGAAGTCCATGTACCGGAAGGCGACGCGGCCCTCGGCCTCGAGCTGGTCGAGGGTGTACTCGTCGGCGACGTACCGGCCGTCCATGTTCTTCAGCGGGATGTGGATCTCCTGGCCGGCCGAGTAGTCGGTCGTCCAGGCGGTGTCCGCGTTCTCCACCCGCAGCTTCTGGTCGCGGCAGATGAAGTGGAGGTGGTCGTTGCCGAGCATCGCACCGGGCAGCAGGTGGGCCTCGGTGAGGATCTGGAATCCGTTGCAGATGCCGAGGACCGGAAGACCGACCTTCGCCTGCTCGAGGAGCGGTTCCATCACCGGCGAGAAGCGCGCGATGGCTCCGGCCCGCAGATAGTCGCCGTAGGAGAAACCCCCGCACAGCACCACGGCGTCGACCTGCTTGAGGTCCTTGTCCTTGTGCCAGAGAGCGACCGGTTCGGCGCCCGCGACGCGGATCGCGCGCTGGGTGTCCCGGTCGTCGAGGCTGCCGGGGAAAGTGACGACGCCAATACGAGCGGTCACTTCGCGGCCCCCGCGACTTCCTCCACCTTGACGGTGAAGTCCTCGATCACGGTGTTGGCGAGGAAGGATTCCGCAAGATCGTGGATGCGGGCGAGCGCGGCCTCGTCGACCGGGCCGTCAACTTCCAGTTCGAATCGCTTTCCCTGACGTACGTCGGAGATGCCTTCGAAACCCAGCCGCGGCAGTGCGCGCTGCACCGCCTGGCCCTGGGGGTCGAGGATCTCCGGCTTGAGCATGACGTCGACTACGACGCGTGCCACTGGCACTCCCGGTGTGTGGTGCTGAGCAGGTTCCTTCAGACTACCCGTACAAAATTTCTACGCGGGTAGAGTTGGAGGAATCTACGTGACGGCGATCACGATCCGGTGTCGAAGGGGTGCCTTCACGAAAAGTTCAGGGAAAGATCCCCGAGCAAACCGGCATACCCATTGCGCCGGGACACGCGGGCAGATTTAGTCGGGCTTCACAATGCAATGCCGGGCACTGTACAAATGAATTGGCAATAGCCGATACTTTGCCCAATATCAGGCGGACAGTCGGCATCTCCGAGACGTCCTGGCACGTCATCGCAGAGATGCCGCACGAAGGGACCGATTATTCGTGGCGCAGCGTGTCGTAGTCACTCTCTTTGACGACATCGACGGCTCGGAAGCGGCGGAGACGATCGCCTTCGGGCTCGACGGCAAGTCGTACGAGATCGACCTGAACCAAGCCAATGCCAAGAAACTGCGTAAGGCACTCGAGCCGTACCTCGAGGCCGGCCGCAAGCGTTCGCGGTCGGGCCGGGCGTACCGGCAGACGGAGGTCGCCCCCGACCCGGCGGCCGTCCGGGCATGGGCCCAGGCGAACAAGATGGACGTCCCGGCGCGCGGCCGGATCCCCAAGAAGGTCTACGAGGCGTTCGCCGAGGCGCAGTGAGCCGTGGGCCGACGGCCGGTCACCCGCCCCTCGGAAGAGCCGACTTGCGCTGCACCCCTCCTGGTCAGCTAGAGTCTGGAGCACGCCGAGGGGCAAGGCCGAAAAGCCCACCTCACGGAGTACACGCGGGTGTAGTTCAGTAGTAGAACATCCCCCTTCCAGGGGGAAGGCGCAGTGTGCAATTCCTGTCACCCGCTCTGCACCGCCGATCCGACCACTCCTGTGGATCAGGTAGGCTGGTGCTCGCGCCGATCGGTGAGAGCCGGTCGGAGGCAATGCGGACGTAGCTCAGTTGGTAGAGCGCAACCTTGCCAAGGTTGAGGTCGCCAGTTCGAACCTGGTCGTCCGCTCCATGAATGAAGGCCCCAGTCCTTGACTGGGGCCTTTGTCGTGCCCCGATCGTCCGCGGCGTCCCCGGTTATCCACGGCCGTCTGACATTTGTCATGCCGAGTGATGACACCGCGCACTGCTGCCGGGGCCGGTGGGCCGGGACGCTGAGGACATGGACACCAACGAACGCGAACACGTGATTGAGGTCACTGACCTGCGGCGTGTGTACGGGGGCGGGTTCGAGGCGGTACGCGGGATCACGTTCTCCGTGCGCCGCGGCGAGGTCTTCGCCCTGCTGGGCACCAACGGCGCGGGCAAGACGTCGACGGTCGAGCTGCTGGAGGGGCTGGCACGGCCGGCCGGCGGACGGGTGCGGGTCCTCGGCCACGATCCGTACACCGACCGGGCCGCCGTACGGCCCCGTACCGGCGTCATGCTCCAGGAGGGCGGCTTCCCCTCCGAGCTGACCGTCGCCGAGACCGCGAGGCTGTGGGCGGGCTGCACCAGCGGGGCGCGCCCCGAGCGGGAGGCACTCGCCGCGGTCGGGCTGGATCGCCGGGCCGGGGTGCGGGTGAAACAGCTGTCCGGAGGTGAGCGGCGACGCCTGGACCTGGCGCTCGCCCTGCTCGGTGAGCCCGAGGTGCTGTTCCTCGACGAGCCGACGACGGGGCTGGACGCCGAAGGACGCCGGGACACCTGGGACTTGGTGCGGGCCCTGCGCGACGCGGGGACGACCGTACTGCTCACCACGCACTACCTGGAGGAGGCGGAGGGCCTCGCCGACCGGCTCGCCATCCTGCACGAGGGCCGTGTCGCGGCGGCCGGGACACCCGAGGAGGTGACCGCCGGGCAGCCGTCGCGGATCTCCTTCGAACTGCCCCAGGGGTACTTCGTGGGGGACCTGCCGCCGCTGGCCGAGCTGGGCGTGTGCGGCCACGACGTGGAGGGGCGCCTCGTCCGGCTGCGGACCCGGGAGCTCCAGCGGGCGGCCACCCGGCTGCTGGTGTGGGCCGAGGGAGCGGGCGTCGAACTGCGGAGGCTGGACATGCGCTCGGCTTCACTGGAGGAGGCGTTCCTGGGCATCGCGCGGGACACGTCGGAGCGGGACGCGTTGGAGCGGGACGGCGCCGAGCGGGGATCGGCGGAGCGGGGATCGCCCGAGCGGGGCGGGTCGGAGCGGAACGCCTCACCTGGGCACGCGTCGGAGCAGGCCGGAGAGTACGCGGCATGAGCGGCGCCCTGACCACCCCGGTGGGCCGTATGACCGCCCTGGCCCGCGCCGAGCTGACGCTTCTCGGACGCAACCGCAGCGCGCTCCTGTCGGCCGTGTTCGTACCGCTGGCCCTGCCGTTCAGCGTGCGGTCGGTGAGCGACCAGATGAACCTCGACGACGTCGGCCTCAGCGTCGGGCTGGTCATGCTGCCCGCCGCGATCGGCTTCTCGCTGCTCTTCGCGGTCTACGCGACGCTCGTGGGGGTCTTCGCCGCCCGGCGCGAGGAACTGGTCCTCAAGCGGCTGCGCGCCGGCGAGCTGCGCGACACCGAGATCCTCTGCGGAGCCGCGCTGCCGGCCGCCGCCCTCGGTCTCGCCCAGGCACTGATCATGACGGCGGGCTGCGCGGTCCTGCTCGACGTGCCGGCCCCGAAGACGCCCCAACTCGCCGTGGTGGGACTGCTGTTGGGCCTCACGGTGTGCACGGCCCTGGCTGCGGTCACGGCGAGCTTCACCCGGACCGTGGAGAGCGCGCAGGTCACCTCGCTGCCACTGGTCCTGGTGTCGATGACGGCCTCCGGGATCGTCGTACCGCTGGAACTGCTGCCCGACCGGCTGACCGCGGTGTGCCAACTGCTGCCGCTGACCCCGGTGATCACCCTGGTGCGCGGCGGCTGGAGCGGCGACCTCTCCGCGTACGAGACGCTCGGACCGTTGATGACCGCCCTGGCCTGGACCGCCGTGGGCGTGTTTGCTGTACGGCGGTGGTTCCGGTGGGAGCCGCGACGCTGACGGACGGGGGGAGCGAGGTGCGCGGGCCGGTGCGATGGTGGCGGGGAAAGAGCACGCCGGCGAAGGTCGAGACGTACACGCGGTGGTCGTTCCACTTCTTCGTGGTGGTCGAGGTCGCGACGTTCGGGCTCCCGGCCTTCAGCGAGGTGCCGGCGCCGACGGCGGGCTGGCTGCTGCTGATGGTGTGCGCGCACGCGGCGGCCTGCGCGGTGACCGCGTCCCGGGCGCTGGACTGGACGCGTGGGCGCCGCGAGCAGCCCGTGCGCCTGCTGTGGGGGCTCGCCGCGATCACCGCGGTGATCGCGGCGACGGCGATCGCCGTCGAGGAGCTGGGACCGGCCGGCGACGGCGTCGACTCCGCGGCGGGCGCCCTCTTCGCGGGCGTGCTCTGCTACGGCGCCGGCGTCATCACACTCGGTGTCCGCGACCGGCTGCGCGCCTTCGCGGTCGTGGGCGGTTTCGCGGCGGCCTCCGGGATTCTGGCGCTGCCGGCGGGTGCCTCCGGGCCCGGCGCGCTCGGCGCGATGCTCGCCGTGCTGGTCGGCGCCGGGTTCCTCGCCTCCACCTCCATGTTCTCCGTCTGGCTCCTCAACGCGGTCTACGAGCTCGACGAGGCCCGCGAGACCCGCGCCCGCCTCGCCGTCGCCGAGGAACGGCTGCGGTTCGGGCGCGATCTGCACGACGTGATGGGGCGGAACCTGGCCGTGATCGCGCTGAAGAGCGAGCTCGCCGTACAGCTGGCGCGGCGCGGGCGGCCGGAGGCCGTGGACCAGATGACCGAGGTGCAGCGCATCGCGCGGGAGTCGCAGCGCGAGGTACGGGATGTCGTACGGGGATATCGCGAGGCCGACCTCGGTGTCGAACTCGCCGGTGCGCAGGGGGTGTTGACGGCGGCGGGAATCCGGTGCGAAGTGAGCGGGGAGGCGGACGGGCTGCCCGCCGAGGTGCAGTCGGCGCTCGGCTGGGTGGTGCGGGAGGCGACGACCAACGTGTTGCGGCACGGGGACGCGGGGCGGTGCGCGGTGGCCCTGCGGGTGACGCCGGAGCACGTGGTGCTGACGGTGGAGAACGACGGGGCCGGCGGTCCGCCGGGGGAGGGCGGCTCGGGGCTGACGGGGCTGCGGGAGCGGCTGACGGCGGTGGACGGGACGCTGGAGGCGGGGTCCGTCGCCGAGGACCGGTTCAGGGTGGTGGCCACGGTGCCGCTGCCGACGGCACCAGCGGTGAGCGAGGTCGTCGCGTGACACCCGTACGCCTTCTGCTCGCCGACGACGAGCACCTCATCCGGGGTGCGCTGGCCGCGCTCCTGTCCCTGGAGGACGACCTGGTGGTCGTCGCGGAGGCGGCCAGCGGGCCCGAGGCACTGGCGATGGCCCTGTCCCACGCACCCGACGTGGCCGTCCTCGATCTGCAGATGCCCGGTGCGGACGGTGTGAAGGTCGCCACATCGCTGCGCACCGAACTGCCCGGCTGCAGGGTGCTGATCGTCACCAGTCACGGGCGGCCCGGCCATCTGAAGCGGGCCCTGGAGGCGGGCGTGCGCGGATTCGTGCCGAAGACCGTCAGCGCGCGGCGGCTGGCGGAGATCATCCGTACGGTGCACGCGGGGAGCCGTTACGTCGACCCGGAGTTGGCCGCCGACGCGATCGCCGCCGGTGACTCGCCGCTGACGTCGCGGGAGGCCGAGGTGCTGGAGCTGGCCGCCGACGGGGCACCCGTCGCGGAGATCGCGCGGCGGGCCGCGCTGTCGCAGGGGACCGTCCGCAACTACCTCTCGTCGGCCGTCTCCAAACTCGGCGCGGACAACCGTCATGCGGCGGTGCGTCTCGCCCGGGAGCGAGGTTGGGTATAGTTGCTCTCGCGCCACGGCGCAGTGCGGACGTAGCTCAGTTGGTAGAGCGCAACCTTGCCAAGGTTGAGGTCGCCAGTTCGAACCTGGTCGTCCGCTCGTATGAAGGAAGGCCCCGGTCAGTGACCGGGGCCTTCGTCGTGCGGGTCAGCTCCAGCTGGTGCCCGTCAGACGCTCGTACGCCTCCACGTACTTGGCGCGGGTCGCGTCCACCACCTGCTCGGGCAGCGGCGGCGGGGGCTGCTCGCCCTTCCGGTCCCAGCCGGACTCCGCGGAGGTCAGCCAGTCGCGGACGAACTGCTTGTCGTACGACGGCTGCGCGCGGCCCGGCTGCCACTGGTCGGCCGGCCAGAAGCGGGAGGAGTCCGGAGTGAGCACCTCGTCGGCAAGGACCAGGGTGTCGCCCTCGAAGCCGAACTCGAACTTGGTGTCCGCGAGGATGATCCCCCGGTCTCGGGCGATGTCGCGGGCGCGGGCGTAGACGGCGAGGGTCGCCTGCCGGAGCTGGGCGGCGGTCTCCGCGCCGACCTGGCGGGCCACCTCCTCGTACGAGACGTTCTCGTCGTGCTCGCCGACCGCGGCCTTGGTGGCCGGGGTGAAGATCGGGGCGGGTAGTTCCGAGCCGTCGACCAGGCCCTCGGGGAGGGCGAGGCCGCAGACGGTACGCGACTCCTCGTACTCGACGAGGCCCGAGCCGGTGAGGTAGCCGCGGGCCACGCACTCGACCGGGACCATCTGGAGCGACGTGCAGACAAGGGTGCGCCCGGCCCAGTCGGCGGGGGCGCCGGCGGGAAGTTCGGTGCTCAGGACATGGTTCGGTGCCAGGTCACGGAGCTTGTCGAACCACCACAGGGACAGCTGCGTGAGGACGCGGCCCTTGTCGGGGATCTCGGTCGGCAGCACCCAGTCGTAGGCGGACATGCGGTCGCTGGCGACCATCACGAGGTCGCCCGCCTCGTTCTGGTACAGGTCGCGCACCTTGCCGGTGTGCAGATGCACCAGGCCCGGAACCTGAAGCGGCTCGGGCTTTTCGACGAATCCGGACACGGTTCCTCCCCGTGGTTCTGTCCAAGTGGCTCGATTCTCCCGTACGCGGGAGTCGTCGCGGACAGGGGGACCGGACAGTGGGCGGTCAGGCGCGTTTGCAGATGCGATCCAGGAGGTTTGCCGTGGCCCGCTGGACCCGTGCGTCGACGTGGCCCGGGCGGTCCAGGGACGGCGACCAGGCGAACGTCCCGGATGCGAAGACCAGGGCGCCGGACGGGGCTCGGTAGAGGGAGGTCTCCTGGTGACGCAGGGCGCCCTCGGCATCGGTGTACGGGGAGTGCGCGAGCAGGATGCGGTCGTCGTGCTCGGGCAGCGGGGTGCGCGGGAAGTAGCGGTCGGCCTCGCCCGCGACCAGACCGCCGATCTCGTCGCCCTCGTGCGCGCCGGTCGCCTCCCACAGCCAGTGGTCGGCGTTGCGGACGACCAGGGGGTGCGGTTCGGGGACCCGGCCCGCGTACTGGATGCCGATCAGCTGCTGCTCGGCCCGGTCGATCTCGCGCCAGAGCAGCGGCCGGCCCGGGCCCCTGCGCTTGCGGCAGGTGAGCAGCCGGTCCGGGACTCCGGAGGGCGAGGCGCCCAACTCGACCTGCCAGTAGAGGGAGTTGGCGGACAGGAAGACGAGGGACGTGCCGTGGTCGCGGGCGTCCTCCACGGTACGGCGCATGGCCGTCGACCAGTACTCGTCGTGTCCGGGGAAGACCATTCCGCGGTAGCGGGTGGGGTCGATGTGACCGCCGTGCAGGTCGCGGGCGTCGGCGTAGGCGAGGTCGTAGCCGTAGCGCTCGGCCCAGCGGATGAAGTCGTAGGCGTGACCGACATGCAGCGGGAGGCCGGCTCCCGCGTACGGCCGGTCGAAGGAGACCGTGGTCGCGGCGTCTGCCTCGCCGAGCAGACGGCCGCTCTCGTCCCAGGCGTGGTAGAGGCTCGCCCCGGTACGGCCGTCCTCCGGGTAGAGGTTGTAGGCCTGCCAGGTGATGTCGGGCAGCAGCAGGAGCAGGTCCGCGGGCTGGTGGTCGCGGACGGTGAAGGGGATGTGGGAGCGGTAGCCGTCGACGGTGGTGAGGACGGCGACATACGCGCCGGCGCTCCAGTAGCTCGGGACCTGGAGCCGCCAGGACAGCCACCAGTGGTGACAGGAGACCGTGCGGTCGGCGGTGAGCGGCGGTGGCTGGACGATGCCGGACAGGCGGGGGCTGGTGGTGATCTTGGCGGCGCCGTCACCGCCGTAGTGGCCGATCCGGTAGACGTCGACGCTGAACTCCTGGGGCGGGTCGACCGTGATGTGGAAGTCGACGGCCTCGCCGGGCTGGACCGCCCCGGTGGAGGTGAAGCCCTTGATCTGACGGCGGACGTCGTCGGCCGCGCGGGGGCCTCCGGCGGCGCGGGGGGCCGGGATTCTCGCTGCGCCGGCCTCCGGGCGGGCGGCCGGGTCCGCTTCCACGTACCAGGGGACCATCTGGCCGGTGTCGCCGAAGTACGTCTCGCCGCCCCGCAGCCAGGGAACCGGGCCCTGGCCGAAGGGATCCGTCACCGCGTGCGCCAGTGCCCCCGACTCCCAGCGGCGGCTGTGCTCCGAACCCGTGCCCATGGTCGCTCCCCTCCCTCTTGCCCCCGTGGTGGTGCGTCTTGAGTGGTGGTGCGTTGTGAGTGGTGGTGCATGTGGCGGGTCTCTGTGGTGTCCGTGGTGTCCGTGAGGTCTGCCGGGTCTGTGGTGGGTGCCTTCGGTGCGCCTGTGCTGCCGTGCTCGGCGCCGGTTTCGGCCGTCGGTGGTGTGGCGCCGCGCCGGGTGGTGCTGTGCGGTGGGCGGCTCCGGCGGGACGGTCACCTGGCCTAGGCCGCTGCCATGTGCGCGATCGGTCCCAGCACATCACATGACGCACTCAGGCTGTCACTATTCGTCGCGAATTGGCCGAAAGTGGAATCAGGACCTCCGATACGGCGGCCCGTGGGCGGCGCGTGTCAGACGAGTCGTACCGGTTTCTCCGGACGTATCCCCGACTCGATCAGCCACGCCTGGAGCGGGGCCGGGTCGCCGTCCTCCACGAGGCTGAGGACGCGGGGGGTCAGATCGACCGCCCGTTCACCGTTGATGAGGAGCGACGGGCCGTCGAGCCAGTCGAGGCCCGGCATCGCGCCGGCGGTGTCCATCGCGGCACAGCAGACCATCGCGGTGACGTGGTCGGCGAGCAGTTCACGGGCCGTGCGGGGTGGCTGGAGGGGGAAGAGAGGAAGCGCGCCGACGTCCCACAGGGCGGTGTCGGAGGCCTGTCCGGCCGCTTCCGCCGACGTGCCGCGGTCCGAGGGGGCGGTCGCCTCCTCGCGTGCCAGTTCCGCGGTGAGACCGGCGGCGAGGGCGGAACTCCGTTCGTTCCCGCCGACGGTGTCGTCCTCGTCGTCGTCCCTGCCCATGGCCTCGTAGGCGGCCGGGACGCGGGGCGCGGCGTTGCGGGTCGTGTCGTCCGGGCGGTTCGAATCGTCCGGGCGGTTCGTGTCGTCCGGGTGGCCCGCGCGGTCCGCGCCGTCCGTCTGGGTTCTGCCGCCCGGCTGCTCCGTCGGTCGCGGGGTGGCGGGGGTGGTCGCGGGTTCCGGCGGGGTCGTCAGGTGGTCGAGGACCCGGGCCAGGGTGGGGCCGACGGGGTTGGGTGCGGCGGGGCCGGGGGACCTGCGGACACCGAGGGTGTCGAGGACCCGGTGCAGGCGGGCCGCGTCGATCCGCCACTTCCGGTCGACCACCTCGTCCGGATACTCCTGCCAGTCCACCGGGGCCCAGTCCGGGCCGGTCTCGGCGGGGCCTCCGTGGAAGAGGCGAGCGGCCAGGAGGGAGGCGGCCTCGTCGATCGTGCCGGGCTCTTCGAGCAGGTCACAGGCGGGGCGCTCGCCCAGCCGCGAGGTGAAGCCCTCGGCCAGCCGGTCGCGGCGGGACAGCTCGGTGAGGGCCGCGACGACGCCGGCGTCGAGCCGGGCGGGCCAGCGGCCCATGCGCCAGGCGGGCAGCGCGACGCGGGTCAGCAGCCGGTCCCAGCCCGCGTACGCCAGACCCACCTGTTCCTGGGCGACGATCCGCAGGCCGTAGTCCACAGCCTGTGCGCGCTCGGCGGCCGCGGCGGCGACGCCACGCTCCATCTCGGCGGCATGGACACGGCAGCTGCGCAGCAGCAGTCGGGTGATCCGGCCGACGCCCGCGAGAACCGTGCGGGAGACGGGGTCGCGCCCGGGTGCCGAGGCCACGGCCACCGCCGCGTCCAGGCCTCGTACGAAGCGGCGGGCCGCGGCTATGTCCGGGTGCGCCGAGGGGCCCGTACCGGCGACGACCGGGGCGAGAACCGCGCGCAGCTCACCGACGCGCATCCACCACAGGAACGGAGAGCCGATGACGAGGACGGGCGCTGCCGTCGTACGACGCGGCCGGGGCGTGCCGATGCCCCGGACACCCGCTATCTCGTCACGTGCCTCGGGCGGGGGTGTGCCGTTGGCCGGGTGGGTGCGGTCCTCGAGCCAGCTGTCGCAGTCCGGCGTGAGTGCCAGGGCGGAGGGCGCGGGGACGTCGAGGCGGTCGGCGAGGTCACGCACCAACCGGTACAGGTCGGGGGCCGACGCCTCGGCGATCGGGACGGTGGGGCTGACGGCGGGACGGGCGCGGGCCACGACCAGCGCGACCCCGGCCGCGGCGAGCAGAACGAGGACGGCGGCCCACGTCACGACCCAGCGCGCCGTGTGCCAGCCCGGGCCGACGAGATGGCCGGTGGCGTCGCCGGCGAGCAGCACCACGGCGACCGCCGCGGGCAGCAGCGCCACGGCCAGTGCCCGGCTGCGGATGCGCAGCACGGCGAGTGCCCGCGACCGCGCGGTCTGCGCCCCTGCCTCCACACCGATACCGGTCACGAGCTGACCTCACCCCCTCCCTGCTGTCCTGGCTGCCTGGCCCTGCTGGGGTTGCTCACTCCCCCACTGTGGCACCCACGACTGACATCGCAATGCCGGTGGGCCAAGTGCCGGAACGCTTGCGCCGCACCATAGTTGGGGCCCCGGCCCCCGTCAGCCATAAATGGCACCGCTCACTCGATCGAATGGCTTTGGGGAAAGGTGGATGACGGTGGGCAAAGATCAGGCCCCGAATCCTGAGACGGATTCGGGGCCTTCGAGGTTCATCCGCGGCCTTGGCCGGGCGTCGGGTCAGGACCGTCGCGAGGCGTCCGCGGCGGCCTTCGCCGCGATGTCCGTACGGTGCTGGGAACCGTCGAGCCGGATACGGGAGACGGCCCGGTAGGCCCGCTCGCGGGCCTCGGTGAGGTCCTCGCCGCTCGCCGTGACGGACAGGACACGGCCGCCGGCGCTGACCACGGCGTCGCCGTCGAACCGGGTCCCCGCGTGCAGGACGTAAGCGTGCGGGGCGTCCTGGGCGGCCACCTCGTCGAGGCCGGTGACGGTGTCGCCGGTGCGCGGGGTGTCCGGGTAGTTGTGGGAGGCGATGACGACGGTGACGGCCGCCTCGGCGCTCCAGCGCAGGGGCTCCAGGTGGGCGAGGGTGCCCGTCGCGGAGGCCAGCAGGATGCCGGCGAGCGGAGATTTGAGGCGGGCCAGCACGACCTGGGTCTCGGGGTCGCCGAAGCGGGCGTTGAACTCGATCACGCGGACACCGCGCGAGGTGATGGCGAGCCCGGCGTAGAGCAGGCCGGAGAACGGTGTGCCGCGGCGGCGCATCTCGTCGACGGTCGGCTGGAGAACGCTCTCCAGGACCTCCTCCACCAGCTTCGGCTCGGCCCAGGGCAGCGGGGAGTACGCGCCCATGCCGCCGGTGTTCGGACCCTCGTCGCCGTCGAGCGCCCGCTTGAAGTCCTGGGCGGGCTGGAGGGGCAGGACGGTCACGCCGTCGGTGATGGCGAAGAGGGAGACCTCCGGGCCGTCGAGGAACTCCTCGATGACGACCCGCTCACAGGCCGCCGCGTGTTCCTTGGCGGCCTCGAGGTCGCCGGTGACGACGACACCCTTGCCGGCAGCCAGCCCGTCGTCCTTGACGACGTACGGCGCCCCGAAGGCGTCGAGCGCCTCGGCGGCCTCCTCCGGAGTCGTACAGACATACGACCGCGCGGTGGGGACACCGGCTCCGGCCATCACGTCCTTGGCGAAGGCCTTCGAGCCTTCGAGCTGCGCGGCCTCCTCGGAGGGACCGAAGACGGGGATGCCCGCCTCGCGCACGGCGTCGGCGACCCCGGCGACAAGGGGTGCCTCCGGTCCGACCACGACCAGTTCGGCGCCGAGTTCGGTGGCCAGCGCGGCTACCGCGGTGCCGTCCAGGGCGTCGACCTGGTGCAGCTCGGCGACCTCGGCGATGCCGGCGTTGCCGGGGGCGCAGTGCAGCGCGGTGACATCGGGGTCGAGGGACAGGGAACGGCACAGGGCGTGTTCGCGGGCGCCGCTGCCGATGACGAGGACCTTCACGGGGGTCAGCCTAACGGGAGCGGGGCCGGGGAGTTTGTGCGGCCTTCCGAAGGGGCGCGGGCCGGGTGTTCGTACGTTCCTCCGAAAGCGGTGCGGAGTCGTGGGCGGGCCGCCTACTCGTTGGTGAACTCCTCGACCACCGTGGCCCCCAGCTCCCGCACGATGAGTTCGCGGCCGGACAGGGCCGACTCGTTGAGGTCGGGGTCGTCGTCCTCCGGGATGTCGTCCTCGATGGAGACCGGCGGCGGCGGTTTCGGTGCGGAGGCCTGGGGGGCGGGGCGCGAGACATCGGCGGAGGCCGAAGCCGTCGGGGACCCCGGGCCGCTCGGCGCGGGTGAGGCGGACGCGGGGCGCTGCGCGGTCGTACCGCCGCCCTGCGCGTAGGCGCCGGACGCGCCGGAAGCACCGGCGGAGCCACCGGCGGCACCTCCGCCGTAGCCGGCGTTGCCGCTGTAGCCCGGATTACCGGTGGGACCGCCACCGGTCGCCGGGGGTACCGAGCCGCCGCCCGACGGGTCGACGATCGCCTCGATCTTCCACTGCACGTTGAACTGCTCGGCCAGCGCCTGCTTCAGCACCTCCTCGCTGCCGCTGCTCGCGAAGTTGTCCCGCGCTCCGGAGTTGACGAAGCCGATCTGGAGAGTCGTGCCGTCGAAGCCGGTGACCTGCGCGTTCTGGCTGAGCAGGATCCAGGTGAACCGGCGCCGGTTCTTGACGGTCTCCAGGATGTTGGGCCAGAGCGTGCGGGGGTCGGGGCCACCACTCGGAGGCGGGGCGGCAGGGGCCGCGACAGGAGGGGGCGAGGAAGGGGCCGGCGGAGCGGCCGACGGGGTCGGCGGGGCGGGCGTGGGCGTGGGCTGCGCGGCAGCGGGGTTCCCGCCGCCGGCGGGAGACGCGGTCGGCCAGCCTCCTGGGCGCCGGGCTCCGCCCGCAGGGGCGGCGGTGGGCCAGGCACCGGGGGCGGCGGCCGGGGCGGAGGAGGGCTGAGGCGCTGGTGGCTGCGGCTGCTGCGGTTGTGGCTGCTGCGGCTGCTGCGGCTGCTGTTCGAAGGCCGGGGGACCGGCGGCGGCAGGAGCCGCGGCAGGAGTGACCGGTGCGGGGGCTCCCTGCCCTGCGGCCGGTGTCCGCACCGCCGCCCGGGCCGCCGCAGGCCCGCTGCCGGGCGGAACGGGAGCGGCGCCCGCGGGTGCCGCTCCCCCGTGGGCCTCGGGTCCGGGCACGTATCCGATCGGGGGCATGGCGGCCGCGCCGGCGCCCGCGGAGAGGTTCACGCCGCGTTCGAGGCGGTCCAGACGGGCCATGACCGCACGCTCGTCCCCGTAGGCGGCGGGGAGCATCACGCGCGCGCAGATCAGCTCGAGCTGGAGCCGGGGCGAGTTGGCGCCCCGCATCTCGGTCAGTCCCTCGTTGACGAGGTCGGCGGCACGGCTCAGCTCGGCGGCGCCGAAGGTGCCGGCCTGGGCCTGCATGCGCTCGATGACATCGGAGGGAGCGTCGATGAGCCCCTTCTCCGCCGCGTCGGGCACGGCGGCCAGGATCACCAGGTCGCGCAGCCGCTCCAGCAGGTCGGCGACGAACCGCCGGGGGTCGTTGCCCCCCTCGATGATGCGGTCGACGACCTCGAAGGCGGCGGCGCCGTCGCCGGTGGCGAAGGCCTCCACCACCGAGTCGAGGAGCGACCCCTCGGTGTATCCGAGCAGGGAGGTGGCCATGGCGTATGTCACACCGTCGGCACCGGCACCGGCGAGCAGCTGGTCCATCACGGACATGGAGTCACGCACCGACCCGGCGCCCGAGCGGACCACCAGGGGCAGCACCCCGTCCTCGACCGGGATCTGCTCCTGCCCGCACACCTCGCCGAGGTACTCGCGCAGGGTCCCGGGCGGCACGAGCCGGAACGGGTAGTGGTGGGTGCGCGACCGGATGGTCCCGATGACCTTCTCGGGCTCGGTGGTGGCGAAGATGAACTTCAGATGTTCCGGAGGCTCCTCGACGACCTTGAGCAGGGCGTTGAAGCCGGCCGACGTGACCATGTGGGCCTCGTCGATGATGTAGATCTTGTACCGGCTGCCCGCAGGCCCGAAGAACGCCTTTTCCCGCAGCTCACGGGCGTCGTCGACGCCACCGTGCGAAGCGGCGTCGATCTCGATGACGTCGATGGAACCCGGCCCGTTGCGCGCCAGGTCGCGACAGGAGCGGCACTCACCGCACGGCGTCGGCGTGGGCCCCTGCTCGCAGTTCAGACACCGCGCCAGGATGCGCGCGCTCGTCGTCTTCCCGCATCCGCGCGGACCGCTGAACAGGTACGCGTGATTGACCCGGTTGTTCCGCAGCGCCTGCTGCAGCGGGTCGGTGACATGCTCCTGCCCGATGACCTCGGCGAACGACTCCGGGCGATAGCGGCGGTACAGCGCGAGAGACGACACGCATACGAGGTTATAGGCGTCCACTGACAACCGGCCCCGCCCGAGGAACCGGGCCCGCCCACGCAAGCGCCCCCCACGCACCCGCCAGAGCCAACCTACCCTTGCTGCCTTCCGGCCCTGGGGGAGTTCAGTCAGATAGCGCCGCGTGAGGGGCTGCGCACAGGCTACAGGATCTGAGCGGGAGGAACGAGTTCGCGAGCACTCCTCAACGTCTTGTATTGTTTGCCGCGGAGGATTCGCCTAGTGGCCTAGGGCGCACGCTTGGAAAGCGTGTTGGGGGCAACCCCTCACGAGTTCGAATCTCGTATCCTCCGCCAGTGCCTCACCGGGCACGATGTCGAAGGGCCCCGCTGCTCGCAGCGGGGCCCTTCGTCGTTGTCCGTCCCCGTTTCCGCCTCGGTTCTCTGCCGGACCTCGCGAAGAGCATCGCCGCATCGCTTTCGTGCCGGGCGACCTTGTGGAGCGTGATCCCGGCGCGGGGCCATCGGTCGCCAACCGGTCGTGAGTCCTGCCGTAGGTCGGGTAACCGGTGCGCATGGACGGCGCGTTGGGCGGCATTCTGGTGGGGACGTGTTCATGGACCGATCGGGCTCTGGTCGGCAGCGGGTGGTATCCGGCCGGGCGGCGGGACGCCGAGGGGCGGTTGCGGTACTACGCCGAGCGGTTTCCGGTCGTCGAGGTCGACGCGAGTTACTACGCCCTGCCGAGCGAGCGCAACAGCCGACTGTGGGTGGAGCGGACGCCGGACGGGTTCGTGTTCGACGTGAAGGCCTTCTCGCTGCTCACCGGACATCCGACGAGAGACGCGGCCGTCCCCGGTGGGCTGCCCGCCGATGCCGGTGATCCCGCGGTGCTCGACGAGGTGTGGGCCCGGTTTCGCGCCGGGATCGAGCCGTTGCGGGCGGCCGGGCGGCTCGGAAGTGTGCTGTTCCAGTTCCCGCCGTGGTTCCGGCCCGGGACGCGCGCCGAGAAGTTCCTGGAGCAGTGCGCGGTCCGGACCGCCGGATGGCCCGTCGCCGTCGAGTTCCGGCATCCCGACTGGTGGCGGGGGGAGCGGGCGGAGGCGACCTGTGCGCTGCTGGCCCGGTACGGTCTGGCGGCCGTCGCCGTCGACATGGCGCAGACGCTGCCCGCCTCCTTACCGCCTGTCACCCCCGTCACCTCGCCCCGGCTGTCCGTCGTGCGGTTCCATGGGCGCAGCAACGCCTGGGGCACCGGGAGCAAGGAGGACCGGTTCCGGCACGACTACCGGCGCGAGGAACTCCAGGAGTGGGTGCCGCGGGTGCGGGCGCTCGCCGAACGGGTGGGCCCGGACGGGCAGGTGCACGTCCTGTTCAACAACTGCTGCGGGGACTCGGCCGTCCGGGCCGCCGGGACCATGGCCCACCTGCTGTCCGCGGGGACCTCCTAGCGCACGATCCGCACCGTCCGCGTCACGCTGACCTGGTCCACTTCCGAGACCCTGATCGTCGCCTTCATGGTCCAGTCGCCGGCGATGGGCAGGGTGAAGCTGTTCGCGGCCCAGTAGCCGCCCCTGTCGGTCACCTTGGCGTCCAGGGGGCCGATCTTCTGCGCGTCGAGGGTGAAGGAGAGGCGGAGTTCGGGGACGGCGGCCAGGCCGTCGTCGGCGCCGTAGACCACCGCCTGGACGGAGTTGTCGCCCACCCGGCCCGGGTCGAGGGTGATCTGCACCTTGCCGCGGGCGGGGGGAGTGCCGATGTCGAACGGGATGGTGGTGACGGACGCGACGGGCACCCCGGTCCCGGCCGCGGGAGCCGTCCCGGCGGTCTCGGCGGCCTCCGCGGCCGCCCGGCCGGGCAGCGTGCCGGTGAGTACGGTCGTGATCACCAACACCGCGACCCCGACGGCGACTTCGGCCAGGACGGAACGGCGCAGGCCACGGCGGTGCGCGTCCACGGAGCTGACATCCGGCTCCGTCGACGTTCCCGGATTCGGTGCCTTTCCCGGCTCTCCCGCCTTCCCCGCCTCGTCCGCACTCTCCAGATCCCGATGCGACCGTGCCGGCGGCTCGCCCCCCACCGGCTCCCTCACCGTCACCGGCACGGTCACCGCCTCCGGCACAGTCACCGCCCCCGGCACCCCTTCCCGTACCGGCGACTCGGTTTCCGTCTCGGTCTCCTCCCCCGCCTCCGCCGTCACCAGCCGTGCCGTCCACCGCCGGGACCAGCCCGCGGCCGCGAGCAGCAGCAGGACCGCGACGAGTTTGGCGGTCAGGAGACGGCCGTACGACGTGTCGGTGAACGCGTTCCAGGAGCCGAGACCGCGCCAGGACTGGTAGACGCCGGTGACGACCAGGACGGTCACGGAGACGAAGGCCAGGCGGGAGAAGCGGGTGACCATGGCGGCCGGAGCGGCCGACGAGCGGTAGAGGGTCGTGAGCAGGGCCGCGAGGCCGCCCAGCCACACCGCCATCGCCAGCACGTGCAGGACCGCCGAGGTCAGGGCGACCGGGACCTGGATGCCCGCGGAGGCGTGCTCCGCGGCGGCCCAGGTCAGGGCCAGGCACACGGCCAGGACGGCGCCCGCCGCGAGCAGTGGGCGCGGCTGCCGGTCCTTCTCGCGGTGCCGGGACAGCCGTAGCAGGAAGAGGGCCGAGAGCGGCAGCAGCGCCAGGCGGGCCAGCAGGACGATGCCCGGCCTGGTGGTCAGGGTGTGGTTCAGGGCGGACACGTCGAAGGCCGTCGCCGGGCCGGTGCCCGTCTCGTAGGGGGCGCGCAGCACCAGCAGGGCGAGGGTGCTGCCGAGCAGCGTCCACCAGCCCGCGACCAGCGGTTTCCGCAAGGGGGCGGGGTCCGGCGGGCGGCACAGGGCCAGGAACGCGGCCGTGCCGATGAGCAGGGCCGCGGCGAGGAACGCCAGGTACCGGGCGATGTTGTAGAGGCTGGTGGTGGCCGGGTCCTCGGCCGGTCCCGTGTCGAGGGTCGCCGCGGTGGCGGAGGCCTTGCCGACGGAGAAGGTGAAGGCGCCCGAGACCGGGTGGCTGTCCGCCGACACCACGCGCCACGCCACCACGTACGTGCCCTTGGGCAGCTTCGCGGGCAGGCTCACACGGGCCGTGTCGGACCGACCCTGCGCGTGCTGCGCCTCGCCGAGGCGCAGTCGCCGGTTGTCGGGGTCCAGGACGCGGAACGAGTCGTCGAGCAGGCCGACGGACTCGGTGAAGGTCAGGGTGACGTCGCGGGGGGCGGACTTGAGGACGGTTCCGTCCCCGGGGTCGGTGCCGCGGAGGGCGGCGTGGGCCGACGCGGGGGACGCGCCGCCGAGGACGAGCAGGACCAGCACGGCGCCCAGCAGCACCAGCCCTTGAAGTCCGCGTCGCCGGCTTCCTCGTCGGGCATCGTCCTGTCCCTCGATCCGCCGTCGCTCCACGTCACTTCTCCGTCTTGGGGCTCGCCTCTCCGGAATACGTACGGACGCGAGCGCTTCGCCGCTCACCCACCCCGGTGTGTCCGGGGGAGACGCTCACCACCCTGGCCGAGTCGACATCCCGCCGTCCACCACCAGGTCGTGCCCGGTGATCCAGCCCGCGAGCGGCGAGGCCAGGAACACGCACGCGTCGCCGACGTCCCGCGGGCTGCCCAGCCGTCCCGTCGGCGCCCCCTCCCGCCACCGCCGTACGCCGTCGGGCCAGGCCTCCGCCAGGCCCTCGCGGTCGATCAGGCCGGGGGAGACCGTGTTGACGCGGATGCCGTACGGGCCGTACTCCAGGGCGGCGGAGCGGGCGTGCATCAGGACGGCGGCCTTGGACGCGCAGTAGTGGGCGTGCAGCGGGGCGGGGCGGCTCGCCTCGATCGAGGCGATGTGGGTGACCGTGCCCCCGCCCTGTTCGCGCATGATCTCCGCCGCCGCCTGGGTGCAGGCGAAGACGCTCGACAGGTTGGTGTCGACGACCGCCCGCCAGTCCGCCGCCGTCATCCCGGGCAGGTCCCGCGTCGGCTGTACTCCCGCGTTGTTGACCAGCGCGGTCAGCCGGCCCCCGCCCCACTCGGCCGCCTCCGCGACCAGCCGCCGGGCCGCGTCCTCGTCGGTGAGGTCCCCGGCCGGCAGGACGACGGCCCGGGCGCCCAGGGCGCGGATCCGTTCGGCCACCTCGTGCGCGGCCGCCACCCCGGTGCGGCAGTGCAGCGCGAGGGCCGCGCCCTCCTCGGCGAAGCGCAGCGCGATCCCGCGCCCGATGCCACCGCTCGCGCCCGTGACCAGGGCGACCTGCCCGTCGAGAAGTCGCGTCGGCACGCTCGTCGGCCGTCCCGTCGCCTGTGTCATGGGCGGCACAGTGGCACGATCCGGGCCGCCTCGGACGGATAGCGCGCCGTCAGCCGCGCCGCGTCCCCGTGCTCGTATCCCTCGTAGGTGAAACCGGGTGCCATCGTGCAGCCGAAGAACGTCCACGCGCCGCCCTCGGCGACCCGCGCGCCCATCCAGGTGCCGGCGGGGACGGTGAGCTGGGGGTGCTGGCCGCCGAGGACGTCCGGGCCGAGCACGGGTGTGCTGGACGTGCCGTCCGGGGCGAGGAGCAGCAGGCCCAGAGGGTCGCCCAGGTAGAAGTGCCAGATCTCGTCGGTGGGCAGGCGGTGCAGGGCGGAGAAGTCGTCCGGTGCGGCGGTGAGCAGGGCGACGATGGCCGAGCCCGCCGGGCGTCCGTCCGGGCCCGGCGGTCCTGCCCAGGTACGGCGGAAGCGGCCGCCCTCGCGCGGGATCGGCTCCAGGTCGTAGTGCGCGACGAGGTCTTCGGGAGTCACCCGGGGAAGGCTACCTCCCGGCTGAGGAAGGCCAGTTGGGCGTGCTTCTCGGGCAGTTGGACGTCCGGGAGGTCGATCTCCGGCAGGACGACCACGTCTCCCGCCTCGAAGCCCTGCCGGAGGAAGCGGGCGATCGCCTTCTCGTTGCGCAGGTCGGGGTCGACCACGACCCGGTCGCGGTCCAGGCCCAGCAGCACGTACGACGTGACGGCGGTGAGCAGCGCCGACGACCAGCCGGGCCGCGGGCCGTCCGCCGCGGCGGGCGCGAGCAGCACGTGGACGCCGATGTCCCCGGGCCTGACCTCGTAGCACTCGCCGACCCGGTCGGCCTCCGGCTCGTAGGTCTGCAGCAGTCCGGCCGGCTCGTCGTCCCGCAGCAGCAGGTAGGCGTGGTGGGTGTCGAGGGTGTCCAGGTGCGCGTAGATCTCCGCGACCTCGTCCTCGGTCAGGCCGTTCATGCCCCAGAAGGAGGCCCGTTCCTCGCTGACCCAGGCGTGGACCACCCCGGCGTCGGCGTGCGGGTCCAGGCGCAGCACGCGGATCGTGCCGAAGCCCTCGGCGAACCGCTCGTGAACGGGCTCGCGGCCGGCGATGTGCGGGCGGCGGTCAGACATCGGTCTCCTTCTTGAGCTGATTCCAGTCGGTGACCACGGGGACGAGATCGCCCCGCAGCCACAGGGGGAGCTGGTCGCGGTAGTGGGGCGAGCCGGGCAGGCCCGAGGCGCCGAGCGGGACCACCCACCGGCTGTCCTCGCGGCGGGCCAGGTCCCAGACGTAGCGGGCGGCGGGGCCGCGTGCGCTCAGGTCGGTCAGGCCGGGCACGGCGGAGGTGCACAGCACGCAGTCGTGGTCGCCGGACAGTCCGGGCTGCTCGGCCGCCGGGTACGCGAACCGCGCGAGGTAGGAGTCGTACGACGGGCCGGTGAGCGCCCGCCACGGGACCAGGCGGTGCACCTCTCCCCACGTGGCGGCGGGCGGCGCGGCGGCCACCTCCTCCACGGCCTCGCGGACGGCGGCGGCGCGGTCCACGCCGTACGACTCCTCGGCGCGCAGGAGGTGTTCGAGGGCGAAGCCGATACGCGGGACGAGGGCGAGCCAGGGCAGCAGGACCTCGGGGTAGGCGGGCGGGGCGGTCAGCGCGGCGAACGCCGGGTGCGCCGCGAACCGGCGTACGACCGCGCCACGCAGCGCCGCGTAGGTGGCGGCGTCCGCGCTGCCCGCGTCCATGCGGCGGTCCCAGCCGAGCAGGGACTCCCTGACACGGTCGGCCTCGGGGGACAGCTCGTCGAGGGCGGCCAGGTGGTCCAGCAGGGGCGTGGCGGAGGCGAGATGGGTGTCGGTGTGGATCGCGGGCATGTCACCGGCCGACCAGCGGGTCTTCCCGGCGAGGAGGGCGGTGATGCGGTCGGCGCGGTGGGGCGCGGCGAACTCGACGCCGAGGGGGGCGGCCGGGCCGCGCTGGTTGGCCATCACGGCGACGCCGTCGCTCAGACCGGCGCGCGGCATGGCGTGCCAGCCGGTCCACGCGTGGCCCGGTTCCCAGGCGGGCACCGGCCGGACACCGTTGGCCTCGGCGCGCACCGGCACCCGGCCCGCGACCCGGTGCAGGAGGCCGCCCTCGGTGTCGGCGGCCTGGACCACGTTGACGGGCTCGGCCCACGCGTCGAAGGCACGGTCCACGTCGGCGACCCGGCGGGCCCGCAGCAGCGGCAGCAGGGCGCCGAAGCCGAGATCCGCCGTGACGCGGGGCGGGTAACGGAGGCTGAGCGCGACCGGGGTGCCGTCGTCGAGCCCCTCGGGGCCGCCGGCGATCACCGGACCGCGCTCCGTCTCGATCACCTCGACCCGCACCGGCTCCTCCCCCGCCACCTCGACGGTCTCCGTGTGCCGGGCGGCGCGCCGCCAGGTGCCGTCGGGGCCGAGCGCCTCGACTCCCGCGCCGGTGCGCCGCAACCGCTCGCGGTAGAGGTCCTGGTAGTCGGCCATCGCGTTGGTGATGGCCCAGGCGACGGTGCCGGTGTGGCCGAAGTGGGCGATGCCGGGGACGCCCGGGACGGCGAGGCCGACGACGTCGAACTCCGGGCAGGACAGGCGGATCTGCTGGTAGACGCCGGGGTCCTCGATGAAGCGGTGCGGATCGCCCGCGATCAGCGCCTGGCCGGTGGTGGTCCGTTCGCCGCTCACCAGCCAGCCGTTGCTGCCCGCGGTGGCGGGTCCGTCGGCGGCGAACAGGCCGACGGCCTCCTCCCCCAGGTGCTCCGCGGCCTGCTCGCGCCAGAGCTTCGCCGGGAAGCCGGCGAACAGGATGTGGGTGGCCAGCCAGACGCCGAGGGGGGTCCACGGCTCCCAGTGGCCGGGGGCGAGGCCGAGGTGGGAGAACTCGGGGGCCGCGCCGCCGGCCAGGCCCTCGTTGACGCCGTCGACGTACGCCCGGACCCAGTCCGCCGTCTCGGGGTCCTGTTCCACCAGGGCGGCGAAACAGCGTCTGGCGGTGTCGTCGAGGCGGGCCTGTCTCGCGAAGCGGTCCCAGGGGACGGCGTCGGTGCCGAGGAAGGCGGCCGAGGTGCCCTGCGCGCGGTGGCGCTCGACCTCCAGTTGCCAGGCCCGGTCGCGGGCGGTGACGCGGCCCTGGGCGCGGGCGAGTTCGCGTGCGCCGGACGCCCGCAGGTGCGGGATTCCCCAGGCGTCGCGGTAGGTCTCGGTGGTCACCCTGCGGCCCTTCTCTTTCTGCGGGCCTTCCGCTCTTCCGCAAGCCTTGCGGTCTGCTTCGGGCGTTCTGGCCTTGTTCAAGCCTTCTGGCCTGTTCACGCCTCTACGGCTTCCGTTTTAGTTAGGCTTGCCTAACTTCGACGACAGCGTACGCGACCCGTGCGGAGCCGGTGCACGCGCAGGGGCGTACCGGCAAACGCACCGCACACCGGCGCGCGACCGGGCCCCGCGCGCGGGATCATCGACGCATGGACGTCACACTTCACCTCGCCCAGGACCCCGAGGCCGACGCGCTCCTCGGACGCTCTCCGCTCGCCGCGCTCGTCGGCATGCTGCTGGACCAGCAGGTTCCGATGGAGTGGGCGTTCAAGGGGCCGGCGACCATCGCCGGGCGGCTGGGCGCCGACGACCTGGACGCGCACGAGATCGCCGCGTACGACCCCGACGCCTTCGCCTCACTGCTCTCCGAGAAGCCCGCCGTGCACCGCTACCCGGGCTCCATGGCCAAGCGGATCCAGCAGCTGTGCCAGTACCTCGTCGAGCACTACGACGGGAACGCCGAACTCGTCTGGAAGGGCGTCGACGACGGGCGCGAGCAGCTGCGCCGGCTCGAGGAGCTGCCCGGGTTCGGCAAGCAGAAGGCACAGATCTTCCTGGCGCTGCTGGGCAAGCAGCTCGGCGCACGGCCGAAGGGCTGGCGGGAGGCCGCGGGCGCCTACGGCGAGCCGCGGTCCTTCCGGTCCGTCGCCGACATCACCGGGCCCGAGTCGCTGACCAAGGTGCGGGCGCACAAGCAGGAGATGAAGGCGGCGGCGAAGGCCGCGAAGAAGTAACGCCAGCCGGCGGGCCCTGCCCGGTCCGGCACGGCCCACCCCGGTCCGGCCTGCCCTGGTCCGGGCCGGGGCCGCCCAGACGGCGCGGGCCGCCCAGACGGCGCGGGCCGCCCAGACGGCGCGGGCGGCGCGAGCGGCGCGGGCGGCGCGAGCATGGACCCTGCCCGGGCCACCGAGCGGCTCTCCCGGGGCCGGGACCGTGACGACCGCGGGATCGCCCGGCTGGTTGTGGTCGGCGGTGTCGTCGTCGAGATCGTCACCAGGCTGCCCGCCCGGGTCGGGCCGCCCGCAGGCCCCGCCCGCGCTCGGTGAACGCCGCGGGCGCCACCCGGCCGACGCCGGGCCCCGCAGCACCCGCCCCGCACCGTCAACCCCGGGCGCGCCGTCAACCGCGGTGCCCGGGGTACGCCGTGCGGGCGGATCTCACCGCGGACGCGATGAACACCGTAGGTCCGCCGGGGAGATGAGCCCCATGAGCACCGTACGAAGCCTCCCGCGCAGCCGTGCAGGGCTGCGGGCGCTCGTGTTGCTGCTCGTCCTGCTCGTGCCGGGCGCCCACACCGGGGCGCACGCGGCGCCGGCGACCGCCGTGGCCTCCGGTGAGACGAGCGAGCACGACGGTCTCGACACCGCCCTGCGGCCACCGGCCCGCGCCGCCCACCGACCCGTCGCACCCGTGCGCCCCGCGCCGCTACCCCGCCCGGCGCCCGGCATGGCGCGGAGCCGGCCGCCGGCCGCGCCCGAGCGGCCGCCGTACGCGCCGAACCCCCTGCGTTTGCGTGGTCCTGCGCTGCTGACAGTCCCGGCTTCCCAGGCCGGTCAGCCCGCACGAGACACACCGACGACGCGAGGAAATCCGTCATGCCCACAGACCCGTACGCGGTCCTGCGCGCCCTGCTGCGCGCTGAGGCCGCCCGCAGCACACCGAAACCGCAGCTGAAGGAGGCCAAGCCGCAGCAGCCGCCGCAGGAAGAGGACCGCTGACCCGTCGGCGGAGACGGACCCACCGTCTCCGCCGCCCGGTACGGAGGCGGCGATCCGAAGGGGCCTCCGCGGGCGGGGCGGGAGCGCTCCGGGCACCTCGGGAGTGGTGACCGACGGCACGGTTTCGCTGTCAGTCATCTCGGGCCCCTGTTACCTTTCACACCGGTTCGTAGGCATTTTCCGGCCTCGCTCTCCACCGCCATGGCTGCGCCCGGACGGTCTTGGCCGGTAGGCTTTCCGTGTGATCTTCAAGCGCATCGGAAACGGCCGGCCGTACCCCGACCACGGCCGGGAAAGCACCCGGCAGTGGGCGGACGTCGCGCCGCGCCCGGTCCGCCTCGATCAGCTCGTGACGACCAAGGGCCAGCTCGACCTGGAAACCCTGCTCGCCGAGGACTCCACGTTCTACGGCGACCTGTTCGCGCACGTCGTGAAGTGGCAGGGCGACCTGTACCTGGAGGACGGCCTCCACCGCGCCGTCCGCGCGGCACTCCAGCAGCGCCAGGTCCTGCACGCCCGCGTCCTCGAGCTGGACTGACGTCCTCGAGCCGGACCGACCGACCCCTCTTGTCCGCGGTCTTCGCCCACGGCGCCCCGATACGTCTCCGAGGCGCCGCCCTTCCGCATGCCCGCCCTCGCTCGCCCAGGTGAGCCGGGCTGTTGACCCTTTCGGGTTCTCCTGAGCGACGTCGAATGATCATCTAGTAGGAATCACCGCCGAGTCGCACTACGCTGCGCCCATGAGCATGCTGACTCCCCCTGGCATGGGCGGCCAGTACCGGATCACGGGGGACAAGTACCCGCGGATGCGACGGCCCCGGCGGCGCGGCAGGCTCGCGCTCGCGGTGATCGCCTCCATCGCCGCGCTCGGCCTGGTCGGCTGGGGCACCCTGCAGCTCATCGACGTCTTCACCGGCGGCGGCAAGCGCGCCGCGGCGGCCGGTGTCCGGTCGGCCTGCGCCACCAAGGCGAGCGCCTCACCGGGTACGGGAGCCGCACTGCCGAAGCCGGGGCAGATCACCGTGAACGTCTTCAACGCCACGCCGCGCGGCGGGCTCGCCAAGCAGACCGCGGACGAGCTCAAGAAGCGCGGCTTCAAGATCGGCGAAGTGGGCAACGCGACCAAGGAGTTCGACAAGAAGGTCAAGGGCACCGGAGTGCTGCTCGGCCCGGCGTCCTCCCTGCACACCTCGCTGCCGGTGCTCGCCACCCAGCTGGGCACCGCCGAGCGCCGCACCGACGCCGCCCGCAAGGACCGGACGATCGACCTGGTCCTCGGCACCGGCTTCAAGGCGCTGACGAAGAAGGCGGCCGCCGACAAGGCGCTGGCCAAGCTGACCGCACCCGGGCCGACGCCCGCCGTTTCGAAGAAGAGCTGCTGAGCAGCCGTAGGACGATCGCGTTCGGGGCCGGGGGCTACTCGGCCGCGCCGTACAGGCGGTCTCCGGCGTCGCCCAGGCCCGGCACGATGTAGCCGTGCTCGTTGAGCCGCTCGTCGACCGAGGCCGTCACGACCGTCACCGGGGTGCCCGCCAGCTCGCGCTCCATGATCTCGACGCCCTCGGGGGCGGCGAGCAGCACCACGGCGGTCACGTCGTCGGCGCCGCGCTTGATCAGCTCCCGGATCGCCACGACCAGGGTGCCGCCGGTGGCGAGCATCGGGTCGAGGACGTACACCTGACGCCCGGAGAGGTCCTCCGGCATGCGCGTCGCGTACGTGGAGGCCTCGAGCGTCTTCTCGTTGCGGACCATGCCCAGGAAGCCCACCTCGGCGGTCGGCAGCAGGCGCATCATGCCGTCGAGCATGCCGAGACCGGCCCGCAGGATCGGCACCACCAGCGGGCGGGGGTGGGACAGCTTGACGCCGGTGGTCGGGGCGACGGGGGTCACGATGTCGACCTGTTCGGTGCGCACGTCCCGCGTGGCCTCGTAGGCGAGCAGGGTGACCAGTTCGTCGGCGAGCCGCCGGAAGGTCGCGGAGTCGGTGCGCCGGTCGCGCAGCGTGGTGAGCTTGTGGGCGACCAGAGGGTGGTCGACGACGTGGAGACGCATGGCCACAACAGTAGCCGTGCCCGATGGGGGCGGCGCCCCCGAGCGGATCAGCAGGCCCGCGCGCCCGCTGGCGGGCATCAAACCCCTCGTCGGAGGGAAAACGGGAGGTTACGACTGGGGTGGTGTGCCGATGGCTGACCGAGAGTCCCGCGAGGACACTTCACGGGAGGAGACCGACTCCGAGCGCAGGCGGCGCCGGGCCCGCTTCCTGCGGGAGCTGACCGAGGCCCGCGAACTGCGGGACCGCGTGCAGCCCCGCCGCGCCAAGATCGCGCGGCTGCGCCACGCCATGCGTATGCGCACCTTCCGCTGGTGACCGGAGGGCTTTCACGCCCCTCCGAGGGCGGCCGAGTGCGTGTGCCGCCCGGGGGGCCGCGTACGATCCCGCTCGTGGACGATCAAAACGAGCGGACACAGGGAGCGGAAGACGTCCCCTGAACGCCTTGTTTCTGCCACGATTTCGAGTGGGTGGGGCTCGGAGCACAGCTCTCCCGCCCGCGACCTCCGCCGGGGGGACCCCCAACCGGCACGCCTAGGACCAGTGGGAGAGTCACGGTGTACTTCGCCGCACTGCTCGCGCGCACCGAAGACGGGTGGGAAGCGAGCGACACGGAGCTCGACAATGTGGAGAGCCTGTCGGATCTGGCCGAACTGGCCCGTGAAGCCTCCCCGGAGGACGACACGGTGCTGGTACTCATCGAGCAGGAGGACGCCTGGTTCGGCGTCGTCCGGATCGATGGCGAGGACGACCCTCGCATCTACGTCTCGGACGCCGCTGCCGCCGCTCGCAGCTCGTACGGCGAGATCCTGCTCACGGACGAACTTCTCGGAAGGGATCCCGGCGACGACGGCGTCGTCGACCTGGACTCCCTCGACCTCGACGGTACGGAGGACGGTGAACCCGACAACGACACGGACGACGAGGACGAGGACGCCGACAGCGGCACCTCCGCCGACGCGGTGCCGCACAGCCCCGTCGGCGACAGCGAGATCCTCGACGACCTGGGCGTCGGCGAGAAGGAACTGCGCGCCATGGACGCCGAGGAGGCGCTGAGTCACATCGCCGAGGCCCTGGGCGCCGCGGAGGTCCTGGAGACCGTCCGCTGACCGGGGCGAACCGCGAGGGCCCGCCACCGGGTCCGGGCGCGAGTCCGGACCCGGTACGCGACCGCTGGCGGGCCGCGATGCTGCTCGCCCTGGCCGAGGCCGAGCAGGCGGGCCACGGCGGGGACGTCCCCGTCGGCGCCGTCCTGCTGGCCCCGGACGGCAGGACCGTGCTGGCGGCCGCGCACAACGAACGCGAGGTCACCGGCGATCCGACGGCCCACGCGGAGGTCCTCGCCCTCCGGCGGGGCGCCGCCGCCCTGAGCGAGTCGGCGCGAACCGCCTCCGCCCGGGCCGGCCCGCGGCCGGGAGCAGGCGGGTGGCGGCTGCCCGGCTGCACGCTCGTGGTGACCCTGGAGCCATGCACGATGTGCGCGGGCGCCCTGGTCCAGTCCCGGGTGGACCGGGTCGTCTACGGCGCCCGCGACGAGAAGGCCGGCGCGGCCGGTTCCCTCTGGGACGTCGTACGCGACCGACGGCTCAACCACCGCCCCGAAGTGATCGAGGGCGTACTCGCCGAGGACTGCGCGCGGCTGCTCACGGACTTCTTCCGCGCCCGCTGATCCCCCGACGTCGGGGCGCGAAACGGATTTCAAACCATGCCCCGCCTTGCTGTAAGGTCTCCCTCGGTAGCGTGTCCGAGCGGCCGAAGGAGCTCGCCTCGAAAGCGAGTGTGGCGCAAGTCACCGAGGGTTCAAATCCCTCCGCTACCGCTTGAGAAGGGCCCCGTCGACAGACGGGGCCCTTTGTGCAGTCCTGAACGATCCCGGCGAAGTGTGTGAGGTTACACTCGCCGCCGGTCAACAGGGGACCCACGAGGCACAACAGTCACAGGGGAGGCCGCGGTGGCGGTGAATTCGAAGAAGATCGCCGTCTATGTGGTCGTGGTCTTCGTGCTGTATGTGATCATCACGGATCCGGCCAAGGCCGCCGACTACGTCCAGATAGGCTTCGAGGGCATATCGGACGCCGCCAAGGCGGTCGGTGACTTCATGTCGTGGATCGCCGACGGAGCCAAGAACTGACGCGGCCGACGCGGCCCCTTCGCACCCGCCCGGGAGAGTGCACATGATCCGCCACCTGGTCCTCTTCAAGCTCGACGAGGGCGTCGGGCGCGACGACCCGCGCGTCGTGGAGGGCGTCAAGGCCTTCCGGGGCCTCGGCGACCGGATCGAGGAGCTGCGCTTCTGGGAGTGCGACTGGAACATCACCGACCGGCCCATCGCGTACGACTTCGCGATCAACTCGGCGGTCGAGGACACGGACGCGCTCCAGCGGTATCTGGAGCATCCGGCACACCAGGCCGGCGTCGCGCTGTGGCGGGAGTTCGCCACGTGGGTGATCGCGGACTACGCGTTCTGAACGCCCCCACTTCGAAGCCCTCCGCCGGAACGGCGGGGGGCTTTTCTGCGCCCTACGGCTCAACTTGCCTTCAACACGGCGTTATGGGGTGCTTGCCTACAGTGCACATGTCTTGTGATGCTATGACCGCTTTTGACGGATGAGTTGACCGATGGATGACCGATGAAGAGGTGGCGTTGACCGTGTCGGCCAGTACCGCGCCGCCCCAGGAAGCCTCACCGGCCATTCCCGCCGCGACGGCCGCCCCCGCCACCCCGACCGCCACAGTGGCCCCAGCCGCCTCAACCGCCCCAGCGATCCCCGTCGTATCCGAAGCCGCGTCCGTGCCCGCCCCGCCGGACGCCGCCGACACCGGGTCCCTGCCCGCCTCACCGGACGCCGCCGACGCCGCGGACACCTCGGCCGCACAGGCCACCCAGGACGCCCAGAGCACTCAGGACACCCAGGCCACCCAGGACCCCCAGGACGCCGCCCCGGCCGTCCAAGACGCCCCGGCCGCCGCTCCGCAGCGCAGTCGCGGCGCCGACACCCGGGCCCTCACCCAGGTGCTCTTCGGCCAGCTCAAGGAGCTCCGTCCGGGCAGCCCGGAGCACGACCGGGTCCGCGGGGCGCTCATCGAGGCCAACCTCCCCCTGGTGCGCTACGCGGCCGCCCGTTTCCGCTCCCGCAACGAGCCGATGGAGGACGTCGTCCAGGTCGGCACCATCGGACTCATCAACGCCATCGACCGCTTCGACCCGGAGCGGGGCGTGCAGTTCCCGACGTTCGCGATGCCGACGGTGGTCGGCGAGATCAAGCGGTACTTCCGCGACAACGTCCGCACGGTCCACGTACCGCGCCGGCTGCACGAGCTGTGGGTGCAGGTCAACGGCGCGACCGAAGACCTGACGACGGCGTTCGGGCGCACTCCGACGACGTCCGAGATCGCCGAGCGGCTGCGCATCACGGAGGAGGAGGTGCTGTCCTGCATCGAGGCCGGGCGGTCGTACCACGCCACCTCCCTGGAGGCGGCGCAGGAGGGCGACGGGCTGCCGGGGCTGCTGGACCGGCTCGGCTACGAGGACCCGGCACTGGACGGCGTGGAGCACCGGGATCTGGTCCGTCATCTCCTGGTGCAGCTCCCGGAACGCGAACAGAGAATTCTCCTTCTGCGCTACTACAGCAATCTCACCCAGTCGCAGATCAGTGCGGAACTCGGCGTCTCCCAGATGCATGTCTCACGCCTACTCGCGCGTAGCTTCCAGCGACTGCGCTCCGCGAACCGGATCGAGGCGTAACCGCAAGCACGAGCGAGATGTCACCGGTGAGAGCGAATCGCTCACCAGCGTGGATCCCGGCGTTTTCGCGTTGATAAACCGTCAGACCGCCTTTATCCAGGGCGTATTCGCATCTCACATGTCGACATGTCACTACAGCGTGTTGCCGACATGTGACATTCTGCCGGAAGCGCGTTTGCCGTGGCTCCGGCTCCGGTATTCAGGTGAAGGCTGCGTTCCTCAGACGGGAGCGTCCGCCGCGACCGTCCCGCGACCCAAAGGGGGTGGCATGTCCGCAGATCAGGGCAGCTCGAAGGTGCTCACGCTCACGAAGAGCGAGGTTGCGCCCACGCTCGTCGACGATGTTGTGGTCCTCCAGGCTCCGCCGGCCCCGGCTCCGGCTCCGGCTCCGGCTCCGGCGCTTCCGACCTCGGGAGCCATCGACACCCGCACCCTGTCCCGCTCCCTTTTCCTGCGGCTCGCCGCACTGGACGAGAACAGCCCCGAGCGCGCGTACGTCCGGGACACGCTGATCGAGCTCAACCTCCCGCTGGTGCGCTACGCGGCCGCCCGCTTCCGCTCCCGCAACGAGCCGATGGAGGACATCGTCCAGGTCGGCACCATCGGCCTGATCAAGGCGATCGACCGCTTCGACTGCGAACGCGGCGTGGAGTTCCCGACGTTCGCGATGCCGACCGTCGTCGGCGAGATCAAGCGGTTCTTCCGCGACACCTCGTGGTCGGTGCGCGTCCCGCGCCGGCTCCAGGAGCTGCGGCTGGCGCTGACGAAGGCCAGCGACGAACTCGCCCAGAAGCTCGACCGCTCGCCGACCGTGGCGGAACTCGCCGTCGTTCTCGGCGTGTCCGAGGAGGACGTCGTCGACGGCCTCGCGGTCGGCAACGCCTACACCGCGTCCTCGCTGGACTCACCGGCCCCCGAGGACGACGGCGGCGAAGGCTCCCTGGCCGACCGCCTCGGCTACGAGGACACCGCGCTGGAGGGTGTCGAGTACCGGGAGTCCCTGAAGCCGCTGCTGGCCAAACTCCCGCCCCGGGAACGGCAGATCATCATGCTGCGCTTCTTCGCCAACATGACCCAGTCGCAGATCGGCGAGGAGGTCGGCATCTCGCAGATGCACGTCTCCCGGCTGCTCACCCGGACGCTGGCGCAGCTGCGGGAGGGGCTCATCTCCGACTGAGCCCGCACAAGGACCGCCCGCGTCTTCCTATTTGACGGAGCGTCAGCCACCATGGCGCGATGCTTCGAGCAACCAGGGCGATCAGGGCGACCTGTGCGGCACGGGTGACAGGGACGACATGGACACATGGCCGTCGAGGCGTCGTGATCGGCGCGTCGGCGGCCGTCGTCTGTCTGGGCGGGGCTCTCGCGGCGTGCGGGGGCGGCGGTGGCGGCGGGTACGTCGCCACCGGGGCCGCAGGCGGACCACCCCGGGTTTCCGGTACGGCGGTGACGCCGACGGGAGACGTGACGCTGGTGCCGCTCGACGGGACCGGCACGAGGGGACCCGGTGACTCCCCCGCCGGCGACGGCAGTCGGGGCGGGGAGCCGGGCGAGGCGTCCGCCGGGACGACCGGACGCGCGGCCGAGGGTGGCGGGAACTCCGGCGCGGACCACGCCGACGTCCGTACCGGTGGCGAAGGCGGTGCCGAGTCCGGCCCTGCCGCGGCGAGTTCACCGCCGGACCCGTCGTCCACGACCTCTTCCGGGCCCGCCACACCGCCCGGGCCGACGACCACGCCTTCTCCCGCGCCGGGCGGTCCCGCCGTGCTGAGCTGGCAGGACCCCGTGCGCGAGCCGACGGACAAGCGGTGGTGCGAGCAGGTGACCGTGGTGTTCCGCAACAGCGGTCAGAGCGCGGTGCGTTCGGGGACGGTGTCCTTCGGGACGCATGTCATCGGGGCGCTCGGCATCGACTGGGCGACCGTCGAGTCCACCGAGGACCTTCCGGCGCCGATCGGGGCCGGCGCACGGAAGGAGCGCACCTGGACGGTCTGTGTCGACGCCTGGAGGGTCCCGCTGGGCATGCACATCGAGACCCGGGACGTCTCCGTCCGGTGGAAGTAGCGGCTGGTCCTACTTGAGGGCGAGCCAGGCCACCGCCGCGACGACGACCACGGCGGCGACCACCGCGAGGATCACGCCGATACGGGGACCGGCGGGAGCCGCCGCCTGCTGCTGCCGGCCCTGAGGGGCCTCGTCGACGAACGCGCGGAACATCTGGGTGTTGCCGGCGGGGTCGTGGTTGCCCTGGGGGCCCTGCGTGTTAGCCATGCACCGAGACACTAGCGAATCTGCGGGGACGACCCAAGTGGGGGCACCGCCCCTGCACCACCTCTCCCCACCAGCACATTTATGTTCGTAATACTTGCCTTTGCCAAGTTTTTATACCAACCCTCCGCCGTTTTATTTGCCTGTAGCAACCAACCTCCTCTATGGTTGCCCTAAGCAACGAATACGGGAGGTGCGATGGGCGAGCAGACGCGATACGAGGAGCTGATCCGTCAGTTCAGCGCCTTCGGCGCCGTGAAGCGGGAGATGGGGCGGATACTGCCGGGCGACTGCCCGAGCGGATCCGCCGCCGTACTGACCCTGCTCGCCCGCCACGGGGACATGCGCATGAGCAAGCTCGCGGAGCTGCTCGCCGTGGACATGTCGGTGACCAGCCGGCATGTCGCGCACGTCGCCGAGCGGGGCTGGATCGAGCGCTCCCCCGACCCGGCGGACAAGCGCTCGCGCATCCTGCGCCTGACGCCCGCGGGTCTGACGCAGGTGGACGAACTGTCCCTGCGCACCACGCGGATACTCGCCGAGCGCCTGAGCGACTGGAGCGACGACGAGGTCGGCCAGCTCACCCGGCTCATGGCACGGCTGCGGGCCAGCTTCGACGACTGCCGTCCCTCATCGGTGACACCCGGAACACCCGGGGCACCCGTACACCGGCCCACAGAGCCGCCCGTACTCGAACAGACCACCCGTACACCCGCATAAGCACTGAAGAGAAGGAAGTCCATGGCAACGACCACACCAGCCGGTGTGCGGGCTCACGCCAAGCACGGGGGAGGCTCCCCCGACGGCGTCCAGATGACGCACCGGCAGATCATGGAGGCGCTCTCCGGGCTGCTGCTCGGCATGTTCGTGGCGATCCTGTCGTCCACGATCGTCACCAACGCGCTTCCCGAGATCATCGGCGACCTCGGCGGCGGCCAGTCCGCCTACACCTGGGTGGTCACCGCCTCCCTGCTCGCCATGACGGCGACCACGCCCCTGTGGGGCAAGCTCTCCGACCTGTACAGCAAGAAGGCTCTCGTCCAGATAGCCCTCGTCGTCTACGTGCTGGGATCGGCCGCCGCGGGTCTGTCGCAGAACCCCGGCATGCTGATCGCCTGCCGTGTCGTCCAGGGCATCGGCGTCGGCGGTCTGTCCGCCCTCGCGCAGATCGTGATGGCCGCGATGATCTCCCCGCGTGAGCGCGGGCGCTACTCCGGTTACCTCGGCGCCACCTTCGCCATCGCCACCGTCGGTGGCCCGCTGCTCGGCGGTGTCATCACCGACACCTCGTGGCTCGGCTGGCGCTGGTGCTTCTACGTCGGTGTGCCGTTCGCGGTCATCGCGCTGATCGTGCTGCAGAAGACCCTGCACCTGCCCGTCGTGAAGCGGGACGTGAAGGTCGACTGGGGCGGCGCGTTCTTCATCTCCGCCGCGGTCTCCCTGCTGCTGCTGTGGGTCACCTTCGCCGGTGACAAGTACGACTGGGTCTCGTGGCAGACGTACGCGATGGTCGGCGGCTCGGTCGCGCTCGGCCTGTTGTTCGTGCTGGTCGAGTCCAGGGCCAGCGAACCGATCATCCCGCTGCGGCTGTTCCGCAACCGCACCATCACCCTGTCCTCGCTCGCCTCGCTCTTCGTGGGCGTCGCGATGTTCACCGGCACCGTCTTCTTCAGCCAGTTCTTCCAGCTGGCCCGGGACAAGTCGCCGACCATGTCGGGTGTCATGACGATCCCGATGATCGGCGGACTGTTCATCTCCTCCACCGTCTCCGGGCAGTTCATCACCCGGACCGGCAAGTGGAAGGTCTGGCTGGTCAGCGGCGGCGTGCTGGTGACGGCGGGCCTGGGCCTGCTGGGCACCGTCCGGTACGACACGGACTACTGGAAGATGGCGGTCTTCATGGCCCTGCTGGGCCTGGGCATCGGCATGATGATGCAGAACCTGGTGCTGTCCACGCAGAACCAGGTGGCCCCGGCCGACCTCGGCTCGGCCAGCTCCACGGTCACGTTCTTCCGTTCCCTCGGTGGTGCGGTCGGCGTCTCCGCGCTGGGTGCCGTCATGGCCCACCGCATCACCGACTACGCCCAGGACGGCATCGCCGGTCTCGGCCCCAAGTACGCCTCCATGGCCTCGGGTTCCAGCTCCGACTCGATCCCGGACATGGACAAGCTGCCCGCGCCGCTGCGCACCGTCATGGAGAGCGCGTACGGCCACGGCATCGCGGACGTCTTCCTGATCGCCGGCGGCCTGGCCCTGCTCGCCTTCCTCATCACCCTGTTCATCAAGGAGGTCCCGCTGCGGACCAGCGGCGCGCTGGCCCAGGCGGCCGCAGCAGACGCCGGCACCGACACCGCTCCGGCGACCGTGCCCGCGGCCACCGCCGAGCCCTCGGCGCCGATCGCGGCGAGGACCCCGGCGTGGGCCGACACCGGCGAGACCGGAACCGGCCCCGAGGGCACGCGGGAGTTCGCGTCCGTCGCCACGGTCGCCGTCGCGGAAGCGTCCTTCGGCGGCGACGGGAGCCAGGCCGGCCGCGCCGGCGTCCCGGTCAGCGGCTTCGTCCGCGGCGCCGAGAGCGCGCCCGTCCCGCAGGCCGCCGTCACGCTGATCTCGCTCGGGGGACGGCAGTTGGGCCGGTCGGTCGCGCAGGCCGACGGCTCCTACGCGGTGGACGCGCCGGGCACCGGTTCGTACGTCCTGATCGCCTCCGCCGACCGGTTCCAGCCGCAGGCGTCCACCGTCGTCGTGAACGGCGAGCCGGTGGCGTACGACATCCTGCTCAGCGGCACCAGCGGACTGAACGGTCTGGTGCGCGCCGCGGAGTCCGGGGTGCCCGTGAAGGACGCCATGGTCATCGTGACCGATGTGCGCGGCGACCTGCTGGCCACCGGGACCACCGGTGAGCAGGGCGAGTTCGGCTTCACCGAGCTGGTGCCGGGTGCGGTGACCGTCGCGGTGAACGCCGCCGGGTACCGGCCGCGCGCCCTGCCCGTCGAGGTGGGCGGCACCGGGGTCACCCGGATCGAGGTCGACCTCGACGCCGGCGCCCAGCTCCAGGGTGTCGTGCGGGCGCCGCACGGCCCCCTCGCCGACGCCCGGGTGACGCTGGTGGACGCGGCGGGCAACGTGGTCGGCACGGCCACCACCGGCACGGACGGCGCGTACGCCTTCACCGACCTGGACAGCGGCGAGTACACCGTCATCGCGACGGGCTACCCGCCGGTGGCCACGGCACTGACCGTCAACGGCCGCGGGACCGACGGCCACGACATTCGACTCGCCCACCCCGGCGAGTAGGACGACCCCGGCCCGTGGCGGCGGGCGCGCTCCCGGCGGAGCCGCGCCCGCTGTCACGGGCCGCATTGTCGCGACCAATTTGTCATGATTCGCAGGGAGAAGAACGGGATGGGACTGACCGCGAGGATCCGCACGCGGGACGGATGGGCCGTGTCGCACGCGGTCGTCACGCTGACCGACGGGACCGGTTCGCAGGTCGTGCGCGCCGAGGCCGACGGCGACGGGGCCGTACGGGACGCGACCGCGCTCGCTCCGGGGGCGTACACCGTCATCGTCACGGCCGTCGGGTACGCGCCGACCGCCTCGAGCGCGATCGTCACCGCGAGCGGGCGGGCCGAGGTCGGGACGGTGACGCTGGCCCGGCAGGGCGGGGCCGAACTGCCGCCGCCCGGACCGTGGACCGTCGACCCCGCGCACTCCAGCGTGGGCGCGGTGGCCCAGCACCTGGGCATCTCCAGCGTGCACGGACGGTTCACGGACTTCGCGGGGTCGGTCGAGATCGCCCCGGACGACGTGACCAAGTCCCGTGTGGAGGCGGTGATCCGGGCCGCGTCCATCGACACCGGCAACGGGATGCGCGACACCCACCTGAAGTCCGCGGACTTCCTCGACGTCGACAGGCACCCCGAGATCACCTACCGCTCGACCGGCCTGACGGCGGCCGGCGCCGACCGCTGGACGGTGCACGGCGAGCTGGGCATGCGCGGGGTGGTCCGACCGGTCGCCCTCGACCTCGCCTACCTCGGCACCGGGTCAGACCCGTGGGGCGGGACGCGGGCGGCGCTCCGGGCGACGGCCGAACTGCGCCGCGAGGACTTCGCGATGAACTACAACCAGGTGCTCCAGGCGGGCGTCGCGGCCATCGGAACGACCCTGAAGGTGGAGCTGGACATCCAGGCGGTGCAGGGGGATTCACTGCCGCAGGCGTGACGGGAGGGCGGGGGGCCCAGGACAGGCAGCACAGGCCGGCCGGGCCGGTCCTACATGAGGCCGACGACGCGCGGCGGTGCGAAGAGGTGGCGGGCCCGGTGCTCCTCGGCGGCCATGATCGCCCCCGTCCGCGAGTCGGGCTCCTCCGTCCGCGACTCGGCTTCCCCCGTCCGCGGCTCCGGTGTCCGCTCCCCCTCGGCCAGGCTCGCCCGGTGGTGGGCGCAGGTCTCGCAGCCGGGCTCCCAGTCGGGCAGCGACCGGCGGTGCTCGTCGGCCAGATGACGGGCCAGGCTGATCTGCGTGCCGACGATGCTGTCCGTGACGTCCCAGTCGACGCCGGGATCCTCCGCGGTCAGCCCGGCTATGACGGCCTGCACATGCTTCATCGCCTCGTACCTGCGGACGCATTCGGCGCAGTCCCACATCCAGGCGGGCGGCAGCGGCCACTGGTCCTCGGGGTCGATGCGCTCTGCGCTCATACCCGTCAACAGTAGGGGCAAGGGCCCGGACTCCGCCCGGTTCACGGCCCATTCCGCCGCCGCACCCGGTGACCCTCGCCGGCCCGTCACACCCGCCGCGCACCGCTCACGCGCTTCACCGGCGCGACGGCGGCCGTCCGTCGCGGCTCACCCGGGCCGCCCGGGCCACCAGGTCGCCGCACAGGTCGCGGAGTTTGACGTTCCGGTCCTGCGAGGCGCGGCGCAGGCGTTCGAGGGCGATACTCGCGTCGACCCGCTCCTGCGCCATGAGGATGCCGATCGCCTGGTCGATGACGCTGCGTGAGAGCAGCGCGGTGCGCACGTCGGCGGCGGACTCCCGGCGGCGCTCGACCCGCAGCGCCGTGTTGACCGTGTCGGTCGCCCGGGCGGCGAACGTACGGGCCGCGTCCCGTCCCGCCTCCAGCGCTCCCGGCTCGACGGCGTACAGATTGATCGCGGCGCCCGTCTCGCCCTCGACGTCGAGCGGCACCGCCAGCACACAGCGGACGCCGGTGGACAGCGCGTACGCCGGATAGGCGGACCAGCGGGTCTCCTCGGCCAGGTCGGGGGAGTACTGCTCGGTCCTGGTCTCGGCCGCGTCCACGCAGGGCCCGGAGCCGTTCTCGTACTGACGCTGGTCGAGGCCGTTCGGCAGACCGCGGCTGCCCGCCAGGGTCAGCAGCCGGTCGGCGCGGCGCACCGTGATGCTGCACGCGACGGCCCCGGGCACGTCCTGCACGGCACGGTCGGTCAGATCGCGCAGCAGTGTGTCGAGTCCACTGCTGCGGGCCATGGCCTCGTCCAGGGTCTCGCGCGTCTCAGAACTCATGACGGTACGGATATCCCGGACCGGCCGGTACACGCCCGTCCCGTTCTGTGTCGTTGTTCATGCGTCGTTGTTCATGCGTCGTTGTCATGTTTGTTCGTGTCGACGATGCGGCGGGCGATGTCGCGCAGCTTGACGTTCTCCCGCTGCGAGGCCCGGACCAGGCTGTCGAAGGCCTCGGCCGCGTCGATGTCCAGGCGTTCCATGAGTATTCCGGTGGCCTGGCCGATCAGGTCCCGGGTGCGCATGGCCTCCGTCAACTGCTCGCGCGTGGTCGCCGACTCCAGGGCGAGGCTGACGTGTGCGGTGAAGAGCCGGCCGATCCGGGTGGCGGCCTCGTCGAAGACGTTCGGCTTGCGCGCGTACGCCGTGAGCACGGTCAGGCGGCGGCGGTCGGCGCGCAGGCGCAGCGCCAGGGCCGAGCGCAGTCCTGCGTCGGCCAGGGCGGTGTCGGCGGAGCCGGCCTCGCTGTCCTCGACCCGCAGCACGGGCGTGGTCCACAGCCGGTGTTCCCGGCCCGTGGTCTTGGCCTCCGCCGAGCGCACGACCTCGTCGGTCCAGGCGATGGTGCGGCGGTGATGGGGTCGCTCGATCTCGGAGATGCCGGCGTGTTCGGCGCCGGGCAGGATGTGCACGGCGAGGCGGACCGCCGTGCGCAGGGTGCTGTGCGGAGTGGCTGTCTCGTGCAGTTGGCGGGCCGCGACCGTCAGTGCTTCGGCCAGCTCGAAACCCACCGGGAAGCGGGGCAAATCAGGAAAATCAGGCGAAACCACCACGAACCTCTTCGGCATGCACGGCCAAAACAGCCATGCGCAGGAGAGCTCCGCAGCACATTCCCGACTGCGAGCACAGGACAGACAGCACTTTAGCCGCTCGCTTCCGCACTCCTGCGCGCTCGTGGTGGAATGGCCCGACAGGTCAGGAAGCGGCCTACCGGAATCCGGACGGACGTCTGCCAGGTGAGACCCGTGACCTTGATCCCGAAACCGCTGAATCTGCCCGACCGCACCGTGCTCGCCCTGCCCTCGGACATCGACCTCGCCAACGCCGAAGCCCTGTTCGCGCACGTCATGTCCGCCGTGGACGCCCGCGCCGGGCGACTGCGGGTCCTGGTCCTGGATCTGTCCGAGAACCGGTTCATGGACTCCCAGGGCGTCCGCCTCATCGACGACGTACGGCGCCGGGTACGGCCCCGGGTGCGCGTGCGGGTCGTGGCGGCGCCCGGCAGCGTGGCCGGCCGCGTCCTCGAACTGACCGGCCTGCGCCGCGACGTCCCGGTCTACGACAACCTCACCGAGGCACTGGCTTCTTGTGTCTAGCCTCGCGACGGGGCGAACGTCGCCTGTTTGCGGCACCGGCTCGTCCGACCCTTCCCGACGGGCGGATTGTCGGGCACGGCCTAGGCTGGGCCCATGGCACCGAACATCGCGACCAACACCGCCGTATCGCTGGACGAGTTGCTGGACTTCGTACGGCCCCGGCACCACGCCATCCTGCTGACCCGGCGGGCCGACGGAAGCCCGCAGGGGTCGCCGCTGACCTGCGGGGTCGACGACTCGGGGCGGATCGTCGTCTCGACGTACCCCGAGCGGGCCAAGACGCGCAACGCCAAGCGTGACCCCCGGGTCAGCCTCCTCGTGCTGAGCGACGACTGGAACGGGCCGTGGGTCCAGGTCGACGGGACCGCCGAGGTCGTCGACACCCCGGACTCGGTGGAGCCCCTCGTGGAGTACTACCGCAACATCGCCGGTGAGCACCCCGACTGGGACGAGTACCGCGCGGCCATGGTCAAGCAGGGCAAGTCGATCATCCGGATCACCCCGGAGCGGTGGGGACCGGTCGCGACCGGCGGCTTCCCGGCGCGGCTGGTGGAGGGCTGAGCGGACCCGGCGAAGCCTGGTTTCGGCAGCACACCGAAGGCCCCGGGGACCGCACGCGACCGACCACCCCCTGCCCACCGGCGGGCACGGCAGGTCGAAGGCTGCGCGGGCCCGCCGGAAGCCCGGTCCGGTTCGGCGGCGCACCGAAGGCCCCGGCGACCGCGCGCGCGACCGACCACCACCTGCCCACCGGCGGGCACGGCAGGTCGAAGGCTGCGCGGGCCCGCCGGAAGCCCGGTCCGGTTCGGCGGAGTGCTCGCAATGAGCCGGACCGTTTCCTCTTCGGGTGATCAGGTCTCGGACCGTTTCACCATCGCCTCGATCCCGGCCACCAGCAGGTCCAGGGCGAAGGTGAAGTCGCGGTCCAGCATCTCCGCGACCGTGTCGCCGCCGCGGGCCGCCATGATGTCCCTGGACTCGTGGACGACGTCCGCGGTGTCCGGGGAGTCGACCACCGCGCTCATGGCCTGCCGGAAGTAGTCGTCCGCGGTCACCCCGGCGTCCGCGACGCGGGCGAAGAAGTGGCCCTCGATCGTGCCGTAGCCGTAGACGAACTGGAAGACGGCGGAGATGGCGCCGGTGACACCGTGTGCGGGCAGTCCGGTGCGCCGGATGACGCGCTGGACCTGGCGGGAGAACGCCAGCGAGTGGGGGCCGATGTTGAGGTAGCGCCCGGCGAGCGGCGACAGCCAGGCATGGCGCACCAGCAGCGCGCGGTACCCGGCGGCCAGCGTCCGCAGCTGGTCGCGCCAGTCCTCGTCGCCGGCGTCCGGGTCGGGCAGGGGCAGTTCGCCGAATGCGGCGTCCAGGGCGAGTTCGAGCAGGTCGTCCTTGGTGTCGACGTACCAGTAGACGGACATCGCCGTGACGTTCAGCTCGGCGGCGAGCCGGCGCATGGAGAACTTGTCCAGGCCCTCCGCGTCCAGGAGCCGGACCGTGACCTCGGTGATCCGGTCCCGGTCCAGCCCCGACGGCTGCCCGCCGCCCCGCCCGCCCCGGCGCGCCTTGCCCTCCAGCCAGACACTGGTCCGTGCCGCCCGCTGGGCTGCCTTCACCATGGCGCACCTTCCTCGACATTCCGACGCCGGTCAGCTTAAGCAAGCCTCCGGGGGCGCGGGGAACCGTGCGACCAGCCACAACGAACCCACAGCCGCACGACCGCCCGGCCACCGCCCTCTCAGGCGACCACCACTTCGGAGTGTGCCCGCTCCGCCCTGCGCAGCAACGCCGCGGCGACCAGTCCGCCGAGCAGCACGGCCACCGCCCCCACCAACTGGCTGGTCTCCAGACCGGTGGAGAACGCGTCCGTCACACGCCTCCGCTCCGCCGCCGTGGACGCCGAGGCCAGCGCCGCGGGCAGCGAGGCCGACGCGATCGGAATCAGCGCCGCGAAGCGGGAGTTCAGCACCGCGCCGAGGACCGCCACCCCGAGCCCGTTGCCGAACTCGGCCAGCGTGCCGTTGACCCCGGCGCCGACGCCCGCCTTGTCCGGCGGTATCGCGCTCATGATCGCGTGTGCCATCGCCGGGTTGGCGACCGCGCAGCCCGCTCCGATCAGCAGGAGGCCGAGCAGGGTGCCGCCGTATCCGCCGGAGGCGAGGGTCGCGATCGACACCAGGCCGCCCGACATCAGGACCATGCCCAGCGCGATCGACACCGGTGTGCCCAGCTTCGCCGTCCACTTCGCCGACAGGCCGGAGAAGTTGAGCGCCACCACCGTCAGGGCCAGCGGCGCGGTGCGCAGGCCCGCCTCCAGGGGGCCGTAGCCGAGCACGAACTGCAGGTGCTGGGTGAGCAGGAAGAGGGCGCCGCCCATGCCGAAGGTGATCAGCACCGCACCGGCCACCGCACCGGTGAACCGGCGGTCGCGGAAGAAGTGCGGGTCGAGCATGGGATACGGGATGCGGCTCTCCCAGTACGCGAACAGCGCGAGGACGACGACCGCGACGGCCGCCGTCACCAGGACCCGCCCCGAGGTCCAGCCGTGCCCGGGGCCGGAGATGATCGCGTAGACCAGCGCGGTCATGCCGATCGTGGAGAGCAGGGCGCCGAGGAGGTCGGGGCGGTCGCCGCGCGGGTTCTTCGACTCGGGGACGAGCGCCACGACGGCCGCCACGCCCAGCGCCGCGACGGGCAGGTTGATCAGGAAGATCGCGCCCCACCGGAAGTGGTTCAGCATGAACCCGCCGATGAGGGGGCCGGCCGCGAAGCCCAGCGCGTTGACCGCGCTCCAGATGCCGATCGCCCTGGGCTGCTCGCCGGGCGCGAAGATCTGCATCGCCACGGCGAGGGTGGTGGTGAGCAGCAGCGCGCCGCCCACACCCATGCCGGCTCGCGCCGCGATCAGCTGGCCGGTGGTGGAGGCGAGACCGGCCAGCAGCGACCCGGCGCCGAACAGGGCCAGGCCGGCGATCAGCAGCTTCTTGCGGCCGTAGCGGTCGGCGGCGCTGCCCGCGGTGAGCAGCAGGCCGGACTGCACCAGTGAGTACGCGTTGATCATCCACTGGATGTCGGAGGTCGAGGCGTCCAGTTCCCGGGTCAGCGAGGGGATCGCGACGTTGAGGACCGTGTTGTCGAGCAGCACGGTGAGCTGTGCGAGGCAGATGACGCCGAGGATCAGCCAGCGCTGGGGGTGGCCCTGGGGGCCCACTCCGCTTGGGGTGCCTGCGGCGGCTGGGGGGCCTGCGGTGCTTTCGGAGGCGGACATGCTGTACACCGCAGAACGACTCTTGTACGCCGTACAACAGAAATACGGAGGAGGGCGGCGACCCCTCGGTCACCGCCCTCCTCCGCACCCGAACGTCAGCTGCTCGCCTCCTGCGTGAGGTCGTAGAAGGTGGCCGTGCCGACCGTGACCTTCTTGAAGGTGCTCTCGACCCACGAGGTGATCTGCGAGGACGTGCCGTCGCTGCTGCCGCCCATGCCGCCGCCGGAGCCGCTGGAGATGAAGTAGTGGATCTTTCCGTCCGCCACGTACTTCTTGAACTGCGCCAGCGTGGGAGACGGGTCGGTGCCGTTGAAACCGCCGATCGCCATCACCGGCTCACCGGTGGAGAGCTGGTAGCTCGCCGCGTTCTGGGCGCCGATGGCGGCGGCGGCCCAGGTGTAGTCGCCGGAGTCGGTCTCCAGCAGCTTCTTGGCCTCGGCGCTGACGGTGGCGCCGTTGAGCAGGCCGCCGACACCGCCGCCCCCGCCCATCCCGCCGCCGTCACCGGTCTGGCCGCCGGGCGTACCGCCCTGCTGGTTCTGGCCCTGGGTGTTGCCGTTGCCGTTCTGCTGGTTCTGGCCGGGCATGCCTCCGCCGGGGAAGCCGTTGCCCTGCCGGCCCTGCGTGTTGCCGTTGCCCTGCTGGTTCTGGCCCTGGCCCGGCATGCCACCGCCGCCGAAGCCGCCACCACCGCCACCGGGACCGCCGCCCCGGCCGCCCATCATGCTCGCGCCGGCCGGACCGGCCGTCACGATGGAACCGGTGTGCGCGGAGTTCACCGTGCTCAGTGTGTAGGCCGTCGGACCGGCCAGCGAGGCCACGATGCTCAGGCCCACCGCGGCGAGCGCCAGCCGACGGCTCACCCTGGCGGCGAAGACCAGGCCGAGGGCGCCGGCCAGGCCGCCGATCAGCACCAGCCACTTCAGCCAGGGCAGGTAGTCCGGGGTGCGGTTGAGCAGGACGTACCCCCAGGCGGCGGCCGCCACGACCGAGGCCGCGAGGGTGATCGACGCCCAGATCTCGCCGCGCTTCTCCCACAGGACCGCCGCGCCCATGCCGACCACGGCGGCGATGTAGGGGGCGAGAGCCACCGTGTAGTACTGGTGGAAGATGCCGGCCATGTAGCTGAGGACGACCGTGGTCATCAGCAGCGAGCCGCCCCAGACGAGGAACGAACCGCGGGTCACCGACGTCCGCTTCAGCCTGCGGGTGGCCACCAGGCCCGCGACGAGCAGGATCAGCGCGGCGGGCAGCAGCCATGAAATCTGGCTGCCGATCTCGGAGTTGAACATCCGGTCCCAGCCGGTCTCGCCCCACTGCCCGGTGCCGCCGCCCCCGCCACCGCCGCCGACGCTTCCGGTCTCGTCGCCGCTGAGGCGGCCGAGGCCGTTGGAGCCGAAGGTCAGCTCCAGGAAGGAGTTGTTCTGCGAGCCGCCGATGTACGGGCGGGAGGACGCGGGCCACAGCTCGACGATCGCGACCCACCAGCCGCCGGAGACCACGATCGCCACCGTCGCCAGGGCCAGCTGCCCGAGCCGCTTCCTCAGCCTCACCGGCGCGCAGACGCCGTAGACGAGGGCGAGCGACGGCAGGATCAGGAAGGCCTGGAGCGTCTTGGCGAGGAACGCGAAGCCGATCGCGACACCGGCCCACACCAGCCACTTCGTACGGCCGTCCGCCAGCGCCCGGACGACGAGGTAGCAGGCGACCGACATCAGCAGCGCCAGCATCGCGTCCGGGTTGTTGAACCGGAACATCAGCGCCGCGACGGGGGTGAGCGCGAGCACGGCGCCGGCGATCAGACCGGCCGCGGGGCTGAACCGGCGGCGCACGGAGGCGTACACGACGGCGACCGTGCCGACGCCCATCAGCACCTCGGGAGCGAGGATCGCCCACGAGTTGAGGCCGAAGACCCTGACCGCCAGCTCCATCGGCCACAGCGAGGCCGGGGGCTTGTCGACGGTGATGGCGTTGGACGCGTCCAGCGAGCCGAAGAAGAAGGCCTTCCAGCTCTCGCTGCCCGCCTGGACGGCCGCCGAGTAGAAGGAGTTGGCCCAGCCGGAGGCGCTCAGGTTGTAGAGGTAGAGCACCGCGGTGGCCAGCAGCAGGCCGAGGAACGCGGGCCGCACCCAGCGGGGGTCCTCGGGCCTGCCCCGCCACAGTCTGCGTACGAAGGGCTGCTCGGGTTCGCCGGAATCCGGGGCGGGCGGCAGGGCCGGCGCCTGCGGAGCCACGGGCTCCTGGACAGCCGTACCGCTCGGGCCGGGTCCGGCCGTGTCGCCTGTCGGCGGCCCCCACGAGGAGGGACCCGGTCCCCCCTGCTGGCTCGTCCGGTCGTAGTGGGTGGTCATCGGGAGTCCCTCGGATCGGTGTCGGTGGGGCGCACCGGCTGCAGCTGCATGGTCGCGTCCCTCCAGGTGCGGTCCGCGGCTTCACCGGCGCGGAACTGGGTCGTGTCGTACGGAGCCTGCGGGCGCGTGGGGTGGCCGGCGGAGTACGGGTGTGCCGTCGGGCGGTGCGACAGCGGCGGGTACTGCCCGGCGGGCGGTGTCGTCGGGTAGGTGGGGGAGGACGGGGCGGGCGCGTCCGGGTGGTGGGAGGCCACCACCGTCGACTCGTTGCGGTCCGGGAACACCCACGCCCGGAAGAGCAGGAACCGCAGCACGGTCGCCGCGAGGTTGGCGGCGACGAGGACCGCGAGTTCGGTGGAGTGCGCCGGATCGCTGGTGGCCGCGTTCAGCGCGGCGAGCGATCCACTGGTGAGGGCGAGGCCGATACCGAAGACGACCAGGCCCTGCGCCTGGTGCCGGACGGCCCCGCCGCTGCCGCGCACCCCGAAGGTCAGCCGGCGGTTCGCCGCGGTGTTGGCGACCGCCGACACCAGCAGGGCGAGCGCGTTGGCGACCTGCGAGCCGCCGAACTGCCGGAAGACGCTGTAGAGCAGCAGGTAGAAGAGGGTGGAGAGCGCGCCCACGACACAGAATCCGACGAGCTGGCGGGCCAGCCCCTTCGGCACGTCCTGGATCTCGCGGTCGCGCGGGTCGTCACCGAACGGGCGGGTGAGCCGGTCCAGCGGCAGCGAACCGGTGGCCAGGGCCTTGCCCACGCGCAGCACCCCCTTGAGGTCGTCGGCCGCCGTCTTCACGATGTGCACCGTCGAGTCCGGGTCGTCGACCCAGTCGACGGGCACCTCGTGGATCCGCAGCCCGGCCCGCTCGGCGAGCACCAGCATCTCCGTGTCGAAGAACCAGCCGGTGTCCTCCACCAGCGGCAGCAACGCCTGCGCCACGTCACGGCGGATCGCCTTGAAGCCGCACTGCGCGTCGGAGAAGCGGGCCTGGAGCGAGCCGCGCAGGATGAGGTTGTAGGAGCGGCTGATGAACTCACGCTTGGCACCGCGTACGACGCGTGAGGAGCGGGCCAGCCGGGAGCCGATCGCCAGGTCGGAGTGACCCGAGATGAGCGGCGCGACCAGCGGCAGCAGCGCGTTGAGGTCGGTGGACAGGTCCACGTCCATGTACGCGAGGATCGGGGCGTCCGAGGCGGACCAGACCGTCCGCAGCGCGCGGCCGCGGCCCTTCTGCTCCAGCCGGAAGGCCCTGACCTCCGGGATGTCCGCCTCCAGCCGTGCCGACACCCGCGGGGTGGTGTCGGTCGACGCGTTGTCCGCGATCGTGATGCGGAACGCGTACGGGAACGTGCGCTTGAGATGCTCGTGCAGTCTCAGCACACACGGCTGGAGGTCCTTCTCCTCGTTGTAGACGGGGATCACTACGTCCAGGACAGGCGTACCGGCGTCTCCGGCCGGGAGGTGCTCCCGCGCCGGCAGAGTGCCGGGAGAAGAGTCGGTTCGCATACCAACGACTCTGGTCAGGCGCCCTGTTGTACCCATATGGCAGCGCTGTGCTGTGCCTGTGAGTGCGATTGCCAATTCGTTTCCGGCGCCGGACGGGGCGTCTGCGGGCCGAGCGCGGGCAGGTGCACGGTGAAGACGGTGCGTCCCGGGGCGCTGTCGACGGTCACGGCACCCTGGTGCGCGGACGCGACGGCCTGCACGATCGCCAGCCCCAGACCGGTGGAGCCGGTGGCCCGGGAGCGCGCGGAGTCGCCGCGTGCGAAGCGTTCGAAGACCCGCGGGAGCAGGTCGGGCGGGATGCCCTGTCCGTCGTCCTCGACGTCCACGCACAGCCACGGCCCGCGCCGCTGCACGCGGGCGGTGACGGTCGTACCGGGCGGTGTGTGCGTTCTCGCGTTCGCCAGCAGGTTGACCAGCACCTGTTGCAGGCGGGCGGCGTCCGCCGACACCAGCGCGGGCTCGTCGGGCAGGTCGAGCCGCCAGTTGTGGTCCCGGCCGGCCGCGCGCGCGTCACTGATGGTGTCCACGACGAGCGGTACGAGGTCGGTCTGCTCGAACTGCAGGGGCCGGCCGGCGTCCAGGCGGGCCAGCAGCAGCAGGTCCTCGACCAGGAACGTCATCCGGCCCGCCTCGGACTCGATCCGTCCCAGGGCGTGCCGGGTGTCGGGGCCGACCTGCTCTCTGCCGCGCCGGGTGAGCTCGGCGTACCCGCGGATGGAGGCCAGCGGCGTACGCAGCTCGTGGCTGGCGTCCGCGACGAACTGCCGTACCCGCATCTCGCTCTGCTGGCGGGCGTGCAGCGCGCCGTGGACGTGGTCGAGCATGCGGTTGAGCGCGGCGCCGACCTGACCGACCTCGGTGTGCGGGTCGGTCTCGGACTCGGGGACGCGTTCGCTGAGGTGCACCTCGCCCGTGTGCAGGGGGAGTTCGGAGACACGGGTGGCGGTGGAGGCGACCCTGCGCAGCGGGCGGGTGGCCACGCCGACCAGGACGTAACCGGCGATGCCCGCGGCGACGAGACCGGCGGCGGTGACGCTGAGCTCGACGAGGATCAGGGTGTTGACGGTGCTGTTGGCGTCGTCGGTGGGGAGGGCGACGTAGTACGTGTCGCTGCCTTCCGGGTTGGTGGCGTACTCGACGCGGTACTCCCCGATGCCCGGGATGTCCACCGAGTGGGCCTTACCGTCCTTGGCCACGGAGGCGAGGGCCGCCTTCTGCGCGGCGCTGAGTTCGTCGGCGTTCATGCCCTGGAAGACGCCGTTGCTGTCACTCTTCTGCTCGGCGACGGCAGCACTGACGATCTTGCCGCTCTTCACGTACGCGGCGATGGTCTTGGGCTGCGTCGGGACCTGCGTGACGAAGTTCGCGGCCTTGGCGCTCGCCGGGATGTTGTTGTGGGCGGGCGGGCTCCCGCCACCGCCGGGCGGCTTCTTGCCGTCCATCCGGCCGCCCACCGCGCGCATGGCGTTCTCGTGCAGCTTGTCGTCCAGCTGTTCGTACAGGTGTGACCGCAGCGCCAGCGTCGTCACCGTGCCGATCACCGCGCAGACCACGGCGATCAGTACCACCGAAGCGACGACGAGCCGGGTCCGCAGGGTGCGCGGCTTACCTGCTCGCTTCTGCGGTCGCGGCCGTCGTCGCCCGCTCATGAGACGGCGGGCTTGATCAGGTAGCCGGCTCCGCGGCGGGTGTGGATCATCGGCTCGCGCCCGGCGTCGATCTTGCGGCGCAGGTAGGAGATGTAGAGCTCGACCACGTTGGCCTGGCCGCCGAAGTCGTACGACCACACGCGGTCGAGTATCTGCGCCTTGCTGAGGACCCGGCGCGGATTGCGCATGAGGAAGCGCAGCAGCTCGAACTCGGTCGCGGTGAGGTGGATGTTGTCGCCGCTGCGCGACACCTCGTGGCTGTCCTCGTCCAGGGTGAGGTCACCGACGACGAGCACGGAGTCGGAGCGCCGGTCGGCGGCACCGGAACGGCGGATGAGTCCGCGCAGCCGGGCCACGACCTCTTCGAGGCTGAAGGGTTTGGTGACGTAGTCGTCGCCACCGGCGGTCAGGCCCGCGATGCGGTCCTCGACGGCGTCCTTCGCGGTGAGGAAGAGGACGGGCACGTCGGGCAGCTCGCGCCGCAGCCGGCCGAGGACGGTGAGCCCGTCCATGTCGGGCAGCATCATGTCCAGGACGACGGCGTCGGGCCGGAAGTCGCGCGCCGTCTGGAGCGCGCCCGTCCCGTCACCCGCACTCCGGATCTGCCATCCCTCATAGCGAAGGGCCATGGACAGCAGCTCGGTGATCGACAGCTCGTCGTCCACCACAAGCACGCGGACGGGGCTCCCGTCCGGCCTCAGCAGTTCGGTGCGCCCCTGGGGCGAGGTCGTGGTCATGGTGGACACCTTGTCGGGGTCCTCTGAGAACACGCTTTCACCAATCTGTGATTTTCCTGAGAAACGCACAGGCGGCTCTCAGGGAACACCTGGGGGATTCCTTGCCCCCGCCCCTTGTGCAACGGGTGTCCGGCCCACTCGGGCACCCGCGCTCAGAACAGTCCGTCCTGCACGACGGCAACCGCTTTCATGAACTCCTTCACGGGGACCGTCAGTTCGTCGGCCTCGACGGGAAGCAGCTCCCAGCCGGTCATCAGCCTGGTGTCGAGAACGACGACGGTTTCGCGGGGCTCGGTGACTCCGGTGGCGGGGGGTTCAGTGCCGGTGGCTCCGGTGGCGGGGGGTCCGGTGCCGGTGGCTCCGGTGGCGGGGGGTTCAGTGCCGGTGGCTCCGGTGGCGGGGGGTCCGGTGCCGGTGGCTCCGGTGGCGGTGCCTACGACTCCGGCGGTTCCGACTCCGGTCGCTCCGGAGCCGGTGGCCCCGCCTCCGGTCGCTCCGGCTGCGGTGACCCCAGCTCCGGTCGCCCCGACTCCGGTCGCGAGGTGCAGGTCCGGGCCGGCGGCCGCCACCAGCCGGCCGCTGACCACACCGCCCGGGGCAAGCTCGGTCACGCTCCCGACCGCGGCCGGGACGCCCGCGAGCCCGAACACCTCGACATGGTCGACGACTTGGCAGGGCGCACGCTCCAGTGACTCCGGCCAGGCGGCCAGCGCCACGGCCCGTGCGTGCAACTCCGTGACCTCGGCTGCCCGTTCGGCCGCCGACTCCGGCAACCCGGACCGCACCGCGCGCTTGTCGGCGTACGGAATCCGGTCCGGCACCCCGAGTGCGGCGCGCAGCAGTTCCTCGGTGCGCCGCGCGGCCATCAACGGACCGGCCCCGAGCCAGCTGAAGCAGACGGCCCCTTGTTCGAGCAGCCTCGCCGAGCCGCGCTCGAGCGCGGTGATGCCGACCTTGGCCATGCCTGGCCCGAACCAGGCCAGATACACGTGGTACGGCCGAGGGTCGTCGGCGATTCGTGTCCGCGGCCACCGAGTGCGCCCGGTCCAGCCGCGCACACTGCTCGCACCGCGCCCCCGTACTCCGCCCCGGCACGGCCGCCCGCACCGGACAGGCGTTCCCCCGCGCCCCCAGGCACGACCGCACATCCCCTTCCGCGACCCCGAAGGCCACCCGCTTCCCCCAGGTCAGCGCACTGCGCCGGCCGCCCTCCCAGGTCAGCACGGGACCGTCCGCCGCCCACCGCAGCCCCGAGCACTTCCATGCCTGTCCCATTGCTCCCGAGGGTAGGCGCCGGCACTGACAACGGCGTTCCGGCCCGGACCGACCCGGTTCAGCCACCGGATCGGCGGCGGCGTCCGGCGCCGCGGAACCCGTACCGGAACCCGAACCCGCACGCGAGCCGGAGCCGGACGTCGGACGTCGGACGTCGGACCAGGCACGTACACGGCCGCGGTCAGCTCGACTGGTTCACCCGCACGACGACCCTGGCGAACAAGTACGTCGAGGAGCTCCGGGACCAGGACGCCGACCGCAACAGGCGGTGACCCGGCCTCCGTTCACCGCCCGATGGTGCAGCTGGCCCTACCCCCGGTCCGGTAGGAGGCTCCATCGTTCCGGCGGGCGAACGACGGGATCGTAGACCTCAGTTGATCCAGAGCGGTCAGAGCGATCAGAGGTCTCGGGGGCACAGGCTCCCGCCCGGAGGGAAACGAAATGAAGACGAAGGCCACCGGCCAGGACGCGGCACGCCGGACGCCGACCGGCCCCGGCCCCCTCGCCTCCTTCATCCGGTTCGTCGGCTGCGGCGGCGGCGTGGGCATCCTCTCCAGCGCCGCCGTCCCCCTCCTCGCCACGCAGATGACCTGGGCCCTGGCGAACGCCGTCATCACGGTCGCCTCCACCCTCCTGTGCACGGAGCTGCACGCGCTCATCACCTTCGGCACCGGGCGGCGTGCGGGCTGGCGCCGCCACCTGCAGTCCGCCGGTTCCGCCACGGCCGCCTACCTGGTGACCTGCGCCGCCATGTTCCTCCTGCACGCGGTACGGCCGTCCCCCGGCATGGCCTGGGAACAGACCACCTACCTCGGCGCGGCCGCCCTGGCCGGAATCGGCCGCTTCCTGCTGCTGCGCCTGTTCGTCTTCTCCACCCGGCCCGCGACCGACAGCCGCAGCACCGGCCGTCGCATCAGCCGTAGCCCCGGCGGTGGCGGTGCCGGCAACAGCAACGGCCGTCAGCACGCCGCGTGGAGGCCGACCGGCAGCCCCGCCCTGGCCGGCACGACCTGTTAGTCCGCCGGTCCGCGGACGGTGGTCCGCCGGCGGTCTACCTCCCGTCGCGCCCGTCCACCTGAGCCGCTTCGCCACGGCTGACGGTCATGGCCCAGCGGACGGTGGAGGGGGCCACGACGGAGACAGTCCCGCGGCGGTCCACCCCGGTCACGTCGAACTGGTTGTAGACGGTGCTGACCTCATCGGCAAGGCACTCCAGACCGAAGGACACGCGGATGGAGGACCGGACCTCGATCCGCCCCTTGCCGAGGCAGCGGACCTCGAAGGAGAGGGCGTCCCCCTTCCTGCCCTCGTCGAACGAGAAGGTGCCATTGCCGTTCGTGCCGTTCCGGCGACCGGCGAGCGTCTGGCCCGCGTCCGGTTCGGGAGCCTTCCGCAGGGAAGGCGGTGGCACGGCGGACTGGGTCGCGGCGGACTGGGTCGCGGCGGGATCGGTCGCGGCCGGATCGGCGCCGGCAGGATCGGTCGCGGCCGGATCGGTCGCGGCCGGATCGGTCGCGGCAGGGGACGCGGTCCCCGCCGTCCGGCCGACGGCGCTCACCGCCGCGGGGGAGTCTGTGCCTCGCGCCGCCTGTCCGGCATCGACACCGGCATCGCTGGTGGCGGAGGTACAGGCCGTCACCGGAAGAAGCAGCGCGGCGCAGACGACGCTCAGACCTGCCGGGGCCCTGCGGAACATGACAGATCTCCTTGGTCAGGGAAGGCGAGGCGCGCGATCGAGGACCCACCGGCGGCTGTCGCGATCATGCCAGCGTGAGGGGCGGAGCCACCACCTCAGTCGATCGTCAGTCGATTTCCTGCTCAACAGGCAACCCACACACCGTTTTCACCGGTCTCACAGGGTGCTCACAGAGACGGTCACCGAGGCGCGTGGGGTGCGTCCGTGGTGGTGGCCGGTCGTGAGCTGTCCAGTCCGATGCCTTTGACCATGGCACTCGCAGACGAGGAACCGATGACCAGTCAGTTACACCGCAGCCGCCTGAGGCGCTCGACGCTCGCCACCGGAGCCGTGCTCGCCGTCGTCGTCACCGCCGCCGGGGCTGCCCCCGGGGCCGGCGCCGCCCCGGCCAGTACGGCCGGAAAGCCGAAGCTCAAGCTGATCGCCGCGTCGAAGGCCGTGACCATCGACCGGTGGGAGGGGGAGCCCGGGGTCTATCTGGACCTGGGTACGTACGTCACCGTCGACAAGGCGCCGCTCGAGATCAAGGTGACCCGGAAGTCGTACAAGGACCCCGTCGTCGCCAAGCAGATCCTCCGCGACGGCACGCGGACGAAGACGAAGACCCTGCCCGCGGGCCTGGTGAAGGACTTCTCCGGCCTGCCCGGCTTCCTCCAGGTGTCGATCAGGGACGCGGCCGGGGTGGAGGTGTCGAAGTCGAAGGGCACGTTCTGCCCGAACAACGCCTCCGGACGCCTCCGTCCGGACGCCCCGGCGACCTCCCACTATCCGGAGAGCTGCTCCACCAACCCGTTCACGCTGGGATCGGTGTGGGGCGTCGAGAAGGGCTGGGCGTCCAACTCCAGCGCGGTCGACTACGACAAGCCCGTGGACCTGCCGGCGGGCGAGTACACGGCCAAGGTCTCGGTGGCGAAGAAGTACCGCGACCTGTTCGGCATCCCCGACGACCAGCCGACCGTCAAGCTGACGGTCCGGGAGGTCTCCAACGGCGGCGGCGAGGGCGTGACCGCCCCGCAGTCCTCGGCGCACTCCGCGCACCCCGGTGGCGGGCACGGCGCACAGCCGGCCCACGCCGCCCACCACTATGGCCCCCGCGGCGCCGACGCGCCCACCCCTCCCGCGCTCTCCCACGCGCTCGAGGACCTGGGCACGGCACACCACCTGGGTGACGGCCTCGGCCACACCGACGGTTCGCGTGTCGCGCCCGCCCTCCGGGCCAACGCCAAGCGGCCCACCGGCCGGGCGGGCGTCCCGGCCGACGTGCCCAAGCCCGACCTGCGGGCGCTGCCGGCCTGGGACATCGCCGTGACCGACGGCGAGGACGGTGACGTACCGGGCAAGGACTACCTCGCCTTCAGCGCGAACGTCTGGAACGCGGGCCCCGCGCCCCTCGTCGTGGACGGGTTCCGCAAGCCGGGCGCGGACCTGATGGACGCCTACCAGTACTTCTACGACGCCAAGGGCAAGCAGATCGGCTACACCCCCACCGGCACCATGGAGTGGGACCCCCGCGTCGGCCACGAGCACTGGCACTTCACGGACTTCGCGAGCTACCGGCTGCTGAGCGCCGACAAGACCGAGGAGGTGCGCAGCGGCAAGGAGGCGTTCTGCCTGGCCAACACCGACGCCATCGACTACACGGTGAAGAACGCCAACTGGCACCCGTACAACACGGATCTGTCGACCGCCTGCGGCGAACAGAACTCGATCTCCGTCCGCGAGGTCCTCGACGTCGGCTCCGGTGACACGTACACCCAGTACCGTCCCGGCCAGTCCTTCGACATCACCGACCTGCCGAACGGCACCTACTACATCCAGGTGATCGCCAACCCGGAGAAGCGACTGAAGGAGACCAGCCTCAAGAACAACGTCGCCCTGCGCAAGGTCGTCCTGTCCGGCACCCCGGGCGCCCGCAAGGTGACGGTCCCGCCGCACGACCTGATCAACACCCCGTAACGGACACCGCGCGAACCGGAGGCCCCGTGGATCACTCCACGGGGCCTCCTCGCCTGCGCGGCACCGCTGCGGGTCACCGCACCTGGTCCGTGGCGGCGGATTCCGTCGGCACGCCCGAACGCGCACCGGTGACGGCCGACCGTCGTCCGTCGTGCCTGCCCAGCGCCGCGAGGGTCAGGGTCACGGTGACCGATGCGGCCGCCATCAGCGTCATCGCCGTGGCCGGGGAGGTCAGTTGGGCCAGCGTGCCGGCGAGGGCGGCACCGACGCCCTGCAGGGCGGCCATGCCGGTGGCGTGGAGGCCGAGGGCCTGGCCCGCCAGATCGTCCGGAGTGAGGGACATCAGGCGTTCCTGAAGGACCAGGCTCGCGGCGAAGCCGACGGAGGCCACGGTGACGGCCACGGCCGACAGCGCCACTCCCGGCCGTAGGACGAAGAACAGGTAGGGAACCGCCAGCAGCAGGCGCAGCGGGGTCGCGAGACGGGGGCGCACCGCGGGCGGTACCAGGCGGCCCACCGCCATGTCGCCCACGAACATGCCCAGCGCCCCGAACGCGTACAGCGTGCCCGCGGCTTCGGGGGCGTAGGAGACGTACAGCGAATCGCCGCCGACCACCAGTCCGTTGGGGACCCACAGGCCCAGGTACGCCAGGCGGCGCGAGCGTGAGGACCACAGGAGGGCGTTGGTGCGCCAGGTCGCCGAGACGGACGGGCGGCCGGAGGAGCGCGGCGGGCGGGCCGTGAAGCCCAGGCGGCTGACGAGGGCCGACACCACGTACAGCGCCGCCGCGAGGAGCAGGCAGGTCCGCGGGGACAGGAGCGTCAGCAGTACGCCGCCCGTCGCGAACCCGGCCATCTGCACCAGTCCCCAGAGCATGTTGAACACCGAACGGCCCAGGACATAGCCGTCCTTGGACAGGATCTCGTTCAGCAGTCCCCCGCGCACTCCGCCGCCCAGCGACGCGACCAGTCCCTGCAGGAGTACGACGGCGAAGACCGCCCAGACCGGCAGGCCCGGCAGCGCCAGCACCGCCGTGCCGGCCGCGAAGGCGAGGGCGAGGCCGGTCAGGATCGTGCGCGGGGGCAGGCGGTCGGCGCCCGAGAGCAGAAACGCGGCCCCGAGCAACTGCGCCAGCTGCGGGCCGAACATGCTCACCGCCGACAGGAAAGGAGAGCCGGTGGCCCGGAAGACCAGCGTGCCGAGGGCCAGGCCGCCGATCGTCTGGGCCGCGGCGAAGGCGGCGAAGGAGAGGAGGAACGGGGTGAACTCCGGGGTGCGGAACAGGGTTCGGTAGCTGCGCATGGTCGAAGTCTCGAAGCTGTCCGGGGGCCGTGTTTACTGTTTCGCCGACACGCGAAAGGTCGTACGTGGTTCACGCCTGCAGCCTGAGTCGCGGTACTGGTCAGCCGCGCGCTGCCCTGATGCCGTTGATCAGGTTGATGACCACGCCCAGGACCAGGAACCAACCGAAGAAGAGGTAGATCCGGCCCGTCACCCGCTTGCTCTTGCGTGGCTGCGCTTCGGGGAGCAAGACGTCGGCCACACGTACAGGCCTGTCCGGGTTGATGATGCTGCGCCCTGTTCGGCGCTGGTGACGACCGACCGCGATGAGCGTCACTGCCACGACAAGACAGAACGCTGCGGTCTGGAAGTACGTCTCAGGTGACGACAGTTGCGCTGCCGCGTACCAGTGCATCGGGTGTGACCCCTTCCAAGATTCGAATGTGCGAGTGATCTCCTCACGAGGTGCAACAGCACGTCAACCAGGAAACGCGCTCAAGCGGCTGACGCTCCGCAACACCTTGGGAAACGTCAGGGTCTGCCCGACCTGCCTTCGCCGCTGCGGCCACCACGCAACGGATGACCCGAGGCAGGCCGCGTCCGGCGCAGGGCTGTCTTTGCGCTCGTGCGGTTGACGCTCCGCGGTGCGACGTAACCTTTCTGCACTGTCGGGCGTTGGGCACGACGACGCGTACAGGACGACACCCGTGGTCGCGTACGCAGACGAGGGGCCCCGAACGGTCTGCCCGGCCCCCGGGGCCCCTCCCCCACCCGCGATGCTGTGCGCGGCGCCTGGTCCACGCCGTACTCGACTACCACCACGACGGCTCCAGGACGAGGCCACCGTGCTGTCCTGCGAAGGAAACGGCACCGCCTACCAACGACTCCAGGACCCACCCATCGACGAGCTCGCCCGCCGGGCCCTCACGGAGTGAACCGGGCACACCCGCGCGCCCCTTACTCAGGCCGGGTTTTCGCCGTCCTGGCCGAAGCAGAGAACGGCACCACCACCCTCGACACCAAGGCAGCCGGCTTCACCGTCCGGTGACAGCGGCCGGCGGGTGCCGCTCAGCTCCCCGGTCACGGGCTCGCTCTCTTCAGGCCGCTTTCGTCGAATGAGGCCCGGGCCACCCTGTCCGGTGGTTGTCGGCGTTGATGCGCTGGGCTTCCTCGACCCGGTCTTCGAGGATGACGATCCGGCAGGCCGCCCCGACCGGGGTGCCCTGTCGACGACGCGATGCAGCAGCCCGCCCCCGCCGGTCAGGGCAGGGCAGAAGACGGCGAGACAGCGTCAACTGCAACCTGCTGCTCGCCGACGCCAACGGTGACCCTGGGAGTCAAAGCTGACGGACATCACTGCTCCAGGCCCCGGCCTCGGACCTGATCGACGGCGCGGGAGCCCGCAGGCCTGGCAGGGCGCCGTCAGGGTGCGTCGATCCGCGCGCTGTCGTCCACAGGGGCGACGTCGTGGGCTGCTGGGCCCGGGAAGAGGAGGTCTTCGAGCGCGTCCGCAGCGAGCAGGAAGGCCATCATCACGACCGGCAGGAGCAGGGCAAGCAAGATCACAGAACCTCCCGGCAGGTCGGTCTGTGGGCTTCGTGGCCCGGCTCTCAGGATGAGGCCGAATGGTGGAACGCGCACGGCGGGCCGCTGGTGCAGCCGACGCGGCCGACGGGCCAAGGCACGGAGCCGGCCCAGGTCGAGGTACTTGATCTGGCGGTCGTCAGGTCCTGCGCGAGGCGGCGCGGGAGCGCGTGGCCGGAAGCGAGGTCTTCATGCGGCCCCCACACCTCGTGGTCCTCAAAGCCCTGGGACGTGATCTCGACGTCCGCGGGCGTCGCCGACTCGGCAGAAATTCCCCCGCGGCTCCCGGACTGGGCACGGCACAGCGCGGCAATGGCCAGGAAGGGCGCAGTGAACCCGACATCGTTCTTTGCTTGAGAAGGCGGAAGGCCCTGCGTACGTGAGGTTGCGGCGCTACTGGCGGTGCCGGGGCGCCTGCCGCGGCGGCAGAGTCAGTGTGATTTGTCGGACGAGTTGCTGAAAGCACGCCAGGGACGCGAGGGCGGGTAGAGCGGCTCCGGCGATACCGGTGAAGGTCCGGTCGGCCTGAGCCACGCACAGCATGATCGCGACGGAGGAGAACAGCAGAACGATGAACCATGAGTGCAAAGCTCGGCGTTGATGCAAGGCAGTTCGCAGGATGGAGAGAGACGCCACCATCCAGGGGCCATACACGAGAAGAGGCCACTGAGGGATCATTCCGCTCGTCGTGCCGGACGAGATGTTCTGCAGAGGTTCGTAGGCCACCATGCCGCCGAAAACACTGACCATTGCCACAATGACGGCAACGAATGCGACGATGACGAAGCTACCGGTCTGCAACCACCTGAGTCGGAGTTTTCCGGCTCGGGTTTTCCGGTGCCCGGCAGAAGAGCGCCGGATGGGCGGAAGCTGAGCGGTGATCTGTGCCAGGCCCTCCATCGGATCGGTGAATTCGATCCCGGATGGCGACTCACTGCGAGGTGGCGAGGCCCCGGCCCCCTGCCCCGCCGGAACGGCCTCCTGCAAGAGATAGGCAAGTTCCTCAACCGGGTCCCAGCCCGAGTCGAGGGGAGGTACCGGCGGAACCTCCGGGTAAAGGGCGTCGACAGGACTTCCGTGCCAGTCAGTGGCCGACCCATAAGGGTATGCGTCGGAATGCCATTCGCGGCGCGCATAGGAGAGATCCGCATAGTCGTTATTCATGGAATCCGCTCCCGTCACACGCGGTTCGCGTGACAGCCGGACTTTTCCTGAGCGTCCCAGCGCTGATTGAGTTCCTCTTGGGCAGCCTCCAGCAGCGCGAGGAACTCGCGGAGCAGGGTCTGGGTGACCTGAGGTCCGTTCCACGCACCCTTCCCGTGCAAGGTGCCATGCGACTCGAGCGCCGAGTGTGCCAGACCAGGCACGTAAGTGTATTTCCTCACTACCACATCACGACTGGCAGACAGTTTATCCATCCCCGCGTGGCGGTGGGGCAAGCCATGGGGCCTTGCTTTCGTCATATCCCGCTAACGCAGCCCCCTATCCTCCAGATGCGCAGCAAACGAGTGACCCTGACCCGAGGGAAACGTTGAGGAGAGCGTTTCTTAATTTATGTCATCCGCGTCTCGGCACTTATGGGTCGAGCGGCTTGTCTTCTCACATATCCTTGGTCTGCAAATAGGATTCGCCGAGATACCACCATCTGTCCAACAGACAGAGACCAGAAGCTGACCGAAGTGGTCGAAGACCAGTACGACCCCGCCAGTTCGCGCAACAGCGAAGCGCTTGCATTGCGACGGCTGCTCGACAGGCTTCCCCGGTCAGCACGCCGAGGAAATCGCGCACCGCCGCCTCACAGTCCACCCAGGTCCGGCGGACCGCGGGATGCTCGACGGCCACCTGCTCAATGGCCCGTGACCACTGACACCCCAGAGACGCACCCCGACGGGGGCGGCGTGACCGGGGCGCGACTGGGTCGTTGGGGAGGAGGCAGAGGGTGATCCGGGGAGAGTCTCCGGGGCCGGTCGGCCCCGGAGATTCCGTCGCCCTCGTTCTCAGGCGTGCCTGGGCGGCCTCCCTCATGCGGAGCCCGGCAGAGGCGGTGCACATCCCCGCCGAGCCCAGCGGACGAGCAGTCGCCCCCGCGAGGCGTGGTCGGTGAGCCGGCCTCGATGAACCCTCGATGAGCGATCACAGTTCATGCGAAGCGATTCACGGCCGCGAAAGCCTCTTCGGCACGACAAAAGCAATGAGCAACCAGACCGACAGTCACATCATCGACGGCTTCTGCCGGGACCTCTTAGCCCAGCACAGCGACTTGGACGGCGGTATGCCATAACCCTGCTGCCTCTACAGCGTTTGCAGATGTGCGGGTGAGTACCCGCGGTGCTGTGAGGAAGGTAATGATCTATGAGACGGGCTACTCGAAACCGTGTGCTCGCTATTGCCGCCGCGTCCGGCGCGATGGCCGTGGCACTTCCCACGTCCGCCGTCTTCGCGGCCGACGGTGCTGACGCCGCGGGTACGGCGGCAGGTTCGCCCGGGGTGCTCTCCGGGAACAACGTCCAGGTTCCGCTGTCTGTGCCGGTGAACCTGTGCGGCAACACGGTGGACGTCGTGGGGCTGCTCAACCCGGCCATGGGCAACGTGTGTAAGAACAACGACGCGGTGAAAGCCGACGGTGCGGAATCCGGCGGCGGATCGGACTCGTCGGGCGAAGCGTCGGCCGACAGCCGCGTCGCGGACTCGCCCGGGCTGATCTCAGGCAACGGTTTGCAGCTCCCGATCGATCTGCCACTGAACGTTTCTGGAAACAGTGTCAACGCGGTCGGCGTGGGCAACCCGGCGATCGGCAACCAGTCGGTCAACGGCGGTGACCACTCTCGCCCCCACGTCCGCCGGCAGACTCCGGCCCCGAAGCCCTCAGTGTCGCACCCCCCGGCCTCCCGGCATCGGGCCGTTCCGGGCATCCCGGATACGGCGACGTCCACGCTGGCCCACACAGGAGCGGATCTGACGGTGTCTGCCGTCGCCAGTGGTGCCGCGTTCCTCCTCACGGGTTCGATCTTGTACCGCCGCTTCCGTCCAAACCACTGATCCGGAAGCCGGTACAGCCCCATCGGGCGTGTCCGATGGGGCTTACTGGCCCTGTCCAAGCCGTTGTACGCGGTGGATGAGCAGGCAGACAGCGAGGCCGAGGAAAGCTTCGGTCCACGGCCTCGACTGACGTTTCCCAGTCTCGTCTGTGGGGGCGTCATCCCCGACGCTCGTCAGGCGCGACCTCCGGGGGCCGGGTGGTGGCCATGGTCAGGGCAGAGCAGTCACTCCGAATCGGTGTACAAGGGCGCTCACGCCAGGCGACCACGCGGTACAGCCGCTTGTCCGTCTCGCCGACCGGCGTCGGACAGGAGCACCGAGAGGTGGTCCAGACCTTGCCGGCCGGTCGCCACGGCGACTTCGAGTAGGTGCTGCGGGTGCTCGACCCCGAGGTGACACTGACCGTCGACCCTCCGTCCGGAGTAGCCCGATCCTCGCGTTCACCGTCGTCGACGGCCGGATCACCGACATCACGGTCGTGATCGATACGGCCAAACTCGCGCTGACGAACCTTCCGTATCCGGCGTGAGTCCCTGCCTGGGCAGGTCGCCGACAAGCGGCCAGAGTCTGTGGATCGTCGGCCTTGGCGGGGAGGCGGCGCGAGCACAGGGGAAACTGAGGCGGCGCGAACGCTTCACGCGTCCACGCCGTCTCCGTGCAACCCCATGCAGTGATGGTGCCGACCGGCTCGAAACGGTTTGCGGGCAAAGGCCTTGCACCACGCGTGAAGGCAGGGGCGCTGCGCCGGCTCAATGGAGGGCGCGAGTTCGAGGTCGGTCAGAACGCCCGGCTGTTGCACCCCATGTCGGAACCCAGGCGGCTCTGCTGCGCACCCGCGGCCCCTTCTCCGTTCAGCAGGTTGCCGGCCAGGCCGGTGAGGGCTCCGACGCTGCCGAGCACCTCGATGTTCATGTCGTGCGAGCGGCACTCGATGCCCTGCGTGATGTCGACGCCGTCGCCGCCGTCGTGGCCCGGTTCGCCGTGCGCGAAGGCGGTGTTGGCGCCCAAGGAGCCGACACCGCTGAGGAGGGCGCTCAGGAGGACTACCTTGTGCAACTTGCGCATTCGAAGCTCCGTTAGTGAAGTGTGAAGATCTAACATGTCGAGTCAAGACTGAGGATGTGCAGGGCGCGGGCTGTCAGCCGAGTCGGGGAAGTCCCAGTTGTCCGACGGGGGGCGCCGCGAGCTGTCCGAGGCCGACGGGAGCCAACTGCGGCGCGCTCGCGGGCGTGATCGTCGGGTTGAGCAGCGGGTTCACCTGAGGGTTGACCTGCGGGTTCACCTGCGGGGCGACAAACATCGGGGGCTCCGGGGCGAACGCCTGGGGCATTGCTACCTGCGGGGCCACTTGCGGCATGACCTGCGGCATGACCTGCGGCACGACTGGTGGCGGGGCGGCCTGCACCGGCTGTGCGATTGCGGCCTGCACCGGCTGTGCTGGGGCGGCCTGCACCGGCTGTGCGATTGCGGCCTGCGCCGGCTGTGCTGGGGCGGCCTGTTGCGGGTACGGCGAGTTGGAGGCTTGGGCCGTTCCCTGCGATGAGGCCGAGGCCGAGGCGTATCCGGTCTGTTGTGGTCCTGACGGGACGGCCTGTGGGGCAGGTTGGGGAGCTGCGGCCGGAGCAATTGGCTGATCCGGAACCGATGCCGGAGTGGCACCGGGCTGCCCCACGGGGGTGTTGGCATAGCTGCTGCCGGCGCCGATGCCGGCCAAACCGCTGGCCGCTGCGACGACGAGCGCGGCCTTGTGAAGCTTCCGCATGAATCCCTCGGCCCTTCGTACCTGAAATGTGAGTCCATTGCATTCAGTGCGGTCACGCGTGCAGTTGGTGCGTTACTCGCATCGCGCCGGAGGCAACGGTTATTTCGAGGAGCACGCGGACTTTGTATCGGAGCTGACAGCCGAGCCTCCACCAGTGAAGATTTACGGTCGCTGCCCTCTCCTTCGAGGAACGAGGTTTCGGGGCCGCAGTCACGGCACTCGACGTCTCGTCACCCATTTGCCGTCAACCGATGCGAGCGTCACGGCGCGCACGCCTTGCATCAAAATGGGTGACCTCACCCCCGCACCCGTATCGAGTCCATGTTCATTTCGTTCCCCACGGGGCGATAGGGATGGCCCATCGCAGCCGAAGAGGGCACCAAAGGACAGCGAAGGCTGCGCTCCCCATCGGCTATTAGCTCCCGTGCACAGGTCAATTGAAGAGCCGAGGAACTCATGCGCAAGCTTCACAAGGTCGCGCTCGTCGTCGCAGCAGCCGGCGGCCTGTCCGGCGTCGGCGCCGGCCCAAGCTCCGCTGTTACCCCGTCCACCCCCAACGGCGCTGCTCCGCCGCCGATTTCACAGCCCGACGCCCAAGCCACCTCGGCGTCCTCCGCTCAGGCGACCGCGCAGACCTACGGCTCCTCGGCTCCGCAGCAGCAGGCACCGTCGCGCGGCACTCAGGTTTCCCCGCAGGTCAACCCGCAGCTGAATCCGCAGATCAGCCCGCAGATCTCTCCTGAAGCGCCGCAGAAGGGACAGGGTGCTTCGGCGGGGCAGGCCAACCTGTTCCGTCCTTACCAGGAGTGCAGCCCGCAGACCCTGCTCGACGCGAACGTCCCGGTTGCCCTGCTTGCCGCCTCCCAGACCCGGGGCGTCGAGTGCACCCAGGCCAACAGCCAGTCGAACTCTTTCGCCAACGCCAACGTGCAGTAACGCCGGCAGACCGCCACTCCGGTGCGGGCTACGGGCCGTGGACGACCGGGCTCGGCTGGGCCTGCGATAAGGCTTTGGGCGTTTCCTTCAGCGACACGAGGTCGGCGTGCCGTTGTCCATTTCGCGGCATTCATCCACTATTCTCCCGTAACTGTAAACGCGATCTACCACAGATCGCACGGACTCACCCCACCGGAGATGAAATGCGAAAGCTTCGCAACGTTGCCGTTCTGGTCGCTGCCCTCGGCAGCATCGGACTCGTGGGCGGCACGGCCCACGCCGGCGGTCACGGCGAGGGCGGCGACGGCGGCGACCAGTTCAACATCTCGCAGAGCTCCACGTGCAAGTCGCACGACCTGAACCTCGACATCCTCGGCCAGGTCGGCGTGCTGAACGGCCTGCTGGGCAACGCCCTCAACGGTGAAGGCAACCCGGGCGCCCAGTCCACCGACATCGGCTCCACCATGGGCTGCAACAACAGCGCCTTCTGAGTCCCCTTTGGCGTAAAGACGCCGAATCGTGAATGGTCCCGGCACTGGGCCTCAGGAAAAGTGCCGGGACCATTCACATGCGCCAAGCCTCTTACGAGGCGGCACAGCGTAGCGCTGGAACGCTTCCCGGCACTTCATTCTGGCGCCGTTGAACCCTTCGCATCACATAAAGGCGATCTCTCGAGATCTCATTCACCTCACTTCTTTCGGAGATGACATGCGCAAGCTCCGCACGGCCGCTGTTCTGATGGCCGCACTCGGAAGCGTCGGACTTCTGGGCGCCGGCGCCGCCCACGCAGACCAGGGCTGGGGCAGGGGCGATGGCAGCGGTCTCAACGTCTCGCAGCGCAACACCTGCCAGTCGCATGACAGCAACATCGACATCCTCGGTGAGGTCGGCATCGCCAACGGGCTGGGCGGCAACCTGCTGAACGGCGAGGGCAACTCGGGGGCGCAGAAGACGTCGCTGGGTTCAACCATGGGCTGCAACAACAAGGTTGGCGGCTAGGGGAAGTCCTCCCCGGGCCCCGCCTCGGCACGGGAACTCCGTATCACCTCGGGTAGGAGACCTACCCCTCCGAAACGAAATGCTGGTCCGGGAAACCCTTCCCGGACCAGCATTTTCCGTGAGCGCTCAGATACCGATGTGCGGCTTCTTGAACCCCTCGGGCAGCTTGGCCGTGTTGGAACACTCCACAACCGGCCCCTGCTTGACCGGTCCCTCCTTGGCAGGCCCGTCTCCCAGCAGTTGGTCCTGCTGCGAGACCACGTGCGGTCGGTCTGTTGTCGAGCACTGCCGGTCCTGCTTGATGACGTGCGTGCCGTCCTTTTCGATGTACGTGTCGCTCTTCTCAACGCAGATGACGTCCTCCTGCACGGTGGTGGGGCAGTCACCTGAGTCCCCCTCAGCATATGCATGTGTAGCACCGAGGCAGATGGCGGCGAGGCTTCCGACGAATGCTGCGGCGGCCGCGGTCTTCTGGGAAAAGAGCATGCGTTGCATTCCTTTGCAGTGAAGGACCGGACGGTCCTTTGGTGACCGGCGTCGCCCGGGCCGAGAAGGTCAAGCAATTGATCCTCTGCCCGTAGGCGGGGATGGCTGTAGCCCGGACGCGAACTGAGCGTCCGGGCTACCTGCACCACGGGGTATCACTCAGCGCACCGCTCATGGACTGAGCCGGTACGTAACCCCGACACTGAGTGAGACCGCGGCGGGCTTCAGCTCTACTCTTGGCCGCTGCCACCCTGCTCGGGCCCGTACTGGCCAGGACCCTGCTCGGGCCCGGAGCCCTCGCGCTCCTGCGGCTGAGCCGCGGGCTGAGCCGCGGGCTGAGCCGCAGGCTGAGCCGCAGGCTGAGCCGCAGGCTGAGCCGCAGGCTGAGCCGCAGGCTGAGCCGCAGGCTGAGCCGCAGGCTGAGCCGCAGGCTGAGCCGCAGGCTGAGCCGCAGGCTGAGCCGCAGGCTGAGCCGCAGGCTGGACGTAGTAGCCACCCCCGACGGCCACGGCGTTGGCCGACGAGTTGGCGACGGCGGTGACCGGCACGGGCGCGCCGTCGTTGCCGTCGGCGAAGCTGATGCCGGCGCCGAGGGCGGACAGCCCCGCAATCGCCACCGCTACGACCGCGGCGCGCTGAAACTTACGCATAACATGACCCTTTCCTGACCCAGGCGTGCCGCCTGGCTTGACCACTCACGGTAAGCATAAGCACACGGTGAGTAATCATTCGGGAACCGTGTCCGCATGTCGCTTCGGTGCCCTGTACGCCGTAACGCGTCCGTTCGGACGGCAATTCAGCCATCGCGCTCTCAGGGGAACAGGCCGAGCAGCTTCCGCTCCACGTCGGTCCCTTGAGGTGCTCCAGGCGAGGCAGGCGAACAGGTCACCTGAGGGCCGAGTCGTGTCGCGCCGGGGCCCATGGCGGCCGGCAGCGATACGGGCTGCACGGGCAAGCAGGTCTCCTGATGAGGAATGACGCCGCCCCTGGGGCCCTTACCTGCGATGCGCTGGACACAGGTGACGTCCCCCAGGAGGCTCCGAGTGCAAGAGGCCGGGTCTCCCGCGGCCTGCGCGTGCGCGATGCCGGTGGACGCCACGGCGAGCCCGCCGATGAGCCCCGAGAGGGCCGCGATCTTTTTCCTGCTGAACATGTGATGCGTGTCCTTTGTGCGGGTGCCCGGGCACCGCTCCCTCACGATCGGCCGCGCCGCGGGCGTGGTCTGCGACTCTCAAGGCAGTTGGCGGGCATTCGATCCCTTCGGGCTGCCGAAGGGATCCCGTACCAACCGTCGCGACGATGCGCCGCCGGCCTCAGCCAGTGAAGGCGCTGTTGTACTGACCGCAGGTGGTGTCCAGGGTCTGCCCGAGACCGAGCACCCCGATCGGGATGTTGTTCTCCGACACCGTCTGCGGGCTGCACTCCTGGTAGGGGCGGTAAACATCCAACACCTGCGGTCCGCTGTCATTGGTGTCGGCGACAGCCGTACCGGCACCGATGGCGGACAGGCCACCGGCCGCCACTGCTGCTGCGATCACGACCTGCTGAAACTTACGCATGGAACCCTCGGTTCTCCATTGCTTGCACATGATGGCTAGTTGCCTAGCGTGACTGAATAAACACTAGCAGTAGCGAACAGTGGTGCGCGCATGGATGCCTTACGTGTCCTACGGGGGAAAGGGACTCCGAAGGGCACTCGCGTGGGCGTCAACTGGCTTTGGGAAAAGACCTGTTGACATTCGGCGTACGGCAGGGCGCACGGCAGAGGAAGGTCGGCACCGCACAACGTCGCGTCAGCGTGGACGTCAACTGGCGCCACGAAAAAGACACTTTGCCGTCCGCCGTACGGCAGGGGAGCACGGACGCGAAGGCCGGCACCGCACACCGTCGCGTCAATACAAAGAAGAGCCCGCGAGTTGGATCGAGGAGCGATGCTCAGGACCTGTGCAGCTCCCCGGTTCCTCAGTCGGCCTCTCGCCCGCCACCGTCACCCGGCGCTACTCAGACCGGGGTTCCGGAACAGCCACTGAGCTTGTTCTTTTTCTTCCGGCCCCGAACGGTGTCTCGAACTAAGTCGCTCACCTGAGGGTTCGTCGGACGTGGGGGCGGCCTTCGTCTGATCATGTGCTCCGACCAAGGTGCACGTGACCACGACGAAGGCCGTGAGGATGAGTCTGCTGCCTGATGCTGTCCGCAGGGAAGCGTTCGCGGAAGCGTCACGCTTCCGGGGCGAGTTCTACGAGTGTCTGACCGCTCGGCGCGACGAACTGTTCGAGTTGGTGGACGCGGTGCTGTGTGCCGATGGTGCGGTGAAGTCCGCGGTGGACTTGACCCTTCTGCCCGAGCATCGGCGCGGGCACGGAGCGATGTACGGAGGCTTGAACCGCGGCCGGATCGACGTCGACCGGCTTCGGACGCTGCTGGCAGGGCTGCCCTTGCCGCGTTTCGACGGCGGGCGCCTGGTCTTGGCGGTCGATGTGTCGCCGTGGCTCCGCTCGGACGCGCCGTGCTCAGCCGACCGGCTGTTCTGTCACGTCTATGGCCGCGCGAAGACGGCATCGCAGTTCATTCCGGGCTGGCCCTATTCCTTCGTGGCCGTCCTGGAGCCGGGTGCCACGTCCTGGACCGCGATCCTGGACGCGGTCCGGCTCGGCCCGGCGGACGACGCGACCGCGGTCACGGCCTCCCAGCTGCGGGGTGTCATCGAACGGCTCATCGCCGCAGGCCAGTGGCAGGTCGGGGGCCCGGACATCGTGATCGTCATGGACGCCGGCTACGACGTCACCCGCCTGGCCTGGGTCCTGCGCGACCTGCCCGTCGAGCTGGTCGGCCGGGTCCGTTCCGACCGCGTCATGCGCCTGCCGAAGCCGCCTCGCGTCCACGACCCGAAGGGCGGGCGGCCACCCAAGCACGGCCCGGAATTCCGCTTCACCAAGCCGGAAACCTGGCCCGAGCCCGCGATCACCACGGTCACTGACACCACCAACTACGGCAAGGCCGAAACCCAGGCCTGGGACCGGGTCCACCCACGGCTCACCCACCGCTCCTCATGGCTCGACCACGACGGTGAACTTCCCCTGGTCGAGGGGACGTTGATCCGGTTGAAAGTCGAGCATCTGTCCAAGGACCGCGATGCCCCGCCGGTATGGTTATGGTCCTCCAAGACGGGCGCCACCCCGGAAGACGTGGACCGCTTCTGGCAGGCATTCCTCCGCCGCTTCGACCTGGAGCACACCTTCCGATTCGCGAAGCAGACCCTCGGCTGGACCACTCCGAAACTGCGTACTCCCGAGGCGGCGGACCGCTGGACCTGGATCCTGATCGTCGCTCACACCCAGCTCCGGCTCGCCCGGCCCCTCGCCGAAGACCTCCGCCGGCCGTGGGAGAAACCCGCCACCTCCGACCGGCTCACCCCGGCCCGGGTCCGCCGGGGGTTCAGGAACATCCGCGCCTACCTCGCCTGCCCGACCCGTGTTCCCAAACCCCGAGGCACCGGCCCCGGACGACCACCCGGCGCCAAGAACAGACACCGGGCACCCCGCTACGACGTCGGCAAGACCGTCAAACGCCCCGAGAGCCTCAAAGCCATCGGCAAGCCGGGAAGGTCTTGGTAGATAAAGAACAAGCTGAGACGATCAGCTCTCGCAGCTTCTCGACATACAGGCGTACGTTCTTACAGGCGACGTCCGTGTCCGGGTAGCGGCACGCGATCCACAGCCCCTCGTGAAGCCGGTTGACCCAGGCACACACCTGATCACCGTACGACACACGGAGCAACCCATATGCCCTTTGTTCGGTCCAGCAGACCGAACCGGGAATGAGGCGGGCATCCACATAGGAGATGATCGAGTACAAGTCGGGTGATGTGGGACGGAAGTCCTCGCCCAGGAGGCGCAGTACTCGGGCCAGAGGAATGCGCGCCAACGACCGATTGGCTTGCAACTGGGCCCGGACCGAGGCAAGCGCGGCGTCGAAGTCCAGTGCCGCAGGTACTTCGATCGGCGCGCCGCCGACATACCAGCCGACGGAGTCTGACCACGCGGACTTGACTCGGGTGTGGAACGGCACGACCGTGCGGTAGACCGGTTGCCCACCGATTTCGTGGACGATCAGACTGGTGGCGGCCAGGACGCCCACCAGGCTACCGCCGTAGGGCCGGCAATAGGTCTCGAACGCCGCGGCCGCGTCCGCATCGACGAGCGGCTCACGCATCAGTTTTTGTTCGGGCAGAATGCCGCCGGGCTGCAGGCCGAGATCGACAGCGAACTCCGGGAGCCTTCCGCCGCACCGGCCGATGAACTCCCGCCAGCGCGTGACAATCGCGTGTGTGTCGTCGATGGCGTTCGCGTTCACCCGCTCCTGCTCGCAGAAGTCTACGTAGCTGCTGACCGGTGTAGCGGTGGGGAGCCGCCCTGCGGCACGTGCCGTGTACAACTCCTGCACCTCGTGGGGGATGCGTTGCAGTGAGTAGGCGTCGACATTGGTGTGGTCGAATGCCAGATACACGCTGGTGGAGTCCTCGCGAACGACCGCCGTATAGATGAGATTGGGCCAGCCGAGAGCATCTGCCGCCTTGTCGAAACGGTCCTGCAGATGCCGGACCAACACGTCCGCATCGGCGAAGTCGCCAACCACCTCACGGTGGAGCGTGACATTGTCTTCGTCCAGAGTGAACCGGTGCATCTCGTCGCCCACCCATCTGAACCCGCTGCGCAGCGTCTCGTGGCGCAGCGTCCAGCCGTGCAGGGCCTGCTCCAGCACGTCGAGGTCAACCTGGCCGGGCAGGTCGAAAGCCGTCCCGAGCCAGGTCGGCACGAACAGCCCGCCCTCGCGCACCGACCGCGCCGTTCTGATGTGTGACTCCTGGATGTACGCCGGTGGCCGCGGATCCGTCGGCAGCACGGTTGCGGCCGCGACGGTCGCGGGGCTGAACCTCCACTCCACAAGCTGTCCGGGTCGGACCTCGCAGCGCTGAATGTCAGAAATTCGCACAGTGGCGTCTCCTTCTCGGAAAACCTAGGCTTGATCAACCTGAAGTCGTGCGCGAGCGCCGTCTGCCATGTCGCCTGCATTTCAGCGGAACGTGTGGCACGTCGAACGGTAGAGCGGCCCGTCGATCGCTCCCGATTGCAAGGCCGTTCGCGTCCTGGCTGGACACCAGATGCCTGACCCGCAGACCCTCAAGCCCGGTGTTGCGAACGCCCAGCCACTGAGCCGCCTCTTCGCGATTTCATCGAAATACTGGAGACGCTCCAGAAGGAACTCGGGGACCAGCCACACGAGACCTCAGTCGACGTTTCTGGTTTTCTCGCTCGGCAGGAGGGTCTGGCGTGCCCAGAGGGTCAGCAGCGATGTCCCACCGATCAACAGCGGCACTGGGTCACGGGCAGGAGGAGCCACCACGTATCCCAGCGTTGTGACCGTGCAGACCGTCAGGGGAATGAACGCCGCCGCACCCTCTGTCCCCCATCGCGACCTTGGCTGAGCGGTGCCCAGAAGGCTGGCCCCGCCGGGCAACCAAGGTCCGACAGCGACCACCAGCAGGCCCGCGGTGTTGCAGGTGTCGACCAGCTGACAGGACATCGACTCGGGGCTGTGCGGGCCGACCCTCGACAGTCCCAGAGTGTCACCGATCAGCATGAGGGACAGCCCAATGATCCCAACCCACAAGGTGATTCTCTGGTCGCTCCGTACGAGACGGCGCAGGGCGAACAGAAAACTGAGGAACACGACCTCCGCGGTCCAGAGGACACCGACCATCCCCGTCCCCAGCCGCCAGCCATCACCGGCCCCCCGCAGCAGTACCCATCCCGTCATGAACACGGCCCCGGCGGTGACGACCCCGTCAAGCACGCGCCGCAGCAAGACGTGCCGGCCTTTGCCCGCATCGGCCGCGACCACCAGACCGGCCATACCCAGGCCAACCGCCAGCGCCACTCCGGTGACCACCAGCGAACCGAGCAGCGATGGCTCGTCCCGTCCCGAATCCGGAGGTCGAGCCGACAGCACGCCGACCGCGCCCCGGTACACACCCCCGGCCACCGCCGAGCCCCCCAACAGGAGCAGACGCGTCCGCACCCGCCCACGCACCCCCCGCGCACGGAGCACCAGGGAGGCCGCCAACCCCCAGCAACCGGTGGACGGCCCGAAAACCACCATCCGCGTCGCCACGCTCCCGGCCACCCACGGCCCGCTGAGAGTCAGTGCTGTTCCCACGAGACAGGCCACGCCCACCGCACCCCAGGCCCACGCCCCGATCCGATGGCAGGGGCCCGCCCGGACCACGCGTACGCCCGGCGCCTTCCCCAACCCCGACATCAGGTGCGCCTTTCCCCGGCCCCCGCCCGCAGGGCCTTTCCCTCAGCCCTCGCATCCATTCAGAGACCGTAGAAGACGTGCCGCCTGCCCCTGACCGAACAACCGGATCATTCACCCGTACTGACGTAAGGGTGGAGAGATCACCGGCTCGCGGCTCTGCACGGCCATCACCGGCAGACCAACCGGCGACGGCCGGTGGATCTCCACGTGTAGCGCCGTCGCTCCGCGCCGAGGGAAGCGCGGTTGCCGTCAACGCAGAAACCCAGAGGCCCCGTGGATTCCTCCACGGGGCCTCTGGTCTGCTGTGCACTCGGCAGGATTCGAACCTGCAACCTTCTGATCCGTAGTCAGATGCTCTATCCGTTAAGCTACGAGTGCTTGTTTTGTTTTTGTCCCGCTCCCGGCTCTTTCGGCCCGCTCGCGGCGACAGGAAGAACATTACATGACTGCCGCCGCCATGTGAAATCCGTTAGCCATACCCGTTGTGAGCTGCGAAAACGGCTCTGTGGCCGGTCCTGGGATCGACTCGCGAACGACGAAGCCCCGGTCCTGTGGACCGGGGCTTCGGTGATCTTGCGCGGAGGCGGAGGGATTTGAACCCTCGATGGGATTGAAGTCCCAAACCGCATTAGCAGTGCGGCGCCATAGACCGGACTAGGCGACGCCTCCCGCACAGCCGCTCGCGCGAGCGCGATTGGTGCGTGCAGATGATGACACAGTCGAGCGTGGTGTCACCAATCGCCTCCTACGGTACTAGGCAGGCGGGCCGCAGGGCAAAGCCGTTGTCGGTGGTGGCGGGGGCGGTGGCGGTGTGTCGTCGGGGAGACGCGCAACGTCCTGGAGCGGGCTGCGTTAGTCAGGTCATGTCCCAGGTCAGTAGCGCTCACAGTCCTTCCGGTCCTCATGGTGACGTCCACCGTCCTTTCCGGTCCCTGCCCCACAGCACGCCCCGGCTCGCCCGGCTGCTCGTCGTCGCCGCCGGTTCCCTCGTCGCCGCCGGCTCCGTGTCCGCGGCGCCCGCCGCCGCCGGCACCGTGGTCCTCCCTCTCCTCTCCGACGGGGCGGGCGGCGATCACCTCACCGTCACCGTGCGGCACGCGGGCGGGTCCGCCGACGGGACGTACGAGCTGGACTGTCATCCCGGTGGTGGCAGTCATCCCGACGTCGGCGCTGCCTGCGCCGCGCTCGACCGGAACACGCGATGGGGGAGGGACACCTTCGCGCCCGTGCCGGACGGCAGCGTCTGCACCATGCAGTACGGCGGGCCGGCCACCGCGCATGTCACCGGGACCTGGGCCGGACGTCCCGTCGACGCCACGTACGACCGCGGCGACGGGTGCCGGATCGCCCGCTGGGACCGGCTGGTGCCGTTCCTGCCCGAGGTCGGGCCGTGACGGCCACCGCGGGGAAAGCGGGGAAGCGGGCAAAGCGGGTGAACACGGAGGGCGGTTCGGTGCCCCCTCCGGGCTCACTGGCATTTCAGGGCGGAATCCCCGGTGCCGCAAAAGTGCCGCGGAGGTCTCACGCGGGTGCGCGCAGGTGGGAGCCGAGGCGGGAGCGTAAGCGGAGGACGCGGTCACACGTTCTACGTCACTTCGTCGTGCGACCTCCCTCTCATCCGGCGTCGCGGGCGCAACCACTGCGCTTAGACTCCCTCGCGTGACACGTCGCGGGCCGGTTGGCAAGATGGCCCCCGCGGTCGGCAAGGTGCGGTAACAGGGAGGAAGCGTCTCGTGAGCAGCAGGCCATCCCGAGGCGCTGCTCGCCTCGCAGCCATACTCGACGCGCTTCCCGACGCGTTGGTACTGGTCAACGCCAACGGGACCGTCGTCAACGCGAACACGATCGCGCTCGAGGCCTTCGAGGCGCCGGGGACCGCGCTCGTCGGGCGCGGGCTGCTCGATCTGCTGCCGCAGTTCGACTCCAAGCTCATTCCCGGTTCCATGCGGCGGCCCGACCACATGGACCCGCGCGGCCGGACCAAGCCGACCCGGATGATCGCCCGGCGGACCGACGGGAGCGAGTTCCCGGTCGAGGTCACCAGCGCCAACCTGGAGAACGGCCAGCAGGCCTACGACAGCTACGGCTACACCTCCGACGAGCTGCTGATGCTCGTCGTCCGCGACCTGTCCGGGACCGTCGACACCGAGGCCGAGCTCGCGCGTTCGCAGCGGCAGACCGAGATGATCCTGCGGGCCGCTTCCGAGGGTGTGGTGGGTACCGACACCGACGGGCGGATCGTGCTCGTCAACCCGGCCGCCGCCCAGATCCTGGGCTACCGGGCCAGCGATCTCGGCGGACGGGAGCTGCACACGCTCGTGCTGCACTCGCGCGCCGACGGTTCGCCCTTCCCGTACGACGAGTCGCCGCTCGCCGACACCCTGCGCTCCGGGCGCAAGCACCGGGTGCGCGGGCAGGTGCTGTTCTCCAAGAGCGGCGACAAGGTCTCCGTCGACCTGACCACGGCACCCGTCCGCGACGGCGACCAGCTCGTCGGCGCCGTGATGACCTTCACCGACCGTCGGCCGTACGACACGCTCGCCGAGGAGAAGACGGCCGAGGAGAAGCGGCACCAGGACGATCTGGACCGCATGGAGGAGGAGCACGCCTCCGAACTCACCGCCCTGCGCCAGAAGCACGTGGCCGAACTCGAGGAACTGCGCGAGCAGCACGAGGAGGAGCTCGCCGCGGGCGAGGAGCGGTACGCGGCGCTCGGCGAGCGGGAGAAGGACCGCTTCGAGGCCCTCGCCGCCCGGCACGACCAGCTGCTGACCCTGCTGGCGGGCTCGCTGCGCGGGCCGCTCGACGAACTGCGCCGCGAGCTGGCCGCGCTGGCCGCGGACGACGCCGGGCAGTTGTGGCCCGAGGCCAACCAGGTGCTGCACCACCTGTCGGCCGGCTACTCGCGGATCACCACGCTCATCGACAACGTCCTGGGGTACCAGCGCCTGGACGTCGGGACCGACGGCATCAGCCGTACGAAGGTGATGCTCGACGCGGTCGTCGCGGCCGGCGTCGACGGGGCCGTGGAGCTCATCGGGCCGGGGCGCGTGCAGTTCGCCGTGCACGCGCCGCCCATCGAGGCCGAGGTCGACCAGAGACTGCTGGCCACGGCGCTGGCGCATCTCGTCGCCGATGTGGCGGGCGTCGACGCGACCGGCAACGCGCCGGTGTCGGCGGGCGGTTACATGGACAACACCGTCGTGGTGGCGGCGGCGCAGCGCGGCGAGGTCGTACGGATCGAGGTGCGCGGGCCGTACGCCGGCGGCGACCCGGTGCACGAGCCGATCGTGCGCGGGATCGTGCGCGCCCACGGCGGGGTGCTCCAGACGCACGAGGTGCCGGGCATGAGCGGCAGCGCGTACGTGCTCGAGGTGCCGATCGGCGGCGGGGCGGGGGCCGTTGCGGCCCAGGTCCCCGTTCCGGGTCAGCTCCAGATCGAGAACCACGCTCCCGCGCTCGGGTCGGGCGCGCAGGAGGCGGTGCCCGGCCAGGGCGCCGAGGCCGGACCGGCCGCCGTGCCCGAGCAGGCGGCGGGCGGCGGCGGGCGGCGGCGGGCCCGGCGCTCGTCCGTGGACGCGTTCCTGGACAGCGAGGTGCCGAGCGAGGTGCCGGAGGACGACGGTGGCCCGGGCGGCTCCGACCCGGAGAGCGGTGCGCCGACCGGGCGGCGCCGGCGGCGGGCGGCCGGCGGTCAGGAGATCGCGCCGGTTCCCGCACAGGTCTCCGCCGACACCGGCGACGGGTCCGGCGGTACCGGACGACGTCGTGGACGGCCCGCGGAGGACGCCGCCGCGGCGGCCGCCGAGGGTGCCGTCGCGGGTGTGAGCGAGGGTGCCGTCGTCATGGCCGGCGAGCACGGCGCGGGCACCGCGGCCGTGGGGTCGGGCCTCGGCGGCACCGTGCCGCCGCAGGGCGTACCCGCGCCCGGCGGACGGCGTGCCCGGCGCGACGGCGGGGAACCGCACGCGCTGCCGCCGGCCCTGCCCGCGGCTTCCGCCGAGTCACGGTCCGACGCTGCCCCGCAGGGCGAGAACGGCCAGCCCACCGGGCGCCGTCGCCGTGCGCTGGCCGCCGCGTCGGAGCGGGCCGCCGCGCAGGAGGCCGGTCCTCGTACGGTGTTCGCCCTGCCGCCCGCCGAAGCGGACCGCCCGTCCGAGGGCGCGGGTCAGCAACCCCAGGTCCAGGCGACCGGCCCGGCCGCCGCACAGGCACAGGTGCCTCCGCAGGCTCCCGGTCAGGGGCCTGGTCGGCAGGTTCCCGGGCAGCAGGGGCTCGCACAGATTCCCGGCCAGCAGGTCCCCGGTCATGTTCCCGGCCGGCAGGGGCTCGCACAGGTTCCCGGTCAGGGTGCCCCCGCTGACGCCCTGGTCGACGCCGGCCGCCATGACGCCGTCCCGCACGACCAGTCCGACGACCACACCCCGCCGCAACCGCATCCCACGACTTCGCCGACCGGGCGCCGCCGCCGGGCCGGGGCCCAGCCGACGGAGGCGCCGGGGCAGCCGGTTCCCGGCCAGGCGGTTCCGGGTCAGCCGGGCGCGGTCCAGCCGGGCCTGGCTCAGCCGGGCCTGGCTCAGCCAGGCGCAGGGCAGCCGGGGGTACCCGCCCCCGCGCAGGGCGTCGCGGCACCGGTCGGGCAGGCGGCTCCCGGCCAGGCGGTTGTGGGGCAGCAGCTGGTTCCCGGCCAGGCGGTAGGGGCGCAGCAGCCCGTTCCCGGACAGCCGGTTCCGGGGCAGGCCGTAACCGGTCGGCCCGGGCAGGTTCCGGGCGCCCCCGCGCAGAACCCGCCCGGTCTTCCCGACCAGGCGTCCCCCGCTCGGCCGACGGCACCCGGTCAGCCCGTGCCCGCCCAGGGCACCGGCGCCCAGCCCGTCTCCGGCCTGCCTCTTCCCGCCGAAGCGGCCCCCGGCCGGCCCGTTCCCCAGCCTCAGCACCAGTCCTGGCCCGCCGACGGAAACCCTGCCGACGGAAGCCCCGCCGACGGGCTTCCCGGTGCCGGCACCCCCGTACCGGCGAACGGCGCCGTCGTGCCCCCGCAGGCGCACCCGAATCAGCGGGCCGCCGCACAGCCCACGCAGTCACCGCAGGCTCCGCAGGTTCCCGGCACCCCCCTTCCCCCCGAGAACGCCACCGCGGCGCAGCCGCCCCGTGCAGCTCAGCCGTTGCCCGCCGAAGCCGCTGCCACGGCAGCGGCGGCAGCGGCCGCCGTGCCGGTCGATCCCAACTCGACGCAGGGGCGGGCGATCAGCGTGCGGACGCTGGGGCAGGGCGTGCCGTTCACCCGGCAGGCGGCCCAGGTCCAGCAGCCGGGTCCGTCGACGACGCCTCCCCCGCACACGAACGGCGGCTCGGGCCGCCGTCGCAAGCTGGGCACGCGTCCCGATCCCGCAGCCGGGAGCCCGGAGCAGGCGGCGCGTCCGCAGGCGCAGGGTGAGCAGGTCCCTGCCCAGCCGCAGCCGTCGATGGCCGGTCAGTCGCGGCTGGCGCAGACGACCGAGGGGACCGGACGGTCGTACGCCATAGGAGCACCGGACGAGAACGCGGCCGAGGGGCCCGAACCGCTGGACGGTCCCGGCGGGGCCGTCGAGGTGGCGGACCCCCCGCGGCCGCAGCCGATGGACGACGAGCTGCCCCCTGAGCCGCTGGACAACCCGCGTCGGCTGCTGGTGTGGCCGGTGCCGGACGTCACCACGCAGCAGGCGCTCAGTGACCGCGGCTACCGGCCCGTCATCGTGCACTCGCGCGAGGAGGTCGACGCGCAGATCGCCGCCTTCCCCGCCGCGCTCTTCGTCGACCCGCTCACCGGGCCGATCACCCGCACCGCGCTCCAGTCGCTGCGGCAGGCGGCGGTGGCGGCCGAGGTCCCGGTGCTGGTCACGGCCGGGCTCGGGCAGGCGACGCGCGAGGCGGCCTACGGCGCCGATCCCGCCGTACTGCTGAAGGCCCTCGCCCCGCGCGACACCGAGCAGCACCCGCCGCGGGTTCTGCTGATCGAGGAGCACGCGGAGATCGCGCTGGCGCTGACCGCGACGCTGGAACGACGCGGTATGCAGGTGGCGCGGGCGGCGAGCGACGCCGACGCGGTGACGCTGGCGGGGCAGCTGCGGCCGAACCTGGTCGTCATGGACCTGCTCCAGGTGCACCTGCGCCAGGCCGGGATCGTCGACTGGCTGCGGGCGAACGGGCAGCTGAACCGCACCCCGCTCGTCGTCTACACGGCCGCCGTCGACCAGGCCGACCTGCCGCGGCTGGCCTCGGGCGAGACGGTGCTGTTCCTCGCGGAGCGGTCCAACAGCAGCGAGGTGCAGAGCCGGATCGTCGACCTGCTGGCGCGGATCGGCACCAACTAGCCCTCGGCCGGCCGAAGGCCACCGACCACCGCCACTGTTTGACGCGACGAGCCGGCGACCGCTACGGCTTGACCACGAGTCGGCCACCGCCACCGCTTGGCGACGAGTCGGCCACCGCCACCGCTTGGCGACGAGCCGGCCACCGCCACGCTTGACCACGAGCCGGCCACCGCCACGCTTGACCACGAGCCGGCCACCGCCACGCTTGACCACGAGCCGGCCACCGCCACGCTTGACCACGAGCCGGCGACCGCTACGGCTTGGCGACGAGTCGGCGTGCCGCCTCCTTGACCGAGGCGCGCAGCCGCTCGTGGGCCGGGTCCTCGCCGCCGACCAGGATGCGCTTCATCTGCGGTACGACGGTGGACCAGTTGGCCAGTGCGACCAGCAGGAACAGCAGGTCGCGGGCGGGGATGGCGTCGCTGATGACGCCCCGGGCCTGACCGTCCTCGACGGCCGCGACCTTGCGGGCGTAGTGCTCCTGGCGCTCGGCCTCGTCCGGCAGCTCGGCGGTGCCGTACTCGATGCCCTCCCAGAAGAGCAGCCGCAGCAGTTCGGGGTGGGCGGCGTGGTAGTCCATCAGCCGGTCCATCCAGCCCTCGATGTCGTCCACGTCGACGGGGAGGGCGATGGCGAGGTCGACCATGCATCTGCCGAGGACCTGGGTGAACAGTTCCGCCTTGTTGCCGAAGTAGGCGTAGATCAGCTGCTTGTTGGCCCTGGCCTCGGCGGCGATGCGGTCGATGCGGGCGCCCGCGATGCCGTGCCGGGCGAACTCGGCGACCGCCGCCTCGAAGATCCGCGCCTTGGTGGCCTCGGGGTCTCTCACTGCCATGGGCTCAGGGTAACGCCGAAGCAACCAACTATTTGGTTGACAGGGAATGGAGGGCGGGTTCAAGGTGTTCCAGTGTTCCAACCAACCAGTTAGTTGCCAGCGGCATCGCCGGCGACATCAGGACACGACACCCACCGAACGCCACGCCGAAGGAGCCCGGCCGCTCATGTCATCGGTCACCAGCGAGCGACGGACCACCGCCCAGGGCGCGGTCACCTCCGCCCGCGCCTCCGCCCTCCTCCTCCCACTGATCGCCGTCTGCACCGCCGTGACGGCCGCCAACATCTACCTCGCGGCCCCGCTGCTCCCCCTCATCGCCCACGACTTCGGCTCGGCACCCGCGGCCGTGGCCTGGATCGCCTCGGTGGCGCAGTTCGGCTACGCGGCCGGCCTGCTCCTGTTCGCCCCGCTCGGCGACCTCGTGAACCGGCGCCGCCTGGTCGCCGTCCTGTCCCTGGTCACGGCCGCCGCCCTGATCGCGGGTTCGGCCGCCGCCGGGACCACCGCGCTCGCGGCCGCCGTCCTGGTCGCCTCGGCGGCGACCGTCGTCCCGCAACTGCTCGTCCCGCTGGTCGCCCAGCGCGCACCCGCCGACCGCCGCGCCCGCCATGTCGCGGCCGTCATCGCCGGTCTGTTCACCGGCATCGTGGCGGCCCGGGTGCTCGGCGGGCTGGCCGGACAGGCCTTCGGCTGGCGGACGGTGTTCGTCGGCGCGGCCGTGCTGACGGCCCTGCTGGGCCTGGCGACGGCGTACGTCCTGCCCGCGCAGCGCCCCGACCGCACCGGATCCCTGCTCTCCGGGCTCGCGGCCCTGCCCGGCGTCGTCCGCCACTCGCCCGACCTGTGGCGCGCCTGCGTACGACAGGCCGGGATGTACGGCGCCTGGAGCGCGCTGTGGACCTCGCTCGCGCTGCTGCTCACGGGGGAGAGGTACGGCCTGTCCACCGCGAACGCCGGCCTGTTCGGCCTCTTCGGGCTGGCGGCCGCCGTGGTCGCGCCGCTCGCGGGCGGCTTCGTGGACCGTTTCGGCGCCGCCAGGGTCGTACGGTCCGCCTACCTGGTCGCGGCCGTGTCCGTGCCGCTGTTCTGGCTGGGCGGGCACGTGCTCTGGGCCCTGTTCGCGGCGGCGATCCTGATCCACGCGGCCCTGGTGGCCTCCCACGTCGCCAACCAGACGCTGGCCCTGACCACCACCTCGACCCCGGCCACCGCGAACACCGCCTACGTGGTCGCCGGCTTCGCGGGCGGCGCGACGGCCTCGGCCCTGGCCGCGCTCGCGTTCGGCCACTGGGGCTGGGGCGGGGTGTGCGCGGTGGCCGCGGTGGGTCTGGCGCTGGGATGGGGGACGACGGCCGTACGGAGGTGACGCGCGCGTGCCCGTACGCGTACGCCGGGCCGGAGCCGTGGAAGCGGCGCCGTGCCCGGCGTACGTGTTCCTGGTGCCCGTGACCTGGCCGAAGGCGCCCTGGCGCGCGGCCCTCCGGTCAGAGCCGGGTGATGTCCAGCTCCCCCTCCGCGTACTGCCTGCGGAGCACCTTCTTGTCGAACTTGCCCACGCTCGTCTTCGGCACCGTCTCGATGATCGTCCAGCGCTCCGGGAGCTGCCACTTGGCGATGTGGCCCTCGTCGGCGAGGAAGGCGCGCAGGGACTCGAAGTCGGCCGTGGCACCCTCCTTGAGGACGACCGTGGCCAGTGGGCGCTCGCCCCACTTCTCGTCGGGGACGGCGACGACGGCTGCCTCGGCGACGTCCGGGTGGGACATCAGGGCGTTCTCCAGGTCGACGGAGGAGATCCACTCGCCGCCCGACTTGATCACGTCCTTGGCGCGGTCGGTGAGGGTGAGGAAGCCGTCGGGGCTGATGGTGCCGACGTCGCCGGTCTTCAGCCAGCCGTCCTCGCTGAACTTGTCGGCGGGGCGCAGCGGTTCGGCGGTGGGGCCGTTGTAGTAGGCGCCCGCGATCCAGTTGCCGCGCACCTCCAGCTCGCCGGCCGACTCGCCGTCCCACGGGAGGCGTTCTCCGCCGGGGCCGGTGAGGCGGGCCTCGACGCCCGCCGGGAAGCGGCCCTGGGTGAGGCGGTAGGCGAACTCCTCGTCCGTGCCGACCGCGTGGGCCGGCGGGCGGGCGACCGTGCCGAGCGGGGAGGTCTCCGTCATGCCCCAGGCGTGACAGACCCGCATGCCCAGCGCGTCGAAGGCCTCCATGAGGGAGGGCGGGCAGGCGGAGCCGCCGATGGTGACCTGGGTGAGGGACGAGACGTCGCGGGGCCGCGCGGTCAGCTCGGCGAGCAGGCCCTGCCAGATGGTGGGCACGGCGGCCGCGTGCGTCGGCCGCTCGCCCTCGATCATCTCGGCGAGCGGGGCGGGCTGCAGGAAGCGGTCCGGCATCAGCATGTTCACGCCGGTCATGAAGGTGGCGTGCGGCAGACCCCAGGCGTTGACGTGGAACTGGGGGACCACGACGAGCGAGGTGTCCTGGTCGGTGAGGCCCATGGACTGGGTCATGTTGACCTGCATGGAGTGCAGGTAGATCGAACGGTGGCTGTAGATCACGCCCTTGGGGTCGCCCGTGGTGCCGGAGGTGTAGCACATGGCGGCGGCCCGGCGTTCGTCCAGCTCCGGCCAGTCGTACGTGGTCGGCTTGCCGGCGATGAGTTCCTCGTACTCGTGCACCCGCGGGTGCGTGCCCTCGAGGGGGGAGCGGTCGCCGGGACCGAAGACGACGAGGTGCTCGATCGTCGGCAGCTTGGGCAGCAGCGGCGCGAGCAGGGGGATCAGCGAACCGTTGACGACGACCACGCGGTCGGCGGCGTGGTTGACGATCCACGCGAGCTGCTCGGCCGGAAGCCGGAGGTTGAGGGTGTGCAGGACCGCGCCCATGGACGGGATCGCGAAGTACGCCTCGACGTGCTCGGCGTTGTTCCAGGCGAAGGTCGCGACACGCTCGTCGTCGACGACGGAGAGGTCCTCGCGCAGGGCGTGTGCCAGCTGGGCCGCCCGGGCGCCGATCTCGGCGAAGGAGCGCCGGTGCGGCTCGCCCTCACCGGTCCATGTGGTCACCTGTGATGTCCCGTGGACCGTCGACCCGTGGGTCAGGATCCTTGAGATCAGCAGCGGTACGTCCTGCATGGTGCTCAGCACGGCGTCCTCCCGGGGCGACATTGCCTACGCGGTAGTAAGGGTCGCGCTGATTCTGCGCACATACCACGTGGTATGTCACTAGGACCGGGTGATCGATCACGTCACGTTGCGTTCACAACGGGGAGGAGCTACCCCCGCGGGACATACGGACGGTTTCTGAACGGTTCCTACCGGGCCAGGCCCAGCTCGGCGTCCTCACGGAGTTTCCCCAGGGCCCGCGACACCGCCGACTTCACCGTGCCCACCGACACGCCGAGCACCTCCGCCGTCTGGACCTCGCTCAGGTCCTCGTAGTACCGCAGGACGACCATCGCCCGCTGCCGGTCGGGCAGCTTCATGATCGCCCGCCACATCGCGTCCCGCAGCGCCTGCCGCTCCGCCGGGTCGTCCCCGGCCGGCATCGGTTCCGGCTCGGGCAGTTCGTCGCAGGCGAACTCGTCGACCTTGCGCTTGCGCCACTGTGACGTCCGGGTGTTCAGCAGCGCCCGGCGCACATACCCGTCCAGGGCACGGTGGTCCTCGATCCGCTCCCAGGCGACGTACGTCTTGGTGAGCGCGGTCTGCAACAGGTCCTCGGCGTCGCTCGGATTCGCGGTGAGCGACCGGGCGGTGCGCAGCAGCACGGGCTGGCGGGCCCTCACGTAGGAGGAGAACGTGGGATAGGCCGGGTGCGGGCGGGTCTGCGTCGCCCGCGTCACGACGTTCGAAGCGCTGGTGCAGACGGGTGTGGTCATGACTCCAAGTTATGAGGGGGGTGCCTTCCGGCGGATCGGCCGCAGGTGCCGAAGACGCGTCCGCCTCAGGTTGTAGGGCTGGGGTCGGCTGCACCTCCTGAAGGTGGACGTACGGACGACAGGTACTGCGGGTTCACCCGTAGGGTCACCCGGACGAGTCCCCCTCCTCTCACGGCACCCCCACCCACCTCATCCCCGCCACCTCACCCGGCAGCCGTCAGCACCAGCCCCGATGTCGGCACCCCGGTCCCCGCCGTGACCAGGACTCGTCCGGCACCCGGTATCTGGTTCACCGCCGTCCCCCGGATCTGCCGTACGCCCTCCGCGATCCCGTTCATGCCGTGCAGGTACGCCTCCCCGAGCTGTCCTCCGTGGGTGTTGAGGGGCAGCCGCCGCTCGGCCACGAAGCCGGCCGCCTCTCCCGCGGCGCAGAAGCCGAACTCCTCCAGCTGCATGAGCACGAACGGGGTGAAGTGGTCGTACAGGATGCCCACGTCGATGTCGGCCGGGCCGAGGCCGGAGGTGCGCCACAGCTGGCGGGCGACGACGCCCATCTCGGGCAGGCCGGTCAGGTCGTCGCGGTAGAAGCTGGTCATCTGCTCCTGTCCGCGCCCCGCGCCCTGCGCGGCCGCGGCGACGACGGCGGGCGGGTGGGGCAGGTCGCGGGCCCGCTCCAGGGAGGTGACCACGAGGGCCTGGCCGCCGTCGGTCTCCTGACAGCAGTCCAGCAGGCGCAGCGGCTCGACGATCCAGCGGGAGGCCGCGTGGTCGGCGAGGGTGATCGGCCGGCCGTGGAACCAGGCGGCCGGGTTGGTCGCCGCGTACCCGCGGTCCACGACGGCCACGTGCCCGAACGCCTCCGGGGTCAGTCCGTGGGCGTGCAGATAGCGCTGGGCCGCCATCGCCACCCAGGAGGCCGGCGTGAGCAGCCCGAAGGGGAGGGACCAGCCGAGCGCGGCGCCCTCGGCGGACGGTTCGCGGTGCTGCACTCCGGAGCCGAACCGGCGTCCCGACCGCTCGTTGAAGGCGCGGTAGCAGACCACCACCTCGGCCACGCCGGAGGCGACGGCGAGCGCCGCCTGCTGGACGGTCGCGCAGGCCGCCCCGCCGCCGTAGTGCACGCGGGAGAAGAAGGAGAGGTCGCCCATCCCGCAGGCCTGGGCCACGGTGATCTCCGGGCTGGTGTCCATCGTGAAGGTGACCAGCCCGTCCACGTCCGCCGGCGTCAGCCCCGCGTCGTCGAGCGCGGCCCGCACCGCCTCCGTCGCCAGCCGCAGCTCGCTGCGTCCCGAGTCCTTGGAGAACTCGGTGGCCCCGATGCCGACGACGGCCGCCCGTCCGCCGAGGCTGTCCCGGCCGCGTACGCTCATCCCGCTTCCCCTGTCGGGAGGGTGACCGTCACCGTGCCGGTCACATGGGTGCCGATGCCGTTCGCGCCGACGACCCGCACCGTCGCCGTCCCGCCGTCGACCGTCTCGACCGTGCCCCGCAACACCATGGTGTCGCCCGGGTGGTTGGGGGCGCCCAGCCGGATGGCCACCTTGCGGAGGGTCGCGCCGGGCCCGATGTGGTCCGTGATGTAGCGGCCGACCAGGCCGTTCGTCGTGAGGATGTTCATGAAGACGTCGGGAGAGCCCTTCCGCCGGGCCGCCTCCGCGTCGTGGTGGACGTCCTGGTAGTCGCGTGAGGCGATGGCGCCCGCGACGATCAGCGTGCGGGTGACCGGGATCTCCAGCGGGGGCAACTCGTCGCCCGGCCTCATGCCACGGCCTCGCAGGACCGGAAGACGGGAAGCACCAACTCCTCGTCGTACGACTGGAACTCGAGCCGCACGGGCATGCCGATCCGGACTTTGTCGTACGGCACTCCGGTCACGTTGCTGATCATCCGCACGCCCTCCGCCAGCTCGATCAGCCCGACCGCGTACGGCCCCGCCGCGTCGGCACCCTGGTCGGATGCCGGGGTGAAGGCGGGGAACGGCGGGTGGTGCATGACGACGTACGAGTAGACGGTCCCCTCGCCGCTCGCCTCGACGGTGTCCCAGTCCGGGCAACCGCAGGCGTTGCAGCCGGGGAGCCAGGGGTGGCGCGGGGTTCCGCAGCCGGTGCAGCGCTGGATGAGCAGCCGGTGGTGCCGGACGCCCTCCCAGAAGCCGGCGTTGTCGCGGTTGACGACGGGCCGGGGGCGGCGGGCGGCGGTCTTCGGGCTCCGGACCGCCGGGGCGTACTTGAGGATGCGGAAGCGGTGCGTCCCCACGAGGTCGGGGCCGACCCGGACGTCCATGCGGGTCGTGACGAAGTACCCGGTGCCGAGCTTCGTCGTCTTCCGCCCCGACACCGACTCGATCACCGCGTCGAACGTGACCTCGTCGCCGGGGCGCAGGGGGCGCGGGTACTCCTGCTCGCAGTCGGTGGCGACGACCGAGGTGCAGCCGGCCTCGTCGAGCAGGCCGAGCAGTTCGTCGTACGGCCCGGAGCGCCCCGCGTGCCCGGAGAGGCCGCCCATCGTCCACGCCTGGAGCATGGTGGGCGGGGCGACGGCGTCGGGGCCGGTGTACGCCGGGGCGGTGTCGCCCATCGCCTCGCACCAGTGGCGGATCATGGGCAGGTTGACGGGGTCCCGGCCCCGGCCGGCCACGGCGGCCGGCCGGCCTTCGAAGGCCTTCAGTCGCACGCCGAGGGCGTCGTGAGCATCGTGACGGCCATGGTCCTCGCGACGGCTGTGGCCCTCGTGACGGTCGTGGTCGTCTCGACGGTCGTGATTCTCGGCGTTGTCGCGATGGTTCCGGTCGTCGTGATCGTCGCGCTCCATGGTCCGGGCCTGCCCTCCGGATGTCGTTGTTCCACAGGGTTTCTGACTGTCCGTCAGATATGGCAGCCTGTCAATACGCTGCCGCCCAGTCGGATCCACACCCCGTGACACCGTCTTCCGCAGGCGGAAACGCCTGTGCGGCGGCGCCGAAGCACCGCCGCACGGACGCGTTGCACCCCCGGAGAACGCCCCCCGGGCCGGGCCCTCCCGACCCCCTCAGATCACCACCACAGCGGGGTGAAGTTGACGGACGTGTTGTTGTTCCCCTGGTTGATGGCCGTGAACGCGGAGCCGTTGACCTGGGCGGTGTTGCTCTGGGTCGAGGCGCCGGAGCCGACCGCCTGCTGTTGCGTGGTGGACGAGTTGCCCCTGTTGTCGTGCCCGACCCCGCTGCCGCTGACGGTCGCCACGCCCGCGTTCGATCCGTCGTCCGCGAAGGCGCCGTTGTCCGCCGCCGCGACGCCGGCGAAGAGGGCGACCGCGAGCGGAAGGGCGGAGACGGCGGCGATGACGCGGGCGGTACGGATGCTTGCCATGTTGTTCCTCCAGAACACGTTACGCACCGGCCTTGCTGCCGGAAGTGCGTGAAGTACGGCTTGGACCAGGGCAGTTGGCCGACCGTCCCGGCGCTGTGCACGACGTCGCGAATCCAGAGTTGCCCACCGAATCCCCGGCGAACCACCCCAGAAGCCGTTATTCGCCCTCAAGCGTGATGACAAGTCGATAAACCCCCTTCTGCCACTTGAGCCGCAGGTCAGGGCACGACGGAACGAGTCGGGCGGCCTCGACCCAGGTCCCGCATGAGGCGAAGCGTTCCGGCAGATTTCCGGCCAATTCGACCGCATCGGCGCGTCGACCCCACTCCCCCTTCCCTTTTTCGAACGTACGTACGAACATGGAGGTATGGCCACCACCGACCGGCAGGCCACGACGCTGGCCCTCGCTCACGCCCTGTCCGCCGCCGAAGGCGGCCTGGCCGTCATCCCCCTGTCCCGGACGAAGCTCCCGGCCCTGCGCTCCCCGCACCGCGACCTCCCGGACCCCGCCCCCTGCCACGGCGAATGCGGCCGCCCGGGCCACGGGGTCTACGACGCCTCCACCGACCCGGCGCGCATCCGCGAACTGTTCGCCGCGGCCCCCTGGGCCACGGGCTACGGCATCGCGTGCGGCCTGCCCCCCTACCACCTGATCGGCATCGACCTGGACACCAAGTCGGGCACGGACTCCTCCGCCGCCCTGCGCGAACTCGCCCTGCGCCACCTCTTCACGATCCCCGCCACGGTCATCGTCCTGACCCCCAGCGGCGGCCGCCACCTCTGGCTGAGCGGCCCGCCGGACACCGTCGTCCCCAACTCGGCCGGCCGGCTGGCCCCCGGCATCGACATCCGGGGCGCGGGCGGCTACCTGGTGGGCCCCGGCTCCCGCACGGAACACGGCAGCTACGCCACCGCCCCCGGCTCCGCCCACCTGGCCCCCGCACCCTGTCCGCCCGCCCTGCTGCGCCTGCTGCTCCCCCCACCCCGTGCACATCACCCCACCCCGATGTCGGCCGGCGGGCACGGCCAGGGCCTCGTCCAGTTCGTCCTCGCCGCGCACGAGGGCCAGCGCAACACCCGTCTGTTCTGGGCGGCTTGCCGTGCGTACGAGAACGGCATCGGCCCCGACCTCGTCGAACCCCTCGTCGAGGCGGCCCGGGGCACCGGCCTGACCGAACGCGAGGCCCGCGCGACGATCGCCTCGGCGGCACGGATGACAGGGCCGCGGCCATGACATCCACCGGACCGTTATGGAGCGGCGCCCCAGAACGCGGACCATGTCCCTGACCGGTGTCGTCCTCTCCTCCGGCCGCCCGGTCGACCTGTGCGAGCTGCGGCTCACCTCGACGTACGGCGGAACAGCGGAGGGCTACCCCTGCCGACCCGTCAACGACCTGCGGATCAAGGACCTCCTGGCCACCGCCGAACGCGACTTCCCGCTGTCACCGCTCCACCTCGTCCCGCCCCCGCGCGAGCTCCCGGACCAGTACGCGGGCGCCCTGGGCCCGGTGGAGCTGCTGCCGCCCGTGGCCTGCGTGGGCGCGTTCCGCTCCACGGCACTGGACCCCGCCCACGACCCGGACCTGTACCGCTCCGCCCTGACCGTCGTCTGGTTCCAGCCCACCCCTCAGATCCCCACCGACTGCGCCGCCGAGACCACCCTGCGAGAACTCCCCTGGGAGCAACTCGCCCAGGACTACGAGCTGTAGAACCCGGCCACCCGGCCCGGACACCGGCCACCCACGGGCAGAGCGCATGACGGCGGCCCCTGACCGCACTACCTGGTCAGGGGCCGCTCACCTGCGGTGGGTGTGGGATTTGAACCCACGGTGACTCGCGCCACGACGGTTTTCAAGACCTTTCGCCGATCACGGGCGGCGAGGTCTCCGCCGCAGGTCAGACGGGTACGAGCGCCCCCGCCAAGCCGTCGTCATCGTCGTCGTGCCCGCTGCGTGCCCCACGGTCGTGATCGTGCCCGTTGACCCACGCGTCCGAGGCTTCGGCCACCTGGTCATCGCGGCCGGCGACTGGGCGGGCGTAGTGCCGAGTGGTCACGCTCGCATTCGAGTGCCCGAGGCGATGAGCGGCTGTCATGACACCGTACTTGTCGGCGACCCAAGTCCCGTGCGAGGCCCGAAGGTCGTGCGGGGTCACGTCGGTGAGACCGGCCCCCAACACGGCGGGGTCGAAGTAGGCCTTGCGCCACTGGTTGTAGCGCAGTGGCTTGCCCGCGAGCGTGGTGAACAGGAGCGCATCGCCATCGTCCGGCAAGGTCTCCAGGTGCTTCGCGAGCCGCTTCGCGAGGGTGGGCGCCACGCGCAGGAGCCGATTCTGGTGAGACTTCGGTGTGTCGAAGACCAGAGCGCCGTTCGCCTCGGCAAGGTTCTCGTCGACCAGCACCGTCCCGCCCAAGACGTCCACATCGTTGCGACGCAGCGCGAACCCCTCCCCAACTCGCAGGCCAGCGAAGGCCAGGAGTGCGATCAACAGGTCGTGGGGCTGCTCAGCCTTCCGCACGAGACGTGAGGCTTCGAGCGGAGTCAGGATGTGAGGCTCGGTCTGCGACATCCGAGGGAGGCGAACACCTCGACAAGGCGTCTGCGCGATCAGGTCGTTGTCGACCGCCGAAGCCATGACCTGTGACAGCACCCGGTACGCCTGCCGAATGCGCGACGGGCTGAGTCCCTTAGTGCGCATCTGGGCGACCCACTCGGTCACCGTGATCGGCCGCAGGCTCGACAGCTCGCGATCCCCAAGCACGGGGTTGATCCGCGAGTTGATCAGAGATCGGTATGAAGCTTGTGTCTTGTGCTTGAGCTGTGGGGACACTGCGGCCAGCCAGCGAGCCGACCATTCCCGGACCGTCGTCTGACCTTCTGCCGGGTCGATCCAGCGACCATCTTCGATCTCGATGCGCTTCTTGGCGAGCCAACGATCAGCGTCCGTAGTCGTGGCGAACGTCCGATCAGCAGGCCGCAGCACCCCATCAGGCCCCGGGTACCGAGCCTGATACCTCCCTGAAGGCAGCTTCCGAATCCGGCCGAAGCCACGGCGAGACTTGCGCTTCCCAGCCACTAGGCGGCCCTCCTGAGAGCTGTGGGCCGAAGGATCACTGGCTGCACGGTATTGGCCTCGATGAACGCCTCTACGACGCTCTCCTTGATCCGGACGTACCGGCCGACCTTGACAAAGGCGATGCGGCGCTCTTCGATCAGGCGACGCGGGAAACGCTCCCCGCTCTCCTTCCAGGTCCCGAGCCGTTCGGCGACTTGCGCCACCGTCAGCAGACGATCAGCCATGCTCACGCCTCCCCAAGGTCGTCATTGAGCAGTTCTTCGCGTGCGATCTCGCGGTTGTGTTGCATGTCGCGGCGGATGTTGGCGGCGAGCCAGGATTCGCCGGGGGTGTGACCGTGGCCGGCGTAGGTCCAGTGGGCGAGGGTGAGCGTGGTTGCCTCCGGGTCGTCGGGGTCAGGTAGGCCGAGGGCTTGGCGTTGCTGGGTGGCGCGGTAGTCGGCGCGGGTCTGGCGTAGGGCGCCGAGGGTGGTGGAGTAGCGGCGGGACTTGGTGGAGAAGTGGCCGCGGAAGCCGAGCATGTGAGCCCAGTCCCGTAACTTCCGGTCCGGATACAGCGCGTGGAGGTCGAGGCAGGCCGCGATCAGCCGGGCGGGATGATCGGGCACCTCGAGCAGGACGAGGGCCTCTTTGTTGCCGATACGGCGGTCGACGGTGCCGGTGGTTTCGGCGGCTTTGGTGGCGTACTTGGCGACGTAGGAGGCCACGGCCGCTTCGGTGATCTCTTCGCCGTTGCCGAAGGCGCCGATCGGCTGCACGTCGAGCTGGGTCCCCCACCGCAGGGTGCGGGCCGGCTCGTCTCCGGCGGGCGGGACGTCGACCGCGACACGGGCAGCGGCGGCATGGATCGCGTCGGTGAGCAGATCGAGGGTGGCCCACGCTGGCGGCGGGGAGTCGGGACCCTCGGGTCCGTCGAAGCGGATCACCGCGTGGAAGTGGACGGCGCCGCGCTTTTGGTATTCGGCGACCTTGCCGAAGGAGACGCGGGACTGTTCGTGGGCGGCTTTTTGGGTGAGGCCGGCGCGGCGGGCGATCTCGCGGCGGAGGTAGATCGTGAAGTAGCGCCACAGGTCGGAGGCGTGGTTGTTCCACAGCACCGCGCCCGCGTAGTCGTAGGCCTCGGGGTCGAGCGGGGTGCCGAGGTCGGCAGCGTCCTCGCTGTGGCGGGTGCCGCAGCGGCAGGGCCGGTCGCCGGGGCGGTTGTGGACCGGGCCGAACGAGGGCGCGGTGAGGGTGGCGAAGACGCGGGGGTGGTCGCGGATCGTTGCGGGGGTGCCCTTGGCGGGGTCGCCGACGAGTCCGGCACGGATGAGGTGGTAGGTGTCGCCGGCGTAGGTCCACGCGCACGAGGGGCAGCGGGAGGCCCGCCGGTTGCCGCACGCAATCCGCAGCCGGCCACCCGGCTCGGTGTCCGTCGAGTACGAGTGCAGGACGTGCCCAGTCGCCGCGTCGCGGGTGACGGTGGCGCCTTGCAAGTGGATGGGGTCGGAGCAGCCGCCCGTGCGCTTGATCTGGTCTTGGATGCGGTCGAAGCCGTCGGACCCGGCCAGCCTCAGCACGTCGGCGAGGGTGGCCGGGTCCAGGCCCGCCAGGGTGGCGGCGTCGGTCACGCGATCATCCGTTCTTCCGGGCGTGGGCGGGGCCGTGGTTGGCGGTGTAGCCCTCGACCAGGGCGCGTACCTGGGCGTCACCGGTTGCCGTGGCGGAAGCACCGCAGTGGCAGAGCGCCGATCCCGTGGCGGGCGCGGTCGGAGAGGGCTTACTGACGTGCAGGCCGGGGCGGTCCGGGGTCGGGGTGAGGTCAGACACGACCGGTCACCTCCGACGTGTCGACGGCCATGGCGTCCAGGGCTCCGGCGGCCTCGATCGCTGCGGCAGCGAGGTTGCGCAGGGTCTGGGAGGTCCCGAGGGCGGCGAGCAGGGCGATCTCGGCGAAGTCGCCCTCAATGCGGAGGCTGACGAAGGGGTGGCCACGGTCCGCGAAGGGCGTGACGCGGAAGCGGGTGTCCGTCTCGAAGTGGGCCGTCGTGGTGATGGTCTGCACGGCGATCACCTCCCCGTGCGGACGAGGGCGGGGGCGGTGCGGGTGCGGCCGGTGCCCTTGCAGTCCGGGCAGGTGATGCGGACGGTGGTGCGGGAGCCGTCGCGGTTGCGGGTGCCGGTGGTGATGGCGACGACGGGGAAGCCGTCGCAGGCACGGCAGACGGGCAGGCTCGGGGCGTGCTGGGGCATGATGGGGCTTCCCTTTCGGGTCCGTTGGATCTGGAAGGTCAGGCCGTCCGGGGCGGCGGAAGTTTGGCGACCGAGGCCGCCCCGGACGGGCGTTACTTGCGGCGGTTGCGTCCGCGCGGGATGGGCGGGATGGAGTCGTAGGACTCCTGGCCGTGCTGGAAGGACGCGGCGTCGGTGTCGCCGTTCGCGGTGTCGGAGAACTCGCGGCCGATGCGGCGCATGGTCTTGCGGTCACCGTGCCGGCGGGCGATGGCGAACTCGCGGCCCAGTTCGGCCATGGCCGGGTTGCTCGGTGTGTCGTCGCTCTTGCGGCTGAAGATGCCCATCTCAGTGGTTCCTTTCCTGGTTGAGCATCGAGCGGAGGACGACCGCGACGACGGCCACGGACATTCCGGTGATGGCGACGGCCAGGAGCAGGGAGACCAGGACCGCGCCGACGACGAGGACCACGGCGGTACCGCCGCCGACGAGGGCGAGCGTGGTGCCGGGGGTGAGCTGGATGGTCGGCCGGTTCGAGACCGGAGCCACCGCAGCCGAGGCCGTGGCCGGCACGCTGGCCACGGGGTCGGACGCCGGGGCCGGGGCGGGTGCGGAGGTGGGCGGTGGGGCGGTGTCCGGGGTGGGGTACTTCGGGGTGAACACGGCTGTGATCCCTTCGGATTGGGTTACTTGACGGCGGTGCCGATGGCGGGGCCGAGGAAGCTGTCGGCGAGGAGGTAGCCGCCGAGCAGGAGGACAGCCACGAGCCACCAGGGCGGGCGGACGAGCTTGACGCCGAGGGCTCCGACGACGATCAGGGCGAGCCAGAGCGGAACGTCCATGACGAGGTCTCCTGTCAGGCCTTGCAGCGGTGGGTGCGGGCGGCGAGTTCGGCGCCAGAACGGTCGTGGTAGTCGGCGGAGAAGCCGCAGCCGGGGGCGGAGCAGGCCGCCGTGTGCTTGTCCCGGCCGCGTCCGTCGAAGTAGGTGGCGACCTGGACGGGGCCGATACGGATCACGTCGCGGAAGCGGCGGTGGACGGGCATGACGGTCCTTTCCGATCAGGTGAGTTGGAGTTGCGCGGCAATGGCCTCGGTCATCGGACCGGGCAGCCCGAGCCGGGCAGACAAGGCGTCCGCGGCCATCGGAGATCAAGTTGCGGCGCGGTGGCTTTCGGCGATCTTCCGGGCGTGATCCAGGAGCGCGGCCGGCACCGTCACCGCAGGAGCCGGAACAGGCGGTGCGGCCGGCAGCTCCGGGGCAGCCAGAGGGGCGGGCTCTTCGCGGCGTACGTCGACACCGGTCGGGGTCGGTTCGTCCACAGCCTGTGCAGGAGCCGCGGCCGGTGCCGGGGTGTCGGTGGGTGCGTGGACGAGGAGGGTGCCGCCGAGGAAGGCCAGGGCGGGCCAGCCGGCGACGAGGATGCACAGCCAGTCGGGCACGTGAGCCAGGTCGAGGAGTCCGGCGGTGGCGACGTTCGCGCCGAGTGAGGCGAACAGGGCGATCACGAACCAGGTCCAGGCGGAGCGGTCGCGGCGGGCGGTGCGTAGCCGGCGCCATGCGGCGACAAGGAGCAGGTCGACGCTGATGGGGTAGGCCCAGGCTTTCCAGCCGGACTGTCCGGCGGCTTCGGCCAGGTCGTGCAGGTGGGCGAAGGACAGCGCGCCGGCAATGACGGCCTGAACGAGCACGGCATCCGGTCGGATCGAGCGGGACATGTCTTCACCTCCTTCAAGGGGTTGGGCCGGGGCGGGCGGGGAGCTGGGTCCGGCCGCCCGGTCCCGGCGAGGTCAGTCGGTGGCTTCGCCGGTGCCGAAGCAGGCCAGGCAGATGCCGGACTGTTCGCCGACCACACGGCGCTTGCGGCCCACGTGGACCGTGCGGGCGACCTCACCGGTGCCCTGACAGGGCCCGCACTTCGCCGGGACAGGGGCGGGGCGCGGGGTGCGCTTCTTGGCGACCACAGGTCTCACCAGCCGCCGGGGTAGTCGGGACCCTGGTCGGGGTCGTAGCCGGGCGGGAAGACGCCGGGCGGCGGCTCGGGCAGGGAGGCGGCCAGCGACGGGCCCACCGCCTCGATGAACGCGTCGTCGGCGTCGGCCTGGTCCGCGTACAGGGCCAGCGCGCCGAGCATCAGCACCGTGCGCTGGAAGTCCTCGATGTGCTCACACATGGGATGGGTCCTCCGGATTGCGGCATGGCTCGGGTAGGGACCTGGCGCGAGACGGTCACGCCAACCGGGGGTGGAGCAGAGGGCTAGTCGGTGGCCGGGATCGGCTTGACCAGCGACGGGCCGTCGACCTTCGGCGCGGGAACGTAGGGCCGGAACGGGTCGAGGGCGGGCAGGTGCGGGACCAGGTGGGCGAACTCCCGGCACACCGCCGTGGCTTCGGCCGGCGTCGTCATCGGGGTGCGGATGCGGGACCAGCCGCCGGAGGAATCAGCGGCGACCGCAAGCCCGGCCTTGTCCGGCGGAATCGTGGTGACCAGCGGGACGGCTTCGGGGGCGACGTCCCCGAGGCCCATTTCGGCGGTCTGCTTGTCGTTGACCCGGTGCACCACACGGCCGGTGAGCTGAGCGCGGAGCATCGTGGCGCCCTTGCCGAGTTCGGAACCGAAGCGCTGCCCGCAGATCTCCAGAAAGATCCCGGCGGCCCGGGCCATCTGTGCGAGCCGGATCAGCGAAGTGACCAGGCGTTCGCGGCGCTCCTCATCCTTGCGGGAGGAGATCAGGAACAGTTCAGCTATCTCGTCCACCAAGACCACGATGGGCGCCGGCCGCACCGTCTCCGGCAGCTCCCACAGGTCCGAGACGCCGTGCAGGCTCAACAGGTCGAAGCGAGATTCCATCTCGGCGACCAGGACATCCAGCAGCGAGGCGGCATCATCCGGAGTCGTGGCAAGCGCCGACAGCCGGGATGCGTAGGCGGACTGTTCGACACCACGCTTGCAGTCGATGCCGACCAAGGCCACCGGCAGTTGAGCCAGGCCCTTGACCAGGTTGCGCTGATACATCGACTTGCCGGACTGATTGGCGCCCAGGGTCAGCGCCATGGGCACCTTGCGGTAGTCGCGGACGAAGGCGGTCCCGTCCTCCCGCAAGGCGACCGGCACGATCATGTCGTGAGGGCGAGCCTTGCGCGGCATCCGCACCCGGCGCAGCACGTCATAGCCGGTCATCCGCAGTTCCACGAACCCCGGCTTCGTCTCGGTCACGTTCACCGAGTGCACGCCCCAGGCGTGGCGCAGGCGTTCCGAGGAAGCCACGACATCCGCCGGCTCCAGACCCGCGGGCAGCCGCAGCGTGATGCGCAGACCGGTCGAGGTTCCCCGGACCCGGCGGACCTTCGGCGGCACCGGCTGCACCAGATCCGGAAGAAATCGCACCAGCCCCAGAAAACAACGATCTAGACGGGCTCCGTGTCGCCCTTACGGGGCATCCCGCGTTGAGCAGTCTGTTCGATCGAGGGCCCAGTTCCCCCACTCCGTCTCTTGCCGACTTCCGCCGACTCGTGGGCGAGGCTTGGGAGTACGTACACGCGTCGAGCTTTGCGGCTCTGAGCGATCATCTCGCCATGCTGCTCCCCAGCATTGAGGTGGCAGTGCGCCATGCGCCGGCGGCCGACCGCGCCGAGCTGCATTCGCTGAGGGCGCGTACCTACCAGGTGGCCGCCGCGAGCTTCACACGACAGGACCAGGCGGACGCGGCGTGGGTCGCCTCGGACCGCGCCCTCCAAGCCGCCGAGATGGCCGGCAAGCCCCTGGAGGTCGTTGCCGGGCTGTTCCGCATGGCTCACGCTTTCATGCGGCAACAGCAGATGGACCAGGCCGAACAAGCGGCCAAGTCGGCAGTCGAAGTCCTGGACCCGCGGGCGGAGGACCCCGCCTGCCCTCCCGAGGAGCTGTCACTTCTGGGGGCCATGAACCTCGTCCTGGCAGTGATCAATGCACGGGAAGGCAACCGCCCTCAGACCCATGCACACCTCACCCGGGCAGAGGAGATCGCCGAGCGCCTGGGGGAGGACAGGAACGACTTCGACACCGAGTTCGGCCCGACGAACGTCCAACTTCACGCGGTGAGCACGGCGGTAGAACTCGGAGACGCCGGCTTGGCGCTGGAAGTAGCCGCGGAAGTCGACGCAGGTGGGCTCTCGACTGAACGCCAGGCGCGATTTCTGCTAGATGTGGCACGGGCCCACGCGCAGCGCCGGCATGTCGGCGAGGCAACCGCCGCGCTCCTGGAAGCCGAAACGGTGGCTCCGGAACAGGTCCACGATCATCACTTGGCGCGCGAGATCGTGCGGGACCTCGTCCAGCTCTCGAACCGGCGCGTACCCGATGCGCTGCGGGAGCTTGCAGAGCGTTGTGCCGTGATCTGACCTGTTACAGGTTTCTCTACCTCATCAAGGCCCGCGCACGGCGCGGGCGCGCGCCGCCTCTGCGGCGCGGCCTGCCTCCTGTCTGCGCCCCGGCTGGCCGCGCCCGGCGGCGCGCTACGTGCAGCGGGCAGAAGTGAGGAGTCACCCGCAGGTCAAGGACATGCCTCCGGCGGGGGCGCTCAGGCTCCAGGATGGCGGGGGCGCCGTTCGCGGGTGCCGGCCGTGAGTGGCTGGTGCGGGAGCTCCCATCCCGTCTGCCGTCGACCCAGGCAGAGCCGAGCAGTCGCGGCCCAGGGCGTCAAGGTCGTTCGTACAGTGGCGCGCTCCACCTTGACGCCCTGAACCACGCCCGCTCCACGGTGTGTGGGTCGACGGCAGACGGGATGGGAGCCAGGGCGAGTGGTGGTAAAGGAAGCGCAGCTCGGCGTCTGAGCTCCTAGGGGCAGGACCGAGAGAACACCCGCTTCACCTGAATCTTTCGACAAGGGCTTGCTGCTCTGCGTTGCGGATGTACAGACGCTTCCAACGGACGTGGTCGAATCCAGGCTCCTCCCGCCATGGCTCGGCCATGCACACCAGCCAGTTCCAGTGCAGGAGGATCCCGCTGCTAAGCCGCTCGGTGTTTGCAGATCGCTCCGCTGCCGTACCAAAGGGAGGCAGCGACATTGCTTGGATGTAAGAACTCAAGATCGGGACGACCTCAGACAGCAGGTTGGACACGCTCGCTGCGGCCCGATGCTCGTCGGACCCAGGCGGCTGAGTCTCTTGCACCTGGCGGAGTCTCGGCCCAAGGAAGCGCTCGATCGCCTCCACGTCCGAACTGGCAAGCTCATCGGACCACCGCAGCACCCGGTCCATGAAATACCCCACCTCTTTCACCTGGGCACAGGCAACACGTTGCGCTGGCTCTACCCAACCGGGGGCGACTCCCCACCAGGAACAACAGTTGCCGTGCCCCTTGCGTGCCCGGTAGACCGGGAAACCACGGGGAACAGCGGGAGCCCTCGGACACCGACCAAGCCGAAGGCCCCCGACCGATGTAGCTGGTCAGGGGCCGTTCGCCTGCGGTGGGTGTGGGATTTGAACCCACGGTGACATCGCTGCCACGACGGTTTTCAAGACCGTTCCCTTAGGCCGCTCGGGCAACCCACCCGCGCCCCGGCCCACCAGGGACGGAGCGGGTACAGCGTACCGGGCGCGGGCGTCTCGCGGGGGCGTGGTCCGCGCGGGGTCGGTTCGAGCGCGATCAGGCGAGTGCCGGTGGACGTCCGGCCGCCGAGGGTGGCAGGGGCGAATCCGTTGCCCCGGGTTGTTCATGTCACGGGACCGTGACGGGGTCGTCCTGGATCAAGGACCGAGGCATCTGTTCGGGTCCCGGCCCCCTCATAGTGATCAGACAGGCGCCGGGGAACCGACCTCACCTCGGCACCAACCCACCGACTACGCAGGGGAATCGACCCATGGTGCGCAACCGTCGCAAGGCCTTTCTCGTCTCCGCCGCGCTCCTGGGCGGCACCCTGCTGATGACGGCGTGCAACCAGGGCGACGACGCCGCCGACAGCTCCTCCGGCAAGGCCGACACGGCCGTGGCGGCGAACAAGTCCGGCGGCAAGGGCGTCAGCGGCAGCTTCGCGGGCGGGACGGTGAAGTACCTCGCTTCGGGCAAGTACATCGTCAGCGTGTCCGGAAAGTCCGACCAGCAGTTCTGGATCGCGGACGACACCAGGATCCTCGGCGCGGGCACGATCTGCGGCGACGCCTCCTCGAAGGTGGACGCCCCGTGCGAGGAGGCCGACCTGGAGACCGCCACCAGGGACGGACGCTCCGTCAAGGCCGATGTGGTGATGAAGGACGGCAGCGCGACGCAGATCACCGAGCGCCGCGCCGCCACGTCCTCCTCCGGCTCCGGGAGCCCGTCCGACGGCAGCACGTCCGGCTCCGGGTCCGACTCCGGCGAGACCGTCGTGGAGGGCCTCGACAAGGGCAAGGGTGTCGACGGGACCTGGTACGGCATCGTGCGGTACGTGGCGCCCGGAAAGTACCTGGTCGACGGTGCCTCGGCCCGGGGCTCCGGCGGAGAGCAGCAGGCCTTCTACCTCGCCGAGGACACCGTGATCCTGGGCGGGGGCCAGATCTGCGGCGCCGCCGGCTCGAAGGTGGACGCCCCGTGCGAGGAGGCCGACCTGGAGAAGGCCGCCAAGAAGGGCGTGGAGGCCGAGGTCGTGATCGAGAACGGCATCGCCACCAAGATCACTGACGGTGCCGTTCTCTGATCCTGTGGCTCGCGACGAACGGAGGCGGTCTGCCGGAAGTCACGCTTCCGGCAGACCGCCTCTTTCGGTGACGCGTCTCAGCGGACCGCCCAGCCGCGGTCGCCGTGGCCTCGGGGGCGGCTTCCGCCTCCGGGCCGTTGGCGGAAGCCGAGTCCTAGGCCGGGTCCGAGTCCGCGGTCAGCTGTCGCCCTGGCGGGAGCCGAGGGTGAGGTCGACCGTGTGGGTCTTGCCGCCGCGCTCGTAGGTGATCGTCACCTTGTCGCCGGGCTGGTGGGTCCAGATCTCGCCGATCAGGGTCGGACCGGAGTCGATCACGTGGTCGTCGAGCTTGGTGATGACGTCGCCGGGCTTGAGGCCGGCCTTGGCCGCGGGGCCGCCCGACTCGACGGCGGCGGAACCGCTGGCACCCTGTTCGGTGATCTTCGCCCCGTTCGTCGACTCGTCGAGGGAGACCGACGCGCCGATCTTGGCGTAGACCGGCTTGCCCGTCTTGATCAGCTGCTGGGCGACGTACTTGGCCTGGTTGATCGGGATGGCGAAGCCCAGGCCGATCGAGCCGGACTGGGTGGTGCCGCCCAGGCCGCCGCTGCCGGTGGACTGGATCGCGGAGTTGATGCCGATGACGTTGCCCTGCGCGTCCAGCAGCGGGCCGCCGGAGTTGCCCGGGTTGATCGAGGCGTCGGTCTGCAGGGCGCTCATGTACGAGGCGTTGCTGCCACTGCCGTCACTCGACGCGACCGGGCGGTCCTTGGCGCTGATGATGCCGGTCGTGACCGTGTTGGACAGGCCGAAGGGCGCGCCGATCGCGATGGTCGAGTCGCCGACGGCCACCTTGTCGGAGTTGCCCAGCGTGAGGGGGTTGAGGTTCGACGGGGCGTTCTTGAGCTTGATGACGGCCACGTCGTAGCCCTGCGCGTGGCCGACGACCTCGGCGTCGTACTTCTTGCCGTCGGGGAACGTGGCCGAGAGCTTGCCGCCGTCGACCGCGTCCGCCACCACGTGGTTGTTGGTGACGATGTGGCCCTCGGTGTCGAAGACGAACCCGGTGCCGGTGCCGCCCTCGCCACTGGTGCTCTCGGCCTGGATGGTGACGGTGCTCGGCAGGGCCTTGGCGGCGACGCCCGCGGTCGTGCCCGGGTCGCGCTTGACGGAGCCGCCGCTGTCGGAGGCGGAGACCGTGGTGGAGGAGCCGTTGTCGTTGTTCTTGGCCAGGGTGTAGCCGAGGCCGCCGCCCAGGCCGCCCGCGACCAGCGCGGCCACCAGGATGGCGGCGACGAGGCCACCGCGCCCGCTGCGGGGCTTCGGCGCCGGCTGATGCTGCTGGTAGGAGGAGCCCCAACCGCCGCTGTCGCCTCCGCCGTCGGCGTACGAGGGCGTGGCGGGCGGCGGAGGCGGCCAACCGCCCTCGGGGGCGGGCCCCGCGCCGTACGGTGCCTGCCCAGGGGAGCCCGCCGAGGCGTACGCGGGGGACTGACCGGCGTGCACCAGTTCCTGCTCCGGTGCGGCGGGCGGGCCCTGCGGCACCGAGGGCGGCGGGGTCGTCGGTGCTCCGCTGCCGGGCGCGGCGGCCTGCGGGGAGGCTGCGGGGGAGTCCACCGGCACGGGAGGTGCGGACGGGGCCGGGGGTACCGCAGTGCCCTCGTTCTCGGTGTTCACAGCTTTACTCCTAGATCCACGGCTGTTGTTCCGGTACGCACTCGGCCACGCCCGTTCACGCTTGTCGACGGTCCGGCGCGATGCAGCTGTGCATGTGCTTTTGTATGCCGCCAGCTTTTCCCACGGGACGTCAGGGCACCATAAGCGGTTACTGTGCGTCCGAGGCCATCCTTTATATAGGACCTGTAGTACTAAAAAGGCGCAATCCGTAACCTTCATGCGGCCCTCGTGTGCCACGCGTACCCCCGCACGGTGGCACCATGACGCGGTGACCCACGCACGACCGCACCGAACCCAAGTCGTCGCCCACCGCGGCGCCTCCGAAGAAGCGCCCGAGCACACGCTGGCCGCGTACCGGAAGGCCATCGAGGACGGTGCCGACGCCCTCGAGTGCGACGTACGCCTGACCGCGGACGGGCATCTCGTCTGCGTCCACGACCGGCGGGTGAACCGTACGTCCAACGGCCGTGGCGCCGTCTCGGCGCTCGAGCTCGCCGATCTCGCCACCCTCGACTTCGGCTCGTGGAAGAACCGGGAGTCGTGGCGCGGCCGGGACGAGGAACCGGACTGGGAGCACCGCCCCGAGGACCTGGAGGACACCTCCGTCCTCACCCTGGAGCGGCTGCTGGAGCTCGTCGCCGACGCCGGTCGGACGGTGGAGCTGGCGATCGAGACCAAGCACCCCACGCGCTGGGCGGGGCAGGTGGAGGAGCGGCTGCTGGTGCTGCTGAAACGGTTCGGGCTCGACGCCCCGGCGCCCGCGGAGTCCACGATCCGTGTGATGAGCTTCTCGGCGCGCTCGCTGCACCGGGTGCGGGCCGCCTCGCCGACCCTGCCGACGGTCTATCTGATGCAGTTCGTCTCGCCCCGGCTGCGTGACGGCCGGCTGCCCGCCGGTGTCCGGATCGCGGGCCCCTCGATGCGGATCGTGCGCAACCACCCCGGGTACATCGAGCGCCTGAAGGGGGCCGGTCACCAGGTGCACGTGTGGACCGTGAACGAGCCCCAGGACGTGGAACTCTGCGTCGACCTGGGCGTCGACGCCCTCATCACCAACCGCCCGCGCGCGGTGCTGCGTCAACTCGGTCGCTGACTGGTAAAGACCTGTGACGGAGCCTTGACCCGGCCGGGCCGGTGCAGCATTCTCCGATCTCGGCCACACCGTCGAGTTCCGGCCACGCACTCACAGGGAGTGCTCCGGCGCGTTCGGTCCGTGTTCGAGCGTGGTGAATGCGTCGCCGGACGTGGATTGGCCGGTTTCCGGTACAGGCCAATGGGGCATCCACACCGTGGCGTGGGGCAAAGGAGGTCTCGGGGGTGGCGTTGGTGGTGGCACAGGAGGTGCCCACGTCGTCGAGCATGGCCGTACCCCATGGCCCTGCGGGCGTGGGCAAGGCGAGACACTGCATGCGCGATCAGCTGCGTACGGGGGGTGTGTCGGAATCGGTCATCGACGATGCCGTACTGATCCTTTCCGAACTCCTGAGCAATGCGTGCAAGCACGGCCGGCCGCTGGGTGACGCGCTGGCCGGGGACGGCGACGTGCGCGCCGCGTGGCGCGTGGAGACGGGCGGCAGACTCACGGTCGAGGTGACGGACGGGGGCGGGCCCACGCGCCCTGCTCCGGCCACGCCCTCGGTCACCGCGCACGGCGGCCGCGGGCTCAACATCATCACCGCGCTGGCCAACGACTGGGGCGTCCGGGACGACACCTGCGGCGAGGTCACCGTGTGGGTGATCGTCCACGACGATGTTCATGATCCGGACGCCAGGCACCGGCGCGACGACTTCGCTACGCGCGTCACGGCCCCGGCCGTGGCACTGCCCGGCCTGGACTTCGCGGACGCCTTCGACGACCTGGACTGAGGTCATGGTCGGGCCCGGGGCCGACCCGGCCGGACCGGGGCGTTGTCCACAGGGTCCCGTCGGAGACGGCACAAACGGCTAGGCTCCCGCCCGTACGAGACGAGCCGTAACCGGGAGACACCCACGATGGCCAAGAAGCGACCCCAGACGAAGGCCAAGCGGCCGCAGCCCAGCGATGCGGTCAGCGTCGGCGCCGACGGAGAGGTTCCGGTCGTCGGCGCGCGTGAGCCCTGCCCCTGCGGCAGCGGCCGCCGCTACAAGGCCTGCCACGGCCGTGCCGCCGCGCACGCCGCGACCGAGCTGGTGCACCGCCCGTTCGACGGACTGCCGGGCGAGTGCGACTGGGTGGCGATGCGCGAGCTGGTCCCGGCCGCCACGGTCGCGCTGCCCCTGAAGGGCGGCCTCCCCGAGGGCGTCCCGTCGGTCACCCTCGCCACGGTCCTTCCGATGGCCTGGCCCGCCCTGCGCCGCGACGACGGCTCGGTGCTGCTGGGCCTGCAGAACGACACGGCGTCCGGCGACATCAGCCGTGACCTCGCCGACACCCTTCGGCGCGCGCTCACCGCGGAGCCGGGAACGCCGGTCCAGGGCCGCCGTGCCCCGGCCGACGGTCCGCGTCTGCAGGACCTGCTCGACCCCGAAGGCGCGTTCGAGCCAGTTGTGCACCCGGGCTTCGAGTTCTGGGTCCCGGACCCGGAGAACTCCACGCCGGAGGTCGCCGCCTCCCTGGAGCGGGCGAACGCCGCGGCCATCCCGACCGCGAAGCTGACGGGCGTGGACGCCGCCTACTGGTGCGAGACCCCGGAGAAGAACCACCTGCGCTGGGTCATGCCGCACCCGGAGGAGCAGCTTCTGGACGCTCTCGCGCGGCTGCACGCGGCGGGCCGCTCGAACCTCGGCGAGGGCACCCGTCTCGTCGGTTCCTTCCGCGCTCACGGCCTGACCGTGCCGGTCTGGGATCTGCCGAGCGGAGTGACGGCGGAGGACATCGAGAAGCCCGCCGCCGAGTTCGCCGAGCGCCTCGCCGGGGCTCTGGCCTCGGACGCGCCGCTCACCGCGGACGAGCGCCGGGCGCGCGGCGGTCTGACCAACCGACAGGTCACGCTCAGCTGACCCACAGGTACCACGTGCCGTGCGGCTGACCGGTCGGTCAGTCGCACGGCGCGGTGCCGAACGGGCGGGCTCCTCGGGCAACTCCCGTAGAAGTCAAGCCAGTCGGTGTCCGAATAGCCGAGGAATCCCCGAGATCGAATTTGCGAACAGCCGATCTCTTGTTACCGTTCGAGTAGCCCGGTTGCTGGTGCATCCCCCGTCGCCAGCAACCGGGTCTTTTCATGCGCCTCTTCCTTTACGGAATGACGGCACCCGTCAACTCCCCGCAGGCGCCCCGGAGTTGCTCCCCGACCGCAGCAGCAGCGGCCCCTGTCCGGCCCGCGTGGCGAACTCCGTGACCGCCGTGTAGGCGTCCGGCTTCCCCCGCAGTCGCTCCCGGGGTGTCTCGCAGGTCCCCGGCTCGTCCTCGGCACCCACCACGCAGCGCATCTGCACGGTGCGGCCGGCCGGCCCCAGCAGGCTCAGCATGGAGTCCACCGCGCCGCCGGTCGCGTTGCGGTAGTAGGTGCGCGCCCAGGTCTCCTCCCCCTGCGTCATGACGCAGGTCTGCGCCTCGATTCCGTCCGGGGAGGCCAGTTCGGGGCCGCAGCGGGCGGCGGTGGCCAGGCCCAGGCCGAGCAGGAGGGGCGAGCGGCCGGATTCGGCGGGGGACGCCTTGTCGTCGGCGCGCAGCGGAGCCGGCGAGGGGGGAGCGGGCAGCGCGGTGCGTACGGACCGTACGGCCGAGCGACCCTCCTCGCCCACCGGTCCCGCGGACGCCACGGCCAGCGGCAGCGCGACCGCGCACGCCACGACGCCCGCGAGGGCGAGCAGACGGAGGTTCATGGTGGGGAACATAACGAGCGGGGACGGTCAGGGCGTTCCGCGCGCGCCCGACACCCTTACAACTCGGGTGCGCTCACACCCGTACGAGTGAGCGCCTCGACGACCGCGTCCACCACGGCCTCCACGTCGGGCACCCAGGGGGCGGCCGAGCCGGGCAGCGGTGCGCGCTCCCAGGTGATCGGGCCCTGGCCGGACTCGGAGGGGGGCAGGGCGAGGTAGCCGCCCTCGCCGTGGAAGCGGAGCGAGCCGGGGACGAAGTCCTGGGCGTAGAGCAGTTCGCCCAGCTGTTCCATCGAGTACGGCTTCACGAGCAGCGCCCAGCGGGTGGGCGCGGCGACGACCGGGCCGAGACGCATGCCTCTGCGGTCGAGCGCGGCGAGGGCCCGGGCGGCCGCGGCGGCGGGCAGGCTGACCGCGCAGGGTGCTCCCCCGCCCAGGGCTCCGGCCGAGCGGGAGGGGGCCCCGGTGGCCAGGACGATCGGCGCGGTGGGCCGGTTGGTCCACCACCAGCGCACCATGCGTTCGTCGGTGGTGGCCGCGAGGAGGCCGGGGTCGAAGGGATGTGCGCCGGGCACCGAGCAGTCCGGGTCGGGGCAGGCACAGCCGCCCCGTCCCCGCGGATCCGCCGCCACGCCGGGGAGTACGGGCCACTGCCATTCCGTCGCGAAGGTCAGGGCCGCGCCGATCAACTCAGGCCGCCCGTCGCTGCGCTGGGACAGGAGCCTGCGTCGCCTTCCGAGGATCTCGCGCATGAGCGCTCGTTCCTTTCCGTTGCACGCCGGCAACACCGTGGTCCATCACACCATGTGTCGATCACTTCACTGTGCGTACCTGTTGGCGCATCACACCCCGGTCGGAGACAAGGGGGTCCCTATGGGCCGAACGTCTGGCTGTGTCCGTTTCCATACTGCGTCCATCAAAAGCATGGACGTGGCGCGGGGGTGGCGAAGTCTGGCGTTTTGCTGTCGCGCGTATTTCTCTTCGCCTCCGACGCGGGAGGATGGGGCACGGTCGTCGGTGGCTAAGACGCCCGGGTCCGTCACCAGGTTCCGGGCGACTGTCAACCACCCCTGGCCTTCTCCGAGTACGTACCCATCACGACCGCTGTGACGCTCCGTCGAGCAAGCCCAGTCGACCGCAATAGGCCCTTACCCGAGTCAGTTTTAAGCCAACTTTGCCATTCTGTACGAAGTGCCCTGGTTGCCCATGGACACCAGGAATCCCGGCAGGACAATGCTGGACATCCCCTCACGAGTGCGTGTACATGTGGAGACACCGCTAGCGGCGCAGAATGACATGGGGGTTTGCGATGCTTTTGAGCAAAACGCACCGGTCGGAAAGCCGGACGCCATGAACGCCCCTCACCCTTCGAAAGTGGCTGGAATCGATTCAACGGTTCCCGCGCCCGCACACACTGTCGCGCCCGCGCCCGCCGCCTCGGGCACCTCCCCGGCCCCACCGCCCCACGCACCGAGTGCCCTGCTCCAGGACCGTCTCGCCGCCTGGGTCTCCGACCTCACGACACTCCACGAACTCACCGAACGCCTGGTCCGGACCGACACGCTCGCCGACGCCCTCCAGGAACTGCTGCGCGCCGGAGCCGCCCTGGTGGGTGCCCGGCGCGGTCTGGTCGTGCTGGAGCCGGGCGACGGGCTGGGCCCGGACACCACCATCGGCCTCGGCCTCGCGCGGGCCGACCTCGGGCACATCGAGACCGTGCCGCGCAGTTCCCTGTCGTACGGCCGGATCCTCGAAGGGCTGCCCGGCGCGGACGGCGAGATCGCCGAGCCCGACCTGTTCGCCGAGGACGCCCTCGATCCCCGGCACCGCGAGGTGGCCGCCCGACTCGGCTACGCCGCCAGCTACGCGCTCCCGCTGACCTCCGAGGACATCGGCCGGCTCGGCGCCGCCGTGTGGCTGTACGACGAGCCCGCCGAGCCCGGCGAACGCCAGCGCCACCTTGTCGGCCTCTACGTCCGCTACGCCACCGAGCACCTGGCCCGCCTCCTGGAGATCGAGCGCACGCGCGCATGCATGGCGACGATGTCCGAGGAACTGCTGCCCTCACGCCTGCCCCGGGTGGCCGGCGTCCGGCTCGCCGCCCGGCACCGCACCGGCCCGCGCGGCGGCGGCGACTGGTACGACGCGCTGCCCCTGCCGGACGCCGCGCTGGGCCTGGCGGTGGGCTCGGTGACCGGCTCCGGGCCGAGCGCCGTCGCCGCGATGGGACGGCTGCGGGCCAGCCTGCGGGCGTACGCCGTGATGGAGGGCGAGGACCCGGTCGCCGTCCTGTCCGACCTGGAACTGCTGCTCCGACTGACCGAGCCCGCCCGCTCCGCGACCGCTCTGTTCGCCTACTGCGAGCCGGCCCTGCGCAAGATCACCCTCGCCGGTGCCGGGCACAGCCCGCCGCTGCTGATCGGCGAGCGGCGCACGGAGTTCGTGGAGACCTCCGTGTCCGCGCCGCTCGGGATGCTCGCCTGCTGGGAGGCGCCGAGCGTGGAGATCCAGGCGGAGCCGGGAGAGACGGTCCTGCTGTACACCGACGGGCTGCTGCACCGCACCGGCGACCCCACCGACCGCGCCTTCGCCCGGCTGCACGCGGCGGCGGCCGGCGTACCGAGGGCCCTGCGGCACGATCCGGGCGCGGTCGCCGATCACGTGCTGCGGACGGTGCTGCCGGACGGCCTGGACGCGGCGGACTCGGCGGAGGACGTCGTCCTGCTGGCGGCACACTTCGAGTGAACGCCGGTGAGCCACCGGTAACAGGTCCTCACCCCCTGGGCCCCCTTCCGTACGACCGTACGATGGAGGGGGTCCAGTGCCGTATCTAGGAGGATGACCGTGGCAGAACAGCTCCCGGCAGTATCTGATGACGCTGCTACCGCAGCCGGTCCGGAGACTGCCGAGGAAGAGCCCGTCAAGCAGCGCAAGAACGGCCTGTACCCGGGCGTGTCCGACGAGCTGGCGGAGAACATGCAGTCCGGCTGGGCCGACACCGAGCTGCGCGACCTGCGGCCGGTCCCCCAGGCCGCCGAGGCCGCCGCCCGCCGCGCCGCGCTGTCCGCGCGCTTCCCGGGCGAGCGTCTGGTGGTCCCCGCGGGCAACCTGAAGACCCGCTCGAACGACACCGAGTACCCCTTCCGGGCGTCCGTCGAGTACGCGTACCTCACCGGCAACCAGACCGAGGACGGCGTGCTCGTCCTGGAGCCCACCGCCGACGGCCACCGGGCCACGATCTACCTGCTGCCCCGCTCCGACCGCGAGAACGGCGAGTTCTGGCTGTCCGGCCAGGGCGAGCTGTGGGTCGGCCGCCGGCACTCGCTCACCGAGGCGGAGCAGCTGTACGGCATCCCCGCCTCCGACGTGCGCGAGCTGGCGGACACCCTGCGCGAGGCCACCGGCCCGGTCCGCGTCGTACGTGGTCACGACGCCGGCGTCGAGGCCGCACTGACCGACAAGGTCACCGCCGAGCGGGACGAGGAACTGCGCGTCTTCCTGTCCGAGGCACGTCTGGTCAAGGACGCGTTCGAGGTCGGCGAGCTGCAGAAGGCCGTCGACTCGACGGTCCGCGGCTTCGAGGACGTGGTCAGGGTCCTCGACAAGGCCGAGGCGACCAGCGAGCGCTACATCGAGGGCACGTTCTTCCTCCGCGCCCGGGTGGAGGGCAACGACGTCGGCTACGGCACCATCGCCGCCGCCGGCCCGCACGCGTGCACGCTGCACTGGGTGCGCAACGACGGCCCGGTGCGCTCCGGGGACCTGCTGCTGCTCGACGCCGGCGTCGAGACGCACACGCTCTACACCGCCGACGTCACGCGCACGCTGCCGGTCAACGGCACCTACAGCGACATCCAGCGGAAGATCTACGACGCGGTGTACGACGCCCAGGAGGCCGGCATCGCGGCGGTGCGGCCCGGTGCCAAGTACCGCGACTTCCACGACGCGGCGCAGCGCGTGCTGGCCGAGCGGATCGTCGAGTGGGGCCTGGTCGAGGGCCCCGTCGAGCGGGTCCTGGAGCTGGGCCTCCAGCGCCGCTGGACCCTGCACGGCACCGGCCACATGCTCGGCATGGACGTCCACGACTGCGCCGCCGCGCGCGTGGAGTCGTACGTGGACGGCACGCTGGAGCCGGGCATGGTGCTCACCGTCGAGCCCGGTCTGTACTTCCAGGCCGACGACCTGACCGTGCCGGAGGAGTACCGGGGCATCGGGGTGCGGATCGAGGACGACATCCTGGTGACCGAGGACGGCAATCGGAACCTGTCCGACGGCCTGCCCCGGCGGTCGGCCGAGGTCGAGTCCTGGATGGCCGCGCTGAAGAGCTGACGCACGACCGAGTGGCCGGGTACTGGTGAGTGCCCGGCCATTCGTCTGCCGACGGTCGGTCGGTCGCACGTCCGCGGGTGGCTTGCTCGTCACTCGCGGGTGGGCGGTGGGGCGTCCGCGGGTACTCGGTGGCCGGTCGCGTCAGTGCGGCGGGACCGCGGTCGGTACGGCTCCGCGCCCCGAGGGGGCGCGGTACTCATGTGGGGGGTTCGTGGACGACTTCTGGTCGGGTGTCGGTGTCGATCTGCATCTGGAGCCGGACGCGGCGGACGGACGCCGGGCCGGGCTCGAACGGGCACTGCGCGAAGCCGTGCGGGACGGGCGGCTGACACCGGGGACCCGGTTGCCGGCGACCCGGCGGCTGGCGACCGAGCTCGGCATCTCCCGGGGGACCGCGAAGGCGGCGTACGACCAACTGGTCGCCGAGGGATACCTCACGGCCCGGCAGGGCTCGGGTACCGAGGTCGCCTCGCTGCCGTCCCTCGACGCCCGGGCGCCGGGATCGGCCGCACGCGCGCGCGTGCCCCGCCTCGATCTGCGGCCGGGCAGCCCGGACGTCGGGACGTTCCCGGCCGCCGCGTGGCTGCGGGCGCTGCGCCGCGCCATCGCGACGGCACCCTCACTGGCGTACGACTACGGCGACCCGCGCGGCCGGATCGAACTGCGTACGGCGCTGTCGGGGTACCTGGGCCGGGCCCGCGGAGTGGTCGCGCCGCCGGAGCGGATCGTGATCACCTCCGGGTACGTCCAGGGTCTGTCGCTGCTCACGCGCGTCCTGGACGGTGCCGGCATCGCCATGGAGGATCCGGGGCTGCCCTTCCACCGGGAGGTGGTGCGCCGGGGCGGCGGGACCGTGCTGCCGGTGCGGGTCGACGAACTGGGCGCCGTCACGGAGGGGTTGGACCGGGCGGCGGCCGTCGTCCTGACGCCCGCCCACCAGTACCCGACGGGCGTGACCCTGCACCCGGAGCGACGGCGGGCGCTCACCGACTGGGCACGCGCGCGTGGCGGGCTGATCGTCGAGGACGACTACGACGGGGAGTTCCGCTACGACCGGCAGCCCGTCGGCGCGCTCCAGGGGATGGCGCCGGGGCAGGTCGCCTACCTCGGCACCGCGTCCAAGACGCTGGGGCCCGCGCTGCGGCTCGGCTGGATGGTGCTGCCCCCGCACCTGGTCGACGCGGTCGCCGACGCCAAGTTGCACAGCGACCACCACACCGAGACCATCGGCCAGTTGGCGCTCGCCGAGCTGATCGACAGCCACGCCTACGACCGCCACGTGCGCGCCTGCCGGTTGCGCTACCGGCGCCGCCGGGACCAGCTGCTGTACCGGCTGGGCCCGCGCCGGCCCGTGCGCGGGATCGCGGCCGGTCTGCACGCCCTGGTGGAGGTCGCCGACGAGACGGCGGTACTGGCGCGGGCCGAGGAGGAAGGGCTCGCCGTCGGGCACCTGGGCGACCACTGGCACGCGCCGGGCGGTGCGGGACGGCCGCAGGGGCTGGTCGTGGGCTACGGGACGCCTCGGGAGCGGATGTTCCCGGAGGCGCTGGACGTGCTGGTCAAGGTGCTGGAGTGCGGTTGAACACCTGAGCCCGGGCCGGCGGAATTGGACCACTGAAGAGGCTTCGTATTGGGCCTGCCCGGGGGTCCACTCCGCTCCTAGGCTCGGTGGCATGACGAACCCCCTCGTCCCGCCCGCGGGCCCGCAACGCGTCCTGGCGCTGGCCCAGTTGACCAACTCCGTCGGCGACGGCGCCTACTACGTGACCTCGGCCCTCTACTTCACCCACGTCGTGGGCCTCGCCCCCGCGCGCGTGGGACTCGGGCTGACCCTCGCCTGGGCGGTCGGCTCACTGGTGGGCGTGCCGCTGGGACGGCTCGCGGACCGGCGCGGACCACGGGGCACGGCTGTGCTCCTCGCCCTGGCCACCGGACTCGCGGTCGCCTCCTTCCTGGTCGTGCGGGGCTTCGTGCCCTTCGTGGCGGCGGCCTGTGCCTACGCGTCCGCCCAGTCGGGGCTGGCCGCGGCCCGCCAGGCGCTGCTCGCCGGGCTGGTGTCCGCCGGGGAGCGGACCGGGCTGCTGGCCCACCTCCAGTCGACGCTCAACGCCGGTCTGGCCGTCGGCGCCGGCCTCGGCGGACTCGCGCTGCACGCCGGGACACGGGCGGCGTACCTCGGGGTGTTCGCCCTGGACGCGGTGAGCTTCCTGATGTGCGCGGGCGTACTGCTGCGGCTGACTCCGGTGGCGCCGGTCAGGCCGGGGGCGGCGGTCGCGGCGGGCACGGCGGTCGCGGCGGGCACGGCGGTTGCGGCGGGCACGCCGGGTACGCCGGGTACGCCGGGTACGGCGGGTACGCCGGGTACGCCGGGCACGCCGGGGGCGCCGGGCACGCCGGCCACGTCGAGGGACGTGCGCCGGCCCGGCGTCCTGCGCGACCGGCCGTACGCCCTCGTCACGCTGCTCAACACGGTTCTGCTGCTGCGGATGCCGCTGCTCAGCCTCGGGCTGCCGCTGTGGATCGCCGAACGGACCACCGCCCCGACCTGGCTGGTCTCCGCGCTGTTCGTGCTCAACACCGGTGCGGTGATGGCCTTCCAGGTGCGGACGGCACGCGGGGTGACCGGGCTCGCGTCGGCCACGCGCGCGGTGCGGCGGTCGGGCTGGGTGATGCTCGGGGCGTGCGCGGTGTTCGCGCTGTCCGCCGGGGCCTCCCCCCGGGTGGCCGTGGGCGTCCTGGTGGTGGGCGCGGTGTTGCAGGTGGCCGCCGAGATGGGGCAGTCGGCGGGGTCCTGGCAGCTGTCCTTCGATCTGGCCCCCGCCGACCGGGTCGGCGAGTACCAGGGCTTCTTCGGGGCCGGCGTCACGGTGGCCCGCACCCTCGGCCCGCTCGTCCTGACCTCGCTGCTGGTGGAGTGGGGAACGCCAGGCTGGCTGCTGCTGGGCGCGGTGACGCTGGCGGCCTCGTACGCGATGGGGCCGGCGGCGCGGAAGGCCGCCGCCGGCCGGGCGGGCGAGGAGATCAGGCCGCCCGTGCCCGCGCCCGCGAACTGACGGGCACCGGCAGCGAGTCGAGGAACAGCGCCCCGGCCAGCAGACCCGCGCTGCCCCTGGGACTCCACACGCGCGCGTGGAGGTCGGTGTCGAGGGCGGCCAGGGCCTGCCGGCCCGCCTCCGTCGCCGTACCTCCCGCCTCCAGCACCCCGCGGGCCCCCGCCTGGACGTGCCGGAGCCCCAACGGCCCCGCCGCGTGCAGGAGTTCGGTGTCCTGGAGCGTGGACATCACGGTGAGCAGGGCGTCCAGCCGGGCCTGCGGTTCGGTGGCGCCGGCCGAACGTGCCGCGGCGAGCGCGTCCAACGCCCGCCGCACGTGCGGGAATCCGGCCCGGGCCTCGCCGCGTGCCCCGGCGGCGCCGTACTTCGCCGAGACCGACGAACCCCGGGAGGGCCGCCGCGGGGCACGCTTGTCCGGGTGTGCGGCGATGCGCTTGGCGGCCGCGGCGACGTCCGGGGCCGCGGCACCGGGGTCGAGGGCGGCCGCCGCGACCAGCAGGCCGAGCGCCCACAGGGCGCCCCGGTGGCCACCGCCCGCGAGCGCGACCGAGTGCTCGGTGCACCGGCCGATCGCGCCCAGCTCCGCCCGGAGCCGGGGCGTGGGCTCGCCGGTACGGCGGGCGGCGGCCGCCATCGCCACCAGACCGGGCGCGAGCGCCCTGGCCGACCAGCGCAGGGAGCAGTGGTCCACCCGGGTCGTACGGGCACTCAGGTCACGCGGGTCGGGCAGACCGGGCTTGGGCAGCAGGGCCAGCTGCCCGGTCAGCGCGTCCACGGCGGCACGCGCCAGCGCCTCGTCCTCGGGACCGCTCATGGCCGCCCCCTATGAAGACGCCGAGGCCGACGGGGAGGCGCTGTCGCTCGGCGCGTCACTCGGCGGGGTGCCGGTCGGGGCGTCGCCGGGTGAGCCGCTCGGAGGTGTCCCACCGCCGCCGCTGCCCGCGCCGGTGTTCTCGGCGTCGGGGTCGACGCCGAAGGTCAGGGAGCCCTTGTAGCCCTTGGACGGGTCGCTCTTGTGGACGGCCTTGAGGGTGAGGAGGCCGCTGGTGGCGCCCCCGCCGTCGTACACCATGTCGTTGTCGAGGGTGGTGTAGCTGCCGGAGTGCTTCGCGTACGGCTCCAGCGTGAAGATCTCCTCGGCGATGTCGTCGGCGAAGAACAGCTGGCCGGTGTAGTTGACCTTGCCGCCCTCGTAGGTGCCGTCCTCCTTCTCGCCGCCGGTGTGCACCTTGACGTGGATGTGGCAGGTGCGCGGGGTGTACCAGCCCGGGAAGATCGTCTCGAACTTGACCACCCCGTTGGCGTTGGCGATCTGGTAGCCGCGCAGATAGGTCTGGTCGTCGGCGGTCGAGCCGTCCTCGCTCTCGGCCGGAGCCGAGCCGCCGGGGTTGGCGGTGGTGTAGCCGGAGTAGTAGCCCCAGGCGTCGCAGTGCCAGATCTCCACGGCCGCGCCCGGGACCGGCGTGCAGCCGTCGGTGGCGTCCACGACGGTGAGGCGCAGCGTCAGCGGGACGCCGCTCTTGCCCTCGGTGATGTCCTTCCGCACGAGGGCACCGTCGAGGTAGTACGGGCCTTCCGTGACGCTCGACATCAGGGTCATGCAGGTGCCGCTGGTGGCGGAGGCGGCGGCCGCCTCGGTGGTGGTCGCCGTCGCGTCGTCCGCGAAGGCCGACTGGTAGCCGGCGACGGCCAGGCCGCCGGCCGCGAGCGTGCCTCCGGTGACCGCGAGCGCACGGCGCCTGGTGATCGTGGTGTTCCTGTGGTTTCCCGTCATGGACATGAACGTAGGAACGCGGCCAGTCAAGGGCGTGGGTGTGGGCTGTGCACGGGCTGAGAGTGCTGAGGAAGCTGAAACCCGGTTCCGTGGCGGTCCGTCGCCGCCCGGCCCGGCCTACGCCGTCAGGAGGGAGGGGTCCGACTTCCACTTGAGGATCTTGTCGAAGCGCACCACCGCGCCGCCCCGGCCCGGCTCGTTGCCGATGTGGACGTGGTCGGCGAGTTCCTGGATGAGACAGAGGCCTCGCCCGTGCTCGGAGCCGACGGGAGCCGGCGCGGGGCGGACGGCCTGGGTGCGGGCGAAGCCGGGGCCCGAGTCGGCCACCTCGATACGGCACTTCTCGCCGTCGAGGTAGGCGGTGACGCGGTACGCCTCCGACGAGCCTCCGCGCCCGGTGTCCCCGCCGTGCTCGACGGCGTTCGCACAGGCTTCGCTCAGGGCCACGGACAGGTCGTAGGAGACGTCGGGGTCGACCCCCGCCGACTCCATCGTGCCGAGCAGCAGGCGCCGGGCGAGCGGAACGCTCGCAGCCTCACGCCGCAAATGGAGTGACCACCAGATGCTCATGCTCCAGCCTCCCGGCCGCGGCTCGACATACCGTTACGTATTGCCGCCCGAGCCCGGGTGTAAGCACACAGTTGACGTGATGCCGCCCATATGGGGGATGTGCCGAGCGCAGTTGGCGGTGTATGTGGGGCGACTGGTACCAGAGGGTGACCTTCCAGTCGTAGCGCATCTTGCGGACCTGCCGCATGGCGGTCGGGGGGCCAGTGCGATGATGAGCCCGCCATGACTGCCCCCCACCCACGCACGGCACGCTCCGGACCCGGTCTCCGGGTCCTGCGGGCCGCGGTGTTCGCCGCGGTCTGTGTCGTGCTGGCCGCGGCCGGTCACACCCTCGCCGCCTGCGCCACGGTTCCGCTCTGGACGCTGGGCGCGGCGTTCCTGGGGGTCGTCCTGGTCGCGGTGCCGCTCGCCGGACGCGAGCGCTCGCTGCCGGGGATCGTGGTTCTTCTCGCGCTCGGACAGACCGTGCTGCACACCCTGTTCGGGCTCGGCCGGCACGCGACGACGGCCGCCGCGCAGTCCGGCACGATGTCCATGGGCTCCGGCTCCTCGGTGTCAGACACCATGTCCGCCGCCGCGATGTCCGACGCCTCCCTGGTCCAACAGGCAGCCCGGCTCGCGTGCGGGACCACGGCGGCGGCGATCAGTCCCGCCCGGGCCTACCGGATCCTGGTCGACGCGCGGGTCCATCCGGACGCGGGCACGAGCGCCGGCATGAGCTCCATGCACCACCCGGCGGACGCCCTGTCCACCTCCGCGGACACCTCCGCGACCTCCATGTCGCTGCTGCCCTCCCTGCCGATGCTGCTCGCGCACGTCCTCGCGGCACTCGCCACCGGATGGCTGCTGCGCCGGGGGGACCTAGCCCTGCTGCGGCTCGCCGAACTCTCGGCGCACTCGGCCCAGTCGGTCACCGAAGGGGCGCTCGTACGGTCCCTGCGCGGGGCGCTCGCGCTGGTGCGCGCCCTGCGTGCCGGGCTTCCGGGCACCCCCGAGCTCGCCCCGCGCCGCCCGCGCAGCGCCGCGCTCGCGCCGCCCGGACCCCGCACCACCGCACTCCACCACACGGTGATCAGGCGCGGCCCGCCGGCCGCCGCCGCGCTCGTTCTCGCCGCCTGACGCGACGCGACCACCTCTCCACCTCCCAGTGGGCCCACTCCCGTGGGCGAAGGGGCCGCCGTCGTGCGGCACACACCCGCGCCCCCGCGTGCCCGTTCACGTCCTCGTGATCGATCACGCCCCGCGCGTACCCCTCGTCACCACCGGAATTCGCCGAATCCGTCGAACACGCCGGCCACCGCCGGAATCCCACGGGTTCTCACTCGAAGTGGAGTGCTCCGCATGAAGGCCTCTCGTCTCGCCGCCACCGGCGCCGTCGCCGCCACCGCCGTCGCCGTCCTGTCCACGCCCGCCTTCGCGCACGTGTCCGTGCAGCCCGAGGGAGCGGCCGCCAAGGGCGGCTACGCGGTCGTCGACTTCAAGGTTCCCAACGAGCGCGACAACGCCTCCACCACCAAGCTCGAGGTCAACTTCCCGACCGACCACCCGCTGGCCTCGGCGATGCCGGAACCGATCGACGGCTGGACCATCAAGGTCACCCGGTCCAAGCTCGCCAAGCCGCTCGAGATGCACGGGGAGAAGATCACCGAGGCCGTCTCCAGGATCACCTGGACCGCCGACGGCAAGGGTGTCCAGCCCGGCTTCTTCCAGAAGTTCCCGGTCTCCGTCGGCGCCCTGCCGGAGGACGCCGACGAACTGGTCTTCAAGGCCCTCCAGACGTACTCCGACAAGGAGGTCGTGCGCTGGATCGAGGTGCCGGAGGACGGCGAGGAGGAGCCCGAGAACCCCGCCCCGGTGCTCACCCTCTCCGCCGCCTCCACCGACGAGCACTCCCACGGCGCGTCCACCGCCGAGAACGCCGCCGAGAAGACCTCCGACGACGCGAAGCCCGCCAGGAACAACGCCGCCGACACCTCCGCCTCCGCCGACGGCAGCGACACCACCGCCCGGGTCCTGGGCGTGGTGGGCATCGTCGTCGGCCTGCTGGGCGTGGCGTACGGGGTGCTCGCCGGCCGTCGGCGCACCGACGCCTGAGACCCCGCCAGAACTACTCGGAACCATCGAAGGAGCGCCCCCGTGTCCCGGCTCACGGTCTTCCGGCCGCGGCCCGGGGGCCGCTCCCCAGGAGAATGCAGTATGCGCAAGAAGACGTTCGCCGCGGCCGCAGTGCTCGCCGCCGCCGCACTGACCCTCTCCGCCTGCGGCAGCGGCGACGACAGCAAGTCACCCGTCGCCGTGGTCTCCGAGGACGCCGGCGCGGACCAGGCCGCCACCGTCCTCGACCAGCCGTTCGAGAAGCCGGACCTCGTCCTCACCGACACCCACGGGAAGAAGTACGACCTCCGCAAGGAGACCGCGGGCAGGCCGACCCTCGTCTACTTCGGCTACACCCACTGCCCCGACATCTGCCCGCTGACGATGAACAACCTCGCCGTCGCCAAGAAGCAGCTGCCGAAGTCCGAGCAGGACCGGCTGCGCATCGTCTTCGTCACCACCGACCCCGGCCGGGACACCGCCGCCGAACTCGGCAAGTGGCTCAAGGGGATCGACAGCCAGATCATCGGCCTGACCGGGGACTTCGCCACCATCCAGGCCGGCGCGCGCACCCTCGGCATCTCCATCGAGCCGACGCACAAGGACAAGAACGGCAAGCTCGTCTCCGTGCACGGCACCCAGGTGATCGCGTTCTCGCCGAAGACCGACGGGGGCTATCTGCTCTACGGCGAGGACGCCACCGTCGCCGACTACACCAAGGACCTGCCCAAGATCATCAAGGGGGCGACCCCGTGAGGCGGCCCGCCCTCCCGGCGCTCGCCGTGGCCGGCACCCTGGCCCTCGCGGGCTGCGGCTCGGACGGCACCGGCTCCTCCGTCGCCTCGGACGCCCACGCCGCGCTCTCCGTCGTCTCCGCCTACATGCCACAGCCCGTCTCGGACTCCATGGCGGCCGGTTTCCTGACGATCGTGAACGCCGGCGGTACGAAGGACGAACTGACCTCCGTCAGCAGCGCCGAGGCCGGCGAGGTCACCGTGCACAGGACCGTCGGCGGCACGATGGAACAGGCCGACCGCCTCACCGTCCCCGCCCACGGTCAACTCGTGTTCAAAAGCGGCGGCAACCATCTGATGTTCGAGAAGCTGAAGCGCCAACCGAAACAGGGCCAGACGGTCTCGGTCGAGCTGCACTTCACCACGTCCGACCCGGTCCTCGTCACCATGCCGGTGAAGCCGGCGACGTACACACCCAAGACCGGGCACTGAGGGAGGGACCACCTTGACCCAGACCATCGCCCCCCGCGTGCGGACCCTGGTGCTGCTGCTCCTGGCCGCCACCGGCCTGCTCCTCGCGGGCGCCGGGCCGGCCTCCGCACACGCCGCACTGACCGGCAGCGACCCCCAGCAGGGGGTGGTGGTCGACAAGGCACCCACCCAGGTCACGCTCACCTTCTCCGAGAAGGTCGCCACGTCCGACGACTCGCTGCGCGTGCTCGACCCCAAGGGCAAGCGCGTCGACACCGGCAAGCCGTCCGACGTGAGCGGCACGACGTACGCCGTGCGACTGCACAGCGGCCTGCCCGACGGCACGTACACCGTCACCTACCAGGTGGTGTCCGCGGACAGCCATCCGGTCGCCGGCGCCTACACCTTCTCCATCGGCGCCCCCTCGACCACCTCCGTGTCGGTGTCCTCGCAGACCGCGGGCGGTGGCGTCGTCGGATGGCTGTACGGCTTCGGTCGGTACATGTCGTACGCCGGCTTCATCGTCCTGGTCGGCGGTGCCGCCTTCGTGCTGGCCTGCTGGCAGCGCGGCTCCGGGGTGCGGGCCCTGCAACGGCTCGTCGTCTCCGGCTGGGTCGCGCTCACCGCGGCCACCCTGTGGCTGCTGCTCCTGCGCGGCTCCTACACCGGCGGCGGGACGTTCGGCGACGTCTTCGAGCTGAGCCTGCTCGGGCAGGTACTCCAGACCAAGACCGGCGCGGCCCTCGTGTCCCGGCTGCTGCTGCTCGCGGCCGGAGCACTGTTCATCGCCGTGCTGTTCGGGGCCTACGACAAGCGCGAGGACGAGGAGAAGCGGGACCTGACCTTCGGGCTCGCGGTCGGCGGGACCGTGGTCGCCGCCGGGCTCGCCGCGAGCTGGGCGATGGCCGAGCACGCGTCCACCGGTCTCCAGCCGGGCATCGCGATGCCCGTCGACATCGTCCACCTGCTGGCCGTGGCCACCTGGCTCGGTGGGCTCACGGCACTGCTCGTCGCGCTCTACCGGGCTCCCGAGGAGACGGCGGTCGACGCCGCCGCCGTACACCGTTTCTCGCGCGTCGCCTTCGGCAGCGTCGTCGCCCTGGTCGCCACCGGGATCTACCAGTCGTGGCGTCAGCTCGGCTCCTGGTCGGCGTTCACCGACACGAGGTACGGGCAGCTGCTGCTCGTCAAGATCGGACTCGTGACCCTGCTGGTCGGCATCGCGTGGATCTCACGGCGGTGGACGGCACGACTGGCACAGTCGGTGCCCGCGGCGGCCCGCCGGCAAGCGGCGGAAGCGGCGGAGGTCCGCGAGGAGAAGCGGACGGACGAGGAACCGGAGGCGGAGGCGCCGGAAGAGCGGGTGAAGGAGCACGCCTCGGCGCGCGCCGTCAGCCGCGAGAAGGGGCAGGACGACGCCGGCACCGCCACCGGTGACACCAAGCGCGCCGCCCAGCTCGCCCGGCAGCGGGCCGCCGTCGACGCCACGAGGCAGAAGCGGCTGCGGGACGCGGACCCGAACCGGTTCGGGCTGCGCCGTTCGGTGCTGGCCGAAGCGGGCGTCGCCGTCGTCCTGCTCGCCGTGACCACCGTGCTCACCCAGACCGAGCCCGGCCGCACGGAGGAGGACGCCAAGGCGGCCACCGCGTCCTCGTCCTCCTCTTCGTCGTCTTCGTCCTCGTCAGGTTCGTCGGACTCCTCGGCCGGGGCGCTGACCCTCGACATGTCCTTCGACACGGGCGGCGAGGACGGCAAGGGCGTCGTCACGGTCGACTTCGACCCCGCGCGGGTCGGCGGCAACGAGATGCACGTCTACGTCCAGCGGCCCAACGGGCGCGCCTTCGACGTGCCCGAGGTGAAGGTCGCCTTCACCCTCGCCGCCAAGGACATCGGGCCGCTGCCCGTCACCCCCGACCACATCACCACCGGACACTGGTCGGCGAACGGGGTGCAGATCCCGCTGGCCGGCGACTGGAAGATCGCCGTGACGGTGCGCACCTCCGACATCGACCAGGCGACCGTCTCCAAGAACGCGCAGATCGGCTGAACTGAACCATGGCTGACCAGTCCCTTCCCGAGGCCGGGACGAGCACCCGATCGGACCGGGCCGAGCGGGCCGACCGGCCCGAGCGGCCCGAGCGGGCCGACCCCGCCGACAGGGTTTCGCAGGCGGCTCTCAAGGAGGACGGCTCCGGGAGGTCGTCCGGCTCCGGCGGGTCATCCGGCTCCGGCGGGTCGTCCGGCTCCGAGGACGCCGTCCTCGGGGAGGGCATCTCACGTCGGCGGTTGCTGGGGACCGCCGGAGCCACCGGGCTCGTACTCGGTGCGGCCGGCACGACCGCCGGATACGCGGCCCAGCCCGCCGCCGCCGCACCGCTCACCTCCGTGGGCGCGGGTCAGGTGATGTTTCACGGGAAACATCAGCCCGGCATCACCGACGGCCTCCAGGCGCGCGGCCACGTCGTCGCCTTCGACCTGGCGGCGGGCGCGGGCCGCAAGGAGGCGGCCGCACTGCTGCGCCGCTGGTCCGAGACGGCCCGACGGCTGATGGCGGGCGAGGCCGCGACCCAGGACGACACGGATGTCGCCCGGGACGCAGGCCCCTCCTCGCTCACGGTCACCTTCGGCTTCGGGCACAGCTTCTTCGCCCGGACCGGCCTGGACAGGCAGCGCCCGGTCGCCCTCGACCCGCTGCCCGACTTCTCCTCCGACCATCTCGACAAGGCGCGCAGCAACGGCGACCTGTGGGTGCAGATCGGCGCCAACGACGCGCTCGTCGCCTTCCACGCGCTGCGCGCGATCCAGAAGGACGCGGGCAGCGCGGCCCGCGTCCGCTGGCAGATGAACGGCTTCAACCGCACGCCCGGCGCCACCGCGCACCCGATGACGGCCCGCAACCTCATGGGCCAGATGGACGGCACCCGCAATCCGAAGCCGGCCGATCCGGACTTCGACCGGCGGATCTTCGTCCCCGCGTCCGGTTCGGCCGACCCCGCCTGGATGGCCAACGGCTCCTACGCCGTCGTACGCCGCATCCGCATGCTCCTCGACGACTGGGAGCAGCTCTCGGTCAGGGCCCAGGAGAACGTCATCGGGCGCCGCAAGGCCGACGGGGCCCCGCTGTCCGGGGGCACCGAGACGACCGCGATGGACCTGGAGAAGACGGACGCCCAGGGGAACTACGTCGTCCCCGTCAACGCGCACGCCCGTATCACCCGGCCCGACCAGAACGGGGGTGCGGCGATGCTCCGACGCCCGTTCTCCTACCACGACGGCATCGACGCGGACGGTGCACCGGACGCCGGTCTCCTCTTCATCTGCTGGCAGGCCGACCCCGTACGCGGTTTCGTCCCCGTCCAGCGCAAGCTCGACCGGGGTGACGCGCTCTCGCAGTACGTCCGGCACGAGGCGAGCGGACTGTTCGCGGTGCCCGGCGGAGCCGCGGCGGGGGAGTACGTGGGGCAGCGGCTGCTGGAGGGCTGAGGAACCCCGCTGTCCACCATCGCTGTCACCCGCCCCGGTGCGCACGCGCCCCGGTTCACTCACAGGAGGGTCTCCGGTGAGACGCGGGAGCCGCGCCCCTGTAGGCCCATTAGGGTGAGTGCATGCCAGCGAGCTATGCGTATCTCGGTCCTGAAGGCACCTTCACCGAAGTCGCCCTGCGCACGCTTCCGGAGGCGGCCACCCGGGAGCTCATCCCGTACGTGTCCGTGCAGTCCGCGCTCGACGCGGTGCGGGCCGGCGAGGCCGAGGCCGCGTTCGTGCCGATCGAGAACTCCGTCGAGGGCGGGATCACCACGACCCTCGACGAACTGGTCGCGGGCGCGCCACTGATGATCTACCGCGAGGTGCTGCTGTCGATCACTTTCGCGCTGCTCGTCAGGCCCGGCACCAAGCTGTCGGAGATCAAGACGGTCACCGCCCATCCGGCGGCGCAGCCGCAGGTCCGCAACTGGCTCAAGGCGAACCTCCCGGACGTGCTCTGGGAGTCGGCCGCCTCGAACGCGGACGGCGCGCGCCTGGTCCAGGAGGGCCGCTACGACGCCGCCTTCGCGGGCGAGTTCGCGGCCGCCCGCTACGGTCTGGTGCCCCTGGAAACCGGGATCCACGACGCGGAGAACGCCCAGACGCGGTTCGTGCTGGTCGGCCGGCCCGCCCGGCCCGCGGCACGCACCGGCGCCGACAAGACCTCCGTCGTGCTGTGGCAGCGCGACGACCACCCCGGAGGACTGCGCGACCTCCTCGGCGAGTTCGCCACCCGGGGCATCAACCTGATGTTGCTGCAGTCCCGGCCGACCGGCGCGGGCATCGGCAACTACTGCTTCTGCGTCGACGCCGAGGGTCACATCTCGGACCGCCGGGTCGCCGAGGCGCTGATGGGACTCAAGCGGATCTGCCACCAGGTTCGCTTCCTCGGCTCGTACCCGCGCGCCGACGTGGGGGTGGAGGGCCTGCGTGCTCTCCTGCCGGGGACCTCGGACGAGGAGTTCGTGGCGGCGTCGGACTGGGTGGCGCGCTGCCAGGACGGCCGGTTCTGAGCGGGGCGCCGGTGGCTCGGGCGCTGGGGTTTGGGCGCTGGTTCCGAACGCGGGTTGTCGGCTTGAACGCGGGTCGCGGGCCTGAGCGCGGGTTGCGGGCCTGAGCGCGGGTGAAGGGCGGGTGGCCGGTAGGCGCCCGCCGTGTTTCCGGCAGGTTTCGGACAGTCCTACCTGCAGATTTTCGTTATCCACAGGAGTTATCCACAGGCTGGCTTCTCGACCTGGGGACAAGTCGACAACGAACCGCTACCTAGTCGACAAATCGCCCTGGAGCCCCCCAACCCGTCCACAGTCAGGCACGTCACCCTTCGTCCACCCGTTTCCTTTGATCAATCCTTTGGGGCGACTCATTTCCACTCGAAAGTGGGCGTGAAGCCAGTTTGGGACGGGAATTCCTCACCTCACCCGCCCGACTCGGAATGATCAATTCCGAAGTCCACAGATCTTTCGCACAGCCTGTGGATAACTTTTCGGGAGCGCGGATTCCTGTGGACATCCAGCCCTCCAAGTCCCGCTTGCCGCAAGGAAATCGAGTCAACCAGCCGCCCGGCTCCTGCCCCGTTCCAGGGAGTGAGACGCTCATTATTGACGCGTGTGAACACTTCCGGCAATTGCCCCATAACCGAACGTAAGCCGTAGTTCGGAATAGTGAGTCGTGAGCCGTCACCCCGCACCGGTAGCCTTGACCGCGTGATTGACCTTCGCCAGCTCCGTGAGGACCCCGACCGTGTGCGTGCGTCGCAGCGCGCCCGTGGAGAGGACGTCGCGCTCGTCGACGCTCTCCTGTCTGCCGACGAGCGGCGCAGGTCGTCCGGCGTCCGCTTCGACGAGCTCCGTTCCGAGCAGAAGGCGCTCGGCAAGCTGATCCCCAAGGCGTCCGGGGACGAGAAGGCCGAGCTGCTGAAGAAGACCGGCGAGCTCGCCGCCGCCGTCAAGGCCGCCGACGCCGAACAGCACGAGACAGACGAGGAGACCAAGCGCCTCCTGCTCCAGCTCGGCAACCTCGTGCACCCCGACGTCCCGGTCGGCGGCGAGGAGGACTTCGTCGTCCTGGAGACGCACGGCACCATCCGCGACTTCGGCGCCGAGGGCTTCGAGCCCAAGGACCACCTGGAGCTCGGCGAGGCGCTGGGCGCCATCGACGTCGAGCGCGGCGCCAAGGTGTCCGGCTCGCGCTTCTACTACCTCACCGGCGTCGGCGCGCTCCTGGAGCTGGCCCTCGTCAACGCGGCGATCGCGCAGGCCACCGAGGCCGGCTTCATCCCGATGCTGACCCCGGCGCTGGTCCGCCCGCGCGCCATGGAGGGCACCGGCTTCCTCGGCCAGGCCGCGGAGAACGTGTACCACCTGGAGAAGGACGACTACTACCTGGTCGGCACCTCCGAGGTCCCCCTCGCCGCCTATCACATGGACGAGATCCTCGACGCCGACAAGCTGCCCCTGCGCTACGCCGGCTTCTCGCCCTGCTTCCGCCGCGAGGCCGGGACGTACGGCAAGGACACCCGCGGCATCTTCCGCGTGCACCAGTTCGACAAGGTCGAGATGTTCTCCTACGTCGTTCCGGAGGACGCCGAGAACGAGCACAAGCGGCTCCTGGAGTGGGAGAAGCAGTGGCTGACCGGCCTCGAGCTGCCCTTCCAGGTGATCGACGTGGCCTCGGGCGACCTGGGCGCGTCGGCGTCCCGCAAGTTCGACTGCGAGGCGTGGATCCCGACCCAGGGCAAGTACCGCGAGCTGACCTCGGCCTCCAACTGCGACAGCTTCCAGGCCCGCCGCCTGTCGGTGCGCCTGCGTGACGGCAAGAAGGTGCAGCCGCTGGCCACGCTCAACGGCACGCTGTGCGCCGTACCGCGCACGATCGTGGCGATCCTGGAGAACCACCAGCAGGCCGACGGCTCGGTCCTGGTCCCCAAGATGCTGCGCCCCTACCTGGGCGGCCGAGAGGTCCTGGAGCCGATCGCCAAGTGAGCACGGTCTTCCCCTACCGCCTCGTCGCCACCGACCTCGACGGAACGCTGCTGCGCTCCGACGAGTCGGTCTCGACGCGCACGCGTGAGGCGCTCGCCGCGGCCACCGCGGCGGGCGCGGCCCACATCGTGGTGACGGGGCGTGCCGTCCCGTGGACCCGGCACATCCTCGACGACCTCGGCTACCGGGGCCTCGCGGTCTGCGGCCAGGGTGCCCAGGTGTACGACGCCGGAGAGCACCGCCTTCTGACGTCGGTGACCCTGGACCGTCAGCTGGCGGGCGTGGCGCTGGCCAAGATCGAGGCGGAGGTCGGTCCGCTGTTCCTCGCGGCGAGCCGTGACGGTCTGGACGGCGACGTGCTGGTGGGGCCCGGATACGCGGTCACCGGCGCCCTTCCGTCAACTCCGTTCACGGACGCGTCGGATTTGTGGACGGCCCCGCTGAACAAGATCTACATCCAGCATCCGACGTTGACGGACGACCAGCTCGCCGAGGCGGCCCGGCAGGCCGCGGGTGGTTTCGTCTCGGTCGCGATGGCCGGCGAGGGGATCGTCGAGCTGCTTCCCCTCGGCCTGTCGAAGGCGACGGGACTGTCACTGGCGGCCCGCCGTCTGGGGCTGAAGGCGGCGGACACCATCGCGTTCGGCGACATGCCCAACGACATCCCGATGTTCGCCTGGTCGGCTCGTGGCGTGGCCATGGCCAACGCTCACCCCGAGCTGAAGGCGGTCGCGGACGAGGTGACGACCTCCCACGAGGAGGACGGGATCGCGGTGGTACTGGAGCGCCTGCTGGCGTAGGGGCGGACGCCTTGGCGCGGGCGCGGCGGCGGGCACGGCCGTCGCCGCGTCGCACGCACGGGCACAGGCACAGGCACAGGCACAGGCGGAGCACCTGCAGGCCGTCGCCACGTCGCAGACGCGTCAGCAGCCGCAGGCACATGCGAGTCATGGGGCAGGCTCGTCGGATCCGCAGGCACAGTCATGGCGCAGGCACGTCGCCACACTGCCTGCGCGTAGCAGCCGCAGGCACGGGCGCGTCGGGATCCGCAGTCACAGTCTTGCCGCAGGCGCAGACGTGTCGCCACGTCGCAGCCGCGTCAGCGCCGCAGGGACATGCGAGTCATGCGGCAGGCTCGTCGGATCCGCAGGCACCGTCTCGCCGCAGCCGCAGGCGCAGTCGCGTCGCCACGCGCAGGTTCGTAGCAACCGCAGCCGCAGACACAGGCACAGGCGAGTCGCAGCCGTGTGCGGCTGGGGCGGTCGTGCCGCTGGGACGGCGCGGGTGGGCGCGACGGCACCGCGTGGCGCCGCGTCGCGTGATCCACTCGCCCGCCCCAGCGCGGGGAAGGCGGCCCACGCGACAGCGAGTTCGCGTGCTCGAAGCGGCCGCCCCGGGCCCCGTACGCGCGGGCTCGACGGAGAGGTGGCTACTCCGAAACCCGCCACGGGCTGCCCTGAGGAGAGCCCGGCGTGCTGTCGTGCGTCGGCATCGCCCCGCTCCTCTCCCGAAACCCACCGCCGGCCAGATCCGGCGTAGTGGACTCCTCCACTGTGCCGTGGTGACGGGGTGGGCGCCACCGAATTCGAGGCGGCGGCGCCTTCTCTACCGGCGGCGCCACCTGCGTCGACGTGCCTTGCTGAAGAACCATCCCGCGGGCGGCTCCTCGGAGCGCCAGGGCTGTGGTTCGGGCTGCTCGGCACGCCAGCGCGCGGCGAGCATCCGGGCCCGCGCGGACGGTTCCGCGTTCTCGGCGGACCGTATGAACGTCTCGTCCAGGACCAGTTCGTCCCAGACGGTGTCGCCGGACTGCCCGCTGCCGTCGTGCTGTGGCGTCTCGCCCGCCATCCCGTCCTCCCCGTCCTCGTGGATCGTGTCTGACACTCGCGCCGGATCAGCGGGCGGCGCCGGTGCGTGCGCCGCAAGGCGAAGGAGCACACCCGCGTACCGGGTGATCTCACATCGTCCGACGGTTGCCCGACTGCCGTCCGACGGCAACACGGCGAGGTGCCGTGCCGGACGCCGTCCGCCCAGCGGAAGGGGTTCCGACACGGCCCAACTGTGCGTCCCTCGGCCCAGTGTGCCGATACGGACGTGAAGCCCCCGTCAAGACCGGTGGCGGCTACTCCTCGCCCGCAAGCTTCAGCGACCGCAGCTTCTGACCGGCGTACCAGGTGGCGAGCACGGTCACCGCGACCAGCAGCACCGTCGCCGTCGTCAGGCCGACGTCCGAGGTGACCAGGTCGGTGCCGGCGACCTTGTGGGCGACGGCCAGCGACCACTGCTGGACGCTCAGCGTGCGCGCCCCGGGCACCAGGGAGCCGAACAGGGCCTCCCAGACGAGCGCGTAGACGAGCCCGAAGACCACCGCGTGCCGGGACACGGTGCCGAGCAGCAGGAAGAGCGCCGCGTACGCGATGGAGGCGACCAGCGCGGCGACCGTGTAGGCGACGGCGATCTGCTGTCCGTTGCCGTTGAGGATCAGGCCCGCGATGAGCGTCGGCACGGCCGAGAACACCATCGTGACGGCGACCGCGACGATCAGCTTGGTGAAGATGATCGTCGGTCGTTTCAGCGGCTTGGACAGCAGGTACACCACGGAGCCGTCGTCGATCTCCGGTCCGATCGCGCCGGTGCCCGCGATGACGCCGATGATCGGCACCATCGTGGCGAGCGCGAGCCCGCCGAGCAGGTCCGACGCCGTCTGATCGTCGGCGCCGGCGAGGCCGCGCACCACGACGGAGATGGCGATCAGCAGCAGTGGCAGCGCGCCGAGGATGAGGGCCCGGCGGCGGCCGAGCAGGGCTCGGTAGGTGAGCCGGGCGACTGTGGGGTCGTACATCTTTCGGCCTCCTACGCCGCGACGAGATACGAGAAGACGGACTCGAGGGACTCGTCGGACGGCGAGACCGTGAGCAAACGGATGCCGTTGTCCCTGGCGACCCTCGGCAGCAGGGCCGTGAAGCGGCCGAAGTCGACGGCCTGGATACGCAGCGCGCCCTCCGCCAGGTCGACCTCGATTCCGGACGTGGACGGGTCGGCGATCAGCGCGGCCGCGAGCGCGCGGTCGTCGCTGGAGCGCACCAGATAGCGGTGCGGGCGGTCGGTCATCAGGCGGCGGATCTTGCGGAAGTCTCCGCTGGCCGCGTGCCGTCCGGCGACGACGACCTCGATGTGCCGGGCGAGTTGCTCGACCTCTTCGAGGATGTGGGACGAGAACAGCACGGTGCGACCCTCGTCGCCCATGCGCCTGAGCAGATCCATGAGCTGCATGCGCTGGCGCGGGTCCATGCCGTTGAAGGGCTCGTCGAGCAGGAACAACGACGGGTCGTGGACCAGCGCGGACGCCATCTTCACGCGCTGGCGCATGCCCTTGGAGTACGTGGCGATCTTGCGGTCCTGCGCGTACTCCATCTCGACCGTGGCGAGGGCCTTCTGCGCAGCCTTGTCGCCCAGACCGTGCAGCTCCGCGTTGGCGACGACGAACTCACGGCCGGTGAGGAAGTCGTACATCGCCTCGCGCTCGGGGACGATCCCGATGTGCTTGTAGATCTGTTCGTTGCGCCAGGTCGGCTGTCCGTCGAGGGTGACGGTGCCGGTGGAGGGGGCCAGGAAGCCGCCCATCATGTTGATCAGGGTGGACTTCCCGGCGCCGTTGGGGCCGAGGAGGCCGGTGACGCCGGGGCCGATGGTCATGGTGATGTCGTTGACGGCGACCACGTTGCCGAACCAGCGGGACACATGGTCGATGGAGAGCGTGGTCACAGTCCGACCTTTCGGTAGCGGCGCGTCAGAAGGCCGTAGGTGGCGGCGACGAGACCCAGGGTGACCAGGACGTACACCGCTCCCTCGCCGTTCGAGGGTCCGACACCGCCGGGGAACGCCGAGCTCGCGCCCAGGAACGCGGACTGGACACCGTCGATGAGTGTGACGGGCGAGAACAGGCCGATCCAGGCGATGGCTCCGCTGCTGCCCTGCGCGTCGGCAATGGCCTGGAGCGTGGACACCGCGCCGTAGGAGATGGTCAGGACGGCGATCACGGCCGCGATGCCGAAGCCACGGCGTGGCGTGACCGCCGCGATGACCAGGCCCAGGCCGGCGAAGAGCAGTGACAGAAGTGCCACGGAGACCAGCCCCTGTGCGAATCCCTTGGTCTGGTCGGTGAAGTCGAGTTTCGCCAGCAGCGCGCCCACATAGAGCACCAGGAGCGGGGCGGCGGTGAGGACGAAGAGCGCCGAGGCCAGCGCGGCGAACTTGGCGAGGACGTAGTCGGCGGTCTCGATGGGCCGGGAGAAGTACAGCGGTACGGTCTTGAAGCGCAGGTCGCGCGAGACGGACTGGGGCGCCTGCGAGGCGACGTACAGGCTGATGACGGCCTGCATGACGATCGCGTAGCGCGTGTAGTCGACGGGCAGGTCCTTCGCCTTGGTGGCGACGGCGACGGCGACCATGATGGCCGCGGGCACGCACATCACCACGAACAGCAGCATCGGCAGCACCTTGGACTTGACCGACCGGCCGAGGCCGTAGGCGCCGCGCAGGGACTGCGAGTACAGCGAGCGGCGGGCGTAGGCGCGGCCCAGGCGCGGGCCGTCGTAGGTGCGGTAGCCGATGTTGTGGATGCGCGTCTGTTCGCCCGACGCCGTGGCCGGGGTCCGCAGGGGCTGCTCAACCGCCATGGCCGACCGCCTCCTTCCGCTGCTCGTCGCTGTCGGTGAAGACCTCCGCGATGTGGTGCCGGCGCTGCTCCATGCGCACCAGGCCGAGTCCGAGGTCGGCGACCAGGTCACGCACCAGGTCGTAGGTCTCCTCGCCCTCCGCTGTCAGCAGCAGGACGTGGCCGGCGCCCGGCAGACCGGTGCCGTCGTGGACCTCCACCCCGCGCGCGTGGAGCGCGTCCCGCACCGCGCGGGTGCCGTCCGGGTGGTCGTCGGTGTCGGTGACCTCGATCGCGAGGGTGGTCGTGGACTGGGTGAAGTCGGTGGTGGAGCTGGAGCGCAGGAGCTTTCCGCCGTCGACCACGACCACGTGGTCGCAGGTGCGCTCCAGTTCGCCCAGCAGGTGCGAGGTGACCAGGACCGAGATGCCGAAGTCCGTGTGGATGCGGCGGATGAGGCCGAGCATCTCGTCGCGGCCGACCGGGTCGAGGCCGTTGGTCGGCTCGTCCAGGAAGACCAGCTGCGGGTCGTGCACGAGGGCCTGGGCCAGCTTCACGCGCTGCTTCATGCCCGTCGAGTAGCCGCCGATGGGGCGGTAGCGCTCCTCGTACAGACCGACGTGGCGCAGTGTGTCCGCGGTGCGCTCGCGCGCGGCGGTGGGAGGCAGGCCGGACATCCGCGCCATGTGCACGACGAACTCGGTGGCCGAGACGTCGGGCGGCAGGCAGTCGTGCTCCGGCATGTAGCCGACCCGCTCGCGGATGTCGGCGCCCTTGGTGGCGACATCGAGTCCGAGCACTTCGGCGCGGCCCTCGGTGGCGGGGGACAGACCCAGAAGGATCTTGATCAGTGTGGACTTGCCGGCTCCGTTGGCTCCGACGAGTCCGGTCACACCGGGTCCGACGTCCACGGAGAGCCGGTCAAGCGCGGTCACCCGGGGGAACCGCTTGCTCAGGCTTTCGGTCGCGATCACAGTCACGTCGTCGAGAGTAGTGACGCGGACCACCCCGGTCGTCAGACCGAGGGGTCGTCTTGAAGTCAGCCTCGAGTCGTACGGGTACCTAGGGGTCCCCCTGAAGTCGAACAACGGGCACCCGGTTGTCCACATCCGCGAGGTTGTCCACAGGTCGGGGGGACTCTATTGACGCAGCCTCTAACAACTGTCACATTCACCGGTGTCACGTTACGGACGCGTATCGCAGTCGGCGGGGACGAGGGTGGGCGGCATGACGACGGCAGTGTCGGATGAACTCTCCGTGGAACTACGGGGGTTCCGGAAAGTGCAGCGCCTGGCGTACGAGTGTGCCGAGGCGGTCGCGGCGCGGCTTCGGCCCGGCGTGACCGAGCGGGAGGCCGCCCGCATGCAGCGCGAGTGGCTGCGCGCGCGGGGCGTACGGGACTGGTTCCATCTGCCCTTCGCCTGGTTCGGGGACCGCACGGCGTTCGTGAACTTCCGCCTGCCGCTCCAGTTCTTCCCGACCAACCGCAGGCTGGAGCCCGGGATGCCCTTCATCCTGGACATGGCTCCGATCTACGAAGGTCACACGGCGGACATCGGGTACTCGGGTTCCCTCGGAACCAATCCGGTGCAGGACCGGCTGATGGCCGACCTGGAGGCGCACCGCGAACTGCTGCTGCGCGAGGTGCGCGAGCGCCGCTCCCTGCGCGAGATCTACGAGGACGTGGATCGCCTCATGGTCCGCCAGGGCTACGCCAACCGGCACCGCGCGTATCCCTTCGGGGTGATCGCGCACAAGGTCGACCGGGTCGGGCAGCGCCGCTGGTCACCGCACGTGTTCGGGTTCGGCACCCAGTCCCTCAGGGGTCTGGCCGCCGACGCGTTGCACGGCCACCGCGAGGGCTGGTCGCCGCTCTGGTCGCCGTACCGCTTCTCCGACCACCCGCCGCGACCGGGCCTGTGGGCGGTCGAACCGCACCTCGGTTTCCGGGGCACGGGCGCGAAGTTCGAGGAGATCCTCGTGGTCACCGACTCCCGGGACCCCGAACAGAGCGCCTTCTGGCTGGACGACGATCTGCCGCACGTGCGGCGCTGGGCGGAGGAGAAGTGACACAGGTGAGTCTCGAGGGCGCGCGGGAACGCCGGGTGCGGACCGGCGGGGTCGAGCTGTGCGTGGCCGAGCTGGGCGACCCTTCGCAGCCGACGGTCGTCCTCGTGCACGGCTACCCGGACAGCAAGGAGGTGTGGTCAGAGGTCGCCGCGCGGCTGGCCGGGCGCTTCCACGTCGTCCTGTACGACGTCCGCGGCCACGGCCGGTCCACCGCGCCGCGCCCGTTGCGCGGCGGGTTCACGCTGGAGAAGCTGACGGACGACGTCCTGGCGGTCGCGGACGCGGTCAGCCCGGACCGGCCGGTGCACCTGGTGGGCCACGACTGGGGATCGGTGCAGGCCTGGGAGTTCGTCACGGTCAAACGCACCGAGGGTCGGATCGCGTCCTTCACGTCGATGTCCGGTCCCTCCCTCGACCATTTCGGGCACTGGATCAACAGCCGTCTGAAGCGGCCCACTCCGCGCCGGGTCGGCCAACTCCTCGGCCAGGGCGCCAAGTCCTGGTACGTGTACCTGCTGCACACCCCCGCGCTGCCCGAACTGGCCTGGCGCGGCCCGCTCGGCAGGCACTGGCCGAAGATCCTGCAACGGGTCGAGAAGGTCCCCGCCGGCGGCTATCCGACCTCGTCGCTGCCCTCGGACGCGGCGCACGGCGCGTGGCTGTACCGGGACAACGTGCGGGCCCGGCTGCGCAGGCCCCGCGCGGACGCGTACGCACACGTACCCGTGCAGCTCGTCACGCCGCTCGGGGACGCCTTCCTGTCGGAGCGGCTCTACGACGAACTGGAGACGTGGGCGCCCCGGTTGGTGCGCCGCACCCTGCCCGCCAAGCACTGGATCCCGCGCACCCGTCCCGACCGGGTGGCAGGCTGGATCGCGGAGTTCGTCGCGTCCGTGGAGGCCGGCAGGCCGGAGGCGGTGACGGCCACCGGCAGGTACGCCGACCGCTTCGGCGGACAGCTCGTCCTGGTCACCGGCGCGGGCAGCGGCATCGGACGGGCCACGGCGTTCGCGTTCGCCGAGGCGGGCGCACGCGTGGTGGCTGTCGACCGGGACGCCGAGTCCGCCGCCCGCACGGCCGAGCTGTCCCGCCTGGTCGGTGCCCCGGAGGCCTGGGCGGAGACGGTCGACGTCTCCGACGAGGAGGCCATGGAGAAGCTCGCCGGAAAGGTCGCCGCCGAGTACGGCGTGGTGGACGTCCTGGTCAACAACGCCGGGATCGGGCTGTCGGGCTCCTTCTTCGACACCACCGCGGAGGACTGGAAGAAGGTCCTCGACGTCAACCTGTGGGGCGTGATCCACGGCTGTCGGCTCTTCGGGAAACAGATGGCGGAGCGCGGGCAGGGCGGCCACATCGTCAACACCGCGTCCGCGGCAGCCTTCCAGCCGTCGAGGGCGCTGCCCGCCTACAGCACGTCCAAGGCGGCCGTGCTGATGCTGAGTGAGTGCCTGCGCGCGGAACTCGCGGGCCGGGGGATCGGCGTGACGGCGATATGCCCGGGCATCGTCAACACCAACATCACCTCGACAGCGCGCTTCGCGGGCGTCGACGCCGACGAGGAGAAGCGGCGCCAGAAACGGACCGCGCGCCTGTACGGGCTGCGGAACTACCCGCCGGAGAAGGTCGCCGACGCGATCCTGCGGGCGGTCGTGCGGAACGAGGCCGTCGTCCCCGTGACCCCCGAGGCCCGCGGCGCCCACCTCCTGTCCCGCTTCGCGCCGGCCGCGCTGCGGACGTTGGCGAGGCTGAACCCACCGCTGTGAGCCGGTGAGCCGCGGGCGGTCGTACCGCTGGACTTCCCCGTCCCGCGGCGCCGCCGCACTCGCCGGGCCACGCCTCCCACCCCCGCCATCGACGCCGCGCACCACAAGGACAGCGCACATGACCGAACCCTCGGCCGCACCCGCCTACCGGATAGAGGACCTGGCCAACCTCAGTGGCGCCACGGTCCGCACCATCCGCGCCTACCAGGACCGCGGGCTGCTCCCCCGCCCGGAGCGGCGCGGTCGCGCCAACGTGTACTCGGACGCGCACCTCGCCCGGCTGCGCCGGATCGCCGGGCTCCTCGACCGCGGCTACACCCTGGCCTCCATCAAGGAGCTCCTGGAGGCGTGGGACGCGGGACGCGGCCTGGGCGGAGTGCTCGGTCTGGTCGCCGAGGTGGACGGGCCGTGGACCGACGAGGAGACGGTGCGGATCTCGCGCGCCGAGCTGACGGCACGGTTCGACGGCACTTCCGACGACGCGGCGGTCGCCGAGGCCGTGGAGCTCGGTGTGCTGGAGCCCGTCCCCGGTGACGACGACTCCTTCCTCGTGCCGAGTCCCCAAGAGCTGGCGGTGGCCGTCGAGTTGCACTCCGCCGGCGTACCGCTGTCCGCGATCTCCGACCACCTGCGGGAGTTGCGTGGTCAGGTGGAGCACATCGCCTCCCGTTTCCTGGAGTTCACCACCGAGCACGTCTTCGCCCGCTACCTCGCCGGTCCACACCGCCCGACCGACGCGGACGCGGCCGAAGCGGCATCTCTCGTACGGCGACTGCGGCCGCTCGCGCGACAGACGGTGGACGCCGAACTCGCGCGTGCGATGCGCCTGTTGGCGGTCCGGCAACTGCGCGGTCACCTCGGCGGGGACAAGGCCGCCGCACCGCAGAACCGAGACCGGTTCGTGGCGCTGCCCGAGGAGACAATGAGAGCCGTCGACCGGCTGGTTGGCTCGCCGCGGACTGCCGAGTTCGTGGCACTTGCCGTCGAACGCGAGCTCCGTGCGCGGGCCTTGGACCGACTCGCCTCAAGTCACGCCGCGTCAGATGATCTTGGCCAAACGCCCTGATTCCAAGGGTGGTTGTCCACAGAATCGCCAAATCGCCTGTGGATAACCGCACTTGGCTGTGGATCAAACATCGGAGGCAAAATCGTTCGCGTGATTCACGTCTCTCCCGGCACGCTGTGAGGATGGATGAAAGACGCACTGTGAAGGTGTCGAAGTACCTCTCGAAACATCTGCGCCACCAGCCGGAACGGATCGGACTGACGCTCGACGAGGGTGGCTGGGTCGAGATCGACGTGCTGATCGCCTCGGCCGCCGCGCACGGATTCACGTTCACGCGGCACGAACTGGACCATGTGGTCGTCGCCAACGACAAGCGGCGCTTCGCCGTCGAGGGCACCAGGATCCGCGCCAGCCAGGGCCACAGCGTCGAGGTCGACCTCGGCCTGCCCACGGCGACCCCGCCTTCGTACCTCTACCACGGGACCGTGGACCGGTTCCTGGACGCGATCCGCGCCGAGGGCCTACGGCCCATGAACCGGCACGACGTACACCTCTCGCCCGACCGGGAGACGGCTACCCGCGTCGGTGCCCGCCGCGGGCGCCCCGTCGTGCTGTCCGTGGACACGGCAGCGATGCACCACGACGGCCATGTCTTCCAGGTGAGCGCGAACGGGGTGTGGCTGACGAAGGCGGTACCACCGCAGTACCTGCGGTTTCCCGAGTCGCACTGATCTCGCTTCCGCCATGATCGGTGGTATGGACCACCTCCCCACCACCGAGGCCGCGGTGACGGCCCTGCGCGAGATCGCCGCCGAGTACTCGCGCGAGATCGAGATCACCCATGACATCGGGGCCGACCAGACCTCCCGTCGCAGCGCGGCGGGCGTCGGGGTCACCGCCGACCCGGACGGCTCCCTGCCGCACGAGGCGTACGCCGAGTTCGGCGGCCTGCCCAGGGTGAGCGTGCGGCTCTATCCCGAGGACGACGCCCTGATCTCCGTCGAAGGCGTCGAGTGCCCCGACATCCCGCGCGACGACGTGCCGGCCTTCCTCCGCTCCGTCTTCGGCGGCCTCGCGTACGTCAAGGCCCGTCGCTTCCCGCCGGGCCGCACCCTGATCGTGCCGCTGCCCGGCGACCGTACGTACAGGGAGTACCTGCCGATGATCCACCTGACCCCATGGCTCAGCGGACGCGTGCGGTGACCAGGTGTGACTGTTTCACGTGAAACCGGGCCGCCCGCATAGGCTCGAACCATGAGCCTGCGTCTGAGCACCGTGATCCTCCCCCACCTTCGCTGGCACGAAGGTGGCCGTTCGGCATGGCAGCGCGCGGAGCAGCTCGGCTTCCACACCGCCTTCACCTACGACCACCTCTCCTGGCGCACGTTCCGGGACGGGCCCTGGTTCGGTGCCGTGCCGACGCTGACCGCTGCCGCCGCCGTGACCGACCGCCTGCGTCTGGGCACCCTGGTGACCTCACCGAACTTCCGTCACCCGGTGACCCTCGCCAAGGAACTGATCTCCCTCGACGACATCTCCGGCGGCCGGGTCACGCTCGGCGTCGGTGCGGGAGGCACCGGCTTCGACGCCACCGCGCTCGGGCAAGAACCGTGGACCCCTCGTGAGCGTGCCACCCGTTTCGGTGAGTTCGTCCCGCTGCTGGACAGGCTGCTGACCGAGGACTCGGTGTCCTACGAGGGTGACTTCTACTCGGCTCACGAGGCGCGCAACATCCCGGGCTGTGTGCAGCGCCCCAGGCTGCCCTTCGCGGTGGCCGCGACCGGTCCGCGCGGGTTGCGGCTCGCCGCACGGTACGGACAGGCATGGGTCACCACCGGCGACCCCAAGCTGTACGAGGACGGCAGCCCTGAACAGTCGGTTCACGCCATTCGCGGCCAGGTGGGCAAGCTGACCGACGCCTGTGCCGAGATCGGCCGCGACGTGACCGGCCTCGACAAGATCCTGCTCACCGGATTCACCCCGGACCGCAGCCGTCCCCTGGAGTCGCTCAACGCCTTCGTGGACTTCGCGGGCCGCCACCGGGACCTGGGCTTCACCGACATCGTGATCCACTGGCCCATCCCCGGCTCGGACTTCGCCGCGGACGAGAAGGTCTTCGAACAGATCGCCATGGAGGCGTCCTCCCAGCTGAGCTGATCCGGTGGACCACGACCGCGCTGGTGAGGGCGGTAAGGGCTCGTAGCGAAACAAGTTATGAATCAGTCGCGCGGCGCGTACGTTTCCTGCTATGCCGATCGATATGGAGTCCCTGGCCCGGCGCTACGAGGCGATCCGGGATCACCTGACCGAGCGGCAGCGACGGTTGTGGCTCGGCAACGAGGCTCGTGAGCTGGGTGGCGGCGGTGCACGGATCGTCTGTGAGGCGACCGGGGTGTCCCAGGACACGATCCGACGGGGCCGCGGGGAACTGGACGATCCGCAGCCGCTGGCGGTCGGGCGGTCCCGGGGCCGGGAGGCGGCCGCAGACGGGCCGAGGTCCTGGACCCGCAACTGGCCGTGGACCTGGATGCCCTGGTCGAGCCGGAGACTCGTGGTGATCCGATGAACCCGCTGCGCTGGACCACGAAATCGCTGTCGCACCTGGTTGCCGAGCTGGTCAATCGGGGACACCGGTGCACCGAGAACGTCGTGGCCCGACTGCTGCACGAGGCCGGCTACTCCTTGCAGGGCAACGCCAAAACCGTCGAGGGCAAGCAGCACCCCGACCGCGACGCCCAGTTCCGCTACCTCAACGATCAGGTCAGGGCGGCCCTCGCTGCCGGACAGCCCGTCGTGTCCGTGGACTGCAAGAAAAAGGAACTGATCGGGAACTTCAAGAACGTCGGCAAGGAATGGCGACCGCCTGGGGACCCGGTGAAGGTCAACGTCCACGACTTCCCCGGACCGGCCGGCAAAGCCATCCCCTACGGCGTCTACGACATCGGCGCCAACGCCGGCTGGGTCAGCGTCGGCATGGATCACGACACCGCCGCGTTCGCCGTGAACACCCTGCGGACCTGGTGGAACAACGTCGGCCGGGCCGCATATCCGCAGGCCACGACACTGACGATCACCGCGGACAGCGGCGGATCCAACGGCAGCCGACTACGGGCCTGGAAGACCGGGCTGGCTGCCCTCGCCGCCGAGACCGGCCTGTCGATCACCGTGCTGCACCTGCCGCCGGGTACTTCGAAGTGGAATCGCATAGAGCACCGGCTGTTCTCCGCAATCACCATGAACTGGCGCGGGACACCACTGACCAGCCACGAGGCCGCCGTTTCCCTGATCGGTGCGACGACGACCGAGACCGGCCTGACCGTGTCCGCGGCCCTGGACACCGGTGTCTACCCCACAGGCATCAAGATCAGCGACAAGGCCATGAAGGCCCTCCCGCTGACCCGTCACGAAACCCACGGCCAGTGGAACTACACCATCAGCCCACCCGCCGACACTCCCGAACCCGCAGACGTTAAATCACACTGAGCCCTAACCACTCACCTGCGCGGACTGCCGCACGGGCGTGCGGGCATATGCGGGAGAATGGCCGGGTGACCTCAGCTACCCGCCAGCCCGAAACCCCGGCCGCCACCATGCCGCCGCGGCTGATCGCCACCGACCTCGACGGCACTCTGCTGCGCGACGACAAGTCGGTCTCGCCCCGCACGGTCGCGGCCCTCGCCGCCGCCGAGGAGGCGGGCGTCGAGGTCTTCTTCGTCACCGGCCGCCCGGCCCGCTGGATGGACGTGGTCAGCGACCACGTCCACGGTCACGGCCTGGCGATCTGCGGAAACGGCGCCGCCGTCGTCGATCTGCACGGCGGTCCCGGCGCCCACCGGTTCGTGAAAGTACGGGAGCTGGCCCGGGAGAACGCCCTGGACGCCGTACGGCTGCTGCGGGACGCGGCGCCGGGCACGGTGTACGCGGTGGAGCAGACGTACGGCTTCTACCAGGAGCCGGACTACCCCAAGCTGCACCTGGAGATCCCCGACACCCTCGCGCCCGCCGAGCGGCTCCTCGCACCGGACGCGCCCGGCGCCGACGAGCCGGTGCTCAAAATCCTCGCGTTCCACCCCGAGATCGACCCGGACGCCTTCCTCACGACGGCCCGGCTCGCCATCGGTGAGCGCGCCAACGTCACCCGCTCCAGCCCGAGCGCCCTGCTGGAGATCAGCGGGCCGGGCGTCTCCAAGGCGAGCACGCTCGCCCTGTGCTGCGCCGAACGCGGCATCTCGCACGAGGAGGTCGTCGCTTTCGGCGACATGCCGAACGACGTGGAGATGCTCACCTGGGCCGGCCAGTCGTACGCCATGGGCAACGCACACCCGGACGTCATCGCCGCCGCCTCGGGGCGCACGGTCGCCAACAACGAGGACGGGGTGGCGGTGGTGATCGAACGGATGCTGGCGCTGCGTCCGTAGGCCTACCCGAGCGGCACCCCGCGTTCGGCCAGCCACGGCACCGGGTCCAGGGCGGAGCCCGCCTCGGGGGTGATCCGCACCTCGAAGTGCAGGTGTGGGCCGGTCGAGTTGCCGCTGGTGCCCGACTGCCCGATCCACTGGCCCGTGGCGACGCGCTCCCCCTGGTCGACGGCGACGGCCGCGAGGTGCGCGTACTGCGTGTAGTAGCCGCCCGCGTGCTCGACCACGACCTCGATCCCGAAAGGGCCCCCGCAGGACACCCTGACCACCCGGCCCGCACCGGCCGCCCGCACCGGGCTGCCGATCGGCACCGCGAAGTCCTGCCCGGTGTGCCGGTTCGCCCACCGCGCACCATCGTTGCCGAATCCTGCGGACAGCTCGTACGTCTCGACGGGGGCCACCCACGCACGCGTGACGGCGATCCGTGGCTGGTCGAGCCGGACCGCTCCGCGACACGCGCCGGCCGCGACCGACGCGTCCGCCAGTCCCTGCAACTGCCCTCGCGCGTCCTCGAGTTTCCGCTCGACGGTGTCCTTCAGCGCGGCGAGCTCGGCATTCCGCTTGTCCAGGTTCTGCCACGCCGCGAGGGCTCTCGCCTCGTCCGCGGCAAGCCGGGCCTCGGCCCGCCGTCTCCTGCCGATGGCGTTGTGCACGGCGAGATCCGCCCGCGAGAAGGCCTGTTGTCCCTCCAGCAGCCCGGCGGGGTCGTCCGCGAGGAGAAGCTGCGCGACGAGTGGCAGACCTCCGGTGCGGTATTGGGCACGGGCGATCCGTCCCAGGTCCGCGCGCAGACCGGCGATCTCCTGCCGCTCGCGCTCGAGCGGAGCCTCGGCCCGCAGCGCCCTCGCCCGCTGCGCTTCGGCCGCCGCCCGCCCCGCCTCGTACCGCTGCGTGGCCAGAGCGGCGTCCTCGTACAGCCGCACCACCTGGGTACTGATGCCGCTGCCGGCATCGCCGTCACCTGCGTCCGAGCCGTCGGCGGGCCCGGCCGCGAGGGCCGCCACCGCGCACAGCAGCGCCGCAACGATCAACGGACGGCGGTGGAATGACCCCATGTCAGCGATCGTGCCCCGGGCCGGTGACTCCGGTCCTGTTGAAGGCGTACACCTGGGGGACCTCTGTCCCCGGGTTGGCCCAGTACCGCGCCCGCGTGGGGCGGTGAAAGTCCGGTGCCGGTCCGACAGCGCCCCGGTGGCCTACCGGGCTTCCGGTGGGCCGCTCAGCGCACGGTCGTGAGTAGTTCCGACTCCGTCTCCCGCTCGGCCATCGCCCGCAGCGGCCCCTCCTCGGCGGTCAGTTCGGCGTAGGTGCCGCGCTGCACCACACGTCCCTCGTCGAGCACGACCACCTCGTCCACCGCCTCCAGTCCGGCCAGCCGGTGTGTGATGAGCAGCGTCGTACGGCCTTCGGTCGCGGCCAGCAGATCCGCGGTCAGCGCGTCGGCCGTGGGCAGATCGAGGTGTTCGGCCGGCTCGTCGAGCACGAGGACGGGGAAGTCGGCGAGCAGCGTGCGGGCCAGCGCCAGCCGCTGCCGCTGCCCGCCCGACAGCCGGGCCCCGTGCTCCCCGACCAGCGTGTCGAGCCCGTCGGGCAGGCTGTCGGCCCAGTCGAGCAGCCGGGCCCGCCCCAGCGCGTCCCGCAACTCGCTCTCCGTCGCGCTCTTCCTGGCAAGGAGCAGGTTCTGGCGCACCGAGCTGTCGAAGAGGTGCGCGTCCTGCGCACACAGCCCCACGAGCCGCCGTACGTCGTCGCCGTCCAGTGCGTTCGCGTCCACGCCGGCCAGCGTGTACGTGCCCCGGTCCGCGTCCAGGAAGCGCAGGAGGACCTGGGCGAGGGTCGTCTTGCCGGACCCGGACGCCCCGACCACGGCGACCCGCCGGCCCTCCTCCAAGGTGAGGTCGAGTGCGGCGAGGGCGTCCCGGTCCTGTCCGGAGTGCCGGGCGGCCAGTCCCTTGAGCTCGACCGGGAAAGGGGACTGGGGCGCCTGCCGCGGCCGCTCCGGCTCCCGTACGGGCTCGGGTGCGTCCAGCACCTCGAACACGCGCTCCGCGCTCCTGGCCACCCGCTGCCGGTACTGCGCGGCGAGGGGCATGCCGAGGACCGCCTCGAAGGCGGCCAACGGTGTGAGGACGACGACGGCCATGGCCACCCCGCTCAGCCGTCCGTCGGCGACCGCCTGGGCGCCGAGGAGGGCGGTGGCGGCGACGGTCAGACCGGAGAGCAGCGCGGTGAGTCCGTCGCCGAGCGCTGTGGCGGTGGCGGCCCGCGCGGAGATCCGGGTGAGAGTGCCGTCGGCCCTGTGTGCCTCGGCGGCATGGGCGGGCAGGGCGCCGGCGACGGTCAGCTCGGCGGTTCCGGTGAGCAGGTCCGTCACCCGGGTCGCCAGTGCTCCGCGGGCGGGCGCCAGCCTGCGCTCGGCCCGCCGTGCCACGGCGCCCGTGACGAGCGGGACTCCGGCACCGGCGGCCAGCAGTCCGGCCGCGAGCGCGGCGCCGGCCACGGGAAGCAGCCAGGCCGTGAAGGCGACGGCCGCGGCGGACACCAACACCGCGGCACCGGCGGGCAGCAGCCACCGCAGCCAGTAGTCCTGCAGGGCGTCCACATCGGCGACCAGGCGTGAGAGCAGGTCGCCCCGGCGGGTCCGGCGCAGCCCGGCGGGCGCCAGCCGCTCCAGCCGCCGGTAGACGGCGACTCGAGTGTCGGCCAGCATCCGCAGGACCGCGTCGTGCGAGACGAGCCGCTCGCCGTACCGGAAGACGGCGCGCCCGATGCCGAAGGCCCGCGTCGCCGTCACGGCGACCATGAGATACAGCACCGGCGGCTGCTGCGAGGCCCGGGAGATGAGCCACCCGGAGGTCGCCATGAGTCCGACGGCACTGCCGAGGGCGAGGCTTCCCAGCAGCAGCGCGAGGCCGAGGCGGCCACGCCGGGCGCCGGACAGGGCGCGCACCCGGGCCAGGACACCGGGGGCCCCGGCGGCCGGGCCGGGCGTCTCGATCCCGCCGTCACCTATGTCCCCTGCCGGATCCTCCTCGATCCGGCGGGCCTCGGGCGCCCGGTCCACGGCTTCTGCGGCGGCGGGGACCTGCGCCGGGGCGGTGAGGTCACCGGATGCGGAAGGCGTGGCGTCCTCCAGCCGCACCACCCGGTCCGCGACTCCCAGCAGCGCCGGACGGTGGACCACCAGCAGCACCGTCCGCCCGACGGCCAGTCGCTGTACCGCCTCCACGACCTCGGCTTCCGTGGCTCCGTCCAGCGCGGCCGTCGGCTCGTCCAGGAGCAGGAACGGCCGGTCCGCGAGGAACACCCGGGCGAGCGCGAGCCGCTGCCGCTGCCCGGCGGACAGTCCGGCGCCGTCCTCGCCGAGCCGTGTCTCCGCGCCTTCGGGCAGCGTGTCCACGAACTTCAGCGCGCCCGCGTCCGCAAGCGCCCGCCGTACGGCGACTTCGTCCGCGTCGGGCCGTGCGAGCCGTACGTTCTCGGTGATCGTCCCGGCGAACAGCTGGGGCCGCTGAGGCACCCAGGCGACCAGTGAGTGCCACTGCGCGAGATCGATGTCGGTGAGATCGGCTCCCCCGACCAGGATCCGCCCCTCGCTGGGCCGCACGAACCCCAGAAGGGCGTTCAGCAGCGTCGACTTGCCCGCACCGCTCGGCCCGACGAGCGCGACCGTCTCCCCGAGCTCGACGGCGAAGGACACGTCCGACGCGGCGTCTCCGGACCTCCCCGGGTAGCGAACCGTGACGTGGTCGAAGGACAGGGCGCCGTTCGGCACGGCGCCGGCCCCCGAAACCGGCACCGGCGTCTCGAGCACCGCGAAGATCTCCTCGGCCGCGGCAAGTCCCTCAGAGGCCGCGTGGTACTGCGCACCCACCTGACGCAGGGGCAGATAGGCCTCGGGCGCGAGGATGAGGATGACCAGGCCGATGTACAGGTCCATCTCCCCGTGCACGAGTCGCATGCCGATCGTCACGGCGACCAGGGCCACCGAGAGCGTGGAGAGCAGTTCCAGCGCGAAGGAGGAGATGAAGGCGATCCGCAGGGTGCGAAGGGTGGCCTGCCGGTACTCGTCGGTGATCCGCCGGATCGACTCCGCCTGCGCCTTGGCCCGTCCGAACACCTTGAGGGTCGGCAGGCCGGCGACGACGTCCAGGAAGTGCCCGGACAGCCTGGACAGCAACTGCCACTGCCGGTCCATCCGGGACTGCGTGGCCCAGCCGATCAGCACCATGAAGACGGGGATGAGCGGCAGGGTCCCGACGATGAGGGCGGCCGAGACCCAGTCCTCGGTCACGATCCGGGCCAGCACCGCCACCGGCACGACCACAGCGAGCCCCAACTGCGGCAGATAGCGCGAGAAGTAGTCGTCGAGGGCGTCGACTCCCCGGGTGGCGAGGGCGACGAGTGACCCGGTCCGCTGTCCGCCGAGCCAGCCGGGACCGAGCGCCGCCGCGCGCTCGAGCAGCTTCCGGCGCAGCTCCGACTTCACCGCCGCACTCGCCCGGTGCGCGGCGAGCCCGGTGAGCCATGAGACCAGGGCACGACCGATCGCGACGGTCACCAACAGCGCGAGGGGAGACTGGAGTTCAGTGGCGGACATCCCGTGCTGGAACGCCCCCACGACCACCTCGGCGATGAGCATCGCCTGCGCGATGACCAGTCCCGCCCCGATGACCCCGAGGACGACGACCGCCACCAGGAATCGGCGTGTGGCGTGGGCGTATCGGAGCAGACGTGGATCGATCGGTTTCACGTGAAACATGCCCTTCGGTCCAGAGAGGGGTGTTTCACGTGAAACACCGGGAAACACCCCTCCGCGGCGGACTCAGTGTGCGGCTTCGGCGATGTGCTGCGTGCCGATCCGCTTGCGGAACACCCAGTAGGTCCAGCCCTGGTAGAGGAGGACGAGCGGTGTCGCGATCCCCGCACACCAAGTCATGATCCTCAGGGTGTACGGGCTGGACGAGGCATTGGTGACCGTGAGACTCCAGTCCTCGTTGAGCGAGGACGGCATGACGTTCGGGAAGAGCGTCAGGAAGAGCATCGCCACGGCGGCCACGATGGTGATCCCGGACAGGGCGAACGACCATCCCTCCCGCCCAGCCTGGTTCGCCACCAGTGCCGCGACCAACGCGACGACCGCCACGACCATCGCGACCAGGCTCTTGCCGTCGCCGCCGTTCACCTGCGTCCAGAGCAGGAAGAGCAAGGCGGCTCCGGCAGCGAGGAGACCGACCCGCAGCGCCAGCTTCCGCGCCCTCTCACGGATGTCCCCGACCGTCTTGAGTGCCGTGAACACCGCACCGTGGAAGGTGAAGAGCGTCAAGGTCACCAGACCGCCGAGCAGCGCGTACGGGTTGAGCAGGTCCCACAGGGTGCCGACGTACTCGAAGTTCCGGTCGATCTTCACGCCTCGCACGATGTTGCCGAAGGCCACGCCCCACAGGAACGCCGGGATCAGCGAGGTCCAGAAGATCGCGGTCTCCCAGTTGCGCTGCCAGTTCTCCTCGGGCCGCTTCGCCCGGTACTCGAAGGCGACGCCCCGGAGGATCAGACAGACCAGGATGACCAGCAGGGGCAGATAGAAGCCGGAGAAGAGGGTGGCGTACCACTCGGGGAAGGCGGCGAAGGTCGCGCCGCCGGCCGAGAGCAGCCACACCTCGTTGCCGTCCCACACGGGACCGATCGTGTTGATCAGCACCCGCTTCTCGGGACGGTCCCGAGCCAGCAGCTTGGTGAGGATGCCGACTCCGAAGTCGAAGCCCTCCAGGAAGAAGTAGCCGGTCCACAGGACCGCGATGAGGACGAACCAGACGTCGTGGAGTTCCATGACTCAGCAGCTCCCTGGGCCTAGTAGGAGAAGGCCATCGGCTTGTCGGCGTCACGGGTGTCGCCGCCGATCTTCGTGGGCGGGTTGAGGTCGGCCTCGGTGAGCTCGGGCGGCCCGCCCTTGACGTACTTCACCAGCAGCTTGACCTCGACGACGGCGAGGACGGCGTAGAGCGCGGTGAAGACGAGCATGGAGGTGAGGATCTCGCCCTGGGAGACGCCGGGGGAGACCGCGTCCCGGGTCTGCATCACGCCGTAGACGACCCACGGCTGGCGGCCCATCTCGGTGAAGATCCAGCCCCAGGAGTTGGCGATCAGCGGGAAGCCCAGGGTCCAGATCGCCACCAGCCAGTACAGCCTGGTGAGCTTGGGTCCGAGCGCCTTGTTCCTGAAGAGGACCAGATGCGGCACCTCGTCCTCGCCGACCCGCAGGTGCTGGGGGAGCATGAACTTCCTGCGGGTCAGCCACAGCCCGGCGAGGCCGATCGTGAAGGACGCCATGCCGAAGCCGATCATCCAGCGGAACGCCCAGAAGGTGACGGGGATGATGGGGCGGTAGTCGCCGGGGCCGTACTTCTGCTGCTCGGCCTTGTTGGTGTCGTTGATACCGGGGACGTAGGAGTTGAAGTCGTCGTCGGCGAGGAACGACAGTATCCCCGGGACGGACAGCTCGACGCTGTTGTGCCCCTTGCTGACGTCCCCGTACGCGAAGATCGAGAACGGCGCGGAGTTCTGGCCGTCCCACAGCGCCTCGGCGGCCGCCATTTTCATCGGCTGCTGCTTGAACATGACCTTGCCGAGCGTGTCACCGCTGATCGCGGTGAGCAGGCCGGCGATGGCCACGGTGACCAGCCCCAGCCGCAGCGAGGTCTTCATCACCCGCACGTGCTTCTTGCGGAAGAGGTGGAAGGCCGCGATGCCGACCATGAAGGCGCCGCCGGTCAGGAAGGACGCGGCGAGCGTGTGGAAGGCCTGGGCCAGCGCGGTGTTCTGGGTCAGCACCTGCCAGAAGTCCGTGAGCTCGGCACGACCCTTCGCCTTGTTGATCCGGTAGCCGACGGGGTGCTGCATCCATGAGTTGGCCGCGAGGATGAAGTACGCCGACAGGATCGTGCCGATCGAGACCATCCATATGCAGGCCAGGTGGATCCGCTTCGGCAGCTTGTCCCAGCCGAAGATCCACAGGCCGATGAACGTGGACTCGAAGAAGAAGGCGATCAGGGCCTCGAAGGCGAGCGGGGCACCGAAGACGTCACCGACGAAGCGGGAGTAGTCCGACCAGTTCATACCGAACTGGAACTCCTGCACGATGCCGGTGACCACGCCCATCGCGATGTTGATCAGGAAGAGCTTGCCCCAGAACTTGGTCGCCCTGAGGTACTTCTCGTTCTCGGTCCGCACCCAGGCGGTCTGCAACCCGGCCGTGAGAGCGGCAAGAGAGATCGTCAGGGGGACGAACAGGAAGTGGTAGACGGTGGTGATGCCGAACTGCCAACGCGCCAGAGTCTCCGGCGCCAAAGCCAGGTCCACGTCGTCAGTCTCCTTACGTTGCCACCACGCGGCGGCAGTATGCCCCTTTTGTCGTACGCATCACGGGAGCAACCGGGACACGCTTGTGAACGCGTTCACATTCACAAGCCATTATGGCGTACTGATTTTCGACAATCCACAGGGGGTCCCTCTAGGGCCCTTCGGCCCCCTCCTGGATCCCCGGAGTCCCCTGGGGCCCAAAAACGGGCGGAGGTCCACTGGTGAAGTTCGCCAGTGGACCCCCGCCCGCGGAATCGGGCCTCGAGCCCGGTTAACCGCTGCGGCGGCGCTGCTAGAGCTCCTTCCGGAACCCTTCCGCCACCCGCAGGAAGATGTCGTTCGCCTCGTTCTCACCGACCGTGACCCGCACACCCTCACCGGCGAAGGGGCGCACCACCACACCCGCCTGCTCGCAGGCGGCCGCGAAGGCGACCGTCTGCTCCCCCAGCCGCAGCCACACGAAGTTGGCCTGCGTCTCGGGCACCGTCCAGCCCTGCGCCCGCAGCGCGTCGACCACCCGCGTGCGCTCGCAGACCAGCGAGCCGACCCGGCCGAGCAGTTCGTCCTCGGCCCGTAGGGAGGCGACGGCCGCGTCCTGGGCGAGCTGGCTCACACCGAACGGCACGGCCGTCTTGCGCAGCGCCGCCGCGACCGGCTCATGGGCGATGGCGAACCCGACGCGCAGGCCGGCGAGACCGTACGCCTTGGAGAACGTGCGCAGAACACAGACGTTCGGCCGGTCCCGGTACAACGTCACGCCGTCCGGCACCTCGATGTCCCGGATGAACTCCCGGTACGCCTCGTCCAGCACCACCAGCACATCGCCCGGCACGCGGTCGAGGAACCGTTCCAGCTCGGCCCGTCGGACGACCGTGCCCGTGGGGTTGTTGGGGTTGCAGACGAAGATCAGCCGCGTCCGGTCGGTGATCGCGTCCGCCATGGCGTCCAGGTCGTGCACATCACCGGGCGTCAGCGGCACCGGGACCGCGGTAGCGCCGCTGACCTGCGTGATGATCGGGTACGCCTCGAAGGACCGCCAGGCGTAGATCACCTCGTCGCCAGGTCCGGAGGTCGCCTGCACCAGCTGCTGGGCGACACCGACCGAGCCGGTGCCGGTCGCCAGGTGGGAGAGGGGAACGGCGAAGCGCTCGGACAGTTCGTCCATCAGGCCGGTACACGCCATGTCCGGGTAGCGGTTGAACGACGCGGCGGCGCCCGTCACCGTCTCCATCACGCCCGGCAGCGGAGGATAGGGGTTCTCGTTGGAGGACAGCTTGTACGCGACCGGACCGCCGGACGCGGCGGGCCTGCCCGGCTTGTAGGTGGGGATACCCTCCAGCTCGGCACGCAGCTTGGGGCTCGTCTCGCTCACCGCAGTCCTCCTCGCGACCACCGGCGGACCGTCACCACCACCGGCTTCCAATACTCCTCACCTTATGAGGATTCCGCACCGCTGCGTACAGATGGGGGACGACCTCTGCCGGTCGGGACCGAAACCTCATCCGTCACACCAGCATCAGGGGCATCACCGTACGAAGTCACACGAATCGAGGGGGCGCGGCTACATATATCTATGCGCCGGTGGCTCACGCCGTAGCGCGCATCCCTCGTGCAGGTGAGTTGAGACCTCTTCGAAACATGGGGTACTTGGCAGGCCGGTGCGGGTCGTCGAGTCATGTCCTGGCATGGAATCGTTCAAGTCCCTTGGTTTCCAAGGCAATTGAACAGTGATGACCTTGCAGAAACGTGCCTGTCAATGCGTGCATATGCGTCCGCCCTACCCCACCGCATGAGCCCTACTATCGGCTCGCCATGACAGCAGCAGGGAAGCACCAGGTGAGCCGCGCGGAAACCTCACGCCGAGGCAGCCGGCCGGGCCGGGCGGGCATCAGGGACGTGGCCGCCGCCGCCGGAGTGTCCATCACGACCGTCTCCGACGCCCTCAACGGGAAGGGCCGGCTCCCGGACGCCACCCGACGCCACGTCCGCGAAGTCGCCGACCGGCTCGGATACCGCCCGTCAGCCGCCGCACGCACGCTCCGTACCGGCAAGTCCGGACTGATCGGCCTGACCGTGACGACGTACGGGGATGAACCTTTCACCTTCACCGAGTTCGCGTACTTCGCCGAGATGGCGCGCGCCGCCACCTCGGCCGCGCTCGCCCGCGGCTACGCCCTCGTCATCCTCCCCGCGACCTCACGCCACGACGTGTGGTCGAACGTCGCCCTCGACGGGACCGTGGTCATCGACCCGTCCGACCACGACCCGGTGGTGAGCGAACTGGTCCGGCAGGGGTTACCTGTCGTCTCCGACGGCCGCCCGGCCGGCTCGCTCCCGGTCACCGCCTGGGTCGACAACGACCACGAGGCCGCCGTACTCGGCATCCTCGACCATCTGGCCGACGCGGGAGCCCGCCGCATCGGCCTGCTGACCGGGACCACCACCGACACCTACACCCACCTGTCGACCACCGCCTACCTGCGCTGGTGCGAGCGCGTCGGCCAGGATCCGGTGTACGAGGCCTATCCGGCGCACGATCCGTGCGCGGGCGCCGTCGCCGCCGACCGGCTGCTCGCCCGCCCCGACCGGCCCGACGCGGTCTACGGCCTGTTCGACCCGAACGGCACCGACCTCCTCGCCGCCGCCCGCCGCTACGGGCTGCGCGTCCCGGAGGACCTGCTGCTCGTCTGCTGCAGCGAGTCCACCGTGTACGCCAACACCGAGCCGCCCATCACCACGCTCTCCCTCAAGCCGCGCCGCATCGGCACGGCGGTGGTCCAGCTCCTCATCGACGCCATCGAGGGCCTCGAATCGGACCAATTGGTCGAGCAGGTGATACCGACCGAGCTGATCGTGCGTACCTCGTCCCAGCGACGTCCTCCGCGTACGACCGTCAGCCCCCCGCGTTCGCCCGAGGAGAAGTAGACACGGGCGATCGAGAGACGGCCGAAGCCCTGCCCAATCGGGGCGAAAGCCGCGGTGAACCGGAGTCCCGCTCTGATTCACCACCCCTGGGTCATCACACGGCGCGATCCGCATTCCTATGATGGGCCCACGACACCGCGGGCCGCTGCGACCAGGCAGTCCGATGCGGTGCAGATGCGGCGCGATGGTGGAGGGGTCGATGACTCAGGGGGCCGGTCAGGGACCCGAGGCGGAACGGACGGCGACGTTGCGCGACTTCCGGGTACCGGCATACGTCCACGAGACCGGGCCGTACTCCGACAGCAGCCACGCCGACGGTGCCGTCAGACCCGTAGAGGAGCCGGTGGAGCATCCGGAGGGGTACACGCCCACGCAGCGCGATCTTCCCGTCATCAACCGCGGTGACACGCTTCAGGTGACGATCGACCCGGCGTCCGTTCCGGCCCAGCAGTCCGCCGGCGGGCCGGGGCCCCTGTTCGTCGTCGGAGACGTGCACGGCTACATCGACGAACTGGTGGCCGCCCTCCAGGAGAAGGGCCTGGTCGACTCGGCGGGGAACTGGTGCGCGGGCACCGCCCGGCTGTGGTTCCTCGGCGACTTCACCGACCGCGGCCCCGACGGCATCGGTGTCATCGACCTCGTGATGCGGCTGTCCGCCGAGGCGGCCGCGGCCGGCGGCTACTGCAAGGCCCTCATGGGCAACCACGAACTGCTGCTGCTCGGCGCCAAGCGGTTCGGCGACACCCCCGTCCACTCCGGCGCGGGCACCGCCACCTTCCAGGCGGCCTGGCTGCTCAACGGCGGCCAGAAGACCGACATGGACCGCCTCCAGGACCATCACCTCCAGTGGATGGCCCGCCTCGACGCCGTCGAGGAGGTCGACGGCCACCTGCTCGTCCACTCGGACACCACCGCGTACCTCGACTACGGCGACTCGATCGAGGCGGTCAACGACACCGTCCGCGAGACGATCACACGCAACGACGCGGACGAAGTGTGGGATCTGTTCCGCAAGTTCACCAAGCGCTTCTCCTTCCGCGACGAAGGCGGCGCCGACGCCGTGCGCTCGCTGCTGGACACCTACGGCGGCACCCGCATCGTCCACGGGCACAGCCCCATCCCGTACCTGATGGGCGAAGTCGGCTCCGAGGACGACGAGGACACGACCGATCCCCTGGTCGAGGGCCCGCACGTCTACGCCGACGGCCTCGCCATCGCGATGGACGGCGGAGTGACCATGGCCGGAAAGCTCCTGGTGCAGCAACTTCCCCTGGACATCTGAGCATTCGGGGGGCAAACGCCCCCACGGCGGACTGACGGACGACGGCGCAGGCCAGGGGCCAATTTCTGCAAACCCCCTGTCACCTTGTGCCGTCACCGCTCTACCATCGGCTTATCCGTAGCAGGCTCCCCTCCGTTTCTGCCCGACGGCTCGTCGTCATGCGAGCCACCAGCCCTACGGAGCATCGGGGGATGCAGATGAACAGCGTTCCGCAGCACCTGCTGAGCGAGGACCGCCAGGAATACGAGCGGATCCTCGATGAGGCGCTGCGCTCCGCCCCACACCGCCCGGAACTGGCCGCTGTCGGACAGCGGCTCAACACCGAACAGCTGCGCACCATGGCGCTCAACGCCACCGCACTCATCACGGCGGCCGCGGCGACCGAGTACCAGCACTACGTGAAGGTCCGCGAGGAACTACGCCAGCCGGCGCCGTCCACCCCCTCGTCTGTTCGCGAAACCGGCCCCCTGGAGCCGGGCGCGAGCGCGATGGGGCTCGCCACCACCATGGGAGAGGTCGCCGAGACGGCCGGCGCGGGCGCCGTCGCCGTCGTCGCGGTCCTGGCCCCCGTCCTCGCCGGAACCGCCGCGGCGATCTTCCTGCTCGTGGGTTACATCCTGAAAATGCTGGACCCCGAGCCGGCGTTCGCCCAGACCATGATCACCGCCGGCTGGGTGTTCGGCGCCGTCACCGCGGCCGCCATCCTGGTCGCCGCCGTCGGGCTGCTGCTCACGGCTCTGCGCAACAGGCCCTCACTCACCGCCGGACCGTACGGCGAGATGAGCGCGGAAGTGGCCCGGGCCGGGGAGACCTGGCGCGAAGCCCTGCTGGAGCGCGGCATCCTGCCTTTCCTACGGGAGGCACTGGCCGACCCCGGCAGCGCCGCACTGCACCGTGCGGCACCGCAGGCGCCGATCAACCGCATGCCGCACCTCGGTTACGGCCGCCCGGGTTTCAGCAGCCCCGACGACGGTCCCGCGAGTCCGCGTCCGAGCTTCACGAGCCCGGACTACACCAGCCCGGACTTCGGAGGACCGGACCACCAGCCGGAGTAGCCCTCGGCTTGCGCCCCCGCCCCGGGGCACCCCTCCGCATCGGAGGACCCCGCCTCGGGGAGCGCAAGCCGGACACCCGGCCGTCGGCCGACCGTGCGTGCCTCGGGATCAGTCGACGACCGGCAGATAGACCCGGTTGCCGGCCGCCGCGAACTCCTTCGACTTCTGAGCCATCCCCTCCTCGACCGCCTCCCGGGATCCGCCGTGTTCGCGGCGGATGTCCTGGGAGATCTTCATGCTGCAGAACTTCGGCCCGCACATCGAGCAGAAGTGAGCCGTCTTGGCGGGTTCGGCGGGCAGCGTCTCGTCGTGGAACTCCCGGGCCGTGTCCGGATCGAGGGCCAGGTTGAACTGGTCCTCCCAGCGGAACTCGAACCGGGCGTCGGAGAGCGCGTCGTCCCATTCCTGCGCACCCGGGTGGCCCTTGGCGAGATCGGCCGCATGGGCGGCGATCTTGTACGTGATGACTCCGGTCTTGACGTCGTCACGGTTGGGCAGGCCCAGGTGCTCCTTGGGCGTGACGTAGCAGAGCATGGCCGTGCCCCACCAGGCGATCATCGCGGCGCCGATGCCGGAGGTGATGTGGTCGTACGCCGGCGCGACGTCCGTCGTCAGCGGGCCGAGGGTATAGAACGGAGCTTCATCGCAGATCTCCTGCTGAAGGTCGATGTTCTCCTTGATCTTGTGCATCGGGACATGTCCCGGGCCTTCGATCATGGTCTGTACGTTGAAACGCTTGGCTGTCCGGTTGAGTTCCCCGAGCGTCCGCAACTCCGCGAACTGCGCCTCGTCGTTGGCGTCCGCGATCGAGCCCGGCCTGAGGCCGTCGCCGAGCGAGTACGTGACGTCGTAGGCGGCGAGGATCTCGCAGAGTTCCTCGAAGTTCTCGTACAGGAAACTCTCGCGGTGGTGCGCGAGGCACCAGGCGGCCATGATCGAACCGCCACGGGAGACGATGCCGGTCTTGCGGTTCGCCGTCAGCGGTACGTACGGCAGGCGCACGCCCGCGTGGACGGTCATGTAGTCCACGCCCTGCTCGGCCTGTTCGACGACCGTGTCCTTGTAGATCTCCCAGGTCAGCTCCTCGGCGCGCCCGTCGACCTTCTCCAGAGCCTGGTAGAGCGGCACCGTGCCGATGGGAACGGGGGAGTTGCGCAGCACCCATTCCCGAGTGGTGTGGATGTTGCGGCCGGTGGACAGGTCCATGACCGTGTCGGCGCCCCAGCGGGTCGCCCAGGTCATCTTCTCGACCTCTTCCTCGATAGAGGAAGTCACCGCGGAATTCCCGATGTTGGCGTTGACCTTCACCAGGAACCGCTTGCCGATGATCATCGGCTCGATCTCCGGGTGGTTGACGTTGGCCGGCAACACCGCACGCCCCGCCGCGATCTCCTCGCGGACCACCTCGGGTGCCACGTTCTCCCGGATGGCCACGTACTCCATCTCGGGTGTGACCTCGCCGCGGCGCGCGTAGGCCAGCTGCGTGACCGCCTCGCCGTCACGGCTGCGGCGCGGCTGACGCGGCCGTCCGGGGAAGACAGCGTCGAGGTTGCGCAGACCGCCTCGCGGTGAGGTGTGCTTGACGCCGTCGTCCTCGGGCCGGACGGGACGGCCTGCGTACTCCTCGGTGTCGCCACGGGCGACGATCCAGTTCTCCCGCAGCGGAGGCAGGCCCCGGCGGACGTCGGTGTCGAGGAGGGGATCGGTGTACGGGCCCGAGGTGTCGTACAGCGTGACCGACTGCCCGTTGGTGAGGTGCACCTGACGGACCGGCACCCTCAGGTCGGGGCGTGAGCCCTCGACATACCCCTTGTGCCAGCCGATGGACTTCCCGCTCTCCCCGCTGGTCGCGCCCTCCTTCGAAGGATCCGTCGGAATCTGCGTGGAGGCAGGCGTGCGTGCGTCCTTGTTGGTCATGAGACCTACTCCCTACGCCGGCATTACCCGGTAACAGGTTCGGCGGTCGACGCAGCGATGTCCGTCTGCCGATGTTTCATGTGAAACATCACTCGGTTCGGGTGACGTCCCTGTGAAACACCGCAAAGACGGAGGTCAGCGCCCTCTCAGCCCGGTGCTCCGAGCTCCCGCGTGTGCAAAGGTGACTCCACGCTAGCGTCAATTCGGGCGCGGTGAACAGAGGGCCCCTGCCGTTCTTGCGATGATCGGTCGGTGACCACGACGCATCAGCCCCCGTACCCGCCGTCCGAGCCGCCCCGCGGGCCCGGCCGAGGAGACGGCCAGGGCGACGGGCACAACCACGGCCTCGGACCCGGCCACAACTTCGCGGGTGGCGTCCACCACGGCTCCGGTGGCGGGCACGCCCACGGACCGGGCCCCAGCGGCGGGTCCGGCCACGGCTCCGACGACGGGCACGGCTCGGGCTCCGGTGGCGGCCACGGGCACTCGCACAGTCACGGGCCGGCCGCACCCGTGTCCAAGCATCTGCGCAAGGTCATCGCGGCGATCCTCATCCCGTTCGGCATGGCGGTGGTGGTCGGGCTCGTGGTGCTGTGGCCCGGCGGCGCCCCGGCACACGAGCGCACCGGTGTCGGCTTCGACCGCCAGACCCAGCACGCCACGGTCACCGAGGTGGTGAGCGTGAGCTGTGCGTCGGTGAACGCCTCCGGGGGCGCACCGACAGGTGACACCTCCACCGCCGAGGGCTCGTCCGCCCAGCAGCAGGCGAACGGGACCTGCAAGAAGGCGACGATCCGGGTCGACACCGGTGACGACAAGGGCCGTACGTTCACGGAGATCGTCCAGCCGGACCAGTCACGGCAGTTGCACGAGGGTGAGAAGGTCGTGGTCGCCTACGAGCCTTCCGCACCCAAGGATTTGCAGTACTCCGTCACCGACGTGAACCGCAGGTTCCCCATGGCCCTGCTCGCCGGCATCTTCGCGGTGGCCGTCGTGGTGGTGGGACGGCTGCGCGGCATCATGGCGCTGGTGGCGCTGGCCGCCAGCTTCCTGGTGCTGACCCTGTTCATCCTGCCTGCGATTCTGCAGGGCTCGAATCCGCTGGCCGTGGCCGTGGTCGGGGCGAGCGCCATCATGCTCATCGCCCTGTATCTGTGCCACGGTCTGTCGGCCCGTACGTCGGTCGCCGTGCTCGGAACCCTCATCTCGCTGGTGCTGATCGGCGTACTCGGCTCGTTGTTCAACGGCTGGGCCGCGCTCACCGGCAACACGGACGACAACACCGGCCTGATCCACGGCCTGTTCCCGTCGATCGACATGAGCGGTCTGCTGCTCGCCGGCATCATCATCGGCTCGCTCGGTGTCCTCGACGACGTGACGGTCACCCAGACGTCCGCGGTCTGGGAGCTGCACGAGGCGAAACCGTCGATGGGCCGGCGTGGGCTGTACCGCGCGGGCATCCGCATCGGACGCGACCACATCGCGTCCGTCGTCAACACACTCGTGCTCGCCTACGCGGGCGCGGCGCTGCCTCTGTTGCTGCTCTTCTCCATCGCACAGAGCAGTGTGGGGACGGTCGCCAACAGTGAACTCGTCGCGGAGGAGATCGTGCGCACGCTCGTCGGCTCGATCGGCCTGGTCGCCTCCGTGCCCGTCACGACGGCTCTCGCGGCCCTGGTGGTCGCCGCCGACCGGCCGAATCCCGAGGCGGTGACGGCGGAGCCCCAGGAGGCTCCCGCGCGTGGCGGCAGGGGTCGGCGGCGCAAGCGCTGAAGCGGACGGTCCCGCTGAAGCGGACGGTCAGTGCGAGGCGTTCGGTCCCGCCCGCCTCGGCCGCCTCACCGTTCCTGCCGTGAAGTACCGGGGACGTAGGGATTCCCTGCCGGCGCAGCTGCCGGGACGGAAGCGTCCTGCCGGCGAAGTACCCGGGGCCGAAGCGTTCCTGCCGGTGAAGCCTCCGGGGCGGAAGCGTTCCTGCACGGCCGCACCGCACCCGGTTCACCGACGCGGGCGGATTCGCGGTCCCCGGCTCGTGCTGCGCGGCCACCCGTCCCGGTGCGGCGAAGAGTTCAGTCCACCTCGTCGCCGTACGGCATCAGCCCGTGCTCTGTTCCTCGGCCAGGATGCGGTCCAGCGCCTCGTCGAGGTGGGCGTCGAAATCGCCGATCGCACCCTCCTGGCCCAACGGCACCAACTTGTCGGTGCGGTCCAGGAAGGCGATGAGCGGAGCCGTCGACGAGCGGAACAGCGCCTGGTCGCCGCTGACCTGTAGCCGGATCAGAACCTCGCCCAGCGACTCGGGGTCGGCGGGTGAGACCCGCACGTCTCCCTCCCCGCACGGCCGACCCACGCCGTCGATCAGCAGCTCGCGACCGAAAGCCCAGGTCACCGGCGCGTCGCCGGGCAGATGGAAGGTCAGCCGGACTGCGTAGGGATCACCGGCCTCGTAGCGCAGTTGCACCGGGATGCGGAAGGAGAGCTCCTCGGAGACGAGGAAGCTCATCATGACCTCTGCCTGTACGGACTCGCGCATCGCCTACCCCGTCATATGCCGTCGATTGGCCGGGAATCAACCCTCTGACATTGAAGGCATCTTGCAGAAAGTACACAACAGATCACAAGGAGTGAGTTTTCAGATACTGATAGAGATGGCCAGCGACCCCAGGAGCCGACCCACCTCGTCCTGCAGTTGCCGGGCCGCCGCCAGGAGGCGATCGGCCTGATGGGAGGGGAGAGAAATGGCCATCGAGGCGGCCGTGGTGCCCACGGTGATCGGGATCGCCGCACACACCGTCCCCAGCGCGTACTCCTGCCGCTCGGTCACCGGATCCATCCGCCGCATGTGCTGGAGACGCCGGAGCAATGTGTGATCGTCACGCACCGTGTACGGAGTGACGGACTGCACGGGATAGCGGTCGAGGTGGTCGCGCCGAGCGTCCTCGTCCAGCTGAGCCAGCAGGCACTGCCCGATGGCGTGCGCGTGCCCGGTCTCGCGGAAGTCGGCCCACTCCTCGACCGCCGGATTGCCCGGGGTGTCGGCGACGCACATGATCTCGATCTCGCCGTCGCGGTACATCGCGTAGTACACGGGTACGCCGATCGCATCGCGCCAGTGCGCGAGCGTGTCGGCAACCGTGCTGCGACGTTTCTGCTGGGCTCCGTTGCTGCCCAGTCGCTCGGCCGCCTCACCGAGGAAGAACAGCCCCTTGTCGCGGCGCAGATAGCCCTCGTGCACGAGGGTGCGCAACAGGTGGTATGCCGTGGGGAGCGCCAGCCCGGTCTCACGGGCCAGTTGTTTGGCGGGGGCCCCGTGCACGTGCTCGGCGACACATTCCAGCAGGCGCATCGCCCGCTGCACGGACCCGATGAGCGTGGCCGCGTGCGGTGCGGCGGAGTGGGGCGGGGAGGAGTGCGGTTGCTCGGGCAGTGCCGCCGGGAGCCGCTGGGCCGCGGATGCCGTCGGATGCGGCCGTAGCGGGGGCGTGGGCTGCTCGGGGGGCCGGAGGCGGGCCCCCGGGGAAGAGACGGCGGTGTGGGCCGCTGCGGGCGGTGCGTGGGCTTCCGCAGGGGCGATGTCTACCGTGGCCAAGGGTCACTCCCGAAGTGCGAGGGGGCAGCCCGTGCGGGTCACACGGGAGGGGGTGTACGCCGCTCGCGGGGTGGTCCCCGCGTCGAGTTCCCGGACTTTAACCGCCTGCCACCGCTTGCAGACGGCCTGTCCGTGAAACTTCCCCCGCCCGAGGGAACCGGTGATTCCTGTTACCGGTCACCGGTTGCCCGGGAGGCTCACCAGTCGCCCCGCGACGAGGAACTCGCCGTGAACTTCCGTACGACGTAGATCAGTCCGCCCACCAGGGCCACGAAGACCAGTGCCTTGAAGAGCAGGCCGATGAAGAAGCCGACGACGCTGGCTATCAGTCCGCCGAACACGACCAGGGCGATGACCGGCACCGCAACCCACTTCACCCACCAGGGCAGTCCCGCGAAGATCTCTCGCATCGCTCTTGTCCTTACCTCTCCGCCCGTCGCTGTGCCGGGTTCCGTCGACGACCTGCACGCGCGGTGCCGGGTCCTGTCGACCCCCGCACTTCTGATGCCAGGTCCTGCTTGTGCCTGCGTTCGATGCTAGGGCCGGGAGGGGCCCCGACGGGGGCCTCGCATCCCTTGTCGTCCCCTGACCGAACCCCTAGGGAACCCTGAGGCGACAGATCAGCTCTCGGGCGGAGAGAAGACCACCAGGACCCGCAGATCCTCGCTGATGTGGTGGAACTTGTGGGCCACACCGGCCGGCACGTACACCACGCTGCCGCGCGCCACCTGAGTGGTCTCCAGGCCCACGGTGATCGCCGCGCGGCCGCTCACCACGAAGTAGACCTCGTCCTGGTTGTGGGGCTGCTGCCGGTCGTGCTCACCGGCGTCCAGGGCGTACAGGCCGACCGACATGTTCCGTTCGCGCAGAAACTGCAGGTAGGCACCATCATTGGCGGCGCGCTCCGCCTCCAGTTCGTCCAGCCGGAATGCCTTCATCTGCTTCGTCCGCCCTCGCCCGTACTCGTAACCGATCTCTTCTGCCACGATCAGACACATGAAGAATTTCCTAGTCAAGACGATCGCCAACGCGGGTGCCCTGGCGGTCGCGGTGTGGCTGCTCGACAAGATCACTCTGGCCGGTGACAGCACGGGCAAGGAGTTCGCCACCCTGATATTGGTCGCCCTGGTCTTCGGCCTGGTGAACTTCCTTGTCAAGCCGGTCGTGAAGGTGCTGACCTTCCCGTTGTTCATCCTGACGCTCGGCCTGATCACCCTGGTGGTCAACGCGTTGATGCTGCTGCTCACCTCGTGGCTCGCCGACAAGCTCGACCTGAGCTTCCATGTCGACGGCTTCTGGACCGCCGTCCTGGGCGGCTTGATCATCTCGATCGTCTCCTGGGCGCTGAACGTCGTCCTGCCGGACGGGGACTGAGTCCGTCATGTCCTATCGCGTCTGCTTCGTCTGCACGGGCAACATCTGCCGCTCGCCGATGGCCGAGTCCGTCTTCCGTTCCCGCGTGCGGGAGGCCGGGCTCGGCGGCCGGGTCGAAGTCGACAGCGCCGGCACCGACGGGTGGCACGAGGGCGACGGTGCCGATCCGCGCACCGTCGCCGTCCTCGAGGACAACGGCTATGGGAGCGGCCACACGGCCCGGCGGTTCCAGGCGTCCTGGTTCTCCCGCCTAGACCTCGTCCTCGCGCTCGACGCCGGCCACCTCAGGGCCCTGCGCCGCCTCGCGCCCACCGCTCAGGACGCGGAGAAGGTGCGGTTGCTCCGTTCGTACGATCCCGCCGCCGGGGACCTGGACGTACCGGACCCGTACTACGGGGGGATGGACGGCTTCGAGGAGTGTCTTGAGATGGTGGAGGCGGCGAGCGACGGTCTGCTCGCCGCGGTACGTGAGCACGTGGAAGGACGAGCGGCATGAGCGGTACGGAGACACAGGGCCCGGCGGACGGCAGCGGGGACGGCACGCGCGCGGTGAGGGCCGGGTTGCCCGAGCCGGTCAAGCACGAGCCGACACTGCCCGGGCCGGTCTTCGCCGCCCACTTCCACCTGCCGGGCGATCCCACCGGCCCGTACACCTACGGCCGCGACGAGAACCCCACCTGGACCCTGCTGGAGCGGGCCATCGGCGAGCTGGAGGCGCCCGGGCAGGACGGCGTCCAGACGCTCGTGTTCGCCTCCGGCATGGCCGCCATCTCCTCGGTGCTCTTCTCCCAGCTGCGCGCCGGGGACAGCGTCGTCCTGCCGAACGACGGCTACCAGGTGCTGCCCCTGGTCCGCGCCCAACTGGAGGCGTACGGCATCGAGGTCCGCACCGCTCCCACCGGCGGCGACGCGCAGCTCGACGTCCTCGACGGCGCGAAGCTGCTGTGGATCGAGAGCCCGTCGAACCCCGGTCTGGACGTGTGCGACATCCGCAGACTCGTCGAGGCGGCACACACGCGCGGCGCCCTGGTGGCCGTCGACAACACGCTGGCGACGCCGCTCGGGCAGCGCCCGCTGGAGCTCGGCGCCGACTTCTCGGTCGCGAGCGGCACCAAGCAACTCACCGGGCACGGTGACGTCCTGCTCGGGTACGTCACCGGCCGCGACGCCGAGACCATGGCCGGCGTGCGCCGCTGGCGGAAGATCGTCGGTGCGATCCCGGGGCCCATGGAGGCCTGGCTGGCCCACCGCTCGATCGCCACGCTCCAGTTGCGGGTCGAACGGCAGAACGCGAGCGCGCTCGTCCTGGCCGAGGCGCTGCGGGGACGGCCTGAGGTGACCGGGCTCCGGTATCCGGGGCTGCCCGACGATCCCTCGTACAAGATCGCCTCACAGCAGATGCACCGCTATGGGTGCGTGGTTTCCTTCACCCTGCCCACGCGCGCGCATGCCGACCGATTCCTCGACGCGCTGCGGCTCGTGGACGACGCGACCAGCTTCGGCGGGGTGCGGTCCACTGCCGAACGGCGCGGCCGCTGGGGCGGGGACGCGGTGCCGGAGGGGTTCATTCGTCTCTCGGTCGGAGCCGAGGATCCGCAGGACCTGGTGGCGGACGTGCTGCGTGCGCTGGCCGAATCGGCGCACTGACCGGCGGGTTGTCGGTGCCCGGCCGCGTATGGACGGACGGTCCGAGCCTCCCCCCTCGTGGCTCGGACCGTCCCGGTTCTGCGCGCGAAGAACCGCGCGCCCAAGGCTAGTTGACTCTGTGTCAGTGTCCAATCACAGTAGCGACAGAGACCTATCGACTTATTTATAGTTGGGCGCGGCCGGGGGGCCGGGAAAAAGGGCAGGAAGGGGAGGGCGTCTATGGATCTGGCCTTACTGCGCACGTTCGTGACCGTGCACCGGGCCGGCTCCTTCACTCGTGCCGCCGCTCTGCTCGGCCTCTCCCAGCCCGCCGTCACCTCGCAGATACGCACCCTGGAGCGGCAGTTGGGCCGCCCGTTGTTCCTGCGCCAGGCCCGCGGTGTGACACCGACGAGCATCGGAGACGAGCTCGCGCACAAGGCCGCGCCGCATCTCGACGCCCTGGTGGAAATCACCGAGACCGGGCTCGACGACGACTCCTCCGTACGGAGCCTGCACCTCGCCGGTCCCCCCGAATTCACCGCCGAGCGGGCACTGCCCGCCCTGACGGAACTGACCGGCGAGGACGGTCAGGGGTTCGCCCTCCGCACCTCCTTCGGGAATGCCGAGGAAACCCTGGAGGGGCTGGCCGCCGGACATCATGATCTGGCCATCTGTACGGCCCGTCCGCGCGGACCGCTGCTCACGGCGACTCCGCTCTGCGACGAGGAGCACATCCTGGTGGCCTCCCCGCGCTGGGCCGGGGAGATCGGTCTGGAGGAACCTCGCCGTGACGGAGCGGTCGCACTGGAACGGGCACCGTTGATCGAGGTGCACGAGTCCCTCCCCTTCGTCTCCCGCTACTGGGCCTCCGTCTTCGACTCCCGCCCAGCCGCCCCGGGCACCGTCATCGTTCCCGACCTGCGGGCGGTCCTCGCCTGTGCGGTAGCCGGCGCGGGCCTCGCGGTGCTGCCCCGCTATCTGTGCGCGGCGGCCCTGGAGCGTGGTGACGTCCTGGCTCTGCATGATCCGGCAGTGCCACCCTTACGGACGTACTTCCTGGTCGTCCGTACCGGCACGCTGGCCATGCCGCACATCGCGCGGGCCCATGAGTGGCTGCTGCGTACGGCCGCCGACTGGTGCTGAGCCGCGTTTCCCCGGTATCGAGGGGCTGGGCCACGAGAGATCACGCCCTGAGCTCGGTCGGTGACCTTTCGCGATGTTTCACGTGGAACCAGCCGGGCCACATTCCTCCCATGACCGTCCGACCCGTGGTCAAGCGCACCGCCCGTGCCGTTCTGCTGGATGGCGACGACCTGATCCTGATCAAACGCACCAAGCCCGGCGTGGATCCCTACTGGGTCACGCCTGGTGGCGGGGTCGAGCCGGAGGACCCGACGGTCGTGCATGCACTGCATCGCGAGGTCTACGAGGAACTCGGCGCCAAGATCACAAACGTCGTGCCGTGCTTCGTCGACACCGTCGAGCACATCGGCGCGGACGGTGGCGCGACCGGCGTGAAGGTGCAGCACTTCTTCGTCTGCAACCTCGAATCCATGAACACGGCGCTACGCCACGGCCCCGAGATGGACGAACCCATCGGCGAGTACGAGATCGTGCGGGTGCCGTTCACCCGGGTCGGGATCGCCTCCGTCCACCTCGTGCCGCTGTCCCTACGGCACTACCTGGACGGGAACATCGAGGGTGTACGCGCCATGCAGGCCCCGGACCTGGGCTGACGCCGGCGCGGGCGCGGGCGCGGGCGCGGGTCAAGATCCGACGGCGACGAGCTCCTCCACCGAGTCGTGCCGTATGCGTTGTGCCGGGATGCCGATGTCCCGCAGGGCATCCACTCCGCTGCGGATCATTCCGGGCGGACCCGAGACATAGGCGTCGTAGTCGTGCCACGGCCCGTACGCCCGTATCGCGTCCGGGAGCTGGAGTTGCGCCTGCCGGTCGACGACAGCGCGGACCGATAGCCAGGGGTGGGACTGCTGGAGCCTGAGCAGGGTGTCCATGTCGTACAGGTCGTGGTCGGAACGGGCGCCGTAGAACACCTCGACCGGCCGCCGCTCACCGTGCTCGGCGACATCCTCGACCAGCGCCTTGATCGGGGCTATGCCGGTGCCGCCGCCCAGGCAGAGCAGCCCGTTGTCGGTGGTGTGGTCGACGGTCATGGAACCGCTCGGCGGGCCCAGCCTGATGGTGTCGCCGAGCCGGGCGCGGTGCACCAGAGCGTTGGAGACCCAGCCCGCGGGGACGGCCTTCACGTGGAACGACAGCAGACCGTCGGAGCGGGGCGCTGAGGCGAAGGAATAGTGCCGCCAGATCCGTGGCCACCAGGGGGTTTCCACGCTCGCGTACTGACCGGCGAGGAAGGGGTAGGGCTGGTCGGGGCGGACGGTGACGACCGCGACGTCCGGCGTCCGCAGCTCGTGCGCCACGACCTCCGCGTACCACCAGGCCGGGGCGGTGCGTTCGTTGACGGCCGCGGCGTCGATCATCACCTGCGAGATCGTCGTGTACGTCCGGACCCAGGCCGCCTCCGTCTCCGCGCTCCAGACGCTCGAGGCGTACTTGTTCAGCGCACCGATCAGGCACTCCCCGACGGCCGGGTAGTGCTCGGCCCGGGTGCCGTACTTGCGGTGGCCCCGGCCCAGGTTCTGCAGATAGGCGACGAGCACCTCGGTGTTGTCGATGTGCTCGGCCGCGGTGAGCAGCGCCTTGAGAAGCCGGTCCCGTTGGGTGTCCATCGCGGCGGGAAAGAGCGAACGCAGATCGGGGTGGCGCACGAAGAGCAACGCGTAGAAGTACGAGGTGACCTTGTCGGCCACGGGGGCGACCTCGGCCATGGTCCGGCGAATGAGGACAGCATCCGGCGAGGCGCTGTCCTGGGAGGGCTCGGCCGGAAGTTCCCGGGTGATGCGGGCGGGCACCTTCGGCTCGGGCGGGATCGGTGGGGCGGACCGTTGGGCAGGCAGTCGGTGGGGGGTGAGCGGTGCTTCGACAGGTGTGGACACAGATGCGGGGGGCGACGCCCGGGGCGTCTGTAGCGCGGCCGGCTCGGCGCCGGCCGGGGCGGCCTGGGGGTGGCCGAGTGCGAGCGCGGTGCGGGGATCGGTGAATGCGGGGACGGTGTGGGGATCGGTGACGGCAGCGTCCGTTCGACGATCGTCGAACGCGGGGGCGGGCGGGGTTCCGCGGGCCGCGGTGGAGGCCTGCGCAGCGCCTCCACCCTCCGGACTCGTCCCAGTGGCGGCCGCGGTCCTGCCCACGGGGCGCAGCGCCGCCAGACGACTGCCCTCGTTGGTCTCCTGTCCGCTGCTGTGCGTCGTCTCCGGCTGCACGCGTGGGGTGAACCAGCCGCCCGCACCGCCTGAAGTGCCGTTGTCGGCCGACGTGGTGGTCGGAGCGTCCATGATGTGCCTCGCCTCGAACATCTTTCGGTCGGTCTGCGCACCTCCGCGTTCGGAGAGTGCCTGCTTCCCCCGCAGACGGCTTGCCTTTCCGTTCGGTGCCGCCGGCCGATACGGCCACATTCAACGTGCGTTGGCGCTTCGTACGGACAAGTAAGGCGAGAGTGTGACATTGGCCCCAGTCCTCTCACCGCATCGTCCCACCCGGTCCGGATGCCCAGTCGTTCAACCGAAAACGCAGGCCTTCGATCTCTCCGTCCCGTCAGGCTGCACTGCTTCGTTCACGGTTCGCACGGGATGTGCACTCCTCGCCCGCCGCGAACCGGAGTCGACCATACCGGCCACCGCTCCGCCCACAACCACCCCCTCCTTCACCCTGAATGAAGAAGGGGGTGAACCCAGCGAATAGCTCAACTACCGTGCGTGGCGCACCAATTCATAGGCTTCCCACAGATCCTTGCCGCGGTAGGAGTGGGTGGAGACGTCGGACAGATGGCGGTCCGCGTTGACCGCGACGGAGACCGGCACCACACCGAACAGTTCCCTGTCCGACGAGGAGTCGCCATAAGCAACGCAGTCGGCCCGCCGTATGCCGAACTCCGCACAGAGTCGGTCGGCGATCAGTACCTTGGCCGCCGCGCTGAGGACGCCGGACGGGTCCACTGGTTCGGTGAAGGGAACAGCGGGAAACCGTGATCCGTACGCGGCATGCGCACCCCATCCGGTCAGCCGTTCCACGAAGAAGGACGGGGAGAGCGACACGACCGCGCAGTAGTCGCCCCTCTCTCTGATCTCCGCCCACACCTCGCGAATACGAGCCAACCAGGGCGCACTCTCGAAGGCCGCCGTCACATGGGCTTCCGTGAGGTCCGTCCAGAGCTCACGGACCCGAGTCGCGTACTGGGGTGGTGTGATCAGCCCCGCCAGGACAGCCTCGTCGAGGGCCTGCGTCTCTGCCTCCAGTCCGAGCTGCCGCGAGATTTCCACGGGCGCGCTGGTTCCGTGCAGCAATGTGCCGTCGAGGTCGAAGAGATGAAGTCTCGCCATGCTTCCAGAGGCTAGTGGGACCTGCCGCTCACTCCCCCGGAAGATTGCCGGATGCCTGCCGTTCGCCGATGTTTCACGTGAAACTCCCAAGGTCTGGCCGCGTGCTGTGGGGTTGGCCACGCATGGCCAAAAGCTCGTATGTCCCGTCGGAAAGAGGTGGACGCCGAGGGCGCCCGTCCGACAGCCTGACCTGCGTGCCGACTCCCTCCCTCACCGCTCTGCCCATCCGCCGTCTGACGCTTCGCGATCTCACCGCCTGCGCCGACTTGTCCGAGGACCGGGGGTGGCCGCGCGAGGAGCACAAGTGGGGCCTCCTGCTCGCGGCCGGCAAGGGGTACGGCATCGACGACCCCGGCGGAGGCCTGGTGAGCGCCTGTGTCGTCACGGAGTACGGGCCGCGGGAGCGCCCCGATCTCGGGGCCATCGGGATGGTGCTGGTCGCCGAACGGCATGCTCGCCAGGGCGTCGGCCGACGTCTGATGCGTCACGTCGTCTCCGAGCTGGGCCCGACACCCCTGACTCTGCACGCGACACCGTACGGGCGCCCGCTCTACGAGGAGCTCGGTTTCAAGGTCATCGGACGGGCCGAGATGCTGCACGGCCGCTTTCGGCCCGGTGGGCCGGAACCCGAGGTCGTGACGCGTGCGGCCACCGCCGAGGACATCGCCTCGATCCTCCGGCTCGACGAGGAGGTGTTCGGCGCCGACCGTACACACATCGTCACCCGTCTGCCCGCCTTTGCCGACCAGTTGCGTGTGGCCGAGGCACAGGGGCGGATCATCGGATACGCGGCTGCCTGGCCCAACATGGACACCCATGTCGTGGGCCCGCTGATCGCCCACGACGCCGAGACGGCGCAGGCGCTTCTCACGTCCCTCGCCGCCCGCACCGACCGCCCCCTGCGGACCGATATCGACGTACGTCATGAAGAGCTGCTCGACTGGGCCAAGCAGCGTGGTCTGGAGTCCATCGCCTTCAACGCGGTCATGACGTACGGCATCACGGAGCTGCCCGGGGACTGGAGCCGACGGTTCGCACCGTTGACGGTGGCAGCCGGCTGAGACATCCCCGTACGGCGAACGCCGGTTCCCGGCTGGATACCGCCGGTGGGAGCGCTACGGCTCAGCCGTGGACAGCGGCCCGCCGCTCGGCGACCGAGGCGTCCGCGACGACCGTGGCGGGGACGTTGTCACGGCGCTCCAGGCCGGCCGACAGGAAGGCGAGAAGCAGCGCGGCCACGGCGAGGGCGGCGCCGACCCAGTTGGGAGCCGTATATCCGAAGCCGGCCCCGATGACGAGACCGCCGAGCCACGCGGAGAGCGCGTTGCCGAGGTTGAAGGCGCCGATGTTCACAGCCGAGGCCAGGGTCGGCGCGCCGTGCGCCTGGTCGAGTACGCGCTTCTGAAGCGGCGGGACGGTGGCGAACCCGAGGGCGCCGATGAGGGTGATCGTGACGGCTGCCGCCGCCTTGTGGTGCGCGGTGAGCGTGAAGAGCGCCAGTACGAGTGCCAGGGCCCCCAAGGAGACGTACAGCAGAGGCATCAGGGCGCGGTCGGCGAACCTGCCGCCGACGAGGTTGCCGGCGACCATGCCGAGGCCGAAGAGCACCAGCAGCCAGGTGACGGAGCTGTCGGCGAAGCCTGCGACGTGGGTCATCATCGGCGATATGTAGGTGATGGCCGCGAAGACTCCGCCGAAGCCGAGGACGGTCATCGCCATCGCGAGCAGGACCTGAGTGTTCTTGAACGCGGCCAGTTCGTGCCTCAGCCGCACTCCCTGTGGCCTGGGCAGCTCGGGGACGAGCTTGGCTATGCCGACCAGGCCGATGACACCCAGACCGGCCACGAGGCCGAAGGTGACCCGCCAGCCGACCGACTGCCCGACGAGCGTGCCGAGCGGGACACCGACGACGTTGGCGACGGTCAGTCCGGTGAACATCATCGCGATGGCCCCGGCCTTCTTGTCCGGGGCGACCAGGTCTGCCGCGACGACCGAGCCGATACCGAAGAAGGCACCGTGCGCGAGCGAGGCGACGACCCGGCCGATCAGCATGACGGCGAAGGACGGCGCCAGGGCGGAGAGCAGGTTGCCGACGACGAAGAGGCCCATCAGCAGCATCAGCATCCGCTTACGGGAGATCTTGGTGCCGAGGACGGTCATCAGGGGAGCACCGAGCATGACGCCGAGTGCGTAGCCGGTCACCAGGAAGCCGGCGGTGGGAATCGAGACACCGAAATCGCCGGCGACCTCGGGCAGCAGACCCATGATCACGAACTCGGTCGTCCCGATTCCGAAGGCCCCGATCGCGAGGGCCAGAAGCGCGAGCGGCATGTGCAGGCACCTTCCAGAAGATTGCAGAAGCTCGTCAAGCACCGTTCACGTTAATTGCACACGCGGGCTATATGCAAACGCCGACTATCGCGGAGTTGACGTATCCTGAGGGGAAGCCGCTCCTGGACGGAGGAACGCCCATGACCGCCACGGACCCCGCGCTCACCGCCCTCGCACAGGGCTGGTGCGCCCTCTCGCTCCTGCACGGGAGGATCGAGGCCCACATCGAGCGCGCACTGCAGAGCGGCCACGATCTGAGCGTGCGCGAGTACTCCCTGCTCGACGTGCTCAGCCGCCAACACGACGGCGAGGGGGGCCATCTACAGATGAAGCAGGTCGCCGACGCGGTTGTCCTCAGCCAGAGCGCCACCACCCGACTGGTCACCCGGCTCGAGGACCGCGGCCTGCTCTCCCGGTACCTGTGCCCCACCGACCGGCGCGGCATCTACACCGACGTCACGGACGCCGGCCTCGCGCTCCTTGAACAGGCACGGCCCACCAACGACGCCGCCCTCCGCGAGGCACTCGACGAAGCGGCCAAGAGCCCGGAACTCGCCCCACTGGTCCGAGTCGTGGAATCACTCAACGCTCCCGCGGCAGCGTGAGAAGCACCATTCCGGGACGTCGGCTACGTAGGGTGCGGGCATGGGAGATCTTGAGATACGGCCCGCCACGAAGGACGACATCGCGGCGATCGTGGCGATGCTCGCCAACGACCCCCTGGGAGCCCAGCGGGAGTCCCCCGACGATCTGACGCCGTACCTGGCGGCACTGGAGCGCCTCTCGTCCGACCCGAACCAACACCTGGTCGTCGCCGTCCGCGCGGGCCGCGTCGTCGGTACGCTCCAGCTCACGGTGATCCCGGGGCTGTCGCGTCGCGGCTCCACCCGGTCGGTCATCGAGGGGGTTCGCATCCATACCGACGAGCGCGGCAGCGGCCTGGGGACCCTGTTCATCGAGTGGGCGGTCGATGAGTCCCGGCGTCAGGGGTGCCAGTTGGTGCAGCTGACCTCCGACGCCACCCGCACGGACGCCCACCGTTTCTACGAGCGGCTCGGTTTCACGGCCTCACACGTCGGCTTCAAGCTCCAACTGTGAACGCGGTTCGAGCAGGCGAAGCGGCCTGTTTCACGTGAAACAGGCCGCACTCACGGCACGGGCGCCCCCAGCGACTGTCCTAGCGGAAGCCCCGCCACCCCTCGGGATCCACTCCACCCGGGACAGAGGCCCCCTCGTCGTACGGCTGACGGGTGAACACGAAGGAGCCGAGGTCCAGATGGTCCACGGACCCGTCAGGACGTCGTACGGCCTTCAGGAGCTCTCCCGCGTAGTAGCCCTCCAGACCCGTCCACGTGCCGTCACCGTTCGGACGGAAGCGAGAGCGGCGGCCGTTGCCGGCCAAGGGCTCGAGCGAAGCCAGCCCGTCTGCCGTCAACCGCAGGGCGAAGCCGTACGTCCCCCAGTACCACTGGCCCGTCAACTCCAGCGCCGATGGATCGACTTCGGCCAAGGGCCGCCAGGGGTCCGGGATACGTGGTTCCGCCTCGGCGACGATCCGCACGAGGTCCGCGGCCACGGTCGACAGCATCGGGCCCGAGGTGCAGTTGGCCAGCGCCACCGCGGCGACATCGTCCGCCACGCTGATGGTGAGGTTCGCCAGGAAGCCGGGCAGCGAACCCGAGTGCCCCACGAGCAGCCGGCCGTCCCGGTGCTGGATCTGCAACCCGAGCCCGTAGGTGGCACCGTCCACGACGTCCGCGGCCTCGGCCGGCGCGGCGGGCGTCCGCATCTCCTGAACGCTCCGCGCACGCAGCACCCGGTCGTCCCCCCGCGTCAGGAACGCGGCGAACCGTGCCAGGTCGCCGGTCGTCGACCAGAGCTGACCGGCCGGAGCCATTCGACCGAGGTCCTCAGCCGGTTCGGACAACATCGCGTCGGCCCAGGGGTGGACCGCCCAGCCGCCCGCGTGAGGCGCCTGCGGACGCACGCCCGTGCGATCAAGGCCCAGAGGATCGAGCACCTCGTCCCGCAGGACCTCCTCCCAGGGAGCTCCCCGCAGCTTCTTGACGAGCGCGCCCAGCAGCGTGTAGCCGGGGTTCGAGTAGTGGAAGCGGCGGCCGACCGGATGCCGGAAGGGCTGATCACCCAGCACGTCGGCGAGTGAAGGACGCAGAGCCCCAGGACTGCGTTCCCACCACGGAGCGGGCGACTCGGCCGCCAATCCGCTCGTGTGCGCCAGCAGTTGCGCGACGGTCACCTCCCCCGTGCTGGTGCCCGGCACGTGCTTCTCCAGCGGATCCCCGAGGTCGAGCACACCCTCGTCCCGCAGCCGCATGACGAGCACGGCGGTAAAGGTCTTGGTGATCGAGCCGATCCGGTACTGCACGTTCTCGTCCGGCCCGTGGCCCTCCACCGAGGTCCGCGCCCCGTGCCACACGGCGCGGCCGTCCCGTACCACCGCGGCCACCAGCGACGGTGCGCGCCCTTCCGCCTGGGCCACCGCGATGCGGTGCAGCAGCGCCCGGCGGGTACCGGGGAGCAGCTCTTCCTGAGGTGTCGTCATGCCCCCAGTCCATCCCCTGGAGGACTCCGCCGTCGAGCCCATTTGTCCCGGGGCGGCGGACTCAGGTCTGCGCCATGTCCACGAACCGCGAGTAGTGACCCTGGAAGGCGACCGTGATCGTCGCCGTCGGACCGTTTCGGTGCTTGGCCACGATCAGGTCGGCCTCTCCGGCCCGGGGCGACTCCTTCTCGTAGGCGTCCTCCCGGTGCAGCAGGATGACCATGTCGGCATCCTGCTCGATCGAACCGGACTCACGCAGGTCGGAGACCATCGGCTTCTTGTCCGTACGCTGCTCGGGACCACGGTTGAGCTGCGAGAGCGCGATCACCGGAACCTCCAGCTCCTTGGCCAGGAGCTTGAGGTTCCGGGACATGTCCGAGACCTCCTGCTGACGGTTCTCGGCGCGCTTGGAGCCGCCGGACTGCATCAGTTGCAGGTAGTCGATCACGACCAGCCTGATGTCATTGCGCTGCTTGAGACGTCGGCACTTGGCGCGGATCTCCATCATGGACAGGTTCGGAGAGTCGTCGATGAAGAGCGGGGCGGCCGAGACGTCCGGCATCCGGCGGGCCAGTCGCGTCCAGTCCTCGTCGGTCATCGTGCCCGACCTCATGTGGTGCAGCGCGACCCTGGCCTCGGCGGACAGCAGACGCATCGCGATCTCGTTCCGGCCCATCTCGAGGGAGAAGATGACGCTGGGCAGGTTGTTCTTGATGGACGCGGCTCGAGCGAAGTCCAGCGCGAGCGTCGACTTACCCATGGCCGGACGGGCGGCGATGACGATCATCTGGCCCGGGTGCAGGCCGTTGGTCAGCGAGTCGAAGTCGGTGAAGCCCGTGGGCACACCGGTCATCTCCCCGCTGCGTGAGCCGATCGCCTCGATCTCGTCGAGCGCACCCTCCATGATGTCGCCGAGCGGCAGATAGTCCTCGCTGGTGCGCTGCTCGGTGACCGCGTAGATCTCGGCCTGGGCCCGGTTGACGATCTCGTCGACGTCGTCGTCCGCCGCGTACCCCATCTGCGTGATGCGGGTGCCGGCCTCGACCAGACGCCGCAGGACCGCACGCTCGTGGACGATCTCCGCGTAGTACTCGGCGTTCGCCGCCGTTGGCACGGTCTGGACGAGAGTGTGCAGATACGAGGCGCCGCCGACCTTGTTGATCTCCCCGCGCTTGGTGAGCTCCGCGGCGATCGTGATGGGGTCGGCGGGCTCGCCCTTGGCGTAGACGTCGAGGATCGCCTGATAGACCGTCTCATGTGCGGGCTTGTAGAAGTCGTGGCCCTTGAGGACCTCGACGACGTCCGCGATGGCGTCCTTGGACAGCAGCATTCCGCCGAGCACGGACTGCTCGGCATCCAGGTCCTGTGGTGGGACGCGCTCGAAGGACGAGCCACCGCCGTCCCAGGACCCGTTCTCCCGGCCGCGGTCATGCTGCTCGTCGCGTCCCCGGCCGCCTTCACCGCGGCGTCGGGAGGCAGGCAGACGATCACTGGGACCGCTGTCGGCCCACGGGTCGTCCAAGGGCTCGGAAATACTCACCGAGCCACCTCCTCCCGTCCGCCGAGCGGACCTCGGCGTGCCCCTCTGTTCTACGGCACGCCACTGACAACTGAGAGCCCCAACTCCGGTTCTGGCGCGTCGGTTTTGTGACGTTTTCCAAGGCAGACGGACAGAGCGGGTGCCGCACCACGTTAGGCCCGCGGGCACCGTCAGCCAATCTGGTTATCCACAGGCCATGTGGACGACGGCCCGGATGCTGTGGAGAACTCCCCAAAACCTGTGCACGACCCGGTGGACAGGCCTGTGAACAAGCCCTCGCTCCCGTCAGGCAACCCGCTCTGACCTGCATCTTTCCCGTCCACTGGCTGTGCAGAAGAAAAACTTCCCCACTCGGACCAAGTTCGCTTCGAACGGTGCGCGACGACGGGCGCCGGGGGACGGCAAGTAAGGGTCCCAACTCAATTGCATCTCTTACCTGTGGACGATTACATTGGTGCTCATGACACAGGCTCCCGCGACCTCCAGGGCCGCCCGGCGACAACACGATCGAGAGATCGTCGCATTGGCCGTCCCGGCCTTCGGCGCACTCGTCGCCGAGCCCCTCTTCGTCATGGTCGACAGCGCGATCGTGGGCCATCTCGGCACGGCCCAACTAGCGGGACTCGGCGTCGCCTCGGCACTCCTCACGACTGCCGTCAGCGTCTTCGTCTTCCTCGCCTACGCCACCACGGCAGCCGTCGCCCGCCGCCTCGGGGCCGGCGACCTCGGGGCCGCCATCCGCCAGGGCATGGACGGCATCTGGCTGGCACTGCTGATCGGCGCCGCGGTCATCGCCATCGTGCTCCCGACAGCGCCGTCCATCGTAGAGCTCTTCGGTGCCTCCGACACGGCCGCCCCGTATGCGATCACCTACCTGAGGATCTCAGCCCTGGGCATCCCGGCGATGCTCGTCGTCCTGGCGGCGACCGGCGTTCTGCGCGGACTCCAGGACACGAAGACCCCGCTTTACGTGGCCGTCGGAGGCTTCATCGCCAACGGCGCCCTCAACATAGGACTCGTCTACGGCGCCGGCCTCGGTATCGCGGGCTCCGCCTGGGGAACCGTCATCGCTCAGTGCGGGATGGCCCTGGTCTATCTGGCCGTAGTTGTCCGTGGGGCCCGCAAGCACGGCGCCTCACTGCGTCCCAACACCGCCGGGATCAAGGCCTCCGCCCAAGCCGGCGTACCGCTGTTGGTCCGCACACTGTCGCTGCGGGCCATCCTGATGATCGCCACGGCTGTCGCGGCCCGTCTCGGAGACGCCGACATCGCCGCCCACCAGATCATCCTGTCCCTGTGGAGCCTGCTCGCCTTCGCCCTGGACGCCATCGCCATCGCCGGGCAGGCCATCATCGGGCGCTACCTGGGAGCCGACGATCCACAGGGAGCACGTGCCGCCTGTCGCCGGATGGTGGAGTGGGGCATCGCGGCAGGAGTGGTACTCGCGCTGCTCGTGGTGGTCAGCCGACCACTTTTCCTGCCCCTGTTCACCAGCGACTCGGTGGTCAAGGGCGCCGCACTGCCGGCCTTGCTCATGGTGGCGTTCTCCCAGCCGATCTGCGGAGTCGTCTTCGTCCTGGACGGCGTCCTGATGGGCGCGGGCGATGGACCGTATCTGGCCTGGGCGATGGTGCTCACCCTGGTGATCTTCACGCCTGTTGCCCTGCTCATCCCCGTACTCGGTGGTGGACTCACCGCGCTCTGGGGTGCGATGACGCTGATGATGACCGTGCGGATGCTGACCCTCTGGCTGCGTGCCCGATCGGGGCGGTGGATCGTGACAGGCGCGACACGCTGACCGTTTCACGTGAAACCGGCGTTTCACGTGAAACACGGTCGCCGTCCGATCGCTTGCGGACACGAAGAAGGGGCCATACCCGGGTGGGTGTGGCCCCTTCTCGCAGCTGTTGAGCCGAACGCGACGATCAGGCCGCGACGACCTCGAGGTTCACCTTGGCGGCGACCTCGGGGTGCAGACGCACGGACGTCTCGTGGGCGCCCAGGGTCTTGATCGGAGAGGTCAGCTCGATACGGCGCTTGTCGACCTCGGGGCCACCGGAAGCCTTGATCGCGGAAGCGATGTCGGCCGGGGTGACGGAACCGAAGAGACGACCGGCGTCGCCGGAGCGGACAGCCAGACGGACCTTGACGCCCTCGAGCTGGGCCTTCACAGCGTTGGCCTGCTCGATGGTCTGGATCTCGTGGATCTTGCGAGCACGACGAATCTGCTCGACGTCCTTCTCGCCGCCCTTGGTCCAGCGGATAGCGAACTTCCGCGGGATCAGGTAGTTGCGAGCGTAACCGTCCTTGACGTCGACGACGTCGCCCGCTGCACCGAGGCCGGAGACCTCGTGGGTGAGGATGATCTTCATTTGTCGGTCACCCTTCCCTTAGCGCGCGGTGGAGGTGTAGGGCAGCAGCGCCATCTCACGGCTGTTCTTGACAGCCGTGGCGACGTCACGCTGATGCTGCGTGCAGTTGCCGGTCACGCGGCGGGCACGGATCTTGCCGCGGTCGGAAATGAACTTCCGCAGCATGTTCGTGTCCTTGTAGTCCACGTACGTGACCTTGTCCTTGCAGAAAGCGCAGACCTTCTTCTTAGGCTTGCGCACAGGCGGCTTCGCCATGGTGTTTCTCCTGTGTGATCAAGAAGTTTGGGTACGAACCCGTCCCTAGAAGGGGGGCTCGTCCGAGTAGCCGCCGCCGCTGCCACCGCTGCCGCCGCCGGAGTTTCCACCCCAGCCGCCGCCACCGCCGCCGCCCTGGTTGCCACCGGCGGGAGCCCCGCCGGTCGCCCACGGGTCGTCGGCGGGAGCACCGCCGCCGCCCTGCTGACCGCTGCCGCCGGAGCCACCGCCCCAACCGCCGCCGCCCTGGGCGCCGCCGCCGCCACCGCCGCCGTAGCCACCCTGCCCACCGCGACCGGCGGTCTTGGTGACCTTGGCCGTGGCGCTGCGCAGGCTGGCACCAACTTCCTCGACGTCAAGCTCATAGACCGTGCGCTTGACACCCTCACGGTCCTCGTAGGACCGCTGCTTCAGCCGGCCCTGCACGATGACGCGCATGCCTCGCTGGAGCGACTCCGCGACGTTCTCCGCCGCCTGACGCCAGACCGAGCAGGTCAGAAAGAGGCTTTCGCCGTCCTTCCACTCGTTCGTCTGACGGTCGAAGGTGCGGGGAGTGGACGCGACACGGAACTTCGCGACCGCCGCACCGGAGGGGGTGAAGCGCAGCTCGGGGTCGTCGACAAGATTGCCGACGACCGTGATGACGGTCTCGCCTGCCATGGGGGAACCTCTCGGCGGGTTTGCTGCTGGCTGCTAGTGCTGCTGCTACTCGAATCCCGAGATCAGCTGAGCGGGAGGCTCAGTGGGTCTCGGGGCGGAGGACCTTGGTCCGGAGGACCGACTCGTTCAGGTTCATCTGGCGGTCGAGCTCCTTGACGACCGCAGGCTCGGCCTGCAGGTCGATGACCGAGTAGATGCCCTCAGGCTTCTTCTTGATCTCGTACGAGAGACGACGACGGCCCCAGGTGTCGACCTTCTCCACCTTTCCGTTGCCCTCACGGACGACGGAGAGGAAGTTCTCGATCAGCGGGGAGACAGCGCGCTCCTCGAGATCGGGGTCGAGGATGACCATCACCTCGTAATGACGCATGTGGAACCCACCTCCTTTGGACTCAGCGGCCACGGTCGTTCCGTGGCAGGAGGGTTGTGATGCGTACGCAACGGTATCGGCCGCCACTGACAATCGGGGGTTCCTTGCAGGACTCCCTGGCGTGACGTGGGCAGACACCGGTGCAGAGGGTACAGAGTACCCGCACACACGCTTCCGGTTGAAATCCGGCCCCCAGGACCGTCAGTCTGTACACATCGGGTGTGCATGGCGCTACGATGCGCCGTCTTCCGCAGGAGGTGCCCTATGGCACAAGCAATGCGACCCAACACCGTCGGAGGCCTTTTCGCCACGGACGGCCGGCCCCATCCGCTCCAGGACACGCTGCTCGTGGTGACCCTGGTGCTCGGACTGACGGCCGTCATCACGGCGATTTTCGACAGTCTGCACCTGGTCAGCTCATGGGCCGGCCTGGTGGGGATCCTCATCGGCGCGTACGGCCAGTGGATCTCGGAGACGACCCGCGAACGCTTCGGACTCATTGTGGGTCTCGGCGCCAGCGCGGTCGGCTTCTTCCTCGGCATGGCGCACGGTGGGCTCTTCGGCGGGGTCATCGGCTGACGCCAGGGACACCGCTCTCCGAACACCGCACAACGCACCGCTGAACGGCTCGGCGGCCCACAGGCCGAGGCGAAGGTGCCGTACGCCCAGTCGGAGCGCTCTCCGGGCGCAGTAGGCTTCGCCGCGAGAGCCAGGAGCCCCTGTACCCATGGGGACACACCAGCCCGAGGAGCGCCCCGAATGAGCCTGACCCTGAGGACCATCAGTCGCGAGCAGCATCTGGCATACATCCAGAGCCTGCCGTCGGCGAGTCACATGCAGGTTCCGGCCTGGGCTGATGTGAAGGGGGAGTGGCGCTCCGAGAGCCTCGGCTGGTTCGACGGCCGCACCGGCGACATGGTCGGCGCCGGCCTCGTCCTGTACCGGCAGCTGCCCAAGATCAAGCGATACCTGGCCTACCTTCCCGAGGGCCCGGTCATCAACTGGTTCGCGCCGAACCTCACCGAGTGGCTGGAACCGATGCTCGCGCATCTCAAGCAACAAGGCGCCTTCTCGGTGAAGATGGGCCCGCCGGTGATCATCCGGCGCTGGGAGGCCCCCTCCATCAAGCAGGGCATCCAGAACCCCGACGTGAAGCGACTGCGCGACATCGAGGCCGACTTCATCGAGCCGCGCGCCTTCGAGGTCGCGGACAAGCTGCGCCGTATGGGCTGGCAGCAGGGCGAGGACGGCGGCGCCGGCTTCGGCGACGTGCAGCCCCGGTACGTGTATCAGGTGCCGCTGGCCAACCGCTCTCTGGAAGAGGTCCACGCGAACTTCAACCAGCTGTGGCGCCGCAACATCAAGAAGGCCGAGAAGGCCGGCGTCGAGGTCGTCCAGGGTGGTTACCAGGACCTCGAGGAATGGCAGCGCCTGTACGAGATCACGGCTGTGCGCGACCACTTCCGGCCGCGCCCCCTGTCGTACTTCCAGCGCATGTGGACGGCCCTCAACAACGAGGACCCCAACCGGATGCGGCTGTACTTCGCCCGGCACAACGGCGTGAACCTGTCGGCGGCCACGATGCTGATCGTCGGCGGGCACGTCTGGTACTCCTACGGCGCCTCCGACAACATCGGCCGCGAGGTCCGGCCCTCGAACGCGATGCAGTGGCGGATGCTGCGGGACGCCTACGCGCTCGGCGCGACCGTGTACGACCTGCGGGGCATCTCCGACTCGCTGGACGAGACCGACCACCTCTTCGGCCTGATCCAGTTCAAGGTGGGCACGGGCGGCCAGGCGGCCGAGTACCTCGGCGAGTGGGACTTCCCGCTGAACAAGCTGCTCCACAAGGCGCTGGACATCTACATGTCGCGCCGCTGACGCCTCGCTGTTTGGTTCCATACCTCTGATACACCGCAGCCACGAGAAAGGTTCCAGGGCCGGCCATGGCGCTCACCCTCTACGTCGACACCGCGCGCTGGCGGGCGCATCACAAGCACGTGCAGGAGCAGTTCCCCGCGCTCGTGCCGGTCTGCAAGGGCAACGGTTACGGCTTCGGACACGAGCGCCTGGCGGAGGAGGCCACACGCCTGGGCTCGGACGTCCTCGCCGTCGGCACGACCTACGAAGCCGCGCGTATCAAGGACTGGTTCGGCGGTGACCTGCTGGTGCTGACGCCCTACCGCCGCGGCGAGGAGCCCGTGCCGCTGCCGGACCGGGTCATCCGCTCGGTGTCGTCGATCGACGGCGTCTACGGCCTCGTGGGGGCCCGCGTGGTCATCGAGGTGATGTCCTCGATGAAGCGGCACGGCATCAGCGAACAGGAACTGCCGCAGCTGCACGCTGCCATAGAGAACGTCCGTCTCGAGGGCTTCGCGATCCATCTGCCGCTGGACCGCACCGACGGCTCGGACGCCGTCGAGGAGGTCATCGGCTGGATGGACCGACTGCGCGCGGCCAGGCTGCCGTTGCACACGATGTTCGTCAGCCACCTCAAGGCCGAGGATCTCGCCCGGTTGCAGCAGCAGTTTCCGCAGACCCGCTTCCGCGCCCGCATCGGCACGCGGCTGTGGCTGGGGGACCACGACGCCACCGAGTACCGCGGGGCCGTCCTGGACGTCACGCGTGTCTCCAAGGGCGACCGTTTCGGCTACCGGCAGCAGAAGGCCGCCTCCGACGGCTTCCTGGTGGTCGTGGCGGGCGGTACGTCGCACGGGGTGGGCCTGGAGGCTCCCAAGGCCCTGCACGGCGTGATGCCGCGCGCCAAGGGGGTCGCACGCGCCGGCCTCGCCACGGTGAACCGGAACCTTTCTCCGTTCGTCTGGGACGGCAAGCAGCGCTGGTTCGCCGAGCCGCCGCACATGCAGGTCTCGATCCTGTTCGTGCCCTCGGAGGCTTCGGAGCCGAGGGTGGGCGAGGAGCTGGTGGCCCATCTGCGGCACACCACCACGCAGTTCGACCGGATCGTCGACCGCTGACAGCCCTGGGACAGCCGAAGGCCGTACACGGAACCCTCCGTGTACGGCCTTTTTCGCGTCTCGTCACTGCGTTGTTCGCTCACAGCGAAATGAGACCAACCTGGCGTAACGCCCGGGCGTCCCTCAGGCCGGACCGCCGGCCTGGTCCTGGCTCCCCCACTCGACGTGCGGTGTCGCGAGGTGGGCGGCGTGCCGCGGCGGATGGGCGGCGGGGCCGAGGGCGAATACGTCCTCGGCACCGTCGAGCACTCCACCCGAGGGGTCGTCGTCGCCCGCCCGGCGCACCACGTCCCGCTCCGGCATGAGGATGTCACGCACCACCACGGCGCACAGATACAGCGTTCCCAGGAGATGCAGGCCGATGGCCCAGTGGTAGCCGTCGGTCGGCAGGCCCTTGTGGGCGTCTCCGCTGGTCGTGTACGCGAGGTACATCCAGATCCCCAGGAAGTACGCCACCTCGCACGCCTGCCAGATCAGGAAGTCCCGCCACTTCGGACGGGCCAGGGCGGCGAGCGGGATCAACCAGAGGACGTACTGCGGCGAGTAGACCTTGTTCGTGATGATGAAGGCCGCGACGATCAGAAACGCGAGCTGGGCGAACCGCGGGCGGCGCGGCGCGGTCAGGGCGAGCACCGCGATGCCCACACAGCACAGCAGGACCAGCAGCATGGCGAAGAGGTTGACGTTCTCCGTACTGAGCGGGTTCTTCGAGTTCTGGGCCATGATCAGCCAGAAGGACCCGAAGTCGACGCCCCGCTCCTGGCTGAAGGTGTAAAACTTCGACCATCCGTGGAAGGCGAAGAGCATCACCGGCAGGTTCACCACCAGCCAGGCGACGACCGCACCCCCCAGCGCCTTCCCGAAGTCCCGCCACTTGCCCGCCCGCCAGCACAGCAGGAACAGCGGGCCGAGCAGGAAGACGGGATAGAGCTTGGCGGCCGTGGCGAGCCCCAGCAGGACGCCGAAGGCGAGAGAGCGGCCCCGCGACCACATCAGCATCGCGGCGGCCGTCAGAGCGACCGCCAGCAGGTCCCAGTTGATGGTCGCGGTCAGCGCCAAGGCCGGCGCCACGGCGACCAGCAGACCGTCCCAGGGCCGCCTGGCGTGCGTGCGTGCCACGCATACGACGACGACGGCCGCGCACACCATCAGCATCCCGGCGTTGACCATCCAGTACCACTGTTCCTGGTCCTGGATGGTGCCGCTGCCCGGTGTGAGCCAGGAGGCCACTTCCATGAACACGCCGGTCAGCACCGGGTATTCGAGGTACTGCATGTCGCCGGGCAGCTTGTCGAAGTACGGCACGAGCCCGTCGGCGAAGCCACGCCCCTGGTAGAGGTGCGGGATGTCCGAGTAGCACGCGTGCGTGTACTGCGAGCTAGCGCCGAAGAACCAGGCGCCGTTGTAGCAGGGCGCCTTCTGGACCAGGCCAAGAGCGAACACGCCGATCGCCATGAGCGCGACGATCCGTACGGGAGTCCACCAGGAGGTCCCTAGCAGGGCACGCCGTCCGATGGGGCCACCGATCAGCTCGCTGCCGTTGGCGGCGACCTCGTCCTCCGTGGTCGGCCGCACCGGGTCCGTGGCGTGGACGCTCGCTTGCGTCGATTCAGCACTGGGCATGCCGCACATCCTGCCGTACGTGTCTAGGAATACGCCGAGGGCCGCCGTACCTGGTGGGTACGACGGCCCTTGTTTCACGTGAAACACCCTTGTCGGGCTATACGGCCACTAACCGGTCGCGCCTCCGAAGATGCCTCCGTTGCCGTTGCCTCTGGTGTTGCCGTTCCCGGTCGACTCCGTGACCGAGGGCGAGGAGGACACGCCTCCGTCGGTGCCACCCGAGTCCGTACCGCCGGTTTCGCCGGGGCACTGGAACTCGAACTGGCAGCTTTCGCTCACCGTGGGAGTCGGAGAGGTCACCGTCTCACTGGGCGTCGGGGTAGGAGTGGGAGTCGGCTCCTGCGTCTCACTGAACGTGGGGGTGGGAGTCGGGCTCGGCACGTCGTTGACGATCTCACCGATGGGCTCGGGGGTCGGGAAGTCCTTCACCGACAGGCCCTTCATGGCCTGCTCCATGTAGTCGTGCCAGATCTCCGAGGGGAACGAGGCACCGTGGATCTTCTCCTGGCCACCCGTCCCGTACATCTTCAGGAAGGTGCGGTTCTTCTTGGTCTCGTCGTCGTCGTACCGGAACATGCTGATCGAGGTGGACAGCTGCGGGGTGTAGCCGACGAACCAGGCCGACTTGTTGCCGTCGGTGGTACCGGTCTTGCCGGCCACCTCACGGCCCGCAAGCTGGGCGTTGGTGCCCGTGCCCTTCTCGACCACGGTCTTGAGGACGTCGGTGACGTTGTCGGCCACCTTGGGCTCGAACACCTCCTTGCTCACGGTCTTGTGGGTGAAGACCGTGCCGTCCTTGCCCGTGACCTTCTTGACGGAGAACGGTTCGCGCTGCTCACCACTGGCCGCGAAGGTGGCGTACGCGCCGGCCATGCGGATCGCGCTGGGCGCGGAGATACCGATGGAGAAGGACGGGAAGCTGGTGCCGGTGAGGCTGTCCCCCTTGATGCCCGCGTCGACGGCGGACTCCTTCACCTTGTCCAGGCCCACGTCCATGCCGAGCTGCACGTAGGCGGAGTTGACCGACTCCCGCATCGCCTCGCGGAGGTCGATCTGGAACTTCGGCGGGCTGCCGTACGACGCGTTGCCGTCATTGGTCTGCAGCCACTCCTCGCCCTTCTCGTTCTTCCAGACGTTCTTCTGGTAGTCCTCGATCTTCAGCTTGTTCTGGCCGCTGTAGAGGCTCTTCGGAGAGACGACGGTGCGCTCGTCCTGAGGCTGTGACGCGGGACCCTCGGGATTGCGTACACCCCACTTCATCGCCGCCGCGAGCACGAACGGCTTGAACGTCGAACCGACCTGGACGCCGGTGTAGTCGGCGTTGTTGGTGAAGTGCTTGGTCGCGTTCTCACCGCCGTAGATGGCCTTGATCGCACCGGTCTCCGGATCCACGGATGCCCCGCCGAACTGGACGTGGGTGTCCGTGTCCGGGCGCTTCTTCGGGTCGATGTTGGCCTTCTGGACCTTCTTGACCGCGGCTTCCAGCGCGTTGACCTTCTTCTTGTCGAAGGTCGTGTAGATCGAGTAGCCGCCGCGCTGCAGGTCGGTGTCGGTGATGTCGGTGTTGTTGACCAGGTAGCCCTTGGCCAGGTCGACGAGATAGCCGATCTGGCCGCCCAGCTCGGTGTTCGAACGCGGGTTCTTCGACTTCGGAAGTTCCCTGTACTTGTCCCGCACCGAGGCGCTCAGATGCCCGTACTCGACCATCTTGTCGAGGGTGTCCTGCATCTGGGCCAGGGCCCGCTTCTGGTTCTTGACAGCAGTGGCACCCACCGGGTCGACGCTGGGCAGACCTGCCGGGTCGTAGTACGTGGCGCCCTTGAGCATGGCCGCGAGGAAGGCGCACTGGCCCTCGTCGAGATTGACCGCGTCCTTGTCGAAGTACGCGCGTGCCGCCGCCTGGAGCCCGAAGGCGCTGCGCCCGTAGTACGCGGAGTTCAGGTAGCCGGCCATGATCTTCTCTTTGGAGACCGTGGTGCCCACCTTCACGGAGATGAAGATCTCCTTGAACTTGCGCGAGATGGTCTGCGACTGGTCGTCCAGCCGCGCGTTCTTGACGTACTGCTGGGTGATGGTGGAGCCACCCTGCGTCTGACCGCCCGTGGCCATGTTGTACACGGCGCGGGCGATGCCCTTGGGGTCGATACCGCTGTCGGTCTCGAAGGTCTTGTTCTCCTGCGAGATGACGGCGTACCGCATCGCTTTGGGGATGGACGCATAGTTGATGATCTGCCGGTTCGTCTCGCCACCCGTGGAGACCATCTCGGTGCCGTCGCCCCAGTAGAAGACGTTGTTCTGCGCCTTCGCCGTCTGGGCCTCGTTGGGGACACTCACCATCGCGTAGCCGATGCCGGCGACGGCGACCAGGCTGCCCATGAAGCCGAGGAACAGTCCCGTCACCAGCTTCCACGACGGCAACCAGCGACCCACGCCGTACTTTCCCGCCCGCGGGTAGTCGATGAACCGCTTCTTCACGGGACCGGCAGGGCGTCCTCTGCCCCGGCCGCCGGGACCGTTGGGACCCCCGGGGCCACCACGCCGGCCACCGCGGCCGACGGGCTCTTCCGCTCTGCGACGGCTGCCACTGCTTCTCTGCGCCGCGCGACGGGCTTCCGCACGGCCACCGGACAGGCGTTCCTCACCCCCCGGACCGTAGGAGGCCGACTCCTGGGCGCTCGTCCCATAGGAGTCGGAAAGAGACCCGGTGGCGCCTCGCGGTGCCGCACGGCGGCCGGAGGACGAGCTGGACTGGCCGCGTCGGTTCGCGGCACGTCCGCCTCCCTGCGGCGGCGGCGGTTTGCGACGGTGCTCGCTCATCGAACGACTACTCCTCGGGCAGGCGCACCTTTGCGCGCCTGGAAAAGGCGACTGGTTTCCGGTCCCCCCGAAGTACGGATGTGGTCGGTCCCGCATTCACCCGTACTGCACCGGGGACGAGGACGTCCCCATGCGTCACTCGGTTCCCGGTGGTGTGCATGGCGCACAGACTACGCACCGCCAAAACCTGTCTAGCCCAGAAGTTCACCCCAAACCTGGCAACTTGCTCGCAATGAATCAGTGATGTGATCCCGTTCACCCTCTCCTCTCTTGCCGCAACCGGAAGCTCGATCTATCGTGCTGATGTATCGAGTCGATACATCAGCTCGGCATAAAGACCGTCAGGGCCCGTCCGTGGCAGAGAGGAGGCGACGATGAGCCGGCGTGCCGGAATCCTCGAGTTCGCCGTCCTCGGCCTGCTCCGCGAGTCCCCGATGCACGGCTATGAGCTGCGCAAACGGCTCAACACGTCGCTGGGCGTGTTCCGTGCGTTCAGCTACGGAACGCTGTATCCCTGCCTCAAGACGCTGCTCGCCAACGGCTGGTTGATCGAAGAGACGGCGGCCGCCTCCGAGGCGGCCCTCACCGCGACACCACTCGCAGGGCGTCGCGCCAAGATCGTCTATCGGTTGACGGCGGAAGGTAAGGAGCACTTCGAGGAGCTGCTCTCGCAGACGGGACCCGACGCGTACGAGGACGAACACTTCGCCGCCCGCTTCGCCTTCTTCGGGCAGACGTCACGCGACGTACGCATGCGCGTACTGGAGGGTCGCCGCAGCCGGCTGGAGGAGCGTCTCGAAAAGATGCGCGCCTCCCTGGCACGCACCCGGGAGCGCCTCGACGACTACACGCTTGAGCTCCAGCGCCACGGGATGGAGTCCGTGGAGCGCGAAGTGCGCTGGCTGAACGAGCTCATCGAAAGTGAGCGGGCAGGCCGGGACCTGAAAGGTCCCGGCCAAGGAGAACCCACTCGCGACACCACAGAGGGAGCGCCGGGCGTCCTGCCCCGGACCGGGGACATCCCCGGTCCGGATACGCCCGGCGACACCACCACGTGAGGCCCCTGCCAGGGCCTCACTCGTACACACAGGGAGCAACCGGAATGGGTTCGGTTCGCGTAGCCATCGTCGGCGTGGGCAACTGCGCCGCCTCGCTGGTGCAGGGAGTCGAGTACTACAAGGACGCCGACCCGGCGACCAAGGTGCCCGGCCTGATGCACGTCCAGTTCGGCGACTACCACGTCGGTGACGTCGAGTTCGTCGCCGCCTTCGACGTCGACGCGAAGAAGGTCGGCCTCGACCTCTCCGACGCCATCGGTGCCAGCGAGAACAACACCATCAAGATCTGCGACGTCCCGAACAAGGGCGTCACGGTCCAGCGCGGCCACACCCTCGACGGTCTTGGTAAGTACTACCGCATGACCATCGAGGAGTCCGCCGAGGAGCCGGTCGACATCGTCCAGATCCTCAAGGACAAGCAGGTCGACGTCCTCGTCTGCTACCTGCCCGTCGGATCCGAGGACGCGGCGAAGTTCTACGCCCAGTGCGCCATCGACGCCAAGGTCGCCTTCGTCAACGCTCTCCCGGTCTTCATCGCCGGCACCAAGGAGTGGGCGGACAAGTTCACCGAGGCGGGCGTCCCGATCGTCGGCGACGACATCAAGTCGCAGGTCGGCGCCACCATCACGCACCGTGTGATGGCGAAGCTGTTCGAAGACCGCGGTGTCCGTCTCGAGCGCACCATGCAGCTCAACGTCGGCGGCAACATGGACTTCAAGAACATGCTGGAGCGCGACCGCCTCGAGTCCAAGAAGATCTCGAAGACGCAGGCCGTCACCTCGCAGATCCGTGACCGCGAGCTCGGCGAGAACAACGTCCACATCGGCCCGTCCGACTACGTGGCCTGGCTGGACGACCGCAAGTGGGCGTATGTCCGCCTCGAGGGCCGTGCCTTCGGCGACGTCCCGCTGAACCTGGAGTACAAGCTCGAGGTCTGGGACTCCCCGAACTCGGCGGGTGTCATCATCGACGCCCTGCGCGCTGCGAAGATCGCCAAGGACCGCGGCATCGGCGGCCCGATCCTCTCCGCGTCGAGCTACTTCATGAAGTCCCCGCCGGTGCAGTACTTCGACGACGAGGCCTACGCCAACGTCGAGAAGTTCATCAAGGGCGAGGTCGAGCGCTAGAAACCGCTCCCCGAACGACCGCTGAGGGCCCCCTGGGCGTTGCTCCCGGGGGCCCTTGCCGTGTGTGAGGCTGTGCCCCATGTCCGTCGTCCGCGACCTGCGCGTCCTGCTCCGTTTCCGGAACTTCCGGCGCCTGCTCGTCGTACGGCTGCTCTCCCAGGGCGCCGACGGCGTCTACCAGATCGCACTCGCCGCCCACGTGGTCTTCTCCCCGGAGAAGCAGACCTCAGCTGCCGCCATCGCCTCCGCGATGGCGGTCCTGCTGCTTCCGTACTCCCTCGTGGGTCCCTTCGCCGGCGTCCTGCTGGACCGCTGGCGCCGCCGCCAGGTCTTCCTGTACGGCAACCTGCTGCGCGCCCTGATGGCCTCGCTGACGGCTGTCCTGGTGATCGGCAACGTCCCGGACTGGCTCTTCTACGTCTCCGCGCTGTGCGTCACCGCCGTCAACCGTTTCGTCCTCTCAGGTCTGTCCGCGGCGCTGCCTCGCGTGGTCGACGACGAACGCCTCGTGATCGCCAACTCCCTTTCCCCCACCCTCGGGACCCTCGCCGCGACCGCGGGCGGCGGCCTCGCCTTCGGCGTACGGCTGGTGTTCGCCGGCTCCGACGCCGCCGTGGTCCTGCTGGGCGCCGCCCTGTACCTGTGTGCCGCGCTCGCCTCGCTCCGCATGGCACCGGAACTGCTGGGGCCCGAACCCGGGTCGGTGCCGCCACGGCTGGGCACGGCGCTCACCGGCACCGCTCGCGACCTGGCAGCTGGCCTACGGCATCTCGCCACGCCTCCGCGCCGCAGGGCCGCCCTGGCTCTCTCCGCGATGACCCTGATGCGGTTCTGCTACGGCGCCCTGACGGTCATGGTGCTGATGCTCTGCCGCTACGCCTTCTCCTCGGACGCGGACGAGGGACTGCGCCTGCTGGGACTGGCGTTGGGCGTCTCCGGAGCCGGGTTCTTCGCGGCGGCCGTGGTGACGCCCTGGGCGGCGGGGCGGCTGGGACCGGACCGCTGGATCGTCGCCTGCGCCGGAGCCGCCGCGGTGCTGGAGCCGGCCCTCGGGCTTCCGTTCGCCATCGCGCCCATGCTGGCCGCGGCGTTCGTCCTGGGCGTGACCACCCAGGGCGCGAAGATCGCGACGGACACCCTGGTGCAGTCCTCGGTCGACGACGGCTTCCGTGGCCGGATCTTCTCGCTGTACGACGTGCTGTTCAACATCGCCTTTGTCGGTGCGGCCGCGGTGGCCGCTCTCATGCTGCCGCCCGACGGCCGTTCAATCCCCCTTGTGGTCACGATCGCCGTTATCTACGCGGCAGTTGCTGTTGTTATGGCCCGCTTTGAGCGCCAGTAAGTGTCACATCAGTGCCACAGAGCTCCTCCCGACCACAGAGTTGTCACAGGGGCCCGGTAACTTACCTGCGTCTTACTTACGCCATGTGCGCGTCACATACCTATGTTGCAGGGGGACCCCAGTGACCACTCCGCCGCCCCAGGGCCAGAACCCGTTCGCTCAGGGCCAGCCGCCCGTCGGCCAGCCCCAGGGCCAGGCCCCGTATCCGCCCCAGGGCGGCTACCCGCAGCAGCCCGGTCAGCCTGGGTTCCCGCAGCAGGCCACGGCTCCGTACGCACCGGTCCCGCCGCAGGCTCCGCGCCGCCGTCCCAAGTTCAAGACCATCAAGAACGTCGTCATCGTCGTCGCCGTGCTGACCGCGGTCATCGGCGGCTGGATCGCCAGCCGTGACGACGCCGATCACGCCAACGTGGGCGACTGCCTGAAGTCCGCGTCGTCGTCCTCGGACCGCATGGAGGTCGTGGACTGCACTTCCTCCGGCGCCGAGGCCAAGGTGGTCAAGAAGATCAAGGGGCACTACTCGCAGATCACCGCTGAGACCGAGTGCCGCAAGGTCGCCAGCGCCACCAGCTTCTACGCCGAGACGGGCGACGGGGACGAGTTCCTGCTCTGCCTGACGGACGTGTGATCTGACCGGACCTGTTGACCCGATGCACTGTTTCACGTGAAACAGCGTCGGGGCAGCCATCGGCAGAAATACGGAGCGGGGCATGTTTCACGTGAAACATGCCCCGCTCCGCTGTCGTGTGAGAAAGGGCTCCGCCCTCAGACCTGCGGCTCCCGCGCCCACCACTCCTTGAGGGCGGCCACCGCGTCATCGAGTCCCATCGGTCCGTTCTCCAAGCGCAGTTCCAGCATGTACTTGTACGCCCGCCCAATGGCGGGACCGGGCCCGACACCAAGGATTTCCATGATCTGGTTGCCGTCGAGGTCCGGACGGATGGCGTCCAGCTCCTCCCGTTCCTGGAGTTCGGCGATCCGGTCTTCCAGGCCGTCATACGCACGGGACAGCGTGGCCGCCTTGCGCTTGTTCCGGGTTGTGCAGTCCGAGCGGGTCAGCTTGTGGAGACGGTCGAGCAGTGGTCCCGCGTCGCGGACATAGCGACGAACCGCCGAGTCCGTCCACTCCCCGGTTCCGTACCCGTGAAAGCGCAGGTGGAGTTCGACGAGACGTGAAACGTCCTTCACCAGATCGTTGGGGTACTTCAGAGCCGTCATGCGCTTCTTGGTCATCTTCGCCCCGACCACCTCGTGGTGGTGGAACGAAACCCGGCCGTCGTCCTCGAACCGCCGTGTACGGGGCTTGCCGATGTCGTGCAGCAGCGCCGCCAGACGAAGGATCAGGTCGGGGCCGTCCTCCTCCAGCGCCATCGCCTGTTCCAGAACGATCAGCGTGTGCTCGTAGACGTCCTTGTGCCGGTGGTGCTCGTCACTCTCCAGCCGCAGGGCGGGGAGCTCGGGCAGCACATGATCGGCGAGCCCGGTGTCGACCAGCAGCGTCAGGCCCTTGCGGGGGTGCGCGGAGACGATCAGCTTGTTCAGCTCGTCCCGTACCCGCTCGGCCGAGACGATCTCGATGCGCCCGGCCATGTCCTTCATCGCACCCACGACCTCGGGAGCCACCTCGAAGTCGAGCTGGGCGGCGAAACGCGCGGCCCGCATCATCCGCAGCGGGTCGTCGGAGAAGGACGCCTCGGGCGTGCCCGGCGTACGCAGCACTCGGGCCGCGAGGTCGTCGAGTCCTCCGTGCGGGTCGATGAACTCCTTCTCCGGGAGCGCGACGGCCATCGCGTTCACCGTGAAGTCGCGCCGGACGAGGTCCTCCTCGATGGAGTCGCCGTACGCCACCTCGGGCTTGCGCGAGGTGCGGTCGTAGGCCTCCGACCGGTAGGTGGTCACCTCGATCTGGAAGGACCTGTCGACGCCCCCGACACGGGCGTCCTTCTGCACTCCGACCGTGCCGAAGGCGATCCCGACCTCCCACACCGCGTCCGCCCACGGCCGCACGATCTTGAGCACGTCCTCGGGACGAGCGTCGGTCGTGAAGTCGAGGTCGTTGCCGAGCCGGCCGAGCAGCGCGTCCCGGACCGAGCCACCGACCAGGGCGAGGGCGAAGCCGGCCTCCTGGAAACGGCGGGCGAGGTCGTCTGCGACAGGGGCGACCCGGAGCAGTTCAGTCACCGCGCGGTGCTGCACCTGGCTCAGGGCGCTGGCGTTGTCTTCGTTGGCGTTCGGCACAACAGAAGAGGGTACGTGGCCCGGACCACCGCGAGCGCCTCCATTGAATGTGCACATCCGCCGCCAACGACACATGCCCCCTACCTGCACAAGATCTACCTTGGAGACGTACGGCATCTCCTCGCCCATACATGCACATACAGGGCGGCTCGACGTGGTTTCCCGATCTTGTGGCAGAGTCCGCGGCACTTCCCCTCAGCGGGCATCGTTACCATGCGTGGACGCACATTCCGACGACCACTGACGACGACGAGGGACGGACGAGCGCGTGGCCGAGGCGGCAGACTTCCTGGGGACGAGTCCCTCACCTGCCCGCCGGTGGCTGCGGCGCACCGGAGCACTTCTGGCCGGGGCGCCCCTGCTGGCCGGTCTGCTCCAGCTGCCCGCTGCCCCCACCGCACTCGCCACGGAACAGGCTTCCCCGAAGGCCGCCGCCGGCTCGGGGACGGTGGCCGTCGCCGTCAACACGCTCAGCCCGGCCGCCCCTACCGACGGGGACACCGTGACGGTGTCCGGAACCGTGACCAACAACGGCAAGCAGACCGTCACCGGTGCCCACGTCGGGCTTCGGGTGGGGCCCGTGCTGAACACCCGCTCGGCCATCGACGACATCGCCAGGGACAGCACAAGCGTCCAGGCCGCCACCGGCTCGGAGGTCGGCGGCACCTATGTCGAGAAGTTCTCCAAGCTGGCACCTGGCGTCGCCCAGCCCTTCTCGATCTCCGTACCGGTCGACGAGCTGAACCTCGGCGCCGACGGGGTCTACCCGTTCGCCGTCTCCCTGTCCGGACAGACGTCCGCCCAGCCGTGGGAGCAGTTGCTGGGCGTCCAGCGGACGTTCCTGCCGTGGCAGCCGGAAGAGGCCGACACCAGGACGAAGACGACGTACCTGTGGCCGCTCGTCTCCACCGTCCACATGACGGCGCGGACCGGCTCGAACGAACAGCAGACTCCGGTCTTCCTCAACGACGACCTCGCCGGGGAGATCGCTCCCGGCGGACGCCTGGACCAGCTCCTGTCGCTGGGCAGGGACCTCGACGTCACCTGGGTGATCGACCCGAACCTGCTCGCGTCGGTCGACGCGATGACGCACAACTATCAGGTCCAGGGCGCGAACGGCACCACCACGGCGGGCACCCACCAGGCGGTCGCCAACCAGTGGCTCGCCGAACTCCAGGCGGCGGTGAAGGACAAGGAGGTGGTCACCCTTCCCTTCGCCGACCCGGACCTGGCATCCCTCGCCCACAACGGCACGAGGGTCACCGGTTCCCTGAGCCACCTCAAGGAAGCCACCGACGTCGTCGACAACACGGTTGAGCCCATCCTCCACACACAACCGACCACCGATTTCGCCTGGCCCGTGGACGGTGCCGTGGACCCGTCGATCGTCAAGGTCGCGACCTCCGCCGGCGCCGACAAGGTGATCGCGCGCAGCGACAGCCTCCAGGAGACCGGCGGACTGCCGTACACCCCCTCCGCGGCTCGCCCCATCGGCGGCGGCACCACGGCGGTCGTGGCGGACGCGCGACTGTCGACCGCGTTCCAGGGAGACCTGATGAAGGCCGCGTCCGGCACCCTCGCCGTACAGACCTTCCTGGCCCAGAGCCTCGCCCTGAACGGCCAGACGAACAAGCAGCGCAGCATTGTCGTCGCCCCCCAGCGCATGCCCACGGCACGCCAGGCTCAGGCGATGGCCGAGGCGATCACAGCCCTGCAGGACGGGAACTGGTCCGAGTCCCAGGAACTCACGACGGCCGCTTCCGCGAAGCCCGACCCCGGTGCCACCACACGGGTGCCGTCGACGTCCGCGTACCCCTCCGCACTGCGCAAGCAGGAGCTGCCGCGAGCCGCCTTCGAGGAGATCGCGGGCACGCAGGCCGAGCTCGACAACTTCAAGGTGATCCTCACCGACCAGTCCCGTGTGGTCACCCCCTTCGGGCGGGCCATGAACCGGGGGATGTCCACGTCGTGGCGGGGGCTCGCCGCTGAAGCGGCCGACTACCGCAGTGGCGTGAAGTCGTATCTGGACAGCCTGACCGGCCAGGTCCAACTGATCGACAAGTCCGACACCAAGCTTTCCGGCCGCAGTGCCACGATCCCTGTGACGGTGCAGAACAACCTGGTGCAGGGCGTCGGCCACCTCAGGCTGCGGCTCACCTCGACGAGCCCGCGCCTGGAGATCGGTGGCGATTCCTTCGACGAACAGCCCGTCACGGTCTCCGGTGGGCACAGCCAGACGGTGAAGTTCACCACCACGGCCAAGGCCAACGGCCAGTACGCGGTGGTCGCCCAGCTGTACACGGAGGACGGCCAGAAGTACGGCGATTCCGTCACCTTCGAGGTGAAGGTCACCGAGTTCACGGCCACCGTGATGCTGGTCATCGGCGGCGGCTTCCTCCTGCTCGTCCTGGCCGGGTTCAGGATGTACACGCACCGCAAACGCGCCGCGGCCCGTGAGGCCGAGGAGGCCGGTACGGACGACCTGGGCGAGGCGCGGGAGGCCGGGGACGGCACGGAGAACCCCGGGAGGCCCGATGAACGTCTCCATGGGGAGTCGGGTACCCGGTCGGGGGCAGACGCCCCTGAGCAGCCGAGTGACCCGGCAGCGGACACCCCAGCGGAAAGCACGGACCCGTCCGGCACGGGTGAGAGAGTGGACCGTTGAGGATGTCGTGGCCGGTGGGCCCGGGACGATGAGGTGGGGTAACCATGAACGCGCCGTACGACGGTGACCGCGGCCAGGCCGCGGGCAGCTCGGGTCACCCCGAGGGCCCGCCGCCCGAGCACGGCCAGGTGCCGCCGCAGTCTCCCGCGGACATGTACCTCCAGGACGCCTACGACCAGGACCCCTACCGGGCGCAGGACCTCTATGCCCAGGACCCGGTCGCCGAGGCGCTCTACGACCGTGCCGCGCATCCCCCGCCGCCGCCGGGCGCATACGAGCCGCAGCCGCCGCTGTACGCCCAGCCGCCCCAGTCGCCGTACGCCCCCGATCCCCATGTGTGGGCGCAGACCCCGCCGCCCGAACCCGAGGGCCCGACCCAGTACCTGCCGTACGGCGACGATCCCCGGACGACCCAGTTCGTGGGGGTCGACGACCTGGTGACCGGGGCCGGCGAGGAGCACCACGAGCCGGACGCCTTCGCACATCTCTTCCGCGATCAGCAGCAGGGCGGCCAGACGCCCTCTGCAGACGCCCGGGCGGTGCCCGGCCCGGCCTCCGCACCGGCCGCGGGCCAGCACCAGGCAGCGCCTCCCTCGCCCACAGTGGAAACGCCGGCGCCGGTGCCCCCCGCCGCCCCTGCCGCGAAGCGCGGCGGCCGCGCCTCGGGTCTGCTGAAGTCGAGCGCCGTGATGGCGGCGGGCACGATGGTCTCGCGCCTCACCGGCTTCATCCGCTCCGCGCTGATCGTCTCCGCACTCGGCACCGCACTCCTGGGCGACACCTTCCAGGTCGCCTACCAGCTGCCGACGATGATCTACATCCTCACCGTCGGCGGCGGTCTCAACTCGGTCTTCGTCCCGCAGCTCGTGCGTGCCATGAAAGAGGACGACGACGGCGGCGAGGCGTTCGCCAACCGCCTGCTGACCCTGGTCATGGTGGCGCTCGGGCTGCTCACCGCGCTGGCGATGTTCGCGGCCCCGCTCCTGGTCCAGGTGCTGTCGAACCCGGTCGCCGGGAATCCCGCGGCCAACGACGTGGCCGTCACCTTCACCCGCTACTTCCTGCCCTCGATCTTCTTCATGGGCATTCACGTGGTGATGGGCCAGATCCTCAACGCCCGCGGCAAGTTCGGCGCGATGATGTGGACCCCGGTCCTCAACAACATCGTCATCATCGTGACGCTCGGCATGTTCCTCTGGGTGTACGGCACCGCGGCCGACTCCGGCATGGGAGTCACGAACATTCCGCCGCAGGGCCAGCGGCTCCTCGGCATCGGAATTCTCCTCGGCCTCGTGGTGCAGGCCCTGGCGATGATCCCGTATCTGCGCGAGACCGGCTTCAGGCTGCGTCTGCGTTTCGACTGGAAGGGCCACGGCCTCGGCAAGGCCGCGATGCTCGCCAAGTGGACCATCCTCTTCGTCCTCGCCAACCAGGTCGGCGCGCTCGTCGTCACCCAGCTGGCCACCGCGTCGGTCACGGACACGCAGATCGCCGGTACGGGTTTCAGCGCCTACGCCAACGCCCAGCTGATCTGGGGTCTGCCGCAGGCCATCATCACCGTTTCCCTGATGGCGGCTCTGCTGCCGCGCATCTCCCGCTCGGCGGCCGAGGGCGACGGCGGCGCGGTCCGGGACGACATCTCCCAGGGCCTGCGCACCACCGCCGTCGCCATCGTCCCCATCGCCTTCGGCTTCCTCGCCCTCGGCATCCCGATGTGCACCCTGATCTTCGGCTCGTCCGGCACACGCGCGGCCACCAACATGGGCTTCATGCTGATGGCCTTCGGCCTCGGTCTGATCCCCTACTCGGTGCAGTACGTGGTCCTGCGCGCGTTCTACGCCTACGAGGACACCCGAACTCCCTTCTACAACACGGTCATCGTGGCCGCGGTCAACGCCGGCGCCTCGGCCCTGTGTTTCTTCGTCCTCCCGGCCCGCTGGGCCGTGGTCGGCATGTCCGCCGCCTACGGTCTCGCCTACGCCATCGGCGTCGGTGTCGCCTGGAACCGGCTCCGCAAGCGGCTGGGCGGCGACCTGGACGGCTCTCGTGTGCTGCGGACGTACGCCCGGCTCTGCCTGGCCTCGGTGCCTGCGGCGCTGCTCAGCGGTGCGGCCTGCTACGGGATCGGGCACACACTCGGCCAGGGTGTCGTCGGCTCCTTCGCCGCGCTGCTGGCGGGTGGGGCGGTACTGCTCGGGGTCTTCTTCGTCGTGGCTCGTCGCCTGCGGATCGAGGAACTGAACTCGCTGGTGGGTATGGTCCGTGGGCGCCTGGGGCGTTGAGGCGGGGGTAGGCGCACAACCATCGACCGCCACCGTGTGTCGTGCATAGCGGCAGACTGTGGGCACAATTGGATTCGGCGTCGCACGGCGCGCAACGGATGGGGAGGCAGGAACGACGGTGGCGGAGCGGAGCACGGCTGCCGTCGACGTGGCAGACAACAGCGGTGACGAACCGCTGACCGCCAAGGCGGACCAGTCCACGGCCGACGGGGAGGCCCAGAACCGGGAGCGGGACACGGACGACGTCGAGGCACAGGGGAGTGGCGGGACCACGAGTCCCGGGAAGGTTTCACCACCCGAACTGCACAGCGGACACAAACTCGCCAGACGCTACCGCCTCGAGGAGTGCGTCACCCGTCTGGACGGCTTCAGCAGTTGGCGCGCCGTCGACGAGAAACTTCGTCGCGCGGTCGGCGTCCATCTCCTGCCCGCGGACCACACACGGGCCCGTTCGGTACTCGCCGCGGCACGCTCCTCGGCGCTGCTCGGCGATCCCCGTTTCGTCCAGGTCCTCGATGCCGTCGAGGAGGACGACCTTGTCTACGTCGTTCACGAGTGGCTCCCCGACGCCACCGAACTGACCGCTCTCCTCGCGGCCGGCCCGCTGGAGGTGTACGACGCCTACCAGATGGTCAGCCAGGTCGCCGCCGCTATGGCCGCCGCCCACCGCGAGGGCCTGGCACACCTGCGTCTGAACCCGAACGCGATCCTGCGTACCTCGAGTGGTCAGTGGCGCATCCGCGGCCTCGCCGTCAACGCCGCGCTGCGCGGCGTCAGTTCCGACACGCCGCAGCGCACCGACACGGAGGCGATCGGCGCCCTGCTCTACGCGGCGCTCACCCAGCGCTGGCCCTACGAGAGCGACGCCTACGGTCTGGCGGGCCTTCCCAAGGACGTCGGTCTCATCGCCCCCGACCAGGTGCGTGCGGGGGTGCACCGCGGGCTGTCCGAGCTGGCCATGCGGGCACTCGCCAACGACGGCGCGACCGCGTCCCGGCACGAGTCGCCGTGCACCACACCGGAGGAGCTGGTGAAGGCGATCAGTGAGATGCCGCGCATCCGCCCGCCGGAGCCGGCGTTCACCGCCCCGCCGGAGTACCAGCGCACGACGTACCAGCAGGGCACGTACGGCCGTCCCGCCCCGCATCCACGCGTCACACAGCCGGTACCGACGCCGCCGGCCCCGCTGCAGAGCCGTACCGGAAAGGCCCTCAAGTGGGCCGTGTCCGCCTTGCTCATCGCCGCACTGGGCCTCGGCAGCTGGCAGTTGGCGGACGCTCTCATGGACCGGGGCAACCAGTCCGAGGACACGAACGAGACGCAGACCGACGACGGCAACGACAAGAACAGCGACAAGGCCAAGCCGGTCCACACGCTCGGCATCAAGGGAGCACAGGAGTACGTCGCGAGCGGCTCTGCCCAGGCGGCCGGCGACGTCGACAAGACGTACGACGACGACAGTTCGACGTACTGGCGCACCAAGCGCTTCATCCAGGGCCCGGAGCTGGCCCCCTACAAGCCGGGCGTGGGCATCGTCTACGACCTCGGCTCGGCCCAGAAGATCTCAGCCGCGTCGATAGGGCTTCGATACGGCGGCGACCACACGACGATCGTCCTGTACGCCACGGACTCGCTGTCCCCCTCCACAGGGGTCGACGGGATGAAGAAGATCGGAACCGCCACCGGCACCGGCACCTCTTTGAACGTGAAGGCGTCGAAGTCGCTCAAGACTCAGTACGTGTTGTTGTGGGTCACCGCTGTGCCGAACGCCCCCAGCGACGGTTACAGCAGTGCCGGTTACAAGCAGGCGATCACCGATCTGAAGTTCACCGGCTGAGGGCTCACCGCACACCAGGGGAGGGGGTTCGATGGCAGATGGCACCGCATACGGCGACGCAAGCGATCAGGACCTCCTGGCCCGCCATGTAGGAGGCGACCCCGACGCCTTCGGGGAGCTGGTCAGGCGTCATCGCGACCGGCTCTGGGCCGTGGCCCTGCGCACTCTCGGGGACCGCGAGGAGGCCGCTGACGCGGTGCAGGACGCCCTGGTCTCCGCCTACCGGGCCGCCCACACCTTCCGCGGCCAGTCGGCCGTCACGACCTGGCTGCACCGCATCACGGTGAACGCCTGCCTCGACCGCGCCCGTAAGGCCGCCTCCCGCAAGACGTCTCCGGTCGACGACACCGAGCGACTGGAACAGCTGCTGGAACCGCACGAGGCGGCGTCTGTGCCGGCCGAGCGGAACGATCTTCACCGGCAGCTCATTGAGGCGCTCGGCACCCTTCCGCCGGACCAGCGAGCCGCCCTCGTTCTCGTGGACATGCAGGGCTACCCGGTAGCCGAGGCCGCACGCATCCTCGATGTGCCCACGGGGACGGTGAAGAGCCGGTGTGCACGCGGCAGAGCCAGACTCCTTCCCCTGCTCACCCATCTGCGGCCGGAAAATCCGGGTGAAGGCAAGGAACCGTCCGCAGGACGGAACCGGGCGCAGGGGACATCCGTCCCACCCGCAGCGGGACCGCGTCGAGCGGGACCGCCGGACGCAGGGCCAAGCGATTCGACTGCTGTGAAGGGCGGAGGTGGGCGAGCGTGACATCCACGACGGATACGGCCGGGCACCCGGACGTCGCGGAGATCTCCGACCTCACCGAAGGCCTGCTCCCACCGTCCCGAACCGCGGATGTACGGCAGCACGTGGACGAGTGTGAACTCTGCGCCGACGTTCTCGCGTCGCTGGAGGAGATCCGGGGACTGCTCGGGACACTGCCGGGTCCGCCCCGTATGCCGGCCGAAGTCGCAGGGCGGATCGACGCCGCCCTCGCCGCGGAGGCCCTGCTGCACGCAACAGCGCCCGAGGCGGTGGACACACCGGCGGCCGTCACACCTTCCCGTTCCGTGTCCGACGCAGATGACAGCCCGCCTGTTTCACGTGAAACATCGCCGCCGGCCGACCGACCCACAGGCCACGCTCGCACCTCGACATCTGGTCCAGGCCGCAAGCGGACGCGGGGCGGGCGCCGTAGGGCAGTCGTCCTGGGCGCTGTCTTCACGGCGGCCGCTCTGGGACTCGGCTCCCTTCTTCTGTCGTCACTGAACGACGGCGAACCGTCGACTCCTGAGGCGCGCGGACAGCAATCCGCCCTGGACACCTTCTCCCAGGGGAAGCTGGAGAGTCAGGTCGCCGGCCTCCTCGCCAAGAGCGTCGGCACATCGAGCGGCTCCCGTGCTCCGCAGAGCCTGGGCATGGAAGGCAATGACGTCACCGACTCCCCCAGGGTTCTCAAACAGCCCGCGGTTCCCGGGTGCGTCCAGAAGGGCATCGGGCGGAACGACACGGCCCTCGCGACCGAGGACGGGACCTACCAGGGCAAGCACGCAGTCCTCGTGGTGCTGCCCGACCCCTCCGACGCCACCCGGGTCACGGCCTACATCGTGGATGCGACGTGCGTGGATCATCCCTCGTCCGCCACCGCCAAGGTTCTCCTGAAGCAGTCCTACACGCGCACCTGAGCGCGAACGCTTCGTCTCCGCCCTTCGTGGTATCCCGTACGGTGGCGGGTCTCCGTGTGCCCCGACACAGCGGGAATGCACGCCCCTTAGGATCCGTTGGGTCGGATGAGAGTTCCGAAGGGGCTCCCACCGGATCTACGACGTAGTCCAGAGACGAGGAATCAGGCCGTGAGCGACGTCCGTAACGTGATCATCATCGGCTCCGGGCCCGCCGGCTACACGGCGGCGCTCTACACCGCGCGCGCGTCGCTGAAGCCGCTGGTGTTCGAGGGCGCCGTGACCGCGGGTGGTGCACTGATGAACACCACCGAGGTGGAGAACTTCCCCGGCTTCCAGGACGGCATCATGGGCCCCGAGCTCATGGACAACATGCGCGCTCAGGCCGAGCGTTTCGGCGCCGAGCTCATCCCTGACGATGTCGTCGACGTCGACCTGACCGGTGAGATCAAGACCGTCACCGACACCGCGGGCACGGTCCACAAGGCCAAAGCCGTCATCGTCACGACCGGTTCCCAGCACCGCAAGCTCGGTCTCCCGAACGAGGACGCCCTCTCCGGCCGTGGCGTCTCGTGGTGCGCCACCTGTGATGGCTTCTTCTTCAGGGAGCAGGACATCGCTGTGATCGGCGGCGGTGACACCGCGATGGAGGAGGCGACCTTCCTCTCGCGCTTCGCCAAGTCCGTGACGATCGTCCACCGCCGGGACACCCTGCGCGCCTCCAAGGCGATGCAGGACCGTGCCTTCGCCGACCCGAAGATCAAGTTCGTCTGGGACAGCGAGGTCGCCGCGGTCCAGGGCGAGCAGAAGCTTGCGGGCCTGACGCTACGCAACCTCAAGACCGGCGAGCTCTCGGAGCTTCCGGTGACCGGCCTGTTCATCGCGATCGGCCACGACCCGCGCACCGAGCTCTTCAAGGGCCAGCTGGAGCTGGACGAGGAGGGCTACCTCAAGGTGGAGGCGCCCTCGACGCGGACGAATCTCACCGGTGTCTTCGGCGCAGGTGACGTCGTCGACCACACCTACCGGCAGGCGATCACCGCTGCCGGCACCGGCTGCTCCGCCGCCCTCGACGCAGAGCGTTTCCTCGCCGCCCTCGCGGACGAGGAGAAGGCCGAGCCCGAGAAGACCGCAGTCTGACCCCCATCCGCCCCACCGCACGAACAAGTTAAGGAGCCCGCCGTGGCCGGCACCCTGAAGAATGTGACTGACGACTCCTTCGAGCAGGACGTCCTGAAGAGCGACAAGCCCGTCCTGGTGGACTTCTGGGCCGCCTGGTGTGGTCCGTGCCGTCAGATCGCTCCGTCTCTCGAGGCGATCGCCGCCGAGTACGGCGACAAGATCGAGATCGTCAAGCTCAACATTGACGAAAACCCGGGTACGGCCGCCAAGTACGGCGTCATGTCCATCCCGACCCTGAACGTCTACCAGGGTGGCGAGGTCGCCAAGACCATCGTCGGTGCGAAGCCGAAGGCCGCGATCGTTCGCGACCTCGAGGACTTCATCGCTGAGTGACGTTTCACGTGAAACGCGAATGGGCCGACCCTTGGGGGGTCGGCCCATTCGCTTTGGAGTGAACAGAGGCGTTGACGGCCAGGGGGACACGAGGCCGGTCTGAGAGGGCTGCGTGCCGATCAGAGGGGACGGAGGGCCGGTTCCTTCTGCACGGCTCCCAGAAGCCGGTCCAGCGCCATCTCCACGTCTTCCTTCCAGGAGAGCGTGGAGCGGAGTTCCAGCCTCAGTCGCGGGTACGTCGGATGGGTCCGGACCGTCTTGAAGCCCACCGCCAGGAGATGATCGGCGGGCAGAACACAGGCCGGCTCTTTCCAGCGCGCATCACCGAAGGCTTCGATCGCCTTGAAGTCCCGTCGCAGGAGATCCTTCGCGACCGTCTGGACCATTACCCGGCCCAGTCCCTGTCCCTGGTAGCCCGGCATGATGAACGAGGTCATCAGCTGCACCGCGTCGGGTGAGACGGGACTCGTGGGGAACGCCGTCGACCTGGGGACGTACGCGGGCGGGGCGTACAGGACGTAGCCCACCGGTACGTCGTCGACGTACACGACCCGGCCGCACGAGCCCCAGTCCAACAGGACGGCGGAGATCCAGGACTCCTTCTCCAGAGCGGATGTGCCCGCCTTTACCGCGGCCTCACCGCTGACGGGATCCAGCTCCCAGAAGACACATGCGCGACAGCGCTTGGGAAGGTCCGGAAGGTTGTCCAGCGTGAGCGGTACGAGTCGGCGCCCCATGAAGGCTGTTCCTCGCTTCCTTCGCCCGCCGCGCCGCGGGCGGCCGTCAGAGCGTTGCGTTCCCTGAGCAGGCTGCCGACGAATCCGCCGACCGCGCCCAGCCCCAGTCCCGCGCTCACCAGTCCGGTGCGACTCACCGTTCGCATGGCCCCTGTCTCCCCTCAGAGGTGCTGCCGAGTGGATGTGCCCTACCCAAACGCATCGTATCCACGATGCGATTGCCTCGATACCGCCTCAACGCAAAGAACGGGCCGTGTTCCGGTGCACACCGGACACGACCCGCTCTGTCGTCCACCGAACGGTGACCGGGGCTCAGTCCTCGGCCTCCTCAGAGTCGCCGTCCAACAGGCTCCTCTGCAGCACCGGTCCCTCGCCGGGGGCGAGGGAACTCAGGATCCGTTCGAGGTCCTCCATGGAGGCGAACTCGACGGTGATCTTGCCCTTTCTCTGCCCCAGATCGACCTTCACCCTCGTCTCGAAACGATCCGACAGACGGGTGGCCAGGTCGGTCAGTGCCGGCGAGACCAGGGCCCCGGCCCGCGGCCCCTTGGAACGCTGAGCCGACTGCGGCCGCGACCCCATGAGGGTCACGATCTCCTCCACGGCACGCACCGAGAGCCCCTCGGCCACGATCCGGTGCGCCAGCCTGTCCTGCTCCTCCGAGTCGTCGACGGACAGCAAGGCCCGCGCATGGCCGGCGGAGAGGACACCCGCGGCCACCCTCCGCTGAACCGACAGCGAGAGCTTCAACAGACGCAGGGTGTTGGAGACCTGCGGGCGGGAACGGCCGATGCGGTCCGCCAGCTGGTCGTGCGTGCAGTTGAAGTCCTTCAGCAGCTGGTCGTAGGCCGCGGCCTCTTCCAGCGGGTTCAGCTGAGCGCGGTGCAGGTTCTCCAGCAGCGCGTCCAGAAGCAGCTTCTCGTCCTCCGTGGCGCGGACGATCGCCGGAATCGCGTCGAGTCCCGCTTCGCGGCAGGCCCGCCAACGCCGCTCGCCCATGATGAGCTCGTACCGGGCGGGACCGATCTGCCGTACGACGACGGGCTGGAGGAGACCGACCTCCTGGATGGAGGTGACGAGTTCCTGCAGCGCGTCCTCGTCGAACACCTCACGAGGCTGCCGCGGGTTCGGCGTGATGGAGTCGAGGGGAAGCTCCGCAAAGTGTGCCCCGACGGGGGGAGGGGGCGTCTCCGCGGCATCGCCCGCCGACGGCTCCTCGATCTCATGGGAAACAGGTGGCAGGGTGGCCACCTTTGCCGCGGCCACTCCTCGCTCGGCCGTCAACACCGGGACAGCCGACGGGGACGCGGATACGGAGCCCCCTACAGCCGTGGCCGGAGCCAGCGTCTTCTCCGTCGGGGCAGCAGGGATCAGTGCACCGAGGCCACGGCCCAAACCCCTCCGTCGCTCACTCACTGGATGCCCTCCACCATGCTCGGGTCGTTCTGTGCGCCAATGTGGGCGTGCGTCGCTTCGTAGCCGACGCCGACCCCCCTCAGCGCGATTTCTCGTGCCGCCTCAAGGTACGACAGGGCGCCGCTCGATCCGGGATCGTAGGTCAGCACCGTCTGGCCATAGCTCGGCGCCTCGGAGATACGGACGGAGCGGGGAATGCTCGTCCGTAGCACCTCTTCACCGAAGTGGGTGCGCACCTCGTCCGCGACCTGAGACGCAAGGCGCGTTCGGCCGTCGTACATGGTGAGCAGGATCGTCGACACATGCAGGGCGGGGTTGAGGTGTCCCCGCACCAGGTCGACGTTGCGCAGCAGCTGCCCGAGGCCCTCCAGCGCGTAGTACTCGCACTGGATCGGGATGAGGACTTCCTGTCCGGCCACCAGCGCGTTGACGGTCAGCAGACCGAGCGAAGGCGGGCAGTCGATGAGGATGTAGTCCAGCGGCTGCTCGTAGGCCTGGATGGCCCGCTCCAGCCGGCTCTCCCTAGCCACCAGAGACACCAGCTCGATCTCCGCACCGGCGAGATCGATGGTGGCGGGGGCGCAGAAGAGCCCTTCGACATCGGGGACCGGCTGCACGACTTCAGCGAGCGGCCTGCTGTCGACCAGGACGTCGTAGATGGACGGGACTTCGGCGTGGTGGTCGATGCCCAGCGCAGTGGACGCGTTGCCCTGCGGGTCGAGGTCAATCACCAGGACACGGCTGCCGTGCAGAGCCAGCGAAGCGGCAAGGTTGACGGTCGTCGTCGTCTTGCCGACTCCGCCCTTCTGGTTGGCAACCACCATGACCCGGGTCTGGTCGGGCCGCGGCAGCCCTTCACCGGCGCGGCCTAGTGCCTCGACCGCCAGTTGGGCAGCACGACCGATCGGAGTGTCGTCCATCGGGGGCGGCGTTTCACGTGAAACATCGTCCCCCAACGTCGACTCGGTACGGGGACCGGGGACCGGATCGGTCATCGGTCCCGCGATGTTGGCGTCGGACCGCAAGGATTCACTCTCCTCGACTTCAGGCTCGCAATGAACAGAGCCTCCCATGCCTTCGGGGTCGTGAACCAGTGAGGCCTGTTGTTCTGTGGAGAAATCCACCTCTGTGGACAACTCCGTGCCCCCTGAGGGGGACGAAGGATCGTCGGAAACCGGGCCCTTTCCAAGAGAACCAAGAGGCTTGCGGTCGCGGGGTTCGGCCGCGCGACCCCGGCTGATGATGCCGTGCAGCAGTGAGCGACGTTTCACGTGAAACACGATGCACAGCAGCAGTCGCCGAACTGCCGCGACACTCCGGCATGCGTAGGTTTGACAGCTTGTGTGGAGTACGTCTCGTCGTCAGGACGGATCAGTGACGTCGACGCAAGTGTCCTTCATCACTGACCACGACCATCACTGACCACGACGCCGACGTGCCCGACCGGTACGAGCGGCCTTGGCCCGCTTGGCGGCAAAGCGCACACCTCCGGGGCTCTCGCCGACCTCGACCCGCACCACGGTGGACAGGGGATCCACCACACCCTCACCTACATGGAGCACAGAGGTCGTCACGGCGCCGAGCTTGCTGAGAGCGGTGGCCGAGCTCTTCAGCTCCTCCTCCGCGGTGCCGCCCTTGAGGGCGAGCATCTCGCCGTAGGGACGCAACAGGGGAATCCCCCAGGCTGCCAGCCGGTCCAGTGGAGCCACGGCTCGCGCCGTCACCACATGGACAGGGTTCAGCTTGCCCATGACCTCCTCGGCACGTCCGCGAATGACCGTCACGTGGTGCAGGCCCAGCAGCTCCACGACCTCGGTGAGGAAGGTCGTACGCCGCAGCAGGGGCTCCAGCAACGTGATCTTCAGGTCCTCGCGGACGAGGGCCAACGGAATGCCGGGCAGGCCGGCGCCCGACCCGACATCGCACACCGTCACGCCCTCCGGAACGACCTCCGAGAGCACAGCGCAGTTCAGCAGGTGCCGCTCCCACAGACGGGGAACTTCACGCGGGCCGATCAGACCACGCTGCACTCCCGCCTCAGCGAGCAGCTCCGCGTATCGCACCGCATCCGCGAAGCGATCACCGAACACCTCACGCGCCTGCTCGGGCGCGGGGGGAAGCTCCGCTGCCTCCGTCACGGGGACCGTCCTTCCGTACTGCGTCGGCGCACCAGGCGCCCACGCCAGAACCACCAGAACTATCAGGCTGACAAAGTTCGGCCCCGCCTGCGCAACAGACGGGGCCGGGGAAGCGTACGGACCGATCAGGCGGGAAGCACAACGACGAAGCGCTGCGGCTCCTCGCCCTCGGACTCGCTGCGCAGACCAGCGGCCTTGACCGCGTCGTGCACGACCTTGCGCTCGAACGGCGTCATCGGATTCAGCTTCACGGACTCACCGGTGTTCCTGACCTCGGCCGCCGCCTTGGCGCCCAGTTCGGAGAGCTCCGCTCGCTTCTTCGCCCGGTAGCCGGCGATGTCCAGCATCAGCCGGCTGCGGTCCCCGGTCTCCCGGTGCACGGCCAGGCGCGTGAGCTCCTGGAGCGCTTCCAGCACCTCGCCGTCACGTCCGACCAGCTTCTGCAGGTCTCGGCCGTTCGCGTCGCTGATGATCGAGACAGCGGCACGGTCGGCTTCGACGTCCATGTCGATGTCGCCGTCGAGGTCGGCGATGTCCAGCAGACCCTCGAGGTAGTCCGCCGCGATCTCACCCTCCTGCTCCAGGCGGGAAAGGGTGTCTACACCCTCGACAGCGGCGGAGGTGGTGGTGCCTTCCGTCACGGGATGGACTCCTTCTTACTTCTTGGACGGGGACTTGGGCCGCTGCGGGCCCTTGCGCTGTCCGGACTGGGCCTTGCTGCGGGTTCCGGCGCCGGGCTTCGACTCAGCCTTCTTGGCCACACCGGCCGGCTTGGCGTCCTCCGGCTCGGACTTGGTCAGCGACGTCTTCGGCTCGGAGTCGTCGGCCGCCTTCGAGCTGCCGCCCTGGCGCTGGGACTTGCTCTGCCGCTTCGGCTGCTGGCGCCTGGGGGTGGCGACGGTGGTCGGCGTACCGTCCTCGTTCTGCGTGAGGACCGTGCTCTCGCCCTTCACCACGGTGCCGTCGGGCTGGGCCGCGAGGCCCGCCTTGCTGAGGCCGTTGATGAACTTGCGCTCGTGCTCGTTGCGGTCGCGACCCTTGACGACGATGGCCTTGACGATGGCGCGTTCACGACGGTTACGCGTCTTGCCGTGGTTCGTCACGTGCTTGTACAGGCGCTCCAGGTTCGCGGCCTGCGCCTTGGAACCGGGGGTCGGGTTGTTGTGGATCACGTACATCTGCTGGCCCATGGTCCACACGTTGGTGGTCATCCAGTAGACGAGGACACCGACCGGGAAGTTGATGCCGAAGACGGCGAACATGACGGGGAAGACGTACATCAGCATCTTCTGCTGCTGCATGAACGGCGTCTTCACCGTGGTGTCGACGTTCTTCGTCATCAGCTGGCGCTGCGTGTAGAACTGCGACGCCGACATCAGGACGATCATGATCGCGGTGACGACCCGGACGTCCGTGATCGTGGCGCCGAGCGCCTCGACCTTGGCGGAACTGTCGGTGAACTTGGCGGCCAGCGGAGCGCCGAAGATGTGCGCCTTCTGCGCACTCGTCAGCAGACTCTGGTTGATCACGCCGATGGTGTCACCGGACGCGATGCCGTTGAGCACGTGGTACAGAGCGAAGAAGAACGGAGACTGCGCCAGGATGGGAAGGCACGAGGAGAGCGGGTTGGTGCCCGTCTCCTTGTACAGCTTCATCATCTCTTCGGACTGGCGCTGCTTGTCGTTCTTGTAGCGCTCCTGGATCTTCTTCATCTCGGGCTGCAGCGTCTGCATCGCCCGAGTCGCCTTGATCTGCTTCACGAACAGCGGGATCAGGCAGATACGGATCAGAATCACCAGGGACACGATCGACAGGCCCCAGGCCCAACCGGTGTCAGGGCCGAAGATCGACCCGTACACCGTGTGGAACTGGACGATGACCCAGGAGACAGGTGTCGTGATGAAGCTGAAAAGACTGGCAATCGTGTCCACTAATCATGCTCCTTGGGCATGGGACGGAGTCTCTGCGGCCGGGCTCGAGGGGTTCAGCCCCTCGGTGGCCGGTTCGGCGGCGGAGGACCCGCCCTTGCGTGCGCGCCACGCGTCACGCAGCATTTCGTGCCACCGCGGGCGCTTGCGCGGCGGAACATGGTCCACACCGCCCGGCGACCACGGATTGCACCGCAGGATGCGCCAGGCGGTGAGTGCCGTTCCCTTGATCGCACCATGCCGGTCAATGGCCTGGAAGCCGTAGTGGGAACACGACGGGTAGTACTTGCACACCGGCCCGAGCAACGGGCTGATGGTCCACTGGTACAGCTTGATCAGCGCCAGCAGCGGGTACTTCATCGCGCGCCCCCTCCCAGCAGCCGCTCCAGGGCGGCATCCAGGTCTTGGGCCAGTTGTGCATGATCGGCGTCGCCCGCACCGGGCAGCGCTCGTACGACTACCAGGCTACCGGGGGGCAGCAGGGCGACCCGGTCGCGCATCAGATGACGAAGCCTGCGCTTCACCTTGTTGCGCACGACCGCACCGCCCACGGCCTTGCTGACGACGAAACCCGCACGCGTCGGGGGAGCGCTCTCCCCAGGCGCGTGCGGGTCCGTGGCACCGCTACGAAGATGGACGACGAGAGACGGGCGTCCAGCCCGACGACCCCGTCGTACCGCGGTCGCGAATTCTTCGCGCCGCCTCAGCCGATGCTCGGTAGGCAGCACGACGTCATGACCTGATCGAGATCAGGCGGACAGGCTGGCGCGACCCTTGGTGCGGCGGTTCGCCAGAATCGCGCGACCGGCACGGGTGCGCATCCGCAGGCGGAAGCCGTGGGTCTTGGCGCGACGACGGTTGTTCGGCTGGAAGGTGCGCTTGCTCACTCGGGGGCTCCAGAAATCAATCGGTGGTGGCGGGGTGCCGTCCTGGCTGTCACCGTGCGCCCACGAGTAGCTCGTATCACGCCCGAGTGCACCGCTTCCCGATCACCTGAAGCGATCTGTGCCCATCGGAGGCAGGCGGCAGCAGCCATCGACAACTCGACCTGGTTACGGTACGCGGGGCTACGCCATCCGGTCAAACCAACGGTCACCGGGAGACACTATCCACAGCCTGGGGACAACAACTTGAACCGTACCCGTCGCCCTGACTACCGTGACTGGACTCCGATTCGTTCCTTAGTCCCTCACCCACCCGATTTACATCCCGACTCGTCCCCGAATCACACCTTCGAGGGACCCGTGAGAGAGCGTGCCCTGTGGCTGACGTGCCTGCCGATCTTGCCGCAGTGTGGCCACGAGTACTGGAACAGCTCCTCGGTGAGAGCCGCGGACTGGGGGTCGAAGGCAAGGACGAACACTGGATCCGGCGCTGCCAGCCGCTCGCCCTGGTCGCGGACACCGCCCTGCTCGCCGTACCGAACGAGTTCGCGAAGGGCGTGCTCGAAGGCCGGCTGGCCCCGATCGTCAGCGAGACCCTGAGCCGCGAGTGCGGCCGCCCGATCCGCATCGCCATCACCGTCGACGACTCCGCGGGCGAGCTCCCGTCCCCGCCGACACCGCCGGCCCGCTCCAGGTACGAGGAGCCGGAACTCCCGTCCGCCCAGGGCCGCGACACGTACGAGGGCTACGGCCGCCACCGCGCAGACGACCGCGCGCCGGGCCGCAACGAACAGCACCCCGGCACCCCGAGCGACCAGTTGCCCCACACACGCCAGGACCAGCTCCCCACCGCCCGCCCCGCCTACCCCTCGGAGTACCAGCGCCCCGAGCCCGGTTCCTGGCCGCGCCCGGCCCAGGACGAGTACAGCTGGCAGCAGCAGCGCCTGGGCTTCCCCGACCGGGACCCGTACGCCTCCCCGTCCCAGGACACCTACGGGGGCTCCGGACAGGACGCGTACGGAGCCCCCGGCCCGGACTCGTACAACTCGCCGTCGCCGGACTACCGGCCGCAGCCGATGGAACGCCCGCCGTACGACAACCAGCGCCCCGACTACGACCAGCAGCGTTCCGACTACGAACAGCAGCGGCCGGAGTACGACCAGCAACGCCCCGACTACGGCCAGCGCTCCGACTACGACCAGCGCGCTCCCCGGAGGGACCGGCCCGATTCGTCCGGCTCCGGGCACGTCCACCGCGGCGGCCCGGTCGGTTCCTCGGCCTCCAGCGGCGCGCCCGGTCCGTTGGCCGCGAAGCCCGCACCAGCCACCGGCCCGGGCGAGCCGACCGCGCGCCTGAACCCCAAGTACCTCTTCGACACGTTCGTCATCGGCGCCTCCAACCGCTTCGCCCACGCGGCCGCGGTCGCCGTCGCCGAGGCGCCGGCCAAGGCGTACAACCCCCTCTTCATTTACGGGGAGTCGGGGCTCGGCAAGACGCACCTGCTGCACGCGATCGGGCACTACGCGCGCAGCCTCTACCCCGGCACCCGCGTGCGGTACGTGAGCTCGGAGGAGTTCACCAACGAGTTCATCAACTCCATCCGCGACGGCAAGGGCGACAGCTTCCGCAAGCGCTACCGCGAGATGGACATCCTGCTCGTCGACGACATCCAGTTCCTCGCGGACAAGGAGTCGACGCAGGAGGAGTTCTTCCACACCTTCAACACGCTGCACAACGCCAACAAGCAGATCGTGCTGTCCTCCGACCGGCCGCCCAAACAGCTGGTCACCCTCGAGGACAGGCTGCGGAACCGTTTCGAGTGGGGCCTGATCACCGACGTCCAGCCGCCCGAGCTGGAGACGCGCATCGCGATCCTGCGCAAGAAGGCGGTGCAGGAGCAGCTCAACGCCCCGCCGGAGGTCCTGGAGTTCATCGCGTCCCGGATCTCGCGCAACATCCGCGAACTGGAGGGGGCGCTGATCCGGGTGACGGCGTTCGCGTCGCTCAACCGGCAGCCGGTGGACCTGGGTCTGACGGAGATCGTTCTCAAGGACCTCATCCCCGGCGGCGAGGACTCGGCCCCGGAGATCACCTCGACGGCCATCATGGGCGCCACCGCCGACTACTTCGGGCTGACCGTCGAGGACCTGTGCGGCACCTCACGCGGCCGCGCCCTGGTGACGGCCCGCCAGATCGCCATGTACCTGTGCCGTGAGCTGACGGACCTCTCCCTGCCGAAGATCGGCGCGCTGTTCGGTGGCCGGGACCACACCACGGTCATGCACGCCGACCGCAAGATCCGCAATCTGATGGCCGAACGACGCTCCATCTACAACCAGGTCACCGAGCTCACGAACCGCATCAAGAACGGCTGAGGGCCGCCGAACACGTCGCCGAGGGCGCTGCCGGGAGGAGATCCCGGCGGCGCCCTCCGTCGTGTGCGGCCGTCCGGTGTTCGAATACGGGCGGGGTTACGGCCTTCCTCCACAGATTCGGCGACTTTCTCCCGTCCACATCCTGGGGACCGCGAAGTTGTCCAGAACGTGTCCACAGGGCCGCCGGCCGAGAACCCGTCGCGCCAGGTCAGGTGGCTGTGGATTCGTGGACGAAGGATCTCCACAGACTGTGGACAACGTGGTGATCCACAACCTGTGCATCCAGTTGTCCACGGGAAACCCACAGGCTGAGGGCGGTTGTCCCCAGCGATCTCGGGCTTCTCCACAGCGTTGTCCACTGTTCGGCAACCCGAAGCGCCTCCTCACCGTGTCGAGTGAAAGGCGTCACACGAAGGTGCCGGGTTGCCCTGTGGGAAAGACGGGAAAAGCTGGGGACGACGCTGGGGAGAACTCGCCCCGCTCTGTGCACGGAGTGTGCAGAACTTTTCGTTCTCCACAGAGACCCATGGTTGTCCACCGCCTCCGCCCACAGGACCAGTGGACAAAATTTGCCGCCTGACCTGCGCAAACGAGGTTATCCACGGTATCCACAGCCCCTACTACTACTCCCAACTAGAGAGAGTGAGAAAGTCGCTTCGAAGGGGGTCCTGTGCACAACTCGCTGTCCGGCTCCCGGCTGCCCCTCGTCACGACTTGACCCCGAGAGGCACCTACTGTCAGTGCGGTGCGTCAGACTGTTCCCGGTGTCCTTCCCACCGCAGGGACCGACGACACCGAGACAGACGACGAAGCCAGGCAGGGCGAGAAGCGCCGGCAACAGCAGGAGGCGGCAACAGTGAAGATCCGGGTGGAACGCGACGTACTCGCGGAGGCAGTGGCCTGGGCGGCCCGCAGCCTCCCGGCCCGTCCGCCGGCGCCTGTCCTCGCCGGCCTTCTGCTGAAGGCCGAGGGCGGCCAGCTGAGCCTGTCCAGCTTCGACTACGAGGTCTCGGCACGCGTGTCGGTGGAGACGGAGGTCGACGAGGAGGGCACCGTGCTCGTCTCCGGCCGTCTGCTCGCGGACATCTGCCGTGCCCTTCCCAACCGCCCGGTGGAGATTTCCACAGACGGTGTACGGGCGACGGTGGTCTGTGGCTCCTCGCGGTTCACACTCCACACCCTGCCTGTGGAGGAGTACCCGGCCCTGCCGCAGATGCCGACCGCCACGGGCACCGTGCCCGGCGAGGTCTTCGCGTCCGCGGCCGCCCAGGTGGCCATCGCCGCCGGCCGTGACGACACGCTGCCCGTGCTCACCGGCGTGCGCATCGAGATCGAGGGCGACACCGTCACGCTCGCCTCCACCGACCGCTACCGCTTCGCCGTCCGCGAGTTCCTGTGGAAGCCGGAGGACCCCGACGCGTCCGCGGTGGCCCTGGTGCCCGCCAAGACGCTCCTGGACACCGCCAAGGCCCTCACGAGCGGCGACAGCGTGATCCTGGCCCTGTCCGGCTCGGGCGCGGGCGAGGGCCTGATCGGCTTCGAGGGTGCGGGCCGCCGTACCACCACGCGCCTGCTCGAAGGCGATCTCCCGAAGTACCGCTCGCTGTTCCCGACGGAGTTCAACTCCATCGCCGTCATCGAGACCGCCCCCTTCGTGGAGGCCGTCAAGCGCGTGGCCCTGGTCGCCGAGCGCAACACCCCGGTGCGGCTGAGCTTCGAGCAGGGCGTGCTGATCCTGGAAGCCGGTTCCAGCGACGACGCACAGGCTGTGGAAAGGGTCGACGCGCAGCTGGAGGGTGACGACGTCTCGATCGCGTTCAATCCGACGTTCCTGCTGGACGGCCTGAGCGCCATCGACTCCCCGGTGGCCCAGCTGTCGTTCACGACGTCCACGAAGCCCGCCCTGCTGAGTGGCAAGCCTGCGCTGGACGCCGAGGCGGACGAGGCCTACAAGTACCTGATCATGCCGGTCCGCCTCAGCGGCTGACCGGCTTCCGTCAGAGAACCCGCAGGTCGGGGCGTGCGTATGAGCGCGTATGCCCACAGATGTGCGCGAGCGTCCGGGTTTAGGCTCGGACGTAGGTACGAAAGTGCCGTCACGCCACGTCGCAAACCTAAGGAACACTGATGGAGCTCGGTCTCGTCGGCCTCGGCAAGATGGGCGGCAACATGCGCGAGCGGATTCGCCGCGCAGGTCACACCGTCATCGGATACGACCGCAACCCGGACCTCGCCGACGTCCACAGCCTGGAAGAGCTTGTGGGCAAGCTGCCCGGCCCGCGCGTCGTGTGGGTCATGGTGCCTGCCGGTGCCGCGACCCAGTCGACCATCGACGAGCTCGCGGAGCTGCTGGAGCCCGGAGACGTCGTCGTGGACGGCGGGAACTCCCGCTGGACGGACGACGAGAAGCACGCCGAGGAGCTGGCCGCCAAGGGCATCGGCTTCGTCGACTGCGGGGTCTCCGGCGGCGTCTGGGGCCTGCAGAACGGCTATGCGCTCATGTACGGCGGTGACGCGGAGAACGTCGCCAAGGTGCAGCCCGTCTTCGACGCGCTCAAGCCGGAGGGCGACTCCGGCGCGGTGCACGCGGGCCGGGTCGGCGCCGGCCACTTCGCGAAGATGGTCCACAACGGCATCGAGTACGCGATGATGCAGGCCTACGCCGAGGGCTGGGAGCTCCTGGAGAAGGTCGACTCCGTGACCGACGTCCGGGAGGTGTTCCGCTCCTGGCAGGAGGGCACCGTCATCCGGTCCTGGCTGCTGGACCTCGCGGTCAACGCCCTGGACGGGGACGAGCACCTGGAGGGGCTCCGGGGCTACGCCCAGGACTCCGGCGAGGGACGCTGGACCGTGGAGGCCGCGATAGACAACGCGGTGCCGCTGCCGGCGATCACCGCCTCGCTGTTCGCGCGGTTCTCCTCCCGGCAGGAGGACTCGCCCCAGATGAAGATGATCGCCGCGCTGCGCAACCAGTTCGGCGGCCACGCGGTCGAGAAGAAGTAGTCCACAGGGCCGCCCGGCGGTCCACAACCCTGGGGGAGGTCGGCGAACGACCATGCACGTCACGCATCTGTCGCTGGCCGACTTCCGCTCCTACGCCCGGGTCGAGGTCCCGCTCGACCCGGGCGTCACCGCCTTCGTCGGCCCGAACGGGCAGGGCAAGACGAACCTGGTCGAGGCCGTCGGTTATCTCGCCACCCTCGGCAGCCACCGGGTCTCCTCCGACGCCCCACTGGTCCGCATGGGCGCCGACCGCGCGGTCGTCCGGGCCCAGGTCCGGCAGGGCGAACGGCAGCAGCTGGTCGAGCTGGAGCTCAACCCGGGCAAGGCCAACCGGGCCCGCATCAACAGATCCTCGCAGGTCAGACCGCGGGACGTGCTGGGGATCGTACGGACTGTCCTGTTCGCGCCGGAGGACCTCGCGCTGGTCAAGGGTGACCCCGGTGAGCGGCGTCGTTTCCTCGACGAGCTGATCACCGCGCGTTCGCCGCGCATGGCCGGTGTCCGGTCCGACTACGACCGGGTTCTCAGGCAGCGCAACACGCTGCTCAAGACGGCGGCGCTGGCCCGTCGGCACGGCGGCCGTTCCATGGACCTTTCCACGCTCGACGTGTGGGACCAGCATCTCGCGCGCGTGGGCGCCGAACTGCTCGCCCAGCGTCTCGACCTGATCGCCGCTGTCCAGCCGTTGGCCGACAAGGCGTACGAGCAGCTGGCGCCGGGCGGGGGCCCGGTCGCTCTGGAGTACAAGCCGTCCGCGCCGGGCGAGGCGCACACGCGCGACGACCTCTACGGGCAGCTGATGGCCGCGCTCGCGGACGCCCGCAAGCAGGAGATCGAGCGGGGCGTCACCCTGGTGGGCCCGCACCGGGACGAACTGTTGCTCAAGCTGGGTCAGTTGCCCGCGAAGGGGTACGCGTCGCACGGCGAGTCCTGGTCCTACGCGCTGGCGCTGCGGCTGGCGTCGTACGACCTGTTGCGGGCGGAGGGCAATGAGCCGGTGCTCGTTCTCGACGACGTGTTCGCCGAACTGGACACCCGTCGCCGGGAGCGTCTGGCGGAGCTGGTCGCCCCTGGTGAGCAGGTCCTGGTGACGGCCGCGGTCGACGACGACGTACCGCATGTGCTGGCCGGGGCGCGGTTCGCCGTGTCCGGCGGAACGGTGGAGCGCGTATGAGCGAGGACGAGGCGGCCCCGAAGAAGAGCCCGGAGCCCTCCGGTGTGGATCTCGCGCGCGTGGCGCTGCGGGCGGCGAAGGAGCAGGCACGCGCGCGTGGGGACGCGGCGCAGCAGAAGAGGCAGGCGCGGCGCGGGGGCCTGCGTTCCGGCGCGCGCGCTGACGGGCGCGATCCGATGGCGCTGGGCTCCGCGATCAACCGTCTGATCACGGAGCGCGGCTGGGAGGCGCCGGCCGCGGTGGGCGGTGTGATGGGGCGCTGGCCGCAGATCGTCGGCGAGGACCTGGCCAAGCACTGCGAGCCGGAGAAGTACGACGAGGAGGAGCGCGTCCTGATCGTGCGCTGCGACTCCACCGCGTGGGCGACGAACCTGCGCCTGCTCGCCCCGCAGCTTGTCGCGCGGCTGAACGAGGACCTCGGGCACGGTGCGGTGAAGCTGATCAAGGTGCTCGGTCCGGTCGGCCCCACCCGCCGCTACGGCCCTCTGCGTGCCCCCGGCAGCACCGGTCCCGGCGACACCTACGGGTGAGGTACGTCACGTCCGGACGCTGACCGTGGCGCTGCCGGCGGCCCCGGAGCGCAACCGCACGCGGTTGCGAATCCCGACGTGACTCCCAAGTAGCCAAGGGTTGACGCCCGGAAGCGCTGAGTGGCTCCGTGAGCCTCTTTGAGCCCCGCTCCGTATATGGGGACCCGGCGGAGACCGGTTAAGGGCGGCACATGGGGACTCAGGTACCGGCAAACCCCCATCACTGTCGGCGCTACCGGTAGACTGGAAGCCAATCCCGCCCCGAACGTGGGGACCGCCCGGGAAAAGCTGAGCAACGCTGATCAAGGCTTACCAACGCAACATGCCGCAGCCGCTCCGGCAACCCGCCGACGAGCCTGGCTGGTGCTGTGCCAGAAAGGGCGCTTCGTGGCCGATTCCGGCAACCCCAACGAGAACATCCCGTCCACCGACGCCGGCGTGAACACCGAGGCCAACACCTCGAACGGCGAGGTCACCGCCTCGTACGACGCCAGCGCCATCACCGTCCTCGAGGGTCTGGACGCGGTCCGCAAGCGACCCGGTATGTACATCGGCTCGACCGGTGAGCGCGGGCTTCACCACCTTGTGTACGAGGTGGTCGACAACTCCGTCGACGAGGCGCTGGCCGGCCACGCGGACACCATCGACGTGACGATCCTCGCCGACGGCGGCGTGCGCGTGATCGACAACGGCCGCGGTATCCCGGTGGGCATCGTCCCCTCCGAGGGCAAGCCGGCCGTCGAGGTCGTACTGACCGTGCTGCACGCGGGCGGCAAGTTCGGCGGTGGCGGGTACGCCGTCTCCGGCGGTCTGCACGGCGTGGGTGTCTCCGTCGTGAACGCGCTGTCCACCAAGGTGGCCGTCGAGGTCAGGACGGACGGCCACCGCTGGACGCAGGACTACAAGCTGGGCGTTCCCACGGCCCCGCTCGTCCAGAACGAGGCCACCGAGGAGACCGGCACCTCGGTCACCTTTTGGGCCGACGGCGACATCTTCGAGACCACCGACTACTCCTTCGAGACGCTCTCGCGGCGCTTCCAGGAGATGGCGTTCCTCAACAAGGGTTTGACGATCAAACTCACTGACGAGCGCGAGTCGGCGAAGGCCACGGCGGGGGCCGACGAGGCGGGTGCGGACGAGAAGGCCGAGGTCAAGACCGTCACGTACCACTACGAGGGCGGCATCGTCGACTTCGTGAAGTACCTCAACTCCCGCAAGGGAGACGTCGTCCACGAGACCGTGATCGACATCGAGGCCGAGGACCGGGAGCGCATGCTCTCCCTCGAGGTCGCGATGCAGTGGAACAGCGGCTACACCGAGGGCGTGTACTCCTTCGCCAACACCATCCACACCCACGAGGGCGGCACCCACGAAGAGGGCTTCCGCGCGGCGCTCACCGGTCTCATCAACCGCTACGCGCGCGACAAGAAGCTGCTGCGCGAGAAGGACGACAACCTCACGGGTGACGACATCCGCGAGGGTCTGACGGCGATCATCTCGATCAAGCTGGGCGAGCCGCAGTTCGAGGGCCAGACGAAGACCAAGCTGGGCAACACCGAGGCGAAGACCTTCGTCCAGAAGGTCGTCCACGAGCACATCAGCGACTGGCTGGACCGCAACCCGAACGAGGCCGCGGACATCATCCGCAAGTCGATCCAGGCGGCCACCGCGCGCGTGGCGGCCCGCAAGGCGCGTGACCTCACCCGCCGCAAGGGCCTGCTGGAGTCGGCGTCGCTGCCGGGCAAGCTCTCCGACTGCCAGTCCAACGACCCCACCAAGTGCGAGATCTTCATCGTCGAGGGTGACTCCGCCGGCGGTTCGGCCAAGTCCGGCCGCAACCCGCAGTACCAGGCGATCCTCCCGATCCGAGGGAAGATCCTCAACGTCGAGAAGTCGCGGATCGACAAGATCCTGCAGAACCAGGAGATCCAGGCGCTGATCTCGGCGTTCGGCACCGGGGTCCACGAGGACTTCGACATCGAGAAGCTCCGCTATCACAAGATCATCCTGATGGCGGACGCCGACGTCGACGGCCAGCACATCAACACCCTGCTGCTGACCTTCCTGTTCCGCTTCATGCGGCCGCTGGTCGAGGCCGGACACGTGTTCCTGTCGCGTCCGCCGCTGTACAAGATCAAGTGGGGCCGGGACGACTTCGAGTACGCGTACTCGGACCGTGAGCGCGACGCCCTGACCGAGCTCGGTCGCCAGGCGGGCAAGCGCGTTCGCGAGGACTCGATCCAGCGCTTCAAGGGTCTCGGTGAGATGAACGCCGAGGAACTGCGCATCACGACCATGGACCAGGAGCACCGCGTGCTCGGCCAGGTCACCCTCGACGACGCCGCCCAGGCCGACGACCTGTTCTCGGTCCTCATGGGCGAGGACGTCGAGGCGCGCCGCGCGTTCATCCAGCGCAACGCCAAGGACGTCCGGTTCCTCGACATCTGAGTCGGTCTCAGCTGACCGCACCAGAAAGGATCTTCACCAGCAATGGCCGACGAGAACACTCCCAGCACGCCTGAAGAAGGCGAGATCACTCTGCGCATCGAGCCCGTCGGGCTCGAGACGGAGATGCAGCGCTCGTACCTCGACTACGCGATGTCCGTCATCGTGTCGCGCGCGCTGCCCGACGTGCGGGACGGTCTCAAGCCCGTCCACCGCCGCGTCCTGTACGCCATGTACGACGGCGGCTACCGGCCCGAGAAGGGCTTCTACAAGTGCGCCCGCGTCGTCGGCGACGTCATGGGCAACTACCACCCGCACGGCGACTCCTCGATCTACGACGCGCTGGTACGTCTCGCGCAGCCGTGGTCGATGCGGATGCCGCTGGTGGACTCCAACGGCAACTTCGGCTCTCCCGGCAACGACCCGGCCGCCGCCATGCGGTACACCGAGTGCAAGCTGATGCCGCAGTCCATGGAGATGGTCCGCGACATCGACGAGGAGACCGTCGACTTCACGGACAACTACGACGGCCGCTCCCAGGAGCCGACCGTCCTGCCGGCCCGCTTCCCGAACCTGCTGATCAACGGCTCGGCGGGCATCGCGGTCGGCATGGCCACCAACATCCCGCCGCACAACCTGCGCGAGGTCGCGGCCGGCGCCCAGTGGTGCCTCGAGAACCCCGAAGCCTCCCACGAGGAGTTGCTCGACGCCCTGATCGAGCGCATCAAGGGCCCCGACTTCCCGAGCGGTGCCCTGGTGGTGGGCCGTAAGGGCATCGAGGAGGCGTACCGCACGGGCCGTGGCTCCATCACGATGCGCGCGGTCGTCGAGGTCGAGGAGATCCAGAACCGCCAGTGCCTGGTGGTCACCGAACTCCCCTACCAGGTCAACCCCGACAACCTGGCGCAGAAGATCGCCGACCTGGTGAAGGACGGCAAGGTCGGCGGCATCGCCGACGTCCGCGACGAGACGTCGTCCCGTACCGGCCAGCGCCTGGTCATCGTCCTGAAGCGGGACGCGGTCGCCAAGGTCGTCCTGAACAACCTCTACAAGCACACCGACCTGCAGACGAACTTCGGCGCCAACATGCTGGCGCTCGTCGACGGCGTGCCGCGCACCCTCTCCCTGGACGCGTTCATCCGCCACTGGGTGACGCACCAGATCGAGGTCATCGTCCGCCGTACGAAGTTCCGGCTGCGCAAGGCCGAGGAGCGCGCGCACATCCTGCGCGGCCTCCTGAAGGCCCTGGACGCCATCGACGAGGTCATCGCGCTGATCCGGCGCAGTGACACCGTCGAGATCGCGCGCGAGGGCCTGATGGGCCTCCTGGAGATCGACGAGATCCAGGCCAACGCCATCCTCGAGATGCAGCTGCGCCGACTGGCCGCCCTGGAGCGCCAGAAGATCATCCAGGAGCACGACGAGCTCCAAGCCAAGATCCGCGAGTACAACGCGATCCTGGCGTCGCCGGTGCGTCAGCGCGGCATCATCAGCGAGGAACTCGCCGCGATCGTCGAGAAGTTCGGCGACGACCGCCGCTCCAAGCTGGTGCCCTTCGACGGCGACATGTCCATGGAGGACCTGATCGCCGAAGAGGACATCGTCGTCACCATCACGCGCGGTGGCTACATCAAGCGCACCAAGACGGAGGACTACCGCTCGCAGAAGCGGGGCGGCAAGGGTGTACGCGGTACGAAGCTGAAGCAGGACGACATCGTCGACCACTTCTTCGTGACGACGACGCACAACTGGCTGCTGTTCTTCACCAACAAGGGCCGCGTCTACCGTGCCAAGGCGTACGAGCTGCCGGACGCCGGCCGGGACGCGCGCGGCCAGCACGTCGCGAACCTGCTGGCCTTCCAGCCGGACGAGGCGATCGCCGAGATCCTCGCGATCCGCGACTACGAGGCCGTGCCGTACCTGGTTCTGGCCACCAAGGGCGGTCTGGTCAAGAAAACGCCTCTGAAGGATTACGATTCGCCGCGTTCCGGTGGCGTCATCGCGATCAATCTCCGCGAGACGGAGGACGGTTCCGACGACGAACTGATCGGAGCCGAACTCGTTTCGGCAGATGACGATCTGCTGCTGATCAGCAAGAAGGCCCAGTCGATCAGGTTCACCGCCACGGACGAAACTCTGCGCCCCATGGGCCGTGCCACCTCGGGCGTCAAGGGCATGAGTTTCCGTGAGGGCGACGAGCTCCTCTCGATGAATGTTGTTCGACCCGGTACGTTCGTGTTCACTGCCACAGACGGTGGGTACGCGAAGCGGACCGCCGTCGACGAGTACCGCGTCCAGGGTCGCGGCGGCCTCGGCATCAAGGCCGCCAAGATCGTCGAGGATCGTGGGTCTCTCGTCGGCGCGCTGGTGGTCGAGGAGACCGACGAGATCCTCGCCATCACGCTGTCGGGCGGTGTGATTCGTACGCGAGTCAACGAGATCAGGGAGACGGGCCGTGACACCATGGGCGTCCAACTGATCCACCTGGGCAAGCGCGATGCCGTGGTCGGTATCGCTCGTAACGCCGAGGCGGGGCGCGAGGCGGAGGAGGTCGAGGGCGACGACGCCGTCGACGAGACCGCCGAGGGTGCCACGACCATCGGCACGGACGAGGGCGAGGAGCCCTCGACCGAGTAGCACGAGGAGAGAGTCAGCGTGAGCGGAGCCACGGGCGCCGGATCGACCGGTACGAACACGGACGGCGGCGGCCGTGGCTCCGCCGCGAACGCGACAGATCCGCACACGACCAACCTGCAGGCGATCAAGCCACCGGCGACCGACTCGCGCTCGCCCGACACGCGTGATTCCCAGGGGGGAACTGTGACGGACACCCGAGGTCCGCAGGCCCAGCAGTACACCGCCGGCGCGGGCCAGACCGCGGCCCAGGCCGCTCCGGGCGTCCAGCCCCAGCCGCCGGCCTCGGCCCCGAAGGCTCCCTCCCCGCTGCCGGGTGAACGCCAGCCGCAGCAGCCCACAGGGCCCTACCACCCGCCGCAGGCCTACCAGGGCGAGGGCCCGGCAGGCGCCGTACGCCGTCCGCGAACCGGCGCGCGGACCGTGCCCCGCACCCGCAAAGCCCGCCTGCGGGTGGCCAAGGCCGACCCCTGGTCGGTGATGAAGGTCAGCTTCCTGCTCTCCATCGCACTGGGCATCTGCACGATCGTCGCGGCCGCCGTGCTGTGGATGGTCATGGACGCCATGGGTGTCTTCTCGACCGTCGGCGGCACGATCTCCGAGGCGACCGGCTCCAACGAGTCGAACGGCTTCGACCTGCAGTCCTTCCTGTCGCTGCCCAACGTCCTGATCTTCACGACGATCATCGCGGTCATCGACGTCGTCCTGGCGACGGCGCTGGCGACGCTCGGCGCGTTCATCTACAACCTGTCCGCGGGCTTCGTCGGCGGCGTCGAGCTCACCCTCGCCGAGGACGAGTGACATTGACTTCGGCGGTCGTTCCAAACCTCCGCCGAAGGCCCTGTCACAACCGATTTTGGGACTGCCCATGTCGTGCGCTAATCTTCAGGAGTCAGCGCGCGGGACACACACCGCAGAGCGCGGCGGGGCTATAGCTCAGTTGGTTAGAGCGCATCCCTGATAAGGATGAGGCCACAGGTTCAAATCCTGTTAGCCCCACCAGCGAGAAGACCCCCAGGCGATCATGCCCGGGGGTCTTTTGACATCTCCGGCTGACATCAGCCGATGATGTGATCTTCCAGCAGTTCGGTGACCATCTCGGTCGCATCGCGTTGGTCGGAGCCGACCAGGTGCGTGTAGGCGTCCATGGTCATGCTGATCTGGCTGTGCCGGAGGATCGTCTGAGCGGGCGCCCGGCCCGTGCCGCGCGCTCGCCGCCGCGGCTGTGAAAATCACTGTCCGGTTGTCGGAACACGGTGATAGAGAGTCCCTGTGACAACGACACTCGCGTTCCCCGTTCTGTTGCGACTGATCGACGAACGGTCGACCGCCTTCCGCGCCGCGGTCGCCTCCGCGCCCAGCCTCGACGTACAGGTGCCGACCTGCCCCGAGTGGACGCTGCTCGATCTGGCGCAGCACATCGGTGAGGGGCGCCGCGACTGGGCCGCCACCGTCGCCGCGGGGCCTGCTCCGGCCAAGTCCGCAGCGGAGGGCGCCCCGGCTGCGCCTCGCGAGCGCGAGGCCCTGCCGGCCTGGTTGGCGGAGTCCACGGAGCAACTGCTGGACGCACTGCGGAAGGCCGGCCCGGATCGCGGTTGCTGGACGTGGTGGGGTGCGTCCCAGTCGCCGCAGACCTGTGGCGCCGTCGCCCGGCACCAGCTCCAGCAGATGGCGGTGCACACCTACGACGCCCAGGTCACTGTGGGTGCCCCGGAGCCGCTGCCGGATGAGGTGGCGCTCGACGGTGTCGAGGAGTTCCTGTTCACCTGCGTCGCAACGACGAGTGCCTGGCCGCACAAGCCCACTGCCTTCGACTTCCACGCCACCGAGGGCCACTCCTGGCGCCTCACGGTCGACGGCGACGGCGCACGCTCCACCCGTATCCCCGCGCCCGGCGCGACGCCTGTCGTCGCTGCCGAGGAGGGCCCGAACGCGGCTGGCGTCTCCGTTCGCGGCACGGCCAGTGAGCTGGTTCTCTTCGTGTACGACCGTATCCCGGCGGACTCCCTGCAGGTCGAGGGAGACGCAGGTTTGTTCGACCTGCTCCGCGCGTGGGAGCCGGAGGAGTAGGGCGGGTGCTGTAGGGCGGCGAAGTAAGCCTGGATGAGGCCACAGGTTCAAATCCTGTTGGCCCCACCAGCGAAAGACCTCCGGTCCTTGAGGACCGGGGTCTTTGTCATGTGCGACCGCCTTGTGGCAACGGCCGGGGCCGTGCAGGGCGGGGCGTCTGCGGGGAATCAGCCCACAGGGCACCGGGACCGGCCGGCTTGAGGTGGCTCGTTGCGGTGCGTCCGAACCTCGGGAGTGAGCGTCCCCGGACCGGTGCGGCGGTCACAGCACAAGACCCCCGGCCGATGTGGCCGGGGGTCTTCGTCGTTTCCTTCTCAGGTCTTCATCGAGAGCGTTGTACGCAAGTTCGCCGTTCCGTCATGGACGTGAGAGAAGGGGCCTGTGGTGGGTGGGAGGCGCGGTGTGGATGCCGCGGCCGTATCCCGCTCGGTGCGTGCCTTCTTGGAGCAGCCTTCTGGCAGGGCCTACTGGGTGGTGACTGCTCAGCGGTCGCTCAGGACGGTGCAGGAGCGGTGCAGCGGCAGTACCGAGGCGGTGCGGAGGGGCGGTGCGGAGGCTGTTCAGCGTTGGAGAGGTGCGGTGGGCTCGTCCGGTGCGTCGGGGGAGGCGCAGAGGGTGCCGGGTGTGGCGGCGGTTTCCGCGTCCGCGTCCGCCGACGGGCGGTGGCGGCAGCTGGGGGACTTGCCGTGCGCCTCGGCATGGATGCGCTGTTTCATCGTGGGGGGCAGGGACCTGGCGAAGGACCAGGCCCATGGGGCCGTCGCCGGTGTCGTCGCCTGGGCGGTCGCGGCGCGTTCCGTGTTGCGCGCGGCCTCGGGCTGCGGTACAGCCGCTGCGGCGGTCGTCGTGACGAGTCCGAGCGCCGTGAACAGCGCGAGGAAGGCGGTGACGATGGCGGTCCACAGCTTCATGACCTTGTTCTGGGCCATGGTCCCTCACTTTCGGGTCGGGCGATTTGCGTACTTTCCTCATGATGTGTATGAGGGCCGCGAAGTGGTGGACCGACGGCCGTGGCGCGTCGATCTTCGGATGAACACCACCCGTATGGCCCCAAAGGGTGCTGAAAGGGAAAAAACGGGATGAGATCGCACGTAATCACCGCCCGTGGGGATGTGATCACCCTCTGATCGGAGGGGCGCGATCCGCTTCTATCGCGGTGCCGGGGGCGGCAGTTGGGGGGCCCAGGCAGGTCACCGATCGGTATCGGTCGGTGTGTATAGTCGGGCGCCAGAGGTCCCCTACGTCAAGGAAAGACGAGGTCGCACGGTGAAGAAGCTTCTCCTGGTCGCACTGGCCGCCATCGGCGGGCTCCTCGTGTACCGCCAGATCCAGGCGGATCGCGCCGAGCAGGATCTGTGGACGGAGGCGACTGACTCCGTGCCCACGGGTTCGTGAGCATCGACAACCGAATCTGAACAGACCCCGGCCGTCTTAACGGTCGGGGTTTTGCGTTGCCGGAGCCCGCCTGTGCGGGGATGGAGACGCGGCCAGGATGTCAGGCGGTCGAGGCATGGGGCCTTCGGGCCGGGTGTTTCGGACGCTCGTGCGGATTGCGCGGATGACGCCCGGCCCGGCGGGGCAGGATGGGTCACGGTCGCGCGGTCCGGGCGACGACGAGGGGTGGCGCATGATGGGGCGGCGTACGACGTGGTGGCGCGCGAGGCCGGCGTGCGGGCGTCTGCCGGCGTACGCCCGCATGACCGCCCACGCGCGCGTGACCGTCGTAGCCGTCACACTGTGCGCGGCAGTGGCGATGCTGCCCGGGGCGCCCGCGGCAGCGGCCGACACTCCCAGCCCCGGCTCCGCCCCCTACGCCTTCGCCGACGACGGCCAGTCCGTCGACGGCAGCGCGAGCACCACGGACGCCGAACGCCTGAAGCCCGGAACGTCGTACAAGAGCACCGTCCCGAGCACCGGCAAGGTCTACTACCGCCTCGAACTCGACGCCAGGTCGAACGCCTACGTCTCCGCCACCGCCGTCCCCGGAACGGACACGACGGTCACCGCGGGCGACGGCATCCGCGTGTCGGTCCAGGACGCCAACGGCAACTCCTGCTCCTTCGACAGCGCCACCATCGGCGCGAGTCGCAGCCCGCACCCCGTCACCGCCGTCGGCACGCGCGAGGCCAAGCCGACGCGGGTCCTGTGCCAGGCCGGCGGCACGTACTACCTGGTCGTCGAGCGCATCGTCGGCACGAGCTCCTCGCCGGACACCTGGGACCTCGAACTCTCCCCCGTGCTGGAGCCACGCCTGCGGCAGACCGGTGCGACAAGCGCTCCCGAGGCCTGGAACTCGGCTTCGGCGGAGCCGATCCAGGGTGAGGCGGAGCGATGCCGGGGCGGCTTGGGCTTCGCCTCGGCCACGCCGCTGAAGCAGGGGGTGTGGCGTGACGACATCCGCCCCGGACAGACCCTCTTCTACAAGGTGCCGCTCGGCTGGGGGCGGCAGCTGTACGCCGCCGCCGAGCTGGGCAACTCCAGCGGTGGCAGCGGCTTCGTGCCCGGCGCCCTCAACCTGTCGCTCCACAACCCTGTGCGCAGCGAGATCGAGTACACCGGCGTCACCTACGACGGCAGCCAGAAGTCGGCCACCCTCGAGCCGCTCCCGCCGGTCGCGTACCCCAATCGCTATGCCGTGGCCAAACGCGTGAGCACCACGCGGTTCGCCGGCTCGTACTACCTCGTCGTGAACCTGGCCGCGCAGGTCGCCGACCGGTTCGGCGACGGACCCGTCGGGCTGACCCTGCGCCTGCGGGTGAAAGGCGAAGCGGGGAGCGGTCCCGACTACGCGGAGCCGTCCGAACCGGAAGGGATCTTCGGCGGCTCGGGACCGGACGGGCAGGCGGCTTCCCCGGGCGGAGCCGCCGCGGACGGGAACGCCACGATGAGACTTGTCGCCGCCGGTGGCATCGGGGCGGGCACCGTGCTGCTCGTGGCGCTCGGCGCGTGGACGGCGCTGGCACGACGGAGAGCCGACGGGCGGTAGAGGGCCGGAGCGGTCAAGACGGCGCACGGTAGGCGCCGACGAGCGCGCCGCCCGGCTCGGAGGACCGCAGCGGTCACGCGGACCCAGGGCGAGGCTTCGCCGTTGCCGGACAGGGTGAGCCGTGGCGCTGCCCGGACCCTGCCTCAGACGCGGGCCAGGGCCCAGAAACCCACGGCGTAGCAGGCCAGCGCGAGCAGCAGCAGGGGGACCGCGATCTTGGCGGGCGGTCCGGGACGGGGCGCTACGCGGCGGGCCCGGCGGCCGGCGCGGTGGCGCGGCTGCGCATGTCCTTGCGTGAAAGGCGGAACCTTCGGGACCTGAGCGGTGTACGAAGCAGTAGAGGCGTCACCGCGTCGGTCGGGTGCCGGTGCCGGCACCAGAGGACGTGGAGCGTGAGGCGGAGGGGAGGGCAGCACATGCGTGGGGTCGTCGGGGGAGACGTAGCCGAAGTGGTGCTCAGCGCCCTCGTGCTGTGCGGGGGTCTGCGGCTGTGCCTGGGCCTGTGCCTGTGGGATTGCGTGAGGCGTCTGTGCGGCGGACCCAAGAGGAGAGGAGACGGTCGCCTGAGGAGGCGGCAGATGAAAACTGCCGGTGTCCGACATGGTGACCGGCTGAGCGGGAGTGGCCGACTCCGCGTGGGCGTCCCCCGCCGGGGGCACGGCAGGGGCATGGGCGGGCGGTGTAGGCGTCGGGGTCTCGTCCGGCGCGGACTGCGGACCGGCATTCCGACGAGGATCCTGCGATACGACACCTGCGCCCGAGCCGGACGATACGGAACCCGTGCCCGAGCCGGACCGGGCGGAACCGGTGCGCGCGTCGGGCGGTGCGAAGCCGGTGCCGGGCCCGGGCATCGCCGTGCCGGTGTTCTCATCTGTACCGTGCCCGGCACCATCGGCACCACCCGCACCCGGCCCCACCCTCACCCCGCTCGCAGGCCTGAGCGGCCCGTTCGAGCCGAACCCTGCGGGAAGCGGGCCGAGTTGGTCGAAGATCTCGATCAGCTCGTCGTCCGGGCCGGTCTCGGGCAGGAGCTCGACCGCCGAGGCGAGCGCTTTGCGCGCTCCTGTGGCGGTGCGGAACCGCGCCTGGGGATCCGGCTGCAGCAGCGACGCCACAACCTGCCACAGCGGCTCGGGAATGCCCTTGGGCGCGCTCGGAGTCCCGTGCGTCGCGAAGTACTGGATGATCGCCTTGGCGTCGGGCTTGGCCCCCTCCAGCAGATACAGGGCCACCAGTCCCACCGCGAACAGGTCGGCAGGGAAGTCCGGTTCCGCGCCCATCATCTGCTCGGGCGCCAGGTATCCCGGCGTGCCCACCACGAGGTTGGTCTCCGTCAGGCGGGGCTCGCCCAGCCGCATCGCGATGCCGAAGTCGGACAGCCGCAGCCGCGGCCGGCCCGTACCGGTGGCTTCCAGCAACACGTTGGCGGGCTTGATGTCACGGTGCACGACACCTTCCGCGTGCACCGCGCCTAGCCCCGCAAGGAGTTGGTCGAGCAGCGTGCACACGAAGGCCGGGGGGAGGGGACCGTAGTCCCCGATCAGGTGGACCAGCGAACCGCCACCGACCAGATCCATGGTGAACAGGACCTTGTCGTCGTCGGCGGCCCAGCTGGCGGGCGCGAGAACATGGGGGTGATCGATCCGCAGCGCCTGCTCACGAACGAAACGCAACAGCGAGTGGGCGTCGCTCTGTTGGAGAACCTTGGCCGCCACATAGCGGCGGCGCCGGTGGTCCCAGGCGCGCCATACGGCGCCGACTCCGCCACGTCCGATCGGGTCGGCCAGTTCGTACCGGCCGGCAAAGACCTCACCCATGAATGTGCGCCGCCCCTCCCCCTTCGGTTACCCCCCTTGCTTCCCCCCGGACGAGCGATACGACCCTCCACGCGCCACATCTCGTGTGAGACACACCCCCGCGTGTCCCGCACGACGACGGACATCCCGCGTGCCGCCGTTGACGTCGGCCCGGCCGCCGAACCCCCTTCGGCGACCGGGCCGCCGGCTCAGTTCTGGTGGGACTGGTAGTGCGCGACCGCGTCGGAGGTGCGACCCGCTCCGTACACCCGGAGGAACTCTGCCAGTTCCGGGTGGGCCGGGGCGAGGGTGTCCGCCGCCTCGATGATGTCTCCCGCCGCCGCCACCGACCGCAGCAGCGACTGGATCTCACGGACCACCCGCTTGACCGTGGGAGCTCCCGAACTGCTCGTCGTCTGCGTCGTGTTGCTCAGCACCGAGCCCCCCTGGGACTTCTTGATCTCCTCCATGCGTTCGGTCGCCTCGGCCGCGCTCACGCTGCCGTCCGCGACCTGCCCCGCGAGGTCCTGAAGCAACTGCACCCGCTGCACCACGGCGGGATTGCCGATCTTCGCCCGCTGACCGCTCATCAGCTGCGAGAGCATCGGTGCGGACAGTCCCAGCACCCCCGCGAGACGAGCCTGGTTGAGCCCAAGATCGTCTATGAGCTTACGGAAGAGCGCCCCCAGTGGCTCCCCATACCAGTTCCGCTGCAGTTCCCGCGCTCTTGCGGTCGCTTCCTGCTGTGCGGCGTCCATTGCGTCTCCCCATCGCTTCCCCAAGTACTGTGGTTCGCTGTAGCGAACCACGCCGAGCATCTTACGGAGAGTGGTCGTTCACCGGGACCCCCAATCTTTTTGCGAGATACCCGGGGTGACCCGGTACTCTGGACTGCGGCGCCCGACGGTAAGCGGTTCTCCGGTCGGACGCTCCACTTACGGGGCCTTAGCTCAGTTGGTAGAGCGCTGTCTTTGCATGGCAGATGTCAGGGGTTCGACTCCCCTAGGCTCCACACCTCGGACCGGCCGGACGCTCACACGGGCTTCCGGCCGGTTTTGCGTTCCCGTCCTCCGCGAGTGACGTGCGTCACGCGGCGTGCGGGAGGAGCGGCCGGATTCGTTGCAACAATTTGCGCAAACATCCGGCGAAAGCAGACGTGGCGGACCGGCGGCGCGGGCGGTCTCCGAGGAAACCGCGGAATCGACGCGGCGAACAGACCCCACGTGAGCTGGACCGAATTAAGCCGGGTGATCGGAAAGTCGCACAGCGTCACGAAGACTCCTGTGCGACCGACACGATCACGGCGTTGCAAACGTCACCGCGGAGAACAGCCGTAAACGCGGGCTCCCGCACCGCCCGATCACCCAGCGCCGGTTCCACGTGAAACATCGCTGTGGGGCAGGAGATGTGAAATCTCCTGCCCCACAGCGATGTTGACGAAGCCCCGGTGTCAGGGGCGGTCGTCGCGGTCCGCCGACTCCTCCTCCGCCTGCTTCGCCTGCACCTCGGGATCAAGGACGGACTGACCACTGCCGTCCACCGAAGCCAGTCGGTTCCCCTCGGGCACCTCCGTCGCGGCAGGCGGCTCCACCAGCCAGTCGGGGTTGGCCTGCTTGTCCCACCACTTCCAGGCGGCGAAAGCACCGCCCGCGACAATGCCCAGAACCGCGAGGCGCTTCGCGAGACGGCCGGTCCTGGCCCGCCGCTCGTGCTTACGGACCAGCTTCTGGATCTCCTTGGGCGAGACCTGGCCGCGCAAGGCGACCAGCGCGGCGGCGGATCGCGCGGTGGCCTCGTCCTTCACAGGCCCGGCCGCGGCCACCGCCTGCTCGATCCTCGGCCGGGAGTAGTCGGCGGCCTGCCGGGCGGCCCTACGGGTTCGGACGGCGGCTTCGTGGGCGGCCTGGTCGACCTTCGGCGGCACATGCGTACGAGCCTGCTCCAGACGTGGCACGACATGAGCGTCGAGCTGGACGCGGGCCTGCTCGGCGGCCTGCGACACCCTCGGCGCAAGCCGTACACGAGCCTCGTTCGCGTAGTGCGAGGCCCTGTCCTTGGCCGTGTCGGCGTAGGGCGCCACCACTTCCGCGGCGTGCAGCACGCTCTCCTTCGCCGAGCCGGTCGCGGCGCGCACGCTGTCGATGCGGGTCACGGGTTCCTCCTCCTCGGTGGCGTATGGTATTTCGACTTTCCACGCTTCTACGGATCATGCCTGTCGATGAACTCTTGGGCATGTGAGGGCGGGCATCCGGGTCACTCGGGATGACACCGGACCATCCCCGATCAAGAACTGCCCAAGAGTCGATCATGTGAAATAGCGGATGAATACGGGGCAACGGGAGCTTGTCGTCGACAATGCCACGGATCCCCGCCCCGCGCGCCCGGCCCGGCGCTACTCGGCCGGTTTTCTGACAGACAACTCCCCTCATGCCACGGATCCGGCGCGGGGGCCTCCCCACCCGAACCGTGCAAGGATCGGTCGGGCACAGGAAGACAACGGAAGGCAGATCGTGGCAGAGCAGCTTTACGCCACCCTGAAGACGAACCACGGCGACATCGAAGTCCGGCTCCTGCCGAACCACGCCCCCAAGACGGTCCGGAACTTCGTAGAACTCGCCCAGGGTGAGCGCGAGTGGACCCACCCGGCCACCGGTACGAAGTCCACCGACAGGCTCTACGACGGCACGGTCTTCCACCGGGTCATCAGCGGCTTCATGATCCAGGGCGGAGACCCGCTGGGCACCGGCATCGGCGGACCCGGCTACGAGTTCGAGGACGAGTTCCACCCCGACCTCTCCTTCAACAAGCCCTACCTGCTCGCCATGGCCAACGCCGGCCCGGGCACCAACGGCTCGCAGTTCTTCATCACCGTCTCCCCCACGGCATGGCTGAACCGCAAGCACACCATCTTCGGCGAGGTCACCGGCCCCGCCGGCCAGAAGGTCGTGGACGCCATCGCCGCCCTCCCCACCAGCCGCCCCAACGACCGGCCCGTCAAGGACGTCGTCCTCGAGTCGGTGCTCATCGAGACCCGCCAGACCTGACACCACGGTTCCCGAGGCCGAATCCCCGCCGACCCACGTCCGAAGGGAACCATTCGCCCCGCTCGTCCGTAAGGATGGGCGGGGCGAGGCACGTGTGTACGACGACTTAGGGGATCTCATGGACCAGGCGCCAGGCAGCCCACAGGGCCCCGAGGACCACAGCGCCCAGCCCGCCCGGTCACCCGGCTGCTACCGCCACCCCGACCGCGAGACCGGCATCCGCTGCACCCGCTGCGAGCGCCCCATCTGCCCCGAGTGCATGGTCAACGCCTCGGTCGGCTTCCAGTGCCCCGACTGCGTCCGCGGCGCCTCCGGCGGCGGGCCCGCTCCCACCGCGGCCCGGCCCCGAACCATCGCCGGCGGCACCGTCACCGCGGACCCCCGCCTCGTCACCAAGATCCTCCTCGGAATCAACGTCGCGGTCTTCATCGCGTTGAAGGCCAGCCCCTCACTCCGGGACCACCTGGTCCTCGTCGGCACCTGGCCACCGGCGCCCTTCACTCCCACACAGGGAGTCGCCGAGGGCGAGTGGTACCGCCTGGTGACCTCGATGTTCAGCCACGAGGCCTACTGGCACCTCGCCTTCAACATGCTCAGCCTCTGGTGGCTCGGCGGCCCCCTCGAAGCGGCCCTCGGCCGCGCCCGCTATCTCACGCTGTACCTCGTCTCGGGCCTGGCCGGCAGCGCCCTGACCTACCTCCTGGCCTCCCCGATCCAGGCCTCGCTCGGCGCCTCCGGGGCGATCTTCGGGCTGTTCGGCGCCACGGCCGTCCTGGTACGCCGGCTCAACTACGACATGCGGCCGATCATCGCCCTGCTGGTGATCAACCTGGTCATCACCTTCGGCTGGAGCAGCATCGCGTGGGAGGCCCACATCGGTGGTCTCGTCGCGGGCGTCGTGACCGGCTACGCCATGGTCCACGCCCCGCGCGAACGACGGACGCTGACTCAGTACGGCACCTGCGCCCTCGTCCTTGTCGTGGTCGTGGGCATGACCGTTCTGAGGACCGCACAGCTGACCTGAGCAGGCGTTTTCCACAGCGGGTGGCGGATCTTGTGCATAGTGTGCGGGAACAGGTGTGCCCCCTGCCGCGGACCCGCGTTTCCGCAGGTCAGGCAGGGGGCGAACAAGCTTTCGGTTGCCGGTCAGTCAGTCACACCGGCGTCAACACCCGAGAGGTTATCCACAGATCGTCGTTCTTTTTCCCCACCGTGTGGACAGCGGCTGTGGATAACTCCGTGGATAGCCGTGGGCAGAGGTATGTTCACCGCCCCGTGGCCCTTACTTCCACTGGGTCGAGACGCCGAATCCGGCGGCGATGAAGCCGAAGCCCACCACAATGTTCCAGTTGTCCAGCTTGTCGATGGGCAGCGAACCGTCGGTGACATAGAAGACGACGATCCAGGCCAGTCCGAGAAGGAACATGGCCAGCATCACGGGCGCCACCCATGCGCGGCTGTTCAGCTTGATGGCGGTCGCCTGCTTGGCAGGCGGCGGCGTGTAGTCGGCCTTCTTGCGGATACGTGACTTCGGCACGAGGGTCTCTCCTGTCGATGCGCTGCGTGGCCGCGCAGGGAACTGGCGTGGGCTCCGGGGCAGCGTACAAGGGGACACTGAGTGCTCCCCCGGGCGTCCGTTAGCGTAGTGCTTCCGCGCCGCCGAAGGAGATAAGGGTACGTTGAGCAATTCTGCCGACTCTCCCGGGACGGAGGCCAGCCCTGCCCGTGTGCGCCGATTCCGGCCGGTTCGGGTGCTCACAGTGGGCGTCTTCGCTCTCGCGGGACTCATTTTCTTCACCAGTTTCAACACGGCCAAGGGCACCAATATCCGCACGGACGCGTCCTTGCTCAAGCTTTCCGACCTCATCCAGGAGCGCAGTCGCAAGAACGGTGAGCTCGGCGACTCCAACGCGTCGGTCCGCAACGACATCGAATCCCTTGCCGAGCGGGACGACGGCAGTACGAAGGCCGAGGACGCCAAACTCGCGGCCCTGGAGAAGAACACGGGCACGCAGAAGCTCAAGGGCGAGGCCATCACGGTCACGCTCAACGACGCTCCGCCGGACGCCACCGCCAAGCTCCCCGGCTATCCCGAACCGCAGCCCGACTACCTGGTCATCCACCAGCAGGATCTGCAGGCGGTGGTGAACGCCCTGTGGCAGGGGGGCGCCGAGGGCATCAAGGTGATGGACCAGCGGCTCATCTCCACGAGTGCCGTGCGCTGTGTGGGCAACACGCTGATCCTCCAGGGCCGCGTCTACTCGCCGCCGTACAAGATCACGGCGGTCGGTGATCCGGAGAAGCTGCAGAAGGCGCTCGCGGAGGCGCCGGCGATCCAGAACTACATGGTGTACGTCAACGTCTACGGGCTCGGCTGGAAAGTCGACGAGGACGGGGCGGTGACTCTGCCCGGCTACTCGGGCACAGTGGATCTGCAGTACGCCAAACCCGTCGAGTAGGTCGTGCGAGCCCGCTGGGGAGCTGCCGGTGCGCGTTGTGGTCAGGACCGTCAGTGAACTGTGCATCACCGTCGGCACCCTGATCGTGCTGTTCGTGGTGTACGTGCTGTTCTGGACCGGTGTACGGGCCGACGGGGCCATGGACCACCAGATCGACGTCCTGCAGGACCAGTGGGCCAGGAACAGCGTGCAGCCGACGGCGTCCGCGTCCGGCGGGAGTGCAGGCTCTGGTTCCGGCGCGGCGGCCGCTCCGGCGAAGCCCGTGCCCTACTCGTACGGCAAGCCTTTCGCGATCATGTACATACCGCGGCTTGGTTTCACGTGGAACAAGCCCGTGCTCGAGGGCACCGGTACGGGGGTCCTGAAGAAGGGGCTCGGCCACTACGCGCGTACCGCGCGACTGGGCCAGGAGGGCAACTTCGCGGTGGCCGGTCACCGGCGTACGTACGGGGATCCGTTCAAGGACTTTCCGAGGCTGCGGCGGGGGGACGCGGTGGTGCTGACGGACGGGTCGACGTGGTTCACCTACCGTATCGACGAGGGGCCTTACAAAACCGTGCCCACGGACGTCGAGGTGATCGACGCTGTGCCACGTAAGTCGGGGTATACGCGTCCGGGCCGGTATCTGACGCTGACCACGTGCGATCCGGAGTGGGGGCACAGTCACCGGCTGATCGTGTGGGCGCATCTGGACTCCACGCAGCCTGTGGAGGCCGGGAAACCACGGGCTCTGCGCCGTTAGTCTGGTGCGGTACGGCGTGAGTCTGGTGCCGTGGTACGACGGAAGGGACGGCATGTACGGCTGGATCTGGCGGCATCTGCCGGGGAACGCGTGGGCGAAGGCGTTCCTCTCCCTGGTGTTGGTGCTGGCCGTGGTCTACGCCTTGTTCCAGTACGTCTTTCCGTGGGCTGAACCGCTGCTTCCCTTCAACGATGTGACGGTGGACAACCAGTGAGTGCGCGGATTCTCGTCGTCGACAACTACGACAGCTTCGTCTTCAACCTGGTCCAGTACCTGTACCAGCTGGGCGCCGAGTGCGAGGTGCTGCGCAACGACGAGGTGTCGACGGCGCATGCTCAGGACGGTTTCGACGGTGTGCTGCTGTCGCCGGGGCCGGGTACGCCGGAGGAGGCCGGGGTCTGCGTCGAGATGGTGCGGCACTGTGCGGCGACCGGGGTGCCGGTGTTCGGCGTGTGCCTGGGGATGCAGTCGATGCAGGTGGCGTACGGGGGTGTGGTGGACCGGGCGCCCGAGCTGCTGCACGGGAAGACCTCGCCGGTCGAGCACGAGGGCCGGGGCGTCTTCGCGGGTCTGCCCTCGCCGTTCACGGCGACGCGCTACCACTCGCTCGCCGCGGAGCCGGCGACGGTTCCGGCCGAGCTGGAGGTCACGGCCCGGACGCACGACGGCATCATCATGGGCTTGCGGCACCGTGAACTGCTCGTCGAGGGCGTGCAGTTCCATCCCGAGTCGGTGCTGACCGAGCACGGGCACCGGATGCTGGCCAACTGGCTGGTGGAGTGCGGTGACCAGGGTGCCGTGGCGAGGTCGGCGGGGCTTGCCCCGGTGGTGGGCAGGGCCACGGCGTGACCGCGTTGCGCCCCGAGCGCGAGGACTCGTACGGCGGTGCGTCGTACGAGTCGTACGGCGGTGAGGCGTACGGCGGGGCGCCGTACCAAGCACCGATCGACGAGGAGACGGTGGCGCTGCGGTTGCCGGAGCCGCCGGCGCGCATGGCCGGCGGCCACAGGGCCGCTTCTGGCGCCTCGCCCGCCTCTCCTGCCACAGGAACCCTGGCTGGTGGCCGTGCGGCCCGCAGAAAGGCCGCCAGGCGCCGCGGTGGGCGTCATGGGGGTGTGCCGGAGAACCTGTCAGCGGACGCGGGGGAGGAAGGGCGCTCCGGGTCGCCGATGTCGCGGGTGGAGGCGCGGCGGCAGGCGCGGGCGCGGAAGCCCGGTGCGGCGGTGGTCGCGAGCCGGGCGATCGGTGAGGTGTTCATCACCACCGGTGTGCTGATGCTGTTGTTCGTCACCTACCAGCTGTGGTGGACGAACGTGCGGGCGCACGCGCAGGCGGACAAGGAGACGAGCAGTCTCCAGAACGACTGGGCGAGCGGCAAGGGGGCCCCGGGGGTCTTCCAGCCGGGCCAGGGCTTCGCCATCCTGCACATTCCGAAGCTGGATGTGGTGGTGCCGATCGCCGAGGGTGTCAGCAACAAGAAGGTGCTGGACCGGGGGATGGTCGGCCATTACGGCGAGGGTGCGCTGAAGACGGCGATGCCGGATGCGAAGACGGGGAATTTCTCCCTCGCGGGTCACCGCAACACGCATGGTGAGCCGTTCAGGTACATCAACAAGCTCAAGGCGGGCGACGCGATCGTCGTGGAGACGCAGGACGAGTACTTCGTCTACAAGATGGCGTCGATGCTGCCGGTGACGGCTCCGAGCAACACGAGCGTCATCGAGCCCGTCCCCAAGGGGTCCGGCTTCACCGTGCCCGGTCGCTACATCACGCTCACGACGTGTACGCCGGAGTTCACGAGCAAGTACCGGTTGATCGTCTGGGGCAAGATGGTCGAGGAACGGCCGCGCAGCAAGGGCAAGCCGGACGAGCTCGTCGAGTAGGGGCGGATGAACGTGGCAGCGACCACCGGCGACACCGAGCAGCACGAAGACCGGGCCGAGGTGCGGGCACCGCGCCCTCGTGGCGCCGGCCGGGTCGCCCTGGCGGTCAGTGTCTTCGGTGAACTCCTCATCACGGCGGGCCTGGTGCTGGGTCTGTTCGTCGTCTACTCGCTGTGGTGGACGAACGTCGTCGCGGACCGCAAGGCGGACCGGCAGGGCGACAAGGTCCGCGACACCTGGGCCCAGGTCCGCGGGCCCGGTGCGTTGAACACCAGGAACGGCATCGGTTTCCTGCACGTGCCGACGATGGGGAGCGGCGAGGTGCTGGTCGAGAAGGGCACGTCGACGAAGATCCTCAACAACGGTGTCGCCGGCTACTACACCGATCCCGTCAAGGCCGTGCTGCCGACCACCGGAAAGAAGGGCAACTTCAGCCTCGCCGCCCACCGTGACGGCCACGGCGCGAAGTTCCACAACATCGACAAGGTGCGCGAGGGCGACCCGATCGTCTTCGAGACGAAGGACGAGTGGTACGTCTACAAGGTCTACGAGGTCCTTCCCGAGACGTCGAAGTACAACGTCAAGGTTCTCGGTGCGGTCCCCCGGGAGTCCGGCAGGAAGAAGGCCGGCCACTACATCACGCTGACGACGTGCACGCCGGTGTTCACCTCCCGGTACCGGTACGTGGTGTGGGGGGAGCTGGTGCGGGTGGAGAAGGTGGACGATCATCGGACGCCACCGAAGGAACTGGGCTGACCGACCTCCTTGGGGGTGGCCGGTCGCTAGCATGGTGGAGGCCCGAAGCCGCAACGTCCTTTTGCGGCTTCGGGCCTCTTCTGTGGGTTACCGGAGGGCTTTGAGATGTACCCCGGCGCTCCATGCCTCCGACTCGTCGCGGTTCACGGTGACGACCCCGCTCAGATCGGCGATCGCCTGTGCTTCGTGGCTGAAGGTGCAGGTGGCGACGAACAGGGCGATGTCCACGCGGTGGACGGCGCGGGCGGCGCCGGCGAACTTCTGCATGTCGGCGCTGGGGACGGACGAGCGGCCGGTGCGGTTCTTGCACTGGACGCCGACGGTACGTCCGTCGGCCGTGCGGGCCGTGACGTCGATGCCCCGGTCGGTGCGGGCCTGCCGTACGACGACGTTCGTGCAGCCGTCGCGGCGTAGCAGTTCGGCGACGTGGTGCTCGAAGGCCTGCCAGGTCATGGCGCTGATGGTGGCCCTGAGCTGGTCCCTGGGGGCCTCTTCTTCCAGGCTTCTGACGCGCTGGTGGTGCCAGCAGAGCTTGCGTTCGACGTTCTCGATGTCCTGGCGGAGTTCGATGAGCTCGCGGCGTTGTTCGCCGGAGGAGGCGATGAGGGTGTTGAACAGGGGGACGACGGTTTTGCCGAGGATGTTGGTGATGCGTTCGTCGATATGGTCGTCGAGGGCGACAGGGGCCTTGCGGGCGGGGTTTTCCACAGGCTGTGTGCGGGCCGCGTACTCCGCGTTCAGGAGGTAGACACGCACCTGACGTGCGACTTCGCTGTCCCGGAGCAGCATGGCGACGTTGAGGACGGCACGGCGGGGGAAGAGTGCGAGGGATGCTGTGTGCGACTGCATCCCACTGAGCTCCTTGAAGGAGCTCAGTTGTGTACCTGCCAAGACCCGGTAGCCGCTGGCTTCCAGTTCGGCGCGGTGGTCAAGGACGAGGGAGCGGATGGTCTTGACGCCCACCTGGAAGTAGGTGGCCACCATTGCCGTCGTCACATGCAGCCCGTCCGGTAGCAGTGACAGTGTCTTGACTCGGTCGAGGACGTCCGTACGGTCCAGGACGCCGCAGCGCAGGGTCTTCGATTCCAGCAGAGCCGTTTCGGTTGTCATGGCCTGTTCAACGAGTCATCCCATATGAAGACACGAACAGGAGCGCGAGAGGCGAACACGGCTGAGCCCCGGTTCCTGCGAACAGGGACCGGGGCTCTCGGCGTGTGGCGTCGTGCCGTCGGGGGAGGTCAGTCCTCCGTGCGGAACGCTGTGCCGGTGACGCCTCCGAAGAAGTTGGTGCCGCCGTCGTTTCCGCCGTTGTTGCCGTTGTTCTGGCCGCCCACCGTCACGAGGTCGACGGAGCTGCCCTGGTCGACCTGGGTGCCCTGGGCCGGGTTGGACGTGAAGACGACGGAGTTGTCGTCCTGGGAGCCCGTGATGTTGCCGACCTTGAGGCCCGCCTGCTGGATGAGGTTCTTGGCGTCCTTGAGGGTCTGGCCCTGGATGTTGGGGACCGCGACCTGCTGTTGCTGTTTCGCCTTGCCGATCTGGATGGTGACCGTGGAGTTCTTGTCGGCCTGGGTGCCGGCCTGCGGTGAGGTCGCGATGACCTTGCCGACCTGGTTCTGGTCGTCGGTCTCGACCTCGGTGCAGGTGCCGGCGAGGTCGTTGTCCGACATCTGTGCCTTGGCGTCGTCACAGGACTGGCCGATGACGTCCGGGACGGTTGCCTTCTCCGCGGCCTTGGCGATGGTGAGGGTGATCGTGGATCCCTTCTCCACCTCCTTGCCCTTGATCGGGTCCTGGTCGAGCACGGTGTCCGGGTCGTCCGTGGACTCCCGCGCCACCGTCTTGATCTTGAACTGGTAGTCGTCACCCTCGAGTTGCGAGGTGGCGTCGTCCACGTCCAGACCGATCACGCTCGGCACGGTGACCTTGGGTGCCCCGGTCGACACGACCAGGTTCACGGTCGTGTTCTTCTTGACCTTGGTGCCCTCGGTCGGGTCCGACGAGCAGATCTTGCCCTTGCTCTGGTTCTCACAGGGCTTCTGGGAGACCGTCCCGACCTCGAGATCGCTGTTGGTCAGCAACTTCGTGGCGGCGGACTTGCTCTGGCCGACGATGGGAGGCACGGCCACCGTGTCGTTGCTCACTCCCTCGGCGCCGAAGATCCACTTGCCGATGAGGATCGCGCCGACGAGCACTAGGACGCCGGCCACGACCAGCAGGATGGTCGAGGTGTTCGACTTCTTCTGGCGGCGCCGGTCGGGGCGGTCGTCGTAGCCGTAGCCGCCGTCGTCCGGGTTCATCGGCGGCAGCATTGACGTGGCGCCGGCGTCCGTGGAGCGCAGGGCCGTCGTGGGCTGGTCGTCCGGGTAGCCGCCGTAGCCCACGGAGCCCATCGCCGCCGTGGCCGCGACCGGCTGACCGTCGAGGCAGGCCTCGATGTCGATGCGCATCTCGTCGGCCGACTGGTAGCGGTAGTTGGGGTCCTTGGTGAGGGCCTTGAGGACGATCGCGTCCATCTCGGGCGTGATCTCGGCGTCGAAGACGCTCGGCGGCTGCGGCTCCTCGCGCACGTGCTGGTACGCGACCGCGACCGGGGAGTCGCCGACGAACGGCGGCCGCACCGTCAGCAGCTCGTAGAGCAGACAGCCGGTGGAGTACAGGTCGGACCGGGCGTCGACCTGTTCGCCCTTCGCCTGCTCCGGCGAGAGGTACTGGGCGGTGCCGATCACCGCGGACGTCTGCGTCATCGTCATGCCGGAGTCGCCCATGGCGCGGGCGATGCCGAAGTCCATGACCTTGACCTGGCCGTTGCGCGTCAGCATGACGTTCGCCGGCTTGATGTCGCGGTGGACGATGCCCGCTCTGTGGGAGTACTCCAGGGCCTGGAGGATGCCGATGGTCATCTCCAGGGTCCGCTCCGGCAGCAGCTTGCGGCCGCTGTGGAGGAGTTCCCGGAGCGTGGAGCCGTCGACGTACTCCATGACGATGTACGGGATCGAGACCCCGTCGATGTAGTCCTCGCCCGTGTCGTAGACCGCGACGATCGCGGGATGGTTGAGCGAGGCGGCCGACTGGGCCTCCCGGCGGAACCGGGCCTGGAAGGACGGGTCGCGCGCGAGGTCCGCGCGCAGCGTCTTCACCGCCACGGTACGGCCGAGGCGGGTGTCATGAGCGAGGTAGACCTCAGCCATGCCACCGCGGCCGAGCACATGGCCCAGTTCGTACCGGCCGCCGAGGCGACGCGGCTCTTCCATAGTTCCCTACCAGCCCTCTCCGTCGGTCCCGGCCAGCACGTGTGTGCGGCCGGAGGCTGCCGTCCGGGCATACCGTACCCGGATCGGTCTGTGTGACCTGGCCAAGCCCGTCACCCGATACAGGACCGGTATCGCAACGTGCACCGATGTGAGGGGGACGTGATCGGGGTCACTGCTTGCTGTTGATGACCGCCTCCATCACGCTCTTCGCGATCGGCGCCGCGAGGCCACCGCCGGAGATGTCGTCGCGGTTGGCGTTGTCGTCCTCGACGACCACGGCCACGGCGACCGGCGAGCTGTTGTCGCTGAGCTTGGCGTAGGAGAGGAACCAGGCGTACGGCTTCTCGCTGTTGTCGACGCCGTGCTGGGCGGTACCGGTCTTGCCGCCCACGGTGACGCCGTCGATCTGCGCCGCGGTTCCGGTGCCTTCCTTGACGACCGTCTCCATCATCGACTGCAGGATCTGGGCGTTCTTGGACGACAGGGGCCTGCTGAGCTCCTGCGGGTCGGTCTGCTCGAGGGTGTCGAGGTTGGGCGCCTGGAGCTTGTCGACCATGTAGGGCTTCATCAGCTTGCCGTCGTTGGCGACGGCGGAGGCGACCATGGCCATCTGCAGCGGGGTCGCGGCGGTGTTGTACTGGCCGATCGAGGACAGCGCGGTCTGCGACGGGTTCATGTCGTCGGAGAAGACCGAGGCGTTGGTGCGGACCGGCGTGAACTGCTCGGAGGTGAAGCCGAACTTCTTGGCTTCGTCCAGCATCTTCTCGTTGCCGAGGTCGGCGCCGACCTTGCCGAAGACGGTGTTGCAGGAGTACCGCAGCGCGACCCGCAGGGTGGCGTTCTTGCAGGGGATGCTGCCCTCGTTCTTCAGCTCGGTGGTGGTGCCGGTCATGACCCAGGGCAGCGGCGAGTCCGTCTTCTGGTCGGCGGAGGTGTAGAGGCCGTCCTCCAGGGCCGCGGCCGCGGTGACCACCTTGAAGGTGGAGCCGGGCGGGTAGGTCTCGCGCAGCGCCCGGTTGAGCATCGGGTCGTCGGGGTTGTTCTTCTTCAGGAGCTTGTTCCAGGCCTCCCCGTCGTTGGACCCGGCGATTGTCGAGGGGTCGTACGACGGGTAGGAGGCCAGGGCCAGGATCGCGCCGGTGGAGGGGTCGATGGCGGCGACGGCGCCCTTGCCGCGCTTGGAGAGGCCCTCGTAGGCGGCTTTCTGGGCGGCCGTGTTGAGGGTGGTGACGACGTTGCCGCCCTCCTTCGGCTTGCCCGTGATCATGTCGAGGGTGTTGCGGAAGAACAGCCGGTCGTCGGTGCCGGTGAGGATGCCGTCCTCGATGTTCTCGATCTGGTTGGTGCCGTAGGCCTGCGAGGCGAATCCGGTGACGGGCGCCCACATGGCGCCGTCCTTGTAGGTGCGCTTGTACTCGAAGTCGCCGCTGGAGGACTTCGTGGAGCCGGTGATGGACTTGCCGTCGACGATGATGTCGCCGCGTGGGGTGGCGTACTGCTCGATGGCCACCCGTCGGTTGTTGGTGTCCGTGCGCAGTTCGTCGGCCTTGACGTACTGGAGCCAGTTGTCGCGCAGCAGCAGCGTGAGGACGAGGAGGGCGCAGAAGATCGCGATCCGGCGCAGGGGCTTGTTCATGACGGGCGGACCACCTGGGTCATCTCGGCGTCGGGGCTGGGGGCGGGGGCCGGTGCCGGGCGGCGCGCGGTGTCGCTGATGCGCAGCAGGATGCCGATGAGGGCCCAGTTGGCGATGACGGAGGAGCCTCCGTACGCCAGGAACGGCATCGTCATACCGGTCAGCGGGATCAGGCCCATGACGCCGCCGGCGACCACGAAGACCTGGAGGGCGAAGGCGCCGGACAGGCCGATGGCGAGCAGTTTGCCGAAGGGGTCGCGGGCGGCGAGGGCGGTGCGTACGCCGCGTTCCACGATCAGGGCGTAGATCAGCAGCAGTGCCATGACGCCGGCCAGGCCGAGTTCCTCGCCGAAGGTGGCGAGGATGAAGTCGGAGTTGGCGGCGAAGCGGATGAGCTCGGAGTGTCCCTGGCCCCAGCCGGTGCCGAGGGTGCCGCCGGAGCCGAAGGCCCACAGGGCCTGCATGGCCTGCTCGGAGTGGAGGCCGGTGGCGCCCGGAGTACGGCTCAAGGTGTACTCGCGCATGGGGTCGAGCCAGGCTTGAACACGCTGCTGGACGTGCGACTCGAAGGACGCCACGCCGACCGCGCCCGCCGCGGACATCAGCAGACCGAAGACGATCCAGCTGGTCCGCTCGGTGGCGACGTACAGCATGATGATGAACATTCCGAAGAACAGCAGCGAGGTGCCGAGGTCGGTCTCGAAGACCAGGATCAGGATCGAGATGAACCAGACGACCAGGATCGGTCCGAGGTCGCGGCCGCGCGGCAGGTACAGGCCCATGAAGCGGCGGCTGGCGAGCGCGAGGGCGTCGCGTTTCACCATGAGGTAGCCGGCGAAGAAGATCGCGAGGACGATCTTCGCGAACTCTCCGGGCTGGATGGTGAAGCTGCCGACCTTGATCCAGATCTTGGCGCCGAAGACGTTCAGGCCGAGACCGGGGACCAGGGGCAGCAGGAGCAGGATGATGGCGCCGACCATGGAGATGTAGGTGTAGCGCTGCAGGACGCGGTGGTCCTTGAGGAAGACCAGCACGACGACGAACAGCGCGATGCCCATGGCGGTGTAGAGCAGCTGGTTGGTCGCCTTGCCGCCGGACACGTTGATCTGCTGGAGCAGCTTGGACTGGTCGAGCCGCCAGATGGCGACGAGTCCGAGTCCGTTCAGCAGGGTGGCGAGCGGCAGCAGCAGCGGATCCGCGTAGGGCGCGAACTTCCGTACGACGAGGTGGCCGACGCCGGCCAGGAGGCCGAGGCCGAGGCCGTAGCTGAGCAGGCCGGCCGGTACCTCGTCGTTGATGGCCAGTCCCACGTTGGCGTACGCGAAGACCGGGATGACGACCGCGAACACCAGGAGCGCGAGCTCGGTGTTGCGTCGGCTCGGGGTGCCGATCGAGCCGATGGTCGACGTGTGGTGCGTCGGTGTGTTGGTAGTACTGCTCATCGTGTGACAGGGCCTCTCACGGCTTGGCTACTGCTTGTCGCACAGCGAGACGACCTTCTGCTCCTGGTCGGAGAGGCTGGGGCCGGGGCTGGGAGTGGGCGCGGTCGTGGTCGGGGACGGTGAGGCCGTTCCCGACGCGTTCGGGCTCGGCGACGCCTTGGACGTGAGGGAGGTGCTGGTGGTTCCCGTGGTGTGACCGGTCTTGCCCGTGCTGGTCTTCGAGCTGTTCGCGGCGTCGGCGCGTTCGGCCTGCTTCTGGCATGCCGAGGCCTGCACGGCCAGTTCGGAGATCTTCGAGCGGGCGTCCGGCAGACCGCCCTCGGCGATCGTCGCCTTGACCTGCTTCTGCTGGTAGGGCGGCAGGTACTTGAGTTCGATCTCGGGGTGGTCCTTCTCCACCTTCGACAACGACACCCAGGCGAGGTCCTGGCTGATGCCCCGGTACAGCGCGACGTGCTCGCCGTTGACGCCGACGTAGTACTGCGTCTGTGTCCAGCGGTAGCCGCCGTAGAGCCCGCCGCCGACGAGGGCGAGGGCGAGCACCGTGTAGAAGGATCTCTTCAGCCACCTGCGGCCCTTGCGGGGCTTGACGAAGTCGTCGTCGGTGTAGTCGTCGAAGCCGCCGGTCTGGATGTAGCCGGTGGTGTCGCCGGAGCCGGGCGGGCCGAACTCGCCTCCCCCGCCCTGTCCGGGAACCTGGCGGCCGAGGCCGGAGGCGCGGCCGGCGGGGGTCTGCATGATGCCGTTGTCGTGCTGCTGGGCGGCCTGGTTCTCGGCGACCGCGCCGACGACGACCGGGGTGTCGGAGAGCTGCCCGGCGAGGGTGTCTCCGGTGTCGAGGTCGAGGACGTCGGCGACGATGACCGTGATGTTGTCGGGGCCGCCGCCGCGCAGGGCGAGCTGGATCAGCTCCTGCACGGTCTCCTGTGGGCCCTGGTAGCTGGCGAGGGTGTCCTCGAGGGTCTGGTGGGACACGACGCCGGACAGGCCGTCGGAGCAGATGAGGTAGCGGTCGCCGGCGCGGACCTCGCGGATGGAGAGGTCGGGTTCGACGTGCTCGCCGCTGCCCAGCGCGCGCATCAGCAGGGAGCGCTGCGGGTGGGTGGTGGCTTCCTCTTCGGTGATCCGGCCCTCGTCGACCAGGCGCTGTACCCAGGTGTGGTCCTGGGTGATCTGGGTGAGGACGCCGTCGCGCAGCAGGTAGGCGCGCGAGTCGCCGACGTGCACGAGGCCGAGGCGCTGGCCGGTCCACAGCAGGGCGGTGAGCGTGGTGCCCATGCCTTCGAGCTGCGGGTCGTCCTCGACCATCGAGCGCAGTTGGTCGTTGGCGCGCTGGACGGCGGTGCCGAGCGAGGTGAGGAGGTCGGAGCCGGGGACGTCGTCGTCGAGGGCGACGATGGTCGAGATGGCCTCGGAGGAGGCGACCTCGCCGGCTGCGGCGCCGCCCATGCCGTCGGCGATGGCGAGCAGGCGGGGACCGGCGTATCCGGAGTCCTCGTTGCCCTCTCGGATCATGCCTTTGTGCGATCCGGCGGCGAAGCGCAGTGACAGACTCATGCGCACCTCGCCCGTCGGCTCCGGGTACATCCGCACGGTGCCCACCCTCCGGTCGGGAGCGCGCCGGGGTCCGGGGTGCCGGCCTCCGCGGCGTGCTCGCTCCGCTCGCACTCATTCATGACGTAGTACTACTTCCGCAGCTCGATGACGGTCTTGCCGATGCGGATCGGCGCGCCCGGCGCGATCGGCGTGGGGGTCGTCAGCCGCGTTCGGTCGAGGTACGTGCCGTTGGTGGAGCCCAGGTCCTCGACGATCCACTGGCCGTCGCGGTCCGGGTAGATCCTGGCATGGCGGCTGGACGCGTAGTCGTCGTCCAGCACGATGGTGCTGTCGTGCGCCCGGCCCAGGCTGATGGTCTGGCCCTGGAGCGCGACGGTGGTACCGGTGAGGGTGCCTTCCGTCACGACCAGTTTGGTGGGCGCGTTGCGGCGCTGGCGGCCGCCGGCGGCCTGCTGGCGCTGCTGCGGAGGTGCCGCTTGTTGTCGGGCGGCCTGTTGCTGCGGCCGGCCGGCTTCCCGTCGCGACCCGCGCTGAGTGACGCGCGTTCCGAACAGGTCGCTGCGGATGACCTGCACGGCCACGATCACGAACAGCCACAGAACGGCCAGGAAACCCAGCCGCATGACCGTGAGGGTCAGCTCTGACATTGCCCCCGCTTCACCCTTCGGCTTGCCGGTAAATGATGGTGGTACTGCCCACGACGATCCGCGAGCCGTCGCGGAGCGTAGCGCGGGTGGTGTGCTGCCCGTCCACCACGATGCCGTTGGTGGACCCGAGATCCTGGATCGTCGAGGGCGTTCCGGTCCGGATCTCACAGTGCCGGCGTGAGACGCCGGGGTCGTCGATCCGCACGTCTGCTTCGGTGCTGCGGCCCAGCACCAGCGTTGCGCGGGAGATCTGATGGCGGTTGCCGTTGATCTCGACCCAGTGGCGGGTGCGTCCGCCTGCCGGGGACGCGGCCGCCGGCCGCTGGCTGTGGGGGGCGGCGCCGGGGCGGCCGCCTGGGGGTGGCGCGGCCGGCATGGGCGGAGCGCCGGCGGGAGCGGCGGCCGGCGGGTAGCCGTAGCCGCCGGGCCGGCCGGGGGCCGGGCTCGCCGGGGCGGGCCCGGGGGCGCCCTGCTGGTTGCTGGAGGAGGCGAGTGTACGGCTGCGGACCCGGTACAGGCCGGTGTCGAGGTCGTCGGCCTTCTCCAGGTGGACCTTGATGGGTCCCATGAAGGTGTAGCGCTGCTGCTTGGCGTAGTCGCGCACCATGCCGGCGAGCTCGTCGCCGAGCTGGCCGGAGTAGGGGCTGAGCCGCTCGAAGTCGGGCGTGCTCAGCTCGACGATGAAGTCGTTGGGTACGACGGTCCGGTCGCGGTTCCAGATGGTCGCGTTGTTGTCGCACTCCCGCTGGAGCGCTCCCGCGATCTCCACCGGCTGCACCTCGGACTTGAACACTTTGGCGAAGGTGCCGTTGACCAGACCTTCGAGACGCTGCTCGAACTTCTTCAGGACTCCCATGGGGCACCTCCTCCGTAGCTGCTGACGTCCTGCATCCCGCTGAGCGGGCCCTGCCCTGCCTTGTACTGCCGATACTGCTTACTGATCGTATCCACGCGCCGGTAAATCGGCTGGTTCCCCCTGTCGGCGCGGTCGACAGGTGTCGACGCCTGACGACGTTCCCGCCGGAGCCCACCTTCGAACTCCTCCGGGCCTCGGTCCTGCCAAGGATCGTAGAGGCGGCCGCAGACCAGTGTCCCGCACCTGACTGTGGACCCTGCCCTGCTCCTGGGGAGACGAGCGGTACCGGTACGAGGTTGATACGTGAACCGGTCGACGTTGATACGTGGCCGGAGGTTCGGCGGGTCGGTGGTGCGGGGGCGGTCGGTGACGAAGGCGCTGGTGGGCGGCTGCCCCGCGGTAAGTGATGTGAACCCACCCCTGCCAGCGTGCTAATGTTCTGGCTGTCGGAAGGCGCCGCGCCGAGCAGGCCGGAGCCGGAAAACACACCCAATGCGCGGGTGGCGGAATAGGCAGACGCGCTGGATTCAGGTTCCAGTGCCCGAAAGGGCGTGGGGGTTCAACTCCCCCCTCGCGCACAGCTGAAAGCCCCGCAGGTCTCGGACCTGCGGGGCTTTCGCATTGCCCTGTGTTCGTGCTTTCGGGGCCCCGTGAACCGCCGGTCCACTGCTCTGGGCGTCCCGGGACGGCCCGGGATGGTGACCGGGATTACCTGGTGAGGACAATCACATGGGCTTTCGTGGAGTTGTCCACAGGGTCTGACGCGTTTCGGTCACCGGCTGTACGGTCGGCACGAGTTGATGTTCGTGCGTGCGGGGGAGGCGGTCGGCGTGACCCAGGTCGGTGCGGGAGTGGCTGCGCAGGAGTCGGCGCCCCCTCGGCTTCCCCGGGTGCGGGGCTTCGCCGAGTGGCCCGCGGGCGGGTCGCCCAAGGACGAGGGCAAGGCGCTGCGTCAGCAGGTCCCGCGCGGTGCGCACGCCACGTTCGAGCCGGACGGCTCCCGGCCCGACGCGGTGAGCGCGGTCGAGGAGTCCAGCCGCGGCCGGCTCCCCGAACTCACACCGCTCCGGATCGGGCGGATGGCGGCCACGCCCTTCGCCTTCCTGCGCGGCGCGGCGGGCCTGATGGCCTACGACCTCGCGCGCACCCCCGTGACGAGGATCCGCGCGCAGATCTGCGGTGACGCGCACGCGGCGAACTTCGGCCTGTACGGCGATGCGCGCGGTGGCCTGGTCATCGACCTCAACGACTTCGACGAGACGGTCCACGGCCCCTGGGAGTGGGATCTCAAGCGGCTCGCCGCCTCGCTCGTGCTCGCGGGGCGTGCGGCGGGCGCGGACGAGGACACCTGCCGCAAGGCGGCGCACGACGCGGCGGGTGCCTACCGCCGCACCATGCGACTGCTCGCCAAGCTCCCGGTCCTCGACGCGTGGAACGCCATCGCGGACGAGGAACTCGTCTCCCACACCGACGCCCACGACCTGCTCGGCACGCTGGAACGGGTGTCGGAGAAGGCCCGGGCCAACACCAGCGGGCGCTTCGCGGCGAAGTCGACGGAACCGGCCGAGGACGGCGGACGCCGCTTCGTCGACGCCCAGCCGGTCCTGCGGCGCGTTCCGGACGCGGAGGCCGCGGCGGTCGCCTCGTCCCTGGCGGAGTACCTGACGACGCTCTCCGAGGACCGCCTGCCCCTGCTGGCCCGGCACGCGGTGCACGACGTCGCGTTCCGGGTCGTCGGCACGGGCAGCGTCGGCACCCGGTCGTACGTCGTGCTCCTCCTGGACCACCGGGACGAGCCCCTCGTCCTTCAGGTCAAGGAGGCCCGCCCCTCCGCGCTGCTGCCGCATCTGGCGAGCGCGGGGTTCGAGACGCCCCAGGTGGCGCACGAGGGCCGCCGGGTCGTCCTCGGGCAGAAACGCATGCAGGTCGTGAGCGACATCCTGCTGGGCTGGACGACGGTCGACCAACGCCCCTTCCAGGTACGGCAGTTCCGCAACCGCAAGGGCAGCGTCGACCCCGCCGCCCTGGCCGCCGACCAGCTGGACGACTACGGCCGGATGACCGGCGCCCTGCTGGCCCGCGCCCACTCCCACAGCGCCGACCCGCGCCGGATCGCGGGCTACTGCGGCAAGAGCGAGGAGCTCGACGAGGCGATCGCCGCCTTCGCCGTCTCCTACGCCGACCGCACCGAGGCCGACCACGCGGACCTCGTGGCCGCGGTGCGCGCGGGGCGGATCGCGGCGGAGACGGGCGTGTGAGGGGCGTGTGAGGGGCGGACACGGGGGACTGAGGGGCGAGCCTGCCGGAGTGGGAGACGGGCGGCAGGAGGCATCCGCCGGTGGCAGACGGGTGCGGGCCGGTGGCTGCCGGAGTGGGCCGGGGATTGAGTCGGCTCGAGGGCGGGCCTGAGTTCCACCGCCCGCCGGGCACCTCCCACCCGGGGGCAGTGGAGGGGCACGGTCTGCAGCGTCGGGCGCGGTCGCGGGCCTGACCGGTCGTGCCGGGCCGGGCGTGGCCTACGCTGGGCGGGTGACGAGCCCGGAAACTGAGCAGGGTGGTGCCGCCGGTGAGACGCCGGTGAAGCCACAGGACGGTGCGCCCCGGCCCGAGGAGCGGCTGGAGCGTGCCGTGCGGGCCGCCGAGCAGGCGCTGATCGAGTACGAGATCGCGGTGGAGACGTTCCGTATCGAGGTCGAGAACTTCTCGCGCCTGCACCACCAGCGGCTCGGCCCCATGTACTCCCGTCTCGACGAGCTGGACGCGCAGCTCGCCGAGGCCCGGGCCGCCCGCACCGGCGACCCCGAGGACCTGCGCAAGGCCGACGAGGCGCGTGCCCGGGTGATGCCGATGCCCGGCGTCGAGGAACTGTTCCACGGCTGGATGGACGGGGACGGGCTGTTCCCGGAGGCGGCCGCGATGCTCACGGACCAGCCGGTCCGTCCCCCGCAGCGGGTGCGCCCCAGCGACGAGGCCCGCAAGCTCTACCGTGAGCTGGCCCGCAAGGCCCACCCCGACCTGGCGCAGGACGAGTCCGAGCAGGCCCGGCGCGAGGAGTTCATCACCCGGGTCAACGCCGCCTACGCCCGTGGCGACGAGGCGCTGCTCAAGGAGCTGGCCGAGGAGTGGGCGGCGGGCCCCGTGCCCGTGGAGCCGCCACCGACCCCCGCCGAGGAGCTCTACGCCCGCCTCGAGTGGCTCGCCCAGCGCAAGGAACTGCTTTCCGTGGTCGCGCGGGAGCTGGAGGAGAGCGCGATCGGCGGGATGCTGCGGCTGGCACCGGACGACCCCGACCGCCTGCTGGAGGAGATCGCCGAGCAGCTGCTCGCCCAGGTCTCCGAGCGTGAGGCGGAACTGGCGTCGATGTCCGAGTAGGCGGGGCGCCGCGCGTAGGCGGCCTCCGGGTGCCAGGCGGTGGCTGGGGGCAGGGGTCCAGGTTCATGGGGTTGCCCGGGTGGCCCGGTCGGGGCGTGGGTGCGTCCGGTAGCGTCGGGGACATGAGTTTCGGAGCTGGTGTGCCCACGGTCGAGGTCCCGGACCTCAAGGACGGCGACTTCCTGCTGGACGTCCGCGAGGGCGACGAGTGGCGGGCGGGTCATGCCGAGGGAGCCCTGCACATCCCCATCAGCGAGTTCGTCGCCAGGTACGGCGAGCTGACCGAGGCGGCCCCGCAGGACGGGACGGTCCACGTGATCTGCCGTTCCGGCGGTCGTTCGGCTCAGGTCGCGATGTACCTGGTCCAGCAGGGTGTGAATGCCGTGAACGTCGACGGTGGCATGCAGGTGTGGGCGGCCGCGGGCCGCCCCGTCGTGACGGACGAGGGGCAGCCGGGGTTCGTCCTCTAGGCCCGGGCCCTTCCGCCACGGCTCCGGGAAGCGGTCGGTCCGGCGATTCCGTCCCGCGGGTCGGGCTCGCGGTCCGTGGTCGCCGCTCAGGCCAGGGGGTGCGCCGCCAGCAGGTCCCCCAGGGCCTCCTCGTGGGCCGCCGCCGGGCCGAGTGACAGCTCCAGGTGCTTGGCCCAGGCGTGGTACCGGTGCAGGGAGTAGTCGACGTCGGCGCCGAAGCCGCCGTGCAGATGCTGAGCGGTCTGCACGATCCGCCGGACGCCCTCCGAGGCCCATATCTTGGCGACCGCGACGTCCCCCGAGGCCGGGAGTGCGCCCTGCGCCCCCGAACCGATCCGCCACGCGGCCTGCCACAGCGTGGCCTCCATCGCGCGCAGGTCGATGTAGCGGTCGGCGGCCTGCACGGCCACGGCCTGGAAGGTGGCCACCGGGAACCCGAACTGTTCGCGCTTGCTGGTGTAGTCGCCGGTCATCCGCAGTACCTGCCGGCCGAGGCCGAGCGCCAGCGCGCACGTGCCGGTGGTCAGCAGCTCGCGCAGCCACTCCCAGGCGCCCTCGGCGTCGATGACGTCACGCGCCGCGATCCGCACCGACTCCAGGCGCAGTTCACCGAGCCGCTCGCCGGTGGTGGAGATCTGTTCGGCGACCGTGACCCCCTCGTGGAGGCGCGGTACCAGGGCGAGCACGGTCCGGTAGGCGTCCGTGCGGGCGGGTACGACGACGAAGTCGGCGTTGTGCGCCCACGGCACCGCCGTCTGTACACCGTCCAGGATCCATCCGGCGGCCTCGCCGGACCGGTGGCCCGCCCCGTCCCCGTCGCGCCTTTCCCCGTCCCGCCGGTCCACGTCTTGTCGGTCCACGTCCTGCCGGTCGCCGTCTGGCCGTGCGGTGACGGCGAGTTCGGCCGGATCGTGGCCGGTGCGGCCGCTCGAGGCGACGGTCAGCACCACCTCTCCGCGGCCCGCCCGGGCCAGTAGATCGGATTTCAACTCGGCGCCTCCGTAGGTCTGGACGGCCGCCGCGGCCGCGCTGCTCTCCAGCAGCGGGACCCGCGCCAGCACCTTCGCGGACTCGCGCAGCACCAGGCACAGCGCCACGGCGTCCAGGCCCGCACCGCCGTACTCGGCGTCCAGCAGCAGGCTCAGCAGGTCCGCCTCGGCGAGCCTGGCCCACAGGGCGAGGTCGAAGTCGTCCGCGACGGCGCCCGGGGTGAGGGCGGGGCTGGGCACCGCGTCCGGTGCGACCCCCGCGAACACCCCCCGGGCCGCCTCGGCCGCCGCCTGCTGCTCCTCGCTGAAGGTGAAATCCACGATCCCTGCCCTCCCACGCGCACACCGGCCGTAGGCCTACGACCTACGGCCGCCCACGGCCACCGGCGACCGGCCAGGCCGTCGCGACCCGACGCCGGTCTCTCCTCATCTGACGGGGCGTCAAGATAGAACAGGTTCTAGAAGAAGGGAACGGGCGGAACAGGCCGAGGCGCCTCGCCCTTGCTGGGCAGGGCGTGCGGGCTGGGGTGTCCGTGCGGGCAGGGCGTGTGCGCTGGGGTGTCCGCAGGGGTTGGGGCGTCCGACCGGGCCCGGGTTCCGGTGGGCGAGGGCCCTCAGCGGTCGAAGTCCAGCTCCACCTTCTCCGTCACCGGATGCGACTGGCACGCCAGGACGTATCCCGCTTCCGTCTCCTCCGTCTCCAGGGCGAAGTTGCGGTCCATGCGCACCTCGCCGGTGACCAGGAAGGCCCGGCAGGTTCCGCACACGCCGCCCTTGCAGGCGTAGGGCGCGTCGGGGCGGTTGCGCAGCACCGTCTCCAGGAGGGACTCGCCGTCCTGGACAGGCCAGCTCCCGCCGCGTCCGTCGAGCCTGGCGGTCACCGTGCTGTGCGCGGGGGCCGGCCGGGCCGGTGCGGTGGCGGTGCCCGCGTCCACGTGGAAGATCTCCTCGTGGATGCGCGACCGTGGCACCCGCAGTCCGCGCAGGGCCTGTTCGGCCCCCTGCACGAGTCCGTACGGTCCGCACAAAAACCATCCCGCCACGTGCTCGACCGGAAGCAGCGCCGGCAGCAGTTCGATCAGCCGCTCGCGGTCCAGGCGCCCGGACGGGAGCCCCGCCTGCTGTTCCTCCCGGGAGAGCACGGTCACCAGCTGCAGCCGCTGCGGGTACCGGTCCTTGAGGTCGGCCACCTCTTCCAGGAACATCGTCGAGGCGGACGTCCGGTCGCCGCGTATCAGGCAGAACCGGGCCGCCGGCTCACGCGCCAGCAGTGTCGAGACGATCGACAGCACCGGCGTGATGCCGCTGCCGCCGACCACCGCGGCGTACAGGCCGGGCGCCGGCTCCAGCGTGAAGCGGCCGGCCGGAGTCATCACCTCCAGCTCGTCGCCGATGTTGATCTCCTTGAGCGCGTACGTCGAGAAGGCGCCGCCCTCGACCAGCCGCACCCCGACCCGCAGGGTGCGCGGACCTTCGCCGTCCGGTGCCGGGGCCTGGGAGCAGATCGAGTACGTGCGCCTCGTCTCGGTGCCGTCGACGGTGCGCCGCAGGGCCAGGTGCTGGCCGGGCGCGTGCCGGAACTCCTCGCGCAGTTCCGGTGGCACCGTGAGGGTGAGGGCCACGGAGTCGTCGGTGAGCCGGTCGACCGCGACCACGGGGAGCGGGTGGAAGCGGGCCATCACAACTCCTTGAAGTGGTCGAACGGCTCCCGGCACGACAGGCACCGGCGCAGCGCCTTGCATGCGGTGGAGGAGAAGCGGCTGAGCAGCTCGGTGTCGGCGGATCCGCAGTGCGGGCAGCAGACCGGCTCCGGCTCGGCGGCGGCCGTGCGGGTCGGTCCCAGCCGCAGGGCGACCGGTTCGGACGCCTGGTGCCGGCGCGGCGGTGCGATGCCGAACTCGCGGAGTTTGCGCCGCCCTTCGGGCGAGATGTCGTCGGTCGACCAGGCGGGTGCGAGCACTGTGCGCACGGTGACCTCGCGCACGCCGTGGTCGTGCAGCACCCGCTCGATGTCCAGGGACATGGCCTCCACGGCCGGGCAGCCGGTGTACGTGGGGGTCAGCTCGACCTCGACCGAGTCCGCGCCCCGGACGTGCACGGCACGCACCACACCCAGCTCGTGGAGGGTGAGCACCGGCAGTTCGGGGTCGGGCACCGAACCGGCGATCTCCAGGAGTTCCGCCTCGAGCGGAGTGAGCGTCACCATGACGCCCCCGGGTGGCTGCGGTGCAGGTGCTGCATCTCGGCGAGCATCCGCCCGAAGGACTCGGTGTGCAGGCCCTCGCGGCCGGCGCCGGCCGCCCAGGCCCCGGACCGCGGCCCGTCGGGAACGGTCAGGGTGGCCTGCCGCAGCACGTCCCCGACGGAGGTGAGCCAGGCCGCTTCCAGCCGCTCCCTGTCGATGTCGAGCCCGTCGACGGGCCGGAACAGCTCGCCGGTGAACCGCCACAGTGCCGTGCAGGCCCGCTGCATCCGCTCGTGGCTGGCCTCGGTGCCGTCGCCGAGTCGCAGGGTCCACTGCTCGGCGTGGTCGCGGTGGTAGGCGACCTCCTTGACGGCCTTCGCGGCGAGCGGGGCCAAGGGGCCGTCCGCTGCCGCCAGTTCGGCGTACAGGAGGTGCTGGTAGGTGGAGAAGTAGAGCTGGCGGGCGATGGTGTGGGCGAAGTCGCCGTTCGGCTGCTCGACCAGCTGGAGGTTGCGGAAGGAGCGTTCCTCGCGCAGATAGGCCAGTTCGTCCTCGTCGCCGGCCATCGACAGCAGCAGTCTGGCCTGTCCCAGCAGGTCCAGCGCGATGTTGGCGAGGGCGACTTCCTCCTCGAGGACGGGTGCGTGGCCCGCCCACTCTCCCAGGCGGTGCGACAGCACCAGCGCGTCGTCGCCCAGGGCGAGGGCGGCCGCGGTGGGAACGGCGGGAACCGTGGTGGTCACAGGTGCTTCACGCCTTCCGGGATCTCGTAGAACGTCGGGTGCCGGTAGGGCTTGTCGGCGGCCGGTTCGAAGAACGGGTCCTTCTCGTCCGGGGAGGACGCCGTGACCGCCGACGACGGAACGACCCAGATCGAGACGCCCTCGCCGCGCCGGGTGTACAGATCACGGGCGTTGCGCAGGGCGAACTCCGCGTCCGGCGCGTGCAGGCTGCCGGCGTGGGTGTGGGAGAGGCCGCGGCGCGACCGCACGAAGACCTCCCACAGGGGCCAGTCGGTGTTCGTCATGCTCGCGTTGCTCCCGTCTCGGCGGTGTGCTTGGCCGCGTAGGCGGCGGCCGCCTCCCGTACCCAGGCGCCCTCGTCGTGGGCGCGCCTGCGCTGGCTGATCCGCTCGTCGTTGCACGGGCCGTTGCCCTTGAGGACGTCCCAGAACTCCGTCCAGTCGATCGGGCCGAAGTCGTGGTGCCCCCGCTCCTCGTTCCACTTCAGCTCGGGGTCCGGCAGGGCGAGGCCCAGTGACTCGGCCTGGGGGACACAGATGTCGACGAAGCGCTGGCGCAGCTCGTCGTTGGAGTGCCGCTTGATCTTCCAGGCCATCGACTGCTCAGAGTGTCCGGACTCCTCGTCGGGCGGGCCGAACATCATCAGGGACGGCCACCACCAGCGGTCCACCGCGTCCTGTGCCATCGCGTGCTGCTCGGGGGTGCCGCGGCTGAGGGCCAGCAGGAGTTCGTATCCCTGGCGCTGGTGGAAGGACTCCTCCTTGCAGATGCGGACCATCGCGCGTGCGTACGGGCCGTAGGAGCAGCGGCACAGGGGGACCTGGTTGGTGATCGCGGCGCCGTCCACCAGCCAGCCGATCGCTCCGACGTCCGCCCAGGTCAGGGTCGGGTAGTTGAAGATCGAGGAGTACTTCTGGCGGCCGGTGTGGAGTTTGTCGAGGAGTTCGTCGCGGCCGGTGCCGAGGGTCTCGGCCGCGCTGTACAGGTACAGGCCGTGGCCTGCCTCGTCCTGGACCTTGGCCATCAGGATCGCCTTGCGGCGCAGTGAGGGCGCGCGGGTGATCCAGTTGGCCTCCGGCTGCATGCCGATGATCTCGGAGTGGGCGTGCTGCGCCATCTGGCGAACCAGCGTCGCCCGGTAGGCGTCGGGCATCCAGTCGCGCGGCTCGATGCGCTCGTCGGCGGCCACCGCGGCGTCGAAGGCGCGCGCGAACGCTTCGCTGTCGGCCGCGTCGCCCCGCGGGCCGTACGCCTGTGGGTCGGCCGCCGGTGTGCGGGCCGTCTGGTGCGCGGCTGCTGTCGCCATGGGGTCCCCTCGACCTGGTCTCCGCCGGAATACGCTCCCGACCGATCGTTCGGTTCGTGCGATTCCATGGTGTGACGGCCGCCGTAAGGTGTCAACCGCTGTGGATAACCTGCGGGCGGCACCTGTGGACAACCGAGTGGCGACGCAGGGTGGCGATGGTCACGGCGGGACGGTCACTGCCGGCAGGGGCTGTGCCCGGCGGGCGGGCCTGAGTACCGTTCCGTCCGAGCGCCGTGGGAGCGGTGGGACCTGTGTGGGCGGCGGTGCGGTGCGGCCGGGCGGCCGGATATCGGACCGGAATCGGAAACGGGGCGGAATGGACGCGTACGACGGAGTTTCGAACGCCCCGCACGAGCCGACGGAGCCGCAGGTGCCGAGGGAGTCGCACACGTCGGCGGAGCCGCACACGGCGGCGGAACCGCACATGCCGCCGGAACCGCACATGCCGCCGGAACCGCGCGCGGCGGCGGGAGCGGACGCGCCAACGGCTCCGGCCGCACCGACGGAGCCCGCCGCACCGGCCGACCCCCCGCCCCCGGGCCCGTACGACGAGGCCCGTACCGGTGTCGCGGCGCTGTCCCTCCGCTACCAGATCGCCGCGGCGCTGACCCTCGCGGTCGTCGCGGTCACCGTCTGTGCGCACGTCGGCATGGTCTTCCTGCACATCGCGCCGTCGAACACGCTCACGAAGCAGCACGGCAAGGCGGTCTACGACTGGATCAACCCGGAGTTCGAGCAGAACTGGATGCTGTTCGCCCCGAACCCCCTTCAGCAGAACATCGCGGTCCAGGTCCGCGCCCAGGTCCGTACCGCGGAGGGCGGGACGCGGACGACCGGCTGGTACGACCTGTCCGCCCAGGACGGCCGGGACATCGACGGCAACCTGCTGCCGAGCCACACCCAGCAGAACGAGTTGCGCCGGGCCTGGGACTTCTTCGTCGCCACGCACGACAGCCAGAACCGTGCCACGAGCGTGCGCGGCTCATTGTCGGAGACGTATCTGCGCCGCATCCTGGTGCTGCGCCTGGGCCGCCAGGAGGCGGCCGGGCCGGGTGGTGCCGTCGAGCGCGTCCAGGCCCGCTCCCGCACCACCAACGTGCGTCCGCCGAAGTGGAGCCGGGAGCAGGTCCCGGGCAACTCGGTGTACCGCGAGCTGTCCTGGTGGTCGGTCCCGGCCGGCGAGGCCACCGGAGGCGTCCGGTGAACCGGCTCGCCCTGTCGGTCTCCCGTGGCATCGCCCGGGTCACCGAGTCGGCCCTCGGCCCGTACCAGACGGCCGTGATCCGTATCGGCTTCAGCACGACCTGGCTGCTGTTCCTGCTGCGCGAGTTCCCCCACCGCGAGGAGCTGTACGGCCCCGACGGCCCGTGGAGCTGGGGCCTGGCCGAGCAGCTGATCGCGAACAACGGCGCTTTCACGGTGCTGATCTGGTCGGACTCGCGGGTCTGGTTCGAGCTGGTCTACGCACTCGCCGTCCTGTCGGGCGTCCTGCTGCTGCTGGGCTGGCGCACGCGCGCGACGAGCGTGCTCTTCATGACCGGCGTCCTCTCGCTGCAGAACCGCAGCGTCTTCATGGGGGACGGCGGCGACAACGTCCTGCACCTGATGTGCATCTATCTGGTGTTCACGCGTTGCGCCCAGGTCTGGTCGCTGGACGCGCGGCGGGCACGGCGCGCGTCGCAGGCACGCGCGCGTGGCGAGTGGGTCGGGGACCGGGTCGGTCCGGCTCTGTGGGGTCTGCTCGGGTCGGCACTGGTCACGGCGACCGTCGCGGGATGGCTCTTCGACGGCGACGTGTTCGTCCCGGTGCTGCTGTGGACCGTGTGGCTCGCGGCGGCCGTGTGGTGGGTGGTCGGGCGCCGGGCGCGGACCGCGCAGCCCAGGATCCTGCTGGACGTGGTCGCCAACATCGTCCACAACGGCGCCCTGCTCGTGATCATGGCCGAGGCCTGTCTGATCTACGCGACGGCGGGCTGGTACAAGATCCAGGGATCGCGCTGGCAGGACGGCACCGCCGTCTACTACCCGCTGCACCTCGACTACTTCTCACCCTGGCCCGCCCTCGCCGACCTGCTGTCGTCCAGCGGCACGATGGTCATGCTCGTGACCTACGGGACCGTCCTCGTGCAGGTCGCCTTCCCGTTCACGCTGTTCAACCGGCGGGTCAAGAACGTCCTGCTGGCCGCCATGATCACGGAGCACGCCGTGATCGCCGTGGTCCTCGGGCTGCCGTTCTTCTCGCTGGCGATGATCGCGGCCGACGCGGTCTTCCTGCCGACGCCTTTCCTGCGCCGACTGGGCGACCGGGCCGCCCGCGCGCGTGCGCGGCTTGCGGCGCGCGGAAGCCGTACGACGCTGCCCGGGCCGCGCCGCGCCCAGGAGAGCGCCGAGGACGCGCACGTAGGCTTCACGGCATGACCGAACCCGCCTCCGAACCCGCCTCCGGCCCCGGCTCCGCCCCCGGTCCCGGCCCCGGCCCCGGCCCCGTGAGTGTCTGGCACCGGCTCGCCGGCGACTGTGTGCTGCTCGACGGCTTCCACGCCCTCAAGCACGCGGTGCGTTTCGGTGCCGAGGTCCCGGTGGGGGTCACCAGTGACCGGGCGGCCGCGCTCGCCCTCGCCGACGAGCTGGCTCCGGACGTGCGGGACACGCTGGACAGGCTGCTGACCGAGGTGCCCGAGGCGACGTACGCCTCCCTCGTGCCGCGGCCGCACCCCACCGCGGTGGCCGCCCTGGCCGTGCGCCCCGCGCGCGAGGCCAACCTGGAGAGGCTGGCGCACCTCCCTCGCGAGGCGCCCGTCGTGGTCCTCGACCAGCCGCGCAACCTGGGCAACGCGGGGGCGGTGATCCGGCTGGCGGCCGGCTTCGGGGCGACCGGTGTCGTCACCACCGGCACGCTCGATCCCTGGCACCCCACCGTGGTGCGCGGCGGTGCCGGGCTGCACTTCGCGACCGCTGTGGAGCGCCTGACCGTCGGCGAACTGCCGCCCGGGCCGGTGTTCGCCCTCGACCCGGAGGGCGAGGACATCCGCGGGCTGAAGCTGCCGGACGACGCGCTGCTCGCCTTCGGCTCGGAGCGCAGTGGACTCTCCGCCGGCCTGCGCGCGCGTGCCGACCATCTGGTGTCGCTGCCGATGCGCCCCCAGGTCTCCAGTTACAACCTCGCGACCAGTGTGGCCATGACGCTGTACCACTGGAGCGCCACCGGGGGCGCATCCAGGGTCCAGAACCTGTCGTTCGGATCAAGCCCCGCGAGCCCGGCCTGATCCGAACCACAGACCCTAGGCCTCCTGGCGCACCTCGACCACGCGGAAGCGGTTGGCCACGAAGGCGCCGTCGCACAGGGCCGCGTTGGCGGCCGGGTTGCCGCCCGAGCCGTGGAAGTCGGAGAAGGCGGCCGTCTGGTTGACGTACACCCCGCCGGTGAGGTTCAGCGAGAGCTGGGCGGCCTCCTCCAGGCAGACCTCCCGCACCTCCTGCTCGACCTCCTCGTCGGTGGTGTAGGCGCCGACGGTCATCGCGCCCTTCTCGCGGACGGTCCGCCGCAGCAGTGCGACCGCGTCCGCCGCCGAGTCGACCGCGACGGCGAAGGACACCGGCCCGAAGCACTCGCTCATGTAGGCGGCCTCGTCGTCCGGCTTGGCTCCGTCGAGCTTGACGATCACGGGCGTACGGACCACCGCGTCCGGGAAGTCCGGGTTGCTGATCTCCCGGGAGGCGAGGGCGACTTCACCGAGGCCGGCCGCCGCGTCCAGGCGGGCCTTGACGTCCGGGTTGACGATGGCGCCGAGCAGGGCGTTGGCGCGCGCGTCGTCGCCGAGGAGGCCGTCGACCGAGCGGGCGAGGTCGGCGACGACCTCGTCGAACGACTTGGGGCCCTCGTCGGTGCGGATGCCGTCCCGGGGGATGAGCAGGTTCTGCGGCGTGGTGCACATCTGACCGCTGTACAGCGAGAGCGAGAAGGCCAGGTTGGAGAGCATCCCCTTGTAGTCGCCGGCCGACTGCACGAGGACCGTGTTGACGCCGGCCTTCTCCGTGTAGACCTGCGCCTGACGGGCGTTGGCCTCCAGCCAGTCGCCGAACGCCGTCGAGCCGGTGTAGTCGATGACCTTGATCTCGGGGCGGGTGGCCAGCGTCTTGGCGATGCCCTCACCGGCCCGTTCGGTGGCCAGGGCCACCAGGTTGGGGTCGAAGCCGGCCTCACCGAGCACCTGGCGCGCGACCTGCACGGTGAGCGCGAGCGGCAGCACCGCGCGCGGGTGGGGCTTGACCAGGACCGCGTTGCCGGTCGCCAGGGAGGCGAACAGTCCCGGGTAGCCGTTCCACGTCGGGAAGGTGTTGCAGCCGATGACCAGCGCGATCCCGCGCGGGACCGGCGTGAACTGCTTGCTGAGGGCGAGCGGGTCGCGCTTGCCCTGGGGCTTGGTCCACTCCGCCGTGTCGGGTGTGCGGACCTGCTCCACGTACGCGTACGCCACCGCCTCCAGGCCGCGGTCCTGCGCGTGCGGGCCGCCTGCCTGGAAGGCCATCATGAAGGCCTGTCCGCTGGTGTGCATGACCGCGTGCGCGAACTCGTGCGTCCGGTCGCTGATCCGCTTCAGGATCTCCAGACACACCACCGCGCGCGTCTCCGCGCCCGCGTCCCGCCACGCGCGCTGCCCGGCCTTCATCGCGGGCAGCAGCACGTCGATGTCCGCGTGCGGGTAGCTCACACCGAGTTCGAGGCCGTACGGGGAGACCTCACCGCCGGTCCAGTCGTCCGTACCGGGCTGGTCCAGGTCGAGGCGGGTGCCCAGCAGGGCGTCGAAGGCGGCCTTGCCCGCCGCCGCGTCCAGGCTGCCGTTCTCGCCGTAGGCCTTGGGGTGCTCGGGGTGCGGGGACCAGTACGCGCGCGTGCGGATCGCTTCCAGTGCCTGGTCCAGGGTGGGCCGGTGCTGGGAGATCAGCTGGTGCGCGGTGAGTTCGGCGGCCATCAGGGACCAACTCCTCGTTTCACGAACTCTTCCTTGAGCTCATGACCTGGGCGGAAACAGCCGGACAGAGTTAGAGTAACCGAACGATCGGTCGGGACAAGGGGGACCGCCGCATCTGTGGAAATCCCCGTGCGGGAGGATCGCGCACATGACAGGACTCGACCTCAGCAGCCCCGTGGCCGTCGTCGGTACCGGCACCATGGGCCAGGGCATCGCCCAGGTGGCGCTGGTCGCGGGCCATCGGGTACGGCTGTACGACACCGTCCCCGGGCGGGCCGAGGAAGCGGCCGCGGCGATCGGCGCCCGTCTCGACCGGCTCGTCGAGAAGGAGCGGCTCGCCGCCTCGGACCGGGACGCCGCACGTGCCCGGCTGCTGCCCGCCCACCACCTCGCCGACCTCGCCGACTGCGCACTGGTCGTCGAAGCCGTACTGGAGCGGCTGGACGTCAAGCAGGAGCTGTTCAGGGCGGTCGAGGACGTCGTCGACGAGGACTGCCTGCTCGCCACCAACACCTCCTCCCTGTCGGTGACGGCGATCGGCGGCGCCCTGCGCAACCCCGGCCGCCTCGTGGGCCTGCACTTCTTCAACCCCGCTCCGCTGCTGCCGCTCGTCGAGGTGGTCTCCGGGTTCGCCACCGACGTCACCTCGGCCACGCGCGCGTACGAGATGGCCCGCGCCTGGGGCAAGACTCCCGTCGCCTGCGCCGACACCCCCGGCTTCATCGTCAACCGCATCGCGCGGCCCTTCTACGCCGAGGCCTTCGCGGTGTACGAGGCCCAGGGCGCCGATCCGGCCACCATCGACGCGGTGCTGCGCGAGTCCGGCGGCTTTCGGATGGGAGCCTTCGAGCTGACCGACCTCATCGGGCAGGACGTCAACGAGTCCGTCACGCACTCCGTGTGGCGGTCCTTCTTCCAGGACGTCCGGTTCACGCCGTCGCTCGCCCAGCAGCGTCTCGTCGAGTCGGGCCGGCTCGGCCGCAAGACCGGACAGGGCTGGTACGACTACCAGGACGGCGCCGAGCGTTCGGAGCCGCACACCGCGGAGGACGCGCGTCCGCCCGCCTACGTCGTCGCCGAAGGCGACCTCGGCCCCGCCTCCGAACTCCTCGCGCTGATCGGCGAGGCGGGCATCCCGGTGCGCGCGGAGGACGAGGACCACGGCACGCGGCTGGTCCTGCCCAGTGGCGGCCAGCTGGCGCTGGCCGACGGCCAGACCTCCGTGGAGTTCCGCGACGTCGTCTACTTCGACCTGGCGCTCGACTACCGCAAGGCCACCCGTGTCGCCCTGTCCGCCTCCCAGGACACCGCCCCGCAGACCCTCGCCGAGGCCGTCGGCCTGTTCCAGGCACTCGGCAAGAAGGTCAGCGTCATCGGTGACGTGCCGGGCATGATCGTCGCCCGCACGGTCGCCCGGATCGTCGACCTGGCGCACGACGCCGTCGCCAAGGGCGTGGCCACCGAGGAGGACGTCGACACCGCGATGCGCCAGGGCGTGAACTACCCGCTCGGTCCCTTCGAGTGGAGCCGCAGGCTCGGCAAGGAATGGGCGTACGACCTCCTGGACGACCTGCACCTGCGCGACCCCTCGGGCCGCTACGCGCCGTCCCTCGCCCTCTACCGCCACCGGTACGCCAGCGACAAGCGGGAAGGCAGCAGCTCATGACCACCGCCAAGCGCGACACGTACACCCCGGAGACGCTCCTGTCCGTCGCCGTGCAGGTCTTCATCGAGCGCGGCTACGACGGCACCTCCATGGAGCACCTCTCCAAGGCGGCCGGCATCTCCAAGTCCTCGATCTACCACCACGTGGCGGGCAAGGAGGAACTGCTGCGCCGCGCAGTGAGCCGGGCCCTCGACGGGCTCTTCGGGATCCTCGACGAGGAGCACGCGCGCGAGGGCCGTGCCGTCGAGCGCCTGGAATACGTCGTACGGCGCATGGTCGAGGTGCTGATGGCGGAACTGCCGTACGTGACACTGCTGCTGCGGGTGCGCGGCAACACGGACACCGAACGGTGGGCGCTGGAGCGGCGCCGCGACTTCGACCACCGGGTCGCCGCGCTGCTGCGGGCGGCCGCCGCCGACGGGGACGTGCGCGGTGACGTGGAGGTGCGACTCGCCACCCGGCTCGTCTTCGGGATGATCAACTCGATCGTCGAGTGGTACCGGCCCGACACGAGGGGCGCGGCCGAACGCGAAGTGGCCGACGCGGTGGCCCGGCTGGTGTTCTCCGGACTGCGCCGACAGTCCTGACGGCCGCCGGCCCCTCAGCCCTGCGGCTCCAGGTCCTCCTCCTCGAAGACCAGCAGCGTGCGCGTGCTCAGCACCTCGGGCATCGCCTGGAGACGGGTGAGGACCAGTTCGCGCAGCGCCCTGTTGTCGGGCGTGTGCACCAGGAGCAGCACGTCGAAGTCACCGCCGACCAGCGCGATGTGGGAGGCGCCCGGCAGCTGTCTGAGCTGCTCGCGGACGGTGCGCCAGGAGTTCTGGACGATCTTCAGGGTGATGTACGCCGACGTGCCGTGACCCGCGCGCTCGTGGTCGACGCGGGCACCGAAGCCGCGGATCACCCCGTCCTCGACGAGGCGGTTGATGCGTGCGTAGGCGTTGGCGCGCGAGACGTGCACCCGTTCGGCGACCGACCGTATCGACGCGCGGCCGTCCGCCTGGAGCATCTGCAGGATGTCCTGGTCGATGGCGTCCAGCGGTCGCGGGGGTGGCGGCGCGGTGCCGCTGTCCGCACCTTCGGCCATTTGTTCAGGTGCCATGTCCCCCCGCCTCCCTACCATGGACGTACTGCGTCTATCTGAGGTTGTGGAGAACCGTTTGTCCACAGCCTGGAGGTGCCCGTAGCCAAAATGTGCCGACGACCGAACAATCGGTAGGTGAGGCGCATCACAACCGTGACGCGTCTGAAGCCGCTCCCACGAGGAGGTGCCGTCATGACGGTCATGGAGCAGCGGGGCGCTTACCGGCCCGCGCCGCCGCCCGCCTGGCAGCCCCGCACCGACCCCGCGCCGCTGCTGCCCGACGCGGAGCCGTACCGCGTCCTCGGCACGGAGGCGGCGGCCACGGCCGATCCGGCCCTGCTGCGCCGGCTGCACGCCGAGCTGGTGCGCGGCCGCCGGTACAACACCCAGGCGACAGCCCTCACCAAGCAGGGCAGGCTCGCGGTGTACCCCTCCAGCACCGGCCAGGAGGCCTGTGAGGTCGCCGCCGCGCTCGTCCTGGAGGAACGCGACTGGCTGTTCCCCAGCTACCGCGACACGCTCGCCGCCGTCGCCCGCGGCCTCGACCCCGTCCAGGCGCTCACCCTTCTGCGCGGCGACTGGCACACCGGCTACGACCCGCGCGAACACCGTGTCGCCCCGCTCTGCACCCCCCTCGCCACGCAGCTCCCGCACGCCGTCGGCCTCGCCCACGCCGCCCGCCTCAAGGGCGACGACGTGGTCGCGCTGGCCATGGTCGGCGACGGCGGCACCAGTGAGGGCGACTTCCACGAGGCACTGAACTTCGCCGCCGTCTGGCAGGCCCCGGTCGTCTTCCTGGTCCAGAACAACGGCTTCGCGATCTCCGTCCCGCTCGCCAAGCAGACCGCGGCCCCGTCCCTGGCCCACAAGGCCGTCGGTTACGGCATGCCCGGCCGCCTGGTCGACGGCAACGACGCGGCCGCCGTGCACGAGGTGCTCGCCGACGCCGTACGGCACGCGCGCGCGGGAGGCGGCCCCACCCTGGTCGAGGCCATCACGTACCGCGTCGACGCCCACACCAACGCCGACGACGCGACGCGCTACCGCGGTGACAGCGAGGTGGCCGCATGGCGTGAGCACGACCCGATCGCCCTGCTGGAGCACGAGCTGACCGAACGCGGCCTCATCGACGAGGACGGCCTCCGCGCCGCCCGCGACGCCGCCGAGACCATGGCCGCCGACCTGCGCGAACGCATGAACCAGGACCCGGTCCTCGACCCCATGGACCTGTTCGCCCACGTGTACGCCGAGCCCACACCCCAACTCCGCGAGCAGCAGGCCCAGCTGCGCGCGGAGCTCGAGGCGGAACAGGAAGGGGCGCGCTGATGACCACCGTCGCCCTCAAGCCGGCCACCATGGCGCAGGCCCTCACGCGCGCGATGCGCGACGCGATGGCCGCCGACCCGACCGTGCACGTCATGGGCGAGGACGTCGGCGCCCTCGGCGGTGTCTTCCGGGTCACCGACGGGCTCGTGAAGGAGTTCGGCGAGGACCGCTGCACGGACACCCCGCTGGCCGAGGCCGGCATCCTCGGCACGGCCGTCGGCATGGCGATGTACGGGCTCAGGCCGGTCGTGGAGATGCAGTTCGACGCCTTCGCCTACCCGGCGTTCGAGCAGCTGATCTCGCACGTGTCCCGGATGCGCAACCGCACGCGTGGGGCGATGCCCCTGCCGCTCACCATCCGCGTGCCCTACGGCGGCGGCATCGGCGGGGTCGAGCACCACAGCGACTCGTCCGAGGCGTACTACATGGCGGCTCCGGGCCTCCATGTCGTCACACCTGCCACCGTCGCCGACGCCTACGGGCTGCTGCGCGCCGCCATCGCCTCCGACGACCCGGTCGTCTTCCTGGAGCCCAAGCGCCTGTACTGGTCGAAGGACTCCTGGAACCCCGAGGAGCCGCAGGCCGTTGAACCGATAGGCCGCGCGGTGGTGCGTCGCCCGGGCCGGAGCGCCACGCTCATCACGTACGGGCCGTCCGTGCCCGTCTGCCTCGAAGCCGCCGAGGCGGCGCGGGAGGAGGGCTGGGACCTCGAAGTCGTCGACCTGCGCTCCCTGGTGCCGTTCGACGACGAGACGGTCTGCGCTTCCGTCCGGCGGACCGGGCGCGCGGTCGTGGTGCACGAGTCGGGCGGGTTCGGCGGCCCGGGCGGGGAGATCGTGGCCCGTGTCACCGAGCGCTGCTTCCATCACCTGGAGGCGCCGGTGCTGCGAGTGGCCGGGTTCGACATTCCCTACCCGCCGCCGATGCTGGAGCGTCACCACCTGCCCGGTGTGGACCGCATCCTGGACGCGGTGGGGCGTCTGCAGTGGGAGGCCGAGAGCTGATGGCGCACGCTTCCGACATGCACAGCCTGGAGTTCAGGCTGCCGGACCTCGGAGAGGGACTCACCGAGGCCGAAATCGTCCGCTGGCTGGTCGAGGTCGGCGACCTCGTCGCCGTGGACCAGCCGGTCGTCGAGGTCGAGACGGCCAAGGCGATGGTCGAGGTGCCCTGCCCCTACGGCGGTGTCGTCACCGCCCGCTTCGGCGAGGAGGGCACGGAACTGCCCGTCGGGGCACCGCTGATCACCGTGGCGGTGGGCGCACCGGCCGCCGACGGCCCGGCCGGGGGCTCGGGCAACGTGCTGGTGGGATACGGCACCTCCGAGGCACCCGCGCGCAGGCGCCGGGTCCGTCCGGAGCCGACGGCACCCGCGGCACCCTCCGCACCCGCGTCGTCGTGGGCGGCGAACGGAAACGCCGGCCCGTCCGAGACGAGGGTCTCCGCGACGGGTGGCCCGGTGGCCGACGCCACGGCGACCGGTGTCCCCGGGGCGGCAGTCCACACGACTTCGCCGGGGCCCGTGCCGGTGATCTCACCCCTGGTGCGCAGGCTCGCGCGTGAGAACGGCCTGGACCTGAGGGAACTGACGGGCTCCGGGCCCGACGGCCTGATCCTGCGGGCGGATGTGGAGCACGCGCTCCGCGCGGCCGCCGGGCGAGGCCGGTCGGCGGAGCCCTCCACGACCCCCCTCACCTCCGCCACATCCCACGCGCCCGTGGCCGAGCCGTCGGCCGCACCCCACGCGTCCGGGCAGCCCGCACCGGCCGCAGCCGCCCTCGGCGGCCCCGGTGCCGGTGTCGGTAGCGGCGGCCACACGAGCTCCGGCTCCGGCAACGCCACTCGTATCCCCCTCAAGGGTGTCCGTGGTGCCGTCGCCGACAAGCTCTCCCGCAGCCGCCGTGAGATCCCGGACGCGACCTGCTGGGTCGACGCCGACGCCACGGAACTCATGCGGGCACGCACCGCGATGAACGCGGCGGGCGGACCGAAGATCCCCCTCATCGCCCTGCTGGCCCGCGTCTGCACCGCCGCCCTCAACCGTTTCCCCGAGCTCAACTCGACGGTCGACATGGAGGCCCGGGAGGTCGTCCGGTTCGACGCCGTGCATCTCGGGTTCGCCGCACAGACGGAGCGGGGGCTCGTCGTCCCCGTCGTCAGGGACGCGCACGCCCGGCACGCCGAGTCGCTCGGCGCGGAGTTCGTCCGGCTGACCGAGGCGGCCCGGGCGGGGAAGCTGACGCCGGCGGAACTCACCGGCGGCACCTTCACGTTGAACAACTACGGCGTGTTCGGGGTCGACGGTTCCACGCCGATCATCAACCACCCGGAGGCGGCCATGCTCGGCGTCGGCCGGATAGTTCCCAAGCCATGGGTGCACGAGGGTGAGCTGGCGGTCCGGCAGGTCGTCCAGCTCTCGCTCACCTTCGACCACCGGGTGTGCGACGGCGGTACGGCGGGCGGTTTCCTGCGGTACGTGGCGGACTGCGTGGAACAGCCGGCGGTGCTGCTGCGCACCCTGTGATCACGGCGGCGCCCGCACGTTCCCTGTGATCAGGCCGGGACGCATACTCGGGGGGTGACCGCGTACGAGCTCCCCGACGCCCTCGGCACCGACGCTCCCGGCACCGACGCTCCCGGCAACCACGCAACCGAGGCGCCGGGCCTCGAGGTGCCGGGCGCCGACGCACCGGACACCGAGGTGCACGATGCCGTCGTGCTCGCAGGTGGTGCCGCCCGGCGGCTCGGCGGCGCGGACAAGCCCGGTGTGCGCGTGGGCGGTCGCGCACTGCTCGACCGTGTCCTGGCCGCCTGCGCCGGGGCACGGACCACCACCGTCGTCGCCGATCCCCGGCCGACCGCGCGCCCGGTGACCTGGGCCCGCGAGGACCCGCCCGGCGGCGGCCCGCTGGCCGCGCTCGCCGCGGGGCTGCGGCACACCACGGCGGAGCAGGTCGTCGTGGTCTCCGCCGACCTTCCGTTCCTCGCCGAACCGACCGTACGACGCCTGCTGGCCGCGCTTCGGGCGAGCGGCGCCGAGGGCGTGCTGCTCACCGATGCCGACGGCCGCGACCAGCCCCTCGTGGCCGTCTACCGCACACACGCGCTGCGCCGGGAGCTGGCCGCGCTCGCCGGTACCGCGCCCAGCGGCTCCACCGGCGGCTCCACCGCGGGCGACGGCCTCAGCGGGCTGCCCCTGCGCCGGCTGACCGCGAGGCTCGACCTCACCCGCGTCCAGGACCCCGTCGCGTCCTTCGACTGCGACACCTGGGACGACATCGCCACTGCCAGGGCACGCATCAGGGAGCATGGGCACGTGTTGGATGAATGGATTTCCGCAGTCAAGGACGAGCTGGGCATCGATCTCGACGTCGACACCGGCGTGTTGCTCGATCTGGCCCGCGACGCCGCCCACGGTGTGGCGAGGCCCGCGGCCCCGCTGACCACCTTCCTCGTCGGCTACGCGGCCGCGCGGGCCGGAGGAGGGCCGGAGGCGGTGGCCGAGGCGTCCCGCAGGGCCGCGGCCCTCGCCCTTCGCTGGGCGGACGAGGCCACCGAGGCCAAAGCCGACGCGGCCCCCGACGCCACGCCCGAGGCGACGCCCGACGCCGGCCCGGATGCCGGATGACCGCCCGCGGCACCCGGGCCGACGGGAACGCGGGGAGTCTCGAAGCCGACGACCTCGATGTCGAGGAGGCGCTCGCCCTCGTGAAGGAAGACAACGGCCGTGCCGCCGCCGACAACGGCCGCACACCCGGTGACCACGTGCCCGCGCCCACGTCCGCGCCGCAAGGCGGCCCCCGCGGTGCCTCGCGCGCCTCCCACCAGCGGGACAGCCACCTCACAGCTGCCCAGGACCAGGAACACGCCCACAAGGCCACCCCCTGGCCCCAGGCCCGAGCCGTCGCCGCACGTGCCGCCGCCCGTTCCGGCACCCGTGGCACCCACCGCGCCCCCGTCTCCGTGGCCCTCGACGGAGCCCTCGGGCTCACCCTGGCCGCTCCCCTGACCGCGCTCACCGACCTGCCCTCCTTCGACACCTCCGCGATGGACGGCTGGGCGGTGGCCGGCCCCGGACCCTGGGACGTACGCGACGAGGGCGTCCTGGCCGGACACGCCGAGCCGGCGCCCCTGACCGACGGCGAGGCCGTCCGCATCGCCACCGGTGCCCGTATCCCCCTCGACACCACCGCCGTGCTCCGCAGCGAACACGGCCGCGCCGACGAGAGGGGCCGGCTGCACGCGACCCGCGAACTCGAGCACGGCCAGGACATCCGCCCGCGCGGACAGGAGTGCCGCAGCGGCGACGTGCTGCTTCCCGTCGGCGCCCTCGTGACGCCGGCCGTGCTGGGTCTGGCCGCCGCCGCCGGATACGACACCCTCACCGCGATCCCCCGCCCCCGGGTCGACGTCCTCATCCTCGGCGACGAGCTGCTCACCGAGGGCCTGCCGCACGACGGTCTGATCCGGGACGCCCTCGGCCCGCTGCTGCCCCCCTGGCTGCGCGCGCTCGGCGCCGAGGTCACCGCCGTCCGGCGGCTCGGCGACGACGCCAAGGCGCTGCACAAGGCGATCACGTCATCCCGGGCCGACCTGATCGTCACCACCGGCGGTACCGCCTCCGGCCCCGTCGACCATGTCCACCCCACCCTGAGTCGCATCGGCGCCGAACTCCTCGTGGACGGCGTCAAGGTGCGCCCCGGGCACCCCATGCTGCTGGCCCGCACCAAGGAGGACCAGCACCTCGTCGGCCTGCCCGGCAACCCCTTGGCGGCGGTCTCCGGGCTGCTCACCCTGGCGGAGCCACTGCTGCGGGCGCTCGCGGCACGCCCCGCCCCGGAGCCGTACACCCTGCCCCTCCAGGACGCGGTGCACGGGCATCCGTACGACACCCGGCTCATCCCCGTCGTACTGCGCGGCGACCGGGCCGCACCGCTGCACTACAACGGTCCGGCCATGCTTCGTGGCATCGCCGCGGCCGATGCCCTTGCCGTCGTACCACCGGGCGGGGCGCGGGCCGGGCAGGAGACCGAACTCCTCGACCTGCCCTGGGCCGCCGCGGGCATCGGGGTGTGTTTCACGTGAAACTTTCGGGCCAGGACGCGATCGCCCGCGAAGCGGACGAACATATCGTGACCCATCGGGTGAAACTGCCAAGGAAAGTGGTGGAGCACCCGTTCGGGCAGGTCGCCAAGCGGCTGTCCCTGGCGCTGATCCTGCTGGTCGCGACCGCGCTGATCGTCTATGCGGACCATGACGGGTACAAGGACAGCTCGGACGGCTCGGTCGATCTCCTCGACGCCTTCTACTACGCGACGGTCACCCTTTCGACGACCGGATACGGCGACGTCACTCCGGTCAGCGATGCTGCCCGGCTGACCAACATCTTCGTCATCACGCCCCTGCGGGTGCTGTTCCTGATCGTTCTCGTCGGCACCACCCTTGAGGTCCTCACGGAACGCACCCGGGAGGAATGGCGGCTCAACCGCTGGAGGTCCACCTTGCGCGACCACACCGTCGTCGTCGGCTTCGGCACGAAAGGGCGCTCCGCGATCCAGACCGTCTGTGCGACGGGCCTGAAGAACGAGCAGGTCGTGGTGGTCGATCCCAGCGCCAAGGCGATCGACCTGGCGTCCGCCGAAGGCTATGCGGGCGTGGTCGGGGACGCTACGCGCAGCGAGGTTCTCAAGCGGGCCGAGGCGCACCGGGCGCGGCAGATCATCATCGCGACCCAGCGCGACGACACCGCGGTCCTCGTGACGCTGACGGCCCGGCAGCTCAACCGCGGCGCGAAGATCGTGGCCGCGGTGCGCGAGGAGGAGAATGCCCCGCTGCTGAAGCAGTCGGGCGCCGACGCGGTCATCACCAGCGCCAGCGCGGCCGGACGGCTGCTCGGTCTGTCCGTGCTCAGCCCCGCGGCCGGCATGGTGATGGAGGACCTCATCCAGCAGGGCAGCGGGCTGGACATCGTCGAACGGCCGGTCATAAAGGCCGAGGTGGGCAGGAAGCCGCGGGAGACTGAGGACCTGGTGGTGAGCGTCGTACGCGGACACCGGGTGCTCGGTTACGACGATCCGGCCATCGGGACGCTGCAGTTGACGGACCGGCTCATCACGATCGTGCGGGCGTCGCCGGGCTCGCAGATCGCGCCCGACGTCCGCCCGCTACGCAAGGACTGACTGCGGGACTGACGCCTACTTGCGGTTGTACAGCCGCATCGTGACCGGCCCGAAGACCAGCACGAACAGGGCCGTCCACCCCAGCGACCAGGCGAGTTCGTCGACCGGCCAGTCACCGGCCATCAACCCGCGGACCGCTGACGAGAGGTGGGTGATCGGGCTGTTGTTGACGAACGCCTGGAGCCAGCCCGGCATGGTCTTCGGGTCGACGAAGACGTTGGACAGGAAGGTGAGGGGGAAGATCACCATCATGCTGACGCCCATCACCGACTTCTCGGTGCGCAGCAGCAGCCCGAACATCGTCCAGATCCACGAGAACGCGAACGAGAAGACGATCAGCAGCGCGATGCCGGCGAGCACGCCGAGGACCCCGCCGTCCGGCCGGTAGCCGAGGACGATGCCGACGGTGAGCATCACGACGGACGCGATCGCATAGCGCAGGGCGTCGCCGAGCAGATAGCCGACCATGGTCGACGGCCGCCAGATGGGCAGGCTGCGGAACCGGTCGAAGACGCCCTTCTCGATGTCCGCGTTGACCGAGACGCCGGTGTACATCGTGATCATCACGACCGACATCACGAGGATTCCCGGCAACAGGAACTGGATGTACTCGCGCGGGGAGCCGGCCAGGGCACCCCCGAACAGGTACGTGTACATCAGCACCATCATGATCGGGAACGCGGTGACGTCGAAGAGCTGCTCCGGTACGTGCTTGATCTTGAGGATCGCCCGCCAGCCGAAGGTCAGCGACGCCGACAGGGCGCTCGGCCGTGGCGGCCGCGGCCCGGTCACCAGCAGCGCGGCCAGCGATTCGGCGCTGACGGGGGCGAGTTCCCTGGCGTCCGTGGTCGTCACGGTACTCATGCCGTCACCTCGTCCTTCGAGTTCGTGGAGGCCGTGGAGCCCGCCGAGTCGTCGGAGGCCCCGGTGCCGTCGCCGGCGCCGGAGCCCTTGGGGCCGTCCGGGGTCTGGGTGTCATGGCCGGTCAGGGCGAGGAAGACCTCGTCCAGGCTCGGCTGGCCCAGTGAGAAGTTGTCGACGGTGATCCCGGCGCGGACGAGTTCGCCGAGGGCCCGGGCGGCCTGTTCGGCGGCCGTGTCACTCGCCGCCGTACCGACGCGGGCCGTGAGGGCGACCGGGTCGGGCTCCGGCTGCACCTGCGCGTCAAGGGTCCGACGCAGCACCTCGGCCGCCAGGGGGCGTTGCTCCGCGTCCCGCAGCCGCAGGTGTACGGTCCCGGCGCCGACGGAGGCCTTCAGCTCGCCCTTGGTCCCCTCCGCGATCACCTTGCCGCGGTCGATGACGGCGATGCGTGAGGCCAGTTGATCGGCCTCGTCGAGGTACTGCGTGGTCAGCAGGACGGTCGTGCCCTGGGCGACCACCGCGCGCACGATGTCCCAGACCTGGTTGCGGCTGCGCGGGTCGAGCCCCGTCGTCGGCTCGTCGAGGAAGAGAAGATCGGGGGTGTTGAGGATGGACGCGGCGATGTCGATACGGCGCCGCATGCCGCCCGAGTAGTTCTTGACCTGCTTTCCGGCAGCGTCCGTGAGTCCGAACGCCTCCAGGAGCTGCCCCGACCGCTCCCGCGCGGGCTTCTTGCCGTGGCCCAGGAGCCGGGCCAGCAGAACGAGGTTCTCGGTGCCGGTGAGGTCCTCGTCGACGGACGCGTACTGGCCGGTGAGGCTGACCCGGCCGCGGACCTCGTCCGCCTCGCGCACGGCGTCATGACCGAAGACATGAGCCTCACCGCCGTCGGGCCGCAGCAGCGTGGCGAGCATCTTCACGGTGGTGGTCTTGCCCGCGCCGTTCGGCCCGAGGACGCCGTAGACCGTGCCGGTGGGCACGGCCAGGTCGACGCCGTCCACGGCCCGCGTCTCGCCGAACGTCTTCACCAGGCCGGCGGTCTCGATGGCCAGGCCGGGCGTGTGCTGGCTCATGGTGGGAGTCCTTCCGCGTACATGGGTGACGTATGGGGAGACTTTTGCCGTCGCGCGAACTCATCGGTCGCGCGCATGGATTTCCGGCGACTGCGGCACGGGACGGCCCCGGCGCGGGCGTGGTCCCGGCGAGGCCCGCGACTCGGCCGGGCGGGGACGGGGTCCGGCCGGGACCGAGGAGTAGCGTCCCCTTCATGTATGCGATCACGATTCCCGAACCTGGCGGACCCGAGGCGCTGGTGTGGGCGGAGGTCCCGGACCCCGTGCCCGGCGAGGGCGAGGTGCTGGTCGAGGTGGTGGCCGGCGCCGTGAACCGGGCCGACATCCTCCAGCGGCAGGGCTTCTACGACCCCCCGCCCGGCGCGTCTCCCTATCCTGGCCTCGAGTGCTCCGGGCGGATCGCCGCGCTCGGCCCCGGCGTCTCCGGCTGGTCGGTCGGCGACGAGGTGTGCGCCCTGCTCTCCGGCGGCGGCTACGCCGAGAAGGTCGTCGTCCCGGCCGGCCAGTTGCTGCCCGTGCCCAAGGGCGTCGACCTCCGGCAGGCCGCGGCGCTGCCCGAGGTGACCTGCACGGTGTGGTCCAACGTTTTCATGATCGCGCACCTCCGTCCGGCCGAGACGCTGCTCGTGCACGGCGGATCCAGCGGCATCGGCACGATGGCGATCCAGCTCGCGAAGGCGGTCGGCGCCAGGATCGCCGTGACGGCGGGGGCGCGGGAGAAGCTGGACCGCTGCGCCGAGCTGGGCGCCGAGATCCTCGTCAACTACCGGGAACAGGACTTCGTCGCCGAGGTCAAAAAGGCCACGGACGGGGCGGGCGCCGACGTCATTCTCGACAACATGGGCGCGAAGTACCTGGACCGCAACGTCCAGACGCTCGCCGTCAACGGCCGGCTCGCCATCATCGGCATGCAGGGCGGTGCCAAGGCCGAGCTGAACATCGCCACGCTGCTGGGCAAGCGGGCCGCGGTCAGCGCGACCTCGCTGCGAGCCCGCCCGCTCGGCGAGAAGGCGGCCATCGTGGCGGCCGTACGGGAGCACGTCTGGCCGCTGATCGAGGCCGGCCACGTACGTCCGGTCGTCGACCGGGAGATCCCGATGAGCGACGCGGCCGAGGCACACCGGGTCGTGGAGGAGAGCGGGCACATCGGCAAGGTCCTGCTGGTGAAGCCCTAGAGGCGGCGGGGCCGGACACGGCCTGCCGGCCACAGGGCGCGGGCCTGGGTTCCGGCCGCAAGCCGCAGGCCACGGGCCTGGGCTCCGGCCGCAAGCCGCAAGCCGCAAGCCGCAGGCCACAGGTCGCGGGCCCGGGCTCCGGCCGCAGGCCACAGGTCGCGGGCCCGGGCTCCGGCCGCAGGCCACAGGTCGCGGGCCCGGGCTCCGGCCGCAGGCCACAGGTCGTAGGCCATAAGCGCAGGCCACAGGCGCGAGTCACAGGCCACCGGCGCGAGCCACACGCCACCGGCCCCAGCCACACGCCACCGGCCCCGGCCACAGGCCCCGACCGCAAGCCACAGCTCCTATCCGCGGCGCAGGCGCAGACCGAGGAAGGCGAGTCCGAGGCCGAGTCCGACCAGGATCAGCCCGCTGCCCAGGGGGAGGATCGGGAGCGTGGACTCGGTGGAGCGCCCGGTCTGCGCCGCGTTCTGCCGTACGGCCTCGGTCGGGGACGCGGCGGGCACCTCGGCGGTCTGCCGTGACGGCTCGGCCTCGGCGGTGGCGTCGTCGTCCGCGTCGGTGTCCGCCGTCTCCGCGTCCTCGGCGGCGTCGCCCTCGTCCGCGCCCAGGACGTCCTCGTCCTCGTTCCCCTCGCCGGTCGGCACCGGCTCCTCCGGCCGCCCGGGCCGTTGCCGTCCCTCGCCCGCCCGGCTCCCGGCCCGCGTCGGTTCGCCGGCGGACGCCGACTCGGAAGGCGAGGGTGAGGTTGCGCGGGACACGGCATGGGAGGACGTGGCTGACGGACCGGCGGCAGGCCATGAACCGGGCCGGTGCGGGAACGTGGCGCCGTCCGACGACGCGGTACGACGCGAGGACCGGGCACCGGAACCGGCACCGGCGCGGTGCGAGGACTCGTCGTCGTACGAGGAGCCGGCCGCGTACGACTGCTCGGCACGGTACGGCGAGTCGGCACCGTACGACAGCGCGCTCCCGTAGACGGGTACGACGACGACGCCCGCCGCCAGCACGATCAGCAGTCCTGTCGAGCGAAGCCCCGGCAACCGCCAGGTGTGCGGTCCGCGCGGCCTCTCGGGTTTCCGCAGCCATGAAGTCACGGGACAAGCCTCACATCGGCGGACTGTTCCGGCATTCCGGGTTCCGCTGACAGGTCGATGCGGCCACATGCGGTGGATCACGCTTCGAGGGGGGCACCACGCTGATGGGGTGTACGGGTGCGAGAGAATGGCGGCATGGAGATGCCGAGGAACGAAAGGTCGCCGGAGAACCCTCAGATCCTGGTCGTGGGCCAGGACGGTATGGCGCTCGGCGGCACCGGAGACGAGGACTCCCGCGAGGTCCCGGTGACGGAGATGGTGGAACAGCCCGCGAAGGTCATGAGGATCGGCAGCATGATCAAGCAGCTCCTGGAGGAGGTGCGCGCGGCTCCTCTGGACGAGGCGAGCAGAGTCCGGCTCAAGGAGATCCATTCCAGCTCGGTGAAGGAGCTGGAGGACGGTCTGGCTCCCGAGCTCGTCGAGGAGCTGGAGCGGCTGTCACTGCCGTTCACGCACGACGCGACGCCGAGTGACGCGGAACTGCGTATCGCGCAGGCCCAGTTGGTCGGCTGGCTGGAGGGGCTCTTCCACGGGATCCAGACCACCCTGTTCGCCCAGCAGATGGCCGCGCGTGCCCAGCTGGAGCAGATGCGCCGCGCCCTGCCGCCCGGCGTCGCTCACGAGGGGGGCGACGACCCGCGGACGGGTGGCCGCTCGGGTGGCCCGTACCTGTAGGCCGGGTACACCGCGGGACGTCACCGACTCACCCGACCCGGGAGCGGACCGCTCACCAAGGACCGCTCACCGACCGACCCGATCGACCCGACCGGAACAACAGGCGGCCCGGCAGTTGACGCTGCCGGGCCCTTCTCATCGACTCCCGTCGACCTCGTCGACGGTCACCGCCCTCAGGCCGGATCCCCCGTGGAGATGTCGAACTGGATCTCCGGCGGGTTGTCCGGGTCGAAGTCCGTGCCCGCCTGCGGGGACTGGCGCATGACGGTGTCCTCGCCGTACGTGTTCTCGTCCACCGGATGCTTGTCGTAGTTCCACCCGGCGGCCTGGAGGCAGGCGAGGACCGAGGTCCAGTTCTTGAACCCGAAGTCCGGCATCTTCACCTTGTCGGGGTCGTTGTACGACTCCTGCGGCTCGGTGCACTCGGTCTTGTCGATCGTCCTGTCCAGGTCCGGCCCGCGGTGACCGGACACCGCCGACGCCGACGTGGACGCGCCGGCGCTGGTGCTGCCGCCACCGCCCGCGTTGTCGTCGCCGCCGTCACCGCCGTTGAGCATCAGGGCGGCGATCAGTCCGCCGACCGCGACCAGGGACACGACGATCGAGCCGATGACCACCGGCTTGTTGCTCTTGCCGCCGGCGGGTGAGGCGGTCGTGACGGGCTGGGGCGTCAGGTTGTACGGCGGCGGGGTCGATCCGGCCTGCTGATGCGGCGCGTAGGAGCCGGGGCCGGGCGTCTGGTAGGCCCCCTGCTGGGGATAGCCGTACGCCGGGGCCGGCGTCGAGGGCGCCGGGGTGCCGTACGGGTTCATCGGCTGGTACGGCGTCTGCACGTTGCCCGGCGGGGCCGGGACCGTCTGGTCGACCGGCGGGAAGACGGCGGAGCCGACACCGGCGCCGCTCGGGGTGGGGGTGCCCGGCACGATGTTCGGCGCGGCCGGCTGGAGGGACGCGGCCACCCGCAGGCACTCGTCGCGCATGGACTCGGCGCTCGGGAACCGCTCGTTGGGGTTCTTCTTGAGGGCGCGGGCGACCAGGGCGTCCACCGCCGGCGGCAGCGAACGGTTGACCGAGGAGGGCGCGACCGGCTCCTCCTGCACATGCGCGTACGCGATGGCCAGCGGTGAGTCCGCGTCGAACGGCAACCGCCCGGTGACCAGCTGGAACAGCATGATGCCGACCGAGTAGAGGTCGGAGCGGGCGTCCACGCCCCGGCCCAGCGCCTGCTCCGGCGACAGGTACTGCGGGGTGCCGACGACCATGCCGGTCTGCGTCATGGAGGTGACGCCGGACTGCATGGCGCGGGCGATGCCGAAGTCCATCACCTTGACGACCCCGCGCTTGGTCATCATCACGTTGCCCGGCTTGATGTCCCGGTGGACCAGGCCCATCTCGTGGCTGATCTCCAGCGCGGCGAGCACGTCGGCGGTGATCTTCAGCGCCTTGTCGGCGGGCATCGCGCCGTGCCGCCGTACGTCCTCGTCGAGCACCGAGCCGAGCGGACGGCCCTCGACGTACTCCATGACGATGTACGGCATGGTCGCGCCGCCGAGGTCGTCCTCGCCGGTGTCGAAGACCGAGACGATGTTGGTGTGGGTGAGCTTGGCCACGGCCTGGGCCTCGCGGCGGAAGCGCTCGCGGAAGGCCTGCTCGCGGCCCAGCTCGGTGTGCAGCGTCTTGACCGCGACCTGCCGGTCGAGCACGGCGTCGTACGCGAGGTGCACCGAGGCCATACCGCCCTCGCCGAGCAAGTCGCGCAGCTGATAGCGGCCACCGGCGAGTGCCCGCCCCGCATACCGGCCCTGTGCGCCGTCCTGGCTCATGTCCCGTGTCCCCCGTAGCCCTCAGACGCCGTCACTGATCGTTGATCGAAAGGGTGATTCCCGGCCAAGTCTGCCGGAGGGCACTGACACGTCAAGCTCGGTGCCCGATCCGTGACCGTACGCGAAAGAAGCGTCGCGGAAGCGTTACAGGTGCCCTACGGCCGGTACACACGATTTGCACGGCGAGACGCACTACGGGTTTGATGGCCGGTCCGTCGCGGACGGGTCGCCGGGCTCTTCCCGGATCGGAGGCTTGCGCGGAGGCTGTAGCGTGGCCGACGGAGACCGTAACAACACCGCGCGCACCGCGGGCAGAAACGACGGCGAGGACTGATGGCACAGCAGCAGCGCGCTCAGGGCCCGTCCGACCCCGAGGCGACTGGCGGCGGGATGTCGGATGCGCCGGAGCTGTGGGGTAACGGCGGACTGGTCGGTGACGGCAGGTACCGGCTGACCCGCAGACTCGGCCGGGGCGGCATGGCCGAGGTCTTCGCGGCCGAGGACGTGCGGCTCGGGCGCACCGTGGCGGTCAAGCTGTTGCGCGCGGATCTCGCCGAGGACCCCGTCTCCAAGGCCCGCTTCACGCGCGAGGCCCAGTCGGTGGCCGGCCTCAACCACCACTCGATCGTCGCCGTGTACGACTCCGGCGAGGACTTCGTGGGCGGCCAGTCGGTGCCGTATATCGTGATGGAGATCGTCGAGGGCCGCACCATCCGCGACCTGCTGCTCAACGCCGAGGCGCCCGGTCCCGAGCAGGCCCTGATCATCGTCTCGGGTGTGCTGGAGGCGCTCGCCTACTCGCACCAGCACGGCATCGTGCACCGCGACATCAAGCCGGCGAACGTCATCATCACCGACAACGGCGCCGTCAAGGTGATGGACTTCGGCATCGCCCGCGCCCTGCACGGCGCGTCCACCACGATGACGCAGACCGGCATGGTCATGGGCACCCCGCAGTACCTCTCCCCGGAGCAGGCGCTCGGCAAGGCCGTCGACCACCGCTCCGACCTGTACGCGACCGGCTGCCTTCTCTACGAACTTCTCGCGCTGCGCCCGCCGTTCACCGGCGAGACCCCGCTGTCGGTGGTCTACCAGCACGTCCAGGACATTCCGGTGCCCCCGTCCGAGACCTCGGACGGCGCGTGCCCGCCGGAGCTCGACGGCATGGTCATGCGCTCCCTCGCCAAGGAGCCGGACGACCGCTTCCAGACCGCGGAGGAGATGCGCGGGCTGGTCCAGTACGCCCTGCAGATGCTGTACGACCAGGGTGGCCACACCGGCACCTGGAACACCGGCCCGGTGGGGGCGCACGACGGCCGGAGCGCGCCGGCGGCGGGCTTCGCGAGCACCACCGTGCTGCCGCACTCCGGTGACTCCTCCGGCACCACGCAGATCCCGCAGCCGATCCTGCCCTCCGGCTACGGCGGCGGGGACGAGGGCGGCTTCGAGGGACACGGCAACCGGGGCAGCGGCCGCGGCAAGCTGTGGATCCTCGCGGTTCTCGCGGTCGTCGCCATCGCCGCGGGTGTCGCCCTGGCGCTGAACAACGGCGGCGGAGGTGGCGGCGGCGCGGACACGACCCCGTCGCCGACGACCTCGCGGTCCGCGACGGACAACAAGGACTCGGAGACGCCGACCGACGAGCCGACCGACGAGCCGACGGACACGTCCACCGACGACAGTTCGGGGACGGGCTCCGGCTCGAACTGGACGCCTTCGTACACGCCGTCGTACACCCCCTCCGAGAGCTACAGCAGCGAGCCGAGCGACGAGCCGTCGGACCCGGAGACGAGCGCGGAGCCGACGGAGGAGACCAGCGCGCCGGAGACCGACCCGCCCGTGACGAGCGACCCGACGGACGGTGGCGGCGAAGAGGGCGACGGCGGTACGACGTCCGGGAGCGGCGATCTCTGACAGGCGACGGCCGGTCTGACCCGCACCGGCCGACCGCTCTTCTCGCGGGCGCGGCCGTGACGGGCTCCCCGTGCCCGCGCACCGGGCTCCACGCGCGCGTGGAGCCCTCCGGGGTGCTCACTCGGCGAAGGCGTCGCACACCGCGTCGTACTCCCGTGTCCACCACACGGCGAGCGCCGAGGCCGCCGGGAACTGCGAATCCGCGCGGGTGTCGCCGCGCTCGTAGTGCCAGCGCAGTATCCAGAAGTCGTTGAGGCGTTCCCACCACACGCGGCGCACCGCCGCCGTGAGCTCCGAGGGCGTGGCCCCGGCCGCGCGCCGGTACGCGCGCGCGTACGCCCGCACCTTCGGCAGGTCGAGGGCACCGGCGGGGCGGACGAAGAAGATCGCGGCGGCGCGTACGGCCTCCTCCGCGCGGGGCTGCACGCCGAGCCGGTCCCAGTCGACGATCGCGGCGGGCGCGTCCCCCTTGTAGAGCAGGTTGAACGGGTGGAAGTCCCCGTGCACCCAGCCCACCGAGGCGCCTCGCGGGGGCCGCCGGTCGGCGTGCTTCTCCAGGAGCGCCCGCCGTTCCAGCAGGCGATGACGGGCCAGTTCGTCGAAGGAGTCGGCGGGGTGGTGCCGGCGGACGTGGCCGAGCAGGTCGTCGATGAGGGTGACGGTGTCGGCGGGGTCGGGGCTGTCGGCCGGCTCGGCGCGCGCCCGCGCGTGCGCCGGCATCACCCGCTCCAGGCTCGCGTGCACCACACCCAGCAGGGCGCCCAGCCGTCCGCACTGCCCGCCCGTGAGCTGACCGCCGTGGCGGTGCCGGCCGTCGATCCACGGATGCAGCGCGTAGGCGTGGCCGCCGATGACGGCCACCGTGCGTCCGTCGCGGCCGGTCAGCGGCGGGGCGACCGGGACCCCGAGGTCGGCCAGGCGCTGGGTGGCCCGGTGCTGGCGGGCGATCGCGGTCGGATCGGCGGTCTCCGGGTCGAAGTGGTGCTTCAGGAAGTAGCGGCCGCGGGTCGTGCGGAGCCGGTAGCCGCGGTTGAGCAGTCCCTGGTCGACCGGCTCGCAGGCGACGGCGGAACCGGCGGCGTACTGGCTGAGGAGGGCGCCCAACGGGGGCGCGTGAGGTACGAGGGGTGGTACACAAGAGCGCGGCACGCGCCAGATGCTAGGGCACCAGATGAGCCTGTGAGCTGGGGGTTGTCGCACACAGTCGCCGATAGTCGCATTCGGTCACAGAATCGATCAGGTGATCGCACGGGGCGTGCCCGAAGTGGGCGGCGGCAGGGCTCACGCCACTCCGGGGAGAATTGCCCCGGTTCACACCTTTACTCCGGAATGACGCTCTTCTCCCTGATCAAAAGCCGCGCCCGGGCAGACTCTTCCCGTGAACTGGGTCACCGGGATAACGTGCCGTTGTTCCGGCCCCCTGCAAGGCTGTGACCAGGAATTGTTCCCGATTTTGCGATTTACTTGGAAATCCAAGCAAAAACGCAGGTCAGGAGGGGTTTCACAGAAATGTGAAGCACTGGGTAACGTGCCTTTTGCAGGATGCTCGCCGGGGCACCTGTCACGCCTGTTCCCCAACGAGCCGCACCCACCCTGTGCGTCCCTGGGGCTACGGGTGAGCCGCACTGGCGCCCGGCGAACCCGGGTAGCCGGACCGACGGAGGAGCACACGTGACCGTGGAGAGCACTGCCGCGCGCACATCGCGACGCAGCGCCAGTACCAAGAGCACGGCCGGCAAGCGCACGACCGCGAAGAAGCCACCGGGCGCCGAGCCCGAGCTCGTGCAACTGCTGACGCCTGAAGGCAAGCGCGTCAAGAACGCCGCGTACGACGCGTACGTCGCCGACATCACCCCGGACGACCTGCGCGGTCTGTACCGGGACATGGTGCTCACCCGCCGCTTCGACGCCGAGGCCACCTCCCTGCAGCGTCAGGGCGAGCTGGGCCTGTGGGCGTCGCTGCTCGGCCAGGAGGCCGCCCAGATCGGCTCCGGCCGGGCCCTGCGCGACGACGACTACGTCTTCCCGACCTACCGCGAGCACGGCGTCGCCTGGTGCCGCGGAGTCGACCCGACCAACCTGCTCGGCATGTTCCGCGGCGTGAACAACGGCGGCTGGGACCCGAACGGCAACAACTTCCACCTCTACACGATCGTCATCGGTGCGCAGACCCTGCACGCCACCGGCTACGCCATGGGCGTGGCCAAGGACGGCGCGGACAGCGCGGTGATCGCCTACTTCGGTGACGGCGCCTCCAGCCAGGGTGACGTCGCCGAATCGTTCACCTTCTCCGCGGTCTACAACGCCCCGGTGGTGTTCTTCTGCCAGAACAACCAGTGGGCGATCTCCGAGCCGACCGAGCGGCAGACCCGCGTCCCGCTCTACCAGCGGGCCCAGGGCTACGGCTTCCCGGGCGTGCGCGTGGACGGCAACGACGTGCTGGCCTGCCTCGCGGTGACGAAGTGGGCGCTGGAGCGCGCCCGCCGCGGTGAGGGCCCGACCCTGGTCGAGGCGTACACCTACCGCATGGGCGCCCACACCACCTCCGACGACCCGACCAAGTACCGGGCCGACGAGGAGCGCGAGGCCTGGGAGGCGAAGGACCCGATCCTGCGCCTGCGCGCTCACCTGGAAGCCGCAAACCACGCGGACGAGGGATTCTTCGCGGAACTCGAGACCGAGAGCGAGGCGTTGGGCAGGCGAGTGCGCGAAGCGGTCCGCGCCATGCCGGACCCGGACCGTTTCGCCATCTTCGAGAACGTGTACGCGGACGGGCACGCGCTCGTCGACGAGGAGCGAGCCCAGTTCGCCGCCTACCAGGCGTCGTTCGCGGACGAAGAGGGGGGCAACTGACATGGCGCCGGTGACATCCAGCAACATGGCCGTGGCCAAGGCGATCAACGAGTCGCTGCGCCGCGCCCTGGACGCGGACCCCAAGGTCCTGATCATGGGCGAGGACGTCGGCAAGCTCGGCGGCGTCTTCCGCGTGACGGACGGCCTGCAGAAGGACTTCGGCGAGAGCCGGGTCATCGACACCCCGCTCGCCGAGTCGGGCATCGTCGGCACCGCGATCGGCCTGGCGCTCCGAGGCTACCGCCCGGTCGTCGAAATCCAGTTCGACGGGTTCGTCTTCCCGGCGTACGACCAGATCGTCACCCAGCTGGCGAAGATGCACGCGCGTTCCCTGGGCAAGATCAAGCTCCCCGTCGTCGTCCGCATCCCCTACGGTGGCGGCATCGGCGCGGTGGAGCACCACTCGGAGTCCCCCGAGTCGCTCTTCGCGCACGTCTCGGGCCTGAAGGTCGTCTCCCCGTCGAACGCGGCGGACGCGTACTGGATGATGCAGCAGGCCATCCAGAGCGACGACCCGGTGATCTTCTTCGAGCCCAAGCGGCGCTACTGGGACAAGGCCGAGGTCAACACCGAGGCGATCCCGGGCCCTCTGCACAAGGCCCGCGTCGTCCGCGAGGGCGGCGACCTCACCCTCGCCGCCTACGGCCCGATGGTGAAGACCTGCCTGGAGGTCGCCGACGCGGCGGCCGAGGAGGGCAAGTCGCTGGAGGTCCTGGACCTGCGCTCGATCTCCCCGCTCGACTTCGACACCATCCAGACCTCGGTCGAGAAGACCCGCCGCCTGGTCGTCGTCCACGAGGCCCCGGTGTTCTTCGGCTCCGGCGCGGAGATCGCCGCCCGGATCACCGAGCGCTGCTTCTACCACCTGGAGGCCCCGGTGCTGAGGGTCGGCGGCTACCACGCCCCGTACCCGCCGGCGCGCCTGGAGGAGGAGTACCTGCCGGGTCTGGACCGGGTGCTCGACACCGTCGACCGCGCCCTGGCGTACTGAGGAGAGGGTCGTGACGACGATGACTGACGCGTCCGTACGCGAGTTCAAGATGCCCGACGTGGGCGAGGGGCTCACCGAGGCCGAGATCCTCAAGTGGTACGTCAAACCCGGCGACACCGTCACCGACGGCCAGGTCGTCTGCGAGGTCGAGACGGCCAAGGCGGCGGTGGAACTCCCCATCCCGTACGACGGTGTGGTCCGCGACCTCCACTTCGCCGAGGGCACCACGGTGGACGTGGGCACGCCGATCATCGCGGTGGCCGTCGCCGGCAGGGGCGCCGCTCCCGTCGCGGAACCGGCCCCGGCGCCCGCCGCGGAGCAGCCGCAGGAGCCCGAGCCGCAGGGCCGCCAGCCGGTCCTGGTGGGCTACGGAGTCGCCGCTTCCTCGACCAAGCGCCGTCCCCGCAAGGGCCCCGAGATCCCGGTCCAGGAGGCGTCGGCGGCCGTCCAGTCGGAGCTCAACGGCCACGGGACGACGGCGGTGCGGTCCCGGCCGCTGGCCAAGCCGCCGGTGCGCAAGCTGGCCAAGGACCTCGGCGTCGACCTGGCGTCGGTGGTGCCCTCCGGCCCGGACGGCGTCATCACCCGCGAGGACGTCCACGCCGCGGCGGCGGCTCCGGCGCCGGCCCTCGCGCCCGTCGTGGCCCCGGCACCCGTCGCGCCGCAGGCGCCGGTCGTCACCTACGACACGGCCCGTGAGACCCGCGTCCCGATCAAGGGCGTCCGCAAGGCGACGGCGACGGCGATGGTCGGTTCGGCGTTCACCGCGCCGCACGTCACGGAGTTCGTGACGGTCGACGTGACCCGCACGCTGAAGCTGGTCGAGGAGCTCAAGCAGGACAAGGAGATGCAGGGCCTGCGGATCAATCCGCTGCTGCTGATCGCCAAGGCCCTGCTGGTCGCGATCAAGCGTCATCCCGACGTCAACGCGTCCTGGGACGAGGCCGCCCAGGAGATCGTGCTCAAGCACTACGTCAACCTGGGCATCGCGGCCGCCACCCCTCGCGGCCTGATCGTCCCGAACATCAAGGACGCCCAGACCAAGACGCTGCCGCAGCTGGCGCAGTCCCTGGGCGAGTTGGTGTCGACGGCGCGCGAGGGCAGGACGTCGCCCGCCGACATGCAGGGCGGCACCGTGACGATCACCAACGTCGGCGTCTTCGGCGTCGACACCGGCACGCCGATCCTCAACCCCGGCGAGGCCGCGATCCTCGCGGTGGGCGCCATCAAGCTCCAACCGTGGGTCCACAAGGGCAAGGTGAAGCCCCGCCAGGTGACGACCCTGGCCCTGTCCTTCGACCACCGCCTGGTGGACGGAGAACTCGGCTCCAAGGTCCTCGCCGACGTGGCAGCGATCCTGGAACAACCCAAACGACTGATCACGTGGGCGTGACGGCTCGCGAGGCGATAGGTTGAACGCTGAAGGGACGGCCGCAACTTCGTTTTGCGGCCGCCCCTTCATCTCTTCACCCGGCCAAACCGGTCGAGTTCAGGACCGGTTGAGTACGTAGACCGGAGCCCCCTCCTCGCTGCCGCCCCGGGAGTGGATGCAGGCGTGCTTGCGCAGCAGCCGCAGGCACTCGTTGACACGGTGCACCGTCAGTCCGGTGCGAGCGGCGATCGATTCGAGCGGCTCCCGCAGCTCTCCCCGCTCGACCAGGACCGGGGCGATGACCACGGCCACCGTCCACACGTCTTCCGTGACGGAGAGCCGCTCACGCCAGTCGGCCAGGACGGACTCCGTGGTCGGGAGCGGGGCGAAGGCCGCGGTGGGCGCCGGACGGTCCAGCGCCAGGACGTCCAGCCGGTTCGCGATGCGTTCCATGGCCTGGGCGATGGCCTGCTGCGCGGTGAGCGTCGCGCGCTGCATCCCCACCAGGTCCCGCTGCATGCCCACCATGTCCCGCTGCATCTCCGCCATCTCGTGCTGCATGGCGAGCATGTCCCGTTGCACGGTGAGTGACTCGTGCTGGGCGACCGCGAGTTGTTCGTCCGCAAGCAGGTTGCGCTCCTCCAGCCGGACGATGGCCTCGGCCACCTGTTCCGGCATGGCGTACGCGATGGGGGCACCCGGGCCGACGGGCTGCACCTCGGCTTCTTCGAGGGTGTAGGAACCCTCTCGCTGGACGGTCTCGATCACCTCGGCGGCCCACTGCTTGAAGGGGGCGCAGGCGGGCTTGGTGCAAGCGTTGACCAGGAGGATGAGACCTTGGAGAGAGATGACATTCAGGTCTCGGCGCCACTCTCTACCTGCGGGAATGCTGAGACCGTAACCTCCAGTTAGGGTCTCGAGAATGTCTCGTTGGTCTTCCGGGACATGGTCGGAGAGTGCTTTCTGCGGGTTGCTGTGGCCCAATCGCTTGCAGACATCCACGGCCGGAAACCAGTGGTTTCCGTCCGGCATGGTGAGCCGTCGGACCCGGTCCCCCGTCGCCGCGTAGACGAAGTCGCTGACGTCGATCGCCTCGTGCCGTTCGCCCGTGTCGGGCTTCTTGCTGGGTTCGTTCATGTGAACCACCTCCGCAGCGGAACGTAGGGCGGAGGAAATCGAATATGCCAGCCAGGGCAATGATGTTCACCATTGCGAGGTAATGGCGTCGATTCGGCTTGCGAGCCGGTCCCCGGGTGCGGCAAAGGGGCCTGCCGCGTGCACCGCGGCAGGCCCCTTTTTTTCAGTTATCGGGTGTCAGCCGAGCCTGGCGAAGCCGTAGGTGAGGAGCTTCTTCGCGTCCGACTCGCGCGCGGCGATCGACGTGGAGGCGAGCACCGTGCCGATGACCGTCTTGCCGTTGCGGGTCGCGGCGAACACCAGGCAGTACTTGGCCTCGGGACCGGAGCCGGTCTTGACGCCGATCGTGCCGCTGTAGCTGCTGAGCAGCCCGTTCGTGTTGGTCCACGTGCCCATCGTGCGGGTGCTGCCCGTCTTGGTGATGGTCTTCGCGGTGTACGACTTCGTCTTCACGATCGTGCGGAACGTGGAGGTCTTCATCGCGTTACTGGCGAGCTTGGTGAGGTCCTTCGCCGTCGAGTAGTTGGCACCGTTGCCAATGCCGTCGAACGAGTCGAAGTGCGTGCTCGTCAGACCGAGCTGCTGGGCCTTGGTGTTCATCTTGCCGATGAACGACTTCACCCGCGCGGCCCGCGTCGAGCCCGTGCCGTACTTGTCGGCCAGGGCGTACGCGGCGTCGCAGCCGGACGGCAGCATCAGCCCGTACAGCAGCTGACGGACGGTGACCTTGTCACCGACGATCAGGTGGGCCTGGGAGGCGTTGTTGGCGACCACGTAGTCGCTGTACGCCTTCTGGATGGTGACCTTGGAGTCCAGGTTCAGGTTCGACTGTGCGAGCACGAGCTTCGCCGTCATGATCTTCGTGGTGGAACCCGTGGACATCTTGGTGTTGGCGCCCTTGGTGTACAGCGATGTGCCGTTGGCGTTGTTCATCACGTAGCCGGTCTTGGCCGCGATCGTGGGCGCAGTGACGGCCTGCGCGGGTGCCGCGGTGAGAGCTCCCGTCGCGAGCATCGCGCCGGTCGTGACGGCGACGGCTGCGGCTCGGCGAAGGCGGACGCCCTGAATGCCGTTTATCAAGTCAGATACCCCGAATACGTTGAATGCCCCTGAGGTGCGGCCGAGTTGAGGTGGCGCAGAAGGTGGGGCCGCATGTGTCTGACACGTAAGTAGCACAGAAGGTTGTGCGCCCGCTGACGCGGCTCCGGGTTTTTTGCCGGCGGCTGGAGAAACGGTCCGTATCGTGGACGGCCCGCAGTCATGCGTACGTGTTGTATCTAAGATGTGTACATGCAGTCCTCCGCCCCTCCCGCCCCCGTCAAACAGCCTCCCGCCGCCGACCGCGTCTACGGCCACGTCAAGCAGGGCGTCCTGGACCGCCGCTACGAGGGCGGGACCCTGCTCACCGAAGGTGAACTCGCCGACGCCGTAGGGGTGTCCCGCACACCCGTGCGAGAGGCGCTGCTGCGACTGGAGGCCGAGGGGCTGATCCGGCTCTACCCGAAGAAGGGCGCACTGGTCCTGCCCGTCTCCGCGCAGGAGATCGCGGACGTGGTGGAGACCCGCCTGCTGGTCGAGGAGCACGCCGCGCGGAAGGCCGTACCGGCGCCCGCCGGGCTCATCGAGCGGCTCGAGGAACTGCTCGCCCGGCAGAAGGAGCAGGCCGCGGCCGGTGACCTGGCCGCGGCCGCCGTCACCGACCGCTGCTTCCACGCCGAGATCGTCCGCAGCGGAGGCAACGAGATCCTCTCCCGCCTCTACGACCAGCTCCGCGACCGGCAGTTGCGGATGGGCGTCGCCGTGCTGCACTCCCACCCCGACCGGATCGCCAAGACGCTCACCGAGCACGAGGAGATCCTCCAGGCGCTGCGTTCCGGGGACGCGGAGGCCGCCGTCGGCGTCGTCCACCGGCACGTCGGCTGGTTCTCCCACCTGGCGCGGGGAGAGGTGCGATGAGCAGCTCATCGTCCGTCTCGCTGCCGGGTGATCCGCCGGGCGGCCGGCGCGCGATGGTCGTCTGGGGCATCGGCGTCAGCGTCTACTTCGTCGCCGTCATCTTCCGTACGTCCCTGGGAGTGGCGGGCCTCGACGCGGCCGAGCGTTTCCACGTCAACGCGTCCGCGCTGTCGACGTTCTCGATCCTGCAACTGCTCGTCTACGCGGGCATGCAGATCCCCGTGGGCCTGCTGGTGGACCGGCTCGGCACGAAGAAGGTGCTGGCCATCGGCGTGGTGCTGTTCACGGCGGGTCAGCTGGGCTTCGCGTTCTCACCGTCGTACGGCACCGCCCTGGCCTCGCGCGCGCTGCTGGGCTGCGGAGACGCGATGACGTTCATCAGCGTGCTGCGGCTGGGAACCCGCTGGTTCCCGGCCCGGCGCGGGCCGATGGTCGCGCAGTTCGCGGGGCTGGTCGGCATGGCCGGCAATCTGGTCTCCACGCTGGTGCTGGCCCGGCTGCTGCACGGCATCGGGTGGACGGCGGCGTTCGCGGGCAGCGCGCTCGCCGGGGTCGTGGTCCTCGTCCTGCTCCTGCTGTTCCTCAAGGACCACCCCGAGGGCCACGAACCGGAGCCGTTCCCCCACCAGGGAGCCGCGTACGTCCGCCGGCAGATCGCCGCGTCCTGGCGGGAGCCGGGGACACGGCTCGGACTGTGGGTGCACTTCACGACCCAGTTCCCGGCGATGGTGTTCCTGCTGCTCTGGGGCCTGCCCTTCCTGGTCGAGGCGCAGGGACTGTCCCGCGCCACGGCCGGGGAACTGCTCACCCTGGTCGTCCTGTCGAACATGGCGGTCGGACTGGTCTACGGCCAGATCATCGCCCGGCACCACGCGGCCCGGCTGCCGCTCGCCCTCGGGACCGTGGCGGCGACAGCGCTGCTGTGGGCCGTGACGCTGGCGTATCCGGTGGTGTCCGCCGCCGAGCAGGTGCCCATGTGGCTGCTGATCGTGCTGTGCGCGGTGCTCGGTGCCTGTGGGCCCGCCTCGATGATCGGCTTCGACTTCGCGCGGCCGGCGAATCCGCCGGAGCGTCAGGGGACTGCCTCGGGAATCACCAACATGGGTGGTTTCGTGGCCTCCATGACCACCCTGTTCGCCGTCGGAGTGCTGCTGGACGCGACGGGCGGCGACTACACGGTCGCGTTCTCCGCGGTGTTCGTGCTCCAGGCGGTCGGCATCAGCCAGATCCTGCGCCTGCGGAAGCGGGCCGCCCGACGGGAGCGGGAACGGCTGGTGGCCAGCCGGGTGGAGACGGTGCACGTACCGGCGTGACGGGGGCGGCACCGCCGAGGCCGGAACCGGACCGGCCTCGGCTTACCGAAGCGCGCGCCCCCCAACCCGCCCGCCAACCCGCCCCCCAACAGGTCGACGACCCGCCCCCACAGGTCGACGAAACCCGCAGGGGCACCCCCGCCGTGGCCGGCTAGTGGGTCACCGTGAAGTTGGCCAGGATCGCTTCCACCAGGGCGGGTTCTCCGTCCGCCTTCAGTCGGTCCGCCACTCCCTCCGGCGTGACGCGGCCGCAGGCGAGGCGGACGTAGGTCTCCCAGGGGAGGGTGAAGACGGCGGCCGGGCCGAGGGCCGGAGCCGTCTCCAGGGTGCCGCGGCCCTGGATGTCGACGCGGACCGTGCGCAGGAACTCGACCGGCCCGTGCACGTCGAAGATGATCGCCGAGCTGCGGGGAGCACCCGCGTCCTCCGCGATGACGCGCGGGAGTTGGGCGAGCAGCACGTCACGGGCGACGTGTGCGCCGGGGGAGTCGAGATTGCCCGGGCGCCCGAGAGCGGCGCGCAGGTCCTGCTCGTGCACCCACACGTTGAACGCGTGGGTGCGCATGGACTCCTCGAGGGTCAGCTCCGTGCCCAGCGGGCCCCGCACCTTCGTACCGGGATCCCGCGAGTCGTTGCGCAGCTGCCGGTTGCGGCGAATGACCGTGTACTCCAGCTCGGAGGTCATCTCCGGTGCCGTGTGGTGGCGGCGGACGTCGACCTGCATCTCCGTGTAGCGCTGGTGATCGTTGGTGACGTGGAACAGGTCGCGCGGCAGCGTGTGGATGGGGCGCGGATCACCCAGCATCTCGCAGTCCAGGCCGATGACATGGGAGACGACGTCCCGGACCGACCAGCTGGGGCACGGGGTGCGCTGGTTCCACTCACCCTCCGCGAGCGGCTGCACCAGCTCGGATATCGCTTCGATGGAGTGGGTCCAGGCGTCGGCGTAGGGCTGGAGGGTGGGATGCAGACTCACGGAACGGGACCCCTCGGCGGTCGGTACACGGGTGGTGGTGGCGGCGTTGCCAGCGGGAGACGGCTGCTGTCGGCGGGTGTCTTGAAACGCTAAGTTACGCTGCTCTGAGGCACCCCGGCAGTGCTTTCGTGTGACGATCGTAGGCCCGTGTGAACGACTCGAATGCCAGGACGGTGGTAGTGTGCGCGCCTCTCTGATCCAGATCGCCGTCGACGAGGCCGAACCGGTCGCCGCGCGGCGGCAGCGGGTGGCCTCCCTGGTACGGGATCAGGCCGGGGCCGACCTCGTCGTCCTGCCGGAACTGTGGACGACCGGCGCCTTCGCGTACGAGGACTTCGGGCGCGAGGCCGAGCCGCTCGAGGGGCCGACCTACGAGGCGATGGCGAAGGCGGCGAGCGACGCGGGCGTCTGGCTGCACGCGGGCTCGATCCCGGAACGCGCGGTGTCCGACAGGGACGGCTCCGACGACGACGGGTCCGGAAGCGGTGCGACCGGAAGCGGTAACTCCGCCGGCGGCGCGCCCGCGGGTGAGGGCACGCTCTACAACACGTCTCTCGTCTTCTCCCCCTCCGGTGAACTGGCCGCCTCCTACCGCAAGATCCACCGCTTCGGCTTCGACAAGGGCGAGGCCGTGCTGATGGGCGCGGGGCGGGACCTGGTGACGGTGCGGCTGCCCGAGACCACGCTCGGCCTGGCCACCTGTTACGACCTCCGCTTCCCCGAGCTCTTCCGCGGCCTCGTCGACGCCGGTGCCGAGACCCTGGTCGTCCCGGCGGGCTGGCCGGAGCGCCGCCGGTCGCACTGGACGCTGCTGGCCCAGGCGCGGGCGGTGGAGAACCAGGCGTTCGTGCTCGCGTGTGGAACGGCCGGGACGCACACCGGAGTTCCGCAGGCCGGTCACTCGATCGTGGTGGATCCGTGGGGCGAGGTGCTGGCGCAGGCCGGGTCCGGGGAGCAGGTGCTCACGGTGGACTTCGACCCCGGGAAGGTCGCGAAGACCCGCGAGCAGTTCCCGGCGCTGAAGGACCGGGTGCTCTGAGCGCCCGCCCGCGTCCCCGGCCTCACGGGTCACTACCTCTCTAGTCCTCCCCCCGCTCCTTCTCCGCCAGGTGGATCACGCACACGGCCACCGCGATCAGCAGCGCCGGGTCCGCGTCCTCCCGTACGACGTCGACGCCGTACGTCTCCAGGACGTGCAGCCACCGACGGGAGATCACCGCGAGCAGCTCACCGTCGTACTCGACGGCGAACTCGCGGTCGAGGATCTTGCCGCTGACGTCCAGCTCGGTGCTGCCGTCCGCGAGGGACACCCGGTAGTGGTTGCGCAGCAGCGACAGCCGCTTGCGCCGGATCGTGGCGAGCGGCTCGCCGTCCCGCTCGATCACCATGGTGTCGCGCAGGGCGAGCATCTTCTGGTGGATGTCGATCAGGACGCGCCCGTGGGTGTCCTTCAACTCGAAGGTGTCCCGCAGCCGCATCGCCTTGCCGTCGACGAGGAACACCTTGTTGCCGTGCAGGTCCTCGATCCAGTAGTCGTCACCGAAGCCGAGGAGCCGGTCGCGTACGAGGAATCTCATACCGTCACCGCTTCCCCACCCACCGTCACGAAACCCCATCGGTAGGCCGACGGGCTGAGTCGGCCGCGCGGCGCGACCACGCCCCGGCGACCGCGCCCGTCCACGCCGGCGCCTCCGCCGCACGCCCCGACGTGATTGTCAGTGCCCGGTGGCACGCTTGATCCATGACCGAATCGTCCCGGCCCTCCACTCCCCGCCGTGCCCGCGTCCGCGCCCCCGAGCTGACCGGCAGGGGCGGCTGGATCAACACGGGTGGCCGGGATCTGAAGCTGGCCGACTTCCGAGGCCGCCTGTTGGTCCTGGACTTCTGGACCTTCTGCTGCGTCAACTGCCTGCACGTCCTCGACGAACTCCGTGAGCTGGAGGAGAAGCACCGGGACACCGTGGTGGTCGTCGGGGTGCACTCACCGAAGTTCGTCCACGAGGCCGAGCACCGGGCGGTCGTCGACGCCGTGGAGCGGTACGGCGTCGGGCATCCCGTCCTCGACGACCCGGAGCTCGGGACCTGGAAGCAGTACGCGGTCCGTGCCTGGCCGACCCTTGTCGTGGTCGACCCGGAGGGGTACGTGGTCGCGCAGCACTCCGGCGAGGGGCATGTGCACGCCATCGAGCGGCTCGTGACGGAGCTGGCGGCCGAGCACGAGGCGAAGGGGACGCTGCGGCGTGGCGACGGCCCGTATGTGGCGCCGGAGCCCGAACCGACGGCGCTGCGCTTCCCCGGCAAGGCCCTGCTCCTGCCGGACGGGCACTTCCTGGTCAGTGACACGACCCGGCACCAGCTCGTGGAGCTGGACGCGGACGCCGAGACCGTCGTACGGCGTATCGGGTCCGGCGAGCGCGGCTTCGCGGACGGTACGGCGGAGTCGGCGGCCTTCAACGAGCCGCAGGGCCTTGCCCTCCTCGGCGAGGAGGGCGGCCCGGTCGTCGTCGCCGACACCGTCAACCACGCTCTGCGTCACCTCGACCTCGCCACCGGGGAGGTCACCACCCTCGCGGGCACCGGGAGGCAGTGGCGGCGGGGATCATCCACGTCCGGCCCGGCGCGGGAGGTCGACCTGTCCTCCCCGTGGGACGTGGCGGTCTTCGGCGGGCGCGTGTGGATCGCGATGGCCGGCGTGCACCAGCTGTGGGCGTACGACCCGAAGGACGCGACGGTCGCCGTCACGGCCGGCACCACCGACGAGGGGCTCGTCGACGGGCCCGGTGCCGAGGCCTGGTTCGCGCAGCCCTCCGGACTGGCGGCCACCGCCGACCGGCTGTGGTTGGCCGACTCGGAGACCTCGGCCCTGCGCTGGGTGGACCTCGACGGTGTCGTGCACACCGCCGTCGGCTCGGGCCTGTTCGACTTCGGGCATCGCGACGGTGCCGCCGGACAGGCCCTGTTGCAGCATCCGCTGGGTGTCACCGCGCTGCCCGACGGCTCGGTCGCCGTCAGCGACACCTACAACCACGCCCTGCGCCGCTACGACCCTACGACCGGCGAGGTCACCACGCTCGCGACGGACCTGAGGGAGCCGAGCGGCGCGGTGCTGGTGGGCGGCGAGCTGGTGGTCGTCGAGTCGGCCCGGCACCGGCTGACGCGGATACGTCTGCCGGAGGAGGCCGTGAAGGTGCCGTCGGTGGCCTGTCGCACACGGCGCGCCGCCACCGAAGTCGCGCAGGGGAAGGTCGGGTTGGAGGTGGTTTTCCGGGTCCCGGCAGGTCGGAAACTCGACACCGATCAGGGTCCCGCGACCCGTCTCCTGGTCTCCGCCACCCCGCCCGGGCTGCTGCTGTCGGGGGAGGGCGCGGGCACCGGACTCTTCCGCACCCTTCGCCTCGACCCGGAGGTCGGGGAGGGTGTCCTGCACATCTCGGCGACGGCCGCCTCCTGCGACGACGACCCCGCCGGCCAACACCCCGCCTGCCATGTCCACCAGCAGGACTGGGGCGTGCCCGTCCGCCTCACGCGGGAGGGGACGGACCGCCTGTCCCTGGTCCTGGCCGGCCTGGACGACTGAGCGGGCGGGGGATCAGACTCCGTATCCGTCGCTGTAGCCGTCACGCGGGCGGTGCCGGTCCTCTTCGACGACCGTCGTCGTGGGCGGCGGCACCATGACCCGCCTGCGCCGGGCGATGCTGCTGAACGTCGAGACGCCGATCAGTCCCACGATCATGAGGATGATGCCGACGAGGTCGAGGTTGACCCCCTTCATGTCCCAGTCGGTCGCGAACGTGAGAATGGCTCCCGCGGCTATGAGGATGATGCATCCGCCGAGGCCCATGGCTGTCGCCTCCCTGTCCGGACCGGTCGCTCCGGCCCGGACTTGCGGGTACCCCGGCTGTCAACCCCCATGCCGAGGAAGGTCGTTCTATCCCTCCAGAAACGCCACGAGCGCGTTCGCCAGCAGGTGGGGGTCGTCGGCGCCGCACAACTCCCGCGCGCTGTGCATCGACAGGATGGCCACGCCGATGTCCACGGTCTTGATGCCGTGCCGGGCCGCGGTGATCGGGCCGATCGTCGTGCCGCAGGGCATGGAGTTGTTGGAGACGAAGGACTGGAAGGGCACGTCCGCCTTCTCGCAGGCGGCGGCGAACACCGCCCGGCCCGAACCGTCGGTCGCGTAGCGGTTGTTGACGTTGACCTTGAGGATGGGGCCGCCGTTGACCCGCGGGTGGTGGGTCGGGTCGTGCCGTTCCGCGTAGTTGGGGTGCACGGCGTGGCCGGTGTCGGAGGAGAGACAGACGGTGCCGGCGAAGGCTCTCGCCCGGTCCTCGTAGGACCCGCCGCGCGCGAACACCGAACGCTCCAGCACACCGCCGAGCAGCGGCCCGTCCGCGCCCGTGTCCGACTGCGAACCGTTCTCCTCGTGGTCGAAGGCGGCCAGCACCGGGATGTACGACAGCCCGGAGTCCGCGGCCGCGACGGCGCTCAGCGCGGCCACGCCGGCCTGTACGGACAGCAGGTTGTCCATGCGCGGCCCGGCGACCAGCTCCGCGTCGCGGCCCAGGTAGGCGGGCCGTTCCACGGAGTGGACCATCAGGTCCCAGCCGGTGACCTGGCCCGCCGCGAGTCCGCTCTCCTCCTCCAGGAAGGAGATCAGGTCGCCGTCGCGCACCGGGCCGAGCCCCCACACGGGCTGGAGGTGCCGCTGCTTGTCCAGCTTGAGGCCCTCGGCGGTCACCGACCGGTCCAGGTGGATGGCGAGTTGCGGCACGCGCAGCAGCGGCCGGTCCACGTTCACCAGCCGGGTCGCACCGTCCCGGAGGGTCAGCCGGCCCGCCAGGCCCAGGTCGCGGTCGAGCCACGAGTTCAGCAGCGGACCGCCGTAGATCTCCACGGCGATCTGGCGCCAGCCGTGCGCCCCGGTGTCCGGCAGCGGTTTGACCCGCAGGTTGGGCGAGTCCGTGTGCGCGCCGACGATCCGGAACGGCGTGTGCGGGTCGGCGCCCTCGGGGACGTACCAGGCCACGATCGCACCGCCGCGCAGCACGTACTTGCCGCCGGTCGACCCGTCCCACGCGTCCGTCTCCAGGACCTGCCGGAAGCCTGCCTTCTCCAGCCGCTCGGCGGCGTTCGCCACCGCGTGGTAGGGCGTCGGGCTGGCCGCCAGATAGGACATGAGGTCATCGGTGAGGCCGCGGTCGAAGCGGGAGGGTGCGCTCATGGGGTTCACCTTAACGACGTACCAGGGCCCGCTCCCGGTGACGGGGAGCGGGCCCTGGTAAGGACGGTGTGGAGTTCCGCGAGGCTGTACGGGGTTGTACTGCTGCGTCCTAGAACGCGTCCTCGTCGAGCTCCATCAGGTCGAGTTCGACGCCCTCGGCGACCTTGCGGGCCAGGGTCACGCCGGGCAGGACGTTGGCCGCGAAGAACTTCGCCGCCGCGATCTTGCCGGTGTAGAAGGGCCTGTCCTTCGCGGTGGCCGTCTCCAGCTTCTCGGCGGCGATCGCGGCACCCTTGAGGAGCAGGTAGCCGACGACCACGTCGCCGGAGGCGAGCAGTAGGCGGGTGGTGTTGAGGCCCACCTTGTAGATGTTCTTGACGTCCTGCTCGGTCGAGGCGAGGTCCGTCAGCATCAGACCGACGATGGCCTCCAGCTCGACGGCGGCCTTGGCGAGGTGCTCGCGGGCGCCCGACAGGCCCTCGCCGCCGGTGCCCAGCGCCAGGAACTTCTTGATGTCCTCGGCGAGGGAGTTCAGCGCGGCGCCCTGGTTGCGGACGATCTTCCGGAAGAAGAAGTCCTGGCCCTGGATCGCGGTCGTGCCCTCGTACAGGGTGTCGATCTTGGCGTCGCGGATGTACTGCTCGATCGGGTACTCCTGCAGGAAGCCGGAGCCGCCGAAGGTCTGGAGCGACTGGGCGAGCTGCTCGTAGCCCTTCTCGGAGCCGTAGCCCTTGACGATGGGCAGGAGCAGGTCGTTGAGGGCGTGCTCGGCGGAGGTGTCCTCGCCGTTCGCCTCCTTGACCGCGATCGTGTCCTGGACCGACGCGGTGTAGAGGACGAGCGCGCGCATGCCCTCCGCGTACGCCTTCTGCGTGATCAGCGAGCGGCGGACGTCCGGGTGGTGGGTGACGGTGACCTTGGGCGCGGCCTTGTCCATGAAGTTCGCCAGGTCCGGACCCTGGACGCGCTCCTTGGCGTACTCCAGCGCGTTGAGGTAGCCGGTCGACAGGGTGGAGATGGCCTTCGTGCCGACCATCATCCGGGCGAACTCGATGATCCGGAACATCTGGCGGATGCCGTCGTGCTTGTCGCCGATCAGCCAGCCCTTGGCGGGGTGGCGGTCGCCGAAGGTCATCTCGCAGGTGTTGGACGCCTTGAGACCCATCTTGTGCTCGACGTTGGTGGCGTAGACGCCGTTGCGCTCGCCCAGCTCGCCGGTCTCGACGTCGAAGAGGTACTTCGGGACGAGGAAGAGGGACAGGCCCTTGGTGCCGGGGCCGGCACCCTCGGGGCGGGCGAGGACGTAGTGGAGGATGTTCTCCTCCATGTCGTGCTCACCGGAGGTGATGAAGCGCTTGACGCCCTCGATGTGCCAGGAGCCGTCCTCCTGCTGGACCGCCTTGGTGCGGCCGGCGCCGACGTCCGAGCCCGCGTCGGGCTCGGTGAGCACCATGGTGGAGCCCCAGGTGCGCTCCACGGCGAGCTTCGCGATCCTCTTCTGGACCTCGTTGCCCTCGTCGAAGAGGATCCCGGCGAACGCCGGACCGGAGGAGTACATCCACACGGCCGGGTTGGCGCCGAGGATGAGCTCCGCGTACGACCAGATCAGGGACGGGGGAGCGGTCGTGCCGCCGATCTCCTCGGGCAGGCCCAGGCGCCAGTACTCGGAGTCCATGAAGGCCTTGTAGCTCTTCTTGAAGGACGCCGGGACGGGGGCGGTGTTCGTCTCCGGGTCGAAGACCGGCGGGTTGCGGTCGGCGTCCGTGAAGGATTCCGCCAGCTCGTTCTCCGAGAGGCGGGTCAGCTCCTCGAGGATGCTCTTCGCGGTCTCGGTGTCCATCTCCTCGAACGGGCCGGTGCCGTACAGCTTGTCGCGCCCGAGGACCTCGAAGAGGTTGAACTCGATGTCGCGGAGATTCGACTTGTAGTGCCCCATGGCGACGGCTCCGTAGCGAGATCGGCGAGGCGGTGGATCCTCGCGCCTGGTTCTTCGTTCACATGGTTCTGGTTTACGTACCAACGAGTAGCTACGATGATGCTACCCGTCGGTAATAAGAAGCAACCCCGATTCGGTCATCTGTGAGCCGTTACTCTTTCGGGCATGTACGGCTACGACCAGAACGTCGGTGCTCAGCAGCAGTACGCCCCGCCGCAGCAGCCCATGCCCGGGGGCGCCGGAGGCTATGGGCAGCAGCCGCCGCTCTACCCCGAGCCGTCCCCGCCCTCGCTCGCGGACGCGGTGCGCGCCTTCACCACCGGCCAGGTGACCGCGGAGGACTTCCAGCAGGTCTTCGCGACCTCGAAGGTCTACTGCCCGCGCGGTGACAACCCCGGCTTCCTCGCCCTGCACAACACCCAGCAGCCGGTGATCCCGATGTTCACCTCGCTCAAGGAGCTGCGGCGGTACGCGGGCAAGGAGTCCAAGTACTTCGTGATCACCGGCGCCGAGGTGATCGACCTGCTCCCGACCGGCTACGGCTTCGTCCTGGACATGGAGGGCGAGCACCGCATGGTGTTCGACGCGAAGGCCGTGGAGCAGATGGTCGAGTTCGCGATGCGCCGGATGTACGGCTGAGCCGTCACCGCGGCAGGCGCAGGACCAGTCCGTCGAGGACGACGTCCAGGGCGTCGGCGAACGTCTCCTCCCGCAGGGAAACAACAGCGCCGCGAGGCGCTCGGAGAAACTCATGAGATCGGGGCCGAGGTAGGCGAGCCCCGCCGAGGGGGATGCGGAGGCTCGGACTCCGGTGGACGGCGCGCCGGAAGCCGTCGCCCGACCCCCGTCCGGTCCTCTTGGATGAAGGCCGACGCCCTGGTGAAGGGCGTCGGCCTTCTGTCGCCTCCGGAGGGAATGCGCTCCGGGCTTTCTCTGTTGGGGGTAGCAGAAAGTTCAACGCTCAACTAAACTCGGAGCACAAGGAGGTACCGACATGCCTGCAGTGACCGTCGAGAACCCGCTGACGCTGCCCCGCGTCGCCGTGTCCACCGACGCCGTGGCCCGTCCCGTGCTCACCGTCACGACCGCACCGAGCGGTTTCGAGGGTGAGGGCTTCCCGGTGCGCCGAGCGTTCGCCGGGATCAACTACCGCCACCTGGACCCGTTCATCATGATGGACCAGATGGGCGAGGTGGAGTACGCCCCGGGTGAGCCGAAGGGAACGCCCTGGCACCCGCACCGCGGCTTCGAGACCGTGACGTACATCATCGACGGGATCTTCGACCACCAGGACTCGCAGGGCGGTGGCGGCACCATCACCAATGGCGACACCCAGTGGATGACCGCGGGCTCGGGCCTCCTCCACATCGAGGCGCCGCCGGAGTCGCTGGTCATGTCCGGTGGTCTCTTCCACGGTCTGCAGCTGTGGGTGAACCTGCCGGCCAAGGACAAGATGATGGCACCGAGGTACCAGGACATCCGGGGCGGAAACGTTCAGCTGCTCACCACCCCCGACGGCGGCGCGCTGCTGCGCGTCATCGCGGGTGAGCTGGACGGTCACGAGGGTCCGGGTGTCACCCACACCCCGATCACGATGATCCACGCGACCGTGGCGCCGGGTGCGGAACTCACGCTGCCGTGGCGGGAGGACTTCAACGGGCTGGCGTACGTCCTGGCCGGGCGCGGTGCGGTCGGCGCGGAGCGGCGTCCCGTCCACAAGGGCCAGACGGCGGTCTTCGGCGCCGGTTCCTCACTGACCGTCCGCGCGGACGAGCAGCAGGACTCGAACACACCGGACCTGGAGGTCGTCCTGCTGGGCGGCCGGCCGATCCGCGAGCCGATGGCGCACTACGGTCCGTTCGTCATGAACACCCGTGACGAACTGCAGCAGGCGTTCGAGGACTTCCAGAAGGGCCGCCTGGGCACCATCCCGGCAGTCCACGGAATGACCGAGAACGGGATGTAGCAGTCCGCCGGCGCTCTCGACCCGCTGGAATGCCGAGAGTGTGCTTCTGGAGCACGCTCTCGGCACCGGCGAAGTCGATCGCGTGGGCCATGTTCCGCGGCGCACGTGCAACGTGCCCACGGATCAAGGAGGTTCACTCCCCAGTGGGCGGAAGGCATGCCCAGGGTGGGTCACCGCGGTCGCGTCACGTGTTGTCGGCGTCCGCCTCGTAGAGCTCGAACCAGATGCTCTTGCCCTCGCCCCGCGGGTCGACGCCCCACACGTCCGCGAGCATCTCGATGAGGACCAGTCCGCGGCCCGAGGACGCCAGCTCGCCCGGGCGGCGCTTGTGGGGGAGGTCGTCGCTGGGGTCGGTGACCTCGACGTGCATCCGGCGGGTGCCGGGCTCTCCCCTGACCTCGGCCAGCAGCAGCGCGTCCGCGTCGGTGTGCACGAGGACGTTGGTGAGCAGCTCGGACAGCAGCAGGACCGCCGAGTCCACCTGGTCCGGCGAGGTCCAGTCGTGCAGCAGTTCCCGCAGTTGATGCCGGGCCACCGCGATCCGCTCGGGTTCCGCCTGGGCGACCGTCAGCATCGTGCGCCGGACGGGGTGCCGTAGGGCGCCGCCCCGGCCCCGGGCGATGTCGTCGCCGGCGCGGTCCGCCTGCCGGTGCAGCAGCAGGACGGCTATGTCGTCCTCGCGCCGGTCGGCCAGCGGGCCGGTGGTGTGGTGCGAGGAGGGCCCGTGCACGCCCTGCACCAGGGCGTCGGCGAGCTCTTCCAGGTCGCCCTGGTGCGCCGCCTCGAGGATCGCGCGGATGCGTTTCCAGCCGGTCTCCAGGTCGTGGCCGCCGGTCTCGATCAGGCCGTCCGTGCAGAGCAGCATGGTCTCGCCGGGTTCCAGGACGAGCCGGGTGGTGGGGTAGTCGGCGTCCGGGTCGATGCCGAGGGGGAGGCCGCCCGCTGTGGGCCGCGTCAGCACCGTGCCGTCCGCCATGCGTATCGCGGGGTCCGGGTGGCCGGCGCGGGCGATCTCCAGGATTCCGGTGCCGGGGTCGACCTCGACGTACAGACAGGTCGCGAAGCGCAGGTCGGTGCTCTCCGGGTCCTCGTACGTCATCCCGTGCAGGAAGCGGGCGGCGCGGGAGAGGACCGCGTCGGGGCGGTGGCCCTCCGAGGCGTACGCCCTGAGCGCTATGCGGAGCTGGCCCATGAGTCCGGCCGCCCGGACGTCGTGGCCCTGGACGTCACCGATGACCAGCGCGAAGCGGCCCGCTCCGGACTCCGTGCGGGAGGTGCCTCCGGGCAGCGGGATCATGTCGTACCAGTCGCCGCCGACCTGGAGGCCGCCGCCGGTGGGGACATAGCGGGCGGCGACGCTCATGCCCGGTATCTGTGGTCCCAGTGTGGGCAGCATGGAGCGTTGCAGGCCATCCGTGAGCTCCCGCTCCGACTCGGCGACCCCCGCCCGGGACAGTGCCTGGGCGAGCATGCGGGCCACCGTCGTCAGGACGGAGCGCTCGTCGGGGGTGAAGACGACCGGGTGGGCGAAGGCCGCCATCCAGGCGCCCATCGTGCGTCCGGCCACGGTCAGCGGCAGGAAGGCCCAGGACTGACGGCCGAAGTAGCGCGCGAGCGGCCAGGTGACCGGATAGCGGCCCTTGTAATGCTCGGGGGAGGACAGGTAGACGGCCCTGCCGGTGCGGACGACCTCGGCGGCCGGGTAGTCCGTCTCCAGGCTCATGTGCGAGAACGGGTCCTCGTCGCCGGGCTGCTGTCCGTGGTGGCCGATGATCGTCAGGCGGTCGCCCGTCACGCCGAAGACCGCGAGGCCGTCCGGTGAGAAACCCGGCATCGACAGGCCCGCGGCCACCCGCAGCACCTCCTCCGTGGACCGCGCCTCGGCCAGCGCCCGGCCCGCGTCCAGCAGGAACGCCTCCCGGGAGCGCCGCCAGTCGCCGGTGACGGCCGTGCGGCCCGAAGGGGTGCCGGGGGGCGGCTCGGTGACCTCCTGGAGGGTTCCGGTCAGCTGGAACGACTTCCGCTGGGGGTCGTAGGACGGTTTGGAACGGCTGCGTACGGTACGGATCACCCGGCCCCGCTCGTCCATGATCCGGATGCGGACCTCGGCGAGAGTGCCCTCGGCGACGGCGAGCTGCACGACTCCGGTGATCTCGTTCCAGTCGACGGGGTGGAGGCAGGCCCGCGCCTGGGCCTCCGTGAGGGTCGCCGGGCCGCCGGACAGTCCGAGCAGCCGTGCCGCCTCGGAATCCACCGTGACCTGCCCGTCCGCCGTGTCCCAGTGCCAGACGCCGGTCGCGAGGGCGGCTAGGACATCCCCCACGGCGGGCAGGGGTTCACCAGTGCGCATTGCCCCACTTTATGAAGAGGAGCTCGAAGAATGCCACTGATGGAGTACGGCAACTGAGTGGGTGATCTTGAAACGGCCCGGGAAATGGTGGGGAGGCGATCTTTGGGTGCCCGGTACGCTGGGGGTGTTTCACGTGAAACAGTCCCCGATCCGCAAAGACTGGATGAACGACGATGCATCGGTACAGGTCCCACACCTGCGGCGAGCTCCGCGCCTCTGACGTCGGCACCGACGTCCGGCTGAGCGGCTGGCTGCACAATCGGCGCGACCTGGGCGGCATCCTCTTCATCGATCTGCGCGACCACTACGGCATCACGCAGCTCGTCGCCCGCCCCGGCACTCCCGCCTACGAGGCCCTCGACAAGGTCACCAAGGAGTCGACGGTCCGCGTCGACGGCAAGGTCGTCTCCCGGGGCACGGACAACGTGAACCCGGACCTGCCCACCGGTGAGATCGAGGTCGAGGTCGGCGAGGTCGAGCTGCTCGGCGCCGCCCAGCCGCTGCCCTTCACGATCAACACCGAGGACGGGGTCAACGAGGAGCGGCGCCTCGAGTACCGCTTCCTGGACCTGCGCCGCGAGCGCATGCACCGCAACATCATGCTGCGTACGGCGGTCATCTCGGCGATCCGGCACAAGATGACGGCGCTGGGCTTCAACGAGATGGCGACCCCGATCCTGTCCGCGACCTCCCCCGAGGGCGCCCGCGACTTCGTCGTCCCGTCCCGGCTGCACCCGGGCAAGTTCTACGCCCTCCCGCAGGCCCCGCAGCAGTTCAAGCAGCTGTTGATGATCTCGGGCTTCGACCGCTACTTCCAGATCGCGCCCTGTTTCCGTGACGAGGACGCCCGCGCGGACCGCTCGCCGGGCGAGTTCTACCAGCTCGACGTCGAGATGAGCTTCGTCGAGCAGGAGGACGTCTTCCAGCCGATCGAGAAGCTCATGACGGAGCTGTTCGAGGAGTTCGGCGGCGGGCGGCACGTCACCTCCCCCTTCCCGCGGATCCCGTTCCGCGAGGCGATGCTGAAGTACGGCTCCGACAAGCCGGACCTGCGGGCCCAGCTGGAGCTGGTGGACATCACCGACGTCTTCGAGGGCTCGGAGTTCAAGGCCTTCGCGGGCAAGCACGTGCGTGCGCTGTCGGTGCCGGACGTCTCGGCGCAGCCCCGCAAGTTCTTCGACCAGCTCGGTGACTTCGCGGTCTCCCAGGGCGCCAAGGGTCTCGCCTGGGTGCGCGTCGCCGAGGACGGGTCGCTGACCGGTCCGATCGCGAAGTTCCTCACCGAGGCGAACGTCGCCGAGCTCACCAAGCGGCTCTCCCTGGCCCCCGGCCACGCGGTCTTCTTCGGCGCGGGCGAGTTCGACGAGGTCTCCAAGATCATGGGCGCGGTGCGGGTGGAAGCCGCGAAGCGCGCGGGCCAGTTCGAGGAGAACGTCTTCCGCTTCTGCTGGATCGTCGACTTCCCGATGTACGAGAAGGACGAGGAGACCGGCGGGATCGACTTCTCGCACAACCCCTTCTCGATGCCGCAGGGCGGCCTGGAGGCCCTGGAGACCCAGGACCCGCTGGACATCCTCGGCTGGCAGTACGACATCGTCTGCAACGGCGTCGAGCTGTCCTCCGGCGCGATCCGGAACCACGAGCCCGACATCATGCTCAAGGCCTTCGAGATCGCGGGCTACGACCGTGAGACCGTCGAGGAGAAGTTCGCCGGCATGCTGCGCGCCTTCCGCTTCGGCGCCCCGCCGCACGGCGGCATCGCTCCGGGCGTCGACCGCATCGTGATGCTGCTCGCCGACGAGCCCAACATCCGCGAGACCATCTCCTTCCCGCTCAACGGCAACGCCCAGGACCTGATGATGGGCGCGCCGACGGAGCTGGAGGAGACCCGCCTGCGCGAGCTGCACCTCTCGGTGCGGAAGCCGCAGCCGAAGTAGCACGAACGGCACGAAGCAGCGCGACCGGCCAGAGTGGCGCGAACAGAAGGAGTGGCTCGGAACCGGCGTCGGTTCCGAGCCACTTTCGCGTTCCAGGGCAGCTGACAGCTCTTTCCCATATTCCTGACAGGTTTCCTGCCTAGCGTCCCGGCCTCATGACGGACTACCAGGAAGCACACAGAGCACGGGAATTAACCCGCCGCACGGTCGTGGTCGCCGGTGCGGGCGGCATCGCGGCGGCGGGCCTCGTCGGCGGCGCGCTGACGACGACCGCCTTCGCGGGAGACGGCGCGGACACGTCGGCGGAGGACGGCGCCGGCGTCTGCTACCGCCTCACCTCGGAAACCGTCGAGGGCCCCTACTACATCGACGCGGACAAACTCCGCCGGGACATCACCGAGGACCGCGAGGGCATCCCGCTCCTGCTCGGCCTCAAGGTGATCGACTCCGAGACCTGCCGGCCGATCCGGGACGCGGCCGTCGACATCTGGCACTGCGACGCGGTGGGTGTCTACTCCGGATACGAGAACCAGGGCAACGGCGGCGGTGGTGGCGGCCCCGCCCCCACGGGCGAGCCCCCGACCGGCACACCCACGGGCGAGCCCCCGACCGGCGGCCCGGGTGGCGGTGGCGGCGGCCACCAGGAGCCGACGGACGACACGCGCTACCTGCGCGGCACCTGGCGCACCGACCGGCACGGTCACGTCACCTTCCGCACCGTCTTCCCCGGCTGGTACCGGGGCCGTTGTGTGCACATCCACGTCAAGGTGCACGTGGACGGCGAGTGGACCGACGCCGGCTACGAGGGTGGCCACGCCTGCCACACGGGGCAGTTCTTCTTCGACGAGGAGTCCGTCCTCGCCTCCGCGGAAGTGGAGCCGTACGCGAGCAACGCCGCCGAGCGCACGACCCTGTCCGAGGACACGATCTACGACCAGAGCGGGACCCCGGGCGGCCTGCTCAAGCTGCGCTACGACCGGCGGGACATCGCCAGGGGCGTACGCGGGTCCCTCACCGTCGGCGTCGACCCGGACGCGACGCAGGACGGCCAGGGCGCACCGCCACAGCCGAGCACGTCGGCGTCGGCATCGGCATCGGCGGAAGCAAGTTGATGCGCTGACGACCCTGCGACATACGCCGTGGGAGTGTGCCCTCTCCCCCGAAAGCGGCACATTTCCACGGCCCGTCACCCCCTCTTGGGCACCTCACCGGCGACGCACAGGAATCCCGGGGGGAGAGCACAGCGACCCGTCGTCTCATGGGGAGCACGGGGTCGCGGGACCGCAGCCCGCCCCGGCATCGTCATGCAGGGGAGGAAACCATGGGATTCATGCTCGTGCTCGCCGTACTGATCATCGTCGGAGCGGTGTTCGCGGTCGTCGCCCAGCGACGGTCCCGGCGGACCCGCCCCCCGTCCGGCCTGGATGCGGAGGTCGAGGCGAACCGGTGGCTCGTACGGCTGGGCGGCGGCCTGGTCCCGCCCGACGTCCGGGCCTGGGCGGCCGCGGACGAGAACGCGGCCCGTGCCCTGACGGCGGCGGCGGAGTGCCATCGTGAGGCCCGGGCGCAGCTGGCAGCGGCCCGTACGGCGGCGGAGTACGACCGGGTGACCCGCACGGCGAGGGAAGGCCTACGGCACCTGGGCACCGCCCGCACGGCGTTGGAGCCCGGCTCGGACGCCGAGGCGTCCGGGTGCCGGCACCTGGTGGAGCACGGCTGAGCCGGGTTGCCCGCAGGACGGAGGAGCGGGGCGCCGCACGTTCGGGCGGTCAGCCCGTGCTGTCGTCGCCCGCCGGCCTCCGGGTGCGGCGGCGCAGAGCCGGGCCGATGCGGATCAGGGCGCGGCGCTCGATGCCGGTGACACGGCGCTCGACGGCGGCGAGCTGCTTGCGCGTGGCTTCCAGCTCCGCCCGCATGGCGTCGAGTTGACGTGCCTGGGCGGTAGCGAGCTTCTCCGCGGTGCGGAGCCTGACGCGCAGCTCCTTGGTCGACCTGACCCGCTTCTGCGCCTGGAGCTGGAGCTTGGCGTCGGTCGTCGTGATCCGCTCGCGCAGCCGGCTCAGGCGGTAGCGCATCTGTCCGTCGTCCGAGCCGTCCCAGACCGGCATGGACGGGGGCAGGTCCAGGGCGGAGATTCGGGCGTCGAAGGCGGCGCCGCCGTCGCCGTGGGTGTAGGTGTTCTGCAGGCCGTTGCGGTCCAGGAACGCGGTGATCCGCTCGAACCGCGCGCCGTGGCCCTTGATCATCACCGAGAAGTCGGCGTCGTCGTACAGGTCACGCGGGTCGGTGTCGGCGGGCAGTTCGGTGAGCGGGCGGTGCGGGATGTCGAAGTACCGGCACAGCTCCAGGGTGCGTGAGTCGTGGGTGAGGACGACGCTCGGGGTGCCTGCCAGCAGAGCGGCCACGTTGCCGTGGATACGGGTGCCGTAGGCGAAGTCGTAGCCGCGCAGTTCGTCGATCCAGGTCGCCGGGTCCAGCGGCATGCGCACCTTGTTCTCGCGCAGCAGGGTGTGGCTCAGCTGGAGCGGGAAGGGGTCCTCGTGTCCCGACTCGATGCTGGTGTCGCCCCACAGCAGCAGTTCCGCGTCGACGGTGTTCTGCGCGTAGTAGGTGAGGTGCGGGTAGCGCTCCCAGGCGTGCCGGGCCATGCCCGAGATGTCGCCGACGGGGATCGCGTCCGGGGAGAGGTTGACGGCGATGCGGGAGTCGGCGGACAGTTCCGTCGCCCGGATCTCCGGGAACGTGGCGCCGTACAGGAACATCGACGGGCAGCCGATGATGTCGACGTCGTGGAAGCCGAGGCTCTTCAGGTAGCCGGCGGTGAGTTCGCCGCGCACGCCGATGGAGGCGGAGCGGTCGAGGACGGCGGACGCGAAGCGCCTGACCGAGGCGGCCATGGGCCTGAGCGACTCGGTGTCGTAGTCGGCGGTGGCCTGCGCGCCGACGCCGAAGACGACGACCGGGATGGTGAGCTGCTCGATCAGCGTGGTCAGCCGGTCCAGCGCGGCCTGGAATCCGGGCCGGAAGGCGTTGGCGAGCGGGACGACGAACACGTCGTACCGCTCGTTGATCTCGGCGGCGCGCTCGGGTGACGCGTCGGTGCGGATGCCGTTGGACGTCACCTCGGTGTCAGGTGTCGTCAGCATCTTGTGGGCGGAGTCGCTGAAGAGAAGATTGCCGGTGTTCGTCCCGATCAGGTCCTGGTGGATGAACTCCGTGGGACGGGCGACCCGGAAGGGGCTCTTCCCGGAGCGGATCAGGATGCGCTTCACGACATTCCCTGGGTGTGGACGGACTCGTGGCGTACAAGCGTGCTGCGCTTGTACGTGCGAGTGAACGGAGTGGCTAAACACTATAGGCAGGTAAATGCAGAGTGAAGAGAGTGACAGAAGACGGTCCGGGCGCTTGACGGGAGGGATGTCGGCGTCACGAGCAAGGCGGCCTCGACCGCCCGCGACCGGTCACGGCCCCCGGCGCGGGACTACTTCGTGGGGACGCGTGGAGAAAATATGTTCAGGGGGACGGCAACTCTTCACGGGGTGGCGACCACTGACAGGGCGTAAGTCCGCTCCTCCCCCGTAAGGATCCCCCGTGGCAGCTCCTTCCCACCGCCGGTCCCTCCGCTCGCGCCGCGTCCTCGTCGTCTCCGCCGCCGTCGTGGCCGCGGGTGTCGGCGCCGGTGTCGTCGTGATGAACGCGAACGCCGGGCCCGTCGACCTGTACCACCAGACGCTCGCCGCCAAGGACGGCTGGGCCTCCTCCGGCACGGGCACCACCGGTGGCACCAAGGCCGACGCCGCGCACACCTTCACCGTGTCCACCCGCGCCCAGCTGGTGAAGGCGCTGGGGTCGGCCTCCGACACCACGCCCCGGATCATCAAGGTCAAGGGCACGATCGAGGCCAACACCGACGACGCGGGCAAGAAGCTGACCTGCGCCGACTACGCGTCGGGCACCGGCTACTCGCTCTCCGCCTACCTGAAGGCGTACGACCCCTCCTCCTACGGCACCTCGAAGCTGCCCTCCGGCACCCAGGAGAAGGCCCGCGCCGCTGCCCAGACCAAGCAGGCGAAGAACATCGTCTTCAAGGTGCCGGCCAACACCAGCGTCGTCGGTGTGCCGGGCACCAAGGCCGGGATCTCCGGCGGCATGCTCCAGGTGCAGAACGTGGACAACGTCATCGTCCGCAACCTCGCCTTCTCCGCCACCGAGGACTGCTTCCCGCAGTGGGACCCGACCGACGGCGACGACGGCAACTGGAACTCCAACTACGACTCCGTCACCCTGCGCGGCGCGACCCACGTCTGGGCCGACCACAACACGTTCACGGACGCGCCCCACCTCGACAGCGCCAACCCCAAGTACTACGGCCGCGAGTACCAGATCCACGACGGCTCCCTGGACATCACCAAGAGCTCGGACCTGGTGACCGTCTCGCGCAACCAGTTCACCAACCACGACAAGACGATGCTGATCGGCAGCAGCGACAGCGAGCCCGCCGGCAAGCTGCGCGTCTCCCTCCACCACAACATCTGGAAGGGCATCGTCCAGCGCGCCCCGCTGGCCCGGGTCGGCCAGGTGCACATCTACAACAACTACTACGACGTCACGACCCTCAACGGCTACGCGACGCAGTACAGCATCAACTCGCGCGCCAAGGCCCAGGTCGTCGCCGAGAACAACTACTGGAAGCTGCCTTCAGGCGGCAAGGTCGCCAAGCTCCTCAGCGGCGATGGAACCGGCTCGGTCAAGGGCACCGGCAACCTCGTCAACGGCACGGCCACCGACCTCGTCGCCGCGTACAACGCGGCCGCGTCGAAGAAGCTGAAGACGACGGTCAACTGGACCCCGACCCTCACGGCAGGCCTGGAGACCTCGGCGAAGAACCTGCCGATGACCCTGGCGATGGCCACGGGCGCGGGCGCCCTGACGGCGTCCTGAGGGAGTGTCATGAATCAGGTGTGGATCTCCCCGAAGGAGTGAGCCTGATGAGTACGACGACTGGTCACCTGATCGAGACCGTGGAGGGCGTGTCGCTTGCCGAGGTCGGCGGTGGCGTCGAGGGTGCCGACGTGAAGTCGATGCCGGTGTCGCAGAATGGTCTGTCCAGTGAGCTGCTGGAGGAGCTGGCCGCGCTCGCGGCCGAGAAGGTCCGCGGAGAGGGACTGCGGCTGATGGGCGAGGGCGGCCTGCTGCCCGAGCTCGCTCAGCACCTGATGCAGTCCGCGCTGGAAGCAGAGATGGACCAGCACCTGGCCGACGGGGTCGGCCGCGTCGGCGGGCGCGGGTCGCGCTCGGGCGGCAACACCCGCAACGGCTACCGGAGCAAGAAGGTGATGACGGAGGTCGGCGCCGTCACGGTGCAGATCCCGCGAGACCGTCTGGGCACCTTCCAGCCCCGGCTGCTGCCCAAGTACGCCCGCCGCACTGGTGCGTTGGACGACCTGGTGATCTCGCTGACCGCAAAGGGCCTGACCTCCGGCGAGATCGTCTCCCATCTCGCCCAGACGTACGGGATGACGACAACGAAGGAGACCATCTCCACGATCACCGACAAGGCCCTGGAATCGATGGCGGAATGGCGCACCCGCCCGCTCGACGCGGTCTACCCGGTCGTCTTCATCGATGCCGTGCACGTCAAGATCCGAGACGGTCATGTCGCCAACCGGCCCATCTACGTGGCCATCGCGGTCACCGCCGACGGCTACCGCGAGATCCTCGGCCTGTGGGCCGGCGACGGCGGCGAGGGCGCCAAGTACTGGCAGACGGTGCTCACCGAGATCAAGAACAGAGGCGTCCGTGATGTGCTGATGCTGGTCTGCGACGGGCTCAGCGCCCTGCCCGACGCGGTGAACGCCGTCTGGCCCCGGACTGTGGTGCAGACTTGCGTGGTTCATCTCCTGCGCGCGAGTCTGCGGTATGCCTCACGCCGCGACTGGGCCGACGTCGCACGCGACCTCAAGCCCGTCTACACCGCTGTCAACGAGGACGAGGCCCGGGCACGGCTGACCGACTTCGACGACAAGTGGGGCAAGCGCTATCCGTCGATCGCCGGGACCTGGGAGCGGGCCTGGAGCGAATTCGTGCCCTTCCTCGGTCTGCCCGACGCGATCCGGCAGGTCGTCTACACCACGAACGCGATCGAGTCCCTCAACGCCCGCTACCGGCGCGCGGCCCAGGCCTGCGGACACTTCCCCAACGAGACCGCCGCCTTGAAACGCCTCTACCTCGCCACCCTCGCACTCGACCCCACCGGCCGCGGCCGCCAGCGCTGGAACAACCGCTGGAAAAGCGCTTTGAACGAGTTCGACGTTCTCTTCGACGGCCGCCTTACCGCCGGACGAGTGTAGGCCGACCAGCCCACCGAAAAACCTGTAGGCCAAACAGACGAACCACACCTGAATCCTGATAGACCCCGTCCTGACCCACCCGGAGCGGCCGGCGGCCCGGTGCCATCCTTCCCCGGGCCGTCGGCGGTGTCGGCCCTCGCCCGTGCTGCGGGGGCACGCTAGGGTTTTGGGTGTCCATCGGGAAGGGTCTGACTTCCTTGGTGGTCAGGCCCTCGCAACGGGATTGCAGTCCCTGCGAGGGCCGTCGTATGTCCGGGGTTGTGCTGTGTCGCGCTGAGCGTAGAACAGGCAATCGGTGCCGAATCCAGCTGAGTTGGTGATGTTCACTCGCGCGAGTGAGCGTCTCCCGTGGGCGGGAGGGGTGGGGCTTGGTGAGGTTTCTTTCCCTCTCGTGTTTCTTGGAGGAGGGCGCCCGAGCCACCGGAGCACACGTTTCCGAACTTCGGTGAGAGGTCGAGTTCGGCCCACACGGTCTTGCGGGGGACGGGCCCGAGTTCGACGCCCCAGCGATCGGCGAGCGCCTCGACGAGGAGGAGACCGCGCCCGGATTCGGCATCGGGGGTCGGTGGTCGGCGGTGCGGGAGGTCGTCACCGCGTGTGTCCGTCACCTCGATGCGTGCCGTCCATGCCCGGGTGGGATCGGGCTGAAGTTCCCGGACGGTACGGCCGTGGGACGTAGTGACGGTGCGTTCAACGGACGACCGACTGCTGAGGCCAGGGACTTGCGCATCCTTGAACTGCGGTATGGCACCATCCGGGCGCAGGCTCTCCCGCCGAGAGAGTCGCTCGCCTTCGTCGAACAACTGCTGGGAGAGACATGATCCGCAAGGCCTCCACCGAGGACGCCTCTGAACTGGACTGGTTCAAGAGCAGCTACAGCAGCGGCACGGACGGCAACTCCTGCGTTGAGATCGCCACGACTCCCGGCACCGTCCACGTCCGCGACTCCAAGAACGTCGCGGGTCCCCGTCTCGCGCTCGCCCCCGGCGCTTGGGCGCACTTCGTGACGTACGCCTCGGAAGGCTGACTCCGCAACGGCAACCCAGGGGCACGGACACGCCATCCGGTGTGCCCGTGCCCCTGCGTCTCGCGGTGAGGCGCCGTTACGCGGTCGGCTTCTCCTCCAGGCGGGGGAAGAGGACCGCTCCCTTGGTCACCGTGGAGCCGGCCGGGAGGGTGCCCCAGTCGGCCGCGCTCTGGATGCGCTGGTCCGCGAGGGCGCCCAGCGTCGCCTCCGCGCCCAGCGAGTCCCACAGCTTCTGGGACGTGTCCGGCATCACCGGGTTGAGGAGGACGGCCACCCCGCGCAGGGACTCCGCGGCCGTGTAGAGGATCGTGGCCAGGCGGGCCCTGCCCTCCGGGCTGTCGTCCTTGGCCACCTTCCACGGCTCCTGCTCCGTGATGTAGCCGTTGACCTGCTTGACGAAGTCGAAGACGGCCAGGATGCCGCCCTGGAAGTCGAGCTCCTCGCCGATCTTCCGGTCCGCCACGGCGACCGCCGTGGCCAGGCCGTCGTGCAGCGCCTTCTCCGCGTCGCCGTCGGCGGTGGACGCCGGCAGGGCGCCGTCGAAGTACTTGCCGACCATGGCGGCCACCCGGGAGGCGAGGTTGCCGTAGTCGTTCGCCAGCTCGCTCGTGTAGCGGGCGGAGAAGTCCTCCCACGAGAAGGAGCCGTCCTGGCCGAAGGCGATGGCCCGCAGGAAGTACCAGCGGTACGCGTCCACGCCGAAGTGCGAGGTCAGGTCCTGCGGCTTGATGCCCGTCAGGTTCGACTTCGACATCTTCTCGCCGCCGACCATCAGCCAGCCGTTCGCGGCGACCTTCCCCGGCAGCGGCAGGCCCTGCGCCATCAGCATCGCGGGCCAGATCACCGCGTGGAAGCGCAGGATGTCCTTGCCGACCAGGTGGACGTCCGCCGGGAAGGTCTCTTCGAACTTCTGCTGGTTCTCGTTGTAGCCGACCGCCGTGGCGTAGTTCAGCAGCGCGTCGACCCACACGTAGATCACGTGCTTCTGGTCCCACGGGATGGGGATGCCCCAGTCGAAGGTCGAGCGGGAGATCGACAGGTCCTGGAGCCCCTGGCGGACGAAGTTCAGGACCTCGTTGCGCGCGGACTCGGGCTGGATGAAGCCGGGGTTCGCCTCGTAGTGGGCGAGGAGCTTGTCGCCGTACTCGCTCAGCTTGAAGAAGTAGTTCTCCTCGCTGAGGATCTCCACCGGGGCCTTGTGGATCGGGCAGAGCTTCTGCCCGGCGAACGGGCCCTCGCCGTCGAGCAGCTCGCCCGGCAGTTTGTACTCCTCGCAGCCCACGCAGTACGGGCCCTCGTAGCCGCCCTTGTAGATCTCGTCCTTGTCGTACAGGTCCTGCACGAACTCCTGGACGCGGTCCGTGTGCCGCTGCTGCGTGGTGCGGATGAAGTCGTCGTTCGCGATCTCCAGGTGCTCCCAGAGGGGGCGCCAGGACTCGTCGACGAGCTTGTCGGCCCACTGCTGCGGGCTGACACCGTTCGCCTCCGCGGTGCGCATGATCTTCTGACCGTGCTCGTCCGTGCCGGTGAGGTACCACACCTTCTCGCCGCGCTGACGGTGCCAGCGGGTGAGCACGTCGCCTGCGACGGTCGTGTAGGCGTGGCCCAGGTGAGGAGCGTCGTTGACGTAGTAAATGGGGGTGGTGACGTAGTACGCCTTTCCACCCTGCTTCTCGGATCCAGTGGCCGCCATGGTCGAAATCCTACTGGCCCCGCGAAGGTCGACTCACCTGCGTTTCGGGGGGTGGACCGGCCCGGCCACCCCCCGAAGCGCTCTCCTCACGCGTGGGCGTTACGGCCGCCAGGCCGCCAGTACGCCCTCGTACAGCTCCGTGTCCGTGAGCTCGAGCGGGGTCGGGCCCGCGTGGAAGAAGGACGTGTTGTCCGTCTTCAGCTTGCGGAGGTAGTCGAAGGCCTTGTTGTCGTGCTCGCCGAAGGCCACGAAGGAGAAGAAGACCGAGGGGTGCTTCTTCGCCGCCTCCGTGAGGGACTGCGTCGCCGGGGTCTTGGCGTCCGGGGCGCCGTCCGTCTGGAAGACCACCAGGGCGGGGGCGGCGGGGTCGCCCGACTTCTGGTGGTGGGCGAGCACCTCCTCCACGGCCGCGTGGTAGCTCGTACGGCCCATGCGGCCGAGGGAGGCGTGCAGCTCGTCGATCTTGTTCTCGTGGTCGGCGGGAGTGAGGTCGGCGGTGCCGTCCAGTTCCGTGGAGAAGAAGACGACGTGGACGGTGGCCGGAGCCTCGGGGTCGAGGTGGGCGGCGAGGGCGAGGGTCTGGTCGGCCAGCGCCTGGGCGGAGCCGTCCTTGTAGTACGCGCGCATGCTCGCCGAGCGGTCGAGTACGAGGTAGACCTTGGCCTTGGTGCCGGTGAGGTCGGTCTTCGCGAGGGTTGCCGCGGCGGCGTTGTAGGCGGTGGTCAGGCCCTGCGGGATGTCGGTGGCGCCGGTGACGTCGGCTGCCTTGGGGGTGGCGTCGGCCTCGGCTTCGCCTTCGGCCGAGTCGTTCCCACCCGCACCACCCGTGCTGCTTTCGTCGTCGGCCGCGAGTGGCCCCTGTGGGGCGTCCTCGCCGTCGGCGGCGACCGGGTCGGTCGACTCCGCCTCGGCCGTCTCCGTGACCTCAGCCGCCGCGGCGTCGATCGGCTCCGCCGTGGCGGGCTTCTCCGGGGCCACCGGCTCCGCGGCAGCCGGCGCCTCGGCGACCGGCTCGGCGACCGGCTCGGGCACCGCTGCGGCTTCGGCCTGCGGCTCGGGTGTGGCTTCGGCCACCGGCTCAGCGGCGACCTCCGGTTCGGCGACCGGCTCCGGTGCGACCTCGGCCGTCGGTTCGGCGGAAGGCTCGCTCTCCTCGACGGCTGCGGCTGCGGCTTCCGCTTCGGCCTGCGGCTCCGCCGCGACCTCAGCCACCGGCTCAGCGGCCGGCTCGGGCTCGATCACCGGCTCCGGCGCGACCTCAGCGTCCGGCTTCGGCGCGACTACAGCAGCCGCCTCCGCCTCGGGCTCGATCACCGGCTCCGGCGCGACTTCAGCAGCAGCCTCCGCCTCGGGCTCGGTGGCCGGCGCGGCCTCGGGCTCGGTGGCCGGCGCGGCCTCGGGCTCGGTGGCCGGCGCGGCCTCGGGCTCGGTGGCCGGCGCCGCCTCGGTGGCCGGCTCCGTCGCCGGGGCCTGCGCCTCCGGCACGGCTGCCGGTTCCGGCGCGGGCTGTGTCTTCTTCTGCTCGGTCGTCGTTTCCGTCGAGGTGGACGGCTTCGGGACCGCCACGTTGTCGAAGGCCGCCGAGACGAGGTCGTGCTCGTCGTCGTCCATGGCGGACGAGCGGGGCTCCGGCACCGTCGGGGTCACCGTGGCGCGGGGCTCGGCCACCGTCGCCGTGGGTGTGGGTTCGGGGGACGGGGAGGGGACCGTCGGCTGCGGTGCCGGCGAAGGAGTGCGTTCCGCACCCTCTGCTTCGGCGGCACGCCCCTTGCGTGACCTGCCGAACGCGTTCCGCAGGAGAGTGAGAATGCCCATGTGCGCAACCCTTCGATGAGTTGAAGCCCGTCAATCCCTGGCCAGGACGGACACGTAAGGTTAGCGGCCCCGATCGGTGATCTTCGGCAGGGGCAAGATGTGACGGTCGGGCCATGTCAATGGCGGTGCGCCACCCGACAGTTCACCCTCCGTGCGAGGTCGCCGCGTTCCCGTACATACCTGCTCCTGTCGTCACGTTCTTACCAAGGGAACGTCACGGGACAGTAAAGCGGCGTCATGGTGGTCACTCCTCCTGGTGAAGGGTGAGGTCCACGACGAGTGCGCGGTGGTCGGTGTGGGCGAGGCCGAGAAAGCGGGCGTCCCGCGCGGCGAAGTGCCGCGAGACGAGGACGTGGTCGATCTGCGCGCCGAGCGTGGGCGCGGTCCGGGCCGGCCAGCTGGGGACGCGGTCGGCCCCGGACAGCCGGGCGGCGTCGCGCAGACCGGTGTCGAGGATGCGGCGGAAGACGGCGTGGTCCTGGGAGGCGTTGAAGTCGCCGGCCAGGACGGTGGGGGTCGTGTCGTCGGCGGCGGCGAAGTCGCGCAGTTCACCGAGTTCGCGGCGCCACAGGCCGAGCTGGCCCGGCAACGGGGGCATGGGGTGCGCGAGTTGCAGCCGTACGGCATGGCCCCGCACGTCCGCGACCGCTCCGGGCATGCCCATGGTGCCGGGCACACCCGCGGCGGCCCGCAGCGGGAAGCGGCTGAGGACGACGGAGCCCTCGGAGCCGCCGCCCTCGACGGCCCGCCGGTGCGGGTAGTCCTTGCCGAGGGCCCGCCTCAGCCGCGCGTCGCAGGTGTTCTCGCACTCCTCGACGAACACCAGGTCGGGCTTCTCCCGGTGGACGGCGGCGACGAGGGCGCCGGTCCCGTGCCCGAACTCGACGTTCGAGGTCAGCACCCGCAGTTCGGCGACGGCGGGCCCGGACGGCTCGTCGGCTTTGCCGTACGGCTCGATGAACCAGGCGAGCAGACATAGCAGGACGATCCCCCACACCATCCCGGTCCACCAGCGGGCGAGCAGCCCGAACAGCAGCCCGAAACCGGTGGGGACGAGCAGCCAGGGCAGGAAGGCGAGCAGTTGCGGCACGGGCGTGATGCCGTCGGTGTCGGCGGCCCGGCAGCCGACGACGACACTCACCCCGGCGAACAGCAGCGCGGCGCACCACGCCCCGAGCCGCCGTCCGGACCGCCGCCCGCGCGGGTCGTCGGGGAGCGTCCGTCCGGCCGTCGCAGTGTCCACGTCCCGGCCCTCCGCTCACGGATCGGATGACCGCATCCTCCCTCAGAGACGGGGTGGCGGGGCGGAAGGTTGCGGGGAGAGGGCCGCGGCAGCCGGGGCCGAGGGGAGGGAGGCGGCCGGCCGCGGACGTCGTACGAGGTGTCCGTACCGGCCGGTGACCCAGGCGCCCAGCGCCACGGTCAGGCCGAGGGCGACCAGCAGCCAGGACACCGTGCGCAGGGTGGCGGTGAGGGCGTCGTAGACGGCGCCCGCGGCCGGCTGGTGGGCCGCGTCGGGCAGGTCGGCGAGGGTGAGACGGCGGCCGACGGAGACGGCCAGGGCGAGCAGGCCGCCGCCCAGGGCGGTGCCCAGCGCGGTGGCCGTGACCGCGCGGCGGCGGCAGGTCGCGACGGCGATCCCGGCGACGGCGAGGACGGCGGCGGCGAGCGGCAGCCAGAAACCGGCGACGTCGAGCACGTGGTATCCCTTCCGGAGCCGGGCCAGGTCCCTGGCCGGGAGCACCGCGACCGCGGTGTGCTCGACCGGGATGCGGGCGGCCAACGGCATGTGTTCGTAGGCGAGTCGGGCCTTGACCTGGGCGGTGACGGGAGCGAGGTCGACGGTCACCGCGTGGTCGCCGGCGCCCTCGTCCTCGTCCCGCAGGGCGCGCAGCACGGCGTCGTGGAGGGCTCGGTTGGCCGCGTCCCACGCCGTGCGGAAGGCCTCGGTCCGGGTGAAGGAGTGCACCGCGTCGTGCACGAACGGGCGCACGGTGTGGCGCATCGGCCGTATGTCCAGGCGGTCGTCGACCTGCTGCATGATGCCGGCGCCCACGGTGTCCGCGACGGCCTCGCGCACGTCCGGGTCGGCGGCGAGCGGCGCCATCGTGGTGACGTACCGGCTCGTGTCGGTGAGCCCGTACGCCGCCCAGGCCGCCAGTGCGCCGAACGGCAGCAACAGGCAGGACAGGGCGATCAGTACGGCCGACAGGGCGTTCCGGAGGCGTACGGGTCGAGGGGCCACGTTGCCAGGCAACGGCCGCGGAGCGGCCGGCGCGAGCGGGGGGACTGCATTTGGGCGCACCCGTCGAGCCGAACGGGCGGCCGTGGCGACAACCCCTGCCGGAACTGGGCATTCCGCTCTCCGGTGGAGGGTTCACTCGAACGGGTGTTACCTGGTTCTGGGGAGAAGGAGGCCGATCTATGCGCACCACTGTGACCCTGCGGGCCGTGGCCGCGGGCCTGCTCGCCGGCGGCACCCTGGTCGCCGCCGCTGCGGGCACCTCCGCGTCCGCCGCGACTGTGCCGACGTACGCCGAAGGAAACGGTGACGGCAAATCCGGCAGCCCGATCTGGGGCACCGTCGTCTCCGGCACCGCGCTCAACGTCAGGGCGGAGCCCACGAGTCACTCGACCGCCGTCGACCGGCTCGCACCCGGAAGTCAGGACCGCGTCCAGTGCAAGGTGCGCGGACAGAGGGTCAACGGCAACCCCTACTGGTACTGGCTCGTCGGCTCCGAGGGCTGGGCGAGCGCCGCGTTCGTGGACACCGACGGCAGGCGGGTGCCCACCTGTTCGGACCCGTGTCCGCAGTGGAGGGACGGCGAGTGGTCCAACGCCGACTGGAACGACCCCGACTGGAGTGAGCCCTGGGCCGTCTCGGGCTCCCTCTCCTGGACCTTCTCGGGTTCGTTCGACTTCCAGGTGACGTCCGGATCCTCGTCGGACGGCTGGGGCCCGCTCCCCGTCGTCTGGTGAGTGGAGGGATGAGGGAAGTGTGGGCCCCGGCCAACCCGCCGGGGCCCACACGCCGTTTCCTCACGAGTCGTTGCCTCACGAGTCGGGCGAGCGCCGGGTCGATCCGCTGGTCGACCCGGCGCTCGCCAGGACCGTCATCGCCCCGACCGTCATGGCCCGACCGTCATGGCCCGATCGTCATGGCCCGACCGTCATCGGATGCGGTTGCCCGCCGCGTCCTCGCGCGTGTAGTAGCGGTAGAAGAACACGCCGAAGACGCCCGCGGTGACCGCGATACCCAGGGCGGCGGACCGCAGCACGCTGTCGCCGGACTGGCTGTACAGGAAGCCCACGGACGCTCCGGCGAAGGCGGACTTCGTCAGCGAGTGCAGTTCGCGCTTGAGCAGCGGGGCGAACGCTGCCACCGCGAGGCAGAGCACGATGAACACGATCGCCGTGACGAAGCCGAACAGGATGTTCCAGCCGGTGACGGGACCGCCGCCGCGCCGGTTGGCCGCCGCCCAGTAGCCGTAGACGAGTCCGAGGACGACGGGGATGCCGACCTGCGCCATCCGATGGACCCGCTCGTCGAAGATGTCGGGTGTGCGGATCGGACGGACCTGCCTGGTCGTCCCACGGGACCTGGGTGCCGCATGAGCCATGAGAGCACTCCTCTCTCCTCGCCCCCGCTTCCAGAGCACACCTGGCGACAGGCCCTGGCAAGTCGGCGGACACCGTGATTCCGCCCGGGTGCGGACGGCCCGCGCCCGTGCTTCGCTGGGGATCACGGGTTCGTACGCCCCGACGCCGGCGACGGTGTCACCGGTACGGTCGGAACCCGCCCCGCCACCGGCCCGTGAGCGGTCCCGGGGCGGCGAGGATCAGGCCGCCGGGAGCGGGCCTTCTCGGTCCGGACACCCCCCTTTGCAGCCGCACCGGTTACGGTGCTGCCATACGTGATCGACGGGGGATGGGGAGGGACCGATGCCCGGGACCGTGCTGCTGCTCGCCGCCTCACCGGTGGGCAAGGGGTGTCTGGTGGACGCGGCGTCCGTGCTCCCCGTCCTCGCGGCGGTCCCGCCCGCCGTGCTGTCCGGCACCGACACCGCGAACGTCGTCGAGCTCGCCGACCCCCTGGAACCGCAGGCCGTGCTGACCCGGCTGCGGGCGGCCGCGGCGGCCCCCGGCCCGCTCACCGTCTTCGTCACCGGTCAGCTCCAGCTCGACCGCCGCCAGCGTCTCCCTCACCTGGCGCTGGCCCGCACGACACCGGCCTCGGTCCGCTACACCGCGCTGCCCTGGCACTGGATCCGGGAGGAACTGCGGCTGCGTGCCCCGGGTACGACGACCCTGTTCGTCGATCTGCGCGCGGACCCGGAGACCTGGGAATGGCTACGCGCGAACCCGCTCGACTCGGGCCGCAACAACGCGGTCTACGGGCGGATCGGGCCGCCGCCCGCCCGGCGCACGGTGGCTGTCCCGTCGTACATGAAGGCGGTCGCGACGATCCTGCGCAGCGGGCACCGGCCGCCGCCGGAACAGCTGCACCAGCACGCGTCGGCGCGGCTGGGCGCCGAGGGCTACGCGGACCTGGTGCTGACGGCGCCCGACGCGGCCGGCCGCACGGCCGCACCGCCCCCGTACCGGCCGGGAACAACCCGCCCACCGACGCAGGACGGGCCGGCGCACGCCGATCCGTACGGGGTGGTCTCTGCTGGGGTCGGCGATCTGCCCGCGGTGGTCTCGACCGGGGTCGGCGATCCGCACCGGGTCGTGACGGCCGGGGTCGGGGATCCGTACGCGGTGGTCTCTGCTGGGGTCGGCGATCTGCCCGCGGTGGTCTCGACCGGGGTCGGCGATCCGCACCGGGTCGTGACGGCCGGGGTCGGGGATCCGTACGCGGTGGTCTCTGCCGGGGTCGGGGATCCGAGCGCGGTGGTCCCCGCCGGGGTCGGCGATCCGCACGCGGCCATCTCCGCCGCGGTCGCCGCGGACCGTCACGCCGACGCCGACGCCCTCGCCGCGTATCACGAGCAGGCCGCCGCCCACGCCCACGGCCCCGCCTCCGAGGAGGCCCTGCACTGGACCGAGGTGCGCGCGGATCTGGCGATGTTCGCCGGGGACTCCGTGCGCAGTTGCCGTACCTGGCTGGCGGTGGCCACCGCGCGGCTCTCCGCGGGGCAGCCGGCGGACGCTGCCGGCGTGGAGACGTCCGTGGACCGGGCCCACCACCAGTGGGGGCAGATCGGCGACCCGGTGCGAGCCCGCGAACTCGGTCCCGCACTGGCCGAGTTGCGCTCCCGGGTGCCGGGCCGCAGGCAGGGCGCGCTGGACCACGTGCGGCGCCAGTTGCGGCAACTGCAGACCCAGGGCTGATCAGTTCACGAGATACGCCGGCGCCCCCGACACCAGCGTCCGCACCCCCGGCGCCACCGTCGACACCGTGGCGCCGCGCCATGACGACGATGGCGTCACCTCACCGGCGGGTCCCGGAGGAGACTTCGGTGTGACCGGGCAGGGCGTCGCCGATCCGCTCGACTGTTCCGACCCGCGGCTGCGGGTGGGTCCGGGCCGCGTCCGCCGCTCTCGCCGGGCCCGCGTTCGCCGCCAGTACCAGGGCCACGACGGCCACCACGGCGGCGGCGGCACCCCTCCTGTAGCGCGTGGTGGTGCTGGGGCGTTCGAGCACGGCGACCTCACAGCATCGGCATCGGGAACGGCGACGGCATCGAAAACGTCAATGGCAACGTCAATGACAGCGACAGTGTGTTAAGCACGTTTAATACGCCGTTTAACCTAGGGGCTTTCGAACCCGAACGGCAAGACCCACAGGGGGAGTTGGCCCATGCCCGACCGAGACGAACCGGGGACCATCGGGCGCCGGGTGCAGCAGTTGCGGGTCGAGCGCGGGCTGACACAGAGGCAGTTGGCCGAGCCCGCCTACACGCCGGCGTACATCTCCACCCTGGAGTCCGGGCGGGTGCGGCCCTCCGACGAGGCGCTGCGGCATCTGGCCGAGCGGCTCGGGGTGGCGTTCGAGGAGCTGACCACCGGCCGGCCCGCCCACCTCGTGACCGGACTGAGGCTGCGGCTGACGGAGGCGCAGCGCACGCTCGCCGTCGGAGAGGCGGAGGCGGCGGCGGAGCAGTACGCCGCGCTGCTCGGTGAGGCGCAGACGCACGGGATCGTCGAGGTGCAGGCCGCCGCGCTGCTCGGGCTCGGCGAGTGCGGGCTCGACACCGGGGAGCTGGACGCCGGGCGCGCGTACTTCGAGCGGGCCGAGCGGGTCCTCGCCGACGCTCCGCTGCCCGCCCGCGTCCCGGCCCTGCGCGGACGCGCCGTCTCCCACTACCTGGCCGGTGAACTGCGGTACGCCGTCTACCTGTTGGAGTCCACCCTCGACGAACTCAACCGTGGCGGCCTGCACGATCCGGACGCGCTGCTCCTCCTCTACGCCAGCGTCATCGGGCCCTACATGGACATGGGCGCCCACGCCCGGGCCGCCCAGGCGGCCGAGTTCGCCCTCGCTCTCGCCCCGCAGTCCGGCGACCCGGCGCTCGTTGCCCGGATGCACCGGTCCGTGGCCCGCACCCTGCTCGCCGAGGGCCGCCTCGCCGAGGCCGACGTCTCGCTGGCCAAGGCGGCCGAGCTGTACCGGCAGCTCCAGATCCGGACCGAGCTCGCCAACTGCCACTGGATGCGCGGGTACGTGTACGCGCAGAACGGCGAACTCGAGCGGGCCGAGAGCGAGATGCGCGAGGCCCTCACCATGCTGTCCGCCAAGCGGACCTCCCTCTACTCCAGCCAGGTCGCCGTGGAACTGGCCGACGTGCTGCGCCGGCGCGGCAGGTCCGAGGAGGCCGCCGAACTGCTGCGGCAGGTGCTCAGCGACTTCAGTCCCGAGCGCGGCGCCCTGCACTCCGCCGCCGCGCACCGCCTCCTCGGCATCATCGCCGAGGACGCCCGGGACACGGAGGCCGCCGAGGAGCACTACGTACGGGCACTGAGCCTGCTCGAGCGGGCGGGCGCCGCCGGTGACCTGGCCGACCTGTGCCGGCTGCTGGGCGACCTGCTGCGCCGGACCGGCCGGGTGGAGGCGGCGCTGGACGCCTACCGGACGGGACTCGGACACCGTACGGCCCCCGGCACGACCACCCTCGGCCCCGCACCCGCACAGCCGCCTCTGTGACCGGACCGGGGCGGCGCACAGCCGCCCCGGCCGTCGTCCCCGGGAACCCACCGGCGGGCCGAGACACACGTGCATCACCACGACCGACGGACCGACGGACCGACGGACCGACGGACCGACAGACCGACGGACCGTGCCACCCCGGGGCCGGCTCGGCACCGAAGCCGCCTGGCCGCCGGCCCCGGGTAGACACAGCCGGGTCCCGGTGGCCCCGGGTCCCGGTGGACACGGCCAGGTCCCGGCCCAGGCCGGCGCGGGTTTCGCCGGACGGGGGCGGGGTAGACGGAGTGGGCCCCTGAGCCGGCCCGCCACGAGTCGTCACCCACGCTCGGGTGAGACCACTCCGAGAGCTCATGGACGATAATGGCCGCGCTGATCGAAGGAGGCGGTGGCCGTGCGGCCCAGGGACGACCGCTACGGTTCCCCCGGCGACGACTCCGGTCCGCATGGCGCGTCGGGCGGTGACACTCCCCGGCTGCCCGTCCCGGACGGCGCGGACGGCGCGGAGAAGCGGGAACGCCTGCGGGCCGCCGACGTCATCGCCGAAGGAGTACGGGGCGCCAGCCCCGCGGAGATGCCGGGCCGGCTGTGCACGGTGGCGGTGAAACTGCTGCCGGTGGTGGGCGCCAGCATCTCGCTGCGCGCCGACGGCATGCCCATCCAGCTGAGCGCGAGCGACGACCAGGCCGCCCACCTCTCGGAGGTCCAGGCCACCCTCGGTGACGGGCCCTGCGTGTACGCCGCCTCGATCGGCGCCCCCGTCCTCGCCTCCGACCTGACCATCGGCCGGGACGCCCGCCGCTGGCCGGTCTTCGCCCAGCAGGCGACCGCCGTCGGAGTGCAGGCGGTGTACTCGATCCCGCTCGGCAACGACGCGGTGTGCGTCGGCACGCTCGACCTCTACCGGGCCACGACCGGCACGCTCACCAACCCCGAACTGCGCACCGCGCTCCTGGTGTCGAGCGTCATGACGATGGCCCTGATGGCGCTCCCCCAGGAAGCGGACAATGAGGCCGAGGGAGAGGCGGCCTGGTTGAGCGGCCTGGCCACCGATCACGACGAGGTCTACCAGGCCGTAGGAATGATCATGGTGCAGTCGGGCATCGGCGCGGACGAGGCGCTGGCGCTCCTGCGCGCCCACGCCTTCGCACACAACCGGACCGCCCTCGAGCTGGCACACGATGTGGTCTCGCACAGGAAGAGGTTCGACCGTGACTAGGTACGCTCCGGCCGGACGAGAAGCGACCGGACGGCAGGCGACCGGACGCCAGGCCGACGTGCTTCCGGGCCGTGTGAGGAGGCTCGGATGAACCGGGAAGTGCGGCTCACCCGCGCGTTCGTGGATCTGGCGGACACGCTGGGCGCGTACTTCGACCCGCTCGACCTGTTCGCCCGGCTCAGCGACCACTGTGTGGGCCTGCTGGCGGTCGACGCCGTGGGCGTGGTGATGGCCGACGCGCGGGGTGAGCTGCGCACGATGGCCGCCTCCGCCGACGACCTGGGCCGGCTGGACGTGCTCCAGGTGCGGCGGGACGAGGGGCCGTCCGTCGACTGCTTCCGTACCGGTGAGCCCGTCACCGCCGACGACCTGCGGACCGGCGACCGCTGGCCCGAGTACACCGCGCACGCCCTGGAGGCCGGCTACCTCTCCGTGCACGCCCTGCCGCTGCGGCTCGACGGGACGGCGATCGGCGCGGTGGCTCTCGCCAACCGGCGCTGCGACGCCCTGCCGGACGGTGACATCGCCGTGGCGCAGGGCATGAGCGACATCGTCGCGCTGACCCTGACCCACTGGCCCGCCGAGTCCAGACGCCCGCAGGACCTGCTGACGTCCCTCCAGGCGGCGGTCTCGGCGAAGGCGACCGTCGAACTCGCCAAGGGGCTGCTCGCGGAGTACGCGGGCGTCTCCCTCGCCGAGGCACTGGAGATGCTGCGCCGCCACGCGGAGAGGGAACGGACCACCCTCACGTCGATCGCCCGCGCCCTGGCCGAACGCACACTGGTGCCGGATGACCTCCTGCAGGAGGCGACGAAGCGCTCCTGAGCCGCGGGCGGCGGACACGGACGCGGTCAGGGTGGCCCGAGCCGAGAAGCCCGGAGGGTCCGCTCGGCTCAGACCTCCAGTCGTGCCTGTCTGCGGACCTCCGTCAGGCGCTGGGTGCCCAGCTGTACGACCGCTGCCGTGACCTCCTGCGACACGGTGCCGAGGCCCCCGTTGGTGAGGACGATCGCGTCGTCGCCGACGCGGACGGCGGCCAGGTCCAGGGTGAGCGCGGTGGGCTCGCCGTCGGCGTTCTCGCCGGCCAGCGTGATCCGCAGGCCCTCCCGGGCGTCCCCGACCGGCGGCAGCGCCGCCTCGGTCACCTGCCCGCCCTGTACGGCACCCCCGGCGGTCGCGGCCGTGAACCGGCCGCACTTCTGCGGCAGCGACCGCAGCCAGGCCAGGGTGCGGTCCACGTCCGCCGGGTCGTGGGCGATGACCTGGTAGCGCAGCTGGGCCTCGTCCATGCCGTCGTCGAGACCGGCGACCGCGCGGATCGGGTTGCGCGGGCCGAACAGATCCTCGGTGTAGACCGCCTCGAGCAGCCGCCCGCAGTCGGGGTTGTCGGCCGTCGCCTTGAGCAGGGTGTCCCGCCAGGTCGCGGCGCCCTGTGTCGGAGTCCAGGGCTCCCCCAGGTCGGCCGGAGTGATCAGCGCGGCCTCCGCCTGGGCCGAGGTGAGCGCGGTGCCAGGGCTGGGGGAGGGTGAGGCGGCGGGGGCGGACCGGCCGGTCGTGGCGGAGGCGCGGGGCGCAGTCCGGTCGGGGCCGCCCGGCGAACAGGCGGTGAGACTCGGCGCTCCGGCGAGGCAGAGCGCCGAGGCGCACACGAGGAGGCGGGCCGGGGGACGGGTCATCGAGGGGCCTCCTGCGCGCGGCCAAGATCCAGTACGTGCTCCCACAGCACCACCACGCCGATCACCCCACCAGCGAGACGGTCCGTCCGGGTTACCACCGCCACCCCGGACAGCCGAAAGACGACCCTCGCGCGTGCGCCGCCGTGCTGTCGGTGCCGCCCTCGCGTCGGTGCGGGCCTCGCGTCGGTGCGGGCCTCGCGTCGGTGCCGCCCTCGGGCCCGCACCGGCCTCCCGCCCGCACCGCCTCGCGCGCCCCCCGCCGTGCCCATGGGTGGCCGGGAACCGCAGCAGGCTGCGTAGGGTCGGTTCCGTAGTACCCCGTGCCGAGTCGGTCGTAGGAACAGGAGCTCCAGCGTGAACGGTCAGCCCATCCCGGTGATCATCGACTGTGACACCGGTGTCGACGACGCCCTCGCCCTGCTGTTCGCCGTCCGCCACCCCGGCCTTGACCTGCGCGCGATCACCTGCGTGGCCGGGAACACGGACGTGGACGGGGTCGTCCGCAACACCCTGACCGTGCTGGAGCAGGCCGGAGCGCCCGGCATCCCGGTCGCGCGAGGTGCCGAGCGGCCGCTGATCGAGCCCGTGCGGACGGCCCGGCACGTGCACGGGCAGGACGGGATGGGCGACCTCGGGCTGCCCGCGCCGACCCGCGTTCCGGTCGACGTGGACGCGGTGACGCTGCTGCGCCGCGAGATCCTCGCCTCCCCGCGCCCGGTGACCCTCATCCCGACGGCACCGCTGACGAACATTGCGCTGCTCCTGCGCACGCACCCGGAGGTGGTGCGCAACATCGAGCGGATCGTGTTCATGGGCGGCGCGGTGGCGACCGGGAACGCCACGCCGGTCGCCGAGTTCAACGTGTGGCACGACCCGGAGGCGGCGGCCGTCCTGCTCACCGCGGGCGTGCCGATCACCATGTACGGCCTCGACGTGTTCAAGCAGGTCCTGGTCCCGGCCGCGGACGTGGAGCGGCTGCGCGCGAGCGGGGACCCCCGTCTGCGGCTGGCCGGTGAACTGCTCGCCCACCGCGACCCGGCCACCTCCGGCGACCCCACCCCCACGGGCGGCCTCGGTGACGCGGGCGCGGTCTGCGCGGTCGTCGACCCGGAGGGGCTGACCACCGAACGCCTGCCGGTCGAGGTGTCCCTGGCCCCGGGCCCGACCCGCGGCCAGACCGTCGTCGACCGCCGCCCGCGCCCCGGCGAGTCCGAGATCCACGAGGGCGTACGGGAACAGGCCCTGGTGGACGTCGGCCTGGGCGTGGACGCGGAGCGGTACGTGAAGCTGTGGCTGACGACGGTCGAGGGCGTCTGAGGAAGCCGCTGGAAGGCTGTCGCGGCGGAGAGCCGGCGGAGAACCGGGGAGACCCGGGGAGTCCCGGCAGCTGTCCTAGCGACTGTCCGCCGGCCGCACCGCCCAGCGCTGTTCCACCTTGGCGACCTTCCAGTACGTCACCGCCGCCGCCCACACCACCACGAACAGGCCGACGATGACGTAGCCGACGTTGTCCAGGTCGAGGCCGGCGACCCAGCCGCTGAGGTCGTCGCTCAGGTCGAGCTTCTCGTGCAGGACGCCGACCAGTTCGATGGTGCCGATGAAGAAGGCGACGGCGATGGACAGCCCGGTGATGGTGAGGTTGTAGAAGACCTTGCGGACGGGGTTGGAGAAGGCCCACTGGTAGGCGAAGTTCATGAAGGTGCCGTCGAGGGTGTCGAACAGGCTCATGCCGGCGGCGAACAGCAGCGGCAGGCACAGGATCGCGTACCAGGGCAGCCCGGCCGCCGCGCCCGAGCCGGCCATCACCATCAGCGTGACCTCGGTGGCGGTGTCGAAGCCGAGGCCGAAGAGGAAGCCGAGCGGGTACATCTGGCCGGGGCGGCTGATGGACCGGGTGAGCCGGCCCAGGATCCGGTTCATGAACCCCCGGGAGTCCAGGTGCTGTTCGAGCTCCCGCTCGTCGTAGGTGCCCGCGCGCATCGCCTTGAAGACCTTCAGGATGCCGAGCAGGGCGACCAGGTTGAGGGCGGCGATGAGGTAGAGGAACGTCCCCGAGATCGTCGTACCCATGAAGCCGAGGGTCTGGTGGGTGCGCGAGCCCTCGTTCATGACAAGGCCGGCCAGTCGGGTGCCGCCGGCGATCAGCGCGGCGAGCAGGACCACCACGCTGGAGTGGCCGAGCGCGAACCAGAAGCCCACCGAGACCGGCCGTTTGCCGTCGGCCATCAGCTTGCGGGTGGTGTTGTCGATGGCGGCGATGTGGTCGGCGTCGAAGGCGTGCCGCATGCCCAGCGTGTAGGCGGTGACGCCGAGTCCGACGCCGAAGGCCCTGGTGCCGACCTCGTAGTGCTCGGGGACGACGAGCAGGAAGAGGATGCCGAAGGCGACGACGTGCAGGGCGGCGACGGCCGCCAGCAGGCCGGCGGTCTTGACGGTGTCCTCCCGGCGCCACGTGAAGGACGCCGGGGCGGGTTCGGGCAGGGTCATGCGGTCACGCTCCAGCACCTCGTGGATCACTTCGTGAGATGCCGTGGCCGGTCTCCTGGCTTACGGGTCGTACGCCGCCGGCCCGCCTTCCCGGTCACCCTGCGGCGACCAGTGGCTGTCCCTCGCGGGACGGTGGGCCGGAAACTCCCCGATCACAGTGGCGAGGGCCGCTCCGGCATGGACCCCTGAGGGGTCGTCACCGGCTTCCCGAGCACCACGGCCCGACCACCGTAGGGCGGCGGGCGGTCCACTGCATAGCTGCGCACCTGCGCAGGTATGGAAGATCACACAGTGCGCCTGCGAGGATGGCGGTATGCATCTCGTCCCGGCCGACCGCGCGGACCGGCGCACCATCGACGGTCACCGCGTGTGTGACGCCGTCGCCGCCATCGGCGACCCCGCGCATGTCCGCACCTGGGCCGACCGCTTCGCCCTGCTCGGCGAGCCCCGGCGGCTGGCCCTGCTGCTGGCCCTGCACCGCACCGGACCGCTGGCCGTGTCCGACCTGGCGATCGCGACCGGGACGAACGACCCCGCCGTCTCGCAGGCGCTCAGGCTGCTGCGGGCGGCCGGGGTCGTCGAGGGGGAGAGGGAGGGACGGGTGGTGCGCTACAGGCTGGTCGACGAAACCGTCGCCGCCCTGCTCGAGCCTCTCGGTCCTTCCGACGGGTGAGGCTCGGCCCCCGGTGTGTGTTCCAGGGGGCGGAGGCCGCCCCCTGGAAGGGTCACGCGCGCGTGCTCCGGCGCCGGCGGGTGGCCACCACGAGGCCCGCGCCGCCGGCCAGCAGCACCGCCGCCCCGATCGCGATCGGCCCCGTGCTGCCGTTCGCGCCGGTCTCGGCGAGGTCGTCACCGCCGCCGTTCGGCGTGGTGGCCGGCGCGGTGGTGGACTCGGAGGCGGCCGGAGTCGGGGTCCCGGTCTCGGTCGACGGCGTCTCGCTCGCCGGCGGCGTGGACTCCTCCGCCGGCTGGGAGGGCTCGGAGGACTCCGGGGCCGTCGGGGTGGACGGCGTCTCGGGCGGAGCCGTCGTGCAGTCCTTCGTGCCGCCGTTCCAGGCCGCGATCAGCTTGTCCTTGATGACCGGGCGGTCCGGGCCCTTGGGCAGGTCGCCGTGCTCGAAGCCGTCCTTCGCGTCGAGCTTGCCGTCGAACCTGACCGCACCCCGGTAGAGGTCGATCTGCGCGTAGCAGCCCGCGTCCGGCACGGCGATGTCCAGGGACTCGGTCTGGCCCGGCTTGACCGTCACGGTGTCGAAGTCGACGAAGACCTGCTCGCCGGAGGTGCGGAAGCTGGACCCGTGGGCGAGGTAGGAGGCCAGGGAGGCGGTGCAGGTGGTGGCGTCGCCGGCGGTGCGGACCTTGACGTGGACCTTGCCGTCGTCGGTGGGCCGCAGGTTCTGGTCGTCCACCTTCACCGAGTCGTAGAAGTCGGTGCCGTCGAGCGAGAACTGGCAGCGGTCGGTCTCCGTGACCGTGCCCGCCCCCGATCCGGGCTGGTAGCCGTCGGCGGACTTCCAGCCGTCGCCGCCGGGCGTACCGGTGGCGAAGGCGCCGGAGGCGGCGGCGACGGAGGCGGTACAGAGGGCGAGCGTCGCGACGCCCGTCCCCAGCAGGCGGCGCACGGTGACACGTCTCGCTATGGACATGCGTATCCCATCTTGGCGTGTGCGGGGGGTGAGTAACCCGAAGAAACACTGGGCCCATTGGTCACATGCGCCACAGCGTGCGCACATCGTGGATCTCCTGGCTCAGGGCTGTCAACCTGCGGCGATACAAAGGTGGTTGAGCCAGTCATTACAATTCCCCCACACAGGGAATACCTCCCTCCGGACCGCGCGGAGACAGGCTGGATGTTCACTTTTCCGGCCAAGTGGACAGGGTTCTCCTTACCGCCCACAAAGCACCCGCCCGCACAGCACCGCCCACAAAGCACCCGCCCGCGCAGCACCCGCCCACAAAGCAGGCACCCGCTCGCAACGCACCCGCCCGTACACACCGCGGAGGAGCACGCGTGACCGTTCGCACCACGCCCGACCTCTCCAGCAAGGACCCCGACTGGTGGCGGCAGGCCGTCGTCTACCAGGTCTACCCCCGCAGCTTCGCCGACGCCGACGGCGACGGGCTCGGCGACATCCGCGGTGTCACCGGGCGCCTGAGCCACCTCGCCGCGCTCGGCGTCGACGCCCTGTGGCTCAGCCCCTTCTACCCCTCGGAACTCGCCGACGGCGGCTACGACGTCGCCGACCACCGCGACGTCGACCCGCGCCTGGGCACCCTCGACGACTTCGACGCCATGGCGACCGAGGCCCACCGGCTGGGCCTGAAGGTGATCGTCGACCTGGTGCCGAACCACACCTCGCACCAGCACGTCTGGTTCCAGGAGGCCCTGCGGGCCGGACCCGGCTCCGCCGCCCGCGACCGCTACGTCTTCCGCGACGGCCGCGGCACCCACGGCGCACTGCCGCCCACCGACTGGCAGTCCGTGTTCGGCGGCAGCGCCTGGCGACGAGTGCCGGACGGCCAGTGGTACCTGCATCTGTTCGCACCCCAGCAGCCCGACCTGAACTGGGACAACGAGGAGATCCGCGCCGACTTCCGGACCACCCTGCGCTTCTGGTCCGACCGCGGGGTCGACGGCTTCCGCGTCGACGTCGCGCACGGCCTGGCCAAGGACCTGAGCGAGCCGCTGCGCGACCTCGGCGCCACGGAGGTCAGCGGCGAGGCGACGCTCGCCGGCCTCCCGCCCGGCTCCCACCCCTTCTACGACCGCGACGAGGTCCACGAGATCTACCGCGACTGGCGCGCCGTCCTCGACGACTACCACCCGCCCCGCACCGCGGTCGCCGAGGCGTGGGTGCAGGGGGCCCGGCGCGCGCTGTACGCCCGGCCGGACGAACTCGGCCAGGCCTTCAACTTCGAGTACCTCCAAACCCCCTGGGACGCGACCGAACTGCGCCAGGTGATCACCGACTCCCTGGACACGGCCGCGATGGCCGGAGCGTCGGCCACCTGGGTCCTGTCCAACCACGACGTCGTACGGCACGCCTCCCGCCTCCTGCTCCCGCCGGGCACCGACGACAACGCCTGGCTGCTGTCCGGCGGCCACGCCCCCGCCGTCGACCCGGTGGCGGGCCTGCGCCGGGCCCGGGCGGCCACGCTGCTGATGCTGGCGCTGCCGGGATCGTCGTACGTCTACCAGGGCGAGGAACTCGGTCTGCCCGAGGTCGCCGACCTGCCCGTCGAGGTTCTCCAGGACCCCGTCTGGGAGCAGACGGGCCGGGTCCGCAAGGGACGCGACGGATGCCGGGTCCCGCTGCCGTGGACGAGGACCGGACCGTCGTACGGCTTCGGGGCGGGCGCGGCCTGGCTGCCGCAGCCGGAGAGCTTCGCGTCGTACGCCGTCGAGGCGCAGGACGGGGTCGAGGGCTCGACCCTGGAGCTCTACCGCACGGCCCTGCGGCTGCGCCGCAAGCTGCTCCAGGGCGAGGGGCTGGCCTGGGCGGACGACGCTTTGCCCGGGGTCCTGCACTTCGCCCGGCACGAGGGCTGGCGCTGTGTCACCAACCTGTCGGACGAGCCGGTCGCGGTGCCGGCCGGGGAGGTGCTGCTGACCAGCGGGCCGCTGGAGGGCGGTCTGCTGGGACCGGACACGACCGTGTGGCTCGGCGGGTAGGGCGGGCGAGGGGCCGCCCGGGCCCCCCGCTGTCACGAGGTCGGCAGTGGCTTCGGCGTCTCGGTGCTGTTGGGCGGCGGGGTCAGGACGACCTCCGGCTGGCCGGCCGGCGGGGCCGGCGGGGTCAGGTCCGACTTGGGCAGCTTCGGCGGGGTGGTCTGGGTGAAGAGGGACTGGTCGAAGTTGACCAGTCCGGTCTTCTCCATGACCGTGATGTGGTCGAGGACGGTCACGTTGGCCTGGTCGGCCAGGGCCCGCACCAGGGAGTTCTTGGTGGTGGAGCGGACCTTCGCGACCGTGTTGAAGATCGAGCCGTGCGTGATGCGCAGGATGTTGGCGAAGTCGATGTCGAACTGCTTGCCGGTGTCCGCGCTCAGCTGCGACACGAAGCCCTGCTGCTGCGGGCTCGCCACGTTGGGCAGCGTGATGTTGAGCATGGGCGCGATCTTGCGGCAGGTGGCGTCCAGGCCGGCGTGCCCGTCGACAAGGTGCTGGCTCGCCGTGAGGACCCCCTTGGTGGTCCCCTTCTGCAGGCCGATCTGCCCCACCGGGTACTCCCACAGCCCGGCCGCGCGCACCTTGACCACGAAGTCGCGGTCCGACTCCGTCAGCGGCCCCCACTGCGTCTGGGCGATGATCCGGTCCGGTGAACTGGAGACGGTACTGAGACCCAGCATCGAGGGATAAGCCAGCGCGGCCAGGGTCAGACCGAGGGCCCCGCCCACGAAGATCGTTCCCGTCGCGTTCCGCGAAAAGCGCACCATGCCTCCTGCCCCGTGGCGGTCCCGCCGGTGGGCGGGTCGGACACAGGGAAGTACGAGGGGGGCGACCGCGGAAACCTTTTGATTTGGTAAAGAGTGAGGCGGGGGCTGTGACGAGGGCCTCATCCGGGCGTGCGGGCCGGTCCGGCACGAGCGGTCAAAGCGCGCATAAGTCGCTCAGTGGACAGGCAAGTTGACGGAACGTTGACCGCGCTGCGGGAGAGTCGAGACGATCTCCCGCCCTACATTCGGCCGCATGCCCCCACAGCTCCCCAGAGTCCCCACGGCTCTTCCCATCCTCCCCGTCCTTCCTTACCGGAAGCCCACCAAGGGGCGGGACTACTGGGTCCTGGACGACGTCCTGCCCGACCCGGACGCCGTCCGGGAGCGCTGTCTCGCCAAGGACGACTGGATCGAGGGCCACCCGGACAAGCCGGAGGCCTGGCCGGGGCTGCGGGCCATGCCCGGTCTCGACGCGGCCGAACTCGGGTGCGTGGAGCGGCTGGTGCGGCAGGCGACCGGGGCCGGGAAGCTGTGGGTGCAGCGGGCGCCCGGCGGCGGAACGCTCAACCACAACTGCGTACAGGTCGTGGGCGAGGGCGAGAGCGAGCCCCGGCCGCACACCGACTCACGGGCCCTGTGCCGGTACGCGGCCGTTCTCTACCTCAACCCGGGCGTGCCCAGGGACTGCGGCACGAGTTTCCACCGGCAGTCCCTGCCGGGCGGACGGCTCGGCGGCAACGTCGTGCAGGCCCCGCACAACAACCTCGTCGAGGCGCTGGGCACCCGGTACGTCGCCGCCGACGCCTTCGAGGAGGACGTACGCGTGCCGCACCGGTACAACCGGCTGCTCCTCTACAGCGCCAACCTCGTGCACAGCGCGACCGGTTACTTCGGATCCACACTGGAGGAGAAGCGGATGACGGCGGTCTTCTTCTGGATGGCGTGAGGAACGGACGCGGGCTCAGGACACGATCGCCAGCTCGTGGGGGGTCGTGTTGAGCCGGCGCCCGGCGTCCTCGGTGCACGTCACGATGTCCTCGATACGCACCCCGAAGCGGTCCGGCAGGTAGATGCCGGGTTCGATGGAGAAGCACATGCCGGGCACCAGGGGCTGCTCCTCGCCCTCGACCAGGTACGGCGGTTCGCGGGTGGTGACGCCGATGCCGTGGCCGGTGCGGTGCGCGAACCGCTCGCCGTAACCGGCGTTCTCGATCACCGTGCGGGCCACCCGGTGGATCTCCTGGCAGGGCACACCGGGTCGTACGGCCTCGAAGGCCGCCTGCTGCGCGGCCCGCACGATGTCGTGGACCTGCCGCTCCTCCTCCGTCGGCTCGCCGACGTGGACCGTGCGGGTGGTGTCGGAGCCGTAGCCGTCGCGCAGGCCGCCGAAGTCCAGGACCACCATGTCGCCGGCCTCGATGGTGCGTTCGCCCGCCTCGTGGTGCGGATCGGCGGCGTTGGGGCCGGAGCCCACCAGGGTGAAGTCGACCTGGCTGTGGCCGTGTTCGCGCAGCAGCCGGGCCAGGTCGGCGGCCACGTCGGCCTCCCGGCGCCCGGCGAACCGTACGGAGAGGATCTCCGCGTACGCCGCGTCGGCCGCCGCGCCCGCCGCCGCCAGCCGCGCCACCTCGTGCTCGTCCTTGACCGCGCGCAGCATCGGCAGCACCACGGTCAGCGGCCGGTAGGTGGTCAGCGGCAGCGCCTCCTGGAGCCCCAGCAGGTGCACTGCCCAGGTCGAGTCGCAGACGCCGTAGTGGCCGTGCGGGCGCAGCAGTCCGGCCGCGGCGGCGTACGGGTCCTGGCCGTCCTGCCAGACGAAGGTGCGCAGGGCACCCGCCCCGGGCGCGGCCTCGGCGTCCGGTCGCTCCGCCGCCGGTACCAGCAGACGGGGGTCGGAGTCCGCGGTGAGCACCAGCAGGGTCAGGCGGCCGGTGATCGCCGCGGGCCGGTAGCCGCACAGCCGGACCAGGTCGGGGCCGGGAGTGACGAGCAGGCCCGCGAGCCCGGCGAGGGCCGCCTCCCGGGCGGCCCGGCTCATCCGGGCCGCGTAGTCCGCCTCGGTGAAGACCACCGGTGTCTCGCTCATCGCTCCGCCTCGTCGCCTGGAAGTCGCGTGGCCTGGAAGTCGCGTGGCCCGGGGGCCGCGCGGCCTCGGGGTCGCGCGGTCGCGAGGTCATGCCGCCGGGGAGTCGCGTCGCCCCGGAGCCGCGCGGCCCGGGGGGCATCCGGTCCGGGTGCCGCGTCGGCGGCGGCGGACCGGATCAGTACCGCACCGCCCGGCCCACCTTCGTCTTCACCTCGTCCTGGGCCTCCTCGGACAGCTCGCGGTTGCTGCGGGCGGAGGCCTTGCCGGACCCGCCGGCCGGCACGTCGGAGATGGTGACGACGACCACGTCGAGCAGCTTGCCGTTCCGGTCGGTGAAGTCGACCTGCACGGCGAAGGACTTCGCCGAATCCGCGGTGTTCTCCGCGGTGACCTCGACCGTCGTCCGTCCGTCGGAGTCGGTGTCCGGGCTGCCGAGCGTGACGGAGCCCTTCGCGTCGACCCCGCCCTTGATGTCGTCGAAGGTGCGGCCCGCCTCGGCCGTCGCCGACGCGTACGCCTCCGCGGCCCGCGAGGCCAGCGAGGACGCGGCGGCCGTCACCTCCGCGCCCGCCGAGCGGGCCGCCGAGGCGGCCTTGCTGACCGCGTCCGACGGGCTGTCGTCACCTGAGCAGCCGGCCAGCGCGGCGGCCACGATCGCCACGGCCGCCGTCAGCGCTCCGGCCGTCGTCCGGCGCGCACGATAACCGGCCATGTCGCCTCCAGAAACTTCGTCCGGGTCCGTCCCGGTGGGGTCCGCCCCTCGGCCGGTGTCCGTACCGGGCCGGGGTGGGAGGGGGTGTCTTCCGTTCCAGTGAAGATCGGCGGGGCCGGAGCCGCATGCCGGGCGTCACCCGTTCGGCGCAGCTCCCGTGGTGGCGGCACCGGTTCGGCCGGATCGTCGGAGGACCGACGACATGGGCGGACGGCGTACGAGACCCACCGCCCCGGAAGATATGGGGTACGGCCATGACCCAGCAGCCGCACGCGAAGCCGCCGACCGGCCAGGGGCAGACCTCCTCGGCCTGGGCCGAGGGGCACCAGCCGGCCGGCTCGGCACCCGAGGCGGGCAGCCGGGGCACGTCGCACGCGGGCTCCGCCTGGGCCGCCGGCGGCGCCGTCTTCGCCGGTGTCCTGATGCTGATGAACGGCATCCTGGCGATATTCCAGGGCATCTCCGCGCTCGCCAAGGACGACGTGTACACCCGCATCGGTGACTACGTCTACAAGATCAACTTGACCGGCTGGGGCTGGATCCTGCTGGTCCTGGGCGTGCTGGCCGTGGTGGCCGGTGCCGGCATCCTCAGGGGCGTCGCCTGGGCCCGCGTCACCGGTATCTTCCTGGCCTCGCTGAGCATGCTGGCGCAGTTCCTGTTCCTGCCGTACGCGCCGATCTGGTCGCTCGTCATGATCGCCATCGACTTCTTCGTGATCTGGGCGCTGGCGACCTACCGGCCGGCGGACAGCCGGGTCTGAGACACCCGAAGCGGGGCTGCCCCCGTCCGGTACGGACGGTGTGGCAGCCCCCGCGTCGTCTTCCGGGCCGGCTATGTGTGTCCCAGGCCACCGCTGCCGAAGGATCCGCTGGATCCCGGCAGCCAGCGTTGTCTCTGCTGGTCCTCTCCTCGTCTGGTCCCCGAGTGGCGGAGCTGGTACGGCATGAGCCGTTCCGTCTCGTCCGCGGCGACCGGGACCTCCTCGGCCTCCCGCATCTCCCGCATCTCGCGGACGGCACCGGTCGTGGGCAGCTGGGGCTGCTCCTCCGGCCGGGGTCTCGGGGACTCCTCGTCCCCGAGCTTGACGCCCAAGAGCACCGCCCAGACCAGGCCACCGGCGATGATCAGGCCACCTACGAAGGCGGCGAGCACGTTCAGTACGTCACCAGACGCGGCCGCCAGTTCAAACGTCGCCGTACTCATAGTCCGATTATCACCCGCTTGGCCGTAATGGCGACTCCTCGTCGGGTTTCGTCAGGGTGGCGGCCACCCGGGTGAAGCCTGGCCCCCCGTGAGATGGCCTCGCCCTGCCCCCGGTGCTCTCGACCTTCGGCTGTGTCACGGCCGGGACCTGCGGCGTCCCGGGGAGATCCGGCCGGGGCCGGGAGGGAAAATCTCATGTCTCTGGAGCAGGAATTCAGTCGGGGCCGGTGAGTTATTTTTCCACATATCCTTTCCGTGCTTTTCGGGTGCTAGGCTTGGGTCCTAGTTGCAGTTTTGGTTGCCATTTTGCTGACGGTTTTTCCCTGGCAGGTGATCATCACGGCGATGAGTGGGGTTCACGCGGTGTGAGCTCCCAGCACTGCCTCAGGAGTTATGACATGGCCACCGGTACTGTGAAGTGGTTCAACGCGGAAAAGGGCTTCGGCTTCATCGAGCAGGAGGGCGGCGGTCCCGACGTCTTCGCCCACTACTCGAACATCGCCACCCAGGGCTTCCGTGAGCTGCAGGAAGGCCAGAAGGTGACCTTCGATGTCACGCAGGGCCAGAAGGGCCCGCAGGCGGAGAACATCGTCCCCGCCTGATCTGCGCTCACACGGCGTAACACAGGGGCCCGCACCTTGGGTGCGGGCCCCTGGCTGTTTTCCGGATTAATTCAGCTTTCTACTTCTCCCTCTCGGCGCGGCTTGCGCCCGCGCTTCATCCGCGCTTCCCCCGCGCTTCCTTTCCCGTTCCGCTCGACCCTTGGTGAGGCACCGTGCGCTGCGTGATTGCCCGTTACCCCTTCGACCTGGTCAAGAGCGAGGTGGAGGCGTCGATGGCAGGCATCGCGCCGGAGCCCGTCACAGGCCCCTGCGTCGTCATCGGACGCCGCCTGTATCCGGTCAAGCAGGTGGGCGAGGTGATCACCCGTCAGGACCGCCGCGACTTCAGTGCCGCCGAAGTGAGCCGGGCGCTGATCAGCCTCGGCTTCACCTGCCACGAGACGCCCCCGCAGTCCGCGCCCGCCGCCGGCCCGCTGTCCGGGCCGACGACGAGCGACTGACGCGTCGAACCGCGCGTCCCGCGGGTCAGTTGGAGAAGTACAGGTACTTCCAGGAGCCGTACGTCGTCGAGTTCACGGTGTCACCGGAGGAACCGTTGACGTACACCGAGCGCATCCGCGCCTTGATGCCGGCCTCGTCCGGAGCCCCCAGGCGCACGGCCGACTTGCCGTTCGTACCGAGCGCGAAGTACTCCGAGTCGGCCGAGTACCACGAACCGTTGTAGTAGACCTGCAGGTCGAACCGCTGCTGGCGGCCCGGGTAGTAGGTCATGCTCGTGGTGAGCAGCGGGTCGGTGCTCTTGTGGAACCAGTAGTACGTGTGCGAGCCGATCCGGCCCGTCTTGTAGTGCTTGGAGACGGCCGTGGAGACCCTGACCCTGGCGTACGCCGTGGCCTTCGCCGACTTCGGCGCGTAGCGGGCGTCACCCTTGAAGACGGCGGTGACGGTCGTGTCGCGGGTCATGTCCACGGTGGCCGAGAGGTTGCCGTGGGAGTTGACCTTGCCGGTCTTGATCAGCTTCTTGGGCTTGTCGCCGCCGAAGGGGTCGGCCCAGATCTCGACCGTGCGGTTGCTGTACGTGGTGCCGAGGTGCGCCGTGAACGAGACGTCGGTCCCGTACTTGTAGATGTTGCCGTTCTTGTTCACGGACAGGGCCGTCGCGGCGCGCGAGACCGCGACCTTGTCCGAGGCGCTCGCCGAGGAGTGCTCGGCGTCGCCCGCGTAGCTGACCTTGTACGTGACCGTGCCGCCGGCCGGCGGGGTGTCGGTGAAGGAGTACGTGCCGTCCGCCTTCACCGTGACGGCGGGCAGCGCCTTGCCGTCCGGACTGGCCAGGTCGGTGCGGGTGACCTGGAGCTTCACACCGGTGGGCAGCGGCACCGTCGCCGACAGCTTGCCCTTGACGGTGAGCTTCTTGGCGCGCGGGGCGGACGACGGGGCGTTGACCGTGAGCGTCGGGGCGTTCAGCGTCGGGCCGGTGAGGGCCTTGACCACGTAGCCGCTGCCCGAGGGGACCAGCGCGAAGATCCGCGAGGAGTCCGGCGCCCAGGCCACATCGCCGGTGCCGGCGCTGCTGGTGGTGTAGGTGCGCACCGGCTGCGTGGCGTTCGGCTTGTAGACGGCCACCTTGGAGCCGCTGATCTGGGCGATCAGGCCGTTCGCGGCGATGTCGGCGCGCTGCCCGGACGGGTAGGAGCCGGCCGCCTTGAACGTACCGTCCGCGTAGGCGTCCCGGTCCTTGCCGTTGACCAGGACCTGCGAGGCGCCGGGCACCAGGTCGATGTCCCCGATGCCGCTGTTCAGCGAGTAGTCGCCCTGGTACCAGGCGACCTCCTGCGGGGTGGCGCCGGACACGTCGAGGACGGCCATCGAGTCCGTGGAGATGCCGGTCTCGCCGACGGCCAGCACGCCCGGCTGGTTCGGGTCGGTGTCGAGGAGCGCCTGGCCCCAGACCCTGTTCGAGTACTGCGCGAGCGCCACCGGGTCGGTCTCGCCCGCCGGGTCCACGGTCGGGTCGACCGAGCCCAGGTTGCCGTCCCACTGGTCGCCATAGGAGAACCAGAGCTTGCCGCCGGCGAAGGCGACGTACCGCGGGCCGGTGTTGGTGGAGACGGTGTAGCGGGTCTTGACGTCGAGGGTGGCCGCGTCGAGGGCCACGATCTCGTGCAGGTCGGGCACGGCCGCGTACAGCGTCGCGCCGTCCTCGGACAGCGCCAGGTCGGAGACCTGGCCGATGCCGCTCACCGAGTCGACGAGGGAGCCGGAGTAGTTCGCGGCCACGATCCTGCCCGCCGAGCTGTCGCCGACGAAGACCCGCTGCAGGGCCCCGTCCGCGACGATGCCGCCCGGCGAGGTGACGGTCGCCGAGGCGGCCGAGGCCGTGCCGGCCGCGACGACGCTCAGCGCCGCCGAGCTGAAGAGAACCGCGAGCGCCGTCGCGGTAGAGATGCTGCGCGTACGCACAGTTGCTGTTACCCCCACAAGGAAACCGGTGGGACACCGGTAGTTGAGAGCGCCGCGCAACACCCGGACGGGACCGCGGAGAGCGGTGACACCCGGGGCGCGGCTGCTATGCGCAGCGTATGGCATGCCTGTGACAGATGAGGAGGGGGTTTCTGTCGAGACCTGTGGGACGAGCTGGTCGAACCTGCGCGGGCTCTTTCGTGACGGTCCGCCCGTAGCGCGTCCCCCGTCCGCTCACGCCGGTCGGCGGACGTCCTCCAGGTACCGCAGGACGGCGGCGACGCGGCGGTCCACCCGGTCGGTGGGAGCCAGGTCCAGCTTGGCGAAGATGCTGCGGATGTGCTTGTGGACGGCGCCCTCGGTGACGACGAGCCGTTCCGCGACGGCCGTGTTGCCCAGCCCCTCGGCCATCAGGGCGAGCACCTCCCGCTCGCGCGGGCTGAGCCGGTCCAGCCGGGTGTCCTGACGGGAGCGGGTGAAGAGCTGCGCGACCACCTCGGGATCGATCGCGGTGCCCCCGGCCGCCACCCGCCGCAGCGCGTCGAGGAACTCCTCCACCCGCCCGACCCGCTCCTTGAGGAGATAGCCCAGACCGGCCACACCGCCGGTGAGCAGTTCCGTGGCGAAGGTCTGCTCGACGTAGGCGGACAGCACGAGCACCGCGAGGCCGGGCTGCCGGCGCCGGGCCTCGACGGCCGCCACGATCCCCTCGTCGGTGTGGGTGGGGGGCATCCGTACGTCGAGGATGGCGATGTCGGGCGCGTGCGCGTCGATGGCGTCCAGCACGCCGCCGGCGGTGCCCGCGGTCGCCACCACGTCGAGGGACTCGGCGCGCAGCAGCAGCGCCAGCCCCTCCCGCAGCAGCGGGTCGTCCTCCGCGATCACGATCCGCATGGCAGGTCCACCTCGAGGGTTGTCGGGCCGCCGGCCGGGCTGGCCAGGGTGAGAGTGCCGTCGTGTGCCGCGATGCGGCGCCGGATGCCGGTGAGCCCGGAGCCGCCGTCCTCGTCGGCGCCGCCGCGGCCGTCGTCGGTGACGCGCAGATGCAGCCGGCCGCCGTGCCCGCGGGCGGTGACGGTGGCGTGCCCGGCGCCGCTGTGCCTGGCGATGTTGGTCAGGGCCTCGGCGACCACGAAGTAGGCGGTCGCCTCGACGGAGGCGGCACAGCGGACGGGCACGTCGACGTCGATCCGGCAGGGCACCGCGCACTGGGCGGCCAGTCCGGACAGCGCGCCGGTCAGGCCCCGGTCGGCCAGCACCGGAGGGAGGATGCCGCGGGCCACCGTCCGCAGTTCGGCCAGGGCCTGTTCGGCTGCCGACTGGGCGCGTTCGAGGAGTTCGTCGGCGCCGGCCGGGTCGCGGGCGACCATGCGGCGGGCGGCGCCGAGCAGCACGGTGACGGTCACGAGCCGGTTCTGCGTGCCATCGTGCAGGGAGCGCTCGATGCGGCGCAGTTCGGTGGCGTGGGCGTCCAGGGCGGCGGCGCGGGTGGCGGTGAGTTCGGCGACCCGCAGGGACAGGTCCGTCTCCGGGCCGGCCGCGAGGAGCCGGCGTCCGGGCCGCGCCTGGAGCCCGGCCAGGCCGGGGGTGAGCCCGAGGATGATGGCGATCCAGCCCACGCCGAGGAGGACCACGGCGAGGGCGTCGGGCCAGGAGTGCGCGGACCCGATACCGAGCGACGTGCTCGTCGTGTTGTCGGGCACGATGCGCCACCACAGCGGGAAGGTGCTGTCGCGTACGGCGGCGAGCGGCAGCAGGACGCCGAACAGCCCGAGGACCAGCCCGACTGTGGCGTGCCGCACCAGCCAGCGCAGTTCGCGCCGGGTGACGGGGTCGGCGAGGGCGGGCCGCAGCCGCGTGGGCGGGGGCTTCGGGGCCGGCACCTCGGGGCCGTGGCGGCCCAGCCGTTCGCGTTCCCGGCCGGCCAGGGCGTTCAGGGCGCGCAGCACGGGGGGCGCCATGAGCAGGCCCACGCCCACCGGGCAGGTCAGGGCGGTGACGGCCGTCAGGAGCAGGACGCCCAGTGCCTGGGTCGCGGTGCCGAGCCCGCCGACGAGCTGTCCGAGCGCGGCGGACGCGTCGGCGAGGGCGCGCGCGAGGGCGTCCCGTGGACCGACGCGGCGGTCGGCACGGTCCTCGGGGCCGTGCTCGGGATCGTTGTCCGGGTCGTACCCGGGATCGTTCTCGGGGTCTTCCTCAGGGTGGGCGTAGCGGTCGGCGTCGCGGCCGACGACGCGCCCGGACGCAAGCTCATGCCGTCGCCGGATGGCCATGCCTGCTCCCTCCCCTCTCCCCCGACTCTGTCCTGATCGCTCCCGAACGACCTTATGGGGCCCGGCACTTCACGTCAGTCGTGGGGCCGGAAAGTACAGCCTGCTGTACCTCGGACCGGGCGGTTGGCGGGATCGGCCCGGAGGGGGTCCGGTCCATAGCGTCGGTGACGACGGACGGCGGCGTCGGGAACGCCGGCCGACGAGGAACCGAGCAGAGGAGATCCCCATGACGGACCCGGTACGCACACTGCTGTGGACGCTGCTGGTGGTCAGCGTGGTCGCCAACACGGTGGCGTCGTACGCCGGCGCCGGTACGGCCGTACACCTGGCCATCGGCGCGACGACGGCGGCCTGCGTGGCCGTCCTCGCCGTTCGTGGACTCCAGGGCCGGCGATGAGGGCGGCGACGCGCGCCGCGAGCACCGCACGGCGGGCGCCCGCCATCGCGCTGGCGGAGGTCGGCAAGGAGTACCCGGGAGGCGTGCGCGCCCTCGACTCCGTGTCACTGACCGTGGAACCCGGCACGTTCCTCGCCGTGATGGGCCCGTCGGGATCCGGCAAGAGCACGCTGATGCACTGTGCCGCCGGGCTGGACTCCCCGACCTCGGGCAGCGTCCGTATCGACGGCCGCGAGATCGCCGGCCTGAACGAGACCCGCCGTACCGAACTGCGCCGGGAGCGGGTCGGGTTCGTGTTCCAGGCCTACAACCTCATCCCGTCGCTCAGCATCGCGGACAACATCACGCTGCCCCTGCGGCTGGCGGGCCGGGCCCCGGACCGGGACTGGGTGGACATGTTGGTCGAACGGGTCGGCCTGGCCGACCGGCTCACCCACCGCCCGGCCGAACTGTCCGGCGGCCAGCAGCAACGGGCCGCGATCGTGCGGGCGTTGGCCGCCCTTCCGGCCGTCGTGTTCGCCGACGAGCCGACCGGCGCGCTGGATCTGCGCAGCGCCCACGACGTACTGGACCTGCTGCGCGAGCTCGTGGACGACCTGGGCCAGACGGTCGTGATGGTCACCCACGACCCGGCGGCCGCGGCCCGCGCCCACGAGGTGCTGGTGATGGCCGACGGCCGGGTCGTCGAGTCACTGGACGCCCCGACGGCTCCCCGACTGGCCGACCGGCTGGTCATGTTGGGGGAGAGGTAGAAGACGATGCTGCGTCTCGCGATACGTATGGCCGGGCACCGCCTGACCGCACTGCTGGCCGTGGCCTGCGCGATGCTCGGCGGCGCGGCCCTGATCACCGGCACCGGAGTGCTGGCCGAGTCCGGCCTGCGCTCCCACCTGCCCGCCGGCCGGCTCGCCGGCGCGGACGTGGTGGTCGTGGCCGACCAGGAGTTCCGTCCGGGAGGCGGCGACCTTCCGGTCGCACTGCCGGAGCGGCGCCGGGTCCCGGCCCGCCTGACCGCCGAACTGGCCGCGTTGCCCGGGGTCACCGGGGCGGTCGGCGACCTCGGCTTCCCCGCCGCTCTCGTCGACACCCGGGGCCGGCCCGTCCCGGCGGTCCGGGATCCCGCGACGGCGGGCCACGGCTGGTCGTCGTCGCGGCTGTCGGCCGTCGCGCACGTCGAGGGCCGCCCGCCGGACGGTCCCGGCGAGGTGGCCGTCGACCGCGCTGTCGCCGCCGCGGCCGGGCTCCGGCCCGGCGACCGGGTCAGGATGGTGGCCGCCGGCCGGCCCGTCGCCGGATACCGGGTCTCCGCGGTGGTCGACGCGCCGGACGCGGGCTTCCTCTTCGCCGACCCGACGGCCCTACGCCTGTCCGGTCGCGGCAGCGGAGCCGCCGCCGTCGACCTGATCGGCCTGCGTACGGCACCCGGCGCGCAGGAGCGGGTCGCCGCCGAGGTCCGTACGAGACTGAAGGGCACCGGCCTGCTGACGGTCACCGGCGGCGGGCGCGGCAACGCGGTCGCACCCGGCGCGGCCGCGTCCCGCTCGCTGCTGCTCCTGCTGTCCGGTTCGCTCGGCGGGATCGTCCTGCTGATCACCGGGTTCGTCATGGCCGGCGCGATGGCGGTGTCGATCGGCGGGCAGCGCCGCGACCTGGCGCTGATGCGGGCGGTCGGCGCGACCCCGCGACAGATCCGCCGGCTGGCCGCGGCCCAGTCCACCGCGGTCGCTGCCGTGGCCGTGGTCCCCGGTGTGGGGCTCGGCTATCTGCTGGCCGGTCAGTTCCGCCGGCTGCTGAGCGACCGCGGTGTCATCCCCGCCGAACTCCCGCTGACCGTCAGCCCGTTCCCGGCCCTCGCGACGGTCGTCCTGTTGGCGGTGGTCGTGCAGCTCTCGGCCCGCGGGGCGGCCTGGCGCACCTCGCGAATGCCCGCCACGGAGGCGGTCGCCGAGTCGCGCAGCGAACCCCGCGGCCCGTCGAGGGTCCGCACCCGCGTGGGCCTGCTGGTGATCGCCGCGGCGACCACCCTGTCGGCGACACCGGTCTTCTCCCGCACGGTCATCGGCGCGACGGCCACCTCCATCGCGGGCATCCTCGGTGCGATCGGCCTGGCCCTGGCCGGGCCGGCACTCGTGCGGGGCGTCGGCTCGCTGGCGGTCCGGCGCACCGGGGCCGCCACGTCGGCCCCGACCTGGCTGGCGATGTCCAACGTCCGCGCCTACGCCCTGCGCAACGCGGGCATCGTCAGCGCCCTGGCCATGGCGGTCGTGTTCGTCCTGACGTACACCCTCACCCAGACCACGGTGCTGGCCGCCACCGCGCGGGACACCCGGACCGGCACCCTCGCCCAGCAGCGGCTCACCGCACCGGGCCTGGGCGGACTGCCCGCCGGCACGCTCTCCGCCGTACGGCACACACCCGGCGTACGGGCGGCGGCCCCGGTCGGCTCCACCACCGTGATCTGGCGCTACGAGCTGTTCGGCGACCCACAGACAGAGGCGGACACGGCGATGATCCTGACGCCGGCCGCGGCGGACGTCCTCGACCTGGACGTCCGGAAGGGCAGCCTCCGTCGCCTCACCGGGCACACCATCGCCGTCAGCAGCGAGGTCGCCCGGACCCGCGGGGCGCAACCGGGCCGGCACGTGAGCCTCGTCCTGGGCGACGGGACGAAGACCGACGCCGAAGTGGTCGCCGTCTACGGCCGCGGTCTCGGCTTCGGCGCCGTGGTCCTGTCCGGCGACCTCGCGGCCGGACACACCACGACGACGCTCGACCAGTCCGTCCTGATCCGCACCGACGGCACGGCCACGGCCGAGCGCGACCTCACCGCCCTCGCGGCCTCCCGGCCCGGCCTGGAACTCGGCAGCACCGAAGCACCCTCCGCCGACGGCCTGGAGGACGCCCCGCCGGAGCTGTGGATCAACCTGGCCGCCATCGTGATCCTGCTGGTCTATCTCCTGCTCAGCATCGCGAACAAGCTCGTGGCCGTCACCGCACAGCGCCGCACCGAGATGGCGGCGCTGCGTCTGAACGGCACCACACCGCGCCAGATCCGGGCCATGATGCGCCGGGAGGCCGCGGTCACGGCCGCCACCGCCCTCACCACGGGCCTGCTCCTGTCCGCGATCCCGCTGACCCTCCTGGGCCAGTCCTTCCTCGGCCGCCCCTGGCCCGCGGGCCCCGTCTGGCTCCTCCCGGCCCTCGCCGCCACGATCACGGCCACCGCCTTCCTCACCACGGAACTCCCCACCCGCAGCGCCCTGCGGATGCCGGCCGCGGATGTGGTCCGCGGACAGTGACGCCGGTACGGGACGGCGTTCCGTTCGAGGCGCCGGTGGCCGGCTCCGGGGGAGGGCGGCGAGCACCGGCCGAGGGTGGTGGCCAGCTCCAGGGGAGGGTGGCGAGCACCGACCGACGGTGATGGCCAGCTCCAGGGGAGGGCGGCGAGCACCGACCGACGTACGGTGTCACGCGGTCGGCGTCGGCGGGACGACCGTGGGTCCGCGTCACCGTCGGCCCGCTCACTACGGCGGCCGTCGGGCGGCGACCGTGTCCGACGACGGCAACGGCGGCCGGGAACCGCGCGGTTCGCGGGTCCCGGCCGCCGTTCTGGGCTGCCCCGGCCTAACCTGCATCCGGCCCCGAAGGTGAAGCGCGCGTGCAGCTCGGTGCACAGGAGCGTGGACGCGACGGTGATCAGCGCGTTCGCCACCGCGCGGGGCATCACCCCGGCCAGCGCCGCCACCGCACCGCTGGAGAGGACTCCGACACGGGCGCGCGAAACGACGGACGGCCGCCGCCCCGCGGGTGCGGGACGACGGCCGTGTGGGGCGCGTGGGACGAAGAGGGGGCGGCCGCGGGTCAGGCCTTGGCGTCGGCGGCGGCCTGCGCTGTGGGGGCGGGGTCGGTGGAGGGCGCGACCGCACTCGGCGCGGGCCGCTTGGGGATGAGGGTGGCGATGGCGAAGGCGAGGAGGGCCGCTCCGGCGCCGATGGCCATGACGGTCTTGAAGCCGTTCTCCGCCGGCAGGGCAAAGCCGCCGAAGTCGGTGGTCATCTGGGCGAGGATGACGCCGGCGAGGGCGCTGGCGAAGGAGGTGCCGAGCGAGCGCATCAGGGTGTTGAGGCTGTTCGCGGCGCCGGTCTGGGTCGGGTCGACGGCGCCCATGATGAGGGCGGGCAGGGCGCCGTAGGTGAAGCCGACGCCGGCGCCGATGACGCAGGAGACCAGGACGAGGTGCCAGACCTCACTCATCAGGACGAGGCTCACGCCGTAGCCCGCGGCCACGATCAGGGCGCCGATCATCAGCGTGACCTTGGGGCCCTTGGCCTTGGTGACTCCGGCGGACACGGCGGACATCGCCATCATCACGAGGCCCTGCGGCGCCAGCACCAGGCCGACGGTCATCATCGACTTGCCGAGGCCGTAGCCGGTCTGGGTGGGCAGCTGGAGCAGCTGCGGCAGGACCAGGGACATCGCGAACATCGAGAAGCCGAGGGCGACGGAGGCGAGGTTGGTGAACAGGACCTGCTTCTTCGCGGTGGTGCGCAGGTCGACCAGGGGTTGCTTGGCGCGCAGCTCGTAGAAGCCCCAGGACAGCAGGATCACGACGGCCGCGGCACCGAGACCGAGGGTGGTGGCGCTGGTCCAGCCCCAGTCGCCGCCCTTGGAGACGGCGAGCAGCAGGGAGACCAGACCGGCCGACAGTCCGAGCGAGCCGACCAGGTCGAAGCGGCCACCGGCCCGCACCTTGGACTCCGGCACGATCAGTACGACCAGGACGAGGGCGAGGGTGCCGAGGGCGGCGGAGACCCAGAACAGCAGGTGCCAGTCGAAGTTGTCGGCGATGAAGGCGGCCGAGGGCAGGCCGAGGGCGCCACCGACACCTAGCGAGGCGCTCATCAGGGCGGTGGAGCCGGCCAGCCGCTCGGCGGGCAGGACGTCACGCATGATGCTGATGCCGAGCGGGACGACCGCGGCGGCCAGGCCCTGCAGCGCACGGCCGATGATCATCGGGACCAGCGAGTCCGACAGGGCGCAGACCACCGATCCGGACACCAGCAGCACGATGCTGACCAGCAGCATGCGTCGTTTGCCGAACATGTCGCCGAGCCGCCCGACGACCGGGGTGGCCACGGAGGCCGCGAGCAGGGTGGCGGTGACCGCCCAGGCGGTGTCGGACGCGGGGGCGTCGAGGAGTCTGGGCAGCTCGGGGACGATCGGGATGACCAGCGTCTGCATGAGGGAGACGACGATTCCGGCCAGGGCCAGCACCGCCACCACGGCGTTCGACCTGGGCGGGGCGGGCGTGGCCGCCTCGGCGGGTCGGGCAAGGGCGTCGGACATGACAGGGACCTCCGTCAGTGCATGTGGCTTTGCTTGACTTACTCAAGCATAAACAGAATTGATTGAGTTAAGCAAGCAGATCCCCGCGGAGGCGGCCGCCACCGACGCTCCGGGTCACTGCTGCTCCTGACGGGCGCGCCCCTGGAGGAGGCCGACGCCCGCACCTACGGCGACGACACCCATGCCGGCACTGGTCACGAGTCCCTGAGCGCCGTCGACGGCGAAGGGGGCGACCGCGGCGACGGCGAGGTTGAACAGGAAGAGGAACCACAGAACGGGCTTGGAGGAGAGCAGCGTCTTCATGGCGGGAGCCTTTCGGGAAGAACCGTGGACTTCCCCGACGGGGAGCCGTTGACCTGGTGAGATCAACGATCCCGTGCCCGCTCCGCCGTCACGAGGGAGTGCTCTCCCGAAGCGGAGGTGTAGCCCGCTACACCCCGGGAGCGGCTACGGCGCCTCCGAAGGTGCCTGCTCTCCGCGCGCCCCGCCGTCCTCAGCGGTCGTCGACGCGGCCGCGCGGCACCACCGTGACGCGACGGAAGTTGCACGAGGCGAGGAGCGGGCTCGCGGCCGGTACCTCGGCCAGATGGGCCTTGAGGGCGACACTGACCAGGCTCATCAGCAGGTCGACGTCACCGTCGCAGTCGAGGTGGACGGTGATCCAGCGGGACCCCGGCACCAGGTGTACGGCGGTCGACCCGCGTAGATCGTCGCGGAACCGCTCGATGGCCGGCACGGTGAGGTGCAGGTCGACGTCCCGCCCGGAGTGGAAGTGGACGATCTCGTGGCGGACGGAGCGAAGGGCGCGCCCGGTGCCACAGCTGGGCAGGCCCGCGCTGAGGTCGGGCCAGACTTCCAGTCGGTCCATGGCGCGTTCGGCCAGAGTCATGGCCCCATGGTCACCCGCTCACCGTCCGGCAACCAGAGGTTGAGCGAAATTTAACCGCGGCGTGAAGCGCACCGGTTCGGCGACCGGCACAGGGCCCGCCTGGAACGGGACGGCGCCCCTTGTTCACCAGGTCGGCCGCCACCCCGTACGGGTAGGGCGGCGGCCGGTCCGGTTCACTGGTCCGAGTAGCTGATGTCCCCGACGGTCCAGGCGTTGACGTCGTCCAGCGCGACGCGGTACATGCCGCCGGTGTCGGGAATGCCGAAGTTGCCCTGGAGGATCCGGGCGACGTGGAAGTGGAGGTGCGTGGGCCGGGCACGGCGCCCCGGTGGCTCGCCGCCGGCTTCCGGGCCCGGGTCCGGAGCGGTGAACACGGCGGCGAAGGGGGCCAGTTGCTCGGAGTCCCGCAACACCTCGGCCACCCGCTGCTTCCACATGGCTTCCGGGGCCAGCCGTCCGGTGATGACGGCTCCGGGGATCACCACGGTGAGGGACATCCGACTGTTCTGCTCCGACTCCACCCTCGCGGCGATGTCGACGAGCAGGTCATCAGGGTGCGACATGGATGAAGAGCCTACTCCAGTGAGGCGCCGGCGCAGGCGACGGGGCGGACGGCCGGGCCGGCCGCCCCGGAACACCGGGACGGCCGGGGCCGGTTCAGCGACTGCCCGCCTGCGGGGTGGAGCGACGGCGGCCCTGGCCGCCGGGCCGGCCGCGCCGGCTGCCGGAGGCGGAGCCGGTGCGCTTGGGGCGTTCGGCCGCCACCGGCGGGGTGACGACGACGGGCACGCCCGAGGGCGCCTGCGCACCGGTGATGCGGTTCAGCTCGGACTCGCCGGCGCGGACCCGGGTGGTCTGCGGGGTGATGCCGGCGTCGGCCATCAGCCGGGTCATCTCGCGCCGCTGGTGCGGCAGGACCAGCGTGACGACGGTGCCGGCCTCCCCGGCCCGGGCGGTACGGCCGCCGCGGTGCAGGTAGTCCTTGTGGTCCGCGGGCGGGTCGACGTTGACGACCAGGTCGAGGTTGTCGACGTGGATGCCGCGGGCGGCGACGTTGGTGGCCACCAGCGCCGTGACGTGGCCGTCCTTGAACTGGGCGAGTGTCCGGGTGCGTTGGGACTGGGACTTGCCGCCGTGCAGGGCGGCGGCCCGCACACCGACGGCCAGGAGCTTCTTGGCCAGCCGGTCCGCCGCGTGCTTGGTGTCCAGGAACATGATCACGCGGCCGTCGCGGGCGGCGATCTCCGTCGCGGTGGCGTGCTTGTCGGCGTCCTCCACGTGCAGCACGTGGTGCTCCATCGTGGTGACGGCGCCCGCGGCCGGGTCCACCGAGTGGACCACGGGGTCGTGCAGGTAGCGGCGCACCAGCAGGTCGACGTTGCGGTCCAGGGTGGCGGAGAACAGCATCCGCTGCCCGTCGGGGCGCACCTGGTCGAGCAGGGCGGTGACCTGCGGCATGAAGCCCATGTCGGCCATCTGGTCGGCCTCGTCGAGGACGGTGATCGCGACGCGGTCCAGACGGCAGTCCTCGCGGTCGATGAGGTCCTTCAGTCGGCCCGGAGTGGCGACGACGACCTCGGCGCCGCCCCGCAGGGCGCTCGCCTGGCGGCCGAGCGACATACCGCCGACCACCGTGGTGAGCCGCAGGCGCAGCGCGCGGGCGTACGGGGTGAGGGCGTCGGTGACCTGCTGGGCCAGTTCCCGGGTGGGTACGAGGACGAGCGCCAGGGGCTGCCGGGGCTCGGCCCGCTGCCCTTCGGTACGGGCCAGCATGGCCAGCCCGAAGGCGAGCGTCTTGCCGGAACCGGTGCGCCCGCGGCCGAGCACGTCACGGCCGGCCAGGGAGTTCGGCAGGGTCGCGGCCTGGATCGGGAACGGGGAGACCACGCCTTCGGCGCCGAGCGCGGTCAGCAGCCGCTCCGGCATGTCGAGTTCGGCGAACGCCTCGACGGGCGGCAGGCCCGGAGTGACGCTCACCGGCAGGGCGAACTCCCCGCCGGGGGCGCTGCCACGGCCTCCGCGGCCGCCCCGGCCACCGGCGTTCGACGAGGCGGAGGCGCCCTGTCGGCCCGTGGGCTGCGAGCGGAAGCGGCCCCGCCGGGTGGCGCCGGTCGAGCCCTGGTCCGCGCGGGAGCGGGACGAGGAGGAGTTGTTGTTCGTGCGAGCTGCGCGGTTCATAAGGAACCTTCCTCGATGCGGCACGTATCGAGGAATTCCTTCGAGCGCTGACGAGCCGCATGAGGATTCACAAGACTGAGCCGAAGTAAAAACGAAATGAAGCCGGTCCGTGAGAGCTGGACCGGTGCGCCCTGACAGGGGCGCCGTACTTCGTGCCGCGCGGAACGCGGCGCGGTGTCCGGGCGCTGGAGCCGGGCGGTTTTTCCATTCGTCCGCGAAACCCCGCCGGGACCCGTGGATCTCGTACGGCGGGACACGGAAAAGACAATGCCTGGGGCCCGCACCCTAGAGTGCGGGCCCCAGCCACGTAGTACGCGTCAGCGTCAGGCGGGAACGATGTTCTCGGCCTGCGGGCCCTTCTGGCCCTGCGTGACGTCGAAGTTCACCTTCTGGCCCTCCTGAAGCTCGCGGAAGCCGGAGGTGGCGATGTTCGAGTAGTGGGCGAACACGTCAGCGCCGCCGCCGTCCTGCTCGATGAAGCCGAAGCCCTTTTCCGCGTTGAACCACTTCACGGTGCCAGATGCCATATTGAATCTCCCTTGGGGCAGTACCCGGAGTCCGCACCTTGCAGACCCGGAGTCGCAGTGGCGATTTACCCCGCCCGAAGCTTTTAAAGCCCCGGGAAACGAAAAGAGTGCTCGTCGACGGAAGGTCGGAAGAGCACTCAAAGTCTCTGGTAACCAAAACTGCAACTCTTATCACGGTAGCACAGGTCGGGGCGCGGGGTTCGTGGGCCCCGACCGCCCCTTCGCGATTCCTCACGGCACTGTACGTAATTCTGTGTCAGCCGCAGCAGGTTTCCGGCTCCGTCGACCGTACAAGATCGGCGCGCGGCTCGGTGTCGGCTCAGTGCTGGGCGTCCTTCTGCCGGCGCATCTGCTCGTTGAGACGCAGCGCTTCCTCGAGCTGGTCCTCGAGGATGATGATGCGGCAGGCAGCCTCGATCGGGGTGCCCTCGTCGACCAGTTCGCGCGCCCGGGCGGCGATCCGCAGCTGGTAACGGGAGTAGCGGCGGTGGCCTCCGTCCGAGCGGAGCGGGGTGATGAGTTTGGCTTCGCCGATGGAGCGCAGGAACGCGGGGGTCGTGCCGAGGATGGCGGCGGCCCGCCCCATGGTGTACGCGGGGTAGTCGTCGTCGTCCAGGCTGTCTGCGGCGGGTGAGTCAGCGGGCATAGCACCTTCGTTTCAGGGACGCATCGAGGGGCCCGGGTGCCGTTCGGCACCCGGGCCCCGAGGGGTTCAACACCATCTACCGGCTTTTTGTTGCGCCGGATCTCTGATTCCGCGTCGGCGCCCGAAAGGGGCGGGGATGCGGGGATCGCGAATGCTTGACCGGGGACCACCTTCCGTTCTGGGGCCTGCGGTACCCGGGCCGGTTCTGCGCTGCCCGGGCGATCCTGATGGCGTTCGCTCCACCTTTCCTCGGATGAGCTGTCGTACTGCTCGCGGCCTTCGCGGCCGGTGCTGCGGGCACTGCCGCGAGGCAGTCCGTGTCTGCCTCGCATACTCGATTTCTCGGTTACGAGAGAAACTCTACGACCATCGCCGCCGCAATGTCTACTGCTGCCACGATAGATTTTTGGTGTCTGTAGGTGGAGGAACCTGCTGCGAACGGTGACGCCCGCTGCGGCCGTGGGATGCGGGGGAGTTCGCCGGATCAGGCACCTTCGAAGGGCGCGGCGGTCCAGGTGACGTGCGGGGGCTCGACGCGTGCGCACAGGGGCCCGCCGCGCGCGTCGGTCAGGCCGAGGCGCCCGACGAGCAGGCCCTCGCGTGCGGCGGCGGCGAGTACGGCGGCGGGGACGGCGTCGAGCATGAGCTTGGCGCGGCGGAACATCGAGAAGACGCCGGACTCGTCGACCGTGCCCCACGACAGGTAGACGAACCGGCGGCCGAGCCGGTCCTGTACGTAGGGGCCCTTCACGTCGGTGCCGGTGGGCGAGGCACTGGTGGTGCAGTCCAGGGTCCAGGTGGCGGACTCGGCGTCGCCGGGCTGGGGATCGAGGAGTTCGGCCGGCCGGTCGCGGCGCTGCACGGCGACGTGGACGTTGCGGTAGGCGGGGGTGTTGCCGTCGGCAGGGGCCGGGAAGGCGCTGCCGGGCAGGTCGGAGGCCTCGATGCGGATACGCATACGGCCATCATCCGCTGCCGCGGCGCGCCTTCCCAGGGGCGGGCGGCGCGGCGGAGCCGGAGCCCGCCGGCCCGTCGTGCCTCCGCTCAGCCGGACCCGGGACCCCGACCGTCCGCCGTCTCGTTCGCGGCCCGGCGGTACTCGGCGTTGATGCGCTGGGCTTCCTGGAGCTGGTCCTCGAGGATGACGATCCGGCAGGCGGCCTCGGTCGGGGTGCCCTGGTCCACGAGTTCGCGGGCGCGGGCGGCGATCCGGAGCTGGTAACGGGAGTACCGGCGGTGGCCGCCCTCCGAGCGGAGCGGAGTGATCAGCCGGGCCTCGCCGATGGCCCGGAGGAAGCCGGGCGTGGTGCCGAGCATCTCGGCGGCCCGGCCCATCGTGTACGCGGGGTAGTCGTCGTCGTCCAGCCGACCGCTGAGCGGACTGTCTGCTGTCATGTCACCTCGTTGTGCAACGCGTCGAGGGGCCCCGATGCCGATCGGCACCACGGCCCCGGGGGAATTCAACACCATCGGGCGACCCCGCCGTCGGGCCGGTGGTGCGGAAAGCGCTGCCGTACGACGAGGTGAGGGCCCCGGCGACGTGTGTCGCCGGGGCCCTCACTGTGCTGCACTCGCGGTGTGGCTCGTCCTCACACGTCCGCGGTGGCGCTGCTGCCGAGCAGTTGCGACGCGGTCTGGAGCGGAGTGAGGACACTCGCGGGCGGCGCGGCCTCGGGGTGGTCGTGGCAGGTGAAGCCGAGACGGGCCATGGCCCGGGTGACCTCGCCGCTGGAGAAGTCACGGCGATCCTGACGGGTGATGACCTCGCCCACCTGCTTGACGGGGTAGCGGCGGCGGCCGATGGTCACGGACTCGCCCGTGACGGGCTCGGGCGTGACGCCCTTCATCGAGGCCAGCACTCCGTCCTTGGTCAGGTCGAACGGGTACCGGGCGATGACACAGCGCATGTTGCCTCACAAGGAGAAGGGGTAACGGGGCCGGCCGGGTGGGACGGATCAGCAGGGGAGAGGGAGAACACCCGGGGCGCGGCCATTCTCGCTGACGGCGACGGCCCGGGCACCCAGCGAGGCGAATGATCCCCCGAGGACGTCCCGCAGACGCACCCGGTCCGTGTACCTGGAGCTGTCGCGGATCTCGGTGAGCTGGGCCAGGCTGACCGACCCCGTGCACTGGTCGTCCGCGTCGATGAGGAGCAGGTGCTCGACGCGGGCGCTCGCCATGACGGAGGCGGCGACCTCGACGGTCATGTCGTCACTGACCCGCGGACCGGACCCGCCCAGGTCGTCGATCGCGGTCGGGTGAGCGGGAACCGCCCGGAGTCGCTGCGTCTGAACCGGTGTCAAGGTGCCTCCTACCGAGATGGATGAGCCGCGGGCCCAGGGGTTTTCACGCCGCCGGGTCGACTGCGGACCGCTGCGGCGCCCTGCCGCGCGACGCCGCGCCGGCGGACCCGCCCTGACCGGTACGGCCACCACGGCGGCTCCGGGACGACGAGGACGACGAGGACCGGGAGGAGGTCGAGGAGGACGGGCCGCGGCGGGGGCGCGCCGGGGCCGGCGCGGTGATGACGACCGGGATGCCGGACGGGGCCTGGGCACCCGTGATGCGGCTCAGTTCCGCCTCACCCGAACGGACGGGCGTGATCTGCGGGGTGATGCCGGCGTCGGCCATCAGCCGGCTCATCCCGCGGCGCTGCCCGGGGGTCACCAGGGTGACGACGCTGCCGGATTCGCCCGCACGGGCCGTACGGCCGCCGCGGTGCAGGTAGTCCTTGTGGTCGGTGGGGGGATCCACGTTGACGACCAGGTCGAGGTTGTCGACGTGGATGCCGCGGGCCGCGACGTTGGTCGCCACCAGGACCGTCACGTGTCCGCTCTTGAACTGGGCGAGGGTCCGGGTGCGCTGCGGCTGGGACTTGCCGCCGTGCAGGGCGGCGGCGCGGACGCCACTGCCGAGCAGGTCCTTGGTCAGCCGGTCCACCGCGTGCTTGGTGTCCAGGAACATGATCACGCGGCCGTCGCGGGCGGCGATCTCGGTGGTCGTCCGGTGCTTGTCCGTGTCGTGCACCTGGAGGACGTGGTGCTCCATCGTGGTGACGGCGCCCGCGGACGGGTCGACGGAGTGGACCACCGGGTCGGTCAGGTAGCGACGGACCAGCAGGTCGACGTTGCGGTCCAGGGTGGCGGAGAACAGCATCCGCTGCCCACCGGGGCGCACCTGGTCGAGCAGGGCGGTGACCTGCGGCATGAAGCCCATGTCGGCCATCTGGTCGGCCTCGTCCAGGACGGTGATGTCGACGTCGTTCAGCCGGCAGTCACCCCGGTCGATGAGGTCCTTGAGCCGGCCGGGAGTGGCGACGACGACCTCGGCGCCGGTACGCAGCGCACCGGCCTGCTTCCCGATCGACATGCCGCCGACCACGGTCGCCAGCCGCAGCCGCACCGAGCGGGCGTACGGCGTGAGCGCGTCGGTGACCTGCTGGGCGAGCTCGCGGGTGGGGACCAGGACGAGGGCGAGCGGCTGCCGTGCCTCGGCGCGCCGGCCGGCCGTGCGGGCCAGCAGCGCGAGACCGAAGGCGAGGGTCTTGCCCGAACCGGTGCGCCCGCGGCCGAGCACGTCACGGCCGGCCAGGGAGTTCGGCAGGGTCGCCGACTGGATCGGGAACGGTACGGTCACGCCCTCGTGGCCGAGCGCCGCGAGCAGTTGTGCGGGCATGTCGAGGTCGGCGAACGACTCGGCTGCGGGCAGCCCGGGAGTCATCGTCTTCGGCAGCGCGAACTCGCCCTGCACGGTCTGCCGGCCCCCGTAGCCGCCGGAGCGACGCGGGGCACCGGAGCGGCCGGCGCCGCCCGCTCCGAACCGGCTGCCGCTGCGGCCGGAGCCGGAGCCGCTCCTGCCGTAGGCCGAGCCTCCGGTGCGGTTGCGGGTGGAGCGTTCGTTCGTCCGTTCGCGATTCATGCGGAACCTTCCTTGATATGGCACGTATCAAGGAATTCCCGCGGCGGCGAAAAGCGGCAGAAGGAATAGCGAGAACGAGCCAAGATGATGGGTCCGGGGCGGATGTCCACCCGGACCGGGCCGGTTCGGGGAATTCAGAACCGGGGGAAAAGATATGTGCGAATGAATTCGCAAGGCGTTCGGCGCCCCGAACGCAGCGAACTGGGGCCCGCACCCCTAGGTGCGGGCCCCAGCTGCGAAGTGTGCGTCAGCGTCAGGCGGGAACGATGTTCTCGGCCGTCGGGCCCTTCTGGCCCTGCGCGATGTCGAACGTGACCTTCTGGCCCTCCAGCAGCTCACGGAAGCCCTGGGCGGCGATGTTGGAGTAGTGGGCGAAGACGTCGGGGCCGCCGCCGTCCTGCTCGATGAAGCCGAAGCCCTTTTCCGCGTTGAACCACTTCACGGTACCAGCAGCCATTTTAATTCTCCTTCGGGACGGTGCTCGGAGTTCGCCGTGTGCGGACTCCGGTCGCCGTGATGATCACCCCGTCGGAAAACCTTCAGGCAAGACCACAACTGCAACTGACACCGACAGTAGCATGCCGTGATCGGCCGGCCGCGGCAAATAATTCCGCTCCGCCGGTCGAATGAGGAATATTCCCCGCGCGCCACGCCGAATTCTCACTTCCCGGCCACAGATATTGCCGAGCCCGGACCGCAGCGTTGCTGTGGTCCGGGCTCCGCCGCAGCGCTGTGACCCCTGTCGATGGCCCCACACCTCCTCGGCGTCGCCGCCGGCGGACAGGCTGCCGGTCCGTGTGCCGGGACCGGCCACCGAGAGGAACGCCACATCCGCCGCACGCCCTGGGGCGTGGGGGACGCGGTGGGGGACGTGCGGTGTGAAGACGATCGTGGAGGTGGTGGCGCCCGGTCCGGATCCGGGCATTCGGTGCGAGATCTCATCGACCTACGGAATAATGTGAAATCGGGATGAACGCCATGTCTCACGACGCTCCCGGGCGGTGGTGGCGGCATGTGCCCTGAGCAGCGAGGGCCTCAACGCGATGGAGAACCCGACGAGAGCGAGATGAGTGACCATGGAGCAGCGTCCCCTCGGCGACCAGGGAGCGCGTCGCGTCCAGGACGTCGTCGGAGAGGCGCTCACCGCGCGGGTCGGCGTGGACGACCAGGGCACCGTGACCGGCTGGAACGAGGGGGCTCAGCGGCTGCTCGGATACACGTCCGCGCAGGTCGTGGGCCGTCCGGCGGCCGCACTGCTCGCCGAGCGGCGCGCCGCGTCGGACCTGCCGTCTCTCGCTCGGCTGCCCAGATGGCACGGAGCACTCGCTCTACGGCACCGGGACGGCCACCGCGTCGAAGCCACCGTGCTGGCCCACCACAGGATGCCGGCCGACGGAAGGGCCGCGTGGCTGCTGCTCTCCCCGCTGACCGGGCAGGAACCGCTGCCGGCCGACGAGGACCTGGTGAGCCGGAGCTTCCGGCAGTCCCCGACCTGCGCGCAGGCCCTGTACGACACCAGGCTCCGGCTGCGGCGGGCCAACCAGGCGATGGAGCTGTCCGTGGCCCTCACCGAGCGCGACATGCTCGGGCTGCGCGTGGGGGAGATCGTCGACAACGAGGCGGGCAAACTGGCCGAGGAGGACATGCTGCGGGTGCTGGAGACCGGTGAGCCGCACTACCGCGAGAACTATCTGCGCGCGGCCGGCGAGAACCGCGAGCACGCCTGGTCGGTCGTCGTGGCACCGTTGCGGGACGGGGACGGCAGGATCCAGGGTGTCTCCCTCACGGCGCACGACATCACGGAGCAGCACTGGGCGCGCAAACGCCTCCAGTTGATCGCCGAGGTCGGCAGGCGCATCGGCAGCACCCTCGACGTGCCGAGGACGGCGCAGGAGATGACGGACGTGGCCGTACCGGAGTTCGCCGACTTCGCCACCGTCGACCTGCTGCCCGACCTGGACGACGAGGGCGCCTCCCACGACGTGGACGCGGTGGCGGAGGCGCCCGGGCAGTTCGTGCGGGCGCTGGCGGCGGGAGCCTCCGTCCCGCTGCGGCGCATCGCCCACCAGTCCGTGCTCGCGGGCATCCCCGAGGCGGCCGTCGAACTCGGCGACGTGGAGGAGTATCCCGACGGTTCCCCGCTGGTCGCGAGCCTGCGGTCGGGGCGTGCGGTGCTGCACCAGGTCGACGACCCCGCGATCGTCCGATGGCTTGCCGAAAGGCCGCTGAGGGCTGCCCGTGTCCGGGAGTTCGGCTTCCACTCGGTGATGGCGGTGCCGCTGGCGGCGCGCGGAACCACCCTGGGCGTCGCCGTCTTCATCCGTCACCGGCACCCCGACCCGTTCCAGCAGGACGATCTCGTACTGGCCGAGGAACTCGCGTCCCGGGCGGCGATCTGTATCGACAACGCCCGGCGCTACACCCGCGAACGTGCCACGGCGGTCACCCTGCAGCGCAGCCTGCTGCCGCAGGGGCTGCCCGAGCAGTCCGCGGTGGAGGTCGCGTCCCGCTACCTTCCCGCGGGTGCCCAGGCCGGTGTGGGCGGAGACTGGTTCGACGTGATCCCGCTCTCCGGAGCCAGGGTGGCGCTGGTCGTCGGCGACGTCGTCGGCCACGGCATCCACGCCTCCGCGACGATGGGGCGGCTGCGCACCGCCGTACGCACCCTCGCCGACATCGATCTGCCGCCCGACGAACTGCTCACCCACCTCGACGACATGGTCGGCCGTCTGGCCACCGAGACGGAGGGCACCGACGGGACGGCCGGGAACGCGGAGACCGCGGGAGATGTCGGCGCGACCTGCCTGTACGCCGTGTACGACCCCGTTTCCCGCCGCTGCACCCTCGCCCGGGCCGGCCATCCCCTGCCGGTCGTGGTGAGCCCCGACGGTTCCGTGGAACTGCTGGAGCTTCCGGCGGGGCCGCCGCTCGGCCTGGGCGGTCTTCCCTTCGAGTCGGCGGAGATCGAACTGCGGGAGGGCAGTCTGCTCGCCCTCTACACCGACGGCCTGATCCAGGCCCGTGACAAGGACGTCGACGAGGGCGTCTCCCGCCTGTGCCGGTCCCTCGCCCGGCCCACCGCGCCGCTGGACGTGCTGTGCGACGCGGCGCTCGCCGCCACGCTGCCCGGGCGGCCCGTCGACGACGTCGCCCTGCTCGTCGCCCGCACCCGGGCGCTCGACGCCGACCGGGTCGCCGCCTGGACGATCGCTCCCGACCCGGCCGCCGTCGCCGTGGCCCGCAAGAACGCCGTCGCCCGGCTGGAGGAATGGGGGCTCAACGAGGCCGCCTTCGTCACCGAACTGATCGTCAGCGAACTGGTCACCAACGCCATCCGGCACGCCCGGCCGCCGATCCAACTACGCCTCATCCACGACAGGAGCCTCATCTGCGAGGTCTCCGACGCCAGCAACACGGCACCCCACATGCGCCGCGCCCGCACCTTCGACGAGGGGGGCCGGGGGCTGCTCCTGGTGGCCCAGCTGACCCAGCGGTGGGGCACCCGCCCCACCGCCGAGGGCAAGACGATCTGGACGGAACAGAGCCTCGACGGCCCGCCCGACCGGTTCTGACCCCGCCGTCGCCACGCGAGGTCGGGGGTGGAGCGGTCAGTTGGCCGGTGGGCCGGTCAGTGCGTCCAGTTCGGCGGCGAAGAGCTGGGCCGGGTCGAAGCCCATCCCGGTGAAGTGGCCCGCGAGTTCCAGTGACAGGACGCCGTGCAGCCGGGTCCAGAAGCTCAGGGCCCGGCTCAGGGCCGCGGACGGGGCGGGGTGGTCGTCCGCCCACTGCCGGTGGCCTTCGAGGTGTGCGTCGAACGGTGTCACCGGGCCGTCCGCCCCGACCGACGGCAGTGCGGTGCAGGCGTCGAGGAGGGCCGCCATGATCTCGGACGCGATCGTGGTGACGTCGTCGGGCGCGTGGTAGCCGGGGACGGGGGTGCCGTAGACGAGGAAGTAGCGGTGCGGGTCGTCCAGGGCCCAGCCGCGCAGGGCGTGGGCCAGTGCCGTCACGTCGGGGCCGGAGGCGGAAGCGGCGCGAAAGGTGTCGGCGAGGCTTCGGTAGGCGTCCCTGATGAGTTCGGTGATCAGTTCGTCGCGGCCGGCGAAGTACCTGTAGAGCGCGGGCCCGCTCATGCCCATCTGTCGGGCGATGGCGTTCAGGGAGAGCGCCGAGGCCCCCGCGGTGGCGATCTGCTCCCACGCGCGCTCCTTGACCTCGGTGCGGACCTGGGCGCGGTAGCGCTCGCGCGGGGTCGTCGTGCCCGTCTCCGGCATGGCCTGCCACCTTCCGTCGTCCTGCGGCTGAACCCTAGAGCTTCAAGATTTAGTTAGAGGCTATCACGAAAGATATTGACAGTCCGGACGGCGAGGCGTTAGAACTTATAACGAACGCAAGCAGCGGTAACCCCATGGAGGTCGTCATGAACGCCGAAGGACTCGTCGAGGTCGTCCTGCCGGGCAAGGTCGAGCCGGACGGGCTGGAGATCCGGCACGGAGCCGTCCCCGCCGCCGGCCCCGGACAGGTCGTGATCCGGATGGAGGCGACCGGCGTCTCCTTCGCCGAGCAGCAGATGCGCCGCGGCCGCTACTACGACCAGCCCCCGTTCCCCTTCGTACCGGGCTACGACCTGGTCGGCACGGTCCTGTCGACCGGCGAGGGCGTCGAGCCGGGCCTGGCCGGCACCCGGGTGGCCGCCCTGGTCAAGACCGGCGGCTGGGCCAGCCACGTGCTCGTCGACGCGGCCGACGTGGTGGCCGTACCCGACGGCGTCGGCGCGGCGGAGGCGGAGACCCTGGTCGTCAACGGCATCACCGCCTGGCAGATGCTGCACCGCAAGGCCCGGGTCCGCGCCGGGCAGACCGTCCTGGTGCACGGCGCCAACGGCGGGGTCGGCTCGGTCCTGGTCCAGCTCGCCCTCGCCGCGGGCGCGAAGGTCATCGGTACGGCATCCCCCCGTCACCACGACGCCCTGCGGGAGCGGGGCGTCACCCCCGTCGACTACCGCGCCGGGAACGTCGCCGCGCGGGTCCGCGAGCTCACCCCCGGGGGGGTGGACGCCGTCTTCGACCACGTCGGCGGCCCGGGCCTGGTCGACTCCTGGCGCCTCCTCGCACCCGGCGGCACCCTCGTCTCGTACGGCAGCGCGTCCACCCGGGACGACGAGGGCTCCAAGCAGTGGCCCGTCCTCAAGCTGCTCGGCCGGGTGTGGCTGTGGAACGCGCTGCCCAACCGCCGTAGCGCCTACTTCTTCAACGTCTGGGCCGGGCGCGCCCTGGCCAGGAACCGCTTCCGGGCCCGGCTGCGCGCCGACCTCACCCAGGTCTTCGCCGCCCTCCAACGCGGCGACGTCACCGCCCAGATCGCCACCCGACTGCCGCTCGTCCGCGCCGGGGACGCCCTGCGGCTGGCGGAGTCGGGCACGGTGGCAGGCAAGATCGTCCTGCATCCGTAGGGGGACCTGGTCCCGGGTTTCTCCTCCTCCCGATCACGCGGACGAGGGGAACACCATGTCCCGCGACCGGCTTCCACGCGCCGGGGAAGCCCGCGGTGGCTCACATCCAGACGTCGGGCCCCGGGTCGCCGCCCGCCGCGACGGTCGCGAGCCGGTCCACGTAGTGAGTCCAGCCCTCCTCGTGCGCGGCGCACGCCTCCGGCGAGGGCAGGCCACGGTGGACCAGGCGCAGCAAAGTGCCGTCGGGGACCGGTTCGAGGGTGATCTCGACCGTGGTCGAGCCGGGCGGTACGGGCATCGCGCCCCCGACCCAGCCCCAGGTGAAGACGAGCCGCTTGGGCGGATCGATCTCGACGAAGCGGCCCTCGGCGATGTTCTCGCCGTTGACGGTCGTCCGGTAGGCGCCGCCGGGCGAGAAGTCGAACGCGCCGTCCCTGCCCATCCAGGACAGCCACTTGGCGCGGTCGGTGAAGAAGGAGAACACCGTTTCGGGGCGGGCGGCGATGAGCCGCTCCACGGTGGCCAGGTTCGCGTTCAACGGTTCGCCCCTTCGGATTCCTCGGGCCGTTCGGCCCGCTCGGCCGCTTCCGCCAGCTCCGCCAGTGTGTCGAGCCTGGTGGCCCACATGGACTGCAGATAGTCGGCCAGGGGGCCCATGGCCTCACGGTCGGCCTGGTAGAAGCGCTTCTTGCCGTCCTGGCGCAGCGTGACGAGGCCGGCGTCCCTGAGCACCTTGAGGTGCTGGGAGACCGCCCCGAACGTGACGTCGAACCGCTCGGCGATCTCTCCCGCGGACAGCTCCGACTCCCAGACCAGGCGCAGAATCTCGCGCCTTCTGGGTTCCGCGACCGCCCGTACAGCATCCATGAAGCTCATTTTAGCCCTGGCTACAGTTTGCCATCGCGGCGAAGTCATTTTAGTCTGGGCTAAAGCGAGTGAGGGTTGGGCTCGATCGCCCGGTCGTGCCGGGTCGAGCTCGATCGACCGGATCGACCGGATCGACCGGATCGACCGGATCGACCGACGAAGGAGCGCACGTCATGGCGGACATCGCGATGCAACTGCACATCGGGGCCGACGCGGACACCGTGTACGCGGCGATCTCCACGGCCGAGGGCATCCACGCCTGGTTCACCACGACCGCCACCGCCGACCAGGAGGTGGGCGGACTGCACGCACTGCGGTTCCCGGGCGTGGACGAGTCGTGGCGGCTGCGGGTCACGGAGGCGGAGCCCGGCAAGCGACTCGTCCTGACGGGAGAGAACGGCCCCTGGACCGACACCCGGCAGACCTACGAACTTCTGACTCCGCCCGAGGGTGGCGTCACGCTGCGCTTCACGCACAGCGGCTTCCCCGCCGTCGACGACGCCTACCGGGACTTCACCTTCGGCTGGGCGACGAAGTTCGTACAGCTCAAGGCCTACGCGGAGACGGGCGAGCCCGCACCCTTCTTCACCGGCTGAACGGCTGAACGGCTGAACGGCTGGCCGGCTGGCCGGCGGACCGGCGGACCGGCTGAACGGCGGGCCGGCCGACCGGCTGACCGGCTGAACGGCGGACCGGCTGGCCGGCTGACCGGGCGCCACCGACGCGACTGACCGCCGCCGAGCGGGCGACCCCCGCCGACCGACCGCTGACACCTCGCACGGACCGACGGCCCCACGCACCGCTGACACCTCGCACGGACCGACGGCCCCACGCACCGCTGACACCTCGCACGGACCGACGGCCCCACGCACCGCTGACACCTCGCACGGACCGACGGCCCCACGCACCGCTGACACCTCGCACGGACCGACGGCCCCACGCACCGCTGACACGGACCGACGGCCCCACGCGAACCCCGCCGACTCACCGACGTATCCGAGTATCCGAAGGGGAAAACTCATGAGCACATCCATGAACGCACCAGCACCAGCACCAGCGCCAGCACCCGCACCCGGACCCGGACCCACACCTGTGGACTCGGAGCGTGACGAGCACGGCGAGCACGGCGAGCACGGTGCGCCCAGCGCGTACGACACCCTGTACCCCGCCATCCGGAAATGCGCCGACGCCGTGGCGGCCACGGTCTCCGCCATCCGGTCCGAGCAGCTCGGCGGGCGCACCCCGTGCGAGAAGTTCACGGTCGCCGAGCTCCTCGAACACCTGGGAGGCACCCTGTCGGCCTCCGCACGGGCCGCCCGTAAGGAATCGGGGTCCGGCGGGGATGCCGCGCCGGCGATGTCACCGGCGGACGTCGCCGAGGCCGCCGAGCGGGCCGCGGTGGCCTGGGCCGATCCGGCGGCCTACGAGGGGGTCACGGAGTTCGGTCCGGGAGAGATGCCCGCCGCGTTCGCGGCGACCGTCACGCTGGAGGAACTCGCCGTGCACGGCTGGGATCTGGCCCGTGCCACCGGTCGGCCCTTCGCCCTGGGTGAGCAGACCGCGCGGGCCGCGCTCGGCGCGGTCGAGCAGATCGCCGAGCACGCCCGGGCCACCGGTGGCTTCGGCCCGCCCGTGCCCGTGTCCGTCGATGCCCCCGCCTTCCACCGTGCGCTCGGAGCCAGTGGGCGCAACCCCGAGTGGAGCGGCTGACCGACGGTTGCGCCCGGTACACGTTCGCCCCGGACCCGGCAGGCACGCCCGCCCGCATCGGAGTCCGGGGCGACGCCGGCCGCTTCTGTCGTCTGGCCCGGGGTGACTTCTCGTGACGACTCGGGAAGTTACCTGACGATCCGTCAACTCCGCCTGAAAGAGGGAAAAGTGGAGAAAAGCTCAGGTTGAGGTAACTGTAAATAGCTCACAGAAAGTGCCACTCACCGACCACTTCAGCCTCTACTGTGCTCTCAGACCCTGACAGGGCGATCCTGCCCCGCCATGCACTCCACCCATGACCAGGGCCGCATCCCGGATGCCGGACGGGCGTTCTGGAAGAGCCGGCCGTGGCCTCGGGACGAGCGGGGCGGTGGGGGAGGGACCGCAGGGAGTCGCCTGGACAACCGGTCGCCCTTGGCCCCGGCGGGCCGATTCGCACCCGTCATCACCGAGGACAGGCAGCTGAGGTCATGGAACCACTGGGCCCGGATGATCCCGAGAAGTTTGGTCCCTACCGACTCGTGGCGCGGCTCGGCGCAGGCGGAATGGGGCGCGTGTACCTGGCCACGTCCCCGCGTGGGCGCGTCGTCGCGGTCAAGGCCATCCGCCCCGAGATGACGGGGGACAGGAAGTTCCACATCCGCTTCCGTCGCGAGGTGGAGGCCGCGAGCGTGGTCACCAGCAGGTACACGGCACCGGTGGTGGACGCCGAGCCGGATGGCACCACGCCCTGGCTGGCCACCACCTACATACCCGGCCCGACACTGGCGGAGGCGGTCGCCGAGCACGGACCGCTCCCCGTGGAGTCGGCGCTCGCACTGGGCGCCGGCGTCGCCGAGGCGCTGATGGCCGTCCACGCGGCGGGACTGGTGCACCGCGACCTGAAGCCGTCCAACGTGCTGCTCGCCGCGGACGGTCCGCGGGTCATCGACTTCGGCATCGTCCGGGCGAGCGACGGTTACGACCTGACGCACTCCGGGATGCTGTTCGGCTCCTTCGAGTACATGTGCCCCGAGCACGCCACCGGTGATCCGATCGGACCGGAGGGGGACGTCTTCTCCCTCGGCTCGGTGCTCGCGTTCGCCGCGACCGGACGCGCGCCGTTCAACGGCTCCTCGGTGGCCGCGCTCCTCTACCAGGTGGCGCACGGCACACCCGACCTCAGGGACGTGCCCGAGCCGCTGGACAAGATCATCAGTCTCTGTCTCGCGAGGGATCCGGACCTGCGGATCACCGCCGAACGGCTGGCCGCCGCCTGCGCGCCCAGCGGCGCGGAACAGGTTCTCGGAGACGGCTGGCTCCCGGCCCCGGTGACCGCGTCGATCGCCCGCCGCGCGGCGGCCGTGAGAGACCTCGACGACGCGTCGTGGACCGGAACCCGCGTGGTCCCGGCCCCCGTCGGCCCGGTTCCCGCTGCCCCGGCCCCCTCTGTCCCACAGCCCGCCGCCCCGGGGCCCGATGCCCAGGCGTCCCACGCCCAGGCGTACGCCGCGCGGCTCCCCGCCCACCCGGCCCCCGTTGCCCAGGTCTCGGCGGCCGCGGACGGCTCACTGCCGGGCGTTGCGGATGGTGCGGGTGCCGCCGGCGCTCCGGTCGCCGCGGATACCGCGGGCGCCGCGCATGCCATGGGCCAGGACCTGACGACCTCCGCGATGACGACGGCGATGACGACGGCGACGACGGAGGCGGCGCGTCCGGCACCCGATGCCGGAACGCACGGCCCCGGGGACGTGGTCGGCGCCCCGGCGGGGGCCGGGTCACGGACCCTCACCGAGCCCGCGGAGCCGACTCACCCCACCTCCCCCGGACACCGGAACCCGTCCCCCACCCCCCGGCAGCACCGCGCCCCGTCCTGGCCGGGTGTCTCCCGGCGCGCGATCCTCGCCGCGTCGCTGGGCACGGCGGTCGTCGTCGGTGGCGGCGGCGCCGTACTGATCACGCGGAGGAAGGACGGGGGACAAGCCGGGCAGCCGCTCGGTCCGGCTCCGAAGCCGGACTGGACCTTCCGCAGCGATCCGTTGCTCCAGGCGCCGGCCGTCTTCGCCAACGGGACGGCCCTGGTGAAGACCCGCCCCGGCAACCTGGTCTGCCTCGACCTCAAGGACGGAACGCGCCCCAAGTGGCTCTACCGGGGCATCAGTCAGTCCCCGACCCCGGCGCTGCTGGCGTACGGCGCCGTTGTCGCGCTCGGCTCGGGATCGACGGTGATCGGTGTCGACCCGGCCGACGGCACCGAGCGGTTCACACTGGACTTCGGACCGGACTTCCGGTTCGACACGCTGCTCGGCGGCTACACCGACCGTGCCGTCTCCATCGTCGGCCTCCGGCTCCAGCGCCAGTCCGACGAGGAGGGGGTCGCGACGTCCACGGAGACGGTTTTCGGCGTCGACCTGCAGGCCCGTCGGACGGCCATCATCCCGATCGGCGCGGAGGACGTCGGGATCACGCTGCGGCCGGTCATCGTCTCCGGGGCGTTCGTCTACGCCGACGGCCTGCGCAACGTGACGGTCCGCAACACCGACGACAGCTCCGTACGGTGGAAGTATCCCGTCGGCTACGACCTCCGGCCGGGCCTGGCGGTGCTCGGCGGGACGGTGTTCGCCATCGGCCGTGAACTCATCGCGCTGGACCTCGCCACCGGCAGGCTCCGCTGGCGGGTGAAGGCCGAACACGGCCAGTTCGCCTCCCTCGGCGCCGCCGGCGACACGGTGTACGTCACCGGTACGGATCCCTACGGCGTGTGCGCCTTCGACGCCGAAACCGGCTCCCGGCGCTGGTTCTGCCCGACGCCCCGCCTCAACGTGGACAACCCGGTCGCCACGGGCCCCCACGCGATCTACGTCCCGGCCTTCGAGAACCGAGCCGGCTTCTACGCGATCGACACCGCCCGGGGCCGCATCCTGTGGAACTTCACCGACGGCCGGGAAACCGGCGTGAACAACTGGCAACTCGCCTGCGACGGAGCGGGACACCTGGTGGCCCAGCACTTCGACCGCGCCTACAGCCTGCCGACATCCTGAAGCGGCCTGCCCGGCGCCCGACCCGATGACCGCCGGCCCGCCCGTTCACCGAGCGGCGAACGGCCGGGCCTGGACGGGACGGGGCCCCGGGCCCGGCAGCGCGAGCGATGGGGTGATGTCCCCTGTCCGGCTACATCACGGCCCTGTACCCCTGCCATCCCGTCGCGATCCTCGTGCGTCCGCCGAACGATCCCTTGCCGTCTCCGCTGTTGCGGTACACGTTTCCGGCGGTGTCGCGCGAGACGAGGTCGGTCCGGCCGTCGCCGGTGATGTCACCGGCCGCGACGACCGCGTCGTAGGAGGCGCCCCAGTTCGAGAACACCCTCACGCGGGCTAACAGCATGTTCATGACCGCTCGCTGCGGGCGTCCTGCCCCGGTCGTCAGCGGTGGTGGGTCACTGGCACGAGACCGTCGAGCGCGGGACCGTCGAGCGCAGGACCGTCGAGCGCGGAAGCGGCCGGTTCTCGAGCCGCGAGCGACAACCGAAACCCACTTGCACCGCTCCTATAGCATGTGCGAACTCCCGATGAACGCCCCCATCGCCCGTCCTGCACCGGAAAACCATGTCATCCAGCGCTATGACCGACCTCAATTCAACCCATAGATAACAAATCGGCCAAATAATTGATACCTATAGCAGCGCGGGTGTTTTCGCGAATAGACCGCAGAACAGCGTTTTCCGTGTGGCGTCGACCGCGGACGATGCTGTGGGCCGCGACCGGCGTGGCGGCACTCGGGTTCCTCATCACGCTGGAGATCGCCGCGCGTCGCTACGGCCTGCCGGGACCGATCACCTGCCAGGTGCAGGAGCTGATACTCCCGCCGAAATCCGGCTTCATGCTGTACGCCGGACTGGCGTTGACGATGGTCGTGCTGAGCCGGCGGCAGCGGTTCGCCGCTGCCGGTGCCGCGATCGGCATCGACCTCGCCTTCCTGCTGGTGCGGTGGGCGGTCGGTGCCCGGCTGACCGACGGCCACCCCTTCGGCAACGGCGCTCTGTGGGTGATGCTGGGCTGTGCGGTCATCGCCGTCACGCGCCGCACCGGCCGGGAACGGGTCCTGCTGCTGAAGGGCGTCGGACTGGGCCTGCTGCTGGTGGCAGGCCGTAAGACGGGCGACACCTGGCTGTTGATCACGTCGAAGACCCGCCCGACGGTGCTCGACCAGTACGTGGCGACCGCCGACCACGCGCTGGGCAGTCCGTCGTGGCTGGTGGGCCGGGTCCTCACGGCAACCGGCCCGCTCGGTGCCCATGCCCTCAACTACGTATACGCCCAGCTCGCGGTGGCCGCGGTGGTCGTCGCGCTGTACCAGCTGCGTCACGTGGCGGTCGAGCGCCGCTTCCCGGGTCACCATCTGGTGCGCACCTTCATGGTGATCGGCCTCCTCGGGCCGGCCATCTACATGATCTTCCCGGTGGTCGGTCCGGTCTTCGCCTACGGCACCGGCAACGCGCACTGGGCGTCGGCGCACCTGTGGCCGGAAACGCCGCCCAGCGCGCCGTGGGCGGTGGCCGACCTGTGGCCTGACACACCGACGCCGGTCGGCGTTCCGCACCACATGCCGTTCGACCGGCTCACCCCACGCAACTGCATGCCCAGCCTGCACACGGCGTGGGCCACCGCGATCTTCATTCATTCCCGGAAGGGCCCAAGAATTCTGCGGTTCGCGGGCACGTTCTGGCTGATCGCCACCCTCGTCGCCACGCTGGGATTCGGCTATCACTACGGCGCGGATCTCATTGCCGGAGTGGTGTTCACGGTCACGATCGAGGCCGCCCTGCGCTCGCTCGACCGCGGTTGGGACCGATCAGGAATCCAACTCGTCGCTTACGGCGCGACCGTCTTCACCGCGCTCCTGCTGTCCTATCGCTATCTGCCGATGGAAATGGCCGAACACCCCCTGGTGTTCGGACCACTTCTCCTTCTGATGATGACCTCGGTGATCCACGGCTATGTACGGACCACCACGCAGTGGGAACCGAAGCCCGCGCCGGCGCTGCAACCGGAACCGGAACCGCAACCCGAAACAGCGTGAATCGTCGGCCGGGTCGCGGCCCGGAGGTCGGTTCAGGTGGTCGGTGCGAGCGCTCGTTGCGGGGTCCGGTTCACGGAGTCCGGTTCACGAAATTCAGTTCACGGAATTCAGTTCACGGTGAAGAAGTAGTCGTAGGGCGCCAGTCGGATGCCGGAGCGGGTCGTCGCGTAGACCGTGAGGTCGTGGAAGCCGTCGGACTGCGGGGTCCAGTCGAGGCTCGCGGTGTGGTCGGCGCCCGCGGCGACGGTGACCTCCGGGTCCCCGTTGAAGGAGTACGTGTAGCTCACGACGCCCTTCACCTTCGGCGTGAACGTGAAGCTGCCCGGGACGCCGACGCCGCCGCTCGAACCGTTCTCCGGGTAGGCGTCCGAAGCGACGGTGGGAGTGGTGTCGTAGCCGATGCCCCACGACGCCGAGTCGCTGACCCAGCCGTTCGCGCTTTCGCTGGTCACACGGAGATGCTCACCGTAGATGCCGTCCAGCGCGAGCTTCACCTCCGCCGTGCCGTCGGCCGCCGCCGTGACGTCGAAGGCCTTGTCGCTCTGACCGCCGATGGTCTGCACGGAGTAGCTGACGACCGGGCTCGTCGACTGGAGCGCCGCGTCGGGCCGGAGTGTGAAGGTGGCCGGTTCGCCGAACTCGGGCGAGGCGACGGCCGGGGTGACGGTGGGCGCGGTGGAGCCGACGCGGAACGTGTAGCTGGTGATCGCCGACCCGTTGAAGGCCCGGTCCAGGCTCCGCACCCACAGGGTCATCACGCCGGCGCCGGTCGGCGGGACCAGGCTGAGCGTGGCCGAACCGCCGGGGGCGTCGGCGCGCGTGAAGTACCGCGCGTCCGCGTACGGGTCGACGGGCTGCGGAACGCCGTGGTCACCGATGCTCGTGCCGATGACCGGGAGGTCCTGCTGCCAGGAGAACTCGAACCCGGTGACGTCGTCGACGCCGTTGGCGCCCAACGTGAACCTGACCGGCTCGCCGCCCTGGTTCCAGTCGTCCGGCGGGTAGTTCGGTGAGGAAAGGGTGGGCGCGTTCGCCGGGCGGGTGTTGTCGATCGTGACGTGACAGGGAGCCGACCAGTCCGAGGCCGCGCCCCCGGCCACCGTCTGCGCCCGCCACGCGTAGGTCTGTCCGTCGGCGAGCGCCTCGGCGGGCAGGGTGCCCGGGGCCTCGGACCCTGGGAAGACACGGTCGCGGGTGACCGTCGTCGTGTGCGTCGGATCGGCGACCGGCCAGACCTGGTACCGCACGGTGACCGGGGAGTTGCCGGAGGAGTCGGTGGTTCCGGGGATGCCCTCGACGACAAGGCCCTCGCGGGCCCCGAGGTACGTGGGCCGGTCCGCGTCGGTCGAGCAGTTCCGGTAGCCGTTGAACAACTGGGTGGGTGTGGTCGGCGTCGCCGCCGCCGCGCTCGCGGGTGACGCGGCGGCGGCCAGTGCCAGGCCGAGAGTTCCCAGAGAAGCGAGGACGGCGCGCGATCTCGCGCCGAAGGACATGGTCAAGTGATCCCTCCCGTGGTGATGCCCGTTCACCGGTGCCGGGCAGGGCGCCGGTGAACGGGCGGCGAGGGGATCGTACGGGGCGCCGGGTGTCAACGCGTGTGAATTAAAGGGCAGTTGGGTGAACAGGCGAGCCCTTGCCGACCGGACATCGGGGCCTGCCACCGAGGGGCCGGCGGGCGGCGTCGAGCGCCCCGCTCACACTGACCCGCCCTGCCCCGGCTGGTGGTCCGGTTCCTGACGAGGCAATCCTCGATTCCCTCGGTCCGCACCGCGCTGTGACGTTTCGGCATGCAGGTGCGCTGCATACTCCGAGCCGGTCTTTGTGACGGCTGTGACTGAACCATGGATATGTGAAACGGGGGATGAGGGTGGCACCGCGTGCACCACGTCATCGGCGTTCGTTGAAGCGTCGTTTCCTTGCGGGGGCTTCTGTCGCTGCGGCGGCCGGGCTTGCGGTCACCGCGACGATGGCCATCAACGCCGAGGCGGCGTGGACATCGGCATGGAACGTGTCGGCGTCCGGCTGGTTCGCCGCCGACTCGCCCCAGGTCTCCGTCGACCGCCAGGGCGACGCCCTGCTGGCCTGGACGGCCGGCGACCTGTCGACGACGTACTCCTACCAGCGGGTCCAGACCAGGGTGAAGTTCGCGAGCGGCACCACGGGAGCGATCCGCACCCTGTCGCCGGACGGCGCCGCGGTGTCCTGGCCGGAGATCGCCTCCGACGACACCGGGGACTCGGCGGTGGTCTGGCAACAGGACAGCGAGGTCGTGGGCCGGCGGGTCGCGGCCTCCGGCAGCCTCGTCGGACCGCTCCAGAAGTTTTCCACGTCGGCGCCCGCGACCACCCCGGTCGTCGCCGTGACCCCGGGCGGCACCGCGATGGCGGCGTGGACGGAGACCCGCGAGGGAAGCTGGTACGCGGTCGCCCGCCGCCTCAAGCTCGACGGCACGCTCGGCGCGCCCATCACCCTCGGCTCGGGCTCGGCCGAGAAGCCGGCCATCGGCGTCGACCGGAACGGCCAGTTCGTCGTCGCCTGGGCGCGGGCCTCGGACGTCGTGGCCAAGCGGATCACCTCGACGTCCGTCTCCTCGACGAAGGTGCTCACCTCGCCGATCGCGTCGTACGGCGGTTTCGGCATGGTGCGGGTCGGCGTCGACCGGGACGGCGACGCGGTCATCAGCTACCACTCCGGCGGCGGCGCCGTCTCGCAGGTCTGGGCCTCTCGCTGGAGCCGCACCGGCACCCTGGCGGCCCCGCTGCGCATCTCGGCCGCCACGGACAACGTGGGCTTCCACCATGCCCTCGCGACGGACCTCGACGGCGACTCGATGATCGTGTGGACCCGCTACAACAACGGCAAGCTCGAGTTGCTCGGCCGTCGGCTGTCCGCGGGCGGCACCCGTGGCAGCGTCACCGTCCTCGGTCTCGGCGACCGGCCCGACCTGGCCCTCGACGACGACGGCGACGGCATGCTGGTGTTCCACACGGTCGTTCCCAAGTCGACGCCTCCGTACAGCTACACGAAGACCAGCGCCCGACTGATCAGCCGCTCCGGGACGTTCGGCACCACCAGGACATTGACGTCGGATGGCCGCGTGCCCCAGGTCGACGCCCGCCCGAGCTCCCGGTTCACGGTGATCTGGCAGCAGGAGACCTTCCCGTACACGATCAAGTCCGTCACCGGTCCCTGAGCGGCGTCAACTGCCCCGCCGTGCCACGCCCGGCGGTTCCTACTCATCGCTCCGTGAAGGAGATACATGCGCAAGCGCGCTGCCCTTGCCCTGCTCACCGCCGTCACCGGACTGGCCGGCCTCGCCGTACCCGGTGCCTACGCGGACGAGACCGTGGGCGACATCCAGATCAGCGGCGTCGCCGTCAACGGTGGCAAGAACATCGTGGTCGACACGGCCGATAAAACGGTCACGGTCTCGGTGACGGCCACCGACCCGTCGGGCATCTGGGATGCGGATTTCTACCTGTGGCAAGGCCCGGACGGCACCGACCCGTACTACAGCGCCGACGGCTACATCCTGCCCAACGAGAACACCACCCCGGCGGACTGCGTCGCCTCCAGCAGCACGACGTCCACCTGCTCGAAGACCTTCACCTTCGAACCGGATTGGTGGCTCACGAACGCCGATGCCGGCACATGGAAGGTCGGTGTCCAGGTGTCGGCCAACGACGACAGCTGGGCCGAGCGGTGGACCTACACCACCACCCGCCTTCAGCGGCACTCCAAGCTGACCGCCAACGCGGGTCCTGAGCCGATCGCCAAGGGCAAGACGCTCACCGTCACCGGCAAGCTCACCCGGGCCAACTGGGACACCCTCGACTACCGCGGCTACGCGAATCAGCCGGTCAAGCTCCAGTTCCGCAAGGCCGGCAGCACGACCTACACCACCATCAAGACCGTGAACGCCTCCAGCACCGGCAACCTGACGACCACCGCCCCCGCGTCCGAAGACGGCTACTGGCGCTGGAACTTCGCAGGCACCTCCACCACGCCGCCCGTCAACGCGGCCGGCGACTTCGTGGACGTGCAATAACCGAACGCCGCTCACGACAGCCCACACGCGCACGGTGCCCTCGCTCCCCTGGAGGGGAGCAAGGGCACCCTCAGCTCTGGCTCAGCCACGCTTTTCGTGGAGTCGCGCAGAGCAAGAATCCCTTGTCGCTCAGGAGCGCACGGGCAGCGCTCTATGAAGCGCTACGGCTCTCGGCTTCGGCCCGGGCCATTGCTACGGCTTCGCTCTCGACCAGGGCGAGCGCGACACCGAACGCCTCCGCGATGTGGCCTGCGGCCGACATCACGCGTGCTGTTCCCACGACGGGTGCGATGGCGACCAGCAGATCCTGCAACTGCTCGATCGTGAAGTCGGACTTCATCGCAGGGTCGATGTGGGCCAGGTAGGAGATTGCCGGCGCGTCCATGGCCACGAGTGCGGCAATGCGGGCCTGGATGAGCGAGCGCTTGTCCAGGTGGCAGTGCTCGATGGAGTCGATGGTCATGGCGGCGAGCGTGTCGAGTACGGGAGTCTCAGATGCGGTGGCCATGGTGGACAGCCTTTCAGTGCTGTAGGGAGCCGAGGCGCCCCGCTGAACGCGGGAATCCCCCTCGAGGCCCGGCGATGTCAAGCGTAAGCACCGCCAGGTGGCGGCGCTCGTCGAGCCGCCGGCGCGGTGAACGAGCTGTGGCTGACTGACATCACCGAACACCTCACCAATGAAGGCGAGTTGTGTCTTCGCGCGGTCAAGGACGCATTCTCCGGCGGGATCGTCGGCAACTCCATCTCCAGCCGGATGCGGGCACGGCTCGCGGTGAATGCGCTGAACGACGCGGTCGCCCGCCGAGGTGACGTCGCCGGCGGCGTCGTCCACCGACGACGCCGCGCCGACGGGCCCAGGTACCGATGATCACGTTGTCGCCGGTCGGACGAACCCTGGTCCCGTTCCCCCTGGGAATCCCGCACTCACCTGCAAGAGACGTCACTCCACCGACACCGGGCCGGGAGACCCGGTGGGCGGAGTGGCTTCGGCGGGCCTAGCGGGCGGGAGATCCGCTGTGGGCGTCGGACGTGGACTGCCACGCCTGCATGCCCGCTCGGGACGCCTCCTTGGCCTGCCGCCACTTCATGGCTGCCTGCTGGGTCGGGGGCACGTCCATGTCGCGGATCATGCGCCGGCCTGCTGCGAACACGGCGGAGGCCGCGACAGTCATGCCGACGCAGGCCACCACGGCACCGGCCGCGGTGAGCGCCGCACCGGTCGTGACGAGCCGAGTGTCGATCTCTGTCGTCCGCTGGGACTGGTGGTGATGGTTCATGACTCCACCATCCGACGGGGGGAACCAGATCGCATCTTCGCGGGCTGCCTGTCGGAGCTCGGCGGAGCCTGCTCGACGGGCCCCTACCGACTCCCGCTCTGACCGAGCGAGCCCTCAGGAAGACCCGGTTCCCCACCGGGGTGGGGCTCGGCCCAACAGCTCCCCCTCTGTCAGAGCGGGCCGCGGTTCGCGGGTCTCGTTCACCCACCCCACAGGCTCACGCTCACGCCCACGCCCACGCCCACGCCCACGGCGACGGCGACGGCGACGGACGGTGGACCGGCCACGACAGGGACGGTTTCGCCGGCGGAGGACGCGGCATTCCCTACCGGGCGGAGCGCCGAGATGGGGGACCATGGGAGCGTCGAGCTTATCGACGGACGGGACATCCGGGTGACGGCGGACGCGGCAGGCGCCGCCGACGCGACACGCTCGTTAATTGTCATTGCGGCCGTAGCTGCACGCGAAGGAGTACCCGAGCCATCCAGTGCGGGGGCTCTATTGCATCGCTCGGCATCCAGCTCGGGAGGGGTGGGATGCTCCCGTTCGGCCTCGGGCTGGGGCGGAACTTGTTGACGCCGGGTCAGCTGGTCTTGAGAAGGTGCCCGCCGCTGTCGTATACCTGGCCGGTGACGGCGTTCACGCGGTACATGTCAACCGCTGCCGCCTCCTGCGAAGCATCGCTCTCTCCGTTGCTGGGCCACGCCACGTTCACAAGCCAATTCGGCTGCCAATTGCCGTCTTGCTCGACCGCCTTTACGGTGACTGCTTTGCTGTGCCATTCTGCGCCAGTGTTTCCATTGTCTCGAAGTTGTGCCGCTACCGCCTTGTTTACTGCCTTTTCGGCCTGCCCGGCGTCAAGTTTGGCTTTGGGAATCTCTGCCCGGGTCGGGCCAAGGGTGACGTCAATCTGAGATACACGCCCGGCCCTGTCTACCTGGACGTCCAACATCCTGGGCATCAGAACGCTGTTGTGAGTCCACCTCCAGGCTGTGATCCAGCCGAGTTCGGCCTTTACCCCCACGGGGACCGTTTCTGTCATGGTCGCGCCTATCGCCCACGGATACCTTCGCTGGGCGTACGACTTCGTGACTCGAGAGGCTGCTGCATCGCTAGACGGGGCTTTCGCGCCTTCCACCGGGTATCCCATGGCGGTAGGCCGGTCGCTGTTCTCCAGCTGTACGTTCAGGTGCTTCCTGTCCGGCCAGGAAAGGCTCCCCGTGCCGAAGGCTTCAGAGTGTCCGTCTTCATGGCTGTGCAGGTTGAAGATGATGTTGGTGCATGACGAGTCCCCACACGGCTGCTCGTACAGCTGCCCGATCTTGTAACGGTCGCCGAATGCCTCTTTCACGGCGGCCTCAACGGCCTGCTTCTGCTCGGAGTCTGCGTCGGCGAGGCTGCTGCCGTCAACGTTCGTGAAGTCGAGCATCGGGCGCGCTAGTCCCGATCCCAGGAGGATCAGTGTCGTGAAGGCAATCAACGTCCCCTTTATGCCCGCCTGCCAGGCGAGCGAGTGGCGGATCGTGAGCACAATCGCAACGAGGGCGAGGCCCATCAAACCTCCGATGATGTTCATCTCGGCGTCTGAGCTATCGCATACGCGTCCTAGGCCATTGACGGTGGCCTGAGTGAACTCGATGGCCAGGGGCAGCGCGATGACGCCGAATAGGGCAGGTAGCGGGCGACGGATGGCCAAGAGGGCGCATGCGCCAACGGGGACCATCATGGCAAGGTTCCACAACCCTTGCGTGGTGTGAAAGGGCTCGGCGAATTCATGGCTAAGGACGCATGCGCCGCTGGCCGAGTCGGCGCCCATAAACGTGACACCGAGGACGCCGGTGAGAACAAAGGCGAGTCCGGACCACCATGCGCCGTGAGGGTTCCTCCGTTTATGGGCGAGCGTCCACGCTGCGCCGCCGCAAATGAGGCCGATCAATGTGCACACGGCCAGATAGCCGATGTGGTGCTGGAAGATCGCGGAAAACACGGCGCGGTTCCTTGCGTGGTCAGGTCAAGGCGAGCGGGACTGAGGACAGAGCCCCGCCCTGACGGGCGGGGCCATGGGGCTCTGGTTCAGCAGTGCGAGGTAGGCGTCTGGTACGTGCTGCCGGCGCTCATCAGGCCGATTATGTTCGAGCAATAGGCGCTGGCCCCCAGCGACCACGTGTTGCGCTTCGTCTGGCCCGAGCTGATGGAGACGGCGCTGGCGTAGTGGCTGGTCCCCGAGCGCGAGTAACCAAGCTTGATGGAGATGGTAGATCCGCTCTTCTTGTAGTACTCGGTGCCGACGTTGCCGCTCGAACTCTGGTGGACGGCCAGGATGCCGTTGTCCAGCGAGGTGCACCGTTCCATGGGCTCGTTGGTGGCGGTGTAGCCAGAGCTGTCACAGTAGGTGACGGCCGAGGCGGTCGGCGCGCTGACCATGACAGATCCTGCTGCGATAGCAAGGGCGGTGAGAGTGGCGTTGGCAACTCTGCGGCGCATGGATGGGGTCCCCTTAAGGTGTAATGCACATGCCAACCTCCCCGGCGCGCGGAGAAGTGGTGTTAGGTGGAAGGTGTTGTGATCACCTGATCACGCGCTGCCTGTCTAGTGAAGATCACTTGACTGTTTCATGGGCATCCTCTGAGCTTCCCCTGAGGTTTGATCCACTAGCCGCGTTACGGTTATGGAGCGAGAACGGGCAACTGGCGGACCTGCAAAGCAGCAGTCCCGGCCCTAGACGCTGGGCGAGTGGCTCGCCTACTGGCTGGAGCACATTGTCGCTCCGGAACGCGAGCACAACACGTACTCCAAGTACGAGTCCAACGTGAAGCTCCACCTCCGTGCCTCATCTCGGGAAGGATCCGCTACTCGAGCTCACCCCGGCACAGATCCGCGCCTTCATGGCCGCGCTGCGCGGGAGAAGGTCGGCGCCTTCGCCCGCTTCGAGGTCCTCCGCGTCCTCCGTAACGCGCTCAACCCGGCCATGCCCGAGGGGCTGGTCACATGCAACGTCGCCCTGTTGCTCGACATGACCAAGGCGCCCAAAGACAAGGCCCAGCTCCCATCCCGTCCGCCATGGGCCGCGTCTGCTTGGCTTTGCCTGGGTCGGCGTGGACGGGATGGGAGCTCCATAACGGGCCTGCAGTGGGGAACGGCGCCCCCTCCATCCCGGTGCCGGCCGATCCCCCCCGCCGGAGGCATTGTCTTGACCGCAGGCGCTCTATACGGTGATCGACGCATGGCCACCGGCCCTATCCACATGTGGGCGCGCGTCGGCGGCGGCAGCGCCGAGCGGGCCGGAGGCAGGAGCGCGGGCGCAGCCAGAGCCGGGAAGCGCGTCCGGCGGAGCGGAGCCGGGTGCTTTGAACCAGTAGAGAGAGTTGTAACTCAGTCGGTCGCATGGGGCTGGAAGTTCGATGCCCCGCCGGTGTGCGACCGGTAGGAAGATGACTGGGCGAACTGTCCATGTGATGCGTGTGCCGGCCTGGTCGACGGTGACTGCGCAGGGTTCCGCTCGGAGTAGTGCTCGCCTGGTGTCGCTGTGCCCTTCGTGCAGCCACTCCCACGCCTGCTCTGAGGCTGCGGTGTCGAGTGCTGGGCTGATCGTGCGCAGTGCGATGACTGTCCAGCGGTCTGCCTGCGCGGGCGAGTAGGCGTCGAAAGAGGCGTGTAGTGCGGGAGGTTGGGCGGTGTCGAGGTTCTGGGTTCAGCACTCGCACCAGTAGCCGCGGGGGAGTCCGTTCACGTGCTGCCTCTCGACGGGTCGGCGACAAGCACATAGCGGGTGTTCTCGCCGTAGAGCGTGACTCGCCGTACGCAGATCGCCGAGCCCCACCCGGGCCCCGGCGGCACCTACGCCCGCCTCGAGCGGGCGAAGCACCACCCGGCCGACCGGGCGCACCAGGACGAGAAGCCCACCGGTAGTTAGCCGGACTCCTGTGGTGCGGTTGTCGTGCGCCAGCCGCCCACCAGTCTGGACAACAAAGAACCCCCGGGTCATCGACCTGGGGGTTTCGCATGGAGCGGGTGACGAGAATCGAACTCGCGCTCTCAGCTTGGGAAGCTGATGTTCTACCATTAAACTACACCCGCGTAAGACGCCGGTCGGTGCCGGTGTCGGAACGCGTGGTCACTTTACCCCATGCCTGGCCCCTGGCGCTGAAGCCCTGGGGCCAGGGTGCGTTCCAGGGGGGTGACGGGGCTGCGGGGGGCCGGAGTTGGGGCGTACGGTGGAGATGTGGGGCGGGGTCCGGGTGGGCCGGGGTGCCGCCTGCAGGGTCCTCCTGTTGATCCCGTAATGTGGCTTTTGTCGTCAGGGCAACTAGCCAGATGCGGCTCTTGGGGAAGGGACTCTTGGACTTGATGGAGCGCACCGTCGTCCGTTGTGCCGATGGGCACGTGTTCAGTACCGCTTCGTTCCCGATGCAGCAGGCCGAGCGGCTCGGCCCCGGTCGGCTCCTGCGGTGTCCACGGTGTGCCCGGCTCCGCAGTGTGGTGCCGGTGACCTTGGCAGTGGTGAGGAGCGGGCAGAGGCCGTAGGGAGCGGTGGGCAGCAGGCTCTCGGCCGAGTAGTGCGGGCGCGCGGGTCCGACCGATGGTGGTCGGCCCGCGCGCCTTGCGTATCCTCGGGGCGTGCTTCTCTCAGACAAGGACATCCGGGCCGAGATCGACGCCGGGCGGGTGCGGATCGATCCCTTCGACGATTCCATGGTGCAGCCGTCGAGTATCGACGTGCGCCTCGACCGCTACTTCCGGGTGTTCGAGAACCACCGGTACCCCCACATCGATCCCTCCGTCGAGCAGGCCGATCTGACGCGGCTCGTGGAGCCGGAGGGGGACGAGCCGTTCATCCTGCATCCCGGGGAGTTCGTGCTCGCCTCCACCTACGAGCTCATCACCCTCCCCGACGATCTCGCTTCGCGGCTCGAGGGCAAGAGTTCCCTCGGCCGGCTCGGCCTTGTCACCCACTCCACCGCCGGGTTCATCGACCCCGGGTTCTCCGGGCATGTCACGCTCGAGCTGTCGAACGTCGCCACCCTGCCGATCAAGCTCTGGCCGGGCATGAAGATCGGGCAGCTGTGCATGTTCCGGCTCAGCTCGCCGGCCGAGTTCCCCTACGGCAGTGAGCGGTACGGATCGCGGTACCAGGGGCAGCGGGGGCCCACCGCCTCCCGGTCGTTCCTCAACTTCCACCGGACGCAGGTGTGAGCGTGGGCGACGGGCGCGAGAACCTCACCTACGAGCGGTTCGGCGTCGCCGTTCGCGAGCTGGCGCAGACCATCGCCGACGACGGGTACGAGCCGGACATCGTGCTGAGCATCGCCCGCGGCGGGGTGTTCGTCGCCGGCGGGCTCGCCTATGCCCTGGACTGCAAGAACATCCACCTGGTGAACGTCGAGTTCTACACCGGCGTGGGTACGACGCTCGAGATGCCCGTCATGCTCGCGCCCGTGCCGGACACGGTCGACTTCTCCGACAAGAAGGTCCTCATCACCGACGACGTCGCCGACACCGGCAAGACGCTCAAGCTGGTGCGCGACTTCTGCCTCGACGCGGTCGCCGAGGTCCGCAGCGCCGTCGTCTACGAGAAGTCGCAGTCGCTCGTGAAATGCGAGTACGTGTGGAAGCGGACCGACGCCTGGATCAACTTCCCGTGGAGTGTGCTACCCCCGGTGCGCAAGCCCGGCGCGCCGATCACGCCGTCCAGCGAGGCTCTCTGAGCAACCGCCGTCGCAGGGGCTTGTCTCCGTGTTCGCCGTCGTCGGCGAAGTGTCGAGCGGACGCGCGCCGTTAGCGGGTGGTCCTCATCTGGGTAGCACTCCCCGGTGGACTGGATATCTCCCGTGGGGACCTTGGCCGGAGCTGTGGTGGGTGTGGGCTCCGCGCTGATCGCCGAACGTCTCCGCTGGCGCCGTGACCAGGAGAAAGAAGGGGCCCAGACGCGTCGGGTCGTGTACTCCGACTTCCTCATGGCACTGAGCCGGGGACACTCCGACATGCGTACCGTCGTCCTTCGCTCCGATCAGCCGACCGGCGACCGGCTCTACGGGGATCTCCATCAGGCTCTCGACGGCTCGGGCATCTGGCGCCTGCGGCAGAGCCTGTCGCTCACCGCTTCGGCGGAGATCATCCAGCTGGCCGTGCGGGCCTGCGACGCGTTGACCGCGATGCGGGACCGGCTCGTCGAAGATCCCGACATCAGGGCAGACGCCTACCTCCTGTGCCGGGCCGACCTGTGGCGGGAGAACGCGCAACTCCGTGAAGCCATGCGAAAGGACCTGGGGATGGGTGGTCCACCGGATCCCGAGGTCGGGCAGTACCGGTATCCCGCCGCTCCGTGATCCCCGTCCGGCGTTCCGGGCGGGTTCTCGACGCCTGACGGGGGACGGTGAGGGCTCCCGGTGATGTGCGCCGGGAGCCCGTTGTGTCGTACGTCGTGGTGCTGTCAGAGCGTGCCGAGTTTCACGATCGACAGCAGGGCGATCAGCTGGATAGACGACGCGCCCAGTGCCTTCGGCCAGGGAAGGTCGTGGGAGCGGGCGACCATGAGGGTCAGCAGGGCGCCGGCCGCGACCCAGGTGGCCCAGCCCAGGGCCTGGACGAAGGTCGCCTCGCCGCCGAAGAACATGGCGAAGACGAGGCGGGGCGCGTCGGTCAGGGACATGATCAGCATGGACAGGCCGACCGTGGGCTGCCAGGCGCCGTCGCCGCCGAGCTGGCGGGCCAGGGTGTGGGTGACGACGCCCAGGACGAAGGCGCTCAGCACCATCGCCACGGCCGTCGTCAGGACGATCGGGACCGCGTTCGACAGGGTGGCGTTTATCGCGTCCTCGCGGGCGCCGTCGAAGCCGAAGACGGCGAGCAGGCCGTAGAGGAAGGTGACGATGAGGGCCGGGCCCCACATCGTGTAGTCGCGCATCTGGAGGAAGGTCTGGTTGGGGGCGGTCGCGATGCCCCTCAGCAGTTCCTTCCAGTGCAGGCGGGGGCCGATCGGGCCGGCCGGGGCCGTGCCCGCGCGGTAGGTTCCGCCCTGGACGTAGGGATCTTCGCCGACCGAGAACGCCTGGGTGTGGCCCGGGTTGTTGGCGGCGTACGGGTCCGGGCCGCCCTGCTGGTACGGGGTGCCGTCGCCGAAGTACTCCGGCTCGTCGCCGTAGCCGCCGCCCTGACCGCCGTGCCCGTTGCCGCCCTGCGGCCACTGTCCGCCGCCGCCGCCGTACTGCTGCTGCGGCGGGTACGGCTGCGGCGCCTGCGGGTAGCCGTACGACGGGCCCGCTCCCGGTCCGGGGCCCTGTCTCGGTCCCGGTCCCTGGGGGGCCTGCTGCCCGTACGGAGGTTGTTGCGGTCGCGTTTGCGGAGTGCCGTTGTTCCGGCCGCCGCGTCCGATCCTGAATCCAGCCACGCTCTCGAACGTACCTGGTCCCGGAGAGTCACGGGCCGGGCCCGGCCATCCGGACCCGGCTTTGCTGCCGACCTGTGACATCCCTTAAGGGCAATGCCGTTGCATTACGGGTCTGGGTCGGGTGGCCGGGCTCGTTTGATGCGGATGGCTTGGGTGCCGGTGTGGGTGGGTTGGGGCCAGGTTTGATGTTCAGTCCGCTTGAGCCAGTAGTTGGACATCTTGCGCTTAACGACGCGGGGCTGGCTGCGGAGCCGTCTGGCGGGCAGAAGTCTTTCCAGCAGGTCTTCTTGGAGTACCTGCAGTGCTCGGACCAGGAGCTCAGGGGGAAAAACCGCCCGGCGTGACGGTCACACTGCGCCGGGCGGAACGCAGAGTTTCGGTGAAAGAGATCCGGTCCGGGTCGAGTTGACGGGTGGCTGCGGTTCTCAGCATGAGTTCCCGCAGTGCGTGATGGACCAGGAGGTGAGCCCAGATCTGTTGGAGGACACCGTCTGGTGTCTTGCTGCTGAGGACCACCCTCGCACCGCGTTGAAAGGTCTTGATCTCGGCGAAGACGGACTCAATCTCCCAGCGCTCCCGATAGAGAGCGGCCAGCTGCCGGGCTGGGTAGCGGCGGGCGTCCAACAGCGTCGTGACCAGGCGATAGTTGCTTGCCGCAGCGTCCTCGCTGGTGCCTTTGAGTTGGTAGGCCAGCACGCGGACGTGCACCGGGTCCCGTTTTGCCGGGTCGGTGGTGGCGTGGATGTTGGAGAGCCACGATCCGTCACGCAATAGCTTGTTCACGGGCAGGACGCGGTTGGCCGGCACCCGCCAGAGCAGGTCGGCGCCGCTGTCGGTAAAGGCTCGCCACAGCGGGACGCCGAGAAATTCGCGGTCGGCCAGGACCAGCTGGCCCGCAGTGCAGGATCGGGGCAGACGGCCGACGAGGGTGACTTCACCGGTCCGGCAGCCGGCGAGTTCCGCATCGAGCACCGCATGGCTGCCCGCTTCCACCAGCGCCGCCATCCGCACCTGGACGAACGCACTGCGCTTTGCTCCGCGGCCGCTGCCGGGACGCCCGAACGCGGCCTCGTTGGCTTCCGTGTCGGCGACGTCCCAGCAGGTCCCGTCGACGGCCAACACCCGCAGACCCCGCCAGAACGCGCCCGGTGTCGACTCGTCGGCCATCGGCTTCGCGGTCGCCGCGAACAGCACCTGCAGCGGTTCAAAACCGAGCCGTTGCCGTGCTCTGAATAGCGAAGACTTCGCCGGAACATGCCAGTCGCCCAACAGTCCCAGCCCTCGCAGACCCGCGACCAGATGCCTCATGACCTCGAGATAAGGCGCAGGCGAAAACAGCGCCAGCCCCAGGACGAAATACACCACCAACCGCGCAGGAAGCAGCCGTCTCCGTTGCTCTGCCCGACCACACGCGGCCACCACCCGGTCCACCAACCCCGGCGGATACACCCACGTCAGCAGACCAAGACCCGATAAGTCCGACGCGCTCGAAGCCACCCCAACCACCCCCAGGCCCCACTCCCAAGCAGCCTACGCCCACGCCAAAAGCAACGGCATTGCCCTTAAGGGGTGTGAGGGCCGATTCCCGGAGGTCTGTCGGGGGACCGCCGTACGGGTTACGCGCGGTCCCCCGAGAAGTCCGGGCGGGGTCAGTCGGAGGCGAGCCCGTTGCCGAAGTAGGACAGGCCCGAGGGGCCGCCCAGGGTCGTGCCGCTGAAGGACTTGGCGCCGGTGGCCGTGATGCCGCCGGCCGAGCCGCGCAGGGACCACACCGCGCCCGCGCCGCCGTTCTCACCACGGGCGCCGACGGTCAGTTCGTCGCGGCCGTCGCGGCTGTTGTCGGCGAGGAGGACGGTGTCGCCGAAGTAGTCACGCGACTCGGCGCCGCCGGGGACGCCGGAGGTGTCCTGCGAGAAGGACTTGGCACCGCTGCCGGTCAGGCCGGAGGCGGAGCCGCGCAGGACGACGACCGATCCGGCGTGCGTCCTGGAGCCCAGGGATTCCTGGGGGACGCCGACCGCGATGTCGGCGTATCCGTCGCCGTTGGTGTCGCCCGCGTCGAGGCTCCAGCCGAACGCGTCGCCCTTCTCGGCGCTGCCGGGCACGCCTGCCGTGTCCTGGGTGATGCGGACCGGGGTGCGGGTGCTCAGGCCGCCGGCGGCGCCGTAGGTGACGGTGATCGCGCCACCGGTACCGCCGTTCGGCTCGGTGGCGGACTTCTCCATGAAGTTGCCGGTGACGATGTCGCCGTGGCCGTCCTTGTCGACGTCGGCGATGGCCGCGTCGTAGCCGCCCGCGAGCTTCTTGCCCGCGACCGGACCGGTGGCCGAGCCGGTGTACAGGACGCTGCGGGTGCGGTAGTCGCCGGTGCTGGTCTCCTCCTGGCCCATGACCAGCAGGTCCGTCCTGCCGTCGCCGTTGACCTCGCCGGTGACGAGCTTGTCGGCGTTGACGCCGGTCTGCTCGTAGGTGTCGATGCCGATGCGCGAGGCGGCCGTGACGGACGTGCCGTTGCGGGTGAACGGGCCGCGGAAGATGTTCAGTTCGGGCGAGGCCAGGTTGACGGCGGCCAGGTCGAGGTGACCGTCGCCGTCGAAGTCGCCGGTCGCGACGTCCCAGCCGAGTTCGTTGCGGTTCGCGGGGAGGGGGGCGGTGAGGTTGGACGCTTTCCACGTGGTGCCGGCGTCGTTGCCCCACAGGACGGTGATCACGCCCGACTCGCCGTCCGAGCCGGTCTGTTCGCCGTGCACGCCGACGATCACGTCCGTGTTGAGGTCGCCGTCCAGGTCGCCGGTGGTCAGGCGGTCGCCGAAGTAGTCGGACGTCTCCGGGGTGCCCGGTACGCCCGGCGTGGCCTGGCTGATGATCTGGCGCCGGTCGGTTCGCAGACCGCTCGGGGAGCCGTAGACCACGGCGACGTAGCCCGCGCCGGACTTGCCGCCGACCTTCGCGGTGGGCGCGGCGATGACGAGGTCCAGGTAGTTGTCGCCGTTGAAGTCGCCCCGGTACCCGGCGGGTTCGGCGGAGGCGGTGCCGGCGGGCAGGGCGGTGAGCAGGCCCGTGGTGAGGGCGGCGGCCGCCAGGAGGACGCGTTTGCGCATGCGGGATCCGATCCGGGAAGAGGCGGGGTCAGGGCCGGGGAGGAGGACGACGGTCCCCGGCCGGTGGACGGCGGCTCAGTCGGCGAAGTTGGCGCCGAAGTACGGCGAGCCCGTCGTCACGACGTCCGTCCACTGCGGGGCCACGGACTCGGAGCCGGTCGCGGTGATCTTCGTGCCGTTGGAGGGCAGGTAGGTGACCAGGCCGTTGCCCGCGTTCTCGGCGGAGCCCACGAGGAGGTCGGCCCTGCCGTCGCCGGTGACGTCGTCGAGCTTGACGTCGATGCCGAACATGTCGTCGTCCTCGCCGGTGCCGGGCACGCCGGCGGTGTCCTGGGAGAAGGACTGGGCGCCGGACGTGGTGTCCAGGCCGCTCGCCGAGCCGTAGAGGACCGTGACGGCGCCGGTGTTGGCGTCGGTGCCGATGTTCTCGCCGGCGACGCCGATCGCGAGGTCGAGGAACCCGTCGCCGTCGACGTCGCCGAGGTCCAGCTCGTAGCCGAAGAAGTCGTTGCCCTCGGCGGTGCCGGGGACGCCCGCGGTGTCCTGGGTGATGCCGGTGGAGGCGCCGGTGAGCGGGCCGCCGTCGGAGCCCTTGGTCACCCAGACCTTGCCGCCCTTCCCGGAGTCGGGGACCGGGGTTCCGTCCTGCGTGGTGGTGTTCCAGTAGGCGCCGCTGACGATGTCGCCGTAGCCGTCGGCGTCGATGTCGCCGATCGCGGTGATCACGCCGGGCTTGAGGGGCTCGGCCCCGGCGGTGTTCAGGCCGCTCGCGGAGCCGGGGATGTAGTAGTTGCGGTTCCAGCCGTAGTCGCTGGCGGTCTCGTAGCCGTCGACCACGAGGTCCGTCTCCTGGCCGCCGTTGATGTTGCCGGCGGTCAGGTTGAGGGGGCCGCCCGCGTCGGTGCCCATGATCGGGGGCTTGACGGTGTAGGTGCCGCCGGGCGTGCCGGTCGGGCCGAAGCCGCCCTTGAGGACGTGGACGGTCGCGGTGTTGCTGCCGACGGCCAGGTCGGCCTTGCCGTCGCCGTCGAAGTCGCCGGCGGCGAGGTTCTTGCCCCAGAAGTCGTGCGCGGAGCCCGCCGGGTCGGCGACGACGGAGCCGCCGTGCAGGCCGGCGGCGGAGCCCCAGAGGATCATGACGAGCCCGGCGTCCTTGTCGGTGCCGGAGTCCTCGCCCGGGGCGCTGACGGCGAGGTCGTCGTAGCCGTCGCCGTTGAAGTCGGCGTACGCGGAGTCCGAGCCGAACGAGTCGCCCGCTTCGGCGGCGCCGGGGATGCCGGAGGAGTTCTGGCTGAAGGTGGAGCTGGGGGTGTCGCCCGACAGGTCGCCGGAGAGGTCGCCGTCCGACACCCCGTCCTTGGTGCCGTACAGGGCGACGATCTGGCCGGCGCCCTTCTTGGCGTTCACGTAGGCGCCGGAGGCGGAGAAGGCGACGTCGCCGATGCCGTCCTTGTTGAAGTCGGCCTGCGGTACGGAGGTGGAGTCCGCGGCGGTCGCGGTCGTGGCCGAGAACGTGAGCAGACCGCCCGTCAGCGCGGCTGCGGCGGCCGTCGCGAGGGTGATGCGCAGATGCGTGTGCATGCGGGTTCTCCTGCGGCGCGGGATGCCTGGCGGGGCATCCGAGTCGATGGGGTGCGGCCGCCTCGCGTACGCCGGGACGGGGCCGGGAGTTGTCCGTGGTTCGTCCGTGGGTTCACGAGGCGGTCGACGATCAGGAGACCTCCGTCGGCGGGTAAGGGTTGTACGTGAGTACGACGAACGTGCGAGCCGCTTCGGCCCGCGCCGGTGTCGCGGGATCAGCCGCCCAGCGTTTTTCCGTAGGCCGGGCTGCCGGTGGTCGAGATGCCCGTCGTCGACGGGCCGAAGTCCGTGACGCCCGACGTGGCGGGGCCGGTGGTGGTGCCGCGCAGGGACCGGACCGAGCCGTCGCCCGCGTTCTCGCCGGGTGCGGCGACGCTGAGGTCGGCACGCCGGTCGCCCGAGTGGTCCAGCAGGGCGGTGCGGCCGCCGAAGCGGTCGGACTTCTCGTCGGCGCCGGGCACGCCCGCGGTGTTCTGGGTGTAGGTCCTGGCGCCCTGGGTGGTCAGGCCGGTCGCCGAGCCGTACAGGACGGTGACCGAGCCGGTCGCCGTCGCGGTGCCCGTCGACTCGCCCGGGGCGCCGATCGCGAGGTCGGCGTAACCGTCGCCGTTGATGTCGCCGACGGAGACGGCGGAGCCGAAGGCGTCGCCGGTCTCGGCGGCGCCGGGGACGCCCGGGGTGTCCTGGGTGACGGTGACCGGGGCGCGGGTGGCGTCGAGGCCGTCCGGGCCGCCGTAGCGCACCGATACCTTGCCGCCCTTCGCGCCCGCGGGGTCGGCGGAGGGCTCGCGGTGGTTGCCGACCACGATGTCCGCGTAGCCGTCGCGGTCGATGTCGCCGACGGCGGAGACGTAACCGCCGGGCAGGTCCCGCAGCCAGTCGACGAAGTTGCCGATGCTGCCGTCCACCAGGGTGGTGACCGCGTCGTCGGTGCCCTCCTCGCGCCCGTGCACGACCAGGCCGGCGAACCCGCGGCCCGTGACGTCCCCGGCGGAGAGGTACTCGATGCCGTACGACGTCGAGTACGGGTGGGAGAGGTACGCGAAGGAGCCGCCGCTGCCGCCGCCGAAGTCACCGGTCCTGGTGAAGGGGCCGGAGACGAAGTTCAGGCCGAACCGCCCGCTCGAGCCGATCGCGACCTCGGGCAGTCCGTCGCCGGTGAAGTCGCCGGCGGCCAGCGCCTTGCCGTAGCGGTCGTTCTCGCGCTGGTTGTGGTTGACCAGGGTGCGGGCGCCGGACAGGCCGGACTTCGCGCCCCAGACGATCAGCACGGTGCCGTCGTTGGTGTCGCCGTCGACGTCCTCGCCGGGGGTGCCGACGAGGAGTTCGGCGTAGCCGTCACGGTCGAGGTCGGCGGAGGCGACGGACGAGCCGAAGGCGTCGTCGGTCTCGGCGGCGCCGGGTATGCCGGCCGAGTTCTGGGTGATCAGCTTGTACGTCGAGGGCTTGAGGCCGGCCGAGCCGCCGTACACGACGGACACGGCACCCGCCCTCGCCCTGCCGCCGACGGTGGCCCCGGGGGCGCCGACGGCCAGGTCGGCCCGGCCGTCGCCGTTGAAGTCCCAAGTGGCGGCGGCGGTGGCGGCGTTCGCGGCCGGGGCGGAGAGGGCGAGCGGGGTGAGGGAGGCCGCGAGCAGGACGGCGAGTCCGCGGTACGTCACTGGCCGATCACCCAGCCGAAGTCGGCGCCGCCCTTGAGGGTGAGGTCGCGGGCGCTCAGGAACTTGGCGCCGGTGGTGGTCAGGCCGGTGGAGGTGCCGCGCAGCACGGTGACCGCGCCGTAGCCGTTCTCGTAGCCGGCGCCGGTGACGAGCTCGGCCTTGCCGTTCTTGTCGAGGTCGACCAGCCGGATCGAGATGCCGAAGCCGTCGCCGGTCTCGCTGCTGCCGGGCACGCCCGCGGTGTTCTGCGTGTACGACGTGGCGCCCGAGCCCTTCAGCCCGGAGGCAGAGCCGAACAGGATCGTCACCGAACCGGAGTCCTTCGCCGTGCCGTTGTCCTCGCCGAAGGCGCCCACCGCGACGTCGGCGAACGTGTCGCCGTTGACGTCGCCGACGGCCACCGCCGAACCGAACAGGTCGTCGGTCTCGCCCGCGCCGGGCACGCCCGCGGTGTCCTGGTGGATGACGGTCGGCTTCTGCTCCGGGTCGGGGCCGTCCGGGCCGCCGTACCAGACGCTGATCTGGCCGCCCTTGTGGCCGGTGGGCTTGTCGCCGCGCGGGTCCTCGTGGTCGCCGAGGACGAGGTCGCCGTAGCCGTCGCCGTTGATGTCGCCGACCGCGCCCTGGTGACCGTCGGCGTTCGGCAGGTCGGTGAGGGCGTAGTCCGACTCGGGGTGGGACTCGTCCCCGGGGTCGTAACCGAGGTAGCCGATGACGCCGCCGTGGTCGCCGCTGACGGTGTACGGGTACACGCGCTCGGCCGCGCCGTCGCCGGTCAGGTCGCCCGCGATCACTTCGTACGTCGTGCCGACCTCGTACACGCCGGTCCGGTTCACGGGCGTGCCGGTGCGGGTGAAGGGGCCCCGGTAGACCCCGGTGTAGCTCTGGCCGGTGACCGTGACGTCCGTCTTGCCGTCGCCGTTGAAGTCGCCGGTGGCGATGGCGGAGGAGTAGCCGCCCCACTCGCTGAGCTCGGCCGACGACTGCGGCAGGGACGAGCCGCCCGTCAGGCCGGATCTGCCGCCCCAGATGATGGTGGCGGTGCCGATCCCGTCGCGGTCGCCGACGCTCTCGTTCGGCGCGCCGACGACCAGGTCCGCGTAGCCGTCGGCGTCCAGGTCGCCGGCGGCGAGGCTGCCGCCGAAGCGGTCGCCGTCCTCGGCGGCGCCCGGGACACCGGTGGAGTTCTGGGTGATCACGGTCTTCTTGGCGGCCGAGACGCCGGAGGCCGACCCGTACAGGACGACGACGGCACCGGCGTTGCGTACGGAGCCGACGTTCGCGCTGATCGCGCCGATGGCGACGTCGCGGTAGCCGTCACCGTTGAAGTCCCCGGGCAGGCCCGAGGGCGCAGCGGTGGCCGTGGTGGCGGGCAGGGCGGTGAGCAGGCCGGTGGTGAGAGTGGCGACTGTCAGGAGGGTGCGCTTGCGCAAGACGGACTCCAGGAAGGACACCGGGCCCGTGCGGGTGCGGGCTCGGCGGATGCGATGGGGAATGCGGAGCGGGCTCGGGGCGGGGGCGGGTGGCTCAGCCGTCCCCGGTTGCTCGGCGGGGCCGACGATCAAGAGACCTGCGGCGCAGGGTAAGGGTTGTACAAGAGTTCGGTGAATTCCGGACCGCCGGGCCGCCACACGAATTCCGTCACCGGCGGCGGCGTCCTCGTTGTCCGGGCGCACGGCGACGCCCCCATGTCCGGGCGGGACATGGGGGCGTCGGGGGTGCTGCGCCGGGACTACTTGACCGGCTGCGGCTCCGGCTCGTTCTCCGAGTCGACCGAGCCCGCCGGGGGCTCGTCGTCGGCCGGGGTCCGCACCGACTCCAGGAGCAGCTGGGCGACGTCGACGACCTGGATGGACTCCTTGGCCTTGCCGTCGTTCTTCTTGCCGTTGACCGAGTCGGTCAGCATGACCAGGCAGAACGGGCAGGCCGTCGAGACGATGTCCGGGTTGAGGGAGAGGGCCTCGTCGACACGCTCGTTGTTGATGCGCTTGCCGATCCGCTCCTCCATCCACATGCGGGCACCGCCGGCGCCGCAGCAGAAGCCGCGTTCCTTGTGGCGGTGCATCTCCTCGTTGCGGAGGCCCGGGACGCTCGCGATGATCTCGCGCGGGGGCGTGTAGATCTTGTTGTGGCGGCCCAGGTAGCAGGGGTCGTGGTACGTGATGATGCCCTCGACCGGGGTGACCGGGACCAGCTTGCCCTCGTCCACCAGGTGCTGGAGCAGCTGGGTGTGGTGGATGACCTCGTAGTCGCCGCCGAGCTGCGGGTACTCGTTGCCGATGGTGTTGAGGCAGTGGGGGCAGGTGGCGACGATCTTCTTCGCCGACTTCGGCTTCCTCGTCGACTCGTCCACCTCGCCCTCCTCGTCGAGGGACTCGCCGAACGCCATGTTCAGCGCGGCCACGTTCTCCATGCCGAGCTCCTGGAACAGGGGCTCGTTGCCGAGGCGGCGGGCGGAGTCGCCGGTGCACTTCTCGTCGCCGCCCATGATCGCGAACTTGACGCCCGCGATGTGGAGGAGTTCGGCGAAGGCCTTCGTGGTCTTCTTGGCGCGGTCCTCGAGGGCGCCGGCGCAGCCGACCCAGTAGAGGTACTCGACCTCGGTGAGGTCCTCGATGTCACGGCCGACGACCGGGATCTCGAAGTCGACCTCCTTGGTCCACTCCAGGCGCTGCTTCTTCGCCAGGCCCCAGGGGTTGCCCTTCTTCTCCAGGTTCTTGAGCATCGTGCCCGCCTCGGACGGGAACGAGGACTCGATCATCACCTGGTAGCGGCGCATGTCGACGATGTGGTCGACGTGCTCGATGTCGACCGGGCACTGCTCGACACAGGCGCCGCAGGTGGTGCAGGACCACAGGACGTCCGGGTCGATGACGCCGTTCTCCTCGGCGGTGCCGATGAGGGGCCGCTCGGCCTCCGCGAGCGCGGCGGCGGGCACGTCCTTGAGCTGTTCCTCGGACGCCTTCTCCTCACCCTCCATCGACTTGCCGCCACCCGCGAGCAGGTACGGCGCCTTGGCGTGCGCGTGGTCGCGCAGCGACATGATGAGGAGCTTCGGGGACAGCGGCTTGCCCGTGTTCCAGGCGGGGCACTGCGACTGGCAACGCCCGCACTCGGTGCAGGTGGAGAAGTCCAGCAGGCCCTTCCAGGAGAACTGCTCGACCTGGGAGACGCCGAAGACGTCGTCGTCACCGGGGTCGGTGAAGTCGATCGGCTCGCCGCCCGAGGTCATCGGCTGGAGGCCGCCGAGGGCGGTCCCGCCGGTGGCCTCGCGCTTGAACCAGATGTTCGGGAAGGCCAGGAAGCGGTGCCAGGCGACGCCCATGTTCGTGTTGAGCGAGACCGTGATCATCCAGATCATGGTGGTGCCCAGCTTGATCATGGCGGCCAGGTAGACCAGGTTCTGCAGCGTCGCGACGCTCAGTCCCTTGAAGGCCAGGACCAGCGGGTACGAGGCGAAGTACGCGGCCTCGAAGTGGTCCACGTGGTGCAATGCGCCCTCGAGGCCGCGCAGCACGTAGATCGCCAGGCCGATGGTGAGGATGACGTACTCGACGAAGTACGCCTGGCCCATCTTCGAGCCCGCGAACCGTGACTTGCGGTCGGGCCGCGAGGGCAGGTTCAGCAGGCGGATGACCATCAGCGTGAGGATGCCGAGGGTGGTCATCGCGGCGATGAACTCGATGTACAGCTCGTACGGCAGGAAGCCGCCGATCACCGGGAGCGTCCAGTCGGCCTGGAAGAGCTGGCCGTACGCGGTGATGATGGTCGGCGGCAGCGTCAGGAAGCCGATCGCCACGAACCAGTGGGCGAAGCCGACGATGCCCCACCGGTTCATCCGGGTGTGGCCGAGGAACTCCCGCACCAGCGTGACGCTGCGCGAGTAGGGGTTGTCGGTCCTGCTTCCGGCGGGCACGGGCTGGCCGAGCTTGAAGTACCGGACGAACTGGCCGACGGCGCGTGCGAGCAGTGCCACGCCGACCACGGTCAGGACCAGCGACACGATGATCGCGGCGAGTTGCATTTCGGGGGCTCCTCGGGCCTGCGAGGCGTTCTTCGAGCGAGATTACTAAGCGGTAACTTATGCGGTTCTCTGAGACTACCCGCATCCTGCGCCGCACTGTAGTCAGCCGTGCGGTGATCTGTGCTACTGAGGGCTGCCTCAGTAACTGTGGCGCTGCGGCGCGCGGATCCCGGGGTCAATTCACCACATATCATCACATTCGGATTAGCTTGGTTTCGTGCTCTACGGGATCGCCGCCGCCACCACCGCCCTGCTGCTCGCCGCCGTGCTCGCCGCGCTGCTGCGGGTCCCCGCCCTGCGTCTCGGCGCGGTCGACCGCCGGCGGCAGCGGCCGGTTCCGCTGTTCGGCGGTGTGGCCGTGGTGCTCGCCACCTGCCTGGTGGCGGCGGCCGGGAACTGGACGGGGGTCGCGCCGCTCCTCGGCACGGGCCGGCTTCTCGTCGCGGGCGCGGCCGTCGCCGCCCTCGGACTGGTCGCCGACATGCGGCGGGTCAAGGCCCGGTTCCTGTTCGGCGGCACGGTCGTGGCCGCGGCCTGTGTGGTGCCCTACGACGAGACCGGGCTGCCCGCCGGACTGCTGGCGGTGGGCTGGATCGTCTTCGTGGCCGCCGGCTTCAGGGCGCTCGACCACGCCGACGCGCTGGCCGGCACCGTAGGAGTGGTCACCGCCTTCGGGGTGGGCGCGTGTGCCGCCGCCGAGGTGATGGACGGGCTCGCCGTGTTGCTGAGCGTGCTGGCCGCCGCGCTGACCGGGTTCCTGATGCACAACTGGCATCCCGCCCGGATCGCCCTCGGGGCCTGTGGGTCCCTGTTCGTCGGCTTCGTGCTGGCCTCGGCGGCCGTGCTCACCCGCTCCGGGTACGAACTCGCCTCCAGCGGGGGAGTGTTGTTCGCGCTGACCGCCGCCGGGAGCGCCGACGTCGTGCTCGTCCTGCTGTCCCGGCGGCTGGCCGGCCGGCCCCTGCTGCGCAGCGGCCCCGACCATCTCGCCCACCGGCTGCGGCGGCTCGGGCTCACCCCGCAGGGCACGACGATCCTGCTCGGTGTCGGCTCGTTCTCCGGGGTACTCGTCGGAGTGCTCCAGCACCTCGGCTGGGTCGCGGAGTCGGGGGCGTTCTGGGTGGCGGGCGGGGCCCTGGTCGTCGTCCTCCCGCTGCTGAGGATCAAGGTGTACGGGGCTCGTCGGCAGCCGGATCACCCGCCGCGGCCATCCACTCGTACCGCATCAGTGCAGGTCAACGGGCAGTTGCGTGTAAGGAGCGGATAAGAGTTGAGCCTCTTCGACTCAGCTCTGTTGACCGAGCGGGAACGGTGATGCACACTTGAGCCTGTTCCACTCAAGTCATTGCTGGAGGAATCAACCATGGCACGTGCGGTCGGCATCGACCTGGGCACGACTAACTCCGTCGTCAGCGTTCTGGAGGGCGGCGAGCCCACCGTCATCACCAACGCCGAGGGTGCCAGGACCACGCCGTCCGTCGTCGCCTTCGCGAAGAACGGCGAAGTGCTTGTCGGCGAGGTCGCCAAGCGTCAGGCGGTCACCAACGTGGACCGGACCATTCGGTCCGTGAAGCGTCACATGGGCACCGACTGGAAGATCGAGCTCGACGGCAAGAGCTTCAACCCGCAGCAGATGAGCGCCTTCATCCTGCAGAAGCTGAAGCGCGACGCGGAGGCCTACCTCGGCGAGAAGGTCGCGGACGCGGTCATCACCGTCCCGGCCTACTTCAACGACTCCGAGCGCCAGGCGACGAAGGAAGCCGGCGAGATCGCCGGTCTCAACGTCCTTCGCATCGTCAACGAGCCCACCGCGGCCGCGCTCGCCTACGGCCTCGACAAGGACGACCAGACGATCCTCGTCTTCGACCTCGGTGGCGGCACCTTCGACGTGTCCCTGCTGGAGATCGGCGACGGCGTCGTCGAGGTGAAGGCCACCAACGGCGACAACCACCTCGGTGGTGACGACTGGGACCAGCGGGTCGTCGACTACCTGGTGCAGCAGTTCAAGTCCGGTCACGGCGTGGACCTCGCCAAGGACAAGATGGCCCTCCAGCGCCTCCGCGAGGCCGCCGAGAAGGCCAAGATCGAGCTGTCCTCGTCCACCGAGACCTCGATCAACCTGCCCTACATCACGGCGTCCGCCGAGGGCCCGCTGCACCTGGACGAGAAGCTCACCAGGGCCCAGTTCCAGCAGCTGACGGCCGACCTGCTGGAGCGCTGCAAGACGCCGTTCCACAACGTCATCAAGGACGCCGGCATCCAGCTGTCCGAGATCGACCACGTCGTTCTCGTCGGTGGCTCCACCCGTATGCCCGCCGTCGCCGAGCTCGTCAAGGAGCTGACCGGTGGCAACGAGGCCAACAAGGGCGTGAACCCGGACGAGGTCGTCGCCATCGGCGCCGCCCTGCAGGCCGGTGTCCTCAAGGGTGAGGTCAAGGACGTCCTGCTGCTCGACGTCACCCCGCTGTCGCTTGGTATCGAGACCAAGGGCGGCATCATGACGAAGCTCATCGAGCGGAACACGACGATCCCGACCAAGCGGTCCGAGATCTTCACCACCGCCGAGGACAACCAGCCCTCCGTGCAGATCCAGGTCTACCAGGGCGAGCGCGAGATCGCGGCGTACAACAAGAAGCTCGGGATGTTCGAGCTGACCGGTCTGCCGCCGGCCCCGCGCGGTGTCCCGCAGATCGAGGTCGCCTTCGACATCGACGCCAACGGCATCATGCACGTGACCGCGAAGGACCTGGGCACGGGCAAGGAGCAGAAGATGACCGTCACCGGTGGCTCCTCGCTGCCGAAGGACGAGGTCGACCGGATGCGCCAGGAGGCCGAGAAGTACGCGGAGGAGGACCACGCCCGCCGCGAGGCCGCCGAGACCCGCAACCAGGGCGAGCAGCTCGTCTACCAGACGGAGAAGTTCCTCAAGGACAACGAGGACAAGGTCCCGGGCGAGGTCAAGACCGAGGTCGAGGCCGCCGTCGAGGAGCTGAAGGCCGCGCTCAAGGGCGAGGACACCGCCGAGATCCGCACGGCCACCGAGAAGGTCGCCGCGGTCTCCCAGAAGGTGGGCCAGGCCATGTACGCGGACGCCCAGGCCGCTCAGGGTGGTGCGGGTGGCGCCGACGCCTCGGGCGCCGAGGCCCCGAAGGCCGACGACGACGTCGTCGACGCCGAGATCGTGGACGACGAGCGCAAGGACGGTGCCGCGTGACGGAGGAGACCCCGGGCTTCGAGGAGAAGCCCGACGTCCCTTCCGGCGCCACCTCTGACGACGCCGAGCCCGCGGCCGCCCCCAAGGAGGGGGCGGCCCCGGCCGGGGACTCATCAGCAGCACAGATCGCCGGCCTGACGGCCCAGCTGGACCAGGCGCGGAAAGCACTCGACGAGCGCACCGCCGACCTCCAGCGGCTCCAGGCCGAGTTCCAGAACTACCGCCGCCGGGTCGAACGGGACCGGGTCACGGTCAAGGAGATCGCCATCGCGAGCCTCCTGACCGAACTCCTGCCGGTGCTCGACGACATCGGCCGCGCGCGGGAACACGGCGAACTCGTCGGCGGGTTCAAGTCCGTCGCCGAGTCGCTGGAGACCGTCGCGGCCAAGATGGGACTTCAGCAGTTCGGCAAGGAGGGCGAGCCCTTCGACCCGACCATCCACGAAGCCCTGATGCACAGTTACGCACCGGACGTCACCGAGACGACGTGCGTGGCGATTCTTCAGCCCGGGTACCGGTTCGGCGAACGCACCATCCGCCCCGCGCGGGTGGCCGTGGCCGAACCCCAGCCCGGAGCGCAGGCCGGCAAGGCCGAAGAGGCGACCGAGGCGGCCGACGACAAGGAGAGCGGTGGCCCGGACGAGGGCTGAGCTTGAAGCGATGAGAAAGGAGGGGCGTCGGGGATGAGCACCAAGGACTTCATCGAGAAGGACTACTACAAGGTCCTCGGCGTCCCCAAGGACGCCACCGAGGCCGAGATCAAGAAGGCGTACCGGAAGCTCGCCCGCGAGTTCCACCCGGACGCCAACAAGGGCAACGTCAGGGCCGAGGAGCGCTTCAAGGAGATCTCCGAGGCGAACGACATCCTCGGCGACCCCAAGAAGCGCAAGGAGTACGACGAGGCCCGCGCCCTCTTCGGCAACGGCGGTTTCCGTCCGGGGCCGGGCGCGGGCGGCGGCTCCTTCAACTTCGACCTGGGCGACCTCTTCGGAGGCGGCGCCCAGGGCGGCGGGGCCCAGGGCGGAGCCGGCGGCTTCGGCGGCGGACTCGGAGACGTCTTCGGGGGCCTGTTCAACCGCGGCGGCACCGGCACCACCCGGACCAACCCCCGGCGCGGCCAGGACATCGAGTCCGAGGTCACCCTCAGCTTCACCGAGGCGATCGAGGGCGCGACGGTCCCGCTGCGCATGTCGAGTCAGCAGCCCTGCAAGGCCTGTTCCGGCACCGGCGACAAGAACGGCAACCCGCGGGTCTGCCCGACCTGCGTCGGCACCGGCCAGGTCGCCCGGGGCTCCGGCGGCGGTTTCTCGCTGACGGACCCCTGCCCGGACTGCAAGGGCCGCGGCCTGATGGCGGAGAACCCCTGCGAGGTCTGCCACGGCAGCGGGCGCGCCAAGTCGTCCCGGACCATGCAGGTCCGCATCCCGGCGGGGGTGAGCGACAACCAGCGCATCCGCCTCCGCGGCAAGGGCGCGCCCGGCGAGCGCGGCGGCCCGGCCGGCGACCTGTACGTCGTCGTGCACGTCGACACGCACCCGGTCTTCGGCCGCAGGGAGGACAACCTGACCGTCACCGTCCCGGTGACGTTCACGGAGGCGGCCCTCGGCGGCGAGGTCAGGGTGCCCACCCTGGGCGGGCCGCCGGTCACGCTGAAGCTGCCGCCGGGCACGCCCAACGGCCGCACCATGCGCGCACGTGGCAAGGGCGCGGTCCGCAAGGACGGCACGCGCGGCGACCTGTTGGTCACCGTGGAGGTGAGTGTTCCGACGGATCTGTCGGGGAAGGCTCGTGACGCGCTGGAGGCGTATCGCGAGGCGACCGCGGGTGAGGACCCGCGGGCGGAGCTGTTCCAGGCCGCGAAGGGAGCTTGATGCGAGATGGACGGTCGTCGACGCAACCCGTATGAACTGACCGAGGAAACCCCGGTCTACGTCATCTCGGTGGCGGCCCAGCTCTCCGGCCTGCACCCTCAGACACTGCGCCAGTACGACCGTCTGGGCCTGGTCTCCCCCGACCGCACCGCCGGCCGGGGCCGCCGCTACTCGGCCCGCGACATCGAACTGCTCCGTCAGGTGCAGCAGTTGTCCCAGGACGAGGGCGTCAACCTGGCCGGCATCAAGCGGATCATCGAGCTGGAGAACCAGGTCGCCGCCCTCCAGTCCCGGGTGGCGGAGATGGAAGCCGCCCTGGACGGCGCGGCGGCCGCGATGCAGCAGCGCGAGGCCGCGGTGCACGCCTCCTACCGGCGGGACCTGGTCCCGTATCAGGAGGTCCAGCAGACCAGCGCGCTGGTGGTGTGGAGACCCAAGCGACAGCAGCCGTCGGACTGACCCGTCCGCAGGCACGCACGCGTGAAGGGGCCCGGGGAGCACTCCCCGGGCCCCTTCACGTGCGGCGCGAGACCGGTGCCCGTTCGTTGTACGGATCGCCGACGCCCGTTGCCGCGGCGAGGTGTAGAGTCCGTGAAACTGTTCGGAGGCGAATCCCTCACGTCTTCACATGCAAAGCGGAGTGTGGCGTTGCCATCTCGTTAAGTAGTTTCGCTTGACGCTGGGGGGCGCGTCCGCGTTGGCTTTTGAGTCATCTGGGTCGCAATTTGCGTCCACGTCCGGAAGGCACCAGAAGTGAGCACCCCCATGCGCCGTATCGCCATATCCGTGGCCGCGTCCACAATGACCCTTTCGCTGGCCGCGTGCGGCGCCCTGGGGGTTTCGGGGGACAGCGCGGACGCGAGCCCGACCAAGGGCAACGACGTCACCGTGGGTGTCCTGATGCCGGAGAAGACGAACACGCGGTACGCCGAGTTCGACTACCCGATCATCAAGGCGAAGGTCGCCGCCCTCACCAAGAAGCAGGGCCGGACCGTGTACGCCAACGCCGGTGCCGACGCGGACACGCAGGCGGGCCAGCTGCAGCAGATGGTCGACGACAAGGTCGACGTCATCCTGCTCGACGCCGTCGACGCGCATCTCATCGCGGACGGGGTGCAGAAGGCGAAGGACGCGGGTATCCCGGTCATCGCCTACGACCGGCTGGCCGAGGGGCCGATCGACGCGTACGTGTCCTTCGACAACGAGCTCGTCGGTGAGGTGCAGGGCCGGTCCGTGATCGAGGCGCTGGGCACGCAGGCCGACACCTCGGACAAGGTCGTCATGATGAACGGCTCGCCGACCGACCCCAACGCCAAGCAGTTCAAGACCGGCGCGCTCTCCGAACTGGAGGGCAAGGTGACGATCTCCGACTCCTTCGACACCGACAAGTGGAGCCCCGAGGCCGCCCAGTCGAACATGACCGAGGCGATCGACAAGATCGGCAAGGACAACATCGCCGCCGTCTACTCCGCCAACGACGCGATGGCCGGCGGCATCATCAAGGCGCTGGAGGCCGCGGGCGTCAGCAAGCTGCCCCCGATCACCGGCCAGGACGCGGAACTCGCGGCGGTGCAGCGCATCGTCGGCGGCCAGCAGTACATGAGCGTCTACAAGCCGTACCCCGGTGAGGCCGAGGCCGCCGCGGAGATGGCCGTGGCCAAGGTCCAGGGCAAGGACATCCAGTTCGACGCCCTGGCCCGGGACAGCGTCGACAGCCCCACGAACAAGGCCATCCCCGCGCAGCTCGTGCCCGTGGTCGCCCTGACCAAGGACAACATCAAGAGCACCGTCGTCGCGGACGGCATCTACAAGGTGTCCGACATCTGCACCAGCAAGTACAAGAGCGCCTGCGCCGCGATCGGCCTGAACTAGGGCCTCTCGTTCGGATCGTTCGGATCGTTCGGATCAGGCGGGCTCGCGAGCCCTGGCACCGCTCCCTGATCCGCCCTGATCCGAACGAACGACCCCGGCCGCGCCGCCGCGCCGGGTGCGTCACCGCGGTCATGCCACCCGGGTGAACTCCACCGTGACCTCCGGTGGGCCGCCGGCCACTCCGCGGTAGACGCCCTTGTGCGGGGTGACGTCGTCGTAGTCGCGGCCGCGTCCGACCACGACGTGGGACTCGTCGGCCCGGGTCCGGTTGGTGGGGTCGTAGCCGCACCAGTCGCCCGCCCAGTACTCGACCCACGCGTGGCTCTGCCCGGCGACCGGCCGGTGCAGTTCCGCCTCGCGCTCGGGGTGGAGGTAGCCGGAGACATAGCGGGTCGGCAGGCCGAGGCCCCGCAGCAGCGCGATGGTGACGTGGGCGATGTCCTGGCAGACGCCCGCGCCCAGCTCCCACGCCTCCGCGGCGGAGGTGGTCACGCCGGTGGTGCCGGGCAGGTAGGACACCCGGTCGGCGACCAGCGCGGAGACGGCGACCGCGGTCTCGTGCGGGTCGAGCCCCGCGACCGCGTCCCGGGCTGTCTCGACGAGCCCCGCGGGCACCGTCGTCCGCGTGGTGGCGTCGGCGAACTCCGACAGGCGGGAGTTCGCGGTGCGTTCGGCCACCGCCGCCCAGCCGGGCGGTTCGGGGAGCGGGCCCGGCGGGTGGGTCTCGACCAGGCTGGAGGCCGTGATGGTGAGGTCGGCGTGCGGGTCCATCAGGTCGAAGCCGGTGACCTGGGTGCCCCAGTAGTCCCAGTACGACCAGGTGGTGGCCGTCGGGCTGACGGTGACCCGGGCGTCCAGGGTGGTCTGGCCGGGCAGCGTCAGCGGGGTCATGCGGACCTCGTTGTGCGAGGAGACGGCCGCCTGCGCGTACGCGACGCGGGTGAGGTGCCGGATCCGGAGGCGCCGGGTGGCCTGCGTCATCGTCTGCGTGGTCATGCTCACGCTCCTTCCGAGGCCCACTCGACGGGCCCCTGGTTCGGGTAGAACCGCTCCGCCACCGCCTCCGCCGACGCGATGCAGGCGGTCTGGAGGTCCATGAGCAGGATGGGGAGCTGCTCTTCCAGGGCGTGCGTGTCCAGGTACTCGAGCCGGGTGCGCAGCCGGCCGATGGGGCGGCGCGCCGGGTCCTGCCGCGGGCGGCCCAGGGCGGTGAGGCACTCCTCGGCGGTGGTCAGCGCGTGCAGCGCGGAGCGCGGGAAGTCCCGGTCCAGGAGCAGGAACTCGGCCACGCGCGGGGTGTCGCCGAAGCCGCCGTACACGCGCGCGTACGCCTCGTCGGCGCCGCTCGCGCTGAGCAGGGTCGGCCAGTCGGGCGCGTGGGCGGCATCCAGCACCCGCACGGACAGCAGCCGTACGGTCATGTCCACCCGTTCCAGGCTGCGGCCCAGGACGACGAAACGCCAGCTGTCGTCGCGGCTCATCGTGGAGTCGGCGAGGCCGAAGAACAGGGCCGCGCGGCGCCGGACGAGTTCCAGGTAGCCGTAGGGGCCGGTGCGGCGGGCCGCGAGGCGCTGGTCGGCCAGCGCGTGCCAGGTGGAGTTGAGGCACTCCCACATCTCCGAGGACACCGCCTCGCGGGCGCTTCTCGCGTTCAGCCGGGCGGCGCCCAGCGCGCCCTCGATGGAGCAGGTGGAGCGGGCGTCGAAGGCGAGCTGGTCCAGGACCTGCTGCATGTCGACGCGGGTACCGCCCGCGTCGACGCCGAGGATCGCGTACAGCGACCGGCAGGCCGCGTCCTCGTCGCGCCAGGGGTCCTCCAGCATGCGGTGGAGGTACGCGTCGAGGATGCGCCCGGTGGCGTCCGCCCGCTCGACGTAGCGGCCGGTCCAGGTCAGCGCCTCGGCTATGCGGGAGAGGATCACGTCGTTCACTGCTGCTGCGCCCCTTCCTGTACGACGGTGGGGATGCCGTCGGGTCCCAGCTGGCGGGGGGCGACCTCGGGCAGGGAGCCGGCGCTCACCGGAGCGGGCTGCCGGGCCGGTCCGTCGGCCAGCACCCAGGTGTCCTTGGAGCCGCCGCCCTGGCTGGAGTTGACGATCAGGTTGCCCTCCTGGAGGGCGACCCGGGTCAGTCCGCCGGGCAGGACCCAGACGTCGTTGCCGTCGTTGACGGCGAAGGGGCGCAGGTCGATGTGGCGGGGTGCCATGCGTTCGCCCGCGAGGGTGGGGGAGGTGGACAGGGCGACGGGACGCTGGGCGATGAAGCCGCGCGGGTCGGCGGCGACGGCTTCGCGGGTGCGGTCGAGGGTCTCCCGGTCGGCCTTGGGGCCGATGACGATGCCCTGGCCGCCGGCGCCGTCGACCGGCTTGATGACGAGCTGGTCGATCTGGTCGAGCACGGCGTCCAACTGGCCGGGCTCGTCGGGCCGGTAGGACTCCACGTTGGGGAGCACCGGTTCCTCGCCGAGGTAGTACCGGATCAGGTCCGGGACGTAGGTGTACAGGAGCTTGTCGTCGGCGATCCCGTTGCCGACGGCGTTTGCGAGTGTGACGTTGCCCGCCATGGCCGCGCCGAGAATGCCGGGGCAGCCGATCACCGAGTCGGGGCGGAACTGGAGCGGGTCGAGGAAGTCGTCGTCCAGGCGCCGGTATACGACGTGCACGGGCACCTCGCCGCGCGTGGTCCGCATCCACACCCGGTTGCCCCGGCACACGAGGTCGTGCCCCTCGACCAGCTGTACGCCCATCAGCCGGGCCAGCAGGGCGTGTTCGAAGTAGGCGGCGTTGCTGGGACCGGGTGTCAGGACGACCACCCGGGGATCTCCGGCGCCGTCGGGCGCGGCCGCCCGCAGCGCGCCGAGCAGCCGGTGGGCGTACCCGTCGACGGGCACCACGTGCTGTTCGGCGAAGAGCGAGGGGAAGATCCGGGTCATGGCCCGGCGGTTCTCGATGACGTACGACACCCCGCTGGGGACCCGCACGTTGTCCTCGAGCACCCGGAAGTCGCCGGCTTCGTCCCGGACGAGGTCGATGCCGGCGACGTGGATGCGTACACCGCCCGGCGGTTCGATCCCGTGGGCCGCCCGGTGGAAGTGCGGCGAGTTGAGGAGCAGCCGCCAGGGCACGACACCGTCCTCGAAGGCGCGGGCCGGCCCGTAGGCGTCGGCGAGATACGCCTCCAGGGCCCTGACCCGCTGGGCCACCCCGCGTTGTATGAGATCCCATTCGAGGGCGTCCAGAATCCGGGGGACGAGGTCGAGCGGCCAGGGCCGCTCCTCGCCCGCGAAGGCGTAGGTCACGCCCCGGTCGGTGAACGCCCTGGCCATCTGGTCGGCCCGGAAGCGCAGTTCGCTCGGTTCGATCGGTTGCAGTGCCGCCAGCACCGGCTCGTAGGCGGTCCTGACCTCACCCGGCCGCTCGAACATCTCGTCCCACGCGTCGGCCAACGCGTACGCGTCAAATATGTCCGCCATGAGGGGACGTTAGAGGCGGTACGTAACGTGACGATCACTCCGGCATTTCCGGCGGCGCACGCGCGGAACGGCGCACTCCGGGCGTTCGGGGCTCCGAACGGACAGCGGGTGGGGCGCCGCGGACGGACGGCGGGTGGGGCGTCCACCCGCGGCGGATGCCGGCCGCCGGGGAAGCGGGTGTCCGCCCGGCCCCGGGGCCGACGGCGCCCACCACCGCAGCTTGTTGCAACCGGCCCGGCGGGGGCCCGGGGATAGCGGGAGAAATCGGTGGTTTCTCCTGCCCGTACCGGGGGGAGCCGTGTTGCGGAGCGGGTCCGGTCCGCGCATAGTGGCGCTGCGGAAGACCGGAACCGGGGGTGGGATGGGCGATGGCCGGGCACGGGACGGACGAGCATCCACACGGTGCTGACCGACTGTGCGAGACCGGGGATCGCGTGTATTCCCGGGCCGTACGGCGGGGCCGCGTGCCGCGCCGGGACGCGGAACCGGTGCCCTGTCTGCTGGAACTGGCGCTGCTGCACCCGGACCCCGACGACATGGACTGGCTGGTCCCCACCTCCCCGCAGGAGGTCATGACGCGGCTGCTGCGCGGGGTGTACGACGAGGTCAGCGCGAGCCAGCGGATGGTGGGCTCGGCGGTGGCGGCCGTCGAGTGGTACGCCGGCCTCGGCCCGCGGCCCCGCGCCGCCGGCGCGGAGGGCTCGGCGATCCGTGTCCTGGACGGCCTCGCCCGCATCCAGGCGGCGATGGACGAGGCGACGGAGGCCTGTACGACGGAGGTCCTCACCGTGCAGCCGGGCGGCATCCGTCCCGAGCACGAACTCACCGAGGGCCTGCACCGCGCGCTGGCGCTGCGCGGCCGGGGTGTGCGCATGCGCGACCTGTACACCCACGTCGCCCGGCACGGCCAGGGCCTGATCAACTACCTGGAGCTGATGGGTGGTTCGGTGCAGGCCCGCACCCTCGACGAGGTGATCGACCGGCTGATCCTCTTCGACGGGAAGGTGGCCTTCATCCCCGCGAACGCCGACCGCACCCTCGCCCTGGAGCTGCGCCACCCGGCCCTGGTCCAGTACCTGGTGACGGTCTTCGAGCGGCTGTGGCGCCTGGCGATCCCGCTGACCGCCCCGCTGCCCGACACCGGGATCGAGGGCATCTCCCACCGCGAGCAGTCCATCGCCGCGCTCCTCGCGGAGGGCCACCAGGACGCCGTGATCGCGGAACGCCTCGGCATAAGCGTGCGCACCTGCCGTGCCCACATCGCGAGGCTGTCGGAGACCCTGGGCGCGGCCAGCCGTACCCAACTGGGCGTCCGGATCGCCCAGGTCGGCCTGGACGGACCGTCAGGTCCCGCCGACGTCGCCTCCCTCACTCTTCCCGATCAAGGATCCCGGACCGTCCGATGAGGTAGCCGAGCTGCGCCCGGCTCTCGCTGCCCAGCGTCGCCGCGAGTTTGGCGATGTGGACGCGGGCGGTGCGGACGTTCATCCCGAGGCGGTCCGCGATGACGGCGTCGGTGTGGCCCTCGACCAGGAGGGCGGCGATCGCGCGCTGGCGGTGGGTGACGCCGTTGCGGGAGGGCTGCGGGGCCGCCTCCGGGTGCATGGGGTCGGCCAGCCGCCACAGGCGGTCGAAGGTGGTGGCGAAGTAGTCCACCAGGGCCGGGTGACGGACCTCCAGGGCGAGCGAGCGGTCCTTGCTGCCGGGAACGAAGGCGACGGCACGGTCGACGACGAGCAGACGCTCGGTCACCTCGTCCAGGGTGCGGGCCTCGACGTCGCCGCGCAGCTGTTCGTAGCGGGCCACGACGGAGGGCGCGTAGCGCAGTGTGTGCTGGTAGAGCGTGCGGATGCGGCCGCCGCGGTCCAGCAGGTCCTGGTCGCGGTCCAGCGCCTCGGCGTGGCGCTCGGGGCGCGCCCGGGTGTGGCTGGTGTGCGGGTGGATGGCCAGGAGTTCGGCGGAGGCGTCGGCCATGGCGTGGGCGATGGCGAGGTTGATCCGGTCGAATCCGCTCAACACGCTGATCGCCGGGGTGGCGTCGCCCGGGGTGCGGCGGACGCCGATCCGCAGCAGCGGTTCGAAGGCCTCGGCCAGCCGCTGTTCGCGCCGCCGTTCGTCGGCGATGCGTTCCTCCGAGGCGCGCAGCAGCCGGTGCAGGGCCACCACGGGGGAGGCGGGCTCCAGCGTGTCGAGGTCGGTGACGGCCGGGTGCAGCAGGCCGAGGTCGACGAGGCAGGGGGCCGCCTCGGCGTCGGCGCCGTGGACGTGGCCCTCGCGCAGGGCACGCTCGTACAGCTCCGTCCCTGCGGCGCACAGGGCTTCCGGACCGTGCTCCGGGTGCGGCGCCGGGGTCACTTCTGGGTCTCCTCTCGTCGGGCACCCTCCCGGGCGGGCCCGCACCGGTCAGTGGCCGCGGTCCAGGATCCCCGACTGGGCTATGAGAAAGCCGAGCTGCGCCCGGCTTCCGCTGCCCAGGGCGGCCGCGAGTTTGGCGATGTGGGCCCGGCAGGTGCGCACGTTCATGCCGAGCCGGCGGGCGATGGCCTCGTCGACATGCCCTTCGACCAGGAGCTTGGCGATCGACCGCTGGACGCCGCTGATCCCGTCCGTGGGGGGAGCGTACGGGGTCTCCTCGAGGAGCGGGACCGCGCGGGCCCAGAGCTGTTCGAAGACCTTGGCCAGGTAGTCCACAAGGCCCGGGTGGCGCAGTTCCAGAGCGACCGCGCTGTCGTCCGCGGCCGGGATGAAGGCGACGGTACGGTCGAAGATCATCAGTCGTTCGATGAGCTCCTCGAGGGTTCGTATCTCCACGTTGCCCTTGGCCATCAGCTCGGCGTACGCCAGGGTTCCCTGGCTGTGCCGGGCGGTGTGCTGGTACAGCGTCCGCATGGTGATGCCGCGCGCGATGACGGCGCGCCCCCGCTCCAGCGCCTCGGTCAGCGAGTGCTCACTGCGGCCGCCCCCCGGCTGGACCGTCAGGATCTCCGACCGGCAGTCGGTGAGGGCGAGCTCGATCGCCGAGTTGATCCGGTTGATGCCCTCGAGCACGGTGATGGCGTGCGTGGTGGGCAGATCCTGGGCACTGATGGCCATGAACGGCTCGAAGGAGTCGGTCAGCTGCACCGCGAGGCTCCTGCGCTCCTGGATCTCCCGTTCCAGGGGGTGCAGTCGCTGCGCCAGCGCCGCCGCCGGCGGAACCGGGCGCAGCCAGTTGGCGTCGTCGGGATCGGGGTGGAGCAGCGCGAAGTCCATCAGACAGGGAGCCGGCTCGACCTCCGTACGGGCGATACGTCCGAAGCGCAGAGCGCTGGCGTAAAGCCGCCTGCCGTCGGCACACAACTCGGTGTCGGTATGAGGATGTGTCCGGTATGGGTTGTTTGATGGCAAAGCTCCACCCCCCAGGGTCCTGAACGTGCAGGAACATGATGCATCGACCCTGTGGTGTTCGCCTGACTGAATGAGCCATCGTCTTGGTGACGGCGGGGGAGAGTAGCCACGGAAGTGAGGACGTAGCCGACTATGTGCAAGAGAATGGTTCGCTCGGTGCTCGCTGTCGCCTTCTCCGCTGGGTTGGTGTTCGGTGCGTACGGTGCCCTGGACCTCTCCTGGAGCAGTGAACCGGCCACCCAGCCAGACTCCACCGGTGAGGCCGTTGCACCTCCGGACCTCTCTTGGAGCAGCGTTCAGGCGGGGGACCTGTCGTGGAGCATCGTCCCGAAGGACACGGCGGCATGACCACCCCACCCGACGACCGCTCCTTCCGGCGCGAGATGGCCACGGCCTATCGCTCGGGCTGGCACTTCATCGACCTGGTCACCGCGATCCCCCACGCCGGTGACTCGTTGATGGTGACGGTCTTCGGCGAGCCGGTGGTCGTGACCCGCGACGAGGACGAGGACCTGCGGGCATACCGGTGTCTGCGGCGGCCTCGGGGGGCGCCGCAGCCGGTACGGTGCGCCATCCGGTACGGAATGATCTTTGTGAACCTGGACCAGCGGGACCATCAGCTGGTGGAGCCGGACGTGCCGGACCTGCCGACCATCTCAGCCACCCCCCGCAGTGCCTGACGCGATTCCCCCGTCGTAACAGATCGCGCAGGTACTTCCCCCCGCAGCGGCGTCACCGTGACCTGAACACGGTGACGCCGCTGCAGTTTCCGGTGCTTTTTCCGGGTATCAGCCCTATCGGGTCGTGGCTGAAAACGATCAGTCGTGGCGGTGGTCACTCTCCGCGCACGGCACTCATCCACGCCCCATCGCCCGTGTCAGTTCGATCTCGATCACCACACGGGTCGGATTCGGTCCGGGCGTCCGGCCGTACCGCTCGGCGTACCGCCGCTCCGCCTCCGCGACCCGCTCCCGGTCGGTGCGGACGTACGCGCGGCCCTCCAGGGTGGCCCAGCGGCGCCCGTCCACCTGGCAGACGGCGACCCTGGCCCCCGCATCCCCGGCCGCCAGCACGTTGCCCACCTTGGTGCTGGACTTGTCGGCGATCACCCGAGCCAATCGCCGGCCGGGATCGTATGTCACTCCGACCGGTACGACGTGCGGGCTGCCGTCCGCGCGGGCGGTCGTCAGCGTGCACAGGTGCCGTTCCTGCCAGAAGCCGAGATACGACGTGTCGGGGGCGGCGGGGTCTTGCGGGTACTTGGCCATGAGCGGGAACTTATACGCAGGACCTTGAGTGGATTAGACTCAACTTTGTGTACGTTGACTGAGTCAGCACTGGAAAATGTGGAAGACGTGGACAACGTGTCCGACGTGGTCGACAGCTGACGCCAGGAGGAGAGAGCGAACGTGGACGCCGAGCTGACCAACCGGAGCCGGGACGCGATCAACGCGGCCAGCGGCCGTGCCGTGTCCGAGGGCAACCCGGACCTCACCCCTGCCCACCTGCTCCTCGCACTGCTCCAGGGCGAGGACAACGAGAACATCGTCGACCTCCTCGCCGCGGTCGACGCCGACCAGGCCGCCGTACGGGCGGGCGCGGAGAAGATCCTCGCCGGGCTGCCCAGCGTGACCGGTTCCACGGTCGCGCCGCCGCAGCCCAACCGGGAGCTGCTCGCCGTCATCGCCAACGCGAGCGAGCGGGCCAAGGACCTCGGCGACGAGTACCTCTCCACCGAGCACATGCTGATCGGCATCGCCGCCAAGGGCGGCGCGGCCGGCGACGTACTCTCCCAGCAGGGGGCCAGTGCGAAGAAGCTGCTGGACGCGTTCCAGAAGACCAGGGGAGGGCGCCGGGTGACCACACCCGACCCGGAGGGCCAGTACAAGGCACTCGAGAAGTTCGGTACCGACTTCACCGCCGCCGCGCGCGAGGGCAAGCTCGACCCGGTCATCGGCCGGGACCAGGAGATCCGCCGGGTCGTGCAGGTGCTGTCCCGCCGCACCAAGAACAACCCGGTCCTGATCGGTGAGCCGGGCGTCGGCAAGACCGCCGTCGTCGAGGGGCTCGCCCAGCGGATCGTGAAGGGGGACGTGCCCGAGTCGCTCAAGAACAAGCGCCTTGTGGCCCTCGACCTCGGCGCGATGGTTGCTGGTGCGAAGTACCGCGGTGAATTCGAGGAGCGGCTGAAGACCGTCCTCGCGGAGATCAAGGACTCCGACGGCCAGATCGTCACCTTCATCGACGAACTGCACACGGTCGTCGGCGCGGGCGCGGGCGGCGACTCGGCCATGGACGCCGGGAACATGCTCAAGCCCATGCTGGCCCGCGGCGAGCTGCGTATGGTCGGCGCGACCACCCTCGACGAGTACCGCGAGCGGATCGAGAAGGACCCCGCCCTGGAGCGGCGCTTCCAGCAGGTGCTGGTCGCCGAGCCCACCGTCGAGGACACCATCGCGATCCTGCGTGGACTCAAGGGCCGCTACGAGGCCCACCACAAGGTGCAGATCGCGGACAGCGCGCTGGTCGCGGCCGCCACGCTCTCCGACCGGTACATCACCTCCCGCTTCCTGCCCGACAAGGCCATCGACCTCGTCGACGAGGCCGCCTCCCGGCTCCGGATGGAGATCGACTCCTCGCCCGTCGAGATCGACGAACTCCAGCGCGGTGTCGACCGGCTGAAGATGGAGGAGCTGGCGATCGGCAAGGAGACCGACCCGGCCTCGCGGGAGCGGCTGGAGAAACTGCGCCGCGATCTCGCGGACAAGGAGGAGGAGCTGCGCGGCCTGACCGCCCGCTGGGAGAAGGAGAAGCAGTCCCTCAACCGGGTCGGTGAGCTGAAGGAGAAGCTCGACGAGCTGCGGGGCCAGGCCGAACGGGCCCAGCGCGACGGCGACTTCGACACCGCCTCCAAGCTGCTCTACGGCGAGATCCCCACCCTGGAAAGGGACCTGGAGGCCGCCTCCGAGGCCGAGGAGGAGGTGTCCAAGGACACCATGGTCAAGGAGGAGGTCGGCTCCGACGACATCGCGGACGTCGTCGCCGCCTGGACCGGCATCCCGGCCGGCCGCCTCCTGGAGGGCGAGACCCAGAAACTCCTGCGCATGGAGGAGGAGTTGGGCCGGCGCCTGATCGGGCAGTCGGAGGCCGTGCGGGCGGTGTCCGACGCGGTGCGGCGCACCCGGGCCGGCATCTCCGACCCGGACCGCCCGACCGGCTCGTTCCTCTTCCTCGGTCCGACGGGCGTGGGCAAGACCGAACTCGCCAAGGCGCTCGCCGACTTCCTCTTCGACGACGAGCGGGCCATGATCCGCGTCGACATGTCGGAGTACGGCGAGAAGCACAGCGTGGCCCGTCTGGTCGGCGCCCCGCCCGGCTACGTCGGCTACGAGGAGGGCGGCCAGCTCACCGAGGCGGTGCGCAGGCGGCCGTACAGCGTCGTGCTGCTCGACGAGGTGGAGAAGGCCCACCCCGAGGTCTTCGACGTGCTCCTGCAGGTGCTGGACGACGGGCGCCTGACGGATGGTCAGGGACGCACCGTCGACTTCCGCAACACGATCCTGGTGCTCACCTCGAACCTGGGCAGTCAGTTCCTGGTCGACCCGATCACCAGCGAGGCGGAGAAGAAGGAGCAGGTCCTGGAGGTGGTCCGGGCCTCCTTCAAGCCGGAGTTCCTCAACCGGCTCGACGACCTGGTCGTCTTCTCGGCCCTGAACAAGGACGAGCTGAGCCGTATCGCCCGGCTCCAGATCGACCGCCTCGCCAAGCGGCTGGCCGAACGGCGTCTGACGCTGGAGGTCACCGACGAGGCGCTCGCCTGGCTCGCCGACGAGGGCAACGACCCGGCCTACGGCGCCCGCCCCCTGCGCCGCCTCGTGCAGACCGCGATCGGTGACCGTCTCGCGAAGGAGATCCTGGCCGGCGAGGTCAAGGACGGCGACACGGTCCGGGTGGACGCCTTCGGCGACGGACTGATCGTGGGACCCGCCACGGGCAAGACGCTGTAGCCCGCGAAGACGTTTCCGAGCGCGGCCCCGGGGGGCACTCCGCCGGGGCCGCGCCCGGCGCGTCGGCGGATGAGGTTGCCGCTCACGGGTGAAGAGAGAGAGGGTGGGAGGTGTACGTCTGGTCTCAGAGACGGCCGGACGAGCCAGACGACCGCAGGAGTTTCCAGGTATGTCCATTGACCCGTCCTCGATTCCGAACTTCGGGGGCCAGCCCGAGCCCGAGCCCCAAGGGCCGGCGGGCCCCGTCGTCCCGGATCAGGACCTTGTGAAGCAACTCCTCGACCAGATGGAGCTGAAGTACGTCGTCGACGACGAGGGTGACCTCGCGGCGCCGTGGGAGGAGTTCCGTACGTACTTCATGTTCCGCGGCGAGGGGGACCAGCAGGTCTTCTCGGTGCGGACCTTCTATGACCGGCCGCACCAGATCGACGCCAAGCACCAGCTGCTCGAGTCCATCGACGACTGGAACCGGCGGACGCTGTGGCCGAAGGTCTACAGCCACACGCACGACGACGGCACCGTCCGCCTGATCGGCGAGGCCCAGATGCTGATCGGCACGGGCGTGAGCCTGGAGCACTTCGTCTCCTCGACGGTCAGCTGGGTGCGGGCCGCCATCGAGTTCGACAAGTGGCTCGTCGAGCAGCTCGGCCTCGAGCAGGAGGTCAACGACGCCGACAAGCCCGAGGACGACGAGGAGTAGGTTCCTCCTCCCGGTCCGCCACAGGGTCCGGTCCGCTACAGGGGTGTGTGGGCGATGACCACCAGATACGCCCCGTAAGCGAACGAGAGCCCGGCCAGGGCGCCGACCACCACGGTCGCGTGCCAGGGCCGGGCTCTCGCCGTCCGCACCAGCGCCCGCGCCGGCGGCAGCAGCAGCGGGAAGGCGGGGAGCAGGAAACGGGGCTTCGACTCGAAGAATCCCGAGCCGCCGAGCGCGACCAGCAGCAGCACACCGCTGTACACCAGCAGCGGCAGCGGGGCACGGTCGGCGAGCAGCAGGGCGTAGAGCACCACGGACACCGCGACGATCACCATCGTCATGGGGAAGACGAAACGGTCCCCGTGCAGCAGCAGGTGACGGACGAACCGCAGCGAGCCGTGCCCGAAGTCGAAGCGCGAACCCCAGCGCCGCTGCACCGCGAAGTAGCCGCCGAGCAGGTCGCCCTCGCGGTGTCCGACCCACAGCACGTACGCCACCCAGCCGAGCGGCGCGAGCGCGGCGCCCGTCCACAGGCTGTGGGAAACCTCGCCCGCCTTCCCGCGGCCTCGCCACAGCTCGTGCGCCGCCGCCGCGAGCACCGCCACCGCGACCGCGAACCCGTTGGGCCGGGCGAGCCCCGCCGCCGCGGCCAGCGCGCCCGCCCACAGCCAGCGCCCGTCCAGCACCGCCCACAGCGCCCAGGCGGCGAACGCGGTGAGTACCGGTTCCGTGTACGCCATCGACAGCACCACCGAGTGCGGCAGCAGGCCCCACAGCAGGACGAGCGCGGTGGCCACCGCCCGCCCGTGCAGCCGCGCCCCCAGGGCGTACATCCCGCAGGCGGCCGCCGCCGCCGCGAGCCAGGACACCACCAGGCCGGCCGCGCCCCCGCCCAGCGGGCTCACCGCGGTGACGGCCCGGACCAGCGCCGGGTACAGCGGGAAGAACGCCAGGTCGCTGTGGACGACACCCGGCTGAAAGTGCAGGGTGCGCCCGTACCCGTGGGCCGCGATCCCCAGGTACCACAGGGAGTCCCAGGACCGCCCGAGCAGCGCGAGCGGCTGCCTGCCGGTGGCCCAGGCGGTCGCGGCGAGCACGACGGCACCGGAGAGCCGGGCGGCCACGAACAGCCCGAGAGCGGCCGCCAGGGCCCGCCAGGAGCGGACACGCGTCCCGGCGTCCCGCTCGGCCACGGCGGAGGACGTGAGGGTACTGGCATGGGTCACACCCGCACATTGCAGGGGAAAAGGTACGTTCGCGAACACGGTGCGGCCGAGTGGGTACGGATTCACCCCGCCCGGCGTGGCGGCGTGACACCGGGTCCCGCCGGGGCGGGAGCCTTCGGCCGGCGCGCGTCGGGAGTCAGGGACGCGAAGCCGGCGCTCCCGCCGAGGGGCCGGATGCCGGCGACGACGTACGTGCCGGCGGACCGGAACACGCGGCACCACTTTCGCGCCTGTCGACGACGGGCACCTCCGCCCACACCGTCTTGCCCACGGGTCGCCGAGGCGCCGACCCCCAGCGCACGGCCAGGGCGTCCACCAGGAGCAGGCCCCGGCCGGACTCGCCCTCCGGGTGCGCGGCGAGCGGGGCCACGGGTGGCCACGTCGCGGAGGCGGTGTCGGCGACCTCGACGCGCACGAGGCCCGCGGTCGCGTCGAGAACCAGTCGGAGACCGAAGTCGCGTCCGGGGACCCGGCCGTGCCGCACGGCGTTCGCGGCGAGCTCGCCCACGACCAGGGCGACCGCGTACGACGCGTCCGACGCCGACGGGTGGCCCCACTCCTCCATACGCCGGACGGCGAGACGTCGGGCGAGCTGCGCGCCTCGCGGCGAGGAGGTGAACTGCTCGGCGAATGAGGGAAGTTCACACGGCTCGTCGCCCGCGGTGGTCGTTCCTGTCAGCACGGCTTGTCCGCCCTTGTCTGTCGAGCCGAGGTATCCCGCGACGTACACGAGTCGTCACGTTCCGTGCTCAAGAGTCGTCCGATCGCCCTACGCTCGACAGGTGACACAGCCTTACTTTTCCTCCCGTAAGGAACGGAAGTGACGCTTTGGCCAATGGAATTGACCCCAGTGCGTCGATGGCGGCGCTGTTCGGCACGCGGGTGCGCAGGCTCCGTACCGCGGCCGGCCTGACCCAGGCCGAACTCGGCGACAGAACCCACGTGGTGAGCACGCGGATCACGCAGATCGAGCGGGCGTCCGGGGCGAAGCCGACCCTGGAGCTGGCGCGGGCGCTGGACGCGGTCCTCGGCGCGGACGACCTGCTGGTCGAGCTGTGGCCGTACGTGTACCGGGAGGCGTTTCCGGACTGGTCGCGGAAGTTCATGGAGTACTCGGAGCGGGCGGTGGCCATCCGGCAGTACGCGGCCCATCTGGTGCCGGGTCTGTTGCAGACGGAGGACTATGCGCGCGCGGTGCTGAGTGTTGGTCGAACACTCGGCAGCGAAGAGCAGTTGGAAGAGCGGGTCGCCCTTCGCATGGGACGACAGGAACGTCTCGGCACGCCCGATCGCCCGGAGTTGTGGGTGGTCCTCGACGAGGCGGTCCTCAGGCGTCCGGTCGGCGGCCAGGTGGTGATGCAGGAGCAGTTGACGCGACTGCTGGGGACCACGGCGGAACCTCACGTCACCGTGCAAGTACTGCCGTTCGACCAGGGTGAGCACGATGTCATGGGCGGCTCGCTCACGATGCTCACCATGCCGGACGGCTCGGAGATCGCATACACGGAGGGCGCGCACTACGGCCAACTCATCGAGGATCCGGACCAGGTCAGGAGTTTCGCGCTGACCTACGATCGGCTGCGGGCGGCGGCTCTGCCCCCGCTCATGTCACTCGACATGATCCGATCCGTGATGGAGGACAACCACCGTGGAGCGAAGGTCCCGTCCCGAACTGAACGGCGCCGCCTGGCGCAAGAGCAGCTACAGCAATCAGGAGGGGGGCGACTGCGTGGAGGTGGCCGACGGATTCCGAGAGGCCGTCGTCCCGGTCCGTGACAGCAAGGCCCCGCACGGTCCGGCGCTGTGCTTCGAGGCCGCCTCCTGGGCGGCGTTCATAGGCGAGTTGAAGGCCGGACCCCACCGCCCCTGAGCCGGCCGGGCCCCGGCCACCGTCCGCGTACCGGGCTCACCGGGCCCTTGTCCGCGAGGGCCCGGCGGGCCGTTGACCTCCTGAAAGAACCAGGGGAAAGAACTACCCCGCCCACCCACCCTCCCCGGCCGCGAAGCCCGCGTCACCCGTCCGAGTGACCGGCTTGGGTAACGGCAGGCAACGAGGAATGCGACGACCGGCTCTACGGGGCGGCGGTCATCGCGCGAACGTCTTGCGGAGCCGTTCCGCCGCGTCCATCAGCATCTCGGTGCGTTTGCAGAACGCGAACCGTACGAACGGTGCGCCCTCCTCGCGGTGGTCGTAGAAGACCGCGTTCGGGATGGCGACCACGCCGGCCCGTTCCGGCAGGGCGCGGCAGAAGGCGAAGCCGTCCGTTTCGCCGAGGGGGCGGATGTCGGTGGTGATGAAGTACGTGCCCGAGGGCCGGAACACCTTGAAGCCCGCCTCCGTGAGGCCGGTCGACAGCAGGTCCCGCTTGACCCGCATGTCCTCGCGGAACGCCTCGAAGTACGTGTCCGGGAGGGCCAGCGCTTCCGCCACCGCGTACTGGAACGGGCCGGACGACACGTACGTCAGGAACTGCTTCGCCGAGCGCACCGCCGTCACCAGCGCGGGAGCCGCCGTCACCCAGCCGACCTTCCAGCCGGTGAAGGAGAAGGTCTTGCCGGCCGAGCCGATCGAGACCGTGCGCTCACGCATCCCCGGCAGCGTGGCCAGCGGCACGTGCTCGGCCTCGTCGAAGACCAGGTGCTCGTACACCTCGTCCGTGATCACCAGCAGGTCGCGCTCGACGGCCAGCTCGGCGATCGCGGTGAGCTCCTCGCGGGTCAGGACCGTGCCGGTCGGGTTGTGCGGCGTGTTGACGAGCAGCAGCCGGGTGCGGTCGGTGACCGCGTCGCGCAGCTCGTCGAGGTCGAGCCGGAAGCTGCCCTCGTGCGGACGCAGGGTGACGGGCACCCGGGTGCCGCCCGCCATGGCGATACAGGCCGCGTACGAGTCGTAGTACGGCTCCAGGGCGACGACCTCGTCGCCGGGCTCCAGCAGGGCCAGCAGGGCGGCGGCGATGGCCTCCGTGGCGCCCGCGGTGACGAGCACCTCGCTGTCGGGGTCGTACGACAGCCCGTAGCGCCGCTGCTGGTGCGCGGCGATGGCGGTGCGCAGCTCGGGGACGCCCGGACCCGGCGGGTACTGGTTGCCGTGGCCCTCGCGCAACGCCCGGACGGCCGCCTCACGGATCTCCTCGGGGCCGTCCGTGTCCGGAAAGCCCTGCCCGAGGTTGATCGACCCGGTCCGCAGGGCCAGGGCGGACATCTCGGCGAAGATCGTCGTCCCGAACTCGGCGAGCCGGCGGTTGAGCAGGGGGCGTGCGCTGGAGGTCATGCCGGTCATCCTCCGCCCAAGCTCTGGAGTTCCTCAACTCTGCTTTGGCCCGGGGGACGGAAGGGCATCTCCCCGGCACGCACCAAGCGAGGCGCCCACGGGGGGTCGTCTCGGGGACATCGGAAGGAGGGTGACGCCATGGTCTTCGGCATCATCCTGGCGGTGATCGCGGTTCTGTTCTTCGGGGCCCTCGTGAACGTCGCACGCGGCAGCCGGCGCAGCCGTCGGGTCCACGGCCGGCGTGCCGGGTCGTACGGCGCGGCGGGCGGCGGCAGCTGGTGGGCCGGCGGGGGAGACAGCGGGTCCTCGGGCGGCTCCGGAGGGCACTCCGGTGGTCACTCCGGCGGGCATTCGTGCGGCGGCGGGTCGTCGTGCGGAGGCGGCTCGTCCTGCGGCGGCGGGTCGTCGTGCGGGGGCGGCGGCGGATGCGGTGGAGGCAGCTGACACGGGGCAGCCGAGCTCCGCACAGGGGGAACCGCATCCGTGCGGCGGGGGCCCGTTCGGGGGTGGGCCCCCGCCGCGTTTCGCCGGGTGTCCGCCGGGGTTCACCCCCTGCGGGCGCCCGGCGCCGTGGCGCACGATCGGCCGCCCCGGCGTACGCCGAGGTTGAACAGTTGAGCTGTGGAGCCCTCTGAGGGATGGAAACCCCACGAAGTTGGGTAAAAACCCTGTGGCAGCCCCACAGTTCATGATTCCCTCTAAACCACCACCGCAGCCCCTCGGACGTTCAGCGGACACCTCTTCTGACTTCCTGACTTCCCGACTGGGCTGACCGGGCCGATACCCCGATGTCGCCCGGGGTGCGCCGGACCCACACTCCCTGTTCTTTGCGTGCTTGCGGAGCCGACCCATGCTCACGACCCTCAACACCTCCTACACCGACACGCGCGCGGCTGACCTCGCCTGGGCTTTGGGACGCGAGCCGCTGCCCGCCCTCGCCTCGCTCGACCTCGAACTGGACGGCTCAAAGCTTCAGTTGAGACTCCTCGGCGCGTCCCACCAGGTCCTCCTGGAGGAGGAGCGCGGAAGTTGCTCGGAGACGGTGGCGTGCATCGCCGGCAGCAGCACCCCGCTCCCGCTGGGTGTCGCCAAGCGGGTGGGCGACTGGGAATACGAGTTCGCCGCCCGAGTGGAAATGCTGTCCCCGGGCTCGTTCGCGGGCCGCGCCCAGGAGTTGCTGGCCCTGGTCTCTGACCACCCCCACGGGCTCGCCGGCGTCTTCCCGGGCAGCCCCCACGCCTTCACGGCACTGCTCGCCCAACGGTACGAGGGACAGGTGCACTGGCGGACCTGGCACGCGTATCCGCAGGACGGGCAGTTGGTGGCGACCCGGACCCGGGTGGGCGTGCCGACGGCCCGGCCCGGCCGCCCGCAGCGGGCGTGCCTCAGCCCGTCCGAGGTCTGAGGGCCATCCGAAGGGACCAAACGCGCAGCGCGCAACCGTCCGCCAGTTCCACACGTGTGGGTGACGAAGCGTGCTGCGGGTGTGACGTAACGTCGCAGCGTGATCGAACCGCACGCGCCCGCCCCGCCCGGCACCCCGCCGCCCTGGGCAGGCCCCGCGCGGCTGCCCGTCCGGCCGGGCACGGGCCGGTTCCTCGTCCTCACCTGCGTCTTCCTCTGTGCGGCCTGCGGACTCGTGTACGAACTGGAACTCGTCGCGCTCGCCTCGTACTTGATCGGCGACTCGGTCACCCAGACATCCGTCGTCCTGTCCGTCATGGTCTTCGCGATGGGCATCGGCTCGCTCGCCGCCAAACGGCTGCGCTGGCGGGCGGCGGCCGGCTTCGGCGCGATCGAGGCGGCCCTCGCGCTCATCGGCGGCTGCAGCGCGATGACGCTGTACGCCGTCTTCGCCTGGACCGGCGACTGGGGCGGCCTGTGGGGCAGCGGCCCCCGTTGCCTCCTGGTCGCCTTCTCCCTCGCCATCGGCCTGCTGATCGGCGCCGAGGTCCCGCTGCTGATGGAACTCATCCAGCGGATCCGGCGACAGGACGCCGGCGGCGCGGTGGCCGACCTGTTCGCGGCGGACTACGTCGGCGCCCTGGTCGGCGGCCTCGCCTTCCCCTTCCTGCTGCTGCCCCGGCTGGGCCAGCTGACCGGCACGCTGCTCACCGGCGCGGTCAACGTCGTCGCCGGCGGCGCCCTCGTCCTCGGCCTGTTCCGGCGCGACCTGAGCCACCGCACCCGCTGGACGCTGCTGGCCGTCAACGTCACCGTGCTCGCCGTCCTGGCCACGGCGGCGGCACTCGTCGACGACTTCGAACGGGCCGCCCGGCAGGCCGTCTACGGCCGGGACGTACGGGTCGCGGTGCAGACCGACGTCCAGGAGATCGTCCTCACCGGCGGCACCCCCGGCCGCCCCCTCGGCCTCTTCCTCGACGGCCGGCTCCGGGTCAGCGGCCGCGACGAGCACCGCTACCACGAGGCACTGGTCCAGCCCGCGATGAACGGCCCGCACGCGCGCGTGCTCGTCCTCGGCGGGGGTGACGGCCTGGCCGTCCGCGAGGTGCTGCGGCATCCGGGCGTACGACGGGTCGACGTGGTCGAACGGGACGCGACGGTCGTACGGCTGGCGCGCCAGGACCCGGCGCTGTCCGCCCTCAACGGCCACGTGTACGGCGACCCGCGCGTGCACGTCAGCACGGCGGACGCCTTCGGCTGGCTGCGCGGGGCGCCGTCGGCCGCGTACGACGTGGTGATCTCGGACCTGCCCGATCCGGGCATCACGGCGAGTACGAAGCTGTACTCGCAGGAGTTCTACGGCCTGGCCCGGCGGGTGCTCGCGGCCGACGGCCGCCTGGTCGTGCACGCCGGTCCGGTCTCCTCCCGCGCCCACGCCTTCTGGACGGTGGACACGACGATCCGGGCGGCCGGTCTCCGTACGGCCCCCTACTGCGTGGGCGGCCGCGACTCCGGCTTCGCCGCCGGCCCCGACCGCTCCGCCGGCGCGAGCCGCGCCCCCCACGACTGGGGCTTCGTCCTCGCCGCCCCCCACACCCGCCCACCCCTGACGCTCGCCCCCCACGGCCCCCACCCCACCACCCTGACCCGGACCTCCCTCCGCGCGGCGGCCCGCACGGCAGCGCACCGCAGGATGACCGGCCTGCGGGTTTCGACGTTGGTGCATCCGCGGTACTGAGCGGAGGCTGCCGGGGAGCACGGCGGTCCCGGGTCCCTGGTGGTGGGCCCGGCGGAGACACCGGCGCGTGGGCTATTTCGGTCAACGCGGGTGCGGGGCGGCGGCCACTGGGTAGGCTCGGCCGACATGGAGCATGAGGTGTTCGTTCCGGTTGTGTCCGAGCGGCTCAGGGAGGCGCTGGCCGATCCCGCGCGGGTGGCGCGGGCGGTCCCCGGCCTCCAGCAGGACGCCGGCGCCGAGCCCGTCAGCGGCCGGCTGAAAGTGCGCGTCGGCAGCCACTCCATCACCTACCGGGGTACCGCACGCGTGTCCGGCCAGGACGACGGTTCGTACGCCGTCGAGGGCGACGCCACCGAGGCGCGCGGCAGCGGATCGGTCAAACTCACGCTGACGCTCCGCCTCCGCGACGCGGACGGCGGCTCGGTGCTCGCCTTCGAGGCGGTCGCCGCCGCGGACGGACGCGTGACGGAACTGCCGTCAGAGGCGGTCGGCTCGGCCGTCGTCCGGCTGCTGAACCGTTTCGCTGAGAACCTGGGCGCGACGACGGAGGGACAACGGCCCGAGCCCGAACCGTCCGAACCGTCCGAGCAGTCCGAGGGGGCGCGGGAACAGACGCCCGAACCGGTGGCGGAGCAGGACCCCGAGCCCGAGCCGGAGCCGCTGGACGCGCACGTCAGCGAGGGCGTCGTGGCCGGGCCGGCCGACGACTTCGAGGAGCCGGCGGCCGCCGAGGCGGCGCACGCGCGGCGGACGATGATCGGGCGCAGTGCCGAGGAGGTGGACCACGCCCCGCCGCGCGGCCGCTACGCCCCCGTGCCCGCCCCACAGTCGATCACCCCCGGATCCGCCCTGCGCTGGGCGGCACCCGCTGCGGCGGTGGTTCTCGCCTCGGCGATCGTGGCGGGACGGGTGCTACGCAGGCGGCGCTGACCGGTGGTCGTGCTGCCTGGTGCGGTCACCTCCGCGCGGCGGCGCCCGCGGCGGCGGTGGTTCGCGCCTCGGCGATCGTGGCCGGGCGGGTCCAGCGCAGGCGGCGCTGCCCCCCAGTCGCGCCGCCCCGCGCGCTCACCCCGCCCCCGCCACGCCCTCTTGATCGGCCCAGTAGGGTCGTCCCGTGAGTAACGAAGACATCACGCTGACCGCGGGCGACGCGGAAGTGACCGTGCAGCCGGGCAACGGCGGCCGGATCGGAGGGCTCCGCGTCGGCGGCGTCGAACTCCTGCGGCAGGGCGAGCGTTTCGGCTGTTTCCCGATGGTCCCCTGGTGCGGCCGGACCCGCGACGGACGGTTCCGGGACGGCGCGGTCACGCGCCAGTTGCCGCTCAACTCCCCGCCGCACGCCATTCACGGCACCGCTCGCGACGGCGCCTGGCGCACCGCCCGCGTCTCGGCCGACGAGGCGGTCATCACGTACGACCTCGTCGATCCCTGGCCCCACCCCGGGCGGGTCACCCAGGTCGTCGCCCTCACCGAGAACTCCCTGACGCTCGGCATGGCCGTGGAGACGTACGGGTCCTCCTTCCCGGCGCAGATCGGCTGGCACCCGTGGTTCAACCGCACTCTCGGTGACGGGCAGGCCGAAGGCGCCCGGCTCGACTTCACGCCCGCCTGGCAGGAGGAGCGCGGCGCCGACCACCTCCCCACCGGCAACCGCGTCGACCCGAAACCCGGCCCCTGGGACGACTGCTTCGGCATGCCCAACGGCGTCGACGTGACGGTCACCTGGCCCGGGCAGCTGGAGCTGAGGGTGGCCAGCCGCGAGCAGTGGGTCGTGGTGTACGACGAGCAGGAGGCCGCCGTGTGCGTGGAGCCGCAGACCGGCCCGCCGAACGGCCTGAACACGCTCCCGCGCCTGGTCACACCGATCGATCCGCTGGAAGCCGGCACCACGTGGACCTGGCGCCGCCTCTAAGCTGACGGGCATGACTGACGTGCGTGGAGAGCTGCTGCAGCAGATCAAGGACAAGGCCGTGGTGCACGGCAAGGTGACCCTGTCATCGGGTCTGGAGGCGGACTACTACGTCGACCTGCGCCGCATCACGCTCGACGGCGAAGCCGCTCCGCTGGTCGGGCAGGTGCTCCTCGACCTGACCGCCGACCTGGAGTTCGACGCGGTCGGCGGGCTGACCATGGGGGCCGACCCGGTGGCCGCCGCCATGCTGCACGCCGCCTCCGCGCGCGGCCGGAAGCTGGACGCCTTCGTCGTCCGCAAGGCGGCCAAGGCGCACGGACTGCAGCGGCGCGTCGAGGGCCCGGAGATCAGCGGCCGCCGGGTGCTGGTCGTCGAGGACACCTCCACCACCGGCGGGTCGCCGCTCGCCGCCGTCGAGGCCGTGCGCGAGGCGGGTGCCGAGGTCGTGGGCGTGGCGACCATCGTCGACCGGGCGACCGGGGCCGCCGAGAAGATCGAGGAGGGCGCCGGGGTTCCGTACCTCTTCGCGTACTCCAAGGACGAGCTGGGCCTCGACTGAGCGGTCCGGGGTTATCCACAGGTTGGACACCAGGGCGGGACCATCCGGTCAGGTCTGGAAGGATGGGGCCGACGATGACGTCACCCCCAAGGTCTAGGTCAGGGCCGTAGGACAAAGAACGCCAACCCGCACATCCAAGGAGCGGACAGATGCCCATCGCAACCCCCGAGGTCTACAACGAGATGCTCGACCGGGCGAAGGCAGGCAGGTTCGCCTACCCGGCCATCAACGTGACCTCGACCCAGACCCTGCACGCTGCGCTGCGCGGCTTCGCGGAGGCGGAGAGCGACGGCATCGTCCAGATCTCCACGGGTGGTGCGGAGTTCCTCGGCGGCCAGTACAGCAAGGACATGGTCACCGGTGCCGTGGCGCTGGCCGAGTTCGCGCACATCGTCGCCGAGAAGTACCCGGTGACGGTCGCCCTGCACACCGACCACTGCCCGAAGGACAAGCTCGACGGGTACGTGCGACCGCTGCTCGCCATCTCCGAGGAGCGCGTCAAGGCCGGCGGCAATCCGCTGTTCCAGTCCCACATGTGGGACGGCTCGGCCGAGACCCTCGCCGACAACCTCGCCATCGCGCAGGAACTGCTGGAGCGCGCCCGCGCCGCCAAGATCATCCTCGAGGTCGAGATCACCCCGACCGGCGGCGAGGAGGACGGCGTCTCCCACGAGATCAACGACTCGCTGTACACGACGGTCGACGACGCCGTGCGTACGGTCGAGGCGCTCGGGCTCGGCGAGAAGGGCCGCTACCTGCTGGCCGCGTCCTTCGGCAACGTCCACGGTGTGTACAAGCCGGGCAACGTCGTGCTGCGCCCCGACCTCCTCAAGGAGCTGAACGAGGGCGTGGCCGCGAAGTACGGCAAGCCGGCCGGCTCCCAGCCGTTCGACTTCGTCTTCCACGGCGGCTCCGGCTCCTCCGCGGAGGAGATCGCCACCGCGCTGGAGAACGGCGTCGTCAAGATGAACATCGACACGGACACGCAGTACGCCTTCACGCGTCCCGTCGCCGACCACGTCTTCAGGAACTACGACGGTGTCCTGAAGGTCGACGGCGAGGTCGGCTCCAAGAAGACCTACGACCCCCGCACCTGGGGCAAGCTGGCCGAGGCGGGCATGGCCGCCCGGGTCGTCGAGGCGACGCAGCACCTGCGCTCCGCCGGCACGAAGATCAAGTAACCGGAGATCAAGCAACCGAAGATCGGGCCACCGAAGATCGTATAACTTCGGACCAGGGGACCCGGGTTCAGGGGACCCGAGGCCGGACAACCGGCCGAGCGATCAGCGGCTTTCGGCGAGCCCGGTGCCACGGCACCGGGCTCGTTGTATACCTGGGTGATGCCCGACGTACGGCTGGCCTCCCCGCAGGGCAAGTGGATTCTCCTGACCACCGTGCTCGGCTCCAGCATGGCGACGCTGGACTCGACCGTCATCAACGTCGCCCTGCCCCGCATCGGACGTGACTTCGACGCGAGCCTGGCCGCCCTGCAGTGGACGGTCAACGCGTACATGCTCACGCTGGCCGGGCTGATCCTCCTCGGCGGCTCCCTCGGTGACCGCTACGGCCGGCGCAGGGTCTTCGTGATCGGCGTCGTCTGGTTCGCCGTCGCCTCCCTCCTCTGCGGGCTCGCCCCGAACGCCGGCGTCCTCGTCGCCGCCCGCGCCCTGCAGGGGATCGGCGGCGCCCTTCTCACCCCGGGCTCGCTCGCCCTCATCCAGGCGTCCTTCCACCACGACGACCGGAGCCGGGCCGTGGGCATGTGGTCCGGGTTCGGCGGCATCGGCGCGGCGGTCGGCCCGTTCCTCGGCGGCTGGCTGGTGGACGGCCCCGGCTGGCGCTGGGTGTTCCTGCTGAACGTTCCGCTGGCCCTGGCGTGCGCCCCCATCGCGCTGCGGCACGTCCCCGAGTCCGGCGACGGCCGGAAGCACGGACGCTTCGACGTGCTCGGCGCGGCACTCGGTGCCCTGGCGCTCGCCCTGGTGACGTACGCGCTGATCGAGGCCCGGAGCGGCTCCCTCGTCGTCGTGCTCGCCACGGTGGCGGGGGTGGCCGCGGGCGTCGCCTTCGTCCAGGTCGAGAAGCGCAGCGCCGACCCGATGATGCCGCTGGACATCTTCGCGTCGCGCCAGTTCACGGCCGTCAACCTGGTGACGCTGTGCGTGTACGCGGCCTTCGGCGGCTTCTTCTTCCTCACCGCGCTCCAGCTCCAGGTCGTGGCCGGCTACTCGGCGCTCCAGGCCGGTACCGCACTGCTGCCGACGACCGTGATGATGCTGCTGTTCTCGGCCCGCTCGGGCGAGCTGGCCCAGCGGATCGGCCCGCGGATCCCGCTCACCGTCGGCCCGCTCCTGTGTGCCGCCGCCATGCTGCTGATGCTGCGGGTGGGGCCGGACGCCTCGTACCTCACCGACGTGCTGCCGGCCCTGCTGGTCATGGGCGCCGGCCTGGTCTCCCTGGTCGCGCCGCTGACCGCCACCGTCCTGGCCTCGGTGGAGACCGCTCGGGCCGGCCTGGCAAGCGGCATCAACAACGCGGCGGCCCGCGCGGCCGGCCTGATCGCGGTCGCCGCGCTGCCGCTCGTCGCCGGGATGGGCGAGGAGTCGTACCGGTCGCCGACGGCCTTCGACGCCGCGTTCGGCCGGGCGATGGTGGTGTGCGCGGGAGTGCTGGTGGTGGGGTCGGCACTCGCCTTCGCGACCGTCCGGCGGCCCCCGCCGGACTGCCGGCTCCCCGAGTGCCGCACGCACGGATGGGTCACCACCCCGCCGCTGGAGGGGGAGCGGGCGCGGAAGCGGATCGGTTAGCGGACCGACGGCGAGGGTGCGTGGGCCGGGCATGGAGATGGTGGGCCGGGCATGGAGGAGACTTGACCCATGTCCATTCACGAGAACCTTCTCGGGGGGCCGCCCCCGACCCAGCTCCCCGACGACCCGGAGCCGCGCGAGCTGCTCGCGGCCGGCACCCCGCCCGCCGACGTCGCCGCCAAGTACCCCACCTCCTCCCTGGCCTGGGCCCAGCTCGCCGACGACGCGTTCGAGCGGGCGAGCGTGGTGGAGTCGTACGCCTATGCCCGAACGGGATACCACCGCGGCCTGGACGCCCTGCGCCGCAACGGCTGGAAGGGGCACGGCCCGGTGCCCTGGGAGCACGAGCCGAACCGTGGCTTCCTGCGGGCCCTGCACGCCCTGGCCCGCGCCGCGCAGTCGATCGGCGAGCAGGAGGAGTACGAGCGCTGCTCGCAGTTCCTGAAGGACTCCTCGCCGGCGGCGGCCCAGACGCTGGGCTAGTCCCTCCTCGGCAGCGTGAGGCCCGCCCGGTGCAGGTGTGACCGGGCGGGCCTTGCACTTTCGGGGGACGATTGCGGAGGATGCCGGTGGGGACCGGGGCCCCCGTGTCGACAACGGCAGGGGCGGACCGCTACCCGGAGTACAGGTACAGGAGACAGCGATGTCCCACCAGGCTCAGCCCCACGAGGCTTCGGAGCCCGAGACCCCGCATCTCGACTTCGCAGGCACGACGCCGTACGAGGACTACGTCAAGGCGGACGTGCTCACCCACCTCCAGCACACCCTCTCCGACGATCCCGGAGAGATGGTCTTCCTGGTCACGACCCAGGTCATGGAGCTGTGGTTCACGGTGATCGTCCACGAGTGGGAGACCGCGGCGCAGGCGCTGCGGGAGGACCGGGTGCCGGTCGCGATCGACGCGCTGAAGCGGTCCGTACGGGAGCTGGAGGCGCTGAACGCCTCCTGGAAGCCGCTCGGACAACTCACGCCGGCCCAGTTCAACTCCTACCGCTCCGCCCTCGGCGAGGGCTCCGGCTTCCAGTCGGCGATGTACCGGCGTATGGAGTTCCTGCTCGGCGACAAGTCCGCGTCCATGCTGGTCCCGCACCGCGGCGCGCCCCGCGTCCACGCGGAGCTGGAGAAGGCCCTGCACGAGCCGAGCCTCTACGACGAGGTGCTGGCGCTGCTCGCCCGGCGCGGGCACCCGGTCCCGCAGGACGTGCTCTCGCGTGACGTCGCACGGCGCCACGAGCCCTCGGAGCAGGTCGAGGCGGTGTGGACGGCCGTCTACTCGGGAGCCGCGGACGACGAGGTCGCCCGGCTGGGCGAGGCGCTGACCGACGTCGCCGAGCTGGTGTGGCGCTGGCGCAACGACCACCTGGTCGCCACCCGCCGCGCGATGGGCGCGAAGGCCGGCACGGGCGGCTCCGCCGGAGTGGCCTGGCTGGAGAAGCGCGCGCGGAAGAACGTCTTCCCGGAGCTGTGGACGGCGCGGTCCCATGTCTGAGCCGACCGAAGCGACCGAAGCGGCCGAAGCGACAGAAGCGGCCGTCAGGGCGGAGAAGCTGGACGCGGGCGACGAACTGGCCGACCTGCGCGCGCGGTTCGTCCTCGACGACGTCGTCTACCTGGACGGCAACTCACTCGGCGCACTGCCCGTCTCGGTACCCGGACACCTCGACGACGTCGTACGCCGGCAGTGGGGTTCGCTCCGCATCCGGTCCTGGGACGAGAGCGGCTGGTGGACGGCGCCCGAGCGGATCGGCGACCGGATCGCTCCGCTGGTCGGCGCGGCGGCCGGGCAGATCGTGGTGGGCGACTCGACAAGTGTCAACGTCTTCAAGGCACTTGTCGGGGCGGTGCGGCTCGCGCGGCTCACCGACAGCGGCCGGGACGAGATCGTCGTCGACGCGACGACGTTCCCCACGGACGGGTACATGGCCGAGTCGGCCGCCCGGATGACCGGCTGCACACTGCGTCCGGTCACACCGGCGCGGGTGCGGGGGGCGCTGGGCGGGCGTACGGCCGCGGTTCTGCTGAACCACGTCGACTACCGCACGGGCCGGCTCCACGACCTCCCCTCGCTGACCTCCGCCGTGCACGCGGCGGGCGCGGTCGCCGTCTGGGACCTGTGCCACAGCGCGGGCGCCCTGCCGGTGGGGCTCGACGAACACGGCGTCGACCTTGCCGTCGGCTGCACCTACAAGTACCTGAACGGCGGGCCGGGTTCGCCCGCCTACCTGTACGTACGGCGTGAGCTCCAGGATCGCTTCGACTCCCCGCTGCCCGGCTGGAACTCCCACGCCGAGCCCTTCGGCATGCGCCCCGACTACGAACCGGCGGCGGGCGCGCCGCGCGGCCGGGTGGGCACCCCGGACATCCTGTCCATGCTCGCCCTGGAGGCCGCCCTCGACGTCTGGGACGGCGTCACGATCGAGGCGGTTCGCGCCAAGTCGCTGAACCTGACGGACTTCTTCCTGGAGTGCGTCGGGCAGTACGTCGCCGAGGGGCGGGTGGAGTCCCTGACGCCGGCCGCTCACGAGGAACGGGGCAGCCAGGTCGCGTTGCGGTGCGAGGACGCGGGAGAGGTGATGCGGCGGCTCATCGAGCGGGGCGTGGTCGGCGACTTCCGCCGGCCCGACGTCCTGCGGTTCGGATTCACACCGCTGTACGTCGGATTCGGTGACGTGGAGCGGGCGGCCAGGGTGCTGGGGGAGGTGCTGGCGGGCTGAGGCCCGGGCGGGGGCGTCGGGGGCCCGGTGATCGCTCGGCACTCACCGAGCGTGACATCCGCGTGTCGGCGCACGTCACCGGGCTGATACCGTCCCCGCCAACGGCCGAATTCTCTCCTGGTCCGTCAAATCCGTTACGCCTTTGAGAGGTTGGAGCATGCCGGACGACGCTCGTGCCGCCGCCGCGGCCGCTGAGGAGGAGTCGGCCTTCTCGCACCCCGCCGTCGATCCCGACGTCACCGCCGCGTACGGCGACCACCCCGATCAGGTGATCGACTTCTACGCCCCGCGTGGCGAGGCAGGGCCGGGCACGCTCGCCACCCCGATCGTCGTCCTGCTGCACGGCGGTGCCTGGCGCGCCCCCTACGACCGCCGGCACATCACCCCGTTCGCGGGCTTCCTGACCCGCCGGGGCTTCGCCGTCGCCAACGTCGAGTACCGGCGCGGGCCGGCCGATCCGGCGCAGGGCCCCTCCGTCGCGGGCCGCTGGCCGGACACCTTCGACGACGTGGCCGCCGCGCTGGACGCGCTGCCCGCGCTCGTGCGTGAGCTGCTCCCGCAGACCGACCCGCGCCGCATGGTGATCACCGGCCACTCGGCGGGCGGTCACCTGGCCCTGTGGGCGGCGGCCCGGCATGTGCTCCCACCGGACGCCCCCTGGCGCACCGACCGTCCGGCCCCGCTGCGCGGAGTGGTCGCGCTCGCCCCCATCGCCGACTTCGAGGTCGCCGGGAAGCTGGACGTCTGCGGCGGCGCCGCGCACCAACTGCTGGGAAACGACGAAGAGTTCGCTGTGCGACGCCCTTACGCGGACCCCTCCCTGCTGCTCCCCACGGGCATCGCGACCACCCTGGTACAGGGCCGCGCCGACGTGGTGGTCCCGGAGGCGGTCGCCGAGGCGTACGCGGACGCGGCGGCGAAGGCCGGCGAGGTCGTCGGCCTGACGCTGCTGGAGGACGTCGGCCACTTCCCCCTCATCGACCCGGCCGCGGACGCCTGCGCGGTGGTGGTGGAGGAGATCGCACAACTGGCCTGGTGAGCCGCCTCGGTGCGCCGTCTGTGCGGCCGCCTCTGTCATACCCGTAGTACCTGAGAGCTACAGCGAAGGTGAGCTCCCTGGCGGGACGCGGGTGACGACCCGTGATCCGTAACTTCCCCACTGTGGACGCCCGATGACCGGGCGGACGGGGAGGGAAGAGGACCATGGGGTTCGCTACGGGGGAGACCGCGGGCAGCGGGATGACCGCCGGGGTCGCGGGGGCCGCTACGGGGGCGGGCGGGTCTGCGGGGGCTGCGGGGGCACGCCGGGGTGCGGGGAACGGTGCGGCGGCGGTGGTGGGCTCGTTTGCGGGCGTCGGCTCGTTCGCGGGATCAGGCGCGGGATCAGGCGCGGGTGCGGGCGCGGGTGTCGGTCGTACGGCGGCGGGTGCGTTCGTGGTCGCGGACAACGACCGTACGACGGTGGTCGCGAGTGCTGCCGACGGCGGTGCGACGGGGGGTCGGCGGTCGGGGGAACGGCCGCGCGGGCGGCGTCGCGCGGGCCGTTGGCGCCGTGCGTTGCTCGCCGCTCTCGTCACCGGCGCCGTCGTGGCGCCGCTCTCCGCCGCCGCCCGCCCGGAGATCCCCGCCCCCGCTCCGGCGGTCCTCGCGCCGCTGACGGCGGGCACGCTGGGCGCGGCCTACGCGGCCAACCGTGCCAACGCCGCGCAGGCGTCCCGCATGGCCGCCGCGCACGGCGACACCGGCCGCGCGGCGGCGGAGCGCTCCATGGCCGGTCCGTCGCGCCGTTTCCTCGCCTTCGACGGGCGTGGCCCCGGCCTGGCGACCGAGGTCTTCGGTGACCTGGCCCGTGCCGACCGCGTCGCCGTCCTGGTCCCGGGCTCCGATACGAGCCTCGACACGTACGGCCGCTTCCGCGCCGGAGCCGTCGCCCTGCAACGGCAGCTCACCGGCCGGGCCCCGGCCGGCACCCGCACCGCCGTCGTGGCCTGGCTCGGCTACCGGACGCCCGGCACGATCAGCGCGACGGTCCTCACGACGGGTCGCGCCGAGCAGGCGGCCCCTCAACTGCGCGCGTTCATCGAGCGGTTGCACATCATCGCGGGCCGGAGGGCCCAGGTCGCGCTGCTGTGTCACTCGTACGGATCGGTCGTCTGCGGCCGCGCCGCCTCCGGCCTGGCCGTCGATGACATCGCCCTCATCGGCAGTCCCGGCACCGGCGTCGACTCCGCCGCGGCGCTGCACACGCCGGCCCGCATCTGGGCGGCCCGCGGCGCCGCCGACTGGGTGGCCGACGTACCGCACGTCAGAACCGACCTTCTCGGCGCCACCGTCGGCTTCGGCAGGGACCCGGTGTCACCGGCCTTCGGCGCGCGCGTCTTCGCGGCAGGCGACGGCGGCCACAGCGACTACTTCACCCCGGGCTCGGCCTCGCTCACCAACCTGACCCGGATCGTCCTCGGCGAGACCTCGGAGGTGGCCCGTGCGTGAGACGAACCGGCACACCGTGGGAAAGGCGACTCCGCGGAAAATCCGGCGGGATGCCCGGCAGCACGCCCGGCCAGGCGCTCGGCCCAGCGGGGGGCACGGCGAGGGGCAGGGCACGTGGCAGGCCCTACGGCAGGCCGCCCACCGGATCGACGTGGCCACCCCCGTGGAGCGGGACCGTGCCGTCGACGCCCTGCGCGCGTTCGCGATCCTCGGCGTGGTCCTCGGGCACTGGCTGGTGACCGCCCTGGTCGCGGACGGCGGGACGCTGCGCACCGCGAGCCCCTTGCAGCACATGCCCTGGCTGGCCCCGATCTCCTGGGTGTTCCAGCCCCTCGCCGTGTTCTTCCTGGTCGGCGGTCATGTGGCGACCCGCGGTCATGCCTCGGCGCGGAGCCGCGGCACCGCCTACCGGCACTGGCTCGCGGCCCGGCTGTCCCGACTGTTCAGACCGGTGGCGGCCGTTGCGACGCTGTGGACGGTGGCGGCGGTGGCCCTGCTGCTCGCGGGCGCCGAGTTCGAGACGGTCCGCGCACTGGTGAAGCTCGCCCTGTCCCCGATGTGGTTCCTCGTGGTCTTCGCCGCGCTGACGGCCGCCACTCCGCTGCTGGCCCGGCTCAACCCGCTGTGGCCGCTCGCCGTCGTCCTCCATGTGGATCTCCTGCGCTTCGGCCTCGGCGGCCCGTCCTGGCTCGGCTGGGTCAACGTGGCGGCGGGCTGGCTGATGCCCTACACCCTCGGCGCGGCCTGGACCCGCGGTGAGCTGGACCGCCGCCGGGCGGCCTGGACCCTGCTGGTGGGCGGGGCCGCGGCGACCGCGGCACTGGTCGCCTGGGCCGGCTATCCGGCGTCCATGGTCGGCGTCCCGGGTGCCGCGGTCTCCAACCTCAACCCGCCGACGCTGGCCGCCGTCACCTTCGGTCTGGCCCAGTGCGGCCTCGCCCTGCTGCTGCGCGACCGGCTGCGTCACGCCATGCGCCGCCCGTCGGCCTGGGCTGTGGTGGCGTTCGTCAACCTCTCCGCGATGACGATCTTCCTCTGGCACCAGACGGCCCTCATGGCGACCACGGCCACCGGTCTCCTCGCCGGTCACCTCCCGGGCCTGCACACCCGCCCCGACGACCTCACCTGGGTCGCGGCCCGACTGGCCTGGCTCCCGGTCTTCGTCCTGGCTCTCGCGGTGTGCTGGACGGCCTTCCGCCACCACGAGCAGGGCGGGCACCGGCGCGCCGCCCGACCAGGACCGCGCGGGAGCCGAAGCCGTTCGCGGGTGGTCCGGGTGCAGCGTGCCCCCGGAGGAGAGAGGTCACCGGGAGCGCGTCGTGTCTAGGGTGGGCGGCGTGACGGAACCGGGGGGCCGACGCGGCCGAAGCATGGTCGTGAGCGGTGTTCGGCGCTGTCTGTCGACGCTGCGCGACGACCTCTGGACCGTTCGGGCGGATCCGTTGCCCGTGTCCCTGTGGCTGCGCTGGCTGCCGCACGGCCTGTTGTGCCTGACCGCGTTCGGAGTCGCGCTCGGCGGTGCGGCGCAGCTGGACGACGGCGGAGGGCTGGGTTCCGGGACGGCGTTGCTGATCGCCGGCGCCCAGGGCGGCTCGGTGGTCCTCGCCCTGTGGCGGCCGATCCCGGCATGGTGGCTGTCGACGGCGGCCGCGGTGGTGGGCGCCGTGGCGGTGCACGGCCGGCTGGGCGCCGTGCACGGGGAGACCTTCCCCTGGCCGTGGACCGCGGCCGGCATCGTCGCGCACCTGTTCGTGCTGCTGCTGGTCGCCCTGCGGGTGCGCACCCGTGTCTCCGTCGAGGTGCTCGCCCTGACCGCGCTGGTCACCTATGTCCTGGAGGGTGTGTGGGGCGCGGGGGACTACGACCCCACCGGGGTGATCGCGGTGTGTCTGTCCGCCGTGGTCGTGGTGCTCGGCATCGCCCTGCACGGCCGCCGCGAGGCCCGCACCCGGCTGGTCGAGCAGGAGACCATCACGGCGGAGGAGCGGGCCCGGCGCACCCTGCTGGAGGAGCGCAGCCGGATCGCGCGCGAGCTGCACGACGTGGTCGCGCACCACATGTCGGTGATCTCCATCCAGGCCCAGGTCGCCCCTCACCTCACCGAGAACCCCTCCGAGGAGCTGAAGGAGAACCTCGCCGGTATCCGGCAGAACGCGGTGGAGGCGCTCGCGGAGCTGCGCAGGGTCCTCGGGGTGCTGCGCTCGGAGAACCCCGACGACCCGTACGGGCTCGGCGGACCCGGCACCGGAGCGGCCCCGGACGCCCCGCAGCCCACCCTCGACCGTCTCGACGCCCTGATCGAGAACACCCGTGCCGCCGGACTGACGGTCACCACGGGCATCGAGGGGGACGCGCCGTCGTACCCGCCCGGCCTCGAGCTGTCCGCGTACCGGATCATCCAGGAGGCCCTGAGCAACGCCCTGCGGCACGCGCCTGGTTCCACCGTCCGCGTCGACATCCACCACTTCCCGCGCGGGCTGTACCTGAGCGTCATCAACTCCCGTCCGCAGTACCCCGTTCCGCGCTCCCCCGGTGCCGGGCACGGCCTGCTCGGCATGCGCGAGCGGGCGGCGATGCTGGGCGGCCATGTCACCGCGAACGAGACCCTGCACGGCGGCTTCGCGATCTCCGCGTACCTCCCCCGGGACGGCAACGCCGACACCGAGCCCGAGACCCCGGACGTGCCGGGCACGCCGGCTGTTTCCCGTACTTCCGACACCTCGTACACCTCCGCCGCCTCCGTCGACTTCGTCGATCCCGACGCCTCGGCCGGACCCCTGACAGGAGAGACCTCATGACGAGCGGCACCATCCGCGTACTCATCGCCGACGACCAGCAGATGGTCCGGCAGGGCTTCACCGTGCTGCTCAACACCAAGCCGGACATCGAGGTGATCGGTCAGGCGGTCGACGGGATGGACGCCGTCGTCAAGGTCGCCGAACTCACCCCGGACGTCGTTCTCATGGACATCCGCATGCCGGAGCTCGGCGGCATCGAGGCAACCCGCCGTATCACCGGCGAGCGGCCCGACATCAAGGTGCTGGTGCTCACCACCTTCGACCTCGACGAGTACGTGTACGAGGCGCTGCGCGCCGGCGCGTCCGGGTTCCTGCTGAAGGACGCGTCCGCGGACCAACTGGCCGAGGCGGTACGGGTGGTGGCGGCCGGCGACGCCCTGCTCGCGCCGGGCATCACCCGCCGTCTGATCGCCGAGTTCTCCCGTCTGGACGGCAGGCCCCGCTCCCCGCTCAAGGAACGCGTGGGCGATCTGACCGAACGCGAGACGGAGGTGCTCGCCCTGATCGCGCAGGGACTGTCGAACGCGGAGATCGCCGAGCGACTCGTCGTGGCCGAGCAGACCGTGAAGACCCATGTGGGCCGCATCCTGGTGAAGCTGGGCCTGCGGGACCGCACGCAGGCGGCGGTGTTCGCGTACGAGTCGGGGCTGGTGCGTCCGGCCGGGTACTGAGCCCGCCGCCCGGCAGGACCTTGATCCCCTCCCCCGGCAGGACTTTGGTCCCCGCCCCCCGGCAAGACCTTGATCCCCGCCCCCTGGCAGGACCCGTAGTACCTGAGAGGGACGTCGAAGGACCCTTCTCACTGGTGACGACCGCGACCCCGGACCGCGCCTACCGTTCTGTATGTGACCGAGACGACCCAGATGCAGACCCCGCAGCCGGGGGACGGGAGCAGGCCGCGCAGTCCGGAGTTCCGGCTGGCCGCGGATGCCCTGCGCGGACTGCGACAGGACCTGTTCCACCACGCCTTCGCCTACGACCCGCTTCCGCCCCTGCGCGCCGACGGTCCGCTGACCAAGCGGCTGTCCCCGCGTATCCGCCAGTACGCCGTCTGGCTCCCGCACGCCGTGGTGGCGGCGGCCGGACTCCTCTCGGCGGCGATCGCCGACACCGCGGTCGATGGATCCGGCGACTTCGTCGGTTTCCTGAGTGCCCTGCTCGCGCTCTGCCCGGTGCTGCTGACGCTGCTCCGGCCCATCGGCGCCTTCTGGCTCTCCTTCGCCGCCGTCCCGGTGACCGCGGTGTTCTGCGACAGCTGGGACGACTGGCCGTTCCCGACCGGCAGCTTCGTCTGCCACCTGATCGTGCTGACGGTCGTGGCACTGCGGACGCGGCCCCGGGTGGCGGCCTGGATGTGGGCCCTGACCGCCGCCTACGGCATCACGGCCGAGATCTTCTTCGGCGCGGGGTACTACGCCTCGAACACCGCGCCGTTGCTGGTGATCTCCGCGTTCGTGCTGCTCGCCGTCACCGTCCGGCACATACGCCGGGACGCGGAGCAGGAGGTGACCGCCCAGCAGTCGGTGACCGAGCACGAGCGGTCCCGGCGCACACTCCTGGAGGAACGCACCACCATCGCCCGCGAGCTGCACGACGTGGTCGCCCACCACATGTCCGTCGTCGCCATCCAGGCGGAGGCCGCCCCCTACCGGGTGGAGAACCCGCCGCCGGAGCTGGAGCGCGCCTTCGTCACCATCCGGGAGAACGCGGTGGCGGCCCTGACCGAGCTGCGCCGGGTCCTGGGCGTCGTCCGCGCCGAGGACTACGAGGCGCCGGACGCCCCGCAGCCCACCCTCGCGGATCTGGACGCGCTGCTCGCCAATGTGCGGGACGCGGGGCTGGACGTGGAGAAGGTGGTCACCGGGGCGGTGCGCGAGCTGCCGCAGGGCGTGGAGCTGTCGGCGTACCGCATCGTGCAGGAGGCCCTCAGCAACTCGCTGCGGCACGCGCCCGGCGCCGGTGCCCGGGTCGAGATCGGCTACGTCCTCGGCGGTCTGGGCCTGCGCATAGTCAACGGCCCGCTGCCCGAGCTGTCGCTGGTGAAGCCCTCGCCCGGAGCGGGGCACGGCATCACCGGCATGCGGGAGCGGGTCTCCATGCTGAACGGCGAGATGACGGCGGGCCCTGCGGCCGACGGGGGCTACGAGGTGGCGGTGTTCCTGCCCGTCGCGAGTGTGAGCGAAGGTGACGCATGACGATCCGCGTACTGATCGCGGACGACCAGATGATGGTGCGCGAGGGCTTCTCGGTCCTGTTGAACGCGATGCCGGACATCGAGGTCGTGGGCGAGGCGGTGAACGGGCGGGAGGCGGTCGACCGCGTCCGTGACCTCACGCCGGACGTGGTGCTGATGGACATCCGCATGCCGGAGCTGAACGGCATCGAGGCGACCCGGGAGATCGTCGCCGCGGACGGCGCGGCGAAGGTGCTGGTGCTCACTACCTTCGATCTCGACGAGTACGTCTACCAGGCGCTGCGGGCGGGAGCCTCCGGCTTCCTCCTCAAGGACGCCTCGGCACGCCAGCTCGCCGAAGGGGTGCGGGTGGTGGCGTCCGGCGAGGCGCTCCTCGCGCCGTCCGTGACCAGGCGGCTGATCACGGAGTTCTCGAAACTGGCCGGCACCCCGCGCCTCATGCCGTCCGCGCAGGCCGCGTACGGCGATCTGACCGACCGGGAGACGGAGGTGCTGGTACTGATCGCGCAGGGCCTGTCGAACGCGGAGATCGCCGGGCGGCTGGTGGTCGCCGAGTCGACGATCAAGACGCATGTCAGCCGCATCCTGGTGAAACTGGGCCTGCGGGACCGGACGCAGGCGGCGGTGTTCGCGTACGAGGCGAGGCTGGTCACGCCCGGCTGAGGCGGACGTCCCTGGTCACGGAGGTGGGCCGCCGGGTAGCGTCCGTCCATGGCAGCTGCTGACGACCTCGCGTTCGACCCCTGGGACCCGGCGTTTCTCGCCGACCCGTACCCCGCCTACGCCGACCTGCGTGCCCGGGGCCGTGTGCGGTACTACGAGCCCACGCGCCAGTGGCTGGTGCCGCACCACGCGGACGTCTCGGCGCTGCTGCGCGACCGCCGCCTGGGCCGCGCCTACCGGCACCGTTTCACGCACGAGGAATTCGGGCGTACGGCGCCGCCGGCGGAGCACGAGCCGTTCCATGTGCTCAACGACCACGGAATGCTCGACCTGGAGCCGCCGGACCACACCCGCATCCGGCGCCTGGTGTCGAAGGCGTTCACCCCGCGCACGGTGGAGCGGCTGCGGCCGTATGTGCACGGGCTGGCGGGGGAGTTGGTGGACGCGCTGGTCGAGGCGGGCGGGGGCGATCTGCTGACGGACGTGGCGGAGCCGCTGCCGGTGGCGGTGATCGCCGAGATGCTCGGCATCCCCGAGTCCGACCGGGCTCCACTCAGGCCCTGGTCGGCCGACATCTGCGGGATGTACGAGCTGAACCCGTCGGAGGAGGTGGCGGACCGGGCGGTGCGCGCGTCGGTCGAGTTCTCGGACTACCTGCGGGAGCTGATCGCCGAGCGCCGCAAGGAACCCGGCGACGATCTGATCTCGGGCCTGATCGCCGCGCACGACGAGGGCGACCGGCTGACCGAGCAGGAGATGATCTCGACCTGTGTGCTCCTGCTGAACGCGGGTCACGAGGCCACGGTGAACGCCACGGTCAACGGCTGGTGGGCCCTGTTCCGCAACCCGGACCAGCTGGCGGCCCTGCGCGCCGACCACTCCCTCGTGCCGTCCGCGGTCGAGGAGCTGATGCGCTACGACACCCCGTTGCAGCTCTTCGAGCGCTGGGTCCTGGACGACATCGAGGTCGACGGCACGGTGATCCCCCGGGGAGCGGAGATCGCGATGCTCTTCGGCGCCGCCAACCACGACCCGGAGGTCTTCGCCGACCCCGGACGGCTGGACCTGGCCCGCCCGGAGAACCCGCACATCTCCTTCAGCGCGGGCATCCACTACTGCATCGGGGCGCCGCTCGCCCGGATCGAACTGGCCGCCTCGATGCGGGCGTTGCTGGAGAAGGCCCCGACGCTCGACCTGGCGGCGGAGCCGAAGCGGAAGCCGAACTTCGTGATCCGGGGACTGGAGGGGCTCAGCGTCGGAGTCTGATGCGGTGCGCGAGGGCCCACAGTCCCAGGGCGAGGGCCGTCCCGCCGAGGATCGCGAGCGGCAGTTCCGCGTAGAGAACGCTCCAGTCGGGACCCTGCTCGAAACGCCGGATACGCCCTTGGACCCCGACACACCACAGCGCGAGCCCCGCCCCGGCACCGACGGCCGCGATCAGGCATCCTCCGGCGGCCTGCGCACGTTGTCCCACGCCCGAAACGGACGCACCCGTCCGGCCGACAGTTCCCGCATCTGTCGGCCCGCCGGAACTTCCCGCGTCCGTCGGCCCGCCGGGACTCCCCATGTGGCCACCGGAACTCCCCGCGTCCGCCGGACCGTCGTCTCCTGGCGGCGTGCCCCCGCCTGAGAAGGCCTTGGGCCGGGAGTCACTCCCGGCCCAAGGCCTTCTGGGTGCTCCGGCCGCGGAGCAGCGATCAGCGCTCCTTCGTTTCCTCCAGCACCGTCCGCCCGAGCAGGGCGTACCGCTGCGGTGCGCGGCGCTTCAGGTACTGCGCGTATCCGACGCCCGCCACCGCGATCAGCGCCACCAGCCACGGTGTCGCCCTCAGCACCAGCGAACCCGACTCCGAACCGGCCGCCACACCCATGTTGGACACCAGCAGGACGACCACCGCGAGCATCGCCACGCCGCCGACGAGCGGGGCGGTGAAGGTCCGGAACCAGTGCCGGCTCTCGGGGTGGTGGGAGCGGAAGTAGGCCAGCACCGCGAACGAGCACACGGCCTGGACGACCAGGATCGCCATGGTGCCGAGGATGGCGAGAAGGACGTACGTGCCCGTGTACGGGTCCTTGCCCGCGATCCAGAACGCGGCGATCAGCACGCCGCTCACCACCGTCTGGACCAGTCCCGCGATGTGCGGGGAGCCGTGCCTGTCGTGGGTGCGGCCGATGGTCCGCTGCAGGGACGGCAGGACGCCCTCGCGGCCCAGCGCGTACATGTAGCGGGCGGCGCAGTTGTGGAAGGCCATGCCGCAGGCGAGCGAGCCGGTGATCATCAGCCACTGCATGACGTCGACGGCCCAGTGGCCGACGTAGCGCTCGGTGGGGTTGAAGCATCGCGAGCGGGTTGGCGGAGGAGGCGGCCTTCACGGCCTCGGCCTCGCCGTTGCCGGTGATGGCCATCCAGGAGACGAGGACGTAGAAGACACCGACGCCCAGGACGCTGACCATTGTCGCCTTGGGGATGATCTTCTTCGGGTCGCGGGACTCCTCGCCGTACATCGCGGTCGACTCGAAGCCGACCCAGGACCAGAAGGCGAAGAAGAGACCGAGGCCGGCGGAGGTGCCCTTGAAGGCGTTGACCGGGTTGACCGGGCCGAAGGTGAAGCCGTCCGGTCCGCCGCCGTGCAGCGCTACCGAGATCGCCATGGCCGCGAGGACGGTCACCTCGGTGGCCAGCAGCACCACGAGCAGCTTCTCCGCGACCGAGACGCCGAACCAGGTGCCGGCCGCGTTGACCGCGAGCATGACGATCGCGAAGGTCCACCACGGTATGTCGAGGCCCGTCTGGTCCTTGAGCGTGGTGGTGGCGAAGGTCGAGAAGATGCCGATGAGTGCCGGTTCGAAGACGACGTACGCGAAGGTGGCGAGCAGTCCCGAGGCCAGGCCGACGGTGCGGCCGAGGCCGTAGGAGATGAAGCCGTAGAAGGCGCCGGTGGATGTGATGTGCTTCGCCATCGACGTGAAGCCGACGGAAAAGATTGCCAGGACGACCATTGCCACGAGGTAGCTCGCGGGGGCGCCGATGCCGTTGCCTGACGACACCATGAAGGGCACATTGCCTGTCATGGCGGTGATCGGCGCGGCGGTCGCGACGGCCATGAAGACCACCCCGAGCAGGCCCACGGCGTTGGGCTTGAGCCGGTGGACGGGTGCGGTGTCGCTGGCCTCCGCCTGCGGGGCGGCGCCCTCCTGTACTGCCATCGGGTGGCCCCTTCCTGGTGTGTCCCGAGCGCTCGCGCGCACTGCTGATGGACCGGAACTCTCTAGGCCGAATGAGTCGGTCAAGGGTGTCGACAGGTTAAATATCTGTCAACCAGACCTTTGGAATCCGGGGGCGTGGAACGGCTCGGTTAACTCTCCGGCCGACCGTGGACCCGACCCCCGGCCCCCTCGTACGGTCGCCGACATGAGCACGTACACCTCCACCCTCGGCGGCCACCGCTACCGCTTCGACTCCCTCGCGCGCCTGCTCGCCGCCGCGAGCCCCGAGCGCTCCGGCGACCGGCTGGCCGGGCTCGCCGCCGCCTCGGCGCGGGAGCGCGTCGCGGCCCGGTGGGCGTTGGCGGAGGTGCCGCTCGCGGAGTTTCTCGCCGAGCCGGTGATCCCGTACGAGAGCGACGACGTGACCCGGCTGATCGTCGACACCCACGACGCGGCGGCCTTCGCGCCGGTGGCCGCGCTGACGGTCGGCGCGTTCCGGGAGTGGCTGCTGTCGGAGGCGGCCGACGCGTCGGCGCTGGCCGCGCTCGCCCCGGGGCTGACGCCCGAGATGGTGGCCGCGGTGTCCAAGCTGATGGGCAACGCGGACCTGGTGGCCGTGGCGCGCAGGGTGCGGGTGGTGACGGCGTTCCGCTCGACCATCGGCCTGCCGGGCCGCCTGGCCACCCGCCTCCAGCCCAACCACCCCACCGACGACCCGGCCGGAGTGGCCGCCGCCCTGCTGGACGGTCTGCTGCTGGGCTCCGGCGACGCGGTGATCGGCATCAACCCGGCGACCGACAGTCCGAGGGCGGTACGGGACCTGCTGGAGCTGCTCGACGGGGTGATCCGGCGGTACGCGATCCCGACCCAGTCCTGCGTGCTGTGCCATGTCACGACGAGCGTGGACCTGATGGAGCGCGGCGCCCCGGTCGACCTGGTCTTCCAGTCCGTCGCGGGCACACAGGCGGCGAACGCGTCGTTCGGGGTCACGCTGTCGATGCTGGACGAGGCGCACGAGGCGGCCCGCGCGCTGAACCGGGGCACGGTCGGCGACAACGTCATGTACTTCGAGACGGGCCAGGGCAGCGCGTTGTCGGCGAACGCGCACCACGGGGTGGACCAGCAGACGGTGGAGACGAGGGCGTACGCGGTCGCGCGCCGGTACGACCCGCTGCTGGTGAACACGGTGGTGGGCTTCATCGGCCCGGAGTACCTGTACGACGGCCGTCAGATCCTGCGGGCCGCCCTGGAGGACCACTTCTGCGGCAAGCTGCTCGGCCTGCCGATGGGTCTGGACATCTGCTACACCAACCACGCCGACGCCGATGACGACGACATCGCGACCATGCTGACGATGCTGGGCGTCGCCGGGGCCTCGTTCGTGATCTGCACTCCGGGCGGCGACGACATCATGCTGAACTACCAGTCGGCCTCGTACCACGACGCGTTGTATGTGCGGGAGGTGCTGGGACTGCGCCCGGCCCCGGAGTTCGAGGCATGGCTGGGGTCGATCGGGCTGCTGGGTGAGGGCGGAGCGATCAGGGACGTGTCGGGTACGGCGCATCCGCTCACCGCCATCGGAAGGGAGCTGGCGGCATGACGGACCGGCAAGTGGCTCAGGGCACCGGCGATGTGGCGCTCTGGTCGGCCCTGCGCCGGCACACCCAGGCCCGTATCGGACTGGGACGGGCCGGCTCCGGACTGCCGACCGGCCACCGCCTGGAACTCCAGGCCGCGCACGCGGCCGCCCGGGACGCGGTGCACTCGCCCTTCGACCCGGACACGGTCGCGGCGGCGCTGACCGGCATGCCGACCGTACGGGTCCGCAGCGCCGCTCCCGACCGGCTCACCTATCTCCAGCGGCCGGACCTGGGCCGGTGTCTCGACGCCACGGACCGCGCGCACCTCCCGTCCGAGGGGTGGGACGTGGTGTTCGTGGTCGCGGACGGGCTGTCCAGCCGGGCGGTGCACGAGCACGCGGCGGCGATGGTCCGGGAGACCGCCTCGCGCCTGCCGGCCCACTGGCGGGTGGCCCCCGTCGTCCTGGCCGAACAGGCCCGCGTGGCCCTCGGCGACGACATCGCGTTCACGATGGGCGCGGCCATGGTGGTGGTCCTCGTCGGCGAACGCCCCGGGATGTCGGCGGCGGACTCGCTGGGCGCCTACCTCACCCACCGGCCGGAGCCGGGGGTGACGACGGACGCCGACCGCAACTGCCTGTCCAACATCCGGCCGCCACGGGGACTGGCCTACGAGACGGCGGCGGGCAGGCTCGCGGTCCTGATGGAGCGGGCGCGGGAGCTGGGGGCGACGGGAGTCGCCCTGAAGGACGAGTCGGACGCCCTCCCGGCCGGAGCGACTCAGTCCCTGTAGGGCTTGAGCTCGCCTGTGTCGAGCTCGACGCCGACCGGGTCGGGGAGCGTGGCCCTGCCGTCGACCTTCACCGTGTGAAGGTCGGCGGTATCCGACCTCCGCGTTCCGGCCGGTGGTCACCAGGCCCGGTGATCACCGGGCCAAGCAGGTCCAATCGCCGTTCGGCCTCGTCCAGGACCGCCCGGGCCGCCGCGACCGCGCCCGCCAGGCCGGTGAAAACCGGGCCTCCGTCACGGCAGGGTCAGTCCCCAGGCGGCCTTCCGCACGGTCCAGGTCCGGGTCCGGACCGGCCCGGACACCGCCGCGTCCGCCCGGTAGCGGAAGTCCGCTCCCGACACCGTCACCCGCCGTCCCTCCGCGAACAGCGGTGTGGCCTCGGCGCCCACCGACACCGGGCGGACCTCGACCGCGGCCAGTCCCGGCTCGCCCGGTGCGACCGACAGGCCGTCTATCGGCTGGCCCAGGTCGACCAGCGTGACCCCGTCGACCTCCACGCGCAGGCGGGAGGGGCCGGGGGCGGCCGCCGGAGAGGGGGAGCGGGCCGGGCGCGCCGTCACCAGGGTCCGTACGAGGGACTGGCACGTGCGTACCCAGAGGTGGCCGGAGCCGAAGGCCGCACCGGACAGCGCGCCCGGCGCCTCCGTGTCCTCCTCGTCCTCCGGGCCCCACACCAGGGGCGGAATCCGCAGCGCCCCCAGCACCACCCCGTCGCTCTCGTCGACCATCAGGTCCAGTCGCCGTTCGGCCCCCTCCAGGACGGCCCGGGCCGCCGCGACCGCGCCCGTGGGCACGCCCAGGGAGCGGGCCAGGGACAGCACACCGCCGACCGGAACCAGCGACAGCGCACATCCGGCCAGTTCCCGCTGCCGGTGCAGCAGGGACACCGCACGCACCAGAGCCCGGTCGTCGCCGATCACGACGGGCCTGCGCGAACCTCTTCGCTGGAGTACCCGGGCGAATTCCTCGGGCCCCTCCGGAAGGCACACTTTGGTCGCCGCACCCGCGCTGAGCACGTCTTTCGCGATCCGTACAGACTCGCCGTCCGTCCTTCGGGCGACCGGGTCGATGACCACCAGCAGCTGGTCGGAAGTCGCCACCTCGGTCATGCCTCGCTTCCTCGGGTAGCATCTTTGTGCAAGAGCCCCTTGCGCTATTGCGCCAGGGGCTTCGTCTATTCCGGGGCATCCGGTCCGACGGGTCGCGACCAACGAAGGTCGCCGGTGTACGAGGCACGAGCAGTGCCGCGTACGCCCCTGGCCTTGGACATGCCCCGCCCGGAAGGGGTGTACGCGCGTGCCCGCACTTGTGCTGCTCGGTGCTCAGTGGGGTGACGAAGGCAAGGGAAAGGCGACCGACCTGCTCGGCGGGTCGGTGGACTACGTGGTGCGTTACCAGGGCGGTAACAACGCCGGCCACACAGTAGTCGTGGGCGATCAGAAGTATGCCCTCCACCTCCTCCCTTCCGGAATCCTGTCCCCGGGGTGTACCCCGGTCATCGGCAACGGCGTCGTCGTCGACCCGTCGGTCCTGTTCTCCGAGCTGAACGGGCTGAACGAGCGTGGCGTCGACACGTCCAAGCTCCTGATCAGCGGAAACGCTCACATCATCACGCCGTACAACGTCACTGTCGACAAGGTGACGGAACGCTTCCTCGGAAAGCGCAAGATCGGCACCACCGGGCGCGGGATCGGGCCGACCTACGCGGACAAGATCAACCGCGTCGGTATCCGCGTGCAGGACCTGTACGACGAGTCGATCCTGACCCAGAAGGTCGAGGCGGCTCTCGACGTCAAGAACCAGATCCTCACCAAGCTCTACAACCGGCGGGCGATCTCCGTCGATCAGGTGGTCGAGGAGCTGCTGACCTACGCCGACCGGCTCGCCCCGTACGTCGCCGACACCGTCCTGGTCCTCAACCAGGCGCTCGAGGACGACAAGGTGGTCCTCTTCGAGGGCGGCCAGGGCACCCTGCTGGACATCGACCACGGGACGTACCCGTTCGTCACCTCCAGCAACCCGACCGCGGGCGGTGCCTGCACCGGCGCCGGAGTCGGTCCGACGAAGATCAGCCGGGTCATCGGCATCCTGAAGGCGTACACGACCCGGGTCGGTTCCGGGCCCTTCCCGACGGAGCTGTTCGACGCGGACGGCGACGCGCTGCGCCGCATCGGCGGCGAGCGGGGCGTGACCACCGGCCGTGACCGCCGCTGCGGCTGGTTCGACGCGGTGATCGCGCGGTACGCGACCCGGGTCAACGGCCTGACGGACTTCTTCCTCACCAAGCTGGACGTCCTGACCGGCTGGGAGCAGATCCCGGTCTGCGTGGCCTACGAGATCGACGGCAAGCGGGTGGAGGAACTGCCGTACTCGCAGTCCGACTTCCACCACGCGAAGCCGGTCTACGAGAACCTGCCCGGCTGGTCGGAGGACATCACCAAGGCCAAGACCTTCGCCGACCTGCCGAAGAACGCGCAGGACTACGTGAAGGCGCTGGAGGAGATGTCGGGCGCGCCGATCTCCGCGATCGGCGTCGGCCCGGGCCGGACCGAGACGATCGAGATCAACTCGTTCATCTAGCTCCGGACCTGCCTGTGCCCCTGGCCGCCGACATCGGCCAGGGGCACAGGTGCCTGTCGCCTCAGCGCGAGGTCAGCCTCCACAGGTGGTCCGCGGTGCCGTTGTCGCTCCACTGGAGGACCTGGGCGCCGGACGAGGTGCTCATGGCGTTCACGCCCAGCAGCCGGCCGCTGTTGTAGTTGGCGATCTTGTAGTAGCCGTCGCGGGCCGGGAGGAGCTGCCACAGGTGGTCGGCGGTGCCGTTGTCGCCCCAGATCAGGGCGGCTCCGCCGTCGGCGGTGCTCATGGCGTCGATGCCGAGCAGCAGGCCGCTCTTCTGGTTGACGATCCTGTACAGGCCCGAACCGGCGGCCGTCAGGGTCCAGTTCTGGTCGGTGCCGGTGGTGGACGTCGCCTGGACCACCGAGGTGCCCTGCGCGGTGCCCGCGTTGAGGGTGTCGAGGGCCAGACCGCTGTTCTTGTTGGTGATCTGGTAGCGGCCGGCGAGCGAGGTGTTGGTGCCGCTCGGGGTGATCACCAGGTGGTAGCCGTCGGCGGCGTTCATGGTGACGGGCACGGTGAGGGAGCCACCGCTGACGGTGTAGTCGGCGTCGGAGACGGTGATCGGGCCGGGCGACGCGGTCGTGCGGCCGGTGCCGGGGGAGTACTCCAGCTTCACGTGGACCGTGCTGCCGAAGGCCGACAGGGACGACAGACCGTTCACGGTCACCGCGCAGGAGCCGGTGCAGCCGCCCGCGACCACGCTGATCTGGGTGCCGGCGCTGTTGCGGGAGGCGATGCCGTCGATACCCGTCTGGGCGGGTGGCGTGGTGACCAGCATGTTCCCGGTCATGTCGCCGTACCACCTGTACGTCCAGTACGAGCCGTTGGGCGACCCGCCGGTGTCGGTGAGGGTGTCGCCGAGGGTGCCGTAGTGGTTCCAGAAGGCGAGTTCGGCGTCCCGGACTCCCGTCCGCTCGAACTTGGCGGCGTAACCGATCAGGGCACCGGAGTTGCCCATCTCGTCGGGGGTGCCGTACTCCTCGATCGCGATCGGGCGGGGACTGATGCCGAGGCTCGACTCCAGGGAGCGGTAAGCGGAGACGTGCGCGGCGATGTTCGCGCTGCCCTGGAGTTCGTGCCAGGCGATGACGTCGGGGACCGTGCCGCTCGCCTTGGCGTCGGTGAGGAACGAGCTCATCCAGGACTGGTTCCAGGCGGAGTGGCTCGGGCCCTGGACCGGGGTCGAGGTGTCATGGGCGCGGACCTCGTTGAACGTACGCGCCCACCCCGCGTTGAAGGCGCCCGCGTTGGCGGTGTCCCAGGTCCAGTCGGGTTCGTTCCACAGTTCGTACGCGCTGATGTTGCTCGCGCCGGACGACCGCACGGACGTGACCTGCTTGTCGACCGCGGACAGCCAGTCGCTCCAGCCGACCCACTTGTAGGGGAAGTTCGGGTACCAGTCGGGCATCCGCACCACCACCTTGGCGCCCGCGCGGGCCGCCTTCGGCGCCACGACGAGTGCGTCTCCCGCGGGCCGTGGTTCGCCGTTGGGCAGTTGGGAGCCGCCCGGCGCCATCTGCACGAAGGTGTTCGGCTTGAGCGGGGTGACCAGGCTGTCGGCGGGCGTGCTGTTGTCGGCGAGGCCGTAGAGGCTGCCGGTCGCCACGTGGGTGACCGGGCGCAGGATCTGGTTCGCGTTGACGACCAGGGTGGTGGCGGAGGTGGGTACCGCCTCGGCCGGGGCTCCGGTGGCGAGGGCGGCGGTGGCGGCCAGGGCGGCGACGCCGAGGACGCTGGTCAGCTTTCTTGTGCGGCTCATGACAGGGGTTCTCCTCGAAGGAGGGAATGGGAAGGGGGTCGTCAGTCCTTCACCGCGCCGGCGGTCACACCCGCGGCCACGTAACGCTGGGCGAGTACCAGCAGGACCGTCGCGGGGACGGAGGCGACGACGGCGGTGGCCATGATCGCGTTCCACTCCTGGTTGTTGTTGCCGATGTACTTGTAGATGCCGAGGGTGATCGGCCTCAGGTCGCCGCCGCCGTCGAGGGTGTTGGCGAAGACGAAGTCGGACCAGGCCCACAGGAAGCCGAAGAGCGACACGGTGACGACGGCGTTGCGGCTCACCGGCAGGACGACCGACCAGAAGGTGCGGAAGGTGCCGGCGCCGTCGATGCGGGAGGCGGCGATGAGCTCGCCGGGGATGCCCGACATGAACGCGGTGAAGATCATGACGCCGAAGGGAACGGCGATGGTGGAGTCGGCGACGATCAGCCCCCACCAGGAGTTGAGCAGACCGAGGTCGAGGAAGATGCCGTAGAAGCCCATCGCCATGACGATGCCGGGGATCATCTGGGCGACCAGCAGGACCAGGCCGAGGGCGCCGCCGCCGAGCGGGCGGAGCTTCGCCAGCGCGTAGCCGGCCGGGGCGGCGAGGACGAGGGTGAGGGCGACCGTGCCGAGGCCGATCAGGAGACTGGTGCCGAGGTACGGCAGCTGGTCGTCGAGAACGGCCCGGTAGCCCTCGAAGGTGGGGTGGAGGGGAAACAGGTCGGGCGGGGTCTTGCGCATGTCCTGCTGCGGGGTGAGGGACACGTTCAGCATCCAGTACACCGGGAACAGCATCAGCGCGGTGAGGGCGACCCCGATGACCGTGTGGCGGCGGGAGGACGTACGGCGTTTCACGCTTCCTGCCTCCTCTGGACGCGGATGTACAGCAGGCCGAAGACGAGGGCGATGAGGATGAGGATGTCGCCGACCGCCGCCCCCGGCCCGAACTTGGGCAGCAACGTGCCGAAGCCGAGCTGGTACGACCAGGTCGCCAGGGTGGACGAGGCGTCGCCCGGGCCGCCCTTGGTCATGATCCAGATCAGGTCGAACACCTTGAGGGTGTAGACGAGGCCGAGCAGCAGGGTGATCGCCGACACCGGGCGCAGCAGCGGGAAGGTGATCCGGCGGAACTGCTGCCAGGCGCTCGCCCCGTCCAGGGCGGCCGCCTCGTAGAGCTCGCCGGGGATGTTCTGCAGGCCGCTGTGGAGGATGACGAGGTTGAACGGGATGCCGATCCAGATGTTGGCGACGATCACCGAGGTGAGCGCCCAGTCCGGCGAGGTGAGCCAGCCGACCGCGTCGACGCCGAAGAAGTGCAGGAAGTAGTTCACGACGCCCGACTCGCTGTTGAACATCCACGACCACGTCGACGCCGACACGATGAGGGGCAGCAGCCAGGGGATCAGGAACAGTGCGCGCAGGGTCGGGGCCAGCCGGAAGTGCCGGTTGAAGAAGACGGCGAGAGCGAGCCCGACGGCGTACTGGAAGGCGATCGACACGAAGGTGAAGATCATGGTGTGGCGCATCGCCGGGCCGAACGTCGGGTCGTCCAGGACCTTCTGGAAGTTGGCCCAGCCGGAGAACGGCGCGTCCCCCGCCACGAACGACCGGACGGTGTAGTCGCGCAGGCTCAGGTCGAGGTTGCGGTAGAGCGGATAGACGTAGAACGCGGCGAGGTAGGCCAGCAGTGGCGCGACGAAGGCGAGGGCGGTCAGGCGGGCTCTGCGCCGGTGCCGGCGCCGTAGCGGCAGGGTGTCGGTGACGTCCGCCTCCCGCACGGCCGGGGCCCGCCGCGGGCGGTCGACTCGGGCCAGGGTCATGGCGGCGGTCCTAGCCCTTCTCGGCGCTCGACTGGGCCGTGTCCAGGGCGGCCTGCGGGCTCTTGCCGCCGGACAGGGCCGACTGGACGGCCGTCCACAGGGGCTGGGAGATGGTGGGGTACTTCGAGCCCAGGCCACCGCTGGTACGGCCGCGGGCCGCGGCGACCGCGCGCACCCACGGCTCGAGCTTCGGGTTGGCCTTCACCTGCTCGGACTGCACGGCGGCCGTCGGGGCGATGTACGCCAGCGTGGTGTCCGTGGCCAGCAGGTTCGTATCGTTGGTCAGACACTCGACGATCTTCTTGGTGACGTCGTAGCGCGCGCTGTCCTTCTGCACGGGCACGGTGACGAACTCGCCGCCCGTCGGCACCGGCGCCGAACCGCCCTTCTGGCCGGGGATGTTGACGACTCCGTAGTCGAAGCCGGCCTTGTCGGCGTTGCCGAGCTGCCAGGTGCCGTTCTCACCGAACGCGTAGTCGCCGGTGGCGAACTCCTGCCAGCTGGTGGTCTGGGTGTTCTGCAGAACGTCCTTGGGGGCCAGCCCGTCGTCCACCCACTGCTTCCACAGCGAGAGGGCGGCGACTCCCTTGTCCGAGTCGAGCTCGGTCAGGTCCCCGCCCGCACCCCAGAACCACGGCAGGAACTGGAAGCTGCCCTCCTCCGTGTTGATCGCGGAGAACGTGATGCCCTTCTTGCCGGCGTCCTTCACCTTCCGCAGGGCGGCGGTCAGGGAGGTCCAGTCCTTGATGGACGCAGGGTCGACGCCGGCCGCCGTCAGGACCTTCTTGTTGTAGTAGAGGGCGAGCGTGTTGGCGCCGATCGGGACGCCGTAGGAGGCGTCGTCGATGGTGCCCGCGCCGATGATGTTCTTCTGGATGGCCTTGGTGTCGAGGCCGAGGTCGCTCGTCTTGTTGAGGATGCCCGCCTCCACGAGCGTGGAGACGACCGGGTTGTCCACCAGCATCACGTCGGGCGCGTTGCCCTGCTGGGCCGCCAGCAGCGCCTTGTTGCCGAGGTCGGTGGTGTCGTAGGCGGTGCGCTTGACGGTGACCCCGGCCTTCGTCCCGCACTCGCCGACGAGCTTGCCCCACGGGGAGGAGGCGTCGAACTGCGGGTACGGGTCCCAGAAGGTGTACGTCCCGCCGGACGCGTCGGAGGAGCCCGAGCCTTCGTCGGAGCCGCCTCCGCAGGCGGTGAGGGAGGCGAGCGTGCCGACGGCGGCGAGTGCGGCGAGGAGTGTGCGGCTGGTGGGTATCACGGGGTGACCTCGTTGTCGTAGAGCTCTTGGGGCGGGAGGTTTTCAGGAGGTGGGCAGCCAGACGCGCATGCCGCCGTCCTCGCGGTTGGCCCAGGCGTAGTAGGGGACGGCGGTCAACTCGACCGGCTCGCCCTCCTGTCGGGGGTGTCGGGGCGACTGGTCGGCGGGGGCGTACGGCCACCAGCCCGGGTCCGGGAGGTGCCGCCGCCGGCCCGCCGCCACGACCGTGGTGACGCCGCCGAGCAGGTCGGGGCGGTGCTTCACGGCGAGCGGCCGGGTGGTGTCGACGACGACGTCGTCCAGTCCGCCGCCGGGGTGGTCGACCCCTTCCAGGCAGTACACGAGCGGCCCGCGTTCGATCGCGACGCAGCCGCGTACGGCGTCCACGCGCGGGTCGGCGGCGGTGAGCCGCGGCTCCAGCGTGAGTTCCAGGACGACCCGGTCGCCGGGGGCCCAGGTCCGCTCCAGCCGCAGCCAGCCGTCGGCCGCGGGAGCGTCGTACGTACGGTCCCCGCAGCGCACACGGAACTCGCGGCACCACTCGGGGATGCGCAGGGACAGCGTCCAGGGGCGGTCGGCGGGGGTCTCCTCGACGGTGAGGGCGACGGTGCCGTGCCAGGGGTAGTCGGTCTCGGCGCGGACCACCGCCAGGTCGCTGCGGTAGCGGCCGGCCACATACTGGTGGATCTGGAGACCGTCGTCGTCACCGCTGGCCAGGTAGTGCTCCAGGCTCGCGAGGAGGCGCATCACGTTGGGCGGGCAGCACGCGCAGCGGAACCAGCGGGTGCGGCGGGCCGACTGGTCGCCGCCGGGGTCGGTGTGTCCGTCGCGGACCTGGAGCGGGTTGACGTACAGCCAGCGCTCGCCGTCGAGGGAGACACCGGCCAGGAAGCCGTTGTAGAGGGTGCGTTCGATGAGGTCGGAGTAGCGGGCCTCGCCGGTGAGCAGGGCCATCCGCCAGCTCCACTGGACGGAGGCGATGGCGGCGCAGGTCTCGCAGTAGGCGCGCTCGTTGGGGAGTTCGTACGGGTCGCCGAAGTCCTCCTCGTCGTGGTGGGCGCCGAGCCCGCCGGTGAGGTGGGTCTTGGTGGTGGTCATGGCCTGCCACAACCGTTCGGCGGCGGCACGGAGCCCCGGGTCGCCGGTCTCGGTGGCGAGGTCGGCGGCGGCGGCCAGCAGATAGAGCTGCCGTACGGCGTGGCCCTCGACGTTCGTCGCCTCGCGCAGCGGGACGCGGTCCTGGCAGTAGGCCTCGCCGCCGAGCAGACCGTGGCCGTGGCGGTCGACGAAGTAGGCGGCGAGGTCGAGATAGCGGCGCTCGCCGGTCTCCCGGTACAGCTCGACCAGGGCGGTCTCGACCTCCGGGTGGCCGTCGATGCCGTCGATGGGCTTGCCGCTGCCGGGCGGGCCGAAGACGGAGTCGACCTGGTCGGCGAACCGGCGGGCCACATCGAGGAGTTCGGTGCGGCCGGTGACCCGGTGGTGGGCGACGGCGGCCTGGATCAGATGGCCCGCGCAGTACAGCTCGTGGCCCCAGCGCAGGTCCTGGTAGCGCTCACCGCCCTTGACCAGCTGGAACCAGGTGTTGAGGTAGCCGTCGGGCTGCTGGGCGTCGGCGACCAGGGCGGTGATCCGGTCGACGTGGGCCTCGAGATCCCCGGACGGCTCCTGGGCGAGCTGCCAGGCCGCCGCCTCCAGCCACTTGTAGACGTCCGTGTCGACGAAGGGGTACCCGCCTCGGAACTCGCCCTCGGCGGTGCCGGCCGCGAGCCGCAGGTTGTGCAGGTTGCCGGCCGACTCCAGCAGGCCGGGGCCCTGCGGGACGGAGGTGTGGGCGTTGACCTCGCGCCGGGTGTGCCAGAAGCCCGCGTCGAGTCCGACGGTGGCCGGGCGCAGCACGGCACGGGCGTCCGGGCCGAGGCGGACGGGACCCGTGGGGGAGGGCGGGACGGAGGGGGTGCGGGGCATGGCTCTCCGAGGGTCGGGAGACGCGGTTGAGCAATCGTTTTCCTGACGAGAAAGATGAGGGCAGGCGACAATCGTGGTCAAGAGTCGCGGCAAGTGTTTTTTCAGCTTGCCCACGGGGTGGCAGGCGACTGCGGTGCCTGTCAGGATGGTGGGCGCCGTTCTCGCCAAGGAAAAGGTTTGCTCGTGACCTCTGCTGCTGGTGCTCCAGGCTCTCCCCCCGTCGGCCGGGCCAAGCTCGCCGACGTCGCCGCGCTGGCGGGCGTCAGCGTGGGCACGGCGTCGAAGGCGCTGAGCGGCGCCGGCCGGATGCGCCCGGAAACCCGCCAGCGGGTCCTGGACGCCGTGGCCGAACTCGGGTTCCGGCCCAACCAGCACGCCCAGAGCCTGCACACCGGCCGCAGCTGGACGGTCGGCCTGATGACGACGGACGGCATCGGCCGGTTCAGCACCCCCGTCCTGCTCGGCGCCGAGGACGCGCTCGGCGCCGGCAAGATCTCGGTGCTGCTGTGCGACACCCGCGGTGACGCGATCCGGGAGCAGCACCATCTGCGCAACCTCATCGACCGCCGGGTCGACGGCATCATCGTCACCGGCCGCCGTACCGACCCGCGCCCGCCGCTGACCGGCATCAGCGGCCTCGAGTCGATCCCCGTGGTCTACGCCCTGTCGCCCTCGACCGACCCGGCCGACACCTCCGTCGTCTCCGACGACCGGGGCGGCGCCCGCCTCGCCGTCGAGCACCTCCTGTCCGCCGGCCGCACCCGGATCGCGCACGTCACCGGCCCGGAGCACCACGCGGCCGCCCGCGACCGCGCCCGACACGGGCTCGAACACCTGTCGGACGCCGGGCTGGACCTGTCCACCGGCCGGGTCCACTTCGGCGAGTGGAGCGAGGCGTGGGGCCGCCGCGCCGCCGACGCGGTGCTGCGCACGGCCCCGGACACGGACGCCTTCTTCTGCGGAAACGACCAGATAGCGCGGGGGATCGCGGACGCGCTGCGCGAGCGGGGCGTGAACGTGCCCGGTGACATCGCGGTCGTCGGCTACGACAACTGGGACACCATGGCCGTGGCCTCCCGGCCGCCGCTCACCACGATCGACATGAACCTCGCGGAGATCGGCCGCATCGCTGCGCTGCGGCTGCTGGAGGCGATCGACGAGGGACTCGCCCCAGGGGTGCACACGGTGCCGTGCCGGCTGGTGGTACGGGAGTCGACGTGAGGGCCGGACGGCCGGTCCCGCACGGGCGCCCACCGCCTCTTTCCCCTTGTTGACCGGGAGATTCGAAGTACGTCAACACGGCCGTCGGCACCGGCGTCTCGTACGACATCGACAATCGCGCGGCCCAAGAGGTCGAGGATCAAGAACCTCACCTACGACGGCACCGCCGCCGCCGACGACCAGGTCGTTGCCGTCAACAACCACCGCGCCAACGGCGGCTCCGGCCACCCGCACGTCGCCGCCGCCGACATCGCCTACAGCTCGACGAACGAGATCCGCCGGTTGATGATCGACTACGTGACGACGAAGGGCACACTGAACCCCGCGGACTTCGCGACCACCAACTGGAAGCTGACGCGGGGCGGGACGGCGGTGTTCTAGGGTTCCGGCGGAATCCGCGCGCGCAACGCGCGGCGGTCTCACGCGAGTTGCCGTGAACGCTTCGGGGGAAGGGATGGGCGTCGTGTCCGATCGGGAGCGGATGGCGGAGCTGTTCGAGGAGCACCGGGGCCGGCTGCGGGCCGTCGCCCACCGGATGCTCGGCTCGCTCGGCGAGGCCGACGACGCACTCCAGGACGCCTGGCTGCGGGTCGACCGCGCGGACACGGCCGAGGTGCGCAATCCGGGCGGCTGGCTGACCACGGTGGTCGCGCGCGTGTGCCTGAACATGCTGCGCTCGCGCGAGCACCGCCGCGAGGAGGAACTGGAGGGGGAACGGCTTCCGGCGACCGCGCACGAACGGGTCGTGGACCCCGAGGAGGAGGCGCTGCTCGCCGACTCGGTGGGTCTCGCCCTGCTCGTCGTCCTCGACACGCTCTCGCCCGCCGAGCGGCTCGCGTTCGTGCTGCACGACATGTTCGACGTGCCGTTCGACGAGATCGCCCCGATGCTCGACAAGACCCCGGCGGCGGCGCGGCAGCTCGCCAGCCGTGCCCGCAGGCGGGTCAGGGGCGTTCCGGCCCCCGCTGCCGACCTGCCCCGCCGGCGCCGGGTCGTCGACGCGTACCTCGCCGCGACGCGCGGCGGCGACTTCGACGCGCTGGTCGCCCTGCTCCACCCCGACGTCGTCCTGCGCGCCGACCGCGCTGTCGTCCCGACCCCCGAGCCCGTTCTCGTGCGGGGCGCCCACCCGGTGGCCAGGGGCGCGATGGCGTCCATGGGCCGCGCCCGGTTCGCGGACGTCGTCCTGGTCGACGGCGGGGTGGGTGTGGCGATGCTGGAGGAGGGCCGCCTGCGCGTCCTGCTCCGCTTCACCTTCGAGAACGGGCAGATCACCGCGATCGACGTCATGGCCGAGCCGGAGCGGCTGCGGAAGTCCGAGGTGAGGATCCTCGAGGCGGAGGACGCGGGGGGCGCGGGGGACGCGGGGGGCGCGGGAGGCGCGACGGACGGCGAGCAGGTCGCGGAGGCGGCGGACGGCGAGCGGGTCGCGGACGGCGAGGCTGCCGAGCACGGCGAGGACGGCGAGGACGGCCGGGGTGCCGAGGACTCGCGGTAGCCGGGGCGGGGGGACCGGGTGGGCTGCGTCGTCGGGTGGCCGGGGCGGCGAGGGCGTGCGGTCGCCGGGGCCGGGTGGGCCGGCTGGGCCGCGTCGCCGGGTGGCCGGGGCGTCCGCGTCGCCGCGTACCCGGTGCGCGCCTATCCGGTCCACGCCCACCAGGGGGCGTGGACCGGGTGCGCCCCACAAGGTGCCCACGGACGGGGAGTTGCGGCCCGGCAGGACGGCGGGCACAGCCCGTACGTCCCGTCGGCGGCCGCTGCCCGCTACGTCTGCCAGCCAGGGAGAAATGCCGCATACTGCCCTATTCTGAGAGCACACACCCGCGTGCGTCTGCCAGAAGAAGGTGAACGAGATGCGCGTACTGCTCAAGGCATCGATGGACACGGAGAAGGCGAACGAGGCCATCCGCAACGGCACCCTGGGGAAGCTGATCGAGGAGACGGCGGAACAGATCAAGCCCGAAGCGGCCTACTTCACCACCGACAACGGCGCCCGCACCGCCTTCCTCGTGTTCGACCTGGACGACAGTTCCCTGTTGCCGTCGATCAGTGAGCCGCTCTTCCAGAACCTCGGCGCCAAGATCACCTACGCCCCCGTGATGAACATGGAGGACGTGCAGAAGGGCCTGTCCCGGCTGCGCTGACCCTCAGCTGAAGATGATCATCGACCCCTGTGCCAGGCTCCGCGTCGCCGCCGCGTGCAGGCCCAGCCAGACGTGCCGCTCACGGGCGAAGGGGCTGGGGTCGTACGGTGCGGCGACGGCCGGCTCCTCCAACTCCGTGGGGGCCGGCGGCGGCTGCGGCGCGGCCGGGGGGTTCGCCGGGTCGATGCCGATGACCGGAGCCACCACCTCGAGTTCCCGCAGCAGGGTCTGCGAGGAGCCCAGCGGACCGCCCCCGGCCAGCAGGTCGTCGTTGGACAGCGGGTGCGGAAAGTCGACCGGGACGTACGCGCCCGCGTGGTCGTAGTGCCAGACCAGGTGGGACTGCTGGGCCGTCGTCTCGAACATCTCCAGCAACTGCTCGTAGTCACCGCCGAGTTCGTCCACCGGTGTCACCGGCAGCCCGCACACCTGGAGCAGGTAGGCGCGGCGCAGGAAGTGCAGCGCGTCGTAGTCGAAGCCGGCCACCGGGGCGACCTCGCCGGACAGCCCCGGCATGTACTGGTACACGGGGACCGGCGGGAGCCCGGCTTCGGCGAGCACCTTGTTGTACTGCGCGAGTTCGTCGGCGAAGGGGTTGTCGGGGGTGTGGCACAACACGTCCACGAGCGGCACCAGCCACAGGTCACAGGCCAAAGAGAGCTCCTCGGATACTCGCAGCGCACGGTGATCGGCACACGGTCGTCGTCGTGCGGTCGTCGCACGGTGGTCAGGGAAGGGTAGTCGGTGCGGCTCGCCTCGGCTGCCCTCGTGCAGGTCCCATACCCGGGCCCGCCCCGGTCATCCGGCGGCGAGGCGTTCGATCAGGGCGAGGGAGTGCGCGGTGTACGCGGTGAGCATCGAACGGGCGCCGTCGAGATCGCGCAGCGCGAGCGCGTCCACCAGTTCGCTGTGACCGGACCACAGCTCCCCGCGCAGGTCGCTCAGCCGGCGCAGGTGCTGCACCGTGCACACCCAGCCCTGCACCCGCAGCCGGTGCAGGAAGTCGACGAGGTACTGGTTGCCGAAGAGGCTGCTCAGCTCGCGCCAGAAGCGCAGGTCGTAGCCGATCAGGACGGTGAGGTCACCGGCGGTGGCCGCCCGCTGCGACTCCTCGCCGCGTCGGCGTACGCCCGCGATGGCGGCGGCGGTGCGGGGGTCGTCCTGCCACTGGAAGGCGCCGTGCCCGGCCGCCAGGGCGGCGAACATCCCGTCGGTGACCAGGCTCCGGGCCTCGAGCATGCCCCGGAAGTCGGCGACGGAGTACTCGTGGACGCGGAAACCGCGGTGCTGGTCGGCGTCGAGCAGCCCCTGGGCGGACAGGTCGACGAGCGCCTCGCGCACCGGGGTCGCGGACACCCCGTACTGCTCGGCGATCTCCTTGACCGTGAACTCCTGGCCCGGTTGCAGCCGCCCCGACAGCACCTCGTCGCGGAGCGCGTCGGCGATCTGCTGTCGCAGGGTGCTGCGCGTCACGGCGCCGTTGCCGCTGCTGCCGGGCATGGTCGGGGGGTCACCTCGTCGCGTTGGGGTGGCGTGCACGTATATGTCTACGAGCACGCCACCTTACGCGTTCGATTTTTCCGGCGGCGGTGTGGCGACGGGCCTAGTCCGTGTACTCGTCCGCCACGGAAAGCGCCACGTCCAGTGCCGCCAGGCCCTCCTTCAGTTCCGCCTCGCTCACGTTGCACGGCGGCACGACATGCGTCCGGTTCATGTTCACGAACGGCCAGATTCCCTGCTTCTTGGCGGCGGCACCGAAGGCGGCCATCGCCGCGTTCGCCTCGCCCGCCGCGTTGTACGCGACCAGCGGCTCCCGCGTCTCCTTGTCCTTCACCAGCTCCAGTGCCCAGAACATGCCGACGCCCCGCACCTCGCCGACGCTCGGGTGCCGCTCCGCCAGCGCCCGCAGCTCCGGCTCCACGACCTGCGCGCCGAGCCGCGCCGCGTTCTCCACGACGCCCTCCTCGGCCATCACGTTGATCGTCGCGACGGCCGCCGCGCAGGCCAGCGGGTGCCCGGAGTACGTCAGCCCACCCGGGTACGGCCGCTTCCCGAAGGTCTCCGCGACGGCCCCGGAGATGGCGACACCGCCGAGCGGCACATATCCGGAGTTGACGCCCTTCGCGAAGGTCATCAGGTCCGGTACGACGTCGAACAGGTCCGCCGCGAACCACTCGCCGGTCCGGCCGAACCCGGCCATGACCTCGTCGAGGATGAAGACGATGCCGTACTTGTCGCAGATCTCACGGACCCCGGCCAGGTAGCCCGGCGGCGGCACCATGATCCCGGCGGTGCCGGGGATGGTCTCCAGGACGATCGCCGCGATCGTCGCCGGCCCCTCGAAGGTGATCGTCGTCTCCAGGTGTTCCAGCGCCCGCGCGCACTCCTGCTCCTCGGTCTCCGCGTAGAAGCGGGAGCGGTACAGGAAGGGCGCCCAGAAGTGCACGACCCCGGCCGCGGCACCGTCGGAGGCCCAGCGCCGCGGGTCCCCGGTGAGGTTGATCGCCTGCTGTGTGCCGCCGTGGTACGAGCGGTACGCCGACAGCGCCTTCGGCCGCCCGGTGTGCAGCCGGGCCATCCGCACCGCGTGCTCCACCGCGTCCGCGCCGCCGTTGGTGAAGAAGATCTTGTCCAGGTCGCCGGGCGTCCGCTCGGCGATCAGCCGGGCCGCCTCGGACCGTGCCTCGACGGCGAAGGCGGGCGCGAACGTGGACAGGGTGGCGGCCTGCTCCTGGATCGCGGCGACGACCTTCGGGTGCTGGTAGCCGATGTTCGTGTAGACGAGCCCGCTGGTGAAGTCGAGGTACCGCTTGCCGTCGTAGTCCCAGAAGTACGACCCCTCCGCGCCGGCGACGGCGAGCGGGTCGATGAGGTCCTGCGCGGACCAGGAGTGGAAGACGTGCGCGCGGTCCGCGGCCTTCACGGCCGCGCCGGCCTGGGGGTTGGGCTGAGGGGTCATGCGGCGAGCGTAAATGTCCGCGATACGGAAGCGGTATCGGCGTCCTGTCTGTGGACCGCGGCTTTCCGCGACAGGTTGTCGCGCGTCGGCGCGGGCGGAACGCTCTATTGACAGCAAGCTGTCGAAGTGACAGCGTGTTGTCATATGCGATATCGCTTCGAGGAGTCCGAGGAGTTCGGAGGCGTTCCGAGCAATTTCGGGGAGCCGGAGGAGGAGCCATGAACAGCAGGAGCAGCAACAGCCGCAAGCCCGTTCACCTCGCCGTGTACGACACGTTCGCCGACTGGGAGACGGGCCACGCGACGGCGTACCTCGCGCGGGCCGGCCACGCGGTGCGGACGGTGGGTGCGTCGACCGACCCGGTGTCCAGCATCGGCGGGCTGAGCGTCCGGCCCGACCTGGCCCTGGACGACGTACGGCCCGAGGACGCGTCCCTGCTGATCCTGCCGGGCGCGGACCTGTGGGACACGTCCGACGACCTCGCGCCCTTCGCCCGCACGGCCCGCGCCTTCCTGGACGCCGGCGTCCCGGTCGCCGCGATCTGCGGTGCCACCGCCGGACTGGCCCGCGAGGGCCTGCTGGACGACCGCGACCACACCAGCGCGGTCTCCTTGTACCTGGCGGCGACGGGCTACGCGGGCGGCGGCCGGTACGTCGAGGCGGACGCCGTCACCGACCGGGGCCTCGTCACCGCCGGCCCCACCGAGCCCGTCGCCTTCGCCCGCGAGATCTTCCGCCTCCTCGGGGTGTACGAGGGTGAGGTCCTCGACGCCTGGTACCGGCTGTTCCACGACTCCGACCCGCAGGCGTACGCGGTGCTCGCGAAGGCCGGCGCCGCGTGAGCCACGAGCGTCAGGACCTGCTCAGCCGCGGGGCGCTCGGCGTCTTCCGGCTCAACGGTCAGTTCCTCGCCGTGGCGGAGGAACTGGCGGTGCCCGCGGGACTCACCGCCGCCTGGTGGCAGGTGCTCGGCGCGGTGCTGGGCGAACCGCTGCCCGTGTCCGGCATCGCCCGCGCCATGGGCATCACACGGCAGAGCGTCCAGCGGATCGCCGACCTGCTGGTGGACCGCGGTCTCGCCGAGTACCGGCCCAACCCCGCCCACCGCCGCGCCAAGCTCCTCGCCCCCACCGCGCGGGGCCGCGCGGCCGTCGAGCGGATCGGCCCGGGCCACGCCGCCCTCGCCGACCGGCTGGCCGAGGAGCTCGGGGACGCCGACCTCGCCGAGGCCGTGGCCGTACTGGAGCGGCTGTCGAAGGCACTGGAACAGATCTCCACGGGTGCGGACGAGACGGCGACGGCTGTTACGGAACCGTAGACAGCGGGCCGCCGGCCCCGCCGTATGCCCGCACTATCGTGGGGCTGTTCCACGGGCACGTTTCGGGGAGGGCCTGCGATGGAGAAGCTGGGGGCCGGGGATCCGCTGCGGATCGGGGCGTACCGGCTGCTGGCGCGGCTGGGCGCGGGCGGCATGGGGCACGTGTACCTCGCCCGGTCGGAGCGAGGCCGTACGGTCGCCGTCAAGCTGGTGCGGCCGGAGCTGGCCGCGCAGGAGGAGTTCCGGGCCCGCTTCCGGCACGAGGTCGAGGCCGCGCGTCAGGTCGGCGGCCACTGGACCGCGCCGGTGCTGGACGCGGACACCGAGGCCGCGGTGCCCTGGGTCGCCACCGGGTACGTCGCCGGGCCGAGCCTCCAGCAGGTCGTCGGGCAGGACCACGGGGCGCTGCCGGAGCGGTCGGTACGCATCCTGGCGGCCGGGCTCGCGCACGCGCTGGGGGACATCCACGCCGCCGGGATAGTGCACCGGGACCTGAAGCCGTCCAACGTGCTCGTCACCATCGACGGCCCGCGAGTGATCGACTTCGGCATCGCGCGGGCGCTGGAGACCGTGACGGAGGCCGGTCTGACCCGGACCGGCGCGCTCGTCGGCTCACCCGGTTTCATGGCGCCCGAGCAGGTGCGGGGCGACCGGATCACGCCCGCGTGCGACGTCTTCTGCCTCGGCTCGGTCCTCGCGTACGCCGCCACCGGCCGCCTGCCGTTCGGCGCCGCCCACAGCGGGGCGCACGCCCTGATGTTCCGCATCGCCCAGGAGGAGCCCGATCTCACGGGCGTGCCCGAGGGCATCGCCGACCTCGTCCGCGAGTGCCTGCGCAAGGACCCCGCCACCCGGCCGACCCTGGCCCGCATCCTGGAGCGAACGGGCGCCGAGGACACCGTCTCCGGCGGCCGGTCCCGCGACCCGTGGCTGCCGGGCGCGCTGGTGGCCCAACTCGGCCGGCACGCCGTACGGTTGCTGGACACGGAGGACCCGGAGGGGGCGGACGACACCGACGGTCCCGCCACCACCGCGGGGGCGGCGGCTCCCCAGGCGTCCCCCGAGCACGCTCCGACGGCGGACAGCTCCTCCACCGACGACCCGCCCGCCGAGCCGGTCCCCGCGCCGCGGCAACCGGGCGACAGCACCTCGTCCGACCACCTCCCCACCCTGGTCGCCGGACAGAGCGGCCAGGTACCACCCCCGCGCCCCGGCCCCCGGCCGGTCGGCGCCCCCGTCACCGGCGCCCCGCCCGACCCGGCGTACGGCTATCCGCACCAGCACCCTCAGCACCCCCAGCACCTTTCTGACTCCGCCTACGGCCACCCGCAGCAGCCCGCCGAGCCCTGGCCCCACCAGGTCTACGTCGGCCTGAGCCCCACCCCGCCGTACGGTCCGCTCCTCGACGCACCGGGCGCCCCGCCCTTCGGGCCCCCGCCCGTCGTCCCGCCCGAGCCACCGCGGCGCAGCGGCCGCTCCACGACGGCGCTCGTCGCGGTCGCCCTGATCGTCGCGCTCGGCGCCGGCGGCTCGGTCTACGCCCTGCTGCACGACGGCGACGACCCGGGCGGCTCCACGACCACCCCGACCCCGACCGCCAGCGCACCCCCGACGACCCCGGGCCCGACCACGCCCGAACCGTCCCCGACGGCCTCGGAGCCGACCACCTCGGCCCCGGCGGACGGCGACGTCCCGGCCCTGTACCTGGGTACCTGGACGGCGTCCATCGACAACGCCACCGGACACAGCACCCGCGAACTGACCCTCCAACAGGGCGAGGTGGGCGACACGGTGCTCTCCCTGGTGGCCGAGGGCCCCGCCGGCACCGGCACCTACCACTGCGTGTTCCGGGCCACCCTGTCCCAGGCGCCGTCCGGCGACGCCCCGTTGGTGATCGGCCCGTCCACCGTGGAGTCCGGCGAGCCGCGCTCCTCGTGCACCCCGGGCGCGGCCAGCGAGATCACCCTGCTGTCGGACGGCACCCTCCAGCGCGTGAACACGGACAGCGGCGACAAGCTGACGTACACCAGGCGGTGACGCGGCCACGGTCTGGGGCCAGGCGGTGAACCAGGCCGGCACGTCCCTCCCGGTGCCCTGCGGTGGCCCCACGCTCCCGCCTCGGGGCAGTGGCGGGCGGCGGCACGGCGGATGGCTGAGCGACGGACCTCAGGTCCGGCTCACCGCGGTTCCGGCGGCCGCTGCCTCGGCATGTTCGGCCGGGTGGGCGCGGATCCCGGCATCGGGAACCGTCCGTTGACGGTCCCCGGGTCCTGCCGTCCGCCGGACGTCACCGCCGACTGGATGCCCATCGGCGCCGCCCCTGTCCGGAACTCGACCATCCAGTCCGCCGTCTCCGCCCGCACCAGCTCGGTCACGTCCTCCGAGAACCTCCGCAGCACCGCCAGGCACCGCTCGGCGGCGTCGCCCGCCGTGCCGTCCGTGGGACCCAGCACCTCGCGCACGCTCTCCGACGCCCAGTCGAACTGGAGCACCTGAAGCCTGCGCTGCACGGCCTGAGCGGTGGCCACGTCCCTTATCCACCCGGACGTGAACCCGAAGAACCGGTCTCCGGCCACACACGCCACCCCGAGCAGCATGGCCAGATATCCCCAGGCCGTGACGCCGCCGACGACCCCGGTCAGGTCGAGCAGGGGCAGCGCGGCCCCGGCCACGGCACCCCCCGCCGCGCCCGCCCGCAGCACCCGCGCGCTCCGCCGCTTCCCCACCCGGTCCGCGAGATACCAGGCCGCCGTCTCCAGCGCCCCGCACTCCACCCACCGGTACAGCTCGTCCAGCCGCTCGGCCGGCTCGCCCCAGTCGCCGAGCGGGAACGCCCGCCCCATCAGGTCGCCCGGCCGCGGCCCCGCCGCGCCCTCGCCCCGCCCGTCCTGAGGCGGACCCTCGGGCCGCATCTCCGGCTGCCCCACCCGGCACTCCCTACTGATCACCGATCACGACCGACACCGATCACGACCGCCACTGGCCACGACACTGATCGCAACCGATCACGTTGCGTGACGCCTGATGCTGATGCGCCGGATCCTTCCTACCGCCCAATGGGTGGCGAAGACGTCGGTTTCATCGCTTTTCCGCCCGGAAGAGGGCCTTGATCAGGTATAGGACTCGAGATCGACTCACTCGAAAGAGTGCTGGGGCGACGGCTGCGCAGACCACGTAGGCTCGATCCAGGCGGGAAACCCGCCCGGACAGCCGTACGAGAACAGGAGCTGATCGTGATCCCCGGTGGTGGCCAGCCCAACATGCAGCAGCTGCTCCAGCAGGCTCAGAAGATGCAGCAGGACCTGGCGAACGCGCAGGAGGAACTGGCGCGGACCGAGGTCGACGGGCAGGCGGGAGGCGGCCTGGTGCGGGCCACCGTCACCGGTGCCGGAGAACTCCGCGCCCTGAAGATCGACCCGAAGGCGGTGGACCCGGAGGACACCGACACCCTCGCCGACCTGATCGTCGCGGCCGTACAGGCGGCCAACGAGAACGCGCAGACCCTCCAGCAGCAGAAGCTGGGCCCGCTCGCCCAGGGTCTCGGCGGCGGCGGTATTCCGGGACTGCCTTTCTAACAGGGCCCTCGGCCAACTACCGTACGTACTGCAAGGAACCCCCAGGAAGGACGGCAGTCCGTGTACGAAGGCGTGGTTCAGGACCTCATCGACGAACTGGGGCGGCTGCCCGGCGTCGGTCCCAAGAGCGCGCAGCGGATCGCCTTCCACATCCTGCAGGCGGAGCCGACGGACGTACGCCGGCTGGCGCAGACCCTGCTCGAGGTGAAGGCGAAGGTCCGCTTCTGCGCGACCTGCGGCAACGTCGCGCAGGAGGAGCTGTGCAACATCTGCCGCGACAGCCGCCGCGACCCCTCGGTGATCTGCGTGGTGGAGGAGCCGAAGGACGTGGTCGCCGTCGAGCGCACCCGTGAGTTCCGCGGCCGGTATCACGTGCTGGGCGGAGCGATCAGCCCGATCGAGGGTGTCGGCCCCGACGACCTGCGCATCAGGGAGCTGCTGGCCCGCCTCGCGGACGGCGCGGTCACGGAGCTGATCCTCGCCACCGACCCGAACCTCGAGGGTGAGGCGACGGCCACGTACCTCGCCCGCATGATCAAGCCCATGGGCCTCAAGGTCACCCGCCTGGCCAGCGGCCTCCCGGTGGGCGGAGACCTGGAATACGCGGACGAGGTGACCCTCGGGCGCGCCTTCGAGGGGAGACGACTCCTAGATGTCTGACGCCACGCTGCACGTGACCAGCCAGAACCCCGACGACTTCGTGGTCCAGATCGCGGACCAGGTCGAGAGCTTCCTGGTGGCCGTCTCGGAGGTCGCGAAGGGCGACGAGCCGGACTCGGCGGTCCCCTTCCTCCTCCTGGAGGTCTCCCAGCTCCTCCTGGCCGGCGGCCGTCTCGGCGCGCACGAGGACATCGTGCCGGACGAGCGGTACGAGCCCGACCCGGGTCCCGAGGCCGACGTGGACGAGATCCGCGAGAACCTGGCCCGCCTGCTGGAGCCCATCGACGTCTACTCCGAGGTCTTCGACCCGTACGAGCCCCGCAAGGCCCCCGTGCCGGCCCGGATCTCCGACGACCTCGCGGACGTCATGGCCGACCTCCGCCACGGCATGGCCCACTACCGTTCGGGCCGTACCGTCGAGGCGCTGTGGTGGTGGCAGTTCTCCTACTTCTCCAACTGGGGCTCGACTGCCTCGGCGACCCTGCGGGCGCTGCAGTCCGTGGTCGCCCACGTCCGCCTGAACCAGCCCCTGGAGGAGCTGGACGGACTGGACACCGACCAGGACATCATCGACGACGCCCTGGAGGCGGAAGCGGGCAAGGTGATGGCGGAGGAGATCGCGGGCCCGCTCGGGCTCCGTACGGTGCGGTAGACCCGCGTCGGATCCGTCGGCATGGGCATCGTCTCGCTCGGTGCCGGCGTCAGCGTCGTCCGGGACCGTACGCCCGCGGTGACAGTGCGGTGACCGTACGTGAGTTGGGGGCGTCCTGGACGTCCGCTGTACGTCGGTTGTACGGGCCCTGACCAGGGCGAGGGGAGTCTGGAGTCACTCCACACCGCGGAGAACGCGGACGGAGTGAGACCACCTCCCCCACCGCACTGGAGAAGTGATGACCCGTCGGTCCATAACCAAGCGCGCAGCCGTCGTCACCGCCACCGCCCTCGTCGCCGTCGGCTCCCTCGCCGTCGGTGTCAGCTCGGCCGGTTCCGAGTCCGCCCCGAGGTCCGTACCGAAGACCACCAAGGCGCGGATCGCCGGCCTGTTCGACGGCTGGAACGCCGCTCTGCGGACGGGTGACGCGGAGACGGTCGCGGACCGGTACGCCGACGACGCGGTCCTGCTGCCCACGGTCTCCAACAGGGTCCGCACCGACCATGGCGGGATCGTCGACTACTTCGAGCACTTCCTGGTGAACAAGCCGGCCGGCAGGAAGATCCAGACGGTCGTCAACGTCCTCGACGGCAACTCCGCGATCGACACGGGCGTCTACGAGTTCACCCTGACCGACCCGGACACGGGCGCGAAGCGTCTCGTCAAGGCCCGCTACACGTACGAGTACGAGAAGCGCGGCGGCGAGTGGCTGATCGTCAACCACCACTCCTCGGCGATGCCCGAGGGCTGATCCCGGCCGGTGTCCCGCCGGTTCAGCCGCCGGCCCGCTGTGCCGCCGCCCGCAGGCGGATCTCCACGCACAGCCCGGTCCGGCCGCCGGGCGCGTCCCGCAGGGCGACGGATCCGCCGTCGTCCGACAGCAGTTGTCTGACCACGGCGAGGCCCAGGCCCGAGCCGGAGCGCCCGGTCAGGCCCTGGCCGCGCCAGAAGCGGTCGAAGGCGCGGGACTTCTCGGCGTCGGACATGCCGGGCCCCTCGTCCAGCAGGGACAGCACCACCTCGTCGCCCCTGGTCTCGATCCGGACCGTGATGGTGCCGCCGTCCGGCGACACCTCCAGGGCGTTGGAGAGCACGTTGTCCAGGACCTGGTCCAGATGACCGGGACTGGCCAGCACGAGCGGCCGGCCGTCGGCGTCACTCCCCCCGAGCGCGATGGTGACACCGCGCTCGTCGGCGGCCGGCCTCCACACCGACAGACGTTCCCGCACGATGTCCGCGAGGGGCAGCGGCTCCGCGGCGGTCACCTTCGCCTCGGCCCGCGCCAGCACCAGCAGCCCGTTGACCAGCCGGCTCATCCGGACCACCTCGGCGGTCGCCTGCTCCACGTCCTCCCGTACGACGTCGTCGTCGACCCCGTCCGCGATGTTGTCCAGTGAGAGCCGCAACGCCGTGAGCGGGGTGCGGAGTTGGTGGGAGGCGTCCGCGACGAAGATGCGCTGGGAGGCGATCAGGGTGTCGAGGCGTTCGCCCGCCTGGTTGAGGGTGCGCGCCAGGGTCTGCGTCTCGTGCGGGCCCGTCACCGGTGAGCGCGCGGTCAGGTCTCCGTCGCTGAACCTGCTCGCCATGTCGTTGAGTTGGCGCAGCGGCCGGGTGAGCCGGCGGGCGACCACCGCGCCGATGCCGGCGGCCACGGCCAGGACACCGAACGCGAGGAACGCCCGGAAGCCCCAGATCCGCCACAGGCGCTTGGTCAGCTCCTTCGTCGGATACGTGATCCGGACCGCGCCCACGACCCGGCCGTCCCGCCTGGCCGGCGCGGTGACCTGGAGGGACTCGCCACCCCAGTGCGTCGACACGGTGGCCCCGGAGGCGGGCAGGACGTCGGCTCTGCCGGGTGTCTCGGCCGCGTACGCCTCGGTCATCCGGTCCAGCGCGGCCCGCGAGGCCGGGTCGCCGTGGCCCAGCAGCAGCGCCATCGTGGTGGCCTCGCGCCGCACCGACTGCTCGGTGTCCCCGCGCAGTTGGGCGGTGAGCGTGAACGCCACCGGCACGGTGAAGGCGGCCAGCGCGACGGCGACCAGCAGGACGTAACTGACGATCAGCTGCCGGATCATGGCGTCGGCCCGGCTCCCGGCGGGGGGTCGATCTCCAGACGGAACCCCACTCCCCGTACGGCGTCGATGGTGATCGCGCCGGCCAGTTTCCGGCGCAGCGCGGCCACATGCACGTCGAGTGTCTTCGTCGGCCCGAACCAGTTCGCGTCCCAGACCGCCTCCATGATCTGCTCGCGCGACATCAGCGCGCCGGGCTCCTCGGTGAGGAAGGCCAGCAGGTCGTACTCCTTGGGGGCCAGGGCCACCTCGTCGCCGTCCAGTCGGACGCGGGCCGCCCTGCGGTCGAGGGTCAGGCGGGCGCCGTAGCGGTCCGGGCCGTTGTCGGGGGCACCGGGAGACGTACGCGGCTGGACGCGCCGCATCACCGCCCGTATTCGTGCGATGACCTCGCGCACGCCGAACGGCTTGGACACGTAGTCGTCCGCGCCGAGCTCCAGGCCGACCACCCGGTCCGTCTCGTCGCTGCGCGCGCTGATCACGATGATCGGCACGTCACCGCGCCCGCGCAGCGCCTTGCAGACGTCGAGGCCGTCGGTGTCGGGCAGACCGAGGTCCAGGAGGACGACCTCGTACGGTTCGCGGTGGGCCAGCGCGGCCGCGCCGGTGGTGACCCAGTCGACCTCGAAGCCGTAGCGGTTCAGGCCGCGCCGCAGCGACTCGGCGACCGGCTCATCGTCTTCCACCAGGAGTACGCGCACAGGCGCACCCTAGTGCTTGAAACTTAATTCACAGCCGTCGCGCGGTCCCCTCCGCCGCCCGTTGTTCGATCACCGCGCCCCCGGGCCTGTGACCCGTGGCACTTTTCGAGTGGCGTCCCACCCCGCGGGCATGTTCTGTCCTGGTCCTTCGGGCGCCGGAGTCTCACCATGCGATACCGCGGAGGTGAAAACGGGGCGCTCGATAGACTGAGCCGACCGCAGTACATATGCGTATGTGCGGGAAGAGACGGACCAAGCGAGGAGCGCACGTGGGCCTTGTCGTGCAGAAGTACGGAGGCTCCTCCGTAGCCGATGCCGAGGGCATCAAGCGCGTCGCCAAGCGGATCGTGGAAGCGAAGAAGAACGGCCACCAGGTGGTCGTCGTCGTTTCCGCGATGGGCGACACGACGGACGAGCTGATCGATCTCGCCGAGCAGGTGTCGCCGATGCCCAGCGGCCGGGAGTTCGACATGCTGCTGACCGCGGGTGAGCGGATCTCCATGGCCCTGCTGGCGATGGCGATCAAGAACCTGGGCCACAGCGCCCAGTCGTTCACCGGCAGCCAGGCAGGCGTCATCACCGACTCGGTCCACAACAAAGCCCGGATCATCGACGTCACGCCGGGCCGGATCCGCACGGCGCTGGACGAGGGCAACATCGCCATCGTCGCCGGATTCCAGGGCGTCTCGCAGGACAAGAAGGACATCACCACACTGGGGCGCGGTGGGTCGGACACCACCGCCGTCGCGCTCGCCGCGGCGCTGGACGCCGAGGTCTGCGAGATCTACACCGACGTCGACGGCGTGTTCACCGCCGACCCGCGTGTGGTGAAGAAGGCGAAGAAGATCGACTGGATCGCCTTCGAGGACATGCTGGAGCTCGCCGCCTCCGGCTCCAAGGTGCTGCTCCACCGCTGTGTGGAGTACGCCCGCCGCTACAACATCCCGATCCACGTGCGCTCGTCCTTCAGCGGACTTCAGGGCACCTGGGTCAGCAACGAGCCGAAGCAAGGGGACCAGAAGGTGGAGCAGGCCATCATCTCCGGTGTCGCGCACGACACCTCCGAGGCCAAGGTCACGGTCGTCGGTGTCCCGGACAAGCCGGGCGAGGCCGCCGTCATCTTCCGCGCCATCGCCGATGCCGAGATCAACATCGACATGGTCGTGCAGAACGTGTCCGCCGCCTCCACCGGTCTGACGGACATCTCGTTCACCCTCCCCAAGACCGAGGGCCGCAAGGCCATCGACGCGCTGGAGAAGGCGAAGGAGAAGATCGGCTTCGACTCCTTGCGCTACGACGACCAGATCGGCAAGATCTCGCTGGTCGGCGCCGGCATGAAGACCAACCCGGGCGTCACGGCCGGCTTCTTCGAGGCGCTCAGCGAGGCCGGGGTCAACATCGAGCTGATCTCGACGTCCGAGATCCGTATCTCCGTGGTCACCCGCGCCGACGACGTGAACGAGGCCGTGCGCGCCGTGCACACCGCCTTCGGGCTCGACTCCGACAGCGACGAGGCCGTCGTCTACGGGGGCACGGGCCGCTGATGTCCCCGTCAGGACCGCGGAGCGGGCGACCGACGCTCGCGGTCGTGGGAGCGACCGGAGCCGTCGGCACGGTCATGCGCCAGATCCTGTCCCAGCACGCGGACATCTGGGGCGAGATCCGACTGATCGCCTCACCGCGCTCGGCCGGCCGCAAGCTGGCCGTGCGCGGTGAACAGGTCGAGGTCGTGGCCCTCACCGAGGGGGCCTTGGACGGGGTCGACGTCGCCATGTTCGACGTACCCGACGAGGTCGCCCTCCGGTGGGCGCCGGTCGCCGCCGCCAAGGGCGCGGTGGTCGTGGACAATTCGGGCGCCTTCCGGATGGAGTCGGACGTGCCCCTGGTCGTCCCCGAGGTCAACCCGCACGCGGCGCGGCAGCGCCCGCGCGGGATCATCGCCAACCCCAACTGCACGACCCTCTCCATGATCGTGGCCCTCGGCGCGCTGCACGCCGAGTTCGGGCTGCGTGAACTGGTCGTCTCCTCCTACCAGGCGGTCAGCGGCGCGGGCCGGGCCGGCGTCGAGACGCTGCGGCAGCAGCTCGCCCTGGTCGCCGGCACGGAGCTCGGGACCCACCCCGGTGACGTACGGCGGGCCGTGGGGGACAACACCGGGCCCTTCCCGGAGCCGGTCGCCCTCAACGTCGTACCGTGGGCCGGATCGCTGCGCGAGGACGGCTGGTCGTCGGAGGAGATGAAGGTGCGGGACGAGACCCGCAAGATCCTCGGACTGGCCAGGCTGCCGGTCGCGGTGACCTGTGTGCGCGTGCCGGTGATCACCACGCATTCGCTGACCGTGCACGCCCGCTTCGAGGGCGAGGTCACCGTCGGCAAGGCGCGGGAGATCCTGGCCACGGCTCCCGGTGTCGTCCTGTTCGACAACCCGGCCGCCGGGGAGTTCCCCACGCCCGCCGACGTGGTGGGCACCGACCCGACCTGGGTGGGCCGGGTACGACGGGCGCTCGACGACCCCACCGCCCTGGAACTCTTCGTTTGCGGCGACAACCTGCGCAAGGGGGCCGCTCTCAACACCGCGCAGATCGCGGAACTGGTCGCGGCCGAGCTGTCGTGAGGGGCGACGCGTGTGGGGCGCGTGACGGTCTGTGATGTGGGCCGACGCACTTGTTGCGGAAACGTGTTACCGCCGGAAATCTCCTGGCCGGAAGCCGGTCGGTTTGTAGGATCCTTGTGAAGCGGTGATCCGGGTTGGTCCGGACCACTTGCTCCGGGCCGCCTTGACGTCAGAGGATTTGCCTCCCCGCTCTCCGCAACCGTGCGAAGGGCGGGGAGCGTCTTTGCGGACGTCCTTCAGTGGGCGCGGGGATGCTTCAAGGAGCGTGGGGACGCTCCGGCCATTCAGGACACAGGGGAAGAGCGGGTAGGGCATGAGGGCGTTTCACGCACTGTCGGTCGTGCTGCCTGAAGCGAGACGAGCGGCCGTGTCATGCACCGGACGACCAGCCACGCCGTGGAGCACGCGGCGGCCCGGACGGTACGGCGAACCGTTCGGCGCAAACGTGACGCGCCGCGCGTACAACCCTGACGGGGGTAAACGTGTCCAACTGGCGTGGCAGAGGTTCTCGATTTCAGTGCGGCGACGCGCGGCACGGCCCTACGGCCGCCCCGCCCCTCCCTCCGACCCCGGATGCCCGGTGCGCCCGGCGGCATGCCGGTGATCGCGCCCATGCCCGCAGCGCGGCCGACCCGCATACCGAATCAGCGCGACGGCGCCGAGGACATCGCGGCGGCCGGCACCACCGTCGACCATCTCACCGAGACCTACCGCGCGCACTACCGCTCGCTGCTGGGACTCGCCGCCCTCCTTCTCGACGACACCGCCTCCTGCGAGGACGTCGTCCAGGAGGCCTTCATCCGGGTCCACTCGGCCCGCAAGCGCGTCCGTGACCCCGAGAAGACGCTCGCCTACCTGCGTCAGACGGTCGTCAACCTGTCCCGCTCCGCCCTGCGCCGCCGCATCCTCGGCCTGAAGCTGCTCTCCAAGCCGATGCCCGACATGGCCAGTGCCGAGGAGGGCGCGTACGACCAGCTGGAGCGCGACTCCCTGATCAAGGCGATGAAGGGTCTCCAGCGCCGTCAGCGCGAGGTCCTGGTCCTGCGCTACTTCGCCGACATGACGGAGGCACAGGTCGCCGAGACGCTCGGGGTGTCGCTTGGCTCGGTCAAGGCGTACGGCTCCCGTGGCATAGCGGCCCTCCGGGTCGCCATGGAGGCGTCGGCATGAGCGAGCACGACGACGGACAGCGTCGCCCCCACGACCCCCACGAGCCCTACGAGTGGCGCGAGCCGGGCACCGAAGGCGACGAGCATCAGCCGAAGCAATCGCACGCTGGGAACAAAACCGTGAACCACAGCCTGGACGAACAGAGCCCCGAAGGGCTCGACTCGGACGAGCTGGTACTGCGCCGGATGCTGCACCGGGCGGTCCTGGAGGTCGAGCCGCGCGACGGCACGCTGGACCACCTGAGGCGGGCGGTTCCCGCACGGCGGGCCCGCAAGCGGCAGGCACTGGTCGGCATGGCGGCCGCCGCCCTCTTCGTCGGCACCGCCGTCCCGGCCCTCCTCCACGTCTCCAACTCCACCGGCGCCGACGTCGACCCGTCCGTCGCCGGCCAGGCCTCGCAGGCCCAGGGCGGCGCCGGACAGGGCAAGGACCCGGACGGCGGCGAGAGCAGCGCCGGCAGCTCCTCCGACAAGGCCCAGGACAAGACCGACACCGGCAAGAAGGACCAGGACAAGGGCAAGGGCACCGGCACCGGTACCGGCTCCAGCAGCGGCTCCGGCACCCCGGCGACCGCCGCGGCGTCCACCCCGGCCTGCACCTCCCTCCAGCTCGGCTCCGCCACCGCGAGCTCGGACGTCCCCGACGCCGCCGGCACGGTCTACGGCACCTTCCGCGTCCTCAACGTCTCGACCACCGCCTGCACGGTCACCGGCCCCGGCACCCTGGGCACCAGCCCGCAGGGCGCGGCCGACGCCACCAAGATCAGCGCGGTCCGCCATGTCTCCGGGGACGTGGCGGCCGGCCTGCCCGACCCGTCCCTCGAGGTCTCCTCGCTCCTCCTCCAGCCCGGCTCCGCCTACGAGGTGAAGTTCGCCTGGGTCCCCTCGGAGACCTGCCCCGCCGACACCGGCGACAGCGGCGGCGAGACCGGCGCCTCGCCCGACCCGACGCCCACCGACGACACCGGCGCCTCCGGCGGCACCACCACCGGCACCGACAGTGGTGTCTCCAGCCAGCTCTTCACGGCGGACGGCACGGTCGACGGCAGCGTGACGGTGACGAACACGGCGGACGGCGGCGGACCGACGGCTTCCACGACGGTCTCCGACGCGTGCGCGGGGACGGTCTACTGGACGGGCGTACTGACGGCTTCGTGAGAGGCGGGACGGCTTCCGGCCGGGGGGTTGCTGCCGACCGGCCGGGTGACGGGGGCTGGGTGAGGAACGGTTTCGTGCCGGGTGGTCTGACGGACGGTTTCGTGCCGGGCGGCCTGAAGGACGGGTTCGTGTCGGGTGGCCTGACGGACGGTTTCTGCAGGAGGTCGGTCCGGACGGGACCGTCCTCACACTCCGGACGGGCTGCTCTCGCGCTCCCCGGCGGTGGTCTCCTCCGGCACCAGCCCCAACTCCGCGTCCCGCGCGAACTCCACCTCGCGCCGCAGCAGCCGGAACCACATGAACACCACGAACCCCGCGAAGACGAACCACTCCCCGGTGTACCCGAGGTTCTGGAAGGCCTTCAGGTCCAGCCCCGAGTCCGAGGGCGCCTTCGCCGGCACCGCCTTCATCCCCGAGTCCGCGTGCTCCAGCGTGACCCAGGCGTCATAGACGTCGTACGGCACGAGGTTGACCAGCGAGGCCGCGCTGATCACGCCGGTCTGACCGGCCGGCAGTCCACCCTGGGCGCTGACCCCGTCGTCCCCCGGCGTCTCGGACGCCTGAAGCGCACCGGTCACGGTGACCTCCCCGCGCGGCGCTGCCGGTGCCTCCGCCGCGTCGGCGGTGCCGGGCAGCCAGCCCCGGACGACAGGCAACGCCTTGCCGTCGTTGGTGCGCAGCAGGGTCAGGACGTAGAAGCCGGCGGCGTCGTCCAGTTCCCGGCCGGGCACGAGCAACTGCGTGTCGTAGTGTCCGGTCGCGGTGACCGGCTTGCCGGAGGTGACCTGGTCGACCGGCAGCAGTTCCTTCAGCGGGCGGGCGGCCTCCCGGCCGGCGGACGCCGCCTGCGCGTCGGCGCTGCGATGGTCCTGGACCCGCGCCTCGAACCGGCTGAGCTGCCACGACCCCATGAAGACGCAGAAGGGGATGGCGAGCAGCACGAAGACGTTGATCCCCCACCAGCGAGGCGTCAGCAGAAACCGGTACACGTCGTCCACGGTACGGGGCTCGTGCGAAGAGCCGGGCCGCGGGGTACCGGTGCGGGCGCCGGGTGAGGGACGGGGTTTTCCACAGGGCGGTGGGTTTTCCACAGGGTGGGGACCTGGCCGTCTCATTGTCCGCCGGGGCGGGCAGTATGGGGCCATGACTGAGAGCAACGGGTCCGATGCGCGGGTTCGGCAGGCGGAGCAGGCAGAGATGGCACAGCGGGCTCGGGGCGGGGAGACACCGGACTGGGAGAAGCGCTTCCGGGCGCCCAGGGTCTCGCTGCCCGACTGGGCGGAGGACGCACCGGACCGCGCCCTGTTCGTGTCGAACGCGACGGGGACGTACGAGCTGTACGCCTGGGACAGAGCCACGGGCGCACAACGCCAGGTCACCGACCGGCCGAACGGCACGACCGACGGCGTGCTGTCCCCGGACGGCGAGTGGATCTGGTGGTTCGACGACAAGGACGGCGACGAGTTCGGCGTCTGGCGCCGCCAGCCCTTCACCGGGGGGCCGGACGAACCGGCGACGCCGGGCCTGGAGGCTTCGTACCCGGCCGGCCTGGCCCTCGCCCGGGACGGCCGCACGGCGGTCGTGGGCCGCTCGACCGACGAGGACGGTACGACCATCCACCGCGCCCGCACCGGCGAGGACCCGGTGGAGATCTACCGCCACCGCGAGTCGGCGGGCGTCGGCGACGTCTCCCACGACGGCTCGCTGATCGCGATCGAGCACACGGAGCACGGCGATGCCATGCACTCGGCGCTGCGCGTCCTGCGTCCCGACGGCACACCGGTCGCCGAACTCGACGACACCAGGGGCGGCAGCGAGGAACTGGGCCTGGACGTGCTCGGCTTCGCGCCGGTCGAGGGGGACAGCCGGCTGCTGATCGGGCATCAGCGGCGCGGCCGCTGGGAGCCCCTGGTGTGGGACGTCGCCACGGGGGAGGAGACGGACCTCGGTCTGGACCTGCCGGGCGACGTCGGAGCCGAGTGGTACCCGGACGGCACCGGCCTGCTGGTCGTCCACAGCTTCGAGGCCCGCAGCGAACTGTTCCGCTACGACCTGGCGACCGGTGCGCGGGAACGGGTCCCCACCCCGGCCGGCTCGGTCTCCGGGGCGACGGCACGCCCCGACGGCAGCGTGGAGTACCTGTGGTCGTCCGCCGCCGAGCCGTCGGCGGTCCGCTCGACGACGGGCGGAGTCGTCTTGGACCCGCCCGGCCTGAAGTCGCCGGGCTCGGTCCCGGTGGAGGACGTCTGGGTGGAGGGCCCGGGCGGCCGTATCCACGCCCTGGTCCAGAAGCCGGCCGGCGTGAGCGGCCCCCTCCCCACCGTCTTCGACATCCACGGCGGCCCCACCTGGCACGACAGCGACTCCTTCGCGGCCGGCCCGGCGGCCTGGGTCGACCACGGGTACGCGGTGGTGCGCGTCAACTACCGCGGCTCCACGGGCTACGGCCGCGCCTGGACGGACGCGCTCAAGTACCGGGTGGGCCTGATCGAGCTCGAGGACATCGCGGCGGTGCGGGACTGGGCGATCGGCTCCGGCCTCGCCGACCCCTCCCGCCTGATCCTCACCGGCGGTTCCTGGGGCGGCTACCTCACCCTGCTCGGCCTCGGCACCCAGCCGGACGCGTGGACCCTGGGCATCGCGGCGGTCCCGGTCGCCGACTACGTCACGGCGTACCACGACGAGATGGAAGCCCTGAAGGCCATGGACCGCACCCTCCTCGGCGGCACCCCGGAGGAGGTCCCCGACCGCTTCGCGGCCTCCTCCCCGCTGACGTACGTCGACCAGGTCAAGGCCCCGGTGTACATCTCGGCGGGCGTCAACGACCCACGCTGCCCGATCCGCCAGGTCGACAACTACGTCCAACGCCTGGAGGCCCGGGGCGCGACCCACGAGGTCTACCGCTACGACGCGGGCCACGGCTCACTGGTGGTGGACGAACGAATCAAACAGGTCAAACTGGAACTCGACTTCGCCACCCGCCACTTGTTCACCTGACAACCGCCGAAGCATTCAGCCCCTCCGGCGTTTGAGGAGCGGGGTACAGAGGCGGAGCCCCTGAGGACGGGGCGGGACGGGACGGGTGGGTGGGGTGCGGGGGCGAAGAAAATCGGCCCCCGCACACCACCCGTCCCGCGACCCGCACCCGGGAGTCGCATGCGAGTCGCATGCACACCCGCGAGTCCCACCCGCCCCGCGACCGCCGCCCGGGAGTCGCATGCGAGTCGCATCCGCACCCGCGAGCGCCGCCCGCCCCCGCGAGTCAAACCCGCACCCGCAGACCCCTACACCCCCGCCCGCTCCCGCCGCCCCCGTCTCCCCAACAACTCCGCCAGCCCCCGCCGGGTAGCCGCCAACACCACCCGGTCCTCCCCCCGCAGGACATACGTGTCGGGCAGATCCCACACCAGCCCGGACCCCCCGGACTGCCCGAAGCGCCCGGACCGCTCAGACCACCCGTACCGCCCGGACCGCTCGGACGACCCGGACCGCCCACCCGCCCCGGCCTCCCGCCCGCCCTCGTACGCCTCCTCGGTGGCCGGCTCCTCCCGCCGCCCCCCGGAGACAGCCGTGTCCAGCGCCAACACCCGGTAGGCGCCCGCCTGGAACGCCTCCCCGACCGTCTTCCCCTCCAGCTGCGGATGCCCGGCCACATCCACGGCCGCGAACAACAGCACCCGCCGCTCCACGGGGATCGCCCCCAGGATCTGCCGCCCCATCATCGCCCCGGCGAACGCGGGAGCGGCGAGATGGGACACACTCCGGCTGCGCGTGGAGGCGTTCGGATGCGCGGCCCGAAGGGTGCGGTACACGGCGGTCGCGAAGTCGTCGTCGTACAGCCGCAGCACCACCCGCAGATCGGGCTGCACGGACCGCGCGTACAGCACCGCCTCCAGATTCGTGGTGTCCGCGCTGGTCACCGCGAGCAGGGCGTCCGCCCGATGGATCTTGGCGGCCTCCAGGACCCCTTCCTGAGTGACGTCCCCGAGCACGACCGGAACCCGCAGCCGCCGCGCCGTCGCCAGCCCGCGTGCCTCGGGGTCGGACTCGACGCACACCACCGGAATGTGCAGCTCACGCAGCCGAGTCAGGACCCGCGTGCCGATCTTGCCGAGCCCGAGCAGCACGACGTGCCCGCCGAGTCCGCGCGGCGGCTTCCGCAGCCCGGACGCGGTCCGGAAGGTGCCGAGCGCCTCCAGCACCGCGGCCAGCAGCACCGGCAGCATCAGCAACCCGACCAGCCCGGAGAGCAGTTGGAGGATCTGCCGGCCGAGCGACTCCCCGAGGGCGGGGTCGTCGATGGCGAACAGATCGAGCAGCGTCAGGTAGAACGCCCTCAGCGGATGGATTCCGGTCACCACCCACAACGCGACGGCGAGCGCGACCACGCACGCCACCAGACCCGCAAGGGACCACCGAAGCCGCCGCGAGAACAGCGAGGCGAACGCCGGCACGACCCCGCTCCCCGAGGGCAGCGAGGGCCCCGAGTAGGAGACCTGCTCCAGGACGACGCTCCCGCGCCCGACGGCGTCCCGCACCGTCGCCGCGTCGGGCAGCAGCAGCGGCCCCTGCTCCTCCCGGCTCCGGGAACCGTGCGCGCCGGACGGTTCATCGCCGGCCGCGGACAGCAGAGCCAGTGTGCCGAGACCCGGATCGGCCACCTCGCCGGGCGCGGGCGCAGGCCGTTCCACGGCCCGCAGCAGCAGGCCGTCCGTCTGTACGACCTTGCTGGTACCGGCGAGCGCGGTCGCGGCCAGCGCGGGTGCCGCGGTGTCGGCGTCGGACAGCACGGTCGTCGAGGGATCGCCGTCCTCGAACCCGGAGCCGGCCTCGGGGCGTCGCGTGTCCGCGCCCTCGTCGTCCGTGGCCAACGCGGCGGCCTGATCGAGCAGTTCCTCGATGTGCTGCCCCAGCCGGCGGTTGTAGAGCCGCAGCACGAGCCGCAGCCGGGGGTTGAGCCGGCGGGCGGTGAGGGCGGCACGGATGTTGGTCTCGTCGTCGTCGTACACGAGCGCGAGCGCGGCGGCGCTCTCGACGCCGGCCTCGGCGAGCACCGCCTCGGCAGGCTCGACGGCCTCCACGACGCGCTGGCCCCCGGCAACCTCACCGCTCACCCGCCCGGCACCACCACCGCCGCTCGCGGCGCTGGAGTGGCCGGAAACCCCGCCCGTGGCGCCACCGGGGCCGGTGCCGCCGGTGGCGCCGTTGCCGGTCCGGCCCACGGCCGCGTTCACCACGCGGTCGAGCAGCGCCGACCCCGTCCGGGCCCGCCCGACCACGGGTGGTCGTACACCGCGGTCGGAGGGCGGTACGACGAGCGTGACCTGTTCGCCGTACACACCGCGCAGTTCGGCCGCGAGCCGGTGCGCGAGGCCGTCGTCGCCGCACACCACCATGTGCGCCGGCGCATCACCGGGCTGACTTTGATTCGGAACGCTCCCCACGAGGAAAGAGACTGCCCTACCGTGACGGGTGGTTCCAGGAACAGGGTGCGTAAGCCTGGTGCAAAGCCTGGTCAAAGCCGGGCGTTCCGCTGAACGACCGTGCCCCGGCCGCCGTACGGCAGGGGAGGGAAACCAGCGCCCTTCCGCTCCACCGGAGGTACCTCACCCGTGGCCATCACCAGACCAGCTCCGACGGGTCCGGAAAAAGCGGAACCGGACAAACCGCAAAGCGCCCCCCAGCCGGCACACAACGGCCCCGTGGACGCGAAGCCGGACACGACACCGGACTCGAAGCCGCACCCCACCCCGAAGCCGGACACGAAGTCCCCCCTCATCCTGGTCATGCTGCTGCTCGGGGCCGTACTCCTGCAGGGCCCGGTCCGGCGGGCGCTCGGCGCGCCGGTGATGCAGAGCTGGATGACGGTCTTCGTGGCGGTGATCGTCCAGGCGCTGCCGTTCCTCGTGCTGGGGGTGCTGCTGTCGGCGGCCATCGCGGTGTTCGTACCGCCGTCGTTCTTCGCCCGTGCCCTGCCCAGCAGGCCCGCGCTCGCCGTTCCGGTCGCGGGCCTCGCGGGCGTGGTGCTGCCGGGCTGCGAGTGCGCGTCCGTGCCCGTGGCCGGAGCGCTCGTCCGGCGGGGCGTCACCCCGGCCGCGGCGCTGGCGTTCCTGCTGTCGGCGCCCGCGATCAACCCGATCGTGCTGACCGCGACGGCCGTCGCGTTCCCGCGCAACCCGGAGATGGTCCTCGCGCGGCTGGTCGCGAGCCTGCTGGTGGCGTGCGCGATGGGCTGGCTGTGGCTGCGCGTCGGCCGCGCCGACTGGCTGCGCCCGCCGGCCCGGACGTCGTACGAGGGTCAGGGCAAGGGTGCGGCGTTCTGGGGCTCCGTGCGGCACGACGTGATGCACGCGGGCGGCTTCCTGGTGGTCGGCGCGATGGCGGCGGCGACCCTCAAGGCCGTGGTGCCCGCGGAGTGGCTGCGCACGGCGGCGGGCAACCCGGTCGTGTCGGTGCTGGCCCTCGCGATCCTCGCCGTCCTGCTGTCGATCTGCTCGGAGGCGGACGCGTTCGTGGCGGCGTCGCTGTCGCAGTTCTCGCTCACCGCGCGGCTGGCGTTCCTGGTCGTCGGCCCGATGATCGACCTGAAGCTCTTCGCGATGCAGGCCGGTACGTTCGGCCGCGGCTTCGCCCTGCGCTTCGCGCCCGCCACCTTCGGCCTCGCCATCCTGGTGTCTGTCCTGACCGGGGCGGTGCTGCTGTGAACCGGCAGGCGCAGGCGGCGGTCCTGTTCCTGATGGGTGCGGCCCTCCTGCACGCCGGCTTCACCGACCTCTACCTGCGCTACGTCAAGGCGGGGCTGCGCCCGATGCTGCTGGCGTCCGGCGCGATCCTGATCGCGGCGGCGCTGGCGACGGCGTGGTACGAGTGGCGACAAGAGAGAGCAAGGAAGAAGGACGCCGCAGAACAACCCGAGCGCGACGCCCACGACCACGAGGAGGGCCACCGCGAACCTCGGATCTCCTGGCTCCTGGTCCTCCCCCTCTTCGCGCTCATCCTGGTGGCCCCGCCGGCCCTCGGCTCGTACAGCGCCATGCGCACCGGTACGGCCCTGCAGCAGTCGTACGGCTACCCACCCCTGCCCGCCGCCACCGACAAGCCCCTGCACCTCAGCCTCGTCGACTACGCGAGCCGCGCCGCCTACGACCACGGCCGCACACTCCGCGGCCGACAGCTCAGCGTCACCGGCTTCGTCGCCCTGGACAAGAGCGGCGCCCCCTACCTGATCCGCATGGCCCTCAACTGCTGCGCGGCGGACGCCCAGCCGGTGAAGATCGGCCTGACCGGCCACATCCCCCCGGTCCTCCAGCCGGACACCTGGCTGCAGATCACCGGCACCTACACGCCCCGCCAGACCAAGGACCCGGTCAACAACGGCAGAATCCCCTACCTCCAGATCACCGAAGCGACCCCGATCCCGACCCCGAAGGACCCGTACGACGAGACGTGGAACACCTGAGAGACAGCGGGGACCGCATCAGCCGCTCGGGCGGAGCCCCTCGTGGGACCGGCTCCGCGACGACACACGACGGCTTCCGCGCACACCACTACAGGCCAGCACTGCCGAGCGGCGCCCCTCCACATCGGAGCCCAAGCGCCCCGCCCGAGGCGCGGAGGCACCAGCAACGCCAGAGGGCCCCTACCGATTAGGTAAGGGCCCTCTGAACTGCGATTCAACTGTCGGGGTGGCGGGATTTGAACCCACGACCTCTTCGTCCCGAATAATGTGCGGGAAGATCACTGACCAGGGTTGTTGGATGTATGCGCAGGTCAGGGCCTCGGTGTGCGTTGGTCAGCGTAGGTGACGCGCGGCCTGATTTTCTTGATCCACTCCCCGTTCACTCCCCGGGGCTTGGCCCTCGATACACGGTTGCGACGCTCGATTGAAGTGCCTCGTCAATTTGAGGGTGCGCTTGGTCAGTTCGGGATGCATCTCGCAGGCCTGGTGTCCGACCTGATCGACCGTCCCAGCTACAGAGCGGTTCCCCAGCTTCTGCCCCACTGCATGTAGCGCGCCGCCGGCGCGGCCAGCCGGAACGGAGACAAGGAGGCAGCGCCGCAGAGTCGACGCGTGCCCGCTCAATGCGCCGGCCTTCATGGAGGAGAGCAGGTATACCGCGCTGGGAGAGCACGACGATTCTCAAGAGCGTCGCTGAACCCGCATCCATAGCCCCTGTGACCTCCTCTGACTTCTCTCCGGCGGCCCGGAACTGTCTCTCTGGCCCACAGGGCCGGTACGGCAAGGGGCAGGAGCACCACAACCACACCATGCGGCTGCGCCTCGGCAGAACTGAGGCGACGGTTGACTTCCTACGTACAGGGGAAGCGGGGGTGAACAACCGTCCGCGGCGAGCACGGCACAGCCCACCGCGCGCCACAATGTGGTCGCCGGCTTCGACCATGCTGAAAGTTTGAAATTCCCTACCGCCAAGGAAACGATTCGGATACAAATACAATCGCCCTGCGCGCATATAGCAGCGGAAGCCCAATAAGTCTATACTGGTACCGAGTGTCCCAACTTGAAGGAGCATGAGCATGCGGAGAAATAAATTTGCACGCGAAGCCGACATGCTCGCACCAATTGTTGAACAAACGGCCAATTTACTGCCGGGGCGTCAAATTGAGACACTTTTCGAAGTGCAGACTACCGCTGGCATCCCAGACATCGTTTGTATCGAGTTTGACAGGTTGGCACTAAACCGAAGGTCGGAAAATTCTCAGCACTTCGTAGTTGACTTCGCCGACATGTGTACCCTGCGCGCTCTAAATTCATTTAACGAGGAAACAGTATCCGCAGCCACCCTCGCGGCACACGTGCCCTTGAGTGCTGGCTATATCTCCTCGGCTGTTTTGCCGAGACTGGCAGAAAACGGTCACGTCAACAAGGAGTCCCGTGGCCGCTGGCGAGCCATCTCGAAATTTGAAAGCTTGGCTACATATATCTGCACAATGGAAGTTAAGATTCGCGACTGGCGTAGCGGATATAGTCAGACATTGCGCCATAGGGCATCGGCGGATGAATCTTGGCTCGTGTTGGACTCCACCAATTCAGCGCCAGCATCGGCCCATCACGCGTGGTTCACGCAGGCAGAAATTGGTTTGGCAACTGTACACCCCACTGACGGTGTAGAGCGCACTGTAGATCCTCCCGTTAAGAAACGTAGCCGCGTAATTAACGTATACCGCGAACTGCTAGCAGAAAGAGCCGCCCACCTCTATTCCTTGGGTAAGGTGAGCGGCTCAATCGGGCTTGTGTTCGGCGAAGATCTAACAACTACTACAGGGCCTGACCCCAGACGGGCAAGTGTCGTGGGACGTCGTCCGAACCGAGAGGTAGCCCACTCGACCACCTCCTAGCGACAGCCACAATACGACGGACCGCCGCATGGCGCCCGCCCCTCTCAGAGTCCTCATGAACCCTTGCCGTCAAAGCACCCATCGAAAAAATATGGTGAAGTGCGGCAAGGGGGTGAGACCATGGCTGGCTGTCGAAAAGAGCAGGACAGTAGACGCAGTCACAGTTGATGTAGCCAGCCGCATGCTGGAAGACGTCGTGGGCGCTACGGTCCACTGTGTGCAGCATTTGCTTCTCAAAGTACCTCTGAGCCTGCTGCCGGCCGGGCTGACTTCTCCGAAAAGCATGCTCCGTAAATGCCTGTTCGGAACCGCTAACACCCAACCCAAAGCCTGTGGCGCCGTGAGCAAGAGCGAACCAGCCGGTTAGTCCCGTCTGCGGAAGTAGCAGCGATCGCCCTTCATCTACGCAGAGGTTGGCGAGTCGCCTAATTCCCATGAGTAGATCAGCATCGACCGTGGGAGCAAATGCTTTCGATGCACCCCACTGGATTCGAATATGCAGAACGTCGAACTGGTCTTGGTCCAGAATCTCGTCCAGCAGTCGATTACGAAGAGCTCCGCTGGCAAGCCACCGAGACGGTACGGTGAGGTTGAGGGCCACCCGCTCCCCTCGTTCTGTCAGCGCCAGCGCTTCGTCCGCTTGTTGGAAGGCTGCATCGAGCGAATTCTGCGGATCATCCGGATTGAGCGCACGGCCAGGCGTCAACAAAAGGTTGGCACCAACGGCTCGCTGTGCATTCAGTACCTGGCGCAACCAATCGGGCTCTTCAGGCGATGCGAGATATGGAGAATACTCTAGCGCGCGCTTCCCGATTGGGCTGGGAGGCAGACGAAGAATCTTGTCATCGAGGCGATAACACTGTGGGTCAGCAATGCGGAGTGCCGCCACAGACGCCTGCTGAAAGAAGGAAGAAATCTTGGCTGCTTTAGCGGATGGCAGGTTAGCGACGGCCCCCAGTGTTAGCGAACGACCTTTCTTGTGATGCAGGTCGCCCATCACTACGGGAAGGAAATTCGCGTGACGAGCTCCGTGATGCACAAGGTAGACCGGACGATCACCGGCCAAAGCGTCATCTCGGCTAGCAACCGCGGGAGCGGTAGAGATCTCACTTACGGTAGACCCTGCTGGCAATGCCGACACCACGCTTCCCGCGTCAGCTCCACCAACAGCCAAGTACCCGTCTCCGTCATCGAGCGGAACATACGCTTCTTCGGCGGCTAGCCATGCATTAGCTGCCTGGCCTTGCAGTTGCTCCTCGTCCACTACCTCGGTCAGGCTGTCTTCGTCCTCCAGCCATTCCAAGTCGTCCCCAGGCATCGAGTCTGGCTCTTCATGGGCCATGCTTCCCCCTCATTCCGCCTTGAGCCGCATGAGATTACTGGCGCTGCTTCCGCGTTCATGTTCCACGACAGACGTCAGTCTTTCCAGCACTTCCTTAACCGTATTCGGGCAGCCGGCAGGAAGAGTCTCCGGGCCACCCTCAAGTTTTGCGTAGGCGTCACTGATGGAGTATTTTTCGGCTGGCAAATAAAAAGGGTGCCGCCCCGTGATCATTTGCCGCACAGAAACTCCTACGGCCCACAAATCGGCAGCCTTGCGAGCCCGTCGCCCTTCAAGCTGCTCGGGAGCCATATACGGCATAGTGCCGATGTGGCCGGGATATACCGTGATTGTGCTTGCATCCATCTGCTTGGCCAGCCCCAGGTCCAGCAATACAGGTTGATCCCACTGACCGCCGCGTAGAGCTATATTGGCTGGCTTGATATCCCGGTGAATCGTTGCTGCCTTGTGGAGGGCCTGAACACCGAGAAGCAACCCTCTCAGGAAACCAAGTATTGATTCCTTTGGCACAAGACTTCCTGCGTTTAGTCGACGCTCGACATCGCCGCCATCGATGTACTCGAAACGCAAGGCCGGCCGTTGCTCTCCACCGAGTCGGAGTTCTTCCAGCCCTCGAAAGTTAACCACGTATGGAGAGTTTACGCGCGAGAGCCCCTCAACTTCCCGCTCTAGTCGAGTCCGAGGATATCCGTCAGTGCAGATAATTTTTACGGCTTCGCTGCCAACCTGCCATGTATCACCAAACGCGCCGGACCCTAGGAAGGTAACTGGAGCGCCTAGACGGTCAGCAACCTCGTCGGCACTGAAACGCGGAGTGGCAATTGGCTGAGTCAAAGACGTCTCGCTTCACGACTTGCCTACTGGGAGTTTTCTAACACAGGAGCGACAACTGGTTCCCTACAATCATCCAGCTTCGACCACTCGCCGCAAGGGGTTGCAACAAAATCGCCAACCATCACCCGAAAACGTGAGGAACAAACCTTTACATATCACCTGAATGAGACACGGCACGTGCACTCGCCGGGCTGAGTGCGGCCCCGATGTGAGCAGGACGGAACCGCGGTACGGCGGGGCGTGGTTGCCCCTTTTTGGTCATGCTGAAATGGGGTGTGGCTCCAAGATGAGTTCCGGAGGGCAGGTTGATGACACGTGAGGACAGCCGTTCGCATCTCCCGCATTGGCCCGGCTGTTGGAACTGCACCGCAGGAGAAGGACCGGGAGCGTCTGAGGGCCGCGCGAGCGGCGCGAGACCGGTTTCGTCTTCACGTCAAAGTCCGGGACGGCCGGCCGCACAGTGCCCGGCATACCGCCGCCACGATCTTGCTCATCCTTGGAGTCCCGGAACGGGTGGTGATGCAGATTATGGGGTGGTCGTCCACGGCGATGGCGGCCCGGAGGGTTCCGCAGGGTCGCGTTGAGACTGTTGATGAGACTGCAACCGTCGAAGGGCCCCGCTGCGAACAGCGGGGCCCTTCGACATCGTGCCCGGTGAGGCACTGGCGGCGGACACAGAGTCGGACTCGTGAGGGGTTGCCCACAACACGCTCTTGTATGGAGTACGTGTCAGGCGATGGACGGCCAGCGCACGGTCACAACTACAGAGTCTTCTTCTGCCTGCCACGAGTGATCGATCCCTGGCCCCCACACCACATAGTCGCCTTGCTCCTCCAGCGTGACGCTACCTGGGCCGAGGTCTAGCCGGAACTTGCCACTGACGAGGAGGAGCAGGGTGGTGCGCTGATCATCGGCTACCCACTCCGGCCGTTGCTGGCCGGCCGGGTGGATACCCCACTTCACTTCCAGCGCCCCCGTCTGGCGCACCGCGCTTTCGGCGGGATCGATGAAATGCCCCAGAAGCCAACCGCGGTGCTGGTCGGCATCGACGTTCGCATTGCCCGTATACCAGTTGTCAGCCATGACCTACGACTCCAGTTCGATGGAAGGCATCCGAACACGCTGCCCGCCAATCCTGGCAAGCCGTCGGCACCCTTGGGTAAATGCGAAGAAACCTTCGTTACTCCAGCGCGGGTCGAGCGCAAGCGACTCTAGCCGCGCAGTATCTAGACTGGAGTATCGGTGCAGCCCGCTCGATTCCCAGTTCGCTCTGACTTGCCCCCCGTATTTGACCCACCACTCTTCGTCATCGATAACGATCAGGCTCGCGAACTCGTAGTTGCCGCTCACGAGGTTGATCCCCACGGCTGTGGACTCCATCCGCCACGCATCGCTGCCTTGCCGGTCCATGAGCCAATGCATTGGGTCGGACAGGAGACTGGGGTGCATCGGATCGGCATGGAGCTGCTCGCCGACAGTCGAGTCGACATCGGTCCGTCCGAAAAGCTCCTCCTCCATCTCGCGCTCGACTGTTGCTGAGAAGCGAGCATCCTCACCGTAGTCAGCCATCGGTCCGTGGAACGCTTTGGGAATTACTGCCAGGCGTCGGTTTGCGTTGAGTACGCTGCCGGACCGCTCTTGAATCAGGAGTAGGTAGTCGGGGGCGTGGCCGCGTCCACGTGGCCGCGCGATCGCGGTCAGGGCTAACGCTCCGCCTGCGCAAACGCGTCCGGAGAAGTCCAAGACTGCTGTCACATCAGGTAGCAGTTCGTCTCGTATTGGCATCGTTGGTCGTCGGTCTGATTCTTCGGCGATCGACCGCATAAGCTCACTCTCCAAGAGATTGAGCGTGAGTGCGAATTCTACAAAATCGATGACGCCTACACCGCCAGAGATAATCCCAGGCCGAATATCTAAAGAAGTTAGGGTATAAATCTCAGAGTTGACGATCTGACTGCCCTTTTCAATAGATTCGGCCAAGCTTCGCGCTGCTTCTTCCGCCACGCTGCGGCTAAGTCTCATTCCTTGCCGCATGTCGGGCCGAAACTGAAAGCTGTCCTGTCCGTCGCCCACTGGCTGTGCCAGGTCCAACCATGAATCCTGCGTCAGGACGGTTGTCGCAAGCACGTGACCGGCTACCTGCGCCTTGTATGGACGCCATTGGCTGAACCCCGCCTGGTAATAGCGCCGTGCCGCCGCAGCAGCCTGTTCCCTAGTCACCTGTGCGAGTCGCTGAGCCTGCGCTTCCATGGCGCGCGGGTCTAACGCGGCGAGTTCTTCCGTGACCCGCTCTCGTGCGCTTTTGGGTGCCCACGCAAATCTCGATTCGAGCCAGGATAAGGCGGCCGCGATGTGAGGGTCCGTTGCCAAACGCAGTTGCGCAGGCGTCTGGCGACGTGTGGTGACTTGTTCACTTGAGTCTTGTTGACGAATCCCGACTAGCAACGCAAATCGCGCCTTCACGTCAGCCGCCGCATGAAAGAGCAGTGTGTCTAAGGCGCGCTGAATCTCCGCCGTTGGGGCCAACTGTGGGTTAGCGCTCCACGCGGCGACTGTCCTTACAGATGTCCCGAGACGGCCAGCGAATCCTTCGTTTGTTTCGCGAAACGCCTTTTTCAGTGCGCTTGCGTTTTGGCCGGTCCACGTGTCAACGACGTCCAACTAATCCCCCTGCGGTCAGTGGTCTGCACTCCGGCTGCACTCTGACTGCACTCTCGCTTCATGTTGATTTACCGAGACATGCGATTGACTCTTCTCATGAAGAAGCGGAAACCCAAACGGTCGAAGTTCAGGGACTTTTGTCCTGACTCTCACCACTTTCAAGGCGGCTGAGGCGCCCTTTTACGTCTTCGAGCTCTGTGCGCAACGAAGCAATCTGCTCCGCCAGATCTTCGGGCTCGTTTGCTCCGGCCGTTGTGTTCTCCCCTATTGGGAGAACAAAAGTCCCTTTGCCGCTTACGGAAACGATCAACTTTTCCTGCTGAAGCGCTTTCACGGCATCGTGCACCGTAACCTGCGCGGTCTCGTAGTGCTTAGCCAAAGACCGGAGTGAAGGAAAGCTATTTTGCTCAAACTCGCCAGCTCGAATTCGCTGTCGCAAGTCTTCTGCGATCTGAAGGTGCAGCGGACTGGGGGCATCTCTACTGATCGGCACATAGCCACCGTACCAAGGTCACCCAGTCCGCACTAGGGCGCATCAGTCGGTGGGCTTGACTGGCCATCAGTTGAGTGTCATTGTGAAGCGCATCAGGGCGCACTAGTGCACACTGATGTCGAGAGGCGTGCACCGAGGAAGCGTCCGTTTGAAAACTGAAAAGTGATCGTGCGGGGCTGACGCGAGTCGGCGGTCGCGGTAGGTGCCTAGGGCGAGGGTCCGGGGGCAAACCGCCGTGATGGACACCGTCTCTCCCTACGCGCCTGGCAGCGCCACCTGGTCTTTGGGTGTGGGGAAGTACAGCGGGGCTCCAACGCACGTGGCGGCAAGAGTGAGACCGCCCCCGTGACGACCGGGTGATGTCGTCGGCGGCTCGCCACCCTGCACCGATTCGTGCAGGCCGCCCTGCTGGCGTCAGAGCAGTGACGATGACGCACCCGATTCACCGGCTCGGGGCCGGCCCGCCCACAGCAAGGGCGGGTCAGCAAAGCCGCCTTTCTGAGCACCAGTGCTCACGGTCCCCGACACCGGCGTCCACCGCGGCGCCCCGGTGTCGGGAAGCCGTGGCCGCTCGTGCAGTACGAGAGGTCACTTTCAACGGCGCGCGCCCCGGAGCTGCAACTCCGGGGCACTGTTCGGGCCGTTCCACCGACTAAGGAGACACGACCCATGAAGTGCATCGTTGCTGGTCATGAAGCTGTTACCGCGACAGAGTTCGCGGAGCTGGCGTTCGGTATCGATCAGGAGCTGTTCACCGGCCTGGCCGCGGAGTCCGATAGTGATCGGGCGGCGCGGCTGGACGTGGCCCGCGAGGTCCTCGCGGAGCTGCGCGAGGTGGATCCCGGGGCCGCCGCATACGCGGAGTTCCTGCTGCGGACCAGCCCGCTCACGAACGTGCGGGCCGCCGGCTGCCGGACGCGCCGGAGGTCGACGCGCCGGCCGCTGCGCAGCCACGCCGACGTCACGGCGGTGGCGGCATGAGGGACGACGTGACGCTCAACGATCTGACGGCTCCGCTGCGGGCCCTGCGCCTGCTGGCCACGGACTTCGGACACCTTCCCGCTCCGTGCGTGAGCGTGTCGCCCATCTATCCCGACCGCCTGGAGCTCTCGCTCCACTTCGGCCTGCCCACCTTCGAGGCGTGGCGTGAGGCGCTGCGGATCGATCCGGAGGCGGTCACCTACCGCGAGCACAGCGACGGCCGGACCCGCGTCCTGCGCACGATCACGACCTACGCGGGTGCCGAGCTGGAGCTGATCGGCTACGGCGACATCAGCGCCCCGCTACCGGTCGGGGGTACGGCATGAACCGCAAGGGCAAGATCCTGCTGGTCGTTGCCCTGGTCGTAGTGGTCGGGATGGCGTTCCGGGTGTCGTGGAACGCGCTGCGGGACGTGGCCTGCGCGATCGGCGCGGACCACACCGCGGCCACCCTGTACCCGTTCGTGGTCGACGGCCTGATGGCGCTGGCGCTCATCGCGACGCTGGTCCTGACCAACGAGAAGGACAAGCGGACCGCGCTGCGGGTGCTGGCCACCTATACGCTCGCCTCGCTGGTCCTCAACTACGTGCACGGCCTGGTCCCCGAGCTGCATGGCGCATCGGTCGACTGGGGCCGGCTGGCCGACTGGGACAGCGCGAACTACGTGCTCGTACTGCTGGCCACCTCGCTCCCGGTCGGCTCCATCTACTTCGGCTCGGACCTGGTCGCCAAGGTGCTCCACCACCGCCCAGCATCCGCGAACGAGCTGGCGGGCGGGCAGCGTGCGGATGAGCCCGCACACCTGCCGCACGCCGACGCGCTGTCCACCGAGGCGGGCCCGCTCGACGCGCCCGCCGATCCTCAGCCGTCCGCGGCTCCGGTTGCGTCGGGCCTGGTCGGGGAGAGTGAGGGCAGCGTGCGGGGGGAGGTTCCGCACGGCCCGCACGCGGTCCGCACACCGGAACCGAATGCGGAGGAAGAGGCAGCCCGTCAGGCTCAGTTCGAGGAAGCGGAACTGGAGCGGATGCGGCAGGACGCGCGCCGTACGTACGCCGAATCCGCACAGGCGGAGCGCCCGCTGTCCGCCCGTGCGCTGGGTGAGGCGTACGGCATGAGCGAGTCGTGGGCACGCAAGCAGATCCTCGCCGTGCGCGACGCTGACGACAGCGAGCGGCCGCACCTGGTGGCCGTGAACGGCGGTGAGCAGCCTTCCAACCTGGCGCTCGCTAGCGGGGGCAGGCACTGATGCCCAGCGCGTTCGCCGACTGCTTCGACCCGGCCGGCGCCCGTTACGGAGTGCCTACCTACCCCTTCCGGCTGGCCCCGGAGGGGCTTGCCACCCGCCGCCAACTCCGCGCCCGCGGACTGCGACCGGGCGGGCAGCCGATCGCCGCGCAGGTGATGCGCATCCGCCGACGCTCGGGTGGCCACCAGGTCGCCTACCTCTACCGCCTCGACCTCGCCAAGCCCGTGCGTCCCATGACCTCACGCAAGTGGGGCGCGCTCGCGCTGGCGATGCTGGCCCGCCGCACCTGCCCCCGCTGCCAACTGGACGTCGGCTACTGCATCCCGACCTCCTACGGCATCTGCGGCCTGTGCATCGCCGCCGAAGAACAGCACGCCGCCTGACCCCTCTTCGACGTCCGGGAGGACTCGTGAGCACCACGCCGCAGCCCACCGCACCCGCCGCCCCGCCAGCCGAGGACACGCATTTCTTCGTCCTGACCCTGGAGAAGCCGGGCCGGTTTTCGATGACGCAGGAAGGCACCTGCACCCCGCCGCCCGGCAGCAGCCGACGGGACATGTACCGGCTGATCTACCAGTCCGTCACCGCTCAGGACCCGAATCTGTCCGGTGCCTCGGTGGGCTTCTTCTCGATGGAGCCCAACCGGCTCTGACCCGCCCGAACACCACTTGCCGGGCCCGACCGTCCACCTTGCCAAGCGACACGGTCGGGCCCTTTGACTCCCCAAAGGAGTGCTCTCAGCATGACGGACCTCACGACCGAGCCGGTAGCCCTTGATGCTGCGGCGGTCACACCACCGCCCCCGCCGGAACCGCCAGCCAGCACAGCGCAGCACGTGAAGGAGGTCGACCACACCCCCGGCGGCTGGCCGATCGTCCCGCTCGCCTTGACCGGCACGAACAGCACCGTCGGCATGGTCGCCGCCGCATCATTGGCGGGCGGACCCATCGCCGCCATGATCGCCGCGACCGGGGCCGTGGTCATCGGCACCGTCGCGGCTGCCCGCTCCCGCACCCCCAGCAAACGCCGTGACACCCGACGCGCCGCGGCCCAAACCGCTGGACGTGCCGCGGCACGGAGCGCGGGCCTGCACCGCGGCGGCGCGAGCAGGACCGGAGCCGGGGGTCGCTCGCACGGTTCCCGCTCCGGCCGCGGCGGCGCGGGCTCCGGCCGGCTGCCGGGCCAGCACCGCCGTAACGCAGGCCCGACCGCCCGGCACGCCAGCACCGCCACCGGCGCCAAGACTCACGGCAAGGCCGGTCACGGCGCGTCCAAGCACGCGGCCGGCGCCGCGGGTAAAGCGGCGAGCCGGGTCGGGCAGGTCAAGGCACTGCGCGCCGCCCAGCAGGCTGCGGCCGGCCCGCGCGGTAGTCAGCGGGCGCAGACCACCGCGGCTCGCCGCGCGGTCGCGGATGCCCGCCGCAACGCCAAAGCAGCCGGCAGCGGTGCGGGCCTGACCGCCCGTGCCGGACACAAGTCCGGTGTGGCCGGGCGGATGCTCGCAGGCGCCGCCCGCAAGGCCCGCGCGGGGCGGGATGCGGCGATCAGCAAGAACCGTGCGCGTCGGGACCGGAAGGCCGGCGTCACGGTCGACGCGCAGCGCGGCGCGGTCCGCAAGGCACCCGCCCGCAAGGCGGCCCGGCAGGCGTTGCGCAGGTCGGCGGCCCGCTTCCAGGGCCGGCGCCTGCTCGCCGCGCTGCTCGCGCTGCCGCTGGGTCTGCTCGGGCTGATCACCAGCCCGATCGGCCGCAAGTTGAACCTGCCCTGGCTCATCCACCCCGGCCGGCGCCTGTACCGGCGGATCGGCGGGGCGGCCCGCGAGCAGCGCACCCTCCGCGACGACGCGATCCGCGAGGAGCTGCACGACAAGGAGACGGCAGCGGATGCCGAGGCCGCCACCGACGGCAGCAGCGGCATCGCCGGTGACGTGAAGCGCCCCGCCGAACGAGTCCCGACCAGCACGAACACCTCTGTGAGTGAAGGAGAGAACGTGTCCGGCTTCCAGTTCGAAGAGGCCGCTTCCGAGATGGAGCAGGCCGCCAACGCCTACGACCCCGACAACGCCATGGAGATCCTCGCCATGGTCGAGGGACTGCCCGCCGCCCTCACCTCGGTGGCGAACGTGATGAAGATCCTCGCGGAACGCTCCGACTCGGAGTTTCCGCTGGAAAAGGAGGTCGCGGACGCCTTCAACGACATCTTCGGCGCCCTGATGAGCGCCGTCGCCGTCGCGGAGGACATGGGCCCACTGTTCCGGCAGGTCCACGCGCAGGACATCGCCCGACACGAAGACCCCCGCAACGGCCCCGAGGCAGAGAAGGGCTGGAACGTCTGAGATGACCACCACCACCGCCAAACAGCAGGGCAGTGGCCCGGTGCTGGACTGGAGTGCCGGTCACGGACCCGTGACCGGCGCCCTGTCCGCCACCACCGGAGCCTTCGCCGTCGCCACCACCGGCGCCGCAACCTCCATGCCCCCCGGCTGGGCACTCGCCGTCGGCGCCGCGGGCGCCCTGGGACACACCGTCGCCGGCCTGCGGGTGCGCAACGCCGGCCGCACCCTCGCCACCCGCGCCGCGTCCTGGCTGGTCGGTGCCGGCTGGACCACGTGGGCCATGACCCACGGGCCGCTCACCTGGGCCGCCCTCGGCTCCCTGGCCACCATCGGCGTCGGCATCGGCGCCACCGCCCGCTCCGTCGCCCTCTACGAAGAAGCCCGCGAAGAAGAAGCCATCGCCGCGGAGCAGCGGGTGATCGCGCGGGAGTTGTCGGCGGAGCGGCGGGCGATCGCCGCGGAGTGGATCGAACGCATTCAGCGGATCTGCCACATCACCGTGCGCGTCCTCGGAGTGGAGAAGTGGGAGACGGGGGCCGGCTACTCCCTAGATCTCGAACCGCAGGGCGGCATCACCTACGACCGCATCGCCCAGCACTCCGTAGCCCTGTCGGCGGATGCGAAGCTGCCGCACGGCTGCACCGCCACCGCCGGGCCCGGCATCCATCAGGGCCGCACCATCCTGGACGTGACCACCGTCAACGTCCTTGCAGACGACTGCCCCTACCCCACCGACTACGGGCCCTTGTCCGTGCTCACCGGGATTCCGTGGGGGCTGCGCACCAACGGAGAGTTGGTGCCCGCCTACCTGCGCGAGCAGTGCGCCCTGGTCGTGGGCCCGACCGGGTCGGGCAAGACGAACATGGTCCACACGATCCTCGCCGGCTTCGCCCGCGCCGAGGACGTCCTCACCTGGGTGATCGACCTCAACGCAGGATCAGCCGGCCTGCCCTGGGTGCTGCCCGCCCTGAACGGGGAGCTGGAGCAGGGAAATGGCAAGCCGGTCCGGCCCGGTATCGACTGGCTCGCCGGCACCTACGAGGAAGCCCTCACCATGCTCGATGCGGCCCTCGCGATCGGGCTGCACCGCAAGAAGGCGTACCAGGACGTGCTGTCCAGGGCGAACACCGATCTGCTGCCGATCAGCGCGAAGATTCCGCAGATCATGCTGGTCATCGATGAGGGCGCGGAGATCCTGGTCAGCACCGACCGGCAGATGAAGGAACTCGCCAAGAAGATCCTGGAAGTCATCCGCATGCTGCGCGCCATGGGCCTGCGCACCGTCCTGACCGCCCTCGGAGCCACCGGCAGCGTGCTCGGGAATTTGATGATCCGCCGTGAGGGCAAGGTGCGCGTCGCCCTCACCGGCGGAGAGACCGAGGGCATGGACCTGGGCAAGATGTTCCCCGGCCGGCGCGGACTGCGCGTCGACCAAGCCCCCTACCAGGGCGCAGGGTTCATGGGCACCCCGGAGTCACCGGCCGCGCTGTTCAAGGCGTGGCGCATCCTCCCCAACCAGATCCGGGAGATCACCGCCGCGACCTCCGAACGGCATCCGCGGTTGGACGACGTGTCCGCCAAAGCGGCCGGGCCCGCCTACGCGCGCCGCTGGGACGCCGACCGCACCGCATGGATGCGCGACCTCACCCCCGACACCAGCGCTGGCAGCGAGTCGTCCGCGGACGGGTCGGGGCTGAACCTGTCCGCCCTGCGCCCCGAGGGGCCGGAGGCTTCGCAGGAAGACGAGATGCTGCGCCGCTTCCGGGCGGAGATCGACGCCCAGTTCGGCACCGCACCAGAACCGACCGCGACGGCAGCCGAACCTCCCGCGCCGGGCGGGCTGAACCTGTCCGCACTCAACCGGGAGCCCGAGCAGGACAGTCCCGCCCAGCGGGCCGCGCTCGCCCTGCTGCGCGCCTCCGGAACCGAGGGCACCGGAGCCTCCGCGATCGCCCGCGCGCTCACCGATGAGTACGGCACCACCCGGCAGACGGTCGTTCGCTGGCTCCAGGACTGGTCCAAGGACGGCACCGCCGTCCGCGTCGGGGAGGGCACCAAAGCCCGCTACGTCCACCGCGACAACGCCCCCCAAACGCCTCCCGAGAGCTGACCTTGTCGCTTGTCGCCCCTACCCGAAGAGAAGCCGTGCAGCGGGCCTGTGGGGCGCGGATACGGCTTGTGACCTGGGAGGCGACAAGCGACAAGACAAGCGACAAGACAAGACAAGCGACAAGCCGCACGACAAGGAAGACGACAAGCAACGCGACAAGCAAACCCACCCGCCACACGGGCCCGCACCACCTTCGGTGCGGGCCCGCGGCACACCCCGAGGGAGCCCGCCATGGACCCCAATCACCCGCCCGGGATCATCGCCCCGCACATACCCGTCGACGTCTGGAACCGCGCGCAGGCCACCGGTCAGCCGGTCGTCATCGTGGCCCCGGCGACCAACGAGAACGCCATCACGCTGCGTCGGATCGTCGTCCCGTTCGCGATCGCCGGGGCTGCCGTCCTCGGCGGTTGGGGACTGGTCGCTGCCCTGTGCTTCCTGCTCGACGCCGCGGCCCACACCTTCACCGTCATCGCCGGCGCCGCCGGACCCATCGGCGTCGGCGGCATCACCCTCAAACTCGCCCGCAACAAGGGCGCCTAGCTACGCCAAGGGCGGCCCCCGCATCTCGCCAAAGAACTGGGGCCGCCCTTGTCCACCTGCCACGAACTGACCTGTGGAGGTCTCCCAGCATGACCCATCGACCCGACCTCGGGCGACTGCTCGCTCTGCTCGAACCTGTCCGCGTGCTCGACGCGTACTGCTGCATCGGCGGCGCCGCCAAGGGCTACCGGCGCGCGTTCGGCAACTGCCACATCACCGGCGTCGACCACGAGACGCAGCCGGACTACTGCGGTGACGCCTTCCACCAGGCGGACGCGATCGAGTACATCCGCGCCCACGGCCACGAATACGACTTCATCCACGCCTCGCCCCCCTGCCAGGGCGAGGGCGCACCGACCAAGGGCACCAACAAGGCGCGCAACGCTGCGATCGGCCGCATCTACCCCCGCCTCATCGCGCCGACCAGGTCCGCACTGGAGGCCACGGGCCGGCCGTACGTGATGGAGAACGTGCCCGGCTCCGAGGTCCGCAAAGACATTCGCCTGTGCGGGGAACAGTTCGGCCTCGGGGTGCTGATGCACCGCTACTTCGAACTCGGAGGCTGGAGCACCACGCAACCGGCCCACCCCCGTCACCGCGGCTACCGCCACGGCGAATACCGCGAGGGCCCCTACGTCGCCGCCTACGGCAAGGGTGGCGGTAAGGCCACCGTGGACGAGATCCGCGCCGCCAAGGGCATCGACTGGTCCACCCACCACCTCCGCCTGCGCGAAGCACTCCCGCCCGCGTACACCGCATGGATCGGCCGCGCGTTCCTCGCCGCCGTGCCCGTACTCGAGATGGAGGCCGCGGCGTGAGCACGCTGCCGGGCACGGACCAGATCGGGTTGAGACTCCTGGCGCGTGCGACGCAGGCCGCCCAACGCGGTTGGCACGTCATCCCCTTACGGCCCCACGACAAACGGCCCGCCGGCCACGCGGAGCGATACTGCCTCGCTACCGGACGCTGCGCGGACGGGCACAAGACACCCGAGCAGCGCGCCACCAGGGACAAAGACCTGCTCGTTGCGGCGTGGACGCAACAGCCCTACAACCTCGGCATCGCCACCGGTCCGTCCGGGCTGTTGGTAGTCGACCTGGACACGCTCAAGCCACAAGATCCGAAAGGAACGCCTGACGGCGCGACTTCCTTTGCAGCGCTCTGCGAGCGCGCCGGGCAGGAAGCACCCGCTACCTACCGGGTGCGGACCGCACGCGGCGGCGAGCATCTGTACTTCACCCAACCTCCCGGCGCCGCGCTGCACTCCACTGCCGGACGGCTCGCAAAGAAGATCGACACCCGGGGATGGGGCGGATACGTCGTCGCCCCCGGCAGCACCACCCCAGACGGCGCCTACGAGGTTTTAGACGACCGTGAGCCCGTCGTGCTGCCGGACTGGCTGCACGACGCGCTCAAGCCCCGTCCCCGGCCGGTCCATGGCAGCACGGTCGCCGTGACGACCCGTGCGAGCGGGTACGCCGCGGCGGCACTGCGGGGCGAGGTCGGCAACGTGGCCACCGCCGCGGACGGCACCCGCAACGCTGTTTTGCTGCGGGCCGCACGCGCTCTGGGGCGGCTGATCGCGTCCGGCGACCTGGACCGCGGGGAGGTTCAGGAGGCTCTTAGTAGGGCGGCAGCGGGCAACGCGACACAGTCCCAGCGCTACTACGACGACGTCATCACCCGTGGTCTGGACTGGTCCATCGCTCACAACACGCCTGGTGGGAGGGCCGCATGACCAGCCCCCCACCTACTAAGAGCCTCAACGGCCCCCGCCCGGCGTCAGCCGCTCCACAGACTGTGGACACGTCGGCCGCAGGCGAGCCGAAAGGCGCCGCCCGCAAGGGCGTCCCCACTGCTGTTCGTCCTGAGAAGTTCCGCAGCGACCAGGCCCGCCACACCACCCCCGACCCGGCCCCGGAGCGGCCCGGCATCCGCATCTACGCCCCACCGCTCTACCGCCACCACTGGGACGGGGCCCGCTGGTCCACACGCCCCGGCGACAGTCCGAACGCCGCCTACGCATGCGCGTGCGGACAGACCGGCACCGCCACCGGAGCCCCGAACGTGGCCGCGCTCGCGGACGACTACGCGGCTCACAAGTCCGTCTGCACGGGAGAGTCCGTGACCTTGCCCGAAAGGAGGGCCGCCGCATGACCGAGATCATCGACGGGGCCGCGCTGCTGGACGAGGTGGAAGCCTTCCACCGCCGCTTCAACGTCTTCCCCACCGAACACGCCTACGTCGCCGTCACCCTGTGGGACGCACACGCCCACCTGATGGACGCGCTCGATGGAACAGCCCGGATCGCCTTCCTCAGCCCCGAACCGGGCTCGGGGAAGTCACGGGCACTGGAGATCATCGAGACCCTCACGCCACGCTCCGCGACCACCGTCAACGCCTCCGCCAACGCCCTGTTCCGGCTCGTCTCCGCAGATGAGGGCACCCCGACTCTCCTGTTTGACGAGATCGACACCGTGTTCGGGCCCAAAGCGGGCGGGAACGAGGAAGTCCGCGGGTTCCTCAACTCCGGCTACCGGCGCGGGGCCAAGTCCCTGCGCTGCATCGGCGACGGATCTGACCAGAAGGCCGCCTTCCTGCCTTCGTTCTGCGCGGTCGCCATGGCGGGACTCGGCTCGCTGCCGGACACGATCCTGACCAGGTCGGTCATCATCCGCATGCGCAAGAAGGCACCCAACGAGAAGTGCGAGCCCTACCGGCGCCGCGTCCACGAGAAGCAAGGCCACATCCTGCGAGACCGGCTCGCGGACTGGGCCACCCCCCTGCACGACCAGATCGCCAACGCCTGGCCGGACATGCCCGAGGGCGTCACGGACCGGCCGGCCGACGTCTGGGAGCCGCTGCTGGCGGTGGCGGACGCTGCCGGCGGGCACTGGCCCGAGCGAGCACGCGCCGCCTGCATCGCGCTCATCAAGGCCGCAGCGCAGGGCGGTGAGGCATCCCTCGGGGTGCGCCTGCTGACGGACCTGCGCGACAAGGTCTACTGCGGTGCCGACCGCATGCCGACCGCGGCCATCCTCGAAGTCCTTCTAGGGCTCGATGACGCGCCGTGGGCCGACATGAGCGAGGACGGGCAGAGCATCAAGCCCCTCACCGCGCGCACCCTCTCCAGGCTGCTGAGCCAGTACGTGCGACCCGACAACACCCCCATCAAGCCCCGCGGCATCCGGGTGGGCAGCGGCACCCCGAAGGGCTACTACGCGGAGGACCTCTCCGACGCCTGGGCCCGCTACTGCCCCCCTCCCCCCGGAGAATCCGCAACATCCGCAACGTCCGCAACATCGCAGGTCAACGGGGGTGAATCTGTGGCGGATGCCCCTTCTGAGAGCCGCCACATGTCCGCGGAAACCGACACACGCCAACTCCGCATCGCCGGCTGACCAGCCATACCCGCAGGTCCCGCCGCGCCGCCCCGCGCGGCGGGACCTATCCGCAACAGAAACGGCATCCGCCACAGATTCAAGCCGCTGACCAGCAATGTTGCGGCGTGGCGGATGTTGCGGATCCCCAGAAGGCCAAGACGAGGAGTCACGAAGGTGTCGAAGGAGAGTGGACTTCCCCCGAGCTATTCGGCTGCGGAGGTAGCGACATCACTGGGGTGCTCGGAGTGGTGGGTGAAGGAACAAGTCCGCCGACGGCGCATCCCTTTCCTGAGGAGCGGTGGCGGTTACCGCTTCACCAGCGATCACGTCCGAGAGATCTTCCACATCCTTGAGGAACGGCCCAACCCGGCAAACGCCACCGAGGTCGACACAGCACCCCGGCGCCGCGCCACAACGCAGAAGGCAGGGCCAGTGGTGAGTCTCAGTGCACGCCGCCCGCGTCGCACACGGAACGCCGCGTAAAGAAGAGCCGATCATGAGGGGTGGAGGCCGCGGCCTCCACCCCTCGCTTGTTGCGAGAGGTGACCATGGGCTACGGCGAGAAGCGCGTCGACTACTACCGAGGCCGATACTGGATTGCACCCGGTGTGCTCCGCACCGTCGTAGACGCCAACGGTGTCACGCTCCGATTCGCCACCAAGCGCGAGGCCGCGAAGGCAGCGAACGATGCGGAGGCCAAGGTCCGAGAGGTTGGCTATCGCGACCCGAAAGCCGGGAAGGAAACCTTCGGCCAGTACGTGAACCGCTGGTACGCGGCGCAGGAGTTGGCCGCTTCTACTATGCAGAACTACAAGCGGCACATCGAGGAGCACCTCCTCCCGGCCTTCGAGGACAAGGCCATCGCCGACATCCAGCCCACGGACGTCGGTGCCTGGGAGAAGAAGGAGCGGAAGCTCTACGCCCCGTCCAGTGTGAAGACCTGGCACGGTACCTTGCACCTCATCCTCGCCGATGCCATGGATGAAGGACTTTGCGACTCCAACCCGGCAACCAAGCGGCGCGGCCGAGGTAAGCGCGCCGGCCGCTCCCGGAACCGCGGCCCCGAGAAGGTAGTGACCGACGCTCTCGGGATCCTGCTGACAGCCGAGCGGGCTGCGCTGCTGTCTGGCCGTGACGACGAATTCGTAGCCGTAATGCTGAAGGGCTACACGGGCATGCGATGGGGCGAAGTCGTCGGCCTGGAACGCAAGTTCGTGCGCCCCACCTCGGTGCGGGTGGAGTGGCAGCTCTACGAACTCGACTCGGGGAAGTTCGAGCGCTGCCCGCCCAAGGACGACTCTTACCGGACCATCGACACGCCGAAGTGGCTGTCTGGGTTGGTGGCAAGCCATATCGCCCGGACCGAGTCGGCACCCTGCCCGTGCCACGAACAGACTTACGTGTTCCGTGGCCACGGTCCCGCCAACGGGGCTGTCCGCCACGTAGGAGCAAAGCTGGTCGATGTCGCCCGCCGTGCCGATGTCTCCGCGGCAACGGTCTCGAACGTGCTGAACCGGCCGGGCACGGTCGCGGAACAGACCCGGATCAGGGTGGAGACAGCCATCGCGGAACTCGGCTACGTCCGTGCCGGCCAGTCGGGAGAGACGGCTGCGCACTGGCGTCGCACTGGCTTCGCCACCTGGCTGTTCCATCCGGCCGTCACGGGGTGGTATCCGAAGAAGGCCCCGCAGGAGGCGCGCCCCGTACCGGTGATGGCGCACCCGTGGCCAGGGTTGCCAGCGCGGGGCCGGAATGCCTCGGGCCGCGCCGACGCATGTTGGCTGCCGATCGCGCGAGGTCTCACTCCGCACGGGCTGAGGCACTCCCACAAGACAGTCATGGAGGAACTCGGGATCCCACCCAAACTCATGGATGAACGCATGGGACACGAGGACGGCTCAGTGCAAGCCCGCTACTCGCACATCACGGCGCGGATGAGAAACCGGCTCATGGAGGAACTGACCGAGCAGTGGGAGGAAGCGTTGGCGGCACGGTCTGCCATGCACCCGCGGTCACCGGTGCGCGCGCTCGATGTGCTGCTGAGAGCGCGGCAGGCGTGACATCCGGGGAGTCGATTTCCTTGATCCACTCCCCGCTCACTCCCCAGGGACCCTATGGAACGAGTCAGGACCACATCCCAAAAACGGTATGTGGTCCTGACCTGGTACTTCACTGTCGGGGTGGCGGGATTTGAACCCACGACCTCTTCGTCCCGAACGAAGCGCGCTGCCAAGCTGCGCTACACCCCGATTGTCGCTGCTCGTCGCGGCGACGTCGTTTACTTTAGCCCACCGGTGGCTGGAGACGAAATCCGGTTTTCCCGCGGTGGCGGGTGGGGTTCGGGCGGACGTGGTCGAGGGCTACGAGGAGGAGGGCGAGGGCGTAGAAGGAGAGCCCGAGGAGGAGCGCGTTGGCCAGGACGCTCTTGTAGCCGTGGTGGTCGACGTCCAGGAACGGGTAGAGGTAACGGCCGTTGGTGCCGGGCAGGATCAGCTCGCCGCGGACGAGGGAGAACGCCAGGTAGGCCATGGGGTAGACCAGCCACGTCGAGGCCTGGCGCAGGTGCAGGCGGCCGGGGGCGGTCAGGAGCAGCCAGTCCAGTACCGCCGCGATCGGGATCACCGTATGGAGGATCTGGTTGGCGATCGCCTGCCGGCCCGCCGGCTCCGTGGTGCCGCCGATCAGGGAGAACGGGCTCGCAGCATCTGCCAGGAGCAGGTGGTAGACCAGGCCGGTGATCGCGATGTAGAGCAGCGTGGCGCCGGTCACGAGTGACGGCAGGGGGCGGCGGGCCGTCCAGGCTCGGCGGGCCGAAAAGAGGAAGACCAGGGCCAGAAGAATGTTGCTCTGGATCGCGAAGTGGCTCAGGACCCGCACGGGGCTGCCCAACAGCAGGTCGATCGTCACGCCGGCGGCCGCCGTCAGGGCGACCACCAGGCGGTAGACGGCGACCAGGGGACGGCGGACGGGCGCCACCACGGCCGAGGCGGGGACGGATGACGGCAGCAGTGCGGGCATGCCCGGGAGCGCGGGAAGGTCCGGGATGTCCCTGGGTATCGGGGCGGTCATGCCATCAACGCTAAGCAAGACCGGCAAAAGGGGCGATACGGGCGGGCTGAGCGGGTTACCCCTGGCAGGCCTCCACTGACCCGTCCGCGCCCCGTGCCCCCGCGCCCCGAGGCGCCCTCCGTGCCCGAGGTGCCCTCTGCCCTCCGCGCCCCGAGGTGCCCTCCGCGCCCCGAGGTGCCCTCTGCCCTCCGCACCCCGAGGTGCCCTCCGCGCCCGAAGGCGCCCCCCGTGCCCGAAACGCCCCCCGGCGCCTCTCTAGCTCCCCCCAGCCCCTCTGCTCACTGCTCCCGGCTCACCAGCGTCAGCAGCGTCGCCTCCGGGGGGCATGCGAACCGGACCGGTGTGTACCTGCTCGTTCCGCAGCCCGCCGACACGTGCAGGTACGCCGTGCGGTCCTCCGCCGTGTGCGTCGAGAGGCCCTTGACGCGGTCCGGGTCCAGGTCGCAGTTGGTGACCAGGGCGCCGTAGAAGGGGATGCACAACTGGCCGCCGTGCGTGTGGCCGGCCAGGATCAGGGGATAGTCGTCCGCCGTGAAGGCGTCCAGCACCCGCAGGTACGGGGCGTGCACCACGCCCATCGAGAAGTCGGCCGAGTCCGACGGGCCGCCGGCCACCCGCTGGTACCGGTCCCGCTTGATGTGCGGGTCGTCCAGGCCGGTCAGCTCCAGCGACATGCCCTCGATCTTCAGCGTCCCCCGTGTGTTCGTCAGGTTCAGCCAGCCGGCGCCGTCGAAGCCTTCGCGCAGGTCCTCCCACGGGTTGTGGAGGACGTTGACTGCCGGCGCGTTTCCGTTGAGGCCGTGGCTTCCGCTGGCCCGCTCCAGCAGGTAGCGGGCGGGGTTGCGCATCTTGGGGCCGTAGTAGTCGTTGGAGCCGAAGACGTACGCCCCCGGGAACTCCATCAGGGGGCCCAGTGCGTCCAGGACCTCCGGGACGCCCTCCGGGTCGGACAGGTTGTCGCCCGTGTTGATCACGAAGTCGGGACGCAGCCCGGCCAGCGAGCGCAGCCAGCGCTGCTTCTTGCGCTGGCCGCCCACCATGTGGATGTCGGAGACCTGCAGCACGCGCAGGGGACGCATGCCGGCGGGGAGGACGGGCACCGTCACTCGCCGGAGGCGGAAGGAGCGGACCTCGAAGCCCGCCGCGTAGACCAGCCCGGCGGCGCCAGCCGCCGCGATTCCCAGGGGTACTCCGTATCGCGCGCGCATGCGCCCATCGTGTCAGACCCTTTCGGTGCCTCGTGCCCACCGTCCGTGAAATGCACGGGCGTAGGGCGCTCGACACCTGCGACAATCAAACCCATGACCACGCTCAAGTCGAAGCTGCAGGCAGACCTCAACGCCGCGATCAAGGAGCGCGACGAGCTCCGCTCCTCGACGCTCCGGCTGACCCTCGCCGCGATCACGAAGGAGGAGGTCGCGGGCAAGGAGAAGCGCGTGCTCTCCGACGACGAGGTCCTCAAGGTGATCACCAAGGAGGCGAAGAAGCGTCGCGAGGCCGCGGACGCCTTTGCTCAGGGTGGTCGTCCCGAGTCGGCCGAGCGGGAGAAGGCGGAGGGCCAGCTGCTCGCCGCGTACCTGCCCCAGCAGCTCAGCGACGAGGAGCTGAACCGGATCGTCGGCCAGGCCGTCGAGGAGGCGAAGGCTGCCGGGGCCGAGGGCCCGCGGGCCATGGGCGCGGTCATGAAGATCGTGAACCCGAAGGTCGCCGGTCAGGCCGAGGGCGGCCGCGTCGCCGCGGTGGTCAAGAAGCTCCTGGCCGGCTGACCCGAGGACGACAAGGGCGCCTTTTCCGTCGTACGACGGGAAAGGCGCCCTTCGTCTTTACCTTGCTCGGACCGGCGGAACGGCCAGACCAGCGGCTGAGGGAACGGCGGAACGGCGCACCAAGCTGCTAGCCGTTAGCCGCTAGCAGACCAGCGGAGCCGCAGGCCGGGTAGGCGAACGAACCCCGGGCCCGCCGCCTCAGCCGCGCCCCCCGTTCCCGTTCCCCCCGTTGCCCTGCCCCTGGAAGAAGTTGTCCGGGATGGAGATGGTCGGGTTCGGGAAGGTGTCGCCGTTGGTGCCACCGTTGTTGTCGCCGTTGTTCCCGTCCCCGTTGCCGTTTCCGTTCCCGTCGTCGCTGTCGTCGTCGTCCTTGTCCTTGTCCTTGTCCTTCTGCGGGTCCGGGATGTTGACGAGGTTGAAGGACTCGGCGTTCTTGCCCGAGAGGGCGCCGGCCATGGCGTCCTTCCAGATCGGGCCCGGGACCTGACCGCCGTAGACGAGTTCGTGGTAGACGCCGCCGATGTTGATCTGCCTCATCTGGACCTTCTGGGTGGCACTGCCGACCCAGACGGCGCCCGACATGTTCGGGGTGTAGCCGACGAACCAGGCGTTCTTGCGCTCGTCCGTCGTACCGGTCTTGCCGGCGCTCTCGCGGTCGGTGAGGCCGGCCTGCTGACCCGTACCGGAGTCGATCACTCCGCGCAGCAGGGTGTTGACGGTGTCCGCGGTCTTCTCACTCATCGCCCGCGAGCACGTCGACTTCGGCACCTCGAGCGACTTCTGCTCGTCGGCGAGCTTCTGCGTGATCGACTCGATGGCGATCGGCGTGCAGTACATACCGCGGGAGGCGAAGGCGGCGTACGCGCTCGCCATCGTCAGCGGTGACAGGCCCACCGAGCCGAGCGCGATGGCGGGCCGCTCCGGCAGCTTGGTGCCGTTGCCCTGCCTGACCTGCAACTTGTCGGTCATGTTGACCACGGGGCACAGGCCGATGTCGGAGATCATCTGCACGAAGTAGGTGTTGACCGACTTGGCCATCGCCTCCTTCAGCGGGTACGGCCCGACCTCCGACTCGCTCTCGTTCGAGACCTTCTGCGCGCCCTGGTTGGTCCACGGCTTGTTCTCGCAGGTCTGTACGGGGCTCGGGTACTCCATCTCGTACGGCGACGAGTACTGCTGCGTGGCCGGCCGGCCCTGCTCCAGCGCGGCCGCGGCCACGAAGGGCTTGAACGTCGAACCCGTCGGGAAGCCGAAGTTGGAGCCGCCCATGGCCGCGTCGACCGAGTAGTTGTACTCGGTCTCGTTCTTGCCGTAGCCGTACGGCTTCGACTGGCCCATTCCGACGATCTTGCCGGTGCCCGGCTCCACCAGGGTGGCGGCGGCGGCGACCGAGTCGGACTTGTAGACGTGGTCCTTGAGCGAGGCCTGCACCGATTCCTGCGCCTGCGGGTCCAGGGTCGTACGGATCGTCAGGCCGCCCCGGTTCCAGACCTTGGCGCGGGCTTCCTTGGTCTTGCCGAAGACCGGGTCGCTGAGGAAGACCTTCTCGACGTACTTGCAGAAGAAACTGGCGCCGTTGACGGCCGTGATGCAGCCGTTCTTGGGCTGGCTGACCTTGAGGCCGAGCGGGGCCTTCTTGGCCCTGTCGGCGTCCGCCCGGGAGACGTCGCCGACCTCGGCCATCCGGTCCAGGACGGTGTTGCGCCGCTTGGTCGCCTCGGCCTCGTCGTTGACCGGGTCGTAGCGGCTCGGGGACTGCACGATGCCGGCGAGCAGCGCCGACTCCTGCAGGTTCAGGTCCTTGGCGTGCTTGGAGAAGTAGCGCTCGGCGGCGGCCTCGACTCCGTAGGCCTGCTCGCCGAAGAACGTGATGTTCAGGTAGTTCTCGAGGATCTTCTTCTTGCCCAGTTCCTCTTCGACCTGGATCGCGTACTTCAGTTCCTTGATCTTGCGGCCGAGGGTCTGCTGGGTGGCCTGGGCGACCTTCGTCGGGTCGTCGCCGGCCTCCTCCACGAAGACGTTCTTGACCAACTGCTGGGTGAGCGTGGACGCGCCCTGGGACACCCCGCCGCTCTGCGCGTTCTTGTTGAGGGCGCGCAGGACGCCCTTCAGGTCGATCGCGCCGTGCTGGTAGAAGCGCGCGTCCTCGATCGCGACGATCGCCTTCTGTATGAACGGCGACATGTCCTTGAGCCCCACCACCGTGCGGTCGCGTGAGTAGACCGTGGCGATCTGGTGGCCCTTGCTGTCGAGGATCGTGGTCCGCTGGCTCAGTGGCGGGCTCTTCAGATTGGCCGGGATCTCGTCGAAGCCCTCGACCGACCCCTTGGCCGCGAGGCCCAGTGCGCCGGCCGCGGGCAACGCGATGCCGGCCATCACGGCTCCCGCGAGCACACTGACACCGAGGAACTTGGCGGCCTGCTGCGTGGTGGACAGACCACCGCCCGAGCGCTTCTTTGGCATGGGGGCAGCCTACGTTCTCATTCGCCGGACACGCGTATATGCCTTGGCCTAAGCTGCTCTCAACTGTCACAGCAGTAGGTCCACGTATCAATACGTCCGGCGACCCCGAATCGTTCCGGAAGTTCCCCAACTTTTTTGGGGGTGGCGTGTCCGAATCCGCCTCGTGTGTCACCTGGCGCCCGTTGTGACTCAACATAACTATCCCGGTTTGTCGGGAAGGTCACGTATGTCGCCAGCTCACTCCCCCGGGTGATCTGCCGCTTACCCATAGTCCGTTCGGGCCATTCAAGATTGGGCCCGAAGGGGGTGTTGCGCTGTGCCCGCCTTCCGTAACGTCCTCAACTGGCGGCGGTGAATATGCCGCTGCCGCCGTGGGGGAGCCTCGATTCGGGAGAGGACGGCGCCGGTATGGGCTGGGTAACCGACTGGAGTGCGCAGGCGGCCTGCCGCACTACCGATCCAGATGAACTGTTCGTGCAAGGAGCAGCGCAGAACAGGGCCAAGGCAGTGTGCACCGGATGTCCGGTACGCACCGAATGCCTGGCTGATGCGCTCGACAACCGCGTCGAGTTCGGCGTGTGGGGAGGCATGACGGAGCGGGAGCGCCGCGCACTGCTGCGCAGGCGGCCCACTGTGACTTCGTGGCGCCGACTCCTTGAGACCGCGCGAACGGAATACGAGCGGGGGGCCGGCATCCTGCCCCTCGACGACGACGAGGTGTACGAGAACTACGCGGCGGTCAGCTGAGGGGGCGGGCGCCCCCTCGGTTCAGCTTCCGGCGGGCTCGGGCAGCTCCGGCCGCCCGGCCGCGAGCCGGTCGCCGATGTCCCGCAGTCCCGCGAGGTCGTGCACATCGCCGGGCAGCGCGGCCACTTCGGCCACGGCCACCTCGGGGTGGAGCGCGCTGAAGCGGTCACGTGTGCGCTGCTCGCGGGAGAGCAGCCGCATGCGCTCGGCATGCAGCCTCAGCAGGCCTGCGGTGAGCTGGGCGGGGGAGCCTGGATCGGGTGCTGGATCGGGCGTTGGACCGGGCGACGGCTCGGGTGCCCGATCGGGTGCGGGCGGTTCTGAACTGCCGTACGTGTCGGGAGAGTTACGAAGTCCAGCTTTCCCGCCGTCCTGATCCACAATGCCGGGCTCTTCAAGATTTTCCGCAGCGGCGGGTTCGACGAGGTCAAGGGTCTCCGCGGCGGCCAGCGCCCGCTCGGCCGACAGTTGGGCGGCCTCGCTGCCGTGCACCCGGTTGAGTACCAGACCGGCGAACGGCATGTCCTCGGCGGCCAGCCGCTGCACGAAGTACGCCGCCTCGCGCAGCGCGTCCCGCTCAGGCGCCGCGACGACCAGAAACGCCGTCCCCGGCGCCTGAAGCAGCTTGTACGTGGCGTCCGCGCGTGTGCGGAACCCGCCGAAGGTGGTGTCCATCGCGGCCACGAACGTCTGGACGTCCTTGAGGAGCTGCCCGCCGAGCAGTTTGCCGAGGGTGCCGGTCATCATCGACATCCCGACGTTCAGGAACTTCATCCCGGCTCGCCCCCCCAGCTTCGCCGGGGCCGTCAGCAGCCGGATCAGCCGCCCGTCCAGGAAGGATCCGAGCCGCTTCGGGGCGTCCAGGAAGTCCAGCGCCGAGCGGGACGGCGGCGTGTCCACGACGATCAGGTCCCACTCGTCCCGGGCGCGCAACTGCCCCAGCTTCTCCATCGCCATGTACTCCTGCGTGCCGGCGAACCCCGCGGAGAGCGACTGGTAGAAGGGGTTGTTCAGGATCGTGGCGGCCCGCTCAGGGTCGGCGTGCGCCTCGACGATCTCGTCGAAGGTCCGCTTCATGTCGAGCATCATGGCGTGCAGTTCGCCGGTCGCGGAGTCGTCGAGGCCCTTCACCCGGCGGGGCACGTTGTCCAGCGAGTCGATGCCCATCGACTGGGCGAGCCGACGGGCCGGGTCGATGGTGAGGACCACCACCTTGCGGCCCCGCTCGGCGGCGCGCAGCCCCAGCGCCGCCGCGGTGGTGGTCTTGCCGACCCCGCCCGAGCCGCAGCACACGACGATGCGGGTCTTCGGGTCGTCGATCAGCGGATCGAGGTCGAGCACGCGCGCGGGGGAGAGGCGGCGGGCCGCGGGGTCGTGCGCGCGGGCCGGTTCCGGACGGCTCATGACATCCCCTGCTTCCGATGCTTCCGACTCGTGCTGCGGTTCATGACGGGCGGCGTCGACTTGCGGCGCCCTGGCGTCGACCGGAGGTGCCGTGCGCGACGGTTCCCGCCCGCGACGCGCGTGCCGGGTCCGGTCCGCGTCGCGGGCCGTGGTCCGGGACACGCGGCCCGGCCCGCGGCCGCTGTTCCGGCGCGGGCCGGTTCCTGCCTCCGACAGGTGAACGAGCTCATGCCAGGCCCTGGTTCCGCAGCTCGCCGGCCAGTTCGTACAGGCCGGCCAGGTCCATGCCCTCGGTGAGCAGCGGCAGTTCGTTGAGCGGCAGGCCCAGTTCGCCGAGGACGGCCCGCTGCTCGTGTTCGAGCTCGTACCGCTCGGCGTACTCCTCGGCCTGCCGGAGGAGCGGGGCCACCAGTTTCTCGGCGTGCCCGCCCCGCCGCGCCCCGCCCAGCCCGGCGGCGGACAGCGACTTGGCGACGGCGGTGCGCGGCACACTCCGTACGAGTTCCAGATCGGTGGCGTCCAACACCTGTGGCCGCACCATGTTCACGATGACCCGCCCGACCGGCAGCCGCGCGGAGCGCAGCTCGGCGATCCCGTCCACGGTCTCCTGGACGGGCATCTCCTCGAGGAGTGTCACCAGGTGGACGGCCGTCTGCGGCGACTTCAGCACGCGCATCACGGCCTGCGCCTGATTGTGTATCGGCCCGATCTTCGCGAGCCCGGCGACCTCGTCGTTGACGTTGAGGAAGCGGGTGATGCGCCCGGTGGGCGGCGCGTCCATGATGACGTAGTCGTAGGTGAAACGTCCTGCCTTGTCTTTTCTGCGGACCGCCTCGCACGCCTTGCCCGTGAGGAGTACGTCTCTGATCCCGGGCGCGACGGTGGTGGCGAAGTCGATCGCGCCGAGTTTCTTCAGGGCCCGTCCGGCGCTTCCCAGCTTGTAGAACATCTGGAGGTAGTCCAGAAGGGCCAGTTCGGCGTCTATGGCGAGGGCGTACACCTCCCCGCCCCCGGGAGCGACGGCGATCTTCCGCTCCTCATAAGGCAGCGCCTCCGCTTCGAAGAGCTGCGCGATGCCCTGCCGACCCTCGACCTCGACGAGAAGCGTCCGCTTCCCCTCGGTGGCCAGGGCCAGCGCGAGGGCGGCGGCGACCGTCGTCTTTCCGGTCCCGCCCTTGCCGCTGACGACCTGGAGCCTGCTCACGTCTTCGAGCCTAACCAGTCCGCGTCCGTGCTACGCGGGAGGCTGTGGACAACGTGGCTGTGGTCGGCCGTCCTGGCGGCCCTGGGCAGCGGCTAAAGTCGGCCGCATGACCAAGTGGGAATACGCAACCGTGCCGCTGCTCGTCCATGCCACGAAGCAGATTCTGGACACCTGGGGCGAGGACGGCTGGGAGCTCGTCCAGGTCGTGCCCGGGCCGAACAACCCCGAGCAGCTCGTGGCCTACCTGAAGCGGGAGAAGGCGTGAGCGCGGTCGAGGCGAAGCTGGCCGAAATCGGCCTGACCCTGCCGACGGTCGTGCCGCCGCTCGCCGCTTACCAGCCGGCCGTCCAGTCGGGCGTGTACGTGTACACGTCCGGCCAGCTGCCGATGGTCGAGGGCAAGCTCCCGGTCACCGGCAAGGTGGGCGCGGAGGTCACAGCGGAGGAGGCCAAGGAGCTCGCGCGTAGGTGCGCGCTGAACGCCCTGGCCGCCGTCAAGTCGGTGACCGGCGACCTGGACCGCATCGCGCGCGTGGTGAAGGTCGTCGGCTTCGTCGCCTCGGCTGCGGACTTCACGGGCCAGCCGGGCGTGGTGAACGGTGCGAGCGAGCTGCTGGGCGAGGTCCTCGGCGACAAGGGCGTGCACGCCCGGAGCGCCGTGGGTGTGGCCGTGCTGCCGCTGGACGCGCCGGTGGAGGTCGAGATCCAGGTGGAGCTGACCGGGGTCTGATCGCCTGCCCAGGGGAGGATCACAGCCGCCTCTCGAACATCAGCGCGCCACGGGATAGCCTCCGACCATGGCGAACGGTCAGTGGTATCCGCAGGAGTGGCCCGATCGCATCCGCGCGCTGACGAACGGAACCCTCACGCCGGTCACCCCGAAGCGTGCGGCCACCGTCATGCTCCTCAAGGACACCGACGGCGGCCCGGCCGTCCACATGCTGCGCAGACGCGCCTCCATGGCCTTCGCCGGAGGCGCGTACGCGTATCCCGGCGGCGGCGTCGACCCGCGCGACGACGACCACCACGTCCGCTGGGCGGGTCCCGCGCGCGCGTGGTGGGCGGACCGGCTCGGCGTCGACGAGACCGCGGCCCAGGCGATCGTCTGCGCGGCCGTCCGGGAGACGTACGAGGAGGCGGGCGTCCTGCTCGCCGGTCCGACCGCCGAATCCGTGGTCGGCGACACCACTGGCGAGGACTGGGAGGCTGACCGCGCGGCGCTGGTCGCCCGCGATCTCTCCTTCGCCGAGTTCCTCGACCGGCGCGGGCTGGTCCTGCGCTCGGACCTGCTCGGCGCCTGGACCCGATGGATCACCCCCGAGTTCGAGGCCCGCCGCTACGACACCTGGTTCTTCGTGGCCGCCCTCCCCGAGGGACAGCGCACCCGCAACGCCTCCACGGAGGCCGACCGCACGGTGTGGATCCGGCCGCAGGACGCGGCAGCCGGGTACGACAAGGGCGAGCTGCTGATGCTGCCGCCCACCATCGCGACCCTGCGCCGCCTGCTCCCGTACGCCACGGCCGCCGAGGCGCTCGCCGCGGCCCCCGAGCGGGATCTGACCCCGGTCCTGGCGCGGGCCCGCCTGGAGGACGGCGAGATCGTGCTGTCCTGGCCGGGCCACGACGAGTTCACCAAGCACATCCCGACCGGTGGAGCCCCCGCATGACGGACGCAGCAGCCCTGCCTGGCCGGCCGCGGGACGGAGTCCTGTCGGGGCCCGCCACCCCGCGCGCCGTCAACGTCCTCGCGCCCAACGCCTCGCCGATGACCCTGGACGGGACGAACACCTGGATCCTCTCCGAGCCCGGCTCCGAGCTGGCGGTCGTGGTGGACCCGGGCCCGCTGGACGAGGGGCACCTGGCCAACGTCGTCGACACGGCCGAGAAGGCGGGCAAGCGCGTCGCCCTGACGCTGCTGACGCACGGCCACCCGGACCACGCCGAGGGCGCCGTACGTTTCGCCGGACTGACCGGTACGAAGGTGCGGGCGCTCGACCCGGCGCTGCGGCTGGGCGACGAGGGGCTGGGCGCCGGGGACGCGGTCGGGGTCGGCGGCCTGGAACTGAGGGTTGTGCCGACCCCGGGCCACACCGCGGACTCCCTCTCCTTCCACATCCCGGCCGACCGGGCGATCCTGACCGGTGACACCGTCCTCGGCCGCGGTACGACGCTCGTGGCGCACCCGGACGGCCGCCTCGGCGACTATCTGGACACGCTGCGACGCCTGCGCTCCCTGACCGTCGACGACGGCGTCCACACGGTGCTGCCCGGCCACGGCCCGGTCCTGGAGGACGCGCAGGGCGCCGTCGAGTTCTACCTGGCCCACCGCGCCCACCGGCTCGCGCAGATCGAGACGGCGGTGGAGAACGGCCACCGGACGCCGTCCGAGGTCGTCGCGCACGTGTACGCGGACGTGGACCGCTCCCTGTGGCCGGCAGCGGAGCTGTCGGTGCGGGCACAGCTGGAGTACCTGGAAGAGCACGGGCTCATCTGACCGGGGGCTCGGCCCGGGGTCAGTCGGGGCGCGGTGCCTTGACGCCGTGCACGTGTGCGTACTCCTCGGCGAGCCAGGGGCCCAGATCGTCGACGTAGGACGCGAGGACGGCACGGTCGCCGGTGGGCTGGTACCCGAGGACGGCGGCCGCCCGCAGCTGTGCGGCGCGCAGGGGGTAGTAGGTGCCGAAGGCCGCGGCCATCTCCGTCAGGTCACTGGTCCAGCCGTTCCAGCGGGGCATCACGAGCGTGAACCCGGTACGGACGAGGTGCCGTGACATGAAACGGACGAGCCGACGCCGGGCCTCTTCCGGGTCGGCACCGTGCTCGGCCGCGGCGATCCGCTCGCGCCAGCGGGGCAAGAACAGTGCGAGGTCCCCGTTGGTCTCCCGGGCGAGCAGTGAGTCGGGCCGATAGCGCGGCAGCTGCTGGGCGAGGTCCTCGCCCAGCAGCGGAGTGCACAGACAGGCCACGAACCAGCCCAGGTCGTACGTCTCCGCCTCGCTCAGCAATCGTGCCTGGCTGAACAGCAGAGTGCCGACACCGTCGATCTGCGGGAACACCCTGTCGAGGGCCTCGCACAGGGCCCGGGCGTCCTCCCGGTCCGGGTCGGCCGGCTCCGCGCGCAGAGCGAGCAGCAGGTCCAGGTCGCTGCGCCCCACGCGCGCGGTGCCCCGTGGGATCGAGCCGTAGACGTACGCGCTGTGCAGCCGTGTCCCGAAGACGTCGAGGAGTCGCTCCCGCGCGGAGGCGACCACGGGCCGGAAGGCGTGCGGCACACGCGCGTGTGCTCCCTCACGCTCGATGTACCCCTGCGCGTCCAGCCCTCTGCACCGCGACGTCTCGGTCATGAGCGCACTGTGCCCGGACGGAGGCCTCGGGGCAGCTCATTTACGGCCGGGGCGGCGGCGGAGCAGCATGTACGGCCCCGGGCAGTTCCGGTGCTGGACAGTCCGGGTGCGCCCGACGGTCAGAGGGGCGCTGGGCAGTGTCACGCCGTGCGTGCGCCGCGGTGCCGTACGGCCACATGGGGTGCCGGCGGCCGGCACCCCATACGGCGACGCATGCCGGACGCGGTCAGCGGGACCGCTTCGCCAGCCGCTCCACGTCCAGCAGGATCACGGCTCGCGCCTCGAGGCGGAGCCAGCCGCGTTGGGCGAAGTCGGCCAGCGCCTTGTTCACGGTCTCGCGGGACGCGCCGACCAGCTGGGCCAGCTCCTCCTGCGTGAGGTCGTGGACGACGTGGATGCCCTCCTCCGACTGCACGCCGAAGCGGCGGGACAGGTCGAGGAGCGCGCGTGCCACGCGGCCCGGGACGTCCGAGAACACCAGGTCGGACATGGCGTCGTTGGTCTTGCGCAGTCGGCGGGCGACGGCGCGCAGCAGGGCTGTGGCCACCTCGGGGCGGGCGTTCAGCCAGGGCTGGAGGTCGCCGTGGCCGAGGGCGAGGAGCTTGACCTCGGTCAGCGCGGTGGCGGTCGCCGTGCGCGGGCCGGGGTCGAAGAGCGACAGCTCGCCGATCAGCTCGCCCGGACCGACCACGGCCAGCATGTTCTCGCGGCCGTCGGGGGACGTGCGGTGAAGCTTCACCTTGCCCTCGGTGACGACATAGAGCCGGTCACCGGGGTCGCCTTCGTGGAACAGCGAGTCTCCGCGGGCGAGGGTCACCTCACTCATGGAGGCGCGGAGCTCCGCGGCCTGCTCGTCGTCGAGAGCAGCGAAGAGCGGGTTGCGCCGCAGAACGTCGTCCACGAGTTCTCTCCTTGTCGACCTGCTCAGGGGATCTTGCTCCCCCGCTACCAGGGGACCGTGTTCCCCATTTTGCCGGACGGTCCAAACAGTGTGATCTGTCACAAGGATGCCGCACACGTGTCCCGAGGTAAGCGGCAGGGGTCCAATTGGGGGCCGATCTTCGGGGTCCGGGGCGGATGTCAGTGACGGGCTTTAGGCTGGCCGGGTGTCCAAATCGCCGGTGGGAGCACAGACCGAAGGGGCTGAACGGGTGGTTGTACGTCGCGATTCCGCTGTGGGCGAACAGGCCCCCGGTGGTGACGGGAAAACGGCAAAAGCAACAAAGAAGGCGCCGGTGACTCCGAAGAACCAGGCGACGACGTCCCCCGGGGAGGCCACGGCGGCTCCGGGAAAGGCCGCGGCCAGAAAGGCCGCGGTCGGCAAGAAGAAGGCCGCCCCGGCAAAGAAGGCCGCCCCGGCGAAGCGCGCCGCCGCCGGCGCCACCACCGGGGCCGGCGATGAGGCGCCCGCCGAGTCCCAGGCCCGGGCGGCCCTCCGCAAGCCCCCGAAGGACGAGTCGCGCACGTCCCTGGTCCGTCGCGCCCGCCGTATCAACCGCGAGCTCGCCGAGGTGTACCCGTACGCCCACCCGGAGCTGGACTTCGAGAACCCCTTCCAGCTGATCGTCGCCACGGTGCTGTCCGCGCAGACCACCGACCTGCGGGTCAACCAGACGACGCCCGGACTCTTCGCCAGGTACCCCACCCCCGAGGACCTGGCGGCGGCCAACCCGGAGGAGGTCGAGGAGATCCTCCGGCCGACCGGGTTCTTCCGGGCCAAGACCCGGTCCGTCATAGGGCTGTCCAAGGCCCTGGTGGAGGAGTTCGGCGGCGAGGTGCCCGGCCGGCTCGAGGACCTCGTCAAGCTGCCCGGCGTCGGCCGCAAGACCGCGTTCGTCGTGCTCGGCAACGCCTTCGGGCGTCCCGGCGTCACCGTGGACACCCACTTCCAGCGGCTGGTGCGGCGGTGGCGGTGGACCGAGGAGACCGAACCCGACAAGATCGAGGCCGCCGTCGGCGCGCTCTTCCCCAAGAGCGAGTGGACGATGCTCTCCCACCACGTGATCTTCCACGGCCGCCGCATCTGCCACGCCCGCAAACCCGCCTGCGGCGCCTGTCCCATCGCCCCGCTCTGCCCCGCGTTCGGTGAGGGCGAGACGGACCCGGAGAAGGCGAAGAAGCTGCTCAAGTACGAGAAGGGCGGCTTCCCGGGCCAGCGCCTCAAGCCCCCGCAGGCGTACCTCGACGCCGGCGGCAGGCCCGCCCCGCCGCTGGGGGCGGGATGACGGAACGATCTCTGGGGGGCCGGGCGTTGAGCAGGAGAGAACGGGGGTGGAGATGACGCGAGCGAGCCATACCCAGGGCGGCCCGGTGACACTCAGCAAGGAGGGCCTGCCCGCCTGGCTGGACCCGGTGGCGCACGCCGCCGAGACGGTGAAGCCGGTCCAGCTGAGCCGCTTCCTGCCCCCGGAGGACGGTGCGGGGCGCCAGTCCGCCGTGCTCATCCTGTTCGGCGAGGGCGAGCGCGGCCCCGAGCTGCTGCTCATGGAGCGGGCCACCTCCCTGCGCTCCCACGCCGGCCAGCCCTCCTTCCCCGGCGGTGCCCTCGACCCGGAGGACGGCGACCCGAAGGCCGACGGAGCGCTGCGGGCGGCCCTACGCGAGGCCGAGGAGGAGACCGGGCTCGATCCGAGCGGCGTCCAGCTCTTCGGGGTGCTGCCCACGCTGTACATCCCGGTCAGCGGCTTCGTCGTCACGCCCGTGCTCGGCTGGTGGCGCGAGCCCAGCCCGGTCTCGGTCGTCGACCCGAACGAAACCGCCCGCGTCTTCACGGTCCCCGTGGCCGATCTCACGGACCCCGCCAACCGCGCCACCACCGTCCACCCCAGCGGTCACCGAGGTCCGGCATTCCTGGTCGAATCCGCCCTTGTGTGGGGCTTCACGGCCGGCGTCATCGACCGCCTGCTGCACTACGCGGGCTGGGAGCGCCCCTGGGACCGTGAGAAGCAGGTCCCGCTCGACTGGCGGTCATGACAGGCTGTCTGCCGTGCTCTGTCTTCCCGGGGGATGTTGTGTCCGAGTGCCGCTTCGCGGCGGGCCGGCCCCTCGGCCGACCTGAGGTGACCGCGAAGTGATGAGGCGAGGCTCGAACCGGTGAACGTGCTCGACATCCTTTTGCTGGTCGCCGCCGTGTGGTTCGCGATCGTCGGCTACCGCCAGGGCTTCGTCGTCGGCATCCTGTCGGTGATCGGTTTCCTGGGTGGCGGCCTCGTCGCCGTCTACCTGCTGCCTGTCGTCTGGGACGCCCTGACCGACAACGCGGAGGTCAGCACGACCGCCGCCGTCATCGCGGTGGTCGTCGTCATCGTCTGCGCCTCGGTCGGCCAGGCCCTGACCACCCATCTCGGCAACAAGCTGCGCCGCCACATCAGTTGGTCCCCGGCCCGCGCCCTCGACGCGACCGGCGGCTCCCTCGTGAACGTCGTCGCGATGCTCCTGGTGGCCTGGCTGATCGGCTCCGCGCTCGCGGGCACCACCCTGCCGACGCTCGGCAAGGAGGTCCGCAACTCCAAGGTGCTGACCGGGGTTGCCCGGGCACTGCCCGACCAGGCCGACACCTGGTTCGCGGACTTCTCCTCCGTCCTCGCGCAGAACGGCTTCCCGCAGGTCTTCAGCCCGTTCGCGAACGAACCGATCACCGACGTCCAGCCGCCCGACCCGGCCCTCGCCAACAGCGCGGTGGCCGCCCGGGCGCAGCGTTCGATCGTCAAGGTCATGGGCACCGCCCAGAGCTGCGGCAAGGTTCTGGAGGGAACCGGCTTCGTCTTCGGCCAGCGCCGTGTGATGACCAACGCGCACGTCGTGGGCGGCGTCGACGAGCCCACCGTCCAGATAGGCGGCGAGGGCAGGAAGTACGACGCCACGGTCGTCCTCTACGACTGGCGGCGCGACATCGCCGTACTCGACGTACCTGATCTGAGCGCGCCCGTCCTGCGGTTCGCGTCGGAGGACGCGGCCGGCAACGACAGCGCGATCGTGGCGGGCTTCCCGGAGAACGGGTCGTACGACGTCCGTGCCGCGCGCGTGCGCGGGCGCATCACGGCCAGCGGCCCGGACATCTACCGCCGCAGCACCGTGCGCCGCGACGTGTACTCGCTGTACGCGACCGTCCGTCAGGGCAACTCCGGCGGCCCGCTGCTCACCCCGCAGGGCAAGGTGTACGGCGTGGTGTTCGCGAAGTCGCGGGACGACGCCGACACGGGATACGCCCTGACCGCCGACGAGATCCAGCAGGACATCGTCAAGGGACGCACGGCCAACCAGCAGGTGGACAGCGACAGCTGCGCGCTGTGAGCCCGACCGGGTCAGCCTCGAGGATGCCGCAGGCGTACCGAGACCCAGCGGGCCCGGCGGCGCAGAATGCGCGGAATTCCTACGCGGAGGTCCGTGCCCGGAAGTTGCGGGACACCGCCTCGCTGGTGGGAGCTCAGGCCACCGCCCGAGCGCCGATTGCGTGCCGCGTCACTGTAGTCGTGCGTCCAGCCCATACCCCGACGTCTGCCCCCGCCCCAAGGTCGATAACCGCCCCCGGGACGCCCAATCGGCCTATGCGCCGGGCAATTGGCCGTTCGTAGGACAGGTGTTCCCGTCCCCGGATACCGGGCGCGTCGACCCGGTCACCGATCGGGTTCGGGGTCCTTCAGCCAGTTGACGAGTTCCGTGGAGAACGCCACCGGGTCCTCCTCGTGCGGGAAGTGTCCGAGCCCGTCGAACAGCCGCCAGCGGTACGGCGCTTCGACGTACTCGCCGGAGCCGGCCGCGCTCCTGGTGCGCATCACGGGATCGAGCGAGCCGTGCAGGTGGAGGGTCGGCACGCGCACCGGCCGCTTCATCCGGCGATTGAACTGAATGCCGTCCGGACGCGCCATCGACCGCACCATCCAGCGGTACGGCTCGATCGAGCAGTGCGCCGTCGAGGGGATGCACATCGCGCGCCGGTACGTCTCCACCGCCTCGTCGTCCGGCAGGCCCGGCCCCGACCAGTCCCGCAGCAGCCGGGACACCAACGCGCCGTCGTCGGCGAGGAGCTGCCGCTCCGGGATCCAGGGCCGCTGGAAGCCCCAGATGTAGGAACCCGCGGTCGTCTGCTTGACGTCCGAGAGCATCGCCGAGCGCCAGCGCCGGGGATGCGGCATGGACGAGACCGCGAGCCGCCGTACCAGCTTGGGACGCATCACGGCCGCCGTCCACGCCAGATATCCGCCCAGGTCGTGGCCGACCAGCGCGGCGTCGGGCTCCCCCAGGGAGCGGATCACGCCGGTGACGTCGAGCGCGAGGTTGGCCGGGTCGTAGCCCCGTGGGGTGCGGTCGCTGCCGCCGACGCCCCGTAGGTCCATGGCGACGGCCCGGAACCCGGCGTCGGCCAGCGCCACCAGCTGGTGCCGCCAGGCCCACCAGAACTGCGGGAAGCCGTGCAGCAGCATCACCAGCGGCCCGTCGCCGAGTTCGGCGATGTGGAAACGGGCGCCGTTGGCTGCGACATCCCGGTGGGTGACCTGGTGCCCGCCGGGAAGGTCGAGTCGTACGACCGAGGCAGGTTGCGCCCAGGGGGCGGCGGGATCCGTCATGACGTCGAGCGTGCCACAGCCTCGATGGCCTCCGGGGCCCGGTCCCGCGGCAGCTCCTGCCGCGGGTGCGGCTTGGCGTTCTGCAGAACGCCCGCCGACTCCTTCATCGAGGCGGCGACCTTCTGCGCGCCCTGACCCTTCTTGGCCTTCTTCGCGAAGACGACACCGATCAGCGCGAGGACGCCCGCGACGAGCACGTTCGCCGCGAAGGACAGCAGGAAGCAGACCGCGAGGTTCCAGTCGCTCCAGGTCCGGATGCCGTACGCCAGGGCGAAGTTCAGCATCGGCAGGGAGAACACCAGGACCGCGCCGGCCAGCGAGAACGCGCCGCCGCTCGTCGCGCCCCGCTTGACGTCCTGTTTGAGTTGCGCCTTGGCCAGCGCGATCTCGTCGTGCACCAGCGCTGACATCTCGGTCGTCGCCGAGGCGAACAGCTGGCCGATGCTGCGTTCGGCGCCGACCGGGCTGCCGTCGGGTGCGCTCATCGCGGTCTCCCTCATCTGCCTGACTTCTGCGTGACTTCTGTGGCTGCGGACGGTGTTCTTTTGTACCGTCCCGTCAGATCATGCCGGACGGTTGCCGTCCTCGCCCGCCCCGCCCGTCACTTCGGCAAGCCCGTGGCGCGCGGCGGCCTCCCGTTCCGCGGCCCTGAGCTCCGCGATCCGGCGGTGCTCGGCGGCCTTGCGTTCGTGGATGTCGGCCATCCGCAGGTGGTACGCGGGGTCGTGCTCCTCGTAGATGTCCGGGATGCCGTCGAGGTCCTCGTCGCGTTCCTCGTCCTCGCACAGCCTGCGGTACTTCGCGTTCCGTATCTTCAGCACGACGCTCGCCAGAACGGCCGCGATGAGTGAGCCGACCAGGACGGCGGCCTTGACCTCACTTGTCAGTACGGCGTCGCCGTCGAAGGCGAGCTCGCCGATGAGCAGGGAGACGGTGAACCCGATGCCGGCCAGGGTCGCCACCGCGAAGACGTCCGCCCATTCGAGGTCGTCGCTGAGCGAGGCCCGGGTGAAACGGGCCGTCAGCCAGGTCCCGCCGAAGATGCCGAGCGTCTTGCCGACGACGAGCCCGAGGACCACGCCGAGCGTCTCCGGCCTGCCGAACACGTCGCCCAGCGCGCCGCCGGAGATCGACACGCCCGCACTGAACAGCGCGAACAGCGGCACGGCCAGGCCCGCCGACAGGGGACGCACCAGGTGCTCGATGTGCTCGCCGGGGGAGTGCGCCTCCCTCTCCGGCCCGCTGGGGCCCTCGACCTCGCGGGTGGTGCAGCGCAGCATCAGGCCCATGGCCACGCCGGCGATGGTGGCGTGGATGCCGCTGTTGTACATCAGCCCCCAGACGACGAGGGCGAGCGGCACGTACACGTACCAGCCGTGCACGCCCTTGCGCAGCAGCAGCCAGAACACGACGAGACCGGCGACGGCACCGCCGAGCGCGGCGAAGTCGATGGTGTCGGTGAAGAACACCGCGATGATCAGGATCGCGAAGAGGTCGTCGACGACGGCGAGCGTCAGCAGGAAGGCGCGCAGGGCGCTGGGCAGGGACGTCCCGATGACGGCGAGCACGGCCAGCGCGAAGGCGATGTCCGTGGCGGTGGGCACCGCCCAGCCCGCCGTCGAGCCGCCGCCGGGGAGGTTGGTGAGGGTGTAGACGAGCGCCGGTACGGCCATGCCGCACAGCGCCGCCACCACGGGCAGTGCGGCGGCCCTCGGGTCACGCAGGTCGCCGGCTACCAGCTCGCGCTTGAGCTCGATACCGGCGACGAAGAAGAAGATCGCGAGGAGCCCGTCGGCGGCCCAGTGCGCCACCGACAGATCCAGGCCGAGGGCTGCGGGGCCGAAGTGGAAGTGGCTGACGCTCGCATAGCTCTCCTGCAGTGCGGGAACGTTCGCCCAGGTCAGCGCCGCGATCGTGGCGATGAGCAGCAGTACGCCGCCGACTGTCTCGGTGCGCAGCGCGTCCGCCACGAAGTTCCGCTCGGGCAGGGACAGCCGTCCGAGGACACTGCGGGGAGGAGAGGAGCGAGGGGCGGCCACGGGGAGACCTCCAGTCGGTGGGCAGGACGGATCACATGCCGACCAGACTTCCCGGCGCACCTTTACTGCTGTTGCTTTGTTTAGTTTACCTAACGTGCGCTGCGAGGGCCCGGGAGGAACCCGGCAATTCTCTCATCAGTCCTGGCCCCGGGCACGGAGAGGGCACCCGGCGCACGTGTCGCCGGGTGCCCTCGACGGTCGTACTCAGTCCTCGCTGGACGCCGCCGGCAGCTTCGTCTGGATGAGGTCCATGACCGTGGAGTCGGTCAGGGTGGTGACGTCGCCGAGTTCGCGGTTCTCCGCCACGTCGCGCAGCAGCCGCCGCATGATCTTGCCGGAGCGGGTCTTCGGCAGCTCGGCCACCGGCAGGATGCGCTTCGGCTTGGCGATCGGGCCGAGGGTGGCACCGACGTGGTTGCGCAGGTCCGCGACGAGCCCCTCGTCCTCGGCGTTCGCCGTGCCCCGCAGGATGACGAAGGCCACGATGGCCTGCCCGGTCGTCTCGTCCGCCGCGCCGACGACGGCCGCCTCGGCGACCGACGGGTGCGAGACGAGCGCCGACTCGACCTCCGTGGTGGAGATGTTGTGGCCCGACACCAGCATCACGTCGTCGACGCGCCCGAGGAGCCAGATGTCACCGTCGTCGTCCTTCTTCGCCCCGTCGCCGGCGAAGTACCTGCCCTCGAAGCGCGACCAGTACGTGTCGAGGAACCGCTGGTCGTCGCCCCAGATGGTGCGCAGCATCGACGGCCACGGCTCGGTCAGCACCAGATAGCCGCCACCACCGTTCGCTACCTCGTTCGCCTCGTCGTCCACGACGGTGGCGGAGATGCCCGGCAGCGGCGTCTGCGCGGAGCCGGGCTTGGTCTCGGTCACGCCCGGCAGCGGCGAGATCATCATCGCGCCCGTCTCGGTCTGCCACCAGGTGTCCACGATGGGGGTCCGGTCCGCCCCGATGTTTTTGCGGTACCAGATCCAGGCCTCGGGGTTGATCGGTTCACCGACGGAGCCGAGGACCCGGAGCGAGGAGAGGTCGAACTTCGCGGGGATGTCGTCGCCCCACTTCATGAACGTACGAATGGCCGTGGGCGCCGTGTACAGGATGGTCACGCCGTACTTCTGCACGATCTCCCAGAAGCGGCCCTGGTGCGGGGTGTCCGGGGTGCCCTCGTACATGACCTGGGTCGCGCCGTTGGCCAGCGGCCCGTACACGATGTAGGAGTGACCGGTCACCCAGCCGACGTCGGCCGTGCACCAGTACACGTCGGTCTCCGGCTTGAGGTCGAAGACGGCGTGGTGCGTGTACGCCGTCTGCGTGAGGTAGCCGCCGGAGGTGTGCAGGATGCCCTTCGGCTTCCCCGTGGTGCCGGACGTGTAGAGGATGAACAGCGGGTGCTCCGCCTCGAACGCCTCCGGTGTGTGCTCGGCGGACTGCCGCTCGACGATCTCGTGCCACCACACGTCCCGCTCGTCGTTCCAGGCGACCTCCTGGCCGGTACGGCGGACCACGAGCACGTGCTCGACGCTGTCCACGCGCGCGACCGCGTCGTCGACGGCCGGCTTGAGCGCGGACGGCTTGCCGCGCCGCCAGCCGCCGTCGGAGGTGATGACGACCCGCGCGTCGGCGTCCTGGATCCGGGTCGCGAGCGCGTCCGCCGAGAAGCCGCCGAAGACGACGGAGTGCGCCGCTCCGATCCGGGCGCAGGCGAGCATGGCGACAGCCGTCTCGGGGATCATCGGCATGTAGACGGCGACCCGGTCGCCCTTCTGCACGCCGAGCTCGAGCAGGGCGTTGGCGGCCTTCGACACCTCGTCCTTGAGCTCGGCGTAGGTGATGGCACGGCTGTCGCCGGGCTCGCCCTCGAAGTGGATGGCGACCCGGTCGCCGTGTCCCGCCTCCACGTGCCGGTCGACGCAGTTGTACGCGACATTGAGCTCGCCGTCCTTGAACCACTTGGCGAACGGCGGGTTCGACCAGTCCAGCGTCTCGGCCGGCTCCTTGGCCCAGGTCAGCCGACGGGCCTGCGCGGCCCAGAAACCGAGCCTGTCAGCCTTGGCCTGCTCATACGCCTCCGCCGTGACGTTGGCGTTCGCCGCCAGGTCGGCGGGGGGTGCGAACCTGCGCTCTTCCTTGAGCAGGTTGGCCAGGCTTTCGTTGCTCACGGCATCTGCCTTTCCCGGGGTGTCCGTTGTGTCCCAGGCCACAGCTCATCAGACCGGGGGGTCCGATGACAAGGGTCGACCGACAATTGGTTTAGACCTCTGTGCGGGATGGTTTCCGTGGCCGGAGTCATCCGTTCCCACGGACGCCGATCAGCCGGAGTTCATCCCTCGGTACGCCTTTCCGTCACATCCTTCCCGGCCCGGCCGCCGATCGGGGCGCGAGGCACCCCCTCACTCCTCGGGCGGCCGGCCCAGGGCCACAGGAACGGTCCCGTGACCCCGGACGCGGTCCCGGGACCGGACGAGGGATTTCTCACGCGGGCAGGTCGGCCGACCGGACGTGGTCGAACAGCTCACCGTCGTCCGCCCCGACGAGCAGGTAGGCCTGTGCCTCGCCCACGTGGAAGTACATCCCGTGAAGCTCCAACTCCCCCTCGCGCAGGGCCCTGTCCACCGACTCGTGGCCACGCAGGTGCTCCAACTGCTGGACCACGTTGGTCAGGCAGAGTTGCTCGACGGCGTCGGCGGGCGCCCGTCCGGCGATCCCGGCCCACGGCCGGCTCTCGTCGGCCATGCGCTCCAGACTGGGCAACCCGTGTCGCAGCCACCGCTTGAGCGGTGTCTGGGCACCGCCCGGCTCGGAGCTGAGCAGGGCCTGTATGGCCCCGCACCCGGAGTGCCCGCACACCGTGATGGAGCGCACCTTCAGCACGTCCACCGCGTACTCGATGGCCGCTCCTACCGAGTCGTCCCCGCTCTCCTGGCCGGGCAGCGGGACGAGGTTGCCCACGTTGCGCACCACGAAGAGGTCGCCGGGACCACTGGAGGTGATCATCGAGGTGACCAGCCGCGAGTCGGCACAGGTGAGGAAGAGCTGAGTCGGCCGCTGCCCCTCGCGCGCCAGCCGCGCCAGCTCGTCCCTGACCAGGGGGGCGGTGTTGCGGTGGAACGCACTGATGCCTCGCGCCAGTTCGTGCCCACTGGATCCGCGGCCTGCTCCGGAGCCGGCGTTGGACCTGGCCTTGACGTCGCCGTCGGAACTGGTGCCCGAGCCGACTCCCGCGCCCGACACGACCCCCGTGCCCGACGCGACTGCGGATCCGCCCGGTCCGCTTGTTCCGGACTGGTCGGTCCCGCCGTCCCCGTCGGGACCCTTTGCGGCTGCTCCGTCCAGGTGCCCGCCCGGTGCGGGTGCGAGCTGGGGAAGCTCGCACTGGTGGTTGCGCCAGGGGGTCCAGGGGCGGCAACGGCAGCCCGCCATCGGGATCACGCCGACCGGAGCGAGATCGGGAGGTAGGGGGACCGGGGGCTCGGCGTTGCGGGTCGCGGCGCGGCAGCCGGTCAGCTCGACGGAGCCGCTCCGCGCGATGTGCGTGTTCTGCCAGTCGTGCAAAGCCTCGTACGCCGCGTGGTCCATGAACGATCCGTCCAACTCGACGACCGCATGGGTCCCCTGGGGGACGAGGTGCAGGGTCCGGCTGAGCCGCGGAACCGCGAGAAACGTCAACTGCCCCCGTACGTGTACGTAATGGGCTCCTTCCTTCTCCTCGTGGGTGATCCGGGTGTGGGCGAGGCGGTTCAGGGCGACGGAGACGGCGACGGCGATCCCCAGCGCGACGCCCTCCAGGACGCCGAGGACCACCACGCCGAGTGTGGTGACGACGTAGACGAGTACTTCTCGGTGGCGGGTCACCGTACGGATGTGGTGCAGGGACACCATCTGGATGCCGACGGCCATCACCAGGGCGGCGAGCGAGGCGAGCGGGATGAACTCCAGGATCGGGACCATCAGCAGTGCGGCGACTACTACGAGAACGCCGTGCAGCATCGTGGAGTTCCGACTCACGGCACCCGCGTTCACGTTCGCCGAACTGCGGACGGCGACCCCCGCGACCGGGAGGCCGCCGAGTGTGCCGGAGACGATGTTGGCGGCGCCCTGTCCGAACAGTTCGCGGTTCAGGTCGGACCGGCCGACCCGGGCGGGCAGACCCGGACGCCCCGTCACCAACTTGTCCACGGCGACCGCCCCGAGCAGTGACTGCACGCTGCACACCAGCGTGGTGGTGAGTACGGCGGCGACGAGGCCGAGCAGCGGACCCTCGGGGAGTCCGGCCAGGGCGTGGCTGCTCCAGGAGGGCAGATCGACCTTGGGCAGGGTCAGCCCGGCGAGTGAGACGGCCAGCGTCGCCCCGGCGACCGCCACGAGCGCGGCCGGAACTCTGCGCAGCAGACGCCCTGCCCGCCCCGGAATCCGCGGCCAGAGCAGCAACAGGGTGAGGGTCAGCACACTCGCCGAGACGGCGGCAGGCTGCAGGTTGGCCAGTTGGTGAGGCAGCGAGCGCAGGTTGTCGAGGACGGAGCTCTGCGGAGTGCCGCCGAGAACGATGTGCAGTTGGGCGACGGCGATGGTGACGCCGATGCCCGCGAGCATTCCGTGCACGATGGCGGGGCTGACGGCGAGGGCGGTGCGGGCCACGCGCAGGCAGCCGAGGCCGATCTGGGCGAATCCGGCGAGCACGGTGATGGCGCACGTCGTACGCCATCCGTAGTGGTGGATGAGGTCGGCCGTGACGACCGTGAGGCCGGCGGCGGGGCCGCTGACCTGGAGCGGGGCGCCGCCGAGCCATCCGGCGACCAGCCCTCCGACGGCGGCCGCCACGAGGCCGGCCTGAAGGGGCGCGCCCGTGGCAAGGGCGATGCCGAGAGACAGCGGTAGGGCGATCAGGAAGACCGCGATCGAGGCCGAGAGGTCGGCGCCCGCTACACGGAAGCGGCGGGGCGGGGCCGGTGGCGGGCTGTGGGCTTGGTGGGCGCGCTCGGTCCGACTCGAGTCGGCGGCGCGGGTGGGGACGCAGGCTGACATGGTTCCCGTCTCCTCCGGGGCAGCGCGGTCGCGGATCAGGTGGTCCCCCGTCGACGACGGGGGGTCGGGTCGCGGCCGTGGGGTCACGGCGTGCAGCGGCGGGATGATTCAACGCTCAGTAAATGGATCGTAATTCAGAGTAAAGGGCTGGCATAGACTTTCTGTGCAAATGGGTTAATAAGTCACCCAGAGGGGTGATGCGGCCATTTCATCGGCTTGTCGTACTAATTCCTTCTCGGTCGCGTGCGACCTTGGCGGCGCTGCGGCCCGTCCCGGCAGGCAGCACCAGAAAACGCCCTCACCGGCGTTGGCCTGAGAGAAGGAAGAAGGTGGGCGGAACATGGCCACCACCCAGAGGTTCGCCGCGGGCGCCGCTCTAGCCGCGGTCTGTGCGGCGTCGCTCGCCGGCTGTGCGATCGGCTCCGACGGTTCCAGAGCAGGGGCTTCCGGCCCGCAGAAGGCGAAGCCGGCCCCGGCACCGAAGAACGTGCTGCGCCTGATCGGCGACGGCTCCACCGCGTACACCGGAGCGCAGCCCCACCTGCCCAGAGCCGAGCGCCTCAAGCCCGGTCAGCGGCCACCCCAGTTCGTGGTCTTCTCCTGGGACGGCGCCGGCGAGGACAGCCAGCGGCTCTTCTCCCACTTCCGCAAGGTCGCCAGGGCGAACGACGCGACCATGACCTACTTCCTCAGCGGCGTGTACATGTTGCCGGAGGACAAGCGCGACCTCTACCGGCCGCCGCAGCACTCCCCGGGCCGCTCCGACATCGGCTTCAACGACGAGCGGGGCATCTCCGACACGGTGAAGCAGCTGCGCCTGGCATGGCTCGAGGGCAACGAGATCGGCACCCACTTCAACGGCCACTTCTGCGGCAAGAACGGCGGAGTGGGCGAGTGGTCGGTGGACGACTGGAAGGACGAGATCTCCCAGGCGAAGCAGTTCGTGAAGTCCTGGAAGACCAACACCGGCATGAAGAAGGCGGCCCCACTGCCCTTCGACTACGACAAGGAACTCGTCGGCGCCCGGACCCCCTGCCTCGAAGGCCAGAAGAACTTCATGACCGCCGCTCGCGAACTGGGCTTCCGCTATGACACCAGCGGCGTCAACGAGCAGCTCTGGCCGACGAAGAAGAGTGGCCTGTGGGACCTGTCCATGCAGCTCGTGCCCTTCCCCGGGCACTCCTACCAGCAGCTCACCATGGACTACAACTTCATGGTCAACCAGTCCGGCACCACGACCCAGGGCGACCCCGGTAAGTACGACTTCTGGGGTGACCAGATGCGCGACGGCCTGCTCAAGGGCTTCGACCGGGCCTACGACGGCAACCGGGCGCCCCTGGTCATCGGCAACCACTTCGAGTCCTGGAACGGCGGCACCTACATGCGTGCCGTCGAGGAGGTCGTCGAGCGGGTGTGCACCAAGGCGGAGGTGCGGTGCCTGTCCTTCCGGCAGCTCGCCGACTGGCTGGATGCCCAGGACCCGCAGGTGATCCGGAAGTTGGGCACCCTCAAGGTCGGCGAGGCCCCGAAGCAGGGCTGGGCATCCTTCCTGACGGGCCACCCCGCCCCGGCCCCGAAGGGCGTGCCCGGGGCGCCGGCGGTCAAGCGGTAGGCCGTCCGGAGTACGCGTGAGGCGTCATACGTAGGCGTCTGTCCGGTCCGCCGTCCGGTGTTCGGCCGGATCGGTGTCAGGCGTTCGCTGTCACTCCCTCGCCGAGTACGAATCCGGGGTCGATCTGCGCCGCCAGGTCGATCCCGGTACGCGCGTTGCCCCAGGACTGGGCGTTCCTCAGGTGGAAGTGCACCGTCTGCCGTGTGTAGCGCTCCCAGTCGCGCAGCTCGTACGTCGCGTCGACGGCCGTGTGCAGCAGGCGCAGGGCGCGGCGGTTGGCGTCCTCCAGGAGGTCGAACCGGGGCGGCCGGCCCTTCTCCAGGGCACGCACCCAGTCCGAGTGCCCGACCGTCGCGAGCAGGTCGTCCCCGACCTCGGCGCGGAGGAAGTCGAGGTCGTCCTGGCCCTGCACCTTGTTGCCGACGACCTTCAGGACAACGCCGAAGTCGCGGGCGTACTCCTTGTACTGGCGATAGACGGAGACCCCCTTACGAGTCGGTTCGGCGACGAGGAACGTGATGTCGAAGCGGGTGAACATGCCGGAGGCGAAGGAGTCGGAGCCCGCCGTCATGTCGACGACGACGTACTCGCCGGGGCCGTCGACGAGGTGGTTCAGGCAGAGCTCCACCGCGCCGGTCTTGGAGTGGTAGCAGGCCACTCCCAGATCGGCCTCGGTGAACGGGCCGGTGACCATCAAACGGACGGCGCCGCCGTCGAGTTCCACCGGCCGGGCGCAGGCGTCGTAGACCGGATTGTTCTCGCACACCCGCAGCAGCCGTGAGCCCTCGCCGGGCGGAGTCGTCTTGATCATCACCTCGGCGGAGGCGATCCGTGGGTTGGAGCCGCGCAGGTGGTCCTTGATCAGCGGCAGTCGCTCGCCCATCGCGGGCAGCGCGGCGGCGGCCGCCTCGTCCAGGCCGAGGGCGGGGCCCAAGTGCTGGTTGATGTCGGCGTCGACCGCGATGACCGGGGCGCCGGACGCCGCGAGGTGGCGGATGAACAGGGAGGACAGGGTGGTCTTGCCGCTGCCGCCCTTCCCGACGAAAGCAATTTTCATGTTCACCAAGGGTAGTCGAGCGATAGCTTTGTGTGGCAGGCGGGCGTGAAGAAGACCACTCCATCGTGGGGAGAGCGGAGCCCCTCGGGGTGCGTAGGGTCGTACTCATGAGTACGACAGGCGCGACCGCCGATCCGCTCGCGGCCCTGGGTTCGCTGCCCGGGGTGGCCGAGTCCGTGGAGTCCATGCGCAAGGCCGTGGACCGGGTCTACGGGCACCGGGTCATGCGGCGCCGCAGCAACGAGATCACCGCTGAGGCGGCCCTGCGTGGTTCCCGCGGCTCGGCCGCGCTGTCCGGCGCCGACTGGGCCCTGGAAGAGGTACGTCGGCGTACCGACTTCAGTGGTGACGACGAGGCGCGTGTGGTGGGCGCGTCGCTCCGGCTGAGTGCCGAGGCGGGGCAGCTGCTCTCGATCTGGCGCCAGTCACCCCTGCGCGTGCTGGCCCGGCTGCATCTGGTCGCGGCCGCGGGCAAGAACGACGAGGTCGGCCGCCCGCGCCAGGACGGCGAGCCGGTGGACGAGCCGCTGATCGAGCTGCCGCTGCCGGGCGCGGCCGAGGTGTCGGGCCGTCTCGAAGGGCTCTCCGAGCTGATCATCGCGGGCGGTTCGGCCCCGGCCCTGGTGACGGCCGCGGTCGTGCACGGCGAACTTCTCGCGCTGCGCCCCTTCACTTCCCACAACGGCCTGGTCGCGCGCGCGGCCGAGCGGATCGTCCTGGTCGGTAGTGGTCTCGACCCCAAGTCCGTCTGCCCGGCGGAGGTCGGCCACGCCGAACTGGGCCGCGCGGCCTACCTGGCGGCGCTCGAAGGTTATGTCTCCGGCACTCCCGAGGGCATGGCCGCCTGGATCGGCCACTGCGGCCGGGCGGCGGAGTTGGGGGCGCGCGAGTCGACCGCGGTGTGCGAGGCGCTGCAGCGCGGCGCGGCATAACGAGGAAAGGCCCCAGCGAAGGGGGCCCACAAGGGTTGCGGCGGTACGAGGACTCGTACCGCCGCTGGCATGTTCACCGGGTTACCAAGCGTCCTCTGTGTGTCGCCCATCAGGTCGGGACTTTGCCCGTCACCTGGTGCGGCTGGCCCGTAATCGACGGGTCGACGTCGCGTGGGTGCTCAGTGTTCATGCGCGGTCCGTGGGGCCGGAATGCGTTATTGAAGGTGATCCTCTCGGATGTCCTTGGTCTCGCGGGCCGTTAATCCCTTTGTACTCCTGGTCCAGGGCAAGCGGAACCCCTGGCTGCACATCTTTACTTTTAGGTCTAAACGATTCAAAAACGGACTGGTTGAATTCCGTGTGATCGCCGCACGGGCGCTCAGGTCGTCGACAGAGTCGTGGACCGGCGGTGGGCTCAGTCGGGTCGCCGTGCTGAAGGCGCGTCAGCCGACCGTGCTGGAGGGGCCGTCAGGCAATCACGGCCCGGCGTCGGCTGGCGTACCAGACAAGACCGGCCGTGGCGGCCGCGGCGCCTATGGCCGCGGCCGCCACGAGCGCCGGACGGGGCGGCACGGAGAACGCGGGGAACCGCTGCTTGAGCCGCACCGGTCGGTGGAAGTCCAGGATCGGCCACCCGCGCGCGAGTGCCTCCCGGCGCAGCGCGCGGTCCGGGTTCACGGCGTGCGGGTGGCCGACCGACTTCAGCATCGGCAGGTCGGTGGCCGAGTCGCTGTAGGCGAAGCAGCGCTCCAGGTCGTACCCCTCCGACTGGGCGAGTTCCCTGACCGCCTCCGCCTTCGTGGGCCCGTAGGCGTAGTACTCCACCTCTCCGGTGAAGCAGCCGTCGTCTCCCACGACCATGCGGGTCGCCACCACACGGTCCGCGCCGAGCAGTTCGCCGATCGGCTCGACCACCTCGGCCCCCGAGGTGGACACGATCACGACGTCACGGCCGGCGGTGTGGTGCTCCTCGATGAGGGAGGCGGCCTCGTCGTAGATGATCGGGTCGATGATGTCGTGCAGCGTCTCGGCGACGATCTCCTTGACCTGCTGGACGTTCCATCCTCGGCACAGCGCTGACAGGTACTTGCGCATGCGCTCGATCTGGTCGTGGTCGGCGCCGCCCGCGAGGAAGACGAACTGGGCATATGCGGTGCGCAAGGCGGCTCTGCGGTTGATCAGGCCGCCTTGGTAGAAGGACTTGCTGAAGGTGAGCGTGCTCGACTTCGCAATGACCGTCTTGTCCAGGTCAAAGAAGGCCGCTGTGCGGGGCAAGGAGTGGTTTTCCACGCCCCGAGCATAGGCGCAGCCCATTCGGCGTAAGGTAGGCGCGTTGGTTTGCCTGAGAAGCCTCTCGGGTACACCATGGAAGTCACGGATCGTTCGCGACCGTGCTAACGCGGTCCGACTCCTCCCCCCCGAGTCGGCCGTGAAGGCGACCCCCGCTCTCCCCCCCGGCGGGGGTCGTCGCATGTCCGGATGGGTTTCTCCCTTTCTGTGCGCGGCCGCGATGCCGCTGTGAGGCGGCCGAGGTCGCCCCCTTCGCATGCCCGCGATTCATCACCGTGTGTAGTCGGTGCGCTGCTCTGTGGAAGTCGCGCAGCAACCGGTGCGGGCGTCACCGGTATGGGTGACGGCGATATTCACAGGCGTCGAGTTGTCCACAGTTATCGACCAAGATCCACTCGATTTCCCGGATGGCTGCACCGTGATTGCAGCGCTTCCCGCCGGTGCCGACTTCACGACCGGTTCCGGTTAGGCGGAGGCGTTTGGCCGGTTCGTATCGGCCGTTCATAGGGAGGCCGCTTGCCGGTTCTTCACACGTTTGGGAATCGCGTGGCCGCAGGGGCTGCGCGAGAGATGCAGCGAAGGGGGACCAGACCGTGGCCGGAACCGTCACACACGATCCGACACCCGCCGCCGGAGGGCGGGCGGGCGCACCGCTGATCGTCACCGAGGACGCCGAACTGCTCGACGACCTGCTGCGCCTGTGCGCGGCGGCCGGCGCCACACCCGAGGTACATCACGGAGTGCCCGAGCGCAGGGGCCGCTGGGAGGCCGCGCCGCTCGTCCTGGTCGGCGACGACGCCGCACGGCGGGTGCGGGGAGCCGCGCGCAGACGCGGGGTGGTGCTGGTCGGCCGTGACCAGGACGACTCGGGCGTCTGGCGGAGGGCCGTCGAGATCGGCGCCGACCATGTCCTGATGCTGCCCGACGGCGAGCAGTGGCTGGTCGACCGCATCGCCGACGTGGCCGAGGGGGTGGGTCGGCCCGCCCTCACCGTCGGCGTCATCGGCGGCCGGGGCGGGGCGGGAGCATCCACGTTGGCCTGTGCGCTCGCCGTCACCTCGGCGCGCGAAGGACTGCGCACCCTCCTCGTCGACGCCGATCCGCTGGGCGGCGGACTCGACGTGCTCCTCGGCGGGGAGACGGCTGAAGGACTGCGCTGGCCCGCGTTCGCCGCCTCCCGGGGGAGGGTCGGTGGGGGCGCGCTGGAGGAGTCGCTGCCGCGGCTGCACTCGCTGCGGGTGCTCAGCTGGGACCGTGGCGACTGCGTGGCCGTCCCGCCGCAGGCCGTCCGGGCGGTGCTCGCCGCCGCGAGGCGACGTGGAGGCGCGGTCGTCGTCGACCTTCCCCGCCGCGTCGACGACGGGGTCGCCGAGATCCTCGCCCAGCTCGACCTCGGAATCCTCGTGGTCCCCGCCGAACTGCGGTCCGTCGCGGCGGCCGGTCGCGTCGCCTCAGCCGTCGGAATGGTCCTGCGCGACCTGCGGCTGGCGGTGCGCGGGCCGTACGCGCCCGGACTCGACGACCGGGAGGTGGCCCGGCTTCTGGGGCTGCCCCTGGCGGGAGAGGTGCCCGTCGAGTCCGCGCTGCTGCGGCCGGACGGGGGCAGGACACCGCCCGGGGCGGCCGCCCGCGGCCCACTCGCGCGCTTCTGCCGGGAGTTCTGGGAGCGGGCGCTGCTGGAAGCGGGTGCGGTATGAGTACGGTCTCCGGGCTCGAGTGGCCGGGACGCCGGGGTGGGGCCGCGTCCGATTCGGCGGCCGGCCGGGACACGCCCTCGAGCACCTCCTCCGGGCTTCTGGACGGGGTGCGGCAGTGGCTGGCCGAGAGCGGGGCCGAGCCGACACCGGCGCGGGTGGCTCAGGCTCTGCGGGAGCAGGGACGGGTGCTCGGGGACGCCGAAGTCCTCGGCGCCGCCGAACAGTTGCGCTCCGAGCTGGTGGGCAGTGGCCCCCTGGAACCGTTGCTCGCGGACCCGTCGGTGACGGACGTGCTGGTGTCCGCCCCCGACCGGGTCTGGGTCGACCGGGGAGGTGGTCTGGAGCTGTCCGCCGTGTCCTTCCCGGACGCGGCGGCCGTACGACGCCTCGCGCAGCGCCTGGCCGCCGTGGCCGGCCGCCGGCTGGACGACGCACGGCCCTGGGCGGATGCCCGGCTGCCCGACGGGACCCGGCTGCACGCGGTGCTGCCACCGGTCGCCGTCGGCTGCACCTGCCTGTCGCTGCGGGTCGTACGGCCGCGTGCGTTCACCCTCGACGAGCTGGTGGCCGCGGGCACGGTGCCGCCGGGTGGGGACCGGGTGCTGCGGGCGCTGGTCGAGGCGCGGCTGTCCTTCCTCGTCAGCGGTGGGACCGGGAGCGGCAACCCCAATATGCCGCTACGACACCTCTAAAAGGATCTTGCTCCGAGACTCTCGCGGAGGCCCGTAATACCCCCTCTGACCTGCATGTTTGTACGCGCCATCGGCGGACGCTGCTCGAACCTTCGAATCGAAGGAGGCACGGAAAAGGCCCCGGTCGTGACGCGCTACGACCGGGGCCCCGTCTCGCCCGACCCCCTACATGCTCACGGGGTGCGGGGGCGGGCGGTCCTGTGACAGCGGCAGCTGCAGCGGATGGTGAGGATGGGTACCTCCCAGGCCGGGGCGCCCTGCCGTCGGATGACGCGCGGCCCGGAGCACAGGGCGTGCTCGCTCAGCTGGCATTCGGCCGTCTTTTCGTCGGCCTTCTCTGCCGTGCTCACGGCTGGTCGGCGAGCGGGACCAGGCGGAACTGCTCGCGGCACGGCGCGCAGGCGAAGACGGTCCGGCCCGGACCGGATCCCTGCTCGATGGCGTGGATGAGGCGCACGCCCTCGGCGTAGCCCGCGTGCCACGAGCAGTAGCCGTAGGCGGTGGGGGTGTTCTCGATACCAGGGGCTTGCGTAGGCTCTGCCATGTCGACTCCAACCAGTCGTCCACGCCCCCGGCCGGTCGCACGGCGCGGGGGTCTGCTGTGTGTGAGCCACCGTAGGCAGCCTGTACACACCTGTCCATGCCTACCTATGGATGTGCATCTCTATGCCCCGATAAGCCCGAATATCTACAGTCGGACGGGTGATCGACTTTGACCCGACGCGGCCCAAGTGGGAGCAGATCGCCGACGTGCTGCGCGCTCGCATCGCCAGCGGCGAACTCCCGCCCCGCGCCCTCGTCTCAGAGGTGCAGCTCGAAGCGGAGTTCGACGTCGCCCGCGGGACCGTGCGAAAGGCCACGGCCGCGCTGCGCGAGGAGGGCCTGCTCACCACCACGCCCGGCATGGGCAGCTTCGTCTCCGACCCCCGACCATGACAAAGCGGCCCCGCCCTCCCGGAGGAGAGCGGGGCCGCGTCGTGCGTCAGGCAGGCTGGGCGTAGATGTTCTCCAGCCGCAGCCGCCACGGATACGTGGGGTGTGCGTAGACCCGGTTGCCGGATCCCGTCCCCAATCCCTGATGCGCGAGCGCGATCGTCACGCTGCCGGAGCCGTCGATGTGCGCGGGGCCTGCGGTGAACATTTCCGACGATGAGTTCCTGCTCAGGGTCGTGAGGGGATACATCGCCGGGTTGCCCTCGGATGGTGGTGAGGACGACTCCGAGGTCGCGTACTCGGCGATCGATCCGCCGGAGTCGAGCAGCACCCAGTCGAGGTAGTGCGAGCCGAGGTAGAGAAAGTTGGGGCACACCAGGATCCGGTCACCCGCGCTCGCCGCGATCGAGCACTTCAGCTGGGTGCCGGCCGAGGTCTGCACGACCGCCCACGATGCAGCCTCCGGGAGGCCGGAGAGATCATCGTTCGTGATCCGCACGCGCGCCGTCCGGGGCTGCGCCGCCCCGCCTCCACTCGACGGCGTCTGCCACGATGCGGCGCTGCTCGAACTCGCGGTCAGCACCTTCCCTGCCGACGCCGTGCCGGTGACCGTGACCCCTGCCAGTACCGAGGCCGGGTCGACGAGGGTGGTGTACGTGCCGGCCACGGGGTCGGGCACCAGGACGTCGGCGAGGACGACGGCCGGTGAAGCCTTGGGCAGCGAGATGTACCTGACCCAGCCCGGCGCGTTGCTGAGGACGGCCTCGACTCGGTACGTCCACGCGGTCGGGGACATGCCCGTCGCGTCCGTGGCCACCAGAGTCTTGGTGAACTCGCCGTTGACCAGCGGCGCTTCGACGGTGCCGCCGGCGATGGTGTCCTGTCCGGCGATCGTCACCAGGTCGGGGCCTGTGAACAGGAGGGTTCCCGTCATCGCCGTGCCGTCGGGCAGAGTCAGCGGCTCGCCCGCCGATACGGTCACCGTCTCCACGCCTGCGGGCAGCGGCATCGCGTCTCCTCAGTTGTTGATGTCGTGCAGGAACGGGCGCACTTCGTCGGGCACGGGCTGCGGCGGCGGGGGCGGTTCGAGCTGGGCCTGCCGCATGTAGGCCACGAGGGAGCGCGCCCATCCGGCGAGGTATCGGAGTGCGGCGTCCTGGGTGGTGATGCGGGTCCGGTCGTGTTCGGCCTGCTGCCGGTCCTGCTCTGCCTCGCGTTCCAGGCGGGCGATGTGCTCGCCGAGCTTGTCGGTGACGGCGGTGAAGTCGTCCCGCCGTGCCGCACGACGGGGTTGCCTGCGCCCGACGACGGCGGTGATGACGCCGCCGAGCGCGGTCACCACGGCGACGGCCAGGGCGCTGAACGCGGTCACCATTTCAGTGCTCAACGGTGGTCTCCGATCTGCTGGGGGTGGGCTCCCTCCAGCCGATGGCCACCAGGCACACCCCTCCGAACGCGGCCCAGATGATGGCCGCTACCCAGCCGCGCGGGTATTCGCCGAGCGGCCACCATGAAACGAGGTACGACCCGGACCAGGCCGCGGTGATGGCCCAGACGGCACAGAAGCCGGGCCAGTCGACCCGAGGCCTCAGCCACGCGCAGACGAGGGCGGTGATCCCGGCTGCGACCCACAGTCCCGCCCACGCCCGGAGTGGCATCAGGTGCAGCAGCAGGCACAGGCCGCGCTGATCCGGCTGCGGCGTGACCAGCTGCGCACACCCGTACAGGGTCGTGATGGTGCCCTTGAGGGTGAGCAATGCTCCGCGGCGGCCCAGCTGCTGCCGGAGCCGCCGGACCGCCGCACGCATCAGACGTCCGAGCGCGGTGTGTGCGGCGCCGCCCATCCGGCGATCCACGACGCGGCGGCCGGGACGAGGGCGAGGACGAACGGTTCCAGCGCGTCGGGCATGCCGGAGATGAGGGACGGGTCGTCGGTGAGGGCGCCGAGGATCGCGAGGCCGGCGAGGCTCGCCACGTAGGCGAGCGCCGAGGACGCCTTGACCTTCTTCTCGATCGGGGCAGAGGGAGATGCCATGGGGGATCGTTCCTTCCGGGTCAGTCGGTGACGGTGAAGCCGTGCCGGGCGGCGAGCAGCCGCAGAGAGGACTTGCCGGGGATGCCGTCGGCGGCGTCGCCGGTGTAGCCGCCGCCGGCCGGGGAACGCTGCCAGCGGGCGTAGGCGGTGACGGTCTTCGTTCCGAAGGAGCCGTCCACGTACTGCGAGGGCAGCAGGCCCTCGGCCTTGAGCGCCTTCTCGACGATCAGCACTGCGGCCTTATGCGAGGTGTGGCCCTGGGCGGCGGCCGGGTCGTGGCGGGCCGCGTACACGACGTGGGCCAGCGACACTTTCGGCGTGGCCGTCGCCGGGAACGCAGGCCAGGACAGCGGGTCGTCGTGGCTGTTCTCGGGGACGCCCTTGTGCGGGTACCAGCCGGACTTCGTCTCCCACGTCTGCTCGCTGCGCGTGCAGTTCTCGGGCCGGCCGTTGGGCCAGGCGTCGGCCACACCCCAGGACTTCACCCAGGCGTGCAGGTCCGCCCACCCCTTCTGCGGGGTGTCGGTGAGCTTCGGGTAGACGCTCTTCCCGACCCGGCAGTACGGGAAGAACAGTGCCTCGATCTGCAGGACGACCCGCCCGGCCCGGTTGGTGCGGGTGCCGCCCGCCGTGTCCACGAGGGACTTGGACCGGGAGGTCGCCGGGACGAACTGGGTGATCCGGCCGGTGAACGGGTCCCACAGGATGTGAGGGGCGACGCCCTTGCCGCCGCCTGCGAAGTACGAGCGCAGGTTCTCGTAGGGGACCAGGTCGGCGGGCTTCGCGGCGGTGGCATTGCGGTCCCACGTGATGTGGGCGATCGCCTTGGCCGGGCCGCCGTCGGTGGCGGCGTGGTCGCCTATGTCGAGCCGGGTCGCGCCCGGCATCCACAGGTCAGGCATGGGTGCTCCAGAAATGACGAGAGCCCCGGCCAACGGCGCGGGGCGAGCGGGACGGGGAAAGATCAGGAGGCGGCTTCGTATAGGAACGTCAGCCGGACCTGTGCGGTGGAAGCGAGGGTTTCGGGGCTGGTCGCGGTGAGGAAGTCGGTGCGGGTGTTCGTGGCGGAGATCGGCAGGAACGCGCCGCAGTTGCTGGCCGCGCTGGAGATGACGATCTCTCCGCACCAGCGGGCGGTGCCGAGCAGCTGCGCGGTGCCGACCTGGGCGATGCCGGAGCTGGCGGCCGCGACGGGCAGCGACCAGTTGTAGTTGCCGGTGCCGTAGGTCGTCGTCGTCCCGCAGGTCATGTGGATCTCGCAGATGACCAGGCGGCCGATCTTCAGGTAGCGGCCGAGCATGGTGCCGTTGTTCAGGACGGGCGCGGTGCCCGTACTCGACCAGGCCGGCGTGTACGTCGTCCACGCGCTGAAGATCGAGTTGAACTGATCGCGGATCTCCTGGTTCATGATCGCGGCGGAGACGACCTCGCCGACGACCCAGGTACGCGGTGCGAACGTCATGCCTTCTCACCCATCGGTCCGGGGTCCGGTGCGGGCGGGGCCGGCCGGTCAGGGTTGTTGGGGTCCAACTCGTTCCACCAGTTCCGCATGCCCGGCTTCAGCGCGAGCAGCGAGGCCTCGATGGCGGCCGGGTCTGCGGGGAACACCAGCGCGCACCAGCCCCACTGGCATTCCGTACAGGCAAAGCGCGGGTCGGTGGGCGAGACGATCGCGGCGGACCCGCAGGACGTGCAGTCCGCCAGCCAGCGGTTTTGGTTGATGCGTGCGAAGTAGACCTCGTCGACGGTGTCGACGGGCGGGATCAGGCGGCGGCCGGTCCGGTACTCCATCCACCGCCACACCAGCTCGGCGGCGGGCACGCCAACCCAGGAGTCCGGCTCACGCGGTGGCGGCGTGTAGTACGTCTCGGCGCGCACGACGGCGATGGGCATGCAGGGGTCCAATCTCCCGAAACGTCCTCGGGATAATTACTCGTCTCGGTAAACTGGATGAATGAAGCACACCCGTGAGTCGGTCATGTTGAAGGTCAACCAGACGGAAGTCTGCTGGTCATGGAACGGGAGCCACACCGCCGAGGGCCGACCGCAGGTCCACTACGACAGCCGACCCTGGTACGTGTACCGCCTGCTCTACACGTGGTTCGTCGGGCCGATACCGGAGGGCATGACGCTCGACCACACCTGCGACAACGGGCGCTGCGTGAACCCGGCGCACTGCACTCCTGCCACGAGCAGCGACAACGTCCGCCGCGGCCTAGCCGTCCGCTACGCGGGACGCACGGCCTGTCCGGCGGGCCACCCGCGCGAGGCGTTCGGCAAGCGGGACTCTCGTGGGAAGTGGTGGTGCACTGAGTGCAACCGGATCAAGCTCAGGGCGCGGTACGTCCCGCATCCGAAGCCGGAGAGCCCGACGTGTCCGGCGGGCCACCCGCGTGCCGAGTACGGCAAGAAGTACGGCAGCAGCGGCTGGCAGTGCCGTGAGTGTGGTCGACTGCGAGCCCAGGAACGCCGACGTCAGCGCGAGAGCTGACAGCGACTCGGCATACGCCAACCTCGTCGTGGAGTCGAGGACGGAGTACGTGCTGTCACCGAGAACCCAGACCGAGTCGTTGTTCGTGGCGCTGGTGTGGAACTGGATGACGTGCGACTTCTCTTTGATCGTCTCGGTGTAGCCCTCGACGGTGACGCGGGCTGTCGACGCCGGCGCCTGCGACGGCATCGAGGTGACGGAGAAGTACGAACTGATGTCGGCGTCGAGGATGTCGAGGTAGTTGGCCATCGTGTACGCCTCGATCGCCACCTCGCGCAGCTCGGGCTCCGGGTCCGCATAGCGCGACACCCGCCAGTTCGCGGCGTCCAGCACCGAGTTGTCGGAGGTCTTGAGGATGGACAGGGCGCCCGCGTCGTAGAGCCCGTTGTCGGCGATGCTCGTCGGTGAGGTCACCCGCTGGGTCGCGCCGCCCGGCCGCGAAGCCTCAATCGAGTTGGTCAGCTTCTGGTCGTCGTCGGACAGCTCGACGTTGCCCGTCTCCGTGTCGGCGTAGGCGATCGTGAACACTTCGCCTGCCGGGTCTGGGTTGTAGCGGACGTCGCGGGATTGGTAGGCCAGCCCGTAGTAGTCGCGCTCCGCATACAGCCGGCCGGACTCGGTCGACTCGACCTCCCGCATGCGGGCAACGACGGTGGAGCCGGCCGGGCCCTGCGAGGCGATCGGGTCGTGCGTCGAGCCGAGGATGGTCACAGAGTCCACGCCGGCGTAGCGGGCCAGGCGCTGCATCCGCACGTCGGCGTCCTCGCCCGCGTACCCGGTCATGCCCGCCGTGTAGTGGTCGGCGACGATCGAGCCCATGCTGATGGTGAGTGTCGAGTAGATGGCGACGTGCCCGATCGATCCCGACCACAAGCGGCTGTTGCGGTAGCCGCCGACGTGCAGCATCCGCTCGCCCCACCGCCGGGGGACGGCGAGCGAGTTGTCGACCATGACGCCGTCGAGGTAGATCTCGCCCTCGCGCTGGTCGTACACGACGTGGTGCCAGTTCCCGTCGGCGAGGGTTGTGGGGCCGCCGACGGTTTCCGTGGTCATCGTGGGGGTGTTGCCGGAGGTCCACTCGATCTGTAGTCCGCCGGTCGGGGCGATGGACAGCAGGTGCTGGTCGACAAGGTCGGGGGTGTGCACGCCGAGGATGCACCGGCCCGTGGTCGTCGTCTTGAACCAGGCTTCGAAGCACAGGTACGCCTGCATGGGCGGGTCCTCGAAGGCGGGGCCGAGGTCCACGCTGAGCCATTTGCCGGCGGTCGCCGACGACGGCGTGAACACCGGGGCCTGCTCGCCCGTCTCGACCGGGCCGTCCGCGCTGCCCAGGGTGAGGGTGCCGCCCGCCCCGGACTGGGTGATGGCCAGCGAGGGAGCGCCGTTGCCGCCGATGTCGCCGGCGGTGGTGGAGGCGCTGTCCTCGGTGAGCGGGTAGTACACCATCGGTGTCTGCTCGATGATCTCCTGCGCGAGCATCGAGCGCAGGGCGGGCTGCCGGTTGAGGCGCTTGAAGAGATCCGTCGCCGTGATCTTGACGTGGGATACGAGGCCTTCCCAGTCGACGGGGAACTCGTTGACCAGGCCGTGGAAGCGCGGGCGCATGGTGGCGCCGACCAGATCCCACTCGACGTAGCCGGCCGTGCCGCCGGTGCGGGTGGTGGGGAAATCCGCGGCGTGGGTCTGGCTGGTGACCCAGGCGGGGGTGGCGATGGATCGGCGTGCCGTCCAGCTGTAGCCGTCGCTGCTGGTCATCCAGTACACCAGGCCGCCCACCTGCCACACGCGCAGCCAGGCGTGATCGAACGGGTCGTAGGTGAGGTTGAGCGGGGCGCCGTCGGCGAAGCCGACCTGGGACTGGGCGCTGATGACGCCGGTGAGGGCGTCGTAGCGCCAGCCGATCCGGGTGCCGGCCGTGGTGCTCGTGACCCACATCGAGGCGGCCGCGTTGCTGGACCCGTTCACCGCGGGGACGGCGCACAGCTTCGCGGTCAGCGTGCTGCCCACCAGCGTCCATTGCCGGGCGCTGGTGAAATTGGTGTCCACGCCTGGCGTCATCGGGATGCGCAGGCGGCCCTCGCTGGTCTCGGTGGCGCCCCCGACGTTCGTGGGCCACAGCGTCGAGTTGACCGTGCCGTCGTCGAAATCATCGCCGAGCATGGCCAGCGGGTAGGGCGCCGATCCGGTGAGGGTCGGCATGATCCCCTGACTGATCCTCACCGGCGTGTTGCGGCGCACGTTGTACGGCGACGCCGAGTTGCCCGGGGTCAGGTAGCCGTCCTGGTTTTCCAGGCGCATCGTCGCCGATCCGGGCTGCGTCTCGGACAGCTCGTCGGCCGCGCCCCGGGTAATGGTGACGCCTGCCTTGAGGACGTCGACACGTCGGCTGACGTCAACCCACGGGATGGTCTCGGGCGCGGTCACCAGGCCGCCGAATCCCATCTCGACCAGCAATGGCATGCGATGCCCCTTCTCTTCAGTTGTGCGATCGGTCTACGCGAGGCCCAGTTCGGCCAGGCCGTGGTGGCGCTTCAGAGAGAGCAGGCCGGTCCGGATCTCCGACCACACCGCCTCGGCATCCGCGCCCGGCCGCACCTCGACGTGCAGTTGAATCACCGTCGCCCCGCCACCACCGGCCGCGACGGCGGGCCGGCCGATGACGGGCTGCGTCGCGGCGACCCGGCCTGACACCGTGCCGAGGGCCCGGTCGAGGACGGGCAGGCCGTCGACCAGGCCGCGGGCCAGGCCCTGCGTCGAGTAGGCGCCGAGGCGGGCCATGACCGTGGACGGGCTCTTGATCCCCAGCGCTCTGCGCAGGGCTTTCTGCATGCCCTTGGCGATGTCGGTCATGAGCTTCTCGATCGACTTCTGCTGCGACTGCAGACCAGCGAGGAAGCCCTTGCTGGCGTTCTTGCCGCTGTCGTACAGCCGGTCGGCGCCCACCTTGCCGAGTCGGCCGCTGGCGTCGTTGACCCGGCCCTGCAGCTTGTTGATCGAGGAGAAAGTTCCCTTGTCCGCGCCGACCAGGGCGCTCGCGTAGGCGAAACCCGCGTCCGGGCCCATGTTGAGGATCTGCTTCAGCAGGGTCTTGGACAGGCCCTTCTTCGCGAGGATCTCGATGTACCGGGTGAACTGCTTGACCTGCGACAGCTTGCCCGCGAGGCCCGCCCTGATGCCGCCCGCGGTGACCTCACCCTCGCCCATGCCCAGGTTGGACAGGGACGCGGACTCCTTCGCCCCGTGCGTGACGTCGGCGGCGAACGCCTTCGCCTCGGCGATCCGGGAGGCGACGGCGTCCCGCTTCTTCGCCGCCTTCAGCAGTCGGTCCGTGTGATGGTCGACGTACTTGAGGAGACTGGACTCCTTCCGCCCGGAGAACGCGGTACGGATGTCCGTCGCCAGATCCTTGGCCGTCGCCTTGATCTTGTCGCGGGAACCGGTGAGTCCGATGATCAGGCCCTTGCCGACGTCCTTGGCGAGCGCCTTCATCTTCTTCGACGGGGAGGCGATCTCCAGCTCGGTCTTCACGCCGGCCGTCACCGCGGCCGCCATCGACCGGGCAGCCGCGCCGACTCCGGCCGCCGAGCCGGACATGCCGGAGATCAGGCCCTGGCCCACAGCCGCGCCCGCGCCCGCCATGCCCTGGCCGGAGCCAAGGGTGTCCTGGTTGATGGCCTCGATGATCGGCCGGTACTTCGACGTCGACTTGGCGTTGATCATGTACTCGCCGTTCGAGGCCATGATCGGGATGCTGTCCGAGGTGCCCGTGCCCGCACCCCGGATTGGGCCGCCGCCGGGGAATCCGATCGGGCCGCCGGTCGCCATCCGGCCGGCGGACACCGCGGCGATGCTGCGGCCCTTGTACTGGACGAACGCGGTGATGGTCACCGACCGGGACTGGATGCTGGCCAGTGCGCCCTTGGCCTGGGCGACCTTGTTCTGCAGGTCGGCGATGGTCGCCCGCAGTGCGGCCTGCTTGGACGGCGGCACCGTCTTCAGCTTCGCCTTGGCCGCCTCGATCTGCGACTGCCAGTTGTTGATGTCCAGCTTCAGCTTCCCGGCGGCCAGCCGCTGCTGGGTGCTCGAGGCGAAGTCGTTGGCCTTCCGCTCCGCCACGTTGAGGGCGCCGATGTAGACGGTGGCGAACTGGTCGAACGCCTTGCTCGCCGCCTTGACCTTGCCGCCGATGCCGGGCAGCCAGCCGAACGCGGCCTCCGCCCCGTGCAGCATCACGGACATCGCGGCAAGGACACCCGTGGACATGATGCGGAAGGCCTTGATCACAGGCGGGGCCATCTGGATCGCGGCCGACACCATCAGGATGGAGCCGTTGGCGAAGACCCGGCTCGCCTCCATGATGGCGCCCTTGTTGTTGTTGATCCATCCGTTGAGGCGCTGCAGCGGTCCGGCCGTCTTGTTGACTGTGTCGCCCACCGGGGCGAACGCGCCGATGATCGCCAGGCCGGTGTCTGCCATCGTCGGGCCGACGATGGCGGCCAGGTCCCGGATGGACTGCAGCCCCCAGGTGAGATCCCGGAAGACGGGGCTCAGCGCTTTCAGTCCGCCCGCCAGGCCGTCCATGGCGCCGGCCGCCATGTCGCCCAGGATGCGGAACGTCTCGCCGAAGACGGGGCCCAGGGTGCGGCCCATCTCGCCGGACAGCCGTCCCAGCGCGGGCAGGATCGAGTTGATGGAGGCGAACAGGCCGTCGAGCATTTTGGCCGCGCCGCCGATGCCGGGCTCAAGTCCCTGGAACAGGCCGGGCAGTCCCTTGGTGAGCAGGCCGCCGATGCCGTCCGAGAACGCCTTGAGCGTCGGGCCGGACGCGGCGCCGAAGTCGAGCAGGCTGCGGATGAACGGGCCCATCGCCGACGTCATGTCGCGGATGAAGCCGGTGCCCAGCTGCAGGTTCTTCTGCAGCGAGTCCTGGAAGCCGGAGTCCTTCATCATCCGGCCGACGCCCTCGGCGGCATCGCCGAACGCGCTGCCCATCTCGACCATGGACTTGCCGAGGATCTTGACCACGGGACCGGCGGCCTTCACCGCCGCGGTGAAGCCGGGCAGCATCGCCTTCTGGATCTCCTTGCCGACCCCGCCGAACTCCTTCTTCAGCGAGACGAGCGCCTTGGTGAACTCCCGGGCGGGCGGCGACATTGTCTTGAGCTGCTTGGCGAACTCCTTCTTGTCGCCCGCCACAGCCATGGCTTCGCTGACTCCGGCGAAACCGAGCTTGAGCGTGCCCATGGCCAGCCCCGCCCCGGCCGCCATGGGCACCAGGGCGCCGAGCGCGGGCAGCAGCGACAGGCCGGCCACTGCTGCGACGCCCATCATGGCGCCGCCCAGGCCGCCGCCTGAACCCCCGAGGCTTGAGGACGCGTTGCCGCTGGCGGAGCTCACGTCGCCGAGGCGGCGCGTCAGGTCGGGCATGCCTCCGGCCATCGCGCGCTGGGCGTCGGCCACGGACAGGAAGCGGCCGCGCAGGTCGCGCAGCCGTCCGTCGGCGCCCCGGGTGAAGCCGTGCACCGCCCGGCTGTTGGCGTCCATGTCGTCGTTGAGGCGACGGTGCAGGCGGGCGGATGCGTCCCCTGCATGGTTGAGGACAGGGGACAGCTGGTCGTCGCCGTCGAGGACGAACCGCAGACGCTGGCTCATCCCTCACCTCCTCGAAGCTGGGCCTGTTGGTGGTTGTCGATCCAGGCGGCGAGCAGCTCGAACCGTTCCTCGGTGAGGGAGTCGACGTCGTCCGGGGTGAGGTGGAGGTAGAACGCGAACAGCGGCAGATAGGTCAGGACTCGGTCGGAGAAGCTGGGCTCAGCTCCGTTTCGGGCTCCGGGTCTTTTGGGGCCGTGGCGTCGGCGATGGCGGTGTCGGCGTCCGCGCGGTCGAATGCGGAATCACGCAGCTCGTCGAAGGCGGAGGCCAGATCGTCGGGCTCGCTGCCGTACTTGGCGAGGATGCGCTGGACGTAGGCGCGGACCTCGCGCGCGTCCAGGCGCACCTTCAGCTCGTCCTCGAACGGGTCGAAGTCGGCGTACCGCAGGGCGGCGTGGGTCCGCCTCTTGACGGCCCAGCCGACGGTGCGCAGGGCGTTGACGTCGCCCTCACTCATCGCCTCCTGGATCGCGTCCCAGCGGCTGTCCGCGGTGCGCTCGATGAGCTGGATCTCGGAGGCGCGCATCCGGCCGGCGTCGAGGTTCTCCGGCTCGGCGCCCTCGGGCGAGTAGATGATGATCACGGGGTTGCTCCTATTCGAGGCGGCGCCGCACGTCGTCGAGGACGCGGGCCACCTCACGCTCCATACGGGGGGTGTGCTGGCGGACGGTGCTGTCCCACCACGGGGGCTGCGCCCACTGGGTCGCCCACCGGCGCCGGTTGCCGAACACCGGGTGGCGGATGCGGCCGGAGTTGATGACCTTCGGCATGTTCTTCAGGTCGGGCGGCAGACGCCCTTTGTCGATCCACACGGTCGCGCCCGGACTGCTGCCGGTGCGGACGCTGATCCGGATGGAGTCGGCGATCGTTGCGCGCAGCGGGCGGGTGGTCGGCGAGCGGCCGCCAGGCCTGCCCCGGCGGCCCTCGCTGCGGATGTCCAGGCCGCGCATCGTGGACTGCAGATCGGTCTTCAGCGGCTCAGCGGCGCGGCGGATACGGCGCTGCATGCTCGAGCGGATGTTCTCGCCACCGGCGGCCCGCAGACGCCGCTGCAATTCCAGCAGGCTGCCGGTGTTGAGGATCCGCACATCCCGTGTCACGGCTCACCTCACAGCGTGGAGTCCGTGGAGATGTATTCGATCTTCGGCTGATTGGTGCCGTCGAACAGGGCGGTGAACTGGAGCGTCGGCTTCACGACTCCGAAGCCGTCCACGGTCGGCGGCGCCTCGTCGAACTTCACCGCGGGCAGCGTGATGCGGAACGTCTCGAAGTACGTGGACGCGATGAGCGGGCCCACGAACTCCCACACCAGGGACGTCGCCGCATCGGATGTGTGCAGGTCATCGAGCGTGGTGTCGACGTAGTCCATCTCGATCGTCCCGGTGATCTTCACCTGGTCGTTGGAGATGGGCTCCTTCTTCAGCCCGGCCTGGCCCGCGTAGAAGCGGTCGACGGCCATGGGCCGCTCGATCTTGACCGAGACCTTGCGGACACCGTCGCGCGCCGTCTCCGTCCCGAAGCTGCCCGTCTTGACGGCCATCTGCGAGAAGTTGAACGGCGACATGTTCGAGTACGACGCGGCCGCCAGCGTCTGAGCCTCGTCGCAGTCCTTCGCGTCAATCTCGAACGAGGCCGTGAGCATCTGCCCGACCTCGCAGGAGAACTCACCGCTGGTGATCTTGCAGCCGATGAACGTCTTGTCGGTCACCGTGCCCGTCGTCAGCGGCACGCCCTTCTGGATCGTCAGGCTCTTGCCCGCCGTGTCCGCGAGGGTGTGCGTCTGCAGGTAGGCCGTAGTCACCGCCTGCTGCACCGGGGTGACCGACGTGCCCATCAGGGTCTGAAGCCAAGGCCCCATCCCCTTGTTGACGACCTCCATGTCGATCGACCCGGAGGCCTCCCGCTGCGTGACCACACGCCGCGCCGACAGGGCGAGCAGCCGCCCGGCCGCGATGCCGGCGGACTGGGCGGTCGTCTTCTTGAGGACGATGCCCTCCTTCGTGAACTCCACGAACTTGGCCGGCGCCACGAACGTGCCGTAGGCCGACTCGACGCTGACGCCGAGCTGGGCGCCGAGCCCGGATCCGATCGCCATGAATCAGCCCTCGTCCTTCTGCAGCGTCTTGGCCGCGGTCTTCTTCTTCGCGCCGGGTTCCTCGATGGGCTCCCAGTTCGTGGTCTGGCAGACGTAGCCCTCGAACCGCTCGTCGGGCACCTCGACGACCTCGTCCGGCTGGACCTCGCGGTCGCCGAGTTCGGGCACGGTCACCGGCTCCGGCCCCAGGTAGCGCACACGCGCCATGGCAGAACTCCCTTGTGGTGTGGATCAGATACGGGCGCGGCAGGCGACCGCGAAGGCGACGCGGACGAGGGCGCCCTCGTCGGCGGACTGGGACAGGTCGCCGGTCGTGAGCTCCGCCCACAGGACCGTGCCGTTCAGCGTGGGCGCCTCGGGTGCCTCGTTCGTGGCACGCAGCGCCTGCTCGACCTCGCCGATCAGGGCGAAGGCGTCAGCGCGGCGGAAGGACATGTCCTTGTCGCCGCCCCGTGATTCGGCGTAGCAGTTGATGACGAACTGCTCGTCGCGGGTACGGGCGCCCGCTCCGTTGAAGGACTGTTCCAGTGCGACGGCCTGCTCGGCGTCGGGCTGCCATCCGATGTGGATGCGCCGCCGCTGGGTCAGGTTCACTGCGCTGGGGCCGTCCACGATGGCCACGTCCTCCAGGGCGGGCCTGGCCCGCAGGATCGCCAACAGCGCATCGACGGCCGCGGGCACACGGGAGGTCAGCACTACGCCACCCCCGGCGGAACCTTGTACGGCTCCAGCAGCTGCAGGACCCGGTTGGGGATCGCGTAACCCCAGCCGGGCACCGGCTCGGTCACGCTGTAGTCGTCGCCGCCGCCGACCCCGGACAGGCCGCGCGACGCCCCGTACTGGGTGCGCCACAGGTGCTGCAGCAGGATGCGGGCGGCGAGGTTGATGGTGGGCGGCACACTGCCCCGGCCGGCCTGGTACACGGCCCGCCACGGCCCGCCGTAGAAGTTGCCGCCGTCCGCGCGGCGGACTACCCCGGAGTCGGGGTCGACGTAGACGTCCTCGACGGCGACGGCCGTACCGCCCATCTGCAGCGGTGTCAGCGAGGTCAGGGACGCCACCGGCGCCTGGGTGAGCGCCAGTGCAGGCCCGCGGGAGTTGACCGTCTCGGTGACGGTGCGGATCTCCACGGGGCCCACGTGCCGCTCGATCGTGGCCGTGAGCGCGTTGACGTACACCTGTAGCTCGAGGTCGTCGGTGCTCGTGTCGATGTCGAGCTGCGCCTTGGCTTCGGCCAGTGTCAGCAGCGCCACGGCGGCCTCAGCTCTTGCTGCTGCCGCGTGCGGTGCGCCGCGGCTTCGACTCGGCAGCGGTCTCTGTCGGGCCGGCCGCCTCGGGCTCGGCGCCCCAGCGCTCCAGCTCCGCGTCCACGGCCGCCACCCGGTCTTCGCGGCCGTAGGCGACGTATGCGGTCCGCTCGCGCCGCAGCGACGCGATGTACGCCTCGTCGGCGGTGGGCACCTCGGAGGCGACGGTCTCGCCAGTGCGCACGTTGGTGGCTGTTTCCTTCTCGGGCATGTCTGCCTCCCTGCGGGCCCGGGCCGGGCAGCATCAGCCGTCCGGCCCGGGGCGCCTGTCAGAACGTCGGGGTGATCAGGCCGGTGCCGGAGATCACGGAGATGGACTTCGGGTAGCGGGAGGCGTGCAGGGCCGCGTAGTTGTAGAACCGCAGCAGGACCGACAGCTGGTCGGCCTTCGTCTCGCGGAACGCCTCAGCCTGCGGGGTGCCCTCGAAGAAGATGACGTCCGTCGAGCGCAGGATGATGATGCGGTCCTCGTTCGTGCCCGCCCCGAGGTTGATCGGGATGTTCGGGTCGACGTAGACCGGCAGCCCCTGCAGCGTGCCGACGAACCCTTCGGACGCGACGGCCCCCATGGCAGCCAGGACGTTCTGCGGCATGTTCGCCGACGGCACGACCAGCGGCCGGCCAGCGGTGTCGACCGCCGCGGTGAACCACGCCCACCGGCGGGGCGCCATGAAGATCTTGTCGGCGGGCAGGAACCGCCCGGTGTGGATCTGCTGGATGCCGTCCGCGACCTTCGGGTACAGCTCGGCGGTCGTGGGCGTCGCGTCGGTGTACGTCACCGCGTTGAGGCCGGACACGTTGAGCAGACCGACCTTGTTGGTGGCGTTGTTGTTGATGACGAACGCGTCGGCCTTGACCGCGTAGTCCGCCGCCAGGTCGGCGAGCAGGATCTGGTCCATGTTGAGCGGGGACTGGTCCAGCAGCTGCTGGGCGACGACCTGCTTGCCCGCGATGGTGGCGACGTTCGCGGTCACCGAGTTGGTGGTCGCGTCCGTGTCCTGCACCGCGGTGTTCTGCGTGGTCTGCTCCGCCGTGGCGGTACCGGTGGCGACGCGCGGCAGGCTGATGGAGTCGGTGCCCGGGGGCAGCGCCATCGGGCGGACCTGGTCGGCGATGACGCGGCCGCCTCGGGCCAGCTCGACGTAGTCGTTGATCATCCACAGCGGCGGGACGAACTCCCCGCCCGCGCCGTCCGTCGTGGTGAGGGCGCGGGCCTCCATGCCCTGGAGGGCCTCTTCGGCGCCGCGGTGGATCCGCTCCAGGCGGTCGGTCACCTCGCGGTCGTTGCGCGACAGGCGCTGGATGGACGACGTGTCGCCCTTCATCTGCGCGCGGAACAGGTCGCGGAAGTAGGAGGTCTGACCGCCCTTGCGGTAGGTCTCCGGCTCCGAGACGACAGTGACGCGCTCACGGCGCTCGCCGGCCTGCCGCTGCTCGGCGAGGATCGAGGCGGCACGCTGCTCCCGCTTCTCGTCCTCCTCCAGGTCCTTGATCCGGGCGTCGAGGTCCTCGATCTCGCCGTCCTTCGAACGCAGCTCGGAACGCTTCGCGTCGAACGCGGACTGCTCGTCCGCGGAAAGCTTCTCCCGGCCGGCCGTCTCGGCACTCTTGACGATGCCGTCGATGTCGGTCTTCAGCGCGGCCCGGGCTTCGAGCGCGGCTGTCATCTGCTTGCGCAGGTAGGCGAGCATGGCTCGCTCCCTTCATGGGGTGGAATGGGTCGCGCCCGCGTGCCGTTCGGGTGGTGGCCCAGGTGGTGGCGCCGCGTGCGGGCATGCCGCAGGGCGCTCCGGCGTGGACTCCGGCGCGTCAGGTGGTGCAGGCGTCAGGGGTGGCTACAGGCCGAGAAGAACGGCCTGCGCCTGGTACAGCGACATGGTGGCCGGCTCCGCCCCGGCGGGCTGGAACCGGCGGTGCAGGCGCTCGTACAGCGCCCGCGCGTCCGTCTCGTCGAGACGGTCGAAGTCGGCGGCGCGCACGGCGCCGACCGAGGTAGCCGGGTTGGCTCCGAAGTTGACGACGGACACGTCGCCGCGGTGCAGGTCCACTTCGAGGATGTCGCGCTGGTCGTAGTCCGGGGACCACTGCTGGCGGGTGACCCGGAACGCGAACGACATCTCGTCGACGCTGCCCTCCTCGAGGGCCGCGAGCATGTCGCCCACATCGGAGCGCTTCGTGGAGACGTCGGCTTCCATGTGCAGGCCGGTCGCGTCCTCCGACAGGCGAAGGCTGCCGGCCTTCGTATAGGCCATGGCGAGGCCGCCGTGGTTCAGCAGCAGCTGCACCTGCGGGTTCTCGGCGAGGGTCTTGCCGAAGGCGCCCGTGCGGACGACCTCGCTGTACGGACCCAGCCAGTCCCACATCTCGAACGGCTCCTCGGTGACCGAGGCGTACCCCTCGACCGTCGACACGTTGCTGGCGCCCGCCTTGGCGCGCACCTCGAGCTGCACGGGGAACGCGCGCCGCTCGGTCCCGGACCGCTTGGCGCGATCACTCTTGACGCTCACAGCGCCCCTCCTGTCAGTCGATCTGCACCTTCGGTGCGGGAGCCGCATTCGGTTCGTCGCCCCACTTCACGGGCGTCTGGTCCTCGACGTCGCGCACCTCGTTCGGCGTCGTCCACCGGTTCTGCAGCGCGAGGGCGTGCGCGCGGAACCTGGTCAGCAGGTCGGTGCGGGCCAGCGCCTTGCGGTTGAGCTTCACGTACTGCCCGGCGGGCAGCATCGAGGTGAACATGCGCTCTGTGCGCACCAGCCACCGGTCGAGGGCGTAGGTCAGCAGGTCGAGCGAACGCTGCTCGACGTTGGCGTAGGTCATCGAGCCGCCGCTCTCATAGCCGAGGATCTCCGGCATGCCCGGCCCGTAGATCCGCGCGCACTCGGCGGACGTGTACTTCTGCGTCTCCAGGAACTGGGACTCCTCCGGGTTCACGGAGATCGGCTGGTACTTCCAGCCCTGGCCCAGCACCAGTGGCTCACGCGATCCGCGCAGCGCGGCCAGGAACCGGTCCTTCGCCACGGACGCCTGCTTCGCGTCCAGGGCCTGCTCGTTGGTCAGCAGCCCGGACGGGGCGCCGCCCTCCTCGAAGAACTGCTGTCCGAACCGGGCAGCCGCCAGACCCTGCGCGATCGTCGTCGCGTGGTGCGCGACCGGCGACAGACCGAGCAGTCGGCCGGGAATCGAGTAGGCCCGCTGGTGCCACATGTCCGCCGGCTCGTCGACCATCTCGCCGCCCACCCGCCAACGGGGCAGACCATCCTTCACGTCGCGCCAGCCCTGCACCTCGTCCGGGTGGTACAGCACCACCTGCGTCGGGTTGCCGAGCCGGTCCCGGTCAGCGGTCCGGCCGTAGGTGTTGCCCCGCAGCAGCAGCGACATCATGTACTGGTAGATCCAGTCGGCCAGGCCGTAGCCGTCGCCCGCCGGGTCCTCCAGCACCTTCGGTAGCGGCAGCTCCCGCCGCGACGCCCCTGTGCCCTCGTAGACGTCCAGGGGCAGCGTCGCCACCAGGGAGGACACCAGGTCCGTCGCCGCCCACACCGCGACCTTCTGCAGGCTCGACTCGGTGCGCGACAGGTTGATGCTGGCGAACGTGGACCCCGTCGAGGACGGCCGCGGGATGGGAGGCTCCCGCCCCTCCCGCTAAAGAATGGGCCGGCCCGGCAAGGTGATCTTGAGTCGACCGCTCGCGCGCGCTACCAGCGCCGTGACGCCTGGGGCATTGCGGAGGGTGATCGGGGCGGGTGCTTCTTGTACCAGCGCTCTGCGACCGCGGCCATGCCTGGCTGACGCATGTCTCTGATGCGCTGCATGACGATCTCTCGGCCTGGGTCAACCGTGATCAGCTTGGCCTTGAGCCGCTTGTAGTTGGCCAGGTCGCGCGGGCTCGGCATGGTGTTGATCAGGTAGACGTCGACGGTGTCGAGGTGGTGCTCGGCCTCGCGGATGGCGGCGAAGCGGACGCGGTGGACGACCTTCTCCAGCGTCCTGCCGTGGCGGTGGTGGTCGGCGCCCGGCCCGGCGAGGGCGAGGGCGAGCAGGTCGAAGTCGATGACGATGTCGGTGGCCTTGGCGTGCGCACGGATCCAGCTGGACTTGCCAGCGCCGGGCGGGCCGCTCACGACGTACAGCACGGCAGGCCGGGTTACTCGGTGTCGGCGGCTGGTGGTGTCCAGCCCAGCTTGATGAGGAGCTGACGGGTGTCCTTGGGGATGGTCACGTCTGCCACGGTTGTTACGTCGGCCATCTGGATGAACATCCGCGGTTCAAGGGTGAGGAGCGGGCGCCGGCCGTGGCTGGCCTGGAGAGTGAGGCGGCCGACGCTGTACCTGATGTCGTCGCCATCGAGGTCGATGCGGCCCAGGCCGTCAACGAGGTCCAGTTTTAGGGCGTGCCCGGTCATGGTCACCACCTCCGTGATGCTCGTTGTGGCGCGACCTGGGGCGTGGCCATCGCGCGGTTGCCCTTGCTGCTGTTGCACCGCCTGTGTGCTGGGCGGGCGTTGGCGGGGTCAAGGAGGTCGCCGCCGCGGCTGAGTGGCACGAGGTGGTCGAGGGTCCAGGACATTGGGTGTCGCGGGTCGAGGCGGGGGTCGATGTTGTGGCCGCAGAGCCAGCACGGCATGCCGAGGGCTCTCACGGTCGCGCAGAGCCTGCGGTAGGGGCGCCCGTTGCGGGGGTTGCCGGCCACGGGCGCCTCCTCCGTGAGGTCCGCCGCCCGGGTGCGGCCCGTGTTCCGCGGGGCCTCGCCAGCCCCTGTCCGGGCGGCGGACGCTGGCACGACGAAGCCCCAGCCGGGGGGATTGGCTGGGGCTTCGTCGTGTGTTTGTGGTGCCGGTTGAGGGCACAGTTGTACGCCGAGATCGTTACACGCGTCTGACCTGCGGTCAAGCGGCGGCGCGTGCCTGTCGTTTCGCGGTGAGGGCGGCAACGTCTGTGGCGGCGTACCAGGGTTGCCGGGCGGTGCCGCCAGCGCGCTGGAGCTGGCCGCGGTGGACGAGCTGGCGGACGCCTCCGAGGGTGACGCCGAGGGCGCTGGCGGTCTGGTGGGCGGTGAGGTGGCCGGGCCGGATGTTCTGCGACTCCATGCCGTCCATGATGCCGCCTGGGCGGGGTACAGGAGGGGTGATCCAGACCCCCTCTATCCCCACTACGTCCCTGGTCACGGGCCGCTACAGGGGGGTCTACGACTGTAGAGGCCCCCCTCTAGATCCACTCCCTGGGTAGGGGTGGCCAAGAGGGGGTCTCGTAGCGGGGCTTGTAGAGCCCTCCCCCTCTACCGGGCGTTGAGGAGGTCGGCCGGCATGGCGGCTTCGAGGTCCTCGCGGCGCCATCCGGCGAGGTTCTTGCCGCCGATGTTGACCTGCCTGGTGGTGCGCTTCACTCCGGCGTCGTCGAGTTCCTTGGCGAGGCGTTCGGCGTCCCAGTCGCCGTAGTCCTCGTCAAGGTTCTCCAGGCGGGCGAGGAGGTCCACGGTGTGCATCTTGGGGCTGTGCCGCATGACGGACAGGCAGTCGGACAGGACGGGGCTGATGGTGATGCCGGAGGCTTCGGCGATGGCGCTGGGGTCGTTGGCCGCGTCTCCGGTGAGGGTCCCGGCCTGCTCGCGCAGGGCACGGCCCTTGGAGCACATGGCGTTGAACCCGGCGGTCTCCAGCATGTCGGCCTTCACGGTGACGAAGGAGGCCGGGCCGGTGACGAGGACGCCGACGCCCTTGTGCTCCTCGGACAGGACGGACGCGTCCGCTCCCTGGGCGGCCTTGCCCTTGCCGAGGACCATGTCGGAGGACGTCTGGTCGGTGACCTGCGTCGAGTAGCGGATGGTGATGATCTCGCGGAGCTTGGTCGGCACGGACTTCGCGTCGGGGCGCTGCGAGGCGTAGTTGGAGATGAACCCGGCGGCCGGGCCGCGGCGGGCGATGCGGGCCATGTCGTTGATGATCTCCTCGCGCTCCTGGTCGTCGACGGCGAGGAACGCCTCTTGCAGCTCGTCGACGGTGAACAGGATGAACGGCATGTTGTATCGCTTGACGATCTCGGGGGTGAGCTTGCCCTCGGGGCAGATCGAGGTAGGCAGGCCGCGCAGGATGGAGAAGCGGCGCTCCATCTCGGCGAGCAGCTCCTTGAGCAGGGCCTTGAACGCCTCGATGGCGTCCTCTTCGGCGCCGAGGACCAGGCGGTGGGCGACCTGCCGCGTCTGGATCCAGTCCTGGCCGCCCTTGAAGTCGCACACGTAGTGCCTGACGTAGGGGTCGAGGAGGCCGGCGGCCGTGAGGAGGCGCTGAGAGAACGTCTTGCCTCGCCGGGGCAGGCCGCCGAAGAACATTGACTGCCAGACGATGGGCAGGGTGACGCGGTTGCCGCGGGCGTCCTGGCCGAAGGGGATCGGGTCCCAGATGGAGAAGGTGTCCATGCCCTCCAGGGGTGAGGTGGTGGGCGGGGCGAGGTAGGGGTCATCGTCGGCGACCCACATCGAGACGCGGCCTGCGTTGCCGCCGTGAGCTGCACGGACGCGGCTCATGATGACCTGGATCTCGTCGACGCCGAGTTCGGCAGCGATGGCGGTGCGCTTGGCGAGGACGTCGGACGCGGTCTTCCCGCCGCCGCGCGGCAGGTCGAAGACGACGGCCCAGCCGTTGCCGTCGCGGAGCGGACCCATGACGCAGTTGACCTTGGGTCCGTCGTCGTCGCCCTTGCCCTGCTTGAGCAGGCCGGTGGCGCGCAGGGCGTCGTTGAGCTGCTGGGAGTCCATGGCGATGCGCAGGGGCGGGGTGCCGTGGTCGAGGATCTGCGCCTCGTCGGACCAGCCGATGGCGGACAGGCCGCCACACATCATGCAGCCGGCGGCGAGCTGGAGGCCGAGGGAGGCGTAGTTGAGCGCGACGGCCGCGGCGGAGGCGAGGCCGAGGGCTGTGCCCCACCGCCAGCGGCGGGCAACGGTGCGCTCTCGGTGCGCGAGGACGGCCTGTGCGGCGAGGACGGTGTCCTCGGGCTTGGCCATGGACTGGGCGCGCAGGGCCTTGATGGCGCGTGAGTGGTCCTGGGCGGAGAGGACGGGCCATAGGCGGCGTCCGCCACGGAACGCACCGCGGGCGGAGTAGCCGGCGACCTTGACGGCGTACTTGGGGCTGCGGAGGGAGTGGTAGCGGGTGTGCCACCAGGTGACCTTCATGAACGCGCCGCTGTTGGCGCGGACGGACGCCCAGTTGCGCGCCCACGCGGGGAGGATCGGCGCGTCCGGGACGGTCAGCCAGTCGGCGAGCGGGTTGTTAGGACGGTCTACGGCCTCGACTTCCTCGACGGCGTCCTGTGCGTCCTCGGCGTCCTCGGGGGCGTCCTGTAGCGGCTTGATCAGGATGTCGGTCATGCTGCTCTCTCCGGTCGTTCTGTTGGGCGGTCCGGGGCCCGGGGACGGCGACTGCTTGGCGGTAGGACGCCGTCCCCGGGGCGTGGCTACTTCTTCTTGGCGTTGGCCTCGCGCTTGCGGGCCCGCTCGTAGATGGCCTCGACCTTCCGGTCCAGGGCGGGCTGGCTCTCGATGCCGGCCGCAGCCCGGCGGACGCCTCGGGCCTCGAGGCGCACGATCGCCAACTTCTCCCCGAACGTCAGCTTCGGCTCAGACATCGGCGTCCTCCGTCTCGGTCTCGGGCAGGGCGGCGGCGATCGCGACGTGGGTACGGGCGATGTCCGCCCACAGGGCGCCGGCCGCGGCGAGCGGGGCGGCCTGGTGGCGGCGCTCGCTGCTCTGTGCGGCGACCTCGGCGTCACGGGCGAGGGCGGCGGCCCGGGTGGTGGCGGCATCCGCCATGGTCAGGCGTTGCGTGCGGTCCATCTGTTTCTCCTGGTCAGTGGTGGTGGCGGGTGACTTTGCTGGTCGGCGGCGTGTGGCGCAGGGCCTCGACCTCGGCGGCGCTCCGGTCGCGGGCCGGCTGGGATGCACGCCTGCCGCAGGAGCACGACCAGTCGAAGAGGGCGGCCAGGCGCGGCAGGCGGGACTTCCACGGGGCGATGTTGATGACGTGATTCATGCGGGCACCTCTCTGGTCAGCGGTGACTGGCCTCGTGCTTACGGAGCGCCTTCTTGCACGCCGGGCACTTACGGGACGGCCCATTGCCCGCGGCCGGCGCCGGGATCACCTGACCGCAGACGGCCCGGGTGGCACCGACCTTGAGGGGCCCGCACGCCGGGCAGTGGAAGTGCGAGATCAGAACGGCGTCGAACATGGTCACCACCAGCGGGATTTCATCTTGGGCGCGATGTAGGGGCAGCCGTTTCGCATGTGGTCGACGCACTCCGGGCAGTCCTCGCGCGGGCCGAGCCTGCGGTGAATGGCCTTGTCGTAGGCGTGCTGCCAGCACTGCGGGCACTGGCCGGGCGGCGTCTGCTTGGCGGGCATGGTCACTTCCCCTTCTGGAAGTCGCGCCACATGCCGCGCAGGATCAGCAGGCAGCCGGTGGCGCAGCACGCTCCGATGGCGATGGCCACGGCGAACAGGGCGCCGACCAGGCCGACCGAGACGACCACCCCGCCGATGACGAGCCACTTCTTCGCGTCGAACTGGGAGGCGGGCGCGGCCTGGTGCTGGCAGGCCGGCGCCTTCTGCTGGTTCAGCAGCTGCTGCGCGGCGAGGATCGCGGCGATCTGCCGGGTCAGGTCCGTGTTGTCGGCGGCCTCGACGGCGGCGGCCTCCGCCTTGGCGAGCGGGTCGCTCATCGCGTCCCCCCCCCGGACACGGCGGGCGATGGCGGGACGGGCCAGGACGCCGAGGACGAAGACGAGGACGGCGGGCTGTCCGGCCAGTGCGGACACGGTGGCGGCGGTGAGCGGCAGCGCGGGCGGCCACAGCAGGAACGCGCCGAGCAGCGCGCCGAAGATGATCGCCTTCATGCCGGCACCACCGATCCGGAGATGATGGGCAGTTGGTCGGGGTGGAAGAGGTTGCGTCCGGAAGGCGTCTTGCTGTGGACGGTGAGGCGTCCTGCTGCGACCCAGGAGCGGACGGTGGACTGCTCGATGCCGTAGTGCTCGGCGACGTCAGCGGACGTCATGAGGGGCGGCTCGGGACGGGGCTCGTCGTCGGCGTCCTCGCCCGTCCTGGCTTCCAGCTCCCGCGTCCGGTCGGTGTCGTGGGCGTCCTGGCGTTCGAGGGTCACGGTGGGCCGGGGGCGGGCGACGAGCGGCAGCAGCTGGGTCCCGACGGGCACGAGGTCGAGGGTCGGGCGGACGGCCGGGACGGGTCGGGACGCGGTGGCGTCCTCGGTGTCCGGCGCGTCCTGGTGTGCGTCTGGCGGGGTGGCCGCGAGGTGCAGGAGGTGGCCGACGACGGCGGGCGGCACGAGACTGGTGACCGCGATCAGGACGGGCTGATCCGCGATGACGTGCCCGGTGGTGATCAGGTGGGAGACGACCTGGGCGGCCATCGCCAGGCCGAGGGCGAGGCAGGCGCCGATGATCGCGGACCAGCGGCCCCGGTCGCCGGCCTGCCGGGTGGAGGCGACGGCCGCCGCGATGCCGGCGTAGGCGGACAGGACGACCGGCATGCCGTAGGTGAAGGGGTCGTTCCATCCGGCGGTCTCGGCGAGGTGGTACTCGCCGGGCGCGCACATGAGGAGGGCGACACCGAGGACGACGGGGCGGCCGCCGGCGGTGAGGCCGCGGACCCACACCGGGGCGGCGGGGCGCCGGCCGGTGGCCTGGGTGGGACGCCGGAACCAGCGGGCGAGGATGCGGCGGATGCGCTTCATCGGCCACCGCCCAGGAGCGGGCTGAGCTGGTCGGCGAAGGCACGCATCTGGTCGGCGGCCGCGTCGAGGGCGGCGGCCAGGCCGTACAGGCCGGTCGGGTCGAGCGAGCCCGTGTAGCCGGACTCCTCGACGTAGGCGGACACTTCGCGGCCGGCCCGCTCGGACAGCGGGGACTGAGCGAGCATCAGGGCGAACAGGGGCTCGCCGTTGAAGGTGAGCCGGTGCTCCGGCCCGTAGTGGGTGAGGTCGGTGCGGTACTGGGGCCGCGGGTTGGGGTGGCCGGCGCACCAGGTGGGTTCGGGGAGGGTGACGTCGCCGTGGTCGTGGGTGGGCAGGGTGACGGTGCGGGGCGCGTTCACTGGCCTTCACCCCGTTCGGCTTCGAGCGCGGCGAGCAGGGCCCGCACCCGGCAGTCGAGGGCGACGGCTGCCCGCAGCATGTCGCTGCGGTCGTGGATGTTGAGGCTGGCGGTCTCGTCGAGGATGCGGCGGGAGACAGCGATCTCGACGGCGAGGGACTCCGGGGGCGGAGTGGTGTCGTGAGGCCCGTGCAGCGGGTCGTAGGCAATGCTCACTGGCCCTCACCCCGTTCGGCGCCAAGGGCGCGGAGCAGGAGGCGCAGGGCTTCGCGGAGGGACAGGACCTGGTCGCTGTCGAGCAGCTGCTGCGCGACGCTGACCGCGACGTCGAGGTCGGTCGGCTCGGGCTGCGAGTCGGGCCGGGCCGGGTGCTGGGTGGCGAAGGTGGCTCGGGCCAGCCGGCCGGCCGGGCTGGAGTAGTCGCGCTGGGCTGCACTGTGCAGCTCGGCGAGGTGGTCGCGGTTCGGGGTGAGGGTCACTGGGTCACCGCCTTGCGGATGACTCCGGTGACGCCGGCCTGGGTGACGCGCACGGTGATGGTGCGGCCGGGCAGGCGGCGGATGGTGCCCGCGGCGATCAGACGCCGGGCGGGTACAGGCACAGGGGTGCCCGTGGAATGATCGGTCATGCCGACTCCTGGGTTCATCAGGATGCTCGGTAGAGGGTCGGGCGGCGCGCGCGCCTCCTCGGTGCTCCAACACCGTGGAGAGCTGCTGTCCGGCCCTCGCTGTCTATTCGGTTGTGGTGGCGTCCTGCGTGGTCGCCTTCTTCTCGTCGCGCTTGAGCGCCTGGTCGACCGCCTGCCAGCTGCGGCCGAGGTCCCGGGCTACCGCGGCGACGGTGCCCAGGTCGGCTACGCCATCGCGCAGGGCTTGGGCTCGTCGTGAGGCGGACTCGGAGGCGAGGACGCGCAGCTGCTCCAACAGCCGTTCTTCCTCGACGATCCGCTCCCGCCAGGGCTTCGGATCCATCGGTGCAAGCGTATCCAACACTGGGGTTGGGTGCAAGGAGGTCACGCCAACTCCTTCGGCTGGTAGTGCAGGAGCAGCAGCAGATCCTGCTCGGTGCCGTACACGCAGTGGCACCAGTCGCACACGAGCTTCGTCTCGCCGGCGCGGTGACGGATCGTCGACCCGCACACCACCCCGGACACGTCGACCGCCACGCACTGCCCGACCGGGCGGCCACGGTCCGGCTTCGCCCCGACGATGGACAGGGCCGCACCCTCCACCTCCCGTACCTCCCGGGCCAGATCGCCGGCCGCCGGGTACGACGAGGCGATCCACTCCAGGCTCATGCCGAGCCAGCGAGAGGCAGCCAACACCCGGCGTTCCACGCTGCCCTCGACGGCGGGCTGCCCCCAGCCGCGCGCGGCCTGCACGTCGGACCGCCACGACTCCAGCACCAGGGCGATGCCCCCGTACCGGAGATCGAGGACGGCCTCGTCGACGGGCAGCCGCGAGCCGGGGTGGCCGCTGGCCACGCGCTCGCCGGCGCCGCGGACGGCCGGGGCGAGGAACGCGCCGAGCGCCTCGTACAGGCGGGGCATCCGGTGGAGGCGTTCCGCCAGGGCGAGCGTGTCCCCGGGGCACAGGTAGCCGTGCTCGAGGGCGCGCTCGCACAGGCCGCAGGCCGCGGTCACGCCCGGCTCCGGTGCTGCATCCGGTACAGGCGGAAGCTGCTGAGGAACTGCTCGCCCGCCGCGAGGCGTCGCACGCCGCGCGAGGCTGCCGCGCTGCGGCGTGCGGCCCGGGCGTCGAGCACGATGTGCGTGATGTTCATGCAGTGGGCGCCGAAGGCGATGCCGACGATGAGCATCTGGATCTCGTTCGGGGACATGGATTCCCTCCCTGTGGTCTCCTGCTGGGAGGCCGGGCCCCGATTGCCGCGGGCCCGGCCGACTGGGTGCGGGTCAGGCCGCGGATGCGGCGGCAGCAGTGATCTGGACGAGGATGGCGTTGAACTGATGCACGGCCTGTAGGTCGGAGACCTCACCGGCACTGCTGCCGTGAGGTACTGCGATCCCCTTCGCCCGGCAGAAGTTCAACTGCTTCACGCTGGCCGGCTTGTTGCGCCACGGCGCGGTACGAGCGGCGAGCCAACGGCTGCCCATCGTCCGAGCCTGGTTCTCCAGCCACGCCTTGGCCTCCGGCAGCGGCAGTGGTGCGTCGTGCTTCGGGCCCACCATGCCGTTGTCGTAGTCGAAGCGGCGCAGCCAGTAGGTCCGGTCGACCGGGTTACGGATCAGGAAGACGAAGGCCGCGTCCCCTACCGGGATGAACCACACCCCCGAGTCCGTCTTCAGCCACCGCAGGGCGGACCCGTGGAACAGGTCGACCTCCTCGACCTGGACGCGTGACAGGTCGAGGACCTGCTTCGCCTTCTCCTCGGCTGCGCGAACGGTCTCGCGCAACGTCTGATCTTCGTCGGTCATGACGACCTCACGGCTGGTGAGGTCGACGATGGAGGCAAGCTTGTGTCGGGTGGACGCGCCCATCACGTCGAGGATCAGGGCGTCCTTCTTGCCCTCCCACAGGCGCAGCCCCCGCCCGGCCATCTGGCAGTACAGGCCGGCGGACTTCGTCGGGCGGGCGATGACGACACAGGATGTCCATGGGGCGTCGAAGCCCTCAGTCAAGACCATGCAGTTCGTGAGGACTTGGACGGTCCCGGCCTTGTACCGGTCGAGGACGGCGGCGCGGTCGTCCTTGGGCATGTCGCCCCAGACGGCCGCCGCCGGGATCCCCGCGGCGGTGAAGGCCTCCGCCATGGACTGGGCGGTGTCGACGGTCGGGGTGAAGACCACGCCGGGCCGGTCGCCCGCGTGCTGCCGGTACGCCTCAGCCACGACCTTCGCCGCGCCGGAGTCGTCGAGCGCCTGGCCCAACTGTCCGTCGGCGAGGTCGCCGTTACGGGTCTTGACCTTGTCGAGGTCGAGGCCTTCGACGATGACGCGCTTGCCGCGGACGTCGCAGAGGTAGCCGTCCTCGATCATCTCCAGGATGTCGAGGGTGAAGACGACGTCTTCCCAGACTTCGCCCAGGCCGCCGTCCTGGCGGGTCATCGTGGCGGTGAAGCCGGCGACGGGGATACCGCGCCAGGCCCCGAAGTGTTCGAGAACGTCGAGGTAGGTCGAGGCTGCGGCGTGGTGGCATTCGTCGACGATGATCAGGCCGACGTCCTGGATCGCCTGGCGGCGACGCTCGACCGCGAGGGTCTGCACGCTGGCCACGATGACGTCCACGCCGTCGTGCTCGTCGCGCTCGGCTTTGACGATGCCGACGCGGAGCTGCGGGCACACGGCCCTGATCTTGCCGACGGCCTGCTGGATGAGTTCCTCGCGGTGGGCGATGACCAGGGCGCGCTGTCCGGCGTCCGCGAGGGCGGTGAGGCGGTCGAGGATGAGGTTCGCGAACACCACGGTCTTCCCGGCGCCGGTGGGAAGGACGACCGCGAGCCGGTCGTGAGCACCCTGCCAGCCGGTGGTGAGCGCCTTGATTGCGTCGACCTGGTACGGCCTCGGGGTGAAGGTCTCAGGCAGTGCGGACATGGCAGTCACCTCGGCTCGCGTTGTCCTGCGGGTTTGCAGGGAGTGCAGGGAGTCGCAGGGACCCGTGCAGGGAGTTGGAGTGGCGGGCGAAAACGCGTTGGCCGGGTGTTTTGCAGGGAGGCAGGGAGTTGCAGGGACTTTCCTCAAGTCCTTTGCGACAGGGAGAGATCCCAACGTGTTCATCACGCAGTGCGATACATGTGTGATGTGCGATGTGCATGTGATGCGCGTGTGCAGTAGGGAGGATGGGATTCCTCCCTGCAGGTCCCTGCGTCCCTGCCTTTCCGCTGATCAGAGGCGGCGCAGGGAGGCCCGCAGGTCCCTGCACGGATCCCTGCCAAGTCCCTGCACTCCCTGCAAAGAGGCTGGTCATGCCGCACCCCCGTGGGACTCGACGCGCCACAGGTTCTGGCACTTGTGTGCGTCCCAGACCTTGACCGGCTTGAAGGAGCCGACCTCGGGGGCCTTGAAGTAGCGGCCGTCCCGGCTTCTTAGCCATCCGCCCAGCCCCTGAGGCGTGGGCATTTCTCCGTTTCGTCCCCGAGGCATGTGCTCAGCCATCCGCGCGATGATCAGCCCGGTGGGAACAGGCTCGTTCCCCAGCTCCCGGTGCCACGCCGCGAGGAAGGCAGCCCACAGGAGCTCCTCCTCGTCCTGGCCGGCCTCGGAGTCGGCGAGCCAGTCGGGGACGCCGAGGTACGCGAGCAGGCCGGCGAGCATGCTGGCCCACTCCGAGTAGTCGCCCTTGCGCTTGCGGACGGTCTTCGCCCCGTCGGCTAGCCACGCGCGGACCATCGTGACGAGGGCCGCGACGACAGTGGACGCGTTCGTGCGGAGCCACGGGCGGAGGTCGCCGACCTTGTACCCATCCCTTTGGTCGGGGTCGGGGCAGTTCGGGTCGAGGCGCACCCACATGGCGCGACGCCCGTTGTCTCCGCCGGTACGGAGGCCGTTGCCCGTGATGATCCACACGCGGTCGTTGCGCATGGTCACGGACGCGGTGGAGCCGAGGACACGGTCGCCCCAGTGCTCCGCGGTCAACAGGCTCGACAGCACTGGGCTCTTGATGATGAACCCGTTGGGCAGGTTGTCGAGGACCACGACCGGCTGACCCGTGGTGTAGAGCTGCGTCGTGATGGACTTCCGCAGCTCGGTGTCGTTCTCCGGCCACGCGGTTTCCGCGATGCCGTAGCAGTACTTGAGGATGTCCTTCAGCAGGCTCTTGCCGCTGCCGGGAGCGGTCGCGGTGATGATGAACGCAGGCGTCGGGCCGTAGAAGTACGGCCGCAGGATCGGTGTGAGGAGCGCCCCCAGAAAGTGGGCGCGGTCGGAGTCGTCGACGAAAGGGAAGTCGGCGAGCATCTGGTTCAGGATGATGTCCTTGGCCCGCTCGACGGACTCAGCCGTGACCTGCGGTGCCAGCCTGCGCAGCGGGATCCGGGGGTGCAGGTAGAGGCCAGTGGCCCGGTCGTACCCCGGGGCCTGGATCAGGGTGCCGTCGGGCCGGACGACGGGTGAGGTGACGATTCCCCGCAGAGGGAGGAGCGGCCAGTCCCTCCGTCCCAGGATGGTGCTGCAGGTCTTGGGCATGACCAGTTCCCGGACTTCCTTGGTGCCCTCGGTGAACGGGTCCTTGACGACCTGGTAAGTGGTGACCTGGTCCGCGAGGTAGGCGCGCAGGTTGTCCGCGCCCAGCTGCTTGACGACCGGGTTGTTCTCGTCGTCCTCGTGGACCCAGCACGGGCCGGAGGACCGCTTGTACAGATCGGGAAGCCGTTCGCCGGCCATCAGGTCGAGCAGCCCGTCGATGGCGTCGGCCTCGTTGGTGATGTCCAGCTCGGGCTTGGTCACGACGATCCGGAGATCCGGTCCGCTGGCCGTCGTCTCCTGCTCGTCGGGCGCCGAGTCCGGGTCGATGGCCGAGGACCCGTCCGTGAAGTGCCCGCTGGTCCGGGGAGGCACCGACCGGAGCCGCTGACGCGGCGGTTCGGATCCGAAGTTCCGGTTGCGCAGCTCGGCGGCGGCGCGCTTGAAGTGCTCGGTGGTGGTGCCGCCCTGCGTCAGGTGGGTGTACGCGGCGAACTTGTCGTAGGGCGTCTCGGACTCGAACGTGGTCGAGGTGGTGAAGACGTACAGCCGGTCGCGGTCCGCGGCGTGGCCGGTCGTTGCCGAGATCCCCTGGTTCTTCCCCTTGCGCCGCCAGTACGTGGTGTTGCCGCGGGTGAAGATCGGATCGAACTCGTCGCCGATGATCTCGGGCCAGTCGGTCCGGTTCTCGAAGTCGTCGCCGGGCCGGACGTGTCCCGCGGGCAGCTCCCGCTTAGGGCGGGGAGCGGTCTTCGCCTTCTCGTCTGCGGGCATCGCGTCGTGCGCCCGGCACAGGGCGTACAGGGCGTCGAGCTCCTCCGGTTCGACGACGGTCATCGTGGTCGGCCCGCCGGCGAGCCGGACGTAGGGCTTCCCGCTCGGGTGCGTGGGCCCGTGCGACGGGGCGATGACGACGAAGCCGCCCTCGCCGCGCGTCTCGATCAGCACCCGGACGATCTTCGAGGTGGGCTTCTCCGCGAGACGCTGCCGTTCCTCCGGCGTGTACTCATCCTCACGGGCGAGGCGCCGCGCGAGTTTGGTGTTCCCCGCGGCGGGCCTGCCCTTGACGATGACCTTGTAGTGCACGCCGCCAGAAGGTGACTGATCGGCCCACCCGGTGGTGACTGCCTCCCACAGGTCGCCGAGCCCGCTGTTCTGCGCGAGCTCGGCGACCTCGTCGAGGACGCCTTCCTTCACGGCCAGGCCCTCGAACTCGATGAGCTCGATGTTCCCGGACACGGCGCCGGTTACGACGCCGATGCCGGTGTGGCGGCCGTTGTTGAACCACTGGTCGTGCTCTTCCGGCGTGGAGCGGGTGACCTTGTACGGGGTCCAGCTGCGCACGTCGGGAGACTTGCTGCCGTCGGCCTTGACGGGAAGGGGGCACAGGCCGGCGTCGTACAGCTCGCGAGCGGAAGCCCGGAGGTCAGGGGTCTGTGCGTCGTTCAACGTGACTCTCCGGTGCAGCGGGCGCGGTGGTCGTTACGGATGACGGCGACGAAGGCGCGCACGTCTTCGGTGCCGAAGACGGGTCCCTCTCGCGGCTCCGTGCAGCCTGGCCGGTGGCACTCGTACCGGGCGCGGACGTTGTCGAGGTCGACGATGAGGTTCGCCGTGATCACTGGAACCCCCCGGCGGCGATGATCGCGGTGAGGAACTGCATGGCCTCGTGCTTGTGGCCTTCGCACAGGACGATCCGCTGGGGCTGCTCGGTCGGGTCGGCGCTGTAGACGACCAGGACGAGGGCTGCACCGTTGGGGCAGCCCGCGCAGAACCGCGGGTCGTGGGCCTTGGCGAGGACGTCGCAGTCGCACCACGTGCACGCACCGGCGGCGGGCAGGATGACGACCGTCGGGGTCCCGCCGGCCGCGAGGTCCCGACCGGTGGCCAAGGCCTGGTCGGACAGGAACGTGTCGAGCGGTGTGTTCATGCCGCCGTCCTCCGCGCCTCGGGCTGGTGGAACGCGGTGCGGATGATCGCCCGCTGTTCGTCCGTGAGGGGCGGGGCCGCATCAACGATCGCGTCGATGCGCGCCCAGTAAGCGGCGTTGCGGGCGGGGTCTGGGTCACGGACGGGGCGGTCGGCGCGGGCCGGGCGGCCGGGGGTGCCCACGAGCTGCACACCCCCGGCCGACTCGGTCGAGGTCGCGGCCGTCATCCGCGAGCCTCGGTGATCCGCTTGATCCGGAGGTCCTCGGCCGCCCGGTCGGCCGCCGCGATCTCCGGATCCCCCTCGAAGTCGTCCTCGGCGATCTCGTCGGCCAGGTCGACTACAGCCTCCAGCTGGGAGGCGAAGCCGCGCATCGCCGCGAGCACCTCGCGGGCTTTGGCCGGGGTGACGCTGCCGGTGGTGAGCCCGTAGCTGACCCACACCTCGGTCTTCCGGCCGTAGGCCCGCGACCGGTAGTCGGATACGACTACCTCGGCGGCGAGGAACGGCGTCTCGCCGTTCTCAGCGGGGGTGCGCTGATCGTCGATGTCCCGCAGGTCCGTCTCGACCCGAGTGGTCCTCCACCCGCCGAGCCCCTCGTCCATGACGAGAGTGGACTGTTCGGGCGTAAGGGTCTGCGGCTTCCGCAGCTCGGTGATCATGGCCTCGGCGAACTCTGCGGCCCGCTCTGCGGTGTAGAGGTGTGGGACGGCGGTCTGCATGGCCTGCGCGACCGCGTGGGGCAGGGCGGCGGTGACTCTGTCGGTGCTTGCGTCGAGGATGCGGTGCACCATCTCGTCGCTGCCGCTGATGGTCGTTCTGGTCGACGGCGTCTTTGCTGTCGAGGGCTGTACCGTTGCCATTTGAGACGTCTCTTTCCGGCGGCGGCGCTGATGGGGTGGCTAGACCCCGGGTGCCGCCGTCTTGCTAGTTAGCGCTGGTGGTGAGGGTCGTTCTCGCAAGGCGGCGTCGGGTGGCTAGACCCGGCGCCGCTCTCGTTGGGATCGATGTCGAGCGCGCGAAGCAATGCGGCTCGACTGACCCGGTAGGTGCGCCCCACACGAATGACGTGGCAGGGATATTCGCCCTTCTTGGCCAGGCTGAATCCCTTGGTACGCCCCAAGAGGAACGCCCGATTGGACGTCTCCAGGTCGACCATGACGGGCAGATTCAGCAACTCATTGAGCTGCATCCCCCGGGTCATGGGCCCTTCTAGCTCCTGCTGCGGAGGCGCTGTCATCGCCTCGCCCTCCCGATCTTGTGCCGCCCTGTGCCGCTCCGTGCCCCTCAGTGTCAGTCTGTTGCAGACTGGAAAGGTGAGGTCATTCTGAGCTCGTGAGCTGACTGTACTCGCAGAGCGGGGGGTGTCAACCCGGAAATCGCCTGATACCTTCAGTCCATGACGAACTATGCCGAGGAGTCCTGACGTGATGCCTGATGACATGGACCGACTTGCAGCCGATCAGGAGGAGAGCGACAGCCTGATGATGCGGGCGGTGGCCGAGGTGTCGGAGAGGCGCGGAGTCGACTATGACCCGCCTCATCCCCTCGACGGGTTGGACACCGAGTCGCTCGCGAGCTTCAACCTCAAGCAGTTCCGAACAGCGTTGGGCGTGTCGCAACAGCAGATTGCCGACCGACTTGCGGAGCACCGTGCAGCTGGCCATCACGATGTGAGGCTGTCGCAAACCCAGATCGCGAAGATCGAGCGCGGCGAAAGGCCCTGGCGACTGAACGAGCTGGTCGCAATTGCCGTGGCCCTGGGTGTTGAGCTGGGTGAATTCCTCAAGGGCCAGCCGGCGACAGGCGATGCTGGCATGCAAGTGATGGCTGCCAAGCTGCGATACCAGAATGCCGAAGCGAACGAGGAAGACGCGCGAGAGGCGCTACGCGCCGCTGTACGTCGTACTCATGAGGCGGCGAATGCCCTGCTGAAGGTAGCGGCGAGGCACGAGATCATGGATCAGGAAGTGGTGAACATCCTGACTCATAGAGGGATGAGGCAGTACTGGGTTGAAGATGCAGAGAAGGAAGCGGAGCCCTCATCAAGCACCCTTGAAGAGCGCCAAAATTGGGCAGGGCAATTTATGGCCGAGGAGTGGCACAGGCTGGTCGAAGAGGAGACGGGCCACCCACCTACGGAGGAGGAGAACGGTCAATGGAAGGGGATGTCTAAGTAGTCAAGGAGCGACACGGCCGAGGGCCGCTCAGCGAGAGCCCCGCTTCCACTGGAAAACGACGGCCTCGTAGTCGAAGTACCCACCGTCCGGCATGCGGCCCGGGCGGGGCGTCTTCAGCGTCACCTCGACCAGTGCCCGCAGCACGTTGCGCTGCCGGTCCAGCCCCAGCGCCTTCCACGCCTTCCGCACATCCGGCGCCCCCACCAAGTCGACGAGCGGATCCCGCGTCGCCGCCCGGGCCAGCTGCTGCGTCACGCCCTCCAGCTGGCCGCGCGCCGTGTCCATGCCCTCAGTGAACGGCCCCAGCTCCAGCTGCCCCGCACCGAACAGGCCCGCCAGATCCGTCATGCGCCGGCGGATGACCTCACTCTCCGCCTGCAGGCCGGCCACATCCACCTCGTCCGGCCCGGGCAGCAACAGCTCGTGCGCGTCGTCGCGTGACAGCCGCTCGACGATCGTGTCCTCAACGTACTTGTCGACGACCTCAGCCCGCCGGCCGCCGCCGTGCCCGGTCGGGCAGCGGTAGCTGGGGAACCGGCGGCCCCCGGACTGCGTGACCGTCATCCCCGCGCCGCACTCCCCGCGGCCGCACACGTACAGGAGCGACCCCACCCACTTCGGCTGCGCACCACGGTTCACCGTGCGGCCCGGGTCGGACAGGATCGCGACGACGGCCCGGTACTTCGCCTCGTCGACGATCGCCTCCCACTTCCCGCGGCCGACCTCCTCGCCCCGGTAGACGGCGATGCCCGCGTTGCGCGGCCGCATCAGCATCTCCCGCATATCGCTGTGCGTGACCGGATTCCCGCGGCTCGTCGTCACGCCCTTGTCGGCGCACCACTTCACGAGGGACCGGATCGACCCGCCGGACAGGATCGTGTCTGTCCACAGGCGCAGCGCCTCGGCTTCCTCGGGCACGGCCTTCATCATGTCGAGCTCGGGCACCTCGCCCTCGTCGCCGGTCTTCCGGTCGACCCGCTTCTTCACCTCGCCGGTGGGCACGCCCCACCCGAACGGGCGGACCCCGCCCGCCCATTCGCCGGCCATGGCCTTCTGCTGCCGGGCCCGGGCCACGCGGTGCCCCTTGTGCTCGGACTCCTGGCGGGCGACGGCGCCGAGGATCCGCGCGGTCATCCGCCCGGACGGCGTGGCGAGGTCGATCGTCCCGGCCTGCACTGTGTGCGTGGCGATGCCGCGGCGGTCGGACAGCTCGATGTACTCCTCGAGTTCGACGATCGAGCGGGTGAGCCGGTCGGTGTGCCAGACGATGACGACGGTCGCCTTGCCCTCGTCGAGGGCGGCGAGCATCTGCCGGTAGGCCGGGCGCTTCTTCCCGGAGAACGCGGAGATGTCGTTGTCGACGTACACCTCGACGACGTCCCAGCCGTTACGTTCCGCGAGGGCCTCGCAGTCCTCGCGCTGCCGGTCGACGCCGAGGCCGGCGCCGGTGCGGTCCTGGCTGATGCGGGCGTAGATGACGGCGCGGGTCTTTCCACCTGCGGCAACGTCGACGGCGGAGCGGAGAGTTGGGCTCATACCTCCGAGTCTGCCGGACCAGAGGGGTCACTGTCTCAGGTTCGGGAAGACGACTCTGCTGAGCGCCCTGCTGGGGCTCGTCGGACCTGGTGAGCGAATCGTCCTCGCCGAGGACTCGGCGGAGCTTCGGCCCGACCATCCGCACGTCGTACGGCTGGAGAGCAGACCCGCCAACCAGGAGGGCGCGGGGCTCGTCACACTCCAGGACCTGGTGCGCCAGGCGCTGCGGATGCGACCGGACCGGCTGGTGGTGGGTGAGGTGCGAGGTCCCGAAGTGGTGCATCTGCTCGCCGCGTTGAACACCGGCCATGAGGGCGGCTGCGGAACCGTGCACGCGAACGCCGCGGCCGACGTGCCGACCCGGCTGGAGGCCCTGGGCACGGCCGCGGGGCTCGACCGGGCCGCACTGCACAGCCAGTTGGCGGCCGCGCTGTCGGTGGTCCTGCACCTGGCACGGGACCGGGCCGGCCTGCGACGCGTCGCCGAGGTGCATGTGCTGGAGCGGGACCCGTCGGGGCTGGTGCGGACAGTGCCGGCGCTGCGATGGGGCGAGGAGGCGTTCGCGTACGAGCGGGGGTGGGAGCGGCTGCGGGAGTTGCTCCGGAGCGGGGGCGGCGGTGCGGTGGGAGACGAGGGCCGTGCGTTGGGGCGGGAGTGCCGGGCGAGTTGAGGTGTGGGTGCAGGTGTGGGTGCGGCGAGGTGGAGAGGGACGGTGAACAGGATGGGTGAGGTGTCCATGGGAGAGGTGTCGCTGGGGCAGACGTCGCTGGGCGCTGCCGTGGTGTGTGCCGGGGCGGCGGTGTGGCTGCTGGGTGAGCGGCACTCCGGCTCGCGGCGCGTGCAGTTGCTGCTCGCGGGAGGCGGCGTGGTCGGGGCCGGGCCGCCTTCGTGGCACCGGTTGGCCGGTGGGCTGCGACGCCTGCGTGGGCGGCTGAGGGCCGAGTGGTGGGCACTGGCCGTCGGGCTCGTACTGGCGGTCCTGGGTGCATCGGTGCTGCCGGTCGTCGCCGGGGCGGCCGGGGTGCCACTGCTCCGGCGGGTGCGGCTGGCCGCTCAGGCGCGGCGAGGGCGGGAGCGTCGAGGGGACGCGGTGATCACACTCTGCGGAGCGCTCGCCGGGGAAGTGCGCGCCGGGCGACAACCGGGCGAGGCACTGCTGAGTGCCGTGCACGACTCCGGAGGCCTCGGTGAGGCACAGGCCGCGGTGCTGGCGGCGGCACGGTTCGGAGGCGATGTCCCGGGCGCACTCGCGGGAGCGGCCCGGCAGCCGGGCGCCGACGGGTTGTTGGGCCTGGCGGCCTGCTGGCGGGTGGCCGTGGACCAGGGCGCGGGCCTCGCGGCCGGACTGGATCGTCTCGAAGGGGCACTGCGTGCCGAACGGGACCAGCGGGCCGACCTGCGTGCCCAGTTGTCGGGCGCCCGTTCCACCGCGGTGATGCTCGCGGGGCTGCCGGCCCTGGGCCTGCTGCTCGGGGTCGCCCTCGGCGCTGATCCGCTGCATGTGCTGCTGCACACCGGACCCGGGCTGGGCTGTCTGCTGATCGGCGGCCTGCTGGAGGGCTTGGGGATGTGGTGGGCGATGCGGATCGTGCGGGGAGCGGAGGCGGTGTGAGCGCGGAGGTTGTCCACAGGCTGGGGGTGGCCTTGGGGGCGCTGCTGGTCCTCGGGTGGCTGATCCGGTGGCTGGAGGCGATGCGCCGTGACCGGCAGGTCCGGAGGCGGCTGGTGGACATGGCGGCGGTGGTGCAAGTGACACCCACCGCACCGCGGTTCGCGATGCGGGAAGAGGTCCGGCGGTGGTCGCCGATGGCAGCAGTGGTGTGCGCCGGGTGGGTTCTGGTCGGCGGGGTGGTGGGTGTGGTGGTGGGGCTGGCCGTCGCGGTCGGGCTGTGGCGATGGCGTGGCCGCCAGCGGACCGCCGACGCCGTGGCGGCGTTCGACGCCCGTGAGGCGGCACGGCAACTCCCGCTAGCCGCGGACCTTTTGGCGGCCTGCATCGTGGCGGGCGCCGGCCCGGTGATCGCGGCGCAGGCCGTCGGGGAGGCACTGGGCGGCCCGGTCGGGGAAGGGCTGGCACGCGGCGCGGCCGAGGTGCGGCTCGGCGGCGAACCGGGCGAGGCGTGGCGGAGGCTCGCCTCGATACCGGGGGCGGAGGCCCTGGCCCGGTTGCTGGCACGGGCCGGCGTGTCCGGACTTCCCGCGGCCGGGCCGGTCGCCCGGCTGGCCGCGGACGCCCGTGCCGACTGGGGGCGCACCGCGACGGCACGGGCTCGCCGGGCGGCCGTGATGGTCACCGCGCCGGTGGGGCTGTGCTTCCTGCCCGCGTTCATCACGATCGGCGTCCTGCCCGTGGTCATCGGACTCGCGGGCGGGGTGCTGGGAGGGGGTGGTGGATGACGGGCGCGGCACAACGGCCGGTCGCCGGGAACGAGCAGTGAGCGGTCGGCACTGAGCAGTCAGCAGTCATCGAGACAGAACAGAGCGAGCAGTACTGATCCCAACGGGGGTTGAGATGTGCAAGGCGGTTCGGGCGCGGATGCGTGCCGTGGTGTGCAGGGTGCGTACGGCGCGGAGGGATGCGGGAATGGTCACCTCCGAGTACGCGATGGGGATCGTCGCGGCGGTGGCGTTCGCCGTGATCCTCTACAAGGTGGTCACCAGCGGGGAGGTCACCGCGGAGTTGCAGGGCATCGTGAAACGGGCCCTCGATGCGGGGGCGTGAGCGCGGGACGGACAGCGGGTTCGTGACGGCGGAGTCGGCCGTGGTGCTGCCCGTACTCGTGATGTTCGCGATGGCGCTGGTGTGGGGGCTGCTCGTGATCGGTGCCCAAATCCAGTGCGTGGACGCGGCGCGGACGGGCGCCCGCGTTGCAGCCCGCCAGGACCCGACCGATGCGGTGGTCAGTGTGACCCGTGAGGTGGCGCCGCGCGGAGCGAAGGTCACGGTCAGCCGGGAGGGGGACCAGGTCCGCGTGGCGGTGGTGGCGAGACCGCCTGTGCTGCACGGCCTGCCCTTCGAGGTGAGGGAAGAAGCCGTGGCCTTGGCGGAGGAGACGGTGGAAGGGACGGAGGCGGGGTGATGCGAGGCGACCCTTCGAGCTGCGGGGGCGCTGCCGACCGGGGGCCAGGATCCGACGCGGGTACGTCGGCTTGGTGGGCAGGGGGGTCGGGGTTGGCCACGCGCTGGCGGCACGGTGTGGGCTGTCGGGTCGCTGCCGAGTGTGGGACAGGATCCGGCGCGGGTGTGTCGGTTCGGGGGGCAGGCGGGTCGGGGTTGGCCACAGGCCGCCGACACCGTGCGGGGTGCGGGGCCGCTGCCGGGCTGCGGTCCGTGCTTCGCCGTCGAGCGGGCGTCGGCGGTGGGTTCGCACCCGGCCGGGGACATGCGCTCGCTCTGCGTTCCGACCGGGGTTCCGCCACCGTCTGGAGTATCGGGGCGATCGGTGTGCTGTGCGTCGTGTTCGGCGTCGTACTCGCACTGGGGCAGGCCGTCGTGACCCGGCACCGGGCGGCGGGCGGGGCGGATCTCGCGGCGCTCGCGGCGGCGGACCACTGGGCGGAGGGCGGCACGGCCGCCTGCGCCCGGGCCGACAGGGTGACCGGAGCCCAGGGTGCGCGTCTCGTGCGGTGCGTGGTCGTGGGCGAGGTCTCCGATGTGACAGTGGCGTCGGGACAGGGACCGTTCGTGGCCGAGGTCAGGGCACGAGCGGGGCCTCCGGGGTCTGCGGGGCCTCCGGGGCTGGCCGGGCTTCCGGGGCTTCCGGGGCTTCCGGGGCCTGAGCACGCGGGCCTTGCCGGGTCCGGAGAGCTCGCGGGGTCTGCGGAGCTTGCGAGACCACCAGGGCTCGGGGGGCGTTCGGGACGTGCGAGGCCTCCGGGACTCGCGGGCCCCGGAGGGTCGATCCCACCGCCCGGCCCGTCTGGTGCCACAGGTCGGGCCCCGTCGGCGGATGCTGCGGATTCGGCGCCGGAGGCTGGCCTTACGGCGTCCGCTCCGCCACCGCCGGCCCGCCGTCCGCCTCCTCCGCGGGCTTCTCCTCCGGCGCCCCCCGCAGGAGCACCGTGAGCAGCCGTACCGCCCCCCGTTTGTGCAGTGGGTCGTTGCCGTTGCCGCACTTGGGGGACTGGATGCAGGAAGGGCAGCCGGCGTCGCACTCGCAGGACGCGATGGCCTGGCGGGTGGCCGTCAGCCAGGCGCGGGCCGTGTGGAAGGCCCGCTCCGCGAAGCCGGCGCCGCCGGGATGGCCGTCGTAGACGAAGACCGTCGGGAGGAGGGTGTCGGGGTGCAGGGGGATCGACACGCCGCCGATGTCCCAGCGGTCGCACGTGGCGAACAGGGGCAGCATGCCGATCGACGCGTGCTCGGCGGCGTGCAGGGCGCCACCGAGGATCTCGGGGTTGATCCGGGCCTCGTCCAGCTGGTCCTCGGTGACCGTCCACCACACGGCGCGGGTGCGGAGCGTTCGGGGCGGGAGATCGAGTTTCGTCTCGCCGAGCACTTCGCCGGTGATGAGACGCCGACGCAGGAAGGAGACCACTTGGTTGGTGACCTCGACGGAGCCGTAGCAGAGGCGGCCGCTGCCCCAGGGGATCTCGGTGTCCGTCTCCAGGACGGTGATCGACGTCGTGTCGCGGGCCACCGTCGAATACGACGGGCTCGCCTGCTCGACCAGGGCGACCGAGTCCTCCAGGTCGAGGGAGCGCACCAGGTACGTACGGCCCTGATGCAGGTGCACCGCGCCCTCGTGGACGGTCGTGTGGGCGGCGCCCTCGTCGACCGTGCCCAGCAGCCGGCCCGTGCCGGCCTCGACGATCCGGACCGGCTGTCCGCCCCCGCCGCGGATGTCGGTCAGGTCGGCGGCCCGTTCCCGGCGGGTCCAGTGCCAGGCCTTCGTCCGGCGGCGTAGCAGCTTCGCGGCCTCGAGCTGGGGGAGCAGCTCCACGCTGGCGGGGCCGAAGAGCTCCAGGTCCTCGTCCACCAGGGGCAGCTCCGCGGCCGCCGCGCACAGGTGGGGGGCGAGGACGTACGGGTTGTCGGGATCGAGGACCGTGGACTCCACGGGCTGGTCGAACAGGGCCTCGGGGTGATGGACGAGGAAGGTGTCCAGCGGATCGTCACGGGCGATCAGGACGGCGAGGGCACCCTGGCCGGACCGTCCCGCCCGGCCCGCCTGCTGCCACAGGGAGGCGCGCGTGCCCGGGTAGCCGGCGATCAGTACGGCGTCGAGGCCGGAGACGTCGATGCCGAGTTCGAGCGCGGTGGTGGCGGCGAGGCCCAGGAGTTCGCCGGAGTGCAGCGCTTGTTCCAGGGCGCGGCGTTCCTCGGGGAGGTAGCCGCCGCGGTACGCCGCGACACGCCGCGCGAGTGAACGGTCGATCTCGGCCAGCCGTTCCTGGGTGATCACCGAGATCAGCTCGGCGCCACGCCGGGAGCGTACGAAGGCGACCGTGCGGACGCCCTGGACGGCGAGGTCGGTCAGCAGGTCGGCGGTCTCGGCGGTGGCGGTGCGGCGGACCGGGGCTCCCTTCTCGCCCTGCATCTCGGTGAGCGGAGGCTCCCACAGGGCGAACACCAGTTCGCCGCGAGGTGAGGCGTCGTCGGCGACCTCCACCACCGGGAGCCCGGTGAGGCGGCGGGCGGCCACCGAGGGCTCCGCGGCGGTGGCGGAGGCCAGCAGGAAGACGGGAGAGGCGCCGTACCGGGCGCAGAGGCGGCGCAGGCGGCGCAGTACCTGGGCGACGTGGGAGCCGAAGACTCCGCGATAGGTGTGGCACTCGTCGATGACGACGTACTTCAGCGACTTCAGGAAGGAGGACCAGCGAGGGTGGGACGGAAGTATGCCGCGGTGCAGCATGTCGGGGTTGGTGAGGACGTAGTTGGCGTACTGGCGCACCCACTCCCGCTCCTCGAACGGAGTATCGCCGTCGTACACGGCGGGGCGTACCGAATTGCCCAGCGGTTGTGAAAGTTCCTTCACTGAGCGGCACTGATCTGCCGCGAGGGCCTTCGTGGGCGCCAGGTACAGGGCGGTGGCGCCGCGTCCGTTCGGGGCCTCGGAGCCGTCCAGGAGCGTCGAGAGGACCGGGACGAGATAGGCGAGCGACTTGCCGGACGCCGTGCCGGTCGCGACGACCACGGAGTCGCCGTCCAGGGCGTGCTCGGCGGCGCGTGCCTGGTGGGCCCAGGGGTGTTCGATGCCGCAGGCCTGCACCGCGGCGATGACCTCCGGGCGAATCCGATCAGGCCAGACGGCATGGCGGCCCGCACGTGGGGGCAAGTGCTCCGTATGAGTGATGCGCGAAGCCCGGCTCGGCCCCGTGGCGAGCCGGTCCAGGATCTCGCCCGGCGAGCGGCGGGACACGGGGTCCGCCGGGGATCGATCGGATCGGTGATTCTTGGCCATCGGCACCGAGTGTGTCACTGGCGTGACGGACAATGGGACCAAGGCGTCGTGCACGCCTGCCGTAAGTGATTGAATGCCATCGCGGCTGGCGAACCGTCCAGGGGGCTCTGCCGAGGTGTCCCAACGGGCGACCGCTCGATAGCAAGGTGCTGGAGGATCCGTGGACCTGTCCCTGTCGACCGAGACCATCGGCGATCGCACGATCGTCAGGGTCGGTGGCGAAATCGACGTATATACCGCGCCCAAGTTGCGCGAACAGCTGGTCGAGCTGGTGAACGACGGCAATTTCCACCTTGTCGTCGACATGGAGGGCGTGGACTTCCTCGACTCCACCGGGCTCGGCGTGCTGGTGGGAGGACTCAAGCGGGTGCGTGCCCACGAGGGCTCGTTGCGCCTGGTCTGCAACCAGGAGCGCATTCTCAAGATCTTCCGTATCACCGGCCTCACCAAGGTGTTCCCGATCCACACCTCGGTCGAGGAAGCGGTGGAAGCCACCGACTGACCACCGGCCCGGGCGGACACAGTCCCGCCCGGGCTGTCAGCAATGAGTGAGGGGGCCCGGGGCTTTCGACGGCCCGGTCTCCCGACAGCACGCCCGTAGTTGCGAGGGGGATGCATGGCCACCGTTGAACTCCGCTTCAGCGCGCTGCCCGAGCACGTCAGGACCGCCCGACTGGTGGCGGCAGCGGTGGCGCGCAGGGCCGGAGTGGACGAGGCCGTCCTCGACGAGGTCCGACTCGCCGTCGGTGAGGCGTGTTCTCGCGCCGTCGGGCTGCACCAGATCGGCGGGATCACCGCGCCGGTGATGGTGCTGCTGATCGAGGAGGAGAAGCAGTTCTCCATCGAGGTCGGCGACGAGGCGCCGCACGCGGTCCCCGGCGAGCGGGGCTCCGGCGTCGCGGACGGGGAGACCGACGCGGAAACCGAGGAGGACGAAATGGGCCTCGCGGTCATCAGCGGACTGGTCGACGACGTGGAGGTCTCCGCCGGCGAGCACGGCGGACTGATCCGTATGACGTGGCCGACCACACCACCGGTCGCGGTGCTTTCCTGACGTCGCCGACGCCACTCTCGTATCGCCAAGGGCCCTGCTGAGCAGGGCCCTTGGCGTTTTCCGTGCGGCCGCACCGCCCGGCGCCGGTGAATTCGTGAAGGAATTCACGATCAATCCCCCGATAATTCGATCAAGCGTCAATGCCTTCGGGGCGTTACTCCTTTTGGGCGTGATCGCGCGATGTCGATCATTTGCTGCGGGGCATGCGAAGGCTAATTCCGATTCCCGCGTACTGTTTTGATCAGGTTCCGCTACCTACAATCCGTCCACATCTTGAGCTCAGCCCAAGCGTCAAGGAGGACGAATGGCGGGGCTTTCTACCCCTCAGCAGTTCGATCACCCCACAACCTTCGCAGCCGCAGTACTGACCGACGGCAACCGCGTCATGGTGATGGTCATCGCCCTTGTGGCGCTGGCGGCGCTCGTGGTCGCGGGCATCCTGGTACGCCAGGTGCTCGCGGCGGGCGAGGGCACCGACAGCATGAAGAAGATCGCGACGGCGATCCAGGAAGGCGCGAACGCCTATCTGGCCCGGCAACTGCGCACGCTCGGCGTATTCGCCGTGGTCGTGTTCTTCCTGCTCATGCTGCTGCCCGCGGACGACTGGAATCAGCGCGCCGGACGCTCGGTGTTCTTCCTGATCGGCGCGGGATTCTCGGCAGCCACCGGCTATATCGGCATGTGGCTCGCCGTGCGCAGCAATGTGCGCGTCGCCGCCGCGGCGCGTGAAGCGACCCCGGCGGAGGGCGAGCCGGAGAAAGATCTCACCGCCGTCTCACACAAAGCAATGAAGATCGCTTTCCGTACGGGCGGCGTCGTCGGCATGTTCACGGTGGGGCTCGGTCTGCTGGGCGCCTCCTGTGTGGTGCTGGTGTACGCGGCCGACGCGCCGAAGGTGCTCGAGGGCTTTGGCCTCGGGGCCGCCCTGATCGCCATGTTCATGCGTGTCGGCGGCGGCATCTTCACCAAGGCCGCCGACGTCGGCGCCGACCTGGTCGGCAAGGTCGAGAAGGGCATTCCGGAGGACGACCCGCGCAACGCCGCGACCATCGCCGACAACGTGGGCGACAACGTCGGCGACTGCGCGGGCATGGCGGCCGACCTTTTCGAGTCGTACGCCGTGACCCTGGTCGCCGCGCTGATCCTCGGCAAGGCGGCCTTCGGCGACTCCGGGCTCGCGTTCCCGCTGCTCGTACCCGCGATCGGCGTGCTCACCGCCATGGTCGGCATCTTCGCCGTGGCGCCCAGGCGGTCCGACCGCAGTGGCATGACCGCGATCAACCGGGGATTCTTCATCTCCGCGGTGATCTCGCTCGTGCTGGTGGCCGTGGCCGTCTTCGTGTATCTGCCCGGCACGTACGCCGACCTCGACGGCGTCACCGACGCGGCGATCAAGGCCAAGGACGGCGATCCGCGGATCCTCGCGCTCATCGCCGTCGCGATCGGCATCGTGCTGGCCGCGTTGATCCAGCAACTGACGGGCTACTTCACCGAGACGACCCGCCGTCCGGTGCGGGACATCGGCAAGAGTTCGCTGACCGGCGCGGCCACCGTCGTCCTCGCCGGTATCTCCATCGGTCTGGAATCGGCCGTCTACACCGCCCTGTTGATCGGACTCGGTGTGTACGGGGCGTTCCTGCTCGGCGGTACGTCGATCATGCTGGCGCTGTTCGCCGTGGCTCTGGCCGGCACCGGCCTGCTCACCACGGTCGGCGTGATCGTCGCCATGGACACCTTCGGACCGGTCTCCGACAACGCCCAGGGCATCGCCGAGATGTCCGGGGACGTCGAGGGCGCCGGCGCGCAGGTGCTCACCAACCTGGACGCCGTCGGCAACACCACCAAGGCCATCACCAAGGGCATCGCCATCGCCACCGCGGTCCTCGCGGCGTCGGCGCTCTTCGGGTCGTACCGCGATGCGATCACGACCGGCGCACAGGACGTCGGCGAGAAACTCAGCGGACCGGGCGCGCCGATGACGCTGATGATGGACATCTCGCAGCCCAACAACCTCGTCGGTCTCATCGCCGGCGCGGCGGTCGTGTTCCTCTTCTCGGGGCTCGCGATCAACGCCGTGGCGCGGTCGGCGGGTTCCGTGGTCTACGAGGTGCGGCGGCAGTTCCGTGAGAAGCCCGGGATCATGGACTACAGCGAGACGCCGGAGTACGGCAAGGTCGTCGACATCTGCACCAGGGACGCCCTGCGCGAGCTCGCCACGCCCGGCCTGCTCGCCGTTCTGGCGCCCATCTTCATCGGGTTCACGCTCGGTGTCGGCGCGCTGGGCTCGTTCCTGGCGGGCGCGATCGGCACCGGCACGCTGATGGCCGTGTTCCTGGCCAACTCCGGCGGTGCGTGGGACAACGCGAAGAAACTCGTGGAGGACGGCCACCACGGCGGCAAGGGCAGCGAGGCCCATGCCGCGACGGTGATCGGTGACACGGTCGGCGACCCCTTCAAGGACACCGCCGGTCCCGCGATCAACCCGCTGCTGAAGGTGATGAACCTGGTGGCGCTGCTGATCGCACCGGCGGTCATCAAGTTCAGCTACGGCGACGACAAGAGCATCGGAGTGCGGATCATGGTTTCCGTCCTCGCGTTCCTGGTGATCGCGGGCGCCGTCTACGTCTCCAAACGGCGCGGGATCGCCGTGGGGGAGGAGGACAAGGCCGAGCGGGTGTCCAACTCGGCTGGTACCGCGGTGGTTTCGTAGGCCGTCTTACGACGCTCTGCTCAAGGGGCGGGCGGACGGCGCGTGCTGACGCGTCGCCCGCCCGCCTCGTGCGTGCGTACGCCCTCGCCGTGAGCCTTCTCTCGCTTGGTGCAAATGGTGTGAATAATGGTCTTAGTGGATGTTCGACTCGCGGATGTAGCCCACATGGCGTGTATGTTCCGGGGCCGAGAGCCATGGAAGGGACCAATCCGGTGAACAAGAAGCTCGCGGCCGCACTGTCCGGCGGTGCGGTACTGGTACTGGCGTTGTCGTCATGCAGTAGCGGCGACGACAACAACGACAAGCTGGATGCCTGGGCCAAGCAGGTCTGCGACGCGGTGCAGCCGCAGGCCAAGAAGATCGAGGCCGCCAATGCCGCGATCCAGAAGGAGACCTCGGACAACAGCACGCCGGAAGCGGTGCGGAAGACCGACGCCGAGGCGTTCCAGGCCATGTCCGACGCCTACAAGGCGATCGGCACCGCCGTGAACAAGGCCGGGGCGCCGAACGTCGACAACGGCGCCAAGAAGCAGCAGAACGCCGTCACGGAGCTCAACGGCATCGCGTTGTCGTACGCCGGCCTCAGGAAGCAGGTCGACGCGCTCAACATCAAGGACCAGGCGAAGTTCGCCGACGGCCTCAAGGACATCGCCACCGAACTGGACAAGCTGAGCCAGAGCGGCAACGACGCGCTGAAGACGCTGGAAGAGGGCGACGTCGGCAAGGCGATGGCCGAGCAGGACAGCTGCAAGGCGGCCGCCGCCTCGACGCCCGCCACAGCGAGCTGAGGTCCGCCGGCGGCGAGTCGAAGTCCCGCGGCGGGGCAGCGGTGTCCGCGTCCCGCGGGTCACAATGGGGGCGTGAGTAACTCCGGCCTGCCCGCTCTGTCCGCCCTCCCGGCCACCGACCGCGCCGACGTCACCGTCCGGCTGCGGGACGCCCTGCTCGGGGCCTCCTTCACCGCCGACGGTCTGCTCGAGCTGCTCGGCGCCCCCGCGTACGCGGCACTCGCACGCAGTGAGACGGTGCCCGCCCTCCGGGCCACCCGGGGCGACACGCCGCTGGAGACGCTCGTACGGCTGTTCCTGTTGCAGCAACCCGTGCTCCACGCACGCGTGGCGGACGTTCTGCCCGTCGCCGAGTGCGTCGAGGCAGGCTGGCTGGTGCGCGTCGGCGCGGGCGCCGAGGACGCCGTCGCCGCGACGGTGGACGTACGGCCGTACGGCGGTCCCGACGGCGAGGACTGGTTCATCGTGTCCGACCTGGGGTGCGCGGTCGGCGGCGCGGGCGGCATCGGCAGCCGCGAGGAGGGGGTCGTCCTCGGGGTCGGCGGCGCCTCCACGACCCTCGCGGGCATCACGGTCCGTACGCCCGTCTCCGCCGCCCTCGATCTCGGCACGGGGTCCGGCATCCAGGCGCTGCACGCGGCACACCACGCCACCCGCGTGACGGCGACCGACCTCAACCCGCGCGCGCTGCACATCACCGCGCTGACGCTGGCCCTGTCCGGCGCCCCGGCCGCCGAGCTGCGCGAGGGGTCACTGTTCGAGCCGGTCCGGGACGACGAGACGTACGACCTCATCGTGTCGAACCCGCCGTTCGTGATCTCGCCGGGTGCGCGGCTCACCTACCGCGACGGCGGTATGGGCGGGGACGATCTGTGCCGCACGCTCGTTCAGCAGGCGGGGGATCGACTGCGTGAAGGCGGGTTCGCGCAGTTCCTCGCCAACTGGCAGCACGTGGAGGGGGAGGACTGGCAGGACAGGCTGAGGTCCTGGGTGCCGCGCGGGTGCGACGCCTGGATCGTGCAGCGTGAGGTGCAGGACGTCACGCAGTACGCCGAGCTGTGGCTCAGGGACGCCGGCGACCACCGGGCCGACCCGGTCGAGTACCAGGCGCGGTACGACGCGTGGCTGGACGAGTTCGAGGCACGCAAGGTGCGGGGCGTGGGCTTCGGCTGGATCACGCTGCGCAGGACGGACGCCGCCGTGCCCTCGGTCACCGTGGAGGAGTGGCCGCACCCGGTCGAACAACCGCTCGGCGACACCGTCCGGGCGCACTTCGACCGCCTCGACCACCTTCGGGAGCACGACGACGCGGCCCTGCTCGCGGGGCACTTCAGGCTCGCCCCGGAGATCGTGCAGGAGCAGGTCGGACTGCCCGGGGCCGAGGACCCCGAGCACGTGGTGCTGCGCCAGAACCGCGGCATGCGGCGGGCCACCAAGGTCGACACGGTCGGCGCGGGCTTCGCCGGCGTCTGCGACGGCACACTGAGCGCTGGCCGCATCCTGGACGCCATCGCCCAGCTGGTCGGCGAGGACCCGGTGCTCCTGCGCGACCGCACGCCCGCGCAGATCCGGCTGCTGGTGGAACAGGGATTCATCGAGCCGGTCTGAGCGGGGGAGCACCGGGGCAGCCCACCCCGCACGGCGAGAGCGGCACGGAGCGCGGCGGGGACGCGCGCGCGGTTTCCACCTGCACGTCAAAAAAGACAAAAGAAGACGACCGGAAAATTACCCGTGCCGGCTCGGTGCGGCGCCCGCCGGACGTCGAGGAGAGGGACGAACCGGGCAGCGGCCGGGGGAGTCCACGGCCCCGGCAGCTCCGCGTTCACCTCGGGTTCGCCTGCCCGCCGCCCGTGCGTGTCAGCCTCCACGGGCTGAGCACACCCGGACGGGAGAAAAGAGGCACGGGCGGCCATGGAAAGCGGACCGGCGATCTTCGCAGGAGTGGTGTTCGCCCTGTTCGGGGGCGGACTGCTGGTGTGGATCGCGGCGCGCGTGCGGCACCGCGAACCCGTCGCCCATGGTGTGAGCCCTGTCGCATCGGCGACGGTCGCGACGCTTGCCGCGGTGATCGCGCTGGCCCCAGACCTCCGGAATCGGGTTCTTGATCACTGTTGAGTCGGGGTGAGGTGGTAGGTGATCGGGCGGGGGTCGCCGGGGAGGTGGGGTGGGGTCTGGTTGATTTCGTCGATCAGCAGGGTCAGGGCGTGGGTCAGGCGGGGGCTGCCGGGTGGGTCGAGGGTGACGGTGATCTTCTTCGGCTGGTAGTCGAGGGTGCCGTGGAGGTGGAAGAGGCTGCGGGTCAGGGTCCGGTACTCGTTGTTGTCGCGCAGGTAGTTGTTGAGGCGGTCGGCGAGCCAGAGTTCGGTGTTGTAGGCCAGCATCCGCAGCACCATCTGGAGGGTGCGCCGCCCGGTCGCGGGCAGGGCACGCTGCCGGCCGGGGTGGAGCTGGTTGGCGGGGATCTTGACCGAGATCTGCTTCAGCTCGGTCTTGGCGGTGGTCAGGGCCTTTTTGGCCTCGTCCACGTCGGTGCGGGCGGCGGGGATCTGCTGGTTGATCTTCGCGACGGGGCGGAGCGGGGACTCGATGAGGCGGGCCAGGCGGCGTTCGGCGGCGGCGAGGTCCTTTTCCCGGTCGCGGACGGTCTGCAGGGCGGCGGCGCGGGCGGGGTTGTCGACCGGTGTGGTGTCATCGGTTTCGGTCATGCGGTAGTCGCACAGCCAGTCGATGCCGTGCAGGCGGGCCAGGTCCTTGATGGCGTTCTCGATCCGCCAGCGCGAGCGCAGCCAGGCAAGCAGCGACGCGGCGCCCGCGGTCATGTCACTGGTCAGCACCTGCAGTCGCAGCACCCCGTCCTCGAACAGGGAAAGCTGCCGGCACACTCCGTAGCCGTCGAACTCCACCAGCTCATCCGCCAGATACACCACCTCGCCCGATCCGGCTTCGGCTTCGGCTCCGGCTTCGGCTCCGGCTCCGGCTCCGGCTCCGGCTCCGGCTCCGGCTCCGGCTCCGGCTCCGGCTCCGGCTCCGGCTCCGGCTCCGGCTCCGGCTCCGGCTCCGGCTCCGGCTCCGGCTCCGGGGGAAGGGTAGGGGTGGGCGGTGGGCTTGATGAGGGAGATCTTCAGTTTGCCGCGCCGGTAGGTGATCCAGTCGGTCTCGAAGGACCGGCAGACGTTGAACACGCTCGCGTAGGCGCCGCCGCGGTCGAAGCCGAGCATCAGTTTCGCCGCGGGGCCGGTGATGGCCCGCAGTTGTTCCAGTGCCTCGGGCAGGGTCCGGGTCAGCCCCGAGGGCTCGCCGGTGAGGAACGCCACCGCGCGGCCCCGGTAGTCGGTGACGAGCGTGTCACCGTGGCCCTTCTGGGCCTGCTTGCGTTTGTTGTTCCAGCCCCGGCCCACCGGGCGGGCCCCGGCATAGGGCACGAAGTGATCGTCCACGTAGTACACGCCCAGCGCGGGCGCGTCCACGGCCAGCATCGCCGCGGCCAGCTGCCGCTGCACCGCCAGGGGATCGCACGCATCGGCGATCGCCGCCAGCTGCGGGCGCAGCGTGCGCAACTCCGGGAGGCGGGCCAGGCCCGCCAGCGCGCCGGCCTCCCGCCGGTCCAGCAGTTTCGCCCCTTCGAGCGAGGAGATCCCCAGCCCGAACGCCAACGTCACCGCGCACAACAACGCGGCGTCATCAGCCTCGCGCGACGAGGTCGTCCGCAACGAGGCGAAGGTATCCGGCACTCCGGAGCGGGCCAGGAACGCATGCCCCAGCATCGCCCCTGCATACCGCGAGCGGACCTGCCCAGCCCGCACACCCTCCAGCTCTGGAGCAGCGTCCCCGGCCGGCCCGGGCTGCTCCGCTCCCTCGGCAGGCAGCTGGAGTTCAGGTTGTGGCGCTATCGCGCCATGCCTGGCGAGCAGCAGGCTGATCTGGGAGCGGTGGATGCCCAACCGCGCCGCGATCTGTTCCTGAGACCATCCCTGACCGGCCCACCGCCGGGCCTGCTCCACTTGACGCGGAGACAGCTTCGGGCGCCGCCCCATCGGCTTGACCAGGCCGGCCGAGCCATCCCGGCGGGCCCGCCCGCGAAGCATCGACACGTACTGCGGGGTCAACCCGAAGGCGGTGGCCGCTTCCTGAACCGCGACGCCCGCATCAGTGACGGCCACCACCGCGAGATTACGCATCCCGCGATCCGCCGCGTCATACACGAACAACACCGACACACCGCGGCTGACCAGGCACTTCCCATCGACCTCAACCCGGCGCAGCACAGAGGGTTCCGGCATCCCCGGAAGCTCCAGCACGATGGTCTCGGTCACCAGGAGACCCTATCCATTCGCCAGCCATCTCAACAACTTTCACACAATCAGCACCGCAGAAAGCACGCAGGTCAGCGAGGTTATCCACAGGTCACTACCGGAGGTCTGGGCCCTCGGCACATGGTGCTTCACGCACCTCTGAGGAACGCGGCGAAGCCGTCGGCCGGGCTGTGACCTGGCCGCGAACGCGGTGAAGGGGAGGTCGCCCTCCGGACAGCCCCGAAAGGACCGGTGGGCACTCCGGGCGGCAGGAATGGCGGTAGTCGGGTTACCGTTCGAGTGGCCGTTGCGGGCTTTTCCCGTTTGACACGGGGGCGGGATGTACCGTCACACTCCGCAGCGTCACCATGACCCGACCCCGGGACGAAGGTCCCCTGGGAAGGCCCCAGCCTCGACCGGAGAGAAGAGCGAAGTTGTCCCCGACCAGCGAGACCGCACAGGGCGGCCGCCGACTCGTCATCGTCGAGTCGCCCGCCAAGGCGAAGACGATCAAGGGCTATCTCGGCCCCGGATACGTCGTCGAAGCGAGCGTCGGGCACATCCGCGACCTCCCCAACGGCGCGGCGGAGGTGCCGGAGCAGTACACCGGCGAGGTGCGCCGCCTCGGCGTGGACGTCGACAACGACTTCCAGCCGATCTACGTGATCAACGCCGACAAGAAGGCACAGGTCAAGAAGCTCAAGGACCTGCTGCGCGACTCCGACGAACTCTTCCTCGCGACCGATGAGGACCGCGAGGGCGAGGCCATCGCGTGGCACCTCCTGGAGGTGCTGAAGCCCAAGGTCCCGGTCAAGCGCATGGTGTTCCACGAGATCACCAAGGACGCGATCCGCGCGGCCGTCGCCAATCCGCGCGACCTCAACCAGCGCATGGTCGACGCCCAGGAGACCCGCCGCATCCTCGACCGTCTCTACGGCTACGAGGTCTCGCCGGTCCTGTGGAAGAAGGTCATGCCGCGCCTGTCGGCCGGCCGCGTCCAGTCGGTCGCCACACGACTCGTGGTGGAGCGGGAACGCGAGCGCATCGCGTTTCGTTCTGCTGAGTACTGGGACCTGACGGGCACCTTCGCGACCGGCCGCGTGGGAGATTCGTCGGACCCGTCGTCGCTGGTCGCCCGCCTCCAGGCCGTCGACGGCAGGCGGGTCGCGCAGGGCCGCGACTTCGACTCCCTGGGACAACTCAAGAGCGCGAACATCCTCCACCTCGACGAGGCGAACGTCCGCGCCCTGGCGGCCGCCCTGGAGAACACGCGGTTCGCCGTCCGCTCCGTCGAGTCGAAGCCGTACCGCCGCTCGCCGTACGCCCCGTTCCGTACGACGACGCTGCAGCAGGAGGCCAGCCGCAAGCTCGGTTTCGGCGCGAAGGCGACCATGCAGGTCGCCCAGAAGCTGTACGAGAACGGCTACATCACGTACATGCGTACGGACTCCACGACGCTGAGCGAGACCGCCGTCAGGGCGGCCCGCGCCCAGGTCACGCAGCTGTACGGCGCCGACTACCTGCCGGCCCAGCCGCGCACGTACGCCGGGAAGGTCAAGAACGCGCAGGAGGCGCACGAGGCGATCCGGCCTTCGGGTGATCGTTTCCGCACTCCGGCCGAGACGGGTCTGACCGGCGACCAGTTCAAGCTCTACGAGCTGATCTGGAAGCGGACCGTCGCCTCCCAGATGAAGGACGCGACCGGGAACTCCGTCACCGTGAAGATCGGTGGCAGGGCCGCCGACGGCCGCGACGTCGAGTTCAGCGCGTCGGGCAAGACGATCACCTTCCACGGCTTCCTGAAGGCGTACGTCGAGGGCGCCGACGACCCGAACGCCGAGCTCGACGACCGTGAGCGTCGCCTGCCCCAGGTCGCCGAGGGCGACGCGCTGACGGCCGAGGAGATCACGGTCGACGGGCACGCCACCAAGCCCCCGGCCCGCTACACCGAGGCCAGCCTCGTCAAGGAGCTCGAAGAGCGCGAGATCGGCCGCCCGTCGACGTACGCGTCGATCATCGGCACGATCCTCGACCGCGGCTACGTCTTCAAGAAGGGCACGGCACTCGTCCCGTCCTTCCTGTCCTTCGCCGTGGTCAACCTCCTGGAGAAGCACTTCGGCAGGCTCGTCGACTACGACTTCACCGCCCGCATGGAGGACGACCTCGACCGCATCGCCCGCGGTGAGGCGCAGGCCGTGCCGTGGCTGAAGCGGTTCTACTTCGGCTTCGGCGAGGGCTCCGGTGCGGGCGGCGCCGCGGACGCCGGCAACGGCGACGGGGACCACCTCGGCGGACTCAAGGAGCTCGTGACCGACCTGGGCGCGATCGACGCGCGCGAGGTGTCGTCGTTCCCCGTGGGCAACGACATCGTGCTGCGGGTCGGACGCTACGGGCCGTACATCGAGCGCGGCGAGAAGGACTCCGAGAACCACCAGCGTGCCGACGTGCCCGAGGACCTTCCCCCGGACGAACTGGGCGTCGAGCTCGCGGAGGAGCTGCTCGCCAAGCCGAGCGGTGACTTCGAGCTCGGTGCCGACCCGTCGACGGGTCACCAGATCATCGCCAGGGACGGCCGCTACGGCCCGTACGTCACCGAGGTGCTCCCCGAGGGCACCCCGAAGACCGGCAAGAACGCCGTCAAGCCGCGTACGGCCTCGCTGTTCAAGTCGATGTCCCTGGACACGGTGACGATCGAGGACGCGCTCAGGCTGATGTCGCTGCCGCGTGTCGTCGGCAAGGACGCCGAGGGCGTGGAGATCACCGCGCAGAACGGGCGCTACGGGCCGTACCTGAAGAAGGGCACGGACTCGCGCTCGCTGCAGACCGAGGACCAGCTCTTCACGATCACCCTCGAAGAGGCGCTGGAAATCTACTCCCAGCCCAAGCAGCGTGGCCGCGCCGCCGCCAAGCCGCCGCTGAAGGAACTGGGCGAGGACCCGGTCAGCGCGAAGCCGGTCGTCGTCAAGGACGGTCGCTTCGGGCCGTACGTCACCGACGGGGAGACCAACGCGACCCTGCGCTCCGGCGACAGTGTCGAGGACATCACCCCGGAGCGCGGCTTCGAGCTGCTCGCCGAGAAGCGGGCGAAGACGCCCGCCAAGAAGACGGCCAAGAAGGCGCCCGCGAAGAAGGCTCCGGCCAAGAAGGCGACGGCCGCAAAGAAGACCGCGGCCAAGACGACGACCGCGAAGAAGACGGCGGCCAAGAAGACGACGGCGGCAGCCAAGAAGGCGACGGCTGCGAAGACGGCGTCCGAGGACTGAGCCCGAGGGCGCGGTCCGGAGGCCGAGCCTCAGCCTTCGGGCCCGCCCGGAGGCCGGGCCCGAAGGTCTCCCCGGAGCCCGGGCCGACGGCACTGCGGTCGATGGCACCGCGGTTGACGGCACCGCGGTCGACGGCACGGGATCGGCGCGGGTTCGTCGTGGATTCTTCACGTCGGCTTCGCGAAAGGAACGCCCCGGCATCACTTTGGTGTCGGGGCGTGCGCACGCGTGGACGCGCGCCCCGTGCTGTCAGTTGGTCCCGATAGGCTGAAAGCATGACGCGAGGCGAGCAGCCAACGGCCCACCACCCGGCCCCCGACGACGCCCTTGTCGCGGACTCCCGCGAGCGCGCCGTTCGCGCCCTGCTGCGCCGGCCGCAGTTGAAACGGCTGTGGAGTGCGCAACTCGTGGGAGGTGTCGGCGACACCCTCGCCCTCCTGGTGCTGGTCGTTCTCGCCCTCCAGGCGGCGATCGCCGAGGGCTCGTTCGGCGGCGGGTACCGCGGTGTGGCGTTCGCGGTGGCGACCGTGTTCGGGGTGCGCATCCTGGCGACGCTGCTCTTCGGGGCCGTCCTCCTCGGCCCGCTCACCTCGCTCACCTCACACGAGGGCCCGCTCGACCGCCGCTGGACCATGGTCGGCGCGGACGGTCTGCGGGCCGCGGTGCTCATCGTGGCGCCGCTGTGGATCGACTGGATGCCCGACGACGCGCTGGCCATGATCCTGGTCACCGCGTTCGTCACCGGTGTCGCCGAGCGCTTCTGGACGGTGTGCCGCGAGAGCGCTGCGCCCGCGCTGCTGCCCGCCCCGCCCCCGGAGGGCGCGACGGTACGACCGCTGCCGGACCACCTGGACGCCCTGCGCAGGCTGTCGCTGCGTACGAGCTTCGTCGCCATTCCCCTCGCGGCCGCCGCGCTGGTCGTCGCCTCGCTCGTCAACAACCTGCTGGGCGCCGGGATCGACTGGTTCGCCCAGCACCAGGCAGCCCTCGCCTCCTACGTGGCGGCCGGACTGTTCGCCGCGTCCCTGTCGGTGCTGACCTACCTCGAACTCCCCGACACCCGTACGCCACGCGCGCGTTCACCCCTCGAGGGACTGCGGCGCCCCAGGACGGGCGCGGGCGTCGACAAGGGCCGCACCGGCGCGATCCCGCTGCTGGTGCTCGCCTGCGCCGCCGTCGCCGGGTCGGTGGCTGCCGCGGTCGCGGTGTTCGTGCTGCACGCCAAGGACCTGGGCGGCGGGCCGGTGACGTACGGCCTGCTGGTGTTCGCGCTGACCGGTGGAGTCGTCGTCGGCATCCGCACGGCGCCCTCCGTGCTGCCGACCCTGTCGCGGCGCCGGCTGCTGTCCCTGGCCATCGCCTTCACCGGTGTCGCCCTGCTGGCCGCCGGGCTCGTCCCGGACGTCACCAGCGTGCTGCTGATCGTCGCGCTGGCCGGAGCCGGCGCGGGCGTCGCCGCCAACACCGGGCACACGCTGCTGGACCAGGAGGCCGAGGAGTACCGCCGGCCCCGTACGACCGAGCACCTGCACGCGGTCGTACGGGTCTCGGTGGCCCTGGGCGCGCTGCTGGCGCCCGTGGTGGCCGCCGCCGTCGGGCCGCACCGGCTGGAGAGCGGCAAGTTCGTCTTCGCGCACGGTGGCGCTGCGTTCACGCTGATGCTGGTCGGCGCGCTGCTGCTGCCGGTGGCCGCGCTGGTGCTGGCCAAGATCGACGACCGGTCCGGCGTGCCGCTGCGGCACGACCTGCGGGACGCGCTGCTCGGCGGCGACGACCCCGTGCAGGAGCCGACGACCGCCGGTTTCTTCATCGCCCTGGAGGGCGGTGACGGCGCCGGGAAGTCCACCCAGGCCGAGGCGCTCGCCGAGTGGATCAGGGCCAAGGGCCACGAGGTCGTCGTGACGCGCGAGCCGGGGGCGACGCCGGTCGGCAAGCGGCTGCGCTCGATCCTGCTGGACGTGTCGAGCGCGGGCCTCTCGCACCGGGCGGAGGCACTGCTGTACGCGGCCGACCGCGCGGAGCACGTCGACACGGTGGTGCGGCCCGCGCTGGAGCGTGGCGCGGTGGTCGTCTCGGACCGTTACATCGACTCCTCCGTGGCGTACCAGGGGGCTGGGCGTGACCTGTCCCCGACCGAGATCGCGCGCATCAACAGGTGGGCGACGGACGGACTGGTACCGCACCTGACCGTCCTTCTCGACGTCTCGCCGGAGATCGCGCGCGAGCGGTTCACCGAGGCGCCGGACCGGCTGGAGTCGGAGCCGGCCGAGTTCCACGCGCGCGTGCGGTCCGGATTCCTCACGCTGGCCGCGTCCGACCCGGGGCGCTACCTGGTCGTCGACGCCGGCCAGGAGCCCGAGGCCGTCACCACGGTCGTCCGGCACCGGCTCGACCAGATGCTGCCGCTGTCCGAGGCCGAGGTGAAGGCCCAGGAGGAGGCGCGCAAGGCCGCCGAGGAGGAGGCCCGGCGCAAGGCCGAGGAAGAGGCCGCCCGCAAGGCCGAGGAGGAGCGCCTGGAGCGTGAGCGCCAGGAGCAGCTCGAGCGGCTGCGCGCCGAGGAGGAGGAGCGCAAGCGGCGCGAGCTGGAGGAGGCGCAGCGGCGCGAGGCCGAACGGCAGGCGGAGGAGGCCCGGGTGCGGGCCGAGGAAGCGCGCCGTCGGGCGGACGAGGAGCGCGCGCGACTGCTCGCCGAGGAGAAGGCACGGGCCGAGGAGGAGGCCCGGCGCCGGGCCGAGGAGGAGCGGCGGCGCAAGCAGGCCGAGGAAGAGGCGCGGCTGCGGGCCGAGGCCGAGGAACGGCGCTTGGAGAAGCAGCGCAAGGCCGAGGAGGCCCTGCTGCGCGCCGAGGAGGCGCGCCGGCTGGCCGAGCAGGCCACGGCCGCGGCCAAGGCGGGCCCGCGGCCGCCCGCGGCCGTCCCGTCGGACGCGGCGACGGTGCCGACGCCGCTGGTGGCGCCGACGAACGCGTCGGGCGGGCCGGTGGACGAGACGGCCGTGTTGCCCCCCGTGCGCGACGAGCAGGCCGACAGCCCGTCCTCCGGGACGGCTTCCGGGGGAGCCTCCCGGGTGCCGGACGCGGAGGTGACGGCCGAACTGCCGCAGCCGCCGGTGGCGCCCGGTGCGGCGGACGAGACGGCCGTACTGCCGCCGGTGCCGCCCCGCGCGGACGACGAGACGGCCGTACTGCGTCCCGTGAAGCCGGGCGACGCGGACGAGACGGCGGTGCTGCCGCCGGTCCCGCCGGGTGCCGCCGACGAGACGGCGGTACTGCCCCCGGTTCGTGGGGACGGTCCGGACGACCGGGTTCCGCCCGGGTTCTTCCGGGACGAGACGACGGGAGTACGGCCGGACGGGACCGAGGGCCGTACGCGCGAGCTGCCCCAGGTCGACGCGGACGGGACGCCGCAGCGGCGGGCGCGGTCCGACTGGGCCGAGGAGACGCCGCTGGACGACCTGCCCACCCTGGCGGACGAGCTGCTCGGACCGCGCGAGGACGACGAGGACCAGGGTGACCAGCGGGGTCGGGGCCGAGGGCGGGGACGAGGGCGTCGGGACTGAGCGCCTGGGCGTCGTCTCCCAGGTGGTGACTCTCGCGGCTCCGGGGCATTCGACCGCTCACGGCGGCCGCGAGCGGGGCCGGACGGGTGCCGGGGCCGGACGTGCGCAGCTTCCAAGCCGGCTCATGGCGGGCGCGAGCCGGGCCGTTCGTGAGCCGGGGGCCGGACGTGCGAAGCCTCCGGGCCGTCGTGCCTCGGCTTCCACGCCGTCGCCGGGGCGGAAGGCGAGGCGGGCAGGCCGTCGGACCGCGTTGTCAGTGGCACCACGCACAATGGATCCCGCACCGCGAATCATGACGAAAGGGCGGGGTGAGGCATGACCGTCTGGGACGACCTGGTGGGCCAGGAGAACGTGAGCGAGCAACTCGGCGCCGCCGCCCGGGATGCCGACGCCCTGGTCACCGCGATCGCCACGGCCGCGCCGCCGCCCGAGGCGTCGAAGATGACGCACGCCTGGCTGTTCACCGGCCCGCCCGGCGCCGGGCGGAACCAGACGGCGCATGCTTTCGCCGCCGCGCTGCAGTGCGTCAGCCCCGACCGCGCTCTCGGCGGAATCCCCGGCTGCGGCTTCTGCGACGGCTGTCATACGGCGCTGATCGGCACTCACGCCGACGTCACCACCGTCGCCGCCGTCGGCAGCCAGATCCTCGCCGACGACATGCGCGACACCGTCCGCAAGTCGTTCACCTCGCCGGCGAACGGCCGGTGGCAGGTCATCCTCGTCGAGGACGCCGAGCGGCTGAACGAGAAGTCGGCCAACGCCGTCCTCAAGGCCGTCGAGGAACCGGCGCCCCGCACGGTCTGGATGCTGTGCGCCCCCTCCATCGAGGACGTTCTGCCGACCATCCGCTCCCGCTGCCGCCACCTGAACCTCTCGACGCCGTCGGTGGACGCCGTCGCCGACATGCTCGTCCGCCGGGAGGGCATCGAGCCGGCCGCAGCCATGGCCGCCGCCCGCGCCACCCAGGGGCACGTCGACCGGGCCCGCCGTCTGGCCACCGACCCGGCCGCCCGCGAGCGCCGGGCCACCGTGCTGAAGCTGCCCCTGCGCGTCGACGACGTCGGCGGCTGCCTCAGGGCGGCCCAGGAACTCGTCGACGCGGCCGCGGAGGACGCCAGGCAACTCGCCGAGGAGCGGGACGGCAAGGAGACCGACGAGCTCAAGGCGGCGATGGGAGCGGTCCAGGGTGGCCGGATGCCGCGCGGCACGGCGGGCGTGATGAAGGACCTGGAGGACAAGCAGAAGCGCCGCAGGACCCGTACCCAACGGGACAGCCTCGACGTCGCCCTGACCGACCTCACCGGCTTCTACCGCGACGTCCTCGCCCTCCAGTTCGGCTCCCGGGTGGCGATCGCCAACGCCGACGCCGAGGACGCCCTGGAGCGGCTGGCCCGCAACACCTCACCGGAGTCCACCCTCCGTCGTATCGAAGCGATCGCCGCCTGCCGAGACGCCCTCGACCGCAACGTGGCCCCGCTGCTCGCGGTGGAGGCGATGACGATGGCGCTGAGAGCGGGCTGACCGCAGACCGCCTGGCCGGCGCCAGACCGCCCGGCCGGAGCCCGCCGGTCGGCACCCGCTGGTCAGCGGCTTTAGGTCCGCAGGTTGACGAGGTAACTCGTACGAGGCAGAGTGCGCACGCACGGCATCCGTCCTGTCGCACAGCGTTACGCTCGCTGGATGCACATCAGGCGAAACGTCCGCCAGTCCCGTTCCCGTCAGCGCGTCCCCGCCCGCACCGCCCGTGCCGGCGGCGTCCTGCTCGCCGCCGCCGCGCTGCTCGTCTCCGCCTGCTCCACCGGCAGTTCGACGAGCTCCGCAAGCTCCGGGGCGGGGGCGGCGCTGGCCGCGCTCCCGCAGGCGACACCGTCCACGCTTGCGGCGTACTACGGCCAGAAACCGGGCTGGCGCAGCTGCGGAGTCCCCGGTTTCGAGTGCGCCACCATCAAGGCGCCGCTCGACTACGCAGACCCGTCCGCCGGTGACGTACGGCTCGCCGTGGCCCGCAAGAAGGCCACGGGGCCGGGTAAGCGGCTCGGCTCACTGCTGGTGAACCCGGGCGGGCCCGGCGGCTCGGCGATCGGCTACCTGCAGGCGTACGCCGGGATCGGCTACCCGGCGGACGTCCGCGCACGGTACGACATGGTCGCCGTCGATCCGCGCGGAGTCGCCCGCAGCGAGCCCGTCGAGTGCCTGGGCGGACGGGACATGGACACGTACACACAGACGGACGCCACGCCCGACGACGCGAAGGAGACCACCCGGCTCGTCGACGCGTACCGGAAGTTCGCCGAGGGCTGCGGTGCGGACGCGCCGAAGCTGCTGCGCCACGTGTCCACCGTCGAGACGGCCCGCGACATGGACATCGTGCGGGCGGCACTGGGCGACCCGAAGCTGAACTATGTGGGGGCGTCGTACGGGACGTTCCTCGGGGCGACGTACGCGGGCCTCTTCCCCGGCCGTGTCGGACGGATGGTCCTGGACGGCGCGATGGACCCGGCGCTTCCCGCCCGGCGGCTGAACCTCGATCAGACGGCGGGCTTCGAGACGGCGTTCCAGTCGTTCGCGAAGGACTGTGTGCAGCAGACGGACTGCCCCCTGGGCTCGAAGGGCACGAAGCCCGCCGAGGTCGGCAAGCACCTCAAGGCGTTCTTCGAGAAGCTGGACGCGCACCCGATTCCCACCGGCGACGCGGACGGCCGCAAGCTCGGCGAGGCCCTGGCCACCACCGGCGTGATCGCGGCGATGTACGACGAGGGGTCCTGGGCCCAACTGCGCGAGGCGCTGACCTCGGCCATGAAGCACAACGACGGTGCGGGCCTGCTCGTCCTGTCCGACAGCTACTACGAGCGTGACGCCGAAGGCCGCTACACGAATCTGATGTTCGCCAACGCCGCCGTGAACTGCCTCGACCTCCCGGCCGCCTTCTCCACCCCCCACCAGGTACGCGGCGCGCTCCCGGCCTTCGAGAAGGCGTCCCCCGTCTTCGGCGAAGGCCTCGCCTGGGCCTCCCTGAACTGCGCCTACTGGCCGGTGCGAGCCACGGGTGAGCCGCACCGCATCGAGGCGAAGGGCGCGGCGCCCATCGTCGTGGTCGGCACCACCCGGGACCCGGCGACCCCCTACCGCTGGGCTCAGTCCCTCTCCCGCCAGCTCTCCTCGGCCCGCCTCCTCACCTACGAGGGCGACGGCCACACCGCCTACGGCCGCGGCAGCACATGCATCGACTCGACGATCAACACCTACCTGCTCCGCGGCACCCCACCTGCGGAGCGCAAGCGCTGCTCATAGCGCTCGCCGGTGGGAGGCTCGACTCGCAACGGCTCCCGCGTCGGGAGACCACAGCCCGCGGCGGCTCCTACGAGGAGAAACCCCAGCTCATCGCGGGTCCGGCGAGGCCAATTCCCTGTCCGCCGCAGCCGCGGTCGGCCCCGGAAACCCCACCCTCGGGGCCGGTACGGAGCACCCTTGGAAACTGTGTAGACTTACCGACGTTGCTGACCGCACCATGGTGCGGTCAGCGCGCCGCCTTAGCTCAGATGGCCAGAGCAACGCACTCGTAATGCGTAGGTCTCGGGTTCGAATCCCGAAGGCGGCTCTGTGGAAGCCTCAGGACTCACTCGCCGTGACCTGGGGCTTTTGCTTTTGGTGGATGCGGCGGCGACTGCGCACGCAGGGCGTCTTGCTGTTTGCGATCTCGATTCCGGTCTCACGGGGGCCATGGAGAGCGGGAGCGGTTGTTCCCGAGTCTGCTCACTCGCGAGCCCACCAGCAGGCGCTTTCCGTGGTGCGGAGTGTCATGAACGGGTAAAGATCCTTTTCGGAAAACCGGCCAGACCGGGACAGTCCCGATTAATTCAATCTTCACCTTTCTTTGCTCCTGTTACTTTCACCGGCGGCCCTGGAAGCACCACGACCACCAGGGTGAACAAAAAACGGGAGAACACATGCGCAAGTTGGCAGTCGGCGTGCTCGCCGGCGGGATCTTCGCCCTGAGCGCCGGGACCGCGATGGCGGTCTCGTGGCACACCATTCCGACGCTCACCACGGGGGGCGCATCCTTCACGGGTGGCCAGTACGCGTTCTGGCCCTCGGGGCAGAACCACGGCGCCTTCGAGTGGAAGGGCAAGCTCAACGACACCGACAACGGTGACGGACACAACGTCTACATGCAGGTGCGGGTCGAGGGTTACGACTGGAGCCGCTACAACGGCAAGCAGAGGAGCTCCGTCCCCCTCGATCAGCTGAACTGGGACGGCGCCGCCCTGCACACCGACGACGCGTACATACGCGTCTGCCGTGACAAGGGCTCGCTGAACCCCGACAACTGCTCACCGACCAAGCATTACCAGAGGTAGTCGGGCACTCCGGCAAGATCGCGGGCCCAGGGTGTCCCCCTGGGCCCGCACGCTTCTTTGGGGGAAGCCAACAGCATGTCAGAAATACTTGTCGCCACGGGAGTTGACCTCTCCTACGGCAATCAGCCGGCCGTCCGTGACGCCCACCTGTCGGTCTCCCCCGGGGAGGTCGTGGCGATCACCGGGCAGAGTGGCTCCGGCAAGTCCTCGCTGCTCTACTGTCTCGCCGGCGTCCTGCCCGCCACCCGCGGGCACGTGCGGTTCGAACGGCGGACACTCGGCGACCTCTCCGACGACGAGATCAGCACGCTCCGCCGGGAACGCTTCGGATTCGTCTTCCAGTACGGCGAGTTGCTGCCGGAACTCACGGTCGAGGAGAACACCGCCCTGCCCCTCCGGCTGGCGGGGCAGCGCAAGGGACCCGCCCTCGCGGCCGCCGGCGAGGTGCTCGAACGGCTCGGACTCGGCGAACTGCGTGAGCGCCGCCCCGGACAGGTGTCCGGCGGACAGAGCCAGCGCGTCGCGGTCGCGCGTTCCCTGGTGCACCGGCCCGCGATCGTCTTCGCGGACGAGCCGACCGGATCGCTCGACAGCGCCAACGCCTCGGCCGTACTCAAGGAGTTCCTCGACCTGGCGCGGTCGCAGGGTACGGCCGTCATCCTGGTGACACACGACCCCGCCGTCGCCGCACAGGCCGATACCCACTACACGATGGCTGACGGAGTCCTGAGTGCACGGGGTGCGGTGTGAGGGAATTCCTGCTCGGTCTGCGCCTGCTGTTCGGCGCGGGGCGCGGCAACCGCATCCGCTTCTTCCTGATGGCCGTCGGCGGTTCCATCGGGGTGTGCTGCCTCGCCCTCGTTCTCACCATCCCGGCGATCCTCGAAGCCCACGACGACCGCGCCGCGGCCCGGCAGCCCGTGACCTCCGCCAAGGGGCCGGCGGAAGGCACCCTCGTCCTGCAGCGCAACGACGCCTACGGCTCCAAGTCGTTCACCCGGGTGTTCGTCGCCCGGGGAACCGAGGGAACCCGGTCCGCTCCACCCGGGCTGAGTGAACTGCCGTCCTCGGGCGAGGTGTTCGTGTCCCCGCAGGTGCACGAGCTGCTGCGTCGGGCACCCGCCGTCAAGGGACTGCTGCCGGGCCGCGAGGCGGGCGTGATCCGCCCGGCCGGGCTCGCGCATCCCGATGAGCTCTACGCCTACGTCGGAACCGATCGTGCCCGGATCGCCGATGAGGGGCGGACCCTGAAGGGGTTCGGCTACAGCTACGCCCCGTTCCCGGCCGTCGAGCCGTCCACTCTCACCGATGTCAGGTTCGCTCTGGCCACGTTGGTCCTGCTGCCCCTGGGGATCTTCCTGTCGGTCTGCGCCCGTCTCTCCGCCGCCAGCCGGATGCGCCGCCTGGCGGCACTGCGGCTGCTGGGCCTGAGCATCAAGGGCACCCAGCGCGTGAACGCCGCCGAGACCGTCGTCGCGGCCCTGCTCGGCACAGTTCTGGGGCTCGGCGAGTACTGGCTGCTCAACCAGGTGATGTCACATGCCGGGCTGCCCGGACTGAGGTGGTATCCGGGGGACGGCGCCCTGTCCGCGAGCACCGTCGCCGTCTGTCTGATCGGCTGCCCGGCCCTCGCCTGGTTCGTCGGCCGCAAGAGCGCGAGGGACGCGAGCGCCAACCCACTGGCGGTACGGCGTACGGCGGTACCCCGACCGCCTTCCAAGTGGGGCGCTCTTCTGCTGGTCACCGGCCTGGGCATCGTGTGCGGCTACTGCCTCACGGGCCTGATGGGGCGCCCCGCCTCGAGTGTCGGCCTGAACGCGCTTCTCGTGGTCGCCGGAGTCGTACTGACCGGCCTCGGCCTCGTGCTGACGCTGCCCCTGCTCTCGTACGTTCTGGCCGGCCGACTGGCGAGGTCCACCCAGTCCCTGACACTCAACCTGGCCATGCGGCGCAACGAGGCGGAGCCGGGTAGCACGATGCGGGTGGTCACCGGCCTCGTACTGCTCGTCTACGCGGCCTCGCTCGCCCAGGGCGTTCTCATCCAACTGGAGCAGGTCACCCGCCCCTCAGGGCCTGTACAGGACTACTCCCTTCCGCTGTCACGACTCGGCACTCAGCAGCAGCGGGAACTCGCCGACGTGTCCGGCGTACGCACGCACGCCGTCATGATGAACTCCTGGGTCGATCTCAACGCGGATCAGTCCGCGGCGTCCGTCGCGTCCTCGGCCACGGCCCTGGTGGCCACCTGCGCTCAGCTGGACCGTATGACCCGGCGCGCCGAGGGCTGTGTGGACGGCCGGGTGATGCGGCTGGTCGACCCCAACTCAAGCCTGGGGTCCGACCTGAAACCCGGAACGTCGTTCAGCTTCCGGTTCCGCTTCGACGGGGGCAAGGACAAGAAGCTGAACGTCACCCTCCCCTCCGAGCGGATCGTCTACCGCGGGTACTCCGCCTCCGCGGTCGGCAACGCCGTACTCCTCGTGCCCCCCTCCGCTCTGCCCGACGCAGCGACCCCACGCGACGCGGAGCTCCTGCTCACGAGCAGTTCGGAACCCGGCCACGTCCGCGGTGTCCTCGACGGCATCGCCGCCGTCGTTCCGATCGCCGAGATCGAGCTCGTCGGGCTGAACGTCCAGGGCCTCGAGCAGATCTCCGTGGTCGAAACCCTCCTGGCCCTGGGCATGATCATGGGTATGGTCATCGGGGTGGCCGCCTTCCTCGTGTCCGTCACCGACCGGGCCGTCGAGCGCCGCGCGCAGGTCACCGCCGTCACGCTGATCGGCGCACGGGCGAGGACCATGAGGGCCGTACAGTGCGCCCAGGTCGTGCTGCCACTGGGCATCGGCCTGATCCTGGCCCTGGTCACGGGCAAACTCGCCGAGTCCAGCTACCTGATCACCGGCGGTGGCACGAACCGCTGGGACCTGGCCGGCGTCCCCCTGCTGACATTCGCCGCGGCGGGCGTGGTGGCGGCTGCCGCAGTGGGCTCACTGCCACTGGTGGGTCGCCGTATCGACCCGGAACTGATCCGCCGGGACTGACGGGCGGTCCCGCACGATCCGACCCGACACGGCCGGGTCGGCGCCGTGGCGAGGGTCAGCCGGGAGCATCGGATGCGCGATCGGCCGTCAGTGGATCCCCGACCCGGCGGGCCCGTTGCCCGAGTCTGTGCGACGGTGCCCCGGTCCCGCCCGTCACGCGGATCGGGGTCGGTGTTCTTCCTGCCGGGTCGTTGAACCGGCCCTGCCGCTCCTGCCGGTTGCGGATGCCGGGGCCCGGCCGTCGTGCCGCCCGTAGCGTGGTCGTACGTGCTTGACGAAGGGTTCCGGTATGGCCGATGAGCGCGTCCGTCCCGAGCTGATCCGCGATGAGGGTGCCTGGCTGTCTGTCGTCGGCCGAGTCATGTGAGTCGCGCGTGCAGGCTGCGGTGGTTGCCGCGCGTCGCTTGTCTCCACGGTGCGATGTCGGTTCCTCGTTCGTCCCGCCGCAGTGCTCGGCCCGGCGGCGTCGTCAAAAGCCTGTCGCCGCACCGAAGTTGACGACAAGCGGTCTCTATGTGCTCCGCTATGCTCAGCCCCGTTCGAACGGACCACGGACCACGGACCACGGACCACGGAGCACGGACCACGGACAGCGGTCGACGGACCACGGACGGCGGTCGACGGACCACGGTCGACGGTCGGGGGCGGCGGGCGGCCAGGCCGCCGGTAAGGAAAAGTGAGAGAGCGCGTGATATCCGAAGACGGCGATCACCAGGCGGCGACTCGTTCGGAGCGTGGCTCGGGACGACTGGTCGCCGGGCGGTATCTGCTCCACGACATGCTCGGCCGGGGCGGGATGGGCACGGTCTGGCGCGCGCACGACCAGTTGCTGGACCGGCCGGTCGCCGCCAAGGAACTGCACATCCCCACCGACGGCGACACGGAGCACCGGGTACGGGTGCGTCGTGCCGTCCGTGAGGCTCGCGCGGTCGCCCGGGTACCGCACCCCCACGTGGTCGGCGTCCACGACCTGGTCGAGTCCGAGGACCGGCTGTGGATCGTCATGGAACTCGTCGAGGGGCCCTCGCTGGCCCACCGGATCGCCGAGACGGGACCGCTCACACCGCAGCACACCGCCGCCCTGGGCCTGCAACTGCTCGACGCGCTGGAGGCCGTGCACGCGGCCGGCACCCTGCACCGTGACGTCAAACCGGCCAACGTCCTGCTGCGGCCCGGCGGCGACGCCGTCCTCACCGACTTCGGCATCGCGGCTCTGGACGACGGCGAGTTCCTGACGACCACCGGCGAACTGATCGGTTCTCTGGAGTACATGGCGCCCGAGCGGGTCATGGGCTCGGAGGCCGGCCCGGCCTCCGACCTGTGGTCACTGGGCGCGTCCCTCGCCACGGTCTGCGGCGGACGGTCCCCCTTCCGCCGGACGGGAGCGCCCGCGACGCTGCACGCGGTGGCGTACGAGGAACCCGTCCTGTCGGAGCTGCTCGGCTCGCTGCACCCGGTCGTCGAGGCGCTGCTGCGCAAGTCCCCGGAGGAGCGCCCCTCGGCGGCCGCCGTGCGCGACGCGCTGCGGCGCGTCGCGTCGGGTGACACGGACGCCGGGCCGCTGCCCGAAGCGACCGTGCACGCGTTGCGGCCGTCGACCCGGTCGACCCGGTCGGCCCTGTCTGCCGCGTCGGCCCCGTTGGCCGACGCGGACACGGTGACCCGTGGTCAGGGAGGGATCGTCCGGGCCGGGCACACCGTGCCGACGGCACGGCACACCACCTCGCTCAGGCCCTCGCCCGGGCAGCCGTCCCGCTCGGCGTGGCCGAAGCGGCTGTTGTGGGCTCTGGCCGGTACGGCGGTGCTCGCGGCCGGAGTTGTGGGCGGCCTCTTCCTCAACGGAACGCTGGCGTCCGATGACGCCCCGAAGACGACGACCACCCGTCAGGTCGTCCAGTCGGCGACCGGCTGGCAGCCGGTGACCGGAGTGTCCGTCCGGCGTGGAGACCGGGTCACCGTCCGGTTCGTCTCGGGACAGTGGACGGCCGACTACCGGAACATGCCGATGACCGGACCGGCCGGATACGACACGGAGACGAACAAGCGGCTGGACGGAGCGAAGAACTGCAAGGTCAGGGCCGCCTCCCCGTTCGGAACCCTGCTGGCACGCCTCAAGGGCAAGCAGAACTTCCCGGCCCACGCCGTCGGACGCGAGCTGACCTTCCAGGCGGCCGGGAACGGCACTCTCCAACTGGGGATGAACGACATCGCCGGATCCTGCTCCCAGGACAACAAGGGCACCATGACGGTGCGGGTGAGCGTGACCCGGGAAGGCTGAGCACCGAGGGACGGTGCTCGTCCAACTGTCCGCAGCATGAACGTCGTTCGCGGCCTTCACGACCTCCACGTCCTCCGCGTCGTCGGGCAAGTCCGCGTGCGGTCGTGATCCGTATGTGATCAGCGCGCCGTAATCTCCGCCTGATCAGGGATCGCGGAGAACGCGACCAGGACGGTGCGGGGGACGGGGGACATGAGATGACGTATCGGCGCGCGGCGTTGCCGGCCGTGGTCGGAGGGGTGCTGGTCACGGCGCTTCTGTGGTGGGCGGGGGCGAGTGCGCACGTGCTGCACCTGCCGGGTGCGATCGACACGTTCGGCGCGCAGGCCGCCGCCGACCTCGAGCGCTGGCTCGCCCCTTGGTCGTACGACCCTCCGGCCTCGTTCCAGTTCGGCGGCGGGGTGTCCGGCGGGGCCGGGGAGACGGCAGGGAGCGACACCGACCAGTACCTCGCGCTCTACCACACCGCTATGCAGATACGCTTCGGCGCCGTCTTCGCCCTCTTCGTGCCCGGGGCGTTGCTGCTGGTCCGGAGGCTGCCGCCGGTGCACGGCCGGATGCCGGCCGCGCTGCTCGCGGTGTGGGCCTGGGGCCTGGTCGCCGGAACCCTGGCGGTGACGGTCTCCGCACCGTGGCTGATCGCCGCGCGGGGGCACGGCAGTTACCGCTTCCTGCCCCAGCTGGCGAGTGTGATCTCGACGGGCCGGCAGGTCGTCGTGGTGGCCGCGCTGGTGGCGGCGGTCGGGACGGTGCTCACGGCGCGGGTCACCGCGAAGGACGCCGGCCCGCTGCCGCGGCGGCACGTACCGGCGGGCGCAGCCCGACTGGCCGCCTCCGCCGGGACCGCGGTCATCGCGCTGTCGCTGGTCGTCCTGTCGTACCAGTCTGTCGCCGCCGACATCCAGACGGCCTTCACGGGGAGCGGGCTGTTCGCCGAACCGGGCGATCTGCTGCGCCAGTGGCTGTTGCTCGGCGCCTGGACGGGCCCGGCCGGCACACCCCTCGGCGACTGGCTTCTGTACCGCACCGCCGACGTACTGCTGCTCGCCGTGGTGTGGTGGGCACTGCGGTGGCTGCCCGGGCGGCTCACTCGGGTCACCGTTCCGGCGCTGGCGGTCTGCGCGGTCTGCGCGACCGTCCTGGGGCTGCTGGCCGGGCAGTTGCTGCGGATGGCGACGGACGGGACGGGCCTGCGCTGGGGGCTGACGTACCTGTCCGCCAGTCTCGGCGACGGCGTCCCGGCCGCCCTGACCTTCGGCCTGGCCGCGGGAGTCACGGCCGCCGTGACACTGCGGCTGACCGGAGGACGTGCGGAAACCGATGACGCCGAAGACGCCGGTGACGGTGACCGTGGCGGCCGTGACGGTGACGGTGGCGGTGGTGGTCGCGGCGGTGGCGGTGACGGCCCGGATGCCAGCACAGGTGCCCATGCCGACGCCGCTGTCCAGAAGCCTTCCGCGCCCTGAACGCACGAGCGTGGCGGACCGTGTGGCGGCTCACGCGACTGGGACGGCCACCCGTCATCTGACACGGGCCGGCGAACGACAGGACGAGGGTCCCGGTCGGTCACCTCTCCGACCAGGACCCTCTCGCGTCCCCGGACCCAGCCGCGACGGCGACACTCCCCCGAGTTGCGCGTCGTACGCGCGCGCCGTCGGGCCAGATCCGATGTTGTGATCACATCAGGTCGCGCCAACGAATCGCTAACATATGGCCAACGGTTCTTCTTTTCGGCGTTTGTCGGGTGGCGAGAAGCCGCTGGTCGTTGCGGCCGGACAGCCAGTGGACGGGCGTAATACCGGCCGAGGCCGCCGTCGGGAGGTTGGCGGGAAAGTGCCGCGCTGGGGCGGGAACCCGCCACGGGTGCGGGAACGTCGGGAAGAGGGGGACGCGGAAACGGTGGGAAGCCACCGCGGAGGGCGAACGCGGTCGGACGCGGCGCGCGGAAGGGCAGTGGACTGCGTGATGCGGTGCGAGCTGCGGTTCGGACTGCTGGGACCGCCGATTCTGTACGACGTCCAGGGCGGTCCCCAGGGAAGCGATGGCCCCCATGGACCCCAGGGAACCGGCGGCCTCCAGGGAACCGGCGGCCCTCATGACGGCGGCAATCAGGCCCGCGCAGCCCACAGCGCCCACGGCGTCACCGGAGCCGAAGTCAGGAGCGTCACCAGCCCCAAGGTGCGGGCGCTGCTCGCGGCCCTGTTGCTCGATGCCGGCCGTGTCGTCTCCGTCGACTCCCTCAAGGACGCGCTGTGGGCCGGTGCTCCGCCTCCGTCCGCCCGGGCCTCGCTGCACAACCACGTGACACGGCTGCGGCGGTTGCTCGACGACCCCGAGCGGCTGCGGGCCGTACCGCCCGGCTACCTGTTGCGGGTCGAACCGGGAGAGCTGGACGTCCACGTCTTCGATCGGCACGTCGCCGCGGCGCGAGGCGCGCATGCCGCGCGCAACTGGGAACGCGTGGTGCGCGAGTGCGCGGCGGCGCTCGCGCTGTGGCGGGGCACCCCGTTGAGCGGTCTGCCGTCCGAGTTCGGCGGGTACGCCTTCGTGCAGCGCCTGAAGGAGGCGCGACTGCTCGTCCTCGAGTGGCGGTACGACGCCGAGCTGGCCGCCCCCGGCCCGCGCCTCGCGGATCCCGCCCGACTCTCGACCCTCGTACCGGAGTTGGCGGCCCTCACCGCCGAGCATCCACTGCGGGAGGCGTACCACCGTCAGTTGATGCTCGCCCTGCACCGCACCGGCCGACAGGCCGAGGCCCTCGCCGTCCACCGTGACCTGCGCACCCGCTTCGTCGAGGAACTCGGCATCGAGCCGGGCCCGACGGTGCGGGAGGCACACATGGAGGTGCTCCGGGGCATCGCGGACGCGGCAGGCTCAGGGGGCGTAACAGGTGTGGCAGGCGCAGCGGATGTGCCGATGGCCGCAGGCACCGCAGGCACCGTGGACGCCGTGGACGCCGCCGAATTCACCGGCACCCCCGAGCCCGACAGCAGCACAGGCAGCACTGCAGGCAACAGCGGTGACCCGAACGCCGTCACCACCCCGGACGGTGACCCGACCGAAGCGTCCGACCACCTGGCCAACCTGGCACACCTGCCGCCGACGCCCACCCACACCTCCACGCCTACGCGCGAAGACAACGCCCCTACCGGCATGGCCACCACCCCCGTCGCCCCCGCGGACACCTCCTCCCCTTCCCCCGCCTCCACCCCGCCGTCGCCGCGCCCCGCTCAACTACCGCCGCCCGTAGGGCACTTCACCGGCCGTACGGCCGTACTCGACGGTCTGCGGCGCGCACTCGCTCCCCGCGGTCATCCGTCCGTCGCCGTCATCAGCGGGATGGCCGGCGTCGGCAAGAGCGCGCTGGCGCTGCACGTGGCACACGGGCTGCGGGAACGTTTCTCTGACGGCCAGCTCTACGTCAACCTGCACGGCGCCACCCCGGGCATGGCCCCCCTCACGCCCGCTCAGGCGCTCACCGCGCTGCTCCGCGACCTCGGCACCGGACCCCGCCGTATCCCCGAACATCCGGACGCGGCGGCCGCCCTGCTGCGGTCGCTGCTCGCGCCGACCCGGACGCTGATGGTGCTGGACGACGCCGCGAACGCCGCCCAGGTACGGCCGTTGCTGCCGGCCGGCGCCGGATGCGCGGTGATCGTCACCAGCCGTTCGCCGCTGACGGCACTCGACGGGGCCCGCCGCTTTCCCCTCGCCCCGCTGAGCGACGAGGACAGCGCGGCGCTGTTGCGGGCGGTCTCCGGCCGGGACGCCCTCGACGCGGCCCACCCGCTCGTCGAGCTCACCGGCCGTCTCCCGCTCGCCCTGCGGATCGTGGCCGCCCGGCTGGCCGCGCGCCGCGCCCTCACCGCGGACGCGCTGGCCGGGCAACTGGCCGCCAGCGAAAGCCGGTTGCACCATCTGGAGTACGACGACCTCAGCGTCCGGCGCTCTCTCGCCGTCGCCCATGACGCGCTCGCCGCCTCGGACCGCCGGGCCGACCGCGACGCGGCCCTCGCCCTGCGCCGCATCGGCGGCCTCGACCTCCCGGTGTACGGCGCTCCCCTCCTCGCCCGCCTGACCGGTACCGGCGAGGCACGCGCCGAGGCCGCCCTCGACCGGCTCGTCGACGTGGCCCTCCTGGAGGAGACGGCGTACGGCCGCTACGCACCCCACGACCTGGTCCGCGACTTCGCCCGCGAACTGGCCGGAACCGATCCCGACGGCGACCGGGCCGACGAGGACGCCTGGAGTCGGGACCCCGCTCAGGACGCCCTCGCCTGGTACGCCGCCGTCGCCGAACGCACCCTCACCGCGATCGTCGAGCCGGGCCCCGACCAGGACGACCGCCGCAGGCCCACCTCGGCGCAGCTGCCCGAACACGCGGTGCACGTCGCCGCCGCCCGGCCCTTCGGCAGTCCCCGAGAGGCCTTCGGCTGGGGTGACCTGGAGCTGGCGAACATCGTGGCGCTCGTGGAGCGGTACGTCGAAGCCCCGGACGCCCGTACGGCGGCCCGCGTCTCGACCCTGCTGCGGCTGCTCCTGCCGTACGTCCAGCGCAGCGGGCGCGTCGCCGAGATGGAGGTGCTCGGCCGGGCCGCCCTCGGGGTGGCGCGGCGGCTCGGTGACGAGGCGGCCGAAGCGTACGCGCTGGGTGATCTCGCGGGCGTGCACTTCCTGACCGGCCGGCAGAGCGAGGCCCTCACCCTCAACGACGGGGCGCTGGCGATCTGGCGGCGACTCGGAGCGGTCTCCCGGATGCGCCGCTGCCTCAACAACCGCGGGCTGCTGCTCGAAGGGCTCGGCCGTTACGCCGAGTCCGAGCAGGCGCTGCGTCAAAGCCTGGAGTACTCGCGGCAGTTGGACGATCCGCACGGTGAGGCCGTGACCTACAGCCACCTCGGCAACCTGTACGAGCACACCGATCCGCGGGCCGCCATCGGTCAGCACCGGCGCTCCCTCGCCATCGGCGACGAGATCGGCAACGTCATCGTGCAGCACTCCGCGCACTGCAACATCGGCTACGCCCACCTCAGCCTCGGCGAACCCGCCGCCGCCCTGCCCCACTTCGAGCAGAGCCTGCGCATCCTCGACGGCCACGGCGACTGGCACGGCGAGTCCCAGACCCGGCTCGGCCTGGTGCGCGCGCTGCGCCTGCTCGGCCGTGCCGGGCGGGCCGGTGGCGAGTGCGTGGAACTGCTGCGCCGGGCCGACGCCCGCGCCGACCGCTACATGGGCGGTCTCGGCCGCCACCAGTACGGCCTTCTGCTGCGGGAGTCGGGGCGGGAGGAGGAGGCGTACGAGGAGTGGCGGACCGCACTCGACGCGCTGGACGGGACGGACGAGAAAGCGGTGGCGGCGGAGCTGCGGGAGCTGCTCGCGGACGGCGGCTGACCGCCCGGCGCCCACCAGGCGAGGCCAAGAGCACGCCCGCTCGGAGAGACCAGGGCTCGCCCGCCAGGGGTGGGGAAGGCTCGCCCGCTCGGCGTGTGGTGTCAGTGGTACCGCGTGGTACCGCGTGGTGCCAGTAGTGCCAGTAGTGCCTGTGGTGCCGGGCGGATCCTCCTCACTTCGCGTCCGCATAACACTCCACCACCGCCGTGGTGAACGGGAACCGCACCGGTGTCTCGCCGAACGTCAGGCGTCCGGCGAGGTCGGCCGCCTCCCGGATCGCCGCCACGACGGCTTCGGCCTCCTCCTCGGGACAGTGCACGATCACCTCGTCGTGCTGGAAGAACACCAGTTCGGCCGCCATCGCCGCGCAGGACTGCCGCAGCGCGGCGAGCAGCAGCAGCGCCCAGTCGGCGGCGCTGCCCTGGACGACGAAGTTGCGGGCGAAGCGGCCGCGGGCCCGGGCGTTGCTGGAGGCGTACCCGGGTGTCCAGTCCTGTCCGCCGGGCTGCCCCTCGGGCCCGCTCCCGGCCCAGGTCCCGGCCTTTCCCCCTGCCTCGGTCTCGTCCTCGGAGTCGGGGATGCCCGCCTCCTCCGCCGCGTCGCCCGCGCCCGCCGCCGGTGGGCAGGTCCGCCCGAGCCAGGTCCGTACGAGTCGGCCCTCCTCGCCCGCGCGGGCGGCGTCGTCGACGTACGCCACCGCCTTGGGGAAGCGGCGGCGGAGGGCGGCGAGGTTCTTGAGGCCGTCGCCGGAGGTCTGGCCGTAGACCGCGCCGAGCACGGCGAGCTTGGCCTGGGCGCGGTCGCCGGAGAAGGCGCGGTCGGAGACGGACTGGTAGAGGTCGCTCGACCGGCCGGCCACCTCCATCAGGCCGGGGTCGCGGGAGATGGCGGCGAGTACCCGCGGCTCCATCTGGTCGGCGTCGGCGACCACGAGCCGCCAGCCGGGGTCGGCGACGACGGCCCGCCGGATCACCTTGGGGATCTGGAGGGCGCCCCCGCCGTTGGTGACCCAGCGGCCGGTGACCGTGCCACCGGCGAGGAACTCGGGCCGGAACCGGCCGTCGCGCACCCAGTCCTGAAGCCAGGACCAGCCGTGGGCGACCCAGATGCGGTACAGCTTCTTGTACTCGACCAGAGGCTGCACCGCGGGGTGGTCGAGGGACTCGATCTCCCAGCGCCGCGTCGATCTGATCCTGATCCCCGCCTGCGCGAACGCCCTGATGACGTCGGCGGGCAGATCGGGCCTGACCCGGCGGCCGAAGGCGGCGGACACCTCGTCGGCGAGCTCGGCCAGGCGACGGGGCTCGCCACCGCCCGTGTACCGCTCGCCGAGCATGTCGTGCAGCAGCTGACGGTGCACGTCGGCGCTCCACGGCAGTCCGGACCGGTTCATCTCGGCGGCGACCAGCATCCCCGCCGACTCGGCGGCCGTCAGGAGCCGCATGCGCTCCGGGTGGGCTGCCCGGTCGTGCCTGTGCTGCTGGTCGGCGTACACCTCGGCGAGGTCGGTCAGCGGCAGGGGCACCGTCTGCGGCTCGAAGAGCGAGGACTGCGAGCCGGGCTCGGCGGCCCGCTGCGGCGGATCGGGCGGTACGGGACCGCCGCGCAGCCGGGCCAGGGCGGCGGCGGCCGAGCGGGGTTCGCCGGACCGGCCCTCGTGACCGAGCAGAAGCGTCTCCGCGTCCTCGATGTCGTAGCACCGCTCCACTCGCACCCCCGCGGCGAGCAGGCGCGGGTAGACCTCGGGCGTCGAGCGCCACACCCAGCGTGTGACCTCCGGCCGCCCGCGTACGGCCGCGGCGAGGTCCGCCTCCCGCAGGACGGGCCCGGCGGGCAGCCCTTCCGGACCGAGGGGGGCGATCTCCACACCGCCGTCCTCGGCCGGGGCGAGCACCCATCGGTCGACCATGCTGCGAGTGTGCCACCAGCCTCTGACAACGCCCTCGACCCTGTTCAGCGGGGGTGGACGCGGGACCGGACGGAGGCCTGGGCGCGAGCCCGGGCGGGGCGCGGACCGGGTGTCCGGCTCAGTTGTCCGGCTCAGTTGTCCGGCTCAGTCCTGGCCCCGCGCTCCTGGGCGAACGCGGCGAGTGCCTCGGCGATGTGGTGTTCCGCCGTCGGCTTGGTGAGGCCGAGGTCCGACAGGACTCCCTCGCCGTGCTCGAACTCCAGCAGGGCCAGCAGGATGTGTTCGGTGCCGACGTAGTTGTGGCCCAGGCGGAGGGCCTCACGGAAGGTGAGCTCCAGAACCTTCTTCGCGTCGGAGCCGTAGGGGACGAGTTCCGGGACCTCCTCCGCCGCGGGCGGCAGTGCCGCGGAGGCGGCCTGACGTACGGAGTCGAGGAGGATGCCCTGCCCGGTGATGGCCTTCGCGGCCAGCCCTTCCGGTTCGGCCAGCAGACCGAGCACCAGGTGCTCGGGGCGGCCCTCGGCGTTGCGGGCGGCGATGGCCTCGTTGTGGGCGGCCATCACCACGTTGCGGGCGCGCGGGGTGTACCGGCCGAAGCCCTGGTTGGGGTCGAGGTCGGTCGACTCCTTCGGCACGAACCGCTTCTGCGCGGCCTGCCGGGTGACTCCCATGCTCTTCCCGATGTCGGTCCAGGACGCGCCCGAGCGGCGGGCCTGGTCCACGAAGTGACCGATCAGGTGGTCGGCCACGTCTCCGAGGTGTTCCGCAGCGATCACCGCGTCCTCGAGCTGGTCGAGGGCGTGCGGGTGAACGTTCTTGATGGCCGCGATGAGGTCGTCGAGGCGTACGGAGGACGTGATGGTCGGCTTCGTCGTCATGTGTCAACCGTAGGTTGACAGGGTAGGACTGTCAACCCTGGGTTGACATGCTCGGCGGCCGCCTTTCGGAAGCGGGGAACGACGGTGAGACGATCGCCGGGTGAGTACGACCAGCACCGTCGAACGCGCCTTCCGGGCCGCGCTCTACGCCGACACCGACACCGCCCTCGACACGGGCGCCTCGCTGCTCGCCGCCGACCCCGGTGCGGACGCCGAACTCGGCCGACGGGGCGAGGAGTTCGTGGCGACGGCCTGGCGGCGCGGCTGGCAGCCCGCCGACCTCGTGCGGTTCGTCCGACGAGAACTGGACGAAGTACACGTACGCCTGGTCGCGGCGCTGATCACGACCGAGTCTTCGCACGACCACCCGCACGCCCGCGCGCACACTCGCCCTCACCACGGGCGGCCGACCGACCCGCCGAACCACCCCCGCGGCCCCCGTTGGGCCGCGCAGCTCGCCCACATCGCCCGCCTCGCGCAGTCGGAGGAGTCCGGTTCCGCGACAGCGCAAGGCACCCGGCGCCCCCAACACCCCGACCGCTTCACGCACGCCACCACCGTGCTGGAGCTGTACCGCCTGCTGCTGAGCCTGCCGGCGCTGGAGCCACTCGAGCCGCTGGAGCCGTCGGCCGGGCCGCGGCGGGAGCGGCGGCCCGAGTCGCGCATGCTCTCCCGCATCCGCGCCCTGCTCGCCAAGGCGGAGGCCACGGGCTACCCGGAGGAGGCGGAGGCGCTCAGCGCGAAGGCACAGGAGCTGATGGCCCGGCACAGTGTCGACGAGGCGCTGCTCGCCGCCCAGGCGCCTGCCGGGGACGCGCCCAGCGCCTGCCGCGTCGGGGTCGAGGCGCCGTACGAGCAGGCCAAGGCGATTCTGCTGGACGCCGTCGCCACCGCGAACCACTGCCGCGCGGTGTGGAACGAGGCCCTCGGTTTCTCCACCGTCGTCGGTTTCGAAGCCGACCTGGAGGCGGTCGAACTCCTCTACACCTCGCTGCTCGTGCAGGCGCAGACCGCGATGACGAAGGCGGAGGCCGCCCAGCGCGCGGGCGGCCGGAAGCGGACCAAGTCCTTCCGGCAGTCCTTCCTCGCGGCCTACGCCCACCGCGTCGGCACCCGGCTCGCCGCGGCCGCCGAGACCCAGGTGGCCCAGGACCTGCTGCCGGTCCTCGCCACTCGCGACATAGCCGTCAACGACCGCCTGGACCACCTCTTCCCGCAGACGACCACGACCCGCCTGCGCGGTGTCAGCGACGAGGCCGGCTGGACGGAAGGCGCCGAAGCGGCCGACCGGGCACAGGTCAGGTCCCGCCGACCGCTCCACTGAACCGAGCGACGCCGAGCCCGGCCGGGCCGATCCTCAGCCGAGCCGGGCCCTCCAGCTACTCAGTCGCCGGCCTGCTGAAAGGCGCTCACCGACGCGTCCGGCTCGCCCTTCGCACCCTTCAGCGCCACATCGCCGTACGACCACGCGAAGCTGTGGGTGGCCGTGGCGCCCGGCAGGCTGAACGTCCCCGTCTGCACGGCGAGGCTCTTCTCCCCGCCCGCCTCGCCCCGTACGTAGGTGAGGGTGAAGGACACCGCGGCGTCCTTGGCGAGGGTCAGCTTCTGGACCTTGGCGGCCTGGTCCGGCGCGACGGCGGCCGAGGTCGAGCCCGCGTGCAGGGTGACGGCGGGAAGGCCATTCAGGGTGCAGGCGGCGCCGCGGTTGGTCAGCGTCACCGGGACGTTGCCGGTGTCTCCGGCGGCGGGGGCCGCGTTGGCAGGGCCGACCTGCACCGCGACCCCGTCGATCGCGCAGGCCGAGCCGCCCTGGCCCGCGGGTTTGCTGTCCTGGGTCGCGGCCGAGTCGTCCGCGCTGTCACCGCCGTTGCAGGCGGTCAGGAGCAGGGCCGCGGCCAGAGCGGTCACGGTGATGGGGATGGCGCGCATGTGGGTCCTCTGGGGGCGGGACGTCGGTACGTCGGTGATGGCGTGCATGGATCATCACGCACGAACCCTCACGTCGGTTGCCCGCCCCGTCGAACCTCAGCCGAAAGAGCCCCACCGAAGCCCCGGCCGCAAGGCCGGCCCCTACCGAAACCCCATCGAACGCTCGGCTCCGGCCCACCGGGCTCCGAACCGCCGGGCTCCGAACGCTCGCCTCCGAACCGCCCCGCTCCGAACCCCCGTCGCCCACGTCGCGTCCCTACGACCCCGAACCAGCCGTAGGCAGCCCCGACGGCAGTGTGCCGCCTTCCGCCTTGGTGTACGTCTCCGTGCCGAGGCCGTTCTCCCAGGTGACCTTCAGCGACGCCTTGCCGACGGAGTCGACCATCCCCGTGCCCCGGTCCTTGTTGCCGTCCGTGCACTTGAGGCGGATCATCCGCATGCCCGCCTCCTCCTTCGCGGTGCCGCTGCACACGGACCCGCCGGTCGTGAAGAGGCCGGCCTGCGTGCCGGTGATCACCAGTGCCACGGCCTTGCCGTCGGTCGTCGCCAGCCAGCTGCCCTCGAGCTTGCCGGCGGACGACGCGGACGCCGAGCCGCCGGACGTGCCGTCCGTCTCGGTGCTCGCGCCGGCGGAGGCACTGGGAACGGTGGAGGAGGTGTCGTCGGAGTCGCCGTCGCTGTCGCCGCTGCACGCCGTCAGCGTCAGCGCGCCCGCCAGCGCCACGGCCGCCGCGGCGATCCGCAGCCGCCGACGCGAGACCGTCGCCGAAGTGGCCGTAGTCGCCGTGTTCGCCGTCGTCACTGGAGCTCCCAAGCTGTAGCCGGTCGAGGCCGTCCGCAGTGGTCCTGCCTGCGGGCCGGTCGGCCCGGTTGGCCGAAACGATGCAGCAAGCTACCAGGCCGGTCTGTAGGGGGCGTCTACCAGGACGACGTGCGGACTCCCGGCGGATACCCGGGTCCGCCTGCGCACGCGGGCCGACCCGGGGCGGCCCGAAGGCGCGGAAGCAGCCACGGGGCGGCAGCCGCTGACGCCGTCGTCGCGCCATTCACCGGACCATCACGTGCACGTTGGAACAGGAAGGCCCCGGTATGCGTCTGTCTCTAGTACACGAAGGATTCTGTGGGTTCCGGGACGGACGCGGGAGCGGACACTGGGACCGACCTCGGTGGACCGGGCGCCAGAGCTGTGAACGGGCTCCAGAGCTGTAACCGCGGGAACACCGCGCGTGCACGTGCATCTGCCCATGCATCTGCACGTGAACAGGGCTATGATCCGAAACAGTTGACCACTGCATCAATGGCCACATCAGCCAGTGCACCACCGGGGAGCGACCTGTGGACCACGACGTTGACGGCGTGTACGGGGGGTACGACGTGTTCGACGTGCACAACGGTATGGCGGCCACACACCTGGACGGGGTGGCCTGGCAGAAGAGTCGGCACAGCAACTCGCAGGGTTCCTGCGTGGAGTTCGCCCGACTGCCCGGCGGAGATGTGGCCGTACGCAACTCGCGCTTTCCCGACGGGCCGGCGCTCGTCTACACGCGCGCCGAGATCGAGGCGATGCTCCTGGGCATCAAGGACGGCGAGTTCGACCACCTGATCGCGGGCTGATCCGGGCCCGAGTCGGGGACAACCGAGGGCAATCGGCGCATCGCGCTGAGTAACGCGCGTAGAACCGCGGCGTCAGAAGGCGCCGCGGTTCGTCATTCCGCGATCTGCGGCTGGAGCCGGAACAGCGCCCAGACGACCTTGCCGCCCAGTGTGCCGGCGAGCGGGTGCCAGCCCCAGCTGTCGGCGAAGGAGTCGACGAGGAACAGGCCGCGACCGGACTCCGCCGAGAAGTCGTCCTCCGCCTCACGCGCGATCGGGCTGTCGTGGCTGGGATCCCGCACCGCGCACACCAGTCGTTCCGTCCAGCGCATCAGGTGCAGCCGCACGGGCGGGTTCTGCTCGGGTACGCGCGGGGTGTTGGCGGGCAGCGCGTGCCGCAGGGCGTTGGTGACCAGTTCGGAGACCACGAGACAGACGTCGTCGAAGCGGTCGCCCATGTCCCACTGGTCGAGCGTTCTGCGGGTGAACTGCCGTGCCTCGCGCACCGCTTCGTAGCGGGCGGGCAGAGCGCAGGAGGCGGCGCTGGACACGGCCGCGGGATCCAGCGGCGGAAGGCCCTGCCGTAACGGCTCGAGCATGGTCGATCCATTCGTCCCCATGCGAGGCACTCCCGGGGTTCGCGGTCGTTGCGATGCAGCGGTTGCGCGAGACCATGGTTTCGGATGCGTACAGCAGATGCAAGGGCAGATGCACGTGCACGCGACCGAATTGGGCCCTCCCGTACCGCTTGTTGGCCATTTTTTCCGCCATATTCTCGCCCTGCGGTGGTCACTTCTTCGCAGATCCTGTTCCGGTCCTGTGCGGAATCCTTGACTTATTTCCATCTCTGTAATCGGACGAGTACTGCTCGGAGTGTTTTAGTGGCAGACTTCGGCCCCTGAAGACGGTTGGGGAGGCTGGCGAACGTGAGCGCGGGAGAGCCCGGATCGGTGGTGCGGCGGATGCTGCTCGGCTCGCAACTCAGGCGGCTGCGTGAGGCGCGCGGTATCACGCGTGAGGCGGCGGGTTACTCGATCCGCGCCTCGGAGTCGAAGATCAGCCGGATGGAGCTGGGCCGGGTGAGCTTCAAGACAAGGGATGTCGAGGACCTGCTGACGTTGTACGGCATCACGGACGAGGCGGAGCGCCTGTCACTCCTCTCCCTCGCCAAGGAGGCCAACGTCGCGGGCTGGTGGCACAGTTACTCGGACGTGCTGCCCAGCTGGTTCCCCACCTACGTGGGTCTGGAGGGCGCCGCCTCCCTCATCCGCGCCTACGAGGTGCAGTTCGTGCACGGGCTGCTGCAGACCGAGGCGTACGCCCGCGCGGTCGTGCGGCGCGGCATGAAGGGCGCGAGCGAGGCGGACGTACAACGGCGCGTCGCGCTGCGTCTGGAGCGGCAGAAGTACCTGCTGTCCGACAACGGCCCCGAGTTCCACGTCATCCTGGACGAGGCCGCCCTGCGCCGGCCTTACGGCGACCGCGAGGTGATGCGCGGTCAGCTCCAGCACCTGATCGAGATCTCCGCGCGGCCCAACGTGCGGCTCCAGGTCATGCCGTTCGGCTTCGGCGGCCACTCCGGCGAGTCCGGGGCGTTCACGCTCCTCAGCTTCCCGGAGTCCGACCTCTCGGACGTCGTGTACCTGGAGCAACTCACCAGCGCGCTGTACCTGGACAAGCACGAGGACGTCGCCCAGTACGAGAAGGCGCTGAAGGAGCTCCAGCAGGACAGCCCGGGTCCGGACGAGAGCCGGGACCTGCTCCGGGGCCTGATCCAGCTGTCCTAGGGTTTCCCCTCGGACCGCCCGGGACTGCCCCCAAGTGTCCGCCAACTCCCCTGAAACACACGTACGATGACGTGTGATCAGATCGTGACGTCGATCGCAGCAGGGGATTGAGGGATCACATGTCGTCGACCTACTTCACCGACTTGGCTCAGCAGTACATCGACGGTGAGTGGCGCCCGGGCACAGGCTCCTGGGACATCATCGACTTCAATCCGTACGACGGCGAGAAGCTGGCGTCGATCACCATAGCCACGGTGGACGAGGTCGACGACGCGTACCAGGCGGCCGCCCGCGCCCAGAAGAAGTGGGCCGCGACGAACGCCTACGCGCGCCGCGCGGTCTTCGAGAAGGCCCTCAGGGTGATCGAGGAGCGCGAGGGGGAGATCTCCGACGCGATCGTCGCCGAGCTCGGCGGCACCCGGCTGAAGGCCGCCTTCGAGCTGCACCTCGCCAAGGAGTTCCTGCGCGAGGCGGTCCACCTGGCGCTGCGTCCCGAGGGCCGGATCATCCCCTCGCCGACCGACGGCAAGGAGAACCGCGTCTACCGCGTCCCGGTCGGCGTCGTCGGTGTGATCAGCCCCTTCAACTTCCCGTTCCTGCTGTCGATCAAGTCCGTGGCGCCGGCGCTGGCTCTCGGCAACGGCGTGGTGCTGAAGCCGCACCAGAACACCCCGATCGTCGGCGGCTCCCTGGTCGCGAAGATCTTCGAGGAAGCCGGTCTGCCCGGCGGTCTGCTGAACGTCGTCATCACCGACATCGCGGAGATCGGCGACGCCTTCATCGAGCACCCGCTCGCGAAGGTCATCTCCTTCACCGGTTCCGACAAGGTCGGCCGTCACGTCGCCACCGTCTGCGCCTCGCACTTCAAGCGCTCGGTCCTCGAACTCGGCGGCAACAGCGCCCTGGTGGTCCTCGAGGACGCCGACATCGACTACGCCGTCGACGCGGCCGTCTTCAGCCGGTACGTCCACCAGGGTCAGGTCTGCATGGCCGCGAACCGCGTCCTGGTCGACCGCTCGGTCGCGGACGAGTTCACCGAGAAGTTCGTCGCCAAGGTCAAGACCCTCAAGGTCGGTGACCCGGCGGATCCCGAGACCGTCATCGGCCCGCTGATCAACTCCTCGCAGGCGGACGCCGTCTCGGCCGCCGTCGAGCAGGCGATCGCCGAAGGCGCCACGGCGCTGCTGCACGGCTCGACCACGGACACCCTGGTCGAGCCCTCCGTCCTCACCGGCCTGCCCGCCGACTCCGCACTGCTTCGGCAGGAGCTCTTCGGCCCGGTCGCCTTCCTCATCCCGTTCGACGGCGAGGAGGAGGCCGTACGCCTCGTCAACGACACCCCCTACGGCCTGAGCGGCGCCGTCCACACCGCCGACATCGAGCGTGGCGTGACCTTCGCCAAGCAGATCGACACGGGCATGTTCCACGTCAACGACGGCACCGTCCACGACGAGCCGATCGTCCCCTTCGGCGGCGAGAAGAGCTCCGGCATCGGCCGCCTGAACGGCGACACCATGCTGGACTCGTTCACCACGCTGAAGTGGATCTCGGTGCAGCACGGGCGCAGCGGCTTCCCGTTCTAGTTCTCCCTCTGTCTGAGACCGCGCGGGCCCTTGCGGACAGAAGCTGTCCGCAAGGGCCCGTAGCTTCGTCGGTGTCGGAGAGCGCGGCTCTTCCGAACCCGACGAAAGGCGGCAGGACATGGTCACTCACGTGCGCGCGGAGGCTCAGGGCGACGAGCGGGGAGCGCTGCTGTCGTTCCTGGCCGAGCAGCGGGGCGGCATCCGCCGGGCGCTGCTCGGGCTGACGCCGGAGCAGGCCGCCTCCCGCCCCAGCGCGAGCGAACTGTCCCTCGGCGGCCTGCTCAAGCACGTGGCGGAGGTCGAGCAGGGCTGGGTCGCGCGGGCCAAGGGCGAGCCGCCGGCCGTGAAGCGGGACGAGTCGAACTGGCACGAGTGCTTTCTCCTCGTGGCGGGCGAGAGTGTCGAGCAGCAGCTCGCGTACTGGGAGCGGGTCGCCGCCGAGACGGAGTCGTACGTCCGCTCGGTCCCCAGCCTCGACGACACCTTCCCGCTGCCGAACGACCCCTGGTTCCCGCCGGACGAGGCCGTCTCGGTGCGCTGGCTGGTGCTGCACCTGATCCGCGAGACGGCCCGGCACGCCGGCCACGCCGACATCGTCCGGGAGTCGCTGGACGGAAGGACCGCGTTCGAGCTGGTGGCCCAGGCGCAGGCCGGCTGAGTCCCGGGCGCGGGCCGGGTGAGGTCCGAGGGCAGATGGTGAGGTCGAGGTCAAGCCGGTCGAGCGCCGGGCCATAACCTGGACCGCATGTCAGCGATCCGTCTCCTCGTGCTCGGCGCGGTCCGTCAGCACGGGCGGGCCCACGGCTACCAGGTGCGCAACGACCTGGAGTACTGGGGCGCGCACGAGTGGTCCAACGCCAAGCCCGGCTCGATCTACCACGCGCTCAAGCAGATGGCGAAGCAGGGGCTGCTGCACGCGCACGAGATCGCGCCGTCCACCGCCGGCGGCCCGCCGCGCACGGAGTACGAGATCACCGACGCGGGCACCGAGGAGTACTTCACGCTGCTGCGTGAGGCGCTGACCTCGTACGACCAGAAGATGGACATCAAGTCGGCGGCCATCGGCTTCGTCGTCGACCTTCCGCGCGGCGAGGCGGTGACCCTGCTGAAGGAGCGCACCCGCCGCATCGACGACTGGCGCTCCGCCGTCACCGAGCACTACGTGCCCGAGGAAGGGCCCGAACAGCTCGGACACATCGGCGAGGTCATGAACCTGTGGATCCACACGGCCGACGCGGAAGGCGAGTGGACCCGGGGGCTGATCGCGCGGATCGAGGGCGGGGCGTACACCTTCGCGGGTGAGGGCGATCCCTTCGTCGGTGTGCTGGCCGAGGACCAGCAGAACCCGTACGCCACGGGGGAGTCGCATCCGGGAGACGCGCGCTGACCGTCGCTGAGGCGCGCCGGGCACGGCACGTCCGTCCAGGCTAATCAAGTTTGACCAATCCATCCAGGCGCGTTACCTTCGCCGAGTAGTCAAGTTTGATTAGCCGAATGTGATCGATCAGGGTGAGGGAGTGGCCAGTGGCCGAAGCGGCGATCACCGTCGAGGGTGCGGTCAAGGAGTACGGCGAGAAGAAGGCACTGGACCGGCTCGACCTCCGGGTCACCCGGGGCACGGTGCACGGGATGCTCGGGCCCAACGGCGCGGGCAAGACGACCCTGGTGCGGATCCTGTCCACGCTGTTGCGTCCCGACGCGGGCCGGATCGAGGTCGCCGGGCACGACGTGGTGAGCCGGGCCCAGGAGGTCCGCTTCCGCATCGGCCTGCTCGGCCAGCACGCGGCCCTGGACGAGGCGCTCGACGGGCGCCAGAACCTGGAGATGTTCGGCCGCCTCCACCATCTGGGCTCCCGCCACGCGCGCGTGCGTGCCGGTGAGCTCCTCGAGCGCTTCGGCCTGGCCGACACCGGCCGCAAGCCGGTCAGTGCCTACAGCGGCGGCATGCGGCGCCGCCTGGATCTCGCCGCGTCGCTGATCAGGGAACCGGAGGTGCTGTTCCTGGACGAACCGACGACCGGTCTCGACCCGCGCGGCCGCACCGAGGTGTGGGCCGCCGTCCGCTCCCTGGTCGGCGGCGGCACCACGGTCCTGCTCACCACTCAGTACCTGGAGGAGGCCGACCAGCTCGCCGACCGCATCTCGGTCGTCGACCGGGGCCGCGTCATCGCCGACGGCACGGCGGACGAACTCAAGGCGACGACGGGCGGCGACCGGATCGACGTGGTCCTGCGCGACGCGGGCCAACTGGGCGCGGCCGTCGCCCTGTTGCCCCTGGCGAAGGACGAGGTCTCGGTGGACCCCGACCGACGGCTGCTCAGCGCCCCGGTCACCGACCGCATGGCGGCACTCTCCGGTGTCGTACGGGCGCTGGAGGAGGCCGGTATCGAGGCGGCGGACGTCGCCCTGCGCCGCCCCACCCTGGACGAGGTCTTCCTGCACCTGACGGGACGCGACGACCGTACGCACGGCGGCCCCGCGGACGGCCGTACGACTCGAAGCGGCGCGGACGGCCGTACGACTCGAAGCCCGGACGGCCGCACGACTGAAGGTTCCGCCGACGACCGTACGAAGGAGACCGCGTGACCGGCTACGCGCTGACGGATTCCTGGACCATGACCCGGCGCGAACTCGCCCACTGGGCACGGCAGCCGGTGCGGGTCCTGGTCGCCCTGGTCTTCCCGGTGATGCTGCTGCTGATGTTCGGCTACCTGGTCGGCGGCGGCCGGGACGTGCGCGGCGACTACCTCGACTACCTGGTCCCGGGCATGCTCGCGCTCACCATGGCCTTCGGCCTGGAGGGGACGATGCTCGCCGTCACCCAGGACCTCGACAAGGGGGTGATCGACCGCTTCCGCTCGCTGCCGATGGCCAACGGGGCGGTTCTGGTGGGCCGTTCGGCCGCCGACATGCTTCAGTCCGCGGTGGGGCTGGGCATCCTCGTCGGCGTCGGACACGCGCTGGGCTGGCGCGTCCACGCCGGCCCGGCCGCGTTCCTGGCCGCCGTGGGCCTCCTGCTGCTCTTCCGTTTCGCCATGCTCTGGATCGGCATCCACCTGGCCCTGGTGGCCGGCAAACCGGAGTTGGTGCAGGCCGTGCAGATCCTGGTGTGGCCGGTCGGCTTCCTGTCCAACGCCTTCGCGGCCCCGGACTCCATGCCCGGCCTGCTGGGCACGGTGGTCGCCTGGAACCCGATGTCCCAGACAGCGACCGCCGTACGGCACCTGCTCGGCGGCCCCGGTGGGGAGCCGGGACACGTGTGGCCGGCCGTCATATGGCCGCTCGCCCTGCTGGCGCTCTTCTTCCCGCTGGCGGTACGGCGGTTCGGCCGCCTGAGCCGGTAGGGCGCCGGGGCTGGTCCGGCTGCCGTGGCCGGGCCGGGGGGTGGCCGCAGGGAGCGGACCGGACGGACGTCGTGGAGCAGGCCCGGTGCGGCAGCGTCCACCGGCCGCGGGAACCGCGCGGCCGGCCACGATCCACCCGCGGGCGGCGTGCACGACGCGTTCGCGGGTGGTGGCGCAGAGGCGGTCGCCGTGGCGTACCGGGCCGGGACGTCCGGCGGAGCGCTCAGTGATGGAACCCGGTCGCCGCCCCCCGGTCCCGCGTCACCGGACGCGACTGCCGGCGCAGTTCCGGAAGCAGTCGGCCCAGGTCCTCGACGAACAGTTCGGCCAGGTCGCTGGAGAAACCGTTGCGGCACACGACCCGAAGGACGGACAGGTCCTCCCGGTTGGGCGGGAAGGTGTACGCGGGCACCAGCCAGCCGTGCTCGCGCAGCCGCCGGGAGACGTCGAACACGTCGTACGCCTCCACGCCCGGCGCGGTCGTGAAGGCGAACACGGGCAGCTCGTCGCCCCGGGTCAGGAGCCGGAAGTCCCCGAGCGCCTCCACGTGTTCGGCGACGCTGCGGGCCACGTCCCGCGTGGTCTGCTGCACGGCCCGGAAGCCCTCACGACCCAGCCGCAGGAACGTGTAGTACTGCGCGACCACCTGGGCGCCGGGACGCGAGAAGTTCAGCGCGAACGTCGGCATGTCGCCGCCCAGATAGTTGACGCGGAACACGAGCTCCTCGGGCAGCGACTCCGTGTCCCGCCACAGCGCCCAGCCGACGCCCGGGTACACCAGCCCGTACTTGTGCCCCGAGGTGTTGATCGACGCCACGCGCGGGAGGCGGAAGTCCCAGACCAGGTCCTCGTCGAGGAAGGGCGCGACCATCGCGCCGGACGCGCCGTCGACGTGCACGGGAACGTCGAGGCCGGTCGTCTCCTGCAACCGGTCGAGCTCGGCGCACAGTTGCAGGATCGGCTCGTACGAACCGTCGAAGGTCGAGCCGAGAATGCCCACGACCCCGATGGTGTTCTCGTCGCACAGCGCCGCCGCGGCCTCCGGGTCGAGGTGGAACCGGTCGCCCTCCATGGGGACCTGGCGCGCCTCGACCTCCCAGAAGTTGCAGAACTTGTCCCAGCAGACCTGGACGTTGACGCCCATGACGAGGTTCGGGCGGGCGTCCCGTCCGGGATAGCGGTCGGCGTTGCGCTGCGCCCACCTGCGCTTGAGCGCCAGGCCCGCGAGCATGCAGGCCTCGCTCGACCCGGTCGTCGAACAGCCCACGGCCGCGGCCGGGTCGGGCGCGTTCCACAGGTCCGCGAGCATCGCCACGCAGCGCCGCTCCAGCTCGGCCGTGCGCGGGTACTCGTCCTTGTCGATCATGTTCTTGTCCCGGCACTCGCCCATCAGGACCCCGGCCTGCGGTTCCATCCAGGTGGTGACGAAGGTGGCGAGGTTGAGGCGGGAGTTGCCGTCGAGCATCAGCTCGTCGTGCACCAGCTGGTACGCCGTCGTGGGCGGCAGCGGCGCGTCCGGCAGCCGGTGCCGTGGTGGGGCCTCGGTCATACCGCCGACCGGATTGGCGTCACCGTAGAAGGGGTTGACGGACATCGGACGCTCGTCGGGCTTCTCGGGCCCCTGGTGAAGCGGCATGAAGGTGACTCCTCGACGGGTCGGACGGGTCGGACGAAGACGGACTGGTCGGACGAAGACGGACGGATCGGACGATGGCGAACGGGTCGGACGCGAACGGATCGGAGCGGACGGCGGTGTTCGGCGGTGGTCGACCGCCGCTGGCCGTCGCCGACCGTCGCCGACCGCGCCGACGCCGGCTGACGGAACCGGCGCGCGGATCAGCGGACCGCTGTCCCGTCCGCGTGCAACTGCATCTGGGGACGGCCGGTGACCAGCAGCCAGGCGGGCAGCGAGGCGATGCACAGCAGGGCGAGGATCGTCGGCGAGGCCACCAGGACGGCGGCCGTGAACAGGCTCACCCAGCCCAGCCTGGTGATGGCGAGGAGCGTGCCCAGCACCGCCGCGGAGACACCGACCGCCGGATGCACGGCGGGCACCAGGGCGTGGGCGCCCAGCCCGAGGGCCACGCCCACGAAGACGGACGGGAAGATCCGTCCGCCCCGGAAGCCGCAGGACGCGGCGATGAGCAGCGCGGCCAGCTTCACCACCGACATCGTGACGAACTGTCCGGCCGACCAGCCGTCGGGATCGCGCGCCAGCTCCGAGACCTCGTCCAGGCCCTTGAAGAGCGTCAGATGGCCACCCAGGGCCCCCAGCAGCCCCAGCACGACGCCGCCGACCGGAAGCGCCACCATCGGGTGCCGGAGAAGGGAGAAGAGGCGGTGGGTGTACGGGAAGGCGTACACGGCGCACATGCCGAGCACCGCCGCCACGGACGAGATCACCAGCGCGGCCAGCAGGTCGCTCCAGCCGGGCGTGCCGATCGGGGGCAGGTGCAGGTCGAAGGACGGCTCGGCCACCAGGCTGGTCGTCATGGCGCCCGCCGCGGCCGCGGCCAGCGGGGCGAAGACGGCGTCCCACAGCGCTCCTCTGACCTGTTGGCCGGCCAGCGCCTCGGAGAGCACCAGAGCCGCCGCCACCGGCGTGCCGAACAGCGAGCCGATCGTCGCCGCCTCGGCCAGCATCACCCACAGGGGCCCCGGCATCCGCGGAATCAGTCGATTGCCCAGCCAGAAGGCGAGTGCGACGTTCACCGCGATGGTCGGGTTCTCGGGGCCGAGACTCGGCCCGCCCGCGAGCATCAGGACGGTCGCCAGCGCCAGCCCCGGCAGCACGCCCGGCGGCAGCACGGGAGCGTCGAGTCCGGTGGTGGCCGGGTCGGGCCCGGCGTGTCCCGGCACCTTCCAGACCACCAGCCCGACCGCCAGGCCCGTGGCCGTGAGCACGACGAGCATCCAGAAGACGGAGTACCGGCCGATCCCCAGTGCGTCGGGCAGGTCCTGCCAGAGCACGTCCTGCAACTGCTCGCCCAGCGCGCTGACCGCGAGCAGCACCAGACTGGCTCCCACTCCCACGAGGAGCGCGGGGATGATCAGCAGCAGCAGAGTGCGTGCCGGAGTCGCCGGGGCTGCGGGTGCCGGCTGCGCGCTGTCCTGGGCCACGCGCTCACCATAAGCGGATCAAACGGACACAACATCTCGAGCGTGGGCGGCTTGCACCTCACGTGGCGTGAGGCCTCAGCGTGGAGTCGTACCGAGAAGGGAGCGGAAGTGAGCTACTCCGTGGGACAGGTGGCCGGCTTCGCCGGAGTCACGGTGCGCACGCTGCACCACTACGACGACATCGGCCTGCTCGCCCCGGGCGAGCGCAGCCACGCGGGCCACCGGCGCTACAACGACGCCGACCTCGACCGGCTGCAGCGGATCCTGTTCTACCGGGAACTCGGCTTCCCGCTCGAGGAGGTCGCCGAGCTGCTCGACGACGCGGACGCGGACCCGCGCGCGCACCTGCGCCGGCAGCACGAACTGCTGACCGCCCGGATCGAGAGACTGCGGAAGATGGCGGCGGCCGTGGAGCAGGCCATGGAGGCACGCAGGATGGGCATCAACCTCACGCCCGAGGAAAGGTTCGAGGTCTTCGGGGACAAGGACCCCGATCAGTACGCCGAGGAGGCCGAACAGCGCTGGGGCGGCACGGAGGTGTACGCCGAGTCGCGGCGCCGCGCCGCCCATTACACCAAGGAGGACTGGAAGCGCATGCGGTCCGAGGTCGAGGACTGGAGCGCGCGCTACGACGCGTTGATGGCCGCCGGTGAGCCGCCGACCGGCGAGGCGGCCATGGACCTGGCCGAGGAGCACCGGCTGCACATCAGCACGTGGTTCTACGAGTGCTCCCCCGAGTTCCACCAGGGCCTCGGCGGGATGTACGTCTCCGACGAGCGCTTCAAGGCGTTCTACGACTCCGTGCGGCCGGGTCTCGCGGAGCACCTCCGGGACGCGATCACGGCGAACGCGGTCCGCCGCACGGGCGCGTAGTCACCTGGCCCGGGGAGACTCACTCCCGGGCCAGGACCACCGCCGTGCCGTACGCGCACACCTCCGTGCCCACGTCGGCCGCCTCGGTCACGTCGAAGCGGAACATCAGCACGGCGTTGGCCCCACGCGTGCGTGCCTGCTCGACGAGACGCTCCATGGCCTGGTTGCGGGTCTGCACGAGCGTCTTGGTGAGGCCCTTGAGCTCACCGCCGACCATCGACTTCAGACCCGCGCCGATCTGGCTCCCCAGGTGGCGGGAGCGCACGGTCAGTCCGAAGACCTCGCCGATCACCTCCTGCACACGATGGCCGGGTACGTCGTTCGTGGTGACGACGAGCACGTCGGGCTGAGGGCCCTGACCGCCGCCGTAATCTTCGATGCCCATGGTTCACAGCTTTGTCCCAGTCGGCTCACAGTGCATCCCGGAGACACCGGTGGAACCTGGGGCGGACACACCGCGTTGATAGCTTTGATGGAGCCGCAACCGGCCGCCGTACCTCCCTCCACCCCTCAGGAGCCCGGAACCGTGACGACGCTTGCCCTCGGACCGAGCTGGCTGGACCCCAACACCCTGCTGGACAACTTCGGCATCTGGGGTCTGCTCCTCATCGTCTTCGCGGAGTCGGGCCTGCTCATCGGGTTCTTTCTGCCCGGTGACTCGCTCCTGTTCACCTGCGGTCTGCTGATCACGTCGAAGCAGCTGGACTTCCCGCTGTGGGCGGCGATCGGCCTCATCTGCGTCGCCGCGATCCTCGGCGACCAGGCGGGTTACATGTTCGGCAAGAAGGTCGGCCCCTCGCTGTTCAACCGACCCGACTCCCGGCTGTTCAAGCAGGAGAACGTGGTCAAGGCGCACGAGTTCTTCGAGAAGTACGGCCCGAAGTCCCTGGTCCTGGCCCGCTTCGTGCCGATCGTCCGCACCTTCACGCCGATCATCGCCGGCGTCAGCGGCATGAAGTACCGCTCGTTCCTCACCTTCAACGTCATCGGCGGCGTCCTGTGGGGTGCGGGTGTCACCCTGCTCGGCTCGTGGCTCGGCAAGATCGACTTCGTCAACAAGAACATCGAGGCGATCCTGATCCTGATCGTCCTCGTCTCGGTGGTCCCGATCGCCATCGAGTTCCTGCGCGCGCGCTCGAAGAACAGGAAGAACCCGCCGCAGGCCGCCCCCGCCCAGCAGCCCGAGTGGCAGCAGCAGGCCATGGACGACGCGACGACCCAGCTGCGCCGCATCCCGCCGACCGACCAGCCCCAGGAGCAGTACGGCCACCAGGGCGACCAGCAGGGCGACCACGGCCGACAGCAGTACGGCAACCAGGGCGACCACGGCCGACAGCAGTACGGCTACGACCAGGCCCCGCAGCACTACGACCAGGCCCCGCAGCACTACCCCCAGGGCTACCAGCAGCAGCCGGCCCCGCAGCACTACCCCCAGGGCTACCAGCAACAGCCGTACGGCTCCCAGCAGAGCCAGGACCAGAACCAGCAGAACCAGAACCAGAACCAGAACCAGCAGCCGTACCCGTACAACGAGGGCTACTGAAGCGCTCCGAAGGCGTGATCGGCCGCCACGGCCGGCGTTCGGCCTGGCGGCGCGGGAAACCGCCCGGTGAGCCACCCGCGGTCCGCCGCAGCCCTCCGGGTCGGCGGGCGTGAGCCCCTCAGAACCCTCGCGTCCGCTTGGCGGCCCGCCGCCCCGCGGTGGACGCGCCCGGCAGGCGCAGGAACAGGCGCGAGATCTCCGACCCGAGGTTCACCCCGATGGCGATGGCCATCGCCAGGGCCGCCGCCTTGGACAGCGACACCAGCCCCTTGTCGACCTCGTTCTGCGCGATCGCCAACAGCCCGAAGTAGGTCGCGGACCCCGGCAGCAGGGGCCCGATCGCGGCGGTGGTGTACGGCAGCGCGGACGCGAACCGGTACCGGGACAGCAGCTGCCCGAACAGTCCGACCAGACCCGCGGCGACGGCCGTGGAGGCGACCGGTGAGATGCCGCCGGTGTAGTGCATCGCGCCGTACACCGTCCAGGCGACGCCCCCGTTCAGCGTCACCGCCAGCACGGTGGACCGTTCCTGCTGCAACAGCACCGCGAAGGTCAGCGACAGCAGCATCGACGCGCCGATCTGCCACAGCGGCCGGTCGACGCTGCCCAGGGCCGCGTCCGGGTTGAGGTGGGCGCCCAGCTGGACACCGACGTAGAGCATCACCAGCACCCCGATGACGATGCCGACGAAGAAGTACATGACCTCCAGGAGCCGTGCGGCGGCCGTGATGTAGAAGCCGGTCAGGCCGTCCTGCACGCCCGCCACCAGCGCCCGCCCGGGCAGCAGCGCGAACAGCCCACCGGTGACCACCGCGGACGCCTTCACGTCGGCGTGGGCCAGCGTCAGCGCGATGCCGATCGCGGCCGGAGGCATCGCGGCCACCGTGAACTGGTAGAACTCCGGCAGCCCGCGCCCCGCGCACAGCCACGCCAGGCGGTCGCCGAGCATCGCGCCGAGCGCGGCAGCGACGAACACGACCAGATCACCGCCGACGAGTACGGAGGCCGCGCCCGCGAGCAGCCCGCTCGCCGCGGTCAGCACCCAGGTGGGGTACGGATGCCGGTTGCGGCGGATCTCCGCGAGTCGCCGGTAGGCCTCCTCCAGGGAGGTGTGGCTCTCCGGGTCGCTGAGGTCGTCCACCAGCTGGAAGACGGCCGCGAGGCGCGTGTAGTCGGTGACCCGGCGGCGCACGGTCCGCGACGCCGTCACCGGGTCCTCCACCAGGGACGGCTGGTAGGAGATCGACAGCAGGGTGAAGGTGACGGTCGGCTCGCAGCGGTCGAGGCCGTAGGACCGGCAGACCGCGAACATCGCCGCCTCGACGTCCTCCGCGCCCTCGCCGCCCGCCAGCAGCAACTCGCCGATTCGCAGGGTCAGGTCCAGCACACGCGGAACGGCCGGACCCTCCTCCTCGGCCTTCTGCACCGGCTCCGGCGCGGGCCGCTCGGCCACCGGCATCCGCAGCATCGTGCGCATCCGGTCCTGCCAGGGCAGGTCCTTGGTCAGACTGACCGTGGGCACGCCGCCCGGCGGCGTGAACGCGGGCGGGGCGTGCTTGGCGCTGTAGGTACGCGGCAGGCTGAAAGCCGACCCCTCGGCGTCGCCCGCGGGCGCCTGCGGGACGTCGAGGCCGTCGGGTAGGGCGAACTCGGAGGTCGTCTCCGACTCCGCGCCGGGCTTGGCCACGGCGAGCCCCCGCGGGATCGCGAACTCGGACGTCGTCTGCGACTCGCCGTCCGCCGCGGGAGCCGCGAACCCGCTCCTCGCCTCGTCCGACCGCGGCTTGCGGTCCTGAGCCTCCGTCACTCCGTAACGCTCCCTGTACGACACCTCTGCAGCCTCAGTATGCGCACAGATACGCGAACGGGCCGCACGCGCAGGCGTGCGGCCCGTTACACGACACGGGGCTCAGTGACCGCCCTGCTCCTTGAGGCGCTTGTACGACCGCTCGATCTCGGCCTCGGCGTCCGTGCGGCCCACCCAGTTGGCGCCCTCGACCGACTTGCCGGGCTCCAGGTCCTTGTAGACCTCGAAGAAGTGCTGGATCTCCAGGCGGTCGAACTCCGACACGTGGTGGATGTCGCGCAGGTGCTCCACCCGCGGGTCGTGCGCGGGCACGCACAGCAGCTTGTCGTCGCCGCCGGCCTCGTCCGTCATCCGGAACATGCCGATCGCGCGGCACTGGATGAGGCAGCCGGGGAAGGTCGGCTCGTCCAGGATGACCAGCGCGTCCAGCGGGTCGCCGTCCTCGCCGAGGGTGTTCTCGACGAAGCCGTAGTCGGCCGGGTAGCTGGTCGAGGTGAAGAGGCGACGGTCCAGGCGGATCCGACCGGTCTCGTGGTCCACCTCGTACTTGTTCCGCGAACCCTTCGGAATCTCGATCGTGACGTCGAACTCCACCGGTGGCTCCTCCATGATCAACACATAGTTCTGGTGGTTAAGTGTCCCTCACGCAGGTGTGTGATCGCGAAAGGGGCTGGTCGTCGTGCCAGAGCTGAGGTTTTGGCAGACCGCGAGACCGCACGTGGTGCGGGCCGCGAACGCCGTACGACCGCGTCTGGCACGGGCTACCGCAGCGGCGAAACCGCAGGTCACACGGATCTCACAGGCGACGAAACCGCGGGTCGCGCGGATCGTACGGGCCGCGGAACCGCAGGTCGCGCGGATCATGAGGCCGAAGACCTGGCAGTACACCGCCGGCGCCGCCACCGCCGGACTGGCACTGGCCGCCACGGTGGTGACCGCCGCCGGTCCCTGGGACTCCTCCGGTCAGCGTACGGCGGAGCGGGACTGGGCCGCCGCCCGGGAGGGTGTGGGTGGCGCAGATCACGGCGGTGATTCCGGCTCCGGTACGGCGGGCGGGCCGCGCCCCGCTCCCAGCGCCGTGTCCGTCCTCACCGGCCTCGGCGGCTCCGCCGGCACCGTCCGGCCGGCGCCCGACACGAAGGCCCTCACCGGCGTCCTGGCCCCCCTCCTCGGGGACCCGGCGCTCGGCACGCGCCAGGCCGCCGCGGTCGTGGACGTCACCAGCGGCAGGAGCCTCTACGGCACCGGCGCCCGCGCCACGCTCACCCCCGCCTCCACCACGAAGATCGCCACCGCCGTCGCCGCCCTGTCCGCCCTGGGTGCCGACCACCGCCTCACCACCCGCGCCGCCTTCGAACCCGACACCGGCGAACTCGTCCTCGTCGGCGCCGGCGACCCCACCCTCACGGCCCACCGCGACGCCGGGGGCTGGGCGAGCCTGCGCACCCTCGCCGACCGGACGGCCGCCGGCCTGAAGAAGCGCGGCGTACGCGAGGTGACGCTGTCGTACGACACCACCCTCTACGCGGGCTCCCCGCAGCACCCGATCGGAGTCAACGAGAACCTCGCCCCGGTCAGCGCCCTGATGGTCGACGAGGGCCGCACGGACGACTCCGCCAGTGGCCCGGTGCTTCGGGTGACGGACCCTGCCGCGGTCGCGGCCCGCACGTTCGCCGCCCTCCTGCGGACCGACGGCATCAGGACGACGGCCCCGGGACCCTCCAAGGCCACCGGCCGCGCCGAGCCCCTCGCGGCGGTCTCCTCGCCCCCGCTGTCGGCCCTCGTCGAACGCATGCTGACCAACAGCGACAACGACATCGCGGAGGCCCTCGCCCGGCACACGGCGGTGGCGGCGGGCGGCCGGGCCGACTTCGCCGGCGGCGCGGCCGCGGTCGGCGCCCGGCTGAAGAAGCTCGAACTGCCCCTGTCCGGCGCCGAGTTTCACGACGGCAGCGGGCTGGACCGCGACGACCGGCTCACCGCGAACCTGCTCACGGGACTGCTGGTCAAGGCGGCCGACCCGGCCCACCCCGAGCTCCGCGCGGTCCTCACCGGCCTCCCGGTGGCCGGCTTCACGGGCACGCTCAGCAGCCGCTACACGCAGGGCGCGGCCGGTGTCGTACGCGCCAAGACCGGCACCCTGACCGGCGTCAACACCCTGGCCGGAACGGTCGTCGACCAGGACGGCCACCTGCTGGCCTTCGCGTTCCTCGCCTCCGGCACGACGGATCCGGCCGCGGCCCAGTCGGCGCTGGACACGGCGGCGACGGCGCTGGCGGGATGCGGCTGCGGCTGACCCGGCCGGCGCACAGCGCCCGCGCGGTCGCCCGGCCGGCCCCTCGTCGCCCTGCCCCAAGCGGCGGCGCTCACGTACGGTTGACGCATGACGAGCATCGGTGGTGCCGCTTCTTCCGGGATGGTCGACTGGAATCTCGCGGTGGCGACCGCGACCCGGCTCGTGCGGCCGGGCCCCGAGGTCAGCCGCGAGGAGGCCCGGGCCGTCGTCGCGGAACTGCGCCGACACGCCAAGGCCGCGGAGGGACACGTCCGCGGTTTCACTCGTATGGGCACGGAGGACACCCACGACACCCCCGTCCTGGTGGTCGACCGCCCCGGCTGGGTCCGGGCCAACGTCGCCGGGTTCCGGGAGATCCTCAAGCCGCTGCTCGACAAGATGCAGGAGCGGCGCGGCAACACACCGGGCGGCGCGGTCCTCGGCACCCTCGGCGGCAAGGTCACCGGCGTCGAACTCGGCATGCTGCTGTCCTTCCTGGCCTCCCGGGTCCTCGGCCAGTACGAGACCTTCGCCCCCGACACCCGCGACCTGCCCGCAGGTCAGAACGGCGGCGGCCGACTCCTGCTCGTCGCCCCGAACATCGTGCACCTCGAGCGTGAACTCGACGTCCAGCCCCACGACTTCCGCCTGTGGGTGTGCCTGCACGAGGAGACGCACCGCACCCAGTTCACCGCCGTGCCCTGGCTGCGTGATCACCTCGAGGGCGAAATCCAGTCTTTCCTGGCGGAGACCGACGTCGACCCGATGACCGTGCTGGAGCGCATCCGGGACGCCGCCCAGTCCCTGGCCGGCGGCCGCCCCGAGAGCGAGGAGGACGACGGCGGACGGTCCCTCGTCGAGATCGTGCAGACCCCGGCCCAGCGCGAGATCCTCGGCCGCCTCACCGCCGTGATGTCCCTCCTGGAGGGACACGCCGACTTCGTGATGGACGGCGTCGGGCCCCAGGTCGTGCCGACCGTCGCCGAGATCCGCGAGAAGTTCCAGCAGCGTCGCGCCAAGGGCGCCTCCCGGCTGGACATGACCCTGCGCAGGCTGCTGGGACTGGACGCCAAACTCCGGCAGTACCGCGACGGCGAACGCTTCGTGCGCGCCGTCGTCGACCAGGTCGGCATGGACGGCTTCAACCGGGTCTGGACGTCCCCGAACACCCTGCCGACCAAGTCGGAGATCGCCGAACCGGCGGACTGGGTCGCCCGGGTGCACCGCAAGGCCGAGTCGTGAACCGGCGCCGGGGTCGTGAAACGAATCCGGCCGACGGCAGGCGAACGCCCCTTCAATCACCCGTCCGAGGGACCGTGAGGCACGGGTAGGCGTGCAATGCTCGGGGAACGCCCCGGCTCTGTCACCATCTACACACTCTGAGTGACCGGGCTCGGGCTCACCCCCCGACAATTTCATGAAGGGAACCGGACATGGGTCCCCATCCTGCGGTCGCGGCGATACGCCTGGCGGTCCGCCGCGTCCTCCACGACCTCCTCACCGACATCCCCACCTCCCCCGACACCCCGCACGAACGCCCCCCGGCGCCACTCGTGCTCGTGGCCTGCTCCGGCGGCGCCGACTCCATGGCCCTCGCCTCCGCTCTCGCGTTCGAGGCCCCCCGGCTCGGCATCCGCGCCGGCGGCATCACTGTCGACCACGGTCTGCAGCCGGGTTCCGACCTGCGTGCCGAGGAGGTCGTGCTGCGCCTTCGCGAACTCGGCCTCGAACCGGTCGAGTCCGTCGCCGTGACCGTCGGCCGCGCCGGCGGCCCCGAGGCAGCCGCCCGGGACGCCCGCTACGCCGCCCTCGACGCCGCCGCCGTCCGTCACGGGGCCGGCGCCGTCCTGCTCGGCCACACCCGCGACGATCAGGCCGAAACCGTCCTGCTCGGCCTCGCCCGCGGCTCCGGCACCCGCTCCCTGTCCGGCATGGCCGCGGTCTCGGGGGCCGACGGCCGTTACCGCCGCCCCTTCCTCCAACTCGACCGTCAGACCGCCCGCAAGGCCTGCATGGTCCAGTCCCTGCCCGTCTGGGACGACCCGCACAACGCGGACCCCGCGTACACGCGCTCGCGGCTGCGTCACGAGGGCCTGCCCGCCCTGGAGAAGGCGCTCGGGAAGGGAGTCGTGGAGGCTCTCGCCCGTACGGCCCAGCTCTCCCGCGACGACGCCGACGCCCTGGACACCTGGGCCGGCCAGGCCGAGGCCTCCGTCCGCGACGCCACCGGCCTGCTGGAGTGCGCCAAGCTGTACGCCCTGCCGCCCGCCGTGCGCCGCCGCATCCTGCGCCGCGCCGCCATCGAGGCGGGCGCGCCCGCCGGTTCTCTCTTCGCCCGGCACATCGAGGAAGTGGACCGGCTGATCACCGGCTGGCGAGGCCAGGGAGTGATCAATCTCCCGGGCAAGGTCGTCGCCCAGCGTCAGGGTGGCAGACTGGTGATTCGGCAAGGCTGAATCCGGACCCGCCACATCGGAACGTCACCACGGGTCGTGGGCGGTTCCAGCGGCCGGGCGAGTGCGCCGAAGGGATGTGCGTCCCTGAGGTGACCGGGCCCTCAACGGGCCATCAGACGTGGGACGACCGAAAGTGATGCGGGTGGACGCGAAAGACATGGGTGCCGACCTCAAAGAGGTGCTCATCACCAAGGAAGAGATCGACGCGAAGCTGGCCGAGCTGGCCGCGAAGATCGACGCGGAGTACGCGGGCAAGGACCTGCTCCTCGTCGGCGTGCTCAAGGGCGCGGTGATGGTGATGGCGGACCTCGCCCGAGCGCTGTCCACCCCCGTCACGATGGACTGGATGGCCGTGTCGTCCTACGGCGCGGGCACCCAGTCCTCCGGGGTCGTCAGGATCCTCAAGGACCTCGACACCGACATCAAGGGCAAGCACGTCCTGATCGTCGAGGACATCATCGACTCCGGGCTGACCCTGTCCTGGCTGATCTCCAACCTCGGCTCGCGCGAGCCCGCCTCCCTCAAGGTGTGCACGCTGCTGCGCAAGCCGGAGGCCGCCAAGGTCGCCATCGAGGTGGAGTGGGCCGGCTTCGACATCCCCAACGAGTTCGTCGTCGGCTACGGCCTCGACTACGCCGAGACGTACCGCAACCTCCCGTTCGTCGGTACGCTCGCGCCCCACGTCTACGGCGGCTGAACCCGAAGGGCGCAAAGCCCTGAGCCGCTCGTGGGGCGACCGGGAACCCCAGCGGGTCGCCCACCGTTGGAGCATGCAGACGCGTTCGTCAGCCGTCCCGTGCGGCTTCGGGCCACAATGCTGGGGTACCGTCAGAAGAACTGTCTTATCAAACTCACTATGGCAGGAGGGACGGGGCGACACCGCTCCGTATGGATGGACGTGAAGCGATACTTCCGTGGGCCGGTCATGTGGATCGTGCTGGCCGTCCTTGCCGTGGTCGTGTTGATGCAGGTCGTCGGCTCGTCCGGCGGCTACAAGACGGTGGACACCGGCCAGGTCGTCCAGGCGATCAATGACAACAAGGTCGAGTCAGCCAAAATCACCACTGGCGACGAGCAGACCGTCAAGGTCCAGCTCAAGGACGGCGTAAAGGTCAAGGGCAGCTCGAAGATCCAGGCGAGCTACATCGGCGACCAGGGCGTGACCATCGCCAACACGCTGCAGACCAAATTCCAGGACAAGCAGATCCCCGACGGCTACACGGTTTCGCCGACGAAGCAGAACGCTTTCGTCGGGATCCTGCTGTCCCTGCTCCCCTTCGTCCTCATCGTGGTCGTCTTCCTGTTCCTGATGAATCAGATGCAGGGTGGCGGCTCCCGGGTCATGAACTTCGGCAAGTCCAAGGCGAAGCTCATCACCAAGGACACCCCGAAGACGACGTTCTCCGACGTCGCGGGCTCGGACGAAGCGGTCGAGGAACTCCATGAGATCAAGGAGTTCCTCCAGGAACCGGCGAAGTTCCAGGCCGTCGGCGCCAAGATTCCCAAGGGCGTACTCCTGTACGGCCCTCCCGGCACCGGCAAGACGCTGCTGGCGCGTGCCGTCGCGGGCGAGGCCGGGGTTCCCTTCTACTCGATCTCCGGTTCCGACTTCGTCGAGATGTTCGTCGGTGTCGGTGCCTCCCGGGTCCGTGACCTGTTCGAGCAGGCCAAGACGAACGCCCCGGCGATCGTCTTCGTCGACGAGATCGACGCGGTCGGCCGCCATCGCGGCGCCGGCCTCGGCGGCGGTCACGACGAGCGCGAGCAGACCCTGAACCAGCTGCTCGTCGAGATGGACGGCTTCGACGTGAAGGGCGGTGTGATTCTCATCGCCGCCACGAACCGGCCCGACATCCTCGACCCGGCGCTGCTGCGCCCCGGCCGCTTCGACCGCCAGATCGCGGTCGACCGTCCGGACATGCTGGGCCGTCTGGAGATCCTCAAGGTCCACCAGAAGGGCAAGCCGGTCGCCTCCGACGTCGACCTGTCGGCGGTCGCCCGCCGTACACCGGGCTTCACGGGTGCCGACCTGGCGAACGTGCTGAACGAAGCGGCGCTCCTCACGGCGCGCAGCGACCGCAAGCTGATCGACAACCAGATGCTGGACGAGGCGATCGACCGTGTGGTCGCGGGCCCGCAGAAGCGGACCCGGATCATGTCGGACAAGGAGAAGAAGATCACCGCGTACCACGAGGGCGGTCACGCCCTGGTCGCGGCGGCGTCTCCGAACTCCGACCCGGTCCACAAGATCACGATCCTCTCCCGAGGCCGTGCTCTGGGCTACACGATGGTTCTGCCGGAGGAGGACAAGTACTCCACCACGCGCAACGAGATGCTGGACCAGCTCGCGTACATGCTGGGCGGCCGCGCCGCGGAGGAACTCGTCTTCCACGACCCCACCACGGGTGCCGCGAACGACATCGAGAAGGCCACGGCAACGGCCCGCGCGATGGTCACGCAGTACGGCATGACCGAGCGCCTCGGTGCCATCAAGTTCGGCGGCGACAACACCGAGCCCTTCCTGGGCCGGGAGATGTCGCACCCGCGTGACTACTCGGAAGAGGTGGCCGCGCTCGTCGACGAAGAGGTCAAGAAGCTCATCGAGACGGCGCACAACGAGGCCTGGGAGATCCTGGTCGAGAACCGCGACGTCCTCGACCAGCTGGTGCTTCAGCTGCTGGAGAAGGAGACGCTGAACAAGGAGCAGATCGCCGAGGTCTTCGCTCCGATCGTGAAGCGTCCGCCGCGGCCGGCCTGGACCGGCTCCTCCCGCCGTACGCCCTCCACCCGTCCGCCGGTGCTGTCCCCCAGGGAACTCGCACTGACGAACGGCGCCAATGGCGCCACGGCGGCGATCTCCACCGCGAAGTCCACCGCGGCGGAGCACGCCCCGGTGACGGAGCCGGCCCCGGAGGACCGCTCGGAGAGCTGACGCCTCACGGCACCGCGACCTCACCAGGTCCGGAATGGATGCCGCGCCCCCCTGGTTCTAGCCTGGGGGGCGCGGCATTTTCGATGCCAGCAGGCGAGACGCACAGGAACGAGGCACGAGATGACCGACCCCGTGGCGCTGGACGGCGACGGAATCATCGGCGAGTTCGACGAGAAGCGCGCCGAGAGCGCCGTACGCGAACTGCTGATCGCGGTGGGCGAGGACCCCGACCGTGAGGGGCTGCGGGAGACGCCTGGCCGGGTGGCGCGCGCGTACAAGGAGATATTCGCGGGGCTGTGGCAGAAGCCCGAGGACGTGCTGACGACGACGTTCGACCTGGGCCACGACGAGATGGTGCTGGTGAAGGACATCGAGGTCCTCAGCTCCTGCGAACACCATCTGGTGCCGTTCGTCGGGGTGGCCCACGTCGGGTACATCCCGTCCGCCGACGGCAAGATCACGGGGCTCTCGAAGCTGGCCCGGCTCGTGGATGTGTACGCCCGCCGGCCTCAGGTGCAGGAGCGGCTCACCACGCAGGTCGCGGACTCGCTCATGGAGATCCTGGAGCCGCGTGGTGTGATCGTCGTCGTCGAGTGCGAGCACATGTGCATGTCGATGCGGGGAGTCCGCAAGCCCGGCGCGAAGACCATCACCTCGGCGGTCCGTGGCCAGCTGCGTGACCCCGCCACCCGCAACGAGGCGATGAGCCTCATCATGGCCCGCTGACGCTCCGGCGGGTCACGCCGCCGACGCCGCTCCCGTGCTGTGGTCGTCGTCGTCCTCCGGGAGTTTGCAGACATGCTCCAGGAAGATGGCCGCCGCTATGACGCCGATGCCCGCCAGGACGGAGAAGCCGGCGTAGATGGCCTGGTCGCGGCGGGCGGGGATGTCGAGGGACTCCAGCAGGAAGACGCCCGTGCCGCCGTACATACCGGCGACGAGAGCGGCGACCAGGGCGCTGGCCTGACCGAAGACGACCGCGCGGGCCGCCATCAGCGGGTCGACGCCCTTGGCTCCGGGCCGCCGTTCGCGCTGCGCCTTGAGGCGGGCGCGGATCGAGAGCGCCGTGGCCAGCAGGACCACCGCGATCACCGCGAGGACGATGGGGGCGGCCAGCGGAACGCTGGGGAGGGTCCCGATCGAGTTCCAGAGGCGGGCGCCCGCCCAGGACAGGATTCCGGCCACGACGAAAACGCCGGCCAGCAGCCTGATGCGAAGCTCTCTCACGGTGTCCCTTCAGTTCCCCGGATCAGCCGGCCCGGTGGTCGTGGTGACCCATCGGGTCGTGCCGCCCCGTCGGGCCGTCCTGTGGTCGTCTCGACCTTAACGACTACTCGGGCAGCCGGAGTTCCAGGTCCTTGCGGGCATCCACGCCTTCGCTGGTGAGGGTGTCCAGGAGACCGGCGACCGGGCCGCGGCCGGGCAGTTGGGCCTCGGGTTCGACGTCGCGCCAGGGGGCGAGGACGAAGGCGCGTTCGTGGGCGCGCGGGTGGGGGAGCGTGAGGTGCGGGTCCTCGGAGACGACGTCGGCGTACGCCACGATGTCGACGTCCAGGGTGCGCGGGCCCCAGCGCTCGTCCCGTACCCGGTTGAAGGCCTCCTCCACGGCGTGCGCCCGCTCCAGCAGGGAGGACGGGGGCAGGGTGGTCTTCAGCAGCACGACCGCGTTGAAGTAGGAGGGCTGGCTGCCCGGCTCGACACCCCACGGCTCGGTCTCGTAGACCGGGGAGACCGCCTTGACGCGCACGCCCGGGGTGTCCTCGAGGGCGTCGACGGCCCCCTGGAGGGTTTCCAGGCGGTTGCCGAGGTTGGAGCCGAGGGAGAGCACGGCCCGCTGCGGGTTGTGGAGGGTGGTGTCGGCGGCGTCGACCTTCTCGACGACGGAGGCGGGCACCGGCTGAACGGTCGGGTCGCTGTGGCCCTCGGTGAACGCGGTCATACTCGGCTCCGGGTGATGGTGACGGTGACGTCGTCGAAGGGGACCGTGATCGGGGCGTCCGGTTTGTGGACGCGGACCTCGACCTCCTGGACCGCTTCGTGCTTCAGACAGGTCTGGGCGATGCGTTCGGCGAGTGTCTCGACGAGGTTGACGGGCTCGCCCTCGACGACGGCCACGACCTCCTCCGCCACGACGCCGTAGTGCACGGTCTTCGTCAGGTCGTCGTCGGCGGCGGCCGGCCGGGTGTCCAGGCCGAGGGCGAGGTCCACGATGAAGGTCTGGCCCTCCTCGCGTTCCTTGGGGAACACACCGTGGTGTCCACGGGCCTTGAGGCCGCGCAGCGCGACACGATCCACGCGAATCACTCCTGCAGTCGTCGGTGAGGGCCGGTTCGTACCGTGTGCGGGCGGCACACCGGCCTCAAGTGAATCTACCCGCGGGCACTGACAGGACCGGGCCACGAGGGCGCGCGTCCGAGCCGGGGCCAGGAACCCTCACGGTGCGTCTGCCCTGGAAACCCGGCGGCTCACGGGCTGGTAGCCGCCCCTACCCCCGTCTCGTGATTCCAACCACTTCTTGGTCCCGGCGGGCGATTCCCGGCGGTTCCCGGGCGCGCGGTGCACCTCCGCGCTCAGGCGGAGGGGGTGTCCTCGGCTTCGTCCTCGTCGCTCTCGGCCAGCACCGGTGAGGCGTGGTGCGACCAGATTTTCCAGCCGTCGGAGGTGCGGCGGAAGACGTTCGTGGCGACCACCAGCTGGCCCACGAGGGGGCCGAGTTCCTCGCCGCCCTCCGGGGCGGGGCCGCCGCTGAGGATGTTCTCCGTGCAGGTGACCAGGGCGGTGTCGCCGGTGACGGAGACATGCACGTCGGTGAGGAAGAACTGGATGTAGTCCGTGTTCGCCATGATCAACGCGTACGACCTGAGCACGTCGCCGCGGCCGGTGAGCACGGGCCAGCCGGGGTGCACGCAGGAGATCACGCCGACGTCCGCCGGATCGTGGTACTCCTCGTCCACTCCCAGGTCGGACGGGGTGAGCCAGAGCGTGGAGAGTTGTTCGAAGTCGCCCCGCTCCAGTGCCTCGTAGAAGGCGGTGTTGGCGAGTCCGACCTGTTCCACGTCGGTGTGGGGGGCGCTCACCGGGCTCCTTCACGGCCGGCCGCGCCCGGCGCGTTGTTCTCCGTGCGCGCTCCCTCGACGGCGCGCGCGACCCGTACCGCGTCCGCTGTCGCGCGCACCTCGTGCACACGCGCCGCCCACGCGCCCGCGTGCGCGGCGAGCGCGGACACGGCCGCCGTCGCCGCGTCGCGCTCGCGCGCGGGCGGCGGCGCACCCTCGGGGCCGGCCAGGACACGGCCGAGGAAGCGCTTGCGGGAGGCGGCGACGAGAACCGGGTGGCCCAAGGCGAGCAGGCGGTCGAGGTGGGCCAGCAGGACGAGGTCGTGCTCGGCGTCCTTGGAGAAGCCGAGGCCGGGGTCGACGACGACGCGGTCGGGGGTGACACCGCCGGCCAGGACGGCCTCCACGCGCGCGTGCAGTTCGTCGACGACCTCCCGGACGACGTCCTCATAGACGCCCCTGACGTTGCCGCCCTCCAGGAAGCCGCGCCAGTGCATGACGACGAACGGGGCGCCCGCCTCCGCCACCACCGGGATCATCGCGGGGTCGGCGAGGCCGCCGCTCACGTCGTTGACGAGGGCGGCACCGGCGGCGAGGGCCTGGGCGGCGACCGAGGCGCGCATGGTGTCGACGGACACCGTCACGCCCTCGGAGGCCAGCCCGCGGACGACCGGGACCACGCGCCTGAGCTCTTCGGCCTCGTCGACGCGGGTGGCGCCGGGGCGGGTGGACTCGCCGCCGACGTCGACCAGGTCGGCACCCTCGCCGACCAGGGCGAGGCCGTGTTTGACGGCGGCCGTCGTGTCGAACCAGCGGCCGCCGTCGGAGAAGGAGTCGGGGGTGACGTTCACGACTCCCATGACCGCGCAACGGTCCCATTCCGGTAGGCCCGCGACGTGCCCGCGTCCGCTCTGCTTGCTCATGCGTTCAGCCTATGGCCTCTCGTTTGGATCAGGCCGGACCGGGGAGCGGGGCCGGGCCTGATCCGAACGAGAGCCCATAGGCCTCGTACCGGGCCGGGCCCAGGGCCGGGGGCCGACGTCCGCCCGGCCGCGCACGGAGAAGTGCGCGGGCGGCGCGCACCCGGGGTCGGGCGCGGGGCGTGGGCCATTCGGGAGGGCGGAGGCCGTTCGGGACGAGGCCCGGTGCAGGCCTTCTCCCGTCACGCCGCGCGGACGTCGCGTTCCGCCGTGCCGTGGGTGCACACGCGCGGGGTGGCCGTACGGCGGCGCAGGAAGCGGGGCAGCGGGAGGGCGAGGTCGACGAAGCCCTCCGCCTGCATGGCGGCGAAGCCGATGCGGGGCAGGTCTCCCGAGGCGCGGTAGACGACGAAGCGGGGCTCCCAGCGGGGCTGGAACTTCGCGTTGAACTTGTACAGGGACTCGATCTGGAACCAGCGGGAGAGGAAGACCAGCAGTCCACGCCAGGCGCGCAGCACCGGGCCCGCGCCGATCTTCTCGCCGCGGGCGAGCGCCGCGCGGAACATCGCGAAGTTGAGCGACACGCGCGCGATGCCGAGCTTCGGCGCCGCCTGGAGGGCCGCCACGATGAGGAGTTCGTTCATGCCGGGGTCGGCAGCGCGGTCACGGCGCATCAGGTCCAGGGAGGCGCCGTCGGTGCCCCAGGGCACGAAGTGCAGGACGGCCTTGAGGTCGCCGTAGGGGCCCGGCCGCTCGTCCGCCTTGTGGGCGGTGGCGATCAGGCAGTCCCCGTCGGCCGGGTCGCCGATGCGGCCCAGCGCCATGGAGAAGCCGCGCTCGGTGTCGGTGCCGCGCCAGTCCTCGGCGGCGCGGCGGATCCGCTCCAGTTCGGCCTCGCCGAGGTCACGGACGCGTCGGACCCGGGTCTCGTAACCGGCCCGCTCGATGCGCTTGACCATCTGGCGTACGTTGCGCATCGCGCGGCCGGCGAGCGAGAAATCCGCGACGTCCACCACCGCCTCGTCGCCCAGTTCGAGGGCGTCCAGGCCCGTCTCGCGGGTCCAGACCTCGCCGCCGGTCTCGGAGCAGCCCATGACGGCGGGCGTCCAGGAGTGGGCCGTGGCCTCGTCCATGAAGCGTTCGATGGCGCCCGGCCACGCCTCGACGTCCCCGATCGGATCGCCGCTGGCGAGCATCACCCCGGACACGACCCGGTAGGTGACGGCCGCCTTGCCGCTGGGCGAGAAGACGACCGCCTTGTCGCGGCGCAGCGCGAAGTGGCCGAGCGAGTCGCGGCCGCCGTGCTTGTCCAGCAGGACCCGCAGCCTGGCCTCGTCGTCCTCCGTCAGCCGCGCGGCCGGGTGCTCGGGCCGGAACGCGAGGTAGATCGTGGTGACGGCGGTGAGCAGGCCGAGGGCGCCGAGGGAGAAGGCGACTGTCCACGAGGTGTTGCCCTGGTAGTCGACCGGGCCCTCGAAGCCGAACAGGCCGTACAGGACGTGCGTAATGCGATCGGCCAGGCTCGGGTCGCCGACCAGGCGATTCGGGTGGACGCTGACGATGACCAGTCCGAGAACGAGGGAACCGGCACCCATGAGGACGAAGTTGGCGAGCGCGCGCCACCGGCTGCGCGGATCGGGCAGCGCCGCGAACTGGTCGCGGTGGCGCAGCAGGGGCGCGAGCAGCGCGAGCGAGATGACCACGCCGAGCAGCGAGTGCCGGTACGTCAGCTGCGCCATCGCGCCCGCCGGCAGCAGGGCCACGGCGGCGCGCCACGCCCGGCGCTTGCGGCGCCGCAGTCCGTGGGCGAGCAGCAGCAACAACACACCGCTGCTGAGCGAGAGCGCGGCCGCGAACGGGCCGAGCGCGCCGGGCAGCACCTCGGCGACGGTGTGCATACGGCTGTGCCGGAAGCGCGGGAAGACGCCCGCGGCGATGTCCAGGAGACCGACCAGAGCGCAGGCCCTGGCGATGAGGACGGGAATCACCTCGGGGCGCGGGCCACGCAGCGCACGCTGGACCGAATGTGATCGTTTCGGAACCTCTACCGACATTTCCTCATCTGTCCTGACAGACATCGCAACCCACTAGAGATCTTTAAGGGTGTGGGTTACGTGGGGTCGTGACGGCTGTCGTAGGCCGCGCTATGCCGGAGGGATGAGGTATCCCGATGGCGGAGGGCTGACGGCTGAGGAGCGGGTTCGGCGTGAGCGGGTCCGGTTGGCGGCCGCTGATCTGATCGAGGCGGGGGCCAGTGACCGGGAGGTGGCCCGGCGGTTCAGGGTGACCCGGATGTCAGCGAACCGCTGGCGTCGGGGGTTGGCTTCGGGTGGTCGGCAGGCACTGGTCTCCAAGGGCCCGGGCGGTGCCCGCTGCAAGCTTGATGCGCGCCAACTGCGTGCGCTGGAAGCGGTGTTGGACGCTGGGCCGGCCGCCGCCGGCTGGAGCGACCAGTGCTGGACTCTGGCGAGGATCGCCGAGGTCGTGCGCCGACGGTTCGGCGTGGAGTACACCCTGGCCGGGATGGACCTGCTGCTGCACCGCATCGGCTGGAGCGTGCAGGTCCCCTCCCGCAAGGCCACCGAGCGCGACGAGGCGAAGGTCGCCGCCTGGAAGGACGAGCAGTGGCCCGTCATAAAAAGACGGCGGCGGACCTGGGCGCCTGGCTCTGCTTCGAGGACGAAGCTGGCCAGGGGCTGAGGCCGCCCAAAGGCCGAACCTGGGGCCGACGAGGCCACACGCCCGTCGTGCGCGTCACCGCGGCGGGCACCAAGCGCATCTCCATGGCGGCACTGATCTGCACCAAGTCCGGCCACCGGGCCCGGCTGATCTACCGCATTCATCTCGACCGCGGCCCCGCCAAAGGCCGGCGCAAGGGCTTCACCGAGACCGACTACGCTCGCCTGCTCGACGCCGCACACCAGCAACTCGGCGGCCCGATCGTCCTGGTCTGGGACAATCTGAACACGCACGTCAGCCGCACCATGCGGGAGCTGATCGACGCCCGATTATGGCTGACCGTTTACCAACTCCCCGCGTACGCGCCCGAGTTCAACCCGGTCGAGGGCGTGTGGTCGCACCTGAAGCGGTCCCTGGCCAACCTCACCAAACACAGCCTCGACCAGCTCACCACGCTGGTGAAGAACCGGCTCAAACGGATGCAGTACCGCCCTGGCCTCATCGACGGCCTCATCGCCAAGACCGGCCTCGACTTCCAACCGCCGTAACCTCGGCGATTGAAGATCTCTAGCTAGCGCGAGAGTTTTTGGATCCGGTGCCGATTCGGGCATCCGGCGACATTGCGCCCTCTAGGACGGTGTCTCGGGGAGAGAGGTTCACTCAGCTCCTCAAAGCCCTTTCAAAGGCAGAGGAAAGTCCCGGACAAGCTCTCGCGAAGAGGGTCCGGGCGGAAAGCGCAGGCGGGAAGCAGCCCATGGGTCTCACGAGCAACGCGGCACTGACGCTGGCGATCCTGTTCGCCGTTCTGCTGTTCGCCGGCACGGTGTGGCAGTGGCCGCGGCTGGCGCGCCGGAACTGGCGGGCCGTCAGCGGTCGCGTCGGCCTCCTCTTCGCCACCCAGCTGGCGCTGTTCGCGACGCTGGGACTGGCCGCCAACCAGGCCTTCGGGTTCTACGCCACCTGGGCGGACCTGTTCGGCCAGGAGGACGGTCAGGGTGTGGTCGTCGACCACGCGTCCGGTTCCGGTTCGGGCGGCCCGCTCCAGGTCGTGGACACCCGGCGGGTCAAGGAGCGGGGCGGCTCCCGGCCGGAGTCCGGCGGACAGGTGCAGCGCGTCGACATCGTGGGCCGGTCGACCCACATCGCCACACCGGCGTACGTGTACCTCCCACCGGAGTACTTCCAGCCGCGGTACCGCACGCGTACCTTCCCGGCGGCCGTCGTACTCACCGGATATCCGGGCACCGCCCAGGCGCTCGTGGACAAACTGCACTACCCGCGTACGGCCCTGGAGCTCGCCAAGAACGGGCGCGTGCAGCCGATGATCCTGGTGATGCTGCGGCCGACGGTGGCGCCGCCGCGGGACACGGAGTGCGTCGACGTGCCCGGCGGCCCGCAGACCGAGTCCTTCTTCGCCGAGGACCTGCCCGAGGCCGTGGTGGCCCACTACCGGGTGGGCAAGAAGCCGGGCAGCTGGGGCATCATCGGCGACTCCACGGGCGGCTACTGCGCACTCAAGCTCGCGATGCACCACCCCGGCGTGTACGCGGCCGGGGCCGGCCTGTCGCCGTACTACAAGGCACCGATCGACCCCACCACGGGCGACCTCTTCCAGGGCGACGAGGAAGTGCGCGACCGGTCGGACCTGTGGTGGTGCCTCAAGCACCTCCCCGCCCCGGACACCTCACTGCTCGTCAGCAGCAGCAGGATCGGCGAGTCCAACTACGAGGACACGCTCAGATTCATAGACCAGGTGAAGGCCACCGGACTCACGCGGATCTCCTCGATCATCCTCGACAGCGGCGGCCACAACTTCAACACCTGGAGGCGCGAGATTCCGGGGACACTGCAGTGGATCAGCGGGCGGTTGAGCGGCCGGTAAGAGGAACGCGCGGCGAATTCCGGGGCGGCCTGAATGCCCATGTCGGGTAAAGGCCGCGGGATAGTCGTGTTTTTACGGGGCGGGGCACCAAGGTTCGCCTACGCGCGGTAAGTTTCTGGCCATGCCACGTGGACGCCACCGCCATTCCCCGCCCCTGCACCGGCTCCTTCCTTTCTCGGCGATCGCCGGCGTGTCCCTCGTCTGCGCCCTCGGCCCCTGGTTGTTCACGGAGCCGTCGGCGCTTCGCGGGCTGGCCGCCGCCGCCGCGGTGACGGCGGTCGGCGGCGCGGTCGTCATGCGCCACTGGGACAGCCAGGCCGGCCGGCAGGTCGCCGACCTCACGCGCGCGCGGGCGAGCGACGAGTGGCGGCACGAGGAGCGCGTCGCCGAACTGGAGACCGACCTCGAGGAGTCGCGCGAACTGCGCGTCAAACTGGAGCAGCGGCTGCGGGCCAAGCGCGCGGAACTGGCCGGGCTGCGCAACGAGCACGCCGCGCTGCTGCGTCGGTACGCCACGGCGGAGACCGAGCGCGCGAGCGCCCTCGAGGGCCGTCGACTGCTCGAGATAGAGACGATCACTCCGGCGCGTGCGCTGCCGGCGGGGCCCGTGGCGGAGGCAGGACCGGAGGAGGACGCCGGGGCGGTGACCGCCGAGCCCTCGGCCGAGGCCGGCAGCAAGGAGACCGAGGCCGGTACGGAGGCCGAGGCCGGCACCGAGGACGAGACCGGTGCGGAAACCGCCGGTGCGGAGACCGGGACCGGTGCCCAGGCCGAGGCGGACGACGCGGACGAGGCCGCCGAGGAGAAGGCGGCGCCCGCGATCTTCTCCCCGGAGGGCTCCCGGCTGTTCCTGCGGGCGAAGGCGGCGCTGGGACAGCTCGACGCCGACGCCGACGCCGACGACAGCGCCGGTGACGTCGAGGATGACGGCGACGCCGAGGGTTCCGTGGCGGACGACTCCGCGCCGGACACCGACGTGGACTCCGATGCCGCGAACGCCGAATCCGGGACGAGTGAGTCCGCGAACGCCGACGGCGCACCCGACCCGGGTACCGGCCGCCACGCCAAGCACCGGCCCGACCCCGAGCCCCCCACCAAGGCCGGGGTGTCCGCGAAGGACGAACCGGTGACGACCGCTGTCGGCGGGGCCGAGGCGGGCGCCGTCGCTGGGGCCGAGGCGGAGGCCGCGCAGGAGGACGAGGCGCAGGGGAAGCCCGAGGCGGTCGACGAGCATGAGCGCGCGGCCGCCACCCACCCGGCCAGGAGCACGGCCCAGCCCGTCCAGCAGCGCTCCGGGCACTTCATCGCGCCGACCGCCGTGGCCGTCGCACCGACGACGCCCGCGCGGCGCCCGATGGTCGAGGGCGGGTTCGACTTCTTCGGCACGAAGCAGGAGACGCCGGGGGACACCCTGGAGTCCGTCCAGAACGAGGACCTCGCCGACGTGGTGGGCCAGGAGGCCCTGGCACTTCACAAGGCCGAGTCCGAGGCGGAGTTCAAGCCGGTGACCGACCAGGCGCGGGGTGTGGGCCAGGTGATCGACCTGACGGCCCACGACGAGACGGAGCAGATCGACATGGAGGGGCTGCGCAGCGCGGCGTCGTGACAAGCGCCCCACGCTCGCGCCGCGGCCCGGGAAGTACGTCGGGTGTCCGGCGTCGGCGCCGCGCCCGCGAGGTGAGTTGACCGTACGGCGTCGGCGCCGGCCGCGAGGCGAGCCGACCGTGCGGCGTCGGCGCCGCGGGCCGCGGCCCGCGAGCTGGGCAGACCGTCCGGCGTCCGCGTCAGGCCATCCAGCGGTCCGGCCGCGCCCCCCGCCGCCCCGTCCGCGACCGCTCCGCCTGCTCGCGCAGCAGGCCCTGCGCCTCGCGCGCGTCGCGGAGCCGGGCCGTCACCGTCTTGTTCGCTCCCGTGTCCACGTGGACGTCGGCGAGGCCGCGGGCGCGCTTCCAGGGGCCCTGCGTCAGCCGTACGCTCTGCACCTTCGCGTGCGGGACCAGCGCCAGGCTCCGCCGCAGCAGTCCGTGCCGCGCGACGAACACCGCGTCCGTGGCGGTGAATCCGTATCCCCGCCACCACACGGGCGTGCACCACCGGGCGCACCGGGGCGGCCGTGTCAGGGCGGCCCGCGGCGGGACGGTCACGCCGGGGAGCACACGCGCGACGACCGCTTCGGCGATCTCCCGCGGCGCGACCGGCACCAGTACGGAATTGGACGAACCGGCCACGTCGAGCTCGACCCGCACCCAGCCGCGCCGCCGCCACAGCAGTGGCTCCACGATGCGTACGGTCTGCACGCGTCCGGGCGGCACGGTCTCGTGGGTGCGGTCGAGGAGTCCGTGGTCGATCCGCAGTCCGTCGGGCGACTCGCCGACCGACCAGTCGTACTCCGCGACGAACCGCCCCACGCTGCTCGCGCCCGCCGCGCCGAGCAGCGGCAGACCGGTGGCGAGGACTGTCCACAGGCTGTGGGTGGCCAGCCACAGCAGCGGCGGTACGACGAGCGCGGCGGCCAGCGAGCCCCAGGTCGCGCCGGTCAGCAGCAGCGAGACGGCGAGGACGCCGGGCGGCACGTGCAGCAGCTGCCGGGACGGTGCCTCGCCGACCTCGTGCGCGGTCTCGGGGGCGAACCCGGCCGCCCGCGCCAGCAGTTCGGCGCGCAGCGCACGGGCCTCGTCCTCGCCCAGGAAGGCGAGTTCGTCCTTCTTGTCCGCGCCGACGACATCGAGTTTGAGTTTGGCGACGCCCGCGACCCGGGCGAGCAGCGGCTGGGTGACGTCGACCGCCTGAATGCGCTCCAGCCGGATGTGCGCGGTGCGCCGGAACAGCAGCCCGGTACGGATGCGCAGTTCCGAGTCCGTCACCGCGAAGTGGGTGAACCACCAGGTCAGAAAGCCGTAGAGGGCGGCGGCCGGTACGACCGTGGCGAGCGCGATCAGCAGTGTGGTGGTCGTCAGCCGGGTCAGCTGGCGCTGCGCCTGGTCGGGGTCGTGGACGGCCCATCCGGCGATCACCGCTATCGGCGCCCACGCCCGTCGGAGCGGGGTGACGGGGTGCAGCCGACGCTCGGTGACGGGCGGTTTCGCACGTATGTCGTCGTCCAGGCCCGGCGCGGTCACAGCCCCGCCGATCGGGCTTCGCCGAGCTCGGTGAGCCGGTCGCGCAGCCGTTCCGCCTCGGCCGGGTCGAGGCCGGGGATGGTCGCGTCGGTCGCCGCGGCGGCCGTGTGCAACTGCACGCTGGCCAGCCCGAAGTGCCGCTCGACGGGTCCGGAGGTGACCTCGACCAACTGCATCCGCCCGTACGGCACGACGGTCTCCTCGCGCCACAGCACACCCCGGCTGATCAGCAGGTCGTCGACCCGCTCGGCGTACCGCCAGGAGCGCCAGTTGCGGCCAAGGAGCACCCAGCCCCAGGCGATCAGCACGAGCGGCACCAGAGCGAAGGCGGCCCAGACGGGCCCGGCCGTCAGCCCCAGCAACAGCCCCAGGCCGACGGCGAGCAGCCCCAGCCACACCACCAGCAACAGCCGTCGCATCCGTAGCAGCCCCGGCGGCAGCCCGATCCATCCGGGCTCGTCCTCGGCCGCCCCCGCTGTACCCGCCGGCCCCGTGTCGTGCGGGCTCCCCGTCTCCATGACGTAAGCGTACGTAGGGGAGACTGTGTCCATGACTCCTACGACGGAGACGACGGTCGGCATCGGCGGCGCCGCGGAGAGCACCGACATGGTGCTCAACATCGGGCCCCAGCACCCGTCCACGCACGGTGTGCTGCGGCTGCGGCTCGTTCTGGACGGCGAGCGCATCATGCACGCGGAGCCGGTGATCGGCTACATGCACCGCGGCGCGGAGAAACTCTTCGAGGCCCGCGACTACCGGCAGATCATCATGCTGGCCAACCGCCACGACTGGCTCTCGGCCTTCTCCAACGAGCTGGGCGTGGTCCTCGCCGTGGAGCGCATGCTCGGGATGGAGGTCCCCACGCGCGCGGTGTGGACGCGCACGCTGCTCGCGGAGCTCAACCGGGTGCTGAACCACCTGATGTTCCTCGGCTCGTATCCGCTGGAACTGGGCGGGATCACCCCGGTCTTCTACGCGTTCCGGGAGCGCGAGACCCTCCAGAACGTCATGGAGGAGGTCTCCGGCGGCCGCATGCACTACATGTTCAACCGCGTCGGCGGCCTCAAGGAGGACCTCCCGGCCGGCTGGGCCACCCGCGCGCGTGCCGCCGTCGCCGAGGTCCGCTCGCGCATGGACGTGTACGACGACCTGGTGCTCGGCAACGAGATCTTCAGGGGGCGCACGCGGGGCGTGGGGGTGCTCACGCCGGCGGCCGTGCACGCGTACGGCGTGAGCGGGCCCATCGCGCGCGGCTCCGGCGTCGACTTCGACCTGCGCAGGGACGAGCCGTACCTCGCGTACGGGGAGCTGCAGGACACCCTCCAGGTCGTCACCCGGCAGGAGGGCGACTGCCTCGCACGCTTCGAGGTGCTCCTGCGGCAGACCCACAACGCCCTCGACCTCGCCGACGCCTGCCTCGACCGGCTGGCCGAGCTGCCGCCCGGGCCGATCAACCAGCGGCTCCCCAAGGTCCTCAAGGCGCCCGAGGGCCACACCTACGCGTGGACCGAGAACCCGCTCGGCATCAACGGCTACTACCTGGTCAGCAAGGGCGAGAAGACCCCGTACCGGCTGAAGCTGCGCTCGGCCTCGTACAACAACATCCAGGCGCTCGCGGAGCTGCTGCCGGGGACGCTGGTGGCGGACATGGTGGCGATCCTCGGCTCCCTGTTCTTCGTGGTCGGGGACATCGACAAGTAGGTCGGCGCGGCTGTGGATCGATCAGTCCGGCTGTGGATCAAGCTGTGGGGCCATCAGTCCGGCTGCAGGTCGGTCTCCGGCGGACCGAGCGGGTCCGGGATGCCGACCGGCTGGAGCAGCCAGCCGAAGTCGCCGAGTCCGCCCGCCGCGGTGAGCTCCGCGGCCTCACCGGCGCTCGCGAGGGCGCGGACGTAGGCGGCGGGCCGGGTGGAGGCGAGCGCGAGCGGGGGGCGTGCGCCAGTGACGCCCAGGGCGCGCAGGGCTTCGCGTTGCGGAAGCAGGCGTGCGCCGGGGAGCGCGCACGCGTCCAGCGCGACGTGCGCCGTGATGTCGCACGACCCGTCGGGCACGGGCGCCGTCTCACGGCCCTCGCGGAAGCCGGTGAGCGTTCCGAAGAGGGGGCGCGCGTCCACGGTGTGCCCGTAGTCGACGGCGACCGCGAGCCCCCGGCCCACGGACGCGACCGCGTCGGCCCAGGCCAGGTCCCTCGGCCCGCCGATCTCGGCCCGTAGCCCCTCCTCGGCCGGCAGCGGCCACCAGCGCGCGAGCCACTCCGCCTCCGCACCGGTGACCGGTTCCCCGAGCCGCTCGGTCCCGTCCGCCCGCACCAGCACCAGCCGGGGTACGCCCGCGGAGTCCACCTCCGCCACCTCGACCGGCACGTTGTCCAGCCATTCGTTCGCGAACAGCAGGCCCGTGATGTGCCGCGGCGGCCCGGTCAGCCACTCGATGCGGTGATCGAGGTCCGCGGGCCGGTCGGCGATCTCGACGGCGTACGCGCGCGTGCGGCCGGCCACACCGGCGGGGAGCGCGTCGAGGACGCCGGTGACCAGCTCCCCACGCCCGGCCGCCATGTCGACGAAGTCGAGCACCTCGGGCCCGCCCAGGGCCTCGTCCACCCGGCACAGCAGCCGCGCCACGGCCCCGGCGAACAGGGGCGAGGCGTGCACCGACGTACGGAAGTGCCCGGCCGGTCCCTCCGGCCTGCGATAGAAGCCGTCCGGCCCGTACAGCGCGGCCTCGGCCGCCGCCCGCCGCCCCCGCCACTCACCCGTCGCCTCTCCTGCCACGGGCCCAGGTTAGGCGTACAGGGGAGCGCTCCCTCCACCTTGCGGAGTACACGCGCCCGGTGCGGATCGGCCCTCCGGTTGACCCCTGCACGCATCTCGCTTCCCTACTCTGGGTTACGTGCAACGCCTTTATGACTTCCTCCGCAGGCACCCGGCATGGGTCGACGGCTTCTGGGCCGCCGTCCTGTTCGGGATCTCCGTCGTCAGCGGGGCAGCCCGTCACGAGGGCGCGGGCACGGAATCCCTCGCCGTCATCGTTCCGATCGCGCTGCTGCTGAGCGCGGTGGTCGCGTTCCGCCGGCGCATGCCGGAGAAGATGCTGCTGCTGGCCATAGCCCTCGGCGTGGCACAGCTCGCGCTGGACGCCGCGACGACGGCCGCCGACTTCGCCATGCTGGTGATCGTCTACACGGTGGCCGCGACCGGGGCCCGCTGGGCCTCACGGCTCGCGCTGACCGCGGGCCTGTGCGCCGCGCCCCTCGCGCAGCTGCGCTGGCCCAACGAGGACACCAGCGCCCTGGGCAACGTCGCGATAGTGATCTTCCAGACGGTGCCGTTCGCCCTGGCCTGGGTGCTCGGCGACTCGATCCGCACCCGCCGCGCCTACTTCGCGCAACTGGAGGAGCGGGCGGCCCGGCTCGAGAAGGAGCGCGAGGCTCAGGCGAAGGTCGCCGTCGCCGCCGAGCGCGCCCGCATCGCGCGCGAACTGCACGACGTCGTCGCGCACAACGTGTCGGTGATGGTGGTCCAGGCCGACGGCGCCGCCTACGTCCTCGATGCCGCGCCCGACCAGGCGAAGAAGGCCCTGGAGACCATCTCCTCCACCGGCCGCCAGGCCCTCGCCGAGATGCGCCGCCTGCTCGGCGTCCTGCGCACCGGCGAGCACCGCGAGGGCGGCGAGTACGTCCCGCAGCCCGACGTGGAGCAGATCGACGACCTCGTCCAGCAGTGCCGGGGGTCGGGCCTGCCCGTCGACTTCAAGATCGAGGGCACTCCGCGCCCGCTGCCCAGCGGCGTCGAGCTCACCGCGTACCGCATCGTGCAGGAGGCGCTGACCAACACGCGCAAGCACGGCGGGCCGAACGCGGGCGCGAGCGTGCGCCTGGTCTACTTCGACGACGGGCTGGGCCTGCTCGTCGAGGACGACGGCAAGGGCGCCCCGCACGAGCTGTACGAGGAGGGCGGCGCCGACGGCCGGGGCCACGGCCTGATCGGCATGCGCGAGCGTGTCGGCATGGTCGGCGGCACCCTGGACGCGGGACCTCGTCCGGGCGGAGGATTCCGGATCAGCGCCCTGCTCCCGCTCAAACCCGCGCACTGACGCCGTCGTACGCCGACTGTTGACACCTGTAACGGCCCGCCGGCGTCCGCCGCGCCCCACACCCGCCCTGCCCGCCCGTACCTGCCCCGGCCCGACGTGAACGGAAGAAGACCCGATGACGATCCGCGTGATGCTCGTCGACGACCAGGTGCTGCTGCGCACCGGGTTCCGGATGGTGCTCGACGCCCAGCCGGACATGGAGGTCGTCGCGGAGGCGGGCGACGGCGTCGAGGCCCTCCAGGTGCTGCGCGCGACCGCTGTCGACGTCGTCCTGATGGACGTGCGCATGCCGAAGCTCGACGGCGTGGAGACCACCCGGCGCATCTGCTCGGACCCCAACCCGCCGAAGGTGCTGATCCTGACCACCTTCGACCTCGACGAGTACGCCTTCTCGGGGCTGAAGGCCGGCGCCTCCGGCTTCATGCTCAAGGACGTGCCTCCCGGCGAGCTCCTCACCGCCATCCGGTCCGTGCACAGCGGCGACGCGGTCGTGGCACCGTCGACGACCCGACGCCTCCTCGACCGGTTCGCGCCCATGCTGCCCACCGCCGGAAAGCAGGACCGGCACGAGGGTCTCGAGCGGCTCACCGAGCGCGAGCGAGAGGTGATGGTGCTGGTCGCACAGGGCCTGTCCAACGGCGAGATCGCCGCCCGGCTGGTGCTGTCCGAGGCGACCGTCAAGACCCATGTGGGCCGCATCCTGACCAAGCTGGGACTGCGCGACCGGGTGCAGGTCGTGGTCCTGGCGTACGAGACGGGCCTGGTGCGGGCCGGCGGCCACGGCTGAACGCGGCAAACGCGACACGTGAGTGAGAGCCGTCCCCTAGGGTCTGCGCATGCTCCTGTGGATCAACGGCCCTCACGGGGGCGGCAAGACACAGACCGCACACGAGATCCTGCGGCGCCTGCCCGGCAGCGTCATCTGCGACCCCGAGCACGTCGGATTCGGCCTGCACCGCATGCTGCCGCCCGAACTGCGCGGTGACTTCCAGGACTTGGCGTCCTGGCGGCAGGGCGTGGTCGAGATCCTGCATCTCACTCTCACCGAGCACGACGGCGTGGTGATCGTCCCGATGACGGTCACCGACTCCGGCCACTTCGCCGAGACCGTCGGCCGACTGCGGGAACTCGGCCACGACGTACGGCACTTCACCCTCCTCGCGCAGCGCGAGACCGTCCTGAAGCGGCTGCGTGAGCGCGGCTTCGGGCGCCTCCTCCGGTACGTCGCCGGGAAGAACTCCGGCCTGCGCGCGGAGAGCTGGGCTGTACGGCGGCTCGACCACTGCCTGGAACGGCTGCGCGAGCCGGAGTTCGCCGAGCAGCTGTGGACGGACCACTCGACCGTGCCGAAGACCGCGGACCGGATCGCCGTCCTGGCCGGGCTGACGCTCGGGCCGAACAACGAGGGCGCGGTCCGGACACGGCTCAGGCAGGCGGGCGTGGGGTTGCGGCACATCAGGTTCGACTGACCGGCCGCCGGCCGCGCCCCCGGCCCCACGGGTCGGTACGACGGGCCCTAGCGCAGGATCCCCTCCAGGAAGTCGCTGCCCAGGCGGGCCACCACCGTCACGTCCAGCTGGTGCAGGACGTACCGCCCGCGCCTGCGTGTGGTGACCAGTCCCGCCTTCTTCAGGACGCTCAGGTGCCGGGATATCTCCGGCGCGGTCATGCCGTGCACCTGGGTCAGCTCGCTCGTGGTGAACGCGCTGCGGGCCAGGCTGCGGCACAGCCGCATCCGCACCGGGTGGGACAGGGCCGACAGGCGCAGGGTCAGCTGCTCGACGGAGGGCGGGGTGGCGAGCTCGGGCGAGCCCACCGGATAGTGCAGCACCGGCTGCCAGCCGTACCGGTGCAGGACCATCAGGTGCGGCCAGCCCAGGCTCGTCGGGATGAGCAGGAGCCCGCCGTCCTCCGTCGCCGTACGGCCGTCGCCGAGTTTGTCGACGGTGATCCGCGCGGCGCTCTCGTCGAGGGCGACCGCCGGGGACACCGCGGCCAGCGCCTCGGCCAGGCCCTTGCGCCTGAGGAGCTCCGACTTGTGACGGGCGTCCGCCGCGAGCTGGTGCCGCAGCCGGGCCCAGGTCTCCGCGAAGAAGGCCTCCTCGCAGTCCTCCAGGAACTGCCTGAGCCACGCCCTGATCCGTGGCGGGTCGGCCAGCAGCCGCTCGCTGAACCGCACCTGCTGCGGACCGCGCGCGGCGGCCAGCTCCAGCGCTCTCCGACGCAGCCCGGCGTCGGAGAGCGCGGCCGGACCGTGCGCGCTGTAGGGCAGGGCGCAGGTGAACTCCAGGGCCGTGTCCACGAACTGTTCGTCCGTGAGCTTGTCCAGCAGGTCCAGCTCCTCGGCGAGCGTGGCACCGGGCAGTGTGGCGCGGCCCGGGACGCCCGCGCACGCCAGGAAGAGGTCCGAGAACGTCGACCGCCACAGGAAGTCCGCCTCGCACATCCGGTCGGCCAGGTGCGGATCGAGCCGTGCGGTCACGCCCGTCGCCCAGCCCTGGAGCCCCGGATGGTGACCGGACTCGGACAGCGCGTGCAGCGCCATGCCGAGCTCGGCCAGAGGAGAGGGCACGACGGCGACCCGCTCCTGCCGCAACCCCGCGATGTCGATACGCACGCTCATGCCCTCATGGTGCACGCCACCACTGACAACGCGGCCCCGATTGACGACGACCGTCAACCGAGCCGACGAGGCCGCCGTGCGGGCACGAGCCGAGTCCCGCGCCCCCGGGCCGGGGACCACCGGCCTGCCGGACCACCGCCGGGCCCCCGGGCCGCCGCTACCCCGGCGCGGGAGCCGGCGGCCGCGAGCCGGGAGCCGCAGGTCGTGCGGACGGCCCCGTGGCCGTCCGAGGCCGGGATTCGCGCGCTGGTTCCCTGGCCGCCCTCGGCCGAGTCAGCCCTTGCCGTTCTCCTCGGCGAGCCGGGTGGCGAACTCCGCGGCAGCGGTCTTCACGTCGTCGGCCGTCCAGGCCAGGGCGGCCTCGCGGACGTAGACCTCCGTCGCGCACAGGCCCGGGCCCTTGCGGTCCCAGGCGTTGGCGAACAGCACGGTCCCCGTCTCCTCGGCCTGCCGGATGGCGGCCTCCGAGACCACGTCGACGTCGTACGGCAGCCAGACCTGGAAGTCGTACGTGTGCGGTACCTCGGGGTGCACGCGCGACCACGGCAGCCCGGCCGCCGCGAGGCCCTCGCGCAGCGCGGCGGCCACCACGCGCGCCTGGGCCACGTACTCGGGCAGCCGCGGCAGCTGCCGCTCCAGGCCGACGAGGGCCGACAGCGCGGTGGGGAACTGCTGGAACAGCGCGCCGCCGTAGCGGTGCCGCCAGGTCTTCGCCTCCTCGACGAGCGTCCTGGGTCCGGCCAGGGCCGCGCCGCCGAAGGCCTCGAGGGACTTGTAGAACGAGACGTACACGCTGTCCGCGAGGTCCGCGATCTCCTCCAGGGAGCGGCCGAAGTGGGCGGTGGTCTCCCACAGGCGCGCCCCGTCGAAGTGCACCACCGCGTCGCGTTCCCGTGCCGCCTCCACGACCTCGGTCAGCTCCTCCCAGGACGGCAGCACGAAGCCGGCGTCCCTGAGGGGCAGTTCCAGCATCAACGCCCCGAAGGGCTCCTCGAAGCCGCGCACCTCGTCGGCGGTCGGCTGCCGCGGCTCGCTCGTCACATGGACCGGGCGCAGGCCGCTGACCTGGCTGAACGCGTTGCGTTCGTACACCTCGGGGTGGGCCAGCGCGTGCAGGGCGACGGTCGGGTCGCCGGTGCGGCCGGCCCAGCAGCGCAGGGCCACCTGCTGGGCCATCGTTCCCGTGGGGAAGAACGCGGCGGCCTCCTTGCCGAGCAGCCCGGCGACCTTCTCCTCCAGGGCCTCGACGACGCCGTTGCCGTAGATGTCCGACGTCTCGTCCAGGTCGTACACGTCCGCCGCCGAGTCCAGCAGGGCCAGCCGGTCCCGGAGCGAGTCCAGGAGGCCCAGGCGCGCGAGCGCGCGCTCCGCGCCGCGGTAGGCCGCGATGCGCCGCTCCCGTCGCCGTAGAAGCCGTTCCTCTTCGGGATCACGCCCCGGCCGATGCTCGGCCTGGTCCTCGTCCTGATCCTGGTCCGGGTCCTGCCGTGCCGTATCGCTCATGCCCGGATCATGCCGTCCACCCGCCCCCGCGGGCACCCGTATTTCTCTTTGCCCGTCAGCCCGCGCGCGGTGCGCGGAAACCCACAGCCTGTGGACAACTCGACGCCCCTGGAACCAATCGCGTTAACATGACGAGAAATCGTCCGGTACCCAGAGCGGACTGGAACGGGAAGGCCGCCGTCGCGTGAGTACAGTCCACCAGCCAGACCCCAGGGACCGCCCCGCGCGGCTCACCGTCGGCGTCGTCGGCGCCGGCCGCGTGGGTCCCGCGCTGGCCGCCTCGCTCCAGCTCGCCGGGCACCGCCCGGTGGCCGTCTCGGGCGTCTCCGACGCCTCCAGGCGGCGCGCCGCGCAGTTGCTGCCCGACGTGCCGCTCGTGCCGCCGGCCGAGGTCCTCCAGCGTTCCGACCTGGTGCTCCTGACCGTTCCGGACGACGCGTTGCCCGGCCTCGTGGAGGGCCTCGCGGAGACCGGGGCCGTGCGGCCGGGCCAGCTGCTCGTCCACACCTCCGGGCGGTACGGCGCGAAAGTCCTCGCCCCCGCCCTGCGCGCCGGCGCGCTGCCGCTGGCCCTGCACCCGGCCATGACCTTCACCGGCACCGCCGTGGACGTCCAGCGCCTGGCCGGCTGCTCCTTCGGCGTCACCGCGCCCGACGAGCTGCGGCTGGCCGCCGAGGCCCTGGTCATCGAGATGGGCGGCGAACCCGAGTGGATCGCCGAGGAGAACCGTCCGCTCTACCACGCGGCGCTCGCGCTGGGCGCCAACCACCTGGTGACGCTGGTCGCCCAGTCCATGGAGCTGCTGCGCACGGCCGGTGTCGAGGCCCCCGACCGGATGCTCGGCCCGCTGCTCGGCGCCGCCCTCGACAACGCCCTGCGCTCCGGCGACGCGGCGCTGACCGGCCCCGTCGCGCGCGGGGACGCCGGCACGGTCGCCGCGCACGTCGCGGAGCTGCGCGAGCACGCCCCGCAGACCGTCGCCGGATACCTGGCGATGGCCCGCGCGACCGCCGACCGGGCGCTCGCCCACGGGCTGCTGAAACCGGAACTCGCCGAGGACCTCCTCGGGGTACTCGCCACGGGGGCCGGCGCCGCCGGAACCGACGGCGCCGAGGGAGACGCCCGATGACCACCACGCTGCTGCGCACCGCCGACGAACTGCACGCACGCGCGCGGGTGGGCCGGCGGGCCGTCGTGATGACCATGGGCGCACTGCACGAGGGCCACGCCACCCTGATCCGCACCGCGCGGGAGATCGCCGGACCGGACGGCGAGGTCGTCGTCACCGTCTTCGTGAACCCCCTTCAGTTCGGCGCGGGCGAGGACCTCGACCGCTATCCGCGCACCCTGGACGCCGATCTCAAGATCGCCGAAGCGGCGGGCGCGGACGCCGTGTTCGCCCCCTCCGTGGACGAGGTCTATCCGGGCGGCGAGCCCCAGGTCCGCATCACGGCCGGACCGATGGGCGAGCGCCTGGAGGGGGCCGCGCGGCCCGGGCACTTCGACGGCATGCTCACCGTCGTCGGCAAGCTGCTGCACCTCACGCGCCCCGACATCGCGCTGTACGGGCAGAAGGACGCCCAGCAGCTCGCCCTGATCCGCCGGATGGTCCGCGACCTGAACTTCGGCGTCGAGATCGTCGGCGTGCCCACGGTCCGGGAGGACGACGGCCTGGCCCTGTCCAGCCGCAACCGGTACCTCTCGCCCGAGGGGCGGCGCACCGCGCTCGCCCTGTCCCAGGCCCTGTTCGCCGGTGGCGACCGGCACGCCGCCCAGGAGGCGCTGCGCGCGCGGGCGCGCGAGGTGCCCGCCACGCACGCACGGGCCGAGGCGCTCAGTGCCCTCGGGGAGTCCCGCGCGGCGGCCGACGCGCACGCCGTGGCGCAGGCGTCCCCGGGCGGCCCGGCGGCCGTCCGCGCGGCCGCCCGCCTGGTCCTCGACGAGGCGGTCCGCCTCGACCCGCCGCTGGTCCTGGACTACCTGGCCCTCGTCGACCCGTCCGACTTCACCGAGGTCGAGGCCGACTTCACCGGCGAGGCCGTCCTCGCCGTCGCCGCCCGGGTCGGGACGACCCGGTTGATCGACAACATCCCCCTCACCTTCGGAGCCGCCTCGTGACCAGCACAGGCATACGACTGCACGCGCCGGCGCCCGGCTGGAACATCACCGCGGACGTGGTGGTCGTCGGCTCCGGCGTCGCCGGCCTCACCGCCGCCCTGCGCTGCGAGGCCGCCGGCCTGACGACGGTCGTCGTCACCAAGGCCCGCCTCGACGACGGTTCCACCCGCTGGGCCCAGGGCGGGATCGCCGCGGCCCTGGGCGACGGCGACACACCGGAACAGCACCTGGACGACACGCTGGTCGCGGGCGCCGGCCTGTGCGACGAGGACGCGGTACGGCTCCTGGTCACCGAGGGGCCCGACGCCGTACGCCGTCTCATCGAGACCGGCGCCCACTTCGACGAGTCCGCCGAGGGCCGGCTGGAGCTCACCCGCGAGGGCGGCCACCACCGGCGCCGCATCGCGCACGCGGGCGGCGACGCGACCGGAGCGGAGATCTCCCGCGCGCTGGTCGAGGCGGTCCGCGCGCGTGGACTGCGGACCATCGAGAACGCGCTGGTCCTGGACCTGCTCACGGACACGGACGGCCGGACCGCGGGCGTGAGCCTGCACGTCATGGGCGAGGGCCAGCACGACGGCGTGGGCGCCGTGCACGCGCCCGCCGTGGTCCTGGCGACCGGCGGCATGGGCCAGGTCTTCTCGGCCACCACCAACCCGTCGGTGTCCACCGGCGACGGTGTGGCGCTCGCCCTGCGCGCGGGCGCGGAGGTCTCCGACCTGGAGTTCGTGCAGTTCCACCCGACGGTGCTGTTCCTGGGCGCGGACGCGGAGGGCCAGCAGCCGCTGGTCTCCGAGGCGGTCCGCGGCGAGGGCGCCCACCTGGTCGACGGCGACGGCGTGCGCTTCATGGTCGGGCAGCACGAACTGGCCGAGCTGGCGCCCCGCGACATCGTCGCCAAGGGCATCATGCGCCGCATGCAGGAGCGGGACGCCGAGCACATGTTCCTCGACGCCCGGCACTTCGGCGCCGACATGTGGGAGCACCGCTTCCCGACGATCCTCGCCGCCTGCCGTACGCACGGCATCGACCCGGTCACCGAGCCCATACCGATCGCCCCGGCGGCCCACTACGCCTCCGGGGGCGTGCGCACCGACTCCCGGGGACGCACCACCGTCCCCGGCCTGTACGCGTGCGGGGAGGTCGCCTGCACCGGTGTGCACGGCGCGAACCGGCTCGCCTCCAACTCCCTCCTGGAAGGCCTGGTCTACGCCGAGCGCATCGCGGCGGACATCGCGGCCGGCCGGGCCGGGGGCGACCTGCGCGCGCGCGTGCCCGAGCCGGTGCCGCACCCCGGCAGGCCCGCGCACCCCCTGCTCGCGCCCGAGGCCCGGTTCGCGATCCAGCGGATCATGACGGACGGCGCCGGCGTCCTGCGCTCGGCCGCCTCCCTCGAGGCCGCCGCCGGCCGGCTCCAGCGACTGCACACCGACGCGCGCGAAGCCCTCGACGAGAACGGCAAGACGGCGGAGCCCGGCGTCGACACCTGGGAGGCCACCAACCTCCTGTGCGTGGCCCGCGTCCTGGTCGCCGCCGCGCAACAGCGCGAGGAGACCCGCGGCTGCCACTGGCGCGAGGACCGGCCCGACCGGGACGACGCGGCCTGGCGCCGCCACATCGTCGTACGGCTGAATCCGGACCGCACCCTCGCCGTACACACCACCGATGGCCCAGACTTCCCCCCGACCCGGCAGCACCAGCAGCCCCTTCAGGAGCAGTGACAGCAGTGAGCACCCCCGACCTTCCCCTCGCGTCGAACGGCGGCTGCGGCGACGGCTGTGCCTGCGGCGCGGACGCCGGCGAGGAATACCTGGAGTGCGGACTCGACCCCGCGCTCGCCCAGCTCCTGGCCGACGCAGGCCTCGACCCCGTGGAGGTCGAGGACATCGCCAACGTCGCCCTCCAGGAGGACCTCGCCCACGGGGTGGACGTGACGACGGTCGCGACCATCCCCGAGGACGCCGTCGCCACCGCCGACTTCACCGCGCGCGAGACGGGCGTCGTGGCCGGCCTCAGGGTGGCCGAAGCGGTGCTCTCCGTGGTCTGCACCGAGGAGCTCGAGGTCGAGCGGCACGTGGAGGACGGCGACCGCGTGGAGGCCGGGCAGCGGCTTCTGTCGGTCACCACGCGCACCCGTGACCTGCTGACCGCCGAACGCAGCGCGCTCAACCTCCTGTGCCGCCTGTCGGGCGTCGCGACCGCCACGCGCGCGTGGGCGGACGCCCTGGAGGGCACCCGCGCCCGGGTGCGGGACACCCGCAAGACGACGCCCGGTCTGCGTTCCCTGGAGAAGTACGCGGTCCGCTGCGGCGGCGGCGTCAACCACCGCATGTCGCTGTCGGACGCGGCCCTGGTCAAGGACAACCACGTGGTCGCCGCGGGCGGCGTCGCCCAGGCCTTCGAAGCCGTCCGGGAGGCCTTCCCGGACGTACCGATCGAGGTCGAGGTCGACACGCTGCACCAGCTGCGCGAGGTGGTGGACGCCGGGGCCGACCTGATCCTGCTGGACAACTTCACGCCGGGCGAGTGCGAGGAGGCGGTGGCCGTCGTGCACGGACGTGCCGCCCTGGAGGCCTCGGGCCGGCTCACCCTCGACAACGCCAAGGTGTACGCGGACACGGGCGTGGACTACCTGGCCGTCGGCGCCCTGACCCACTCCTCGCCGATCCTGGACATCGGCCTGGACCTGCGCGAGGCGGAGTAAGGCCATGCTCCTCACGATCGATGTGGGCAACACGCACACCGTCCTGGGACTGTTCGACGGCGAGGACATCGTCGAGCACTGGCGCATCTCCACCGACGCGCGCCGCACGGCCGACGAACTGGCCGTGCTGCTGCAGGGCCTCATGGGCATGCACCCGCTCCTGGGCGACGAGCTGGGCGACGGCATCGACGGGATCGCGATCTGCGCGACCGTGCCGTCCGTGCTGCACGAGCTGCGCGAGGTGACCCGCCGCTACTACGGCGACGTGCCCGCGGTCCTGGTCGAGCCGGGCGTGAAGACGGGCGTGCCGATCCTCACCGACAACCCGAAGGAGGTCGGCGCGGACCGGATCATCAACGCGGTCGCCGCCGTCGAGCTCTTCGGCGGCCCGGCGATCGTGGTCGACTTCGGCACGGCGACGACGTTCGACGCGGTCAGCGCGCGCGGGGAGTACGTCGGCGGGGTCATCGCCCCCGGTATCGAGATCTCGGTCGAGGCGCTCGGCGTCAAGGGCGCCCAGCTGCGGAAGATCGAGGTGGCGCGGCCGCGGAGCGTGATCGGCAAGAACACGGTCGAGGCGATGCAGTCGGGCATCATCTACGGCTTCGCGGGACAGGTGGACGGCGTCGTGCAGCGGATGGCACGGGAGCTGGCCCAGGACCCGGAGGAGGTGACGGTGATCGCCACGGGCGGGCTCGCGCCCATGGTCCTCGGGGAGTCCTCGGTCATCGACGAGCACGAACCGTGGCTGACGCTGGTGGGGCTGCGGCTGGTGTACGAACGGAACGTGGCGCGCATGTGAGTGGGGCGCGCGAACCGGCGACGGCACCCGCCCACCCGGGTGGCCCGCACCGCGCCACACCCACCCCCTATGTCGAGTTTGTCTGATTAGCGCGTACTGTCGCCGCATGCCCACGCCATACGGATCCCGCGGCGGCATGGCGTTCGGCGTGGAGGAGCTGCGTGTGCTCCGCCGCGCTCTCGCCCTCGCCCTTCAGCCCAGCCCCGCCTCGGCCGAGGACGTCCAGGACTGTCTCCGTCTCGCCGAGTCCCTCGACGAGGCGCTGCGGGAGGGTGCCCGGCTGCGGGCCTTCCTGGTGGCCGACCTCGCCCGGTACCGAGCCGCCCTGCCGGGCACCGCCGCCGGCTATCTCACGCTCCTCGACGAGGTCCTCGGTGCCGGGTACCGCCCGGAATCCGACGACCTCGCCGCACTGAGAGCCCTGCGCGGCAACCCCGCGGCGGCCGTCCTCCTGGACCGCTGCCAGGCGCTCGCCGAGCGGGACGTACGGGCCCGTCTCGCCCGTCGGGCCGTGCCCGCGGCCGTCGCTCTCACCCCGACCGTCCCCGCCTCCCGTACCCGCCTCCAGGCCCTTCCCGGCGGCCGTTCCAGCCTGCGGGCCGCCCCCGTCGGGGAGGCGGGCGGGCAGGACCCCGCAAGGCGGCCCGAGAAGAAACCCGCCGAGAGGCCGGCTCCGAAGCCCGCCCCCGAGGCCCCCCGGCCCGCCCGCCCCATCCCGACCCCGGGTGAGGTCTTCCCCCGCCGCAAGCCGGCGCCGCCGCCGGTGAACCCGCCGCACCAGCTCGCCGCGGTCTGAGGGCCCGCCTGTCCTTCGGGCCCGGTTCGCCCCACCCCGCCCCGCCCGACCCCCGGGCCGTGGCTACCCTGGACGCATGGACTACGTCTCCGCGCTCGTGCCTCCGGTCGTCATGGCCGTGTTCTTCATCGGCCTCATCAGGGTGATCGTGAAGACCCAGGGCGGGGCCAACAAGGCCAAGGAGGACGCGGCCGTCGACGCCGCCCTCGCGCGCGCGGAAGGCGCCCGCCAGGCCTCCGCGCCCACCGACGCCTGAGCCGTCCGCTTCGGCGGCCGGTCCACACCTCGCAGGGGCGTACGACTTCCGGGTCGTGCGCCCTTTTTGTCGTCTTTGCCGGTGAAAGTGCCTGTCCGGCACGCCAATACCCGAATCTCCTACTATTGTGCTGAACTGTGCCTCGCCCATTGGGAGAACTCGAAGACGCGGTCATGACGCGGGTGTGGAAGTGGAACCGCCCGGTGACCGTTCGGGAAGTCCTGGAAGACCTTCAGCGGGAGCGGTCCATCGCCTACACCACGGTGATGACCGTTTTGGACAATCTCCATCAGAAGGGCTGGGTGCGCCGTGAGGCGGAAGGCCGGGCCTATCGATATGAGGCGGTCTCCACACGGCCCGCCTACGCGGCCGCGCTGATGAACGACGCCTGGTCCCAGAGTGACAACCCCGCCGCCGCTCTCGTCGCGTTCTTCGGGATGATGAGCGAGGAACAGCGACATGCCCTGCGGGACGCCGTACGCATCGTCCAGGGACCGGAAACATCCGAAGCCGCCGCGGATACGGCACCCGATACCACGGCCGATACCCGTGACGAGAACCCCGGCTCGGCGCCGGAGGGCGGCGGGCGATAGCGTCCGCTCATGTCAGCAGAGCGTCCCGAAGTCACCTCGAAAGCCATCACCGTCAGGCGGGCCCGAACCAGCGATGTCCCGGCCGTGCGCCGTCTCCTTGACGCGTACGTCCGTGACCGCATCCTGCTCGACAAAGCCACGGTGACGCTTTACGAGGACATCCAGGAGTTCTGGGTCGCCGAACGGGACGACAACGCGGAGGTCGTCGGCTGCGGCGCTCTGCACGTGATGTGGGAAGACCTCGCGGAAGTCCGCACTCTCGCCGTGAAGGACGGTCTGAAGGGCGCCGGCGTCGGTCATCAGTTGCTGGAGAAGTTGCTCCACACCGCGCGCTGGCTCGGCGTTCGCCGCGTTTTCTGTCTGACCTTCGAAGTGGACTTCTTCGGCAAGCACGGCTTCGTCGAGATCGGCGAGACACCCGTTGACACCGATGTCTACGCGGAGCTGCTGCGTTCCTATGACGAAGGTGTTGCGGAGTTCCTCGGTCTCGAACGGGTGAAACCGAACACCTTGGGCAACAGCCGGATGCTTCTGCATCTGTGATCGCCAGGGATCCCCAAGCATCGCCAAGGATCCACAAGGATCGTCAAGACCTATTCCACCCCGGCCGGCCCTGCCCGGGTTCCCTATGTCCGAAACGCGCACGTTTCCGGACCGGAGCGGCCCTGTCGGCCTTCCCCAGGGGTTTGTGTTTTTCCAGCAAAAGCGGTTTGCTTTCCGACGTACTGCAGTACTGCATATAACAGGGGACGGCGAAACGGCGGACGCCGCGGGCCCCGGGCCCACAGGTTATGGATGAAAGGAAATCCGGTGGCACAGAAGGTTCAGGTCCTTCTTGTCGACGACCTCGACGGCGGCGAGGCGGACGAGACTGTCACGTTCGCACTGGACGGCAAGACTTACGAGATCGATCTCACGACCGCCAATGCGGACAAGCTGCGCGGCCTTCTCGACCCTTACGTGAAGGGCGGCCGTCGTACCGGGGGCCGTGCCGCGGGCGGACGCGGAAAGGCGCGCGTCGCTTCCGGCGGCAGCCAGGACACCGCGCAGATCCGCGCGTGGGCGAAGGAGAACGGCTACGAGGTCAACGACCGCGGCCGTGTTCCCGCGTCCATTCGCGAGGCCTACGAGAAGGCCAACGGCTGAGCGCACGCGCGCGTCAGCCGCAGTCGGTGGCAGTGCGTCGCCGCGGTGTGCACCACACGTACGAGATCGGGGGCGCCCCCACCGCCCCCCAAAGCCGACAGCGTCGGCAGCGAGGCCTCGACCTCGCGTCCCGGCTCGGGGGGCCGCAACCACGTGGCGGCCCCCTGCAGGACCTCCGCCCGGACCGGGGGAAGCGGCCGCTTACCGGCCCGCCCCGCCTCGCACGGAGCCGGTGCGTCCATGAGCCCGCCCTCGCCGGTCATCGCGAGATCCAGGGCCAGATCGCCCCACTCCAGCCACTCCAGCACCCCCGGCAGCTCCTCCGCGCTGCCCGCCGCCACCAGCAGCCGCATCCGGTCGCCCTGTACGGCCACCGGAGAGCCCGGGGCGAGGTGCCGCAGCGCCGCCCGGCCCGCCTCGGCCGGCACCTCCAGCACGTCGAAGCGCAGGCCCGCGCGCAGCCGCACCGGGGTCGCGGCGGTCTCCGGGCCGCCCGGGTCCGCGGGCACGGTCGGCCAGCCCAGTTCGTTCTCGTACCACCGGCGTACCTGATCGCCCGTGTCGAGAGGCCGGCGGGGGAGCGGGAGGGTGACCGGGGGCCGGATGCCGAACATGCCAAGCGCAACCGCCGGAAAGGCCCGGGAGTTACGCTGGGTGTTCGGTAAATCGCGCACAGTGCCGGGATCGGGGGCGTGCGGGGCTGTGGGACGGAGCGAGGTTGTTCGCCCATAGCGGAGCGAACCGGTGCGCGCGGCATGGAGTGTCCGTGCCGGCGGGTAAGACATCCCTAGTGGGAGGGGGCGACACGCAGATCGGGCCGTCTCACGTTCGCCATCGGCGTAGTGATGGCGGGGGTAACTGCCTGGCCTGCGGGAACATCGTCTCGCACGATCGGGTTGGAGCAGATGTCGGCGTTCGGGGTCAGGAGGCCAAGGACGGTGTCGGCAGTTGGAATGAGCGGTCCCCGCTTGCGGGACTAAGCTGCGGAAGGACAGGGAGGGGAGCGTCCCCTTACTGCCTGACCGCTCTGAGGAGCGATTAACGATGTTCGAGAGGTTCACCGACCGCGCGCGGCGGGTTGTCGTCCTGGCTCAGGAAGAAGCCCGGATGCTCAACCACAACTACATCGGCACCGAGCACATCCTCCTGGGCCTGATCCATGAGGGTGAGGGTGTCGCCGCCAAGGCCCTTGAGAGCCTCGGGATTTCGCTCGAGGCGGTCCGCCAGCAGGTGGAGGAGATCATCGGCCAGGGCCAGCAGGCCCCGTCCGGGCACATCCCCTTCACCCCCCGTGCCAAGAAGGTCCTGGAGCTGTCGCTCCGCGAGGCCCTTCAGCTGGGTCACAACTACATCGGCACGGAGCACATCCTGCTCGGCCTGATCCGCGAGGGCGAGGGCGTCGCCGCCCAGGTCCTGGTCAAGCTGGGCGCAGATCTCAACCGTGTGCGGCAGCAGGTGATCCAGCTGCTCTCCGGTTACCAGGGCAAGGAGACCGCCGGCGCCAGTGGCGGCCCTGCGGAGGGCACCCCCTCGACGTCCCTGGTCCTCGACCAGTTCGGCCGGAACCTCACCCAGGCCGCTCGTGAGTCCAAGCTCGACCCGGTCATCGGGCGCGAGAAGGAGATCGAGCGGGTCATGCAGGTGCTGTCCCGCCGTACCAAGAACAATCCGGTCCTGATCGGTGAGCCCGGCGTCGGCAAGACCGCCGTCGTCGAGGGCCTCGCCCAGGCCATCGTCAAGGGCGAGGTGCCCGAGACCCTCAAGGACAAGCACCTCTACACCCTCGACCTCGGCGCGCTGGTCGCCGGTTCCCGCTACCGCGGTGACTTCGAGGAGCGCCTGAAGAAGGTGCTCAAGGAGATCCGCACCCGCGGCGACATCATCCTGTTCATCGACGAGCTGCACACGCTGGTCGGTGCGGGTGCCGCGGAGGGCGCCATCGACGCCGCTTCGATCCTGAAGCCGATGCTGGCCCGCGGTGAGCTGCAGACCATCGGTGCGACCACGCTTGACGAGTACCGCAAGCACCTGGAGAAGGACGCGGCCCTCGAGCGCCGCTTCCAGCCGATCCAGGTCGCGGAGCCGTCGCTGCCGCACACGATCGAGATCCTCAAGGGTCTGCGCGACCGGTACGAGGCGCACCACCGCGTCTCCATCACCGACGAGGCGCTGGTCCAGGCCGCCACCCTGGCCGACCGGTACATCTCGGACCGCTTCCTGCCGGACAAGGCGATCGACCTGATCGACGAGGCCGGCTCCCGGATGCGCATCCGCCGGATGACCGCGCCGCCGGACCTGCGCGAGTTCGACGAGAAGATCGCCGGCGTCCGCCGCGACAAGGAGTCCGCGATCGACTCGCAGGACTTCGAGAAGGCCGCCTCCCTCCGCGACAAGGAGAAGCAGCTCCTGGCCGCCAAGGCCAAGCGGGAGAAGGAGTGGAAGGCCGGCGACATGGACGTCGTCGCCGAGGTCGACGGCGAGCTGATCGCCGAGGTCCTCGCGACGGCCACCGGCATCCCGGTCTTCAAGCTGACCGAGGAGGAGTCGAGCCGCCTGCTGCGCATGGAGGACGAGCTCCACAAGCGGGTCATCGGCCAGGTCGACGCCGTCAAGGCGCTGTCCAAGGCGATCCGTCGTACGCGTGCCGGTCTGAAGGACCCGAAGCGTCCCGGTGGCTCGTTCATCTTCGCCGGCCCGTCCGGTGTCGGTAAGACCGAGCTGTCCAAGGCGCTCGCCGAGTTCCTCTTCGGTGACGAGGACGCGCTGATCTCCCTCGACATGTCGGAGTTCAGCGAGAAGCACACGGTGTCGCGTCTCTTCGGTTCGCCCCCCGGATACGTGGGCTACGAAGAGGGCGGCCAGCTGACCGAGAAGGTCCGCCGCAAGCCGTTCTCCGTCGTCCTCTTCGACGAGGTCGAGAAGGCCCACCCGGACATCTTCAACTCGCTGCTGCAGATCCTGGAGGACGGTCGGCTGACCGACTCCCAGGGCCGGGTCGTGGACTTCAAGAACACGGTCATCATCATGACGACCAACCTCGGCACCCGGGACATCTCCAAGGGCTTCAACCTGGGCTTCGCGGCCTCGGGCGACAAGAAGTCCAACTACGAGCGCATGAAGAACAAGGTCTCGGACGAGCTCAAGCAGCACTTCCGCCCCGAGTTCCTCAACCGCGTCGACGACGTGGTCGTCTTCCCGCAGCTGACCCAGGCCGACATCCTGCGGATCGTCGACCTGATGATCGGCAAGGTGGACGAGCGCCTGAAGGACCGGGACATGGGCATCGAGCTGTCCCAGTCCGCCAAGGAGCTGCTGTCGAAGAAGGGTTACGACCCGGTGCTGGGTGCGCGTCCGCTGCGTCGCACCATCCAGCGCGAGATCGAGGACACGCTCTCCGAGAAGATCCTCTTCGGTGAGCTGCGTCCCGGTCACATCGTGGTCGTGGACACCGAGGGCGAGGGCGAGACCCAGACCTTCACCTTCCGCGGTGAGGAGAAGGCGGCACTGCCGGACGTCCCGCCGATCGAGCAGGCGGCCGGCGGAGCCGGTCCGAACCTGAGCAAGGAGGCGTAACCTCTCGGGGTTCGCCTGAACGGAAGGGGCCGGTGCCGATCAGCACCGGCCCCTTCCGCGTGTCCGGAGGAGTGACGGGAACTACGACAGCTGACCGTCGTAGTCCGGCAGCTTGTACGTCGTCTCGGCGTGGCCGCCGGAGAGGTCGGTGGCGCTGTTGCCGATGTTCGCGATGATCGTGTACCCCTTCGACTCGATGCCGACGCGCTGGGCGGTCTTGTACGCGGCGACGTCCTTGAAGAGGTCGAGCAGGCCGCGGGTGTAGAGGCCGGAGACCTTGTAGCCGTCGTACGTGAGGTTGTACTCGGTCACCGGGCCGATGATGCCCGGGCGGGCGGTGACGAAGAACAGGGAGACGCCGTGCTCCTGGGCGTACCTGGCGACGTCCAGGACCGGCTTGTTGGCCGGTGCCGGGTAGGAGAAGCCGAAGTCGGTCTCCAGGGTGGTGTTGTCGATGTCGAAGACGATCGCCTGCTTCTCGCCCGGCCTGGTGGCGGCGATCCGCTGCTTCAGGGCGGGCAGCGCCTGGTTCATCAGGGCCTGGCAGTCCTGCTGCCAGGTGGCGTAGTCGACGTCCTCGGCGGCGGCCGCGGTGGTGGAGGTGCTCGTCGTCGCCGCGACGGCGTCCGCCGGGGCGGCGACGGCCACCAGGGCGGCCGCGGAGGCGGCGATGACGGCGGTGCGGTGCGCCAGGGGGCGTCGACTTCTCATGTGTGGGGGTTCCTCTCACGTCCGGACGTACCTGCGTTGACGGGTGCATGTTCCTTGACGAGGGTGGCGCGAGGGGAACCGTAGGGTTACTGGGGGGTAGGTGGCCAGAGACGTGCGTCACACAACGCTGTGAATCCTCAAGACGTCCGGAATGACCGGGAGTTGGTCGAGTAGGTGCTCCGGGACCTCGCCGGTCTCCGGGGCGAGGGCGAGGGTGACCGCGCGCAGGCCGGGGAAGATCCTCCGGACGTCCGAGAGGTCCTCGGTGCCCAGGAGGTTGTTGAGGCGAAGGTCGGTGACGCCGGGCAGGGGCGGGCCGTTCCAGCCGACGGCCTGCCAGTTGGTGCGCAGCTCCGTCAGCCCGGGAACGCGGGCGATCTCCTCGAAGTCCTCGGCGCGGAGGGTCTCGTGCAGCGTGGCCAGGCTCAGCTGCCGGAGCGAGGTGAACCGGCGCAGGCCGCGCAGCCCGGTGTGCCGGAGCGCGTCCTTGGTGAAGCGCAGGTAGCGCAGCGGGAGACCGGCGGGAAGGGCGTCGTCCAGGGACTCGCCGTGCAGGGCTACCCCCAGGTCCAGCTGGTCCAGCGTCGCCGAGCCGGCGAGCGCGTGCAGGGCGCCCGGCCGCTCCACCCCGGGCAGCAGATCCAGCGCCAGCCAGGACAGGGGAAGCCGGGCCGGCGCGGTGAGGTCGTCCACCTCCGGGCATCTGCTGAGGTCCAGATAGGTGAGCCGGTGCAGGGCCGACAGGCAGCTCAGGTCCCGCAGTTCGTTGTTGCCGCGGATGACGAGCGCGGTCACCCGCCCGGGGTCGAGGACGTCGCCGAGCGCGGCCGGGTCGATGTCGCCGACGAGCTGGAGGCGTTGCCGTCCGCCGAGACCGTTCAGGACCCGCAGCTGCCGTGCCGAGTGCGCGGTGAAGAAGAGGTCGTCCTCGGGCAGGTGGGCGATGACCTCCTCGCCGTAGCGGGACGTCTCGAACCGGTTCCAGGTCCAGGTGAGCTGGGCGCGGACGTCCAGCGCCGGATGCTTCCGGAAACGGGCCAGCACGGGTACCGCCGCCTCCGTGCCGATGAGGGACGCCGTGACCACCACCGCCCGTGCCTCCGCGTCGCCGAGCCCTTCCGGGCCGGGCAGCAGCTCCAGGGCGAGCGGGCCGGCCGAGGCCAGGGCGCGGGCCTCCGCCGTGGTCCGGGGCGGGATGAGCGCGGCCGCGTTCCGCTCCACGGCGGCCCGTACGGCGGGGTCGAGCTGGGTGGCGTGTTCCAGCGCGGCCAGCGCGAGAAGCCGTACGCGCGTGGCCGCCGGTCCGTCGAGGTGCCGTGCCGACTCGGTCAGGTCGGTGAGCAGTTCGGCGCGCTCGCGCGGACGGGCGTGCGCCACCGCCATCCTGACCACATCCGCCCACTGTTCGTCGACGGCGCCCCGGACCAGCAGGCCGAAGTCGCCGTCCTCCACGGCGGCCTTCGCGCCCAGGTAGTCCTGGAAGGTGCGGTGCACGAACTCGACGGTGCCCGCGGCGGGTTCGCGCAGCAGTCCGCTGCGGACGAGGAGGTGGCGCAGGATCGAGGCGGCGTCACCCTGCTCCGCGACGGCCGGCAGGGACGGGAGGACGTCGGCGACGATGCGCTCCGCCCGCGCGCGGTCCATCTCCGACTGGTTGTTGCGGATCAGCCAGTAGGCCAGGCGCTGGAGCAGCTGGATCTGCGGGAGTTCGGTGAGCTGGACGCCGCTCCGCTCGCCGCCGCGCGGGAACATGTCGCGCTCCTCGTCCCGGCGGGCGAGCAGCATCGACAGGGCGGCGTCGTACAACTCCTGCCGCCCGTGCGGGAGATAGCCGCGCCGGTCGCGGTGCAGGGCACAGATCAGGCCGCACATGAGGGGGTTGGTGGCGAGGCGGCCGAGGTCGGGTTTGGTCTGGACGGCGTCGAGGAGGCCGCGCTCGTAGCCGTCCAGGCGGTCCAGGTCGGCCTCGTCCGCGTGGCTGCGGGCCGCCGCGTGCCAGCGGGCGACGAACGCGGCGACGTCGGCCGGGCCCATGGGGGTCAGGGCGAGCTCCGTGAAGCCGTCCGGGGTGAGCCAGTCCTCCCGGACGGCGGAGGGACGCGAGGTGACCAGCCACTGGTTGCCGGGATAGACGTCCAGCAGGTCCCGCAGCCAGCGGCGGGTGTGCTCGCGCTCCCGCTCGGGGATCTCGTCGATGCCGTCCACCAGCAGCAGCCCGCGGCCCGCGCCGAGCACGCGGTCCGCCCAGCCGTCCGGCCCGCTGGCGTGGAAGGGGACGCGTACGGCGGCCAGGAAGGCGTCGGGGGCCGGGAGGCCGTCGGGACGGCGGACGAGGGTGCGCAGCGGGAGGACGAACGGGACGCGGTCACCGCGCTCGCCCCGGGCCGCGGTGACCGCCAGCCACTGCACGAGCGTGGTCTTGCCGGAGCCGGCGACTCCGCGCAGCAGCACCCGCTCGTGCTCGGCGAGCGTCTGGTCGGCGGGCCGGGCGGTCGCGGCGGAGGAGATGTGCAGGCCGCCGGGGCCGGTTGCGTGGTCGTCCCCGGCCGGGCCGAGGGCCTGGAGGCTGAGGTAGGCGGCGTCCAGGGGCCAGCGGTCGGGGGAGTCCGTCAGGTCGATGCCGTAGATGGTGAGGTGGCTGTGCTTCGTCGCCAGGTATGCCAGGTAGCGCTGCTCGAAGGCGGTGTCGGTGCCGCCTGGCGGGGGCGTCCGGGCGATCAACGCGTCGACCTTGGCGATGAGTTCGCGCTGCCGGCGGCTCTGCTCGACCAGGGTCCGGGCGACGAAGGAGGACCGCTGGGTGAAGAAGTGCACGATGTGCAGACAGGCCGTGGTGAGCAGCCGGCCGTAGAAGAGGCTCGCGTCGAAGGAGAGGTCCCGGTCCGGGTTGCCGGCGGACGAGCGGAGGTTCGCGGCGAGGAACTCGTGGCCGAGCTCCACCGCCTGGGCGTCCGTCATGGTGAGGTCGCCGAGGGCGTGGAGCGTGTCGGTGAGCGCGTGGACGACGGCCTGTTCCTCGTCGGCGTGGATGGGGCGCTCGCCCGTCCGCAGGGACTGGCGGACCAGTTCGGCCGAGAGCCGGTGCAGCGCCCGTTCGTCGAGGGTGCGCTTCTCGCCCTTGAAGGAGACGAAGCCCGAGATCCGGATCGGCTTGTCGACGAGGGCGGCGCCGGGGCCCTCGGCGACGAAGAGCTTCCTGATCAGCGGAGTGACCACGCCGGACGCCACTTTGGCGCCCAGGGTCGTCGGTTCCATGTGGCCTCCCCCTGAGCCTCGTTGACTGGTCAGCAGCGTAGTCCCCGTCACATTCCCGGGACTTCGGATCTTCTCGGCCGGTGACATGCCGCACAGGCGATTTGTCCGTTACTAGGGCGCATAGTAATTTAGCTGATTCGGGCAAAAAGGACTTTTAGTCTTCAATCAATGGTCGGATCCGGCCGTACTGGGTTGATTCGTCCCGGATGAGCTGTCTGTCAAGAAGCGTGAAGTTTTGAGAAGAAGTACTAGCTTCCGTCGTAGTTAGGCGGTTTGGGTGCTGATGGGATCCAGGGTTACCAAGGTGTGGCCCATCCGGCGGACGTCTTGCGCCGGGTGGCATTCCTGTCCCCGTCCCCGTGAGGTATCCGATGTCCCAGCGCGTCTCGTCCCTTTCTTCCCGTACGTCCCGGCTTCGTACTCGTGCGGCCGTCCTGGCCGCCGGCCTGGGAGCGTCGGTCGTACTGGGGGCCGGGGTCGCGGCCGCAGCCGACACCGGTGTGGCCGCCCTGCCGGCCGCCGGTACCGCCAACGCCGTCCAGGCGCAGGCCGCGGCGCAGGCCAAGGCAGCCACCGTGAAGAAGGCGGCCGCGGTGAAGCACGCCGCCGCCGTCAAGAAGGCCGCCGCGAAGAAGGCCGCCTCCTGGATCGACCCGGTGAAGAAGTACACGCTCTCCGCGAGCTTCGCCCAGGCCGGCGGCATGTGGCACTCCACCCACAGCGGGCAGGACTTCGCCGTGCCGAGCGGCACCAACGTCATGGCCGCGCACGGCGGCACCGTCGTCAAGGCCGGCGGCAACGGTGCCGGTGACGGGCCCGCGTACGGCAACGCCATCGTCATCAAGCACGGCAACGGCACCTACTCGCAGTACGCGCACCTCTCGCGCATCGACGTACGGGTCGGCCAGATCGTCGCCACCGGTCAGCACATAGCCCGGTCCGGCAACACCGGCAACTCCAGTGGCCCGCACCTGCACTTCGAGATCCGTACGACCCCGAACTACGGCTCGGCCATCGACCCGGTCGCCTTCCTGCACGCCAAGGGCGTCAAGGTCTGAGGTCCGAGGCCCCGGCCGACACGGTCCGGCCGGGCCGGGCCAAGGATGGTCCCGGACTGGCCACGTCTGGCCACGTCTGGCCAGGTCTGGTCTAGGACCCCTGGTGCGCCTGCGTCACCAGGTCGACGGCGACCTCGAGAACGGCCTCGCGCTTCTCCTCGGGCCGGCCGTTGAGGTCCTGCAGGAAGAACATCCCGGCGTGCAGCGTGAACAGGGCGCTGACGCAGCGGACCTGGGCGACCAGGTCCGCGTCCGGGTCGACGATGATCTCGCGCATGCCCATCATGCGGCTCTTGAACGACTCGCCGATGCTCAGTTCCCGCATCGTCGCCTGGTTCTCCTGCATGAAGCGGAACAGCGGGGCCGCGTCCGACAGGGCCTGGCTGTAGCGGCCCAGGATCTCCCGCTTGGTCTCCAGGGAGTGCGGCTGCTGCCGCCCCCACTCGATGAGGTCCTCGATCGGCTGCGTCAGGTCGGCGAAGAGACTGACGATGATCTCTTCCTTGGTCTTGAAGTGGTAGTAGAGCGCCGCCTTGGTGACGTCCAGGCGCTCGGCGATCTCGCGCAGCGAGGTCTTCTCGTATCCCTGCTCGGCGAAGAGCTCGAGTGCCACGTCCTGGATGCGCTGGCGGGTGTTGCCGCGGCGCTGCCGCTTGGTGCCGTCCATCGTGCCGCCCATCTTCGCACCCCCGGAAAACTTACTTGACGCCCGGCTAGTTGCGCGTCTACCTTCACAGTGTAACTAGCCGGGCGGCAAGTAAGTAGGCCGCCGGCGGTGGTACCCAGGGGAGTGGGAACGATGGCGGACACAGAGACGGCCGGGACCGGGGCGGAGAAACAGCCCAGGAGCGTGCGGGTGGTACTGCTCGCGCTCATGATCACCATGATGCTCGCGATGCTCGACAACATGATCGTGGGCACGGCGATGCCGACGATCGTCGGTGAGCTCGGGGGACTTGAACACCTGTCGTGGGTGGTGACCGCGTACACCCTCGCGACCGCTGCCTCGACCCCCATCTGGGGCAAGCTCGGCGACATGTACGGGCGCAAGGGCGCCTTCATGACCTCGATCGTGATCTTCCTGATCGGCTCCGCGCTCAGCGGCATGGCCCAGAACATGGGCGAGCTGATCGGCTTCCGCGCGATCCAGGGCCTCGGCGCGGGCGGTCTGATGGTCGGCGTCATGGCGATCATCGGCGACCTGATCCCGCCGCGCGAGCGCGGCAAGTACCAGGGCATGATGGCCGGCGTCATGGCGCTCGCGATGATCGGCGGCCCGCTGGTCGGCGGCACCATCACGGACAACTGGGGCTGGCGCTGGTCCTTCTACATCAACCTGCCGCTCGGCGCGGTCGCGCTCACCGCGATCAGTGTCGTCCTGCACCTGCCGAAGAAGCGGGCCAAGACGCGCATCGACTACCTGGGCGCCGGACTGCTGACCCTGGGCATCACCTCCATCGTGCTCGTGACGACCTGGGGCGGTTCCGAGTACGCCTGGTCGTCCGCGCGGATCATGGAACTCATCGCCATCGGCGTCGCCTCGCTCATCGGCTTCGTGTTCTGGCAACGCAAGGCGGCCGAGCCGATCCTGCCGCTGCACATCTTCCGCAGCCGCAACTTCACGCTGATGTCGGTCATCGGCTTCGTCACCGGCTTCGTGATGTTCGGCGCAACCCTCTTCCTGCCGCTGTACCAGCAGTCGGTGCAGAACGCCTCCGCGACCAACTCCGGTCTGCTCCTCCTGCCGATGCTCGGCGCGATGCTCGTCACCTCGATGGTCGCGGGACGGGTCACCACGAGCAGCGGCAAGTACAAGGTCTTCCCGGTCGTGGGCAGCGTGCTGATGGTCGTCGGGCTGTACCTGCTGTCGACGATGGACACCGGTACGAGCCGGTTCACCTCCGGCGTCTTCATGGCCGTCGTCGGTCTGGGCATGGGCTGCCTGATGCAGATCACCATGCTGGTCGCGCAGAACAGCGTGCAGATGAAGGACATGGGCGTCGCGTCCTCGTCCACCACCCTGTTCCGTACCCTCGGCTCGTCCTTCGGTGTCGCCATCATGGGCGCCCTGTTCAACAACCGGGTCCAGGACGTCATGTCCGAGCGGGCCGGTGCGCTGGGCTCGAAGGTCACCGAGCAGTCGGCGCAGCTGGACGCGGCGAGCCTGGCGAAGCTGCCGGTGGCGGCACGCGAGGCGTACCAGCACGCGGTGTCCTCCGGCACGCACTCCGCCTTCCTGCTCGGCTCCGTGGTCGCGGTGGTCGCGCTGGTGGCGGCCGTGTTCGTGAAGGAGGTCCCGCTGAAGGGAGCGGGACCGGCCGCCGACAAGCCGGGCGAGGACGAGGGCACGGGGACGGTGGCGCAGGCCACGGTCGTCGAGGCCGTCTGACCTGCTCCGACAGCGAGCCGAAGGCCCCCCGGGCGGTGTCCGCCCCCGGGGGGCCTTCGCTGTGGACCGCCCCGGGAGCCGGGCGTGTGGCGCCCCGGCTACGGCAGGGCGCGTGCGCCTTGGGTACGGCGGTATCGGGTGGCTGTCCGTTGTGTTCGTCGGCCGGTGGTGCGCCTTGGGTACGGCGGTATGGGGTGGCTGTCCGTTGTGTTCGTCGGCCGGTGGTGCGCCTTGGGAACGGGGCGGTATCGGGTGGCTGTCCGTCGTGTTCGTCGGCCGGTGCGCTCGCCTCGGCTACGGCGGCATCGGACAGCTGCTGTGATCGTCGGCATGTGGCGCCCCGGTTACGGCGGCACCGCTCAGCTGCTGTGATCGTCGGCAGGTGGCGCCACGCCTACGGCAGCATCGGATAGCTGCCCGTGTTCGTCGGCGCGTGTTCCGGCAGCCACAGCACCGCGACCGCCCCCTCGGCCGGGACGTGCTCCGGCGCTCCCGCCGGGCGGACGTTGCGGAAGGTCAGCCGGGCGCCCAGTACGCGGGCCTGCCCCGCGGCGATGGTGAGGCCCAGGCCGTGGCCGTGCCCGGCGCGGTCGCTGCTGCCGGTGCGGAAGCGGCTCGGGCCCTCGGCGAGGAGGTCCTCGGGAAAGCCGGGGCCGTGGTCGCGGACCCGGATGACCCGGCCCTCGACGCTGACCTCGATCGGCGGTTTGCCGTGCCGGGCCGCGTTGGCCAGCAGGTTGAACAGCACGCGCTCCAGCCGCCGGGGGTCGGTCGTGACCTCCGACTCGTGCACCACGCGCACCCCGACGTGCGGGTCCTTCGCCGCCACCCGCCGGCTGACGAACTCACCGAGCAGGATGTCCTGCAGTTCGGCCCGCTCGGAGGCGCCGTCCAGGCGGGCGACCTCCAGGACGTCCTCGACGAGGGTCCGCATGGCCTGCGCCCGGTCCAGGACCAGTTCCGTCGGCCGGCCCGGGGGCAGCAGCTCGGCGGCGGTCAGCAGCCCGGTCACCGGGGTGCGCAGTTCGTGCGCGATGTCCGCGGTGACCCGGCGCTCGGCCTCCAGCCGCTGCCGTAGCGCGTCCGCCATGGCGTCCACCGCGCTCGCGAGGTCGTCGGTCTCGTCCCGTACGACTCCGCCTATGGCGTCCCGCACCCGTACGTCCGACTCGCCCCGGGCGACCTGGTTGGCGGCGGCCGCCGCCTTGCGCAGCCGGCGCGAGAGCTGGCCGCCGATGAGCACGCCGAGCGCGCTGCCGCCGAGGACGACCGCGATGGAGCCGATCACCAGAGCCTGGTCCAGGTCCTTCAGGATGTCCGTGCTGCGGTCGGGGATCCCGGTGTGCAGCGACAGCACGTGCCCGTCCTTGACCGGCACGGCGGCCCAGATGTCGGGCCCACCGTCGGTCCGGTCGGTGACGTAGGTGGCCCGGCGGCCCTCCTCGACCTTCTGTCGCAGCGCGCCCGGCAGCCGCGAGTCGTCGATCTTGATGTTGGGGAAGTTCGGCCGCCCGGACAGCTCGTAGTTGCGCTGGGCGATCTGCACCCGCTCGTCCGCCAGGTCGCGCGCGTTGTCCAGCATCGAGACCCGCGCCGCGTTGTGCACGACCAGGCTGAGCGCGACCGCCACCAGCGCACCGACCAGCGCGATGGCCGCGCTGAGTTTCCATCTCAGGCCCGTACGCATGTCCGCACGCTCCAGGACCGGGCGCCGAAACTTCCCCCGCATACTCTGATCCCCTGCTCAGGCCTTCAACTTGTAGCCGAAGCCGCGGACCGTCTCGATCCGGTCCTGGCCGATCTTCGTACGCAGGCGCTGCACATGGACGTCGACCACGCGCGTGTCCCCGCCCCAGCCGTAGTCCCACACGCGCTCGAGAAGTTTGTCGCGCGAGAGGACCGTGCCCGGCGCGGAGGAGAACTCCAGCAGCAGCCGCATCTCGGTCGGCGTCAGGGCCACCTGCAGGCCGGCCCGGCGCACCTCCATGCCCTCGGTGTCGATCTCCAGCTCGCCGAAGCTGAGCACGCCCCCGTCCGCGGCGGAGTCCGCCTCCTCCGCCCGGTCGCCGCCGCTCGCGTGGCCGAAGCGGCGCAGCACCGCGCGGATCCGGGCGACCAGGACGGCACCGTCGAACGGCTTGGTCACGTAGTCGTCGGCGCCGGCCTCCAGGCCCAGCACCACGTCGATCGAGTCGGCGCGCGCCGACAGCATGATCACCGGAACCGTCGACTCGTCCCGGATACGGCGGCACAGGCTGACCCCGTCGAGCCCGGGGACCATGACGTCCAGGAGGGCGATGTCGGGGCGGTCCGCGCGAAAGGCCTCCAGGCCCGACAGTCCGTCGGGCATGGCGGTGACCGCGAAGCCGTCCCGCTCCAGCGCGAGTTGGGTGGCCTCGCGGATGACGTCGTCGTCCTCGACGAAAAGGACGTGGGTCTGGTCTGCCATGCCGCTGCTCTCGCCTCTCGTTTCTGCCGTCGCTCACGGTCTCGTGTGAACTCGCCCATATGCGAGCTCGTGAACGCCGGCCCTGCGGACCGGTGCCCCCGTGAAAAGGCCGACCGCTCACTGAAGGATCGTTCCGGGCCGCCCGGTCGGTTCACTCTGCCGGAGATTCGTGGAACTCGCGGACTTCGCGGAACGCACCGCATCCGCAAGGTCCCCAAGGTCGGTAAGGTCCGCAAAGTCCGCGAGGCCCGCAAGCCTTGGGGCGGGTGCTCGGTGCTCAGTCGTCCGGATCCACCGTGGGTTCGTTCCCGACGGCGTTGCTGTAGTCGTTGTGTGTGCGGTACGCCTCGGCGAACCGGTCCGAGCCCCAGCGGTACGTGATCACGTTCTCACCGGACGGACTCGACACCGGGTCGCCCTTCTCGTACACCTGCTTGGTCACCACCAGGTCGCCGCGGTCTATCTCGGCGTAGACCGGGGGCTCCTCGGCCCGGAACACGTTCTCGTACCGGCCGGCCACCTCGCGATACACGTACGAGCCGACTCCGACCGCGTCACCGCAGGTCAGGACGTTGACCACGACGTCGTCCGCCGAGGATCCGGTCAGGTCGCCGTACGACACGTCGACGGGGTACTCGTCGGCGACACACGGTTTCAGCTCACGCTTGACCTCCGCCGAGACCGCCGGGTCACCCTTGACGAGCCTGACCGCGTCGACGCGGTCGGCGGTCCTGCTGGGACTCACCACGGGTGAGGCCGAGGCCGCGCCGCCCCCGACGACGTCCGAGTGGGCAGGACCCTCGTCGCGCGCGCCGGTGCCACCGGTGGCGCAGGCCGAGACGAAAAGGGCGAGGGCGGCGAGCACGGCCACTGCCGTGATCGCCGCCTGCAAGGTCCCTCGAGCCGGTGGGGGCCCGGGCCGGACGGGTGCTCCGTTCTCCGGAAACCCGTCCGCTCGCCCGTCACCCCCGGCCCTCGTGCCTAGGCCGCGCAACGCTCCCGCTCCTCACGCTCCAGCGCGCGTGCGTCCAGATCGCGGCTCTCCAGCTCCTCGCGGAGCCGGGCGAGCGCCCGGTGCAGCGTGCTCTTGACCGTTCCGGCCGACATGCCGAGTGCGGCGGCCGTCTCCTCCGTGGACATCTGCTCCCAGTGTCGCAGGACGACGACGCTGCGCTGCTTGGGAGCCAGCACCTTCAGGATGTCCATCAGCAGGGCGCGGTCCGCGTGCTGCTCGGTGGAGTCGTCGACGGACGCGTCCGGGAGCTGCTCGGTGGGGACCTCCTCCAGCTTCCGTGCCCGCCACCACTCGGTCCGCGTGTTGATCATGACCCGGCGGAGGTAGGCGTCCGCGAGCCGCTTGTCGGCGATGCCGTCCCAGCGGCCGTACGTCCGGACGAGAGCCGTCTGCAGCAGGTCCTGGGCGTCGACCGGATCCGGGACCAGCCGACGGGCGCTGCGCAGCAGCGCGTCCTGCCGGGTGCGGACGTACTCCTCGAATTCGAGCACCTCGCCCTGCGCCATGATCAACCGCCTCCATCCCCGTTTCCGACCTGCCTGCTGCCGGTTCTCCATTGCCTGCGTCCCGCTTGTCCCCGCGGTACGCAGATGAAGTTACGGAGGGGTTGTCACGGGGCTGTCCGAAGCAGCGCGCGGCTAGCACTCGGCTGTCCGTCGGTTGTGTAACGGAAGTAGGAACGGGGTAAGCAGGCGCACCGAATGGGCCAGGTATAGGGCGATTTGACCGATGGTCGGGCGCGGACGGATGTGTGTCAGGCGTGCGGCAACCGATACAGACCATCGGGCAACGGCTCCACCAGACCGTCCGCGACAAGGCCGTCCAGCGCCCGGGCGCGCTGCACCGGCTCGTGCCACACCCGGTCGAGCGCCGCCTGCGGGACGGGCGCATGCGCCTCCCGCAGTACGGCCAGCAGCTTCCCGCGGACCTGGCGGTCCGTGCCCGCGTACGTCTGTCCGCGCCGCGGCGGCCCGTCGTGCTCCGGCTTGCCCGCCAGCTGCCACGCGCACTGCGCGGCGATCGGGCAGCGGTGACAGGTCTCGTTCCTGGCCGTGCACACCAGCGCGCCGAGCTCCATGGAGGCCGCGGCCCAGCGGGCGGCGGTCACCTCGTCGCGCGGCAACAGCTCGCGTGCCAGCCTGCGTTCGGCGGCCGTGGTCGCGTTCGGCGGGTACTGGACGCCGGTCACGGCACGCGCGAACACCCGGCGGACGTTGGTGTCCAGGACGGCGTGCCGCTGTCCGTAGGCGAAGGAGGCGACGGCCGCGGCCGTGTACTCGCCGATGCCGGGCAGCGCGAGGAGCTGGGCGTGATCGGTCGGTACGTCGCCGCCGTGCCGTTCCGTTATGGCCACGGCGGCGCCGTGCAGCCGCAGCGCGCGGCGCGGGTAGCCGAGCCGGCCCCAGGCGCGGACGGCCTCGCCGGGGGCGTCCGCGGCCAGGTCGGCGGGGCGGGGCCAGCGGGCCAGCCACTGCTCGTAGACGGGCAGGACCCGGCTCACCGGCGTCTGCTGGAGCATGAACTCGCTGACCATCACCCCCCACGGCCCGGCCTCGGCCTGCCGCCACGGCAGGTCACGGGCGTGCGTGTCGAACCAGTCGATGACGGGGGAGTGGAGCGACTCGCCGGGGACGCGGTCGGACGCGGTCCCGGAGGAGGCGCTGTGCGGGGGCTTCGTGGGCGCAGTCATGGCCCTTTGATCCTGCCATGGGTGGGCCGCCGGTCGGGGGCAGCGCCACCCCAGGACGTCGCCCGGCTGCCGGACACCCTCACCGGAAGCCACACCCATGGCCAGAGGCGAAGCGCCACGAGGGACACGGTCGCGAACGCACGGGTCCGCCCGGCGGGCGGGGAACGCCGGGCGTGGTGGCGGGTGGTGACAGGCGGGCTGTGTCCACGTCGGCCTGGTGGCGTACCCACGTTGGGGGGTCGTGCGGAAGACCGGCACGACCACAGCGGGGCTCATTGCCCCGCACCTCGTGGTTACGCACCGTAAGTGATCGGTCGTTGTCGTCACACCCCGCGATCTCCGGGTGCCCGGCCCGGCGAAAGCCGAGGGCGAGGCGGCCGCGACCGGAATGATGATCCGGAAAAGTTGTGGCCCGGGGCGGCGGGTGGGGCAAGCGAACGTGGCGATCTCTCGTACAGTTTGCGCCGTGGGATCTCTGCGCAATCCGGTCGGGCCGCTTCCCTCCACCATCTACTGGCGACGGAGGGCCGTACTGCTGTCCGTACTCGCCCTGTTGACGCTGTTGATCGCCTGGATCGTGACCACGGGCGGCGGAGGCGGCGACAACGGCGCGGACGGCTCCAACGGGAAGAACCCCGCGCCCACGATCACCGCGGGACCCTCCGACTCCGGACCGGCGATCAGCCAAGCCCCGGGCGGGCGCGACGAGTCGAGCGGCGGGGCCTCCAACGGATCGGGCTCCGGAACCGGCGACGGTTCGGGGTCCGGCGCGACCTCGGGCGCGGACTCCGGCGGCTCCGGTGACTCCGGCGGTGCGGGCAGCGCGGACGGCGGTGCCGGTGGCGGTTCGGCGGGCGGTACGGGCGGCGGCGTAGGGACCGGCGACACGCTTCCGGCCGGCTCCCCCCTGCCCAACTGCACCGCGAGCAACGTCACCTTGACCCTGCGCAGCGTGAAGAACGCGTACGCGCCCGGACAGACGCCCGCTTTCGAACTGACCGCCAAGAACTCCGCCGCGAGCGACTGCAAGGTCGATCTCGGCCCGAAGACCGCGGTGTTGACGATCACGCAGGCGGGCACCGACGACGACTACTGGTCCTCCGCCGACTGCCCGAAGGTCTCCGGCGGTCTGGTGTTCCGGGTGCCCGCCGGCAGCAGCATCACGTACACCGTGAAGTGGGACCGCAAGCCGAGCGCTCCCGAGTGCGCGACGCCGCCGGCCGGATCGGCCGGAGCGGGCACCTACCTGGTCGAGGCGAAGGCGCCCGCCTTCGCCAAGACCCAGACGTCGTTCGTGCTCCAGAACGACTAGCGGCCCCCGCAAGAACGAGCAGGAGCCCTCGGAAGAACGACCAGGAGCCCCCGCAGCCTGTCGCAGGGCGCCCCGAGGGCCGTGTCTGGCGGCCATCCCCGCCGGGCGCGCGACGCCCGGCACGGCACCTCGCCGCGTAGTCGCACGACCCGAGTACGCCCGGTACGCGGGTCGTCCTCCGGGCCGCCTTGCGGCGCGGGGCACCGGAGGCCGCCCGCCGATCCGACGCGATCGTCGGGCACGGCCTGGGCCGCGCCCGGGTCTCCCGTTCCTAGACGTACCGCTCCAGGATCGACGACTCGGCCAGCCGCGACAGCCCCTCGCGCACACTGCGCGCCCTGGCCTCGCCGACGCCGTCGACCGTCTGGAGGTCGTCCACGCTCGCGGCGAGCAGTTTCTGCAGCCCGCCGAAGTGCTCCACGAGCCGGTCGATGATCGCGCCCGGCAGCCGCGGCACCTTCGCCAGCAGGCGGAAGCCCCGCGGGGACACCGCCGAGTCGAGCGCCTCGGGAGAGCCGGTGTAGCCCAACGCGCGGGCCACCGTGGGCATTTCGAGAAGCTCGGCGTGCGCGAGGGCGTTGAGCTCGTACAGGGCCTCGTCGACCGTGCGGGAGCGCTTGGCGGTGGGTTCGGGGACGTAGTCCCGTACGACAAGTTCACGCTCGGGCTCGACGCCGGCGATCAACTCGTCGAGCTGGAGGGCGAGAAGGCGGCCGTCCGTGCCCAGTTCGACCACGTATTCGGCGATTTCGGTGGCGATGCGGCGCACCATCTCCAGGCGCTGGGCGACCGCGGAGACGTCCCGGACGGTGACCAGGTCCTCGATCTCCAGCGCCGACAGCGTGCCCGCGACCTCGTCGAGGCGGAGCTTGTAGCGCTCCAGGGTGGCGAGGGCCTGGTTGGCCCGGGACAGGATCGCCGCCGAGTCCTCCAGGACGCGGCGCTGCCCGTCGACGTACAGCGCGATGAGGCGCATGGACTGGGAGACGGAGACGACGGGGAAGCCGACCTGCTTGCTGACCCGGTCCGCGGTGCGGTGCCGGGTGCCGGTCTCCTCGGTGGGGATCGTCGGGTCCGGGAGCAGCTGCACGCCGGCCCTCAGGATCGTCGACAGGTCCGAGGACAGCACGATGCCGCCGTCCAGCTTGCACAGCTCACGCAGGCGGGTGGCGGTGAACTCGACATCCAGGACGAATCCACCGGTGCACATGGACTCGACGGTCTTGTCGGAGCCGAGCAGGATGAGACCGCCGGTGTTGCCGCGGAGTACCCGCTCGAGGCCGTCACGCAGTGCCGTGCCCGGTGCCACGGCACTCAGTGAGGCACGCATCAGGCCATCGGCACCGGAACTCCCACCGGATTTTCCGGGAGCTGCTGCCCGGTCGTTGGCTGCCACTGCACTCCTCCGGTCGCAGGTTCTGGGGGCTCCGTTTCGCACATGTGGTTCGTACGGACGGGCGAGACCTGGGCAAAGTCTACCGGCGGTCCTCGGCATCCCGTGGGGCCTCTCTGCGACGCGACCGTGGAAGGACACTCAGGGCCTCTCCCATGTCCGCGACTTCCTGGACCTTCATACCGGCCGGGATCTTGCCGGGATCGGTCGGTACGAGGGCGTGGGTGAAGCCCAGACGGTGTGCTTCGGCGAGCCGGCGCTGGACGCCCGTAACCCGTCTGACCTCGCCCGCGAGGCCCACTTCGCCGATCGCGACCAGGTTCTTGGGCAGCGGGGTGTCGGTCGCGGCCGACGCCAGCGCGAGGGCGATCGCGAGGTCGGCGGCCGGCTCCGACAACTTCACACCGCCGACCGTCGCGGAGTAGATGTCCCTTTTGCCCAGGGCGCTGATCCTGCCGCGCTGTTCGAGAACGGCGAGCATCATCGAGACGCGGGACGTCTCCAGGCCGGACGTGGTCCGCCGGGGCGAGGGAATCTGTGAGTCGACGGTGAGTGCCTGGACTTCGGCCACCAGGGGGCGGCGGCCCTCCAGGGTGACGGTCAGGCAGGTGCCCGGCACCGGTTCCGCCCGCCGGGTCAGGAACAGGCCGCTGGGGTCGGCGAGGCCGGTGATGCCCTCGTCGTGCAGTTCGAAGCAGCCGACCTCGTCCGTGGTGCCGTAGCGGTTCTTGACACCCCGTACGAGCCGGAGGCGCGCGTGCCGGTCGCCCTCGAAGCTCAGGACGACGTCCACCAGGTGTTCCAGGAGGCGGGGTCCGGCGATTGCCCCGTCCTTGGTGACATGGCCCACCAGGAGGGTCGACATCCCGCGTTCCTTGGAGGCCCGGATCAGGGCCCCGGCCACCTCCCGCACCTGTGCCATGCCGCCCGGGGCCCCGTCGATCTCCGGGGAGGCCACGGTCTGCACGGAGTCGACGATCAGCAGGGACGGCTTCACCGCGTCCAAGTGCCCGAGGACCGCGGCCAGATCGGTCTCGGCGGCGAGATAGAGGTGGTCGTCGATGGCCTTGATGCGGTCGGCCCGCAGCCGCACCTGACTCGCCGACTCCTCACCGGTGACGTACAGCGTGCGGTGTTCGTCACTCGCCGACTTGGCCGCCACGTCGAGAAGGAGGGTCGACTTGCCGACGCCCGGCTCGCCCGCGAGCAGGACGACGGCGCCGGGCACCAGTCCGCCGCCGAGCACGCGGTCCAGCTCGGGCACGCCCGTGGGGCGGGCCGTGGCCTGCCTGCCGTCGACCTGTCCGATGGGCACCGCCGAGGTGGTGACACGCCCCGGGGCCGTCGTGCGGACAGCGGGCGCGCCGTACTCCTCGACCGTCCCCCACGCCTGGCACTCGGGGCAGCGGCCGAGCCACTTGGCCGTCTGCCAGCCGCACTCCGTGCAGCGGTAGGACGGCCGGTCCTTGGTGGTCTTCGTGCGGGCAGCCATGGACGAACCGTAACCGCCACCACTGACAACCCGGATGCGGCCGGTCGCCGGGACGCCGACGGCGCACGTCCCACCCCCGTCGACATTTCGGGCACCCCGTACGAACCGGCCACCGGCCGTCACGAACGAGCCATCGACTCGCGGGTTGCTGTCCCCTTATGAGGGATCGTTTCACCCGTACGAATTAAAAGTGCTCAAGGGGGAGGAAGGGGCCAACGCCCGCCGCCTACGGTCCACGGATGATGAGCAGCAGTCCGGAGATCTCGACCCGCACCACCGGCGCACACCGGGCGCACCGGGAGGCGCGTGACCGTGGTGCCGCACGCACGCTCGCGCAGCGGCCGCCCGCGCGCTACGAGCCGTATCTGGACGGCCTGTTCACCTACTGCCTTTCCGTGCTGTGCGACCACGACGCGGCGACCGCCGCCCTGGGAGACGTCCTCGCGCTCGCCGGGCGCCGCCGCGGCCCGGAAGCGGCCGGTGACCGCAGGGCCTGGCTGTACGCGCTGGCCCGCTGGGCCTGTCTGCGCAAGCTGGCCGAGGCCAAGCAGAAACGTCAGGCCACGCACGCGTCGGGCCGTCGCCACGGCCCCGACCGGCAGCGGTCCGCACAGCCCGCCGCCCCGCCGGTCTCCACCGAGATCCACGAGCAGCGCCGCGGCCAACTCGCCCAGCTCGCCTGGCCGGAGGCGGCCGGCACCACCCCGGAACAGCGCGAGGCACTCGAACTCGCGGTGCGCCATCACCTCGCCGCCCACGAGGTCGCCGCCGTCCTCGGCACCGACCTCACCGCCGCCCGCGAACTGCTCGCCTCCGCCGCCTGCGAGGTCGAGCGCACCCGGGCCGCCCTCGCCGTCGTCGAGACCGGCTCCTGCCCGGGCGTGGCCCGCCTGACCGGCGACAACCAGCTCGTGCTCAGCACAGCCGTGCGCCGCGAACTGGTCCGGCACGTCGACGACTGCCCGCGCTGCCGCCGCTGCGCCGAGCGCGCGGTCCCCGGCCGCTGGCCCGGCGCCGGCGTCACCCCCGCCGAGCTGCCCGTCCTGGAGGCACCCCGCGCGGCCCTGCACGTCGCCATGGCGCACCTCCCGCGCGCGCGAGGCAGCGCCGCCCCGCGCTTCGACCGGCGCGGTTTCCCGATGGACCCCAAGGACCGGGCCGCCCGGAAGGAGCGGCTACGCGCGCGTGCCGTCACGACGACGGTCGTCGCGACCGTCGTCGCCGCCCCGGTGCTCGCCCTGTGGGCCGCCTACCGGGGAGCGCCGGCCGGCGACGGCCAGGACGGGCACCCGGCCACCGCCAGCGAGGCGCAGGGCCCCGACAGCCTCGACGGCGAGTCGGCGACCGGCGGCTACGAGAACGCGGGAAACGCCAGCATCAGGCACGGCGGCCGCTTCGCCGGAAAGGACACACCCGACGTGTCCGTCGAGGTCGTCAGCGTCAACGGCGCCGGCCACAAGGGCGCCGGTCACCTCGAGGTGTCGGCCGGCCACAGCGGCGACACCACGCTGGTCACCCTCGCCGCGACCGGCTCGACCCCGGTCCGCTGGTCCGCGACGACGGCCGCCCCCTGGCTCTACCTGAGCCAGTCCTCGGGAACCCTCGACCCGGGCGAGACGTTGACGATCAAGGTGTACGTCGACCATCTGCGCGAGCCGGCCGGCCACTGGAGCGCGCGCGTGGCGATCTCACCCGCCGGCGCCGTCGTCTCCATCGACGGCTACGGCACCGCGCCCAGCCCCTCCGCCCCCGGCAACCACCCCGGCCATCCGGGACACCCCGGCCCGGGTCACGGCGACCCGCACCCGTCCGACCCGGACCCGACCCCCACGACATCGGCGCCCACGGACCCCACGCCGAGCGACCCGCCGTCCTCGCCGCCCCCGGACCCGACTCCCACCGACTCCGCCCCGACCGATCCGCAGGGCTCGACCCCGCCGCCCGACGACAGCGGCGACCCGAGCCCGTCCGACTCGTGACCCTTCACGTTCCACAGGCCGACATGGCCCCTGCCGCGCCCAGGCCCGCAGGCCCGCAGGCCCTCCTCAGCCGACCGGGTCCGCCGGGTGAGGCGCCAGCAACGGCAGCTGTGAGGCCAGCCGCTCCTCGCACAGCTCGACCAGGCGGTCGTAGCCGGCCTTGCCCATGAGTTCGGTCAGCTCCGGCCGGTAGGACACATACACCGGGTCGCCCCCGCCGTGCGCCGAGGTCGCCGACGTGCACCACCAGTGCAGGTCGTGCCCGCCCGGACCCCAGCCGCGCCGGTCGTACTCACCGATCGACACCTGGAGCACGCGCGTGTCGTCGGGCCGGTCGATCCACTCGTAGGTGCGCCGCACCGGAAGCTGCCAGCAGACGTCCGGCTTGGTCTCCAGCGGCTCGCGGCCCTCCTTGAGCGCCAGGATGTGCAGCGAGCAGCCCGCGCCGCCGGCGAAACCGGGCCGGTTCTGGAAGATGCACGAGCCCTCGTAGGGACGGGTCTGCCGGGAACCCTCGTCGTCCTCCGAGACCCAGCCCGTCTCCCGACCCACGTCATGGTGCTGCCACAGCTCCGGCGTGAGTCGGGCCACATGTCCCGCGACCCGCTTCTCGTCGTCCTCGTCCGAGAAGTGGGCACCGAGGGTGCAGCAGCCGTCGGCCGCTCGGCCCGCCTGGATGCCCTGGCAGCCGCTGCCGAAGATGCAGTTCCAGCGAGAGGTCAGCCACGTCAGGTCGCAGCGGAAGACCTGCTCGTCGTCCGCCGGATCAGGAAACTCCACCCACGCGCGCGCGAAGTCGAGTCCCTTCTCGTCGGCCGCCAGGGCCTTCTGCGACTTCTTCGATGGCTTCGCCGGCTTCGCCCGCCCGGGACCGTCGGTCGAAATGTCGGTCTTCGCCTTTTTCGTCTTTGGCACTCGTCCAGGGTAAGTCGCCGGGAGCCGCTCCGGGGACGGCCGAAGCCTCCGCTGGCAGTAGCGTTCCGTGCATGAGACTCGGTGTCCTCGACGTGGGATCGAACACGGTGCACCTGCTGGTGGTCGACGCGCACCCCGGCGCGTGCCCGCTGCCCGCCCACTCGCACAAGGCGGAGCTGCGCCTCGCCCAGCTGCTCGACGACGCCGGTGCCATCGGCCCCGAAGGGGTCGACAAACTGGTCACCGTCCTCCGGGACGCCCTCCAGGCCGCCGAGGACAAGGGCGTCGTCGACCTGCTGCCGTTCGCGACCTCCGCCGTGCGCGAGGCCAGCAACGCCGACGACGTCCTCGCGCGCGTGCAGGCCGAGACGGGCGTGGAGCTCCAGGTCCTCACCGGCGCCGAGGAGGCCCGGCTCACCTTCCTCGCCGCCCGCCGCTGGTTCGGCTGGTCCGCGGGCAAGCTGCTCGTCCTCGACATCGGCGGCGGCTCCCTGGAGATCGCGTACGGCATCGACGAGGAACCCGACGCGGCGGTCTCGCTGCCGCTCGGCGCGGGCCGCCTGACCGCCGGCTGGCTGCCCGGCGACCCGCCCGACGCGGAGGCGATAAGGGCCCTGCGCCGCCACGTGCGGGCCCAGATCGCCCGCACGGTCGGTGAGTTCGCCCGCTTCGGCGCCCCCGACCACGTGGTCGCCACGTCGAAGACCTTCAAGCAGCTGGCCCGTCTCGCGGGCGCCGCCCGCTCCGCCGACGGCCAGTACGTCCAACGCCAGCTCAAGCGGGAGTCCCTGGAGGCCTGGGTCCCGCGACTGGCCGGCATGACAGTCGCGGAACGCGCCGAACTGCCGGGCGTGTCCGAGGGCCGGGCCGAGCAGCTGCTCGCCGGCGCCCTGGTGGCCGAGGGCGCGATGGACCTCTTCGGCGTGGAGAACCTGGAGGTCTGCCCCTGGGCCCTCAGGGAGGGCGTGATCCTGCGGCGCCTGGATCACATGGGGTCGGCCTGACCCGTCGTCGGCGCCCGGATCACCGCCCGGATCACCCGGCATCGGCGCGATCGACCGTCGGCGCGATCGACCGTCGGCGCCACCGAGTATTGGCGCGACCGACCGTCGGCGCCTGGGGCGGTGGCTCGGTACGGCGCGCGTCGACGGGCGGGGGGTGGTGGCTCGGTACGTCCCGCGTCGACGGGCGCGGGCCGGCACCTCGGTACGGCCGCGCCGCGTGGCGGGATCGGCCGCGCGCCGCGCGGGAGGGGCGCACGCCCGTGGCGAACACCACAACGGCCTGCAGACGCCCCGCATCCCCCCGACCGCACCCCGTACGCTAGCCCCCGTGGCAAAACCAGTCGTGCGCATCCCGGATGCGAAGGTCGCGCTGTCCACGGCCTCCGTGTACCCGGAGTCCACAGCGACGGCCTTCGAGATCGCCGCGCGCCTCGGGTACGACGGAGTCGAGGTCATGGTCTGGACCGACCCGGTCAGCCAGGACATCGAGGCGCTCCGCAGACTCAGCGACTACCACCAGATCCCGATACTCGCCGTACACGCTCCCTGCCTGCTCATCACGCAGCGGGTGTGGTCCACCGACCCCTGGGTCAAGCTCCAGCGCGCCCGCGCGGCGGCCGAGAAGCTGGGCGCGAGCACGGTCGTCGTCCACCCGCCGTTCCGCTGGCAGCGCCAGTACGCCCGCGACTTCGTCACCGGGATCTGGCGGATGGCGGACGAGACGGATGTGCGGTTCGCCGTCGAGAACATGTACCCCTGGCGCTACCGCGACCGCGAGATGCTCGCCTACGCGCCCGACTGGGACGTGACGAAGGACGACTACCGCCACTTCACGATCGATCTCAGCCACACCTCGACCGCCCGCAGCGACGCCATGCAGATGGTCGACCGCATGGCGGACCGCCTCGGCCACGTCCACCTCGCGGACGGCAGGGGCTCGGCCAAGGACGAGCACCTCGTCCCCGGCCGCGGCACCCAGCCCTGCGCCGAGCTGCTGGAACGGCTCGCGCTCACCGGCTTCGACGGCCACGTCGTCATCGAGGTCAACACCCGTCGCGCCATGTCCGGCGCGGAGCGGGAGGCCGACCTCGCCGAGGCCCTGGCCTTCACGCGCCTGCACCTGGCGTCCGCGGTGAAGGTGCCCCGGCGGTGACCGGCGTGACCGCCCGCAGGCGTGGCCGTCCCCCTCGTACGGAAGCCGCCGACACCCGCGACCGCATCCTGGGCGCGGCCCGCGAGGAGTTCTCCGAGCGCGGCTACGAGAAGACGTCCGTGCGCGGCATCGCGAAGGCGGCAGGCGTCGATCCGGCCCTGGTCCACCACTACTTCGGCACCAAGGAACAGATCTTCGAGGCGGCCATCACGGTCGCCTTCGCACCCGCGCTGAACGCGCCTGACGCGATCGCAGAGGGTCCCGTCGACGAGGTCGGGGAGCGGCTGACCCGCTTCGTCTTCGGCATCTGGGAGAACCCGGTCACCCGCGCGCCCCTGCTGGCGATCGTCCGGTCCGCCGTGACGAACGAGACCGCGGCCGCCGTCTTCCGCCGGCTCGTCGCCTCGCAGCTGCTGCGCCGCATCGCCGCGCAGCTCGAACTGCCCGACGCGGAACTGCGCGCCGAACTGGCGGCCGCGCAGCTCGTGGGGACGGCGATCCTGCGGTACGTGATCAAGGTGGAACCCCTGGCGTCCGCGGACATGGAACAGATCGTCGCGCGCCTGGCGCCCGTGGTGCAGGGGCACCTGACCGGCGCCTGAAACACCGGCCCGCGCCGAAGCCGCGCCGAACGCCGCGGCGGACCTCGGACGGTCCGAAGGCGGGCCACACCCGGTCCGCACCCGGTCCGAAGGCGGGCCACACCCGGGCGGCACCCGGTCGGCACTTCGCCCTCACCCCGCCCGAACCGACCGCAGCCCCTGAGACGTACATCCCGCATTCCGGACAACCTGTCCGCCCCCTGGATGACCGGCGTACGCTCGTTAGCAGTCAGAAGTCTCTGATCGCAGTCCCCGCAGTCCCCGAAGGAGCGAGCGACGATGCCCGAGCTGAGGTCCCGCACAGTCACCCACGGCCGCAACATGGCGGGCGCCCGCGCCCTTATGCGCGCCTCCGGTGTACCCGGCGCGGACATCGGCCGTAAGCCGATCATCGCGGTCGCCAACAGCTTCACGGAGTTCGTGCCGGGCCACACCCACCTCCAGCCCGTCGGCCGGATCGTGAGCGAGGCGATCGTCGCGGCCGGCGGCATCCCGCGCGAGTTCAACACGATCGCCGTGGACGACGGCATCGCGATGGGGCACGGCGGCATGCTGTACTCCCTGCCCTCCCGCGACCTGATCGCGGACAGCGTGGAGTACATGGTCGAGGCGCACTGCGCGGACGCCCTGATCTGCATCTCCAACTGCGACAAGATCACCCCGGGCATGCTGAACGCGGCCCTGCGCCTGAACATCCCGACGGTCTTCGTCTCCGGCGGCCCGATGGAGTCCGGCCGCGCCACCCTGGTTGACGGCACGGTCCGCACGCTCGACCTGGTCGACGCGATGTCCGAGGCCGTGAACGAGAAGATCTCGGACGAGGACATCCTCCGTATCGAGGAGAACGCCTGCCCGACCTGCGGCAGCTGTTCCGGCATGTTCACCGCCAACTCGATGAACTGCCTGACCGAGGCCATCGGCCTCTCCCTCCCCGGCAACGGCTCGGTCCTCGCCACCCACACGGCCCGCAAGGCGCTGTACGAGGACGCGGGGCGCACGGTGATGGACATCACCCGCCGCTACTACGAGCAGGACGACGAGACGGTCCTGCCCCGCAACATCGCCACCATCGCGGCCTTCGAGAACGCGATGGCCCTCGACATCGCGATGGGCGGCTCCACCAACACGATCCTCCACCTGCTGGCCGCCGCCCAGGAAGCGGGCGTCCCGTTCGGCCTGGAGGAGATCAACGAGGTCTCGCGCCGGGTGCCCTGCCTCGCGAAGGTCGCGCCGAACGTGGCGAAGGACCGCACGTACTACATGGAGGACGTGCACCGCGCCGGCGGCATCCCCGCCCTCCTCGGCGAGCTGCACCGCGCGGGCCTGCTGAACGAGGACGTCCACTCGGTCCACAGCCCCTCCCTCGCGGACTGGCTGAAGACCTGGGACGTGCGCGCCGGCTCGCCCTCCCCGGAGGCCGTCGAACTGTGGCACGCGGCGCCCGGCTGTGTGCGCTCCGCCGAGGCGTTCTCCCAGTCCGAGCGCTGGGCGGCACTCGACCAGGACGCCGAGGGCGGCTGCATCCGCTCCGCCGAGCACGCGTACTCCAAGGACGGCGGCCTGGCGGTGCTGAAGGGCAACCTGGCCGTGGACGGCTGCGTGGTCAAGACGGCCGGTGTCGACGAGTCGATCTGGACGTTCGAGGGCCCGGCGGTGGTCTGCGAGTCCCAGGAAGAGGCCGTCGAGAAGATCCTGAACAAGCAGATCACGCACGGCGACGTCGTCGTCATCCGCTACGAGGGCCCCAAGGGCGGCCCCGGTATGCAGGAGATGCTCTACCCGACCTCCTTCCTCAAGGGCCGCGGCCTCGGCAAGACCTGCGCCCTGATCACCGACGGCCGCTTCTCCGGCGGCACGTCGGGCCTGTCGATCGGCCACGCCTCCCCGGAGGCGGCCTCCGGCGGCACGATCGCCCTCGTCGAGGACGGCGACCGGATCCGCATCGACATCCCGGGCCGCACGATCGAGCTCCTCGTCGACGAGGCCGAACTGGCCCGCCGCGAAAAGGCGTTGGGCGGGGTGTACGCCCCGAAGAACCGCGAGCGGAAGGTGTCGGCCGCGCTGCGGGCGTACGCGGCGATGGCCACCAGCGCGGACAAGGGCGCCGTGCGAGACGTGAGCAAGCTGGGCTGAGGGCCCGAGGCACTCACTCCGGTCCGGTGGGCCGCGCCCTGACGCGAAGTCGTCGGGGCGCGGCCCACGTGCGTGCGCCGTGCTCAGACGTGGCGTTCTTGTGCGTGCGCGGTGCTTTGACCGGCGGCCCTCGCGTGTCCGCCGTGCTCTGACGGTGCGTTCTTGCGCGCGGGTGCTCCGACGGCGCGGCCCTTGTGCGTGCGCCGCGCTCTGATGGGGTGGCTTTTGCGCGTGCGGTGCTTAGACGGGCGACCCTCGTGCGTGCGACGGCCGTGACGAGACGGCCTCGTCCCTACCGCGGCGGCCTCGTCCCTGCCGAGACGGCCCTCGTCCCTGCCGCGCTACCAGGCCGCCGGGTCGCGGCCGTCGACGGCGTAGACGGTGCCGTCGGGAGCCCCGGCGAAGACGTGACCGTCGGCGATCAGTGGTTCCGGCAGCGCCGCCGTGACCCGGTCGGATTCCGTGCCCGGCCGCGGCGAGGTCTGCCCGACGAGCCTTCCCCGGCCGGCGTCGACGGCGAGCAGCCGCCCGTCGGCGGCCGTGAAGTACACGTGACGGTCGTCGGCCACGGGCGTCGAGCCCCGGCTCACAGCCGTCTGAAGGCTCCAGCGCTGCTTGCCCGCCGCCATGTCGACGGCCATCAGTGAACCGTTCGCGGCCAGGAGATGGACCATGTTCCCGTGGACACCGGCTCGGGCGCCCTCGAGCGGGAAGGACAGTGTCACCCGCCGCGAGGCCCCGGTGGCCGGGGTGTAACGGACCACGCCTCTCGTCTCCTCGTACACCGGGTCGACGGAGACGAAGAAGACGGACCCGCCGTGCACGCCGATCGGCTGCAGGGACCCGTCCAGCCGCGCGTCCCACCGCACATCGCCGGTGACCGGGTCCAGCGCGCTGACCCGCGTGCTCGACCCGTCGGCGGAACCGCTCGTCGCGTACGCCGACCCGTCCCCGCCGAAGGAGGAGAAGTACGGCACGTCCTGCCCCGGCACCCGCCGGCTCCACTTCGTGTCGCCCGAGGCGCTGTCCACGCCGGTGACCGTTCCGTCGGCGCCGGTGAGCAGCAACATGCCACCGGCGTACGCGGCCCCGCCGTGGACCGGCTCCTCCCGCTGCCAGTGGCTCCGGCCCGAGGCGGGATCGAGGGCCTCGAACCGCTGCCCGCCGTCGGCCGAGAGCTGCACCAACCCTCCTGACAGGACGGGCGGCCCGCTCCGGCTGGCCGCCGCGACTCGATGCCGCCACAGCACGCTGCCGTCGGCCGGGTCGAGGGCGAAGACCACACCGGGCTGGGCGCAGAACAACCTCCCCGTCCCGTACGAGCACTGCGAGGTCACCGCCCCCTTGACGACCGGCTTCGCCTCCCACGCCCGGAACCCGGCCGACGCGGCACGGGAGTGCGTGTCCTTCGGCGTGGCACCGCCGCTCTCGTCGCGGAACAGCGGAACCGAGGCGAACGCACCGATCACGACCAGCCCGAGCGCCCCGGCCGCGAGGGCCACCTGCCCGCGCAGGCTCTTGCCGCGCCACCCCTTCCCGGTCGCACGTTCCCCGAGGCGGCGCGCGGGCTGCCCCCCGGAATCGAAACTCGGCTCAGCCTGCGGACCCCGCCGCGACGCGAACGGCGACACGGCGGGCGACGCGGACGGCGACACGGCGGGCGAGGCAGCCGGCGCCCCGGCGGACGAGGCAGCCGGCGCCCCGCCCTGCGGTGCGGGCTCGTCCTCGGCGCGGGGCCACAACGGCGGTAGTTCCCCGGTCCGCTGCACCGGTATGAACGCCTGTGTCTCGTACGAGGCCGCCACCGACCGCAGTTCACGCATCAACTCGTCAGGAGTCGGCCGGTTCTCCGGGTCCTTGGCGAGGCACCGCAGGACCAGCGGCGCGAGATTCCCCGGCACGCCCGTCAGGTCGGGCTCGTCGTGCACGACCTGGTAGGCGACGACGTACGGACTGTCGGAGTCGAAGGGCCCGCGGCCCGTCGCGGCATGGACCATGACGGACCCGAGTGCGAAGACGTCGGCGGCGGGCCCGACCTCCCGCGGCCGCCTGAACTGCTCGGGCGCCATGAACGGCGGGGTACCGATCAACTTGCCCGTCTCGGTGCGCAACTCGCTGTCTTTCGGCCGCGAGATGCCGAAGTCGATGACCTTCGGACCGTCCTCGGCGAGCAGCACGTTGCTCGGCTTCAGATCCCGGTGCACGACGGAGACCCGGTGGATGTCGCGCAGTGCCTCGGCCAGCCCGGCCATCAGCCGGCGCAACTGGGCGCCGTCCATGGGTCCGTTCCGCTTCACGTGATCGGAGAGGGTCGGGCCGGGAATGAACAGCGTGGCCATCCAGGGCCGTTCGGCCTCGGGGTCCGCGTCCACGACGGACGCGGTGAAGGCCCCGCTCACCCGCCGTGCCGCCGCCACCTCCTGCCGGAACCGCCCCCGGAACTCGGGGTCCTTGGCGAACTGGGCGTGGACGACCTTCACCGCGACCTTCATCCCGGAGGTGCTCCGGGCCAGGTGCACGATGCCCATGCCGCCGGAGCCGAGGCACGACTCAAGACGGTAGTGACCGGCGTACTCGGGAAGTTCCGCTTCCGCGCCCGCTCCGGCGTTCTGTTGTGGCGCCATGGGAACACCCCCGTGCTGTTCGTCCGCGCGCGCGACGCACGGAGCCTAGTCGATGACTCGTGCGAGACAGAGGCGGCTTGCTAGCCTCGATGTGCGAGTTGCGTACATGTGTTTCATGGCGTGATTCAGGGGAATCAACGGGACCCCATGGCATTCATGGGGTCGCAACGGGGGGAGTTGTCCATGTCTGTCGACCGAGTCGAAGAGGTCAGAGGCGTCGGAGAGGCCGTGCAGGCCGAAGAGGTCGCCACGGCGGAGACCGGCGAGACGAAGGAGGCCGTCACCACGGCGGCCGCGGCACTGCACTACTACGCGGTCGCGCCGGGCGTCCGCCTCAACGTCCGCAGTGGTCCCGGCACCACGTACGGCATCGTCCGCATCCTGGCCGAGGGCGCCATGGTCCCGATCTTCTGCCAGACACCCGGCTCCACGGTGACGGGCCCGTACGGCACCACCAAGATCTGGGACAACATCGACAGCGGTGAGTACGTGTCGGACGCGTACGTGAAAACGGGCAGCGACGGGTATGTAGCAGCGCGCTGCGCCTGATCCGCCACGGAGCCCGCGGACACCCGGAGACATAATCAACGGGTGAGCGACGAGAACGGCACCCCGTCCACCCCCGCGGGCTCCACGGGCCCCCGCCCCGAACCCCTGCGCTTCTTCGGCACGACCTGGGTGAACCACGACGGCGACTACACCCTCCGCCGCGTCGGCGTGGCCGCGGGTTCGCTCGCCGCCGTGGCCGGCTCCTGCCTGGTCCTCCGCTTCGCCTACGAGGGCCTGCAGATCGCGGACACCGGGCGCTTCGTGACCTTCCTGGTGATCGTGATGTTCGCGGTCTGCAGCGCCCTCGCCTTCCGCCAGACCCTGGACGGCTTCACCAAGCGCCCCGACCCCGACCGCCAGGCATCCCTCCGCGGCCTCCTGGCCATCGGCTTCGTCGGCTCACTCCTCGCCTACTTCTTCCGCTCCCTCATCGAGGCCCCGGGAGAGAAGCTGCACCGCGAGGAGTACGAAGCAGCCCGCGTCCAGCACGAAAAGCGTGCCCACCGCCGCACCGGCAACCCCTCGAAGAACCGCACCGCGAACCCACCGAAGAAGCGCCGCCGCAAGTAGGTACGAAGGCAGGCCCCAGCCCGCCTCTCACCGAAAACACCCCGCGCCCCGCACCCACTCCCACCACCATGGTCGTATGACCGCATCCTCGGCACCCCACCGCGCGCCTGCCTCGCCTGCCGTCCGGGCGCACTCCTTCAATGCCGCCGCGGCCCAGTACGCGGCCAACCGCCCCACGTATCCACCAGCCCTCTTCGACGCGATCGAGGAGCTGTCCGGCCGGTCCCTGGCGGGTGCGCGAGTCGCGGACATCGGCGCCGGGACCGGCATCTCCACCGCCCTGCTCCACGAGCGCGGTGCCGAGGTGGTCGCGGTCGAACCGGGCGAGGGCATGGCCGCCGAGTTCCGCCGCACCCTCCCCGGCATCCCGATCCTCAGGGGGAACGGCAACTCCCTTCCCCTGGCCGACGCCTGCGCCGACCTTCTCGCCTACGCCCAGTCCTGGCACTGGACCGACCCCGCCGAGTCGGTCCCGGAGGCCGTACGCGTCCTGCGTCCGGGCGGCGCGCTCGCCCTGTGGTGGAACACCGACGCCCTCGACGTGCCGTGGATCGCCGAGGAGGCCGACCGCATCGGGCGCTTCCTCGGCATCGACCTCGCGGAGGAGAAGGCACGGGCCGGCACTCGCGCCGCCGACCCCGCCGGACGCCTCGACTTCGTCCGCCGCGAGGTCCGCTGGAGCCGGCGCGTCTCCATCGACACGCACCTCGCGAACGTCGGCAGCCACTCCGTCTTCCTCACCCTGGCCGAGGAGGCGGCCGCCGTCTTCCTCGCCGAGGAACGCCGGCACCTGCTGCGGGCCTTCCCCGACGGATTCGTAGAAGAGGTCTACGACGTCGACCTGGCACTCGCCGTCAAGGCGTGATCGCGGGCGGCGGCCCAGTTCCCGATGGCCGCCGCACACGCGTGGTCCACGTGCCGCAGCCCGCCCAACTCCAGCCGCACCCTCCGGTCGTGCGGCAACGCCTCCAGCGCGTCGAGCAGCTTCGGCAGCCGCAGGAAGGTCGCGTGCCCCAGCACCCGTACGTGAAGCCCCGCCTCTCCCAGGTCCTCGGTCTCCACGTGCACTTGGCTCGTGTCCCACGCCGTCTTCCCGACGGCCAGCGCGAGTCCCACCAACACTCCCTCGAAGACGTTGCCGAACACGATCGCCCCCGCCGTCACCCCCAGCACGACGGCCTCACCCCGGTGCTCGCGCCACAGCCCCCGCACCTCCCGGACCGGCACGAGTGCGCAGCCCGCGTGCACCAGCAACCCCGCCAACGCCGCCACCGGAATCGCCCCGAGCAGCCCGGGAACCCCGACCGTGAACACCAGCAGCCAACCTCCGTGCAGCACCCGTGCCGCCTTCGTCCGCGCCCCGGCCCGCACGTTCGCCGCGCTGCGCACGACGACCGCCGTCATCGGCAGGGCCCCGAGCATCCCGCAGACCGCGTTCCCGGCGCCCTGCGCCATCAACTCCCGGTCGTAGTCGGTGCGCGCACCCCGGTGCAGCCGGTCCACCGCCGCCGCGCCGAACAGCGACTCCGCGGACGCGATCAGCGCGAAGGCGAGGACGGTCCCGATCACGCCCACCCCCGTGAGCCGCCCGAAGTCCCCGGCCTCCGGCAGCCGCACGGACTCCAGCAGCCCCCGCACCTCCACCCGCCGCACACCCAGGTCGAACACCCCGGTCACGGCGGCCGCCAGCGCCACCGCCATGAGCGGCGCGGGCATCAGCCGCGCCCCCCGCTTCCACCGCGGCCACATGAGCACTACGGCGATGGTGCCGGCGCCCACCGACAACGCCACCGGATCCCCGAGCCCGGGCAGCGACACCAACCCGGTGATCTTCCCGAGGCCGCTCGCCGGCGCTGCCACGTCACCGAGCGCGTAGACCTGGCCGACGACCAGCACCAGCCCGATCCCGGCGAGCATCCCGTGCACGACAGCCACGGAGACAGCGCGGAACCACCGCCCGAGCCTGAGCGCCCCGAGCCCCAACTGCACCAGTCCGGCGCCGAACACGAGCACACCGAGCGCCTCGAGGCCGTACCTCTGCACGGCCTCGTACACCAGCACCGTCAGTCCCGCCGCCGGTCCGCTGACCTGAAGGCTGCTGCCGGGCAGCGACCCGGCGACCAGCCCGCCGACGATGCCGGTGACCAGCCCCAGCTCGGCGGGCACACCGGAGGCCATGGCGACGCCCACGCACAGAGGCAGCGCGACGAGGAACACGACGAGAGAAGCGAGCAGATCGTCCTTGCGTACGCGACAGCGCATGACAGAAGCACCTCCGGCGATCGAGGAGATGCGCGGGCGCTGAGCCGGGGGAGGGCATGGCGGACCTGCATGCCAGGCATATGACCTCGCACTGAAATCCATTGTCGTAAAGGGAGGTCGGCCGCGCAGCAGGTCGGCGGTACCGCCTCGGGCGCGCGGAGGCACACGAGCCGGAACCTCCGCTTCTGATCGCGCCGGCACACGCCTGCACCGCACCGCGCGCCCTCACTTGACGGCGCCGTCGCCCGCGAGCATTATTCATCACATGATGAATTACTCCTCCGGTCCACCCGACACGGAGCCCGGCACCGTCCGGAGCCCAGCCGTACGCGCCGAAGGGCTCACCGTCGTCCGAGGCCCCCGCACCGTCCTGCGCGCCCTCGACTTCACCGTCCCCCGCGGCCAGATCACCGGGCTCCTCGGGCCCTCCGGCTGCGGCAAGTCGACCCTCATGCGCTCGATCGTCGGCACCCAGGCAAAGGTCACCGGCACGCTGGACGTCCTGGGCAGCCCCGCGGGCCACCCCTCCCTCCGCACCCGCATCGGCTACGTCACCCAAGCCCCCTCCGTCTACGACGACCTGACGGTCCGCCAGAACCTCGACTACTTCGCCGCGATCCTAGACCCCGGCCGCGCGGCAGCCGACCGCCGCGACGCCGACGTCACCCGAGCCATCGCGGACGTCGACCTCACCTCCCACGCGGACGCCCTCGCCGGCAACCTCTCCGGTGGCCAGCGCAACCGCGTCTCCCTCGCCGTGGCACTCCTGGGCACCCCCGAACTGCTGGTCCTCGACGAACCGACGGTCGGCCTGGACCCGGTCCTGCGCCGCGACCTGTGGAACCTCTTCCACGACATCGCCACCTCCCGCGGCGCGACGCTCCTCATCTCCTCCCACGTCATGGACGAGGCCGAGCGCTGCCACCGCCTGCTGCTGATGCGCGAGGGCGAAATCCTCGCCGACGACACCCCGGACGCCCTCCGCGCCCGCACCGGCTCGGACACGGTCGAGGCGGCGTTCCTGCACCTGGTCGACGAGGCCGTCGCCGCAGGCCACCGAAAGGAAACGGCCCGATGAGTACGACGACGAGCACCCGGACCTCCACCAGCGCCCTCAGCGCCGCCCGCACCACCGCCACCGCCACCCGGGTCCTGCGCCAGCTCCGCCACGACCCGCGCACGATCGCGATGATGATCCTCATCCCCTGCGTCATGCTCGTGCTGCTGCGCTACGTCTTCGACGGCAGCCCGCGCACCTTCGACGGCACCGGAGCGTCACTCCTCGGCATCTTCCCCCTGATCACGATGTTCCTGGTCACCTCCATCGCCACCCTGCGGGAACGCACCTCGGGCACCCTCGAACGCCTCCTCGCCATGCCCCTCGGCAAAGGCGACCTGATCGCCGGCTACGCCCTCGCCTTCGGTGCCGTCGCCATCGTCCAGTCCGTCCTGGCGACGGGCCTCGCGGTCTGGTTCCTGGGCCTGGACGTCACCGGCAGCCCCTGGCTCCTCCTGCTGGTGGCCCTCCTCGACGCGCTCCTCGGTACGGCCCTCGGTCTCTTCGTCTCGGCCTTCGCGGCCTCGGAATTCCAGGCGGTCCAGTTCATGCCGGCGGTGATCTTCCCCCAACTCCTCCTCTGCGGCCTCTTCACCCCGCGCTCCAACATGCACCCGGTGCTCGAGGCCATCTCCGACGTCCTCCCGATGTCCTACGCGGTCGACGGCATGAACGAGGTCCTCAAACACACGGACATGACGGCGACCTTCGTCCGGGACGCGCTGATCGTGGCGGGCTGCGCACTGCTCGTCCTGGGACTGGGCGCCGCCACCCTGCGACGCCGAACCGAGTGACCCGCACGGCTGGCAGGCGTCCGGCCACCGGACACCTCGCCCGGGCCGACGCTTCCCGGTGCGAGGATGAACCCGGACGACGCACCCTCCGGAGGGCCCCAGCCATGACGCAGAAAGTCGCAGTCCTCGGCACCGGCAAGATCGGCGAAGCCCTGCTCAGCGGAATGATCCGCGCAGGCTGGGCCCCGGCGGACCTCCTGGTCACCGCCCGCCGACCCGAGCGAGCCGAGGAACTCCGCACCCGGCACGGAGTCACCCCGGTCACCAACGCGGAGGCCGCCAAGTCCGCCGACACGCTGATCCTCACCGTCAAACCGCAGGACATGGGCACCCTCCTCGACGAACTCGCCCCCCACGTCCCCGCCGACCGCCTGATCATCAGCGGTGCGGCAGGCATCCCCACCTCCTTCTTCGAGGAGCGCCTCGCCACGGGCACCCCGGTCGTCCGCGTCATGACGAACACTCCCGCCCTCGTCGACGAGGCCATGTCGGTCATCTCAGCGGGCAGCCACGCCACCGCCGACCACCTGGCCCACGCCGAGGAGATCTTCGGCGCCGTGGGCAAGACACTCCGCGTCCCCGAGTCACAGCAGGACGCCTGCACGGCCCTCTCCGGCTCCGGCCCGGCGTACTTCTTCTACCTGGTCGAAGCCATGACCGACGCCGGCATCCTGCTGGGCCTGCCCCGCGACAAGGCCCACGACCTGATCGTGCAGTCCGCGATCGGCGCCGCCGTCATGCTCCGCGACAGCGGCGAACACCCGGTCAAGCTCAGGGAGAACGTCACCTCCCCCGCCGGCACCACGATCAACGCCATCCGCGAACTCGAGAACCACGGCGTACGCGCCGCCCTCATCGCCGCCCTCGAAGCCGCCCGCGACCGCAGCCGCGCGCTGGCCTCCGGCAACAGCAGCTGACACCGCGCCGCCCCTGCCCCAGGGGGCGGCACAGCGCACCTACCGCGCCACACTCAGCGCGGTATCAGCCGCCGGCAGCAGCCCGATCGCACGGTAGGCGGCATCCACGGTCGGCCGCGCCATGGCCCGCGCCCTCTCCGCACCATCCCGCAGCACCCCCTCCACATACGCGGGATCCGCGCACAGCTCCCTGTGCCTGTCCTGTACGGGCCTGAGGAGCTCCACCACGGCCTCCGCCGTGTCCTTCTTCAAGGCGCCGTACGACTCATATACACCGCTCAGCTCCTCCGGGTTCCCACCCGTGCACGCGGCGAGGATCTCGAGCAGGTTGGCCAGGCCAGGCCGTGCCGCCCGGTCGTACACGACCTCTCGCCCGCTGTCGGTCACCGCTCGCCCGACCTTCTTCCGCACGACGTCCGGCTCGTCCAGCAGATAGACGATGCCCGGCCCCGCGTCGTCGCTCTTGCCCATCTTCGACAGCGGCTCCTGCAGATTCATCACGCGCGCCCCGACCGCCGGATGCGTGGCCCGGGGCACCACGAACGTGTGCCCGTACCGCTGGTTGAACCGCACGGCCAGATCCCGGGTCAGCTCCACGTGCTGAGCCTGGTCGTCACCCACAGGCACCTCGTCGCTCGCGTACGCGAGGATGTCGGCCGCCATCAGCACCGGATACGTCAGCAAGGACAACCGGACGCTGCCGCCCCGCTCCCGCTCCAGCGCGGCCTTCTCCTTGTACTGGATCATCCGCCGCATCTCGCCGTCGGTGGCCACGCACTCCAGCACATACGACAACCGCGCGTGCTCGTCCACATGACTCTGTACGAAAAGGGTGCACAGCTCGGGATCCAGCCCCGTCGCCAGCAACAGCGTCGCCGCCTGCCGACTGAGCCGACGCACCCGCGCCGGATCGTGGTCCACGGTCAGGGCATGCAGATCGACGACGCAGAACAGCGCGTCCGCCTGGTGCTGGTCGACGGCGGCCCACCGCCGCATGGCCCCGAGGTAGTTCCCCAGCGTCAGATGCCCGGTCGGCTTGACTCCGCTGAAGACCCGCGTCATCTCTTCTCCTCCTGGTCGAGACCGCCGCACCCGGCCGGCCGGCCCTCCTGGAGGGGGATACGAAAACGGCCGCCGAGTCGGCGGCCGCTGGATGCATACGTGACTGCGGCCGCTGTCAGGCGGCCCACCACTGCTGGGTGCACGTATGCGTGGTCATGCCTGTCAGCCTACGCCGCCGAACCCCCCTCCGGAGTGGAGTTGACACGCCCCGAGCCGGTACGTACTGTTCTCCGAGTTGTCCGACGTGAGCGCCGACCCCGGTCGGTCCCCGGACAGCCATTCCGCAAGTACCAACAACACTCGACGAGCAGTTGTCCTGCTGTCGTGTCATTGGCATGTGTATTCGCGAAATGAGGAATCCGTGTTCGAAAGAGCGCAGGTCCCCGATTAGCTCGGGAGCCGGGAATCCGCTAAAGTCTCACTCGTCGGAACGGCCCAACAGCCGGGATGACAAGCCCGCTGACTGGGAGTCAGGCCCGAAAGGATCTGATAGAGTCGGAACCGCCGGAAAGGGAAACGCGAAAGCGGAAACCTGGAAAGCACCGAGGAAATCGGAACCGGAAACGGTCTGATAGAGTCGGAAACGCAAGACCGAAGGGAAGCGCCCGGAGGAAAGCCGCGAGACAGTGTCTCGGGTGAGTACAAAGGAAGCGTCCGTTCCTTGAGAACTCAACAGCGTGCCAAAATCAACGCCAGATATGTTGATACCCCGTCTCCGGCCGTCTGGTCGGGGCGTGGTTCCTTTGAAGTAAACACAGCGAGGACGCTGTGAACGGCCGGGCTTATTCCGCCTGGCTGTTCCGCTCTCGTGGTGTCATCCCGATTACGGGACAACATTCACGGAGAGTTTGATCCTGGCTCAGGACGAACGCTGGCGGCGTGCTTAACACATGCAAGTCGAACGATGAACCACTTCGGTGGGGATTAGTGGCGAACGGGTGAGTAACACGTGGGCAATCTGCCCTTCACTCTGGGACAAGCCCTGGAAACGGGGTCTAATACCGGATAATACTCCTGCAGGCATCTGTGGGGGTTAAAAGCTCCGGCGGTGAAGGATGAGCCCGCGGCCTATCAGCTTGTTGGTGAGGTAATGGCTCACCAAGGCGACGACGGGTAGCCGGCCTGAGAGGGCGACCGGCCACACTGGGACTGAGACACGGCCCAGACTCCTACGGGAGGCAGCAGTGGGGAATATTGCACAATGGGCGAAAGCCTGATGCAGCGACGCCGCGTGAGGGATGACGGCCTTCGGGTTGTAAACCTCTTTCAGCAGGGAAGAAGCGAAAGTGACGGTACCTGCAGAAGAAGCGCCGGCTAACTACGTGCCAGCAGCCGCGGTAATACGTAGGGCGCAAGCGTTGTCCGGAATTATTGGGCGTAAAGAGCTCGTAGGCGGCTTGTCGCGTCGGTTGTGAAAGCCCGGGGCTTAACCCCGGGTCTGCAGTCGATACGGGCAGGCTAGAGTGTGGTAGGGGAGATCGGAATTCCTGGTGTAGCGGTGAAATGCGCAGATATCAGGAGGAACACCGGTGGCGAAGGCGGATCTCTGGGCCATTACTGACGCTGAGGAGCGAAAGCGTGGGGAGCGAACAGGATTAGATACCCTGGTAGTCCACGCCGTAAACGGTGGGAACTAGGTGTTGGCGACATTCCACGTCGTCGGTGCCGCAGCTAACGCATTAAGTTCCCCGCCTGGGGAGTACGGCCGCAAGGCTAAAACTCAAAGGAATTGACGGGGGCCCGCACAAGCAGCGGAGCATGTGGCTTAATTCGACGCAACGCGAAGAACCTTACCAAGGCTTGACATCGCCCGGAAAGCATCAGAGATGGTGCCCCCTTGTGGTCGGGTGACAGGTGGTGCATGGCTGTCGTCAGCTCGTGTCGTGAGATGTTGGGTTAAGTCCCGCAACGAGCGCAACCCTTGTTCTGTGTTGCCAGCATGCCCTTCGGGGTGATGGGGACTCACAGGAGACTGCCGGGGTCAACTCGGAGGAAGGTGGGGACGACGTCAAGTCATCATGCCCCTTATGTCTTGGGCTGCACACGTGCTACAATGGCAGGTACAATGAGCTGCGATACCGTGAGGTGGAGCGAATCTCAAAAAGCCTGTCTCAGTTCGGATTGGGGTCTGCAACTCGACCCCATGAAGTCGGAGTTGCTAGTAATCGCAGATCAGCATTGCTGCGGTGAATACGTTCCCGGGCCTTGTACACACCGCCCGTCACGTCACGAAAGTCGGTAACACCCGAAGCCGGTGGCCCAACCCCTTGTGGGAGGGAGCTGTCGAAGGTGGGACTGGCGATTGGGACGAAGTCGTAACAAGGTAGCCGTACCGGAAGGTGCGGCTGGATCACCTCCTTTCTAAGGAGCATCTAGGCCGCCAGGCATTGTCTGGTGGTCCAGGGCCATTACGTCGGCATACGTTCGACGGTGGTTGCTCATGGGTGGAACGTTGATTATTCGGCCGGGTTTCCGGGTCGGAGGCTGCAAGTACTGCTCGTAAGAGTGTGGAAAGCATGATCTTCGGACGGGATGCGGTCGGGCACGCTGTTGGGTATCTGAGGGTACGGCCGATAGTCTGGCTGCCTTCAGTGCCGGCCCCGGTGAAAATCTGCTTCGGCGGGTTGTGACGGGTGGTTGGTCGTTGTTTGAGAACTGCACAGTGGACGCGAGCATCTGTGGCCAAGTTTTTAAGGGCGCACGGTGGATGCCTTGGCACCAGGAACCGATGAAGGACGTGGGAGGCCACGATAGTCCCCGGGGAGTCGTCAACCAGGCTTTGATCCGGGGGTTTCCGAATGGGGAAACCCGGCAGTCGTCATGGGCTGTCACCCATACCTGAACACATAGGGTATGTGGAGGGAACGCGGGGAAGTGAAACATCTCAGTACCCGCAGGAAGAGAAAACAACCGTGATTCCGGGAGTAGTGGCGAGCGAAACCGGATGAGGCCAAACCGTATACGTGTGAGACCCGGCAGGGGTTGCGTATGCGGGGTTGTGGGATCTCTCTTTCACAGTCTGCCGGCTGTGAGGCGAGTCAGAAACCGTTGATGTAGGCGAAGGACATGCGAAAGGTCCGGCGTAGAGGGTAAGACCCCCGTAGTCGAAACGTCAACGGCTCGTTTGAGAGACACCCAAGTAGCACGGGGCCCGAGAAATCCCGTGTGAATCTGGCGGGACCACCCGCTAAGCCTAAATATTCCCTGGTGACCGATAGCGGATAGTACCGTGAGGGAATGGTGAAAAGTACCGCGGGAGCGGAGTGAAATAGTACCTGAAACCGTGTGCCTACAAGCCGTGGGAGCGTCGCGCATTGAGTTTACTCAATGCGTCGTGACTGCGTGCCTTTTGAAGAATGAGCCTGCGAGTTTGCGGTGTGTTGCGAGGTTAACCCGTGTGGGGAAGCCGTAGCGAAAGCGAGTCCGAACAGGGCGATTCAGTAGCGCGCTCAAGACCCGAAGCGGAGTGATCTAGCCATGGGCAGGTTGAAGCGGAGGTAAGACTTCGTGGAGGACCGAACCCACCAGGGTTGAAAACCTGGGGGATGACCTGTGGTTAGGGGTGAAAGGCCAATCAAACTCCGTGATAGCTGGTTCTCCCCGAAATGCATTTAGGTGCAGCGTCGTGTGTTTCTTGCCGGAGGTAGAGCACTGGATAGGCGATGGGCCCTACCGGGTTACTGACCTTAGCCAAACTCCGAATGCCGGTAAGTGAGAGCACGGCAGTGAGACTGTGGGGGATAAGCTCCATGGTCGAGAGGGAAACAGCCCAGAGCATCGACTAAGGCCCCTAAGCGTACGCTAAGTGGGAAAGGATGTGGAGTCGCACAGACAACCAGGAGGTTGGCTTAGAAGCAGCCACCCTTGAAAGAGTGCGTAATAGCTCACTGGTCTAGTGATTCCGCGCCGACAATGTAGCGGGGCTCAAGCGTACCGCCGAAGTCGTGTCATTCATACACATATCCCCAACGGGAGTATGGATGGGTAGGGGAGCGTCGTGTGCCGGGTGAAGCCGCGCCGGAAGGCAGTGGTGGACGGTTCACGAGTGAGAATGCAGGCATGAGTAGCGATACACACGTGAGAAACGTGTGCGCCGATTGACTAAGGGTTCCTGGGTCAAGCTGATCTGCCCAGGGTAAGTCGGGACCTAAGGCGAGGCCGACAGGCGTAGTCGATGGATAACCGGTTGATATTCCGGTACCCGCTGTGAAGCGTCAAACATTGAACCAGGCGATGCTAAGTCCGTGAAGCCGTTCCGGACCCTTCGGGGAAAGGAAAGTGGTGGAGCCGACGGACCAGACCTGCAGTAGGTGAGTGATGGGGTGACGCAGGAAGGTAGTCCATCCCGGGCGGTGGTTGTCCCGGGGTAAGGGTGTAGGACGTTGTCCAGGTAAATCCGGACAGCACATAGTCTGAGACCTGATGCCGAGCCGATTGTGGTGAAGTGGATGATCCTATGCTGTCGAGAAAAGCCTCTAGCGAGTTTCATGGCGGCCCGTACCCTAAACCGACTCAGGTGGTCAGGTAGAGAATACCGAGGCGTTCGGGTGAACTATGGTTAAGGAACTCGGCAAAATGCCCCCGTAACTTCGGGAGAAGGGGGGCCATCACTGGTGATCCGATTTACTCGGTGAGCTGGGGGTGGCCGCAGAGACCAGCGAGAAGCGACTGTTTACTAAAAACACAGGTCCGTGCGAAGCCGTAAGGCGATGTATACGGACTGACGCCTGCCCGGTGCTGGAACGTTAAGGGGACCGGTTAGTGCGCTTTCGGGCGTGCGAAGCTGAGAACTTAAGCGCCAGTAAACGGCGGTGGTAACTATAACCATCCTAAGGTAGCGAAATTCCTTGTCGGGTAAGTTCCGACCTGCACGAATGGCGTAACGACTTCTCGACTGTCTCAACCATAGGCCCGGTGAAATTGCACTACGAGTAAAGATGCTCGTTTCGCGCAGCAGGACGGAAAGACCCCGGGACCTTTACTACAGTTTGATATTGGTGTTCGGTTCGGCTTGTGTAGGATAGCTGGGAGACTGTGAAGCTTGGACGCCAGTTCAGGTGGAGTCGTCGTTGAAATACCAGTCTGGTCGTGCTGGATGTCTAACCTGGGTCCGTGATCCGGATCAGGGACAGTGTCTGATGGGTAGTTTAACTGGGGCGGTTGCCTCCTAAAGAGTAACGGAGGCGCCCAAAGGTTCCCTCAGCCTGGTTGGCAATCAGGTGTTGAGTGTAAGTGCACAAGGGAGCTTGACTGTGAGACCGACGGGTCGAGCAGGGACGAAAGTCGGGACTAGTGATCCGGCGGTGGCTTGTGGAAGCGCCGTCGCTCAACGGATAAAAGGTACCCCGGGGATAACAGGCTGATCTTCCCCAAGAGTCCATATCGACGGGATGGTTTGGCACCTCGATGTCGGCTCGTCGCATCCTGGGGCTGGAGTCGGTCCCAAGGGTTGGGCTGTTCGCCCATTAAAGCGGTACGCGAGCTGGGTTTAGAACGTCGTGAGACAGTTCGGTCCCTATCCGCTGCGCGCGCAGGAATATTGAGAAGGGCTGTCCCTAGTACGAGAGGACCGGGACGGACGAACCTCTGGTGTGCCAGTTGTCCTGCCAAGGGCATGGCTGGTTGGCTACGTTCGGGAGGGATAACCGCTGAAAGCATCTAAGCGGGAAGCCTGCTTCGAGATGAGTATTCCCACCCCCTTTGAGGGGTTAAGGCTCCCAGTAGACGACTGGGTTGATAGGCCGGATCTGGAAGCACCGTAAGGTGTGGAGGTGACCGGTACTAATAGGCCGAGGGCTTGTCCTCAGTTGCTCGCGTCCACTGTGTTGGTTCTGAAACCACGAACAACCCCATGCCCATGGTCACGGGTGTGGTGCGGTTGTCTGTTTCATAGTGTTTCGGTGGTCATAGCGTGAGGGAAACGCCCGGTTACATTCCGAACCCGGAAGCTAAGCCTCACAGCGCCGATGGTACTGCAGGGGGGACCCTGTGGGAGAGTAGGACACCGCCGAACAAATCTTGGGAAAACCCCCGCACCTCAGGTGCGGGGGTTTTCTGCGTTCGGGCTCGTTTAGGGTCGATGTATGCGCTACGACCTGGTTATCTTCGACAATGACGGCGTCCTCGTCGACAGCGAGCCGATCTCCAACCGGCTGCTGGCCGCCTATCTGACCGAGCTGGGGCACCCGACCACCTACGAGGACTCCATCCGGGACTACATGGGGTCCGCGATGCACCGGATCCACGACCTCGTCCAGGAGCGCACCGGACAGCGGTTGCCGGCCGACTTCGACGACAGCTTCCACCGGCGGGTGTTCGCGGCCTTCGAGCGGGAACTGGAGCCCGTCCCCGGGGTGTTCGGCGTTTTCGAGAAGCTGGCCGCCGACGGGGTTCCCTACTGTGTGGCGTCTTCCGGGAGTCATGAGCGGATCCGGGTCGGGCATCGGAAGACCGGACTCGACCGGTGGTTCGACGACGCGAGGATCTTCAGTGCGCAGGACGTGGGGCGGGGAAAGCCGGCACCCGATCTCTTCCTGTACGCGGCCGAGCGGATGGGGGTCGAACCCGCGCGGTGTGTGGTGGTCGAGGACAGTCCGCTGGGCGTGCGGGCGGCCGTCGCGGCCGGGATGAACGTCGTCGGGTTCACCGCCATGACGCCCGCCGACAACCTCGTCGGCTCTGGCGAACTCTTCGATGACATGGCGGAGTTGGCTGACCTGCTCAGATGATCCCCGCCACTGGAAGGGCGCTGACATTTGTCATGCGGAGCTCCGGACGATCGTTTCTACTCCCGGGTGGGCACCTGCCGCGAAGCTGAGGGCATGACGACGAACCGGAAGTCCGGCATGAAGCACAACCTCGCTCCGCTGCTCATGGATGTGGCGGTGCCCATCGGGTCGTACTACCTGCTCAGGAACGGATTCGGGATGAGCACCCTCGCCGCGCTCGGCTGGAGCAGCGTGGTGCCGGCCCTGCGGACCGGGTGGGGTGTCGTGAGGGACCGGACGGTCAACGGGTTCGCCGCGCTCATCCTCTTCGTGAACGTCGTGGGGCTGCTGCTCAGCTTCGTCGCCGGCGACCCGCGGTTGATGCTCGCCAAGGACAGCGGGGTCAGCAGCGCGATCGGTATCGGCATTCTGGTCTCCGTGGCGATGGGCAGGCCGATGATGACCGCGGCCATGAAGCCGTGGCTGGTGAAGGGTGATGCGGCGAGGGAGGCCGCGTGGGCGGGGCTGCTGAGCGGATCGTCGCGGTTCCGGCGGGCCGAGCGGGTCTTCTCCCTGGTCTGGGGTGTGGTGCTGCTCGGCGAGTGTGTGGTGCGGGTCGTGGGGGCGTACACGCTGCCGGTCGACACGATGGTGTGGCTCGGTTCGGTCATCATGATCGTCGCGATGGTGCTCGGTTTCCTCGTCAGCGGGGCTCTGGCCGCGGGACCCATGGCCGGGATGCTGGCCGCCGAGGTCGAGGCGCGGAAGGGCGGGAGCCGGGTCTCCCTGTCGCCCGCCGTGGCGCCCGAGGTCGCCCTCGTCCGCTAAAGCTGAGGGAAATTCATCTTTGGCTGGATCTACCCACGAGTACGCCGGGGCCCTACGCTCGCCGCCATGACAGATGTGCTGCGGCGCGGTAGGGCCTCGTTGGCGTTCAGCTTCTTCGCTCAGGGCGCCGCCTTCGCGTTGCTCGTGACGCGCATCCCGGCCATCCAGGACCGGTACGGCGTCTCCGACGGGCTGCTGCCCGCCTTCCTGGCCGCCGTGCCGATCCTCGCGGGAGTCGGGAGCGTCACGACCGAGCACCTGGTCAAGCGCATACGGCCGAGCCGGCTGCTGCGCTGGTCCCAGCCCGTCGTGCTCCTGGCGCTGCTCGGGGTCGGGGCGGGCGACTCCATGGTGGAACTGGCGGTCGCGCTCGGCGTGTTCGGGCTCGCCGTCGGAGCGCTCGACGCGTCCATGAACATGCTCGGGGTCTCGCTGCAGCGGACGTACGGGCGCAGCATCATGCTGAGTTTCCATGCCGCGTACAGCCTGGGCGGGATCATCGGGGCGTCGCTCGCCTGGGTCGGGGCGCACTGGCATCTGGCGCTGTGGGTGTCGTATCTGCCGGTGGCGGCGGTTCTGCTGCCGACCGTGCTGGTGGGCAGCCGGTGGTACGTCGACGGGGACGCGGGCCCGGTGAAGGAGGACACCGGTGGTGAGGCGGGGCCGCTGGTCTTCAAGCTGCTCCTGCCGCTGTGCCTGGTGATGACGTTCGCGTACATCGGGGACTCGACGGTCTCCAACTGGAGCGCGAAGTACCTGCAGGACGTGCTGGGGAGCTCGGAGCAGCTGGCGACGGTGCCGTACAACGTGTACATGGTGACCACGCTCCTCGGGCGGGCGATCGGGGACGTCGGGGTACGGCGGTTCGGGGCCGTGGCGGTCGTACGGCTGGGGGCGCTGGTCGCGGCGCTCGGGTTCGCCGTGGTGGCCGTGGCTCCCGGGGCGTGGGTGGGCATGCTCGGTTTCACCCTGCTGGGGCTGGGCCTGTGCGTGCTGGTGCCGCAGACCTTCGCGGCGGCGGGGCGGCTGTTTCCCGGGGCGTCCGACGCGGCCATCGCGCGGCTCAACATCTTCAACTACGTGGGCTTTCTGATCGGGTCGCCTCTGGTGGGGGCGCTCGGGGACGCGTGGACCTACCGGGGGGCCATGCTCGTGCCGATGGTGTTGGTGCTGGTGACGCTCGTGTACGCCAGGTCGTTCGCCCCTCAACCGGACCGATACGGTGGCGGGCATGAGCGGCCGCGCACAGCTGATGTGGGACGAGGCAGTAACGGGCTATGACTTCGGTCGGGACCATCCGATGGACCCGATCAGGCTGGCCCTGACCCGGAGGCTCGTCGACGCCTTCGGCCTGGACCGGGAGGTGGATGTCGTCGCGGCCAAGCCGGCCGGGGAGTCGACCTTGCGGCTCGTCCACCGGGACGACTACGTCGAGGCCGTGAAGGCGGCCTCCGCCGACCCCGGGGCGGCCGACGGGTCGTACGGGCTGGGGACGATGGACGATCCGGCGTTCGCCGGGATGCACCAGGTGTCGGCGCTCATCGCCGGGCAGTCGGTGGGGGCGGCGGAGGCCGTGTGGCGCGGGGAGGCGCTGCACGCGGTGAACTTCGCGGGCGGGCTGCACCACGCGATGCCCGGGGCCGCCTCGGGGTTCTGTATCTACAACGACGCCTCGCTCGCCATCGCCCGGTTGTTGGAGCTGGGTGCCGAGCGGGTCGCCTATGTCGACGTCGACGTGCACCACGGTGACGGTGTGCAGGCCGCGTTCTGGGAGGACCCCCGGGTTCTGACGATCTCCCTGCACGAGCATCCGCGGACGTTGTTCCCGCAGACGGGGTGGCCGGAGGAGACGGGTGCGGACTGCGCGGAGGGCAGTGCGGTCAATGTGGCGTTGCCGGCCGGGACCGGGGACGCGGGCTGGCTGCGGGCCTTTCACGCCGTCGTGCCCGAACTGATCGCCGACTTCCGGCCGCAGGTTCTCGTGACCCAGCACGGGGCCGACACGCATTTCGAGGATCCGCTGGCGCATCTGGCCGTCTCGCTGGACGCGCAGCGGGCGGTGCAGGTGGCCTGTCACGACCTGGCGCACGAGTACGCCGAGGGGCGGTGGGTCGCGCTCGGCGGGGGCGGGTACGCGGTGGTCGAGGTCGTGCCGCGGTCGTGGACCCATCTGGTGGGGATCGCCGCGGGTCGGGAGGTGGCGCCCGAGACCATGATTCCGGAGAGCTGGCGGCAGGAAGTGTTCGCCCGTACGCGGCAGTTGGCGCCGATGCGGATGACGGACGGGCGGTGGCCGGTGTCGTGGGCCGACTGGGAGGCGGGGTACGACCCCGCGGACCGGCTGGACCAGGCGGTGGTGGCCGCTCGCCGCGCGGTCTTTCCGCTGCGGGGGCTGCTGGCGTAGCCGGTGGGGCGGCTGCTCGCGTCCGGCCGTACGTCCGCGGAACGGGCACCGGCCGTACGTCCGGGGTACGGGCACCGCCGGACGTCACGGAACGGGCATTACGCCAACAGTGCGGTGTTTCGGCTGTTCCCCTGCCGCCCTCACTCCTCATCGGTCACCATCACTCACGTGTTGAGCACCGGGGCCCTGCGTGCCCACCTCCTGGCCGCCCGCCTCGCCGGGCCGGTGGCCACCTCCCGGGAGGAGAGCCTGCGGAGTTACCGGCTGTTCGCTGCTCGCGACCCCCGCGTACTGATCGGTCTCGACCCGGAATGGACCTGGCAGCAGCGGGATCTGATCGAACTGATGGCGGACAAGTGTGGGGTTTCGGCCGATCCGAAGTGCGTCTCGGGTCATGATGTGATCGATCCTGAGCGCACGCTGGCCGCCCTCGACGCCTTCGCAGACCGGCTCGCCGTGGTGGCCCGCCGTGCCGCACCCGTGCTCATCGGCACCGGACACCCGCACCGGCTGCTCGGTTTCTACGCCGCCCTCGCGGACGCGTTGTCGGCGGCGGGATGTGTCGTCCTCACCCCGTCGCAGGGTCACTGTGTCGACATAACGACCCGGTTCGGTCTACGCACGTACAACCTCGACTACGTACGGCGAGTCGCGCTCGTACGCGAACCAGGCACTTCTCGCCCCGGTTGTGCGACCGGCGCACACACGCACTCGCCGCTCCCGGTTCGTATCGCGCTGGCCGGGGCCGCGGAGGCCGGTGGGACCCTGCCCGAGCTGGTGATCGGGGATCACGGATGGGTCTGCGGAGCAGGTCAGCTGGGGTTCGAGGCCATCGGGCTCGCCGACACCGACGATCCCGCCCTCTTCGTCGGCGAGGCGGAGGGGCGCGTGTCCGTCGTCGTTCCACTTGATGACGCCGTGCGGTCCGATTACTACCGGCCGCTGACCCGCTACGTACTCAATCGAGCGTGTCTGTCACAGTAGGCCGCCGATGGGTGCACCTCTTCCCCACTTGCATCACCCGCCCCTACATTGGGGAGTGAGCACGCAACGACGAAGAGTCACCGGAAGGGGAAGCCGGTGACCGTCGAGTGCGGAAGGTTCAGGTGTGTCATGGCTGCAGCTGGCGAGAGGCCTCTGAACGAGGTTCAGTTCCTTACCGTGGCGGAGGTCGCCTCGGTGATGCGAGTGTCGAAGATGACCGTGTACCGGCTGGTGCACAGCGGTCATCTGCCCGCGATCCGGGTAGGACGGTCGTTCCGAGTCCCGGAGCAAGCGGTTCACGAGTACCTCCGCGAGAGTTATGTGGGGGTGGAAACAGCCTGACGGCGGCGGCGGGGGAGATCTCCGGGGCTGTCCCCGGGCCTCCCCCGTCCCCTCGATTACGAGCTCAGCTCTCGGGCGGGTAGGCTAGCCCCTCGTAGGTCGTGTGGGCCCATGGCGCCCAAACACCGAGTGATGAGAAGTGAGCGAGGGTAGTCGTGGGCTCTGTTATCAAGAAGCGGCGCAAGCGGATGGCCAAGAAGAAGCACCGCAAGCTGCTCAAGCGCACGCGCGTTCAGCGTCGCAACAAGAAGTAAGCGACGACGCGAGAGCGCGTTCTGTGGCCCCCCACCCATGATGGTGGGGGGCCACTCGCGTACGCGGGGGCCGGAAGTCGTCACTTCGCGCAGCGGGTGGTCATCACAGCGCAACACCGAACCGCTAAGTTGGCCGCACAGGGGAACGCGGCACGTTGCAGGAGCCGTACAGGAGCCGTGCGAGAGCCGCAGGCGGGCCGCACGAGGCTGGAAGGAAGGCGCTGATCTTGGGCAAGGTCGTGCTCGTGACCGGAGTGGCCCGCAGGTTGGGGGGCCGGTTCGTACGACGGATCCAGCGTGACCCGCAGGTGGACCGGGTGATCGCCGTGGACGCGGTCCCGCCCGAGCACCACCTGGGCGGCGCGGACTTCATCCAGGCCGACATCCGCCAGCCCGGCATCGCGCGCGTGCTCGCCGAGACGGCGGCCGACACGGTCGTCCACATGGACGTGACCGCGACCGCGCTGGGCAGCGGCAGCCGGACCACGGTCAAGGAGACCAACGTCATCGGCACCATGCAGCTGCTCGGCGCCTGTCAGAAATCCCCCACCGTCAAGCGTCTGGTCGTGAAGTCCAGCACCAACGTCTACGGGTCGGCGCCCCGCGACCCCGCCGTCTTCACCGAGACGACCCCGCCCAAGTCGCTGCCCAGCGGCGGCTTCGCCAAGGACACGGTGGAGGTCGAGGGGTATGTGCGGGGCTTCGCGCGGCGCCGGCCCGACGTCGCCGTGAGTGTGCTGCGGTTCGCCAACATCCTCGGCCCGGCCGCCGATTCGCCGCTCGCCTCGTACTTCTCGCTGCCCGTCCTGCCGACCGTGTTCGGCTACGACCCGCGGCTGCAGTTCGTGCACGAGGACGACGTGATCGAGGTGCTGCGGATCGCCTCGCACGATCCGGAACGCGGCACGCTCAACAGCGGCACCTTCAACATCGCGGGCGACGGCCTCCTGCTGCTGTCCCAGTGCTCGCGGCGCCTGGGCCGCCCCACCGTGCCCCTGCTGCTTCCCGCGGTCACCTGGGCCGGCTCCCTGGTGCGTACGCTGGGTATGACGGACTTCTCGCCCGAGCAGATCCGGCTGCTCACCCACGGCCGGGTGGTGTCGACGGACCAGATGCGTGAAACGCTCGGATTCACGCCGAAGTACACGACGGCGGAGACCTTCGCGGACTTCGCACGCAGCCACGGCCCCGGACTCCTGCCGCCCGAGGCTGTTGCCGGGGCCGTCGACCGGATCGCCGCGCTGCCCCTCGCGGGCGGCGGCCACCTCCCGACGACGAGCGCCAACTGAGGAGCGCATCAACGATGGCGGATGCCAAGGTCATTCCGTTCGACGACGACCGGTCCCGCGGGAGTGCCGCGCAGCGGCCGCCGCGGCGCCGGAGTACGGGAAGCCGGCGCAAGAGCACGGAAAACGCGCTGATGCGCGAGGTCCAGCCCCTGCCCACCGCGGCCACCGCGCAGGATGATGTTCCTGTGACCAGTGAGGAACAGCCGCCCCAGCAGCCGCAGTCCGTCGGCGGCCACGCCGACGAGCCCGGTGGCCTGGAAAGGCGTGTCGCCGGCGGCCTGGCCTTCCTGCGCCGCCGCCTCACCGGTGACTACGAGGTCGACGACTTCGGTTACGACGCGGAGCTGACCGACCAGGTCCTGATGTCCCTGCTGCGCCCGCTGTACGAGAAGTACTTCCGGGTGGAGGTGAAGGGCATCGAGAACATCCCCTCCGACGGCGGCGCGCTGATCGTCGCCAACCACTCCGGCACGCTGCCGCTGGACGGCCTGATGCTGCAGGTCGCCGTCCACGACAACCATCCGGCCGGGCGGCACCTGCGGCTGCTCGCGGCGGACCTGGTCTTCATGCTGCCCGTGGTCAACGAGCTGGCGCGCAAGCTCGGCCACACCCTGGCCTGCGGGGAGGACGCCGAGCGGCTGCTGGGCCAGGGCGAGCTGGTCGGGGTCATGCCGGAGGGTTTCAAGGGCATCGGCAAGCCCTTCAACGAGCGGTACAAGCTGCAGCGGTTCGGCCGGGGCGGCTTCGTCTCCACCGCCCTGCGCCACGGCACCCCGATCATCCCGTGCTCGATCGTCGGGGCCGAGGAGATCTACCCGATGATCGGCAACGCCAAGACGCTGGCCCGGGTGCTGGGCTTCCCGTACTTCCCGCTCACGCCGACCTTCCCGTGGCTCGGCCCGCTCGGTGCGATCCCGCTGCCGACGAAGTGGACGATCCAGTTCGGCGAGCCGATCCCGACGGACGGCTATCCGCCGGAGGCGGCCGAGGACCCGATGCTGATGTTCAACCTGACCGACCAGGTCAGGGAGCAGATCCAGCACACCCTGTACAAGCTGCTGGTGCAGCGCCGGTCGGTGTTCTTCTGAGCTCCGCCCGGACGCCGTTCTGCAGGGACACCTGACGGAAGAAGCTCTTCGCGTACGACAGCGGGGGCGCCCCTCGTGAGAGGGGCGCCCCCGCTGTCGTACGGACTCAGTCCGCGTCCTCGCTGTCGATGCCCAGGCCGGGCAGCAGGCCCGGGAGGAGCGGGGGAAGGGTGACGTCCGGCTCGCCCGGCGGGGTGCTGCTGGACGGGGACGCGGTGCCGGTGTCCTGCGGCGGGTCGAGCAGGCCGCCGGTGTCGCCGCCGATCAGGCCACCACCTTCGGTGGCGGTGCCGGCCGAGTCGCTCGGGGTGCCGCTGCCGCTGCCGGTCCGGCTTCCGTCCGAGGGGCCGCTGCCGGTGCTGGGCGCGGTCGACCGGTGCGTGCCGGACGAACCCGCGGAAGGGGGGCCCGAACGCTGGCGCTGACCGGTGCCGCCGGTGCGGGCGGGAGGCTGCGGGAGCAGGGACTGCAGCGGGGCGACCTCTTCGTCTATGGCGTCGAAGACCGACGACACCTGTCGGCTCACATCGCCGAGCTGCACGGGCAGCCGGTCTCGCAGGGCCCCCCAGACGTCCCGGTGCGAGTGGGAGAAGGCGGAGAGAGCCTGCATGGGGCTCAGGGAGTCCGGGTCGCGCCGGTACGCCTCGTGCAGCAGCCGGTGGCCCTCGGAGGCGTCGTACTGCATGCCGGACAGGGTGCGCCGGATCTCGCCCAGGGACTCGTGGTCCAGGGGGCCGCCGCGGTCGCGCTCGATCAGTCGGCGGGCCTCGCTGAGGCGGGTGGAGGCCTGGTCGAGATAGGCCTGGCCGCGCTCGTCGTCCCCGTCGGACAGGTAGGTGAGCTTGAAGTCCTCGATGCCGCGCTTGAGGCCGTAGAGCGAGTCGCCGGGCAGGGCGTCCGAACTCGCGGCGGCCACTCCGCCGAACGCTCCCGCGGCGACGCCGACGCTGAGCCCGCCCGCGGCGAGGCCCTTCGTCAGCCGCGAACGCGGTCGCAGTCTGCCCAGTGGGGACGCCCGGTGTGCGCCTCTGGCCCGGGACCGCTGTTCGGGCACGGACGTGCCGGCGGCCTCGCCTCCGGCGGTGCCCTCCAGCATCATGGCCTCGAACATGGCCACCAGCTGGGCCCGCTGGACGACCTTGACCTCGGGGTCCAGCTCGGGTTTGGGCAACTCGCCGAGACCTTCGGCGAAGGCCAGCATGCGGCCCCGCTCGGTCTGTTCCGCAGCAGCCGAGGACGGTGCCGGTCCTTCGGACTGCTCGGCCGCCGGGCCCCGGTGGGATTCCTCCAGGGCCTGGGCGAAGGCGTTCGCCCGCCGGTGCGCCGATACGTTCGCGATCACTGGCGGCACCTCCTCTCGTCATGACGGTCGACTCCCCAGGGGGTCCTGAGGGTTGCACACCCTGACCAAACGCACTCGATCGAGTGATCGAACTCGGCCAGGGGGTGACCACAGGGAGCCTGCATCCCGCACAACGAGTGGCGCGGCACTTGGGTTACGGACGACGGATGATCAGATGGGGGAGTCAACGGACTTTCACCGTAAGCGAATTGGGTGTTACGTGGAGTGGCCGGTCAGCGGGCGTCGTCCGGGAGGAGCCGGGCGAGGGTGCGTACGGCCCGGTACTGGAGGGTCTTGATGGCGCCCTCGTTCTTGCCCATCACCCGGGCGGTCTCGGCGACGGAGAGGCCCTGGAGGAAGCGGAGCGTCACGCACTCCTGCTGCTGCGGGTTGAGCCGCCGTACGGCGTCGAGGAGGGCGGCGTTGGAGAGGGACTCCAGGACGGAGTCCTCCGGCGACCGCGCGACCTCGTTGGCGTCGAGCATCTCGCCGGTGGTGACCTCCAGCCGGAAGCGGCTCGACTTGAAGTGGTCGGCGACCAGGTTGCGGGCAATGGTGACCAGCCACGCGCCGAAGTCGCGGCCCTGCCAGGTGAAGGTGCCGATCCTGCGCAGTGCCCGCAGGAACGTCTCACTCGTGAGGTCCTCGGCGGTCGCCTTGCCCCCCACGCGGTAGTAGATGTACCGGTACACGGTGTCGCTGTACTGGTCGTAAAGACGCCCGAAAGCGTCGGCCTCGCCGGCCTGGGCACGTTCGACGAGGTCCATCATGCGGGCGCTGTCGCTGTCCGCGGCGGGACGGCGGGCGGTGGCGGCGCCGGTAGAGCGCCCTCGTCTGCCGACGGCGGCGCTGCCTTCGGCAAGTGCGTAGCAGGGGCCGACAGGGTCGGTTGCTACGGCGAGGGTGGGGACGGCGTACGCGGTGGGGACGAAGCCGCGCAACAGGTCTTGGACCGTTGCGCGCAGCGTAGCCAGGCCCGAGGCGTCAACCCCGACGTGTGGGTACACGGGACTCCCAGAGGCAGAGCTTCCATCACGTGCAGTGCCGGATCGTTCACCCGTCGTAGCGACGGATGGGTACCGGTGTGCGTCTGAGGAGAATAACGCTTAGTGCAGGCACTGCTACACCCAGTTGCTCAAATCATCGATTACGTCGCTTCTGTAACCGATTGGTGCCCGATCAACTGCCGCAGAGTGACCGTTTATTGATCGAAATAGGTCGCGTTCCGTCATGGTCCGGGGCGTGTTGTGGCCGTGTGCAGCCAACGGGACTGGACAGCGGCTTGTTGGGGTACGACCCGTGGATTGGCCGGGTTTGGTGCGCGGACGCCGCCGGGGTGGCCGGATCGATCACGCGGGCCGGGCGTCGGTGCGGTCAGGTGTCCGGGCGGGCTCGGGTCAGCGCCGGCGCCGGTGCAGGGCGATCGCCGCCGCCGTACCGCCGGCCACCGCGCCCACGCCCGCCGCCGCCGGGATGCCGACCTTGGCCGCCTTGCGGCCCGTGCGGTAGTCGCGCAGCCGCCATTCCAGTCGGCGGGCGTGCTTGCGCAGTTTGGAGTCCGGGTTGATGGCGTAGGGGTGTCCGACCAGGGAGAGCATCGGGATGTCGTTGTGGGAGTCGCTGTAGGCGGCGCAACGGCCGAGGTCGAGGCCCTCCGCCGCCGCCAGCGCGCGGACCGCCTCCGCCTTCGCCGGACCGTGCAGCGGTTCGCCGACCAACTTGCCCGTGTAGACGCCGTCGACCGACTCGGCGACCGTGCCGAGGGCGCCGGTCAGCCCCAGCCGCCGGGCGATCACCGTGGCGATCTCCACGGGGGCAGCCGTCACCAGCCACACCTTCTGTCCGGCGTCCAGGTGCGCCTGGGCCAGGGCGCGGGTGCCCGGCCAGATGCGCTCCGCCATGTACTCGTCGTAGATCTCCTCGCCGATCGACTGCAGTTCGGCGACGCGGTGGCCCTTGACGATGGACAGCGCCGAGTCGCGGGCCTCCTGCATGTGTTCGGGATCCTCGACCCCGGCCAGCCGGAACCAGGCCTGCTGCCAGGCGAACTTGGCGAGGTCGCGCGTCTCGAAGAACTTCCGCTTGTACAGGCCGCGGCCGAAGTGGAACAGCGCGGCGCCCTGCATGACGGTGTTGTCGAGATCGAAGAAGGCGGCGGCCCGGTCGTCGCCGAGTACCGGGAACACCGGTTCCGCGACTGTGCCGGAGGCCTCCTCGACCTCCTGCGACGACTTGCGCGCTGCCTCTGCCGAGGCCTCGCCTGCCAACACGCTCCGCGCCGTGGCGAAGCGCCTACGGGGGGTGAGCCATCCAAGAGCGGCCATGGCGTGAGCATAGCCAGTTTGTTCGGGGGTTCCGGAGTCGCGAGGTTTGGAGGCTGTGAACTCTCCGCGACCGTGCCGTTAAAGAACCGATCCCCCCGGGCCGGAGCACCGATCCGCCCGGCGTGTCGCCCGGGCGCGTCCCACGGGTCCCGGCCGGGCGCGTTCCGGCGCGACAATGGCCGGCATGAGTCCCATCTTCCGCCGAAAGCCCGCTCGGGTACCCGAGGACCGGCTCGTCACCCTGATCCGTAAGCCGGGCTGTCATCTGTGTGACGACGCACAGGCCGTGATCGAGAAGGTCTGCGCCGACCTGGGGGTGCCCTGGGAGCGCAAGGACATCTCCGAGGACGCCGAACTGCACCGGGAGTACTGGGAGCAGATTCCCGTGGTACTCGTCGACGGCGAACAGCACACGTTCTGGCGGGTGGACGAGGCGCGGCTGCGCAAGGCGCTGACCTCTGACTGAGCCCCCGCGGAGCGCCGAAGGTCACTGACCGGGCAGTCCAACTGGTCCGCACATTCGCTTAGGATCGATGGTGACGGGGTCTCGGGGGCGTGGATCGGTGAGGAGAGTGTCGGTTTTGCCCCCAAGAGATGAGGAACGACGGTGCGGGTGCGCCGGTTCCGTGTGCGTGCGCCGGGGGCGCGTGACCCCGGTCACGTTCGCCGGGCAAATCGGACACCATCTTTGTGCACGCGTTCACAAAGACATAGCCTGCATTCGACGGGGCGGTCTGGGAACGTGTGACCGCCTGCAGCCCCGCTCTACCCGCAGGAGCACCGTGGCAACTGGCCGAACTCACCGACCGGCGACCCGTAGCCGAGGGATTCCCGAGGCCACCGTCGCCCGTCTTCCGCTGTACCTCCGCGCGCTGACCGCACTGTCGGAGCGCTCGGTGCCCACGGTCTCCTCCGAGGAGCTCGCGGCCGCCGCGGGGGTCAACTCCGCGAAGCTGCGCAAGGACTTCTCCTACCTCGGCTCCTACGGGACCCGGGGTGTGGGGTACGACGTCGAGTATCTCGTCTACCAGATCTCCCGCGAACTGGGCCTCACCCAGGACTGGCCGGTAGTGATCGTCGGTATCGGCAACCTCGGTGCCGCGCTCGCCAACTACGGGGGCTTCGCCTCCCGTGGTTTCCGGGTCGCCGCCCTCATCGACGCCGATCCCGCGATGGCCGGGAAGCCCGTCGCCGGGATTCCGGTCCAGCACTCCGACGAGCTGGAAAAGATCATCAAGGACAACGGGGTGTCGATCGGTGTGATCGCGACCCCCGCCGGTGCCGCCCAGCCGGTCTGCGACCGGCTCGTCGCGGCCGGCGTCAGCTCCATCCTGAACTTCGCGCCGACCGTGCTGACCGTCCCGGACGGGGTCGACGTGCGCAAGGTCGACCTCTCCATCGAGCTTCAGATCCTCGCCTTCCACGAGCAGCGCAAGGCGGGTGAGGTGGCCGCCGCGGCCGCCGCCGCCCCGGCCGCCGCCACCCGCGAGGAGTCCACCGACAAAGGGCCCGACGGGGACGTACCCGCCGTGATGCCGGCATGAGTCTCCTCGTCGTCGGGCTGAGTCATCGCAGCGCCCCGGTCAGCGTGCTCGAGCGGGCCTCGCTGTCCGCGGACGCCCAGATGAAGCTGCTGCAGGACACCGTCGCCGCCGAGCCGGCCACCGAGGCCGCCGTCCTCGCCACCTGCAACCGCATCGAGCTGTACGCCGACGTGGACAAGTTCCACGCGGGCGTCGCCGAGCTGTCCACGCTGCTCGCCCAGCACAGCGGGGTCGGCCTGGAGGAGCTCACTCCTTATCTTTACGTGCACTACGAGGACCGGGCCGTCCACCACTTCTTCTCGGTGGCGTGCGGGCTGGACTCCATGGTCGTCGGCGAGGGACAGGTCCTCGGCCAGATCAAGGACGCCCTCGCCCGGGCGCAGGACCTGCACACCGCCGGCCGCCTGCTGAACGACCTGTTCCAGCAGGCCCTGCGGGTCGGCAAGCGCGCCCACTCCGAGACGGGCATCGACCGCGCCGGGCAGTCCCTGGTCACCTTCGGCCTGGAGCAGCTGTCGTCCGGTACGGCCGTCACGCGGTGGGCCGAGGGCAAGAAGGCCCTGGTGATCGGCGCCGGCTCGATGTCCTCGCTGGCCGCGGCCACCCTCGCGCGTGCCGGTGTCGCCGAGATCGTGATCGCCAACCGCACCTACGACCGCGCCGAGCGTCTCGCGCAGATCCTCACCGAGGGCGACGACACGGACGTGCCGGCCCGCGCGGTACCGATGGACGCGGTGCCGGCCGAGCTGACACGTGCCGACGTCGCCGTCTCCTGTACAGGGGCGACGGGACTCGTGCTGACCGCCGGGGAAGTCGCCGCCGCGGTCGAGAGCCGGCTGCCCGAGGGCGCCCTGTCCGGGCACCGGGCCGAGGACGACGTACCCGCGCATTCTCCGCACGACCTGCCGCCCACCTCCGTCGGTACCGAGGAGGGCTGTCCGCTCGACCTGTCCGCGGTGCAGGGCGCGACCGGTTTCTCCGTGGCCGGGGAGGCCGCCGTGGCCGGTCTGGACGCGGCGACGCTGGAGCAGCACGCCGCCTGGGTGGTGGGCGGCACCGTCGACCGCCGGGACAGCGTCCGCCGGCCCGAGGCCGACGCCGAGCTGATCACCGCGCTCGCCGCGACCGCGGCCACCGTCGGCCGGATCCCCGAGCGGCGCAGGCCCGAACCGGCGGCCGTGGCACCCCGGTCCGAGCCGGTCCTCTTCCTCCTCGACCTGGCCATGCCGCGCGACATCGACGCGGCCGCGCACCGGCTGACCGGTGTGCGGCTGGTCGACATCGAGTCGCTCGCCGAGGCCTCCGCCGACGCGCCGATGGCGGCCGACGTCGACCAGGTGCGGCGTATCGTTTCCGACGAGGTCGCGGCCTTCGGGGCAGCCCAGCGGGCCGCGCACATCACGCCCACCGTCGTCGCGCTGCGCACCATGGCGGCCGATGTCGTGGCGGGCGAGATCGCCCGGCTCGACGGGCGGCTGCCCGGCCTGGACGACAGGCAGCGCGGCGAGATCACCCAGACCGTGCGGCGCGTCGTGGACAAGCTGCTGCACGCGCCGACCGTACGGGTCAAGCAGCTCGCGGCCGAACCCGGCGGCGCCGGGTACGCGGACGCGCTGCGCACCCTGTTCGACCTCGACCCCGAGACGGTGGCCGCCGTCTCGCGCGCCGAGGACGGCATCGACAAGCCCGATGAGAACAGCAAGAACCGAGGGCCAGCATGACTGAGGCAGCGGCCGGAGCGCCCGCCCGTGGGCGAACAGACGAAAAACGGGCACTGAGGCTCGGAACCAGGCGGAGCAAACTCGCCATGGCCCAGTCCGGGCTGGTGGCGGACGCCGTGAGCCGGGTGACCGGGCGACGCGTCGAGCTCGTCGAGATCACCACGTACGGCGATGTCTCCCGTGAGCACCTCGCGCAGATCGGCGGCACGGGTGTGTTCGTCACGGCGCTGCGGGACGCGCTGCTCGGGGGCGAGGTCGACTTCGCGGTTCATTCGCTGAAGGACCTGCCGACCACGCAGCCCGAGGACCTGGTCCTGGCCGCCGTACCGGAGCGCGAGGACCCGCGGGACGTGATCGTCGCCCGCGACGCCCTCAAGTTCGCCGACCTTCCGCGCGGGGCCCGCGTCGGCACCGGTTCGCCGCGCCGCATGGCGCAGCTCAACGCGTACGCGCGCGGCCACGGCCTCGACATCGAGACCGTGCCGATCCGCGGGAACGTCGACACCCGGATCAGGTACGTCAAGGACGGTGAGCTGGACGCCGTCGTCCTGGCCGCCGCCGGACTGAACCGGATCGGCCGGGCCGACGAGGTGACCGACTTCCTGTCGGTCGACACGGTTTTGCCCGCCCCCGGCCAGGGGGCACTCGCGATCGAGTGTGCCGCGGACAACGCGGACCTGATCGCCGCGCTCGGAGAGCTCGACGACCCGTTCACCCGGGCCGCCGTGACCGCCGAGCGGTCCCTGCTCGCCGCCCTGGAGGCCGGTTGCAGTGCCCCTGTGGGCGCGCTGGCCGACCTTCCCCCACTCTCGGCTCCGCTCGAGCGGGGGGACCCCCAGGCCGACGGGCAGATTGTCAAGCAAATGCGCCTGCGGGGGGTCGTCGGCACGACCGACGGCTCACGCATGGTGCAGTTGTCCACCACCGGTCCCGTGCCCGAGACGTACGACCAGGCAATGGCGCTCGGCCGTGAACTCGCGGCCGAGATGCTTGCCCAGGGCGCGGCCGGTCTGATGGGGGAGCGAGCACAGTGAGCCCCACCACTCTTCCCGCCGGTCCGGAACACGGGCACGTCACCTTCCTCGGTGCCGGACCCGGGGATCCGGGACTACTTACGCTGCGCGCCGTGGAGGCGCTGGCGAACGCGGACGTTCTCGTCGCCGAGCACGAGGTGCTCGACGTCGTACGTTTGCATGCCAAGCCGGGTGTGTCCGAGGTGAACACGGACACGAGCCCCGCTGACCCGTTGCCGGGCCCAGGCACGCCCCAACTCACGGTGGTTGACGGCACGTCGACGACCGTTGGGGTACCCGCTGTGCGGGATGCGGCACATCTTGTCATGCAGGCCGCGCGCGGCGGCAGGCGGGTCGTGCGTGCGGTGTCGGGGGACCCCGGACTCGATACGTACGCCGCCGAGGAGATGCTCGCCTGCGCCGCCGCGGGTGTGCCCTTCGAGGTCGTGCCCGGTGTCGCCGCGGTCGTCGGCGTGCCCGCCTACGCGGGTGTGCCGCTGCGCGACGCGCAGGGCGCGGACGTACGGTTCGTCGACGCGCGGACCGCCTCGGACCGTTGCTGGACGGAGGTCGGGGCCTCGGACGGTACGGTCGTCGTCTCCACGACGCTCGACTCCGTGGCCGCGGCCGCCGGTGAACTGGTGTCGGCGGGCCGCAAGCCGGACACGCCGATGACCGTGACGGTCGCCGGTACGACGACCCGGCAGCGGACCTGGACCGCCACGCTCGGGACGATCGCCCAGATGCTGAAGCAGGGCAAGGTGCTGCCGTCCCCGGAGGGCGGCCGGCCGGTGATAGCCGTGGTCGGTGAGCGTTCCGCCGCGGCTCAGCGTGAGCAGCTCTCGTGGTTCGAGTCCAAGCCGCTGTTCGGCTGGAAGGTCCTCGTGCCGCGGACGAAGGAGCAGTCGGCCTCGCTCTCCGACCAGTTGCGTTCCTACGGCGCGGTGCCGCACGAGGTGCCGACGATCGCCGTCGAACCGCCGCGCACACCCCAGCAGATGGAGCGGGCGGTCAAGGGACTCGTCACCGGACGGTACGAGTGGATCGCCTTCACGTCGGTCAACGCCGTCAAGGCCGTCCGTGAGAAGTTCGAGGAGTACGGGCTCGACGCCCGCGCCTTCGCCGGCATCAAGGTCGCCGCGGTCGGGGAGCAGACCGCGAAGGCGCTCATCGCCTTCGGTGTGAAGCCCGATCTGGTGCCCAGCGGCGAGCAGTCCGCGGCCGGACTGCTGGAGGACTGGCCGCCGTACGACCCGGTCTTCGACCCGATCGACCGGGTGTTCCTGCCGCGGGCCGACATCGCGACCGAGACGCTCGTCGCCGGGCTCATCGAGCTGGGCTGGGAGGTCGACGACGTCACCGCATACCGGACCGTGCGGGCCTCGCCGCCGCCGGCGGAGACGCGTGAGGCGATCAAGGGCGGCGGGTTCGACGCCGTGCTGTTCACGTCGTCCTCCACGGTGCGCAACCTGGTGGGCATCGCCGGCAAGCCGCACAACGTGACCGTGATCGCGTGCATCGGCCCGGCCACGGCGAAGACCGCGGAGGAGCACGGGCTCCGGGTCGACGTCATGGCGCCCGAGCCGTCCGTGCACAAACTGGCGGAGGCGCTGGCCGACTTCGGGCTGCGCCGCAGAGCCGCGGCCCGGGAGGCGGGCGACGCGGTGACGCGTCCGAGCGAGCGCCGGCCGGGAGCGCGACGGCGTCGTTCGACGACCTGAGCTGTGACGGGGCGCTCCTCTGGGAGCGCCCCTTCTCCGTACCGGCCCAGGTACCGGCTCGGTTCCGTCGGCCTGACCGTCTCCGGCGCCCGCTCCGGCCTCCGTGTGTCGCGGAACCGGGCGTCTCGTCGGCGTCACCGGCGACCACCAGCCCGCCGTCGGTGGCCAGGGTGCGCGGAAGCGCGGTCGAGGGAGCCGGTGTCGCCGTCGCGGCGCGCACGGGCGTGGTGCGGTGCTCGGTCTGCCGGCGGCGGCCGCCTGTGTCTGGTGCCGGTGTGAGTGCCGCGGCCGCTCGGCCGCGGAGCCGCTGACGGGGTGGGGCGCACCTGTCGCCGGGCTCAGGACCCGGTGCCGGAGGCGTCCGGGGCACCGACGTCGCGTCGGCAAAGGTGGTGCCGGGGCGGGCGTAGCGTAGTGGGCATGACGACGTACGGATCCTTCCCCGGCACGCGGCCGCGGCGGCTGCGGACCACTCCCGTCATGCGGCGCATGGTGGCCGAGACCCGGCTGCACCCCGCGGACTTCATCCTTCCGGCCTTCGTGCGCGAGGGCGTCGCCGAGCCCGTGCCGATCGCGGCCATGCCCGGCGTCGTCCAGCACACCCGCGACAGCCTCAGGAAGGCCGCCGTGGAGGCCGTCGAGGCCGGGATCTCCGGGATCATGCTGTTCGGTGTGCCGGAGGAGTCGAAGAAGGACGCGCTCGGCACGCCGGGCACCGACCCGGACGGCATTCTGCAGGTCGCCCTCCGTGACGTACGGGCCGAGGTCGGGGACGACCTGCTCGTCATGTCCGACCTGTGCCTCGACGAGACGACCGACCACGGGCACTGCGGGGTGCTGGACGCCGAGGGGCGCGTCGACAACGACGCCACGCTCGAGCGGTACGCCGAGATGGCCCAGGTCCAGGCCGACGCGGGTGCCCATGTCGTCGGGCCCAGCGGGATGATGGACGGCCAGATCGGCGTCGTCCGTGACGCCCTCGACCAGATCGGGCGCGAGGACGTGGCGATCCTCGCCTACACCGTGAAGTACGCGTCCGCGTTCTACGGCCCGTTCCGTGAGGCCGTCGGCTCCTCGCTCCGGGGCGACCGGAAGACCTACCAGCAGGACCCCGCCAACCAGCGGGAGTCCCTGCGGGAGTTGGCCCTCGACCTGGCGGAGGGCGCCGACATGGTCATGGTCAAGCCCGCCGGGCCCTACCTCGACATCCTGGCGCGGGTCGCCGACACCGTCGACGTGCCGGTGGCCGCGTATCAGATCTCCGGCGAGTACTCGATGATCGAGGCCGCCGCCGAGCGGGGCTGGATCGACCGGGACCGGGCGATCCTGGAGTCGCTGACCGGAATCAAGCGGGCGGGCGCACGGAACATCCTCACCTACTGGGCCACCGAGGTGGCCCAGAAACTGGCGGGTCAGTAGGCGAGCGCGTCGTCCATGTCCTGCTGCCAGTACGTGACCCACATCGAGCTGTCGTAGTAGACGCCCTTGGCCGGCAGGGGCGGGGTCGCGGAGGCGCCGCCGCTGCTGTCGGGGGTCCTGCCCTGGAAGGCGACGGTCAGCTTGTGGCCGGTGGTGCCGCCGTCTCCGCTGCCGTCGGCGGCGGAGAGCAGGACACCCGCGTAGCCGGACTCACCCGGGGCGAGCGTGGTGACCGCCTGCGGGTGGGACGCCTTGAGCGGCTGCGGTACCCACTGCATCTCGTCGAAGCGGACGACCGGGTAGTACGTCAGGTCGCACACCTTCGAGCCGGTGTTCCGGACGGTGATCAGCAGGTGGTTGAGCGGCCGGGCGACCTTCTGGGCGGTGACGGCCGTGTTGGAGCCGTTGCACGCGACGCGGTTCGCGGGGGCGTAGGGGTCCGCGGACGACGTCGCCTTGCCGGTGCCGGAGTTGGTCTTCTGTCCGGCTCCCGTTCCGGTTCCCGCGCCTGTGCCGGCGTTCGTTCCCGTGCCCGTGCCCGAGCCGTCCCCGGCGTCCGCGGTGGGGTCGGGGGACGTGGTGGCCGAGGTGTTGGCCGAGGCCGACGCGGTGAGCTGCGAGGCGCCCTCGTCCTTCGCTCCCGTACCGTCCTCGCACGCCGTGAGGGCGAGGGCGGCGACGGTGGCGCCGGTGGCGGCGAGCAGGCGGATACGACGTGAGCGCATGACAGATCCTCTTCCGTAAAAGGTGGTTGAAGCAGACCGCTCGACCGGGTGACGGGAACGGCGTGCTTGGATGGCAACAGCGTGTGGGCTGAACCGTCCCGTCCGCCACAGCCGGCCGGCGATCAGGGACGCTGGAACGCCCACACCACCACTGACCTGGGGGAACGCCCCGTCCCTGGAACGCCTGGACGGGACACGGGGGAGGACTGGAACGTGCCTGAAGACGCTGCCGCGGCCGACTTCGCCGCGTCACTGCGCGAGTTGAAGGACCGCTCCGCACTCAGCTACGGGGTGCTCGCCAAACGGCTCCACATGAGTACGTCGACGTTGCACCGCTACTGCAACGGGGACGCCGTGCCCACGGACTACGCGCCCGTGGAGCGGCTGGCCCGTCTGTGCGGGGCGTCCCCGGGGGAACTGGTCGCACTGCACCGACGGTGGGTGCTGGCCGACGCGATGCGGGGGCGGAAGGGGGAGGTTGCTCCGCCGTCGCCCTCCGGCGCGGGAGCGGTGATTCCGTCGGACGGTTCCGACGAGGTGCCGTCCGTGACCGGGCCGCTCGGCGAGGAACCGAAGCCGACGCGCCGGCCCCGTTCCGTCCGGCTCGCCGGAGTCGCCGCGATCGCCGCGGCCGCCGTCCTCGGTGCCGTCGTGCTCGTCGTGAACCTGCCCTCAGGCGGGACGGACGACGATCGTGGCGGCCGTACCGTCGCCGCCGCGTCCGACAGGAGCGGGCAGGCGGACGACGCGTCCCCTTCCGTGTCGGCGACCGGTGGCTCGCCCTCCGCGTCCGCCACCGGGAAGGGCAAGGACAGCAAGGACGAGGGCGGGGACGGGGCCCGGCGGCGGGCATCAGTTCCCGCGTCCCCCGCCACCGGCTCCACCGGGGACGACGGCCCGGCGGTTCCGCTGACGGTCGGCGCGGCCCCGTACTCCTGGGAGAGCCCCTGTTCACAGCGCTACCTGATCGACCGCGCTCCGGAGCGGGTGTCTCCGCCGCCGCTGGAACAGGACGCGGCCGCCTGGGTGTCGGCGCTGGGTGCCGTCGCGTCTGGCGAGCAGTACCTGACGCTCACCGTGCAGGGCACCGGCGAACGGACCGTGGTAGTGAACAGCCTCACGGTCCGTATGGACGGCAAGCGCGCCCCGCTCGCCTGGAACGACTACGCGATGGGCTACCCCGGTGTCGGCTGCGGCGGTGACATCCCGAACCGCTCCTTCACGGTCGCCCTCGACGCCGCCCGCCCCGCGGTCGTACCCGAGGCGGGCCACAAGGACTTCCCGTTCAAGGTGAGCGAGTCCGACCCCGAGGTCTTCTACGTCAAGGCCGACGCCTCCGCGTACGACGTGAGTTGGAGACTGGAGCTGGCATGGTCCAGCGGCTCGCGGCACGGCATCCTGACCGTGGACGACCGGGGCCGCCCCTTCCGTACGAGCGGCAACAACGGGCGCCCGGCCTACGAGTTCCCCCTAGGTGGCTCCGGCTGGGTCGGGGCCGGGGAGAGCCAGGGCTCCTAGGCCCAATGCCGTTGCATTACGGGTCTGGGTCGGGTGGCCGGGCTCGTTTGATGCGGATGGCTTGGGTGCCGGTGTGGGTGGGTTGGGGCCAGGTTTGATGTTCAGTCCGCTTGAGCCAGTAGTTGGACATCTTGCGCTTAACGACGCGGGGCTGGCTGCGGAGCCGTCTGGCGGGCAGAAGTCTTTCCAGCAGGTCTTCTTGGAGTACCTGCAGTGCTCGGACCAGGAGCTCAGGGGGAAAAACCGCCCGGCGTGACGGTCACACTGCGCCGGGCGGAACGCAGAGTTTCGGTGAAAGAGATCCGGTCCGGGTCGAGTTGACGGGTGGCTGCGGTTCTCAGCATGAGTTCCCGCAGTGCGTGATGGACCAGGAGGTGAGCCCAGATCTGTTGGAGGACACCGTCTGGTGTCTTGCTGCTGAGGACCACCCTCGCACCGCGTTGAAAGGTCTTGATCTCGGCGAAGACGGACTCAATCTCCCAGCGCTCCCGATAGAGAGCGGCCAGCTGCCGGGCTGGGTAGCGGCGGGCGTCCAACAGCGTCGTGACCAGGCGATAGTTGCTTGCCGCAGCGTCCTCGCTGGTGCCTTTGAGTTGGTAGGCCAGCACGCGGACGTGCACCGGGTCCCGTTTTGCCGGGTCGGTGGTGGCGTGGATGTTGGAGAGCCACGATCCGTCACGCAATAGCTTGTTCACGGGCAGGACGCGGTTGGCCGGCACCCGCCAGAGCAGGTCGGCGCCGCTGTCGGTAAAGGCTCGCCACAGCGGGACGCCGAGAAATTCGCGGTCGGCCAGGACCAGCTGGCCCGCAGTGCAGGATCGGGGCAGACGGCCGACGAGGGTGACTTCACCGGTCCGGCAGCCGGCGAGTTCCGCATCGAGCACCGCATGGCTGCCCGCTTCCACCAGCGCCGCCATCCGCACCTGGACGAACGCACTGCGCTTTGCTCCGCGGCCGCTGCCGGGACGCCCGAACGCGGCCTCGTTGGCTTCCGTGTCGGCGACGTCCCAGCAGGTCCCGTCGACGGCCAACACCCGCAGACCCCGCCAGAACGCGCCCGGTGTCGACTCGTCGGCCATCGGCTTCGCGGTCGCCGCGAACAGCACCTGCAGCGGTTCAAAACCGAGCCGTTGCCGTGCTCTGAATAGCGAAGACTTCGCCGGAACATGCCAGTCGCCCAACAGTCCCAGCCCTCGCAGACCCGCGACCAGATGCCTCATGACCTCGAGATAAGGCGCAGGCGAAAACAGCGCCAGCCCCAGGACGAAATACACCACCAACCGCGCAGGAAGCAGCCGTCTCCGTTGCTCTGCCCGACCACACGCGGCCACCACCCGGTCCACCAACCCCGGCGGATACACCCACGTCAGCAGACCAAGACCCGATAAGTCCGACGCGCTCGAAGCCACCCCAACCACCCCCAGGCCCCACTCCCAAGCAGCCTACGCCCACGCCAAAAGCAACGGCATTGCTCCTAGGCCTTGTCTGATAATTGATCTTGTGGTGGGTCGTGGTGAGCTGACGGATGCGGCGTGGGAGCGGATGGCGCCGCTGTTGCCGGGTGTTGACGGGCGGGGTCGTCCGTGGCGGGATCACCGGCAGGTGATCAACGGGGTGTTGTGGCGGTTGCGGACGGGTGCTCCGTGGCGTGACCTGCCGGAACGCTTCGGGCCGTGGCAGACGGTCTATGAGCGGTTCGCCCGGTGGGAGGCGGACGGGAGCTGGGCCGCCTGATCTAGGAGGTCCAGGTCCGCGACGACTCGGTCGGGGCGGTGGAGTGCACCGTCGCTGTCGTATTTCCAGGCATGGTGCGAGTTCCCGAGTTCCCGGTGTCTCAGATATCGTCATCAACAATGATTTCCAACCTCTTGGAGCTCTTCGTCCAGAGAAAGACTTCTCCGGCCATGCTCACCGACTGGCTCATGGGTTCGCCCGGATCACGTGCCCTGCGCCCGGCAAAACGAGAATCCTTGCTACAACGCTGGACGGAGAACCCGTGACGCATCCAGGCCGCCGGCCATCGCCCTCGGTACGACCGTCGGCGCCCGTACTCGCCTACGACGGGGACTGTGGCTTCTGTCAGACGTCCGTCGACCGTGTCCGGGTGCTCGCCGCACCGACCCTGGAAGCGGTGCCGTGGCAGTTTCTGCCCGCTGAGTCCACAGCGCCGCACTTCGAACGTCTGGACCGTGAGGTTCTGCTGCTGTGCGGCGATGCGGTCCTCGCGGGCGGGGCGGACGCCCTGGCCCGCTACCTGGGCACCTCGCCGTCGCCGGCGTATCGCGCGCTTGCAGCCGTGGTCCGTCTCCCCGGCATCCGCGCCTGCGCCCGCATGGTCTACCGCTGGGTGTCCCGCAACCGGCACCGGCTGCCCGGCGGCGCATCCGCGTGCGCGGTACCGCCGCGCGGCGCGTGAGACCCGCCATGCGCATCCCGACCTGCGTGTTCAGCAACACGGCTCCACAGACTGATGCCCGCCACGACCTGCTGCGCCAGGAGCCGGCCGGTTCGTCTGTGTCCACGTAGACCGCTTCGAGCACGCCGATTTTGTGGCCATTCGGGTCGACGACCCCGCGATCGCGCCATTCGCGGATATCCGCTGCCGGAATCATGCCTTCTTCTTCCGGCCCGCCCGCCTGCCGTGCCGTCGGCCCATGGAATGTTGCCCGGCACCGATTGGGCGGCCTTACGCCAAAATCGCCGACGGCGGGGAAAACGACTCTGGCGCAACACGCCGGAGTCGCCCTTCCGAGTGGTTGCACGTGAGAGTGAACCAGCCCACATTCAATAGTACTGCGGAGTATGCAGCTCCGAAATGGCCGATTGATGCCTCGGACGCACTCTTCCCGCGGCCTGCGAGGCGCCGGATGCCCTGTCGTGTCGGTTTGAGCGTGCTGGGTGTATTGCGCGTGGCCTGACACCGGCGACCAGACCCTCACTCATCGGACAATCCCAGACGGTGGGCCAGATCCGCGTCGCGGATATCAAGATCACTAAGTCCTCCCGTCTCGGGCGATGCCCACAGGGGGCGGCCCGCCACGGGAGGCATGTGATCTTCTGGCGGTGGTCTCCCGTTCCGCCGGTCATGCCGGATGGCCGGCTCCGGCGATAGTTCAGATTTCTGACCTGTCCAGCCCATTAAGTATTCCTATGTAATTCAAGGTCCGTTCAGTGATTCCGGAGAACCCGGCACACTCCTCAGTAATATGCCAACGCCAGAAACAGACGATTCTGCGCGACTGGATCTGTCAAGACGATCCGTACCAAGGAGTTGGCCCCTCGATGACGCTGAACATTCCTGATGCGCCACTGCGGCGCACCATGTCGACGTGGATCGTGGCGGTAGCGGCTGTGGTGATCGCCGCCGTCGTCCTCGCTCTGACGCCGACACGCGCAAATGCCATTGCCACCCCCGTGCCGATCGGTACGACGCTGGCCACTTACGGAGTACTGGGTGGTGCGACCGTCACCAATACCGGCCCCACGGTGGTCGAAGGTCTCAACGTCGGTGTGAGCCCAGGTACAGCCATCACCGGCTTCCCGCCCGGCGTTGTGACCCCGCCCGGGACTCTGCACGCTGCCGATGCCCACGCGGGCCAGGCCAAGATCGAGCTGACCACGGCGTACAACCAGGCCGCCGGACAGTCTCTGGACCCCGTGGTGTACAACGACGCTCCCCACGAGTTCGGCGGCGAGGTGCTGACGCCGGGCCTCTACAGGGCGAACAGCAGCGCACAGATCACCGGCACGCTCACCCTGGACGCCCAGGGCAACCCCGATGCCGTCTGGGTGTTCCAGATCGGTTCGACTCTGACGACGGCAGCCCAGAACAGCACGGTGAGCCTGGTCAACGGTGCCTCGCCGTGCAATGTGTTCTGGCAGGTGGGCAGTTCGGCCACGCTCGGCACCAACACCTCGTTCGTGGGCACCATCCTCGCCAACACCTCGATCAGCGCCACCACGGGGGCGACCATCAACGGCCGACTGCTGGCCGATGCGGGCGGTACCGGTGACGGCGCCGTGACGCTGGACACGAACAGGATCTTCCTGGGACCGTGCGCGGCCGGGGGCACTGGTGGCACCACCGGTGGCTTGATCACGGGTGGCGTGATCGCCGGCACCACGACGGGCGGCACCACGACGGGCGGCACCACGACGGGCGGCACCACGACGGGTGGCACCACGACGGGTGGCACCACGACAGGCGGCACCACGACAGGCGGCGTCATCGGCGGTGTGCCGACGGGTGGCGGAACCGGTGGCGCCCTGGGTGGTCTTCTCGGCGGCGCCCTGACGACGGGCGGAACCACCGGGGGCGCCCTGGGCGGCCTCGTCGCGGGCACCACGGGCAGCGTCACGGGCGGCGGAACCGGTGGCAACGAGCACGAGCACGACCACGACCACGGTGGGAAGCCCGAAGACCACGATCACGGTGGGAAGCCTGGCGGCCACGACCATGGTGGGAAGCCTGGCGGCCACGACCACGGCGAAAAGCCCGGCGGCCACGACCATGGCGAAAAGCCCGGCGGCCACGACCACGGCGAAAAGCCCGGAAAGCCCGAGGGCTATGACAGCGATCACGAAGGTGACCACGAGAAGGCTGCCTGACCCGATTTGAGCGAGCAGAACGAGCGGCGCGCGGCGGATCCTTTTCGATTCCGTCGCGCGCCGTTGGCGAATTCTCAGGAGAAGCGATGAGAGAAGCCAGGACCAGAGTTGAGCCGACAGAACAGAAAGATCGGGGTGGGAAAACCCCTGCGCACCACCACCCACCTGCCAAGCCTTCGCCCGTTCTCCTGAAAGCGGGAACGAGTGCTGCGGTGATCCTTTGCCTCGCGACGGCCCTGATCCATGTTCTCCTCGTGTTTCTGCACGTGGCCCCGCCGAATCCCCTCTCCAGGCAGTACAGCCGCCAGGTCAATGCGTGGGTCTTCCCGCTGTTCGAGCAGAACTGGCGGCTCTTCGCGCCGGATCCCGAGTCGGTCAACCGGAAGATTTCGGCGAGGACCATGCACACCGACCCGGACGGCACGGTGCACGTGAGCGGCTGGTTCGATCTGACAGCCGTCGACAACTCGGCGGTGGAGCACAACGCGTTCCCGAGCCATACGGCACAGAACACGCTGCGGCGGGCTTGGAGTTCGTACCTGGAAACCCACGGTGGTGACGATCAGCCTCACTCGGAGCGGGCGCTGATGATCCAGCAGTACCTGACCAACATCGCCACAGAACGCATCTCCGGCCACCGGGGCGGCGCCTTTGAGTCGGTCCAGCTGCGGGTGATCACGGTGCCCATCGCCGTGCCCGCCGCGGCGGGCACGGCCGCCGCCACACCGACGTCTGCCGAAACGCGGTATCTGCCCTGGTGGAAGGTGACGTCCCATGGAAACTGAGCAGGCGCGCGCACCGCATCGGATCATTGCGTTGCTCACCGTCCTGACCGAGCGGCCGGTCTCCCTCTATGCCGCGGCGGTCCTGCGCATCGGTTACGGATTTCTTTACCTCGTCTTCCTGTTGCGCGAGTTTCCGCACCGCGACGAGATCTGGGGCCCCGGGTCGCCGTGGACGCCCGAGCTGGCGAGGCAGCTGTTCGATCAGACGGGGTGGGCCAGCATCCTCACCCTCTCCGACAGCCGAGCGTACTTCGAGACGTGCTATGTGCTGGCTCTCGTCACGTCTGCGCTGTTCATGCTGGGCTGGCGGACCAGAGCGGTGTCCGTGCTGTTCGCGGTCGTGGTGGCCTCGTTCCACGCCAGAGCCATCTTCATGACCGACGGCGGAGACAACCTCGTCCTCCTGATGGCCATGTACCTGGTCTTCACCGCCTGCGGCCGACGCTGGTCGCTGGACGCGCGCAGAACCCGTCTGCGAGCCTCCGCGGGCAAAAACACGTGCCCGTCGACGGCTCGGGCTGCGGCCGGGCTCCGCGACTCCCGCCGGACCCTGACGCTCGCGCTGCACAACTGCGGCATGTTCGTCATCGCGGCCCAGGTCTGCTTCCTCTACGGATCCACGGGCCTCTACAAGGCGCAGGGCGGCACCTGGGGCAACGGCACCGCCCTCCACTACGTCCTGAACCTTGACCTGTTCCGCCCATGGCCCGAGCTCTCGCTCATGGTGGACCAGCACGACGTAATGATCAGCATCGCCTGTTATCTGACTGTGCTGCTGCAGGTCGCGTTCCCGTTCGTCTTGTTCGGACGGCTCAAGTACCCGGTCCTGACCATGCTGCTGGGCATGCACGTGGGCATCGCCGTCCTCATGGGGCTGCCGCTCTTCTCCGGCGCGATGATCATCGCGGATGCCGTCTTCCTGCCGGACCGCTTCTACCGGTCAGTGGGACGATGGTGGCGGCGCACGAGCAGGCAGCCGGACGCCTGGAGCACGGCGGGGGATCCGCCGCGCGGAGAGCCGGCACTCGTGCCGTCGCAGCTGACACCGTCGACCCGCTGAGGGCCACGCAGGACCGGTCGGCATCGCGGGGCCGCAGGCCGTTGTGGCTGCGGCCCCGCCCGTGTGACGCTCGGAGGGGGGTTTGTCGGTGACCCCCCAGCCAGGACCTAACGACGTTCTTTGGCTGCCACCGGCAGGCGTTCGCCCACTTCGGCGGAGTGCCGATGAGCATCGTCCACGACCGCACCAAGACAGTCGCGCGCCGGCACGTCGCCCCGGGCATCGAGCCACCGTACTTGCTGCTGCGCTTGCGGACGCGGGCCTTCAGTCGCCGGCGTCGAAGACGGCCTCGTCACGGTTGATCAGGAGGTGGAGAAGACGGCTCCGTCGCCGGCGTGGACAATCACCCCGCTCACGCGCTTTCCTCCTGCGTACTCCCCGTGGGTGTACGAGGTGTGGTCCCCTCCAGAGCTTCGAGGCCGCTCGGACCCTTGTCCGGGCGGCCTTCGCGTCGTTCCGCCGCGGCCGGTCCCGCGGGCCGCAGTCCCGCCGCGGCCGGTCCCTCGTCCCGCACGCCCTTTCCGTCCTCGCAGCCCGTCAGTGCGAACGCGGTGAGCACGAGGACGCCCGCGACGAGGAGCCTTCGGCGGTTGCGGGTCAGCTGCGCGGGCATGGTCGTACGTCCCTCTCCTGAGTGGTGGGTCCGGTGCGGGAGTTCAGCCTGCGCGGCGATCCCTCCCACGCGCCACAGTCACCGGCGAATCCGGGACGCCCGTCCGACGGGACATCCGCTGACCTGCGAGAACAGTCTGTCCCGGGTGGCCGGTGCGGGATGCGACGAGGGTGCCGGACCGTGGAGTGGACTCCGGGCACCATCAAGTCCCGCCGGAGGTTAGGTTGTTGACCGGCCCTGTTGAGCCCTGATCGGGAGACGCCCATGTCCGGTGACGCCCTCAGCCAAGATCCCGCCGAGCTGAGCAGGAGGATCGACACCACCAGGGCGCACCCGGCCCGCGTCTACGACGTCTTCCTCGGCGGCAAGGACAACTACCCCGTGGACCGGGCGGCGGCCGCCGCCGCGCTCGCCGCCAACCCGCGCGGCTACCTCGACGTACGCCACAACCGCGACTTCCTGCGCCGGGCCGTCACCACCCTGGCGCGGGAGGACGGCATCCACCAGTTCCTGGACATCGGGACCGGCCTGCCCACCGCGGACAACGTCCACCAGATCGCCCAGCGGATCGCCCCCGACACGCGGGTCGTGTACGTCGACAACGACCCCGTCGTCCTCGCCCACGCGCGCGCCCTGCTCACCAGCGGGCCCGAGGGCCGTACCGACTACCTCGACGCCGACTTCAAGAACCCGGCGCAGATCCTCGAACAGGCCGCGAAGACGCTGGACTTCGACCGGCCGGTCGCGCTGTGCCTCGTCGCGATCCTGCACTTCGTCGAGGACGAGGAGGCGTACCCGATCGTGCGCGACCTCGTCGAGGTGCTGCCCGCCGGCAGCCGCATCGTGCTCAGTCATCTCACGGAGGACCTCAACGCCGAGAACGTGCGCGCGGTGCAGCGCACGTACACCGAGCGTGGGTTCACCTTCGTGCTGCGGTCCAAGGCGGAGGTCGAGCGCTTCTTCACGGACAGCGGGCTGGAACTCGCCGCCCCCGGTGTCGTCCCGGCGCACCACTGGCGTCCCGACGGCGCGGCCCCCGTCCCCGAGCAGCCGGAGGCCGCCTACCTGGCGACCCTCGACGACATCGAGAAGGTCCGCCACCGGGACATCAACGACGTCACGGACGCGGACATCAACGTGTACGCGGCGGTGGGGAAAAAGGCCTGAGAGGCCGTCCGGGAGGCCGCTTCACCTCTCAGCGGCCGAAGACCGATCCGATCCGCGTGCCGGTGCCGTAGGCGAACGATCCGGTGGCGGTCGTACCACCGCTGGCGCCGCGCAGCACCCAGGCCCCGCCGCCACCACCGTTCTCACCGGGGCCGCCGATGACCAGTTCCGCCTTGCCGTCGCCGGTGGCGTCCACGACATCGACGGCACGGCCGAACAGGTCGTCGGACTCCACCGTGCCGGGCACGCCGGAGGTGTTCTGCGTGAAGAGGCGTGCGCCGGTCGACGTCAGCCCGTGGGCACCGCCCCTGAGGACGACCACGCTGCCCGCCCGCGGCGTCGTACCCACGCGCTCCTCGGGGACGCCGATCGCGACATCGGCGTAGCCGTCGCGGTCGACGTCGCCCACCGAGACGGCGTCGCCGAAGCCGTCGCCCTCCTCGGCGGCGCCCGGAACGCCCGGGGTGTCCTGGTCGACGGTGCGCGGTCCGGTGGTCCTCGGCCCGGCGGCGGAGCCGCTGAGGACCACGATCACCCCGCCCCGCTCGTAGGACGTCGAGTTCGCCACGTCGCCGACCACGACCTCGTCGTACCCGTCGTTGTCCAGGTCGCCCAGGGCGACATCCGAGCCCCCGTCCAACGGGGTGCCGCCGTCGGTGAGGGTGACGGCCGTCGACAGGCCGTCCTTGGTACCCGCGAAGTACTGGAGGAGTCGGCGTCCGGGTTCCTCCTCGTTCTCCCCGGGACCGGACGTGGCGGCGGCCACCAGGTCGCTGATGCCGTCCCCGTCCGTGTCGCCCGACGCGAGCCGGACATCGGACCAGCCGGCGTCGTCCCTGCCGTCGTACGGCTCCAGATCCAGCGCCGCCTCCCGTACCGGGGCCCCGGTACGGGTGAACGGACCGTAGAACATCGTGGTGTCGGTGGCGACGTCCTGGCTGCCGTCCCCGTCGAAGTCGCCGGTCGTCAGGGCTCTGCCGAGTTCCCCGGACACCTCCGTGCCCTTGATCGTGGAGCCCCCGGACAGGCCGTGCGGGCCTCCCCACAGCACCGTCAGGGTGCCCGAGTCCGGGGCGGAGCCCACATTTTCCCCGGGCGACCCGACGACCAGGTCCGCGTAGCCGTCCCGGTCGAGGTCGGCGCTGGTCACGGAGTCGCCGAACCAGTCGGACACCTCGGCGGAGCCCGGGACACCGGACGAGTTCTGGGTGAGGGTCTGTCTGCGTGCCGTCTTCAGGGCCGACGACGTCGCCCCGTACGAGACCGTGACCGCACCGGCACCGACCTTCCCGTCGACCGACCTGCTCGGCGCGCCGGCCACGACGTCGCGGTAGCCGTCCCCGTCGAAGTCGTCCTGGAGCACCGCGGCTCCGCTCGCCGCCGCAGCCGTGCCTGACGGCCCGGTGGGCGTGACGACTGCCGCGACGGTCATCGCGACCGCGATGGCCACAGTGGTACGACGCACTCGCTCGGTCACACGGTCTCCTGTGCTGGGTGGGAAGACGGTCGGGGGCCGTGACACCGCGCACCCGCCGAACGCGCCCGTGGCCGCTCACAGGTCTCGGGCCGTCACGTCCGCCCCTTGCCTCCAGAGACCGGCGACTCGGCCGCAGGGTTGTACGAGCGGACCTGCCGGGTCGGACCCGGCGGACCGCGCGCATCGGTCGGACCGGTCGCTTCCGGGGACCGCGCGGACGGACACCCGGGAAGCCGCTGCCCGTGCCCGCCGCCCGCCCCCCGCCCGTCCGCATCGCGGAAACCTGCTTGTAGGTGGCACGTACTTCCCTAGGCTGCGGGCACGCGAGTCCCCGCAGCCGAAGGAGCCGGTCATGACCGTCACCGAGCCCGCGCCCGTCCACGCCCCCGTGCCGCCCCTGGCCGCCCGGACGCGGTCGATCGGCGGCTCGCCCGTACGGGACATCCTGGCCGTCACCGCCCGCCCCGAGGTCATCAACTTCGCGGGCGGGCTCCCGGCCCCGGAGCTGTTCGACGCCGAGGGGATCGCGGCCGCGTACGCCGCGGTCCTCGCCGAGGCGCCCGAACGGGCGCTGCAGTACTCCACCACGGAGGGCGAGCCCGCCCTGCGTACCGCGCTGGCGGAGCGCGCCTCCGCACGCGGACTGCCCACCACCGCCGACGACATCCTCGTCACCACCGGCTCGCAGCAGGCGCTGTCCCTGCTGGCCACCGCGCTGCTCGAGCCCGGGGACACGGTCCTCGTCGAGAGCCCGTGCTACCTGGCCGCCCTCCAGGCCTTCGGCCTCGCGGGAGCGCGCGTCCTGCCCGTGCCGGGGGACGCCGACGGCGTCGACCCGCAGGCGCTGGAGGTGCTCGTGGTGCGCGAGCGGCCCAAGCTCTTCTACACCGTCCCCACCTTCCAGAACCCGACCGGCCGCACCATGCCCGCCGGGCGCCGGGCCGCCGTCGCCGCCGTCGCGGCCCGCCGCGGTCTGTGGATCATCGAGGACGACCCGTACGGCGAGCTCCGTTTCGAGGGCGGGCGGGTGCCGTGGATCGCCGCCCACGAGGAGGCCGGCGACCGGGTCGTGCTGCTCGGCTCCTTCTCCAAGGTCATGGCCCCGGGCCTGCGGCTCGGCTGGCTGCGGGCACCCGGCGAACTGCGCCGGGCCTGCACGGTCGCCAAGCAGGCCGCCGACCTGCACACCCCGACCGTCAACCAGCTCGCCGCGGCACGGTACTTGGCGGACCGGGACCTGGACGCGCACGTCGCCCGGGTCGCGGCCGTGTACCGGGACCGGCGGGACGCCATGCTCGCCGGGCTGGCCGACGCGCTCCCCGAGGGCTCGACCTGGGACCGTCCCGAGGGCGGCATGTTCCTCTGGGCCCGGCTGCCCGAGTCGTACGACACCACAGCCCTGCTCCCGCGGGTGGTGCGGCAGGAGGTGGCGTACGTCCCCGGCGCACCCTTCTACGCCGGCGAGCCCGATCGCGCGACGCTGCGGCTGTGCTTCGTGACGCAGACCCCCGAGGAGATCGGGGAGGGACTGCGGAGGCTGGGGGAGGGGCTGCGGGCCTGAGCGACTCTTCGGGGCCGGTGAAACCCAACTCGACCTGTGACGCGCGTAGTTGGGGCTCCCTGGGTAGGATCGCGAACACATGTCCGGGGGGACGTGTGCAGCAGGAAAACGTGAATACAGGGGGGAATCGTGCCTGTACGGCACCATGGGCTGACGCGCGCGGGGAGCGCCGTCACCGCCACCGCACTGGCCCTGACCGGGGGCGTCGCCGTGTCACTGCTCGCGCCCGCGTCCGCCACCGCCGCCCCGGCCGCCGTGGTGATCCCGGCACCCGGCGCCGGTGTCGACCGGGAGGTCAAGCTCCTGGCGGGCAGCTATCTCGGCGCGCTCTACCAGGAGGAGGGCACCGGCGGCTACGTGTGGAGCCGGACCGGCAAGGTGGTGACGGCTCTCGACGGTGTGCCCGCCGAGTCCATCGTCCCGATGTACGACTACGACAACCGGGTCGCCTACACCACCGTCGGCGACGACGGCCGTACCACGATCGTGCTGCTGGATCTGGACGACTCCACCTCGCGCACCATGACGCTGCCGGCCGGCTACAGCAAGCCGCAGATGAGCGGCGGCTTCGTGCTGGTCTCGGCGGAGCTGGAGGACGGCTCGCACGAGTACCGGATCGTCCGGACGACCACCTCGGGCAGCATGTACGAGGTTCCCGTGCGGCTGCCGGCCGGTGCGAGCGCCGAGGCCGAACCGGAGATCCTCGCCCGGGACAACGCCGAGTTCGTCGTCCGCTACCAGCAGGACGGGCGGGCCGCGTACGGGATCGTCGACGGTGTCGACGGCAGCGTCCAGGCCCTCCAGGTCACCGGCCCCGCGAACAGCTTCCGGCTCACCGGCGCCTGGGTGTCCTGGTTCACCCGGGAGGGCGAGGACGGGATACGCCTCAGGGCGCGCAGCAGCCCGGGCGGCACTCCGGGGATCCGGCCCGTGACCACACAGTCGCCGGACAGCGAGGTCACGTCGTTCGTCGTGGGCAACAACCTTCTCTGGTACGAGGGTTCGGGCGGGACGCTGCACAAGCAGTCACTCGACGGGGAGCCGGCCGGGACAGCGCTGGCCGACGTCGAACAGATCATGCAGACCGGGGAGGCGGTGACCGCCGTCGGACGGGTCACCGCCGGCGGAACCCGGGCCATCCACCACCTCAGCCAGGACGGCACCGGCGCGGTCTTCGTGAACACCCTGCACGTGGTGCCGCCGGTGCGTTACTACGGCACCGTGGGGGCGGTGAGCCTGGACCGCGGAACCGTGCGCTTCCTCAACACCCTGCGCGGCACGCCGACCCTGCACAGCCAGGACGTCGGCACCGCGATGGCCCCGGCCGACGGCAGCGCCCTGACGGCCACCGCCCCCTCGCCCGGCACCGGCCCGGGCCGTTTCGCCGACGGCGGCGACGAGGGCCTCGCGCAGCTGACCACCGACCCGGCCACCGGCAAGGACGTCCTCACCACCGCCGACGACCCGGCCGGCGACATCGCGCTGCCGGCCACCGGCGGCCGCATCCTCGACGTCTCACCCCAGTACGTGCTGTACGCGGGCTCCGGCGGCACCGGCGGCACCGGCACCCAGTACGTGGTGGACATCGCCGCCGACGAGGTCGTACGCGAACAGGAAGCGCAGGCGGCCGCCCTCGACCACGCCACCCTGTGGACCCCCTCCGCCACCGCCGGCACGGTGGTCGCCACCAGCCTGCGCACCGGCAAGGTCCTGCGCACCGTCGACGCCGGCCCCGGCTGCACCCCCGACGACCTGCGCACCAACGGCACCCTTCTGTACTGGAGCTGCGCCGGCCTGCACAAGGCCGGCATCAAGAAGCTCGACGGGACGGGCCAGGCATACCCGGCTCCCGTCGGGGAGGTGCTCCTGGGCGACGGCTTCTACGCCTACCTCAACACCGCCACGCGGTCGATCCAGTCGGTGGAGATCGCCAACGATGTCACCGAACCCCTCGGGGAGATCACCGGTGTCGCCGTCACCGAAGCCTTCGACAACCGGGGTTACACCTGGAGCGTGGACCGCCGCTCCAACAAGGTCGCCTACCTCGGCAGTTCGGACAACGCCGTGCACGTCGTCAGCGCCCACACCTACACCTGGTTGGCCTCCCGGCTCTCCGTGCCCGACTCCACCGTCCCCGCCGCCTTCGCCGCCGACGGCGGTGCGGCACGGTGGACGGGCCGCTGGTGGCTGTCCAAGCCCGCCGCCTCCTGGCAGTTGACCCTCAGGAGCGACACCAGCGGCGCCGTACCGCGCACCTGGCAGGGCGGCCCGGCCCGGAGCGCGGTCGACGTCTCCTGGGACGGGCGTTCGCAGGCGGGCGCGCTGGTGCCCAACGGCGCCTACACCTGGACGCTCACCGCCGCCCCGGCCGACGGCGCCGCAGCCATGCCGCCCCTCTCCGGCTCCCTCAGGGTGACCGGCGCCGCGGCGGTACGGCGCGACCACGCCGGCCTGGACGGGATCGGCGACCTGGTGACCCTCAACTCCGCCGGGAGCCTGACGATTCACCAGGGCAACGGCGCCGGTGCCCTCGCGGGCAAGGTCTCCGGGTCCGGCTGGGCGACCTCGGTCACGGCCGTCCCGTTCGGTGACCTGAACGGCGACCGCTGCAACGAGGTCCTGGTGCGCTTCGCCGGCGGCACCCTGCGCGCCTACCGGCCCGCCTGCGGAAAGGCAGTGACGCCGTCGACCGCGTACACCTCGCTCGGTACGGGCTTCCAGCAGTACGACGTGCTGACCTCGCCCGGCGACGTCACCGGCGACGGGCGCGCCGACCTGATCGCCCGCAACTCCTCGACGGGCGCGACCTACCTGTACCGGGCGACCAGCTCGGGGAAGCTGTCGGCGCGGGTGAAGCTGTACACCGACTGGTCCGGCTACAAGAAGATCGTCGGGGCCGGCGACCTCAACGGTGACGGCCGCGGCGATCTGCTCGCCCAGGACAGGTCGAACGAGCTGTGGCGCTACAACGGCACCGGGGCCGGCACGTTCACGTCCCGGGTGAAGGTCTTCGACAACTGGGGCTCGGCCTACAACGCCGTCGTCGGCGCCGGAGACCTCACCGGCGACGGCAGGGCCGACCTGGCCGCCCGGGACACGGACGGCGTGCTGTGGCGCCTGGGCGGCAACGGCAGGGGCTCCTTCGGCAGCCGTACGAAGATCGCCACCGGCTGGGGCGGTTACCAGGGCGTGTTCTGAGGTCCGGCGGTCAGTCCCACCAGAAGGACCAGGTGTCCTCGCCGACGAGATCCTCGGCATAGGCGCGCAGGGTGTCCGGTCCGTCCTGCAGGACGGTGTCCGGGCAGAACGCGAAGTGTTCCGCCGCCACCGCCTCGGCCTGCTCCGGGGTGGTGGGCGGGGCGGCCACGGACACCACCAGGGTGTCGAAGCCGAGCGCGACGACCCGTATCCCGAAGCGGTCCTCCCAGGAGCGCAGCACCGCGCAGAGCCGGGCCACGTCGTCCTCGTAGTTCAGCGGGCCGCTCCAGCCGATGGCGGCCGGGATGTCGGCGGAGCGGCGGGCCGGTACCAGGGCGAGGCGAGGTTCCTTGAACCAGGAGCGCGGGCCGCCGGTCAGCGAGTCGGCGACCTGAGCGGCCCGGGTGTCCGGGTCGGCGGTCAAGCGGGCGGCGGCCGGGGCGAGGCCGGGCCAGGCGGGGCCGAAGGGGGCGAGGACCGGCGCCCGGTCGTGACCGCCCGCGTCCTCGGCGTCGGGGGCGAGTTCGTCCTCCGCGTTCTCCTCCCAGTACTCCGCGAGCACCTCCTCGGCGTCGTGGTCCCCGGGGTACGACGTCTCGCCCGGCATCAACTCCCAGTCCTCCGGGCCGCCCTGGCTGCCGCCGACGTCGACGAGGACCGGGAGCAGACCGGCCCGGGCGGCGGGGGTACCGAGCGCCGACCAGTTGCCGGTGGACGCGGGCTGCCCGGCGTACCACAGCAGCGGTTCGTGCCAGGGGCCTTCGTCGGTCGCGTCGGTCAGGGTGCCGAGCGGAAGTCGGAGCCCGAGGGAGCGGCCGCTCGGGTCGGCCGCCAGTGTGGGCAGCGGGTTGGGAAGTGTCGCCATGCCGGTGACTGTAGGGGCCGCCACTGACAATCGGACGGCGGCCCCGGTCGGCAGGCGTAACCGGGCTGTTGCGAAGGCGAGTTGGCGAAGGCCGGACCGGGCGGATCCGCTACTTCACCCGGCTTTTGAAGCACTCCGACCGGTCGGCCCCCGCGGGCCGGAAACAGGTGGTGACGACGGTGCCGGGGAGGGTGACCGCCATGGGGGTGTAGACGAAGGCATCGGTGTCGACGCCGTCCCTGACCTCGGCGCGGCGGACCGGGCCCGCGGCGCCGCCCGCGCTCATCTCGATCCGGTCGCCGATCCGCGTACCCCAGGTCCGCGCCCAACTGGCCCCGCACGCCCTGCTGTAGCGCACTTCCATCCAGGCTCCGGTGGCCATGCGGCGCAGGGCGAGGGTGTCGGGCTGGGCGGCGCACTTCATCGCCATCGGATCCCTGCCCTCGCAGGCGGCACCCCGGCAGTACGGTCCGGCCGAGGACGGGGACGGGGACGGGAGTGCGGACGACCACGACTCGCCGTCGTGGCCCGGCAGCAGGAGGAGCGCCACCGCCACACTCCCGACGGTCACGGCGCAGGCCGACGCGAGCACGGCAACGAGCGCCACGGTCCGGTTACCGGCACGGGCGGCCTCCCGGACAGCCGGAGCGGGAGTCGCTGTCGGGGAAGGGGAAGGGGAAGGCGGCGCCGGCGAGGGCGCTTCCGTCCGCTCCGTCTCCGCCCGCCCCGGCTCCTTCCGCGTCGTCTCCGCCGCGCGCCCGCTCCATTCCGACTCCGCGATCTCCCACAGCGCCAGACAGCGTCCCTCCGGTTCGCCGGCGAGCCGGCACAACTCTCGCACCGCGGGGCGGGGCGGCAGCGCCCTGCCGTTGAGGTAGCGCTCCCAGGACGACTTGCTGTACGCGGTCTGCGCCGCGAGGCCGGCCAGGCTCAGGCCGGTGCGTGCCCGCAACTCCCTCAGTTCCGAGGCGAGTCGGGCATGTCCCGGTGACGGTGTCATCCCCGCAGTACTTTCCAGGTGTGCGGTCCGACGATGCCGTCCACCCGGAGACGCGCCCGCTTCTGGAAGCGCTCGACCGCGCCCATCGTCAGCGGGCCGAACATGCCGTCGATGGCCCCCGGCGAGATTCCCCTCCTGCGCAGCAGACACTGCACCTCGGCGACCTGCGGCCCGGAGTTGCCGTACGCCACGGTGGCGTCCAGGGCGCGGCTGTTGCCCGCGTACCAGCGCCCGCCGGTCCGTTCCAGGCGGCAGCGGTACACGCGTTTGGCCACCGTCGGTGACGCCGACGCGGTGGACGCGGCGTGCGAAGCCGCCGGTGCGCCGCCGTCCCGGTCGTCCATGATCCGTACGACCACGAGCACCGTGGAGGACACGGCCAGCACCAGGGCCACCGAGCCCGACACGAGGGCGACGCGCAGGGCACGTCCTGGTAATCGCGCCTCCTCTGTCCCCGCCGACAGGACCTCGGACTCTGGCGCCGAGGCCGCCGGTACGGACGACTCGGCTTCGGCCGGCTCCGTCACGGCCGGCTCCGGGGCGGACGTGCCCGCGCGGCCCGCCCGCCAGGCCTCGGCGGCGACCTCGTGCAGCGCGAGCAGCCGGGTCGGATCGTCGCCGCCGATCCGGGCCATCGCCTCCACGGCGTCCCGCGGCGGCAGCGACCGGCCGCTCAGGTAGCGCTCCCAGGACTTCGGGCTGTACGCCGTCTTCGACGCCAGTTGCCGCATGCTCAGCCCGCTGTGGTCCTTCAGCCGTCGTAAGCGCACCAGTAACTGCCGGACGCGCGGGTCGAGTTCCGCAGGCAGCGCTTTCCAACGCGACATGTTCCCCCCACGCGTTCATGATCAGTGGCCGTGGTCAGTGCCGCTGTGCCCCGGTGGCATTCTGCATCAGCAACCACGTGACCGCACCGCAACGTGGTTCCTGCACGGATACGGAATCGGCCACCACCCGCCACCACCGTCCCGCCGGACGGCGCTCTCGCAGGTCAGCCGGTGAGGCGGACCCGTGCGCCGACGACCGCGGCCCGCCCTCCCGGTGGGGAGGACGGGCCGCGGTGCGTCGTGCGGTTCTCCTCAGAGCCGCTCGGGCGTCCTGACGCCCAGCAGGGCCATGCCCCGGTGCAGGGTGCGGGCCGTGACGTCGCACAGGAACAGGCGGTTCTCCACCTGCTCCGGCGTCTCGGCCTTGAGCACCGGGCACTTGTCGTAGAACGTCGTGTACAGCGACGCCAGTTGGTACAGGTACGCGGCCAGCTTGTGCGGGGCGTACTCCCTCGCCGCGTCGGCCACCGTCTCCGCGAAGGCGTCGGCGTGCAGGCCCAGCGCCCGCTCCGCCTCGGCCAGTTCGAGCTCCGGGTGGGCCGAGGGGCGCAGCTCCCCGGCCTTGCGCAGGATCGACTGGATACGGGCGTACGCGTACTGGAGGTACACGCTGGTGTCGCCGTTCAGCGAGACCATCTGGTCCAGGTCGAACTTGTAGTCGCGGTTGGCCGACGTCGACAGGTCCGCGTACTTCACCGCGCCGACGCCCACCTGGGTGCCGCGCTCGGCGATCTCCTGCTCGGACAGCTGCTGCTGGACGTCCTTCTCCCGGACGACGGCGGTCGCCCGCTCGACCGCCTCGTCGAGGAGGTCGACCAGCTTGACCGTCTCGCCCTCACGGGTCTTGAACGGCTTGCCGTCCTTGCCGAGGACCGTGCCGAAGGCGAGCTGGTGGGCCGTGACGTCGTCGCCCAGCCAGCCGGCCCGGCGAGCCGTCTCGAAGACCATCTTGAAGTGCAGCGACTGGCGCGCGTCGACGACGTAGACCAGCGTGTTCGCCTTCAGGTTGAACACACGGTCCCTGATCGCGGACAGGTCCGTCGCCGCGTAGCCGTAGCCGCCGTCCGACTTCTGCACGATCAGCGGGACCGGGTTGCCGTCCGGGCCCTTGACGTCGTCGAAGAAGACACAGAGCGCGCCCTCGGAGCGGACCGCGACGCCCGACTCCTCCAGGAGCCGGCAGGTCTCCGCGAGCATGTCGTTGTAGCCGGACTCGCCGACGATGTCCGCGTCCCGGATCTCCATGTCGAGCTTCTCGAAGACGGAGAAGAAGTAGATCTTCGACTCGTCGACGAACTTCTGCCAGACGGCGAGCGTGTGCGGGTCGCCGGCCTGGAGGTCGACCACCCTGAGGCGGGCCCTCGTCTTGAACTCCTCGTCGGAGTCGAACAGCTTCCGCGCCGCCTTGTAGAGACGGTCGAGGTTCGACATCGCCTCCTCGCCGGAGACCTGGGTGTCCTTGTGGTCCAGCTCGTGCGGGTGCTCGTCCAGGTACTGGATGAGCATGCCGAACTGGGTACCCCAGTCGCCGATGTGGTGGCGCCGCACGACGCTCTCGCCGGTGAACTCCAGCAGCTGGACCACCGCGTCGCCGATCACCGCGGAACGGAGGTGGCCGACGTGCATCTCCTTCGCCACGTTCGGCTGGGCGTAGTCGATGACCGTGGTGCCCGGGTGCTCCGCGAGGGGCACGCCGAGGCGGGCCGGGTCCGCGTAACGCGCGGCGAGGTTCCGGACGATCGCCCCGTCGCTGAGCGTGATGTTCAGGAAGCCGGGGCCGGACACCTCGATCTCCCGGATCACGTCACCCGACTCGACCTGGGCGACCACCTGTGTCGCCAGCTCCCGCGGGTTGGCCTTCGCCTTCTTGGCCAGCGCGAGGATGCCGTTGGCCTGGAAGTCGGCCCGGTCGCTACGTCGCAGCAGCGGGTCGGCGGAGCCGGCCTCCGGCAGGGCTGCCGAGAGAGCCGCCGCGAGGCGCTGCTGGACGGAGTCGCTGAGGGACGTGACCGAGGCCATGGAATGGGTGCCGTTCTGCTCGGGTTCCGGGAGTTGCTGAGTACAGGGAACCCAGTATCCCATGCGGTGAAAAGCCGTTTTCGCGGTTCCGGCCCCAGCTGGGAGAATGGTCCGGTCAGCCGTACTGGCGTATGAGAAAGAAGGACGTGCCGATCGTGGCTCAGAGCACCGAGACCACCGACTGGGTCTCCCGTTTCGCGGACGAGGTCATCGAGGAGTCGGAGCGTCGGGCCCCGGGCGCGAAACACTCTGGTGCCGGCGCACCGGTGGTCGTCGTCGCGTCCGGGCTCTCGCCGTCCGGCCCCATCCACCTCGGCAACCTCCGCGAGGTGATGACCCCGCACCTCGTCGCCGACGAGATCAGGCGCCGCGGCCACCAGGTCCGGCACCTCATCTCCTGGGACGACTACGACCGCTACCGCAAGGTGCCGGCCGGTATCGCGGGGATCGACGAGTCGTGGGCCGAGCACATCGGCAAGCCGCTGACCTCGGTGCCCGCCCCCGCGGGGTCCCCGCATCCCAACTGGGCCGAGCACTTCAAGGCCGCCATGGTCGAGTCGCTCGCCGAACTGGGCGTCGAGTTCGACGGCATCAGCCAGACCGAGCAGTACACCTCCGGCGCCTACCGCGAGCAGATCCTGCACGCCATCCGGCACCGCGGCGAGATCGACGCGATCCTCGACCAGTACCGCACCAAGAAGGCCCCCGCGAAGAAGCAGCAGAAGCCGGCCGACGAGGCCGAGCTGGAGGCCGCGGAGGGCTCCGGCGCGGCCGGCGAGGACGACGGCAGCTCCGGTTCCGCCGGCTACTTCCCGTACAAGCCTTACTGCGGCAACTGCGAGAAGGACCTCACCACCGTCACCGCCTACGACGACGACACCACCGAGCTGACGTACGCGTGCACGGCCTGCGGTTTCTCCGAGACCGTCCGGCTGAACGAGTTCAACCGCGGCAAGCTGGTGTGGAAGGTCGACTGGCCGATGCGCTGGGCCTACGAGGGCGTGGTGTTCGAGCCGAGCGGCGTCGACCACTCCTCCCCGGGCTCCAGCTTCCAGGTCGGCGGGCAGATCGTCGGCATCTTCGGCGGCAAGCAGCCCATCGGCCCCATGTACGCGTTCGTGGGCATCAGCGGCATGGCCAAGATGTCCTCGTCCAGGGGCGGCGTCCCGACGGCGGCCGACGCGCTGAAGATCATGGAGCCGCAGCTCCTGCGCTGGCTGTACGCCCGGCGCCGGCCCAACCAGTCCTTCAAGATCGCCTTCGACCAGGAGATCCAGCGCCTCTACGACGAGTGGGACAAGCTCGACGCGAAGGTCGCCGACGGCTCCGCCCTCCCGGCCGACGTCGCCGCGCACTCCCGCGCGGTGCGGACCGCCGGCGGTGAGCTGCCGCGCACGCCGCGCCCGCTGCCGTACCGCACGCTGGCGTCCGTCGCCGACATCACCGCCGGGCACCAGGACCAGGCGCTGCGCATCCTCAGCGACCTCGACCCGGAGCACCCGCTCGGCTCCCTCGACGAGGCCCGGCCGCGCTACGACAGGGCCGAGGCGTGGATCAACACCCACGTCCCCGCCGACCAGCGCACCATCGTCCGCGCCGAGCCCGACGCCGAGCTGCTGAAGTCCCTCGACGAGCCGTCCCAGCAGTCGCTGCGCCTGCTGCTCGACGGACTGTCCGGGCACTGGTCGCTCGACGGGCTCAGCCACCTGGTCTACGGCGTGCCGAAGGTCCAGGCGGGCTTCCCCGCCGATGCCACGCCCAAGGAGCTGCCGCCGGAGATCAAGACCGCCCAGCGGACGTTCTTCGCGCTGCTCTACCACCTGCTGGTGGGGCGTGACACCGGTCCCCGGCTGCCCACCCTGCTGCTCGCGGTGGGTCAGGAGCGGGTACGGGCCCTGCTCGGGGAGTGACCTGAGCGTAGATCCACAGGCGCGTGCAGGAGGCCCTCGTACATTCCGTACGAGGGCCTCCTGTCGTCCGCGGTCCCGCTCAGGCGATGTGGTCGTCTTCCAGTTCCGCGTTGTGCCGGTTGGTGAAGCGCAGCACCATCCGCTTCGCGTCGGCGTCCGGGACGGGCACGCCGTACGTCGCCTCGGCGTTGGCGCTGAACTCGCGCGGGGTCGGGTAGCTGCCGTTTATGGACTGCTTGAAGACCTGGTAGTACCCCTCCTCGTCCGGCTCGGCGGGAGGAGTGCCGCCGCCCTCACCGAGCTGGCGGGTGCGGTTGGGGCCCGAGGGGATGGGAAAGGTGCCGGTCTCCTCCGAAGGGGATTCCCGGACGGGCTCGGCAGGGGCCGCCGCGGCGGGCTCCCGGTACTGGTCGTCCTGCTCGTAGTGCTCGTAGTGCTCGTACCGGCCGTACTGCCCGTACTGGTCGGCCTGCTGCTGCTCCTCGTACCACTGGGCGTCCTGCTCCGGGTCGTACGTCGGGTCGTAGCCACCCTCGTAGACCGTTTCCTGCGGGGGCGGCGTGTTGAACCAGGGGCTCTGCTCCGGCGTGAGCCCGGCCCGCTGCCGCGACGCGGCGTCCGTCCGCTCGGCGCCGGGATGGCCGGCCAGCTCGAGACGCTGCTCGCCGGGCGGTGCCGAACGCTGTGGGCCGGGTGCCGCCTCCGCGGCCAGGCCGCCCGCCGTCACCTCCGGCCGCGGCGCCGGGGGCAGCAGCGCCGGCTCGATGCCCGCCGCCGCCAGACCCGAGGGAGCCGTCTCCGCCAGCGGCACGCCGTAACGCGCCAGACGCAGCGGCATCAGCGACTCCACCGGGGCCTTGCGCCGCCACGCCCGCCCGAAGCGGGAGCGAAGCCGGGCCTGGTAGACGAGGCGTTCCTGCTCCAGCTTGATGACCTGCTCGTAGGAGCGCAGCTCCCACAGCTTCATCCGGCGCCACAGCAGGAAGGTCGGCAACGGGGAGAGGAGCCAGCGGGTGAGGCGGACTCCCTCCATGTGCTTGTCGGCGGTGATGTCGGCGATCCGGCCGATCGCGTGCCGGGCCGCCTCGACGGAGACCACGAACAGGATCGGGATCACCGCGTGCATGCCCACGCCCAGCGGGTCGGGCCAGGCCGCCGCGCCGTTGAACGCGATCGTCGCCGCCGTCAGCAGCCACGCCGTCTGGCGCAGCAGCGGGAAGGGGATCCTGATCCAGGTCAGCAGCAGGTCCAGCGCGAGCAGGACGCAGATACCCGCGTCGATGCCGATCGGGAAGACGTACGAGAAGTTCCCGAAGCCCTTCTTCAGGGCCAGCTCGCGGACCGCCGCGTACGAACCCGCGAAGCCGATGCCGGCGATGACGACCGCGCCGGCCACGACCACGCCGATGAGAATGCGGTGCATCCGAGTCAGCTGCATTGGCGCGCTCACCCGTACTCCCCTCCCCTTGCGTGTTGTTGCGCGCATCAGGGTGGCACATGTGTGCGGGGGGCGCGTGCCCGGTACGGCGGGAGCCCGGTCCCCGAGGGGGCCGGGCTCCCGCAAATGCCTTGCCTGAGCTGTGCGTTACGGCCCTGGTGTGACAGTCAGCTCTTCTTGGACGCTGTGCTGGAGGGGGACGCCCCGGCGGCCTTCGACGCCGACTTCGACGGAGAGGCGGAGGATTTCGAGGCCGGCGACTTCGACGCGGACGCGGACGGCGCGGAACTCGCCGTGCCCTTGTCCGACCCCGAACCCGATCCGGTGCCCGATCCCGTGCCGTCACCGTTGGCCGACGCCACCGCGGCCACGGCCTCCTTGGCGGCCTTCTCCGCCGCCTTCGTCAGCGTGGCGACGCTCGGGGTCTTCTCGCCCGCCAGGCCCGCGCCGTTGTAGTCGACGGTGACGACGACGTTCTCGACGCGCGCCACGACCGTCTGCTGCTTGAAGGACCCTTCCTTCTTCTTCAGGTCGTACCGCACCAGCGTCGCCTGGTCACCCGTGCCGGCGACCGGCTGCGAGGTGGAGTTCTTCGCGCCGTCCACCGACTGCGCGTCCTGGATCTGCTTCGCGTAGTACTCCTGCGCCTGCTTGTCACCGGCGCCGCGCGTGGTGTCCGAGTCGAACCGCAGCAGCGACACGTTCAGCCAGCGGAACTGCGAGCCCTTCACGCCGTTGTTGTCGAGGCTGCTCCACGAGCAGCTCCCGCGCGTCGCCGCGTCGTCCGAAGTGCCCTTCTTGCCGGACTTGGTGCCCTTCGGGACCAGTTCGCCCAGCGTCTTCTTCGACACGACGCCACAGGACTCGGGAAGCTTCCGGTACGCCGCCGCCTGCACCGTCGGCGACGCGCTCGCGGACGGGGACGTCTCGCTGCTGCCGGCCGTGCTCTTGCTCCCGGCGTCCGCTGAGCCGGAGTCCGAGGAGCAGCCGGCGGCAATCAGCATCGCGGGGACGGCCGCCGCGCAGACAAGGGCGCGGCGGCCCCGGCGCTTCGCTCGCTCGTCGGTCCCTCGCTGCCTCAACGGCGTGGGCTGGGCCCCCAGGTCTCGATGTGCTGGTCGCTGCATGGTTCCTTCACTCATGACGCTCGTGGTTCCTGCCGTCGGATCGGGTCCGAGGGGCCACGGTACGCGGTGAGGAAGCTGTGCGGTCTCCCTTCGTCCGCTTTGCGCGCGGACACCCGGGAGCCGCGAAGGGGCACTAACCGGCGAGCGAGTTCGCCAGCCGCGCGGCCAGTTTCCGGGCCCTGTCCTGCATTTCCGCGCTGTCCGGAACCACACCGACCGAGGCCGGCTGCTCCTCGTACTCGATCGTCACGATCACGTTGGACGTGCGGAACGCCACAGTCACGGTGCGCTGCTGGGCCGTCGAGCCCGAACCGCTCAACACGTCGTCCAGGAAGGCCTCGTCGCCGAGGTCGGTGAGGACGCGGGGCTGGAGTTCGGCGGACGAGGAGGCCGACGAAGAGGGCGTCGAGGAGGGCGCGGTGGCCGAAGCGGACGGCGAGCCGCCGGAGGTGGGGGAGGAACTCGCGCCGGGACTCGCGGCGGAGCCCGTCTCGGCGGAACTCACGTCGCTGGAGACGGAGACGACGGGTTCCGGGAGGTCCGCCGCCGTCAGCTTGGTCGCGAAGAGGGTCTCCGCCTGGCTGTCGTCGCTCGCGGAGGTGTCGTACGACACCACCCGCTCGAAATCGACCAGCAGATGGTCGGTGGCCTCCGCCGACTCGACCTTCCAACGGCAGCCCACCTTGCGGTCGGTGTCGTACGTCAGCGTCGCCTCGCCCGCGTACGCCGTCTCCCGCTGCTGCTCGTCGGTCAGCTCCGTGATGCCCGGCAGAAGCGAGTCGAGGGTGTCGTGGCTCAGTGCCCCGCACGGTTCCGGAAGGGTGCGGTACTTGCCCGGCTGGGCCGCCGCGGACGCCGTGCCGGCCTGACCCGGGTTCGCGTCGTCCGTCGTGTCGCCGCTGCCCGAGCTGCCTGTACAGCCGGCCAACAGCGCCGCGAGGAGTGCGGCGACTCCGGGTACGTAGGCCTTCCGCTGCACGGTCGGGCTCCTCTCGACGGGGTCCGTTCCCAGGGGAACGCCAGGGGAAAACGGTGGTGATCTCAGTGTCCCCGCTGGTTATTCGCTTGCCGCACGGGGGCGCCCACTGGAGACAATGTGTATCGCACGCACTGCCGTGAACGCCGGTCCGTTGTCCCTTTCATGGACCTTGGCGCCGGTTTTGCGATTGAGGACTTCTGTTTGTTTTCCGGGGGAATGAGGACGATATGTCGTACGTGGAGATGCCGGGAGCGAAGGTCCCGATCCGTATGTGGGCCGACCCCGCGACGGTCGAGGAGGGCGCGCTCCAGCAACTGCGGAACGTGGCGACCCTGCCGTGGATCAAGGGCCTGGCCGTGATGCCGGACGTCCACTACGGCAAGGGGGCGACGGTCGGATCGGTCATCGCGATGCAGGGGGCCGTGTGCCCGGCGGCGGTGGGTGTCGACATCGGCTGCGGAATGTCGGCGGTGCGGACGTCGCTCACCGCGAACGACCTTCCCGGCGACCTCTCCCGGCTGCGGTCGAAGATCGAGCAGGCGATTCCGGTCGGGCGCGGGATGCATGACAGCGCCGTCGAGCCGGCGGGCTTCCACGGCCTGGCCACGGCCGGGTGGGACGACTTCTGGGGACGGTTCGACGGGGTGGCCGAAGCGGTCAAGTTCCGCTTCGAGCGCGCCACGAAGCAGATGGGAACACTCGGCTCGGGAAACCACTTCGTTGAGGTGTGCACGGATACGACCGGTTCTGTCTGGCTGATGCTCCACTCGGGTTCCCGGAACATCGGCAAGGAACTGGCCGAGCACCACATCGGCGTCGCCCAGAAGCTCCCGCACAACCAGGGCCTCGTCGACCGGGACCTCGCCGTGTTCGTGGCGGACACCCCGCAGATGGCGGCCTACCGCAACGACCTGTTCTGGGCGCAGGAGTACGCGAAGCACAACCGCTCGCTGATGATGGCGCTTCTGAAGGACGTCGTCCGCAAGGAGTTCAGGAAGGCGAAGCCGGCCTTCGAGCCGGAGATCAGCGCGCACCACAACTACGTGGCCGAGGAGCGCTACGACGGGGTGGACCTGCTCGTGACCCGCAAGGGCGCGATCCGGGCCGGCTCCGGCGAGTACGGGATCATTCCCGGCTCCATGGGCACGGGGTCGTACATCGTGAAGGGCCTCGGGAACGCGAAGTCCTTCAACTCCGCCTCCCACGGCGCGGGTCGGCGCATGAGCCGCAACGCGGCGAAGCGGCGCTTCTCGACGAAGGACCTGGAGGAGCAGACGCGGGGCGTGGAGTGCCGCAAGGACTCCGGTGTCGTCGACGAGATCCCGGCGGCCTACAAGCCGATCGAGCAGGTCATCGACCAGCAGCGCGACCTCGTGGAGGTCGTGGCGAAGCTGAAGCAGGTCGTCTGCGTGAAGGGCTGAGGCACGCCCCGGCGGGCGCCCAGGGTCACTTCGGGGCGTGTGTCACCGCGTAGATCATGACGAACGCCACGATGTGGATGCCGAACAGGAAGTAGGCGAGCCACAGCCACATGTGGCGTTCGTCCTTCTTCTCCTGGCTCAGGCGCCGCTGTTCCCGCTCGGCATCCGGCATCACAGGTCCCTGTGGACCTTCGTGTTGGACGCCTGCGCGCGCGGGCGGACGACCAGGAGGTCGATGTTGACGTGGCTGGGGCGGGTCACCGTCCAGGTGATCGTCTCGGCCACGTCGTCGGCGGTCAGGGGCTCGGCCACGCCCTGGTAGACCTTCGCCGCCCGCTCCTCGTCGCCGCCGAAGCGGGTCAGGGCGAAGCCGTCCGTTTTGACCATGCCGGGAGCGATCTCGATGACCCGGACCGGGGTGCCCACGATCTCCAGACGAAGCGTCTCGGCCAGGACGTGGGCGCCGTGCTTGGCGGCGACATAGCCCGCGCCGCCCTCGTACGTGCCGTGGCCCGCCGTGGAGGAGACGACCACCACGGTGCCGTCACCGCTCGCCGTGAGCGCGGGGAGCAGGGCCTGCGTGAGATTGAGGGTGCCGATGACGTTCGTCTCGTACATCTGACGCCAGTCGGCCGGATCGCCCGACGCGACCGGGTCGGCACCGAGGGCGCCGCCCGCGTTGTTGACCAGCACGCCGATCGTCCTGAAGGCGGTGGCGAACTCGTCGACCGCGGCCCGGTCGGTGACGTCGAGGGCGTACGCGGTCGCCTGGTGCCCCGCCGCGTTGATCTCCTCGGCCAGCGCCTCGATCCGGTCCTTGCGGCGCGCGGTGAGGACCACGCGGTAGCCGGCCGCGGCGAGCTGTCGTGCCGTGGCGGCGCCGATTCCGCCGCTGGCACCGGTGACTATCGCGATGCGGGAGGCGGCGGACGGGGCGGCGGGGGCCATGGGCTGCTCCTCGGACGTGATCGGAACCTTGTCCGGCCAGGATAGGCGGGCGGGCCGCCCGGGCGTTCCGAGGTCCACCGCGGCCGCCGCTCAGCTGTCACGCGGTGCGTACATGATCACCGCCATGCCGGCCAGGCAGATCAGCGCGCCCGCGATGTCCCAGCGGTCCGGGCGGTAGCCGTCCGCGACCACGCCCCACAGGATCGAACCGGCCACGAAGATCCCGCCGTACGCGGCGAGGATGCGGCCGAAGTGGGCGTCCGGCTGAAACGTGGCGACGAAGCCGTACGCCCCGAGGGCGAGGACACCGCCGCCTGCCCAGAGCCAGCCGCGCTGCTCGCGCACGCCCTGCCAGACCAGCCACGCGCCGCCGATCTCGAAGAACGCGGCGACGACGAAGAGGGTGGCGGACCGGAGGATGACCATGCGGGCAGCTTCGCACGCGGGTCGGCGGCCCTCCGCGCCACCCAAGCGTGACCTGTGGGAGGGTGCCCGGCGTCCGCTCCGGTGACGTCTCCTGCCCGGCTCAGCTGTCCGGGCTCTCCGCGTCGTACAGCTCGCGCGCTTCGTGCACCTGCCCGATGTGGCTCTCCGCCCAGTCCTTCACCGCGACGAGCAGCCCGCACAGGCTCAGACCCAGCGGGGTGAGCTCGTAGTCGACGCGGACCGGGACGGACGGGGTGACCGTGCGGGTGAGGATGCCGTCGCGTTCCAGCGACCGCAGTGTCTGGGTGAGCATCTTCGGGCTGACACCGGCGATCCGGCGGCCGAGGTCGCTGTAGCGCATGGGGCCGGTGGCGAGCGCGGCGACGACCAGGCTGACCCACTTGTCGCTGATGCGCTCCAGGAGCTGGTTCGTGGGGCAGCCCCGGATGAACGCGTCGTACTCGACTCGGGCCTGCTCGCGCCGCTGAGCCGCGGTCATGGTCGCCATGGTCGTGGCCTCCGCACACTTCGGGGGTAGGAACGCACCTTCGGGTAACTACTTACCAATGGATAGTAGCTCTTCCTAGGGTTGCTGACGGCTGAGGAGATACCGAGGCCAACAGCGACAAAAAGGGAGCTGTCAGTCATGCGCGCTGCAGTGGTAACGACGTTCGGTGGGCCCGAGGCCGTACGGATAGTGGAGACAGCGCTGCCGGAGCCGGCCGCGGGACAGGTGCGGATCAAGGTCGCGGCGGCCACGCTGAACCCCGTCGACGCCGGGGTGCGCGCGGGCGTCTTCGGGGGAGAGGGCCGCCAGAACGGGCTCGGCTGGGACGTCGCGGGGACCGTGGACGCGACGGGACCCGCCGGGGACACCCCCTCCGGGGAAGCGTGGAGTGTCGGGGACGAGGTGGTGGCGCTGTTCTTCGGCATGGGGCAGCCGCTCGGTACGCACGCCGAGTACGTCGTCGTCGACTCGGACGCCGTGGCGAAGGCGCCGACGACGGTCGACGCGGTCCACGCGGCGACGCTGCCGCTGAACGCCCTGACCGCCGTACAGGCCCTGGATCTGCTGGAGTTGACGCCGGGGCAGTCACTGCTGGTGACGGGTGCCGCGGGTGCGGTCGGCGCGTACGCCGTCCAACTCGCCGCCCAGCGGGGGGTGTCGGTGACCGCGCTGGCCCGGGAGAGCGACGAGGAGTTCGTACGGTCCCTGGGGGCCGCGCACTTCGCGAGCGACGCCGTCGGGGCGGGCAGCGTGGACGCCGTCCTCGACGCGGCGATCCTCAACGAGACGGCCCTGGCGTGGGTGCGGGACGGGGGAGTCTTCGTCGGCGTCATTCCGCAGGCCGCCCCGGCTCCGGTACGCGGGGTGCGGACGACGGCCGTCGGGGTGAAGGCCGACGGGGCCCGCCTGGCCGAACTGGCCGGGCTGGTGGACGAGGGTGTTCTGACCCTGCGCGTCGCCGACACCTACACCCTGGACGAGGCCCCGAAGGCCCACGCCCGACTCGCGGAGGGCGGAGTACGGGGACGCCTGGTACTCATCCCCTGAGCCGGCTGCTGCGGGTGCGGGTGCGGGTGCGGGCCGCAGGGCCGCACGCCGGGGGCGGTCCTGCGGTCCTGCGGCCCTGCGGCCGGGGGTCCTGCGGTCCTGCGGCCGGGGGTCCTGCGGTCCTGCGGCCGGGGGTCCTGCGGTCCTGCGGCCCATCGCCCGCTCGCCCGCCCGTCCGGCCGCCCCGGTCAATCGCCCGCCGCGCTCCCGCCGCGTGAGGTCGCCGTGCTCGCGGCGTATGCGGTGGGTGGTACTCCCACCGTGGCGGTGAAGTCGCGTACCAGGTGGGCCTGGTCGGCGTAGCCGAGGCCGGCGGCCAGGGCGGCCCAGTCGATCGCCGTCTCGGTCTCCGCGTGCTCCAGTGCCTCGTGGATGCGGTAGCGCAGGACGACCCACTTGGGTCCGACACCGACGTACGCGGCGAACAGTCGCTGCATGACCCGCACGGACATGCCCTCCGCGCGGGCGAAGTCGGTGACGCGGCGGATCGTGCGGTCGGTGCGGATGCGGTCGACGAGGGTCATCGCGAGCTCGGCCTGGGGGTCGGGGCGCGGGTCGAGACCCAGGAGGAAGGTGTCGAGGGCGGCGACGCGGGCGTCCTCGTCGTCGGGGGACAGGACGGCGGCGGGGTCGGCTGCCGGGAAGACCTCGGGGATCTCGGGGAAGCGGACCCGCCGGCCCGTCCAGTCCGAGACCGCCCGGGCCGGTGCGAAGGGGCGGAAGCCGCCCGGCCTGAACTGGATCCCGCAGACCCGGCCGGCCCCCTCCAGCTTCTGCGTGAACAGGTCGAGCCCGATCCCCGAGACCTCGGCGAACGGCGCCTCGTCCCCGTACCGCTGGAAGACGACGTTCACCGACGGGTGCGGGACCACGTGGGAGGCGTACGGCTGGGTCAGGTCCCAGTCGATCAGCCAGTAGTGCTCGAGGTAGGGGCGCAGGGCAGGCGCGGGTTCGCGGCGGCGGAAGCGGACTCGGGCGAGTAGTTCCGCGGCGTCGACGATGCCTCGGGTGTCACGGCGTGGGGCGGCCATGCGGCGATCGTAGGACGGGGCACTGACACTCGCGCGTGCCGTCGGGAGGTGGGGAACACGGTGGGGGAATACCCGGGTGCGGGGTCCGGTTGGACGGGTATAGTTGAACCGTCAACAACTTGGAGGGTGAGCGATCATGCAGTTCGGGATCTTCAGCGTCGGTGACGTCACGGCGGACCCCACCACGGGCCGTATGCCGACCGAGCGCGAGCGCATCAAGGCCATGGTCGCCATCGCGCTGAAGGCCGAGGAGGTCGGCCTCGACGTCTTCGCGACCGGCGAGCACCACAACCCCCCGTTCGTGCCGTCGTCCCCCACCACGATGCTCGGCCACATCGCGGCGCGGACCGAGAAGCTCATCCTCTCCACCTCCACCACCCTCATCACCACGAACGACCCGGTGAAGATCGCCGAGGACTTCGCGATGCTCCAGCACCTGGCCGACGGGCGGGTGGACCTGATGATGGGCCGCGGCAACACCGGCCCGGTCTACCCCTGGTTCGGGCAGGACATCCGCGAGGGCATCAACCTCGCCATCGAGAACTACGCCCTGCTGCGCCGCCTGTGGCGCGAGGACGTCGTGAACTGGGACGGGAAGTTCCGCTCGGCGCTCCAGGGCTTCACGTCCACGCCCCGCCCGCTGGACGACGTACCCCCGTTCGTCTGGCACGGGTCGATCCGCTCGCCCGAGATAGCGGAGCAGGCCGCCTACTACGGTGACGGCTTCTTCCACAACAACATCTTCTGGCCGGCCGACCACACCAAGCGGATGGTCGAGCTGTACCGGGCCCGGTACGCGCACTACGGGCACGGCACGCCCGAGCAGGCCATCGTGGGCCTCGGCGGACAGATCTTCATGCGGCACAACTCGCAGGACGCGGTGCGCGAGTTCCGGCCGTACTTCGACAACGCCCCGGTGTACGGGCACGGGCCGTCCCTGGAGGACTTCACCGACCAGACACCGCTGACCGTCGGTTCCCCGCAGCAGGTCATCGAGAAGACGCTGGCCTTCCGCGAGTACGCCGGCGACTACCAGCGCCAGCTGTTCCTGGTGGACCACGCCGGGCTGCCGCTGAAGACCGTGCTGGAGCAGCTCGACATGCTCGGCGAGGAGGTCGTGCCGGTCCTGCGCGAGGAGTTCGCCAAGAACCGCCCGGCCGACGTGCCGGACGCGCCGACCCACCAGTCCCTGCTCGCCGCCGCGAAGAAGGAGAAGGAGACCGTCGCATGAAGCTCGTCGTCGTCTCGGCGGGACTGAGCGTCCCGTCGTCCACGCGGCTGCTGGCCGACCGGCTGGCCGCCGCGGTCGGCCGGCAGACCCCGGCCGATGCCCCGGCCGAGATCCAGGTGGTGGAGCTGCGCGAGCTCGCGGTGGAGATCGCGCACCACTTCACCAGCGGCTTTCCCGGACGGGCCCTGTCCGCCGCGCTCGACGCTGTGACGGGGGCGGACGGCCTGGTCGTCGCCACCCCGGTGTTCTCGGCGTCGTACAGCGGGCTGTTCAAGTCCTTCTTCGACGTGCTCGACCCGGACGCGCTCACCGGCAAGCCGGTGCTGATCGCCGCGACCGGCGGCAGCGCACGGCACTCGCTGGTCCTGGAGCACGCCCTGCGTCCGCTCTTCTCCTACCTGCGGGCCGTGGTCGTCCCGACCGGCGTGTACGCCGCTTCGGAGGACTGGGGCGCCGAGGGACTGGAGGGGCGCATCGAGCGGGCGGCGGCGGAGCTGACCAGGCTGATGACCGGCTTGTCGGCGGCGCAGGGCGGGCCCGTGGTGAACGGCGGATCCGTGGCGAACGGCGGGTCCGAGGGGGCCGACGGGTCCGAGGCGGCACGCCCGGCCGCGAGGACCGTACCGGCCGCCCGGGACGGAAAGGTCCGCGCCGGAGACCTCGAGGTCGTGCCCTTCGCGCAGCAGCTCGCCGCGCTCGGGTCCGCGGGGTGAGAGGACGGTAGGCGCCTCGGCCGGGTTGCGCTCCCACGGGTGAGAGGCCAGTAAGAAGGACGGCCGGTGAGCTGCTCATCACGTCGTACGACCGTGAGGGCTTGGCACACTGAATCCGTGCCCCGAACCGTGCTGCTCGCCGAAGACGACCGCGCCATCCGTCACGCCCTCGAGCGGGCCCTGACGCTGGAGGGCTACCGGGTCACCGCGGTCGCCGACGGCGTCGAGGCGTTGGCGCAGGCCCACCGCACCCCGCCGGACGTGCTCCTGCTGGACGTGATGATGCCCGGAATCGACGGGCTCCAGGTCTGCCGGGTCCTGCGCGCGGAGGGGGACCGCACACCGATCCTGATGCTGACGGCGCTCGTGGAGACCGCGGACCGCATCGCGGGCCTGGACGCGGGCGCCGACGACTACGTCGTCAAGCCGTTCGACGTGGAGGAGGTCTTCGCCCGGCTGCGGGCGCTGCTGCGCCGGACCAGCCCGGTCAGCGCCCCGGACACCGGCACGGTCGGCCAGGCCGCCGGTCCGGCAGCGGCTCCGGCCGCCGGTGCGGTCGCCACCGGGCCGGTCGGCAGCGGTGCCCTCGCCGGCGGACCGAGGCAGGCGCCCGAGCGGTACCTGGAGGCGGCCGGGGTGCGGATGGACCCGCAGGCGCGCCGGGTCTGGCGCGGCGAACGCGAGCTGGAGCTGACCCGCACCGAGTTCGAGCTGCTCGAACTTCTCGTGCGCAACGCCGACATCGTCCTCGACCACGCCACCATCTACGACCGCATCTGGGGCTACGACTTCGGCCCCGGCTCCAAGAACCTCGCCGTCTACGTCGGCTACCTGCGCCGCAAGCTCGACGAGCCGGGCGCGCCGCAGCTGATCCACACGGTGCGCGGTGTGGGTTACGTGCTGCGGGAGGACTGAGTGAGCCGACTGGGGCGGCTGCTCGACAGTCGGCGGCCCCGGCTCCGATCGCTGCGGACCACGTTCGTGGTGTCGTTCGCGGCCGTCACCGCCGCCGTCACCGTCCTCGTCGGCGTCCTGTCGTACGGCGCCGCGGCCCGGCTCGTCCGCGTGGACCAGGAGTCCGTCTTCGACGAGGTCGTGCAGGACCTCCGGGACGAGGTACGGCAGCACAGGATGGCGCCGGACGACTTCTCCTCGGCGGCCCCCGGGCACGACATCGTGCGGCCGGCCCGCACGGACGTGCAGGTGCTGGGGCCGGGCGGCGGGGTCGTCGACGCCGGCAGTCCGCCGCTGCCGGTCACCGCCGCCGACCGGAGGCACGCGGCCGCCGTCCCGGCCGGGCGGATGACCGAGCACAAGGAGGTCGACGTCGGCGACGACATCTACCGCATCGCGACCGTCTCCCTCGGCGGCGGCCGGGGCGCGGTGCAGGTCGCGCAGGAGTTCAGCGACACCGAGGACCTGCTGCGGGCGCTACAGCGGCGGACACTGATCCTGATGGCGGCGGTGGTCGTCGCGGCGGGACTGTTCGGCTGGTGGCTGGCCCGGCGCATCACCCGGCGCCTGGTGATCCTCACCTCGGCCGCCGAGGACGTCGCCCGCACCCGTCGGCTCGGCATCGACGTGCCCGTCACCGGCTACGACGAGGTGGGCCGCCTCGGCCGCGCCTTCGACCGGATGCTCGGCCGCCTCGCCCAGTCGGAGGAGGACCAGCGGCGCCTGGTCCAGGACGCGGGGCACGAACTGCGGACACCGCTGACCTCGCTGCGCACGAACATCTCGCTGCTGCGCAGGATCGACGAGCTGCCGCCCGACACCCGCGAGGAACTCGTCGCCGACCTCAGCCAGGAGGCCCGCGAGCTGACCGACCTGGTCAACGAGCTCGTCGACCTCGCGGCCGGCCAGTCCGACAACGAACCGCCGCAACGGGTCGACCTCGCCGACATCGCCGAGGACGTGGCGGGCCTGGCGCGGCGCCGTACCGGCCGGGTCGTCCTCGTCCACGCGCTCGGCGACACCGTCACCGACGGACGCCCCGCCATGCTCCAGCGAGCGGTGTCCAACCTGGTCGAGAACGCGGCGAAGTTCGACCGGGACGGCACGGCGCCCATCGAGATCGCCGTCACGGGCTCGGTGGGACCGGGACCGTCGGTCGCCGGGCCGGTCCGTGTCGAGGTCCTGGACCGAGGTGCCGGCGTCGCCGAGGGCGACCTCGTGCGCATCTTCGACCGCTTCTACCGCGCCGCCGCCGCCCGCTCCCTGCCCGGCTCGGGCCTGGGCCTGTCCATCGTGCGCGAGGTGGCCCTCGCCCACGGCGGAGCACCGTTCGCCTCCGAGCGGGAGGGGGGCGGGTCGGTGATCGGGTTCACGGTGGGGGGCGGGTAGTCGCGGGAGGCGTGGGTGACCGGAGTCGACGACGAGCTTCCGGGGTTCACTCGTTGGCCGGGCCCCGGCTGCACGTTGCCCTACGGGTCATTAGCATCACTCAATGTGACCACTGTGGCGTGGGCCGGGCGGCCCTGGTCGTGGACGGCGATGCGGCGCAGCGGGTCTCGTATGCGGCAGCCGTCGTCCGCCGGTGGGTGATCCAGCCGGCAGCAGTGCCCACCAGGTGACGAAAGGCGGTGACGCCGTGATCGATGACCATGAGAGCGCGACCGATCGCGAGGAGAGTCCGACCGGCGCCGACGGCCGGAGAGGGCGGGCCGGAAAGTCGCGGCCAGGGGTCGGGCGTACCCGCCCGGTGCGTCTGACGGTGGACCTGGATCCGGTGCTGCACCGTCGGCTGAAGCAGTGGACGGGCAATGCCGCCGTGGAACTGGATGTGGTCGACGTGTCCCTCGCCGAGGTCTTCCGCACTCTGGTGCACCGTCTCACCGTCGACCAGGCCCTCGCGGCCGCTGTTCTGAGCGACCTCCGGGACCGGTAGGCGGCATCGGCGGAGATTGAATGACGAAAGGGTTCCGACTTTCTTTACGCATTCAAATTCCCGGTCATTCGCATTTCATGAAAACCTCGCCTGCATTACTGCATTCCTTAATGCAGTATCGCGCTTGCGCGCGAGAGGGTGCTGTGGAACTTTGGTTTGTGGAACCTTCGATGCGTCAATGTCGGCCAAGCCGCTCAGGAACTCATTCAGGGCGAGACGTCCGGGCCGAAAGGATTCCAAGCCGCGGAGGCCGAGTTCCACGTCCGCCGCTGACTGAAATGGACGCGCCTACCGACCCGACCTACGCGGCGCCCGCGTGAGTCAGTTGTGGTGTCGCGGGCCGTCGACTCGACAGTGCCGTCCAAACAACCAGGGAGGCTGCAATGCCTGTCCAGGCTCGTCGCAGGAATGTGAAGTTCATCGGGAGCGCCGTCGCGGCGCTGGCCGCTCTCGCGGTCGTCAATCCCGTGACCGTCGGATCGGCGCATGCCGACCCCGACAGTCCGAAGGTCAATCTCGTGGTGACGGCAAGCTGCGGACGATTCGCCAATGACTCGGTCCCCAACAAGGTGACCGTGACCACCGCCACCAATCCGGCGGAGAAGAAGTCGAAGACCATCGACGCGGACGAGGAGTCGGCGACTTTCGGCGCCCTGAAGTTCCTGAACATTCCGAAGGCCGGAACGCTGGCGAAGGTCACAGTCGTCTGTGAGGACCCGGACGGAGCGGACGACTCCTTCACCAAGCAGAACGTCAAGATAAAGCGCCCCGCCGGGGACACGCTCACGCAGAAGATCAGCGTCAGCTGAACCCTGTACGCGTGCACCGAGGCCGGTCCCCACGGACCGGCCTCCGGTGGCTGTCGACGTCGAACAGCCGGCTCAGGGCCAGACCAGGCAGTACGGCTGGTGCCCCGCCTCATGCAACCTGTGGCTGAAGTCCTGCCATTCGTGCAGCAGTTGGTAGACGTTGAACGCGTCTCGGGGGCCGCCCCGGTCCGGGACCGTCGACCAGATGAAGGCTGCCGCGCCGACCGCTTCCTCGCCTATGCCTCGCAGCGGGTCGACGACCGTCATCGGGAGTTTGACGACCGCGTAGTCGGGGTGCAGGACGACCAGTTCCAGGGGCGGGACCTTGTTGAGCGGGACGCCCTCTATGCCGGTGAGCACCATGGCGGCCATCGTCTCCGGCTTGATCTTGGTGAACATGCCGTTCATGCCGAGCTCGTCGCCGCCGAGTTCCTCGGGGCGCATCGAGATCGGGACGCGGGCCGCGGTCGCACCGTCAGGCGCGCCGAAGTACTTGTACGTCACCCCCACCCGACCACCATTCCCGCTCCCCGCCCTCAGCTGCTCGACCCGTTGGTCGAGCCGCTCGGACTCACTCGGTCCACCGTGCCCCTGACGGGCCTCGGCGGCTTCCTCAGCCTCGCGCCGGTGCCGTCCCCGCCTGGCACGTCGAGGACCCAGGTCGTCAGTCCCCTCGCCCAGTCCGCCACCGCGATGCATATCTCCACCCGACTGCTTTTCTAGGACGCGTGGCCCCCGCCGCGCAACCCGATCATCGTGTCAGTGACCTCCCCCACGGCCGCCCGCCGAAACGTGCGGTGAAACACCTGCCCGCAGGATCTTCGCACCCCCTCGACACCATGGTCCCTGTGAGCTGCGTCTATCGGGGTCCAGTTTCGCAGACAGCGCAGAACCGGGACGGTGTGTCCGGTCGGCAGCGGGCCGGCCGCCGCTCCCGGACGTCCGCCGCGGCTGGCCTACTCTGAGGAGGTCACTGGCAACCGGAGTCCGAGAAGTCGGAGAAGTCGCAGGTCATGAGCGAACTGCCCTATTCATACGAAGCGCCCGTGTCGCAGGCACTGTTCGACCGTGCGGCGACCGTCACACCCGGTGGCGTGAACTCCCCGGTACGAGCCTTCCGCGCCGTCGGCGGCACGCCCCGGTTCATGGTGTCCGGCACCGGCCCGTACCTGACCGACGCCGACGGGCGCGAGTACGTCGACCTGGTGTGTTCCTGGGGGCCCATGATCCTCGGGCACGCGCAGCCCGACGTGATCGCCGCCGTGCAGGACGCCGTCTCACGGGGCACCTCCTTCGGTACGCCCGGTGAGGGCGAGGTCGCGCTCGCCGAGGAGATGGTGGACCGGATCGAGCCCCTGGAGCAGGTGCGGCTGGTGTCCAGTGGCACCGAGGCGACCATGTCGGCGATCCGGCTGGCGCGCGGGTTCACCCGGCGCACCAAGGTGATCAAGTTCGCCGGGTGTTACCACGGTCACGTCGACTCGCTGCTCGCCGCGGCGGGCTCGGGCGTCGCCACGTTCGCCCTGCCGGACACGCCCGGCGTCACCGGGGCCCAGGCCGGCGACACCATCGTCCTGCCGTACAACGACCTCGAGGCCGTGCAGGAGGCGTTCCACCGGCACCCCGGCGAGATCGCCTGTGTGATCACCGAGGCCTCGCCCGGCAACATGGGTGTCGTGCCGCCGCTGCCCGGGTTCAACCAGGGCCTCAAGGACACCTGCCGGAAGAACGGCGCGCTCTTCGTCTCCGACGAGGTCATGACCGGCTTCCGTACCAGCAGGGCAGGCTGGTGCGGCATCGACGGGGTCAAGCCCGACCTCATGACCTTCGGCAAGGTCATGGGCGGCGGCTTCCCCGCGGCCGCCTTCGGCGGCCGTGCCGACGTCATGGCGCACCTCGCGCCCGCCGGGCCCGTCTACCAGGCCGGCACCCTCTCCGGGAACCCGGTCGCCACCGCCGCCGGGCTGGCTCAGCTGCGCCTCCTGGACGAGGCCGCGTACGACACGGTCGACGCGGTCTCCGCGCAGATCCAGTCCCTGGTCACCGAGGCCCTGTCCAAGGAGGGCGTCGCGCACCGTGTGCAGAACGCCTCCAACATGTTCTCCGTGTTCTTCACGGACCGCGCGGTCCGTGACTACGAGGACGCGAAGAAGCAGGAGTCCTTCCGCTACACCGCCTTCTTCCACTCGCTGCTGGCGAACGGCGTCTATCTGCCGCCCTCGTCCTTCGAGTCCTGGTTCGTGTCCACGGCCCACGACGAGCGGGCCGTCCAGCGCATCGCCGACGCCCTTCCGGCGGCGGCCCGAGCGGCGGCGGAGGCCACGGCAGCATGAGCTCCCAGAACAGCCGGACCGGCGACAACAACGGTCGGAGCGACAGCAACCCCGACGGCGAGACCACCGTCGTCCACCTCATGCGGCACGGTGAGGTCGCGAACCCGGACGGGGTGCTCTACGGCAGGCTCACCGGGTACCACCTCTCCGACCTCGGGCGCCGGATGGCCGACCGGGTCGCTGAGCACCTCTCCTCGCGGGACATCACCCACGTCGTAGCCTCGCCGCTGGAGCGGGCGCAGGAGACGGCGGCGCCGATCGCCAAGGCGCACGGGCTGGACATCGGGACCGACGAGCGGCTGATCGAGGCCGAGAACGTGTTCCAGGGCAAGACCTTCGGTGTGGGCGACGGCGCGCTCCGCCGGCCCGAGAACTGGAAGCACCTGGTCAACCCGTTCAAGCCGTCCTGGGGTGAGCCGTACGTCGAGCAGGTCGCGCGGATGAGGGGGGCGCTGGACGCCGCCAGGGACGCGGCCCGCGGGCATGAGGCGGTGCTGGTCAGCCACCAGTTGCCGATCTGGATCGTGCGCAGCGACGTCGAGGGGCGGCGGCTGTGGCACGACCCGCGCAAGCGGCAGTGCACGCTCGCGTCCCTGACGAGCTTCACGTACCACGGCGACAGGATCGTGGCCGTCGGCTACACCGAGCCGGCCCGCGATCTGGTGCCGGCTCATCTCCTCGCGGGTGCCAGGCCGGTGAAGGGGCAGGGCAAGGCGTTCGGCGCCTGAGGAAGGCGTCTCCCGAGTGTCCCGAACGGCGTCCTGACACGTTCGTGACATTTGTTGCTGAATACACGTGTCCGACGGGAACCTACCCGTTCGTCACGTCCTCTGAATGGGTGACCACCGGAGAACGTGACGAACGGGGATGCAATGCGCTCTCACACCCGAAGGGGAATGCTCGGTCTCGGCGCGGGCGCCGCGGCCGCCGTCGGACTCGCGGGATGCGGCACCCTCACGCCGTCAGACGGGCCGAACCATGCCGGAGGTTCCGGCGGCAAGCGATCCGGCAGTACTCCGCACCCCGCCCGCCCCCTCGGCGACGGCTCCACCTCCTTCACCGGCAAGCAGCCCCACCAGCCCAGGAAGCCCGAGCCGTTGGAGCCGGGGCAGACCCCGCCGCAGTTCGTGATCTTCTCCTGGGACGGTGCCGGTGAGGTCGGCAACGGTCTCTTCCCGCGTTTCCTGGACCTCGCCAAGCGGCACGAGGCGCACATGACCTTCTTCCTCTCGGGGCTGTATCTGCTGCCCGAGTCGAAGAAGCGGCTGTACGACCCGCCGAACAACCCGCGCGGTGCCTCCGACATCGGCTACCTCACCGACGAGCACGTCAGGGCGACGCTGACGAACGTGCGGCGGGCCTGGCTCGAGGGTCACGAGATAGGCACGCACTTCAACGGCCACTTCTGCTCGGGCTACGGCACCGTCGGCAACTGGACGCCCCAGCAGTGGCGCAGCGAGATAGACCAGGCCAAGTCCTTCGTGAAGGAGTGGCGCACCAACACGGGGTGGACCGATCTGCCGGCCCTGCCCTTCGACTACGACAAGGAGCTCGTCGGCGGTCGTACGCCCTGTCTCCTCGGCCAGAACAACCTGCTGCCCACCGCCCGCGAGCTCGGCTGGCGCTACGACGCCTCCTCGCCCGGCGGCCGGCAGATCTGGCCGGAGCGTCGGCAGGGGATCTGGGACCTGCCGTTGCAGGCGATCCCGATGAGTGGCCACAGCTTCGAGGTCCTGTCGATGGACTACAACCTGCTGGCCAACCAGTCGGTCAACTCGACGAACGCGCCCGCCCACAACTACCCGGCCTGGCGGCAGCAGGCGTCCCAGACGTACATAGCGGGCTTCAAGCGGGCATACGAGACAAATCGTGCTCCGTTCTTCGTCGGCAACCACTTCGAGCAGTGGAACGGCGGCATCTACATGGACGCCGTCGAGGAGGCGTTCACGTACATCGCGCGGGAGAAGGAGAAGGGCGAGGACGTACGCCTCGTCTCCTTCCGGCAGTTCGCGGACTGGCTGGACGTGCAGCGGCCCGAGGTGCTCGCCAAGCTGCGCACCCTCGACGTCGGGCAGCAGCCGGCCGGTGGCTGGAAGGAGTTCCTCAAGGACACCTCGAAGTCCGCCGGGCAGTCCGCCGGGCAGTCCGCCGAGGAGGACTCCGGAGAGGGCTCCGGGCAGGCCGCCTGAAATGCGGGTTTCCGCCCCCAAGGGGGGTGCGCAAGATCCCCGGAACGGACATGCGAAACTTTTCACATGAGTGCCGCCAGCCGCGCCTCCCTGCGCTTGAACAGCACGAACCGCCCGACGCGTACGCGTAACCGCGCCGCCCTGCTCACCGCCGGTGCCGCGGTCGCCGCGCTGACGCTGTCGGCGTGCGGTTCCGGTGGCACGTCCGGCGGCTCCGGCAACACCAACTTCGTCACCGGTACCAACGGCATCGCGACCGTCGCCAAGGACGGGCGGAGCGTCGCCCCCGAACTGGCCGGCGAGACCGTCAACGGCACCCGGCTGGACGTCGCCGACTACAAGGGCAAGGTCGTCGTCCTCAACGTATGGGGCTCCTGGTGCCCGCCCTGCCGGGCCGAGGCGAAGAACTTCGAGAAGGTCTACCAGGACGTCAAGGGCCAGGGTGTGCAGTTCGTCGGCATCAACACCCGGGACACCAGCGTCGGTCCGGCGAAGGCCTTCGAGGCCGACTACGGGATCACCTACCCGAGCCTGTACGACCCGACGGGCAAGCTGATGCTCCGCTTCAAGAAGGGCACGCTCAACCCGCAGCTGATCCCCTCCACCCTGGTCATCGACCGGGACGGCAGGGTCGCGGCGCGGGCGCTGCAGGCGCTCAGCGAGGACAAGCTGCGCTCCATGCTCAAGCCCGTCCTCGCGGAGAAGTGACGTGACCGGAGTGTCCACGCTCGCCGCGGAGAACCAGACGGTCCTCAACGGGGCCCTGCTGGTGGCCTTCCCCGTCGCCCTGCTCGGCGGCCTCGTCTCCTTCTTCTCCCCGTGCGTCCTGCCGCTCGTGCCCGGTTACCTGTCCTACGTCACCGGAGTCAGCGGCACCGACCTGGCCGAGGCCCGCCGGGGGCGCATGGTCGCCGGTGCCTCGTTGTTCGTCCTCGGCTTCACGGCCGTGTTCGTCTCCGGCGGGGCCTTCTTCGGGTACTTCGGGCAGACGCTCCAGGAGTACAAGGGAACCCTGACCACGGTGCTCGGTGTGCTCATGATCCTCATGGGCGTCTTCTTCATGGGTCTGATGCCCTGGCTCACCCAGCGCGAGTTCCGCTTCCACCGGCGGCCGGTGGCGGGGCTGGCCGGGGCCCCCGTGCTCGGTGCCCTGTTCGGCATCGGCTGGACACCGTGCATCGGTCCGACCCTCGCCTCCGTGCAGTTCCTGTCCTTCAACGAGGGCAGCGCGGGCCGCGGGGCCATACTGACGGTCGCGTACTGCCTGGGTCTCGGCCTGCCGTTCGTGCTCGCCGCGGTCGCCTTCCGCAAGGCGCTCGGCGCGTTCGACTGGGTCAAGCGCCACTACGTCTGGGTCATGCGCATCGGCGGCACCATGATGATCGTGACCGGTGTGCTGCTGCTGACCGGCGCGTGGGACCGGATCGTGCAGGAGATGCAGACCTGGTCCAACGGCTTCACTGTGGGGATCTGAGCGATGAGCGGGACGATGAAGACGGGCACCGACGCGGCCGCGGCCGCGGACCGGGCCGACGACCAGGACCTCGGTGCCGCCGGCTCCCAGCTGTCCACCGCCCCCCAGGAGGAGACGGCGGGCCTGCCCGCCCTCGGACCGGTCGGCTGGGCCCGCTGGTTCTGGCGGCAGCTCACCTCGATGCGGGTCGCGCTGCTGCTGCTCCTGCTGCTGTCGCTCGGCGCGATCCCCGGCTCGCTGATCCCGCAGACCAACGTCGACGCGTCGAAGGTCGCCGACTTCGAGAACCGGCACACCTTCCTCGCGCCGGTCTACGACAAACTCGGCCTGTTCCACGTCTACGGCTCGGTGTGGTTCTCGGCGATCTACATCCTGCTGTTCGTCTCGCTCATCGGCTGCATCGTGCCCCGCACCTGGCAGTTCGTGGGCCAGCTGCGCGGACGGCCGCCGGGCGCCCCGCGGCGCCTGACCCGGCTGCCCGCCTACACCTCCTGGCGCACCGAGGCCGAGCCCGAGCAGGTCCGTGAGGCGGCGCTCGCGCTGCTGAAGAGGCGCCGCTTCCGGGCGCACCTCGCCGGTGACGCCGTCGCCGCCGAGAAGGGCTATCTGCGGGAGGTCGGCAACCTCGCCTTCCACATCGCGCTGATCGTGATGCTGACCGCCTTCGCCTGGGGCCAGCTGTACAAGTCGGAGGGCGACAAGCTGATCGTGGAGGGCGGCGGGTTCTCCAACACCCTCACCCAGTACGACGACTTCAAGTCCGGCAACCTCTTCAGCCAGGACGACCTGGACCCGTTCAGCTTCACCCTGAAGAAGTTCACGGGCACCTACGAGCTCACCGGCCCCAACCGGGGCACCCCGCGCACCTTCCAGGCCGACCTCTCCTACAGAGTGGGCGCCTACGGCAAGGACAAGCGGACCACCATCAAGGTCAACGAGCCGCTGCGGGTCGGCGACTCGAAGGTGTACCTCGTCAGCCACGGCTACGCGCCCGTGCTCACCGTCCGCGACAGCAAGGGCAAGGTCGTCTACCGCGACGCCGTTCCGCTGCTGCCGCTCGACTCCAACGTCACCTCCTCCGGCGCCGCCAAGGTCATGGACGGCTACCGCAACGCGCAGGGCGTCAAGGAACAGCTCGGCTTCCAGGCCTTCTTCCTGCCGACGTACGGCGGCGCGAACACCGCGGTCGTCTCGCAGTTCCCGGCGCTGATGAACCCCGTGCTGAACCTGGCGGCGTACCACGGCGACCTCGGTGTCGACGCGGGCATCCCGCAGAGCGTGTACCAGCTCGACAAGACCAACATGAAGGGGTTCAAGAACTCCAAGGGCCAGCTGCTGCGGGAGAACCTGAAGCCCGGCGAGACCATGCAGCTTCCCGGCGGCGCCGGCTCGGTCACCTTCGACAAGGTCGAGGAGTGGGCCGGCTTCCAGGTCACCCGGCAGCCCGGCAGCGGCTGGGCCCTCGGCGGTGCCGTCGCCGCGATCTTCGGTCTGGCCGCCTCGCTGTTCATCCAGCGCCGCCGCGTGTGGGTGCGGGCGGTCAGGGGCGCCGACGGCGTCACCCTCGTGGAGATGGGCGGCCTCGGCCGCAGCGAGTCCGCCAAGGTGCCCGAGGAACTCGGCGACCTCGCCGGAATCCTCTACGACCAGGCGCCGGGCGCCCCCGACCCCGACACCTCAGATTCCCCCGACCCCGCTTCGGAGCCGGGCGACGACACCCCTATCCCCGACCCCCCAGTCGCACCTTCCGAAGGGGCTGAGACGAAGTGACTCTCGCCGCCGCAACCGACCTCGCCGTCGCGACCAACGAACACCTCGCGAGCACCAGCAACACGCTCATCTACTCCGCGATGGCCGTCTACACCCTGGCCTTCTTCGCGTACATCACCGAATGGATCTTCGGCAGCCGCAGCAAGATCGGCCGCACCGCCGCCGCGCTCACCTCGGCACAGAAGTCCAGGGCGCCGGCCGTCACCGTGCAGCAGGCCGGCGGCACCGCCGTGCTGGAGCGGCCGAAGGTCGTCGTACGGGCGGCCGCCGGTGCGCGGGACGTGCCCGACGGACCCGGCGCGCACGGCGGCGACGAACAGGGTGACCTGTACGGCCGGATCGCGGTGTCCCTCACCGTGCTCGCCTTCCTCGTCGAGCTGGCCGGGGTCGTCGCCCGCGCGGCCTCGGTGGAGCGGGCGCCGTGGGGCAACATGTACGAGTTCAACATCACCTTCTCCACGGTGGCCGTCGGCGTGTACCTCACGCTGCTGGCGCTGCGGAAGAACGTGCGCTGGCTCGGCCTGTTCCTGATCACGACGGTCCTGCTCGACCTCGGCATCGCCGTCACCGTCCTGTACACCGCGAGCGACCAGCTGGTTCCCGCGCTGCACTCGTACTGGCTGTACATCCACGTCTCGACGGCGATCCTGTGCGGCGCCGTCTTCTACGTCGGCGCGGTCGCCACGATCCTCTACCTGTTCAAGGACTCGTACGAGAACAAGCTGGCCAACGGCGGCAAGCCCGGCAGCTTCGCCACGTCCTTCCTGGAGCGGCTGCCCGCCTCGGCGTCCCTCGACAAGTTCTCCTACCGCGTCAACGCGGCGGTCTTCCCGCTGTGGACGTTCACGATCATCGCGGGCGCGATCTGGGCGGGCGACGCCTGGGGCCGCTACTGGGGCTGGGACCCCAAGGAGACCTGGGCCTTCATCACCTGGGTCGCCTACGCCTGCTACCTGCACGCCCGCGCCACGGCCGGCTGGAAGGGCCGCAAGGCCGCCTACCTGGCGCTGATCGCCTTCGGCTGCTGGCTGTTCAACTACTACGGCGTCAACATCTTCGTCTCCGGCAAGCACTCGTACGCGGGCGTGTGACGCTCGGAGGAGACATCGCGGCGAAGGCCGGTTCCTGTGACTCGGGTCACGGGGGCCGGCCTTCGCCGCTGCACGGCCCCTGAGGCGGCCTCTATGACGGCGGCAGGCACTCCTTGCTCGGCGGCTTCCCCTCCGGCCAGGCGATCCGCACGAAGCGGGAGCCACCCTCGGGGGTGAGTTCCACGATCGGTACGGCCTTGTCGTACGGGTTGCCGTGCACGTCCAGGCAGATCCAGCCGCTGGCCCCGTTCACCCGCAGCGAGCCCTTGACCTGCGGCCACTGGAGGCCGACGTCCGCGAGCGGCGGGACGGTCCGGCCCTCCGGCGTGGCCTCGCGGATGCCGTGCACGGCCAGTCGCAGCGCGTCGTAGGCGATGATCAGCTGCCCGTCCTCCAGGGGCACCGGGCCGATCGGGCCGACGGGCTCGCGTCCGCTTCTCGCCAGCAGGTCGGTGAGGATCCGCGTGTCGTGCGCCGAGCCGCCGGTCCTCGCGGAGTCCTTCGCCCAGGCGTCCGGGTGGGCGAGGGCGGTGTACCGGACGGACAGGTTGTGCGCGAGGGCGCTGCGGTCGAGGTCCTTCTCGCCGGTCAGGTAGGAGCCCTCGTCCCCGGTGAGCAGGGTGAACCTCCGGTCCTGGCAGCCGCGTCCGCCGAGCGCGTTGATGAACTGCCGCAGCTGGGTGTGCCGTCCGGCGAACAGGATCGTGTCGGTTCCCGGCGAGGTGTCGCACACCAGGTGGGTGATCTGCCGGAAGGTGTTGGCGGTGGTGCCCTCCTGGCTGCGGTCGGCGGGCGGGGTGAAGGGCTGCGGCTCGTAGGGCGAGCCCTCGATGAGCTTGGCGAAGGACGTCTGGAGGGTCCGCGTGTAGGGGTCGCCGGGCTTGTCGTACACCAGCAGGGCCCGGCCCGCCGACACCTTGGCGAAGGAGGCCAGCGCGCGGGCCTCGTCGGTGTTGGTGGGGGAGACGCGGGCGAGCCCCGGGAAGGGGTCCCTGCCGTCCTGGCCGTTGGCGAGGTCGTCGGCGGTGATGGAGGAGCCCACGACCGGGATGCCGCGCCGGGTCAGCTCCTTGACGGCGGCCTTGTTGCTGTCCGTGCTCAGGCCCACGCCGGCGACCGCCCGCAGCCGGTCGGCGCCCTTCGCCATCCGTTCCAGCCGGTCGACGGTCTGTGCCCAGTAGATGCCGGTGGCCCCGGGGTTGGCGAGCACCAGCCGGATGGCCGGGGCCTCGCCGTTGGAGCTGTGGTTGGCCTCGTACTGCGCCAGATACGCGCCCTGCAACTCGTGCTGGATGTCGCTGAGACTGGCCGGCGCGGTGGAGGTGAACGGCAGCATCACCGCGACGGTCACCTGGCTGCCCTCCTTCAGCCGCTTGTTCTCGCGGTCGATCGCCCGTACCGCGTCCCGGAGTTGGGGGCGTCCGAAGTCGTACGCCGTGGTCGCGACGCCCACGCACTCGTCGCTGCCCTCGGGCCGTACGACACCGGGGGCGCAGGAGCGGTCGTCGTGGGCGAGCGCCCGGACCGCGAAGACGAGGCCGGCCACCAGTGCGGCACTGAGCAGCAGGGCGAGGTAGCGGCGCAGGGGGATCTCCCAGACGCTCTCCCGCAGCCACACGCCGTATCCGCGTGCCATCACGCCTCCCCGTCCTCGTCGTGGTCCGGGATGTGCAGGGGCCGCCCGGCGAGCGCGTCCCCGGGCCAGTCGCGCGAGGCCCGCCACAGCAGCGCGTTGCCCGCGGGCCGCAGGTTGGACAGCTGCTCCAGCTCGAACCGGAGCCGGTCGCTCACCTTGGGGTCGGGCAGCGCCAGCGGGTCGGTCAGCTGCCACACGACGTGCAGCAACCGCCGTACCCGCAGGTGTAGTACGGCGTCCACCGCGTCCGGCGGGCTGTGGCCGGCGTCCGTGCGGCCGAGCGCGACGGCGGCCCGCCGGTCGTCGTGCCCGGCGAAGTCGTGGCCCTCCTCGTCGTGCGCGTGGAAGTAGGGCGCCGAGGCGATGAAGCGCAGCGACCGAAGCCAGGTGCGGGTGTCCTGGACGGGGAAGGTGTCGCGCAGGTGGGCCACCGCCGAGTCGGCACCGCCCAGGGCGAGTTCGTGGTGCAGCCGGAAGGGGGCGCGGGCCGGGTCGTCGTCCTCGGCGATCGGCGCGTAGTGCGCGACGAGCGTCTCGTGGGCGGTGCGCCACTGCGCGTGGCCGGTGTCGCGGTGGTGCAGACGCAACAGCAGCAGGGTCCGTACGAAGGGGTCACCGACGAAGCGGCCGGGCACCGCGGGCAGTCCCTCCTCGCCCAGCCGGGTCTCCAGGGAACGTACGTCCGCCGGGCCGAAGTCTTCGGGGAGGAGGGCGGCGGCGAGCGCGCAGGCCGAGTCGTGGTCGTGGGCGGCGGCCAGCACGGTCAGCTCGTCGAGGCGGTCGGCGGGCACCAGCCGGTCCAGCAGCTCCAGATAGGTGGGCCGCCCGTCGCGGTCCTCGTGCAGCCGCAGGTCCGCGGTGAGCAGCGTGCCCAGCGAGGACACGTCCGGCAGGTGCTGGGCGGCGGACTCGGCGAGCAGGGTGATGCCCAGCGGATTGCCGCCGGTCAACCGGTGGGTGGCGTGCGGAAGTTGGGGTGGCATCGGAGCCTCGGCGCAGGCGGCACCCATCAGGTGCAGGGTGTCGTCGGGGCTGAGCGGGGGCAGCGCCACCAGCAGCGCCCGGGAGGACGGGGCGGCCGGGTCCGGGGTCCATTCGCTGCGCCGGGTCACCTCGGGCAGGGCCCGCCGTACGGCGTTGCGCAGGGCCGGGCGCCCGGTGCCGCGCAGCGCGCCGAGAAACACCACCTGGTCGGGGATGCCGTCGGCGCGGTCGCGCAGCACCGCGTCGGTCAGTCCGGGACCGGGCGCGGTCTGGGTGTTGTCGAGCAGGACGAGCGGACGCCCGAGGCGCCGCATCCGCGGCAGCACCCCGGCGTAGGCCTCGGCGAGGTCGGCGAGCAGTGCCCGCACCACATACCGCTCGGCGTGCTCGCGGGAGGTGCCGCCGGCCCGGAAGTGCCCGGACAGCAGCATCAGTCCGCGCCGGGCGTTGCGGCCGGCGTTGGGGTAGTCGCGCCACCAGGTGGCGGCCTTCTGGTGGCGCCGGTGCACGAAGCTGTCGGAGACGGACTCCAGGGTCGCCTCGATGGCGGAGGACACCAGCGGTCCGGTGCCGGTCGCCGCGGCGACGACGTTGGCGGCGACCCGCCCGGCCCACCGCCCGGCGAACCCGGCGATCCACGACCCGCTCTCGTTCAGCAGCAGGATCCGCTCGACCTCGCGCCGGATGCGCTCGGAGTCGGCGTCGCCCCAGCCGCCCGCGGCCACCGCGACCAGCCCCGACATCAGCCGCGGGAAGGTGATCCGCCCGGCGCCGGTCACCGGCTCGGCCAGTTGCTCGGCGATCACGAGCAGCGCCTGCGACACCGGGGACCAGGCCTCGGCGGGCCGGCCGCTCGGCGGCGCCGCGAACTGGGCGTCCTCGCAGTCGATCAGCGCGACCGGGGTGTGCCCCTGGTACGCCTCGCGCAGTTCGCCGAGCGCCGCGCTCTTGCCGAGTCCCCGTCCGCCGGTGAGCACGACGAAGGGGAGTTCCTGCGGGTGTTCGACCGGGCAGGCGCGGTGCTGGTGCGGACGCAGTCCCACGAGCCGCGCGGCCAGACCGGCCGGATCGGTGTCGAACAGCGCCCCGCGTCCGTGCAGCCGTCTGCCCACCGCATCTCCCCCTGCCCCCCGTGGTGTTCAACTCCAGGGTAAGGAGAGGGAGTTGGTTCGGACTAGATCGCGTGATGTCCGTTGGGTTACGAAAGTGTCGATCTGGTCAGTCGACGGTGATCGAATCCAGCTTCTCCCGCAGGTAGGTGTGCGAGTCGACCGCCTCGTACGCCACCCGTCCCACCGGCGCCGGCACGGACTCGACGAGCGTGCCCGGGGTGCACTCACCGAAGTAGACGAGGGACATCAGCTCCTCGGCCGGGGCGTCCGCGGGCGGCGGCAGCACCCGGTGGCGGCCCGAGCGCCAGCGGTCGCCCGTCCAACGGGCCATCAGGTCACCGATGTTGATGGTGAAGGCGTCCGGGTCGAAGGGCGCGTCCTCCCAGCCGCCCGCGTCCGTGTAGACCTGCAGTCCGCCCTTGCCGGCCTGCCGGTCAAGGATCGTCACGGTGCCGAAGTCGGTGTGCGGGCCGATGCGGAACTGGCCGGGTTCGGGCTCGCCGACGACCTCGGCCCCCGGGTACCAGTTGATGTTGAAGCCGTACGTCGGACGGTCCATGTGCCGGGAGAAGAAGTCGGCTTCGAGGCCGAGCGCCTCACCGAGCAGGGACAGGAGCCGCTTCTCCAGCTCCGCCATCCGCCCCAGGTACTCCTCACAGAGTTCCCGTAGCTCCGGCGCCTCGTCGGGCCACACGTTGGGCGCGTACCACTCCGCGTTGACGACCGGGTCCTCGAACGGCTCGTGGGTCGCGAAGGTCAGCGACTCCTTGAGATCCGGCGGGGTCTCGGTCCCCTCCGAGTAGCCGTTGGCCTCGGCCCCCGGTCCGAGCCACCCGCGCCCGCCGACCTTCGCGGTGTAGGGCTGTTTGGTCTCGGCGGGCAGGGCGAAGAACGCCCGGGCGGCCTCCCGGATGCGGGCCCGCAGCGACGGGTCCACGCCGTGCCCGGTGACCAGGAGGAAACCGGCGGTCTGCAGGGCCTCGTCGACGGTACGGGCGATCCGCGCGCGCACCTCGGGCCCGCCGTCGAGCCACGGCCCGAGGTCCACGGTCGGGATGCGCGGAGCCGGGGCGGCGGGGGTGCCGGGGGCGTCAGTCACCGATGTCCTCATTCCACAGTGCGGGGTTCTTCTCGATGAAGTCGCGCATCATCCCGGCGCACTCGGGATCGTCGAGCAGCACGATCTCCACGCCGTGCCCGGCCAGCCAGTCGTGTCCGCCGTGGAAGGTGTCCGCCTCGCCGACGACCACCCGCGAGATGCCGAACTGGCGGACCAGACCGCTGCAGTACCAGCACGGCGAGAGGGTGGTGACCATGGTCGTCCCCCGGTACGACCGCTGCCGTCCGGCTGCCCGGAATGCGGCCGTCTCCGCGTGCATGGAGGGGTCGTCGTCCTGGACGCGGCGGTTGTGCCCGCGGCCGAGGAGGGTGCCGTCGGGTCCGTAGAGGGCGGCTCCGATGGGGATGCCGCCCGCGGCGAGACCCGTGCGGGCCTCGGCGACGGCGGTGGCGAGCCACTCGCGTGCCTGTGCCTGGTCGATGCGCTGCATGCTCCCACTCTGCGGTGGCCGAAACACCAGGGCAACGTGCGGAAAGTACTCTCCCGGCAACCCGTAGCCGGACGAAATGTCAGCGCCCTGGAGGTTCCCGTGCCCGCACTCACCCTCCGCGAAGTCCTGGCCCTCGATCCTGTGCGCGCCGCCGAGCCCGAGCTGCTCGCCGGGGGAGGAGCCCTGGACCGGCCGGTGCGCTGGGTCCACTCCAGTGAGGTGTACGAGGGCGCGAACTTCCTCGACGGCGGCGAGCTCCTGCTCACCAACGGCTTCGGCCTGGTCGACGCCGACGAGGTGACCCGCCGCCGGTACGTCCGCGAGCTGGCCGCCCGGGGCGCCGCCGGCCTCGCCGTCGAGATCGGCCGCTCCCTGCCCCACATGCCTCCCGAGGTGAGTGACGAGGCGGACCGTCTCGGCCTGCCGCTGCTGGCGCTGCGCCGGGTCGTGCCCTTCGTACGGATCACGGAGGCCGCCAACCGGGCGATCGTCGCCCGCGGCCTGTCCGGACGCACCGTGGTCCGGCCGTGGGGCGACGACCACACCGCCGCACTGCTCGCCGACCTCGCCGACCGCCAGGCACTCAACCAGCCGGAGGTGGAGGCGCGGGCGGCACTGGCCGGGTTCCACCCCGGCCCCGGCGCCCGCCTGATCGGGGTGTCCGCGCACGGCACCCGGGAGACCGGGGCGGTGGACCGGGCCGTACGGCTGCTCGGCGGGGCGGGCGTCCTGCGGGCCGCGTTCCCCGGGGACGTCCTGGCCCTGCTGGCGCTGCCCGCGCCGAACCGCCCCGGCGACCCGGTCCGGGCGGTCCAGGAGGCCTTCCGTACGTCCGCCGAGCCGGGCCTCACCGTCGCGGTCGGACACCCCGTCGCCGCGGGCGGCGGCTGGCTGCGCTGGAGCGACACCCTGCGCGCGGCCCGTACGACGCTGGAGCTGGCGCTGACCGTTCCGGCCGCCGAACCGGGCGTACCCGACGGCCCGTTGGTCACCTCCTCACGCGCCCTCGCCCTGGAACGGGAGCTGACGCGCGGCGGCGTGGACGCCAACCGGGAACGGCTGGCGGGCCTGGTGCAGCACGCCCTCGGCCCCCTGCTGGCCTGGGAGGCGGCCCACCCCAGCGACCTGGTCCGCACCCTGGAGATCCACCTGCGTAACGGCTGCTCGCCGACCCGCACGGCGGCCCTGCTGCACATCGGACGCCAGTCGCTCTACCAGCGCCTCGAACGCATCGAGTCCCTGCTCGGCCTCGAGATCGACGACCCGGACCTGCTGGGCGAGTTGCTGGCGGCGGCCTGCGCCCACCGTGTGGTGCGCGGGAGGGGAGCGGCGCTCCCCGGCGGACTGCGGACGGTGGCCTGAGCGCGGACGGTGGCCTGCGGGACGGACACGCCGACCGCCTCTGTAGCCTGTGCCGATCACCGCCGCGCCAAGCGGCAGTTGAGCCTCGGGCGGAAGGACAAGGCATGGGTGCTGCTCCGGTTCTGGAGGAGCTGCGGGAGGTCTGCCAGCCGCAGGCCAAGCTCGCGAGCCGCAACGGCGAACACTGGGCCGGCCGGCTCTACATGCGCAGGATCTCGCTGCGGGCGACCCGCCAGCTGGTCCGCACACCGGTCACCCCGGACCAGCTGACCTGGACCATGGTGGTGTGCGGGATCGCGGCCGGAGCCGCCCTCATGATCCCCGGCCTGGCCGGCGCCGTACTGGCCGTCGTCCTGATGCAGCTCTTCCTCCTCTTCGACTGCGTGGACGGCGAGGTCGCCCGCTGGAAGGGGCAGAACAGCGCGGCCGGCATCTACGTCGACCGGCTCGGCGCCTACCTGGCGGACGCCGCCCTGCTGGCCGGGGCGGGCTACCGCGCCGCCGAGTCCGGGGTGGGCGGGTGGCTGTCGATCGGCATCGCGACCAGCCTCGGCGTCGTCCTGCTGAAGGCGTCGACCGACCTCGTGGACGTGGCCCGCGCCCGCCGCGGACTGACCGTCGTCGGCGACGAGGCCACCCGGCCCCGCTCCCAGGGTGTCGCCACCGTCCGGCGCCTGGCCGCCGCGTTCAAGATCCACCGGGTGACCAACGGCATCGAGGCGTCCCTGGTGCTGCTGGTCGCGGCCGTCGCCGACCAGGTGACCGGCGGCATCGAGCCGACCCGCTGGGCGCTGGGCGCGCTGGCGGTCATCACCTGGGTGATGGTCCCGGCCCACCTGCTGTCGATCCTGTCCTCGTCGCGCCTGCGGTGAGCCGCGCTCACACCGTCCTCTCCAGCACCGCGTAGTCCGCGAAGCTGCGGCGGTAGCGCAGGTGCCGGGTCTCCTGGGTGTGCCTGCGCTGCCACTCCTCGACGTCCGCCGGATCCTGGCACGGCCCCGAGGCGGCACCGCAGTCCGCCTCGTCGCCCGAGACACAGCGGGCCTCGTACTCCGGCTGCGCCGACGCGTCCTGCACGATCGAGTACGGCACGTACCGGAAGATCCGGCGGCCCGCCGGCGGCAGGCCGCCGTGCTCCCGGCGCTGGTGCTGGCGCAACAGGACGTTCGCATCCGTCTCCGCGCTGCCGTCGAACACGGCCCGCGCCTCCTCGCGCCGGGTGGCGAGTTCGGCGCAGGTCGCGCAGCCGGACACCGGCTCGGGCGGGCGGCGCGCCGCACCCTCGTCGAAACAGGAGCCCGTCACCGTCCCCTCCCGCCCCTCCCGCGAACGGTCGTTGGCCGCCCGCACCCCCGCGCTCAGCCGTTCCTCCGCCGTCGCCGCCCGCAACCGCGCCGGATCCGCCTGCCACTCCCGGCCACCGCCGACCGGGCGCAGCATCGCGTACGGCCCCAACCTGTCCCGGTACTCGCCCACTTCGCGCGTACGCGGGTCGTAGACGAGCGTTCCCGGTTCCCACCGCTCAACCATGTCCAACTCCGAGCATCATCCGTCACTCTGGGTGTACCGAGCGTCGCCCAGGGGAACGGTCGGTATCAATGCCCGACGCGTGCCACTGGCCCACTGTCACGAAGGGGGACGTCCGTGAGCCGACGCAACGCCGACGGGGGAGCGGGGCTCAGTACGAGCACGGCTGCCGTGTTCGGCGAGGTGCTCAAGCACTTCCGTGAGGCGACTCTGCTGACCCAGGAGGGGCTGGCGAGGGAGATCCCCTGCGACCGCTCTCATGTCGCCCGCGTCGAGGCGGGCACGCGGGTGCCGCAGGACACGTTCGCGAAGAAGTGCGACGAACTCCTCACCACGGGTGGGGTGTTGCTTCGGTTGTGGAGCCGGATCGACTGGTATCCGCAGGTGGAGCATCCGGACTGGTTCCGGCGCCGGGCGGAGATGGACGAGGTGGCGGTCGCCCTGCGGGAGTATCAAGTACAGGTCGTGCCGGGGTTGTTGCAGACGGAGGACTATGCGCGGGCGCTGTTCTCGCGCGTCGCACGCGGCGAAGAGGTCGAGGAGCGCGTCCGGGCGAGGCTCAGCCGACAGCGGCGCTTTCTTGCCGACGGCGGGCCGATGTACGTGGTCATCCTGGACGAGAGTTGTCTGCGCAACGTCGTCGGCAGTCCGGCCGTCATGCGCGCCCAGTGCGCGCACCTGCTCGACGTCGGGCGCCGCCCCAACATCCGTATCCAGATCGCCCCGGCCGGTCGTCCCGCGCTGGTCCGCCCCAACGCCCCGATGTCGTTGATCAAGCTGCCCGACGGACGGGAGTGGGTCTACTCGGAGTCGCTCGACCGAGGCCACTTCAACGACGATCCGACCGTCTGCGCGCGGCATGGCCAGACCTATGATGTGCTCAGAGCGGATGCTCCGTCAGCTGCCGAATCCGCCGCTCTGATCAGCGACGTGTTGGAAGGGTACGAGCCCCATGAACAGGTACGAGCTCGACGCGGCGACTTGGATCAAGAGCAGCTACAGCGGAGACAACGGCGGCAACTGCGTCGAAGTAAGCCCCGATTTCCCCGCCGCCGTCCCCGTCCGGGACAGCAAGGTTCCTGACGGCCCGGTCCTGCTCCTCACCCGCACCGCCTGGTCCGCGTTCACGGCCGCCCTGCGCTGACCTTCGGCCGAACCGCGCGGACCTCGACGCCCTCGCCGACCGGATCAGCGAGGACATGACCCATCAGGGTCGAGCACGTACCGCCCGCCTACGCCGACGCCGGCTGACCCTTCCGCCGCGACACCGCGCACAGCACCGCGTACAGCCCCGCGCTCAGCGCGAAGCCCACCAGCGGGGTCACGTCGCCGAAGGACGGGTAGTGCTCCGGCACCCAGCCGACGTACTTCTCCTGGTTGGAGAACAGCGGGACGGACACCGCCACGCCGGCCAACAGGGCCGCCACACCGGGCCAGTTGGTGAAGGACCGGTCGGTGAGGCGGGCGGACAGCTCCTGATCGTCCGTCCGCGCCCGGAGCAGCCGCTCGACCAGCACCACCCCCAGCCAGGGCGCCACCCAGTAGGCGATGACCAGCAGGAACGCCTCGTACGCCGACCCCGCGTCCGACAGTGAGGCCCACGCGGCCGCCGTACCCACGACTCCGGACAGGACGACCAGCACGCTGCGGCCCAGCCACGCGGGGAGGTTCAGGCCGAGCGAGGTGAGGGAGATGGCGGAGGAGTAGACGTTCAGGGCGTTGGCCGAGACCGCGCCCAGAATGATGGCGATCAGGGTCAGGTCGCCGAGCCAGCCGGGAAGATGGCCGGTGAAGGCCGCCGTCGGGCTCGCGTCCGCCGGTGCCGCGATCGTCGCCGAGGCCGCACCGATGACGGCCACGATCGCGACCGACACGAACAGGCCCAGCGCCGGGTACAGGACGGTCCGCAGCCGGTTCGCGGTGCGCGGCAGATAGCGCGAGTAGTCCGTGGCGTACGGGTTCCAGCCCGCCGTGTATCCCCAGGCCGTGCTGAACGCCAGCAGGAATCCGCCGAGGCCGCCGCCCGCGCCGCCCCCGCCGAGGTGACCGTCCTTGACCGTCCACACCCCGGCCAGCAGGAAGATCAGCGCGAGCGCCGGGAACGCGTACCGCTCGAAGACGTGCACGAAGTTGTGGCCGATGAAGCCGATCGCGATCTCGGCGACGACCACGAGGAGAAGGGAGGGCAGCGGCCGCAGGCCCGTCAGCGTGTTCAGCGCGAAGGCCGCGCTCAGGCTGTTCACCGCGAACCAGCCCACGCCCGCCAGCAGCGCGTTGACCCCCGACGGCAGCAGGTTCCCCCGGTGCCCGAAGGACAACCGGCCGATCACCATCTGCGGGACGCCGAACCGCGGCCCGTCCAGGGACAGCACGCCCTGGGTGACCGCGCCGAGCGCGGCGCCGAGCAGGATCGCGGCGGTGGCCTGCCAGAAGCCCAGCCCGAAGAAGAGGACGGAGATCACGCCGATGTAGACGGTCGCGAACTCGATGTTCGGGGACGCCCAGGTCCACAGGAGCTGGAGCGGGGAGCCGTGCCGTTCGGCGTCGGGAATCGGATCCGAGCCCGCCGTCTCGACCGCGATGACCTTGTCACCGTAGGCGGGGGCCGGCGTGCCGGTGGAGTCGGCGGTAGTCGTCGTCATGCGAGGTAAGTGTCCGGCCCGTCCGGGCTCCGGCCCAGGGGCGCACTGTCCGCTTCGGGCGGCTCACCGGCGTACAACCTGTAGGGCCGGTGACGTCCCTCAGTCGGTCTTCGGGTCCTCGCCGGTCTCCTTGCGCCGCAGTTCCTCCTCGCGGCGGCGCAGGTCCGCCTCCCAGTCCTTCAGGAGCGCGGCCTCGTCCTTCTTGCCGTCCTCCTTCAGGGACTTGAGGAACTCGGGGTTGTCGTCGGGCGCGACGAACCCCGTGCCCCGGTCGCGGCGCCAGGGGGAGTCGGAGGCCGCGCCACCGGCCGCGCCGTGCCGCTGCTTGCCCGCGACCAGCCAGGCGACCGGGCCGACCAGCACCTCGCCGAACAGCAGGATGATGATCACCCAGACCACCTTCGGCAGCCCGCGCACCTGCTCCTCGGGGGTGTTCAGGCAGTCGATGAAGGCGTAGATCCACAGCGCCAGGACCAGCAGGAAGGGCAGATACCTGAGCATGGTGGTGCGATCCCCCAGGAGACGGCGACGGGGCGCGGAACGGCCCCGGTGACCGGGCCAGAGTAGCGGGTGCCCGATACTGGAACGCATGGCTTACGACGATCTTCGCTCCCTGCTCAGGGCCCTGGAACGCGAGGGCGACCTCAAGCGCGTCAAGGCCGAGGTCGACCCGTATCTGGAGGTCGGGGAGATCGTCGACCGGGTGCAGAAGGCCGGCGGGCCCGCCCTGCTCTTCGAGAACGTGAAGGGCTCCGCGATGCCCCTCGCGATGAACGTCTTCGGCACCGACCGCCGCCTGTTGAAGGCCCTCGGCCTGAAGTCGTACGGCGAGATCTCGGAGAAGATCGGCGGGCTGCTGCGGCCGGAGCTGCCGCACGGCTTCGTCGGCGTGCGCGAGGCGTTCGGGAAGCTCGGCGCGATGACGCACGTCCCGCCGAAGAAGGTGAAGTCCGACAACGCGCCCGTGCAGGAGGTCGTCCTGCGCGGCGACGACGTCGACCTCGACCAGCTCCCCGCGCTCTTCACCTGGCCGCAGGACGGCGGCTCCTTCTTCAACCTCGGGCTGACCCACACCCGTGACCCCGAGTCCGGCATCCGCAACCTCGGCCTCTACCGCCTCCAGCGCCACGACAAGCGCACCATCGGCATGCACTGGCAGATCCACAAGGACAGCCGCAACCACTACCAGGTGGCGGCCAGGCGAGGTGAACGCCTTCCGGTCGCGATCGCCTTCGGATGCCCGCCCGCGGTCACCTACGCCTCCACCGCCCCGCTCCCCGGCGACATCGACGAGTACCTCTTCGCCGGGTTCATCGCCGGCAAGCGCATCGAGATGGTCGACTGCAAGACGGTGCCGCTCCAGGTCCCCGCGCAGGCGGAGGTCGTGATCGAGGGCTGGCTGGAGCCGGGCCAGATGCTCCCCGAGGGCCCCTTCGGCGACCACACCGGCTTCTACACCCCGCAGGAACCCTTCCCGGCCCTCACGATCGACTGCGTGACCATGCGCAAGCGGCCGCTGCTCCAGTCGATCGTCGTCGGCCGCCCCCCGACGGAGGACGGACCCCTCGGCCGTGCGACCGAACGCTTCTTCCTCCCGCTGCTGAAGATCATCGTTCCGGACATCGTGGACTACCACCTGCCGGAGGCCGGCGGCTTCCACAACTGCGCGATCGTCTCGATCGACAAGAAGTACCCCAAGCACGCACAAAAGGTGATGCACGCGGTCTGGGGGGCACACATGATGTCCCTGACCAAACTGATCGTGGTCGTCGACTCCGACTGCGACGTGCACGACCTGCACGAGGTCGCCTGGCGCGCCCTCGGCAACACCGACTACGCCCGCGACCTCACGGTCGTCGAGGGGCCCGTCGACCACCTCGACCACGCCTCCTACCAGCAGTTCTGGGGCGGCAAGGCAGGCATCGACGCGACCAGGAAATGGCCCGAGGAGGGCTATACGCGAGACGGCGGCTGGCCCGAGATGGTGCTGTCCGACCCGGAGACGGCGGCGACGGTCGACCGCCGCTGGAAGGAGTACGGCCTGTGACCTCCGCTTCCGCAGCGCTTCCCCAGCCGGGACGCACCAAGGCGTTCCTGCGGCTGGTGATGATCGAGCACTCCGTCTTCGCGCTGCCCTTCGCCTACATCGCCGCGCTCACCGCGATGTTCCAGTGGGACAAGAACGTCCACTGGGGCCGGCTGCTCCTGGTCACCGTCTGCATGGTGGGCCTGCGCACCTTCGCGATGGCCGTCAACCGGATCATCGACCGCGAGATCGACGCCCGCAATCCCCGCACCGCGCACCGCGAACTGGTCACCGGCGCCATGTCGGTGCGACACGCCTGGACGGGCGCCCTGATCGCCCTGGTCGTCTTCCTGGGCTCGGCCGCCCTGCTCAACCCGCTCTGCCTGGCCCTCGCCCCCATCGCCGTGATCCCGATGGTGGTCTACCCCTACGGCAAACGGTTCACGAACTACCCGCAGGCCATCCTCGGTCTCGCGCAGGCGATCGGCCCGATCGGCGGCTGGCTCGCGATCACCGGCGAGTGGTCCTGGGACGCGGTCGTCCTGGGCCTCGCCGTCGGCATCTGGATCGGCGGCTTCGACCTGATCTACGCCTGCCAGGACATCGACACCGACCGCGAGACCGGCGTCAGGTCGGTCCCGGCCCGCTTCGGCGTCCCCGCGGCGATCCGGGGCGCGCGCGCCTGCCACGTCCTGACGACGGCCCTGCTCGTCTGGTACGCGGCGGCCACCGACGCGGGCGGCTTCTTCTGGTTCGGCCTGGCGATCGTGGCGGGCGCCTTCGTCTACGAGCACTCGATCGTCCGCCCGCACGACCTGTCCCGCCTCAACCGGGCCTTCTTCAGCGTCAACGGCTTCATCGGAATTGCCCTGTTCGTGTGCGCCCTGCTGGATCTCCTGGTGCGCGGCCTGACGGTCTGACCGCCGAGCGGCCCGGCCGGTCCTGAGGTCCCTTCCGTCCGCCGGTACGCTCAAGGTGTGAACGCAGGAGAAACGCAGCGCACGCCTTGGATCGTGGGGGTGTCGGGAGCGTCGGGTACGCCGTACGCGGCCGCCGTGCTGCGCGCCCTGCTGGACGCCGGCGAGAGCGTCGACCTGGTGGTGTCCCGGGCCTCCCGGCTCACCCTGCTCGACGAGACCGGCATCTCCTTCCGGGACGCGCACTGGCAGGACGACCTGCGGGAATGGCTGTCCAGAGGCGCCGACGGCAAGCCCGACAGCTTCGACGTGGACCTCACGGGCGTACGGCACTGGGGCGCTGGGGACCTGGCGGCGGGACCGTCCTCGGGGTCGTACCCCTCGAAGGGGATGCTGATCGTGCCCGCGTCGACGGCCTGCGTCGCCGGAGTCGCCCTCGGACTGTCCAAGGACCTGCTGCAACGGGCCGCGAGCGTGGTCCTCAAGGAGCGGCGCCCGCTGGTCGTGGCCGTACGGGAGACCCCGCTGAACGGCCAGACACTGCGGCACCTGGTCACCCTGGACGACGCGGGCGCGAGCGTCGTGCCCGCCTCGCCCGGCTTCTACGCGGGAGCGACGCACATCCAGGACCTGGTGGACTTCGTGGCCGGCCGGGTGCTCGACGCGGCGGGCGTCCGGCACCGGCTGTACCGCCGCTGGAAGGGCGAACTCGGCGGCTCCCGGCCCGAGTGAGCGGCAGGCGGCACCAACCCGCACCAACCTCAGAAACTTCTCTTCAGTCTCATCAGTGGAAGGCTTCGATCGCATGGACGCGGTGGACAGGCAGCTCATCCAGGCCCTGAGAGAGAACGGCCGGGCCTCGTACGCGGAGCTGGGGCGCCTCGTCGGCCTGTCGGGACCCAGTGTCACCGACCGCATCAACCGGCTGGAGGCGGCCGGTGTCATCACCGGCTACCGCGCCACCGTCGACGCCGCCTCCCTGGGCCTCGGCGTCATCGCCCTGATCGGCATCTCGCTCTCCGACGCCGCCGACCACGAGGACGTGGCCCAGCGGATGAAGGACCTCACCGAGATCGAGGACTGCTGGTTCATCGCGGGCGACGACTCGTTCATGCTCAAGGTGCGGGCGACCGACGTCGACGGTCTGGAGAAGATCATCCGACGGCTGTCCGGAACCAAGGGCGTCTCCCGGACCCGTACGACCATCGTGCTGTCCACGAAGTGGGAGAACCGCGTCGGGGAGCTGCCGGAAGAGGTGTAGCGGCGTGGGCGTACGGTTGGCGAAGTCTGTCTCACACAAGAGCAGGAAGAGGTAGGGCATGGATGTCGGGCTCAAGCGCGAGCTGGAGGAGAAGGTCCGCTCCGGCGAGCGGCTGACCCGCGAGGACGGCATCGCGCTGTACGAGTCGGACGACCTGGCCTGGCTGGGCGGACTCGCGCACGAGGTGCGGACGCGGAAGAACGGCGACGTCGTGCACTTCAACGTCAACCGTCACCTCAACATGACGAACGTGTGCACCGCGTCCTGCGCCTACTGCTCCTTCCAGCGCAAGCCGGGCGAGAAGGACGCGTACACGATGCGCATCGAGGAGGCGGTGAAGCTCGCCAAGGCGATGGAGGGCGAGAGCCTCACCGAGCTGCACATCGTCAACGGGCTGCACCCCAACCTGCCGTGGCGCTACTACCCGCGGTCGCTGAGCGAGCTGAAGAAGGCCCTGCCGAACGTCTCGCTGAAGGCGTTCACGGCGACGGAGATCCACCACTTCGAGACGATCTCCGGACTCTCCGCCTCCGAGATCCTCGACGAGCTCATCGACGCCGGCCTGGAGTCCCTCACCGGCGGCGGCGCGGAGATCTTCGACTGGGAGGTCCGACAGCACATCGTCGACCACCGCACCCACTGGGAGGACTGGTCGCGCATCCACCGCCTCGCGCACGAGAAGGGCCTCAAGACCCCGTGCACCATGCTGTACGGGCACATCGAGGAGCCCCGCCACCGCGTCGACCACGTGCTGCGGCTGCGTGAACTCCAGGACGAGACCGGCGGCTTCCAGGTCTTCATCCCGCTGCGCTACCAGCACGACTTCGTGGACATGAAGGACGGCAAGGTTCGCAACCGCCTCCAGGCGCGCACCCAGATGGCGACCGGCGCCGAGGCCCTGAAGACCTTCGCGGTCTCCCGGCTGCTCTTCGACAACGTCCCGCACGTCAAGGTCTTCTGGGTCATGCACGGCGTCCAGACCGCGCAGCTCGCGCTCCAGCACGGTGCCGACGACATGGACGGCTCGGTCGTCGAGTACAAGATCACGCACGACGCCGACAACTACGGCACGCCGAACAAGCTGACCCGCGAGGACCTGCTCGACCTGATCCGCGACGCGGGCTTCCGGCCGGTGGAACGCAACACGCGGTACGAGATCATCCGCGAGTACGACGCCCCCGACCCGGCGCGACGCGAGTCCCCGCAGCCGATGCGGGTGTGATTCCCGCCGGGTGCGGGGGTACTCGGCGGGGGTGAGCAGCTCCCGTACGACCGCCACCGCGCCCGAGGACGCGTACACCGCCGAACCCTTCGTGCCGGGCCGCGGCGGCCTGCCCGCACTGCGCCGGGCCGCCGCGGAGTGCCGGGGCTGTCCGCTGCACCGGGACGCCACCCAGACCGTGTTCGGCGCCGGTTCGGCGGACGCCCGGGTGATGCTCGTCGGCGAGCAGCCCGGCGACCAGGAGGACCTGCGGGGCGAGCCGTTCGTGGGTCCCGCCGGAAAGCTGCTGGACCGGGCGCTGGCCGAGGCGGGCATCGACCCCGGCGAGGCGTACGTCACCAACGCGGTCAAGCACTTCAAGGTCACCCGGGCCGAGCCCCGCAAGCGCCGGATCCACAAGGCGCCCAGCCTGCGCGAGATGACCGCCTGCGGGCCCTGGCTGGCGGCCGAACTGGCGGTCGTGGAGCCCGAGCTGATCGTGGTGCTCGGCGCGACGGCCGGGAAGGCGCTGCTCGGGTCCTCGTTCCGGGTGACCGAGGTGCGCGGCCAGGTCCTGGAGGAGGAGATCCACGGGCGGCCGGAGCGGCTGGTGCCGACCGTGCACCCGTCGTCGGTTCTGCGGGCCGACGACCGCGAGAGTGCCTACCGGGGGCTGGTCGCCGACCTGGAAGTAGCGGCACGCATCCTGTCGTAAGGGTTACGATCCTTCGGTGTCCCTTACTTTCACTCTCGACCCCGCCGTCACCCCCGCCCTGCGTGACGGCGTCCTCGACCTGTGGACGGACGTCTCCAACGCGGGCGGCGCCGTCGGCTTCGTACCGCCGGTGACGCGCGAGGCCGTCCGGCCGGAGCTGGTCAGACACCTCGCGGGCATGGCCGAGGGACGCACCCGGCTGCTGACCGGCCTCGACGAGGACGGCTCGGTGGCAGCGACCGCCTTCTTCGGCCTCAACACCCACCGGCTGATGACCCACTGGGTGTGGCTGTACACGGTGATGGTCCACCCGCGCCACCAGGGCAAGGGATACGGCCGGGACCTGCTGGCCGCCGCCGCGGACGCGGCCCGCCGCCTCGAGGGCGTCGAGGCGATACGGCTCACCTGCCGGGGCGGCCTCGGCCTGGAGCACTTCTACGGCTCCTGCGGCTACAAGGAGGTCGGCCGGGTCCCCGGCGCGATCCGGGTCGCGCCGGACGACGACCGGGACGACATCACGATGCTCCAGCCGCTGACCTGACCCGCGGGCGTGCCCGCACCCCCCTGCGGGAGCGGGCCGTCGCCGTGCTTCACTGGAAGGTGCGACCGTCCCCTCGGGGGACGTTCCGGACTGTTCGCAACGGAAGAGTGGATTGGGATGTTCCGCTACACACTGATGCGCCTCGGTATCTTCGCGGGCTGCCTCGTGGTCGTCTGGGGCCTCGTCTACTCCGGCATCGCCCCGCGCGGCCTCGGCGACGCCAACTACATGTGGGTCGTCCTGCTCGCGCTGGTCATCTCCGCCCCGATCAGCTTCGTCGCACTGCGCAAGGAGCGGGACCGGGCGTCCGTACAGGTCGTGCGCAAGGTGGACCGCATCAAGGCCAACCTGGAAGCGAACCGCAGCCAGGAGGACGGCGCCGACGACTCGGCCCGCGCGCAGGGCCAGACCTCGTAGGCCCACGGGACACGGCCGGGCGCCGTCGCTTTCGCGCCGTCCCGGTCGGTCGGTCGGGTCCTGAGCGGCTCGCTCCGGGCCGGGCCCAACTACCCTGTGCCCATGGGTGCCGTGAAGACCAAACGGATGCCGCGGGCCGTCCGTGAGCAGCAGATGCTCGATGCCGCCGTGCGGACGTTCGGGCAGCGCGGGTACATGGCCGCCTCGATGGACGAGATCGCCGAACTGGCGGGTGTGTCCAAGCCGCTGGTCTACCTGTACCTGAACTCGAAGGAAGACCTCTTCACGGCCTGCATCCGCCGCGAGGCGAGTGCCCTCACCGAGGCCGTCCGGGCCGGCGTCCGCACCGAGGAGCCCGCCGACCGGCAGCTCTGGGACGGACTGCGGGCGTTCTTCACCCACGCCGCGCAGAACCCGGACGCCTGGTCGGTGCTGCACCTCCAGGCCCGCACCCACGGCGAGCCGTTCGCCGCCGAGGTCGCCGCGATGCGCGAGGAGATCGTCGCGTTCGTGACGCGGCTGATCGCCGTCGCGGCACGGGAGGCGCACCGGGACCCCGACCTGCCCGAGGCCGAGGTCGCCGGCCTCGCCGAGGCCCTGGTCGGCGCCGCCGAGTCGCTGGCCGCCTGGGCCAACGCCACCCCCGGCGTCTCCGCCCGGCAGACCGCGGCGACCCTGATGAACTTCGCGTGGGCGGGACTGGGCAACCTGATGGAGGGGCGACCCTGGTCACCGCCGGGACACGCTCACGAGGTGAGCGGGTAGACCTCGCCGGTCAGGTGCACACGGTCGGCGCCCCGCAGCTCGAACCGCCCGCCCTCCGCCGCGTACGCCACCGTTCCCGGCAGCGGCACCGGCGCCCGGAACTCCGCCCGCATCCGCACCGCCGGTGGTGTGCCGTGCGCGGCCAGGCAGCGGGCCACGGTCCACATGCCGTGCGCGATGGGCCGGGGGAAGCCGAACAGACGGGCGGTGAGCGGGTGCAGGTGGATGGGGTTGCGGTCGTCGGAGACGGCACCATAACGCCGACCGACATCCGCGCCGAGCCGCCAGTCGGCGCGGACGGGCAGCGGTTCGGGGACGAGGGACAGCGGTACGGCGGCCGGGGGCGCCGGTTCGGTGACGGCGGTCGACGGATCGACGGCCGCGAGCGGTGTTCCGCCGGCGGCGGGCGGACGTGCGGGGTGGGCGGGCAGCTGTCCGGGTCCGTCCGCGGGCGTCCGCGCGGTACGGCCGTCGGTGCGGTGCCGGGCCAGATAGGTGCTCCTGGACTCCCACACGACCTTCCCGGCCGTCCGCACCTCGGTGACCACGGCGGCCTCCGTGCCCCGCCGATGCGGCGCCAACCCGTCGACGTACACCACGAGTTCGTACTCCCCGGTGGTCTTCAGGACCGTGCTCCGGGTGATCTCGATCGACGTGTGGACGAGCCCGAGCAGCGGCAGCGGGAAGTCGCGTCCGCTCATCAGCCGCATCGCCGGCGGGAAGCCCAGCACATGCGGATACGTCAGCGGCAGCGAGTCGTCGCCGGTCGCGAAGCCGCACACCCGCTCGTAGGCGGCCAGCCGCGTCAGGTCCACGCGCACACCGGGCAGATGGAGCCGGGTGCGCGGGAAGTCGGCGTCGGGGCGGGGCCGCTTGAAGGGCGACAGGAGCGCGCCGCGTGCGAGCAGGGGGCCGAGCGCCGGGGAACCGGTCAGCGTCGTGCGCATCACGCCCCCAGCAGGCTCTGGCCGCAGACCCGGACGACCTGGCCGTTGACCGCGCCGGAGGCCGGGTGGGCGAGCCAGGCGGTGGTCTCGGCGACGTCGGCGGGCAGGCCGCCCTGGGCCAGGGAGTTCATCCGGCGGCCCGCCTCCCGGATGAGGAGCGGGACTGCGGCCGTCATCCTCGTCTCGATGAAGCCGGGCGCGACCGCGTTGACCGTCACCCCGTGCCGGGCGAGGGCGCGCGGCGCGAGGGAACGGACCAGCCCGACCACCCCCGCCTTGCTCGCCCCGTAGTTGGTCTGGCCGGCGTTGCCCGCGAGGCCGGCGATGGACGCGGTCGCCACGATCCGCCCGCCGGGCCGCAGGGTGCCGCTCCCGAGCAGTGCGTCGGTGGTGCGCAGCACGCTCGCCAGGTTCACCTCCAGCACCGAACTCCATCTGTCGGCGGGCATGTTGACGAGCCGCCGGTCACGGGTGACGCCCGCGTTGTGGACCAGGACGTCCAGGCCGTCGGGCAGCGCGGCCGCGATCCGCTCACCCGCGTCGGCGGCCGTGATGTCCAGCGTGAGGGCGCTGCCGCCGAGCCGTTCGGCGACCCTGGCCGTCTCCTGCCCGGCCGCCGGTGTGTCGAGTACGACGACCCGGGCGCCGTCCCTGGCCAGCGTCTCGGCGACGGCCTCACCGATACCGCGCGCGGCGCCGGTGACCAGGGCGGTGCGCCCGGCGAGCGGGAGGTCCCGGTCGGCCGGAAGCGCAGGTTCGCCCGGGCCGACCTCGATCACCTGGCCGCTGACGTAGGCGGACTTGGGGGAGAGCAGGAAGCGGAGGGTCGATCCGGCGGCGGCCGCGTCGGTGAGCCGGACCAGGTTCACGGTCCTGCCCCGGCCGATCTCCTTGCCGAGCGAGCGGGTGAATCCCTCCAACGCCTGCTGGGCGGCGGCCTGGTGGTGGTCGGCGGGGTCGAGGGGAGCCCCCAGCACGAGCACCCGGCCGCTGGCGGCGACCGACCGGACGACCGGGTGCAGGGCCGCGTGCACCTCGGCGAGCGTCTCGACGTCCCGTACGCCGGTGGCGTCGAGGACGACGGCGGCGGGCCGGTCCGAGGTGCCGGCGAACGTGAGCCCGGTGCGGGTGAGGTCGAGGTCCGACGTGCCGGCGGTGAGGTGGAGCGGTTCGCCGGGCAACTCGGGCTGCCGGGCGCTCCAGCGCCGGAGTTCGGTGGGTTGGGGCAGGCCGAGCCGGCGGGTGAGGAGGCGGCCGGGCGCGGTGGTGGTGAGGCGCAGATAGCGGTCGGCCATGTCCAACTCCCAGAGGCGGCGACGAGAAACTGACTCTGGAGTAAGGTTACCGGAGGTAAGGCGTCGTCGGGGGTGCCCCGGAAGTGAGCCCCGCTCACCTTCGTACGGCAGGAAAGGCCAGGTGGATGAGGGAGGTTGGCGACTCGCGGAGTGAGGCCCGCAGGACCCCCGAGGCTGCACAGCCCTGCCTCCGGAACACCCCGGAAACCGCACAGACTCCCCACGCGAACCCCGTACGATCCCCTCCTAACCGGCGGTAACCCCGATTCTTTCGGTTCTGTCGGTGAACGCCTCGGTGTGCGAGGTACGTACGTCTTGCAGCAGAGCAGTTCGTCGCTGCACGCCACAGGAGCCGCCCGTGTCCACCCCGCTTCCCTCCTTCGCCGCCTCGGCCGCCTACGACGACGCTCCCGGCCCCGTGCTGGTGGAGCCTGAGACCCGGCGGCTGGACGGAGCCGTCCGCGAGGCGTACGTGCCGCCCTTCGCCCCACCGGTGACCCACGGCTCGCTCGCGGACCTGCCCTTCGACAACGCGGCCGCGGTACCCGACTCCGTCGTCCTCAGCCGCAGGACCCAGGACGGCACCTGGACGGACGTGACGGCCACTCAGTTCGCCGACCAGGTCCTCGCGGTGGCGAAGGGACTGATCGCCGAGGGGCTGATGCCCGGCGACCGGCTCGCCATCATGGCCCGCACGACGTACGAGTGGACGCTGCTCGACTTCGCCGCCTGGGCGGCCGGCCTGGTCACGGTCCCCGTCTACCCCACCTCCTCCGTCTTCCAGGTCCGCTGGATCCTGCAGGACTCCGGAGCGGTGGCCCTCGCCACGGAGACCGCCGCCCAGGCGGCGGCCCTCGGCCCGGAGCTCGACCGCCTCCCCGACCTGCGGCACATGTGGATCATGGAGAAGGACCACGTGGAACGGCTGGCGGAACTCGGCCGGGCCGTCCCCGACCAGGAAGTCGCCGTACGCCGCGGAATGCTCGGGCCCGACACCCTCGCCACCCTCATCTACACCTCCGGCACCACGGGCCGCCCCAAGGGCTGCGTGCTCACCCACAGCAACTTCTTCGCCGAGGTCGACAACGCCGTCGAACTCCTCTACCCGATCTTCAAGTCCAGGTCGGGCGACGAGGAGTCGGTCCTGCTCTTCCTGCCGATGTCCCACGTCTTCGGCCGCATGGTCGCCATCGCCTGCATCCGCGCCCGGGTGCGGCTCGGCCACGCCCCGAGCCTGAAGGCCGAGCACCTCCTGCCCGACCTCGCGAGCTTCCGCCCGACCTGCCTGCTGGCCATCCCGTACATGCTGGAGAAGGTCTTCAACACCGCCCGCGCCAAGGCCGAGTCGGGCGGCCGGCTGTCCTCGTTCGACCGCGCCGCGTCCGTCGCGAGACGCTACGGCGAGGCACTGGAGGCCAAACAGACGGGCACCGGCAAGGGCCCCTCCCGGGCCCTGCGCACCGCCCGCGCCTGCTACGACCCGCTGGTCTACCGCCGTATCCGCAACGCGATGGGCGGCCGCGTGCGGCACGCCATCTGCGGCGGCTCACCGCTGGGCCGCCGCCTGGCCGCCTTCTACGCCGGCGCGGGCATCGAGGTCTACGAGGGCTACGGCCTGACGGAGACGACCGGCGCGGCCACGGTGACGCCCCCGCTCAAACCCCGACTGGGCACGGTGGGCTGGCCGTTGCCCGGCACCCGGATCCGGATAGCGGCGGACGGCGAGATCCTGATCGCCGGCGAACACGTGCTGCGCGGCTACTGGGACCCGGCGGCGGGCGGAGTGACCCCCGCCGCACCCGACGGCTGGCTCGCCACGGGGGACATCGGCAGCCTGGACGACGACGGGTACCTGACCATCACCGGCCGCAAGAAGGAGATGCTGATCACGGCGGGCGGCAAGAGCGTGGCACCGGCCCCGCTGGAGAACTGGCTCCGCTCCCACCCGCTGATCAGCCAGTGCATCGTGCTGGGCGACACCCGCCCCTACGTGTCGGCCCTGATCACCCTCGACCCGGACGGCATCACCCACTGGCGCCAGATGAACGGCAAGCACCCGGTGCCGGCCGAACTCCTCGTGGACGACCAGGAGTTGCGCGAGATCCTGCAACGCGCGGTGGACGAGGCCAACAAGCTGGTCTCCCGCCCCGAGTCCATCCGCCGCTTCGCGCTCCTGCCGGTCGACTTCACCGAGGAGGCCGGACACCTCACCCCGTCGATGAAGCTGCGACGGGAGTTCGTCCTGCGGGACTTCGAGCAGGAGGTCGAGGCCCTGTACGCGAAGTGACCGGGAGGCGACGGCGCGCCGGGAGGGCGAAGAGCTCCCGCCGCGCCGGAGGCGGTACCGGCCGACGCGCGCGTGTCCGACCTCGACGACCTGGTCGACCCGGTGCCGTTGGTTCGTACCACCGCACGCATGGCCCTTGACTTCACAAGACCCCCGCGCGACATTCCCAGCCCTCGTACGTCCCCGTACGTCCTCGTCGTTCGTTCCTCGTCGGGCTGGAGCGGTCATGACCTATGAATCCCCCTCCCGGAGACGGGTGTTGACCGGTGCCGGCGCCACCGGTCTCGCTCTCGCCGCCGGGACCCACCCGTCGGCCCGTGCCGCCGACCTGCCACTCCTCGGAACCTACGACGTCGTCGTCATCGGCTCCGGAGCCGCCGGCATGACCGCCGCGCTGACCGCCGCCAAGCAGGGCCTGAGCTGTGTGGTCGTTGAGAAGGCGGCCACGTTCGGCGGGTCCGCGGCCCGCTCCGGCGCCGGGATCTGGATACCCAACAATCCCGTGCTCCTGGCCGCCGGGGTGCCGGACACACCCGCGAAGGCCGCCGCCTACCTCGCCGCCGTCGTCGGGTCCGACGTGCCCGCCGTCCGACAGCAGGCCTTCCTCGCCCACGGCCCCGCCATGATCTCCTTCGTCATGGCCAACAGCCCGCTCCGCTTCCGCTGGATGGAGGGCTACAGCGACTACTACCCCGAGCTACCCGGCGGGCTCCCCGGCGGCCGTTCCATCGAACCCGACCAGCTCGACGGGCACGTCCTCGGCGCCGAACTCGCCCGGCTCAACCCGCCGTACCTGGCGGTCCCGGCCGGCATGGTCGTCTTCAGCGCCGACTACAAGTGGCTCGCCCTGTCCGCGGTGAGCGTCAAGGGCGCCGCCGTCGCCGCCGAGTGCCTGGCCCGCGGGACGAAGGCGGCCCTGCTCGGGCAGAAGCCCCTCACCATGGGCCAGTCCCTCGCCGCCGGACTGCGCGCCGGACTGAGCTCCGCCGGCGTACCGGTGTGGCTCAACACCCCGCTCACCGACCTCCACACCGAGGCCGGCACCGTCACCGGGGCCGTGGTCACCCGCGACGGCGCCGCCGGACTCGTCAGGGCGCGGCGCGGTGTCGTCGTTGGATCGGGCGGGTTCGAGCACAACGCGGCCATGCGCGCGCAGTACCAGCAGCAGCCCATCGGCACGGAGTGGACCGTCGGCGCCAAGGAGAACACGGGCGACGGCATCCGCGCCGGACAGCGGCTCGGGGCCGGCCTCGCCCTGATGGAGGACGCCTGGTGGGGCCCGGCCATCCCGCTCCCCGGCGACCCCTACTTCTGCCTCGCCGAACGCACCCTCCCCGGCGGCCTCCTCGTCAACCAGGCGGGCGCCCGCTTCGTCAACGAGGCCGCCCCCTACAGCGACGTCGTCCACACCATGTACGAGCGCGATCCCACCGCACCGGACATCCCGGCCTGGCTGATCGTCGACCAGAACTACCGCAACCGCTACCTCTTCAAGGACGTCGCCCCGACCTTCGTCCTCCCCGCCGACTGGTACACCTCCGGCGCCGCCCACAAGGCGTGGACCCTGGACGCCCTCGCCACCTCCATCGGCGTCCCGGCGACCGCCCTGCGCACCACCGTCGACCGCTTCAACTCCCTCGCCCGCAGCGGCAAGGACACGGACTTCCACCGCGGTGACAGCGCCTACGACCACTACTACACGGACCCGTCCGTCCTCCCGAACTCCTGCCTCGCCCCCCTGTGGCTGCCCCCGTACCACGCCTTCCGGATCGTCCCCGGCGACCTCGGCACCAAGGGCGGCCTGCGCACCGACGCCAGAGCGCGGGTGCTGCGTGCCGACGGCTCGGCGATCCCCGGCCTGTACGCCGCCGGCAACGCCAGCGCGGCCGTGATGGGCCACAGCTACGCGGGCGCGGGCTCGACGATCGGCCCGGCGATGACCTTCGGGTACATCGCGGCGCGGGACATCGCGGGGGTGCTCTGAGGCCCCGGCGGGGGCCTGGCACGCGCCGGAGGTCCGGAATGTCCCAAAGTCCGGTGTGCCCGGTGGTGGGCCCGGAAAGGCAGGAGCCCCGTTGCCTTGCGGCACGGGGCTCCTTGGGTACTGCTACTTGTTCCGGATCAAAGCACCAGGCTCCGAGACCGAAGACTCAGACGGGGGTGACGTTCTCCGCCTGCGGGCCCTTCGGACCCTGGGTCACGTCGAAGGAGACCTGCTGGTTCTCCTCCAGCGAGCGGAAACCGCTCGCATTGATCGCGGAGTAGTGAACGAAGACGTCGGGGCCGCCGCCTTCTTGGGCGATGAAGCCAAAGCCCTTTTCGGCGTTGAACCACTTCACGGTTCCGGTAGCCATAAGCCCTCCTTGGGCCCAAAGGGTTGCCCTGCTCCAGAACCCTGCAAGTGTGAAAACAAAATGCCGCACAACTGCATACGTCTGAATACGACGAGAGCCCGCGGTCACATGCTCCGCAGGCTCTGTACTGCAAGGGAAACCAAACTGCAACTTGCGGCGAGCCTAGCATGTGGGCAGCCGAAAGCAACAGAGGGTCAAGATCACGTCACTCGGACGTTTGAAGGCGCCCCGGAGTGGGATTGACGAGGCGGTCGAGAAGGCGGTGCACCAGCCGAGATGCCGTCGGTCCGGACAGGGCCGAGACGCAGGCGCGAAGCCGTCGGGCACACGATCCAGCAAGATCCGGAGGAACAGCGCCCCGGATGCCAGGGGGTCACCGCGATGACACTCGCGCGCCGTCCGCGCCACCCCTGGTGCCTGCACGGTACCGCAAAGGGTCTAGCCTCGCGATGTGGACAATTCTCGCACCCGGCCGCGCGTCGGCCACATCCAGTTCCTGAACTGCCTGCCCCTCTACTGGGGGCTCGCGAGAACGGGCACGCTCCTCGACTTCGAGCTCACCAAGGACACCCCGGAGAAGCTCAGCGAGAAGCTGGTGCAGGGAGACCTCGACATCGGGCCCATCACCCTCGTCGAGTTCCTCAAGAACGCGGACGACCTGGTCGCCTTCCCCGACATCGCGGTCGGCTGCGACGGCCCGGTGATGTCCTGCGTGATCGTCTCGCAGGTCCCGCTGGACGAACTGGACGGTGCCCGGGTCGCCCTCGGCTCCACCTCTCGTACCTCCGTCCGGCTCGCCCAGCTGCTGCTCGCCGACCGATACGGCGTCCGGCCCGACTACTACACCTGCCCGCCCGATCTCAGCCTGATGATGCAGGAGGCGGAGGCGGCGGTGCTGATCGGTGACGCGGCACTGCGGGCGAACCTGCTCGACGGCCCGCGCTACGGCCTCGCCGTGCACGACCTCGGCGCCCTGTGGAAGGAGTGGACCGGGCTGCCCTTCGTCTTCGCGGTGTGGGCCGCCCGCCGCGACTACCTGGAGCGGGAGCCGGCCATCACCCGCCAGGTGCACGAGGCCTTCCTCGCCTCCCGCAACCTCTCCCTGGAGGAGGTCGGCAAGGTCGCCGAACAGGCCGCCCGCTGGGAGTCCTTCGACGAGCAGGTCCTGGAGCGCTACTTCACGACCCTCGACTTCCGTTTCGGCGCCCCGCAACTCGCGGCGGTCACCGAGTTCGCCCGCCGGGTCGGCCCGACGACGGGCTTCCCGGCGGACGTGAGGGTGGAACTGCTGCAGCCGTGAGGGGCCAGGGGTGACGGGCCGGCGGGGCCGGTCGGCGCGGGCGCGGGCGTGACCCGGGTGACAGGCTTTCGGCCCGGGCGGGCGCGGGGGGACTTCGCTGCACCCGGGCTGTGAGGGGCGGGCCTTGCTCCACCGGGCTGTGAGGGGTGGGCCTTGCTGCACCGGGCCGTGAGGGGCGGGCGCAGGGGGCTTCGCTGCACCGGGCCGTGAGGGGCGGGCCCGCGGGAACTTCGATCCGCCGGAGCCGTGAGCTGCGGGGGCCCGCGGCACTACGCTGCTGCTGCACGGTGCAGAAGGCGTGCACAGTGCAGGCGTACGGGGGAAAGGTGACGCCCATGCAGCCGCTCGGAGCCGACGAGCCCACCGTCGTGGGGCCCTACCGGCTGCTCGGCCGGCTCGGCTCCGGTGGGATGGGCCGGGTCTACCTCGGCCGCAGCGCCGGCGGCCGCACGGTCGCGGTCAAGATCGTGCACCCGCACCTGGCGCTCGACGAGGAGTTCCGCGCCCGGTTCAGACGCGAGGTCGCAGCCGCCCGGCGGGTCGGCGGCGCCTGGACGGCGCCGGTCCTGGACGCCGACCCGGAGGCGGCGATCCCCTGGGTCGCCACGGCCTACGCGGCGGGTCCCTCCCTGACCGTCGCGATCGCGGACGGCGGCGCACTTCCGGCCGCCACGGTACGGGCACTCGGCGCGGGTCTGGCCGAGGCGCTGGCGGCGGTCCACGAACTGGGCCTCGTGCACCGGGACGTGAAGCCGTCCAACGTGCTGCTGACCCTGGACGGCCCCCTCCTGATCGACTTCGGCATCGCCCGGGCGACGGACGGCACGGCGTCGCTCACCTCGACCGGCGTCTCGGTGGGCTCCCCGGGCTACATGGCGCCCGAGCAGATCCTCGGCAAGGGTGCGACGGGAGCGGCGGACGTCTTCTCCCTGGGCGCGGTCATGGCGTACGCGGCGACCGGCGAGTCCCCCTTCCCCGGTGACTCCTCGGCCGCCCTGCTCTACCGGGTCGTCCACGAGGAGCCCGTACTCGGCTCCCTGAGCGGTGACCTGCGGGACCTGGTGCAGGCCTGCCTGGCCAAGGAACCCGGGGCTCGGCCGGCCCCCGCGGAGGTGGCCCGGCGGCTGGCTCCGGAAGGCGCGGCACGACTCGTCGCGGGCGGCTGGCTGCCGGGGGCGCTGGTCGAGCAGGTCAGCCGGGGAGCCGTGGAACTGCTGAACCTGGAGGCGGCGGGGTCGGTGCGTGAGGTGCCGTCGGGGCCGGTGGGGTTCAGCAGCCCGTCGGTGGGGGAGTTCGCGGTACCGGTGGAGGACGGGGGCCGCCGGGCGGTCGCGGGGCAGTTCGGGCCGGCGCCGGTCATGCCGACCGCGCCGCCCCCGGTGTCCTTGCCCGAGCCGCGTGACGCGCCCGTGGACGCCGACCCGCGCCCCGGCAGGCTCACCGTCAGCGTGGCGGCGTCGTCCGCCCCGGGAACCGGCGGGCGGGGCCGGAGACTGAGCTGCACGGTCGCCCTGGCGGTCGCGGGGGCGCTGGCGGCGGTGACCGTCGGCTCGGTGTTCGTCTTCGACCTGCTGCCGGGCAACGGCCACGACAACACGAGCAGCGCCGAAGGCGACCCCACCGCGGCCGGCACCTCCGCACCCTCCACCGACCCGGGGAGCGGAGCCGACGAACAGCTCTCAAAGATCCCGGCCCGCTACCTCGGCACCTGGGAGGGCGAGGGCAGCGGCCTCGACGGCACGGTACCGATGGGCACCTTCCGGCTCACCGTCCACCGGGCGGCCGTCGGTGAGGAACTGGGCCGACTGCGCCAGACGGACATCCTGGGCGGCGTCTGCAACGACGTACTGACCCTGAAAAAGGTGACGAAGTCACAGCTCGTCGCCACCTCGGCGGGCGCCCCCACCAACCACGACGGCTGCAACCCGGCCACCCACACGGTCCGCCTCACCCCGGTCGGCGACGACCTGAAGTACGGCTCGGAGAGCGAGGCGGAGGGTCGGCCGGTGGCGCGGATGTCGAAGGTCGGGTAGCGGGCCCGGTCCCCGCATCGCGCCGCTTGACGTACGCGACGAGCACCACGATCAGGAGCGCGGCCACGGCCACGGTGGCGACGAGGCCCGCGGCCCACAGGTAGGGGAACTCGTCGTGCACCCAGCACGGCCCGCCGCGGCCGTGGCAGTCGGCGTCCCAGTCGCGGCGCCGCTTGGGCCGCCAGGTCGCGCCGATCACACCCGCGATGAACCAGCCGCCGGCCAGGCCCGGGAGGGAAGCGGCGGCCCAGGCCAGTGAACGGGACTTGCTCCGCTTCCAGTTCATACGCGTCAGCGGGGCCACGAAGAGGGCGAGGTCCAGGGGAACCAGCGCGCCGACGGTGGCGGCGAAGGCGTAGGCGCCGCCGGGCCACGAGGGAGCGAAGTCGCCCCAGATGTCGTCGCCCCAGTACATCTCGGTGAGGATCACGGGCGCGAGGACGGCGAGGAAGGCGGGGAGCATCAGGCAGCCGAACACCCGGTCCCGGCCGCGCTTCTTCCCGGCCCCGGAGGCGGCCGGTCCCTCGCGCCGGTGCTCGTACCGCAGCGCGGCCCCCGCCGCCCTCCGCCGCTTGGGACGGGCCGATCCCCCGCTCACGCCTGGCTCCTCCACTCGCCCGGTGTTCCGGTCACTCGCCGGGTCACCCGGGCACGACCACCGTCCGCAGTTCGCCGTCGCCCAGGTGCAGCATGCCCTTGCCCGGGGCGACCTGACCGCCGACCAGACTGCGCGACAGCCGTACGCCGATGAGGTCGCCGCTCGACGACTCCTGAGGGGAGAGCAGGATGCCTCGTCGGCCCTTCTTGGCGTCGACCTGCCAGCCGGAGAAGCCGCTGCACACGTCCTCCTCGTCACCGGCGATGACCAGGGCGAGGCCGCGTTCGGCGCCGCGGGAGACGATCCGCTTCATGTGGCCCTCGGCGTCGCAGTCCTCGAGGATCTCGCCGTCGTCGATCAGGACGGCGATCGGCTCTTCCAGCGACGCCTGGTCGATGAGCTCCTCGAACTCGTCCTCGTCGATGTCGTCGCCGGTGAACACCTTCAGCACGCCGTCCACGCCGTCCAGTTGACGCAGCGGGGACTGGCGGGGGGCCGCGACGACCAGGCGCACCCCCTGGCCCAGATACGACTGGGCGAAGTTCATCAGGACCGTGGACCGGCCCGACTTGGCAGGGCCCGCGACCACGAACGTCGGTACGCCCGCGGCGAGGTCGGGGCCGAAGCCGACGATCTCGTCGCCGCCGATGCCGGCCAGCGCCCACAGCCGGGAGCGGGAGGCCTCCGGGTCCCGCATCTCCCAGGCGTCCGCGAAGGAGACCCGGCTCGGCAGGCTGTCCACCCGGAACGGACGCCGGGAACGGGGCACGGCGGTGTCGCGTGCCATCGCCGCCTCACCGATCGCGGACAGCGCGGCGGCCTGGCCCTGGCCGGTGGTGTCCTCGGACAGCAGCGCGAACTGTGTCTCCGTCCCCGACTCGTTGCGGTAGCCGCGGCCCGGCGGGATCTCCTCGGGCACCTTGCGGGCCGGGATGCCAAGCGTGGTGAAGTCGCTGCGGTCGGCCAGCCGCAGGCCGTACTTGTCCTCGGTGAGGGTCGCGATACGGCCGACGAGCAGCGTCCGGTCACCGGTCAGGACCAGGTGGATGCCGACGCTCGCGCCCTCGCGCATCATCGTCTGCAACTCGTCCGTCAGCGAACCGTGGTCGACCTCGCCGAGCGTGGGCACCCAGCCCTCCCAGCGGTCGAGCAGCACCACGATGTGCGGCAGCCGCTCGTCCTCGGCGGCCGCCGCCCGCTGCTCGCCGATGTCGGCGAAGCCCTTCTCCGCCAACAGGTCCTGGCGGCGGGACAGTTCGCCCTTGAGCCGGTTGACGAGCCGGATCACCCGCTCGGTCTGGTTACGGCTGACGACCGCGCCGCAGTGCGGCAGCCGGGTCAGCGCGTTGAGGGCGCCGTTGCCGCAGTCGATGCCGTACAGGTGCACATCGGCCGTGGAGTGGGTGCGCGCCAGGGAGCCCGCGAGGGTGCGCAGGATCTGCGAGCGGCCGCTGCGCGGCGCACCGCCGATCATCAGGTGGCCGAAGGTCGAGAAGTCCACCACGACCGGGCGGCGGGCCTGGTCGGCCGGCAGGTCCTCGACGCCGAACGGCGCCGGTGCCAGCTTGCCGGGGGCGAGCGAGCGGGCCGGCATCTCGATCTCGTCGAGCAGCAGCGTCTCGGAGAGTGCGGGCAGCCACGGGCTGTGCTGGGCCGGTATGCCGAGCGACTGGTTGGCGTCGCGGACCGCGTCGACGAGGACCTTGAGGTCGGTGATCTCCTCGTCCTCGCGGGACTCCGTCTTCGGCTTCGCCAGCGCGGAGCGGCCGAGGTCCTCCCAGGACAACGGACCCACCCAGGGCATCAGGGCCTGCGGGTCGGCCGCCCCCGGCCGACGTCCCCCGACACGGCCGGACTGGAAGGGCACGAGGGAGGCGTGACCGAGCCGGACGTACGCGCGGCCCGGCGTGCTCTTGGAGATGTGACCGGCCTCGGGGGAGTCGATCACGTCGCTGGACTCACCGCCGTCCGTCACGCGCAGGGCGATACGGAGGTTGGTGTTGGCCCGGATCTCCGGGCTGACGACACCGCTCGGACGCTGCGTGGCCAGCAGCAGGTGGATACCGAGCGAACGGCCTCGCTGGGCGATGTTGACCAGACCGGTGACGAAGTCCGGCAGGTCGCGGACCATGGACGCGAACTCGTCGATGACGATGAGCAGTCGGGGGACCGGCGGGTGCGACGGGTCCCGGCGCACCAGGTCCTGATAGTCCTCGATGTCCTTGGCGTCGGCGGCGGCGAGAATGTGCTCGCGCCGCTTCAGCTCGGCACCCAGCGATTCGAGCGCGCGCTCCACGAGGTGGGCGTCGAGGTCGGTCACCATGCCGACGGTGTGCGGCAGCTTCACACAGTCCTTGAACGCCGAGCCACCCTTGTAGTCGACGAGGACGAAGGTCATGTTCTCGGGCGTGTTGGCGACGGCGAGCGCTGCCACGATGGTCTGCAGCAGCTCCGACTTACCCGATCCGGTCGTGCCGGCGATCAGACCGTGCGGACCGTCCTTGCGCATGTCGATACCGAACGGGCCGTCGTACGACTCACCGATGACGGCCATCGTCGACTGCCCGCCCATACGCCACCGCGCGACGATCGCGTCGCTCGTCGGCGGCTCCAGCTGGAGCACGTCGAGCAGCCGGCTCGAGGCCGGAAGCGCCGAGTCCTCGGTCTCGCCGCTGATGTCGCGCAGCGGGGACAGGGAACGGGCGAGCCGCAGGCACCAGGCGGGCGACACGAAGTCGGGCCGCACCTCCTTGACGCGCTCGGCGCCGGCCTCCTCGACCCGCAGCCTCAACTCCTCCGCCTGCGCCTGCCGTTCGGGCTCGCTGCCACCCGTGTGCCAGGCCTGGAAGGAGGGGAAGCCGCCGGCGGCCTGCTGCGGCTGGACGGCCTGCGCGGCCTCCACGTCGTACTCCTGCGCCTTGGGCTCCGCGACGACGAACGCCTGGCACTCACCGGGCAGGAACCGCTCCTCGGCGTCCAGGCAGAGGGCGTACATGGAGACCGCGGGGCCTTCGCGCAGCAGCCGTACGGCACCCGGCAGGGACCGGAGCCGCCGTGAACCGTCCCATACGACGACGATGTCCGGCTCGCTGAAGGTGGTGCCCTGCCCGCGGTTCTGCTCGGCGGCCTTCTTGCGGGCGTCGAGGATCTGCGTCAGCTCGCCGATCCGGGCGCCGACGGTCTCGGCGTCGGTGCCGATGAGCACGTTGATGTCCTGGCTGCCGCCCGGCTTGGCGTGCGGCAGCCAGCGCGTCCAGTCCCAGCTGCTCTGCGCGCTGTTCTCGCTGAGCAGGTAGAACTGCACGTCCATGGGGCTGTGGAGGGCGGCGGTCTGCGCGACGGCCCAACGGCCCATCGCCCGGGCCGAGTCGCCGGGACCGGCCATGCCGATGACACCGAGCGAGCGCAGGGACAGGGAGACGGGCGCGTCCTCGATCTTCCAGGTCACCTGGCGCCGGTGCTCGTCCTGCTCGGGGTCGTCGAGGACGACCTCGGAGGACACCTGGCCGGTACCCACGCGCAGGAGCAGATGGTCACGGTCGGTGCGCCGCCGTTCCCACAGCCGGGTCCGCGGCCCGGTCCCGAGGGACAGGACGGTGGCGGGGTCGGGCACGGCATGGCGACGGTCGTTGCGCTCGGCGACAAGGGCGTCCTGGGCGTCCTTCTCGATCCGCTCCTTCTGCTCGTTGTACTCCTTGACCTGCTTGGCATGGGACTTGCGCCCGTGCTTCTTGTCGTTGAAGTAGTTGGCGAACAGCAGCAGCGGGCTCAGACCCGCCATGATCAGGTAGTACCAGCGCTGGAAGACCAGCACGGACACGATGGCGCCGACGAGCGGGGTCAGGGCCATCAGCCAGGGCAGCGGCCGGGCCTCGTAGTCCCGGGGCGGTGACGGCAGCCGGAACTTGGTCTGCCGCTCCGGCGGACGCAGCCGCGGCGGCCGGTTGTAGTCGAGCCCGATGCCGTCGTCGGACCATTTGAGCGCGGCGTTGGGCGCGACGTAACGGGTCAGCTCGAGCAGGGAGTTGCCGACGGCGATCTGCCCGCCGAGCGGCCACGCGTCCCCGTCGACGGCCGCCCCGTCGAGAGTCACGCCGTCCTTGTCCGCGTGCACGGCGACTTGGCAGGTGCCATCGGTTGCAACTGACAACGTCAGAGCACGTGCGGGGACTTCCGGGTCGTCCACGCGGATGTACGAGGCCGGTCCGCTGCCGATGTCGTACCGCCCGACGCCGAGCCGGTGCACGAATCCGGCCACCGGACCGCCGACGACGCGGAGTTCGACCAACCCGGTCGGCTCGCCGGGCAGACAGCCGGCGGGGTCCTGGAGACTGACGACGGCCCCGTCCCGCAGCGGCGACCCCACCACCGTGGCGGCCGGATCGACGGCGTACCCGTCCACGTAGACCAACGGGGCGTTGTTGGCGGGCAGCTGGTGATGATGCCCGAGCGGAATGACCTGGGCACCGGTCGCCCCCACCTGCTGGGCCAGCTCCTGCGCGATGTCCCCCACCGTGGACTCGGGATCGGCATCGAGTACGACGTCGGCGGCGCCCCCGCCGAACGGATCGACGACGGTCAGAGTCAGGCGCACGCTTGTCCTCCCATGGCCCCCGTGACCGCTTCCACATCGCAGGCCACACCGGAACCGACGATATCCGCTCCGCGTCACGGCACGGCAACAGGTCTGTCGCGACCTTCCCGATGGCAACTGACTGTGCACCAGCTCACGACGCCTTGTTCACAGACCGGGGCTGTGACACCTCTGGCCACACCCGTAAGCTGCTGCCTCAAGAGCGGACGATCACACCGGTCGTGTCACAGACCTCGGCGTCCGCGTACAGGGAGCCACGGGGGTTGGCCCTGCGGCGTGTTGAAGAGGGAGCGGCTTCATGGCCAAGGACCTTGACGTCACATATCAGGACATGCGGGACGCGGCCAAGCATGTCGTGAAGGAGAAGGAAAAGCTCCAGGAGAAGCTGGACGGCCTGCGCAAGTACATCGCCAACCTCGTCGAGTCCGGATACGTCACCAAGAGCTCGTCGAAGGCCTTCGACGAGAACTTCGACGAGTTCGTGCGCGGCACGAAGGACACCCTCGACGGTCTCGACGGCATGGGCGACTACCTGACCATGGCCGCCGACAAGTTCGAGCAGATCGACGACGAGCTGGCGAAGTCGGCGAAGAAGTAGCAGGACTCTCCTCCTGCGGCAGGGAGGTGGGGCGACCACTCAGGGCAGCCCCACCTCCCACTCCGCTTCGCCCGCGCCCACCGTCGCGCGGATCCGCGTCACCTGTGTGTCACACCCACCGCAGGGAGGCGGCGATGGCCTCGCACAGTTCGCCCATGGGGCTTTTCACGCCGCTCAGCGGGACGGTGAAGGCCAACAGCAGGTAACCCACCTCGCCGGGCATGTAGACGTAGTAGTCCAGCGTGGTCGTGGTGGAGACGCGTACCGCGTTCCCCGCCGGGAGCGCGGTGACCGACACGTCCGCCGTGTCCTGCCTGCGGATCGCCAGTGACTCGGCGAGTTCCTTCGGTGGGGCGTTCAGGGCTCCCCGCATGGGGAGCAGTGAGATCAGCAGGGTCGCCGGAGTCGACGCGCCGACCGAGGCCTCGGTGCGCAGGAAGAGCTCCAGGGACCCCTGCGCGACGCCGCTCTCCGCGGTGTTGCGCAGGGCTGTCCAGAGTTCCCGCTGCGCCTCGGCCGACATGGGCCGCTGCGCGACCTGCTGGTCGACGAACTTCTTGAGCTGGGGACGCCACCGGTCCAGCGTGAGATCGATCCGGAACCAGTCGCGGGGGACGAGGAGGCGGTAGTCCTCCGGGGGCTGTGCGTCGGTCACTCGGAGGACCCCAGCAGATTGCCCTCGTCATCGAAGAACCGGACACTCTTGACGACGCCCGCGAACATGGACGAGAAGACGTCCCAGCCTTCCTGCGTCGGCGTCACCATCTCCAGTACCAGGACCGTGCCGTTGGGCAACGGCGCCTGCACCTGGATGAACGACGTCCAGAAGGGTTCGTCGTGGCCCGAAGGCGCGAGCGCCGCGTCGATGGCCGCCTGCCGCGTACCGATCCAGGAGACGGCGGGGCCGCAGGGCAGGTCGATCTCCTGCACCTCGCCCTGGTCGAACGCGCTGAGCGCGCCGATGGTCGCCTGCACCGGGTTGAACCGGGCTTCCTCAGCGAGGTCCATGAGGGACACGTGAACGGTCGCCGTGCAGCGGGTTCCGTCCACCTCGGTCAGAACGAACCCGGCGTACTGGACGCCGGCTTCGACGAAGGCGTCGTAGTTGCCGGCGCACAGAGCGGCCCACTGGTACTGCATGTCCGCGGGCGCCCCGGGCATCACCCGCTGTGCCAGCTCGACCAGCTCGTCGGCGAGCTGGTCGGTGGACTCCACGTCCATGGGCAGCTCGAAGAAACCCTCCGGCATGATCCAGCGGACGTTGACGGCCTCACCGTCGACGACCGAGACGACCTGGTTGTCTGCTGTCACCGTGCTCATCGGGAGGATGCCTCGTCGGGAAGCTCGAGTTCTTCGGCGTCGGAATGAAAATTGGCGGCGAACGGGTACGGGCCGTAATGCGGGTAGAACTCCGGGAGTTCAGCTCCGTGGCGTACCGCGACGTGGGCGATCGCCCGGTACGCGGCGGCCCGTGCCCGTACCTTCTGCCGGGGGCGATTACCCCAGTGCCGGGTCAGCGTGATGACGTACAGAAGCACGATGAACGCGACGACGGCACCGCACGCAGCGTAATAGAGCGTCTGGTTCTTCGACGACTCCCAATACTGGACGTAACCTCCCCAGTAGACGAACATCCCGACCAGGGCGAACGCGGCGGGAATTCCCAGCCACATGCCGGCGCTGTTCAGTTTCTCCTGGTCCAGGTAGCGCAAGCGCAGCATCTTGAGTACCGCGTCGTCGTCGAAGAAGTCGAACTCCAGGCGGCGGCCCTCGGACTCGCCGAGCTCCCGTGCAGCGGGCACGGCGGCCAGGTTGGCTCCGGGAACCATCTTCCTGATGATGCCGGCCCGTGCTCGGTACTCGTCGGGTTCGAGCTCGCGGTCGTCTTCGGACATCTCGGCCTACTCCTTGTGGCAGTACGGACTTCTACTGGGCGAGGGCAGTGTGGAACGGCGCCGACGGAGGCCTGGGTGCCGGCTGAGGGGACGGGCTTGGGGTGACCTTCGGCAGGTCTCCGGGGTCGCCCGTGGATTCGCCGTTGTGACCGGTGAATATCTTCACCATGGCGCTTGCGAAACTGCCGGTTTTGATTCCCGCGGTGATCTTCTCGCCCGCGATGGCGGGCCGTCCGGCCTTGACAAGGATCTTGTTCACGGTGTTGACCGCGATTCCGTTGAAGAATTTGAAACCCACGCCCTCGAGCGCCGCGCCCCCACTGAAGCGGAGGCCACGCAGCTTGCCCAGGCCTTTGAGGCCCTTCAGAGCTCGGAAGCCCTTCAGCGCACCCAGGCCGGGCATCACACCCAGTGCGTCGAAGAAGAGCTTCGACGCACTGAACTTACCGCCACGCACCGTCATATCGTAGGCGTGACCGGCCAGGGCGAGGGCGCTGGTGATCACGGCCAGCGCCGCGAAGACCGGGGCCAGCACCTGTAGGGGCGGCACGAAGGCACAGATGACGGCCAGAATGGAAAAGATCGCCGACAGGTTGGCGAACCTGTCCGCCCAGTCCGCCAGGAAGTTCATGATGCCGCCGGGATCGCGCACGCCGTCGTGGTGGACGACGTTCTTGATGTGTTTGGCCGCGGCGCTCGCGGCGTCATCGCGGATGATCTTCGCGCGGCCGATCTCGCTGTGGCATTCGCGAATGACGTCCATCGCGGCGTCGCGCTGCTTCGCCAGACGGGTGCGGTCCGTCACGTCGTCACGGCTGGGCACTGTGCCCTCGTACTGCTTGAGATCGCCGACCGCGGTCTTGTGGTCAGTCTCGGCCTCACGGTACTTCTGGAGGGCCTTGTCCGCGACCTTCTGCGCGCGGTGGAGTTCGCTGGCGTACTCCTTGGACTCGCCGCCGTCGACGACTTTCGTCCCCAGCGCCTTCGCGGCCTCGTCGTAGCGCTCGAAGGCCCGCTTGAGTCGTCCTGACGAGCCGTCGGCTATCTCGTGGAAGGCGCGCCCCGCGTCGCTGTCCCAGCCGTCGACGGAAGCGAGTGCCTTGATGTTGCCGGACTGCTTGTCGATCTCGTCGGCCATGTTCCGCAGCTTCTTGCCGAGACTCGCGACTTCGTACGGGTCTCCGGGAATCGGGTCTCCGTCGTGCAGGGGTTCCCAGTCGCGTGGGCGTGAGCTCACTTCTTGCCCTTCCCGTTCTTCTTGGCGTCCCGGAGGGCCTCGGCCAGCTTGTGATCGACCTCGTCGTAGGTGTCGGCGGCGGTCTTGGTGTACTTGGCCAGGTTCTCTATGTCCTCCATGAGTTTCTTGCGGGTCTTCTTCCAGGTGTCGGAGAATTCGTCGAAGACGTCGCGGAGTTTGTCGCTGCCCAGGTCGTCGTGATAACCGTCAGCGGGATTTCCGTGCTCTTTGAACTCGCGGTGAATGCGGAACAAGGAGTCGGAGCAGTCTCGGATGACGCCGAGATCCGCTCGTGTCCTGTCACCCATGGCTTACCCCCGTGGGAATGCTGTGCATGACATGGCGGGACACGGGGCTCGACGGGCGTGAGGGAGACGGGTCCGCCCCGCGTGGGGCACCCGGTCGGCGCTGCACAGTCGACTCCCCGTGAGACAAAGGACTAGTCAAGACCACCGAAGGTAGCGGTGTGACCGGTGGTTTCGCCAGGCCGGACTGGATCACACGTGCGGGTAACTGTGAATTTATGATGGTAAATCGGTCGCGTTCCTGTGCTCGCGTCGTGCCCGGCAGGCTCGTGCCTTGCAGGTCCCCGTGGAGAGTTCGGCCCGATGCGGGTGAGGCGCGGCGGCGTTGCCCGGGGGTGGCTCGTTCCCAGAAACGGTTCGGACATCGTCAACAGGCCTGCGGAAGCCCTGCTCCGAACCCCGCTGTGACGAAGCCCCCGTCTGTGAAGGCGTCTTCACGAAGTTCACAGTGTCGCACCAGTCCCTTGCGGCGCTTGGCCGCGCAGGTACCTCCCGTGGGATCATCCGATCGAACGCCGATCGTCTATCCCTGAGGACAAGCTTCATGCTGACCACGCGACAGAGGACGGCCGCGGCCGGACTGCTTGCTGCCGTCGCCTTCTCCGTGACCGGTTGCAGCAGCGATTCGGGCGACGGTTCGGGGAGCGACAAGATCGCGGGGGCCGAGGCCGCGGAGACGGGTTCCTCATCGCCGTCCGCTTCCGCGTCGGCCGAGAAGGACGCGCCGGTCTTCGAGCTCCCGTCGGACCTGAAGATCGACATCCAGCGGGATGCTGCCGGAGACTCGGTCAAGGACGCGATCCTCCGGGACGCGGCGTACTCCGCCCAGGCCAACATCGAGGCATTCGCGCAAGGGCAGAGCCAGTCCGCCCAACTGAATCGCTACTTCGCGGGGGACGCCCTCACCTACTGGGTCAAGCAGGTCGCTGACTTCAAGAAGGACGGGCTGACCCTCACCGGCGAGTACCGGTACTACGACTTCAAGGTCACGGACGTCGCGAACGGTAAGACGGCCGCCGCCACTTACTGCGAGGACCAGAGCAAGGCGTACAGCAAGGAGATCAAGACCAAGAAGGTGCTTCGCACCAAGGCGAGCGACAAGAGCTATGTCCTGTACACGGTCCAGGTGGCGAAGGACGCCGCCGGAGACTGGCAAGTGACGCAGCAGAGCTGGAAGAAGGGGGACGCTTCGTGCGTGCAGGGATAGGACCAGGCACAGGGAAGAAGAGTGCACGTCCGGTTCTGGGGACGGTCGCGGCCGTGGGCCTCGTCCTGGCGCTGGGGACCTGCTTCCCCGCGCACGCGGACGACACCCGGGGCGATGGCGGCACCGGAAATACCGGCCAGACGCCCGATTCCGGCGCCAACTCCGGCAACGGCACCATCGGTGCCCACATCCAGATCCATCAGAGCAAGGCCGGCGGCGGTGGTTCCAGCACCACCGCCACTTCCTCCAACGCCAACTGGAAGCCCCCGGTCTGCTGGTACGAGCCGATGTACTCGGCGGACGAGTACGAGGAGTTCATCAAGGACGCGTACGGCGGTGCGCAGGAGCCCGCGGCGAGCTACGCCGAGAAGCGGGACAAGGAGAAGTACCACAAGGGCGACGACGGCCTGTGGTGGCAGGTGAAGTTCCGCAACGACGACTACACCACCGCGTGCCCCGTCACCACGGACAACTGGGAGATCTGGGTCCCGCCGGCCGACCCGCAGCCGGACCCGAACAAGCTGACGCCGGAGATCCTCTCCGAACTGGCCTACAACTCCACGAAGTTGCCCACCCCGCCCGTGGTGCTGAGCCCGGACGCCGACCGGCTCATCGTGAACCTCGGTACCCGGGTGAAGTTCGCGGGCGACTTCGATCGCGTGTGGACGACCGCCGACATCAACTACAAGGGCGTCCAGATGGCCGCGACCACGGTCGCGACCCCCGTGGCGCTCAAGGTGGACGCCGGCACCGCCGACGCCGACCCGCAGTCGTGCACGTACGACCTGGTCAAGGGGGACGGCGGCTACACGGTCGACAGCAAGGACGCGGGCTGCAACGTCACCTACCGCCGTTCGTCCGGCACCGACACCTTCCCCTTCAAGGCGTCGATCACCTGGAAGGTCACCTGGACCGATTCGGCCGACCCGGACGGACCCGCGCGGCAGCCGGCGCTGCCGGACGGGCTGTCGACGTTCGAACAGGACGTGGCGGTCAAGGAGATCCAGTCCGTCAATCGTTAGACGGCGCAAGCGAGGGCGGCCTCTTCGCCTCCGGCGGGAGGTCCGTCCGCGTGCCCACAGTCCCGCGGTGGCCCAGCTGAGCCACGATCACCAACTGTGGGCAGGCTATTCGTCCATCAACCCGCGGAGGGCCGACGACAGTTCAGGCACCTGCGCCCCAGCCGCCTGCGCCGCCGCCACTGCCCTGACGTAGGCCAACGCCTCGGCCCGCAGCTGTTGCTTCTCGTCGCCCTGGCGGCTGCCCGCGACCCAGACGACGATCGCCAGGGGGATGAGGGCGAGCGCGGCGTAACCGATCGGCATTCCTTCCGTCGAGGCCCAGAGGGCCCGCCCGCACCCGCGAACACCAGGAGACAGCCGCCCTCGTTGTGCCAGCCTCCCGCGTCGGCGATCCGCTCGTACTCGGCGACCGCCGCCGGCTTGGCCGGCACGGCAACCGGTTCGGCTACCGAGGCGGCCACCGGATCCGCCGCCGGATCGGCGGGTGCGGTCCGCTCCCGTGCCGTCACGTCCGACGGGCTCCGCCCGGCCAGCGGCTCCACGCTCGGATACGACGGAATCGGTGCCGCGCCCTTTCCGCTGCCGCTCGACGACCGTCCCTCCAGCCATGCCGGTATGTGCGTCGGCGGCAGGCCGTGGGCGCGGGCCACGCCCAGGACTTCGCGGTAGCCGGCCAGGGCGGGGTGATCGAGCTCACGCCTCCAGCGGGTGCGGACGTAGGTGAGCGCGGTCGCGGCCAGGATCAGGAGCGGTCCCGCGGGGCCGTACGCCAGCACCGGCCTTCCGGCGAGCGCGGGCAGGGAAGGGGCCAGGAACGGCCAGATCGCGCCGACCGTCAGGGCCAGTCCGCCGAGCCACACGAGCGGGCCGCGCTGCGTCGCGTCCATCGCGCGCCGGCGTTCACCGAGCAGCGCGGTCACGGCCGCGTCGTCCGTGTAGTCGACGCCGGTTCGCGCGCCGATCGCGAGGGCTGCCTCCAGCACCCGTTCGTCCGACGCCAGCGTCGCCCCGCTCACCGGAAGCGGTCCCACCCGATTCCCCGTCACTGCCGTAACCCCGTTTCCCCGTAGACCGCAACGACCGCCGCGCTTGCTGCGAGCAGAGATCATGGCACGGCGGATTCGGGGCTTCGTGAGCGATTCGTGCAGGCATGATGGCCGACGCGTGACGGCGGACCCGGCGGCGGCGTGATGTCGGACCGATGGCCGATTCGCTCTCGCACAGCGAACCGGCCACCTCGGCGCTGTAGTCAACGGGGTTGCAAGCCCGATCAGTTGCAGATGAGTAACGGTGGACCGGGTGTGCGGTGAGACCGTGGACGCGCCTTGAGGGGCTTATGTGCGGCTGATACGGTGCCATGGCTTGACACTCACCCCAGCGCTGGCTATTTGGCCAGGTCGGGCGGTAAGTCCAGCACGCCCCACAGGGGTGTTCGGGGGTGAAGTGTCTGCATTTGCAGAGAATTTGGCAGACATTTTCTTGGGTGTACGGGGAGCGGTTGCGTGAAGATCCAAGAGCGTACGGGGGCGGGCGCCGGTCGTTCCGCCGCTCCGGCTCATTCGTCGGTCGGTGACCGGCTTCCCACTCCGCCTCGCGAGCGCAAACCGGCGCTGGCAGCCCTCGCGGTGCTGCTGATCCTGGTGGGCGCGCTCGGGGCGACGATGCTCGTGCTGCAGGCGGGGGACCGGATCGAGGTCATCAAGGTGACCGAGGACATCCCGGCCGGAGAGCCCGTCAAGGACAGTGACGTGACCTCCGTGATGGTCGCCGCCGACGACAGCATCAACTACGTCGAGTGGTCGAAGCTGGACACGCTCAAGACCCTCAAGGCCAAGTCGACGATCTACGCGGACACGGTCGTCATGGGGCAGATGTTCGCCGAGGGCGAGAGCCTCCCCGCGGGCAAGGCCGCCGTCGGTGTCGCCCTCAAGGAGGGGCAGTACCCGTCGGACATCAAGGCCGGTGACACCGTGGCCGTCTACAACGTCGACACCAGCGGCTCGGGTTCCTCCGGTTCCTCCGACTCGGACAGCTCCACCTCGACCTCCACGTCGTCGGGCGGTCTGCTCGTCGAGAACGCCAAGGTCGACACCAAGGCCGAGAAGAGCGACGCGACCGTCAGTACGGGCAACCTCGCGCTGACGCTGCTCGTCGACCAGTCCGACGCCGCCGCCGTGGCCAAGGCCGCCGCCGCCGGCGCGGTCGCCGTCGTGCACGTCTCCGGCAAGTAGAAGGCGGCAGCACCCATGGCGCTCATCGCTCTCGCCGCCGACAAGGGTTCCCCCGGCGTCACCACCGCGGCCGTCGCTCTCGCGGCGGTCTGGCCACGGCGCGTCCTGCTCGCCGAGACCGACCCGGCGGGCGGTGACCTGGTCTACCGCAGTGCCGCCGCGCACGGCGGTCCGCTCAACCCGAACACCGGCATGCTGTCCATAGCGGCCACCGCTGCGCCGCGGCCTCGTGCCCGACCAACTCTGGGACCACGTCCAGCCGTTGAGCGGCGGGCTCGAGGTCCTGGTCGGACTCGGGAGCGCCGAACAGGCCGCCGGGCTCGCCGGGCTGTGGCCGACGCTCGGGCACGCCTTCGCCTCCCTCGCCGACTCCCCGAACGCGCCCGCCGACGTCATCGCCGACTGCGGTCGTATCAGCGGGGACACCCCGGCGGTCGAGCTGTTCCCGCACGCGGCGCTGGTGTTGCTCGTCTCGCGCACCGAGCCCGAGGCCATCGCCCGGGTCCGGGACCGTGCCGCCGCCCTGTCCACCAAGCTGCACGGTGGTCCGCGCGGTGCCGCGAGCCTCGCCACCCCGCTGATCGGTGTGGTCCTGGTCGCCGACCCGGGCAACTCCGCCAAGCTGGCCGGCCAGGTCAACGACATGCTCGTGCACGCCCAGACCGGTGCCCGTGTGGTCGGCACGATCGCCGACGACCCGTCGGGCGCCGACCAGTTGGCCGGCCGCAAGCGCGGGCGCCTCGACAAGTCGCTGCTGATCCGCTCGGCCCGCAAGGTCACCGCGGACCTCTACCAGCAGTACGGCGCCGCCTGGGCCGTACCGACGCAGCCGCAGCAGGGTCACGCAGGGGCTGCCCGATGACCGCTGTCGACCATTCGTTGGTCAAGCGGTTCCGGCAGGAGGCCGGCGACCGTATCGCCGAGCAGCGCCGCCTCGACCAGGTCAACAACGTCACGCCGATGTCCAACGAGGACGAACGGCAGTACGCCCGCGCGGTCATAGCCCAGATCCTGGAGGACTACGCCCGTACGGAGATCAACGCCGGGCGTACGCCGCTGGACGCCGAGACCGAGGAGCAGTACGCGGCCGCCGTGCACGCCGCCCTGTTCGGTGTCGGCCGGCTCCAGCCGCTGCTGGACAACCCCGAGGTCGAGAACATCGACATCAACGGCTACGACCAGGTGTTCGTCGGGTACTCCGACGGGCGCGAGGAGAAGGTCGACCCCGTCGCGGAGTCCGACGAGGAGCTCATCGAGCTGATCCAGGTGCTCGGCGCGTACTCGGGTCTCTCCTCCCGCCCCTTCGACTCCGCCAACCCGCAGCTCGACCTGCGGCTGCCCGACGGTTCGCGTCTGTCGGCCGTCATGGACGTCACACGACGCCCCGCGCTGTCCATCCGTCGTGCGCGCATGGGCAAGGTCTTCATCTCCGACCTCGTCGGCAACGGCACGCTGGCTCCCGAGGTCGCCCACTTCATGGCCTGCGCGGTGCGCGCCCGCAAGAACATCATGATCGCGGGTGCGACGAACGCCGGAAAGACGACGCTGCTGCGGGCCCTGGCCAACGAGATCCCGCCGCACGAGCGTCTGATCACCGTGGAGCGTGCCCTCGAACTCGGCCTGGACACCTTCCCCGACCTCCACCCCAACGTGGTGGCGTTCGAGGAGCGGCTGCCCAACTCCGAGGGGCAGGGCATGATCGCCATGGCCGAGCTGGTGCGCCGTTCGCTGCGTATGAACCCCTCCCGCGTGATCGTCGGTGAGGTGCTCGGCGACGAGATCGTGACCATGCTGAACGCGATGTCCCAGGGCAACGACGGCTCGCTGTCCACGATCCACGCCAACAGCTCCAGCGAGGTCTTCAACCGCATCTCCACCTATGCGTTGCAGGCGTCCGAGCGGCTGCCCATCGAGGCCAGCCAGATGCTGATCGCGGGTGCGGTGAACTTCGTCGTCTTCATCCAGCGGCGCAACAACTACCAGACGGGCGGCCGCCTTCAGCGCATGGTGACCTCCGTCCGCGAGGTCAACGGCGTCGACGGCCGGGTGCTGTCCAGCGAGGTCTTCGCCGAGGCGCCGGACGGCCGGATCGTCCCGCACGCGCCCCTAGCCTGCCTGGAGGACCTGATGGCCCACGGCTACCGGCCCACGGGGACGTGGGGGTGAACATGACGCCTGTCGCACTCGGCTCGCTCGGCACCATGGGCGGCCTGTTCTCCACCACCGTTCTCTACTCGATCGGTTCCGGCGTCGCCGTCGGCGGCGGACTCGCCCTGTTCCTCGTCGCGGTACGCGGCCTGCCGGCCAAGCCCGAGCACGAGAAGCAGAAGGCCGCCGAGCGCGCGAACGAGCTGATCCGGTTCGCCGGACAGCGCGGTTCGCTCGCGGCGATCGTCGGCCTCGTCGTGCTTCTGCTCACCCGCTGGGCGGTCGCCGGTATCGCGGCCGGAGTCCTCGTCTTCTTCTGGGACCGCCTCTTCGGCGGCGCCGCGGAGGAGAAGTCGGCCATGCGGCGGGTGGAGGCCCTCGCGTCGTGGACGGAGTCGCTGCGGGACACCATCGCGGGCGCGGTGGGCCTGGAGCAGGCCATCCCGGCCTCGGCCCGTGCGTCCGCTCCCGTCCTGCGCCCCCACCTGGACGCGCTCGTCGACCGTCTGCGTTCCCGCACTCCGCTGCCGGACGCCCTCCAGCATCTCGCCGACGAGATCAACGACGCGTCCGCCGACATCATCGTCGCCGCGCTGATCCTCAACGCCCGGCTGCGCGGCCCCGGCCTGCGGCAGGTCCTGGGCGCCCTGGCCAAGTCGGCGCGCGAGGAGGTCGACATGCGGCAGCGCGTGATGGCCCAGCGGGCGTCGACGCGCCGTTCGGTGCAGATCGTCGTAGCGGTCTCGGTCGCGTTCGTACTCGGCCTGTCCATCTTCAACCGCGAGTTCGTCGAGCCGTACGGCACTGCCGTCGGGCAGCTCGTCCTCGCCTGCGTGTGCGGTCTGTTCGCGCTCGGCTTCTGGTGGCTGCGCAAGCTGTCCACCATCGAGACACCCGAACGCTTCCTCGTCCGCAACGAGTCGGCGGTCCAGTTCGTCCGTCCGGCGGTGCCCTCGCAGCAGTCTCCCCAGCAGCCGCTCCACCCGGAAGAGGGGGTACGACGGTGAACGACCTGACCATGCCGATCGTCGTCGGCGCGGTGCTCGGCCTCGGCGTCTACGCCCTCGTACGCGCCCTCATGCCGTCGAAGCGGAGCGCGGTCTCGCAGGTCGCGCGGATCGACGCGATGCGGGCGCGCGGAGCGGCGTACGAGTCGGCGCGGACGACGGCCGACAAGGGCCGCATCGGCTCGTTCCGGGCCCAAGTCGGTCTGCGCGTCTCCGAGTTCTACCTTCAGCAGGGCTGGGAACAGCGCTCGCTGCGGGCGGACCTCGCGGTACTGGAGCGCAGCTGGGAGAAGTTCCTGGCGACGAAGGTCCTGCTGGCCACGGCCGGCCTGTTCTTCGGCCCGCTCCTGTTCGCGGTCGTCTGGACGCTCGGCGTCGGCAGCAGCCCGATCATCCCGGTCTGGCTGGCGCTGGCGTTCGGCGCGATCTTCTTCTTCCTGCCGGACCTGGAGGTACGGCGGGACGCGGCGGAGAAACGGCGCGACCTGCGCCGCGTGATCGGCGCGTACCTGGACCTCGTGTCCATGAGCCTGGCCGGTGGCCGGGGTCTGCCCGAGGCGCTGATGGCGGCCGCCGAGGTCTCCGACGGCTGGGCGACGGGCCGTATCCGCAACGCGCTCGCCGACGCCCGTATCACCGGCATCAGCCAGTGGCAGGCGCTGGGTTCGCTCGGCGAGGAGCTGGGCGTGGAGGAGTTGAAGGACCTCTCCGCGTCCCTGGCCCTGGTCGCCGACGACGGCGCCAAGGTGCGCGAGTCGCTCGCCTCGCGCGCCGAGACGATGCGGCACCGCGAGCTGGCCGAGATCGAGGGCAGCGCGGGCGAGAAGTCCCAGTCGATGCTGGTCGCCCAGCTGCTGCTGTGCGCGGGCTTCCTGGTGTTCCTGATCTATCCGGCAGCGATGCGCGTGTTCCAGGTCTGATGTCGACGACAGCTATCTCTTCGAGAGGACAACTCACCATGAGCCGACGGAACTTCAGCACCGGGGTCCCGGGGGTGGACTTCCTGATCACCTTCCTCCAGAGCCGCGTGCAGCGGGCTCGCTCCGGTGAACTCGACCGCGGTGCGTCCGCGGTGGAGTGGGTCATCATCTCGGCGGTCGTCGTGGCGATCGTCGGCGTGGTCGCCGCGATCATCAACACGGCCCTGAGCGACGGAGCCACCAAGGTCGGCGACTGCATCAAGGGCGCCAAGGCGAGCGGCACCTGCTGATCGTCGTACGAACACAACGGGGTTGACGGGGTTGCTGGTGGGCGTGGGCAGATGGGTGCGCCGCAGGGTGGGGACCGCACGCGAGGAGGCGGCCACCCGCGGTGACTCCGGCATGACCGCGATCGAGTTCGTGCTGCTCACCCCGGTCCTGTTCTTCATGATCTTCGCGACGGTGCAGTTCGCGCTGTACTTCTTCGCGGACCACGTGGCGCAGGCGGCGGCCCAGGCGGGCGCGCGGAAGGCGCGTGCCACGGCGCACGACTCCCCGGGCGCGTGGCGGGGCGAGGCGAAGGACGTCGTGGACAGCTACATCAGCCAGCTCGGCCCGCAGCTGGTGCTGTCGCCGAACGTGACGATGCTCCAGCCGGAGCAGAACACGGTGGGCGTCGAGATCACCGCCCGGGTGCCCACGGTGTTCCCCGGACTGGACCTGACGGTGCACGCGCGGTCGTCGGGACCGGTGGAGCGGTTCGTTCGGGAGGACGGGAACTGATGGATCTCCTCCTCAGGAGAACCCGGGGGAACGCGTCGGGGACAAGGCCGGAAAGACGGCCAGGGACTCGGCCGGCTCCGGAGTGTGACGACCGGGGTCTGTCCACCGTCGAGGTGGTGATCCTCGCCCCGGTGATGATCATGTTCATCCTGGTCCTGGTGGCCTTCGGACAGCTCGTCGACGGCCGTGGGGCGCTCGACGGCGCGGCCCGGGACGCGGCACGTGCGGGCTCCATCCAGAAGAACCACGGGACGGCCATGGCCGAGGCCCGCAAGGCGGCCGAGGCCGACCTCGCGGACGTCTGCTCGGGTCCGGTGTCGGTGACGCAGACCAGCGCGGGCTTCGAGCCCGACACCATCTTCACGGTGGAGGTCAGCTGCCAGATCCGGGGCCTGGCCATGCTCGGCGTGGACGTCCCGACGACGCTGACGGCAAGTTTCAGCTCGCCGCTGGACCCGTACCGGAGGACGGCGTGAGGGATGTCCTGCGGGCCTGGTGGTCCGCCCGACACGCGGAGCTGGACGACCGAGGGTCGGGCGCCGGCGCGGTCATCATCTTCGCGCTCGTCTTCCTGTCGCTGTCGGCCTTCGTCATCGACGGCGGCCTGTCCATCTCCAAGCGGGAGCGCGCGGCGGACATCGCCGAACAGGCGGCCCGCTTCGCCGCCCAGGACATCGACACGGCAGCCCTCTACGAGAACCAGGGCGGCGCCGCGCCGATCAACTTCCAGAACTGCGACGCCCGGGTCAAGGCCTTCGCTCGCGAGATGGACATGTCCGGCGCGGACATCGCCGCGACCCACTGCGTCACGGCGGACGCCCAACAGGTCGAGGTCAACGTGCAGTTGACGTATTCGCCGGTCTTCTCCGGAATGTTCTACGGCGGCGACGTGGTCGTGCACGGGGAGGCGGTGGCGGAGAACGAGGTGGGCTGAGGGCCGGGCTCAGCTGCCGCCGCTGTTGCCCTTGCCGGGCCGCTTGTCCTCCGTCCGCATCTTGTCGTTGACCTGCTTGGCGAGTTCGTCGTCGAGCTTCCTGAACTCCCGGACGACGGCGTCGGACATCTTGGCCAGCGCGTCGAGCTGCTGGGTGATGTCCTCGCGGCCGTCCTCCCAGTTGGACTCGAAATCGCCGAGGGCGTCGTTGACGCTGCCGTCGCCGATGTCGTCCCGGTAGGACTCGAAGAGCTTCTTGGTGTGGTCGAGGCGGGTCTTCAGGGAGCGGAGCCGGCTGCCGTAGCCTTCCAGCTCGCTCAGCGGAAGTGTGAGGTCGCTCTTGCCCTTGCCCATGGTGTCCGCCCCCAGGCTGTGCCTCGTAGTCTGACTGGCACCGTACATCGGTACGGCGGTTGTACGGGTGATCGAGTCATCGAGTGGCTGAGTCGCCGCATGGTCGAGGAACGGGGAAGGTCGACGTCATGGCCCGCTACATGGAGGCGCTCACGGTCGAGCGCGGGGGTTTCCGGATCAAGGTGCCCGAGTCGTGGTGGGAGTTCGACGTACGGCCGGAGTCGCGGGACGACTCGATCCGGCGCATGGTGAACGAACGGCTGCGCGAGCGACCGGAGTTGTCCCAGTACCGGGACCTGTACACCGCCTTCCTGCAGAAGGCGGCGGCGGACGCGTGGAAATCGGGCGCGCTGTACTGCGGATGCATGGCGGAGAGCTTCGGCGGGGACACCCCCATCACCGGCTCCGTGACGGTGTCGCTGGTCGGCGGCCGCACGCAACAGGGTGAGCCGCTGTCGACGGATCCGGCCGCGATCGCGAGCGGGCTCGCCGTGAAGGAGGCGAAGCGGGCCGGGGACGCCTGGCGGAAGGTGACGACCGTCGACATCCCAAGCGTGGGTCCGGCCGCGCGGACGTACGGCATCGAGGACATCGCCGTACCGGGAGACGCCCTGAACCGCACGATCCGAGCCGTGCTGATGCAGACGTTCATCCCGGTGCCGGGGCAGGAGGGCAAGGTCGCCCTGGTGGCGGGCAGCAGCCAGGTGCTGGACCTCGCCGACTCCTTCTTCGACATCTTCGACGCGATCACCTCGACGTTCCGCTTCACCGGTTGAGCTTCACCGAATGACCTTTTCCTCGAACGACTGTGCCTTGTAAGTTCGCGTGTGCATACGGTTGTTGATGGGTTGCGCGTGACGGGGGTTGCGGTATGGCGGGGTATCGGCCGCGGGACTGGCATGTTCTGGATCTGGACGGGGATCCGACGCCGGGTGATCCGGACCGGGTGCGGACGCTGGCCAGGACGCTGCACGACTTCGCCGACGACGTCTCGGACGCACTTCGCCTGGTCAAGGGGATGGCCGGCGAGGACACGATGCTGGAGTGGGTGGGGAAGTCCGCCGATGTGTTCCAGGAGGAGTTCTCCGGCGTTCCGAAGAACCTGAAGAAGCTGAAGAAGTCCTACGAGATGTGCGGGGACGCGCTCGCGGACTTCTGGCCGAAGCTGGAGCGGGCGCAGGCGCTGGCGGACCGGGCGTTGGCCCGGGGGCGTGAGGCGCAGACGGACCTGGCGTCGGCCAAGTCCCGGTTGTCGTCGGCGGATTCGTGGGTGACGCGGGCGAACAAGGAGGCCGACAAGTACAAGGACGACCCGACCGGCAGCAAGTCCGATGCCGAGAAGCCGGACGAGACCAAGGTCCGCGCCGCCACCCGGGACGCGCAGCAGGCCAAGTCCGCGCATTCGACGGCCCAGTCGGACGTGAACGGCGCGCAGGACGCGCTGGACGCGGCGAAGAAGATGGCCGAGGACGCCCGCAAGATGCGTGAGGACGCCGCACGGGAGGCCAAGTCGAAGATCGACGAGGCGTCGGACGCGGGGATCCAGAACCGGTCGTGGTGGGAGGAGGTCGGCGACTGGTTCACGGACAACTGGGACAACATCGTCGCGGTGTGCAAAATCGTCGTGGCCGTGGTGGGCATCGTCGCGATGATCATCGGTGGGCCGATCCTGGGCGCGATCGTGCTGATCGCGGCGCTGGTCGTGCTCGCCGACACGCTCTACAAATACTCCAAAGGGCAAGCGTCGCTGTGGGATGTGGCGTTCGCCGCCCTTGACTGCATACCCGGCGGCAAGGGCATCACCAGCCTTGGCAAGCTCGCCAAGGGCATGAGAGGCCTGGGCAAGGTAGGCCTCAAGGGCATGGCTCTCAGCGTGAAGGGACTCGGCAAGAGCACCCGTTCGCTGGGCCGGCAGATGAAGAAGCTCATCACGCGCGGTGATCCCGTCGACATGGCCACCGGTGAGATGGTCATGTCCGCCACGGATGTCTCCCTGGACGGCATGCTGCCGCTCCTCTTCGAACGGCACTACCGGACCGCGTCCCCGGGAGGCAGTCTTCTCGGACGGAGTTGGACCTCGACGCTGGATCAGCGTCTCATTCTGAATGCCTCCGAAGTGCGGTACGTGGTCGAGGACGGCATGGTCCTCGTGTACCCGGTCCCTGAGCCGGACGTGCCCGTCCTCCCCGTGGCAGGGCCTCACTGGCTCATGAGCTGGGACGGCACGCCGGGGGGTGAGATCACCGTGCACCGGCCCGAGACCGGGCAGACCTTTGCCTTCCGGCCGGTCCCGGAGCGTCCGCACGCAGAGGCCGCGCTGGTGGCCGTCAGGGACCGCAACGACAACACGATCACGGTGTCCTACGCACCCGACGGCACTCCTGACGAGATCGCTCACCACGGCGGCTACCGCGTAGGTGTGACCTGCGAAGACGGAAGAATCAGCGCGCTTGCCCTGCGCAATGCCCCCGAGCAACCCGTCCTCGTGCGCTATGGCTACGACGCGCACGGCAACCTCGCCCAGGTCGTCAACTCCTCCGGGCTACCGCTTCGGTACTTCTACGACGACCATCGACGGCTCACCGGCTGGGAGGACCGCAACGGCGTCTGGTACCGCTTCGAGTACGACTCCGCCGGTCGCTGCACGGCAGGACGCGGCCGTGACGGAGTCCTCGACTACACCTTCATCTACGACGACGAGGCGCGCCGCACGACAGCCGTCGACTCGCTCGGGCATGCCACGGTCCACCAGTTCAACGACTCCTTCCAGCTGATCGCCGAAACCGATCCGCTGGGCAACGTGGTCCACCAGGAGTGGAGCGAACGCGATGAACTCATATCGCGAACAGACCAGTTGGGTCGCACGACGCTTTTCGAGCGGGATGCCGAAGGGAACCTGACGGCTATTCATCTTCCTGACGGCAGTACGTCGTCGGCCCGTTTCAACGAGCTCAACCTGCCTGTGGAGCTGACGAACTACGACGGTTCGGTGACGCGCCAGGAATGGGACGAGCGGGGCAACTGCACCGCCGTGACGAACGCCGACGGCGCGACCGTGAGGTTCACACGGGACCGCACCGGCGCCCTGACCTCCCTCACGGACCCGGTGGGCGCCACGCAGTTCTTCACCAACAACGAAGCCGGACAGCCCGTCTCGGTGACGGACCCACTCGGAGCCGTCTGGCACTTCGCCTACGACCCCTTCGGACGGAGCGCCACCGTCATCGACCCCCTGGGCGCGACGACAGCGACGACCTGGACTGTCGAGGGCCAGATGTCCTCGCGCACCGATCCGGACGGCGGGAGGGAGAGCTGGGCTTACGACGGCGAGGGAAACTGCGTCACACACACGGACTCCCTCGGCCGGGTCACCCGCTTCACCTACGGCGGCTTCGACCTGCTGACCTCCAAAACCACTCCGGACGGAGTCCGGTACCTCTTCGCCCACGACACCGAGCTGCGCCTCACCCGGGTCACGAATCCGCACGGGCACACGTGGGACTACACCCACGACGCCGCGGGCCGGCTCGTCAGGGAGACGGACTTCGACGGCCGGACCGTCGCCTACGCCCACGACGCAGCAGGCCAACTCGTCAGCCGTACCAATCCACTGGGGCAGACGGCCGCCTTCCGGTACGACGACGTGGGCCGTCAGGTGGAGAAGACGGTGGACGGCTCGACGACCGTTTTCGTCCACGACGCCGTCGGACGGCTCCTGCGGGCCACGGCCGAGGGCGTCACGCTCACGTACCGGTACGACCGGGCAGGCCGCATCACGAGCGAGGCGATCGACGGACGCGCGCTGACCACGTCCTACGATGCGCTGAGCCGCCCCACGCGCCGTACGACTCCGAGTGGCGCCATCAGCGTGTACACCTACGACGCCGCCGGCAACCGCACCGCGTTGACCGCGTCCGGCAGGACACTCGCCTCCGCCCACGACGTGGTGGGACGGGAGACGACACGTCGGCTGGGCGCGTCCGGGCTCGCTCTCACGCAGACCTGGGACACCGAGGACCGGCTCACCGGGCAGACGCTGTCCGAGCACAACTCCGAGCAGAACTCCGCGCGGCCTCTCAAGCAGCAGACGTACACCTACCGGGCCGACGGCTCCGTGACGGCGCTCGACGATCCTGTCGCCGGCCGCCGCACCTTCGACGTCGACACGGCGGGACAGGTCACCGCCGTCCGGGCGGAGGGCTGGGCCGAGACCTACGCGTACGACGAGACCGGCAACCAGATCTGGGCCTCCTGGCCGGATCGGCACCCCATGCCCGAGGCACGCGGCGAGCGGGCCTACACGGGCGACCGCGTCTCTCGCGCCGGAGGCGTCCACTACGAATACGACGCCGCAGGTCGCGTGACCATGCGCCGCAGAACCAGACTTTCGCGAAAGCCGGACGTCTGGCGCTACTTCTGGGACGCCGAGGACCGCCTCACCTCTGTGATCACGCCCGACGGGATCACTTGGCGGTATGTCCACGACCCGTTGGGGCGCCGGGTCGGCAAGCAGCGCCTGGCCCCGGACGGGACGACCGTCGTGGAGGAGACGCGCTTCACCTGGGACGGCCCGCACCTGGTGGAGCAGGCGACGCGCACCCTCGACGGTGCCGGGGAACGGGTCCTCACCTGGGACCGCGACGGAGTGATGCCGGTAGCCCAGACGGAGCGTCTCCTGCCTGCCGACGCTCCGCAGGACGTAGTCGACGAGCGCTTCTTCGCCATCGTCACCGACCTCGTGGGCACTCCGACCGAACTCGTCTCCGAGGACGGCTCCGTCGCCTGGCGCGCGGACGCCACACTCTGGGGTCTCGCCACGCCCGACCCGGACGCGACGGCCGACATACCACTGCGCTTCCCCGGCCAGTACTTCGACACGGAGACCGGGCTCCACTACAACTACTTCAGGCACTACGACCCGGCGACGGGCGCCTACATCAGTCCGGACCCACTCGGGATGGACGCGGGCCCGAACCCCCGCCGCTACGCCATCAACCCCCTGCTGTGGATCGACTACCTGGGCCTGCTCACGTGCCGCCAGAACGCGCGCAGGCTGCGCAGGAACATGAGGCGCGAGGGGCGCCGGGTGCCACGCGGGCACGCGGCCGCCCATATTGTTCCGTCGGGAGGCAACGCGGGGCACTGGGTCCCCGGCGCCCGCAGCCGCGCTCTGCTGGAGAGGTATGGAGTCGATGTCAATGACGCTGCCAACGGAATCCCGCTGGCTCACCCAACCCCACACAACTTCACACACCGCGAGCCCTTCCTGCGTCGGGTCAACGAGCACCTGGAACAGGTCGTACGCGACGGAGTGGACCAGGGCATGGGTGCCCGCGCCATCCGTGCCCAGTTGCGCCAGGAGCTGCGCGGCATCGGCCGTCAGGTCGAGGGCGAACTGTCCACTGGTGCACCGGGTCCCGGCGCGGTCTGGACGGCGCCATGACCGCTGACGCGTCCCGCGAGCCCCTCGCGGTCTACCGCCTGATGCCGAGCATGGGGGACTTCCGGACCCTGTCCCTCGAGGAGGACGCGCACCGGAAGCTGATCCGCTGGCTGCGCACGGGGGATTCCGGGGATCTGCCGGAGTCGTTCCGCGCCGAATGGGTGGGGAATCCACGGCTGCGGCCCGCCGAGTTCCCGTGCGGGTATCCGGGTGCCCCGGTGTTCAGCCGCCGCATCGCCGATCTCCTGGCCGACGAACTCTCGAAAGCCGGAAGGTACCTTCCCGTCATCCCGGAGGACAGCGATCCGGGCGGGGCCGCGGACTATCTCCTCTACCTCGTGGAGAAAGTCATCGACTGCGTGGACCCGCGCAGGTCGTCGAAACCGAAGAAGGGAACCGGCCAGATGAAGATCACGGTCTTCCGGCCCGACGCGGTGCCGGCCGAGCTGCCCGCCTTCCGGGTGCCCGAGTACCCGGGCGGCGTCCACTGGAACGGCTGGGCCGTGGACCGCCTGACCGAGCTCCTCGACGGCGATCTCGAGGCCCGCCTCATCTGGTCCGAGGATCCCTCGAGCACCCCGCACCCCAACCCCTGGGGCTTCTGACATGCTCGCCGTCGACCGCCTGGAGTCCTTCCGGCAGCATCTGCGGCGGTCGGGCGAGCGCGTTCTCCGACGCTTCCCCGAGGCACTCAAGGCCGAGATGTACCTGGTCTCGTTCCGGATCTGGCGTGTCGACCAGGACAGTCGCCGCCCGTATGTGGCCATCGGTTACAACACCGAAAGTCACTTCCGGCAGCAGATGTCCGGGAGGCCGAGCCCCGATCCGGGAGAAACCCGCTGGAACTACGCCTACTGGCTGCTAGAGGGATTCGAGAGGCTCGGCAACGTCCCTGACGATCCGGTCGGGAGCGCACTCTACGAGCAGGAAGTGAAGCGGCTGGGGTTCTGGTACGAGGGACCCGACGAGCCGGACGCCGAATCCAGCCTCCTGGATACCCATTTCGTGGACGCCTGTATCGACCTCGCCAGGTCTCTGCACTCCGGCGGACACGTCGAAGCCGCCCTGGGTCATTCCGTCCCGGTCATCATCTTCGACATGGACTGTCCCGGCTGGGAACTCGACGCCACGCAGGCAGCCAACCCATCACATCTGATCGCCGACTACGTGGAGCACTTTGCGGCCGACTGATCCCGGCGGCAGGTTGTGCGGTCGGGCCTGTTTGCGGAATGGGGGTCCATTGCGATGACGGAAGGGTATGTCCCGTTCTCCGAAAGGGGACTCGGCTACGACGTGTTCGCTCCGCTGTGGGGAATCCTGGAGCTGGGCGCCGTGACCGTCTCCGGGGCGAGGTCCCTGCGCGATGTCTCGCTCGCCGCGTTCGTGGCCACCAGGCGGGATGAGGTGGACAGCCTTCTCACTCTGGTCCGGGTCATCGGCGACTTTTCCGCCGAGACGATGGCCGTCTTCGAGAGGCAGGGAGGGTGGAACGACGGTCGAGAGGTGACTGCTGAGTACGTGACGCTGTACTCGGGATCCATCGAAGGCTATCCACCCGACACCGACAACCCCGCCGTCCTGCGGCGCATGCTGCGCATGGCAGGTGACCTCCAGTTGGCCACTCTCCTGCATGCTCTGGTGAGTACCGCGACACTCAGAGGGCCAGGTCTGAAAACGGCGCCGGAACTCATCGTCGCCGCCATGCGCATGGCCGGTTCGTTGCTGGGTGTCGATGACGAGCGGGTGGCGTGGGACGCCTTTCGCCTGTGGCGCGTCAGGTTCCTGCCGGAGATCCTGCGTCCCGAATCACCTTCACGTGAAGACGCCAAAGTGAATCTCAGGCGGTACGCCCACGCGCTGGAGGACTTGCTCGATCCCTCCACGCGATCAGGCTGACTGCCACGCGCCGGCACCGCACAGGCGTGCCGCACGGCCGCAACCGGTCGCTCCCGCGGCTGTCCGACGAGGCCGCCGGGTTCACCGGTTGAGCTTTCCCTCGAACGACTGTGCCTTGTAAGTTCGCGTGTGCACAGGGTTGTTGATGGGTTGCGCGTGACGGGGGTTGCGGTATGGCTGGGCTTCGGCCGCGGGACTGGCATGTCCTGGATCTGGACAAGGATCCGACGCCGGGCGACCCGGAACGGGTGCGGTCGCTGGCCAGACAGTTGCACGACTTCGCTGACGACGTCTCCGAAGCGCTGCGGCTGGTCAAGGGGATGGCCGGCGAGGACACCATGCTGCAGTGGGCGGGGAAGTCCGCCGACGTCTTCCAGGACCAGTTCTCCGGTGTCCCGAAGAACCTCAAAAAGCTGAAGAAGTCCTACGACCTGTGTGGCGACGCGCTGGCGGCGTACTGGCCGAAGCTGGAGCGGGCCCAGGCGCTGGCCGACAAGGCGCTGGTCAAGGCCCGTGAAGCGCAGAGTGACTTGTCGTCGGCGCAGTCGAGGCTGTCGTCGGCCGACTCCTGGGTCACCCGTGCCACCAAGGAAGCCGACAAGTACAAGGACGACCCGACCGGCAGCAAGTCCGGTGGGGAGAAGCCGGACGAGACCAAGGTCCGCGCCGCCACCCGGGACGCGCAGCAGGCCAAGTCCGCGCATTCCAAGGCGCAGTCGGACGTCAGCACCGCGCAGGACGCGCTGGACGCGGCGAAGAAGATGGCCGAGGACGCGCGCAAGATGCGTGAGGACGCCGCGCGGGAGGCCAAGTCGAAGATCGACGAGGCGTCGGACGCGGGGATCCAGAACCGGTCGTGGTGGGAGGAGGTCGGCGACTGGTTCGAGGACAACTGGGACACCATCGTCACGGTGTGCAAGGTCGTCGTCGCGGTCGTCGGCATCATCGCGATGATCATCGGTGGGCCGATTCTCGGTGCGATCGTGCTGATCGCCGCGCTGGTCGTGCTCGCCGACACGCTCTACAAATACTCCAAAGGGCAAGCCTCCCTATGGGATGTGGGGTTCGCGGCGCTGGACTGCATACCGGGCATGAAGGGGCTGACCACGCTCGGTGGCCTCGCCAAGGGCCTCAAGGGCGGTATGGCCGCGATGAAGGGCCTCAGGGGCGGGATGAAGGGCCTGAGCCTGGCGGTGCGAGGGTTGGGCAAGAACGCTCGCGGCATGCTCGCCGACGGCGCCAAGGGCGCCTACAACCGGCTGAGGAGCATCGTTCGGTCCAAGGGAAGTGATCCGGTGGACATGGCCACCGGGGCGATGTATCTGCCGCAGACCGATGTGGACCTTCCCGGCCTCCTGGCTCTGGCGTTCACCCGCAGAGCCGCCTCCGACTACCGCTGCGGCTGGTGGTTCGGCCCCACCTGGGCCTCCACCATCGACCAGCGTCTGGAGATCGACGCGGACGGCATCGTCTTCGTCACAGAGGACGGCCTGTTGCTCGACTACCCTCACCCTTCTGCTCGGCAGACGCCGGTACTGCCAGAAGCCGGGCCCCGCCTGCCGTTGACCTGCCTGGACGACGGCAGCTATCGCATCGACGACCCCGTCACCGGTCTGGCCCGTCACTTCGCCCGCGCCACGGCCGACGGAATCGCCCTGCCGGTTCGTGTCATCGACCGCAACCGACACACCATCACCTTTGACCACGACGAGCACGGCACCCCGCTCGCCATCCGCCACTCCGGCGGCTACCACCTCGCGTTCACCACAGAAGAAGGCCGCGTCACCACTCTTAGCTTGGTCAGCCCCACTGATGACGGCGGGGACGTCGTCATCAAGCGCTATGCCTACACCGACGGCAACCTCACCGACATCATCAACTCCTCCGGTCTCCCGCTTCGTCTCACTTACGACGAGCGGTCGCGCATCACCTCGTGGATCGATACCAACGACAGCCGTTATGAGTACACCTACGACGCTCAGGACCGCTGCGTCGCGGAGGGTGGCGAGGCCGGCCATGTCACCGTCACGCTCGACTACTCCGGTGCCGACCCTGCCTGGCCCGACTGTCATGTCACCACGCTCACCACGGCCGAGAACGCCACGACCAGGTTTGTCATCAATCCACTCAGCCAGGTCGTCGCGGAGATCGACCCTCTCGGCCACACCACGCGCACCAGCTATGACGAGCACCACCATGTCCTGTCCCAAACGGATGGGCTCGGCCACACCACTCACTACGCCCGCGATGACATGGGTCTGCCTCTGGTCATCACCTACCCGGACGAAGCGACGGCGCGTTTCACGTACGACGGGAATGGCAGGCCCACCGTGACCGTCCATGCCGACGGGAGCACTTGGCGGCGGGAGTACGACGAGAGGGGTAACTGCGAGGCGGTCACCGGTCCCGGCGGCGCGACCGTGAGGTACGCACACGATGACGCGGGACATCTGACGTCGGTCACCGACCCCTTGGGGAACACGACCCGGATCGAGACCAATGCGGCGGGCCTGACCACAGGGCTGACCGAGGCGCGGGGCGGGCGGGAGTGGCGTCGCCACGACGTCTTCGGCAGGGTGGTGGCGGTCGCTGACACGACCGGCAGCGAGGCACACCTGTGGTGGACCGTCGAAGGCCGGATTGCGCGATGGGTGGGCCCCGGCGGCGCACAGGAGACCTGGGAGTACGACGGCGAGGGCAACTGCGTCCGCCACACAGACGCGAACGGTGGCGTGAGTACGTACGAGTACACGCACTTCGACCTGCTCGCCGCCAGAACGGGACCGGACGGAGCCAGATACACCTACGAACACGACGCCTCTCTACGATTGACCAAGGTCACGAACCCCCAGGGGCTGACGTGGGAGTACACCTACGACCCTGCCGGGCGCATCGAGTCGGAGTCCGACTTTGACGGTCGTAGCCTGCGCTATGAGTACGACGCGGTCGGCCGGATCGTGCTCCGGAAGAACGCTCTGGGACAGGCGATCGCCTACGAGCGTGACGTCCTCGGCCAGGTGGTGACGAAAGACGCCGACGGCGCCGTCAGTCGGTACGAGCACGACGCCATGGGACGTCTGCTGCGCGCCACTGGCCCGGACTCCTCCGTTCGGCTGGAGCGGGACCAGTGGGGCAGGATCGTCGCAGAGTGCGTGGACGACCGGTTGCTGTCCTTCGAATACGACGGTCTCGGCCGGCGCACCCGGCGCGTGACACCCACAGGAGCCGTGTCGACGTACGACTATGACGCCCACGGCCGGCGCAACTCCGTGACCACGGCCGGGCGCGCCGTGCGTTTCGGCTACGACGTCGCCGGACGAGAGATCACTCGCCAGGTCAATGAGTCCCTCACCGTGAACAGCCGGTGGGACGCCTCGGGCCACCTTGTGGAGCAGACGGCCGAAACGCCCCATGGGACGCTACAGAGCCGTCGGTACGCCTACCGGCCCGACGGCCACGTCACCGCCGTGGACGATCTGCGGAACGGCTCGCGCCACATCGAACTGGACGCCCTGGGACGGGTCACGGCGGTGAGCGCGCGGAACTGGCGGGAACGGTACGTGTACGACGCTGCGGGCAACCAAACCGACGCTGCCTGGCCGGACACCCAGCCGGAGCCTGAGGCAAGAGGCCGACGCACCTACACGGGCACGCGCGTGACCAGAGCCGGCGGCGTGGGCTACGAGTACGACGGCGCGGGCCGCATGGTGGTGCGCCGCAGAACCCGCCTCTCACGGCGCCGGGAGACGTGGCGCTATGCCTGGGACGCGGAGGACCGGCTGACGTCCGTGATCACACCCGACGGTGTGGTGTGGCGGTATCGGTACGACGTCTTCGGCCGCCGGGTCGCCAAGCAGCGGATGGTCGCAGACGGAACAGCCGTCGTGGAGGAGACCCGCTTCACCTGGGACGGTGACACCCTCGTCGAGCAGACGACCACAAGCGACGGGCGGCCCCACCCGGTCACCCTGACCTGGGACTATGACGGTCTCCATCCCGTCGCCCAAACGGAACGAGTGGTGGACGCGGCGACGCAGGAGGAGATTGACTCCCGGTTCTTCGCCATCGTCACCGACCTCGTGGGCACGCCGACGGAACTGGTGGACGCCGGGGGAAGCATCGCGTGGCGGGCCCGCTCCACGCTTTGGGGTAGCACCGCATGGCCGACGGACAGCACGACGTACACGCCACTCCGATTCCCTGGTCAATACCACGACCCCGAAACCGGGCTCCACTACAACCAGCACCGCCACTACGATCCCGACAGCGGCCGCTACGTGACCCCCGACCCGCTCGGGCTGAGCACGGCACCGCATCCCACTGCCTACGTACCCAATCCCTGGGCGGGCACGGACCCGCTGGGCCTCGGACCCTACGAGGTATTTCACCGTGTGATGTCGGAGAAAGAGTTTTCGCGGTTGGGCCCCAACGGAGAGATAACCCCCCGAGGCGAGAACTTCGTGACGCAGGAGGCTGATTACGTCACCGGGATCGCGGAGCGCTTCGCTCGGCGCGGTGGGAGGAACGCCCAGAAGTACACGCATCTCGTGCGTTACGAGATGAAGCCGGGAACCAGGGACGCGCTCATCGCGGCCGGACGCGGATCCGGGGACAACATCACCGCGATACGCGAAGCGTACGGCCTCCACCTGGACGAGATCGGAGAGAGCACCGAATTCGTGCATGTGAAAATGGAGCGTGGCGGGCTGAATTTCGGACTCCGCGACGGGTCGGCCCATGTGTTCAATTCGAACATCCTGAGGATGACGCACGAGTTGCTCTAGCCGGACGAGCTCGTACGACGGGAACGGCACAGGGAGAAGGAATTGATGGCAAGCGACGCGGCGGCAGACGGCGCACTGCTGGAGCGGGTGGACTCGCTCCTGGCTGACGGAGGGTATGTCGGCCGCGAGAGGGCCGCGGAAGTGGCGGCGGCGGTTCCCGAAGCGCGTGCCCGGATTCTCGATTGGGTCAGGAGCGCGGCCGATTCCGGAGACTTTCGCAGGTTCGAACGGCTCGCGGCGTTGGCGGTTCACCTGCATCCAGAGGGGCTCGCCCCGATCCTCGTACCGCTGCTCGCGTCGGACGCGGCCGGTGTGAACACCGAGGACCTGGTCGACATGCTCGGTGAGCTGCGAGCACCCGAATCGGTGGACGCGATCAGCCATGTCGTACGCGAGAAGAGGAACGCCGATGGGCCGTTCTACCCCTTGGGTATCAAAGGAGTTCAGTCGTTGGGGGAGATCGGCACCCCTGAGGCACACCAGTTCCTGAGGGGCATCGCCACGAGTGGGCCCGGCGAATGGCCGGACCCGCTGAGGTGGCACGCGGCAGAGGAGCTGGGCATCGAGGACGAGCTGGGATTCGACGAGGACGAGATGCTCGGCGGGGCGTAGGCAGAGTCCGCGGGATGACCGGCACTGGTCCGAGGCAGGGGTTCGAGCCTCGACCGGTCCAGCCCGCGGGTAGGGCCACCTGTGCGGGACCCGTCCATCGCGGTGGGCCTCTTCGGTCTGTGGGCCGCCGGTGATCAGGGAGCGCTTGACGCTGTGAGGCGGCGGGCGGAGCGCCGAAAAGGACGTACTCCTCGTGCCGATCAACTCGGAATCAGGGCGGTCACGTAGGGATGAGCGAGCAGAGCGGGAACCGGTGGTCTGCTGAGACCGATCGCGTCCTGCCTCCGGGCATCCGCCGGAAGCCGTCAGGGCCTCGCTGGAGGGCACTTGGGCGGTCGCGGAGGGATTGTGTGGGGAATGTGTGGGGTGTGGTCCCGGTGCACGTCGGGCTTCGCGGGCATTCCGTGAGGAAACGGCGGCGGGGGGCGTCGGAGTTCCGCTGGGCCTTCGACGGTGTCAGTCACAGTCCATAAGATCTCTGTAGGCTCAACACACCCCCACTCCACCGCCCTCCACACACGACCCAGGACACCCGCCATGGCGCGACGCAGCACTTCAAGCTCGACGGGAAGCTCGACGGGCCCGAGGAACCGGACACCGCAGCCGGTGCGGGTGCGAAGGCGTACCTTCGGGGACGTCGTCAGGGCGTTCCTCGCCTTCGTCGCCCTCGTGGTGCTGCTCGTCGGGGTGCCGGGGGCGCTGGCCGTGGCCGTCGGATGGCCGCTGCCGCACGAGTTCGAGCCGATGGAGTGGCTGAAGAACGAGATCACGGTCAGCACCTTCCTGCACATCCTCACCGTCATCGTCTGGTTCGCCTGGGCGCAGTTCACCGCCTGTGTGCTGGTCGAGGTGAAGGCCGCGCTGTCGGGTGTCGGGGTGCCGGGGCGGGTGCCGGGGTCCGGGGCGAGTCAGCTGCTCGCGCGGCAGCTTGTCGCCGCGCTGCTCCTCGTGGGCGCCACCGCGGCCAGCTTCACGCCGGGGCTCTCGCAACTCGGGCACAGCATGGAGGACAACCAGCGGGGGACCGTCGCCGCCGCGCAGCAGACGCCCGGGCTGTTCGCGCAGCAGCAGGAGCAGGCCGCCAGTACCGCGGCCGCCCTCGCCGAGCAGGCCTCGCACGCTGCCTCGCACGCGGATGCGGGGGGCGCCACCGCCAAGGCCGACGACACGAAGTACTACCGGATCCAGCCGCCCGAGGGGCGCCATCACGACTCCCTCTGGGAGATAGCGCAGCGGCACCTCGGTGACGGGCGCCGGTACAAGGAGATCTACGAGCTCAACAAGGACCGTGTGCAGCCGGACGGTTCGCGGCTGTCCGAGGCCAGCCTGATCCGGCCGGGCTGGATCATGGAGATGCCGGGTGACGCGCGCGGCGGCGAGCTCGTCGAGATGCCCGACGCGGCGCCCAGCGTCTCGCCGGACGTGCAGCAGCAGATCCACGACTACGCCAAGTCCGGGGACCACGCCCAGGGCGGCGGCGGCAGCCAGGCGCAGGGCGGCGGGGCCACACAGGTCTCCGTGCCCGAGCAGCGGCCCGCCCCCGAGCAGAAGCAGCAGCGGAACGGCGATCAGCAGCACGCCACCTCCTCCCACTCCTCGGACAGTTCCTTCGGTCTGCCCGAGGCTCTTCTCGGTGCCCCGCTCCTCGCCGCCGGTCTTCTCGGCGCGCTCGGGCGGCGGCGCCGGCAGGCGCTGTGGCAGTCGGCGATCGGTGCGGTCGGCGGGCGGCGCGGTATGGAACCGCCCACGCCGGCCGGCGACGCCCTGGACGTCCAGGACGCGCTGCTCGTGGGCGCCGACCCCGAGGGCGTACGACTGCTCGACCGGTCGCTGCGTGGCCTCGCCGCCTCCCTCGCCGCCGAGTCCCGGCCGCTGCCCACCGTGTACGCGGCCTGGCTGACCAACGGCGACCTGCATCTCCAGCTCGCCCAGCCGTCCGGCAAGCCGCCGGCCCCGTGGCAGCTCGGGCAGGACCAGACGTTCTGGGTGCTGGCCCGGAGCGACGGCGAGCAGTACGAGGACACCGACACCGCCGCCCCCTACCCCGGCCTGGTCAGCCTCGGCACCATGGACGACTCGCGGCTGCTGCTCAACCTGGAGGCCGTGCCCGGCATCGTCTCCCTGAGCGGGCGCGAGGCCGACCGGGCCGCCGTCTTCGCCTCCGTCGCCGCCGAACTCGCCACCAACGGCTGGTCCGACCGCATGACGATCACGCTCGTCGGGTTCGGCGAGGACCTCACCCCGCTCGCGCCCAACCGGCTGCGCCACCTCGACGACATCGAGGCGCTCGTGGAGACCATGGAGGCCGAGACCCGGCAGCGGCGCGGCGCGCTCGGCGCCGCCGGCCAGGACTCGGTCCTGACCGGACGCACCGGCCCCGCCCAGCACACCCGTTGGGCCCCGCACCTGGTGCTGCTCGCCGCCCAGCCGGACGCCGAGGACGCCGTCAAGCTCGCCGAGCTCGCCGCCGACGCTTCCCGGCTCGGCATCGGCTACCTCGTCGGCACCGAGTCCGATGACCTGCCCGGCGCCGCCTGGGAGATGGAGATCACCGGCGCGGGCAAGCTGCTCGCCCCGCTCCTCGGACTCGAACTCGACGCCCAGCTCCTGCCGGTGGCCCAACAGCGGGCCGTCGTCGAGCTGTTCGTCGAGGCCGACCCCGATCACGGGCCCGACGGGCCGACCAACACCCCGCCGTTCCTCGTCGACATCAGCGAACAGGGGCGGCCCGCGGTGTACGCGCGCCTCGTCGGGTCGTACGAGATCATCGGCCTGGAGACGCCGGACGGCGAGCGCAGCGCGCTGCTGCACGAGGCGCTGGCGCTGCTGCTCCTGCACCGGGAGGGCGTGCACCCGCGGGTGCTGTCCTCCGCGCTGTGGCCGCGCGGTGTCACCGACGACGTGCGTGACGCGCTGGTCGAGCGGCTTCGCGTCTGGCTCGGCGCCGACCCCGACGGCTCGCCGCGCCTCACCTCCGACGCGACCGGGCGGCTCACGCTCGCCAAGTCCGTCGTCTCCGACCTGGACGTCCTGCGCTCGCTGTACTACGAGGCGACCCAGGGCAAGGGCGTCGACAGCCGGGTCGTCCGCGGCCGGCTCCTCACCGACGCGCTCGTGCTGGTGCGCGGGCCGCTCCTCGCCGACCGGCCCGAGGGCCGTTACGGCTGGCTCACCCACGAGATCGTCGACGCCCAACTCCCGCTGCTGGTCGCCGACATCGGGCTCGCGCTGTCCGCCTTCCACCTGGAGAAGAACCGCGCGGAGAAGGCGATCGAGGCGTTGAACGCGGCGGTGCGGACCGCTCCCGCCGACGAGCGGCTGTGGAACGAACTGCTGCGTGCCACCCACGCCACCGGCGACACCGACCGCCTCCAGGCGCTCGCCGTCGACCTCGTCGGCCGCAGCGGCGCCCGCGGCCTCCCGCCGCGCACCGAGGCACTGCTCGACGAGCTGCTGCCGACCTGGCGGGGCGGCGTCGCCGCGGTGGGATGAACAGCGTCCTGGTGATCGCCGCCGCGCTGTGGGGCGCGGCGGCGGGGTCGTTCCTGCCGAGAGCCGCCTACCGCTTCTCCGTCCCGTCGGGGGAGGCCTGGCGGGACACGTGTCCCGGCGGACACCCGGTCGGCGGGTGGATCGGACGGGCCCGGTGCGGGGAGTGCGCGGGGGCGGCGGTTGCCGGAAGGGGCGCCGAGACCGCCGTAGCGTCTCCCGCCGCACCTGTGCCTGTGCCTGTGCCCGGGTACGGCCCCGGCACCCCCCTCGTCGCCCTCGTCACCGCCCTCCTCTGCGCCGCTCTCGCCGCCGCCACCGGCACCCGGCCGGAGATCGCGGTCTGGTTGCTGCTCGCGCCGGTCGGGGTGCTGCTGGCGATCGTCGACTTCCGCGTGCGGCGGCTGCCGGACGTGCTGACCCTTCCGCTCGCGGCCGCCGCGCTCGCGCTGCTCGGGCTGGTCGCGCTGGTGCCGGAGCACGCCGGTGACTGGCCGACCGCGCTGTGGGGCGCCCTCGCACTCGGCGGCGCCTTCTTCGTGCTGTTCCTCGTCAACCCGGGCGGCATGGGCTTCGGCGATGTGAAGCTGGCGCTCGGTCTCGGCGCGGTGCTCGGGTGGTACGGCTGGCCGACGGTGATGCTCGGCACCTTCGCCGCGTTCCTGCTGGGGGCGCTGTACGGCGGCGCGCTGGTCGTGACGCGGCGGGCCGGTCGCAAGACGGCCATCGCGTTCGGGCCGTTCCTGATCGCGGGGGCGTACGTGGGGCTGCTGATCGGGGCCTACGCGGGTTAGGAACCGCACCGCCCGCACCGCTGCCCGGCGCAGGCTGACGTCGGCTCCGGGAACCCGCTGGCGTAGGCTGGTTCGGTCTGTCCACAACCCTTACGAAAGGGACGCCCCGGTGACCGAGAAGGCCGAGCTTCAGTCCGTCCTCGACCGTGCCGCGGCCGGCGGACGGATCAGCCCCGAAGAGGCACTCGTCCTCTACCGCGACGCCCCGCTGCACGCGCTCGGCGCGGCCGCCGACGCCGTACGCCGCCGGAGGTACGCGGGAACCGAGCACATCGCCACGTACATCATCGAGCGCAACATCAACTACACGAACGTGTGCGTCACGGCGTGCAAGTTCTGCGCCTTCTACGCGGCCCCCAAGGACACCGCCAAGGGCTGGACCCGCGACCTGGACGACATCCTGCGCCGGTGCGCGGAGACCGTCGAGCTCGGCGGGACCCAGATCATGTTCCAGGGCGGCCACCACCCGGACTACGGCGTCGAGTATTACGAGAAGCACTTCGCGGCCATCAAGAAGGAGTTCCCGCAGCTCGTCATCCACAGCCTGGGGGCGAGCGAGGTCGAGCACATGGCCCGGATCTCCGGCGTGACGGTGGAAGAGGCGATCACCCGGATCCACGCGGCCGGCCTCGACTCCTTCGCCGGCGCCGGTGCCGAACTCCTCCCCGAGCGGCCCCGCAAGGCCATCGCCCCGCTGAAGGAGAGCGGCGAGCGCTGGCTGGAGATCATGGAGGCCGCCCACGGGCTGGGCGTCGAGTCCACCTCCACCATGCTGATGGGCACGGGCGAGACCAACGCCGAGCGCATCGAGCACCTGCGGATGATCCGCGACGTACAGGACCGGACGGGCGGCTTCCGCGCCTTCATCCCCTACACCTACCAGCCGGAGAACAACCACCTGAAGGGCCGTACGCAGGCCACGCTCTTCGAGTACCTGCGGATGATCGCCATCGCGCGGCTGTTCATGGACAACGTCGCCCACATCCAGGGCTCGTGGCTGACCACCGGCAAGGAGGTCGGCCAGTTGTCGCTGCACTACGGCGCCGACGACCTCGGCTCGATCATGCTGGAGGAGAACGTCGTCTCCTCGGCGGGCGCCAAGCACCGCTCCAACCGGATGGAGATCATCGACCTCATCCGCAAGGCGGGGCGCGTTCCGGCGCAGCGGACCACGACGTACGAGCACATCGTCGTGCACGACGACCCGGCGAACGATCCCGTCGACGAGCGGGTCATGTCCCACATCTCCTCCACGGCGATCGCGGGCGGCACCGCTCACCCGGAACTGAAGCTGCTCGCCTCCAACTGACCTCCATATGCTGACGATCCACGCCGCCGATCTCCTCGTCACGGGGGACCGGCGGCCGGCCGTGCCGGGTGGCGCGGTCCTGGTCGACGGGCGGAGGCTCGCGGCCCTCGGCCCGTACGACGAACTGGCGGCCGCGCATCCGGCGGCCCGGGTCCGGCGCTGGCCCGGACTGCTCACCCCGGGGCTGGTAAACCCGTACGGACCGGAACTCCTGGAGCACGCCTACCACCCCGATCCCCGCGAGGCCGACGAGCTCGGCACCGCGCCGCTGTTCACCGGGGAGGCCCTCGACGCGCTCGGCATGACCGAAGCCCGCCGGGCCGCCAGCGCGCGGCGCGGTGTGCAGCGGATGCTGGCGCACGGATGCGTCGCGGTCGCGGGCGACCTGCGGCGGCCGGCGGTGCGGGACGCCGTGCACCGGGCGGGACTGAGCACGCAGCCGCGCCACGACGTGCCCGTGGGCCCGCCGACGCTCGATCCGCTGGCCGCGGGGCGGAGCCTCGCGGAGGCGATCCTGCTGCCGTTGCCGCCCGTGGGCACGGACGGTTTCGACGCGACCGTCGGGACGGGCGTCGAGAGAGCTCTCGGGACGGGCCTCGATGGGATCGCCGCGAGGAGTGTCGCGGGAGCCGCGGAGAGGGGTGTCGAGGGGGCTGCCGAGAGGAGCGTCGAGGGGGCTTTCGACGCGACCTTCGCCGTGTTCGACGTCCCGGACGAGGCGGCGCTCCGGGACCGCGGAGCCGCGTCCTGCGTGGCGACGGTCGTCGCGGGCCGGCTGCTGCACAGGCGCCGGTAAGGCACTCACCCCGCTGGGCGGCCGCGCCGGGCGGCCCCCGTCACTCCGCGAACGCCTCCGCGAACGCGCCCGAACCCTGCTTCACGCCACTGCAGTTGGTCGCCGCGTCGTCGTTGTCCGAGCTCCCCGACGCGCACTGCTGGTCGCGGAAGGTCGACCACATCGACACCCAGGCGATCTCCCGCTCCTCGGCGAAGGCGCGGACCTCGGTCGCGTCCGCGAGCCCGAACGTCTCGCCCGCGACGTCGTTGACGCCGATCATCGAGGTGAGGGCCATGCCCCGCCAGGCGTTCGCGTCGGACAGCCCGAAGACCTTCTTCAGCTGGGTGTGCGCGGCCTTGGCCGAGGTGATCGCGTAGTCGCCCATGTCGCCGTCGTACGACTCGCCGTAGTTCATGGTCATGATGTTGACGGTGGAGACCTGGACGCCGTTGTCGTTGGCGGACTCCAGCAGTGCCAGGCTGTCCGCGTCGAGCCCGGAGGGCATGACGGGCAGGGTGTAGGAGACCTCGAGGTCGCTGCGCTCCCGCTGCAACAGGGCGATCGCCTCGGAGCGCAGGGCCACCGAGTCGGAGTCGGTCAGGGTGTCGCCCTCGACGTCGAAGTCCGCCTGCGCCGACCCGGCGGCGTCCAGTGCCTCGCCGTAGGCCTTCGCCAGCGCCGACGCGGTGTCGCAGCTCTCCGCCAACTCCTTGCCCGAGGCGCCGCCGAAGGAGACGCGCACGGTGGCGTCCGACTCCTTGAGCGCCGAGATACGCGACTTGACCGCCGAGTCACCGATCGCCTCGACGCCGTTCCACTTGGGCGTGCAGTCACTTCCGTCCGCGATCACGAAGGCCAGGTTGTAGGTGCCGGGGGAGCCCGTGGAGTCGGTGCCGGAGGCTTCGGTGGCGCTGACGTAGGGGGCGTACGACGTCACCGACGACGCGGTCCCGGAAGGGGACGCGTCGGTCTGTCGCGGCGCCTTCGGGGCCGCGTCCGAGGTGGCGTCGGAACCCGCTGAGCATCCCGCGGTGGCCAGGGCAAACAAGCAGGTGAGCCCGGCTGCCGGCCTCAGGAAACTCCGCATTCTGCATGCACCAGCTCTCGTGATCTCTGTCTCAGGACGGAAACAAAGTGTGTTTCCGAAAAGGAAATGTCTCACACGCCGCTGAGCCGCGCGCGGACAGCCGGCGTACAGCCGGTCCACAGATCCGGCCTGGCGAATCGGACTGTTCGGGCATCGAAGCGGGGCATACGGTTCCTTTCGCTTCGCGGTCCGTCGCGCAGCCGTTCTGGGAATCTCTCAGGGAAGAGACAGGTTAGGTGATTTCTCATGGGCGTCTCACAAGAACCTCCGAGTTTCCAACACATAAAGGCTCCCTAATATCCGGGGAATGCATTCCGAGCCTGCCATCGAAAACCACGCCGCCGCCGCACCTGCCGGCGTTGTGCGTGGTCGCCGTCGCAAACCCGGCAACGCGTCTGCCGACGGCCCCGTGTTCGTCGACAACTCCGGACGCCGCTCCAAGGTGCTGCGCCGGGTCGGCATCCTCCTCGGCGTCGTCTGTGTCGGGTACGCCGTCGTGCTGGGCATGGCCTTCATGGGCATCGGCACGTCGATCAACCCGTCCTCGCTGGTGCCCTTCGGCAACGGGCAGAACGCCGGTCCGTCCGGCCGGAACGGGACCGGCCCCGGCGGCTACCAGCCGCAGGGCGGCCTGGGCGACCAGCTCGGCCGGCCCAGCGGCGCCCCGTCGACCACGTCCACCGGCACCTCCGCCCCCTCCTCGTCCGCGTCCGCCGCCGCGGCCGCCAACTGACGGGAAGGCAAGCAACCCACATGACCACGACGACGCCCGCACGCCGCCGCCGGCGTGCCCCCACCCGTATCGAACGGGCGGCGGGCAAGGCCGCGGCGCTGCAGAAGCCCCGCGTCATCCTCGCTCTGCTGCTCCTGCTCGGACTGACCAGCGTCATGCTGCTCGACGGCTATCTGCGCGCCGAGGTCGGCGGCGACCAGCGGGTGCGCGACGGGGCCAGCTCCAGCAAGGTCCCCGACAAGATCCTCAACGGCGGCCCCATCGTCACCTTCCGGGCCGGCCAGGCCACGACGATCTCCGTCCCCAGCAAGACGATCGCGCTCACCTTCGACGACGGCCCGAACCCCACGTACACGCCCGAGGTCCTCGACATCCTCGCGGAGAACGACGTCCCCGCCACGTTCTTCCTGGTGGGTTCGATGGTCTCGCGCTACCCGGGCATCGTGAAGGACATGGTCGACCAGGGCAACGAGGTGGGCATCCACACGTTCACCCACGTCGACCTGTCGTACCAGAGCGACTCCCGCATCCGGCGCGAGATGGAGCAGACGCAGCTCGCGCTGGCCGGGGCGGCCGGCATCACCACCACGCTGTTCCGTGCGCCGTACTCCTCGGAGACGGACGCCATCGACAACTACAGCTGGCCCGTCTACAAGGAGCTCGGCGAGGACGGCTACACCAGCGTCTTCGTCGACACCGACAGCGACGACTGGAAGAAGCCGGGCGTCTCGAAGATCGTCAGCTGGGCCACGCCCAAGGGCACCGCCGGCGCCGCGGTCCTCATGCACGACGCGGGCGGCGACCGTGAGCAGACGGTCGCGGCGCTCCCCGAGTACATCGAGAAGATGAAGGCGAAGGGCTACACCTTCACCACCGTCAGCGGCGTCATGCAGGCGCAGAACGCGAGCAACGCCCAGGCCGCGGGAGCGCCGCAAGCCACTGGCAGCCGGCCGAGCGACGCGCCCAACGGCTCGACGGGGAGCGCCGGTTCGGGCACCGGGAACGCGGGCGTCGAGGGTTCGGCCCGGCAGTCGACCACCTCCCGGCTCCAGGCGGCGCACCGCGAGGCCACCGGCGCGACCCTCTACGAGGGCAAGGCCCTCGTCGCCGCCGTCGCGGTCGCCGAGTGGACGGTGCCGGCGCTGTCGGTCGGACTGGTCGTCGTGGGCGTCGCCGTCATGGGCCGGTTCGGCATGATGCTGCTCCTCGCCCGCCGCCACCACAGACAGCGCAACAAACGCCGGTTCAGCTGGGGGCCGACGGTCACCCGCCCGGGCAGCGTGATCGTCCCGGCGTACAACGAGAAGGAGTGCATCGCCAACACGCTCGAATCGCTGGCGCGGAGCACCCACCCGATCGAGATCATCGTCGTGGACGACGGCTCCACGGACGGCACGTCCGAGATCGCTCGCGGCGCGGCCGACGCGCTCGGCATGTCCAACGTCCGCGTCATCCGCCAGGAGAACGCCGGCAAGCCGGCCGCCCTGAACAACGGTGTCCGCAGCGCCGGTTACGACATCGTCGTGATGATGGACGGCGACACCGTCTTCGAGCCGGACGCCGTGCACCAGCTCGTGCAGCCCTTCGCCGACCCGGAGGTCGGCGCCGTCGCGGGCAACGCCAAGGTAGGCAACCGCGACACGATCATCGGCGCCTGGCAGCACATCGAGTACGTGATGGGCTTCAACCTCGACCGCCGCATGTACGACCTGCTGCGCTGCATGCCCACCATCCCGGGCGCGATCGGCGCGTTCCGCCGTGACGCGGTCCTCCAGGTCGGCGGCATGAGCGAGGACACCCTCGCCGAGGACACCGACATCACCATCGCCATGCACCGCGCGGGCTGGCGGGTCGTCTACCAGGAGCACGCCAGGGCCTGGACGGAGGCGCCGGGTTCGCTCAAGCAGCTGTGGTCGCAGCGCTACCGCTGGTCCTACGGCACCATGCAGGCGCTCTGGAAGCACCGCAAGTCCCTGACGGACAAGGGTCCTTCGGGCCGCTTCGGCCGCGTCGGCATGCCGCTGGTCGTGATCTTCCAGATCCTCACGCCGGTCTTCGCCCCGCTCATCGACGTCTTCACCGCCTACTCGATGATCTTCGTCGACTTCCAGGCGGCGCTGTACGCGTGGCTGGCGGTCCTGGGCATCCAGCTCTTCTGCGCGGCGTACGCCTTCCGCCTCGACCGCGAGAAGTACCGCTACCTGCTGATGATGCCGCTGCAACAGCTGGCCTACCGCCAGATGATGTACCTCGTCCTCATCCACTCCTGCATCACCGCGCTCACCGGCGGCCGCCTGCGCTGGCAGAAGCTGAAGCGCACCGGCGAGGTCGGCACCCCGGCGGGGGTCAGCCGATGAGCTGGGGTGAGGAACAACCGGGGCACCCGCAGGGGTACGGCCAGGTGCAGGGGTACGGGGAGCAACTCCCTTACGGGTACGACGGGTACGGGCGTCAGCAGCCGTATCCGCAACCGCAGCAGCCGTATCCGCAGCAGCAGTCGCACGGGCAACAGCCGTACGGACAACAGCCGTACGGACAACAGCCGTACGTGCAGCAGGACTACCCACAGCAGCCCTGTCCGCCGCACTACGAGGGCTATGAGGGCTACGAGGGCTACGAGGAACCCGGGCAGCGGGTGCCGGTGGACTCGACGGCGACTGCGCCGGTGGTGGAGCCGGAACCGGAGCCCGTCGCCGCCTCGTCGGAGCCTGCCGCAGGCGGCGGCCGTGACCGGTACTTCGACACCCTCCGCGCGGTCGCGCTCGTCCGGGTCGTCGCGTACCACACCTTCGGCTGGGCCTGGGCCGGGCTCGTCTTCCCCTCGATGGGGATCATGTTCGGGCTGGCCGGCACCCTGATGGCCAAGTCCCTGGAACGGCCCGCCCTCCAGGTGGTCAGGAGCCGGTTCCGTCGCCTCCTGCCGCCCTTCTGGTTCTGGGGCGCCTTCGTGGTGCTCGCGATGATGATCCACGACTGGATGCCGGGCTGGCAGATCGTCTACTGGATCGTGCCGCTGGGCGACCCGCCGGGCAACGCGTGGGGCGAGCAGGCCTGGGAGATCCTCTGGTACCTGCGGACCTATCTCTGGTTCGTCCTGCTCTCCCCCCTGCTCCTGCGCCTGTTCCGGCTCGCCCCGGTCCCGGTGCTGGTGCTGTCCCTCGCGCCGATCCTGGCCCTGACCTTCGTCTGGGCCGGCCCCGACAACCGCCTCGGCACCGCCCTGTGGGACCTGTCGACGTACCTCTTCTGCTGGATCCTCGGTTTCGCGCACCGCGACGGTGTCCTGCAGCGGATGAAACCGGCCGTGGTCGTCGTCCTCTCGCTCGCGGCACTCGGCTACGGCGGCTGGTACGCCTTCGCCCACCGGGCCGAGTTCGGCACCTACGACCTCGACGAGATCCCGCTCGCCCAGGCCTTCTGGTCGGCCGGTTTCGTGACGCTCCTGATGTGGGCCAAGGCGCGCTTCCGGATCGACTTCGCCGGGCTCACCAGGTTCCGGCGGCTCGACCGGATCGTGACCGTCTTCAACGCGCGCGCGGTCACGATCTATCTGTGGCACGAGATCGCGCTGATCCTGGCCGTGCCGCTGATCGACCAGTTCTGGAAGGTGCCCGCGTTCGAGACCTACCTGCCGCTGGAGAGCCAGTGGTTCATGTTCGGCGTCGGCTGGGTCCTCGTCGCGCTGTTCATCCTGGTGTGCGGATGGGTCGAGGACGTGGCGGCGAGGAAGAGGCCGCGACTGCTCCCCTGAGCCGGCGGGGAGGGCCGTACTGCAACAATGGGCGGGTGACCCGCGCCTCCCTGAACAAGCAGCCGCACGAAGTCGCCTCGATGTTCGACGACGTGGCGGAACGGTACGACCTGACCAACGACGTGCTGTCGCTCGGCCAGGACCGGGTGTGGCGCAGGGAGGTCGCCAGGGCCGTCGACGCCCGGCCCGCGCAGAAGGTCCTGGACCTGGCCGCCGGTACGGCAACGTCCTCGCTGCCCTTCGCCCGCACCGGCGCCTACGTCGTCCCCTGCGACTTCTCGCTCGGGATGCTCAGGGTCGGCAAGCGGAACCACCCCTGGCTGCCCTTCACGGCGGGCGACGCGACGCGGCTGCCGTTCGCCGACGACGTCTTCGACGCCGTCACGATCTCCTTCGGGCTGCGCAACGTGCAGGACACCGACGCGGCCCTGCGCGAGATGTACCGGGTGACCAGGCCCGGCGGCCGGGTCGTCATCTGCGAGTTCTCGCACCCGACCTGGGCACCGTTCCGGACCGCCTACACCGAGTACCTGATGCGCGCCCTGCCGCCGGTCGCCCGGGCGGTGTCCTCGAACCCCGACGCGTACGTCTACCTCGCCGAGTCCATCCGCGCCTGGCCGGACCAGCCCGCCCTCGGCGAGCGGCTGCGCAAGGCCGGCTGGTCGAAGGTGGCCTGGCGCAACCTCACGGGCGGCATCGTGGCCATGCACCGCGGGTTCAAGGACAGCTGAACCACGCGGGAGGCGGGTCGGCACGAGGTCGGTTTCAGCAGGAGGTCGGTTTCAGCAGGAGCCGAACCCGGCGACCACGTACGTGTCGCCACCCGGCTCGTCGAGTTCCCGCCGCATTCCGCCGCTCGGCGGCCGTGGCGGTCGCGGCTCCCGCACACCCGCACCCCCGCCGCCCTCTCCCTCCCCGAGGTCGAACCAGACGGTGACGACGGCCCCGCGCGGCACGTCGACACCGGGCGGCGGGTACTGCCGTACGACGTAGTCGACCGCGGTCCGGTGGAAGTCGGGCCGGTCGGGCGCGGCGAGGAAGACCCCGCGCGCGTCGGCCGTCCTGCGCGCGTCCATGGCCATCAGGCCGACAAGGCGCGGTACGCGCACTTCGGGTGTCTTGGGCGGTATGTGCACAGATGTCACCCCCAGCGGTACCGGCAGGGTAACTCCCGTCCAGTACCGCCCGGAAGTGGTACGTGTCGTTCTGTAGCAGTCGACTACCCTGCGTCACGACCCTCGAGGTCGAGCCGGTAACAGTGCGCCTCCCCCTGCCGCGGTCCCGGCAGTGGGAGGACCTCTTCGAGGCGCATGCCCAGCCGCTGTGTCACCGCGATGGAACGGGCGTTGCCGGCGCGGACCATCGCCACCACGCTCGGCACCCCCGCCGCGCGTACCCGCTCCAGCGTCATCCGCGCGGCCGCGGTGACGTACCCCCTGCCCCAGTGCTCCCGTCCCAGCCGCCAGCCGATCTCGATCTCACCCTTCGGACCCCAGTCCCGCGGCCACGGCTGGGCGCCCGTGAAGCCGATGACCCGCCCGGAGTCGTCGAGCACGGTCCACAGGCAGAAACCGCGCTCCGCGTCGTGCCGGCGCTGCCGGGCGGTGAGCTCCTCGTAGACGGACAGCTCCGCGGACCGGCCGCCGTGGAACTCCATGACGTCCGGGTCGTCGAACACCCGGTGCCAGGCGACGGCGTCCTCGTCGGTGGGGACACGAAGCCGTACGACGGGCAGAGCTCGGTTCACGGGGGCAGCCCTTCAGCCGGGTGATCGGTAACGCTGAATAGACTGCCCATGTCCAGTGCCGGTCGGCACGCAGATTCAGAACTTGGGGAGATCCCGCCGTGACCGAGCCCCTCTCCGAAAACACCGCCGATGTGATCGTCGTCGGCGCGGGGCCAGCCGGCTCCACGACCGCCTACCACCTCGCCAAGGCCGGGCTCGACGTCCTTCTGCTCGAGAAGACCGAGTTCCCACGCGAGAAGGTCTGCGGCGACGGACTCACCCCGCGCGCGGTCAAGCAGCTCGTGGCGATGGGGATCGACATCTCCGAGGAGGCCGGCTGGCTGCGCAACAAGGGCCTGCGCATCATCGGCGGCGGCTCCCGGCTCCAGCTGGACTGGCCGGATCTCGCCTCCTTCCCCGACTACGGCCTCGTCCGCAAGCGCGACGACTTCGACGAGCAGCTCGCCCGCCAGGCCCAGAAGGCGGGCGCCCGCCTGTACGAGCGCTGCAACGTCGGCGCCCCGATCATCGACGACCGCACCGGCCGCATCACCGGCGTGCACGCCAAGCTCGGCGAGGAGAAGCGCGAGGTCACCTATCGCGCGCCGCTCGTCGTGGCCGCCGACGGCAACTCCACCCGGCTGTCCCTCGCGATGGGCCTGCACCGCCGCGAGGACCGGCCGATGGGCGTCGCCGTCCGCACCTACTTCACCTCCCCGCGCCACGAGGACGACTACCTGGAGTCCTGGCTGGAACTCTGGGACCGCCGGGGAGCAGAGGACCGTCTCCTCCCCGGCTACGGCTGGATCTTCGGCATGGGCGACGGCACCTCGAACGTCGGACTGGGCGTGCTGAACACCTCCGACTCCTTCAAGGAACTGGACTGGCGCGAGGTCCTCAAGGCCTGGTGCGCGTCCATGCCGGAGGACTGGGGCTACACCCCGGACAACATGACGGGCCCGATCCGCGGCGCCGCCCTCCCCATGGCCTTCAACCGGCAGCCCCACTACACCAAGGGCCTACTGCTGGTCGGCGACGCCGGCGGCCTGGTGAACCCCTTCAACGGCGAGGGCATCGCCTACGCCATGGAGTCCGGCCAGATCGCCGCCGACGTCATCGTCCAGGCCCACGCCCGCTCCACGCCGGCCCAGCGGGAGACGGCCCTGCACCACTACCCGCGCGTCCTCAAGGACACCTACGGCGGCTACTACACGCTGGGCCGCGCCTTCGTGAAGCTGATCGGCAACCCGAAGGTCATGAAGATCGCGACCCAGCGCGGCCTGACCCACCCCGTGCTGATGAAGTTCACGCTGAAGATGCTCGCGAACCTCACGGACCCCACGGGCGGCGACGCGATGGACCGGATCATCAACGGCCTGAGCAAGGTCGCCCCGAAGGCGTGACACAACACCGTGCGGCGCACGTTCGGTGAGCGCGCCGCACGGCCCGGCCGTCGACCGCGAGCCCGAAGTGCCCGCCGCGGCCACCCGCGCCCGGTGAGCGCGCGTGGCCGCGCCCTCGGTGAGCGCAGACGGCCGGGACCCTCGGGCACGCGCTGAGGCTGCGGCCTTGGGTACGGGTCGCGGCTGCGGGTCTCGGGTCTGCGCCTCGGTGAGGGTGCGGCCTTGGGTACGGGTCGCGGCTGCGGGTCTCGGGTCTGCGCCTCGGTGAGGGTGCGGCCTTGGGTACGGGTCGCGGCTGCGGGTCTCGGGCCTGCGCCTGGGTGAGGGTGCGGCTTTCGGGCGCGGTCGTCGGGCAGGCGGTGACGCCTGCGGCCCACGAGTGCGGCCTTCGGGCGCGCCGCCGCGTGTGCCTCCGGTCCCGTGCGGGCGGCGCGCGGAGGCCTGGCGGGCCCGCTACCTCCGGAGTTCGGCTTCGTTGGCGGCCCGGCGGGCGAGCACCTCGTCCCTCCGGTCGGCCACCTGCCGTAGGGCCTGCCGGCGTTCGCGCAGGGAGAGGCGGTCCATGTAGACCTGACCGTTCACGTGGTCCGTCTCGTGGGCGAGGCAGCGGGCGAAGTACCCCGTGCCCTCGATCACGAGCGCGTTGCCGTCCCTGTCGAGTCCGCGCACCACGGCACGGTCGGGGCGCGGTACGTCCATGACGGCGCCCGGCACCGACAGACAGCCCTCGCCGTCGTCGAGCAGTCGTCGCCCGGCCGGATCCAGCGGCTCCAGGACCGGATTGACGATGTGTCCGACATGTCGGACACCGTCGTCGTCCGGGCAGTCGTACACGAACAGGCTCAGGTCGACGCCGACCTGGTTCGCCGCCAGTCCCGCGCCGTCGGCGACGTACATCGTGAGGAACATGTCGTCGATGAGCGCGGCGAGCTCGGGCCCGAACTCGGTGACGTCCCGGCACGGCTTGTGCAGGACTGCCTCACCGGTCTCGGTGATGCGCCGGACGGACCCGCGCCGGGCCTCGGGCGCGTGCGGGAAGTAGGAAGCGACAGGCTTCCCCTGGACGAAGACACGGGGCATCGCGGACTCTCCTCGGATCGTCGGCCGGTCCTTGGGACGAACCGGCTCCGAGGGCAGAGCCTTTCAGGCGAGCGGTGGTCTCGGCAGCAGGGTGTACCGAAGGGCCGCTGCCCCCGAGCGGCTGCGGCCCTTCGTGTGGTGTGTCCGGGGATGTCAGAGCACCCGGACGGCTCCGGTCGGCGGGTCGTACGAGAGCGGCTTCTCGGCGACGCCGGTGGAGGGGTTCTGCGCGCCGACGAACATACCGTCGCCGACGTACACCGCCACGTGGTACGCGCTGCCCGCGCTGCCCCAGTAGAGGATGTCGCCCGGCTGGAGGTTGCTCAGCGACACCTGGGTGCCGGCCGTCGACTGGTCCTGGGAGACCCGCGGCAGGTTGACGCCGACCTGCTTGAAGGCGGCCTGGACCAGGCCGGAGCAGTCCCAGGAGTTGGGGCCGGTGCCGCCGGAGACGTAGGCGTCACCGATCTGCGCCTTGACGAAGGCGATGACGGCCGCGGCCGAACCGGTGGCAGTGGACGTGGACGTGGACGTGGACGTGCCCGTGGAGGCGCTGGAGGCCGCGGGAGCGGCCAACGTCGTCCGCTCGGCACTGCGCGAGGCGCGCTCGGCTGCGGCCTTGCGAGCGGCCTGCTGGGCCTTCTTCTTGGCCTCGGCCTTCTGCTTGGCCTCCGCGAGGTCCGACTTGGCCTGCTTCGCGGCCTTCGCGGCGGCCGAGTCACGTTCGGCCTGCAACTGGTAGTTCGCGGCGGCCTGCTGCGTGGCGTCCGCGGACTGGGCGACCTGAGCGGCCAGGTCGGCGGTCAGCGTGGGCAGTTCAAGGGTCTGCGTCACCGGTTCGGCGGCGCTCGCCGAACCGGACGCCCCGGCGACGGCCAGGGTGCTGAGAACGCCACCGGCAACTCCGGCCCGCATCGCGATTTTCGACGCGCTGCGGCGGGGTTTCCGGTGGCTGCGTATGAGAGCGGTGTGGGACATGGGTACAAGCGGTATCAGGGGCTCCTCCATACCTTCAAGAAACGTGTGGTGCGCCACAGTTGTTCAATGGGCCCCCCGAATGCCTGGTGTGTCGCCCTTTATTGACGCCGTAACGGGCATTACGGACTCACGTGATCAAGCCTGTGATCATGGACTTTCATCATTACGCCCTAATTGCCCGCCACCTACCATTGGTTGGGATCGGTGGCCAAGCCTCGTTCTCAGACGCCTCTCATCAATGTGGCGGAGGTCACGCAACGATTACGACGGCGGCCGCGTCCCGCGCCCGGAATCCTGTCCGACCCCCGCTCGTGAACGCGTGCACGTGTCCATGGCCGTCCACACCCACCCGCCGAACTACCTCTGACGTGTGAACGCGAGCCTCTACCAGCGGGTCGGGCCCAGCACCAATTTGCATGCAAGAGAACTCTCTTGATATTGAGACGACCCTCCCCACCTGCGCCGAAGAGCGAAAATGTCACCTCTGGTGATCACTCGGACGCTTCTCGTACGAAGATCACCGCTCATCCGACTTCATGATCCTTCGTCAGGTGGTGGAGATCACAAAGCTTGTGTAATACCCCGTGTCGCAGATCACAGAGCGTCGGGCATAGGATGCGAGGCAGTTGGGCTTGTGACCTGCTTCACATGTTCGCGATCTTCGTCGGGACGGGCGAGGTTCGGGGACCGATGGAGGAGATCCGGGTCCTGCCATCGCCAGCAGTCAGTGCCGACTGAGAGGAGCGAGGAGCGGTGAACGCGTATGCGCCCATCCTCGTACTGGGAGCCCTCGGGGCAGGCTTTGCGATCTTCTCCGTGGTCATGGCCACGCTGATCGGTCCGAAGCGGTACAACCGGGCCAAGCTCGAGGCCTACGAGTGCGGGATCGAGCCGACCCCCACGCCGGCCGGCGGCGGGCGCTTCCCCATCAAGTACTACCTGACGGCGATGCTCTTCATCGTCTTCGACATCGAGATCGTCTTCCTCTACCCCTGGGCCGTCACCTTCGACGCCCTGGGTGTTTTCGGGCTCGTGGAGATGCTGCTCTTCGTGCTCACCGTCTTCGTCGCGTACGCGTACGTATGGCGGCGCGGCGGCCTGGAATGGGACTGAGGGGCCTTAGGACATGGGACTCGAAGAAAAGCTGCCGAGCGGCTTCCTGCTGACCACCGTCGAGCAGGCCGCGGGCTGGGTGCGCAAGGCGTCCGTCTTCCCCGCCACATTCGGCCTCGCCTGCTGTGCCATCGAGATGATGACCACCGGCGCCGGCCGTTACGACCTGGCGCGCTTCGGCATGGAGGTCTTCCGCGGTTCGCCGCGGCAGGCGGACCTCATGATCGTGGCAGGCCGGGTCAGCCAGAAGATGGCGCCGGTGCTGCGGCAGGTCTATGACCAGATGCCGAACCCCAAGTGGGTGATCTCCATGGGGGTCTGCGCCTCCTCGGGCGGCATGTTTAACAACTACGCGATCGTCCAGGGCGTCGACCACATCGTGCCGGTCGACATCTATCTGCCCGGCTGCCCGCCACGGCCCGAGATGCTGATCGACGCGATTCTCAAGCTCCACCAGAAGATCCAGTCCTCCAAGCTCGGCGTGAACGCCGAGGAGGCGGCTCGTGAGGCGGAGGAAGCGGCGCTCAAGGCCCTGCCGACGATCGAGATGAAGGGGCTGCTGCGGTGAGCGACGCGAACGGCACCAACGAGCCGTCGAACGGGGTGAACCCCGAAAAGGACCTCGGCGCCTCCAACCTCCCCGGCCGGCGCGGCGAGGGCGGTGAGGAGATCCGCGTCCAGCGCGGCATGTTCGGCGCCAACAACGGCGGTGACACCTCCGGCTACGGCGGCCTGGTCCGCTCGGTCCGTCTCCCGGGACCGGCGAGCCGCCCCTATGGCGGCTGGTTCGACGAGGTCGCCGACGAACTCGAGGGCGCGCTGGAGGAACAGGGTCTCCTCCCGGACAACGCGATCGATCGGACGGTCGTCGACCGCGACGAGCTGACCTTCCACATCGAGCGCGAGCACCTGGTCCGGGTCGCCCAGACCCTGCGCGACGACCCCGCACTGCGCTTCGAGCTGTGTACCGGCGTGAGCGGTGTGCACTACCCGGAGGACAAGGGCCGCGAACTGCACGCCGTCTACCACCTGCGCTCGATCACCCACAACCGGCTGATCCGCCTCGAAGTCAGCGCCCCGGACGCCGATCCGCACATCCCGTCCCTGGTCCCGGTCTACCCGACCAACGACTGGCACGAGCGCGAGACGTACGACTTCTTCGGCATCGTCTTCGACGGGCACCCGGCCCTGACGCGGATCATGATGCCGGACGACTGGCAGGGCCACGCGCAGCGCAAGGACTACCCCCTCGGCGGCATCCCCGTCGAGTACAAGGGCGCCCAGATCCCGGCTCCGGACCAGCGGAGGTCGTACTCGTGAGCACTCCCAACCCGTCGCCTGGCCACCACACCTCATCGAGTCCCTCCGGGACCACCTCCTCGATGGCATCCGCCCGTGAGACCACCGAGGGCACCGTCTACACCGTCACCGGTGGCGACTGGGACGAGGTCGTCCAGTCCGCGGCCCGCGCGGACGACGAGCGCATCGTGGTCAACATGGGTCCGCAGCACCCCTCCACCCACGGTGTGCTCCGGCTCATCCTGGAGATCGAGGGCGAGACCGTCACCGAGGCCCGCTGCGGCATCGGCTATCTGCACACCGGCATCGAGAAGAACCTCGAGTACCGCACGTGGACGCAGGGCACCACGTTCGTGACGCGCATGGACTACCTGACGTCCTTCTTCAACGAGACCGCCTACTGCCTCGCCGTCGAGAAACTTCTCGGTATCGAGGACCAGATCACCGACCGGGCCGAGATCATCCGGGTGCTCCTGATGGAGCTGAACCGGATGTCCTCCCACCTGGTGTGCATCGCCACCGGCGGCATGGAGCTCGGCGCCACCACGATCATGATCTACGGATTCCGTGATCGTGAAATGATTCTCGACATCTACGAGCTCATCACGGGCCTCAGGATGAACCACGCGTACATCCGCCCCGGCGGCCTCGCGCAGGACCTGCCGCCCGGCGCGGTGGACCACATCCGCGAGTTCGTGAAGAAGATGAAGAGGAACCTCCCGGAGTACGACAAGCTCGCCACCGGGAACCCCATCTTCAAGGCCCGTATGCAGGACGTCGGCCACCTCGACCTGGCCGGCTGCATGGCCCTCGGCGCCACCGGCCCGATCCTGCGCGCCACCGGCCTGCCGCACGACCTGCGCAAGGCACAGCCGTACTGCGGCTACGAGACGTACGACTTCGACGTCCCGACCGCCGACTCCAGTGACTCCTACGGCCGCTTCCTGGTCCGCCTGGAGGAGATGCGCCAGTCGCTCAGGATCGTCGAGCAGTGCCTGGACCGGCTGCAGCCGGGACCGGTCATGGTCGCCGACAAGAAGATCGCCTGGCCCGCCCAGCTCGCCCTGGGCCCCGACGGTCTCGGCAACTCCCTCGACCACATCAAGAAGATCATGGGCACGTCCATGGAGGCCCTGATCCACCACTTCAAGCTGGTGACCGAAGGCTTCCGCGTACCGCCGGGACAGGCGTACGCGGCGGTCGAGTCGCCCAAGGGCGAACTCGGGGTGCACGCCGTGTCCGACGGTGGCACCCGCCCCTACCGGGTCCACTTCCGTGACCCGTCCTTCACCAATCTGCAGGCCATGGCGGCGATGTGTGAGGGCGGCCAGGTCGCCGACGTCATCGTCGCCGTCGCGTCCATCGACCCCGTGATGGGAGGCGTCGACCGGTGACCACCAGTTCTTCGGAGCAGGGCGTCAGCCTGGGCATGCCCGAACTGCCCGCGCCCGCCTACCCGGACGACGTCCGAGCCCGGCTGGAGACCGACGCGCGCGAGATCATCGCCCGCTACCCGGACTCCCGCTCGGCCCTGCTGCCGTTGCTGCACCTCGTGCAGTCGGAGGAGGGCCATGTCACGCGCACCGGGATGCGGTTCTGCGCGGACGTGCTGAACCTGACCACGGCCGAGGTCACCGCGGTCGCCACCTTCTACACCATGTACCGGCGCAGGCCGAGCGGCGACTACCAGGTCGGCGTCTGCACCAACACCCTGTGCGCGGTGATGGGCGGCGACGCGATCTTCGAGGAGCTCCAGGAGCACCTCGGCGTCGGCAACGGCGGGACCACTGAGGACGGCAAGGTCACGCTGGAGCACATCGAGTGCAACGCGGCCTGCGACTTCGCGCCGGTGGTGATGGTCAACTGGGAGTTCTTCGACAACCAGACCCCGGCGAGCGCCACGCGCCTCGTCGACGACCTGCGCGCGGGACGGCCGGTCGAGCCCACGCGCGGGGCCCCGATCTGCACCTTCAAGGAGACCGCCCGGATCCTCGCGGGCTTCCCCGACGAGCGGGACGGCGCCGTCGAGGCGAGTGGCAGCGCGGGACCCGCTTCCCTGGTGGGCCTCCGCCTGGCCAGGGGAGAGGCGACACCCACGCGCGTGGTCCATCCGCGCGACGGCGGCCCGCACGACCAGCCGAAGGACCGGGCGATGCACGAGCCGTCGCCCAGCGAACACCTGAGTTCGCACGACGCGCCGCAGGACACGTCGGCCTCCGACCCGGCCCACCCGGCAGGGCCGACCGCCGAGGAGGGGGAGTGATGACCTTGGCACCCGAGATCAAAGACACCAGCCCCGAGAAGCTGCTCGCACCCGTGCTGTCGGCCTTCTGGGACGAGGACAGGTCCTGGTCGCTGGACGTCTACCGAAGGCACGAGGGATACGAGGGACTCCGCAAGGCGCTCGCCATGTCGCCGGACGACCTCATCGCGTACGTCAAGGAATCCGGTCTGCGCGGTCGCGGTGGCGCGGGATTCCCCACGGGAATGAAATGGCAGTTCATTCCCCAAGGGGATGGAAAACCGCACTATCTAGTTGTCAACGCCGACGAGTCGGAGCCCGGGACGTGCAAGGACATCCCACTCCTCTTCGCGAACCCGCATAGCCTCATCGAGGGCATTGTGATCGCCTGTTATGCCATCCGGTCTTCGCATGCCTTCATCTATCTGCGCGGTGAAGTCGTCCCTGTGCTGCGGCGGTTGCACGAGGCCGTGCGTGAGGCCTACGCGGCGGGCTACCTCGGCGAGAACATCCTGGGCAGCGGACTCGACCTTCAACTCACCGTGCACGCGGGCGCGGGCGCGTACATCTGCGGTGAGGAGACCGCGCTGCTCGACTCGCTCGAAGGCCGCCGTGGTCAACCGCGGCTCCGTCCCCCTTTCCCCGCTGTCGCGGGCCTCTATGCGTGCCCGACTGTTGTGAATAACGTCGAGTCGATCGCGTCAGTTCCCGCGATTCTGCAAAAAGGCAAGGAATGGTTCAGGTCGATGGGCAGCGAGAAGTCCCCGGGCTTCACGCTCTACTCGCTCAGCGGTCACGTCACCAGTCCGGGCCAGTACGAGGCCCCGCTCGGCATCACCCTCCGTCAGCTCCTCGAGATGAGCGGCGGGATGCGCGCCGGGCATCGGCTCAAGTTCTGGACGCCGGGCGGCTCCTCGACACCGATGTTCACCGACGAGCATCTCGACGTCCCTCTTGACTACGAAGGAGTGGGCGCCGCGGGTTCCATGCTCGGCACGAAAGCTCTCCAGTGCTTCGACGAGACGACCTGCGTCGTGCGCGCCGTCACCCGCTGGACCGAGTTCTACGCCCACGAGTCCTGCGGCAAGTGCACTCCGTGCCGCGAAGGCACGTACTGGCTCGTGCAGTTGCTGCGCGACATCGAGGCCGGCAAGGGCGCCATGTCCGACCTCGACAAGCTGAACGACATCGCCGACAACATCAACGGCAAGTCTTTCTGCGCCCTCGGCGACGGCGCCGCCTCGCCGATCTTCTCCTCGCTCAAGTACTTCCGCGAGGAGTACGAGCAGCACATCACGGGCCGCGGCTGCCCCTTCGACCCGGCCAGGTCGACGGCCTGGGCCGACCGCACGGAGGTGAACGCATGACTGTGACCACCAGCGCTCCCTCGGGAGGGGGAGAGGCGGCGGTCCCGCCGGAGGATCTCGTCTCGCTGACGATCGACGGCGCCGAGATCAGCGTGCCCAAGGGCACCCTGGTCATCCGGGCCGCCGAGCAGCTCGGCATCGAGATCCCCCGCTTCTGCGACCACCCCCTGCTCGACCCGGCCGGCGCCTGCCGGCAGTGCATCGTCGATGTCGAGGGCCAGCGCAAGCCGATGGCGTCCTGCACCATCACCTGCACGGACGGGATGGTGGTGAAGACCCACCTGACCTCGCCGGCCGCCGAGAAGGCCCAGCACGGTGTGATGGAGCTGCTCCTCATCAACCACCCGCTGGACTGCCCGGTCTGCGACAAGGGCGGCGAGTGCCCGCTGCAGAACCAGGCGATGTCGCACGGCAACGCCGAGTCCCGCTTCGAGGGCCGGAAACGGACGTACGAGAAGCCCGTCCCGATCTCCACGCAGGTGCTGCTCGACCGCGAGCGGTGCGTGCTCTGCGCCCGCTGCACCCGCTTCTCCAACCAGGTCGCCGGCGACCCGATGATCGAGCTGATCGAACGGGGCGCGCTCCAGCAGGTCGGTACCGGAGAGGGCGACCCCTTCGAGTCGTACTTCTCCGGGAACACCATCCAGATCTGCCCGGTCGGCGCGCTCACCTCGGCGGCGTATCGCTTCCGCTCCCGCCCCTTCGACCTCATCTCCACGCCGTCCGTGTGCGAGCACTGCTCCGGCGGCTGCGCCACGCGCACCGACCACCGGCGCGGCAAGGTCATGCGGCGTCTGGCCGCGGACGACCCGGAGGTCAACGAGGAGTGGATCTGCGACAAGGGGCGGTTCGCGTTCCGGTACGCGCAGCAGCGGGACCGGCTCCAGACACCGCTCGTGCGCAACGCGGAGGGTGAGCTCGTCCCTGCCTCCTGGCCGGAGGCGCTGCAGATCGCCGCGCAGGGGCTGCTGGCCTCGCGCGGCAGGACCGGCGTCCTGACCGGCGGTCGCCTCACCGTCGAGGACGCCTACGCGTACAGCAAGTTCGCGCGCGTGGCCCTGGACACCAACGACATCGACTTCCGCGCGCGCGTGCACAGCAGCGAGGAGGCCGACTTCCTGGCCGCCCGGGTCGCCGGGCGCGGCCGTGACCTCGACGGTACGGGCGTCACGTACACCTCCCTGGAGAAGGCCCCCGCCGTCCTCCTGGTCGGGTTCGAGGCCGAGGAGGAGGCGCCCGGCGTCTTCCTGCGGCTGCGCAAGGCCTGGCGCAAGCACGGACAGAGGGTGTTCTCCCTCGGCACGCACGCCACCCGCGGCCTGGAGAAGGCCGGCGGCACTCTGCTGCCGGCCGCTCCCGGCACCGAGACCGAGTGGCTGGACGCGCTCGCGAGCGGCGTCGGCCTCGAGGAGGGCGGAGGCCAGGCGGCCGAGGCGCTGCGTACCGAGGGCGCGGTGATCGTCGTCGGTGAGCGGCTGGCCGCCGTCTCCGGCGGCCTCACCGCCGCCGTACGGGCCGCGTCCGCGACCGGCGCCCGGCTGGTGTGGATTCCGCGCCGGGCGGGGGAGCGCGGCGCCGTGGAGGCGGGCGCGCTGCCGTCGCTGCTGCCGGGCGGCCGTCCCGCCACCGACCCGCGCGCGCGGGAGGAGGTCGCCGGTGTCTGGGGTGTCGGCGAACTCCCGCACCGCTACGGGCGCGACACCGGCCAGATCGTCGAGGCCGCCGCCCGGGGCGAGCTCCAGGCCCTCGTGGTGGCGGGCGTCGAGATCGCCGACCTGCCCGACCCGGCACGCGCGCGTGAAGCCCTTCACGAGGTGGGCTTCCTGGTGTCGCTGGAGCTGCGGCCCAGTGAGGTCACCGAGCACGCGGCCGTCGTCCTGCCCGTCGCCGCCGTCGCCGAGAAGGCCGGCACCTTCCTCAACTGGGAAGGCCGGGTCCGCCTCTTCGAGGCCGCGCTCAAGCCCGACCAGATGATCCGCCGACTGGCGCCCGCGGACGCGCGCGTGCTGCAGATGCTGGCCGACGCCATGGACGTACACCTGGGTCTGCCGGACCTGCGCACCGCGCGCGCGGAGCTGGACCGGCTGGGTGCCTGGGACGGATCGCAGGCCACCGAACCGTCGGAGACCGCGGGTGTGCTGCCGCGGCCCGCCGCCGGGGAGGCCGTGCTCGCGGGGCATCGTCTGCTGCTCGACCAGGGCGTCCTCCAGGAGGGCGACGAGGCACTCGCCGGGACGCGGCACGCCGCGCACGCGCGCGTGTCGGCCGCCACGGCCGCCGAGGCGGGCGTCAAGGACGGCGATCTGCTCGCCGTGACCGGTTCCCGCGGCGTGGTCGAACTCCCCTTGCGGGTCACCGACATGCCGGACCGGGTGGTCTGGCTTCCGCTGAACTCGACCGGCGGGGGCGTCGCCTCCGACAGCGGGGCGCGGCCCGGCTCCCTAGTCCGTATCGGCCCGGCGAAGTTCGCCGACGAGGCCCCCAAGGAGGTGGAGGCATGAGCCCGTATCTCGCTGCTGAAGACCTCTCGATGTTCGGCACCGATCCATGGTGGCTGGTCGTCGTCAAGGCGGTGTTCTGCTTCGCCTTCCTGATGTTGACCGTGCTGTTCTCCATCGTGTGGGAGCGCAAGGTCGTCGCCTGGATGCAGCTGCGCATCGGCCCCAACCGGCACGGCCCCTGGGGCATGCTCCAGTCGCTGGCCGACGGCATGAAGCTGATGCTGAAGGAAGACGTCATCGTCAAACGCGCGGACAAGGTCGTCTACGTCCTCGCGCCGATCGTCGCGGCCATCCCGGCCTTCATGGCGATCGCGGTGATCCCGTTCGGCCCGGCCGACAACGAGGTGTCGATCTTCGGCCAGCGCACCGCGATGCAGCTGACCGACCTGCCGATCGCGATGCTGTACGTCCTCGCGATCGCCTCCGTCGGCATCTACGGCATCGTCCTCGCGGGATGGAGCTCCGGCTCCACGTATCCGCTGCTGGGCGGTCTGCGCTCCTGCGCGCAGATGATCTCGTACGAGATCGCCATGGGCGCCGCCTTCGCCTCGGTGTTCCTCTACTCGGGATCGATGTCGACGTCGACGATCGTCGAGCAGCAGCACGACCGCTGGTACATCGTCCTGCTGCCGGTCTCCTTCCTGATCTACATCGTGACGATGGTCGGCGAGACCAACCGCGCCCCCTTCGACATGCCGGAGTCCGAGGGCGACCTGGTCGGCGGGTTCAACACCGAGTACTCGTCGATCAAGTTCGCGATGTTCATGCTCGCCGAGTACGTGAACATGGTGACGGTCTCCGCCGTGTCGACCACGCTGTTCCTGGGCGGCTGGCGGGCCCCGTGGCCGATCAGCACCTTCTGGGAGGGCGCGAACCACGGCTGGTGGCCGATGCTCTGGTTCGTCGTCAAGGTCCAGCTGCTGCTGTTCTTCTTCATCTGGCTGCGCGGCACGCTCCCACGGGTCCGCTACGACCAGCTGATGAAGCTCGGCTGGAAGGTCCTCATCCCGGTCTCCGTGGTCTGGCTGATGCTCGTCGCCACCGTGCGGACCCTGCGGAACGAGAACTACGACTTCGCCGACATCGCCCTCTACGTGGGCGGCGGCGTCCTCGCCCTGCTGCTGCTCTCCTTCCTCGCCGACATGTTCCGCGAGAAGGCGAAGACGGCCGAGCGGCCCGATCAGGAGCCGGCCGGCTTCGACGCGATGGCGGGCGGATTCCCCGTACCGCCACTGCCGGGACAGGAGTTGCCACCGGTGCCGCGGCGCCACCCGCGCCGTGAGCGCGAGTTGATTGTCAGTGGCGGGCCGGATACTGCGAGTGACGAATCGATCGGCGGAACTCGTGAAGGAAAGGAGGCGTCCGATGGCTGAGGAGCCCAAGGAGACCAAACCCGGTTTCCAGAACCCCGTGGCCGGCTTCGGCGTGACCTTCAAGGCCATGTTCAAGAAGCGGCTGACCGAGCAGTACCCGGAGCAGCAGAAGACCACCGCCCCGCGTTTCCACGGAAGGCACCAGCTCAACCGCCATCCGGACGGCCTGGAGAAGTGCGTCGGCTGCGAGCTGTGCGCCTGGGCCTGCCCCGCCGACGCCATCTACGTCGAGGGCGCCGACAACACCGACGAGGAGCGCTACTCCCCCGGTGAGCGGTACGGCCGCGTCTACCAGATCAACTACGCCCGCTGCATCCTGTGCGGTCTGTGCATCGAGGCGTGCCCCACGCGCGCGCTCACGATGACCAACGAGTTCGAACTCGCCGACACCAGCCGCGCCAACCTCATCTACACCAAGGAGCAGCTGCTCGCCGGCCTCGACGAGGGGATGGTCGACAGCCCCCACTCGATCTTCCCGGGGACGGACGAACAGGACTACTACCAGGGCTTGGTGACGGAGGCCGCGCCGGGCACCGTACGGCAGGTCGCCCTGTCGAAGGGTGAGGTTCCGCAGGAGGCCGCCTCGACCTTCGGCGAGGACGAGCCGGCGTCGGAGAAGGTGGTCGGGCGATGACCGCGCAGCTCGCCGCACAATCCGCCACGCAGCTGGCCGCCTACAGCACCTCCACCGGTGAGGCCTTCCAGTTCTGGGTCCTCGGCACGGTCGCGGTGATCGGCGCCCTGTGCACCGTCTTCATGAAGAAGTCCGTGCACAGCGCGCTCTGTCTGGCCGGCACCATGATCGTTCTGGCGGTGTTCTACCTCGCCAACGGCGCCTACTTCCTGGGCATCGTGCAGATCGTCGTCTACACCGGCGCGATCATGATGCTGTTCCTGTTCGTGGTCATGCTCGTCGGTGTCACCGCGGCGGACTCGCTGAAGGAGACCATCAAGGGGCAGCGCTGGCTGGCCCTGCTGTGCGGTCTCGGCTTCGGCGTCCTGCTGTTCGCGGGCATCGGCAACGCCTCCCTGAAGGAGTTCAACGGACTCGGCCAGGCCAACGCGAACGGCAACGTGGAGGGCCTGGCGGCCCTCATCTTCACCAAGTACGTCTTCGCCTTCGAGATCACCGGCGCCCTGCTCATCACGGCCGCCGTGGGCGCCATGGTGCTCACCCACCGCGAGCGCACCGAGCGGGCCAAGACCCAGCGCGAACTGGCCGAGGAGCGAGTCCGCGAGGGCAAGCACCTGCCGCCGCTGCCGGCGCCCGGCGTGTACGCCCGGCACAACGGGGTGGACATCGCGGGCCTGCTGCCCGACGGCACACCGTCCGAGCTCACCGTCAACAAGACGCTGCGCGGGCGCGGTCAGATCCGTGACGTGTCGGCCGAGGCGCTGAACGACCTGCGCGCGCTGGAGCAGCGCGCGCAGGACCGCCTGGACCGGCCCGAGGACACGCGCGCGAACCGCAAGCGGGCCGAGGAGGCATCGAAGTGAACCCGGTCAACTACCTGTATCTCGCCGCGCTGTTGTTCACGATCGGCGCGACCGGCGTGCTGATCAGGCGCAACGCGATCGTCGTGTTCATGTGTATCGAGCTCATGCTCAACGCCTGCAACCTGGCGTTCGTCACCTTCTCCCGGATGCACGGCAACCTCGACGGCCAGGTCATCGCGTTCTTCACGATGGTCGTCGCCGCCGCGGAGGTCGTGGTCGGGCTCGCGATCATCGTGTCCCTGTTCCGTACCCGCCACTCGGCCTCGGTCGACGACGCCAGCCTGATGAAGCTCTGAGGGGTCGCTGAATCGTGGAGAACCTGATTGCGCTGCTGGTGGCGGCGCCACTGCTCGGAGCGGCCGTACTGCTGTGCGGCGGCCGGCGCCTCGACGCCGTCGGCCACTGGATCGGCACGGCACTCGCGGCCGTCTCCTTCGTGCTCGGTGTCGTCCTCTTCGTCGACCTGCTCGGCAGGAGCGCCGAGGACCGGACCCTGCTGCAGCACCTGTACACCTGGGTGCCGGTCGAGGGATTCCAGGCCGACGTCGCCTTCCGCGTCGACCAGCTGTCGATGACGTTCGTCCTGCTGATCACGGGCGTCGGCTCGCTGATCCATCTGTACTCGGTCGGGTACATGGCGCACGACGAACGCCGCCGCCGCTTCTTCGGCTACCTGAACCTGTTCCTCGCGGCGATGCTGCTCCTCGTCCTCGCCGACAACTACCTTCTGCTCTACGTCGGCTGGGAGGGCGTCGGTCTCGCCTCCTACCTGCTGATCGGCTTCTGGCAGCACAAGCCCAGCGCGGCCACCGCGGCGAAGAAGGCCTTCCTGGTCAACCGCGTCGGCGACGTGGGCCTGTCGATCGCGATCATGCTGATGTTCACCACCTTCGGCACCTTCGCCTTCGGCCCGCTGCTCGGCACCTACCAGGAGGGGGGGATCGCCGGGGACGCGAGCGAGGGCAAGCTCACCGCGATCGCCCTGATGCTCCTGCTCGCCGCCTGCGGCAAGTCCGCCCAGGTACCCCTGCAGTCCTGGCTCGGGGACGCGATGGAGGGCCCGACCCCGGTCTCGGCCCTCATCCACGCCGCGACGATGGTGACCGCGGGCGTCTACCTGATCGTCCGCTCCGCCGCCATCTTCAACGGCGCGCCCGACGCGCAGCTCGTCGTCACCGTCGTCGGTGCCGTCACGCTTTTGTTCGGTGCGATCGTCGGTTGCGCGAAGGACGACATCAAGAAGGCGCTGGCCGGCTCGACGATGTCGCAGATCGGCTACATGGTGCTCGCCGCGGGCCTCGGCCCGATCGGCTACGTCTTCGCGATCATGCACCTGGTGACGCACGGCTTCTTCAAGGCCGGACTGTTCCTCGGCGCCGGTTCGGTCATGCACGGCATGAACGACGAGGTCGACATGCGGAAGTACGGCGGCCTGCGCAAGTACATGCCGATCACCTTCGTCACCTTCGGCCTCGGCTACCTCGCCATCATCGGCTTCCCGGGCCTGTCCGGCTTCTTCTCCAAGGACAAGATCATCGAGGCGGCGTTCGCCAAGGGCGGCACCGAGGGCTGGATCCTCGGCGGCGCGGCCCTGCTGGGTGCGGCGATCACGGCGTTCTACATGACGCGCGTGATGCTGATGACGTTCTTCGGTGAGGAGCGCTGGAAGAACCGGGCGACGCGGTCCCCCGAGGAGCCGAGTGCGGAGCCCGCGGCCGCGCACCACGGCGATCACGCCGAACCGCACCCCCACGAATCGCCCCGGTCCATGACGATCCCGATGATCGTGCTGGCCTTCGGATCGGTCTTCGCGGGTGGCCTGTTCAGCATCGGCGACCGCTTCCTGCACTGGCTGGAGCCCGTCACCGGGCACAGCCACGGGGACTCGCCGGTCAGCGCGACGACGGTCACCCTGGCCACGATGGTCGTCCTGGTCGTCGGTGTCGCCATCGCCTACGCCCAGTACGGGCGCCGTCCGGTCCCGGTCCACGCCCCGCGCGGCTCGCTGCTGACCCGGGCGGCCCGGCGCGACCTGTACCAGGACGACTTCAACCACGTCGTGCTGGTCCGCGGCGGCGAGCACCTCACGCGCTCCCTGGTGTACGTCGACCACACCCTGGTCGACGGTGTCGTCAACGGCACGGCGGCCTCGGTCGGCGGGCTCTCCGGGCGACTGCGGCGGCTGCAGAACGGCTTCGCGCGGTCGTACGCGGTCTCGATGTTCGGCGGTGCGGCCCTTCTCGTCGCCGCGACCCTGCTGATGAGGGCGGTCTGATACCGATGTCCTTTCCTCTGCTGACAGCGACGGCGGCGCTTCCCGCGATCGGGGCGGTCGCCACGGCCGCCGTACCGGCCGCGCGACGCACCGCCGCCAAGTGGCTGGCGCTGCTCGTCTCGCTCGCCACCCTCGCCCTGGCCGTCGTCGTCCTGGTGCGCTTCGACCCGGGCGGCAGCCGCTACCAGCTCACCGAGTCACACTCCTGGATCGCGGACTTCGGAGTCAGGTACGAGCTGGGTGTGGACGGCATCGCGGTGGTGCTGATCGCGCTGACCGCCCTGCTGATCCCGTTCATCGTCCTCGCGGGCTGGCACGACGCCGACCCGCTGGAGACGGGCAACACGCGCTGGCGGCCCACCCAGGGCTTCTTCGCCCTGATCCTGGCCGTCGAGGCGATGGTGATCATCTCCTTCGAGGCCACCGACGTCTTCCTCTTCTACATCTTCTTCGAAGCCATGCTGATCCCGATGTACTTCCTCATCGGCGGCTTCGGGGACCGGGCCCACGAGCACGGCGAGGAGGCGGCCTCCACGCAACGGTCGTACGCCGCCGTGAAGTTCCTCCTCTACAACCTGGTCGGCGGTCTGATCATGCTGGCCGCGGTGATCGGCCTCTATGTGGTCGCCGGGAACTTCTCGCTCCAGGAGATCGCCGAGGCGCGCGCCAACGGCTCGCTCGACATGGCGACCAACACCGAACGCTGGCTTTTCCTGGGCTTCTTCTTCGCGTTCGCGGTGAAGGCGCCGCTGTGGCCGCTGCACACCTGGCTGCCCAACGCCATGCAGGAGGCCACCACCCCGGTCGCGGTGCTCATCACGGCGGTCGTGGACAAGGTGGGCACCTTCGCGATGCTCCGCTTCTGCCTCCAGCTGTTCCCGGAGGCGAGCAAGTGGGCGACGCCCGTCATCCTCGTACTGGCGCTGATCAGCATCATCTACGGGGCGCTGCTCGCCGTCGGCCAGCGGGACATCAAGCGGCTGGTGGCGTACGCGTCGATCTCGCACTTCGGGTTCATCGTGCTGGGCATCTTCGCGATGACCAGTCAGGGACAGTCGGGCGCGACCCTCTACATGGTCAACCACGGGATCTCGACGGCCGCGCTGATGCTGGTGGCCGGCTTCCTGATCTCCCGGCGCGGCTCGCGGCTCATCGCCGACTACGGCGGTGTGCAGAAGGTCGCTCCCATCCTGGCCGGCACCTTCCTGATCGGCGGTCTGGCGACCCTGTCGCTGCCCGGCCTCGCGCCGTTCGTGAGCGAGTTCCTGGTCCTGGTCGGCACGTTCGCGCGCTATCCGGTGATCGGCATCATCGCCACCTTCGGCATCGTGCTCGCCGCGCTGTACACCCTCGTCCTCTACCAGCGGACGATGACCGGCCCGGTGAAGGCGGAGGTCTCCGCGATGCCGGACCTCAGGGTGCGCGAGCTCGTGGTCGTCGCCCCGCTGATCGTGCTGTTGATCTTCCTGGGCGTCTACCCGAAGCCCCTCACGGACATCGTCAACCCAGCGGTGGAGAAGACCATGTCCGACGTACACAAAACGGACCCCCAGCCCGAGGTGGAGGCGGCCAAGTGAGCGCAGCAGCCGTCCACAGCCTGTGGACAACCGCGGCCGACCCGATCTCGAAGATCGACGCGCCGAAGATCGAGTACGCACAGTTGTCGCCCACCCTGATCGTCGTCGGAGCGGCGATCGTCGGGGTGCTGGTAGAGGCGTTCGTACCGCGTAAATCCCGCTACTACGTCCAGGTGTTCCTTTCCGCCGTGGCGCTCATCGCCGCCTTCGCCGCGGTCGTCGCGCTCGCGGCGGACGGGTACGGCACCAGCAAGGCCCGCATCGCGGCGATGGGCGCGATCGCGGTCGACGGCCCGGCTCTCTTCCTGCAGGGGACCATCCTGCTGGCGGGCCTGGTCGGTCTGTTCACCTTCGCCGAGCGGCGGCTGGACCCGGAGGCGCACGGCAACCGGGTCGACTCGTTCGCCGCGCAGGCCGCCTCCGTGCCGGGCAGTGACAGCGAGAAGGCCGCGGTGCGGGCCGGGTTCACCACCACCGAGGTGTTCCCGCTGCTGCTGTTCGCCGTCGCCGGCATGCTGGTCTTCCCGTCGGCCAACGACCTGCTGACGCTCTTCGTGGCCCTGGAGGTCTTCTCACTGCCGCTGTACCTGATGTGCGCGCTGGCCCGCCGCAAGCGGCTCCTGTCGCAGGAGGCCGCGGTCAAGTACTTCCTGCTCGGCGCGTTCGCCTCCGCCTTCACCCTGTTCGGCATCGCGCTGCTTTACGGCTACGCGGGCTCGGTGTCGTACGCGACGATCGCGCAGGTCGTCGACGGCACGATCACCACCGTCGACCCCGCCCTCGTGGGCACCATGGGCAACGACGCGCTGCTGCTGATCGGCTCCGCGCTGATCGTCATGGGGCTGCTGTTCAAGGTGGGCGCGGTGCCCTTCCACGCGTGGACGCCGGACGTCTACCAGGGCGCTCCGACCCCGCTGACCGGGTTCATGGCGGCGGCGACCAAGGTGGCGGCGTTCGGCGCGCTGCTCCGGCTCCTGTACGTCGTCCTGCCCGGCCTGCGCTGGGACTGGCGGCCGGTCATGTGGGGCGTCGCGATCATCACCATGCTGGGCGGTGCGATCGTGGCGATCACGCAGACCGACATCAAGCGACTGCTGGCGTACTCGTCCATCGCACACGCGGGATTCATCCTCGCGGGTGTCATCGCGACCACGCCGGACGGTGTGTCGTCCGTCCTGTTCTATCTGGCCGCGTACTCCTTCGTCACGATCGGCGCCTTCGCCGTCGTGACACTGGTGCGGGACGCGGGCGGTGAGGCGACGCACCTGTCCAAGTGGGCGGGGCTCGGCCGTCGTTCGCCCCTGGTGGCGGCCGTCTTCGCGGTGTTCCTGCTGGCCTTCGCGGGCATCCCGCTGACCTCCGGGTTCGCCGGGAAGTTCGCCGTGTTCAAGGCGGCGGCGGAGGGCGGCGCGGCCCCGCTGGTCGTGGTCGGTGTGATCTCGTCGGCGATCGCGGCGTTCTTCTACATCCGGGTGATCGTGCTGATGTTCTTCAGCGAGCCGCGGCCCGACGGCCCGACGGTCGCCGTGCCCTCGCCGCTGACGATGACCGCGATCGGGGTCGGCGTGGCGGTGACGCTGGTGCTCGGTGTGGCGCCGCAGTACTTCCTGGACCTGGCGAACCAGGCGGGCGTGTTCGTGCGCTGAGGTCGCACGACCGTCCAGGTCGGCCCGGTACCCGCAGGAGGGTGCCGGGCCGCTGCCGTCGGCGCGGTGCCCGCCCCGCGCGCTCGCCGTGACGCGACCGGAACCGGTGAGGGCCGAGGTCGGTGAGGGCCACCGGAAGGGTCACCGGCCGGAAACGGGTGGCCGCCGGGCACGCGGCCTACGTCGTCCACCTGCCGATGACCACCGGCCTTCATCGAACGAGCGAACGGCAGCCGTGTCCTTGAGGTGGTCCACGTCCGGCAGCCTGTGGATAACTCCGGCGTTGTCGGCGGCGGCCCCTATGGTGGACGCAGTGGTCGAGGGACGACGTACGGGGGACAGGACGATGCGCGGGACGGGCGGGATCAGCGAGATGCCAGAGGTGATCGAGAGCGAGGCGCTGGCCACGCTCCACCGTGTCTTCGGATACGAGGCCTTCCGCGGCGAGCAGCAAGAGGTCATCGAGCATGTGGTGGCGGGCGGCGACGCCGTCGTGCTCATGCCGACCGGCGGCGGCAAGTCGCTGTGCTACCAGATTCCGTCCCTGGTCAGACCCGGTACGGGCATTGTCGTCTCCCCGCTCATCGCGCTCATGCAGGACCAGGTCGACGCGCTGCGGGCGCTGGGCGTGAACGCCGGGTTCATGAACTCCACGCAGGACTTCGACGAGCGCAGGGTCGTCGAGGCCGAGTTCCTGGCCGGCGAACTGGACCTGCTGTATCTGGCCCCGGAGCGGTTGCGACTGGAGACGACGCTCGACCTCCTCTCCCGGGGCAAGGTCGCGCTCTTCGCGATCGACGAGGCGCACTGCGTGTCCCAGTGGGGCCACGACTTCCGCCCCGACTACCTGGCCCTGTCCGTGCTCGGCCGGCGCTGGCCGGACGTCCCCCGTATCGCCCTCACGGCGACGGCCACGCACGCGACGCACCAGGAGATCACCCAGCGGCTGAACATGCCGAACGCCCGGCACTTCGAGGCGAGCTTCGACCGGCCGAACATCCAGTACCGGATCGTGCCGAAGGCGGACCCGAAGAAGCAGCTGCTCGGCTTCCTGCAGGGGGAGCACGCGGGCGACGCGGGCATCGTGTACTGCCTCTCCCGCAACTCGGTCGAGAAGACCGCGGAGTTCCTGTCCCGCAACGGCGTCGAGGCGGTGCCGTACCACGCGGGTCTGGACGCGGGCACCCGTGCCGCGCACCAGTCGCGCTTCCTGCGGGAGGACGGCCTGGTCGTGGTCGCGACCATCGCCTTCGGCATGGGCATCGACAAGCCGGACGTCCGCTTCGTCGCCCACCTCGACCTGCCCAAGTCGGTCGAGGGCTACTACCAGGAGACTGGGCGCGCGGGCCGCGACGGACTGCCGTCGACGGCATGGATGGCGTACGGCCTCAACGACGTCATACAACAGCGCAAGATGATCCAGTCGAGCGAGGGCGACGAGGCGTTCCGGCGCCGGGCCGCCGCGCACCTGGACTCGATGCTGGCGCTGTGCGAGACGGTCCAGTGCCGCCGCGGGCAGCTCCTCGTCTACTTCGGCCAGGACCCCGACACGGCGGGCTGTGGGAACTGTGACACCTGCCTCGCCCCGCCGGAGACCTGGGACGGCACGGTCGCGGCCCAGAAGGTGCTGTCCACGGTGGTGCGGCTGCAGCGGGAGCGCGGGCAGAAGTTCGGGGCCGTGCAGATCGTCGACATCCTGCTCGGCCGGCGCACGGCCAAGGTGATCCAGTTCGACCACGACCAGCTGTCCGTGTTCGGCATCGGTGAGGAGTTCACCGAGGGCGAATGGCGCGGAGTGGTGCGGCAGATGCTGGCGCAGGGCCTGCTCGCGGTCGAGGGGGAGTACGGCACCCTGGTGCTGACCGAGGCCAGCGGCACGGTGCTGCGGCGGGAGCGGGAGGTGCCGCTGCGCAAGGAGCCGAAGAAGCCGGTCGGCTCGCGGTCGGCTTCGGGGTCGGCGGGCTCCGGCCGGGGCGAGCGCAAGGCCAAGGCCGCCGCGGTCGAGCTGCCCGAGGGACTGCTGCCCGCCTTCGAGGCGCTGCGTGCCTGGCGCGCCGAGCAGGCCCGTGAGCAGGGCGTCCCGGCCTACGTGATCTTCCACGACGCCACGCTGCGCGAGATCGTGACCCTCTGGCCCACGTCGGTCTCGCAGCTCGGCGGGATCAGCGGAGTGGGCGAGAAGAAACTGGTGACCTACGGGGAGGGCGTGATCGCGGCGCTCGCCGAACTGGGCGGCCCGCCGGACGTGGCGCCGGGCCCGGCGGAGGCGGCCGAGGCGACGGATCCACGACTGTCGGCGGCCCCGGGCCCGGCCTCGGCCCCGGTCTCGGCCCCGGTCTCGGCCCCGGCGGACCGGGCTCCTGCGGCGGCCCCGGGTTCGGGCCCGGCACGCGCCGCGGGGCCTCGCCCGGCGGACCCTGCGGACTCCAGTGCGCACGACTGGCCCGAGATGGACGCCGGCCACGAGCCGGAGCCGGACGACTGGATATAGCGGTGGGCGGGGCGGGGCGCGCCGGCGTCTTGGCCGTGCCCGGCGCACCTGCCTGAACACGCACACGCACGCCCCGGGCGCCGTCGTCCGTGCCGTCACAGGGCGCGTGTGGCGTACGCCCTGACGTCGGCGTCGGAGTCCGTGGTCGCCGTGGCGAGGGCCACGCGGGCGTCTTCGGCGCCGGAATGCCGGGTCAGGGACAGCACGGCCGCCTTGCGGACATCGGCGTTCGCGTCCGCGAGGGCCTTGGCCAGGGCCGGTACGGCCAGGTCGGGGGCAGCCGCCGACAGGGCGGTGGCCGCGCCGGCCCGCACCTGCCACGCCGGGTCGGACAGAGCGGCGACGGCCCGTGCGGCGAACGGCTCCGGGCAGCCGGCCGTGCCGAGCGCCCCGTAGGCGGCCGCGCGCACCAGGGCGTCGGCGTCGTCGATGAGCTCGGAGAGGGCCGAGCGCACGGGGTCGGGCGAGGCGCTGGGCTGGTCGCCGAGCGGGCTTGAAGGTGCCGTTGCCTGTTGGTCGCCGAGCAGGCTTGAAGGCGCTGTGGCCTGCCGGTCTTGGAGCTTGCTTGAAGGTGCCGGGGTCTCGCGGTGTTCGAGCGGGCTTGAAGGTGCTGTGGTCTGCCGGTCTTGGAGCTTGCTTGAAGGTGCCGTGGTCTGCCGGTCGCCGAGCGGGCTCGAAGGCGCTGTGGCCTGCCGGTCTTGGAGCTTGCTTGAAGGTGCCGGGGTCTCGCGGTGTTCGAGCGGGCTTGAAGGTGCCGTGGTCTGTTGGTCGCCGAGCGGGCTTGAAGGCGCTGTGACCTGTCGGTCTTCGAGCGGGCTTGAGGGCTTTGCGACCTGCCGGTCGCCGGGCCGGCTTGAAGGGCCCGTGGCTTGCTGGTGGCCGAGGCGGCCCGCGGACACCGTGGCCAGGGCCTTGGCGATGGTGACGCGGACCTCGCGCGACGGGTCGGCGGCCCCCGCTCGGGCGAGCTCCTCGGCGGCGTCGACCGATACCAGCGCGCGGACGGCTTCGATGCGGACGGCGGTGTCCGGGTCCGCCAGCGAGGCCGCGAACAGCGCGGTGTCGCCGAGGCGCAGGGCGCGCAGTACGTCGAGCGCGGCGGCGCGGACGACGGGGTCGGACTCGGTCAGCGCGGCGCCGAGGCCGTCCCGCAGCGCGGGTTCGGGCGGCAGCGTCTCGACGAGCTCGCGCAGGGATGCCGCGGCGGCGGCGCGCACCTCGGCGGCGGGGTCGCGGAGTGCCTCGGCGAGCGCCGGGCCCGTCCCCGGCGGCAGCGCCTCGGTCAGGACGGCGACGGCCTCACGCCGGACGGCCGGCACAGGGTCGGTCAGGTACGGCCGCAGGGCGTCGAGTTCGGGCTGCTCCTCGGCGAGGGCGACGAGTTCGAGGAGGCGGCCCGAGGACTGTCCGGGGGCGGGCTGGAAGGCCGGGCCGTCCGGGACGGCACCCGGGCGATCCGACCCGGTCCCCTCGGCACCGGTCTCCTCGGCACCGGCCGCCATCGGCGCCAGGTCCCGTGACCCGGCGGTCGCCACGTCCTCGGCGAGGACCTCGCCCAGATGCCGGGAAGGACCGCCGGTCGGGGTGAACTCCTCGACCGGCACCAGATAGGGAGCCACGGGACGAGCCGTGAACTCCATCGCACCAGAGGGGGACTTGTGCAGATCGAGGTGGTGGAACCAGGACGCGTCGTCGCGTTGCGGGTGGTCGATGCGGTCGTGGTAGAGGCCCCAGCGGGATTCCGTACGGGCCAGGGAGGCGCGGGCGGCCATCTCCGCGCAGTCGCGGATGAAGGTGACCTCGGCGCAGCGCATCAGCTCGTGCGCGGTGCGGGCGCCCATCTCGGCGATGTCGTCGCGCATGCGCTCGAACGCCTCCAGGGCGAGCGACAGCCGGGCGCCGGACTTCGGCGGGGCCACGTAGTCGTTCACGAAGCGGCGCAGTTTGTACTCGACCTGGGGCTGCGGCGGGCCCTCCGGGTGGCGCAGCGGGCGGTAGACGAGCTCGTGCGCCTCACGGAGCTGGTCCACGGGAAGCTCCCCTTCGTACGCCGGGTACCGGGCGGCGTCCGCGCCCGCCAGGTCGCCGAAGACGAACGCGCCGATCATGTAGTTGTGCGGAACGCAGGCGAGGTCGCCGGCCGCGTAGAGCCGGGGGACGGTGGTGCGGGCGTGGTCGTCGACGCGGACGCCCGAGGCCGAGTGGCCGCCGCACAGGCCGATCTCCGAGATGTGCATCTCGATGTCGTGGGTGCGGTAGTCGTGGCCGCGGCCCGAGTGGAAGGTGCCGCGGGTCGGGCGTTCCGTCGAGTGCAGGATCGACTCCAGGGCCGACACCGACTCCTCCGGAAGGTGGCTCAGTTTCAGGTACACCGGGCCCCGGTCGGAGGCGACCTCCGCGGCGAACTCGGCCATCATCTGGCCGGACCAGTAGTCGGAGTCGACGAAGCGCTCGCCGTGCCGGTTGACCTGGTAGCCGCCGAAGGGATTGGCGACGTAGGCGCAGGCCGGGCCGTTGTAGTCCTTGATCAGCGGGTTGATCTGGAAGCACTCGATGCCGGTCAGCTCGGCGCCCGCGTGGTAGGCCATGGCGTAGCCGTCGCCCGCGTTGGTCGGATTCTCGTACGTGCCGTACAGGTAGCCGGACGCGGGCAGTCCGAGTCGGCCGCAGGCGCCGGTCGCCAGGATCACCGCACCCGCGCGGACGGAGACGAACCGCCCGGTGCGGGTGTTGAAGCCGGCCGCCCCCACGGCCCGCCGGTCGGCGCCCTCGCCCGCCGTCAGCACACGCACCGGCATCACCCGGTTCTCGATCCGGATCCGTTCCCGCATCTCGCGCCGCCGCAGCTGCCGGTACAGGACCTTCTTGACGTCCTTGCCCTCCGGCATCGGCAGCACGTACGAACCGGAGCGGTGCACCTGGCGGACGGCGTACTCGCCGTGCTCGTCCTTCTCGAACTTCACGCCGTACGACTCGAGGCGCTGGACCATGGCGAAGCCGCGGGTGGCGGTCTGGCGGACGGTGGACTGGTCGACGATGCCGTCGTTGGCGCGGGTGATCTCGGCGACGTAGTCGTCGGGCTCGGCCCGGCCCGGGACGACGGCGTTGTTGACGCCGTCCATGCCCATGGCGAGTGCGCCGGAGTGCCGGACGTGGGCCTTCTCCAGCAGCAGCACGTTCGCGCCCTGTTCGGCGGCGGTCAGGGCCGCCATGGTGCCGGCGGTGCCGCCGCCGATCACGAGGACGTCGCAGGAGAGTTCCTCGGCGTCGGCGAGGGCGGGGATCTCCACCAAGGTGTCCACCAGGCTGCCTTTCGGATGTTCGGGGACCGGATGTTCGGGGAGCGGATGTTCCGGGACCGGATGTCCGCGGATCAGCTGCTCAGAGAGGTCAGGACGTCGTGGCGCAGCAACACGCGGGCCGGGTCGTCGCGGGCCGCGCGCTCACGCGGGCGAGGCACGTCGCGTACGGCGGTGAGCCGGCCGGAGCCGAGAAGGGCGACACGGTCGCCGAGGAACAGGGCCTCGTCCACGTCGTGGGTGACGAAGACGACGGTCGCTCCCGTGCCGTGCAGCACCTCGACCAGCAGGTCCTGCATGCCGGCCCGGGTCTGGGCGTCGAGGGCGCCGAAGGGTTCGTCCATGAGGACGGTGCGGGGGTGGCCGGCCAGGGCGCGGGCGAGCTGCGCGCGCTGGCGCTGGCCGCCGGAGACCCGGTGCGGCAACTGCCCAGCCCGGTCGGCGAGTCCGACCCGGTGGAGCCAGGTCTCGGCCTGGGCGCGGCGTTCGGCGCGCGGCAACCCCTGGATCGCGAGCGGCAGTTCGACGTTGGCGCGCAGGGTGCGCCAGGGCAGGAGGGCGTCCTCCTGGAAGACCAGGGCGCGGTCGGCGGCGGGGCCCGTCAGGGGGCTCCCGTCCTGGGTGACCGTGCCGGCGAGCGGGGGGAGCAGCCCGGCGAGGGTGCGCAGCAGCGTCGACTTGCCGCAGCCCGAGGGGCCGACGACGGTGAGGATCTCGCCGGGCCCCACCTCGAGGTCCACCCCGTCGAGCGCGGTCGCGCCCGGCCGGCCGAGAGCGGCTCCCCGCAGGGCGAGCCCGGCACCGGGCCGGGTCCTCTCCGCGGGGCGGACGTCAGACGAGCTGGTCATGGGGCACCTCTCCCTTCGTCCTGGTGCTCCCCGTCACGGGCACGGGCACGGGGGCGGTGGCGCGGGCACGGGGGGCGCGGAGTCCGGGGACGTACGAGGTGCGCGGCAGCCAGCGGGTGAGGCGGCGGCCGAGCAGCTCCACGGCGGTGGAGGTGATCCAGCCGAGCACGCCGATCGTGACCATGCCGACGAACACGGCCGGATAGTCGACCACTGTGTAGTCCTGCCAGGTGCGGTAGCCGACGCCGTACTGACCGGAGATCATCTCGGCGGAGATCACACAGATCCACGAGACGCCGATGCCGACCGAGAGGCCGCCGAAGATGCCGGGCAGCGCGCCCGGCAGGACGACCGAGCCGAGGATCCGCCACCGGCCGCCGCCCATGGTCCGCACCGCCTCCTCCCACACGGGGGTCAGCGCGCGGACCGCGTGCCGGGTGGAGACCAGGACCGGGAAGAAGGCGGCGGTGCAGGTGATGAAGACGATGCCCTGTTCGTTGGAGGGGAAGAGGAGGATGGCGACGGGGACGAGGGCGATCGCCGGGATCGGGCGGATCACCTCGAGAAGCGGACCGAGCAGGTCCTCGGCCAGGCGGGAGCGGGCCACCAGCACACCGGTGGCCACGCCCAGGACGGCGGCGAGGAGGAAGCCGGTGACGATGCGGGTGAGGCTGTCGGTGAGGTCCGTCCAGTAGTCGGGGCCGGACAGCCGTTCGGCGAAGGTGCGGGCCACGTCGGCGACGGTCGGGAACTGCGAGAAGCGCAGCCACAGGTCGACGTCCCTGCTGGTCAGCAGTTGCCAGAGGCCGAGGGCGGCGGCCAGCGAGCCCACCCGCAGCGCATACCGGCTCATGACGCCCGCTCCAGCGCGTCGGCGTACGTGACGACGCGGGCGCCACCGTGCCCGGCGGCGTAGGCCCGCGCGGTCGCCGGTGCGACGAAGGGGAGGAGCTGGTCGCCGTCGGCCACCCAGACCGCCCTGTCGGCGAACCACAGGGTGCCGGTGGTGGCGTCGGGGACGTACGCGGCGCGGATGCCGTCCGGGTGCTCGGCGACGTAACGCAGCAGCTGCGCGGGGGACTTGAAGGCACGGGTCTCGGTGGCGCCCTTGGGCCACACCTCGCTCGCGGCCGGTGCGGGCGCGGCGGCGAGGCGCTTGGCGTAGTCCGTGCCGAGGGCCTTCCTGACGTACTGGTCGTCGACGAAGGAGTCCACGTCCACGTCACCGGTCAGCTTGGCCGACTTCAGGACCGACACGTCCTGCTTCAGGGCGGAGACGAGCTGGGGCTTGATCGCCGGGTCGAAGGTGGCGATGCCGTGGGCGCCGTTGTAGAGGTAGACGACCTCGGCGGGCAGGCCGGTGGCGCCGGCGACCTTCTCGGCGGCGGCCACGGGGTGTTCGCCGAGGTAGTCGGTGGCTTCCGCCTGGGCCCTGAGAAAGGCCTCGAGCACGGCCGGGCGCTTCTCGGCGAAGTCCTCGCGGGCGGTGACGCCGTGGAAGGTGGGCAGGTTCAGCTGGGCACCGTCGTACAGCGCCTTCGCCTTGCCCTGGTAGGCGAGCAGGCCGGGCCAGGCCACGAACTGCGAGAGCGCGTCCGTGCTGCCCGCGGCGAGGGCGGAGGCGCCCACCGCGGGCTGCTGGTTGAGCTTCTCGACGCCCTTGTCGGGGTCGATGCCGGCGCGTTGCAGGGCCCGCACGAGAGTGCCGTCGGCGGCCGAGCCGACGCTCGTCGACACCTTCTTGCCGCGCAGGTCGGTGAGGGAGGCGAGCTTGGAGCCCGGGGCGGTGACGATGGTGTTGAGGCCGCCGCGGAGGTTGTAGCCGGTGACCGAGACCAGGTGGGTCGGCTTGCCGAGCTGCTTGCCGCGGGCCGCGTTGATGAGGAGCGGGAAGTCGCCCATCGAGCCGATGTCGATCTTCCCCGCGGTCATCTGGGCGGTGATGGGGGCGCCGGTGGCGTAGTCCTGCCAGTTCACCTTGTAGGTGATGCCGTCGCCGAGCGCGTCGAGTTCCTTCTCGAAGGAGCCGAGGGAGCGAAGGAGGGTTCCGGCGGTGACCGTGTTGATGGTCTTGGACTGGTAGCCCACGGTCACGGTGACCGTGGAGCCGTCGCCGGCCTCGGCGCTGCCGCCGCAGGCGGTGAGCGGGAGGAGGAGGGCGAGCGCGGCCGTGGTGGCGGTGACTGCTGGATGTTTCACGGGAGTTCGGGACCTCTCACCGGAGCAGATAGGGCATGTTGACCGTGACGGCTCCGGTGGGACAGCGGGCCGCGCACGGGCCGCAGTACCAACACTCGTCGACGTGCATGTAGGCCTTGCCGTTGCTCTCGTCGATGGCGAGGGAGTCCAGCGGGCACATGTCCACGCAGAGCGTGCAGCCGTCGATGCACTTCGACTCGTCGATGGTCACGGGCACATCGGCCCGCTGGGGCGCCAAGGGCATGGCTGTCTCCAGGGAGGTCCTACTCGCGGAAAGGTGGGCGTGGCGAAGGGGCGCGTGGGGAGGACGACCTCGGCTTCGAGGTGTCGTCGGGGAAGCGAAGAAGGGGCGGTTCAGACGGAGCGGTGCAGCAGGCCGCTCATCGTGATGCGGTCGCCGCGGAAGCGGATGAACTCGAGGTCGACGGGACGGCCGTCGGCGAAGTGCGTGAGCCGTTCCAGCATCAGGACGGCGGCGCCGCGTGGCGCTTCCAGTACGGCGGCGGAGTGGGCGTCCGCGTTCACCGCCTCCAGGGTGATCTCGGCGTGGCCGAGGCGCTGGCCGGTGACGGCTTCCAGCAGGCGGAAGACGTCGGTGTTCTCCAGATCGGCGCCGAGCAGGGCGGTGCCGAGGTCGAGGGGGATGTAGGTGAGGTCGAGGGAGAGGGGAAGGCCACCCAGGCGGCGCAGGCGTTCGATGTAGAGGACGTCGGTGCCGGGTGGGACGTGGAGGCGTTCGGCGACGGGGGCGGGTGCGGGGGCGGGGCCCATGGTGCGGACCTCGTTGGTGACCCGGCCGTGCTCGTGCAGGGTTTCCGCGAGGCCCATCAGACAGTCGAGGCCGTGCGGGTACTTCCGGGCGACGACCACGGTGCCCACGCCGGGTAGGCGTTCCACGAGGCCTTCGGCGCGCAGGAGGTCCAGGGCCTGGCGGACCGTGTTGCGGGTCGCGCCGTAGTCGGTGGCCAGGGTGGACTCGTGGGGGAGGGTGCCGTCCGGGAAGCCGTCGCCGAGGAGCTGGTGGCGCAGCAGGTCGGCGAGTTGCCGGGCCTGGTCGGCGCGCAGCCGGCGCCGCGCGCGGTGGGCCGCGACGGTGGTCGCGCCCTGTCCGGCGTGGTCTCGGATGCGGTCGTTTGCCATGCGTCGGACGATAGCGGCGGCCGGGCGGGAGTGGTGTTGCGGAAGTGTTGCGCCACCCGCCGACCCGCCGCTCGCCTCTCTGAGCTGGGGCTTTCGCCGACGGTCGAGAAGATCTGCCACCGGGGACCGCCTTGTCCGACCGCTCGCGCCCATGGGTTCGGGGGAGGTCGATGGCGCCGCCGGGCGGGACAGCCCTGTGTGGCTACGACAGTGCGGTCAGGCCCGGCGCGAAGGTGATCAGGAGCGGAACCAGGGGCACCAGCGCCGCCACCGTCGTCGTCAGGGCCCGGTTTCCGCGGCCGAGACGGGGCGGGGGCTGGAGGAGACGGTCGACGCGTTCGCCGAGGAGGCGGTGGCTGGAGGCGCAGGACAGGACGCCTCGGTGCTGGTTGAGTTCGATGAGAGCCAGGGCGGTGGTCAGGTGGCCGCAACGCCGGGATGCCGTGTCGTCGGCGGCGAGTTCCACCAGCCGGTGGGTCTGGTCGCAGAAGTGGGCGAAGAGGGGGATGCGGGGAAAGCCCGTGGCCAGCGCGGTGGAGAGGTGCAGCAGCCAGTCGTGGCGGGCGCGCGCGTGACCGCGCTCGTGGGTGAGGACGGCGTCGAGCTGGTGGTCGGTGAGGCGGTGCAGCGCCCCGGTGGTGACGACCAGTTGGGGCGGATGGCCGGGCATCCACCAGGCGTCGGGGTACTCGTCCTCCAGGACCAGCATGGGGCCGCGGGCGGGAGGCAGACCGGCGGGCAGGTCTGGGGCGCGTTCCCGCAGGTGCGCCCGCGCCTGGCCGCGGCGCCGGCGGGCCTCGACGAGTTCCCGGGCGATCATCGCCGTGGTCCAGGCGGCCCCGCAGGCCAGCAGCACGGTGAGGGCGACCGCCCACGGCGGGGCCGTGGACAGGTCGTACGCCGCGGTCACGGCCGGCGGTGCCGGGGCGAAGACGTGGTCGCGGACGGTGTGGAAGACGGCCGCCGCACCCAGGACCAGGGCCGTCAGACAGCACAGCAGGACGGTGGCGACCAGGCACTGCCACACCCACAGCGCGACCACGGGTTCCCGGTCCGGCCATTCGGACCGGGTCAGCGCACGCGGAACCGGCACGGCGGCCGTCACGGCGACGACACTCAGCAGGAGCAGGCAGACAGTCATGCCACGGGCTCCGGGTCCTGTTCGGGAGGGTGCGGCCAAAGGGCAAGGTGGTGCGGGGCGGTGCGGGGCGGTGCGCGTGTCGGCACCGCACATGCATCGCCTGCCGTAAGTATGACCGCGCGGGCGACAGGAGTCAGGGGCAAAGCCGGACGTCTCCCGAATCGCCCGGCGGGAAGCCTCCGTGACGCCCGGCATGAAGCTCCGGGACGCCCGGCTGGAAGCCTCCCACGACGCCCGGCGAGAAGTTCCGGGACGCCAGGCAGGACGTTCGCATGACGCCGGGCGGGAAGTTCCCGTGAAGCCGGGCGGGAGGTTCTCGTGACGCCCGCGGGAAGTTCGGTGACGCCCCCGCGGGCAGGGCGACCCCGTTGCTGTCAGCCGTCGTGGTCCGCCGGCACCACCCGTCCGGTGACCTCTCCCAGTCCGACCCGGGTGCCGCCCGGTCCCGGCGCCCACGCCGACATCGTGACCACATCCCCGTCCTCCAGGAACGCCCGCTTGCCGTCGGGGAGTTCCAGGGCATCGCGGCCGTTCCAGGTCAGTTCCAGCAGCGAACCGCGTTCCCGCTCCGTCGGACCGCTCACCGTGCCCGAGCCGTACAGGTCGCCGGTGCGCAGGGAGGCCCCGTTGACGGTCATCTGGGCGAGTTGCTGGGCGGCCGTCCAGTACATGGTGGAGAAGGGGGGTTCGGAGACCACGTGACCGTTGATCGCGATCGAGATGCGCAGGTCGTAGCCGCCGGGTTCGTCGTCGGCGTCGTCGAGATACGGCAGCAGGGGGTGCGTCCGCGCGGGCGGTGACACCCGCGCGTCGTCCAGCGCGTCCAGCGGGGTGATCCACGCCGACACCGACGTGGCGAAGGACTTGCCGAGGAACGGGCCGAGCGGGACGTACTCCCAGGCTTGGATGTCCCGGGCGGACCAGTCGTTGAGCAGGCAGACCCCGAAGACGTGGTCCCGGAAGTCGGCGAGGTCCACGGGCCGGCCGAGCCGCGAGGGCGCGCCGACCACGAAGCCGACCTCCGCCTCGATGTCCAGGCGGACGGACGGGCCGAACACGGGCGTCGCGTCGGAGGGGGCCTTCCGCTGCCCGGACGGTCGTACGACATCGGTGCCGGACACCACCACCGTGCCCGCGCGGCCGTGGTAGCCGATGGGCAGGTGCTTCCAGTTGGGCGTCAGGGAGTCGGCCGCGTCGGGGCGGAAGATCTGGCCCACGTTCCGGGCGTGGTTCTCGGAGGCGTAGAAGTCGACGTAGTCCGCGACCTCGAAGGGGAGGTGCAGCGTCACCGACGACAGCGGGTGGAACAGGGGCTCGATGACCTCCCGGTGGGACGGCACGGTCACCCACGCGGTCAGCGCACGCCGTACGTCGGACCACGCGGTCCGGCCGGCGGCCAGCAGCGGGTTCAGGGACGGCCGCGCCAGCAGGGAGATGTACGGCGAGCCGAGTGCCGCGGCCGCCGCGCCCGCGTCGAGGACGGCGTCGCCGAGCCGCACACCGACCGTCCGCTCCGTGGAGCCGGGGAGTGAGAACACGCCGTACGGAAGGTTGTGCGGGCCGAAGGGGTCGCCCTCGGGGACATCGAAGGGGGGCATGGAGTGCTGCCTCACTTTCGTGCGTTCCGTGGTCACCGGGTCGCTCCGGTGGCGCACCACACGTTACGGCTGTGTCACCGGTCGTGGGCAGGGGCCGCCGGGTCGGCCGCATCCTGTGGCGCTCCGCTTTCGTTCGTGTGCGGGAAGTTGTCCACAGGCCGGTACGCAATCTTGACGCAGTGGTGCGAACAGGGAGACTCTGGACGGGTGCCGGAAGGCCTCGGGGAGGGGGCTTTCCCACGGCACTTCAGGGGGGCTCATGGCCATTGGGGAGGCCGGCCTCGTGTCGGCGCGCCCGGACTCACAGTCGCAACGGACCAAGCGGCTGGAAGAGATCATGCGCGGGCGACTCGGTCGGGAATGCGTATACGTACCGTCGTGCCGGTTCGGGTTGTATCTGGCGCTGCGCCACTGGTGCCCGCCCGGCGGGCGGGTGCTGATGTCGCCGGTCAACGACGACGTCATCCTCTTCGTGGTGCTCGCGGCCGGGCTGCGGCCGGTCCAGGCACCGCTCGACCCGCTGGACGCGTCCATCGACGTCGACGCCGTGCCCGAAGCGGTGTGGGGTTCGCTGTCGGCCGTACTGACCACCAACCTGTACGGCAATCCGGACCCGGCTCCTCGACTGCGCGAGCGGTGCGACGCGTTGGGGATACCCCTGTTCGAGGACGCGGCGCACGCGATCGGCAGCGAGGTGGGCGGCCGGCCGGTGGGAGCTTGGGGGGACGCCTCGGTCTTCAGCCTGTCCAAACACGTCGGCGCCAAGGCGGGCGGCATGCTGTCCGTCGCCGATCCGGGGCTGCGTGAAGAGCTGGAGCGGACCGGCCGTGATCTGCTCGCCCCGGGCCGGCCCACGGCCGAACTGGCTTACGCCGTACGGCCGTACGCGGAGGCGGCCGTGCGCGGTCTGCGCCTGCGGAGCGCCGCCTGGACCACGATGCGACTGCTGGGACTGATGGAACGCGAGGAGATCCGGATGCCGCTGCGTCCGGAGGAACTCGCGCGCGCCGGCGACTCGGCCCCGGGCCTGGAGGCGTACGACCCCTGGGTGCGGGTGGACATGCACGACTACCGTCTGCGGTCCGGGCGGCTGCGGCTCGGCCGTATCGGCCGGAGGCTCGGCCGACTGGACGAGACGCTCGCGGCCTGTCGCGCGGGTACGGAACTGCTGCTGTCGACGAAGTGGGCGAAGCCGGGTGCGGCGAGCGGGTCCGGCGATCCCGTCCAACCCCTGTTCCGGGTCCCGTTGTTCGTGTCGGACCGGGACGCGGCGATCAGGGCGCTGGCGCGGCGGGGCATCGTCGTCGGCTATCTCTACGACCCACCCCTGGACGACTACGCGGGCGCGCCCTTCACCGATCTCTCGCCCGCCCCCGAAGGGGCCCGCTGGTTCGCCCGGCACGCGGTGCCGGTGGATCCGCTGCGGGCCCGCGTCGTCATCGACGCGTTGGAGGAGTCCGGGGCCCAGCCGGCCGGGGTGGCGCCTGCACTCGCGTCGGGAGAGGCGGCACCGGCGAACAAGGGTGAATTGGCACCCGAGGGCCGGGTGGCCGAGGGGCAGTTGGCCGAGGGGCCGGTGTCGAGAGGGCTGGGCCCGTCCCGTGGCTGAGACCCGGGTGCACGAGCGCGCCGCGGTGGACGCCGACGGCGGCTCGGCGACGTCCGGGACCGGGCGCGGGGCCGGTGCCGACTCGATGTTCAAGAACGCCTACTTCCTCATGCTCAGCACCGGGGTCTCCGCCGTGCTCGGGCTGGGGTTCTGGCTCGTGGCCGCGCGCTATTACTCGGAGGAGGCCGTCGGCCAGGGCTCCGCCGCCATCGCCGCGATGCGACTGCTCGCCAGCATCACGGCGACGACGATGATCGGCGCGGTGGTGCGTTTCGTGCCGCGCGCCGGCCGCGCGACCGGTGCCCTGGTGTGGCGGGCCTACGCGGCCAGTTCGGTGGTCGTCGTGGTGGCCTCCGTCGGCTTCCTGTTCACGCTGGGCTGGTGGGGACCGTCGTACGCGCCGCTCGACACGCCCACCGCGGGGGCGCTGTTCGTCGCCGCCTCCGTGGCGTGGGCGCTGCTCACTCTCCAGGACGGCGTCCTCACCGGGCTGCGCAAGGCGGAGTGGGTGCCGGCCGGGAACGCGGTGTTCTCCGTCGGCAAGCTGATCCTGCTGGTCGTGTTCGCCACCAGCGTGCCGGTACTGGGCATCTTCGTGTCCTGGGCGGTGGCGATCGCCTTCTCCACGCTGCCGCTCGGCTGGCTGATCTTCCGTCGGCTCATCCCGGGGCAGGTCGCGGCGGACCGGCACCTGGAGCCGCCCCGGCTGCGGGAGATGGGCCGCTTCCTGGCCGGGGACTCGCTCGGGGCGCTGTTCAGCCTGGCGATGATCAACCTGCTGCCGGTGATGGTCGCGGTCCGTTTCAGCGCCGCGGAGAACGGCTTCTTCTACGTGGCGTACACCGTCGGCGGCACGATGGAGTTCATGGCCATCAACATGGCCTCCTCGCTCACCGCCCACGCCTCGCACGACCCGCGCCAGCTCGCCGACGGAGTCCGTGGCGCCCTGCGCCGGATGACGCTGCTGCTGGTGCCGGTGATCCTGGTGCTGGTGGTCTTCGCCCCGCAGATCCTCGCCCCGTTCAACGAGGACTACTCCAGACACGGTTCGACGGTGCTGCGGCTGCTCGCCATCGGCGCACTGCCCCGGGTGGCGGTGGAGCTGTACATCGGGGTGCTGCGCGTCCAGGGCCGTACCGGAGTGCTCGCCGTGCTCCAGGGCACCATGTGCACGCTCGTGCTGGGCAGTGCGGCCGTGCTGTTCGCGCCGACGGGCATCGACGGTGCCGGGTGGGCGGTGGTCGGCAGCATGACGCTGATGGCCCTCGTGTCCATCCCGGGCCTGCGTTCCGCGCTGCGCGGTACCGGCCGCGCGTCCACCGACCTGACCCGGTCTTCCGCGGGCCCCGCCTACGGAACCCGCTGGGCCCAGCTCAACGCCACCGCGGGCTACGGCACGAGCTGGGCCCGCCGGGCCGCGTACGAGCAGCAGGAGTCCAGCGAGGACACGGTCACGCTGTTCATCGGACACCCCGGGTACGAACGCGAGGCACTGGAGGCGGACACGCTCGCCCTGATCGTCCGCCGGCCCGCCTCCGAGCCGAGGCCGGTCAGCACGGAGGGGGGTCCGGCTCGGCCGGACTCCTCGGGCTCCTCGGGTTCCCCGGGGTTCAAGGGTTCTCCAGGCTCCTCCGAGTCCCCAGGCTCCTCGGACTCCTCGGACTCCTCGGCCTCCCCAGGATCCTCGGGTGCCCCTCGGTCCCCTGCTTCCCCTGGTGTGCCGGGTTCCCACGGATCCAGCGCCCTCGTCCGTCCGGGTACCTCGGATGCCCCGGATGCCCCGGGCTCCTCGGGCCCCTCTGAACTCGCCGTCCCCGTCCGCCCGGAGCCCCCGCAGGCCGGCGGCTCCGTTCGCCCCGAGCCCCATCGGCCGCGCAGCCCGCGCCCTCTCTCCGCCCCGCCGCGGGTCTCCGCCGCCGCGCAGCGCGACCGGCTTCCGCGCTACACCCTCTGGTCCCTGCTCGTCGTCGCCGCCCTGTTCTTCTGGGCGTCGCTGCGCCAACTGCCCTGGTCGGGCGGCCCGTCCGGGACGGTCGTGGGCGGCCGGGAACTGGTGGAGAGCCTGCCGCCGGTGGCGACGGCCGCCGTGGTGGTGCTGCTCCTCGTGTACGTGGCCGCCGTGACCTGGTGCGCCCCGGGCGACTCCTGGCTGCCGGGCAGTGCGCTGGGCGTCTTCACGCTCGCCCTGTACGCGGCGCCGGTGGCCCTGGGCCAGGAACCCCGGCCCGTCGGCGGAGCGTGGTACGCGCGGACGGCCGGTTCCCTCGCGAACGGGCTGGGCCTCGACGGGCCCGGTCCGCTGCTGCGCTGGGCGCCGTCCGTCCTGCTGGTGCTGGGCCTCGTACCGCTGTGGTGGCTGCTCGCGCGCGGGGGAGGGCGGCTGCCGTGGCCCGGGCGTTGGGGGGCCTTGTATCTCGCCGCGGTGGGCGGCTGGGGGTGGCGGCAGGCACTCGCTCCGGTCGCCCTGCCCCTGTTCGTCCTCCTCGTGCTGCTCATCCTGATCGTCCTGCTCGCGCTGCTTCCGTCACGGCTCCGCGACACCCGCGCGGTCGAGCTCCGCGACACCCGAGCGGCCGAGCTCCCGAACCCCGCACAAGGCCGAACGACGGGTTCGGAGACTCGGCAGGAACAGACCCGGAGACCGATCGAGAGACCGACCCAGAAGCCGCTTCACGGACCGGTTCACGGACCGGTTCACGGACCGGTTCGCAGACCAGTTGACGGACCGGTTCGCAGACCAGTTGACGGACCGGTTCAGAGACCGGTCGAAACACCGGTCCAGCGGCCGAATGACATCGGATCCGGCAACGGATTCACAGACTGAGCAAGGGATCGACGAGCGCACCAGCCGAACCACCGAAGCCGAGCGGCCCAGCCGGCCGCGGAGCGAAGCCGAGCCGCCAGGGGGAACACCGTGCGTCCGCCAACAACTTCACGGGAGAGATCCGAACCCGAGCGGGTGCCGGGCCCGGAGTCCTCCGCCGGCCCGGAAACGCAGCCCGGAGCGGTGCCGGAGGCGACCGCCTCGCCCGGGTCGGCCCGCGCCTCGTCCCCTGCCGGGTGGACCGCCGCCGTCCGGCACCCGCGGAAGACACCCGACCGTTCCTCCCAGGAGTCGCACGGACCCACCGACGAACCCATGACGGACCTCTCGGAACTCTCGGATCTCTCCGACCTGCCCGCCTGGCCTCCCCGGCGTCCGCCCGGCTTCTGGCCGGCTCTCCCGCTGCTGGCCGCGCTCGGCCTGTGGGCGTACTCGACGGCGCACACGGACGTCTCCGGCCTCGACGACTTCGGACTCGTCTCCGCGCTGCACCCGACGTTCTGGCTCGGCCTGATCGTCCTCACCACCGGCTTCTGGTTCACCGTCCGCGATTCCCGGCGCCGCGACGCCTGGTCGCTCGCGTACGTGCTCGGGTTGCTGGTGATGGAGCGGGCCACGCAGGCCGTTCTCTATCCGTCCCCGCTGTACGCCTGGGCCTGGAAGCACGACGCCGTCATCGACCACCTGCTGACGTCCGGAGGGCTGCAGACCTCGAAAGAGCTCGGGGACATGGCGGTGTACGACCAGTGGCCGGGCTTCTTCGCCGCGCAGGCCGCGCTGGTGCGACTGGTGGGAGTGGACTCGGCCGCGGCGTACATGGCCTGGTGGCCGCTGATCTCGAGCCTGATGCTGCTGCTGCCCCTGCTGTTGATCTACCGCACCTTCACCGCGGACCGCCGACTGATCTGGACCGCGGTGTGGGTCTTCTACGTCGCCGACTGGGTGGGCCAGGACTACTTCTCGCCGCAGTCCGTGGCCTTCGCCCTGCACCTCGGCGTGCTGGCCGTGGTGCTGCGCCGGTACGGTCGTACCGGAGGGTTGGCGGACCGGCAGCGGACCACCGGGTGGACGGTGGTGATCACCGTGATGATCGTGGCGATCGTCATATCGCACCAGCTCACCCCGGGCATGCTGCTCGTCTCACTGGCCGCGCTGTGCCTGACCCGCCGCTACCGCAACTGGGTGCCGCTGGTCACGACATTGGTGATCTTCCTGGCCTGGTGCCTCACGGCCGCGCTGCCCTTCCTGTCCGCCGCGCTGCCCGACATGATCCGCTCGGTCGGCGACGTCGGCGGCAACGTCTCCACCGGATACGGGGCGACCCCGACCGGCACCGGAGCGGTGGCGACCTCCTGGGCGGCCCGGCTGTTGTCGGGCTCGGTGCTGCTGCTCGCGGTGGTCGGTGTGCTGCGCCAACGCGTGCTGCGGCACCGGGCCCTGCCGCTGCTGTTGCTCGCGGCTGCCCCGCTGCCGATGTTCGCGGCGAGCAGCTACGGCGCCGAAATGATCTTTCGGGTGCTGATGTTCATGCTGCCCGGCGCGTGCTTCTTCGCCGCCGCGGCGCTGCTGCCGAAGGTGCGCACCCTGGCCGCCGACGCGGCCGCGCGGGAGACCCGGGCGCAGGTCGCGGGCTCGGGACGGGCAGGAGGCGCGGGCTCGGGAAGGGCAGGGGTCGCGGGCTCGGGACCGGCACGGGCTGCGGGCGAGGGCCGGAGGAAGGACGTGGGCCCAGGCAGGGGAGGGGGTGCGGGCACGTGGCGTGGGCGGTTCGGCTCTTCCGTCGAGCGGTACGGCACCTGGGTACCGCTCCTCGCGCTGCTGGCCGGGACGCTCGCGTTCGTGCCGAGTTACTCGGGCAAGGACCGTATGAGCTACTTCCCGCCGCAGGAGGTCGACCTCGTGCAGTCCCTGTTCGACCGGGCGCCCGAAGGCTCCATGGTCGTCGCCGCCGACCGGAACTACCCCCTGGCCTACGCCTCGTACTGGAGCGTCGACCACTACTGGTTCCTCGAGGACGACAGACACCACGTCGACGAGATACTGCGGGACCCGGCCGCCACACTCGCCCGCGACATGTCGGTGGTGGATCCGCCGGGCCGCGCCTACTTCCTGCTCACCCAGGGGCAGGTGGCCGACTCCGAGATGAACGGGCTGCTCACCGGCGCCCAGTTGGCGCGCATCCAGCGGTCGGTCGCCGCGTCGCCGCGCTTCGAGCTGGTGGAGCGCAACAGCGCCGGATCGGTGTACGTGCTGAGGGGAGCCGTCCGATGACACCGCAGGAACTCGTGACCCGCGTACTGCCCCCCTGCGGCGGGTGGCTGGCCCTCGCCGCCCTCGCTCTGCCCGACGCGTCACCCCTGCGGGCCGCCGCCGTCGTCGTCTTCCTGACGGCGGGCCCGGGTACGGCCGTGGTCAGGATCGGCGCGGCCGCGCTGGGATCGCGGCCCGCGCGGGGGCCCGTCGACCGGCCGGGCACGGACTTCGATCAGCACTCCGACCTGCTGGAACGGCTGATGCTGGTGATCTTCCTGAGCGTGGGGGTCGTACTGCTCACCGCGACGGTGCTGATCGCCGGCCACGCGTTCAGCGGGCAGCGTGTGCTGCTGGCGCTCGCCGTGCTGACCACGCTCGCCGCGTTCTGCCCGCCGATGCGCGCCTCCCCGACGTCGAGGACACGGAAGGGTTCCGCTCCGTGAGGTCTGCCCGTCCCTTTCACCGTATCCATGGCGCCGTCGTCCGCGCCCACGGCCGCCTGCGCCGTACGACTCCTGGCCGGCACCGCAAGCCGGACGCGCAGCCGAACCCGCACGTCGAGCCGCTCGACGAGCCGGTCAACGACTCGCCCGACGACTCGCCCGACGCCCCGCCCGGCGACTCGGTCGACGGGCCCGCCCCGCCCGGCCGCCGGCGCCTGTTGACGACCTTTGCCGTCGCCGTCTGCGCGGTGCTGGTGGCGGTGCTGGTCCTGCGTGACGCGTCCGGGCCGCCGGGGCCGCGTTCCGGAACGGCCGCGGGCTCGGGCTCGCGGGCCTCCGCGCTCGGCGGTGACTGCCGCCCCACCGCACTCCTCGAGCCGCCCTGCGGAGCCTGGTTCGGCGCGTTCGTGCCGCACAGCAAGGACGATCTGGAGGAGAAGGTCCTCGCCTACGAGAAGCACGTGGGCCGCAGGCTGGACATCGTCTACACGTACCACGACATGTCCCGCGTGGAGGGCGTCCGCCGGGAGGGCCAGCTCCTCACCGACGACGAACAGGCCGTCGGCAGGGACCGCATGCTGCTGTTGTCCTGGGAGAGCAAGTGGTGGGGCGGCACGAAACAGCAGCAGCCCACCTGGAAGCAGATCGCGGCCGGCGACCTGGACGACACCGTCATCGACGTCCAGGCCGAGCGCATCAAGGCCTACGGCGAACGCACCGGGAAGAAGGTGTTCCTCTCCTTCGACCTGGAGATGGACACCCGTACGCCGGCCAGTGGCAGTCCGGAGGACTACGTCGCGGCGTACCGGCACATCCACGACCGGTTCGCGCGGCTGGGCGTCGGCAACGTCGTGTGGACCTGGATCATCACCGGATACCTCGAGCACGCCGATCTGTTCCAGCGGCTCTACCCGGGCGACGAGTACGTCGACTGGATCGGCTACAACCAGTACAACTACTACCGCTGCCACAACGCCGACTGGCTGTCCTTCGAGCAGACGCAGACCGCCACCCACACCTGGATCCGCACGCACCTCTCCGACGACAAGCCGCTGATGCTGTCCGAGTTCGGCACGGCCGACGACCCGTCGACGCCGGACCGGCAGGCCGGCTGGTACGCGCAGGTGCCCCGGGTGCTCAAGGAACTGGACGGCGTCAAGGCCGCACTCCAGTGGAACTACCGTGACCCGGGACGGTACTGCGATCTGGCGGTCGCGAACGACGACGCCTGGGACGGACTGCGCAAGGCGGTCTCGGACCCGTACCTCAACCAGCCGCTGGACTGACCGTGTCCGGCTCAGCCCGCGAACTCGGGCCCGCGCACGACCGCGCGGGCCCGCCGGTACCAGCGCCACGCGACCGTCCTCGGCGCGTCGCGGTACGGCGCCACCCGGGCGCCCGTGCCCGCCAGCCAGCCCTCGACGTCGGCGACCGTGTGGCTCCGCCGGACGATGAGGCGGGCGATGCGGTACCGCTCGTCCCGGTCCGAACTGAGCGCGTGCCGCACGGCGGTCGCCGTCTCGTACCCGGCGTCGGCGGACATCGCCCGCACCCGTGAGCTGTTGTAGCCGTGCGGATAGGCGAGGTGGCGGACGGGATGACCGAGCGCCTCCTCCAACACCGTTTTCGACGTGCGCAGTTCGTACGCCAGGTCCTTCGCGGAAAGCGTGTCCAGCTGCGCGTGGGTGACCGTGTGGCTGCCGACCTCCATGCCGAGATGCTCCAGTTCCGCCGCCCGGTCCAGGGTCATCATCGGCGCGGGCGGCAGCAGGCTGCGCCCGCCCGGGGCGATGGCGCCGGTGGTCAGGTACGCGGTGGCCGGCAGCGCGCGCTCGGCCAGCGCCTCGGCGGTGGGCCCGGGCAGGTCGGCGAACCCGTCGTCGAAGGTGAGCAGCACGGGCCGGGGCGGCAGCGGCGCCCGCCCCGCGAGGTGGTCGGCGACCGCACCGATGGTGACGGGCGTACGGCCACTGTCGACGACGGCGTCGAGGTGCGCCGCGAACTCCTTCGGTGTGACGGTGAACTCGGCGATCCAGTCGGGCGGATCGTCCATCACGGCGTGATAGAGGAAGACGGGGATGCCGTCCCGGCCCGCACGGGAACCCGAGCCACCGCCCGCGTCCCCCGCCGCACCGCTTCCCTCTCCGTCGTCCCGCGTCGTCATCGCGACCTCCGGTCGGCCGAGCGCAGGGCGTGGCGGGACCGGGCGTAGCCGACCGGGCCGTACAGCATGCCTCTGCGCTGGAGGCGGGACAGGCGTCCGGGCCACGGGTGGGACCGGGTGGCGTGCTCGCCGGGCGTCCCGCCGCCCTCCGCCTCCCGGGCCGCGGTCAGCGCGCGGGCGTACGCGAGGCCGCGCGGGAGCCTCGCGAGGAACGCCGGCAGCAGGGCGGGCCGGCGCGCGAGGACCGCGGTGAGGTACGCGGTGAGGCCCGCTCCGTAGCCGTACGCCTGGTTCTCCAGGTCCCGCCAGGTGTCCCGGTGGTGGTGCCAGACCAGTGCCCGCGGGGTGTAGCGCAGCCGGTGGCCCTGGGCGAGGACCCGGACGAACCCGTAGAGGTCGTCCCCGCCCCGGGCGAGGGTGCCGACGCCGGTCGCCGGGTCGAAGCCGCCGACGCCACGCAGCACCGACGTACGGAAGGCCATGTTGGCGCCGGAGCCGAAGCGTCCCGCGGTGAACGGGAACAGCGGCTCGTCGGCGGGCGGGTCCCCGGGATCGTAGGTGCGCGGCGCGAAGCCCTTCGCGAAGCCGCCGTGGCTCTCCAGCAGTACCTGGGCCGGGGTGCTCAGCCGGGCCGGCAGGATCAGGCCGGTGGCGCAGCCGAGTCCGGGGTCGGCGGCGAACGGCGCGCTCAGCTCGGTGAGCCAGCGCGGGTCCGCGACCACGTCGTCGTCGGTGAAGGCGACCACCTCGCCGCGGGCGGCCTCGACGCCCCGGTTGTGCGCGACGGCGAGTCCCGGAACGGTTTCGCGGACGTAGCGCACCCGCTCGCCGTACTTCCGCTCGACCAGGTCGCGGGTCTCGGTCGTCAGGGGCGCGTTGTCGACGACGAGGATCTCGAAGTCGGGGTGGTCCTGGGCGAGGAGCGAGTCGAGAGCGCGGGCGAGCTGCCCGGCACGTTCCCTGGTGGCGACGACGACGCTCGTGAGCGGCGGCGCGGGCGCCGCCCGCCGGGCGTCGTCCGTCCTCCGCGCGTCGTCCGCCGCCCCGCCGAAGTCGGCGCGGGCCAGCTCGCTGAGCACCGCCCGTGGTTCTGCGCCCTCGGGCACCCGCCCGAGCAGCGTGCCGACGGGCCGCCCCTCGCGTCTGACCAGCACGAAGACCTCACCGGCCGTCACGGGCGGACTGCCCGGTCCGGGTCTCAGCGAGACATCCTCCCCGTCGATGTCCAACTCGGCCACCTGCACGGCTCCGATGCTCAGGAACCGCCGTATCTCCTCCTGCGTGCGCGATCTGCGGGACATACGCCCTCCCCCTCGTGTCCCTGTGTTCCTACGGTCGGCGCAGCCTGGCCACGCCCTTCAGCGTCCGCGCGGCGACGGCGGCGAGCCGGGGCCGATTGCGTACGAAGTGGTGTGCCCGGCGGGAGGGTTCGACACTGAGCCAGTTCAGCGCGGCGCCCACCCCGGGACGCGTCGCGGCCCCTTCGTACACGGGCAGTTCGCCCGTCTTGAGCGAGTTTTTGTACTCGGCGGCCCCCCGGCCCAGATCGAGCAGCCCGACACCGGCGGCGGCCGCCGCCTCCGCCATCCGCAGATGCAGCACCAACCCCGGCGAGAACTTCGCGAACTCCTGGTCGTACGACGGGAACCAGCAGGCCAGTACGGTCGACGACCGCAGCCCGAAGTGGGCGGCGACCGGCCGGTCACCGGCGTACAGCGCGGACAGCGTGCCCGCGCACTCCCGTTCCCGCGTCGCGTCGAGGGTGTGCACGAGCCGGGTGATCCAGTCCTGCGCGAACCGGTCGCGGCGGCCCGTCCTGCGGTACTGCGCCGACTTCCACTCCATCAGGGTGCGCAGCGCGGCCGGGTCACGTTCGTCGAACACGAACCGCAGCTCACCGACCTGGCGGCCGAGCCTGCGTTCCTTGGCGAGCGTGGTCTTGAGGAACTTCGGCGACTGGGCGCGCAGGACGGTCTCGTAGGCCGCGTACCCCTTCTCCACGTCGATGACGAAGGTGGCGTACTCCGCGGCGGCGTACGGCACGAACAGCTGCTGCTCCGCCTCCAGGTTGTCGAAGGCGAGACTCGACAGCGAGCAGGCCCGCAGCAGTTCACCGGCGTCGAGCGCGAAGCCCGCCGGCAGCACCGCGCCCTGGCAGTCGGACACCCCGAGCGCGAGCGCCCGCCCCTGCCCCAGCGGCCCCCTCTCGTGCGGCAGGAAGCCGACCGCCTCGCTCCCCTCGTACACCACCGCGACCCGCGCCCGGGGCCGCACCCGACCCACGGCGTCGGCGAACTCCGGTTCCATGAACGGATTTCGCGGCTGACCGGACTTGGCGCGCAACTCGCGCCACTGCTCCCTTTCCCCCGCACCGAGCTCCTCGGGCCTCAGCACGCGAATGCGCCCACCACTCAACATGACCCCCCGATCAAGTCCCCCCTGGACACCCTTGGACGGTACCCCCGAGGCAGGTCCCACCGGTAGGTACCGGAGCATCCTGTGTCCAATTGGTGCAGAGGGTCGCAGAGGGCCGCAGAAGCCCTGCCTCAGTGGCCTCGGACGATGCCCGCGGCAACCCCGCGCGGACGTGTCCGAAACACGCGCCGACGCGTCCGGAATTCTTCCCGCCCGGCTGTCACAACGACCGCCCCCGCTCCGTCAGTGCAGTGAAGGCAACGCGACGCCGGCGACACATCTCCGGCGTTCACCGACGCGGTCAACACAGGAGGCACCACCATGAAGGCACGGATGACGAACCCGGCGTACGTCCTTCCCGGCGCGCTCAAGGGCATCGGCACGCTCTTCCAGGCGATCGGCGAGAGCGGACTCTCGCAGGAGATGACGGAGCTCGTCGGGCTGCGCGCCAGCCAGGTCAACGGCTGCAGCGCCTGCGTACACGGTCATGTGCTGAACCTGCGCAAGGCCGGGGTGACCGAGGAGCGCATCGCGGCCGTCGCCGCCTGGCGGGAGGCTCCCTGCTTCGGCGACGCCGAGCGTGCCGCGCTCCAGCTGACGGAGTCGGTCACGCGGCTCGCGGACCGCTCGCACGAGTCGGTGCCGGACACACTGTGGGACGAGGTGGCCGACCACTTCGACGAGAGGGAACTGTCGGCGCTGATCCTCACGATCTCCGTCACCAACATGTTCAACCGCATCAACACCACCATCAGGGAGCCCGCGGGGACGACCTGGGGATGACCGGTGTCGGGACAGGTCTGCCCGCGCCGTACCCTCCGCCCGCGGTGGCACCTGTCCCGCGGCGGCACGCGTCCCGCCGCGCCCCCGTGCCGCCGCGGCACCCCCGCCGAGCCTTCCCGCCTCAGCCCCGGTACGAGCCGAGTGTCTTCAGCCCCGGCAGTGCCCTGTCCTCGAAGTCGAACAGCGCGAGGTTCTCCCACGCGTTGCCGGACGCCGGGTCCGTCGGGTCCCAGCCCGCGCCGGCCCGGTAGGTCCACACGCCTTCCCAGTAGCAGTAGCCCAGACCCTGGCCGCCCGGGACCGCGGCGGCGAGGTCGGCCACCGTGCGCAGCCAGGCGGCCTGGCCCTCGGGGGTGGCGGGGTAGCCCTCGGTGAGCTGCGAGGGGCTGTTCAGGATGTCGTTGGTCGCGTCCTCGCTCTCCAGCGTGAACGGGTACGCGGTCTCGGCGATCACGCACGGCTTGCCGTAACGGGCCGTGATGTCGGCCATGTTGGCGGCGGCCTGCTCCACCGGGCCGTGCCAGAAGGGGTAGTAGGAGAGGCCGATGACGTCGAAGTCGACGCCGTGGGAGACCGCGTTGTCGAACCACCAGCGGTACAGCCCGTTGTCGCCGCCGTTGGCCAGATGAAGGATCGTGCGGATGCGCGGGGTGGTGTCGCGGGCGGCACGGAGGCCGGCCTTGAGGAACGCGGCGAGGTTGTCCCAGTGGTCCCAGTCGGCGGTGGGCCAGAGCATTCCGCCGTTGAGTTCGTTGCCGATCTGCACCAGGTCGGCCGGGGTGCCCTGGCGCCTGAGCGCGCCGAGGACGTCGGCGGTGTGGTCGTAGACGGCGCGGGTCAGGCCGGCCACGTCGAGGTCGTTCCAGGCGGCGGGCTTGGTCTGGTGGCCCGGGTCGGTCCAGGTGTCCGAGTAGTGGAAGTCGACCCAGATGCCGATGCCCGCCCGCTTAAGGCGCCGGGCCAGCGGGAGGATGTGCTTCTTGTTGTTGTAGCCGTCGGCCGGGTTCACCCACACCTTGAGCCGGGCGTGGGTGACGCCCGCGTCGGCGAGGAGGCGGACCGCGTCGGCGCGGCGGCCGTCGGCGGTGCGGTAGACGGCGCCGAGGTCCTCGTTCCTGGGCAGCGAGGAGATGTCCATGGCGCGGATCTCCAGGCGGCGGGGGCGCGGGCGGGCCGCGGAGGTGCCGGTCGCGGTGTTCGCGACGGCGGGCGTCGCGCCCAGGACGGGCACCGCCAGAGCGGCGGCTCCGGCGACGCCGGCGGCGGTGAGAACGCTGCGTCTGCGCATTTCAGGGTCCCTTCACAGTGGAGAACATTCACGGTGGACACACCAGGGGAATCGACGATCGACGTGCCGTGGGAAGCGGCAGCGGCCGGCGGTGGCAGGCGCGGGCGCGGCAGTGGAAGCGGCGTCCGCCCCGCTTCGGCCCGGCCCTCCGGAGCTCAGCGCCGGTCGCGGAACACCTCGACCCCGCCCGCCGGGACGGCGGCCCGGCTGCCGTCCGGCAGCAGGACCTTCACCTCGGTCTCGGTGTGGTTGACGGCGAAGCGGAAGACGCCGGACTCGCCCTCGCGTACGACGAGTTCGACGTCCCGGGGCAGGTCGGCAGGGGTGATGCCGGCGTCCGCCAGCGCCAGGTCCACGACGGCGGCCAGGTCGGCGCCGGTCAGCCGGGTGGCCAGGTACCAGGCGGTGCCCTCGCCGAGCGGATGCCGGGTCAGCGCGGGGTGTCCGGCCGTACGGCCGTCGGCGAAGGCGGCCACGGTCTGGCAGTCGTCGCCGGGGACGACGTACTCGGACCACAGGTCGGCGGTGTACGTACCGCCGTCGGCCGTGCGCACGGTGACCGTCTCGCCGGGCAGCAGCGGGTCGAACTCCTCGACCGTCAGGCCGAGTACGTCGCGCAGCGGGCCCGGGTAGGGGCCGGTGTGCACGGCGTCGTGCTCGTCGACGATGCCGGAGAAGAAGGAGACCAGGAGCGTGCCGCCGCGCGAGACGTACCGTTCCAGGTCGGCGGCGACGCCGGCGGGCGCCGAGTACAGCTGCGGGACGACGAGCAGGGGGTGACGCTCGGGGTCGACCGAGGACAGCGCGGACGGCGCCACGAAGTCGACCGTGAGGTGCCGGTCGTAGAGCGCCTCGTAGAACGCGTCGAGGCGCTCGCGGGCGTCCAGGTCCTGGCTGGGGCGCCACTCCAGGTCCTGCGCCCACCAGGACTCCCAGGACCAGACCATGGCCACGTCGCCGCGGGTGCGGGTGCCGCGCAGATCGGCCAGACCGGCCACCCGGCGGCCGAGGTCCGCCACCTCCCGCCAGACCCGGGTGCCGGTTCCGCCGTGCGGGAGCATCGCCGAGTGGAACTTCTCGGCGCCGTGCCGGGATTGGCGCCACTGGAAGAACATGGCGCCCTCGGAGCCGCGTGCCATGTGACCGAGGGAGTTGCGGGCCATCTGGCCGGGCGCCTTGGCGGGGTTGTGCGGCTGCCAGTTGACGCCCGAGGTGGATTGTTCGAGCAGCAGCCAGGGGCCGCCGCCCGCGACCGAGCGGGTGAGGTCGGCGGCGAGGGCCAGGTTGACGTGGGTGCGTCGGCCGTCGGTGATCAGGTAGTGGTCGTTGGTGACGAGGTCGACCTCGCGGCCCCAGGCCCAGTAGTCGATGCCCTGGCACTGGCTCGGGGCGACCATGAAGTTGGTGGTCACGGGCACGCCGGGGGACAGGCGGTGCAGGATGTCGCGCTCAGCGGTGAAGTTGGCGCGGGCGGCCGCGTCGGCGAAGCGCTGGTAGTCCAGTTGCTGGGCGGGGTTGACGACGGTGGGGGTGGCGCGGGGCGGGGTGATCTCGTCCCAGTCGCCGTAGAGCTGGCCCCAGAAGGCGGCACCCCAGGCGTCGTTGAGCTTGTCCGTGCTGCCGTACCGCTCCCGCAGCCACACCCGGAAGGCGGCGGCGCAGGTGTCGCAGTAGCAGGTGAGCACGGGGGCGCCGTACTCGTTGTGGACGTGCCACAGCACGACGGCCGGGTGGCTGCCGTAGCGTTCGGCGAGCCGGGTGGTGATCGTCGCCGCGGCGGCCCGGTAGTCGGGGTCGGAGTGGCAGATGGCACCGCGTGAGCCGAAGGCCAGGCGGACGCCCTCCCGGGTGACGGGCAGTGCCTCGGGGTGGGCCCGGTAGAACCAGGCGGGCGGCACCACGGTCGGCGTCGCCAGGTCCACCGCGATCCCGGCCTCGTGCAGCATCCCGATGACCTGGTCGAGCCATTCCCAGTCGTACGTGCCCGGCCGGGGCTCGATCCGGGACCAGGCGAAGATGCCGAGCGACACCATCGTGACGCCGGCCTCCCGCATCAGCCGTACGTCCTCCTGCCACACCTCCTGCGGCCACTGCTCGGGGTTGTAGTCGCCCCCGAAGGCGAGTGGCAGACGGTCGTGCGGGGCGGCGGAGGGCATGTGGTGGCTCCCAGGTGGATCGGCAGGATGATGCCTGAAGTTCCCATATTTCTGTGATCGTGCACAGAGCTTGGCATGGCTGGCATCCATGAGCAACAAGTAGGTAACCGCACGCTTTCACCATTGACAAGGGGCGGAAACAATTCTCTACTGTGCACGATCACAGAGCCGCGCGGCCCTCGCGCACAGCCTCTCGGTCACGTGCCCGCAGCCCCACACCCCCCACGGCGGCTGCCGCGCACGCGGGACATACCGAGGCCGGCTCTTCTCAGTCAGGGGAGATGAAGATGTCGATCCACAGCCGCCGGATCAGCAGGCGCACCATGCTCGCCGGGGCCGCAGCCCTCGGCCTCACCGGCACCCTCGCCGCCTGCGGCGGTTCCGACGACGACTCCGGCAAGAGCAGCGGCCCGGTCAAGCTGACCTACTGGTCGTGGGCGCCGAACATGGAGAAGGTCGCCGCGATCTGGAACAAGAAGAACCCGGACATCACGGTCACCGTGTCGAAGCAGGGCAGCGGCGCCGAGATCCTCACGAAGGTGATCACCGCGAAGAAGGCCGGCAACGCGCCCGACCTGATCCAGGCCGAGTACCAGTCGCTGCCGACCCTGGTCTCCAACGACGTGCTCGCCGACATATCGAAGTACGTCGCCGACGCCAAGGGCGACTTCGCCGAGGGTCTGTGGGACATGGTCACCCTCGGCACCGACGCGGTCTACGGCGTCCCGCAGGACTCCGGGCCGCTGATGTTCTACTACCGCGAGGACCTCTTCAAGAAGCACGGCCTGTCCGTCCCGAAGACCTGGACGGAGTTCGCGGAGACCGCGCGCGCCGCCAGGAAGGCCCTCCCGGACGCCTACCTGACCACCTTCTCCTCCAACGACCCGGGTCTGTTCGCGGGCCTCACCCAGCAGGCCGGCGCCAGGTGGTGGACGGTCGACGGCAGCGGCAAGTGGACGGTCGGCATCGACGACGCGGCCAGCCGGAAGGTCGCCGAGTTCTGGGGCGGCCTGGTCCAGGAGGGCGTCCTCGACAACCAGCCGATGTACACCCCGGCCTGGAACAACGCCCTGAACAAGGGCACCCACATCGCCTGGGTCTCCGCCGTGTGGGCGCCCGGCGTGCTGGTCTCCTCCGCCCCCGACACCGAGGGCAAGTGGCGGATGGCCCCGCTGCCGCAGTGGAAGTCGGGCGAGAACGTCACCGGCAGCTGGGGCGGCTCCTCCACCGGTGTCTCCACCGACTCCGAGCACGCCGAGGCCGCGGCGAAGTTCGCCCACTGGATCAACACCGACCCGGAGGCGCTGGCCGCCCTGGTCAAGGAGGTCGGCATCTACCCGGCGGCCACGAAGGGCCAGTCGGGCGACGTGCTCACCACGCCCGCGTTCTTCCCGAACCAGAAGGACTTCTACACGACGGCCGCGGAGATCGCCGCCACCACGGCCACCGCCGCCTGGGGCCCGAACGTCCAGACCGCCTACACCGCCTTCAACGACGGCTTCGGCAAGGCCACCAAGGCGAAGAAGGAGGCCCAGTTCACCTCTGCCCTCAGCACCATGCAGTCGAAGACCTTCGACGACATGAAGAAGCAGGGCTTCGAGGTGACCGAGGCATGACCAGCGCTCCGCTCAAGGGCTCCGACCGCATCACGGTCGGGCCCTTGGCGGACGGCACCGGCACCGCCAAGCCCGTCCGCCCCAGCCGCCCCCGCCGCCGTGGCCGCAGCGCACCGTACTGGTTCCTGACACCGACCCTGGTCCTGTTCGCCGCCTTCACCGTCGTCCCCATCGGATACGCGATCTGGCTCAGCCTCCACAAGGTCCGGGTCAAGGGCATCGGACTCGGCAAGGGCGCCCGCGAACAGGTCTGGAACGGCTTCGGCAACTACACCGACGTGCTCCAGGACTCCGAGTTCGGCCACAGCGTGCTGCGCGCCTTCGGCTACGGCCTCATCGTCATCCCGACGATGCTCGGGCTGGCGCTGCTGTTCGCGCTGATGCTCGACACCCCGAAGGCGCGCAGCGCCTCCTTCGCACGGCTGATGATCTTCCTGCCGTACGCGGTGCCCGGCATCATCGCCGCCCTCATGTGGGGCTTCCTGTACCTCCCGGACGTCAGCCCCTTCTACTACCTGCTGAACAGGTTCGGCCTGCCGCAGCCGGACCTGTTCGACGGCGGCAACCTGTACCTCTCCTTCGCGAACATCGCGGTCTGGGGCGGCACCGGCTTCAACATGATCGTCATCTACACCGCGCTCCGGGCGATCCCGCCGGACATCTACGAGGCGGCGCGGATCGACGGCGCGTCCGACCTCAAGATCGCGCTGCGGATCAAGATCCCGATCGTCATGCCCTCCCTGGTGCTGACCTTCTTCTTCTCGGTGATCGCCACCCTTCAGGTCTTCACCGAGCCGATGGCGCTCAAGCCGCTGACCAACGGCCTCTCCACCACCTGGAGCCCGCTGATGGCCATCTACGACAGCGCCTTCCTGAAGTCCGACATCTACGGTGCCTCCGCCACCGCGGTGGTCCTGGCCCTGGCCACCTACCTCATCTCCTTCACCCTGCTGCGCGTCTCCGACCGCTACACCCGGGAGGACCGGGCATGACCCCCCTCACCCTCACCGCCGACACCGCCGGCGAACTTCCCGTGAAAAGCCGAGCACGGCGCACGGCCTGGGTCCCCACCCTCGTGCTGATCCTCGGCGCGCTGTACTGCCTGGTCCCCATCGCCTGGGTGGTGATGGCCGCGACCAAGGACCGGTCGGAGCTGTTCTCCACCTTCACCTTCGCGCCCGGCACCGGCTTCTTCGACAACCTGAGCGAGCTGACCGCCTACCGGGACGGCATCTACTGGACGTGGATGGGCAACTCCGCCCTCTACGCGGGCTTCGGCGCCCTGCTGTCCGCCGCGGTCTCCGCCGGCGGCGGCTACGCGCTCGGCCGGTTCGCCTTCCGGGGGCGGGAGTTCATCTTCAAGCTGATCCTGGCCGGCGTCCTGGTGCCCAGCATCGTGCTGACCGTCCCGCAGTACCTGCTGCTGTCGAAGATGGGCATGGCCGACTCGTACTGGTCGATGCTGCTGCCGTCCATCCTCTCCCCGTACGGCGTCTACCTGGTCCGCATCTACGCGGCCGCCGCGGTACCCGCCGAACTCCTCGAAGCCGCCCGCATGGACGGCGCGAGCGAGTGGCGGATCTTCTCGCGGATCGCCGTACCGATGATGATGCCGGGCCTGATCACGGTGTTCCTCTTCCAGTTCGTCGCCATCTGGAACAACTTCCTGCTGCCGTACGTGATGCTGGCCGACGACACCAAGTTCCCGCTCACCCTCGGGCTCTACACCCTGCTCGCACAGGGCGCCTCGCAGCCCGCCCTCTACACCCTGGTCATCACCGGATGTCTGCTGGCGATCATCCCGCTGATCGCGCTCTTCCTGGTGATCCAGCGGTTCTGGTCCCTGGACCTGCTGAGCGGCTCGGTCAAGGCCTGAGGCACTGACCACTCCACCGTCACGAACGAGGACCATGACCACCAGCGCCAACGGACGCCGCCGACCGCCCACCATCCACGACGTGGCGCGGGAGGCGGGCGTGTCGCGGGGCACCGTCTCCCGCTTCCTGAACGGCGGCCACTACGTCTCGCCCGCCGCGGGCCGGGCGGTGGAGGCCGCCATCAGGAAGACGGGGTACGTCGTCAACCGGCACGCCCGCAGCCTGAGCACCGGACGCTCGGACTCGGTGGCCTTCCTCCTCACCGAGCCGCAGGAGAAGTTCTTCGAGGACCCCAACTTCAACGTGCTGCTGCGCGGCTGCACCGAACACCTCGCCCGGCACGACGTCCCGCTGCTGCTGATGCTGGCCTCCTCCAGGGACGACCGCCGCCGGCTGACCCGCTACATCACCTCCGGCCACGTCGACGGTGTCCTGCTGGTGTCCAGCCACAGCGGTGACCCGGTCGCCGCCGAACTGCGCGACGCCGGCATCCCGTTGGTGGCCTGCGGCAAGCCGCTCGGCCTCGGCTCCAAGGTCAGCTACGTGGCCGCCGACGACCGCGACGGCGCCCGGGAGATGGTCCGCCACCTCCTCTCCGTCGGCCGCCGCCGCGTCGGCATGATCACCGGCCCGCTCGACACCCCCGGCGGCACCGACCGCCTGGCCGGCTACCGCGAGGTGCTCGCCGAGGCGGGACTGCCCTACGACGAGGCGCTGGTGGCGGAGGGCGACTACCGCCGCACCGGTGGCGAGGAGGCGGCCCGGCTGCTGCTGGCCCGCGCCCCCGACATGGACGCGGTGTTCGTCGCCTCCGACCTCATGGCCCAGGGAGTCGTCAACACCCTCCAGCAGGCCGGGCGTTCCGTCCCCGATGACATCGCTGTCGGCGGCTTCGACGACTCGGCCGCGGCCACCGCCGTCACCCCGGCGCTCACCACCATGCGCCAGCCCTACGACCGCATCAGCGCCGAGATGGTCCGCATGCTGCTCGCCCAGATCGCCGGCGAGGACACGGCGGGAGTGATCCTGCCCACGGAACTGGTGGTGCGGGACTCGGCGTAGGGCGCCGAACCGCTCAACTCCCGGCAACCGACGACCCGTAACCGACAACGAGTAACCGGAACAGCTGTCAACAGATGTGAAACCAGTAGCCGTCCGGTTCGCGTCGAGTCGCCGGGGCGTTCCATCCGTATTCTCTGATCATGGCCGCTCCCACCGCGTATTCACTGATCGCCACCGACCTGGACGGAACCCTGCTCCGCGGCGACGACACCCTCTCCGAACGCTCGCTCGCCGCGCTCGCGCGCGTGGCAGCGGCCGGCGCCCGGCATCTGGTCGTGACGGGCCGCCCGGCGCCCAGGGTGCGGCCGCTGCTCGACGACCTGGGCAGCACGGGGCTCGCGGTGTGCGGGCAGGGCGCGCAGGTGTACGACACCGGCGCGGACCGTCTGCTGTGGTCCGTCACCCTGGACCGGGAGCTGGCCGAGACCGCGCTCGGCAAGATCGAGGCCGAGGTGGGGCAGGTGTACGCGGCGGTCGACCAGGACGGTGTCGACGGCCTCACGCTCATCGAGCCCGGCTACCTGATGCCGCACCCGACCCTCCCGGCCCTCCGGGTCGAGCGGCGTGACGACCTGTGGTGCGAGCCCATCAGCAAGGTGCTGCTGCGCCACCCCGACCTGAGCGACGACGAGTTGGCGGCGACGGCGCGTTCGGTGGTCGGCTCCCTGGCGACGGTCACCATGTCCGGACCCGGCACCGTCGAACTCCAGCCATGCGGCATCACCAAGGCCACCGGACTCGCCCTGGCCGCCGAGTACCTGGGCCTCGGTCCGGACCGGACCATCGCCTTCGGCGACATGCCCAACGACATCCCCATGTTCGACTGGGCGGCCCACGGCGTGGCGATGGCCAACGCCCACCCCGAACTCAAGTCCGTGGCGGACGAGATCACCACGTCGAACGAGGACGACGGCATCGCCGTCGTCCTCGAACGTCTCTTCCCCGGGCCCCGGAGCGCCTGGCGGCCGGCCTGATCCGCCGATCGGGCCGGGATGTCGGTGGCCCCGGCGCCCCAACGCCGTTGCCGTGACACCCGCGGGTGGCGTACCGGACTCCGGGCCTTCTAGTACGCCCCGAAGACGTTGTCGATCGAACCGTAGCGCGCGGCCGCGTAGTTGCAGGCGGCCGTGATGTTCGCTACCGGGTCGTACGAGTCCCAGGAGGTGCCGGCGACGTGGTACGCCCGGAAGGTCGGGTCGATGACCTGCAGCAGGCCCTTGGACGGGATGCCCGCGGCCGCGTTGGAGTCCCACAGGTTGATGGCGTAGGGGTTGCCCGACGACTCGCGGATGACGTTGCGGTAGATGCCGTTGTACGACCCCGGAATGCCGTGCTGCGACATGACGGTCAGGGAGGCCCGGATCCAGCCGTCGAGGTTGTTGGCGTACCCCAGCGAGGAGGCGGTGGTGACCGTCGGGGTCGCCGCGGAGGCGGTGCTCGCGCCGATGACGGGGAGTGCCAGTACGGCGGCTCCGGTGCCGATGACGGCGAGCTTGCGGACGAGGCGGGCGGTTCTGGTGCGTCGGTGCTGAGCGGCAGCGGGCATGACTGTTTTCCTCTCCGGCGCCTGCGAGGTGAGCTGTCGGGTTCGGGCGGGAGCTGCCCGGCCGCGCCCTTACGGACGTGGCTTCACCCCCAGCCGTACCGGTTCGTCCTGGAACGTCCGGTACGGCGACTTACCTGGGTCCCCCGCTCCTGCCGTGCGGTGTCTTTCGTCGATGAGTCTCGGTTCGGGCGGCGGCAGGATTAGGCGTCCGCCCGACAGGCCGGGAACGTATGCGAGAGCACATGTCCGGAACAAGTGCCGTATTCGCTTATGACGCCGTTGACCTTGGTCTGAGGCGTATGGGGCACTTGATCCTTTGCGGATGCCAATCCTCAACTCGCTTTCGGGGAAAGGTGAAAGGGGTGACGGGGAGGGGCTGGGGGGACGAGGGCGTGCGTGACCCAACTCACGGGCGTGAACAAGAGTGGCAATTCGGGCAATAGGGCCAACTCGTAGTCAACCGGCCGTCGGTGAAATCCACTTACCGGAGGGGTGCCTCGCGGCTCTCCGTGAGGCGGCCCGGCGGGGCCGCGGCTTTGGCTGTGGCTGTGGAAGCGGAGGCGGCTTGGTCGGGCGGGCGGGGCGCGTCGGGGGGCGGCGCCCGGCCCGGCACGGCAGGCCGGTGATCTTCGGGCGGCCGCGATCGCGGTCGCGAGCGCGATCAGGCGGAGGGGTGGACCGGTCGGCGTAAAGGCGCCGCCCGTCGCGGTGCGCGGTTCGGGCGGACCGGGGTATCCGACATGAGGGAGGTGGAGGAGGCGGCGGCACCGGAGGCCCGTGGAGGGCGGCAAGCGCGGCGCGCGTCCGGAGCGGGACACGCAGAAGCCCGTGGGTCGTCTCGTGGTGCGGAAGGGGCGTGGGGATACTGCATGTCAAGGAGTCACAAACGTTCCCGGACGCGCAGGCCGGCGGGCTCGGCGGCGGCCTAAGATTCGGGGCATATGCCAGTACATCCAGCTAAGCCGACAGGTATCCGTCCTTATCTAGTGATCAAAAACATTCCGGTCGTGATCCCATACCGCCTGGCCTGGAACCGTGGGCGCTATCGGTGATCGAAAGGTGACCGGATACGCTGACTTGAGTGAGCGCAGCGACCTATCGACAAACCGTGTAACCGCCAGTGGACACCAGCAGACAGGAGACCCCTCGTGACCGTCGTCGGGCCGTTCGGGCTGAGCGTGCGGGACCAGGCTCTGGAAGCCGATGTCCAGGCCGGGATGACGGCCGTCGAGGAGGGTCTGCTCGAAGCCACCAAGAGTGAGGTCCCCTTCATCACGGAGGCCGCCCAGCACCTGGTGCGCGCGGGTGGCAAGCGGTTCCGGCCGCTGCTCGTGATGCTCGCCGCGCAGTTCGGTGACCCGTACGCGCCGGGGATCGTGCCGTCGGCGGTGGTGGTGGAGCTGACCCACCTGGCGACGCTGTACCACGACGACGTGATGGACGAGGCCGCGGTACGGCGCGGGGTGCCCAGCGCGAACGCCCGCTGGGGCAACTCGGTCGCGGTCCTCACCGGCGACTTCCTGTTCGCCCGCGCCTCGCACATCCTGGCCGATCTCGGGCCGGAGGCGGTCCGTGTCCAGGCGGAGGCGTTCGAGCGCCTGGTGACCGGCCAGATCCTGGAGACGGCGGGACCGACGGACGGGCGCGACCCGGTCGAGCACTACCTCGACGTCCTGGGCGGCAAGACGGGCTCCCTGGTGGCCGTGTCCTGCCGGTTCGGCGCGATGATGTCGGGCGCCGACGAGACGGTCGTGGACGTGCTGACCCAGTACGGGGAGCGGCTCGGCGTCGCCTTCCAGCTGGCGGACGACGTGCTGGACATCGCCTCCGACTCCCACGAGTCCGGCAAGACCCCGGGCACGGACCTGCGCGAGGGCATCCCCACCATGCCGGTGCTGCGGCTGCGTGAGCGGGCGGCCCGGCTGGGCCTCGCCGAGGACCTCGCCCTGTGTGAGCTCCTCGACTCCGACCTGACCGACGACGACCGGCTCGCCGAGGCGCTGGCCGGGCTCCGGTCGCACCCCGCGCTGGAGCAGGCGCGCCGGGACACGGTGCGCTACACCGAGGAGGCCCGGTCGGCCCTGGCCCCGCTGCGGGAGTGCGACGCGAAGGCGGCGCTCGTGGAGCTGTGCGACGCGGTGGTCCACCGGGCGGGCTAGACCCTGCCACGCGTGTCCGCGCGACGCTGATCCGCCGGCGCCACCTGAGTGAGAAGAGGGCGGTGCCTGCTCCTACCCCTACGGGTCGGAGCAGGCACCGCCCTCTCGCGTCATACCCCAGGCGTACGCGGAGTTGATTCCGAGGGTTGACGCTTCACTGCGGCCGATTTGGTCAGATGGACATCACGGAAATCACCACTCCTCACCGATTCGGGTGAGAATGGCGGCTCAGGGTGGGACGAGTGCGAGGACGAGACGAGCAACGGAGAGCCGCCGCCGACGACGGAGGTAAGGCACACATGGCACCGTACGAATCCGAGGACAGCACGAACGCCGGGGAGGCCGACGACCTGCGCGTGGGTCGGCGAAGGGCCGCGCGGTACATCGTGCCGGTCACCGTGGTGGGGGTGGCGGCGGCGACCATCGGGCTCGTGCCCGCGCTCGCCGACTCCGGCGACCCCAGCCTGCCGAAGATCAGCGCACAGCAACTCATCGAGAAGATCGCCGCCTCGGACGTACAGCAGCTGTCCGGCACGGTGAAGATCACCACGGATCTGGGACTGCCCGACCTCGGTGGTCTGGAGAGCGGGCTGCTGTCCGGCGCCACGCAGCAGGGTGACGGCGGTTCGTCCGCGGACCCGTCGTCGAAGCTGATGGAACTCGCCACCGGCACGCACACCCTGCGCGTCGCGGCCGACGGCCCGGACCGGCAGAAGCTCTCGCTCCTGGAGAACGCCGCCGAGTACAGCGTGATCCACGACGGCAAGGACGTCTGGGGCTACGACAGCAAGTCCAACGAGGTCTACCACGCCACCGAGCCCGGCGGCGCGGAGGCGCAGCGGAAGCGGGAGGACGTCCCCGCGACCCCCAAGGACCTCACCGAAGAGGCCCTCAAGTCGGTCGACGACACCACCTCCGTGGCCGTCGACGGCACCGCGCAGATCGCCGGCCGGGACGCGTACCGGCTGGTCATCAAGCCCAAGCAGGCCGGGTCCACCGTCGGCGCGATCAGCGTGGCCGTGGACGCGAAGACCGGGCTGCCGCTGAAGTTCACGCTCACCCCGTCCAGCGGTGGCGCGGCCGTGATCGACGCCGGCTTCACACAGGTCAGCTTCGCCCGGCCGGCCGCTTCCACCTTCGACTTCACCCCGCCCAAGGGTGCCAAGGTCACCGAGGACGGCGCGGGCTCCGACGGCGGGACCGAGCACGCCCCGCGGTACCGGAAGTCCGAGGGCGACGTCACCAAGGGGGAGGGTCTCGACGGCCTGAAGGTCATCGGGAAGGGCTGGAACTCCGTCGCCACCTTCGAGACGGGCGGCGAAGGACTGCCGACGGGCTCCTCCGGCGGCGGTGACCTCGGCGGCTTCCTCGGCTCGCTCGGCGACCACGTCACCGGCAAGTTCGGCTCGGGCACCGTCTTCTCCACCCGCCTGATCAACGCCCTGGCCACGGACGACGGCAAGCTCTACGTCGGCGCCGTGTCCAAGGACACCCTGGTCAAGGCGGCCAACGCCGGGAAGTAAGGACGTACGCACCCACCGGAGGCGTACGACGAAACGAGGGAGCCGATGGACGAACCGTCCGTCACGGAGCCGGGCACCGAGGGCGCGGGTGACAGCGTGATCGCCACCCGCGCGCTCACCAAGCGCTACCGCGGCGGGCAGCTCGCCGTCGACGGTCTCGACCTGACCGTCCCGGCGGGCAGCGTCTTCGGCTTCCTCGGTCCCAACGGCTCGGGCAAGACCACCACCATCCGCATGCTGATGGGCCTGATCGAACCGACCTCCGGCACGGCCCGCGTCCTGGGCCGCCCGATGCCCCGCTCCACCCGCACCGTGCTGCCCCACGTCGGCGCGCTCATCGAGGGCCCGGCCCTCTACGGCTTCCTCTCCGGCCGCGACAACCTGCTGCGCTACGACGCCGCAGACCCGACCGCCGACCCACGCACCCGGCGCGCCCGCGTCGCCTCGGCCCTGGAGCGGGTGGGCCTCGGGGCGGCCGCGGGCAAGAAGGCGAAGGCGTACTCGCTGGGCATGAAACAGCGACTGGGCCTCGCGGCCGCGCTGCTCCAGCCGCGAAAACTCCTCGTGCTCGACGAGCCGACCAACGGCCTCGACCCGCAGGGCATGCGGGAAATCCGCTCCCTGATCCGGGAGTTGGCCTCGGACGGCACGACCGTCTTCCTCTCCTCGCACCTGCTCGACGAGATCGAGCAGGTGTGTACGCACGCTGCGGTGATGACCCGTGGCCGGCTGATCACCCAGGGCGCCGTCGCGGACCTGGCGGCGGGAACCCGCGGCCGGCTGGTCGTGACGACGCCGGACGCGGGGGACGCGGCTCGGGTGCTGAAGGAACACGGCGCCGCGGACGTCGTCGTCGGCGACGACCGCGTGACCGCCGACCCCCCTGACGGCGACCCCGCCGACCTGAACGCCGCGCTGGTGTCGGCCGGTGTCCGCGTCCGCGGCTTCGGGATCGAACGGGCCTCACTGGAGGACGCGTTCGTCGCGCTGACGGGGGAGGGCTTCGATGTCGCGGGCTGACACGACGCGGGGAGAGCAGGGACCGCCTGGCACCCAGGGCGTGGCGGACCTGCCCGTCGCGGCCGGGGCGCCGGTCCGGAAGCCCAGCCCGTTGTGGACCCTCGGCCTGCTGCGCAGCGAACTGCTGACCACCTTCCGGCGCTGGCGCACGCTCGCGCTGCTGGCTGTGCTGGCCGCCGTACCGGTCCTGGTCGGGATCGCCGTGAAGATCGAGACGAGCGACGGCTCGTCGGCCGGCGGAGGCGGCGAGGGCCCGGCGTTCATCTCGCAGATCACCAACAACGGTCTGTTCCTGGTCTTCACCGCGCTGGCCGCGACGCTCCCGTTCTTCCTCCCGATGGCGATCGGCGTCGTCGCGGGCGACGCGATCGCCGGCGAGGCGAACGCGGGCACCCTGCGCTACCTCCTGGTCGCCCCCGCCGGCCGCACCCGCCTGCTGCTCACCAAGTACGCGACCGTGCTGACCTTCTGTCTGGTCGCCACGCTGGTGGTGGCGGCCTCGGCGCTGACGGTCGGCGCGCTGCTCTTCCCGCTCGGTGACCTGACCACCATCTCCGGCACCCGGATCGGTTTCGCCGACGGCCTGGGCCGGGCGCTGCTGATCGCCCTGGTCGTCGCCGCGTCACTGATCGGGGTGGCGGCCCTCGGTCTGTTCGTCTCGACCCTGACGAACAGCGGTGTCGCGGCCATGGCGACGACGGTGGGCCTGCTGATCACGGTTCAGATCCTCGACCAGATCCCCCAGCTGCACGCCCTCCAGCCGTACTTCTTCTCCCACTACTGGCTGTCCTTCGCCGACCTGATGCGCGACCCCGTCTACTGGGACGACCTGGTGAAGAACCTCGGTGTCCAGGCCCTGTACGCGGGCGTGTTCGGGTCGGCGGCCTGGGCCCGGTTCACGGCGAAGGACATCACCGCGTAGCCCCCGTGACCGGAGGTAGGTCGGACTCGAACTGGAAGCGGGCGAGAGGCGCCTGCCGGGCGAAGAAGGTCTTCGCCTCGGCGAGGGCCTCGGTGTCGTGCAGGACGTCACCGGCCTTGCTGCCGTTGCCGAGCAGCACTCCGCCGAATCGCATCCGCAGGTACGCGGCCGAGTTGTTGAGGGTGCCGATCAGCGGGTCGGCGACCACCTGCTCCCGGTCCGCGAGCACGGTGACACCCCAGAGCGTGCGCCCGGCCAGGGTCGCCTTGAAGTCGATGCCGGGCGTACGCAGCCAGCCCGACCAGTAGTCGAGGTAGCGCTTGGTGTGGGCGGACACCGAGTACCAGTACAGCGGCGACGCGATCACGATGTCCGTGGCCGCGAGCGTGGCGTCGAGCAGCAGGCCCGCGTTGCCGTCCACCGGCCGCACGTGGTCGCTGTCGTGCCGCAGGTCCACGAAGTCGGGCAGCGGATGCTCGGCGAGGCTGATCCACCGCTGTTCCACGTCCGGGGGCAGCTGCTCGGCCGCCCGGCGCGCGAGCAGTTCGGTGTTCCCCTCGGTGCGGCTGCTGCCCAGGACGAACAGGAAGCGGCGGGTCATGGGATCTCCCGGATGGTCGGCGTGCGGCACTTACAGGCATCTGCATTATATGCGTACGCAAGTAACTGTCCACTGTTCTCTGGAACGAGCCTGTGACGCCCCAGTGACGTGAGAACCGTGAGTGAGCGGAGAGACTCACAGAAGGCGACTCGCAGGAGGCGTACGAACCGATCTTGACGCCGGGGCAGCAGAAACCGGCGGCGGGAGGGAGCACCATGGAATCCGAGCGCGCTCTACGGCGACTCCCCGACGCATCCGAGTGAGGGAACCGATGTCTCGACTCAGCCGCGACAAGAAGCGGGAACAGCAGGGCGCCGCCGACCCGGCCGCCGGGGAGGCGGCACCGATCGACGTGCGGGTCACCGGGACCGGGCCGGGTGCGGGCGGTGCGTCGGTCGGCGGCGTACCGGTCGTCGCGGCGCCCGGCGAGGAACTCCAGCACGCCGTCCTCGCCCAGCTGCACCGCATCGCGTTCGCCGCGGGCCACCCCGTCCTCGCCACCATCCACGACGAACGCATCGGTTACGTCGTCCCCCTTCGAGTGGATCCGGACGGCTCCAGCCAGTTCACCGCCGAGCCGGTCCTGCTGGCCGCACGCGACGAGCCGGCGAACGCGTCCGCGAGGGCACCGCACGACCCGCCCGCGCCTGCGATGCCGCAGGCGTCGATGCCGGAGCCGACGCGCACGGCACCGGGCACGGTGGCGGTACCCACCGGGCAGTTCGGCCCGCCGCCGGTGATGGACGCGCAGCCGGCCGCCCGAACCGACCACTGGCCCGTGCCGCCGACGACACCGGAGCCGGCCCTCTACCCGGAGTCGAACTCGGGCCCCGAGGGGGCCCTCTACCCGGAGTCGAACTCGGCCGCCGAGCGGGCCCTCTACCCCGAGTCGGGCTCCACCCCGGAGCCGGTCGGGTACCCACAGCCCGCACCCGCCTCGGCCACCCACCAGGAATGGCCGCCGGCACCGCAGCAGATCCCGCACCCGGACCCGTACCGGGCCAACCACGCGACCCCGACCGGACATCCGGCTCCGACCGGCCATCCGACTCCGGCCAACCGCCCGAATCCGATCCCCACCGCGACCGCGGCCCGCCCCTTCATCCCCGACCCCGCCTCCGTACGCGAACCCGACCCCAGGCCGACGCCCGCCAGGGGGTTCGACGCCGTGGCCGAAGCCGTCCTCGGGGACGAGCCGCTGCTCGCCGGTGACGCGGCAGGGCCTCCGCTGCTCGCGGAACCGGTCGCGCGGATCAACGAGGCCGTCAGGTCGGGCCGGATCGAGACGGCCGCGGCGCTCGCCGAGCAGACCGTGGCAGAGGCCTCGGGGACGCTGGGGCCGGAACACCCCGAAGTGCTCCGGCTGCGGGAACTGACCGCGTACATCCTCTACTTGGCGGACGACCCGGTCCGCTCCCTCCACCTCTCCCTCGACCTCGCGGGTCTCCGCCGCGGCGCCGGGGACGCGGAGGCGGCGTACGGCAACGTGCAGAGCGCGGCCACCGCCTGGCGCGCCGTACGCGACCCGGTGCAGGGGCTGAACCTGGGCGTCGACCTGATCGCCCTGTGGAGCGAGCTCGCGGCGCAGGGCGGTCCGGCCGCCGACGACATCGAGCAGCTGGAGTCGGCCCGCACCCGGATGACCCGCCTGGCCGACCGCGCCCGCAGGGCCGCGGACGCGCCGGGCGGCTGAAGCGGGCGGCTGAAGCGGGCGGCCAGGCGGACTCGCCCGCCGGCTTCGGCCAGGGAACTCCCTGGCCGAAGCCTTGGTTCGGGGTGCTGGGCCTGTCCGCCAGGCCTAGGAGGACAGTTGCCAGACCGCGTTGGCGAGGGCGTCGCCGTGCCGGTCCAGCGCGGTGTCGTTGATGTTGGAGGTCGTGTCGCAGGACCGGTGGTAGCAGCGGTCGAACGCCTGCCCCGCCGTACCGCCCCACTTGGTGGCCTGCGCCGCCGTCTTGATGTAGTCGGCGCCGCTGAACAGGCCGCCGACGGGGATGCCCGCGTTCTTGAAGGGCGCGTGGTCGGAGCGGCCGTCGCCCTCGGTCTCCGGCTCGGTGGCGATGCCGAGGCCGGTGAAGTAGTCCTTGAACGTCTTCTCGATCGCCGGGTCGTCGTCGTAGACGAAGTAGCCGGGGTTCGGTGAGCCGATCATGTCGAAGTTCAGATAGCCGCTGATCTTCGCCCGGTTCGCGGTCGACAGGTTGCTGACGTAGTAGCGGGAGCCGACCATGCCCAGCTCCTCCGCCCCCCACCAGGCGAATCTCAGATGCTTGGTGGGGTGGTAGGCGGTGCGGGCCACGGTGAGGGCGGTCTCCAGGATCGCCGCGGAGCCGCTCCCGTTGTCGTTGATGCCGGGGCCGGCGGTCACGCTGTCGAGGTGGGACCCCGTCATGACCACCTGGTTGGTGTCGCCGCCGGGCCAGTCGGCTATGAGGTTGTAGCCGGTGCGGCCGGAGGAGGTGAACTGCTGGGTGGTGGTGGTGAACCCGGCGGCGTCCAGCTTGGCCTTCACGTAGTCGAGCGAGGCCTTGTAGCCGGTCCGGCCGTGTGCCCGGTTGCCGCCGTTGGCGGTGGCGATGGACTGCAGCTGCGTCAGGTGCGCCTTGACGGCCGCGACGGGTATGTCGGGCGCCGCGGCCACGGCGGACTCGGGCGCGGGCGCCGCGTCGGCCATGGATCCGCCGGCCAACAGGGTGAGGGCCGCGACGGCACCGACAGCCGTCGTACGCCCGGAAACGGAGAGCTTCATGTGGGGGCTCCGAATTCCTTGGGAATCATGGGGGATTCCGCAGTGAATGGGGTGCCAGGATGGTGAAGCTGAGACTGACTGACCGTCAAGAGCGCTATCAGGACAGGGTGTTCGCATAGCGGAACCCGCGGCCCGGAACCGGTAGCCGTGGAGCCGGCGGTCGTGGAGCCGGCAGCTGCGGAAGTGGCGACCGCGGAAGTGGCGACCGCGGACCTAGTGGACGCAGAACTCGTTCCCCTCCGGATCCGCCATCACGACCCACTCCCCGGACGGCTCCGCCACCCGCCGCAGGACACGCGCGCCCAGCCGCTCCAGTCGCTCGACCTCCGCCGCGCGCAGTCCGTCGCCGGGGTGCAGATCGAGATGCAGCCGGTTCTTGACCGTCTTCGGCTCCGGCACCCGCTGGAACAGCAGCCGCCGCCCCAGCCCGGTCCCGCTGTCCTTGTCGTACGGGTCGTCGGGATGCCGTACGGCGATCAGGTCACGGAACGCGGGCTGGCCGTGGAACTCGACGGTCGCCGCGCCGGGCAGCGCGCCGAGTTCCAGCAGCCGCTCGATCAGCGCGCTGTTGTCCTCGACCTCGTAGTGCAGCGCGGCGGCCCAGAAGTCGGCCTGCGGGTGCGGATCGGCGGCGTCGACGACGAGCTTCCAGTGCACGGGCACGGGCACGGGCGTGGGGGCGGAGGCGGGTGCGGCTACGGGCTCGGGGGGAGGCGTCTGCGTCATGGCAACCACTCATACTCGTTGCGCGGGCGAGTGGGCAACGGAATCGCCGGTGGACCCGGGGGCCGCAGTCGTCCCCCGTTCCCGGAAGGGCTGGAAGTCGCCGTAGCGCCTCGATGCGTCCGGGGCCGCGGCCGAGCCCCCGGAGGAGTGCCCGGCGTGCCGGGGTGCGTCAGGCGTCCACCTCGGCGGACGTGGGCGCGGGCACCCGAAGGGCCAGGTCGAGTTGCGCCCGTGCCCTCCGCGCGGAGCGCCAGGCGTCGGCGGTCAGCAGCGCCAGTGCCAGCCACACCAGCGCGAACCCGGCCCACCGCTCGGCCGGCATCGCCTCGTGGAAGTAGAGGACGCCGAGAAGGAACTGGAAGACCGGGGCCAGATACTGCAGCAGGCCCAGCGTGGACAGGGGCACACGGATCGCGGCCGCGCCGAAGCAGACGAGGGGGAGCGCGGTGACGACGCCGGTCGCGGCGAGCAGCGCCGCGTGCCCGGCTCCCGCACCGGTGAACGTGGAGTCCCCGTGCGCGGACAGCCACAGCAGGTAGCCGAGCGCGGGCAGGAACTGGATCGCGGTCTCGGCGGCCAGCGACTCGACGCCGCCGAGGTTGACCTTCTTCTTCACCAGGCCGTACGTGGCGAAGGAGAAGGCGAGGGTGAGCGAGATCCACGGCGGCTGTCCGTACCCGATGGTCAGCACGAGGACCGCGGCGAAGCCGACCCCGACCGCCACCCACTGCGCGGGCCGCAGCCGCTCCTTGAGGAGCAGCACGCCCATCGCGATGGTGACCAGGGGATTGATGAAGTATCCGAGCGAGGCCTCGACCACGTGGCCGGAGTTCACGGCCCAGATGTAGACGCCCCAGTTCACGGTGATGACGGCCGCGGCCACGGCGACCAGCGCGAGCCTGCGCGGCTGCCGCAGCAGTTCGCCCGCCCAGGCCCAGCGCCGCACCAGGACCAGTGCCACGGCGACGAAGCCGAGGGACCACACCATCCGGTGGGCGAGGATCTCCATCGCCCCGGCGGGCTTGAGTAGCGGCCAGAAGAGGGGGACCAGACCCCACATCCCGTACGCGGCGAAGCCGTTCAGCAGACCTGTCCGCCGCTCGCCCGTCGACTTCCCGGTCACGGGGTCCTCCTCACTCACCCGGCTGCTTCTGTGCAGCCAGCAAGAAGGTAACGCCGAGGAGCCCCGCCTGTCATGTCCGTATCGCCATACGGTCATGACAGGCGGGGTGACGCGCTCAGGGGCGCGGCTGGGGAACGCGGCGCGGGGGAGTCCGGCGCGAAGAGCCCAGCGCGGGGGAGTTCAGCCCTTGAGCGCCGCCGCGACGGATTCGGCGATCGGCGTGGTGGGGCGCCCGGCCAGCCGGGACAGGTCACCGGTGACGCCGCTCAGCTCGCCCTTCTCTATGGACGCGTCGACGCCGGCGAGGATCGCGGCGAACGGCTCGGGCAGCCCGGCACCGGTCAGGATGCCGACGAAGGCGTCGACCGGGACCGCGTTGTAGACGATCTCCTTGCCGGTCTGCCGGCTCAGCTCGGCCGCGTACTCGGCGAAGCCCCAGGCCGTGTCGCCGCCCAGCTCGTAGGTCTTGTTCTCGTGGCCCTCGCCGGTCAGTACCGCGGCGGCGGCGGCCGCGTAGTCGGCGCGGGCCGCGGAGGCGACCTTGCCCTCACCGGCGGCCTGGACGACCGCGCCGTACTCGAGGACCGGGGCGAGGTTCTCCGTGTAGTTCTCGTTGTACCAGCCGTTGCGCAGCAGCGTGTACGGGACGCCGGAGGCCAGGATCGCCTCCTCCGTGCCCTTGTGGTCGTCGGCGAGCGCGGCGGTCAGGGTGCCGGGGGCGCTGGTGTAGGCGAGGAGGGCGACACCGGCGGCCTTGGCGGCGTCGAGGACGACCTTGTGCTGGCCGACGCGCCCCTTGTCGAACTCGTTGCCGGAGATCAGCAGCACCTTGTCGCCGGCCGAGAAGAGGCCGTCGAAGGTCTCGGGGGCGTTGTAGTCGGCGACCGCGATCCGTACGCCCCGGGCCGCGAAGCCGGCCGCCTTCGCCTCGTCGCGTACGACGGCCGTGATCTGCTCCGCCGGAACCTTCTCCAGCAGGTGCTCCACGACGAGACGGCCGAGGTGTCCGGTGGCTCCGGTGACAACAATGCTCATGATCAGAACTCCTTGTGGGGTGCGTTGTCACTAACCTTAGGGCAGGCGCTAACTTCGGGAAAGTACCCACTTTGAAGTAAGGTACTGGCATGTCGGTAAGTAGCAGCGAGTCAGCGGGCAAGAAGAAGGCGGCCGGCGAGAACGAGGCCGTGAACAAGTACGACATCGCCGAGGCGATGTGTCCGTACCGTCTGGTCCTGGAACACGTGACCTCACGCTGGGGCGTCCTGGTGCTGATCGAGCTCATGGAGCGCCCGTACCGCTTCAGTGAGCTGCGCCGGGCGATCGGCCGGGTCAGCGAGAAGATGCTGACCCAGACTCTCCAGACCCTCGAACGCGACGGCCTGGTCCACCGCGACGCCAAGCCGGTGATCCCGCCCCGCGTCGACTACTCCCTCACGGACCTGGGCCGGGAGGCGGCACAGCAGGTGCGGGGCCTGGCCATGTGGACGAGCCGGCGGATGCCCGAGGTGGAGGAGTCCCGCCGGACATACGACGAGGCCCGGGAGCGCGCCTCCCGGGCCTCGTGAACCGCGCCGGTACTCAGCCGACGACCGTCCAGGTGTCCCCGCCCGCCAGCAGCGCGGCGAGATCGCCCTTGCCGTGCTGCTCGACGGCCGTGTCCAGCTGGTCGGCCATCTGCGTGTCGTAGACCGGCCGCTCCACGGAACGCAGGACGCCGATCGGCGTGTGGTGCAGGGTGTCCGGGTCGGCCAGCCGCGACAACGCGAACGCCGTGGTCGGAGAGGCCGCGTGGGCGTCGTGGACCAGGACCTGCGCCTCGTTCTCCGGGGTCACCGTGACCACCTTCAGATCACCGGTGGCCGCGTCCCGTACGACGCCGCGCGAGGACTCCGCCCCGAAGCGGATCGGCTGCCCGTGCTCCAGGCGGATCACCGCCTCCTCGGCCTGCTGCCGGTCCTTGAGCGCGTCGAAGGCGCCGTCGTTGAAGATGTTGCAGTTCTGGTAGATCTCGATCAGCGCGGTGCCGGGATGGGCGGCCGCCTGCCGCAGCACCTCCGTCAGGTGCTTGCGGTCGGAGTCCACGGTCCGGGCCACGAAGGACGCCTCCGCGCCGATCGCGAGCGACACCGGGTTGAAGGGCGCGTCGAGCGAGCCCATCGGCGTCGACTTGGTGATCTTGCCGACCTCGGAGGTAGGGGAGTACTGGCCCTTCGTCAGGCCGTAGATCCGGTTGTTGAACAGCAGGATCTTGAGGTTGACGTTGCGGCGCAGGGCGTGGATCAGGTGGTTGCCGCCGATCGACAGCGCGTCGCCGTCACCGGTGACCACCCACACGGACAGGTCACGGCGCGAGGAGGCCAGGCCGGTGGCGATGGCGGGCGCGCGACCGTGGATGGAGTGCATGCCGTACGTGTTCATGTAGTACGGGAAGCGGGACGAGCAGCCGATGCCCGAGACGAAGACGATGTTCTCCTTCGCCAGGCCCAGCTCCGGCATGAAGCCCTGGACCGCGGCGAGGATCGCGTAGTCACCGCAGCCGGGGCACCAGCGCACCTCCTGGTCCGACTTGAAGTCCTTCATGGACTGTCGTGCCTCGGCCTTGGGCACCAGGGTGAGCGCCTCGATCGTGCCCGCGCCTTCCCTGGAGGAGCCAGTGGACGTCTCAGCCATCGATGGCCTCCTTGAGAGCCGTGGCGAGCTGTTCGGCCTTGAACGGCATGCCGTTGACCTGGTTGTAGGAGTGCGCGTCGACCAGGTACTTCGCCCGGACCAGGGTGGCGAGCTGACCGAGGTTCATCTCGGGGATCACCACCTTGTCGTAGCGCCGCAGGACGGTGCCGAGGTTCTTCGGGAAGGGGTTGAGGTGGCGCAGATGGGCCTGCGCGATCGACTCGCCGGCCGTGCGCAGCCGCCGTACCGCCGCCGTGATCGGGCCGTAGGTCGACCCCCAGCCCAGGACCAGGGTGCGGGCCTCGTGCGGGTCGTCGACCTCGAGGTCCGGGACGTCGATGCCGTCGATCTTCGCCTGGCGGATGCGGACCATGAAGTCGTGGTTGGCCGGGGCGTAGGAGATGTTGCCCGTGCCGTCCTCCTTCTCGATGCCGCCGATCCGGTGCTCCAGCCCCGGCGTGCCCGGGACCGCCCACGGGCGGGCCAGCGTCAGCGGATCACGCTTGTACGGCCAGAAGACCTCGCTGCCGTCCCCCAGGGTGTGGTTGGGCCCCTGCGCGAACTGCACGCGCAGGTCCGGGAGTTCGTCGACCTCCGGGATGCGCCAGGGCTCCGAGCCGTTGGCCAGGTAGCCGTCGGACAGCAGCATCACCGGCGTCCGGTACGTCAGCGCGATCCGCGCCGCCTCCACGGCAGCGTCGAAGCAGTCGGCGGGCGTGCACGGCGCGACGATGGGCACCGGCGCCTCGCCGTTGCGCCCGAACATCGCCTGCAGCAGGTCCGCCTGCTCGGTCTTGGTCGGCAGACCGGTGGACGGCCCGCCGCGCTGGATGTCGATCACCAGCAGCGGCAGTTCGAGGGAGACGGCGAGCCCGATGGTCTCCGACTTCAGGGCCACCCCCGGACCGCTGGTGGTGGTCACCGCCAGCGAGCCGCCGAAGGCCGCGCCCAGCGCCGCGCCGATCCCCGCGATCTCGTCCTCGGCCTGGAAGGTCCGCACACCGAAGTTCTTGTGCCGGCTCAGCTCGTGCAGGATGTCCGAGGCCGGGGTGATCGGGTACGAGCCCAGGAACAGCGGCAGGTCCGCCTGCCGGGACGCGGCGACCAGTCCGTAGGACAGGGCCAGGTTCCCGGAGATGTTGCGGTAGGTGCCGACCGGGAAGGCCTTCGTCGCCGGGGCGATCTCGTAGGAGACGGCGAAGTCCTCCGTCGTCTCACCGAAGTTCCAGCCCGCACGGAAGGCGGCGAGGTTGGCGGCCGCGATCTCGGGCTTCTTGGCGAACTTCCGCCGCAGGAACCTCTCGGTGCCCTCCGTCGGCCGGTGGTACATCCATGACAAGAGGCCGAGCGCGAACATGTTCTTGCTGCGCTCGGCCTCTTTACGGGTGAGGTCGAATTCCTTGAGTGCCTCGACGGTCAGGGTGGTCAGTGGGACCGGGTGGAGGTGATAACCGTCGAGGGACCCGTCCTCCAGCGGCGAGGCCGCGTACCCCACCTTCTGCATCGCCCGTTTGGTGAACTCGTCCGTGTTGACGATGATCTCCGCGCCCCGCGGCACGTCGGCGATGTTCGCCGCCAGGGCCGCCGGGTTCATGGCGACCAGCACATTGGGCGCATCACCCGGCGTGAGGATGTCGTGGTCGGCGAAGTGGAGCTGGAAGGAGGACACGCCCGGCAGAGTGCCCGCAGGGGCCCGGATCTCGGCCGGGAAGTTCGGCAGGGTGGACAGGTCGTTGCCGAAGGACGCCGTCTCCGAGGTGAAACGGTCACCGGTGAGCTGCATGCCGTCACCGGAGTCGCCCGCGAAACGAATGATCACCCGGTCGAGGCGGCGGACGTCTTTCACGCCGACCTCTTTGCGCTGCTCTCCTAGTACGGTTCCGTCTGCCTGCTCCGCTGGGCTACTGACCTGGCTGGTCACTGAACTGGACCTCCCTCGAGGCGGCTGTCTGGGAGCGACCGTCCCGCAGTCCCTCCCAGGATCAACCCTACGTCCGTAAGGGTCCCCTTCCCGGGGTCATTCGCATGATGGACCTGCATTTGAGACGGTCGGACACCCTGACTTGTCACGACTTGCTCACCCCCCGGTGCTGCTTGAAGACGCTTCGGGGGCGCCGTGCGGTTCTCGGAGCGGGCCGGATCGAGGGAGGATCCGGCCCCGCTCCACCGCGACCTCACGACGGCTCGAGGCCGGAGCGGCGGCGGGCCCGGGGGCTTTGTCGACGAGTACCCGATTTCACGCGTACGAGTACCCGCCGCGCCGGCGGTCGCCCGTGTCGGCCCTGCCGAGCCGTCAGGAGTTCAGGTGTTCGCTGGACCGTCGGAGGTCCACGTGCTCGGTGAGCCGTCAGCCGTCAGAGGTCACCTGTGCGCTGAGCCGTCAGGAGTTGAGATAGCTGAGCCGTCAGGAGTTGAGATAGGTGAGGACCGCCAGCACACGCCGGTGATCCCCGTCGCTCGGGGACAGCCCGAGCTTCAGGAAGATGTTGCTGACGTGTTTCTCGACCGCGCCGTCGCTCACCACCAACTGCCGCGCGACCGCGGAGTTCGTCCGCCCCTCGGCCATCAGCCCCAGGACCTCCCGCTCCCTCGGGGTGAGCCCCGCGAGCACGTCCTGCTTACGGCTGCGGCCGAGCAGCTGCGCGACCACCTCCGGGTCGAGGGCCGTACCGCCCTGCGCCACCCGCACCACCGCGTCCACGAACTCACGCACCTCGGCCACCCGGTCCTTGAGCAGATAACCGACGCCGCGGCTGGAACCGGCCAGCAGTTCGGTGGCGTAGCGCTCCTCCACGTACTGCGACAGCACGAGCACCCCGAGACCCGGATGCGCCTTGCGCAACTGCACCGCGGCCCGCACCCCCTCGTCGGTGTGCGTCGGCGGCATCCGGACGTCGGCGACCACCACGTCCGGCAACTCGCCCTGAGCGTCCAGCTCCGTGATCGTCTTGACCAGCGCCTCCCCGTCGCCGACGCCGGCGACGACCTCGTGCCCGCGGTCCGTCAGCAACCGGGTCAGGCCCTCCCTGAGCAGCACTGAATCCTCGGCGATGACAACCCGCACCCTGTCCTCCACGACTTTCGGCCCCCCACAGCCAGACACCGGCGGTCCCGGAACGTTTCGGCTCCGCGCCCACCGCACGACTGGTCCAGCATTCCAGCATTCGGTCCCGACCGCGCCCGAGCGGCGGGAACAGCGGGCGGCAGTGCGGGTTCCGGCCGCTCGGCGGCTTGTTGTCGCTCATGGGGCAGGGGGGCGGCTTCGGCTTCAGGTACGGGCCGGGTGGGGCGCCGGGCGGCTTGGGGAGCCGGCCTCGGAGCAGTGTGGCGGCGGGGAACGCGACGGAGGGGTCGATCAGATCGATCGACCCCTCCGTCACGTTCCCCGCTGTCGCGTCCGCCGTCCACCGGCGTCGCTCACCTACGCCAGGGAAGCTCCGCGGTGATCCTCGTCGGGCCGCCGGCCGGCGAGTCCACCACCAGGATCCCGTCCACCGCGTCCAGGCGTCCGGCCAGCCCCGCCAGTCCGGACCCCCCGGAGGCGTCCGCGCCGCCCGTCCCGTCGTCCACGACCTGCAACATCAGCCGGTCCTCGACGCGCCACACATCGACCGACGCCGACCTCGCCCCGCTGTGCTTGCTGATGTTCTGCAGCAACTCCGACACCGTGAAGTACGCGATCCCCTCGATCGCCGCCGCGGGCCGCTCCACGAGGTCCACCTCCACCTGCACCGGAACCGTGCAGCGCGAGGCGACCGAGGACAGCGCGGCGTCCAGGCCGCGGTCCGTCAGCACCGCCGGATGAATTCCGCGGGCCAGATCCCGCAGCTCCTGCAACGCCGTCTTCACCTCGCCGTGGGCCTCGCCCACCATCCGCGCGGCCGCCTGCGGATCCTCCGTCAGCTTCTCCTTCGCCAGCCCCAGATCCATGGCCAGCGCCACCAGCCGGGCCTGCGCCCCGTCGTGCAGGTCGCGCTCGATGCGCCGCAGGTCGGCCGCGGCGGTGTCGACCACGACCCCCCGGTCCGACTCCAGCTCCACCACCCGCGCCGACAGCCGCGACGGACCGAGCAGCCCGTGCACCATCAGCCGGTCCACGGTCGTCAGCGCTCGCACGATCCACGGCGAGGCCAGCGTGAACAGCAGGCCCACCAGCGCGGTCACCGTGATCTCGAACGGGTTGTCGAGGAAGATCTGGTGCTGCTCGTCCCCGTACAACTGCAGGCCGCCCTGTCCGCCGTACACCGGGAAGAGCCAGAACCACAGCGGATACGTCAGGAGCGCCCACCCGTACGCCCAGAAGGCCACGGCGACACAGAAGGAGAACACCGCCCACGGGAACTGGAGCATCGCGTACAGCACGGTCCGCCACGAGGTGCCGCTCTTGAGGACCGCCCCCATCCAGCCCAGCGCGCCGTTCTTCTTCACCCGCAGCGGCTCCGGGTCGGCCACCTCGAGCCCCAGCAGCCCGCGCGCCCTGACCCGCTCCAGCGCGCCGAAGCCACGGCACCCGGCCAGCCCCGCCGCGAGCACCGGTATCCCGAGGAACGTCACCAGCAGGCCCGCACCGATCGAGAGCATCGTGACGGCGTAGGTGAACAGCAGGATGCTCACCGGCAGGCTGAGCAGCACGTAGGTGAACTCGCGCCAGCTGCGCGCCTCGAACGGTGCCCGCAGGCCGGCCGGCAGCCTGTTCCGGCGCCGCTCGTCGGCGTACCCCTGCCCGTGGTCGGGGCCGTAGTCCGGGCCGTAGTCCTGGCCATAGCCCTGTCCGTAGCCGTGTCCGTACTCGGTGGCCATCGACGTCGTCCGTTCTACTCGTCCCGGGACTCCGCTCGGCCGGCGGCCGTCCTGTCCCTGTCTCCCTGTCGTACCTCCACCCTGCTGGACCGCAGGTCCGCGAACCATGGAGTCCGTCGGCGTCTCGCGCGGGGGGTTTTCCCTACCCCCTGCCGCCCCGGCACCTCCCACGACGCCGGCGGGGCCTGCTCGCTTCCGGCCCGGTGGGGCCTGCTCGCTACCGGCCCAGCGAGGCCTACTTGCTACCGGCCCAGCGAGGCCTTGCTACCGTCCCGGCGAGGCCTACTCGCTCCGGTTGCGCCAGGGCAGCTCCGCCGTCACCGTCGTCGGGCCGCCCGGCGGCGAGTCGACGACGAACAGCCCGTCGACCGCGCCCAGCCGGTCGGCCAGGCCCCGCATGCCCGTGCCGCCGTCGAGCCGCGCACCGCCCCGGCCGTCGTCCCACACCTGGATGAGCAGCCGCTCCTCCGACCGCCACACGTCGACCGACGCCGACCGCGCCCCGCTGTGCTTGCTGATGTTCTGCAGCAGCTCCGAGACGGTGAAGTACGCGATGCCCTCGATGGCCGCGGCCGGCCGCGCGTCCAGATCGGCCGTCACCTTCACCGGCACCGTGCAGCGCGAGGCCACCGAGGACAGCGCGGCGTCCAGACCGCGGTCCGTCAGTACGGCGGGATGGATGCCCCGGGCGAGATCGCGCAGCTCCTGGAGCGCGAGCTTCACCTCGCCGTGCGCCTCCTCGACCATCAGCGCCACCGTGTCGTCGGCCTGGCCCTCCAGCAGTTTCTCCTTCGCCAGACCGAGCCCCATCGCCAGGTTGACCAGCCGGGCCTGTGCCCCGTCGTGCAGGTCGCGCTCGATGCGCCGCAGATCGGCGGCGGCCGTGTCGACCACGACACCCCGGTCCGACTCCAGCTCGGCGATGCGCCGCTCCAGCTCGTCGGAGGGCGACAACAGGCCGCGCACCATCGCCCGGTCCGCGTTGGCGAGGCCCCGTGCGATGAACGGCAGCACCGGCCACAGCACGAACAGCGAGGTCAGCGTGATGGTGAAGGTGAGGATGCCCCAGGGCAACCGCATGAAGTCGTACAGCACCGTGCGCCAGCCCACCGGGTCCTTCAGCGCCATCCACAGCTTCGCGAAGAGTCCCCCGGAGCTGCGCAACGGGAGCGGACTCGGCTCGTCCACCCGCACTCCGAGCAGCGCCCGGGCCCGTCCTCGCTCCAGTTTGCCCAGCAGCCGCGCGCCCATGAGTCCGGCCGCGAGCAGCGGGAACCCGATCACCGTGATGGTCAGCGACGCCCCGGTGACCAGGACCGTCATGACGTAGGTGAACCCCAGCAGGGACGCGGGGAGGTTCGCGAGGAGGTGGGCGATCTCCTTCCAGGTGTGCCGGTCGTAGGCGAAACGGGCGGGCGGCAGACGGTCCTGATGCCCGAGCGGCAGATGCTCGTAGTCCCCGGGCGGCAGATGCTCGTCGTCCATGGGCGGCAGGTAGTCACCTGCCACCGGTGGGGCCGGGACATCGTGGTCGTCCGCGGACAGGAGGCGGTCGCTGTCCGCGGGCGGGAACTGGCCGCTGTCCGCGGACGGGAGGCGTTCGGTCATATGGGTCAGCGTGCCGCCTGACGCGCCGCCGCGCCATGAGGTGGGCCGCCGCGATGCCCTGGGGAAAACCCCACCCCGGCATGTCCACCCGTGACGACCTGCTTACCGTCTCTTTAGCAGGCCCTAGACTCCCGTGCGTACAGATCGTCGAACGGCAGCGTTCAGTGGGGCGCACGACCACCGGCCGCAGATCACCGGATCGTAGGGTCGCAGCACCGCATGGTCACGGGGCCACAAGGGAACAGGGCCGCAGGGGCGACAGACTCGTAAGGAACAGGGCCCGCAAGGAACAGGGCCGCAAGGGCAAGAGGACCTCAAGGTCGTCACTGATCAGGGAGCGAGGGACGGACGTGCCGGAACAGACCGTCGTCGTGGCGGCGGACTACTTCCAGTCCTACTCGGTCGTCGGACTGCTCGTCGTCGTCGGCGTGCTGTTCGTCGCCGTCGCCTTCGGAGCCGGGCGCCTGCTGCGCCCCGTGGTTCCCACCCCCGAGAAACTCCTGACGTACGAGTGCGGAGTAGACCCCGTCGGCGAGGGCTGGGCCCACACACAGGTCCGCTACTACGTCTACGCCTTCCTGTACGTCATCTTCGCCGTCGACTCGATCTTCCTCTTCCCCTGGGCGACGGTCTTCGCCGCGCCCGGTTACGGCGCCGCGACCCTCGTCGAGATGTTCGTCTTCCTCGGCTTCCTGGCCGTGGGCCTGCTGTACGCCTACAAGAAGGGCGTCCTGGAATGGACGTGACCCCAGAAACTGCTTCCCCGGAGCCCGTGTACCTGCCGGAGCCGAAACGGCTGGGCGCACTCGCCCGCCTCGCCCCCGAGCCCATGAAGGTGGTCCTGAACTGGGGCCGCCGCTACTCCCTGTGGGTCTTCAACTTCGGCCTCGCCTGCTGCGCGATCGAGTTCATCGCCGCGTCGATGGCCCGCCACGACTTCATTCGCCTCGGCGTGATCCCGTTCGCGCCCGGCCCGCGCCAGGCCGACCTGATGGTGGTCTCCGGCACGGTCACCGACAAGATGGCGCCCGCCGTGAAGCGGCTCTACGAGCAGATGCCCGAACCGAAGTACGTCATCTCCTTCGGCGCGTGCTCCAACTGCGGCGGCCCGTACTGGGACTCGTACTCCGTCACCAAGGGCGTCGACCAGATCATCCCCGTGGACGTGTACGTCCCCGGCTGCCCGCCCCGCCCCGAGGCGCTGCTCCAGGGAATCCTGAAGCTCCAGGAGAAGATCGCCCGGGAGTCGCTGGGGGAGCGGTACGGACACGGCACGGCGCGTCCCTCGACGGCGGCGCTCCAGAGCGGCCTGGTGAAGCCCCCGAGCCACACTCCTTCAGCCGAACCGGCCACCGGACCGGCCACCGGACCGACCGCCGGACCGACCGCCGGCCCGTCCACCGGACCGGTCGCCGGACCTGGTGCGGAGGGGAACCCCCGATGACCACGACCGGCTGGCTGCCGGCCCCCACCGCGGAACTTTTCGGCCCGGACGCCACGGCCGAGGAGTCGTACGAAATCCTCACGGTCGACGTACCGCCGACGGCGTGGACGACCGCGCTGCGCACCGCCCGCGACGAGCTGGCCTGCACCTACTTCGACTGGCTGAGCGCGGTCGACGAGCCCGGCACGGGCTTCCGCGTCGCCGCCCACGTGGTCGCGCTGTCCCCGGTACGACGGCTGCTGCTGCGCACGACGATCCCGCACGAGACGCCGGTCCTCGCGTCCGCCGTGGACGTCTACGCCGGCGCCGGCTGGCACGAACGCGAGACGCACGAAATGTTCGGCGTCGTCTTCGAGGGCCACCCCGCACTGGACCACCTCCTGCTCCCCGAGGGCTTCGAGGGCCACCCCCTGCGCAAGGACTTCGTCCTGGCCGCCCGCGTCGCCAAGGCCTGGCCCGGCGCCAAGGAACCGGGCGAGTCCGAACACGGCGGACCCAAGCGCCGCCAGATGCTCCCCCCGGGCGTCCCCGACCCCAACGAATGGGGCCCCCTGAAGGGCCAGCTCCCCCCTGCCCCGACCCGCCCGGCCCGCGCCACCACCCGCCCCACCGGCGACCGCCCACCACGACGTGCGCGTTCGGTCTCGGAGGGCTCGGCCAGCCAGTCGGCGGCCCCTCGGGCGACGGACACGGCATCGGATACCGCGACTTCGCCGGATCCGGGTGCTCCGGGTGCTCCGGGTGCTCCGCGGCGTGCGCGTTCGGCTTCGCAGGGCTCGGCCAGCCAGTCAGCGGCTCCTCCGGCGCCGGACGTGACGACTTCGCCGGGCTCGGAGACGGGTTCTTCCGCCGCGCCACGCCGGGCACGCAGCGCCTCGGGCGGGTCCGCGAGCCGGCCGACCACGCCGGACCCAGCACCGACGGACGGCGGCGACAGCGGCGACACTGCGGCCCCCGCCGCGTCCGCGCCCACGGAGGACACCCCCTCCACGCCCCCGAAGCCTCCCACCGCCCCGCGCAGCCCGGACGCCCCGTGGCACCACGCCCGCCCGGCCCACGCGGACCCGAAGCCCGAAGCCGAACCGGAGCCCGGCGGCACATCGAACTCCGGCAACAAGCCGAAGCCCGAAGCCCAACCGGAGCCGAAGCCGGAGCCGGATCCCGAAGCCCAACCGGAGCCGGAGCAGGAACCAAGGCTGGAGCCGGAGCAGGAACCAAAGCCGGAGCCGGAGCAGGAACCAAAGCCGGAGCCGGAGCAGGAACCAAAGCCGGAGCCGAAGCCGAAGCCAAAGCCGGAGTCCCACCCCGACTCCGCCACCACCCCTGGCCCGGCCCCCGCCCCCGCCCCCACCCCCGAAGACCCCGAAGGAGGCCCGCAGTGAACGACGCTCTCGACGTCGCCCTGCGACTCCTGATCGTCTTCGTCGTCTTCCTCACCTTCCCCCTGATCGTCGGCCAGACCGAGCACAAGGTGATGGCCCACATGCAGGGCCGCCTCGGCCCGATGTACGCGGGCGGCTTCCACGGCTGGGCTCAACTCGTGGCGGACGGCGTGAAGTTCGCGCAGAAGGAAGACGTCGTACCCGCGGGCGCGGACCGTCGTATCTTCCAGCTCGCCCCTGCCGTGGCCCTCCTGCCGTACCTCCTGGTCCTCCTCGCCATCCCCATCGGTCCCGGTGACGGCGCCGTCGGCCAGGTGGTCGACGCCGGCATCTTCTTCGTCCTGGCCGTGATGGGCGTGGGCGTTCTCGGCTCGCTCATGGCCGGCTGGGCCTCGGCCAACAAGTTCTCCCTCCTCGGCGGCCTGCGCACTGCCGCCCAGCTCCTCGCCTACGAACTCCCGATGCTCCTCACCGCCGCCTCCGTAGCCATGGCGGCCGGTACGGTCTCGCTGCCGGGCATCCTCGACGCCTTCGAGTGGTGGTGGCTGCCCTGGCAGATCGTCGGCGCGCTCGTCTTCTTCGTCGCCGGCCTCGCCGAACTCCAGCGCCCGCCCTTCGACATGCCGGTCGCCGACTCGGAGATCATCTTCGGTGCCTACACCGAGTACACCGGCCTGCGCTTCGCCCTGTTCCTCCTCGCCGAGTACGCCGGAATCGTCGTCCTCTGCGGTCTGACCACCGTCCTCTTCCTGGGTGGTTGGCACGGCCCCTGGGGCGCGGACGGCCTCGGCTGGGTCTGGACCCTGCTGAAGACGGCCGTCCTCGCCTTCGTCGTCATCTGGCTGCGCGTCACCTACCCCCGCCTGCGCGAGGACCAGTTGCAGAAACTCGCCTGGACTCTCCTCGTCCCCCTCTCCCTCGCCCAGATCGCCCTCACCGGCATCGTCAAGGTGGTGATCTCCTAGTGGCCCCCATCCCCGGCTCCGGCCTCGCCAAGGGCCTGGCCGTCACCCTCCGCACGATGACGAAGAAGACCGTCACCGAGCAGTACCCGGACGTCCAGCCCGACCTCCCGCCCCGCACCCGCGGCGTCATCGGCCTGTTCGAGGAGAACTGCACGGTCTGCATGCTGTGCGCCCGCGAGTGCCCGGACTGGTGCATCTACATCGACTCCCACAAGGAGACGGTCCCGCCCGCCGCGCCCGGTGGCCGCGAGCGCAGCCGCAACGTCCTCGACCGCTTCGCCATCGACTTCTCCCTCTGCATGTACTGCGGTATCTGCATCGAGGTCTGCCCTTTCGACGCCCTCTTCTGGTCCCCGGAGTTCGAGTACGCCGAGACCGACATCCACGAACTCACCCACGAGCGCGACAAGCTCCGCGAGTGGATGTGGACGGTCCCGGCCCCACCCGCTCTCGACCCCGGAGCGGAGGAACCCAAGGAGATCGCGAGCGCCCGCAAGGCCGCCGAGAAGCTCGCCGCGGCCCAGGCCGAGACGACCGCGCCCCCCACCGGCACCGAGCCGCACGCCGAGGAGCAGGCCCGCGCGGCCGAGTCCCCCACCCGGCCCGCGGGTGACTCGAAGCAGCAGACGGACCAGCCGCGGCAGGAGGACGGGGAATGACTCTCGCAGCGACCGCCGGCCACCTCGCGGGGGACACCGGACACGGCTTCCTCTCCCCGACCGGCGTCGAGATCGCCTTCCTCCTCGTAGGTCTCGCGACCTTCGGCGCCGCGCTCGTCACCGTCACCACCCGGCAGCTGGTGCACGCCGCGCTGTGGCTGGTGGTGACCCTCGGCGGCCTCGCCGTCGAGTACCTCCTGCTCACCGCGGAGTTCATCGCCTGGGTGCAGGTCCTCATCTACGTCGGTTCCGTCGTCGTCCTCCTCCTGTTCGGGCTGATGCTCACCAAGGCTCCCATCGGCCGCTCCCCGGACGCCGACTCCGGGAACCGCTGGGCCGCCCTCACCGTGGCCCTGGCCGCCGCGGCCGCCCTGGTCTGGGTCGTGGTCGACGCCTTCCGCACGACCTGGATCGACCTGGACGGCCCCGCCGCCGGCTCCACCCAGGCCACCGGAGCGAGCCTCTTCCAGAACTGGGTCCTGCCCTTCGAGGCCCTCTCCGTCCTCCTCCTCGCCGCCCTGGTCGGCGCGATCGTCCTGTCCCGCAAGGCGAACCCGGACGCGGTCACCCCCGCGAACCTCCCCGGCACCCGCAGCGCCCGGCCGGCCGGCCCCGACCGGTCAGCCGGCCCCGACCCGACCGACAGGGCCGGCAAGACGGAGCGGACAGACAGCGCCGACAGAGCCGACCGGGCAGGCAAAGCCGACAACGAAGAGGCACGCTGATGCACCTCGCCTATCCCGCCGTGCTCGCCGCCCTCCTGTTCTGCACCGGCCTGTACGGCGTCCTGGCCCGCCGCAACGCGATCCTGGTCCTGATGTCGGTCGAGCTGATGCTCAACGCCGTCAACCTCAACCTGGTGGCCTTCGACGTCTGGCTCAGCAAGGCCGCCGAGGAGACCCTGCACTCCGGTCAGGCCCTGACGCTGTTCACCATCGCCATCGCCGCCGCCGAGATCGGCATCGGTCTGGCGATCGTCCTCGCCGTCCACCGCTCCCGCGGCACCGCGGACATCGACCGGCTCCGCGACACCGCGGAGGGCCACGAGTCCGACGGCCCCGACAGCGACGGCGACGAGACCGGGACGACCGCCGAGAAGGCTGAGGCCACCGCGTGACCACGACCACCCTCGCCGTCCTCGTCCCCCTCCTTCCTTTCCTGGGCGCCGCGGCCGCCCTGCTCCTGGGCCGCACAGCCCCCGGCTTCGTCCGCCCCCTGGCCGTCCTGCCCACCCTCGGCGCGTTCGCGCTGGCCGCGCTGGTCGCCGTACGGCAGGGCGGCGACCAGGTCATCGACTCCGCCACCGAGCTCACGCCCACCGGCTCGGTCCCCATCGAACTCGCCCTGCACATCGACGGCTTCGCCGCCCTCGTCGCCGTCGTGGTCGGCCTCGTCGCCACCTGCGTGCAGATCTACTCGACGGGCTACCTGCGCGACGACCCGCGCTACCCCTCGTACGCCGCTCTCGTCTCCCTCTTCACCTCCGCGATGCTGCTCGTCGTCTACTCGGGCGACCTGATCGTGCTGCTGGTCGGCTGGGAGATCATGGGCATCTGCTCGTACTTCCTGGTCGGCCACTACTGGGAGACCCCGGAGGCCCACGCCGCCTCCATCAAGGCCTTCCTGGTCACCAAACTCGGTGACGTCCCCTTCCTCATCGGCCTGTTCGCCCTCGCCACCGACGCCGGCTCCTTCCGCATCACCAAGGTGCTCGCCACCACCGCGAGCGGCGGCCTCGACCACCCGACCCTGATCGCCCTGCTGCTCCTGGCCGGCGTGGCGGGCAAGTCGGCGCAGTTCCCGCTGCACACCTGGCTTCCCGACGCGATGGCGGGCCCCACCCCCGTCTCCGCGCTGATCCACGCGGCGACCATGGTCGCCGCCGGTGTCTACTTCATCGCCCGTCTCCTCCCGGTCTTCCAGGCCTCCGCGGCCGCGATGGTCGTCCTCGCGGTCATGGCCGCCGTCACGATGGTCGGCTCGGGGCTCGCCGCGCTCGCCCAGGACGACATCAAACGCGTCCTCGCCTACTCGACGATCGGCCAGCTCGGCTACATGACCGGCGCCCTCGCCGTCGGCGACCGTGGAGCCGCCGTCTTCCACCTCCTGTCCCACGGCGCCTTCAAGGCGCTGCTCTTCCTCGCCGCGGGCGTGATCATCCACGCCACCGGCACCAACTCGCTGGCCGCCATGTCCCGCATGCGTCACCTCCCCGACCGCGTCCCCGACGCCTACTGGACGATGACCGTGGCGCTCCTCGCGCTCGCCGCCATCCCGCCGTTCAGCGGCTTCTTCTCCAAGGAGTCCGTCCTCGGCGCCGCCGAGCACGTGGCCACCGGACACACCGAGCACGCACCCGGCGCGGCGGGCTGGACCGTCCTCCTCGCCGGCCTGGTCACCGCCCTCCTCACCGCCGCGTACGCGACCCGCCTGTGGCTGCTCGCCTTCCGCGGCCAGGGCACCGAGGCCCCCGACCACGGCCGTCAGCCCCTCACCATGACCGTGGTGCTCTGGGTGCTCGCCGTCCCGTCTCTCGCGCTCGGCGGGTTCGCCTACCGCACACTCCCGGACTGGTTCGACGGCCGTGACCTGGCCCCCACGCTCACCACCTCCGTCCTCGGCACGGGCGTGGCCCTGGTCGGCGGGATCGTCGTCTACGGAGCCTGGCGCCACACCTCCGCCGTCGCGGCCCGCGTCCCCCTGGGCGCCGTCGCGGCACACCCCGAGGGCGACGCCGGACTAGTCGAGGCGGAGGCCATCGCCAGCCACGCACCCGCCTACGGAGACGTGGCGTACGCACCCGACCCGGCCGACCCCGGCCGCCTCCTGCTCGGCCCGCTGCACCGCCACGCGGCCGCCGGCTTCCACCTCGACGCCGTGTACACGACCCTCTTCGTCCGCCCGGTGCAGGCAGCCGCGACCCTGGTCCGGTTCCTGGACCGGGAGGTCGTCGAGACCTACGTACGCGGCGCGGGCGCCCTACCGCGCTGGCTCGGCGCCGCCGTACGGCGCGCCCAGACCGGCAACGTGCAGACCTATGTGAGCGCGCTGCTCGCCGGCACCGTCGTTCTCGCGGTCGCCGCCGTCCTCGTCGCCACGGGAGCGTGAGCAGGCGTGATCGATATCAACGAGTCCGTGATGCAGTTTCTTCTGGCGTTCATCGTGGTCGGCCCGCTCCTGGGTGCCGCCGCCGCTCTCCTGCCGGCCCCGCCCGGACTGAAGGGGAAGTCGCCGGAGCAGGCCGTGCTGCGGCACGGCGTGACCGTCACCGGCGTGGTCCTCATTGCCGTGATCGTGCTCGCGCTCGGCTTCGACCACGACCATCCGTCGAAGATGCAGGCCACGACCGACATCAGCTGGATCCCGGCGCTCGACGTACGCATCCACCTGGGCATCGACGGCATCTCCCTCCCCCTTCTGGTCCTGACCGCGTTGCTGACCTTCCTCTGCGCGCTCTACTCCTACTTCAAGATGCCTTCGGGCCCGTCCCCCAAGGCGTTCGTCGCACTCGTGCTCGTCCTCGAGTCCGGCACCCTCGCCACCTTCGCCGTCCTCGACCTGCTTCTCTTCTTCCTCGCCTTCGAGACGGTCCTGATCCCGATGTACTTCCTCATCGCCCGCTGGGGCGGTGCTCAACGGACCCAGGCCGCCTGGAAGTTCATCCTCTTCACCCTGCTCGGTTCGGTCGTCATGCTGCTCGGCCTGCTGCTGATCGGAATCAACGCGGGCACATTCGACATGGTGGCACTCGCCACTGACAACGGCTCGTCGCTGACCACATCAGTGCAGGTCACCGCCGTTCTGGCGATCGGGATCGGGCTCGCCGTCAAGACCCCGATGTGGCCCCTGCACAGCTGGCTCCCCGACGCCCACACCGCCGCTCCGACGGTCGGTTCGGTTCTGCTGGCCGGCGTACTGCTGAAGATGGGTACGTACGGGTTCGTCCGGATTCTCCTCCCGGTCGCACCGGACGGCTTCCGTACCTTCGCGCCCTACCTCGCCGCCTTCGCCGTCGTCGGGATCATCTACGGATCGCTGGCCTGCCTGGCCCTCGCCAAGCAGGGCGCGAAGGGCGACCTCAAACGCCTCATCGCGTACTCCTCCGTCGGCCACATGGGCTTCGTCCTGCTCGGTATCGCGACCATGACCCCGACCGGTGTGAACGGCGCCCTCTTCGCCAACATCGCCCACGGCCTCATCACCGGCCTCCTCTTCTTCCTGGTCGGCGCGCTCAAGGACCGCACCGGAACCACCGACCTCGACACCCTCGCCGACAAGACCGGCGCCGCCCTCTACGGCAAGACCCCACGGCTCGGAGGCCTCCTCGCGTTCGCCGCGGTCGCCTCGCTCGGCCTGCCCGGCCTCGCCGGATTCTGGGGCGAGATGCTGGCACTCTTCGGCGCGTTCAACCCGGCCGCCGACCTCAGCCGCCCCGCCTTCCTCACCTTCATGGCGATCGGCGCGTTCGGCACCCTCCTGACGGCCGCGTACATGCTCGTCGTGGTCCGCCGCGTCTGCATGGGCGCCGCACCCCAGGAAGCCCCGAAAATCGCCGACGTGCAGCCCTACGAGTTCGCGGCCTGGACGCCGCTCGTCGTCCTCACCGTCGTCGCCGGCCTGTGGCCCAAGGCACTGCTCGGCCTGACCGATCCGGCCGTGCAGCAACTTCTCGCAGGAGGCAGCCGATGAGCTCCGTCGTCCAGTCCGTCGACTGGCTCGCCATCGCGCCGCCCACCGTCACCGCGGCCGTCGGGCTCGTCGTCCTCGTCGCCGACCTGTTCGTCGACAAGGCCAGGAAGGCACTGCTCGGCTGGGTGTCCGTCGCGGGCCTCGCCGCCTCCGCGCTCCTCCTGCTGCCCCTCCTGGACGGCGACCGCAGCACCTTCTGCGCGACCGGCGAGGCCGGTCTGTGCAGTTACACGGCCGACCGTTTCACCCTCGTCATCCAGCTCCTGGTCCTCGGCGGAGCCCTCCTCGCCGCCCTCCTGTCGGTCACCACCCTCAAGGACGACGCCAAGGGGATGCCCGAAGGGGAGTACTGGTTCCTGCTGCTCTCCTCGGCCGCCGGCGCAGCTCTCCTGCCCGCCTCCCGCGACCTGGCGACCCTCGTCGTCGCCCTGGAAGTCGCCTCGCTGCCCGCCTTCGCCCTCGTCGGCCTCCGGCCAGGCGACCGCAAGTCCTCCGAAGCCGCCCTGAAGTTCTTCCTGTCCTCGGTCACCGCCACCGCGGTCAGTCTCATGGGCATCAGCTTCGTGTACGCCTCCACAGGCACCCTCTACCTGACCCGCATCGCCGACCGGATCCAGCACGTCGACGGGCAGCTCCACACCCTCACCCAGACCGGCGTCGTCCTCACCCTCGTCGGCTTCGCCTTCAAGACGGCCGCCGTGCCCTTCCACTTCTGGGTGCCCGACACCTACGTGGGAGCGCCCCTCCCGATCGCCGCCTACCTGTCGGTGGTAGGCAAGGCGGTCGGCTTCTCCGGCCTGATCCTCGTCACCGTCGTCGCCCTCCCGTCCTACGGCGACGTCTGGGGACCGGCACTCGCGGCGCTGGCCGCCCTCACCATGACCGTCGGCAACGTCGGCGCCCTGCGCCAGCAGGCCACGCGCGCGTACAGCGCGGTACGCCTCCTCGCCTGGTCGTCCGTCGGCCAGGCCGGCTACCTGCTGGTGCCGATCGCCGCCGCCGCGTACACCGAGGACGCCGAGAGGTCCATCGGCTCCACCGTCGCCTACGCCCTCATGTACGCGGCCGTGAACCTCGGCGCCTTCGCGGTGGCCGCGCTGGTGGGCCGCACCAGGGCCCTCAACCGCATCGCCGACTACCGCGGCCTCTACGCCACGAACCCCGTCGCAGCCCTCCTCCTGGCCTTCTTCCTGCTCTGCCTCGCCGGGCTGCCACCCGGCATCATCGGCCTCTTCGCGAAGGTCACCGTCTTCTCCGCCGCCGTCGACGCGGGTCTCGGCTGGCTCGCCGTGGTCATGGCCGTCAACGTCGTGATCGCCCTCTTCTACTACCTCCAGTGGACGGCCCTGCTCTTCCGCGCTCCCGAGGGCGAACCCGTCAAGCACCGCGCCCCCGCACCCCTCACGGCCGCGATCACCCTGACCGCGCTGCTCGCCATCGCCCTCTCCGGAGCCCCCCAGCTCGTCCTGCGCTTCGCCGACACCGGACTGTTCTGACGCGCGAGCAGACCCACTGAGGCACCGCTCCGCGCTCACCCGTACCGCCCGGTGCTTTCGGCACGCGCGCGTGGGGCACCCGAACCGGCACGCGCGCGTGCCGCCGCACACCGTCGGCATCACCCGGACGGACCACGCGCGCCGCCGTACGCACAAGGGAACTAGTAATCCCCGCCTGGCGTTGACCAGTACGGGAGGGTCCACTGGACGTGACACCACGGCACCGGTGGCAACGGAGATCGACGAACAGGATCAGCAGGCAAAGGGTTCCCCTGCCGCACCACTTGGAGGGCGTACCGTGCACCGCCGGCACAACGGGCTCAGGACCGCAGTCCTCCTCGGGGGACTGTCCGCACTCATCATCCTCATCGGCAGCTTCTTCGGCCGGATGGGGCTGATCATCGCGGTCCTCGTAGCCCTGGGCACGAACGCGTACGCGTACTGGAACAGCGACAAACTGGCTCTACGCGCGATGCGTGCCCGACCGGTCAGCGAGTTCGAAGCCCCGGCCCTGTACCGCATGGTCCGTGATCTCTCCACCCAGGCCCGCCAGCCCATGCCCCGCCTCTACATCTCCCCGACGGAGGCCCCCAACGCCTTCGCGACCGGCCGCAACCCGCGCAACGCCGCCGTGTGCTGCACGGAAGGCATCCTGCGCCTTTTGGACGAGCGCGAACTGCGCGGCGTCATCGGCCACGAACTCAGCCACGTCTACAACCGCGACATCCTGATCTCGTCGGTCGCCGGCGCCCTCGCCTCCGTGATCATGTTCCTGGTCAACTTCGCCTGGCTCATCCCGATCGGCCGCTCGGACGACGACGACGGCCCCGGTCTCCTCGGCATGCTGCTCATCATGATCCTCGGCCCGCTCGCCGCCAGCGTCATCCAACTGGCCATCAGCCGCTCCAGGGAGTACGAGGCCGACGCGTCCGGCGCCCAGCTCACCGGCGACCCGCTCGCCCTGGCCGGCGCCCTGCGCAAGCTCGAACTCGGCACGAAACAACTTCCACTGCCCCCTGAGCCCCGGATCGAGACCGCGAGCCACATGATGATCGCGAACCCCTTCCGCCCGGGTCAGGGAATCTCCAAGATGTTCTCGACGCACCCGCCGATGGCGGAGCGCATCGCCCGGCTCGAGAAAATGGCAGGTCGCCCCCAGTGAAAACCATTCTGAACGTCATTTGGCTCGTCCTGAGCGGCTTCTGGCTGTTCCTCGGATACCTGGCCGCAGGCTTGCTGCTGTGCATCACGATCATCGGCATCCCCTTCGGCATCGCGGCCTTCCGCATCGGCGTCTACGCCCTGTGGCCCTTCGGGTACACCACGGTCGAACGCCGGGACGCCGGAGCGCCCTCCTGCGTCGGCAACGTCCTGTGGCTGGTCCTCGCGGGCTGGTGGCTCGCCCTCGCCCACATCGTCACCGGCATCGCCCTGTGCATCACGATCATCGGGATCCCGTTCGGCATCGCCAACTTCAAGCTGCTCCCCGTGTCGTTGCTCCCTCTGGGACGCGAAATCGTGCGCACGGACGAGCCGTTCGCGACACGCTGACATCGGCGGCTCTCACTGCTGCCGGGCCGACCGGGGCCGGGTCTCTCACGGCCCGGCCGGCCACGACCAGCTGTGGCCGGTCATGGCCGACGACTCCCCGACGCTTCCCTTTTCCACAGCCAATCGGTTTTCCACAGCCCGGTTGTCCACAGGGTGATGGTTGTCCACAGGCCGGACCGACTGTCGGCGCCGCCCGGCATGATGAATCCATGACCGAGATCGAGCAGTTGCCGACAGCAGTGGGGGAACGGCTGGACACCTGGGCCGCATTCCGCATACCCGCGGCAGCCGTACAGGCGCCCTGAAAGGCCACCGGAGCCCGCCCCGCGCTGTCCGCCTACCGCCCCGCCAGTCCTCGCCGTGCGCCGTACGCGATCACGCCCAGCACGAGCACTCCCGCACCCGCTACCACCGAAGCCGCCGGCAGCGCGAAGGCCAGCACGACGCACCCCAGCAACCCGACGGCCGGCACCACCCGGGCCGCCGGGGCGGACCCGAGCGTCCAGGCCGACGCGTTGGCCACCGCGTAGTACGCGAGCACACCGAAGGAGGAGAACCCGATCGCGCCCCGCACGTCCACGGTGGCCGCCAGGACCGCGACCACCACACCGACGGCGAGCTCCGCCCGGTGCGGCACCTGGAACCGCGGATGGACGACGGCCAGCGCACCCGGCAGATGCCGGTCCCGCGCCATGGCCAGCGTGGTCCGGGACACGCCCAGAATCAGGGCGAGCAGCGACCCCAGCGCGGCTACCGCGGCACCCACCCGCACCACCGGCACGAGCCCGGGCACCCCGGCCGCCCGCACCGCGTCGGCCAGCGGCGCTTCCGCGTGACCGAGACCACCGGCTCCCAGCACCGAGAGGACAGCCACCGACACACAGGCGTACACCACCAGCGTGATCCCCAGGGCCAGCGGGATCGCACGCGGAATGGTGCGGGCGGGATCCCGTACCTCCTCACCCAGGGTCGCGATGCGCGCGTAGCCGGCGAACGCGAAGAACAGCAGACCGGCCGCCTGCAGCACCCCGTCCGGGCCTCCCGAGACTCCCGCGTCCAGCCGTCCCGCGTCGGACGCCCCCGACCCCAGGCACACCACGACCACGGAAGCGAGGACAGCCAGGACGACCGCCACGATCGCCCGGGTCACCCAGGCGGACTTCTGGACACCGCCGTAGTTCACCGCGGTCAGCGCCACCACCGCGGCGACCGCCACCGCGTGCGCCTGACCCGGCCAGACGTAAGCGCCCACGGTGAGCGCCATCGCCGCACAGGAGGCCGTCTTGCCGACCACGAACGACCAGCCCGCCAGATAACCCCAGAACTCACCGAGCCGCTCACGCCCGTACACATAGGTACCGCCCGACGCCGGGTACAGAGCGGCCAGGCGAGCCGACGACGTGGCGTTGCAGTAGGCGACTACGGCCGCCAGCGCGAGCCCGAGCAGCAGCCCGGACCCGGCCGCGCCCGCCGCGGGTCCCAGCACGGCGAAGATCCCGGCACCGACCATGGAGCCCAGCCCGATGACGACGGCGTCGCCGACGCCCAGCGTGCGCCGCAGTTCGGCACCGGAGAGACTCATGTGCCGCACCCTACTGACCGGTGCAACCACCGGGTGCCGGCCTGACGTCCTCTCCCTCAACAGAGCACGAACAAGCGCGCGACCGACGGTGTGTACGCGCGCGACAAGCAGGGCGCCCGAACCACGGGCACAGTCCGCCCTGGACCGAAAGCACAGTGTCGGGACAGTGCGGGCACAGCACGAGAGGGCAGGTTCACCGCATGAGCATCATCAGCTGGATCATCCTGGGACTGCTGGCCGGAGCCATCGCCAAGGTTCTGCTGCCCGGCCGTGACCCGGGTGGCTTCATCGGTACCACCCTCATCGGCGTCGCCGGCGCGTTCATCGGCGGCTGGATCTCGGCCCGCTGGCTGGACCACCCGATCAGCAAGCAGTTCTACGACGGTGCCACCTGGACGGCGGCGATCGGCGGCTCACTCGTCCTCCTGATCGCCTATCGCCTCCTGTTCGGCAACTCACGCGACTGAGAACCGAACGTGAACGAACGCGACCGGACCGACCATGCCCGAGCATGAAGGGCACGACCGGGCGCACCCCTCGACCCGCGGCCAGCAGGCGAGAAGGGTGGACACCCGACGGCAGACCGCCGGGTGCCCACCCTTCCTCGTACGAGCGCCGCGCTCGGACCACCGGCTACCGGTAGTTCACGAACTGCAGGGCGAACTCGAAGTCCTTGCCCTTCAACAGGGCGATGATGACCTGCAGGTCATCACGGCTCTTAGAGCTGACGCGCAGCTCTTCGCCCTGCACCTGGGCCTTCACGCCCTTCGGGCCCTCATCACGAATGATCTTGGCGACCTTCTTCGCGTTCTCCTGGGAGATGCCCTCCTCGATGGACGCGAAGATCTTGTACTCCTTGCCCGAGAGCTGGGGCTCGCCCGCGTCCAGCGCCTTCAGCGAGATCCCGCGCTTGATGAGCTTGGACTGGAAGACGTCGAGGACGGCGTTCACCCGGTCCTCGGAGTTCGCTTCCATGAGGATCTTGTCACCGGACCAGGAGATGGAGGCGCCCACGCCCTTGAAGTCGTAGCGCTGCGAGATCTCCTTGGCGGCCTGGTTGAGGGCGTTGTCGACCTCCTGCCGCTCGACCTTCGAGACGATGTCGAAACTGGAGTCGGCCATGTCCTGTGGCTCCTTGTATCGGTGTGCGTATCAGGGTGCGTATCGGCGTACCTGGGGGCGACCGCCGAGCCCGGCGTCACCCGGGCCGCATCCGGACCAGCCTAGCCACCCGAGGTCCCCCGGGCGCAGATCAATCGGGTGGCGAAGCACCCCTCCGTATCGGGTATCGTTTACGTCGTTGCCACGGAGCGCCGCCGAAAGACGGTTCGAAGGGCAGCAAACCCCAGGCGGTGTGCCCGAGCGGCCAAAGGGAGCAGACTGTAAATCTGCCGGCTTAGCCTTCCCAGGTTCGAATCCTGGCGCCGCCACACGACCGAAAGGGTCTGTGACCAGCAGCAATGCTGATCACAGGCCCTTTCGTCGTTGCGGAGCCCGGCGTTCCAGAGGTTGGTATGCCGACGCGGGGCGCAGGCGGCTGCGTGGCGAAGATCATAAAAGCGAAAGGGTGCCCGTCCTCCCTCTGGGGGCGACCCGGGTGAGACGGCCGGCTCGGCGCTTGGCTGGACACCGTGCACACCCCACGGCCGAATCATGGGCATCGAGCACCGAGGTCACGTGCGAGCGGCCGCTCCTGGTTCGGCCGGAGGCGCGGTGCCTGCGGCCGGGCTGTGGCCGTGCGGACGTTCTGCTGGATGCGGAATCTCGTGAGGCCCGGGCGGCCCGGGAGTGTGTTCGTCGGTTGGGGCCGTGGGACGGCCTCCCGCGGGCCCTCGTCGGGCGCGAACCCCTGCCCGCTCGGGGCACACTGACACCATGTCCACTCGTCGCAGGCGCTGTCCCGAATGCCGTCGCGAAATCGCCGTCGTGGCCGGTCGGTTCGCGCGGCACGACCCGCCCGGCGCACGCGGGAGCGGGGAACTTGTCTCGTGCCCCGGCTCGCGCAGGCAGGCGGAACTCGGGTCGACGCAACCGTCGTTGGACGGATACGTGGTCCCGGAGTTCCCCGGCCAACTGCCCCTGTTCTGAGACCTGCCCCTGAAACCCGTCCCTGTTCTGAGACGCATCGACAAGCCGCGGCGCTACGTCAGTTCCCGGCCACCGACTTCACCGCCACCGACACCGGTGTCGACCCGCTGACCACCTCCAGGATCAGGCCGGCCGTCGCCGTGGTGTCCACCAACTCGGCCAGTACGGCGGCCACGTCGTCGCGCGGGATGCTTCCCCGCCCCGTGTGCGCCTCGAGGCGTACGAGGCCGGTACCGGCGTCGTTCGTCAGCGAACCCGGACGCAGGATCGTCCAGTCGAGGGCGTCCAGTCCGCTGACGTACGCGTCGGCCTCGCCCTTGGCGCGCAGGTACACGTCGAAGACCTCGTCGCCCTCGTGTGCGGGATCGGCGCCCATGGACGACACGACCACGTGACGGCGAACGCCCGCGCGGACCGCCGCGTCCGCGAAGAGGATCGCCGCGTCGCGGTCCACCGTCTCCTTGCGGGACGCCCCGCTGCCCGGGCCCGCACCGGCCGCGAAGACTGCGGCGTCGGCGCCCTGGAGATGGGCCGCGACCTCCTCGGTCGAAGCCGACTCCAGGTCCAGCAGGACCGGTTCGGCGCCGGCCTCCCGCAGGTCGTCGCTCTGTTCGGCCTTGCGGATGAACCCCGCGACCTCGTATCCGCGCGCGGCGAGCAGGCGCTCCAGCCGCAACGCGATCTGACCATGACCACCAGCGATGACAATGCGCATGTTTCCGACCGTACGCCCGGACGGCCCCATCCGCCGCACGGCCGCAGTCATGTCCCCACGGGCTCACCACTCCACTCACCAGCACCCACCAGTCGGCCTCTCGGGTCCCGACCCGCCGCTCCACCACGGCCAACCGCTCCGCCCCCGGGTCCAGACCCGCCGCTCCACCCGGGCCCACCAGTCCGCCCCCGGGTCCCGCCCCTCCGCTCCATTCGGGCCCACCGCTCCACCCCCGGGACCGTTCTCCAGGGCTCACCTTCCGGCGTCCCCGGGCTCACCACTCGCTCCCGCGGTCTCAGAACTCCGCTACCGGAGCCCCGGCACTCCGCTCCCGCGGCAGCAAGGACCCACCGCTCCCGCGGCAGCAAGGACACTCCGCTCCCGCGGCAGCTGGGACACATCGCCCCGCAAGGCTCGCAACACCACGCCGCCGACCGCCCGCCGCCGCCCTGTGCCCTGCGGCTCAGGACACTTCGCCCCGCCCCTGCCGCGGCAGTCCCGGCTCCGCCGTGGCGGCCGAGCCGCAGTACTCACGTACCGCACTCGTCCGCGCCACCACCCGCCCCTGGTGTACGACGACCCTGCTGTACGCCAGCGACAGCGCGCCCGCCAGTCCGTCTCCGCGCACCGCCAGGAGCTCGGCCGGGAAGCCGGCCTCCACCCGCACCTCGGGCAGCCCCAGCACCGCCCGCGCCGACCAACTCACCGCCTCGTACGCCTCCTCGGGGCGCAGCCCGTACCGCGAGGCAAGCAGATAGGCCGCTTCGAGCGGGTCGCCGCGACCCACCGGATTCGACACGTCGCGCAGGGCGCCGCTGCCGGCGGCGACCCGTACTCCGGCCGCGCGCAGCAGCCGTACCGGAGCGGTGCCCCGCCGGTCGACGGCGCCGCAGCCGCCCTGGGGCAGGCAGACGACCGCGACGCCGGCCGCCGCGAGTTGGTCCGCGGCCCGCGCGGCCACCTCGGTGGGCAGCCGGGCCAGGCCGCCGCAGGGGCCGAGGGTCACCCCGGGGCGCAGTCCTCCCGCCATCGCCGCGATCCGGGCGAGCCGGGCCGGGTCGGCGCCGTCGGTGTGCAGGTCGACGGGGCAGCCGTGCTCGGAGGCGACCTCCAGGACGGCTTCCACGTATCCCGTCGGATCGGGGTCCGTGTCCGGGCAACCACCGACCACGGCGGCGCCCATTTTGACCGCCTCCCGCAGTATCGCGAGCCCGTCGGCCCCGGCCACGCCGGTCAGCACCCTCGGCATCGCCACGGCCGCGAGATCGGTGAGCCCGCGCAGCGAACGCCGTGCCTGCAGTACGGCGGCCAGCGCGCCCAACCCCTGGACGTCGCCCACGTGTACGTGGGCCCGCAGCGCGGTCGCGCCGTGTCCGAGTTGCAGCAGGGCCGCCTCCGTGGCGCGGCGCTGGACGTCCTGGGCGTCGTACGAGACGGGCCCGTCGTCGTCGGCCGCCAGCGCGGTGTCGCTGTGGGCGTGCGGCTCGGCCGGGGCCGGCAGCAGGAGAAAGCCGGTGAGGTCTACGCGCGTGCTGTGACCGTGCGCTCCGCCCACCGCCAGGCTGCCGGCCGTGCCGACCGCCTCGATACGCCCGCCGCCCAGCCGTACATCCACGCTCCGGCCGTCGGTGAGCCGGGCCCCGCACAACAGCAGGGCCGCCGCGTCGGCCTGCCCCGCGGAACCCCGCGCGCCCCACAAGCCCGACGCCCCGGAGAAGCCCGAGGAACCCGACGGTCCGGATCTGTCCGAAGCCCCTGAGGAAGAGGACCGGCCCGACGGCGAGTGAGGCGGCTGCGGCTGGCTGTCGGGCATCGCGCTCCAGGGGGCTCGGGGACTGCTCACAGGGGGACGCAAGATCACGCAGAGTGAGTCGAGCCTAGGGTGACGACCCGTCCGGTTCGGGGAGGAGGGTAATAGTCGTACCGGTGTGGTCCTGTGTGGCCAGGGCTGCGGGAGAGGCTCACGGGGCGTCCGGAAGGCCCCCGGAACCGGGTTCGACGGCGGCCCCGAAACGGATTTGGGTGAACGGCGGCCGAGCGTGTAATGTCTTCATCGCTCGCCCCAATAGCTCAGTCGGTAGAGCGTCTCCATGGTAAGGAGAAGGTCTACGGTTCGATTCCGTATTGGGGCTCTGGTGTGAGAGGTTCCCGCCGCAAGGCGGGAACTGATCGCATCACAGCGGTGTAGCTCAGTCGGTAGAGCAAGCGGCTCATAATCGCTGTGTCACCGGTTCAAGTCCGGTCACCGCTACTGACAGTAGCCGATTGCGGGGTCGGTCCTTCGATCGGCTACTCTTTTATGCGTTGAACCCTGTCCCATCCGTTCGTCAAGGAGCACTCACGTGGCTGCCACCGACGTCCGCCCGAAGATCACGCTGGCCTGCGTGGAGTGCAAGGAGCGGAACTACATCACCAAGAAGAACCGGCGTAACAACCCGGACCGACTGGAGATGAAGAAGCACTGCCCGCGTTGCAAGGCGCACACCGCGCACCGCGAAACGCGATAATTTCAGGCTCGTACACGAGGCCGTCCCCGCAGTCTGGGGGGCGGCCTCGTGTCGTTTCGGTACCGGTTACCGACCGGTTCTGACCGACTACAGGCCGGCGACGGCAGGCCGGTCACGGCCGGTCAACCACGACGGGCCGGTCACGGTCGGTCAACCACGACAGGTCAATCACGGCCGGTCGATCACGGCAGGTCAATCACGGCAGACCTCAGGTGCAGGTCGGCCACGGCAGACAGCAGGAGGTGCCGAGCCATGGCGCTCGACCAGTCCTTCGTGGGGCGGACCTACCCGCCCACCGAGCCCTATGAGGTGGGCCGGGAGAAGATCCGCGAGTTCGCGGAGGCGGTGGGGGACGCCAACCCGGCGTACACGGACCCGGAGGCCGCGAAGGCGCTCGGGCACCCCGACGTCGTCGCTCCGCCTACCTTCGTCTTCTCGATCAGCTTCAAGGCCGCCGGGCAGGTCGTCGAGGACCCGCAACTGGGCCTGGACTACAGCCGTGTGGTGCACGGCGACCAGAAGTTCGCCTACACCCGCCCGGTGCGCGCCGGTGACCGGCTCACCGTCACCTCGACCATCGAGGCGATCAAGTCCATGGCGGGCAACGACATCCTGGACATCCGCGGCGAGGTCCACGACGAGGCCGGCGAGCACGTCGTGACCGCCTGGACCAAGCTGGTGGCCCGCGCGGCCGGGGAGGCGTGAACAGATGACAGCGAAGATCGCTTACGGCGATGTCGAGGTCGGTACCGAACTGCCCGCGCAGACTTTCTCCGTGACGCGCGCCACGCTCGTGCGGTACGCGGGAGCCTCCGGGGACTTCAACCCGATCCACTGGAACGAGAAGTTCGCCAAGGAGGTCGGGCTGCCGGACGTCATCGCGCACGGCATGTTCACCATGGCGGAGGCGATCCGCGTGGTCACCGACTGGGCCGGCGACCCGGCCGCGGTCGTCGAGTACGGGGTGCGCTTCACCAAGCCCGTCGTCGTCCCCAATGACGACCAGGGCGCCACGATCGAGGTCAGCGGCAAGGTCGCCGTCAAGCTCGACGACAACACGGTCCGAGTGGACCTCACGGCGACCAGCGCCGGCCAGAAGGTGCTGGGGATGTCCCGGGCGGTCGTACGGCTGGCCTGAGCGCTTGGGCAGGAGAGGGTGCTGAGGTTCGGGTAAGGGGCGTCCTCCATGGCGGGGCGTCCCTTACGTGTTTCTGTCCCCCTACCCGCCCCAACGGTTGGTGTGGTGGTGGCGTTCCGTAGGACACTTCCCGTGGCAGCCGTCCATAGAGCCTTGACGTAGTTAGTGATTGAGTACTAACTTAGCCGCATGGTCAGGATGAGCGCAGAAGAGAGGCGCGAGAGCGTCATTCGTGCGGCGACGACCGAGTTCGCCCGCGGCGGCTACCACGGGACGTCGACCGAGGTGATCGCCAAGCGTGTCGGTGTCTCGCAGCCGTATCTCTTCCGGCTCTTCCCGGGCAAGAAGGCGATCTTCCTGGCGGCCGCCGAGCGGTGCGTGGAGGACACCATCCGTACCTTCGAGGAGGCGTCCGACGGGCTCTCGGGGGAAGAGGCCCTGCATGCCATGGCGAACGCGTACACCAAGGTCATCGCGGAACACCCCGAGCGGCTGATGATGCAGATGCAGATGTACGTGGCGGTGGCCGCCGCCGAGCAGGCCGGTGACCACGAGTTCGGCGAGACGGTACGGGCCGGCTGGATGCGGTTGTGGGACACCGTCCACCTGCCCCTCGGCGCCGACGTGAACGAGACGACGACCTTCCTGGCGTACGGCATGCTCATCAACTGCCTGGTGGGCATGGGGTTTCCGCCCGAGCACCGGGTCTGGGAAGGGCTCTACCCGTCGGCGCGGCTGACGGGCCGGCTCGAGGCGTAGAAGGGCCGGATCGAGCCGCAGGGGGGAGGAGTGCGGCACGCGGGATCAGTGAAGGAAGGCATTTTCAGGGCCTCTCTCTGAGCGTAAAAGTTAGTCATCAATAACTAATCAAAATCGTGATCACTCTCTGGGGGAGCGATGTCACAGCAGACCGAACCTCGCGGGGGAGCCGTCTGGGCCCTCGTCATCACCAGCGTCGCCGGGTTCATGGCGGCCCTCGACAACCTCGTCGTCACCACCGCCCTGCCCTCCATCCGCAAGGATCTCGGCGGAGCGATGGACGACCTGGAATGGACCGTGAGTGCCTACACGCTCACCTTCGCCGTCCTGCTGATGTTCGGCGCGGCGCTCGGTGACCGGTTCGGCCGTCGCCGGCTCTTCCTCGTCGGACTCACCGTCTTCACCGGCGCCTCCGCCGCCGCGGCCATGGCGTCCGGCATCGACGCCCTCATCGCCGCCCGCGCGGTCCAGGGCGTCGGCGCCGCGATCATGATGCCCCTGACGCTGACCCTCCTGACCGCCGCCGTGCCCGCCGCCAAGCGCGGGATGGCGTACGGCATCTGGGGAGCCGTCAACGGACTCGCGGTGGCCTCCGGACCGCTGATCGGCGGCGCCCTCACCGAACACATCTCCTGGCACTGGATCTTCTGGCTGAACGTCCCGCTGGGCCTGGCCCTGCTGCCGCTGGCCCGCCTCCGCCTCGCCGAGTCGCACGGCACCGGCGCCCCGCTCGACATCCCGGGCACCCTGCTCGCCAGCGGCGGCCTCTTCGGGATCGTCTACGGCCTGGTCCGCGGGCCCGCCGACGGCTGGAGCAGCTCCATGGTCCTGACCGGCCTGTTCGCCGGAGCCGCGCTGCTCGTCGGCTTCGTGCTCTACAGCGTCCGCGCCAAGAACCCCATGCTGCCGATGCGGCTGTTCCGCTCCCGGGCCTTCACCGGCATCAACGTGGCGAGCCTGCTGATGTTCCTCGGCATGTTCGGCTCGATCTTCCTGCTCAGCCAGTACATGCAGGGCGTGCTCGGCTACTCGCCCACCGAGGCGGGCCTGCGGATGCTGCCCTGGACCGGTATGCCGATGATCGTCGCGCCGATCGCCGGCATCCTCTCCGACCGCGTCGGCGGCCGCCCGGTCGTCGCCACCGGCCTCTTCCTCCAGGCCGTCGGCCTCGGCTACATGGCCGCCGTGGTCACCGCCGACGCCTCCTACGCGATCCAGCTGCCCGGCCTGATCATCAGCGGCATCGGAATGGGCCTGTACTTCGCCCCGGCCGCCAACCTGGTGATGTCCAGCGTTCTGCCCAGGGAACAGGGCGTCGCCTCCGGCGCCAACAACGCCCTGCGCGAGGTGGGCGGCGCGCTCGGCATCGCCGTCATGGCGTCGATCTTCTCCGCCCAGGGCGGCTACGAGAGCGGCCAGGCGTTCGTCGACGGACTGCGCCCCGCGCTGATGACCGGTGGCGTGGTGGTGGCACTCGCCGGATTCGCGGCGCTGGCCATCCCGGCCCGACGTCCCGACGTCCCCGCCGAGAACGCGACGGCGCAGGCCCCCGCCCGAGTCCCCGAGACCGCCGCCTCCCACTGACCCCTGGCCCCCGTGGCCCCCCGGCCCACTGATCGAGTGACCGGCTGACGCACAGAGCCACCGCCCGACCACTGCTTCGCGACACCGAGAGGAGCCCGACGTGCCCACCCTTCCCTGGACCGTGCCGAACACCCCGCCCCGGTCCACCGACGTCCATGTCTTCGCCTCCCGTTTCGAGACCCGCACCGTCTGGGGAGCGCTCCGATTCCTGGCCCGCACGCCGGGAGTGTGGCGGCAGGTGAGCAGCGCCCCCGGTGCCTACGGGGCATCCCTCAGGGCACAGCCGTTCCGGCGGACCTTCTGGACCCTCTCCGCCTGGGAGTCGGCCGAGGCGCTCAAGGACTTCGCCCGTACGGGCACCCACGCGCCGACGTCCAGGGGGCTGGCCGCGCAGATGCGGGACGCGAAGTTCGCCACCTGGACGACGACGAGCGACAGCCTTCCGGTGGACTGGAACGAGGCGTTCCGGCGCCTTGGCTGACTTCGCCCGCGCGAGCATGCGCGCGTGGACACGAGGAAACGGCTCGGCCCGACGGCCGGGCCGTTCCCGGTGGCTTGGGACGGTCGGGGCTGTCAGTGCCGTCTCGTAGTCTTGGGCGCGTGCAGGAACTCCACGACGCCCCCCTCGCCCCGCTGACCACCTTCCGGCTGGGCGGCCCCGCCACCCGGCTGGTCACCGCGCAGACCGACGCCGAGGTGATCGCCGCCGTCCGCGAGGCCGACGACAGCGGCACGCCCCTGCTGCTCATCGGCGGCGGCTCCAACCTCGTCATCGGGGACAAGGGCTTCGCGGGCACCGCGCTCGTGATCGCCACCAAGGGCTTCGCCCTCGACGGCACCCGGCTGGAGCTGGCCGCCGGCGAGGTGTGGACCGACGCCGTCGCCCGCACCGTGGAGGCCGGACTCGCCGGTGTGGAGTGCCTCGCCGGCATCCCGGGCTCGGCGGGCGCCACCCCCATCCAGAACGTGGGGGCGTACGGCCAGGAGGTCTCCTCGACGATCACCGAGGTCGTCGCGTACGACCGCGTCGCCCGCGAGACGGTCACCGTCCCGAACGCCGAGTGCGCCTTCTCGTACCGCCACAGCCGCTTCAAGGCCGACCCCGAGCGGTATGTCGTCCTGCGGGTCCGCTTCGAGCTGGCGGACGCGGACGGACTGTCCGCACCGCTCAAGTACGCCGAGACGGCCCGCGCCCTCGGCGTGGAGCCCGGCGACCGCGTGCCCCTGGGCAAGGCCCGCGAGACCGTGCTGAAACTGCGCTCCGGTAAGGGCATGGTCCTCGACCCCGAGGACCACGACACCTGGTCGGCGGGGTCCTTCTTCACCAACCCGATCCTCACCGACGAGGAGTTCACGGCGTTCCACGCGCGCGTGCGGGAGCGGCTCGGCGCGGAGACGCAGCCCCCCGCCTACCCGGCGGGGGAGGGGCACACCAAGACCTCCGCCGCCTGGCTGATCGACAAGGCGGGCTTCACCAAGGGGTACGGCACCGGACCCGCCCGCATCTCCACCAAGCACACCCTCGCCCTCACCAACCGCGGTGCGGCCAGCACCGAGGACCTGCTCGCGCTGGCCCGTGAGGTCGTCGCCGGGGTGCGCGAGGCTTTCGGGATCACGCTGGTCAACGAGCCGGTGACGGTCGGGGTCAGCCTCTAGGCACCCGCTCAGGCGGTCAGCCAGTCGTCCACGCCGGCCAGCAGCTTCTCCCGCATGTCCTCGGGTGCCGCCGAGGCCCGGATCGACTGGCGGGCCAGTTCCGCCAGCTCCGCGTCGGTGAACGCGTGGTGGCGGCGGGCGATCTCGTACTGGGCCGCCAGGCGGGAGCCGAACAGCAGGGGGTCGTCGGCGCCCAGCGCCAGAGGCACCCCGGCGTCGAACAAGGTCCGCAGGGGGACGTCCGCCGGCTTCTCGTACACGCCGAGGGCCACGTTCGACGCCGGGCAGACCTCGCAGGTGATCCCCCGGTCCGCCAGCCGTTTCAGCAGGCGTGGGTCCTCCGCCGCCCGCACCCCGTGGCCCAGCCGGTCCGCGTGCAGGTCGTCCAGGCAGTCGCGCACGGACGCGGGGCCGGTCAGCTCGCCGCCGTGCGGGGCGGACAGCAGGCCACCCTCCCGCGCGATGGCGAAGGCACGGTCGAAGTCCCGCGCCATGCCCCGGCGTTCGTCGTTCGACAGGCCGAAGCCGACCACTCCCTGATCCGCGTAGCGCACGGCCAGGCGGGCCAGCGTCCGGGCGTCCAGGGGGTGCTTCATACGGTTCGCGGCGACCAGGACCCGCATGCCGAGGCCCGTCTCGCGCGACGTCGTCCGCACCGCGTCCAGGATGATCTCCAGCGCCGGGATCAGACCGCCCAGCCGAGGGGCGTACGACGTCGGGTCCACCTGGATCTCCAGCCAGCCGGAGCCGTCCTTGACGTCCTCCTCCGCGGCCTCCCGCACCAGGCGCTGGATGTCCTCCGGCTCCCGCACGCACGAGCGCGCCGCGTCGTACAGGCGCTGGAAGCGGAACCAGCCCCGCTCGTCGGTGGCCCGCAGCTTCGGTGGCTCCCCGCTGGTCAGCGCCCCGGTCAGCGCGTCGGGCAGCCGCACGCCGTGCTTGTCGGCCAGTTCCAGCACGGTGGTGGCACGCATCGACCCGGTGAAGTGCAGGTGCAGATGGGCTTTGGGCAGCTCAGAGACATCACGTACACGCTCCATTCCGGAATCCTGCCGCACCTGCCCGCCCTCCCGGTAGCGCTTTCCCCGATCGTGGTCTTGCTCGCACGAAGACACGAAGAAGCGGGCCGCCTCCCCGAGGGAAACGGCCCGCCGGCCCGCTCGCGGTGAGCGGGCTCAGTCCGTGGCCTCCGCCAGCAGCTTCTGGATCCGGCTCACGCCCTCGACGAGGTCCTCGTCACCCAGGGCGTACGACAGCCGCAGGTAGCCCGGTGTGCCGAACGCCTCACCCGGGACGACCGCGACCTCGACCTCCTCGAGGATCAGCGCGGCCAGCTCCACCGTGTTCTGCGGGCGCCTGCCCCTGATCTCCTTGCCGATCAGCGCCTTCACCGAGGGGTACGCGTAGAAGGCGCCCTCGGGCTCCGGGCAGAGCACGCCCTCGATCTCGTTGAGCATGCGCACGATCGTCTTGCGGCGGCGGTCGAAGGCCTCGCGCATCTTCGCGACCGCGTCCAGGTCGCCGGAGACCGCGGCCAGGGCCGCCACCTGCGCCACGTTGGACACGTTCGACGTGGCGTGCGACTGCAGGTTCGTCGCTGCCTTGACGACGTCCTTCGGGCCGATGATCCAGCCGACCCGCCAGCCGGTCATGGCGTAGGTCTTCGCGACGCCGTTGACCACGATGCACTTGTCGCGCAGCTCCGGCAGGATCGCGGGCAGCGAGGTGAACGTGGCGTTGCCGTAGACGAGGTGCTCGTAGATCTCGTCGGTCAGCACCCACAGGCCGTGCTCGACGGCCCAGCGGCCGAGCGCCTCGGCGTCCTCGGCGCTGTAGACCGCGCCGGTCGGGTTGGAGGGGGAGACGAACAGGACGACCTTCGTCTTCTCCGTGCGGGCCGCCTCCAGCTGCTCCACCGAGACGCGGTAGCCGGTCGTCTCGTCCGCGACGACCTCGACGGGGACACCGCCGGCCAGACGGATCGACTCCGGGTACGTCGTCCAGTACGGAGCCGGGACGATGACCTCGTCGCCCGGGTCGAGGATCGCGGCGAACGCCTCGTAGATGGCCTGCTTGCCGCCGTTGGTGACGAGGATCTGCGAGGGGTCGACCTCGTAGTTCGAGTCGCGCAGGGTCTTCGCGGCGATCGCGGCCTTCAGCTCGGGCAGACCACCGGCCGGCGTGTAGCGGTGGTACTTGGGGTTCTTGCAGGCCTCGATCGCGGCTTCGACGATGTAGTCCGGGGTCGGGAAGTCCGGTTCACCGGCGCCGAAGCCGATCACCGGACGACCGGCGGCCTTCAGGGCCTTGGCCTTGGCATCCACGGCGAGGGTGGCGGACTCGGAGATCGCGCCGACGCGGGCGGAGACCCGGCGCTCGGTGGGAGGGGTTGCAGCGCTCATGGCCCCATCGTTTCAGACCGGAAACGCCCCCGGCACGCGGGTTTCACAGACTGAACAACAACTGAACAACCGTCCGGATTCGCCCTCCATGCTGGGCGATCTTCCGTGGACAAGGCCCGTACGGGCGCTTTCTGTTCGACGCCCGGCCACAGACCACGTACACTCTCACCTCGTTGGCCTTCTGCGGGCTGCGCTCAGCCGGTGCACACCGTGCACCCGGTTGGATGCGGTACGTTGGGGGACACACAAAGGGTCGTAGCTCAATTGGTAGAGCACTGGTCTCCAAAACCAGCGGTTGGGGGTTCAAGTCCCTCCGGCCCTGCTACACACACTCCTTCGCCAGGATGTGTGCGCATGCACGTACAGTAATGCACCGCCGTGCGGCTCAGACCGGGCGCGGCACGGCCACGACCCGGAATCAGGTGAGGACGAGTGACGGACGCCGTGGGCTCCATCGACATGCCTGATGCCCAGGATGAGGCGCCGGAGTCCAAGAAGACTCGCAAGGGCGGCAAGCGCGCGAAGAAGGGCCCGCTGAAGCGCCTCGCGCTGTTCTACCGTCAGGTGGTCGCGGAGCTCCGCAAGGTCGTATGGCCTTCGCGCAACCAGCTGACGACCTACACGACCGTGGTGATCGTCTTCGTCATCATCATGATCGGCCTGGTCACCGTGATTGACTATGGGCTCGATCACGCCGCCAAGTACGTCTTCGGCTGAGCCAAGAGCGAAGGGCGCCGTCACCGGCGCCCCTTTCGCGTGTTCCACCCCCATGTAACGAGGAAGAAGCAGCCACCGTGTCTGACCCGAACGTGAACGAGGCCGTCGAGCCGGACGAGTCCGTGGATGACGAACTCGACATCGTCGAGGGCGCGGACGAGGCAGACGAGTTCGAGGCTGCGGAAGCCGCACTGGGCGAGCCCGCCGAGGAGACCGCCCTCCACGTCGAGGACGAGTCCGGCGAGGACGTCGAGGACGAGGACGTCGACGCTGCCGACCTGGCAGTTTCCGATGAGGCCGACGAGGCCGAGGAGCCGGCGGAAGAGCCGGAGCCGGTCGACCCCGTCACCGCCCTGCGCGAGGAACTGCGCCTCCTGCCCGGCGAGTGGTACGTCATCCACACCTACGCCGGTTACGAGAACCGCGTGAAGACCAACCTCGAGCAGCGTGCCGTCTCGCTGAACGTCGAGGACTTCATCTTCCAGGCCGAGGTGCCGCAGGAAGAGGTCGCGCAGATCAAGAACGGCGAGCGCAAGACCATTCGCCAGAACAAGCTCCCCGGCTACGTGCTGGTGCGCATGGACCTGACGAACGAGTCCTGGGGCGTCGTCCGCAACACCCCCGGCGTCACCGGCTTCGTGGGCAACGCCTACGACCCCTACCCGCTGACCTTGGACGAGATCGTCAAGATGCTCGCCCCGGAGGCCGAGGAGAAGGCCGCCCGCGAGGCCGCCGAGGCCGAGGGCAAGCCGGTTCCGCAGCGCAAGGTCGAGGTCCAGGTGCTGGACTTCGAGGTGGGCGACTCGGTCACCGTCACCGACGGCCCGTTCGCCACGCTGCAGGCGACCATCAACGAGATCAACCCCGACTCCAAGAAGGTCAAGGGCCTGGTCGAGATCTTCGGGCGCGAGACGCCCGTCGAGCTCTCCTTCGACCAGATCCAGAAGAACTAGCACCTTCTGGACGTACGTCTTCCGAGCAGGTCAGACAGGCTCTCGCAGCAGGTCTGACCTGCTCGGTTTTTGGCCGCGCACAGATACCCGTTATCGTTGTGCGGTATGCCTCCATCCGGATCATTGGCCCGGGCGCAGGCAGCCGTCCGGGGCGACTCGGACGTAGGTAGGCGAAAACGAAAGAGGACCCGGAATGCCTCCCAAGAAGAAGAAGGTCACGGGGCTCATCAAGCTCCAGATCAACGCCGGTGCGGCGAACCCGGCCCCGCCGGTCGGCCCCGCGCTGGGCCAGCACGGCGTGAACATCATGGAGTTCTGCAAGGCCTACAACGCGGCGACCGAGTCGCAGCGTGGCTGGGTGATCCCGGTGGAGATCACGGTCTACGAGGACCGCTCCTTCACCTTCGTCACCAAGACCCCGCCGGCCGCGAAGATGATCCTCAAGGCCGCCGGTGTCGAGAAGGGCTCGGGCGAGCCGCACAAGACCAAGGTCGCCAAGATCACCGAGGCGCAGGTCCGTGAGATCGCCACGACTAAGCTCCCCGACCTGAACGCCAACGACCTGGACGCCGCGTCGAAGATCATCGCCGGCACCGCCCGTTCCATGGGCATCACGGTCGAGGGCTGATCCCCAGCCCCGTAGCACCTTCGTAGCACCGTGGCAGGGCCTGCTCGGCCCCAACCACGACTCCTCAAGACACACAGGAGCAGTAGTGAGCAAGCGCAGCAAGTCCCTCCGCGCTGCGGACGCCAAGATCGACCGGGAGAAGCTCTACGCCCCGCTCGAGGCCGTCCGTCTCGCCAAGGAGACCTCCACGTCCAAGTTCGACGGCACCGTCGAGGTCGCCTTCCGTCTGGGTGTCGACCCGCGCAAGGCCGACCAGATGGTCCGTGGCACCGTGAACCTCCCGCACGGCACCGGCAAGACCGCCCGGGTCCTGGTCTTCGCGACCGGCGACCGTGCCGAGGCCGCGCGTGCCGCGGGCGCCGACATCGTCGGCTCCGACGAACTCATCGACGAGGTGGCGAAGGGGCGTCTGGACTTCGACGCCGTCGTCGCCACCCCGGACCTCATGGGCAAGGTCGGCCGCCTCGGCCGCGTGCTCGGTCCCCGTGGTCTCATGCCGAACCCCAAGACCGGCACCGTGACCCCGGACGTCGTCAAGGCCGTCAACGAGATCAAGGGCGGCAAGATCGAGTTCCGCGTCGACAAGCACTCGAACCTGCACTTCATCATCGGCAAGACGTCCTTCGACGACACCAAGCTGGTGGAGAACTACGGCGCGGCGCTGGAGGAGATCCTCCGTCTGAAGCCGTCCGCCGCCAAGGGTCGGTACATCAAGAAGGCCGCGATCAGCACCACGATCGGCCCCGGCATTCCGATCGACTCGAACCGCACCCGCAACCTCCTCGTCGAGGAGGACCCGGCCGCGGTCTGAGCCTGACGGCTCACCACATCCGGTCACGGGCCCCGCAACCTTCGAGGTTGCGGGGCCCGTCCCCTTTGTCGGTACGGGTGTCGGTGCCCTGCGCTAGCGTGCGGGCAGGCACAGGATTCGCATAGGGGTGGGACGAATGAAGAGCACGACCGTGCGCCGCGTGACCCTGTCCATAGCGGCACTGACCGCGCTGACCGCAGTGGCCGCCTGCAACTCCGCCGACTCCCCTAACTCCTCCGGGAGATCCGGGAACTCCGGCACGGGCGACCAGGGGTCCGGCGGGACCTCGGGCGGGGGCTCCGCGCGTCTCAGTCCCATGGCCGCCCTGCGCACCGCGGAGAAGTCCACCGACGCGGCCGACTCCGCCAAGGTCGAGTCGACCACCACCATGGGCTCGCTGATGTCCATGACGGCCGACGGCGCCCTCGGCTGGGGCGACGGCCTCTCCGGCACCCTGACCATCACGTACACCGGCGGCACGATCGCCGACACGATGCGCAGGCTCGGCAGCACGTCCATGGAGGCGCGCTACCTGCCCGACGCCTACTACGCCAGGATGGGCGAGAAGTTCGCCGCGCAGACGGGCGGCAAGCACTGGATCCGATACCCGTACGACGAACTCGAGGCACTCGGCGGCAGCTCCGGCGCCTACCTCAAGGACCAGATGCAGAACACCACCCCCAACCAGTCGGTGAAGCTCCTGCTGGCCTCCGGGGACGTACGGAAGACCGGCACGGAGAAGGTGCGCGGTGAGGACACCACGCACTACTCGGGCACGGTCGACGTCGCCGAGCTGACCGGTGCGAACTCCGGCCTCGACAAGAGCAAGCTGGCCGACCTGAAGAAGCAGCTCGAGCAGGCCGGGGTCACGACCGAGACCGTCGACATCTGGGTCAACGACCGGAACCTGCTGGTCAAGAAGGTCGAGAAGGGCCGGATGACGACCGGGGAGCTGACCCAGACCGCCTACTACAGCGACTACGGGGTGCGGGTCTCGGCCGAGGAGCCGCCGGCCGGCGACACCGAGGACTTCACGGCGCTGATGCGGCAGCAGGGCGCGACCGGCGGGACCGGCGCGACGTCCTGAGCCGCTCCGGCGACCCCGGGCGCCCGCGGGCCAGGGGGCCGGCAGGGAGGGCCGAAGTCGCCTGCGAACAGGGGGAATTCGGAAGACCATTCGAGTCCCCTGGGATAGGCTCTCGGCCTTGCTGTGTATCAGCCATGCATTCCTTGGGGGGAATCTTGAAGACTTCCGTACGTGGTTCCGCACGCCGTCGCGCGGCGGGTGCCGGCCTCGCCGCCCTGGCCCTCGCGGGCGGTGCGGTCGGGTGTGCCAAGGGCGACGACGAGTCGCCCGCCATGGAGCCGGCCGCGGCCGTCGCCAAGGCCGCGAAGAACGCCGAGACCATCACGTCCTTCCGCTACACGATGACCGGCAAGGTTCCGGACGCGGGCCGGGTGAACGGCGAGGCGGCGATGAGCGTCAAGCCGCCGGCGATGAGCATGAAGATCACCGCTCAGGACAAGGGCGCCGACGGCAAGGTGGAGATCCGGCTCGTCGACAAGGCCATGTACATCGGCGGGGGCGCCCAGGCCGCCAAGGAGATGGACGGCAAGAGCTGGATCAAGTTCGACATGTCCGCGCTCGGCGCCGACAAGCAGCTGAACCCCGCCCAGCTCGGGGCCGGCCAGGCCGACCAGAACCCGGCGACCGAGTCCACCTTCCTCACCGGCTCCAAGGACGTGAAGAAGGTCGGCACCGAGACCGTCGACGGGGTGAAGACCACCCACTACCAGGGCAACGTCACCCTCGACGAGCTCGAGGCCTCCCTCAAGGGCAAGGACAAGGCCACCCGCAAGACCCGCGAGAAGAGCATCGCGCAGTACGAGAAGATGGGCGTCGACTCGCTCGTGATGGACATGTGGATCGACGGCGACGACCACACCAAGAAGTTCCGCATGCGCGGAGACGCCGACAAGGGCCCCCTCGACATGACCATCACCTTCCTCGACATCAACAAGCCCGTGACGGTCACCGCCCCACCCGCCAAGGACACGGTCGACCTCGCGGAGATGATGAAGGACGCCTCCGGCGCCGAGAGCTGAGGCTCGCACGACCGGATTTGCCTCGCGGCGAGCCGGTCACGTACTCTCCTGAAGAAGCCAAAGACCGCTGGTCGTCGCTGTGCGCTCGCAAGAGGGTGCGGTGGCCGAAGGATCCGTAGAACTGCGGACGACCCGCGCAGGTGACTGTGGATGAACTCCCGGTACCGCCGCTCACGCTGCGGACACCGGTCGAGTCACGCCCCGTGCGCCTGCGCCGGGGCGTTTCGTTTTCCCCGGCCCCTTGCGAGCGGTCCTCATCACCCGGAAGGAGGCCGACGCTCTATGGCAAGGCCCGACAAGGCTGCCGCGGTAGCCGAGCTCGCGGACCAGTTCCGCAGCTCGAACGCCGCCGTGCTGACCGAGTACCGGGGTCTCACCGTGTCGCAGCTCAAGACGCTGCGTCGTTCGCTCGGTGAAGACGCCCAGTACGCCGTGGTGAAGAACACGCTGACCAAGATTGCGGCCAACGAGGCCGGGATCTCGACGCTCGACGACCTGTTCAACGGTCCGACGGCGGTCGCCTTCATCACCGGTGACCCGGTGACGTCGGCGAAGGGTCTTCGTGACTTTGCCAAGGACAACCCGAACCTCGTCATCAAGGGCGGTGTCCTTGACGGCAAGGCGCTCTCCGCCGACGAGATCAAGAAGCTCGCGGACCTCGAGTCCCGCGAGGTTCTGCTCGCCAAGCTGGCGGGTGCCTTCAAGGGCAAGCAGTCCCAGGCTGCCTCGCTCTTCCAGGCGCTGCCCTCGAAGTTCGTCCGCACCGCGGAGGCGCTTCGGGTCAAGCTGGCCGAGCAGGGCGGTGCCGAGTAACTCGGCTCGCGCATTGACCGCCGCCTGAGGCGACGGTCGCAGCGGGCCGAACGTACGCCCGCCTCACATGTACATCGGCACCAGCCGAATTAGTGGAAGGATCGCCCACATGGCGACGAAGCTGTCCCAGGAAGAGCTGCTCGAGCAGTTCGAGACCCTCACCCTCATCGAGCTCTCCGAGTTCGTGAAGGCGTTCGAGGAGAAGTTCGACGTCACCGCCGCCGCCGCGGTCGCCGCTGCCCCGGCCGGCCCGGCCGCCGCCGCTGAGGTTGCCGAGGAGCAGGACGAGTTCGACGTCGTCCTCACCGGTGCCGGCGAGAAGAAGATCCAGGTCATCAAGGTCGTGCGCGAGCTGACCTCCCTGGGTCTCAAGGAGGCCAAGGACCTCGTGGACGGCGCCCCGAAGCCCGTTCTCGAGAAGGTCGCCAAGGACGCCGCCGAGAAGGCCGCCGAGGCCCTCAAGGGCGCCGGCGCCTCCGTCGAGGTCAAGTAACACCTCACGCGACCGCACGGCCCCGCGCGGGCCGCTGCGGCCGCGGGCGACAGGCCCCGTAAGGGGCCTGTAACGCTGACGCACAGAAGAGCGATCATCCATCTGGGTGGTCGCTCTTCGGCGTTCAGGGGAGGCCGGTTGCGGCAGCCTTGCGGGGAGAGGTGCGCGGAGTATGGTGATCATCGTCGTGTCTCCGAGTGCCCGTGGTGGCGGCGGCACGTGACGGTCGCAGCACCAGGTTTGGGCAGTGGGGCCTTGACGAACCGCACGCAGCGCGCAATTCTCAGGACGCGTCGTCACAAGGATCCGGGTCCGAGGCATGGATCGATGGCGAAGAGGGCAGTATCAACGTGCATTGAGGGCGTGGGCTTGCGCAGGTGTCGGGAACAACGAGGGTCTCGAAAAACCCGCATTGGACATCAGTGTGCCGAGTGGCTACACTGACCCTTTGCGCTGCCTGTTAGCTGCTCCCTGCCCGTCACCAGGGGCATGCCCTCACTTGAGCACAGACGACCGGACCGTCCCTGACCTGGCCACTTCTGGCCCGTGAAGGAAACGTCTGTCCCTGTGCGCCGGAGAGGGACCGGTACGCGCGTAGTGAGTCCGAGCCCTCGGAAGGACCCCCTCTTGGCCGCCTCGCGCACTGCCTCGACCGCGAATATGAACAACGGCGCCAGCACCGCCCCGCTGCGCATCTCCTTTGCAAAGATCAAGGAGCCCCTCGAGGTTCCGAACCTTCTTGCGCTGCAGACCGAAAGTTTCGACTGGCTGCTCGGCAACGACGCGTGGAAGGCTCGTGTCGAGGCGGCTCTGGACAGTGGACAGGACGTCCCCAGGAAGTCAGGTCTGGAGGAGATCTTCGAGGAGATCTCCCCGATCGAGGACTTCTCCGGGTCGATGTCCCTGACGTTCCGTGACCACCGCTTCGAGCCTCCGAAGAACTCCATCGACGAGTGCAAGGAGCGCGACTTCACGTTCGCCGCCCCGCTCTTCGTCACCGCCGAGTTCACCAACAACGAGACCGGCGAGATCAAGTCCCAGACGGTCTTCATGGGCGACTTCCCGCTCATGACCAACAAGGGCACCTTCGTCATCAACGGCACCGAGCGTGTCGTGGTGTCGCAGCTGGTCCGCTCGCCGGGCGTCTACTTCGACTCCTCGATCGACAAGACGTCCGACAAGGACATCTTCTCCTCCAAGATCATCCCGTCCCGGGGTGCCTGGCTGGAGATGGAGATCGACAAGCGCGACATGGTCGGTGTCCGCATCGACCGCAAGCGCAAGCAGTCCGTCACCGTCCTCCTCAAGGCCCTCGGCTGGACGACCGAGCAGATCATCGAGGAGTTCGGCGAGTACGAGTCCATGCGCGCCACCCTGGAGAAGGACCACACCCAGGGCCAGGACGACGCGCTGCTCGACATCTACCGCAAGCTGCGTCCGGGCGAGCCCCCGACCCGTGAGGCCGCGCAGACGCTGCTCGAGAACCTCTACTTCAACCCCAAGCGCTACGACCTCGCCAAGGTCGGCCGTTACAAGGTCAACAAGAAGCTGGGTGCGGACGCTCCGCTGGACGCGGGCGTCCTGACCGTCGAGGACATCATCTCGACGATCAAGTACCTGGTGAAGCTGCACGCCGGCGAGACCGAGACGACCTCCGACAGCGGTCAGACGATCGTCGTCGAGACCGACGACATCGACCACTTCGGCAACCGTCGCCTGCGCAGCGTCGGCGAGCTCATCCAGAACCAGGTCCGTACGGGTCTGGCGCGTATGGAGCGGGTCGTCCGCGAGCGCATGACGACTCAGGACGTCGAGGCGATCACGCCGCAGACCCTGATCAACATCCGGCCGGTCGTCGCCTCCATCAAGGAGTTCTTCGGCACCAGCCAGCTGTCGCAGTTCATGGACCAGAACAACCCGCTGTCGGGTCTCACCCACAAGCGCCGTCTGTCGGCTCTTGGCCCGGGTGGTCTCTCCCGTGAGCGGGCCGGCTTCGAGGTCCGTGACGTGCACCCGTCGCACTACGGCCGCATGTGCCCGATCGAGACGCCCGAAGGCCCGAACATCGGTCTGATCGGCTCGCTCGCCTCCTACGGCCGGGTCAACGCGTTCGGCTTCGTCGAGACGCCGTACCGCCGGGTCACCGACGGAATCGTCACCGACGAGGTCGACTACCTCACGGCCGACGAAGAGGACCGGTTCGTCATCGCGCAGGCCAACGCCACGCTCGACGACGACATGCGCTTCACCGAGAACCGCGTCCTGGTCCGCCGCCGTGGCGGCGAGGTCGACTACGTCGCCGGTGACGACGTGGACTACATGGACGTCTCGCCGCGCCAGATGGTGTCGGTCGCGACCGCCATGATCCCGTTCCTCGAGCACGACGACGCCAACCGTGCCCTCATGGGCGCGAACATGATGCGCCAGGCCGTGCCGCTCATCAAGAGCGAGGCCCCGCTCGTCGGCACCGGCATGGAGTACCGCTCCGCCGTCGACGCCGGCGACGTGGTCAAGGCCGAGAAGGACGGTGTGGTCCAGGAGGTCTCCGCGGACTACATCACCACCGCCAACGACGACGGCACGTACATCACGTACCGCCTCGCGAAGTTCTCGCGCTCCAACCAGGGCACCTCGGTGAACCAGAAGGTCATCGTCAACGAGGGCGACCGGATCATCACCGGTCAGGTCCTCGCCGACGGTCCGGCCACCGAGAACGGCGAGATGGCGCTGGGCAAGAACCTGCTCGTGGCGTTCATGCCGTGGGAGGGTCACAACTACGAGGACGCGATCATCCTGTCGCAGCGCCTCGTGCAGGACGACGTCCTCTCCTCGATCCACATCGAGGAGCACGAGGTCGACGCCCGTGACACCAAGCTCGGCCCCGAGGAGATCACCCGGGACATCCCGAACGTCTCCGAGGAGGTCCTCGCCGACCTCGACGAGCGCGGCATCATCCGTATCGGTGCCGAGGTCGTCGCCGGCGACATCCTCGTCGGCAAGGTCACTCCCAAGGGCGAGACCGAGCTGACCCCGGAGGAGCGCCTGCTGCGCGCGATCTTCGGTGAGAAGGCCCGTGAGGTCCGTGACACCTCGCTGAAGGTGCCGCACGGCGAGATCGGCAAGGTCATCGGCGTCCGCGTCTTCGACCGTGAAGAGGGCGACGAGCTGCCGCCGGGCGTGAACCAGCTGGTTCGGGTCTACGTGGCGCAGAAGCGCAAGATCACGGACGGTGACAAGCTCGCCGGCCGTCACGGCAACAAGGGTGTCATCTCCAAGATCCTGCCCATCGAGGACATGCCGTTCCTCGAGGACGGGACCCCGGTCGACATCATCCTGAACCCGCTCGGTGTGCCGTCCCGAATGAACCCGGGACAGGTTCTGGAGATCCACCTCGGCTGGCTCGCCAGCCGCGGCTGGGACGTCTCCGGGCTCGGCGAGGACTGGGCGAAGCGCCTGCAGGTCATCGGCGCCGACCAGGTCGACCCCGGTACCAACGTCGCCACCCCCGTCTTCGACGGTGCGCGTGAGGACGAGCTCGCGGGTCTGCTGAACCACACCATCCCGAACCGCGACGGCGACCGCATGGTCCTGCCGTCCGGTAAGGCGAGGATGTTCGACGGCCGCTCCGGCGAGCCGTTCCCGGAGCCGATCTCGGTCGGCTACATGTACATCCTCAAGCTCCACCACCTGGTCGACGACAAGCTGCACGCCCGGTCGACCGGTCCGTACTCGATGATCACCCAGCAGCCGCTGGGTGGTAAGGCCCAGTTCGGTGGCCAGCGCTTCGGTGAGATGGAGGTGTGGGCGCTGGAGGCATACGGCGCCGCGTACGCCCTCCAGGAGCTGCTGACCATCAAGTCCGACGACGTCACCGGTCGCGTGAAGGTCTACGAGGCCATCGTCAAGGGCGAGAACATCCCCGAGCCCGGCATCCCCGAGTCCTTCAAGGTGCTCATCAAGGAGATGCAGTCCCTGTGCCTCAACGTGGAGGTGCTGTCCTCGGACGGCATGTCCATCGAGATGCGCGACACCGACGAGGACGTCTTCCGCGCAGCGGAGGAGCTTGGCATCGACCTGTCCCGGCGTGAGCCGAGCAGCGTCGAAGAGGTCTGACGGGAGTTCGGAGGCCTTCGCGATGAAGGCCTCCGGCCCCAGGACCCCCGTATCAGACCCCATGACTTACAACCCTGAGAGGGATTGACGCATAGTGCTCGACGTCAACTTCTTCGACGAGCTCCGGATCGGTCTGGCCACCGCTGACGACATCCGTCAGTGGAGCCACGGCGAGGTCAAGAAGCCCGAGACGATCAACTACCGCACGCTCAAGCCCGAAAAGGACGGACTCTTCTGCGAGAAGATCTTCGGTCCGACCCGGGACTGGGAGTGCTACTGCGGCAAGTACAAGCGTGTCCGGTTCAAGGGCATCATCTGTGAGCGCTGTGGCGTCGAGGTCACTCGCGCCAAGGTGCGCCGTGAGCGGATGGGCCACATCGAGCTGGCCGCTCCCGTCACCCACATCTGGTACTTCAAGGGCGTCCCGTCGCGTCTGGGCTACCTGCTCGACCTGGCCCCGAAGGACCTCGAGAAGGTCATCTACTTCGCGGCGTACATGATCACGTACGTCGACGACGAGCGTCGCACGCGTGATCTGCCCTCGCTGGAGGCGCACGTCTCCGTCGAGCGTCAGCAGGTCGAGAACCGCCGCGACGCGGACCTCGAGGCCCGCGCCAAGAAGCTCGAGACCGACCTGGCCGAGCTCGAGGCCGAGGGTGCCAAGGCCGACGTGCGCCGCAAGGTGCGCGAAGGCGCCGAGCGCGAGATGAAGCAGCTGCGCGACCGTGCGCAGCGCGAGATCGACCGTCTCGACGAGGTGTGGACCCGGTTCAAGAACCTCAAGGTCCAGGACCTCGAGGGCGACGAGCTGCTCTACCGCGAGCTGCGGGACCGCTTCGGCACGTACTTCGACGGTTCGATGGGTGCCGCGGCGCTGCAGAAGCGCCTGGAGTCCTTCGACCTCGACGAGGAGGCCGAGCGCCTTCGCGAGATCATCCGCACCGGCAAGGGCCAGAAGAAGACCCGTGCGCTCAAGCGCCTCAAGGTCGTCTCCGCGTTCCTGCAGACCAGCAACAGCCCCAAGGGCATGGTGCTCGACTGCGTGCCGGTCATCCCGCCGGACCTGCGTCCGATGGTGCAGCTGGACGGTGGCCGCTTCGCGACCTCCGACCTGAACGACCTGTACCGCCGCGTGATCAACCGCAACAACCGTCTGAAGCGGCTTCTCGACCTCGGCGCGCCCGAGATCATCGTGAACAACGAGAAGCGCATGCTCCAGGAGGCCGTCGACGCGCTCTTCGACAACGGCCGTCGTGGTCGCCCGGTCACGGGCCCCGGCAACCGTCCGCTGAAGTCGCTGTCCGACATGCTCAAGGGCAAGCAGGGTCGTTTCCGTCAGAACCTGCTCGGCAAGCGTGTGGACTACTCCGCGCGTTCCGTGATCGTCGTCGGTCCGCAGCTGAAGCTGCACCAGTGCGGTCTGCCGAAGGCCATGGCACTGGAGCTCTTCAAGCCGTTCGTGATGAAGCGCCTGGTCGACCTGAACCACGCGCAGAACATCAAGAGCGCCAAGCGGATGGTCGAGCGCGGCCGCACGGTCGTGTACGACGTCCTGGAAGAGGTCATCGCCGAGCACCCGGTTCTGCTGAACCGTGCGCCGACGCTGCACCGCCTCGGCATCCAGGCCTTCGAGCCGCAGCTGGTCGAGGGCAAGGCCATCCAGATCCACCCGCTCGTCTGCACCGCGTTCAACGCGGACTTCGACGGTGACCAGATGGCCGTCCACCTGCCGCTCTCCGCGGAGGCGCAGGCCGAGGCCCGCATCCTGATGCTGTCCTCGAACAACATCCTCAAGCCCGCCGACGGCCGTCCGGTGACGATGCCGACCCAGGACATGGTCCTCGGTCTGTTCTTCCTCACCACCGACGGTGAACTGCGTGACGTCAAGGGTGAGGGCCGTGCGTTCGGCTCCTCCGCCGAGGCGACCATGGCGTTCGACAACGGCGAGCTCGCGCTCCAGTCGGCGATCGACATCCGCTTCCCGGTGGGCACCATCCCGCCGCGCGGCTGGACCCCGCCGGCGCAGGAGGAGGGTGAGCCGGAGTGGCAGCAGGGTGACTCCTTCCGCCTGCGGACGACCCTGGGCCGCGCGCTCTTCAACGAGCTGCTGCCCGAGGACTACCCGTTCGTCGACTACTCGGTGGGCAAGAAGCAGCTCTCCGAGATCGTCAACGACCTGGCCGAGCGCTACCCCAAGGTCATCGTGGCGGCGACGCTCGACAACCTGAAGGCGGCCGGCTTCTTCTGGGCGACCCGCTCCGGTGTCACCGTGGCCATCTCCGACGTCGTCGTTCCCGAGGCGAAGAAGGAGATCGTCAAGGGGTACGAGGCGCAGGACGAGAAGGTCCAGAAGCAGTACGAGCGCGGTCTGATCACCAAGGACGAGCGCACGCAGGAGCTCATCGCGATCTGGACCAAGGCGACCAACGAGGTTGCCGAGGCGATGAACGCGAACTTCCCGAAGACGAACCCCATCTTCATGATGGTCGACTCGGGTGCCCGAGGAAACATGATGCAGATGCGTCAGATCGCCGGTATGCGCGGTCTGGTGTCGAACGCCAAGAACGAGACGATTCCGCGTCCGATCAAGGCGTCCTTCCGTGAGGGTCTGTCCGTCCTCGAGTACTTCATCTCCACCCACGGTGCCCGTAAGGGTCTCGCGGACACCGCCCTGCGTACCGCCGACTCGGGTTACCTGACCCGTCGTCTGGTGGACGTCTCGCAGGACGTCATCATCCGCGAGGAGGACTGCGGCACCGAGCGCGGTCTGAAGCTGCGGATCGCCTCGAAGGACGCCAGTGGCGTGCTGCGCAAGGCGGAGGACGTGGAGACCAGCGTCTACGCCCGGATGCTCGCCGAGGACGTCGTCATCGACGGCAAGGTGATCGCGCCGGCCAACGTGGACCTGGGCGACGTGCTCATCGACCAGCTCGTGCGCCACGGTGTCGAGGAGGTCAAGACGCGTTCGATCCTGACCTGCGAGTCGCACGTCGGCACCTGTGCCATGTGCTACGGCCGCTCCCTGGCCACCGGCAAGCTGGTCGACATCGGTGAGGCGGTCGGCATCATCGCCGCCCAGTCCATCGGTGAGCCCGGTACCCAGCTGACGATGCGTACCTTCCACACCGGTGGTGTGGCCGGTGACGACATCACGCAGGGTCTGCCGCGTGTCGTCGAGCTCTTCGAGGCCCGTACCCCGAAGGGTGTCGCCCCGATCTCCGAGGCCTCCGGCCGCGTGCGGATCGAGGAGACCGAGAAGACCAAGAAGATCGTCATCACGCCGGACGACGGCAGCGAGGAGACGGCGTTCCCGATCTCCAAGCGCGCCCGACTCCTGGTCAGCGAGGGCGAGCACGTCGAGGTGGGCCAGAAGCTCACCGTGGGTGCCACCAACCCGCACGACGTGCTGCGCATCCTGGGTCAGCGTGCCGTCCAGGTCCACCTGGTCGGCGAGGTCCAGAAGGTCTACAACTCGCAGGGTGTGTCGATCCACGACAAGCACATCGAGATCATCATCCGGCAGATGCTGCGCCGGGTGACGATCATCGAGTCGGGCGACGCGGAGCTGCTGCCCGGCGAGCTGGTCGAGCGTTCGAAGTTCGAGACCGAGAACCGTCGTGTGGTCCAGGAAGGCGGCCACCCGGCCTCCGGCCGTCCGCAGCTGATGGGTATCACCAAGGCCTCGCTGGCGACGGAGTCCTGGCTGTCGGCCGCCTCCTTCCAGGAGACGACCCGAGTGCTGACGGACGCGGCGATCAACGCCAAGTCCGACAGCCTCATCGGCCTCAAGGAGAACGTCATCATCGGTAAGCTCATCCCGGCCGGTACGGGTCTGTCCCGCTACCGCAACATCCGGGTCGAGCCGACCGAGGAGGCCAAGGCCGCGATGTACTCGGCCGTCGGCTACGACGACATCGACTACTCGCCGTTCGGCACCGGCTCCGGCCAGGCCGTTCCGCTGGAGGACTACGACTACGGTCCGTACAACCAGTAAGCGAGCAGCTTGAACCGAAGGGCGCCCACCCCGTCTCGTACGGGGTGGGCGCCCTTCGGGCGTGTCCGGGTACGCGGGGCCCCGGCTCAGCGGGTCAAGCGCAGGAACGGTTCCAGTTCGCTCAGGCGGGTCTGGTGGTCGGGGTGGGTGGACAGGAGCCTGGCCAGGGTGCCGGGTTCGCGGAGTTGCAGTCCCTGGGCGACGAGGGCCGCCTTGGCCGCCGTCTCCTCGGTCTGGAAGTGGTACAGCACCTCGGCGAGCTGGCGGGCGAAGCCGAGTTCGGCGGCCTGCTGGTCGGCGCGCAGTTCGCCGCGCCGGCCCGCGTAGGCGAGCAGATAGGGGGCGACGACCAGCGGGACGGCGATGTACCAGGCGGCGAAGAACGCGGCCACCGCCATCAGGCTCATGAACAGGATCAGGAAGCCGGTCGCCGCCACGGAGAACACGCCGGCCACGGCGAGCGCGAACCTCGCCAGTGCCCTGGTCGCCGCCCAGGCGATCCGGCCGGGCAGGGAGTACCAGTAGCCGAGCAGTCCGGCCCAGGCGTGGCCGCCGGTGTGGTGACCGAGTTCGTGGGCGAGTACGGCGGCGAGGTTGCTGCTCGGGATCCGGTTCAGGGCGTACGTGGTGACGCCGACGACATGGCCGGCCACGGCCGCCGCGTTCAGCTCCTCGCTGTTCTCCACCATCAGCTCGTAGGTGCCCCGTTCGATGCCGGCGCGGGCGGTGACCTCGTGCCAGACGGGTTCCAGCCGGGCCCGCTCGTCCGGCGTCGGCAGCCGGAGCTTGAGCACGTGCCGGGCGAAGGCCAGTTCGGTGGGCCGGTGGAAGACGAGCAGCCCGGAGGCGACCCAGGCCACGATCACGAACGTCCCCACGACGCTCCCGAACAGGCCCAGGGCCAGGGAACTCACCAGCGCGAGGCTCACCAGCGCCCCCGGCAACTGCACCGCGAGCCGCCCGACCGCCGTGGCGTCGGCCCCCCGCTGGTGCTCGGCCACGTGCACGCGGGCGCCACGGTGGCGGTAGTCGAGGTCGTCGGCAGCGGGCGGGGGCGGCGCGGGCGTGACACCGGGGACAGCGGGTGGCGACGGTACGGCGCCGGGGTGCGCGTACGGAGGCGAGGCGGTGGTTGCGCCGGGGTGGGCGGGGCCGGCGGTCGGGTGTGTGGCGTGGGCCGGGGGCGGGCCGGGGTGAACGGGGCCGGCGGTCGGGTTCGGGGAGTACGCCTGACCCGGGTCGGGGTACGCGGGGCCGGAGCCCGGGTGGGACGGGCCTGTGCCCGGGTACGTGGGGCTCGGGTACGTCGGAGTTGAGGGGGCGGAGGTCGGGCCGGAACCCGGGTATGTCGGAGCGGTTCCGGGGTGGCTGGGGCCGGAACCCGGGTGTGTCGGAGCGGCTCCGGGGTGGCTGGGGCCGGCTCCGGGGTATGTCGGAGCGGCTCCGGGGTTGCCGCGGCCGACGTCAGGGTATGCCGGACCAGTTCCGGGGTAGCTGGGGCCGGCATCGGGGTATGCCGGGCCAGTTCCGGGGGCGGGACCAGCGCCTCGGTACGCCGGATCAGCTCCGGGGCCAGGGCCAGCGCCCGGGTACGCCGGATCAGCTCCGGGGTGGCTGGGACCAGCATCGGGGTAGGCCGGGCCCTGGCCCGGGGAGGCTGGATTCGAAGCAGGGTAGGCCGAGCCTCTTCCGGAGGCGGCCGGCCCTGTGCCGGAGGCGGCGGTACCTGCGCCCGAGTAGGCCGCCCCCGGCTGCGGTTGCTGAGAAGTCGGTGCTGCCGTGGGTTCCGGGTATGCGGGTGCCTGGGGATGGGCGGGCTGGCCGGTGGTCGGGTATGTGGGGCTCGGAATGGCGGCGTCGGGGTAGGGCGGGTTCGGGTATGTGGGCCCCGAGGTGGCGGTGTCCGGGTAGGGCGGGCTCGGGTGGGCCGGGTCGGGCGGGTTCGGTGGGTGGGGCATGGTGGCTCCTTCGAGGCGGGGACGTCAGCCGATGAGCGGGGCGGTGGGCAGCAGCAGGGTGCCGGTGCAGAAGGCGATCAGGCCGGCGCGGATCCAGCGGTGCTTGGACGCGGCGATCCCGCTGTTCTCGGCGAGGGCGGCGAGCAGACCGGCGGCCGGGTCGCGGTCGGTGTCGGCGAGGGCCTCGGCGAGCCGCCCCTCGCGCACGGCCTGTTGGATGTCGCCGAAGTAGCAGAGGGGCCGTCCGGCGGCCCACGCGTCCGTGCGGTAGCGGGGCAGCACCGCCAGCAGCAGTGAGACCAGCGACAGCGCCAGTGCGGCCGCCCCGGCCCACCAGACCGCGGCTCCGGGACCGGACAGCCGCCCCGGCGACCAGTCCCGGCCGGCCAGCAGCGCGGTGAACACCCCGGCCGTCATGCCCAGGGCCGCCACCAGCACGGATGCCTTGGTGTCGGCGCGGGCGATCTCCCCCCGCACCTCGGCGAGCAGCCGCTCCGCGGTCCGGTTCCCGGTGGTGCCGGAGGTGGAGGAAGCGGGGGACACGGTGTCGGGGGTGGTCACGCGGACCCGGCCTCGGGTGGCTCCGCCGCGTACCCCCCGGGCGCGGGCGGCACGGCGGGTGCCGGTCCGTCGGTGACGGGGGGCATGGGCGGCGGGGGAGGCGTCGGAACGGCGTACAGCGTCTGCTCGTACGACCCGGTGGGCCCCTGTGCCGTCTGCTCGTACGACCCGGCGGACCCCTGTGCCGCCGGGTCGTACGGGACCTGAGAGGGGGCCTGCGGCGCGCCGTAGCGAGCTGTCGGCCCATCAGGGGCGTAGGACGGCGTGCCGGGGGCGTAGGACGGCGTGCCGGGCGCGTACGGCTGCTGCGGGACGTACGGCTGCTGGGGGGCCGGCGCGTACGGCTGCTGCGGGGCCGGCGCCCCGGGGTAGGGCGGTTGGGGGGCTTCGCCGTACGGCGAGGGCGGCGGCGCGCCCGGCGGCAGGGCCGGGGGTGTCTGCTCGCGCAGCAGGTCGTCCACGGAGCGCAGGACGGACCGGGCCGACTCCGCCTTCTGGAAGTCCTCCAGCGTGTCCCCGGCGATCACCTCCAGCTCCTTGCGGATCGAGCCGAGCTGGTCCTTCTGCAGGGTCTGGATCACCATCCGGGTGTCCCTGGGGTGCGCGGCGAGGTGGAAGGCCCACGCGCCGACACCGCCGTGCTGGAGGTGGTGCTGGTGGAAGGCGATCTTCTGGGCGATCAGCTCCTGCGACTGGTGCTCGCGCAGCACCTCCAGCTCGTGCTCGAGGCGGGCCTGCCGGAGCCGGTACTCGTGCTCGGGGTCGAGCATCTCCGACTCGTAGCGGAGGGTCCGCCTGCGCCGGCGGTGGGCGATCGCGTCGTCGTCCAGGCGCAGCCGCACCACGCACGACACGGTCAGACCGGTGCCCGCGGCGAAGTCGCCCTCCTCCTCCACCGCTCGCTGGACGGCCCGCTCGGCGGCGGGGCTGTCGTCGATGGGGAAGCGCCGGGTGACCGGCCGGGCCGCCTGCTGGAGTTCCCGGGTCAGCCGGGTCGGTACGTCACGCTCGCCGCTCACCACGAACGCGACCGGATCCGACACGCGCCAGGTCAGGTCGGCGGTGACGCCGAACGCGAACGCGTCGTCGTCACTGGGCAGTTCGAGCTCCAGCCGCACGGGATGACTGCCCATGTCCACCTCGTAGACGGAGGTGTAGCGGCGGGTCGCGGCCTCCGCCCGGCTCGGCCGGCGCGGCGGCAGGAAGACGTCGTAGGACCCGCTCGCGGTCACGAAGACCAGGGCGTGGTCGATCGCGCCGACCTGTCTGCGCGCGGTGTAGTCGAACCGTGAGATGGGGCGCACGGTCAGCACCGGGTCGATCAGCGCGGTGTGCCGGTCGGCCTGTTGCTGCCACTCCGGCGGCCGGCGGAATTCCGTCACGGGACACTCCTCGGGGTCTGCGGGTCGGGCGGGATCTGAGGGCATGGACAGGTGGTTCAGCGCGCGGTCACCGGGTGCAGGACGGTGAGCAGGCGGTCGGCCGGCGCGGGGCGCGGGCCGCCGTCCTCGGCGCGCATCGTGCGCAGCGTGTGGTCGAGCCGCTTGCGGTCGTCCGCGGTGACGACCAGCGCGGGCAGCAGCAACTCCAGGGCCAGGGCGGTGTCCGCGCGGCGGCCGGCGACGTACACCCAGACGCGCAGGGCGTCGAGGGCCGGGCGCGTGTGGGTGTGGCCGTTCAGGGCGGTGCGCCACAGGGTGGCGAGGTCGCGGGCCGCGTCGGCCTCGTACATGCCGGTCTCGGAGTACCAGCCGACGAGCCCGCCGTCCTCGTCGTTGTCGCAGGCACGCACGAACGCGGCGAGGGCGAGGTCGCGGACCGCCGGGGTGTCCAGGTACAGCAGCCGTACGAACTCCGCGAGCACCTCGGCGCGACGTCGGCCCGGGCCGCCGGACAGCAACAGGGCGGCGGACTCGGTGAGGTTGGCGTACTCGGCCGGACTGCTGGCGTCCACCCGGGCGCGGGCGGCGAGCGCGCCGAGCGCGGGCCCGGCGAGGTCGGGGCGGAGCGGGGCGAGCAGGCCGAGGGCGCGGATGGCCGTCCAGCGGCGGCCCGGATGGCTGTCGGAGCACCACTGGGTGAGCAGCCGCAGGACGACGGGCAGGTCCAGGAGCAGGGCGAGCGTCAGCGTGTTCGCGGCGGTGACACGGGGGCCGAAGGCGCGGGACCTGGCCCAGCCGTCGACCAGGAGCGCCATCGTCGAGGGCAGGTCGGCGGCGGCGAGCAGCGCGGTGGCCGCGGCGGCCCGGGTGCGCACCAACGGGCGTCCGTCGCGGGCGAGTTGCCGCAGCCACTCGACGAGTGCCGGGCGGGCCGAGGGATGTCCCGTCCACACCTCGGTGAGCAGGACCCGAGGGGTGCGTTCGTCGCGGAAACGGGACATGAACTGGGGCACCGCCCCCCATTCCGTCTGCTCGTCCCGCAGTTCGCCCTCGGCCCGGGCGAGCGCGAGCCGGTCCTCGGGGGCCGGACCGAACACCGGGATCTCCGACGGCTGTTCGGGATGCTGGAGCCGCTGGAAGTGGACGAACAGCTTGTCGGCGAGCTCGGCCGCGAGGACGTACGGGGCCTGGTCGAAGACGGCGAGCGAGAGCAGGAAGGCCTTGTCCCGAAGGCCGGTCGCCGGGTCGCTGAGCCAGTCACGGCACTGCTTCTCCACCGCGGCCTGCCCGAAATCCGCGAGCCGGGCCAGCGCCTGCGCGCCGCCGTCGTACGTGGCCAGCGAATCGGCGAACGCGGCCGCCTCGGCCGGCCGGCGATCAGGGGCGGCGAGGAAACCGGTCACCGGTTCGAGGGCGAGCAACGCGTCGACGTCGTCCGGCCGGTGCCGGGCCAGCAGCGCCCGTACGACGTCCCGCGCGCCCGGCGGAACCCAGGGGCACGGGGTGACGCCGGGCAGGTGCGGCGAGTTCTCGACGGTGACGACGAGGTAGCCGTCGGCCTTCCTGAGCTGGTCGCGGGCCGCGAACAGGTGGGTGTCGCGCAGCGGGCGGTTGCGGCTCAGCGGCAGGTCGCGCAGGACGTGCCCGCCGGGCCGGGTGAGCTGTGCGCTCAGCGTGGCCGGCGGGGTCTCGGGGCTCAGGGCGTGGACGGTGCTCACGCCCAGCCGGTGCAGCAGCATCACGGCGGCGGCGTTGCGGCCGGTGGCGTGGGCGCCGCAGAGGACCAGGACGCGCTCGTCGCGCAGCCGTTCCAGGGCGCTGGCGAAGGCGGGGCCCTCGGCGAACACCTCGGCCAGCGCCTCCAGGCGCTTGTGGGGTATCTCGCCGGAGGCGTCCTGGGCGGTGGCCGCCGGGCCGTGGTGGTGGATCTCGGTCCTGCCACCCAGGTAGACGTCGCCGTCGACCTGCCCGCCGGACACGCCGTGCTGGGAGCCGCCGACCAGGCTGCCGCCGAAACCCGTCCCGTCGCCGAGGATGAAGTCCGGGGTGTGCGCGAACAGTTCACGCTGCGCGGCCCGCGCCTCCTGGGTGCGCTCCTCGTCCGGGTCCGGCCCGGCGTCGGGGTGTGGGTCCCGGCGCGGGGGCGGAGGCTGCTGCGCGGCGCCTGGGGATACGTCGTCGGGGCCGGCGTCCCCGGCCTCGGGTGCCGTCACGACTGCTCACCCACCGTGCCGCCGAGGTGGACGTCCCCGGTGACCTGCCCGCCCGACACGCCGTGTTGATCCCCGGCCACGAGACCGCCCCCGAACCGCGGCGAGCCGCTGCCGAAGTTGAAAACGGGGCCGGGAGCGGGCGCCTGCGGCGGGACCGGAGCGGGGCTCGCCGCGGTGGCCGGCGTGGCGGGGACGGACGGCGGCTCTGCCGCGGCGGCCGGCACAGCCCGTTCCGGAGCCGCCGCCTTCGAGGCTGCCCGTTCCGGAGCCGCCGCCTTCGAGGCTGCCCCTTCCGAAGCCGCCGCTTCTGACGCCGCCCGTTCCGAAGGCGCTGCCTCCGAAACCGCCCCTCCTGAAGGCGCCGCCTCCTGAGCCGCCCGTTCCGGAGCTGCCGCCTCTGAAGCAGCCCCTCCTGAAGGCGCCGCCTCCTGAGCCGCCCGTTCCGGTGCTGCTGTCTCCGAAGCCGCCCCTCCTGAAGGCGCCGCCTCCTGAGCCGTCCGTTCCGGAGCCGCCGCCTCTGAAGCCGCCCCTCCCCGAGCCCCCGCCTCCGAGGCCGCCCCTCCCGAGGTCACCGCCTCCGAAGCCGCCGTCCCGCCGGGGACCGGGCCGTGGAGCCAGGCCGTCAGGGGGCCGTTCTTGCTGGTCAGTGTGACGGGGTGGAAGTCCGCGGCCGGGACGCCGTGGTGGTCGTGGCGGACGATCCCGGCGTGCACGCCCTCCGACACGCAGAGCGCGAAGCCGGACGCGCGTTCGCGCAGCGCCGCCCGCAGCAGGTGTGCGTCGAGGAGACGGCAGGCGTGGTTGAGGTCCGAGCCGACCCAGCCGCCGTGCTCGTCGACGGCCACGTACCCGGTGGCGACCACGCCCCGCAGCCGGATCCGGGCCGAGCTGGAGGCGATTCGGTTGTAGCCGTGCAGCTGCGCCGGGACCTCGGTGAGCAGGGCCCGCAGCAGTCCCGTCACGGAGGCGTTGGCGTCGATCAGCTCCATGACCGAGTCGCCGCGGTCGGCCCGCAGGCGCAGCGTCTCGTCGATGCCGGCGTGTTCCAGGGCGCGGTCGGTGATGTCGTAGAGGACTCGGCGCAGGTACGTCTGCTCGACGTCGTCCCGGTCGCTGTACTTCTCGATGTCGAGCAGGAGGATCGTGCGGCTCACGGGGTCGGGCATGGTCGCCTTTCGGTCGCGGGCGAAGGGGCGTGGACGATGGTTCGCGGGGGCGGTGCGCCCCCGGGATCGGAAGGGTGTCGCGGCCGGTGCCGGGGCCGTGAGGACGGATGACCCACGGGAACTGTGACGGTGTGCACAGAAGGCCCCCCGAGAGCACGGATCACTCGGGTCCCTCGGCTCGCGCGATCCTGCGCAGGACGCCGGGCCGGACGATCACCAGCGCCCGCCGCCCGGTGATCACCACTCCGCGCTCGCGCAGTTCCTTGAGCAGCCGCTGCACCGCCTCGCGCGAGGCACCCACCGAACCGGCGAGCTCCTGCTTGCTCAGCGGCACGGACAGTTCGACGCCGTCGGCGGTGCGGCGGCCGTGGGTGCGGGCGAGGTCGAGGAGCAGGGCCGCGAACCGCTCCCTGACGCTCATCGAGGCGAACTCCAGGCGGCGCCGGTCGGCGGCGCGCGTCCGGTCCGAGGTGAGGCCGAGGAGGGCGAAGGAGGTGGCGGGGGAGCGGTTCAGGAAGTCCGTGAAGCGTTCGCGCTGTACGGCCACGGTCCGTACGGCCTCCAGGGCGGTCACGGTCGCCGAGCGGGTCCGGCCGGTCAGCGCGGCGGACTCGCCGATGATGTCGCCGGGGCCGCGCAGCGCCAGCAGGGCCTCGTAGCCGTTGGCGGCCGCCGCGGTCACCTTGGTCCAGCCCGCGACGATGAACAGGACGTGCGAGGAGGGTTCGCTCTGGTGGAGGAGGACCATCCGCGGTGCGAAGGACAGCTCGCGGCCGAGCGCGAGCAGCGCGGCCCGGTCCGCCTGCTCCAGCCGGGCCAGGAACGGCACCCGGTCGTCCAGACCGTCGTCCCCCGTCAGGCCGTCCGGCAGGTCGAACGGCGACGCCCCCGGTAAGCCGCCCGGTGTCTCATCCGGTATGTTCCCCGGCCCCGGTGTGCCGGCCCGGCTTTCGGCTGTCATCGTCCCCGCCCCCCACGCGTCAGCGATCGCTCAAAGTACTGAAGGGGAGGCGGGGGCGAGACACGAACGGGTGGGATTCACACGGAAGTGCCGACCAGCAGATATGGGGAACCGGAACAAGCCCGGCGTGTCGGGGCGGACGGCAGTTGTTTTGACCGAAGTCGTTGAGGTAGGTACGCTCAGACCTTGTGCCTGGGGTGTGCCCTGGCCCTCGTGCGTGCCTTCAACCGCACACGGGGCCGAGCGCGGCCGCCGTAATCTGTGCCCTTTTCGCCTTGCGCGGGAGTATGCAGCATTCGACACACCCGACCGCGTGGGTCGGCGACGTTCCAGGTTAGCTTCACCATTCGGCACACAGAAACCGGAGAAGTAGTGCCTACGATCCAGCAGCTGGTCCGGAAGGGCCGGCAGGACAAGGTCGAGAAGAACAAGACGCCCGCACTCGAGGGTTCGCCCCAGCGTCGTGGCGTCTGCACGCGTGTGTTCACGACCACCCCGAAGAAGCCGAACTCGGCCCTGCGTAAGGTCGCGCGTGTGCGTCTGACCAGCGGGATCGAGGTCACTGCCTACATTCCGGGTGAGGGACACAACCTGCAGGAGCACTCCATCGTGCTCGTGCGCGGCGGCCGTGTGAAGGACCTGCCCGGTGTTCGCTACAAGATCATCCGCGGTTCTCTCGACACCCAGGGTGTCAAGAACCGCAAGCAGGCCCGCAGCCGCTACGGCGCCAAGAAGGAGAAGTAAGAATGCCTCGTAAGGGCCCCGCCCCGAAGCGCCCGGTCATCATCGACCCGGTCTACGGTTCTCCTCTTGTCACGTCGCTGATCAACAAGGTGCTGCTGAACGGCAAGCGCTCCACCGCCGAGCGCATCGTGTACGGCGCCATGGAGGGCCTGCGCGAGAAGACCAGCAACGACCCGGTCATCACGCTGAAGCGCGCGCTGGAGAACATCAAGCCGACCCTCGAGGTCAAGTCCCGCCGTGTCGGTGGTGCGACGTACCAGGTTCCGATCGAGGTCAAGCCCGGTCGCGCCAACACGCTCGCGCTGCGCTGGCTCGTCGGTTACTCCCGCGCCCGTCGCGAGAAGACCATGACCGAGCGTCTGCTCAACGAGCTTCTCGACGCCTCCAACGGCCTCGGTGCCGCTGTGAAGAAGCGCGAGGACACCCACAAGATGGCCGAGTCCAACAAGGCCTTCGCGCACTACCGCTGGTAGTCGCTACCCACATCGAGACCGAGAGAAGACGAAAGCCTTATGGCTACCACTTCACTTGACCTGGCCAGGGTCCGCAACATCGGGATCATGGCCCACATCGACGCGGGCAAGACGACCACCACCGAGCGGATCCTCTTCTACACCGGCGTCAGCTACAAGATCGGTGAGGTCCACGACGGCGCCGCCACCATGGACTGGATGGAGCAGGAGCAGGAGCGTGGCATCACGATCACCTCTGCTGCCACCACCTGTCACTGGCCGCTCGATGACAACGACTACACCATCAACATCATCGACACCCCGGGTCACGTCGACTTCACCGTCGAGGTGGAGCGCTCGCTGCGCGTCCTCGACGGTGCCGTCACGGTGTTCGACGGTGTCGCCGGTGTCGAGCCGCAGTCCGAGACGGTGTGGCGTCAGGCCGACCGTTACGGCGTGCCGCGCATCTGCTTCGTCAACAAGCTCGACCGGACCGGCGCGGAGTTCCACCGCTGCGTGGACATGATCAAGGACCGGCTCGGTGCCGTTCCGATCATCATGCAGCTGCCGATCGGTGCCGAGATGGACTTCAAGGGCGTTGTGGACCTGGTCCGCATGAAGGCGCTCGTGTGGTCCGCCGAGGCGGCGAAGGGCGAGATGTACGACGTCGTCGACATCCCCGCCACGCACGCCGAGGCCGCCGAGGAGTACCGCGGCAAGCTGGTCGAGACCGTCGCCGAGAACGACGACGAGATCATGGAGCTGTTCCTGGAGGGCCAGGAGCCCACCGAGGAGCAGCTGTACGCCGCGATCCGTCGTGTCACCATCGCGTCCGGCAAGTCCGACGGCATCACGGTCACCCCGGTGTTCTGCGGTACCGCGTTCAAGAACAAGGGCGTCCAGCCCCTGCTCGACGCGGTCGTGCGCTACCTGCCGACCCCGCTCGACGTCGAGGCCATCGAGGGCCACGACGTCAAGGACCCCGAGGTCGTCGTCAAGCGCAAGCCGTCCGTGGACGAGCCGCTGTCCGCGCTGGCGTTCAAGATCATGAGCGACCCGCACCTGGGCAAGCTCACCTTCGTCCGGGTTTACTCGGGCCGCCTGGAGACCGGCACGGCCGTGCTGAACTCCGTCAAGGGCAAGAAGGAGCGCATCGGCAAGATCTACCGCATGCACGCGAACAAGCGTGAGGAGATCGAGGCGGTGGGCGCCGGCGACATCGTCGCCGTGATGGGTCTGAAGCAGACCACGACCGGTGAGACGCTCTGCGACGACAAGAGCCCGGTGATCCTGGAGTCCATGGACTTCCCGGCGCCGGTCATCCAGGTCGCGATCGAGCCCAAGTCCAAGGGTGACCAGGAGAAGCTGGGTGTCGCCATCCAGCGTCTCGCGGAGGAGGACCCCTCCTTCCACGTTCACTCGGACGAGGAGACCGGCCAGACCATCCTCGGCGGTATGGGCGAGCTGCACCTCGAGGTGCTGGTCGACCGTATGAAGCGCGAGTTCAGGGTCGAGGCCAACGTCGGTAAGCCGCAGGTCGCCTACCGCGAGACGATCCGCAAGGCCGTCGAGCGCGTGGACTACACCCACAAGAAGCAGACCGGTGGTACCGGTCAGTTCGCCAAGGTGCAGATCGCGATCGAGCCCATCACCGAGGCCGACGGTCCGGCGTACGAGTTCGTGAACAAGGTCACCGGTGGCCGTATCCCGCGGGAGTACATCCCCTCGGTGGACGCCGGTGCGCAGGAGGCCATGCAGTTCGGCATCCTCGCGGGCTACGAGATGACGGGCGTCCGCGTCACGCTTCTCGACGGTGGCTACCACGAGGTCGACTCCTCCGAGCTCGCGTTCAAGATCGCCGGCTCGCAGGCCTTCAAGGAGGCCGCGCGCAAGGCCAGCCCCGTGCTGCTCGAGCCGATGATGGCCGTCGAGGTCACCACGCCCGAGGACTACATGGGTGAGGTCATCGGCGACATCAACTCCCGCCGTGGCCAGATCCAGGCCATGGAGGAGCGGGCCGGTGCCCGCGTCGTGAAGGGCCTCGTGCCCCTCTCGGAGATGTTCGGCTACGTCGGAGACCTCCGCAGCAAGACCTCGGGTCGCGCAAGCTACTCGATGCAGTTCGACTCCTACGCCGAGGTTCCGCGGAACGTCGCCGAGGAGATCATCGCGAAGGCCAAGGGCGAGTAACGGACTCCGTTCACACGCTTTAGGCTTGACTCCGGAGCCTCAGGGGGCATTCCGCCGCAATCGTGGGGGAATGCCCGGGGGCCCGGGCTTTCCAGCAAAGATCACCTGGCGCCGTTGAAGCAAGGCGTACCAGAACCACTCCCAGGAGGACCCCAGTGGCGAAGGCGAAGTTCGAGCGGACTAAGCCGCACGTCAACATCGGCACCATCGGTCACATCGACCACGGTAAGACGACCCTCACGGCCGCCATTACCAAGGTGCTGCACGACGCGTACCCGGACATCAACGAGGCCTCGGCGTTCGACCAGATCGACAAGGCTCCTGAGGAGCGCCAGCGCGGTATCACCATCTCGATCGCGCACGTCGAGTACCAGACCGAGACGCGTCACTACGCCCACGTCGACTGCCCCGGTCACGCGGACTACATCAAGAACATGATCACGGGTGCGGCGCAGATGGACGGCGCCATCCTCGTTGTCGCCGCCACGGACGGCCCGATGCCGCAGACCAAGGAGCACGTGCTCCTGGCCCGCCAGGTCGGCGTTCCGTACATCGTTGTCGCCCTGAACAAGGCCGACATGGTGGACGACGAGGAGATCCTGGAGCTCGTCGAGCTCGAGGTCCGTGAGCTGCTCTCCGAGTACGAGTTCCCGGGCGACGACCTGCCGGTCGTCAAGGTCTCGGCGCTCAAGGCGCTCGAGGGTGACGCCGAGTGGGGCAAGACCGTCCTCGACCTGATGAAGGCCGTCGACGAGAACATCCCGCAGCCCGAGCGTGACGTCGACAAGCCGTTCCTCATGCCGATCGAGGACGTCTTCACGATCACCGGTCGTGGCACCGTCGTCACCGGTCGTATCGAGCGTGGTGTCCTCAAGGTCAACGAGACCGTCGACATCGTCGGCATCAAGACCGAGAAGACCACCACCACGGTCACCGGCATCGAGATGTTCCGCAAGCTGCTCGACGAGGGCCAGGCCGGTGAGAACGTCGGTCTGCTGCTTCGTGGCATCAAGCGCGAGGACGTCGAGCGCGGCCAGGTCATCATCAAGCCCGGCTCGGTCACCCCGCACACCTCGTTCGAGGCGCAGGCGTACATCCTGTCCAAGGACGAAGGCGGCCGTCACACGCCGTTCTTCAACAACTACCGCCCGCAGTTCTACTTCCGTACGACCGACGTGACCGGCGTCGTGACCCTCCCCGAGGGTACCGAGATGGTCATGCCGGGCGACAACACTGAGATGACCGTTGAGCTCATCCAGCCCGTCGCGATGGAAGAGGGCCTGAAGTTCGCCATCCGTGAGGGTGGCCGGACCGTGGGCGCCGGCCAGGTCACCAAGATCAACAAGTAGTCTTGTCGATCAGACCTGGTGGGTCCAGCGTGAGCTGAGCTCCTGAAGGGGCCCGTACGACTTCGGTCGTACGGGCCCCTTTGCCGTTCCCGGAGGACCCGCGCCCCGAAGCCCGCGTCCCCCAAGTCCTGTGCCCCGCCCGCCTGTTCCGGGTCAAGTGAAGTGTCGGGGAACTCTGCGGGACGCGTGGGCGAGAGGTGTCGCAACTCCGAGCGGCCCGCGTACGGAATGTGCCTGTCTGCTCCCTGTGGGCCGGTTGTGGCGGTCGTACCGTGAGCTGTCCGGCAGCTGTGGGGCCCGGAACTCGGTCGTGAGGATGGCTTGGTCGTGATGCGTGGCTCGCCCGGCGAATCGTCGACGTCCCTGCCGGTCGTGAGCCGGTTCCAGCAGCCGCTCCCCGCGCTCGCCGACCAGCCGACACGGCAACTGCGGACGGTACAGGCCGGCGGACCTGCCACCGCGGCCCCCCAGAGCCCCCGCCGACGGCCCCGGCTGTACGCCATCGACGGCATCCGGCTGATGGCCGCCCTGATGGTGGCCCTGCACCACTACGCCGGCACCCGCCGCGTCGACCAGCCGCACAACCTGGTCTGGGACCGGCCGGTGTCGGACATCATGCCGACGGTGTACCGCTTCGCCGCCTACGGCTGGATCGGCGTCGAGATCTTCTTCGTCATCAGCGGCTTCGTGATCTGCATGTCCTGCTGGGGCCGAAGCCCGCGCCAGTTCTTCGTCTCCCGGGTCATCCGGCTCTACCCGGCGTACTGGTTCGCCACGGCCTTCACCACGGCCGTCCTGGTGGCCCTGCCGGGCGTGTGGGACCGGCTGAGGCTGCGGGACGTCCTGCTCAACCTCACGATGCTGCAGACCGGCTCAGGGGTGCGGAACGTCGACGGCGTCTACTGGACCCTCTGGTCGGAGCTGCGCTTCTACCTGCTCTTCCTGGCCGTCGTCGCCACCGGCCTGACGTACCGCAAGGTGGTCGTCTTCTGCTGCGTGTGGGGCACCGCCGCCATGCTCGCCCCGGTCTCGGGCTTCCCCCTGCTGGAGCTGGTCGCGAACCCTGACGGAGCCTGGTACTTCATCGCCGGGCTGGCCCTCTACCTCATGCACCGGTTCGGCCAGGACCTCCTGTTGTGGGGCATCCTCGCCATGGCGTGGCTGATGGGCCAGCGGGAGCTGGGGCGACGGATCGACGAGGTCGAACACGTCTCCGGCTGGCGCGGCAGCGTGCTGATCTTCACCGTGTTCCTGCTCGTCATGGTCGCCGTCGCGCTGGGTGCGACGGACCGCGTGCGCGGGAAGTGGCTGGTCACGGCCGGCAGCCTGACCTACCCGCTGTATCTCGTCCACTACGCGGCCGGTACGACCGTGATCAACCGCCTGCGTGACACCATGGACGCCCGGCTGCTGGTCGCAACGGTGATCGCCGGCTTCCTGGCCCTGGGCTGGCTGGTCCACCGTTTCGTGGAGCGGCCGGTGGCGAGGCTGCTGAAGCGGGGCCTGGACACGTCCTTCGCCCGCCTGCGGAACGCGGGGTAGCGGACCGGTGGGCGACGCCCGAGAGCGCGTACGACCGCTCTTGGTTTGACCTTCGTCACCTTCGGGGTATTGTCTCCGGCCCGATTGGCCAGGCCCCTGCCCCATATGGCAGACTGTCGGAGTTGCTCGGTCGAGCGTTGATGCTGCGCGCCTCCCGCCGGGAGGACCGGAAGCGAGTCCCACAGTACTCGTCGTCCCAACTGCCCTCAGGCAGCGCTGGGACGGACGTACGGGAATCTTTCGGGAAGTGTCAGTGCAGCGCCGGCCAGGCACCCGGTGGGCCACGCGTAAGCATGTCAAGTGCTGCGCCCCCGGCTTGCGGTTCCGGAAGGGCCGTGCTTCCCAGCAAGGGATGTCTCCTAGGGGACATCTGTGTTGGTGAATGCGCGACACACCCGACCGCGTGGGTCGGACAAAGGGTACGGAACACCGGGTTCCAGAGCGTTACGAGAGACAGGACTACTGAGTAGCCATGGCGGGACAGAAGATCCGCATCCGGCTCAAGGCCTACGACCACGAGGTCATCGACTCCTCGGCGAAGAAGATCGTCGAGACGGTGACGCGCACTGGTGCGTCGGTCGCGGGCCCGGTGCCGCTGCCCACTGAGAAGAACGTGTACTGCGTCATCAAGTCGCCGCACAAGTACAAGGACTCGCGCGAGCACTTCGAGATGCGCACGCACAAGCGCCTGATCGACATTCTCGACCCGACTCCCAAGACCGTTGACTCTCTGATGCGACTCGACCTCCCGGCCGGTGTCGACATCGAGATCAAGCTCTGAAGGCCGGTGATCTGAGAATGGCTAAGCAGATCAAGGGCATCCTGGGCGAGAAGCTCGGCATGACGCAGGTGTGGGACGAGAACAACCGTGTTGTTCCGGTCACCGTCGTCAAGGCCGGCCCCAACGTCGTCACCCAGGTCCGTACGAACGATGTCGACGGCTACGAGTCGGTCCAGATCGCCTTCGGCGAGATCGACCCGCGCAAGGTGAACAAGCCCCTCAAGGGTCACTTCGCCAAGGCCGACGTCACCCCCCGCCGTCACCTCGTCGAGATCCGTACCGCTGACGCCAGCGAGTACATCCTCGGCCAGGAGATCACCGCCGAGACCTTCGAGGCCGGCGTCAAGGTGGACGTGACCGGCAAGAGCAAGGGCAAGGGCTTCGCCGGTGTCATGAAGCGTCACAACTTCAAGGGCCTCGGCGCCGGCCACGGTGTCCAGCGCAAGCACCGCTCTCCCGGTTCCATCGGTGGCTGCGCCACCCCGGGCCGTGTGTTCAAGGGCGTCCGCATGGCGGGCCGCATGGGCAACGAGCGGGTCACCACCCAGAACCTGACCGTCCACGCCGTTGACGCGGAGAAGGGTCTGCTGCTCATCAAGGGCGCGATTCCTGGTCCGAACGGCGGCCTCGTCCTGGTCCGCACCGCGGCCAAGGGGGCCTGAGGTAACTGATGAGCACTGTTGACATCCTTTCGCCGGCAGGCGACAAGACCGGGACGGTCGAGCTCCCCGCGGAGATCTTCGACGTCGAGAAGATCAGCATCCCGCTGCTTCACCAGGTCGTCGTCGCCCAGCTGGCCGCTGCCCGCCAGGGCACGCACAAGACCAAGACCCGCGCCGAGGTCCGTGGTGGCGGTAGGAAGCCCTACCGTCAGAAGGGCACCGGCCGCGCCCGCCAGGGTTCGACCCGTGCGCCGCAGTTCGCCGGCGGTGGCGTCGTTCACGGCCCCACCCCGCGTGACTACTCGCAGCGGACCCCGAAGAAGATGAAGGCCGCGGCCCTGCGCCACGCCCTCACCGACCGGGCCCGCAACGCTCGTATCCACGTCGTCTCCGGCGTGATCGAGGGCGAGACCCCGTCCACGAAGGCCGCGAAGTCGCTGTTCGGCAAGATCTCGGAGCGCAAGAACCTGCTCCTGGTCATCGACCGCGCCGACGAGGCCGCGTGGCTGTCCGCCCGCAACCTGCCCCAGATCCACATCCTGGAGCCGGGCCAGCTGAACACGTACGACGTTCTCGTCTCGGACGACGTGGTCTTCACCCAGGCCGCTTTCGAGTCCTTCGTGTCTGGCCCCAAGGCCGCTGACACCGAAGGGAGCGAAGCCTGATGGCTACGCGTCACCCGAGCATCGCCTCGAAGGCCGCCAAGGCCAAGAAGGTCGCGCGCATCGCCAAGGCGAAGCGTCACGAGACCGAGGGCAAGAACACTGTCGCGACGCCGATCAGCAAGTCGTACACGGACCACCGTGACGTGCTGCTGAAGCCGGTCGTCTCCGAGAAGAGCTACGCGCTTCTCGACGACAACAAGTACACGTTCATCGTCGCCCCGGGCGCGAACAAGACCCAGATCAAGCAGGCCGTCCAGGCGGTCTTCTCGGTCAAGGTCACCGGGGTCAACACGATCAACCGCATCGGCAAGCGCAAGCGCACCAAGACCGGTTTCGGTCAGCGTGCCGCCACCAAGCGTGCGATCGTGACCCTCGCTGAGGGCGACCGTATCGACATCTTCGGCGGTCCGACCGCCTGACGGCGGTCCGGATCGTCCGATATCGGACGAGGACTGAGAAATGGGAATCCGCAAGTACAAGCCGACTACGCCGGGCCGTCGTGGCTCCAGCGTCGCCGACTTCGTCGAGGTCACGCGGTCCACGCCGGAGAAGTCGCTGGTTCGCCCGCTGCACAGCAAGGGCGGCCGTAACAATTCCGGTCGTGTGACCGTCCGCCACCAGGGTGGTGGCCACAAGCGCGCCTACCGCGTCATCGACTTCCGTCGTCATGACAAGGACGGCGTGCCGGCGAAGGTCGCGCACATCGAGTACGACCCCAACCGCACCGCGCGCATCGCGCTGCTGCACTACGTCGACGGCGAGAAGCGCTACATCCTCGCCCCGCGCAACCTGCAGCAGGGTGACCGCGTCGAGAACGGTCCCGGGGCCGACATCAAGCCGGGCAACAACCTGGCCCTCCGCAACATCCCGGTCGGTACCACGATCCACGCGATCGAGATCCGTCCCGGTGGCGGTGCCAAGTTCGCCCGCTCCGCCGGCGCCTCGGTGCAGCTGCTCGCGAAGGAGGGCACCATGGCCCACCTTCGTATGCCCTCCGGTGAGATCCGCCTGGTCGACCAGCGCTGCCGCGCCACGGTCGGCGAGGTCGGCAACGCCGAGCAGAGCAACATCAACTGGGGCAAGGCCGGACGCAAGCGCTGGCTCGGCGTCCGTCCGACCGTTCGCGGTGTGGCGATGAACCCGGTTGACCACCCGCACGGTGGTGGTGAGGGCAAGACCTCCGGTGGTCGCCACCCGGTCTCCCCGTGGGGTCAGAAGGAGGGTCGTACTCGTTCGCCGAAGAAGGCTTCGAACAAGTACATCGTCCGCCGCCGCAAGACGAACAAGAAGCGCTAGGAGCGGGTTTAGATGCCGCGCAGTCTCAAGAAGGGGCCCTTCGTCGACGACCACCTCATCAAGAAGGTGGACGTCCAGAACGAAGCGGGTTCCAAGAACGTCATCAAGACCTGGTCCCGTCGCTCGATGATCGTCCCGGCCATGCTGGGCCACACGATCGCGGTGCACAACGGCAAGACCCACATTCCGGTGTTTGTCACCGAGTCGATGGTCGGCCACAAGCTCGGCGAGTTCTCGCCGACGCGCACCTTCCGGGGTCACGTCAAGGACGACCGGAAGTCGAAGCGCCGCTAGTAGCGGGGTGGAATGACCATGACAGACACTGGAAGGACAACCATGGAAGCCAGGGCCCAGGCGCGGTACATCCGCGTCACGCCCATGAAGGCCCGCCGAGTGGTGGACCTTATCCGTGGCATGGACGCCACGGAGGCTCAGGCGGTCCTGCGTTTCGCCCCGCAGGCCGCGAGCGTGCCGGTCGGCAAGGTGCTTGACAGCGCCATTGCCAACGCCGCACACAACTACGACCACACCGACGCCGACAGCCTTGTCATCTCCGAGGCGTACGTCGACGAGGGTCCGACCCTGAAGCGGTTCCGTCCGCGTGCCCAGGGCCGCGCCTACCGGATCCGCAAGCGGACCAGCCACATCACCGTGGTCGTCAGCAGCAAGGAAGGAACCCGGTAATGGGCCAGAAGGTTAACCCGCATGGGTTCCGGCTCGGCATCACCACGGACTTCAAGTCCCGCTGGTACGCCGACAAGCTGTACAAGGACTACGTCAAGGAAGACGTCGCCATCCGTCGGATGATGACGTCCGGCATGGAGCGCGCCGGTATCTCGAAGGTGGAGATCGAGCGCACCCGTGACCGCGTCCGTGTGGACATCCACACGGCCCGTCCGGGCATCGTCATCGGCCGCCGTGGCGCCGAGGCCGACCGCATCCGCGGTGACCTCGAGAAGCTCACGGGCAAGCAGGTCCAGCTGAACATCCTCGAGGTCAAGAGCCCCGAGACCGACGCTCAGCTGGTTGCCCAGGCCGTTGCCGAGCAGCTCTCCTCCCGCGTCTCCTTCCGTCGTGCCATGCGCAAGAGCATGCAGGGCACGATGAAGGCCGGCGCCAAGGGCATCAAGATCCAGTGCGGTGGCCGCCTCGGTGGCGCCGAGATGTCCCGCTCGGAGTTCTACCGCGAGGGCCGTGTGCCCCTGCACACGCTCCGCGCGAACGTGGACTACGGCTTCTTCGAGGCCAAGACGACCTTCGGCCGTATCGGCGTGAAGGTCTGGATCTACAAGGGCGACGTCAAGAACATCGCCGAGGTCCGCGCCGAGAACGCCGCTGCCCGCGCCGGCAACCGCCCGGCCCGTGGTGGCAACGACCGCCCGGCCGGCCGCGGTGGCCGCGGTGGCGGCGAGCGTGGCGGTCGCGGTCGCAAGCCGCAGCAGCAGTCCGCGCCGGCTGCCGAGGCCCCCAAGGCCGAGGCTCCCGCCGCCGCTGCCGCTCCGGCTGAGAGCACCGGAACGGAGGCCTGACCGACATGCTGATCCCCCGTAGGGTCAAGCACCGCAAGCAGCACCACCCGAAGCGCCGTGGTCAGGCCAAGGGCGGTACGCAGGTTTCGTTCGGCGAGTACGGCATTCAGGCCCTCACGCCGGCGTACGTGACGAACCGCCAGATCGAGGCCGCTCGTATCGCGATGACCCGCCACATCAAGCGTGGCGGCAAGGTCTGGATCAACATCTACCCGGACCGCCCGCTGACCAAGAAGCCTGCCGAGACCCGCATGGGTTCCGGTAAGGGTTCGCCGGAGTGGTGGATCGCGAACGTTCACCCGGGCCGGGTCATGTTCGAACTGTCCTACCCGAACGAGAAGATCGCGCGTGAGGCCCTCACTCGTGCAGCCCACAAGCTGCCGATGAAGTGCCGGATCGTCAAGCGCGAGGCAGGTGAAGCGTGATGTCGGCCGGTACGAAGGCGTCAGAGCTGCGCGAGCTGGGTGACGAGGAGCTTCTCGCGAAGCTCCGCGAAGCCAAGGAAGAGCTGTTCAACCTCCGCTTCCAGGCGGCGACGGGGCAGCTCGAGAACCATGGCCGTCTGAAGGCGGTCCGCAAGGACATCGCGCGGATCTACACCCTGATGCGTGAGCGCGAGCTGGGCATCGAGACGGTGGAGAGCGCCTGATGAGCGAGAGCAACGTGACCGAGAACACCACTGAGGCGCGCGGATTCCGCAAGACCCGTGAGGGTCTCGTCGTCAGCGACAAGATGGACAAGACCGTCGTCGTCGCCGTCGAGGACCGCGTGAAGCACGCGCTGTACGGCAAGGTCATCCGCCGTACGAACAAGCTCAAGGCGCACGACGAGCAGAACGCCGCGGGTGTCGGCGACCGTGTCCTCCTCGCGGAGACCCGGCCGCTGTCCGCGACGAAGCGCTGGCGCGTCGTCGAGATCCTCGAGAAGGCCAAGTAATTCCTGCGGGGTCAACCCGGCAGGACAGTTCCGCCAGGCTCGGCAGGGGCCCTCGTCACTGAGGCCCCTGCCGGGAACCGGCAGACAAACAGGAGATAGACGTGATCCAGCAGGAGTCGCGACTGCGTGTCGCCGACAACACTGGTGCGAAGGAGATCCTTTGCATCCGTGTGCTCGGTGGCTCCGGTCGCCGCTACGCGGGCATCGGTGACGTCATCGTCGCCACCGTCAAGGACGCGATCCCCGGCGGCAACGTGAAGAAGGGTGACGTCGTCAAGGCGGTCATCGTTCGCACCGTCAAGGAGCGCCGTCGTCCGGACGGCTCGTACATCCGCTTCGACGAGAACGCCGCCGTCATTCTGAAGAACGACGGCGACCCTCGCGGCACCCGTATCTTCGGCCCCGTCGGCCGTGAGCTGCGCGAGAAGAAGTTCATGAAGATCATCTCGCTCGCGCCGGAGGTGCTGTAAGCATGAAGATCAAGAAGGGCGACCTGGTTCAGGTCATCACCGGTAAGGACAAGGGCAAGCAGGGCAAGGTCATCGCGGCCTTCCCCCGCGAGGACCGCGTCCTGGTCGAGGGTGTCAACCGGGTCAAGAAGCACACCAAGGCCGGCCCGACCGCCAGCGGTTCGCAGGCCGGCGGCATCGTCACGACCGAAGCCCCGATTCACGTGAGCAACGTTCAGCTCGTGGTGGAGAAGGACGGCAACAAGGTCGTCACGCGTGTCGGTTACCGCTTCGACGACGAGGGCAACAAGGTTCGCGTTGCCAAGCGGACGGGTGAGGACATCTGATGGCTACCACCACGACCCCGCGTCTCAAGACGAAGTACCGCGAGGAGATCGCGGGCAAGCTGCGTGAGGAGTTCTCCTACGAGAACGTCATGCAGATCCCCGGCCTCGTCAAGATCGTGGTCAACATGGGTGTGGGCGACGCCGCCCGCGACTCCAAGCTGATCGAGGGCGCCATCCGCGACCTCACCACGATCACCGGGCAGAAGCCGGCCGTCACCAAGGCCCGCAAGTCCATCGCGCAGTTCAAGCTGCGTGAGGGCCAGCCGATCGGTGCCCACGTCACACTCCGTGGCGACCGCATGTGGGAGTTCCTGGACCGCACCCTGTCGCTCGCGCTGCCGCGCATCCGCGACTTCCGTGGTCTGTCCCCCAAGCAGTTCGACGGCCGTGGCAACTACACCTTCGGTCTCACGGAGCAGGTCATGTTCCACGAGATCGACCAGGACAAGATCGACCGCACCCGGGGTATGGACATCACCGTGGTGACCACGGCGACCAACGACGCTGAGGGCCGCGCGCTCCTTCGTCACCTCGGCTTCCCCTTCAAGGAGGCGTGAACGAGATGGCGAAGAAGGCTCTGATCGCGAAGGCTGCTCGCAAGCCCAAGTTCGGCGTGCGTGGCTACACGCGCTGCCAGCGCTGCGGCCGTCCCCACTCCGTGTACCGCAAGTTCGGCCTGTGCCGCGTGTGCCTTCGTGAGATGGCTCACCGTGGCGAGCTGCCGGGCGTGACCAAGAGCTCCTGGTAATCCCCTAAATAAGGGATTGCAGGACTCTCGGTAAGCACTGGGCGTGTCAGGTGCCCACCTCTCCATGGCTTAGGCTTGGAGGGTTGGGCGCCTGATTGCCGCCCGTACGACTTACTACGCCGTAGGTCCACCGCGCCGCACCCGTCCCGTCTCGGATCGGGGAGAGGGATGGCGCACCAGGAAACCCCGGCGAGAGAGGCCGAAGGCCAATTCATGACCATGACTGATCCGATCGCAGACATGCTTACGCGTCTGCGCAACGCGAACTCGGCGTACCACGACTCCGTGGCTATGCCGGCATCGAAGATCAAGTCCCACATCGCGGAGATCCTCCAGCAGGAGGGCTTCATCACGGGCTGGAAGGTCGAGGACGCCGAGGTCGGCAAGAACCTCGTCCTCGAGCTGAAGTTCGGCCCGAACCGTGAGCGCTCCATCGCGGGCATCAAGCGGATCTCCAAGCCCGGTCTCCGGGTGTACGCGAAGTCCACCAACCTGCCCAAGGTGCTCGGCGGCCTCGGCGTGGCGATCATCTCCACGTCCCACGGGCTCCTCACCGACAAGCAGGCCGGCAAGAAGGGCGTAGGCGGAGAAGTTCTCGCCTACGTCTGGTAGCGGAAGGGAACGGAGGAAACAGCTATGTCGCGTATTGGCAAGCTCCCCATCACGGTTCCCGCCGGCGTGGACGTCACCATCGACGGCCGTACGGTTTCGGTCAAGGGTCCCAAGGGATCCCTGAGCCACACCGTTGCTGCGCCGATCGACATCGCCAAGGGTGAGGACGGCGTTCTCAACGTCACCCGCCCCAACGACGAGCGTCAGAACAAGGCCCTGCACGGCCTGTCCCGCACGCTGGTGGCGAACATGATCACCGGCGTGACCGAGGGTTACGTGAAGAAGCTCGAGATCAGCGGTGTCGGTTACCGCGTGGCGGCGAAGGGTTCGAACCTCGAGTTCGCGCTCGGCTACAGCCACTCGATCACCGTCGAGGCCCCCGAGGGCATCACCTTCAAGGTGGAGAACCCGACCCGCTTCTCGGTCGAGGGCATCGACAAGCAGAAGGTTGGCGAGGTTGCGGCCAACATCCGCAAGCTGCGCAAGCCCGACCCGTACAAGGCCAAGGGTGTCAAGTACGAGGGCGAAGTCATCCGCCGCAAGGTCGGAAAGGCGGGTAAGTAAGCCATGGCATACGGACAGAAGATCCTCAAGGGCGACGCTTACAAGCGTGCTGCGATCAAGCGTCGCCACATCCGGATCCGTAAGCACATCTCGGGTACGGCCGAGCGTCCGCGCCTGGTCGTGACGCGCTCCAACCGCCACATCGTGGCCCAGGTCATCGACGACATCAAGGGTCACACCCTGGCGTCGGCGTCGACCCTGGACACCACGATCCGCGGCGGCGAGGGCGACAAGTCCGCGCAGGCCAAGTCGGTCGGCGCCCTGGTCGCCGAGCGCGCCAAGGCCGCCGGTGTCGAGGCTGTCGTATTCGACCGTGGTGGCAACCAGTACGCCGGGCGCATCGCCGCCCTGGCGGACGCCGCCCGCGAAGCCGGACTCAAGTTCTGAGTCGCCCGTCGCGCTAGCGACTTAGGTCGCTGCGTAGCTAGCGGAAAAAGAGAGAGGTAATCCAATGGCTGGACCCCAGCGCCGCGGAAGCGGTGCCGGTGGCGGCGAGCGGCGGGACCGGAAGGGCCGTGACGGTGGCGCAGCTGCCGCCGAGAAGACCGCTTATGTTGAGCGCGTCGTCGCGATCAACCGCGTCGCCAAGGTTGTGAAGGGTGGTCGTCGCTTCAGCTTCACCGCGCTGGTCGTGGTGGGCGATGGTGACGGCACCGTCGGTGTCGGTTACGGCAAGGCCAAGGAGGTGCCGGCCGCCATCGCCAAGGGTGTTGAGGAGGCCAAGAAGCACTTCTTCAAGGTCCCCCGTATCCAGGGCACCATCCCGCACCCGATCACGGGTGAGAAGGCTGCCGGCGTCGTGCTGCTCAAGCCCGCGTCCCCCGGTACCGGCGTTATCGCCGGTGGCCCGGTGCGTGCCGTGCTCGAGTGCGCCGGTATCCACGACATCCTGTCGAAGTCGCTCGGCTCGTCGAACGCGATCAACATCGTGCACGCGACCGTGACGGCTCTGAAGGGCCTGCAGCGTCCCGAGGAGGTCGCGGCCCGCCGTGGCCTGCCCCTCGAGGACGTCGCTCCCGCGGCTCTGCTGCGTGCCCGTGCAGGGGCGGGTGCGTAATGGCTCGCCTCAAGGTCACGCAGACGAAGTCGTACATCGGCAGCAAGCAGAACCACCGTGACACCCTGCGCTCCCTTGGTCTCAAGGGCATCAACACGCAGGTCGTCAAGGAGGACCGCCCCGAGTTCCGCGGAATGGTTCACACCGTCCGCCACCTCGTGACGGTCGAGGAGGTCGACTGATCATGGCGGAGAACAACCCGCTCAAGATCCACAACCTCCGTCCCGCCCCGGGCGCCAAGACCGCCAAGACCCGTGTGGGTCGTGGTGAGGCGTCGAAGGGTAAGACGGCTGGTCGTGGTACCAAGGGCACGAAGGCCCGTTACCAGGTTCCGGAGCGCTTCGAGGGTGGCCAGATGCCCCTCCACATGCGTCTTCCGAAGCTCAAGGGCTTCAAGAACCCGTTCAAGACCGAGTTCCAGGTCGTGAACCTCGACAAGCTGGGCGCGCTGTACCCGGAGGGTGGCGAGGTCACCGTCGAGGGACTCGTCGCCAAGGGTGCCGTTCGCAAGAACAGCCTCGTCAAGGTGCTCGGCCAGGGCGAGATCTCCGTGGCGCTGCAGGTGACGGTCGACGCCGTCTCCGGCTCCGCCAAGGAGAAGATCACCGCCGCCGGCGGTACCGTCACCGAGCTCGTCTGAACACCACAGGCGTCTCGATGACTTGAGCGATCCCGACCGGGGATGCCCCACAAATGGGGTATCCCCGGTTGGTCGTTCCTAGGGTGGCAGTCTCGCCGGTAAGGTGACCTGCACTGCCTACTTTCACAGGTTGCTTCACATGGGGCACCCTGGGCGGCAGTCAACCGTTACGTATGTCGTCGTCGTTTCTATCGGACTCTCAAGACCGTCACCCTTGACGCAGTTGCGCGGGGGTCGCAGGAGGCACCGTGCTCACCGCGTTCGCCCGGGCGTTCAGGACGCCCGACCTGCGCAAGAAGCTGCTCTTCACGCTCGCCATCATCGTGGTGTACCGAGTCGGTACCCACGTTCCGATCCCGGGCGTCAACTACACGTCCGTCCAGCAGTGCGTGGACGAGGCCTCCGGCAACCAGGGCCTGTTCGGCCTGGTCAACATGTTCAGCGGCGGCGCGCTGCTGCAGATCACGATCTTCGCCCTCGGCATCATGCCGTACATCACGGCGAGCATCATCCTGCAGCTGCTGACCGTGGTGATCCCGCGTCTGGAGGCCCTCAAGAAGGAGGGCCAGGCCGGCACGTCGAAGATCACGCAGTACACCCGTTACCTGACGGTGGCGCTGGCCATCCTGCAGGGCACCGGCCTGGTGGCCACCGCCCGCAGCGGCGCCCTGTTCTCCGGCTGCACGGTCGCCTCGAGCATCGTCCCGGACCAGGCGATCTTCACCACCATCACGATGGTCATCTGCATGACCGCCGGTACGGCCGTCGTCATGTGGCTCGGTGAGCTCATCACCGACCGCGGCATCGGCAACGGCATGTCGATCCTCATGTTCATCTCGATCGCCGCGACCTTCCCGTCCGCGCTGTGGGCCATCAAGAAGCAGGGCACGCTGGCCGGCGGCTGGATCGAGTTCGGCACCGTGATCCTGGTGGGTCTGGTCATGGTCGGCCTGGTGGTCTTCGTGGAGCAGGCCCAGCGCCGCATTCCGGTGCAGTACGCGAAGCGGATGATCGGGCGCCGTTCGTACGGCGGTACCTCGACCTACATCCCGCTCAAGGTCAACCAGGCGGGTGTGATCCCCGTCATCTTCGCGTCGTCACTGCTCTACATCCCGGCACTGATCGCCCAGTTCTCCGGCAGCACCTCCGGCTGGAAGACCTGGATCGAGCAGAACCTGACCAAGGGTGACCACCCCATTTACATCAGCATGTACTTCTTGCTGATCGTTTTCTTCGCGTTCTTCTATGTGGCGATCTCCTTCAACCCCGAGGAAGTCGCCGACAACATGAAGAAGTATGGTGGCTTCATCCCGGGCATCCGGGCTGGCCGACCGACCGCTGAGTACCTTTCGTACGTGCTCAACCGGATCACCTGGCCGGGTTCGCTGTATCTGGGTCTGATCGCTCTTGTACCGACGATGGCGTTGGTTGGCTTCGGGGCAAGCCAGAACTTCCCGTTCGGTGGGACAAGCATCCTGATCATCGTGGGTGTCGGTCTCGAGACGGTGAAGCAAATCGAGAGCCAGCTCCAGCAGCGCAATTACGAAGGGTTCCTCCGCTGATGCGTATCGTCCTCGTCGGGCCGCCGGGCGCCGGTAAGGGAACGCAGGCCGCGTTCCTCGCCAAGAACCTGTCGATCCCGCACATCTCCACGGGCGACCTGTTCCGGGCCAACATCAGCAAGCAGACGGAACTCGGCAAGCTGGCGAAGTCCTACATGGACAAGGGCGAGCTGGTGCCGGACGAGGTCACCATCGCGATGGCCAAGGACCGCATGGAGGCCCCGGACGCCGAGAACGGCTTCCTGCTCGACGGCTTCCCGCGCAACGTCTCGCAGGCAGAGGCGCTGGACGAGATGCTGAAGTCCGAGGGCATGAAGCTGGACGCGGTGCTGGACCTCGAGGTCCCCGAGGACGAGGTCGTCAAGCGGATCGCCGGCCGGCGCATCTGCCGCAACGACTCGGCGCACGTCTTCCACGTGTCGTACAAGGCACCGAAGAAGGACGGCGTCTGCGACGTCTGCGGCGGCGAGCTCTACCAGCGGGACGACGACTCCGAGGAGACCGTCCGCACCCGGCTGGAGGTCTACCACACGCAGACCGAGCCGATCATCGACTACTACAAGGCCCAGGGTCTCGTGGTCACGATCTCGGCGCTCGGCAAGGTGGAGGATGTGACCGCTCGCGCCATGGAGGCGCTGAAGCGGGGCGAGGGCGACAAGTAGTCGTCGCACGGTTTTGGCCGCGGTCTCCTTCTCGAAGGGGGCCGCGGCTGCTGCGTGCGGGGGCCGGCCGGGCCGTGCGCGGGCCGTCAGCCCTTATCGTTGAAGGCGCTCGTACTCTTTCCCGGTCCAAGAAAGGCTTTCGCCGCCATGGTGCAGATCAAGTCCCCCGAGCAGATCGCCAAGATGCGTGAGGCGGGGCTGGTCGTTGCCGCCATTCACGCGGCGACCCGTGAGGCCGCCGTGCCCGGGGCCACGACGCGGGATCTGGACCAGGTCGCGCGCAAGGTGCTGGCCGAGCACGAGGCCAAGCCGAACTTCCTCGGCTACGGCGGTTTCCCCGCGACGATCTGCACCTCCGTGAACGAGGTCGTCGTCCACGGCATCCCGTCCGACGAGGTCGTCCTCAAGGACGGGGACGTCATCTCCATCGACTGCGGCGCGATCATCGACGGCTGGCACGGCGACGCCGCCTACACGGCGTTCGTGGGCTCCGGCCACGCACCGGAACTGATCGAGCTGTCCCGGGTCACCGAGGAGTCGATGTGGGCCGGCATCGCCGCGATGAAGCTCGGCAACCGGCTGGTCGACGTCTCCCGTGCCATCGAGACGTACATCCGCCGGCAGCCGAAGCCGGGCGGCGGCAAGTACGGGATCATCGAGGACTACGGCGGCCACGGCATCGGCACCGAGATGCACATGGACCCGCACCTGCTGAACTACGTGGAGAAGCGGCGCGGAAAGGGCCCGAAGCTGGTCCCCGGCTTCTGCCTGGCCATCGAGCCGATGGTCTCCCTGGGCACCCCGAAGACCAAGGTCCTGGAAGACGACTGGACGGTCATCACCACCGACGGCACCTGGTCCTCGCACTGGGAGCACTCCGTCGCCCTGACGGAGGAGGGCCCGCTGGTCCTGACCGCCCCGGACGGCGGCAGGGCGAAGCTGGCGGAGCTGGGTATCACGGCCGCGCCGGATCCCCTCGCTTAAAGACCTTCGGCCTGGGGCAGACTTTCTCGATTCGTCTTTCCGAGTGCCCTGACGTAGACTGACTCGTCGGCTCTCGTGCACCCGCATGCCTGCATGCGCTCGTACGGAGTCGATCAAGGTAGTCGATTCGAAGGGCGAAGCGTGGCCAAGAAGCAAGGTGCCATCGAGATCGAGGGCACTGTCGTCGAGTCTCTTCCGAACGCCATGTTCAAGGTAGAGCTCCAGAACGGCCACCAGGTCCTGGCGCACATCAGCGGCAAGATGCGTATGCACTACATCCGTATCCTCCCTGACGACCGGGTCGTGGTGGAGTTGTCTCCGTACGACCTGACGCGTGGCCGGATCGTCTACCGCTACAAGTAGATCTTGCCCATGTCCCGCATCAGCGGGGCTGCCGGCAACTGACCCGGAGAACCTCACCCCATGAAGGTCAAGCCGAGCGTCAAGAAGATCTGCGACAAGTGCAGGGTGATCCGCCGTCACGGTCGGGTCATGGTCATCTGCGAGAACCCGCGCCACAAGCAGCGCCAGGGCTGACGCAGGACCGCGTTCCCTCTGCACCTTCGCAGAACTTCGCGCGACGCGAGCAACACACGTTCATACGCAGAGCCCAGGCACCGCAGGTGTCTGACACCCCCGGTTCGGAGGCTGGGGACCCGGTTCGTACCTGGTACGGCGGCTGGGAGCCGGTTCTGTGGAAGACCTCCGAAGATCAACTGGAGCCATTGAATGGCACGCGTTTCCGGTGTTGACATCCCGCGCGAAAAGCGCGTGGAGGTCGCCCTGACCTACGTGTTCGGCATCGGCCGGACCCTTTCCCAGCTGACGCTGGCCGAGACCGGCATCGACCCGAACACCCGCGTTCGCGACCTCTCGGAAGAGCAGCTCGTCGCGATTCGTGAGTACGTCGACAGCAACATCAAGACCGAGGGTGACCTCCGCCGTGAGGTCCAGGCCGACATCCGCCGCAAGGTCGAGATCGGCTGCTACCAGGGTCTGCGTCACCGCCGCGGCCTGCCCGTCCGCGGTCAGCGCACCAGCACGAACGCTCGTACCCGCAAGGGCCCGCGTCGCGCCATCGCCGGCAAGAAGAAGCCGGGCAAGAAGTAGTCCTCAGCGGACGCTCACCAGCGGTCTTCGCTGTAGGACCGACCACCTCCCTGTAGGAGATTTAGATGCCCCCCAAGGGTCGTCAGGGCGCTGCCAAGAAGGTGCGCCGCAAGGAAAAGAAGAACGTCGCTCACGGGCACGCCCACATCAAGAGCACGTTCAACAACACCATCGTCTCGATCACGGACCCCTCGGGCAACGTGATCTCCTGGGCCTCCGCCGGCCACGTCGGCTTCAAGGGCTCGCGCAAGTCCACCCCCTTCGCCGCGCAGATGGCCGCCGAGTCGGCCGCCCGCCGCGCGCAGGAGCACGGCATGCGCAAGGTTGACGTCTTCGTCAAGGGTCCCGGCTCCGGCCGTGAGACCGCGATCCGCTCCCTCCAGGCCACCGGCCTCGAGGTCGGCTCGATCCAGGACGTCACCCCCACCCCGCACAACGGCTGCCGTCCGCCCAAGCGTCGTCGCGTCTGACGCACGGCCGCGTGTCGGTCTGAGGTTTTCGGGCGGTACGGCTCCGTAAAGGGGCCGTATCGCCCGTACCCTTGCAGTACCCCCCGCGCTGTGTGATGTGAGCGGCGCGGTTTTGTCGGACGTCAAATAGCGGGCGTCCACGAAAAAAAGGATCTGATCCACACATGCTGATCGCTCAGCGTCCCTCGTTGACCGAAGAGGTCGTCGACGAGTTCCGCTCCCGGTTCGTGATCGAGCCGCTGGAGCCGGGCTTCGGTTACACCCTCGGCAACTCTCTTCGCCGCACCCTGCTGTCCTCCATCCCCGGCGCCGCTGTCACCAGCATCCGCGTCGACGGCGTCCTGCACGAGTTCACCACCGTGCCGGGTGTCAAGGAGGACGTCACCGACCTGATCCTCAACATCAAGCAGCTGGTCGTCTCCTCGGAGCACGACGAGCCGGTCGTGATGTACCTGCGCAAGCAGGGCCCGGGTCTGGTCACCGCCGCCGACATCGCGCCCCCGGCCGGTGTCGAGGTGCACAACCCGGACCTCGTCCTGGCCACGCTGAACGGCAAGGGCAAGCTGGAGATGGAGCTGACCGTCGAGCGCGGTCGCGGCTACGTCTCCGCGGTCCAGAACAAGCAGGTGGGTCAGGAGATCGGGCGCATCCCGGTCGACTCGATCTACTCGCCGGTGCTGAAGGTCACGTACAAGGTCGAGGCGACCCGTGTCGAGCAGCGCACCGACTTCGACAAGCTGATCGTCGACGTCGAGACCAAGCAGGCCATGCGTCCGCGTGACGCCATGGCGTCGGCCGGTAAGACCCTGGTCGAGCTGTTCGGTCTGGCGCGTGAGCTCAACATCGACGCCGAGGGCATCGACATGGGCCCCTCGCCCACGGACGCCGCCCTGGCCGCCGATCTCGCGCTGCCGATCGAGGAGCTCGAGCTCACCGTCCGGTCGTACAACTGCCTCAAGCGTGAGGGCATCCACTCCGTGGGTGAGCTCGTCGCCCGCTCCGAGGCCGACCTGCTGGACATCCGCAACTTCGGTGCGAAGTCCATCGACGAGGTCAAGGCGAAGCTGGCCGGCATGGGCCTGGCCCTCAAGGACAGCCCGCCCGGATTCGACCCGACCGCCGCGGCGGACGCGTTCGGCGCCGACGACGACGCGGACGCGGGCTTCGTGGAGACCGAGCAGTACTAGTCGCTCCGCGAGTCGGCCGGATTCCGGCCGCGGGACCGTTGTGGCTGGTTGCGCAGTTCCCCGCGCCCCTTCGGGGGCGCGGACCCTCCGGGTGCTTCGCAAGAGGCGCCCGGATCTCCGACGGGTAATCGCCCGCTCGGACACTGACCCCGGTACCTGATACGGCCGGGGCAGACACCTAGGAGAAACGCCATGCCGAAGCCCACCAAGGGTGCCCGTCTGGGCGGCAGCGCCGCGCACGAGAAGCTGCTCCTCGCGAACCTCGCGAAGTCGCTCTTCGAGCACGGCCGTATCACCACCACCGAGGCGAAGGCGCGCAAGCTGCGCCCGTACGCCGAGCGTCTGATCACCAAGGGCAAGAAGGGCGACCTTCACAACCGCCGTCAGGTGCTTCAGGTGATCACGGACAAGAGCGTCGTCCACACGCTCTTCACCGAGATCGGCCCGCGCTACGAGAACCGCCCCGGTGGCTACACCCGCATCACCAAGATCGGTAACCGTCGTGGCGACAACGCGCCCATGGCTGTCATCGAGCTGGTCGAGGCGCTGACGGTCGCGCAGCAGGCGACCGGTGAGGCCGAGGCCGCCACCAAGCGTGCGGTCAAGGAGTCCGAGGAGGCCAAGGTCGAGGAGACCAAGGCCGACGAGGTCGTCGAGGACGCGGCTCCGGCCGAGGAGTCCAAGGACGCCTGAGGCTCCGCCTTGCACTGAGCGGGTCCGCCCCCTTCGGGGCGGGCCCGCTCTTGCGTTGCTGAGAGGATCTAGGGGTGAGTGACGAAGTACAGCCCGGGTTCGTACGGGTGCGGATGGATCTGTCGTACGACGGGAGCGGGTTCTCCGGCTGGGCGAAGCAGGCCGGCGGGCGCCGGACCGTACAGGGCGAGATCGAGGACGCCCTGCGGACCGTCACGCGGTCCGGGGAGACGACGTACGAGCTGACCGTGGCCGGGCGGACGGACGCCGGCGTGCACGCGCGCGGGCAGGTGGCGCATGTCGACCTGCCCGGCGAGCTGTGGGCCGAGCACCGCGAGAAACTGCTCAAGCGGCTCGCGGGGCGCCTGTCGAAGGACGTGCGGGTCTGGTCCCTGGCCGAGGCTCCCGCGGGCTTCAACGCCCGTTTCTCGGCCGTCTGGCGGCGATACGCCTACCGGGTCACCGACAACCCCGGCGGAGTCGACCCGCTGCTGCGCGGCCACGTGCTGTGGCACGACTGGCCGCTGGACGTGGACGCCATGAACGAGGCGGCGCGCAGGCTCCTCGGCGAGCACGACTTCGCCGCCTACTGCAAGCGGCGCGAGGGAGCCACCACCATCCGCACGCTCCAGGCACTGGCCCTGGAGCGGGGCGCCGACGGGATCATCACCGCGACCGTCCGTGCCGACGCCTTCTGCCACAACATGGTGCGCTCGCTGATCGGGGCGCTGCTGTTCGTGGGCGACGGCCACCGCGGGCCCGAGTGGCCCGGAAAGGTGCTGGCGGCGGGCGTACGGGACTCGGCCGTGCATGTCGTACGGCCGCACGGGCTGACGCTGGAGGAGGTCGGCTACCCCGCCGACGAGTTGCTGGCCGCGCGCAACAAGGAGGCGCGGAACAGGCGGTCGCTGCCCGGGGCCGGCTGCTGCTGAGTCCGGCCCCGGTCGCCCTAGCCGACGGCCGCGGCCGACGCCTGGGCCTCACCGCGGCGGCGGATCTGGCGGAAGGAGAACTCGGCCAGGTCGTCGCCGGTCGAGAAGACCTTCGTGTCCTTCGTCGTCACGTCCTTGCCGCTGGTGAAGCCGGCGATCGTGAAGTAGGCGTAGCGGCCGTAGGAGTTGGTGGTCGAACGGCAGACGGCGGAGTTGCAGAACGCCTTGACGCCCTTGCCGGCCAGCGACGCGACGATGCTCTTGTTGTCGGCCTCGCCCTTGGCCTTGGTCGCCTGCGCCTCGGTGTCGAAGAGGGCCACGCCGACCGTCACGGCGATGCCGTCCTTGGTGTACGTGACGCGCATCAGGCGGGTGCACTTGTTGCCGGTGAGGACCTTGGCGAGGGTGCCCCGGGCGGCGCTCGCGCAGTTCTTCGTGTCGGCCGTCGGGCCCTTCTTGTACACGGTCTCGCCCACGGTCAGCTGCGTGCCCGGGAAGAGGATGTCCGGGCCGATCGGCGCCGTGTCCTTGCCCTTGCTGGCGATGAATTCCCTGGGGTCCAGCGGGGGCGGCGCGCTGGTCGGGGCGAACGACGGGGCCGTTGTGCTGGACGCGCTCGGGATGTCCGCGGTCGAGGGCAGTTGCGAGTTCGGCCTGCCGGACGCCTCGTCACCGCCTCCCGCGTCCACCACGGCCATCGCCACGGCGGCGCCTATCGCCACGGTGGCGAGCGCGCCGCCGCCTATGAACAGCAGCCGACGGCGCCGGTTACGCGTCTCGGACGCCTCCGCCAGCGCGGCCCAGTCCGGCGTCTGGTCGGTGCCGCTGTGCCACGGCTGCTGCTGGGAATTCGGTTTCCATGGATCCCACTGGGACTGGGGTCCCCCCTGCCCGAAGCTCATGGGCCGCATCTTAGACGGGGGAACGGGTTCCGTTGTGCTGCCCGTATGTGAAGGACGGGGTTACTCTCCGCGTCCCACCTGTCACACAGATCTACTGTTGTCGCAGGTCACAGGCGTCTCAGTGGTCCCAGCGGGCTCGCGGTTCGGCGGTCGGGGGGTGGGGCCGGTAGGCTGGGCGCCAGCAGAGATCCCGCGTTTTGACCCGTCCGGGTCCCCGAAGGTATCCTGCTTGTTCGTTATGTGTATTGGCTTGCTCATTCTCACGTGAGGGGCCCTTACACCGGTCCACCGGGCCGATGACCAGCGGCAGGACTCGGTTGCGTCACCGAGGTCCGCCAGGGCTGTCGTACATCGTCCGTGGTGGCCATGTCAGGACCCACTCACTGAAGAAGCGAAGGCTACGACCGTGCGTACGTTCAGCCCCAAGCCCGGCGACATCACTCGCCAGTGGTACGTCATCGACGCCCAGGATGTCGTCCTGGGTCGTCTGGCGACCACTGCCGCGAACATCCTGCGGGGCAAGCACAAGCCGATCTATGCGCCCCACGTCGATGCTGGTGACTTCGTCATCATCATCAACGCCGACAAGGTGCACCTCACCGGCAACAAGAAGACCCAGAAGCTGGCGTACCGCCACTCCGGTTACCCGGGTGGTCTGCGCTCCGTCCGCTACGACGAGCTGCTGGCGAAGAACCCCGAGAAGGCCGTCGAGAAGGCCATCAAGGGCATGATCCCCAAGAACACCCTGGGCCGTCAGTGCCTCTCGAAGCTGAAGGTCTACTCGGGCGACCAGCACCCGCACGCTGCCCAGCAGCCGGTGCCGTTCGAGATCACCCAGGTCGCGCAGTAGTTCCGGCCACCCCCTAAGACGTAGAGAAGCCTGAGGAGAATCGTGGCCGAGACCACTGTTGAGCAGCCGCTCGACGAGACCGCCGACGTCGAGAACGTGGACGTGGAGAGCTACACCACCGAGTCCGAGGTGCCCGTCGAGGGCGAGTACACCTCGGAGTCGCTGGCCGGCCGCTTCGGCGACCCCCAGCCGGCCGCCGGCCTGGGCCGTCGCAAGAACGCCATCGCCCGCGTCCGGATCGTCCCGGGCACCGGCAAGTGGAAGATCAACGGTCGCACCCTTGAGGACTACTTCCCCAACAAGGTGCACCAGCAGGAAGTCAACGAGCCCTTCAAGGTGCTCGAGCTCGAGGGCCGTTACGACGTCGTCGCCCGCATCTCGGGTGGTGGCGTCTCCGGTCAGGCCGGTGCGCTCCGTCTCGGTGTCGCCCGCGCGCTGAACGAGGCCGACGTCGACAACAACCGTGGCGCCCTCAAGAAGGCCGGCTTCCTCAAGCGCGACGACCGTGCGGTCGAGCGCAAGAAGGCCGGTCTCAAGAAGGCCCGCAAGGCTCCGCAGTACAGCAAGCGTTAATCGCTGCTGCCCTGTACGTAGTCCGAACGCCCCGGCGGCACGCCACTGTGCCGCCGGGGCGTTCGTTTATCACAGGCTGGGCGTATAACGACACAAGACGCTCAAAGTCTTGTGTGATCGGATGTTCGGGCATGGAATGCCTGGGATGCGGAAGTCACCGGCGGCGATTCCATCGAGACCTTCGACACCGTCGAGGGAGGTGGAGGGCGTTGGCGGCCCGAACGCACCGGACGGCTTCCGGACTTCCGAACTGATGCTTTCTCAGGAGGACAAGTGGGACGACTCTTCGGCACGGACGGCGTGCGCGGTGTCGCCAACGCGGATCTGACGGCTGAGTTGGCGCTCGGCCTCTCCGTCGCCGCGGCGCACGTACTGGCCGAGGCGGGCACCTTCGAGGGCCACCGGCCGACCGCCGTGGTCGGTCGGGACCCACGCGCGTCGGGGGAGTTCCTGGAGGCCGCCGTGGTCGCCGGCCTCGCCAGCGCGGGCGTGGACGTGCTCAGCGTCGGCGTGCTGCCGACGCCGGCGGTGGCGTATCTCACGGGCGCGCTCGGCGCCGACCTCGGCGTGATGCTGTCGGCCAGCCACAACGCGATGCCTGACAACGGCATCAAGTTCCTCGCCCGCGGCGGGCACAAGCTCGACGACGAGCTGGAGGAGCGGATCGAGGCCGTCTACGAGGAGCACCGCACCGGCGCCCCCTGGGACCGGCCGACGGGCGCGGGCGTGGGACGGGTCCGGTCGTACGACGAGGGGTCCGAGCGGTACGTCGCGCACCTCCTCGGCGTGCTGCCGAACCGGCTGGACGGTTTGAAGATCGTCCTCGACGAGGCGCACGGTGCGGCCGCCCTCGTCTCGCCGGAGGCCTTCACCCGCGCCGGTGCCGAGGTCGTCACGATCGGTGCCGAGCCGGACGGACTCAACATCAACGACGGCATCGGCTCCACCCACCTCGGGCCGCTGAAGGCCGCCGTCGTCGCGCACGGGGCCGACCTCGGCATCGCGCACGACGGGGACGCCGACCGCTGCCTCGCCGTCGACCACACCGGTGAGGAGGTGGACGGCGACCAGATCATGGCCGTACTCGCGCTTGCGATGCGGGAGCGTTCCGCACTGCGCTCCGACACCGTTGTCGCGACGGTCATGTCGAATCTGGGCTTCAAGCTGGCGATGGAGCGGGCAGGGCTCAAGATCGTCCAGACCGCCGTCGGCGACCGGTACGTGCTGGAGGAGATGAAGGAGCACGACTACGCCCTCGGCGGCGAGCAGTCCGGACACGTGATCATCCTGGATCACGCGACGACCGGTGACGGCACGCTGACCGGACTGCTGCTGGCCGCCCGGGTCGCGCAGACCGGGCGTTCGCTGCGGGACCTCGCCGGCGTCATGGAGCGGTTGCCGCAGGTACTGATCAACGTGCCGGACGTGGACCGGACCCGGGTCGGGAACTCCGCCGAGCTCGCCGCCGCCGTCGGCGAGGCCGAGCGGGAGCTGGGGGCGACGGGACGGGTGCTGCTGCGGCCTTCGGGGACCGAGCAGTTGGTGCGGGTCATGGTCGAGGCCGCGGACATCGACCAGGCTCGGTCGGTGGCCGGAAGGCTGGCCGATGTGGTGAAGTCCGCCCTGGGCTGAGGGCGTTGAGGGTGGACGTTCCGGGGCGGGGGGCCGGGGGCTTGTCGCCCGGTTCCCCCGCCCCGGGCGTCGTCGGCTAGAGCGTCTTGGCACGCTGGCGGGCCCAGAACCACTTCTGCATCAGCAGGGTGAGCGTTCCCGCCAGGATGATGCCCACCAGGTTCAGCAGGAGCTGTTCCGTCGAGTGCCAGGTCTGGTTGGTGTCGCCGTAGGTCAGGGCCACGGCCGCGTTGGCGGCGGCCGGGACGGTCGTCACCGAGATGGCGACGCCGACCAGGGCGCCCGACTTGGCGGACGTCAGGGAGAGGGTGCCGGCGGCCCCGGCGAGGACGGCCACGACGAACGAGAACCAGTCGGGGGCGTAGATGAAGCCGGTGTTGGGGCGTTCGGCTTCCAACTGGGCCTTGCTGAACAGGCCTACGGCGTCCATGAAGAGGCTGAAGCCCGCCGTGATCACCATGGCCGCCGCGAACCCGACGAGCAGGGCGATGAGCGAGCGCAGCGCCAGACGCGGGGCCCGCCGCACCACCGCGGTGCAAATGCCCGCGAGGGGGCCGAACTCGGGCCCGACCGCCATCGCGCCGACGATCAGGATCGCGTTGTCGAGCACCACACCACAGGCCGCGATCATCGTGGCGAGGGTGATGAAGGCGACGTAGGTGACCGAGAGGGTCGACTCCTCGTGCGTGGCGTCCGTCAGGTGCTCCCACAGCACCGCGTCCGCGCCCTCGCCGGGGGCCTCCGCCTCGGCCTTGTCGGCACGCTTGGACAGCGACAGGTCGATGTTCTCGACGGCGATGGATCCGGTGGCGTCGATGCCCAACTCCTGTAGACCGGTGAGGAGTTGGTCACCCGCCTCGCGTGCCACGTCGCACAGCACCACGTCTCCGGCGGGGTTGCGGGCGGCGCCCGGCAGCACGACGACATGCGTGGTGCCGACCGTCTTCTCGATCAGGCGGACCACGTCGTCGGTCCGGTCGGACGGTGTGATCAGGCGCAGATGCAGCATGGGTCATTTCTACATGCCCCCTCCACGGCGCCGGAGCCGCCTACAGCTTGCGCAGGCTCAGCCGCTGCACCTTGTGGTCCGGGCCCTTGCGGACGATGAGGGTGGCGCGGCCGCGGGTCGGGGCCACGTTCTCGACCAGGTTCTGGCGGTTGATCGTGCGCCAGGTCGTACGGGCGTAGTCGAGGGCCTCGTCCTCGGAGACCTGGGTGTACTTGCGGAAGTATGAGGACGGGTCCTGGAAGGCGGTCGCGCGCAGCTTCTTGAACCGGTTGAGGTACCAGCGCTCGATGTCCTCGACGCGGGCGTCGACGTACACGCTGAAGTCGAAGTAGTCGGCGAGGCCGACCCGGGTGCGGCCGTCCTGGCCGGGCAGGGCGGGCTGGAGCACGTTGAGGCCCTCGACGATCAGGATGTCGGGGCGGCGGACCGTGAGCCGCTGCTCGGGGACGATGTCGTAGATGAGGTGCGAGTAGACGGGAGCCGTCACCTCGCCCTTGCCGGCCTTGATGTCGGCGACGAAACGCGTCAGGGCGCGGCGGTCGTACGACTCCGGGAAGCCCTTGCGCGACATCAGGCCGCGGGCCTCCAGCTCACGGGTGGGCAGCAGGAAGCCGTCCGTCGTCACCAGCTCGACGCGCGGGTGCTCGGGCCAGCGGGAGAGCAGGGCCTGGAGGAGACGGGCGACGGTGGACTTGCCGACGGCCACGGAGCCGGCGACGCCTATCACGAAGGGCGTGCCGGACTGGGAGCCCTGCTCGCCGAGGAAGGTGTTCAGGGCGCCTCTGAGGCCGTCGGTGGCGCCGACGTAGAGATTGAGGAGGCGGGACAGCGGGAGGTAGATGTCCCGCACCTCGTCGAGGTCGATGACATCGCCGAGACCACGCAGCCGCTCGACCTCCTCGGCGGTCAGCGGCAGCGGCGTCTTCTCCCGCAGCGCGCTCCACTCGGCTCGGGTGAGGTCGACGTAGGGAGTCGCCTCCGGCCTGTGCCGGTGGGCGCTCCGGGGCAACGGGGAGACCGGAGAGATCACAGTCCATTGTTAACGGAGTTTGAACGGGGCGGGGGGTGGGGTGGGTCACGTCGGGTCGTGACCAGGCTCGCCGTGAACGGGGCGGAGTCCTCCGATGCCGCAAAAGGGGCATAAACGGTGTCGTGCGTCACGGGTCTGTGACCGGAAAGCGCCGGGGGTGGAACCCGAAGCGCTCGACGCGGTAGGGATGGACCCATGAGCAGCAACGGGGGAGCGCCTTACCGGCCCGACGAGCCGACAAGTTTTGAGCTGCAACCGCCGGGTGCGCCGGCCGCCGTGCCACACCCCGGGAATCCGTACGCCGCGCCCACTCAGGTCGTTTCCGGGCAGCAGGTGGCGCAGGAGCCCGGTGCCGGTCGGCTCATCGCCGGGCGGTACCGGCTGCTCGACAAGATCGGTCACGGCGGCATGGGCACCGTGTGGCGGGCGAAGGACGAGACGATGGACCGGGAGGTCGCCGTCAAGGAGCCCCGCCTGCCGGACCATCTTCCCGAACGCGAACGTGCCAACGCCTTTGAGCGGATGCGCCGCGAGGCGCGAGCCGCGGCCCGGCTCGACCACCCGGCGGTCGTGAACGTGCACGATGTCGCGGTCCTGGACGGGCAGCCGTGGATCGTGATGGAGCTCGTGCGGGGACGTTCGCTCGGCGCCGCGCTCCAGGAGGGCACGATCGGGGCGCGTGAAGCGGCGAAAATCGGCCTTGAGGTGCTCGGCGCACTGGAGGCCGCGCACGCGGCGGGCATCCTGCACCGCGACGTCAAGCCCGACAACGTGCTGCTCGGCCACAACGACCGGATCGTCCTCACCGACTTCGGCATCGCCCAGATCGAGGGCGAGACGAACCTGACGGACACCGGCGGCTTCGTCGGCTCGCCAGAATTCATCGCGCCCGAGCGGGTGTTGGGTCAGCGTCCCGGGCCGGCCTCGGACCTCTGGTCGCTGGGCGTGGTCCTGTACACGGCCACGGAGGGCGTGTCGCCGTTCCGCCGCACCAACACGCCCGCGACCCTCCAGTCCGTCCTCAACGCCACGCCGGCCCCGCCCAACGCGGCCAGGGGCCCGCTCGCCGACGCCATCAACGGCCTCCTGAACAAGGATCCGGCCCACCGCCCGAACACCGAGCAGGTTCGCCGACTGCTGGAGCAGGCCGCGCGACCGCCGGAGCCCGCGCCCACCCGGATCGCCCCGATCGCGGAGCCGGCCGGCAGGCAGATCCGCCTCGGCCGCAAGGGGTGGATCGGGATCGGGGCGGCGGTCGTCGCGGCGGCCGTGGTGGCGGCCCTCCTGGTGACCGGGAACCCGTTCGCGGGGCCCTTGCCGGACGGCTGGAAGACGGAGAACGCGACGGCGCTGGGCGCGAAGCTGGCCGTACCGGACGGCTACAGGAAGTCGGTGCCCAAGGCCGACGCCGCCGAGGACGAACACTGGGTCCAGTACACCGATCTGAGCGGCACCCTCTGGATCAGCCTCACCCTGGCCAAGAGGGCCGAGAACACCAGCGGCGAGATCGCCGCTTCGGCTGCGGCCGAGATGTACGACGACGACGCGAGCTACAAGGAGAGCGGCAGCTACAACATCGACATGGACTCCGATCCCGCTCCCAGAAGCAAACCCGAGCCGACGACGTACCGGGACCGGAAGGCGGCCCTCAACACCGTGGTCTACGAGACCACGGACTCCCAGCATCCGCGTCCCCGTGAGATGCAGGTCCTCTACTACAAGACCAGGTCAGGCGACATGTACAAACTCATGATCGGCTACCCGGGCAAGGGCGACTTCACCGAGCGCGGCCGTGAGGTCGCGAAGACGGCCATCGCGAATTTGGACATCACCAGGCTGTGAACTCGTGAGAGGGCGGGCCTTCTCGACTGGTGGCCGGTGGCCGGATCATCTCAGGTGGTCGTCGCTGAGTCGTCCTCCTCGACCAAACCGATGGCCTCCGGGAAACCGGAAGCGAACGCCTTGTGCGCGGGGGCGGTCTCCTCGTCGGAGGCCTGTCGGAAGAGGTGGATCAGCTCCTGCCGGTCCTCGTCGGGCGCCTGGTCCAGCCGTCTGAGCAGGGTTCCCGTCCACCCTTCGGTGATCTTGACGGCATCATCCTCGTCGACGGTGTCCGCGTCGGCCAGTTCGATACTGCCGAGCAGAGCCATGTACGTGGCCGCGAGAACCTGAGACCGGGTCACCGAGGTACCGGTTGGGGCCGGCGGTTCCTGCGCGGGGAGGCAGAGTTCGTCGGGTAGTTCCAGCAGCGACCGGTCTGCCTTCCAGAAGCCCCTGTACACCATGTCCTGGCTGTGCATCGCTCCGGCGAGCCTGCGGAAGACGCGGGCGACCTCCCTCCGGTCGTCGTCCGCCAGACGCTGCAGGCCGTCCCGCATGATCCGGATGCCTCGTCCGGTGAGCCGTGCCTTGCCCGCCACGCTGATGCCGGACAGCTCACCGGAATCGTCACCGCTTGGATCGCAGGAGCGGATGGATGCGATGAGACCGAGCACTCCCTCCGTGAGGATGTACTCGATGAACCACTGTCTCGGCTGTCGGCCCGCGACATGGGTTCCCTGGGCCAGGTCGTTGAGCTCGGCCGCGTCACGGGTGCGGAAACCGGCGAGCGTGAGCACGCTTTTGATTGTCTCGTCCATGAGTGAACCGACCCGCGCGCCGTGCTCGATCACCGGTTCCAGGAGATCGAGCCGGTCCGGCTCCATGAATCCGAGGGAAGCCTCGGTCAGGGATTCACCGGCGTTCCAGCTGACGTGGACGCCGCCTGCCGGACCGTCGATGGTGTCGACGGAGACACACGCGCCGGTCTGCCGGTCGGCCAGGGTGTTGGGGTGTTCCACGTATGCGGGGAGACCGGCGTGTTGCAGCTCTCGGCATACCGTCTTTGCCAGCGCGTGCCACTCGGCGATGACTTCTTCGGGAGCGTGTGGAGTACCACTTTCCTCAGCATTTGCGCGCTTCTGGGGATCAATGTAGGTCAAGGGTTCTCCTGAGGGAGCCGTCCGCAGCGAAGGCGACCTGGAATGTCAATTCTTCCAGTTCGGCAGCCCCGCCGGGACGGAAGTCCCGGCGGGGCCGGCCAGCGGCTGCATCACTGATTCTCGTCAGTCACGCTTCCGTGCCTCAGTCTCTTGGTCGCTTGTCGCGGAACGAGTCAACCGTCCGCCGTTGGCCCGCTTGACATAGCTCGCGAGAAGGCTCTTCGAATAGGAGGCGATCTCAACCGTGTAGGGGACGGAGTAGGTGATCACGGTCCCTTCCTTGAGAGCCTTTTCAAGAGCACCGGCACAGTCATTGCACGGCTGCCGTTCGGTGTACAGAGCGGTGATCTTCTTGGGGTCGACGCCCTTTTCCTTCAGCTGGTCGAGGATCTCCGTCTCGGAGTGGCCGCTGAACTTGCTGTTGGCAACCACGTAGTCACCGGTCTTGGGGTCATTCCAGCCCGGCACCCTCGCCACGGCCACGTTGTGATCCGCGCCGAAGTACCCGTTCTCCACCCGGTACTTGTACGCGAGGTGGCTCATCTCGTCGCTGTTGTAGGCGATCAGCTTCAGCGGGCACGCGCTTGCGGACGCTGAGACTCCGGCGGAAAGGGGTGTACGCGCGATCCTGGTACATGTCTTGACGAACTTGTCGAGAGCCTTGAGACCGATGCCGACCTTGGCTGTCTCGGACAACCCGTCAAGGGCACGTAGTGCCTTGAAGGCGTCCTCGAAGTCGATGCCTGTCCTGGCGGCGGCGTCGAGCGCCTTGACAGCGCGTGAGAGCGGGGCGAGCAGGCCTTCGACCGGAACGTACGTGGCGAGGCTCCAGGCGCAGGCGGTCTTGTCGCCGTGCCAGCAGTCCATCAGGTCTTCGGCGAAGAAGGAGAACAGGATCGATCCGGCCACATCGCCGAAGAGGCTCTGCCATCCGGCGCGGACGATGTCCTTGCCGGAGAACAGGTGCGTCCAGCCGTCGATCTTGATGTTCTTCAGCGTCGACCGCTGGAGGAACTGCCACGCCGACTTCGGGCACCCGTCGGCCGTGGCCTGGGCCTGGTCGTCGGTGCACAGGTAGAAGTCGGCCTCGTAGCTGACGACCAGGTCGTACTTCGCGTTGCAGCCCTGGAAGGCGGCTTCCGGCATCGCCGGGCAGGTGCCGATCTGCTTGCTGCTGACGATCTCGACGGTGGACTCGTCCGGAACGGCGAACACACCGGGAATGCCCGTACCGGTTCCCTGGGACGCGTCCTTGTTGGCTTCCTCCCGTTCGGTGCGGTCAGCCGCCTCCTGGGCCTCCTTGGCGTACTTGGCGGCGTCCTTTGCCGCCTCCTCCGCCTCGGTGGCCGCCGCGTCCGCGCGGTCGGCTGCCGCTCGGGCGTCCTTCGCGGCCTGTTCGGCCTCGCTCGCGGCCGTGCGGGCCGCTTCGGCGTCCAGGGCTGCCTGGTCGGCCGAGGAGCGGGCGTCCGCCGCGTAACCCTCGGCACGGCCGGCCGCCTTGTCGGCTGCTGCCGCGTCCTCCGTGGCCTGGCGGTCGTACTCCTTCGTGCGGGCCAGTGAGGACGAGGCCTTGGAGGCGGCCTGCGCGGCGTCGGCCGCGTAGCCGAGGGCCTCCTTCGCGTAGCCGCGGGCGTCCGCCGCGTAGCCGGCGGCGTTGGCCGCGTGCTGGTACGCCTCCTTCGCGTCGCCCACCGCCTGGTCGGCGAGGGCCTTGGCGGCGGCCGCCTCCTCCTGCGCGTTCTTGGCGTGCGCGTCGGCGACGGCCTTCTGCTGCTCGGCGATCGTCTTCGACGCCTGGCCGGTCAGCACGACCAGGCCGGCGGCCGAGTCCGTGTCGACGTACGGGGAGCCGAGCTGGATCGCGTCGTTGGCCGGCTTGGCGACCTGTTCGGCGGAGTTGGCGGCGTCCACGGCCGCCTGCGCGGTGACGTGGGCGAAGCCCGCGGCCTTCGCCGAGGCGGCCAGCGCCTTGCCGGCCTCCTTGTTCGCCTCGTCCGCGTCGGCCATGGCGGTCTTGGCGAGTGCCTCCGCCTCGTCGGCCAGTTTGACCGCCGTCTTGGCCTCGTCGGCGGCGTGCGCCGCGGCCTTGATGGCGTCCGCCGCGGCGCTGGTCGCGGTCTTCACCGCGGCGTCGGCCTTCAGCTTCGCGGCCTGTGCGGCGTCCGCGTCGGAGCGGGCCCGCTTGGCGGCGGCTTCGGCGCGGGTGGCCGCCGCGTCGGCCTCGGCCGCGGCCTGGGTCGCGGCGTCGGCCTCGTCGCGGGCACGGCCGGCGGCCGCTTCCGCGTCGTCCGCGTGCTGGTCCGCCTCGTTGGCGGCGGCGCGGGCGGCGTCGGCCGCCTCACCGGAGTCCAGCGAGTCGGCGTAGGCGTCCTTCGCGTCGGCCTTGGCACGGGAGGCGTCGGCCTTCTGCTCGGCGTCCCACGCGTCGTCCCGCTTGTCCTTGGCGTTGTCGCGTGCGGTGACCGCGTCGTCCCGCCTGCTCTCGGCGGTCTTCTCGGAGGCTTCGGCCTTGTCCTTGGCGTCCTTCGCCTTGGTGGCTTCCGCCTGGGCGTTCTGTTTGTGCTCGTTGGCCTCGGCCTGCTTGGCCGCGGCGGTCTCCTTCTCGGCCTTGGCCGTCGCCTCCTCGGCCTCGGCCGCGAGCCGCTTGGCGTGCGCGTCGGCGGCGGCCGACTTGGCGTCGCCCTCGGCCTTCAGCGCCACGGCGAGCTTGGCCTCGGCGGTCTCCTTGTCCTTCTTCGCGTTGTCGCGGTGGACCTTCGCGGCGTCGGCCGCGGCCTTGGCCTGCAACTCGGCCGTCTCGGCGGCCTTCTTGCGGAACTCGGCCTTCGCCTGCGCGGCCTGGGCGAGCGCGCGCTGCGAGATGGTCTCGCTGTCGGCGGCGGCGGCGCGGGTGGCGGCCTCGGCGGTTTCGCCTGCCTTCACCATCGCCGTGAGGGCTGCCACGCTGCCCTTGGTGACCTGTGCCTTCTGCTGGCCGACCAGCAGACCACGGCCGCGGGGGGCGCCGTTGGCGTCCGCGATGCCGTACGCAGCCTGCTCGGCGGTGTCCGAAGAGGTGGCGGCCTTCTGCGCGGCGGTGAGCTGCGCCTTGAGGGCGGTGAGCTGGCTCTTGGCCGCCGCCTGGGCGGACGCGACGCCGGCCTTGGCCTTGGTGAACTGGGCCGCGGGGGGAACCGTGCCGGTGTGGCCGGCCGGCTTGATCGTGTACTTCTGCGGGCCGGTGCCCGCGCACGTCAACAGCCGTGTGTCCTGGCCGTTGTCGTACTTGGCCAGGTCGACGCACTTGCCGGTGCCGACGTTCTTCAGGGTCGTCGCGGCGCGCAGGTTGTACTCCCACGTCTGCGCGGGGGTGCTGTTGCACGTGTAGATCTGGATCTTCGTGCCGTTCGCCGAGTTGTTCCCGGCGACTTCGAGGCACTTCGCGGAGTTGGGGTTGCGCAGGTGCAGGCCCTTGTCGTCGCCGTAGACCTCCCACTTCTGGGCCGCGCCGCCGTTGCAGGTGTAGATCTGCACCGCGGTGCCGTTGGTCTTGGCGCCGCCCGCGACGTCCAGGCACTTGCCCGACGCGGCCGGTACCTCGATCACGGCGGGCGAGTCACCGACGTAGCCGACGCCACCCGCGGACCAGTAGTCCTGCCAGCGGGTGAGGTGGTCGGCGGTCCACGACTGACCCAGCAGGTCGCCGAGGGTCTTCGAGCCGGCGGCGAGGGCCTTGGTGGCGTCCTTGTTCGCGCTCAGGATCTGGTTGCGCTGGGTGGCCTGGGAGGTGATCTCCTGCTGCCACTCGGCGGCGGCGGTCGAGGAGACGTCGCCCAGCACCTTGTCCGGGTCCATCGGGTCACGCCAAGCGCAGGACGCGAACCGGGTCTTCAGGTCCTCGACCGCGATGCGGTACTCGGCTGTGCCCGGCTGCGGGGCGGTACGGGGGAACCCTCCGGACGCCAGGAAGATACGGGCGTTGTCCGCGCCGGTGGGCTCCAGGGACCAGTCCGACAGGTACTGGAACCCGTCGCGCTCGGCCAGCGCACGGTTCCACTCGTCCGTGGGCAGGCTCGGGTCAGGGTCCTTGCCGTACAGCGGCGTACCGAGGTCCTTGACGGCCTTGACCGTCTGCTCGTCAGCCCTGGGGGTGGGGTCCTCGTAGAAGTCGTCCTCGTCCTTCCAGAACCGCTCGGCGACCCACTTGGACAGCCCGGTCTGGGAGTAGAAGTCCTCCTTGCCGTCACCCGGCGAGCCCGGGGGCCAGTGGAAGTCGGTGTCGGTGAAGCCGGCGGGATTCGTCAGTCCGTCGAGCGGCTTCTTCCAGGTGTCGCGCAGGGCGTGGAGAGCGTCGAGTTCCTTGCCCGCCGCGTCGCGGTCCGCCGTGTACGCGGTCGCGAGCGGCGTCTTCTCCCAGTACTGGCGGTCGGCGAGGGCGTGCAGCTTGTCCGCGGGCTGGTTGAGGCCGTCCTGCGCGGTGGTGGCCATCGCGGGCCCGCCCAGGCGCAGGACGTCGGCCATCAGGCACTGGTCCTGCCGCAACTGCTCGGCGGCGGTGTCCACGTACCAGTCGGCGGAGTCGCTCGCCGGAGCGGCGTCCAGTGCGGTGAGCCGGTTGAGCTGGTCCGGACTCACGGCCAGCGCGGTGAGAACCGCCCCGGCGACGAGGAGCGGAACGGCCCGAGCGCGAAGCCCGGAACGCGTTGACGCGGGTTCGAAGAACCCGGATGGTCTGGAACGCAAGTGCGCACCCCTTCATCTCGCGGAAGGAGACCGGGAGTCGGTCGGCGTGGGACTCGCGGATTGCGGGCACTGCGGCATGGCGACGCGCCCCCCCGTGACGGTGTGAACTTGTTCCCCCGGTCGCTGGTCTACGCGCGCGAGGACGGACTGGTCGGTGTCCGTCACGCGGCGCGACACGATAGGCACACGCCATCCGATTCGAACAGAGATTTGTTTCGGTGGTGGCGTGATCGGGTGGCGTGAAATATCCCCCGGTCGACCGCCTCGCCGAGTGTGTGCCGGACTCCGCTTCGGGAGGATTCTGTGCATGTCCTGTGCTTGAGTGACGGGAGTCGATCAGGGTGGCCGGGCTGAAGATGGCCGAATACCGACCCGGCTCAGAATTTCCGATTTCGGGCAGGAAGTGCCAGGTTCGGCCCGCTCCCGGCGCTTAGGCTGCGGGCCATGTGCGGAATCGTGGGATACGTGGGGTCGCAGTCGGCGCTCGATGTCGTGATGGCCGGACTGAAGCGACTGGAGTACCGGGGGTACGACTCGGCAGGCGTCGCCGTGCCGGCGGACGGCGGGCTGGCGGCGGCGAAGAAGGCCGGGAAGCTGGTCAACCTGGAGAAGGAGCTGGTCGACCGGCCGTTGCCGGCGGGGACCACCGGAATCGGGCACACGCGGTGGGCCACGCACGGCGGGCCCACCGACGCCAACGCCCATCCGCATCTCGACAACGCGGGGCGCGTCGCCGTCGTGCACAACGGCATCATCGAGAACTTCGCCGCGCTGCGGGCCGAGTTGGCGGAGCGCGGGCACGAGCTGGCCTCCGAGACCGACACCGAGGTCGTCGCGCACCTGCTCGCGGAGGAGTTCTCCTCCTGCGCCGACCTCGCGGAGTCGATGCGGCTCGTGTGCCGGCGGCTGGACGGCGCGTTCACGCTGGTCGCCGTGCACGCCGACGAGCCCGACGTGGTGGTCGGAGCGCGGCGGAACTCGCCGCTCGTGGTCGGTGTCGGTGACGGCGAGGCCTTTCTCGCCTCCGACGTCGCCGCGTTCATCGCCCACACGCGCTCGGCGATCGAGCTGGGTCAGGACCAGGTCGTGGAGCTACGGCGGGACGGTGTGACCGTCACCGGCTTCGACGGGCGTCCGGCGGACGTCCGGTCGTACCACGTCGACTGGGACGCCTCGGCCGCCGAGAAGGGAGGCTACGACTACTTCATGCTCAAGGAGATCGCCGAGCAGCCCAAGGCGGTCGCCGACACCCTGCTGGGCCGCATCGACGCGTCCGGTTCGCTCACGCTCGACGAGGTCCGCATCTCCGCCGCCGAACTGCGCGAGCTGGACAAGGTCGTCATCGTCGCCTGCGGTACGGCCTTCCACGCCGGCATGATCGCCAAGTACGCCATCGAGCACTGGACCCGCATCCCGTGCGAGGTCGAGCTGGCCAGCGAGTTCCGGTACCGCGACCCGATCCTCGACCAGCAGAGCCTGGTGATCGCCATCTCCCAGTCCGGCGAGACCATGGACACCCTCATGGCGCTACGGCACGCCCGCGAGCAGGGCTCCAAGGTGCTGGCGATCTGCAACACCAACGGCTCCACCATCCCGCGCGAGTCGGACGCGGTGCTGTACACCCACGCCGGACCCGAGGTCGCCGTCGCCTCGACGAAGGCGTTCCTCACCCAGCTCGTGGCCTGCTATCTGGTCGCCCTGTACCTCGGCCAGGTGCGCGGCACCAAGTGGGGCGACGAGATCGGCGCCGTCATCCGCGACCTCTCCCACATCTCCGGCGAGGTCGACCGGGTCCTGGAGACCATGGAGCCGGTCCGTGCCCTGGCGCGCTCGCTCGCGGACAAGAACACGGTGCTGTTCCTCGGCCGGCACGTCGGCTATCCGGTCGCCCTGGAAGGCGCCCTGAAGCTCAAGGAACTCGCCTACATGCACGCCGAGGGCTTCGCGGCGGGCGAGTTGAAGCACGGGCCGATCGCCCTGATCGAGGAGGATCTGCCGGTGGTGGTCGTGGTGCCGTCCCCGCGCGGGCGGTCCGTCCTCCACGACAAGATCGTGTCCAACATCCAGGAGATCCGGGCCCGGGGCGCGCGGACCATCGTCATCGCGGAGGAGGGCGACGAGGCGGTCGTGCCGTACGCCGACCATCTGATCCGCATCCCGGTCACGCCGACGTTGCTCCAGCCGCTCGTCGCCACGGTGCCCTTGCAGGTCTTCGCCTGCGAGCTGGCCACCGCCCGGGGCAACGAGGTGGATCAGCCGCGCAACCTGGCGAAGTCGGTGACGGTGGAGTAGCCCTTCACGCCGTTCACGAACGCTGCGAAGGCTCCGGCCGGGACGGTGAGGGTGGCTCGGGTCGGAGCCTTTGAGTCGCGGATGGATATGTGCGTGGGGCGGTGTGCGACCTCCACGCAGGCATCGCCCTGACCGCCGCCGGAGAACGACGACTTCTGCCAGGAGTCGCGAGTGATCATGCCTTACAGCTCCTTCGCCAGCCTGCCGATGAAGTCACGCGAGCGCTCGGGTTCGAGTGACACGGCCTCCACTTTCGATCGGCCGCGCAACCTGGCGAAGTCGGTGACGGTGGAGTAGCCCTTCACGCCGTCGAGGAACGCGGCGAAGGCTCCGGCTGGGAAGGCGAGGACGGCTCCGGCCGGGGCCTTGGAGTCGCGGATGGCTATGTGGGTGGGGCGGGCCGCGATCTCCACGCAGTTGTTGCCGTCGCCGCCGCCGGAGTAGGACGACTTACGCCAGATCTCGGGGATGGGCACGGTCGGTCTCACAGCTCCTTGGCAAGCCTGTGGATGAAGTCACGCGAACGGGCGGGATCGAGTGACACAGCCTCCACTGTCGGTCAGCCGCGCAACCTGGCGAAGTCGGTGACGGTGGAGTAGCCCTTCACGCCGTTCACGAACGCTGCGAAGGCTCCGGCCGGGACGGTGAGGACGGCTCGGGCCGGGGCTTTCGTGTCTCGTACGGCGACGTGCGTGGGCGAGGCCGCGACCTCCACGCAGTCGTTGCCGTCGCCGCCGTCGGAGTAGGACGACTTCCGCCAGTTGTCGCGGGTGGTCACGAGTTGCCTCACAGCTCTTTCGTCAGCCTGTGGATGAAGTCACGCGAGCGTTCGGGTTCGAGTGATACAGCCTCCACTTTACGGAAACGTGTTCGGTACGTGGCGAGTTGAGCTTCGGAATCGACGAAGGCGGCGCCATGAGGAGCGTCGCGGACCACGGTGTCCAGCTTGGGCACGGGGCCACCGACGTAGGTCATCGCGCTGCCGCCCCACGAGAAACCGTCCAGGTCGAAGGGGATGACACGCACGGTGATGTGTTCCGCCGCCCTGCGGGTGTGCTGGTCGGCGGGTGTGCTGCGGATCGGGGCGTGGGACGCCGACCCCGCGCCGCCGGAGCCGCCCGTGCCGTCGGGGCAGGCGGTCGACGGGCAGGACGGGCGGGGGCTGGTGCTCGTCCGGGCCTGCGCCGATCTGTGGGGGTGGCAGCCGCTGGCGAGAAACGGCAATCGGGGCAAGGTCGTGTGGTGTGAGCTCGGCGCGGCTTAGGGAATGCGTCTGTGCGGGCGCGCGCGAGCAATTCGGATTCCCCCAACTGCCGTGAAGAAACCGTGAATCCCGGATGCGTGTTCGTGCGAGCTCGGGGCACTCGGTGTTCTGGAGGTTGATACATATGGTTCCCCTGCTTCTGGTTCTTCTGCTGGCTCTTGTTCTTTTCGGTGCGGGATTCGCACTGAAGGCGCTGTGGTGGATAGCGGTCATCGTGCTCGTGGTGTGGGCGCTGGGCTTCGTGGTCCGTCCGGCGGGAGGTGGCGGCCGTCGTGGCCGCTGGTACCGCTGGTGAACGTGCACGTCGAAGTGTGAGTGGGGCCCCGGTTGTGACCGGGGCCCCATTCACGCGTGGAAGGCGTGAAAAGGGACGTGACTCCCGATGTCGTGGGCACCCGGCAACCACGGCCGGGCGCCGGTGCGCCAAGGGAACCAGCGCCTCCAATCCGGCGCCCGGCTTCCGCCTCGGGTGCCGCGCAAGGCACTCCGTATAAGCCACTCGGCATAAAGTGCTCGGCATGAGCATCATCGGGGTCGGTATCGACGTGGCCGAGATCGACCGGTTCGCGGCGTCGCTGGAACGCACGCCCGGGCTGGCCCAACGGTTGTTCCTGGAGAGTGAATTGCTGCTGCCCGGCGGAGAACGCCGTGGTATCGCCTCGCTCGCCGCCCGCTTCGCCGCGAAGGAGGCCGTGGCCAAGGCCCTCGGTGCCCCGGCCGGCCTGCACTGGACGGACGCGGAGGTCTACGTCGAGGACTCCGGCCGCCCGCGCCTGCGCGTGACGGGCACGGTGGCCGCGCGGGCCGCCGAACTGGGGGTCGTCTCCTGGCACCTGTCACTCAGTCATGACGCGGGGGTCGCGTCGGCGGTGGTGGTGGCGGAGGGGTGACGCCACCCGTCCGGCTCCGCAGGGGGAGACCCGGGCTCTGACGGCGGCCGGATGTGCCCACCGGGCGTATCCGGGGCAGACTCGACCGCATGCGTACCGCATTCAGCGTGGAGACGGTCCGAACAGCCGAACGCGAGCTGATGGCGCGACTGCCCGAAGGCGCCCTCATGCAACGGGCCGCGGCGGGACTCGCCGCCGCGAGCGCGGACCTGCTCGGCCGGGTCTACGGCGCCCGGGTCGTGCTCCTGGTCGGCAGCGGGGACAACGGTGGGGACGCCCTGTACGCCGGGGCCCGGCTGGCCCGGCGCGGGGCCGGCGTCACGGCGGTGCTGCTGGCACCGGAGCGGGCCCACGCCGGCGGCCTGGCCGCGCTGCGCCGGGCCGGTGGCGGCACGATCGCCCCCGCCTTCGCCGGACATCAGACCGCACACCGGGCGACACAGGCCGGCCAGGCCGAGGAACTGATCGCCCGCGCCGACCTCGTCCTCGACGGCATCGTCGGGATCGGTGGCAAGGGAGGACTGCGGCCGGACGCCGTCCCGTTGGCCGCCGCCGCCGAACGCTCCCGGGCCGCCGTCATCGCCGTCGACCTGCCGAGCGGAGTGGACGCCGACACCGGCGAGGTGCGCGGCACGGCCGTCCGGGCCGATCTGACCGTCACCTTCGGGGCGCACAAGCCGGGCCTGCTGATCGATCCCGCGCGCGAGTACGCCGGCTCGGTGCGGCTCGTCGACATCGGGCTGGAGCTGCCCGCCGAACCCGAGCTGGAGGCCCTCCAGCACGCGGACGTGGCCGCGCTGCTGCCCCTGCCGGGCGCCGAGAGCGACAAGTACCGGCGTGGGGTCGTCGGAATCGCCGCCGGATCGGCGCGTTACCCGGGTGCGGCCGTGCTCGCCGTGTCGGGTGCCCTGCGCGGCGGGGCCGGGGCCGTGCGGTACGTCGGGCCCGCGGCGGACGCGGTGATCGCCCGCTTCCCCGAGACCCTCGTCTCCGACCGGGGGCCGCGGAAGGCGGGGCGGGTGCAGGCCTGGGTCGTCGGACCGGGGGCGGGGGACGACGCGGAGACCGTGGCGGAGGTCCTGGCCTCCGACGTGCCGGTGCTGATCGACGCGGACGGGCTGCGGCTGGCCGACCGGGACGCCGTACGGGCGCGTACGGCCCCGACGCTGATGACCCCGCACGCGGGGGAGGCGGCCGCGCTGCTCGGCGTGGCGCGGGAGGAGGTCGAGGGGGCGCGGCTCTCCTCGGCGCGGGAGCTGGCGGGGCGGTATGCGGCGACCGTGCTGCTGAAGGGCTCGACGACCCTGGTGGCCGACGCCGGGGGCGGCGCGGCGCGGGTGAACGCGACCGGGACGTCCTGGCTGGCCACGGCCGGCAGCGGGGACGTGCTGTCGGGGCTCGCCGGGTCGCTGCTGGCGGCGGGTCTTCCGGCGCTGGACGCGGGGAGCGCGGCGGCGTATCTGCACGGGCTGGCCGGAAGGTTCGCCTCGGACGGGGCGCCGGTCGGGGCGCACGACGTGGCGGCGGCGATTCCCGGGGCCTGGCGCGACGTGCGGGACTGAACGCGGAGCCGAATGCGGGACTCCGTACGAAAGCGAGGGCGCGACCGAGTGGCAACCGCGTACCGGAACCGTGTGCGGAAGCGGCGGATGGCGCAGGGGGACGGGTCGGGTCGTCAATAAGGGTGACCTCGCCGCGCGCCACCCTCCTCACCTCGCGGTGCCGCGTTTATCTGATCGCATGATCAGCAGACGTATCGCATGCCGGAGTGTCGCCGTACTGCTCGCCGCGGTATGCGTCTTCCCCGCCGAAGCCGCCGAAGCCGCCGAAGCCGCCGAAGCCGCCGCGGCCGATCCCGCGCGACCCCTCGTCGCCGCCGCGGCCGAGCCCGCGCCGCCCGCCGCGGGGCCCGAGGCCATGTTGGTTCCCGGGGTGCCGCCGGGGCCGTATCAGCCCTGGCAGACGGACACACCCGACCAGGTGCTGCCGCCGACGGTGTACGCGCCGAGTGCCGAGGAGGACGCCGTCGAGCCGCGGGCGGCGACGGAGGGGACGTACGCGCTCGTCGAGTACGTACCGCTCGGCGACGCCGCCGCCCAGGTGGCGTGCAGCAAGCGCACCGGGCCGTATCAGCGGGCCGTCGAGCGGTGGCTGAAGCTCAGGGTGGACGGGAAGCAGTCGGCCGCCGACTGCCGGGCCGTACGCGCCTTTCAGCTGCGGCAGCGGATCAAGCCGGCCATCGGCTTCGCCGGACCCGTCACCTGGGCGCGGATGCAGCTGCTCTCCGCGCGGAAGAACCCCAACGCGGCGAAGAAGTGTCCCGTGCGGACGTACCGGATCGCCTGCGTCGACCTCGACCGGCAGGTGACCTGGGTGCAGAAGGGCACGAAGGTGGTCTCCGGGCCGGTGCCGATGCGCAGCGGGCGGGCCGGGTACCGGACGCGCACCGGCTGGCACACCATCTACTGGCGGCACAAGAACCACTGGTCGACGCTCTACAACAACCCCATGCCGTACGCCCAGTTCTTCGACGGCGGACAGGCCTTCCACGCCGTCTACGGCAGCATCTACACGACCGTCGGAAGCATGGGCTGCGTCAATCTGACCCTCGCCGACGCCCGCACGCTGTGGGGCGCCCTCAAGAAGGGCGACCGGGTGTACGTGTGGGGGCACAGGCCTGGCAACTAGTGCCCGCCCGACTGCCCTCCCGCCCGTCCTTGGCGTGCTGTCCGACCCCTCTGAGACACTGGGCACGCCATGAGTGAGACAGCAGCCGCGCCGACCGCACCCCTGCGGGCCCGCGCCGAAATCGACCTGGACGCCCTGCGCGCCAATGTGCGGACCCTGCGTGCCCTCGCGCCGGGCGCGGCCCTGATGGCCGTGGTCAAGTCCGACGCGTACGGCCACGGGGCGGTGCGGTGTGCCCGCGCGGCCGTCGAGGCGGGCGCGTCCTGGCTCGGCACGGCCACGCCCGAGGAGGCCCTCGCCCTGCGCGCCGACGCCGGGCTGCCGGACCACGTGCGGATCATGTGCTGGCTGTGGACGCCGGGCGGCCCCTGGCGGCAGGCGATCGAGGGCGACCTCGACGTGTCGGTGAGCGGGATGTGGGCCCTGCGGGAGGTCACGGAAGCCGCCCGGCAGGCCGGCCTGCCCGCGCGCGTGCAGCTCAAGGCCGACACCGGGCTCGGGCGCGGCGGCTGCCAGCCGGGCGCGGACTGGACCGAGCTGGTCACCGACGCCCTGCGCGCCGAGGCCGAGGGGCTCGTCCGGATCACCGGACTGTGGTCGCACTTCGCCTGCGCCGACGAACCCGGCCACCCCTCCATCGCCGCCCAGCTCACCCTCTTCCGGGAGATGGTGTCGTACGCCGAACGGCGCGGCGTCCGCCCCGAGGTGCGGCACCTCGCCAACTCACCGGCCACGCTCACCCTGCCCGAGTCCCACTTCGACCTCGTCCGGACCGGGATCGCGCTGTACGGCGTCTCGCCCAGTCCCGAGGTCGGCACCCCGGCCGACTTCGGACTCCGCCCGGTGATGACGCTGTCGGCGTCCCTCGCCCTGGTGAAGCACGTGCCCGGGGGCCACGGCGTCAGCTACGGACACCACTACGTCACCCCGGGCGAGACGACCCTCGGCCTGGTGCCCGTCGGCTACGCGGACGGCATCCCGCGGCACGCCTCCGGGACCGGCCCGGTGCTGGTCGGCGGCAAGTGGCGCACGGTCGCGGGGCGGGTCGCGATGGACCAATTCGTCGTCGACCTCGGGGGAGACGAGCCCGCGGCCGGCGCGGAGGCGGTCCTCTTCGGCCCCGGCGACCGCGGCGAGCCGACCGCCGAGGACTGGGCGCAGGCGGCGGGCACGATCGGATACGAGATCGTCACGCGCATCGGAACGCGCGTTCCCCGCGTCTATGTGAACGAGGGACCAATTCCCGTGCATGACGCATGAGTTCTCCTGCACGAGGAACTGACGCGCAGGGGAAGCAGACGCCCATGAGGAACCCGTCGGACACGGTGGTCGACCCGCACGGCCGGCCGGCCGTACGAACCAGCAGAGCGGCGAAGAGGAGCGGTACGTGAGCGAGAGCAGCGCGGAGGCCGTCCTGGCCGTCGCCTCCGCCCCGGGGGCGGCCGGGAGCTGGCGCCGGGCGACCGGCCTCGCCGGCGCCGCGATAGGCGTGGTCGCCGCGGGCGCGGCCGCCGGTGTGGCGCTCGAACGGCTCACGGTCGGCCGCGGCATGCGCAACAAGGCCCGGCTCGCCCTCGACTCGTCGGGGCCGTACGGCGCGCTGCGCGGCACCCCCGGCAAGGCGTACGCCGACGACGGCACCGAGCTGTACTACGAGGTCGACGAGGTCGATCCCGAGGCCGCCCCCGCGCTCTCCCCGCGCCGCCGCAGACTCTTCGGCCGCAAGGCCCCCGCCCCCGTCACCGTCGTCTTCAGCCACGGCTACTGCCTCAACCAGGACTCCTGGCACTTCCAGCGGGCCGCCCTGCGCGGGGTCGTACGGACCGTGCACTGGGACCAGCGCAGCCACGGCCGGTCCGGGCGAGGCGTGGCCCAGACCCAGGACGACGAGCCGCTCACCATCGACCAGCTGGGCCGCGACCTGAAGACCGTCCTCGACGCCGCCGTGCCCGAGGGCCCGGTCGTGCTGGTCGGGCACTCCATGGGCGGCATGACGATGATGGCGCTGGCCGACCAGTACCCGGAGCTGATCCGGGACCGCGTCGTCGCCACCGCCTTCGTCGGTACGTCCTCCGGGCGACTCGGCGAGGTCAACTTCGGGCTGCCGGTCGCCGGCGTCAACGCGGTACGGCGGGTACTGCCCGGTGTGCTGAAGGCACTGGGACAGCAGGCCGCCCTGGTGGAGCGGGGGCGCCGGGCCACCGCCGACCTGTTCACCGGAATCATCAAGCGGTACTCGTTCGCGTCCCGGGACGTCGACCCGGCCGTGGCCCGCTTCGCCGAGCGGATGATCGAGGGCACCCCGATCGACGTCGTCGCGGAGTTCTACCCGGCGTTCACCGACCACGACAAGACCGCCGCCCTCACCCACTTCAAGGACGTCCCGGTGCTCGTCCTGGCCGGGATCGGCGATCTCGTGACACCCAGCGAGCACAGCGAGGCCATCGCCGACCTGCTGCCGGACGCCGAACTCGTGCTGGTCCCGGACGCCGGGCACCTGGTGATGCTGGAACACCCGGAAGCGGTCACCGACCGCCTCGCCGACCTGCTCACCCGCGCGGGCGCCGTACCCGCAGGGGCTACCGTAAGTGGCTATGGAAGCACCAGCAGCACCGCACGACCCGGCTGAGCCCACCGCTGCGGACATCACCGTCAACTCCCCCGAAGAGATGAAGGAGTTGGGCCGCAAGCTCGCCAAGCTGCTGCGCGCCGGCGACCTGGTGATGCTCAGCGGGGAGCTCGGCGCGGGCAAGACGACACTGGCCCGCGGGCTCGGCGAGGGGCTCGGCGTCCGGGGCGCGGTCACCTCCCCGACCTTCGTGATCGCCCGCGTGCACCCCTCCCTCGGGGACGGCCCGCCCCTGGTCCACGTGGACGCGTACCGGCTGGGCGGCGGCCTCGACGAGATGGAGGACCTCGACCTCGACGTCTCGCTGCCCGACTCGGTGATCGTCGTGGAGTGGGGCGAGGGCAAGGTCGAGGAGCTGACCGACGACCGGCTGCGGATCGTCATCCACCGAGCCGTCGGCGACACCACCGACGAGGTGCGCCACGTGACGCTGACCGGCCTCGGAACGCGCTGGGCGACGGTCGACCCGAGCGTGTTCAGCGCCTGATCCGCGGGTGTTCGGGGCTCGGGTGGGCGCCCGGCCCGGCGAACGTTCCGACAAGACGTCGGCAAGATGTTGCGTTCGGGCTCTTGTGCGTGGTCACATGGTACCCAGCCCGTAGTTAGGTGTGCCTAACTACGTCCGGCTCACGGACCTTCAGGAGGCGCCCATGCCGGCCATGGACCGAGACGTGCCCCGCGTGGTGTCCATGCGCGACCTGCTGGCTTCGTGTGCCGCGGCGGACCTGATCTCCACGCCGCCGCGCCCGCCCGAGCCGCAGCGCACGGAACCCGTCGAGGACCACCGCGAAGCCGCCTGACGCACACCGACATCTGTCACCCCGACGGATGACGACGGCTGGCGCCGACGGACGACGACGGCTGTCGCTGAACGATGGCGACGGCTGTCGCCGAACGGTGCCGACGGCTGGCGACCGACGGATGACGACGGCTGTCGCCCAACGATGGCTGTGGCTGTCGCCGACGGATGACGACGGCTGTCAGCCCAACGGTGGCGACGGCTGTAGCTACGGGATGACGACGGCTGTCGCCCAATGGTGGCAACGGCTGTCCCTACGGGATGACGACGACCGCCGCGCCGATCGTCGCGAACCGCCACATCGCGTCGCCGTCCGCCCGGGACTCCCGGATGCCGCCCGTGCGGGTGGGCGCGTCCGCCGCCGGTGCCGTGTCGTCCACGGCCGAGCTGAAGCCGATGGTGACGCCGTCCTTGGCGGTGAAACGGACGACGTGCTCGACGGGGGTGCCGTCGGTGCCGGTGACCGCGTTGGAGCGGGACGTGACCATGTAGAGGCCCGGCATCGGGTCGATCGAGCCGGGCGTGACCCGGTAGGTGCGCTTGACCCGGTCGCCCGCGCCGACCAGCCACACCCGGTCGTCGTCCAGCGAGTACACGACCCGTGTGCCGATGCCGGACGCGGCGGGCAGGGCGGCCGGGTGCCTGCGGTCCCGCGGGGCCTTCTTGGCGGCCGTGGAGGCGGAGACGCGTACGTGCGCCTCGCCGAGGTCGTCCGGGACGGTCGCCGAGGCCTGGTAGGCGAGGAAGCCGACCGACGTGAGGGCCGCCACGGTGAGCGCGGCCACGAATCCGGAGCTGCCTGCTGCCACCGTCGCCCACCTCTGCCGTCTCGTGCGTGGTCTCCTACGGCCGGTCGTCCCGTGCGTCGCGCCGGCCGGCCGTCCCGTGTGTCCCGTGCGTTCCGTGGCCCGTCACGTCACGCTCCGTGGCGACGGTAGCAGCAGACGCGGGCCCTGCCGGGGCGGCGGTGCCGGGCCCCGCGTGGCCGTAGGCTGTTTGCGTGCTCTTGCTCGCTCTGGATACCGCCACCCCCGCAGTGACCGTCGCCCTGCACGACGGCACGGCCGTCATCGCCTCGTCGAGCCAGGTGGACGCGCGCCGGCACGGAGAACTGCTGCTGCCGTCCGTGGACCGCCTGCTCGCCCGGGCCGGGCTTGAGATCGACGCCGTCACCGGTGTGGTCGTCGGTATCGGACCCGGCCCGTACACGGGACTGCGGGTCGGCCTGATGACCGCGGACACCTTCGGGCTCGTGCTCGGCGTCCCCGTGCACGGTGTGTGCACGCTCGACGGGCTCGCCTACGCGTCCGACATCACGGCCCCCTTCGTCGTGGCGACCGACGCCCGCCGCAAGGAGGTCTACTGGGCGCGCTACGCCGACTCCCGCACGCGCCTGACCGACCCCGCCGTCGATCGGCCCGCCGACATCGCCGACCAGGTGGCCGGACTGCCCGCCGTCGGCGCGGGCGCGCTGCTCTACCCGGACACCTTCCCGGTCGCGCGCGAGCCCGAGCACGTCTCCGCCGCCGCGCTCGCCGCCCTCGCCGCCGAACGGCTGGCCGCCGGTGAGGAGCTGCCGCCGCCCCGGCCGCTGTACCTGCGGCGGCCGGACGCCCAGGTTCCCAAGAACTACAAGGTGGTCACCCCCAAGTGACCGACACCGTGACTCCTCGGCTGCGCGAGATGCGCTGGTGGGACATCGATTCCGTGCTCGTCCTGGAGAAGGACCTCTTCCCCGAGGACGCCTGGTCGCGGGGGATGTTCTGGTCCGAACTGGCGCACTCTCGGGGCGCCGAGGCGACCCGGCGCTACGTCGTCGCCGAGGACGGCGACCGCGTCGTCGGCTACGCCGGACTGGCCGCCTCCGGAGACCTCGGCGACGTGCAGACGATCGCCGTCGCCCGCGACCACTGGGGCACCGGCCTCGGCGGGCGGCTCCTGGCCGAGCTGCTGCGGGCCGCGACCGCCTTCGAGTGCGCCGAGGTGATGCTCGAGTGCCGCATCGACAACACCCGCGCGCAGAAGCTGTACGAACGCTTCGGCTTCGAGGCCATCGGGTTCCGGCGCGGCTACTACCAGCCAGGGAACATCGACGCCCTGGTGATGAAGATGACCACAGCACCCGACAGCGGCTCCGCTGCGGGTTCCCCCTCCGGCGACGGCGTACAAGGAACCGAGATCCATGGCTGACGAACCCCTGGTCCTGGGGATCGAGACCTCCTGCGACGAGACCGGCGTCGGTGTCGTCCGCGGCACCACCCTGCTGGCCGACGCGATCGCCTCCAGCGTCGACGAGCACGCCCGCTTCGGCGGGGTGGTGCCGGAGGTCGCCTCGCGGGCCCATCTGGAGGCGATGGTGCCGACCATCCAACGCGCGCTGAAGGAGGCGGGCGTCTCGGCGCGCGACCTCGACGGCATCGCGGTCACCGCCGGCCCCGGCCTCGCCGGCGCGCTCCTGGTCGGGGTCTCGGCGGCGAAGGCGTACGCCTACGCGCTCGGCAAGCCCCTGTACGGCGTCAACCACCTCGCCTCCCACATCTGCGTCGACCAGCTGGAGCATGGCGCGCTGCCGGAGCCGACGATGGCGCTGCTGGTGTCCGGCGGGCACTCCTCCCTGCTGCTGTCCTCGGACATCACCTCCGACGTCCGGCCGATGGGCGCGACCATCGACGACGCGGCCGGCGAGGCCTTCGACAAGATCGCGCGCGTGCTGAACCTCGGTTTCCCCGGCGGCCCGGTCATCGACCGGTACGCGAAGGAGGGCGACCCCAAGGCGATCGCGTTCCCGCGCGGTCTGACCGGTCCGCGCGACGCGGCGTACGACTTCTCCTTCTCCGGTCTGAAGACCGCCGTGGCCCGCTGGATCGAGGCGCGGCGGGCGGCGGGGGAGGAGGTGCCGGTGCGTGATGTGGCGGCCTCCTTCCAGGAGGCGGTCGTGGACGTGCTGACCCGCAAGGCCGTACGGGCCTGCAAGGACGAGGGCGTCGACCACCTGATGATCGGCGGCGGTGTCGCGGCCAACTCCCGGCTGCGGGTGCTCGCCCAGGAACGCTGCGAGGCGGCGGGCATCCGGCTGCGGGTGCCCCGGCCGAAGCTGTGCACCGACAACGGGGCGATGGTGGCGGCGCTGGGCGCCGAGATGGTGGCCCGCAACCGGCCCGCGTCGAGCTGGGACCTGTCGGCGGACTCGTCGCTGCCGGTGACGGACCCGCATGTGCCGGGGCACTCCCACGACCACGCGCACGAGACCGGCGAGGGGAACCTGTACGCGTGACCGTCGCGCTGATGTGGGAGGCGCGGGCGGTCTCCGGGCGGGGCGAGGACCTGCTGGCGTGGACCCGCGAACAGCGGCTCCCCCGGGAGCCTCTGCGCCGCGAAACCCTCCGGGCCCCGCAGGACCGCGTCCTCGTCATCACCTGGTGGGACGCGCCCTACGACGCCGAACTGCCCGAACTGCCCGAGCCGAACGCCGAGTTGGTCTCCCGTGCGGTGCACAGGTGGCGGTTCGAGTCGGTGGACACGGGCTGACCGCCGCCCGCGGTGGCCGGCCGGGCCACCGCGGCGACGACCGGCCCGCACCTCCTGCCGGGCGTCTCATCTCCCTTGCGCGCGGCGCGGTCAGGACACCGGCGACAGCTCCGTCTCGCAGCGCAACCGCCGGTCGGGTCCCAGCTCCCGTACCGGGCCCGTGAGGGTGAGCCGTGCCGTGTGCCGGGCCTCCGCGGCGGAAGCCGCCAACCGCAGTTCCAGGGCGCCCGGTTCGACCACCCGACGGCCGCTGCGGTCGGTGAACGCCGACAGGTCCGTGTGGAAGCGGAAGGTCACGCGCCGCGCCTCGCCCGGCGCCAGCCGCACCCGCTGGTAGCCGATCAGCCGGACGTCGGGGCGGGTCACCGTGGCCACCGGGTCGTGCAGGTACAGCTGTACGACGTCCGCGCCCTCCCGGTCGCCGGTGTTGCGGACCGTCAGCGACACGTCGTACGAGCCATCCGTGCCGATCTCCGGCTCGGTGCCCGCGAAGTCCTCCCACACGAACGCCGTGTAGGAGCGGCCGTGCCCGAACGGGTACAGCGGGGTCGGGTCCAGGTTGCTGACGTCGCCCGCCAGGCCCAGCGGTGGCTGGAGGTAGGTCCACGGCTGACCCCCGGGCACCCGGGGGACGCTCACCGGGAGGCGGCCCGAGGGGTTCACCCGGCCGGAGAGCACGCCCGCCACCGCCGGGCCGCCCTCCTCGCCGGGGAAGAACGCCTGGACCACGGCGGCCAGCCGGCCGTCCCAGCGGCCCAGCGCGTACGGCCGGCCGGTGAGCAGGACCAGCACCACCGGAACCCCGGTCGCCGTCAGCGCGTCGAGCAACTCGGCCTGTACACCGGGCAGTCGCAGGTCCGTCACGTCGCAGCCCTCGCCCGAGGTGCCCCGGCCGAACAGGCCCGCGCGGTCGCCCAGGACCGCCACGCACACGTCCGCCTCGGCGGTCCGGGCCACTGCCTCGTCGAAGCCCGAGGTGTCCGGGTCGGAGGTGTCGCAGCCCTCGGCGAAGCTCACCTTGGCGTCGGGGAGCTCGTCGCGCAGGGCGTCCAGCAGGGTCGGGATGTCGATGCCCATGGGCACGTCGGGGTGCCGGGTGAGCACATGGGAGGGGAAGGAGTAGCAGCCCAGCATGGCCAGCGCGTCGGCGGCCCGCGGGCCCACCACCGCGATCCTGGCGTCGGGGGCCAGCGGCAGCGCCCCGTCCGGGTTGTCGAGGAGCACCACCGACTGTTCGGCCAGCCGGCGGGCCAGGGCGCGGTTGGCGGTCGAGTCGAGGTCGATCGGTCCGGTCGGCTCCGGGGTCCAGCCCTCGTCCAGCAGGCCCAGCTCGCACTTCTGCAGCAGGACGCGGCGGGCCGCCCGGTCGATCAGCGACTGCGGGACCTCGCCGGCCCGTACCGCTTCGAGGAGCGGCTTGCCGTAGCACTTGAGTGTCGGCAGTTCGACGTCGATGCCCGCGGCCAGCGCCGCGTGCGCCGCCTCGGCCGGCGAGCCGGCCACCCGGTGCAGGGTCTCCAGGAAGCCGATGCCGAAGTAGTCGGCGACCACCGTGCCGGTGAACCCCCAGCTCTCGCGCAGGAGTTCGGTGAGCAGGAGGGGGTCCGCCGAGGCCGGGACGCCGTCCGTGTCGGTGTACGCGGCCATCACCGAGCGCGCGCCGCCCTCGCGCAGCGCCATCTCGAACGGCGGGAGCGTGACGTCGGCGAACTCCCGGACGCCCGCCCGGACCGGAGCCAGGTTGCGGGCGCCCGCCGAGGAGGCGTACCCCGCGAAGTGCTTGAGCGTGGCGACCACCCCGGCCGACTCCAGGCCCCGGACGTAGGCGGCGCCGACCGTGCCGACCAGGTACGGGTCCTCGCCGATGGTCTCCTCCACCCGGCCCCAGCGCGGATCGCGTACGACGTCCAGGACGGGGGCGAGGCCCTGGTGGACGCCGGCCGAGCGCAGGTCGCGGCCGATGTGCCGGCCCAGCTCCTCGACGAGCTCGGGGTCGAAGCCGGCGCCCCAGGCGAGGGGCACGGGGTACGCCGTGGCGCCCCAGGCCGTGAAGCCGGCCAGGCACTCCTCGTGGGCGACGGCAGGGATGCCGAAGCGGCCGGCCTCGGTGATACGGCGTTGGGCGCGCGCCAGTGCCTGCGCGCCCAACGCCGGGTCCACCGGGGCGGTGCCGAAGGAGCGGGTCAGCTGGCCGAGGCCGTGGGTGATCAGCTCGTCCCAGTCGTAGGCGGCGGTCATCTCGCTCTGCAGGGGGGCGACTCCGTCGCCGTCCGTGGCGGCGCCCACCCACACGCCGTACAGCTGGGCGGTCTTCTCCTCCAGGGTCATCCGGGAGAGGAGGTCGTCCACGCGGGCGGCGGCGGGCTGGGCGGGGTCACGCCAGGGGGCGGTGGTCATGAAACTCCTGTCAGGGTGGAGGGCCCTCAGAGCCTGTGTCCACGAACGTTCCTGCGAATGTTTCGCTGAACAAACCGAATGTTTTGGGAACCTAGGCCGGTGAGAAGGGTTCGTCAAGGGGTGCCGCAGGGATACGATCGCCGCCATGACACCCCCGGAGCCCGCTGAAACCCGGACGAAGACCGGGACGACCGGACGGTCCGCGCAGACCGCGACGCTGGCCGAGATCGCCCGCGAGGCCGGCGTGTCGGCGCCGACAGTTTCGAAGGTCCTCAACGGCCGCGCCGACGTAGCCCCCGCGACCCGCGCCCGCGTGGAGGAGCTGCTGCGCGTCCACGGCTACCGCCGCCGGCGTGCCGAGGCGAGCCGCTCGCCGCTGATCGACCTGGTCTTCCACGAGCTGGAGAGCGCGTGGGCGATGGAGGTCATCCGGGGCGTCGAGAACGTGGCCCGGGGCGCCGGGCTGAGCGTCGTGCTGAGTGAGAGCGCGGGCCGGCTCACCCCGGGCCGGACCTGGGCCGACCAGGTCGCCGCCCGTCGCCCGCACGGCGTGATCCTGGTGCTCTCCGGCCTCGACGTGTCCCAGCGCGCCCTGCTGCACAGCAGGTCCATCCCGTTCGTGGTGATGGACCCGGCCGGCGACCCGGGCGCCGACGTGCCCTCGATCGGCGCCACCAACTGGCAGGGCGGACTCGCCGCCACCCGGCATCTGATCGAACTCGGGCACACCCGGATCGGCGCGATCAGCGGGCCGTCCCGGATCATGTGCAGCCGCGCCCGCGTCGACGGCTACCGGGCCGCGCTGGAGACGGCCGGCCTCCCGGTCGACCCGGCGCTGATCACGGCCGGCGACTTCCACCACGAGGCCGGCTACCGGCGCGGCCTCGAGCTGCTGCGCCGCCCGGACCGGCCCACCGCCGTCTTCGCGGGCAACGACCTCCAGGCGCTCGGCCTGTACGAGGCGGCGCGCGAGCTGGGGCTGCGCATTCCCGAGGACCTGAGCGTGGTCGGGTTCGACGACCTGCCGGTGGCCCGCTGGGTCGGCCCACCGCTGACGACCGTACGGCAGCCGCTCATGGAGATGGCCGAGGCGGCCGCGAAGCTGGTCCTCGACCTCGGGCGCGAGGAGGGGTCCTCGTCCACGGCGACCCGGGTGGAGCTCGCGACCAGTCTGGTGGTGCGCAGCAGCACAGGGGTGCCGCCGGTGGGTTAGGGCACCACGGGTGCTCGCGCCGCGTGAGGTCGAAGCGAGTCGGGTGCTCAGTCGAAACTTTCGACACGCTTCCGGTGCTGGGACGCGGCACACCGAGGCGGGCCTGCCGCCGGGCTGAGGCGGGCCTGAGAAGCGTTAGATTTTCCGAAGAAAACGGCTCCCGGCCGCTCCCGCTAACAGTCTCCTAATAATTCGGACCTATGTTCCTCCCGTGACCGGAGACGAAGCGAGCGGCGACGCGGGCAGACGGACGGCCCGACGGGCGAGAGTGCTGAAGGTCGCCGGCCTCACGCTGGCCGGCGCCCTGGTGCTGGGCATCGGCGCCGCGGGCTGGGCCTATTGGCACCTGAACAACAACATCAAGAGCGTCGACATCGACAACGCCCTCGGCGACGACCGCCCGGCGAAGGCGGTGACCACCCCCGCCCCCTCCGCGTCCGCACTGCCCACCGAGGCCCTGAACATCCTGGTCCTGGGCTCGGACTCGCGCAGCGGCAAGGAGAACAAGGCGCTCGGCGGCGGAGACAGCACCGGTGCCCGTTCCGACACAGCGATGGTCGTCCACCTCGACGCGGGCCGTACCACCGCCAGCGTCGTCAGCATCCCGCGCGACACGCTCGTCACCCGCCCGTCCTGCCCGCTGTCGTCCGGCGGGACCTCGGCCGTCTCCTACGGCACGATGTTCAACAGCGCCTACTCGGTGGGCGGACCGGTGTGCGCGGTGAAGACGGTCGAGGCGATCACCGACGTCCGCATGGACCACTACATCGAGATCGACTTCTCGGGGTTCGCGAAGCTGGTGAACGCGCTCGGCGGGGTCACCGTCACCACGGACGAGGACATCGACGACGACGACAGCCACCTGCACCTCAAGGCCGGCACGCACACCCTCGACGGCACCCAGGCCCTGGCGCTGGCCCGTACCCGGCACGGCATAGGCGACGGCAGCGACCTCGGCCGGATAGGCCTCCAGCAGAAGCTGGTGAAGGCCCTGATCGAGCAGATCTCCTCGACGAACCTCCTCTCGGACCCCACCAAGCTGTACGAGGTCGCCGACGCGGTGACCGGCAGCCTGACCACGGACACCGGGCTCGACTCGCTGACCGAACTGATGCGCCTCGGCCAGAGCCTCAAGGGCCTGGCGGCGGACGACGTGAAGACGGTGACGATGCCGGTGGTGACGGCACCCTCGGACCGCAACCGGGTGGTCGCCGACGAACCCGAGGCGAGCGAACTGTGGGCGTCACTGCGCTGACCGCGCGGCGCACCGAACGGCATGGAGACCGCCGTGCCGAACGCCCCCGGGACGGCCGCTCGAAAAAACCCCGGCGAATGTCGGCTCACGTGTCGATCCGGCCGTCTCCCGTTCGACGCAGGGGTGAGAGGCCGGGAAGGAACCGGCCGGACACCGTACGAGGAGCTGTCATGCCGCGCTATCTCTCCATGATCCGTATCGACGAGTCGGCCGCCCCCGCCGAGGGCCCCAGCCCCGAGCTGATGCAGCGGATGGGTGAGCTGATCGAGGAGATGACCAAGGCGGGTGTCCTGCTCGACACCGCCGGTCTGACCCCGTCCGCCCAGGGCACCCGCGTGCACTACGAGGGCGGGCAACTGTCCGTCACCGACGGACCCTTCACCGAGTCCAAGGAGGTCATCGGCGGCTACGCCCTCGTGCAGGCCAAGGACAAGGCCGAGGCGATCGAGTGGACGAAGCGGTTCCTGAAGGTGCACGAGGAGCACTGGACCGTCACCTGTGAGGTGCGGGAGATCATGGAGGGCTGAGTCCTCCTTGGTCCTGGGCCGCCGGGGGTGTTGCATGGAGGGCTGTGAGCCCACAGCCCTCCGCAGACCAGCCCGCCACCGCCGCCACCACGCCGGCCGAGGCCCGCCCTACGGCGGAGACCCGTCCGACGGCGGAGGCCCGCCCTACGGCCGAGGCCCGCACCGGGTCGGACGCCGACACTGGGTCGGAAGCCGACACCGGGGCGGAGGCCCGCCCTACGGCCGAGGCCGACACCGGGTCGGAAGCCGACACCGGGTCGGACGCCGACACTGGCTCGGACCCCAGCACCAGGTCGGAAGCCGGCACCGGCGCGGACGCTCGCCGCACCGTCGAGACCGTCTTCCGTATCGAGTCGCCGCGCATCATCGCCGGCGTCGCCCGTATCGTCCGGGACGTCGGCATCGCCGAGGAACTGGCGCAGGACGCGCTGGTCGCCGCACTGGAGCAGTGGCCGAGGGACGGGGTGCCGGACAACCCCGGTGCCTGGCTGATGGTCGCCGCCAGGCGCCGCGCGGTCGACCTGATCCGACGCCGGGAGAACTACGCGCGCAAGCTCCAGGAGATCGGCCGCGACCTGGAGACGACGGTGCCGCCCGAGGAGCCCGCCGCCCTCGCCGACCCCGACGACATCGACGACGACCTGCTCCGGCTGGTCTTCACCGCCTGCCACCCCGTGCTGTCCGCCGAGGCCCGCACCGCGCTCACACTGCGCCTGCTCGGCGGTCTGACGACGACCGAGATCGCCCGCGCGTTCCTGGTCCCGGAGCCGACCGTCGCCCAGCGCATCGTGCGCGCGAAGCGGACCCTGGCAAAGCGGAACGTGGCGTTCGAGGTGCCCTACGGGCCCGACCGCGAGGCCCGCCTCGGCTCCGTCCTCGACGTCATCTACCTCGTCTTCAACGAGGGCTACGCCGCCACGGCCGGCGACGACTGGCTGCGCCCCGGTCTGTGCGAGGACGCCCTGCGCCTCGCGCGGGTGCTCGCCGGACTGATGCCGAAGGAGGCCGAGGTGCACGGCCTGGTCTCGCTCCTGGAGTTCCAGACCTCCCGCGCCGCCACCCGCACCGGTCCCGGCGGCGAGCCCGTCCTCCTCAAGGACCAGAACCGCCGCCGCTGGAACCGCATGCTCATCGGCCGCGGCATCACCGCCCTGGACCGCGCCACCGCCACCGCGACCGGCGCCCCGGGCCCGTACGCCCTCCAGGCGGCCATCGCCGCCTGTCACGCCCTCGCGTACTCCTACGAGGCAACCGACTGGCCGCGGATCGCCACCCTGTACGCCCTGCTCGCGGCCCGCGCCCCGTCCCCGGTCGTCGAGCTCAACCGCGCCGTCGCGGTGTCGATGGCCGAGGGGCCCGCCCCGGCGCTGGAACTCGTCGACGCCCTCACCGCGGAACCCGCCCTGCGGGACTACCACTTGCTGCCGAGCGTGCGGGGGGATCTGCTGACGCGGCTGGGGCGTACGGCGGAGGCCCGCGAGGAGTTCGTACGGGCGGCGGGGCTGGCGCGCAACGAACGCGAGCGGGACCTGCTGCTGGCGCGGGCGGCCGAGTGCGGTTCGTGACCCGGATTCGACCATGTTCGTGACCCGGGTTCGACCATCGGTCAGCGGGCATGCGGGCCGCGATCGCGTTCGGCCCCACCGCCTCGGTCACCCCGGGCGCGCTGACCACGGCGGGCGCCTCGATCAGCGCGAGCGGCAGCCGGTTCGTGTACCAGCCGTACGACAACGGCGTCCCGGCGACGAGCGACGAACCGAGCGCGCGGGCGTTCCCTCGCGCGCCGACGGCGGCGACGCGGCCGCGACCCGGTCCGGCCCGGTGGCCGCCGAGCCGCACCTGGGCCCCCTCAAGACGTCCCACCGCTAGTAGGGGCCACGGGGGCGCCGACCAGCATGGTCGGCGCACCCGCGACGCGTGTCAGGAAGACGGTGGCCGCGTTGCGCCCCTGCGGCTTGACCTTCCTGCGCAGTTCCTCCGGCTCGACCGCCGACCCCCGCTTCTTCACGGTCAGGATCCCGACCTCCCGCTCCCGCAGCAGTGCCTTCAACTTCTTCAGGTTGAAGGGGAGTTGGTCGGTGATCTCGTACGGCGAGGCGTACGGCGTCGGCCGCGGTTCGTCGGCGGTGACGTACGCGATGGTCTCGTCGATCAGGCCGCCGTCGAGCTGTTGGGCCACCTCGGCCACCAGATGGGCCCGGATGACGGCGCCGTCCGGCTCGTACAGGTAACGCCCCACCGGTCGCACCCGCGGATCGGGCAGGCCGGTGGAGAGCACGGTGCGCGGTCCCGGCAGCAGGGTCGCGCGCACCGCGCCGGGCTCGGTGCCGAACCACAGCACCGCCTCCTTCACGTCCCCGCGGTCGGAGATCCACTCCGCCTCGGCCTCGGCGGGCACCGCCTCGTGCGGGATGCCGGGAGCGATCTTCAGCGCGGCCAGCGGTGCCCTGCGGGCCGCCTCCACCGCCCACGAGAGCGGGGGCGAGTACCCCTCGGGGTCGAAGATCCGTCCGCGGCCCCCGCGCCGGCCGGGGTCGACGAACACGGCGTCCCAGCCGGCCGTGTCCACCTCGGTGACGTCCGCCTCCACCACCTCGATCAGGTCGGTGAGACCCAGCGTCTCCGCGTTCGCGCGCGCCGTCGCCGCCGTCAGCGGGTCCCGGTCCACGGCCAGGACCCGGATCCCGGCACGGGCCAGCGCGATAGCGTCCCCGCCGATGCCGCAGCACAGGTCGGCGACGGAGGTGACGCCGAGGGCCTTGAGGCGTTCCGCGCGGTAGGTCGCGACGGTCGTCCGGGTGGACTGCTCGACCCCGTTCGGCGTGAAGAACATCCGCCCCGCGTCCTCGGCCCCGAACTTCGCCGCCGCCCGTTGCCGCAGCCGCGCCTGCCCGAGCGCCGCCGACACCAGTTCGGCGGGGTGCTCGCGGCGCAGCCGGGTGGCGACGGCGAGTTCGTGCGCCGGGTCGGTGTCACGCACCTCGTCGAGGAGAGCGCGGCCTTCGGGGGTGAGGAGGGCGTCCAGGTCGTTCACCGGCTCATTGTGGGCCAGTCGGTGGACGGTCCGCCTCCGGCGGCCGTGCGAGCCGGGGTGTCGGCCGGGGACGGAGGCGGTGACCTGCGAGGATCCGGCCCCATGCGAGTAGTAGGACAAAATTACAAAAATCGGTCAGCTCGGCGATTCCCGCCGCGCGGCGCGGTCGCCGTGCTCGCCGTCGCCGCCCTCGCCGCGGGCTGCGCACAGGGCGGATCCACGGAGGTGCGGCCGGCCCATGGACAGCAACCCCTGCGCGCGGCCCCGGCCCGCGCCCTCCAGGGCTACGCCGAGAAGCTGCGCGCCGCGCACACCGCCCGGGTCGCCGCCGCGCGGCGCTGGGGCCTGGCTCGGGTCCCGCTGACGGCACCGGCGCCGCCCGCGGAGAAGCCGGTGATCAGGACCCGCAAGGGTTTCGAAGTGCACGACCACGACGAACTGCGCCTCCCCCCGGTCTTCACCACCGTCCCCACCCGCCAGAAGATCGTCTTCCTCACCATCGACGACGGCGCCGAGAAGGACCCGGCGTTCCTGCGCATGACGAGCGACCTGAAGATCCCGTACACCGCCTTCCTCAGCGACTTCCTGATCAGGAAGGACTACGGCTACTTCCGCAGGATGCGGGAGTCGGGGGTGAACCTGAACAACCACACCCTGCACCACCCCTACCTGCCGGCCCTGTCCTACGCCCGCCAGAAGCGGGAGATCTGCGGCATGCAGGACGTGATCGAGAAGCAGTACGGCAGGCGCCCCGCCCTCTTCCGCCCGCCCTACGGCAACTACGACGCGGACACCCTGCGCGCCGCCAAATCCTGCGGCATCAGGTACGCCCCCCTCTGGGCCGAGGAGGTCTTCGTCGACCACTGGGAGTACCGCGAGTGGGACCGCGACATCCATCCGGGTGACATCGTCCTCAGTCACTTCCGGGGCAGACGGGACTGGAAGGGCACGATGCCCGACATGATCCGCCGTTTCCTCGACAAGATCACCGCCAGGGGATACGCGGTGGCCCGCCTCGAGGACTACCTGTGAGGCTGCGGGCGGGACCGCGGACCCCGGTGCTTCCGCGAGCTCTCGCTCCCCGGCGGGCACGGGTGCTGACACTGGTGGCCGGACTGCTGGGGCTGGCGCTCCTCGCCGGCTGCGCCCAGTCCGTCGACCCCATCGAACGGCTGAGCAAGAAGGCGGCCCAGCGGGTACGGCCGCACGAACCGGCCACGTCGGCAGAGCCCGCGTACCGCCGCTGGGGACTCGCGCTCCCGCTGCCCCCGGCCCCGCGGGTGCGCGCCCGGCCCCCCGCCGCCCGTACGGCGGGCCCCGGTCTGCCGCCCGTGGTGGACCGGGTGCGCACCCGCGACCGAGTCGTCTTCCTCACCTACGACGACGGCGCCGAGCAGGACCCGCGGTTCGTCGACATGGTCCGTGAACTGCGGCTCCCCGTCAGCCTGTTCCTCACGGACAGTGTCGTCGGCCCGGGGTACGGCCACTTCGCGCGACTGCAGGCGGTCGGCGCGAGGGTCCAGAACCACACCCTCGACCACCCCGCCCTGCGCGGCCTGCCCTACGCCGGCCAGCGCGCCGAGATCTGCGGCCAGCAGGACAAGCTCACGTCCCGCTTCGGCATCCGCCCCCGCTTCTTCCGGCCCCCGTACGGCACGTACGACACGAACACCCTGCGCGCGGCCGCCGACTGCGGCCTCTCGGCGGTCGTCCGCTGGCGCGCGTCGCTGGAGGGCGGCGGCACCCTGACGTACACATACGGCGAGCCACGCCTGCGGCCCGGCGACATCGTGTCGGTGGCCTCGGGCGAGTCGACGGGCCTGACCCTCGTGAAACGCACCACCCGACTGCTGCGCGAGACACAGGAACGCGGCCTGACGGTGGGCCGACTGGAGGACTACCTCTGAACAGCGGGCCATATTGAGCCGGTCCGGCGTTTGAGGACGAGGACCGCAGGGCCGAAGCGGGGGCCTGGGGGCGGCAGCCCCCGGCAACGCCCACCCGAGAAGGGGGCCAGACGGGGCCGCACCCAGGTGAAAACCCCGCCACGCGCCGCAGGCAATTGGCACTCCGCTTGACCGAGTGCTAATCGCGGTCATAGTCTCGGCTTTGGCACTCCCCCCGGGAGAGTGCCAACCAGCGACAGGCAGGTCCGGCACCCGCGACGACGGATCGACCTGGGCGCGACCCCAGACAGTTAGCCCCGTGAGATCTCCGAAGGGGGAGGTCGGATCGTGACGACCACCAGCTCCAAGGTTGCCATCAAGCCGCTCGAGGACCGCATTGTGGTCCAGCCGCTCGACGCCGAGCAGACCACCGCCTCTGGCCTGGTCATCCCGGACACGGCCAAGGAGAAGCCCCAGGAGGGCGTCGTCCTGGCCGTCGGTCCGGGCCGCTTCGAGAACGGCGAGCGCCTGCCGCTCGACGTGAAGACCGGCGACATCGTGCTGTACAGCAAGTACGGCGGCACCGAAGTGAAGTACAACGGCGAGGAGTACCTCGTCCTCTCGGCTCGCGACGTCCTCGCGATCATCGAGAAGTAATCCGCTTCGAAGCACATTGCATTGAGCTGCGCCCCTGGCCCCCGCGATCACATGAGCCGGGCGTCGGGGGCGCAGTCAATTTCACCTAGATTCCCGAGAGGGCTCACGCTCCCATGGCGAAGATCCTGAAGTTCGACGAAGACGCCCGTCGCGCCCTCGAGCGCGGCGTCAACAAGCTTGCCGACACGGTGAAGGTGACGATCGGCCCCCGTGGCCGCAACGTCGTCATCGACAAGAAGTTCGGCGCCCCCACCATCACCAACGACGGCGTGACCATCGCCCGTGAGGTCGAGGTCGAGGACCCGTTCGAGAACCTCGGCGCCCAGCTGGTGAAGGAGGTGGCGACCAAGACCAACGACATCGCGGGTGACGGCACCACCACCGCCACCGTGCTGGCCCAGGCGCTCGTACGCGAGGGCCTGAAGAACGTCGCCGCCGGTGCCTCCCCGGCCGCCCTGAAGAAGGGCATCGACGCCGCGGTCAAGGCGGTCTCCGAGGAGCTCCTCGCCACCGCCCGTCCGATCGACGAGAAGTCCGACATCGCGGCCGTCGCCGGGCTGTCCGCCCAGGACAGCCAGGTCGGCGAGCTCATCGCCGAGGCGATGGACAAGGTCGGCAAGGACGGTGTCATCACCGTCGAGGAGTCCAACACCTTCGGTCTGGAGCTGGACTTCACCGAGGGCATGGCCTTCGACAAGGGCTACCTGTCGCCGTACTTCGTGACGGACCAGGAGCGTATGGAGGCCGTCCTCGACGACCCGTACATCCTGATCACGCAGGGCAAGATCTCGTCGATCCAGGACCTGCTGCCGCTGCTGGAGAAGGTCATCCAGACCAACTCCTCCAAGCCGCTGCTGATCATCGCCGAGGACGTCGAGGGTGAGGCCCTCTCCACCCTGGTCGTGAACAAGATCCGCGGCACCTTCAACGCGGTCGCGGTCAAGGCCCCCGGCTTCGGTGACCGCCGCAAGGCCATGCTCCAGGACATCGCGATCCTGACCGGCGCCACGGTCGTCGCCGAGGAGGTCGGCCTCAAGCTCGACCAGGTCGGCCTGGACGTGCTGGGCTCCGCCCGCCGCGTGACGATCACCAAGGACGACACCACGATCGTCGACGGTGCCGGCAAGACCGAGGAAGTCCACGGTCGCGTCAACCAGATCAAGGCCGAGATCGAGAACACGGACTCCGACTGGGACCGCGAGAAGCTCCAGGAGCGCCTCGCGAAGCTGGCCGGCGGCGTGTGCGTGATCAAGGTCGGCGCCGCCACCGAGGTGGAGCTGAAGGAGAAGAAGCACCGCCTGGAGGACGCCATCTCCGCGACCCGCGCCGCGGTCGAGGAGGGCATCGTCTCCGGTGGTGGCTCCGCGCTCGTCCACGCCGTGAAGGTCCTCGAGGGCAACCTCGGCAAGACCGGCGACGAGGCCACGGGTGTCGCGGTCGTCCGCCGCGCCGCCGTCGAGCCGCTGCGCTGGATCGCCGAGAACGCCGGCCTGGAGGGTTACGTCATCACCTCCAAGGTCGCCGAGCTCGACAAGGGCCAGGGCTTCAACGCCGCCACCGGCGAGTACGGCGACCTGGTCAAGGCCGGCGTCATCGACCCGGTCAAGGTCACCCGCTCCGCCCTGGAGAACGCCGCCTCCATCGCCTCCCTCCTCCTCACGACCGAGACCCTGGTCGTCGAGAAGAAGGAAGAAGAGGAGCCGGCCGCCGGCGGCCACGGCCACGGCCACTCCCACTGAGGCAGGCACCACCCGCACCCCGAGAGAAGCCCCCGCTCCGCGCCCGCGGAACGGGGGCTTCTCCGTTGCCGGGAACCGACTACTGCTCCAGCCCTTCGAGCGCCCCCAGCTGGGCCATCAGCCCCAGCCGGTCGTACTGCCACCACGCCTCGGTGATCTTCCCGTCCTCGCCGCACCGGAAGACGGTCGTGCCGGTCATCGTGGCCCGCTTCCCACTGGCCGGCAGCCCCATGAAGTCACCGGTCTGGGTCCCACTCCAGGACCAGCGGGTGCACACCCGGTCCCCGTCGGCGATCTGGTCCTCGACGTGGAAGGCGAAGTCGAAGCCGCCGCGCCACATCTCGATCTCGCGCCGCATCGCGTCCATGCCGATGGTGTCCTGCTCGTTGGCGGGATCGTGGTCGTGGTAGTCCTGCGCGATCAGCCCGTCCAGCGGCGGCAGTTCACCCTTGGTGCCGATGGTCTCGAAGAACCGGCGCGCGTTCTCCGCGTACAACTGCTCGTCCCGCACGACCTCCAGATCCGTGAAGGTGGGCATCTCGTCGCACAGGGCCACCATCTCCCGGAAGATCTTGTCGGTCTCCGGCAGGTTGGAGTTCCGCATCGCCTCCTCGTACGACGGGAACTCCACGATCTCGACGATGTGCGAGGAGTCGGACAGGTCCTTACCGATCACGCTGTGGGTCGCCGTCCGCTTCCCCTTGGTCTGCTCGACCCACGTGTCCATCAGCCGGTTCATGTCGTCGAACCGGCTGGTCCTGCAGTCGATGAGCTGTACGAATGTCATGGTGCCGCCTCCGGCCCCCCTGGGTCCGGTGGAACCCTCCCATTCTCCCACCGGAACGCCTCGGTGCCTCGCGCCCGACGGGCGACATGCCGCCGTGGTCGGGTCAGCCCACGGGGAGGCTGCGGCCGGTGGCCGGGGTCGGGTCAGCCACGGACCGCCGCCACGCGCGCCCTACCCGTCCGAGGGCCGGTCCCGACCGCGTCGCCCCCTACTGCGGCCCGTACTTCCGTCCCGTCCGGGAACTGATGCCCCCGAGCAACGCCCTCGGCGTGACCTTCACCAGGCCCATCAGCGCCTTGTACCGCGGGTCCGGGACCGACAGCGACTTCCCCCGGGCCAGGTCCGCGAGCGCCGCCGCGACCAGCTTGTCGGCGTCCAGCCACATCCAGCCGGGGATGTTGTCCGTGCCCATCCCGGCCCGCTCGTGGAACTCCGTACGCACGAAGCCGGGGCACAGCGCCATCAGCCGCACCCCGGTGCCGACCAGGTCCCGCGCCGCGCCCTGCGTGAACTGCACGACCCAGGCCTTGGACGCGCCGTACGTCCCGCGCGGCACGAAGGCGGCCACGGACGCGACGTTGACGACCCCGCCCCGGCCCCGCTCCCGCATCGCCTCCGTCGCCGCCGACGTCAGCCGAAGCACCGCCTCGCAGTGCACCTTGAGCATCTTGAGCTCGTCGGCCATGGACACGTCGAGGTAGCGGCCCTTGTTGCCGAAGCCGGCGTTGTTGACCAGCAGGTCCACCGGGTTTCGGCGGTCGGCGAGGCGGGCTGCCACCGTCTCGATGCCGTCGTCCGTCGCGAGGTCGGCGGTCAGCACCTCCGCCTCGATGCCGTGCCGGTCGTGCAGCTCGGTCGCCTGCTCCCCGAGCCGCTTGGTGTCCCGTGCCACCAGGACGAGGTTGTGCCCGTCAGCCGCGAGCCGTCGCGCGAACGCGGCACCGATGCCCGCGGTCGATCCCGTGATCAATGCTGTTGTCATGGCGCAAGGTTAGTGACCCGGACCGATCACGTCCGGTCACTGCACAGGGCCTCCCCATCAGTGCGGACCCGGCCGGAAGATGTCCCGTGCGACCCGGTCAGGACCCGTACCTCTCCACGTACGCCCGCGCCGCCGCCAGCGATTCGGGATGCAGCGCCGCACCCGCCACGAGCAGCCGCGGCAGCAGTTCCCGCTCGGTGGTGACCGCCCGGAACTGGAGCGCCACCGTCACGTCGTGGTCCGGCCGGTGCACGATCTCCACGGGGTCCCCGGCACCTATCTCGCCTGGCTGTATCACCCGCAGGTACGCGCCCGGCGCACCCTTCCGCGTGAACCGCTTCACCCACCTCGGCTCATCCAGATGGCCCTGGAAGGTACGGCAGGGAATCCGCCCGCAGGTGACCTCGAGGACCACTCCGGAGCCGATCCGCCAGCGCTCGCCGATCAGCGCGCCGGACACGTCCAGGCCCGCGGTCGTCAGGTTCTCGCCGAACGAGCCGCTCGCCAGCGGCCGCCCCAACTCGCGTTCCCAGTCGTCCAGGTCCTCGCGCGCCACGGCGTACACGGCCTGGTCGTCGCCGCCGTGGTGGCGCGTGTCGCTCACCGTGTCGCCAGCCAGACCGCTCCTCCCGATCCCCTTGGGACCGGGGGCCGCCACCCGTACCGGCCCGTCGGCGGGCCGCTTGTCGATGGCGGTCAGCCCCTCCGGCTGGTCCGTGTACGGCACGGCCCGCGCCCGGCCCAGGTTCACAGACAGAAGCTTCATGGCCGCACGGTAGGCGACGGTGAGTCAAAGTGTCGACGGGATATTCGGCGTCGTACCAAAGGCTCGCTTATCATGGAAGGGTGATCGAAGCCCGTCATCTGCGTGTGCTGCGCGCCGTCGCCACCACCGGCTCCTTCTCGGCGGCGGGACGCGAGCTGGGCTGCACCCAGCCCGCCGTCAGCCAGCAGATGAAGGCCCTGGAAGCCTCGGTGGGCACCCCCCTGCTGATCCGCACCGGACGCGAGATGCGGTTGACGCAGGCCGGTCAGGCGCTGGTCAGGCACGCCGCCGGAATCCTCTCCGGGCTGACCGCCGCGGAGGAGGAGGTCGCCGCCATCGCGGGGCTGCGCGCCGGGCGGGTGCGGCTCGTCTCCTTTCCCAGCGGCAGTTCCACCCTCGTACCGACCGCCCTCGCCGCCCTGCGCGCCGCGCATCCCGGCACCCGGGTCTCGCTGGAGGAGGCCGAGCCGCCGGCCTCCGTCGACCTGCTCCGCGCGGGCGACTGCGACGTGGCACTCGCCTTCCGCTACGAGCGGGCGGCGGCCACGGAGGAGTGGGACGACCTCGTCGTACGACCGCTGCTGACCGACCGGCTCGTCGCGCTCGTGCCCGAGCGGCACCGGCTCGCGCGCGCGGAGTCCGTCGCCATCGGCGAACTCGCCGGGGAACCGTGGATCGCGGGCTGCCCGCGCTGCCGTGGGCAGTTGGTCGAGGTGTGCGAGGGGGCCGGCTTCACGCCCCGCATCGACTTCGCGACCGACGACTATCCGGCGGTCGTCGGCCTGGTGAGCGCCGGTCTCGGCGTCGCCGTCCTGCCCCAGCTCGCCGTCGAGTCCGTACGACCGCGGGGCGCGCGCACGGTGACACTGGAGCCGGCGGTGCGGCGGGAGATCGTCGCCCTCACGCTGCCCGATCTGGCGCAGGTGCCGGCGGTGGCGGCGACGCTGGAGCAGCTGGCGCGGGCGTCGGCGCGACAGGACACGGGCCGTGGTCCGCGACAGGACTCGGGCCAGGTCCAGGGCCAGGTCCCGGGCCAAAAATAAGGGCACGCGTATGCGTGCCCGGCCAGCAGAAACGTTCCTTCAGTTGTTCGAAGCGGCATCGCCGCCGCCGGCGGACGCCGCGACCAGCCGGTTTCGTGCCCTGCCCATGAGCTCTTCGCGCTCGTCCTCGGTCAGGCCGCCCCACACGCCGTACGGCTCGCGCACCGCCAGGGCGTGAGCCGCGCACTGCGCCCGTACCGGGCACCTCATGCAGACCTCCTTGGCCGAGTTCTCGCGAGCACTCCGAGCCGCACCGCGCTCGCCCTCCGGATGGAAGAAGAGCGAGCTGTCCACCCCGCGGCAGGCAGCCAGGAGCTGCCAGTCCCACAGGTCCGCGTTCGGTCCTGGAAGGCGGGAGAAATCTGCCATTGCGTGACCCCTTGTAGCCGTTCTGGGCGGATACGGTGTCCACGACCGTACATCTACGATCTAAGGAGATGAAAATATGACTCATTGCGAATCTAGCCTTAGACACCAAAAAATGGGAAGAAAAACGGCTAAATGGGGCATGTCTTGTGATGAAAGATGGGGAGTCCGCCGCGCATGTCTGCACCGTGTCCGCGCCCTCACGTAGAGTGCCGAAGATGACACTCAGCCCCGTAACTCTTTCGAGTGACCATCGTTGAGAGTGCGGAGGCGGTTGAAGCAACAAGTGCTCGGGCAGGCGTCCGAGACGGTCGACCGCACAGGTGAAGATTTCGTACCAGCCTGGAGGCTCAAGGTGACGTGCATCAGCTGCGGAGGGCGGCCATGACATCCGTCCTCGTCTGCGACGACTCCCCGCTTGCCCGAGAGGCGCTCCGCCGCGCGGTCGCGACCGTGCCCGGCGTCGAGCGTGTGACGACGGCGGCCAACGGCGAGGAGGTCCTCCGCCGTTGGGGCGCCGACCGCTCGGACCTCATTCTGATGGACGTACGCATGCCCGGGCTGGGCGGCGTCGAGACCGTCCGACGGCTGCTGTCCGCGGACCCCGGCGCCCGCATCATCATGCTGACGGTCGCCGAGGACCTCGACGGTGTCGCGCTCGCCGTGGCCGCCGGCGCGCGCGGGTACCTGCACAAGGACGCCTCCCGCGCGGAGTTGCGGGCCACCGTCACGCAGGCCCTGGCCGACCCGACCTGGCGGCTCGCCCCGCGCCGGCTGCGCTCGGCGGAGATGGGCGCCGCGCCCACGCTCACCGCGCGTGAGATCCAGGTCCTCGAGGGCATGAGCCACGGCCGCTCCAACGCGGAGATCGGCCGTGAGCTGTTCCTCTCCGAGGACACCGTCAAGACGCACGCCCGGCGGCTCTTCAAGAAGCTCGGCGCCTCGGACCGGGCCCACGCCGTGGCGCTCGGGTTCCGGTGGGGTCTGGTCCGCTAGACCTGCCGTCACCTCCCGTCCGCCTCGCGCGGGAACGGGGCGACAGGACGTGGGCCCTGCCGTCACCTTCCCGTCCGCCTCGCGACGTGTCCGGCCCTTGGCGTCGGATCGGCGGTCGGCGTCCACCCGGCGGGAATCGGCAGACAGAACCTGGGGCGTTCGCTGTGCCCCGGTGAGGGTTCGGAACGTCGACGAATCCCCGCCTACCGCAAGGTGGGCGGGGGTGGCAAACGGGCCCACCGGCTGCCCGCTGCTCGTTTCGCCGCGGATGCCGCATCCTTGAGGTGTGGAGTTCCTCGGGAACGAGTCGGTCGAGCGGAAGGGGAGGGCGCAGGGAATGAGTGCCGGCGCACCTGCTCATAACGCTTCAGTGCACAACGACGGGCGCGGTGCCACGGAGCACACGCCGCCAAGGCACCATGGACCGATGCGCGACGATGAGGCGGCGGCCCCTGCCCAAGGGGCGATCGGTTCGCTCGTCCATCGTGCCGTCGACGGGGACGAGCAGGCGACGCACGACCTGCTCGCCCATGTACACCCCCTCGCGCTGCGCTACTGCCGCACCCGTCTGTCCCGGCTCCCGGGCGACGCGCGGCACTTCGTGGAGGACCTGGCCCAGGAGGTCTGCGTCGCGGTCCTCCTCGCCCTGCCGCGCTACAAGGACACCGGGCGCCCCTTCGAGGCGTTCGTCTTCGCCATCGCCGCGCACAAGGTCGCCGACCTCCAGCGGGCGGCGATGCGTCACCCGGGCTCGACGGCGGTTCCCTCGGACGAGATGCCCGAGCGCCCCGACGACTCGCTGGGCCCCGAGGAGCGGGCCCTGCTGAGCAGCGACGCCGAATGGGCCAAGAAACTGCTGGCCAACCTCCCCGAGAACCAGCGCGAGCTGCTTCTGCTCCGCATCGCGGTGGGCCTCACGGCCGAGGAGACCGGCCAGATGTTGGGAATGTCACCGGGCGCGGTCCGGGTGGCGCAGCACCGGGCGCTGAGCCGGCTGCGGGCCCTGGCCGAGCAGTAGGCAGGGTCCGCCCGCCCGAGCGGTGGACGGGGTTCGCCGAAGGCGAGTGAACGGGTTCCTCCGTCACAGCGGCTTTCCCTTGGTGACAGCGGATTCGCCTCCGTGACAGCGGCGGACAACCGAAAAGCGAGAACCTTCGGCGCGGTGCCGAGCGGCCTGTTCCCGGCTCGCGGTGCGCAAGGGAGCCCGCCGCACGTGAACGCGCCCGCCCTCACCGCCGTACGAACATACGAGACCCACCGGTACCCGAAACTGTGGAATTCGGGAGCCGCGCTTCCCGTTAGCATGGACATCCGCACCGATCAAGGCCATTTGGGGAAGGTGTCATGACTGCGAACGTCGACGGAGTGCCCGGAAAATTCGCGACACTCGGGCTGACCTACGACGACGTGCTGCTGCTGCCGGGCGCATCCGAGGTGCTCCCCAACGCGGTCGACACCTCGTCCCGCATCTCGCGCAACGTCCGGGTGAACATCCCGCTGCTCTCCGCGGCGATGGACAAGGTCACCGAGTCCCGCATGGCGATCGCGATGGCCCGGCAGGGCGGCGTCGGCGTGCTGCACCGCAACCTCTCCATCGAGGACCAGGTCAACCAGGTCGACCTCGTGAAGCGCTCCGAGTCCGGCATGGTCACCGACCCGATCACGGTGCACCCCGACGCCACGCTCGGCGAGGCCGACGCGCTGTGCGCCAAGTTCCGCATCAGCGGCGTCCCGGTCACCGACGGCAACAAGAAGCTGCTCGGCATCGTCACCAACCGGGACATGGCCTTCGAGAGCGACCGCTCCCGCCAGGTGCGGGAGGTCATGACCCCGATGCCGCTGGTCACCGGCCACGTCGGCATCTCCGGCGCCGACGCCATGGAACTGCTGCGCCGCCACAAGATCGAGAAGCTTCCCCTGGTCGACGACGCGGGCGTCCTCAAGGGCCTCATCACCGTCAAGGACTTCGTCAAGGCCGAGCAGTACCCCAACGCCGCCAAGGACTCCGAGGGCCGGCTGCTCGTCGGTGCCGCCGTGGGCGCCAGCCCCGAGGCGCTCGAGCGCGCCCAGGCCCTCGCCGAGGCCGGTGTGGACTTCCTGGTCGTCGACACCTCGCACGGACACAACAGCAACGCCCTCAACTGGATGGCGAAGATCAAGTCGAGCGTCCACGTCGACGTGATCGGCGGCAACGTCGCCACCCGCGACGGCGCCCAGGCGCTGGTCGACGCCGGCGTCGACGGCATCAAGGTCGGCGTCGGCCCCGGTTCGATCTGTACGACCCGCGTCGTCGCCGGCATCGGCGTCCCGCAGGTCACCGCCATCTACGAGGCGTCCCTCGCGGCCCGTGCCGCCGGCGTCCCGCTGATCGGCGACGGCGGTCTCCAGTACTCCGGCGACATCGGCAAGGCGCTGGCCGCCGGCGCCGACACCGTGATGCTGGGCAGCCTTCTCGCGGGCTGTGAGGAGTCTCCGGGCGAGCTGCAGTTCATCAACGGCAAGCAGTTCAAGTCGTACCGCGGCATGGGCTCGCTCGGCGCGATGCAGTCCCGCGGCCAGGGCCGGTCGTACTCCAAGGACCGCTACTTCCAGGCCGAGGTCGCCTCCGACGACAAGCTTGTCCCCGAGGGCATCGAGGGCCAGGTGCCCTACCGCGGCCCGCTGGCCAACGTGCTGCACCAGCTCGTCGGCGGCCTGCGCCAGACCATGGGCTATGTGGGCGCCGCCTCCATCGAGGAGATGGAGACCAAGGGCCGCTTCGTCCGGATCACCTCCGCGGGCCTCAAGGAGAGCCACCCGCACGACATCCAGATGACGGTCGAAGCACCCAACTACAGCCGCAACAAGTGACCCCCACGCGCGCGTGAGGCATGCCGAGGGCGGCTCCGGGGTCACCGGGGCCGCCCTTGTCGTACCCGTCGGCGATACTGGGAGACGCTGAAACGCAGAGGGAAAGGCCACACACGTGACTGAGATCGAGATCGGGCGCGGCAAGCGCGGCCGCCGGGCGTACGCCTTCGACGACATCGCCGTCGTCCCCAGCCGCCGTACGCGGGACCCGAAGGAGGTCTCGATCGCCTGGCAGATCGACGCCTACCGCTTCGAGCTGCCCTTCCTGGCCGCCCCCATGGACTCGGTCGTCTCGCCCGCCACCGCGATCCGTATCGGTGAGCTCGGTGGCCTCGGCGTACTGAACCTCGAAGGCCTGTGGACGCGGTACGAGGACCCGCAGCCGCTGCTCGACGAGATCGCCGGGCTGGACGTGGACACCGCGACCCGCCGTCTCCAGGAGATCTACTCCGCCCCCATCAAGGAGGAGCTGATCGGCGCGCGCATCAAGGAGGTGCGCGACTCGGGCGTGGTCACCGCGGCCGCGCTCTCCCCGCAGCGCACGGCGCAGTTCTCCAAGGCCGTCGTGGACGCGGGCGTGGACATCTTCGTCATCCGCGGTACGACCGTGTCGGCGGAGCACGTCTCCGGTTCGCACGAGCCGCTGAACCTGAAGCAGTTCATCTACGAGCTCGACGTCCCGGTGATCGTCGGCGGCTGCGCCACGTACACCGCGGCCCTGCACCTGATGCGCACGGGCGCGGCGGGCGTCCTGGTCGGCTTCGGCGGCGGCGCCGCGCACACCACGCGCAACGTGCTGGGCATCCAGGTCCCGATGGCCACCGCGGTGGCCGATGTGGCCGCGGCCCGCCGCGACTACATGGACGAGTCCGGCGGCCGGTACGTGCACGTGATCGCGGACGGCGGTGTCGGCTGGTCCGGCGACCTGCCCAAGGCGATCGCCTGCGGCGCCGACTCCGTGATGATGGGCTCCCCGCTCGCGCGCGCCACCGACGCGCCCGGCAGGGGCCACCACTGGGGCATGGAGGCGGTCAACGAGGAGCTGCCGCGCGGCAAGAAGGTCGACCTGGGCACGGTCGGCACCATCGAGGAGGTCCTCACCGGCCCGTCCCACATCCCGGACGGCTCCATGAACTTCTTCGGCGCCCTGCGCCGCGCCATGGCCACCACCGGCTACAGCGAGCTCAAGGAGTTCCAGCGCGTCGAGGTGACGGTGGCGGACTCGCAGCACAAGCGATAGGCCGTACGACGTCGAAGGGGCCCGCCACCGTGAGGTGGACGGGCCCCTTCGCGCGGTCGCGCGCTGCGCGTGGCCTGCGTGTGCACGCGACACCCGCGTGATTACAGCGCGGCCTTCTTCGCGCCGGAGAACGCGGCGAACGCGCCGATGGCGAGGAACAGGTAGGTCATCGCGTCGGCCGTCTCGCTCCAGCCCTCGGTCAGCAAGTCGAAGTGCTCGGTGAACAGCGAGGTCGCGGAGACGCCGAGCTCGTCGGCGCCGATCATCGCGATGCCGATGAGCTGGCCGAGGTAGACGGCGCCCAGCGACAGCAGGGCGCTGACCACGGGCAGCACCGGGTTGGTGCCGCCGATCTTGCCCGCCGCGAAGCCGATGAGGAAGCCGACGCCGACAGCCGCGTAGCCGATCTCGTACTCGGTGGCGCCGACGATGCCGCCGTAGATGCCCGCGGTGACCAGGGCCACGACGACGGCGACGACCAGGCCCAGGGCGAGGTTGGTACGGGCCGGAGCGGCCGCGGGCACGAACGGGGCCGGAGGCGGCAGGGCGGCGCCCGGCTGCTGGGCGTAGGGGTTGCCGTCGGTGGGCTGCGGGGCGCCGGCGGCGGGCTGCTGGGCGAACGGGTTGCCGTCGGACGGCGGCGGAGCTGACTGGGTCATGACAGGATCCCCCCACGGGACTGAAGTGACGAATGGTGTGGTGTGTGCGCACGAGTGTGCGACAAGACGCCGAAGACTAGCAGGCGCGGCCACCCTCTTCACCAGGGATTACGCGGGGAATTCCGGGCCCGGCCCGGCAGGAGTGCGCGGGGGGAACGCGGGAGGGCGCGGGGCGAATCCATCTGCGCGGAGCCCTCCGGGAGGTCATCGGAAACTGGTGCGGTATCCGTGGACAACTCCCGTCAAGGGCCGGTCGACCGGGGACGACCCTGGTCAGAGCCGGTCGCCCCGTAGGGACACCCGGTCGAACCGGTCACTCCGTAGAGAACCCGGTCAGAGCCGGTGGGCGGCTCCTGTCGGGGTGGCGCCACGGGTGTCCAGCAGGAGCTGGGCCTTCACCGACAGGCCCTGGAGGTCGTAGGTGCGGTGCGGCTGGAGCAGGATCGTCAGGTCCGCGTCGGCGGCGGCGTCGTAGAGGGAGTCGACGCGCGGGACCGGGCGGTCCAGGACGCTCCAGGACGGAACGTGCGGGTCGTGGTAGCTGACGGAGGCGCCCAGCTCGATCAGCCGGGTCGCGATCTCCTGGGCGGGGGTGCTCTGCTGGTCGGCGAGGTCGGGCTTGTAGGTGACGCCGAGGAGCAGCACGCGGGCGCCGCGGGCGGACTTTCCGTGCTCGTTCAACAGGGTCGCGGCGCGCTGGATGACGTACCGGGGCATCTGGTCGTTGACCTGCTGGGCCAGTTCGACCATGCGCAGGGTGCGCCCCCCGTGGCCGGTCAGGTCCTGGGGGACGGCGTGGCCGCCGACGCCGGGGCCCGGACGGAACGCCTCGAAACCGAACGGCTTGGTCTCCGCGCAGCGGATGACGTCCCAGAGGTCCACGCCCAGGTCGTGGCAGAGCACGGCCATCTCGTTGACGAGGGCGATGTTGACGTGCCGGTAGTTGGTCTCCAGGAGTTGCACGGTCTCCGCTTCGCGGGGTCCACGCGCGCGTACCACCTTGTCGGTGAGGCGGCCGTAGAAGGCGGCCGCCGACTCGGTGCAGGCGGGGGTGAGGCCACCGATGACCTGCGGGGTGTTGGCGTGGCTGAAGTCGCGGTTGCCGGGATCGACGCGGCTGGGCGAGCAGGCGAGGTGGAAGTCGCGGCCGGCCCGCAGGCCCGAACCCCTTTCCAGGAGGGGGCGCAGGATTTCCTCCGTGGTCCCCGGGTACACAGGTGACTCGAGGATCACCGTGGTGTGCGGGCGCAGGTGTGCGGCCAGGGTGCGGGCGGCCGTCCGCACCTGGCTCAGGTCGAGCCCGCCGTCCGCGCCCCGCGACGTCGGGGCGCAGATGACCGCCGTGCGCACCCGGCCGAGCTCTGCCGGGTTGGTGGTCTGCCGGAAACCCCCCGAGAGCATCCGGCGCAGTTCTGCGGGGCTGAGGCCGCCGGCCTCGGGGCCGGTCTTGTACCCGAGGGTCGAGACGCCGGCGGCGACGGCGGCTTGGGCCAGGGGCAGGCCGTACGGGCCGAGTCCGATGACGGCGAGATCTGCGGGCATGGCGTGGGCCGTCCTTCCCAGTAACCGAAGCGGGACAGGTGCGCAAGCCCAGTGGACAGGATGGGCGAGCGCAATGTCAGACTAGGAGTAAATATGACCGTTATGTGGGATTGGTCGGCTGTGTCGTCCCGCGGGTCGGTGGCGGTTGTCCACAGGCTGGGGGCGAGTAGTGGCTGAAGCAGGTCAAGCCGGTCAGAATTTGGGCAGGGGGAAACGGCACGGGTCTCACCTCACGGGTGCGGCCGGCGCGACCGACAGCGGGAGGCAGCGGTGAGGACAGCGACACTCGGGCCGGCGCAGCGCGCCGAGTCACTCGCGGCAATGGCCGAGCGAGAACTGGACGTGCTGGTCGTGGGCGCGGGCGTGGTCGGTGCGGGCACCGCCCTCGACTCCGTGACCCGCGGTCTGTCCACGGGACTGGTAGAGGCGCGTGACTGGGCGTCCGGCACCTCCAGCAGGTCCAGCAAGCTCATCCACGGCGGCCTGCGATATCTGGAGATGCTCGACTTCGCGCTCGTACGGGAGGCGCTGAAGGAGCGCGGCCTGCTGCTGGAGCGGCTCGCCCCGCACCTGGTGAAGCCGGTGCCGTTCCTGTACCCCTTGCAGCACAAGGGCTGGGAGCGCCTGTACGCCGGCTCGGGCGTCGCGCTCTACGACGCCATGTCGATGGCCCGCGGCCACGGGCGCGGTCTCCCCCTGCACCGTCACCTGAGCCGCCGTCACGCCCTGCGCGTCGCCCCCGCCTTGAAGAAGGACGCGCTGGTCGGCGCGCTGCAGTACTACGACGCCCAGATGGACGACGCCCGCTATGTGGCGAACCTGGTGCGCACCGCCTCGTCGTACGGCGCCCATGTCGCCAACCGCGCGCGCGTGACCGGGTTCCTGCGCGAGGGCGAGCGCGTCGTCGGGGCCCGCGTGCAGGACGTCGAGGGCGGCGGCGAGTACGAGATCCGGGCCAAGCAGGTCGTGAACGCCACGGGTGTCTGGACCGACGACACCCAGGGCATGGTCGGAGAGCGGGGCCAGTTCCACGTACGGGCGTCCAAGGGCATCCACCTCGTCGTCCCCAAGGACCGCATCCACTCGACCACCGGGCTGATCCTGCGCACCGAGAAGTCCGTCCTGTTCGTCATCCCGTGGGGCCGCCACTGGATCGTCGGGACGACGGACACCGACTGGGACCTCGACAAGGCACACCCCGCCGCGTCCAGCGCCGACATCGACTACCTCCTGGAACACGTGAACTCGGTCCTCGCGGTGCCGCTGACCAGGGACGACGTGCAGGGCGTGTACGCGGGTCTGCGCCCGCTGCTGGCCGGCGAGTCCGACGCCACCAGCAAACTGTCGCGCGAACACATCGTGGCGCATCCGGTGCCGGGGCTCGTCGTCGTGGCGGGCGGCAAGTACACGACGTACCGGGTGATGGCCAAGGACGCGGTGGACGCCGCCGTGCACGGACTCGACATGCGCGTCGCCGAATGCGTCACCGAGGACGTGCCACTGCTCGGCGCCGAGGGGTACCGGGCGCTGTGGAACGCGCGAGCGCGCATCGCCGCGCGGACCGGGCTGCATGTGGTGCGCGTGGAGCACCTGTTGAACCGGTTCGGGACGTTGACGGAGGAGATCCTCGAGCTCATCGCCGCGGACGCCTCGCTGGGCGAGCCGCTCCAGGCGGCCGACGACTATCTGCGCGCCGAGATCGTGTACGCCGCCTCGCACGAGGGGGCCCGGCACCTGGACGACGTGCTGACCCGCCGCACCCGCATCTCGATCGAGACCTTCGACCGGGGAACGCGCAGCGCGCGGGAGGCCGCCGAACTGATGGCGCCGGTGCTCGGCTGGGACAAGGACCAGATCGAGCGCGAGGTCGAGCACTACGAGAAGCGGGTGGAGGCGGAACGGGAGTCGCAGCGCCAGCCCGACGACCTGACGGCTGACGCGGCGCGGCTGGGGGCGCCCGACATCGCGCAGTTGTAGGGCGGTCAGCTCGGTGGCGGCAGTGGCACTCCGCCACTTGGGGCTTGAGCTTGGGGCTTGCGGCTTGGGCCTGGGCCTGGGCTTGGGCCTGGGCTTGGGGTTCAAGGCTCAGGGCTCAGGGCTCAGGGCTCAGTCGCTCCGGCGAGTCGCCGGAGTGGTCGGCCGGACGTCACTCGAACGAGTGTCTCCTGCCGGGATCTTCGTTCGGAACCCGCTCGTTCTACGAGGTGCGGGGGCAGAACTCGGCGGTGAGGAGCCGGGGTTCGAGTCCGGGGTCCGCGACCGTGTCCGTGTTCACGCGGAAGGTGAGGACACGACGGCCGTCGACGGTGGCTGCGGTGCGCACGTAGCTGCCGGTGATGCGTCCGTTGTGCCCCCACACCGTGATGCCGCACGGCAGCTTCAGGGGAAACAGGCCCATGCCGTACGAGCCGTGTGCGGTACGGGTGTCGAGCATCTCGCGCAGCCGGCGCGGGGGCAGCAGTTCGCCGCCGAGCAGGGCCGCGTAGAAGCGGTCCAGGTCGGCAAGCGTGGTCACCAGCTCGCCCGCGGCGCCGGCCACCCGCGGATCGAGGTCGGTGACGTCGGAGCCGTCGGCGGCATAGGCGCGGCCGTGCGGGAAGGGAAGAGTGGTGCGGGAGCCGGGGAAGGAGGTGCCCGTCAGACGCAGGGGAGCGAGGATGCGGCGCTCGGCCTCGGTGGCGAACGAGCGGCCGGTGACCTGCTCGACGACCAGGCCGAGCAGGACGTAGTTGGTGTTCGAGTAGGAGTAGCGGCCGCGGTCGGCCGGAGGGTGGGTGAGAGCGAGGCGTACAGCCTGGAGGGGGGACACGGGGACGGTGCCCCCGGTGTCCGCGGTGAAGTCGTAAAGGCCGCTGGTGTGGGTGAGCAGGGCGCGCAGGGTCAGCGCGCGGCCGTCGTTGCCCGCTCCTCGCACCAGACCCGGCAGATACCGCTCCACCGGGGCCGACAGCGACAGCCGCTTTTCGTCGGCCAGTTGCAGGACCACCGTCGCGAGGAAGGTCTTCGTGACGCTGCCCGCCCGGAAGTGGTCGGCACGGGACATCCCGTCACCTGCCCGGGCGAAACGGGTGGCGGTCCCCTCACGGGCCAGCAGGGCCGCGGCGGGGGCGCCTCCACGCGAGACCAGCAGCGGCAGGACCGTGTCCGGGGCCGGCGCGGGAGGTGCCGCCCGCGAGCCGGTCGAGGCCGACCAGAGCAGTGCCAGGGACACGGGTACGACCAGGAACGGCCGTAGCCGCCGAAGTGGCCTGAGCGGCGGCATCGCGGGAGCCCTCCCTTGTCGCGGTCCATCATGCAGGGCCGCGGAAGACGAGGCCCACGGGGCCCCCGGCACGTGGCCACCCGGGCGCCGCGGAGCCGCAGGCCGGCGGACTCGCGGGCCTTCAGGGGGCCCCGGGTGCGGCGAGAGGCACCCTGGGCGTCGGGCACTTGTCGGGTGAGAGACAATGGAGGCTCTGTCAGGGCGGGTTGCATGAGGGGACGCATGTCGGAGGCGGAGCGGGCGGGGGCGGCATCCCGGCAGGACAAGAGCAAGCGTCTCCTCGCCGGGCGGTACCGGCTGGGAGAAGTGCTGGGCCGCGGCGGCATGGGCACGGTGTGGCGAGCCGAGGACGAGACCCTGGGCCGGACGGTCGCCGTGAAGGAGTTGCGGTTCCCGTCCAGCATCGACGAGGACGAGAAACGGCGCCTGATCACGCGCACGCTGCGCGAGGCCAAGGCGATCGCGCGGATCCGCAACAACAGCGCGGTGACGGTCTTCGACGTGGTCGAGGAGGACGACCGGCCGTGGATCGTGATGGAACTGGTCGAGGGCAAGTCGCTCGCCGAGGCCATCCGGGAGGACGGCCTCCTGGAGCCCAGGCGCGCGGCGGAGGTCGGGCTCGCGATCCTCGACGTGCTGCGGTCCGCGCACCGCGAGGGCATTCTGCACCGTGACGTGAAGCCGTCGAACGTGCTGATCTCCGAGGACGGCCGGGTCGTGCTCACCGACTTCGGCATCGCGCAGGTCGAGGGCGACCCGTCCATCACGTCGACCGGCATGCTCGTCGGCGCGCCCTCCTACATCTCGCCGGAACGCGCCCGGGGTCACAAGCCGGGCCCGGCGGCCGACCTGTGGTCGCTGGGCGGGCTGTTGTACGCGGCGGTCGAGGGAGCGCCGCCGTACGACAAGGGCTCGGCGATCGCGACGCTCACGGCGGTGATGACCGAACCGCTCGGCGAGCCGAAGAACGCGGGGCCGCTGAAGGACGTCATCTACGGACTGCTCACCAAGGATCCCGAGCAGCGGCTCGACGACGCCGGTGCGCGGGCGATGCTCAACGCGGTGCTGCACGCGCCCGAGACCAAGGTCGTCGAGCCGGAGCCGGTGGACGCGACCAGGGTCGTGCCGCTGCCCGCACAGCCGGGCGAGCGGTCCGGCAAGGGGAGTTCGGCCGGCACCGGGAGCAAGCGGGGCGAGGAGGCCGGCGAGCGGTTCCGCGGGGCCCTGCGTTCCATGCGGAAGGCAGCCGGAGCGGCGGCCGGTTCGGCGGCCGCGACACGCGCCAGGTCCGGGAGCGGGACGGCCGTCTCGGGTTCCGGTGGTGCCGGGTCGGCGGGCGCGAAGGAGACGGCCGGAAGCGGGAAGCCGGACACGACCACGGGGTCGGCGTCAGGGCCCGGAGCGGGTGCGGGCGCCGGAACGGCAGCGGGCGAGTCCGGTTCGGGCCGGGTGCCCGCGGCCCGCGAGCGAGGCGCGCGGGGAACGACGGCGAAGGGCTCGGACACCGCGAGCGCCGCGGCGGGCGCGAACGCCACGAGCACCACCAGCGCCGCGAACGCGCCCACGAACGGGCGGAGTTCCGGGTGGCCGGTGATGACGCCGCCGGATCTGCCGCCGCGCTCCGTGCCCAGGGCGCCGCTCACCGACGTGGTGCCCCGCAGGACGCTGGTGATCATCGCGGTGGTCGTGGCGCTCGCCGTGATCGGCACCGTGCTGGCACTGACGCTCGGTGGGGACGACGACGGTTCGAAGGGGGCCAAGAGCAGCGGCGGTGGTGCCAAGGTCACCGCGCGGGCCAGCGAGAGTGCCGCCACCAAGGAGGACAAGAACACCTCCGCCGGAACCAGCGGGTCGGCGGCCGAGTCCGGCTCCGCCGCCTCGGGCGACTCCGGGTCGGAGGACACCTCGAAGACCGAGGCGAGCCCGTCCGGCGGCAGCGGTGCGGAGGCGGACGGCACCGGCGGTTCCGGCAGCGGGACGGCGTCGACGTACCGGGGTGGTCAGGGGTACTCGATCGGGCTGCCGAAGGGGTGGAAGTACCAGTCCACCGGCTCGGCGGGGGATCGTTTCACCGGACCCGACGGGCAGAGGCTGCTGGTCGCCTGGACCTCCACGCCGAAGGGCGACCCGGTGGCCGACTGGACGAACCAGGAGCGCTACATGGTGCGCTCGCAGTACAAGAAGATCCGAATAGAGAAGGTGAACTACAGGGGCTGGAACACGGCCGACTGGGAGTTCACCTACACGGAGGGCGGGACCAGGTACCGCACGATCGACCGTGGGTTCGTCGTCAACGACCATCTCGGCTACGCCCTCATGTACACGGCGAAAGCCGCGAAGTGGGGCACCGAGGTGCGCAAGGACACCTGGCGGACCCTGACGGAGACCTTCACACCGAAGTCGTGAGGGGAGCGGTCCCGCGTTTGGGCCGCGAGATCCGGCATCCCCTCTTTGCAGGTTGCCTCCGGCACGTATCGTGAATGTTCGCGGACCGTACGCATCCACGTGGATGCGGAACGGGTCGCGACACGAACGGAATTGACCAGTCGGGCGGCCGGGGGAGGCAACGTGGACGACTATGCGGGTCGGGTGCTCGCCGACCGCTACCGCCTGCCGCTGCCGCCCTCCGACGAGTACGAACTCACCGAGAGCCGGGCCTTCGACACCTACAGCGGCCAGGAAGTCTTCGTCAGGCAGGTGCCGTTGCCGGAGGTCGTCGAGGCGGAGGTGCTCGACGCGGAGGGTCTGCCGGACGGTTTCACCGCGCGGGATCCGCGCGACGCACGGGACCGGGGCGCGCGGCGGTCCGCCGCGATGCGGGCGAGCACCCGCCGGCCCACCGACCCCGCTGTCCGGCGGGCCGTCGAGGCCGCGCAGGCCGCGGCCCGGATTCCCGACCACCCCCGGCTCGACCAGGTCTTCGACGTGTTCGCCGAGGGCGGTTCGCTCTGGATAGTCAGTGAGTGGGTGGCCGCGCGGTCACTGGCGGCGTTCCTCGCCGAGAAGCCGCTGACGCCGTACCGGGCGGCCGAGGTGGCCTCCGACGTCCTCATGGCGCTGCGGGTGCTGCACGCCCACGGCTGGGTGCACCGCAACGTCACGGCACGCACGGTGCTCGTCTGCGACGACGGCCGGGTGATGCTGACCGGCCTCGCGGTCGGAGCGGCGGAGGAAGCGCTGTGCGGGTACGACCCGGTGCCGGCCCCGGACAGCGAGTGGGGCGCGGACACCGGTGGCGGGGGCGCGGGGTTCGGTGGGGGCCGTGACCAGGCTTCCGGTGGCGCGCCCGGCCCTCCCGGCCCTTCCGTGCCGGGCACTCGACCGCCGGGCGTGGGTGGCGTGCCTACGTCCGGTGGCGCTCGCACGACAGGTGGCGCGCCCGGGTCTGCCATCGCGCTCGGTTCCGGCGGCGCGCCCGGCACCGGCCCACGCCCCGGACCCTTCGCCGGCTCGAGTACGGGCGCGGGTACGGGATCCGTCGCCGGCCCTGGTGGCGGGCAGGTGGATCCCGAGGCTGCCCGGCGGGCGGCCATCGAGGCGCGTGCGGCCGGGGGACTGCCCGCTGCGGGGCCGGAAGCGGCGACCGGAGCGGCCGGGTCGGGCGCGCTCGCCCGCCGGGAGCCCGACGGCGGCGGCGACATCCGGGCGGCGCGGGCCGGAGCGATCGCCGCATATCGCGCGGGAGCGCGGGCCGCGGCCCGGGTCCAGGAGGCGCAGCAGAGCGGGCGGACGGCACTGCCCGGAGCCCGGCCCGCCTCCGACGGCCCCGCTGCCCAGGGTGACGGCTCGGCGCAGTCGCCGTACGCCCCCGGGACCGGTGTGGAGCGGGCGCCGGGTGCCACGCCCCCCGGCCAGATCGCCGACCCCTACGGCGTGCGCGCCACCCCCTGGCACGGTGCCGCGCCGCGTGGCGGGGCCGAGGCCTCACCACCGTCGGCCGGGGGCTACGCCCCGGGCGTCACGGGACGTACGGCGCTGCCGGCCGGGAGCAACGGTCTCGCCGCCCCGGGCCACGGTCCCGTCCTGGGACACCCGGCGGCACCGGGCTTCGGCGCCACCCCTCCGACCGGCGGCCCCGCCCACGCCTCCGCCCCTGCCCCTGTCCCCGCCGCCGGTCTCGGCGGGACGCCCGCCCCCGGTGGCCCCACCCGCTGGGAGGAGCTGGCCGCCGAGGCTCCCGTGCGGCGGGGGCCGGCCACCGCGTTGGCGGCCGAACGGGCGAGGCAGGCGCGGATGGCCGTCGTCGGACCCGTGACCGAGCGGTGGGCGCCCGAGCAGGCGGGGCCCGTGCACGAGAACTGGCAGCTGGCCGCGCCCATCGGGCCGGCGACCGACCTGTGGGCGCTCGGCGCGCTGCTCTTCCGGGCCGTACAGGGGCATGCGCCGTACCCGGAGGAGTCGACCGCCGAGCTGGTGCAGCTGGTGTGCGCCGAGCCGCCCGCGTTCGCCGAGGAGTGCGGACCGCTCCGGCCGGTCGTGGAGTCGCTGCTGCGTCAGGACCCGACGGAACGGCTCGACTTCGAGGAGCTGCGCGGCTGGTTGCGTTCGCTGGTCCGGTCGGCGCCCGAGCCGGAGGCGGGCGCGCACGTCGTGGTGGCTCCGCCCGTCGACGCGAGCCGGCTGCCCATCGTGCGCCGCCGGGGCGAGCTGGTGCGCAGGCGGCGCGCCAAGCTGCCCGCGACCAGTGCGCACGGCCGGCACAAGCGGGCCCGGGAGGAGGTCCGTTCACCGCGCAGCCTCGGCCGCACCCTGATCGTGCTGATCCTGCTCGCGCTGGCCGCGGCGATCGCGTACGCCATGTTCTTCATGCCGAAGGCCGACCCGGACGACACGAACGGCGCGGACCGGACGGGATCGACCGGGGCCGCCGGTCAGGCGCCCGCTCAGTCCCCCGAGGCGAGCAGTGAGCCCCGGCCGGACCAGACCTCGCCGCAGCCGTCGACCAGCCCCTCGAACTCGGCCGGTTCGGCCGAGACGCAGACCACCGGCCCGGAGCTCGCCGACGGGTTCACGCTGCGCGACGACCCCGCGGGCTTCCGGGTCGCCGTGGCCAACGGCTGGAACCGCACGCCGGAGAACGGGCGCGGTCAGGTGCTCTACACGCACGGCGACTTCGAGCTCATCGTCGTGTCGGGCCGGGACTCGGCGGCGGCCGGCGGCAGCGATCCGATGGTGTACCAGCGGGAGAAGGAGCGCGAACTCCAGCCGTACCGCGACTCCAGCTGGGCCACCGCCACCGGCCTGAAAACCATTCAGGTGGGCGGACGGACCATGGCGGAGGGGCAGTTCACCTGGACCGGAGACGACGGGCGGGAGCTGTTCGTGCGCAACCTGGCACTGCTCGTCGACGGCAAGTACCACGTGGTGCAGGTGCGCGGACCGGAGGCCGAACGGGACGAGGTGACACGGCTGTACGAGCAGGCGTCGGCGACATATCAGGTCACCGGCTGACGATTCGCCTGCTCCAGGCGTGACGGTACGCAGCGAAGGCGCCGACGGTTTACTCCCGGCGCGGGAAGCGACAACCGTCACAGTGCGGTCTCCTTGGCGCCCCCTGGTTCCCCTCGGCGCGTGGCGCTCCTTAATCTGACTCAGTCAAGAGCATTGCGGGGCAACGTGAATCAGATGCAGGGCCTGCTCCTCGCGGGGCGCTATCGGCTCGCCGAGGCGATCGGCAGCGGCGGCATGGGCCGGGTGTGGCGTGCGCACGATGAGGTGCTGCACCGGGCCGTCGCGATCAAGGAGCTGACCGCCGCCCTCTATGTGTCCGAAAGTGACCGGCCCAGGCTGCTCGCCCGCACCCGCGCGGAGGCGCGTGCCGCGGCTCGGATCAATCACTCCGCGGTCGTCACCGTGCACGACGTGCTCGAGCACGACGGTCGGCCGTGGATCGTGATGGAACTGGTCGAGGGCCACTCGCTGGCCGACGCGGTCAAGGAGCGCGGGCGCGTCGAGCCGACGGAGGCCGCGCGCATCGGACTGTGGGTGCTGCGCGCGCTGCGCGCCGCCCACGCGGCCGGCGTGCTGCACCGCGACGTGAAGCCCGGCAACGTGCTCCTGGGCCACGACGGACGCGTGCTCCTCACCGACTTCGGCATCGCACAGATCGAGGGCGACACCACCATCACCCGTACGGGAGAGGTCGTCGGCTCGGTCGACTACCTCGCCCCCGAGCGGGTCCGCGGGCACGATCCGGGAGCGTCCTCGGACCTGTGGGCGCTCGGCGCCACGCTGTACACGGCGGTCGAGGGCAGGTCGCCGTTCCGCCGCACCTCGCCGCTGACCACCATGCAGGCCGTGGTCGAGGAGGAGGCCGCGGAGCCGAGCCATGCCGGTCCGCTCGCGCCCGTCATCGCCGCGCTGCTGCACAAGGACCCCGCCGCACGGCCCGACGCCTCCGCGGCCGAGCACCTGCTCGCCCAGGCGGCGGAGGGGCGCCGGCCGCACGAGGCGCAGGCGTACGTGCGGACGCAGTACGGCGGTCCCCACCACGAACCGGACTCCCGCACCGGGCTCACCGGGCCGCCCATGGGGCCGGGGCCGGCGGCCGCGTCGCCGTTCCCCTCCGGAACCGCCTCGCCGTATTCCCCCGCAACCGGGACGCCCTATCCCTCCGCGACCGGGACGCCGTACCCTTCGGCGACATCGACGCCGTACCCCGGGGCCTCGACGGCGTACCACCCGGCTTCCGGCGCCCCCTACGGGTCGGTGACGTCGGCGACGGCCGTCGGTCCCGAGGCGCCGCCCGGACGGCGCCGGTGGCGCACCCGGGCGCTCGTCATCGTCGTCGCCGCGCTCGTCGGCGGGGGCACGGTGGTCGGGCTGCAGGCGTGGGAAGCGAAGCGCGAGCAGGACAACGCGAGCGTCTCGCCGGAGCCCAGCCGGAGCACCGGCCCGTCGCCCGGGGCGACGGACGGCAGCACGACGACCCCCGGCACCGTTCCCGCGAGCTGGGTCAAGGTGGATGATCCCGCGGGCTTCAGCCTCTATCTGCCCAAGGGCTGGAAGCGGGAGGTCGCCAGCGTCAAGGGCGGCATCGAGCAGATCGACTACACGCCCGACGGCGGGGAGCACTTCGTCCGCATCGCCGTCGATCCCTCGCCGGACTTCGCCGACGGGTATCAGCACCAGTTGGACCTGGACGAGCAGTTGCGGGTGCGGCTGCTCGACTACAACCGGGTGTCGCTGGAGAAGAACCTCTACCGGGACCGCGACGGCTCACGGTGGGAGTACACGTGGACCGCGCTGGCCAAGGACACCTCCTTCCCGGGGCCGCGCCGGGCCGTCGAGGAGACGTACGTGGCCCGGGACGGCGTCGAGTACGCGATCTACATGTCCTCGCCCGCGGCGGACTGGGCGACCACGCGCCGACAGTTCACGGCGGTACTGCAGGGCTGGCAGCCGCAGAGCTCCTGACGACAGCCTGCCGCCCGCTGCCGCGGAGTTGGCCGGTCGCCGACCCGGAGGCGGTCCGTCCGGTGCGGCATGATGGGGCGCATGGGGACCGAGGGGGACAGCGCCCGCGTCATCGCAGGGCGTTACCGGCTGGAGAAGCGGCTCGGGCGCGGCGGCATGGGCGTGGTGTGGCGTGCCACCGACCAACTGCTCGGCAGGCAGGTGGCGGTCAAGGAGATCCCCCTCGACGACACGCTCTCCGAGGAGGAGGCGCGGCGGCAACGCGACCGTACCCTCCGCGAGGCGCGTGCGGTCGCGCAGTTGCGCCACCCGCACATCATCGTGGTCCACGACGTCGTCGAGCACGACGAACGCCCCTACATCGTCATGGACCTGATCGGCGGCGGCTCGCTCGCCGACCGCGTCTCCGCGCGCGGCCCGGTCGACGCCGCCGAGGCAGCCCGCATCGGCATCGGCCTGTTGAGCGCGCTGCGCACGGCGCACGCGGCGGGAGTCCTGCACCGTGACATCAAGCCCGCGAACGTCCTGCTGGAAGCCGACACCGACCGGGTCGTCCTGACCGACTTCGGTATCGCCCAGGTCGCCGGAGCCACCACGCTCACCGAGACCGGATCCTTCGTCGGCTCCCCCGAGTACACCGCGCCCGAGCGGATGTCCGGGGCGAGGACCGGCCCGGAGTCCGACCTGTGGTCGCTGGGCGCGCTGCTGTGCACGGTCCTGAGCGGCGAATCGCCGTTCCGCCGCGACTCGTTGGGCGGCATCCTGCACGCGGTGGTCTTCGACGAGATCCGCCCGCCCGTGCAGGCCGGACCGCTCCTTCCCGTCGTACGGGGGCTGCTGGAGCGCGATCCGGAGCGACGGCTGGACGCGGCTCAGGCAGAACGGATGCTGCGCGCCTTCCGGGACACGGGCCGGATGCCGACGTCACCGCCCGGGTACACGCCGACGCGGCTGGACGTACCCCGGCGGGAGCCCGCGCCGACCGCCGCGGAACCGGTACCGCCCAACAAGACGTACTCCACCAGGGGGGTGCTGGTGGCCGCGCTGCTGGTCGCCGCGATGGCGGGCGCGGGGGTCTCCGCGGCGGCCCTCCTGGTGAACCGGGACGGAGGTGGCGGGGGTGGCACGCCGACGAGTTCGGGGCCGGGGGCGTCGGTGACGTCGGCGAGCTCACCCGTGAGCCGGCCCGCGCGACCCTCCGGGCAGCCGTCCGGGGCGTCCCCCGCGACGAACTCCAGCCGGTCGGCCACGGCCGGTACCGGTACGGGTACCGGCGCCGGCGCGAGCGACCGAACCCCCCACTCGCCCGCGCCCTCGGGCTACCGCACCGCCAAGGACCCCGCCGGCTTCACACTCGCCGTCCCCGACGGCTTCACCCGCGAGCCGCAGGGGGAGCGCGTCTTCTACCTGTCGCCGGGGAAGGCCTTCCGCCTGGGCATCAAGATCGCCGACCCCCAACCCGGCGGCCCGCTCGGGGTGATGCGACGGGCGGCGGCCGACGGCCCCTCGTCCAACCCCGGTTACCACGACGGCCGGGTCACGGAGACCACCCACCGCACCGGTGCGGCCGCCCTCTGGGAGTTCACCTGGAACGGCTTCAGCACGGCGGAGGGCCCCCGGCACACCTACGACCTGTGCTGGGAGGAGAACGGCCGGCTGTACGACGTGTGGGTGTCGGCCCCGGTCGGCAAGGTGCGGGAGGCGAAGGAGTACTTCGACGTGGCGGTGGACACCTTCGTCCGCGGCTGAACCGAACCGCGAGGCAGGAAACCGCGGTTGAACGGAGCCGCGAAGGCACAACCACGGATGAAAGGCAGGGGGCCGGCGCTACGCCTCCCGCCCCCGGTTCACCGCCAGCTCCCGGTACCGCCCCGGCGTCACCCCGAACTCGCGGCTGAACGCGTGCGACAGGGCGTACGGGCTGCCGTATCCCGCCTCCCGGGCCACGGTCGCCAGGGGGGCGTCCGAGTCGCGGAGGCGGGTGGCCGACAGGGTCAGGCGCCACCAGGTCAGGTAGGCCATGGGCGGGCGGCCCACGAGTGAGGTGAAGCGGCGGGAGAGGGTCGCGCGGGAGACGCCGGCCTCGGCGGCCAGGCGGTCGATGGTCCACGGCGCGGCCGGGTCGGTGTGCAGGGCCCGCAGCGCGGCCGTCGTCACCGGGTCGCTCAGCACGCCGGGCCACGCGCCCGTCCGTGCCCGCGCCATCCACGCGCGGACCATGTAGACGAGGAGCAGGTCGAGCAGGCTCGGCAGCGCCAGGCACGCGCCCGGCCGCCGCTCGTCCAGCTCCCGTGCCAACAGGTCGACCGCGTACCGGAGTTCGGGGTCCGCGCCGACCCGGTTGGGCAGGTGGACGACCTGTGGCAGCTCCGCGAGCAGCGGGTGCACCCGGCTGCGGTCGAGGCGGTACTTGCCGCACAGCAGCTCCGCCTCCCGGCCCTCCCCGCGCAGGGACCCGACGGGGCCGGTCAGCGACTCGAACGGCACCGCCCGTTCCGCCCGCGCCGCGTCCACGGGTCCGTCGGCGAGCACGTGTCCGGCCCCGTGCGGCAGGAGTACGACGTCGCCCGCGCCCAGCGTCACCGGCTCGCCGCCCCCGTCCGGCAGCAACGAGCAGCCGCCCGAGAGGACGACGTGGAAGCCGGCGCCCTCGTACGGGGCGAGCCGGGTGCACCAGCTCCCTCGCACCGTCAGCCGGTTCGAGGAGGGGCGCCCGGTGCGTACGGCGGAGATCGCGTCACTCACCACGTCCATGAGAGACAGCCTAACCTCGTCGTCAGCCGATGATGAGACGCTCGCGTATTCGGCGGAGCAGATCAGTCATCGAAATGCTCAGCCGAGATCCCTAGACTTGTGGGCATGGCTGATGAGACCGTACAGAGCTTCGTGATCGGTGATGTCGAGATCGTCCGGGTCGTCGAGTGGCAGGTGCCGTTCGTGCCCGCCCGTGACCTCGTTCCGGGCTGCGCCTCCGACGTGTGGGAGGACAACCGGGACCGGTTGGCACCCGACCACTGGGACCCCGAAAGTGACCGTGCCGTGGTGGCGCTGCAGACCTGGGTGGTGCGCAGCGCCGGGCGGACCGTGCTGGTGGACACCGGGGTCGGCAACGGACGCGACCGGCCCGGCAACCCGCTCTTCCACCACCAGGCGGGCGACTTCCCGGGCCGTCTCGCGCGGGCCGGGGTACGCCCCGAGGACGTCGACGTCGTCGTCAACACACACATTCACGGCGACCACGTCGGCTGGAACACCCGTGACGCGGACGGGGAGTGGGTGCCCATGTTCCCGAACGCCCGCTACCTCCTCCCGGCCGCCGACGACACCCACTTCGGCCCCGAGGGCGGCTACGGCGGCGGGGTACGCCCCGACGACCGGCTGATCTACGAGGACAGCATCGCCCCCGTGCACCGGGCCGGGCAGGCCGAACTGTGGGACGGGGAGCACCGGATCGACGAGCACCTCACCCTGGAATCCGCTCCCGGTCACACCCCCGGTTCCGCCGTACTGCGCCTCTCCTCGCGCGGCGAGCGAGCCGCTTTCGTCGGGGACCTGCTGCACAGCCCGGTGCAGATCCTGCATCCCGAGTGCAGCAGCTGCTTCTGCCTCGACCCGCGGCAGGCCGCCGCAAGCCGACAGCGGGTCCTGGAACGGGCGGCCGACCAGCAGGAGTCGGTGATCCCGGCACATTTCGCGGGGACGGGCGTGGTGGAGGTTCGGCGCGAGCGTGGGGCGCTCACGCTGGGGCGGTGGAAGGGCTGACCCACGTCGACAAGAAGGCGCCTCGCACGGTAGTCATGGGGCATGAGCAACGGCGGGGCAGGCGGTGGCCCCAGGGGCCGGGTGATCGGCGGGCGCTACCGGCTGGTCGAGCGCATCGGCTCCGGCGGCATGGGCACGGTCTGGCGGGCGCTCGACAACCGGGTGGAGCGCGAAGTCGCCGTCAAACAACCGCGGTTGCCGGGTGACCCGGAGGACGAGAGCCACCAGCGGGCCGCGCACCGGCTCTACCGTGAGGCCCGCGCCGCCGCCCGCGTCGACCATCCCGCCGCCGTCTCCATCCACGACGTCGTCGTCGAGGACGGACTGCCCTGGATCGTCATGGAGCTGGTCCGCGGCGAGTCCCTGCACGAGCTGCTCCGACGTGGGGCCGTCCCGCCCGCCGAGTCCGCCCGGATCGGCCGCGCCGTCCTCGGCGCCCTGCGCGCCGCGCACGCCGTCGGCATCGTGCACCGCGACGTGAAGCCGGCCAACGTCCTGCTCGGCGCGCACGACCGGGTCGTCCTCACCGACTTCGGCATCGCCCACATCCAGGGCGAGGAGTCCCTCACCATGAGCGGCGAGTTCGTCGGCTCGCTCGAGTTCATCGCCCCCGAGCGGATGTCGGGCCGCGGCGCCGGCCCCGCCTCCGACCTGTGGTCCCTGGGCGTCCTCCTGTACGCCGCGGTCGAGGGCTGGTCCCCGTTCCGCCGTACGACCCTGGAGTCCACGCTCGCCGCGATCCTCGCCGCCGACCCGCCCGAGCCGAAGCAGGCGGGACCGCTCAGACCGCTCGTGGTGCGGCTGCTGGCGAAGGACCCCGAGCGCCGGCCCGGCGCGGAGGAGGTCGACGCGGTCCTGGAGGCGGTGGCCGAGGGGTGGCCGGTGCCGGACACGCTCCCACAGGACGTGACGGACACGCAGGACGCCTCAGGGCTGCGGGAGTTCGCGGACGACGTGGGGACCGTACGGCTGGGAGCACCGGAGCGAAAGCCGCAGCCGGAGCCGGATCGCGAGCCGGAGCCGGAGCCAATACCCACCCCCATTCCCACCCAAGCCCCCACCCCGAAGCCAATCCGCCGCCTTCTCCGCAACACCGCCCCCGCCCCCGCGGTCGCCGTCGTGCTCGGCGCCCTCCTCCTCGGCGGCGTCTGGCTGGGCACGTCCTCCTACCTCACGGAGACCGAAAGCGGCTCGACCACGAAGCCGACCCCGACCCCCACCCGCACCTCCGCCCCCGCCGCCGTACCCCCTTCCGATTCCGCCTCCACCGCAACCCCGTGGATCTCCCACACCGAGAAGGCGATGGGTGCCGTTCTGACCCTCCCCGCCGGGTACCAGGAGACCGCCAGGGAAGGCAGTGCGACTGATCAGCCCAGGCTGGTGGTCTACGACCTCGACGACACCGTCCAGGTCCGCCTCACCCAGTGGGCGAAGGCCCCCGGCTCGCCCATGGGCGAGGCGCAGAAGGCGCACGGCACCTGGAACGCCTACGACGGCGACGCGCGTACGCAGACGACCGCCACCTCCTTCCACGGCTACCGGGCGGCCCTCGCCGACACGACCTACGGCATGGACGAGTCCCCGACGCGCGTCATGCAGTTGTTCGTCCTCACCGCCGACAGCGGCATGTACGAGCTGCGCGTGGACATGCCCAAGGGCACGCCGGACGAGAAGAAGGGCACGGCCGTGTTCAAGGGAGCCCGCGGTCGGCTCGGGATCACGGGTGCCGGAGGCGGATGAATCGGGGGCCGCCGCTCCCGGACCCCGCGTTCCCCGAACAACAGGCTGATCAGCGAGTTTGTTGCCAGTGACCACTGGCGTCATGTGTGCACCCGGTGAATCCCGATTACCGACGGGTACCCAAAGTCTCCGCCCCGGCATACCCTGCGGCTCATGACGGACGCGCAGGCCCCGGCCAAGACCGGCACCAATCCTCTCGCCCCCGCTCCGGAGGGCGCTCGTACCGCCGCCGACGTGGTGACCCCCGAGCTGGTCGCCCAGCTGACCAAGGGAGTCGTCGGCTCCGGACGGACCGCCAACCACTCGCCGTTCACCGGCGAGAAGCTGGCCGACCTGCCCGAGTCCACGCCCGAGGACGTACAGAAGGCCTACGAGTCGGCCCGCGCGGCCCAGCAGGTGTGGGCGCGGACACCGGTACGGCAGCGCGCCGCCGTCCTGTTGCGCTTCCACGACCTGGTGCTGGAGCGCCAGGCCGAGGTGCTCGACCTGATCCAGCTGGAGACCGGCAAGGCGCGGCTGCACGCCCATGAGGAGGTCCAGGCCGTGGCCGTCGCGGCCCGCCACTACGGCCGCAGGGCCCCTGCCTATCTCAGGCCCAAGCGGCACGCCGGCGCCGTCCCGACCCTCACGAAGGTCACCGAACTGCGCCACCCGCGCGGAGTCGTCGGCCAGATAGCGCCCTGGAACTACCCGCTGGAGCTGTCGGTCGGCGACGCGCTGCCGGCCTTCGTCGCGGGCAACGCCGTCGTCATGAAGCCGGACACGGAGACCTGCCTGACCGCCCTGTGGGCGCGGGACCTGCTGATCGAGGCCGGTCTGCCCGCCGACGTCTTCCAGGTCGTCCTCGGCGAGGGCCCCGTCGTGGGCCCGGAGATCGTCCGGCACGCCGACTACGTCTCCTTCACCGGCTCCACCCGCACCGGCCGCGAGGTCGCCCAGGGCGCGGCCGCCCGCCTGATCGGTGTCTCCCTCGAACTGGGCGGCAAGAACGCCATGGTGGTGCTCGAGGACGCCGACATCGAGAAGGCGGCCGCGGGAGCGGTCCGCGCCTGCTTCTCCTCCGCCGGCCAACTGTGCATCTCCATCGAGCGGTTGTACGTCCACGAGTCGATCGCGGACGCCTTCCTCGAGCGCTTCGCCGCCCGCACGAAGGCGATGCGGCTCGGCACCTCCCTCGCCTACGGCGCCGACATGGGCTCGCTGGTGGGCGAACGCCAGCTGGAGACGGTCACCCGGCACGTCGACGAGGCGGTCGCCAAGGGCGCCAGGCTCGTCGCCGGCGGCGTCGCCCGCCCGGACATCGGCCCCTACTTCTTCGAGCCGACCATCCTCGACGGCGTCGAGGCCCCCATGTCGGTCTGCTCCGAGGAGACCTTCGGCCCGGTCGTGTCGATCTACCGCTTCACGACCGAGGACGAGGCGGTCGAGCTCGCCAACTCCACGCCGTACGGCCTGAACTCCTCGGTCTGGACGAAGGACGGCCGGCGCGGTCGCGAGGTCGCCTCCCGCCTGCGCACGGGGACGGTGAACGTCAACGAGGGCTACGCGCCCGCGTACGGCAGCGTCCAGTCGCCGATGGGCGGCATGAAGGACTCCGGCCTCGGACGCCGGCACGGCTCCGAGGGCATCCTCAAGTACACCGAGGCACAGACGGTCGCGCAGCAGCGGCTGTTGCCGATGGCTCCGTCCATGGGCATGGACGACGAGAAGTACGCGGCGTTCATGAGCCGGAGTCTGCGACTGATGAAGGCGTTCCGCTTCCGCTAGGCCCTGCCGGGCCGGTCCTGCCGGCCCGGGCAGCACCCGTTCTCAACGAGGAGAGCACGTGTCACAGGAGAACTCCGTCCGCGACCAGGGCGAGGACGACGGCCGCGACCATGACTACGACGTCATCGTCGTCGGCTCGGGCTTCGGCGGTTCCGTCACCGCCCTGCGCCTGACGGAGAAGGGCTACCGGGTCGGTGTGCTGGAGGCGGGCCGCCGCTTCACCCCCGGCACGCTGCCCAAGAACTCCTGGGACCTGAAGAACTACCTCTGGGCGCCCAGGCTCGGCATGTACGGCCTCCAGCGCATCCACCTGCTGGGCAACGTCATGGTCCTGGCGGGCGCGGGCGTCGGCGGCGGCTCCCTCAACTACGCCAACACCCTCTACGTACCGCCGAAGCCGTTCTTCGAGGACCCGCAGTGGCGTGACATCACGGACTGGCAGGCGGAGCTGGAGCCGTACTACGACCAGGCGCGGCGCATGCTCGGCGTACGGCTCAACCCGACCATGACGCCGTCCGACGTCCACCTCAAGGCGGCCGCCGAGCGGATGGGCGTCGGCGACACCTTCCACATGGCGCCGGTCGGGGTGTTCTTCGGCGACGGCGAGGACGCCGACAAGACGGTGCGGGCGACGCCCGGCGAGCGGGTCGCGGACCCCTACTTCGGGGGCGCGGGCCCCGACCGCAAGGCCTGCACCGAGTGCGGCGAGTGCATGACCGGCTGCCGGCACGGCGCGAAGAACACCCTCAACGAGAACTACCTGTACCTCGCCGAGAAGGCGGGGGCGGTCGTGCACCCGCTGACCACGGTCGTGTCGGTCACCGACGACTCACAGGGCGGCTACGCCGTGGCCACCCTCCCCACCGACGACCGCCGCAAGGGACGGGGCCGGACCTACAAGGCCCGCCGGGTCGTCCTCGCCGCCGGCACCTACGGCACCCAGACCCTGCTGCACCGCATGAAGGCGGGCGGCCAGCTCCCTCACGTCTCGGACCGGCTGGGCGAGCTGACCCGCACCAACTCCGAGGCGCTGGTGGGCGCGCAGACCAGCGACCGGCGCTACCGCAGGGCCACCGGCGAACCGAAGGCCGACTTCACCCGCGGGGTCGCCATCACCTCCTCGATCCACCCCGACGCGAACACCCACATCGAGCCGGTCCGCTACGGCAAGGGCTCCAACTCGATGGGCGGCCTGTCGATCCTCCAGGTCCCGTACGCGGAGGGCACCTCACGGGCCGCGGCCTGGCTGCGCAATGCCGCGCGGCACCCCGTCCTGGTCCTGCGCTCCCTCTCCAACCGCCGCTGGTCCGAGCGGACCATCATCGGTCTGGTGATGCAGTCCCTGGACAACTCCCTGACGACCCATCTCAAGCCGGACGGCGTGGGCAAGGGACTGCTGACGGCCAGGCAGGGCCACGGCTCACCGAACCCCAAGCAGATCAAGGCCGCCTCCGAGGGCGCCTCCGCCATCGCCGCCGAGATCAACGGCTTCGCCGGCTCGAACGTGGGCGAGCTGATGGGCACCCCGCTCACCGCCCACTTCCTCGGCGGCTGTCCGATCGGTTCGTCCCGCGAGACCGGCGTGATCGACCCGTACCACCGCCTGTACGGACACTCCGGCATCTCGGTCGTCGACGGCGCCGCGGTCTCGGCGAACCTGGGAGTGAATCCGTCCCTGACGATCACCGCCCAGGCCGAGCGGGCGATGTCGTACTGGCCGAACAAGGGCGAGACCGACCCGCGGCCGGCGCAGGCGGCGGCCTACGAACGCCTTCAGCCGGTCGAGCCCAAGACGCCGGCCGTCCCCGCGGAGGCGTTCGGCGCGCTGCGGCTGCCGTTCCTGGGGATGCCGGCGGTACCGCCGAAGAAGTAGGCCCGAAGCAAGTAGGCCCGGAGCCGGGGCCGGGCATGAAGAAGGACCTGCGCCCCCCTCCGAGCGCAGGTCCTTCTCCGAGGGGTGTGGCCCCTGGTTCACAGGGTTTGATCCGTGACGAGTGTGAATGGTTGTGTTCGCACTCACAGAAATTCTCGAAGGTTCGGACCAAGCGAACCCGGCCCGGCGAACGGGCACGCGAACGAGCCCGGGTATGGGCGGGGCGCGGGAAGGTGCGCGGGCATGCGAAGGGCCCCGCGGGGCGGAGCCGCGGGGCCCTTCGCTCGTCAGCACCGACGTCAGGGCAGCGCCGGTGCCTGGGGGAGCGGCGCCGGGGGGGTGCGCCGCTTGTCCGATGCCTTCGGCCGGCCGGGCCTCTTGCGGGTCTGGGTGGTGTCCGCCGGGCGGCCCCGGGCGTCCCCGGAGCCGACCGTTCTCTTGGGTGACCGGGCTGCTGTCCCCTGCCGTCCGGTCACTTGTCCGGGACGAGGTCCCACGACGTACGGCACGACCCGTACGTCTCATCGCCCCAGTGAGCCACGCGTGGTTCTTTCGGGCCCGCCCCTGGCTGGCACGGACACCGGGACCAACGAAGGGGTTCACGCCGCGGTCACGCGCCGTACGGGTGAGAGGGGGCCCGAACTCAGATGCGACCGCGGCACAGCTCGAGGAGCGTCATGGCGAGGGACGTGCCGGGCCTGTCCAGCGCCTCCCTGTAGTGGCCGAGGACCTCCATCTCGCGGGAGAGGTTCACGCGTCGGCCACCGGAGGCGATCCGGGCGTCCTGGATGACGGCGGACACGGCCATCCGTTCGTGGACGAGGCCGATGATCCGGTCGTCGAGCGCGTCGATGCGCGCACGGGCGTCACCGATCACCTCGGCGGCCTCGGGGGTACGGGCGCCGGTCACGTCGATCGCGGTCACAGGGGGCTCCTTTGGAGGACGGCTGCCCCGGAACGGCAGGACCCGGGAAAACGACAGGCGCCCCGGGCCTTGTCGGCCCGGGGCGCCTGGGAAGTCGCTTGTCAGTTGCTCAAGCAGCACGACCATGGCAGCCGGTGGGCCGGTTGCCATAGGTAAAGAGGAAGGTCGGGTGCGTGAGCATGGGGCCCAGTATGCACGGGAGCGGGTCCCCGTCCAACCCGGGGGCCGGGCACGTCCAGCCCGTCCGGCGTTCGAGGAGGAGGCCCCTCGGGCCGAAGCGGGGGCCCGGGGCGGCAGCCCCAGGGACGGGAAGGGGAGGGGCGGAGGGGACGAAACCCCGCAGGCGGCACCCCCACTCCGGCCCCCGGTAGAATCGACCCCAGACACCCTTGCTCACCGCCGGAAGGCAAACCGTGCCAGAAGCGTCCCCCGCCGCCCCCGACACCGTCCTGGTCGTCGACTTCGGTGCGCAGTACGCCCAGCTCATCGCCCGTCGTGTCCGCGAGGCCCGGGTCTACAGCGAGATCGTGCCGAGCACCACGCCGGTCGCGGAGATGCTCGCCAAGAACCCGGCGGCGATCATCCTCTCCGGAGGCCCCTCGTCGGTCTACGCGGAGGGCGCGCCCCGCCTCGACCGCGAACTCTTCGAGTCCGGCGTCCCGGTCTTCGGTATGTGCTACGGCTTCCAGCTGATGGCCACGACCCTCGGCGGGACCGTCGACAACACCGGCGCCCGCGAGTACGGCCGTACGCCGCTGCACGTCTCGAGGTCGTCCTCCACCCTGTTCGAGGGCACCCCGGACGAGCAGTCGGTGTGGATGTCCCACGGCGACGCCTGCTCTGCCGCCCCCGAGGGCTTCTCGGTCACGGCGTCCACGGACGTCGTCCCGGTCGCCGCCTTCGAGAACGACGAGAAGAAGCTCTACGGCGTCCAGTACCACCCCGAGGTCATGCACACCACGCACGGCCAGCAGGTGCTGGAGCACTTCCTGTACCGCGGTGCGGGCCTCAGCCCGGACTGGACCACCGGCAACGTCATCGACGAACAGGTCGCGGCCATCCGCGAGCAGGTCGGCGACAAGCGCGCGATCTGCGGGCTGTCCGGCGGCGTGGACTCCGCCGTCGCCGCCGCGCTGGTCCAGAAGGCCATCGGCTCGCAGTTGACCTGCGTGTACGTCGACCACGGCCTGATGCGCAAGGGCGAGACCGAGCAGGTCGAGAAGGACTTCGTCGCCGCGACCGGCGTCCAGCTCAAGGTCGTCGACGCCGAGGAGCGCTTCCTCACCGCGCTCAAGGGCGTCTCCGACCCCGAGCAGAAGCGGAAGATCATCGGCCGGGAGTTCATCCGGGTCTTCGAGCAGGCGCAGGCGGAGATCATCGCCGACGAGGGTCCCGAGGTCGCCTTCCTGGTCCAGGGCACCCTCTACCCGGACGTGGTCGAGTCCGGCGGCGGCACCGGCACGGCGAACATCAAGTCCCACCACAACGTGGGCGGCCTCCCCGAGGACCTCGAGTTCCAGCTGATCGAGCCGCTGCGCAAGCTGTTCAAGGACGAGGTCCGGATGGTCGGCCAGGAGCTCGGCCTGCCGGAGGAGATCGTCCAGCGCCAGCCGTTCCCCGGCCCCGGCCTCGGTATCCGGATCGTCGGCGAGGTCACCAAGGAGCGGCTCGACCTGCTCCGCGACGCCGACGCGATCGCCCGCGAGGAGCTGACGGCGGCCGGTCTCGACCGTGACATCTGGCAGTGCCCGGTGGTCCTGCTCGCGGACGTCCGCAGCGTCGGCGTCCAGGGCGACGGCCGCACCTACGGTCACCCGATCGTGCTGCGCCCGGTCTCCTCCGAGGACGCCATGACGGCCGACTGGTCGCGCCTGCCGTACGAGGTCCTCGGCAAGATCTCGACCCGCATCACGAACGAGGTCGCCGACGTCAACCGGGTCGTCCTCGACGTGACCTCGAAGCCGCCGGGCACCATCGAGTGGGAGTAGCCCCCGCGTCGTGAGGTCAGGCACGCCGTGAGGGTCAGGTCCGCCTGAGCGTCCGCACCGGCGCTCCGGGCCGCCAGACCTCGACGACCAGGTACGTGTCGTCCTCGACAGAGGTGCGTACGACCTCCGTCAACTCGGTGCGGAAGAGGTGGAACGGCTCCGGCGGTTCCACCTCTTCCACGTATCCGGCCTTCGTCTCCGCGTCCGTCACCTCGATCGCCCGACCGCTGATCCGCACGTCCCCGCCGCCCATGCCGGTGCCGGCCCCGGGGTTCGCCTGGAGCGCGAAGCGCGGGTCGCGGCGCAGGTCCAGCGCCTTGAGCGAGTCCGGCATCATGCCGAGCCACAGCTCGCCACGCAGGAAACGCACCTCCAGGCCGGTGGTGCGGGGCGATCCGTCCTTACGGAGGGTCGCGAGGGTGTGGTGGGTGAAGGCCCCGAAGCGGTTCTCGACGGTTCCGGCGAATTCGGGTGCCGCGGCGGCGAAGGCTGCCCAGTTCGTACGACTCATGGGGTCAGTGTCCTGCTGATACCTGACATCTTCTGTCCGGTATCGGCCTTGCGTGTCCCGGTCGGCGTACCGCATTTCCGTTGCGAACGTCATGTTTGCATAACATCCCTGTTCTCCTGCGCTGACCGACGGTAACTTCCGCCCCGTAAAGCAACCCAGTGCTGGAGGACCTATGCCCGGGCCCACTCCACCCCCGCCGCTGCCCACGGACCGGCTCCGGTTCGCGATGCCGCCGATGCACGACTCGGTCGACGACGAGCGCCGGCACCGCAAGGAGCGGCTCGCGGGCGCGCTGCGGATCTTCGGGGCGCGCGGCTTCGAGGACGGGGTGTCGGGGCACATCACCGCACGCGACCCGGAGTTCAGTGACTGTTTCTGGGTCAATCCGTTCGGTATGCCGTTCAAGCACGTCACGGTGAGCGACCTCGTCCTCGCCAACACGGACGGGCAGGTGATCGAGGGCCGCTACCACGTCAACCAGGCGGCGTTCACCGTTCACGCCCAGGTGCACGCCGCCCGCCCCGACGTCGTCGCGGTCGCCCACTGCCACTCGGTCTACGGCCGGGCCCTCGCCGCACTCGGCGACCTGCTCGACCCCATCTCGCAGGAGAGCTGCGCGTTCTACGAGGACCACGCCCTGTACGACGCCTACACCGGCGTCGCCGTCGACGCCGTCGAGGGCCGCCGGATCGCGAGCGCGCTCAGCTCGCACAAGGCCCTCGTGCTGCGCAACCACGGCCTGCTGACGGTCGGCGACTCGGTGGACGCGGCGGCCTGGTGGTTCCTGTCCATGGAACGCTCCTCCCAGGTGCAGCTGTCGGCGAAGGCGGCCGGGCGCCCGGTGCTCATCGACCACAAGGCGGCGGTCGCGACCCGGGAGCAACTGGGCGGCGACCTCGTCGCCTGGATCAACTACCAGCCGTTGTGGCAGGACATCAGCCGAACCGAACCGGATTTGCTGAGCTGAGGGTGCGTGCGGGTGCCTTCTTGCCCGCCGCGTCAGAACCCCCGTAGCACCGCGGCCTTCGTCGCCGCGAACTCCTCGTCCGTCAGCACCCCGGCCCGGTGCAGTTCGCCCAGTTCCCGCAGCCGGCGCAGGAGTACGTCGTGATGGTCGGCCGGGGGCGGCACGGACGCCGCCGGGTGCGGCCGGTCCGCGGGGTGGTCCCCGGCCTGGGTGGAGGGGTGCGGAAGGCGGGCCGTGACCGCGGTCGCGACGAGGGCCGTGAGCAGGTCGCGGCGGATACTGCCCCACAGGTCCAGCGCGTACGGGTCCTTCTCGGGCGGCAGCTTGGAGAACGCCGTCTCGCGGGTCGCGAAGCGCAGGAAGCCGTCCTCGTAACCGGAGTTGGGCAGCCACTCGACCCGGACCACGTCGGCCACCGAGATGATCCGCGGGCCGGTCGCGCGTTTGACGCGGTCGGAGGTGTCGGCCCAGTCGATGCGCACCTGGGTGCCGTCGAAGGAGACCGTGCCGTCGGACGAACGGACCGAGACCGGGACGGGCGGCCCGGGCAGGAGGTAGGCCCGGGTGGGCTCCTTGGGGATCTGGTCCAGGAGCAGGGCGTGGCGGATCTCCTCGGCCACGTACTCCGCGACCCCGGCCCGGTCGACGTCCACGACCAGCCGGTACGGGTCCGCCGGGTCGGGCAACCGGCCACCGGTCGCCTGCAGTAGCGGGTCCGCGCCCTCACGCAGCCGCATCCGCAGCCGGCCCCGCTTGCGTTCCGGCTCGTAGACGACCCCGGAGATGGCCTCCAGCGGCACGGCGACCTCTCCGTACGTCTGCCGGAACAGCGGCACGGAGCGGTGGAGTCCCGGCGTGATCCGGACCGTGCTGCCGTCGAAGGCCCAGGTCCCGTCACGCTGGATGATCTCGGCCATGGGCAGATTCTCGCAGCCAGGTCAACACGGTGGCGGCCACTTCACCCGCGCTGACCAGACCTGCCGGACACGGGCGGTGTGCCGTAGGGCACAATTCGCTGTCATCGCGGGGGAGTTGTTTGTCGCGCGGTGACCGGATTTCTCAGGGGTCACCGATCATGAGGGTAGCGGGGAAGGCGGGCATCGGGCGTGGCGGTGCAGGAGGCGAGACAGAACGCGGAAGCGGCTGCCCACGGGGGCGGCTGCACCTGCGGGGACTGCCCGCACGGGGCGCGTGCGGGGCATCGGCGGGCAGTCGCCGAATTCCTTTCGAAACGGGACGGATTCGCGGCCGGGCAGGGGCTGCCGGCAGCCGTGGCCCACTCGGTCTCGGCCTCCCGGCAGTGGGTCTCGGAGGAACTGACGCAGTCCGCGGAACACGTCGCCGAGCGCGGGCGGGCCGAGGGCGAGGCGTGGCTGACGCGACTGTGGCGCCGTACGGCGTTCGCCGTGTGGTCGATGGTCCTCGCGCTGCTCCTGGTGCAGTCGCTGACGGCGATCGGCGCCGGCTGGTCGACGGCGCGCACCGCCGGCCTCCTCGCGGCCCTGCTCGTGGCCGGTGCGCTGACGGCGGCCTCGTGGTTCCACCGGGCGCGGGGCGGTGCGCTGGCACCCGTGATCGGTGAGGACAACCGGCTGTCCACCTCCCGCGCGGTGGCGGCGGCGTGGGTGCTGTTCGTCGTGTACGCCGTGCTCGTGCTGGTGGGCCGTCTCGCGGCGGCCTCCGGACACGCGCAGCGCGACGCGCTGATCACCGGCCTCGAACTGGCCCGGGGCGCCGGCGTGGTGACCGTACTCGCCGTGGTGTGCGGGATCGCCGTACTGGTACGGCGGGTGGTCGGCCTGCGGGTGCTGGGACAGCGCCTGCAGAAGGTGCGCGCGGACCGGCCACGGGCCGCCGACCTGCTGACCGACGACGCGGGCCGCGGGGCCTTCGCCGACATCCAGTACGTCGTGATCAGCGCCGTCACCCTGCTGTTCGCGGCCGTACGGCTGGCCCGGCGGCCCGACCAACTGCCCGATCTCCCCTGGGGTCTGGCGGTGGTGGTGCTGGTGTCGGCGGCGACCTATGTGGCCGGGAAGTACGCCGAGGGAGGCCGGCCGGTGATCCTCTCCGTGGTGCGCTCGCGGGAGGCCGGCGATCTGGACGCGCCGATCCGCACCGGCGACGACATCGAGATCCGCGGGGCGGCCTTCGTGCCACCGGGCGCCCAGACCGCCGAACGGCTGTCGCGGATGGTCGTACGCATCGGCGCGGTGCACGTGCATGTTCCGCTCGTGCCGGTCGCCGGCGGTTTCAGCAACCCCACGGACGCGGTCCTCACCGTGCCGGTGCCGGCGGACGTCGAGCCCGGACGGGTGGAGGTCCAGGTGATCACGGCAGCGGGCGTGGAGACCAACCGGTACGCGATCGATGTGACGGACTGACCGACCGGCTCTCCTGCCCCACCGGTCGGCACGGCGGGCGTCGAAGCGGACCAAGTCGGAAAAACTGGCCGGGACCGGAATGAGCCGAACTTCCCTCCCGTACGTATCGTCATTCGAGGAGTCACGGTACGGCGGGCGAGAGGCGGCTGAGGACGATGACTCACGGCATTCGTACGGACACGCACACTCCCTACGCGGGGGGCGGCGGCGACTGGCGGGAGACCGCCACCCGCTACGCGCTGCTCCCGCTACGCGTCTTTCTCGGCGTCACCTTCATCTACGCCGGCCTGGACAAACTCACCGACAGCGCGTTCCTGAAGGACTCCGGTTCCGGCTCGGTCGGCGACATGATGCGCGGGGTCCGCGACACCGCGGCCATCCCGGCCATGATCGACATGGCCCTGAAGAGCCCGGTCGGCTTCGGGTACGCGATCGCCTTCGGTGAGCTCGCCGTCGGCATCGGCACCCTGATCGGCCTGCTCGCCCGCCTGGCCGCGCTCGGCGGTGTACTGATCTCCCTGAGCCTGTGGCTGACCGTCAGCTGGGCCTCCGACCCCTACTACTACGGCAACGATCTCCCCTACCTGATGGCGTGGATCCCTCTCGTCCTCGCGGGCGCCTCCGTCTTCTCCGTGGACGCCGCGCTGCGCAACCGCCGACGGCGGCGAACGGGAAGCTTCCGGTAGCGCCACGGCAGGCACCATCCGCCCCGTCGCGACGCCCTCGCCGTGTTCGGCAGCGCCCGCGGAGGCAGGCGCGCGGAACTGCGCGACCAGCTACGTCGGGGCTGTGGACGATCGACGGCGCATCGCGGCACTTCCAGCGGAGCACTCGGCTTCCGCGGACACCGGTCGGCGGCTCCCACCTGTGGGAGCTGCCGGCCACTTTGTCCGCGCTGCCCCGAGGGCCGCGAGGGGTGTCCCGAGCGGGCGCGGCCGGTCAGCCTCCCGTGTCCTGCCGGACCTCGGCGGGGCCGCCCGGACCGCCTGCCCTGCCAGCCCGGCCTGCCCGGCGTCTGCGTATGCCCCCGGCGAGGAAGCCCACGGCACCGGCGAGGCAGAGGCCGCCGACGACGATCGGGATCACCGCGAACCACGGGGTCTCCCAGAGGCCGCCCGCGTCACCCGCGTAGATGACGCCGGCGAGGGTGAGGAAGGCCCCGGCGACCAGCTTCCCGGGCTGGAACTCATGACGTAGCACGGGTCACCTCCGCCTGTCCCACGCCCACCTGCACGTCGAGGTCGAGCGTGCCCGTGGCCTTGGCGCCCGAGGTCGGCGACAGGGTCACCTCCTTGTACCTGCCCGGCTGCACGTCCACGTCCTTCTTGTCGTCACCCGGCAACTGGATGTCGCCCACTCCCACGTCCAGGTGCAGCTTCACCCTCAGGTCCGGCGGCACGATCACCCGCACCCGGCCCACGCCCACCTCGACCTCCGACTCCACCGTCTTCCCCTTGGCCACGTCCAGCCGGGTCAGGTCCAGGGTGCCGACGCCGGTGCCGAGGTCGTACTTCTGCTGCATCTCCGCCACCGAGGCGGGCCGCCACGTCGTGCGCACCCAGTGCGTGCTGATGTTCCCGGGCAGGGCGGCCGCGCCGGCGAGCAGGGCCGCCGTGATGATCGCCAGGAACACCGACCCCGCCCCCGTGCGCCCGAGAAACGCGCTGACCGCGATACCCAGACCGAAGACGGCGAGCGCGCAGGCCAGCCCGGCCTGCAGGCTGGTGCCGAGCGCGTGGTCGTCCCAGGTCGCGCTGGTGCCGAGACCGCCCGCGAGCAGGGCGATCAGCAACACCCAGCCGCCGATCCAGCGAGGACCGCGCGGCTTCGGCTGTCCGGCGCGCGCGGGGCCCATGTCCCCGCGGCTGCTTCCGTACCCGCGGAGGCCGATGCTGACGGCTGCCGCGATGTCGCGGTCACGGGAGTCCCGGGGACCCCACAGATAGCCGGTGCCGCCCTCGTGCGTGCCGTCCTTGACGATGGGGTCGCGCCACCAGGACGGATAGCCGGCGGGCACGGGCGGCGCCTGGGCCTCCGGCGGGGCGTCCGCGACGGCCTGGGCGGCCAGCGGGTCGGGGTCGGGGGCGCCGCGATGCCGGGACCAGTACCCCGCGCCCGCGAGAAGCAGGGACAGGACCACGGCGAAGGCCAGCACCCCGCCGTTCCTCAGCATCGTCAGGAACACACCGCAGCCGACCAGCGCGAACAGCACGGCGGCCAGGGCCTGGCCGTCGACCCGGCCGGTCAGCAGCTTGCGCACCTCGTTCTCGTCCTCGTCGTCGTACGGGACGAACAGCCAGGCGAACCCGTAGAAGATGAGGCCGATGCCGCCGGTCGCGGCGAGCACGGCGAGCGTGATCCGGAAGATCACCGGATCCATCTCGCACTGCCGACCGAGCCCGGCGCACACCCCGGCGAGCGTCTTCGACCGCCGGTCGCGCCGGAAGCTGTGGGGCGGCCCGGCCACCCCCGGTTCGCCGGGCGCGACCGGTTGCGAGGCCGCGGTGCCGCCCCCGGCGGTGGCCTTCTCCTCGCCCGGGCCGGCCGCGGCGGGCGTGGCATCCCGCGGCCCGCCGCCCGGGGCAGGGGGTGGGCCGGAGCCGGATCCCGGACCCGTCGCGGCGTGCTGGTGCTCTGTCATGCGTCCATGGTGACGGGCCCGGCGCTCCGGCGGCAGTCGGAACGACCCTGGCCGGACCCTGATATCGCCCCTGAGCCGGGGCGGGGGGAGCGTTCGAGGGGCTGCCCGCCGCACCGGCTTCGAAGATCAGGGCAGTCTCGGGGGTCGACCCTGATGCTCCGGTCCTCCCGCCGTGTGACCATCGTTGGCATGCCGGAAGCCGCAGCAGCGCCACTCGTCGAACCGCGGCCGCCGCGCAAGCTCTACCGCAGCAGTGACGGACGCTGGCTGGGTGGCGTGGCGCGGGGGCTCGCCGGGCATCTCGGGCTGCCCGTGATCTGGGTGCGGCTCGTCTTCGTCGGCCTGTTCATGGCGGACGGCCTCGGGGCCCTGCTGTACGCGGCCTTCTGGTTCTTCGTGCCGCTCGGCGTCGGCGGCGTCGGCGACCAGCGGACCCCGGGCCTGGTCAGCGCCGAGACCTCGCCCGACGGCCGTCGCAGACTCGTGGCCCGCAAGCCGGACAAGGGCCAGATCGTCGCCCTGCTCCTCATGGTCGTCGTGGCCATGGTCTTCGTCAGCAGCGTCAACCTGGGCAGCGGCGCCAAGGCGTACCTCCTGCCCGCCGTCCTCGTGGGCGCGGGTGTCGCCCTGGTCTGGCGCCAGGCGGACAACGCACGCCGGGCCCGCTGGGTCGAGGTCGGCCGTCGCCGTCGCACGCTCACCCTGCTGCGCTCCGGCGGCGGTGTGCTGCTGGTGACGGCAGGCGTCTCCGGCATCTTCGTCCTGCAGGGTTCCGCCGCCCACCTCGGCTCGGTCCTGCAGGCGGCCCTCGCGGTCCTCGTCGGCATAACGCTCCTGGCCGGCCCCTATCTGGTGCGCATGACCCAGGACCTCTCCGAGGAGCGCCTCATGCGCATCCGCGCCCAGGAGCGCGCGGAGGTCGCCGCCCATGTCCACGACTCGGTGCTGCACACCCTGACCCTGATCCAGCGCAACGCGGAGAGCCCGGCGGAGGTCCGCCGTCTCGCCCGCGCCCAGGAGCGGGACCTGCGCACCTGGCTCTACAAACCGGAGGGCACCGGCAAGGACGAGGCGGACGAACCGACCAGCGTCGCCGACGCCGTGCGGCGCAACGCCGCGGAGGTCGAGGACAAGCACGGCGTCCCCATAGAGGTCGTCGTCGTCGGGGACTGCCCGCTCGACGACAGAATCGGCGCACAGATGCAGGCCGGACGTGAGGCGATGGTGAACGCCGCCAAGTACGGTGGCGAAGGCGGCGCCGTACAGGTCTTCGCCGAAGTCGAGGGGAGGACGGTCTTCGTGTCCGTCCGCGACCGCGGTCCCGGGTTCGACCTCGACTCGATACCCGCCGACCGCATGGGCGTCAGAGAATCGATCATCGGCCGCATGGAGCGCCACGGCGGCACGGCGCGGCTGCGCGCGGTGCCGGACGGCGGCACGGAGGTCGAGCTGGAGATGGAGAGGGCGGAGAAGACGTCATGAGCGACCCGACCGAGGCGAACGGCACGACCGGAGCGGCGGAGACGGCCGGGACCGGCGGCTCCGCGGGGGGCGGCGCGGGCGAGCGTCATGTGCGCGTCGTCCTCGTCGACGACCACCGCATGTTCCGTACGGGAGTCCAGGCCGAGATCGGCCAGACCGAGCAGACCGGGGTGGAGGTCGTCGGTGAGGCCGCCGACGTCGACCAGGCGGTCACGGTGATCACCGCGACGCGGCCCGAGGTGGTTCTCCTCGACGTCCACCTCCCCGGCGGCGGCGGGGTCGAAGTGCTGCGTCGCTGCGCCCCGTTGATGGCCGACGCCGAGCAGCCGGTCCGATTCCTCGCGCTGTCCGTCTCGGACGCCGCGGAGGACGTGATCGGTGTGATCCGCGGCGGCGCCCGCGGCTACGTGACGAAGACGATCACGGGCACGGACCTGGTGGACTCCGTCTTCCGGGTCCAGGACGGCGACGCGGTGTTCTCCCCGCGTCTGGCCGGCTTCGTCCTCGACGCCTTCGCCTCCACCGACGCCCCGCCGGTCGACGAGGACCTCGACCGCCTCACCCAGCGCGAGCGCGAGGTGCTGCGGCTCATCGCGCGCGGTTACGCCTACAAGGAGATCGCCAAGCAGCTGTTCATCTCGGTGAAGACGGTCGAGTCCCACGTCTCGGCGGTCCTCAGGAAACTCCAGCTGTCCAACCGGCACGAACTCACCCGGTGGGCCACGGCTCGGCGGCTGGTCTGAGCGAGGGGCGGCGAAGGCGCGCTCCGGCTGCCCGCCGCCCTACGCCACCCGCGCCGCCCCCGCGAACGGCATCTCGTCGATCGGCGCCAGCCGTACCGGAGCCGACGGGTTCGGTGCGTGGATCATCTGTCCGTTACCGACGTACATGCCGACGTGGCTGATGCCGGAGTAGAAGAACACCAGGTCGCCCGGGAGCAGTTCGGAGCGGGAGACGCGGCGGCCGGTGTCGATCTGCGCGTAGGTCGTGCGGGGCAGGGAGAGACCCGCGGAGCGGTACGCGGCCAGCATCAGGCCCGAGCAGTCGAAGGCGTCGGGGCCCGTGGCGCCCCATACGTAGGGGCTGCCGAGCTTCTGGTACGCGTAGGCCACGGCCGCCGCCGCCCGGGAGTCGGGCGCCTCGGTCGTCGCGGAGGCGGGGGCCTCGAGACTGTCCCGCGCCCCCGCCGTGAACCGTGAGGCGCGGCCCGCAGCCGAGCCACCGGTGACCTGCGCGCGTTCCTCCGTGGACAGGCGGGACAGCAACTGCCGTGCCGCGCCGAGCTTCCCGGTGATCGTCTTCTTGTGCCGTGCCAGTTCCTTCTGCCGCGACGTGAGCGTCGCCAGCTCGATGTGCGCGGCCCCGCGCAACTGCTCGATCTCCCGCAGCTGCGTGCGTACTCGGGAGACGGCGGCGGCCTGCCGGCTGCCCGCGCGTTCGGCGAACTCGGCGCCGTCGAGGTACCGGTCCGGGTCGTCGGATAGGGCGAGTTGCAGCGAGGGATCCAGGCCGCCGTCGCGGTACTGCGCCGCCGCCATCGAACCCAGTTCGTCGCGGGCGGAGTTGAGCTTGTCCTCCTTGCGGGCCGCCTCGTCCCGCAGTGTTCTCAGCCGCGCCTCCGCCGCCCCCGCCTTCTCCTTCGCGCCGTTGTACTTCTCGGTGGCGGTCTCCGCCTCCTGGTACAGCCCGTCCACCTTCGCCTTGACCTGCGACGGCGTGAGGTCGGGTTCCGCGTGTCCGACCCCGTCGAACGCCGTCGCGGTCGCCGCGCCCGCCAGGGCGATCGTCGCCGCCGCACGGACGGTGTTGCCGCCTGCCGAACGCTGACGGGGCTTGCGATGCGCTGCCATGTGGACTGCACGTCCTTTCGTACGACCGCCTGGTCCATACGTACGCCGGGACGGCGGACGTACCGGCCGCCCTGCCGGGACTCACCGGCCGTACGAGCGCCAGGGGGAGCGGACGTACGGCCGCCCGGTGGGGCGGTTCACGCGTCCGGCGGCGGACCGCACAGGGGAAGCGGGCCGCCGCCGGATCTTCTCGGCGGTGGTGGCCGACTGCCGCCCCTGGCCCGGGCGGCGGTGGGGAGCCGGTCACCTGGGGGAGGACGCTAAACCTGACCGTGTCGGCTTGGTAACGCCTTGTGCGGAAGTGCCTGGTGACGACCGCCGCGTGACCGTATGTGGCCGTGCAGTGCCGACGCGGCCATCGACTTCACGCGGTGTGATGACCGATGTGGCGATTCCGGGACGTCCTCCGACCGCGGAGTGCTATGGGCCGCATATATGCACGATCCGACGGTGAGCGGTGGGGCGGTGCGGGCGCCGTCCGAGCCGCTGATTAGGCTCCGGCCCCATGGACGTACTCATCCATCTCTTCGTCGGCCTGCACATCGTCGGCATCGCCGCGCTCCTCGGCGGCTTCCTCACCCAGCTGAAGGCGATGGGCACGGGCACCGCCCGCTTCGTCCCGGCGATGCTGCACGGCGCCCTGACGATGCTGGTCACCGGCGTGATCCTGGTCGGCCTCAACCAGGCCGACGACCAGCCCGTCAACAACATCAAGATCGGTGTGAAGCTGGCCCTGCTGATCGTGATCCTCGGCCTCGTCTACGTGAAGCGGGACGACGAGAAGGTGGACAGGAACCTGTTCGCCCTGGTGGGTCTGCTGACCGCGGCGAACATCTTCATCGCGGTCCTGTGGACCTGAGTCACCGTCGCGCCGCCGCCCCGAACCGGGCGCGCGCCTGTGTGACCGCCCCCGCGGCGACGGCCAGCCAGGCCGCCACCGCGATCCACAGCAGTACCTGACCCGGCGTCCTGAGCCACGGGACGTCCACGGCGTCGGCGACGGACAGCGTGGCCGCGGCCGTCATGCCCATCGGGAAGACGGTCGCCCACCGCCGCACGTCGTAGCGCGGCCGGGGCCGGCACAGCTCGGCGACCAGCAGGACGGCGTACCAGCCGAGGTCGAGCACCAGCAGCGCGACGGTCACCGCGCGCAGGAAGTGAGCGTCGTCGCCGCTCCACAGGTACAGGCCCGCGCTGTCGGCGACGATCAGCCTCGATCCGGCGAGCGCCGAGATGCCCAGCGCGCCGCCGGCCACCCAGTGGTCACCGGCCCCGGCGGTGACCTGCCGGAGGTCGAAGCGGGTCAGCGCCAGGACGTAGAGCACCAGCCCGAGCCAGAACAGGACGAGCGCGGTGTGCGCGAGCCAGGCCGTCGCCTCGGCCGCGGCGAGCGTGGCGCCGAGCACCACGAGCCCCTGTGTGGCCACGCAGGCGAGGAACACCGTCCCGGGCATGCGCCGACGCCAGTGCCGCAGGACGAGGACGAGCAACACCGGCCAGAGCAGTGCGGCCAGCGCCAGCAGCGCCTCGGCCAGGGGTTGCCACCCCAGCGCGGAGAAACGGATCCCGAGCACGGTGGTCGCGGCCACCGCCACCAGCGCGCCCGGTGTGCCCGCCTCCGCCACCCACCGCGGCCGGTCCCACAGCAGTCGTACGACGAAGTCCGCGGCCAGGCCCAGCCAGGCGGCGCCGGCCGCCACCAGGGCGATACGGGACAGGACGTCGTACCCCGTCGCGTCGAGGCCGACCGACAGGATGCCGGTCGCCAGCACGGCGGCGCCGGCCGCCGGCGGACGCCCGGCCCACCGGGCGCCGACGGGGGAGCGGGGTGAGGTGCCGGTGCCGGGCATGGGGCGATGGTAAGGAGCGCCGCACGCCTCGCGAGCGGGGCACGCACGCGGGCGCTCCGAAATACGCGCGGGCGCCGGAAGGGGAAGGCGCGTGGAGCGTGGGGCGCGCGCTCCAGGCGCGCAGACGCGCGGATCGGCGCGGAACAGCGGGGTGCGGGGGCGGAGTGCGGGCGTGAGGTTCGGGGCGCGGGGCTGGAGTGTCACCCCACGCCCCGCCGCCCTCGGGCCGTCGGTTCAGGCCGGTCGTACCACGCTGTGGATCGCCGACTCGCCGTCGTAGTAGATCGACTCCTCGCGGACGTACGCGCCCGGCTTGGGGGCGTGGATCATCATGCCGTTGCCGATGTAGACGCCGACGTGGCTGACGTCGTCGTAGAAGAAGACCAGGTCACCGGGCTGGGCGTCGGAAAGGGGCACCGTGGTGCCGGCGTCGACCTGGTCGTAGGTGGTGCGGGGGAGGGTGACGCCGGCGGCCTTCCAGGCTGCCTGGGTGAGGCCGGAGCAGTCGTAGGAGTCGGGGCCGGTGGCACCCCAGACGTAGGGCTTGCCGATCTGCGCGCGGGCGAAGGCGAGCGCCTTGTCCGCCTTGGCGGCGTACGTGGAGTCGGCGGGCGCGGAGGGGGAGGGGGAGGTGGGTGTGGTGGACGACCCCGCGGAGGCGTCTTCCTGCCGAGCCTCCTCCTGGGCCTTCCGCTGCTCCTCCTGTTGCCGCGCGAGCTCCGCGGCCTTGCGCGCGGCCTCCTGCTGCCGCTTCTCCTCGGCCGCCGCGAGCCGGGCCTTCTCCTCGGACGTCAGCTTCGACAGCATCTCGCGCGCGTCCGAGAGCTTCCTCTGGACGGTGGCCTTGGCCGCCTGGAGATCACCCTGCGTGTCGGTGAGCGTCTCGAGGCTCTGCCCGGCCTCCTGGCGCTTCTTCGTCGTCGCGGACTGCTCGGTGACGTAGTCGTCGACCGCGCTCTTCTGCCGGCTGGTCATCCGGCCCATCAGCTGGCTCTGGTCGAAGTAGTCCTGCGGGGAGTCCGCGAGTAGGAAGGTCGCGGTGTCCGGAGCGGAGGCCCCGGTGCGGTACTGGGCCGCGGCGAAGGAGCCCAGCTCCTCGCGGGCCTCGTTGAGCTTCTGGGTGCGCCGGGCGACGTCGTCGAGCAGGGCGTCGACGTTCGCCCGCTGCTTCGCGGTCTTCTCCTTGGCCGCGTTGTACTTCTCGGTCGCCGACTCCGCCTGCCGGTACAGGTCGTCGACCTTCTTCTCGACTTCCTCGAGACTCGGCCTGCCGTCTTCCTGTGGAGCGGCGTCGGCCGTCTGGGACAGCAGGGCCACGGAGGTGAGCGCCGCCGTGGCGAGGACGGGGGTCCGTATGCCTGCTGCGCGCGTCCCCGCGGGACGCGACTTGCGGTGTGACGCCAAGGGTGGCGACTCCTTCCGTGTTCCGCCCGCCGGGTCGGCGGGCGGGGTACCCGCAGGCCGTTCGGGCACTGGGGAGGGGCCGGGCGGGTGCTGCGGAAGGGTTGCCCCGCGGCCCTCTCCCGCGAAGGGAGCCGGGCCGGTTCCCTCCCGGGTTCGGCGGGTCCCCGGTTCCGGGCGCCCACGAGGGCGGACCGGATGCGGGGGAGGCCGCGCGGCCCGGCGATGTTCGCCGGTGGGGGCGCACGGTCTGTCCGGAACGGTAGCCAACTGGTGTGGCCTCTGTGAAGGTTGATGTTCGATATGCCCGATACGTTTTCGTGACCTGAGCCAGGGCGTCGCTCGGCGTGGTCGATCCGGTGCGGACCGGCAGGATTCCGGACAGGAAGTCCGGCGCCGGCTCGACCACCGGACTCGCCTCGACGGCCACGGCGACCTCCACGTCAGCCGGTCGTTCGCCGGCAAGGTGACCGAAATCTCGGAAGGTTCTCGGCCTGCGAGGCCGCCGTGGACGAGCAGCCGTAAACGGGGATGTTTCCCGGGGCGGCGGTGGGTTGTCAGTGAGGCACCCTAAACTCGGAGAGCGATGAGCAGCCTCTTTGATGACAGCTTCCTGGCGGACCTCAAGGCCCCACGGGCCCGCGAGGAAGAACACCCGCCGCCGCCCGAGGACGATCACGTGCCGGAGCCCGTTCCGGACGATCTGTTCGGCGGGAAGTTCGACGTGCCCCCGGACCGGGACGCGTACTACCGCGACGGCGCCCCGCGCCCGCCGGTGGACCCGGCCGCGCTCCTGGCGGGGCTCAACGAGAACCAGCGAGCGGCCGTCGTCCACTCCGGCGCCCCGCTGCTCATCGTGGCCGGTGCCGGCTCCGGCAAGACCCGCGTGCTCACCCACCGCATCGCGCACCTCCTCGGCGAGCGGAACGTCCACCCGGGCCAGATCCTCGCGATCACCTTCACCAACAAGGCCGCCGGCGAGATGAAGGAGCGCGTCGAGCAGCTCGTCGGCCCGCGCGCGAACGCGATGTGGGTGATGACCTTCCACAGCGCGTGCGTGCGCATCCTGCGCCGCGAGAGCAAGAAGCTCGGCTTCACCTCCTCGTTCTCGATCTACGACGCCGCCGACTCGAAGCGTCTGATGGCCCTGGTCTGCCGCGACCTGGACCTCGACCCCAAGCGCTACCCGCCGAAGTCGTTCAGCGCCAAGATCTCGAACCTGAAGAACGAGCTGGTCGACGAGGAGGACTTCGCCGCCCAGGCCACCGACGGCTTCGAGAAGACCCTCGCGCAGGCCTACGCCATGTACCAGTCGCGGCTGCGCGAGGCGAACGCCCTCGACTTCGACGACCTGATCATGACGACGGTCAACCTGCTGCGCGCCTTCCCGGACGTCGCCGAGCACTACCGCCGCCGCTTCCGCCACGTGCTGGTGGACGAGTACCAGGACACCAACCACGCGCAGTACGCGCTGGTCCGGGAACTCGTCGGCACCGCCGAGCACCCGGTGGACGTGCCGCCCGCCGAGCACGACCTCCCGCCCGCCGAGCTGTGCGTCGTGGGCGACGCCGACCAGTCGATCTACGCGTTCCGTGGCGCGACCATCCGCAACATCCTCCAGTTCGAGGAGGACTACCCGGACGCGACGACGATCCTGCTGGAGCAGAACTACCGCTCGACGCAGACGATCCTCTCCGCCGCGAACGCCGTCATCGAGCGCAACGAGTCCCGCCGCCCCAAGAACCTGTGGACCAACGCGGGCGCGGGTGCCGGCATCACCGGCTACGTCGCCGACACCGAGCACGACGAGGCGCAGTTCGTCGCCGACGAGATAGACCGTCTCACCGACGCGGGCGACGCGAAGGCGGGCGACGTCGCCGTCTTCTACCGCACCAACGCCCAGTCCCGTGTCTTCGAAGAGGTCTTCATCCGCGTCGGCCTGCCCTACAAGGTCGTCGGCGGCGTCCGCTTCTACGAGCGCAAGGAGGTCCGGGACGTCCTGGCCTACCTGCGGGTGCTGGCCAACCCGGAGGACTCGGTCCCGTTGCGCCGGATCCTCAATGTGCCGAAGCGGGGCATCGGCGACCGCGCCGAGGCGATGATCGACGCCCTCTCCCAGCGCGAGAAGATCAGCTTCCCGCAGGCCCTGCGGCGGGTCGACGAGGCGTACGGCATGGCCGCGCGCTCCACCAACGCCGTCAAGCGGTTCAACACGCTGATGGAGGACCTCCGTACGATCGTCGAGTCGGGCGCCGGACCGGCCACCGTCCTGGAGGCCATCCTCGAACGCACCGGCTACCTCGCCGAGTTGCAGGCCTCGACGGACCCGCAGGACGAGACCCGGATCGAGAACCTCCAGGAACTCGCCGCCGTGGCCCTGGAGTTCGAGCAGGAGGCCGGTGAGGGTGAGGCCGCGGGCGGGCTCTCCGCGTTCCTGGAGCGGGTGGCCCTGGTCGCCGACTCCGACCAGATCCCCGACGAGGACGAGGACGGCTCCGGCGTCATCACCCTGATGACCCTGCACACCGCGAAGGGCCTCGAGTTCCCGGTCGTCTTCCTGACCGGCATGGAGGACGGCGTCTTCCCGCACATGCGCGCCCTCGGCCAGGCCAAGGAGCTGGAGGAGGAGCGGCGCCTTGCGTACGTCGGCATCACGCGCGCGCGTGAACGGCTGTATCTGACCCGGTCGTCGCTGCGCAGCGCGTGGGGGCAGCCGTCGTACAACCCGCCCTCGCGTTTCCTGGAGGAGATCCCGCCGCACCACGTCGACTGGAAGCGGACCGGAGCCACGGTACCGATGCCCTCCGGTCCGGCCTCCGGGGTCGCGGCGTCCCTGTCGTCGTCCCGCTCCCGCTCCTCGGCCTCCGGTGCGTCCGGCTTCGCCACCCGCCGGACCTCGGAGAAGCCGGTGGTCTCACTGGCGGTCGGGGACCGGGTGACGCACGACCAGTTCGGTCTCGGGACGGTCGTCGGGGTGAAGGGCATGGGCGCGAACGCCGAGGCGACGGTCGACTTCGGCGAGCCCAAGCCGAAGCGGCTGTTGCTGCGGTACGCGCCCGTGGAGAAGCTGTAGCGGTCACGCAAACGAGCCCCCGCCGGACAGCGGGGGCTCAACCGCACGGTGTCTACGACGGGTTGATGCCGTGGCTGCGCAGCCACGGGAGCGGGTCGATCGCCGAGCCGCCCGCCGGCCGTACCTCGAAGTGCAGGTGCGGGCCGGTCGAGTTGCCGGAGTTCCCCGAGTACGCGATCGGGTCGCCCGCCTTGACCGTCGTACCGGAGGCGACCCGGTAGGTGGAGAGGTGGCAGTACCACGTCTCCGTACCGTCCTTGTCGGTCACGATCAACATGTTGCCGTAGGCGCTGTTCCACTGGGTGCGGACGGTGCCGTCGGTCGCGGCCATCACGGTGGTGCCGTAGGCGACCGGGAAGTCGATGCCGGTGTGCACGGACATCCAGTTGACACCGGCCTGGCCGAAGTAGGCGCTGAGGCCGTGCTGCGCCACCGGGAGCGCGTACTTGGGACGCAGCCGCTCCTTACGGGCCGCCTCCGCCGCCGCCTTCTTCTTCTCGGCTTCCTGCTGCGCCTTGAGGTCGATACGTTCCTGTGTACGGCTGGCCCGGTCGGCGAAGTCGTCGGCGCCCGCGGAGAGGCTCTTCAGCTGGGTGTCCAGCTTGTTGTTCACGGCGGACGGCTGCACGGCGGTCGCGTCGGACGCGGTGGTCGAGGTGTCGTTGCTGTCCTCGGTCAGGGTGCCGACCGAGGCGGCGGCGATTCCCGCGACCCCCATCACGCACGCCGAGGGAACGGCCACCGTCAGGAACGCGGAGCGCTTGGGCGGCGGGCGGCGGCGGGACCGGGATGCCGTGCGGGGGGCCGGTCCAGGAGCGGTCTCCTCCTGGTCGTCGAGCAGTGAAGGCACGGCGGGCAACTCGCCCGTGGCGCTCAACTCCCCGTCGTCCAGGGCGGGTTCGTCGTACGAGAACTGTTCGAAGGTGGCCGTGGCCTGCTGCTCGAAGGGCTCGGCCTGCTGACCGTGGTCGTCCGTCGTCCCGGCCATGTCGGCGGCGCTGCCGTCGGAGTTCCACTGGGTCGCGTCGTAGGCCCCGGTGTCGAAGGCCTGCGTGCCCCATTCCCAGTGCTGGGTCCGGTCGGCCGGCTCGGCGCCCGACTGATCGGGCTGCAGCCAGGCGCTCGCGTCCCACTGGCCGCTGGCCTCGGGGCCCGTGGCCTGCGGCGGGATGGCGGGAAGCGGCTGGTGTCCGGCGGTCCAGGTGGTGTGGTCGTACGCCCCGGTGTCGTAGGCGGCGTGGTGCTGAGCCGCGTAGGCGTCGTAGTTCAGGTTCTGATGACTGCCGTCGGACCACGCCGACGTGTCGTACGCGCCCGAACCGTGCCCGTCCGCCGGGAGGTTGCCGAAGAGCGGGTCGGTCTCGAACGTCGTGGTGGCGTGGCCGCCCGCGTCGAGTCCGTGGGAGTGGAAACCGGTGTGGTCGACGCCGCCCGCGGCATAGGCGTCATACGCGGTGAAGTCACCGTACTGGCCTTCCTGACCGCCATAGGGCGCATAGTGCGCGGAGGCGGCGTCGGAAGCCGGAGCCGGGGTGGTCATGGTCCCCGACGGGTGACGATCGTTCACCAACTTCTCTTTCGCCTCGACAACAGGGGCTGCCAGAGCAGTGCGGTGACTGTACCCGCCGGTACGCGGGCGCGACAATCTTCAACTGGTTTCGTGCCAGCAGGAAACGGGCATTCGGCCGTGTTTCGGGGGACTGCGGACGCGGGTTTGGCCCTGTGTTCGAAGAACGTTCGATGCTGGTGAGCTGTCGGTGCCCTGTTGTTCCGCTGTGGCGGCGGGTGCGGTCGGTTGCTGAGGGAGGATCGGGGCGCGGTGCCGCTGCCGTGACCGGTGCGGGGTCAGGCCACCGTCAGGCCGCCCGCGCGGGTGTCCGCCTCCGCCTCGGCCTCGGTCCGCGCCGTGTCGAGAACCTGCCGTATCCCGGTGGCGACGGCGGGGTGCACGGGCAGCGCCAGATGTCCGACCCCGCTCACCCGGACGTTCTGTGCCGACAGGTCGGGGTGGTCGATGCAGGCGGTCTCCAGCGGGTCCATCAGGTGGTCGAGGTCGCTCCAGAAGCTCACGAAGTGCGTACGGCAGCCGGGCGCGGGGCGGGTCAGCTCCTCGAGCAACTCGGAACCGGGGCGCATCTGGCGCACGATCGGGTGAGCGTTCGCCAGCGGCGCCACCCGGGTGCCGGAGTGCGGCGTGCCGAGCGTCACCAGCGTGCGTACGCGGAGGTCCCCGCCGAGGCGCTGCACGTAGTAGCGCGCGATCAGTCCGCCGAGGCTGTGCCCGACGATGTCGACCTGCCCGCTGCCCGTGCGCGCGCAGATCTCCTCTATGTGCCGCCCGAGTAGCTCCGCGGCGGTGCGGATGTCGCAGGTCAGCGGCGAGTAGTTCAGCGACTCGACCTGCTGCCTGCCGTGCTGGGCGAGGCTGCGGCGCAGCAGCACGAAGACCGAGCGGTTGTCGATGAAGCCGTGCAGCAGGACGACCGGAGGCTTCGCCTCCGTCGGGAGCTGCGCCGTGCCCTCCGGGGCGGGCAGAGGGGAGATCGGGGCCCGGCGCTCCTGGGCGATGCCGGACGGATACAGCAGGAGGTGTCCCGCGAGGATCGCGATCTCCAGAGCGGTCGCCTTCAGGAGGGCTACGGACAGACCCGCCAGCCTGCTGGGCAGAAGTCGCTGGCAGAGCGGAAGAAAGGGCTGAACCGCCCCGGTGACCTTCATGGCCGGCCTCCTGTCGGCACACAGGGGGACGGCTCTGTCCCCCGTGTGCCCTCGTGGGAGGCCGCGACGCGGGTGATCGACGGCGAGGATGCCCGAGGGGCGCGTGTGAGGTGAGTGCGGTCTGCGGCGCGTGGTGCCTTTGATGCTCCCCGTTCTTGTGGGTTCCGTGGTGCTTGTGGTGCTGGTGATGCGCCGATGACGTGCCGAGACTCCCTGCCGGTGTGGCGACGAGGCTCCCCGCTGTCGTGCCGTACCTGCCCTGCGTGCCTTTCGTGCAGTCGCCGAAGCACCGCACTGTCACGACGCGCGGTCTGCGGCGCGGCGATGCGGCGACCTCGTTGCGGCTCCCGTTGCGCGTGTTCCCGCTGTGGCATGTGTGCCGCGAGAGCCTGTGAACCGTGTGCCGTCACAGGGGCCCGCGCCGCGCGTGTCGCAGAGACTCGGAACGGTGCGCTGCTGATGTGTCCCATCGTGTGATTTCCCCCTCGGTCCGCACCGCGAAACTGCCGGTTGCGGGATGCTGGCGATAACGTTCGTTCACTTCCCCGGCCGGTGTGGGTACCTCGGTACCTGTCGGTAGGGATGAATGCAGTCGCTTCATGGAGGCAGTGATGGGTGTGGCAGCCGGTCCGATCCGCGTGGTGGTGGCCAAGCCGGGGCTCGACGGCCACGATCGCGGGGCCAAGGTGATCGCGCGGGCGCTGCGCGACGCCGGTATGGAGGTCATCTACACGGGGCTGCACCAGACCCCCGAGCAGATCGTCCACACCGCGATCCAGGAGGACGCCGACGCGATCGGCCTCTCGATCCTCTCCGGCGCGCACAACACGCTCTTCGCGGCGGTCATCGACCTGCTCCGGGAGCGGGACGCGGAGGACATCAAGGTCTTCGGCGGCGGAATCATCCCCGAGGGGGACATCGCTCCGCTCAAGGAGAAGGGCGTCGCGGCGATCTTCACGCCCGGAGCGACGACCGCGTCGATCGTGGACTGGGTACGGGCGAACGTACGCCAGCCCGCGGGGGCGTAGCCCCTCCGACGACCCCGGGTCGGCCCCACGCGTCTTTCGAGGCCGACGGTCGGCTGTGCACTGGGCGATCGGCGGGGTCGGCAGCTGCGGAGGGGACGGCCATCGCGGCGGGCTTTGCTTGCGCGGCGGGGTCTGCCGCGCGGCGGGGTCGGCTTGAGTGGTGGGGTCGGCATACCCGGCACGAGCGGCACGTTCGGCACGAGTGGCGGGTCGGGCACGAGCGCCGGGTCGAGCATGGCTGGCAGACCTCGCACGTCTGGCAGATTCGGCCCCTCTGGCAGATTCTGCCCAGCTGGCACTTTCGCCAGGTCCCGCGCGTCGGGGCTGACCGGCAGGTCCCGTACGCGCGGCGTCTCCGACAGGTCCGGCGCGGTGAGCGGATGCCGCTCGCGCGGCGTCTCCGGCAGGTTGTGCGCGTCAGGCAGATCCCGCGCACGCGGCGTCTCCGGCAGGCCCCGCATGCTCGGTAGATCCCGCGCACGCGGCACGTCCGGCAGATCCCGCTCGCGTGGCGTCACCCGCAGGTTCGCTGCTTGCGGGCGAGGTTCCTCAGCGTGCGGGTGGGGCCGGTCGCAGTGGCTTCGGGCGACGACGCTCAGAGAGCCTGTGGTGGGGCCATGACGGTCGGCGACGCCAGTTCCTCGGCCATCGTCCCGCGCAGACGCAGGGTCGTGACCAGGCGCTGGAACGCCTCCGCCCAGTACTCCCCGGCCCCTGGTGACGCGTCCTCCCGCTCGTCGGGCACCGCCAACAGCCCGTCCAGACGCCTTGCCTCGGACGGGTCGAGGCAGCGCTCGGCGAGCCCCATCACTCCACTGAAACTCCATGGATAGCTCCCTGCGTCCCGCGCGATTTCGAGCGCGTCCACGACCGCCCGCCCGAGCGGCTCGGCCCACGGCACAGCGCACACCCCGAGCAGCTGAAACGCCTCGGAAAGGCCATGGGTGGCGATGAACCCGGCCACCCACTCGGCCCGTTCGGCGGCGACCAGCCGGCCGAGCAGCTTGGCGCGCTCCGCCAGGGACACCGCTCCAGGGCCGCCGGCCTCCGGTGCCGAGGGCGCCCCGAGGAGCGCTCGCGACCATTCGGCGTCCCGCTGTCGCACGGCCGCCCGGCACCAGGCCGCGTGCAGTTCGCCCTGCCAGTCGTCGGTCACCGGCAGCGCCACTATCTCCTGCGGCGTACGACCGCCGAGCCGGGCGGGCCATGTTCCCAGCGGCGCCGCCTCCACCAACTGGCCGAGCCACCAGGACCGTTCGCCCCGTCCTGTGGGCGCCTTGGCCACGACTCCGTCACGCTCCATGCCCGCGTCGCACTCGTGCGGTGCCTCGACGGCGAGGGTCGGCGTGTCCCGCGTGCGGTCAAGGGCGACGCAGGCCCCGGCCCGCACCGCCATCCGCCCGGCGAGCGCGGACTGCGGCAGCGCCGAGAGCAGCTCCGCCGCCGTGGCCCGTACGTTGCGGCTCCGGTCGGCGAGTGCCTGCTCCAGGAACGGCTCGTCCTCCGGGCCCAGGCCGGTGCGCAGCGAGTCGAGGAACATCAGCCGGTCCTCGGCCCGCTCCGTCGCCCAGGTCGTCGCGAGAAGTTCGCGCGCGGCGACGGGCTCGCGGGCCCGTAGCGCGCCGAGGAGGGCGACCCGCTCGGCGAACAGCCCCTCCTGCCACAGCTCGCGCACCTGGTCCGGGTCGTCGGCGGGCGGCAGCGCCGTGCCTCCGCCGGGTGCGGCCCGCAGTGCGAACCGCCAGTCCGGGCTCAGCCGGGCCAGCCACACGGCGCGCGGCCCGGCGAAGGACAGCGCCGCCGGGCGCAGATCCGTACGACCCCGGGCAGCGTCCAGCAGTGCGGGCACGGTTTCCGGCGGCGCCGCGAAACCCCGGGCGTTCGCGGCCGCGAGCCACTGCGGAAGCAGCTCCATCAGGTCGGGTGCCGTGCCTCTGCGCCCGCCACCACCCCCGCCGGCGCCCGGACGGTCCGCCAGCAGCATCGTGAGCCGGCGGGCCGCCGCGCCGGGCAGCGGTGGCCTCGGATCCTCCGGCGCCGGCTGTGGACGTTCCGCCGCCCGCGCCGCCCGCAGCCCGGCCCGTCGCCGTACGGTCTCCACGGCGGCCGCGTCGAGCAGTGCGACCGGCGCCTCCCGGCCCGGCTCGCAGCCGGGCGGCGTGCGCCGCTCCGTCCCGAGCAGGGCGGCGGTGACGAGCTCCTCCCAGGCGCCCGGAGCGGGTGAACCCACGGAACCCGGCGCGGGGGTGCTGTTCATGAGATTCCTTCCATCAAGTGCGACGCAGTGGTGGAAAGCTCACCGGCGCCGGGTGTCCCGTGGGGCGGAGGACATGCACGGCACAGGAGAGGTCTGGCGGATCGACGTACGAAACCCGGTGGAGCCGGGGCCGTCGGGGCCGTCGGGGCGGGGAGCATGCGGACCGGTGTGCGGGGTGCACGCGCTGTTCCGGATGTACGGGGCGGCGGCACCCGGCTTCCCGAAGGCGTGCACGGCGGCCGGTGTCGGCGCCCGCGGTGCGGATGATCGGTGTGGGGCGCGGCATGGTGGCGATGAGCCGGGCGGCTCAGCACAGCGGCACCGGTCCGCCCGCACCCGTCGGCCAGGCCGTCAACGGGGTGAAGCCCCGGTGGCCGCACTCGCCGAACACCGTGACGGGGGCGCCGCCCGAAAGCGAGACCAGACGCCACAGACCGGGACGAGAACAGGCCACGGAAGTGAGCGGAAGTGCCGCCTCCCCGTCGGCGTCCGCGAGCTGCCAGGAGCCGCCGTCCGGAGTCGGTACGACCCCCTCCAGCGTCACCGGCACCGAGTCCAGCCACGGGTCGTCGCGCAGCGCCTCGCCGTAGCGCGCCGCCGCTTCGGCGACCGTCACGCCCGGCGGCCGTATCGCCGCCGGTGCGGGCGGCGCGAACTGCTCGCCCAGGGCCGCCCGCGGCTGCCCGGCCCCCGGATACGCCGACACCTGAGCCTCCAGGGCCAGCCCGACCGGCAGCGCGAGTTCCGGCGCGCGGCCGGCCGCCCCATAGGAGAGGAGCAGTGCCGTACGGTCCGACTCGGCGCCGTACAGCCAGATCCGGCGGGTCGTCAGGCGCGCGTCAGCGGTGTCGTACTGGGAGAGGACCAGCCAGCGGTCCCGTACCGGTGGACCGTCCGCCGAACCGGGCAGGCCGACGCGGGAACGGACCGTCGCCGCCAGGCCGTCCGGGAGCCGCTCGCGGCGCAGCCAGCCCTGGTCGAGCAGGTGCAGCAGCGCGCACTCCTCCAGCAGACGCACCGGCCAGCCGGACCCGGACGACGGAATGGCACCCAACTCCCGCACGCGTGCGGCCAGTCCGGGGGCCTGGGCGTCGACCATGCGGGCCGCGGTCTCCTCCCACAGTCCGTATCCCGCCTGCTCGGCGCCCGCCAGGCCGCCGCGCAGCAGATCCGCCAGACGCTGCTCCAGCTCCGCCGCCCCCGCGGTGATCCGCTCGGCCCGGCGCTGCGCTCTACGCCGCGCTCCCTCCGCATCACCTGATGCGGAGGGGGAACCGGACACCTCCGCCGCTCGTTTCTCCTCCGCCCGCCTGCGTCTCCCCCCGAGCCACTCCTCCGCCCAGTCCGGTGGCTGGGCCGACGGCACGGCGCCGTCCCCGCCCGCCCAGAGCAGCAGCAGCCCGAGCGCGTGCTTGCACGGGAACTTGCGGCTCGGACAACTGCACTTGTAGGCGGGACCGGCCGCGTCCGCGATGTCGATGACCGTCTGATACGGCTTGCTGCCACTGCCCTTGCACAGTCCCCACACCGTCCCCCCGTCATCACTGCCCGCCTCGGACCACGGTCCGGCCGCGCCGAGTTTGCTTCCCGCTTTGCGTGAGGCGGCGTCAGGCGCCAGTGCCAGCACCTGATCCGCAGTCCAGCGCACCCCCTGCTGAGTCATGCTGTCGAAGGTAGGTCCCGGCACTGACAGTCGGTCCTGCCGGCCGCCCCGGCGGCGGCCTGCCGAGTGCGTTCTCGCAGGTCGGATCGCATTGTCAGTGGCGTGGTGCACGGTGGACACCAGATTCGAACCGGCCGAGCTGGAGGGGGCCTCAGCCATGTCTGTGTCCGTGGAACCGCAGTCCGTCGAAGTGCGCGAGAAGAAGCCGGCCGAGGCGTTGCGGCCGCACGCCGAGGACGCCTTCGCCGGTGAACTGGCCGCGCTGGCCGCGCAGGACGACCGTCCGCGTCCGGTCCGCTGGAAACTGTCGCCCTGGGCCGTCGCCACCTATCTGCTCGGCGGCACGCTGCCCGACGGCACGGTGATCACACCGAAGTACGTGGGACCGCGCCGCCTCGTCGAGGTCGCCGTCACCACCCTCGCCACCGACCGCGCCCTGCTCCTGCTCGGCGTGCCCGGCACGGCGAAGACCTGGGTGTCCGAGCACCTGGCCGCGGCGGTCAGCGGCGACTCGACGCTGCTCGTGCAGGGCACGGCGGGCACCCCAGAGGAGGCCATCCGGTACGGGTGGAACTACGCGCAACTGCTCGCGCACGGGCCGAGCCGTGACGCCCTCGTGCCCAGCCCGGTCATGCGGGCCATGGCGGAGGGGATGACGGCCCGTGTCGAGGAGCTGACCCGCATCCCGGCCGACGTGCAGGACACGCTCATCACGATCCTGTCGGAGAAGACCCTGCCGATACCGGAACTGGGACAGGAGGTGCAGGCGGTCCGCGGCTTCAACCTGATCGCGACGGCCAACGACCGCGACCGCGGCGTCAACGACCTCTCCAGCGCCCTGCGCCGCCGCTTCAACACGGTGGTGCTACCGCTGCCGGAGAGCGTCGAGGCAGAGGTCGACATCGTCTCCCGGCGCGTCGACCAGCTCGGCACCTCGCTCGACCTGCCGGCCGCACCCGACGGCATGGACGAGATCCGCCGTGTGGTGACCGTCTTCCGAGAGCTGCGCGACGGCGTCACCTCCGACGGGCGGACGAAGGTGAAGTCGCCCAGCGGCACCCTGTCCACCGCCGAGGCGATCTCCGTCGTCACCAATGGTCTGGCCCTGGCCGCCCACTTCGGGGACGGCGTGCTGCGGGCCGGTGACGTCGCCGCGGGCATCCTCGGTGCCGTGGTGCGCGATCCGGCAGCCGACCGCGTCATCTGGCAGGAGTACCTGGAGGCGGTCGTCCGCGAGCGCGACGGCTGGAAGGACTTCTACCGGGCCTGCCGGGAGGTGAGCGCGTGAACGACAACCGAGGGGGGACGCGCCGCGGTGGGGCGTCGGCATACGGGCGTGCGGCCGGTGGACACGGAGCGGTCCGGAAGGCAGTCGGGGACGACTCGAGCTGGTCCCGGAGAGGAGGGCGGCGGTGTGACGGGCGCTGACGAGTCCGGCGGCCGCCGGGCCGGCGGGGCGGGGCTGCCGCTGCTGCTCGGTGTGCGGCACCACGGCCCCGGTTCGGCGCGGGCCGTGCGGGCGGCGCTGGCGGCGGCCCGGCCGGCAGTCGTGCTGATCGAGGGCCCGCCCGAGGCCGACGCCCTCATTCCGCTGGCCGCCGACGAGGACATGCGGCCGCCGGTCGCCCTCCTGGCCCACGCCGTGGACGAGCCCGACCGCTCGGCCTTCTGGCCGCTGGCCGAGTTCTCCCCGGAGTGGGTCGCGATCCGCTGGGCGCTGGAGCACGGTGTCCCGGCACGCTTCATCGACCTCCCGGCCACCCACACGCTGGCCTGGGGACGGGAGACGGAGGACGAGCCCGCGGGGCCTGTGCAACCCGTGGCACCCGCACGGCCTTCCGGAGAGGAGGCCGCGCAGCCCGCGGGGAATCAGGGCGACGGCACTGCGGGCGAGGCCGGCGACGAAGGGGCCGCGCCCCCTGTCGATGTCCGGGTCGATCCGCTTGCCGTGCTGGCCGAAGCCGCCGGATACGACGATCCCGAGCGCTGGTGGGAGGACGTCGTCGAGCATCGGGGCCCGGGGGGGACCCGTTCGCACCGTTCGAGGTGCTCGAGGACGCCATGGGGGCGCTGCGGGAGAGGTACGGCAGCGGCGGACACGACCGGGACCTCGTGCGGGAGGCGTACATGCGGCTCCAGCTGCGGACCGCACAGCGCGAGTTCGGGGACGACGGCGTGGCCGTGGTCTGCGGTGCCTGGCACGTGCCCGCGCTGCGGCGGAAGACCGCCGTCGCCGCCGACCGGGCGCTGCTGAAGGGACTGCCCAAGGTCAAAGCGGACATGACATGGGTGCCGTGGACGCACCGCCGGCTCTCCCGGGTCAGCGGTTACGGCGCGGGCATCGACTCGCCCGGCTGGTACGGGCATCTGTTCGCCGCGCCGGACCGGCCCGTCGAGCGGTGGCTGACGAAGGTGGCGGGACTGCTGCGGGCCGAGGACCGGCTCGTCTCCTCCGCGCACGTCATCGAGGCGGTGCGGCTGGCCCAGACGCTCGCGGCGATGCGCGGCCGCCCGCTGCCGGGCCTGAGCGAGACCACCGACGCCGTGCGGGCGGTGATGTGCGAGGGCTCGGACGTGCCGCTGGCCCTGGTGCACGACCGGCTGGTCGTGGGAGACGTGCTGGGAGAGGTCCCGCGCACGGCGCCCGCGGTGCCGTTGCAGCGCGACCTCGACCGGCTCCAGCGCAGGCTGCGCCTCAAACCCGAGGCGCTGGAGCGCGAGTTGGAGCTCGACCTGCGCAAGGAGAACGACGCCGAGCGCAGCAGGATGCTGCACCGGCTGCGGCTGCTGGGCGTCGCGTGGGGCGAACCGGCCGCCTCGCGCGGCAGCACGGGCACGTTCCGCGAGACATGGCGGCTGCGCTGGGAGCCGGAGCTGTCCGTGCGGGTCGCCGAGGCCGGAGTGTGGGGGACGACCGTGCTCACCGCGGCGACCGCCAAGGCGGAGGCCGACGCCGTGACCGCGCAGGGTCTCGCCGAGGTCACCGCGCTCGCCGAACGCTGTCTGCTGGCCGAACTGCCGGACGCACTGCCGGTGGTGATGCGGGTCCTCGCCGACCGGGCGGCCCTCGACACGGATGTCGGCCACCTCGCCCAGGCCCTGCCCGCGCTGGTCCGCTCGCTGCGCTACGGCGACGTGCGCGGCACGGACACCCAGGCACTCGCGGAGGTCGCCGCGGGCCTCGCCGAGCGGGTCTTCGTCGGCCTGCCCCCGGCCTGCGCCGCCCTCGACAGCGACGCGGCCGAGGAGATGCGGCGCCATGTGGACGCGGTGCAGGGAGCGGTGGGACTGCTGGACGACGCTCCCACGCGAGAGCGCCGGCCCACGGACCGGTCGGGCGAGCGCCCCGCACCCGGCCGGCGCGACCTGCGCGGACGCTGGCACGCGGTGCTGCGGGTCCTGACCGGACGGGACACCGTGCCCGGGGTCATCCGCGGCCGTGCCGTACGACTGCTGCTCGACGACGGGGAGTTGGCGCAGGACGACGCGGCGCGGCTCATGGGGCTCGTGCTGTCGCCGGGGACACCGCCGCAGGACGCGGCCGCGTGGATCGAGGGCTTCGTCGGGGGCGGCTCGGGGGGCGGGATGCTGCTCGTGCACGACGAGCGGCTGCTGGGTCTGGTCGACGACTGGCTCACCGGCGTACCGGCGGAGGCCTTCACGGATGTGCTGCCCCTGCTGCGGCGCACGTTCTCGGCGTACGAACCCGGAGTGCGCCGGACGTTGGGCGAGCTGGTCCGCCGGGCGCCCGGCGAGCGGGGCGGCGTGGCGCCCGCACGCTCCGGCATACCCGGCTTCGCGGCCGACCTCGACCCCGGACGCGCCGAGGCCGTGCTGCCGGTGCTGCGGCTGCTGCTGGGCCTGGACAGAGACGGCGTCGAAGACGAGGTCTTCGACCACGACAACCTCGTAGGGGTGGGCAGATGACGACGACCGAGCCGGTGGACCCGGTGCGCGAGCGGCTGCGCCGCTGGCGGCTCGTGCTCGGGGGCGACGCGGCCGACGGCACCGGCTGTGCGCTGTCGGGGCAGGACGCCGCGATGGACGGGGCGCTCGCCGCGCTCTACGGGAAGGGGGACAAGCCACGGACCGGGCGGGACCGTTCTGCGGGGCTGGGCGCCTCGGCGCCGTCCGTGGCGCGCTGGCTCGGGGACATCCGTACGTACTTCCCCTCCTCCGTCGTCCAGGTCATGCAGCGTGACGCCATCGACCGCCTCGGACTGTCCACCCTGCTGCTCGAACCGGAGATGCTGGAGGCGGTGGAGGCCGACGTGCACCTCGTCGGCACGCTGCTCTCACTCAACAAGGCGATGCCCGAGACCACGAAGGAGACGGCACGGGCCGTCGTGCGCAAGGTCGTCGAGGACCTGGAGAAGCGGCTCGCCACCCGTACCCGGGCCACGCTCACCGGCGCCCTCGACCGCAGCGCCCGCGTCAACCGGCCACGCCACCACGACATCGACTGGAACCGCACGATCGGGGCCAACCTCAAGCACTACCTGCCGGAGTACCGGACGATCGTGCCGGAGCGGCTCATCGGCTACGGCCGGGCCTCCCAGTCGGTGAAGAAGGAGGTCGTCCTCTGCATCGACCAGTCGGGGTCGATGGCGGCGTCCGTCGTCTACGCGTCCGTGTTCGGGGCCGTGCTGGCCTCCATGCGGTCGATCGACACACGGCTCGTCGTCTTCGACACGGCGGTGGTGGATCTCACCGACCAGCTCGACGATCCGGTCGACGTCCTCTTCGGCACGCAGTTGGGCGGGGGTACGGACATCAACCGGGCGCTCGCGTACTGCCAGTCGCAGATCACCCGGCCCGCGGAGACCGTGGTCGTGCTGATCAGCGACCTCTACGAAGGGGGCATACGGGCCGAGATGCTCAAGCGGGTCGCGGCGATGAAGGCGTCGGGGGTGCAGTTCGTGGCGCTGCTCGCGCTGTCGGACGAGGGGGCGCCCGCATACGACCGGGAGCACGCGGCCGCGCTCGCCGCCCTGGGCGCGCCGGCCTTCGCCTGCACGCCGGACCTGTTTCCGGAGGTGATGGCGGCGGCGATCGAGAAGCGGCCGCTTCCGGTACCGGACACCGTGTGACGACGGGGGAGCAGCGGTGTTCGCGGGTGCCGGGTCACTGACTGATGGGGACTCAGGCCGACGAACCGGACATGCCTGACCATCGGTAACTAAGGGCTTGCGCAACCTCCGGAGTCCCGTGCGAGGATCGGCGCGCGTCAGCGGTGCGTAGCCGCACCGCTCCCTCCGCTCCCTCTGTTCCCTTCGCTCCCTCTGTTCTCTCCGCCTTCTCCGTTCCGCCGCACACGAGGAATCTCCCCTCTTGGTCTGGCCGACCGCCCTGCCCGGTGCCGCTCTGCGCATGATGCGCACGGCGGCCGGGCGGCGTGCGCCGCACGTGGCACTGCTGGCGGGCGGATTGTTCGCACTCGGCTTCCTCTGGGGACCGCGTTCGACCTCCAGGCCCGCGCGCGCCCGGCGCCCACCGGTGAGCCGGACGCTTCTCTGAGCTCCGGACGAGCTCCCGACTGGTTCTGGGCGAGCTCCCGACGAGTTCCGGGCGAGCTCCGGACGAGTGCGGGCGCGCGCCTCGGAAGCCGTATCCATTCCGTCGGCGCCGCCATCCAGACTCCGTGAGGCACCTGACCCGGATGGCCGAAAGCCAGCGGTTCGTCCGGTCGGCTTCTCACGGAAGGGCAGGGTGATCCCCATTGGGGTGGGGTTCACCCGCCCTGAGCCCTCAGGGGCTGTTCGAGGGGCCTCACCGGGCCAACCCCAACCCGGTGAGGTCCCGCCCCGTTCGCCCGTCTGTTCGCCTGCTTCCGGCACGCCGTGCCATGGATCCCGGCATCATGTGACAGGTATCACCGCTCAGGTGTGACCTGCGATTTAGAGACCTACGGCAAGCGGCGATAGCCTGCGAGACGGACATGCCGCGCGCTCGGACACCGTGTGCGCCTCCCTTGTGACTGACAGACGGCGGACGTCACGTTGCCCTCGCGGCACGCCCACGCAGACAACGAACCGCGAGATCACTGATAGGGACGGAAGCGCGTGGACCTGTTCGAGTACCAGGCGAGGGACCTCTTCGCCAAGCACGATGTACCGGTGCTGGCCGGTGAAGTCATCGACACGCCTGAGGCGGCCCGCGCAGCCACTGAGCGTCTCGGTGGCAAGTCCGTAGTCAAGGCTCAGGTGAAGGTCGGCGGCCGTGGCAAGGCCGGTGGCGTGAAGCTCGCCGCCACCCCGGACGAGGCCGTCGCCCGTGCGACGGACATCCTCGGCATGGACATCAAGGGCCACACGGTCCACAAGGTGATGATCGCCGAGACGGCCCCGGAGATCGTGGAGGAGTACTACGTCTCCTTCCTCCTGGACCGCACCAACCGCACCTTCCTCTCCATCGCCTCCGTCGAGGGCGGCATGGAGATCGAGGAGGTGGCGGCCACCCGTCCGGAGGCCGTCGCCAAGACGCCGATCGACGCCAACGAGGGTGTGACCCCCGAGAAGGCCCGCGAGATCGTCGAGGCCGCGAAGTTCCCGGCCGAGGTCGCCGACAAGATCGTCAACGTGCTGGTCACGTTGTGGAAGACCTTCATCGAGGAGGACGCTCTCCTCGTCGAGGTCAACCCGCTGGCGAAGGTCGCCTCCGGCGACGTCATCGCCCTCGACGGCAAGGTCTCCCTGGACGAGAACGCGGACTTCCGCCACCCCGACCACGCGGAGCTCGTCGACCACGCCGCGGCCAACCCGCTCGAGGCCGCCGCCAAGGAGAAGAACCTCAACTACGTCAAGCTCGACGGTGAGGTCGGCATCATCGGCAACGGCGCGGGTCTCGTCATGAGCACCCTCGACGTCGTCGCGTACGCCGGTGAGAACCACGGTGGCGTGAAGCCCGCCAACTTCCTCGACATCGGCGGCGGCGCCTCCGCCGCGGTCATGGCGAACGGCCTGGAGATCATCCTCGGCGACCCGGACGTCAAGTCCGTGTTCGTCAACGTCTTCGGTGGCATCACCGCCTGCGACGAGGTCGCCAACGGCATCGTCCAGGCGCTCCAGCTGCTCAAGGACAAGGGCGAGGAAGTCACCAAGCCCCTCGTCGTGCGCCTCGACGGCAACAACGCCGAGCTGGGTCGCAAGATCCTCTCCGACGCCAACCACCCGCTGGTGCAGCGTGTGGACACCATGGACGGCGCGGCCGACAAGGCCGCCGAGCTCGCGGCTGCGAAGTAAGGAAGAGGGACAGACACAGCCATGGCTATCTTCCTCAACAAGGACAGCAAGGTCATCGTCCAGGGCATGACCGGTGCCACGGGCATGAAGCACACCAAGCTCATGCTGGCGGACGGCACGAACATCGTCGGTGGCGTGAACCCGCGCAAGGCGGGCACGTCGGTCGACATCGACGGCACCGAGATCCCGGTCTTCGGTACGGTCGCCGAGGCGATCGAGAAGACGGGCGCGAACGTGTCCGTCCTCTTCGTGCCGCCGGCCTTCGCCAAGGCCGCCGTCGTCGAGGCGATCGACGCGGAGATTCCCCTCGCGGTCGTCATCACCGAGGGCATCGCGGTCCACGACTCGGCCGCGTTCTACGCGTACGCCGGGTCCAAGGGCAACAAGACCCGGATCATCGGCCCGAACTGCCCCGGTCTCATCACGCCGGGCCAGTCGAACGCCGGCATCATCCCGGGCGACATCACCAAGCCGGGCCGCATCGGCCTGGTCTCGAAGTCGGGCACGCTGACGTACCAGATGATGTACGAGCTGCGTGACATCGGCTTCTCCTCCGCCGTCGGCATCGGTGGCGACCCGATCATCGGTACGACGCACATCGACGCGCTCGCCGCGTTCGAGGCCGACCCCGACACCGACCTGATCGTCATGATCGGTGAGATCGGCGGCGACGCCGAGGAGCGCGCGGCGGACTTCATCGCGAAGAACGTGACGAAGCCGGTCGTCGGCTACGTCGCCGGCTTCACCGCGCCCGAGGGCAAGACCATGGGCCACGCCGGCGCCATCGTCTCCGGCTCCTCCGGTACGGCCGCCGCGAAGAAGGAGGCCCTCGAGGCCGCCGGCGTCAAGGTCGGCAAGACGCCGACCGAGACGGCGAAGCTCGCCCGCGAGATCCTGGCCGGCTGACCTCTCAGCCGACACGCGGATGGGCCCGCCCCCGGAAACTGGGGCGGGCCCATCGCGTTTCTCACCCACCCGCGTGTCCGCCCGCGCAAACGATCAGTGATCCGCGCCTGCGACGAGTGATCCACACCCGCGACGGGCGATCCGCGCCGGCGACGAGCGATCCGCGCCCGCGACCGGTGATCCGTGCCCGCGACCGACGGTCCGGGCGCACGGCTAACCCGGCCGTGGTACCAGCCTCTCCGGACCTCTGACCGTCTCCTCCCGCAGCTTCGACCGCAGTTCCCGCTCCGCCTCCGACAACGGGCCCGGCGCGACATGCGGCGGCACCCCGTGCACCTCCGCCCCCGGCGCGACCGGTGGCTCGTAGTGCGTCGGCGCGGTGCGTACGGTCAGCGCGGTGGTGCCGATCAGGGCGATGGTGAAGGCGATGGCGGCCCGGGTCCAGAACCGTGCCCGGCGTTCGCCGCAGTACCGCACCGCCGGTGGCTTCGCGGCCCGCAGCCGGCCCGCGGAGGCCAGTCCGGTCAGCCGCCGGTGGAGGGCGGCGGGATCGGCCAGCTCGGGCAGGCGGGTGGCGACCGCCGCGCGCGCGTTCAGCAGCCGGTTCGCCGTCGCCGGGGTGCTCGCCTCCGTCTCCGCGGCCGTCTCCGGCAGGCCGAGGCCGACACCGTCGTAGAGGAGCAGGGCGCGGCGGTACGGCGGCGGGAGGTGCAGGAGTACGTCGAGCAGGGCGCGGTCGGAGGCGTCGACGGGCGGGGGTTCGGGCTGGCGGTGGCGCGGGCGGAACCGGTGCCAGGGGGAGAGCGCGTACTCGTACGCCGCCGCCCGCACCCAGCCCGCCGGGTCGCGGTCCACGGCCACCTCGGGCCAGCGCTGCCAGGCGAGTTGGAAGGACCGCTCGACCGACTCGCGGGCCAGCTCGCGTCGCCCGGTGAGCAGATAGGTCTGCCGTACGAGGGCGGGCGCGCAGAAGGCGTACAGCGCGTCGAAGGCCTGATCGGGCGTCAGGTCCGCCGGACTCGTCACCGGTTCGGGCTCGGGCCCGGCCACTCTCTCCGGCGCGCGTACGGTGCGCACCACCACCGGAGCGGGATCCACGGAGCGAGAGCCTGCGGTTTCTACGGGTTCTACGCGTTCTACGGGTTGTACGGCCGGTACGGGGTCCTCGGCGACGGCGACGGCGACGGCGATCGCGACGGCTTCGGGCTCCTCCGCGGGTGCCGAGTTCTCAGGCTGATGCTCCGCCACATCCGGCTTCCGGTTCGGCTCCGGCGGCTTCTGGTGGTCCGGGCCCGCGAGCGTGGTCAGCAGTTTCGCGTACGCCTCCCCCTTTCGGCCGCGCGGACTGGTCCGGCCGGCCTCCCATCCGCGCACGGTCTCGCGGGCGACGCCGAGCCGCGCCGCGACCTGAGCCTGCGTCAACGACGCGGCCTCACGCAGGCGTCGGCGTTCCTTGGTCGGGGGGAGCGGGGTGGCGGGGCTCTGCGTCACAGGAACCCCTTTCGTACGAAAAAGTACATAAACGTATATTGAGCGACACATCCGAGCTTCGCCTGTTACGACGAGAAAGCGCGTGTCGTTGGGAGCATGACCGTCGTGATCCAGATGACCGCTCCCCGACCGCCGTTGTCATCCCTGCTCACCCGGGTGCGCGACCGATCGCCCGGACTGGGCGCCGGCCTCCTTGGCGGCGCCGTCGCGGCCGGGCTCGGCCTCGGGATGTTCGCCGTACTCGTCATCTTGCTGTGGATCAGCTCGCCGTATCCCGACAGCGGGCCCAGCGGTGCGCTGCACGCCGCCGCCGCGCTGTGGCTGCTGGCGCACGGCGCCGAGCTGGTGCGCACCGACACGCTGTCCGGCGTTCCCGCGCCCGTGGGCGTCACCCCGATGCTGCTGCTCGCGCTGCCGGTCTGGCTGCTGCACCGGGCGGCACGCGACGCGACCGACGGGGGCGTGGAGGCGGACACGGGGAGCGACGCGCCGCCGCCGGTCCGGGCCCGCACGGCGTGGACGGGTGTCGCCGTCGGCTACCTCACGGTCGGCACGGCGGCCGTGCTCTACGCGTCGGACGGCGCGCTGCGGCCCTCGTGGGGGTGGACGGCGGTGTGTCTGCCGCTGGTCGTCGCGGCGGCGGCCGGATCGGGGGTGTGGACGGCGCACGGCCGTCCCGGCGCAGTCCTGGACGGCGTGCTGATCGCGTTGCCGAAGGACGTACGGCGCCTGCTCGTCGGACCGGACGCCCGGGCCCGCCTCGGCATCGCCGCGCGGGCCGCGGCCGCCGGGTTGGCGGTGCTCGTCGGCGGCGGGGCGCTGCTGGTTGCCACGTCGCTGGTGTGGCACGGCGACGTGGCGCGGGGATCGTTCCTGCAGCTCACCGAGGGCTGGTCGGGACGCTTCGCCGTCCTGCTGCTCTGTCTGACGCTGGTGCCGAACGCGGCGGTGTGGGGGGCGGCCTACGCCCTCGGGCCCGGCTTCGCGCTCGGTGTCGGCCATGTCGTGGGGCCGCTGTCCTCGGCGCCTCCGACCCTGCTGCCGCCGTTCCCCCTGCTGGCGGCCGTGCCGGACGCGGGGACCGGAACGCCGTTGAACTGGCTGGCGGGAGCGGTGCCTGTGGTGGCCGGGGTGACGCTGGGATGGTTCACGGGAACGGCCTCGTCGGCCGGTGGCCGGGACACAGCCTGGTCGCGCAGGCGGACCGCGGGCGTCACCGCGCTCGCCTGCGCGCTGTGCGCGGTGGGGATCGCCGTCCTCGCCGCTCCCGCGGGCGGTCCGCTCGGCGTCCGTGCCCTCGCCCGGTTCGGCCCCGTGTGGTGGCAGACGGGCGGCGCGGCCCTGCTCTGGCTCGCGGCGGCGGGCGTTCCCGCGGCACTGGGAGTACGGAGCTGGCGCTGCCGACGCCGCGGCGAGCGGTCCGGCGAGTCGGGCGGCGGGCGGACGGCGACCATCGGCAAGCCACGGGTGGCGACGCCGGACCGGAAGCCGCTCGGCGAGAAGGCAGCGGACCGGAAGCCGCTCGGCGAGAAGGCAGCGGACCGGAAGCCGCTCGGCGAGAAGGCAGCGGACCGGAAGCCGCTCGGCGAGAAGGCAGCGGACCGGAAGCCGCTCGGCGAGAAGGCAGCGGACCGGAAGCCGCTCGGCGAGAAGGCAGCGGACCGGAAGCCGCTCGGCCAGCAAGCAACGGACCGTAAGACGCTCGCCCGGCTAGAACCGGACCGAGAGACGCTCGGCCAAGAACCGCAGGACCGGAACTCACGCCCTGGTCTCCGGCAGCCCGAGCGCACCGATCACCCCTCGCCGCACTCGGACGACCAGCTCAGCAAGAACCCACCGGACGGGAAGCCGCTCAGCGAGGAACCACCGGACCGGAAGCCGACCAACCAAGAACCCCCCGTCGGTCAAGCACCCGCCACCAGCCAAGCACCCCCCATCACCCAAGCACCCCCCACCACCCAGCAACCGTCGACAGCGCCCCAGCTGCCAGGTCGACGTCGCTTCCGGCTGCCGCTGCGTCCGTCGGGCGGATGGTTGGCCGGGAGGAGGAAGGACTCCGGCCGCAGGGCGACGACGGCCACCGGCTCGGCGCTGCCCACAGCCGTGCCCTACGACCAGGACGCCATGGCGGCGCTGTCCGCGCTCGCCGGGCTGAGTGACCAGGACGTCATGGCCGGTCTGCGGGACCAGCACCTCACCTACGACGACGCGTACGACTTCCTGCCCATCGAGCCCCCGCCCACGCGCACGTCTTCACCGTCGCCGGTGCACCCGCCCTCCCCGGCGAACACGCCCGAGCCCTGGTACGAGGGCACCGCCCGGGAGACCCACCGGACCGCACCCCGCGACGAGACCGCGCCACCGGACGCACCGACGCCACCGCAGTCACCCCAGCCACCGCCGGACTCGGCCACACCGCAGCCGCAACCCCAACCACCGGACGCCCCGTAACCCCCCGTCCGTTTCCGCCCGGAAGGCCCGTCAGAGCAATCGCCCCGTCAGTTGCTCACACCCAGCAGGGTCCGCAGTTCCTTCGGCAGGAGGTCGTTGCAGGACTGCTTCGCCTCGTTGGTGAGGGCGTCGTTCGTGCAGGTGTAGTAGTCGCTGTACACCAGCTGCGCGGTGAAGGACGCGGCGACCAGGGCGAGCGCCAGGGACGCGGTGACCAGGCCGCTCACCGCCGCCGAGGTCTGCGGGCGGGCCTTCGGGTCGGGCGCCGGAGAGTCCGGGTCGGGGGTGCGGGGCTTGCCGCGCAGTGCGCTGATGCCCCAGTACAGGGAGAGCGCGCCGAGCAGCAGGGCGACGTACGGCCAGCTGAAGAGGGCGAAGAAGAAGGCCCACATGCCGCTGAGGAGGGAGTAGCGGGCACGGCGCTGGGAGGGGTCGGCGGCGTCCCAGCGGGGGCCCGCGCCGGGGCCGCCGCCAGTGGGTCCCTGCGGGCCGGTGCCCGGGCCGCCCGGACGCTGCCCGAAGCCGCCGGGGGAGCGGCCGGGCTGCTGGTCGCTCCACTGGCTGCCCCACGGAGAGTGCCCGTCCTGGGGCTGCTCGGGGTTCGGGGAGCCGTCCTGCGAACCGTCGGAGCCCTCGCCGCCGGCCGGGCGGCGTGGCTGCCAGGGGCGGTCCGGCGTGCCCTCCGGCGGCGGTGCGAAGGGGTTGTCGTCCGTGGCCGGGCCGCCCTGCTCGTCGCCGTTGTTCCGGCCCGAGGGCGCGTCGGGCGGCGAGGCGGGGCGCTCACGCAGGAGCATGCCGCCGCGCTCCCCTCCCTGCACCGACTGCTGGGGGAGCGTGAGGAGTCGCAGGCTGCGGTCCGGCATCAAGTGAGCGTCTTCCCCTTGGTGAATACGGCTTGTCTGGCGTGAGCTGTCACTTCGTGAACGCACCGCATACCGACCGCGTTCCCGAGCCCGCTCGATCCAGACGCTACCTTCCGGCCACGCCCCCGTCCCACGGGGGCCGCCAGGAGTGCCGGTATCGTTGCTGACGGTCGGCCGCTTCGTAGACTTCCCCGTATCCCGGGGCGCGAAGCATTCGTACGACCGTACAAACGCTCCCCCGAGAAAGGGCCCCGCCGTGGCCGCCAAGCCCGTGGCCAAACGCATGGTCGTGCTGGTCTCCGGTTCCGGTACGAACCTCCAGGCGCTCCTCGACGCCATCGCGAGCGCCGGCACCGAGGCGTACGGAGCGCGGATCGTGGCGGTCGGGGCCGACCGCGCCGGTGTCGAGGGGCTGGCCCGCGCCGAGCGCGCCGGGCTTCCCACCTTCGTCTGCCGGGTGAAGGACCACGCGAGCCGCGAGGAGTGGGATGCCGCGCTGGCCGAGGCGACCGCAGCGTACGAGCCCGACCTCGTGGTGTCCGCCGGGTTCATGAAGATCGTGGGCAAGGAGTTCCTGGCCCGTTTCGGCGGTCGGTTCGTGAACACGCACCCCGCCCTGCTGCCCAGTTTCCCGGGAGCCCACGGTGTGCGGGACGCGCTCGCGTACGGCGCCAGGGTCACCGGCTGCACCGTCCACTTCGTCGACGACGGCGTCGACACCGGACCGATCATCGCCCAGGGCGTGGTGGAGATCCGGGACGAGGACGACGAGAGCGCTCTGCACGAGCGCATCAAGGAAGTCGAGCGAAGGCTGCTCGTCGATGTCGTGGGGCGGCTCGCCCGCAACGGCTATCGCATTGAGGGACGAAAGGTAGTTATCCAGTGACCGCCGAGAGCAACAAGCGGCCCCTTCGCCGGGCACTCGTCAGCGTCTACGACAAGACCGGGCTCGAGGAGCTCGCCCGTGGGCTCCACGAGGCGGGCGTGGAACTCGTCTCCACCGGCTCCACCGCCGGGCGTATCGCCGGCGCCGGTGTCCCCGTGACCAGGGTCGAGGAGCTCACCGGCTTCCCCGAGTGCCTGGACGGCCGCGTCAAGACCCTGCACCCCAAGGTCCACGCCGGCATCCTCGCCGACCTTCGGCTGGAGGACCACCGGCGGCAGCTCGCCGAGCTGGGCGTCGAGCCGTTCGACCTCGTCGTCGTCAACCTCTACCCGTTCAGCGAGACCGTCGCCTCGGGTGCCACGCCCGACGAGTGCGTCGAGCAGATCGACATCGGCGGACCGTCGATGGTGCGCGCCGCCGCCAAGAACCATCCGTCCGTGGCCGTGGTCACCAGCCCCGAGCGGTACGCCGACGTCCTCGCCGCGGTGCAGAGCGGCGGCTTCGACCTCACCACCCGCAAGCGTCTGGCCGCCGAGGCCTTCCAGCACACGGCGGCGTACGACGTGGCCGTCGCGAGCTGGTTCGCCAGTTCCTACGCCCCCGTCGACGAGTCGCGGTTCCCCGACTTCCTGGGCGCCACCTGGGAGCGCGGCAGCACCCTGCGCTACGGCGAGAACCCGCACCAGCCGGCCGCCCTGTACCTGGACGGCAACGGTGGCGGTCTCGCCGAGGCCGAGCAGCTGCACGGCAAGGAGATGTCGTACAACAACTACACGGACACGGACGCCGCCCGCCGTGCCGCCTACGACCACGCCGAGCCCTGTGTCGCGATCATCAAGCACGCCAACCCCTGCGGCATCGCGATCGGCGCGGACGTCGCCGAGGCCCACCGCAAGGCGCACGCGTGCGACCCGCTGTCGGCGTTCGGCGGGGTGATCGCGGTCAACCGCCCGGTGTCCAGGGAGATGGCGGAGCAGGTCGCCGAGATCTTCACCGAGGTCATCGTCGCGCCCGGCTACGAGGAGGGCGCGCTGGAGGCGCTGGCCAAGAAGAAGAACATCAGGGTCCTCAAGGCCCCGAACGGCCCGTCCAACGCGGTCGAGGTCAAGCCGATCGACGGCGGCGCGCTGCTCCAGGTGACCGACCGGCTCCAGGCCGAGGGCGACGACCCGGCGAACTGGACGCTGGCGACGGGCGAGGCCCTCACCGCCGACGAGCTGACCGAGCTCGCCTTCGCCTGGCGGGCGTGCCGGGCCGTCAAGTCCAACGCCATCCTGCTCGCCAAGGGCGGTGCCTCGGTCGGCGTCGGCATGGGCCAGGTCAACCGGGTGGACTCCGCGAAGCTGGCCGTCGAGCGGGCGGGTGCCGAGCGCGCCCAGGGCTCCTTCGCCGCCTCCGACGCCTTCTTCCCCTTCCCGGACGGCCTGGAGATCCTCGTCGAGGCCGGCGTCCGGGCAGTGGTCCAGCCCGGCGGTTCGGTCCGTGACGAACTGGTCGTCGAGGCCGCCAAGAAGGCGGGCGTGACGATGTACTTCACGGGGACGCGGCACTTCTTCCACTAGGCCGTGTCCGACGATTCCTGCCCGTACGTGCCGCCGTGCGCGTACGGGCGGACGCGGTACCTCGGAAGTCCCAGGGTCACTTCCGGCCCGGTGGCGTGTACTCCTTGAGGTAGTGGGCGACGCGGTCGGCGTAGGCGCGGTACTTCGGGGGCACTCCGGCCGCGTCGTTCACCTTGTCGAACGACGTCCGGTAGGCGGCGGCGATCAACACCCCGCGGTCGCCCGGCAGGTCGGGGTCCAGGCGCGGGGCGATCCAGCACAGGTACCGGCCCATTGCCGGGATGGACTCGGCGGGCGGGAAGGGCGGTTCGGGGACCGCCTCCCCGGGTGTGCCGTCCTCGTTCATCCACCAGCGCAGCACGCTCGGGGTCCAGCGGGCGATGCCGTACTCGTTCATGTCGGGGTCGGACAGGGCCGGGTCGAAGTCGCTCTCCACCTTCAGCATGGCGGCGATCAGGGGCGGACTGACGGCAGACCGGTCGCAGTCGTGCGCCGTTTCCACGATCAGCAGGCGGTAGGCCGCCGGAATGCCCCGGTCGGTACGGAGGTCGTCCGCGCCGTACGCGGCGGCGGTGGCGTTCACCGCGTTCGTGGGAGCCACGCCGGCGCGATCGCCGTTCGCGCCGTCGCCGGCCCAGGTGGTGATGCCGTACCCGAGCGCCACGACGGCGACGGTCGCGGCGGACGCGCCGGCGATCAGCAGGGGGCCGGAGCGGCGGCCGCGCCGGGCGAACAGACGGGGCAGCCGCGCGGACCGGCCGGTGCCCGCCGCCGCCTCCACCCGGCGCAGGAGACTCTCCGTGGTGATACGCGCCGCATGCGTACGGGCCAGGCAGCCCCGCACGATCTCCCGCCAGGCGTCCGGCAGTTCGGGGGACAGTCGCAGCTCGTCGCTGCCCCGGGCGTACGCGGCGGCGGCGTCCCGGCGGGCCGTCGGGGTGCCGCCGGGCAGCGGGAAGGAGCCGGTGAGGACGAGGTGGGCGAGGACACCGAACGCCCAGACGTCGGCCGACGGGCGGATCCGGCGGCCGCGGTCGCCGATCTCCGACCAGAGCAGCTCCGGCGGGGTGTAGTCGGGGGTGGAGAAGGCGGGGGTGTACGCGTGCGTGCCCTCCAGTTCCGCGGCCATGTTGAAGTCGGCCAGCCGCGCCGAACCGTCCTTCATCAGCAGCACGTTGGCCGGCTTCAGGTCACCGTGCACCCAGCCCGCGCGGTGCAGTTGCGCCAGCCCCTCGCAGATCTGCGCGAGCAGGGCCGGACCGCCGTCCGGACGCGGCCGCGCGCCGAGCAGCGCCGCCAGCGAGACTTCCGCCTTCTCCAGCACGAGGACGGTGGCGCCGTCGAGGCCTGGGCGGCCGGGGTCGTCGACGGTGAGGGTCTCGTACATCCGGATCAGCCGCGGGCGTTTGAGCCGGCGGTGCAACTCGACCTCGCGGTCCACGAGTTCGCGCAGATGGGTCAGCTGCCGGGGGGTGCCCGTGCCGGTGGGCAGGAACTTGAGGGCGGCCGTGCGGGGGAGGCCCTCGCCGGCACGGGGCTCGCCGGTGCGCCGGCCCTCGTAGACGCTTCCGAAGGCGCCCGTCGCGATCGGCGAGCGCACCTCCCAGTCGCCGACGCGGTACCCCTTGGGGACCGGCACGGCGTAGGGCCCGGTCACCGCGAGACCCGGCCGGACGGCGTGGCCAGGACGACGAGGTCGTCCTCCCGGACCAGGTCGAAGCGGAGCGCCAGGGACACCGGGAACTCCTTCTTGCCGTTCAGCCGCGGGCCCGGCTCCGCGGTCTCCGGGCCGGGCTTGAGGCGCAGCTTCACCGCCGGGTAGTCGATGTTCCACTGCACCGACGTACGGGACGCGGCCGGCCAGGTGGGACGCAGCCGCTCGACCACGTGGTCGACGGTGGGCGGCGGGGCGTGCGGCGCGCCGCGCAGACGCGGTTCGCACAGGGCGGCGAGGACCGCGAAGTAGCGCGTCCGGCGGGCGCTGAGGTTGCTCAGGGTCCAGAAGGCGCCCTGCGCGCGGATCTCACCGGCCCTGCGGGACACCCCGTCGTGCGCGATGCGCAGGTCGGACTCCCGTGCGGACCGCCCGAAGCCGAGCCGCTCGCCGGGTGCGAGCCGCCGCTGGGCGCGGTTTTCCTCGTCCTCCGTGGTCGGCGGAGGTACCACGATGATGCTGTACAAGGTGCGTCTCCCCGTGCCTGACGGCTACACGGGCCAGAGTAGGGCGACGCACCAGGGCCGTGTCCCCCTCGTACGGGTGAGACACGGCCCTTGGATGTGATTGGCGCGAACTGTTCAGTCGGAGGCGCGTTCGAGTGCGGCGGGTTCGGGTGGGGCCCGTCAGTAGCGCGGGCGGTTGAACCAGGCGGCGCCGTTGGAGTTGCCGACGAACACGGCGATCAGGATGGCGAGCACCGTGTGGATGAGGCCCACGACGACGAACGGGTAGATGCCGAGGATCGCGGTGATGATGCCGTAGACCAGGGTCGTGATCCGGACGCCGTTGCCGCCGGAGTTGAACTTCACCGCCAGCACGATCGTGAACACCGTCCAGGCCACCGCGAAGATGGTGAGGCCCCACAGCATGCCGGACGAGTAGTCGGCGAGCTGCTGGAAGTTGGCGTTGTCCTTGAGCTCGTCGTCGTTCTTCGCCGCGTTGACGCTCGCGGCGGCGAAGGCGAACAGGGCGACGCCGAGGATCTGCAGACCCGCGATGACCCAGAGCATCACGCGGGCCGCGCTCACCGTGCCGGGCATCGTCGTCGGGCCGGCGGGCATGCCGTAGTGCACCGGAGGAGCCTGCGGGTAGCCGTATCCGGGCGCCTGGGGCTGCTGCTGCGGGTAGCCGTAGCCCTGCTGCTGGCCCTGCGGCGCGCCGTAGGGGTTGTTCGGGTCGCCGAAACTCATGGCGGTGTTTCCTCCGTTGTCCAAGTGCGGGGACGACGCGCGGCACCGTGCGGAGGAAGGTTCTACAGAAGCGGTTCATCCCCCCGATGAGCTGCCCGCGGCACTGTTCAGGCCATCGTTCTTTAGCCTGTACTTACTTGTCCAGCCGCAATCCGCATGTGTTGTGCAAGTGCAACATCGATGATCATGCGATCCAGGCTGCCCCGGGACCCCGGATTGGAACCGGGACCCCGTCATCCGCGAGGATGGGGCCATGACCGCCCAGATTCTCGATGGCAAGGCCACCGCAGCCGCGATCAAGTCCGACCTGACCGCCCGCGTGGCGGCGCTGAAGGAGAAGGGCGTCACGCCCGGCCTCGGCACGATCCTCGTCGGGGACGACCCCGGCAGCCAGAAGTACGTCGCCGGCAAGCACCGCGACTGCGCCGAGGTCGGCATCGCCTCCATCCAGCGCGGGCTGCCGGCCACGGCGACGCAGGAGGAGATCGAGGCAGTCGTACGCGAGCTGAACGAGGACCCGGCCTGCACCGGCTACATCGTGCAGCTGCCGCTCCCCAAGGGCATCGACGAGAACCGCATCCTCGAGCTCATGGACCCGGACAAGGACGCCGACGGCCTCCACCCGATGAACCTCGGCCGCCTGGTCCTGAACGAGCCGGCCCCGCTGCCCTGCACCCCCAACGGCGTCCTCACCCTCCTGCGCCGCTACGGCGTCGAGATCAAGGGCGCGGAGGTCGTGGTCGTCGGCCGTGGCGTCACCATCGGCCGCCCGATGCCGCTGCTGCTGACCCGCCGCAGCGAGAACGCGACGGTGACCCAGTGCCACACCGGCACCCGTGACCTGGCGGCCCACCTGCGGCGGGCGGACATCATCGTCGCGGCCGCCGGTTCGGCCCACCTGATCCGGCCGGACGACGTGAAGCCGGGCGCGGCCGTCCTCGACGTCGGCGTCTCGCGCAGCGCCGAGGGCAAGATCGTGGGCGACGTCCACCCGGGCGTCGCCGAGGTGGCCGGCTGGATCTCCCCCAACCCGGGCGGCGTCGGCCCGATGACCCGTGCCCAGCTGCTCGTCAACGTGGTCGAGGCGGCGGAGCGCAGTGCCGGCTGAGGACACCCCCGGCGAGACCGAGGACATCGAGGTACGGGACCCCGTCAGCGCGCCCGACGCCGACGGACGCCCCCGGCGTACGACGCGCCGGTTCCCGCTGTTCACCAGGGACACCGCGCGCCCGGAGGGCGGTGGCCGGGCCGCGCCCGGTGACGCCCCGGCACCCGCCCGGCAGTGGCCGATCCTCGCCGTGCTGAGCACGGTCGCCCTGGGCCTGCTGCTGACCGCGCTGGACGTGTTCCGCTACGGGACCCTGCTGATCGGCGCCGCGCTGCTGGCCGGCGGCCTCCTGCGCTGGCTCCTGCCGGACGTCGGCATGCTCGCCGTACGCTCCCGCTTCACCGACATCGTCACCTACGGTGTGCTCGGCGCCGCGATCGTCCTGCTGGCCCTGATGGCGCAGCCGCACCCGTTGCTGCAGATCCCGTTCCTGAAGGACACGTTGCACTTCACCGTCAGCAGCGGCGGCTGACAGCCGCCCGGGACGGGTGTCCCGGACGCATACGGACGGCGGCCCGTCCTCTCCCCCGAGCAAGGACGGACCGCCGCCGGGACCCACCCTCCTGCACGGCGAACGACCTGTTCAACCGCTGTCCGTCCGCTGTGGCAGGGGTGTGACAGTTCCGCCATGTTGTCCGCGCTCTGCCACGGCGGCGGGCGTCCGGTCGGGCGCAGCACGGGAACCGAGCACCCCTCCGACGTCGTCAGTCCGCTCGGACCGGGCAACGCGAGGAACGCCGTGGAGGTGAGCGATGAGCGCCTGGCAGCCGCTGCCGGACGACCTGCCGCCGGAGGTACGGCACCTCGTGGAACAGCTGCGGCTCCTCAAGGACCGCACCGGGCTCAGCCTGGTCGCGCTCGGCGCGCGCACCGCGTACAGCAAGTCCTCCTGGCACCGCTACCTGAACGCCACCCAGCCCCCGCCCCGACAGGCGGTCGTCGCCCTGTGCCGGGTCGCGGGAGTGGATCCCGAACGGCACGGCATCCGCTGGGAGTTGGCGGTCCAGGCCTGGCCCCGCCCGGCGGCGATGCCCGACCGGCCGGCCGCCGGCCAGGAGTACGAGGACGACCCCACCCTGCCCTGGTGGGACACGCCCCCCGAGGCGAGCGGGGGCGGTGGCCGCGGACCGGGCGGACGGGTGCTGCTCTACGCCGTGCTGCTGCTCCTCGCGCTGGTGCTGACCGGTGTGGTCGGCGCCGTCGCCCTCGGGTGAGCCGGGCACGCGGGTGACGCACGGGGGCGACCGTGCCGGCCCGCCGCGCCGGCGGCTGTGACCCGCCTCGGGCGCTCGCCGCGGTGACCGTCCTTGCGCGCTCGCCCTGTGACACCGGCTTGTGCGCTCGCTGCGGTGACCGGCCTTGTGTGTTCGCTGCGGTGACCGGCCTTGCGCCCGCGGCTGTGACCCGCCTCGGGCGCTCCCTGCGGTGACCGTCCTTGCGCGCTCGCCCTGTGACACCGGCTTGCGCGCTCGCCGCGGTGACCGGCCTTGCGCGCTCGCCGCGGTGACCGGCCGGCAACTTCGTGCAGGCGGCCCGACGTCGTCCGGCGGCGGGGTTAGCGTGGTAATCGGGATGGTTCGGACGGGTCCGGACGTCCCTCGCATATGCCGGGGCGTGCGACGGCGTGCGCCCGCGTCCCGACGCTCCTGTGCGCCCCTGAGACGGGAACTGGGATCCCGACCGGGCGCATCCCTGTGGGTAGGCCAGAACGGGCGGAACGGGGACTCGGGGGACGACCGCACACGGGAGGAGGGCGGGCCGACCGGAACAACCGGGGGACAGCCAGCACGAACCGGGGGGAAGAGGGGGGAAGTGATGCCTCGTTGGAGGGCCTTGCCGGATGAACTCGATCCGCAGGTCAGGGAGTTCGCGAGCCAGCTGCGGAGGCTGGTGGACCGCGGCGGTCTGAGTGTCGCGGCGGTGGCCGACCGCACCGGCTACAGCAAGACGTCCTGGGAGCGTTATCTCAACGGCCGGCTCCTCGCGCCCAAGGGCGCGATAGTCGCCCTGGCCGAGGTCACCGGAACCAACACCGTTCACCTGACCACGATGTGGGAGCTCGCCGAGCGTGCCTGGAGCCGCTCGGAGATGCGCCACGACCGGACCATGGAGGCGGTCCGGATCTCCCAGGCGCGGGCGGCGCTCGGCGAGTTCGGCCCGCCGCCGGCGAACGCCAAGGGCGGCAGGACGGCCCGCAAGGGCGGCAGCGCGACCGTGACACCGGGCATCGCCGGACCCGCGGGTGTGTCCCCCACGGTGCCGCTCCAGCCGACGGCGCCCGAGGTGCAGGACGCTGTCGGGAGCGGCGGCGGGACGGGCCGTGTGGGCTCGCGGGGGGCGGCGGCCGGGTACGCGGGAGCGACCTCGATGTCGTCCTCGCCACCGTCCTCTCCGTCCGCGTCGGCGCCTCCGCCTCCGCCTCCGTCGCCCGGTGGCAGGCGGCGCTGGGTGGCGTTCCTCGTCGGTGTCGTCGGCGCGCTGGCCGTCCTCGGCGGGGTGCTGTTCCTGATGGACGGCGGCGGACAGAAGAAGGACCAGGTCGCCGCCGGGTCGCCCGCGCCGCCTCTCGGTGCGAAGCGTGACCTGCCCGCCGGAGTGAGGTGCTCCGGCGCCGCCTGTGAGGGCAAGGACGCGGAGAGCATGGGGTGCAGCGGCGAGCGGGTGGCCACGACCGGGACGGTGAGCGTGGGGGCGACCGTGGTCGAGGTCCGGTACAGCGCGACCTGCGGGGCGGCGTGGGGACGTATCACCCGGGCCGCCCCCGGGGACGAGGTGCGGGTGACGGTCGGCCGTACCGTGCGCAGGGGGAACATCACGGTGGCCGGCGACACGATCGCGTACACGCCGATGGTGGCGGTGAAGGACGCCGGCCAGGCCACGGTCTGCGCCACGCTGGCATCCGGGAAGAAGGGCTGCACGAGGTAGCGAAGCGGGGGCGGCCGTCCGGGGCCTGCGGTGCCCGGACGGCGGCGGCGACGGGGTGCCGGGAGTCGCCGTGAGGCACCATGCGGTGTCCCGCGGCGCTTCGCGGCGCACCGTGCCGAACATTCGGTCTCCGGCAGGAATGGCATTCCGAAACGTGGGCAGGCGGACGGTACCCCCACGGGAGTCCGGTAACCGGTACCCCCATCGGCGGTCGTCCGCGTCCCTCCTCTCCCGACCGGGCGGCCGCCCCTTTGTGCGGCTCTGTGGGGTGGGCCACACGGACCCGGACGTCCGGGATCCCGCGAGCGCGATAGCCTGACCGCTGGATCTCTCTTGACGCCAAGAGATCGATCATCCATACCCGTGATCGATCATCGCGGCGGTCACCGGCCACAAGCCGGGACGGGGATCCCGTACCCCCGGGGCAGGGACGCCCCACCGCCAGCTGTCATACGGAGAACGCCATGACCCGCACTCCCGTGAACGTCACCGTCACCGGCGCGGCCGGCCAGATCGGTTACGCCCTGCTCTTCCGCATCGCCTCCGGCCAGCTGCTCGGCGCGGACGTGCCGGTCAAGCTGCGCCTCCTGGAGATCACCCCCGCGCTGAAGGCCGCCGAGGGCACGGCCATGGAGCTGGACGACTGCGCGTTCCCGCTGCTCCAGGGCATCGACATCTCGGACGACCCGAACGTCGCCTTCGACGGCGCCAACGTCGCCCTCCTGGTGGGCGCCCGCCCGCGCACCAAGGGCATGGAGCGCGGCGACCTGCTCTCCGCCAACGGTGGCATCTTCAAGCCGCAGGGCAAGGCCATCAACGACAACGCCGCGGACGACATCAAGGTCCTCGTCGTCGGCAACCCGGCCAACACCAACGCGCTGATCGCCCAGGCCGCCGCCCCGGACGTACCGGCGGAGCGCTTCACCGCGATGACCCGACTCGACCACAACCGCGCGCTGACCCAGCTCGCGAAGAAGACGGGTTCGACGGTCGCCGACATCAAGCGGCTGACCATCTGGGGCAACCACTCCGCCACCCAGTACCCGGACATCTTCCACGCGACGGTCGCCGGCAAGAACGCGGCCGAGGTCGTGAACGACGAGAAGTGGCTGGCCGAGGACTTCATCCCGACCGTCGCCAAGCGCGGTGCGGCCATCATCGAGGCGCGTGGCGCGTCCTCGGCCGCCTCCGCCGCCAACGCCGCCATCGACCACGTCCACACGTGGGTCAACGGCACGGCGGACGGCGACTGGACCTCCATGGGCATCCCGTCGGACGGTTCGTACGGCGTTCCGGAGGGCCTCATCTCCTCCTTCCCGGTCACCACGAAGGACGGCGTCTACGAGATCGTCCAGGGCCTGGACGTCAACGAGTTCTCCCGCGCGCGTATCGACGCGTCGGTGAAGGAGCTCGAGGAGGAGCGCGAGGCGGTTCGCTCCCTCGGCCTCATCTGAGCCTTCTCGACGGCTTCGTCACGAGCGCGCACGGGCCCTGTTCCGGTTTCGGCCGGAACAGGGCCCGTTCCCGTTTCCGCCGCTACCGTCGGGAGCGTTACCTGGTGGGGTGATTCGGGGGGTTCGCGATGAGCGCTTGGAACAGCGACGGCTACGGCGACGGCAACGGCGGCAGCACCGGCGACGGCAACGGCGGCAGCACCGGCAGCGGCTACAGCTCCGGTTCCGGTTCCGGGGCGGCGCACGAGCCGAGCGAGGACCGGGGCCAGGCGGCCTGGGGCACGGGGGAGGCCGGGCCGGCGGACCCGCCCCTGCCGCCGTGGGCCTCCGCCGAGACCCAGACCCGCGGCACCCTGCCACCACCGTTCGCCCCGGGCGCCATGCCCCCGCCGCTCACCCCCGGGTACGTTCCCTCGCCCGCCACACCCGCGTACGTGACCCCGCCCGCCGCGCCGCCGTACGCGCCGCCGTACGCGCCGCCCCTCGCTCGTCCCCGCCGGGCCGGCCGGGTGCTCGCCGCGTTCGCCGCCGCCGTCGTGCTGGGCGCGGGCGCCGGCACCGGGGTCTGGTTCCTCATCCGTGACGCGGGCGGCGGAGGCGACGACACCCACGGCGGTGCCGGCCCCGCGCGGAGTGTCACGGTCACCACCTCCGCGCCCCCCGCCTCCGCGCCCGCTGTCTCCTCGCCTCCGGAGTCCACTTCCCCGCCCGCGTCCCCGTCCCTGTCTCCGTCCTCCGCCACCGGCTACCGCCGTGCCGAGGACCCGGTCGGTTTCACGATCGACGTCCCCGAGGGCTGGACCCGCAGACAGAAGCAGGGGCAGCTGGCCGCGGTGGTCTACTACGACGCCCCGGCCGGCGGCCGGCAACTGCAGATCTTCCAGCTCGCCGAGGACACCCCGGCCCAGTCCCTGGACCTGGCCGAGCGCGATCCCGGGTACGGCTTCGCGCGCCAGCCCGGCTACCAGGTCCTGGACCGCACCTCCGGCGCGGCCTGGTCCGAGCTCACCTACCGTTACGACGACACGGACAAGGGCCCGCGGCAGGTAGTCGACCACCGGTTCCGCACGGCCGACGGCACCCTGTACGCGATCCGCTCCAGCGGCCCCGAGCGCCTGGCCCCCGCGCAGGTGCGCGAGCCGCTCACCACCGCGCTGGCCTCCTTCTGCCCGGCGGGCCTCCAGTGCCCGTGACGGTTCCCGGCCGCGCTCGTGACGGTTCCCGGCAGCGAGGTCCGTCGGCCGGGGCCGTCCGGCTCAGGTGTCCGGCTTCCAGGTCCAGCCGGCCCCGCAGGGCGCGCAGCGAGATCCCGTCCGTGCCGTCGGAGACATCGAAGAGCAGGCGGGCCTCGCCCAGTGGGCGGTATTCCGGTTCCCCCGGTCCCACCCGTCCCCCTATGCTGACCGTTTGTCAACTGAACTTCTGACAAGGGTCTTTCCACGCATCGGGGGAGTGGCGTGAGCACCGCATACGTGCCGCAGCAACCACAGCCGACACAGCCGGCACACACCGGCGCACCACCGGTACCACCGCCCACCGCGCCACACGCCAGCGAGGCCACCCGGCTGCTGTGCGCGGGCACCTATCTCGACTCGGGATACCGCGACCGGGTCATCCGGGAACTGCACCTCAACGAACAGCGGATCGTGGCGCCCTCCCTCGGCTACGACGCGGCCCGCGTCCTCGCGCACGCCCTGCGGGCCCGCCGCCAGGAGCTGCTGTGGGCCGGGCTGATCCTCGGCCTGTGGGTGGTCGGACTACCGTTGAGCGGCGGCCTGCTGGCCGGATTCCTCGCGCCCAGCCTGCTGCTGGCCCTCGCGTCCTGGATCCGCGGCCACCGGGCGGACCCGCCGCTGTACCGGCTGCTGCCCGCCTTCCTCATCCGCTGGTGGGGCCGGATCATCTTCACGGTCTTCCTCGTCGTCACGGTCCTCGCCGCGTTCGACGCCGGTTCGGACAGCGGCTCCTCGTACGACGACTCCTACGGCTACGGCGGCTCGTACGGCGACTCGACCTCCCCGTCCGACCTGGTGTTCCCGAGCTCCGGCGACTTCGGCGACCTGATCGAACCCTGGCGGGCCTGGCTCACGCTCGCCCTGTTCGCGCTGATCGCGCTGTGCTTGGCCGCGCAACGGGGCCAGTTCGCCCGCGTCATGGCCGCCGAGCTGTCCCCGCAGCGCTTCCCAGACGCGGCCGGCGACCCGGCGGAACAGAGCGAGAGCCACCGCTTCCAGCGGCTCAAGGCCCGTATCCGGCACGAACAGCACGCCCCGTTGATCATGTACCACGAGACGCGTCCGTTCTGCGGGGCGGGCGCCGCCTACGACACCTGGGTCCTCGCCGTCGAGCTGCGGCCCGACGGCATGAAGAAGCAGCAGCCGATCAGCAACCGCACGATCCTGGAGACGATCCGCCCGCTGATCGAACAGCTGCGGCTGCCCGCCGAGTACGCCGGCCACCTGGGCCGTGACCGGCTGCGCTGGCTGGAGATCGACGAGTGCGTGTTCCTGCCGGCCGAGGGGCTGCGGCGGCGCGACGAGGCGCCGTACCACCCGCAGGCCTTCGAGGACCACCGGGCACGGGCCGTCGAGGAGGGCGCCGAGAAACGGCGGCACTTCCTCCGCGTCCGCGTCGGCGGCTGGGAGGAGGAACTGGTCGTCACGGTCTTCGTGCGCATCCACACCCAGGGCCGCATGCTCATGCTGGAGATCGCCCCGCACGTGCTGACGCCGATCCGGGAGGACTTCAAGAACGCCGACCGTACGGCTCACCGCTTCCGTCACAACAACGTGTTCGGCAAGGCCGCCTGGGCCCTCGCCCGGGTGCCCGGGTCCGCGGCAGCCTCCGTGGTCAGCCTCGGACGGGGCCTGCTCTACGCCTGGCGGCTGCTGACCGGCGGCTACGCGGGCGCGCTGCCCGACGGGCCGGCGCTGTCCGTGCGGGAGCTCGGCTCGGTGCCCGCCGGGTCCCTCTTCCAGGAGATGGACGTCGCCCGCTACCTCAAGAGCGTGCAGGACCGCGTCGCGAACGGGGTGCGGGTCGCGCTCGAGGCGTCCGGCTACCTGACCGGCGAGTTCGTCCAGAAGATCGTCAACGTCAGCAACGGTGGAGTGAACATCGACCGGGTCGAGGGCAGCACCTTCGCCGTCGGCTCGCACGCCTCCGCCTCCTCCACCCACACCTCCGGCACCAACTCCACGACCGGCGGCGCCGCGCCGCAGAAGGGACCGGGCACCGATGGCAACGGATGAGCCGAACGTCAGCCTCGGCGACGTCTCACAGAGCACCTTCGCCATCGGGAGCCACGCGCGGGCCGAGAGCCATCACGGCACGGCCCCGCAGCGCGACCGGGCCGCCGAGGAACTCCTCGAAGCGGTGCGCGAGCTGCGCGCGGACCTGGAGCGGGTGCGCGGCAGCGAGCAGACGGCCGCGCTGGCCGCCGAGCTCGCCGAGACGGAGGACGAGATCACCCGCACCGGCCAGGCCGCGCCGACCCGCCGGGAGCGCCTGCGGGAACTGCTCACCGACTCCCAGGCCCTGTTGAGCGTCCTCGCCTCGGCCGGCGCCGTCGCGGGTCTGCTGGGGATGTGAGGGGGACACCGTGAGCGGGGGAGAGCGGTTCTGGAACGAGGAGACCCAGCGCTGGGAGGACGACGACACCCGCGGCACCGCCCCGACCACACCACCGCCTCCGGCCAGACCGGACTTCGCCCCGGCCTGGCCCCCGGTGACACCGACCGAACCACCGAGCACCTGGCCGCCCGTCGCGAGCCCTCCGACAGAGCGGCGCCCGAAGGCGGACCCGCCGGGCGGTGGGGCCTCGGACGGCGCGTCGCCCGGGGCCGAGCCGCCGACCGGAAGCGCCCCGGCGAACGGGCAGCCGGGTCCCCCGGCCGGTGCACCGCCAGGCGCCGAGCCACCCGGGACCGACGCTCCGACGGACACACCCCCGGCTGCCCAGGCGCCCGCATCCCCGGCGGCTCCGGGTGCGGCGGCCGCCGGTACCGGTACGCCGACCGCCGGTCCGGACGCGCACCCGGCGACCTGGCCGGTGGCGCCCGTTGACCCGGCCACCTCGGGTGAGGTGGCCGCCGGTGCCGGTACGCCGACCGCCGGTCCGGACGCGCACCCGGCCGTCTGGCCGGCGGCGGCGTCCGCAGGCCCCGCCGTGGCGGGCGGAGCGCCCTCCGCTCCGCCCGGTGGATGGCCGGCCGCCGGTGGGCCGAGCACCTGGCACGGGCCGGGAGGCGTGGAACCTGCGGTCGGCGACGGCGATGGGTGGTCGCCGACGGGAGCGACGGCCGCCGACGCCGGCGCCTGGTCCCCCACGGAGGTGTCGACCGGGGGCGCGCCCTCCGCCGGGATCGGTGCAGGACCGGACTGGCCTTCCGCGGGGGCCGGTGGCGCTGGGTCGGACTGGCCTCCCGTCGGAACCGCTGGTGCCGGGCCGGACTGGCCTGGCGCCGGAGTCGGGGTCGGGGTCGGTTCCGACTGGCCCTCCGCCCAGTGGCCGTCCGCCGACCGGCAGCCGGCACCTCCGGCGACGGTGGGCGGGATGAGCCGGCGGCTCGTCTGGTCCGTGTTGATCGGGGCCGCCGCGGTCGGTGTCGCCGTGAGTCTGGTGCTGACCCTGGTGGTCGACACCGGGGACGACGACGGCAAGGGCAACCGGACGGTCGCGGCGAGCGAGTCCCCGACGCCCGAGCCCACGCAGCCGACGGAGGTGACCGGGTCGCCCACCGAGGACACCGCCTCGCCCAGCCCCACCCTCCCCGAACTCCCCACCGGTTACGAGACGTTCGAGGACGACGAGGGCTTCCGGATCGCCCGGCCCGAGGGGTGGACGCGCAGCACGGTGGACTCGTCGTACGGCATCGCGGTGGTCAACTACCGCAGCGCGGACAGCGAACACCGGCTGCAGGTGTACCAGGTCGCGGAGGAGTCGCCGGACGCCTCGTTCGACCTGTACCTGTCCGCCGAGACCCCCAAGCCGGCCGGCTTCGACAAGCTGAGACTGCGCAACCTCGACGACGGCGAGTTCACCGGTTCCCGGCTGGAGTACCTGGCCGACTCCATCAAGGGTGAACCCGACGTCGGCGTCTGGCACGTCTACGACGAACGTTTCGTGGCCGCCGACGGCAACATCTACGCGATCGCCGCCTACGGCCCCGACTCGGACGGCGGGGACGACGAGCTCGAGGTCCTCACCACGGCGTTGGACTGGTTCTGCCCCTCCCTCGGGGGCTGCGACCCGGCGGCGGTCGACTGACCACGACCTCCGCACTTCCCCCCGCTGCCCCGCTGTCCACGGGACCGGCCCGACGCCGACCTTCACGGTCCACGTCGATCCGGTCCCGTCGCCGTTTGCCGCGCCGCCTCATACACGGACATCAGCGGAATTCCGTGGCGCGCGTCACATCTCCGCATCCCTTTCGCCCCAATTACCCGCATTCTCAGTGACGCAGCGCACTTTCAGCCATGGATTGCGCATGCAACGAGAGGTCGAGGGCAGGCGGACACGGTCCTCGAAAGTGAGACGGCTGTGACGCGGGGGCAGTGAACAGGAACGGAAGGCACATCGGATCATGGCGGAAACCGCCGAACCCCAAGTACCTCAGATGAACAAAACCATTCACGCGGGAGGAGAGTGGCTGGAAGCGGTCTCCGGCGCGACGCGCGAGATCCTCGACCCCGCGGACGCCCTGCCCTTCGCCGTGGTCGCGGAGGGCGACGAGAAGGACACCGACCTGGCGGTCGCGGCCGCCCGGCACGCCTTCGACCACGGCGACTGGCCGCGCACCCCCGTCGCCGAGCGCGCGGCCCTGTTGCGCCGCGTCGCCGACCTCCTCGTCCGCGACCGTGAGCGGCTCGGCCTGCTGGAGAGCCGCGACGCGGGCAAGACCGTGGAGGAGGGCCGGGTCGACATCGACTGTGTCGCCGACGCCTTCCGGTACTTCGCCGACCTCGTCGCCGCCGAGGCGCCGGGCCGGGTCGTCGACGCGGGCTCGCCCGACATCCACAGCGTCGTCGTACACGAGCCCATCGGCGTGTGCGCGCTGATCACCCCGTGGAACTACCCGCTGCTCCAGGCCAGTTGGAAGATCGCCCCCGCGCTGGCCGCCGGCAACACCTTCGTCGTCAAGCCGAGCGAGATCACACCGCTGACCACGGTCGCCCTCATCGACCTGCTGGCCGAGGCGGGACTGCCCGCCGGTGTGGCCAACATCGTCACCGGCCCCGGGCACTCGGTCGGTGCCCGCCTCGCCGAACACCCGGACGTCGACCTGGTCTCCTTCACCGGCGGTCTGGCCAGCGGCACGAAGGTGGCCCAGGCGGCCGCCCCGTCCGTGAAGAAGGTCGCTCTCGAACTCGGGGGCAAGAACCCCAACGTCGTGTTCGCCGACGCCTGCGCCACCGAGGAGGGCTTCGACACCGCCGTCGACCAGGCCCTCAACGCGGCGTTCATCCACAGCGGCCAGGTCTGCTCGGCGGGCGGCCGGCTCATCGTCGAGGAGTCCGTCGGGGAACGCTTCGTCGCCGAACTCGCCCGCCGGGCGGGCAGGATCCGCCTCGGACGCGGCACGGCGGACGGCGTCGAGTGCGGCCCCCTCGTCTCCGAGCAGCAGCGCGCCAAGGTGGAGGACTTCGTCGCCTCCGCGCTCGCCGAGGGCGCGGTGCTGCGCACCGGCGGCAGGCGGCCCGAGCCCTCCGCCGAACGCCCGGACACCGGCTACTTCTACGAGCCGACCGTGCTGGACGCGTGCCACCGCGAGATGCGGGTGGTCCGGGAGGAGGTCTTCGGGCCGGTCCTCACCGTCGAGACCTTCCGCACCGAGGACGAGGCGGTGGCCCTCGCCAACGACACCGAGTACGGCCTCGCGGGCGCCGTCTGGACCGCCGACGCGGGACGGGCCCGGCGGGTGGCGGGCCGGCTGCGCCACGGCACCGTCTGGATCAACGACTTCCACCCCTACCTCCCGCAGGCGGAGTGGGGCGGCTTCGGCAAGAGCGGGGTGGGCCGCGAACTGGGCCCCGCCGGACTCGCCGAGTACCGCGAGACCAAGCACGTCTACCAGAACCTCGCGCCGAAGCCGGTCCGGTGGTTCACGGGCTGAGCCGCTGAGCCCCCTTCCTCGATCCACCGGTTCGATCCCCCTGGAGTGAGTACCACCATGTCCCAGACCCCCCACGTCTACGACTATGTCGTCATCGGCGGTGGCACCGCAGGATCCGTCATCGCCTCCCGTCTCACCGAGAACCCCGACGTCACCGTCGCCGTCATCGAGGGCGGTCCGAGCGACGTCGGCCGCGACGACGTGCTGACGCTGCGCCGCTGGATGGGCCTGCTCGGCGGCGAACTCGACTACGACTACCCGACCACCGAGCAGCCGCGCGGCAACTCGCACATCCGGCACAGCCGCGCCCGCGTCCTCGGCGGCTGTTCCAGCCACAACACCCTCATCGCGTTCAAGCCGCTGCCGTCCGACTGGGACGAGTGGGAGGCGGCCGGCGCCAAGGGCTGGGGCGCGGTGCCGATGGAGGCGTACTACGCGCGCCTCCTGAACAACATCGTGCCGGTGGACGAGCAGGACCGGAACGCCATCGCCCGCGACTTCGTCGACGCGGCGCAGACCGCGCTCGGCGTCCCGCGCGTCGAGGGCTTCAACCAGAAGCCGTTCGACGACGGCGTCGGGTTCTTCGACCTCGCCTACCACCCGGAGAACAACAAGCGGTCGTCCGCGTCGGTGGCGTACCTGCACCCGGTGATGGACGAGCGCCCGAACCTCACGATCCTGCTGGAGACCTGGGCGTACCGGCTGGAGCTGGACGGCACCCGCGCCGACGGCGTGCACGTCCGCACCAAGGACGGCGAGGAACTCCTCGTACGGGCCCGCAACGAGGTCCTGCTGTGTGCGGGCGCCGTCGACTCGCCCCGGCTGCTGCTGCACTCCGGCATCGGCCCGAAGGCGGACCTGGAGGCGCTCGGCATACCCGTGGCGCACGACCTGCCCGGCGTCGGCGAGAACCTGCTCGACCACCCCGAGTCGGTGATCGTGTGGGAGACCGGCGGGCCCATCCCGGAGAACTCCGCGATGGACTCCGACGCGGGCCTGTTCGTGCGCCGCGATCCCGGACACGCGGGCCCCGACCTGATGTTCCACTTCTACCAGATCCCCTTCACGGACAACCCGGAGCGCCTGGGCTACGAACGGCCGCCGTACGGCGTCTCGTTGACCCCCAACATTCCCAAGCCGAAGAGCCGCGGCCGGCTGTACCTGGAGAGCGCCGACCCGTCCGTCAAGCCCGCTCTCGACTTCCGCTACTTCACCGACGAGGACGACTACGACGGCCGCACCCTCGTCGACGGCATCCGTATCGCCCGCGAGATCGCCCGGACCGAGCCCCTGGCGGGCTGGCTCAGGCGCGAGGTGGCCCCCGGCCCGGACGTGACCGGGGACGAGGAGCTGAGCGAGTACGCCCGCAAGGTCGCCCACACCGTCTACCACCCGGCGGGCACCTGCCGTATGGGCGCCGTCGACGACCGGCTGGCGGTGGTCGACCCCGAGCTGCGGGTCCGCGGGCTGGACGGCATCCGGATCGCCGACGCCTCCGTGTTCCCGACCATGCCCGCCGTGAACCCCATGATCGGGGTCCTCATGGTCGGTGAAAAAGCCGCCGAACTGCTGGGAGATGGTGCGTGATGACGACGACCCCGAACATGTCGGCCGAGCCGACCACGAGCGCCGCGCCGACCGCGGACGGCTCCGTCTTCTCCGTGGACGGACTGTGGAAGGTCTTCGGCCCGAAGGCGGAGAGCGTCCCCGCCGACCCCGAACTCGCCGCCCTGCCCGCGGCCGAGCTGCGCTCCCGCACCGGCTGCACCGCCGCCGTCCGTGACGTCTCCTTCGACGTGCGCAAGGGCGAGGTCTTCGTCGTCATGGGTCTGTCCGGCTCCGGCAAGTCCACCCTGGTGCGCTGCCTGACCCGGCTCATCGAACCGACGGCGGGCACGATCGACATCGACGGCGAGGACGTCCGCGCCATGGACCGGTCCCGGCTGCGTGAACTGCGCCGCCACCGCGCCTCGATGGTCTTCCAGCACTTCGGCCTGCTGCCGCACCGCACGGTCCTCGACAACGTGGCGTACGGCCTGGAGGTCCAGGGCGTCTCCCGGGCCGAGCGCAGGAAGCGGGCCGCCGAGGTGGTCGCCAAGGTCGGACTCGAGGGCATGGAGCAGCGCAGGCCGGCCCAGCTGTCCGGCGGCCAGCAGCAGCGCGTCGGCCTGGCCCGCGCCCTCGCCGTCGACCCCGAGGTCATGCTGTTCGACGAGCCGTTCAGCGCGCTCGACCCGCTGATCCGCCGCGACATGCAGGAGGAGGTCGTGCGGCTGCACCGCGAGGAGGGCCGCACGATGGTCTTCATCACCCACGACCTCAACGAGGCCCTCAAGGTCGGTGACCGCATCGCCCTGATGCGCGACGGCCGCATCGTGCAGCTCGGCACCCCCGAGGAGATCGTCGGCTCGCCCGCCGACGACTACGTGCGCGAGTTCGTCCGGGACGTGCCGCGCGAGCAGGTCATGACCGTCCGTACGGCCATGCGCCCCGGCGGCTGCGACGGCCCCGAGCATCCCGGCGCGCTCCCCGCCGACGCGGTCGTCGCCGAGGCGATCAGGGTCGTCGCCGAGAGCGGCCGGCCCGCCTGTGTCGTGGAGGACGGCCGGTGCCTGGGAGTCGTCGACCACGAACGTCTCCTCGACGTCGTGGCCGGAACGGAGCTCCGAAAGGAGGCGGTCTGATGGCAACGGTCACCGCATCCGTCCCCCGCATCGCGCTGCCCGGTGTCCTCAAACACCGTGCCGTGCACAAGCTGCTGCTGCTCGCCCTCGCCGCGGCGGTCCTCGTCCCGCTCGCCAACGCCCGCTGGTCCGGCGGAAGCTGGCCGCAGGCGCTCACCGTCGACGTGTCCGCGCCGCTCACCAGCGCCAGTGACTGGATCATCGACAACCGGGACAGCCACCCCCTGTTCCTCTACTTCTTCGGCTATCTCAGCAACGCCGTCGTGCTGTCCGTGCGCGCCGTCTACCTCGTCCTGCTGGCGGCGGGCTGGGCCGGCGTCACCGCGTTCGCCGGGCTCGTCGCGTGGCGGGTCGCCGGGGTGCGGCTCGCGGCCGGCACCGCCGCCGCGTTCCTCGCCTGCGGTCTGCTCGGCATGTGGGTGCCGACCATGCAGACCCTCGCCCTGATGGTCGTCGCGGTGCTCACCTCAGTTGTCGTGGGCGCCCTGCTCGGCCTGGCGACGGGCCTGTCCGACCGCACGGACCGGGCGCTGCGTCCGGTCCTCGACACCATGCAGGTGCTGCCCGCCTTCGCCTACCTGCTGCCCGTCGTCCTCGTCTTCGGCATCGGCGTCCCCGCGGCGGTCCTCGCCACCGTCGTCTACGCCGCCCCGCCCATGGCCCGCCTCACCGCGCTGGGCCTGCGCGGCGCCGACAAGGGCGTCCTGGAAGCCGTCGAGTCGCTGGGCGCCACCGCCCGGCAGCGCCTGCTGACCGCGCGGCTCCCGCTGGCCCGCAAGGAACTCCTGCTCGGCCTCAACCAGACGATCATGATGGCGCTGTCCATGGCGGTCATCGCGTCCGTGATCGGCGCGGGCGGCCTGGGTGACCGCGTCTACCAGGCGCTGGCCTCGGTCGACGTGGGCGCGGCGCTCGCCGCCGGCATCCCGATCGTGCTGCTCGCCGTCGTCCTGGACCGGGTGACCGGCGCGGCGGGGGAGCGCCTCGGGGAGGACCGCAAGGAGCGCGGACACTGGGCGTACGGCCTGGTGGCCGTCGTCGCCGTCGGCCTCGCCGGGCGGCTGGTCGGCCGGCTCGACTGGCCCGACGCGTGGACGGTGAACATCGCCGACCCCGTCAACCGTGCCGTTGACTGGATGACCGCCCACCTGTACTCGGGCGTGCCCTACGTGGGCGGCACCGCCGACTGGGCGGGCCACTTCACCACCTGGGTCCTCGACCCGGTCCGCGACGGCCTGCAGTGGCTGCCCTGGTGGTCGGTCCTGCTCGTGGTGGCCGCCCTGGCCTGGCTGATCGGCACCTGGCGCACCGCGCTCACCGCCGTCCTGGCCATGGCCGCGATCGGTGTCCTCGGCGTCTGGCAGCCCTCGCTGGACACGCTGTCCCAGGTGCTGGCGGCGGTCGCCGTCACCCTGGTCCTCGGCTTCGCCATCGGTATCGCGGCCGCCCGCAGCGACCGCCTCGAACGGCTGCTGCGGCCCGTCCTGGACGTCTTCCAGACGATGCCGCAGTTCGTGTACCTGATCCCCGTCGTCGCCCTGTTCGGCGTCGGCCGCGCCCCCGCCGTCGCCGCGGCCGTGGTCTACGCCCTGCCCGCCGTCGTCCGCATCACCGCCCAGGGCCTGCGCCAGGTCGACCCCGCGGCACTGGAATCGGCGCGCTCCCTCGGCGCGACCAGCGGCCAGCAACTCCGCCAGGTCCAGCTTCCGCTGGCCCGGCCGGCGCTGCTGCTCGCCGTCAACCAGGGCGTGGTCCTGGTCCTCGCCGTCGTCGTCATCGGCGGTCTAGTCGGCGGCGGCGCGCTCGGCTACGACGCCGTCTTCGGCCTCGCCCAGGGCGACCTGGCGACCGGTCTGGTGGCCGGAGCCGCGATCGTCTGCCTCGGCCTGATGCTCGACCGGGTGACCCAGCCGACGGAACGCCGCGCCAGGAAGGGAGCCTGACATGCGAGTCCGTACCACGTCCGCGGTGGCCGCCGGAGCCTCACTGCTGCTGCTCACCGGCTGCGGCGCCGCCGACATGACCAAGCAGGCCTCACCGTTCGCCAACGCCCAGGGCGCCAAGACCCTCACCCTGTCGGTGCAGTCCTGGGTCGGCGCGCAGGCCAACGTCGCCGTCGCCCAGTACCTCCTGGAGCACAAGCTCGGCTACCGCGTCGACACCGTCCAGGTCGACGAGGTCCCCGCCTGGGACGCGCTCAGCCAGGGCCGCGTCGACGCGATCCTGGAGGACTGGGGCCACCCCGACCAGGAGAAGCGGTACGTCGACGACAAGAAGACGATCCGGCGGGGCGGCGGGCTCGGGGTGACCGGGCACATCGGCTGGTACGTCCCGACGTACTTCGCCAAGCAGCACCCGGACGTCACGAACTGGAAGAACCTGAACAAGTACGCCGACCGGTTCCGTACCGCGGAGAGCGGCGGCAAGGGCCAGCTGATGGACGGCTCCCCGTCCTACGTCACCAACGACAAGGCGCTGGTGAAGAACCTGAAGCTGAACTACCAGGTGGTGTTCGCCGGTTCGGAGGCCGCGCAGATCACGCAGATGAAGCAGTTCGCGAAGGAGAAGAAGCCCTTCCTGACGTACTGGTACGCCCCGCAGTGGCTGTTCAAGAAGGTCCCCATGACCGAGGTGAAGCTGCCGGCGTACAAGGAGGGCTGCGACGCCGACCCCGACAAGGTCGCCTGCGCCTACCCGCACACCCCGCTGCAGAAGTACCTCAACGCGGACTTCGCCAGGAGCGGCGGCAGGGCGGCGGCCTTCCTGAAGAAGTTCAGGTGGACGACCGAGGACCAGAACGAGGTCTCCCTGATGATCGCCGACCAGAAACTGGCACCGGAGGAGGCGGCGAAGAAATGGGTCGACACCCACGCCTCGACCTGGAAGGCATGGCTGTCGTGACATCCACCGCGCGAGACCGGACCGCGCCGCCTTTTTCGGCGACCGCGACTTCGGCGGTCCTTTTCGTGGATAGAGTCTGCCCATGAGCAACAGTGATTCCATATCCCGCGCAGCCCTCAAAAAGATAACCCCCGGCGTTTCCGCGGCGATGGGTTCCCTGCACGGTGCCGCCGTTTCCGCGGCCCAGGACGCCAAGGTGGAGCCGGAGATCCTGGAACTGGTCAGGATCCGCGCCTCGCAGATCAACGGCTGCGCGTTCTGCCTCGACATGCACACGAAGGACGCCCGTGCCCAGGGCGAGACCGAGCAGCGCCTCTACGCGCTGAACGCCTGGCGGGAGACCCCCTTCTTCACCGAACGGGAGCGCGCCGCGCTGGCATTGACCGAGTCGGTGACCCTGGTCCACGACGGCCACGTCCCGGACGCGGTCTACGCCGAGGCGGCGGCGGTCTTCGACGAGGCTCAGGTGGCGGCGCTGATCTGGGCGGTCACCGTCATCAACGCGTACAACCGGATCGCGATCGCGACGCGGATGGTTCCGGGGGCTTATCAGCCCGCCCAGAAGAAGAGCTGAATTCAGGCAGCGGAAACTGCGCCGGGTCGAAGGCAATTCGATCCGGCGCAGTTTTCTGAGCACGTCCGGACGTGTCCCGGCGCAGCTTTTCGGCAGGGGAATTCAGTCGGTCGGCAGCGGCTCCAGGATGTCGTCCAGCCAATTTCGCCATTCTTCGGCACGCGCCGCCGGTGCCGCCTTCATCGGCCGTCCGATCCAGCCCGTCACCGGCCGGATCCCGTGCAGCGCGTTGACCAGCCACACCTCACGGCCGTCCAGCTCCGCCACGGTCCGCTCGCGAGACGCGACCCGGACTCCCGAGCGCCGGGCCCGCTCCTGGACGAGCCCGGCGGTCACCCCGGCCAGGACGGGCAGCCGCGGCGAGGGCAGGCACAGGGTGTCGTCCTCCCACCACAGCACGCTCGCCGTGGCCGACTCCAGCACGAGACCGGAGGGCGTGACGAGCACCGCCTCCTCCGCACCCTCGTCGAAGGCCCGCCCGCGGACCCGGGCCAGGGCGTCCAGGTCCGGGCCCTTGCGACGCGGGGCGGTCCGCGGATCGGGCTGCCCCGCCGCCCAGACCCGCACCTCGCGGGCGAGCGGCGGGGCCTGCCGCAGCAGCAGCCGCAACTCCATTGATCCCGCCGTGAGTTCCACCCGGGGAAACCACTCACCCGTGCGCGGCAGTACGGCGGTCACGTCCTGCCAGAACTCGACCAGCCGGCGCGGCCCCGGCCCGCCGCACTCGGCGCACGCGCGCAGAAACCGCTCCCGGTGCCGGGCGTACCCGCGCATCCGGCCCTCGCGCAGCAGCCACGAGTCCGCGGCGAGCAGCCGTCCGCCTCCGTCCGCGGCCGCCGCGACCAGGCCCCGGCCGGGCGTCCAGGTCGACAGCCCTTCCGCGATCGCCGATCGTGTCGTCAACTGTTCCTCCTCAGTACGTGCCGGTCGCCGCCGGCGCCCCGCGCCGGGGCCCGTACGGCGCGTGCTCCAGCCACGACCCGCACCGGGGCAGCACGGGCGAGAGGACCGCCGCGGCACGCTGCCGGACCCGGACGATCCGGCGCCGTGGCCGCAGGTGCTCCAGCGCGGCCCCGGCGGCGGCGCTGTTGTACAGGCCCGCCGCACGCCGTACCTCGGCGAACCCGGCGACCGCCCCCGCCGTACCGGTCGCGACGGCCTTCGCCGCCGCGGCGGCGTCCGCGATCCCGCTGTTCATGCCGCGCGCGCCGAACGGCGGGAAGAGATGCGCCGCCTCCCCGACCAGCAGCACCCGCCGGTGGGGATCGGTGAAGGAGGCCGCGACCTTCCGCAGGAAACGGTACGTCGACACCCACAGGATCCGCTCGTCGTACCCGTCCCCGACGACCCCGGGCAGCCACCGGCGTACGGCCTCCTCGGTGCCGTAGGCCTCCTCCGCGTCCTCGTCCCGGCACTGCAGATCGACCTGGAAGCCCCCGGTGAACGGCACCCGCATCACGCTGCGGCCGCCGGTCCCCGGATGCTCGTAGTGGAAGACCCGCTCCAGCGGCAGTTCCGCGCCCGGGACGTCGGCCACGTCCACGACCACGTGGAAGCCCTCACCCCGAACGCCCTCCATGGCGATGCCCAGCTCCCGCCGGACCGCGGAGCGGGCACCGTCGGCGGCGACGGCGTACGCGCCCGTCCACACCCGCCCGTCCTCACCGGTCAGCGAGACGCCCGTCTCCGTGCTGCGGACGCGCGTGACGCGGGCGCCCCACACGAACTCGACCCCCGCCCGCTCGCAGGCGGCGCGCAGGAAGCGCTCGGTGTCCACCTGGCGCAGGCTGGTGAAGGGCGGCGTGCCGGAGGCCCGCGGGAAGGTCCGGGCGTACACCTCGCGGCCCCGGTAGAGGGTGCGCCGGGTCTGCCAGGTCCGTCCGTACGACGTGATCTCGGCGGCGAGCCCGGGAGACATCCCGTCGAGCAGGCCGAGGGTCTCCCGGTGCACGAACAGGGCGCGGCTGCCCGGCCGTTCGCGGTTCTCGGGGTCCGCCTCCAGCAGGACGACCGGCAGTCCGCCCGCCCGCAGTCCCAGGGCCGCCGACAGTCCCACGGGGCCGGCGCCGACCACGACGACCGGCTTCACGCGCGCGTGCTCTCTGGCGTCGTGGCCAGCATGCGGGTGATCTCCACCCGCTTCACCTTCCACGTGGCGGTCATCGGCAGCTCCTCGAACCGCCACTGCCGCGGCTCGGCCATCGCGGGCAGATCGGCGGTGGCCTCCCGCCAGCGCTCCGGGTCGAGGGCACGTTCGCCCCGCACACACACCACGGGCACCGGCTCGCGGTCCACGCCGGGCACGATGACGACCTCCCGCAGCTCCTCCAGGCGGGACATCAGCGTGTCCTCGACCTCCAGATTGCTGTGCACGGAGTCGATCTGATCGACCTCACGGTCGATCAGACGCAGCGCGCCCAGCCGACTCCGGTAGCCCATGTCGCCCATCTGCCACCAGCCGCCGTCGAGTTGACGCTCGTACTGCTCCCGGGCGCCGAGATAGGTGAGGATGCGACCCCTGGTGCGCGCCTACATCCGGCCGGGCGTGCCGGGCGCGACCCGCCTGCCGTCGGGGTCGGTGACACGGATCCGGGTGAAGCCGGGGATGCCGGTCCCGACCCGCCGCCCGTCCGCGCGGGCCGCGCTGCGCCGCGTGAACCACTGGAACGCGACGGGCCCCGTCTCGCTCTGCCCGTACAGCTGGATCAGCCAGGGCGAACGGCGCTTCGAGGCGTCCAGCAGCCGCCGTACGGTACGCGGGTGGATCGCGTCGAACGTGGAGCCGTACGACCGGACCCGCGACAGCGGCGCGCCCGGCGCGTCCGCCAACTCCTCCCACAGCACGAAGGTGTTGGGGTGGGTCTCGACGATGCCGGGGCGGTGCCGCACCAGCATCGGACCCACGGCCGCCGGTTCCGGGTCGGTGATCAGCACGAGCGGGCTGCCGAAGTGCAGCAGGAAGCCGAGCAGATGGTAGAAGCGCGAGTGCACGAAGGACATGTGCAGCGCCGCGGTCTCGCCACGGGTGGGCCAGCCCATCGCCTTCTGCGGTACGAGGCGGTTCCACATGGTGTTGGCGCAGTGCACGGCCAGCTTGGGGAGGCCGGTGGTGCCCGAGCTGTGCGTGATCAGGGAGGGGTCCCTGGGGTGCAGCCGCACCGGCGCGGGAGGCGCGGCCCCGGCGTACTTCTCCAGAAGGTCCGCTCCGGACGCGTCGTCCACGGACAGGGTCCGTCGTACGAGCGCGGAGACGTCGACGTCCCGCAGGGGGCCGTCCAGCTTGGCTCTGTCGGTGATCAGCCAGGGCCGCTGGAGACGGCCGAGGAGCTGTCCCACCACGGGGCCGGCCAGCGCGGGGGAGAGCAGCACCGGAACCGCGCCGATACGGGAGACGGCACAGGTCAGCAGCACGATGTCGACGTTGTCCGACTTGTGGACGACCACCTGTTCCGAGGGCCGCACCCCGGCCTTCCACAGCCGGCCGGACAGTTCCTCGACGACGTCGGCCAGCACCGGATAGCTGAGGTCGCACCCCAGCTCGGGACGGACGTCCAGCGGGCGGTCCAGGGTGACGAAGACGGCTCCGTGGCGGTCGGCGGCCCGCCGGAACACCGGGCCCAGGTAGAACCCGCGGTCGGCGAGCAGGGTCTGCTGCTCTTGCATGGCGCCGTTCCTCTCTTGGCGTTCTTTCGTGGTCACCAGGTCGGTCCTGGTCGGCGGCTCTGTCCTGGTCACCGGCCCCGGCCCGGTCACCAGGCGCCCTGGCGGACCAGGTGCCGGCGGAGCTTTCCGGTCGGGGTGCGGGGCAGCGACGGGACGAAACTGACGCTTCTGGGGACCTTGAACGCGGCGAGGCGCTCACGGGCCAGACCGACGAGGTCGTCCTCCAGCCGGGCCGACGGCGTTGCGACGGGCACCACGAACGCGCGCAGCCGGCTGAAGCCGCGCCCGTCCGTGACGGCGGCGACCGCGACCTCCCTCACCGCCGGATGGGCGCGCAGCACGGCCTCCACCTCCAACGGGGAGACGGTGATGCCGCCGACCATCTCCATGTCGTCGCTGCGGCCCAGGTGACGGTAGCTGCCGTCCGGCTCGCGGCGGGCCCGGTCCCGGGTGGCGAGCCAGCCGCCGACCAGGGCGCGGTCCGTCTCCTCGGGCCGGTTCAGATAGCCGGGCGTCACCGTCGGCCCGCGCACCCACAGTTCACCCGTCGCGCCGTCCGGCACCGGCTGCCCGGCACGGTCGCGCAGCTCCACCTCGAAGCCGGGGACGGGACGGCCGACCGTGCCCGGGTGGTTGTGCTCGAAGCTGTTGGCGCAGAAGGCGTGCCCCGCCTCGGTGGAGCCGATCTGCTCCAGGACCGGTGCGCCGAGCAGCTCGGTGACCTGCCGGCCGAGCCCGGCCGGCATGCCCTCGCCGGCCGACACCGCCGCCCGTAGGGAGGCGAAGCAGGCCCCGTGTCCGCTGCCCCGGTCGGCCACGAGCGCGGCGTACGCGGACGGTACGGAGTAGAGCAGGGTCACCCGGTGCCGGGCGACGAGTTCGTCGACGGCGGCCGGGGCCGGACGCCGGTCCACCAGTACGGCGGAGGAGCCGGAGAAGAGCGGGAAGACGAAGGCGTTGCCGAAGCCGTAGGCGAAGTACAGCTTCGACACCGACAGGGTGACGTCGTCCGGGGTGATCCGCAGCAGCCGTCGGCCGATCAGGTCGTGGTACGTCTTCGGGTCGGCGTGGCAGTGCACGACCCCCTTGGGGCGGCCCGTCGTACCGGACGTGTACTGGACGTACAGCGGGGCGTGCGCGTCGACCGGGTGGGCGGCGGCCGGTTCGGCGGCGGCGCCGAGCGCGACCAGCTGGTCGGCGCCGAGGCAAGCCCGGTCGGAGAACCGTTCCTCCAGGCCCGGCCCGGTCACGCACAGCACGGCCTCGGTGTCCTCGGCCACGAACCCGTGCTCGGCGGCGGGGAGTTCCGGGTTGACCAGGACGGCCACGGCACCGAGGCGGGCTGCCCCCAGGAAGGCCGTCACCCAGGCGATCCCGTCGGGCAGGGCGAGCAGCACCCGGTCCCCGGGACGCACACCGAGCCCTGCGAACACCGCGGCCGCCCGGGACCCGAGGTCGTGCACCTCCCCGTGGGTCCAGGCCCGGTGACCCTGGTGGAAGGCGGGCCGGTCGGTCCAGCCGCGACGCTCGGCGAGTGCGGCGAGGTGCGCCGCCAGGTTGCCGGGGGCCTCGGCGTCGGCCGGAGTCGGCGCGGTCTGCGCAGTCGTCATCGCGCGGGCTCCTCGGCGACGGTCCGGCGGACCCGGGCACCGGCCCGAGCCGCGGTCTCCGTACGTTCCCCCCGGATCCGGGCGACCGTGTGTTCCCGGTGGGCCCGCATCTGCGCGGCCGTCTTCAGCAGCATCTCGTCGTACTCGGCGACCGGATCGGAGTCGAGGACGATCGCGCCACCGGCGCCCAGCCGCATCAGACCGTCCGCCAGCACGGCCGTACGGATGACGATGCTCAGGTCCGCGCCGCCGCTGCACCCCAGATAGCCGAGGGCCCCGGAGTAGACCCCGCGGGCCTCGGTCTCCAGCCCGTCGATGATCTCCATCGTGCGCAGCTTCGGCGCGCCGGTCATCGACCCGCCGGGAAAGCACGCCCGCACGCAGTCCACCGCGTCCGTGCCCTCCCGCAGCCGCCCCTCGACGGTGGAGACGAGCTGGTGCACGGTCGCGTACGTCTCGGTGGCCATCAGCCGGGACACGCGCACGGACCCGGTACGGCAGACCCGGCCCAGGTCGTTGCGGAGCAGGTCGACGATCATCAGGTTCTCGGCACGCGTCTTGGCGTCCGCCGCCAGCGCGTCCCGGAGCCGGGCGTCCTCCCGGGGCCCGTCACCCCGCGGCGCGGTGCCCTTGATCGGCTTGGCCTCGGCGACACCGTCCCGCGTGATCCGCAGGAACCGCTCGGGTGAGGAACAGGCCACGTCGAGGTCGCCGAATCTCAGGAAGGCCGCGTACGGCGCCGGATTGACGCGGCGCAGCACCCGGTAGAACTCGTACGCGTCGGGCGGTGCGGGTAACCGGGCGGCGTTGGTCAGACAGATCTCGTAGCTGGTGCCGGCCCTGAGTTCCCGTTGGCAGGCCTCGATGTCCGCGAGATAGGTGTCCCGGCCGCGCACCAGCCACGGCTCGGCGGCGGCGAGGTCCGGACCCTCGGGCGGCACGGTCGGCGGCGCCGTGCCGGGGTCCGCCGCGACGAAGGTGAGCTGCGCCAGCGCGCTCTCCAGCCAGTCGGTGGCCTCCCCGGCTGCCTGCGGGGTGTCCTCCGCCAGGCAGACCGCGTAGGTGAAGCCCTTCTGGTGATCCACCGCGATCAGCCGGTCGGCGAACAGCCAGCAGGCGTCCGGCGTTTCGGCACGGTGGCGGTTCGGCGAGCCGCAGTCGGACTTCGTCTCGTAGCCGAAGTAGCCCACGTAGCCGCCGGTGAAGTCGAAGGGCAGCCCGGTCGCGTCCACCCGACGGCTCGTCAACTGCCGCTTGAGGTAGTCGAAGACACTCGCCGCGACCTTGCGCGTGGGCCGCCCGGCCCGCTCGATCTCACAGCGGCCGGCCTCGACGTCGTAGCGGACGAACTCGGCGAGTGGGCCGCTGTCGTCACCGAAGAACGAGAAGCGGGACTGCCCCCGCTCGACACGGGAGCTGTCCAGCCAGAACGCCCGCGGCGAGGCACCGTACATCCGCGTGAACGCGGCCTCCGCGTCGACCGCTCCGGCGACACGCCGGGTGTGCAGCCGAAACGCGGGACGGCCGGCACGCCGGGGGCGGGGGATGGTCGTGGGTGACGTCGAGGTGGGTGACGCGGGCGACTCAAGCGACGCGGGAGCCGTCGGGGACGGGTCGATCGGGCGCGCTGTGGCGCCCGTCTCGGCGGGTCCGGCGTTCGCGTGCGACCCGGCGCCCGCCCCGGCCGATGTGGCGCCCGCGCCCGACCTGGCGCCGGCCCGGACAGACGGTCCGGCGTTGTGGGACGACGTGCCGGCCGCGGCCGACGATCTGCCCGCCGGACGGGGCACCGACGCCTCGGTCCGGGGCACCGCGGTGTTCTTCGCACGGGTCTTGCGGGCCAGCTCCGCCGTCAGGTTGCGGAAGTTCACGAGCATGCGGTGGCCGTACTCCGTGAGCACCGACTCCGGGTGGAACTGCACCCCCCACAGCGGCCTGCTGCGGTGTCGCAGGCCCATCAGGACGCCGTCCTCCGCCCAGGCGGTGGCCTCCAGCGTTTCGGGCAGCGGCTCTCGTACGGACAGCGAGTGGTAGCGGACCGCGGTGAAGTTCTGCGGCAGTCCCTGGAACAGGTCCCGCCCGTCGTGCCGGACCGTGGACAGATGCCCGTGCCGGGGTTCGGGGGCGGGGGCCACCCGGCCGTGCTCCCCGAGGGCGATGCCCTGGTGGCCGAGGCAGACGCCGAGTACGGGGACCGGGGACTCGGCGAGCATCCGGGCACTGATGCCGAAGTCACGCGCCGTCGCCGGGTGCCCCGGGCCCGGCGACACCACCACGTTGTCGAATTCCGCGAGATTCTCCATGGCGCCGGCGGGCGCGTCATTGAGGATCACCACCGGTTCCTCGCCGTTGACCTCGGCGATCAGCTGGAACAGGTTGTACGTGTACGAGTCGTAATTGTCGATGAGCAGGGTCTTCACCCGCCCACCTCCCTCGGGTCGTTCTCGGGGCTATGCCGTCCGTCTTTTGTGTCGTCCGCGCAGTGCCTGGAGCGGTGGATACAGCCATTTCTTGAAGAAACGCTGAAGGCGCGGCATGAGAATCCAGGTGACGAGGGCCGTCACGCACAGGCACAACAGCAGTGTGCGAACGAACGCATTAAGGCCGCCAAGATAGGGGAGCACGATCAGATTGAACATAAGCACCGGCGGGAAAACCGCGCTCATGTTCACAAACCACAGTTTCCATTTCGACGGCGGGGCCGGTGCCTTCGGTGTGGCGGTCTGGGAGTCGAACCAGGCCTGGGAGCCCCGCACACTCGTGCGGCCGGTCTGCCGGGCGAAGCCCACCACCCGGGCGTCCCACTGCACCCGGGCGGTCGAGTCCTCCCAGGCCCGGGCCGTGCCCTCACTGGCGAAGCGATAGACGACATGCCACTCCGCCTCTCGGTCGACAAGAACGCCACCCCCCAGGAAGCCCGACTGCCGGGCGCTCGCGCCCAGCAGGGCCCACCCCCAGGAATGAAACTCGGCCTCGCGGCCCGGCACCACGTGATAGGCCACGGTGACGGTGACGGGATTACTGGTCACGCCGACGAGTACGGAATGAAGACCCGGCGCGTTCAAAGATTCAACGAAGTTTTCCGGCTGTCCGGAACGTTACTTTTCAGAGACTTTCCGACCGCTTGACCTCTTCTGTCGAGCGATACCCGGGGTAACTTCTACGGAATTCCAGGAAGCGCTTGCCGGAGTCGCCGAGAAAGTTGCACGATCGCTCTCCGGCTCTGAATGGAGTATCCATGCCCAGGTACGACTGGAATCTGACCGACGAGGGAATCGACCGGGCCCGTTCCGCGATCGAACCCGCGCGAAAAGAAGTCACCGCCCACCCGATCTACCAACGGATAACCGACCGGGAACACCTCGCGGCTTTCATGTCGCACCACGTGTTCGCGGTATGGGACTTCATGTCCCTGCTCAAGTCACTGCAACGGGAACTCACCTGTGTCGACGTGCCCTGGGTGCCGCGCGGTTCGGAGGTCAGCCGACGGCTCATCAACGACATCGTGCTGGTCGAGGAGAGCGACGAGCTGAACGGCGGCTTCACCAGCCACTTCGAGCTGTACCGGGCCGGCATGGCCGAGGCGGAGGCCGACACGACCAGGATCGACACGTTCCTCGCACTCGTCGGGGAGGGGCACGACGTGTCGTCGGCGCTGCGTGTCGCCCAGGTCCCCGCCCCCGCCGCCGAGTTCGTGCGCACGACCTTCGGGATCATCGCCGACCGGCCCCTGCACTGCCGGGCGGCCGCCTTCGCCTTCTCCCGCGAGGACCTCATCCCGGACATGTTCGACCAGGTGATCAAGAAGGAGGGCACCGCACGGTTCCCGCTCTTCCGCGACTACCTGGCCCGCCATATCGAGGTCGACGGCGAGGAGCACACCCCCATGGCCATGCAGATGGTCGCCGACCTCTGCGGCACGGACGACACCCGCTGGCAGGAGGCCGTCGAGACGGCGACCCTCGCGCTGGAAGCGAGGTCCCGCCTGTGGGACGGCATCACGGAGACGATGGAGGGGTTGGAGACGAAGGCGGGGACAAAGGTGGGGGCGAAGGCGACGGGCTGACGAGGGTGTCGTCGTCCGAGGGCACCTCGGCCGGAATCTCCCCGAACCGCGCCAACGCCAACGCCCCCACCACGGCCACGGCGAAACCCAGCAGGGCCAGCCACTCCAGCCCCTCCCGCGTACGGTCGCCCAGCCACACCACGCCCACCGCCGCCGGCCCGATCGTCTCCCCGATCACCATCCCGGCCGTGGCCGTCGTCACCGAGCCGCGCTGGAGCGCCGAGGTGAGCAGCAGGAACGCCGCGCCGCCGCCCAGGAGCAGCGCGTACGTCGCCGGATTGGTGAGCAGCGCGCCGGGTGACACGTCGTCGATGAGCCGGACCGCCACCTCCACCACCCCGAACCCGAACCCGGCGCCCAGCCCGAGGGCGAGTGGCCGCCCCCGCTCCGGCAGCCGCCCGCCGAGCGCGCCCAGGGCCAGCACACCGGCCGCCGTGGCGAGCATCGCGTACTTCAGCGCCGTCGGCCCGGTCCGTTCCCCTTCCGTCCCGGACGCCAGCGCCAGCATCCCGAGCCCGGCGCACACCACGATCACGGCGCCCCACTCGGCACGGCTCAACCGGACCTTGAGCAGCCGCGCCGCGACGACCGCGGTCACCGCGAGACTGGAGGCCAGGGCCGCGCCCACGGCGTAGATCGGGATCGACCGCAGCGCGGCGACCTGGAGTACGAAGCCTGCCCCGTCCAGCGCGAGCCCGGCCAGATACCGCCACTGCCGCAACGCGCGCAGCAGCAGCGCCGCGTCCCCGCCCCCTTCACCCGCGTCCGCCGTACGTGTGGCGACCGCCTGCAACACCGTCGCCGTTCCGAAGCAGACCGCGGCACCAAGCGCGCACACCATTCCAAAGAGCACGAAGCGACTGTAGGGGAGGGGCTCACGGTCGGGATGCGTCTGTGACGCTCTCGCCGATCTTTGTGCTGTCCGCCGGACAATCGCGGTGAGGCGATCGCGGTGAGGACCTGATGGCTGTGACCCACCTCGAGGAGACGGCGGAGCAGGCGGGCCGTGGCGACCTCGACAGCCTGGCCAACGGCGGCGGCACAAGCGCCTCCTGCTGTCACCACCGCCCCCTCCTTCCGTCCCTTTCGCATCGTGGACGCCAACCTGCGGCCTGCGGCGCACCCGGTAGGCTGACCAGCGGGCCGTGACTGGCGCGCTGGGATGGGACAGACCATCGGGGAGCGGCCCGGGAACCAGCTAGTGCCGTGCGCCTGGGCCGAACCGTGAACGCTGAACGCCACGCCGTCCGGAGGCCGACATGTCAGAGCAGCAGCCCCTCTCCACCGAGTCCACCGCCTTCCGAGCCGCCCTCGACGTGATCCGCGCCGTCGAGCCGCGCGTCGCCGAGGCCATCGGCCAAGAGGTCGCCGACCAGCGCGAGATGCTCAAGCTGATCGCCTCCGAGAACTACGCCTCCCCGGCCACCCTCCTCGCGATGGGCAACTGGTTCAGCGACAAGTACGCCGAGGGCACCATCGGCCGCCGCTTCTACGCCGGTTGTCGCAACGTCGACACGGTCGAAGCCCTCGCCGCCGAACACGCCCGGGAACTGTTCGGCGCCCGCCACGCCTACGTCCAGCCGCACTCCGGCATCGACGCCAACCTCGTCGCCTTCTGGTCCGTCCTCGCTCAGCGCGTCGAGGTCCCCGCCCTGGAGAAGGCCGGCGTCCGTCAGGTCAACGACCTCTCCGACGCCGACTGGGCCGAACTGCGCCAGGCCTTCGGCAACCAGCGCATGCTGGGCATGTCGCTGGACGCCGGCGGCCACCTCACCCACGGCTTCCGCCCGAACATCTCCGGCAAGATGTTCGACCAGCGCTCCTACGGCACCGATTCCGCCACCGGCCTCCTCGACTACGAGGCCCTGCGCGCCACCGCCCGCGACTTCAAGCCGCTCATCATCGTCGCCGGCTACTCCGCCTACCCCCGTCTCGTGAACTTCCGCATCATGCGCGAGATCGCCGACGAGGTGGGCGCCACGCTCATGGTCGACATGGCCCACTTCGCGGGTCTCGTCGCCGGCAAGGTCCTCACCGGCGACTTCGATCCCGTACCGCACGCCCAGATCGTCACCACCACCACCCACAAGTCGCTGCGCGGCCCGCGCGGCGGCATGGTCCTGTGCGACGACTCCCTCAAGGACCAGGTCGACCGCGGCTGCCCGATGGTTCTCGGCGGTCCGCTCCCGCACGTCATGGCCGCCAAGGCGGTGGCTCTGGCGGAGGCCCGCCAGGACTCCTTCCGCGGCTACGCCCAGCGCATCGTGGACAACTCCCGCGCTCTCGCCGAGGGCCTGATGCGCCGAGGCGCCACGCTCGTCACCGGCGGCACCGACAACCACCTCAACCTGATCGACGTCACCTCCTCCTACGGACTCACCGGCCGCCAGGCGGAGGCCGCGCTGCTCGAGTCCGGCATCGTCACCAACCGCAACGCCATCCCGGCCGACCCGAACGGTGCCTGGTACACCTCCGGCATCCGCATCGGCACGCCGGCCCTCACCACCCGTGGTCTCGGCACCGCCGAGATGGACGAGGTCGCGAGCCTCATCGACCGCGTCCTGACCACCACGGAGCCCGGCACGACGAGCAAGGGTGCTCCCTCCAAGGCCCAGCACATCCTCGACCCGAAGATCGCGGACGAGATCTCCCGCCGCGCCACCGACCTCGTGGCCGGCTTCCCGCTCTACCCGGAGATCGACCTCGGCTGACACGCCGACCGGGCCTGCGTCCGGTCCGGCCCGGTCCGGGTTCCTCCAGCGGCGGTTCGGCTTCGGCCGGGCCGCCGTGTCCGCCCCGAGCCCGCCTCCTTCCCGAACTCCCGCCGCAGCTCATATGTCGCGAAGTTCCTGCCGGGGGCCCGCCGAGTCCTTCCGCCTCCAACGGTCCGGCCGGACCTGCAAGGCGAACGGGCGCAGCAGCAGTGCCAGCACGGCCCCGGCCGCCATGCCCGGCAACGCCCACCACCAGTCCGTGCCGTCGTCCGTCCTGTCGCCTGCTCCCGGAGCGCCGGCCCGCACCGAGCCCGTCCTCGTGTCGGTGGTGGCGGGGCCCGGGGTCTCCGCCGCGTCAGGTGCGTCCGCCGCGTCCGACTGCCAAGGTGCCGGGAAGATGCCCGTGTAGCCCTCACCCGAGGCCTTGCCGGTGACCCCCAGCCTCTTGAGCAGCGAGCTCAGCCGGCCCGGCTGCTCGGCGCGGTGCCAGTAGCCGTTGAGGTTCTCGGGCACGTTCGCGGCCGTGTGGATCCAGACCCACGGCGGCTCGGACTCGACGGCGAAGACCCGGTCGATCCGCCAGGGCGATATGTCGTGCGCCAGCCAGGTGACGTTGATCTGGCGCGCACGGTCCAGATCGGGCCTTTTCGGTTGCTCCGTCGAACCCGTCTCCGCGGGGCCCAGCAGCCGCTCCAGCTCTCTGTAGTCCGCGTCGGAGTAGTACAGCGCGGAGGCCTCCCCGGCGGCCGGCGAGGTGATCAGCACACTCGTCGGACCGCCCGCCGAAGCCGACGACGCACCCCACACCATCAGCGTGCACACCACCGCCAACGCTCCTGTCAGAGCACCCAGTTCACGAACCCAGCCCCTCCACCCGCGCATCCCATCCCCCAGCCGGTAGGTCCCGTGCGGCCCGCTCACGCGCCGCGTGTCACTTCTGGTACACCGCCCGGCCCGCCGGGGTTCCCACCCCGCCCGCACTATCTCGAGGACTTCTCCGGCCACTGTCCGAGAGACTTCGCGATCTCCACCGCGCGCCCCTTCGACGCCACGCCCTCCAGCCGGAGCACCAGGCTCCCCCCGCCGTCGGCCGCGTCGTGGGGCCACAGCAACGTCGGCCCGGCCGGGCGCTCCGACCGTGTGAAGCGGTTCCCCTCCGCGTCCACCAGCCAGAAGCTCAGCAGGTGCGGTCGCGGGAACCACAGTGCCGAGTCCGGCACGCCGCTGTCCGTGGTGCCGGAGTCCAGCACGAGCCACTCCGGCTGCTCGGCCACCGTCTTGGTGAAGCTGACGTCCAGGCGGGCGGGGTACTCGTCGAGCCGGATCGTGTGTCCGTGGTCGCGCCAGCACAGGCTCACCAGGAAGCGTCCTCGCGGTGCGCCGGTCACCGTGACCGTGTCCGGCGTGCCGAGCGCGCCGGGCACCAGCGGCTCGAACCCGGCCCGGCCGCCTGCCTGCGCGAGGGAGACCGAGCGTCCGCAGCCGGGCACCTCGGACCCCGGCGAGGGCACCGCCGACGGGTCGTAACGGATCTCGACCCCGCCGAAGTCGAACCAGTCGACGACCGCGGCCCGCACCGGAGGCGTGAGGACGAGGACCGTCAGCACTCCGCACAGCCCCGCGGTCAGGGATCGCCACCGCGTCCGCGTCCAGCGCCGCACCGCCCGCAGCCGCTCGACCGCCGACGGCGGCTCGACCACCGGGACCGGAACCCGCTCGGCGAGTATCCGCTCCAGCACCTGTTCCACCATCGACTCGGCCCCGGCTCCGCCCGGCGCGTCCAGCGAGCGCCCGAGCGCCCGCAACTCCTCGGGCAGCCGGCCCCCGGCCTCCCGCGAACGCCCACCGGCGATGCCGGGCCCACCGCCACGCCCACCGGGACGGGGTTCGGGACCAGGGCCGAGCACGCCCCCCGCGCTGTCCTCGCCGTCGTACGCGTCGCGCTCGTCACTCACGCTCGTCACCCCCTTCCCAAGGTTCGAGGCCCGGCAGCAGCCGGCTCAGCTTTCGCAGCGCGCGGTTGAGCCGGGACTTCACCGTGCCGCGTGGCCAGCCCAGGGCCTGGGCCGTCTCCGGCTCGTCCATCTCCAGGAGATAGCGGTAGGTGACGACCAGACGGTGTTCCGCGCTCAGCTTCTCCAGGGCCGCGAGCAGCGCCGTGCGGCGCTCCGACTTCAGGGTGGCCGTCGCGGGGTCCGTCGCCTCCGGTATCAGCGGCTCCGCCTCCGCGAAGGCCGCCTCACGGCCGGCGAGCGTGCGCTGACGGGCCGCCGTCCGCACTGTGTTCCTCGTCTCATTGGCGACGATCGAAAGCAGCCACGGCTTGAACGCCGCGCCCGCCCGGAACCGCCCCAGCGAGCAGTAGGCCTTGACGAAGGCCTGCTGCACCACGTCCTCCGCGTCCGCACCCGCTCCGAGCGCCGCGGCCGCCCGCAGTGCGATGCCCGTGTGGGCCCGCACCAGCTCCGCGTACGCCTCCGGCTCTCCGGCGCGTACGCGTGCGATCACCGCGGCCTCATCGACGATGCGGCCCCCCTCCCGCGTCCTCACACCCTTGTTACACCGCCGAAGGGGTATCGGTTCCCACCTGTCCCGGATCAGTTCCGGACCGCACCCCGGGACCTGAGAGAATGGTGAGCATGGCCTCTGACCGCCCACCCGTCGCCCACCGCCACCCCCAGGCGAATGGCTCCGCCATGCAGCGTCGCCCGCGAGTGCTCTCCGGAATCCAGCCCACCGCGGGCTCGTTCCACCTCGGCAACTACCTCGGCGCCGTCCGCCAGTGGGTGGCCCTGCAGGAGTCCCACGACGCGTTCTACATGGTCGTCGACCTGCACGCGATCACGATCCCGCAGGACCCGGCGGAGCTGCGCGCGAACACCCGGCTGGCCGCCGCCCAGCTCCTCGCGGCCGGCCTCGACCCGGAGCGCTGCACGCTCTTCGTCCAGAGCCACGTCCCCGAGCACGCCCAGCTCGCCTGGGTCATGAACTGCCTCACCGGCTTCGGTGAGGCGTCGCGCATGACCCAGTTCAAGGACAAGTCCGCCAAGCAGGGCGCCGACCGCGCCTCGGTCGGCCTGTTCACGTACCCGGTCCTCCAGGTCGCGGACATCCTGCTGTACCAGGCCAACGAGGTCCCCGTCGGCGAGGACCAGCGCCAGCACATCGAGCTCACCCGTGACCTCGCCGAGCGCTTCAACGGCCGCTTCGGCCAGACGTTCACCGTCCCCAAGCCGTACATCCTCAGGGAGACGGCGAAGATCTACGACCTTCAGGACCCGTCGATCAAGATGAGCAAGTCGGCGTCCACGCCGAAGGGCCTCATCAACCTCCTCGACGACCCCAAGGCCACCGCCAAGAAGGTCAAGAGTGCCGTCACCGACACGGACACCGTGATCCGCTTCGACCCGGCGGCCAAGCCCGGCGTCAGCAATCTCCTCTCCATCTATTCGACCCTCACCGGGGCGGGTATCACGGAACTGGAGGAGAAGTACGAGGGCAAGGGCTACGGTGCGCTCAAGACGGACCTCGCCGAGGTCATGGTCGAGTTCGTGACGCCGTTCCGGGAACGCACCGAGCAGTACCTGGACGACCCCGAGACGCTCGACTCGATCCTTGCCAAGGGTGCGGAGAAGGCCCGCGCCGTCGCCGCGGAGACCCTCTCCCAGGTGTACGACCGGGTGGGCTTCCTGCCCGCCAAGCACTGAGCGCCACGGCGCACACGTACCACTGGGCAGAGCGCTGCACATCACTACGACTGCGCCTGCCCACAGCACAGCCATGGCCGTACAGTCGATAGCCGGACGGCTGAGAACAAAACAGACACGACGACAGGAGACGCAGTGGGGACCGTAACGATCGGCGTGTCGATCGCGGTCCCGGAGCCTCACGGCAGCCTGATCCAGCAGCTGCGCGCGGGCTTCGGCGACCTCGCGGCCCACGGCATCCCCACGCACGTCACCCTGCTGCCGCCGACGGAGGTCGACGACAGCGAGCTGCCGGCCGTCGAGGCGCACCTCACCGAGGTCGCCGGGGCCGGCCGGCCGTTCCCGATGCGACTGTCCGGCACGGGCACCTTCCGGCCCCTGTCGCCGGTCGTCTACCTCCGGCTCGTCCTGGGCGCCGAGGCCTGCACCTGGCTGCAGAAGCAGGTCCGCGACGCCTCCGGCCCGGTGGCACGCGAGCTGCAGTTCCCGTACCACCCGCACGTCACCGTGGCGCACGGCATCGGCGAGGACGCGATGGACCGCGCCTTCGAGGAGCTGGCCGACTACGAGGCCCAGTGGCCGTGCACCGGTTTCGCCCTCTACGAACAGGGCGCCGACGGCGTGTGGCGCCAGCTCCGGGAGTACGTCTTCGGGGGCCCGGTGGTACCGCCGCAGGCGGGTCACGTCGAGCGCGGCTCGATCCACACCCGCTGAGCCGCCCGCGCATCGCCGGACGGTAGGCGTCGGGACGGTGCCACCGCCCCGAAGGCGTCAGGCCGGCGATCACCGGGACCCCGACAGGCCGTCACACCGTCCCGAAGCCGTCAGGCCGGCGATCACCGGGACCCCGACAGGCCGTCACACCGTCCCGAAGCCGTCAGACCGGCAGGCGTCGGAACACCGAACGCGGCAGGTGGCGCAACGCCGACATCACCATCCGCAGTGCCCCTGGCACCCACACCGTCTCCGACCGCCTGCGCAGCCCCAGCTCGACGGCCGCCGCGACGGCTTCCGGCGTCGTCGCCAGCGGGGCCTCCTCAAGTCCGGCGGTCATCTTCGAGCGGACGAACCCGGGGCGTACGACCATGACGTGGACGCCCGTACCGTGCAGGGCGTCGCCCAGCCCCTGGGCGAAGGCGTCCAGGCCGGCCTTGCTGGAGCCGTAGATGAAGTTGGAGCGGCGGGCCCGTTCGCCGGCGACGGAGGAGAGGATCACGAGGGAGCCGTGGCCCTGGGCCTGCAGTGCGCCGGCGCTGACCAGGCCCGCCGACACCGCGCCCGTGTAGTTGGTCTGGGCGACGCGCACCGCGTTCACCGGCTCACGCTCGTCGTGCGCCTGGTCGCCGAGGATTCCGAAGGCGAGCAGCACCATGTCGACGTCGCCCTCGGCGAAGACCTTCCCGAGCACCGCCTCGTGGGACTCGGGGTCGAGCGCGTCGAAGGCGACGGTGTGCACAGCGGCCCCCAGCGCGCGCAGTTGCGCGGCGGCCGTGTCCAGGGCGGGGGAGGGGCGCCCCGCCAGCCACACCGTGCGGGTGCGGCGGGCGATCATCCGGCGGGCGGTGGCCAGCGCGATCTCGGACGTACCGCCGAGGACGAGCAGGGACTGGGGAATGCCGAAGGCGTCCTTCACGACAGCTCCTAAAGGATGGCGCGGGCCGACAGGCCCGAAACGAACGACCAGAACAGGGCCGGAACAACGACCAGAACAAGGGCCAAACCATTGCCCGAACAAACGAACAAACGAACAAACGAACAAACGAAGCGACCGAAGCGACCGAAGTGAAGGGCAGGCCCTAGAGCCCGAGCCGGCGGGCAAGGTCCGACGTGAACACCGCGCGCGGGTCCAGCTCCGCGCGCAGGGCGCGGAAGTCGTCCAGCCGCGGGTACATCCCGGCGAGCAGTTCGGGCCGTAGCCGGGAGTCCTTGGCGAGGTAGACCCGCCCGCCGGCCGCGGCGACCTCCTCGTCGAGTTCGTCGAGGAGGGCGCCGAGCCCGGGCAGTCCGGCGGGGATGTCCAGGGCGAGCGTCCAGCCGGGCAGGGGAAAGGAGAGCCAGCCCGGGTCCGCGTCGCCGAAGCGTTTGAGGACGGCGAGGAAGGACGGGCACCTGCTCTGCGAGAGGCGCCGCACGATCCGGCGCAGGGTCTCCTCCCGGCCGTGTCCGACGGCGAACTGGTACTGCACGAAGCCGCCGCGGCCGTAGATCCGGTTCCAGTGCGGCACCCCGTCCAGGGGGTGGAAGAACGTGGCGAGGCGCTGGAGTTCACCGGTACGCGCGCGGGGCGCCTTCCGGTACCAGAGTTCGTTGAACCAGCCCACGGTCCTGCGGCTGAGCAGTCCCTCCGGGAGGAAGGCGGGGGGTGCCGGGAGCCGGCCGGGGCGGAAGGACAGCGGGGCTCTGCGCGCGCGTGCGGAGAGTGCGTCCAGCGGCGCGTGCGCGCCGCGCGTGAGGACGGCGCGACCTGTCGCCGCGCCGCGGGCCAGCAGGTCGATCCACGCGACCGAGTAGGGGTAGCGGTGGTCGGTGGCCGTCAGGCGCGCCATGAGGTCGTCCAGGTCCCGCGCGCGCTCGGTGTCGACCGACATCAGGGAGGTTTCCACAGGCTGGAGTTGGACGGTCGCGGTGAGGATCACGCCGGTCAGGCCCATGCCGCCCGCGGTGGCGTCGAACAGGGGGGTGCCGCGGCTCACCGTGCGGATCTCGCCGTCGGCGGTGAGCAGTTCCAGGGACAGGACGTGCCGGGTGAAGGAGCCCGACACGTGGTGGTTCTTGCCGTGGATGTCCGCGCCGATCGCGCCGCCGACCGTGACGTAGCGCGTGCCGGGGGTCACCGGCACGAACCAGCCGAGCGGCAGCAGCACTTCCATGAGCCGGTGCAGGGACACTCCTGCGTCGCACAGCACGGTCCCGCCGTCGGCGTCGATCGCGTGGACGCGGTCCAGCCCCGTCATGTCGAACACCGCTCCGCCGGCGTTCTGCGCCGCGTCCCCGTACGCCCGTCCGAGCCCCCGGGGGATGCCTCCGCGGGTGCCGCAGTCCCGGACCGCGGCCGCGGCCTCCTCGTAGGTCCGCGGGCGGATCAGGCGGGCGGTGGTGGGAGCGGTGCGTCCCCATCCCGTGACGGAAACGGTGTCGGCAGGCATGCTGGCGACCGTATCGCCCTTATGTGGACGATTAGTTCTGAAACATACACAGCCTCCCCGAAATGGGTGATTAATGGGATGTCGCTCAATATTGCCGGAGTTCCGGCGGTGTTGACGTGAACAGTGAGTCCACATGGACGACCTCGACGACATGGACCGACGAAGCCTCCGAGGTGTGGATCACCGAATCCTTTCCGCACTCCGCGCCCGCGCCGGAGACCCACGCGTCGCCGGCGCCGCGCGTGCCCTGTCCCGGGCCGGTGAACACGGTGCGCTGTGGCTCGCGGCGGGACTCGCGGGAGCGGCCGTGGACGGCGCCCGGCGTGGCGCGTGGCTGCGGGGCACGGCACTCACGGCGGGCGCGCACCTCGTCAGCATGGGCGTGAAGCGGGTGGTGCGCCGTCCGCGCCCCACACACGTCGAGCCCCTGGTGCGCACCGCCGGCCGGCACTCCTTCCCCAGTTCGCACGCGACGTCCGCGGCGGCGGCCGCCGTCGCCTACGGCGCGCTCGGGGCGCGCGTGATCCCCGTGCTCGCCGCCGCCATGTGCGTGTCGCGGCTGGTCGTCGGCGTCCACTACCCCTCGGACGTGGCGGCGGGCGCCGCCCTCGGGGCACTCACCGCGCGCGTCGGAGCGCGCTGGGTGAACGGGTGCCCGGATGACTGAGACCGCGCCGCTGACGGACACCGCGCGCACCGCGCTCCACGAGCAGCGCACCGCCCGCAGGCCCGTCCCGCCACCCCGGCCCGGATCCCTTCCGCGAGGCCTTCTCAGGACCGCCCGCCCCAAACAGTGGGTCAAGAACGTCCTGGTCGTCGCCGCCCCGGCCGCGGCCGGGCAGCTCTTCTCCCGTCAGGCCGTCGCCCGACTCCCGCTCGTCTTCGCCCTGTTCACCGCCTGCGCCGCCGCCGTCTACCTGATCAACGACGCCCGTGACGCCGAGGCCGACCGCGCCCACCCGACCAAGTGCCACCGCCCGGTCGCCGCCGGACAGGTCCCGGTGCCGTTCGCGTACGCCGTCGGGGGTGCCCTCGCGGTCTTCGGGCCCGCCCTTGCGGCCTGGCTCGTCTCGCCCGTGGTCGCGGCGCTGCTGACGGCGTACCTGGGCATGCAACTGGCGTACTGCGTCAGCCTCAAGCACGTTCTGGTCGTCGACCTCGTGGTCGTGACGACCGGGTTCCTGATGCGGGCGGTCATCGGCGGCCTCGCCCTCGGCATCCCGCTGTCGCGCTGGTTCCTGATCACCACCGGCTTCGGCGCGCTGTTCATGGTGGCGGCCAAGCGCTACTCCGAAGCCGTGCAGATGGCCGGAAAGGCGGGCGCCACGCGCGCGTTGCTCACCGAGTACACCACCGGCTACCTGCGCTTCGTATGGCAGCTGGCGGCCGGCGTCGCCGTCCTCGGCTACTGCCTGTGGGCCCTGGAGGAGGGCGGGGTGCCGCACACGAGCGTGCTGCCCTGGCGCCAGCTGTCCGTGATCGCCTTCGTCCTCGCGATCCTCCGGTACGCCGTCTTCGCCGACCGCGGCACGGCGGGCGAACCCGAGGAGGTCGTCCTGCGCGACCGCGCGCTCGCCCTGATCGGCCTGGTCTGGCTCGCGATGTACGGCCTGGCCGTGGCGAACTGGTGAGCACGCATGGGTGACCGGCGCGGGGAAACAGTGATCACGCCCGCGTGCATGTCCGGCGGTGGCGGCCTCGTGACCGCGCGCGTGTGCGCGTCGGGCGGTGGCGGTCTCGTGATCACGCGCGTGTGCGCGTCGGGCGGTGGCGGTCTCGTGACCGCGCGTGTGTGCGCGTCCGGCGGTGGCGGCCTCGTGACCGCGCCCGCGTCCTCGACCCCCGTTGGCGACCGGTGAGCACGCGCGCGTGGCCGGGTCGGCGTGAGCTGCTGGGCTTCGCCGTCGTCGGGCTCCTCGCCTACGCCGCCGACCTGGCCCTCTTCACGTACCTGCGCGGCCCCGCCGGTCTGGCCCCGCTGAGCGCGAAGGTGCTCTCGTTCGTCGCCGGCTGCTCGGTGGCGTACGCGGGCAACGCCCTCGGCACCTACCGGCACCTGCGGTCCAAAGGCCTGCGCCCCTACGCCGTCTTCTTCGCGGTGAACGCCGCGGGCGCCCTCGTCCAGCTGCTCTGCCTCACCGTCAGTCACTACGGCCTCGGCTACACCTCGCAGCGCGCCGACACCGTCTCCGGGGCGGGAATCGGCATGGCACTGGCCACTGTCCTGCGCTTTTGGGGCACCCGTACATGGGTCTTCCGCCACCAGGGCAGAGTGGGATCATGGACTAGCGAGGGCAGGGTCGGATCATGGACTGGCTGAAAAAGCTCCCGGGCGTCGGGCCGCTGGTGACCCGCCTGACCCGCACGCACGCGTGGCGCTCCTACCTGCGGCTGGACCGGGTGCACTGGACGCGGCTGGCCGCCGCGATGACCTTCACCAGCTTCGTCGCGCTCTTCCCGCTGCTCACCGTGGCCGCCGCGATCGCCGCCGCCACCCTCAGCACCGACCAGCAGAACGATCTGCAGGACAAGATCACCGAGCAGGTGCCCGGCATCGCCGACCAGCTGAACATCGAGGGGCTGGTGCAGAACGCCGGTGCCATCGGCCTCATCGCGGGCGCCGTCCTGCTGTTCACCGGCATCGGCTGGGCCGGCTCGATGCGCGAGTGCCTCCGGGCGGTGTGGGAGCTGCCCGACGAGGAGGAGAACCCGGTCCTGCGCAAGGCCAAGGACCTGGGCATCCTGGTCGGGCTCGGCGGCGCGGTTCTGGTCACGCTCGCCACGTCCACCGTCGCCTCCGCGATGGTCGGCTGGATCATCCGTCAGCTCGGCGTCGACGAGGGCGGCTGGGGCGGCGTCCTGCTGCGGACCGCCGCGTTCCTGGTCGCCGTACTCGCCGACTTCCTGCTGCTCCTGTACGTCCTCACGCTGCTGCCCGGCGTCGAACCGGGGCGCCATCGCCTGATGGTGGCCGCGCTGATCGGCGCGGTCGGCTTCGAACTGCTGAAGCTGCTGCTGAGCGGCTACATGCAGGGCGTGGCCGCGAAGAGCATGTACGGAGCGTTCGGCGTCCCCGTCGCGCTGCTGCTGTGGATCAACTTCACCTCGAAGCTGGTGCTGTTCTGCGCCTCCTGGACGGCGACGCAGAGCAAGGAGGTCGAGTTGGCTCCCGAGGTCAACGACGACGCCGTACCAGATCCGGCAGTGGCCAGCGGCGGTTGACCAGGTACGCGCCCGCCGCGAGCAGTGCGAGCAGCCCGCCGGTGATCGCCAGCGCGATCCCCATGCCGCCGGATCCGCCCTCGGAGGTGGCGCTCACCACCGGCTTCGTCGACTCCCCGGCCGCGCCCGCTGCCGACGGCCCGCCGCTTCCCGCGCCGCCCGCCTCGCCGGAGGCGTTCGCGCCCGGCTGGGCACTCGCCTGCGCGGTGCCCTTCGGCGGCACCAGTTCACCCACCGGCTGGACCTTGCCGACTGCCCGGAAACCCCAGTCGAACAGCTTGGCGGTCTCCTTGTAGACCTCGTTGTGCTCGTTCTTCTCCGGGTTCATGACCGTGACGAGCAGCACCTTGCCGTTGCGTTCGGCGACGCCGGTGAAGGTGGCGCCCGCGTTGGTGGTGTTGCCGTTCTTGACGCCCGCGATGCCCTGGTAGACGGAGATGTCGGAGTCGCCGCTGAGCAGCCGGTTGGTGTTCTGGATCTCGAAGGAGCCGCGGACCGACTTGCCCTTCTTCTTCGTCGTCTCGCCCGGGAACTTCGCCGTGACCGTCGAGCAGTACTCGCGGAAGTCCTTCTTCTGCAGTCCGGAGCGGGCGAACAGGGTCAGGTCGTACGCGGAGGAGACCTGGCCCGGGGCGTCGTAGCCGTCCGGGCTGACCACGTCCGTGTCGAGGGCCTGGAGCTGTTCGGCGTGCTCGTTCATGTCCCGGACGGTGTTGTCGACGCCGCCGTTCATCGCGGACAGGACGTGCACCGCGTCGTTGCCGGAGCGCAGGAAGACGCCGAGCCACAGGTCGTGGACCGTGTACGTCTCGCCCTCCTTTATCCCGACCATGCTGGAGCCGGCCCCTATCCCCGCCAGGTCGGTGGGCCGGACCTTGTGCTTCTCCGTCCTCGGGAACTTCGGCAGGACGGTGTCCGCGAACAGCATCTTCAGGGTGCTCGCCGGCGGCAGCCGCCAGTGCGCGTTGTGCGCGGCGAGCACCTGGCCGGACTCGGCGTCCGAGACGATCCACGAGCGCGCGGTGAGGTCCTTCGGCAGTACCGGGACACCCGTCGCGAGGTTGACCTGCGGGCCGGCCTGCGCGAGGCGGGCGCCGCCGACGGCGGACATGTTCGCCGGGGGAGTGACCGAAGGACTAGCCGACGAACTCGCCGAACCTTCCGGCGACGGACTCGCGGACTTTTTCGGCGACGGACTCCCGGACTTGCCCGGCGACGGGACGGGGGCCGCCAGGGAGGCGGGCGCGGTCAGCGCGAGGGACACGAGGGTCGCGGAAGCGACCAGCAGGGATCGCCTGCCGGTCCGGTGGGATGCGGGCACGACGGAGAACGTACCTGCCGTGCGCGGCGAAGTCCCACCGCCCTCCCCACCCCGGTCATGGAACCGGACACGGGACGGCGATACTGAGGTCATGAAGCTCAGCCGCCCCCTCTCCTGGTTCCTGCTCGCCTTCGGGGTGTGGAGCTGGATCATCTGGGTCACTTTCGTCAAAAACCTGGTCAAGGACGGCAGCGGGCTCGCCTTCGACGACGGCCGGCCGACGGCGTACTTCTGGGTGCACCTGCTGCTCGCGGTCGTGTCCTTCGTATTGGGGACGGTCATCGGAGGCATCGGGTTGCGCGGACTGCGCGCACTGCGCCGCACGTCATAGCCGACCGATCGGCAGACCGATCGGCTGACTGATCGGCTGACTGATCGGCCGACCGCAGCACCGACCGACCGCCCGGCCCACGACGGAGGACACGACACCGTGGTCATACTTTTCGTCCTGATCGCGCTGGCCGCGCTGGCCGTCGTGGTGGCGGCCAACTGGTACCTGTGGCGCCGTCTGTTCCGCGACACGACCCGGGGCCCGGGTCGGGCGCGCCGAGCGGGGGCGGTCCTCGTCGCGGGCGGCTGGGTGCTGGCGATCGGAGCGCTCGTCGCCGAACGCACGGGCGCGCCCTTCTGGCTCCAGCAGGTGCTGGCCTGGCCCGGCTTCCTGTGGCTGGCGCTGTCGATATACCTGCTGCTGGCACTGCTGGCGGGAGAGGTCGTACGGCCGCTGCTGCGACGCGTCCTGGAGAGGCGGGCCCCCACCGGGCTGCCCGCACCGCGCCCGGAACGGGTCCCGGCGGGCGGACCGCGCGAGACACCCGCGCCACGTGACGAACGCGAGGCGCACGACGAACGCCACGCGCACGACGAACGCCGCGTGCACGACGGACACGGCGCGCACCACGGACACGACGCACCCGAGTCTCGCGACGCGGGCGAGGACCGCGGGGCACGCGGGGCACGCGAGGAACAGGAGTCCGCGAAGTCGCCCCGGCTCGTCGCCGCCCCCTCGCGCCGCCTGTTCGTCTCCCGTGTCGTCGGCGGTGCCGCGGCGGCGGCGGCCGTCGGGACGGTCGGCTACGGCACGTACGGCGTGCTGCGCGGGCCGCGGGTCAAGCGGGTCACCGTCCCGCTGGCCAAGCTCCCGCGCGCGGCGCACGGTTACCGTATCGCGGTGGTCAGCGACATCCACCTGGGCCCGGTCCTGGGGCGGGGCTTCGCCCAGAAGGTCGTCGACACGGTCAACGCGACCCAGCCCGACCTGATCGCGGTCGTCGGCGACCTGGTGGACGGCAGCGTGAAGGACCTGGGCCCGGCGGCGGCGCCCCTCGCCCGGCTGAGGGCCCGGCACGGAAGCTTCTTCGTCACCGGCAACCACGAGTACTTCTCCGGCGCCGAGCAGTGGGTCGAGGAGGTACGCCGGCTCGGACTGCGCCCGCTGGAGAACGCCCGCACCGAGCTGGCCCATTTCGACCTCGCCGGTGTCAACGACGTGGCGGGCGAGAGCGAGGGCCACGGTCCCGACTTCACCAGGGCCCTCGGCGACCGGGACCGGGCCCGCGCGTGCGTGCTGCTCGCCCATCAGCCGGTCCAGATCCACGACGCCGTCGAGCACGGCGTCGACCTCCAGCTCTCCGGCCACACCCACGGCGGCCAGCTCTGGCCCGGCAGCCTCATCGCCGAGGCCGCGAATCCGACCGTGGCCGGACTGGAGCGCTACGGCGACACCCAGCTGTACGTCAGCCGGGGTGCGGGCGCGTGGGGGCCTCCCACGCGCGTGGGCGCACCGTCCGACATCACGGTGATCGAACTGGCCTCGCTACAGGCGTGACGGCTTACGGCCCGGGCGGGAAGACGGCCTCGCCCAGGCGCGAACAGCCTTTCCGCGCCCGCCGGTTCACGGCCCGCACCCGCCCCGCACGGAGCACGCACGCGAGCCGGTGGGCCTTCGCCGCGGATTCTGTGAGGAGGCTGTGAAACGTTCCGGAAACCGCTTGCGGCAAGTTCTTCCCCAACTCACCAAATCACTCTTCCGCCAGGAGAAACACCTGTGGTTAGGTGAGCCGCGCCACTAGGGGAGTGGCCTGTGCACTGGGGCCCCCGGGGGTCCGGGGAGGGCAAACCGATGCGATCGGTTCGCATGCGGATTCTCGCGATGCTCGCCGTACTGGCGGCTGTGGGAGTCGGCGGCTGGCAGTTGTTGCCGTCGCAGGGGGACTCGGACAAGTCCATCCAGGTCGGTACGACGGACGCCGTCACGTCGCTCGACCCGGCAGCGGCCTACGACGCCGGGTCGTGGGCTCTGTTCAGCAACGTTTTCCAGTCACTGCTGACCTACGAGCCGGGCGGCGCCTCACCCGTGCCCGACGCGGCCGAGAGCTGTGGCTTCGTGGGCCACGACCTGCGCACCTACCGCTGCACCCTGCGCGAGGGCCTCACCTTCCCGAGCGGCCGCTCGATGACCGCCGAGGACGTGAAGTACTCCTTCGACCGGGTCAAGAAGATCAAGTCGGACGTCGGCCCCTCCGCCCTGCTGGACACCCTCGCCTCGGTGAGCGCGGATGGCCTGAAAGTCACCTTCCACCTCTCCTCGCCGGACGCGACCTTCCCGTTCAAGGTGGCCACCGGCGCCGGTTCGATCGTCGACCGCACCAAGTACCCCGCCGACGGGCAGCGCACCGACAACGGCGTGGACGGCACCGGCCCGTACGAACTGACGGCGTATACGAAGAACAAGAAGGCCCGCCTCACGCCCAACGGGAACTACGAGGGCGCCGTCAAGGACACCGGACGGCCCGTCGACCTGCTCTACTACGCCGACGCGAACAAGCTGGACAGTGCCTGGAAGGCGAAGCGGGTCGACGTCGCCACCCGCCAGCTGCCGCCCCAGGTCCTCGCCGGGCTGAACGCGAGCGACCCGGGCCGGCGCGTCTCCGAGTCCGACAGCGCCGAGACCCGCAACCTCTACCTCAACACCCGCACGGGTTCGCCGTTGCACGAGACGAAGGTCCGTCAGGCCATGGCCTGGCTCGTCGACCGGGAGCAGCTCGCCGCCCAGGTGTACGACGGGACCGTGGACCCGCTGTACTCGCTGATCCCCACGGGTATCACCGGCCATACGACGTCGTTCTTCGACGCCTACCCGAAGCCGGACACCGCGAAGGCCAAGCAGCTGCTCACCGAGGCCGGTGTCACGCTGCCCATCCGCTTCACCTACGGCTACGGCGCCGGCCGGGGCGCCGCCGCCGCGGAGGCCGCGGAACTCAAGCGGCAGCTGGAGACGGGCGGCCTGTTCAAGGTGACGGTCAAGGGCTACGAGTGGTCCGACTTCCAGAAGCGGTGGGCCACCGGCAAGCTGGACGCGTACGCCGTCGGCTGGGTGGCCGACTATCCCGACGCGGACACCTTCGGCGCCCCGCTCGTGGGCACCGACGGCACCATGAACACCGGCTACAGCAGCGGCCTCGTCGACCACCTGATCCAGAGCGGCCGCGGGTACGCCGACCGCGGCGAGGCCACCGAGGACTTCCGGGAGCTGCAGCAGGCGGTCGCGGCGGATGTGCCGGTCATCCCGCTGTGGCAGGCGAAGGAGTACGTCGTGGGCAGCGAGGACGTCGGCGGGGGCCAGTACCTGTCGGACGGCACCGGGGTCTTCCGGCTCTGGCGCCTGACCTGGATCTGACGCGATCCCGCGGTGCTCAGACGCAACGCCTTCGTGCTGCCCCGGAATCCGGCCTCCGTCGGTCTCGCCCGCCGCATGGTCCGGGACCATCTGGCCGAGTGGGGGCACACGTTCGACGAGCCGATGCTCCAGGACGCGGTGCTGGTCGTGTCCGAGCCGGCCACCGACGTCGTACGCCGCGGTGCTGCCGCCCCGGGCTTCCCGGGCCTCGACAAGGCCCGCCCGGAGCGGGAGTTCGAGGTGGCGGTGACGGCGCTCGCCGACGGCTCCTGTCTCGTCGAGGTGTCGGACGAGGCCGGGCCGCCCCGGCTGCGGTTGGTCGGTGCGGGTGAGGACGCCGACCGCGGACCGCGGCTGGTGGAGAGCGTCGCGGCGGCCTGGGGCGTGGGGAGCGGGGGCCGGTACGGGAAGACGGTGTGGGCCGTCGTGCGCTCCGCCCCCTGAGCCGTACGGTCGCGAAGCGGACCTACGGCGGGGTGGCCCCGGCCGGCAGCGTGACGGTGACCGCCAGCCCCTCGCCGGGCGCCGTCCGCACCGCGACCTCGCCACCGTGTGCCTGCACGACCCCCTGCACGATCGCCAGGCCGAGCCCGCTTCCCGCACCCCCTCCGGCCCGGAAGAACCGGTCGAAGACGCGGGCCGAGTCCTCCGGACGGAGCCCCGGGCCCTCGTCCGAGACGCACAGCCGTACGGCCCCGTCCGTACGCTCGACGGCCAGCCGCACCGGCACGTCGGCGGGCGTGTGCGTGCGCACGTTGCCCAGCAGGTTGCCGAGCACCTGCCGCAGCCCCGACTCGTCGGCGCGTACCAACAGGGTGCCCTCGGCGCCGACGGTGACCGGTCGTTCGGGCTGCTGCACCCGGAAGTCCTCGGCCGCCTCCCGCACCAGGCGGCTCACGTCGACGTTCCGGAAGCGCAGTTCGGGCTGCTGGTCGAGCCGGGCGAGGGTGAGCAGTTCGTCGACCAGGCGCCCCATGCGGTCCGCCTCCGCCAGCACCCGCTCCCAGGCGCGTTTGCGGTCGGCCGGGTCGTTGAGCATCCCCTTGTCGTACAGCTGGAGGTAGCCGCGTATCGCGGACAGCGGGGTGCGCAACTCGTGCGAGGCGTCGGCGACGAAGCGGCGCAGCTGGGCCGCGCTGTGCTCGCGTGTGCGGTGCGCCGACTCGACCTGGTGGAGCATGGAGTTGAGGGCGAGCCGCAGCTGTTCGACCTCCAGGGTGGCCTCACGGCTGGAGGGGACGCGCCGGGTCAGGTCGCCCTCGGCGATCGCCGACGAGGTCTCCACCATGTCCTCCAGCGGCCGCATCCGGCGCCGGACGCTGAACATCGTGAGACAGGCCAGCAGCGCGAGCAGCAGGGTGCCGATGGTGAGGTCCAGTTTGACGGCCTTGCCGACGCCCTGGTGGAGGGCGTCGGCCGAGCTGGCCAGCAGGATGTACGTGCCGTCGGCGAGGCGGGTCGCCGTCGCACGGTAGGCGGCGCCGTGCACCGTCAGGTCGTGCGGCTCGGTGTCCTCGGTCAGCGCGCGCGGGTCGTCGACCGCGGCCGCCAGGGCGCGCTGGGCGTCGGTCGGCTTGAACCCGAGGATGCCGACGGGCTCGCCCCGGCTGTCGACGGCGGCGAAGATCGAGTCCGGTCTCGGGTCCTCCGCCGCGGTCCCCGGCGCGACGCGGTCGTGGAGGAAGCCCAGCACGCTCAGCGAGTCGATCTGCCGCAGGGTGAGCTGCGAACTGCTCAGCGAGTTCCGGGTCTTGACCAGCCCCGCGTCGATCTGGTCGAGCAGGTAGTACCGCATGCCCATCACGCTCACGGCGGTCGCCGCGACGATTCCGAGGGCCAGCAACGCCACGTTCGCCAGTGTCAGCTGGGCGCGCAGGGAGCGGACGCCGTGCGTGCAGCGCGACAGGTGGAGGGCGGGAAACCAGGGAGCTTTCGGGAACCTCATGCCAGCCCGTATCCGACGCCCCGCCGGGTGGTGATCACCGGCGGGCCGAGTGGGTCGAGCTTGCGCCGCAGATAGCTGATGTAGGTCTCGACGACGGTCGATTCGGGCGGGGTGTGCTCGTACTGCCAGACGTGGCGCAGGAGTTGCTCCTTGGGCACGATCCGGCCGCCGTTGCGCACCAGGAAGCGCAGCAGGGCGTACTCGGTGGGGGTGAGCTCGACCGTGCGTCCCGCGCGGTGCACCGAGTACGTCGTCTCGTCCAGCTCGAGGTCGCCGTAGCGCAGGGGCGGTCGCTGCGGCAGGACGTCGGCCAGGGCGGTGCCCTCGCGGGAGTCCGATCGCGCGTGCGGGAGGGTGCGGCGCAGGACGGCCGATATCCGGGCGATGACCTCGTCGATGTTGAACGGCTTGGTGATGTAGTCGTCGCCGAACTCCAGCGCGCCGACGATCTCGGCGGGTGAGTCGCGGGCGGTCAGGAACACCAGCGCAAGACCGGGTTGTCCGGCGCGCAGCCGGCGGCCCAGGGCCCGGCCGTCCCCGTCGGGCAGCATGACGTCGAGCAGCGCCACGTCGGGCCGGGTGCGCCCGGCCAGCGCGAGCGCCTCCCGGACGGTGCCCGCCGTCATGACCTCGAACCGGTGGTAGCGCAGGGCGATGGAGAGGACGTCCGCGATGCTCGGTTCGTCCTCCACGACCAGCACGGTGCCTGGAGCCGTCGACATGCCCCCAGTATCGGCGGCGCCACTGACAGCCGGGTCGGTTCGCAGCTTTGGAGTTCCTTGAGAGTCATGGCGAGCCGCCCCCACACGCGCGCGGTGCGGCCAATCCTGTTGTCCAGGACCTGGGGGACCAACCGACGACTGAGGAGCTGTTGAGCGTGGCGGCATTGGCACGGTGGTGCTATCGGCACCGGCTGGTGGTCCTGTTGTTGTGGGTGGGGGCATTGTTCGGCCTGGGCTTCTCGGCCTCGGCGGCGGGCACGGACTACGCGAACGTCTTCTCCCTCCCGAACACGGACTCCAAGCGCGCGTACGACCTGATGGAGAAGGCGTTCCCGGACAGCGCGGGCGACACCGACACGGTGGTGTGGAAGGTCGACACCGGGACGGTACGGGACCAGGCGGTACGGTCCCGGATCCAGCCCGCACTCGACGAGATAGCCGGGATGAAGGGCGTCGGCGGGGTCACCAGCCCCTACGCGGGCGCCGGGGGCGCGGCACAGGTCAGCGGCGACGGGCGGATCGCGTACGCCCAGATCACCTTCGCCGACCAGGCGAACGCGGTCCCCAAGGAACTCGTCCAGGACGTCGTCGACACCGCGCGGGGCGTCGAACGCGACGGACTGGAGGTCGAGCTCGGCGGCCAGGCGATCCAGCGGGTGCAGGAACCGCCCACCGGACTCGCGGAGATGATCGGGATCCTGGCGGCGGCCGTCGTCCTGTTCCTGGCCTTCGGTTCGCTCTTCGCGATGCTGCTCCCGCTCGCCATCGCGATCTTCGGCGTCGGCACGGGCATGTTCTCCACCCAGCTGCTCAGCCACACCACCGACATCCCCGACCTGGCCCCGCTGCTCGCCACCCTGATCGGCCTCGGCGTCGGCATCGACTACGCCCTGTTCATCGTCACCCGCCACCGGCGCGGCATCCTGAAGGGGATGGCGCCTGAGGAGTCGGCGGTCGTCGCCCTCGACACCTCCGGCCGGGCCGTGCTGTTCGCGGGCGGCACGGTGTGCATCGCACTCGCCGGAATGCTGGTGACGAACCTGCGTTTCCTGGACGGTGTCGTCATCGGCACCTCCCTGACCGTGGTGCTGAGCGTGCTGGCCGCCACGACCCTGCTGCCGGCGATGCTCGGCTTCCTCGGCCCGCGGGTGCTCAGCCGCCGGCAGCGGCGCAGGCTCGCCGCGAGCGGTCCGGAGCCGGAGAAGGCGAGCGGTCTCGCCGCCCGCTGGTCCACGGGCGTGCAGAAGCGCCCGCGCCGGATCGCCACACTCGCCCTCGTCGTCATGGCCGTACTCGCGCTGCCGGTGCTGTCACTGCGCCTGGGCGCCACCGACCAGGGCAACGACGACGCGACGACGACCACCAGAAAGGCGTACGACCTGCTCGCCGAGGGCTTCGGGCCCGGCTTCAACGGCCCGCTCCAGGTGGTCACCGACGGCGGGGACACCACCGCGCTGGTCCGGGGGATCAAGGACACGGCCGGGGTCGCCCAGGTCGCGGCGCTGCCGCCCGCGCGGGGCGTGACCGTGATCCAGGTCGTCCCGACCACGTCACCGCAGTCCGAGGAGACGGACAACCTCATCGACACGCTGAGGGACGAGGTGATCCCGCAGGCGGGGGTGAAGGCCCACGTCGGCGGCGTCACGGCCGTCTCCAAGGACTTCGCCACGGTGACGGGCGACCGTCTGCCCCTCTTCATCGCGACGATCATCGGCCTGGGCTTCCTGCTCCTGCTGGTCGCCTTCCGCTCCCTGGTGGTGCCGCTGACGGCCGCGCTGATGAACCTGATCGCGGCGGCGGCCTCCTTCGGCGTCCTCGTCGCGGTCTTCCAGTGGGGCTGGGGACTCGACCTCCTCGGCCTCGGCAAGGAGGGCCCGATCAACGCCTTCCTGCCGGTCATCATGCTGTCCCTGCTCTTCGGCCTCTCGATGGACTACCAGGTCTTCCTGGTCAGCCGTATGCACGAGGAGTGGGTCCACACCAAGGACAACGCCCGCGCGGTACGGGTCGGTCTGGCGGAGACCAGCCGCGTGATCAACTCCGCGGCCCTGATCATGGTGTGCGTCTTCCTGGCCTTCGTCCTGAGCGGCGACGCCGGCGCGGCCATGGCGGGCGTCGGCCTGGCGGCCGCCGTGGCCCTCGACGCCTTCATCCTGCGTACGGCGCTGGTGCCGGCCATGATGCACCTGCTCGGCAATTCCAACTGGTGGCTGCCGGCCGGGCTGGAGAAGCGGCTGCCGCATCTCGCGGTGGAGCCCAAGGAGGAGCAGGAATCCCCCGAGGAGCCTTCGGCGGAGGGCGGCGCCTCGGTGGTCCACGGTTACGTCCGCACCACGGAGGGCGAACCGGTGGAGAACGCGACCGTGACCCTGCTGACGACGGGCGGACGCCGGCTGGACGGGGTCACGTCCCTCGCGGACGGCTCGTACATCGTCTCGGTACCGGAACCGGGCACCTACCTGCTGGCCACGACGGCGACACCGTACGGCTCGAAGGCACGGCAGGTGATCGTCGAGAACGGGCCACTGGTGCATGACGTGGAACTCGCGGAGGGAGAGGTGGACGCGGTCAACTAGTGCCGCGGCAGGCAACGTTGCGACGGGGCGAACGTTGCCTTTTGGGGCACCGGCCGCGTCCGGCCATCCCGTCGGCGTCGGGGGTGACCCCGGCGCCGACGGGACCGTCGTCGTGGGCAGGCCGACCGTCCCGTTCGGTTCCGCATCACCCGAAAGCGATCACTCGGCCTGCCGCCCCTTGCCCCCCGGGTCCGGCAGAGCCCTCGTCATTCCCGGCAGGAAGTCCGTGAACAGCTCGTGCACCTCGCGTACGAGCGGTCGCAGCACCCGGAACCGGGCCAGGACCACGCCCCGCGAGGTGAGCCGCGCGCCCCGCTCGGCGAGCCGGTAGCTGCGTTCCCGGCCGTCCGTCCGGTCGAAGATCCAGTACAGCACGAGCCCCATCTGTGAGAGCCACATCAACTCCGGCAGCACGTCCCGCAGTTCCTCCGGGACCTTCGTCCTCGTCGCGCCGGCAAGCACCTCGCGGTGGACTTCGATGGCCGCCACGCGCGCGTGCTCCGACTCCGGCGAGAAGGGGCTGAGCGGGCTGTCCGGGTCGGCGGCGTTCTTGAAGAACTGCACCGCGAACTCGTGGTACGGCGTGGCGACGTCCAGCCACGTCCTCAGTACGCCCGCGAGCCGTGCCTCAAGGTCGGTCTCCCGTTCCAGGACCTCGCGGACCGCCGCCCGGTGTTCGGCGGCGATCCGGTCGTAGAAGCCCTGGATCAGATGTTCCTTGCCCTCGAAGTAGTAGTAGGCGTTGCCGACGGAGACCCCTGCCTCCTTGGCGATGGCCCGCATCGTCGTCTTGTCGTACCCCCGCTCCTGGAACAGCCGCATCGCCGTCTCCAGGATCAGCGCACGGGTCTGCTCGGACTTGCTCTGGGGGCCGACCTCGTCGGGGCCGTCGTTGTTCGCGGGCACGTAAGGAGCCTAACCAGTGGGACAGGCCCCGCCGTCACAGCCCGACGCGCGGTAGGTCCAGCCCTGCCGGGGGTCGTAGACCCAGCCGTCCGATCGCCGGTACGTCTGCCCGCCCCACTCGGACCTTCCCCACTGCGAGCCGCGCCACTTGGCGGCGGCCAGTACGGCCCCCTTGGCGAGCCGCGCCCCGGACGGCGTGCTCAGCCGGTGCGACAGCGGCCGGTGCTCGCGCAGTGCCCACAGCACGACGACCCAGGCGGCCGCACCCCGGTACACCTGCCCTGAGTCCCCCACGACGGTGACGTCGTCGAGGGTGGCCCGGTGGTCCAGGCCGGGGAACCGGACCCGGGCCTCGTCCGACCCGGCCGGCACCAGTTCCAGCGGCACCAACTGCGGCTGCCGTACGAGCCAGTCGCGCAGGAAGGCGCACAGGGAGCACTCGGCGTCGTACAGGACGGTGAGCCCGCGGACCGGGACACGCGCGGTGTCCCGGTCCCCAGGTGTGGTCACGGTGCTCACGCCCGTGCCGTGGGCGGGACCCAGCCCTGCGGTGCGACGGGCGGCACCTGCTCCCGCTCCAGCACCCCGCGCCGCCGTATCCGGTTGAGCACGTACACGTTGCCCAGGTGCATGACGCCGAGCACCAGCAGGACCACGCCGAGCTTCGTCGACAGGGCCTCGAAGATCTCGCGGGTGTCGTCGATGGTCCCGTCGCCGCTCAGGTAGAGCGCGACGAAGCCGAGGTTGACGAGGTAGAAGCCGACCACCAGGAGATGGTTGACGGCTTCGGCGAGCTGCTCGTTCCCGTGCAGGACGTCGGCGAGAAAGATCCGCCCGTTGCGGCTGAGCGTCCGGGCCACCCAGATGGTCAGCGCGATGCTGACCAGCAGGTAGATGACGTAGGCGATGACCGTACGGTCCATGCCCCCCACCCCTTCTTGAACACGTTCAAAAAGCTGACAGGCATGACTGTAGACCTGTTTTTGAACGTGTTCAACGAGGAGGGGTGATGGGCGGGTGAGGGCTGCGTCACGTGGACGTCAGGGCCTTCGGCCGATCTCTGGTCGTTTGCTGTAGTCCGTGAGCCCGAGGATGTTCCCCCACGGGTCGGCGACCTCGACGGTCCACCCGGTGGCGGTGGAGAATGGCGGGTCGATCGGAGCGATCCCCGCGTCGGCCAGCGCCCGGGCCGCCGCCCGCGCGTCCGCAACCTCCAGCCACGCGCGCGTGGGGGGCCAGGGCGGCGGCCGGTGCCCCATGCCCTCTTCCTGGCGCAGCAGGATGCCGGGCATCTCACCCCCGACCTTCAACTGGGCGATCCCGCCCTCGTCGAACCGGAACCCGACCGCGAACCCGGCGCGCTCGTAGAAGGCCAAGGCCTCGGCGAGATCCCCGACGGGCAGCAACAGGTTGTCGAATCCGAGCAGCTCGTACGACTGGTCATCTGACATGCCATCAGATTAGGTGTGTTGACGCCGACGCCGAGGGGGGCTGACCGTGGGGGTCACCCGGGCGGGGGAGTAACCGACGACGTCGATGCCGAAGTCGACCGCCTCCTGGGGCCCGGTGCCAGGTGCTGCGGGCACGGGGTGGACACCTGCTGTGCGTCATCCCCGTCCACAGCGATCCGGATCTCTTCGCGGCGACCGCGCGGACCTGGAAGTGACCTGTCCGACGTTCGGATCACGGGTTGGCGCGCGAGGCGCTTCGCTCCGCTCCGTGCGGGGATCTGAGGGTGGATATCAGCGCGCCGAGTTGGCGGGGGCCGGTGGTGAGAATGGTTTCCGGTTCGTCGCTTTCGCGGAGCAGGATCGTTCCGGCGGGGGCGGTGGCCAAGTAGACGCAGGCGGAGGCCTCCTGGCTGTACGTGGACTTCTGCCAGTGCGGTTCGGTCATGGAGGGCTCCTTCAGAGGTCTTTGGCGAGTCGGGTGATGTAGTCGCGGGACTTCGCCGGGGTGAGCGCCGCTTGTCCGGCGCGGTCCAGGATGCGTTGGTAGCGCTCCAACTGGGCGGGAGCGTCGATGAGTTCCGCCCCGTGGTCGGTATCGAGCTGGACGGTGTCCAACTGGTGCACCTGGCCGTGGAAGTAGTCGATGCCCTGGCCCGAGGTGTGGAAGGGGCCGCCGGCGAAGGGGATGACGGTGATCGTGACGTCGTCCAGTTCGCTGAGCTCGTTGAGGTGGTGGAGCTGGCCTCGGACAGTGACGCGGTCACCGAACCGCATGCGGAGTGCCGCCTCGTGGATGATCGCCGTGTAGGGCGGCGGCTGTTCACGGTGCAGGATTTCCTGGCGCTTGATGCGGTGCGAGACGCGGTGCTCGATCTCGTGGGGCTTCAGTGGCGGCACCGTGTGGCCGAACAGAGCGCGGGCGTGATCGGCGGTCTGGAGCAGGCCGGGGATGTTGATGATGTGCGCCACGCGCAGCGCGGTGGCGTGGTGCTCGACCTCTGTCAGGTCCAGCATCCGGGGAGACAGGATGTCCCTGTACTCCTCCCACCAGCCGCGCCGGCGCTCGCCGGTCAGCGTGGTGAGCGCGTCGATCAGGGGCTCGTCCGTGCAGTCGTAGTGCCGGGCGATCGTGCGCACGCGGTCGGCGCTCACTCCGTAGCGTCCCGCTTCGATGTTGCTCACGCGTGACTGTGTGGCTCCGACCAGCGCGGCGGCCTGCGTGGCGGTCAGGTCGGCCCGTTCGCGCAGCCGGCGCAACTCGACCCCGAGGCGGCGGCGCCGGGCGCTGGGGAGGGGGCTTGGCTGCGGCATCTGCTGCGACTTCCCATTCGTACGTACGTCGATCGGTTCACCCGCGCGAGGGTAGAGGGGCTGCATTCCCTGACTTTCATGGAATGTAGTCCATGAACCGCTCTACGGTGAGACCCGAGCCGCTCGACCGGCCACGCCGACCCGTCGGAAGCGCACCGCTGCGCCCTCAAGCGCACGGCACTGCCACCGCCAGGTCGGTTCTTCGGCCGTCGAGCCACCCAAGTCCCCCCACCGCAGGAGGCGTTCATGGTCACCGTATCCCCGTCGGAGTGCGAAGGGGCCGCAACGTGGGCGTACGCCCTCCAACTGCCCCACGACGCCCGCGCCGCACGTATCGCCCGGGTCACCCTGAGGGCCGTCCTCTCCGGGCATGGCATGTCCCAACTACAGGACGACGCCGAACTGTTGGCCTCCGAGCTGGTCACCAACGCCTACCGGTACTCCTCCGGTCCCGCGACCCTCCGCCTGCGCGGGCTCGGCCGGAGCCGGCTGCGGGTGAGTGTCCGGGACGCCAACCCGCACATCCCACCGCCCTTCGGCAGGCGATCCGGGCCCGTCGGCCGCGTCCCGGTGGAAGCGGACGGCGGGCGCGGGCTGTTCCTCGTGTGCCACTACGCCAGCGCGTGGGGCGGCTATCCGCTCGGGGGCGGTGTCGGCGGGCGCGGCGGGAAGCTGCTGTGGTGCGAGGTCGGGCCGTCGGCCGGGGGTGGGGCCTGCCCCGGGGCCGGCCTGACGGCCGTCGACCGGCGCCCCCGCGGCTGACGACGAAGGCCCCGCATCCACAGGAGCGGGGCCTTCATACACGTACCGACGGAGATCAGAAGCGGCGCGTGATCAGCGCCCGCTTCACCTCCTGGATCGCCTTCGTCACCTCGATGCCCCGCGGGCAGGCGTCCGTGCAGTTGAACGTGGTGCGGCAGCGCCAGACGCCGTCGCGGTCGTTCAGGATCTCCAGGCGCTGCTCGGCCGCCTCGTCACGCGAGTCGAAGATGAAGCGGTGGGCGTTGACGATGGCCGCCGGGCCGAAGTACTGGCCGTCGTTCCAGAAGACCGGGCACGAGGACGTGCAGGCCGCGCAGAGGATGCACTTCGTCGTGTCGTCGAAGCGCTCGCGGTCCTCGGCCGTCTGGAGACGCTCGCGCGTCGGCTCGTTCGTGTCCTTCGTGATGAGGAAGGGCATGACGTCGCGGTACGCCTGGAAGAACGGCTCCATGTCGACCACGAGGTCCTTGAGGACCGTGAGGCCCTTTATGGCCTCGACCGTGATCGGCTTCTCGGGGTTGAGGTCCTTGATCAGCGTCTTGCAGGCAAGGCGGTTCTTGCCGTTGATCCGCATGGCGTCCGAGCCGCAGATGCCGTGCGCGCAGGAGCGGCGGAAGGTGAGCGTTCCGTCGAGGTCCCACTTGATCTTGTGCAGGGCGTCGAGGACGCGTTCCTTCGGGTCGATCTCCAGCTGGAAGTCTTCCCAGACCGCCTCTCCCGCGACCTCGGGGTTGAAGCGGCGGACGCGGAACGTGGCCAGGATGTACGGGGAATCGGCGAAGCCGGCCTCGGGCGTGCCGGCGCTGTCCGCCTTGTCCAGGGTGGGAGTTGCCATCAGTACTTACGCTCCATCGGCTGGTAGCGGGTCTGGACGACCGGCTTGTAGTCGAGACGGATCGACTCGGTGCCGTCGTCGCCGACCTCGCGGTACGCCATGGTGTGGCGCATGAAGTTGACGTCGTCGCGGTTCGGGTAGTCCTCGCGGTAGTGACCGCCGCGGGACTCCTTGCGGGCGAGCGCGGAGACGGCCATGACCTCGGCCAGGTCGAGCAGGTTGCCGAGTTCGACGGCCTCGAGCAGGTCGGTGTTGAACCGCTTGCCCTTGTCCTGGATCGAGACGTTGAGGTAGCGCTCGCGCAGCTCCGCGATCTTCTCGACCGCCGTCTTGATCGTCTGCTCGGTGCGGAACACCATCACGTTGGCGTCCATGCACTCCTGGAGCTCCCGGCGGATGTCGGCGACGCGCTCGGTGCCCGTGGAGGCACGCAGCCGCTCGACCTGCGAGACGACCAGCGACGCCGGATCCTCCGGCAGTTCGAGGTGGGCGTCGACCTTCGCCGAGTACTCGGCGGCGGCGATACCGGCCCGCTTGCCGAACACGTTGATGTCCAGGAGCGAGTTGGTGCCCAGACGGTTCGCGCCGTGGACCGAGACGCAGGCGACCTCGCCGGCCGCGTACAGGCCCGGGACGACCGTCGTGTTGTCGGAGAGGACCTCGCCCTGGACGTTCGTCGGGATGCCGCCCATCGCGTAGTGCGCGGTGGGCTGGATCGGGATCGGGTCCGTGTACGGCTCGATGCCCAGGTAGGTGCGCGCGAACTCGGTGATGTCCGGGAGCTTCGCGTCCAGCTGCTCCGGGGGAAGGTGGGTCAGGTCCAGGTAGACGTGGTCGCCCTCGGGGCCACAGCCGCGACCCTCGCGGATCTCGGTGTAGATCGAGCGGGAGACGACGTCACGGGACGCGAGGTCCTTCATGACCGGCGCGTACTTCTCCATGAAGCGCTCGCCGTCCTTGTTGCGGAGGATGCCGCCCTCACCGCGGGCGCCCTCCGTCAGCAGGATGCCCATGCGCCAGATGCCGGTCGGGTGGAACTGGAAGAACTCCATGTCCTCCAGCGGCAGCCCGCGACGGTAGACCGCCGCCTGGCCGTCACCGGTCAGCGTGTGCGCGTTCGAGGTCACCTTGAAGAACTTGCCGGTGCCGCCGGACGCGTAGATCACGGCCTTCGCCTGGAAGACGTGGATCTCGCCGGTCGCCAGTTCGTAGGCGACGACGCCCGCCGAGTGCTTGACGCCGTCGACCTCGACGATCAGCTGGTCGAGGACGTAGAACTCGTTGAAGAACTCCACGCCCTCCTTGACGCAGTTCTGGTAGAGCGTCTGGAGGATCATGTGGCCGGTGCGGTCGGCCGCGTAGCAGGAGCGGCGGACCGGGGCCTCGCCGTGGTTGCGGCTGTGCCCGCCGAAGCGGCGCTGGTCGATGGTGCCGTTCGGCGTCCGGTTGAACGGCAGGCCCATCTTCTCCAGGTCGAGGACCGAGTCGATGGCCTCCTTCGCCAGGATCTCGGCGGCGTCCTGGTCGACCAGGTAGTCACCGCCCTTGACCGTGTCGAAGGTGTGCCACTCCCAGTTGTCCTCCTCCACGTTGGCCAGCGCGGCGGCCATGCCACCCTGCGCGGCGCCCGTGTGGGAGCGGGTGGGGTAGAGCTTCGTCAGGACCGCGGTGCGGCTGCGCTTCGTCGACTCGATGGCGGCGCGCATACCGGCGCCGCCGGCGCCGACGATGACGGTGTCGTACTTGTGGATCTTCATGGGTGGATTACCTCAGCCCCGTGCCTAGCGGATGTTCGGGTCGAAGGTGAAGATCACCAGCGTGCCCAGCAGGATGGTGAACACCGTGGCGGTGTAGAGCAGGCCCTTCAGCCACAGCCGGGTGTTCGCGCGCTCCGCGTAGTCATTGATGATCGTACGCAGGCCGTTGGCACCGTGCAGCATCGCGAGCCACAGCATGAGCAGGTCCCAGACCTGCCAGAACGGCGAGGCCCAGCGGCCGGCCACGAAGGCGAAGCCGATCTTGGAGACGCCGCCGTCCAGGACGAGCTGGATCAGCAGGTGGCCGATGACCAGGACGACCAGCACGATGCCGGACAGGCGCATGAACAGCCAGGCGGCCATCTCGAAGTTGCCCCGGGTGGACTTGGGGGACTTCTTGGTGCGCTTGCGCGGGGCTTCGATGAGGGGTGCCGGGTTGTCGACGCCGTAGAGGGACTCGCCCTCGACGGGGCCGATGCCGGAGGCGGACTTCTCAGTGGTGGACATGCGCGTCAGCTCCCGAACAGTTCACGAGCGGCGTGGCCGAGGACGGGGTAGATCGCCCCGAGCATCAGCACGACCCAGACGCCGGCGACGGCCCAGAACATCTGCTTCTGGTAGCGCGGGCCCTTCGACCAGAAGTCGACGGCGATGACACGCAGGCCGTTGAGCGCGTGGAACAGGATGGCGGCGACGAGGCCGTACTCCAGGCACGCGACGAGCGGGGTCTTGTAGGTGGCTACGACCTTGTCGTAGTCCTCGGGGGAGACACGCACGAGAGCGGTGTCCAGCACGTGAACGAACAGGAAGAAGAAGATGAGGACGCCGGTGACTCGATGAGCCACCCAGGACCACATTCCTTCCCGGCCGCGGTACAGCGTTCCAGCCGGCACGGAATTACCCTCCGGGAGCGGGGACAGGGGCCTGCCGGCTTCGGTGTCGGACGGGCCCGGCCGGGTACGGTCCACCGGCCCCCAGCATCGTAGCCAGCCACTGCGGCCTGGCTTACAGCGGGCCTACCGGTGTGATCAAACTGGCACGCGTATGGGTGAGCGCGGGCGGCATCTGGGGCCTGGTGTCCCGTTATCCGCCGTCTAGGGGTGCGATGTGGCTGGTCGGGCGGTTCCCGGCGTTCCCAGCTGCGCCGCCAGACGTTGCCGCGCCAGGCGGCGGACCTCCTCCGCCGTCACGACCCGTTCGTCGTCCCGATCGTTTGCCAATCGTGACCGGATGGCTTCCAGGACGTAGTCCAGGACCTCGTTCGGGGGCACGCCGTCCAGGCAGATCACGAACATGTGCCCGAACTTTGCCTCGTACGCCGCGTGTGCCGCGCCCAGTGCCATGTGGGCCGCCTCGTACGCGTCCTCCGGCAGGGACGGCAGGAACTCCTCGGCCAGCGCCTCGGCGAGATCCTGCTGGTTCAGGTCGTACGCCGCCTCGTCGGACGCGGCCAGGAGGGCGTCCATCGTGGGGTAGGGGCGGTGGTCGGCGACGCGGTGGGCCCAGCGGAGGCTGCCCAGGCAGCTCAGGAGCAGGGGGACGACGTCCCCGGGGGAGGCGGAATTGAACCTCTCCAGCGAGGCCGGAGGCGGCGGGGTGCGGCTCTGCTCGGGGAGCGCGGGTATGGCCACTCGGCCGGGGAGGTGTGTGGGCGTCACGTGTGTTTCGGCTGGGGAGAATGTGAGAGATGTGGCAGCAGGTTATCGATAGCGGACATGACGTGTCCGGCGGACGCCCGAATTTCACCCGCACGGGAGAGTTTCGGAACGCGTGGTGGACGATTCCGACGGGGGACGAGTCGTAGCGTTGGCGGGGTGAGTCAGCACAGGCGTCGGGCGCCGGCGAAGAAGGCGCGGCAGGCGGTAGGTACCCGGACGGTGGTCGCCTCGGCGGTCGCCGTGACGGTCGTGGCCGGAGTGGGTCTCGGGCTGTGGGCCTCCGGGGACGACAGCGGGCCGGCGGGTGCCTCGCTGTGGCCCGGGGAACGGAAGTCGGCCGCGGCGCCCGCCCCCTCCCGCGCGGCGAGCCCCACACCGACGCCCACCCGCTCGTACGCGCTGTCGAAGACCCCGCGCACGATCCCCGCCGTGCGCTCCCACACCGCGGCCCGCGGGCCCGGCTGGCGCCCCGCGAGCGGCCGCCGGGTCGTCGTGAACGACGCGGAGCTGGCCGACGAGGGGCGGCTGATCGCCGGTGAGCTCGGTCTGACGTACGCGGGCGCGAAGGACGACGTGCGTGCCGGGGACGTACGGCTGGCGCTGAACGACGACGAGGGCGCCGACCCGGAGTCGTACGCGATGACCGTCCGCGGCGGGCGCGTGAACATCAGCGGGCCAGCGGACTCGGGTGTCTTCTACGGCACCCGCACTCTCAAGCAGGAGGTGCACGGCGGCCGTACGGCGCCGGAGGGCGTCGTACGCGACCAGCCGGCCAAGCCGGTGCGCGGGTTCATGCTGGACATCGCCCGCAAGCACTTCACGGCGGCCTGGATCGAGGACCGCGTCCGTGAGCTGGGCGACCTGAAGTTCAACCAGCTCGGGCTGCACTTCTCCGACGACCAGGGCTTCCGCATCGCCTCCGACACGCATCCGGAGATCGTGTCCCGCCAGCACCTGACGAAGGCGGAGGTGAGCAGGATCGTCGATCTCGCGGCGAGCCGGCACATCGCCGTCGTGCCCGAGATCGACTCGCCCGGGCACCTCGGGGCCGTCATCGCCGCGCACCCCGACCTCCAGCTGCGCAACGCGCAGGGCGTGGCGACGCGCGGGGCGATCGACATCTCCAAGGACGAGTCCGCGGCGATCGTCGACGACCTGCTGGAGGAGTACGCCGAGCTGTTCCCCGGCAGCCAGTGGCACCTCGGCGGCGACGAGTACCAGGCCCTGGTGGTGTCCAACCCGCAGGCCTCCTACCCGCAGCTGGCCGCCGCGGCCACGAAGGCCTACGGCTCCGGCGGGACCGTCGCGGACCTGACGACCGGCTGGCTCAACGACCGGGCCGACACGATGCGCGCCCAGGGCCGCACGATGCGGGTCTGGAACGACGGCTTCTTCCGGGGCACGTCCGTGCAGCCGGCCAAGGACCTCCAGGTGGCCTACTGGACCGGCAAGGAGATCGGCGCCCGTCTGCCCGTGGAGTACCTGAGCACGGGGCGCAAGCTCATCAACTACAACGACGAGTTCCTGTACTACGTCCTCGGGCAGCCGCAGACCTTCGTCTACCCGACCGGGCAGCGGATCTACGAGCAGTGGACCCCGCGCGTCGTGCGCGGCACGCAGGCGGTGCCCGCCAAGTACGACCGGCAGATCCTCGGCGGTTCCTTCGCCGTCTGGTGCGACCTCTCGAACTCCCAGACGCAGGCCCAGGTCGCGGCCGGCATCCGGATGCCGTTGCGGGCGACGGTCCAGAAGCTGTGGGCCCCGGGAACGCCGGCGCTGTCGTGGACCCAGTTCAAGGCGCTGGCGGACGGCCTGGGCTGAGCGGGGAGCCGCGTCCGGTGCCGCCCCGGTTCGGGCGGATTGGCCGAAAACCCCTTCCTCTGTCCCCTCGACCTGCTTGTGTGGTGCGCCTGTGACACTCCGGGGCCGTCGCACGCAGTAAGGGGAAGTGCGGGCTCCGTATCGGCGTGTGAGCGGCGCCGGAGGCGAGCAGGGCCCTCGGAACAGGGGAGATGTGGATGAGTCTGGTGGAGCTGATCGCTCAGGCCGACGAACGCGGGCTGACCGCCAGCGGCTTGGCTTGTTTGGATCGGTGCGTGCCGCTGCTCGGCGGTGACGACGAGAGCCTGCGGCCGCTGTGGGCGAGCCTCGCCGAACACGACGCCGGCGAGTGGGGCGTGGGGCTGGAACAGGCGAGGGACAAGCTGGCCGGACAGGTCGGGCCGCCGGACGGCCCCCAGGGCGAGGCCGCCCTGCTGGCCCGCAGGATGCTGGCCGCCGCCCCCGCCACCCGGTCCGTCGCCGAGGTACGGGCGTGGGCCGACGCGTGCTCGGTGGCCGCGCTCCAGATCCACCGGCTCCTCGACCCCCTGGACGACCCCGCCGCCTCGGTCGAGACCCGCCGAGAGGGCCGTACGGGAGGCATGTCGCCGCTCGTCGCCGCCGAACTGCGCCGCCAGGTCACCATCCTGGAGCTGCTCGCCAGTCACGGCGCGGGCGGACTGCGCCGGGCGCTGGAGGTGTCGACGGAGGGCCGGCGGGTGCTGCGCGCGGTGGTGTCGCGCCGCAGCCGCAGACAGGGCTGAGGCGCCGGCCGGCCGCTTCACAGCACGAGCCACTTCACCACCGCGTCCCCGTAGTGGGCGGTCTGCGTGTAGAACGCGGTGAGGTCGCGGTGCGCGGCCGCGAACACGGCACGGGCCTCGGGCTCGGCGTCGGACCCGCCGTACCGGGGCAGCAGCCCGCCGCGCGAGGTACGCCACAGCTCGTCGAAGTCGGCGGCGCCCAGGTAGACGGAGACCCGCTCCGTCTCGGCCGCGGTGAGCAGCAGGAACGGCGGCAGCCCGTGGGCGGAGTGGAACACCGGCCGGCCGCCGAGCACCACCTGGGCCGGCGGCCCGTCCGCCACGTGGTGCGGGGGAGAGCCGGCGTACAGGAGCTCGTGGTCGAGGTACAGCTTGTCCAGCACCTCCTCGCGATGGCGGCCGATGCGTTCACGGACGGTCTCCCAGTCGTCCCGGAAGAGCCCCTCGAGCCAGCGGACGTCGTCACGCAGGTGGCCGGGGGGTACGGCGCGCAGATGGAAGTACATGCTCATCACAGGTAGGAGCGCACGGGAGCGGCCGACCGTCACTCCGACCCGTGCGCGCCGGATCAAACCCCCGCGCCCGAGCGGGTCCTGTGACCGTCCCGCGGGGAAGCCGGGGCGGTTCTGCGCCGGTTCTCGCAACGCCCCGGATCGGAGTGACACAACCGCGACTGACCTCGCTCTTCCCTATGTGACAGCGCACTTCGGGACGACACGGCAGGAGACCAGACCACACGCGGCGGCCAGGCCGGTGCGGTGGGCGGCGGACGCGGTGGCGGCCCTGCCCGCCGAGGTCCGGCCGCGGTTCGACCACTCGGCCCAGAGCCTGTGGTGGGCCGACCGGACGATCGCGGAGACACGGCGGACGGGCACCCCGTATGCCGCCGTGGAGAGCCTGTTGCGCGGGCTCGGGGCGTACGCCGGCGAGGTGATCGCCCGCCAGGCCGGCGCCGAGTGGTGGGCCACCGGAGGCGACCACTGGATCCGCACACCCGACGGCCGCCTGTGGGACCCGCTCGACGAGGCTCGCCGCTGCTTCGCCGGGGACGGGTCGCTGCGGCTGCTGTGCCGGGACGCGACGAGCGCGGCCGGCGGGCGGGCCGCGACCGGCCGGCCGGCGTCCGGATGGCCCGCCGCGGACGAGCGGGGCCCGCAGGAGGGTCGCGAGGCGCTGTGACATTTCAGTGGGGCCGGACGCTGATCACGGTGGGGGACGGAGCAGGGGCGGCCGTGTCCCGATGTGCGGACGGATCCGCCACGGACTCGGTACGGACGAGGACAGTTCTTGGGCCAGCGAGGGGAACCCCGCCGCGTGCAGGCGTACGACGGGGAACTGGGCGCGGCCGTCGCGCGGGCCCAGGAGGGTGACGAGGCCGCTTTCGCGGTCGCCTACCGGATCGTGCAGCCCGGACTGCTCGGGTACCTGCGCGGGCTCGTCGGCGACGACGCCGAGGACGTGGCGTCCGACGCCTGGCTGGAGATCGCCCGCGACCTCGGCCGGTTCAAGGGGGACGGCGCCGGGTTCCGCGGCTGGAGCGCGACCATCGCCCGGCACCGGGCGCTCGACCACCTGCGCCGCCGGCGGGTACGGCCGAGGTCGGCGACGCTCGAACAGGACGTACTGGAACTGCCCGGCCCGCACAGCACCCACGACCAGGCCCTGGAGTCCCTCTCCACCGAGGCCGCCCTCCGGCTCGTGCGCACCCTGCCCCGCGACCAGGCCGAGGCCGTACTGCTGCGGGTCGTCGTCGGCCTCGACGGCCCCGCCGCCGCACGCGTCCTCGGCAAGCGGCCGGGTGCCGTGCGGACGGCCGCGTACCGGGGGCTGAAGCGGCTCGCGCAGCAGGTGGGCGGCGAGGGTGTGACGGATGACCGCCCCCGGACGCTGGGGGAGTCGACATGAGGAGCGACGCGCCGGACGGACCGGACGCGCGGCCGGACAGGGGCGGAAGCGGAATGGGTGAACGGCACAGCGGCGGGGATTCCGGCCGTCGGCGCGCACACCCCGAGGCCACCGCCGACCTGGAGGCACTGCTCACGGCCGCCGGGCGCGGGGTCGCTCTCGACGCCGACGCCGAACTGCGGGCCGTGGACGCCTTCCGCACCGCCCGGGACACGGGCGCGCACCGCGCCCGCACCCGGCGCCGGGACGACTGGCGGCCCCGGGAGCAGCGCCGTGTGGCCCGGTCGGTGAGGGTCACGCTCTCCGTGTTCCTCGCGAGTCTCACCCTGGGCGGGGCGGCGGTCGCCGCGATCGGCTCGTACGGCACCTTCCCCGGCGGCTCCGCCGAGGACCGGGACCGCCCCCGCCCGACGGCGAGCGCCCCGGCCGCCGAACCCTCGCCGACCAGGCCCGGCGCAGCCTCCACGGGCCCGGACGGCCCGGTCACCGCGGGGGACACCGAGGCGCACTGCCGCGCCTACGGGAAGCTCCAAGGCCGGGGACGGGCGCTCGACGCGACGGCCTGGCGGCGGCTGGTCGCGGCCGCGGGCGGCGAGAACCAGGTCGCCGCCTACTGCGCGGAGCGGATGAAAACGGCGACGGCGAACGGAGCGGGCGCGTCGGCCGAGGAGGACAAGGCGGCCAAGGCCTCCGAGAAGGCGGCGGACAAGGCGGCGAAAGCCTCCGAGAAGGCGGAGAAGGCCGCGGCGAAAGCCGAGAAGGATGCGGCGAAGGCTTCGGCGAAGGCCGAGAAGGACGCGGCCGAGGCTTCGGAGAAAGCCGAGAAGAAGGCCGACGAGGGCGACCAGACCGACGGCGGGTGACCGTGTCGGTCGCCGAGGCGACGGCCGGGGCCGCCACCCCCCACAGGAGAGGCCCCGGCCGTCGCGCGGCACGGGCCGCGCGGCGGCCCGTACTCAGTACAGCGCCATGAGTGCGTTTTCTGTCACACCGCTGCGCGTCACGGGTTAGTTGCATCTTCTACGGACATGGACGAGGAGCGGTTTCAGGTCGTAACGTGCCTTTCGCGCCGGGGCGCGGCGGATGTATGACCTCTGCAACCATCTGTGGTCCCTCAATGCCGCAACCATTCATCGAGGAACCACCACGGCGAGGACCCGGTCCGCGAGAGCGGCGCCGGTTTAGGCGCGAAGAGGGATACCACGGGTGCTGGGGGACGACGCGGAGCTGACCACCGCGGTGCTTGCGGCTCAGGACGGGGACGAGACCGCGTTCCGGACTGTGTACCGCGCCGTGCACCCACGGCTGCTCGGATACGTACGGACGCTGGTCGGCGATCCCGACGCCGAGGACGTGGCGTCCGAGGCCTGGCTGCAGATAGCCCGTGACCTGGAGCGGTTCACCGGAGACGCGGACCGTTTCCGTGGCTGGGCCGCCCGCATCGCCCGCAACCGCGCACTGGACCACATACGCATGCGGGGCCGCCGGCCCGTGATCGGCGGCGACGAGACCGAGCTCACCGGGCAGCCCGCCGAGTCCGACACGGCCGGCGAGGCCATCGAGTCCCTGGCCACCGACAGCACGCTGTCCCTCATCGCCCGGCTGCCGCAGGACCAGGCCGAGGCCGTCGTCCTGCGGGTGGTCGTGGGCCTCGACGCCAAGACCGCCGCCGAGACCCTCGGGAAGCGGCCGGGCGCCGTACGCACGGCCGCGCACCGCGGCCTGAAGCGGCTCGCCGAACTGCTCGGCGAGGATCCGGAATCGGCGGCCAGGCTCGACGCCCTGCCGCCCCAGCGAGAACCGCGCGGTCGCGCGGTGACGTCCGCGAGTGTGACGCATACGCGCCCGCGGACGCAGAAGGACATGTGATGGCCGACGAGCGCTGTGTCTTTCCGGGGGGCACCCCCCGGACCCCCGGCCGGTGGCTGGACCGCGAAACGGCGGAGCGGCTGCTGAGCGGCGAGGCACTGGACAACGCTGTCGACGGCGCTGCCCGTGACGAGGCCGAACTGCTCGCCAAGACGCTGGGTTCGCTGTCCGTGGAAACGCAGCTGACCAGCACGGAACTCCCCGGCGAGGCCGCCGCGCTGGCCGCCTTCCGCAAGGCGCGTGAGGCGCGGGAGGGGCGGGCGGGCAGCGAGGGACGAGCAGGCCACGGGGCGCACGGGGACCGCGACGCCGAGCAGGCCGTCGGCGGCCACCGCGCACGCCCGCACGGCTCCGACGCCGGGCTCGTCCGCATCGGCGGCCCGGACCGGCGCGCCCGGCGGCCCCGCTGGGACCGGCCCGTACGCCTCGGGCTGACCGCCGCGCTCGCCGCCGGCATGGTCGGTGGGGTCGCGGTCGCGGCCGGAACCGGAATCCTGCCGACGCCGTTCCGTCCCGCCGAACCTGCCCCCGCCGCCTCCGTCTCGGCCGCCGTGACACCGGACCACCCGCCGGTCTCGCCCTCGCCGAAAGCCCCCGGGAAAGAGCCCACGCCCGGCGGCTCCGCACCCTCGGGTTCCGCCGGGTCCCCGGGCCAGGACTCCCCGCGCGACACGGCCCGCGCCGGCTCGTCGCCGGGTGACACCGCCGGGCCCGGCCGCACGGAGCGGGACGGCCGCTGGAGCGGAGCCGCCTCCGCCTGCCGCGACGTCCACGACGGCAAGGAGCTGACCAGGGAGCGCAGACGTGCCCTGGAGAGCGTGGCGGGCGGCTCGGCGCGGGTCTACAAGTACTGCAAGGGCGTGCTGGCCGTGGCCCCGGACAACGGCACCGAGAGCCAGAACGGCGAGACCGGCCACGACGGCCGGAACGACGGCGGCGGTGACGGCAAGGGCGACGGCGACGGCACGGACCAGGGCAACGAGGACGGCGACGGCCGGGGCGGCCACACCGGTGACGACGACGGCAACCACCTGAGCCCGGGGCACGGCCACGGGCACGGCGGTCACGGCGACGGCCGCGACCGCTCCGGCGACGGCAGCGACAGCGGAGACGGCGGCGACAGCGGAGACGAGGGTAACGGCGGCGGGGACACCCCGACCGCCGCCGCGCCCCTGCTCCCGACGTCGACGACCTGGCAGAGCCCCTCGCCGACCGCGCCGTATCACGCCCTCTGACCTGCGGGTTCTCGACTCGTCGAAATTTATCGGCGCCGAGTGTGACGTTTCTGGCCGCCGGGGCGCAGTAGTGAGTGAGCCGACTGGTCATCGGCCCTCGCACAGAGCCGGGGTTCCCCCCGTACCTACGGCTCGTGCACCTCGGCGCGGGCGGGACACGTTCCCCCGGTCCCGCCCGCGCCCCATACCTCTCCCGCCGCGCGCCTCACCAGTGCACGACGACCTTGTCGCCGTTCCGCACCTGGGCGTAGAGCGCCGCGATCGCCGTCTCGTCCCGGACGTTGACACAGCCGTGCGAGCCGCCGGCGTATCCGCGGGCCGCGAAGTCGTACGAGAAGTGCACGGCCTGGCCGCCGCTGAAGAACATCGCGTACGGCATGGGCGAGTCGTACAGCGTCGAGACGTGGTGGCGGGACTTCCAGTAGACCTGGAACACGCCTTCCCGCGTGGGCGTGTACTGCGAGCCGAAGCGCACCGCCATCGTGGAGACGGTCCGGCCGTCGATCATCCAGCGCAGGGTCCGGCTGGACTTGTCGACGCACAGCACCCGGCCGGTCAGACACCGCGGGTCGGGCGCGCCCGCGGGCTGACCGCCCATCAGGTACAACTCCCACCGGCCCGGTTCGTGGGTCATCCGCAGCAGCCGCTGCCAGGTGACCCGGTCGGTCTCGCCCGTCCTCGGCAGTCCGCGCTTGCCCTGGAAGCCCTCGACCGCGTCCTCCGTCAGGTCGTCGTACGTCCCGGTCGGCCCGTCGTACAGCCAGGCGACCTGACGCAGCCGGGCCTGGAGTTCCCGTACGTCCTGGCCGGTGTCGCCACGGGACCACAGGACGGCGGGAGCCGGGGCGGTGCTCGGCTTGCCGTCCGCCGGGCCGTCGTCGGCCGCGCCGTCGCCCTTCGTGCTGTCCTGCCCCGCGTCGTCGTCCGCCGTGGACGGAGTGCCGGCGGTTCTGCTGCCGGGGACGTCGATGTGGACCGGGGGGCGCTGCTTGCCGTCCGCGCCCGCCGGCTGCACCGTGCAGCCGGCGACCGCCAGCAGAGCCACCAGGACGGCGATCGATTTCCCCATGCCCGTGGTACGCATTCGGACCCCCGTCGTCTCAGCGATGTGCGCTCGTACGGCCGTCGTGTCATCTGAGATGTTCCCCGCGGATGACGGTTCGCGAACGGCGCGGGATGGTGGTGACGGGGACGGTGGCGAAGGATGTGATCGAGGTCCCAGCGAGGCTGTGAGCAAGGTCGCGGCGTGCTCCTCTGCACCGGGTGCGGGCCCCACCGCTACAGTCCGTCGGAGGGTCGGTCTGTACCGGAAAGTAACTGGCGGCGAGCAGAACTGCTCAGCGGGAGGCAACACACCATGGCGCGCGAGTCGGAGTCCGGACTGCCCATCGAACCCGTCTACGGGCCTGACGCCCTGCGGGACTGGGATCCCGCGGAGAAGCTGGGCGAGCCGGGGGCGTACCCCTTCACGCGTGGCGTCTACCCGTCGATGTACACCGGCCGCCCGTGGACGATGCGCCAGTACGCCGGCTTCGGCACGGCCGTGGAGTCCAACGCGCGCTACAAGCAGCTGATCGCCAACGGCACGATGGGCCTGTCCGTCGCCTTCGACCTGCCCACCCAGATGGGCCACGACTCGGACGCGCCGATCGCCAGCGGCGAGGTCGGCAAGGTGGGCGTGGCGATCGACTCGATCGACGACATGCGGGTGCTGTTCGGCGGGATCCCGCTGGACAAGGTGTCGACGTCGATGACGATCAACGCCCCGGCGGCCCTGCTGCTGCTGATGTACCAACTGGTCGGCGAGGAGCAGGGCGTTCCGGCGGACCGGCTCACGGGCACGATCCAGAACGACGTCCTGAAGGAGTACATCGCGCGCGGGACGTACATCTTCCCGCCGAAGCCGTCGCTGCGTCTGATCGCGGACATCTTCAAGTACTGCCAGACCGAGATCCCGAAGTGGAACACCATCTCGATCTCCGGCTACCACATGGCGGAGGCCGGGGCCTCGCCCGCGCAGGAGATCGCGTTCACGCTGGCGGACGGCATCGAGTACGTCCGCACGGCGGTGGCCGCGGGTATGGACGTCGACGACTTCGCCCCCCGGCTGTCCTTTTTCTTCGTGGCCCGTACGACGATCCTGGAAGAGGTGGCCAAGTTCCGCGCCGCCCGCCGGATCTGGGCGCGGGTGATGAAGGAGGAGTTCGGCGCGAAGAACCCCAAGTCCCTGATGCTGCGCTTCCACACGCAGACGGCGGGCGTGCAGCTGACGGCCCAGCAGCCCGAGGTGAACCTGGTCCGGGTCGCGGTCCAGGGCCTGGCCGCGGTGCTCGGCGGCACGCAGTCCCTGCACACCAACTCCTTCGACGAGGCGATCGCGCTCCCCACGGACAAGAGCGCCCGCCTGGCCCTGCGCACCCAGCAGGTCCTCGCCTACGAGACGGACGTGACGGCGACGGTGGACCCCTTCGCGGGTTCCTACGTCATCGAGAAGATGACCGACGACGTCGAGGCGGCGGCCGTCGAGCTGATGGTGAAGGTGGAGGACCTCGGCGGCGCGGTCACCGCGATCGAGCACGGTTTCCAGAAGGGCGAGATCGAGCGCTCCGCGTACCGGATCGCCCAGGAGACCGACTCCGGCGAGCGGGTCGTGGTCGGCGTCAACCGCTACCAGCTGGACGCGGAGGAGCCGTACGAGCCGCTGCGGGTCGACCCGGCCATCGAGGCCCAGCAGGCCGAGCGCCTCGCGAAGCTCCGCGCGGAGCGCGACCAGCAGGCGGTGGACTCGGCACTCGCGGCCCTGAAGAAGGCCGCCGAGGGCGAGGACAACGTCCTGTACCCGATGAAGGACGCGCTGCGGGCCCGGGCGACGGTGGGCGAGGTGTGCAACGCGCTGCGGGGCGTGTGGGGGACCTACGTCCCGTCGGACGCCTTCTGACCCGGCTCCGATCGACCGCTGCCCGCTCGGCTTCGGCACCGCGGAACAGGGCGTGCAGCCCCCGCCAGGCGAGCGCCGTGCGGGCTGTGACGTGGACGAACGCGCCCGCCTGACGGCCGACTTCCCGCTGTCGGCCCAGGCGGGCGCGGAGCTCTTCCAGGACTTCGGCCGGTACGTCGAGGAGGGGCCGGCGCTGGTGATCGCGGGGATCGGGGCGCGCTACCGGCCCGGCCGGCCGCCGGGGTCAGGCGTCCGGTAGCGCGGTGTCCGCGAGCCGGACGTCCAGGTAGTCCTGGTCGATGTTGATCGTCCTGCCGCCCCAGGTCTCCTGGTGGCCCCCGGAGTACTGGTGGATGCGCCGGTGGTCGCCCCAGAGGGTGCTCGGCACGACCGGGTCGTGGGTGTTCGCGACGCCGTTCCACAGTCCGTCGTAGATGACGTCGGGCATGGTGTGGCCGTCGTAGTCGTCGACCAGGTCCCTGATGCCCGAGCTGCTGCTGCTGTACCACCCGGAGCGGTAGCCCTGGGCGTGCAGTTCCTCCGTCCACGCCTCCTCGAAGGCCAGCACGTTCGAGGTGTACGACGAGGAGTAGGCCTCCATGTCGTAGTACAGCGTCGAACCGGGACCGAAGCCGAGGGCGGCGGCGCGTTCGACGGCGTCCTCGGCCGCGCCGGCGCCCTGGGTCTCGGGCGAGCTGATGCCGGAGGCCTGCGTGCCGACGTAGAGCGGCACGAACCGCCAGCCGTCGGTGGCCTGCTGCTTCACCCAGGAGGCCGTCAGGTTGGGCTGGCTGCAGGCGCGCTTGGAACCGCCGAAGTAGATGCCGACGGCGCTGTAGGGCGAGCTGTCCTGCCAGGTGCTCATGGCCTTGGCCGAGGGCGCGGTGCAGGTGTCGAAGCCCTTGCCGGTGTGGTCGGTGGCGTGGGCCGGCAGGGCGGGTGCGGCGGCGGGCGGCGCGGGCGGTTCCACCGGGACGCGGGGCGCCGTCGCCGGGACCTCCGCGTCGGTCAGGATGGTGCGCACGAGTGCCGCGTCCGCGTCGTAGGTGGCGGTGACGGTGACCTTCGCCGCCCGGGCGCGGTATTCGCGCTGGCCGGGCTGGGCCACGGTGCCCAGTTGGGCCGCCTCGTTGTCGTCGGGTTCGATGAGCAGTGCCTCGGTACGGCCCACCGCGTGGCTGGGGCAGTCCTGGTCGGCGCCGGGATGCCCGAGGTACACCGCGTGCCGGTCGAACCGGACGCAGGCGGTCGGGTCCTCGGTGAGGTCCACCACCGGCCAGGAACCCGGCACGGTGAACCGGTGTCCGCGGTAGTCGACCTGCTTCGTCGCCGCCGGTCCGTCGGCCTGCACGGGCGTGCCGGCGAGGGCGAGGAGACCGAGAGCCGGAAGTGCGGTGGTGACCGCGGTCCTTCTCCAACGTGATCGCATTACCGCATTTTTGACCACATGCACCGAAATTCTGACCTGCCGCGCCTGGGGAGCCGAACACCTCACGCCCATGGACGGCGTTCGCGGCTCTCTCAGCGCGCCCGCGCTCCGGCCAGCGCCGCGCGCAGTCTCGGCGTCAGCGGCTTCTCGACGAACCGGTTCAGCAGCCAGGCCAGCAGCAGCATCGACACGACCGTCAGCCCGAAGGTCACCGCCGACGGCAGGCCGAGGGTGATGTGCAGGGCGTGGATCACCACCCAGCCGAGGTGCTCGTGGACCAGGTAGAAGGGGTACGTCAGCGCCCCGGCCACGGTCAGCCAGCGCCAGTCCGCCCGGTTCAGCAGGCCCAGCGCGATCGCGGCGACCGCGACGAAACCGAAGGCGACGACGAGGACGATGCCGGTCGAGGAGCGCTGCGCGAAGGCGTGCGGGTCCGACGCGTTCCACAGGCTGCGCACCGCGTAGTGCTGACCGATCAGGAAGCTCACGGCCACGATGCCCCAGGCGTACACGTCCCGCCGGTCACGGTGGACCAGGTGGAGGCCGACGCCGCCGACGAAGAACGGCGCGTACTCCGGCATCAGCACGATGTCGAGCAGCGGCATGCGGGCGCCCTGGGCGATGGCGGCCGCCAGCGTCCAGCCCGCGCAGAACAGGATGACGCGCCGCCGGCTCGCCCCGGGCAGCACCACGCACAGCGCGAACAGCGCGTAGAAGCGGACCTCCGCCCACAGCGTCCAGCACACCCCGAGCACCCGGTCCACGCCCAGCGGTTGCTGGAGCATCGTCAGGTTCACCAGGGTGTCGCTCGGTGAGAGGGCCTTGTAGGCGACCATCGGCAGCGCGAACACCGCCGAGACGATCAGGACCGCCGCCCAGTAGGCCGGCAGCAGCCTGGACGCGCGGGACGCGAAGAACGACTTCAGCGGCCTGCCCCAGCCGCTCATGCAGATCACGAACCCGCTGATGACGAAGAAGACCTGGACACCGAGGCAGCCGTAGGCGAAATAGGAATGCAGGGTGGGGAACTGGTGTGCCGCCGAACCGCCCCAGGCCCCGGTGACCTCGCCGCCCCGGCCGCCGTAGTGATATGCGGCGACCATCAGCGCGGCGATCAGTCGCAGCCCGTCCAGGGCGCGCAACCGGTTCTTCCGGGGAATCGTCGACTCCGGGCGCCGGGGCATGTCGGTCACCGGCCGCACGGTCATGCTGGTCACGAATGTCCCCTCGACGGGCCGCTCCTGTGGGTACTTCCCAGCACATTAGTCCGAATCACAGGGATGTCTTCGAGGGCGAGTCAACGATTGGCCCTGTAGCCCCGGTGAGTTCACCTGAATGTCGTTTTGGCTTCCTAATTTTTCTCAACATCCCCCCACGGGCCAGTAAACGGCAACGAACTCAGCAATTGCCTGGCAGAAAACAGGAGCGTCATGACGAGGGTGCAGAACAGACGGGCACGTACACGTGGGGGGGAGCTGGACGAATGCCTGCGCGCCTGCGCCGTACACAGCGGCAAACTCGTCGGCAGCCTCGACCGCCGCCGCGTCGAACTCGCCGAGCAGCTCAGGAAGCTGCTCGTCGTGTGGGGCACGACCACGACGGCCGCCGCACCCGCCCCGGCCGGCGCGACCGCCCTGCTCAAGCGGGCCGTCAAGGGCGCCGCGACCCCCGCCTCCGGCATCGGCAACGACCTGCTCGACGCCCTGCTCGCCGTCGCCAACAAGGCGCTGGAGTGCGGCTACGACGACGAGCTGAACCTCGCCCTGGTGATCAGCGACACCATCCTGGCCGAGCGGAAGAACTCCCGCGCCGGATGGCGGCTGCGCGCCCGCCTCCTGGAGGCGCTCGGCGAGGAGGCCGAGGCCCTGGACGCCTACGAGCGCTACCTCGGCCTGACCGACGAGGACGGCTTCGGTGTCCGCGCCCGCATCGCGGGACTGCGTGCCGCCCGGGACAAGGAGCGGGAACTGCTCGGCCTGCTCGGGCGGCAGACCCCGCGTGCCGAGGGGTTCGCCCGCGGCCCCGCCACCGACGTGTGGGCCGAGGGCCTCGCCGCGCTCGCCGTCGGCGACTGGACGGAGGCCGAGCCCCGCCTGGTGGGAGCGCTCCTCGCGCTGGCCGCCGAGGACGCCCCGGTCGGCGACCGGCAGGAACTGCTCAGCCAGTACCTGGACCTGCGCTCCGACCGCGCCGACGGCGCTGACCTGCCCGCGTTCACCGAGGCCGTCGCCCTGTACGCCGAACAGCGCCGCCACCGCATGCGCGGCCCGGTCCCCGACCCCACCGTCGGCGGCGTGCAGTGGATCACCCTCGGTGAGTTCCGCAACCAGATCGCCGGCAAGTCCATCTGCCTGATCGCCAACTCCGGCCGCGTCGGCAGCAGTTCGATGGGTGCCGAGATCGACGCCTACGACCTGGTCGTGCGCTTCAACTCGTACCGGATCGAGCCCAAGCACACCGGCAGCCGCACCGACATCCACGCCACCATCCACAAACACGGCTTCAACTGGGACAAGCAGGTCACCACCCGGCTCGTGTTCGGCGGCATCTCCGGCGACTGGAAGTACTCGCTGCGCAACCGCCTGGTGCCCGGTGCCCAGACGTACCTGGGTGACGAGTCGCTGCGCTGGCCCGTCCGCAACATCGGCAGGCTCGGCACCGACGCCTGGTCGGGCATCCCGACCACCGGCTTCAACATGCTGTGGCTGCTGGACTTCCTGGACGTCAGCCCGACCCTCGACCTGATCGGCTTCGACTTCTACGAGACCGGCGCCTACCGGGTGCAGGAAGCGATGAAGCTGGCCATCACGTCCGTGCACGAATACACCAGCGAGAAGGCGTGGGTCATGCAGCGGGCCCAGGACGTGACCGACATGAGGATATCCCTGCGATGACCACGACCTCCCTGACCCCGGCCACCGCACCCCTGGCCCCGGCGACCGACGCGCACGCCCTCACCGGCAGACGGCGCATCGCCTTCGCGAGCTTCGTCGACGAGAACTACCTGCCCGGCTTCCTCGTCCTGCTCAAGAGCCTCGCCCTGTCCAACCCGAGCGTGTGCGAGGACTTCGTCGTCCTCTACGACGACCTGCGCCCCGGCTCGATCGCGAAGATCCGCGACCTGCACCCGCGCATCGTGCTGCGCCGCGTCGACGCCGACCGCTACGACTCGTACAAGAAGGGCGACCAGGACAACTACCTGGTCCGCAAGGCGTACTTCATCCTCGACGTCTTCCGCCTGCGCGAGTACGACACCGTCATCACCCTCGACACCGACATGGTCGTCCTCGGCGGCCTGGGCGAACTGCTCGCACTGCGCGAGGGCCTCGCGGCCGTACCGCAGTTCTTCTACGGGCAGCACAAGCTCAACTCGGGCCTGCTGGTCATCCAGCGCGAGTACCTGAGCGACGAGTTCTGCGCCCGGATCGACGCCTGCGGACGCAGCGGCGACTACGAACTCGACAAGCACGACCAGGGCATCCTCAACAGCGTGCTCGCCGGCGATTTCGTGCGCCTCGACCCGCGCTACAACTTCGTCAAGCGGCGGCTGTCCGGCGACCTGCCCGTCCCCGAGGACACCGCGATCCTGCACTTCACCGGGCGCCACAAGCCCTGGCAGGGCGGCGAGGCCGGCTACAGCCAGGCCGAGGACCGCTGGCGCGAGTTCGAGCTGTCCGACGCCGACTTCCACGCCGCCTACCTGGCCTCCTCCGGCGGCCTCCACCACGACCTGCTGGTCCACTACGGCACCCCGCACGTCAGGCGCACCGGTGACGTCGAGGTCGCCCGCAAGGTGGCCGCCGCGCACATCGCCTCCGGCGACTACCAGGACGCCGTCGACGTCCTCGGCAGCGTCCGCATCCCGCTCGACGAGGCCTGGCCGCACGAGGTGTTCGGCCACGCCCTGATGAGCGTCTCCCGCTACGAGGAGGCGAAGACCCAGCTCCTGCTGGCCACGGCCGCACCCAACCGGGCCGCCACCGCCTACGCCCGCCTCGCCCAGATGGCCTGGGTGCGGGGCGACAACACCGAGGCACTGCGGCACGCCACGGCGGGCCTGTCCGTCGACCCGACCCACCGCTCCAGCCGCCTGTGGGCCCAGCGCGCCGCCGCCGTCCCCGCCCAGGAGCAGGGCAGCGCCGAGGACCAGCTGGCCCACGTCGCCTTCTACATGGACCGCCAGGGCAACGCCGGCGACAAGCTGCTCCCGGAGAGCGTCCGCCTGGCCTTCGGGCCGGACACCACCTCCCGCCGCTGGCACCCGGTGCACGCCCACCGCCTGTTCGACGAGGCCGCCCTGCGGCGGGTCAACTCCCGGCGCGGTCTGGTCATCGGAGGCGGCGGCCTGTTCATCCCGGACACCATGCCCAACGGCAACAGCGCCTGGCAGTGGAACGTCCCCGACGAGCTGCTCAACCGCATCGACGTGCCCGTCGCGGTGTACGCCGTCGGCTTCAACGCCTTCGACGGCCAGTCCTACCGGGCCGGCCGCTTCCGCTCCTCGCTGCGTCAACTGGTCGAGCGTTCCTCCTTCTTCGGGCTGCGCAACCACGGCTCGATCGAGAAGGTGCGCGCCATGCTCCCGGCCCACCTGCACGACAAGGTGCGCTTCCAGCCCTGCCCGACCACGGTCACCCGGCAGCTCGTCGCGGGCTGGCAGGACCCGGCCCGGCGGGACGACACCATCCTGGTCAACGCGGCCTACGACCGCGCGGGACTGCGCTTCGGCCACGACTACGGCTACTTCCTGGCCCAGATGGCGCAGGCCGTGCGCGACCTGGGCGAGCTCGCCGAGGTGCGGTGCGCGGCGCACTCGCTCGACGACGAGAAGATCGCCTTCGACCTGCGCCGCGAGCACGGCATCTCGCTGCCCGTCATCCCGATGTACGACTTCGACAACGACCAGATCCGCGATCTGTACGCCCGCACCAAGCTGGTGATCGGCATGCGCGGCCACGCCGGAATGATCCCCTTCGGCTGCGGCACGCCCATCATCAGCCTGATCTCGCACCCGAAGATGACCTACTTCCTGCGGGACATCGACCGGCCCGAATGGGGCGTGTCCGTGCACGACCGGCACCTCGCCGCCCGGCTCGTCGAACGCGCGAAGGACCTGCTCGCCGACCACGACCGGACCGTCGCCGACGTGCACGGCCGGCAGCAGGAGCTGTGGAAGACCACCGAGGCGAACGCGGCCGACCTGCGGGTCGTCCTGGGCGGCTGAGCGGGGGCGGCGGTCCGCACCGGCGGCCCGCCGCCCGCTCCGCTCACCGTTTGCCGACCAGCCGCCTGAGCCGGGTCACCGCCGAGACCCGGGGCGTGGCCGCGCGTTCGGCCTCGTACGCCCTGCGCAGCTGCGCGAAGTGGTCGGCCCGGGTGCGGGCGAGGTACTCGTCGGAGAGCAGCGGCCTGGCCAGGGACCAGGCCCGCCGGTGCTCGCCGGCGTAGTGGGCGGCGTACGCCTTGGCGAGTTCCAGCACCGACCTGAAGGGGATGCCGCCGGTGTGGTCGCGGTCGATCCGCTCCTGGACGGCGGTGATCAGCGCGAGTTTCTCGTCGAGGGTGTGGTCGTCCTCGGCGATCCGCCGGAGCACGTCCTCGGGGATCGGCCGGGTCACCTCGAAGGCGAGGGTGGAGCGGATCGGCGGTCCGGCGATCTCGATGTACGGGAGCAGGGCGCCCGTGCTGTGGTGCAGCCAGGGCAGCCGCGGACCGGCGAAGTCCTGGTGCAGGACGACCGAGCCGGGTCCCAGCCGGGTCAGGAAGCGTTCGGTCACGCAGCGGAACACGCGGGGTGTCTTGGCGATGTCGATGTGCAGGAACTCGATCGGGCTGAGGTCGGCCGGGTCCGAGGTCTGCCAGATGTCACCGGCGTGGATCTCCAGGAACGGCAGGAACGGTTCCAGCCTGGCACGGAAGTCGTCGAGGAAGGAGTTGCCGTCCTGGGGCCTGGCGCCGGAGGTGAAGAACTTCTCGGTGGCGAAGGTGCCCTTGCCGACGTGGAAGAAGTCGTAGGCGTGCAGCCGTCCGGTCCGCTCGTCGAAGAGCGGGCTGTCGCGCAGCCCGAGCGCGAGGGCGTACGTCGATCCGCCGCCGCCGGAGCCCAGTTCGACCAGTTGCCCCTGGCCCGTGAGGTGCCGGCGCCCCAGCAGGTAGAGGAAGCGCAGCTCCCAGCTGCTCACCTGGGAGTAGGGCAGGTTGTCCGGCAGGTGGACGCCGTCGAGCTGGGAGTAGAGCCGGCCGAGCTTCGTCATGGGTGCCTCACGGGGTGGGTACAGGCGATGCCCGTGATCCTAGGGTCACGGGCATCGCCTCACCATGGAATCAACGGAGTAACTGGATGGTGAGCCCGCGTTTCCTCGGCCGTCCTCCCGTGTTCATGCCTGGTTGGCTCAGCCTCGGACGGCCTTCCTCAGCGCCCTGGCCCGGCGCACCATCCGGCGGGCGGTGGTGCTGCGGGGCAGGAACGCCAGCCGCTCCGGGATGCCGCCGGGCAGCCCGAGCGAGGTGAGCCGCTTGCGCCTGACGTAGCGCTGGGTGCGCGGGCCGAGGTGCTGGGAGAGATAGCGTTCGGCGTCCGGTCGCCGGGCGGAGTGCATCTGCGGCTGCATCACGAACCCGATCGCGGTGACCAGACCGTTCAACGTGCCGGCCGGGACCGGTCGTTCGTCCCCCCGGTCCGCCAGGTCCGGCAGCACCGCGTCGGCCAGGACCAGGGGGACCCGGTTGCTGTTCTGGTACGGCGTCAGCCGGTCGAGCAGCGTCTCGGTCCCGACCCGGGCCACCGGCAGGTCGTAGAACGCGGACGCCGTGAACAGCGCGGTCGAGAAGCAGCCGACCACCAGTCCCGGCCGGGCCCGCTCGAACAGCACCTCGGCGAGCACCGGCGTGTCCAGGACGGTGAGGTCCACCCCGAGCTTCGCGGCCTCCGCCTCCAGGACGCGGCTGAAGCGGGCCGGTGCGGTGGGGTGCGGCTTGAAGACGATCGCCCGGTGCCCCCGCTCGACCGCGCCCCGCATCATCCGCACGTGCAGGTCCTCCTCCTCCGCGGCGGAGAGGATGTTCAGCGCGGACAGGTACTGGCCGAGCAGCAGGGCCGCGTTGTCGGGCAGGGCCGGCAGCCCGGGCACGGCCGCGCTGAGCTCGCTCATCACCTTCAGGAACGCCGGCGCCGGCACGAGGTGCGCGTGCACGTCGAACTCCGTCAGCAGCATCGGCGTGAGCCCCGGTACCAGGTCGAGGTGCAGCAGCCTGCGCACCCGGGTGCCGACCAGCGGGTCGAGCTTGTTGCGGGTGGGGCCGTAGCTCATCAGGCCGTCGGCGTAGACGTCGACGGGGGCGCCGGTGAACAACTGGGCCACCGTCAGGGCCGGGGTGACCTGGATGGACTCCAGGACCAGCTCCACCCGGTCCTCGCCCAGGCCCCACAGCAGCCGCAGATAGCGCTCGAAGAGAGGGATGTCGTCGGGGCGCGGAACCCAGGCGCCGGGATGGAAGGGGCGGATGGCCTCGTTCCAGGACAGCACGTCGTCGAAGTGGTCGCGCAGCGGCCCGAAGCCCGGCATCTCGTCGACGGCCGGGGTGGTCTCCGGGGTCATGGAGTTGTTGAAGACCAGCAGTACGCGGCGGTCCGGCTCGGTGAAGAGGCCGGACTCGATCGCGGCGGCCAGGGTGGCGGCGCCGTACAGCGTCGAGGCGCAGAAGATCTGGGTGGTACGGGGCATCAGGCGGCCGCCTTCGCGGTGGTGATCCGGCGTCGCAGCCGCCGCAGCTTGGCGGAGCGGTGCAGGTCCATGGTGTCGAGCACGTCACCGAGGGCGCCCTGCGGCATGCGCTGTATGGCCGCCGCGCTCATGGTCCGCAGCTGCTTGGCGACGGCCGGTTCGAACTTGTTCTCGTCCGAGAGGTGGTGGGCGATGATCGCGCAGTACGTCCGCACCGCCTTGGGCAGCAGCCGCTCCGCGTCCGGGTCGGCCGCGGTCTCCTCCACGACCTGGTCGAAGGCGCGGATGAAGTCGAGCTGGCGGACGTCGCCGATCTGGGTGAGCGAGGAGGCGACCCCGCGCCGGTAGAACACGCCGAGCAGGCTCACCACGGCGAACGACTCCGCCTCACGGTGCAGCTTCCAGATCCACGGCCGGTCCTCGGCCGTGCGCAGTCCGTCGGTGAAGTGCAGGACGCCCTTGTCGAGGAGCCGGCGGTGATAGGCACCCGCCCAGGCGTAGGCGTAGTCCACCGAGGTCGTCCGGTCGGCGGGCAGGATCGCCCGGCGGGGGTCCATCACCTCGCCCCGCCGTCCGACCGGGGCCCGGTGCACGGTCCGGGCGCGGGCGGTGGCCTGCACATGGTCGGTGCGGACGAAGTCACAGCCCAACCCCTCGATCGCCGACACCAGTTCGGAGAGGTGGCCGGGGGCCAGCCAGTCGTCGCCGTCCAGGAACGTCAGGTACTCGCCGCGCGCGACGTCCAGGCCGGTGTTGCGCGCGGTGGCGAGACCTCCGTTCTTCTCGTGACGGACGAAACGCACCTGGGCGACCTCGGAGAGTTCTTCGGCAGCGCGTTCGAGAATGTCCGGAGTCTCGTCCTTCGAAAAGTCGTCGACCAGGACGAATTCGAAGTCGCTGCGGGCGTTGCGGCGAAGACTTCTGAGGGTGTCCGGGGCGTATTGCTGGACGTTGTAGAACGGCACGATCACGGAAAGCTTTGGCACCCGCGAAATCCTAGGAGGCGCCCCGGCAACGGAACTTTCCGGTGAACGTACGGGGGGTGAACTCCATGTGTCGGAACGGTGCACCACGTGTACTTTCGGGTCTTCGACGGGCCAGTTCGGCTCTCGGTGGTTTGTTGTTAACTTTTCGTTGATTCGCGGTTGGGCCGTTCCTAGAAATTGATTCCTAGCGTCTTCCTCGTGCCTGCAAGTACAAGGAAGCCCCCGCGAATCGCCGTCCTCGCGGACTCGGACACCCGATGGAAATGGGGTGCGCTGACCGCGGACCGCATCGCCCCGGGCCCGACCATGGAAGCCGGAACGCGCGAGGACGCGCAAGCCGGCCCCGCCCTGAGCGGATTCCTGCTGCGCGGCCGGGCCACGCCCACCGCCCGCCAGCTGGAGGAGGTGGGCGTGCACGCCGACTCCCTGCGGGAGGTGACCGCGGTGGAGTTCCTGCGCGCCATGGCCGAGGAGTCGTACGACGTCGTCGTCCTGGCCCTCGTCGGCGGCGGGGTGCAGGCGATGCTGCACGGTCTCAGGCGGGCCTGGGAGGGCCGGGCGAAGCGGCCCGTCGTCGTCACCGGCTACGTCGGCGTCGTCTACGAGAAGCTCGCCGACGGCCTCCTGCTGCGGCACGGCGCGGACCTCGTCCTCGCCAACTCCCGCCAGGACGCCGAGCGTTTCCGGGCGGTCTACGACGGCGTGGGCGCCGACTGCTCGGCGGTCACCGAGGTCGCCCTGCCGTTCCTGGGCGGGGCCCCGTACACCGGCGAACACGACCCGTACACCGTGGTCTTCGCCGCCCAGCCGTCCGTGCCGGACAGCCGCAGGGACCGCGCCTACCTGCTCGACCGACTGGTCCGGCACGCGCGGCTGCACCCCGAGCGCGAGGTGCTGCTGAAGCTGCGCTCCCGGCCCGGCGAACACACCACACACATCGAGGAACTGCCGTATCAGAAGCTGGCGCAGCGGCTCGACCTGCCGGCCAACCTCCGGCTCGTGTACGGGCACATGGGGGAGGTACTGGACCGCACCGACCTGCTGGTGACGGTCAGTTCCACGGCCGCGCTGGAGGCCCTGCACCGCCGTATCCCCACCGTCGTCCTGACCGACTTCGGGGTGCGTGAGGTGCACGGCAACCACCACTTCGTCGGATCCGGCTGCCTCGCCTCCTGGGACCAGCTCGACGACGGGCACCGGCCGGCGCCCGACGAGGACTGGGTGGCGCGGCAGGGCGTCGCGGCGGACGGCTCCTACGCGACGGCCTTCGACGCGGCCCGCGAGCGCATCACCAAGTTCCTCGACCGGCCCGGGGGCCTGCCGCCCCTGACCCCCTACTACACACCGGCGACCGCACCCGGCTATCTGCCGGGCATCCTCGCCCGCCACCACCTCGGCCCGGACGGCACCCCGCTGCCCGGCGCCCCCGCCGCCGACAAGGAACCCGGACCGGTCCGGCAGATCGTGCGCCGGGCGGCGCGCGGCGCCTACCGGCACGGCGTGCAGCGGGTCGCCCCGGTGATCCGGCGGATGGGGGAGCTGTGAGTCCCCGGACCTCTTCCCAAGGAGTACAGCCCATGTCCAACCCGCAGGCGGGCCAGGGCGCTTCGGTGCGCCGGGTGCTCGCGGTGATTCCCGCGCGCGGCGGCTCCAAGGGCGTGCCCGCGAAGAACCTCGCCCCGGTCGGGGGCGTACCGCTGGTGGCCCGCGCCGTGCGCGAGTGCCGCGCGACCCGGCTGGTGACGGACGTCGTCGTGTCCACCGACGACCAGGCCATCGCGGCCGCCGCGCGGGCCGCGGGCGCCGAGGTGGTGCTGCGTCCGGCCGCCATCGCCGGGGACACGGCGACCTCCGAGGCCGCGGTGCTGCACGCGATGGAGGCGCACGAGGCCCTGCACGGGGCGGCCGTCGACGCGGTGCTCCTGGTGCAGTGCACCAGCCCCTTCATCGTCCGCGAGGACGTCGAGGGAGTCGCGGCCGCGGTCGTCGAGCACGGCGCCGACACGGCCGTGACCGTGGCGCCCTTCCACGGCTTCATCTGGCGGGACGCCGAGGACGACCTCGCCGGCCCCGGCGCGCGGGACGGCGGACACGGAGTCAACCACGACAAGTCCTTCCGCCCGCGCCGCCAGGACCGCCCCCAGGACCTCCTGGAGACCGGCGCCGCCTACGCGATGGACGCGACCGGCTTCCGCGAGCACAAGCACCGCTTCTTCGGCCGCACCGAACTGGTGCGGACCGACCCGGCGCGCGTGCTGGAGATCGACGACCCGCACGAACTGGCGCGGGCGCGGGCGCTGGCCCCCCTGTTCGACGCGAACCGTCCCGGTTCGCTGCCGACCGCCGCGGACATCGACGCGGTCGTACTGGACTTCGACGGCACCCAGACCGACGACCGGGTGCTGATCGACGCCGACGGAAAGGAGTTCGTCTCCGTGCACCGCGGAGACGGCCTCGGCATCGCGGCCCTGCGCGACAGCGGCCTGGACATGCTGATCCTCTCCACGGAGCAGAACCCGGTCGTCGCCGCCCGGGCCCGGAAGCTCAGAATCCCGGTCCTGCACGGCATCGACCGGAAGGACCTCGCACTCAAGCAGTGGTGCGGGGAGCAGGGCATCGCGCCCGAGCGCGTGCTCTACGTCGGCAACGACGTCAACGACCTCCCGTGCTTCGCCCTCGTCGGCTGGCCCGTGGCGGTCGCGAGCGCCCACGACGTCGTGCGCGGCGCCGCACGCGCGGTCACCACCGTGCCCGGTGGCGACGGCGCGATCCGAGAGATCGCCAGCTGGATCCTCGGCCCCTCTCTCGACTCCCTCGACACGTAAGGAACCTCTCCACCATGAGCACCAACTCCCGTCTGCGCACCTTCGGTTCGAAGACCGCCGGCCCGGGCCGGCCCGTCTACGTCGTCGGCGAGATCGGCATCAACCACAACGGCGAGCTCGAGAACGCCTTCAAGCTGATCGACGCCGCCGCCGAAGCCGGCTGCGACGCGGTCAAGTTCCAGAAGCGCACCCCCGAGATCTGCACCCCGCGCGACCAGTGGGACATCGAGCGCGACACCCCCTGGGGCCGCATGACCTACATCGACTACCGCCACCGCGTGGAGTTCGGCGAGGACGAGTACCGCCAGATCGACGAGTACGCCAAGGAGAAGGACATCGCCTGGTTCGCCTCCCCGTGGGACACCGAGGCCGTCGCCTTCCTGGAGAAGTTCGACCTCCCGGCCCACAAGGTCGCGTCCGCCTCCCTCACCGACGACGAGCTGCTGCGCGCCCTGCGCGGCACCGGCCGTACGGTCATTCTCTCCACCGGCATGTCCACCCCGAAGCAGATCCGCCACGCGGTCGAGGTCCTGGGCAGCGACAACATCCTGCTCTGCCACGCCACCTCCACCTACCCGGCGAAGGCCGAGGAGCTCAACCTCCGGGTCATCAACACCCTCCAGGCCGAGTACCCCAATGTCCCGATCGGCTACTCCGGCCACGAGACCGGCCTGCAGACCACGCTCGCCGCCGTCGCCCTCGGCGCCGCCTTCGTGGAGCGTCACATCACCCTCGACCGCGCCATGTGGGGCTCGGACCAGGCCGCCTCGGTCGAGCCGCAGGGCCTGACCCGCCTCGTCCGCGACATCCGCACCATCGAGGCCTCCCTCGGCGACGGCGTGAAGAAGGTCTACGAGTCCGAGCTCGGCCCGATGAAGAAGCTGCGCCGCGTCAGCGGTGTCGTCGCGGAGGCGGAGATCGCGGCGGCGGCGGGCGAGCCGGTCTCGGTCTGACCCGTCCGAGTTCCGAAGCCCTGAATCCCCCGCACGCCTTACGACGGGACGGTCGTACGTCGATGAGCCCCCGCGCCGGTTCCGCCGGCCCCCACACCCTCGCCTTCGTGGAGAGTCCGGTACAGCTTCTCAACGTGCTGGAGTGGGCGCACGAGCACGCGCCCGGCGCGGGGTTCACGCTGGTGGTGCTGTCCCCGATCGACCCCATGACCCGGGGCCAGCTGCGCCGCATGTCCGAGTTGGCCCGCGAGGAGGGCCACCAGGTCCGCTGGGAGGAGGCGCGGGGCGGTCCGGCAGCGCCGTTCCAGACGATCGGTGGCCTGTCCGGGATGCTCCGCCGGGCCGACCGGGTCGTCCTCGGGGACCCCTTCTCCCGGTACGTGCAGCTGCTGCTGACCATCACGCGGGCCCGTGACCTGGTCGTCGTCGACGACGGCACGGCCACCATGGAGTTCGTCGCCCAGCTCGCCCTCGGGGAGCGGCTGGTGCGCTGGCACCGCAAGGGCGGCCGCAGGGGGGCGCGGGACCTGGTCTTCGGGCCGGTGTCGGCCGCGGCCCGGCGCCGCCTGACACCGGGCGGGAAACGGCGGGTGGAGATCTTCTCCTCCATGCCGATGGAGAAGACCCCGGACGGCGTGAAGGTGACGGCGAACACCTTCGCCTGGACGCGACACCGCTTCGGCCCGCCCCGGATCACCAAGGGCGCCGACATGGTCGGTACGTCGCTGGTGGAGACCGGTGTCGTCGACGCCGACCGGTACCTCGAAGCCGTCACCGCCCTGGCCAAGGCGCACGGGACGACCCGCTACTTCGCGCACCGGCGCGAGAGCACGGACAAACTTCACCGGCTGGCCGTGGAGACGGGCCTGGAGATCGTCCGCCCGGACCTCCCGCTGGAGCTGATCGCCCGCCGGGGCCCCATCGGCCGCACGATCCTGAGCTTCCCCTCGACCGTGGTCCACACCCTGCCCCTGGCCCTGGCGGGCACCGAGGTACGGGTCGCGGTGTGCGACATCGACCCCGGGTGGCTGACGGAGAACGCCTCACCGCGCGCTCAGGGCTTCCTGTCGGGCGTCACGGACACGGCCCGGGACGTGCACCGGCTGTCCGCGGTGAGCGCGGTGAGCGCGGTGAAGGTGGCGAAGGCGGTATAGCGGGGCCGCGCTGTCCGTCCGACCCGGCGCGGGACACGGGCGCCCCGCCCGCTCCGGCCTACTCCGACTCCGGTTTCCGGGCCAGCAGGAAGGCGCGGGGGAGTTTCGCGTCCGCGGGCGGCTCGATCCGGACGCGGGCCTGGACCTGGAGGCCCGCCGCGGTGAGGTGTCCCGCCACCGTCTCCGGGGTGCGCCAGTAGTAGTCGAGCGAGATCTCCTGGCCGAAGCGCTCCGCGAGGTGCATACGGTCGTCCTCGTCGGCGGTCTGGAAGCAGAGCAGGACGTGGCCGCCGGGGACCAGCACGCGGTGGAACTCCGCGAACACGGTGGGCAGGTGCTCGTCCGGGACGTGGATGATCGAGTACAGGGCGAGGACGCCGCCGAGCGTCTCGTCCGGGAGGTCCAGGGACGTCATCGAGCCCACGTGGAACCGGAGCTCCGGGTGCGCCCGGCGGGCCAGGGCCACCATCCGCGGCGAGACGTCGATCCCGAAGACCGGGACGCCGAGGGCGTGGAGTTTCGCGGTGACGTACCCCGGGCCGCTGCCGATGTCGGCGACCGGGGCGGTGCCGGTGGCCCGCACCAGCTCGGCGAAGGCGTTGACCAGGGCGTGATCCACCGGCCGGTCGCCCAGCCCGTGGGGAAAGGCTTCGGTGTAGGCGGGGGCTATCGCGTCGTAGGAGGCGCTGGTGGCTCGGACGAAGTCCGGAGCGCCGGTCTCGGTTCGGATCGGGGTTCGGGTCTCGGTTCGGGTTTCGGTGCTCACGCTGCGGCACCTTAGCGGCGCAACGGGACCCGGTCCCGCGATTCGCGGCGACGAGCCGGAGGTTCACCGCGACGCCGCCGGAAGTTTCGGTACTTACGACGGCGCGGGGGCGACGGCACAACGGCTCAGGGTGGTCGCCGGTGCACGACTGCTCCGGGGCGGCAGCGGGCGTACGGCGGTCAGGCGGTCGTCGGCGCGCAGTGGCTCAGGGGTGGCTGGTCGCCGGGCGCGCGACAGTCAGGTGCGGACGACGGCTCGGGGGCCCCACGGCTCACGGGTCGCGGCCGCGAGCGCGCCTTCAGGAGTCGTCGGCGCGCCAGGTGAAGCCGCCGAGCGGGCCCCGCGGAAGCCTGGCGGCCGCCGAGGGCGGACTGCCCTCCGCTCCCGTGTCTCTTGCGTCACGTCTCGGCCCGGGACCCCGGCCCCGGCGACGGCGGGCCAGCCAGACCGCCGTGGCCAGCAGCCAGCCCGTGAGGATCATCAGGGCCAGCGTCCCCAGGACGAGTCCCGCCGTCCCGAGCAGGCCGAATTTCGCCAGCATCCAGGGGATCTGGTCCTCGCCACAGCCGCATGCCTCCATGGGGGCAGCATGCCCGGCGCGAGGGCGGTGGGTACACCGCGTGACCGGAACGCCGCGCGGAGGTGATGGTTCCGGGACCCGCCAGGCTCGTCCGGCGCGGTCCGACACGTGAACAGAACCGGCGTGGTTCGAGCCGGACGTGGTAAGCGTGGAAGAGTGGATGGGGTGGCGACTTGGCCCGAGGGCGGGCGAGTCTACCCATCCGGACCGATACCTATGCGTCGGGCAGCCGGAGTTTCTTCCCCTAACGGGTTGAACTTTTGTTGATCGTGGGTCAGTTGGCCATCCCGGCGTCCTACCCTTCAGAGGGTGAAGCAACTGATGTCCCATGAGTCCGAGGCCGATCTTCCCGGGGAAGCCATGCTTCCCGGCACGTTGAGCGAGACGCTCCGTGCCGAGCTCGTCGCGTTCCGGCGTGACCTGCACATGCATCCCGAACTTGGCAACCAGGAGTTCCGCACCACCGCGGCGATCAAGGCGCGGCTCGAGAAGGCCGGCCTTCACCCCCGCGTACTGGCCGTCGGGACCGGGCTCGTCTGCGACATCGGTGACCGGGACGCGGGGCGGCCCATGCTCGCCCTGCGTGCCGACATCGACGGCTTGCCGATCCCGGACACCAAGAGCGACTGCCCGTACCGCTCGACCGTGCCGGACCGCGCGCACGCCTGCGGGCACGACGTGCACACCACCGTGGTGCTGGGCGCCGGCCTCGTGCTGGCCGAGCTGCACCGGCACGGCCTGCTGCCCCGGCCGGTGCGGCTGGTCTTCCAGCCCGCGGAGGAGGTGCTGCCCGGTGGCGCGGCCGACGCCATCGAGGACGGGGTGCTCGAAGGGGTGGGGCGGATCATCGCCGTGCACTGCGACCCCCGCGTGGACGCCGGACGGATCGGACTCCGGGAGGGTGCGATCACCTCGGCCTGCGACCGGCTCGAGGTCTCCCTCGACGGTCCCGGCGGCCACACCGCCCGGCCGCATCTGACCACCGACCTGGTGACGGCCGCCGCCCGGGTCGTCGTGGACGTGCCCGCGCTCGTCGGCCGGCGCGTCGACACCCGGCACGGACTCGCGGTGACCTGGGGACGGATCGAGTCGGGGCACGCGCCGAACGTGATCCCGCAGCACGCCGAGCTGTCCGGGACCGTGCGCTGCCTGGACATCGACGCCTGGCGGGACGCGCCCGACGTGGTCGTCGCGGCCATCGACGAGGTCGCCAACCTGCACGGGGCCAAGTCGGAGATCAACTACGTGCGCGGGGTCCCGCCCGTGGTCAACGACCCGGCCGTGACGGAACTGCTGCGGGACGCCATGACCACGCGTCGGGGTGGCGACGCGGTGGAAGGGACGGAGCAGAGCCTCGGGGGCGAGGACTTCTCCTGGTACCTGGAGCACGTGCCCGGTGCCATGGCCCGGCTCGGTGTCCGCCCGCCCGGCGAGCGCACCGTGCGGGATCTGCACCAGGGCGACTTCGACGCCGACGAGTCGGCGATCACCGTGGGCGTGGAGCTGTTCACCGCGGCGGCACTGCTGGACGCGAAGGACCGGTGACGAACGGCCGCTCGCGCGGGACGGCCTCGGAGAGGGCCGTTCCGCCGTCCGGCGCAACATGGTTGTAAGCCAATCGTGCACTGTTCGAAACCGTGGGTATCGCTTCGCAAGGACCCGAGTTCAGACGCCGTTTGCCTCGAATCGATAACGGCTTCGGAAGAGGTCTTTTTCTGACATCTACGCGCGTTACGATGCCGCGAAGCCGACGCCGCCGGAGCGCATCGGCCCGAGCACTGACAAGGTGCTCACATCCAGCGCCGACGTGGCGCTCAGGTCAGGTGAAGGAGCCTTCCCGTGCGCCGGGTAGCCAAGCTTTCCGCTGTGTGTGTCGTATCCGCAGCTCTCGCACTGTCTGCCACAGCCTGTGGCAGTACCTCCTCCGACAACGACACCTCGTCGTCGTCCTCCGCCTCCGACGGCAAGGGCGTCAAGATCGGCCTCGCCTTCGACGTCGGCGGCCGTGGTGACCGTTCCTTCAACGACTCCGCCGCGCGCGGTGCCGACAAGGCCAAGAGCGAGTTCGGCGGCTCCATCAAGGAGCTGACCGCCAAGACCTCCGACACCGAGGCCGACCGTGAGCAGCGCCTCACGGACCTGGCCGGCGCCGGCTACAACCCGGTCATCGGTGTCGGTTTCTCCTACGCCGCGTCGATGGCCAAGGTCGCCGCGAAGTACCCGAAGACCAGCTTCGGCATCGTCGACTCGGTGGTGGACGTCAACAACGTCGACAGCATCACCTTCACCGAGGAGCAGGGCTCGTACCTGGCCGGCGTCGCCGCCGCCCTCAAGACCAAGAAGGACCACGTCGGCTTCATCGGCGGCGTCGACACGCCGCTGATCAAGAAGTTCGAGGCGGGCTACGTCCAGGGCGTCAAGGACACCGACCCGAAGGTCAAGGTCGATGTGCAGTACCTGACCCACGGCAGTGACCTCTCCGGCTTCTCCAGCCCCGACAAGGGTTCGGAAGCCGCGCAGGGCATGCTCGACAAGGGCGCCGACGTCATCTACACGGCGGCCGGCTCCTCCGGCAACGGCGCGATCGAGGCCGTCAGCGGCGTCAAGGGCGCCTGGGCCATCGGCGTGGACTCCGACCAGTACAACGTCCCGGGTCTGGCCAAGTACAAGGCCTCGATCCTGACCTCGATGGTCAAGAGCGTCGACGTCGGTGTCTACGACCTCATCAAGTCCGTTCACGACGGCAAGCCGCTGACCGGCACCAACAGCTACTCGCTCGCCAAGAACGGTGTCTCGCTGGCCACCAGCGGCGGCTTCATCGACGACATCCAGGCCAAGCTGGACGCGGCCAAGAAGAAGATCGTCGACGGCGACATCAAGGTCAAGACCACCCCGTGACCTGACGGGTCCCGCCGGACCCGGGCTCGGCGAGGTGGCGTTCATCAGCCCCTCGCCGAGCCATAACAATGTGTCAACTCTACGCGTGTAGCACGGAGTTGCCGCGCTAGCGTCGCCGACGCCTGCCCTCCCCTACGCAGCCCCTTTCCCCCAGGAGAGTGCGCCATCAACGCGTCCAGCCCTCCCGCTGCCGTCGAACTGCGCGGCATCACCAAACGCTTCCCCGGCGTCGTCGCCAACCGTGACATCGACATCACCGTCGCCGCGGGCACCGTCCACGCCCTGTGCGGCGAGAACGGTGCCGGCAAGTCCACCCTGATGAAGATCCTCTACGGCATGCAGCAGCCGGACGAGGGCACCATCACCGTGAACGGCGACCGGGTCATCTTCCACAACCCCGCCGACGCCATCGGCCGCGGTATCGGCATGGTGCACCAGCACTTCATGCTCGCCGACAACCTCACCGTCCTCGAGAACGTCGTCCTCGGCGCTGAGAAGTTGCACGGCATCGGTGCCAAGGCGCGTACGAAGATCAAGGAGATCTCCGACGCGTACGGGCTCAACGTCCGGCCCGACGTGCTCCTGGAGGAGCTCGGCGTCGCCGACCGTCAGCGCGTGGAGATCCTCAAGGTCCTCTACCGCGGCGCCAAGACCCTCATCCTCGACGAGCCCACCGCCGTCCTCGTGCCGCAGGAGGTCGACGCCCTCTTCGACAACCTCCGCGAGCTGAAGGCCGAGGGGCTCACCGTCATCTTCATCTCCCACAAGCTGGGCGAGGTGCTGTCCGTCGCCGACGAGATCACCGTCATCCGGCGCGGTACCACGGTCGGCACGGTGGAGCCGAGGACCACCACCGCCAAGCAGCTCGCCGAACTGATGGTCGGCAGTGAGCTGCCCACACCGGAGACGGAGGAGTCCACCGTCACGGACGTCCCCCTGCTGGACGTGGCACGGCTGCACCTGGCCCAGACGGACCTCGACGGCGTCCAGCGGATCATCCTCGACGAGATCACCTTCACCATCCACCGGGGCGAGATCCTCGGCATCGCCGGTGTGGAGGGCAACGGCCAGTCCGAACTGGTCGAGGCGATCATGGGGATCCGTGCCCCCGAGTCCGGCGTCATCACGCTGGACGGCACCGACATCTCCCACACCCCCACCCGCCGCCGCCGCGAGGCCGGCGTCGGCTACATCCCCGAGGACCGTCACCGCCACGGCCTGCTGCTCGAGGCGCCGCTGTGGGAGAACCGCATCCTCGGCCACGTCACCGAGCGGCCCAACTCGCGCGGTGGGCTGCTCGACCTCAAGGGCGCCCGCGCCGACACCGAGCGGATCATCGAGGCGTACGACGTCCGCACCCCGGGTATCGAGGTGACCGCCGCCTCGCTGTCCGGCGGCAACCAGCAGAAGCTGATCGTCGGCCGCGAGATGAGCCACGCGCCCAAGCTCCTCATCGCCGCCCACCCCACCCGCGGTGTGGACGTCGGCGCGCAGGCCGCCATCTGGGACCACATCCGGGAGGCCCGCCGCGAGGGCATGGCCGTGCTGCTGATCTCGGCCGACCTGGACGAGCTCATCGGGCTCTCCGACACCCTGCGGGTGATGTACCGCGGCCGCCTGGTCGCCGACGCCGACCCCGCCACGATCACCCCCGAGGAGCTGGGCTCCGCCATGACGGGTGCGGCCACCGGCCACCTGGAGCACACAGAGGACGACGACCGATGAAAAAGCTGACCTCACGGATCGACAAGGAGCGGCTGTTCCTGGGGCTCGCCGCGCCGCTGCTCGCGCTCGTCGCCGCGATCGTCGTCACCGCCCTGGTGATCCTCGCCACCGGCAAGAACCCGTTCGCCGCCTTCAGCGACATGCTGACCTACGGCTCCGCCAGCGACAGCCAGGTCTACATCCTCAACAAGGCGACGACGTACTACCTGGCGGGTGTCGCGGTGGCCATCGGCTTCCGCATGAACCTGTTCAACATCGGCGTGGACGGCCAGTACCGGCTCGCCGCGTTCTTCGCGGCGGTGCTCGGCGGTGCGCTGACCCTGCCGGGCTTCGTCGCCGTCCCGCTGATGATCATCTGTGCGATGGGCGTGGGCGCCGTCTGGGCCGGTATCGCCGGAATCCTCAAGGTGACCCGGGGCGTCAGCGAAGTCATCTCGACGATCATGCTGAACTCCATCGCCACCGCGATCATCGCCTACCTCCTGCAGCCGGGTAAGCTCGCCGAACTCCAGAGCGGCGGCACCGTCGTCTCGACCAAGCCGCTGCCGCAGGACTCGTGGTTCTTCTCGATCGACACGGGTGCGGCAGGCGTCCTCTGGGGCTTCATCGTGATCGCCGTACTCGTCGGTGTCGCCTACTGGTTCGTGCTCGGCCGCACCCGCTTCGGCTTCGACCTGCGGGCCGTCGGCCAGTCCGAGAGCGCGGCCGCGGCCAGCGGTGTCAGCGTCAAGCGCATGATCGCCACCAGCATGCTCATCTCGGGTGCCGTGGCCGGTCTGATCGGTATGCCGACCCTCCTCAACGACAGCCACCAGTTCAGCAACGACTTCCCGTCGGGCATCGGCTTCACCGGCATCGCCATCGCGCTGCTCGGCCGCAACAACCCCGTCGGCATCGCACTCGGCGCCCTCCTGTGGGGCTTCCTCGAGCGCACCACCAACCACCTTGAGTTCGAGGGCTACGACAAGGAGATCCTCGGCGTCATCCAGGGCGTCATCGTCCTGTGCGTCGTGATCGCCTACGAGGTCGTACGCCGGTACGGCCTCAAGCGTCAGCAGCAACGGGTCGGCGCCGAACTCGCCGCCCAGGCCGCCCCGAACGAGAAGCAGGAGGTGGCGTGATGACTGCCACGATGACCGACACGCCGCCGCCCGCGGCCCCCAAGGCGGACACCGGCGGCACCGGCTCGGGCCGGTCGCTGGGCCGGATCCTCACGATCGTCGCGGGTGCGCTGATCCTGGTGGCGGTGGTCCGCATCATCACCGGCGCCGACCAGCTCACCTCCGAGGGGCAGATCGGTGCCGCGCTCGGCCTCGCCGTGCCCATCGGCCTCGCCGGTCTCGCGGGCCTGTGGTCCGAGCGGGCCGGCGTGGTCAACATCGGCCTCGAGGGCATGATGATCCTCGGCACCTTCGGCGCCGGCTGGGTCGGCTGGCAGACCAACCCGTGGCTCGGCCTGCTGTGCGGTATCGGCTTCGGTGTCCTCGGCGGCCTGGTGCACGCGATCGCGACCATCACCTTCGGTGTCGACCACATCGTCTCCGGCGTCGCGGTCAACCTGCTCGCGCTCGGCACCACCCAGTACCTCGCCAAGCTCTTCTTCTCGGACGGCAAGGCGGCGGAGGCGGGCGGCAACCCCAAGCAGTCCCCGCCGGTGGAGTCGATGGGCGACATCACCGTGCCCGGCCTCTCCGACGCGCTCCAGTCCGTCGAGAAGCACCACTGGTTCCTCATCTCCGACCTCGCGGGCATCCTCGGCGGTCTGGTCACCGAGGTGTCCGTGGTGACGATCCTGGCCGCGGTGCTGTTCGTCGCGAGCTGGTGGCTGCTGTGGCGCACCCCGTTCGGTCTGCGGCTGCGTTCCTGCGGTGAGAACCCGATCGCGGCGGAGTCGCTCGGCGTCAACGTCTACCGCTACAAGTACGTGGCCGTGGCCGTCTCCGGCGGCCTCGCCGGGCTCGGCGGCGCCTTCCTCGCGCTGGTCACCTCGCACATCTACCTGGAGGGCCAGACCGGCGGGCGCGGTTACATCGGTCTCGCGGCCATGATCTTCGGCAACTGGCGACCCGGTGGACTCGCGATGGGCGCGGGCCTGTTCGGCTACTCGGACGCGCTTCAGCTGCGCAACGGCGGCGAGACCGTGCACGCGCTGCTGCTCCTGCTCGTCGTGCTCCTCGCGGTGCTCGCCGGCTGGAAGATGTACCGCAAGGCGCACTGGCAGGGCGGCATCAGCCTCTTCGTCGGCGGGCTCGTCCTCCTCTGGTACCTGGTCACGGACGAGGTGCCGAGCGACTTCGTCGGCGCCACCCCGTACGTCGTCACCCTGCTCGTGCTGTCACTGTCCGCCCAGCGACTGCGGATGCCCAAGGCGGACGGCATGCGCTACCGCAAGGGGCAGGGCAAGTGACCCCGCCGTCGGCCGTCGACTGGGACGAGTTGCGCGCGGCGGCCCGGGAGGCCATGACCCGCGCGTACGCCCCCTACTCGGGCTACCCGGTCGGGGTCGCGGCCCTGGTCGACGACGGGCGCACGGTCTCCGGCTGCAACGTCGAGAACGCCTCGTACGGGCTCGGGCTGTGCGCCGAGTGCGGACTCGTCTCGGAGCTTCAGCGCAGCGGGGGCGGCCGGCTGACGCACTTCACCTGCGTCGACGGCAAGGGCGACATCCTCGTGCCGTGCGGCCGTTGCCGGCAGCTGCTCTACGAGTTCGGCGGCCCCGGCCTGCTGCTCGAGACACCCGCGGGCGTCCTGCCGCTGGCGGAGATGCTGCCGCAGGCCTTCGGGCCCGGCCACCTCAACAGGTAACTCCTGTACGGCCCCTCGCACCGACCGGAGGGGCCGTACGGTTTCTGAACGTTCGGAAGGAAAGCCATGGCCATGGACGCCATCTCCGTCATCCGCGCCAAGCGGGACCGCGGTGAGCTCAGCGACGGGCAGATCGACTGGGTCATCGACGCGTACACCCGCGGAGAGGTCGCCGACGAGCAGATGTCCGCGCTCGCGATGGCCATCCTGCTCAACGGCATGAACCGCCGGGAGATCGCCCGCTGGACGGCCGCGATGATCGACTCCGGCGAGCGCATGGACTTCTCGGCCCTGTCCCGCCCCACCGCCGACAAGCACTCCACCGGCGGCGTCGGCGACAAGATCACCCTTCCGCTGGCCCCGCTGGTCGCCGCCTGCGGCGCGGCCGTCCCGCAGCTGTCGGGCCGGGGACTCGGCCACACCGGCGGCACGCTCGACAAGCTGGAGTCGATCCCCGGCTGGCGCGCGCTGCTCTCCAACGAGGAGATGCTGCACGTCCTGGACACCACCGGCGCGGTGATCTGCGCGGCCGGCGACGGCCTGGCCCCCGCCGACAAGAAGCTGTACGCGCTGCGCGACGTGACCGGCACCGTCGAGGCGATCCCGCTGATCGCCTCCTCGATCATGTCCAAGAAGATCGCCGAGGGCACCGGCTCCCTGGTCCTCGACGTCAAGGTCGGCACCGGCGCGTTCATGAAGACCATCGAGGACGCGCGCGAGCTGGCCTCCACGATGGTGGGACTGGGCACCGACCACGGGGTGCGGACCGTGGCCCTGCTGACGGACATGTCGACCCCGCTCGGCCTCACGGCGGGCAACGCGCTGGAGGTCCGCGAGTCGGTGGAGGTGCTGGCCGGCGGCGGCCCCGCGGACGTGGTGGAGCTGACCATCGCCCTGGCCCGCGAGATGCTGGACGCGGCGGGCGTGAAGGGCGCCGACCCGGCGAAGGCCCTGGCCGACGGCTCGGCGATGGACGTCTGGCGTCGCATGATCGCGGCCCAGGGCGGCGATCCGGACGCGGCCCTGCCCACCTCGAAGGAACAGCACGTCGTCAAGGCCCCGTCGTCCGGCGTCCTGACCCGCCTGGACGCCTACGGCGTCGGCGTCGCCGCCTGGCGTCTGGGTGCCGGCCGCGCCCGCAAGGAGGACCCGGTGCAGGCGGGCGCCGGCGTCGAGCTGCACGCCAAGCCCGGCGATCCGGTGACCGCGGGCCAGCCCCTGCTGACCCTGCACACGGACACCCCGGAGCGCTTCGCGTACGCGCTGGAGGCGGTCGAGGGGGCGTACGACGTCGCACCGGCCGGTACGGACTTCACGGCCTCGCCGGTGGTGCTGGAACGTATCGCCTGACCAGGGATTTCCTTGCCCTGACCAGGGATTTCCTTGCACGGACGAACGGGATCGGTGGACCTGCGCCGGTCCCGTTCGGCGTGCCGGCCCCGCTGGCGCACCGACGGGAGACCGCGCCGGGAGAAGACGCACGGCCGTGCCGTTCCACTCGACCGGCCGCCGTCATCCCAACAACGTCGCGACGACCACCAGCACCGGCACCGACAGCACCGTCGACAGCAGGATCGAGTCCCGGGCCAGGCGTTCGCCCACGCCGTAGCTGGACGCGTACGTGTAGAGGTTCTGGGCGGCCGGCAGGGCCGATGTCACCACCACGTCGAGCAGCCGGGCTCCGTGCAGGCCGAAGACGCCGGTCGCGAGCGCCCAGGCCGCGACCGGCTGGCCCACCGACTTCAGGGCGACCGACAGGAACACGGGGTGGCGGTCGGGGCCCCGGCCCGGCCACGTGCTGCCGCACAGCGAGATGCCGAAGGCGAGCAGCACCGCCGGGACCGACATGTTGCCGATCAGCGTCAGCGGATCCATGAGCGGGCTCGGAACGCGCACACCGGACGCCGACACCGCCACCCCCGCCAGCGAGCCGACCGCGATCGGGTTGCGCAACGGTGTCAGCAGCCGTCGCCACAGCGGGCCCTGCCCGCCCCCGCCCGACAGGTCCAGGATCGTGAGCGCCACCGGCGTGACGCCGACGAGCTGGAACAGCAGCACCGGCGCCACCAGTGACGCGTCACCGAGGACGTACACGGCGATCGGGATACCCAGGTTGCCGGCGTTGACGTAACTGGAGCAGAGCGCGCCGATCGTCGTCCGGCCCACGCCCCAGCCCCGTACGACAGCCACCGCGACGAAGACGCCGGCCGCCGCGGCCGTGCTCAGGGCCGTCACCAGCAGGCGGCTGGAGAAGACCACCGACAGGTCGGCCCGGGCGAGCGTGGTGAACAACAGGGCCGGGCTGGCCACATGGAAGGCGAGCTTGGTCAGCACCTCGCGGCCCTGGTCGCCGAGGTGGCCGCGGCGGCCGATCACGTAGCCGACGCCGATGACCACCGCGATGACCGCGAACCCCGTCAGCACTCCCTGCACGGCGTCCCCTCGGCGGGAAGGAGGCCGTCGGGTATCCGGGGCGGTGCTGATCCGTGGGGCATGCGGGCAACCCTCCGGGGAAGGAGGGGAGCCGGTCAATGTGATCCGTGCCGGACCCGCACGGGGCACCTGCACCAGTGCGGCCGATGAGTTGTGCCCACCCGCCCGGTCTACCGTTCGTGGACGCCATGACACCCGCCGTACTCGTGCTGGCCGGCCCCGTCACCCGGGACCGGGTGGCGGGGCTGTGCGAGGACCTGCGGACGCTGTTGGAGGCCACCGGCGCCGGGGTGGTGGTGTGCGACGCCGGTGGGCTGGGCCCGCCGGGGCTCGGGACCGTCGACCTCCTGGCGCGGCTTCAGCTCACCGCCCGTCGGGCCGGGGTACGGCTCAGGCTGCGCGACCCGGACCCGGCCTTACACGCCCTCCTCGACCTGGTCGGCCTCCGCTTCGAGATGGAGGGGCAGCCCGAACAGCGGGAACCACCGCTGCGTGTCGAGGAAGAAGTGGAACCCGGTGAGCCGGCCCTCTGAGATCTCCAGGACCTGGACCGCCCAGGGGCTGAAGCCGCCCGCCTCCGGGTCCGGCTTGTACTGGGCGAAGCCCGGCAGGCCGTTGACCTGGACCGGCAGCAGACGCGAGCCCTCGCAGGCGGCGCCGAGCGTGGTCATGAAGCCGGTGATGTCCTCCTGGCCGGTCAGCCACAGGTCGAACGGCGGCATCGTCATGACCGCGTCCTCGTGCAGCAGCGCCGTCAGCGCCGTCATGTCGTAGCCCTCGAATGCGGCGACATAGCGCTCCAGCAGCTTCTGCTGCTCCTCGTCCAGCGGGTCGGACACGGCCGCGTCGGCCCCCTTCTCGTCCCGCTCGGCGAGTGTCGCCCGGGCCCGCTGCAGGGCGCTGTTGACCGACGCGACGGAGGTGTCGAGCAGCTCGGCGACCTCGCTCGCCCGCCAGGCCAGCACTTCGCGCAGGATCAGCACCGCGCGCTGCTTGGGCGGCAGTTGCTGCAGGGCCGCCATGAAAGCGAGCCGCACGGACTCCTTGGCGACCGCGGCCTCCGCCGGGTCCTCGACCACCGGCAGGACGCGCGCGTCCGGCATCGGCTCCAGCCAGGTGTGGTCGGGGCGGGGGGAGAGGGCGGCCCGGGCGAGGGGCGTCGACTCCGTGAGGTCCATGGGCCGGGCGCGCTTGTTGCCCGCCGTCAGCATGTCCAGGCAGACGTTGGTCGCGATGCGGTAGAGCCAGGAACGGAGGCTCGAGCGGCCCTCGAACTTCTCGTAGCTGCGCCAGGCGCGGACCATCGTGTCCTGCACCGCGTCCTCGGCCTCGAAGGAGGAGCCGAGCATCCGGTAGCAGTAGCCGGTCAGCTCGGTCCGGTGCTTCTCCAGCCTGACGTCGAGGTCTGTTGTCGTCGCCGTGCCGTTGGTCATCGTCCACCCACCCCTGTGGCCGTTCCGTCGTACGTGCGCGTCGTTGCGCCTCGCACTTCGGAAGCTACCGCAGGGGACTGACAATGGCGTCCCGAGCGGGGAAACCGGCAGGTCACAAGCCTGCCGCGGACCCCGCCCGGTGAGCGCGGGAGTCAGTGCGCGGGTACCGGCGCCCGCCGCGCGGCGACCCGCGCCGCCCGCGAACCGAGCACGGTGATCGCCACGACGCCCAGGACCGCCAGCACGCCGACGGCCACCGTCCCGGCCCAGCCGCCCGCGTGGAAGGCCACCGCGCCCACCGTGCTGCCCGCGCTGGAACCGATGTAGTACGCCGACTGGTAGAGGGCGGACGCCTGCGCGCGGCCGTGTGTCGCCGTCTTGCTGACGGCCGAGGACGCCACCGCGTGGCCCGCGAAGAAACCGGCGGTGATCAGGACCAGGCCGAGCAGGACCAGCGCCAGGGAGTCCGCCAGGGTCAGCAGCAGACCCGTCGCCGTGGTGCCGCCGGCCAGGTACAGGGCCCCGCGCCGGCCCAGACGGCCCACCAGCCTGCCCGCGGTCGACGCCGACACCGTGCCGACCAGGTAGACGAGGAAGATCGAGCCGACGATGCCCTGGGGCAGGCCGAAGGGGGCCTCGGTCAGGCGGTAGCCGATCACCGTGTAGACCCCGCCGAACACCGTCATGAACAGGGCGCCGATCGCGTACAGCCGGCGCAGCAGCGGGTCGGACAGGTGGTCGCGCACGGTGCCGGCCAGCACACGCGGGCGCAGGGAGCCCGGCGCGAAGTGCTTCGGCGCCGGCAGCAGCACCCGGAACGCCACCGCGCAGCCCACCGCGATCGCCCCGATCACGCCGACCGCGATCCGCCAGCCCCACTCCTGCGCGACCCAGCCCGTGATGACCCGGCCGCTCATCCCGCCGACGCTGTTGCCCGCGACGAACAGGCCGATCGCCGTGACCAGCGCCTTGGGCCGGACCTCCTCCGCGAGGTACGCGGTCGCCGAGGCCGGCAGACCGGCCAGCGCCGCGCCCTGCAGGGCCCGCAGGGCGACCAGCGCGGTCAGCGAGGGGGCGAAGGGGACCAGCACGCCGACGGCCACCGCGACCGCCAGCGACGCCGTCATGACCGTACGCCGTCCGAACCGTTCCGACAGGGCGCTCATCGGGAGCACGAACACCGCGAGGCCGCCGGTCGCCGCCGCCACCGTCCAGCTCGCCTCGCTCGCCGCCACCCCGAACTCGCCGGAGATCAGCGGCAGCAGGGCCTGGGTGGAGTAGAGCAGCGCGAAGGTCGCGACACCGGCCAGGAAGAGGGCGAGGCTCATCCGGCGGTAGCCGGGGCCGCCCGGACTCAGACGGGTGTCGGTGACGGCGGGGACAACGGCATCGGCGCCCATGACGGTGGACGCCCCGGTACTGGCGGGAGACATGCCTCGAAGTTACGTACGGCCCCGCTCATCCGTCCAATGCATGGAATCGCCATAATCGTTCCCATGGTGCATCAGCAGAGGTCACAGGCTCACCTGTCACGGTCCGGTGACACAGAAGACACCGACGACCTGGTCGCGCTGCTCGCTCCGCGGCTCGCCCACTTCGCCGGCGTCGCCCGCACCGAGCACGTCACGCGGGCCGCGCGGGAGATGCGGGTCCCGCAGTCGACCCTGTCCCGGGCGATGGTCCGGCTCGAGCAGGACCTCGGGGTCGACCTGTTCGCCCGCCGTGGCCGGACCGTCTCGCTCACCCCCGCCGGGCGCGCCTTCCTCGCCTCCGTCGAACGTGCCCTCGCCGAGATCGGGCGCGCCGCCGACGAGGTGCGCGCCGACGCCGATCCGGCCACCGGCAAGGTCGCCTTCGGCTTCCTGCACACCATGGGCTCGGAGACGGTGCCCGGCCTCATCCGCGCCTTCCGCGCCGACCATCCGCGCGTCCGCTTCAGCCTGGTCCAGAACTACGGCGAGGCGATGATCGAGGGACTGCGGGCGGGCGAGCTGGACCTGTGCCTCACCTCGCCCGTGCCGGACGCGCCCGACCTCGTCGGCCGCCGCCTCGACGAGCAGAAGCTGCGCCTCGTCGTCCCGGCCGACCACCGCCTGGCCGCCCGCAGGCGCGTCCGGCTGGCCGAGGCCGCCGAGGAGACCTTCGTGACCCTGGAACCCGGCTACGGGCTGCGCCGCATCACCGACGACCTCTGCGCGGAGGCTGGATTCCAGCCCCGGGTGGCCTTCGAGGGGGAGGAGGCCGAGACGCTGCGCGGGCTGGTGGCGGCCGGCCTCGGAGTGGCCCTGCTGCCACCGCCGGCGGTACCCCGCCCCGGCGTGGTGGAACTGACCGTCACCTCCCCGAAGGCGGTACGGGAGATCGGCGTCGCCTGGCTCGACGGCCACCCGGACACACCCCCGGTGGCCGCCTTCAAGAAGTTCCTCCTGTCGAGACGCGGCAACCTGCTACCCACGTGACGCCGGGGCGCCGTCGAGCGGGGGCGGCCGACGGATGCCGTCGAGCGGGGGTGCCCGGCCCCCGCCGACACCAGCCACCCGGCCCCCGCCGACACCAGCCACCCGGCCCCCGCCGACACCAGCCACCCGGCCCCTGCCGACACCAGCCACCCGGCCCTGCCGACACCAGCCACCCGGCCCCCGCCGACACCAGCCACCCGGTCCGGAGGGCACCCGGTCCCACCGGTGTCCGGGTCCGTGAGCGACCAGGCGCCGTCGGGCGCGCCCGCGGCGGGCCCCGGGCTGGGCTGACGCCTCCGTCACACGTCGCCCGTCCACGTCGCCCGCCGCCGGAGACCGCCCCCGCCGACGGAGACCGCCCCCGCCGCCCTACCGCCGCAGTGACTTGCCGAAGCCCGCCGCCAACGGCATCCGCAGTCCCAGTGGCGGCGGTGCCGCCAACGCGTCCTCCACCGGGCGCGAGAAGGACCGCCCGAACAGTGACCCCATGACGAAGTCCTCGCCGAGGGCGAGGACTTCGGTGCGGTGCTGGTTCAACGCGTGTCCGTCGGAGTGGACTTCGAACCGGCAGACATCCCGGTTCGCCTTCTTCGCCCGCGCCGCGAACCGGAACGACAGTTCTGGATCGGTGCGCGCGTCGTTGGTGCCGTGCACGAGCAGGACCCGCCGGCCGACGAGCTGCTTCACCGGTTCGGCGGGCGCGGCCACGTCCTCCTCCGGCAGCCAGGGGGCGATCGCCACCACCGAGTTGACGGCCTCGTGGCCGCCCGAGCGCAGCGCCGCGCGGCCGCCCATGTCGACGCCCGCCAGGCAGACGGGCACGTCGCCGTAGCGTCGTACGGCCTCCTCGGCGGCCCAGGAGGCGTCCTGCGCCAGATGGGCCTCGGCGCCGTTCCAGCCGCGGAAGCGGTAGTGCACGACGTGCGCGGCCAGGCCCTCCTCCCGGCCCGCGCGGGCGAGCCGGCGCCCCAACGCGCGTACGAAAGCGGTCACCATCATGGGAGACGGTCTGCGGCCGGAGATCTCTTCGCCGCCGGGGAGCAGCAGCACCACGCCGCTCACCGTCGTCGGCTCCGGGCCGAACGCCCTGCCCAGCCGGGCCGTGCGAACCGGCGTCGCTTGCTGTGCCATGACAGAACAGTGTCAGAAGCGACGGTGTACGCCACTAGGCCGTGCGGTCACCGTTACGTATCGACGGATTCGTACAGCGGGCGATCTACGCGCGTAGGAGTTAGAGTGCGGAAATGACGAGCCAGACTGCCCAGATGGGGAACACCCCGAGCGCGGAGCAGATCCTCCGGGCGCCCAAGGTTCTGCTGCACGACCATCTCGACGGCGGGCTGCGTCCCGGCACCGTCGTCGACCTCGCCCGGGAGACCGGGTACACCCAACTCCCCGAAACGGACCCGGACAAGCTCGGCGTCTGGTTCCGTGAGGCGGCCGACTCCGGCTCCCTGGAACGGTACTTGGAGACCTTCTCCCACACCGTCGGGGTCATGCAGACCCGCGACGCCCTGGTGCGGGTCGCCGCCGAGTGCGCCGAGGACCTCGCCGCCGACGGGGTCGTCTACGCCGAGGTGCGGTACGCGCCCGAGCAGCACCTGGAAGGCGGACTCAGCCTCGAAGAGGTCGTCGAGGCCGTCAACGAGGGCTTCCGGGAAGGGGAGCGGCTCGCCCGCGAGAACGGCAACCGCATCCGCGTCGGCGCCCTGCTCACCGCCATGCGGCACGCGGCCCGCGCTCTGGAGATCGCCGAACTCGCCAACCGTTACCGGGACCTGGGCGTGGTCGGCTTCGACATCGCGGGCGCCGAGGCCGGCTACCCGCCCACCCGGCACCTCGACGCCTTCGAGTACCTCAAGCGCGAGAACAACCACTTCACCATCCATGCCGGCGAGGCCTTCGGACTGCCGTCCATCTGGCAGGCGCTGCAGTGGTGCGGCGCCGACCGGCTCGGGCACGGGGTGCGCATCATCGACGACATCCAGATCCACGAGGACGGCACGGTGAAACTCGGGCGGCTCGCCTCCTACGTCCGGGACAAGCGCGTCCCGCTGGAGCTCTGCCCCAGCTCCAACCTCCAGACCGGGGCCGCCGCCTCCTACGCCGAGCACCCCATCGGGCTGCTGCGCCGGCTGCACTTCCGCGCGACCGTGAACACGGACAACCGCCTGATGTCCGGCACCAGCATGAGCCAGGAATTCGAGCACCTTGTCGAGGCGTTCGGCTACACGCTCGACGACATGCAGTGGTTCTCCGTCAATGCGATGAAATCAGCGTTCATTCCTTTCGATGAACGACTCGCGATGATCAATGACGTCATCAAGCCCGGATATGCCGAGCTGAAGTCCGAATGGCTGTTCAAGCAAACCGTCTCCACCAGCGGTTCTGTTGCCTCGGAAGGCTGAAAACGGAACGCTCGGGGATACGGAATGCGGACAGGTATTCACAACCTGTCCGCATTTCGATGTTTGCGGCGTGCGGGTCGGCATGTTTACGGTCGTGGACCGCTCACATCCCCGTAACCCCATTTCGAGGACGCATTTAATGAAGCAGTCTGCTGCCAAGACCCTCGGTGTCGCCGCCCTCGGTGCCGCCTTCGCCGCCGCCGGTGCGGGTGCCGCGAACGCCGCTCCGGCCGGCCCGGACGCCACCCAGGCGCTCGACGGCATCACTCAGACGCTCCCGGCGGAGAACATCACCAACACGCTGCCCGGTGCCGGTGAGGCGCTGTCCCAGGGCCGGAACGCGATCGGCGTCGGCCTGGCCGCCGCGCAGCCCGCTGCCCAGCAGCTGCTCGCCGGCAGCCCGACCGCGCCGGTCGCCGGGCTGCTCGGCGGCCTGCCGATCGGCCAGGGCCTGCCCACGCACGGCCTCCCGGTGAACGGCGTGCCCATCGGCTGAGCCGTACCCCGAACGCGCCGGTGGAGCGCACCCCTCGGACACGGGGTGCGCCCCACCGGCGTACATACGGGACGGGACCTGCGAAACGGCCTACCAGGCGGTCCGCGCCTTGTCCTCCGACGGCAGCAGGAGCCACAGCGCTATGTAGAGCAGGAACTGCGGGCCCGGCAGCAGACAGGAGACGAGGAAGATCACCCGCATCGTCGTCGCGGAGGTGCCGAAGCGCCGTGCCAGCGCTGCGCACACTCCACCGATCATGCGGCCTTGGGTGGGGCGGGCAAGGGCGGTCATCTTGGCTCCTTCGTGTCGTTGTGTCGGCTGCCCAACTGCCTTCAACGCTACGCACCCGAATCGGGCGAAGCCTCGCTCTACGGTGCGATCCCGACCCTGGGAATCGTCGGGGTGCGACCCTGAGACGCCTCCTCCGCGGGGACGGGCGTCCGCTGCCTCGACCGGGACCTGCGGCGGAGCCAGGCGCGGCCCGCGGGGACCAGGGCGACATGAGCGAGGGCCACGCCCAGGGTGTTCAGGAGCAGCGAGTCCACGTCCACGACCTGCCCGGGCACGCTGGTCTGGAGGAGCTCGATGCCCAGCGAGACCAGGGCGCCGGCGGCGACCGAGCGGACCAGGGATGCCAGCGGGAAGGCCCACAGCCTGCCGTGCGCCATCGGCAGCAGGACGCCCAGTGGGGCGAGCAGCGCCAGCCCCTCGCCGATACGCCGGGCGGCCTGCGGCCACCCCAGCGCCAGATCGGCCCGAATGCCGGTGAGCGGATGCAGGTTGGGCGGCATCACCCAGGGGACGTCCAGCGGGCGCAGCGTGAACCAGGCGACGAACGCGAGATGTGCGACCAGGAGGACACCTCCTGTCACACGGACGCGGATCGCGACGCTGCCGCCGATGAAGCCTTGACGCTGCACGCCCCCCAAGACGCGCCCCTCGGCACGATCGGTTCCGGCTTGCCACCCGGTACCTCTGTGAGGCCTGCACCACACCTCCGCACCGAGTCCGACGACTCCGGCGCCGCGCCCGGCGCAACACCCCCGCGCGCCATGGCCGGGGACACCGCGCCCCCGCGCGCCATGGCCGGACACCGCGCCTCCGCGCGCCATGTCCGGACCCCGCGCCCCCGCGTGCCACGTCCGTGTGACGCAGCCCTGCGGACCGCGCCCGTGTGCCGCCCCGCAGCCCGCACCCGCCCCCTGGGCTCGCCGGTCGCGAGACGCGTGGCGCTCACCTCGTGGGGACGTGTGGGGCCCCCGCTCGAGCGACGCGCGGGCCCTGCCCGCCGGACGCGGGCAAGCCCCGCCCGCCACGCGTGGGCCCGCCCGTCAGCTGTCGGTGACCTCGGTTGACGGGGGTTCCGTGGTTCCGGGTCTTGCCCGTACCTCGTCCGTGCACTCGTAGCGTCGCGGTGCTTCCGTGCCCGGGCCGCCGAGGATCACCGAGCCGTCGCCCTCGGCCGCCGCCGAGTCGGAGAACGTGCAGACGATCTGGGCGAGGGCGTACGAGGTGAGGTCGCCGGGCCGGGTGCTCAGGCGCAGCGTGTCGTCCGGGTCCTTGGGGCGCGGCCCGCCGACGGTCATGCCGCCGCGGACGTCCGAGGTGTACCCGGCCTCCTTCTCGGGGGCGGACGGGTTCGCGGCGAGCTCGTCGAGCAGCCCCTGCGCCACCAGCACCCGTCGCCGGGAGTCCGCCGCGCTGTCCGGGACGCGCACCGTCCGGTCGACGGTCACCAGCGACGAGCCGCACAGCAGGAACACCTGCACCGGCAGCCCGCGCGCGGCCTGCGCCGAGACGTCCGGTTCGGACAGCGAACAGCGCACCCGGGAGGGCGCCGGGCCGAAGTCCGTCGGCACCTCGGTGGACCGGATGCCGCACCCGGTGAGCAGCGCGGCGAGCAGGGGGAGCGCCAGCAGGCGGCGTCCGTTCATCAGGCGTCCCCCTGCTTGGTGTCCTCGTGGTCCTCGGCGGGCTCCTCCATGAGGTCCGACGGGTCCTGCGGCAGTCGTAGCGTGAACACCGCGCCGCCCTCGGCCGAGTTGGCGGCGGTGATCTCGCCGCCGTGGATGTGGGCGTTCTCCAGGGCGATCGACAGGCCGAGCCCGCTGCCCTCGGAGCGCGGCCGGGAGGCGCTCGCCTTGTAGAAGCGGTCGAAGACGTGCGGCAGGACGTCCTCCGGGATGCCGGGCCCGTGGTCCCGCACCTCGATGACGAGCTCGTCCGCGGCCGGGCGTACCGCGACCCGCACCGGGGAGCCGCCGTGTTTGAGGGCGTTGCCGATGAGGTTCGCCAGGATGACGTCCAGGCGGCGGGGGTCGAGCCGGACGTGGATGCCGCGCTCGGCGTCCAGTTCCACCGCGTCCAGCCAGGCCCGGGTGTCCACGCAGGCGGTGATCTGGTCGGCGATGTCCACGTCGTCGAGCACCAGCCGGGCGGTGCCCGCGTCGAAGCGGGTGACCTCCATGAGGTTCTCCACGAGGTCGTTCAGCCGGCGCGTCTCGCTGACGACGAGCCGTACGGCGGGCTCGACCATGGGGTCGATCCCCCCGGTCTCCGCCTCCAGCTCCTCCTCCAGCACCTCGCTCACCGCGGTGATGGCGGTCAGCGGCGTACGGAGTTCGTGGGACATGTCGGCCACGAAGCGGCGCGAGGCGTTGTCGCGCGCGGTCATGTCGGCCACCCGTTTCTCGAGTGCCTCGGCCGCGTTGTTGAACGTCCGGGAGAGATCGGCGAGTTCGTCGGTGCCCGACACCCGCAGCCGGGTGTCCAGCCGGCCCTCGCCGAGCCGGCGGGCGGCCACCCCGAGCCGGTGCACCGGCTTCAGTACGGTCGTCGCGGCGGCCTGCGCGAGCAGCGCCGAGCCGATCAGAGCGAGCGCGGTGGCGATGCCCAGCGACCAGGCCAGCGAGTTGAGGTCCTTCTCCTCCGGCTCGAGCGACTTGAGCATGTAACCGGTCGGGCCGCCGCCGATGACCTTCGTACCGGCCACGAGATACGGGGTGTCGTGCTGGACGACCCGCTGCCAGTACAGGTGGTAGGGGTACTTGTTGTTGGAGCTGACCGACTGCTCCCGGTTGACGGCCTCGCGCAGCGACGCGGGCACGTCCTCCAGGGTGAAGCCGTCCAGGGCGCCGGAGTTGCCGTACACCGTCCGGCCGTTCGCGTCCGCGCCGACGAGCAGCACGCTGAAGCGCTGGCTGCTGTTGGCCATCTGGCCGGCGGTGTGCTGCAGTTCGTCCTGCGAGGGGTTCTCGGGCAGCACGCCCGCCCGGTTCTGCATCTCCTGCTGGAAGTCGCGCAGCACCGCGTCCTGGGTGCGGGTGAGCACGGCCTCGCGGTTGAGCCAGTAGGCGATCCCGGACGCGGACACCGCGGCGGTGAGGGCGACCAGCGCGAACACCACCACCAGTCGCAGCCGCAGACTGGTGAACCGCAGCCGTGACCAGACTCCCCTGCGCGCCACGGCCCAGCCGCGGAGCCCCCCGTGCGCTTCGGTCACTGAGGAGAGTCCAGCCGGTAGCCCACGCCCCGCACGGTCCGGATCAGCGTCGGGGACGACGGCACGTCCTCGACCTTGGCGCGCAGCCGCTGCACGCAGGCGTCGACGAGCCGCGAGTCACCGAGGTAGTCGTGCTCCCACACCAGCCGCAGCAGTTGCTGGCGCGACAGCGCCTGCCCCGGCCGTCGGCTCAGTTCGAGCAGCAGCCGCAGCTCGGTCGGCGTGAGCTGGAGGTCCTCGCCGTTCTTCGTCACGGTCATGGCCGCACGGTCGATGACCAGGGAACCGAAGGTCGCCGCGTCGTTGGCCTCCCGCTCCCCGCGTCGCAGCACGGCCCGGATACGGGCGTCCAGCACCCGGCCCTGGACGGGTTTGACGACATAGTCGTCGGCGCCGGACTCCAGTCCGACGACCACGTCGATGTCGTCGTTGCGGGCGGTGAGCAGAATGATCGGCAACTGGTCCGTGCGCCGGATGCGCCGGCACACCTCGAACCCGTCGATACCGGGCAGCATCACATCCAGCACGATCAGATCCGGCCGCTGTTCGCGCAACAGCTTCAGGCCGTCCTCGCCGGTGGCAGCGGTGGCAACCCGGTGGCCCTGGCGCGTAAGGGACAGCTCCAGGGCCGTACGGATGGCGTCGTCGTCCTCGATCAGCAACAGGGAAGGCACGGGCTCATTCTGGCCCATGGAGGGGGTGCTGTTCGACCTGTGCGGACGTACCGGATGTGCGAGCGCTCCCACGGCACGTCGTGCAACCGCCGCACCGCTCTCCGCGTCCGTCCCTACGGCACGTGTCCATGAGCCCGCTGTGAACCTTCTGGGAAGGGCCCCTGTGACAGGTCTGTGACAGTCGGCGGACACGGCCATGAACTGCCCCGGGCAAGCTTCTCGGCACAAGCAAGGAAGCAAGTCGAACCAGCAGAACACCGGGGAAGTCCACGACGGGGGGCGCGAGATGAACACGCTGCACAGCACCAGCACTAGCGCAGTGATCACGCGTCTGCACGACGTCGGCCGGGGGCCGGAGAAGTCCGGTGCTGATGGGGGTCCCTCCCGCGGGAGCGTGTTCGAGCGTGGGGGAGGGCGGGGGTGCGCTCGCGGCACCGGGCGTCAGCACACCGCGTACATGGCGGTGGTCGACGCACACACGGGGGAAGCTCACGGGGGAGCAGCGTACGGGGAGGGCACGGGGGAGCGTCGTTCCCTGTCGGAGGTGGAGTTCACCGCCTACGTCCAGGAGCGCCGCGCCTCCCTGTACGCGACCGCCTACCACCTGACCGGTGACCGCTTCGAGGCCGAGGACCTGCTGCAGAGCGCGCTGTTCTCGACGTACCGGGCGTGGGAGCGGATCAGCGACAAGGCGGCGGTCGGCGGATACCTCCGCCGCACCATGACGAATCTGCACATCAGCGCGTGGCGCCGCCGCAAGCTGATCGAGTACCCGACCGAGGAACTGCCGGAGACGCCCGGTGACACGGACGCGATGCGCGGCACCGAGCTGCGCGCGGTCCTGTGGCAGGCGCTGGCCCGGCTGCCCGAGCTCCAGCGCACCATGCTGGTCCTTCGTTACTACGAGGGCCGCACGGACCCGGAGATCGCGGAGATCCTCGACATCAGTGTCGGCACGGTGAAGTCCAGCATCTGGCGGTCGCTCCGCCGGCTGCGCGAGGACGAGGTCCTCAGCTTCGGCCGTGACGAGCAGGACGCCTTCGGGGAGCTCGTGGCCTGAAGGTCCGGGGGGAGCGGGGAAACGGGGGAGCAAGAGCCGGGGGGCGCCGACGGGGGAGCGGTGTCCGGGGGACCGGCTGGGGGGAGCACGGGGGAAGGTGCGGGGGCACCGAGGGAGCGGGGCTGGAGGACCGGGGGGTCCGTCCAGTCCCGTTTTCGCGTGCGGTCGGGGGTACGGGCCGTTCAGCTCGCCGGGCTGGCGGCCGGGCGGCGGCCCGCCGCCGCGGCGAGGCGGCCGAGGGCCTCGTGCCTGTCGCAGGGGTGGGCGCCCAGCGCGCTCTGACGGGCGACGATCGAACGTTCGAGACGCATCAGGCGCCAGCCGCGGCGCACCAGCAACGGCACCGACTTGCGGCCCTCCCGCAGATCCCGCAGGAAGCGCCGGCGGAAGGTGCGGACCGGGCCGCGGCTCAGGCACAGCGCGTCGGCGAGCACGCCGAGCTCCTGGCAGCGGGTCACGATCTCGGCGGCGAAGATGCCCTCCGCGATGAAGAGCGGGGTCCGCCCCACGTCGACCGCCTCGGTGCCGGTACGGGCGCTCAGCGAGATGTCGTAGACAGGAACGTCGGTACGACCCGTGCGGCACAGCTCCACGATCGAGGCGACGGCCGTGTCCGCGTCCCAGGAGTCCGGGTGGTCCCAGTCGATGTCGGAGCTCCCGGACACGAGGGGCAGCGTCGGGTCCGCGCCCTCCTTGTAGAAGTCGTCGAGCCGCAGGACCGGGAGGCCGGAGCGGGCGGCGAGGAGGGACTTGCCGGAGCCGGAGGGGCCGCAGAGCAGCACGACTCGCGTCGGTATGGGTGGAGGGGAGCTCACGGGTCACCAGTGTGAGGCATCGACGGAGGCCAGGACGACCCCGCGGGTCGGCTTTGAAGCGCGCGTCACACGTCAACTACCCTTCGTGTCGATTCGATTACCCCGTGCATGGAGAAGGTGGCAGCAGCGATGGCCCGACACGCGTTCCCCCACACCCCGACCGCCCGACGCGCCCTGGTCGCCCTCGCGACCGCGGGGGTGGCGCTGGGAGCAGGCGCGGCCACGGCGTCCGCGGACAGCGAGCCGGCCCTGGACGTCCTGCGTACGCAACCGACCTCCCTCGGCAACGCCGATCCGCAGGCCGGCCTTCAGGCGCTGAGCGGCACGGTCGGCTACGTCACCGGTCCGGTCACCGATCTCAAGCCGAACCCGCTGGCCGGCACGGGAGTCGACCCCCTCGACAACGGCGTCGGCACCCAACTCGCCGACTTCAAGCCGCTGACCTCGCAGGCGCTGACCCGGCCGGTGGCGCAGGCGCAGTCGATCGGCAGCCTGCCGGTGGTCGGCCAGGCGACGGAACTGCTGAACGGCTGAGGACAGCCGGCGGAACAGAGAGCCGCGCCTCCCCCGGACGGAGGGGAGGCGCGGCTCTCCGGTTTCGGACGGCTCTTCGGTTGTGGATGGCACTCCGGCTCCGGACGGGCCCGCGGTCGCGGACGGATCCGTGGTCGCGGACGGATGCGTGGTCCCGGACGGATCCGTGGTCCGGGCGTCTGTCAGTAGCCGGAGCCGGAAGCGCCCAGGGAACCCGTGGGGTGCCAGACCGTCTTCGTCTCCAGGAAGGCCGTCATGCGGTCGGTGCCGGGGGCGGCGCTCCAGTCGTCCACAGGCTGTGGACGAAGAACCCGCTTCAGGTTGTCGGCTGCCGCGATCTCCAGTTCCTTCGCCAGTACGTCGTCGGCGCCGGCCAGATCGATCGCGTTGACGTCCTGGTGCGCGGCCAGCGGCGCCGCGATCTCCGCCGTACGGCCGGAGAGGACGTTGACCACCCCGCCGGGGAGGTCGGAGGTGGCCAGGACCTCGCCGAGGGAGAGGGCCGGCAGCGGGAACCGCTCGCCGGCGATCACGACCGCCGTGTTGCCGGTGGCGATCACCGGGGCGACGACGGAGACCAGGCCCAGGAACGACGACTCCTGCGGGGCGAGGACCGCCACCACTCCGGTCGGCTCCGTGGAGGACAGGTTGAAGAACGGGCCCGCGACCGGGTTGGCGCCGCCCACGACCTGGGCGATCTTGTCGGTCCAGCCCGCGTACCAGACCCAGCGGTCGATGGCCGCGTCCACCTGGTCGGCGGCCTTCGACTTCGACAGGCCCCCGGCGTCGGCGACCTCGTGGACGAACTGCCCCTTGCGGCCCTCCAGCATCTCGGCGACGCGGTAGAGGACCTGGCCCCGGTTGTAGGCGGTCGCGCCCGACCAGGCGCCGAACGCCTTGCGGGCGGCGACGACCGCGTCACGGGCGTCCTTGCGGGAGGAAAGGGGCGCGTTCGCCAGCCACTTGCCCTTGGGGTCGGTCACCTCGTACACCCGGCCGCTCTCCGAACGCGGGAACTTCCCGCCGACGTACAGCTTGTAGGTCTTGAAGACGCTGAGGCGCTGCTGCTCGGACTTGTCAGACATCGAGGTACGCCTCCAGGCCGTGGCGGCCGCCCTCGCGGCCGAAGCCCGACTCCTTGTAACCGCCGAACGGCGAGGTCGGGTCGAACTTGTTGAACGTGTTGGACCAGACGACGCCCGCCCGGAGCTTGTTCGCCACCGCCAGGATGCGGGAGCCCTTCTCCGACCAGATGCCCGCCGACAGGCCGTACGGCGTGTTGTTGGCCTTGGCGACGGCCTCGTCCGGGGTACGGAAGCTGAGGACGGACAGCACCGGGCCGAAGATCTCGTCGCGGGCGACGGTGTGCGCCTGGGTGACGTTGGTGAACAGCGTCGGGGCGAACCAGTAGCCGGACGAGGGGAGTTCGCAGGCCGCCGACCAGCGCTCGGCGCCCTCCGCCTCGCCCTGCTCGACGAGCGTGGTGATGCGCGAGAGCTGCTCGGCCGAGTTGATCGCCCCGATGTCCGTGTTCTTGTCCATCGGGTCGCCGAGGCGGAGCGTGGAGAGCCTGCGCTTGAGGGACTCGAGGAGCTCGTCCTGGATCGACTCCTGGACCAGCAGGCGGCTGCCGGCGCAGCAGACCTGGCCCTGGTTGAAGAAGATGCCGCTGACGATGCCCTCGACGGCCTGGTCGATCGGCGCGTCGTCGAAGACGATGTTGGCGCCCTTGCCGCCCAGTTCGAGCGTGAGCTTCTTGCGGCTGCCCGCGACCGTGCGCGCGATCTCCTTGCCGACGGCCGTGGAGCCGGTGAAGGCCACCTTGTTCACGTCGGGGTGCGCGACCAGAGCGGCGCCGGAGTCGCCGTAGCCCGGGAGGATGTTGACGACACCCTTCGGCAGGCCCGCCTGGCGGCAGATGTCCGCGAAGAACAGGGCCGAGAGCGGGGTCGTCTCGGCGGGCTTGAGCACCACCGTGTTGCCCGTCGCGAGCGCCGGGGCGATCTTCCACGCCAGCATCAGCAGGGGGAAGTTCCAGGGGATGACCTGGCCGGCCACGCCCAGGGGCCGCGGGTTCGCGCCGAAGCCCGCGTGCTCGAGCTTGTCGGCCCAGCCCGCGTAGTAGAAGAAGTGCGCGGCGACCAGGGGCAGGTCGGCGTCGCGCGTCTCCCGGATGGGCTTGCCGTTGTCCAGCGTCTCCAGGACGGCCAGTTCGCGGCTGCGTTCCTGGATGATCCGGGCGATGCGGAAGAGGTACTTCGCGCGCTCGGAGCCGGGCAGCGCCGACCACTTCTCGAAGGCCTTGCGGGCGGCCCGCACGGCACGGTCGACGTCCGCCTCGCCCGCCTGGGCGATCTCGGAGAGGACCTCCTCGGTGGACGGCGAGACGGTCTTGAAGACCTTGCCGTCGGCGGCCTCCACGAACTCGCCGTCGATGAACAGGCCGTAGGAAGGGGCGATGTCGACGACCGAGCGGGACTCGGGCGCCGGTGCGTACTCAAATACGGAAGCCATGGTGATCAGTCCACCGTCACGTAGTCGGGGCCGGAGTAGCGGCCGGTGGCCAGCTTCTGACGCTGCATCAGCAGGTCGTTCAGCAGCGAGGACGCGCCGAAGCGGAACCAGTGGTTGTCCAGCCAGTCCTCGCCCGCGGTCTCGTTGACCAGCACGAGGAACTTGATCGCGTCCTTGCTGGTGCGGATGCCGCCGGCCGGCTTCACGCCGACCTGGACCCCGGTCTGGGCGCGGAAGTCCCGTACGGCCTCCAGCATCAGGAGGGTGTTCGCCGGTGTCGCGTTCACCGCCACCTTGCCGGTGGACGTCTTGATGAAGTCCGCCCCGGCCAGCATGCCGAGCCAGCTCGCGCGGCGGATGTTGTCGTACGTCGACAGCTCGCCCGTCTCGAAGATGACCTTGAGGCGGGCCGCGCCGGAGGCCTCCTTCACGGCGACGATCTCGTCGTACACCTTCAGGTACCCGCCCGCGAGGAACGCCCCGCGGTCGATGACCATGTCGATCTCGTCGGCACCCGCGGCGACCGCGTCGCGCACGTCGGCCAGCTTCACGTCGAGGGCTGCGCGGCCGGCCGGGAACGCGGTCGCGACCGAGGCGACCTTCACCGGGGAGCCGGCGACGGCCTCCTTCGCGAAGGGCACCATGTCGGGGTACACGCAGACAGCGGCCGTGGCCGGAGTCGTGCGGTCGGTCGGGTCGGGACGAACCGCCTTCGCGCCGAGCGCCCGGACCTTGCCCGGGGTGTCCGCGCCTTCCAGCGTCGTCAGATCGACCATCGAGATGGCGAGGTCGATGGCGTACGCCTTCGCGGTCGTCTTGATGGAACGGGTGCCGAGCGAGGCGGCGCGCGCCTCCAGGCCGACCGCGTCGACGCCGGGCAGCCCGTGAAGGAAGCGGCGCAGTGTGCTGTCGGACGTGGTGACGTCAGCAAGTGCGTGGGGTGCGGTGGTGGGCATGGTCACCAGACGAGCATATCTACGCGCGTAGCGGCTGTACACCCCGGAGGACAAATCGGCAGCGGGTGCGGGCGGGGGTGTGGGTGTGGGGTGGCCCCGGCGGTGAGCGCGGAGTGCTCTCGGCCGCGTCTGTGGGCGGCCGTGTCCGGGCGCCTGTGGAGTGCTCTCGGCTGCGTCTGTGGGGTGGCGGTGCTCGCCTCTGCGGGGCGGTGGCGCCCGTGTCCGCGGGGTGACGGCCGCCCGTGCGGGGCCGGTCGGCACCGCCTGTGAGGGCCGGGCCGGACGTCGGGCACAATCGGGACTATGACGACCCCGGAGCATCAGCCACCAGCGCCGCAGCCCTCGGCACCCGCGTCCAAGGACCGGATCTACCGGTCGCCGATGGGACTCGTCGGCGGTGTGCTGCTGCTCGCCATCGTCGCCTGGCTCGGCTTCGACGCGCTGGTCGCGGGCAAGGGGCGCACGCCCTGGCTGGCGCTCGCCACGCTGCTCCTCCTGGTGCCCCTGATCGTGGCCTTCACGGTCCGGCCCGCGGTCTTCGCGGGGGAGGACCGGCTGCGGATCCGGAACCCGTTCCGGGTGATCGTGCTGCCCTGGGGGAAGGTCGAGATGCTGCGGTCCGGCTACTCGAACGAGGTCCTCACCAAGTCGGGCACGAAGTTCCAGCTGTGGGCCATCCCCGTCTCGCTGCGGGCCCGCGGCAAGGCGGCACGACGGGAGGCGCGCGCGACGGCGGAGAAGGAGGGCCGCGCCTCCGGCCGGCGTGGCCGCGGTGGCTGGGCCGGTGGCATGGGCGGCGGGTTCGGCGGAGGCGGTGCCGTGGACGACGGACCGACGCGCGCCGAGTTCGACAAGGTCATGGACGAACTGCGCGCGATCCTCGAGGCGCGGGGGAAGGCGGCGACGGCGCAGGGCGAGGTGAGCGTGCGCTGGGCGTACGAGGTCGTGGGGCCCGCGCTGGCCGGAGTGGTGCTGCTGGCGGTGCTGCTGGCGGTGGGCTGAGCGGGGGTCGCCGAACCGGTGGGGTTCGCGTCGGCGCTCGGGTTCGCGTGACCGATCGCGTTCGCGTAACCGTCGGAGGTTGCGTGAGTGTTCGGGCTCGCGTCCGCTGGACGGTCCGGTCTGTCCGGCCCTGCGGGTGCGTCGTGGCTGGTCGGGCAGTTCCCCCTGGCCCTTGTGGGCGCCGGCGCGTTGTGTGTTCACAGCCTGCCGGGTCATGATCGGGCTCCCCTCGGCCGGGACGGCCCCCACCCGGACACGGTGTCGAGGACCGAACCGACCCCCGTGGTCCGAGTGTCTGGGAAGCGATGAGTACGAGTCCAGGGCAGCCCCTGCCGCTGCCCCCCGCCGCGATACCCGACGGCTGTCTCCCCTGGACCGCGGAGCGGGCGGACCGGTGGTCCGAGGCGTTGCCGTCGTGGCCGGTGACGGTGCCTCCGCGGTGGCGCCACCTCCACCTGGTGCTGCTGACCGCCGCTCTGGCCGCGCTGGGCCTGGCCCTGGCCGGCTGGTCCCCGTTCCTCGCCGCGCTGGTGGCGATGCACCTCGTCTGGCTGCCGTTGCGGCCCGAGGCCGTGCGAGTGTCGGCGCCCGCGCTGGTCGTCCTGGCCGCCGTCCGGCCTCCCGCGCCGTTGTGGCTGGTCGTTCCCGGTGCCGTCCTGGTGGCCGGGGGTTCCTGGGCGGTCGCGGAACTGCGGCTGCGGGCGCGGGTGCGGCAGCGAAAGGCGGCACTGGCGGCGGCCGGAGGTGTGACGGCCCCGCTGCCGGACAGGGGGCCGGCCCTCGGCCGGGGCCGGTTCCTCACCGGGGCAGGACTCGTGATCCTGGTGCCGGGGGTCGTCCTGCTCGCGACCGCCGGGCTGTGGAGCGCGCCGGACGACCGTGGGGGAGCCGCGGCCGCCGGGTTCTTCGTGGCGGGTCTGGGCGCCACCGTGGTGCTCTCCGGCGTACTGGGCCGGCGCCGCGCCACCGCGCTCGGCGCCACCCCCGCGCCCGTCCTGCGCGTGCTGGTACGCGAGAACGAGGGCGGCGACGCGGAGGTCTTCGCCGCCGACGACACGACCGCACTGCGCCCGCTGTTCACCGTCGCCACGACGGAGGCGGACGAGGACGCGGAGGACGACTCCGGTGACCACGACGACTCCCGCGGCGACGACACCGAGGCCGAGATCGACGAGCTCCTCGACCGGCTGGAGACCGACGAGCCCGGCCCGCTGCGCGAGGCCGTCCTCTACGGGGCGCCGTACGACGGAGCCGAGATCCTGCTCGTCAGCGCCTCCCCGCAGCCGGGCGAACCACCCGTGACGGAGCGGTCGTCGGGTCCCGTACGGCCGCTCTCGCCTGGCGGTGCGCGGCGGCGCCTCGCCCGGGAGAAGCGCGCGTCGGCCCGTGCCGCGGTGGCCGGGGAGCAGCACCGGCTGCTGGTGGAGGCCGCGCGATCCACGGCACCGGTGCCGGTACGACGCTGGCGTGCGGGTGGGGTGGACTGGCTGTCCGGCGTGCTGCTGGTGCAGTGGGGCGTCTGGACCTGCTGGGCCGTGTTCCTCGACGCGGACGTCAGCCTCTGGCAGCAGATCGTGGTCGCGGCGGCCGGTCTGTACGGCGGGGCCCGGCTCCCCGTGAAGCTGTGCTGGCGCATCACCGCCGACCGCACCGGACTCTGGCTGAACGGCCTGCGCCACCCCACCCACATCCCGTGGGACGACCTCCGCTCGGCGCGCCGTGAGCACTTCGAGCTGAAGCTGCGTTGGCGCGGCGGCGACTCCTGGGCGGTCGCCGCGCCCCGCTGGGCCCGGCTCCAGCGCGCGCGTGGCCTGACCCATCCGTACGACGCCCTGGCCGCCGAGCTCACCGCCATGCACACCGACCCCGCCCTGCGTCCCACCGGCGACAGCGAGGCACACGTGCGGGGGCGCGCCCTGTGGCCACTGGCGGTCCTGTTCGCACTGACCTGGCTCGCGTTCCTGACGTCGGCGAGGACACTGCTCTAGCGGTCTCTAGCGGTCACCAGCGCGTCGAGACGGGCTGCTCCTCACGGCGGTCACCGAGGCGCGGACGGTGCCTGACACGGCGGCCCGCCGACGGTCCGCACCGGGGCGTGGCCTCACCTTCCCGGCGTTCACGGGCGTGTGGCCACGCCGGTCACCGCGTCGTCCGGCGTGTGGCCAGGCCGGTCCCCATGTTGACCCGGCGTGTGGCCGCCCCCGCCTCGAAGCTCACCGGCGTTGACGCACCGGTGGACCCACCAGGCGGTGGCCGCCCCCGTGACCACCGCCCCCGTGACCACCGCCCCCGTGACCACCGCCCCCGTCACCACCCCGCTTCACCCAGCCCTGCCTGAGCCCCACGGCCCCACGGCCCACTCGGCACCGCGTACGCCGTTCCCCTCGCGGCGCTCGTCCGGGGCCGTGCCCAAGTGCGGCCCCGTCATGGCGCGCTCGGCCACACCAGCAGCATGTACGCGCCGCAGTACGCCGAGCCCAGGACCGCGGTCGTCAGGGCGAGGGCGCGAAGGCGGGGGGAGGCGTGGGAGAGGTACCGGGCCGGCGGGAGCAGGAGCGGGAAGGCCGGGAGGAGGAAGCGCGCCCGGGGGAAGTAGACGCCTCCGCTGCCCAGCACGATCGCCAGCAGGACGGCTGTGAAGACCAGCAGGGGGAGCGGCTGGCGGTCCCCCACGGACAGGGCGAACAGAGCGGCCGACCCGAGCAGGGTGAGCGTCACCATCACCAGGAACAGTTCGGGCGTCGAGTCGCGCCCGAGCAGGTCCCGGAACCGGAGCAGGGTCTCCCGGCCGCCGTCCAGCTCGTTGTGCCACATCCGCTGTACGGCGAAGTAGCCGTCCCAGCGGCCCAGGCGCAGGCCCACCCAGCCGACGTAGGCACACCAGCCGAGCGGGGCGAGGGCCGCCGCCGCGAGGGCGCGGGCCGAGAAGCGGTGGCGCAGCGACAGCAGGGCCGTGACCGTGACGGTGGCCGCTACCGCGATGCCGGTCGGGCGGGTCAGACCGGCCAGGACCGCGAGCCAGGCCGCCGTGAGCGGGCGGTCGGTGAGCAGGGCGTACAGCGCCCAGGCCACGAAGGCCGTGAACAGCGACTCGGTGTAGCCCATCCACTGCACCAGGCCGACCGGGAACGCGGCCCAGAGAACGGTGAGCACGATGCCGACGCGCCGGCCGTGCAGCCGGTCGCCGACCGCGAACACGCCCCAGGCCGCGACCAGCGAGGCGACGACCGAGATGCCCAGGCCGGTGCTCGCCCGGCTGCCGGGGGTGACGGCCGCGACGGCTTTGACCAGGGCCGGATACAGCGGGAAGAAGGCCAGGTTGTTCGAGTCGAACGCGGAGCCGAGCGTGCGGGCGTAGCCGTGGTCGGCGATGCCCAGGTACCAGCGGGCGTCCCACTGGGCCGCCAGAAGCGGCCAGACGCCGTGGTGGCGGCGGTGCGCCCAGACGGCGAGGACGAGCAGGCCCGCGGAGCGTACGGCGACGTGGGCGAGCAGCGCGGGGGCCGCCCGGCGCAGCGCGGCACGCAGCGCGTGGGCACGGCCGGCGGGGGCCGTGGTGGTGGGGGTGCGGGGGCGCCGGGTGCCGGGGACGCGGGTGCTGGGGGCGGTCGAGGACACGGCGGCAGCTCCAGTACTCGGCGGGCGGTACGGCGGTACCGCTCAACCGTTCCCGGGGAGCGAGGCGGGCCGGGGAGCGTGCGTCGGCTGTCGCGCGGAATCACTCGATGGGGTGCCCCTGAGTGGCGGCACCCCCTCGCGTCCGTCAGATGCCGGCGGCCGCCGACAGGTCGCGCTTGATCGCCGCCAGCAGGTCGGCCGCCGTCGCGCGGGCCGCGGGCAGACCGGCGTGCATGGCGACCGGGACGACGACCTCCAGGTAGCACTTCAGCTTCGGCTCGGTGCCGCTGGGGCGGACGATGACGCGGGCGCCGTCGAGGGTGTAGCGCAGGCCGTCGGTGGGCGGCAGCGTCTCCGTGCCCTGCGTGAGGTCCTCGGCCCTGGTAACGGGCAGGCCCGCGAGTCGGGTCGGCGGCCGCTCGCGCAGCCGCCGCATCGCGCTCGCGATCAGCGACAGGTCGGCCACGCGGACCGAGAGCTGGTCGGTGGCGTGCAGGCCGTGCTCGACGGCGAGGTCGTCGAGGAGGTCGAGGAGGGTCCGGCCCTCGGCCTTGAGTTCGGAGGCCAGCTCGGTGATCAGGAGCGCGGCGGTGATGCCGTCCTTGTCGCGGACGCCGTCGGGGTCGACGCAGTAGCCGAGGGCCTCCTCGTAGCCGTAGCGCAGACCCTCGACGCGGGCGATCCACTTGAAGCCGGTGAGGGTCTCCTCGTACGGCAGCCCCGCCTTCTCGGCGATCCGGCCGAGCAGGGAGGAGGACACGATCGACTCGGCGAAGGTGCCGCGGGCGCCGCGCCGCACCAGGTGGGCGGCGAGCAGGACGCCGACCTCGTCGCCCCGCAGCATCCGCCACGCCCCGCCGTCGCCGACGGCCACGGCACAGCGGTCGGCGTCCGGGTCGTTGGCGATGATCAGGTCCGGGTCGCTCGCGCGGGCCTGCGCGAAGGCGAGGTCCATCGCGCCGGGCTCCTCCGGGTTGGGGAAGGCGACGGTCGGGAAGTCCGGGTCGGGCTCGGCCTGCTCGGCGACGAGCACGGGCTCGGGGAAGCCGGCCCGGGCGAAGGCGGCGAGCAGGACGTCCTTGCCGACTCCGTGCATCGCGGTGTAGACGGTGCGGGCCGTGCGGGGGGAGCCGGCCGCCAGGACCTCGTCGGTGCGGGCGAGGTAGGCGTCGAGGACCGAGTCGTCGAGGGTCTCCCAGCCGGCATCGGGGCGGGGCACGTCGTCGAGGGAGCGGACGGCGTCGATCTCGGCGGCGATCCGGGCGTCCGCCGGGGGCACGATCTGGGATCCGTCCCCGAGGTAGACCTTGTAGCCGTTGTCGCGGGGCGGGTTGTGGCTGGCGGTGACCTCCACGCCGGCGACCGCGCCGAGATGCCTTATGGCGTACGCGAGGACGGGAGTGGGGAGCGGGCGGGGGAGTACGGCCGCCCGGAGGCCGGCGCCGGTCATGACCGCGGCGGTGTCGCGGGCGAAGTCGGCGGACTTGTGGCGGGCGTCGTAGCCGATGACGACGAGGCCGCCTGCCCCGCCCTGGGCCTTGAGGTACGCGGCGAGGCCGGCGGCGGCGCGGATGACGACGGCGCGGTTCATCCGCATCGGGCCGGCGCCGAGCTCGCCCCGGAGGCCGGCAGTGCCGAACTGGAGGGTGCCGCCGAAGCGTGCGGCGAGCTCCGCGTGGTCCCCGGCGTCGATGAGCTTGCCGAGTTCCTCACGGGTCTCCGCGTCGGGGTCCTCGGCCTGCCATGCCCTGGCCCGTGCGATGAGTTCGTCGTGCACGTCGGGTCAACCTCTCGTCGTCGTGCCTTGGTGTGTACCCAGAAGGTGCGGTGGGCAGGGGGAGCGCTCGCGCTCCCACCGCCCTTCCCTTCCCCCAGGGGCTTGCGGCCCCGGGCCCCGCTCCTCGAACGCCGGAGGGGCGGGATCGTGGCGCCGCGGGGGGAGAACCTACAGCCGGCCCAGCACCTGCGTGAGCAGGGAGCCCATCCGGGTCGCCGAGTCGCGGCCCGCCTGCAGGACCTCTTCGTGGTTCAGCGGCTCGCCCGTCATGCCGGCGGCCAGGTTGGTCACCAGGGAGATGCCCAGGACCTCGGCCCCGGCCTCGCGCGCGGCGATCGCCTCGAGGACCGTCGACATGCCCACCAGGTCCGCGCCGAGGACACGGGCCATGCGGATCTCGGCCGGCGTCTCGTAGTGCGGGCCGGGGAACTGGGCGTAGACGCCCTCCTCGAGGCTCGCGTCGATCTCCTTGCACAGGGCGCGCAGACGCGGGGAGTACAGGTCGGTGAGGTCGACGAAGTTCGCGCCGACGATCGGGGAGGTGGCGGTCAGGTTGATGTGGTCGCTGATCAGGACCGGCTGACCGGGACGCATGCCCTCCCGCAGCCCACCGCAGCCGTTGGTCAGCACGATGGTCTTGCTGCCGGCGGCGACGGCCGTACGGACGCCGTGGGCGACGGAGGCCACCCCGCGGCCCTCGTAGTAGTGCGTCCTGCCGAGGAAGACCAGCGAGCGCTTGTCGCCGATCCGGTACGAGCGGATCGTGCCGCCGTGCCCTTCCACCGCCGGCGGGGGGAACCCGGGCAGCTCGGTGACCTGGAACTCGGCGTCGGGTGCGCCCAGGGCATCCACGGCCGGCGCCCAGCCGGAGCCCATCACGAGGGCGACGTCGTGGGTCTCGGCGCCCGTCAGTTCGCGCAGGCGCGCGGCGGCGGCGTCGGCGGCGGCGTGGGGGTCGCCCTGGATGTCGTCCGGAAGAAGAGATGCGTTCACGCGGATGAGGGTAGCCGGTTCGGGCCTACGCGCGTAGATGACAGAGCTCACGGCACGGCGATCGTTGTCTTGTCGTTTCCAACGAATCCAGCGAATCGAGCGAATGTGCCGAAGAGGCGTGATGGGTGAGGTGCCGGGCAGCGACAGGGGGCAGAGGTACCGGTGGGGTTCTCAGCAGGGGCGCTTGCGGAGTTCCATCACGTAGTCGTGCGGCGCACCCGCCGACTCGGCGGCGTCGGCGACCTCCCCGAGATACCGCGCCGACGGCAGCCCGCCCTCGTAGCCGTTGAGGACGTACAGCCACGCCGGCTCCTCGCCCTCCAGCGTGTGCACGCGCACCCGCATCCGGCGGTAGATGTCGAGGCCGACGCCCTCCCAGCGGTCCATCGACTCCTCGTCCGGGGGCGCGATGTCGTACAGCGCGACGAAGACCTGGGAGCCCGGCGCCTCGACGACGGTCGCCAGCGCCCCCTCCCAGCCCAGGTGCTCGCCCCCGAAGGTCAGCCGCCACCCGTTCAGCCAGCCGATGGCCCGCATCGGCGAGTGCGGGGCGCGGCGGGTCATCAGCCGCGCGTCGAGGTTGCCGGCGTACGCGGCGTAGAGCGACATGCGTCGAGAGTACGGCAGCCGTCACGTCCGTCTCTCCGGTCCCAGGGCCACCTGTGACGCGTTCCTCGGCCCCCGGGGCGCCGACACCTTGAACCGTGCGGGACAATGGGGTACGTGACTCGGATCGTGATCATCGGTGGCGGACCCGGCGGATACGAGGCGGCCCTGGTGGCCGCCCAACTCGGCGCGGAGGTGACCGTCGTCGACTGCGACGGGCTGGGCGGGGCGTCGGTGCTCACCGACTGCGTCCCGTCGAAGACCCTCATCGCCACGGCCGAGGTGATGACCACCTTCGACTCGTCGTACGAGGAACTGGGCATCATCGTCGCCGACGACACCCCGCCCCTGGAGCAGGCGGCCCGGGTGGTCGGGGTCGACCTCGGCAAGGTCAACCGGCGCGTCAAGCGGCTCGCCCTCGCCCAGTCGCACGACATCACCGCCTCCGTCACCCGGGCCGGCGCCCGCGTCCTGCGCGGCCGGGGCCGGCTGGAGGGCATGCAGGCGCTCGACGGCTCGCGGAAGGTCGTCGTCCGGGCCGCGGACGGCACCGAGGAGACGCTCGTCGCGGACGCCGTCCTCGTCGCCACCGGCGGTCACCCGCGCGAACTCCCCGACGCCCAGCCCGACGGCGAGCGCATCCTCAACTGGACCCAGGTCTACGACCTCGACGAACTCCCCGAGGAACTCATCGTCGTCGGTTCCGGTGTCACCGGTGCCGAGTTCGCCGGCGCCTACCAGGCGCTCGGCGCGAAGGTCACCCTCGTGTCGTCCCGGGACCGTGTGCTGCCGGGCGAGGACCCGGACGCCGCGGCCGTCCTCGAGGACGTCTTCCGGCGCCGCGGCATGAACGTGATGGCCCGCTCCCGCGCCGAGTCCGCCAAGCGCGTCGGCGACCGGGTCGAGGTCACCCTCGCCGACGGCCGGGTCATCACCGGGTCGCACTGTCTGATGGCCGTCGGCGCCATTCCGAACAGCGCGGGCATGGGCCTGGAGGACGCCGGGGTCAGGCTGCGCGACTCCGGACACATCTGGACCGACAAGGTCTCCCGCACCACGGCTCCGGGCGTGTACGCCGCCGGCGACGTCACCGGCGTGTTCGCGCTGGCCTCCGTAGCGGCGATGCAGGGCCGTATCGCCATGTACCACTTCCTCGGCGACGCGGTGGCCCCGCTGAACCTCAAGACGGTCTCCTCCAACGTCTTCACCGACCCCGAGATCGCCACCGTCGGCTACTCGCAGGCCGACGTCGACGCCGGCAAGATCGACGCCCGGATGGTGAAGCTGCCGCTGCTGCGCAACCCGCGCGCGAAGATGCAGGGCATCCGGGACGGCTTCGTCAAGATCTTCTGCCGGCCCGGCACGGGCATCGTGGTCGGCGGTGTGGTCGTGGCACCGCGCGCTTCGGAACTGATCCACCCCATCTCGATCGCGGTCGACAACAATCTGACGGTCGAGCAGATCGCGAACGCGTTCACGGTCTACCCGTCCCTGTCGGGGTCGATCGCGGAGGTGGCCCGCCAGCTCCACACCCGCAAGGAGACCGGTCAGGCCTGATGACCGAAAGCGACTCCCCGCTGGTCACGGGGAGTTGCCGCCCATTCGTGCGGCATAGTCGGCGAGCCTAGGCCCTATACCACTCTGTGCCTTGCTGTGCGAACAACTTCTGCTATTCGGCGCAAACAGCTGAAAGCAGACGGTCGCCCACGTTACTGTCAGTTTCGTGTTCGCTGCAGAACGTCGCCAATTGATCCTCGAAATGGTGCGAGCGAACGGGGCCGTGTCGCTCCGTGAGCTCGCCCGCGTCGTCCAGACCTCCGAAGTGACCGTACGGCGGGACGTGCGTGCGCTGGAGGCAGAAGGACTCCTCGACCGCCGGCACGGCGGTGCGGTATTGCCGGGCGGATTCACGCGGGAGTCCGGCTTTCCGCAGAAATCACATCTCGCGACCGCCGAGAAGACGGCCATCGCCGACCTCGCCGCCAGCTTCGTCGAAGAGGGCGAGGCCATCGTGGTCGGGGCGGGAACCACCACCCAGGAGCTGGCCCGCCGGCTCGCCCGGGTCCCCGGGCTGACCGTCGTCACCAACTCCCTCCTGGTGGCCCAGGCGCTGGCCCACGCCAACCGGGTGGAGGTCGTCATGACGGGCGGCACCCTGCGCGGCTCCAACTACGCCCTGGTGGGCTCCGGCGCCGAGCAGTCCCTCCAGGGGCTGCGGGTCTCCCGGGCCTTCCTGTCCGGGAGCGGGCTGACCGCGGAGCGCGGGCTGTCCACGTCCAACATGCTGTCGGCGTCCGTGGACCGGGCGCTCGTCCAGGCGGCCTCCGAGGTCGTCGTCCTGGCCGACCACACCAAGCTGGGCACGGACACCATGTTCCAGACCGTGCCGACCGACCTCATCACCCGCCTCGTGACCGACGAACCGCCCGGCCACGACGACCGCGCCGCCACCGAACTCCAGGCCCTCGCCGACCAGGGGGTGCAGATCGCCGTGGCCGGGGCGGGAGCCTCGGGGGGTGACGCGGTCCCGGCGCGCCAGCAACAGCGTCGGGACGTACCCGTCCCGGGCCCTCGCCGCGGCCAGGTCCCAGGCGGCGGACCGGCCCTACGAACAGCCGCCACAACCCTGGGTGACCCGAACTCCGGCCCGGCAGAACGATCCCGAGTGGCAGACCTACGCCGCCGCTGAACACGAATCAGACCCGCACCCGAAAGGAGCGCGGGGACCGGCGCGACGAGCCACGCGCAGCCGCTGACCGGGACGTGGTTCGTGCCCGACAGGGGCGCGGGCGGTAGCGCGACGAGCCACAAGGCGCGGGCAGCTGTTGATCCGGGGCTTGGTTCGCGCCCGACAGGGGCACGGGGAACTGCGCGACCAGCCACAATGCACGCGCAGCCGCTGAACCGGGACTTGGTTCGTGCCCGATAGGGGCGCGGGGAACTGCGCGACCACCCACAACGCACCCGCAGACGGGTGCCGGGCTGGCTCCCAGCGCAGGCTGAGCGCTCCACAGGGGCACGATCAGCCCCGGCAGTGGACAGCCCCGCACCCCGCGGAGCGCTACGGCTTCAACCCCCGTAGCGTCAACCGCAGCAGACGGCCCGCCAGGGCCGGGTCACCCGGTGTCTCCTCCGCCGCCAGCGCGATCGCGTGCGTCAGCTGGAGGAGGTCGCCGATCGCGACGTCCGGACGGACCGTGCCCGCCTCCTGCGCTCGCGTCAGCAGCGCGCCGCCCGCCTCGCGGATCGGCCCGCTGCACCGGGCGAGGGCGGAGGAGTCGTCGTACGACACCGCCATCAACGCCCGCGCGAGCCCACGGTACTCACCCGCGTGGGTGACCATCTCGCCCAGCCATGTCACCAGGGCCGCGCAGGGTTCGGGGGCGCGCAGAAGTTCACGGGAGCGGGCCAGCAGGTCGCTCACCGCGTCCTCGAAGACCGCGCTCAGCAGGGCGGGCCGGTTGGGGAAGTGCCGGTAGAGCGTGCCGATGCCGACGCCCGCCCGCCGGGCAACGTCCTCGAGTGACGCCTCCGTGCCGTGCGCGGCGAAGGCGGAGCGGGCCTCGGCGAGCAGCCGCTCGTAGTTGCGGCGGGCGTCGGCCCGCATGGCCCGCGGGGTGCCGACCGCTACGGGCACGGCCGTCCCCGGCGCCCCGGCTGTCGTCGGCGCCTGCCGGCCACCCCAGGCTTCCGACGGTTTCGCGGTCTCCGCTGAGGTCGCACCCGCCATGGCTCCCCACCTGCTCTCTCCGGCACCCCGGTCTGCCCCCAGCATGCCACCGGGCACGAATGGGCGGCCTCCCCACGGCCTACGGCCTCCCCACGGCCTACGGCCTTCTCACGGCCCACGCCCCAGACCCACGGCCCGGACCCACGCCCCAGACCCACGGCCTCCCCGGCCGTCGCCGTGCGCTCACCCCGAGCGTCACTCACCGTGCGTTCCGCCCCGGCGTCACCCCGCCGCGCCGGGAAAGACGAGGCGCCCGGCGGACTGACTGCTCAGTCCGCCGGGCGCCTCGGGATGTGGCCTGAGCCGGGTCAGTCCTTGATCTCGCAGATCGGCGCGCCGGAGGTGAGGGAGGCGCCGACTTCGGCGGACAGGCCCTTGATGGTGCCGGACCGGTGCGCGTTGAGCGGCTGTTCCATCTTCATCGCTTCCAGGACGACGATCAGGTCGCCCTCGGTGACCTGCTGGCCCTCCTCGACGGCGACCTTCACGATCGTGCCCTGCATCGGCGAGGCGAGGGTGTCACCCGAGGCCGCGGGCCCCGACTTCTTCGCCGCCCGCCGCTTGGGCTTCGCGCCGGCGGCCAGTCCGGTGCGGGCCAGCGACATGCCGAGTGAGACCGGCAGGGAGACCTCGAGCCGCTTCCCTCCGACCTCGACGACGACCGTCTCGCGGCCCGCCTCCTCCTCGCCCTCGACCTCGGAGAGTGCGGTGAAGGGCTTGACGTCGTTGACGAACTCCGTCTCGATCCACCGCGTGTGCACGGTGAACGGGTCGGTGGAGCCGGTGAGTTCGGGGGCGAACGCCGGGTCGGTGACCACCTTGCGGTGGAAGGGGATCGCGGTGGCCATGCCCTCGACCTGGAACTCCTCCAGCGCGCGGGCGGCCCGCTGGAGGGCCTCCTGGCGGGTGCGGCCGGTGACGATGAGCTTCGCCAGCAGCGAGTCCCAGGCCGGACCGATCACCGAACCCGATTCCACGCCGGCGTCCAGGCGCACGCCCGGTCCGGTGGGCGGGGCGAAGGTGGTGACGGTGCCCGGCGCGGGCAGGAAACCGCGGCCGGGGTCCTCGCCGTTGATCCGGAACTCGAAGGAGTGCCCGCGCAGCACGGGGTCGCCGTAGCCGAGTTCCTCACCGTCGGCGATGCGGAACATCTCCCGCACCAGGTCCAGGCCGGCGACCTCCTCGGTCACCGGGTGCTCGACCTGCAGCCGGGTGTTGACCTCCAGGAAGGAGATCGTGCCGTCCTGGCCGACCAGGAACTCGACCGTGCCGGCGCCGACGTAGCCGGCCTCCTTGAGGATCGCCTTCGAGGAGGCGTACAGCTCGGCGACCTGCGCCTCGGACAGGAACGGGGCGGGGGCCTCCTCGACGAGTTTCTGGTGGCGGCGCTGGAGCGAGCAGTCACGGGTGGAGACCACCACGACGTTGCCGTGGGTGTCGGCCAGGCACTGCGTCTCCACGTGGCGGGGCTTGTCGAGGTAGCGCTCGACGAAGCACTCGCCGCGGCCGAAGGCGGCGACCGCCTCGCGGACCGCGGAGTCGTAGAGTTCCGGTACTTCCTCCAGGGTGCGGGCGACCTTAAGGCCGCGTCCGCCGCCGCCGAAGGCGGCCTTGATCGCGATGGGCAGGCCGTGCTCGCGGGCGAAGGCCACCACCTCCTCGGCCCCGGAGACGGGGTCGGGGGTGCCGGCCACCAGCGGGGCGCCGGCCCGCTGGGCGATGTGCCGGGCGGCGACCTTGTCGCCCAGGTCACGGATCGCCTGCGGCGGCGGTCCGATCCAGATCAGTCCGGCATCCAGCACGGCCTGGGCGAAGTCGGCGTTCTCCGACAGGAACCCGTAGCCGGGATGGATCGCGTCCGCACCCGATTCCCGCGCGGCGCCCAGCACTTTCTCGATGTCCAGATAGCTGGTGGCCGGGGTGTCACCGCCCAGGGCGAACGCCTCATCCGCCGCGCGGACATGCAGAGCGTCCCGGTCCGGGTCGGCGTATACGGCCACGCTCGCGATCCCGGCGTCCCGGCAGGCCCGGGCCACACGGACAGCGATTTCGCCACGGTTGGCGATGAGCACCTTGCGCACGATGAGGCTCCCTCCTTGAAACAAGCCGAGTTTAGGGACTGCCGACACGGCACTTCGACCCGTCCCCTGTGGTGAGCTTGCCCACACGGAGCGTGATGCGAGGCCGGCTCGACCGGGAAATCCCTTGTCGCACCTCGGCACGCAGGACTCCTCCGGGAAACCCTAGCCCTCCGGTGTGGTCAAGGTCTCTGTGAGAGCGTGCTGCGGCCCACTCTGTTTCTTTGTGGAGTCCCTACGAATGGCCCAATGATTCTTTGCCCTCCGCAGAACCCTTGTCCCGCGGTTTACCCGTTAGTAGCGTTCATGTGTCTCGAACGTACTTCGGGTAACAGGAATCTTGCTCGCGCGGCAGTCGAAAGTGGGTGGGACCGGTGGTGCGCAGGCCGGTGGCGTGGGTCGTGGCGGTCGTGCTGTTCGTCGAGGCACTCGGCATCGCCGCGCTCAATTGGTTCATGGGGATCGTCGTCGACCGGCAGAAGATGTCGCTGGCCGGCCTCGACCCCGACGTGATGTCGGTGTCGTCGAAGGTCGGCGGGGTCGTCTTCGGTCTCTACTTCGCGCTGTGCGGCCTGGTCGCGCTGCTCGTCGCCCTGCGGAACCGGCGGCCGGCGGGTGTCGGCCGCATCCTGCTGATCAGCGCCGCCGTGGTGCACGCGCTGCTGGGTGCCTTCACCTGGGGCCTGGTCGGCTGGAACGCGTGGCTGTTCATGGTGGTGGTCTTCGCGCTGATCGTGCTGCTCCTGATGACGTACGACGCCCAGGAGCGGCCCGTCGCCGACGCCCCCGCCGACGCGAAGGGCGAGGGGGGCTCCCCGGTCACGTCTCCGCCGGCACCCACAACTCCGTGATGCCGACACCCAACTGGGCCAGCAACCGCCGGACCAGGGGCAGGCTGATGCCGATCACGTTGCCGTGGTCGCCGTCGATGCCCTCGATGAAGGGGGCCGAGCGGCCGTCCAGGGTGAAGGCCCCGGCGACGTAGAGGGGTTCGCCCGAGGCGACGTACGCGGCGATCTCCTCGTCGGTGGGCTCGCCGAAGTGGACGACGGTGGACGCGGTCGCGGACACGTGCCGTTGGCTCGCCGTGTCCCACACGCAGTGGCCGGTCTGCAGGGTGCCGGCACGGCCGCGCATCGACTTCCAGCGGGCGGTGGCCTCCTCGGCGTCCGCGGGCTTGCCCAGCGCCTGGCCGTCCAGGTCGAGCACCGAGTCGCAGCCGATCACCAGCGCGCCCCGGACCTCCGGCTTCGCCGCCACGACGGACGCCTTCGCCTCGGCCAGGGCGAGGGCCAGGTCGGCCGGGGTGGGTGCGCTCACGGCGTCCTCGTCGACCCCGCTCACGATGACCTCGGGGTCCAGTCCGGCCTGGCGCAGAAGGCCCAGCCGGGCGGGGGACTGGGAGGCGAGGACGAGTCGACGGCGCGGCTGATCAGTCATGCGGCAAGGGTATCGGCGTGTCCGGCGTGGCTCACCCCGGTCCGGGCCCCGAGCTCAGCTCAGCCCGATGACGATCATCGTGAGGACCATGGCCAGCGCCATCAGAACGCCCAGCCGCCGCAACATGGTCTGCATGTCACGCATTTCCTTCGGCGGCTCGTTCTCGGGGTCGGACCACAACATGCCTTCCAGCTTGCGTCGAGCCGGGGACGAGCCGCCTGAGTACGCGTACTCAACTTCGCCGGCGGGGCCGCGGACGACTTCGGCCGTCACCGAGCGCCCCGCGTCCGAACGCGGCGGGGCAACTCCGTGACGGCCGAGGTCCTGCGGGCCGGTCAGCCGGCTCAGCCGGGCCAGTAGGTGCGTGACCACGCCGTCCGGCCCGGCTGGGGCAGACGGTGGGCCGCGATGCGGGACGGGTCCGACCACGCGTCACGCGGGGCGGCCACGCCCGCCGGGGTGGCCGCGGCCACCGCGGCGCGGGCACGGACCACCGCCAGGGCGGCGGCCAGCTCCTCCGGGGTGGGGTTGCCCCGGACGACCTTGATCGTCATAACGGCTCCTCGGTGTCGGACCGGCCTACAGGGGGATGTTGCCGTGCTTCTTCGGCGGCAGGGACCCCCGCTTGGTACGGAGTTGCCGCAGACCGCGGACGACGTGACGGCGGGTGTCCGACGGCATGATCACGCCGTCGATGTAGCCGCGCTCGGCCGCGATGTAGGGGTTGAGGAGGGCGTCCTCGTACTCCCGGATCAACCGCGCCCGCGTCGCCTCCAGCTCCCCGGCGGCCTCCGCCTCGGCGATGGTCCTGCGGTGCAGGATGTTGACCGCGCCCTGGGCGCCCATGACGGCGATCTGGGCGGTCGGCCAGGCCAGGTTGAGGTCGGCGCCCAGGTGCTTGGAGCCCATGACGTCGTACGCCCCGCCGAAGGCCTTCCGGGTGATCACCGTGATCAGCGGGACCGTCGCCTCCGCGTAGGCGTAGATCAGCTTGGCACCGCGGCGGATGATGCCGGTGTGCTCCTGGTCGACGCCCGGCAGGAAGCCCGGCACGTCGACGAAGGTGAGGACGGGGACGTTGAAGGCGTCGCAGGTGCGCACGAAGCGCGCGGCCTTCTCGCTCGCGTCGATGTCGAGGCAGCCCGCGAACTGCATCGGCTGGTTGGCGACGATGCCCACCGGACGCCCCTCGACCCGGCCGAAGCCGGTCAGGATGTTCGGCGCGAACAGCGCCTGCGTCTCGAAGAACTCGGCGTCGTCCAGCACGTGTTCGATCACCGTGTGCATGTCGTACGGCTGGTTCGCGCTGTCCGGGACGATCGTGTCCAGCTCGCGGTCCTCGTCGCTGACGGCGAGGTCCGCCTCCTCCGGGTAGACCGGGGGCTCGCTGAGGTTGTTGGACGGCAGGTACGACAGCAACTGCTTGACGTACTCGATGGCGTCCTTCTCGTCCCCGGCCATGTGATGGGCCACGCCGGAGGCGGAGTTGTGGGTGCGGGCGCCGCCCAGTTCCTCGAAGCCGACATCCTCGCCGGTGACCGTCTTGATGACGTCCGGACCGGTGATGAACATGTGCGAGGTCTGGTCGACCATGACGGTGAAGTCGGTGATGGCGGGGGAGTAGACCGCGCCGCCCGCGCACGGCCCGACCACCAGGCTGATCTGCGGGATCACACCCGAGGCATGGGTGTTGCGGCGGAAGATCTCACCGTAGGCACCGAGGGAGGCGACCCCCTCCTGGATGCGGGCGCCGCCGGAGTCGTTGATGCCGATGACCGGACAGCCGGTCTTCAGGGCGAAGTCCATCACCTTGACGATCTTCTGGCCGTAGACCTCGCCGAGGGCGCCGCCGAAGACGGTGAAGTCCTGGGAGAACACGGCGACGGGGCGGCCGTCGACGGTCCCGTAGCCGGTGACGACACCGTCTCCGTAGGGCCGGTTGCTCTCGAGCCCGAAGTTGGTCGAGCGATGGCGGGTGAACTCGTCGAGTTCGACGAAGGAGTCCTCGTCGAGGAGGAGGTCGACCCGCTCCCGGGCCGTCAGTTTGCCCTTGGCGTGCTGCTTCTCGACGGCGCGTTCCGAGCCGGCGTGCGTCGCTTCCTGGATACGCCGCTGCAGGTCCGCCAACTTGCCGGCGGTCGTGTGGATGTCGGTCTGTTGCAGCTCTTCCGGCTCGGACATCGGGATACGGCTCCCTGCCTGCTCAAAAGGGGGGACGGTTACTCATCCGTACAGTAGTGGCGGGCCCACCGATCGGCAGTGCGGCGTTTACCACACCTAGGGTGGCTTGCATGACGCCGCCAGATGCAGCAGACGCGAACGACAGCCGCTGGTCCGATCTCGACCGCCCGCCCCTCAACGTCGCCGCCCTGCGCCGGGCGCTGCTGCGGGAGGGCGGCCTGTGGTCGGGCGTGGAGCTGGTGCAGCGCACCGGCTCCACCAACTCCGACCTGGTGGCGCGGGCCGAGGCGGGCAAGGCCGCCGAGGGCGCGATCCTGGTCGCCGAGGAGCAGACGGCCGGGCGCGGCCGCCTGGACCGCCAGTGGACGGCACCCGCCCGCTCCGGCCTCTTCTTCAGCGTGCTGCTCAACCCGAGCGAGGTCCCGGTGGCCCGCTGGGGCTGGCTGCCGCTGCTCACCGGGGTGGCGGTCGCCACGGGGCTGTCCCGGGCGGCGGGCGTCGACACGGCACTCAAATGGCCCAACGACCTGCTGGTCAACGTCGGCGGCGAGGAGCGCAAGACCGGCGGCATCCTCGCGGAGCGGGCCGGGGACGACGGGGTGGTCGTCGGGGTCGGCATCAACGTCAGCCTCCGCGCGGACGAGTTGCCCGTACCGCAGGCCGGGTCGCTGGCGCTGGCGGAGGCGGTGAGCACGGACCGAGATCCCCTGCTGCGCGGGGTGCTGCGGTCGCTGGAGGAGTGGTACGGACGCTGGCGGTCGGCCGGGGGCGACCCGGCGGTCAGCGGGCTCCAGGAGACGTACGCGGCGGGATGCGCGACGCTGGGTCGGGTGGTCCGGGCCGAGCTGCCCGGGGAGCGGTCGCTCGTCGGGGAGGCGGTGGCGGTCGACGGGGACGGAAGACTCGTGATCGCCACGAAGGAAGGGGTACAGGAGCCGGTGGGAGCGGGCGACATCGTCCACCTGAGGGCAGTCTGAGGGCGGTCGGCGGTCGGCAGTCGGTGGGTTGGCCGAGGGTCGGTTGAGGGTGGCCCGGAAACCGGCTCAGGGCGTCCTGACCGGCGTTCCGGGACCGGTCCGACCGGACTTCGGTCGGCGGACTCGCGGACTCGCGGACACCGGGACCGTACGGCGTCCGCGCCCGCGGGAGGCCTGTACGGGCCGTACGTGAGGGAGTGAGCTGGCGCACACCTGCCGTAGAGTTGAGGCCGGTCGATACCTGACCGTGACAGATCGGAAGGGCAGCAGGCGTGACCGTCGACGACACGGGCTCCGGCACGGACGGGGACGGCCGGATGGACCCTCCCCCGCTCTCGCCTTCCCCCGACCAGGAGGACCCCCTCGCCGCCGACTCCGGCGAGGACCCGCTCGCCCTGCGCCTCGAACAGCTGATCCTCGGTGCCGAGCGGCGCTACACGCCCTTCCAGGCGGCCCGCAGCGCCGGCGTCTCGATGGAGCTGGCCTCCCGGTTCTGGCGGGCCATGGGCTTCGCCGACATCGGGCAGGCCAAGGCGCTCACCGAGGCGGACGTGCTGGCCCTGCGGCGGCTCGCCGGTCTCGTCGAGGCGGGGCTGCTCAGCGAGGCGATGGCCGTGCAGGTGGCGCGGTCCACCGGGCAGACCACCGCCCGGCTGGCCGAGTGGCAGATGGACTCCTTCCTCGAGGGTCTGACCGAGCCGCCCGAGCCGGGGATGACGCGCACCGAGGTGACGTACCCGATCGTCGAGCTGCTCCTGCCCGAGCTGGAGGAGTTCCTCGTCTACGTCTGGCGGCGCCAGCTCGCCGCCTCGGCGGGCCGGGTCATCCAGACCGCCGACGACGAGGAGATGGTGGACCGGCGCCTCGCCGTGGGGTTCGCGGACCTCGTCGGGTTCACCCGGCTGACCCGGCGGATGGAGGAGGAGGAGCTCGGCGAACTCGTCGAGGCCTTCGAGACGACCTGCGCCGACCTCGTGGCCGCCAACGGCGGACGGCTCATCAAGACGCTCGGCGACGAGGTGCTGTACGCCGCCGACGACCCGGGCGTGGCCGCGGAGATCGCGCTGCGACTCATCGAGACGATGGCGAACGACGAGACCATGCCCGAGCTCCGCGTCGGCATCGCGTTCGGCACGGTCACCACCCGAATGGGCGATGTCTTCGGTACGACGGTGAACCTGGCCTCACGGTTGACGTCGATAGCTCCACGCGACGCGGTCCTCGTCGACAGCGCCTTCGCGGAGGACCTGATCCGCAACGGGGAGGCGCCGGCCTCCGAGGCGGAGGCGGCCGAGGCCGCGGCCGCCGCGGAGAAGGAGGGGGAGGATCCCCCCACGTACCGCTTCGCGCTCCAGCCGATGTGGCAGCGCCCGGTCCGCGGCCTCGGCGTGATCGAGCCCTGGCTGCTCACCCGCCGCAGCGGAACACCGTAGAACCAACCTGCCGGACCGCCCGGCGTCGCGTGGAGGCAGCCGCTCTCGCCTCGGGGCAGGCGCTCTCGCCTCGCGGCGGCCACCCTTGCCTCGGGGCAGGCGCTCTCGCCTCGCGGCAGTCACCCTCGCCTCGCGGCAGGCGCTCGGTCGCGGTGGGTGGTGGGGACGCGCATGGCGTCGTGGAAGCTGGCCGGCACATTCCGCCTCGTGGCGCGGCAGCCGCTTCGCCTTGCGGCGCGACACGCTTCGCCTCGCGGCGCGGCAGCCGCTTCGCCTTGCGGCTCGGCACCGGCCCGCCTTGCGACGCGACAGCCGCCGTGTGCCGGTGGGCCGCGCCCGGCTTCGTAGAGGCTGTCCGACATTCCGTCTCGCACGGCGCGGCAGCCGTCCCGCCCGTTGCGCAGCAGCCGCTCAGTTTCGGTGGGTGGTGAGTGGGGACGAGCGCGGCGTCGTAGACGCTGCCCCGCCCCCCGGCAGGCCGGCTCAGTTCCCTGGGGTGGTGAGCTCGTCCACGCACAGGCCGATGATCGGTACGCACAGGCCGGGGGCGCCCGGAGCCGGGGGAGCTGTGGTCCGGCTCGGCGCGGGCGCGGGCGCCGGTGGCCGGGTGGGGCGACCGGCGGGGGCCGTCGCCGTGGGCGGGCGGGGTGTCGCCGTGGGTGCGGGGGCGTAGGTCGTGTCCGGGATCGTCGTGCTGTCGGGCGCCGGGGTCGCCACGGCGGCATCGGCGGGCGCGGACGTGAACGGGGAGGCGGGCGCGCCCGGGGCGGGCAGCAGGCTCGCGTCCGGGGTGGGCGACGGGCCCAGCCCGCCCATCGCCGAGGTCGACGACGGGCTCATCTCGGGCACCTTCCTGATGGTGGCGGCCGCGTTCGTCGACCGGCCCGCGTCGGAGTCGGTGCCCTGGTCGGCGCTGGGTTCGGCCTCCGCGGCGTCGATACCGCCGACGCCCGAGTCCGGAGTCAGCCGTACGAGACTCAGCACACCCGCGGCCAACGCCAGACCCCCGGCGGCCAGCAGCACCTTGCGGGGGCGTGGCCTGCGGTGCCGGCCGCGGACGCGCGGGGCGAAGAGACGGAGCGGCTCGACGGTGATGGCGGCCTTGGTGGCGCCGTCCGCCGCTTCCGCGTCGGTATGCCCTTCCGCCCTGACAGTCGTGTACGTCATCACGATTCCTCCCCGATGCCCTCGGCCCCCGCGCGCCGCGGCGGAGCGCACGTTATGCGCTCCTGTGGGCGTTCGGGAGGGAGTTGGGCGAGATGTCACTCGAAGGAGGTGTCGGTACCGGGCCGGGAACCGGGCGGGTGGTGCCCGGCTTTTCCCTGGCCTTTCCCCGGTCGGCGCAGGCTGCGATGATCGGGGCAGCGTTGTTAACCCGCGTTAACCGGAGGGTGTCATGGGCGAGGAGCGGTTCGGGGAGTTCGTGCTGGTGCGGCGGCACGGGGACGGGCATGTCGCGGAGCTGGCCCTCGACCGGCCCAAGGCGATGAACGCCGTGTCGACGGACATGGCCCGCTCCCTAGCCGCGGCCTGCACCGCGCTGGGCGGGGACCGCGAGGTACGGGTGGTCGTGCTGACCTCGACGCACGAGCGGGCCTTCTGCGTCGGTGCCGACCTCAAGGAGCGCAACTCCTTCAGTGACGCCGATCTGGTGCGACAGCGGCCGGTGACCCGGGGGGCGTACACCGGGGTGCTGGAGCTGCCGGTGCCGGCGATCGCCGCCGTGCACGGCTTCGCGCTCGGCGGCGGCTTCGAGCTGGCGCTGGCCTGCGACCTGATCGTGGCCGACCGGACTGCCGTGGTGGGGCTGCCGGAGGTGTCCGTCGGGGTGATTCCCGGCGGTGGGGGCACGCAACTGTTGCCCCGGCGGGTGGGGGCCGCGCGGGCGGCCGAGCTGATCTTCACGGCCCGGCGGGTGGAGGCCGCGGAGGCGCGGGAGTGGGGGCTGGTGGACCAGCTGGTGGAGGAGGGGCAGGACCGCGCGGAGGCGCTCGCGCTGGCCTCCCGGATCGCGGCGAACTCACCCGTCGGGCTGCGGGCGGCGAAGCAGGCGCTGCGGCTCGGTCACGGCCTCGACCTGCGGGCCGGCCTGGAGGTCGAGGACGCGTCCTGGCGGTCGGTGGCCTTCTCGGGGGACCGGGCGGAGGGCGTGGCGGCCTTCAACGAGAAGCGGAAGCCGGACTGGCCGGGGGAGTGAGCCGGGCCGCGGCACGGCGCGGCGCCGCGTGCAGGGCTGCCGCGCACCGTACGGCTGGGCCGCCGCCCGCCGGGCCGCCGTCCGCCGGGCTACCGCGGGCCGCGCCCGCAACGCATTGCTGCGCCGCCGCGCACCGCACCGCCAAGCCCGCCGCGCACCGCGTCACTTCCGGCCACCCCCGCCGCGCGGCCCACGTGCGTGGGTAAACACCACCCGGGGCCCAACACCTGTTCGGCACATCAATGTCCCCATTCGCCCGGAACCTCCCTAGCCTGGGGTGATGGGTGAGGACGAGCGGCTCGTGGCTGTGGTCGCGCTTGCGCAGGGCATGGCGGCGGCCCACGGTTCACGGGATGCGTGGCGGGCCGCCGCGTCCGGTGCGTGCCGTGCCCTGGGCGGGTCCTTCGCCGCCCTGTCGGTGTGGGAGCGCGAGCTCGGCCGGCTGCGGGTCCTCGTCAACGTCGGGGAGCGTGCCCCGGGGGAGGAGGAGTTCCCCGAGGGGGAGGCCTACCCGGTGCACCAGTTCCCGGAGATCACCGAGTTCCTGCACGAGCGCTGGGCCGGGGGCGGGGAGCCCAACGCCTGGGTCGAGACCGCCGAGGGCCCGGCGGCGGGCCGCCGTCCCGGTTACGTCCATCAGCGCGTCGCCGCGCTGCGCCGCCGGGGTCGCGGCTGCTGTGTCGTCGCGCCGATCGTGCTGAACGGGCGGGCCTGGGGCGAGCTGTACGTCGCCCGTCCGACCGGCGCGCCCCTCTTCGGGCGGGCCGACGCCGACTTCGCCACCGTTCTGGCCGCCGTCGTCGCCGCCGGTATCGCCCAGGCCGAGCGGCTGGAGGAGGTCAGGCGGCTGGCGTTCACCGACGCGCTGACGGGTCTGGCCAATCGCCGGGCCGTCGACGGGCGGCTCGACGAGGCGATCGAACGACATCGGCGGGAGGATGTGGTCGTCAGTCTCGTCGTGTGCGACCTCAACGGGCTCAAGCGGGTCAACGACACCCGTGGCCACGCCGTCGGCGACCGGCTCCTGGAGCGGTTCGGGTCGGTGCTGTCGCTGTGCGGGGCCATGCTGCCGGGCACGCTCGCGGCCCGTCTCGGCGGCGACGAGTTCTGTCTGCTGGCGGTCGGGCCGACCGCCGACGACGTGGTGAAGGCGGCCGACGAACTCTGCCGGCGCGCGGCCGACCTGGAGCAGGGCGACGGCGTCGCCTGCGGGGTCGCCTCCACGGAGGACCCGATCGGGCCCGTCCGCTCGGCCCGCAGGCTGTTCCGGCTGGCCGACGCGGCCCAGTACCAGGCCAAGGCCGAACGGGCGAGCAGGCCGGTCGTCGCCGGCCGCCAGGGCCCCGACGACCCGGTCGTACGGCTGGCCGACGAGCCTTCCGGTGAGGCGAGCGCGGAGCGCCGCCGGTTCAGGGGCCGGCACTGACCTCCGTCCCTCGCCGCAGGCGTCGAGCGAACGACCCGGTCGTACGGCTGGCCGACGAGCCTTCCGGTGAGGCGAGCGCGGAGCGCCGCCGGTTCAGGGGCCGGCACTGACCTCCGTCCCTTGCCGCGAGCGCCGAGCGAACGACCCGGTCGTACGGGCTGGCCGACGAGCCTTCCGGTGAGGCGAGCGCGGGGCGTCGCCGGTTCAGGGGCCGGCACGGACCTTCCTCCCCTCGCGCCGCGGCCGGCACTCCCCTCGCGCCGCAGCCGGCACTCCCGTCGCCCTTCGGTAAGGGGCGAACCCGGCCCCCACTGGTGACATCTTCGAATTCACTGCGTACGCTCCTGAATATGGATATGCACACTGTGGTGGTGGGGACGTCCGGCGTGACCGCGTCCGACGTGCTCGCCGTGGCGCGCGGCGGCGCCCGGGTCGAACTCTCCGAGGAGGCGGTCGCGGCCCTCGCCGCGGCCCGCGGGATCGTGGACCGGCTGGCGGCCAGGCCCGAACCCGTCTACGGCGTGAGCACCGGCTTCGGCGCCCTGGCGACCCGGCACATCAGCCAGGAACTGCGCGCCCAGCTGCAGCGCAACATCGTCCGCTCGCACGCCGCCGGGATGGGACCGCGGGTCGAGCGCGAGGTCGTACGGGCCCTGATGTTCCTGCGGCTGAAGACCGTCTGCTCGGGCCGCACCGGCGTCCGGCCGGAGGTCGCGCAGACCATGGCCGACGTCCTGAACGCCGGTATCACCCCGGTCGTCCACGAGTACGGCTCCCTCGGCTGCTCCGGCGACCTGGCCCCGCTCTCCCACTGCGCCCTCACGCTCATGGGCGAGGGCGACGCCGAGGGCCCGGACGGGCAGGTCCGCCCCGCCGGTGAACTCCTCGCCGCGCACGGCATCACCCCGGTCGAGCTGCGCGAGAAGGAGGGGCTCGCCCTTCTCAACGGCACCGACGGCATGCTCGGCATGCTCGTCATGGCCCTCGCCGACCTGGACACCCTCTACAAGTCGGCGGACATCACCGCTGCGCTCAGCCTCGAGGCCCTCCTCGGCACCGACAAGGTGCTCGCCCCGGAGCTGCACGCCATCCGCCCGCACCCCGGGCAGGGCGACAGCGCCGCCAACATGCTTGCGGTACTGAAGGGTTCGGAGCTCACCGGCCACCACCAGGACGGCGCACCCCGGGTCCAGGACGCCTACTCCGTGCGCTGCGCCCCGCAGGTCGCCGGCGCCGGACGGGACACGCTGGCCCACGCCCGCCTGGTCGCCGAACGCGAGCTGGCCTCCGCGGTGGACAACCCGGTGGTCCTGCCGGACGGACGCGTGGAGTCCAACGGCAACTTCCACGGCGCCCCGGTGGCCTACGTCCTCGACTTCCTCGCCATCGCCGCCGCCGACCTCGCGTCCATCGCCGAGCGCCGCACGGACCGGCTGCTCGACAAGAACCGCAGCCACGGTCTCCCGCCGTTCCTCGCGGACGACGCCGGTGTCGACTCCGGGCTCATGATCGCCCAGTACACGCAGGCCGCTCTGGTCAGCGAGCTCAAGCGGCTCGCTGTACCGGCGTCCGCGGACTCCATCCCGTCCTCCGCGATGCAGGAGGACCACGTCTCCATGGGCTGGTCGGCCGCGCGCAAGCTGCGCACCGCCGTCGGCAACCTGGCGCGGGTGCTCGCGATCGAGCTGTACGCCGCCACGCGCGCCGTGGAGTTGCGCGAGGGGCTCACCCCGGCGCCGGCCTCGCGGGCGGTCGTCGAGGCCGTCCGCAAGGCGGGGGTCCAGGGTCCCGGACCGGACCGCTTCCTCGCACCCGACCTCGCCGCGGCGGACGTCTTCGTGCGTGACGGGCTGCTGGTCGCGGCGGCGGAGACGGTCACCGGACCGCTGCGATAGGGCAGATGGGGGCCCTGTCGTCCGACAGGGCCCCACGGGCGGTTACTTGAGCTTGGCGGCCTGGGCGTCGATGACGGCGGCCGGTATGTCGTAGGCCTTGGCGGACATCATCGCGCCGAGGTTCATCGTGTAGTACGACGCGATGGTGTTGCCGTGCCGCACGACCTCGCCGTGCACCGGAGCGGTGTCGCCGTCCTCCATGTCGCCGGTCGCGACGAAGGCGACCGACTCGTCACCCGTGCCGGAGGCCTTTTCCGTGGCGACCTTGGTGAACTTCTGCTTCTCACCGTCGGCCGTGGCCGTGAAGCCACCCGCGCACGCGGTGACGGCCTCGGAGACGGCCTTCATCGTCTTCTCGGCGCCGTCGCCCTCGTACGAGGACAGGCCGACCATGGTGACGTTCAGGCTGAACGAGTCGGTGAGGGCGTCCTCGACGTCCTCACCGGACAGGTCCTCCACCGACTTCGAGGCGCCGGCGGAGGGCTTCGGCTCCTGGGTGGCGGTCTGGTTGGTCTCCGCCGCCGCGTCACCCGGGGCGAGGCCGCTGAACACGTAGAGAAGCGGCAGGCACTTCTCGTTGTCCGCCTTGATGGCGGCCTTGGACGACGGGGCCCCCTCGACCGCCGCGACCTGGTACCCGTCGACATCGCCCTTGGCGATGATCAGCTTCTTCAACTCGGCGGCGCCCAGCGCCTTCGCGGCGGTGGTCGACTTCCCCGAGTCGGAGTCCTTGGCGTCGCCGTCCGCGCCGTCCGAGTCTCCACCGCAACCTGTGATGAGGGCGAGCGACAGGACGCTCACGGCCGCCGCGGCGCCCACGCGAACCCTCGATGATCTCTTCATGGTCGGACTATGAGGTGCAAGTCAAGGAATCGTCAAGCAACTTAAAAACCAAGGCGTTCCCGACGTACCGAGTACACGACGAACCCGGCGCCGAGCGTCAGGAACAGGGTGCCGCCGACGACGTACGGTGTGGTGTCGAAGCTGCCGGTGTCGGCCAGTCGCGCCCCGCCCACCGCCTCGCCGCCGCTGGTGGAAGCGACCCGGGCCTGGGTCGTGGCCTGCGGTGTGACCTGCGTCGACGGGGTCGCCGAAGGTGCCGTTCTCGCCGGTTGGTCCCCGGTCGCGTTCGCGGACGGGACGAACCACAGGGCACCCAGGAGGGTTGCCGCGGCGGTGGCGGTCAGCAGTGGTCGGCGAGCGGATGACACGGAATATCGATCCCCTTGTGGTGCTGGCGAATTGGCCGTGTGGGGCGATGTTAGTGAAAGGCGCGGGTCACGGGAAAGTCACGGGAGGAATGGGCCTTACGCTCCGGGCATGAGCACTCCAGAGACATCACGTTTTGTACGGCTTCGCGTGGAACTCGTCGTCGAGGTCGACGACGAGGGCGCGCTGACCAAGGGCGCGCTGCGCCGTATCGCGGAAGACACCGATATGCCGGCCGATGAGCGGGTACACGCCGAAAGTGCTGTGACGGAAGACACCGCCGAGGCCCTGGCCTATCTCGTGGACCCGTTCGACCTGGTCAGCGAGGTGCCGGGGATCGAACTCGCGCAGGCCTCCTGGAGCAGCGAGCGGATCGACTACGACCCGGATTCGCCGGACTGGGATCTCGACGAGGATGATGTCGAGGAGGATGAGGAGGACGAGCCCGACGACGGTCGGGCCGGCTGAAGCGGTCTGGGATTTTCGTGACCCCGGGCGGCAACCGTCGGCCGGGGTTTCGTCGTCTCAGGGGGCGCACGGACCGGTATCCGCACCACCTGCCCCGGCGGACGTGGTGTGCCCCACACATCAGGGGAATGTGGAACGGGACGAACCGGTCGTAGCGTTGAAGTCTTGTTAACGGGGACTCGGGCTTTTTGGGGATTCGGCAACGATGGAGAAGCGTGTGATGACGGACAGTAAGCGGCGCAGGGGCCTGACGGTCGCGTCCGCACTGCTCGGGGGTGTCCTGGTGCTCTCGGCGTGTTCCAGTGGCGGCGACGCCTCCGGAAGCGACGGCGGTAACGACACCTCGCAGGCCAAGGCCGACGAGGCGGCCGCCAAGAAGGCGTCGGTGGCCGACATCAGGATCACGCCGAAGGACGGCTCGACCAACGCCTCCATCAACAACTCGGCGGCCGTCACCGTGAGCAAAGGCACGCTCACCAAGGTGGCGATGACGACCGCGGACGGCACCGCCGTCGCGGGCGAGATATCCGCGGACAAGACGAGCTGGAAGCCCAGCACCCAGCTGGAGCGCTCGACCACCTACAAGGTGACCGCGACCGCGAAGGACAGCGACGGCCGCGCCGCCCACGAGAACGGCTCGTTCACCACGGTCTCCCCGAACAACAGCTTCATCGGCAACTTCTCGCCGGAGGACGGCTCCACCGTCGGCGTCGGTTATCCCGTGTCGATCAACTTCGACAAGGCGATCACCAACAAGGCGGCCGTCCAGAAGGGCGTCACCGTCACCTCCAGCAGCGGCCAGGAGGTCGTCTGCCACTGGTTCAGCACTAACCGCATGGACTGCCGGCCCGACGACTACTGGCAGGAGAACTCGACCGTCACGCTGAAGCTCGCGCTCGACGGTGTCGAGGGCGCCTCCGGTGTCTACGGCGTGCAGCAGAAGACGGTCACCTTCAAGGTCGGCCGCAACCAGGTCTCCTACGTCGACGCGAAGACCAAGCAGATGAAGGTCACGCAGAACGGCAAGACCGTCAAGACCATCCCGATCTCCGCCGGTTCGCCGGACAACACGACCTACGAAGGTCAGATGGTGATGTCGGAGAAGTTCAAGGAGACGCGCATGAACGGCGCGACCGTGGGCTTCACCGACGACGACGGCAAGGGCGAGTACGACATCAAGGACGTGCCGCACGCCATCCGCCTGACCAACTCCGGCACCTTCGTGCACGGAAACTACTGGGGAGCCAAGTCCATCTTCGGCAGTGTGAACACCAGCCACGGCTGTGTGGGCCTGTCGGACACCAAGGGTGCCAACGACCCGAACACGGCCGCTTCCTGGTTCTACAACCACTCGATCCTCGGTGACGTGGTGGTCGTCAAGAACACCGGTGACAAGACGGTCGCCCCGGACAACGGCCTCAACGGCTGGAACATGGACTGGGCGCAGTGGAAGGCCGGTTCGGCCGTCTGACGTCCGATCCGAATACGGCCGGTCTGATCCGGTTTGATTTAGGTACCACCGATGCCGCCCTCAGGGGCGGCATCGGTGTTTCCGGGGTTCCCCACAGCCTTCTCATCGTTCTCTTATCTCGGGCTTATCGAAGCATCACGGTACGTCCTTAGCTTTCGGCCATGTTCTTCACCTACCTGAGGCGCGAACTGCGCCGCCGTAGAAAAGCGGCCCTCGTCGTCGCCTCCGGACTCGCGCTGGGTATCGCGCTGGTCATCGTGGTCAGCTCCGTGTCGTCCGGCATGGGCAAGGCCCAGGACAAGGTCCTCCAGTCGCTGTACGGCCTGGGCACCGACATGACGGTCACCAAGGCCGCCCAGCCCCAGGCGAGCAGCTCCGACCGCCCGCGCTTCCAGTTCGACGCGCAGGACAGCGGTTCCGACAAGGAGCAGAGCACCGACCGCGTCATGGTGCAGGGCTTTCAGACGCTGTCCACCTCGACCGTCACCAAGGTCGGCACGCAGTCCGGCGTCTCGGACGCGGTCGGCGGACTGAGCCTCCAGGTCCTCAAGGTCAGCGGCGAGTTCACCCGCGGCCAGTTCCAGCAGAACGGCAACGGCAACAGCGGCGGCCAGCAGGGCGCTCCCGGCGCGGGCGGCGGCACCGGCCAGCCACAGGGCGAAGTACGGGGCGGCGGCGCCAACTTCGACGTCAACAGCTACTCGGTCTTCGGCACCGACGTCACCCAGCTGGCCCTCGGCCCGCTGACCTCGTCGAAGATCACCAGCGGCCGTACGTTCACGGCCGAGGAGACCGACGCCAAGGTCGCCGTCGTCGACTCGGCGTACGCCAAGGAGAAGAAGCTCAAGGTCGGCGGCACCGTCACGGTCAAGAGCGTCAAGTACAAGGTCATCGGGGTCGCGACCGCCGACAGCGGTGACTCGGCCGCCAACGTCTACATCCCGCTCAAGCAGGCGCAGACGCTCAGCGACTCGAAGAACAAGGTCACCACGATCTACGTCAAGGCGGCCGACTCGCAGAAGATCGACGCCGTCAAGTCCACCATCCAGAAGAACATCTCGGGTACGACGGTCACCACCTCCGCCGACCTCGCGGACACCGTCTCCGGCTCCCTGTCCACCGCCTCCAGCCTCGCCACCAACGTCGGCAAGTGGCTGTCCATCGCCGTGCTCGTGGCCGCCTTCCTGGTCGCCGGTCTGCTCACCTCCTCGGCGGTCTCCCGCCGGGTGCGCGAGTTCGGCACCCTCAAGGCGCTGGGCTGGAAGTCGGGCCGGGTCACCCGCCAGGTCGTCGGAGAGGCGATCGTCAACGGTCTGGTCGGCGGCGCCCTCGGTATCGCGCTCGGCCTGGCGGGCGCCTATGTCGTCACCGCCATCAGCCCCACCCTGCAGGCCCAGTTGGGCAGCGGCACGGGCGGCGGCACAGGCGGCCCCGGCGGTGGCGGCGGCTTCGGCGGCCCGGGCCGGCAGGCCGCGGCCAAGACGCTCGACGTCGCGCTCACCGCACCCGTCAGCGTCGGCACCATCGGCGTCGCGGTCGGCCTCGCGGTGGCCGGCGGCCTGATCGCCGGTGCCTTCGGCGGCTGGCGCGCCTCCCGCCTGCGTCCCGCGGACGCCCTGCGCCGCGTCGAGTAGCAGCGGCCCCCGCCCGGCCAGGGGCCCGCCGCGACCTGACGACGGGCCCCGACCCCCTTACGTATCCCAGGAGTTGGACCATGTACGAACTCAGAGGCGTCACCAAGCGCTATGCGCGGGGCAAGGAGACCGTCGACGCGCTCGCCGGTGTCGACCTGACCATCGCGGACGGCGACCGGCTCGTCATCCAGGGCCCCACCGGCGGGGGCAAGTCCACGCTGCTCCAGATGCTCGGCGGGCTCGACCGGCCGACCGCGGGCGAGGTCGTCCTCGACGGCACCGACCTCGCCAGACTGTCCGAGGCCAAGCTCACCAGGGTGCGCAGCGAGAACATCGGCTTCGTCTTCCAGAGCTTCAACCTGATCCCGACACTCACCGCGCAGGAGAACGTCGAGACCGCCCTCGTGCCGCTCGGTGTGAAGGGCAAGGAGCGGCGCGAACGGGCCGCGGAGGCGCTGAGGTCGGTCGGCCTCGGCGAGCGGCTCGGGCATCTGCCGGGCGAGATGTCCGGCGGTCAGCAGCAGCGCGTCGCCATCGCGCGAGCCCTGGTGAAGCAGCCGAAGGTGCTGCTGTGCGACGAGCCCACCGGAAACCTCGACGAGTCGATGCGCGACGAGATCATGGACGTACTCGAGCGTATGTGGAAGGAGTTCGGGCTCACTTTCATCATGGTCACCCACGATTCGGCGATCGCGAGGAAAGCCCCGCGTCTGGCGACGATCCGCAAGGGAAAGATCACGGTGAAGGAGAACGCGGCGAACGCCTGACCGTGAACGCGTAACGCCGAGAACGCCGAGAACGCCGAGAACGCGGCGCACGCGCGACGGCGAACGCGTAACACCGAGAACACGACGAACTCGTAACAAGGTGCCATTGTCAGGCACTTGTCTATTGAGCTCCGTGATCACCCCCCGGCATACTTCGTGTTCCGGGGGGTGCACGCTCATGCGTGCGAGAGCTCCCCCGGCCGGGTGAAAGGGGATATTCGCCCGGTACTTCCACGAGGGGGAGTTTTGCGCAGACAAGTGAAAAAGGCATGCGCGGCCACGATCGCCACGGCGGCAGCCGTGGCTCTGGCGGCGGGCATGACCAGCCCGGCGTCGGCGAAGGCCGAGCAGGCGAGTGCTCCGAAGGCTCAGCTCACATCGAAGCACCGCCTCACCCTGATCACCGGTGACCGCGTCGTGCTCGACAACAAGGGCCGGGTCGTCGGCCTGGAGCCCGCCAAGGGGCGCGAGCACATACCCGTCCAGCTCCGCAAGGCCGACGGCCACACCTATGTGCTGCCGGTCGACGTGGCCCGCCTGGTCGCCAACGGCAAGCTCGACCAGCGTCTCTTCGACGTCACCGAGCTCAACAAGGCCACCACCCGCAAGTCCCAGAAGCAGGGCCTGAAGGTCATCGTCGGCTACAGCGGCTCCGCCTCGGCCACCAAGGCCGACGTGCGGGACGCGGGCAAGCTCCGCACGAACCTCAAGTCCCTGAACGCCGACGCCGTCCAGACGCCGAAGCAGGACGCTCCCGAACTGTGGGACGCGGTCACCAACGGCGACAAGACGGCCTCCGGCATCGCGCACGTGTGGCTCGACGGCGTCCGCAGGGCCAGCCTCGACAAGTCCGTGCCGCAGATCGGCGCCCCCACCGCGTGGGCGGCCGGCTACGACGGCAAGGGCGTCAAGATCGCCGTCCTGGACACCGGCGTCGACGCGACCCACCCGGACCTCAAGGACCAGGTGATCGCGGCCAAGAACTTCTCCACCTCCGCGGACGCGACCGACAAGTTCGGCCACGGCACGCACGTCGCCTCGATCGCCGCCGGTACGGGCGCGAAGTCGGGCGGCAAGTTCAAGGGCGTGGCCCCGGGCGCGAAGCTGCTCAACGGCAAGGTGCTGAGCGACGACGGTTTCGGTGACGACTCGCAGATCCTCGCGGGCATGGAGTGGGCGGCCGAGCAGGGCGCCGACGTCGTCAACCTGAGCCTCGGCGGCGGCGACACCCCGGAGATCGACCCGCTGGAAGCCGAGGTCAACAAGCTCTCGGAGACCAAGGGCATCCTGTTCGCCATCGCCGCCGGCAACGACGGCGACTTCGGTGAGCAGACCGTCGGCTCCCCGGGCAGCGCGGCCGCGGCCCTGACCGTCGGCGCGGTCGACGACAAGGACAAGCTGGCCTCCTTCTCCAGCCGTGGCCCCGGCCTCGACGGGCAGATCAAGCCCGACGTGACCGCGCCCGGCGTGGACATCACCGCGGCGGCGGCCCCGGGCAGCCTCATCGACGAGGAGGTCGGTGAGAACCCGGCCGGCTACCTGACGATCTCCGGAACGTCGATGGCGACCCCGCACGTGGCGGGCGCGGCGGCGATCCTCAAGCAGGAGCACCCGGACTGGACGTACGCCGAGCTGAAGGGCGCGCTGACCGGATCCACGAAGGGCGGCAAGTACACGCCGTTCGAGCAGGGTTCGGGTCGCATCCAGGTCGACAAGGCCATCAAGCAGACGGTGATCGCCGACCCCTCGTCGGTGAGCTTCGGTCTCCAGCAGTGGCCGCACACCGACGACAAGCCGGTCGCCAAGCAGCTGACGTACCGCAACCTCGGTACCACGGACGTGACGCTGAAGCTGGCGGCGACCGCCACCAACCCGAAGGGGGAGGCCGCTCCGGCCGGCTTCTTCAAGCTCGGCGCCACCACGGTGACCGTCCCGGCGGGCGGCAAGGCCTCCGTCGACCTGACGGTCAACACCAAGCTGGGCGGCACGACCGACGGCGCGTACTCCGCGTACGTGACCGCGACGGGCGGCGGCCAGACGGTCCGCACGGCGGCCGCGGTGCAGCGCGAGGTCGAGTCGTACGACGTCACGCTGAAGTTCCTCGACCGTGACGGCAACCCGGCCAAGAACTACAACGCCACCCTGGCCGGCGTCTCCGGCCTGGGCAAGGAGAAGTTCTACTCCCCGTACGACGCGGACGGCACCGTCACCACCCGTGTCCCGCGCGGCGGCTACATCCTCGACGGCGCGCTGTTCGTGGACCCGGAGGACTTCAGCAAGGGCGCCGACTGGCTCGCCCGTCCGAAGCTGAGCGTCACCAAGAACACGACGATCACGCTGGACGCGCGCATCGCGAAGCCGGTCGACATCACCGTGCCGGACGCGGCCGCCAAGTCGGAGTTCGCGTCGCCGATGTACTCGATCGACACGCCGAACTTCGGTTTCAGCTTCGGCTGGTGGCTGGACTCGTACACCAACTTCCGCAGCGCGCACCTCGGCCCGCAGGTCACCGACGGCTCGCTGAGCCAGCAGTGGGACGGCCACTGGAGCAGTGGTGCCGACAAGGAGTACGACACCACGCTCGGTGCCAAGGTCAAGCAGCTCGCCACCGGCTACACCAAGCACTACAAGGCGAGCGAGCTGGCCAAGGTGAAGGTCGCCATGGGCGCCGCGGCGAGCGGCAAGAAGGGCATCGTGCAGGCGACGGGCTGGATGCCCGGAAGCTCCGGCGCGTCCTCCATGGGCGTCCCGCAGACCCTGCCCGGCATCCGGACGCTGTACCTGTCCACGGCCGGCGGCGTGAAGTGGGAACTGGACTTCGAGCAGTCCGGGGGTGTCGACGAGGAGGGCTTCCCGCTCTCCGAGGCGTACTACACGCTCGGCGGCGCGCAGACCTTCAAGGCCGGCCAGAGCTACTCGAAGACCTTCAACACGGCCGTGTTCGGACCGCACCTCAACTCCGACTACGGCCTCTACCGCGACGGCAACAGCATCTCCGGTCTCATCCCGCTGTTCGCCGACGGCAAGACCCACGCGGGCTCCTCGCTCTTCACCTCGGTCACCTCGACCCTCTACCGCAACGGCACCAAGGTCGGCTCCAACGACGACCCGCTGTTCGGTGAGAAGGCGTTCAAGGTTCCGTCCGGTGACGCCGAGTACAAGCTGACGACGTCGGTCAAGCGCAGCGTCAAGGTCGCGGCGGCCTCCACCCGCATCGACACGAGCTTCACCTTCCACTCGAAGAAGACCGCGGACCTGGCGAAGCTGCCCGCGTCCACGGCCCGTTTCGCGGCGACCACCGGCCTGGACAGCAAGGTCGAGGCCGGCAGGACGGTCAAGATCCCGGTGATCGTCGAGGGCTCGGCCAAGGGCAGCAACCTCAAGTCGCTCGCGGTGTACGTCTCCTACGACTACGGCCAGACCTGGAAGAAGGTCGACGTCAAGGACGGCAACATCAAGGTGAAGAACCCGGCGAAGGGGAAGGCCATCTCCTTCCACGCCAAGATCGCCGACAAGAAGGGCAACAAGTCGACGGTCTCGATCTACAACGCGTACTACGGGAAGTAGTCCGTACGGCGCTCGCTAGGCCGTGAGCGAAAGGCCCACCGGAGGTACAGCCTCCGGTGGGCCCTTCGTGTTTCTGTGGGCCCATGACCACACAGACCGTCGAGTACATCCGCTACCGCATCCCGGAAGACCGCTCGGCGGAGTTCCTCGCCGCCTACACCCGCGCCGCCGCGCAGCTCGCCGCGGCGCCGGAATGCCTCGACTACGAACTGGCGCGCAGCGAGGAGGACTTCGAGCACTTCATCCTGCGCATCACCTGGACGTCGAGCGAGGCCCACCTCAAGGGATTCCGCGAGTCGGAGCTGTTCGCCGACTTCCTCGCCGAGATCCGCCCCTACATCGGCAACATCGAGGAGATGCGCCACTACAAGCCGACGGCGGTGCGGGGCACGGGCTCGGCCGTCCCGACCCTCTACGCCTGGGCGGGCGGCGCCGAGGCCTTCGCCCGGCTGACCTCCGTCTTCTACGACAAGGTCCTCCGGGACGACCTGCTGGCCCCGCTGTTCGAGGGCCTGGCCGCCGAACACGCCTCCCATGTCGCGCTCTGGCTGAGCGAGGTCTTCGGCGGCCCGCCCGCCTACTCCGAGACCCAGGGCGGGCACGGCCACATGGTCGCCAAGCACTTCGGCAAGGACATCACCGAGGCGCAGCGCCGCCGTTGGGTCAACCTCGTCCAGGACGCGGCGGACGAGGCGGGCCTGCCGGCCGACGCCGAGTTCCGCTCTGCCTTCCTGGCGTACGTGGAGTGGGGCACCCGGCTCGCGGTCCACTTCTCCGGCCCGGACGCGACCCCGCCGGCGGAACAGCCGGTGCCGAAGTGGACATGGGGGGCCATGCCGCCGTACCAGGGCTGAGGCGGGTCCGGCGGAGGCCGGCCCGGGCGTCACGGCCGCACGGCGCCCTCACGCCGACGGCGCCGGCCTCCCCGTCCCCGACCGGGTGGCGTCCGCTCCCCAGCTCGCCAGCAGGCGCAGGGCGTCCGCCGAGGGGGAAGCGGGCTCAGCGTGGTAGATCACCACGCTCTGCTCACTGTCGTCGGAGAGCCGCAGCGACTCGAACCGCAGGGCCAGTTCACCCACCAGCGGATGGTGCAGCAGCTTGACGCCGTGGTTCTTCTCCTTGACGTCGTGGGTGGCCCACAGCCGCCGGAACTCCTCGCTCTTCACGGAGAGCTCGCCCACCAGCGCGGACAGCCGCGGATCGTCCGGACGACAGCCCGCGTCCATCCGCAGCGCGCACACGATGTCGATCGCCTTCTGCTCCCAGTCCACGAACAGCTCGCGGTAGTCGGGCCGCAGGAACACCAGCCGCGCCCAGTTCCGTTCCGCCTGCGGCAGCTCCGACCAGTCGCCGAAGACCGCGGCCGCCATCCGGTTCCACGCCAGGATCTCCGTGCGCTGCCCCACGACGTACGCCGGAACGCCGTCCATCGTGTCCAGCAGCTGCCCCAGCGACGTCCGCACCTGCTGGGGCCGCGCCGAGGACTTCTTCCGGTGCTGCTTCGGCTTCGCCAGATGCGTGAGGTGCGCGTGCTCGGCGTCGCTCAGCCGGAGAGCGCGGGCGATCGAGTCCAGCACCTCCGCTGACACGTTGCGCCCGTTGCCCTGCTCCAGCCGCGTGTAGTACGCCACCGACACCCCGGCGAGCTGCGCGAGCTCCTCGCGGCGCAGCCCCGGTACCCGGCGGTGCCGTCCGAAGCCCCGCAGTCCCACGTCCTCGGGCTTCAGGCGGGCGCGCCGGGTGCGCAGGAACTCGCTGAGCTCGGCACGCCGGTCCAGGGCCCCGCCGGTCCCCGCGGGCTCGGGCAGGGGCTGGGGCTGTTCGTCCATTCGTCCAGTATTGCCGGTCGTACGCCCACCAGCCTGACCCCGCCAGTGGTAGGCACAGCGAACGTAGGCATGAGCGTGGCCTGGGTGAGCTCCGGTTCTTCGGGCAGGCTGGTCACCGTGCCCGGACAGAAGACAGAAGGCAGCCGGGCGCGGACCCCCCTCTGAGGAGAACCCCGGCATGACCACCGTCGCCGCTTACGCAGCTCCCGCCGCCAAGGCCCCGCTGGAGCGCACCACCATCGAGCGCCGTCCGGTCGGTGAGTTCGACGTCCTGATCGACGTCAAGTTCGCCGGCATCTGCCACTCCGACATCCACCAGGCCCGGGAGGGCTGGGGCGAGGCGATCTTCCCGATGGTCCCCGGCCACGAGATCGCCGGCATAGTCTCCGAGGTCGGCTCCGGTGTCACCAGGTTCCGGGTCGGCGACCGGGTGGGCGTCGGCTGCCTGGTCGACTCCTGCCGTGAGTGCGACAACTGCAAGGCGGGCCTCGAGCAGTACTGCACCGGTGGCAGCGTCGGCACGTACAACGCCGTCGGCAAGGACGGCGAGCCCACCTACGGCGGCTACTCCGAGAAGATCGTCGTCGACGAGAACTACACCCTCCGCATCCCGGAGGGCCTGAAGCTGGACGAGGCCGCGCCGCTGCTGTGCGCCGGGATCACCACGTACTCCCCGCTGAAGCACTGGAACGCCGGCCCCGGCAAGAAGGTCGCCATCCTCGGCATGGGCGGCCTCGGCCACATGGGCGTCAAGATCGCCCACGCGCTGGGCGCCGAGGTCACCGTGCTCTCGCAGTCGCTGCGCAAGAAGGAGGACGGCCTCAAGCTGGGCGCCGACCACTACTACGCCACCAGCGACCCGGAGACCTTCACGGAGCTGCGCGGCACCTTCGACCTGATCCTGTCGACCGTCTCCGCCCCGCTGAACCTCGACCAGTTCCTGTCCCTCCTCAGGACCGACGGCGCCTTCGTGAACGTCGGCGCGCCGGAGGAGCCCGTCGCGCTCAACCTCTTCTCGGTGATCGGCGGCCGCAAGACCCTCGCCGGCTCCGGCATCGGCGGCATCCAGGAGACCCAGGACATGCTGGACTTCTGCGCCGAGCACGGCTTCGGCGCCGAGATCGAGCTGATCAGCGCCTCCGAGATCAACGAGGCCTACGAGCGGGTGCTCGCCAGCGACGTGCGCTACCGCTTCGTGATCGACACGGCGACGATCTGACGGTCCCCTCCCCGAAGCCCGGCCCCGGCAGCGTGTCCGCTGCCGGGGCTCTGGTCTGCGAAGCGGCGGGGCGGCCCGGCCACGCCGAAAGGTGCACCGGCCCGTTGCCGTTGCCGCTGGTGAGGGTTCCGTACACGGGCCTCGGGTCGCTTGTCGCGGCCGTCAGCGAACCGTGAAGGACTCGCCGGCCCGGAAGGACCGTACGAGCACCCCGCCGTCCGCGCCGGGCGCGGGCCGTACGGAGTGCGCGCGCCCGTGCCCGAACACCCGGGCGAGCCCCCCGTCGGCATCCACGTCCAGCACGGTGTTCTCGTCGATGGCGACACCGTGGGGGAGGGCGTCCCGGGCCACCGCGGTGATCAGCCGGGGCAGGGTCCCCCACTGCGCGGCGTGCACGTCCACGGCGAAGGGCACGAGTCCGAGACCGGCCCGTACCTCGACCTCCTCCAGATCCTCGGCGGCGTCCTCCGGGCACACCGCGACACCGTCGGAGAGCCACCCCCCGACCAGGGCCCGTTCGGCGGCGACGGCCGCTCCGGCCGAGAAACCGGCGTACGGGATGCCCCGCGCGGCGAGCAGACGCGGCAGCCCGCCGCGAAGCGCCTCCTGGTAGGCGGGCGTGAGCCCACCGCAGACCAGGACGCCGTCGACGTCGTACGACACGGCCTCGACGTCGTACGACACGGCCTCGACGTCGACCTGCTCGCCGAGCTCCTTGCCGAGAGGCACGAGCAGCGGTACGGCCGCGCAGTCGGCGTCGACGACCCGCAGCACGGCCTCGTACCGGGCGAACTGCTCGGCCCCGTCGCCCTCGTCGACGACAACGCAGCCGATGCGGGGCGCGTCCCCGGCGGCCCGCAGGAAGGGGCCGTAGACCGCCGCGGCGGCCGCGGGATCCCACCCACCGCCGATCAGAAACGTACGGCTGCTCATCGATTCCCCGATTCACTCGTGTCCGTCTGTCACATCACTGCGCCGCGCGGGGTCATACCGGCGAAGGCACACGACGGCAGACGCTACGGAGGGCACACCCCCGGGCGCCACGAGTTTTGGAGTCCAGCCATGACGACACCGACACCCACCCCGATCCTGGTCACCGGCGGCACGGGCACGCTCGGCGGTCACGTGGTGCCGCTGCTGCGCGCGGCGGGCCACGAGGTACGCGTTCTCAGCCGGCAGGCCCGTCCCGCCGCGGACGGCGTCGAGTACGTCACCGGCGACCTGCTGAAGGACGAAGGCATCGAGGCCGCGGTGCGCGGAGCGGAGACGATCCTGCACCTGGCGGGCGGCCCCAAGGGCGACGACGAGGCGGCCCGCACACTGGTACGGGCGGCCCGGGCGGCCGGAGTCCGTCACCTCGTGCACATCTCGGTCGTCGGAGCGGACCGCGTACCGCTGGCCTGGCTGCGCTCCAAGCTGGCGGCGGAACGCGCTATCGCCGACTCGGGCATCGGGTGGACCACGCTGCGGGCGGCCCAGTTCCACGACCTCACGCTGACCATGGTCGAGAAGATGACCCGGCTCCCGCTCCTCCCGGTCCCCGGGGGCCTCCGCCTCCAGCCGGTCGACTCACGCGAAGTGGCGCACCGACTGGTGGAGTTGACACTCGGCGAACCGTCCGGCCTGGTTCCCGACCTGACGGGCCCCAAGCTGTACGACATCGCCGCGCTGGCCCGCCCCTACCTCGACCTCCACGGCAGGCGCCGCCGCCCGGCCCTGCCGGTCCGCATCCCCGGCAAGGCGGGCAAGGCCTACCGGGCGGGCGCGAACCTGACGCTGGAGGGAGCGGACACGGCGAAGCGGACCTGGGAGGAGTTCCTGGCGGAGCGGGTGCGGTGAAGCCGGGCGGCGCGAGCATGGCCGGCCGTAGGCTTGCGGCCGGCCAGGCTCGCGGTCACGCGGCCCCTCAGCCCCGCAGACCCGTGAGTCCGTCGTAGGCGGCCATCACGAGTTCCATTCCCCTGGTGTCGTCCGCGGGTTCGCGCATCTGGTTCGTCACGTACGCCACCGCCATACGGCTGTCGGGTTCGACCATGACCAGGGAGCCGCCCCAACCGCCCCAGCCGTAGGTGCTGCCGAACAGCCCGTAGCCCAGGCCCCACCGGACAGACATGCCCAGCTCGCGGTCCTCGCCCCGGAACTGCTCCTCCCACGCCCGGTCGACGCCCGCTCGCGACAGCAGCCTCACCCCGCGTGCCGCTCCGCCGCAGGCCATCACCGACTGCACGAGGGCGACCGAGCGCGCGTTGCCGAATCCGCTCGCGGCGGGAATCTGGGCCCGACGCCAGGCGGGGGTGTTTCCGTCACGGACTCTGATGGGGGTGGAGGTGCGGGTGCCCGTGCTCGTGCCTGGGTCCGCGCCGGTGGGTGCCGGTGCGCCGCTGCCTGGCGTGCCGGGCGCGCTCGCGCTGTAGTCCTCGGTCCGGGACGGGGGCGGGACCGTGGGTGCCACCCGGGGGTCGTGCTCGGCGGCCAGCCCGATGTGGAAGTCGGCGCCCAGCGGGCCGGCCACCTCGTCGGCGAAGAACTCCCCCACGCTCCGGCCGGTGATCCGGCGCAGGACCTCGCCCACCAGGAACCCCTGGGTGAGCGAGTGGTACCCGGCCGCGCTGCCCGGCTCCCATCGCGGAACCTGAGCGGCCAGCCGTGCCGTGACGGACGGCCAGTCGCAGAGGTCCTCGACCGATGTGGGCGCGTCGAACTCGGGCAGCCCCGAGGTGTGCGCGAGCAGATGGCGTACCAGCACGCCTTCCTTGCCCGCCGTGGCGAACTCGGGCCAGTACCGGGCGACCGGTGCGGCGAGGTCGAGCTCCCCGCGGTCGGCCAGAACGAGCGCGCACAACGCCGTCATGGTCTTCGTGACGGACCAGACGTTGACGATCGTGTCCCGCTGCCACGCGACCGTGCGGTCCGCGTCGGCGAACCCGCCCCAGACGTCCACCACCGGCTCGCCGTCCACGAGGACCGCGACGGAACCGCCCACGTCTCCCTCGTCCAGCAACGCGGCCAGCGCACGCGGCACGGCGGAGAACAGATCATCGTATGAGCCCTGGATGTCGGCCATGGGTGGCATTCAGCCCGCCATGACGTCCGGGGGCAACCGAATTTCCGGGCCCGGCGCGGAAAGCGGCCATGGAGCGGCCGACTGCGCAGGGGCTATCCCCTGACGAAGTCCAGCAGGGCCGGATTGACGACCTCCGGATGCGTCCAGGCGATGTTGTGCGGACCTCCTCGTACGGTGACGAAGGTGAGGTCCTTGATCAGCTCGGGCAGCCGCGCGGCGGTGTTCTCGTAGGGCAGGATGCGGTCGGCGTCCCCGTGGATGAGGAGTGTCGGCACGTCGATCTTGGGGAGGTCTTCGCGGAAGTCGGTCAGCCAGGTGTCCACGCACGCGTAGGCGGCGTGCGCCGAGGCCGCGACGGCCGTGTTGAAGCTGTTGTTCCACGCCTGGTCGCTGATGCGGGTGCCGCGGTAGGTGTCGACGTTGTAGAAGTTGTCGAGGAAGTCCTTGAAGTACGCCGGCCGGTCCTTGACCACGGCTTCCTTGATGCCGTCGAAGACGGACCGGTCGACGCCCTCCGGGTTGTCGTCGGTCTTGAGCAGGAACGGCGGGATCGCCCCCATGAGGACCGCCTTGCTGACCCGCCCCGATCCGTAGGTGCCCAGGTACCGGGTCACCTCGCCGGTGCCCATGGAGAACCCGCACAGGATCACGTCGGGCACGGCGAGCCGGTCGAGGAGCGCGTTGAGGTCGGCGGCGAACGTGTCGTAGTCGTAACCGACCGTCGGCTGGCTCGAGTTGCCGAAGCCCCGGCGGTCGTAGGTGATGACCCGGAAACCGGCGTTCAGCAGGTCACGCTCCTGCTTCTCCCAGGAGTGACCGTTCAGCGGGTATCCGTGGATCAGCACGACGGGCTGCCCACTGCCGTGGTCCTCGTAGTAGATGTCGATCGGTGTGCCGTTCTCCTGGCCCACGTTCACCATGGCCATGGTCCACCTCGCCTCTCGTTCGCTTGCGCCCCACGACTTCGCCGCTTCCGGTCGACGGCCGCACCGCCCACCGGAAGAAGCACATTCATCCATGAATGCACCGAATGGGTGATCCCGCTACTGGGACGTCCAGGATGCCGAGGGCCCCGGCCCCCGAGCGCCCTCGCCGCCGAGCCGCTCCTGAACGCGACCGAGGAAGCGCCCTCGGGCCACCCCGGCGCCTGGCGCGGCGCGTCCCGACGGTCCGTCGAACGCGCCACCCCGGCGCCTGGCGCGGCGCGTCCCGACGGTCCGTCGAACGCCTCACGTGCGCCCCGGTGTGCCCGTTCGCTTGCCCCGTAGGCCCTCGCCAAGCCGAAACCGTCCGGCGATACTCCCTGCTCATGAGGCGCGGTGATCCCCACCGGGAAATCCGGGCCGAACCGGGGCCCGGGCGGCATCGCGGTGTGCGCTCGCCCCGGCGGCCGGACTGCCATCGCGTCGACGACTCCGCCACGGCGGGAGTGCCCCAGGTGATCCCACAAGGACGCCGCGACTGTCACCCGGTCCATCACGACCGGGGAACGGTACGCAGCCGTGCACCCTCACGCCACGGCGCGGGCCGAGTACTCATGATCACTCACCAGGACCGGAAGCACGACGGACCCCGCTGTCCCGGCACCGGGACAGCCACGGTGTCCGCGTCGTCCTCCGCGACCTGATTCGGAAACGTTCTGGAGACACACCCGATGAAGCTCGCCAAGCGTCTCATCCTCACCACGGCAGCCTTCGCCGCCGTAGCAGCCGGCACGCTCTCGAGCGCGTCGGTCGGCCTGGCCGCGTCCTCGCAGCCGGCCGGCGCAGGCGTCGACGCTCCCGCCGCCCTGAAGGTCCCCGACGGCAACCGGCTCACCGGCGTCTTCTCCGCCGCGGGCGTCCAGACCTACACCTGCACCGACGGTGCCTGGAAGCTGCTGGAGCCCGCCGCCACCCTCTGGGCCAAGAAGGACCGTTCCCACCGCCCCGTCGCCCTTCACTCCCGCGGCCCCGTCTGGGTGTCCACGAGAGACGGCAGCGCGGTCAACGCCACCGCCGTCGCCAACTCCCCGAAGGCCGGCACCATCCCCGAGCTCCTCCTGCAGGCCACCGCCACTCGCGGCACCGGGATCTTCGCCGACGTCTCCTACATCCAGCGTCTGAACACCCACGGCGGCGTCGCCCCCACCACCGCGTGCACGGGCACCGACCAGGTCAGCGTCCCCTACTCCGCCACCTACGCCTTCTACAAGCCGGCCAAGTAGTCCGGCAGAGAGCAAGGGCAGAGTCCTCTGGAGTCGCCGGAAACGCCAGAGGGCCCTGCCTCCGGTCCGAAAACCGGTCCCGGCTCACCGATCCGACGGTCTACTCTGCCGGTCAGTGCTGTGAGCCGGGCGGAGGGCTCAGGCGGAGAATCCTTGAGCCGGCGGGAGACAGCGCCCGCTCAGCGATCAATCGGGTGGGGAATCAGTGGATCGTGGAACACGGGTCGGCGCTTCGGTTGCCATGCTCATGACCTTCTTGTCGCTCGTCGCCTGCGGATCGGGGCAGGGCTCCCAAGACGGCGGGGCGTCGGACGAAGGCAAGGCGGCCCACGTCCAGGGCAAGCCGTTGAGCAAGGCGGACCTGGAGCAGGCGGCGATCACGGGCACGGATCTCGACGACTACGAAGTCGAGCGCCAACTGGCCACGTCCCCTGCGTCGACCAGGACGGCGGAACCCGCCGACTGCACGCCGGTCGCTCAGGCGCTCGGCGGAAGCAGCGGCTTCGCGGCCGTCGCACGCACCGGTCGCCTGGTGTCCCCCAAGCGGCACGGCCACGGAGTATCCATGATCCTGTCGTCGTACCGGGCCCAGGACGCCGCGCTGGTGATCCAGGCGTTCCGCACGGCCGCCAAGCGCTGCGAGACCTTCAAGGACGTCCGGGCGGAGTTCCGTTACGACGAGGCCGCACTGCAGCCCGACCCCGGCTACGGCGACGAATCCGTGTCCCTACGGCTCACACAGCTCGCGGCGGACACCGAGAACGAGGAGCCCGTCCGGGTTCCCTACACGGTGATGGCCGTCCGGCGAGGGGCGACGGTCGCCATGTTCACCGAGTTCGAGTCACCTCGGGCGTCAGGGGGCAAGGCCGCGGCTGTCGTACCGGAAGTGATCGTCAAGACGCAGCTGAACAAGCTCGGCGGGCCGACGGCTTCGAAGTGACCGGACCGCGTGATCGGACCGCGTGATCGGACCGTGTGATCGGATCGCGGGGGAGGTGACGACGGTTCGAGCGCCGAGCCGACGCCACGCACCACGGCGCCCTCGCCCCGCCGGCCGACATGCGTGTCGCTCCTGTCCGTCCATGCCGTCCGTTAGGCTCGCCGAGCCACACCGATTCCGATGTGCACGGAGGACAGGACGGCAGGGATCCCACGCGAGCGGCTGGTCAGAACGCTGACGTTCTGGCTGCGTCCCGCCTTTGCCCTGCGAGTCATCAACCGTTTCCAGAAGATCGTGGGTTTCGACCGCTCGATGGCCCTGGCCTCCAGCGCTCTTACCGCACTGGTCCCGCTCGCGATCCTCAGCGGCGCCGTTCTCAGCAACCTCGTCCACTACGACGCCGCGGAACGCATCATCAAGCGTTACGGCCTCACCGGAGCAGGCGCCGAGGCGGTCGACTCGCTCTTCTCCCCGGCCGCGAACGCGAGCGCCGGCGTGGGTGCCTTCGGGTTCGTGTTCCTGACGATCTCGGGCCTGAGCTTCGCACGAGCCTCGCAGAGACTCTTCGAACAGACCTGGGAACTCAAGCCCCTCAGCGTGCGCAACACGCGCAACGGCCTGTACTGGATCCTCACCCTCGTCGGCTACGCCCTGCTCACCGGCTGGCTCTCCGCGGTCTTCAGCGGAGGCGCGCTGCTTCTGGCCGCCGTGGCGTGCGAGGTGCCGTTGACCGCCGCATTCCTCGTCTGGAGCGGCTGGATCCTGTCAGCGAAGCGGATCACCTGGTCTGACCTGGTCCCCTTCGGCGTCATCACGGCCCTTCTGACGGCGGCCTGTTCCGTGGGCGCAAGCATCTATCTGCCACGCCTCTTCAACTCCTCCGTCTCCCGCTACGGCGTCGTCGGTGCGGTCTTCGCCCTGCTCTCGGCACTCTTCGCGACCATGCTCGTCGTCGTCGCATCGGCGGCCCTGGGCCGAGAGGTGGGCGACGAGCTCAGCCGCATCCGCCAGGGCCGGCGCCCTTCCGACAACGAGGTCCGGCAACAGTGGGACAGCGTGGTCGAGCAGACCCGATCCCGTTGGCACACCGCACGGAAACAGGTCTCCCGTCGACGGCGCGGCGACCCGGACCACTGACCCGGAGACTGCTCGTCGTCGGTGTCGGGGAGCGTGTGGCCGGTGGCCGGTGGCCGGTGGCCGGTGACCGGTGGCCGGTGACCGGTGATCGCAAGGCCGGTCGGACGGGCACGGAATCGCTCGGAACCCTCGCGCGTTGAGGGGAGTGGGCAGGGGATGCCGGTGATGTACGACCCGAGTAGCCCGACTGACCGAGCTGACAGAAATGGAGGGCTGCGATGACTGCGCAGACGCAGAGGGCCGTGCTGGCGGGCGGATGCTTCTGGGGGATGGAGGACCTGATCCGCCGACTCCCGGGCGTGACGGCGACCCGGGTCGGATACACGGGCGGTGATGTGCCGAACGCGACGTACCGTAACCACGGCACGCACGCGGAGGCCATCGAGATCCTCTTCGACCCGGCGAAGACCGACTTCCGCGCGATCCTGGAGTTCTTCTTCCAGATCCACGACCCGAGCACCAAGAACCGCCAGGGCAACGACATCGGTCTCAGCTACCGCTCGGCGATCTACTACGTGGATGACGAGCAGAAGCGGATCGCCGAGGACACGATCGCGGATGTGGACGCCTCCGGACTGTGGCCGGGCAAGGTCGTCACCGAGGTGGAGCCGGTCGGCCCCTTCTGGGAGGCCGAACCCGAGCACCAGGACTACCTGCAGCGTTACCCGGACGGCTACACCTGCCACTTCCCGCGCCCGGGATGGCGGCTGCCGACCCGCGCGGAAAGCTGACCGCGAGGCGGCCCGGCGGAAGGCGGAGACGGACTGGTGCACCCGCTCCCCAGCCGGGCCGCGCTGCTCCTGCGTCCCCTCCTGCGTGCCGGAGGGGCCCTACTCCCTCATCGTTCGATGAAGCGGGTATCCGGCCATGCGGTGATCGGCTTGGCAGCAGCCGGGTGGCGGAGTCCAGGTCGCCACCGCTGACGAGGGCGTGGATCTCGTGGGCGAGCGGGGTCACGTCGCGGAGGGCGACCGTCCACTCGTCCGCGTAACGTCGTACGGCCTCACCGCAGAGCCCCAGCTGCAAGGACCGGTACGGCAGGTGCTGGAGGTGCAGATCCCGCTCGGGATCCCACTGCACGCGAGCGGGCGCGGGCTTCAGCTGGCGCTGCCAGGTGGTTCGGTCGGGGTGCACCCCGCGAACGTGGCTCGACGGGCACGCGTGGCGCAGCGCCCACTCGAAGCCGTCACGGCTGATCTCGACAGCGAGGACGGTCTCCTTGGACTGAACGCCGGCACCGGTCTCACAGTCGACTGTACTTCTCGATGTCCTCGGTGAACTCCTTGATCGCCTGTGCTGTGAGCGTCGGCCGGGTGTCGGCGATGGCGGTCATGAAGTCATCGGTGGTGGCCGGTCGGTCCTTACGCTGTGCGACCTCGCGCTCGAACGCCGCCTGCGCGCCCTTGCGGGCAGCGAATTCGATGTCGGCCGGGGTGAACAACTCGCTGGCCTCGACCAGCTGCATGAGGTCCACCGAGTCACCGGCGGCCCTGAGATAGCGGGCCCAGATCGCCGCGCGGGCGGCCGGGTCGGGTGGGCCGACGGGAATGACGTAGTCGAACCGGCCCGGCCTCAGGAAAGCCGGGTCGAGAGAGCGCACGGAGTTGGTGGCACAGGCCAGCAGCCGTGCGTCGTGTTCGCGGAAGACAGGGATCAGTTTGAGCAACTCGTTGGTCACCCCATGTCCCGGATCGACTGCTTTCCCGGACCGGACCCCCGCGATCTCCTCGACCTCGTCGATGAAGAGCAGCACCGAGTCGAGTTCCGCCAGGTCCGCGAAGACCTCCCGCAGCGCCGTGGCCAGCCCCTCGCTCGTGTCGGCCGCGAGCCGGGAGGGGAAGAGCTCCACGAACGGCCAGCCGAGCCGGGAGGCGACCGCCTTGGCGAAGCTGGTCTTCCCGGTGCCGGGAGGACCGAACAGGATGATGGCCTTCGGAGGGACGACCCCGTAACGGTCGGCCAGCGCGGGCTCCGTCAGCGGAAGCACGACCCGGCGCTCGATGACCTGTTTCTCCCGCTCCATGCCGGCCATGGCGTCCCACAGCCCCCCGAGCAGCATCCGGCCGCCCAGAGACGCGAGGACTTCGGCGTTGGGGGCTCCGGGCGGTTCGAGCTTCTCGTAGTAGGTCAGGCCGTCGCGGGACTGGTAGCCGGAGTTCTCCAGAGCCTTCGTGCCGGCGACGTTGGCGGGCAGCAGCGCGCTGATGTGGCGCACGCCCAGGGACCGCAGGCGCCGTTCGAGCTCGGCGAGGAGAGCACTGCCGATCCCGAGCTCGCGCCAGCGGGAGGCGAGTGCCACCAGGAGAATCCACCCTCGCCTGCCATAGGCCTGTGCCACGGCCATGCCCACCAGTTCGTCGCCGACCACCGCGACCACCGCCGTCTGACCGGCCTTGGCCGCGGCCATCACCTCGGAGACTGGAAACACCCGGTCCTCGTCGGCCTGACGGCTCTGGTCCCAGATCTCGATGGCCTGGTCAAGATCGTCATCGTGGTAGTCGCGCAGATGCCAGAGGGGCACCGCCATCACCTCACCTACCGCGGCGAACCCTCATTATCTCCTGCGGGGTGGTGAGTGCCGAGCGCAGCAGGCTCCTCGCAGTCCGAGCGCGGCTTGATCCAGGTCAAGCCGCGTTCACAGCCCTCTTTGCTGCCGATGGGAACTCCTCACGTGGCTGGTCCGAACGCTGTCATGCGGAAGCCACCACGTTGCCGGCCATGACCTCGGGAGGGTTGGGAAGCAGTGACGCCAGGTTGTCCCGCACGAAGTTCGCAGCCCTCGAGATCGATTCTTCGGCACCGGCCTGGTCCTCGAAGATGCTGGTGGAGACCATCACTCCTTCCCCGGTATCGATCCAGTAGTAGGCCACGAAGCCGGAGACTTGGCGCATGAGCGGCACGAACCCCTCGTTCACGAGACGTGCCGCCTCGGCCGAATCTGTTACCCCTTCGTACCGCCGGACTGCTGCGTACATCCCCAAGCTCCTCACGGCATCTGGGTTCGGTCCTCTGCTGAGAGGTCGTACCCCTGCGACGGCTGTCTGGCTCATGGGGTGTCCGCCAATCACCTGAAGGGCCGCCTTGGGTGATCCGAACGGCGGCCGCCGGCAAGGGCCAAGGCCCTGCGCAGGTGCGCCACGAGACACCCTCGACGTGGAGCAGTGCAGCCTGGGTCGGCACCTTCCCCCGCCATTGAGGCCGTGACATGAAGGGCTCTGGGAAGGCGGCGCTCGCGGTGAGTCGAGCCCCGTTCAGTCAGGCTTCAGCACCACTACTGCGGCTGTGGCCGGTCCGGCGAGTCCACAGCGACAGATCGCTGCTCGTCGCTACGGCAAGGGTCTGCCCGGAGGGCGAGAAACCGACAGCTCGGAGCTCGGAGTAGTTGGAGTGGAAGATGTGCCACCATCGCTCACCGTATGGACCGGAGTGGGGCAGTCCGCTGCCACGGGAGAGCAGAACACGCTCGTTGGGCCAGGCCGGGGCGACGACCTCCAGAGCCCAGCCGCCCGCGGTAGTCGTGTGCAGTCCTCCCCCGAAGAGCCCGGCGATGCGCACTCTGCCTCCGGCAACCGGTCCCAAGCCAGGACACGACAGATCGGCGTCTGCGTCAGGGGTGCTGTCCTCGGGGTCGGGGTCGCGGTTCCGGGCGATCTTCTCCCCCGTGACGGCGTCGAAGAGGCCGTGACCATCGTGCGAGACGACCATCACCAAGTCGTCTCGGGTGTCCGGATGCGACGCGAAACCGATCCCGAGTAGTCCGCCGACAGGGACGTAGGCGATGCGCTGCCAGGGCTCGGGCGCTGGCACTACGGGGGCCGCGAGGAGCCTCTTTCGCATCGATTGTTGGTACGCGGAGAGTTCCGGCTCACAATCCGGCTGCTCGACCAGAGCTTCCTTCTTCGGCCACTTCATCACGCGGCCATGATCCATCCCTCGGCGGGCACGCCCAAGGGGGTTGATACAGGCCACCGGTCAGGTACAGGTCCCTGGAGGCTGTGAACGCGGCTTCATGACCCAGGTCAAGCCGCGTTCACAGACCTTTCTGTCGCGGGTGCGCACACCGGGACAAGCGCTGGGAAAAGAGTCAGCTTGGGTACTGCGCCCTTGCGCGGATGCTAGTTACCCTCCAGTCACGTTGACCTGCGGGGATGGCGGGAGCGGGCTACCTTTGACGAGTGGATATGCGAGATGGCGATTGCTGGATAGAGTCGTCTCGTTACAGCTGGTTGCGGGGACAACCAAAGTGCCGTTCGGCTGCCCCCGTTTTGGGGAGGGCCTGCAGGACATGAGTCGTCGCTCTAGTGGTTCTGTCGGCGTCTGGGCTGAGATGCAACGGCAGCAGCAGCGCCAGTTGGAAGCCGAAGCCAGACGGCGGAGACAGCACGAGCAGCAAGCGCGGGCCTACCAACGGCGAGCTGCACAGAGCCATCGTGAGTACCGACAGGCAGAGGCTCTACGGCGCACGGAGGAGTTGGACGCTCAGGTCGCGTCGTTGCAAGGTCTACTTGCCTCGGGTTGCCGGGCTCCAGCTTTCAGGGCTGTCTCTCTCATGCGACCTGAGGACGTCCAACCCTTCGCTCCAGGGCCATTGGCGCAGCCGGTGCCCATGCCGGATTTCAGTCACTACCAAACACAGAGCGGCTGGACGGCGAGTCGCAGGGCCCAGGCGCAGGCCGAAGCACGAGCACGCTTCGAGCGTGACTGGCAGGCTGCCCAGGCGGCGGAGGCTCAGCGGCAGCAACAACTGGCGTCGTACCAGCGGGAGTACCAGCAGTGGGTCGATGCCCAGCTGGCAGATGTACGGCTGCACAACGCCGGCATCGGTGCGATAACCGAAGGCGTGAGGCGCCAGGATCCCGATTCCGTGATCGAGTACTTCACTGCCGCCCTCTACGCCTCGACGGCATGGCCGGAAGGATTCCCGCGGCAGGTGGCAGCTGCCTACGACCCGGCAGCACGGCAGTTGGTGCTGGATTGGGAGTTGCCCGCTTACAGCATCGTGCCGGAGGTCAAGGCCGTTCGGTACATGTCCGGGGTCGACCAGGACAAGGAGACTCCTCGTCCGATGGGCCAGCGCCGGGCTCTGTACGGGGAGGTGTTGGCCCAGTGCATGCTTCTCGTACTGCACGAGCTGTTCGGCGCAGATGAGCTGGGTGCGCTTGAGTCAGTGGCCTTGAACGGGTTCGTCGATGGGCATGACCCTACGACGGGCCGACCGGGGCATATCTTCCTCGCAACCGTCATGGCCGCGCGCTCGTCGTTCCGTGACTTGCACCTGGCGCAGGTCGACGCAGGTAGTTGCCTGGCCGACGCACTGCGCGGGCAGATCTCGGTGCGACCGGACCAACTCACGCCCGTGCGGCCGAGCAGGCGGCCACAAGAGGTCGGGAACCGCGTTGTCTCCCACGGCAGCGATGAGGAGCCAGACCTGTTTGCCATGGACCCGATCGCCTTCGAGAATCTCGTTGCCGATCTTTTCCGTGCCATGGGGATGCAGGCGGTGACCACCCAGCGGTCCAACGACGGCGGTGTGGACGTCGATGCGCTGGATCCGACGCCGATCCGAGGCGGCAAGATTGTGGTGCAGGTGAAGCGATACCGCAGCACGGTGCCGCCCACCGCTGTGCGGGACTTGTACGGAACCGTTCAGGACGCCGGCGCCAACAAGGGTGTCCTCGTGACGACGTCGGGATTCGGGCCCGGCTCACACACCTTCGCCAACGGCAAGCCACTGGAACTCATTGCAGGTTCTGAACTCGTCGATCTGTTGCATCGCCATGGGCTGCGTGGGCGACTGGGGGAGCGTGGTCAGCAGGTCTCAGCACAGGCGACGCCCTCGGGGCCGAACACTCGGCTGCCCGATGATTACAACGTCTTGGGTATGTCGTGGACCGGAAGTGTCGCCTTGGACGTGTGTGCTCTCGTCTGCCGTGGCAACCGGGTCCTCAGCGACGACCACTTCGTCTTCTTCAACAACTCGCGGACGCCGGACGGCTCAGTGCGCGCCCTTCCCGCCACTGCACCTGACAAGGCCGCGATCTGTGTCTCGTTCGACGGGTTGCCCGACGAGGCTGACCGGTTCGTACTCGTGGCCGCCATCGACCCAGAGGTCAACCCGGACGCCGACCTCTCCGGCTTCACGGACGCATGCATCCGCCTACGCGACCCAGGGCTCGCTGAGCTGGGGCAACTTGACGTCTCCGACGGCCAGCCGCGCGAAACCGCCCTGGTACTCGGCTCCTTCCGTCGAAGGTCGAACGGAGACTGGGACTTCGTCCTGGGCGGCAGGGGCTACACGGGTGGCCTGGAGGCACTTGTTCGGGATTTCGGCATCGAAGTGGAGTAGAGCCCATCTGGGTTACAGAGCTTCTGTGCTGGACGAGGGTTGTGAGCGCGGCTTGATGACCCACGTCATCCTGTCCCGCTTCCACCCGCCCGGGAAACGGCCCTCGCGGGCGGTCGGCAGGTCGATCTCCGGCGGGTAGGCCTGGTAGACGATGACAGTGGCCCCCGTGTGGGCCGCACGGATCCCGCGTTGGGGTTCTTCCATGGCGTACGGCGTGGGTTCGGCTCGGTCGGGCGGCCACTGAATTTCGGTGGGCGGTCGCCGCGGCGCAGAACAGCGTCCGGCGCAGCACCGTGCCGGTTGTCGGTGCTCCGCACGCCAACGGAAACGGTGACGAAGGCGCGCATGCGTAGACCTAGGACGGGGCGGCGGCGCCCGCGGTCGAGTCGTCGGGCCCCGGGTGTGACGGCGGTTCTCGGAGCTGCTCTCGCACGTAGGCCCAGACCACCGCGATCAGCGCGGCGATCGGTACGGCGAGCAGACTGCCCACGACGCCGGCCAGACTGCCGCCCAACGTCACCGCCAGCAGGATCACTGCCGCGTGGAGGCCGAGCCCACGGCTTTGGATCATGGGCTGGAAGACGTTGCCCTCGAGCTGCTGCACCCCGACGATGATGGCCAGCACGATCAACGCGTCCGTGAGGCCGTTGGACACCAGCGCGATGAGAACCGCGACGAAACCGGCGAACAGGGCGCCAATGATCGGCACGAACGCGGAGACGAAGGTCAGCACCGCCAGTGGGAGCACCAGCGGTACCCCCACAATCCAGAGGCCCAGGCCGATCAGGACGGCGTCGAGCAGGCCGACGGCCGCCTGGGAGCGCACGAACGCTCCCAGGGTGTCCCAGCTGCGCGCGGCCACGGTCGGGACGTCGGTGGCGAGCCGACCGGGCAGCTGACGGGCAAGCCAGGGCAGGAACCGCGGGCCGTCCTTGAGGAAGAAGAACATCAGGAAGAGGGCCAGGACGGCGGTGACCAAGCCGTTCACCACGGTGCTCACTCCCGTGACGACAGTGCCGACCATGCTGCCGAGGCCGTCCTGGGCGCGGGAGACCGCGGTGTCGAAGGCCTTGTTGATCTGGGCGTCACCGATGTTCAACGGCGGCCCGGCGGCCCACTCGCGCAACTTCTGGATGCCGTCGCTGACGCCGTCGGTCAGCTCGCCGGACTGGGAGGCCACGGGCACCGCGATCAGTGCCACGACGCCCAGGACGACCAGGAGGAACAGCACGGTCACGGCCGAAGCGGCGAGGGCGGGTTTCCAGCCGCGACGGCGCAGGAAACGGGTCGGTGGCCAGGTCAGTGTGGTCAGAAGCAGACCGACCACGAGCGGCCAGACGACCGACCACATCCGGCCCAGGACCCACAAGGTCACCGCGAGCATCAGGAATATGAGCAGCAACTCCGCGGAGGCACGCGCCGACGTGCGGAGCGCGGCGCGTGCTTTCGTGGAACTCAAGGTGGCAGTCACGCAAGCACCCTATGGGTACCTGCGTCACACCGGCATCGCTCGCTGCCCACCGGCTCGGCATTCCGGTTTCCGGCGGGCGGCGGCCGGTCTCGCCACCGTGCTCGCGCCGGCCGGCGGCGGCGCTCAACTCGTTCCGGGTGGCGCCGGTCCGCCGGTCGTGCGGCGGGTTTCAGGCGCCGCCGGCCAGCAGCGCCCGCAGCGGGGCCGTGTCGGGGGCGTCGGCGACGGCCGACACGACCGCCGCGTCGAGGTCGGTCCCGGTGCCGACGGCGGTGGGGCGCAGGTGCGGGACGGCCGCCCGTTCCCAGGAGAACTCCCAGCGCAGCAGCGAACGTGCGCTGAGTTCGGCCAGGGCCATCCTGCTCAGCGACTTGTGCAGGGTGGGGCGGACGAACTCGCGGAAGGCGTGTCCGTGCACGGCCCCCGCGTGGTCGGACAGTGGCAGCCGCTTCGCCAACTGCCACAGCCGGCCGTCCTCGATCACCCGGAGCAGCGCGGGTACCGTCGGCCGGTCCTCTGTGTACAGCGCGAGCGCCTGCTGCAGGGGTGTGCTGCGGGAGGCGAGCGAGGCGGTCATCGAGCGGTCGAGCAGTTCCTGCCAGTCCCGGGTGCGTTCGAAGCGTCGTATGTCGTCGGCCAGGCAGGTGTCCTCCAGGGCGGGCATGATCCGCTCCGGGTCGGACAGGAGGCTGAGGGCCGCGCCCCGGGCCTCGTTCGTGCGCCCGTCCGCGGGCAGTTCCTCGATCCGGCGGACGCGGTCGGCCGCCGGCGGATGGGAGTCGTACGGCGACGAGGGCTCGACGGGGAGTTCCGCGCGCAGCCCGGCCACCTCGAGTTGGCGGGCGGTGAGCATCCGGCCGAAGCCGCCGTACACCTCGCCGCGCGGCGGCAGCAGCCCGGAGCCCGAGCCCAGCGTGGCGTAGTTGTCCATGTAGAACCCGAACGCGGCCTCCAGCACGGGGATCTCACTCAGTGCCGACGCGGTGGCGTCCCGGCCGGCGATCCGGACGGCGGCGTCGTCGGCGGCGTACTCCTGACGGCGGGCGACGGCGAGCGTGGAGCGGAGGTACAGCCTGGCGTAGGCGGTGTGGATCCTGGCCGTCGTGCGGTGGGTGATGCCCGCGTGGACGGTGTCGGCCTCCGCGGTCTTCCTTCCCCCGGCCTTGCCTCCGCTGTTCCTCCTCTCCTGTCGGAGCTGCTCGCGGGCCTTCGCCCTGGCGGCCCGCTGCTCGAAGTGCGCGACGGTGTGCAGGACCTGGGCGCGGCCGCGCACGGCGAGGGTGGCGAGGCGGGTGTCGGCTTCGGCGTGGTGGCCCAGTTCGTGGGCGAGGACGGCCCGCAGCTGCGCCTCCGACAAACCCTGCACCAGGGGTACGCCGAGGTGGAGCCTGCGCGGTCCGGGCAGCAGCCCGAGCAGACGGGCGTCCTCGGTCACGGCGGCGTCGACGTCGGCGGTGAGGAGGATGTGGGAGGGGGCACGGGTGCCGACCCGGTCGGCCAGTTCCCGCACGGTGCGCCACAGTTCCGGCTCGTCGGTCTCCGTGACGGGCAGGCCCGCCCTGGTCTCGCCGCGCGGAGTGCGCAGCATGAACAGGCTGGCGAGCAGCAGGAGAGCGCGAAGCGCGCGCAGAGTCGTGCGCATCGGGCAGAGATTCCCTCACAGGACGGATCCGAGGATCGCAAGAGCATGAGTCCGGCCCGGGTGGTCACGGGAGGCATGGGGTGTGCGTGCTCATGACCAACACAGGCGTGAGGGCGGAGTATGACCGACCGATCCGTCGCGGAGCAAGACGCGCACCGGCGGCCGGGGCCGAGGGCGGACCGTCAGGTTCCGGCGCGCCAGCCCGCCGCTCACCATGGCCATGGCGCGTCAGCCCGCGACCGGCGACGGCCTCGGCGCGTCAGCCCGCCACCGGCCATGGCCTCGGCGCGTCAGCCCGTGGAGTCACGACGACCTCGGCGCGTCAGCCCGTCGAGTCATGGTGGCCTCGCGCGTCGGACAGCCGGGTCACGGGCGGTGGCTCCACGGCGCGTCGGACCACAGCGTCCATTCCGGCGCGTCAGTGCGGCAGCGTGGCCGGGCTGCCCCCGTTCGCCTCGTAGCCCGCCACCGCGAGCGCCCGGTAGACCGCGAACTCCGCCGCCGGGTCGGCGGTCAGGGTCCACGGGAGGGCGCCGACGTGGCCGTCGACGTGTATCAGCTGGTTCATGGCCTCGGCCCAGCGCTCGGAGCGGACCAGGAAGAAGATCAGGAGGTGGCGGACGTGGGCGAGCATGGGATCGTCGGAGCGCGCCGAGTGGACGGCGTGCAGGGCGCTGTGGATCGCCTTGGTCACGACCTCGCTCTGGTAGAAGGTGCTGACCAGGTTCACCTCGGGCAGGTGCTCGAAGACCGAGAACAGCGGCATCGCGGCGAGCAGGGAGCCCTGGGGCGCGCGGGCCGCGGCGGCCTCCGCGAACGAGGTCGCCAGCTCGCGCGAGCCGTGCCACTTCTCGCACCAGTAGTGCAGGGCGGCCAGATGGGCTCCCATATGGGCCGGTGCACGGTCCAGGATCTTCAGCCAGAGCTGCTCGAACTCCGCCTGGGAGTAGGCGAGTCCGCGGGCCACCGACAGTTCGACGATGTACGGGATCGGGTCACCGGGGGCCAGTAGCGCCGCGTCGCCGCACGCCGACCTCGCCTCCTCCATGATGATCCGGAACTCGTCCGTGCCGGGCGTCGAGGTACGCCACGCCTGCTGCACCAGGAACTCCGCGTGCACGGCCGCACCACCCGCGTCCTTGGGCGCCTCGGCCCGCCACACCCTCAGCCACTGACCGCCCGGAGTCTCGCCGACCCCGCCGGGCCGCTGCTGCAGCTCCAGGGACGCTGCGCCCGCGAAGGCCTGCACGCGCTGCCAGAGCAGCTCACCCTGGCTCCCCGTGCCCGCGAGGAGTTGCGCGGCCGCGCGGTAGTCCTGGGTGTGCTGCACCACGTCCAGGACGTCCAGCAGATCCTGGTCGGGGCCGGGCATGCGGATGTCCAGCTCCTCCTGCCGGGCGAAGCCGTAGTCCGCCGGGTCCGCGGCGTCCGGGTGGCCCGGCGACACCTGCTCGATCATGCCGCGCCTGCGCCTCAGGAACGGAAGCAGCACGAAGCCGAGCATGACCAGCGCCATCAGGACCCACAGAATCTCCATGCCACAAGCGAACCAGACGGCGCCGACAATTGGCCAACCTGGCCCCGCGACCTGTGGAAAACCCGCGTCACGGGCCGCCGGCGCGGGCGGGGCGAGCTCGGCCGTCCGGCCTGCCGCGCCCCGCCGTCCGACACCGGTCCCGCGAGCGCACTACCCTCGGTGCTCATGAGCGACAGGCACATCAGTCAGCACTTCGAGACCCTCGCGATCCACGCGGGCAACACCGCCGATCCCCTGACCGGCGCGGTCGTCCCGCCGATCTACCAGGTGTCGACCTACAAGCAGGACGGCGTCGGCGGCCTGCGCGGCGGCTACGAGTACAGCCGCAGCGCCAACCCGACCAGGACCGCACTCGAGGAGAACCTCGCCGCCCTGGAGGGCGGTCGCCGCGGTCTCGCGTTCGCGTCCGGACTGGCGGCCGAGGACTGCCTGCTGCGTACGCTGCTCAGCCCCGGCGACCACGTGGTCATCCCCAACGACGCGTACGGCGGCACGTTCCGGTTGTTCGCGAAGGTCGTCTCCCGTTGGGGCGTGGAGTGGTCGGTCGCCGACACCAGCGACCCCGCCGCCGTACGGGCCGCCGTCACCCCGAAGACCAAGGCCGTGTGGGTGGAGACCCCCTCCAACCCGCTGCTCGGCATCACCGACATCGCGGCCCTTGCCCAGGTCTCCCGGGACGCGGGCGCCCGGCTGGTCGTCGACAACACCTTCGCCACGCCGTACCTTCAGCAGCCGCTGTCGCTCGGCGCGGACGTCGTGGTGCACTCCCTGACCAAGTACATGGGCGGCCACTCGGACGTCGTCGGCGGCGCCCTGGTCGTCAGCGACCCGCAGCTGGGGGAGGAGCTGGCGTACCACCAGAACGCGATGGGCGCGGTCGCCGGGCCCTTCGACTCCTGGCTGGTGCTGCGCGGCACCAAGACCCTCTCGGTGCGCATGGACCGCCACAGCGAGAACGCCACGAAGGTCGCCGACATGCTCACCCGCCACGCGCGCGTGACGAACGTCCTGTACCCGGGGCTGCCGGAGCACCCCGGTCACGAGGTCGCCGCCAAGCAGATGCGGTCCTTCGGCGGCATGGTCTCGTTCCAGGTCGAGGGCGGCGAGGAGGCGGCCGTCGAGGTCTGCAACCGCGCCAAGGTGTTCACGCTCGGGGAGTCCCTGGGCGGCGTCGAGTCCCTGATCGAGCACCCCGGGCGCATGACGCACGCGTCGGCGGCCGGCTCGGCCCTCGAGGTGCCCGCCGATCTCGTACGGCTCTCCGTGGGCATCGAGAACATCGACGACCTCCTGCAGGACCTTCAGCAGGCGCTCGGCCGATAGCGGCCGGCCACTGCGGCGGCCACAACGGCGGCGGGCCGGATCACCGGCCCGCGCGCGGGATCACCGGTCCGCACGTGAACCGGGATCACCAGCCCGTGAGCGGTGGAGTCGTCTCCGACGGCGGCTCCACCCACGGCCGGGCCGTCAGCGCCCAGACGACGAAGGCCACGCTCGCGGCGAACAGCACCAGCCACATCAGCCGGCGTGCGACCGTCCTGCGGCGCACCATGCGGCCGCCCCGGCGTACGACGTCGGTGTAGAGGTCGGGCGGCACCTGGGGCTGTGCGCCGTCCATGATGCCCCGTACGGCGGCCTCCCGCTGGGTCCGGTTCACGAGGCCGCCACCTTCGCCCCGACCACCGAGGGCGCGGGCCTGGGCGGCGGATGCAGCAGGGTGGCCGTCGCCCGGTCGCAGATCGCGTGGACGCGTTCCGAGGGCATTCCGAGCAGGGCCGCGGCCTGTTCCTCGGCGACGCCCTCGTAGAGCCTGAGAACCACGATCAGGCGTTCCTGGGGCGTGAGCACGGCCAGCGGGCTGCCCGGGTGGGGGCGGCCCCGGCCGAGGCCGCCGTACTGGTGCCACGCCCCGCGCGCGAAGCGGGTGGCCAGGTACTGGCGGGCACGGTCGTACGGGTCCTCGCCGCGCAGCCGGTCCCAGCAGGCGTACGTGTGGGCGAGGGACAGCGTCAGCAGGCGCCGGGCACGCGGGTTGTCGCCCGGTGCCTCCGCCGTGAGCAGGGTGGCGGTATGCAGGAGCCGCCCGGCCGCGCCCGCGACGAACGCCTCGCACTCCCGGGCCCGGCGGGCACTTTCGGACGCATGTTGTTGTCGCACGGCGCCTCCCCCTGAGGGCGACCTGACGAAACGGGGCCCGGCCGGCGTGACGAAGCGCTGATCCGCGTACGGCCTCGGATCCACGCGAGACCGGGGCCCCGGTCTCATATGAGGCCAGGGGTGGCCTTTCGGTCAAGAGCCGCGTGAGCACGACCGGTGCTCACGACGACGCCGTCCGCGGACAAGCCGCACGCGCGCGGGCCCGCCGACAGCCGACCCGCCCGAAACCGGGCCCGCACGCGCACGCGCGGGACAGTGCTCAGGACGCCGTCGGCCCCTCCGACCCCGAGAGTCCCGAGGCCGCCATCCGAGTGGACAGGGCGGTGTTGAAGCGGGTGAGGAGCGTGCAGAACGCCTCGCGCTCCCCCGGCTCCCAGTCGTGCGTCAGTTCGGCCATCAACTGACGCCGTGACGAGCGCACTTCCTCCAGGCGCGACTGCCCGCGCGGGGACAGCTGGAGTACCACGGCCCGCCCGTCCTCCGGGTGCGAGGTGCGCTTGACGAGGCCGGTGTCGACCAGCGGCGCCACCTGGCGGGTGACCGTCGACGAGTCGATGCCCATGCTCGCTGCGAGCGCCTTGACGCCCATCGGGCCTTCCTTGTCGAGGCGGTTGAGCAGCAGGTATGCGGCGCGGTCCATGGAGTTGCGCACCTGCCCGACGCCGCCGAGCCGGGTCTGTTCGGCACGGCGGGCGAACACCGCCACCTCGTGCTGCAGCGTGTCGAGGAGACCGGGGTCACCGACGGTCGTCATGTCCATCGACATTTCAGGTGTTGTGGGCATGGCCGGAGGCTCACTTCATGAAAGGGGTGCTGGGTTGGGGGACAGGGTACGCGGCCGGGAGGCGGGCCGTACCGACGCTGGGGAAACCAGTCTCGGGGGTTGGTCACAGCAGCGGTTCCCGCCTGTGAACTGCGAGACTCGAGTCATGAACCACCGTACGGCCGACCCCTTGCCGCCGGTCACACTCGATGACGTACGCGGCGCCCAGAAGATGCTGGCGGGCGTGGCGCGGACGACCGCGATGGAGGGCAGCCGGCACCTGTCCCAGCTGGTGGGCGGGCCGGTGCACCTCAAGTGCGAGAACCTCCAGCGGACGGGATCGTTCAAGCTGCGCGGCGCGTACGTCCGGATCGCCGGGCTGCTGCCCGAGGAGCGGGCCGCCGGTGTCGTCGCGGCGAGCGCGGGCAACCACGCGCAGGGTGTGGCGCTGGCGTCCGCGCTGCTCGGCGTGCGGTCCACGGTGTTCATGCCCCGGGGCGCCCCGCTGCCGAAGATCAGCGCCACGCAGGAGTACGGCGCCGAGGTGCGCCTGCACGGCCAGGTGGTGGACGAGACCCTGGCCGCGGCGCAGGAGTACGCGGCCGAGACGGGCGCGGTGTTCATCCACCCCTTCGACCACGCCGACATCATCGCGGGTCAGGGCACGGTCGGTCTGGAGATCCTGGAGCAGTGCCCGGAGGTGCGCACGGTCGTCGTGGGCATCGGCGGGGGCGGGCTCGCGGCGGGTCTCGCGGTCGCGGTGAAGTCGCTGCGGCCGGACGTGCGGATCGTGGGCGTGCAGGCGGCGGGCGCGGCCGCCTACCCGCCCTCGCTGGCGGCCGGGCGCCCGGTGTCGATCGAGAACCCGGCGACGATGGCCGACGGCATCAAGGTCGGGCGGCCGGGTGACGTGCCGTTCGGGATCATCGGCGAACTGGTGGACGAGGTCCGCACGGTCACCGAGGACGAGCTGTCCGCCGCCTTGCTGCTGTGCCTGGAGCGGGCCAAGCAGGTCGTCGAGCCGGCCGGGGCGAGCCCGGTCGCCGCGCTGCTGAGCGACCCGCGTTCGTTCGAGGGGCCGGTGGTGGCGGTCCTGTCCGGCGGCAACGTCGATCCGCTGCTGCTCCAGCGCATCCTGACCCACGGCATGGCCGCGCAGGGCCGCTACCTGGCCGTACGACTGCGGGTGACGGACCGGCCGGGTGCGCTCGCGACACTTCTGGGGGTGTTGTCAGTGGTGGACGCTAACGTCCTGGACGTGAGCCACGTACGCACCGATCCGCGGCTCGGGCTCACGGAGGCGGAGGTGGAGCTGCACCTGGAGACGAAGGGGCCGGCGCACTGCGTCGAGGTCGGCCGGGCTCTGCGCGAGGCGGGCTACACGGTCATCGGCTGAGGTCGGGGACCCGGTTGTCACTCGTTCGGAAAACTCCATTGAGAGACGCGATACATCGCGTTATGGTGTGTCTCGTGGAGTCCACCGTCCCGCCCGGCGGCCCGCACCAGCCCGTGTTCCCAGCGCCGACCCAACCCATTTCCCGGCGTCAACCGTGTACCTGGCGCCCCCGTGTTCTTAGCGTCAGTCGTGTCCCTGGCGCCAACCGTTTTCCGGAAAACCGTGACGACAGAATCCCCAACGACGTGGAGTACCACATGCCAGGCGCCATCTATGCCGAAGGCCTGGTCAAGACCTTCGGCGACGTAAAGGCTCTGGACGGCGTCGACCTCGACGTCCCCGAGGGCACCGTGCTGGGCCTGCTCGGGCCGAACGGCGCGGGCAAGACGACGACGGTCCGCTGTCTGACCACGCTCCTGCGCCCCGACAGCGGCAGGGCGGTCGTGGCCGGCCTCGACGTGCTCAAGCAGCCCAACGAGGTACGGCGGTCCATCGGCCTGTCCGGCCAGTTCGCCGCCGTCGACGAGTACCTGACCGGCCGCGAGAACATCCAGATGGTCGGCCGGCTCTACCAGATGAAGGCCAAGGCCGCGAAGGCCCGGGCCGAGGAGCTGCTCGAGCAGTTCCACCTCACCGACGCCGCCGACCGCCCCGCGAAGACCTACTCCGGAGGCATGCGCCGCCGGCTCGACCTGGCCGCGGCCCTGGTCGTCTCCCCGCCCGTGATGTTCATGGACGAACCGACGACCGGCCTGGACCCCCGCAACCGCCAGCAGCTGTGGGAGGTCATCAAGCAACTCGTCTCCGGCGGCACGACCCTCCTGCTGACCACGCAGTACCTGGAGGAGGCCGACCACCTCGCCCACGACATCGCGGTGGTCGACCAGGGCAAGGTCATCGCCCGCGGCACCTCCGACCAGCTCAAGGCCCGCACCGGCGGCGAGCGCGTCGAGGTCGTCGTCCACGAGCGCGACCACATCGCGACCGCCGCCGAGGTGCTGGCCGGCTTCGGCAAGGGGGAGACCTCCATCGAGGACCACACCCGCAAGCTCACCGTCCCCGTCACCGGCGGCGCCAAGCTCCTCGCCGAGGTCATCCGGGAACTCGACGCCCGCGGTATCGAGATCGACGACATCGGCCTGCGCCGCCCCACCCTGGACGACGTCTTCCTCTCCCTCACCGGTCACCTGGCCGAGACGGCGGACGAGGCGAACGGCGGGCCGGCGGACGCCAAGGCCCCCCAGCAGAAGAAGGAGGCCACCCAGTGAGCGCCAGTACCGAGGCCGCGCGCGTCGCGGCGCCCGCCAACGCCCTGAGCCAGTCCGTGCGTGACTCGCTGGTGCTCGCCCAGCGCAACCTGATCCGGATGTCCCGCATCCCGGAGATGGTGATCTTCGGGCTGATCCAGCCGATCATGTTCGTGGTGCTGTTCAGCTACGTCTTCGGCGGATCCATGCAGATCGGCGGCAGCAGCAGCGCCACCGCCTACAAGAACTTCCTGATGGCGGGCATCTTCGCGCAGACCGTCACGTTCGCCACCGCGAGTTCGGGCGCGGGCATCGCCGACGACATGCACAAGGGCCTCATCGACCGCTTCCGCTCACTTCCCATGGCACGCGGCGCGGTGCTGACCGGGCGCACGCTCGCCGACCTCGTGCAGACCGCGCTGACCCTGCTCGTGCTCGCGGTGGTCGCCCTCCTGGTCGGCTGGCGCGTCGGGTCCGACGGCAACACCAACGCCGGCCGGGTCCTCGGCGCCTTCGGCCTGCTGCTCCTGCTCGGATACGCGTTCACCTGGATCGGCGCCCTGATCGGCCTGTCCGTCCGCACACCCGAGGCGGCCACCTCCGGCGGACTGATCTGGCTCTTCCCGGTGACCTTCATCTCCAACGCGTTCGTGGACACCAGTCACATGACCCCGTGGCTGCGCCATGTCGCCGAGTGGAACCCCTTCAGCGCCACCGTCCAGGCATGCCGGGTGCTCTTCGCCAACCCGGGCCAGTCCACGTCGGACGCCTGGCCCATGGTGCATCCGGTGTGGGCCTCGCTGATCTACTCCGTCCTGATCATCCTCATCTTCAGAACGCTGTCGGTCCGCAAGTACCGGTCCGCGACCGCATGACGAAGCCCCCGGCGTCACGCGGACGCCGGGGGCCTGTCAAGGGCGTGCGGGGCGGGATCAGGCGCTGTAGGGCTTGGCCTTGAGGATCTTCACGGAGGCGCGCTTGCCGTTGGGCAACTCGTACTCCGCGTCCTCGCCGACCTTGTGGCCCATCACGCCGGTGCCCAGCGGGGACTGCGGCGAGTAGGTCTCGATGTCGGCGCTGGCGTACTCGCGGGAGGCGAGCAGGAACGACAGGGTGTCGTCCTCGTCGCCGTCGAAGGCGATCGTCACGACCATGCCGGGCGCGACCGTGCCGTCCGTCGAGCTCGGTGCCTCACCGACCTGGGCGTTCTCCAGAAGCTGGGTCAGCTGGCGCACACGGAGCTCCTGCTTGCCCTGCTCCTCCTTGGCCGCGTGGTACCCGCCGTTCTCACGCAGATCGCCCTCCTCGCGCGCGGCCGCGATCTTGGCGGCGATCTCCGTGCGCGCAGGACCAGTAAGGTACTCAAGCTCGTCCTTGAGCTTGTTGTACGCCTCCTGGGTCAGCCAGGTGACGTTCTCGCTGGTCTGGGTCACAGGTGCTCCTCGTAGGTACTGGGGATACAAAGCATCGCCCTACCCAGAAGAATGTTCTTTCACGGAAGGGCGAAACCACGAGCCTAACAATTCAGCGGCGTAAGGGGGAGGACATAAGCCCCCAGAACTACGTCAGCGCAGGTCAGCGTCTACGTATTCGGGCTGAGGTCAGTCGGAGTGGCAGCCCAGGAGCTCGGCCGTCGTGCCCGGCGAGGTGGTACGCAGCGTGACGACCCGGTCGATGCGGGTGTCGCTCCCGTCGAAGTGGAAGTCGGCCCGGCCCACCTCGGCGCCGTTGGCCGCCTGGGACCGCAGGGTGCAGTAACCACTGGCACCGGAGTCCTTGCGGACCTCCAGATGCACCTTCACCGCGTCCTTCGAGGGATCGAAGGTGATCACCTGCGCGCTGATCTCGTTCTCACCGACGTAGTGGTAGGCGAAGTAGCCGACCAGAGTGAGAAGCGCCACCGCGAGGACGGCACCGACGGTCTTGAGCCTGCGGTCCGAACGCTCGTCCGAGGAGCGGCCGTACCGGCCCTCGGGCAGCCGCGTGCTCGCCGTACTCATGATCGTCCTCTCGGCAGGGCGGGACCGAGGCCCCGAAGGGGCTCCGAGAACCCGGCCCCGGAATTATTCGCCCCCCGATTCGGTCACTATAGAAGCCGCCGATCGCACCCGTTCACACCGGGCGCCGACTTACGAGGATTGAGTCTTGACTGACCAGCTGCGACTGATGGCCGTGCACGCCCACCCCGACGACGAGTCGAGCAAGGGCGCGGCCACCATGGCGAAGTACGTGTCCGAGGGGGTGGACGTACTGGTCGTGACCTGCACCGGTGGGGAGCGCGGCTCCATCCTCAACCCGAAGCTGCAGGGCGACAAGTACATCGAGGAGCACATCCACGAGGTACGCAAGAAGGAGATGGACGAGGCCCGCGAGATCCTCGGCGTCAAGCAGGAGTGGCTCGGCTTCGTCGACTCCGGCCTGCCCGAGGGCGACCCGCTGCCGCCGCTCCCCGAGGGCTGCTTCGCCCTGGAGGACGTCGACAAGGCGGCCGGTGAGCTGGTGAAGCAGATCCGCTCGTTCCGTCCCCAGGTGATCACGACCTACGACGAGAACGGCGGCTACCCGCACCCCGACCACATCATGACCCACAAGATCTCGATGGTGGCCTTCGAGGGCGCGGCGGACACCGAGAAGTACCCCGAGGCCGAGTTCGGCCCGGCGTACCAGTCGCTGAAGCTGTACTACAACCAGGGCTTCAACCGCCCGCGCACCGAGGCGCTGCACAACGCGCTGCTGGACCGCGGCCTCGAGTCGCCGTACGGGGACTGGCTCAAGCGGTGGTCGGAGTTCGAGCGCACCGAGCGCACGCTGACCACGCACATCCCGTGCGCCGAGTTCTTCGAGATCCGCGACAAGGCACTGATCGCGCACGCCACGCAGATCGACCCCGACGGCGGCTGGTTCCGCGTCCCGATGGACCTCCAGAGGGAGGTCTGGCCGACCGAGGAGTACGAGCTCGCGAAGTCCCTCGTGGACAGCTCCCTCCCCGAGGACGACCTCTTTGCGGGCATCCGCGACAATGCCTGACATGAGTGCAAGCGCAAGCCTGGCAATGACGCATCTCGTCCCCCTCGCCAAGGAGGTGGACGAGAACAAGGTCACCCCCGGCGTCCTCGGCTTCATCGTCTTCGCGGCGATGGCCCTGGCGGTGTGGGCCCTGATGAAGTCGATGAGCAAGCACATGGGCAAGGTCGACTTCAAGCAGCCCGCCGACTCCGACCCGGAGGCCGCAGCCGCGGCCGAGGGCGCCTCGGCCGACGGCAAGGCGGCTGACAGCAAGGCCCCGCGGGGCTGACCCGCGCGGAGGCGGAGGGCGCCGGTCCGCCGCCGGGCGTCAGCGCTCGGCCGGCACCGCCACCCCCATCACCTCCCGCGCGTGGCGGTTCGGCACCATGCCGAGCCGCCATGCCTGCCATCCCGCGTCCAGGTCGACCCCCCGCTCCAGCAGTAGCTGGTACGCCTCGAGACAGTCCTCCAGCTTCCCGTCCCGGGACGGATGCCCCGCGCGGGACAGCTCCGCCAGCTCCTGCTGGGCCACCGCCGTGCCGACCTCCACACCGCCGGGAGCCGCGTACGGCAACAGGGTGCAGCGCAGGAAGCGGGCCCAGTCCTCACCGCGGCGGTCGCCGTACGACGCGAACAGGGCCGCCGCCTCGTCGCACAGCTCCAGCGCCTGCCCCGTACGGCCGTTGCCCGCGTCGACGACCACCAGCTCCAGGCACGTCCAGGCCTCGCCGTGGGCGACCCCGATGCGCTGGAAGTCGGCGCGGGCGTCGACCAGGAGCTGCCGGGCGAAGCCGGAGTTGCGCAACGAGCCCGTCTGGGCGGCGCGCTGGTCACGCGTGACCCGGGCCGAATGATGCCGGGCGCAGGCGAGGCCGTACACGTCCCGCATCCGCGAGAACATCGTGCGCGAGCGTTCCAGTTCACGGACCGCGTGCTCCAGGTCGCCCGTCTCCTCCAGGGCCTGTCCCAGGTAGTACACCGTCCAGCCCTCGCCGCGGGCGTCCTCGTTGTCGCGGTGGCGCGCGGCCGCCTGCCGCAGGCCGTCCACCGCCGTGACGGGATCGCCGTCCACCAGACGGGCCCGCGCCAGCTGGGTCAGCGCCCAGGCCTCGCCGCGGGCGTCGCGGGTGCGGCCGTACAGGTCCAGGGCGGTCCGCAGCTCCGACTCCGCGCGCGGCACGTCACCCATGCGCAGGCCCAGCTGGCCGAGCTGGAAGTGGGCCCACGCCTCACCGTGCACCGACTCGCCCGCCCGGTGCAGGACCAGCGAGCGGGTCAGCAGGTCCAGCGACTCGGAGACGTGGGCGCGGTCGCGCTCCACCGCCGCCAGCGCGTGCATCGTCCAGGCACGGTCCGTGTCCAGCTCGGGTGCCGCCTGTAGTTCCAGCGCCTCCCGGAGTCTCTCCGCCGCCTCGGCGAGGTTGCCCTGGTGATGCAGCGTGATGCCGAGCGAACACAGCGCGCGGGCCGCGCCCGCGTCGTGATGCGCCTCCATGTACAGGTCGACCACCGAGGTCAGCGTCGTCCGCGCCTTGTCCAGCTCGCCCAGCTGACGGGCCGCGATACCCGTACGCCACTGCACCGAGCGCACCAGCAGCCCCTGGTCGACGGCCTGCGCCAGCTCGCTGATCTCACCCAGCCGGTAGAGGTCGCCGCGCAGCAGGCAGTAGTCGCACAGGGCGCCGAGCAGGTTCAGCACGGCACCCTGGTCGACGCCCTCCGCGTGCCGGAGCGTCGCCGTGATGAAGCTCGACTCGTCGTCCAGCCAGCGCAACGCCTCGTCGAGAGAGGTGAAGCCGTGCGGGCTGAACCGGTCCGAGCGGGTCGACATGTTGCCGTCGACCAGTCGCAGCACCGAGTCCGCCAGCTCGGCGTAGTTCACGATCAGCCGCTCCTGCGCCGCCGTACGCTCGGCCGGCTCCTCCTCGTCGGCCAGCCGCGCCTGGGCGAAGGCGCGGACCGAGTCGTGCAGGCGGTAACGGTCACCGCGGACATGGTCGATCAGTCCTGCCCGGGCCAGGGCCTCCAACCGGCTTCCCGCCTCCGTCCGGTCCGTGGCCAGCAGCGCGGCGGCCGCCGCGGCGCCCAGCGAGGCCCGGCCGGCGAGCGCCAGCCGGCGCAACAACCGGCGTGCCGCGTCCGCCTGGTCGGTGTAGCGCAGCCACAGCACCCGCTCGACGGGCTCCACCGGCCCGTACGCCTCCAGATCGGTGGCCAGCCGGCGGGGCGAGCGCGGGCCCAGGGACGAGCCCGCGATCCGCAGCGCCAGCGGCAGCCCGCCGCACAGCAGGCCGATCCGGTCGGTGGCCTCGGCGTCGTAGGGACCGGAACCGTCCTGCGCCGCCGCGCCCAGCAGCTCCTCGGCGCCCGCCCCGTCCAGCGACTCGACCGGCAGTTGGTGCACCCAGGCCGAGAGCCCGGCGGGCAGCTCGAGCGGCTTGCGGGCGGTCACCAGGACCAGGCTGTCGGAGCGCTCGGGGACGAGGGCGCGGACCTGCTCGGGATCCGGGGCGTCGTCCAGGATGATCGTCACCGGTACCCCGGTCAGATGCTGCTGGTAGAGCTCACCCAGGCGCTTGACCTGCTGGTCGGGGGAGGAGCGCTCCCGGAACAGCAGTTGCTCGCGCGGGGCGCCGAGACGGTTGAGCAGGTGCAGCAGCGCGTCGCGGGTCGGCAGCGGAGGCTCCTCCGGACTGTCACCGCGCAGATCGACGAGGCAGGCACCGCGGAACTGGTCCCGGAGGTCGTGGGCGGCCCGGACCGCGAGCGCGGAACGACCGCTGCCGGGGGCACCGTGCAGCACCACGACCGTCGGCCGAGTCTCGGTGCTCGCGCGGGCCGCCTGTACCCACTGCCGGATCCGCCCCAGCTCCTGCCGACGCCCCGCGAACGGATCCGCCGGCTCGGGCAGCTGACCGAACGACTGCTGCAGCACACTGCGCCCGCGGGCCGCCGCGCTCTTGTCGGTGCCGCGCAGCCGCGGCCCCGTCCTCTTCGGTCCGGTGGAGGCGTTCCGTACCCGCTGCTGGTCGAGGAACGGACGGATGCCCCGCACCTCCAGCGCCGTCAGCCACTGCAGACGCAACTGCTCGGGGCCGCCGGGCTGACCGATGGCGCCCGCCCGGTGATGGGCGGCCGGCACGTGCGAGCCCGCCACCTTCACCACCGTCGCCGCCGCACCCACCACACCCACGGTCACTCCCGCGCCCAGCGCCGTGCCCGCACCGGTACCGAGCGCCAGATCGGCGACCGCGGCGGCCACCGCCGCGACACCGGCCACCAGCAGGGGGGTGCCGGCGCCCTCGCGCGCGTACCGCTGTCCGAACGTGAGCTGCCCGGCCCGCGCCGCGTCCTGCGCGCGCGTGTACGCCTCGTACTCCTCGGCGGCCGTCTGGGCCATGGCGTCCAGTGAGCCGCGCGCCCGTGACAACAGCACGCTCCCGTCGGTGCGCCCGCCGGACCGGCGCACCTCCTCCTCGACGGCCCGGGCCAACAACCGTTCGGCCTCGGCCCGATGACTGTCCCGCATGTCATTCCCCCTCCGGCGGCAACGGGTTGCACGGTCAAGTGTGCTGCCGATGTTGGTCGGAGGGGAGAGGGCGGGATCATCGGGACGCGTGCGGGCCCGCCCCGCGCACCGGCCGCGCCGTACCCGGTGCTGTCCGGTGTTTCCGGGGTACTGCGGCAGGATGGACCGTATGCCGAACCGACTGGCCCACGAGACGTCCCCCTATCTTCTCCAGCACGCCGACAACCCCGTCGACTGGTGGCCCTGGTCGGCCGAGGCGTTCGAGGAGGCCCGGCGGCGCGGTGTGCCGGTGCTGCTGAGCGTCGGGTACAGCAGCTGCCACTGGTGTCATGTCATGGCTCACGAGTCCTTCGAGGACCCGGAGACCGCCGACCGGCTCAACGCGCAGTTCGTCCCGGTCAAGGTCGACCGTGAGGAGCGCCCCGACGTCGACGCCGTCTATATGGAGGCCGTCCAGGCGGCCACCGGCCAGGGCGGCTGGCCGATGACCGTGTTCCTGACACCGGAGGCCGAGCCGTTCTACTTCGGGACGTATTTCCCGCCGGAGCCCCGGCACGGCATGCCGTCGTTCCGGCAGGTGCTCGACGGGGTCGGGCAGGCCTGGACCGAGCGGCGCGAAGAGGTTGCCGAGGTCGCGGGGAAGATCGTGCGGGATCTGGCGGGGCGGGAGATCTCCTACGGCGACAGCAGGGCACCCGGTGAGGAGGAGCTCGCGCAGGCGCTGCTCGGGCTGACCCGGGAGTACGACCCGCAGCGCGGCGGATTCGGCGGGGCGCCGAAGTTCCCGCCGTCCATGGTGATCGAGTTCCTGCTGCGGCATCACGCGCGGACCGGCGCCGAGGGCGCGCTCCAGATGGCGCGGGACACCTGTGAGCGCATGGCCCGGGGCGGGATCTACGACCAGCTCGGCGGCGGCTTCGCGCGCTACTCGGTGGACCGGGACTGGGTCGTGCCCCACTTCGAGAAGATGCTCTACGACAACGCCCTGCTCTGCCGGGTCTACGCCCACCTCTGGCGGGCCACCGGATCGGAGCTGGCCCGGCGGGTCGCGCTGGAGACCGCCGACTTCATGGTGCGGGAACTGCGGACGAGCGAGGGCGGGTTCGCCTCGGCGCTCGACGCCGACAGCGACGACGGGACGGGGCGGCACGTCGAGGGCGTGTACTACGTGTGGACGCCCGGGCAGCTGGCCGAGGTGCTCGGCGAGGAGGACGCGCGTCTGGCCGCCGAGCACTTCGGGGTGAGCGAGGAGGGCACTTTCGAGCACGGCTCCTCCGTCCTGCAACTCCCGCAGCGGGAGGGCGGGCACGACGCCGAGAGGATCGAGTCCGTCCGGGAGCGGCTGCTGCGGAGCCGGGCGCAGCGGCCTGCCCCCGGCCGTGACGACAAGGTCGTCGCCGCCTGGAACGGGCTCGCGGTCGCGGCGCTGGCCGAGACCGGCGCCTACTTCGACCGCCCCGACCTGGTCGAGGCGGCGGTCGGGGCCGCCGATCTCCTCGTACGGCTGCATCTCGACGATCACGCGCGGCTCGCCCGCACCAGCAAGGACGGTCGGGCCGGGGCCAACGCGGGGGTGCTGGAGGACTACGCCGACGTGGCGGAGGGTTTCCTCGCGCTGGCCTCCGTCACCGGGGAGGGCGTGTGGCTGGAGTTCGCCGGGTTCCTCCTGGACCACGTCCTGGCCCGGTTCGCGGACCCGGAGTCGGGCGCCCTGTTCGACACGGCGGCCGACGCCGAGCGGCTGATCCGGCGGCCGCAGGACCCGACCGACAACGCGACGCCGTCCGGCTGGACCGCGGCGGCGGGCGCGCTGCTGGGTTACGCGGCCCAGACCGGATCGGAGGCCCATCGCACCGCGGCGGAGCGGGCGCTGGGTGTGGTCAAGGCGCTCGGGCCGCGTGTGCCCCGGTTCGTCGGCTGGGGGCTGGCCGTCGCGGAGGCGTTGCTCGACGGGCCGCGTGAGGTCGCGGTGGTCGGTCCGGCAATCGACGATCCGGCCACAAAAGCCTTGCACCGTACGGCACTTCTGGGTGCGGCTCCGGGGTCGGTGGTGGCGGTCGGTACTCCGGAGAGTGACGAGTTCCCGCTGCTCGGCGACCGGCCCCTGGTCGGCGGTGAACCAACGGCGTACGTCTGCCGTAACTTCACGTGTGACGCCCCGACGACCGACCCGGAGCGGCTGCGTGCCGCGCTGGGCGGCTGAAGCGCGGGACATACCGGTACGGCGGGGTGTATTTCGCGCGTCCGATTAAGGCACGTGTTCGGAAAGATCCCGCCTAGTCCCCACCATTCCGAAACACGCTATTTATCGGAGCAGCGTCCCCTTTTCACAGTCCCCACCTAATCTCTGCACAGTGACGCGACAGGTGTAACGCACCGTCGCGACAGGGGGCTTTGGGATCTGGGGGGATCTGTTGCTTACGTCCGTCTTCATCGCTGCCGTTTCGCTTGCCTTGTTCTGGATGGCGGCCTTCACCCTGTGGTGGCAGATGCACGCGTGGCGCACGCCCGAAGTGCTCGCCTCCACCCGATTCAGCAGCCCGGACGGGGACGAACACGTCTCCTTCTCGCTGCTTCTTCCGGCACGCCATGAACAGGCCGTGCTGGACCACACCATCCAGCGCCTGCTGGAGTCCACGCACACCGACTTCGAGATCATCGTCATCGTGGGTCACGACGACCCGGAGACGACGGCGGTGGCCGAGCGGGCCGCCGAACGCGACCCGCGGGTCCGTGTCGTCGTCGACACGCACGAGAAGAAGAACAAGCCGAAGGCCATGAACACGGCGCTGCCGCACTGCCGGGGCGATGTGGTCGGGGTCTTCGACGCCGAGGACCAGGTCCATCCGGAGCTGCTGGCCCACGTCGACCACGCGTTCCGCACCACGGGCGCCGACGTCGTTCAGGGCGGGGTCCAGCTGATCAACTTCCACTCGAGCTGGTACAGCCTGCGCAACTGCCTCGAGTACTTCTTCTGGTTCCGCTCCCGGCTTCACCTGCACGCGCAGAAAGGTTTCATTCCGCTCGGCGGAAACACCGTCTTCGTGCGCACCGAGGTGCTGCGGGAGGCCGACGGCTGGGACTCCAACTGCCTGGCCGAGGACTGCGACCTGGGCGTGCGGCTGTCCAGCGTGGGCAAGAAGGTCGTCGTCGCCTACGACTCGGACATGGTGACCCGGGAGGAGACCCCCGGTTCCCTGATGTCGCTGCTCAAGCAGCGCACCCGCTGGAACCAGGGCTTCCTTCAGGTCTACCGCAAGAAGGACTGGAAGCAACTGCCCGGGTTCGGCCAGCGGTTGCTCGCCCGGTACACGCTGATGACACCGTTCCTGCAGGCCTTCTCCGGCGTCATCATCCCGCTCAACTTCGCGGTCGCGCTCTTCCTCGACGTGCCCGTCGGCATCGCGTTCATCACCTTCCTGCCGGCCGTCACAGCGGCCGTCACCTTCGTCTTCGAGCTTGTCGGGCTGCACGACTTCGGCAAGCAGTACGGGCTGCGCGTGAGCTTCGTCCACTACCTCAAGCTCATCGCGGGCGGCCCCTTCTACCAGGTCCTCCTCGCCGGGGCCGCCATCCGCGCCGTCTGGCGTGAGCAGCGCGGCCGCAACGACTGGGAGTTGACCACTCATGTCGGCGCCCACCTGACCGAAGCCGGCGTGTTCCGCGAGTCCCGAGAGGACGTCCCTGCGTGACCTCCACCCTTCCCGCGGTGACCACCGTCAAGGTCACCGCGCAGCGGCAGCCTGCGCCTGACGTCCGTTCGACCAGTCGAACAGGACCGCCGAAGCGGTTGCGCACCTCCCGACCCGACCTCCTGCTGTGCGGGGCGCTCCTCGTGGCGATCCTCGTCGTGCAGGGCTGGAACATCGCCGACTACCCGACCCTCAGCGACGACGAGGGCACCTACCTCGCCCAGGCCTGGGCCGTCCAGCAGGGCAAGGGCCTAGCCCACTACACGTACTGGTACGACCACCCGCCGCTCGGCTGGATCCAGATAGCCGTGCTGACCTGGATACCCTCGCTGTTCAGCCCGGACTCGATGACCGTCGGCTCGATGCGCGTCATGATGCTGGTGGTCAGCGCGGCCAGCGCGGTCCTCGTCTACGTGCTCGGGCGCCGGCTGTCCCTGCCGCGCTGGGCCGCCGGCCTCGGCATGGCGCTCTTCGGCCTGTCGCCGCTGTCGGTGGTGCTCCAGCGCGAGATCTTCCTCGACAACCTCGCGGTGATGTGGACGCTGCTGGCGTTCGCCCTCGCCGCCTCACCCAGCCGCCATCTCTGGCATCACTTCGGCGCGGGCATCGCGGCCGCCACGGCCGTGCTCACCAAGGAGACGATGCTCGTCATCCTGCCCGCCCTGCTGCTGACCATGTGGCGGCACGGGCACCGAGACACCCGGAAGTTCGCGCTCACCGGCGCCATCACGGCCTGCGTGATGATCGGCCTCTCGTATCCCCTGTTCGCCCTCCTCAAGGGCGAGTTGCTGCCCGGCAGCGGCCATGTGTCCCTCTGGGACGGGCTCCAGTACCAGATGACCAGGCCCGGCTCGGGCTTCGTCCTCGACCGGGTCTCCGGTTCCTACGGCGTGCTCCAGTCGTGGCTCTACTACGACCGGGTCCTGATCGTCGGCGGCCTCGCGGGCGCCCTGCTGCTCCTGGCGACCTGGCGCTGGTCGGTCACCGCCCGCGCGCTGGCCGGACCGTCCCTGGCGGTGGCGATCCTCGCGGTGGTCGCGATGCGTCCCAACGGCTACCTGCCCGCGATGTACGTCATCCAGGCGCTGCCCTTCCTCGCGCTCGTCCTCGCCGGAGGAACCGCCTCGGTCGCCCACGGGGTGCTGCGCAGATGGCGGGCCGGGAGCGAGAGCCGGTACGTCACGGGCGGCCGGTACGCACTCGCCGGTGTCCTCGCGCTCGCCGCCGGCGCCTACGTCGTACCGCACTGGTACGACGGTGACCGGACCGCCCTCACCACCGACGCCAACGCCCCCTACCGGGCCGCCTCCCAGTGGCTCGCCACCGAGGTGGACGACCCGGAGGACACCCGGGTTCTCGTCGACGACGCGCTCTGGCTGGACCTGGTGCACGCCGGGTACCGGCCCGGGCTCGGGGTCATCTGGTTCTACAAGGCCGACCTCGACCCCGCGGTGACGAAGACGATGCCGCACGGCTGGAAGGACATCGACTACGTGGTCGCCTCCCCGACGGTGCGGCGCGACGCGGTCGACCTGCCCAACGTCAAGGCGGCCATCAAGCACTCGACGCCCGTCGCCGTCTTCGGCACCGGAGCGGACCGGATCGAGATCCGGCAGATCCAGACCAGCGCCGCGGGAGGCGAACGATGAGCCAGGACTACACCGTTCCGGGACAGCTGAACGATCCGGTCGCCCGGGCGAGCCTGGAAGAGGTGCCCGAGCCGGGCGCCGTCACCATCGTCGTCCCGACCTTCAACGAGTCGGCGAACGTACGGCAGTTGCTGCGCCAGATCACCGAGTCGGTGCCGGCCCGGCTGCCCTGCGAGGTCGTCTTCGTGGACGACTCCACCGACGACACGCCGGAGGTCATCCGTGCGGCGGCGAAGGACTGCCCCTTTCCCGTGACGGTGCTGCACCGCGAGGAGCCGGTGGGCGGACTCGGTGGCGCGGTCGTCGAGGGCATGAAGGCGGCCGGGTCCGACTGGATCGTCGTCATGGACGGCGACTGCCAGCACCCGCCCTCACTGGTGCCGGAGCTGGTGGCCACCGGCGAGCGGGCGAACGCCGGGCTCGTCGTCGCCTCCCGCTACATCAAGGGCGGCAGCCGTGCCGGGCTCGCGGGCAGCTACCGGGTGGCCGTCTCGCGCGGGGCGACCTGGCTGACCAAGTCCCTCTTCCCGCGCAAGCTGCACGGCATCAGCGACCCGATGAGCGGCTTCTTCGCGATCCGCCGCAGCAACATCACCGCCGACGCGCTCAAGCCGCTCGGCTACAAGATCCTCCTCGAACTCGCCGTGCGCAGCCGCCCGCGCCAGGTCACCGAGGTGCCGTTCGTCTTCCAGGACCGGTTCGCGGGGGAGTCCAAGTCGAGTGCGCAGGAAGGCTTCCGCTTCCTGCGCCACCTGGTCGGCCTGCGGACGGCCTCGCCCGTCGCGCGGATGGTGGGCTTCGGGCTGATCGGCGCGACCGGTTTCGTCCCCAACCTGCTCGGCCTGTGGGCCCTCACGCTCGTCGGCCTGCACTACGTGCCCGCCGAGATCCTCGCCAACCAGCTCGGTGTGGCCTGGAACTTCGTGCTCATCGAGCACCTCCTGTTCCGGGACCGCCGCGGGCACCGGCGCTGGTGGGACAGGGTCGGCCGGTTCGCGCTGCTCGCCAACGCCGACCTGGTCCTGCGCATCCCGCTGATCGCCCTGTTCGTGCACCGGTTCGGGATGGGCGCGCTGACCGCCACCGCGCTCGCGCTGGTCACGACGTTCGTCCTGCGCTTCGCCGGGACCGAGGCGCTGGTCTATCTCCCGCGGCGGGGCCGTACCGCCTCCGCCGGGAGCGGCACAGCAAGGAGAGCCGTGTGAACAAGCACCGAAGAAGAACCGCGATGCTGGGGGTGGCCGCGCTGACCGCCGGCCTGCTGCTGGTCTCGCCACAACCCGCCTCGGCCGCCAACCTCGTCAAGAACCCCGGGTTCGAGACCGCGGGCTCGGACCCGATGCCGTACTGCTGGGAGAAGTCCGGCTGGGGCGACAACGACTTCACCTTCACCACCACCTCCGACGCCCACTCCGGCACCAAGGCCATGAAGGTCGCGCTGACCCGCCGGGTCGACGGTGACCGCAAGGCGCTGATCACCGAGTCGACGGAGTGCGCGCCGGTGGTCACGGTGGGCAAGCAGTACGACCTGGGGCTCTGGTACAAGACGTCCACGCCCGACGCGGCCGTCACCCTCTTCCGGCACGACACCACGGCGGGCTGGCAGTACTGGACCGACCTCAAGACCCTGGACATGCAGAGCGGCTGGACCAGGGCGACGGTCCGCACCCCTCCGGTCCCGGCGGGCACCGACCGCATCACCTGGGGCGCGTCCGTGTACGGCACGGGCTCGGCGACCACCGACGACTACACGATGGACCAGGTCCCCGACGTCGTCCCGCCCGCGGCCTGCACGGGCACGGCCGACCAGTGCGCGAACGGCAGGTGGGACGTGCTGCCCACGCAGAACCCGGTCCGCTCGATGCACTCCGTCGTCCTCAACAACGGCAAGGTGCTGCTGATCGCGGGCTCCGGCAACAGTGAGGAGCAGTTCAACGCGGGCACCTTCACCTCGGCGGTGTACGACCCGGTCGCGGGCACGTACAAGGTCATCCCCACGCCGAAGGACATGTTCTGCTCCGGCCACGTCCAGCTCCAGGACGGGCGGGTGCTGGTGATGAGCGGCAACAAGGCGTACCCGATGGCGGGCGGACACGGCTACGAGGGCTTCAAGGACTCGTACGTCTTCGACCCGGTCACCGAGACGTACAGCAAGACCAACGACATGAACGACGGTCACTGGTACCCGTCGGCGACCGAGCTCGGCAACGGTGACGTCATCTCCTTCGGCGGACTGAAGGAGGACTCGACCGGCTCGGTGACCGCCGAGTACTGGTCGGACGCCGAGCAGCAGTGGCAGCCGCTGTGGAAGGTCAACCAGACCTGGTCGTACTGGGGTCTGTACCCGTCGATGATCCTGATGCAGGACGGCCGCCTCTTCTACTCGGGCAGCCATGTCTTCGGCAACAACATCCCCGGCACGGGTTCGGCGATCTACGACTACAACGCCAACACGGTCACGTCCGTGTCCGGCCTGCAGAACAAGGACCAGCGCGACCAGTCGGCGAGCGTCCTGCTGCCCCCGGCGCAGGACCAGAAGGTCCTGACCCTCGGCGGCGGCAACATCGACTCCAACCCGGACGGCAACCGGCTGACGGACGTCATCGACCTGAAGGCCGCGAACCCCGCGTACGTGGCCGGGCCCCCGCTGCCGCAGGGCACGGTCGACCTCGGCGCGGGCAAGGTCGCCGAGACCGGCGCCCAGGGCAAGATGTACGTCTCCGCCGTACTGCTGCCGGACGGCAAGGTGCTGGAGACCGGCGGCGCGCTGCACAACCGGGCCGACCCGGTCTTCGAGTCGTCGCTCTACGACCCGGCGACCAACACCTTCGACCCGGTGACCGCCGATCCCCAGGCCCGCGGCTACCACTCGTCCTCGTTCCTGCTGCCCGACGGCCGCGTGATGTCGACCGGCGACAACCCGGGCAACGGCACCTGGAACCACAACGTGTCGATCTACACCCCGCCCTACCTGCTCAAGGGCACGCGTCCGACGATCACCTCGGTGATCGACACCGAGTGGAACTACGGCGACACCCAGCGGATCACGGTCGACCGCCCCGTCGCCAAGGCCGAGTTGATCCGACCGGCCGCCGTCACGCACTCCTCGGACCCCAACCAGCGGTTCGTGGACCTGCCCCTGTCGGTGACCGGCAACAACGTCGACCTGAACGTGACGAGCAACCCCAACATGGCGCCGCCCGGCTGGTACATGCTCTTCGCGGTCGATGCCAACGGGGTCCCGTCGGTGGCGAAGTGGGTGCACCTCCAGGGTCCGGCGGCGCTGAGCGCCACCGACGCCTCCGCGCATGTCCACTCCTTCGCGGACTCCCTCCAGGGGACCGTGCAGAAGCCCGGCAAGAAGCGCGCCTCGCAGAAGGTCAGCACCACGATCTCCGGCTGCGACCGGCACTACGGCTCGATCAACGTCTGCGTGCCCACGGCCTTCCCGGCCACGGTCAGGAAGACGACGGCCGCGCGGTGTGCCTGGCTGAAGGCGAACGACTACGGCCGCCTGAAGATCAACGGCGGGGACGACCCGCTGGGCCTGGACCGCGACAAGGACGGCGTCGCCTGCGGAAAGGGTGACGTGAAGAAGGTCAGGAAGAGCTAGCGGTCACCCGCGAACTCCTGAAGGGCGCGCTCCACGATGGCCACCAGCTGCTCGTGGTGCGCGCCCTTCCAGTACGCCCGCCCGCACTGCCGGCACTGCGCGAAGACGTCGTACGACCGCTGCGTCCCGCCGTGCAACTGGTCGGCCACCTCCTCCAGGGTGGCCTCCTTCAGCAGGCCGTTGCAGGCGGTGCACCTGGTCCAGGGCCGCAGCTCGGGCCGGAACCGCTCCAGAACGTCGCGGAGTTGCTCCTCGGGGCTGGTGCTGTAGACGAAGGCTCCCGCCCACAGTTCACGGCGGCGCAGCAGACCCCGGTCGCGGCTGAGCATGACCCGTTTCTCCGCGGCCGAGCGGGCGGCGAGGGCGGGGTCGCCGATGTCCGTGGACTCGTAGGCGGTGTCCACGCCGAGCAGGCGCAGCCGGCGGGCGAGGGTGCCGAGATGGACGTCGAGCAGGAAGCGCAGCGGGGCGCCGGGCACCTGCTGGGGCCGCCGGACCGCCCCCACCTCGACCGATTCGCCGGTCGCCGGGACGTGCGAGGTGGGCACCTCGCGGCCGTCCACGAGAAGGGTCCCGACCTCGGTCAGCGGAACGCCGGTCGACTCGACGACGTGGCCGAGGGACGAGACACCGTCGGTGGTGAGCGCGCTGGTGCCCGCGCGCCGTTCGTGCGGGAGGAACACGGCCAGTTCGGGGGCGTACGCGACGTGAATCTCCGGTGCGGTCACCGGCTCAGGATGCCACGGGAGCGAGGCGGCGGCTCAGCCGTTTTCCCTGAGCAGGCCGTGTTGCAGGACCTCCAGGGTGCGGTCGACGAGGGCGCTGAAGTCGTCCCGGTGGCCGTTGGCGGCCCAATAGAGAGAGGTCTCCATCAGGCCGCCTATGAGGGACATGGCGTAGACCCGTACCTCCAGGCTGTCCGGGTCCCGGCCGGTGCGCTCGCCTATGGCGGTGCAGAGCATGTGGCCGCTGACCGACATGCTCTCCATCATGCGCGACCGCACCGCGGGGACCTCGACCATCAGCCGGGTGCGCAGCCGCGCCACCTCCGCGTCCTCCTCGACCCCCGTGCGGATGGCCTCCCGCATCACGTGACGGATGGAGTCCGGCCACGGTTCACCCGCGGGCCGGGCCCGCAGTTCGTCCAGCAGGATCGGGTCGTACTCGTCCGTGAGGACGATGTCCTCCTTGGTGGGGAAGTAGCGGAAGACGGTCGACGGCGACACCTCGGCGCGGTCGGCGATCTGCTCGATCGTCGTGGCCTCGTACCCCTGCTCCCTGACCAGTTGGTACGTCGCGGTGCGGATCGCCTCGCGGGTCTTGATCTTCTTCCGCTCACGCAGGCCCAGCTGGGGGCGGTCGGCGGGGGCGGTGGTGCGTGGAGCCGTCATGGGCTCATTGTCGGGCATCGGCGTGCGGGGCGGCCATGGCCGGGTCCTTGGCCGGGGTCTCGGCCCGGGCGGTGCGCCGGGCCGCCGGACTGCCCGGCAGCAAGGCGGCGGCCAGCAGCGCGGCGGCCAGTGCCGCCACCCCGCACACCAGCAGCGCCAGACCCATGCCGTGGACGTACGCGCTGTTCGCGGCGGTCGCCAGCTGCGCCGAGCCCGCCTTCTCGGCGACGAGATGGGCGGCGACCACGGACTCCCCGGCGGTGTGGGCCGCCTCGGCGGGAAGACCGGTGACGTCGAGCCGGTCGCGGTAGGCGCTCGCGAGCAGGCTGCCGAGCAGCGCGATGCCGATCGCGCCGCCGACCTGGCGCAGGGTCATCAGCAGTCCCGAGCCGCTGCCGGCGCGGTCGGTGGGCAGGGTGCCGAGGGCGCCGGCCATCGCGGGGACGACGGCGAAACCGAAGCCGACGCCGGCGACCGACAGCCACAGCGCGGTGAAGCCGTACCCCGAGTCGACCGTCGTACGGCTGCCGAGCAGCGCGGCGAAGGCGAGGGCCACCAGACCGGCGCTCACCACCGCCCGGGCCCCGAACCGGTTGACGACCGGCTGTGCCGCCCTCGCCGCGACGATCAGGCCGCCCATCATGGGCAGCAGCCGGACCCCGGTGCCGAGGGCGTCGTTGCCGAGGACGGCCTGGAGGTACGGCGGCAGGACGAACATCAGGCCGGACAGGACGAACATCACCAGGGTCGCCGCGAGCGTGTTGAACAGGAAGCCGCGGCGGGCGAGGAGCGCCATGTCGAGCATGGGGCGGACGGCCCGGCGCTCCCGCCGCACCAGCGCGGCGATCAGGACCGCGGCCGCGCCGAACATGCCGAGGACCAGCGGGTCGGTCCAGCCGCGGCCTGGTGCTTCGATGATCGCGTAGATGAGGGCGCCGAGCCCGGTCGCGGTGAGTGCGGTGGAGACGGCGTCGACCCTGGGGGAGGCCGGGTCGCTGGTCTCGGGCAGCAGGAAGACGCAGGCGGCGATGCCGATCGCGGCCATCGGGATGTTGATCAGGAAGACCGAGCCCCACCAGAAGTGGTTGAGCAGCCAGCCTCCGACGATCGGGCCGAGCGGCAGGCCGAGCGTGGAGCCGGCGGACACGATACCGACGGCCTTGGTGCGCTCCTCGGGTGCGAAGAGCGAGGGCAGCACGGACAGCGCCAGCGGCGTGACGAGGGCCGCGCCGACGCCCATCACCGCGCGCGCCGCGACGACCCAGTTCACGTCGCCGGCCAGGGAGCCCAGCACCGAGCCCGCGAGGAAGATCGCGAGCCCGGTGATCAGCATGGCGCGCCGCCCGAACCGGTCGCCGAGCAGTCCGGCCGGGAGCATCAGGGCCGCGAAGACGACGACGTACGCGTCGGCCATCCACTGCTGTTCGCCGGTGCTCGCGCCGAGCTGCTCCGCCATCGTCGGCAGCGCCACGTTGAGGATCGTCATGTCGAAGCCGAGCACCAGCATGCTCGCGACCAGGGCCCCGAGGGCCCACCAACGGCGTGGTTCGGGACGCACGCCTTCGCCTTGAGTGACAGTAGCCATGAAATGAGAGTAGCTCTCAAAATCAAGTCACTGTCAATGGGCAGTACCTCCGAGCACAGAAAAATGGCCACGGCTCGAAAGCCGTGGCCGTACGGAGGGATCGTCGCGGGTGTCAGGTGCGCTGGTAGGCCACCAGGGAGATTCCGACGTAGTGCACGACGAACGCGGCGACGGTGAGGGAGTGGAACACCTCGTGGAAGCCGAACCACCGCGGGGACGGGTTGGGTCGCTTGAGCCCGTAGATGACGCCGCCGGCGCTGTAGAGCAGCCCGCCCACGATCACCAGGACCAGCACGGCGATGCCGCCCGTGCGCATGAAGTCCGGCAGGAAGAAGACGGCCGCCCAGCCCATGGCGATGTAGCAGGGCGTGTAGAGCCAGCGCGGGGCGCCGACCCAGAAGACGCGGAAGGCGATGCCCGCGAGGGCCGCGGCCCACACGCTCCACAGCAGCCACTGCCCTTTGGCGCCCGGCAACAGGAGCATCGTGAGCGGGGTGTAGGTGCCCGCGATGATCAGGAAGATGTTGGCGTGATCGAGTCTGCGCAGGACGCCGTCCATGCGCGGACTCCAGTCGCCCCGGTGGTACAGGGCGCTGATGCCGAACAGCAGGCAGGCGGTCAGGGCGTAGATTCCGCAGGCGACCCGGGCGCGGGGTGTGCCGGCGAGGGCGGTCAGTACCAGGCCCGCGACGAGGGCGGCCGGGAACATGCCGAGATGCAGCCAGCCGCGGAGCTTGGGTTTGACCGGGTGCGGCAGGGAGAGCGCGACGGGGCCGCGGCCGGTGACCGGCGGGTCCAGGGGCGCGTCGGGGACGGGCGCAGTCATGCGGACCATCGTACCTACGCAACCGTAGGTTACGGATGAGCGAGGCCCGAGAAGTGGCGAAGAGTGGCCATCGTCTCACGGCAGTTGGCGCGCGGCACCTTGTGCAAAAGAACCTTCAGCCGAACTCAACGTGTACGCAAAGACACGTCTGGAAACACCGTGGGGCGTGGCGATCCTCACGTCGCTCACCTGTGAGGCCCCCTGGACATATGGGCACTCGCGTCGCATGATCATATGAGTGCGGTCGGCACCGGATGAGCGCCAAGGTTTCCTCGAGAAGCATCCGGGCCGCAGCCCCCACGGGGCCTCCAACACAAAAAACCCCTCATTTAGGAGCAATCGTGGCGCGCGACATCGCGGCTCCCTCCACCGTTCCCACCCAGCACAAGGACCTGATCTCGTGGGTGAACGAGATCGCCGAACTGACGCAGCCGGACAGCGTGGTCTGGTGTGACGGATCCGAGGCGGAATACGAGCGACTCAGCGAGGAGCTCGTCCGCAAGGGCACCTTCAGGAAGCTCGACCCGATCAAGCGCCCCAACTCCTACTACGCCGCCTCCGACCCGACCGATGTCGCGCGGGTCGAGGACCGGACGTTCATCTGCTCCGAGAAGGAGGAGGACGCCGGCCCCACCAACCACTGGAAGGCCCCCGCCGAGATGCGGGAGATCTTCACCGGTGACCAGGGCGTCTTCCGCGGCTCGATGCGCGGCCGGACGATGTACGTCGTCCCGTTCTGCATGGGCCCGCTCGGCTCGGACCTCTCCGCGATCGGCGTCGAGATCACCGACTCCGCCTACGTCGCCGTGTCCATGCGCACCATGACCCGCATGGGACAGCCCGTCCTGGACGAACTCGGCGACGACGGCTTCTTCGTGCGTGCTGTGCACACGCTCGGAGCGCCGCTGGCCGAGGGCGAGGAGGACGTGCCGTGGCCGTGCAACTCCACGAAGTACATCTCCCACTTCCCGGAGTCGCGCGAGATCTGGTCCTACGGCTCCGGCTACGGCGGCAACGCCCTGCTCGGCAAGAAGTGCTACGCCCTGCGCATCGCGTCCGTCATGGCGCGGGACGAGGGCTGGCTCGCCGAGCACATGCTCATCCTCAAACTGACCCCGCCGCAGGGCGAGTCCAAGTACGTCGCCGCCGCCTTCCCGAGCGCCTGCGGCAAGACCAACCTCGCCATGCTGGAGCCCACCGTCTCCGGCTGGACGGTCGAGACGATCGGCGACGACATCGCCTGGATGCGGTTCGACGAGGACGGTCAGCTGTACGCGATCAACCCCGAGGCCGGCTTCTTCGGCGTCGCGCCGGGCACCGGTGAGCACACCAACGCCAACGCGATGAAGACGCTCTGGGGCAACTCCGTCTTCACCAACGTCGCGCTGACCGACGACAACGACATCTGGTGGGAGGGCATGACGGAGGAGACCCCGGCCCACCTGACGGACTGGAAGGGCAACGACTGGACGCCGGAGTCGGGAACCCCCGCCGCCCACCCGAACGCCCGCTTCACCACTCCCGCCGCCCAGTGCCCGATCATCGCGCCCGAGTGGGAGGACCCGAAGGGCGTGCCCATCTCGGCGATCCTCTTCGGCGGCCGCCGCGCCAGCGCGGTCCCGCTGGTGACGGAGTCCTTCGACTGGAACCACGGAGTCTTCCTCGGCGCCAACGTGGCCTCGGAGAAGACCGCCGCCGCCGAGGGCAAGGTCGGCGAGCTGCGCCGCGACCCCTTCGCCATGCTGCCGTTCTGCGGCTACAACATGGGCGACTACATGGGGCACTGGGTCGACGTCGCCAAGGACAAGGACCCGGCGAAGCTCCCGAAGATCTACTACGTCAACTGGTTCCGCAAGAGCGACGAGGGCAAGTTCGTCTGGCCCGGGTTCGGCGAGAACAGCCGCGTCCTGAAGTGGATCGTCGAACGCCTCGAAGGAAAGGCCGAGGGCGTCGAGACCCCCATCGGCATCCTGCCGACCAAGGAGGCCCTGGACACCAAGGGCCTGGATCTGGCCGAGTCGGACCTCGAGTTCCTCCTCACCGTGGACAAGGAGGTCTGGCGCGAGGAGGCCGCCCTGGTCCCCGAGCACCTCAACACCTTCGGTGACCACACCCCCAAGGAGCTGTGGGACCAGTACCGCGCGCTCGTGGAGCGCCTGGGCTGAGCCCTCCTCCCGTCAAGACTCCGCGGCCGGTCGCCGAGTGCGCCCTGACCAGCATCATCGTCACGGCCGGCCGCGGTGGCCACACCCCTGTACCGGCGAGGCTCCGTACAACGGCGTGCGGGGTCCCGGGCCCGCCGTCACCTGTGTCTCCGCCCCGAGACGCGAGGTGACGGCGGGCCCTCGCCTGTGAGACCCACGCTCAACGGAAGCGGTTCGCCGCGGCACTCGCTCAACGGGAGCGGTTCGCCGCGGCGCGCGCTGGCCGGGGGCGGTCCGCCGTGGCGCGCGCTGGCCGGGGGCGGTCCGTCGTGGCATGCGCTGGCCGGGGGCGGTCCGCCGTGGCACGCGCTCACCGGCAGCGGTCCGCCGTGGCACGCGTCGCCCGAAGCGGCCCGCCGCGGCACGCGCTGGCCGGGGGCGGGTCGGCCGTGGCACGCGCTCACCGGCAGCGGTCCGCCGTGGCGCGCATTCGCCCGAAGCAGCCCGCCGCGGCACCGCTCACCCGCTCACCCCGGAGCGTCCCCCTGCATCGCTCACTTCGAGCGGTCCTCCAGATATCGCGTGTGCGACTCCTGTCGTCGGGCCTCCGTCTCGCGAAGGTCGGCGGCCAGCCGTTTCGCGTCCGCGTGCAGCAGGCCGAGCTGGCGTTCCAGATGCCGTTCCGGCGGCTCCTGGCCCGGCGTGAGCCGTGACCACCACCGGGTGCGTACGAAGGTGTCGACCGCCTCCGGAACGTCCTGCCGGACGGTCCGGGCGAGGGTGTGCACGCCGTCGGGGTCCTGGGCCAGCACCTCCGCGACCCAGCCGGGGTCGAGCAACGCGGTCAGCAGCCCGGTCAGTTCGGTGAGCCGGCCGGCGGCGGCGGGCGGCAGCTCCACGTCCGCCAGATAGACGCCCAGCTTCTCGAAGTCGTCCCGCACCGCCTCCAGCTGGGCCGACGCGTCGGGGAAGGCGGGCAGTGGCGGCCGCTCCGGCGGGGCGACCAGCGCGCCCGCGCCGTACAGGCCGGCGACGACGACGGGCCAGTACGGGCCCGCCGCGCCCGTGAACGTCAGCACCAGACCGGCCAGCCCGCACACGCCCCCGGCGATGTTCTTGCGGGACTCCAGGTACGCGAGCGCCCTACTGGTAGCCACGGATCTCCTCGAAGGCGCCGTCGAGCGAGCCCTTCCGGGCGTCGAAGAGGCGGCCGCCGGTCAGCTCGGCGATGTGCTCCAGTTCCGTACGGTCGGAGTCGCCGAAGAGGATGGGGAACACCGGGATCTCCCGCTGCCGCGCGCTCAGTCCGCGGTAGAAGCTGTCGAAGTCCGCCGCCCTCGCGCCCGCCGTGTTCTCGCCGTCCGTCATCAGCACGATCGACGTGAACGTGTCGCGGCCGGCGCCGAGATGGTCGTAGGCCTTCTCCAGCGAGGTGTAGATCGCGGTGTCGCCGTCGGCGGTGAGGGCCCGGGTGTCCGCGCGGACCGCGTCCAGCCCCCGCTGCGGGTCGGACGGCTCGACGACATGCGTCCGCACGCTCTTCACCTCCGATCCGAACGGCATCAGCGTCACCTCCTCCCGCTCGCGGAAGTCGCCGGTGAGCCCGGTGAGCGCGCTCTTGAGCCGGGCCAGCCGGTCGCCCTCCATCGAGCCGGAGGTGTCGAGCACGTAGACGGTGCGGGACGGGCGGCGCAGCTCGTTCTCGTACGAATCGAGCAGGCCGTCGGCGACGGAACGCCTGCCCGGGAAGGGCAGTTCACGCCGCCGGCCGGTGTCGAGGCCGGACGCCGGCGGCACGGAGGCGACGACCGGACGGCGGTGCGTGCGGGTGGTGATCAGCCGCTGGACGGCGTCCGTGCGCAGGGCGTCGGTGAGGCGGCGGACGTCCGCGCGGGTGGTCGTGTCGGTCGAGGCGAGGGAGGACAGCGGGTAGTCCGCGGTGACGACACCGTCGCGGGGGCGGATCACGGTGAGCCCCGGGATGCCCTTGAGCACGGACTCGTAGTTGAGCAGCGCGTCGACGTTCCCGCGCCGCTCGTACGCGGTGGCCAGCCAGCCCGAGGACCCCGAGGTCAGCTTCTGCCCCGCGAAGAACTCCTTCAGCCGGGGCCTGGCCCTGGCGACGTCCGCGTCCGTGAGCGCGGACTGGGCGCCGGAGAGGGCCGAAGCGACCGAGACGAGCGTGGAGAAACCGGAGTTGGAGCGGGCGGGGTCGGTCATGCCGTAGGTGAGCCTGCCGTCCTGGACCGCCCGCTCGACCTGCGACCAGGTGACCTGCTCCGGTTTCCAGCCGAGGGCCCGCACGGTGGCCCGCCGGACACCGATGGCGACCGGGCTCGACATGACGGGCGTCTCCGACACCACCTCCCGCGCCGCGTCGGGACGCAGCCGGAGATAGTCGTTCGACGACAGCCACACGGCGTCGTACCGCCCGTCGGCCTTGCCCTCGGCCAGCAGTTCCACGGCGTCCAGGGTGCCCATATAGGTGGGGCGGACCGTGATGCCGGTGTCCTTCCGGACCCGGTCGAGGACCGGCGTCATGTCGCTGAGCTCGCTGGAGGCGAGGACGCGCAGGGTGCCGGGCTCCGGAGCGCCGGCCTTGTCCGAGGAATCCGGCCCGTGCGTCGCCGTGCAGGCGCTCAGCAGGGCGGCGACCGCGGCCAGAACGGCCAGTCGGCGTCTCACGCGAGCCCCCCTTCGAGCGCGCCCTGCGACCGGCTGCGCTCCAGGTACGTGCTCGCGTGCCGGAGTTCGGACGTCAGGGACTCCACGGTCACCGCCATCGCCTCCGTCGCCTGGACCTTGTAGGTGTCGATGGCGTCGAGGGTGCGGTAGATCTGCTGGAAGGCGCTCCGCAGGGTCTCGGCCCCGATGGCCGGGTCGGCGGCGATGCGCTGGATCTCGCCGCTCTGCGTGGCGAGCATCTCCGCGTTGCCGCGGATGAGGTCCTCGGTCGTCCCGCGCAGGGCGTTGACCTGGTCGACGACCTTGCGCTGGTTGTCCAGCGCGGAGGCCAGCATCACGGAGACGCGCAGGGCCGACACCGTGGTCGTGGCGGCCCGGTCGACGCCCTTGATCAGCTCGTCGTTGTTACGGCGTACGACGTCCATGGCCAGGTAGCCCTGGGCGCACACCGCGAGCTGGGTGAGCAGGTCCTGGTGCTTCTGCCGGACGGGGAAGAGGACGTCCGCGCGCAGGGTGTCGGCCTGCGCCGGGTCGGCCGCCCCGACGCCGGTGAGGTGCTGCTCGACGGCCGTGTCCAGGGCCTCGGTCAGCACGACGTACTCCTGGAGCTTGCCCATGGTCTCCCACAGGTGGACCCGTTCGGTCTGCAGGGCGGCGTTGTCCCGGCGCAGTTCGTCCTGCCCGCCGCGCAGCGAGCCCACGATCGTGTTGAGCGTTCCCTGCGAGGAGGCGTACCTGGCGACGTGATCGCGCAGCTTGTTGCCGCCGGGCAGCCGGGAGAGGAACCGGCGGCCCCTGGCGGCCGGGAGGTCACGCGGGTCCAGGTCCTCGACCACCCGCCGCAGCTCGACGAGCGAGCCCGCGACCTGCGCCTGGGCGTCGCCGCCCGTGGCCGGCAGACTGCGTACGGCCCGCTCCAGCATGCGGTTGGACTGCGCGGTGGCGGTGCGCAGCTCGCCGGCGCCCAGGCCGGTGATCTCCCCGACCTTCCCGGCGAACTCGGGGGAGCGGGCGTCGAGGGCGGCGAGCGAGTTCACGTACGCGGCGGCCTTGTCCGCCATGTCACGCCGGACGCCGTCGGCGACGGGGACGAGCCCGCCGGCCTTCTCCCGGGGCACGGGCGTGACCGCCTCGGGCGGGGTGAGGGTGAAGTCGTCGTTGTCGGTGCTGCTCATGCGGTGTTTCCCCCTTGTCCGCGCGCCCGTCGCGCCAGCTCGTGCAGCACCTTGGAGGTGGGCACGGGCGCCTGGCGGACGCCGGTCAGTTCCTGCTTGAGATAGCCGGTCCGGCTCGCGTTGGCCGCGGCGAACTCGGCGACGTCGTCCTGCGGCCGGAAGCCGTGCCGGACCGCCAGCTCGCGCAACGCCGGGTCCGTGCCGAGGAGTTCGGCCAGTGCGCGGCCGTTGTCGGTGAGCGGGACGACGGTGTGGTCGCTGTTGACCGTGGTGTCCGGGTAGAGGACCACCAGGTCGCCGGGGTTGTGCTGCTCCCGGAGCAGGGTGGTCACCTGCGACTCGTAGACGAGGACGAGCGGGTTGCCGGCGCCGCTGACGAAGTCCCGGAAGGCCGCGTCCGTGCTGGACTGCTGGGCCCCCTGGACGCTGACCAGCTTGCGCATCAGGGGCGCGGCGCGGTCGACGTCGGCCTCGCTCGCGACCACCCGGCCGGCGCCCGCCACGTAGGAGGCGGCGGCGAGGTAGAGGGCACCGGAGTTGGAGGTCTCCGGGTCGGTGCTGGAGATGTAGAGGGTGCCGGTCAACTCCCCGTACTTTTCTGCCCCCTTGAGCTGCTGCCAGGTCCGGTCGTGGCGGGCCGCGTCGAGGTGGGCGGACATCCTGAGCGTGCCGCGGTGGGCGGCGTCGAGCGTGGCCAGGCCGTTGCCCGCGAGCACTTCGGCGGCCCCGCGCCGGGCGACGACGACGAGCGGCGAGTAGAAGGGGCGGGGCAGGGCGCCTCGGACCTTGTACCGCGCGGCGAGTTCGGCGGCGGGCGCCTGGCTCGACGGGAAGGCGAGGTCGTATCCCTCGAGGTCCAGCCCCTCCATGGCCCAGGACCCGGAGGTCTCGGCCTTGACGGTGTAGCCCTTGGCGGCGAGGGCCTTCACCACGTCGGGGTCGGCGAAGAAATCCGCCTTCTCCGATCCGATCACCATGTGCACGGTCTTCGTTGCCGTGCCCTTGTCCTCGTTGCTGCGGCCCGCGACGACGGCGGCCACCACGCCACCGACCAGCAGTACCGCGAGGACGATTCCTGCGATTCGTCTCACGTCGGGAGCGTGCTCGCGGAACCTCACGTTCCTGGGTGGCTCGGGTGAACGGGGGGTGAAGGGGGCGACCCGGTATGCAACGGGAATGCGGGGTTCCCCATGGGGCGGTGGTTCGTCGCGGCCCGTTTCCACGGCGCCGGTCAGCGTGTCCTGATCCACGGCTCCGCGCGGCTTCATGCCGCCGGTCAGCGTGTCTTCACGCCACCGGTCCGTGCGGCTGCACGGCGCCGACCCGCGTGTCTTCGTGGCGCCCGGTCCGCGCGTCGCTGCGGGTGCACGCGGACCGGGGCCGTCGAGGGGAGCCTCTTATGGGCTCAGTGGGACGCGACCTCGCGCGGCTCCAGGGCCGCCGTGTGCGCGTCCATCATTTCGGCGGCCAGGATCGCGGCCGCCGTGTCCGCCCGGGAGGCCGCGACGACCAGCGCGCGGCCCGCGAGCGTGTGCGCCCGCCGGTGCAGGGCGGCCAGGTGCGGCAGCGGAGCGATGGCGTTCACCGAGGCACGGGCCGGCGTGCGGCCCTTGCGCAGCCGGGTGACCTGGGCGGCGAGTCGCTCGGCCGCGGTGTCCAGCTCGGCCGAGGGGGCCAGGGCGCGCAGCTCGTCCGTGACGGCGAGCAGGGCCGCGAGATGACCGGCGAGCTGGATGTCCAGCTCTTCCTCACGGGTGCGGTGCGGGAAGTCGGAGGTGGGGCCGGCCATCGTGCTGTGGACCGACTTGGCGCGGATCGGCTCGTACATGGGATGGCCTCCTGTGCTGTCAGGAAGCCATCCTAGCTTAGATTTCGTCTAAAGTTGAGTTGTTCGCAATTCGGGACCGAGTGCACACGCGGCGTGAGCGTCAGGGCTGGGCGTAGCCGTCCAGGAAGTTCCCGATCCGGGTCACCGCGTCCCGCAGGTCCCCGACCGTCGGCAGGGTCACCACCCGGAAGTGGTCGGGTTCCGGCCAGTTGAAGCCGGTGCCCTGGACCACCATGATCTTCTCCTGCCGCAGCAGGTCAAGGACCATCCGGCGGTCGTCCTTGACCTTGAAGACCTGGGGGTCCAGGCGCGGGAAGAGGTACAGCGCCCCCTTCGGCTTCACGCAGGTCACCCCGGGGATCTGGGTCAGCAGTTCGTGTGCCACGTCCCGCTGCTCCCGCAGCCGTCCGCCCGGCAGGACCAGGTCCTGGATGGTCTGCCGGCCGCTCAGCGCGGCGACGACCCCGTGCTGTCCCGGCATGTTCGCGCACAGGCGCATGTTCGCCAGGATCGTCAGACCCTCGATGTAGGAGTCGGCGTGCGCGCGCGGTCCGGAGATCGCCATCCAGCCCACCCGGTAGCCGGCCACCCGGTACGCCTTCGACATGCCGTTGAAGGTGAGGGTGAGCAGGTCCGGGGCGACCTTGGCGGTCGGGGTGTGCGTGGCGTCGTCGTACAGGATCTTGTCGTAGATCTCGTCCGAGCAGACCAGCAGGTTGTGCCGGCGCGCGATGTCGGTCAGACCCCGGAGCATCGCCTCGTCGTACACCGCGCCCGTCGGGTTGTTGGGGTTGATGATGACGATCGCCTTGGTGCGGTCGGTGACCTTCCGCTCGACGTCGGCGAGGTCGGGCATCCAGTCGGACTGCTCGTCGCAGCGGTAGTGGACGGCCGTACCGCCGGACAGGGACACGGCGGCGGTCCACAGCGGGTAGTCGGGCGCCGGTACGAGGACCTCGTCGCCGTCGTCCAGCAGGCCCTGCATCGCCATCACGATCAGCTCAGAGACGCCGTTGCCGACGAAGACGTGCTCGACGTCCGTCTCGATGCCGAGGGTCTGGTTGTGCATCACCACGGCCCGGCGTGCCGCCAGCAGGCCCTTCGCGTCGCCGTAGCCGTGCGCCGACGACACGTTGCGGAGGATGTCCTCCAGGATCTCGGGCGGGCACTCGAAGCCGAACGCCGCCGGGTTGCCGGTGTTCAGCTTGAGGATCCGATGCCCGGCCGCCTCGAGCCGCATCGCCTCCTCGAGCACCGGGCCCCGGATCTCGTAACAGACGTTGGCGAGCTTGGTCGACTGGATCACCTGCATGTCTGGGAGCTTACGGCCCGGTTACGCCCCTTGGGTCGTGTCTTCCGCCACGTGAGACGCGGCCTTTTGGGTGGTTATCGCCGACGACTGTCCCTGGGGCCCCTCCCGTCTCTAGAATGCGCGGCCATGTCCAGGCCACATCACGAAGACGAGGCGTACGGCGCCGCCGGTGCGACCGGCGCCCACGGCATGGGCGCGGGCGGCGAGTCGCACGAGGTGCCGAAGGTGTACCACCCGCGGGTCGAGGTGACGCCCCGGTACGAGGCGTACGTCGACCCGGCCGCCGCGCACGGCTGGCAGAACGCCTATGACGAGACGGCCGAGCTGCCGCCGGTGGCCGAGGACGGGCCGGTGGCGGTCGGCGGGCCGGCGGGCGGGGCCGAGCCCGTGTCGCACCCTGGCGTCGGCCATGGGGGGCGGCGGTCGCGGCGGAAGCCGAGCCGGTGGCGGTCGCGCCGCCTGGTGGTCGCCGCCGGGGCGGCCGGAGCGGTGTCCGCGGCGGCGCTGATCGCCGGGTTCTCGCTCTCGGGGTCCTCCCCGGACGGACGGCAGGGCACGGAGGGCACGAAGTCGGCCCCGGACGAGTCCAGCCGTCCGGCGGACCCGTCCTCCTCGGACGGCTCGGCGTCTCCCGGTTCCGCGGACACCGCGGGGCCGGACGGTACGGCGTCCGCCGGGGCGGCTGCCTCGAAGGGTGCCTCGCCGGACGCCTCGCCGGACGAGGAGCAGGACGTCGAGCCCTCGGCCTCCTCGTCCCCGGATCCGGCCACCACCCCCACGGCCACCGCCTCCTCGGCCGGCTCGGCTCCGGGCAACTCCGACGGCAAGGGGCACGGAGCGGGTAACACGAAAAGGCCCAAGTAGCCGTCAGGTCGGGGTGGTGTTTTCGGCCCCGTCGCCAGGCCGAAAACCCCTCCTTGTCCCCACGCACCCCTCCATTGACAATGCGCATGACAAAAATTGCGGGTGGCCGGAAGATCTCCGGTCACCCTCGTCATGCAGAGGGGACCCCCACATGAGAAAGCCTCTCGTCGCCGCACTCTTCGCCCTGGTGATCGCCGGGGCGGGCGCGGCACCCGCGGTCGCGGCACCCGCGCCCACCGCGCCCGCGGCCCAGGCGGACACCAAGGCCGCGTCGCCGACGCTCCAGGCCGTCAACTTCGCCGGCACCGTCTCGCTCAGCAACTGCTCGGGCTCCGTCATCCGCTTCCCCAACTCCGCGGACACCGCCCCGGCGCTCGTCCTCAGCAACGGCCACTGCCTGGAGACGGGCTTCCCCGAGCCCGGCGAGGTGATCGTCGGCCAGTCCTCCACCCGTACCTTCGGCCTGCTGAACTCCGCGGCCACCCGGGTCGGCACGCTGCGCGCCAACAAGGTCGTCTACTCGACGATGACCGACACGGACGTGACGATCTACCAGCTCAACACCACCTACGCGGCGATCAGAAGCACGTACGGCATCAGCGCGCTCACCGTGCAGGACACGCACCCGACCGCCGGCACCGCCATCACCGTCGCCTCCGGCTACTGGAAGCGGCTCTACAGCTGCAACGTCGACGGGTTCGCGTACCGCCTCAAGGAGGGCGACTGGACCTGGAAGGACTCCCTCCGCTACACCTCCGCCTGCCAGACCATCGGCGGCACCTCCGGCTCGCCGGTCATCGACAACGCCACCGGCAAGGTCGTCGCCGTCAACAACACGGGCAACGAGGACGGCGAGACCTGCACCGAGAACAACCCCTGCGAGGTCGACGCCGGCGGCAACGTGACCGTCCGCGAGGGCATCAACTACGCCCAGGAGACCTACCAGATCCCGGCCTGCTTCACGACCGCCAACGTCCTCAACCTGAACGCGGCCGGCTGCGTCCTGCCCAAGCCGTGAGGGTCACGGAGTCCTCCGCACCGCGCGTCCCGCCAGTACGTCCGTCCGACGGCCGTCCTCGATGACGAAACGGCCGTCGACCAGGACGTGCGGGATGCCCGTGGGCGGCACCCGTGGGTTCTCGAAGGTCGAGCCCGCCGCCACCGTGGCCGGGTCGAACAGCACGAGGTCCGCCTTGTAGCCCTCGCGGACCAGCCCGCGGTCCGGCAGTCGCAGCCGGGCCGCGGGGCGCGAGGTGAGGTGGGCGACGCACTCCTCCAGGGAGAGCAGGCCCAACTCCCGCACGTAGTGGCCGAGGTAGCGCGGGAAGGTCCCGTACGCGCGCGGGTGCGGCTTGGCGCCCTGGAGGATGCCGTCGGAGCCGCCGGTGTGGACGGGGTGCCGCATGATCGCCCGCACGTTCTCCTCGTGGCCCACGTGCTGGAGGATCGTCGGACCGAGCCGGTCCTCGACCAGCAGGTGACGGGCGGTCTGCCAGGGGGCCTCGCCGCGCAGCCGGGCCGACTCCAGGACCGTACGGCCGACGAACTCCCCGAGGGCGGGGTCCGTCACACCCGAGATCTCGATCGTGTCCCACTCGACGGGCACACCGTGACAGCCGTCGGCGCCGACGACCTCCAGGTCGTGCCGGACGCGCTCGGCGCTCTCCTCGTCGGCGAGCCGGCGCAGGATCTCCGCGGGGCCGCCCTCGCTCGCCCAGCTCGGCAGCAGGGCCACCAGCGTGGTGCAGCCGGGGGTGTAGGGGTAGGTGTCGAGGCTGATGTCGGCCCCGGCCGCCAGTGCCCGGTCCAGCAGCGACAGCAGCTCGGGTGCCCGGCCCTTGTTCACGCCGAAGTTCATGGTGGCGTGGGCGAGGTGCAGCGGGCAGCCGGCCGCCCGGGCCAGGTCCACCATCTCCTCGTACGCCTCCAGCGCCCCGGCACCGTAGGAGCGGTGGTGGGGGCAGTAGTAGCCGCCGTACCGCGCGACAACCCGGCACAGCTCGGTGAGTTCGGCGTCCTCGGCGTACATGCCGGGTGTGTAGGTCAGCCCCGAGGACAGGCCCACCGCGCCCTGCTCCAGCCCCTCGGCGACCAGCTGCCGCATCCGGTCCAGTTCCCGGGGCGTGGCCGGGCGGTCCTCCCAGCCGAGGGCGAGCGCGCGGACCGTGCCCTGGGGGACGAGGTAGGCGGCGTTCACCGCGATGCCCCGGCCCTCGAAACCGGAGTCCAGCCGGTCCAGGTACTCGCCCACCGAACGCCAGTCGAAGTCGATGTCGTCGCCGTACCCGTTCCAGCCGGTGATCGCCCGGCGCACCTCGGCGAGCGTACGGTCGTCGACCGGGGCGTACGACAGCCCGTCCTGGCCGAGCACCTCGAGCGTGACGCCCTGTGCCGCCTTCGCGCTGTGGTCCGGGTCGCGCAGCAGGGCCAGGTCGCTGTGGGCGTGCATGTCGACGAAGCCGGGGGCCAGGACGAGGCCCTCCGCGTCCAGCTCCCGGCGCGCTGTGGGGCGCTGGCAGCCGGCCGCCGCGGCCTCCTGGACGATGCCGACGATCCGGCCGCCGTCGACGACCACGTCGGCGCGGTAGGACGGGGCTCCGGAGCCGTCCACGACGTCCGCGTCCCGGATGACGAGCTCTTCCACGTCGGGCCTCCTAGAAGAACGTGCGGACGTAGTCGACGACCGTGCCGTCCGCCTCGGCCACCGGGATCAGCTGCCACTTGTCGAAGGACGTGCAGGGATGGGACAGGCCCATGCCGAGCCAGTCGCCGACCTCGAGGTCTGCCTCGGGGCCCGTTCGCAGCCAGGCGTGCTGGTCGGACAGACCGGTCACCGAGATGCCGGTGGCCGGGCGCTCGGTGCCGTCCCGGCGGACCGCCTGGGCGAAGGGCAGGTCCAGGTCGTGGGCCGCGTCCCGCTTGCCCGCGTTCACGAAGGCCTGGTCGGCGGACGGCCGGGACACCACCTGCGCCCAGAGCCGGAAGGCCGGCTCCAGGGCGCCCTCCTCGGGGACGCGGGTGAAGGGGGTGAGCCTGCGGTAGTGGCCGTCGTCGTGCGAGACGTAGGCGCCCGAACGCAGCAACTTCAGTACGGGCACGGAGAGTTCGGGAATCTCGGCGAACACGTCGGCCACCGCGTCGAACCAGGCGCTGCCGCCCGCGCTCACCACGATCTCCTCCAGGCCCGTGAAGCGCCCCGCCTTGTCGAACTCGGCGGCCAGCGCGACGAGCCGCCGCAGCCAGGTGTGCACGCGCTCCGGGTCCGCCTGCGGGACCTCGCCCTCGTAGCCCGCCACGCCGACCAGGCGCAGGGTGCCGGTGGCGGCGACCGCGTCCGCGACCGCCGCGCACTCCGCCTCGCTGCGGACCCCGGTGCGGGCGCCCTCCCCGGCGGCGAGCTCGACCACCACGTCCAGCGGGCGCGTGGCGCCGCGCAGGACCGCGTCCATCAGCTCCACCCCGCGCGCCGAGTCGACGTAGCAGACGAACCGGAAGCCGGGGTCGGCGTCGAGCTCGGCGGAGATCCAGCGCAGGGCCGCCGGGTCCACGAGTTCGTTGGCCAGGAACACGCGCCGGACGCCGAACGCCCGTGCCACCCGGACCTGGTGCGGCACCGCGAGCGTGATGCCCCAGGCGCCCCGCTCGATCTGGCGCCGGAACAGCTGCGGGGCCATGGAGGTTTTGCCGTGCGGCGCGAAGGCGAGGCCGTGCCGGGCCGCGTACGTCTCCATCAGCGCCAGGTTGTGCTCCAGGCGCTCGGCGGACAACGCGAGGACGGGGGTCGTGAAACCGCCGGTGAACAGGTTGCGCCGCTGGGCGGCCAGCTCGCCGACGGTCAGGCCGTCGGCGTCCGGCGGGAGACCCTTGAAACGGTGGTCGACGCGTTCATCGGCGAGACGCGCGAGGGCTTCGGTGCCGGTGTCGCGGGCCATGGAGCCTCCCTGATCTGGCGCGTTGCGTTCCCTGCAACGTCCATTGCGTATATCGCTTACAGCTGTCTAACATCTCGGCCAGCACGGGGTCAACGAAGCCGCCGCGACCCGTACCGAGCCGAGGAGACCCGACAAGCGTGACCGCCGACGGACCCCGCAACGCCCCCGACGTCGTGGACGTCGTCGCGCTCGGCGAGTCCATGGTCACCTTCCTGCCCTCCCGCCCGGGCCGCCTCGCCGACGTCCCCTCCTTCGAGCGTGCCATCGGCGGCGCCGAGTCCAACGTGGCCTGCGTACTGGCCGCGGCGGGACACTCGGCGCGCTGGGTGAGCCGGGTGGGCGCCGACGGGTTCGGCGACCACCTGGTCGAGACGATCGGGGCGTACGGCGTCGACGTCGCCTCCGTGCCGCGCGACGCGTCGCGCCCGACCGGCGTCTACTTCCGTACCGCGGGGGACCGGGCCACCGACGCCCACGAGGTGGCCTACTACCGGGCCGGGTCGGCGGCCTCCGCGATGACGGTCGGGAACGTCGACATGGCGGCGGCGCGGGCCGGACGGGTGCTGCACCTGTCGGGCATCACGGCGGCGCTCTCCGCGGACTGCGCCGACCTCATGCGCGAACTGACCGCACCCCGCCCCGGCCGCCCGCTCGTCTCCTTCGACGTCAACCACCGGCCCGGACTGTGGCAGGACGGGAGCGGGCCGCAGCTGCTGCTGGACCTGGCGCGCGGCGCCGACCTGGTGTTCGTGGGGGAGGACGAGGCACGGGACGTGTGGGCGCTGGAGGGCGCCGACGCCGTCCGGGCCGCGTTCCCCGACCCCGAGGTGCTCGTTGTCAAGCAGGGCGGACGCGGCGCGACCGTCTTCGACCGGGGCGACGTCATCCACGTTCCCGCTCCGCACGTCGACGTCGTCGCCGCCGTCGGCGCCGGTGACGCCTTCGCGGCCGGTTTCCTCTCCGCCACCCTGCGCGGACTGCCCGCCCGCGACCGCCTCCGGCACGGCCACCTCACGGCCGCGGCCGCCCTCACCGTCCCCGGTGACCTCGCCGCACCCCCCGCCCGCGACCACGCCGACCGCCTGGTCGCCCTGGACGACACCGCGTGGGGGAGACTTCGACTCGGTCCCGGCTGGACACAGGCACCGGGCCGGGCCGATCAGGAGGTACGCACGCCATGAGTCAGACCGTCGACCGCGCGCTCAGCATCCTGCCGCTGCTCGCCGAGGGTCCCGCCGATCTCGGGCAGGTCGCCGACCGCCTCGGCGTCCACAAGTCCACGGCCCTGCGCCTGCTGCGCACGCTCCACGAGCACGGCCTCGTCTACCGCCAGTCCGACCAGCGCTACCGCCTCGGCGCCCGCCTCATCGCGCTCGCCCAGGAGGCGATGGAGAACCTCGACATCCGCGAGATCGCCCACCCGCACCTCGTCCGCGTCAACGAGCAGTGCGGCCACACCGTGCACCTCGCCGTCCTGGAGGAGAACGAGGTCCTCTACATCGACAAGGTCGAGAGCCGCTATCCCGTGCGCATGTACTCGCGGATCGGGAAGCCGGTGGCGATCACCGTCGCGGCCGTCGCGAAGCTGCTCCTCGCGGACCTGCCCGAAGCCGAGCGCCGCCTCCGCACGGAGAAGCTCGAATACCCGCTGTACACGGCCCGTTCGACACCCAACGCCCCCGCTTTTCTGCGGGAGTTGGAGAAGGTGCGCGAACAGGGCTGGGCCACCGACCTCGGCGGCCACGAGGAGTCCATCAACTGTGTCGCGGCGCCGATCCGCGGCGCCGACGGCCGGGTCACCGCCGCGATGTCGGTCTCGGCGCCCAACGTCGTCGTCACCGCCGACGAACTCCTCACCCTGCTCCCGCTGGTGCGCCGGACCGCCGACGCCATCAGCGGCGAGTACTCCGGCAGGACCCCCGTATCAGCCCCGGACCGCGACACCCCCGACAGAAACCCCCCAGACAGGGACACCGTATGACCGAGAAGACCGCCCTCACCCCCAGCACCCACACCACCCCGCCCGCGAAGTTCTCGCACGGCGTGAGGAAGGGCAACATCCTCCAGGTCGCCGGTCAGGTCGGCTTCCTCCCCGCCGAGGCGGGCAGGCCGCCGACGCCCGCAGGCCCGGCCCTGCGCGAGCAGACCCTCCAGACCCTCGCCAACGTCAAGGCGATCCTCGAAGAGGGCGGCGCGAGCTGGGACGACGTGATGATGATCCGCGTCTACCTGACCGACGTGGACCACTTCGCCGAGATGAACGACCTCTACAACACGTACTTCGAGGAGCAGGGCCTCACCCAGCCGCCCGCCGCGCGCACGACGGTCTACGTCGGCCTGCCCGCGGGGCTCCTCATCGAGATCGACGCGCTCGCCGTCCTCGGCTGACCGCCCGCCCGTGAGCCGACGCCCGTGAGCTGACGCCCCGGCGACTCCCGCCCCGCGACTCCCCAACTCCCGCACACCGTACGGCCCGGCGCGCCCTCTTCTCCCCGGCGCGCCGGGCCGCGATCCGCCCTGCCCGAAAGCTCGATGCACCCCAGCAGAGGACCCCCGCATGTCCCTTCCACTCGCCGCGGCCGCCCCCGCGCAAACGCCACCCCACACCGGAGGACTGCTCCTCCTGCTCGACGGTACGGCCGGACTGCTGACCGTCGCCGCGATAGGCATAGCGCTCCTCCTCTTCCTGATCATCAAGGTGAGACTCCAGCCGTTCGTCGCGCTGCTCGCGGTCTCCATAGCCGTCGGCCTGATGGCCGGACTGTCCGTCACCGAACTCTTCGGCACGGTCCAGCGCTCGGACGCCGTCTCCACCATCGAGACCGGCATGGGCGGCATCCTCGGCCATGTCGCGATCATCATCGGCCTGGGCACCATGCTCGGCGCGATCCTCGAAGTCAGCGGCGGCGCCGAGGTGTTGGCGTCCCGGCTGCTCAACCTCTTCGGCGAGAAGCGCGCCCCGCTCGCCATGGGCCTCACCGGCCTCATCTTCGGCATCCCGGTCTTCTTCGACGTCGGCATCTTCGTCCTCGCGCCGATCGTGTACGCGGCCGCCAAGCGCTCCGGCAAGTCGATCCTGCTGTACTGCCTGCCGCTGCTCGCCGGCCTGTCGATGACCCACGCCTTCCTGCCGCCGCACCCCGGCCCGGTGGCAGCCGCCGGACTCCTGCACGTCGAACTCGGCTGGGTCATCCTCATGGGCGTCGTCTGCGGCATCCCAGCGGTGCTGGCCGCCTGGGTGTACGCGGCCTGGATCGGCCGGCGCCTCTTCGTCGCCGTACCGCAGGACATGGTCGAGGCGGCCGCCGAGGCCAAGCAGGCCGTCATCGACGAGCAGCGCGCCTCGGGCGTCGAGCCCCGGGAGAAGCCGGTACCGCTCGGCATGGTGCTCGGCATCATCGGTACGCCGCTGGTCCTGATCCTCGCGGCCACCTTCTCCTCGATCGCCCTCGACCCCTCCACCGGCCGCTCGGTGATCGAGTTCTTCGGCCACCCGTTCGTGGCCCTGACCATCGCCCTGGTGCTCGCCTACTACCTGCTGGGCATCCGCCGCGGCTGGTCGCGCAGGTCGCTGGAGACCGTCTCGACCGCCTCCCTCAAGCCGGTCGGCAACATCCTGCTGGTGGTCGGCGCGGGCGGGATCTTCGGCGCCGTCCTCAAGGCGAGCGGGGTCGCCCAGGCACTGTCCGACACCTTCAACGACGTCGGTCTGCCGGTGATCGTCCTGTCCTACCTGATCTCCCTGGTGCTGCGGGTCGCCCAGGGCTCGGCGACCGTCGCGATCGTCACGACGGCCGGCATCGTGGCGCCCCTGCTCGCCGAGGGAGACCACTCCCAGGCCTTCGTGGCCCTCGTCATCATGGCCATCTCGGCCGGCTCGATCTTCGCCTCGCACGTCAACGACGGCGGCTTCTGGATGGTCGCCAAGTACTTCGGCATCAGCGAGCGGGACACCCTCAAGACGTGGACCGTGCTGGAGAGCGTGCTGTCGGTCGGGGGGTTCGTGATGGCGGCCGTGTTGAGCCTGTTCGTGTAGGCGTCTGATAACGAAGTTGGGGGCTGGCTGTGCCCGGCACAGGATCGTCGACCATACTGCCCGCTGTGGAGCAGCGCATAGGTTCGAGCAGCCAGCCCCTGGAGGGCGCCGGATTCGACCCGGCATTCATCCCCGGGCTCACCTCCCCCGCGTCCGCCCAGCCGGACAAGGCCGAGCCGGAGGACGCCGAGGACGAGGACTCCGGGAAGACGTCCTTGTCGAAGGAGGCGGCCGAAAAGCCCGACGGGACCGGGGAGTCCGAGGAGCCGGAGGACTCCGGGGCCGAGGAGGGCACCGAGGGCCCCGTCTTCGAGGCCTCCGACCGCCGGGCGAAGATCGTCGCCGACGCCAGAGGCGTCCGCCTCAGCCTGGACGAGGAGCGGTGCGAGTTCCGCTGGGACGAGATCGGCGCCGTCGAGACGGAGTCCCCCCGCTTCGGCAAGCGGTTCACCATCACGGTCCACACCCCCGACCGCCGCTGGTACCCGATCGAGATCGAGGCGACGGCCAGAAGCCGCTTCGGCGAGTGGGAAGCCCAGTTGGACGAGGTATTGGACACCTACTTCGAGGACGACGCCGAGGAAACCCGGGCGGACGACGCCGAGGAAACCCCGGCGGAGGACGCCGACTAGGGACACGAGGAACGGCGCGCCCAGCGACAGCGAACCCGCACTCGAAGAGGCGCGGGGAACTGCGCGACCAGCCACGACGGTGTCGCGGTTGCCTGGCAACCTGTCGCCCCGCGGTTTGAGGGGCGCGGGGAACTGCGCGACCAGCCACCACCGGCCCGCAGCTCCCCACACGCCGCCACGCCTACGCGCAGTACTGGGCGGCCTTCCCGATGGACCGGTACATGCAGTCCGCGTTCTCCAGCAACTGCAGCACCGCATCCCGGTTCCGGGAGGTCTCCCGCTCGATGACCTCGTCGGGCGGGTAGAACCCACCCCCCGAACTGGACGACGGATACATCTCGAAGGTGTAGTCGAAGATCTTCTGCGTGCCCCACAGATAGTCGTCGATCGACCCGTCGGTGATGTACAGGTCGCTCGACTGCTCGGCCGTGTACCCGTTGCTCGCGGCCATCTTCTGCCCGACGGTCTTGAAGGCGTTGTAGTCGTCCGCCGTCATCCCCGTGGCCGTGTCGGAGTAGGTGTACCCGAACGGCCACAACACCAGTTCGCTGTAGGTGTGGAAGTCGATGCCCGCGGTGATCTGCTGCTTCCCGCCGACGACCCGGCCGCGCACGAAGTCGGAGACCACCTTCACCTCGGGCGCGGACTCGGCGGAGGTGCCCCGGTAGGTCTCGGAGGACGTCGAGCCCGAGGACCCGCCGCAGCAGCCCCACTTGTAGTTCCAGTTCCGGTTGAGGTCCGTACCGACGTACGAGGAACCGGAGTTGGGCTGGCGGTTCTTGCGCCACGAGCGGTACGAGCCGCTCGCGATGTCGTACTCGCCGCCGTCCGGGTTGAGGTCGGGGACGATCCAGATCTCGCGGCTGTTGACCATGCTGGTGACGCGTGAGTCGCTGCCGTAGCCCGCGCCCAGCTCCCGCAGCAGGTACAGGGCCATCTCCACCGTCATGTGCTCGCGCGCGTGCTGGTGGAAGGTGAGGAGGACCTCCGGCTCGCTCTCGTCGGTGGCGACGTTGTCGCTGACCTTGATGGCGACGATGTCCCGGCCCTGGTACGACGTGCCGATCACCCGCCGGCTCATGATGTTCGGGTAGGCCGCGAGCCGCGTGCTGATCTCGGAGGTCATCTCCGCGTAGTTGTGGTACTTGGAGTCGGCCGACGGGAAGTCGAAGAGACGCAGGTCGTCCGCCGCCGTGGAGCGGTCCGGGGCGGCGCCGAGCGGCGCGACCTCGTAGCCCTGTCGGCGGAGTTCGTCGATCTGCGCCGCGCGGCCGGAGACGACCACCGTCTCCTCGTCGGCCTCGTCCACGCTCACGCCGGTCCGCGCGATGGCGGTGCGGGTGGCCCGGGAGTTGTGGTCGACGTGGATCTCGTACTGGTGGATGCCGTCGGAGCCCGGGGCCGTGGCGCGGGCGCTGTCGGCGGTGGCGCTGGTGGCCGTGGCCGAGACGGGGGCGGCGAGGGCGAGGGCCATCAGGGCGGCGAAGGCGGCGGTGCGTCTGCCGCCGCGGACGCCTGATCCTCGTATCCGAAGTCGCATGCGAACTCCTTGTTTCTCCAGGGATTCCGGGGTCTCCGGAAGTGGGGAGTGGAGCGGGGGGTGGTTCGGCGACGTGCTGGTGCGGGTGTGCCGCACATGGTCTGCTTATGGCATGAGCAGGTCAAGGTATGGCGATGCGCCACTGGCGTGTTTCGGCCTCTCGGGCACACACCGGCCTCTCGGGCACACGCCGGCCTCTCGGGTGCGTCGGCCTCCGGGGTGCGTCGGCCGCTTGGGCACATCGGGTGGAGATCGCCGCAGGCCCTCTTGTGCGTCCGGCCCCTTTGCGCTTTCTTGACCTGCATGGCGGACACCACGGGAAACACCGGACCCAGCACGGAGACCGAGGCGACGCACGACCCGAACCCCACACACCGCAAGTCCAGTTGGCGGCACATCGGCCCCGGGATCGTCGTGGCCGCGACCGGCGTCGGGGCGGGCGACCTGGTCGCCACCCTCATCGCGGGCAGCAACTTCGGCTACACCCTCCTGTGGGCGGCCGTCCTCGGCTGCCTGGTCAAGATCTCCCTCGCCGAGGCGGCCGGCCGCTGGCACCTCTCCACCGGCCGGACCCTCTTCGACGGCTGGGCGAGCCTGGGCCGCTGGACGACGTGGTTCTTCGTCGTCTACGTCGTGATCTGGGGCTTCGTCTACGGCGCCGCCGCGATGTCGTCGAGCGCCCTGCCCCTCCAGGCGCTGTTCCCGGACGTGATGGACCTCAAGGCGTGGGCCGTCGCCTGCGGTCTGGTCGGCCTGGTCTTCGTCTGGTTCAACAAGTACGCGGTCTTCGAGAAGGTCATGACGGTCCTGGTGGGCGTCATGTTCGTGGTGACGGTGTACCTCGCGATCAGGGTCACCCCGAACCTGGGCGACGCCTTCGCGGGCCTCCTGCCGGTCCTGCCCGACGAGAAGGACTCCGTCCTCAACACCCTCGGCCTGATCGGCGGCGTCGGCGGCACCATCACGCTCGCCGCGTACGGCTACTGGGTCAACGCGAAGGGCTGGACGGACACGGGCTGGATGAAGGTCATGCGCCTCGACAACCGCGTCGCCTACGCCACCACCGGCATCTTCGTGGTGGCGATGCTCTTCGTCGGCGCGGAACTCCTGCACTCCGCGAACGTGGCCATCGCGAGCGGCGACAAGGGCCTGATCCAGCTCGGCGACATCCTGGCCGACAAGTACGGCACGGCGACGGCCAAGTTCTTCCTGATCGGCTTCTTCGCCACCTCCTTCACCTCCCTGATCGGCGTCTGGCACGGCGTGAGCCTGATGTTCGCCGACTTCGTGTCCCGCTACCGCGACCGCGAGCAGGCGAGCGGCGAGGCGGTCGCGTCGGGCGAGCGCGAACGGAGCTGGCCCTTCCGGGCGTATCTCCTCTGGCTGACCTTCCCGCCCATCGTCCTGCTCTTCCAGGGCCAGCCCTTCCGACTGATCATCCTGTACGGCGTGCTGGGCGCGGCCTTCCTGCCCTTCCTGGCCGGCACCCTGATGTGGCTCCTCAACTCCTCCCGCACGCCCAGGGAATGGCGCAACGGAGCGCTGAGCAACGCGATGCTGGTACTCGCCGGGCTGCTGTTCCTGGTCCTGTGCGTGAAGCAGATCTGGGACCAGCCCTGGTCGGAGTTCTTCTGAGCCGTCGGCCTCTCCGCGCCTTCCCAGGCTCCCTGCGCCTTCTCCGCCCCCCTGCGCCTACGACAGCACGAGCCAGTCGGAGCTGAGGGCGATCCCGCGCAGCTGCTTCATCGTCAGCGCGGGCGTCTCGCGGGTCGGGGCCTCGTGCTGCGTACCGGCGTTGAAGGCGCTGACGACGACCCGGAAACCGTCCTCGCGCAGGCTGTCGACGGTCCACATGACGGCTCCCGCGACGCCCTTGTCGCCGGGCCCCTTCCGCGCCGCGACGAGCGTGCCGTCGTCGAGCGTCTCGGCCCCGGCGCCGGAGAGCTCGCCCGCCACGTCCGACATGCCTTTCTGCACGTTGATCTGCACGAGGCTCCGGCCCTTGCCGTCGTCGACGACGACATAGGCGTAGTCGCCGTCGCCGCCCTTGGAGACCACCGTGACGCCCTCCGGGAGAAGCGTGGTCAGCACGGCCCGGACACGCGCACCGCGGAGGGCGCCCTGCTCGTCGACGCCGGCCGTCGGGGTCCTGGGCACCGCGGGGATGGTGTCGACAGCCCGACGCCACTCCGCCGCGACGGCGACCTTCTTCAACTGAGCCGTGTTCAGCGGAGGTTCGGGCCGGGAGACGGGTGCGTCCTTCTCGGCCGCGGCGTTCCACTCGCTCACGGAGACGTGCTGCCCGGTGGGCGTGACCAGTTGTGCGCTCCACAGCTTCGTGTCCACGCGCCGGTCGGGGTACTCGTAGCCCTTGAGGATCACGAGCACCGACCCGTCGGACAGCTTGCTGCGCTCGCACCCGTCGTACGGGACGAGTGTCTTGTCCGGGCACGTGCCCCACTGGCGGGCCTGTTCGCCGCCCGGCTCGACCCGGTCCAGACTGACGGAGACGGCCGCCTTGCCCTTGCCGTCGTCGAACACGGCGCTCGCGTACGCCTGTCCCGTCTCGGTGCCGTGGGCCGCCGGGTGCTCGATCGCCCCCTTGGGGAGCAGCCGGGTGAGTGTGTCGATCATCTCCTGGCCGGTGAAGGGAACGGTGGGCGAACCCGACGTGGCGCTCGGACCTCCGCCCACCGAACTCTGCTCGCCCGCCTGCCCTCCCCAGGGCACGAGCAGCACCCCGCCGACCCCGGCGAGGGCGACGCCGGCCGCGCCGCCCACGACGGCGGCCCGGCGCCGGTAGAGCAACCGGCGGCCGCGTACGGCCCCGGCGGCGACCAGGGCGTGCTGATCGGTGTCGAAGGTGCCGCCGGTCTGGCGCAGGGCGTGGCTGAGCTGCCCCTCGAAGGGGTCGCGCGGGTGCTGAACGGGCATGGCGAACCACCGTTTCTACGGTCGCTACAGCGGGGTCGGGACAGGATCGGGGCCCGGAGGATTTCGGGGCCGGGACGGGCTCAGGGGCTGGCGTACTCGCCGAGGTCGTTGCCGAGCAGCTCCCGCAACCGGCCGAGAGCCCGGGTGCAACGCGTCCGCACGGCGGCCGAGCTGGCGTTCATGACGTCGGCGGTCTCCTCGACCGAGCGGTCCTCCCAGTACCGCAGGACGACCACCGCCCGGTCCTTGGCGGGCAGCCGGGCGAGCGCCTCGAGCAGCGTCAGCCGCAGGGACGCGTCACCGTCACCGGCGTCGGCAAGGTCGGGGAACACGTCCGTGCTCCGTTCCGTGCTGCTGCGACGCCGCTGATGGGCGAGGAAGGTACGGGTGAGGACGGTCTGCGCGTACCCGGCGGGGTTGCCGACCCTGGCCATGCGGTGCCAGCCGATGTAGAGCCGGCCGAGCGTCTCCTGCACCAGATCCTCGGCGAGATGCGTGTCCCCGGCGGTGAGCAGACACGCGGACCGGTAAAGATGCCCGGCACGCGCCGCCGCGAACTCCGCGTACTCGTCCGCTCGCGCCTGTCTCATCAGTTGCCCTCCGGATCCGCCAACACCGTTCCTCACCTCACTGATGCGGTGGCACCCCGGAAATGTTTCAGATCAGGTGATCGGCCTTGCCCGCCTTGATGTCGAGGATCATCGTCCGAAGCGCGTCACGACTGTCGGTGAGATGGACGTCCTCGGCACCGGCTATGGCGATGTAGGCGTTGCCCTGGGGATCGGTGCCGAGGCGGAAGCAGGAGTTTCCCTCACCGCAGAAGGGCTCTTCCCAGGCGATGTCAGTCATGGCCCACTCCTCAGAGGTCGTTGGCGATCTCGCGGATGAAGTCGCGTGACGCCGAGGGAGACAGGGCGATGCGTTCCATCCACTCCAGATGCGCACGGTACTTGGCCAACTGCGTGTCCGCGTAAAGGAAATCAGGCCCATGAGAGTTGTCGACCTGGACGGTGTCGAGCTGCGGCACGGGCCCCTCCGCGTACAGGACCGTCTGCCCGGCGCCGGGAAAGGCCCCCGCCTCGAACGGGATGACCAGGAGCGTCACGTTGTCCTGCTCGGATCTCTTCAGCAGATGGCCGAGCTGCGCACGAGCCACCTCCCGACCGCCGAACCGCATCCGCAGCGCCGCCTCGTGCACGATGGCCACGAACGCCGGCGGGCTGCCGCCGTCCAGGACGTTCTGACGCTCCACGCGATGGGCCAGGCGCAGGGCGACCTCGTGATCGGGCAACTGCGGGACGACGACCCGGAAGACGGCGAGCGCGTGATCGGAGGTCTGGAGAAGTCCCGGGATGTGCACGGAGTACGCGGCCCGCATGCCGACGGCGTGGGCCTCCAACTCGGCGATGTCCTGAAGCCCTTGGGGAAGCGAGCCGCGATACCTGTCCCACCAGCCGCGCTGCCCTGGCCCGGCCATGTCCACCAGCGCTTCGACGTAGCGCTCGTCCTGGCAGTCGCAGTTGCATGCAAGGGTGCGCACTCGTTCCGGACTGATGGCGCGCACACCGGATTCGATGTGGGAGATCTTCCCCCGGTCCACGCCCAGAAGCCCTGCGGCGTACTCGGCGGACACGCCTGCTGACGTGCGCATCCTGCGAATCTCGGCTCCCAGCCGCTTCTGACGTTCTGTGGGCGACGTCCTCGCTGCCATGCCGTTCCTTCCCCGCGCGCGGTCGTGTGCAGTCTGCCGCTTGAGCGTGCGACCGAGCCACGAACGGGCGTAAATTTCACCGCCCGAGGCCAAATTAGCCCCCAAGCCCGGTACGTTACGTGATGCAAGAGCTACCAACTGTGCCGGAAGTGCATCACGCGCGCCTGCCCGCGACCTCCTTCCCTGGGAGGGGTGGGCCCGCGTCAGGGAGACATGCCACCGGCCGCCGTAGGAAACGCAGTTCACCCTTGTACGTCAGTGAAGGAGCAGTCATGCCCGCGTCCCGCTGCCCACTCGCCCCGGCCTTCTCGGCCGACCCGACGGCGCCCACCCCGGAGACCCTCTCCTACAGCTTCACGCTCCCTGCGGCGCTGGCGAGTTCCGCCCTGGCCCGCGCGACGACACGCGAGGTACTGAAGGCGCACGGCCTGAACGAGATCCTGGACCCGGCGTTGCAGGCGGTCGCTGAACTGGCGGCGACGGCGGCGCAGTTCACGGAGTCCCGGAACTTCTACCTCTCGCTCCGCTACCGTGCGGACACCCTCAAGGTCATCGTCTACGACAGCCACCCGCGTCACACGCAACCGCAGCTCGCCACGGCCTGTGACACCCGCCGCCGCGCGGCCCTGCGCGTCCTGGCCTGCGTCTGCCGGGCCTGCGACGGCACATGGGGCTTCGGAGAGTCCCGGGAGCCGTCGGGCGGCACGAGGATGTGGGCAACGCTGCCGAGGGCGGGCGCGGCGGCGTACGGGGCGCCTTGAACTCGGCGCCGCGCTGGGTGGTGATCTTTACTCCGGCTTGATCCCGCCCATACCTCCCGCATAACCGCTCTCCATAGTGTCGTGGGGTTGGCATGTGCACAGAGTGAAGTACGGGGGCTGGACCGCATGTCGGATCTGAGCAAGGAAGCGGCGTCGCTGCACAAGGCGGCTTCGGGGCTGCGTGGGGTGGGGCATCACACGGCGAAGCCGTTGCAGGAGTTCAAGGCGGAGTCGCACGACCTGTCGGCGCTGGGTGCGCTGGGTTCGCTGCTGAGTGCCACGGAGGAGATCCGCGAGGGGATGACCACTCTGGCGAAGCTCACCGGCCAGTTGGAGGAGGAGTGGGAGGCGGAGGCGACGCTGATCGGGGAGATCTCCGACGCCTTCGACCTGCTGGACGTGCTGCTGGCGGCGGCGGCCCGGGCGAAGAAGGGCTGAGGCGGCCGTGGTCGACCTGAACCCGTTTCACTACATCAACAAGTTCAACCACATGTTCGGCGACTCGGTCGCCAGCGGTCTGGAGTTCCTGGGGATCACCGATCCGGCGGTGGACCCGGACGGCGTGCGGGAGATCGCGAAGAAGTGGCGGCATCTGGCCACGGGCCTGGACGACGCGGCCGGCGCCGCGGAGCGGTCGCTGTCGGACGTGGAGTGGGAGGGCAAGGCCGCCAAGGCCTTCCACAAGCGTTCCAAGGCAGCCCGCAAGAACGCCACGGACATGGCGGACGCGCTGCGGGACGGTGCGAAGGCACTGGACGACTTCGCGGACCAGGCGCACGAGTTGCTGTCCGAGATCGGCGTGATGCTGGCGGAGATCGTCGAGTTCGAGATCGCGGGTCTTGCGCTGGACATCCTCACGGCGGGGGCGTCGTCGGTGGCGGCCACGTTGGTGGCGGGTGAGCGGGCGCTGAAGGTGGTGGCGCTGATCGCCCGGATCGAGGAGGAGGGCACCGCACTCGCCTCGGTGATCCGCGGGGTGATGGAGATCATCCGGGGAGTGGAGCGGGCGCTGAAGGCGCTGAAGGAGATCCGGGGCGTCGCCTCGGTCGCCAAGATGGCGAAGGAGGGCGCGAAGTTCTCGGCGTTCGCGACGCTGCTGGAGGACCCGGGAGCGTTCAAGGACCCGGAGAAACTGGCCGGGATCCTGGCCGAGGGCGCGGTGATGGGCGTCGGCCTCGGCGTGCTGGGCAAGGCGCTCGGCAAGGGGCTGAAGGCGCTCAAGCCGGCCGAACTGGCGAAGCTGAGCGAGGCGTTCAAGCTGAACTGTGCCGCCTTCGAGCGGCTGAAGCTGAACCCGGGCTTCGAGAAACTGCCGGCCTCGGTCCGCAACATGATCAAGACGTTCGTGCGGGACCCGATCGACGTGGCCACCGGCGACATGGCCCTGCCCCGTACGGATGTGTCCCTGCCGGGTGTGCTTCCACTGGTCCTGGAACGCACCCATCTCTCCTCCTACCGCTCCGGCGGCTGGTTCGGCCCGACCTGGGCCTCCACGCTCGACCAGCGCGTCCAGGCCGACGAGGACGGCTTCGTGTACGCGGCGGCGGACGGGGCGCGCCTGTGCTTCCCACGCCTGGACCCGGAGACGAACGAGCCGGTCCGCCCGGACACCCCCGGTTCCCGCCTGACCCTGTGCTGGGACGCCGAGACCGACGGCGCGATCCGCCTCACCGACCCTGACACGGGCCTGATCCACGTCTTCCACAGCCCGGTCTCCGCGGCCGGCGGCACGGCGGTGGACCTCCCCCTCCAGCACATCCAGGACCGCAACGGCAACCGGATCACGGTCGAGTACGCCGAGGGCGACCTCCCCGTGGCCGTCGTCCACTCGGGCGGCTACCACATAGCCATCGACCGCGATCCGTCCGACTCCCGCGTCACGGGCCTGCGCCTGCTCGATCTCACCCGCCCCTGCGACCCCGGCACCACCCTGCTGACCTTCGCCTACGACGAGCGGGGCCACCTTGCCGAGGAGACCAACTCCTCCGGCCTGCCGCTTCGCTACACCTACGACGCCGAGGGCCGGATCACCTCCTGGACGGACCGGAACACCACGACGTACCGGTACACCTACGACGAGCACGGCCGCGTGATCGCGACCGGCGGCACCGGCAACGCCCTGGCCTCCACCCTCACCTACGACACCCCCACCCGCACCACCCACGTCACCGACTCCCTCGGCCACACACGGACCTACGAACACAACGAGAACCTCCGCCTGATCCGCGAGACGGACCCACTGGGCAACGTCACGACACAGGAATGGGACGCCGACCAGCGCCTCCGCGCGGTAACCGACCCACTGGGGAACACCACCCGCTACGGGTACGACGAGCAGGGACGAGTCGTATCGGTCACGCGTCCTGACGCCCGGGAGACCCGCGTCGCGTACAACGCGCTCGGCCTGCCGACCTCGATCATCCAGCCGAGCGGGTCCGAGTGGCGGCGGGAGTTCGACGAACGCGGCAACCTCGTCTCTGTCACGAACCCGGCCGGGGCTCTGACCAGGTACGTATACGACATGGCCGGACGCCTCACGGGAGTCGTGGACGCGCTCGGCCACACCACACGGGTCCACTCCGACGCCGCCGGACTCGCCGAGCGCATCACCGACCCGCTCGGCGCGACGACCCTCTACGAACGGGACGCCTTCGGGCGACCCGTCGCCTGCACTGATCCACTCGGCCATGTGACCCGCCTGACGTGGACCGTCGAGGGCAGACCCGCGCTCCGTACCGCGCCGGACGGCAGCACCGAGTCGTGGACCTACGACGGCGAGGGCAACCAGCTCACCCACACCGACGCGACGGGCGCCACCTCGTCCTTCGAGTACACCCACTTCGACCTGCTCAGGGCCCGCACAGGGCCGGACGGGGTTCGCCACGAATTCGAGCACGACACCGAACTGCGCACCACGAGGGTCACCAACCCACAGGGCTTGTCGTGGAGCTACGAGTACGACGCTGCCGGGCGTCTCCTCGCGGAGACGGACTTCGACGACCGTTCCCTCACGTACACGCACGACCCGGCAGGGCGTCTGGCCACGCGAACGAACGCGCTGGGACAGACGGTGACGTACGAGCGCAACGAGATGGGCCAGGTGGTGCGCAAGAACGCGGCCGGCCAGGCCACGGAGTACGCCTACGACCTGACGGACCGGCTCGCGCAGGCGACGGGTCCCGACCGTACGACGGTGACTGTGCTGCGGGACCGTTTCGGACGGGTGCGCTCGGAGGCGGTCGACGGCCGGGAACTGACGTACACCTATGACGATGTGGGACGGCGCACCGGTCGCACCACTCCGACCGGTGCGACGACGACATGGGCGTACGACGCCGCCGGGCGGCGCACCGGGATGACAGTGGAGGGCCATGCCATCGACTTCACGTACGACGTGGCGGGCCGCGAACTGGAACGTCGGGTCGGCGATGCGGTGACTTTGGCGCATACCTTCGACCCGCTCGGCCGCCTGACGAGCCAGTCCGTCGCCGGAGCGTCCGGCATCCCGGTCCAGCACCGCACGTACACCTATCGTGCCGACGGCAATGTGACCGGCGTCGACGACCGTCTCTCCGGTCCGCGCCGTTTCGAGCTGGACACGGTGGGCCGGGTGACGGCGGTGCGGGCCGCGGACTGGACCGAGCGGTACGCCTACGACGAGGCGGGCAACCAGACGGAGGCCCGCTGGCCGGAGGGCCACCCCGGTCAAGAGGCGACGGGCCCGCGTGCGTACGCGGGCACTCGCCTCACCAGGGCGGGCGACGTCCGCTACGAACACGACGCCCTCGGCCGCACAGTCCTGCGCCGGAAGACACGTCTGTCCCGCAGACCGGACACCTGGCGCTATGAGTGGGATGCCGAGGATCGCCTGACGTCGGTGACGACTCCCGACGGCACCCGCTGGATCTACGCCTACGATCCCCTGGGCCGCCGTACGGCCAAGCTCCGCCTGGCCGATGACGGCGAAACCGTCGTCGAACGCGTGGTGTTCACCTGGGACGGCACAACGCTCTGCGAACAGACCACGGAGTCGGCCGATCTGCCCAGCCCCGTCACCCTCACCTGGGACCACCTGGGCCTCCACCCCATCAGCCAGACGGAGCGCTTCACCGCGGACGGCGCTTCGCAGGAAGAGACCGACTCCCGCTTCTTCGCCATCGTCACCGACCTCGTCGGCACACCGAGCGAACTCGTGGACGAACAGGGCCGGGTCGCCTGGCGCACGCGCAGCACCTTGTGGGGGACGACCACGTGGGCCTCGAACAGCAGCACCTACACCCCACTCCGCTTCCCCGGCCAGTACTACGACCCCGAAACCGGCCTTCACTACAACTACTTCCGCCACTACGACCCGGAGACCGCGCGCTATCTCACCTGCGACCCCCTCGGGCTGACACCGGCGCCCAACCCCACGACGTACGTCCACAACCCGCACGCTCGGGCCGACCCGCTGGGGCTCGCGCCCTGCGACGAGCCTGTCGCGGTCTACCGGGGTACAGACCGAATGGCCGAGACCAGCATCGCGGACGAGACCGGCCTGCTGATGAGCGAGGCGGCCCAGCGTGCCTTCTATGAGGGCGGCTCGGTCGAGGACGCGCTCCGGGTGTCGCAGGAGGCACACGCCTCCGCCCTCGCGGAGTGGGGCGGTCCCGACGCACTCGCTCACGCGCACTCCGAATTCGGTACGGACATGCAGCAGGCGTACGGGCCGAGGTCGGTGATGTCGTTCACGACGGACCCGGAAGTCGCGAAGTACTTCGCCAGGGGCGGGCCTGTCTACCGTGCCATGATCGATCCGAGTGAGGGGATCTGGCAGAGCCTGCCCGGAGCAGGAGAGAGCGAGGTCCTCATCCCCAACATGATCAAGGTGGAACCGTGGGCGGGCTGACCATGACCTTCCGGAAATGGGAGACGCGATACTTTCCCGCCGGCGAGCTCGTCGAGGCGGACGAGCCGATCGCCGGGTTCGACGAGCTGGAGGACCGTCTGCTCGCCGACCACCCGCGGATGCGCCGCATCCTGGTGCGCGGACGCCCGGGTTGGCCACTGCACCGCTACTACCTGCACTGGAGCGACGGGACGGACCTGGAGTCCCTCGACAGGCGCGTGGCTTCCGGGACGGCGACCGAGGCGGACTTCGCCGGCGCCGTCATCGGGGAACCGCTCGACATCACGCATCCGCCCTGCGGCGCCGACCTCCGCGTGGTCGCTCTGGATGTCGTGCTGCCGCTGTTCCCCGACAGCACCGACCGCGCGCGCGTCCACTCGTACCGAACGGAGTGCCCGGTGTGCGGAAACCCCCTTACCGGCAACGTACTCGAGTTCATCACGCCCTCACTTCCGTGAAGAGAGGCGACGACGAACGGTGAGGACAAACGCCAGGATGGACCGGCTGCTCGGACCGGTGGCACCGCACGCCTCGGAGGAGGACGTGCCCGACGCGTTCCGCGCCGTCGTCCGTGCGGGCTGGACCATGGACGGTGACGCGCAGCTGCTGACAGCGTTGCGTTCCGGCTACTCGGGCGGCGGTCGCGCGGAGTTCCACGACGTGATCCACCACGAGGCCACAGTGAACGGTCGAGGCATGATGGACCACGACCTCCCGGCCTCGGGCCCGGCAAGGCTCGAAACGCTGCTGCGCCGCTCCCTCGGCTACGCCTGCACGGGTCTGCTGGCTGTGCCACCGAAGATGTCGTGGCCGATGCTCCCAGGAAGAAGCAGCAACCCTTCTCGGGAACGGGAGATGACCGTTCGTACGAACTGCCCGCTTGGTTCGTCGCCGCTGGCGGGGGCCGTCGTACGTGAGGAGGCACACGAACGTGCCTGAGAGTTCTGCGCTGAGTGTCCTGGAAGTCTTCCCAGTACGTGACCCGCGCACCCGCGTATGTGTGGTGCGCTGCATCGAGGGAACGGCCGTGCTGGGTATGGAATTCCTGGTCGAGTTCCCAGGGGAGGAAAAAATGGAGAACCCGACTCGGCTGAGGTTGGAGAAGATCGAGTGGTACGGAAAATCTGTGGAGCAGTTGGACACGGTGCACTCCGGGAAGGTCACTCTCCTCGGTGACTCGACAGAACTGCTGACCCCCGGAAGCGTGCTGAGACATCCACCCCTGCCATGACCATTGAGGATCACCTCGTCAATCCGGACATGCTCCGGTCGCTCTACGGACACCCCTTGGACTGGAGCCGCGTCAGAATCCGCTCGATCAATCTGGACTGGCGCGGACCGACGGTTGCCCTGCGTGTCGACCTGCCCGCATTTCCGGACGTCCCGCCGACCGAGTGGATCGAGGCGGGTGCGGACACCGTGCAGTGCCAGCTCCAGTTCCTCGCGGTGGAGGACATCCGTCTGACCGAGTGGACGCCGCCGGCTGTCGGCAGCCTGGACGTGGCACCGCGGGGTGCGGAGCGACGAATGCGGGTGACTTTTCGAGGCGGCGGGGTGAAGGTGGAATTCGAATCCAACGAATCGGTCCGCATCGGCCATGTGAGCGCCTTCGCCTCCCACCCCGACGGATCGGACGACGGCCCTCACCTGTTTCTGAGCAAGGTCGACGCCCGACGCTTCTCAGCCCTGCCCGCGACTCATGAGAAGACTTTCTATGCCCGCTGACTGGACGCGACTCCTCGCGTCGGAGGAATTCCTCGGACCGCAGTACGCGGGTTCTCTGCCGCCGCCGGAGGCCTGTGATCTCTTCTACGTGCACATCGACGAACGCGAAAACTCCGTGACGCTGGGCTTCGATACGCGGAATTTCCCTTCGAGTCCTGCTCCGGAGTGGGAGGAGAAGGGTCTCAACGCCTTCGAGTTCTACCTCGTTTTCGCCGGAGTCGAGAGACTCCGAGTGACAGGGTGGGGCGCCGGTGAGGCGAGAGCGATCGATCTCGCCTCCGTTGAGGGAGGAGGTTTCAGGGTGCTCCTAGGCACGGAGAGCTCAGGAATCGCGTTCCGAGCCGAGACGCTGCGTCTGGCGAAGACGCGCGCCTACCTGGCCTCCGACAGCCCCTGAAGCCGGACGACGGTGAAACGAGGTCCTCACCCAGCTCGAAACGCTGCTGCGCCGTTCCCTCGGCTACGTCTGCACGGATCTCCTGGCTGTGCCGCCGACGCTGTCGTGGCCGATGCTCGGATACGTGTCCCTGGCCGCGGGCGGACTGGCGGACGACGTACTCACCGCGAACGTCACCTTCTGCTCCCGTCGGCCGAACCGGCCTGCCTATGTGGACGACATCGAGGCGTACACGCGGGAGGCGCTGATGGAGGTCTCCCAGCAAGAAGCGGCAACCCTGTTCGGCAAGGGGGTCGTCGTGAAGTGGTGACGCGGTGCAGCGGCCCGGCGTCATCCGTCGCGACCTCCGGCCACCACCGTCCCGCAACCACCAGCCACACCCTTCGGAGAAGTCATGTACCGAGAGTTCGTCGTGCCGGGCGATCAGGAGATCCTCGAAGCGATCGGCGAGTGGCCCGAGGCCGAGGAGGGCAGCGAGGCGCGCCTGCTCACACTGCGGGGCGAGGGCGTCGAGCGGTCCTCCTCTCTTACGACGCTCTCGCCAGATCAGTGAGGGTTCGCTGGAGGAACGGTGGTGGCGACGAAATCCTCGACCTGTTCCGTGAAGGCGCGACTCGTATGACGGTGCACGCGGAGTCGGGCGCCACCTACGTCTCACTGGAGTTCGAGTCGGACGAGCACTCCGGCAGGCTGGTCATCCGAGCGTTCCCGAGCCCGACCGTCACCGATCGGCTCCTCTTCGTCTGACCGCGGGTTCCGGGGCAGCCGTACGCCGGTGTCCTGGCCGGCAGCGGGCGGTGCGGCGAGGCGGCCCCGCCAGGGTGACCGCCCCCGCCCACACACCGTGGGCAGAGGCGGTCAGGTCATCGGGGCGCCGTTACGGCAGCGCGTGCACGTGTGGACCCACCGCGTTGGACCACGCGTTGCCCGCCGTCGCGTCCCAGTTCGTCGACCAGGTCATCGCCCCCCGCAGGCCGGGGTACGTCTTCGACGGCTTGAATGTGCCGCAGCCCGTGCCCTTGGTCAGGCAGTCCAGGGCGTTGTTCACCACGGTCGGGGAGACGTAGCCGCTGCCCGCGCCGCTCGTCGAGGCCGGCAGGCCGAGGCCCACCTGGGACGGGGCGAGGCCTCCCTCCAGCTGGATGCAGGCGAGGGCGGTCAGGAAGTCCACCGAGCCCTGGCTGTACACCTTGCCGTCGCAGCCCAGCATGGAACCGCTGTTGTAGTACTGCATGTTGACGACCGTGAGGATGTCCTTCACGTTCAGCGCCGTCTGGAAGTAGCCGTTGGACGTCGACTGCATGTCGATCGTCTGCGGCGCCATCGTGAGGACGAGGGAGGACCCGGCCTTGGCGGCGAGGGAACGGAGCGCCTGCGTCATGTACGTCGGGTTGAGCCCGTTCTCCAGGTCGATGTCGACGCCGTCGAAGCCGTACGTCTGCATCAGGGAGTACACCGAGTTCGCGAAGTTCGTCGCCGACGTCGTGTCGTTGATGGACACCGTGCCGTTCTGGCCGCCGACCGAGACGATGACCTTCTTCCCGGCCGCCTGCTTCGCCTTGATGTCCGCCTTGAACTGGTCGACGGTGTAGCCGCCCAGCCCGGCCGAGTCCAGGTTGAAGGTCACGGCCCCCGGCGTCGTCGTGGCGTCCGCGAACGCCACCGCGATGATGTCGTACTGGGAGGACACGGCAGAGATCTTCTGGACCGTCGCCCCGTTGTTGAAGTTCTGCCAGTAGCCGGTCACCGCGTGCTGGGGAACCGTGCCGCCGCCGGTGCCGGTCGCCGTCGTCGTCCCCGTCACCGCGGCCGACTTCGCCGACTCACCGGCCGCGTTGGTCGCGGTGACCTGGAACGAGTACGACGTGGAGGCGGCGAGGCCGGTCACCGTCGCCGAGGTGCCCGACACGGCCGTCACCTTCGTGCCGTTGCGGTAGACGTTGTAGCCGGTGGCGCCCGAGACGGTGTTCCAGGCCAGGGAGACGGAGGAGGAGCTGGTGCCCGAGACGTTCAGGCCGGCCGGGGCCCCGGGGATCGTCGGCGCGGGGTCTCCGCCACCGCCGCCGTCGGGGCCGTACACCGACAGGTCGTCCGCGTAGTAGGCGGCCTGGCCGTACCAGCCGTGCGTGTAGACCGTCACGGACGTGGTCGAGGCGCCCGTGCTGAAGGTCGTCGTGAGCTGCTTCCAGGAGGCGGAGTCCGGGGTCCACGTCGAGACGTCCGTCGTGCCGGTTCCGGTCGCGCCCAGGTAGGCGTACCCGCCCTGCACCCACGCGCTCAGCGTGTACGTCGAGTTGGGCTTGACGGCCACCGTCTGGGTGCACCTGGCGTTGTCCTGCCCGGCCGGTGTCGCCCGCAGCGCGGCCGAGCCGCCGTGCACCGGTGAGGAGACGGCCGTACCGCTGCCCGCGGAGCAGGTCCAGTTGTTCAGGCCGGACTCGAAGCCGGCGTTCTTCGCGTTGTTGACGTCCGCGGCGGACGCCTGGCCCGTGCCGGCCACGGACAGGGCGAGGGCGGCGGTGACCGCCCCTGCCCACATACGGGCGCGTCTGGGTATGCCTGGTGCGCGGTCCACAAGGGCCTCCGGAGGTGGGGGAGCGAACGAGGACGGTGGCCACCGCTGGCGACATAGTTGGTCCAGACCAATTCCCTTGTCAAGAGGGTCAGTTCACCTCACTTGTCACCCCATCTGGGGTGGAATCCGCCTCTTTCGAATTTCCAAGAGGCGCAGGAAGTCAAACAAACGCTGTTCTCCGGTCACAGGGGCGTGGTTACAGTGCTGAGGTAGTCACGCAGTGAAGTCATCGGAGTGTGCCGGAGTAACACCGGCGCGGACCGTCGGGCATGGAACGGGGAGCTGCGCGTGCCAACTGCCATTGCCGTGACCAGTGCCGACATGGCACTGCCACCGCAGGACGAGCGAACGCTGCCCGCCGTCGTCCTGCGGGACCTCGACACGCAACCGCTCGAACAGTCGCTGGCGGCCGTCCAGTCGCTGATCGACCAGTACGGCTACGTGGTCGTCGTCTGCTCCCGTGCCGCCCCGGAGGGGGTGGCGCGACGGCTGCACACCGTCCGCTCCCTTCTGGAGAGCGACCGGATCGCCCTGTTCCGTCCGGACCTGCCGCCACTTGGACTGGCCGTCCTGGCCCGCCAGTTGCGGCAGCTCGCCTCCTGCGACCTGAGCCCGGGCGTCCTCGCCTCGGCCGGACGGCTGCTCACCCACTACCTCCATGCCGGGGCACTGCTGGGCTCCGTCACCAAGCTCGACCGCGTCCCCGTCAACCTGAAGTCGCACGCCAGGTCCTGGGTTCCCGGCACCCAGTTCGGCGTACTCGCTCACCCCGAACCGCAGTTGACGCGCATCGGCCCCGGAGCCACCCTCGCCGGGCCCGAATTCGGCACGTCCATGCTGGTCGCGAAGGGGCAGCTGCAGTCCGACTGGATCACCGCGACCCTGGCCAAGGCCTGGAACGTCCAGGGGCTGCGCGAGGCCCCGCTGCCGGCCGAGTCCGCCCTGTGGTGGGGGACCGGCAGGTTGATCGAGTTCTGCGCCTTCCTGCCCGACCTCCCGGTCCTCTACCAACTGGTCGCCTCCGTAAGGCAGTCCGTATGCCACTGGTGCGGCATCGACGTCATCGGCGACCGCTGCGTCTTCTGCTCCGCGACCGCACCCGCACCACTCGCGCTGCCCGCGTCCTCCGGATCGAACGGATCCCGCGGATCGCACGGATCCTCCGGATCGCACGGTTCCGCCGGGTCGCACGGATCCTCCGCGTCCTCCCGGTCATCCGCGTCCTCCCGATCGCCCGTGTCCTCCGTGCACGAGAACCAGTTGCCCGCCGGCTGAGCCGTCCCCGGCCCACCTCGCGACCCCGACTCGCTCGACCGAAACCCCCAATGAGGTTGTACGGTTCATGAACTCCCGTCAGCGCCGCGGCGTGATACTCCTGCTCCTGTCGGTCCTGTGCGCCCTCGGTGCGTTCGCCGGCGTGCTGTCCGTCATCGACGACGTGAAGTCCAAGGTCGGCCCCGAGGTCACCGCGTACCGGATGAAGGCCGACGTGACGCCGTACACCGCTCTCGACGCCGGCCAGTTCGAGAAGACCAGCATGCCGAAGCGGTGGCTGTCGGCCACCGCGGTCACCGACCTCGCCGAGGTCCGGGGCAAGATCGCCGTGACCACGCTGCGGAAGGGCTCCCTGCTGCAGAGCGACATGATCGTCGACCAGCCCGCGCTGCAGCCGGGGCAGCAGGAGGTCGCCATCATGATCGACGCGGCGACCGGCGTCGCGGGCAAGATCACGCCGGGCTCCACGGTCAACGTGTACGCCACCTTCGAGGGCGCCCGCGAGGGCGACCCCGCACAGTCCAAGATCATCGTGACGAACGCCAAAGTCCTCGACGTCGGCAAGCTGACCGCGCTCCAGCCCGACGCGGACAACCGCACCCGGCAGGCCACCGAGGCCGTCCCGATCACCTTCGCGCTCGCCACCATCGACGCCCAGCGCATCACGTACGCCGAGTCCTTCGCCAAGCGGGTCCGCCTCGCGCTGGTGGCTCCCGGCGGCAACACCACGGTGCCGGACAAGGACCGCACCTACGAACTCGTGACGGACAAGTGAGAGGCCGCCATGCCCACGAGGATCCTCCCGGCAGTCGGCGACGCGGACGCGGTCCGCTCTCTCATGACGCTGCTCAGCCAGCTCCCGGACGCCGAACCGGTGTCGCCGGTGACCGACTCGACCCAGCTCATCGACACGCTCGGCCGGCTCGCCGCCGAGTCCATCGACGAACTGCCCGAGGTGGTGGTCGTCCATGAGCGCATCGGCCCGGTCCCGGCGCTGGAGCTCATCCGCGAAGTCGCCCTGCGCTTCCCCGCGGTGGGCGTCATCCTCGTCACCTCGGACGTCAGCGCGGGCCTCTTCCAGGCCGCCATGGACTACGGCGCCCGCGGCCTGATCGCCCTCCCGCTCGGCTACGAGGAACTGGCCAGCCGGGTCCAGGCGGTCGCCCAGTGGTCGGCGGGCGTACGACGTCATCTGGGCCACGGCGGCGACGTGTTCACCGGCGTCGGCGGCACCGTGGTCACGGTGAGCGGCGCGAAGGGAGGCGTCGGCACCACCCTGACGGCCATCCAGCTCGCCCTCGCGGCCCAGGCCTCGGGCCGCGCCACCGCCCTGGTCGACATGGACCTCCAGACCGGGGACATCGCCTCCTACCTGGACGTGCAGTTCCGCCGCTCCGTCGTGGACCTGGCGGCCATCACCGACATCTCCCCGCGCGTCCTCGCCGACGCCGTCTTCCGCCACGACACCGGGCTCGCGCTGCTGCTCGCCCCCGGCGAGGGCGAACGCGGCGAGGAGGTCACCGACCGGGCCGCCCGCCAGATCGTCAGCGCCCTGCGTTCCCGCTACGAGGTCGTCGTCGTCGACTGCGGCGCCCAGCTCGGCGGCGCCGGCGCGGCCGCCGTGGAGATGGCCGACAGGGCCCTGCTCGTCACCACCCCCGACGTCCTCGCCGTCCGGGGCGCCAAACGCACGGTACGGATGTGGGACCGGCTGCAGATCCGCAAGGCGGAGGAGACCACGGTCGTCGTCAACCGCCACACCCGCGGTACGGAGATCCAGCCCGCGCTGATCCAGAAGATCACCGGCACCGCCGTCGCGGGCATCGCGATCCCGGCCAACTTCAAGGAGCTGGCGGGCACGGTGGACGCGGGCCGGATCCACGAACTGGACAGCAGGAGCACGGTGAAACAGGCCCTCTGGGGCCTGGCGGGCGAACTGGGACTGGTCAACGCCCCCGAGGGCGACCGCAGAAGCGGCAGGTTCCGTGGTGATCGCGGCCCGACGGGTTCGCGGCGCCGCCGGGAGGGAGGGGGATAGGCATGCGTACGGCTTCGAGGGGACGGGACCGCGGCCAGGTCACCATCGAGTTCCTCGGCATGACACCGCTGATCCTGCTGACACTGGTGCTGATGTGGCAGTTCGTCCTGCTGGGATACACCTTCACGCTCGCGGGGAATGCTGCGGACGAAGCGGTGCGGGCGGGAACGGCCGCGGAGCCGGGAGCCAGACAGGCCGCCTGCCAGGAGGCGGGCCTGGACAAGCTGCCGGGGGCGTGGAGCGGCACGGTGGAGTGCGGTACCGGCGGCGGCTACGTCACCGCCGACGTCCGGCTCGAGGTCCCCGTCCTCTTCCCGGGCTCGATCGGCTTCCCCTTCGAGGTCGAGGGCCACGCGGGCGCCGTAGAGGAGGCGAAGGACTGAGATGTCGTACGACGGGAAAGGGCGCGACGGCGGCACGGGTGACCGTGGCGCGCGCGGGCGCCGAGCGCGTGATGCCGCCCACCCTGGCGCCCGCCACCGCCGTGCCGGCGTCCGTGGCGCCCGCCACCGCGGTGCCGGCGTCCGTGGCACCCGCGATCGTGGTGCCGGCGTCCGTGGCACTCGCGATCGTGGGCAAGTCGCGCTCGAATACCTCGGGTTCATCCCGATCCTGATCCTCGTCGCGATGGCGGGCGTACAGATCGGGCTGATCGCCTACACCGCCCAGCAGGCCGGCACGGCGGCCCGGGCGGGAGCGCGCAGCGCCTCGCTCCAGCAGAGTGCCGCGCAGGGCTGCCAGGAGGCGGTCAGTAGCTGGCTCGCGGACGGAACCAGCTGCCCGGCGGCGTACGGCGCCGACGAGGTGACGGTCACGGCCACCCTGGCCATCCCGTCCATCGTCCCCGGCTGGGACTTCGGCGACGCCCACAAGACCGCCACCATGCCGCTCGACCACTGAGGAACGCACCATGAGCCTGCGAGCACGCATCAACTCCCCCGAGGAGAACGGCAGCCGGGGCGAGGACGGCCACCTGGTCGCCTCCTACCGGGCCAAGCTCCTCGAGGAGATCGACCTCGCGGAGATGAGCGCGCTCGCGGCGGCCGAACGCCGGGCCCGGCTGGAGCGGGTGCTCGGACACATCATCAGCCGCGAAGGCCCGGTGCTGTCCACGGCCGAGCGCTCCCAGCTGATCCGCAGGGTCGTCGACGAGGCACTCGGTCTGGGCATCCTGGAACCACTGCTCGAAGACGCGTCGATCACGGAGATCATGGTGAACGGCCCGGACGCCATCTTCGTCGAACGTGGCGGCCGCGTCGAGCAGTTGCCGCTCCGCTTCCCCTCGCACGACCAGCTGATGCAGACGATCGAACGGATCGTCTCGACGGTCAACCGCCGGGTCGACGAATCCAACCCGATGGTCGACGCCCGGCTCCCGTCCGGCGAGCGGGTGAACGTCATCATCCCGCCCCTGTCGCTCACCGGCGCCACGCTCACGATCCGCCGCTTCCCGCGCTCCTTCACGCTCAGCGAGCTGGTCGGCTTCGGCTCGCTCGACGAGCACATGCTGTACCTGCTGGCGGGCCTGGTGCAGGCGAAGTTCAACATCATCGTCTCCGGCGCGACGGGCACCGGGAAGACGACCCTCCTCAACGCCCTCTCCGGACTGATCCCCGAACACGAGCGCATCATCACCATCGAGGACTCCGCCGAACTCCAGCTCCAGCAGGGGCACGTGATCCGCCTGGAGTCGCGTCCGCCGAACGTGGAGGGCAAGGGCCGGGTCACCATCCGCGACCTGGTCCGCAACTCGCTGCGCATGCGCCCCGACCGCATCGTCGTCGGCGAGGTCCGCGGCGGCGAGTCGCTGGACATGCTCCAGGCGATGTCGACCGGCCACGACGGCTCGCTCGCCACCGTCCACGCCAACAACGCCGAGGACGCCCTGATGCGCCTCAAGACCCTGGCCTCGATGTCCGAGGTGGAGATCCCCTTCGAGGCGCTGCACGACCAGATCAACAGCGCGATCGACGTCATCATCCAGCTCACCCGCTTCCCCGACGGCGCCCGCCGCATCACCGAGATCGCGGTACTCGACAGCCACGGCGGCGAGCCCTACCGCCTCGCCACCGTCGCCCGCTTCGAGGCCCGGCCCATGGCCGCGGACGGCCTGATCCACGGCACCTTCCAGTACCACCCGCTCCCGCGCCGCACCGCCGACCGCCTCTACATGGCCAGCCAGCCCATACCCCAGGCCTTCGGCGTGGCCCATTCCGAGGAACAGCTAGCCACCCGAGAAGCCAGGTAGGACCGCCCCCATGGAACTCGAGACCATCGTCACGCTCACCACCGGCGTCACCCTGCTGACCTGCGTCCTGGCCGTCGTGGGCGTGCACGTCTACGCCAAGGGCAGGGCCCAGCGGGCGGCACTGATCGACCGGCTCTCGGCCGCCGGCCAGCTCCCTCCCGGCGGCGGCCGCCGACGCCGCTTCCGCAACCTGGACCGCCGGCTGCGCCGTACGGACCTCGGCCGGAAGCTGGAACTGCGCCTGGCCGCCACGGGACTGGACGTGACACCGGGGGAGTTCTTCGCCGCGATGCTCGCCGTGGTCGCCGGCCTGTGGCTGATCGGCCAGGCGACCCTGGCGCCCTTCTTCGGCCCGATCGCCGGACTGCTGGGCATCTGGGCGGCCCTGCAGTTCCTCGCCTGGCAGCGGCAGAAACGCATCGAGCGGTTCATCAACCAGCTCCCCGAGCTGGCCCGCATCCTGGCCAACGCGACCCAGGCGGGACTGGCGCTGCGTACGGCCGTCGGCATGGCCGCGGAGGAGCTGGAGGCGCCCGCGGGCGAGGAACTGGCCAAGGTCGCCAACCAGTTGGCGGTCGGCGCGTCCATGGACGACGCCCTCGGTGAACTCGCGGAGCGCCTGCCCTCGCGCGAGCTGGTGGTCCTCGTGACGACCCTGGTGCTGTCGGCCCGGGCCGGCGGTCAGGTGGTCAGCGCGCTGCGGAACCTCACGGAGACGCTGGAGGAGCGCAAGGAGACCCGACGGGAGGTGCGCACGCAGCTGTCGCAGGTGAGCATGACCTCGTACGCCGTGCCCGCCCTCGGCATCGGTTCGTTGTTCCTCATGAACGGTGTGAAGGACGGCGCCCTGGACCGAATGACGGGCTCCCCGCTCGGGCAGGGCGCCGTGATCGTCGCGTTCTCGCTGTACGCGGTCGGCTTCCTCCTCATCCGCCGCCTGTCCCGCATCGACGTCTGAGAAGCCGAGGAGGATCGAGACGATGGCACTTCTGCTGGCAGCCGCGATGGCCCTCAGCGTGTGGGGCGTCTTCGCCGGCATCCGCATGTACCGGGCCGACGCCAAGCTCCCCGGTGACCTGGTGCTGGCCCTGGAGGTCGGCGCGACCCGCACCGGCGCGGTCGACTCCCTGATCGACCGCATGGGCATGCGGTACGCGCCCGCGGTGCTGCGCCTGATGGGCCCGCGGCGGGTGGCGCGCTACCGCCGCAAGATCGACCTGGCGGGCAACCCGGGCGGCCTGACGATCGACCGCTACGCGGCCCGCCGGGCGGTCTACGGCTTCCTCGGCGGCGTCGGCGGCCTGGTCTTCCTCTTCAAGGGCAACGTACTGCTGGCCCTCGTCCTCTTCGCGTTCGGCGCGTTCTGGACGGAGGTCGGCATCTGGTCGGCGATCCGCATCCGCAAGGACGTCATCGAGCGGACGCTGCCGGACTTCCTGGACGTCCTCGCGGTGGTGGTCAGCGCGGGACTGGGCTTCCGCCAGGCCCTGGACCGCGTGGCCCTGAAGTACGAGGGACCCTGGGCGGACGAACTCCGCATCACCCTGCGTCAGATGGACCTCGGCATGAGCCGCCGCCATGCCTTCGCGGAACTGCGCCGCCGCAACGACTCCGAGCAGGTCGCGATGTTCGTGACGGCGCTGCAGCAGGGGGAGGAACTGGGCGCGCCGATCGTGGACACGCTGGTGGCCCTGGCGAAGGACATGCGCCGCACCGACGCCCAGAACGCCCGCCGCAAGGCGGCCCGCGCGGTCCCCAAGGCCACGATGATGATCACCACGTTCATGGTCCCGGCGACGATGATCCTGCTCGGCGCGGGACTCCTCCTGGGCTCCGGCACGGACTTCGGCTCCATCACGGGCAAGTAGGGGGCGGGGGAGGGCTCATGCCGACGACAGGAATCCCGAGATCACGGAGGCCCCGGCTGCTGCACCGCGGCCGGAACACGCCGAAGCCGCCGCACGGCAGGGGGGCGGGGCTCGTAGGGGGAGCGGTGGTGCCGTCGTACGGGTCGTCGGCCGCCGAGGGCGCCGAGCCCCCACAGGGGCCACCGGCACCGGACGACGAAGGCCGCAGGGGTGGTGCGGCCGGGAACCAGCCCCCGGCCGAAGACCGGCCCAACCCCCCACAACAACCCGCACCCGCCCAAGGCCCCGCTCCCGCCCAAGGCCCCGCACCCGCCCAAGGCCCCGCTCCTGCCACACGCCCCGCACCGGTCGCGATCCCCGCCCCGACCACGAACCCCATCCCGACCACAAACCCCATCCCGACCACAAACCCCATCCCGATCACAGAGCCCGCCCTCACCACAGACCCGCCCTCGCCCCCCATCCCGATCCAGATCAACGCCCTACAGGCGATGTGCCGTCAGGTCTTCGGCTTCCGCCTGGCCATGATCGCCGTAGCCGCCCCCGCCGCCCTCCTCAACGCCGCCCCCGGCCTGGGAACCCGCCTGGTCAGCGCGGCGGTGATCGTCACCTTCATGGCCTCCTACGCGCTCTTCAGGGACTGGGAACGCTTCGGCCCCCTCCTCCTGCGCCACCCCACGCTCCTCGCCGTGGACACGCTGTTCGGCTCCCTGCTCCTCGTCTCCGCGGGCCCGGACACCACCCTCGCCTACGTCAGCGTCTGCACCCCGCTGCTGGCCGGCATCGTCTACGGCTGGCGAGGCGCCGCCGTCTTCGCCTCGCTCCAGTCGCTGATCCTCCTGCTCGTCTACGCGACCCTCCAGGACCCGCACGCCGGCCCCGCCGAGTCCCTGCTCCTGCCCGGCCTCTGCGTGATCACCGGGGCGATCGGCTCGACCCTGCGCAACCTGATGCTCCGCTTCGGCGCGGCCACCCAGGCCCTGACGGCCGTACAGGCGCGTCTGGCGGTCACGGAGGCGGTGGCCGCCGAACGGGCCCGTCTGGCACGCGAGATGCACGACTCGGTGGCGAAGACCCTGCACGGGGTGGCTCTGGCGGCGGACGGCCTGGCGGCCTCCGCGGGCGCCGACGACCTGGATCCGGCCGTGGTGAAGGAACAGTCCGCACTGGTGGCCCGAGCGGCCCGCCGAGCCGCCGCGGAATCCCGTGAGCTCCTGACCGACCTGCGTCGCGAGTCGGACCCGGCCCACGACACGGACGTACTCACAGAACTGCGCGCCCACACACGGAACTTCGGCACCCGCACAGGCATGCCGACGACCTACACCCCGACGGGCCGACGCGGCGCGTTCCCGGTCCCACCCGCAGTGGCCCGCCAGCTCCTCACCATCACCACCGAGGCCCTGGAAAACGCCCACCGTCACGCGCGGGCCACCCGCGTCGACGTCAGGGCGGGCGTCCACGGCGAACTGCTCAGCATCAGCGTGTACGACGACGGATGCGGCCTGCCCCCCGACACCAGCCTGGAACGGCTCAGCAGAACGGGCCACTTCGGCCTGGTCGGCATGGTCGAGCGGGCCGCCTCGGTGGGAGCCCGCATCCGCATCGGCCGCGGCGCCCACCCCCGGGGCACGGAAATCCGCCTGGACCTCCCGTTGGCAGCCCTGAGGACAGCGCATCCATGAACCGTCGAACACGTGGGCCCGTGACCGGTGAACGCCACGACCCGAGAGGAGACCGCCCCATGCGCTACGACCCGACTCCGCACCCAGGTCTCTCGCAGCCGTCCTCCCGGCCGCCGTCCGAGGCGTTTCCGCCGACGGTTCCCGCCGCCCCGGTGCGTGTCGTGGTGGCCGACGACAACCCGGTGGTCCGCGCGGGCCTCACGGCACTTCTGTCCGGCCGAGCGGACACCACCGTCGTGGCTGAGGCGGCCGACGGCCGCGAGGCCTGCGAGGCGGCCCAACGGCACCGCCCCGACGTCGTCCTCCTGGACGTCCGCATGCCGGGAGTGGACGGCATCTCGGCCCTCCCCGACCTGGTGCGGATCGCCCCCGTCGTGATGCTCACGTACAGCCGCGAACCGGAGATCGTCGAGGAGGCCCTGCGCAGAGGAGCCGGCGGCTACCTGGTCCACGGGGAGTTCACCGTCGACCAGTTGGTGGCCGCGGTGAAGGACATCAGGCAAGGCCGGGCCCACTTCACCCCGACGGCCGCGGAGGCCCTGCCGGCCCGACTCCGCCGGACCGCGAGCGGGACCGCGCACGAGGCGGAAGCGGCATCAGCTGCTTCGCAACCGCAACCTTGGATCCCGGATGAGTCAGTGCGTAGGAGCCTCTCGTACATACCGACTCCAGCGACTTCGCGAGAATCGCTTTCGCATGTGCAACCAAGTATGGGACAGTCTTCGTCTGGGTGGGTGAGCGGCCGCCCGGTCGCTCCCGACCGGTCGCTGTTCCAACTGAGTACGAGGGAGGCGGAGATCATGGACCACATCGCGTCGGGGATGACCAACCAGCAGATCGCCGCCCTCTGCTTCATCAGCGAGAAGACGGTCAAGAACCACATCAACCGAATCTTCGCCAAGCTGCACAGCACCAGCCGCACCGAGGCCGCCGCCAAGTGGCTCGGCACCGCCTCGATGACACCCCGAGGTGTGCTGTGAACCGTGAGCGGGCCCGGATTTGGGCCCAGGGACCCTCCTCCGCACCCGGTGTTCCGGCGTACGGTGCGGAGGGCACCACAGGGACTTGTCGGCCACCCGGAGGGGAACACCATGAGCAACTGGATCAACACCACAGTCGCGTACCTTCAGGCCCGGGCCACCCGCGACGACAAGGGCCAGACCGCGGTGGAGTACCTGGGCATCATCGCGGTGGTGGTGGCGATCGTGCTGGCGATCACGGGGACGAGCATCGGGCAGACGATTTACGACGCGATCACCGCGCAGATCGCGAAGGTGACCGGCTGACGCGTCTTCGTAGGCACAGCGACGCGGGGCAGGCTTTCCCCATCTACATCATGGTGGTGGCGGGCCTGCTCTTTCTCGCGTTCGCCTACCTGGCGGTCGGCCAGGCCGCGGCGAATCGGAACGGAGCCCAGACGGCAGCCGACGCGGCGGCCCTCGCGGCGGCCCTGGACACACGGGACGCGCTCTGGGACGAGTGGGTCGACAAGATCGCCGACCCGGCCGACTGGCAGGCCGTCTTCGACGGCGGCGGAGTCGAGTTCCTCGGATGCGAGCGTGCCGCGCAGTTGGCCTCCCAGAACGACGCCACCGCTCAGTGCGTGCGGACGTACGGGCTGCTACCGGGCTACACGGTCGACGTCACGACGAACAAGTCCGTCGGCGACTCGATAGTCCCCGGCACCGAGAGCGTGCACTCCAAGGCCACCGCAACCGCCGTGATCGAGCCGCTCTGCACGTTCCCGCCTCCCGGAGACGACACCGACGAGGACACGCTGCCGACGCTCACGTGCCAAGGCGTGGAGTGGATCCTGAAGCCGGACGATCTCACCGATCTCCCGGAACCCGAGGACCTCTTCGACGTCCATCTGGCCGACTGACTGGCGAACGACGAGTGATGAAGGAGGCGGAGCGATGAGCATTCGGTTCGCGGCGGAGGCCCGCAGGGGGATGGTCGCGTTGGCCGTTGCGGCCGGTCTGGCGCTCGGCGCGACCGGCTGCGGCGGTGACGGCGGTGACGACAAGAAGCCCGAACCGGCTGCTTCCGCGTCCAGGAGCGGTGGATCCGGCGACAGCGGATCCGATCCGAGCGCACAGGAAGGGCAGTCGGAGGAACCCCTGGCCGAGCTGAAGGGCTCGGGCGGGCTGCTTCTGCAGATCACCTCCGCCGAGCGTGATTCCGGTGGGTTCGTCACCGTGAACGGCAGTCTGAAGAACGACGGCGCACAGAGCGCGGTGGTTCCGGCGGCCCTGAGCGGCAACGAGACGGAGATCATCAGGAACGGCAGGTCGCTCGGCGGCGCCACGCTCGTCGACTCGAAGGGCAAGAAGCGCTACTACGTGCTGCGCGACACGGACGGCCGTCCGCTGACGACGACAGGCTTCTCCACGATCAGGCCGGGCGAAAGCGTGACCGTCTTCATGCAGTTCCCCTCCCCGCCGACCGACACGGGCGAAGTCAGCTTCCAGCTGCCGACGTTCGCCTCCGCCACCATCCAGATCTCCGGGTGAGGCGCCCCATGACCCGCACCTCTCCTCGGCCCGCGGCCCCTCGCCTCGCGCTGGTCCTCGTGGCGACTTCGGTCATGGTCGCCGGCAACATCGTCGGCGCCGTGTCGGCCCGCGCCGACGACACCCCCAGTGTCCCCCCGGGCACCGAACCCACCGCAGCCGCCCCCGTGAAGGTCGACGCGAACGACCCGGACCTGAAGCTCCCCGAGGGCGCCACCCTGGCCGGCGCCAAGGTTCTCGACATCAAGCAGGTCGTGGAGGACCAGAGCGGCGACGAACGCCGTGAGGACACCAACGCGGACGTGAAGTTCGCCCTCCAGGCGGAGGTGCTGTTCGGCAAGGACAGCGCCAGGCTGGGGGCGGAGGCCAAGGCCCGCATCGGGGGAATCGCCGACGAGATCAAGAACCAGCACGCGACACAGATCCGCGTCTTCGGCTTCACGGACGACCTCGGTTCCTCGGCCCACGGCGACGTCCTGTCCAAGCAGCGCGCCAACGCCGTACAGGACGTCCTGGACCAGGAACTCAACGACTCCGGAATCACCTTCGAGGTACGCGGCTACGGCGAGCAGTACCCGATCTCGTCCAACGCGACGGAGGAGGGCCGCAAGAAGAACCGAAGGGTGGAGGTCTCCTTCCCCCGCACAGGAGGCTGACGCCGACCGGAGGCGCCGCCCCTACTCCACCACCACGTCCACCCGCGCCCCGGCCCGCACTCCCCACCGGGCCATCGCCCCCGCCTCGGCCTCCAGCACATGCCGGGACCGCAGGCGGGGCAGCCCCAGCCGACCCGGCTTCATGGTGCGCACGGCGATGACCTCGAGGTGACGGTCGAGGTAGGCGACGTCGATGGGCATACGCATGCGAAAGGTGTGCACACTGCCGGCAGGCGACAACAGAATCGCCCCGTCGACGGAACTCCGCCCCAACAGCCCCTTGGTGCGTGCCCGATACGAACCGGCGATTTCCAACGGCACGGTGACGTCGACTTCCTCTCCACACACGACCAACGACCCCCACCCATCCCGCCACCGCCGCACAACAGGCCCCTCCTTTGCTTGTTCATAAGTGGAACCGCCTACTCACCGAAACATCTGATGCATGTCGCGCCGAGTTACGCAACTGTTACGGGCCAACGAGGCTCCCGAATGGTTGATTTGGTCCCATACACCCCTGGGTTGACGTGGATCACCCTGGTGCCGTCCCGTGTCGCTGGATAGCGTTGCTTCGCTCAAGAGAAGCCTCGCCGACCGGGAGTCGACTGTGAACCGCCGCCCCACCCTCCTCGCAGCGATCACACTGACCGCCGCTGCGGCCTTGACGCTGTCCGCGTGCGGCAGCGACGACAGCCCCAAGGACAAGAAGAACGACAAGATCGCGGGAGCCGACACGGGGAGCGAGACGTCGACGTCCCCGAGCCCGAGCGCGTCGGCCGCCGCGGGGCGTCCGAAGATCGAGCTGCCGTCGGACGTCACGTACAAGTTCGAGTGGGGCAAGACCGGGGACCCCGACAAGGACGCCGTCCTGAACGATGCCGAACAGCGCATCAAGGCCGTGGACATGGCTATTGCCGAGCAGAAACCGCTGCACGCGGCTTACCGCTTCTACTCCGAGGGCACCGCCGCCGCCGGGAGCCAGGCGTACATCCAGGAGTTCGTCGACCACAAGGCGCGCACGACCGGCCTGACCCGCTATTACGACGAGAGTGTGACGGTCAAGGACGACGGCACCGCGGCCCTTGTGTACTGCGAGGATCAGAGCAAAGCATTCAACAAGTTCTTGAAGACCGGCAAGACGGATGTCACACCGGTGACGAAGGACAGCTACGTCATTTACGCAGGCACTCTGCGTAAGAACAAGAACGGCATCTGGGTAACCGAGCGTCTGGACTCGCAGAGGGGAAGCGCAAAGTGCCAGCCTTGATCCGGCGTAACCATCTGGTTCTCGCCTCAGGAATCGCGGCCCTCATCCTGTCCGCGGCTGGCCCCGCGCACGCCGAGAAGGGATTCGGCGGTGGCACGGACGGGCAGACGGAGCAGAACGCGAAAGCCGATGGCGACGGCAACCTCTCCGTGACCGTGGGCGGTGTCGTCTTCGACCGTTCCAAGAACGGCAGTGGCAATTCCACGGGCGCGCTGACGTCGACCACTTCGTGGACTCCGCCGGCTTGCTGGTATGCCCCGAAGTACACCCCCGAGGGGCTGCAGAAGTATCTGGAGCCGATCTGGGAGGCTGGTTCGACGGGTTATCAGTGGGATGCCGAGCAGCGAAAAAAGTACGTCAACAAGGACGAGCCCGAGAAGGACTTCAACAAGGACAAAACCGGCGACGGCTTCTGGTGGGGTTCGTACGTCAACAAGGACTTCCCCCCGGGTTGGGATGCCTGCGACAGGGACTATTTCTGGGTGGACAAGGGTGATCCTCCGCCGGCGGACGTGGAGAACGCCGTCACGCCGGAGGTCCTCGCGGAACTCGCGTACGCCGAGATTCGCGTCCCGAGCACCAAGGTGACGCTGGCGCCCGCGAACACGACCAAGGTGAACCTCCCGACGTGGTCCTGGCTGGACGGCGCGGAGTTCAAGCCGGTCTCCGTCACGGCGTCGGTACCGGAGATCGGTGTCGCGGCGACGGCGACGGCGGAGCCGGTGTCTCTCAGGATCGAGCCGGGCACCGAGGATGCGGTGACGTATCCGGCGTCCGGGGTCTGCCGGATCGACAACGGCCGTATCGGCGAGCCCTACGCCAAGGGCAAGGCCGACCAGACCCCACCCTGTGGAGTGAAATACCTGCGCTCCTCGGGCGAAGGCTCCTTCCCGCTGCGGGCGACGATCACGTGGAAGATCGACTGGACCGGAAGCGGCGGCGCGGGCGGTGACCTCCCCGACGGCTCCTTCGGTGCCACGCAGGACGTCGTCGTACAGGAGATCCAGGCCGTCAACCACTGACTGACTGAGTGACTGACCGATCGTCGAGCTCTGCGGTCAGGTGCCCGCTCCCGAGGATGGGGGCGGGCACCGTCGTGACAGGCGGTCGATCTGGCCCCGTGCGTCCCTGGGTTGACGCGGATCACGCTGGTGTCCTTCTGTGTCACTGGATAGCGTTGGTTCGCTCAAGTGAAGCCTCGCGACCGGGAGTCGACAGTGAACCGCCGCCCCACCCTTCTTGCAGCGATCGCGCTGACCGCCACTGCGGCTTTGTCGCTGTCCGCGTGCGGCAGCGACGACAGTCCCAAGGACAAGAAGAACGACAAGATCGCGGGAGCCGACAGGGGGAGCGAGACGTCGACGTCCCCGAGCCCGAGCGCGTCGGCCGCCGCGGGGCGCCCGAAGATCACCTTCCCGTCCGACGCCAAAAACGTCTTCGAATACGAGAAGACAGGTGACGCGGCGAAGGACGCGGCTCTCGCGGACAGCACGCTGAGTGTGAACTCCGTGGACGAGGTGATCCTGAAGGGAAGCACCGACACCAAGGCGCTTGGGTTCTACAACACGGGCAAGGCCTTGGAATCGTCGATCTCGTACGCCCAGCGGTACATCGACGGCGGTGACACGTGGGCGGGGTGACCCGGTACTTCGACTACAAGATCACCCTCTCCGGAGACAGCAAGGCCTACGTCACCTACTGCTCCGACGAGAGCAAGTCCTACATCAAGAACAGGAAGACCAAAAAGGTCGATAAGTCTCCCGTGACTTCGAAGGCCTATGTGCTGTACCACACGAGCCTTACCAAGGGTGCCGAGAGAGCCTGGCAGACCACCGACATCGTTTCAAACAGGGGTGACAAGGCGTGCCAGCCGTAAGGAAGTCGGCGAGAGCCATAACGGTTCTGAGCCTCGTCTGTCTCCACCTTCGCTTCCCAAGCCGACACCGCCGGCTTGTTCGTATGCTCCGAAGTACACCCCCGAGGGGCTGCAGAATTATCTGGAGCCGATCTGGGAAGCCGGCGCCCGTTGGCTGACGTCGAGATCGCCGTCACACCGGAGGTCCTCGCCGAACTCGCGTACGCCGAGATCCGCGTCCCGAGCACCAAGGTGACGGCGGAGCCGGTGTCGTCAGGATCGAGCCGGGCACCGAGGATGCGGTGACGTATCCGGCGTCCGGGGCGTGCCGGATCGACAACGGCCTTATCGGCGAGTCCTACGCCAAGGGCAAGGCCGACCAGACCCCACCCTGTGGAGTGAAATACCTGCGCTCCTCGGGTGACGGCTCGTACTCGCTACGGGCGACGATCACGTGGAAGATCGACTGGACCACCCGCTCCCGAGGATGGGGCGGGCACTGTCGCGACAGGCGGTCGATGTGGTCCCGTCCGTCCCTGGGTTGACGCGGATCACGCTGGTGTCCTTCTGTGTCGCTGGATAGCGTTCGTTCGCTCAAGTGAAGCCTCGCGACCGGGAGTCGACAGTGAACCGCCGCCCCACCTTTCTCGCAGCGATCGCGCTGACCGCCGCTGCGGCTTTGTCGCTGTCCGCGTGCGGCAGCGACGACAGCCCCAAGGACAAGAAGAACGACAAGATCGCGGGAGCCGACAGGGGGAGCGAGACGTCGACGTCCCCGAGCCCGAGCGCGTCGGCCGCCGCGGGGCGCCCGAAGATCGAGATGCCATCGGATCTGTCCTACACCTTCGACTGGCCGAAGTCGGATGACGAGGACAAGGACGCGGTTCTGGGCGACAGCGAGCAGTCCATCAAGGCCGTGGATCTGGCAATCGTGAAGCAGAACGCTCTCGACAAGGCGTACCTCAACTACTACGAGGGCGAAGGCGCCGCCGGTACGCAGAAGTTCATTCAGAATTACGTGGACCACAAGGCGGCTGTCACGGGTGCCTACCGTTTCTACGACCCCGAAGTAGCCGTTAACAAGGGCGGCACGGCGTCCCTCAGCTATTGCGAGGACCAGGGTAAGGCATATGTGAAGGACCTCAAGACCGGCAAGGTCAAGAAAACTGAGGTCAATGCCGACAGTTATGTTCTCTACCACACGTCGCTGAGGAAGAGCGACGGCGGTGTCTGGGTGATTCGGGAAATCATCTCTGAGATTGGAAGCGCAAAATGCCGGCCCTGACGGGTGCGCTCATGACGGTGCCTGTCACGATAGCCGCCAGTGTCTGTCTGTCACTTCTGACGCTCCCTGGCACGGCACATGCCAACGACCCGATGGGAAGGGCCAGTCGCGGCTTGTCGGTATGCCCCGAAGTACACCCCGAGGGGCTGCAGAAGTATCTGGAGCCGATCTGGGAGGCCGGCTCGACGGGCTATCAGTGGGATACCGAGCAGCGGAAGAAGTACGTCAACAAGGACTTCCCCCCGGGTTGGGATGCCTGCGACAAGGACTACGTCTGGGTGGACTGGGGTGACCCCCTGCTGGCGGACGTGGAGAACGCCGTCACACCGGAGGTCCTCGCGGAACTCGCGTACGCCGAGATCCGCGTCCCGAGCACCAAGGTGACGGCGGAGCCGGTGTCGTCAGGATCGAGCCGGGCACCGAGGATGCGGTGACGTATCCGGCGTCCGGGGCGTGCCGGATCGACAACGGCCTTATCGGCGAGTCCTACGCCAAGGGCAAGGCCGACCAGACCCCACCCTGTGGAGTGAAATACCTGCGCTCCTCGGGCGATGGCTCCTTCCCGCTACGGGCCACGGTCACCTGGAAGATTCACTGGGCCGGTACAGGCGGCGCGGGCGGTGACCTCCCCGACGGCTCCTTCGGTGCCACGCAGGACGTCGTCGTACAGGAGATCCAGGCCGTCAATCGTTGAGCCGTGCCGACGGCGCCCGCACCCAGGATGACGGGGCAGACGCCGTCGCGGCAGCAAAGGTGGAACGGATAGAGTCTTCTACTCGTGCCCAGGGGCAGGGTGAGAGGGGACTGTACGTGGCGGATCGACTGGCCGTCGACGGTGATGAGCTCAAGCACTTCATGAAGTTGCTGAACAAGTCGAGCGAATCCCTGAAGGGGCTGCGCAAGGCGCTGGCCGACGCGACCGTCACCGGGCTCGGCACCGATGATCTGGACGCCGCGTGCGAGGACTTCCAGGAGGACTGGAAGTACGGGACCGAGCAGATCGGCGAAGAGACCGAGGCACTCGCCGACATCATCGGGACGAGCAAGGACAGCTACGACGAGGTGGACAAGGCGCTGGAGGAAGCGCTGAAGAAGGCCAGGGGAGGCAAAGGCGGTGGAGAGAAATGACTGTCACTCCAGGCCTTGAGTCCTCCCCCGCCGCTGATTCCGCGGCATGCCGGAACGGCGCCCCTCCGCAGGGCCCGAAATCCTCCCCATCCATCCCGAACCACGCTTACCCGCATCTTGGCTTCAACCCAACGCCCGGCAGCACCACCACGGTTCGCGACCTGCAGAAGAAGCTTGCGAACTGCGCCAAGACGATGGAAGAGGCTCACGACCTCGTCACCAAGCTACTGAACGGCAGCTACTGGAAGGGTGATGCGGCTGTTGCCTTCCGCGAACAGTTGGACGGTGGCCCGCTGCCCCTGAACCTGAAGAACGGTGCCCACTCAATCCGCAAGGCGGCCAGGCAACTCGACCGCTGGGAAGGGGAACTCGACGACTTTCAGCGGCGTGCCAAGAAGCTCGAAGGTGACGCCAAAGACGCGCGGGCCGTGCTGGACACGGCCAAGGGCCGCGCTGGCAAGGCGGAGAACGATGCCGACCTGGACAAGAAGGGCGCCCGTCGCGACGACGCTCAGAAGGCGTTGACCCACGCGAACAAGGCCGTGGAGGAAGCCCAGGCCGAACTCGACAAGATTGTCGGCAAGGCCAAGACCCTTGCCCAGGAGCACGAGGAGAAGGCGCGTTACCGGGCGGGCAAGATCCGCACCGCGACCAAGAAGCTGACCCCGCACGAGCCGGGGATGTGGGACACGTTCACGGACTGGCTCGGTGACAACCTCCCGGACATCCTCAGCGCGTGCGCGGCCGTCCTCGGGGTTATCGCGCTGCTGGGTCTCACGGCGATCGCGCCTTGGATGCTGTTCCTGGCGGCAGGACTGTTGAGTGGCGCCGCCTTCGGCCTGCGCGTCACTGATCCCGAGGTCAGGGCCTCCCTGAAGGACGGTTTTACAAAGGGCGAGTTGGACCTTGACTTCTGGAGCAACTCGCTCGGAGTCGCGGGGGACTTTCTGGGAATGCTGCCGGGGTTGGGTGTCGTGCTCAAGGGCGGCTACCTCGGGTTTCGTGCGGCTGGAGAATCCGGCCAGATGCTGTCGCTCGTGGGAGAGGCCGACGAGGTGTTGACGCTCGGACAGAGGATCGCCAGGGCGGGGACCAACGTTGGAACCTCGATCAAGTCCATGGGTACCTCGATCAAGACCGAGGCGTCGGCAGCCGGAGGCGCGGCAAGTCTTCTGGCCCACCCCAGGGTGTTCGGCGGACGACTGGCGCCGATCGTGGAGAAGATCGACAAGCCTGCGACACTCTTGGGAGCTGGTACCGCTGTCTACGGTGTCGCCAGCAGCGTTGTGGACAGTCTGGACAGCGATGGGGCGACGGTAGCCAGCAGCATTCTCGACGGACCCAGAACCTTGGGCGTCGACCTTCCGGCGACGGTGGGCGCCATCCACTTCCTTCTGCGCGGGGCGGGTGAAGCGTCTTGAGCAGTGCCCCTTACGTGATCGACGAATCCGCCCGGAGCCAGGACGCCGACATCTGGTTCGCACTGCCTCCCGGGTTCCTCCCGCTCCCGCTGCGGGAGTTGATCGAGGCCGGGAACAGCCAGGCGGAGGCAGCTCACCCAGGAGACACACTGAGGCCGCTGCTGGAGGCGCTTCCCGATGTCGAAACACGGCAGCGTCTGCTGGCCGATCTCGGTCCGGTCCTCCGGACGGCCCAGCTACTCGTGGAAGTCGGCACCATCCACTGCTCGCTCGGACTGCACACCGACGACGAGGGAGACCGCGGCCTGCTGCTGTCCATGTTCACACTGACCTGGCGAGCGACCGGCTGGGCCCCTCGCGGCATCCTCGCGGCGCGCGCCGCTGCGAACGCAGAAGGCGCCGAGCACATCGAGGTCCTCGATCTGGCCTGCGGTCCGGCGTCGCTCGTGCAGACGCGCCTGACCGGGCCGCCGGAGGCAGGGTTCGCCGCTCAGCGCCAACTCCTCCAGGTCACCGCCTATGTTCCGTGCCCCGACGGCCAACGGGTCGCCATACTGACGCTGGCCACGACAGCGGTCGAACACGCGGGGCACTACCGAGCCCTGCTCGGGGACATCGCCGGTTCGGTCAGCTTCGACAACCCGCTTTCGGCCGTATCCAGTGACGTACCTGATGAGGACTGACATGCCCACCACGCACCAACCCACGGCCTGGGAAGATCCGGCGACCCGCCGCGCCTGGACAAAGCTGTTCGTCTGCGCGGCCCTGGGTCAGGTCTTCTGGCCGGTGGCATGGGTGGGCCTGCTTGCGTGGTACGTGATCATTTCCGCCACATGGACGTTGTGGCTCTTCTTCGTTCCGATGGCCTACACGTTTTATCGGACGTTTCTCCAGTGGGCGTACTGGAGGGGTGCATTCCGGTCGCGGCGCCTCCTGCAAGAATATCCCTGGCAGGTGTACGAGGCTCCGGAAAGCGGCATCGGTAATATCCCGGGCGTTCGTAACGGTTATGCCTGGCTGCGATTTCCCCATCCGGAAGTGCCGGATCAGCAGGTGACGATGGTGATGCATTCTCACGTGCGATCCGTCTGGTGGGGAGGACGTCTCGGGAAGCGCGCGAAAACCGAACGCAAGGCACAGGTCCGGGAGATCTGGTTCGCCGGCGATCCCCGTTTCGCCGCGGTGATCGCTGTCCGGGGCCCGCGCCACCTCTACGTGATCTCCCAGCGTCCTCCGGACGACAACGGAGACGTTACCGTCGACGCACAAGGCGCTGCACCGCACGCCCTCGAACGCGCCCGCCGCGCAGGTATGCGCGTTCCTGATCCGCATGTGACGACCCCGAGTATCCAGGAGAGCGGCCCGGGCATCGTCGGCGCCGAGAAGTGTGCGGATACCGCGGACGAGAATCGGTGATGGCGTTGCAGGAATCCGCGGACGGAAAGGTCGGAACGGAGCCGATTCATCAGCCTGATCCGGATGGCGGCTGACGAGGTCGAAGGCGCCGTCCGCGAAGGGCTTCACGCCGGGTAAGAAGACCGCGCAAGGTAGCGCCGTTCGCTGATTTCTGCCCTTGCGCGCTGGTGAGCCATCAGCCCCCACATCGACGCGCAAAGCTTCACTGCGCGGAGGAGGACCGTCAGGGGCAACATCGTTGAGTCGCGTACCTGTTGTCCAACCGCGGACCGGCGGGTAGGAAGGCCCCATGACTGGACTAGGTGCCGTGTTCCGCCCCCAGCTTCCCCCCGAGCGCCTGCGTGACGTCGTTCGGGTCGCTGATGAGAGTGGGCTCGAGGAGCTGTGGCTCTGGGAGGACTGTTTTCGGGAGGGTGGGATTTCCACCGCGGCGGCCGCGCTCGCGTGGAGTGAGCGGGTGCGGGTCGGGGTCGGGTTGTTGCCTGTGCCGTTGCGGAACGTCGCCATCACCGCCATGGAGGCGGCTGCGCTGCACCGGATGTTTCCCGGTCGTGCCGTGCTCGGTGTCGGGCACGGGGTGCAGGACTGGATGGGGCAGGTGGGGGCGCGGGTCGAGTCGCCGCTGACCCTGCTGCGGGAGCATCTCGACGCGTTGCGCGCCCTGTTGCGTGGAGAGCGCGTCACCACCGACGGGCGGTACGTGAAGCTGGACGACGTCGCCCTCGACTGGCCGCCCGAGGGCCCCGTCGAGGTGCTGGCCGGTGCCACCGGGCCGCGCTCGCTGCGGCTCTCCGGCGAGGCTGCCGACGGGACGGTGCTGACCGCCTCCACCTCGCTCGACGGCCTGCGTGAGGCGCGCCGGCTCATCGACGAGGGGCGTGCCGCGGCCGGCCGGAGCGGCGAGCCGCACCAGGTGGTCGTCTATCTCCTCGCCGCCACCGGACCCGACGCCGCCGCCCGGCTGCGCGCCGAACTGGTGGCCGAGGGTGACGGCGCGGTCCCCGACCTCGGCGTCGCCGGGGACGCGGGTGCCGTGGCGAAGGCGGTCCAGCGGCTGGCGGAGGCGGGTGCCGACACCGTGATCCTCCAGCCGACCGGCGACGAACCGGATCCGGAGGGCTTCGTGCGCTTCGCCGCCCAGGAAGTCCGGCGGCTGGTGCCGTGACATGACCGACCAGGCAGCGCGTGTACGGCTGCGGCGCGTGACCGACGCCGACCTCGAGACCTTCCTCGACTTCGAGCACGACGACGAAGCCGTCCGGCGTTCCCGGTTCGCCGCCCGGCCGCGTGACGTCTTCCTGGCCCACTGGAGGTCGTCGATCCTCGGGGACGAGACCTGTCTCGTGCGGACGGTCACCGTGGACGGTGAACCGGCCGGGCATGTCGTCGCCTGGTGGGAGAAAGGACAGCGGAACGGGCCGGAGGGCGACCGGCGCTTCCTCGGGTACTGGCTCGGGCGCCCCTACTGGGGGCGCGGTATCGGCCCCGAAGCCGTGGCCCTGTTCCTGCGTGAGGAGGGCAACCGGCCCCTGTACGCCGACCCCTTCGCCGGCAACACCGCCTCCGTGCGCCTTCTGGAGAAGCTCGGCTTCCAGCGCGTGGGCACCGTGCGCCACGGCGAGGACGAGCACGTGTTGCTGGCCCTGCCGGCACAGGCCGTATGACAGGCCTACCCGACCGATGCGAGGCGTCTGACCAGGCCCTCGGGTCGCCGCACGCCCGGAAAATGGAGAGCGTCCACTGACGGCACCTGGGACGATCACCGGCATGGCATGCGAACGAACCGTCGACCAGGCACCCCGCGGTTTCGGCGATCTCGTCGCCGAGGGCGTCTCCGTGCCGACCGAGGGGTGGGACTTCTCCTGGTTCGAGGGGCGGGCCACCGAGGCGCGGCCCTCCTGGGGCTACGCGACGTCGACGGCCGAACGGCTGGCCGGCGCCGACGCCGTGCTCGACATCCAGACCGGGGGAGGGGAGGTCCTGGACTTCGCCCTCGGCAGAGCCTCGCGGACACCCGCGCTCACCGTCGCCACCGAGGGCTGGCCGCCCAACGTCGCCAAGGCCACCGCCCTGCTCCGCCCGCGCGGGGTGGCCGTCGTGGCGTCGCCCGAAGACGCCGGACTTCCCTTCGCGGACGGCGCCTTCGACCTCGTCGTCAGCCGGCATCCCGTGCGCCCCCACTGGCGGGAGATCGTCCGGGTGCTCCGGCCCGGCGGCACGTACTTCGCCCAGCACGTGGGCCCCGCCAGCGCCTTCGAGCTCGTCGAGTGCTTCCTCGGACCCCAGCCGGACCAACAGCGCAGCACCCGCCATCCCGACCGCGAGCGGGCGGAGGCGGAGGCCGCCGGCCTGGAGATCGTCGACCTGCGTGCCGAACGGCTCCGCATGGAGTTCCACGACATCGCGGCCGTCGTGCACTTCCTGCGCAAGGTGATCTGGATGGTCCCCGACTTCACCGTCGAGGCGTACGAGGCCCAACTCCGGTCGCTGCACGAGCGGATCGAGTCGCGGGGCGCCTTCGTCGCGTACAGCACCCGGCACCTCTTCGAGGCCCGTAGGCCGGGCAACGCCGGATGACGGGGTGAACCCGGGCCGGCCGGGCCCGCGGGGGACGCCTCGTGTTCTTCTCCTCCGTATCGCACGTGGAGCAAATACGGCAATTGGGTTGCGAGTGGGCAAAAGCCTTCCGTTCTTCGCGTCGCATCCCCCGAAAAGGCACAGGGTTTCCGCATCGTTACCCCGAATGGTCGCGTCGGCCGCGACCTTTCACGTAAGTTCAGACCAAGGTAATTCGCGTCAGCAAAGCTGCGCGGGCGGCACCGCGCAGTGGAGGGGGCTGCGCGGAGCCGCGCCCCACCTCCGGGTTCGTCGAGCGTCAAGCGGGCGTTCACGTCCGGGTTCACCCGGGGGAGGGAAGCGGGGAGTGGTTCGCCGAGCAGGGGTAAGGGGTGTCAAACCCTCCGGTTCCGTAACCATTCCGCTCGGTTCGCCTGGGATTCCGTTGTGAATCAGTCGCAGGTCGCCTGAATCAAGGTCCGGCCTGACCACCTGCGCGTCGCCGTCCGATTGCGGAGAGTAGTTGTGGCACGCCGATGCACGCAGCATCACTTACAAAGGGTTATGGTGGAAACCCCCCCTCGGGCCGGTCCGTCTCCCCCCCACGGACCGGCCCGTTTTTTTGTGCCCGGACGCCTCCAGCACCCCATGCTCTGCGTCTCGCACCACCACCCACGCCGCCTCCCACGCCGCCAACTCCCCGCCACCCGCGCGGCCGCTCCCCCCTCCCCGCGCCCGCGCCCCGGGCACCCCTCACCTCCCCGAATCCGGCGCACAGGCCCCGCGGGGGTAGGCTTCGCCCCCGGGGAATGCCATACGGAGCCCCCGGACCGCCATACGGACAGGGATCGCCCTCGGCCGCGCCAGAGCCGGTCGAAGCCGCGCCTGTCCGATCCGTACGGAGGGGCTGACAATCACGTGAACCTGCGCGACAAGCTGCGCGGCCTGCTGGTCAGGCTGTACGCACGCCGGGTGGAAGGCCACCTGGACCACGCTCAGGTGCCCAAGCACATCGGCGTCATCATGGACGGCAACCGGCGCTGGGCGAAGGCCGCGGGTTCCACCACGGTCCACGGTCACCGTGCGGGCGCCGAGAAGATCGAGGAGTTCCTCGGCTGGTGCTCCGAGACGGACGTCGAGGTCGTCACCCTCTGGCTGCTGTCGACGGACAACTTCGACCGGCCCCAGGAGGAACTCGGTCCGCTGCTCGGCATCATCGAGGACGTCGTCCGGACCCTCGCGGCCGACGGCCGCTGGCGGGTGCACCACGTCGGCACGCCCGATCTGCTGCCCTCCCCGATGCAGACCGCGCTGAAGGAGGCCGAGGAGTCCACGGCGCACATCGGCGGAATACTGGTGAACGTCGCCATCGGCTACGGCGGTCGCCAGGAGATCGCCGACGCGGTGCGGTCGATGATTCTCGACGCCGCCGACAAGGGCGGGTCGATGGAGGACCTCGCCGAGTCCGTCACCGTCGACGCGATCAGCCGTCACCTCTACACGGGTGCCCAGCCCGACCCCGACCTCGTGATCCGTACCAGCGGTGAGCAGCGGCTGTCCGGATTCATGCTGTGGCAGACGGCCCACGCGGAGTACTACTTCTGTGAGGTCTTCTGGCCGGCCTTCCGCAAGGTCGACTTCCTGCGCGCCCTGCGCGACTACGCGGCCCGCCACCGGCGCTACGGCGGCTGACGTACAAATTCCCTCGAAGGGGGCAACGTTTGCCCCGCTCGGGACGGAAGTAACAAGGAGTTCACCGGAGCGCCGTCATATGCCCTGGCATGGCGGCGCATGTTCGAGGGCATAAGCCAAGCAGGTCGATGCCCGAACCACGGGTGTCGGATCTCAGCGGACGGCACGGGGCCGTCCGCCCGGGAGGCCCTTTGCACCAGCTCTGCCGTGCGGTCACAGCACGGAAGAAGCAGTGGAGGGCCGGTCCCCGGCCCGCGCATCGCGGCCGACGACCGGTCCAGCTCCACTCCGTCGCTCCCCGACCTCATCCGAGGGGGTACGTCCTTCCGTGGTGACCAGCACAAAGCGCCGTATGCCAGACCGGCGCACCTATGTTCTCGACACCAGCGTTCTGCTGGCCGACCCGAACGCCCTGAACCGCTTCGACGAGCACGAAGTCGTGCTCCCCATCGTCGTGGTCACGGAGCTGGAGGCCAAGCGGCACCATCCCGAGCTCGGCTACTTCGCCCGGCAGGCCCTGCGCCTGCTCGACGAGTTCCGGGTCCGGCACGGTCGCCTCGACGCCCCCATCCCGATCGGGGAACTCGGCGGGACCGTCCGTGTCGAGCTCAACCACTCGGACCCCAGCGTGCTGCCCAGCGGCTACCGCCTGGGGGACAACGACTCCCGCATCCTCGCGGTCGCCCGCAACCTGCAGGCCGAGGGGTACGACGTCACGGTCGTGTCGAAGGACCTCCCGCTCAGGATCAAGGCGTCCTCGGTCGGTCTCCTCGCCGAGGAGTACCGCGCGGAGCTCGCCATCACGGGCTCGTCCGGCTGGACCGGAATGTCCGAACTGACCCTGGCCGGGGAGCAGGTGGACAGCCTCTTCGAGGAGGGGCACGCCTATGTGCCCGAAGCCTCCGAACTCCCCGTGCACACCGGCCTGACGATCCAGTCGGAGCGGGGCAAGGCGCTGGGGCGGGTCACGGCCGAGGGCAACGTCCGTCTGGTGCGCGGCGATCGCGAGGCGTTCGGCATCAAGGGCCGCAGCGCCGAGCAGCGCATCGCGCTGGACATCCTGCTCGATCCGGACATCGGCATCGTGTCGATGGGCGGCCGGGCCGGCACCGGCAAGTCGGCGCTCGCGCTGTGCGCCGGTCTGGAGGCGGTCCTGGAGCGCCGACAGCACCAGAAGGTGATGGTCTTCCGGCCGCTGTACGCGGTGGGCGGGCAGGAGCTGGGCTATCTGCCGGGCTCCGAGTCCGAGAAGATGAGCCCCTGGGCGCAGGCGGTCTTCGACACGCTGTCCGCGGTCACCAGCCGCGAGGTCATCGAAGAGGTCACCGCGCGGGGGATGCTGGAAGTGCTCCCGCTCACCCACATCCGGGGGCGGTCGCTGCACGACGCCTTCGTGATCGTGGACGAGGCCCAGTCCCTCGAGCGGAATGTGCTTCTCACCGTTCTGTCCCGGATCGGCGCGAATTCGCGGGTCGTTCTGACCCACGATGTGGCGCAAAGGGACAATCTGCGGGTCGGGCGATACGACGGTGTCGTTGCCGTCGTGGAGAAACTGAAGGGGCATCCGCTCTTCGCCCACGTCACGCTGACACGGTCCGAGAGGTCCCAGATCGCGGCACTTGTGACCGAAATGCTGGAGGACGGCCACATCTGATCCGCAAGCTCAACTCGGTGTAGCAGCCCGTTTGTTGGCGCCGCCCGGCGAAAAGGCCAAGAGCCTAGCCGGGCGGCGTCGGCGTGTGCGGGCCTTTCGTGAAATCCCCTGGGGCAAACGGGATGTGAGCTTTCACACGCAACTCAGAATTGCCTTGCGGCGTCGGGTTACGGCAGAGTCTCACTCCTGTCAGGCCCCGCATACGACACACCTGTACCCCCAGCGGTACGGCACCACAGAAACACCACGGCCAACTCCATAGCGTCGTCGTATGCCGCCCGTGCACCACGCGGTGCTCCCCCAGGGGGAGTTGCCCACCGGGCCCGTGCCTCCCGTGACCCTTAGGTGGGAGGCCAGCGTCAGGGGGCACGATTGCGTCCGCCAGGGTCACCGAAGCGGACGATGCTGGAAGGAAACCGTGTGAGCCGGATTTCGGTCCGGGGATTCGCAGTGGCCTCGGCCACCGCGGTCACCGCTGTCGGTAGCGTCGTCGGAGTTGCCTCGGGCAGCACCGCTCAGCCCAACGACGCCGAGGCGACGGCAACCGACCTGACGCTCCTCGCGGACATGCCCGCGGGTCAGCAGGCCCAGGTGCAGACCGCGTCCCTGACGCAGCAGGCCAACGTCCAGGCCATCGCCGCAGACGCCAGCGCCAAGAAGGACGCCGAAGAGGCGGCCCGAAAGGCAGCCGCGCAGACTGCGATCGACAAGAAGGACGCTGCCGAGAAGGCTGCCAAGGCCGCCGCCCAGGCCGCCAAGGAGCGTGCCGAGACGAAGGCCGCGGCCAGCCGCAGCTCCGCCAGCTTCCCGGTCCAGAGCTCCTACACGGTCGCCCAGGTCCAGGCCATGGCGCGGCAGATCGTGGGAAGCGGCCAGTTCCAGTGCTTCAGCAACATCGTGGACCACGAGTCCACCTGGAACTACAAGGCCGTCAACGCCTCCTCCGGTGCCTACGGTCTCGTCCAGGCGCTGCCGGGTTCCAAGATGTCGTCCGTCGGCGCGGACTGGCAGACCAACCCGGCCACCCAGATCAAGTGGGGCCTGAACTACATGAACGAGCGGTACGGCAGCCCCTGTGACGCCTGGTCGTTCTGGCAGGCCAACAACTTCTACTAGGCCTCCCGGACCCCGGTCCCCGCTCAACCTCGCGAAGCCCCTCCCCGTCCTAGGGGGAGGGGCTTTGGCCATGTACGGTCGACGCGACGACTCCAGGGGGAGTGGTGGGGAGAGACGGGGGAAGAGGACGGATCATGTCGCGAGTGCCAGGGTGGCTCGGCCGGATCGGCGCCGGACTGACCGAGATGGGTGAGAGGTTGGACGAGCGTCGCGCCGAGGCGGAGCGGGACGACGTCGAGGACAAGGCGCCCCCACCCACCGAGGAGGCGGCCCTTCCCGACCATGTGACCGTGGTCGAGGCCCGGCCTGACCCCGCCCAGGCGGTGCCGTGGGGCATGCGCGTCGCGGCCGAGGCCGGCTGGCGGCTGCTGGTGCTGGCGGGCACGCTCTGGGTGCTGATGCGGGTCATCAGCGCCGTGCAACTGGTGGTCTTCGCCTTCGTGGCCGCGCTGCTGATCACGGCGTTGCTGCAGCCGACGGTGGCGCGGCTGCGGCGGCTCGGCTTCCCGCGCAGCCTGGCCACGGTGCTGACCGCGATTCTCGGTTTCGTCGTCATGGGGCTGATCGGCTGGTTCGTGACCTGGCAGGTCGCGGAGAACATCGACAACCTCTCGGACCAGGTCCAGGACGGCATCGACGAACTGCGCAAGTGGCTGCTGAACAGCCCCTTCCACGTCACGGACAAGCAGATCAACGAGATCGCCAAGAACCTGCGCGAGGCGATCGGTTCGAACACGGACGCCATCACGTCGGTGGGCCTGGAAGGCGTGACGGTCGTGGTGGAGGCCCTCACGGGCATCCTCCTGACGATCTTCTCGACCCTCTTCCTGCTCTACGACGGCCGGCGTATCTGGGAGTGGACGCTGAAGCTGGTGCCCGCGGCGGCCCGGCCGGGTGTCGCGGGGGCGGGTCCGCGGGCCTGGCGCACGCTGACGGCGTACGTCCGCGGCACGGTGGTGGTGGCGCTGATCGACGCGATCTTCATCGGTCTGGGCATCTACTTCCTGGACGTCCCGATGGCCGTCCCGCTGGCCGTGTTCATCTTCCTGTTCGCGTTCATCCCGCTGGTCGGCGCGGTGGTCTCGGGTGCGCTGGCGGTGGTGGTGGCCCTGGTCACCCAGGGTGTGTTCACCGCGGTCATGACCCTGGTGGTCGTGCTGGCCGTGCAGCAGATCGAGGGCCACATCCTCCAGCCGTTCATCCTCGGCCGGGCCGTACGGGTGCACCCGCTGGCGGTGGTCCTGTCGGTGGCGGCGGGCGGCATGGTCGCCGGCATCGGCGGCGCGGTGGTGGCGGTGCCCCTGGTCGCCGTGACCAACACGGTGGTGGGCTATCTGCGGACGTACTCGCGGGAGTCGGCGCTCAGGTACTCACCGAAGCCGCACGGCGCCACGGCGGTGGACTCGGCGCCCGCGCAGACGGCCGCCGCCCCGCCACCTGACCCGCAGCCGGCGAAGTCGGCGCAGCTGACGAAGCCGACGGCGCCCGCGCGGCCGCCCGAGCCGTCGTAGACCGTCGCGGTCCGAACCGAACGCAGGGGAGCGGTCCGAAGCGAACGCAGGGGAGCGGTCCGAAGCGAACGCAGGGGAGCGGTCCGAAGCGAACGCAGGGGAGCGGTCCGAAGCGAACGCAGGAGAGCGGGCCGAAGCGGACGCGGGAAGAACAACGGGGTCCCGTCCACCCGCAGGTGGACGGGACCCCTCGGTACGACCCGGGTCACTCCCCCAGAACCGCTTCCGCCTCCAGCGTCGTGCCGACCGCCTGGATCACCGAGGCGATCTTGAAGGCCTCCTGGATCACCTCCCGGCCGATGCCCGCCCTGCGGAGCACGCGCTCGTGGGAGTCGAGGCACAGGCCGCAGCCGTTGACGGCGGACACGGCGAACGACCACAGCTCGAAGTCGACCCTGTCGACGCCGGGGTTGTTGAGGACGTTCATCCGCAGACCGGCCCGCAGCGTGCCGTACTCGGGGTCCGACAGGAGGTGGCGGGTGCGGTGGAAGACGTTGGTCATCGCCATCATGGCGGCCGCGGTCTTGGCGGCCGTGAAGGCCTCCGGCGACAGGTTCGCCCTCGCCTCCGGCGCCAGCTCGCGCAGCGTGATCGGCGAGCGCGCGGCGATCGCGGTCGCCAGCACCGTGCCCCACAGCCGTTGCGCGGGCAGTTCGGAGTCGTCGACGACCGAGGTCAGGTTGCGCCTCAGATCCTTGGCGTAGTCCGGTAGGGCGGACTTCAGGGCATCCAGCGACATCTCGGGTCACGGCCTCCTTCGCGTCACGGTCCTCGCCCTCGGTGCCCAGATCCTGGCACAGCAACCGTGGGCCGCGCTGTGCGAGGCCCCGCGCACGCGGGCCGTACGGGTGCTCGAGAAGGCCGACGAAAAGCTTCCCCGATCGTTCAAATGAGCGCCGAACAAAGCTCTTCGGGTGACCCTGGATTTCAACTTCCGTCAGCCTGCGCCAGGTAACGAGACTTCGCTCGGAATATGCGCGGGGGCTGATACACATTCCCTCCTCAGCGTTACGCGTCAGGCGTATGTGCGATGGGCCAAGGGGAGTGATGTCGGGCATTCGCGATCCCCTCGACCGGATCGGCCAGGACTTGCTGGCGCCGACCCTGATCGCCTGCGGGCGTGAGGGGTTCACCGGGGAACTGCGGGTCTCGGGGGAGCCCGGCGGCACCTTCCATCTGCGCGGTGGTCTCGTGGTCGCGGTCGAGAGTCCCGGCGCGCCGGGGCCCGAGGCGCTGCTGCTGCGCTCCGGCCGGGTCAGCGGCGAGCAGTGGGCCGGTCTGGTCCGGGAGTCCGGCGGCTTGCGCTGGCCCGCGGCCGGGCTGATCACCCACGGGTACGCGGGGGCCGCTCAGCTCAGGGTGGTCTGCGCGATGGCGCTGCACGACGCGGCCTTCGCGATCGTCGCGGGCCGGGTGCGGGACTGCGAACGGCTGCCCGGCGACGAGCCGTTCACGCAGCTCGCCGTGGGTGAACCGGCCGCCCGGGTGCTTCAGGACGCGGCCCGCAAACTGTCCGCCATCCTCGCCCTGCCCCAGCCCGTACGACCGGACCGTGAACGGCCCCTCCCCGCCCCGGCGCCCGTCGGCACGCTCACCGGACTCCGGCAGGAACTGCTCGCCCACGCCGACGGCCGCCGTACCGCCCGAGATCTCGCCTTCCGTACCGGGCGCGGGGTCTACACGGTCACCGTCGAGGTCGCCCGGATGCTCGGCGAGGGACTCCTGGTGTGCGCCCTGGCGCCCCCGCCGATCCCGGTCCGGGCCATTCCCGAGGGCCAGGGCGTGCACCACCGGAAGCCGGAACTCCCGGAGCCGCGTCCGTCCCCGCAGCCCCCGACGACCCCCGCACCGTTGCCCCGCCGGAAACCCGGCGGATTCTTCCGCCTTCGGAACGGAGCTCCGAAATAACCATGCCGATCGGAAACGAACAGGAACAGGGAAGTTGACTGTATGGACCACAAAGCCCTGGCGCGGGAAATGCGCGGTCTGCGGGAGCAGGTCACCGGAATCACCGACACGGCCGTCGCGGCCGCCGACGGACTGCTCATCGCCGCCGACACCGCCGACTCGATCGACCCGGAGGGCCTCGCCGCCCTCGCCGCGGCCGGGCTCGGCCTCGCCCGCCGTACCTCCGAGGCGACCTCGCGCGGTGCCCTGCGCCGGACCGTGGCGTACGGCAGCCACGGGTGCGCCGCCTTCTACGCGGTCGGCGACACCGCGCTGATGGTGGTGCTGGGGGACGAGGGGATGGACGTGGAGCGCCTGCATACGGCGAGTCAGCCGGCCTTGGACCGCATCGACGCGATCCTCACCGAGAAGGCCACGGAAGGAGTGTGAAGGGATGGCGACGAAGCGAATGTCCCCCGGTTTCTCAGATCAGGTGATGGGCCTGGTCAAAGCCCTGCGAGCCGATGCCCCCGACTGCGTGGCCTCGGGCGCGGTCGACATGTCCACCGGCATGCTGCTGTCGTACGAGACCGTCGACAACCATCCGCCGGAGGTCCTGGACCTGTTGGCGGGCGCGACCCTCGACCTGTTCCAGGGCCGTACGGTCGTGATGATCGAGGACGTCTTCAAGGAGCGCCGCGGGGTTGCCAGCGACAACCACTTCTTCCAGGAGATCCTCGTCAACAGCGAGAACCTGACGCATCTGTTCGTGCGGATGAACGACCAGCAGGACGTCGTGGCCGTCGTCGTCTGCCGCAAGTCGGTGAACGTGGGCATGCTCTTCGCCCAGGTGCGGCGCGTGGTCCGGGAGTACAGCCTCTGAGCACGCCGAGGCCCCTCCCTTCCCCGGCGGGGGGAGGGGAGGGGCCGACGGCTCACTCGGTGCGCAGCCCGTCCGGCCGCATCAGCCGCAGCAGCGGCGGCAGGCTGAGCAGCGTCACCAGCAGGACGACGGCGGCGCCGAAGCCGGCCATCGCCAGCACGCTGGCCCAGTCCACGCTCACCGTGGTGGCCGTCATCTTCAGCAGCACCGCCCCCAGCGTCAGCCCGACCGCCCCCGCGAGCAGCAGGCCCAGCGCGACCGGGATCGCCGTCTGCCACAGCACCGAGAGGCTCAGCGTCCGGCGCCGGGTGCCGAAGGCGACCAGCGCCGACAGCAGCTTCTTGCGGTCCCGCAACTGCTCCAGCTGGGAGACCAGCAGGCTCGCGCCGATCAGCGCCAGCACACAGGCGGCGCCGACGAACAGGCCGGTGCGGATGGAGGTGAACCGCTGGGACCGCTCGGTGGCCGACCACGTCGTCGGATCGATCAGCGGGTCGATGCGGGCCGCCGTGTTGCGCACGTACTCGTTGGCGTGCGGGACGACCGGGTCGAGGGAGAGGTAGACCTCCCCGCGCATCGTCGCCATGGCCTTCGCGGACAGGACCCCCGAGGTGATCAGGAGGCCGCCGCGCTCGTTCCCGGTCGGGTCCTCGCGGGGCCGCACCCGCTTCAGGTCCTTCGGCAGCGGCCAGGCGATCTCCGCGTTCCGCTCGGCGTCGCCGGTGTAGGACGGGTCGAAGTACGGCGTCCGGCCGGTCTTCAGCAGCTTCGAGGTGTCCGTGTCGTCCGGGGCGCCCTCGACGACGAAGGCGTCACCCTCGTGGCACGTCGGCAGCGTCGCCACCTCACGCAGGGCCGCGCAGTCGCCCACGGTGACCGAGGCGGACAGTTCGGGGTCCTTGCGCCGGTCGCCCAGGGAGCCCTCGGACAGCGCCACCACCCGTCGAACGCCCTTGGTCTCGCCCATGTCCCCGGCCACCTTCGCCATGGACACCCCGCTGGGCACCGACACCTGCATCTGTGCCCGGGTCAGGTTGTTCGAGCTCGCCTTCGTGTAGTCCGACTCCACTCCGGCGAACAGCATCTGCAGCGCGATCGCGCCGGCCACCGCCACGGCGATGCCGTTGACCATGCGGGCCGCCGTGCCGCTGCTCAACTGGAGCCTGCGGACGGCCAGTTGCCAGGCCAGGCCGCCCGCGCCCAGCCGGGCGACCACCGCCTCGACGGCCCAGGGCAGCAGCGCGGTGACGCCGACCAGCAGGAGCAGGACGCCGCCGGTCACCAGGTACTCGTTGAACGCCCCGTCGTCGCGGCCCTGCCCGAACATCGGGTAGAGCATCGCGAGCCCGGCCACCGGCAGCAGCAGCCGCCACCACAGCCGGCGCCGCGCCGGCCTCGCCGTACGCACCACGCCGAGCGGTTCGATGACCACACCGCGCAGCGCGAACAGGGTGACCAGCACCGCCGCTGCGGGGACGGTGACCGCGACCAGCGCGGCCAGGGCGGGCGAGGGGTTGAGGTAGCTCGGGAACACGCTGACCCCGAACGCCTGGAGGGAGCCCGCGATCTCACGGCCGATCAGGAAGAACACCGTGCCGAAGAGCAGGCCGAGCGCCGCGCCCGCGGCCGCCTCGCCGGCCGCGATCCGCCGGACCATCCGGCTGTCGGAGCCGACCAGCCGCAGCGCCGCCAGCCGCCGGTCGCGCCGCTCGCCGCCGAAACGCACGGCCGCGGCGATGAACACGCCGACCGGCATCAGCAGCACCACGAACACCACCAGGATGAGCAGGACCAGTACCGGGTCGGTGCTCTGCGGGCTGGGGTTCGGGTTGCCGAACTCGCTGATGCGGGCCACGTTGGGCGGGTCGATCCGGCTCGCGAGGTCTGCGGCGCCCGCGTAGTAGGCGAGCTCCTGCGAGCCGATCAGGCCGCGCTCCCCGATGGTCCCGGTGATCCGGTACGGCAGTCGCTGCCGCAGCAGTTCGCCGGCGTCGGAGGCGAGCAGCTCCTTCAGCGCCGGGGAGACGACCATGTCGCCCGGCGCGGGGAACGTGCCGAGCCCGGGCGGCAGCGGTGCCCGCGACCCCTCGGGTTGGAGCAGCCGGCCGCGGACGTCCTCCTCCCCGTACGTCGTGTCCACGTCGGAGACGACGAGGGTGTTGTCGGCCGCGGGTCTCGGGGTGAAGTCCCACGTGTAGTCCAGCCGCGCCTCCTCCCGCTGGGCGCGCACGTCCAGCGCGCTGGGGAGCGCGGTGGTGAGCAGCAGCAGCGCCACCCCCAGGCCCACCCCGACGGCGGTGAGCAGCGCCCTGACCCAACCCTCGCGTCCGCCGCTGAAGGCGAACCGGACCCCCATGGCCAGATCCCTGGACCACTGCCCTGTCGTCATACGACGCGCTCCATGTCCCGGGACTTCCCGTCCCGTACGACGATCTCGCGGTCGGAGTAGGCGGCCACCCGGGCCTCGTGCGTGACGAGCACGACGGCCGCGTTGGCCGAGCGGGCGGCCTCGGTGAGCAGCTCCATCACCCGCTCGCCGTTGAGGGAGTCGAGGGCGCCGGTGGGCTCGTCGGCGAAGACCACACGCGGGTCGGTGACCAGCGCCCGCGCCACGGCGACCCGCTGCCCCTGGCCGCCGGACACCTCGCCGGGCCGCTTGACCCGCAGGTCGTCGACCTCGAGCCGCTCCATCCAGGTGAGGGCGGCGCGCTCGGCCTCCTTCCGGGAGGTCCCGTTGAGCCGCAGCGGCAGCGCCACGTTCTCCACGCAGGTGAGTTCGGGCACGAGCTGGCCGAACTGGAAGACGAACCCGAACTCCGAGCGCCTGAGCGCGCTGCGCTGGGTGTCGCTCATCGTCGCCATCTCGCGGCCGTCGTAGTTGATCGAGCCGGAGTCGGGCGGCACGATGCCGGCGAGACAGTGCAGCAGCGTCGACTTGCCGGACCCGGAGGGGCCCATCACGGCGACGACCTCGCCGGGGTGGATGGAGAACTCGGCGCCGTCGAGGGCGACGGTGGGGCCGTAGGCCTTGCGCAGGCCGTCGGCCGCGAGCAGGGAACCAGCCGGATGTGTCATGGGGCCACCGCCTCGGCGAGCTTGTCGAGACGGGCCGCGGTGAGCTCCAGCCAGCGCAGGTCGGCCTCGAGATGGAACAGGGCATGGTCGCAGATCAGCTGGTCCGCCAGATCGCCCTTGCGTTTGCGGTCGGTGAGGATCCGCATCATCCGCAGGTGCTCGGCGCGCTGGGTGTCGAGGATGTCGGCCGCGTCACGCCGGGTGAGCAGGGCGAGGACGACCTTGGTGTAGAGCGTGGACTGGAGGTACGGCTCGGGCTTCTCCGGCGTCGCGAGCCACCGCTGTACGTCGGTGATCCCGGCCTCGGTGATCGCGTACCGCTTCCGCTCCGGGCCGCCGCCGGCCTCGATGCCGTCGACTTCGACGAGCCCGTGCTTCAGCAGCCGGGACATCGTCGAGTAGACCTGGCCGTAGTGCAGCGGCCGGTCGTGACCGAACGTCTCGTCGAAGGCCCGCTTCAGGTCGTAACCGTGGCGGGGCCCGGACTCCAGGAGTCCCAGGAGGGTGTGACCGATGGACATGCGAGCACTGTACACAGCGTGTATACGCGGCATGTATACGTGGAGTGCGCGGATCATGGCGGGGTGTACGGGCGCGCAGGTGAGGCGCCATTGTCACGGTTCTGCTACACGCCGGCTGTCCGGCGACCGGCCCGGCCTGTCCAGCGGCCCCAGCTGTCCGACGACCGGTCGGCGACCGGCCTCAGCTGTTCGGCGGTCGCCCGCGGCGGGGCTGCGGGCCGGCCTCGCCGGGCAGCCGGCCCGCCTCCTTCAGCGCCCGGCGCAACAGGAACTCGATCTGCGCGTTCGCCGACCGCAGCTCGTCCCCGGCCCAGCGCGCGAGCGCCTCGTGCACCAGCGGGTCCAGCCGCAGCAGCACCTGCTTGCGCTGCTGCGGCCGACGCTGCGGGGCTTCGCCCTCGGGGGTGTCCGTCACTGGTAGAGGGTCCCGGTGTTGAGGACCGGCTGCGGTGCCCGGTCGCCGCACAGCACCACCATCAGGTTCGACACCATCGCCGCCTTGCGTTCGCTGTCCAGCTCCACGATGCCCCGCTCGGCGATCCGGGCGAGCGCCGCCTCGACCATCCCCACCGCTCCGTCCACGATCTCCCGCCGGGCCGCCACGACCGCTCCGGCCTGCTGTCGCTGGAGCATCGCCGAGGCGATCTCGGGAGCGTACGCGAGATGCGTGAACCGCGACTCGATGATCTGCACGCCGGCCGCCTCCACGCGCGCGTGCAGTTCGACGGCGAGCTTCTCGGTGATCTCCTCGGCGTTGCCGCGCAGCGAGAGTCCGTTCTCGTCGTGCGCGTCGTAGGGGTACTCGATCGCGATGTGCCGTACGGCCGCCTCGGTCTGGGTGGCGACGAACTCCAGGAAGTCGTCCACCTCGAAGGTGGCCTGGGCGGTGTCCTCGACCCTCCACACCACGACCGCGGCGAGCTCGATCGGGTTGCCGTAGGCGTCGTTGACCTTGAGGACGGCGGTCTCGTGGTTGCGGACGCGGGTCGAGACCTTCGTCCGCGAGGTGAAGGGGTTCACCCAGCGCAGGCCGTCCTCGCGGATCGTCCCCCGGTACCGGCCGAAGAGCTGGACGACCCGTGCCTCGCCCGGCGCCACCGTGTTCAGTCCGCACATCGCGAGGAACGCGGCGATGCCGATCAGGACGCCGACGACGATCAGCGCGGCCTTGGCGCCCGAGCCGGTCACGGCCGTCGCGGCGACGATCATCCCGGCGCCGAGCAGCAGTCCGACCAGCCCGAGCAGCAGCGCGAGCCCGCCGCCGATGCTGTGCGCGGTGAACTCCCGCACGCGGGGCGCGGGCATCTCGGGTACGTCCGCGGTGGTCTGGGAAGCGTGTGTGGACATGGAGGTCCCCCCGTTTCGTCGGTGCGGAGCCGCTGCCGTCGAGGCATAGCTCCGGTCTAGCTAAGTGATATCACTTTAACGTGATACCGCCCCTTCCGGGCAACCCTCGGCCGCTGTCGTTCGTCGGTTCCGTTGACATGGGTGCTGATTCTCACCCCCGCGAAAGACCGGATCTCGGGCCCTTTGTCATAGACAGCGGTGTTAGCTTTCTGAGCTGACCTGGGCCACGAACGTGCGTGACTGCCGAGTAGGAAGCGGAGCGAAGCGACTCATGGGGCGAGCGGAAGAGAGACGAGCGCGGCAGCGCGGTGGTCGCCGCGCGGCGCCGAGGAGCCGCTCGTCGCAGGCGGTCATGGAAGCCGAGCCGACCGTCGTCGGCCAGGGCCGGGCGGCGGCCAGGAAGAGCGCCAAGGCGGGGCGGGGCGGTAAGACGGGCAAAGGCGACAAGAGCCTGATACGCAGGATGTTCACCTGGAAGAAGATCCTGGGGACCTTCTTCGGCCTGTGCCTGCTCGGCATCGGCGCCTTCGTCGTGCTGTACATGATGATCGGCATCCCCGCCGGAAACGCCGACGCCAAGCTCCAGAGCAACGTCTACAAGTACAGCGACGGCACGACCCTGACCCGGGACGGCGACGTCAACCGCGAGGTCGTGGCCCTCTCGCAGATCCCCAAGGGTGTCCAGCGGACCTTCGTCGCCGCCGAGAACAAGACCTTCTACAACGACGCCGGCATCGACCTCAAGGGCACCGCGCGCGGCATGCTCAACACGCTGTCCGGCAAGGGCGCGCAGGGCGGCTCGACGATCACCCAGCAGTACGTCAAGAACTACTACCTGACCCAGGACCAGACCGTCACGCGCAAGCTGAAGGAAATGGTCATCTCGCTCAAGCTGGACCGCGAGAAGTCCAAGGACTACATCCTCGCCGGCTACATCAACACCAGCTACTACGGCCGCGGTTGCTACGGCATCCAGGCCGCCGCCCAGTGCTACTACCGGCGCGACGCCGGCAAGCTCACCGTGGCGCAGGGCGCCTACCTCGCCGCGCTGCTCCAGGCGCCGAGCCAGTACGACTGGGCCGTCGCCACCGACACCGGCAAGAAGCTGGTCAAGGCGCGCTGGAACTACGTCCTCGACAACATGGTCGGGCAGGGCTGGCTGGACAAGTCCGAGCGGGACGGCTTGAAGTTCCCGGTGCCCAAGGGCCCCAAGCCCTCGGCCGGCAAGAAGGGCCAGATCGGCTACCTGGTGGACGCGGCGAACAACTCGCTGGAGAAGCAGCTCATCGCCCAGGGCAGCGCCGAGGACGCCAAGCAGGCCGAGGCGATGGTCGAGGCCGGCGGCTGGACCATCACGCTCAACATCGACAAGGAGAAGCAGGCGGCGCTGGAGAGGTCGGTCAAGGACCAGCTGACCAGCAAGCTGGACAAGAAGAAGCGCAAGGTCGACGGGGACGTGCAGCCCGGGGCCGTCTCGGTCGACCCGAAGACGGGCGCGGTCGTCGCGATGTACGGCGGCGTGGACTACCTGAAGCACTTCACGAACAACGCCACCCGCCGCGACTACCAGCCGGCCTCCACCTTCAAGCCGGTCATCCTCGCCGCCGCCCTCGACGAGGGCGCCGAGACGCAGGACGGCAAGGAGATCACGGCCAACACGATCTACGACGGCACGAGCAAGCGCCCCGTCAAGGGCAGCGACATCGCCTTCGCCCCGGAGAACGAGGACGACCAGAACTACGGGGACGTCACCGTCCAGACGGCCATGAACAAGTCCATCAACTCCGTCTTCGCGCAACTGGGCGTCGACGTCGGCATGGACAACGTGCTCAAGGTCGCGGGCGACCTGGGCATGGACACCTCCGGGTTGAAGGCGGTGCCCGCGCAGACCCTGGGCACCATGGGCGCGAGCCCCCTGGAGATGGCAGGCGTCTACGCGACCCTCGACAACCACGGCAAGAAGGTCACGCCGACGATCATCAAGTCGGTGCAGAACAGCAGCCGCAAGGTCCAGCTCCCGAATCCCATCGGGGAGCAGGTCGTCAGCCGCGAGGCCGCCGACTCGGTGACCTCGGTGCTCACCGGCGTGGTCGACGACGGTACGGCCAGGACCTCCGTCCGGGACAACCCCAAGCGCGACGGGCAGAAGGTCGCGGGCAAGACGGGTACGTCCGACAACAACAAGTCGGCCTGGTTCACCGGCTTCACGCCGAGCCTGGTCACCTCGGTCGGCCTGTTCGGCGAGAGCAACAAGTCCCACGCCCAGGTGCCCCTGACCGGCGCGACCGGCCTCATCCCGAGCCCCGGCCGCATCAACGGCGGCGGCTACCCGGCGCAGATCTGGGCGACGTACACCTTCGGGGTGCAGACCAAGGTCACCAAGTTCGACCTGAAGACCGACCAGGGCGCGGCGGTGCAGCCGACCCCGACGGCGACGCCCTCGCAGTCGCCGACCTCGTCGCCGTCGCAGAGCCCGCCCTCGAAGTCGCCGACGTCCGAACCCTCGCCCTCGGACACGCCCACCAGCGAGCCGCCGACGTCATCGACGCCGACCGCTCCGGAGACGAGCGAGGAGCCGACGGATCCGGAGACCTCGCCGACGGACGGCGAATCCGAGGATCCACTCGATCCGGACCTCGGACAGTGAGCGCATGAGAAAGGGCGCCCGGCACACGCCGGGCGCCCTTTCTCGTCGCGAGGATTCGCTACGTGCGGTTCACCTCGAACCAGACCACCTTGCCCGTGCTCAACCGGGTCGCGCCCCACCGCCTGGCCAGCTTGTTCACCAGATACAGGCCGCGTCCGCCCTCGTCGGTGGCACGCGCCTGCCGCAGCCGGGGCAGCTGCGGCACGTCGTCGCCGACCTCGCACCGCAGGACGTCGGTGCGCAGCAGCCGCAGCGTGACCGGCCGGGACGCATAGCGCACGGCGTTCGTCACGACCTCGCTGACCAGCAGCTCGACCGAGTCGCTCAGCTCCTCCAGACCCCAGCGGGACAGCGCCCGCCGCACCAGTCGCCGGGCCTGGCCGGGGGCCGCGTCCTCCGGCTCCAGGAACCAGTACGCCACGTCGCTCGGCGCGATCCCGTCGAATCGGGCCGCGAGCAGCGCGATGTCGTCGTCCCGGTCACCCGGACCGAGCATGTCGAGCACCTCGTCGCACAGGGCCTCGAGCGGCGGCGGATGGTCGGGACCGGTCAGCTGCGCGGTCGCGGCCAGCTTCTCCCGCAGCTGCTCTATGCCGGTCCACACATCCCGCAGACGCGATTCGACGAGCCCGTCGGTGTACAGCAGCAACGTCGCCCCGGCGGGCGCGTCCAGCTCCACGGCCTCGAAGTCGACGCCGCCCACACCGATCGGCGCGCCCGGCGGCACCCGCAGCACCTCGGCCCGGCCGCCCAGGTGCAGCAGCACCGGCGGGGGATGGCCGGCGTTGGCGATGGTGATGCGGTGCGACACCGGGTCGTAGACGGCGTAGAGGCAGGTCGCCATGCGGTCGGTGCCCAGCCGCTGCGCCTGCTCGTCGAGGTGGTGCAGGACCTCCTGCGGAGGCAGGTCGAGACCGGCCAGGGTCTGCGCGGTGGTGCGCAGCTGACCCATGATCGCGGCGGAGGTCATGGAGTGCCCCATGACGTCGCCGACCACCAGGGCCACCCGACTGCCGGGCAGCGGGATGGCGTCGTACCAGTCACCGCCGACCCGCGCGGTCTCCGCGGCGGGCAGATAGCGGGACGCCAGCCGTACGCCGGTCGGCCGGGGCAGCGTCTCGGGCAGCATGGTCCGCTGGAGCTCGTCGGCGATGTACGCCTCCCGCCCGTACAGCACGGCCTTGTCGATGCCGAGCGCGCTGTGCGTGGCGAGCTGGGCCGCCACCAGCAGGTCGTCGGCCTCGAAGGGGATGCGCTCCGGACGGCGCAGGAAGAGCGCGGCGCCGATCACCCGGCGCCGGCCGCGCAGCGGGGCGAGGATGGCCCGCTGGCCGCCGGGTACGACGAACTCGTGTCCCTCGCCGAGCAGTTCGGGCAGGGCGGCGCGGGCGGCGGGCGTGTCCGTGAAGACCGGCCGCACACCGCGCAGCACCTCGGCCAGGGCGCTGCCGGTGCGCACCTCGCACAGTTCGGTGCCGATCGAGTCGAGCCCCGAGGCCTCCGGCGGCTCCAGCTGGAGGGCGGTGAACCCGCCGTCGGTGTCCCGCTCCTCCGGGATGCGGTCCGTGCGGCGCAGCCGCAGCACGAGGGGTCCTACCGGCCGCTCGTCGCCGACCGGAAGCGGGTCGCGCAGATAGACCAGGATCGCGTCGGAGAAGGTCGGCACGGTGGCCCGGCACAGCCCCATCACGATCTCGTCGAGGTCGATGCCCCGGGCGATCCGCCGGGTCGCGGCGCCCACGAAGCGCAGCCGGTCCCCGTCCCGCCGCATCGGGGTGGGCTGCCCGGGCGACAGGCCCTGTCCGGTACGGCGCTCCTGGCCGGACCGGTCCACCGGGACGCGGTGCTGCTCGGTGCCAGGCTGGGCGGGGATGCTCTCGGGCGCGGGCCGCGGACGGTGGGTGTCGGGCTCGGCGACGACGGGCTGGGAGTGCTCGGGACCCTCGCCACCGTCCTCGACACCCTTCACGCCGTTGCCCGGCGAAGCGGGGGTGCCGCCCGGCCCGCTGGGCGTGGCGGTGCCGGACGCGGTCGTGCCGGGCCCTGAAGGCGTCTCTCCGGTCCGTGCCTGTGCGGGTAAGGCGTTCGCCCCGGGGCGCGGCGGGGGAGGCGGTGAGGCGGGTGTCGGGGAGTGCGTCGAGGAACGCAGGAGCGCCCCGCGGGGGTCCGCGGGGTCGGCGCCGGCCTGGGGGCGCTCGAAGGAGATGGGATGCTCCGTCACGCGTGTCGAATCCGTCCGTCCGGGGCTGCACGCCGCGCGTGCAGTTCGTCCCGCAGGAATGCCGATACCCGGAATACAAGTCCCCGGAACGGAATTCCCGCGTGGTCAGGGGCTGTTCCTGTGTCACCGGCGGGCTGTTCGCCGCTCGTACCGGCGTTGTCCTCGTACCCCTCGCTCACGTCCTGCCGCCCCTCGGTGACGATCGGTCAAGCCCAACGCATGCGAGGGCAGTTGTCGCAGTGCCTTGCGGAGGACGATCCTACGTTTGTTGCCCGGGGGCGCAGCAAGGGTCTCACGTGGACATGTGCGCGGGCGTGCGGTCCCAGTCCTCCGGCAGGGCCGGAACCGTCCAGGCCGGATCCGGGCGCCAGTGCTGCCAGCCGTCCGAGAACGGCGGGCCCCAGGCGCGGATCACCTCCACCGCGGACCGCCCCGCCTCCCGGACCTGCGCGGCGAGCCGGGCGTCCATCAGACCGTCCCGCTGGGCCTGCGCGAACTCGTCCTCGTCGCGCCAGTGCCAACTGCGGTCCGGGTGAACGGAGATGTCCAGAAAGTGATCCTCGGAGTCCACGCCGCCGTCCCAGCGGGTCAGCGGCTCCTCCAGGTTCACGTACCAGTTCTTGAACTGCCAGCCCGGATCCCAGAACAGCCACACCGACCACGGCTGACCGGGCCGCGCCAGCTTCAGCACCCCCGTGCCGAACCACCGGTCGCGCTGCACCGTCCGAGGCTTGGTGTAGCGCGACTCCAGCGGCTCCAGGTGCACGGGTGTGCCGTCGGCGAGAACCGGGCGGACGCACTCGGTGCCGGCCGCCATCCAGACGGCGAGCACCTCCGCGTCGTCCCGTACGACGGTCACGGGGCGTGCGATGTGGAAGCGCTCGCCGGCGTTCTCCCGGTACCGCCACAGGATCTGACTCCCGGGCTCCCAGTGCGCCGTAGAATCGCCCGCTTCCGCTCGTCTCACCGCTCCACCGTCTGCCATGCAGAGATATTAGGTGCCATGGCCATACGACGCTGCGGCGCGCGTCACGGTTCGCGCCGGGGCGCGAATTGGTTACGGGCGCGTCATCCGCAGGACATCGAGCGCCTCGTCCAGTTGCTCGACGGTCAGGTCCCCGCGCTCCACGTACCCGCTCTCCAGCACGACCTGGCGGATGGTCCGCCGCTCGGCCAGCGCCTTCTTGGCGACCTTCGCGGCCTCCTCGTACCCGATGTACTTGTTGAGCGGAGTGACCACCGAGGGGGAGGACTCGGCGTACTCGCGGGCCCGCTCCCGGTCGGCGACGATGCCGTCGACGGTCCGGTCGGCCAGCAGCCGCGCGACGTTGGCGAGCAGCCGGACGGACTCCAGGACGTTCTTGGCGATGACCGGAAGCATGACGTTGAGCTCGAAGTTGCCGGCCGCCCCCGCCGTGGCGACGGTCGCGTCGTTGCCGATGACCTGCGCGGCGACCATGAGAACGGCCTCGGGGATCACCGGGTTGACCTTGCCCGGCATGATCGACGACCCGGGCTGCAGGTCCGGCAGGCTGATCTCGGCGAGCCCGGTCCGCGGCCCGGAGGCCATCCACCGCAGGTCGTTGGAGATCTTCGTCAGCGAGACGGCGATGGTCCGCAGCTGCCCGCTGGTCTCCACGATGCCGTCCCGCGCGCCCTGGGCCTCGAAGTGGTCGCGGGCCTCGGTCAGGGGCAGCCCGGTGACGCGGGCGACCTCCTCGATGACGGCGGCGGAGAACCCGGGAGGCGTGTTGATGCCCGTCCCGACGGCGGTGCCGCCGAGCGGCAGTTCGGCGAGCCGGGGCAGCGAGGCGTTCAGCCGTTCGACGCCGTACCGGACCTGGGCCGCGTACCCCCCGAACTCCTGGCCCAGGGTGACGGGCGTGGCGTCCATGAGGTGGGTCCGGCCCGACTTGACGACGTCGGCGAACTCCTCGGACTTGCGTTCCAGCGAGGCCGCCAGGTGCTCCAGGGCGGGGACCAGGTCACGGGTGACGGCGGCGGTGGCCGCGATGTGGATCGAGGACGGGAAGACGTCGTTGGACGACTGGGAGGCGTTGACGTGGTCGTTGGGGTGCACGTCCCGGCCCAGCCGCTCGGTGGCGAGGGTGGCGAGCACTTCGTTGGTGTTCATGTTGGACGAGGTGCCGGAGCCGGTCTGGAACACGTCGACCGGGAACTGCTCGTCCCACCGCCCCTCCGCGACCTCGGCGGCCGCCTCCTGGATCGCCTCGGCGATGTCCTTGTCGAGGACCCCGAGTCGCGCGTTCACCCTCGCGGCGGCCCCCTTGATCCGGGCCAGCGCCTCGATGTGCGCCCGCTCGATCCGCTGGCCCGAGATGGGGAAGTTCTCGACCGCGCGCTGGGTCTGGGCCCGCCACTTGGCGTCGGCGGGGACGCGCACCTCACCCATGGAGTCGTGCTCGATCCGGTATTCGCTCATGTCCTGTACAGCGGTCGGGAGGGCCGGCTTGTTCCGGGGCTGGGCCGTCCGGACGCCACCGGACGGCACCGACACCTGTGACCCAGGTCTCAGCGCGGCCGTGCAGCAGACGCGGCGGCGTTCACGTCGAGGAGGGGTGACAGGAAGGGAGGAGCGTGTGGAGACGGACTTTCAGGCGTCAAGGGCTGCAAGCCGAACTCGGTGCTCGGCGTCTCCCCGCACGCCCCGGCGATCGTCCACAAGGGCGACACGGTCAACTTCACCGTCTGCGCCGGCTGACCAGGCCCTGAGCTGATACGACGTCCGCCCCTGCGTCAATCAGGGGCGGGCGCCCGTCACAGCATCACACCAGACCCGGCCCCCGCACCGGAATCGACGTGAACGTCGGCGCGGGCGCCGGGTCCTGGAAGAAGTCGTTGCCCTTGTCGTCGACGACGACGAACGCCGGGAAGTCCTCGACCTCGATCTTCCAGACGGCCTCCATGCCGAGTTCCTCGTACTCGACGACCTCGACCTTCTTGATGCAGTCCTGGGCGAGCCGGGCGGCCGGGCCGCCGATGGAGCCGAGGTAGAAACCACCGTGGGCGTCGCAGGCGGCGGTGACCTGCTTGCTGCGGTTGCCCTTGGCCAGCATCACCTTGGAGCCGCCGGCGGCCTGGAACTGCTCGACGTAGCTGTCCATACGGCCGGCCGTCGTCGGGCCGAAGGAACCGGACGCGTAGCCCTCGGGCGTCTTCGCCGGGCCCGCGTAGTACACCGGGTGGTCCTTCAGGTACTGCGGCATCTCCTCGCCCGCGTCCAGGCGTTCCTTGATCTTGGCGTGCGCGATGTCACGGGCCACCACCAGCGGGCCGGTCAGCGACAGCCGGGTCTTGACCGGGTACTTCGTCAGCTCGGCGAGGATGTCGTCCATCGGCTGGTTCAGGTCGATCCGGACGACGTCGCCGTCCTGCTCCAGGTGCTCGTCCGTGGTCTCCGGCAGGAAGCGCGCGGGGTCCGTCTCCAGCTGCTCCAGGAAGACGCCCTCGGCGGTGATCTTCGCGAGCGCCTGGCGGTCCGCGGAACAGGACACGGCGATGGCGACCGGGCAGGACGCCCCGTGCCGGGGGAGCCGGACGACCCGGACGTCGTGGCAGAAGTACTTGCCGCCGAACTGCGCCCCGATCCCGATCCTCTGCGTCAGCTCGAAGACCTTCTCCTCCAGCTCCTTGTCCCGGAAGCCGTGGCCGAGTTCGGAGCCCTCGGCCGGGATCTCGTCCAGGTAGTGCGCGGAGGCGTACTTCGCGGTCTTCAGCGCGTACTCGGCGGACGTACCGCCGACCACGATCGCCAGGTGGTACGGCGGGCAGGCGGCCGTGCCCAGCGAACGGATCTTCTCCTCCAGGAACTTCATCATGGAGGCCTCGTTCAGGACGGCCTTCGTCTCCTGGTAGAGGAACGACTTGTTGGCCGAGCCGCCGCCCTTGGCCATGAACAGGAACTTGTAGGCGCCGCCGTCCGTGGCGTACAGCTCGATCTGCGCCGGCAGGTTCGAGCCGGTGTTCTTCTCGTCCCACATGGTGAGCGGGGCCATCTGCGAGTAGCGCAGGTTGAGGTTGAGGTACGCGTCGTAGACGCCGCGGCTCAGGGCCGCCTCGTCGCCGCCCTCGGTGAGTACGTGCTGCCCGCGCTTGCCCATGACGATGGCGGTGCCGGTGTCCTGGCACATGGGCAGCACGCCGGCGGCCGCGATGTTCGCGTTCTTCAGCAGGTCGAGGGCCACGAACTTGTCGTTGCCCGACGCCTCGGGGTCGTCGATGATGCGGCGCAGCTGGGCCAGGTGGGCCGGGCGCAGGTAGTGCTGGATGTCGTGGACGGCCTCTTCGGCCAGCTTGCGCAGGGCCTCCGGCTCCACCTTGAGGAACGTCCGCCCGTCGGCCTCGAAGGTGGAGACACCCTCGGCGGTCACCAGCCGGTAGGGGGTGGTGTCCTCTCCCATGGGAAGCAGATCGGTGTACGCGAACTCAGGCATCGGTGCCCATTCCTCACTCGACGGGTGCTACGGCCGGCCCGGCGTGGGCAGCGCCCACCAGCGTAGAACCTGCCGCCGACAGGGAGCCTGTGAGGTAAGGCTCAGTTCGCGTGCTCCGCGTTGTCCACACCGGTCGTCCACACCCCCTAGTCGCGATCTATCGCGTTTGGGTACGCTGCTGTCGTGGACCTTCAGAAGCAGCCCGCGCCCGCCGTCTCCGACCTCCGCGCCTCGGACGCCGACCGCGACCGCATCGCGGACATCCTCCGCGAGGCCCTCGCCGAGGGCCGCCTCGACGCCGAGGAGCACGCCGAGCGCGTGGAGGGGGTGCTGAACGCGAAGACGGTGGGTGAACTCGACGTCTTCATACGGGACTTGCCGGCCGCCCACCAGCACCGGACCACGCCCACCTACACCGGGGCCCCCAACCGCCCGGTCACCGACTCCCTGCCCCGCGACCCCGACGACAACGTGGTGGCCGTCTTCAGCACCGCCGTCCGCAAGGGCCGCTGGCGTGCCGGCCGCCGCATCCACGCGTACTCGGTCTTCGGCAGCATCGAGATCGACCTCAGCGAGGCGCTCTTCGAGTACCAGCAGGTCGTGATCAAGGCGATCTCGGTCTTCGGCAACATCGAGATCCGCGTCCCGGAGAACGTGTCGCTGCGCGGCACGGGCGGCGGTGTCCTCGGCAACTTCGAGGTCGACACGCTGGACGCGGACGACCCCGCGGCCCCTGTCGTCTACGTGGACGGCTGGGCGGTGCTGGGCAACATCGAGGGCAGGCCCAAGCGCGGCAAGCTCGTGGGGGACATCCTCGACCGGGTGCAGCGCAAGGTCGACAGGGGTTTGCGCAAGCACCTGGATCATTGACGGTTGTGAACACGGCGTCCCCGCACGGCGATTGGTCCACCGGCGGACGCGGCTCACGGCTGCCCGGCGGTCCGGTCGCGGCATCCCGGGGTGCCCTGGCGGCGGCGGTTGGGAACTCAGTGCATAGGCACGCGCACAGCGGGTAGGCCTTGCTGCATCGTCGCTCGCTCGCGAAGCCGTCGTCAGGAGTAGACCGTGCTGCAACCGCCGCATTCGTCCGTGCAGGTAGCTGCCGTTCCGGCCCAGCGGGTGCCAGTGCGTGACAGGGACCAAGACGCACCGTGGCACACCGAGGCGGTGTGCCGCCGCGACGAGGCCGGCCTGTTCTTCGCACCCTCCAAGGAACCCACCGCCGCCCGGCTCTCCCGGGAAGAGGCGGCCAAGCGCGTCTGTGCGCGCTGCCCGGTCATGGTCGAGTGCCGCGAGCACGCGCTCCTGCAACCGGAGCCGTACGGCGTGTGGGGCGGTCTGACCGCCGCCGAGCGCCGCGTGGTGCTGGCCCGGCGCCGTCGCCGGGACCTCGAACTGAAGAAATCGGCCCACGGGACGGACCGCATAGCGGCGGTGGGCTGAGCGGGCCCGGGACGGACGAGAAGGAAAAGGGCGCTCCCTCCGCACAGGGAACGCCCCTCCTTCGCGAACGCCGAGCGGCACTGCCGCCGTGCGGCTACTTGGCCCGGTCGAAGTCGATCGCGCTGTAGGCACGCAGCTTGCTGAGCCGGTGTTCGGAGTCGATCCGCCGCACGGTGCCGGACTTCGACCGCATCACGATCGAGTCGGTCGTCGCGGTCTCGGACCGGTACCGCACGCCCCGCAGCAGCTCGCCGTCCGTGATGCCGGTGGCGACGAAGAAGACGTTCTCCCCGGAGACCAGGTCGTCCGTGGTCAGCACCCGGTCGAGGTCGTGCCCGGCGGCGATGGCGCGCTGCCGCTCCTCGTCGTCCTTGGGCCAGAGCTTGCCCTGGATGGTGCCGCCCAGGCACTTCACGGCGCAGGCCGAGATGATGCCCTCGGGCGTGCCGCCGATGCCGAGCAGCAGGTCGATGCCGGTGCCCTCGCGCAGCGCCAGGATCGAGCCCGCCACGTCGCCGTCGGAGATCAGCTTGATGCGGGCGCCGGTCTCCCGGATCTCCTTGATGATGCCCTCGTGCCGCGGCCGGTCCAGGACGACGACGGTGACGTCCTCGGGCGTGACCCGCTTGGCCTTGGCGACTCTGCGGATGTTCACGGCCACGGGCGCGTTGATGTCGACGAAGTCGGCAGCCTCCGGCCCGGTGACCAGCTTGTCCATGTAGAACACGGCGGACGGGTCGAACATCGACCCGCGGTCGGCGGCGGCCAGCACCGCGATCGCGTTGGTCATGCCCTTGGCGGTCAGCGTGGTGCCGTCGATCGGGTCGACGGCGATGTCGCACTCGGGCCCGGTCCCGTCGCCGACGCGCTCCCCGTTGAAGAGCATCGGGGCCTCGTCCTTCTCGCCCTCCCCGATGACGACGACGCCGTTCATCGAGACGGTGGAGACGAGGGTCCGCATGGCGCGCACCGCGGCGCCGTCGGCGCCGTTCTTGTCGCCGCGCCCGACCCAGCGGCCCGCGGCCATCGCCGCGGCTTCGGTCACCCGGACGAGCTCCAGGGCGAGGTTTCGGTCAGGGGCCTCGGAGGGAACTTCGAGTTCGGACGGCAGATGATGATGCTCGGTCATCGGAGCGCACCTTTCTGATACGACGACGGCCGGATGAGGGTGTGCCCCGACTCTATCGTCAGGTAGACAAAATGAGCAGGGGGCCCCACGGATGAGCGGACCGGGGCACCTGCGACGATAGGGACGTGGCAGGTTCGAACGGCAAGCAGAAGACGGTCCGGGACATGATCCTCTCCCTGGCCCTGATCGGGATCGCGGCAGCGGTCATCTACGTCTTCATCCCGCATGACGACTCCGCTCCCGACCTCAAGCGGGTCGACTACCGCGTCGAACTGCTGACGGCGCGCCGGGCCGCGTCCTACCCGGTGGCCGCGCCGGAGGGCCTGTCCCAGAGCTGGAAGGCGACCTCGGTCCGCTTTCGGGGCGACGACTCCGACGCATGGCATCTGGGCTTCGACGCCCCCGGTGGTGAGTACGTGCAGATCGAGCAGTCGACTCAGAAGCCGGCGGCCTTCATCGACGAGGCCAGCCAGGGCTCGACGGCCACCGAAACCACCCAGCGGATCGACGGCCGTACGTGGACGCGCTACTCCGGCGGCCGCTACGACGCCCTCGTGCTCTCCGACAAGAGCGCCACGACGGTCGTGGCCGGCACCGGATCGTTCGCCCAGCTGACCGAGATGGCCCAGGCACTGAAGACGACCTGATCCCCAGGACACGAAGAAGCCCCCGGCCAGGAGCCGGGGGCTTCTTTCGTCGATCGCCCGGACGGGGGTCGCTCGGACGCCGATCGCTCAGACGGTGGTGACGACCTGGTCGAAGTCCAGGCGCGGGGAGCGCGGGTACCAGGCGTCCGGGCCCGGACGGCCGATGTTGACCACCATCAGCGGGGTGTGGTCGTCGTCGAGGAACTCCTTGCGGACGCCCTCGAAGTCGACACCGGTCATCGGGCCGGCGGCCAGGCCGGCGGCGCGGACGCCGATGATGAAGTACGCGGCCTGGAGGGCGGCGTTCAGCGTGGCGGCACTCTCACGGACCGGGCGCTCGGTGAAGAAGGCGTCCTTGGCCTGCGGGAAGGCCGGGAACAGGTGCGGCAGTTCCTCGTGGAACTCGTTGTCCGCGGAGAGGATCGCGACCAGCGGGGCGGTGGCGGTCTTGGGCCGGTTGCCCTCGGCCATGTGCTGGACCAGGCGCTCGCGGGCCTCGGCGGAGCGGACCAGGGTGATGCGCAGCGGGCTCTGGTTGAAGGCGGTCGGGCCGAACTTGACCAGGTCGTAGATCGCCTGCACCTGCTCCTCGGTCACCGGCTCGTCGGTGAACGTGTTCGCGGTGCGGGCCTCGCGGAACAGCAGGTCCTGGGCGGCGGGGTCAAGAGCGAGAGACATCGTGAACCTTTTCGGGGGGTGTGTCGGATCCGTACGGACCGGTTGACGGCTCCGACAGTACGTCAATGAAGTTCAACGTTCAACAAAAACGGGAGGGTGGTGATCCGCTTCACAACGCCGTCCGCCACACGGGCCTCTCGCCGGGGAAGCCTTCCCTTCGCCGACCGCGGAGCCGCGGCCGCGCGGCCCCGGCCGGCCGCCCCCTACTCGGAGTCCCCGGCCCCCGCCGCTTCCTCCTCCTCGGCCAGCGCCGCGTCCAGCCGCGCTCGCGCCCCGTCCAGCCACCGCCGGCACACCTTCGCCAGCTCCTCGCCCCGCTCCCAGAGCGCCAGCGACTCCTCCAGCGTCGTACCGCCGGCCTCCAGCCGCCGTACGACCTCGATCAGCTCGTCCCGCGCCTGCTCGTACCCGAGGGCCTCGCTCACCGCGGTCCCGTCCACCTTGCTGGTCATACGCCCACCCTATGCATCGACTCGTACGGAGAACTCGCCCTCGGCGACCCGCGCGCGCAGCGTCTCGTCCGCCGTGACCTCGCCGGGGTCACGGACCGCGTGGCCGTCGGCCCGCTGGAGCACCGCGTAGCCCCGCTTCAGGGTCGCCGCGGGGGAAAGGGCCACCACGCGAGCCCGGGTGTGCGCCAGCTCCGAGTCGGCGCGGTCCAGCAGATGACCGAGGGTGCGACGGCCGCGGTCGAGGAGGGACACCACATGGTCGGCCCGCTCGTCGATCATCCGGTGCGGATCCTGCATCGCCGGCCGGCCCAGCGCATGGGCGAGGCCCCGCTCCTCCCGCTCGACGAGCGCCTCAGCGCAGCGCCGCGCACGGTTTCGCAGCAGCCGGACACGCTCGTACTCCTCGCCGACATCCGGTACGACCTTCTTCGCGGCGTCCGTGGGCGTCGAGGCCCGCAGGTCGGCCACGTGGTCGAGCAGCGGGTTGTCCGGCTCGTGCCCGATCGCGGAGACCACGGGCGTACGGCAGGCCGCGACCGCCCGGACCAGCTGCTCGTCGGAGAACGGCAGCAGGTCCTCCACGCTTCCGCCCCCGCGCGCGACGATGATCACGTCCACCTCGTCGAGCGCGTCGAGTTCCTTGACGGCCTGGACGACCTGCGGCACCGCGTGCACGCCCTGCACGGGAACGTTGCGCACCTCGAAGCGGACGGCGGGCCAGCGGTGGCGGGCGTTCTCCAGCACGTCACGCTCCGCGGCGGAGGCCCGGCCGCAGACCAGCCCGACGAGCTGGGGCAAAAACGGCAGGGCCTTCTTCCGCTCGGGCGAGAACAGCCCCTCCGCGGCGAGCGACTTCTTCAACTGCTCCAGCCGCGCGAGCAGTTCCCCCACCCCGACCGGCTTTATCTCCGTGGCCCGCAGGGACAGCTGCCCGCGCGGGGCATACCACTCGGGCTTCGCCAGTACGACGACCCGCGCACCCTCGCTGACCACGTCGGCGACCGCGTCGAAGACCTGCCGATAGCAGGTCACGCTCACCGAGATGTCGTACGACGGGTCGCGCAGCGTCAGGAACACCACGCCCGCGCCCGGCCGCCGCGACAACTGGGTGATCTGCCCCTCGACCCACACCGCGCCGAGCCGGTCGATCCACCCTCCGATGAGCCGCGACACCTCACCGACGGGCAGGGCGGATTCGGGGGACGTGTTGACAGCCATGCGCCCGAGCGTAGTGGCAGGGTGTGACATCCCCGAGGCACCGACCGACGGGACGGGGCGGAGGGGGCGGCGGAGGCGAGACCCGCACCCCGCTCCCCGGTGTGATCTTCGGTCCCCCGGACGCGGCCTTACGATGGTTGCCATGACTGCTTCGCCTGGCCGCCGTGTCCTGCTCGCCGCCCCCCGGGGCTACTGCGCGGGCGTGGACCGCGCCGTGATCGCCGTCGAGAAAGCCCTGGAGCAGTACGGGGCTCCCGTCTACGTCCGGCACGAGATCGTCCACAACAAGTACGTCGTGCAGACCCTGGAGAAGAAGGGCGCCGTCTTCGTCGAACGGACCGAGGAGGTCCCGCCGGGGAACATCGTCATGTTCTCCGCGCACGGCGTCGCCCCCGTCGTGCACGAAGAGGCCGAGCGGGGCCGGCTCGCCACCATCGACGCGACCTGCCCGCTGGTCACCAAGGTCCACAAGGAAGCCGTCCGCTTCGCCGGCGAGGACTACGACATCCTCCTGATCGGACACGAGGGCCACGAGGAGGTCATCGGCACCTCCGGCGAGGCCCCGGACCACATCACGCTGGTCGACGGCCCCGAGGACGTGGCGAAGGTCGAGGTCCGCGACCCGTCCCGGGTCGTCTGGCTCTCGCAGACCACCCTCTCGGTCGACGAGACCATGGAGACGGTCGACGCCCTCAAGGAGAAGTTCCCACAGCTGATCTCGCCGCCCAGCGACGACATCTGCTACGCCACCCAGAACCGCCAGCTGGCGGTGAAGCAGATGGGTGCCGAGGCCGAGCTGGTGATCGTGGTCGGCTCCCGCAACTCCTCCAACTCCAAGCGGCTCGTCGAGGTCGCCAAGCTCGCCGGCTCGCGCGAGGCGTACCTCGTGGACTTCGCCGACGAGATCGAGGAGGCCTGGCTGGAGGGCGTGTCCACGGTGGGCGTGACCTCGGGCGCCTCGGTCCCCGAACTCCTCGTCGAGCAGGTCCTGGAGTGGCTGTCGCAGCGCGGGTTCGAGGACGTGGAGATCGTCAAGGCGGCCGAGGAGTCGATCACCTTCTCGCTGCCCAAGGAACTGCGGCGGGACCTGCGCGAGGAGGCGGCGGCCCTGGTCGCGGAGCGTGGCGGATCCGGCACCGCGCGGGACGTAGGGGACCTCCCCGGATGACTGTCCGTCGTCCGTCGTAACGTAGAGCCATGCAGATCTTCGGCGTGGACATCGGTGGATCCGGGATCAAGGGCGCCCCGGTGGACCTGGACAGGGGCGATCTCGCGGAGGAGCGCTGCAAAGTGCTCACTCCGCACCCGGCCACACCCGACGGCGTGGCCGACGGCGTGCGGCAGGTCGTCGAGCACTTCGGCTGGACCGGGCCGGTCGGGCTCACGTTCCCGGGCGTGGTCACCGGCGGAGCCACGATCCGTACGGCGGCCAATGTCGACAAGAGCTGGATCGACACCGACGCGGGCGCGTTGTTCCGCGACCGCCTGGGCGGCCTCCCGGTGACGGTCGTCAACGACGCGGACGCGGCCGGTGTCGCCGAGATGAACTTCGGCGCGGGCCGGGGCCGCCGCGGCACGGTGATCCTGCTCACCTTCGGCACCGGCATCGGCAGCGCCCTGTTCATCGACGGCACGCTCGTCCCCAACACCGAGCTGGGCCACCTCGAACTGCACGGCCACGACGCGGAGAAGCGCGCCTCCAGCAAGGCCAAGGACGACGCCGAACTGACGTGGGAGCACTGGGCCCACCGCGTCCAGAAGTACCTCGCCCATGTGGAGATGCTGTTCTCGCCCGAGCTGTTCATCATCGGCGGCGGCGTCAGCCGTAAGTCCGAGAAGTTCCTGCACTTCATCGAGGGCATCAAGGCGGAGATCGTCCCGGCGCAGCTGCAGAACAACGCCGGGATCGTCGGAGCGGCCATGCACGCGGCGCACGAGCACTAGTGCCGCAACAGGCAACGTTCGCCCCGTCGCGCGAACGTTGCCTGCCGCGGCACTGGTGCCGCGTCAACCAGGGTTCGCCCCGTCGCGGGCGAACCCTGGCCGACGGCACCAGGGCCTTCGGGCCGGGTGACCGGGAGGAGGCGCGGGGGTCACGCGGGCGGACGGCCGCGTGGGGAGCGGCGGTTCGCGAGCTGCGCCCTGCGCACCACCGCGACGACCCCGGCGACGAGCGTCCCGCCGTACAGCCATCCGGCCTGGGTGGCGAGCGCCGTGAAGAGCCCCACCAGCCGTCCCGTGAGCCCCCCGGCGCTGTCGGCCACGGGAAGCAGCCCCAGCGCGAAGGCGAGCGGCACGACGACCGGTGCCGTCAGCAGATCACCCTTGCGCAGCCACAGGGCGGTCACCGCGCACACCGGCAGGAACAGCACCCCGTACACGGTCGGCGACGCCCCGAACAGTGCCGCGTCGAGGCAGCCGATCACGAACATCAGCGCCCCGCAGAAGAGACCACCGCCCAGCCCGGTCAGCCGGGGGTTCGGCAGCCGCCGTACCGTCCCGGCCGGTGCGGGAGAGGGCCGTCGGGCGGCCGCCGGGCGGCGCTGCGCCTGCGGGGGCAGCGGCGGGGTGCCGCGCGGCGGCCGGTCCTGCGGGGGTCGCGTCCTGTGTTGCTCCACTGGTCCAACCTAGGTCGGTTTATGTGCGGAATCGCTCTCCGGACACGCCGTGCGACGGAGCTTGGCCATGCGTTCGACGGGTCGCCCGGGCGGGGCCGGGCACGCCGTAGACTGGTGGATCGCCCCTGGCGCCCAGTTCGCCCACGCCAGCCCTCTCACTCCGGGAAGTCGTAACGTGTCGCTCACGATCGGAATCGTCGGTCTGCCGAATGTCGGCAAGTCGACCCTGTTCAACGCCCTGACCAAGAACGACGTGCTGGCGGCCAACTACCCGTTCGCCACGATCGAGCCGAACGTCGGCGTCGTGGGCGTCCCGGACGAGCGCCTCACCAAGTTGGCCGAGATCTTCGGTTCCCAGCGGATCCTCCCCGCCACCGTCGACTTCGTCGACATCGCGGGCATCGTGCGCGGCGCCAGCGAGGGTGAGGGCCTCGGCAACAAGTTCCTCGCCAACATCCGCGAGTCCGACGCGATCTGCCAGGTCATCCGCGCCTTCAAGGACGAGAACGTCGTCCACGTCGACGGCAAGGTCTCGCCCAAGGACGACATCGAGACGATCAACACCGAGCTGATCCTCGCCGACCTCCAGACCATCGAGAAGGTCCTCCCGCGCCTCCAGAAGGAGTCCCGGATCAAGAAGGACATCGGGCCGAAGGTGAAGGCCGTCGAGGAGGCCAAGGAGATCCTGGAGAAGGGCGACACGCTCTACACGCACGGCATCCTCCAGGGCAGCGAGCGCGCCGAGCTCCTCCACGATCTGCACCTGCTGACCACGAAGCCCTTCCTGTACGTCTTCAACGTCGACGAGGACGAGCTGACCGACGACACCTTCAAGGACGAGCAGCGCGCCCTGGTCGCCCCCGCCGAGGCGATCTTCCTGAACGCCAAGCTGGAGTCGGAGCTCGTCGAACTCGACGAGGAGGACGCGATGGAACTCCTCCAGTCGGTCGGCGTCGAGGAGCCGGGCCTGGCCACCCTCGCCCACGTCGGCTTCGACACCCTCGGCCTGCAGACCTACCTGACGGCCGGCCCCAAGGAGTCCCGCGCCTGGACCATCAGGAAGGGCGCCACCGCCCCCGAGGCCGCCGGTGTCATCCACACCGACTTCCAGAAGGGCTTCATCAAGGCCGAGGTCATCTCCTTCGCCGACCTGGTCGAGACGGGCTCGGTCGCCGAGGCCCGCGCCAAGGGCAAGGCCCGCATGGAGGGCAAGGACTACGTGATGCAGGACGGCGACGTCGTGGAGTTCAGGTTCAACGTCTAGCGGGTGACGTATCACCACTTCGTCGATCTGGCAAACATGCAGGTCAGAGAGGGTCCGACTCTTCGGGGTCGGGCCCTCAGTTTTTCCCGTGCTGGGATGGTGCTGGGATAGCTGACCCCTCGTCATCTGTCGTCACCCCTGCTCATCCCTTCCGTGCTGGGATCGTGCTGGGAGGGGATGAGAACGCCCGTGCTGGGGTTCGGGCAGCGATCTCCCGATGCGACAGGCGGGCGGGTGGGGCTCCATTCCACGACTTCTTCACGACTCCGGGGCCCGTCCAGATTCGATCCGTGGCGCTTTTCCTACTCGTTTGACACACTCGACGTATGGGTGAGACGACGTACAGCATCGGGGAAGGCCCGGCGACGCGGGTGAGCCTGTCGCTGCCGGAGGGGACCGCGGAGGCAATCCGGGCGCGGGTGGGCAAGCGGGAGTTCTCCGCGTTCATCGCTGAGGCGGTCGAGCGTGAGCTGCGTGGGCAGGTCCTGGACGAGTACTTGGCGGACTACGAGAGCCGCAAGGGGCCGGTTTCCGAGCCGGCTCGCCAGCGGGCGCGGCAGGTCTTCGACGAGGTGTTCGCCGAGGAGGCAGAGTGGCCCGCCGCAGGTTGAGTCACGAGGGGACGCTGGTCCTCGACAGCGAGGGACTCTCGAAACTGCTCGCCGACGACGAGCAGGTGGTGGCTTTGATCGCTGAGGCGCGCTCGCGCGGCATGGAGGTCGTGATCAGTGCGCTCGCCATCATCGAAGCCGTCCACGCTCGTACGAACAAGTCCCGCCTGAACTGGGTGCTTTCCGGGCTGCGGGTCGTCCCAGTCGGCGACGAGGAGGCGAGGGCGGCCTCGAAGTTGCTGATGAATGCCGGGTTGCACGGACACAAGTACGCGATCGATGCGGCCTTCGCCGAGGCCGCGCTGCGACAGCACCGCCCCGTGGTCATACTGACGTCCGATATTGACGACATGGCCAAGCTGTGCGGCGAGAGGGTCCGGCTCGTGGCGGTGTGATTTCTCCTGGTCCCCTTTCTGCCTTTCGACGGTTGGTCAGTGAGTGGCGGTGGAGGTACCGGAATTTGGCGGATGACCGGTTTCGGTAACCGGCGATCCGCCGAGAGTGGTGGTCGACCGGCCCCACCGCTGCGTGGAGCGCACCCGCGTGGACGAGCGCGCCCCGTATGTGTGTCAGGCGATTCCCTGGGGTGTCTCGGCCGGTGCCGTGGCCGACGACCGCGCCTGGTGCGGGAACGGGGGAGGCGTCCGCGGCGGTGTCGGGCTCGGATACGGCGGTGTGCCCATGAAGGTGAAGAGGGCGGCCGCGGCCGTGCGGTGGGTGGCGGCCTCGGCCGGGTCGCCCAGGGCTTCGGCGGCCGCGGCCATGCCGGTGAGGGCGCGGGCCTGTTCGGCGCGGTAGCAGATCGCCGAGGCCAGTTTGTCGGCATGGGTGTGCAGGGCGAGGGCCTGGTCGTACTCGCCGCGGCGCAGGTGGAGCCGGCCGACGAGGTTCTCGACCTTGGCCTGGCGGGTGGGGCTGTCGCTCGCGTCGGCCAGGCGGAGGGCGAGTTCGGCCCTGGCCTCGACCTCGGCGCACCGGCCGAGGCACTGGTCGACGTCGGCGGAGAGCGCGAGGACCAGGGCGAAGTCGCCGGGCGGGCTGAAGTCGTCGCAGCGGTCGCGAGCGCGTTCCAGGCAGTCGTGGGCGTCCTCGAACTCGCCGAGGCCGACGTGGGCGAAGGCCAGGTCGGTGAGGGCCATGACTTCGTTGTCGCGGTCGTCGACGGTGTGGTGGATCGCCAGGGCCTGGCGGGCGGCCTCGGCGGCCTCCTCGTATCTGCCCTGCTGTTCGTGCAGGGTGCTGAGGTTGGTGAGGGTCTGGGCCTCGGCCTGGGGGATGCCCAGTTCGCGTTCCAGCGCGATGGCGCGTTCCAGGTGGGACACGGCCTCGGCGTGCTGGCCGAGCACGGTCAGGAGCAGACCGATGGTGGACTCGCTGTGGGCCTCGGTCTGCTTGTCGCCCAGACGCCGGGCGATGTCGCGGCCCTCGCCGACGACCTCGATGCCCTCGTCGAAGTGACCGAGTTTCCAGCAGGCGACGCCGAGGTTGGAGAGGCTGACGCCGAGCAGGGCGAGGTCCTCGATGCGGCGGGCGGCGGCGACCGCGATCTGGCTGAGATCCCGGAAGTCCTCGAACCGTCCACGCGCGTTGAGCTGGAAGACGATGTTCCGGGTGAGCGCGACGGTGTGGCGGTCGAGGCCGTGGCGGTCGGCCAGGGTGACGGCGAAGAGCAGGCTGCTGTGCTCGCGGTCGAACCACTGGGCGGCGCGTTCCGGGTCCGGGAGGGGAGGCAGGGCGCGGAGTAAAGGGGGGATGCCGGTGGCGCTGCGTTTGCGGCCGGGGAAGAGGAGTTGGCAGGCCTCCTCGGAGGCGGCCAGGTAGTAGTCGAGGAGGCGTTCGACGGCCTCGGAGTCGTCGAGTTCGGTGGCCGGTCCGCGCTGGCTCTGGGCGAAGTTCCGTACCAGGTCGTGGAATCGGTAGAGACCCATGTCCGGCTGCTGGAGGAGATGGACGTCCAGGAGGCGCTCGAGTATGGCCTCGGAGCCGTGCGGGTCCCGGCCGAGGAGGGCGGCCGTGGAATGGGCGTCGAAGTCGGAGCCGGGGTGCAGGCTCAGCATCCGGAAGGCGGCGCGGTGTTCCTCGTCCATCGCCTGGTACGACAGGCGCAGGGTGGCGGCGACGCTGCGTTCGCCGACGCTGAGTTCCTCCAGCCGGCGGGTCTCGTCGTTCAGGCGGTCGGCGAGGTACCGGACGGTCCACCGGGGCCGGTTGCGCAGACGCGCGGCGACGATGCGCAGGGCGAGGGGGAGCCGGCCGCAGAGTTCGACCAGTTCGGCCGTCGCCTCCGGTTCCGCGGCGACGCGGGCGGTGCCGAGCATTTCGGTGAGGAGCTGTTCGCCGTCCTCATGGGGCATGGGGCCGATGGAGATCCATTCGGCGCCGTCGAGGTCGAACAGGCGGGACCGGCTCGTGACCATGACCAGGCACCCGTCGGCGGGCGGGAGGAGGGGGATGATCTGGGCGGCGTCGTGCGCGTTGTCGAGGAGGAGCAGTACGCGGCGGTCGGCGAGGGTGGACCGCCAGAGCGCGGCGCGGCCCTCGGCGTCGTCGGGTATGCGATCGGCGGGTGTGCCGACCGCGCGCAGCAGGCTGTCGAGAGCGGATGCCGGGGTGACGGAGCGCTCGCCGGGGGTGAATCCGTGCAGGTCTATGTGGAGTTGGCCGTCGGGGAACAGGTGGGCGACCTGCCGGGCGGCGCGCACGGCGAGAGAGGTCTTGCCGCTGCCGCCCATGCCGTCGATGGCGACCATCGTGGTGCGTTGCGGGTGCGTGTCCGCCGCGTGGGGACGCGCCGCGCCCGCCGCATGTCCCGATACGACAGCAGAATCGTTCTTGCGGTGGATGCAGGCAAGCAGGGCGGCGAGGTCCTCGCGGCGGCCCGTGAAGTCGGACAGATCGTAGGGGAGGGTGCAGGGAGCGGGCGGCGCGGTGGCGGCCGAGGCGGCGGGCGGTGAGGCCGGCGAGGGCGAGCCGGCACCGGGGGGCGGATCCGGCGCGAACGCGGGTGCCGGTGCGGGCTCGGGGAGTCGGGCGGGCTCGGGCCGCGGGGCCGGGGCCACCGGGGGCACGGGCCGCTCGGGGGCCGCGAGTTCGGGAGCCTCGCGCAGGATGCCCTCGTAGAGGCGGGTCAGTGTGCGGCCCGGGTCTATGCCGAGTTCCTCGGCGAGGAGTTCGCGGACCTTGCCGTACTCCTCCAGCGCCTCGGCCTGGCGGCCGCTGCGGTACAGGGCGAGCATCAGATGGCCGCGCAGGGTCTCGCGCAGCGGGTGCTGCGAGATCAGGTGGCGGAGGTCCGCGATGAGGTCGGCGGCCTCCCCGAGGCCCAGGCGGAGTTCCAGGAGCTGCTCGGCGGCGGCGAGGTGCCGCTCGCTGAGCGCGGTCGCGGCGGCCTCGATCACCGGGCCGTCCATGCCGGACAGCACGGTGTCGCGCCAGAGGGCGAGGGCGTGGCGCAGCGCGGCGACGGCGTCGGCGGCGCGCCCCTCGGCGACGGCACGGCTCGCGGTGGCGGTGTGTCCGGTGAACTCGAGGAGGTCGAGCCCGGTGGCGTCGACCGAAACGCGGTATCCGGGGCCCTCGGTGAGGATCAGCCCGTGCCCGCCGGGAACGCGCCGGCGCAGGTGGGCGACGGCCTTGCGGACCTGGTGCGCGGCGGTCGGCGGGGACGCGTCGCTCCAGACGGCCTGAACAAGGCGGCTGACCGGTACAAGTCTGTTCGGTTCCAGCAACAGCGTGGCCAGCACGCGTTCCTGCACCGCACCGCCGAGATGAAGCCTGGCGGACCCGGACCAACCCTCCAGTGGGCCAAGGACGTTGAAGCGTATCGCCTGCGGCCGCTTGCCTTCCTCGTTCTCCACATGCCCCCCTTGCCGGTCTCTGCGGTCGTCGGACCGCGTCACCGGCTCATGCCGGACCCCTGTCGGCAGCTGAACACCCTTGCGAGATCATAGGCGGTCGTCCGTGGGCTGGCACCCTCAGTTCCCGGGCAGGGACAGAGAGTTTCGGGCATGTCGGAACGGGGGCCAGGCGGGCCTGAGGAGTCTGGAAAGCCGGGAACCGCTTCCCGGAGTCGGGGGCGTGGCGACGCCGAGCCCCCGGAATACCTCGTTCCCGTGCCGGCGGGAACGGCGGTAACGGGGGCGGTATCGAGAGGGGACCGGTTCGGGAAGGGGCGACTCGAGTATCGGTGCAGCCGAGCGAGAACCTCACCGACTCAAGGGGGAGCACAGAATGCGGAGCAAGCCGAGCGGGTTCAAGGAAATCACCGGGTTCATCGCCGCCGCGGCCCTGACCCTGGGGCTGGGTCTGGGACTGGCGGCGGAGACGTCGGTGACCGCTGACGGGAGCACCCCCCACACCGTGACCGTCGCGGACAACCAGGGACCGACCGTGGTCACACCGTGAAGCCGCGGCCGGGCCGTACGTGGGTGAGTCGCCTTCGCCGGTCATCCTCCACCGAACCAGCCTTGGAGTCACCTTGGACATCCGTCAGCTGACGACCTTCCACAAGGTCGCCACACTCCTCAGCTTCACTCGTGCCGCCACCGAGCTCAAGTACGCGCAGTCCAGCGTGACAGCGCAGATCAAGGGGCTGGAGGCATCGCTCGGGGTCGAGCTCTTCGAGCGGCTCACGGGTAAGATCCAGCTCACCCCGGCCGGCCAGCGACTGCTGCCCTACGCCGAGCAGATGATGTCACTCGCCGGCGAGGCCCGCGGTGTCGCGCTCGGCGAGGGAGACCCCTCGGGCGTCCTCACCATCGGCACCATGGAGAGCGTCACCTCCTACCGGATGCCGCCGGTGCTGGAGCTCTTCCTCCACCGCTACCCGCTGGTGCACCTGGTGCTGCGGCCCAGTCTCTGCGCCGAGACCCTGCACTCGCTGCGCCAGGGCACCTTCGACATGGGCTTCCTCATGGAGGCCGAGACCCGGCACTCGGGTGTGGAGAGCGAGGTGCTGGGGCGGGAGCCGCTGGTCCTGGTGGCCTCGCCCGGTCATCCGCTGGCCGGCGAGGAGAAGGTCACCCTGGAGCAGCTGCGCGAGGTGCAGGTACTGGCCCCGGAGGCCGGCTGCGCCTACCGGGAGCTGTTCGAGGCCGAGCTGAACGACGGGACGGGCGAGCCGGTGCCGTTCCTGGAGTTCGGCAACATCGAGTCCATCAAGCGGGGCCTCACGGTCGGGCTGGGCGTGAGCCTGCTGCCCACCATGACCGTGGCCGACGACATCGCCGCGGGTTCGCTCAGCGAGCTGGCCTGGGACCCGCCGTTCGAGGTGTTCACCCAGCTCGCCTGGCGGCGCGGTCGGCGCCTCAGTCGTGAGATGCGGCTGTTCATCGACCGGACGGTGGAGTGCATGGCCGGGGAGTACGCCACGACGGCCGACAGCTGACCGGACGCGGTGCCGCCGACGGGACGCGGTACCGCCCGCCGGCCGCTTCGAGCCGGACCTCGACCGAGCCCGGTGCGAACCGCCCGCGCTCCGCCCGTGCCGGACGCGACCGAACCCGGGGACGACCGATCCCGGCCCGGCGCGGAACCGTTGATCGGACCCGGTGATTCCCGGCATCGCGTATTCCGGGGGATCTTCTCTGGACGTCCTTGCACACACCCGGACATGATTTTCGCAGTCCGCTGGTCATGCTACGGAGGGGAAATACGTGTCGAGCAACACTGTGCGTAGGGGCCGGAAGTTCGTTGTGTCGAGTGTCTCCTCCGATGCGCATATGTGGAACCTGGTGTTTCTTCAGCTATTACTCGAGGAACACGGCGGAGAAGTGCGCAATCTGGGCGCCTGCGTGCCCGACGAGCTCATCATCGAGGAGTGCCGTGCCGAGCGCCCCGACGTCCTGGTCATCAGTACGGTCAACGGACACGGGCACCTCGACGGCCTTCGGCTGATCCGGAAGATCCGTCAGGAACCCGACCTCGAGGGAATACGCGTCGTCATCGGCGGGAAGCTCGGTGTCCGCGGCGCGGAGAACATCGCCTTCGTCCGGGAACTCGTCGAGGGCGGATTCGACGCGGTATTCGAGTCCGAAGGCGGACTCCAGGATTTCCAGGAATTCCTTGCCGGACTTCAGCCGGCCGCCCGGCCCGCGCTGTCCGGCGTCGGCGGGCACACCGGCGTGGCCGCGGCAGCCGGGGCCTCCGGCATCGCCGAACTCTCCTCGATGGGCGCGGCCGCGTGAACGCCGTCACCGCGCCCGGACGGCATGTCGGCACCGGCCCGGTGTCGGCGGGGGAGCGAACGGCCGTGCCGGGTCAGATCGTCGCTCCCGGCCCGAGCCGCAGCCGTTTCTCCGCGTTCGTGCGGAAGTCCGCCGACGCCGGCCGGCTCGTCGTGCAGCCGCGCATGGGGTTCGCCGAACTCCCCGTCATGCGTGAGGGGTTGCGCGGTGTCCGGGCAGCCCGGGCCACCGCCGTCGGCACCATCACCCTGGACAGCTACACCCGGGTCAACGACCACGACTCCGCACGTGACGCGCTGCGTACCGGCGCCGAACTCAACGGCTTCCCGCTGGTCGCCCACGGCCCGCAGGCCACCCGCACGATGCTGGGAGGGCTGGCCGGAGCGGACTTCCCGGTCCAGGTCAGACACGGGTCCGCGCTTCCGTACCCGCTGTTCCGGGCGATGGTGGAGGCGGGGATCGACGCCACCGAGGGAGGCCCCGTCTCGTACTGCCTCCCCTACAGCAGGGTGCCGCTCGCCGAGGCCACCGACGCCTGGTCGCGCTGCTGCGACCTGCTCGCCGCGCAGGACGAGCAGATGCATCTGGAGAGCTTCGGCGGCTGCATGCTCGGCCAGTTGTGCCCGCCGAGCCTGCTGGTGGCCCTCAGCGTGCTGGAGGCGCTGTTCTTCCGGGAGCACGGCCTCACCAGCATCTCCCTGAGCTATGCCCAGCAGACCAACCAGGCGCAGGACCTGGAGGCGCTGGCCGCGATGCGCCGGCTGGCGGGCGAGCGCCTGGGGGCCAGCGACTGGCACGTCGTCCTCTACACCTACATGGGTGTCTATCCGCGCACCCCGATGGGCTCCTTCCGGATCCTGGAGGACAGCGCACGTCTCGCGGTGCGGAGCGGGAGCGAGCGGCTCATCGTGAAGACCCCGGCCGAGGCGTTCCGGATCCCGACCGTCGCCGAGAACGTCGACGCCCTGGAGTTCGCCGCGGCCATCGCCGACGACACCGCCGAGCACCCGGAGCGGGTGGAGGCCACCTCGACAGGTCTGTACGAGGAGGCCCGGATGCTGGTGGACAGCACCCTGGAGCTCGCCCCGACGGTGGGCGCCGCGCTGGTGCGGGCCTTCGCCCGCGGACACCTCGACGTGCCGTTCTGCCTGCACCAGGACAACGCCAACGTCTCCCGCGCGTACGTCGACCCGCACGGTCTGCTGCGGTGGGCGCGGCCCGGCGCGATGCCCCTGCAACCGGACGGCGCCGAGTCCGCCCGGCCGCTCTCCGCACAGGGCCTGATCAACATGCTCGCCTACAACGAACGGCGCTTCGACCGCGAACAACTCGTCCGAGTCCGTCAGTGGAGCCTGTCATGAGTACCGCGACCGAGGTCAATTCCGTTGCCCCCAGGGCTGTTTCGGCTCCGTCCACGGCCCCGACCCTCGCCGGGGTCCGTGCCCGCGGCGCGCTGCGGGCCGCCGTCAGCCGGGGCATCGTCGGACTGTCGCAGTGCGGCGAGGGCGGGCGCTGGTCGGGTCTCGACACCGATGTGGCGCGGGCCGTGGCGGCCGCGGTGCTCGGGGATCCGGAGGCGGTCGAGTGGCTGCCGTCCGACCCGGCGGAGCGACTGGACCGGCTGGTGGCCCGCGAGGCCGAACTGACGGTCTGCAACCTGACCTGGACACTGGGCCGCGAGGCGGGCTGGCCGGTGCTGTTCGCCGGGGTGACCTGCTACGACGGCGAGGGCTTCATGGTCCGCGCGGACAGCGGGATCGAGGATCCGGCGCAGCTCGCCGGGGCCCGGCTGGCCGTGCAGGCCGGCACCACCAGCGCCGCCAACCTGGCCGCCTGGTACGGGAAGAGGGGCCTGGCGCCGGTCGAGCCGGTGACCTTCGCGACGCCGGCCGAGACGCTGGCCGCGTACGCGAGCGACGCCTGCGTGGCGTACGTACTGGACCGGACGGCGCTGGCGGGCGAGCGGGCCGCGCTGCCGGACCCGTGGAACCACCGGGTGCTGGACGCGTCGATCTCCCGCGAACCGATGGGCGCCGCCGTCCGGGACGACGACGCGCACTGGTACCGGCTGTGCCGCTGGGTGCTGCAACTGCTGACCGCCGCCGAGCACCACGTCGACGAGGCGGGTCCCGGCCGCCGGGCCGAGGCACTCGACGAGGCCGCCCGGCTCGCCGGACCGCACGGTCCCGCGGTGGGCCTGGACGAGGAGTGGGCGGCGCGCGCTCTGGACGCCGTCGGCACCTACGCCGACATCTACGAACGAAACCTGGGTGGCACCTCCGGACTGGGCGTGCCGCGCGGACTCAACGAGCTGTGGACCCGGGGCGGCCTGCACTACGCCGTCCCCCTGCACTGACCGGCGGTCCGGCTCCCCGCCGACCCGTCCCGCGCCCACCCCGCGCGTCACCGTACGCACCGCCGAGGCCGCGCGCGCCACCCGGCGCGTCGCCACGTCTCCGTGAAGTCTCCGAGGAGGGACTGTCCATGAGTACAGAAACACGTTCGGCCAGCACCGAGCTGAAAGGAACAGTGGAACTGACGATCGCCATGGTGCTCTCGGGCACCCTCGGCGTGTTCGTCATCGAGTCCGGGGCCTCCCCGTTCAACGTCGTCTTCTTCCGCTGCGTCTTCGGGGCGATCGGGCTGGGCCTGTACTGCCTGGTGCGCGGCTTCTTCACCGAGCACAACTTCACCCCGAAGAAGCTGGGCCTGGCCGCGCTGGGCGGCGTGTTCATCGTCTTCAACTGGGTGCTCCTCTTCGAGTCGTACGAGTCGACCTCGATCTCCGTGGCGACCGTCGTCTACCACACGCAGCCGTTCTACGTGGTGCTGCTCGGGGTGCTGCTGTTCCGGGACAAGCTGACCACCGCCAAGTTCGGCTGGCTGGTCGTCGCCTTCGCCGGACTGATCCTGACCGCCGGGGTCTCGCTCTCCGACTTCCGCGACGGCGGCCACTCGGCGTATCTGATCGGGCTCGGCCAGGCCCTGCTCGCGGCCGTCTTCTACGCCCTGGCCACCGTCATCACCAAGCGGGTCACCGGGGTCAGGCCGCACCTGGTCGCGCTGGTGCAGGTGGTGCTGGGCATTCCGCTGCTGCTGCCCTTCGCCTCCTTCGGCGACATGAACGGCCTGGGCGCGGACTGGGGCTGGCTGGTCGGCCTCGGCCTGATCCACACCTGCCTGATGTACGTCCTGATGTACTCCTCGTACCAGAAGCTGCCCACCCCGAAGATCGCCGTCCTCGCCTTCATCTACCCGGCGGTCGCGATGCTCTGCGACTGGGCCGTGTACGGGCACAGGTTCAGCCTGCTCCAGGCGCTCGGCATCCCGCTGATCGTCGCCGCCAGCCTCGGCGTCAACCTCGGCTGGCGCCTGGGACCGCGCCGCTCCTCGGCGACCGAGCCCCCCGCGGCTGCCGCCGGTGCGAAGCGCGAGGCGACGCCCCCCGCCGCGCCGGCCGACCTCGCGCAGGCAGACGTTCCCGAGCCCGCCCCGGCCGCCGCCGCACACGGCGCGAAGCTCACGATCGGAGAGTCCCGATGACCACCGCAACGGCCGCCGCCGAGTCCGCCCGCTCCGCCGAGGACGGCCCGTCCACCGCGCCCCGGGTGGCGATCGTCGGCGCGACCGGCGCCGTCGGCACCACCCTGATCGAGCTGATCGAGGAGCGCGGGCTGCGCTACCGCGAGCTGCACCTGATCGCCTCCGACCGCTCCGCGGGCCGCGTGCTCACCGTGGGCGGGAAGGAGTACGAGGTCCGGGCGATCCAGGACTTCGACTTCTCCCAGGCCGACGTGGCCTTCTTCTCCGCCGGTACGTCGGTGAGCGAGAAGTGGGTCCCGGTCGCCACCGCGGCCGGCACCCTGGTGATCGACAACACCATCGCCTTCCGGATGGACCCGGACTCCCCGCTGGTCGTGCCGCAGGTCAACGCGCACGAACTCGACCGGGCCCCGAAGAGCGGCGTGATCGCCAACCCCAACTGCTCCACCATCCCGCTCGTCCGGCTGCTGGGCGGCGTCGAGGACCGCTGGGGCATCCGGCACGTGGTGGTCAGCACCTACCAGGCCGCCTCGGGACTCGGCTACTCCGGCATGGACGAGCTGTACGAGTCCAGCAGGGCGGCCCTGGACGGCGCGGGCGCCGAGTTCGAGTCACGGAACTTCCATCCGTCGCTCGCCTTCAACGTCGTCCCGAAGATCGACCGCTTCCTGGACTCCGGTTTCACCCTGGAGGAGCAGAAGATGCTCCTGGAGTCCCGGAAGATACTCGACCTGCCGCACCTGGACGTCACCACGACCTGTGTACGGGTCCCGGTCGCCAACTGCCACTCCGAGGCCGTCTACATCGAGTGCCACGAGCCGGTCGACCACGCCGAGCTGATCGAGGTCCTCGCCGGTCTCCCCGAGGTCGTCGTCCACGACCGGGAGGACCCGAAGGAGTTCCCGACGCCGGCCACCGTGGGCAGCTCGGACCTCGTCCACGTCGGGCGGGTCCGGATCACGCAGAGCAACCCCCGCGCGTTCTGGCTGTGGCTGGTCGCCGACAACCTCCGCATCGGTGCCGCCCTCAACGCCGTGCAGATCGCCGAGGAACTGGTCGAACGGGGCACTCTGTGAGTACCCCTGCCGTACTGAAGTTCGGCGGCTCCAGCTTCCGCTCGCTCTCGTCGTACGGCTCGCTGGCCGAGGCGCTCGGCCGCCGGGTCGACGAGGACGGCACCAAGCTGGTGGTGGTGGTCAGCGGGCAGCCGGGCGAGACCGAGCAGTTCCGGGACCGGCTCAGCCGGGTCAATCCGCATCCGGAGGACGAGACGGTGGCCGGCCTGCTGACCCTGGCGGACACCGTCGGCGCACAGCTCCTGGCCACCGCCCTGCACCGGGCGGGCCGTACGGCCGCCGTGCTCGCCGGACACCAGCTCGGCCTGGTGACCGACTCGGCGTTCATGTGGGCGCGTCTCGAACACTCCGACCCGGAGCCGATCCGGGCCGCGCTGCGGGACAACGACGTGGTGGTGGTGCCCGGCGGCCAGGCGGCGGACTCCCAGGGGCGGCCGACCTGGCTGGGGAAGAACAGCTCGGACCTCTCGGCGGTGGCCCTGGCCGCCGCGCTCGGCGCCCCGCGCTGCGAGATCCACTCCGACGTGGACGGCATCTACAGCACCGACCCGCATCTGGTCAGCGGCACCCGGCTGCTGAAGGAGGTGTCGTACGACATCGCCGCGATGATGTCGCTCTATGGGGCGAAGGTGCTGCACCGGCGGTCCGTGCGGCTCGCGCAGAAGCACCGGGTGGAGATCGCCTGCCGGCTCAACAGGGCCCCGTTCCGTACGGGTTCGGTGATCGGCAAGCGCGGCGCCTCGGCCGCCGCGGTGGTGCTCAACCAGCGGTCCACGGCCCTGCGCTACGCCTCGGAACAGGACGCGGACCGTGCCTTCGCCGCCTTCCACGGCGCCAACATCGACACCGTCCGGCTCACCAGCGGGCCGCTCGTCGCGGTGATCGGCGGCTTCGTCGACCTGGAGGAGTTCCAGCGCCGGAAGGGCCTGACTCCCGGTGTCGTGGCGGGAGTTCCGGTCACGGCGCTGCGCGGCAGCAAGGCGGCCACCCATGTCGCCGCGGACGAGGACGACGCGTTGCTGCTGGCGCAACGGCTGCACGACACACTGCAGGACCCCGACGCCCGGTTCCCCGAATCGGAATCCCAACTGCTAGGAGTGTGACGAAAGATGAGCATCCTCGCTGACCGCCTTCCTCGCGTCGCCGACGCCGGCGACGACCCCCGCACGCGGGGCGAGGACCCGGCAGCCACCACCGGGGGGACGCCGGACTCCGTGCCGCAGACCTTCACCCGGATCGGGCTGTCCGACCAGGCCCGTGACGAACTGGGCGCCAAACTGGCCGAGCTGGGGGAACCCGGCGTCGACATCGACCGGTCGATGACCCGCTACCTGCAGATCTTCGCGGGACTCCCGGCCGAGACCCTGCAGCAGATCCTCGACTTCGGCCGGCACGTGGACACGGCGGGCGTCGCGCTGGTCGACAACCTGCCGGTGGACGAGCGACTGCCCGACACCCCCTCGGACGGCGGCCCGTGCCGGAACAAGCCGTCCTTCGTCGCCGAGGGGGTACTGCTCGGCCTGAGCGGGCTGATCGGCGAGCCGATGGGCGTGCTCACCGAGAAGGACGGACACCTCGTCCACGACGTGATCCCCGTCCACGGCGGAGCCAGGACCCAGACCAACGAGGGGTCCGAGGTCTTCCTCAACTTCCACAGCGACATCATGTACGACGCGATCGGCCGCTACGACATCGCCAACCCCGACTTCCTGGTCCTGAGTTGCCTGCGCGCGGACCACGAGGGCGCCGCCGCCACGCACTACGCCGACGCCCGGGACATCTCGGCGGCACTCGCCCCCGAGACCCTGGAGACGCTGCGCTCCCCGCTGTTCCGGCTCAACGCGCCCGGCAGCTACACCCGCCGGGTGGCGGGCGGCGCGGAGGTGCTCTCGGAGCCGGTGCCGTTGATCAGCGGCAGCGACGAGTACCCGGAGATCGCCATCTCCGCCAACGGCGTGCGACCGCTGACCAGCGGTGCGCGGGCCGCCCTCGACCGGCTCCAGGAGGTCTGCGGAGCGGTGGCGCACGGGGTCCGGCTTCGCCCGGGCCAGGCGTTGCTCATCAACAACCGCAAGGGAGTGCACGCCCGCACCACCTTCACCGCCCGCTACGACGGGCAGGACCGGTGGCTGCAGCGCACCTACGTCCGGCGCAGCCTGTGGAGCGTCCGCTACCGCGTGACGTCGGAGAACCGCCGCGTCCACTACTGACCGGGCGGCCGGCCGGTACCGATCCTTCCGCGCGAACTGGAGTGATGTGTCGTGTCATGCGGGGAGTCGCGAGAGGCACGAGAGTACGGGACGTGCCAGGGGAAACCCGGCGGCGCGGACAGCGCGCCACACAGCGGGCGCGGGGAGGGGCCGGACCCCGGCCTTTCCCCCCTGGCGGCCCTGATCGGCCAGGACGAGACCTGTGTGGACGTGTACCGGCTGGTGATCGCCGAACCGGGCTGGGGAGCGACCGAGATCGCCCAGAAGCTGGGCCTCACGGAGCCGGAGACGCGGTCCGCGCTCGACCGGCTGGCCCGGCTCTCCATGCTGTACTGCGCGGGCGGCGCCGCCGATGTCGCCGCCATCAGCCCCGAGGTGGGCCTCGCCGCCCACATCCGGCGGCGCGAGGCGGAGATCCTGGGCCAGCAACGCGAGCTGGCCGCGATCGAGGCGTACACCGCCGAACTCACCGCGGTCTACGGGGCCCAGCGGGCCCGCCACGGCAACCAGGGCATGGAACTCCTGGAAGGGGTCAACGAGGTCCGGGCGTACCTGTCCGAGGTGGTCCGCAACGCCCGCGGCGAACTCCGGGCGTTCCTGCCCGGCGGCGCGCAGAGCCCCGAGGCACTGGAGGCGAGCCGCCCGCTGGACGAGTGGACTCTGCTCGCCGGGGTGCGGCTGCGAACCGTCTACCTGGACAGCGTCCGCAACGACCGGGCGACCACCGAGTACGCGCACTGGCTCGCCGAACTCGGCGGCGAGATACGCACGGTCCCCTCGCTGCCGCTGCGCATGCTGATCGCCGACCGGTCGACCGCGTTGCTGCCGCTCGACCCGGAGGACAGCCGGGCGGGCGCGGTGGTGCTGCGCGCTCCGGGGGTGATCGACGCCCTGCTCGCGCTGTTCGACCTGGTCTGGGAGGAGGCGGCGCCCCTGGGGGCGGTGCGGCAGCAGTCGACGGGGCGGCCGTCGCAGCAGGAACTGGAGCTGCTGCGGCTGCTCGAACGCGGGCTGACCGACGAGGTCGCCGGACGCAAGCTGGGCCTCTCGCTGCGGACCACCCGGCGCATGATGTCCGGGATCTGCTCCCGCCTGGGCGCCCGCAGCCGGTTCGAGGTGGGTGTCCTCGCGGAACGCGCGGGGTGGTTGTGAGCACCGGCGAGCGGGCGGTCGGGGCCATGGCGCCGAAACGCCCTGTGCGGGAATGTCGCGCGGCGGCGGACGCGGCGCTGTCCGGCACCTTGGCCGCGATGCGTTTCGTCGAGCCGACGGAGAACGCGTTCGCCATCGAGAACCCGTTCGGTGGGGAACCGTCGGATATGGTTCCGCGCGTTTCCGCCGGTCGTGCGGAACGCGTATGCGTGTCGCCTTCACCGAAATCGGCCGCGGTCCCGCGCGAATTCCGGGCGTCCGGCCGGGTTTTCGTGCCGGCACGTCGGACGGTTTCGTTCACTGGACACTTGGCGCCATTGCAGCTTGATGCCAGGAGCCGTCCCTTGAAGGGAAACGAGCACGCCTGAGACCTTTTCGGGGAAGGTCGGGTGGAACTGCGTTCCCAACTCCCGTTTCCATGTCGTGAACCATTACCGGAAAGGGTCCATGCTCGTGAATCCTGGCGCGATTTCCAGCGAATTCCCGAATCGGCAGGTGCCGCTCGACGAATCGCTCACCCTGCACGAGAACTTCGAGCGCGTCGCCCGGCGGTACCCGGAGTCCGTGGCGGTCACCGACCACCGCGGAAACCTCACCTACCGGGAACTCGACGCCCGGGCCGGGCGGCTCGCCGCCGTCCTGCGCGCGGCCGGTGCGGGCCGCGACCAGCGGGTGGGCCTGTGCGTCGAGCGCGGCCGGGACCTGATCGTGGGCATCCTCGGCATCCTCAAGGCGGGCGCGGGCTATGTCCCCGTGGACCCGGCCTATCCGGCCGAGCGCCGCGACTTCGTCTTCGGCCAGTGCGACTCGGGCCTGGTCGTGACCGGTGCGGACACCGCGGAGCTGGTCAACGGGCGGCGGGTCGTCCGCGTCGACTCCGAACCCGAAGAGGGCGTCGAGGAGTTGGCGCAGGCCACGGACGCCGACGGTCTCGCGTATGTGATCTTCACATCCGGTTCCTCGGGAGCCCCCAAGGGCGTGCAGATCGAACACCGCAACGTGGTCCGGCTGTTCACCTCCACCAGCGAGGTCTTCGGCTTCGACCAGACCGACGTGTGGGCCGGCTTCCACTCGGCCGCCTTCGACTTCTCCGTCTGGGAGATCTGGGGCGCGCTGCTCCACGGCGGCCGCCTGGTCGTCGTCCACCGGGACACCGCCCGCGACCCGCGCGGCCTCCACGAACTGCTGCGTCGTGAGCGCGTCACCGTCCTCAACCAGACCCCGTCCGCCTTCCGTAACTTCATCAACGCCGACGCCGAGGCCGGTGCCTCTTCCGCCGAACTCGCCCTGCGCTACGTCGTGTTCGGTGGCGAGAAACTGGACCACCGGATGCTCGCCCCGTGGGCGGAACGCCATGGCCTGGACAGCCCCGCGCTGATCAACATGTACGGGATCACCGAGACCACCGTCCATGTCACCTGGCGGCGGATCGAGGAGGCGGACCTCGCCGGAGAGGGACTCAGCCCGATCGGCGTTCCCCTCTCCGACCTGCGCCTCGACATCGTCGGCGAGGACGGCAAGTCCCTGCCGCCCGGTGAGGAGGGCATCCTTCACGTCGCCGGCGCCGGGCTCGCCCGGGGCTACCTCGGCCACCCGGAGCTGACCGCCGAGCGCTTCTTCGAGCGCACCGCCGCCGACGGCACCACCGAGCGCTGGTACAACTCCGGTGACCTGGGCGTGCAGGTGCGCCCCGGCGAGTACGCCTACGTCGGCCGCGCCGACCGTCAGCTGAAGATCCGTGGTTACCGGATCGAGCCCGGCGAGATCGAGGCCCGGCTCAGGAGGCATCCGGCGGTCCGGGACGCCGTCGTCACCGCGGCCGACTTCGGCGGCGGCGACCCCCGCCTCGTCGCCTACCCGGTGACCGACGCCGACCCGGACACCCTCGCCGCCGAGCTGCGTGCCGACGTGGCCCAGGCGCTGCCGTACTACATGGCTCCGTCGATGTACCTGTGCATCGAGGAGATACCGGTCACCGTCAACGGCAAACTCGACCAGTCCGTCCTCGGCAAGCTGCTCGACGCCCGCCTCGCGGAGACCCGCCACACCCGCGACGCGACGAGCGCCGGCACGGCCGTCGGCGCCACCGGCTCGGACGGTGCCTCGGTCGAGGAGGAGCTGCGGGCGATCTGGTCCGAGGTCCTCGGCGTGGAGGGGGTCAAGGACACCGACGAGTTCTTCGACCTCGGCGGCACCTCCTTCTCGCTCATCCACATGCTGCAGATCGTCAACAAGAGGTTCCGGCTCTCGCTCAACATCTCGACGCTCAGCAAGGGCGCCAACATCGGCGTCCTCAGCGCCGCCGTCAACCGCCGGCTCGCCACCGCTTCCCGCTAGGAGCTTCCAGGATGACCACCACCCTGCCCGAGACGAGTCAGTCGTTCGCGCTTTCCGAGGAGGAGCTCCGGCGTTTCCACCAGCAGGGCTTCATCGGCCCGTTCACCCTCTACGAGCCCGAGGAGATGCGGGAGATCTGGCGCGGCACCCGCCTCGAACTGCTCGACCGCACGGACGCCGTCTACCCCGCGGAGGACGCCGTCTCCGGCGCCACCAACATCGCCAACTACGACCGGCACCTGGACAACGACTTCCTCGCCTCGCACATCGGCCGCCGCGAGATCGTCGACCGGGTGGCGAGCATCCTCGGCCCGGACGTCGCCTGCTGGCGCACCGAGTTCTTCCCCAAGCACCCGGGCGACGAGGGCACCGACTGGCACCAGGCGGACACCTTCGCCAACGCCTCCGGCAAGCCGCAGATCCTGTGGCCCGAGGACTCCGACTTCGGCGGCACCATCACCGTCTGGTCCGCCTTCACCGAGGCGACCCCGGAGAACGGCTGCCTCCAGTTCATCCCCGGCACCCACCAGACGATGTTCTACGACGAGACCAAGAAGATGCACTACGACCCCGACAAGATCAACGCGGTCGACAAGGAGGGCATCCCCCGCGGCTTCTTCGGCTACGACTACCGCGAGCTCCAGAAGGACCCGGACTGGACGCCGGACGAGGACGCGGCCGTCGCCCAGATCATGCGGCCGGGCCAGTTCATCATCTTCTGGTCGACCCTGATGCACGCCTCCTACCCGCACCTCGGCCGGACCAACGACATGCGGATGGGCTTCGCGTCCCGCTATGTCCCCTCCACCGTCCACGTCTACCCGGACAGCGACCACATCGAGGAGTACGGCGGCCGGATCAGCCTGGAGAAGTACGGCAGCGTCCTGGTCAACGGCGTCAACCACCGGCCCGACAACCGCATGGTCACCGAGACCACCCGCGGGAAGAAGTTCTGAGGTGGCCGGCGCCGAGAGCACAGGCGGTGACACCCGGCTCGGGCCGGAGGCACTGGCCCCGCTGCTGACCGCCCTCGACCTGGCTCAGCCGCTGCTGACCGCGGCCGACGCGACCCTGCGGGTGTTCCCCGTCGACGAGGCCGAGGCCGACACGTTCGACGCGCGGGCCGTGGACCGGTGCAACGAGGTGCTGGCCCGTCTCGGCGCCGCCCACCGGCTCACCGTGCCCCGCTTCGTGGCGCCCGCGCCGGAGAGCCCGTCCGGCCTGGAGGTCGCCCTCAGCAACCTCTGCGACCTGGAACTCGGTTCCTGGCGGCCGCTCGCGGACAGCGCGGGTGAGCTGCCGGGGCCGGGGACGGGCGACACCACGGGACCGGTGCGGTCCGTGCGCTCGGGCAGCGCCGCCCTGCCGGACAGCCACCGCGTGACACCCCACGGGCTGCCCCCGTTCGAGAGCTTCGCGGCCGGGGACCCCGGTGACGAGGCGATCGTCCTGGTGCCGCCCTGCGGAGTACCGGCCGGACTCTTCGCCCCCTGGCTCGACCGCCTGTCCGCCCGCCACCGGGTCATCACCTACGAGAACCCCTATCTCTTCGGGGACTGGGCGTCCCTGCCCACTCCCCGGGGCGACTTCGCCGAGGAGATCGCGCAGCTCGTCGCCGTCGTCGAGGAGTACGGACCGGGGCGCGTGCATCTGGTCGGCATCTGCGGCGGGGCGCCCGTGGCCCTGGCGGCGGCCGCTCGCCTGGGCGATCGGGTCGGCTCGTCGACCATGCTCCACCCGGATCTCAACTTCGGCCCCGGCGTCACCCGCACCCCGTTCCAGACCCAGTTCCAGGGACTGCTCGCCGGTGCGGGCAGCAGCCCGGCGCGGGCCCGCGAGGTCCTCACCATGTTCCTCGACCCGAACATGCTCTTCGGCGTACCGACCCGCCTGGCCCCCTTCGTGCTCTACCCGTACGGGGACCTCGAACTCTTCCACCGCTACGCGAGGCTGAACGACGCGCTGATGGCCTACGACGCCAACGAGGCGGCACGCCGGGCCGGTTCACGCACGCTGATCGTCACCAGCCGCACGGACCGGATGACCCACCCGGACACCGCCCGGCACCTGCACGAGCTGGTAGCGGGCAGCACCCTGGAGGTACGGCCGACCGGCAGCCATCACGACATCCTCGCCCCGGACGACGAGATGTTCACCCTGATCCAGGCCTTCATCGACGAGGCGACCCACCGGAGCGGATCCGCCCCGGACCCGCGCCCCGCGTCCGCCCCGGCTCCGGCCCTGGCCGCCGGGAGCCCGCCGTGAGTCCGCCGACGGCCGATCCGCCGGCCGAACGCGTCGTCGTGGTCACGCACGCGACGCTCTACGCCGGACCGGGCGCCGTCGCCGCGCTGGCCGCCGCGGGATTCACCGTTGTCTGCCAGGACGAGACCTTCGGCGACGAGGAGAACCGGGCGAAGTTCGAGGCCGGTCACGAGTGCGTGGTGGCCTGTCCGTCCAAGACGCCCGCCGGCGCGGTGACCTGGGCGATCCGGCGGTACGGCCGCCTGGACGCGGTGATCAGCAACGACGTCTACCCCGGCAAGTACCTCCCGGTGGAGCAGGCGGACGTGACCGAGCTGCGGGCCGCCGCCGAGGCGCTCCTGGTGGCCCCGGTCGCCGTGGTCGCGAAGGCGGCCGCCCAGATGAAGCGCCAGGGCCACGGGCGCATCGTCCTGGTCACCTCGGCGGCCCCCGTCCGGCCCGAGCCGGGCTTCTCCTACTACAGCTCGCTGCGCGCCGCGGCCTCCGCGTTCGCGCGCGCGGCGGCCCGTGAACTGGCCGCGCACTACGTCACGGTGAACGCCGTCGCCCCCAACTTCCTGGAGAGCGAGACCTACTACCCCGAGGAGGCCTGGGGCGACGAGGACGGAAAGGAGAGGCTGCGTGGCCTGCTGCCGATCGGACGTCTCGGTACCGCCCGCGAGATCGGCAACCTGATCGTCTTTCTCACCTCCGGCCGGGCCGACTTCGTGACCGGCGAGGTCGTCGGGTTCACCGGCGGCTGGGCCTGACCGTGCGCGCCGCGGTGACCGCCACCGCATCCGTACCGCTCCTGTCGCCGAGCTCGTCGGCGCCCGACACGACACGAAAGGAACTCGCGCTGTGAGTACGCGGCAGACGCCCCTCCTGGAACCGGTGACCACCTCGGAGCCGAGCCTGGTGCAGCAGATCCTGCTGGACATCTGGCGCACCACGCTCGACCGAGACGTCACCGTCACCGACGACTTCTTCGAGAGCGGCGGCGCCTCGCTGCTCGCCCTCGTCACCATCGAGCAGATCAACCAGCGTCTCGGCTGGAGTCTCAACATGGGCGACCTGCTGCGGTTCCGCACCATCGAGGGACTGACCTCGAACAAGGCACAGCCCCAGGCCGCCAACGGCGAACGCGCCGTCATCCGGATGAGCAACCAGGGCTCGCGCACCCCGATCGTCTTCCTGCACCCCGGTACCGGCATGGTCGACGGCTACGCCCGCCTGGTCCGCCTGATGGGCGCCGACCGCGGCTGCTACGGCCTCCAGTCGCCGCTGCTCATGACCGGCGGAAACCGAGCCGTGCCCGACACGATGGAGGGCATCGCGGAGCTCTACGCCGACCTGCTGGAGGACGAGTTCGGCGAGGACGAGTTCCACCTGGTCGGCTCCTGCGCCGGCGGGGCGATCGCCCTGGAGCTGGTCAGGCTGGCCGAGGAGCGGGGACTCGGGCTGCGCCGTACCGTCGTCATCGACGGCTACCTGGACGTGCGCTCCACCGGCGAACCCGACCCCCAGGAGCTCCTCGCCCAGTACCGCGACGACATCATCCGCCTCTCCGGAACCTCCGGCGTCTTCCAGGAGGTCAAGCCCGACGACCTCGACGAGCACACCGCGATCCGTGACGTGTCGGCGGCGATCTTCGGCGCCGCCAAGGCCGACGACCGGGCCGCCAACGCCTTCGCCCGGCGGATCTACGAGGCGTACCGCCTCATCGCCCGCGCCCTCACCGTGTACCGCCCCGAGCCCGTCGACGCCGACCTGCTGATGCTGCTCGCCAAGGACAACTTCACGCTGGGCGACTGGCGTTCGGTGGTGCGCGGCGAACTCACCGCCGAGGTCATGGACTCCGACTCGTACGGCATGAACCTGTGCCTCACCGACGCGGAGACCCTCGTGGCCCGCATCGAAGACTTCCTGGGCGAGGAGTGACGTCATGAGCGGGAGCAGCAGCACCAATCCGTTCGAGGACGAGTCGGCCGTGTACCGCGTCCTGGTCAACGCCGAGGGCCAGTACTCGCTCTGGCCCGAGTTCGCCGCCGTACCCGCGGGCTGGGACACCGCTCACGGCCCCGACACGCGGGCCGCCTGCGTGGCCCACGTCGAGGAGCGCTGGACCGCCCTGGCCCCGGCCGGGGACTCCGCGGCCCCCGCGGAACCGGCACGGGAGAAGGTCCGCGTCTCATGACCGTTCAGCTGGAACACACCCGGAACGACACCGGCGACGACACCGGCTCGTCGGCCCCCTGGCCGGGCGGCCTCGTCGCGCGTTTCGAGGAGCAGGCCGCCCACAGCCCCGACGCCCCGGCCCTGGTCTCGGGGGAGGTCACGCTCACCTACCGGGAGGTGAACGACCGCGCCAACCGGATCGCGCACCGGCTCATCGACCTGGGCATCGGCTCCGGGGACACCGTCGCGGTGGCGGTGCCGCCCTCGCCGGCGCTGGTGTGCGGGCTGCTCGGCACCCTCAAGTCCGGCGCCTCGTACCTGCCCCTCGACCCGGCGTACCCGGCCGACCGGCTCGCCTACATGGTCGCCGACGCGGGCCCCCGGATCCTGGTCGCCACCCCGGAGGCCGACGCGGCCCTCGACGGACTGGGCGGCTCGCTGCCCCGGCTTCACCTGTCGGAGACGGGAGCCGGCGAGCCGTCCGGACAGGAGCCGTCCGCGGGCCCCGCCCCCACCGACCCGGTGGGTCGCCGCACGGGCCTCGACCAGGCGGCGTACACGATCTACACCTCGGGCTCGACGGGCCGCCCCAAGGGTGTCGTCGTCACCCACCGCTCCCTGGCGAACTTCCTGGCCTTCATGGCGTCGCTCCACGAGGTCGGACCCGGTGACGTGGTGCTGTCCACCACCCCGGTCTCCTTCGACATCGCGGGGCTCGAACTCCATCTGCCGCTCGCCGTCGGGGCGTTGCTCCACCTGGTACCGCGTGACGTGACCGTGGACGGGGTCGCGCTGCGCCGACGGCTCGCCGCCGCGCGCCCCACGCTGGTCCAGGGCACCCCGGCCCTGTGGCAGTTGCTGCGCGAGGCCGGCTGGGATCCACGCGAGATGCCCGCCGGAACCCGGCTGCTCTGCGGCGGTGAGGCGCTGCCCCAGGACCTGGCCGACTTCCTCTCCGCCGACGGGCACGCCGAGGTGTGGAACCTCTACGGGCCCACCGAGACCACGATCTGGTCGCTGCTCGCCCCGGTGCGGGCCGGTGAACCGGTCACCATCGGAACACCCCTGTGGAACACGGGCGTGCACATCCTCGACGAACGTCTCACGCCCGTGCCCCCGGGCGAGAGCGGCGAGTTGTACCTGTCCGGAGAGGGGCTGGCCCGCGGCTACCACCGCAGGCCCGCGCTCACCGCCGAGCGGTTCGTCGCCTGCCCGTTCGGCGCCCCGGGCGGCCGGATGTACCGGACGGGTGACGTCGTACGGCAACGCGCCGACGACGCCCTGGAGTTCGTCGGCCGGGTGGACGAGCAGGTGAAGATCCGCGGCTACCGGGTCGAACTCGGTGAGATCGAGGAGGCGTTGCGCCGGCTCCCCGAGGTGGCACAGGCCCGCGTGGTGGCCCGGGAGGAGACGCCGGGCACGCCGCACCTCGCCGGATACGTGGTGCCGGCCTCCGGACACTCGCCCGAACCCGCCGCACTGCGGGCCGCGTTGGGCGACTGGCTGCCCGCGTACATGGTCCCGGCCGGCATCGCCGTGCTCGACCGCTTCCCGCTCACCCCCGCGGGGAAGATCGACCGGAAGGCTCTTCCGCCGCTGGACTTCACCCGTTCCCGGACGTCCGGACGCGCCCCGGAGACCGAGCACGAGCGGGCCCTCGCCGCGCTCTTCGGCGACGTACTGGGCACCGACGGGGTGGGCGCCGACGACAGTTTCTTCGACCTCGGCGGCAACTCGCTGCTCGCCACCCGCCTGGTGTCCCGCATCCGCGCCGAGCTCGGGGCCGAACTCCCCATCCGCGCCGTGTTCGAGGACCGTACGGCAGCCGCCCTGGCCCTCCGCCTGGCCGGCGCCGACCAGGCACGCCCCGCCCCGCGCCGGATGGAACGCGGCCCGCGCGTCCCCCTGTCCTACGCCCAACAGCGCCTGTGGTTCCTGCACCGCCTGGAGGGCCCCAGCGCCACCTACAACCTGCCCGTCGCGGTCCGTCTGACCGGCGCGCCGGATCTGGCGGCGCTCCGCGCGGCCGCGCGCCACCTGGTCGCCCGGCACGAGAGCCTGCGGACGTACTTCGCCGACGGACCAGGGGGCGCGGAGCAGGTCGTGGTACCCGCCGACGAGGCGGTCGTCGACCTCACCGTCCACGACCTGAGCCCCGAGGCGCTGCCCGCCGCCCTCGACCGCGCCGCGGGCCACCTCTTCGACCTGGCCGCGGAGATCCCCGCCCGTTTCGACCTGTTCCGAACCGGTGAGCGCGAGCACGTCCTGCTGCTCTGCATCCACCACATCGCCAGCGACGGCTGGTCCCTGGCCCCCCTGGTCCGCGACCTGTGCGACGCCTACGCCGCCCACCTCGACCCGGACGCCGAGGGCCCCGGCACCCCCGCCCCGAACGTGGGCTACGTCGACTACACGCTCTGGCAGCGGGAGGTCCTCGGCTCCCCGGACGACCCGGACAGCCCCATGTCCCGGCAGCTCGCCTACTGGCGGGACCGGCTCGCCGGCGCGCCCGAGCTCCTCGACCTGCCCACCGACCGGCCCCGCCCGGCGGAGGCCACCTACCGTGGCGACGTGGTGCCCTTCGAGGTGCCGGCCGGGCTCACCGACCGTCTGCTCGACCTCGCCCGGCGGGAGCGGGTCAGCCTCTTCATGGTCCTGCAGGCCGCCGCGGCCACGCTGCTGACCAAGCTCGGCGCGGGCACCGACATCCCGCTGGGCAGTCCGCTGGCCGGGCGGGCCGACAGCGCCTTCGACGACCTCGTCGGCTTCTTCGTCAACACCCTGGTGCTGCGGACCGACACCTCGGGCAACCCGTCCTTCACCGACCTGCTGGCCCGCGTCAACGCCTCCAACCTCGCCGCCTACGACCACCAGGACCTGCCCTTCGAGTACCTCGTGGAGGCGCTCAACCCGGCCCGTACCACCAGCCACCACCCCCTGTTCCAGGTGATGCTGGTGCTGCAGAACAACGTGGCCCCCGACTGGCGCCTGCCGGGTCTCACCGCCGAGCACGAGACGGTGCCCACCCACACCGCCAAGTTCGACCTGACCTTCGAGCTGACCGAGCGTTTCGACGAGGCTGGACGGCCCGACGGGCTGCGCGGCGAGGTCGAGTACGCCGTCGACCTGTTCGACCGTTCCACCGCCGCCGCGTTCGCCGAGCGGCTGCTCCGCGTCCTCGAGGCGGTCGCCGACGACCCGGGCAGGTCCCTGGAGTCCGTCGACGTCCTCGGCGAGCAGGAGCGCGAGCGGATCCTGCGCGGCTGGAACGACACCGCCCTGGACCTGCCCGACGCGGCCTACCCCGACCTGCTCGCCGCGCAGGTCGCCCGCACCCCCGACGCCGTCGCCCTGGTCCACGAGGACACCGAGCTCAGCTTCGCCGAACTGGACCGGCGCTCCAGCCGTATCGCCCACTGGCTGATCGCCCGGGGAGTGGGCCGGGACGACGTGGTCGGGCTCTCGCTGCGCCGCTCCCCGGAGCTGCTCTGCGCGCTGCTCGGCATCCTCAAGGCCGGCGGCGTCTACCTGCCGCTCGACCCGGACTACCCGCCGGAGCGGCTCGGCTTCATGGTCGAGGACACCCGCCCGGCCCTCCTGCTCACCACCCGTGAGGTCGCCGACCGGCTCCCGGCGGGCGCCCGCGAGATCCCGCGGCTGGAGTTCGACGACCCGGCCGCCCTGGCCGAGTGCGACCGGATGCCCGGCACGGCTCCCACGGACGCCGACCGGCGCGTCCCGCTCCGCCTCGACGACCTCGCCTACGTCATCTACACCTCCGGCTCGACCGGCCGCCCCAAGGGCGTCGCCGTCACCCACCGGGGCATCCCCAACCTGGCCCGCGGCTACCTCGACCGCTTCCGCCTCGACGGAACGTCGCGCTTCCTGCAGTTCTCCTCGATCAACTTCGACCCGACGTTCTGCGAGATGTGCTGCACCCTGCTCGCCGGGGCGACGGTGATCCTCACCTCCCCCGACGAACTGCTCTCCCCGGACCGGCAGCGCGCGCTCACCGCTCGCCACCGCCCCACCCACATCACCTTCTCGCCGACCGTCCTCGGCGGGATGGCCGAGGACGCCCTCGCCGGCTGCGGCAACCTGATGGTCGCCGGTGAGGCCTGCCCGCCCGCACTGGCCGCCAAGTGGTCGCGGGGCCGCCGCATGATCAACGCGTACGGGCCGACGGAGTCCACCGTCGACGCCCTGTACTGGGAGTGCGGAAGCGCGGGCGACGGCTACGAGGAGGATTCGGTCCCGGTGGGCCGTCCGCTGCCCAACACCCGCGTCTACCTCTTGGACCGGGCACTGCGGCCGGTGGCGCCCGGCGTCGTCGGCGAGCTCTACCTCAGCGGCGTCGGACTGGCCCGCGGCTACCTCAACCGGCCGGGGCTGACCGCGGAGCGTTTCGTGGCCTGCCCGTTCGGGCCCGAGGGGTCCCGGATGTACCGCACCGGCGACCTCGCCCGGTGGCGGCCCGACGGCGTCGTCGACTTCGTGGGACGCGCCGACGACCAGGTGAAGATCCGGGGCATGCGCGTCGAACCGGGCGAGATCGAGGCGGTCCTCGACGCCCACACGAGCGTCGCCCAGTCGGTGGTGGTGGTCCGCGAGGACACCCCGGGCCACCAGCAGCTCATCGGTTACGTGGTGCCCGACGCGGCCGCGGGCGACGGGGACCGCGCGGACGACTTCGAGCACGTCGACAAGTGGCAGGAGATCCACGAACAGGGCTACAGCGACCAGGAGGACCTGGGCGGCGAGCAGGACTTCACCGGCTGGAACAGCAGTTACGACAACGAGCCCATCCCTCTCGACCACATGCGGGAGTGGCAGGCCGCGACGGTCGACCGCATCCTGGAGCTCCGGCCCCGCCGGGTGCTGGAGATCGGCGTCGGGTCCGGGCTGATCCTCTACCGGGTCGCCCCGCACGTGGACGCGTACACCGGCGTCGACTTCTCGCCCTCACTGATCCAGACCCTCGGCGCGGGAGTCGAACGCACGGAGTTGCGTGACCGGGTGACCCTGCACAGCCTGGCGGCCCACGAGGTGGGCGAACTGGCCGGGCAACGCTTCGACACGATCGTCGTCAACTCGGTGGCGCAGTACTTCCCCAGCGTCCGCTACCTCCTCGACGTACTCCGCGCGGCCATGGACCTCCTGGAGCCCGGCGGCCGTGTCTTCCTCGGCGACATCCGCAACCTCCGTCTGCTGCGCACCTTCCTGACCGCGATCACCCTGCACGACGGCGCCCACGCCGGCGAGACCCTCGCCGCGGTCGAGGACATGGTGTCCCGTCTCGACGACCTGGAGAGCGAACTCCTCCTCGATCCGGCCTTCTTCGCCCGGATCGCCGAGGAGGTCCCGGGCGTGGCGGGCGTCGACATCCGGCTCAAGCGCGGCCGCCTGAGCAACGAACTGACCGACTACCGTTACGAGGTGGTGCTGCACAAGCAGGGGGCTCGGCCGCTGTCGCTGGCCGGGACGCGCGAGGTCGCGTGGCCCGCCACGGACGGGCTCGACGGGCTGCGCGCCCGACTCGCCGAGGAGAGGCCGCGGACCCTGCGTGTCACCGGCATCCTCAACCGGCGCGTGGCCGCCGAGGTGGCCGTCGACCGGCGAGTGGCCTCGGGGGCGGCGACGCTCGTACGAGACCTGACCGACGGGGAGTCCGGGCGCCCCGGCGTCTGCCCGGAGGACCTCGCCCGGTTCGGCGCCGAGCTGGGTTACACGGTGCACGCCACCTGGGCCGGCGGACCGGGGGAGCAGGACCGCTTCGACGCGCTGTTCCTCGCCCCGGAGGCGGCGGCGCGGGCGGAACGAGCGGGACTGACGGACGTGTTCGTCGCCCCGGCCGCCGCCGCGAAGCCGTCGGAAGCCGGCCTCTCCCTGCACCGGCTGGGCAACGATCCCCAGGCTGTGGATCACGCCCGCAGACTGGGGCAGGAGCTGCGCCGGCACGCGGCCCAGCGGCTGCCGGACCACATGGTGCCCGCGGCCGTCGTCGTCCTCGACCGGCTGCCGCTCACCCCCAACGGCAAGCTCGACACCCGTAGCCTGCCCGCTCCGGACTTCACCTCGCGGGCCGTACGCCTGCCCCGCACCCCGCAGGAGGTCACGCTCGCCCGGCTGTTCGCCGAGGTGCTCGGCCTCGACGCGGTCGGTGTGGACGACCGCTTCTTCGACCTCGGTGGCGACAGCATCCGTTCCATCCAGCTCGTCAGCCGGGCCCGCGCGGAAGGCCTCCTGATCAGCCCGCGTGACGTGTTCCGCGACCAGACGGTCGAGGCGCTCGTCGCCCGCGCCGCCGAGACGGCCGACGCACACGACCCGGCCGCCGTGGCCGCCACCGAACTGGACGACTGGCTCAAGATCCTGGAGACCCCCGACCCGGCGTACCCGCCGCTCGTCGACGGCGAGCGGCCGGACGGCGAGCCGTGGCAGGTCTGCGACCGCACCGTCACCGGCGCACTCGCCGGAGCACTGACCGGAGATCTCCCGGCGATGTTCCGCTGCGGCCCCGAGCACATCGCGCTCGCCGCGCTCGCGCCCGCGCTCGTCGAGTGGCGCCGTGCCCGGGTCGCCGACGTCAGGTCGGCGCTGCGGATCGACATCGCCACCGGCGCGCCGCACAGCGCGTACCCGGTACGACTCACCCCGGGGCTCGCCGACCTCGACAAGGCGCTGGACGACCCGAAGTCGCTGGCCCGTGCGGTCAAGCGGGTCAAGGAGCAGATCCGCACGGTGCCGGCCGCCGGCGTCAACTACCCCGCTCTGCGTGCCGGTTCCGACACGGGCCCGCACCTCGCCCGGTACCCCGGCTCCCAGACCCGCTTCCGTTTCCTGCCACCGGAGTACGTCGAGAGCGCCGACGACGACGGGAGCGGGACCGACGGTCACGCCCTGCGTGTCGACGTCCGCCCCACCGCCGACGGCGCGTCCGTGGCCGTCCGCTGGCACGGGGACCCGGCGCTGTTCCGCGCGGCGGACGTCGCCGCCCTCGCCGACCGCTGGACGGAGGTGCTGTCCGGCCTCCACGGCCTCCTCGGCCACCCGGAACTCGGCGGCCTCACGCCCTCGGACGTGGGCCTCGTCGCCCTCAAGCAGTCCGCGCTGAACGCCCTCGAGGCCGACTATCCCGGCCTGACGGACGTCCTCCCTCTCGCCCCCCTCCAGCAGGGCCTCGTCCTGCACTCGGGCGGCATCCTGGAAGGGCCGGACCCGTACCAGGGCCAGACCCTCTTCGACCTGGACGGGCCGCTGGACGCGGAACGCCTGCGGGAGGCGGCGCACACCCTGCTCATGCGGCACGACAACCTCCGCGCCGGCTTCGTCCACCGCGGCCTGGAGACACCCGTGCAGGTGGTCGGGGACCGAGTGGAGGTGCCGTGGCGGGTGCACGACCTGTCCGCGCTGACGCCCGCCCGGCAGGAGGCGCGGGAGGCGGCCGTCCTCGCCGAGGACGCGGCACTCCGCTTCGACCTCACGCGGCCGCCGCTGCTGCGCTTCTCGCTCCTGCGGTACTCCGCCACCCGGCACCGGCTGCTCGTCGCCGACCACCACGTCCTGCTCGACGGCTGGTCCACCCCCCTGCTCTGGGAGGAACTGTTCGCCCTCTACCGGGGCGAGGAGCCCGGCCCCGTCACCCCCTTCCGGGAGTACCTGGCCTGGCTGGCGAGGCAGGACCGGGCGGCGGCGGCGGACGCCTGGCGCGCCTACCTGGCCGACGTCCCGGTCCCGACCAGGGCCGGCGACGCCGAACCGGAGCCCGGTGTGCTGCCGCGCACCACCGGCGTCCTGCTCTCCGAAGAGCTCACCGCCTCGCTGGTCGCCGCCGCCGCCAGGAACCAGGTCACCCTGAACACCGCGCTGCAGACCGCCTGGGGCATCCTCGTCGGCCGCCTCACCGGCCGCGACGACGTGCTGTTCGGCACGAGCGTCTCGGAGCGCCCGGCGGAGATATCCGGCATCGAGAACATGGTCGGCCTGCTGATCAACACCGTGCCGCTGCGGGTGCGCCGGGTTCCCGGCGAGCCGGTCCGGGCGACCCTGGCGCGGGTGCAGGAGGAGCAGCTGGAGATGTTCCCGCACCGGCACCTGGGCCTCGGCGAGGTGCAGCGGCTGGTGGGTGCCGGCGAACTCTTCGACACGTACTACGTCTTCCAGAACTACCCGGACGCCCCGGACCAGGGCGGCCGGGCCGCGGAGCCGGACGCGCTGCGGGTGACCGAGCGCACGCAGAGCGCCAAGGGCGTCTCGCACTACCCGCTGGGCATCACCGTGATGCCGGGCGAGCGGATCGAGATCATCTTCGGCCACCATCCCGGGCTGTTCGACGACACCAGGATCGAGGACATCAAGAAGTCCTTCGTGGACATCGTCGAGACGGTCGCGGCCGTCGGTCCCGACACCACAGCCACCAACTCACCCCCACCGAAGGGCCGTTCATGAAAGACCTGCTGACGATGGTCCGAGGCCTGCCGCCCGCGGTGCGGATCCTGCTGCTCTGTGCCACGGCCCGGTCGCTGAGCTTCTTCGCCGTCCTCGCCTACATGCCCATCTTCCTCCACGGCCCGGTCGGCATGAGCGGCGCGACCATCGGCTACGTCCTGGGCGCCTCGCTGCTGGTGGGCACCGTCGCCAGCGTCTACGGCGGCTATCTCGCCGACCGGTTCGTCAAGGTCGACCTGATGATCGCGCTGGACGGCGTGCTCGTCCTGGTCTATCTCGCGCTGCCGGCGATCCACGACCCGCTCGCGGTCCTGGCCGTGCTCCTGGTGGCGAACACCGCCTCCTCCTCCATGGGGGTCACCGCAAACGCGCTGCTCGCCGACCTGGTGCCCTCGGAGCAGCGGGCGAAGGTGTTCTCGCTGCGGTACTCGCTGCAGAACATCGGCGCCGCCGTCGGCCCCTTCCTCGGCGTCGCGTCCGTCGCCGTGAGCGGCGGCGGGCCGTTCCTGCTCGCGGCGGGCATCATCGTGGCCGCACTTGTGCCGCTGATCGTCTTCCACCGCCACTTCGTGGCCTCCCCGGCGGCCGGAACGGCCACCGAAGCCGTGGCGGCGAAGGAGTCCGGGGAAGAAGCGGACTCGGAGGAGGCGCTCAACTTCCGTGAGGTGCTGCGGGTGATGCGGGCCGACCGCGCGCTCGCCTGGTTCACCCTGGGCGGCATCTTCAGCATCGTGGTCTACGGGCCGCTGCTGACCTTCATGTCGCAGTACCTGGTCATGGTGGAGGACCGGGACACGGCCTACCGGCTCGTCGCCTACATCTCGGCGGCCAACGCGGTCGTGGTGATCTCCACCCAGTACCTCGTGGGCAGCAGGCTCAAGGACAGCACCCTGATGCGATGGCTGACCTGGGGCACCGCGGCGTTCGTGGTCGGCCTGCTCGCCATGTCGTTCTCGACCCAGGCCGCGCTGCTGGTCGCCGCCGTCGCGCTGTTCACGCTCGGCGAGGTGATCGTGGTGCCGGCCGAGTACATGTTCATCGACTCGATCGCGCCGAGCCGACTGCGCGGCAGCTACTTCGGAGCCCAGAACCTCGTGCACGTCGGGGTGGCGATCGGGCCCGTCCTGTGCGGATTCCTGCTCCAGCACTTCGCACCGGCGGTCATGTTCTACAGCCTCGTCGGCGTCGTGATCGCCGGCTGGTGGTTCTACGTCATCGGCTGCCGGGCCGCGGCCTCGACCGCGCTCGTCAAAGGGAACACAGGGAAGGTCGTGAGTGAGGTATGAGTTTCGAGGAGATCGCCGAGCGCACGTACTGCCCGTTCGCGAGGACGTCGAAACTGGGCCCGCCCGTCACCGTCACCGGCCTCGAATTCGAGAAGGAACTGCACCGGCACAGGGACACCATCGCCGAATTCTTCAGCACCGCCCGGGACAATTCCTACGACGGCATGGTCATCACCTTCGAGGACCCCGCGGCCGGAGCCACCCTCGACGCCCTGGTCGATCTGACCCGCCGCTTCTACACGACGCTCGCGGAGCTCTACCCCAGCGTCTATCTCCAGGACGACCCCGACCCCGACGAGACCTGGTACGCGATGATCGGGGGAGAGCAGTTCTTCGTGGTCTCCTTCGCGCCCTGCTACCCGGCCGACTCGCCGCGCCACACCTACGGCGACCGGCGCACCCACGTCCTGCTCCAGCCGGCCAGCACCTTCGAGCGGAACGCGGCCGCCATCGACCGGCGCCGGGAACGCATCCACCGCGCCTTCACCGCGGTCGGCAAGCCGTACGACGCGCGCCTGGCCAACGTGCAGAACGACATGTTCAAGTCGGTCATGCCCATCGACCCGATCGACCAGCACATCCCTTGGTGGGACGAGTCGTGGAAGGACCGGCGGCAGGACCACGGCAGGGCGCAGGATGTGAAGGACGCGGCCGACGCGCCGAGCCCGGCCGCCTGAACCGCCCCGACAGCTCCAGGGAGCAACCCCGTTGACCAGTGACACCCCGGCCCCGGACCTCACCCCGGACCCGGCAGCCCATCCGCTCGCGGCCTACGGCTGGGACGCGGACTGGGCCGCCGTGTTCGCCCCGTACGAGAGCGAGGGACTGATCCCGGGGCGGGTCGCGCGGGTGGACCGGGGCCGGTGCGAGGTCGTCGTGGCGGCCGGTGCCGTGGGCGCCCCCGGCACGGACGGCGCCGCCGACGCGGCCACCGCGGACCCCTCCGGCGGCGCCGTCACCGTGCGGGCCGACACCCGGCCGGCACGCACCGGCGGCGACCCCGACGCCGTGGTGTGCACCGGCGACTGGGCCGCCGTCGACCCGGGCGCGGGCAGCGGACCCGTGGTGCGGGCGTTACTCCCGCGCCGCACCCGATTCCTGCGCTCCACGCCGTCGGCCCGGTCCGAGGGGCAGGTGCTCGCGGCCAACATCGACCAGGCCGTCGTGGTCGTCTCGCTCGCCGTCGAACTCGATCTCGGGCGCCTGGAACGATTCCTGTCCCTGGCCTGGTCCAGCGGCTCCCAGCCGCTGGTCGCGCTCACCAAGACGGACCTGGTGCCGGACAGCACCCACCTGGTGGCCGACGTCCGGGCGGCGGCACCCGGCGCCCGGGTGCTGCCGGTCAGCGCCGTCACCGGCAACGGGATCGACGCGCTCGCCGCGGAACTCGCCGGTGGCACCGCCGCGTTGCTCGGTCAGTCGGGTGTCGGCAAGTCGACGCTGGTCAACGCACTGCTCGGCGCCGAGGTGCAGGCCCGTGGCGAGGTGCGCGGCAGCGACGGCAAGGGCCGGCACACCACGACCGCCCGAGAGCTGCTGCCGCTGCCCGGCGGCGGGCTGATCGTCGACACCCCGGGCCTGCGCGGCGTCGGCCTCTGGGAGGCCGACAGCGGCCTGTCCCAGGTGTTCGCCGAGATCGAGGAGTTGGCGGTCCGATGCCGCTTCCACGACTGCGAGCACCACGCCGAGCCGGGCTGCGCCGTACTGGCCGCGGTGGCCGACGGAACACTCTCGCACCGCCGCTTCGAGAGCTACCGCAAGCTGCTCAGGGAGAGCGCCTGGATCGCCTCCCGCACGGACGCCCGGCTCCGGGCCGAACTGTCCCGCGAGTGGCGCCGCCGGGAGGCGGCAGGCCGGGAGATGTACGAGCGCAAGCGCGGCGGCGGCCACCGCAAGGCATTCTGAACGGCCGGCAGAGGCCGCGGAATTGGCCACTTGAAGCCACGGCACTTTGGTGCCGGGTGGAATGCCTTGAGACCAGGTCCGGACACTGACACATTATTTCTCGTAAGCCGGAAAAGAAAATCGGCGGAACGTCGCGAAGGAAACCGACGGCAATCCGCTCCGGAAAAGAGAACTGTGTCCATCGAAATGTTCCCTTCGGTCGGAGAGGGCGTTTTTCATGTCCGAATACCCTGGCGTGCTCACCTATGACCTGTCTCTCGAAGAGACCGCTCGGCTGGATGAAGTGATCGCCGAACTGTCGGAGGCCGGCTGCGATCCCGGAGAACCGGAGTTCCACGACACGGCCTGGGAGGTCGTGTCGCGACTGCCGATCGGGCTGCGCCGTTTCGTGGAGGACTTCCGGCGCGAGGACCCGGCCGCAGCCTTCCTGGTACGCGGTTTCCCGGTCGACGACGCCGCGGTCGGCCCGACACCGGGCACCTGGGCCGCCGCCGCGGCCTCGGGCCGTGCGCGCCGGGAGCAGCTCTTCCTGGCGCTGGTCGCCAAGTGCCTGGGCGAGGTGTTCAGTTGGCCCACTCTGCAGGCCGGCCGGATGATCCACCACGTGCTGCCGATCGCCGGCGACGAGCGTGAGCAGAGCGGCCACGGCAGCGACGTCCTCCTGGAGTGGCACACCGAGGACGGCTTTCATCCCGCCCGCTGCGACTACCTGGCCCTCTTCGGGGTCCGCAACCACGACCGGGTGCCGACGACACTCGCCTCCCTGCGTGACGTGCAGATGTCCGACGAGAGCCGACAGGTGCTGTCCGAGCCGCGCTTCTACATCTTTCCCGACGACGAACACCTGCGGCAGCTCGCCGCCCACCAGCCCGACCACCCGGGCCTGCTGCGGATGCGCGCCATGCGGGAGACGCCTGAGCCGGTCGCCGTGCTCTTCGGCGCGGCCGACTCGCCCTACCTGCGTATCGACCCGTTCTTCATGCGCTGCGTCGAGGGCGACAGCGTCGCCGAACAGGTCCTGAAGGAACTGGTGGTGGAGCTGGAACGGGTCCAGCAGGACGTCGTCGTCGACGCGGGCACCCTGCTCGTCGTCGACAACTACCTCGCCGTGCACGGCCGTCGGGCCTTCAACGCCCGCTACGACGGGACGGACCGCTGGCTGCAGAAGGCCATCGTCACCCGCGACCTGCGCAAGTCCCGAGCCACCCGCGACTCGGCCGCCGGCCGGGTCGTGGTGTGAGGCGTGCGATGCCGACGCCCGACGCCCTGCCGCTGGAGGCGGTCGTCCTCGCCGATCTGGCGGTCATCCTGACGGTGGGTGCCGCCCTGGTCCACCTGGTACGGCGGCTGCGTCAGCCCGCGGTGGTGGTGGAGATCGCGGCCGGTCTGATGCTCGGGCCCAGCCTGCTCGGCCTGCTGCCGGGGGACCTGCCCGCCCGCCTCTTCCCGCTCGAAGCCCGGCCCGCGCTCTCCGTGCTGGCCCAACTGGGCCTGGCCCTCTTCATGTTCCAGGCCGGCTGGGAGCTCGATCCGCGCCGACTGCGTGGCCGGGGCCGGTCGGTGGGCACCCTCGCCGTCCTGGCCATGACGGTGCCCTTCGTCCTCGGCGGCGGGGCGGCGGCCCTGCTCCACGCCTCACAGGCCCCCGAGGGCGTGAGCCGCGGCATGTTCGTGCTCTTCATGGCCACCGCGTTCTCGATCACGGCGTTCCCGGTCCTCGCCCGCATCATCCGTGACCGCGGCCTGACCCGGACCCATGTCGGCGTGCTGGCCATGGCGTGCGCCGCCGTCGGCGACGTGGTGGCGTGGTGTGTGCTGGTCCTGGTCGTGGCCCTCGCGGGCGCACAGGGACCCGGCGGCTTCGTCACCGTCATCGCCCTCACCCTGGCCTACGCCGCGACGATGATCCTGGCGGTACGGCCCCTCCTGCGCCGGCTGCTGCGGGACTTCGCCCAGGGGGAGAGCCGGGGCGCGTCGCTGGCCCTGATCGTCTCCGGGGTGCTCCTCTCCTCCTACGTCACCTCGTGGATCGGGATCCACGCCATCTTCGGCGCGTTCGCGTTCGGTCTGGTCATGCCGCGCGGCGACCGCGGCCTGGAGGAACGGATCGGGCAGCCGCTGGAGCGGGCGTCCGCCCTGCTTCTGCCGGCGTTCTTCACCCTCACCGGCCTGTCCACGGACATCGGCGGGCTCGGCTGGTCGGGGCTCGGGGTGCTCGCCCTGGTCCTGCTGGTGGCGGTGACGAGCAAGTTCGCCGGGGCGGCCGTGCCCGCCCGGCTGACGGGGAGCGACTGGCGGGAGGCCGCGGTGTTCGGCACGTTGATGAACAGCCGGGGCCTCACCGAGATCGTCATCCTCGGGATCGGACTTCATCTCGGTCTGATCGACACGCAGTTGTTCACCGTCATGGTCCTGATGGCCCTGATCACCACGGCCATGGCCGGCCCGCTCCTCAGCCTCTTCGGCGGCGGCACCGGAGCCGTGGCCGTACCCGCAGCCGCCCCCGCGGCACGTCAACTCACCCCGGCGAAAGGACAGAACGATGGCTCACCGTTACTTCGGATACCAGAAGCGCCGCGACGGCTCCGTGATGATCACCCGGGGGTGCAGTCCGGTGCGGATCGTGGGTGACAGGGCCGAGGCGGTCGCCCTCCTGGCCGAACTGGCCGAGGAGGACCCCCAGGAGACCCTGGCCCGCTGGGCGGACGAGCGCCCCCGCATGACCGCCTGACGGGCCGTCCGTGGCTCGACCGTGGAGACCCACGCAGATCCGGGTCGCGAGATCGTCAACGGCCTCACCCTCCTCGCCCCTCACCTCTGCCGTGCCACCCGGCGGCAACTGTCCGCGTACGCCCGCACCAGGGGGCGGGTGTCGTCCTCACGGCGCCAGGCGAGCGCGTAGCGGCTCGGGGCGATCCCGCGTACCGGTCGGGTGGTCACGCCTCCCAGCGTGACCAGGGGGGCGTTGCCCGTCGCGACCAGGCAGATGCCGAGGCCCGCCACCAGGGCCTCGTACGTCTCCTCCGTGCCGGCGATCTCCGCGGCGACGCGGGGTGGCCGGCCGGCGCGCTCCTCGAGGGCGAGCCAGAAGTCGCGCAGGGGGCCCGCGCTCGGCGGGAGGGCGAGGAACGGCTCGTCGACAAGGTCGGCGAAGTCGATCTCCGGGTGCGCGGCGAGCGGGTGGGTGTCGGGGAGGGCGACAAGCCGGGGCTCCTCGGCGAGCACCGTCCAGGCGTAGCGCTCCGGGTCCGGCAGCGGCAGCCAGACGAAGGCGACGTCCGTCTCGCCGTCCGCCAGGCCCGCGGTCGGGTCCTCCCAGCTCATCTGCCGGAGCCGGACGACCGCCTCCGGGTGGGCGGCCGTGAAGCGGGAGCGGATCGCCGGCAGCAGCCCGCCGCGCCCCGGGCTGGTGCTCATGCCCACCACCAGGGTGCCGCGCTGGGCCGCCCGTGCCGCCGCCATCGCCGCGTCCGCCTCCGCCCAGGCCGCCAGCACCCGCCGAGCCTGCGGCAGCAGCGCCGTCCCGGCCTCGGTCAGCAGTACGCCCTGGCGGTCCCGCCGGAACAGTTCCACGCCCACCTGCCGCTCCAGGGCCCGGATCTGCTTGCTGAGCGCGGGCTGGGACACGTACAGCCGCTCGGCGGCGCGGGTGAAGTGCAGCTCCTCGGCCACCGCGACGAAGTAGCGCAGGTCCCGCACATGAACGTCCACAGTCATAACCATCGGTTATCACCATGGGTCTTGGACGCGCAACCGCCCACGGCAGCAGGCTTGTCGGCGGAGGAACCCACGAGAGCGCGAAGAGGAGTCGTCATGAACAAGGTGTGGCTGGTCACCGGCGCGAGCAGCGGCCTCGGACGGGCCATCGCCGAGGCCGCCGTGGCCGCCGGTGACGTCGTGGTGGGCGCGGTACGGCGGCCCGAGGGGCTGGGCGACCTCGTCGCCGCCCACCCCGACCAGGTGGAGGCGCTGCGCCTGGACGTCTCCGACACGGCCTCCGCGGAGGCGGCCGTGGAGGACGTGGTGGCCCGGCACGGCCGGATCGACGTCCTGGTCAACAACGCGGGACGCACGCACGTCGGTGCCTTCGAGGAGACCACGGAACAGGAGCTGCGGGACCTCTTCGACCTGCACGTGTTCGGGCCGGCGGCCCTCGTGCGGGCGGTGCTTCCGCACATGCGCCGGCGGAAGGCGGGCGCCGTGGTGCAGATGAGCAGCGTGGGCGGGCAGCTGTCCTTCGCGGGCTTCTCGGCGTACAGCGGGACGAAGTTCGCCCTGGAGGGCATGTCCGAGGCGCTCGCCGACGAGGTGCGGGAGTTCGGGATCAAGGTGCTGATCGTGGAGCCGGGTGCCTTCCGCACCTCGCTGTTCGAGGCGGGACGGGCCGGGGTCAGCGAGGACAGCGGCGTCTACGCCAAGGTGAGCGGCACCCGGGGCTTCGTCTCCGGCGGTCACGGCACCCAGCCCGGCGACCCCGCGAAGGCGGCGGCCCTCGTCCTCGCCGCCCTCGACGCCGAGGAGACGCCCCTGCGCCTGCCGGTCGGCGACGACGCGGTGACCGGCGTGGCCGACCACCTCGACGCGGTGCGGGCCGACATCGCCGCCTGGGAGAAGCGGGCCCGCGCCACCGGCTTCGGCGACTGACCCGGCCCGCGCGGCCGTACCGCCCCACGGGCCTCCCGGGCCGCTTGTCAGAGGCGGGTGTCACGATGGACGCACATCGGGACGGCTGGGGAGCGGGGTGTCATGGAGGGGGAGCTGCCACCGGCGGGGCGTGCCGCCCGAGAGCTGTGGGCGCGAGGCGCGCGGCTGTACGGCGCGGCGCGCACCCTGCGCGAGGACCACACCCGCGCCCTGGACGCCGTCCGCTCGGCGCTCGAACCGATCCGGGACCACCTCGTCGCCGAGGAACTCGAGTCCATCCCGGTCGCCCGCCTGAAGGACGTCACCGAGGGGCGGCTGCGGCTCGGCGCGATCGAGGCGGCCGGGCTCGCCTCGGTGCGCGCGGTGCACGAGGCCGGCCGGTACGAACTGCGGCAACTGCCCGGCGTGGGCCCGCAGACCGCCGACCGGGCGCTCGCCGCCGCCCGCCAGATCGCGCGGGCCGTGGCCGACACCGTCTCCGTCCGCATCGACGTCGACCACCCGGAGCCCCGCACCACCGCCCTGGTCGTCGCCCTGCAACGGCTCGTCGAGGCAGGCCCGGAGCTGCGCCGCGCCCTGGACGCCGCCGAGCGGCTCGACGAGCGGCTCGGCGAGCTGCTGCCCGCGGCCCGGCCGGCCGGCAACCGGCTGCGCATGGCGCTCGCCGGACGCAAGCGCAGGGAGGGCGCGCTCGCCGCCGTCGCCGGGCTGCGCGAGCTGGTCGCCGACGCGGCCGCGCGGGACCTCCGGCTGCTGATCGCCCAGGCCTCCACCGACCTGCTGCGCCCGCCCGTCTCCGACATCGAGGCCTGGGTCGACTTCGAGCTGCGCTCCGCCGAGTACTACAGCCGGCTCGCCGAGGTCTCCGAACACCGCCCGGACCTGGCGGCGAGCGAGGGCTTCCTGCCGGCGGAGATCGCCGAGCGCGTCCACGCCCAGCCGCTCGACGACACCCACCGCCGGGTCTCCCTGCGCGGCTACCAGGCGTTCGGCGCGCGCTTCGCCCTCGCCCAGCGCCGGGTGGTCCTCGGCGACGAGATGGGGCTCGGCAAGACCGTCCAGGCCGTAGCGGCGATGGCCCACCTCGCGAGCGAGGGGCACAGCCACTTCCTGGTGGTCTGCCCGGCCAGCGTGCTGATCAACTGGACGCGCGAGATCCGCGCCCGCAGCACGCTGCGCGCTCTGGCGGTGCACGGCCCGGACCGGCAGGACGCGTACGCCGAGTGGCGCGAGCGCGGCGGTGTCGCCGTCACCACGTACGACGTGCTGCACACTCTGCCCGGTCCGGACGGCACGGCGCCGGGCATGCTCGTCGTCGACGAGGCCCACTACGTGAAGAACCCGGCCACCCGCCGCGCCGGATCGCTCGCGGTGTGGACCGGCCGCTGCGACCGCGTCCTCTTCCTGACGGGCACCCCCATGGAGAACCGGGTCGAGGAGTTCCGCGCCCTCGTCCGCCAGCTCCGCCCCGACCTGCTGCCCGCACTGCGAGGCGCCGGCGCGGTCGCCGGACCGCAGGCCTTCCGCACCCTGGTCGCGCCCGCCTATCTCCGCCGCAACCAGGAGGACGTCCTCACCGAACTCCCCGCACTGCTCCAGGTCGACGAGTGGGAGGAACTCGGCGCCGCCGACCGCGAGGCGTACGACCGCGCGGTCGCCGACGGCAACTTCATGGCGATGCGCCGGGCCGCATACGCCGACGCCGAGAAGTCGGCCAAACTGCAACGGCTGTGCGAGCTGGTCGCCGAGGCCGCCGACAACGGGCTGAAGGTGGTGGTCTTCTCGTACTTCCGCGAGGTGCTCGCCACGGTGCGGCGGGCGCTGACCGAGTCGGCGCGGGACCCCGACCCGGACCGACAGACCGCGGAGCAACGGGTGTTCGGCCCGATCACCGGGGCCGTCCCGGCGGCACGGAGACAGCAGATGGTCGACGACTTCGCGCGGGCGCCGGGGCACGCGGTGCTGCTGTCCCAGATCGAGGCCGGCGGCGTCGGCCTCAACCTCCAGGCGGCCTCCCTGGTGATCCTCTGCGAGCCGCAGGTCAAGCCGACGGTGGAGCACCAGGCGGTCGCCCGGGTGCACCGGATGGGCCAGACCCGCACGGTCCAGGTGCATCGCCTCCTCGCGGCGGACAGTGTGGACGAGCGGCTCCTGGACATCCTCCGGAACAAGGACCGGCTCTTCGACGCGTTCGCCCGGCGCAGTGACATGGCCGAGTCCACCCCGGACGCGGTCGACGTGTCGGACTCCGGACTGGCCCGCCGGATCGTGGAGGAGGAACAGCGGCGCCTGGCGGCCGGCGCGGGCTGAACCCGCAGGCACGCCTGCCCGGGGGCGCGGGCCGGTGCGGATCCCGTCGACCGGCGGGCCGGGTTCAGAGGTGCCCCCGCCCTTCGACCTGGGGCTCGTCCCCCATCGGTGACGGCCCGCGCTTACCATGCGCCCAGTCGCACGTCAGTTCCGTACCGCACCGTCACGGTTTACGGTCACGGTCATCGTCCTCGCCCCGGCGTCACCCCCTGAACCAGGAGCACGGTACTCGTGTCCATACCCCCGCCCCCTGGGCCCCACCAGCCCCAGGAGCCGTACCCCCAGGGTGACGCGCCGACGCCTCCGACGGGCGGCCCCGCCCACGCTCAGGGACCGTGGCAGAGCCCGGCGCAGGGCGGCCCCTGGCAGGGCGCCCCTCAGGGCCCGTCGCAAGGCCCCCACCCAGGCCCCCCGCCGGGCCCGGGCGGCCCCTACGGCCCCTACCCCCCGACGCCCTACCAGCCCTGGGGCCAGGGTTACAGCCCGTACAACCGGCCCGTGCCCGTCAACGGGTTCGCCATCGCCTCGCTCGTCCTCGGCATCCTGTGCTTCGTGCCGGCCGTGGGGCTCGTGCTGGGTCTGATCGCGTTCGGGCAGATCAGGAAGCGGGGCGAGCGCGGCCGGGGGCTGGCCGTCGCCGGCTCCGTGCTGTCCTCCGTGGGGCTCGTGCTGTGGGTGCTGTCGCTCTCCACGGGCTTCGCGTCCGGCGTCTGGGAGGGCGTCAAGGACGGCGCGAACGGGACCGCGTCGATGAACAAGGGCGCCTGCTTCGACTCACCCGGCGGACTGGAGGGCGCGGCCTACGACTTCGACGAGGTGCCCTGCGCGGACGAACACGACGCCGAGGTGTTCGCCGTCGTCACCCTGCCGGGCGGCTCCTACCCCGGTGACGACGAGCTCACGGACACCGCCGAGGACAAGTGCTATGCGTTGCAGGCCGGTTACGCGATGGACGCCTGGGCCGTACCCGACGACGTGGACGTGTACTACCTCCTGCCGTCGCGGCAGAGCTGGCGCTTCGGTGACCGCGAGATCACCTGCGTGTTCGGCAACACGGACGAGAACGCCACGCTGACCGGCTCGCTGCGCAACGACGGCTCGACGCTCGACTCCGACCAGATCGCCTACCTGAAGGCGGCCAACACCCTGGACGCGGCCCTGGACTCGGCGCCCGACACCGCGCCCGACGACGACCTGTCCGCCAACCGGGAGTGGGCGGCACGGGTCTCGGACGCGCTCGGCGAGGAGGCCACGCTGCTGAGCCGGCACCAGTGGCCCGCGAAGGCCGAGCGGCCGGTCGCCGACGTCGCCAGGGAGGTGGCGGCGCTCAGGAAGGAGTGGGCGCTGGCCGCCGTCGCCGCCGACGTGAACGCCTTCTACCGGCACTACGACCGGACCGTGACGATCGAGGACCCCGGCACGTCCGTCACCGCTCGCAAGGCTCTGGGCCTCGCCACCACCCCGCCGTCGTACGGCGACGGCTCCGGCGACTCGGGCGGCGGTGGAGCGAACGGCGACATCGAGGTGTGAGCGCGCCCATAGCGGGGAGAAAGTGCCTGCGTAAAGCCCTCACCGGGCACATGTCATCACATCGAGTGATTCTCTGGCCTTTGCTTGCATGGCACAACCTTCGGTTGCCACGCTGTTGCTGTCTGTACAACCTGATGGGAGCGGCCAGTGACATTCGGTGAGCAGCCGGCGTACCTGCGTGTCGCGGGTGATCTCCGCAAGAAGATCACCAATGGGTCGCTGCCACCGCACACCCGTCTCCCGTCCCAGGCCAGAATCCGTGAGGAGTACGGGGTCTCGGACACCGTCGCGCTGGAGGCGCGGAAGGTGCTCATGGCCGAGGGGTTGGTCGAGGGACGCTCGGGCTCGGGGACCTATGTGCGCGAGCGGCCCGTGCCCCGGCTCATCGCCCGCTCCGGTTACCGCCCGGCCGGCGGTGCCACCCCCTTCCGCCAGGAGCAGGCGGACGGCGACGCCCGCGGCACCTGGGAGTCGAGCAGCGTCCAGGTCGAGGCGGGCGGTGCCGTCGCCGACCGGCTGGACATCAGGCCGGGCGACCGCGTGATGCGCACGAAGTACGTCTTCCGGGACGCGGGCGAGGTGGTCATGCTCTCCACCTCCTGGGAGCCCCTCGCCGTCACCGGCCGTACGCCCGTGATGCTGCCCGAGGAGGGCCCGCTCGGCGGCATGGGCGTGGTCGAGCGCATGGCCGCCATCGACGTGGTCGTCGACAACGTCACCGAGGAGGTCGGCGCCCGTCCCGGCCTCGCCGACGAGTTGCACGCCCTGGGCGGGGTCCCCGGCCATGTCGTCCTCGTCGTCCAGCGCACCTACTTCGCCTCCGGCCGCCCGGTCGAGACGGCCGATGTGGTGATCCCGGCCGACCGCTACCGAGTGGCGTACCACCTCCCAGTGAAGTAGCGCACACCCTCGCACCACCCCGCACACCCTTCCGGCAGTTGCCCCCGGCGTGGGACCCCGCGCGCGCCTGCCCGCACGGCGTTGCAATTCAGCCGTTCTCGCAGGTCGACCGGTACATGCGCCGCATGCCGCTGACCGGATACGTCGGCGCGTCCGGGCGGCGCGTTCGAAGTCGCGCGCCCCCTGTCACGCCCGTCCGACCTGGCTGGTTGCGTACCTCTTTGTGAAAAGCCGTATTCGCTGCGTGAAGGTTGGGCGTAGGGTCGGGCATATGCGGATTGCGGTTTCCTTATCGGGTGGGGCACGGCAGAGGCCGCCGCGGGCGGGAAGTGGAGGGGCGCGATGAACGACGGCACCATCACTCTTCCCTGGCTCGTCATACGGCAGGACGACAACGGCAATCGCTACCGCGTGGGCCGGTACGCGACCCGGGCCGAGGCGCAGAAGATCGCCGACAGCCTCGACAGCCGCGGACACCGGCAGCTGTACTGGGTCGAGCGGATCGGCCCGAACGGAACGGGCGCCGACGGCTGACCCGCGTCCGCCGCTCGCGCCTTTCCCCGGCCGCCGTTCACGCGTCGCCGTTCCGGGCTCCCGTTAGGCTCCGGCGCATGACGCGCATGAGCGAACGGATCGTGGTGGTGGGAGCCGCCCTGCTCGACGGAGGCCGGCTGCTCGCCGCCCGCCGCAGCGCTCCCCCCGAACTGGCCGGCCGCTGGGAACTGCCCGGGGGCAAGGTGGAGCCGGGCGAGACCCCCGATGCGGCCCTGGTGCGCGAGTTGCGCGAGGAGCTCGGCGTCGACGCCGAGACCGTCGAGCGGGTCCCGGGTGAGTGGCCCCTGAGACCGCCGTACGTCCTTCAGGTGTGGACCGCCCGGCTGCGTCCCGGCTCCGCCGGGCCCGAGCCGCTCCAGGACCACGACGAACTCCGTCTGCTGACCCCCGCCGAGATCTGGACCGTCGCCTGGCTGGACCAGGACGTGCCCGCCGTTCGGGAGGTGCTGCGCGTGCTGGGGGCGGAACCGGAGGCGGCGGAGGAAGCGGAGGCGGGGGCCGGGGTGCGGGCAGGGGACACAAGAGGGGACGCGACCGGCGTCTGAGCCCCGCGTGAGCGCCTCGTAAGCCGTTTGTGCCACAGTGCGCCCCCGATGACGGTACTCGTGACTGGATATCGGGTATCTGCCCATTAACCCCATGAAACCGGACATGGGTGAGCTTGCTGGGCTGGGAAGTGATCGGCGTGACCGACACCGAGGGTGGCCGCGCCGAGTGGACCTTTCCCGCAGAACCGGGCGCCGTCCGTGACGCCCGTGCCGCCGTACGCGGCCGGCTGCGCGACTGGGGCCTCGAAAGCCTCGCCGACCTGACCGCTCTGCTGGTCAGCGAGCTGGTCACCAACGCGCTGCGGCATGCCACCGGTCCCATCGGAGTCCGCCTGGTACGCCCGGCAGCCCCCGGCGACGTGCTGCGGGTGGAGGTCTCCGACCCTTTTCCGGACCTCCCCCGGGAGCGCGCCGCCCGGCCCGAGGACGAGAGCGGCCGCGGTCTCCAGCTGGTCGCCCACACGTCCCGGCGTTGGGGTACCCGGCCCGGAGGCGCGGGCAAGACCGTGTGGTTCGAGCTCGCGGTGCCAGGATGAGACGGCGGTTTACGGCGGTCCGGGGGCTGTACGGACCCTCTCACACTGTCGAGCGAATGGTTCAGGCCAGTGGCGGTTGTCGACGGGTGGGATTCGATGACGTGTCCGCTGGTTAGAAGACTGGAAGTGTTGTCGCGGTACGGACCGAAAACCATCGGGACCGTGCTGTGATCGTGAACACCGTGTTGTGCGGAGCCGTAGTGCTGGATACTGCGGGCAGCCGCCGCCGGTGACCGGTGCCGGACGCGGTGAGCTGGAGGGGACGGTTCGCGTGAGCGAGATACCAGCGAAGGCCACGGAGTCCGAGGACCCGTCGGACGGTGCTGGAGCGGAGGTCGTGGATGCTGCCGCGACGGGAGTCCGCCCCGGCGAGGTGCCGCCGGGCGACGCCCTGTGGCAGAGCAGCCCGCCCGGCTCGATCTACGACTACATCAAGGTCGCGTCCTTCTCCATCGGTCCCGACGGACTCGTCGACCAGTGGAGCCTGCGTGCCGAGCAGCTTTTCGGTATCCCCGCCGGCCACGCCGTCGGTATGGACCCCATCGAGGCGTTCATCGACCCCGACCGGCGTGAGCAGGGTCAGCGCAAGATGGCCGAGATCCTCGACGGCCGCGAGTGGACCGGCGTCGTCCCCTTCCGGCTGCCGGACACACCCGGGGGCGAGCGCGGCCACGAGGGCCTCGCCGAGGTGTACGTCATGCCGACGCGGACGGAGGAGGGCGAGAAGGCCGCAGTCTGTATCGTCGTCGACGTCCGCACCCTGCGCAGCATCGAGACGGACCTCGCAGCCTCGCAGGCGATATTCGGTCAATCCCCTTTCGGCTTCCTGCTGATCGACCCCGATCTGCGGGTGCGGCGCGCCAACCACCGGTTCGCGTCGATCTTCGGCGGCACACCCGACGACCACCGTGGCCGCGGCGTCCACGACTACCTCCCGCGCCCCGAGGCCGAGCGGGTCGCCGCCACCCTGCGCCGGGTCCTGGAGACGGGCGACTCCATCACCGACATGCACGTCACGGGCTTCGTGCCGGGCTCCGACGAGCGCCGTCACTGGTCCGTCAACCTCTACCGCGTGCACAGCGGTACCGGCCGTCCCATCGGTGTCGCCTGGCTCGGAACCGACATCACCGCCCGCCGCGCCGCCGCCCGCGAAGCGGCCGCCGCCCGGCGCAACCTCGCCCTGCTGAACGACGCCGGTGCCCGCATCGGCAACTCCCTCGACCTGGAGACCACCGCCCGCGAACTCCTCGACGTCGTGGTGCCCGGCTTCTGCGACCTCGCCACCGTCGACCTCTACCAGGGACTGCTGGCCGGCGACGAGACCCCGCCCGGCCTCGCCGACGGCAGCGCCGAACTGCGCCGCGTCGCGTTCGCCAGCGCCGTGTCGGACGCGCCCTTCGTCGGCGGCGGCCCGCCGGTCGCGGTCGGCGCCGTACACCACTACCCCTTCAACTCCTCCTGCGCTGACGCCCTGCGCACCGCCCGGCCGCAGTTCGTCCCCGCCGAGGAGGGCGGCCTCGTACAGTCCACGCTGGCCGTGCCGATGGTCGCCCACGACACCGTCGTAGGACTCGCGCAGTTCGCCCGGACCAAGGGCAGCGAACCGTTCGGCGACCGGGACCGCGACCTCGCGGTGGAGCTGGCCGCGCGGGCCGCCGTCTGTATCGACAACGCCCGCCTGTACCGGCGTGAGCACGAGCGCGCGCTGATACTGCAAAGGTCCCTGCTCCCGCCCGGCGACCCGGTGGCCTCCGGCCTCGACATCGCCTGCCGCTACCTGCCGGGGAACTCCTTGTCCGACCGGCCCAGCGAGGTCGGCGGCGACTGGTTCGACGTCATCGAACTGCCGGGTCACCGCACCGCGTTGGTCGTCGGCGACGTCATGGGCCGCGGGCTGCGGGCCGCGGTCGCGATGGGCGAACTCCGGTCCGCCGTCCGCACGCTGGCCCTCCTCGACCTCGAACCGGCCGAGGTCCTCTCCGCGTTGGACGAGATCGCGCGCGGTCTCGGTGCCCCCGGCGGTGTGCAGCAGGCCACTCGCTCGGCCCGCCGGCCCCGCGAGGCGGACCTGTCCGAGGTGTACCTCGCGACCTGCGTCTACGCCGTCTACGACTCGGTGACCCGCAGGTGCACCTTCGCCAACGCCGGCCATCTGCCGCCCGTCCTGGTCGAACCCGGTGAGGACGCGCTGATGCTCGACGTGCCGCCGGGCATGCCGCTCGGAGTCGGTGGCGAGCCCTTTGAGGAGGTGGAGGTCGAACTGCCCGAGGGCGCGCTGCTGGCGCTCTACACGGATGGACTGGTCGAATCGCGCGACCACCCGCTCGACGAGGGTCTCCAGGCCTTCGTGGGTGCCCTCACCGACCCCTCCGCGCCGCTGGAGGACGTCTGCGATCACGTGCTCAACACCCTCGACACCCACCACGGCGAGGACGACATCGCCCTGCTGATGGCCCGCGTCCAGGGACTGCCCGCCGGGTCCGTCGGCGACTGGACGCTGCCGCGCGAGCCGCGCAGCGTGGGGCGCGCCCGCGAGCAGGCACGCCGGCAGTTGATCGAGTGGGACCTCGAACCCCTGGTCGACACGACGGAGTTGCTGGTCAGCGAGCTGGTGACGAACGCCCTGCGGTACGGCGAGGGCGAGATCAGACTGCGCCTGCTGCTGGACCGCACGCTGGTGTGCGAGGTCTGGGACTCGGGCCTGGTCCAGCCGCGCCGCCGCCGCGCCCGCGACACGGACGAGGGCGGACGCGGCCTGCAACTGGTCGGCCTGCTCAGCGCGGCCTGGGGCTCGCGCCGTACCCCACGCGGCAAGACGGTCTGGTTCGAACTGCCCCTACCGGACGGCGAGAACGGCCTGGCGGACCCGGCGGAGGCGTTGCTCAGCCTGTTCTGAGGACGACGGAACGGGAAGCGCGGGCCGCGGGACGGGGAGTGCTGGCAGTGGGGCGGGAAGGGCTGCCGCGGACTGCGTAGCGTTGGCCGTGGGACGGCAAGTGCTGTCGCGGGCGCCGTCTCGCCGGGTGCCGTGACGAAGCGCTGGGCGGCGATGTCGGTGGGCAGCGGCCTCGGCTTCACCGACCCCACCGAAGTCCAGCGCACCTGGGAAGTGCAGGCCGGAGGGCGGGAAGTGCTGGCCGCGGGCTGGGAAGTGCTGGCCGGGGACAGGAGGCGCTGGGCGCGAGACGGTGGGCGCTGGCCGCGGGTCTGCCGCGGTTCGGTCAGGGAGTTTCCGGAGCTCGCGGGGTGGTGCGGCCGCGCCGCGCCCGGGTGGCGGGTCCGCCGAAGCTCGCGGGCGGGCCGCCGTCCGGGCCCTTGCCGAGGAGGATTCCGCCGAGCACGGCACCGCCGACTCCCGTGGTGTGCTCCGCCGCCCCGACGGCCGGGGTCCCGTGCACGCGCACGTCCTGCCCGGCGAGCTCACGGGCCCGCCGCGCCAAGGCGTCGGCCGTCGGCTCCTGACCGGGGTCTTCGCCGCGTCCGTGCCCGTACGGCGCCGGGGGGACCGGGAAGGCGAGGAGCCGTTCCGCCTCCGTCAGCAGGGTGCGGGCCGCGCCGCCCACCGCACCCCGGTGCGTCCCGACGAAGTCAGCCGCCAGGGCGGTCGCACTGCGGGCGGTCAGGGAACCGGCGGCCGCCAGGACTCCGGCCCGCCCGGTGCCGACCGGAGCGACGGCCCGCACGATCCGCCGGAGCGCGTCGAGCGGGTCGTAGGGCCCGGCGATCAGCTCCTCCCGTACGGCGGCCAGGACGGCGTCCGCGTGCGCGACCCGGGCGCGGAACTCGGGGGCGAGCATGCCGGGTGCGCCGGGTGCGCCGGGTGCGCCGGGTGCGCCGGGTGCGCCGGGACCGACGGGGACATCGGGACCGCTGGGTGCGCCGGAAGCGCCGGAACCGCTGGGTGCGCCGGAAGTGCCGGGAGCAGCGGGTGCGCCGGAACCGCCGGGTGCACGGGGACCGCCGGATGCGCTGGGATCGCGGGAACTGCCGGACGTGCCGGGACCGCTGGGTGTGCCAGGCGCGTCGGTACCGCCGGGTGCGCCGGAACCGCCGGGTGCGCCGGAACCACCAGCTGCGCCGGAACCGCCGGGAAAGCCGCGAGCACCGGATGCACCACGAGCACCGGAACTGCCGGGCCCGCCAGACACCTCGGGAGTGCCCATCGTCTCCGCCGGCCGCTCCCGGGCGCTCGCCAGCTCCGCCTCCGCCCCGGTGAGCGCGGCCGGGACGAGGCTCGCGGCCGCTGTCAGTTCGGCGGCGAGCCGGTCGATGCCGTCCAGGAACACCGCGGCCTGCGCCACCGCACCCTCGGCGGCGCGCACATGGCGGGCGGCGCTCTCCGGCTCGTCCAGGTCGGCGGCCTGGCGGGCCTGGTTGAGCTGGAAGGTCGCGAACACCAGCCGGTCCCTGGCCTGTTCGACGTGGCCGGTGACGTCGGCGGTGGCGGTGGGGGAGAAGCGCCCGCCGGCGTCGAGCTCGGCGAGGCCGGCGTCCGCGGCCCCGGTACGGCCGGCCAGCTCCCGGAAGCGGGCCTCCGCGGCCTCCAGGGCCGCGCCCGCTCCCCGTTCCAGACCACGCAGCCGGTCGAAGTCGGCGGCCTCCGCGTCCAGCCGGCGTCCCACCTCCTGGCACCGCCCGACGATTCCGGTGAGCGCGTGCCGCCGCGACGGCTCGTCCGCCGGGACGCCCTCGTCGTACTGCCGCCGCATCCGGAAGGCCGCCGACAGCTCGGCCTCCGCCTCCCGTACGGCCCGCGCGAAGGGGGCGACGGCGGGCGCTCCCGAGCGGGCCTCGGCGCAGCCGAGCTCCTCGCGGCTGGTGCGGAGACAGTCGTCGGCCTCGACGAGCAACGCGAGGGTCCGCGCGTCCAGGTCGGTGAGCGGCGGCCGCGGGAGCGGTTCGGCGGGGGCGGCGCCCGGGGTCGTACGGGTGCGGGCCCGGCGGGTGCGCCGTACATAGCCGTATCCGGCGAGCGTGCCCACCACCGCGACCGCGACCAGAGGCAGGACGAGAGCGGCGGCGGACGTCTCGTCCTCCTCGGCGGTCGTGGCCGCCACCGGGGTCTGCCCGGCGGGTACGGCCGCAACCGGGTCGTCGGTACTGATCGTCATCCACGGCAACACCAGCCACACGACCCCGACCGCGACGCCGAGCAGGGCATGTGCGACCCGCACGGATATGCGCGCGGTCGTGCGCCGCGGCCGGCCCCGGCTCAAGGATGACGTCACATTCCGGAGCGTATGAGCAGATATGCGCCGGCGCGACCGGGATGCGTCCGGGACGAGTCGGGGGCGGGGCACGTGAGGAACGGCGACCGGGGAGGAACGACGTGGGGTCGGAGTCGAAGCCGAAGTCGACGACGGACGAGTGGGACGACAGGGGCGAGAGGGGCGAGAGGGACGAGAGGACGGACGCGGAGCCTGCGGCCGGCGGGGGAGCGGACGTGGAGTCGGACGCCGGGGAGGGAGCGAATGCCGAGCCGGAGGCCGGCGCCTCCCCGGCGCCGCCGCCCCGCCGTCGCAGGCTCCGATGGGTCCGCAGGGCGGCCCTCGGACTGGTGCTGGCGCTCGTCCTGTCCACCCTGGGCGCCGAGGTCGCGCTCAGGGTGAACTACACCGGCGACCCGGCCGACGGGACGTACACGAGGAACCGTGACGCGATATGGCTGGGCCACGCCTGGGTGGACGGCCGGAAGGACGACGCCGATGTCACCGGCCTGGCCCGCCGTCTGAGCGGCACCGGCATCCGTGACCTGTACGTCCACACCGGCCCGCTGGAGCACGACGGGACGCTGCCCGAGTCGGTGTACCCGAAGGCGCGCTGGTTCGTGGCCGCCGTCCACCGCGAGCTTCCCGGAGTCAGGGTCCAGGCATGGCTGGGCGACGTGCTCGCCACCGAGAGCCCCGACGGCCTCCGCCTGGAGCGCCCGGCGACCCGCGACGCCGTCGTCGCGTCCACTCGCCAGGTGCTCGCGGCCGGCTTCGCGGGCGTCCACTTCGACCTGGAGCCGCTGCACTCGGGCGACCGCCACTACCTCGCCCTGCTCGACTCGCTGCGCGGGGTGACCCGGGCCCGGGACGCGCAACTGTCGGTCGCCGCGCACCAGATCGACCCGGTGCCGGGCTTCCACTCCTTCTGGGGCACCGTCACCGGACACCCGAAGTGGTGGTCCCAGGCGTTCTTCGGGCAGGTGGCGCGCAGGGTCGACCAGATCGCCGTGATGTCGTACGACACCATGCAGCCGCTGGACACCCTGTACGGCGGCTACGTCGCCCAGCAGACCTCGCTCGCCCTGGAGGTCACCCCGCCGTCGACCGACCTGCTGATGGGCCTGCCGTTCTACCACGAGAACCGTTTCGGCCACTGGGCGCACGCCGAGACCGTCCCCGCCGCCGTCCGGGGCGTCCGCCTCGGACTGTCCCGCACGGACGCCGACCGCGCGCGCTTCGGTGTCGCCCTGTACGTCGACTTCGCGGCCACGGAGGCGGACTGGTCGGCGTACCGGGAGGACTGGGTCCACTGAAATCCGCCTGACGCCGGCCGGGCGGGGTGCGAGGATCCGACGGGTGACCTCCACCCGAGCCCCCTCACCCGCGACGACCTGTCCCCGCTCGCCCGGGCGGCCGCCGGCCCGGGCCGCTCGCTGGCAGCGGCCGCGCGGCTGCGGGGCGGCTCCAAGAAGGGCGTCTACCGACTCACCTTCGACGACGACACGACGGCCGTCGCCTACGTCTGGTCGCCCGACGAGGACTTCTGGGACGACGGCCCCGGCGACCCGCGCGATCCCTTCGCCCACGCCTCGGGACCGGACCTGTTCACGGCGGCGTACGACCGCCTGTCCGCCCTCGGCGTCCGCACGCCCCGGCTGCTGCTCGCGGACGACTCGGGACGCCATCTCGGCGCGGCCGCCGCGGTCGTCGAGGACCTGCCCGGTGGCAGTCTGGAGGAGGCGCTGCGGAACGACCCGGACGCGGCGCGGGCGCCTCTGGAGCGACTGGCCGAGACGCTCGCCGTGCTGCACGCACAACGGGGGCCGGCCGTCGGGAAGGTCGCGCTCGTCGACAACGGCGGTGCCTCGCCCGTCACTTCGTGCGAGCGGCGCGTGACCGAGGGCGCCCTGCGCGACATCGCGGCGGTGGCCGTACGGGACGCGCGGATCGCCACCGCCCGCCAGGACCTCGAAGCGGCGGTACGCGGCCTGGCGGCCGAGGTCCGCCCGCGTGCCCGCCACACCCTGATCCACGGCGAACTCGGCCCGGACCACGTCCTCCTGGCCGCCGACGGCCGACCTGCACTGATCGACATCGAGGGCCTCATGTACTTCGACGCGGAGTGGGAGCACGTGTTCCTGGAGCTGCGGTTCGGCCGGTGGTACGACGTTCTGCGCGTCCCCGGCCTGGACGAGGACCGGCTGCGCCTCTACCGCCTCGCCATGCGTCTCAGCCTGGTCGCCGGCCCTCTCCGCCTCCTCGACGGCGACTACCCGGAGCCGGGACCGATGCGGGCCATCGCCGAACACAATCCGGTGCGGGCGCTGGAGTTGGTGGGACGATGATCGGCATGCACCTCACGCTGGTGGTTCTCGGCGCGCTGACCGTGACGGCGCTGGCAGCGCTCGGTCTCGTGGCGCTCGTGACCGGATGGCTGCTGCCGTGGCACCGGACGAGGGTGCTGAGGCCGAGGCTGTCGGGGCTCGGGACGCTGCTGTGCGCCGTCGGGGCGGGGCTGTTCATGTTCCTGGGCCCGTTCATGGGCCCGCCGCACGGCGAACGTGGTGACGTCGCCTGGGGCGGCTGGGTCACCTTCATGGTGGGCCTGGGCGTCGGGTTCCTCGCCCAACGCCCGGGCCGCACCCCCGGGCCTACGAAGACCGCCTCCTGATCTTCGAGCCCAGCCACACGATCGGGTCGTACTTGCGGTCGGCCGCCCGTTCCTTCAGGGGGATCAGGGCGTTGTCCGTGATCTTGATGCCCTCGGGGCAGACCTCCGTGCAGCACTTGGTGATGTTGCAGTAGCCGAGGCCGTGTTCGTCCTGGGCGGTGCGTTTGCGGTCCAGGCCGGACTCCTCGGCCGCGTCCAGCGGATGCATGTCCAGTTCCGCGACCCGCATCAGGAAGCGGGGACCGGCGAACGCCGGCTTGTTCTCCTCGTGGTCGCGGACCACGTGGCAGGTGTCCTGGCACAGGAAGCACTCGATGCACTTGCGGAACTCCTGCGGGCGGTCCACGTCCTCCTGCATCATGCGGTACTCGCCGGGGGCCACACCGTCCGGCGGTACGAAGGCCGGAACCTCCCTGGCCTTCTGGTAGTTGAAGCCGACGTTCGTCACCAGGTCGCGGATCACCGGGAAGGCCCGCAGCGGGGTCACCGTGATCGTCTCCGCCCGGTCGAACACCGACATGCGGGTCATGCACAGCAGCCGGGGCCGTCCGTTGATCTCCGCGGAACAGGAACCGCACTTGCCCGCCTTGCAGTTCCAGCGCACGGCGAGATCCGGCGCCTGGGTGGCCTGGAGGCGGTGGATGATGTCGAGGACGACCTCACCGTCGTTCACCTCGACCTCGAAGTCCTCCAGGCCGCCGCCCTCGACGTCCCCGCGCCACACCTTGAAGCGGGCCTCGTAGCTGCTCACTCGTAGAGCTCCTCTTCGGCGAGGTACTTGACCAGCTCCTCCTTCTCGAAGAGGGCGAGCAGGTCGGGGCGGACGGGGTCGGTGGTCTCATGGGTGAGGTTGATCTGGCCGCGCACGGTGTCCGTCGCCGCCAGGCCGCCCGAGGGGTCGATGAGCCGGCACAGCAGATTGACCCGGCGCCACGCGCGGTCCATCGCGGGGTGGTCCTCGCGGGTGTGCCCGCCGCGCGACTCCGTGCGCTCCAGCGCGGCCCGCGCCACGCACTCGCTGACCAGCAGCATGTTGCGCAGGTCCAGGGCCAGGTGCCAGCCGGGGTTGAACTGCCGGTGGCCCTCGACCCCGGCCCGCCGGGCCCGTACCCGCAGATCCGCCAGCTTATCCAGCGCCTGCTCCATCTCGGCCTCGCGACGGATGATGCCGACGAGATCGTTCATCGCCTGCTGGAGTTCCTGGTGGAGGGTGTACGGGTTCTCGGCCGGGCGTCCGTCGTCCGCGCCGGGTGCCGGGCCCTCCGCGGAGAAGGGGCGCAGGGCCTCGGCCGCGGCCGTGTCGACCTGGACGTCGTCCACGGGGGGCCGGCCGTCGGCCAGGCCGGTCGCGTACTCCGCCGCGTGCCGGCCCGCACGCCGCCCGAACACCAGCAGGTCGGAGAGCGAGTTGCCGCCGAGACGGTTGGAGCCGTGCATGCCGCCGGCCACCTCACCGGCCGCGAACAGCCCGGGCACCCCGCGGGCCGCCGCGGAGTCCGAGTCGACCGCGATACCGCCCATCACGTAGTGACAGGTCGGCCCGACCTCCATCGGCTCCGCCGTGATGTCGACGTCGGCCAGCTCCTTGAACTGGTGGTACATCGACGGCAGTCGGCGCCGGATGACCTCGGCGGGCATACGTGTCGACACGTCGAGGAACACGCCACCGTGCGGGGAACCGCGGCCCGCCTTCACCTCGGAGTTGATGGCCCGGGCGACCTCGTCTCGGGGGAGCAGTTCGGGCGGGCGCCGGTTGCGGTCCGGGTCGTCGTACCAGCGGTCGCCCTCCTCCTCCGACTCCGCGTACTTCTCCTTGAAGACGTCGGGGACGTAGTCGAACATGAAGCGTTTCCCGTCGGAGTTCCTGAGCACCCCGCCGTCGCCGCGCACCGACTCGGTGACGAGGATGCCCTTCACCGACGGTGGCCAGACCATGCCGGTCGGGTGGAACTGCACGAACTCCATGTTCAGCAGGGGCGCTCCGGCGAGCAGCGCCAGCGCGTGCCCGTCGCCGGTGTACTCCCACGAGTTCGACGTCACCTTGAAGGACTTGCCGATCCCGCCGGTCGCGATCACCACGGCGGGCGCCTCGAGGACGAAGAAACGGCCCGACTCGCGCTCGTAGCCGAAGACCCCGCTCACCCTGCCCGCGGCCGAGCCGCTCTCGGTTGCCGTGTCCTTGAGGACCCGGGTGACCGTGCACTCCTGGTAGACCTTCAGGCGGGACTCGTAGTCCCCGGTCTCCCGGAAGTCCTCCTGTTGCAGGGCCACGATCTTCTGCTGGAGCGTCCGGATGAGCTCCAGGCCCGTGCGGTCACCGACGTGCGCGAGACGCGGGTACTCGTGGCCGCCGAAGTTCCGCTGGGAGATCCGGCCGTCCTTCGTGCGGTCGAACAGGGCGCCCCAGGTCTCCAGCTCCCACACCCGGTCGGGCGCCTCCTGGGCGTGCAGTTCGGCCATCCGCCACTGGTTGAGGAACTTCCCGCCACGCATGGTGTCGCGGAAGTGGACCTCCCAGTTGTCACCGGAGTTCACGTTGCCCATCGCGGCCGCGATGCCGCCCTCGGCCATCACCGTGTGCGCCTTGCCGAACAGCGACTTGCAGATCACCGCCGTACGGGCGCCCCGCTCGCGCGCCTCGATGGCGGCGCGCAGCCCGGCGCCGCCGGCCCCGACCACGACGACGTCCCACTCCTGCCGATCCACCACGGACATCAGAGGACTCCACCCAATCTAGAAGAAGCGCGGATCGTCGAAGGCACCGGACGCCACCAGGAAGACGTAGAAGTCGGCCGCCGCCACACTCACCAGCGAGGCCCAGGCCAGCACCATGTGGCGGGCGTTCAGCCTGCCGACCCACTGCCACATCCGGTAGCGCACGGGGTGTCTGGAGAAGTGCTTGAGCTTGCCGCCGACGATGTGCCGGCACGAGTGGCAGGAGAGGGTGTACGCCCAGATCAGCGCGATGTTGACGAGGAAGACGAGGGTGCCGAGGCCCATGTGGCCCCAGTGGTAGTGCTCGTCGCGGAAGGAGAGCACGGTGTCGTAGGTCAGCACACCGGCGACGAGGAGCGCCGCGTAGAAGAAGTACCGGTGGATGTTCTGCAGGACCAGCGGGAAGCGGGTCTCGCCGGTGTACTTCTTGTGCGGCTCGGCCACCGCGCAGGCCGGGGGCGACGCCCAGAAGCCCCGGTAGTAGGCCTTGCGGTAGTAGTAGCAGGTCAGGCGGAAGCCGAGCGGGAAGATCAGGATGATGATCGCGGGGGAGATGCCCCACCAGCCGCCGAAGAGCTCCCAGTTCGGGCCGGCGCGCATCGTCTGGCAGCGCTCGGCCAGACACGGCGAGTAGAACGGCGAGACGTACGGCGCCGCGTAGTAGTCCGTGTCGGCGAAGGCCCGCCAGGTCGAGTACACGATGAAGGCGAGCAGGCCGGCGGCGGTGGCGGCGGGGGCCAGCCACCACCGGTCGGTGCGCAGGTGCGGGGCGTCGATCGCGGCGCGCGTACCGCCGCGTACGCCGCCGCCGGGCGGATGGGATTCCGTGTCGGGGGGTTCCGTACCAGTGGCCAAGTCATGACTCCGGTCGGGATCAGGGGGCGTGCCGGTCGCGGGCGCCGAGACCCTCGTCGTCCGAGTCCGTCCACAGACTGTTGTCGTACGGGGTGTCGGAGATGGAGACGAGGTCCGGACGCAGTGGCTTGGCGAGCGCGGGGGCGGCGTCGCGCAGCAGCGCGACGCTTTCGCGCAGGTGGTCGGTGTCGGCGCGGACGCGGCGCATCTCCAGACCGCCCTTGCCGAACTGCTGCTCCAGGCGCTTCACGGACCGGGAGAGGTCCTCGAGGCAGCGCTGGACTGATGTCAGGTCGTCGTGCACGGACATGACGTGACCTCGCTTCCGTGGGCCGTGGGCCCGTGGGTGGCAACGTTCATGCGCCTGCGAGTGTTGCGCGTCACACCTACCGGTGGGAACCCGTGTGCACGGATTGGCGGATCGCGAGCCTCCGAGTGCGCCCGGCCCGCGCTCCTGTGCGCGCTGCGTTCCGTGGGGTTGCGGGGGTGTCACGGGGAGCCGCACGGTGCGGCGCGTGGTGCCAGTTGCCGGGACCAATTCTACCGCTTCGTGGTGTTGCGTACCGGTTGGTGATGTCGCGTGCCCGGGGTGTCGCGTACCCGCGGTGCGCGGTGGCGGGTGCCGGGTGCCGGGTCCCCGGGGTGTCGCATGCCGCGTCCCACGACGCGCGCGTCGCGTCTCAGGGCGCCGCGCGACCCTCCCGCCCGGGTTCCGGGGGGCCGGGCCCAGGGGCCCGCGCGGCCCGCTCCGGGGCCCGCGCGCCCCGGCCCCGTTGGGCCGCACGGGTGGGTTTCGTGCCTTCCGCCGCCGTGTCGCCGCCCGCTGCTGAACCCTTTCCTCTTCAGTGGCCGCATAGATCTGATCAGCTCCATATACCGCCAAACGTGATCCAAACCGGCGGCCCATCATCGGAGGTAGACGGGATGTCCCACGACGGCGTCGGACTGCGCGCGGTCATGCGCTCGGTCGCCTTCCTCACCGCGGGTGCGCTCGCGGTGCCCATGCTGGCCGCCTGCAGTTCCCAGGACGAGGCGGGCAAGCCGCTCGCCGGACAGGACCTCGCGCCCGCCGCCCGTGACCTGGTCAGCGACGGCGGCACGCTGAACTGGGCGGTGGACGCCGTGCCGGAGACGTTGAACACCTTCCAGGCGGACGCCGACGCGGCCACCAGCCGGGTCGCGCAGGCCGTACTGCCCTCCATGTACCGGCTCGACGCCAGCGGCCGGCCCCGGATCAACCCCGCGTACCTGGAGTCGGCGAAGGTCGTCGACACCGAGCCGAAGCAGGTCGTCCTGTACAAGCTCGACCAGCAGGCGGTCTGGAGCGACGGCCGCGAGATCGGCGCCGCCGACTTCGCCGCCCAGTGGCGCGCCCTGTCCGGCAAGGACAGCGCCTACTGGACCGCCCGCAACGCCGGCTACGACCGCATCGAGAAGATCGAGCGCGGTGCCAACGACCTGGAGGTCAAGGTCACCTTCGGGCGGCCGTACGCCGACTGGCGCTCGCTGTTCTCGCCGCTGTACCCCAAGGACGTCATGGGCACCCCGGACTCCTTCAACGACGGGGCCAGACGCAAGCTGAAGGTCACCGCCGGGCCCTTCGCGGTGAAGAAGGTCGACCGCAAGGAGGGGCGGATCACCCTCGCCCGCAACCCGCGCTGGTGGGGCCGGCCCGCCAAGCTCTCCGAGATCGTGCTGCGCGCCGTACCGCGCGACAAGCGGACCGCCGCGCTGGCCGCCGGCACCGTCGACCTGGCCGAGATCGACTCCGCCGAGGCCCAGAGCATCACCCTCGCCGCCCGCGCCGGGGGCAGCGGCACGAGCACCCCGCTCCAGGGGCCCGGCGAGAAGAAGCCCAAGGCGCTCACCAAGTCCGAGCGTCAGCGCAAGGCACTGCGGGACTTCGAGGTCCGCAAGTCACTGGAGCCCGCCTACACCCAGCTCGCCCTCAACGGCGCGGGAGGCCCGCTCGCCGACGAGCGGGTCCGCCGGGCCGTAGCCCGCGCCCTGGACCGCGCGGAGCTGGCCCGGATCGTGCTGAAGCCGCTCGGGCTGCCCGCCGAGCCCGTCGGCAGCCACCTCGCGCTTGCCGGGCAGGCCGCGTACGCCGACAACAGCGGGGCACTGGGCGGCCAGGACACCGCGGAGGCACAGGCACTGCTCGCGGATGCCGGCTGGGTGCCCGGCGGCCCGGTGACGAAGCAGAAGAAGAAGGCGGAGAAGGCGGCCGGCGCCGAGCGCCGCAAGCCCAAGGACGACTCCTCCGACGGGGAGGGCGGAGACAGCGGCGACAGTGATGACGAGGGGACGTACATCGTCGGCGAGGACGACAAGGCGCGCGGTGACGCCGACCGGGGACAGGCGAAGGAACCGGGCGACCAGGCGAACAAGCACCGGCAGACGAGTGAGCTGGCCGGCCGGAAGGCCGAGGAAGGCGCGCGCCACCTCGCGCAGGACGGCAAGCAGTACAAGCCCCTGACTCCGGACGGCGCGTACGCCCCGAAGGGCACCGCCGTCCCGGCGGGCGCCGTGGCCGGGCCGCTCGCCAAGGACGGCAAGCCGCTGACGCTCCGCTTCGTGCTCCCCTCGGGCTCCGGTTCGGACTCCCTGCGCGCGGTCGCCGACCGCGTCGGCCGGATGCTGGATCGCGTCGGCATCCGCACGGAGATCACCAAGGTCTCCGACGAGAGCTACTTCAAGGACCACATCGCGGCCGGTCAGTACGACCTCGCGCTGTACTCCTGGCCGGCGTCCGCCTTCCCCGCCACCGACGCCCGCCCCGTCTACGCCAAGCCCGTCCCGGCCGCCGACGGCTCCCTGAACGTCGAGCAGAACTACACCCGCGTCGGCACGGACCAGGTCGACCAGCTGTTCGACAGGGCCATGAGTACGCTCGACGAGGACGAGAGCAGGAGTTTGATCCGCAAGGCGGACTCCCGCATCTGGGCAGCGGCGGGCTCCATCCCCCTCTACCAGCGCCCGCAGCTGACGGCAGCCCGGAAGACCGTGGTCAACGCGGGTGCCTTCGGTTTCCAGACACCGGTGTACGAGGACATGGGTTTCCTGAAGAAGGGCGCGAAGCCCTCGACGAGCCCGTCACCGAAGTAGCCCGAGCCGGAGACTGAGCCGACAGCCGAGCCGGAGCCTCGAGCCCGAGCCCCGAGCCGGAGCCTCGAGCCCGAGCCCCGAGCGGGAGCCCCGAGCCGGCACCGAAGCAGTCCCGAGCCGGACACTCGACCGGCCACGAGCCGGTCGCCGGACCGGCCACGAGCCGGTCGCCGGACCGGCCACGAGCCGGTCGCCGGACCGGCCCCGGGCCCTTCGCAGGACCGGCCGACCGGATGCCCGAACCGCGGCGGTCGCCGCCCGCATCGCGCGGGTGGCGGCCGCCGCGTCGTGTTCGGCGGGTGTCGCGCCGGCGGCGGACGTCTGACCGGCGACGACGCCGGGCGGGGCGGTGCCGCAGAAGCCCGGCGCGCCCCAGTGTCGGCGGCCCCGTACCATGGGGTAAGGCCGTGGCGTGTCCAGCCCGGCAGGGTCCGCGTAGCACTGACGTACGCGCAGGCCGTCCACTCACTCCGGGAGAAGCGCCTCAATATGGCCACGCGCCACGACATCCGCAACGTAGCCATCGTCGCCCACGTCGACCACGGCAAGACCACCTTGGTCGACGCCATGCTCAAGCAGGCCGGTGCCTTCGCCGCGCACGCCGCCGAGTCGCTCGACGACCGCATGATGGACTCGAACGACCTGGAACGTGAGAAGGGCATCACGATCCTGGCCAAGAACACGGCCGTCAAGTACCACCCCAAGGATGGCGGCGACGTCATCACGATCAACATCATCGACACCCCCGGCCACGCCGACTTCGGTGGCGAGGTCGAGCGCGGCCTGTCGATGGTGGACGCGGTCGTGCTGCTGGTCGACGCCTCCGAGGGGCCGCTGCCGCAGACCCGCTTCGTGCTGCGCAAGGCGCTGCAGGCCCGCCTGCCCGTCATCCTGTGCATCAACAAGACGGACCGCCCCGACTCGCGCATCGACGAGGTCGTGAACGAGGCGTACGACCTCTTCCTCGACCTCGACGCCGACGAGGAGCAGATCGAGTTCCCGATCGTCTACGCGTGTGCGCGTGACGGTGTCGCCTCGCTGACCAAGCCGGAGAACGGCACGGTCCCGGCCGACAGTGACAGCCTGGAGCCGTTCTTCTCCACGATCCTGTCGCACGTCCCGGCCCCGTCGTACGACGAGGAGGCTCCCCTCCAGGCGCACGTCACCAACCTGGACGCCGACAACTTCCTCGGCCGTATCGCGCTGCTGCGCGTCGAGCAGGGCGAGCTGCGCAAGGGCCAGACGGTCACGTGGATCAAGCGTGACGGCACCATGTCCAACGTTCGCATCACCGAGCTGCTGATGACCGAGGCGCTCACCCGCAAGCCCGCCGAGAAGGCCGGCCCCGGTGACATCTGCGCCGTCGCCGGTATCCCGGACATCATGATCGGCGAGACCCTCGCCGACCCCGAGAACCCGATCGCGCTGCCGCTCATCACGGTCGACGAGCCGGCGATCTCGATGACCATCGGCACCAACACCTCGCCGATGGTCGGCCGGGGCGCCACCGGCAAGGGCGCGGACAACAAGGCCGCCGTCAAGGACCGCAAGGTCACCGCCCGCCAGGTCAAGGACCGCCTCGACCGCGAGCTGATCGGTAACGTCTCGCTGCGCGTCCTGGACACCGAGCGCCCCGACGCCTGGGAGGTGCAGGGCCGTGGTGAGCTGGCGCTGGCCATCCTGGTGGAGCAGATGCGCCGTGAGGGCTTCGAGCTGACCATCGGCAAGCCGCAGGTCGTCACCAAGATCGTCGAGGGCAAGGTCTACGAGCCGGTCGAGCGCATGACGATCGACGTGCCCGAGGAGCACATGGGCCCGGTGACGCAGCTCATGGGCGTCCGCAAGGGCCGCATGGACAACATGTCCAACCACGGCTCCGGTTGGGTCCGCATGGAGTTCGTCGTTCCGTCCCGCGGCCTCATCGGCTTCCGTACGGAGTTCCTGACCGGTACCCGTGGCACGGGTATCGCCCACTCCATCCACGAGGGCCACGAGCCGTGGTTCGGCACGCTGACGACCCGTAACAACGGCTCGCTGGTGGCCGACCGCGCCGGTGCCGTCACCGCGTTCGCGATGACGAACCTCCAGGAGCGCGGTGTGCTGTTCACCGACCCCGGCACCGAGGTGTACGAGGGCATGATCGTCGGCGAGAACTCGCGTTCCGACGACATGGACGTGAACATCACCAAGGAGAAGAAGCTCACGAACATGCGGTCGTCCTCGGCCGACTCGTTCGAGGCGATCGTCCCGCCGCGCAAGCTCTCGCTCGAGCAGTCGCTGGAGTTCTGCCGTGACGACGAGTGTGTCGAGGTCACCCCGGAGGCGGTTCGCATCCGCAAGGTGAACCTGGACGCCCGTGAGCGCGCCCGCTCCGCGAGCCGCGCCAAGCACGGCTGACCCGGCCTCAGGAGGCCGTCAGACCGCCCCGACAGACCCCGCCGTCCGCTGAGCGGACGGCGGGGTGTTGGCGTGCTCGGGAGGCGTGCTGACCTTCACAGCGCCCGCGTGCGGGAGCGCCCGGCGGGGGCGGGTTTCGGCCTGATCCGCAGAACCCGAAGTTCCTGTTCGGTAATCGGTGTTCCAGCGATCAAGTTTCGGACATGTAAACCGAAATCTCTTCCTGAATGCCCGATATGACGGGTTGCCACTCTGCGTGTCAAGCGCGTACAGATGTCAATCTTTGCAATTTTTGCTCAAAATATGGACCGTAGGGAGATCCCTGTGTCTTCCGCCCTTGACGCGCGTTGACTCGCTTGGCGAAAGTTCCCCCAAACCACAGAACCTGCCGGTATCTGTGCTGCGCACAACTCTCAACCCCCCGGGGGAAGAACAAACATGACCAGTCCAGCCAAGGCTGAGGGCGCCGGGCCGTCGATCGCCTTGGACCCCGAGCTCGAGACGCACCCCGAGCCCGCCAAGGGTGAGAAGAAGCTCGAGGGCCGTTCTCCCGGCCAGTTGATGTGGCAGCGCTTCAAGCGTGACCGTACCGGTGTCATCTGTGCCGTGGTAGTGATTTTGTACTTCGCCGTCTCGCTGCTCGCGCCGCTGCTGGTCAAGCTCAGCGGGACGGACCCGTACACGCTCTACGGGCAGGACCCGACCTACGCGGACAAGCCCGTCCTCGACCAGTTCGGACTCCCGCTCGGCTACTTCGGCGGTGTCTCGGCGGACCACTGGTTCGGCGTGGAGCCCCAGTACGGCCGCGACCTGTTCGCGATGCTGGTGTACGGCATGCGGACGTCGCTGTTCATGGCGCTCGGTGTGACGGTCCTGCTGATGGTCACCGGCGTCATCATCGGTCTGATCGGCGGCTACTTCGGCGGTCGGACCGACTACTGGATCGGCCGGGTCACCGACTTCTTCCTCTCGTTCCCTCAGCAGCTGTTCTTCATCGCCTTCATGCCCGTGGTCACCGCGTTCTTCGTCGACCCGCGGGAGGAGACCCCCACGTACTTCCGCGCTCTGGCGATGCTGATCGTGCTGTGGCTGCTGGGCTGGATGGGCATGGCGCGACTGGTCCGCTCCACCGTGCTGTCCCTGCGTGAGCGGGAGTTCGTCGAGGCCGCCAAGGTCTCCGGCGCCTCCCCGGGCCGGATCGTCCGCAAGGAGATCCTGCCGAACGTGGTGACGCCGATCCTGGTGCAGTTCACGTACAGCCTGCCCAGCACCATCCTCACCATCGCCTTCCTCTCCTTCGCCGGTGTCGGTTTCGTCGAACCGACTCCGGACTGGGGACGTCTGTTCGCCGCCGCTGCCCAATACACCCAGCAGGACCCGGCGTTCCTCTTCTTCCCCGGACTGGCGCTGGTGATCTTCGTCCTGGCCTTCAACCTCCTCGGAGACTCGGTCCGGGACGCGTTCGACCCCAAGTCCGGGCGCTGAACCGTCCATTGGTGGGGGGTGGCTGCCGCCCCCGCGTCGGCATACCAGCCGCGTCAGGCAGTACTCATGGATAACAACCGACAGGTAGGTATTCGCCACATGAAGTCCATCAGCTCGCGCAGAGCGCGTTCCATCGTCATTGCGCTCGCAGCCGGTTCCCTCGCTCTCACGGCCTGCTCGAAGAACGAGGGTGGCAAGTCCGACGCGGACTCCAAGAAGGACCAGAAGCAGGCGTCGGTCCAGTCGAAGGCGGTCACCTACGCCGACGCCGCGGGCTCGACCGGTCCGGCCCCCGAGGTCACCGGTGCCAAGAGCGGTGGCACCATCGACGTCTACCAGGAGGCGGGCCTCTCCCACCTGGACCCGGGCCAGATCTACGTCTCCGACGCCGGCCAGGTCGCCAACCTGCTCTTCCGTCGCCTGACGCAGTTCAAGGAGGACGGCAAGGGCGGCGTCTCGGTCGTGGGTGACCTCGCGACCGACGCGGGCAAGGCCTCGGACGGTGGCAAGACCTGGACCTTCACGCTGAAGGACGGCATCAAGGACCAGAACGGCGCGGCGATCACGTCCAAGGACGTGCGCCACACCGTCGAGCGCCAGTACGCCAAGTTCATCTTCGACGGCCCGAGCTACCTGCAGACCTGGCTGAGCGGTGCCGACTACCGCAAGGCGCTGCCGGACGGCGGCTTCGGCAAGAAGCACCTGCCGGCCTCGGTCCTGGACACCCCGGACGACAAGACGGTCGTCTTCCACTTCGACACCGCGCGCCCGGACCTGCCGCAGACGCTGGCCATGGCCGGCTACGCCATCGTCCCGGAGAAGACGGACACGAAGGAGAAGTACGACAAGGCCCCGGTCTCCACGGGCCCGTACAAGATCGCTTCGTACAAGCTCGGCAAGTCCCTGGTGCTCGAGAAGAACACGAACTGGGACCCGAAGACCGACTCCGTGCGCCACCAGTACGTGGACGGCTTCAACTTCGACTTCGGCGTCACCGAGTCGACCCAGACCAAGCGTCTGATCGCCGACCAGGGCGAGGACAAGAACGCCATCCAGCTCACCGCCGGCGTCGAGGCCACGCAGATCCAGGACGTCATCGGAAACCCGGCCGTCAACAAGCGCACGGTCAAGGGCTACCAGCCCTACGTCATGCAGCTGTCCTTCAACCTGGACCGGGTGAAGGACCTGAAGGTCCGCCAGGCCATCACCTACGCGGTCAACTCCAAGTCGCTCATCGCCGGTGAGGGCGGTGTCTACGGCGGCGACGTGGCCCCGAACTACTTCGCCCCGACCCTGCCCGGCTACGAGGCGAAGTACGACCCGTACGGCCGTCTCAAGACGCCGCAGGGCAACATCGCGAAGGCCAAGGAGCTCCTCGCGGGCGTCCCGGCCGCCGAGAAGAAGGTCGTCTTCGCGTACGCCAACAGCGAGAACGGCCAGAAGCGCAAGGTCGCCATCGAGGACGCGCTGAGCAAGGTCGGCTTCGACGTCGTCTCCAAGGAGGTCGACGCGGCGAGCTACTACGAGCAGATCGGCAAGCTGGACAACCCGTACGACATGTACATCTCGGGTTGGGGCCAGGACTGGCCGTCCGCGGGCACGGTCGTCACGCCCGTCTACGACGGTACCCAGGTCGCCGACGGCGCCCCGAACTACTCGCACGTGAAGGACGCCAAGGTCGACGCCCTCATCAAGAAGGCGCTGTCCCAGCAGCCGGAAGAGGCCGCGGCGACGTGGAAGGAAGCCCAGCACTACCTGCTGGAGAAGGTCGTTCCGGCGGCCCCGCTGTGGTACACGAAGCAGTTCCAGCTCTCCGGGTCGAACGTCGGCGGTGCCCGCTACGGCTCCGTTTCGAGCCTCATCGACATCACCCGGCTGTACCTGAAGTCGTAACTCTCTACGGCTGATCGCGGGGGCACGCACCAGGCGGAGCGTGCCCCCGCAGTCCCGTGAATCCTCCCCACCGTCTCCGCAGAGAGCAGCCTCCCCGCCATGCTTCAGTTCATCCTCCGGCGCACGGTCGGTGCCGTCGTCACCCTGTTCCTCATCGGCGCCGCCACCTTCTTCCTGTTCGTCGCCGCGCCCTCCGACTACGCCTCCCTGGCCTGTGGCAAGGACTGCTCTCCCACGAGACTGGAGGACATCCGCCAGGCTCTCGGCCTCAATCTGCCGATCCACCAGCAGTTCTGGGACTTCATGTCCGGCATCGTGATGGGCCGTGACTACCCCACCGGGCACTGCAACGCACCCTGCCTCGGCCAGTCGTTCTACTCGGGCGACATGGTCTGGTCGACCATCATGGACCGCTTCCCCACGACGCTCACGCTCACCGCGGGCGGCGCGGTCGTCTTCGTCGTCGTCGGTGTCGGCGCGGGCATGATCGCCGCCTACCGGCGCGGATCGCTGGTCGACAAGGTCGCCACCGGCGTGTCCATGGTGCTCAGTTCGTTCCAGATCTACGTGCTCGGCCCGATCGTCCTGTTGATCTTCGTGTACAGCACGGGCTGGATGGAGAACCCCGCGTACCACCCGATCAGCGAGGACCCGTGGCGCTGGTTCACCGGCATGCTGCTGCCCACACTGGTGATGGCCACCATCTTCACGGCGCAGTACACGCGTATGGCTCGCTCCTCGATGATCGAGCAGCTCGCCGAGGAGCATGTCCGGACCGCGCGCGCCAAGGGCATGTCGCAGAAGTACGTGTTCTTCCGGTACGCCTGGCGCGGCTCGATGATCCCGATCGTCACCGTCCTGGGTATCGACATCAGCAGCATGCTCGGCGGCGCGGTCGTCACCGAGCTCACCTTCTCGCTCCAGGGGATCGGCCGCCTCGCAGTGGACGGCGCGGTCCACAAGGACCTGCCGCTCACCATGGGCGTCATGCTGGTCGGTGCGTTCTTCATTCTGATCATCAACATCCTCACCGACATCGCGTACGCCTACATCGACCCGCGCGTCCGGCTCTCCTAGGAAGAACGAACCACCGTGACCACACTGACCAAGACCGAGGACGCGCCGGCCCCGACCGGTCCGGAGAGCTTCCTCTCGGTGCGTGATCTGAAGGTGCAGTTCTCCACCGAGGACGGCATCGTCAAGGCGGTCGACGGCCTCTCCTTCGACGTCGAGCGCGGCAAGACCCTGGGCATCGTCGGCGAGTCGGGATCCGGCAAGTCCGTCACCAACCTGACCGTTCTCGGTCTGCACAACCCGCGCAACACCACCATCGACGGCGAGATCGTCCTCGACGGCAAGGAACTCGTCACCGCCACGGAGAGGGAGCTGGAGCGGCTCCGCGGCAACAAGATGGCGATGATCTTCCAGGACCCGCTGACCGCCCTGTCGCCGTTCTACACGGTGGGCCGGCAGCTGTCCGAGCCGTTCATGAAGCACCGGGGCGCCTCCAAGAAGGAGGCGAAGGACCGCGCCGTCCAGATGCTGGAGAAGGTCGGCATCCCGCAGCCCCGGATGCGCTTCGACGACTACCCGCACCAGTTCTCCGGCGGTATGCGCCAGCGCGCGATGATCGCCATGGCCCTGATGTGCGACCCCGACCTGCTGATCGCCGACGAGCCGACCACCGCGCTCGACGTGACCGTGCAGGCGCAGATCCTCGACCTGCTCAAGGACCTGCAGCAGGAGTTCGGCTCCGCGATCGTCTTCATCACCCACGACCTCGGCGTCATCTCCAACATGGCCGACGACCTGCTGGTCATGTACGCCGGCCGGGCCGTGGAGCGCGGCTCCGTCCGCGAGGTCCTGGGCGAGCCCAAGCACCCGTACACCTGGGGCCTGCTGAGCTCGATGCCCCGCCTCGACGGCGACATCAACGAGGTGCTGGAGCCGATCCCCGGTTCCCCGCCCTCGCTGCTCAACCCGCCCTCGGGCTGCCCGTTCCACCCACGGTGCGTCTACAAGGACCAGGTCGCGGGCACGCTGTGCACCGACGTCCGTCCACCGCTCGGCGAGGGGCGCGCCTCCGCGTGCCACCTGACGCCCGAGCAGAAGCAGACCATCTTCATCGACAAGATCCAGCCCCGGCTGCGCTAGGGAGATCCGAGACATGAGCGAGAACCTCACCCTCCCCGCCCAGCAGGGTTCCACCGGTACGTCCGCCGAGACGCTCCTCAAGGTGGAAGGGCTGACCAAACACTTCCCGATCTACGGCGGCTTCCCGATCAAACGCAAGGTCGGTGCCGTGCAGGCCGTCGACGGGGTCGACCTGTCGGTCGGCGTCGCCGAGAGCGTCGGCCTGGTCGGCGAGTCCGGCTGCGGCAAGTCGACCACGGGCCGGCTCATCACCCGCCTGCTGGAGCCGACCGCCGGCACGATCACCTACGCGGGTCAGGACATCACCCGCGCCTCGCGCCGGCAGCTCGCGCCGGTACGGTCCGAGATCCAGATGATCTTCCAGGACCCGTACTCCTCGCTGAACCCGAGGCAGACCGTCGGCACGATCATCAAGTCGCCGATGGAGGTCAACGGCATCGAGCCGGCGGGCGGCCGGGAGAACAGGGTCCGGGAGCTGCTGGAGCTCGTCGGCCTCAACCCCGAGCACTACAACCGCTTCCCGCACGAGTTCTCCGGCGGCCAGCGCCAGCGCATCGGTGTGGCCCGCGCCCTGGCCCTCCAGCCGAAGCTGATCGTGGCCGACGAGCCGGTCTCCGCCCTCGACGTGTCGATCCAGGCGCAGGTCGTCAACCTGCTGAAGAAGGTGCAGCAGGAACTTGGCATCGCGTTCCTCTTCATCGCCCACGACCTGGCCGTCGTACGGCACTTCTCGCAGCGTGTCGCGGTGATGTACCTCGGCAAGGTGGTCGAGGTCGGCGACCGGGAGGCGATCTACAACCGCCCCCGGCACCCGTACACGCACGCCCTGCTCTCCGCGGTGCCCGAGGTCGACATCGACGGCACCGGCGCCGACCGGGAGCGGATCCGGCTCTCCGGTGACGTCCCCTCGCCGATCATGCCGCCGTCCGGCTGCCGCTTCCGCACCCGGTGCTGGAAGGCGCAGGACAAGTGCGCGAGCGAGGAGCCGCCGCTGGTCCAGCTCTCCGGCAACCGCGCGGGTCACCTGACGGCCTGCCACTTCCCGGAGGACCCGACCACCGAGGCCCGCGACGAGGACGTCATCCTCGACCCGGCGCTGAAGGCGCTGGAGGCGAACGCCCCGAGCGACGCCGTCGGCAAGGAGTGACGACGGGCCGGCCCGGACACCGGCGCCGATGACCTGACCGACCGGGGCGGGGGCCGTGTGCCCCCGCCCCGGTCGCGTGCGTCCACCCGCCCGCGGTGCCGTCCACCGGCCCGCCGAGGATGCCGGGGTGACTGCCCGTGACTCCGTGCGTCGACGGTGGGCGGAGCGGCCCGGCCGGGGTCGGCATGGCCCGACCAGCGGAGTACCTGCCTCCTCCACCACCCGAAAGGGTGGAGCGCAAGTGCAATGTGCAACTTTTGGGTCGATATTGGCCCATAACGGATCAGCGCCCCGGCGCTGGCGGCACAGCGCACTCACGAGGAGGAACTCCATGCGCGGAGCCACGCACGCCACATGGGCCGCATGCGCGGCGGCTGTAGCCCTCGCGGCGACAGCCTGCGGAAGCGGGGACAGCGGCAGCAGTGGCGGCGGTGACGGCAGCGGGGTGGTCAGTGCATCCTGGGGTGATCCGCAGAACCCGCTGGAACCCGCCAACACCAACGAGGTGCAGGGCGGCAAGGTCCTCGACATGATCTTCCGGAGCCTGAAGCGGTACAACCCGGAGACGGGCGCCGCCGAGGACATGCTGGCTCAGAAGATCACCACCTCGGACTCGCAGAACTATACGATCACCGTGAAGAGCGGCTGGAAGTTCAGCAACGGCGAGGCCGTCACCGCCCAGTCCTTCGTGGACGCCTGGAACTACGGCGCGAGCCTGAAGAACAACCAGAAGAACGCGTACTTCTTCGGGTACATCGACGGGTACGACAAGACCCACCCGGACGACGGCAGCAAGCAGACCGCCGACACCCTCTCCGGCCTCAAGGTCGTCGACGCCAACACCTTCACGGTCAAGCTCAACCAGAAGTTCTCGACGTTCCCGGACACCCTCGGCTATCCCGCCTTCGCCCCGCTGCCGAAGGCCTTCTTCGACGATCACGACGCCTGGGTGAAGAAGCCCGTCGGGAACGGGCCGTACGCCATCGACTCGTACACCAAGGGCTCGCAGATGGCCCTGAAGAAGTGGGACGCCTACCCGGGCACGGACAAGGCCGAGAACGGCGGTGTGACCCTCAAGGTCTACACCGACAACAACACCGCCTACACCGACCTGCTGGCCGGCAACCTCGACCTCGTCGACGACGTCCCGGCCGCCCAGCTCAAGAACGTCAAGAGCGACCTCGGCGACCGGTACATCAACACCCCGGCCGGCATCATCCAGACCCTCGCCTTCCCGTTCTACGACCCCAAGTGGAACAAGAGCGGGGTGGAGAAGGTCCGCCAGGGACTGTCCATGGCGATCAACCGCAAGCAGATCACGGAGACGATCTTCCAGAAGACCCGGACCCCGGCCACCGACTGGACCTCCCCGGTGCTCGGCAAGGAGGGCGGCTTCCAGGACGGCCTGTGCGGGGACTCCTGCGATTACAACCCCTCCGAGGCGAAGAAGCTGGTCAAGGAGGGCGGTGGCCTCCCCGGCGGCCAGGTGAAGATCACGTACAACGCGGACACCGGCTCCCACAAGGAGTGGGTCGACGCGGTCTGCAACTCCATCAACAACGCGCTCGACAACGACAAGGCCTGCGTCGGCAACCCGGTCGGCACCTTCGCCGACTTCCGCAACCAGATCACCGACAAGAAGATGAGCGGGCCGTTCCGGGCCGGGTGGCAGATGGACTACCCCCTCATCCAGAACTTCCTCCAGCCGCTCTACTACACCAACGCCTCCTCCAACGACGGCAAGTGGTCCAACAAGAACTTCGACAAACTGGTCGACGAGGCCAACGCCGAGACCGACACCGCCAAGGCGATCCAGACGTTCCAGCAGGCCGAGGAGGTCGTCCGGGACAACATGGCGGCCATCCCGCTCTGGTACCAGAACGGCAGCGCCGGCTACGCGGAGCGCCTCTCCGAGGTCAAGCTCAACCCGTTCAGCGTCCCCGTCTACAACGAGATCAAGGTGGGCTGAGCGCTCATGGGACGCTACGTCCTGCGGCGGCTGCTCCAGATGATCCCGGTCTTCATCGGCGCCACGCTGCTGATCTTCCTGATGGTGAACGTGATGGGCGACCCCATCGCGGGGCTGTGCGGCGACAGACAGTGCGACCCCGCCACGGCCGCCCAGCTGAAGAAGGAGTTCGGCCTCGACAAGCCGGTCTGGCAGCAGTACCTGACCTACCTGGGCCACATCTTCACCGGCGACTTCGGTACGGCGTTCAACGGGCAGCCGGTCACCGAGCTGATGGCGACGGCGTTCCCGGTCACCATCCGGCTGACGATCGTGGCGATCCTCTTCGAGATCGTCATCGGCATCACGCTGGGCGTCGTCACCGGCCTCCGGCGTGGCCGGCCGGTCGACACGAGCGTCCTGCTGCTCACCCTGGTCGTGATCTCCGTCCCCACCTTCGTCACCGGTCTGCTGCTCCAGCTCCTGCTCGGCGTCGAGTGGGGCTGGATCAAACCGTCGGTGTCGACAGAGGCCACGTTCGGCGAGCTGATCGTGCCGGGCCTGGTCCTCGCCTCGGTCTCGCTCGCCTACGTGACCCGGCTGACCCGCACCTCCATCGCGGAGAACAAACGCTCCGACTACGTCCGTACGGCCGTCGCCAAGGGCCTGCCGAGACGGCGGGTCATCACCCGGCACCTGCTGCGCAACTCGCTGATCCCCGTGGTCACCTTCATCGGCACGGACATCGGGGCCCTGATGGGCGGCGCGATCGTCACCGAGCGGATCTTCAACATCCACGGTGTCGGCTACCAGCTGTACCAGGGCATCCTGCGCCAGAACACCCAGACGGTCGTCGGCTTCGTGACCGTCCTCGTCCTGGTGTTCCTGGTCGCCAACCTGCTCGTCGACCTGCTGTACGCCGTCCTCGACCCCAGGATCCGCTATGCCTGAACCGCAGCAGCCGGGGCATCACCTGCGGGGCCCGGGCCGCACCCCGGAGGACGGTGCCATCGCCGGGACCGGCATGGGCGGGGCCATGGACCTCGCCACGAGCGAGGGCGAGACGCTGGAACGGTCACCGGGCCCGGACAGCGCCGGCGGCCCCCAGGGCAAGCCCCGGTCCCTCTGGTCCGACGCCTGGCGCGACCTGCGCCGCAACCCGGTCTTCATCCTCTCGTCGCTGGTGATCGTCTTCCTGGTCGTGATCTCGATCTGGCCGTCCCTGATCGCCACCCAGAACCCCCTCAAGTGCGACCTCGCCAAGGCCCAGGAGGGCTCGCAGCCCGGTCATCCCTTCGGCTTCGACGGCCAGGGCTGCGACGTCTACACCCGCGTCGTCTACGGCGCCCGTACGTCCGTCACGGTCGGCGTGTGCGCCACGCTCGGCGTCGCCCTCCTCGGCTCCGTCCTGGGCGGGCTCGCCGGGTTCTTCGGCGGGTTCCCGGACTCGATCCTGTCCCGCATCACCGACGTCTTCTTCGCGATCCCGGTCGTCCTCGGCGGCCTGGTCCTGCTCTCCGTGGTGACCAGCAACACCGTCTGGCCGGTCATCGGGTTCATGGTGCTGCTCGGCTGGCCGCAGATCTCCCGCATCGCCCGCGGCTCGGTCATCACCGCCAAACAGAACGACTACGTCCAGGCCGCGCGGGCGCTCGGCGCCTCCAACTCACGCCTGCTGCTGAGGCACATCGCACCGAACGCGGTCGCGCCGGTGATCGTCGTGGCGACCATCGCGCTCGGCACGTACATCGCGCTGGAGGCGACCCTGTCGTATCTCGGTGTCGGGCTGAAGCCGCCGACGATCAGCTGGGGCATCGAGATCTCCGCGGCGTCCCAGTACATCCGGCAGGCCCCGCACATGCTGCTGTGGCCGGCCGGGGCGCTGGCCATCACGGTGCTCGCGTTCATCATGCTCGGCGACGCGGTGCGCGACGCCCTCGACCCGAAGCTGAGGTGAACCGCCGTCATGCTGCTCGAAGTGCGTGACCTGCATGTCGAGTTCCGGACCCGGGACGGCGTCGCCAAGGCCGTCAACGGCGTCAACTACGAGGTGGACGAGGGGGAGACCCTCGCGGTGCTCGGCGAGTCCGGCTCCGGCAAGTCGGTGACCGCGCAGGCCGTGATGGGCATCCTCGACATCCCGCCCGGCCGGATCACCGGTGGCGAGATCCTCTTCCAGGGCCAGGACCTGCTGCGGCTCAAGGAGGAGGAGCGGCGCAGGGTCCGCGGCGCCGAGATGGCGATGATCTTCCAGGACGCGCTGTCGTCCCTGAACCCCGTGCTGTCCGTCGGCGACCAGCTCGGCGAGATGTTCGTCGTGCACCGCGGAATGTCGAGGAAGGACGCGCGGACCAAGGCCGTCGAGCTGATGGACCACGTCCGCATCCCGGCCGCCGCCCAGCGCGTGCGCGACTACCCGCACCAGTTCTCCGGCGGTATGCGCCAGCGCATCATGATCGCGATGGCGCTCGCCCTCGAACCGGCGCTGATCATCGCCGACGAACCGACCACCGCCCTCGACGTCACCGTCCAGGCCCAGGTCATGGACCTGCTCGCGGAGTTGCAGCGCGAGCTCAGCATGGGGCTCATCCTCATCACCCACGACCTCGGCGTGGTCGCCGACGTGGCGGACCGGATCGCGGTGATGTACGCGGGCCGGATCGTCGAGTCGGCGCCCGTGCACGACATCTACAAGGCGCCCGCCCACCCGTACACCAAGGGCCTGTTGAAGTCGATCCCGCGCCTGGACCAGAAGGGCCGCGAGCTGTACGCCATCAAGGGCCTGCCCCCCAACCTCACGAACATCCCGCCGGGCTGCGCCTTCAACCCGCGCTGCCCGATGGCCCAGGACGTGTGCCGCACCGACGTACCGCCCCTGTACGAGGTGGACGAGGACCGTCGCAGCGCCTGCCACTTCTGGAGGGAGTGCCTGCATGACTGAGCCGATTCTGGAGGTCAGCGGGCTGGTCAAGCACTATCCGCTCACCCGGGGCATCCTCTTCAAGAAGCAGATCGGGGCGGTGAAGGCCGTCGACGGGGTGGACTTCGCGCTGGCCCGGGGCGAGACCCTCGGCATCGTCGGCGAGTCCGGCTGCGGCAAGTCGACGGTCGCCAAGATGCTCGTCAACCTGGAGCAGCCGACGGCCGGCACGATCAGGTACAAGGGCGAGGACATCACCAAGCTGTCCGGCCGCGCCCTGAAGGCCGTACGGCGCAACATCCAGATGGTCTTCCAGGACCCGTACACCTCCCTCAACCCGCGGATGACGGTCGGCGACATCATCGGGGAGCCGTACGACATCCACCCGGAGGTGGCGCCCAAGGGGGACCGGCGGAAGAAGGTGCGGGACCTCCTCGACGTCGTCGGCCTCAACCCCGAGTACATCAACCGCTATCCGCACCAGTTCTCGGGCGGCCAGCGCCAGCGCATCGGCATCGCGCGGGGTCTGGCGCTGCGCCCCGAGGTCATCGTCGCCGACGAGCCGGTCTCCGCGCTCGACGTGTCCGTGCAGGCCCAGGTGATCAACCTGATGGACCAGCTCCAGGGCGAGTTCGACCTGTCGTACATCTTCATCGCGCACGACCTGTCGATCGTGCGGCACATCTCGGACCGGGTCGGGGTGATGTACCTGGGCCGGATCGTGGAGGTCGGGCGGGACGCCGAGATCTACGACCACCCCACGCACCCCTACACCCAGGCGCTGCTGTCCGCGGTGCCGGTGCCCGACCCGGAGGCGCGCGAGCACCGGGAGCGGATCATCCTCGCGGGCGACGTGCCGTCCCCGACGAACATCCCCTCCGGGTGCCGCTTCCGCACCCGCTGCTGGAAGGCGCGGGAGCGCTGCGCGCTGGAGGTGCCGGCACTCGCGGTACCCGCCGAGTTCCGCCTCACGGCCGGTCCCGCCGCGCACGACTCGGCCTGCCACTTCGCGGAGGAGAAGCAGGTGGTGCCGCCGGAGCAGACCACGGACGATCACCCCGACGGCACGGCATAACCATACAAATGCGCACCAACCGCGTTAACACACAGGCAACTCGGCCGACCCGGTCTCGATATACGGACAGGCCAGTCTGAACGACGTACGGCCGTGCGGGTGCCGTAAACGGGCCGGGAGCGCCATGTCTCCCGGCCCGTTGCCGTTCTTCGCCCTCAGGTCAGGTCGAGGGCGCGGCGGAGGAAGTCCACCTGGAGGAGCAGCAGGTTCTCCGCGACCTGTTCCTGCGGGGTCATGTGGGTCACCCCCGAGAGGGGCAGGACCTCGTGCGGGCGGCCCGCGGCCAGCAGGGCGGAGGACAACCGCAGGGAGTGCGCCACGACCACGTTGTCGTCGGCCAGTCCGTGCACGATCATCAGCGGGCGGTGCGGCTCGGCGGGGGAGACCAGGCCGTCGTCCGTGACCAGGGAACTCTTCGCGTACGACTCGGGGTGGGCGGCCGGGTCGCCCAGGTACCGCTCCGTGTAGTGCGTGTCGTACAGCCGCCAGTCCGTGACCGGGGCGCCGGCGATGCCCGCGTGGAAGACGTCCGGGCGGCGCAGGACCGCCAGCCCGGCCAGCCAGCCGCCGTAGGACCAGCCGCGGATCGCCACCCGGGAGAGGTCGAGGGGATGGTTCTTCGCGAGGTCCTGGAGGGCCTCGATCTGGTCGTCGAGGGAGACCGTGAGGTCGTGGTGGACGGCCTTCTCCCAGGCGGGGGAGCGGCCGGGGGTGCCGCGGCCGTCGGCGACGACCACCGCGAAACCCTGGTCGGCGAACCACTGCGAGGTGAGGTGCGCGTTGTGTGCGGCGACCACCCGCGGACCGTGCGGACCGCCGTAGGGGTCCATGAGGACGGGGAGGGGCGTGTCTCCGGTGTAGTCCGTAGGCATAAGCACGGCGCACGGGATTCCGCGTGCGCCCCCCTGAGTGAGGGTCACGCGCGGGGACAAACCAGGATCTTCGGCGTACGACGTGACGGTCACCGTCGGCTTCGCATCGCGCAGCACCCGCGCTCGCGTACCCGGCCGGTCGAGGGTGGCGGAGACCAGTACCGTCACACCCCCGGCGCGCACCGCCGAGTGCACGCCCGGCTCCTGCGAGACGCGCTCCACACCGAGCTCGTTGACGCGATACACATGTACCTCGCCGGTCTCCGGGTCGGCCGCGCCCTCACCCGCGGACGCCGAGACCAGTACGTCGTCGGAGCCCACGTCCAAGACCGCCCGGACGTGCAACTGCCGTCCCGTCAAAGGCCGTTCACCGACCGCCAGGACGCGCGCACCGCCCTCGTCGGCGATCCGCACGAGCCGTCCCGACGGACTCCAGCACGGCGCACCGGCGAAGAGTTCCAGCCAAGTTGGATCTTCGTCGGCGTGCACCATCCGGGTCGCTCCCGTCTCCGGGTCCACGGCCAGGAACAGCTGGCTCCGCTGGTCGCGCGCCTGTACGAGCAACAGCGGGGCACCCGCCGCTGACCAGTGGACATGCGCCAGATAGGGAAAGCGCGTCCGGTCCCAGACGACCTCCGTGCGCACCCCGTCCAGAGCGAACACGAAGAGTCGTACGTCCGCGTTGGCGGTGCCCGCCGCCGGATACGGGACGTGCTGTGGATCACGTTCCGGGTGCGCCGGGTCGGAGATCCACCACCTCCGCACCGGCGCGTCGTCCACCCGCGCGACCAGCAGCCGGTCCGACTCCGGAGCCCACCAGAAGCCCCGCGACCGGCCCATCTCCTCGGCCGCGACGAACTCGGCCAGACCGTAGGTGACCCGCTCCGGCCCCGTCGCCGGCTCCGGCGAGGCCAGCGCCCTGTCGTCCTCGCCGTCCGCGCCCACCACGCGCAGGGCGCCCTGCGCGACGTATGCGACCTGTCGGCCGTCGGGGGACGGGCGCGGGTCGATCACCGGCCCGGGGGTGGGCAGTTCACGTGCCGTGCCGGCTCGCAGCTCCGCCGTGAAAAGCCGCCCTGACAACGCGAAAGAGGCCAACTCGACGGCCGCGTCGGTGGCATAGCCGACGATGCCGGCGCCGCCCTCGCGACTGCGTTCACGGCGGGCCCGCTCCTCGGCCGAGAGGCGCTCCACGGCACCGCCCAGCAGGGCGCGCGGGTCGGCGGCCACGCGCTCTCCGCCCGCCTCCTGGTCGAGCACCCACAGGGCGTTCGCCCGGTCCGTACCGGAAGCGGAGCGCAGGAACACGACACGGGAACCGTCGGGCGCCACGGTGAACGCGCGGGGTGCGCCGAGCGTGAAGCGCTGGGTGCGGGCGTGCCGGCGGGGGAAGGAGTCGGACGTCGTCGTCATGCCCCGACCATATTGGCCATGCGCCCCCTTGTGCGGCCGTGCGCCGAGCGATGCGCGAGTGCGGATAGTTATGATCACTACCGCATAGTGGGTATGAACCCGCTGGCTGCTGTATGGATTTATCTGACCCCTTGGTCCGACCCCCCGTGCTCCTGGGATCTTTGGAGGTGAGCCGCCGTGGCACTCTCGATTTCGGCGGTGGTGCTGCTGGCGATCATCGTCTTCCTGCTGGTCAAGAAGTCGGGCTTGAAGGGTGGACACGCGGTTGTGTGCATCCTCCTCGGCTTCTACCTGGCCTCGTCGACGATCGCTCCGACGATCAACGATCTGACGACGAACATCGCGGGCATGATCGGCGACCTCAAGTTCTGACCGGGCGGTCGGCCTCGCGCGGCACGCGGTTCGCCCACCGTGCCGGGGCTGACCTCGGAAGGTCCCCCGCGTCGCGGGGACGAGAACGGTCCGGTGCCCGAGTCGCGACCTCGCCGGGCCCGGTGGTCTCGTGCCTCGTAGGGTGGCCCCATGACGGAACCATCCGGCCGTCGTCTGCTGCTGGTGCACGCGCACCCGGACGACGAGTCGATCAACAACGGCGCCACCATGGCCAGGTACGCGGCCGAGGGGGCCCGGGTGACGCTTGTCACCTGCACCCTCGGTGAGCTGGGTGAGGTCATTCCGCCCGAGTTGCGGCAGCTGACCGGTGCCGCGCTCGGCGAGTACAGGCTGCGCGAGCTCACGGCCGCGATGGGTGAACTCGGCGTCGAGGACTTCCGTCTGCTAGGCGGCGCGGGCCGCCACCGGGACTCCGGGATGATGGGCCTCGCCGACAACGACGACCCCGCGTGCTTCTGGCAGGCCGACGTGGACGAGGCCGCCCGGTCCCTCGCGGAGGTGATCCGTGAGGTTCGCCCGCAGGTGCTCGTCACCTACGACCCCGACGGCGGCTACGGCCACCCCGACCACATCCAGGCCCACCGCGTCGCCATGCGTGCCGCCGAACTCGCCGCCGGGTCGGGCTGGGAGATCGCGAAGATCTACTGGAACCGCGTCCCGCGCTCCGTCGGCGAGGAGGGCTTCGCCCGGCTCCGGCAGGACCTGCCCGAGCTTCCCTTCAGCAAGGCGGCCGCCCTGGACGACGTACCGGGGGTGGTGGACGACGAGCGGATCACCACCGAGATCGACGGCACCGCGTTCGCCGCCGCGAAGACCGCCGCGATGCGCGCGCACGCCACGCAGATCGAGGTGGCCCCCGACGCGCCGTACTTCGCGCTCTCCAACGAGCTCGCGCAACCCCTCCTCACCACCGAGTACTACGAGTTGGTGCGACCGGAGCGCGCTCCCGGCCCGCGGGAGACGGATCTGTTCGCCGGGATCGAGGAGACGTCATGAACGACCGGACCCCGGTGCTCGCCCAGCCGCTGCAACGGCCCTCCGCCGGCCGGGCCGCCGTCTACCTGGGCCTTCTGGTGTTCGGCGCGCTGATCGGCGTGGCCGGGTCACTGGTGCAGGCCGGCTGGTTCCCGGGCGGGCTGCTGCTCGGCCTGGCCGGCGAGGCCGGGCTGTGCCTGGGCGCGGCGCGGGCGGTACGCAGCAGGGGCGCCGCCGTCGCCGCCGCGGCCGGCTGGATGATCGCCGTCGTGCTGCTGACCGCCAGCCGCCCGGAGGGCGACTTCGTCTTCGCCGCAGGAGCCGGTTCCTACCTCTTCCTGCTCGGCGGTATGGCCGTGGCTGTGATCTGCGCCACCCTTGGTCCGGGGCGGCAACCGGGCGGCGACGCCGTCCGACTTGGCAAGTGACGTACCACTTCGCCGTACCTGACGCGTGCGAGTCCGGTGTGGGTTTCCCAGGCGGTCGTGGGATACACGCCTGAAGTGGCCAGTATGGTGGTGCGCGCCGCCGAGCCGCCCGAGAGAGGTCGTACCGCGGGCGGCGGAGCCAACCGGGAGAACCTGCCTTGAGTCGTGAAACTGACACTCCGTCCTCCGGGCCCAACGGGCGCGGCGGAGCCGCATACCCTTCGGGGACGCCGCCGTACGGGACCCCCATGGCTTCCGACGACGGTGCGGAAGCGGCCCGTTCGGCCGCCAAGCCGGAGGAACGCAAGACCGAGACCACGCTGACGACCCGCATCCGGATCAACATCCCCGGATCGCGGCCGATTCCGCCGGTCGTCGTCCGCACGCCCGTCGCGGACACCGAGGGCCCCGACGGCCCCACCGACAGCGAGACGACGTCGTCCGGCATCCCGACGCCGACGCCGACGCCCACCGGCGCCACCGAGCCGCCGCCCGCCGATCCCACGGCCGGGGGCGCCCCCGGCCCCGGGGAGAAGACCAGCGACTGGTTCGCGCCGCGCAAGTCCGGTCCGGGCGGCGGCGGTCCGGGCGGCGGTCCCTCCAACGGGGCCGGACTGCCCGGAGCTTCGGGCGCGCCGAGCGCTCCCGGCGGCCCGGCCGCTCCGGCCGCCCCCGGCGCCGCGCGTCCCGAGTCCGCGCGTCCGAACGCCGGCCGTCCCGGCGGTGTGGTCGGTTCCATGGGTATCCCGGCCGGCTCCCGGCCCGGCGGTACCAACGGGGCCGGGCTGCCCGGCGGTGCCACCGGCGGGCCCGTGGCCCCCGGGCACGGCGGCGGCACCGGCTCCTTCGACGTCACCGAGGCCTTGGCCGCGGGACCGCTGGGCACCGGCCCGCGTCCCGGCACGGGCGGCGGCGAACCGCGCCGCGACGACCTGCCGTACTTCGCGGAGAACGGAAGCGGCGCCCAGAACGGAAGCGGCGCCCAGAACGGCCAGGGTGCCCGGAACGGCCAGAGTGCCCGGAACGCGTCCGGCGGCCAGGGCGGCTACGGCGGTCCGAACGGGCAGGGCGGCTTCAACGGGCCCAACGGCCCCGGCCGCCCCGGCGGACCGCAGGGCCCCGCGGGGCCGACCGGCGGCCCGGTCACCGGAGACGGCTCGCTGGTGCCGTCGGCCGGCGGCGGGCCCGGCGCCCCCCGCACGGGTCGCGGCCCCGGCGCCCCCGGCGGCGGACTGAGCGACGACACCGCGATCCTGACTCCGCAGAAGCCGGCCTCCGAATCCGGCACGCCCGGCTACCGGCCCGCGGACAACGTCTCCGGGCACACCGTCACCAGCGGTATCCCCGTCGTCCCGTCGACCGGCCAGAACTCGCCGTTCGGGCCGGGCGCGCGCACCGACGGACCGCTGCCGCACACGCCTCCGAAGCTGCCCGAGCCGGTCGCGCAGAACGTGCCCGCGGCCGCCTCGTCCAAGAAGAAGAAAAAGAAGGGCCGCAGCAAGCTGGTGCTGCTCTTCGTCGCCGCGTTCCTCATCGGGGGCCTCGCCTACGGCGCGGGTCTGCTGATGAACCACTCCGACGTGCCGAAGGGCACCACCGTGCTCGGCGTCGACATCGGCGGCGGCACGCGCGACGACGCCGTGAAGAAGCTCGACGACGCCTTCGGCGACCGGGTGAACAAGGCGCTGAAGCTGTCCGTCGGCGGCGACACCGTCGCGCTCAAGCCGGACCAGGCCGGCCTCCAGTTCGACACCCAGGCCACGGTGCGGGCGGCCGCGCAGAGCGACTACAACCCGGTCTCGGTCATCGGCTCGCTGTTCGGCAACCACCGGGTCGTCGACCCGGTCATGCCGGTCGACGAGGAGAAGCTGCACGCCGCACTGGAGGACGCCGCCGGCGGCTCCGGCTCGGCGACCGAGGGCACGATCACGTTCAAGTCCGGCAAGGCCGTCGCCGTGTACGGCAAGGCGGGCAAGGGCATCGACGTCGGCAAGTCGACCCTGGCGGTCGAGGAGGCCTACCGCACGCAGGTGGAGACGGACGCGTCCGCGCCGGTGGCGGTGGCGACGACCACCAAGCAGCCGACCATCTCGAACGCCGAGGTCGACCGGATGATGAAGGAGTTCGCCAAGCCGGCGATGTCCGGACTCGTCACCGTGCAGACCGACGCCGTGCACAGCATCAAGTTCGGCCCCGTGTCACTGCCGAAGATCCTCGGCGTGAAGGCCGTCGACGGCAAGCTCGTGGACACGTACGACCTCGAGGCGCTCAAGGAGGCGTACGGCGCCACCTTCCAGGGCGTGCAGATCGACGGCGCGAGCGGGAAGCGTGACGTCCTGCCGCAGGACGTCGTCATCGCGCTGCGGAAGGCCCTGGGCGGCAAGACGTCGGCGGAACGCGTCGGCGTCATCGACACCACCCCGAGCTAGTGCCGCAACAGGCCTCACTTCGAACGGGAGGGGGCACCCGGCACGCGCCGGGTGCCCCCTCCCGTCGTAGGGCACCTACCGCACATGACATCTGTCATCCGCCGGTCAGGACCCTCGACACTGCCGGACGGCGGGCCCGCGCGGCCACGATGGTGGGCATGACGACGACAACGACGACCACCGCCACCGAGGTGGTCGGGTTCGAGCAGGTGAGCAAGAGCTACGGGGACGTCCGGGCCGTGGACGGTCTGACGCTGCGCCTGCACCCGGGGGAGACCGTGGCGCTGCTGGGCCCCAACGGGGCCGGCAAGTCGACCACGCTCGACCTGCTGCTCGGCCTCAAGCAGGCCGACAGCGGCACGGTGCGGATCTTCGGCACCGGCCCGCGCGAGGCGATCGTCGCCGGACGCGTCGGCGCCATGCTGCAGAGCGGCGGACTCATGGACGAGGTCACCGTCCGCGAACTGGTCACGCTGGCCTGCGATCTGCACCCGAGGGCCTACCCGGTGACCGACGTGCTGGCCCGGGCCGGCGTCACCCAGATCGCCGACCGCAAGGTCAACAAGCTCTCCGGCGGCCAGGCCCAGCGCGTCCGCTTCGCCCTCGCCACCGCGGGCGACAGCGACCTGATCGTGCTGGACGAGCCCACCACCGGCATGGACGTCTCCGCCCGCCAGGCCTTCTGGGCCACCATGCGCGAACAGGCCGACCAGGGACGGACCGTGCTGTTCGCCACGCACTACCTGGAGGAGGCCGACGCCATCGCCGACCGGGTGCTGGTGCTGCACCGCGGGCGGCTGCTCGCCGACGGCACCGCGGCCGAGATCAAGGCGAAGGCGGGGGCGCGCCGGGTGTCGTTCGACCTGGAGGGCCCCCTCGACGAGGAGCCCCTGCGCAACCTGCCCTTCCTGACCTCGATCGACATCTCGGGCCACACCGTCCGTATCCAGTCCTCCGACGCCGACGCGACCGTCCACGCCCTGTACGGACTCGGCGTCCACCCCCGCAACCTGGAGGTCGCCGGACTCGGTCTCGAGCAGGCCTTCGTCGCCATCACGGCCGCCGAGGAGGCGAAGTCGCTGTGAACAGCCTGATCAAGCTGGAACTCGTCCGCGCCCTGCGCAACCGCAAGTTCCTGTTCTTCTCGGTGATCTACCCCTCGGCGCTGTTCCTGCTCATCGCGGGCAACGCCGACGCCACCACCAGGGTCGACGGCACGGGCCTGACCGTCCCGACGTACATGATGGTCTCCATGGCCTCCTTCGGCGCCCTGACGGCCGTCCTCATGGGCAACAGCGAGCGCATCGCCAAGGAGCGGGAGAGCGGCTGGGTACGGCAGCTGCGCCTGACGCCCCTTCCGGGCCGCGGCTACGTCCTCGCCAAGACCGCGAGCGCCGCCGTCGTCAGCCTGCCGTCCATCGTCATCGTCTTCGTCGTGGCCGCGGTCGTGAAGGACGTACGGCTGGACGCCTGGCAGTGGCTCGCCCTGACCGGCGCGATCTGGGCGGGCAGCCTGGTCTTCGCCGCGCTCGGTGTCGCCATCGGCTACCTGGCGTCCGGGGACGCGGTCCGCCCGATCACGATGATCACCTACTTCGGCCTGTCGATGCTCGGCGGCCTGTGGATGCCGTCGACGACGTTCCCGCAGTGGCTCCAGGACATCGCGCAGTGGCTGCCCACGCACGCGTACGCTGCCCTGGGGCGGGCCATCGAACAGAGCCAGGCCCCGCACGCGAAGGACGTCGCCATCCTCGCCGTCTTCCTCGCCCTCTTCGCGGGCGGCGCGGCCTGGCTGTACCGGAAGGACACGCTGAAGGCGTGAGCAGCTACCCCGACGAGGCCCGGCCGGCCCCGCTGACGCGCATGGGACAGTCGCCCCGCAACCTCCGCGAGGCGCTGCGCAAGACCGTGTGGATCGTCGTCTGGCTCGTCTTCCTCAGCTCGCCGGTCCACGACCTGGTGTCCGGCGACCACACCACGGGCGCGACCGTGGCCGGCTGGCTGGGCCTGCTGGCCTTCGTCGCGGTCTACCTGTCGCTGGTCTTCCGGAACATGGGTGGCAGGGCGTACTCCGGGCGGACGCTCGGCGCCCTGATCCTCGGTCTCGCGGTCGTCGCCACCGTCCTGTGCCTCACGCTCGGCACGGAGTGGCTCGGCCTCTACGTGTACGTCTCCGTCGCGTGCGGGGCGGCCCTGCCGCTGCGCATGGCGTACTGGACGATCCCGCTGACCGCCGCGACCATGGTGCTCGTCGGCCTGCGAATCGGCGAGCGGGACGCCATGGACCTGGTGCTGCTCGTGGTGCTGATCGGGTTCGCGATGACCGGCGTCGGCCAACTGGTGCGGACGACCATAGAGTTGCGCAAGGCCCGGGCCACCGTCGCCCAGCTCGCCGCGAACGAGGAACGGCTGCGGCTGGCCCGCGACCTGCACGACCTGCTCGGTCACTCACTGTCCCTGATCACGCTGAAGAGCGAGCTCGCCGGCCGGATGCTGCCGGGCCACCCCGACAAGGCGGCCCAGCAGATCGCCGACATCGAACAGGTCAGCCGCCAGGCCCTCGTCGACGTGCGCGAGGCCGTCACCGGCTACCGCCGCCCGCGCCTGCACGGCGAACTCGCGGGCGCGCAGGTCGCGTTGACGGCGGCCGGAGTCATCGCCGAACTGCCCTCCGAACCGGACCTCACCGGCGTCCCCGAGGAGAGCGAGTCGGCCCTCGCCTGGGCGCTGCGCGAGGCGATCACCAATGTCGTACGGCACAGCGGCGCCGGGCGCTGCACGGTCGAGGTGCTGCACCGCCAGAGCCTCGACGGGCCGGTGTGCGAACTGTCCGTCGAGAACGACGGCTCCGGCGGCTCCGGCAAGGGGCCGGGCAACGGCCTCACCGGCCTCACCGAGCGCCTGGAGAAGGCGGGCGGCTCCCTGGAGGCGGGCCGCACCAAGCGCGGCTTCCGGCTTGTCGCCCGCGTGCCGGCCGGCGGCGCGGCCGACGTAGGATCCGGCGCATGAGCCGCACGATCAAGGTCCTGCTCGCCGAGGACCAGTCGATGGTCCGCGAGGCGCTGGCCGCACTGCTCGGCCTCGAGGACGACATCGAGGTCGTCGCCCAGGTGGCGCGCGGCGACGAGGTCCTGGCCGCCGCCCGCGAGCACGACGTGGACGTTGCCCTGCTGGACATCGAGATGCCGGGCGCGACCGGCATCGAGGCCGCGGGCCTGGTGCACCGGGAGCTCCCCGGGGTGAAGCTGGTCGTCCTGACCACCTTCGGCCGCCCCGGCTACCTCCGCAGCGCGATGGAAGCCGGCGCCGACGCCTTCCTGGTCAAGGACGCCCCGGCCGCCCAACTCGCCGCCGCGGTACGCAAGGTGCTGGCCGGTGAACGGGTCATCGACCCCACGCTCGCCGCGGCGGCCCTGGCGGGGGGCGCCAACCCCCTGACCGACCGCGAACGCGAGGTTCTCCGGGCGGCGGCGGACGGCTCCACCAACGCCGAACTGGCCACGGCCCTGCACCTGTCCCAGGGGACGGTCCGCAACTACCTCTCCACGGCGATCCAGAAACTGGCGGTACGCAACCGGGCGGAGGCGGTCCGCGCGGCGCGGGAGAAGGGCTGGCTGTGAGACGCGGCCGACCGCGTCCCCGGGAGGCGCCGGGGACTCAGTTCAGCATCGCCCGCGCGGCGTGCGCCTGGTCCCGGACCCGTGCCGCGGCCGGCTCGTCCACCGCGCCCACCACCTCGGCGTACGCGTCGAGTTCGGCCGCGCCCTCGACGAAGTCCCCCCGCTGCACGAGCAACTGGGCCCGCTCGTAGCGCAACCGCGCCGGATGCGAGGGCAGCAGCAGCGACAACTCGACGGCCCACAGGGAGACGTCCGACCGCTCGGGCCGCGCCGCGGCCCACGCCCGGACGTTGTTCAGGATCCGCACCACCACCTCCAGCGGCTCCGCGGGACCGAGCATCGACGGATGCAACGGCGCCCCGGTGGCCCCCGCCACCAGCAGCTCCGCGTCGGACCCGCTCAGCACGCGCCCCCCGTCGAAGGGATCGGCGAGCACCTGCTCCTCGGTGCCGAACCCGACCACGAAGTGCCCCGGCAGAGCCACCCCGTACACCGGCGCCCCCGCCCGTCTCGCGACCTCCATCCACAGCACCGACAGCAGGATCGGCAGCCCCCGCCGTCGCGCCAGCACCCGGTGCAGCAACGAGGACTCGAGCCGCTGGTAGTCCGCGGGGAACCCGCGGAACCCGGACCGTTCCCCCAGCAGTTCCCGTAGCGCGACCGCCCACGAGCGCGGTCCGCCCGGCCGGAACGGCAGCTGTCCGGCGAGCTTGTCCAGCTCGATCTGCGCGCTGTCGAGCCCGGCGTCGTCCAGCTCCCCGTCGGCCTCCGCGCCGAGCAGCAGGCACAGCGCGGACAGGTCGGGACGCTCGGAGCGCGCCTCTGCGGCGAACCGCTGCCGTAGTTCGGCGGAGCGCTCGGGCGGCGGGGGATAGGGAGGACGCATAGCTGGCTCGTGCCCTCTCAGGACGATCGGTACCGGCCGGTGCCGGCACTTCCGGGTTCGACGCGTTCCGGTTCGCGGTAGTGGTGGTACGCGTGGTGCGCCGTGAAACCCAGCTGGTCGTACAACGCCTGCGCTCCCACATTGTCCGTCTCGACCTGCAGCCACCCGGCCGACGCGCCCTCGTCGAGCGCGCGCCGGGCCAGCGCGGTCATCACGGTCCCGGCCAGCCCCCGCCGCCGTAGCGCGGGATCCACCTCGACGGCGGCGAAGCCCGCCCACCGTCCGTCGACGACACACCGCCCGATCGCGGCGGGAGCCGCGCCCGCCGCCGCACCCGGCACGGTCGCGAACCACACCGAGGGGCCGCTGCCCAGCACCTTCAGGGCCACCTCGCTCACCCCCTTGCGCTGATAGCGCGCGAGCCAGGCCTCGTCCGCCTCCCGGGACAGCAGGACGCCGGGGGCCTCCTCCCGGTCGGCCACCGGCGCGAGCGCGCCGGTCCACAGCTCGGCGGTCACCTCCCGCACCCAGCCCCGCCGCTCCAGCTCCGCGCTCAGCAGCTCCTGCGTCCCCGCGGCGCCGGTGGCGGTCTGCACGTAGGCGGGCAGCTCCCGCTCGCCGTACCAGCGCCGTACGGCGGTCAGCGCCTCGTCGAGCGGCAGGCCGGGGTCGCCGAGCGGCAGCACGGAGTTCGCCCGCCGCGTGAAGCCTTCGGCGGCCCGCAGCTCCCACTCGCCCAGCCGCTCGCTCACCAGTGGCCGCCACGCGCGCGAGGACACCCGCGCCAGCTCCTCGTAGGAGGCGGCGGGGCCGCGTCGGCGGGCCGGCGCCGGGGGCACGATCTTGCCCGCCACCAGCGCCGATTCCGGAATACGGACACTGCGGCCGTCCTTGCGTGTGATCCGCAGCACACCCTTGTCCCATGATGTGAGAACACCGACCGTGTCGGTGAACTTCTCACCCGCCGCCGCATGTTCGATCATGGACCGTACGGAGACCCGTTTGCCCACGTCAGCGGCGGTGAGACGGACCACGAGACGTCCGGTCGCAGAGATTTCCACAGGTCGGTTCACCCCTCCTGTTCGGATCATGCCCGGGAACGGAGATACTAGAGGCGGGCATCGACGACGCCGCGCTCCCGCGCGCCAGGCGGCGGAGCCTGTGGAGGCCCGCCAGCGCCCTATCGAGGAGGAACGACAGCGTGACCTACGTCATCGCGCAGCCTTGTGTCGACGTCAAGGACAAGGCGTGCATCGAGGAGTGCCCGGTCGACTGCATCTACGAGGGCCAGCGGTCCTTGTACATCCACCCGGACGAATGCGTCGACTGCGGCGCCTGTGAGCCGGTCTGCCCGGTCGAGGCGATCTTCTACGAGGACGACACTCCGGAGGAGTGGAAGGACTACTACAAGGCGAACGTCGAGTTCTTCGACGAACTCGGCTCTCCCGGCGGCGCCAGCAAGCTGGGCCTGATCGAGCGCGACCACCCCTTCGTCGCCGCGCTGCCGCCGCAGAACCAGTAAGCGCGGCCCGCGTCCTCCCCGGTGCTCGGCCCCGCCCGAACCGGGGAGAGGCCCTTCGCCTCGGTCCCGTACGGCCTGATCGCCGCACGGGCCGGGGCGTTTGCCGTACGAGAAAGTGAGTCAGATCCCGTGTCCGCAGTCTCCGACCGTCTCCCCACCTTCCCCTGGGACAAGCTGACGCCGTACAAGGCGACGGCCGAGGCCCACCCGGACGGCATCGTCGACCTGTCCGTCGGCACCCCGGTCGACCCGGTTCCCGAGCTGGTCCAGAAGGCGCTGATCGACGCGGCCGACTCGCCGGGATACCCGACCGTCTGGGGCACACCCGGGCTGCGCGACGCGATCACCGGCTGGGTGGAGCGCCGGCTCGGCGCCCGCGGGGTGACGCACCGGCACGTCCTGCCGATCGTCGGCTCCAAGGAACTGGTCGCCTGGCTCCCCACCCAGCTGGGCCTCGGCCCCGGCGACCGGGTCGCCCACCCCCGCCTGGCCTACCCGACCTACGAGGTCGGCGCCCGGCTGGCGCGCGCGGAGTACGAGGTCTACGACGATCCGACGGACCTGGACCCGACGAACCTGAGGCTGCTCTGGCTCAACTCGCCGTCGAACCCGACGGGCAAGGTGCTGGGCAAGGACGAGCTGACCCGGATCGTCGCCTGGGCCCGCGAGCACGGCGTCCTGCTCTTCTCGGACGAGTGCTACGTCGAGCTGGGCTGGGAGGCCGAGCCGGTCTCGGTCCTGCACCCCGACGTCAACGGCGGCTCCTTCGAGGGCATCGTGTCGGTGCACTCCCTCTCCAAGCGCTCGAACCTGGCCGGCTATCGGGCGGCCTTCCTGGCCGGTGACCCGGCGGTCCTGGGTCCCCTGCTGGAGATCCGCAAGCACGGCGGCATGATGACGTCCGCGCCGACGCAGGCCGCCGTGATCGCGGCGCTCGGCGACGACACCCATGTGCGCGAGCAGCGCGACCGGTACGCGGCCCGCCGTACGGCCCTGCGCGAGGCGCTGCTGAAGCACGGCTTCCGCATCGAGCACAGCGAGGCCAGCCTCTACCTCTGGGCCACCAGGGACGAGTCCTGCTGGACCACGGTCGCCCACCTGGCGGACCTGGGCATCCTCGTGGCCCCGGGTGACTTCTACGGCACTGCGGGCGAGAACTTCGTCCGCGTGGCCCTCACCGCGACGGACGAACGCGTCCGGGCGGCCGTGGGGCGCCTGTAACCGCCCTGCCGAGCCCCCGACGTCCGCACACGACGCTCGGCCCCCCCGACGTCCGCAGACGGCGAACGGCGGGGCCCGGGAACGCGTCCCGGGCCCCGCCGCCGGTCGAACCGGGCGCGGCAGGCGTCAGCCGCCGAGCGGAAGCCCCTGCGTCGGCAGGGAGCCCGTCGGCAGGGAGCTCGTCGGCAGCCCGCCCTTGGTCAGGGAGGTCGTCGGCAGCCCGCCCTTCGTCGCCGTCTTCGTCGCGTCACCGAGGATGCGCGCGGCGGACCCGGCCGCCTCACCCGCGGCCTTCTGTGCCACCGGCGTCGCCTTCTTGGCGGCCTTGCCGCTCGTCTTGCCGGCGGTGGGTACGGCCTTCTTGACGGCCTTGCCGCCGGTGTCGCCCGCGAGCCCGGCGACGTTCTGGGCCGCTCCGTCGATGGTGTTGCCGACGTTCGCCCCGTCCAGGGCGGTCAGTCCGCCGAGGTTGGGGGCTGCCGGAAGGTCGGGTGCCGCACTGGCGGCGCCGGCCGCACCGACCCCGGCGGCCGCTCCGGCGGCGACAAGCAGCGCGGCACGGGCGATCCGGCGGGTCAGGGGGAGGGACATGGTGCTCCTTCGACGGGAGAGAACGATGAACTGTCCGCCCGCGCCCGCAAGATCGACCGCTGTCAGACCGACCGGCTGTGGACCGACCTGCGGTTGATCGTCCGGGCTCGGACGCAGTGACTACCGCTCGAAGTCCGTGAAGGTTGCGGCGCCCCGACGTAAAGAGTTGGCAATGTGTCGCATTATCGGTTGCGGATAAAAACGGGCAAAGGGTGCCCGGATCGACAGTGTGTCGAGTCCACGCAGTCCTTTGTTCCCAAGGGATTCGGCTACTGCGACGATGAGCGGCCGCATACCCGCGCACCGTTCTCCGCACCGGGCCCGCATGACCCCTGCGGGTGATCGACCGCACTACTGCGCGGTCATGATCCGCACTGCGCCCGCCCCGGTGTCCGTCCGCGCCCCGCTCGTACGCCACTGGCTGTCCGTGTTCCCGGCGGTCCACTCCCGGCCGGCGTACGCGACGCGTTCGATGTGCAGCGCGGAGGCGTTGGCCACCGCCCAGTGCGCCAGCTGCCAGCCCCGCTGCCGGGCGCCGCGGCCGTCGCCCCCGGCGCCGTCCGGGTCGGCGGTCACCGGCAGGGTCACGGTCCGACCGTCGCCGCTCGCGGACGGGGCCGCCGTCGGCGAGGGCGACGCCTTCGAGCCGCCCACCTCCGCGTTCACCGGCTCCAGTACATCGCGCCCGAAGTCCCTGACGAGCGCGGACCGCACCGCGTCCGGACCCGCGGCCACGGTGGCGCTCTGGCGCCCGTCGCAGGTCAGCGTGGCGGGAGAGGTCCCGGTCAGGGCGGCGGAGAGCAGCACCGCGTCCGGCTCGTGCTTCGCGTACGCCGACGGATAGCCGCTGCGCTGCACGCGCTGCGCGGCGACGGTCAGCGGCAGTCCGGTGTAGCCGGGCACCTTGGCCAGATGCTCGTAGAAGACGCCCGCCGCGTACGTCGGGTCCATGATCTCCTTCGCCGTGCCCCAGCCCTGCGAGGGCCGTTGCTGGAACAGGCCGAGCGAGTCCCGGTCCCCGTGGCGGATGTTGCGCAGCCCCGACTCCTGGAGCGCGGTCGCCAACGCGATGGTCACGGCCCGCTCGGGCAGCCCGCGCCCGGTGCCCACCGCCGTTATCGTCGCCGCGTTCACCGCCTGCTCCGGCGTGAGCTCGTACGCCGCCGCGTCCCCGTCCTTCGACACGACCTTGCAGCCGGGTCCGCCCGCCCCACCGGTGACGTACTGCACCACGAGGTAACCGGCGACGGACAGCAGGACCACGAAGGCCGCGCCGACACGGAGGAGGCGTCCGCGGCGACGCTTGGGGGAGGTGGGGGACGGCTCTGGCACGCGTACAAGGTACTGGAGGGCCCCGTGATCTCCGCGCCGGGTGGGAAGGAGGATGCCGGCCCCCGGGTACTAGGGTCGACGACATGGCCGATACCCCGCTTGACCTCACGCTGGACGCCGCGCGGCTGACCGCGCAGCTCGTCGACTTCCCCTCGGAGAGCGGCAGCGAGAAGCCGCTCGCGGACGCCATCGAGAGCGCCCTGCGGGACCTTCCCCACCTGACGGTCGACCGGTACGGCAACAACGTCGTGGCCCGCACGCACCTGGACCGCGCCGAGCGCGTGATCCTCGCCGGACACATCGACACGGTCCCGATCGCGGACAACGTGCCGTCGAGGATGGACGAGGACGGCGTGCTCTGGGGCTGCGGCACCTGCGACATGAAGTCCGGGGTGGCGGTCCAGCTCCGCCTGGCGGCCACGGTCCCGGCCCCGAACCGTGACCTGACCTTCGTCTTCTACGACAACGAGGAGGTCGCCGCGCACCTCAACGGCCTCAAGCACGTGGCGGAGGCCCATCCGCAGTGGCTGGAAGGCGACTTCGCGGTGCTCCTCGAGCCGACGGACGGTCAGGTGGAGGGCGGCTGCCAGGGCACGCTCAGGGTGTTCCTCACGTTCCGGGGACAGCGGGCGCACTCCGCGCGCGCGTGGATGGGCTCCAACGCGATCCAGGCGGCGGCCCCCGCGCTGGCCAGGCTCGCCGCCTACGAGCCGCGCACGCCGGTCGTCGACGGACTCCGGTTCCACGAGGGCCTCAACGCCGTCCGCGTCGAAGGCGGCGTGGCCAACAACGTCATCCCCGACGCCTGCACGCTCGTCGTCAACTTCCGCTACGCGCCCGACCGCAGCGCGGAGGACGCCGAGGCGTTCGTGCGCGAGTACTTCGCCGACTGCGGTGTGGACGAGTTCGTCATCGACGACCACAGCGGCGGCGCCCGCCCCGGCCTGACCCACCCGGCCGCGGCGGCCTTCATGGCGGCCGTCGGCGGCGAGGCCCGGCCCAAGTTCGGCTGGACCGACGTCGCCCGCTTCAGCGCGCTGGGCGTGCCCGCGGTCAACTACGGCCCCGGCGCGCCGCTTCTGGCCCACCGGGTCGACGAGCGCGTGCGGGCCTCGCTCATTCCCGAGGCGGAGGAACGTCTGCGCCACTGGCTGACGTCGTAAGAAGGGCACGGCGGGGGAGCTCGTCCGACGGCGCTTCATGGCGGACACGCTCACGTCCCCCGCACGTAACCCGCGTAGATCTACGCTGAGGTGGAAAGACCTGCAATCGGAGGGAGCGCACATGGCTACCGGCAACCCCGAGGGGAAGAAGCAGCCGCCGGAGGAGCAGCGCCTGGGGCCGGTTCTCCGACGGCGCGATCAGGTGCAGGCGAGCACGACGGACCAGCGCCTGCTGGACGCGGGCGGCCCGTCGGACTGGGTCCACACGGACCCCTGGCGGGTGCTGCGCATCCAGTCGGAGTTCATCGAGGGCTTCGGCACCCTGGCCGAACTCCCCGCCGCCATCAGCGTGTTCGGCTCGGCGCGGACCCCGGTGGACTCGCCCGAGTACGAGGCGGGCGTCCGGCTGGGCCGCGGCCTGGTCGAGGCCGGGTTCGCGGTGATCACCGGCGGCGGTCCCGGCGCGATGGAAGCCGCCAACAAGGGCGCCTGCGAGGCGAAGGGCACCTCGGTCGGCCTCGGCATCGAGCTGCCGTTCGAGCAGGGACTGAACCCGTACGTCGACATCGGCCTCAACTTCCGCTACTTCTTCGTCCGGAAGATGATGTTCGTGAAGTACGCCCAGGGCTTCGTGGTCCTGCCCGGCGGGCTGGGGACGCTCGACGAACTCTTCGAGGCCCTCACCCTGGTCCAGACCCAGAAGGTCACCCGCTTCCCCATCGTCCTGTTCGGCAGCGCGTACTGGGGCGGCCTGATCGACTGGCTGAAGAACACGCTGGTCGCGCAGGGCAAGGCCGCGGAGAAGGACCTCCTGCTCTTCCACGTCACGGACGACGTGGACGAGGCGGTGGCCCTGGTGTCGAAGGAGGCGGGGCGCTGATCGGCCCCGCCCGCGTCTGAAAGCGCGGACTCAGGGGCGGGGCCCCGGGAGGGAAGCAGAGCCGGCGGGGGCAGGGCGGGAAGACCTTACGCCAGCCCCCGCCGCGCCACGGCCGGCGGCCGGTGCCCCGCGATCGACGCCACCATGTCGAGCACCTGCCGCGTCTCCGCCACCTCGTGCACCCGGTACACCTGCGCCCCGAGCCACGCGGACACCGCCGTCGTCGCCAGCGTGCCCAGCACCCGCTCCTTCACCGGCTTGTCCAGCGTCTCCCCGACGAAGTCCTTGTTGGACAGGGACACCAGCACCGGCCACCCCGTCACCACCATCTCCTCCAGCCGCCGCGTCGCCTCCAGGCTGTGCCGGGTGCTCTTCCCGAAGTCGTGCCCCGGATCGATCAGCACCGACTCCCGGGGCACCCCCAGCGACACCGCCCGCTCGGCCAGCCCCACGGTCACCCGGAGGATGTCGGCCATGACGTCGTCGTACGCCACCCGGTGCGGCCGGGTCCGCGGCTCGGCGCCGCCCGCGTGCGTGCACACCAGGCCCGCCCCGTACCGCGCGGCGACCTCCGCGAGCCGCGGATCGACGCCGCCCCACGCGTCGTTCAGCAGGTCGGCTCCCGCCTCGCACACGGCCTCACCGACCTCGTGCCGCCAGGTGTCCACGCTGATCACGACGTCGGGGAAACGGCGCCGCACCTCCGCGACGAACCCGACGGTCCGCCGCGCCTCCTCCTCGGCCGTCACCTCTTCGCCCGGCCCCGCCTTCACGCCGCCGATGTCGATGATCGCCGCGCCCTCCGCCACCGCCTGCTCCACGCGCGCGAGGGCGGGCTCGTCGAGAAAGGTGGCCCCCCGGTCGTAGAAGGAGTCCGGGGTCCGGTTCACGATCGCCATGATCACCGGCTCGTGCGCCTCGAATTCGCGCCTGCCCAGCCTGAGCATCCCCTGTGACCTCTCCTGGTACGTGCTGGTCTTCGGCCGCCTGCGGCCCTGACTGTCAGCCTCGCATGGCACGATCGTCCCCTGACACATTCGAGGGGACCCAGCGATGGTTATGTTCTTGTTCCTGGTCGTCGCGCTCGCCGTGGTCGTCGCCGCGGTGACGCTCGCCGTGGTGGGCGGCGGCGGGGGCGACGCGCCGCTGCCGGAGGCCGCCCCCGAGCGGCTGCAGGACCCTCTGCCCCTCGACCGCCCGGTGAACCACGCGGACGTGGAGAGCCTGCGTTTCCCGCTCGCCGCCCGCGGCTACCGCATGGCCGACGTCGACGACGCCCTCGGCCGCCTCGGCGCCGAACTCGCCGAGCGTGACGCCCGCATCGCCGACCTGGAGTCCGCACTGGCCGGCGCGCGGGCCCCGGACCACGTCTCCATGGAGAAGCCCGCCCAGGACCACCGGCAGTGGCACGCCCCGGAGGACCAGCAGTGACCGACGGCACCGCCCTTGCCGGCCCGGACGGCGCGCTGCGCTGTCCCTGGGCCCTGTCGGCCGCGGAGTACGTGACGTACCACGACGAGGAGTGGGGCCGTCCGGTCCACGGCGACGACGCCCTGTTCGAGCGGCTCAGCCTGGAGGCCTTCCAGTCCGGCCTGTCCTGGATCACGATCCTGCGCCGCCGCCCCGGCTTCCGCACCGCCTTCGCCGGTTTCCGGATCGCCTCGGTCGCCGTCTTCACCGACGACGACCGGGAGCGCCTCCTCGCCGACGCCGGCATCATCCGCAACCGCGCCAAGGTCGACGCGACCCTCGCCAACGCGCGCGTGCTGGCCGACTGGGCTCCGGGCGAGCTGGACGAGCTGATCTGGTCCCACGCGCCCGCCCCGGGCCCGGCCCCGAAGGCCCTCGGGGACGTCCCGGCGATCACGCCCGAGTCGACGGCCCTGTCCAAGGCCCTCAAGAAGCGGGGCCTGCGCTTCGTCGGCCCCACGACCGCGTACGCGCTGATGCAGGCGTGCGGTCTGGTCGACGACCACCTGGCGGACTGCGTGGCGAGGCGGGCCTGAGCGGCCCGGCCGGCGCTCAGCGCCCCAGGTACTTCGGCTTCTCCTTGTTCACGAACGCGCGGACGGCGATCGCGTGGTCCTCGGACGCGCCCGCCCGTGCCTGGAGCTCGTCCTCCTTGTCGAGGGTCTCCTCCAGGGAGTGGGACAGCCCGTGGGCCACCGCCTCCTTGATCGCCGCGTACGCCACCGTCGGCCCCTCGGCCAGCGCCCGCGCCACCTTCTCGGCCTCGGCGCGCAGCTCGGCCGCCGGCACCAGACGGTTCGCGATGCCGAGGTCGTAGGCCTCCTGCGCCTTGATGCTCCGCGGGAAGAGCAGGAGGTCGGCGGCGCGCCCCGGGCCCACGACCCGCGGCAGCGTCCAGGAGACCCCCGAGTCGGCGGTCAGCGCCACGCCCGCGAACGAGGTGTTGAAGGCCGCCGTGTCCGCCACGACCCGGTAGTCCGCGGCCAGCGCGAAACCGAAGCCGGCCCCGGCCGCGACACCGTTCACGCCGGCCACCACGGGCTTGGCCATGCCCGTCAGCGCCCGCACGATCGGGTTGTAGTGCTCGCGCACCGTGGTCATGGTCTGCCCCGTGCCCGCCTCCCGGTCGGCGGCCAGCAGCCCGATGTGCTCCTTCAGGTCCTGGCCCACGCAGAAGGCCCGATCCCCGGCGGCGGTCAGCAGCACCGCCCGTACGGCGTCGTCGGCCGCCGCGGACCGTACCGCGTCACGGAAGGCGACCTTGGTGGCGATGTCCAGCGCGTTCATCGCCTCGGGGCGGTTCAGCGTGATCGTCGCGAGCCCGTCGTTCACCTCGTAGAGCACGGTGTCGGCCATGGTGTAACCCCTCCGGTGTCGCGGCTCGGACGTACCCCTCGGTACGCCTTGGTGTCGTCCGAAGGACAGCATGGCGGAGATCACCGGCGGGGGACCGGGCCGTACGTGTGACCTGCGTCAAAGAATTCCGGAAGATTTCCGGTGCGAGGAAGTCCGTGCGGCGGCGCAGTATCGCAGTCACATCGCCGAATTGAGTGGTTTTGCTCGGGCGCGTTGCCCAAGCGATGCCGACTGATGTTGGTCATCGGGTCCTGAGATGCGGGATAATGGCCTGGAAGCAATGTGTTCGATGCCGGTGTCGCGTGTCCCATGTCGGGCTGCGCGTGCCCTCCAGGGCCGTCGGCTTTGACGATGAGCTGGTTTCAGGAAGGGGAACGAGCATGGCGGCCATGAAGCCGCGAACGGGCGATGGCCCGCTCGAGGTGACAAAGGAGGGGCGGGGCATTGTCATGCGCGTTCCGCTCGAAGGCGGCGGTCGGCTCGTCGTCGAGCTGACCCCTGACGAGGCCGACGCGCTCGGCGACGCCCTCAAGAAGGTTGTCGGCTGACGCGGGAGCGACCATACCCCTTCAGTCGCCCCGGCACCGTACGCGGTGCCGGGGCGATTGTTTTCCGCCGTCGAGCAGGGTTCAGGGGGTCAGCGCTTGACCGCGCACAGCAGTCCGTCACCCACAGGGAGCAGTGACGGCACCAGTTCCTGGCTCTCGCGCACCGCGCGCAGCAGTTCCCGCAGACGCAGCACCTCGGTGGGCTGCGGACCCGAGTCCACGGTCCGGCCGTTGGCGAAGACGCCCTCGAAGACCACCAGGCCACCGGGGCGCAGCAGGCGCAACGATTCAGCGAGGTAGTCCAGGAACTCCAGGCGGTCGCCGTCGCAGAAGACCAGGTCGTAGCCGGCGTCCGCGAGCCGGGGCAGGACGTCCAGCGCGCGGCCCGGAATGAAGCGGGCCCGGTTACTGGCGAAACCGCACGCGCGGAAGGCCTGGCGGGCGAACTGCTGGTGCTCCGGCTCCGGGTCCACCGTGGTCAGTACCCCGTCCGGCCGCATGCCGTGCAGCAGGTGGATGCCGGAGACACCGGTGCCGGTGCCGATCTCCGCCACCGCCTTCGCGTCCACGGAGGCCGCCAGCAACCGCAGCGCCGCGCCCGTGCCGGGCGACACCGAGCGCAGCCCCGCCTCACGGGCCCGGTCGCGGGCCCAGCGCAGCGCTTCGTCCTCGGCGACATAGGCGTCGGCGAACGCCCAGCTTGTCTGCCGGTTGCCGGTAATGACCCTCTCCTGTCCCCGTGGTTGCCTGGGCGTGACTGTATCCGTTGCCGCCGGGAACCTGCTGATGGGACCGGGCGTTTAGAGGGGTGGGAGACGACGCGGGGGGACACGGTTGGATCACGATGAGGGGCCGGTGCTCAGGCAACTGCCGACGCAGGCACACGAGCGGTACCAGCACACATCAATTTCTCGTAAAACCGCTTATCCGGAGCTAACGGGCGAGGTGGCTATGGTAGGGGCTCCGCTGGACACCATCAGAGCCGACAGGGGAGGTGCGGCTACGTCTGTGGATCGGGGAGGAGCGCTGAGGCGCCTTCTCGGATCGGCGGGCAGGCCGAGATCCGTGAACGACACCGCTGCTGACCACAGCCACGCCGCTGACCACGCCCAGACCGCGACCTTCACGACCGACGCGGACGGGCCGGCGTGGACTCCTCCGACGTGGGAGGAGATCGTCAGCACCCACAGCGGCCGGGTCTACCGGCTCGCCTACCGCCTGACCGGCAACCAGCACGACGCCGAGGACCTCACCCAGGAGGTCTTCGTCCGCGTCTTCCGCTCGCTGTCGACGTACTCGCCGGGCACCTTCGAGGGCTGGCTGCACCGCATCACCACCAACCTCTTCCTGGACATGGTCCGCCGCAAGCAGCGCATCCGTTTCGACGCGCTGGGCGAGGACGCGGCCGAGCGGCTGCCCAGCCGCGAGCCGTCCCCCCAGCAGCTCTTCAACGACGCCCACTTCGACGCGGACGTGCAGCAGGCGCTGGACACCCTCGCCCCGGAGTTCCGCGCCGCGGTGGTCCTGTGCGACATCGAGGGACTCTCGTACGAGGAGATCGCCGCGACCCTGGGCGTCAAGCTCGGCACGGTCCGCTCCCGTATCCACCGCGGCCGCTCGCAGCTGCGCAAGGCCCTCGCGCACCGTTCGCCCGAAGCCCGCGCCGAGCGCCGTTCCTTCATGGCCCGCGTGCCCGCTCTGGGAGGAGGGGGCGCGACCGCGTGAGTGGAACACGACCCAATTCCGCAGAGCGGCTTCTGGCCGAGCAGCACCTGGGCGACCGACTCGCCGCCCTGGTGGACGGAGAGCTCGGTCACGAGTCACGCGACCGCGTCCTCGCACACCTGGCCACCTGCGCCAAATGCAAGGCCGAGGCCGACGCCCAGCGCCGACTGAAGAACGTCTTCGCGGAGGCGGCCCCGCCGCCGCCCTCCGAGAGCTTCCTGGCCCGCCTCCAGGAACTCCCCGGTGGAGGCGGCCCCGACGACGGCCAGTCCCCGCCGCCCGGCGGAGGGTTCGCCGGGCTGCCCGGGCGCCCCGGTGGCGCCGGAGTCTCCGGCGCGTTCGGGCTGCGACGCGCGGAGCGCTTCGAGTTCAACTACATCCCCGTGCGGCCGCACGGCTCCGTGTTGCCCGCCGCCTCGGCGGACCGCGGCTTCCGGATCCACGACGTCAGCCGTCATGAGGCCGACCGGTCGGCCTCGCGCGGCATGCGGTTCGCGTTCGCCGCCGCCGGGGCCGTGTCCCTGGCCGCGATCGCGCTCGGCGGAGTCAGCACCGGCGTACCGGCCGACACGGCCGCGGAAGCCCGTGGTGGCACCGGCGCCGGCAGCAATGTCACCCCGGCCCGCTCCCAGGGCACCGGGGCGGCCGCAGCCCCCGAGAGCCAGCGCCGCCGGGGAACCGGCTCGCTGCTCACACAGGGGCAGGGCCAGGCCTCGCTGGGCGATGTCCCGGCGGTGGCCTCGACCGCGGTGTCCGCGCCGCTGCTGCCCGGGATGACGGCCACCGGCCTGAGCCGGGCCGAGGACGCCGTGCACTCCCTGACGGCGCCCGTCATGGCCGGTGCCGCCGTCATGTCCCCGCTCATACGTCCGTTCACGGCCACCCCGCCGCTCACCCTGACCTCCTGGTCCACGGCCGGGGAGCTCACGGCCCCGGGCCTGCTCGCCGCGCCCGTCCCCGACGCCACTTCCTCCCCTTCCTCCTCCGCTTTCTCCCGCTGACCGGCCTCTGCGCGGTCGCCCGCGAACCTGGTTGAATCCAGGGACAGGTCCGGGGCACCAGCTGTGGGGAGAGCAGTGAACGAGGGGAAGCCCACGCGGGCGAAGTGGTGGAGCCGTCCTCGCAGACAGGACCCCGCGGGGCCGGTCAAGGGAGCCGCGGCGGTCCCGGAACCGTACGAGGCGGAGCCGCACGACGCCGGGGTGCCGATGCCGATCGGCACCGCCGGGGGCGACTTCGAACTCGAACGTCCGATCTCGACCGGCCATGGCGGGACAGCGCCCTCCGGGTCAGGTTCCGGTTCCGTTTTCGAATCCGGGTCCGGTCCCGGTCCCGGGGACGACTTCGAGCTGGCCCGACCCGTCCCGGCGGACGCCATGCCCGCAACGACCGGGGGCGCGGCGACGTCGCCCGTCCCCGCCCCGCCGGAGCAGCACCACGCGGTCTCGGCCGCGGCCACGCGCGGCACCGCGAGCCCGGCACCTCACGAACCATCACCTCCCGCTCCGGCCCCCGCCCCTACCCCCGCCCCGGCAGACGACATTCCCGCCCCGGCCCTCTCCACCCCCTGGCAGAACTACGACCCCTGGGCGCCCGTCCCCGCCCCGCTCCAGCAGACCGGCGCCGCCTCGCCGAGCAGGGAGCAGCGACGGGGGCGGGCTCGGAAGGCTCTCGTCGGTGGAGCCGTGCTGCTCGCGCTCGTCTCCGGGGGCGTCGGAGGAGCCACAGGCGCGTATCTGGAGCGCAACGGCGGCATCGGGGACGTGGAGCTGCCGCAGGCCGCGCCGGCGCCCGCCGGGAGGGCTCCGGACAGCGTGGCCGGGATCGCGGCCCGCGCGCTGCCCAGCGTGGTGACGCTGCACGTGACCGGCACCGGGAAGTCCGGCGACGGGGAGTCGGGCACCGGCACCGGATTCGTCCTCGACGACCGGGGTCACATCCTCACCAACAACCACGTCGTGGAGTCCGCCGGGCAGGACGGCGCGATATCCGTGACCTTCAACAGCGGGGACACGGCCAAGGCCACGGTCGTCGGCCGGGACAGCGGCTATGACCTCGCCGTCGTCAGGGTCGGCGGGGTGAGCGGTCTCAGGCCCATGGCCCTCGGCAACTCGGACGGCGTCCGGGTCGGTGATCCGGTCGTCGCCATCGGTGCCCCCTTCGATCTGGAGGGCACCGTCACCTCCGGCATCATCAGTGCCAAGGAGCGGCCCATCACGGCCGGCGGCGAGAGCGGTGACGGCAGCGACGTCTCGTACGTGGACGCGCTGCAGACCGACGCCCCCATCAACCCCGGCAACTCCGGCGGGCCCCTTCTCGACGCCGAGGCCCACGTCATCGGCATCAACTCGGCCATCCGGTCCGCCGACAGCGGCACCGGCACGGACGACGTTCAGGCCGGCTCGATAGGCCTCGGCTTCGCCATCCCCGTCAACCAGGCCAAGCGCGTCGCCGAGGAGCTCATCAACACCGGCAGGGCGAGCCACCCGGTGATCGGCGTCACCCTCGACATGGACTACTCGGGCGACGGCGCGCGGGTCGGCACGAAGAGCGGCGACGGGGGCTCCCCGGTCACTGAGGACGGCCCCGGGGACCGGGCCGGGCTCAAGGCCGGTGACGTCGTCACCGAGGTCGACGGCCGACGGGTCCACTCCGGCGAGGAGCTCATCGTGAGGACCCGCGCCCACCGCCCCGGCGACCGACTGGAACTGACCGTGCGACGCGACGGCGCCGAACGCAGGATCTCGCTGGTCCTCGGCTCCGCCGACGGCGGCTGAGCCGGAGCCGCCGGGACACCGGCCCGAGAATCACAGAAACCTCACACCAACGGCTCCGCCGCCCGCTCCACACGAGGCCCGACAAGGCAAACAAGCCGGAAAACCACTCAGGTACCACCACTCGGAGCGCTCGGGACAGTACCGGTCGTACGGGATCGCCGGGTACCGTGGACCCGGCCCGGACCACGGAAGACCGCACCGACCACCGAGGGCCGCGGACCGAGGACATCGCAAGGAGCTTCAGGTGTTCAATGACATAGGACCGCTCGAGCTGGTCACGCTCGTTGTCCTCGCCGTGCTCGTCTTCGGTCCGGACAAGCTCCCGAAGGTCATCCAGGACGTCATGCGGACGGTGCGCAAGATCCGCGAGTTCTCGGAGAGCGCGAAGGCGGACATCCGGCAGGAACTCGGCCCGGAGTTCAAGGACTTCGAGTTCGAGGACCTCAACCCCAAGACGTTCATCCGCAAGCAGCTGGACAACGACGAGCTGGGGCTGAAGGAGATCCGCAACGGCTTCGACCTGAAGAAGGAGATGGCCGAGGTCACCGACGCGGTCCACAGCCGCGACACGGACGCGTCCTCGCCCTCCTCGTCCGGTTCCTCCGGTGGCCGCGTCGACATGACGAAGAAGCCCGAGAACCCCGGCGACGACGACCGGCCGCCCTACGACGCGGACGCCACCTGAGCCCGCACGCTCCCTGAGCCCGCACGCTCCCTGAGCCCGTAGGCCGCTGAGCGTGCGCCCTCTGAGCGCGCACGCCATCCGAGCTCACGAGCACGTCGTACGCGTCGCCGTCCGAGGTCGTCCGCACCGCCGTACGTGACGCGTTTCATACGTCTGCCGACCGGTCCTAGGGCCTCGACCCGGCCCCCTGGGCGATTCGGGAGGCCACGCGGCGGGCGGTTTCCCGGCTGTCCGTGGCGGGGTGGCTATGCTGCCGAGTTGTTGTGCGGACCGGACGAGTACGCCCGAAGGGGGGCGGGCCGCTCCGATCCGACGAGAGCGAGGAGGCGTCCGGCCCAATGGAGACGACGAGCAGAGCGGTCGCGCAGACGCCGGCCGCGGAGGGTGCACAGCAGGTCCCCTCCGCCCGGCGCACGGTTGACGGCTACCTCCTGGCGCCCTTCCCGTGGTACGGCCTCGACGAGGCCTTCACGGGGCCGCGCTGGCTGATGCAGGTCGGGACGGCGGCCGACGGGGCCGTCGAGCACGGTTCGATCGGGCACGGTGAGGAGCCCTCCGTACGCAACGAGGGCACGGAGGACCGGGAGAAGTTCGCGGTCGTGGTGACCGTCGCGGCCAACCCCGTGCGGCGCAGCGCGGACGGCACGGGCCTTCTGGAGGCCACCTCGGTGTCCTCGGCGGCCTGGCTCGCGGGAGTGGGGCTGCTGTCCTTCACCTGGCCCGGCCAGATGGACCACTCGCTGCGCGACGACTGGCTGGACCAGCAGACCGAGACCGCGTGGGCCCTCGCCGACGACCTCGCGGGCGAGGACTGGTCCACGCTGTCCCTGCCCGTGGACGGCGTACCGACGCCCTTCCACTACCGCGAGTCCGAGTTCGGCTGGGTGCTGGCCGGATCGACGCAGGCGGGCGTGCACGTGGGGGCGTACGGCAGGGGCATGAGCGCGTACGGACTCGGCTTCGCCATGATCAAGGACATCTCGGCGTACGCGTAGCCGGGGCCCCGACCGTGGCGCCCCCGTGGGCCGACGGACACGACGACGGACACGACGACGTACACCAGGACCCCCGGGGCGCCCATGCTCCCCGGGGGTCCTGGTGTGTCCGTCCGTCAGAACTTGTTGCGCGGGGTGATTCCCAGCGACAGGCCCGACAGCCCGCGCTGCCGTCCGCCCAGCTTGCCCGCGATGGCCCGCAGCGCGGAGCCCGCCGGGGAGTCCGGGTCCGTCAGGACGACCGGCTTGCCCTCGTCGCCGCCCTCCCGCAGCCGGACGTCGATGGGAATGCTGCCGAGCACCGGAACGGCCGCGCCCGTCGTACGGGTCAGGCCGTCGGCCACCGACTGGCCGCCGCCCGTGCCGAAGACGTCGACCATCTCGCCGCAGTGCGGGCAGGGCAGCCCGGCCATGTTCTCGACCACGCCGACGATCTTCTGGTGGGTCTGCACGGCGATGGACCCGGCCCGCTCGGCGACCTCGGCCGCCGCCTGCTGCGGGGTGGTCACCACCAGGATCTCCGCGTTCGGGACCAGCTGGGCCACCGAGATCGCGATGTCGCCCGTGCCCGGGGGCAGGTCCAGCAGCAGCACGTCCAGGTCGCCCCAGTACACGTCCGCCAGGAACTGCTGGAGTGCCCGGTGGAGCATCGGGCCGCGCCAGACGACCGGGGCGTTGCCCGGGGTGAACATGCCGATCGAGATGACCTTCACGCCGTTCGCGGACGGCGGCATGATCATGTTCTCGACCTGGGTCGGGCGGCCGTCGGCGCCGAGCATGCGGGGCACGGAGTGGCCGTAGATGTCGGCGTCGACGACGCCCACCTTCAGCCCGTCCGCGGCCATCGCCGCCGCCAGGTTCACCGTCACCGACGACTTGCCCACACCGCCCTTGCCGGACGCGACCGCGTACACGCGGGTCAGCGAGCCCGGCTTGGCGAAGGGGATCTCGCGGTCGGCCTGGCCGCCGCGCAGCGCGGTCGCCAGTTCCTTGCGCTGTTCGTCGCTCATCACGTCGAGTTCGACGTCGACGCGCGTGACGCCCTCGACGCGCGAGACCGCATCCGTCACCCGCTGCGTGATGGTGTCACGCATCGGGCAGCCGGAGACCGTCAGGTACACCGCGACCGCGACCGCTCCGTCCGCACCGATCTCCACCGATTTGACCATCCCCAGCTCGGTGATGGGCCGGTTGATCTCGGGGTCGTTCACCGTCGACAGTGCTTCGCGCACCGCGTCTTCCGTAGCCATAACCACGATGGTACGGCGCCGCACGGGGGCGCCGGTAAGCCCCGTCAGCGGTCGTCTACGTCACGTCCGTGCGGTCGTTCTGCCGGGAATACGACATGACCCTCGTGAGCGTCGCGCCCGCCGTGGCCGTCGTGCCTGCCGTCGAGCTCCTTGACCAGGTCCTGCAGCTCCGAGCGGATCCAGTCGCGGGTGGCGACCTCCCCGAGGCCGATCCGCAGGGCGGCGATCTCGCGGGTGAGGTATTCGGTGTCCGCGATCGACCGCTCGTTCTGCTTGCGGTCCTGCTCCAGGTTGACCCGGTCGCGGTCGTCCTGCCGGTTCTGCGCGAGCAGGATCAGCGGGGCGGCGTAGGAGGCCTGGAGCGAGAGCATCAGCGTCAGGAAGATGAACGGGTAGTTGTCGAAGCGCAGGTCACGCGGCGCGAAGATGTTCCACAGCACCCAGACGATGATGACGATCGTCATCCAGACGATGAACCGCCCGGTGCCCAGGAAACGCGCGATGCGCTCCGACAGCCTGCCGAAGGCCTCCGGGTCCCACTCCGGCACGAGCCGGCGGCGCGGCGGGCGCGGCTGGTCGAGCCGGGGGCGGTGCCGGGTGGCGGCGGTCGCGCCGGCGGGCGTGCGGTCGCGGCCGCTCTCGCGCTCAGGAGTCATGCGGGGTCACCCCCTCGCCCTCGTCGAGGTGGAACTCCGTCTCGCGCCAGTCGTCCGGCAGCATGTGGTCCAGTACGTCGTCCACCGTCACCGCGCCCAGCAGCGCTCCCGCGTCGTCGACGACGGGTGCCGCGACCATGTCGTACGTCGCGAAGAAACCGGCGACGACCGGCAGGGCCGCGTCCGGCTCCAGCGGCTGCAGGTCGTCGTCGATGATCGCGCTGACCAGCGTGTACGGCGGGTCCCGCAGCAGTCGCTGGAAGTGGACGGTGCCCAGGTACTTGCCGGTCGGCGTCTCGTCGGGCGGCCGGCAGACGTAGACCTGGGCGGCGAGGGCGGGGGACAGGTCGGCGTTGCGGACGCGGGCCAGCGCGTCGGCGACGGTCGCGTCGGGCCGCAGCACGATCGGCTCGGTCGTCATGAGACCGCCCGCGGTGTGCTCCTCGTACGACATCAGGCGCCGCATGTCGGCCGCGTCGGCGGGCTGCATCAGGCTCAGCAGCCGCTCCTGGTCCTCCTCCGGCAGCTCGGAGAGCAGGTCTGCCGCGTCGTCGGGGTCCATGGCCTCCAGGACGTCGGCGGCGCGTTCCTCCTTCAGCTTGCCGAGGATCTCGATCTGGTCGTCCTCCGGCAGTTCCTCGAGCACGTCGGCGAGGCGGTCGTCGTCGAGGGCGGCGGCGACCTCGGCGCGCCGCTTGGCGGAGAGGTGGTGCAGGACGTTCGCGAGGTCGGCGGGGCGCAGCTGCTCGAAGGTGGCGAGCAGGCTCTCCGCGCCCTGCCCGTGCTCCTCCAGGGAGAAGCCGGTGACGGCGGTCCACTCGACGGTGAGCGTCTCCCCCTTGCGCCGGAACGCGCCGCCCTTGCCGCCCTTGCGGACGAAGACCCGGTCGATCTCCCAGTCCCGCCGGGCCGGCAACTGCTGGACGGACACGTCGAGGACGGTGACCTCCTCGCCGGTCTCGACGAGCGTGACGCGCCGGTCGAGCAGCTCGCCGAAGACCAGCCGCTCGGTGGGCCGCTGCTCGAAGCGGCGGACGTTGAGCACGCCAGTGGTGATGACCTGGCCGGACTCGATGCCGGTGACCCGGGTCATGGGCAGGAAGATGCGGCGCCGCGTGGAGAGTTCGACGACCAGTCCGAGCACCCGGGGCGGCCGTCGCCCCACCCGGAGCACGACGACCAGATCGCGCACCCGGCCCACCTGGTCGCCGCTGGGGTCGAAGACGGCGACGCCGGAGAGGTGCGAGACGAAGATCCGCGGGACGCCCGCTGCCATGACTGTGCTTCCTTTTCGTGCGGGTTCGTACCGCGTATCGCGTACTGCGTGCTCGGTGTCGTGAGGAGAGTCCTGTGGGATGTCCTGCCGCAGTGCTCCGCTTCCGCCGGGTGTCCCGATGCCGGGTGTCTTATCCCCATTGCCCGCTCGGGTGGGCTTCAGGCTAGCCCGTCCCGTTCGGATACGCCCTGGTGAGCGCTTCGGACGAGCTGACTCCGCTCGGCCGCCACCGCCCCGGTACGCTGCCGTACGCCGCTCCGGACCCCCGTCAGAAAGGCACCCACCTGTGACTGCGATCTCCCGGCGCCGTACCCGCAGGACCGCACTGGCGGGCGCGGTGTGCGCCCTGGTGGTGACGGGAACGGGGCTGACGGGATGCGGCGGTGACGATCCGGACGCCGGCACCAACGGGGTCGGCAAACTCCAGCCCGGGCAGATCCAGTCCCGGACGCGGACGGCCGCCGAGGCCGCCGAGGCGGTCCACCTCTCCGGGAGCGTCGTCACCAGCGGGCGTACGTACACCCTCGACATGCGACTCAAGTCCGACGGCGGCAGCGGTTCGGTCACCTCCCAGGGCATGGCGTTCCGGCTGCTGCGGATCGGCGAGCGGCTGTACCTGAAGGCGGACGCGGGGTTCTGGAACCAGGCGGACGGCGACGGGGACACCGGGGCGGCCGACAAGCTCGGCGGCAAGTTCGTGAAGGTGCCGCAGGGCGACCCGGCGTACAAGAAGTTCAGCGGGTTCACGGACAAGGACGTCCTCCTCGAAGGTCTGCTGACACTGCACGGCGAGCTGGCGACCGACGGCCACCACGAGCAGGCGGGCGTCCGCACCATCCGCATCACCGGCGACGAGGGCTCCGGCGGCACCCTGGACGTCTCCCTGGAGGGCAAGCCGTATCCGCTGCGCCTTGCGCGGGCGGGCGGCGCCGGGACGCTCAGGTTCTCCGACTGGGGGCAGGACTTCGCCGTGAAGGCACCGGCGAGCGGCGACACGGTGGACTACGGCAAGCAGCTGCCGACGTCCTGACCCGGCAGAACCTAGGGCTTGGGCCGGCCGCGCCCCCGCCGTTTCAGGAGCAGGCGGGGCAGACCGGCGGGGGCCGGCAGGCGGGTGGTGGCCGGTGACGGCAGTGGCGCCTCGGCCAGGCTGTCGGCGGGCAGCGGCGCCGTCGCTCCGGTGGGCTCCAGGCGCAGCACCCGGCACTCGCGTGCCCAGCGCGCCGTCATCGCCTCGCCGTCGGGGGCGTTGAGGCGCTTGCCCTTCAGCTCCGCGACCGTCGCCTCCCACTCGGGTGACCCGGGCGCCTGCTCCACCACCTTCGCCGTCCACGACACCAGGCGGCCGCCCTTGTCCTTGCTGCGGACCGTCACCTCGGCGTCGGCGCCGGCGGCCAGTCCCGGCAGCGGCTGTTCGCCGGGCCCGTCGCCGACCAGGCAGGCCGCGCCCTCGTGCCACACGTGCCACAGGGCGCGGGCCGGGCCGACGGGGCCCCGGACCCAGATGAGGCCGGACTTCTTCGTGGCCTCCTCGACGAGGGCCTGGCCGAGCAGCTCGCTTGTCATGGCAGCAGCCTATCCACGCGCGCTCACAGCCAGCCGTTGCGCTTGAGCGTGCGGTGGATGCCCACGCACATCCCCACCATGACCGACATGACCACGGGGTAGCCGTACTTCCAGTGCAGTTCCGGCATGTAGTCGAAGTTCATGCCGTACACCCCGCACACCATCGTCGGTACGGCGATGATCGCGGCCCACGAGGTGATCTTCCGCATGTCCTCGTTCTGTGCCACGGACGCCTGCGCGAGGTTGGCCTGGAGGATCGAGTTGAGGAGCTCGTCGAAGCCGATGACCTGCTCCTGGACCCGGGCCAGGTGGTCGGCGACGTCCCGGAAGTACTTCTGGATGTCGGGGTCGACCAGCCGCATGGGCCGCTCGCTCAGCAGCTGCATGGGCCGCAGCAGGGGCGAGACCGCCCGCTTGAACTCCAGCACCTCGCGCTTGAGCTGGTAGATCCGCGCCGAGTCCACACCGCGCGAGACCCCGCCCCGGCGCCCCGGTGAGAACACCTCGGTCTCCACCTCGTCGATGTCGTCCTGGACGGCGTCGGCGACCGCGATGTAGCCGTCCACGACGTGGTCGGCGATCGCGTGCAGCACGGCCGAGGGGCCCCTGGCGAGCAGCTCGGGGTCGTCCTGGAGGCGGTGCCGCAGCGCCCGCAGCGAGCCCTGCCCGCCGTGCCGGACGGTGATGAAGAAGTCCCGTCCGGTGAAGCACATGACCTCGCCGGTCTCGACGACCTCGCTGTTGGCGGTGAGCTGGTCGTGCTCGACGTAGTGGATGGTCTTGAAGACGGTGAACAGCGAGTCGTCGTACCGCTCCAGCTTGGGCCGCTGGTGGGCCTGCACGGCGTCCTCGACGGCCAGCGGGTGCAGCCCGAACTCGCCCGCGATACCGGAGAATTCGGCCTCGGTCGGCTCGTGCAGGCCGATCCACACGAACCCGCCGTCCCGCCGCACCTGGCGCATCGCCTCGTGCGGGGTGAGCGGCTTCGCCGTCTCGACCCGGGCGCCGTCGCGGTAGACGGCGCAGTCGACGACGGCGGAGGGCGTCGAGGGGTCGCGGGTGGTGTCGTAGACGCCGCTCTCCTTGCGCAGGGAGGGGCGGGACGGGCGGACCACGGCACGCAGGTCGCGGATCATCGACATGGCAGGCTCCTTCGCGAACGAGCAACGAAAGGCCGCCCGCTGACGGGTGGAACTGCCCGGAATGGGGACGTCCTACAAGGGGTGTCCCCGCCGTCGAAGGCAGGGAAAAGATGTTTGGCACGTCCACAAAGCGGGGAGCACCGCACCGTCGCGGTGGCGAGCTTCGCTACTGATACAGGTACTGACGCGGATCAGACGGATCAGACGAATCAGGTACAACGAAACGAAGCGCTCTTCCGCGGTGAAGCGAGTGCGAGAGGTGGCAGCCAGCCAGAGCCAGAGCAGCTACATCAGGGGCGGGAAGAGCGGGTGCTACTGCACGGTCGACTTCGGTCCATTGCAGCCCCACCTCCTCCGGCCGGTCCCTCGTGAGGGACGATCCAACCCCCTTCGGGGGAACCCCCACAGGGGAGTGTCGTCGGCGTCGGGACTCGATCGCGACGCTTCTGCGTGCTGCCCCGAACCACCGGGCAAGACTAGCAGCCGACCGAAGTGTCAAGGCGCTGCTTTGCCCTGTACTGGCGAGTTCTATGCTCGCGGCATGGCAGATGTTCTTCCTCTGGTCGAGGCCCGGTTGCGCACCGCGCTGGGCGAACCCGACGCGCGCGCCGCGGTCACCTTCGTCGGTACCGACCGCCTCGAGGTGCTGCGTTTCCAGGAGGGCGACGTCGTCCGCTACGCCACGCTCGGCATGTCCGCACAGCCGATGGGCGACCCCACCGCGGTGCTCGCCGACCCCGTCAGGGGCCCGCGCGCCGAGCTGGTCCTGTCCGTCCGCGGCGGCCTCGCCGAGACCGACAAGGTGCTCCGCCCGCTCGCGGTCCTCGCCGCGTCCCCGCAGGTCGAGGGTGTGGTCGTGGCGCCCGGCGCCTCCCTCGACGTCGGTGAACCCCTGTGGCCCGGTGCCCCGTTCACCTCGGTACTGGTCGCCGAGCCCGGCGGTCTGGTCGAGGACCTGGAGCTCGACGAGCCCCTCGAACCCGTACGGTTCCTGCCGCTGCTGCCGATGACGCCCAACGAGGCCGCCTGGAAGCGGGTGCACGGCGCCCAGGCGCTTCAGGAGCGGTGGCTGACGCACGGGACGGACCTGCGGGATCCGTCCCGCACGTCCGTCCCGCTGGAGTGACCGAAGTCACCAACCGCTCGCTGACACGGGTCAGTTGGCGAAGACGGTGACCCCGTCCTCCGCCGCGTGCCGCGGCTCCAACTCCTGCGCGTCGTGGGTGAGCGCCCGACGCCGTACGACGACCACGACCGCGCCCAGCAGCGCCGTCACCGCCGCGACCACGAACGGGATGTGGATGTCGGTCCACTCCTCGATCTTCGGCGCGAAGTAGGGCGCGGCCGCGGCCGCGAACCAGCGCACGAAGTTGTAGCCCGCGCTCGCCACGGGGCGGGGGGCGTCCGACATGCCGAGCGCCAGCTCCGTGTAGACGGTGTTGTTCACGCCGATGAAGGCACCGGACAGGATCGTGCAGACGACGGCCGTGGTGTGGTCGCCGTACCCGAGGACGAGCACGTCGGCGGCCAGCAGCACCAGCGAGCCGCCGAGCACCTTCAGGGAGCCGAACCGCTCCTGGAGGCGGGGCGCCACGATCACCGAGAAGACGGCGAGCAGCACACCCCAGGCGAAGAAGACCGCGCCCGACTTGTACGGGGTCATGTTCAGCACGAACGGCGTGAAGGCCAGCACGGTGAAGAACGTGTAGTTGTAGAAGAACGCCGAGACCGCCGCCGAGGCGAGGCCGCCGTGGCCGAGCGCCTTGAGCGGGTCGAGCAGCGAGGTCTTCCGCGTGGGCCGCGGCTGCTCCTTCAGGAACACCGTGATGCACAGGAAGCCGATCGCCATCAGGAACGCGGTGCCGAAGAAGGGGTAGCGCCAGCTGGCGTCACCGAGCAGCGCGCCGAGCAGCGGTCCGCAGGCCATGCCGAGGCCGAGGGCGGACTCGTAGAGGAGGATGGCGGCCGCGCTCCCGCCGGCCGCCGCGCCGACGATGACCGCGAGGGCCGTCGAGACGAAGAGCGCGTTGCCGAGGCCCCAGCCGGCCCGGAAGCCGACGAGCTCGGCGACCGAGCCCGAGGTGCCGGCGAGGCCCGCGAAGACCACGACGAGGGCGAGTCCGAGCAGCAGGGTCTTCCTGCCGCCGATGCGGCTGGAGACGAAGCCGGTCACCAGCATGGCCACGGCGGTGATGAGGAAGTACGAGGTGAACAGCAGGGAGACCTGACTGGTGGTGGCGTCCAGGCCCTTGGCGATGGACGGCAGGATCGGGTCGACGAGTCCGATGCCCATGAAGGCCACGACGGACGCGCCGGCGGTCGCCCACACGGCCTTCGGCTGCCGCAGGATGCCGCCCGCTCCGGAGTCGAACGGGTCGCCGTCGGCGGGACCTCCTGTGCTGGTGTGCATGCCTGCTCCCATCTGGATCGTTGTCGTTTACACATAATAAGTTAGCGCAGCTAATTAATGCAAGCTACATGTAGTTTTGCCTGGTGAAGCCAACCGTCTGGACGGGTGATCGTCCTTGACGTGGCGGAGCAGGGGTAGGACCGTGGGGCTCTATGAGGGGCGAACCCAGTTGCCCGAAGTGTGGTGGCCGGGTCAGGGCTCCCGGACTCTTCTCCGATGCCTGGCAGTGCGATGTGCACGGCACCGTGCATCCGCTCCAGCCCGTGATCCCGCCCAGCGTCGAGGCTCTCGACGTCGTCGTGCACCGCACCCAGGTGCCCGTGTGGATGCCGTGGCCGCTGCCCGTCGGCTGGCTGTTCACGGGCGTGGCCTGCGCGGGCGACGACCGCAGCGGCGGGCGGGCCACGGCCGTCGCGTGCACCGGGCCCGGCCCGCTGGGCGGCGTCGGGGAGCTGATCCTGGTCGCCGAGGAACTCGGCGTCGGCCTCGGCGCGCGCTACGCCGGCATCGACGGCCCGGACCCGGGGCCGTACATGAACGTCGAGAAGCCCGCCCAGGCCAAGGTGCTCGCCGCCGGCCGCCCCACCCCGCTCTGGCATGTCACCGGCAGCCCGGACGACCGTGCCGTCTTCGCGGGCGAGGCGCTCGGGCTGTGGGTGTGGGCGGTGGTGTGGCCCGAGCAGTCGGGCCTGCTGATGTACGACGAACTGGTGCTGACCGATCTGCGGGACGCCGGCGCCGAGGTGGAACTGGTGCCGTGCGGGGCGTTGTCGCCGCGCTTGCTCCAGCCCTAGCGCACCGGGTGTTGCTGCTCGGGGGTCGGTGGGTGCGTGCCGGTGGGGCGGGGGAGTGCGGTTCGGTGGGTGTGCGCCGGCCGGTCGCGGAGCGCGGGTTCGCCCGGCGGTGCCGTGGGCTGGTCGCGTTGTTCCCCGCGGCCTCTGGCGGCGCCGTGGGCTGGTCGCGTTGTTCCCCGCGGCCTCGGGGGGTGCGTCGACTAAGCGGCTCGGCACGCGGGGCTCAGGTGTAGGGGGCGCCGGGCGGGTGCGGGTGTGACAGGGGGGCGGTGAAATGCCGCTATGCTGAAGCGTCCCCGTCCGTCACGTCACCGCCTGGAGTCAGCGTCGTGCGCATCGATCTGCACTGCCACTCCACGGCCTCCGACGGTACGGACACGCCGGCCGAGCTGGTGCGGAACGCCGCCGCGGCCGGCCTGGACGTGGTCGCCCTCACCGACCACGACACCACCCGCGGTCACGCGGAGGCCCGCGCCGCGCTGCCGGCCGGGCTCACCCTGGTCACCGGCGCCGAGCTGTCCTGCCGTATCGACGGCATCAGCATGCACATGCTGGCCTACCTCTTCGACCCCGAGGAGCCGGCCCTGCTCGCCGAGCGTGAGCTGGTCCGGGACGACCGGGTGCCGCGGGCGCGCGGCATGGTCGCCCGGCTCCAGGAGCTCGGTGTGCCCGTCACCTGGGAGCAGGTGGCGCGGATCGCGGGCGACGGTTCGGTGGGGCGTCCGCACGTCGCGACGGCGCTGGTCGAACTCGGCGTCGTACCGACCGTGAACGACGCCTTCACCCCGGACTGGCTCGCCGACGGCGGCCGCGTCTACGTGCCGAAGCACGAGACCGACCCCTTCGAGGCGATCCGGCTCGTCAAGGGCGCGGGCGGGGTCACCGTCTTCGCGCACCCGGCGGCGGCCAAGCGGGGCCGGACCGTACCGGATTCCGCGATCGCGGAGATGGCCGCGGCGGGGCTCGACGGCATCGAGGTCGACCACATGGACCACGACCCGGACACCCGGGCGCGGCTGCGGGGCCTGGCCGGAGAGCTGGGGCTGCTGACCACCGGGTCCAGCGACTACCACGGCAGCCGGAAGACCGTCTCGCTCGGCGAGTACACGACGGATCCCGAGGTCTACGGGGAGATCACCCGGCGCGCGACCGGCGCATTCCCGGTTCCGGGCACCGGCGGAGTCTGAGGCTCGGTTCCTCGCTCTCACGCCCCCGTCCGTTTCCCTCCCTCGCAAGGTCTGTAGCTCACCCATGTTCGACGTCGCCGTCTTCGGCTCCCTGTTCCTCACCCTTTTCGTCATCATGGATCCCCCCGGGATCACCCCGATCTTCCTCGCGCTGACCGCCGGCCGGCCCGGCAAGGTACAGAAGCGCATGGCCTTCCAGGCTGTCTGTGTCGCCGGTGGGGTGATCGCCGTCTTCGGCCTCCTCGGGCACCAGATCCTCGACTACCTGCACGTGTCCGTGCCCGCGCTGATGATCGCGGGCGGGCTGCTGCTCCTGCTGATCGCGCTGGACCTGCTCACCGGCAAGACGGACGAGCCGAAGCAGACCAAGGACGTCAACGTCGCGCTCGTACCGCTGGGCATGCCGCTGCTGGCCGGACCCGGTGCGATCGTGTCCGTCATCCTCGCGGTGCAGAAGGCCGACAGCGTCGCCTCCCAGGTGTCGGTGTGGTCGGCGATCCTTGCCATCCATGTCGTCCTGTGGGTGGTGATGCGGTACTCGCTGCTGATCATCCGGGTCATCAAGGACGGCGGCGTGGTCCTGGTGACGCGGCTCGCGGGCATGATGCTGTCCGCCATCGCCGTACAGCAGATCATCAACGGGATCACGCAGGTCGTACGAGCGAGCTGAGCCCTGCGCATGCCCGGGCATGCGCAGAGCCCCGGTGCGGCATCGGAGTCGATGCGCGCCGGGGCTCTGGAACCTGTGGTGGGACCGTTGGGGTTATGAGGCCGAGGTCCCGGCCGGCCGGATCCACAGCCGCTGGCCTATCGAGGCAGCCTGCTGAACGATTCGGTTGACGGAGGCGGCGTCCACGACGGTGCTGTCAACGGGCGTACCGTCGACATCGTCGAGTCGCATGATTTCGAAGCGCATGGGCTTCTCCCTTCGTCTGGTCATCCTCCTGAGGAGAACTACTGGTGGTGGCTGGCACACGAGGCATCGGTGCCCCCTGCTCCATACGTATTGAACAGGCCGCGTGTTACAAACATTCCCTACGCTAAAGAAATTTTTCGAACGCCTAACTACTGACCGGTAAGCGGTGTGAACGAGACTGACCGGGACCGGTTGTGTTCGAAGCGTGACCGCCGGGACAATGGAGGCGATGAACGACGACCTCGCGGCGCTCACCGCCCGCATCGACCGCACCAACGAGCTGCTCCAGCGCATGCTCGCCGAGGTGGCGAAGACGCCTTCCACCCACGCGATCTTCGTCGACGCCGGTTATCTCTACGCGGCCGCGGGGCGACTGGTGGCGGGGACGGAGGACCGGCGCTCCTTCGACCTGGACACCGAGGGGCTGATCGAGGCGCTCATCGACCGGGCCCGCACGATCTTCGCGGACAGCCGGCTGCTGCGGGTCTACTGGTACGACGGCGCGAGACGCCGTATCCACACCGGTGAGCAGCAGAGCATCGCCGAACTCCCGGACGTGAAGGTGCGACTCGGCAACCTGAACGCCAACAACCAGCAGAAGGGCGTCGATTCCCTGATCCGCTCCGACCTGGAGTCACTCGCCCGGCACCGCGCCATCAGCGACGCGGCCCTGCTCGGCGGGGACGAGGACCTGGTGTCCGCCGTCGAGGCGGCCCAGGGGTACGGGGCGCGGGTGCACCTGTGGGGCATCGAGGCGCCGGAAGGCCGCAACCAGGCCGAACCCCTGCTGTGGGAGGTCGACAGCCAGCGCACGCTCGACCTCGACTTCTTCAAGCCGTACGTGGCCCGGCGCACGGCGACGACCTACGAGACGACGGCCGGCCGGCCGACGCGGGAGGGCGTCCGCTTCGTGGGCGCGCAGATCGCCGCGAAGTGGCTGGCCGCCCGTGGCCGGGAGTCCCTGGTGGAACTCCTGCCCGGACACCCCTACCTGCCGGGTTCGGTGGACCAGGATCTGCTGGTGGAGGCGGAGGTCCTGCTGCAGTACTCGCTCCGAGGTCAGGCGGACCTGCGGCGGGCACTGCGGGACGGCTTCTGGGAGCACCTGCAGACGCAGTACTGAGACCGACTACCCGGTGGGCTGCCCGTCGGCGGTGTCCCAGAAGTCGGCGAGGGCGCGGGCGGTCGGCAGCGGCCGGTCAACGTTGGGCGAGTGCTCGGCCCCCGGGACGACCGTCCGGCGCGCCTTCAGCCGTACGGCCATGTCGTCCAGGAGTGTCACCGGCCAGGTGTCGTCGCGGGCGCCCGACAGCACGTGGAGCGGGAGCGGGACGGCGGCCAGTTCGGCGACGCGGTCCGGCTCGGTGCACAACTGTCGTCCGGTGGCGAGGAGTTGGGCGGGCTGGTTGCCCAGCCAGCGGCGGCGCAGCAGTTCCTGGTAGCCGGAGCCCCGGTCGGGCAGGTCGACCTCCTCGGGCGGGCTCATCGCCTGCATCGCCTCCCAGACCTCGGCCATGCTCATCACCGCCAGCGCGTCCCGCAGCAGTTTCACCCGCAGTCGCTGGGAGTCGGAGATCTGCGCCGGGCCCGAGGCGACGAGGGTGAAGGAGACGAAGGGGGAGTGGTCGAGCAGTACGGCAGCCCGCGAGATCTGCCCGCCCAGGGAGTGCCCGACCAGCTGCACGGGAACACCGAGCGCCGCGGCCTGCGCGAGCACGTCCCGCGCCAACTCCTCCTGCGCGTACGCCGATTCGTCATCCGCGGGCCCGACGGTCTCGAACTGTCCCCGCCCGTCCACGGCCACGGTCCGGTACCCGCGAGCGGCGAGCGGCCCGTGCAGCAGCGTGAAGTCCTCCTTGCTCCCGGTGAATCCGGGCACCAGCAGAGCGACCCCCTTGGCCTCCACATCGGGCGCCACGGGCACATCGACGACGGCGAACTCCCCGCGCGCGGTCCGCAGCGCGTACGCACGAGCACTGGGCGGCGGGCTGAATGCGGCTTGGCTGTTCACGGGGAGAGGGTATAGGGAGCACCTCGACGCGGCCTTGCTGGGCACATTGAGCCCCTGGGTACATCCAGCCCTTCCGGCTGGGACCCACCCAGCCCCTCGGGCGCATCCAGTCCCTGGGACGCATCCAGCCTCTCGGGCGCATCCGGTCCCTGGGGCGCATCCAGCCCCTCGGGCGCATCCAGTCCCTGGGACGCATCCAGCCTCTCGGACGCACCCAGCCCCTGGGGCGCATCCAGCCCCTCCGGCGATTGAGGAGCGGGGGCCCGGGGGCGGAGCCCCCGAGGACGGGACGGGAAGGGGCGGCGGGGGCGAGAAAACCCCCTCCACCCCCAGCGACGCCCGATGACCACCGCACACGCCGACGGCCCGGCCCCCGCACGGGGGACCGGGCCGTCGTAGAGGAGATCAGCTCTCCGAGCGCTCCACGGCGTCCGCGGCCTTGCGCGCCCGCCGCACCCGGGGCTTGGCCTCGCCCGAGTCACCGGCGACCTCGGCCGCCGCCGTGGCGGCCACGGCCTTGCGGGCCCGGCGCCGCGGCGCGGCTTCCGACTCCTGCGTGGCCTGAGCCGGAATACCGACTCCCTCGCCCGCGACACTGTCGACGGTCTCGGCGGCCTTGCGCGTACGCCGGCGCGGCTTGGCCTCCGTGCCTTCGGCGGTGTCGAGGGCGGCCTCGGCGGTGGCCGCGGTCTTGCGGGTGCGGCGCGGCTTGGCTTCGACGGCGTCCGGGGTCTCCGCGGTGACGGCGGTGGCCGCTGCCTTGCGGGTCCGGCGCGGTTTGGCCTCCGTGCCTTCGGCGGTGTCGACGGCGGCCTCGGCGGTGGCCGCGGTCTTGCGGGTGCGGCGCGGCTTGGCTTCGACGGCGTCCGGGGTCTCCGCGGTGACGGCGGTGGCCGCTGCCTTGCGGGTCCGGCGCGGTTTGGCCTCCGTGCCTTCGGCGGTGTCGACGGCGGCCTCGGCGGCGGCCGCGGTCTTGCGGGCGCGGCGCGGCTTGGCAGCCACGGTCTCCGTCTCCTGAGCCGGCTGCGCCGGGATCTCGGCGGCGACGGCAGCGTCCGACTCGACAACCTTGCGCGTACGCCGACGCGGCGTGGCCTCCACGGCCTCGACCGTGTCGACCGCGACCTCGGCCGGAGCCGCGACCGCCGCCTTCCGCGTACGGCGGCGCGGCGCGGGTGCGACGGCCTCGGACGCGATGTCGACGGAACCCTCGGCGGTGTCGACCGCGGTCTCGGCCGGAGCCGCGACCGCCGCCTTGCGCGTACGGCGGCGCGGCGTGGCGACGGGAGCCTCGGGCTCCGTGGCCTCGACGACCAGCGCGGCCTCGGGAGCCTTCGCGGCCTCGGCGACCGGCGTCCGCGGCACGACCACGGACGTGGCGTCCGCGGGAGCACCCGCGGACTCGACCGCCTTGCGCGTACGGCGGCGGCGCGACTGCGCCGGCGCCTCGGTGACAGGGGCGTCCAGAGCGGGGCCCTCCGCCGTCGTGACGGCGGCTTCCGCGGCCGCGGGGGCCGACGGCTGCACGGCCGCCGCGGTGGCCGGCAGGGACTCCGGCGTGCCGTTGCGCGTGCGGCGACGGCGGCGCGGGGTACGGGGCGCGGTGACGTCCTCCGCCACGACGGCGGCGTCGGTCACGGGAGCCGGCGTGGCCACCGGCGTCGTGGTCCCGGACAGCGTCTGGTCCGCGTCCATCGGCGAGCCGTTACGCGTACGGCGACGGCGGCGCGGCGTACCCGCCGGACGCTCACGGTCGGCGGAACGGGCCTCGTCCCGGCCGGCCCGGTCGTCCCGGCCGCCGCGCTGGTCACCGCGGCCGCCGCGGTCACCACGGCCCCCGCGGTCACCGCGACCGCGCGCACCACGGCCACCGGTCTCGCCCAGGTCCTCGACCTCCTCCGCCCCGAGCCCGGCGCGCGTGCGCTCCGAACGCGGCAGGACACCCTTGGTGCCGGCCGGGATGTGCAGCTCCTCGAAGAGGTGCGGGGAGGTGGAGTAGGTCTCCGGCGGGTCGTTGAACCCGAGGTCCAGCGCCTTGTTGATGAGCTGCCAGCGCGGGATGTCGTCCCAGTCGACGAGGGTGATCGCGATGCCCTTGGCACCCGCGCGGCCGGTACGGCCGATGCGGTGCAGGTACGTCTTCTCGTCCTCGGGGGACTGGTAGTTGATGACGTGGGTGACACCCTCGACGTCGATGCCGCGCGCGGCGACGTCGGTGCAGACGAGGACGTCGACCTTGCCGTTGCGGAAGGCGCGCAGCGCCTGCTCACGGGCGCCCTGGCCGAGGTCGCCGTGGACCGCGCCGGAGGCGAAACCGCGCTGCTGGAGCTGGTCGGCGAGATCCGCCGCCGTCCGCTTGGTGCGGCAGAACACCATCGCCAGGCCGCGGCCGTCGGCCTGCAGTATCCGCGCGACGAGCTCGGGCTTGTCCATGTTGTGCGCGCGGTAGATGAACTGCGCGGTGTTCGCGACCGTCGCGCCCGAGTCGTCAGGCTCCGAGGCGCGGATGTGCGTGGGCTGCGACATGTAGCGGCGCGCGAGTCCGATGACCGCGCCCGGCATGGTCGCCGAGAACAGCATCGTCTGACGGCGGGCCGGCAGCATGTTCATGATCTTCTCGACGTCGGGCAGGAAGCCCAGGTCGAGCATCTCGTCGGCCTCGTCGAGGACGAGGGCGCGCACGTGCTTCAGGTTGAGCTTCTTCTGGCCCGCGAGGTCCAGCAGTCGGCCCGGGGTGCCGACGACGACGTCGATGCCCTTCTTCAGGGCCTCGACCTGCGGCTCGTAGGCCCGGCCGCCGTAGATGGCGAGAACGCGCACGTTGCGGACCTTGCCCGCGGTCAGCAGGTCGTTGGTGACCTGGGTGCACAGCTCGCGGGTGGGGACGACGACGAGCGCCTGCGGCGCGTCGGTGAGGTCCTCGGGCTTGGCGCGGCCGGCCTCGACGTCGGCGGGGACGGTGACGCGCTCGAGGAGCGGGAGGCCGAAGCCCAGCGTCTTGCCGGTGCCGGTCTTGGCCTGGCCGATGACGTCGGAGCCCGACAGGGCTACGGGGAGCGTCATCTCCTGGATGGGGAAGGGAGTGATGATGCCGACGGCTTCAAGGGCTTCGGCGGTCTCGGGAAGGATCCCGAGCTCTCGGAAAGTAGTCAGGGTGCTGCCTCTTCTGTGTGCGCGGTGCGAGGCGAGCGCGGGGGTCGTGTCAGGACCGTGCCGGGGGACGTCGGCTTCGTTACTGGCGGGCCGTAGGGACACGGGACCACTGCCGACGCTCTAGCGCTCGAACCGCTGAGGGTCCCCCTCCGGGTTCCGTACGACCACTGCCGTACGGACGAGGAGGGCTGTCGGGTCGGAGCCGATCGGGCCACCGACCGGGCATCCTCATTCGTGCGGCCCGTCGAATAGTCGGCGGGCGCATTACCACTGTACCCCGGAAACGCGCACATGTGATGGCCGAATTGGTTACGTAGTCGTCGTCACAGTCATTGACCAAGGGCTCTCACTGTGCATGGAGCGGGCTATTGTGCGCTTCATGACGACGCCTGACAACACCTCCGACGCCCCCGCAGAAGCCGCCCCCCGGGCGACCGGAGTCGCCGCCCAGGACTGGGCGCAGGCCTCCACCGAGCCGCAGTACCGGGCCGCCGTCGTGGACCTGCTCGGCGCGCTCGCGTACGGCGAACTGGCGGCCTTCGAGCGGCTCGCCGAGGACGCCAAGCTGGCGCCGACGCTGGCGGACAAGGCGGAGCTTGCGAAGATGGCGTCCGCCGAGTTCCACCACTTCGAGCAGCTGCGCGACCGGCTCGCGGAGATCGGTGAGGAGCCCACCTCGGCGATGCAGCCGTTCGTCGCCGCCCTCGACGGCTTCCACAAGCAGACGGCACCCTCGGACTGGCTGGAGGGGCTCGTCAAGGCGTACGTCGGCGACTCGATCGCCAGTGACTTCTACCGGGAGGTCGCCGCGCGCCTGGACGCCGACACCCGCGCCCTGGTGCTGGGTGTGCTCGACGACACCGGGCACGCCAGCTTCGCCATCGAGAAGGTGCGCGCGGCGATCGACGCGGAGCCGCGCGTGGGCGGTCGGCTCGCGCTGTGGGCACGGCGGCTGATGGGAGAGGCGCTCTCGCAGTCCCAGCGGGTCGTCGCCGACCGGGACGCGCTGTCGACGATGCTCGTGGGCGGCGTCGCCGACGGCTTCGACCTCGCCGAGGTGGGCCGCATGTTCTCCCGGATCACCGAGGCGCACACCAAGCGGATGGCCGCGCTGGGGCTGGCGGCCTAGCCGACCGAGGATGGCGCGGACACCGGGCCGGAAACGGCCCGGACAAAGGTTTCCCGCCCGACCCGTCACGCGGGTGGGCGGGCACCGGTCCGTTCGGAACCGGTCGGATTCGGTACGGCAGGGCCCGGATCGGCTCGGGCCCGTCCCGGGAAGTCCCGGCGTTACGCCGGGGCTGATCGTCGGCGGAAGCGCCCGGCCGGGCGCAGCAGCAGCGAGAGCGAGGCCGCGGAGACGACCGCGGCGCCGACGAGGTTCAGCAGGAAGCTGCCGGGGCCCAGCGCGCTGTGCGTGAGGAACGCGCCGAAGAGAGCCCCCGCGACACCTGTCGCCAGCACGAGGGAGCGGGTGGGCAGACGGTGGGACAGCCGGTGGACCGCCGCTCCGGCGAGCACCACACCGAGCAGTGCGGCACCGAGCGCTTCCAAGAACATGATGAATCCCTCCCACACGGCCGGGCCTGCGCTTTACGTCGTAGCCCGTCTTACCCGTGACCTGCGGAATGCAACCCTCGACTGTGGCCGCGGTGTGCTCCATCTGTGTGGGGGTCGCCGCGGACGCGGGGTCGGCGCGGCACGGGAGTGACGCGGTGGACAGACGGGAGGGGCCCGGCGACCAGTCGGTCGCCGGGCCCCTCCCGTCGCGTCTGCTCTACAGCGCGCCGAAGCCGACCTTGCGCGGCGCCGGCTCGCCCAGCTCGACGTACGCGAGGCGGTCGGCCGGGACCAGGACCTTGCGGCCGTGCTCGTCCGTGAGGCTCAGCAGCTGCGTCTTTCCGGAAAGTGCCTCGGCCACCACGCGCTCGACCTCCTCAGCGCTCTGACCGCTCTCCAGAACGATCTCGCGGGGCGCGTGCTGCACGCCGATCTTGACCTCCACGGCTATGTCCCTCCGACGGTCAGTGAAGTGCGCGATCTTCCGCGCCGTACCCAGCACACATTAGCCCGGAGCGGGGACGTACATGCTCCGCCCGAGAACGCCAACAGCGAACATCGGACGGGAACAAACGTCCCCCCGCGGCGGCGTCAGTTGTGGTCCGTGCCGTGCAGCGGGAATCCGGCGATGCCCCGCCACGCCAGCGAGGTCAGCAGCTGGACCGCCTGGTCGCGCGGCACGCTGCGGTCACTGTGCAGCCAGGAACGGGCCACTACCTGGGCGAGACCGCCGAGCCCGGAGGCCAGCAGCATCGACTCCGCGCGCGACAGCCCCGTGTCCTCGGCGATGACCTCGCAGATCGCCTCGGCACACTCGGTGGTGACCTTGTCGACGCGCTCGCGGACCGCGGGCTCGTTCGTCAGGTCCGACTCGAAGACCAGCCGGAAGGCACCGCCGTCGTCCTCGACGTACGCGAAGTACGCGTCCATCGTCGCCCGTACGCGCTGCTTGTTGTCGTTCGTCGAGGCGAGCGCGCTGCGGACGGACTGGATGAGGGACTCGCAGTGCTGGTCCAGCAGGGCGAGGTACAGATCGAGCTTGCCCGGGAAGTGCTGGTAGAGCACGGGCTTGCTGACGCCGGCCCGCTCGGCGATGTCGTCCATCGCGGCCGCGTGGTACCCCTGCGCCACGAAGACCTCCTGGGCGGCGCCCAGCAGCTGGTTCCGCCGGGCACGGCGCGGCAGGCGCGTCCCCCTCGGGCGTGCCGCCTCTGTCTGCTCGATGGCTGTCACGCCGCCTCCCAATGTCGTCCACACGCGGTGTGCGCCGCGCCGCCATCGTACTTTTCGGTAACCCTGCTGTGCGCGGTGCGAGCGCAGAATTTCACGGACCGGACAATGGCGACAGCCGCGCAGAACGTTTCAAAGGGGGATGCTTCGGGCAAGGGCGTGCCTCACCCCAGGTCAGCGCGGCCCTCTCCGCCCCGTCGCCACGCGCTCCTTCACCGTCACCGGTAGTCGTCCTCGTCCTGGGAGACGACGCGGGCCTGTTCGATGAGGTCGCCCTCGTCGCCGCGGGCCGGGTCGACCTCGGTCAGGGGGTCGTCCCGGTCGGCCGTCACGTCCCTGAGCTGCTCGGCGGCGTCGTTCTCCGGGGCTTCCACGTCGATCTCCGGCGGTTCCGGCGCGGCCTCGGCGCTCTCGTCGGCGAACGTCTCGGGATCGGTGGGGTCGACGGTCATGGCGGGCTCCCTTCCTAGAACGTCCCTGTGTTTCAGGGGGCCACGTACGGGTGCCCACCGTTCGAGCCTAGGAGACACCCAATCCGGTCGCCACGCGATCCAGGTGCTGTCTGTGACGGCGAACACATGAGTCACTGCGTGATCGTCTCGTAACATTGCCCGCATGTCTTCGACCGAGCTGCCGTCCGTGCCGGCCACCACCGTGCTCCCGAAGGTGTCGCCCGTCCGGGTCGCGGAGGGCGAACGGCTCAGGTCGGTCGGGCTGCCGGGGGTCACTCTGACGGTGCGGTCGAGACCGCCGGCGCGTGAGGGTCTCCCGCCCGCGCTGTACGTCCACGGCCTCGGCGGCTCCTCGCAGAACTGGTCGGCGCTGATGCAGCTGCTCGACGGGTCCGTCGACGGCGAGGCCGTCGATCTGCCGGGCTTCGGCGACTCCCCGCCGCCGGACGACGGCGACTACTCGATCCTGGCGCACGCGCGGGCGGTCATCCGTCTCCTCGAGGCCTCCGGGCGCGGGCCCGTGCACCTCTTCGGCAACTCGCTCGGCGGCGCGGTCTCCACGCGCGTGGCCGCGACGCGCCCTGACCTCGTACGGACGCTGACCCTCGTCTCGCCGGCGCTGCCCGAGCTGCGCATCCAGCGCACGGCGGTGCCGACGGGGCTGCTGGCGGTGCCCGGAGTGGCCGCGCTCTTCACCCGGTACACCAGGGAGTGGACGGCCGAGCAGCGGGTCCGCGGGGTCATGGGGCTCTGTTACGGCGATCCCGCCCGGGTCTCGCCCGAGGGATTCCGGCACGCCGTGGAGGAGATGGAACGGCGGCAGCGGCTGCCGTACTTCTGGGACGCGATGACGCGCTCCGCGCGCGGGCTCGTCAACGCCTACACACTGGGTGGCCAGCACGCGCTGTGGCGCCAGGCGGAACGGGTCCTCGCGCCGACACTCCTCGTCTACGGCGGCCGGGACCAGCTCGTCGGCTACCGCATGGCCCAGAAGGCGGCCCGCTCCTTCCGCGACTCCCGTCTGCTCACCCTGCCGGAGGCGGGGCACGTGGCGATGATGGAATACCCGGAGACGATCGCGCACGCCTTCCGTGAACTCCTCGCGGACACGGGCGAGTCGGCGGCGGCCGGTCGCTCCGGCGGCGCGCACCGGGCCGGTGGCGCGGAGGCAGCGGGCCGGACCGGTGGCACGGAGCGTGCCGGTCGGACCGGTGGCACGGAGCGTGCCGGTCGGGCCGGTGGCGCGGAGGGCGCGGGCCCGACCGCTGATCCGCATGGTGACGATCGGGCCGGTGGTGGCGCGCGTGGTGCCGGCCGTACCGGTGGCGCGGAGGGTGCCGGGCGGGCCGGTGATCCGCGTGGTGACGATCGGGCCGGTGGCGGCGCGCGAGGGGACGACCGGGCCGGTGGTGCCGTGCGCGCGGATCGTTCCGGTGCCGCCGAGAGCGCGGGGAGCTGACGGGCGAGGTGGGACGCCACAGTCGGCGCGGGTCTGCCCGAGCCGTCAACAAGGGTGACAGCCCGGACGCTGCCACGAACGGGGGCTCGCAGGGCCCCGAGGGCTCACGAGGCCCACAGAACGCCCCGGGAGCGCCGCGACTGCCGGACGGCACGCCCGCGCACGGCTTTCCGCGGTTTCCGGACGGCACCCCCGCGCGCGGCATGCCGCGTCTCCCCGACGGAACCCCGGCCAACGGCTTCCCCCGGGTCCGGGGCGGTCACCCCGAGCAGCGTGAAGCGGGCGGTGGCTGGGGCGAGTTGAGCGCCCAGGGCAGTGCCGGAAACGCCGGACGGCCCGGGGTCGCCCTCCCGCGGCAGCGGAAGGCGGGACCGCGACAGGACTACGTCGACGCCTTCGACGCGGACGACGACGTCTTCGGCGCGGACGGCGACGTCTTCGCCCCCCGCGTCCCCCGCGCCAGGTCCGCCAGCGTCGCCACCGCCCCGCGTGGCACCCGCCCCGGCCGGGACGAGGACGCCGCGCCCACGGGCGAGCCCGCGTCGGCCAGGGGATCCAGGGGGCGCACCTTCACCGGGATCGCGGCCGCCGCGGTCACCACCGTGCTGGCCGTCGTCGTGGCCGGACAGGTGGCCGGAGGGCGCGACGACACCGAGGCGGGGGCGCGGTCGGCGACCGACCAGGCCCGCGACGCCCGGGGCTCGGCCTCCCGAGGGGACGGACGGCCGACGCCGTCGGGTTCGCCCAGCGTGGCGACACTGACGTACGCGCAGAAGATGGCCACGACGTACGCGCTGGGCCCCAAGCTCAAGGGGTCGGGGAAGTTCGACGCGGTTCCCGGAGTCGACAAGGCGCCCGGCAAGGGGCAGAAGTACACCTACCGCGTCGACGTGGAACAGGGGCTCGGGCTCGACGGGGCGCTGTTCGCGCAGGCCGTGCAGAAGACGCTCAACGACGACCGGAGCTGGGCGCACAACGGCGCCCGTACGTTCCAGCGGGTCTCCTCCGGCAAGTCCGACTTCGTGATCACGCTCGCCAGTCCCGGTACGACAGCCGAGTGGTGTGCCAAGTCCGGTCTGGACACCACCGAGGACAACGTCTCGTGCGACTCGGCCGCCACCGAGCGCGTGATGATCAACGCCTATCGGTGGGCCCAGGGATCGACGACGTACGGGGATCGCATTCACGCCTACCGGCAGATGCTGATCAACCACGAGGTCGGCCACCGGCTCGGCTACGGCCACGTCACCTGCGACAAGGACGGCGAGCTGGCGCCGGTCATGCAGCAGCAGACCAAGTTCCTCGACCACGACGGAATCCACTGCAGGGCCAACCCCTGGCCCTACCCCGGCAGTTGACGGGCGCCCCTGATGTCACGTTGACATGCGCAGAAAAGTCATACATATTGCTGCGCATGTCGTCCCGTCACGTGTCCGCCCGCGCCGCCATCCGGTTGGCGCTCATCGGCGTGACCCCGCTCTGCGTGGCCGACATTCTCTGTCGCTGACGTCCGCCCCCGGCGTGCGCGTCGCGACTTTCCGCATGTCTCCGTGACCTCGGGTCACGGATTTTCGACGACCCGACGCCGAGGCAGACGTCTGCTCATCTTCGTCTCACTCCTCGTCAATCTGTCTCGCGATCCGAGACATGTCATTCCGAGAGGTCGTCTCCGATGCGTCAACCGTCCGTGAACAGAGCCCGCGTGGCAACCGGCCTGCTGGGTTTGGTGCTGGCGGCGGGCGCCGCCGCCTGCGGCCCCGAGGACAACGATGCCAAGAGTTCCGGTGGCGACTCCACGCCCCACAAGGGCGGCACCCTCACGGTCCTGAACTCCAACCCGCAGCAGGACTTCGACCCGGCCCGGCTGTACACCTCCGGCGGCGGCAAGATCCCGTCCCTCGTCTTCCGCACCCTCACCACACGCAACCGCGAGAACGGCGCTCCCGGCGCGAAGGTCGTCCCCGACCTCGCCACCGACACCGGGCGGCCGAACAAGGACGCGACCGTGTGGACGTACACCCTGAAGAAGGGCCTCAAGTACGAGGACGGCAGCGCGATCACCTCGGCCGACATCAAGTACGGCATCGAGCGCTCCTTCGCCGCCGAACTCTCCGGCGGCGCGCCCTACCTCAGGGACTGGCTCATCGGCGGCGCCGACTACCAGGGCCCGTACAAGGACAAGGGCGGCCTCGACTCGATCGAGACGCCGGACGAGTCGACCATCGTCTTCCATCTCGACAAGCCCGAGGGCGAGTTCCCCTACCTGGCCACACAGACGCAGTTCGCGCCCGTCCCCAAGGACAAGGACACGGGCACGAAGTACGAGGAGCACCCGGTCTCGTCCGGGCCGTACAAGGTCGTCAAGAACGAGAACGACGGCGAGCGGCTCACCCTGGAGCGCAACACGTACTGGTCCGCCTCGACCGACGCCGAGCGCAAGGCGTACCCGGACAGGATCGACGTCAGGTCCGGGCTCGACTCGTCCGTGATCAACCAGCGGCTGTCCGCCTCGCAGGGCGCGGACGCCACCGCCGTCACCACGGACACCAACCTCGGCCCGGCCGAACTCGCCAAGGTGACCGGTGACAAGGAGCTCGCCGCCCGCGTGGGCACCGGCCGCTTCGGCTACACGAACTACATCGCGTTCAACCCGAAGGTGAAGCCGTTCGACGACATCAGGGTGCGGCAGGCGATCTCGTACGCCATCGACCGCTCGTCCGTGGTCAACGCGGCCGGCGGGTCCTCGCTGGCGGAGGCCGCGACCACCTTCCTGCCGAGCCAGAAGTCCTTCGGCTACACGCCGTACGACCTGTTCCCGGCGGGCGCCTCCGGCAACGCGGCGAAGGCCAGGGAACTGCTGAAGGAGGCCGGTCACGCGAACGGGCTCACGATCACCCTGACCCATTCCAACAGCAAGGACTTCGAGACCAGCCCGGAGATCGCGACCGCGATCCAGGACGCGCTGAAGAAGGCCGGCATCACCGTCAAGCTGCAGGGGCTGGAGGAGAACGACTACTCCGACAAGATCCACAGCGCGAGGACCGAACCCGGCTTCTTCCTCGCCCACTGGGGCGCCGACTGGCCGTCCGGCGGGCCCTTCCTCGCCCCGATCTTCGACGGCCGGCAGATCGTCAAGGACGGCGCGAACTTCAACACCGGCTTCCTGGACGACAAGTCGGTCAATGACGAGATTGACGCGATCAACAAGTTGACCGATCTTGACGAGGCCGCCAAGAGGTGGGGCGCACTGGACAAGAAGATCGGCGAGCAGGCACTGACCGTCCCGCTGTTCCACCCGGTCTACAAGCGCCTGTACGGCGAGAACATCCGCAGCATCGTGATCAGCGACTGGGACGGCGTCCTGGACCCCTCGCAGGTCGCGGTCAAGTAGCGCCATGAGCGAGGCAATCGTCGCCTCCCAAGCCCCCGGGACGGACATCGTCGTCCCGGGGGCCTCGGGGGCCGTCCTGTTCTGGCGGCGGCTGCGCTCGCAGCGCGCCGCGCTCGTCGCGGCCGCCGTCGTCGCGCTCCTCGTCCTGGTCGCGCTCGCCGCGCCGCTGCTCACCGCGATCGAGGGCCAGGACCCGACCACGTACCACCCGTCCCTCGTCGACTCCGCCCGCGGTGGTGTGCCCGTCGGCTCGCTCGGTGGCGTCAGCGGCGACCACTGGCTCGGCCTCGAACCGCAGACCGGCCGCGACCTGTTCGCGCGGCTCGTGTACGGCGCCCGGGTGTCCCTCGGTGTCGCGCTGGCGGCGACCGTCGTCCAGGTGACCATCGGTGTGGTCGTGGGTGTCGCGGCCGCGCTCGGGAATCGATGGGTTGATCAACTGTTGAGCAGGTTCACCGACATCATCGTGGCCCTGCCGCTGATGATCATGTCGTTGGCGCTGCTCGCGATCGTGCCGTCGAGCTTCCCGCGACCCGTGCTCGTCGCCCTCGTCATCGGCCTGATCGCCTGGGGCAACATCGCGAAGATCGTCCGTGCCCAGACGCTCACCCTCAAGGGGCTCGACTACGTCTCCGCCGCCCGGCTCAGCGGCTGGGGCGCCTGGCGCATCGCCCGCCGTGAGCTGCTGCCCGGTCTGGCCGCGCCCGTCATCACCTACGCCGCGCTTCTCATCCCGCAGAACATCACCGTCGAGGCGGCACTGTCCTTCCTCGGCGTCGGGGTGAAGCCGCCGACGCCCTCGTGGGGACAGATGCTCACCGCCGCAGACGTCTGGTACCAGGCGGCCCCGCAGTACCTCCTGCTGCCCGCGGGCGCGCTCTTCCTGACCGTCCTGGCGCTGACCGTCCTCGGCGACGGCATCCGCACGGCCCTCGACCCGCGCGCGGCCTCCCGGCTGCGCGTCGGCGCGGGCCGCAAACAGGAGGCCAGGGCGGACAAGGGAGGTGCCGAGTGAGCGGCTTCGGCGGCTTCCTCCTGCGCCGCGCCATCGGCACACTGGTCACCCTGCTCGCCATCTCGGTGGTCGTCTACGTCGTCTTCTACGTCACCCCCGGCAACGTCGCCCAGATCACCTGCGGCCCCCGCTGCTCGCCCGCCCAGGTCCAGCAGGTGACCGAGCAACTGCACCTGAACGACCCGCTGTACCTGCGCTACTGGCACTTCCTGGAGGGCCTGGTCGCCGGCCGGGACTACTCCACCGGCACCTCCGTCGAACACTGCCCGGCGCCCTGCCTCGGCCTGTCGTACCAGAGCGACCAGCAGGTCACGCGGCTGATCCTGACGAAGCTGCCGGTCAGCCTGTCGCTCGTGTTCGGCGCGATGGTGCTGTGGCTGCTCCTCGGCGTCGGCACCGGTGTGCTCTCCGCGTGGCGGCGCGGCCGGCTCTCCGAGCGGCTGCTCACCGGCATCACGCTCGCGGGCGTCGCCACGCCGGTATTCGTGATCGGCCTGGTTCTGATGATCGTCGTCTGCGGGCAGCTGCGACTGCTGCCCTTCCCGCAGTACGTCGCCCTCACCGACGACCCCGAACAGTGGGCGTGGAACCTGCTGCTGCCCTGGCTCTCGCTCGCGCTCATCGAGGCCGCCGCGTTCGCCCGGCTGACCCGGGCGTCGATGCTGGAGACGCTGGCCGAGGACCACATCCGCACCTTCCGGGCGTACGGCGTCGGCGAGCGGTCGATCGTCGGGCGGCACGCGCTGCGCGGGGCGTTCGCACCGGTCATCGCGCTGAACGCGAACAACTTCGGCAGCGCGGTCGGCGGCGCGGTGCTCACCGAGACGCTCTTCGGGCTGCCCGGCATCGGACAGGAACTCGTCCATGCCGTCAATGTCGTCGACCTGCCCGTCGTCGTCGGCATGGTCCTGGTCATCGGGTTCTTCGTGGTCATTGCCAACGCCGTCGCGGACGTCCTGTACGCGCTGGCCGACCGACGGGTGGTGCTGACATGAGCGAGTCCGCGAGCGAGCCGAAGGGGCACGCCGGTGCCGCGGGATCGAGCGCGAACGGGCCCGAGGCGCTCAGCACGGTCGGGCTCACGGCACCGGCCCGCGTGCCCCGGAGGCGAAGCGGGTCTCAGATGGAGAAGGCCCCGTCCCAAAGCCTGGTCGACGTCGACGGTCTGACGGTCGAGTTCGGCGGCCTGCGTGCCGTGGACGGCCTCTCCTTCCGTCTGGAGCGGGGCGCCGCCCTGGCCCTGGTCGGGGAGTCGGGTTCGGGCAAGTCCACGGTCGCGTCCGCCCTGCTGGGGCTGCACCGGGGCACCGGAGCCCGGGTCGGCGGCTCGATCGAGGTCGCCGGTACCGACGTACAGCGGGCGTCCGACGACGCACTGCGGCGGCTGCGCGGCGGAAAGGCCGCGATGGTCTTCCAGGATCCGCTGTCCTCCCTCGACCCGTACTACGCGATCGGTGACCAGATCGCCGAGGTGTACCGGGTGCACACGCGCGCTTCGCGACGGGCCGCACGCGCGCGTGCCGTGGACGTGCTGGATCGGGTGGGCATCCCGGACGCGGCACGGCGGTCGCGCGCACGCCCGCACGAGTTCAGCGGCGGGATGCGCCAGCGCGCGCTGATCGCAATGGCGCTGGCCGGCGAGCCCGACCTGCTGATCGCCGACGAGCCGACGACCGCGCTCGACGTGACCGTCCAGGCCCAGATCCTCGACCTGCTGCACACGCTTCGCGAGGAGACCGGTCTGGGGCTGCTGCTCGTCACGCACGACGTCGGTGTCGCCGCGGAGAGCGTCGACGAGGTCCTGGTGATGCGGCACGGCCGGGCGGTCGAACGGGGGACGGTCTCCGCGGTCCTGGGATCGCCCGAGCAGCCGTACACGCGGGAACTGCTCGGTGCCGTCCCCCGCGTGGAGGCGCCGCGGGCCGTCGCAGGGAAGCCGCCCGGGCCGCAGGAGGTCGTGCTGGAGGGCGCCGGTCTGCGTCGCGAGTTCGGGCGCGGAAAGCGCGCGGTCACCGCCGTGGACGACGTGTCGCTGACCATCCGTCGGGGCGAGACCCTGGGGATCGTGGGCGAGAGCGGCAGCGGCAAGACGACCCTGGGGCGCATGCTGGTCGGCCTGCTGGAGCCGACCGCGGGCGAGGTCCGCCATGAGGGGCGCGCCCGGCCCGGGGTGGATCCGGCCGTCCAGATGGTCTTCCAGGACCCGGTCTCCTCCCTCAACCCGCGCCGCAGCGTGGGCGAGTCGATCGCCGACCCGCTGCGGGCGCGCGGCGAACTGGCGGAGGCGCGTATCCGGGGGCGCGTAAGGGAACTGCTGGAGCGGGTGGGGCTCGAAGGGGCGCACTACGACCGCTATCCGCACGAGTTCAGCGGTGGCCAGCGCCAGCGCGTCGGCATCGCGCGGGCGCTCGCGGCCGACCCGCGCGTGATCGTCTGCGACGAACCCGTCTCCGCGCTCGACGTCACCACCCAGGCCCAGGTCGTCGCCCTGCTGGGCGAGTTGCAGCGCGAACTCGGGCTCGCGCTGGTGTTCGTCGCGCACGACCTCGCGGTCGTACGGCAGGTCAGTGACCGGGTGATGGTGATGCGACACGGGCGCATCGTGGAACAAGGCCTTGCCGACCAGGTGTACGACGACCCCCAGGACCCGTACACCAAACAACTCCTGGCGGCCGTACCGGCGCTCGATCCGCAGGTGGCGGCCCGGCGCAGGGCCGCCCGTCGGGAGCTGACCGTGACGTGATTCCCCGCGTCCCGGGCAGGACGTCGCGCGTACGGATGATCTCTTAGCGCGACGGAACGCCACCCGCACGGGAAAGTTACGACCGTTCACCCCTTTTGGTGGCGCGATGGACAACCGTCCGTCGCGCCACCGTCTTGTCCGCATACGTTCGTCCCGCTGCGAGCCGTCGGGCCAACGGCGGCTCCCCATACGGGAGATCGGGGGTGCACTGTGCGCATTGGACTTGTTACGGAGGGTGGCTATCCGTATGTGGGCGGTGACGCCAGGCTCTGGTGCGACCGGCTCGTGCGCGGGCTCGAGCAGCACGAGTTCGAGCTCTACGCGCTCAGCCGCAGCGAGCGGCAGGAGGACGAGGGCTGGGTTCCGTTGCCGCCGCAGGTCAGCCGGGTGCGCACGGCGCCGCTGTGGACGGCGGAGAACGACGGCGTGACGTACGGACGCCGCGCACGCCGGCGGTTCGCGGAGTGCTACGGGGAGCTCGCGGACGTGCTGTGCACGGGCGGAGCCGAAGCGGCGTCGGAGCAGTCCGCCCCGGAGGCGGACCGTTTCGGCAGCGCGCTGTACGGGCTCGCCGAACTCGCCCGCGAAGAAGGCGGCCTGGTCGCGGCGCTCCGCTCGGAGACCGCCGTACGCGCCCTGGAACGCGCCTGCCGCGCGCCCGGCGCCCTGCGCACGGCTCGTGAGGCGCGCGTACCCGAACTGCTCGCCGTGGCCGCGCATGTGGAACGCGCCCTGCGCCCCCTCTCACTCGACTGGTACACGGACGACGGCCTCGGCTCGGTCGACCTGTGCCACGCCGCTTCCGGCGGCCCCGCGGCCCTGCCCGGGCTGCTCGCGCACCACTTCTTCGACGTGCCCCTGCTCGTGACCGAGTACGGCGTGCGGCTGCGGACGCACTACCTGGCCGCCACGGACTCCTCGCCCGCGGTACGGGCCATGCTCGCCGCCTTCCACGGCCGACTCGCCGCCGAGATCTACGGCCGGGCCACGCTCGTCACCCATGGCAACACCCACGCCCGCCGCTGGCAGGAACGCTGCGGCGCCGACCGGGCGAAACTGCGCACCGTCTACCCGGGCATGGAGGCCGCCCACTTCGCGGAGGTGGGCGAGTCGGCCGAGTCAGCGGACCCCGACACGCTGGTCTGGGCCGGCCGGGTGGAACCCGCCAAGGACCTGGTGTCCCTGCTGCACGCCTTCGCAGACATCCGCAAGGAGGAGCCGAGGACGCGCCTGCGGATCGTCGGCGCCGCCACCGGTTCCGAGGGCGCCGCCTACCTCGGCCACTGCCGGGCCCTGGCCGCGCAGCTCTTCCCCGACGAGGCGGAGGGCCTGCACTCCGTCGGCGACAACCCCGTCTCCTTCGTGGAGATCGGCAGCGCCGAGGTCCCGACCCCGGCCGACGCGTACGCCTCGGGTTCGGTGACCGTCCTGTCCAGCGTCGTCGAGGGCTTCCCGATCAGCTTGGTCGAGGCCATGTTCTGCGGCCGGGCCACGGTGTCCACCGACGTCGGCGCGGTGGTGGAGGTCATCGGCGGCACGGGTCTCGTCGTGCCCCCGCGCAACCCGCGGGCGCTCGCCGAGGCGTGCGTGTCGCTGCTGCGCGACCCCGAACGCCGCGAGCGCCTCGGTGCCGCCGCCCGCGCCCGAGCCCTCGAACTGTTCACCGTCGAGCAGAACACCGCGGCCTTCCACGGCATTTACCTGGAGATCGTGTCGCACTGCCCGGTCCGCCGGGTCGTCCTCGACGACACCGGAGAACCCCTTCCGTTCGCCGCCCCCGCGGAGGCCCACGTGCCGGGCCACTGGACCGATCCCGGCGTACGGGTCGCGGCCCGCGGCGGCTCCGGCTGGCCGCCGGGACCACCGGTACGGGCCACCGGACCCGCACGGGACGCCGGTCCGGTACCCGCCTCGGAGGGAGCGCGATGAGCGGCCTGGAGGAGCTGGACCGCCCGGGGGAGCCGAGCGGCCCCGGTGAGGCCGGTCCCGGGCGCAGGCAGGCCGCTGCCCGCCGTAGCGCCGTCGACCCCGTCAAGGCGTTGATGCATCGTCATCGCGACCTGTGCGAGCGGGCCGTGGACCCCTTGGAGATCGCGGCCGGCCTGGAGGCCCACGGCGTCACCGACCGGACCGCGGCACGCTTCCGCCACCGGGATGTGTTCTCTCTCGCCGAGGAGTTGTACGCCCGCACGTCCCGCGACGGCGAAACGCCCGCGCGCCCTGCCCCCGTCACCGTTCCCCGGGCACGCCCCTACTGGGCGCTCCTCACCCTGCTCCCCGGCGCGCTGGGCGCCGCCGCCGTGGCGGGAGTCCATCTCACCCACGGCCGACTGCGCCTCGTCGCGGCCGCCGTCGGCGTCCTCGCCGTGACGCTCGGACTGCGCGCGGCCCTCGCCCGCGGCCCACTCGGCGCCAAGGACCGCACACCACCCGGCGTGCTCGCGACCGGCATGTGGACCTGCTGCCTGATCGCCTACGCCCTCCTCGGCGACGGCCTGCTCGACGCCGCCGTCGCCGGAGGCCCTGACGAACTGCCCACCGGAGCCCCCGACGGCCCCTGGCCGGTCGCCGTCGCCCCCGTCCTCGCGCTGGCCCTCTCCTGCGCGCCGGCCGCGTGGAGCGCCCACCTGTTCACGGCGCGGGCCCGCCGCAAGCTGACGTCCAGCCGAGGGCTGGAGGACTTCACCGCCTCGGTGCGTCCCCTCCTGCTGAGCACCTTCGCCCTCTACCTCTCCGCCCTTTGGGCACTGCTCGCCCTGTGCGGTGCGGTCCTGGACGAACCTGCCGCCTACGCCCGCGCCACCACCCTGGGCGCCCTGCTGCTCCTGGCCCGCCTCCTGACCATCCACGGCTTCCCCCACGCCCCCGCCGTCGCGCTCACCGCGACGGCCGCCGCCCAGGTCGCCGCTCCGGCCTCGGTCTTCGCGTCCCGTCTCCCCGGCTGCGGCTTCCTGGCGACCCCCGTCGAGACGGTCGTCGGCGCCTGGGGCGCGGGCGCCGTCCCCACACTCACCTGCGGAGCCGCGGCCCTGGCGCTGCTGCTGCACGCGACCCGCACCCTGACGCGAGCGTCGGCCCACGCACCGACGGACCAGCCATGGTGACCCGCCACACCCCTCGGACCTCCGAAATCTCCCGCACTTTCCAGACGCCCCGAGCAGCCCCCGGGAACGCCCACCCCGCGAGGACGCCCCGAGCAGCCCCCGGGAACGCCCACCCCGCGACGAGTCCGCGGGCGAAGCCCGCCGGCAGCGGGCGCGGATCGCTCGTCACACACCGCCAGAACCAGCCGCAGGCGCCCGGCCGAACCGCCGGAGGCAACCCACCACCCCCTCTGAAGGAGAACCCCAGATGATCACCTCCCGACCCGAAGCCTCGGCCGCGGGAGCCGCCCGATGAGAGTCCTGCTGATCGGAGCCAACGGCTACCTCGGCCGCTTCGTCGCCGACCGCCTCCTCGCCGACCCCGCGGTCCAGCTCACCGCACTCGGCCGCGGCGACGACGCCGATGTCCGCTTCGACCTCGCGTCCGGCAGTCCCGGCGCCCTCACCCGCTTTCTCGACGCGGTCCACCCCGGTGTCGTCGTGAACTGCGCGGGCGCCACCCGTGGCGGCGCCCGTGAACTCACCCGCCACAACACCGTCGCCGTCGCCACCGTCTGCGAGGCCCTGCGCCGCAGTGGTTGCGGTGCCCGTCTGGTGCAGATCGGCTGTGGTGCCGAGTACGGTCCCAGCCAGCCCGGCTCCTCCACGGCCGAGGACGCCGTACCCCGCCCCGGCGGCCCGTACGGCGTCAGCAAACTCGCCGCCACCGAACTGGTCCTGGGCTCCGGCCTGGACGCCGTGGTCCTGCGCGTCTTCTCCCCCGCGGGCCCCGGCACCCCCGCCGGTTCCCCCCTCGGCCGCCTCGCCGAGGCCATGCGCCGTGCCATGCAGTCCGGCGACGGCGAACTCAAGCTCGGCGGCCTCGGCGCCCAGCGCGACTTCGTCGACGTGCGCGACGTGGCCCGCGCCGTCCACGCCGCCTCGCTGTCCGCAGCGCAGGGCGTCATCAACATCGGTTCGGGCCGTGCCGTCCGCCTCCGCGACGCCGCCGCCGTCCTCGCCCGCGTGGCCGGCTTCGGCGGTGCCCTCCACGAGCTCGACGGCCCGCCCGGTCCGCTCAGGGCGTCCATCGGCCACCCGCGCACCGACTCCGACCACGCCGCACCGGTCGCGTACCCGTACCCGGACGGCTGCGGCAACTGGCAGCAGGCCGATGTCCGCACCGCACGCGACCGGCTCGGCTGGCGGCCCCGGATCAACCTCGAGGAGTCCCTCGCGGACATCTGGATGGAGGCGGCATGCCGCATCTGAGCAGTACCAGAGCGGGCACCGCGAGTACCGACGTCCGCACCCGCCTGGGCATCCCCGGCTATGCGCATCCCCTCCTCGCCCCCACCGAATGGGGTGAACTCAGCCGCCCCGGCACACCTCTGAACTGGGTCGTCCTGAACGTTTCGGGCGGCGGCCCCGGCACCCGCCCCGACCCGCACTGTCTGGAGGCGGCCGGCCGGCTGCGCAACGCGGGTGTCCGCGTTCTCGGCCACCTCGACATCCGGTACGGCACCCGAGACGTCGGCGAGGTCGTCTCCGACGCGCACCGCTATGCCGACTGGTACCAGGTCGACGGCTTCCTCCTGGACCACTGCCCCACCGAGCGCACCGCGCTTCCCGTGGTCCGACGGACGGTCGCCACGCTCCGTGCGCTCCGCGACCACGCCCACATCGTGCTCGGTCACGGCACCCACCCGCATCCCGGCTTCGCCGAGTGCGCCGACCAGTTGGTCACCTTCTCCGGCTCGTGGGGCGACTACCGCTGGTCGCAGGTGGCCGAGTGGACCGCGGACCACCCGCCCGAGCGTTTCTGCCACTTCGTCCACGGCGTGCCACGGGGGCATCTGGACGAAGCGCTGCGGATCGCGCGCTGGCAGGGCGCCTCCACGATCTGGTTCACCGACCGCACCGACCGTGACGGCCGCACGGATCCCTTCGAGGCCATGCCCGGCTACTGGGACGACATCGTCTCGCGGATCGGAACGGGTGTCTCGGAATGAAGAAGCCCATGGCAGTGTTACGGGGAGAACAACTGTAGTGATTGACCGACCAACGGAGTCCCCGTGTCGCTGCCACCCCTGGTCGAGCCCGCTTCCGAGCTCACCGTAGACGAGGTCCGCAGGTACTCCCGCCACCTGATCATCCCCGACGTGGGGATGGACGGGCAGAAGCGGCTGAAGAACGCCAAGGTGCTCTGTGTGGGCGCCGGCGGCCTGGGCTCGCCGGCGCTGATGTACCTGGCCGCGGCGGGCGTGGGCACGCTCGGCATCGTGGAGTTCGACGAGGTCGACGAGTCGAACCTGCAGCGGCAGATCATTCACAGCCAGGCCGACATCGGCCGCTCCAAGGCCGCGTCCGCCCGCGACTCCGTCCTGGGCATCAACCCGTACGTGAACGTGGTCCTTCACGAGGAACGGCTCGAGGCCGAGAACGTGATGGACATCTTCAGCCAGTACGACCTGATCGTCGACGGCACGGACAACTTCGCGACCCGCTACCTGGTGAACGACGCCTGCGTGCTGCTGAACAAGCCGTACGTGTGGGGCTCGATCTACCGCTTCGACGGCCAGGCCTCCGTCTTCTGGTCCGAGCACGGGCCCTGCTACCGGTGCCTGTACCCGGAGCCCCCGCCGCCCGGCATGGTCCCCTCCTGCGCCGAGGGCGGCGTCCTGGGTGTGCTGTGCGCGTCCATCGGCTCCATTCAGGTCAACGAGGCGATCAAGCTCCTCGCGGGCATCGGTGAGCCGCTCGTCGGCCGCCTGATGATCTACGACGCCCTGGAGATGCAGTACCGCCAGGTCAAGGTCCGCAAGGACCCCGACTGCGCGGTCTGCGGCGAGAACCCGACCGTCACCGAGCTCATCGACTACGAGGCCTTCTGCGGCGTCGTGTCCGAGGAGGCCCAGGAGGCGGCCGCCGGCTCCACGATCACTCCCAAGCAGCTCAAGGAGTGGATCGACGACGGCGAGAACATCGAGATCATCGACGTCCGCGAGATCAACGAGTACGAGATCGTCTCGATCCCCGGCGCCAAGCTGATCCCGAAGAACGAGTTCCTCATGGGCACCGCCCTGGAGACCCTGCCGCAGGACAAGAAGATCGTCCTGCATTGCAAGACGGGTGTCCGCAGTGCGGAAGTCCTCGCCGTGCTGAAGTCCGCGGGCTTCTCGGACGCCGTGCACGTCGGCGGCGGCGTGATCGGCTGGGTCAACCAGATCGAGCCGGAGAAGCCGGTCTACTGACCCGGCGTCCCGTCCTGGACGGCGGGGGCTTCGCGCACCGACGGTGCCCGGAGCCCCCGCCGTCGTCATGAGCAGACCCTGCCGTCCTTCGGCACCGTCCCGTTCAGCAGATACGCGTTCACCGTGGAGTCGACGCAGTCGCTCCCGCTGCCGTACGCCCCGTGGCCCTCGCCCTTCCAGGTGAGTTCCACGCCGACATCGTCGCCCAGCTCGTCGGCCATCCTGCGGGCCCCCTCGTAGGGCGTCGCCGGGTCGCCGGTGTTGCCGACCACCAGGACCGGTGCGGCACCGGGCGCCTTCACCTCCGGGGTGTCGTGCTGTCCGGCCACCGGCCAGTCGTGGCACCAGCCGGCCGTGTCCCAGCCCAGGAAGCCTCCGAACACCGGTGAGATCTTCTCGAACGTCGGCAGCAGCTTCTTCGTCTCGGCGAGCGTCGGCCGCTGCTTGTCGTCCAGGCACGATATGACCCGTTGCGAGTGGGTCGTCGTGCCGTAGTGGCCGGAGGCGTCACGCTCGTTGTATCCGTCGGCGAGTGTCAGCAGCTCCGAACCGTCCCCGGCATCCGCCGAGTCCAGGGCGCTGGTCAGGGACGGCCAGCTGGCCTTGCTGTAGAGCGGCAGGACGATACCGGTGACCGCGAGCGTCTGGGTCAGCTTCCGTCCGGACGACGTGGACAGCGGGTTCGCGTCGAGCCGCTTCAGCAGGCCCGCGATCTTCTGAGAACCCTGCTCGGGGTTCTGACCGGTCGACTTGAGGTAGTCGTTCAGCGCGCGCTGGAAACCCCGGGCCTGGTTCTCCGCGTGGCCCACCGTGTCGGCGCTCGGGTCGACGACCGCGTCGAGGATCAGCCGCCCCACGTTCTTCGGGAACAGGTGGGCGTACACACCGCCGAGCTCCGTGCCGTACGAGATGCCGAAGTAGTGCATCTTCCGGTCACCGAGGACCTGGCGCATCAGGTCCATGTCGCGGGCGGTGTCGGTGGTCGAGACATGCCCCAGCAGCTTCCCGGCTGCCTTCTGGCAGCCCTTGCCGAAGTCGGTGGCGTCCCGGAAGTACGCCCGCTCCTCGGCCGGGGTGTCCGGTGTGGCGTCCACCGCCTCGGCGGCCTGGATCGCCTTGTCACCACGGCAGCGCAGCCCTTCGCTGGCCGCGACCCCGCGCGGGTCCCAGCTCACCAGGTCGTAGCGCTCGCGCAGCCGCGAGACCGTCGCGGAGTACGCCGGCAGGGTGGACACGCCCGAGGCGCCGGGGCCGCCGAAGTTGAACAGCAGCGAGCCGATGCGGTCGTCGCCCCGGGCCTTGCCGCGGATCAGGGCGATGCCGATGGTCTCGCCGCCGGGCTTCGACCAGTCCAGCGGTACCTTGAGCGTCGCGCACTGCCAGTCGCTGCCCGGTGCGGGGGAGTCCGCGGTGGCCCCGCAGCGTCCCCAGCCCAGCTTCTGCGAGGTCAGCGACGAGGGCAGGGGCGCCGCCGCGGAAGTGCCGCTCGACGGCGAGGCGGCCGACGCGCCGTTCCCGCCCGTCTCCTCGCCGCTCTTGCCGTCGTCGGACGAGCCGCCGCTACAGCCCACCGCCAGCAGTGCGGCGGCGGCCGTCAGGGCCGTCCACCGTACGAATCGCGTCATCGCATTCCCCCCTCGCAGGCCGCCCGCATCGTGCCGCGGATGGCGGTCAGGCCATAGTAGGCGGATCACACGACGCCCGTCGGAGCCTGTGGATAACGCTCTGACCTGTGACTTTCATGGATCGGCGGGCCGCCTCCGCCCTCGCCGCCCGCCTCCGCCGTCGCCGGTCATCGGGCCGACCCACCGGCCCCTGCCGGGTGTCAGGTGCAGACGGTGCCGGCCGCCGGCACCTTCCCGTCCAGGAGATAGCCGTTCACCGCGGCCTGCACGCACTTGTTCTTGCTGTCGTACGCCCCGTGCCCCTGCCCCTTGTACGTCAGCTCGACGCCGACGCCCTTGCCCAGCGCGTCCACCATCTTCCGCGCACCCTCGTACGGCGTCGCGGGATCGCCGGTGTTGCCCACGACGAGGATCGGCGCGGCCCCGGGCGCGCTCACGTCGGGATGGTCGGCGGCACCCGCCACGGCCCAGTCGGTGCAGCTGACCAGGCTCCAGGCCAGGAAGTCGCCGAACAGCGGGGAGGCCGCCCGGAACTCGGGCAGCCTTCCTTCCACGAAGTCGGCGGTGTAGCGCGGCTTGTCGTCGGCGCAGTTGATGGAGACGTTGGCGGCGGTGATGTTGCTGTACTCGCCGTTCTCGTTGCGTCCGTTCATCGAGTCGGACAGCAGCATCAGGACTCTGCCGTCGCCGTCGTACGCCTGCTCGAGCCCCTCGGTGAGGTACGCCCAGAAGTCCTTGGAGTACAGGGCCTGTGCGATGCCGCCGGTGGCGGCGGACTCGGTCAGCAGGCGCGGGAAGACGCCCGGGATCGGCTTGCTGTCGAGGTCCTTGAGCAGCTTGGCGATGCGGTCCTTGACGTTCTGCGCGCTGTCGCCGACCGGGCAGTCCTCGGCCTTCGAGGTGCAGTCCTCGGCGAAGTTGTCGAGCGCCAGCTGGAACCCCCTGGCCTGCCCCAGCGAGCCCTGTTCGGGGTTCTGCGTCGGGTCGACGACCGCGTCGAACACGGCGCGGCCGACGTGCCCGGGGAACAGGTGGGCGTACACGCCGCCGAGTTCCGTGCCGTAGGAGATGCCGAAGTAGGACAACTTGGCGTCGCCGAGGACCTGGCGCATCAGGTCCATGTCGCGGGCCACGTCCGTGGTCCGTACGCGCGGCAGCATCTTCGCGGAGTTCTTCTCACAGGCTCCGTTGAACTCCTTGGTGTTGCCCAGGAACTCGGTGCGTTCGGCGGCATCGTCGGGTGTGGCGTCCTGCTGGAAGTAGGCGTCGAGCTGCTGGTCGTCCTCGCACTCCACGGGCGCGCTGCGGCCGACCCCGCGCGGATCGAAGCTCACCAGGTCGTAGCGGGTGCGCAGGGCCGCGTAGTCCTGACCGAAGGCGGGCAGCGTGGTCACGCCCGAGCCGCCGGGTCCGCCGAAGTTGAACACGAGCGAGCCGATGCGCCTGTCGGCGGCCCCGCTCGCCTTCGCCCGGACCAGCGCCAGACCGATGGTGTCGCCCTTGGGGCTGCCCCAGTCCAGAGGCGCCCGCAGAGTCGCGCACTGCCACGCGTCACCGTCCGGCAGCGGCGATGGCGCGTCACCGCCGCCCTCCGCCGCGGACGGGGCCGGGCAGTCCTTCCAGCTCAGCTTCTGGGCCGTCAGATCCTCGTCCTCGTCCTCGGAGTCGTCGCCGCAGCCCGCCAGCAGGGAGGACAGCAGGAGAGCGGTGGCGGCCACGGCCGCGGCGCGCAGTCGGGAGGGGCTCGGCATGGTTCCATCCTGCGCTCGCGCGCGGGGCGACGCTCGGGGCGCGAGCCGTACGAGGTACGCGCGGCACCAGGCGGCCGTGCCCGCGAACGTCGTACTACAGCGAGCCCTTGCGTGACAGATGGTTGAAGGCGAGCCAGCCGGGCAGAACCGGCAGCCACAGTGTCAACAGGCGGAACAGCAGCACCGCCGGAGCGGCGACCTCCTTGGGAAGGCCCACGGCGATCAGACCGACCGTCAGGGTCGCTTCGACCGCGCCCACCCCGCCCGGGGTCGGGGCGGCCGAGCCGAGCGCGTTGCCGGCGAGGAAGACCACCGCGACGCTGGCGATGCTGAGCGAGGTCGACTCGTCGCCGAAGGCGCGGATCGACGCGTCCAGACACATCACGAAGCAGGCGGTCAGCAGGAGCATGCCGCCGACCCCGGTGACCAGCTTCTGGGGCCGCTGCAGCACGTCCAGCATGCGCGGCACGACACCGGCGAACAGTGACCTCACGCGCGTGACGACGAACTTCCGCAGGAACGGCACCGAGGTCACCACGAGCACGAGCACCGCCACCGTCAGCAGACCCGCGATGACCGTCCGGGAGGGCGACAGCGACGGTGTCTTCTCGGTGCCGGTCAGGTAGCCGAACGACAGAAGCATCAGGATGTGGCAGCCGAGACCGAACAGCTGGGACGCGCCGACGCTCGCCACCGCGAGCCCGGGCCGTACCCCCGAGCGCTGCAGGAAGCGCGTGTTGAGGGCGACACCGCCCACCGCGGCCGGTGCGACGATCTTCACGAAGGACCCGGCGACCTGTGCCGCCACGGTCCGCAGGAACGGCACCCGCTCGGGCACGAAGCCCAGTAGGGCCATCGCCGCCGCGAAATAGCTGAGGGCCGAGAACAGCACGGCCGCGGCGACCCAGCCCCACTCCGCGTTGGCCATCAGCGGGCCGAACTCGATGTGGGTGAGCTGCGTCAGCAGGAAGTACGCACCGATGGCACCGGCGATGAAACTGAGCAGCGTGCGCGGCCGCACCCGCTCCAGGCGGGCCGGCTCGACCGGCGCCTGCGGCCTGATCAGCAGTACCTCGTGGCGGATCTGGGTCAGCAGATCCTCCTCGCGTGCCCCGTCCAGGGCCTCGTCGATGGCACGCTTCTCGGCCCGCTGCTCCGCGCGTACGGCCTTCTTGCCGGGCTTTTCGAGTACGACGGGACCGGCGGCGTCCTCGCCCGCGTCCAGTCGGGCCTGCTTGGCCAGCCGCGACGCCTCCAGGACCGCCTCGCGCTCGCGCTGCCCCCGCTCCCGGGCCAGTTTCCGCAGCGTCGCGCGCGTGGAGCGGCTCAGGGCGATGGGCTGCAGCATCGGCAGGCAGTCGGCCACGGCGTCGGGGCCGAGCATGCTGACCGCCGAGGCGACCGCGCGCTCCGCGCCCACCCGCAGGCCGAGTGTCACCAGCAGCTGGGAGACGTCCATGCGCAGCAGCAGGTCGCCGGTCGCGATCTCGCCGACCCGCAGGTCGGTGAGAATCACCGTGCCGGAACGATCCACCAGAATCGCGTCGCCGACCAGCCTGCGGTGCGCGATGCGCCGCGACTGGAGCGCCCTCACCTGGTGCCAGGTGTCGCGCAGCAGATCGTCGGTGATGGCCTCGTCCGGCAGGGAGTCGAGGGTGCGCCCGCCGGTGTGCTCGTAGACGAGCATGACGGCGTCGGGGCCCAGCTCGGAGGTCGCGATCAGCTTGGGGGCGTTGGCACCGGCCGCGATGGCCGCGTACGCCAGGAGCGCTTCCTGTTCCAGTGCCTGACGCAGCGACTGCAGGCTGCTGCGGGTGGCGAAGCCGCGGAGTGTCAGGTTGCGCCACGTCCGGTAGAAGAAGCCCTGTGCCTGCTGTTCGCGGTCGACGACGGTCACGTCCAGCGGTGGACCGTCCTCGAGCGTCACGAAGTAGCGCCGCCCCCGGTCGCCGGTCTCCGGGGTTTCCGGCACCTCCTCGCGGGCCGCGCTGACGGGGTGGAAGCCGACGGTCCGCAGACCGGCGATCAGGGTTCGTCCGGTGGGACGGACGTTGGGGGAGCCGACCGCGTACAGCGTTCCGTAGGCGACGGTCCAGCCGATCAGCACCGTCAGGATGATCGAGAACGGTGTCGTGTAGCCGGTCACGAGCATCGAGAACGCGTCGAGGAGCAGTACGACCCACAGCACCGAGCGCCAGCGCGGTCGGCGGGACATGCCGACGGCCGTCATGTAGGCGATGACGGGAGCCAGATAGCCGTGCACCGGATCGGTGAGGGCGTGTATGTCGCCGGGCGAGGGCTGGGTGAGTGCTTCCTGGATCGAGCCGGGGGCGCCCTTCGCGACCCACAGGTCGGTGGCGAGCGTCACTCCGTGCGCGAGGACCGCGGCGAGGACTCCGTCGGCGATCCGCAGACCGTCGCGTTTGATCAGCCGTTCGATCGCGAACGCGACCGGCACCAGGAGGATGGCGATGCTGGACGCCAGGCCGGCGATCTTGATCAGGAGGTCGGGCGCCTGCCCGGTGCCCTTGTTGATGTCCTGTTCGAGGCCCGAGGTGGTGCCGTGCGCGAACGCGGCGATCGCGAGGAGCAGCACGACGGCCAGCACACCGACCATGAGCCGCATCAGGTCGGACGGGCGGTGCACGCGCGCGGGGAGCAGCGGTTCGTCGCCCTCGACCTCCTCGACGTGCGTCGTCTCCTCGCACGCGATCTGGTCGGCGGCCGTCTCGTCGGCACGGCCGGCGTCCGGGCGCGACGAAGCGTCAGAGGTGCTTTCAGCGCCCTCGGGCTGCTGCGCGCCCTGCTGCTTCATCGTCTCTTCTTGATCTCGTATCACCGGTCACCGCCCGCACGATGGTGGCATGCCCCACCGACACAGGGGGGCATCAGGGTGCAAATGCGGGGGCGCACAGTCTGCCCGAAGCGCCGCTCGGGGGCGAGGAGTACGCACAGTGGCGACGGCGTCACGCTGTCGGTGGGGTGGGGCAGGATGGGGCGGATGAGCGAGGAGAGCCTTCCGCGGGACGCCCGCGAGGAGCACGTGGACGCCCGCGAGGGGTATGCGGACACCCACCCGGACCGTGCGGACGCCCTGCCGGAGTATGCCGAGCGGGTGCTCGAGGTGGCCGAGCTGATTCCGCCGGGACGCGTCATGACGTACGGGGACGTCGCCGAGTGGCTCGCGGAGGGCGGCCCCCGCCAGGTCGGCCGCGTGATGGCCCTCTACGGGGCCGCCGTCGCGTGGTGGCGCGTGGTCCGGGCGGACGGCGTCCTGCTGCCGGGCCACGAACTGCGGGCGCTCGCCCACTACCGGGCCGAGGGCACGCCCCTGAAGCAGGCGAGCCGGGCCGCCGAGGGCCATGTGCCGCGGCTGGACATGCCACGGGCGCGGTGGGACGGCGGCGAACGCGCGGAGGGTCACACCTGACAGCTTCCGCCATCCGACGGTCCCAGGGGCACCCCGTGATCCGTACGGGGGAATCGGGGCACGACCGTGGCATGACGTACGTTCGTGGGGCGAGGGACGCATGTGTCGTGAGCGTCGCGGGGGAAGAAGAGGAAGCGCTGCTTCCGCACGATCCGGCGGCGTAGCGTCGGCTGCACGTGTCTCTCTCACCCCGCGGCCACCGCCCTCCACGCACGGTGGCCGGCCCGCTCGTGACCCGACCACCACTCTTCGACGACGGCGCTCCGCGCCGGCAGTGACAGATCGCACACCCACCAGGACCGGCGAACCACGTGAGCTCCTCTTCCTCCACCAGGCGCCCGTCGCACCCCGCGGTGCGACGGGGGAACCGTGGCGCTTACCGGCTGGTACGTACCCCGCCGACTCCTGTGAATCCCCCTCGTCTGGACGCCGCACAGCGCACCGTGGTTGAGCACGTGTCCGGTCCGATGCTCGTGCTCGCAGGTCCGGGCACCGGAAAGACCACCACGCTCGTCGAGTCGGTGGCGGCGCGGATCGCCCGGGGCGCGGACCCCGCGCGCATCCTTGTGCTGACGTTCAGCCGCAGGGCGGCCGTCGAACTGCGCGACCGCATGGCGTTGCGCACGGGGGCGGCCCGCGCTCCCCGCGCGACCACGTTCCACTCCTTCTGCTACGCCCTGGTCCGCGCCCACCAGGACGCCGCCCTGTTCGTCGAGCCGCTGCGGCTGCTGTCCGGACCCGAACAGGACGTCACCGTCCGCGGACTCCTCGCGGGCCAGCCCGACCTGGAGCGACTCGGCCTCGCGCACGTGCGCTGGCCGGACGACCTGCGCGCCTGCCTGACCACCCGCGGATTCGCCGACGAGGTCCGCGCGGTCCTCGCCCGCAGCCGTGAACTGGGCCTGGGCCCCGGAGCCCTGGACGCCTTCGCCCGCCGTATCGGCCGCCCCGACTGGCGGGCCGCGGCCGCCTTCCTCGCCGAGTACCTCGACGTGCTCGACATGCAGGGCGTCCTCGACTACGCCGAACTCGTCCACCGCGCGGTGCTCCTCGCCCGTCGCCCCGAGGTCGCCGAGCGGCTCGCCGCGCAGTACGACGCCGTCTTCGTCGACGAGTACCAGGACACCGACCCGGCTCAGGTACGGCTCCTGCACGCACTCGCCGGCGGTGGCCGCACCCTGGTCGCCTTCGGCGACCCCGACCAGTCGATCTACGCGTTCCGGGGCGCGGACGTGAACGGCATCCTCGACTTCCCGGACGCCTTCCCGCGCGTGGACGGCCGTCCGGCCCCCGTCGAGGTCCTCAGGACCTCCCGCCGCTCCGGTGCCGGCGTGCTGACCGCGACCCGGCTGCTGACCCAGCGCATGCCACTGACCCGGCTCCCGGCCGAGAAGGTGCGCGCCCACCGGAACCTCGCGCCGGTCCGGGACGGAGGCCGCGTCGAGGTCTTCACCTACCCGACACCGGGCACCGAACTGGACAACATCGCCGACATCCTGCGCCGGGCGCACCTGGAGGACGGTGTCCCCTGGCGCGAGATGGCCGTCCTGGTACGCGCCGGATCCCGCACGATCCCCACGGTCCGCCGTGCCCTGACCGCGGCCGGCGTCCCCCTGGACATCGACGGCGACGACCTGCCCCTGCGCCACGAACCGGCGGTGGCGCCGTTGCTGACGGCACTGCGGACCGTGGCCAGGGCCGAGGCGTCGGCACGCCCGGAGAGGACCGCTGACGGCGGCCGGGCGGCGGGCGACGCCGATGCCGTGGAGGCCACGGAGGACGACGTCGTACGGGCGGTCGACGAGGGCGGCACCGACGAGGGCGGCACCGACGAGGACGGCACCGACGAGGGCGGCGTCGACGAGGACGGCACCGACGAGGACGGCGTCCACCAGGCGCGGCCCCGCGAGGACGCCGACGGTGCTCAGGTCGGGGCGGAAGCCGAGTCCGGCGTCCATGAGCCGGCGCCCCGGACCTCCTGGCTGGACACCGAGACCGCGCTGACCCTGCTCTCCTCACCCCTGGCCGGCATGGACGCCGCCGACCTTCGCCGCCTCGGCCGCGCCCTGCGCGACGAGGAGCGGGCCGCGGGCAACCCCCTCCCACCGCCCTCGGACGACCTCCTCGCGCGCGCGCTCGCCGAGCCGGAGCGCCTGGTCGCGCACGACCCCACGTACGCGCGCGGTGCCCAGCGCCTCGGCGTGCTGCTCAGGAAGGCCCGTGAGCGTCTCGCGGGCGGCGGCACGGCCGAGGAGGCGCTCTGGGACCTGTGGCAGGGCACGCCCTGGCCCACGCGACTGGAACGCGCGGCGCGGCGCGGCGGCGCGGCGGGCCGCAACGCCGACCGCGACCTGGACGCCGTGTGCGCGCTGTTCGCCACCGCGGCCCGCGCGGAGGAACGCACCGGCGGCCGGGGCGCACTCAACTTCCTGGAGGAGATCGAGGCGGAGGACATCGCCGCCGACACCCTCACCCGGCGCGCGGTACGCCCCGACGCCGTCCGTCTGATGACCGCGCACCGCTCCAAGGGCCTGGAATGGCGCCTGGTCGTCGTCGCGGGTGTCCAGGAGGGACTGTGGCCGGACCTGCGCCGCCGCGGCTCCCTGCTGGAAGCCGACCGCATCGGCCGCGACGGCCTCGCCGAACCGCTCACCCCGGGCGCGCTGCTCGCCGAGGAGCGCCGACTCTTCTACGTGGCCGCCACGCGCGCGCGTGAGCGCCTGGTCGTGACCGCCGTGAAGGCACCCGCGGACGACGGCGACCAGCCCTCCCGCTTCCTCACCGAACTCGGCGTCGAACCGAAGGACGTCACAGGCCGGCCGCGCCGCCCGCTGTCCGTCGCGGCCCTCGTGGCAGAACTGCGCGCCACGACGGTCGACCCGCGCGTGTCCGACCCTCTCAGGGAGGCGGCCGCCCGTCGCCTGGCCCGGCTGGCGGCACTCGCCGACGAGGACGGCCGCCCGCTGGTCCCCGCCGCGCACCCCTACCGCTGGTGGGGCATGTTCGAGTCGACCGAGAACAAGGTGCCGCTGCGCGACCGCGATCAGCCCGTCGTGCTCTCCGGCAGCGCCCTCGACCAGCTCGCCAACACCTGCGCCCTCCAGTGGTTCCTGGGCCGCGAGGTGAAGGCCGACGCGCCCGCCACGGTCGCCCAGGGCTTCGGCAACGTCGTGCACGTCCTCGCCGACGAGGTCGCCTCCGGACACACCCCGGCCGACCTCGCCGTCCTCATGGAACGCCTCGACTCCGTGTGGAACGCCCTCGCCTTCGACGCGCCCTGGAAGTCGGCGCAGGAGAAGGACAACGCGCGCGTGGCCCTCGAACGCTTCCTGAAGTGGCACGTCGACTCCGGTGGGGCCCGCGGCGGGCGGACGCCGGTGGCAGGCGAGCACGGCTTCGACGTCACCCTCGAGGCGGGCGACTTCGAGGTGCGCATCCGCGGCTCGATGGACCGCGTCGAGGCCGACGCCGAGGGCCGCGCCTACGTCGTCGACTTCAAGACCGGCAAACAGGCCCCCAGCGCGGCCGAGGTGGCCCGCCACCCACAGCTCGCCGTCTACCAGCTCGCCGTCCGCGAGGGCGCCGTCGACGAGCTCTTCGACGGTGTACGTCCCGAACCGGGCGGCGCCGAACTCGTCCAGCTGCGCCAGGGCGCCGCCCGGCGTGACGGCGGCGAGGCGTTGCCCAAGGTGCAGGCGCAGGAGCCGATCGACGGAGAGGCGGGGGAGTGGGCCGGCGACCTGCTGGCCACGGCCGCCGGCAAGGTCCTCGACGAACGGTTCACGCCGAGCGTGGGCCAGCACTGCACCCACTGCGCCTTCCGGGCCTCGTGCGGCGCACGCCCCGAGGGACGCCACGTCGTGGAGTGAGACGTCCCGGGCAGCGCGTGCTCGGACGACGCGCCCCTGGAGGGCGCGTGGATCCGCAGCACCTGTGTGATGGACCGCACCACGTGTGTTGACCAGCGTTTCCTCCCGCCCGGCGGCCGATCGGTCCGCCGCTGTCAGTGGTCGCCGCTAGCCTCTGCGACATGCCCGCCCGTATCACCCATCCCGATCAGCTCAAGGAGCTCCTCGGTATCCCGTTCACCCCGGAGCAGACGGCCTGCATCACCGCGCCGCCGGCCCCGCAGGTGATCGTGGCCGGAGCCGGGTCGGGCAAGACGACGGTGATGGCGGCCCGCGTGGTCTGGCTGGTCGGCACCGGTCGGGTCGCCCCGGAACAGGTGCTCGGTCTCACCTTCACCAACAAGGCCGCCGGTGAACTCGCCGAGCGCGTCCGCAAGGCGCTGGTCAGGGCCGGCGTCACCGACCCGGACGTCATCGACCCGGACAACCCGCCCGGCGAGCCGGTGATCTCCACCTATCACGCCTTCGCGGGCCGCCTGCTGACCGACCACGGCCTGCGCATCGGGCTCGAGCCCACGGCCCGCCTGCTCGCCGACGCCACCCGCTACCAGCTCGCGGCCCGCGTACTGCGCGAAGCGCCCGGACCCTACCCGGCCCTGACCCGCTCCTTCGCGGACCTGGTCAGCGACCTGCTCACCCTCGACGCCGAACTGTCCGAGCACCTCGTACGACCCGAGGACCTGCGCGCGTACGACGCCGGACTGCTGCGCGATCTGGAGGGCGCCAAACTCACCAACGCCGACCTGCGCAAGGTCCCCGACACGGCCGCCGCCCGTCGTGAACTCGCCGAGCTCGTGGTCCGCTACCGCGCCGCCAAACGGGACCGCGACCTGCTCGACTTCGGCGACCAGATCGCCCTGTCGGCAACCCTCGCCCGCACCCGCCCCGAGGTCGGCGACATCCTGCGCGAGGAGTTCCGCGTCGTCCTGCTCGACGAGTACCAGGACACGTCGGTGGCCCAGCGCATCCTGCTCGCCGGCCTGTTCGGCGGCGGCACCGGCCACCCGGTGACCGCCGTCGGCGACCCCTGCCAGGCGATCTACGGCTGGCGCGGCGCCTCGGTCGCCAACCTCGACGACTTCCCCGAGCACTTCGCCCACGCCGACGGTCGCCCCGCCGCCCGCCAGGCACTCAGCGAGAACCGACGCAGCGGTGGCCGGCTGCTCGACCTCGCCAACGGCCTGGCGGAGCCGCTGCGCGCCATGCACGCGGGCGTGGAGGCCCTCCGCCCGGCCCCCGGCGCCGAACGCGACGGCATGGTGCGTTGCGCCCTGCTGCCCACCCACGGCGAGGAGATCGGCTGGCTCGCCGACTCCATCGCCCACCTGGTGAACACCGGGAAGGCACCCGCCGAGATCGCCGTCCTGTGCCGTACGGCGACCGACTTCGCCGAGATCCAGGGCGCGCTCGTCGCCCGGGACGTCCCCGTGGAGGTGGTCGGTCTCTCGGGACTGCTGCACCTGCCGGAGGTCGCCGACCTCGTCGCCGTCTGCGAGGTCCTCCAGGACCCCGGCGCCAACGCCTCGCTGGTCCGCCTGCTGACCGGCCCCCGCTGGCGCATCGGCCCGCGTGACCTCGCCCTCCTGGGACGCCGCGCCAGGCTTCTGGTGTCCCACGCGCGCGTGGGCGGCGACGACGACCCGGACCGTCGGCTCGCCGAGGCCGTCGAGGGCGTCGATCCGTCCGAGGTGATCTCCCTCGCGGACGCACTCGACACCTTCCTGGAGACACCGTTCGACGGCCGTGGGGACGACGACGGACTGCCCTTCTCACCGGACGCGCGCGTGCGCTTCGCGCGCCTGGCCACCGAACTGCGCGACCTGCGCCGCTCGCTCTCCGATCCCCTGATGGACGTCCTGCACCGCGTCCTGGCCGTCACCGGCCTCGAGGTGGAGCTCTCGGCGTCCCCGCACGCCCTGGCCGCCCGCCGCCGCGAGACCCTGTCGAACTTCCTGGACGTCGCCGCCTCGTTCGCGGCGGGTGACGGCGAGGCGACCCTGCTGGCCTTCCTGGGCTTCCTGCGTACCGCCGCCCAGTACGAGAAGGGCCTCGACAACGCCCTCCCCGGCGGCGAGAACACCGTGAAGGTGCTCACCGCGCACAGGTCCAAGGGCCTGGAGTGGGATGTGGTGGCCGTTCCCGGCCTGGTCACGGGCACGTTCCCCAGCACCCAGGGCCGTGAGAAGTGGACGTCCCAGGGCAAGGTGCTGCCGCACGAACTGCGCGGCGACACCGCCACCCTGCCCGACGTCGAATCCTGGGACTCCCGCGGCCTGAAGGCCTTCCACGAGGCCATGAAGGAGCACCAGCACACCGAGGAACTCCGGCTCGGCTACGTCACCTTCACCCGCCCGCGCTCCCTGCTCCTCGGCTCCGGCCACTGGTGGGGCCCGAGCCAGAAGAAGCCCCGCGGACCGTCCGACTTCCTGCAGGCACTCCACGACCACTGCGCCGCCGGACACGGCGAGATCGAGGCGTGGGCCGACGAACCCGCCGAGGAGGAGGAGAACCCGGCCCTGCACCGGCAGACCGCCGACGAGGTGTGGCCCCTGCCGCTGGACGAGGCGGCCCTGGTCCGGCGCCGGGCGGCCGCCGAGACGGTCCTCGCCCACCTGGAACACCTCGCCTCCCACCCGGACGACCCTCCCGCGGCCACGCACGACCCGGACACCTACGACGCCCCGGACTGGCCCCTGCCACCTCCGGACGACGAGGCAGCCGCCGAGGAGGACGCCTTCCCAGACGGCGACCCGGCCGACTGGGACACCTGGACCACGGACCGCCCGACCGTCCCGCACCAGGCAACGCCCCCGGACGCCGCGGCGCACTCGGGGACGCCCCCGGGCGCGCGTCCCCACCCCACGGAACCCGAGCGCACCCCCCTCACCCCCGAGGAGGCCCGCACCCTCGCCTCCTGGGACCGCGACCTCGACGCCCTCACCGGCGAGCTCCTGCGCGCGCGCCGGCAGGTCACCGACGTGCCCCTGCCCGCCTCGCTGACCGCCTCCCAACTGCTGCGCCTGGCCGAGGACCCGGACGCGTTCGCGCAGGAACTGGCCCGCCCCATGCCTCGCCCACCGCAGCCCGCCGCCCGCCGCGGCACCCGCTTCCACGCCTGGGTCGAGGCCCGCTTCGAAGAGCTGACGCTTCCGATGCTGGAGCCGGACGATCTGCCCGGCGGTGAGGCGGAGATCGCCGACGAGCGCGATCTCGAGGCGCTCAAGGACGCCTTCGAGCGCACCGAGTACGCCCACCGCACCCCCTACCGCGTCGAGACCTCCTTCCAACTGGCCATCGCGGGACGCGTCGTACGGGGCCGTATCGACGCCGTCTACAAACAAGGGGACGGCGCGGCAGCGACGTACGAGATCGTCGACTGGAAGACCAGCCGCACGTACGCCGCCGACCCGCTCCAGCTCGCCGTGTACCGGCTCGCCTGGGCCGAGCAGCAGGGCGTGCCACTGGAATCGGTCACGGCCGCGTTCGTGTACGTCCGCAGTGGCGAGGTCGTCCGGCCGGACGACCTGCCGGGCCGGTCCGGGCTGGAACGACTGCTTCTGGAGGAGCCGTCGTGTGACGAACCGCCCAACGAGGATGTCGGTGCGGGCCGATAGGCTCGTGACCATGAGCCATCCCGTTGACAGTGCCGTCAGCGCCGTCCGTACGTACGTCGACCAGCACCGCGCCGCCTTCCTCGACGACCTCGCCGAGTGGCTGCGCATCCCGTCCGTGTCGGCCCAGCCCGACCACGCGCCCGACGTACGCCGCAGCGCCGACTGGCTCGCCGCACGGCTCAAGGAGACCGGGTTCACCACGGTCGAGGTCTGGGAGACGGCGGGCGCGCCCGCCGTCTTCGCCGAATGGCCCTCCGACCGGCCCGGCGCACCCACCGTGCTCGTCTACGGCCACCACGACGTGCAGCCCGCCGCCCGCGAGGACGGCTGGGACAGCGACCCCTTCGAGCCCGTGATCCGCGGAAATCGCCTCCACGCGCGCGGGGCGGCCGACGACAAGGGCCAGGTGTTCTTCCACACACTCGGTGTCCGCGCCCACCTCGCGGCCACCGGCCGCACCACCCCGGCCGTCAACCTCAAGCTGCTCGTCGAAGGCGAGGAGGAGTCCGGCTCCCCGCACTTCCGGGCGCTCGTCGAGGAGCACGCCGAGCGTCTCGCAGCCGACGCCGTGATCGTCTCCGACACCGGCATGTGGTCCGAGGACACTCCCACCGTGTGTACCGGCATGCGCGGCCTGGCCGAGTGCGAGATCCGGCTGCACGGCCCCGACCAGGACGTCCACTCCGGATCCTTCGGCGGCGCCGTACCCAATCCGGCCACGGCGGTCGCCCGCCTCGTCGCCGCCCTGCACGACGAGCACGCGCGCGTGACGGTCCCCGGCTTCTACGACGGCATCGTCGAGCTCACCGACCGCGAGCGCGAACTCTTCGCCGAGCTGCCCTTCGACGAGCAGCAGTGGCTGCGCACGGCCACGTCGTACGCCACCTCGGGCGAGGCCGGGCACACCACCCTGGAGCGCGTCTGGGCCCGCCCCACCGCCGAGGTCAACGGCATCGGCGGCGGCTACCAGGGCCCCGGCAGCAAGACGATCATCCCGTCCTCCGCCATGGTCAAGCTCTCCTTCCGGCTGGTCGCAGGCCAGGACCCCGACCACATCGAGAAGGCCGTCCGGGACTGGGCCGCCGAGCAGGTGCCCGCCGGGATCCGGGCCGAGATCGTCTTCGGCGCGGCCACGCGCCCGTGTCTGACGCCGCTGGACCACCCCGCCCTGCGGTCCCTCGTCCGCGCCATGGGCCGCGCCTTCGACAAACCCGTCCGCTACACGCGCGAGGGCGGCTCCGGACCGGCCGCCGACCTCCAGGACGTCCTCGGCGCACCCGTGCTCTTCCTGGGCATCTCCGTCCCGTCCGACGGCTGGCACGCACCGAACGAGAAGGTCGAGCTCGACCTGCTCCTCAAGGGCGTCGAGACCACCGCCTACCTGTGGAGCGACCTGGCGGAGAACTGGCGTCATGCGCCCTGATCGTCCCGTGCCGTCCGGATCCGCGTCGCGCGCGGGGGACACTGAGAGGACCGCCCCGCACCCAGGCTCCGCCGGACCCGGCGCCCTCCTGCCCTACGTCCCGCCGAACCGCAGTCCGAAACGCCCGTTCCACCGGGGGAGTTGGAAGCACCCGTGACCACCTGGACCGACCACACCGCCGACCGACCCATCTCGCTCACCGCCCCGAGCGGCATCGACCGAGCCGCCCACCACCGGCTCGACGAGGCCTGGCTCGCGGCGGCCTGGAGCCACCCCACCACCCGCTGCTTCGTGGTCTCCGGCGGTCAGGTCCTCATAGACGAGACGCCTGACGGGCGCACCGAACTCGTCATGACCCCCTCCTTCGAAGCCCCCCTCACCGAGGCACACCGTTACTTCCTCGGCTCCGACGAGGACGGCGTCAGCTACTTCGCCCTCCAGAAGGACGCGCTGCCCGGCCGCATCGACCAGTCCGCGCGCCCGGCCGGACTGCGCGAGGCCGGCCTGCTCCTGTCACCCCGTGACGCGGGTCTGATGGTGCACGCGGTCGCCCTGGAGAACTGGCAGCGCCTGCACCGCTTCTGCTCCCGCTGCGGCGAGCGCACGGTCATCGCCGCGGCCGGTCACATCCGCCGCTGCCCCGCGTGCGGCGCCGAGCACTACCCGCGCACCGATCCCGCCGTGATCATGGCCGTCACCGACGAGGACGACCGCATCCTCCTCGGCCGCCAGGTCCACTGGCCCGAAGGACGCTTCTCCACGCTCGCCGGCTTCGTCGAGCCCGGCGAGTCCATCGAGCAGTCCGTGCGCCGCGAGGTCTTCGAGGAGGCCGGCGTCACCGTCGGCCGGGTCGAGTACGTCGCCAGCCAGCCCTGGCCCTTCCCGTCCAGCCTCATGCTGGGCTTCATGGCCCGCGCCACCTCGACCGACATCAACGTGGACGGCGACGAGATCCACGAGGCCCGTTGGTTCTCCCGCGACGACCTGGGCGCAGCCTTCGAGTCGGGCGAGGTCCTGCCGCCGTACGGCATCTCCATCGCGGCCCGGCTGATCGAGCTCTGGTACGGCAAGCCCCTGCCGACACGCGGTTTCGTCTGAGGCACGACAGCAGGAAGGGCGGCCCCTGAGACACCTCAGGGGCCGCCCTTTCCGCGAACCGCGCGGCGGTTCAGACGCTGATCTTCTGCTTGACCTGGGCCAGCGAAGGGTTCGTGAGCGTCGAGCCGTCCGGGAACAGCACGGTCGGAACCGTCTGGTTTCCGCCATTCGCCTTCTCCACGAACGCCGCGGAATCCGGGTCCTGCTCGATGTTGATCTCGTTGTACGTGATGCCCTCGCGGTCCATCTGGCTCTTCAGCCGACGGCAGTAGCCGCACCACGTGGTGCTGTACATCGTCACAGTGCCCGGCATGTCGCTCGCGCTCCTTTGCGGCTTGGGGTGTGGGGTCGCAGTCAGGGAACGTATGTGAAAGTGCCACCATTCCCGCGCGCGGGACCGGGGCACGTGACGCCGGCCGCATCGGCGGACCCGGTGGCACGTGACGCCGGCCGCATCGGCGGACCCGGTGGCACGTGACGCCTGCCGCATTAGTACGACTACGGGGGTCCGCCTGTGGACAACCGGCTCACCTGTCTCCGTCGACCTGGCAGCATGGCGGTGTGACAGCAGCAACGCACTCCACGCTCTTCCCGCAGGTACCGGACTCGGCCGACGCGGTGCTCGAAGGGCTCGACCCCGAGCAGCGCGAGGTGGCCACCGCCCTGCGCGGCCCGGTGTGCGTGCTGGCGGGCGCCGGCACGGGCAAGACGAGGGCGATCACCCATCGCATCGCCTACGGGGTGCGGTCCGGCATCCTGCAGCCCTCCAGCGTGCTCGCCGTCACCTTCACCAACCGCGCGGCCGGAGAGATGCGCGGCCGGCTGCGCCAACTCGGCACCGCCGGCGTCCAGGCCCGCACCTTCCACTCGGCCGCACTGCGCCAGCTCCAGTACTTCTGGCCGAAAGCCATCGGCGGCTCCATGCCCCGGCTCGTCGACCGCAAGATCCAGCTCGTCGCGGACGCGGCCGCCGCCTGCCGCATCCGCCTGGACCGGGGCGAGCTGCGCGATGTGACGGGCGAGATCGAATGGTCGAAGGTCACCCAGACCGTCCCCGCCGACTATCCGCTCGCGGCCGTCAAAGCCGGCCGAGAGGTCCCGCGCGACCCGGCCGAGATCTCCCAGCTCTACTCCGCCTACGAGGACCTCAAGCGGGACCGCGCCGTCATCGACTTCGAGGACGTCCTGCTGCTGACCGTCGCGGTTCTCCAGGACCGGCACGACATCGCCGAGCAGGTCCGTTCCCAGTACCAGCACTTCGTGGTCGACGAGTACCAGGACGTCAGCCCGCTCCAGCAGCGTCTGCTGGACCTGTGGCTCGGCGACCGGGACAACCTGTGTGTGGTCGGCGACGCCAGTCAGACCATCTACTCGTTCACGGGAGCAACTCCCGACCACCTGCTCGACTTCCGTGCCCGCCATCCCGGCGCCACCGTCGTCAAGCTGGTCCGCGACTACCGCTCCACCCCCCAGGTCGTCCACCTGGCCAACGGTCTCCTCGCCCAGGCCCGGGGCCGCGCCGCCGACCACCGCCTGGAGCTGGTCTCCCAGCGCGCCGCCGGGCCCGAGCCCGTCTACTGCGAGTACCCCGACGAACCCGCCGAGGCCGAAGGTGCGGCCCGCCGTATCCGCGAGCTCATCGACTCCGGGGTCCCGGCGAGCGAGATCGCCGTCCTCTTCCGCACCAACTCCCAGTCCGAGACCTACGAGCAGGCCCTCGCCGATGCCGGGGTGGCCTACCAGCTGCGTGGCGCCGAGCGGTTCTTCGACCGGCCCGAGGTGCGCAAGGCCGGTGTCGCGCTGCGCGGCGCGGCCCGCTTCGGCGCCAACGACTCCCTGCTCGACGACGCCGTCGACCTGCCCTCCGAGGTGCGCGCCGTGCTGTCGGGCGAGGGCTGGACCACCTCGCCCCCGGCCGGCTCCGGCGCCGTGCGCGAGCGCTGGGAGTCGCTGGCCGCCCTGGTGCACCTCGCGCAGGACTTCGCCGCCGCCAAACCCGGCGCCACCCTGAGTGACCTGGTCGCAGAGCTGGACGAACGGGCGAACGCCCAGCACGCCCCGACCGTCCAGGGCGTCACGCTCGCCTCTTTGCACTCGGCCAAGGGCTTGGAGTGGGACGTCGTCTTCCTGGTCGGCGTGGCCGAGGGCATGATGCCGATCACCTACGCAAAGACCGACGAGCAGATCGAGGAGGAGCGCCGGCTCCTCTATGTCGGCGTCACCCGGGCCCGGGAGCGACTCCACGTCTCCTGGGCCCTCGCCCGCTCGCCCGGCGGCCGCGCCAGCCGCCGCCCCAGCCGCTTCCTCGACGGGCTGCGCCCCGGTTCGACCGCCGCTGCCGGACGGACCGGCGCGCTCGGCACCGGAGGCGTCGAGCGCGGCTTCCCGAGCAGACCGGGCGCCGTTCCGCGCCGGACCCAGCGCAGACCGGCCCGCTGCCGGGTGTGCGGGCGCACCCTCACCGACGCCGGTGAGCTGAAGCTGATGCGCTGCGAGGACTGTCCCACCGACATGGACGAGGGACTCTACGAGCGGCTGCGCGAGTGGCGCGCGGTGATGGCGCAGCGCAGCGGACAGCCGGCCTTCTGCGTCTTCACCGACAAGACCCTGATGGCGATCGCCGAGGCGGCCCCCGACGAGGAGGGGGAACTGGCGCGGATCCCCGGTGTCGGCGTCCGCAAGCTCAACCGCTACGGAGCCGATGTGCTGGCCCTCTGCGCCGGTCAGGAGCCCGCGGAACAGGACGAAGGGGACTGACGCGAACTCGTCGAAAAAATAGTTTGCGCATGCCCCGGCAATCCCCATAGGTTCTTAGCCACGGGGACGGAGGCCTTCTCGAAGGCCCCGATTCCGTGCTGTACTTGCATATCCGTCGGACTGGCTCACCCCCAGTCCCCCGATACGCCGAGAGGAGGCGATTCCAGTGATCACCATCAACACCAGCTCCGCCAGTGTCGTCAAAATGACCGATCGCTCGGTCGCCTCCGTGTGCCTGCTCGGCGTTTCGAGCCTGGGCACCAGTGTGTCCGGCATCCCCGCCGGCCGTCTGGCGTCCTCCGTGTCTCTGGCGGGTCTTCCCGTCCGTGAGCGCAATGAGCGACCGACCAAGGCACTGGAAGCAGTAGCGGCCAAGGCGCATGCCTATGCCTTTACGGCAGTCGGTGCCGGAAACCGGGAGCAGACGCAGCACCACCTGATGTGGGCCTTCCGTGGGCCAGAACCCTGGAGTGATCCAGCCTGATCTTGATCAGGCCGGCGCCTTCAGGGCCGCGGAACCCCACCCGGGATCCGCGGCCCTTCTGTTTTCCCCGAACGGGGACGACGGAGCGAAGGGGCTTCGGAACAAGAAAAGAACCCGGTACCACGCCGCCAACCGGCCCAACAGGGCCGGCACGACCAGACGAGGAAAACCAACCGTGCAACTCGAAGCGCACGCCCCGTCCGTACCGCCTTCCGAAACGATCCCCCCGCCCGGCCTCACGGAGGACTGCACCTTGATCCCGCTCACGGCGCTCACCGCGCTCGACGACGCCATCGAGAACCTCGGCGTACCCGTCCCCTGCCGTTCCTACGACCCGGAGGTCTTCTTCGCCGAGTCGCCGGCCGACGTCGAGTACGCCAAGTCCCTCTGCCGTACCTGCCCGCTGGTCGAGGCGTGCCTCGCCGGTGCCAAGGAGCGGCGCGAGCCCTGGGGTGTCTGGGGTGGCGAGCTGTTCGTCCAGGGTGTCGTCGTCGCCCGGAAGCGGCCGCGTGGCCGCCCGCGCAAGAACCCGGTCACGGCATGAACACCGCAGGAACGATCGACCGTCCCTTCACGCACGACCCCAAGAAGCAGGCCCCGATGAAGCCGTTCACCCACGAGCCCGCAGGCTTCGCGCCTGAAGACCTCACCACCAGGGGCGCGAACGACTCGCGCCAGAACAGGACCCGAGAGATGCAACTCATTCCAGAAGCCCTGGCTCGTGCGCATATGCACGACCGGCTGCACGAGGCCGAGCAGGAACGCCGGGCCATCCGCCTGGTGACCGCTCGCCGGATGCAGCGCCGGGCCGAGCGCGCCTCGCTGCGTGCCCGTCGCGCGCTCGCGATCGCGGTCATGCAGTAACAGAGCCACAGAAGTGGCGGCCTCCCGGTCGGTAGGCCCAACACCTCTCCCGCGGGGGCCGGTCCGTACACACGGACCGGCCCCCGCGGGGCGTTGTGCCCGCGGATCGGCGAGATCCGGCGTTATCGTCGCCGGGTGACGAGTCCTCCCGGAGGCAGTGACGAAGGCGGCCGTGTCGCGCAGCCGCAGCTCCTCGTGTGCGCCCGCTGCGGCATCACGGCCGAGGCTCCGCGGCCCACCTGGGTCTGTTCCGTGGAGAACGGCAGCCGCCAGTACTTCTGCGACGCCTGCTCCCGGGAGAACCTCAGGGCGATCGAGGGGCGGCTCGACTCGGCCTGGTGGTAGGCACGGCAACACCGGACGCACGCGATGCGGTGGATCGCGCGCGCCCCGCCGGTGTCACGCCTCCACGGCCGACTCCCCTGCCGTCTCCACTTCGGTTTCCTCCGGCACGAATCCCGGCAGCCACTCCTCCAGCTCCTCACGAAGACGCACCGTGGCGCCCAGCTGGCACAGCACGCCGATCGTGCTCAGCGTCACGCGGTGAATGAGGAGGTAGGACGGCGGCAGGTTGAGCTGCTTGCCCAGTTGGTGGGCGGGGGAGCGGGGGTCCGCGATGCGGCCCGCCTGGCTGCGCATCCAGCCGCGGGTGAAGGTGAACTCGTCCGCCTGCGCCGGTTCGATGATCGGCAGGAGGTAGTCGAGGACCGCGTCGGGGTCCAGCTTTATGGATTCCTTGACGAACCCCTCCGCGCGGAGAAGGTCGTAGACCGCCTCCGCCTCGCCGTCGAGGGTCATGCGCAGGGAGGCGCCGATGGTGGCCGGCAGGCCGCCCGGGAGGCGGTCGACCGTGCCGAAGTCCAGGACGCCCAGACGCCAGTCGTCCTTTCCCGCCGGGCCGCCGGGCAGGAGCCGGAAGTTGCCGGGATGCGGATCGGCATGGAGGAGCCCGGTGCGGGCCGGGCCCGAGAAGAGGAAGCGGGCCAGAAGCTGGCCGGCGCGGTCGCGCTGTTCCTGGGTGCCGTCGGCGATCACCTCCGACAGCGGGGTGCCGTCGATCCACTCGGTGACCAGGATCTGGTCGCACTGGTGGACCACGCCGGGCACGACGACGTCGGGGTCGTCCGTGAACTCCTCGGCGTGGGCTTGCTGGGCCTGGGCCTCCAGGCCGTAGTCCAGTTCCTCCGAGACCCGGTCACGCAGCTCCGCGATCAGCGGCTTGATGTCCATACCGGGGATGAGGGGGCCCAACAGCCGGGCGAAACGACCCAACTGGTTCAGGTCGGAGAGCAAGGCCTCGCCCGCTCCCGGGTACTGCACCTTGACCGCCACCTCGCGGCCGTCGTGCCACACCCCGCGGTGCACCTGTCCGATCGACGCGGCCGCGGACGGCTTGTCCTGGAACTCCAGGAACAGGTCCTGCCAGTCCGCGCCGAGCCGCTCGCGCAGCACGGTGTGCACGGTGCGCGTCGGCATCGGAGGGGCCGCCTCCTGCAACTTCGTCAGCGCCGCCCGGTAGGGCCCCGCGACCTCTTCGGGAAGCGCCGACTCGAAGACGGACAGGGCCTGGCCGAACTTCATCGCCCCGCCCTTGAGCTCGCCGAGCACCTTGAACAGCTGCTCCGCCGTGCGCTGTTGCAGCTCCCGGCCGACGATCTCCGCGGACTCCCCGACGATTCTCTTGCCGAGCCCCCAGGTGGCCCGCCCGGCGAAACCGAGCGGGAGCGCGGCGAGCTTGGCGGTCCGGGTGACCGCCTTCCGGGGAAGATCAGACATGCGCCCTCCAAGTCCCAGCCGACCGCACCGAGTGTGCCTTACGGCGAGACCCCGTCGACGGCCGTTGCTCCGCCATTGTCTCGTGCGATCCCCCCTCCATGGCGGTGTGTTTCCCCTTACCTTTCTGCGCCGCCCCGCACGGGCACGCGGAGTGCGGCCGGACCGGGCGCGCATGCCAGTGCAGAGCGGGCAGGGAGACCTCCCAGCACACGCCCGCGCTGGACGGAACCCGACCGTCGAGAAAGGCGAGCGCGTGGGCCGCGGCCAGCCCCGCGACCGTCGTGGCCAACGCCACATCGCAGGGCCGTACCGGGCGGGGTCCGCCGGAGTTCCACTGCGCGACCAGGCGGGGCCAGGCGGGATCCCGGTCGGTGCGCTCCTCATGCAGACAGCCCGCGCAACCCGTCTCGCCGGGCAGGACGAACGGACCCACCATCCCGGTGGCCTCCACGACGCCGGCGTACAGGTGGGGGGTGCCGGCGGCGATGAGGGATTCGGCGGCGGAAGGGACGGGCGCGTACACCGCGACGTCGTCGCGTGGGGCGAGGATCACCAGGGACAGACCCGGGTCGTCGTTCCCGGCCGCCGCCCGGGTACCTCGGCGTGGCGGACGGTCGGGCGCCGCCCGGCGTACGGCCTGCCGGGCGGCCTCGTCCCTGCGGTCACCGACGGACTCGGCGGGCAGCCCGCCGGGAGCGACGTCCCACGGTTCGACCCGGCCACCGTCGCGCACCTCGACCTCGCCGATCCCCGCCCCCGACAGCAGCGCGGCCAGGACGGCGCCCACCCGGCCGGCGCCTTGGACCTGTACGCGCAGCGAACGCCGGGCGGCCAGCAGCCTGAGCCCGTCGCCCGGTTCGGAGGTGGTCAGGGACAGTGAGGCCAGATCCGGGCGCAGCCGGTCCATGACTCCCTTCTTCTCGCGCAGGGCGTCGGCGGCCGGTCCGCCGCCCCGGGCGTCGTCGAGCAGCCCGGCTTGCGCCAGCCGCTCGACGAGCCCGTCGACATGGCTGCCGGGCAGGTCCATGCGCCGCCCCTCTTCGCGCAGGAGGGCCGGCGCGCGGGTGCCGTTGAGCAGGTCGAGGAAACTGCCTGTCGCCGTGTCCATCGGGCCCAGCGTCATCGCGTGGGCCGGTGTCATCCCGAACTGCACGGTGTTGAGATCGCGCCAGCCGCGCCGCAGCGCGTTCTTCACCATTGGAACCATCGCATGCATGACAGGCCCCCGTAGCCCTGGTCGCCCACGTTGAAAGGTGCCGTCCGCCGGTGGAGGCGGGACGGAGGCCGGGCGGACGTCGGACGGAGTCGTTCGCAGTTCCGCCGGCCAGAGCCAGCATGCCTGTCCGTGCCGAGGGGTGCCGAAAGTTATCCACAGGCTGTGGGTATTCGTCGTACGAATCAGACGCTGGGTGGCGGATCAGCAGCGAACCGTCCCGGAGTCGGGACTTCTCCCGTGTGCAGAGGGTAACGTCGGGGCGTGTCCGCCGACCCACTGCACCGCGCCGGAACACCCCAGCGCAGCACGACGAGCCAGCCGCCCAGCGGCTCGGGGGCGAGCGCGATCGAGGTACGCAGGAGCGCCCGCCGACGCCGGACGGTCTCCGCGTACCGCGAGGGCGATCGCACCGTCGTACTCATTCCTGCCCGGATGTCCGAGGCGGAGGAGCAACGCTGGGTGAGCGTCATGCTCGACAAGCTGGCCGCGCAGGAGAGCAAGCGGGTCCTCGGGGACGCGGAGCTGGCGGAGCGCGCGCAGCGACTTTCGGCACAGTACTTCGACGGCCGGGCCCGGCCCGCCTCGGTCCGCTGGGTCACCAACCAGAACACGCGCTGGGGCTCGTGCACCCCCTCGGAGGGCAGCATCCGGCTGTCGCACCGACTGCAGGGCATGCCGGAATACGTCGTCGACTACGTTCTCGTCCACGAGCTCGCGCATCTGCTGGTGCCCGGCCACGGGCCCCGGTTCTGGCGGCTGCTGGAGGCTTACCCGCGCACCGAGCGGGCCCGCGGCTACCTTGAGGGCGTGGTCGCCGCCGACCGGCTGCCCCATCCGCCGGGCGCCCGCGGCGAGTGACGGCCGCCGGGCGGGAGCGGCGCCCGGACCCGGCCGGCGGGGGATTGTGTACCGGCTCTGTACCGACCTCGTCCGATGTCCGAGTTTGCCGTTAGCCTGACGCGACGCAATCGCATTCCGGATGGGGGACGGTCGTTACGCATGGCCAGGGAATTCCAACGCGGCCACAAGGCCAAGATCAGTGACCTCACCTCGGGCACGGATCTGTACGTAGGTGTGCAGATCGGCGGCCCCGGGCTGACCTTCGACATCAGCTGCTTCGGCCTCGACGCCGACGAGCGGCTTTCGGACGACCGGTACTTCGTCTTCTTCAACCAGCCGAAGTCCCCCGAGGAGTCCATCCAGCTCCTGGGCGCGCAGGCGGGCGACACGGAGTCCTTCCGGGTCACGCTCGACCGGATCCCGCCGCAGATCCAGAAACTGTCGTTCACGGCGACGCTCGACGGCGCCGGGCAGATGTCGCAGATCGCTCCCGGATACGTCCGCATCGTGGCCGGCGGCGAGGAGGTGGCCCGCTACTCCTTCAACGGGTCGGAGTTCTCCACCGAGCGGGCCGTCATGCTGACCGACCTCTACCTGAAGGACGTGTGGCGGTTCGCCGCGGTCGGACAGGGCTTCGACGGCGGCCTCGACGCGCTGCTGAAGAACTTCGGCGGCGAGGTCGCCGAGGAGGAGACGCCCGCCCCGCAGCAGCAGTCCCAGGCCGGCGCCGCTCCCGGCTTCGCGCCCCCCGCCCAGGCCGCGGCGCCGCCGGCGTTCGGTGCGCCGGCCGCTCCGGCCCCCGCGCCGCAACCGGCCCAGGGCTTCGCGCCGCCTCCGGCCCCGGCACCCTCGGTGCACGCGGCGCCCACGATCATCGCGCCTTTGGCACCGCCCGGCGGCGGCCAGGTGCCGCCCCCCGCTCCGGCGCCCGCGCCCTACGGACAGCAGGGCCACCAGCAGGCCCCGTACGGCCAGGCGCCGGGCCAGACCGCCCCGATGCCGCCCGGCTACGGACAGCCGCCGGCGCCCCACGCACCGACCGCGCCCCCCGGCTACGGCCAGCAGCCGACTCCGCCTCCGGGTTACGGCCAGCAGCCGACCCCGCCTCCGGGTTACGGCCAGCAGCCCCCGTTCGGGCAGGTCCCCGGCCAGCAGGCGGCCCCCTACGGGGCGCCGCAGGGAGTCCCCCAGGGTGCCCCGCAGGGCGCCGGTGTCACGGCCGCGCTCCAGCAGTTCAAGGAGACGCCGACCGGGCAGCGCTGGACGCAGCAGAACAAGAAGCTCGTACGGGTCGACCTGGGCGTCGGCGGCCAGCCCGTGCTCGCCCGGCAGGGCAGCATGGTGCTCTACCAGGGCAAGGTCGACTTCAGCTACAAGGGCGCCGGGTTCTCCGGCCGGATCGTGGGCAACGCGACCGGTCAGGAGATGCAGCTGATGCGCTGCACCGGCCAGGGCCAGGTGTTCCTCGCCGAGAACTCCACCCATCTGCACCCCGTCGAGCTCCAGGGCGACGCGATCTGCGTCTCCGCCGAGAACGTTCTCGCCTTCGACGAGAGCCTCCAGTACGAGGTCCGTCGCGTCGAGGGACACGGCATCCCCGGTGGCGCGCTGTTCACGATGCAGTTCCAGGGCACCGGCACGATCATCGTCAAGACGCACGGCACGCCCGTGGTGCTGCCGGTCACGCCCACGACCTTCGCCGACTGCAACGCCGTGGTCGCCTGGTCTGCCGCCTCGCAGGTGGTGGTCTCCAGCCAGGTACGGATGCGCCGCAACGCCTACCCCGGCGACACCGGAGAGAGCGTCAACCTCCAGTTCCGGGGCGCGCCCGGCAACTTCATCGTCGTCCAGCCGTACGAGGTCTAGGGGAGCCCGTCATGAACCAGCCGCTCGCGGGCTACGCTCCCGCACCCGTCACCGCCCGCATGGAGAACCACGGCAACCACATGCTGAAGGTCGCCATGCAGACCGGAAGCGACCTCCTCGCGCGCGTGGGGTCGATGGTCGCCTACGAGGGTTTCGTCCAGTACGAACCGAACCCGCCGGCCGTCCGCCAGATCGCCCGTGACTGGGTCACCGGCGAGGGCGCGCCGCTGATGAAGTGCTCCGGCGACGGCCTGCTCTACCTTGCCGACTACGGCGCGAACGTCGTCGTGATCAACCTCAACGGCGACGGGATCTCCGTCAACGCCACCAACCTGCTCGCCTTCGACGCGCACCTCACGTGGGGCGTCGAGCGGGTCAAGGGTCTCGCGAAGTTCGCCGGGCAGGGCCTGTGGAACACGAAGATCTCCGGGCAGGGCTGGGTCGCGCTGACCTCCCGGGGCAAGCCGATCGTCGTCGACTGCGGCGGTGGCGACGACGAGACGTACGTCGATCCGGACGCCCTCGTCGCCTGGTCCCCGAACCTCAAGGTGAAGGGCAAGCGCAGCTTCAAGGCGCAGTCGCTCATCGGCCGGGGCAGCGGCGAGGCCTACCAGATGGCCTTCTCCGGTCAGGGCATCGTCGTCGTCCAGCCCAGTGAGGACAGCACCGACCGTCTCCGGCTCCGGGGCTGAGGGGATCACCACCATGCAGAGCCCGCTTTTCGCCTTCAACGACCAGCAGACCCAGGAGCGCTGGAGTCTGCAGAGCAAGCAGATGCTGCGCGTCGTCATGGAGGGCCACGACGACATCCTCGCCCGCAAGGGCACGATGGTCGCCTACCAGGGTCTCGTCGAGTTCGACGCCGAGTACCAGAGCAACAACCAGGGCCGCGCGCGTGCGTACACGGGTGAGGGCCTCGACCTGATGCGCTGCCACGGGCAGGGCACGGTGTACCTCGCCAACCTCGCCCAGCACGTCCACGTGGTGGACGTGGAACAGGACGGGCTGACGGTCGACAGCAGTTACGTGCTGGCGATGGACTCCTCGCTGCACCACGAGGTGATCGCGGTCGACAGCCTGTACGGCATCTCCGGCTCGGGGAAGTACCAGCTCAACATCACCGGCCGGGGCAGGGTCGCCCTGATGACCTCGGGCGCGCCGCTGATGATGCAGGTGACGCCCGACAAGTACGTCAACTGCGACGCCGACGCGATCGTCGCCTGGTCGACCGGCCTGCGTGTACAGATGCAGGCCCAGACGCACACCTCCGGGGTGTGGCGGCGCCGCGGCAACACCGGTGAGGGCTGGGAGCTCAGCTTCATGGGCAGCGGCTATGCGCTGGTCCAGCCCAGTGAGCTGCTGCCGCCGCAGAACGCCCAGGTCGGGCAGGGTGCGGCCGCCCAGTTCGGGATGGGGCAGCACGGGGTCCGGGCACAGAACCAGGGCAACGCCTGGAGCTGACCGTTCAACGGCATGGGTAAGGGGCGACCACCTTGGCGGTCGCCCCTTACCCATACCCGCTCCCCGGACCTGCCCGGGGTTCACAGCCTCGCTCGCGCCGCCTCGAGCAGTCGTACCACCGACTCGTCGGCCACGTCCGCCACCTCGTCGTATGCGAACCAGCGCAGGTCGAGCGACTCGTCACTGATCTCCTGGACCGCTCCGGGCGGGGCCACGACCGCGTACTGGACGTCCAAGTGGCGGTGACAGGGCGGCGGGATCGGGTGCCGGTCCAGGCGCACCGGCCCGCCAGGCAGCAGGGACAGCCCGGCGATGCCCGACTCCTCCGTCGCCTCGCGCAGAGCCGCCGCCGCCAGTGTGGCATCGCCCGGCTCGCAGTGGCCGCCCATCTGGAGCCACATCCGCAGCTTCCGATGGAGGGTGAGCAGCACGCGCCCGCGCTCCGGGTCGAGCACCAGCGCGCTCGCCGTGATGTGCCCGTCCGCGCAGGCCTTCCACAGGCCGTCCGGGTGCGTCTCGAGATGCTCCAGGTAGGCCTGGCGCAGCTCTTCCTGGTCCTCGTAACCCTTCAGCACGAGGACGGTGTCGTCGTACAGGCTCACTCGGTGTCGTCGCCCTTGGCCTCGCCGTCGTCCTTCTTCCTGAGGTCGGGCTTGTCCGCCGCCTCGCCGAGCATCTTGTCCCACTCGGAGAAGTCGGACTGCTCGCGGTGCACGAAGCCGTCCGGGTCGTCCAGGTCGGACGCCGTCGGCAGCATGTCCGGATGGGCCCACAGGCCGTCACGGCCGTCGACACCGCGCGCGTCCGTGAGGGACGCCCACAGGCGCGAGGCGTCGCGCAGCCGGCGCGGGCGCAGCTCCAGACCGATCAGCGTCGCGAACGTCTGCTCGGCCGGGCCGCCCGTGGCACGACGACGGCGCAGCGTCTCGCGCAGCGCGTCGGCGGAGGACAGACGCGGCTTCGCGGCCGCGTGGACCACTGCGTCCACCCAGCCCTCGACGAGCGCCAGAGCCGTCTCCAGACGGGCCAGGGACGCCTTCTGCTCCGGCGTGTCCTCCGGCTGGAACATGCCCTGCTGGAGGGCGTCCTGCAACTGCTCGGGGTTCTGCGGGTCAAACTGACCGACCACGTCCTCCAGCTTGGCCGTGTCGACCTTGATCCCGCGCGCGTAGCCTTCGACCGCGCCGAACAGGTGCGAGCGCAGCCACGGCACGTGCGCGAAGAGGCGCTGGTGGGCGGCCTCGCGCAGGGCGATATACAGCCGCACCTCCTCCTGCGGCACGCCGAGGTCCTTGCCGAACGCCTCGACGTTCAACGGCAGCAGCGCCGCCTTGCCGGCCGGTCCGAGCGGCAGGCCGATGTCGCTGGAGCCGACCACTTCGCCCGCCAGCACGCCGACAGCCTGTCCGATCTGCGTGCCGAACATGGCGCCGCCCATCGACCGCATCATGCCGATCAGCGGGCCGGCCATGGCCTGCATCTCCTCCGGCAGGACATCGCCCATGGCGTTGCCGACGCGCTCGGCGACCGGGTCGACGAGTTCCTTCCACGCGGGAAGGGTCGCCTCGACCCACTCCGCGCGGCTCCACGCCACCGCGGAGCCGGCGCCGGACGGCAGGGAGGTCGCGTCGTCGAGCCACAGGTCGGCCAGGCGGAAGGCCTCCTGGACGGAGTTGCGCTCGGCGGGGCCGACGCTCGCGTCCTTCGTGCCGTCCGCAGTGCCCTGGGAGACGGTCTGACGGGCGATCTGCTTGGCCATGTCCCAGTTCACCGGGCCGCCCTCGTAAGAGAGCATCTGGCCGAGCTGCTGGAAGGCGGCGCCCAGGTCGGTGGGGTTCAGCGAACCGAACATGGCGGCGAGCGGATTGTCCGCACCGGGGCCGCCAAAGCCTCCGGCACCGGGCAGCCCGCCGAAACCGAACGGGTTGGCCGGTCCCTGACCACCACCGCTCTCCTGGTCCTTCTTCTTGCCCTCGTCGCCGTCGTCCGGCTCCTCCGGCGGAAGGCCGAATCCGAATGGGGTGTCACTCACGGGAATCCTCGGCTGGTAAGGCCGCCGGTTCTCTCCGACGGCGCGACTGCCCGACAACACCACCCAGCGTAGACACCGAGAGCGGTTCGGGCCTCGGTGCTTCGCCGACTCTCGGCCTGCGGCAGGATGGATGCCACCTGGTACGTACGCGTCACGCGCGCTCGTACTGAAGACAACCGCTGGAGACGCCCGGTGAGTTCCCCAGATCCGCAGGTTCGCGCAGCGCGAAACCAGTCAACCACTCCCGCCGCGCGCGGGCCTGTCGTCGCGGTCACCGGTGCCGCTTCCGGCGTAGGCGCGCTGCTCACCGAGCGGCTCGCCGCGTCGGACGAGATCAAGCAGGTCATCGCCATCGACGAGCGGCGCGGCGAGTGCGCGGACGCCCAGTGGCACATCCTGGACGTGCGTGATCCCGCCATCGCCGAGAAGCTGCGCGGGGCCGACGTGGTGGTCCATCTGGCGCTCGATCTCGATCTGGAGACCGACGCGGCCGCCCGAACGGCCTACAACGTACGGGGGACACAGACCGTACTGACCGCCGCCGCGGCGGCCGGGGTGCACCGGGCGGTGCTGTGCACCTCCGCGATGGTCTACGGGGCGCTGCCCGACAACGAGCTGCCGCTGTCGGAGGACGCCGAACTGCGGGCCACGGCGGAGGCCACCGGAGTCGGGGACCTGCTGGAGATCGAGCGGCTCGCACGGCGGGCCCCGCGGGCGCATCCGGGCCTCAACGTCACCGTCGTGCGGCCCGGGGTACTCGTGGGTGGCGGCACCGACACCGCGCTGACCAGGTACTTCGAATCGCCTCGGCTGCTCGTGGTGGCCGGGTCGCGGCCGGCTTGGCAGTTCTGCCACGTCGAGGACCTGTGCAGCGCTCTGGAGTACGCCGTCCTCGAGAAGGCGGACGGGGAACTCGCTGTCGGATGCGACGGCTGGCTGGAGCAGGAGGAGGTCGAGGAGCTCAGCGGAATCCGGCGGATGGAGCTGCCGTCGGCCGTCGCGCTGGGGGCCGCGGCCCGGCTGCACCGGATCGGGCTCACGCCCTCTCCTGCCGGGGACCTCGCGTACACGATGTACCCGTGGGTGGTGAGCGGCAGCCGGCTCCACGACGCGGGGTGGCGGCCGCGGTGGACCAACGAGGAGGTCCTCGCGGAGCTGCTGGAGGAGGTCTCCGGCCGGCACACGGTGGCCGGGCGGCGGCTGGGGCGGAAGGACGCGACTGCCGCCGGGGCCGCGGGGGCGACGGTCGCTCTGCTGGGTGCGGCGGCGGTGGTGCGGCGGGCCCGGAAGGCGCGGCGGCGGATCTGACGGGGTGGGTGGCGGCTCCGGGAGGCGATGCCGGGACGGGTTTTTTTGCCCCCGCCGCCCCGCCGCCCCGCCGCCCCCGGGCCCCCGCTTCCCCCCGACGGACCTCGTCCTCGAACGCCGGACGGGCTGGGTGCGGCCGCACGGTCTCGTCGTATGGCATGTAGGAGGCTACAAACCGGTACGCGCGCGTGCCGGGGCATCGTGCCATTTCCCGTGGTTCCCGGTGTGCGGCACGATGGGCGTATGGCACCTACCAACGATCATCCGGGTGAGCAGGGCGCGCAGGATCCCATCAAGCTGCTCGGTATTCGGGAGACGCCCCTCTCCCTGGACGAGGTCTTCCGGGCCGTCGGGGACGACGCTGCCGGGGGGACCGCCCTGTTCGTGGGGACCGTGCGGAATCACGACGGCGGAGTCGACGTCGACGAGCTCGGGTATTCCTGCCATCCCAGTGCCGAGGCCGAGATGCGGCGGATCGCGGAGAAGATCGTCGCGGAGTACCCGGTCCGGGCGCTGGCGGCCGTGCACCGGGTCGGCGATCTCAGGGTCGGCGACCTCGCCGTCGTCGTGGGCGTGTCGTGTCCGCACCGGGGGGAGGCCTTCGAGGCCTGCCGGAAGCTGATCGACGACCTCAAGCACGAGGTGCCCATCTGGAAGCACCAGAAGTTCTCCGACGGCACCGAGGAGTGGGTCGGCGCCTGCTGACCTCCCCCGGCCACCCCTTCCGGTTGCGTAACCGCACCCCTGCCGTGAGCGTTGTCCTTGCGGATGGTTAATCTGCTGATCAGTCAGTTGCGGTGGTTCGTCGGGGTTGGGAGGTCGGCATGGCTGCACTCGCCTGGTTGCTGATTCCGTTCGCGGCCGCGATCGGCGCCGGTCTGTGGGGCAGTTGGGCCAACCGGACGCACAGGGCGCGCGGTGACGGCCCCGAGCTCGACGGCTACGCCCGTTTCCGCGAGGCCATGGAGAAGTCGCACACCGGCACCTGACCGGGCGGCCCTGACGGTGCGCTGACAGGAGCGTCCCGTACTGTCGTGGCATGCCACGCCGCACCGCGACGATGCTCGCCTCCACCCTGATGCTGATCGCGCTTCTGTGCGCTGGAGTGTTCATCCCCGTGCCCTACGCGGAGATGTCTCCGGGGCCGACGGTGAACACGCTGGGCGACCACGCCGGCGAGCCGGTGCTGCAGATCTCCGGACGCAAAACCTACGCGGCGAGCGGACACCTCAACATGACCACCGTCCGGGTCACCAGCGCCGACTACCGGATGAACCCCGTCGAGGCTGTCTACGGGTGGCTCGCGCACGACAGCAAGATCGTCCCGCACGACACGCTCTACCCCAACGGCAAGACCGAGGAGCAGTCCACCCAGGAGAACGCCGAGGAGTTCAGCCAGTCCCAGGAGAGCGCCAAGGTCGCCGCCCTGAAGGAGCTGGACATCCCGGTGCGGTCCTGGGTGATCGTCTCGACGGTCGTCAAGGGAGACCCGGCCGAGGGCCGGCTGCACGCCGGTGACGTGATCAAGGCCGTCGACGGAACAACGGTCAAGGAGCCGACCGACGTCGCCGACCTGGTGACCAAGCACAAGCCCGGCCAGAAGGTCGTCTTCACGGTCGTGCCCGCCAAGGAGCAGGCCGCCGCGGAGAAGGCGAACAAGACGGCCACGAAGACCGAGGACGTCACGATCACCACCGCGGTCTCCGACGACAGCGAGAAGCGCGCCATCGTCGGGATCTCCGCCGGTACCGACCACACGTTCCCGTTCACCATCGACATCAAGCTGGCCGACGTCGGCGGGCCGAGCGCCGGACTGATGTTCGCGCTCGGCATCTACGACAAGCTGACGCCTGGCGACCTGACCGGCGGCAAGTTCGTGGCCGGCACCGGCACGATCGAGGACGACGGCACGGTGGGACCGATCGGTGGCATCGCGCTGAAGACCGTCGGCGCCCGCAACAAGGGCGCCCAGTACTTCCTGACGCCCGCCGACAACTGCGCGGCCGCCGCCAAGGACACCCCCGGGGGACTCACCCTCGTCAAGGTGAAGACCATCGACGACGCGCTGAAGGCCCTCAAGGACATCCGCGGCGGCAACACCTCCGACCTGCCGAAGTGCGGCTGACGCCGGTCCGGACGGCTACTCCTCGAACGTCGCCGACAGTGCCTCGGCCAGGCCCGGGACCAGCGCACCGCCGGTGAGGACCTCCGTCGGGGTGTCCTTCTCGCGCAGGCGCAGGGCCGAGTCGCGGGAGCCGTCGCGCAGCACCGCGACCGTCATACGGACCTCCTGGCGGTCCGGGTGCTCGGCCACCCACTGCGCGAGCTTCTTCTCGTTCAGCCCCTCCGGGACGGACGCCTCGGCGGACGGCGGCAGCATCAGGCGCTCCACGGTGAGCGCGCAGCCGGCCACCGCGTCGGGCCAGGCGATCGTGGCGAGGAACTCGTCCAGCGGCTTTCCGGCCGGGATCTCCTCCTGCTCGATGGGCGTGAGAGCGGCGGCCGCCGGCTCGTCCTGAAGGCCGAGCTGGGCCGCGAGTGCGGGTTCCTGGGTGCGCAGCCGCGCGGTGTCTACGAGGGCGAAGAGGCGGGCGGGCTGGTCCCAGCCGAGGCCGGAGGCGTACTCGTCGATCTCGAGTACGGCCCGGGTGAGCGGGCTCGCCGCCATGGGTGTGTTGGACATGGTCACAATCCTGCCTCGTTCATGGCCGGAATCGGGAACCGAGTAAAGCGTGAGTAAGTTGCATAGGTGTGGGCCTACGATCACGAGGCCCCCCGACGGCCCGCCTGGACAGGGGCCTGACGGACCGACAGCGAACTTCTTGGGGTGCGCACCTTGGCTTTCCAGATGCCGGACCGCGGCGGAGGCCCGACGGGGCCGCGGATGAGAGTGGGCCGCCCGTCCCGGCGCGTCCGGACCCTGCTCATGACACTGGGAGTGCTTGCCGTCCTCGGCATGGCGTTCACCATGTTCGCGGGCTTCTGGACGGACTGGCTCTGGTACCGGTCGGTGAACTACTCGTCCGTGTTCACGACGACTCTGTGGACCAAGATCGGACTCTTCTTCGTCTTCGGTCTGCTGATGGCGCTCGCGGTCGGCTTCAACATCTGGCTGGCGCACCGGCTTCGGCCGCCGCTGAGCGCCATGTCGATGGAGCAGCAGAGCCTCGACCGCTACCGGATGGGCATCGCGCCGTACAAGCGGTGGCTGCTGTTCGGGATCACCGCGCTGGTCGGTCTGATCGCCGGTGCCTCGGCGTCGAGCCAGTGGCGGACCTGGCTGATGTGGGTCAACGGCGTGCCCTTCCACCAGAAGGACCCGCAGTTCCACCTCGACGTGTCCTTCTACGCCTTCGACCTGCCCTGGTACCGCTTCCTGCTGGGCTTCGGCTTCGCCGCCGCGATCCTCTCCCTGATCGCCGCCGCGCTGACCCACTATCTGTACGGCGGGCTGCGCGTCACCAGCCCCGGCGCGCGCGCCACGGCCGCGGCCACCGGACACCTGTCGGTCCTGTTGGGCATCTTCGTCGCGCTGAAGGCGGTCGCGTACTGGCTCGACCGGTACGGTCTCGCGGTCAAGTCCAGCGACTTCAAGGCGACCGACAACTGGACCGGTCTCAGGTACGTCGACGCCAACGCCTACCTGCCGGCCAAGACGATCCTGTTCTGCATCGCCGTCATCTGCGCCCTGCTGTTCTTCGCCACGCTGTGGCGGCGCACCTGGCAGCTGCCCGTGATCGGCTTCGGTCTGATGGTGCTGTCCGCGATCCTCATCGGCGGCCTCTACCCGGCGATCGTGCAGAAGTTCCAGGTGCAGCCGAACGAGCAGGCCAAGGAAGCGCCGTACGTCGAGAAGAACCTCAAGGCGACGCGTGAGGCGTACGGCATCGACGGCGCCAAGGTCACCGAGTACTCGGGCAAGAGCACGACCAGCGACAAGACCGAGCTGCGCGACGACGTCGACTCCACGGCGAGCATCCGCATCATGGACCCGAACGTCGTGTCGCCGACCTTCCAGCAGCTCCAGCAGATCCGGAACTACTACGCGTTCCCGACCAACCTGGACGTCGACCGGTACAGCAAGGACGGCAAGGACCAGGACACGGTCATCGGTCTGCGTGAGCTGAACCTCAACGGCATCCCGAAGAACAACTGGATCAACGACCACTTCCGCTACACCCACGGCTACGGCGCGGTCGCGGCCAAGGGCACCGAGGCCGACGCCGAGGGCCGCCCGGTCTTCACCGAGTCCGACCTGCCGTCCAAGGGCGACCTCGGCTCGTACCAGCAGCGGATCTACTACGGCGAGAAGACCAATACGTACTCGATCGTCGGCGGTCCCCAGAAGGAGATCGACTACTCCGACGACAACGGCGAGAAGACCACCAGCTACGAGGGCACCAGCGGGGTCAACCTCTCCAACCCGATCAACCGGGCCGCGTACGCGGTGGCGTTCAGCGAGCCGCAGATCCTGTACTCCGGGGCGATCGGCGAGGGCTCGCGGATCCTGTACAACCGCACGCCGAAGGAGCGCGTCGAGGCGGTCGCACCCTGGCTGACCATCGACGGTGACGCCTACCCGGCGGTCGTGGACAACAAGATCCAGTGGATCGTCGACGCCTACACGACGACCAACGGATACCCGTACGCCTCCCGTACGACCCTCGGTGACACGACGGCCGACTCGCTGACGGCGACCAACAACAACCGCACGGTGGTCGCCCAGCAGAACCAGGTCAACTACATCCGCAACTCGGTGAAGGCGACCGTCGACGCGTACACCGGCGCCGTCAAGCTCTACCAGTGGGACACCGAGGACCCGGTCCTCAAGACCTGGATGAAGGCGTTCCCGGGCACGGTGGAGTCCCGGAGCGACATCTCGGCCTCGCTGATGGCCCATCTCCGGTACCCGCAGGACCTGTTCAAGGTCCAGCGCGAACTGCTCACCCGCTACCACGTGAAGGACCCGACCACCTTCCTCAGCGGCAGCGAGGTGTGGCAGGTGCCCGACGACCCGGCCACCAAGTCGGGCAACGCGGTGCCGCCGTACTACCTGAGCATGAAGATGCCCGACCAGGCGGCGCAGGCCTTCTCGCTGACGACGACCTTCACGCCCAACGGCCGTGACAACCTGAGCGCGTTCATGTCGGTCGACGCGGAGGCGGGCACACCGGACTACGGCAAGATCAGAATCCTGAAACTGCCGACCAACACGACGGTCAACGGGCCCAAACAGGTCCAGAGCACCTTCAACTCCGAACAGCGGATCGCCGAGGCCATCAAACTGCTGCAGGGCGGCGACTCCGACGTCGAGTACGGAAACCTGCTGACGGTGCCACTCGACGGAGGACTGCTGTACGTGGAGCCGGTCTACGTACGCGGTGGTGGACTCAAGTACCCGCTGCTGCGGAAGGTGTTGGTGACCTACGGCGGTGCCACCGCCTTCGAGAACACCCTCGACGAGGCCCTCAACAAGGTGTTCGGAGCCTCGGGTCCCACCACCCGGCCACCGGACGACACCACCACCAACCCACCACCGACATCGACCAGTCCGACGGTCCAGGACGCGTTGGACGACGCCCAGAAGGCCTTCGACGCCGGCCAGGAAGCTCTCAAGAAGCCCGACTGGGAGGCGTACGCGGCGGCGCAGAAGGATCTCGAGGCGGCGCTCAAGCGGGCCGAGGACGCGCAGGCCAAGGCCGACAAGAGCAGCGGCAGCAGCAAGCCCAGCAGCAGCCCCAGCCCGAGCGGCAGTCCCAGCAGCAGCGCGAGCAGCGGGTGACGCGATAAGCGATCAAGTGCCCACCCCGCGCCGTGATACGGTTGGCTCACAACGGCGCGGGGTGGAGCAGCTCGGTAGCTCGCTGGGCTCATAACCCAGAGGTCGCAGGTTCAAATCCTGTCCCCGCTACTGATTGCGAAGGCCCGGATCCTCCAAGGATCCGGGCCTTCGTGGTGTGCGAACGCATGTGCCGAGGGGTTGGATGGCCGCGCCGCCGTGGGGAGTTGGGCGATCTGTGTTTGACTTGTCTCTCTGTGGGCAAGTCGACAAAACGCTGAAGTGACCTCACTGGCTGCGGTATACCAGGTGTACCCAGGTTGCAGGTGGTGCGACGATGGACGTTATGGGGGACAAGGCAACTCTGTTCGAGACAGGGCGATTTGTGCAGCCTTCCGGACCGGGCGAGGCCGGTGAGGTCGCGGAGGACGCGGCCGAAGAGGTGCGGCAGAGGCTTGCCGCCGAAGCGGGCGACGCCGGGGCGATGAGCGTCCTCGGGGCCCTGCTGCTGCGCCGTGGCGATCTCGACGGAGCCGAGCCCCATCTGCGTGCCGCCACGGCGGCGGGGGACCGCGCGGCCGCCAACAACCTGGGAGTCCTGCTCCACCAGCGGGGATACGCGGACGAGGCCGCGGGATGGTGGCGTATCGCCGCCGTCGCCGGGTCGGCCGCCGCCGCACACGCACTGGGCCGGCACCACCGCGAGCGCGGGGACGAGCCGGCCGCCGAGTACTGGCTGAAGCAGTCCGCCGAGCAGGGACACGCGCTCGGCGCGTACGCGCTCGCCGACCTGCTCGAGCACCGGGGCGATGCCGGGACCGAGCGGTGGATGCGGGCCGCCGCCGAGCGCGGACACCGGGAGGCCGCCTACCGGCTGGCGCGCGCTCTGGACCGGCGCGCCACCCAGGAGGAGGGCCGTGACGGTGACGACAGTGTCGGCGCCGCCGGGACGGAGGCCGAGCAGTGGTACCGGCAGGCCGCCGCGCGTGGGCACCGGCGGGCCGCGCTGCACCTCGGGGCGATCCTGGAGCGGCGCGGTGCGCTCAAGGAGGCCGGGCGCTGGTATCTGACGTCCGCCAAGGACGGAGAGGCGCGCGCCGCGTGCGCGCTCGGGTTCCTGCTGCGGGACGCGGGCGACACCGAGAGCGCCGCCGTGTGGTGGCTGCGCGCCGCGCAGGACGGCGACGGCAACGCCGCCAACGCGCTGGGCGCGCTGCACGCCGAGCGGGGCGAGCCGCAGACCGCCGAGCGGTGGTACCGGGCGGCGATGGACGCGGGTGACGTCAACGGCGCGTACAACCTCGGGCTGCTCTGCGCCGAGCAGGGGCGCACCGCGCAGGCCGAGCAGTGGTACCGGCGCGCGGCGTACGCCGGGCACCGGGAGGCGGCGAACGCGCTGGCGATCCTGCTGTTGCAGGGCGGCGACACGGCGGGAGCCGAGCCGTGGTTCTCCAAGGCGGCCGAGGCGGGGAGCGTGGACGCCGCCTTCAACCTCGGCATCCTGCACGCCGGACGCGGCGAGGAGCGGCCCGCGCTGCGCTGGTACGAGCGGGCCGCGGCCGCCGGGCACACGGAGGCGGCGCTCCAGGTCGGGATCGCGCGGCTGCGGGACGGCGACGAGCCGGCGGCGGAGCGGCATCTGCGGTGCGCGGCGGGCGGCGGGAGCCCCGAGGCGGCGTACCGGCTGGCGACCGTGCTGGACGCGCGGCGACCGCCGGTGCCCGAGCACGAGCTGGGGGAGTCCGTGCACGAGAAGAGCGAGTGCGAGGAGTGGTACGAGCGGGCGGCGTCCCAGGGACACCGGCGGGCGCAGGTGCGGGTCGGGATGCTGGCCGCGGCCCGGGGCGATGTCGTCGAGGCGGCGCGCTGGTACCGGGAGGCGGCCGAGGCGGGGTCCCGCAACGGCGCGTTCAACCTGGGGCTGCTGCTGGCCCGGGAGGGCAGCGAGCCCGAGGCGGCGGTCTGGTGGACGCGTGCGGCCGACGCCGGGCATGGGCGGGCGGCGCTCCGGCTCGCCCTGGTCTACGCGCGTCGCGGCGAACTGGCGGAGGGGCAGCGGTGGGCCGACCGGGCGGTGACGCTCGGACCGGCCGAGGTGTCGGAGCGGGCCACCCGACTGAGGGACGCGCTGCGGCAGGAACTGTCGGCCTGACGCCAGGGCGGCGGGGCCGGGCGGCTGGAACCCGGCCTCGCGCGTCCCGGGCCGCCCGCCCCGGCCCCGCGCGCCCTGGACCGTCCGCCGCTGACTTGTGCGCCTCGGCCCCGCCCGTCCCGGCCTCGCGCGCTCTGGACCGTCCGCCTCGGCCTCGCGCGCCCCGGCCCGCGCGCCCTGGACCGTCCGCCGCTGACCTGTGCGCCCCGGACCGCCCACCTTGGCCCCGGCCCCGCCCGCCCCGGCCCCACCCGTCCCGGACCGCCCGCCCCGGCCCCGTGTCCCCGACCGCCCGCCGCTGACCTGGGCCGGAAGCGATTTGCTTCTGTCGGCGTCCTTGACGTAACGTTGCATTCATCGCCGCGGGGTGGAGCAGCTCGGTAGCTCGCTGGGCTCATAACCCAGAGGTCGCAGGTTCAAATCCTGTCCCCGCTACTGAAGGCCGAGGGCCGGAATCCGAAAGGGTTCCGGCCCTCGGTGCGTTTGGGGGATCGCGTCACGCGCCCGTACCTGTCGCATCACGTGCCCGCCCCTGCCACGACGCGCCCGCCCGCACCTTTCGCGGAGCAGGCAGCGCGAAGCCCCGGCACCCAAGGGGCCGGGGCTTGCGTGGTCGGCTCTGAGGCGGTGCCGGACGATTCGGTGCTTGACGAGTCCGTGCTCTACGCCGCGGCGCAGTTCGGGCACACGCCGCGGTAGGTCACCTCGACGTCCGACACCGTGAAGCCGAAGCGCTCGGAGTCGGGGAGGTCGGACAGCGGGTTGCCCGTGGGGTGGACGTCGCGGATCGCCCCGCACTGGGCGCACACCAGATGGTGGTGCGGGCGGTGTGCGTTGGGGTCGTACCGCTTGGCGCGGCGGTCGGTGGCGACCTCGAGCACCTCACCGAGGGAGACCAGCTCGCCCAGGGTGTTGTAGACGGTCGCCCGGGAGATCTCGGGCAGCCTGACGACAGCCCTCGAGTGGACCTCGTCGGCCGTCAGGTGGACGTGCTCGCCGTCGAGGACCTCGGCCACGACACGTCGCTGCGCGGTCATACGCCATCCGCGTCCGCGCAGCCGTTCCAGAAGGTCGCTCATGGGCTCAGCCTAACAGAAGGGGACCAGAATCCGAACAGGTGTGACTTTGGAGCCTGGCTTGACTTAGATAATGTCTAATATAGGATCGAACTCGACTCTGGTCAGAAAACAGGACTGGCAGGGAATGACGCAGGAGGCGCACGTGACGCAGGGACCGCTTACGACGGAGGCCGGCGCGCCGGTGGCCGACAACCAGAACAGCGAGACCGCGGGCGTCGGCGGCCCGGTTCTCGTCCAGGATCAGCTTCTGCTCGAGAAGCTCGCCCACTTCAACCGTGAGCGCATCCCGGAGCGCGTCGTCCACGCGCGCGGTGCGGGCGCCTACGGCACCTTCACGGTGACCGCCGATGTGACGGCGTACACGCGCGCCGCCTTTCTCTCCGAGGTGGGCAAGCAGACCGAGACCTTCCTGCGGTTCTCGACCGTGGCCGGCAACCTCGGTGCCGCGGACGCCGTCCGTGACCCGCGCGGTTGGGCGCTGAAGTTCTACACCGAGGAGGGCAACTACGACCTCGTCGGCAACAACACCCCGGTGTTCTTCATCAAGGACGCCATCAAGTTCCCCGACTTCATCCACACCCAGAAGCGCGACCCGTACACCGGCTCGCAGGAGGCGGACAACGTCTGGGACTTCTGGGGGCTATCGCCCGAGTCCACCCACCAGGTGACCTGGCTGTTCGGCGACCGCGGCATCCCCGCCTCGTACCGCCACATGAACGGCTACGGCTCGCACACCTACCAGTGGAACAACGAGGCCGGCGAGGTCTTCTGGGTCAAGTACCACTTCAAGACGGACCAGGGCATCAGGAACCTGACCACCGAGGAGGCCGTCCGCCTCTCCGGCGTCGACCCCGACTCGCACCAGCGCGATCTGCGCGAGTCCATCGAGCGCGGTGACTTCCCGACCTGGACCGTGCAGGTGCAGATCATGCCGGCGGGCGACGCGGCCGCCTACCGGTTCAACCCCTTCGACCTCACCAAGGTGTGGCCGCACGAGGACTACCCGCCGGTCGAGATCGGCAGGCTGGAGCTCAACCGCAACCCGGAGAACATCTTCGCCGAGGTCGAGCAGTCGATCTTCAGCCCCGCCCACTTCGTGCCGGGCATCGGCCCCTCCCCGGACAAGATGCTCCAGGGTCGCCTCTTCGCGTACGGCGACGCTCACCGCTACCGCGTCGGCGTCAACGCCGACCACCTGCCGGTGAACCGCCCGCACGCGACCGAGGCGCGCAACAACTCCCGTGACGGCGCCCTCTACGACGGCCGTCACAAGGGCGCGAAGAACTACGAGCCGAACAGCTTCGGCGGCCCCTTCCAGACGGACCGCCCGCTGTGGCAGACGTTCAACGGCTTCACCGGCGCGACCGGCAACCACGAGGCGCCGGTGCACGCCGAGGACAACGACTTCGTGCAGGCGGGCAACCTCTACCGCCTGATGTCCGAGGACGAGAAGGGCCGTCTGATCGAGAACCTGTCCGGCTTCATCGCCAAGGTCACGCGGGACGACATCGCCGAGCGCGCGATCAACAACTTCCGCCAGGCTGACGGAGACTTCGGCAAGCGGCTGGAGGCCGCGGTCCAGGCCCTGCGCGGCTGACACCAGCACTGGACCGCTTGTCGTGGGAGGTGGGCCGGTTCCTCCGGGGACCGGCCCACCGGCGTGCCCGGGGTGCTCAGGCGGGGACCTGCTGTCGCAGCGGTGCCCAGCAGCGGATGATGTCGCGGACCGAGACGATGCCGACGGGCTCGCCGCGGTCGAGGACGATGAGGTGACGGAAGCCGCCGTGAGCCATGGCGGCGGCCGCCTCCTCCAGGGTCCAGGCGGGGGAGGCGAACACGACGTCGTTGGTGGTGTGGTCCTGGGTGCGTTCCGCGTCCGGGCTCTGGCCCAGGCCCACGGAGTTCAGGATGTCGCGTTCGGTGAGGATGCCGACGCCGCCGGCGTCGGGGTCGAGGACCACGGCCGCGCCGACGCGGCGGGCGGACATCAGGGCTGCGGCCTGACGGAGGGTATGGGCGGGGCCGATGGTGAGGACCACCGTGCTCATGGCGTCACGGACGAGCATGGGATGGAGCCACCTCCTAGAGAACCCACTTTGTTCATGTATTCACAAATGCACAAGTGGGTGGACTCTCAGAGTCGCAGGTAAAGCGCGGGTCAACAAGGGGGCGCGTGCGGCCGGAGCACGGCGCGCGCGGTCACCTCGGTGTCCTCAGTAGCGCTGGTTGAGATACCCCAGGAACTCGTCGTGGAGCAGGCCGTTGGAGGCCGCCGCGTTGCCGCCGTGGGGGCCGGGGCGTCCGTCGAGGCCGGTGAAGGTGCCGCCGGCCTCCGTCACGATGATCGCGTTGGCCGCCATGTCCCACAGGGACAGCTCGGGCTCGGCGCAGATGTCCACGGAACCCTCGGCGACCATCATGTAGGGCCAGAAGTCGCCGTACGCGCGGGTGCGCCAGACCTCGCGGCTCAGGTCCAGGAATCCGCCCAGCCGGCCCTGGTCGTCCCAGCCGGTGAGCGAGGAGTAGGCGAAGGAGGCGTCGGAGAGCCGGGAGACGTTGGAGACGCGCAGCCGGCTCGCCGAGGAGAGGCTCCGGCCGGAGAACGCGCCGTGCCCCTTCGCGGCCCACCAGCGGCGGCCCAGGGCCGGGGCGGAGACCACGCCGACGACGGGCTGGAAGCCGCCCTCGGCGGCCTCCATGAGCGAGATCAGGGTCGCCCAGACGGGCACACCGCGGACGTAGTTCTTGGTGCCGTCGATCGGGTCGATGACCCAGCGGCGGGGACCGGTGCCCTCGATGCCGTATTCCTCGCCGAGGATCGCGTCGCGCGGGCGGGCGCGCTGGAGCTGGCCGCGGATGATTTCTTCCGACGCCTTGTCCGCCTCGCTCACCGGGGTCATGTCCGGCTTCGTCTCGACCTTGAGGTCGAGGGCCTTGAAGCGGGCCATCGTCGCGGCGTCGGCGGCGTCCGCGAGGACATGGGCGAGACGCAGGTCGTCGTGGTAGTCGGGCATGTGGTGAACGGTATCTTCCGGGGTCGCGGCGGGGCTACAGCGGACCGGGTCCCTTGTGGGCCGGGGAGTGGGGGGCCGGGGGCACGGGGCTTCGCCGTGAGGGTAGTGCGCGGAGGACGGGGCTTCGTCGTGGGGGCGGTGTGCGGGACACCGGGCTTCGTCGTGGGAGCGCGGTGTGCGGGGCACGGCGAGGGTCAACGCCCCGCGCGCGACGGGCTCCTGGCGCCCCCCGGCACCGCCGCGAACCCTTGACAGTGCTCGTGTGCGCGTCAAATCTGGGGCGAAGCCGCTCGCCCAGGGAGGCGATGATGCCTGCAGCGCGGGAATCCCTGCTGGACTCCGCTTACACGGCGCTGGCGCGCCGGCCGTGGTCCGCCGTGCGGATGGTGGACGTGGCCGCGGCCGCCGGAGTGTCCCGGCAGACGCTGTACAACGAGTTCGGCAGCAAGGAGGGCCTCGCCCGGGCGCTCGTCCGCAGGGAGGCCGACGGTTACCTCGCCGGGATCGACCGCGCGCTCGCCCAGCCGCTGGACGCCCGTGAGCGGCTGACCGCGACCGCCGAGTGGACAGCGTCCGCGGCCCGCGAGAACCCGCTGGTACGGGCCATGGTCACCGGCTGCTGGAGCGAGCGCCTGCCCGCGCCGACGCTGACTGCGGTCCCGTCCTCCTCGGCCGTACCGGCGCAGCGCCGGGCCGACGGGCCGCTGCCGTCACCCGGTGACTTCGTGGCGCTCGTCCGCGAGCGGGCCGTGGCCGCCCTGTCCGGCTCCGGTACGGCCAAGCCGGAGAGCGCCGAGCTGGTCCGTGCCTGTGAACTCGTCGTCCGTCTCGCCCTGTCCTGCGTCGCGGCCCCGCCTGGCGAGGAAGGCGTCGGCGAACTCGTACGGGCGGCTCTCTACCGGCAGTTGACGACCTAGAGATGGTCTGGAGGACGTGCGAGGACTTCGCAGGGCGGCTCAGTGCGCGGAGCCCGAGAGCTGGAGTCCGATGACCCCGGTGATGACCAGGCCGATCGAGACGATCTTCAGCGTCGACACCAGGTCGCCCAGGAAGATCATGCCGTAGATGGCGGTGCCGGCCGCGCCGATGCCGGTCCACACGGCGTAGGCGGGTCCCACGTCCAGTTTGCGCAGGGAGAGGGTCAGCAGCCCGAAGCTGCCGAGGGCGAAGACACAGAAGGCGACGGTCGGCCAGAGTCTGGTGAAGCCGTGCGACAGCTTCAGACAGACGGCGAACCCGGTCTCGAGCATCCCGGCGACGACGACCAGCAGCCACGCCATGTGCTGTCCTCCCGTATGTTCACGTGTCCCGTGTTCACGTGTCCCAGCATCCGGTGACCGTTTCGTCGGGTTGTGGCCGGGCTTGAATCCGGCTCGGTGCGAGTATGCCCTTACCGGACCCGCGTGGGGACAAACAACGCGCAGGTCAGCCGCCCTCCCCAGGTGCCCCTTAGCGTGCGGCCGCCCTCAGTCGCCCTCCGTGCGTTCGCGCGTGGCCAGCAGCCGGCGCAGGGAGTACAGGCGCGCGGGGTCGGCGTGCCCCTCGGCGACCCAGGCGTCCAGCGCGCAGTCCGGCTCGTCGTGGCTGCACGCGCGCGGGCAGCCCTCGGTGCCCGGCTCCAGGTCGGGGAAGGCGAGGATCACCCGGGACGGGTCGATGTGGGCGAGACCGAAGGAGCGGACGCCCGGGGTGTCGACGACCCAGCCGGCGTCCCCGCTCAGCGGCAGGGCCAGGGCGGAGGTCGTGGTGTGGCGGCCGCGGCCGGTCACCGCGTTCACATGACCGGTCAGCCGGCGCCGGTCCTCCGGGACGAGCGCGTTGACCAGGGTCGTCTTGCCGACGCCCGAGTGCCCGACGAAGGCCGTGATCTTGCCGTCGAGCTGCTCGCGCACCCGGGCCGCCGCGTCGCCGTTCTCCAGTTCCTCGCGGCTGGTCACGACGTACGGGATGTCCAGGTGGCCGTACAGCTCCAGCAGCTTGTCGGGCTGCGTCAGGTCCGACTTGGTCATGACCAGGAGGGGTTCCAGGCCGGCGTCGAACGCCGCCACCAGGCAGCGGTCTATGAGGCGCGGGCGGGGTTCCGGGTCGGCCAGGGCCGTGACGATCGCCAGCTGGTCGGCGTTGGCGACCACCACGCGCTCGTAGGGGTCGTCGTCGTCGGCCGTGCGACGCAGGACCGACTTCCGTTCGTTGATGCGGACGATTCGCGCGAGGGTGTCCTTCTTGCCGGTCAGGTCACCGACGATCGCCACCTGGTCGCCGACCACCGCGGCCTTGCGGCCGAGCTCGCGGGCTTTCATCGCCAGCACGATCTGGCCGTCGACCAGGCAGGTCAGGCGGCCCCGGTCGACGGTGAGGACCATGCCCTCGACCGCGTCCTCGTGCTTGGGGCGGATGTGCGTACGGGGTCGGTTGCCCTTGCGGTTCGGGCGGGAGCGGATGTCGTCCTCGTCGGTGTTCTTGCCGTAACGGCGCATGGCGAAGTCCTCAGGCCCCGAGCATCCCGGCCCACAGGTCGGGGAAGTCCGGCAGGGTCTTGGCCGTCGTCGCCACGTTCTCGATCTGCACGCCCTCCACCGCGAGGCCGAGGATCGCGCCGGCCGTGGCCATGCGGTGGTCCTCGTACGTGTGGAAGATGCCGCCGTGCAGTCGGCGCGGACGGATGTGGAGGCCGTCGGCCGTCTCGGTCACGTCACCGCCGAGCTCGTTGATCTCCTTGGTGAGCGCGGCCAGCCGGTCCGTCTCGTGCAGGCGCAGGTGGGACACGCCCCGGAGGGTCGACGGGGAGTCGGCGAGGGCCGCGACCGCCGCGATGCCCGGGGTCAGCTCGCCGACCTCGCCCAGGTCCACGTCGATGCCGTGGACCGAGCCCGATCCGGTGAACACCAGGCCGTGTTCGGTGAGTTCACACGCACCGCCCATTTCGGTGAAGATCTCCCGCAGCCGGTCACCCGGCTGGGTGGTGCGGGACGGCCAGTCGGGGACGACGACCTTGCCGCCGGTCACCAGGGCCGCCGCCAGGAAGGGCTGGGCGTTGGAGAGGTCCGGCTCGACCGTCAGGTCCCGGCCGAGCAGGGCACCGGGCGTGACCCGCCAGACGTTCGGCTCGCCGCCCGACTCCGGGGTGTCCACCTGCGCGCCGACCGCGCGCAGCATGTCGACGGTCATGCGGATGTGCGGCAGGGAGGGCAGGGAGGAGCCGGTGTGGCGGACCTCGACGCCCTGGTTGAAGCGGGGAGCGGACAGCAGCAGCGCGGAGACGAACTGCGAGGACGAGGAGGCGTCGATCTCGACCGGGCCGCCGTCCAGGGCGCCGCCGCCGTGCACCGTCAGCGGGAGCGAGCCGCGGCCGTCGTCGTCGATGCGGGCGCCGAGGGCGCGCAGCGCGTCGATCACGCCGGTCAGGGGGCGCTCGTACGACCTCGGGTCCCCGTCGAAGCGGATGGGGCCGTCGGCGAGCGCGGCGACCGGCGGCAGGAAGCGCATCACCGTGCCGGCGTTGCCGACGTCGACCGTGGCCGGGCCGCGCAGACCCGACGGGATGATCCGCCAGGCCTCCCCGGAGCCGCCCGGGGTGCCCGCGCCGGAGGAACTCGACGACACCGTCTCCTCGATGCCGACGCCCATCTCGCGCAGCGCGCCCGCCATCAGCAGGGTGTCGCGGGAACGCAGGGGGCGCCTCAGCCAGCCGGGCTCCGAGGCGAGGGCGGCGAGCACCAGGGCACGGTTGGTGACCGACTTGGACCCGGGCACGTGGACCGTCGCGTCGACGGCTCCGCTCGCGTGCGGGGCGGGCCAGAGGGCGGTGTGTGCGGGGTTAACGGGCATGGACCCACTTTAGTGGGGGTTCGCTGTGGCGGGCCTGGCCGGGGACCGCGGGTCGGTGGTCGGCCGGGGGCGCGTTGTGGCTGGTCGGGCCCGCGCGGCGGAGCCGCACCTCAGGACGGGTCTCACACCCCTGTGGGGGACTTCGCCACCGCGGGTCTCACACCTCCAGCAGCCACCGCCCGCCGCCTATCAGCGAGCACAGGGACACCGCGTGGAACAGGAACAGCCACAGCCCCGCCGGTACGTGGGTGAGCCGGGACAGCTGGTCGGCGTCCGAGTCGCCCGCGCCTCCCCGGGTCCGCTTCGCCTGCAGTTCGAAGGCCGGGCGCACTCCGCCGACCAGCAGGAACCACACCACCGCGTAGGCGAACGCCGCCTGCACCTGGGGGCCGGCCAGCCAGGACACCAGCACGAACGTGCCACCGGTGAGGATCACGGTGAGCGCGCCGTACGCGTTGCGGATCATCACCAGCATCGCCACCAGCAGCGCCGTAGCCAGCCACAGCAGCGCGGTGATGTGTCCGGCGGCGAGCAGTGCGGCGGCGCCGAGGCCGAGCAGCGGGGGAGCGGTGTAGCCGGCGGCCGCGGTCAGGATCATGCCGATTCCGTACGGCTTGCCGCGACTGACCGTGAGGCCACTGGTGTCCGAGTGCAGCCGGATGCCGGTGAGGGTACGGCCGGTGCACAGCGCGACCAGGCCGTGGCCGCCCTCGTGGGCGATGGTGATGGCGTTGCGTGAGACCCGCCACAGGCTGTGCGGCACGACCAGGGCGAGCGCCGCCGCGAGGGTCGCGATCACCACCCACAGGTCGGGGTCGGGCTGGCTGCCGAAGACCTCGTCCCAGAGGGAGGCGAGCGGTTCGGTTGCGGTGGTGAGCATGTTCGGCGGTGGCTCCCTCTGCGCGTGGCGAATCTGGCAGTCTGGCACGTATGTGCGGACGGTATGCGGCGAGTCGTAGGCCAGAGGATCTCGCAGGAATCTTTGAGATCGAGAAGTGGGAGCCCGAGGAGGCTTTGGCGCCCGACTTCAACGTGGCCCCCACCAAGGAGGTCTACGCGGTCCTGGACCGTCCACTGAAGGACGCCGACGACCCGAAGCCGGTTCGCCAGTTGCGCAAGCTCACCTGGGGCCTGGTCCCGTCCTGGTCGAAGACGCCCGAGGGCGGCGCCCGGATGATCAACGCCCGCGCAGAGACGGTGCACGAGAAGCCGTCGTTCCGCCGGGCCCTCACCGCCCGCCGCTGTGTCATCCCCGCCGACGGCTACTACGAGTGGGTCACCGGCACCCAGGAACGGGACCTGGAGGTCGAGGGCAGGAAGAAGCGGCCGCGCAAGCAGCCCTACTTCGTGCTCCCCGCCGACGGGTCGGTCTTCGCGATGGCCGGCCTGTACGAGTTCTGGCGGGACAAGACCCTGCCCGACGACCATCCGCGGGCCTGGTGGGTGACATGCTCCGTGATCACCACGGAGGCCGAGACGACCCCGCTGGCGGTGGCCCCCGAGCAGGGCCCGCACGCGCTGGCGGACATCCACCCCCGGATGCCGCTGATGCTGACGCCGGACCGGTGGGACGCGTGGCTGGACCCGGCGCGGACGGACGTCGACGACATCCGCTCACTGCTGGAGCCGCCGCCCGCGGGCATGATGCGCGCCTACCCCGTGTCCACCGCGGTCAGCAACGTCCGCAACAACGGGCCGGAGCTGTTGAAGGAGCTGGAGGGGCCCGAGGAGGGCACACTCTTCTGACGTGACCCATGCGACGGACGTGACCAGCGAGACCATCGAGACCGACGCGGGAACCGCCCGCGTCACCTGGCACCGGGTGAGGAAGGCGCGCTTCGTCCTGGCGGTGAGCCACGGCGCCGGCGGCGGCATCGAGGCGCGCGACCTCCAGGCGCTGGCGGCGGTGCTGCCCGGGCACGGAGTGAGCGTCGCGCTCGTCGAGCAGCCCTGGCGGGTGGCCGGCCGCAAGGTCGCGCCCGCGCCCAGGACACTGGACGTGGGCTGGCGGGGCGTGTGGCCCGCGCTGGCCGCCGCCGGACCGCCCGTGATCTCCGGCGGGCGCAGCGCCGGCGCCCGGGTCGCCTGCCGTACGGCCGTCGAGCTCGGCGCGCACGCCGTGCTCGCCCTCAGCTTCCCGCTGCACCCGCCGGGGAAGCCCGAGAAGTCCCGGGCCGGCGAACTGCTCGGGGCCGGGGTGCCCACCCTCGTCGTGCAGGGCGGCAACGACCCGTTCGGAAAGCCGGAGGAGTTCCCCGAGGGGACGTACGAACTGGTCGGGGTGCCGTACGGCGACCACGGTTTCGCCGTACCGAAGCGGGCGGAGCTCACCCAGGATCGGGCCGTGGCGCTCGTCACCGACGCGGTGGTGCGGTGGAGCGGGTCACTCGGGTAAAGCTTCGGGAATGCCGTGCACGGGCCCACTGTTGATGCGGACAGAAGTGCTGAACCACCAGCGCCGACGCCGTAGGAGAGGAAGTCCGCCGCATGGGTTCGACCATCTGCCCCAGCCGCACCGACCTGGACTGGACGGTGCTGCACGCGGCGAAGACCGTGCCTGTTCGAGCGGCGGGCGGACCGGATCGTCGTCTATCCTCCGATTCTGATGGGACCGGTTTCGGTCCCCTCCGGACATTCGAGGAGGTGGGTCCGGTCACTGGGACCGACGCAGGGACCGAACACGGCCAGGCGGAGCAGCCCGAGGGCCAGGGCACGAGCGAGGCGACGACGGAAACGTCCTCCGAGCGCAGCGCGCGCTTCGAGCGGGACGCGCTCGAATTCCTCGACCAGATGTACTCGGCCGCGCTGCGCATGACGCGCAACCCTGCCGACGCCGAGGACCTGGTGCAGGAGACGTACGCCAAGGCGTACGCGTCCTTCCACCAGTTCCGCGAGGGCACCAACCTCAAGGCGTGGCTGTACCGGATTCTGACCAACACGTTCATCAACTCGTACCGCAAGAAGCAGCGCGAGCCCCAGCGCAGTGCGGCCGAGGAGATCGAGGACTGGCAGCTGGCGCGCGCCGAGTCGCACATGTCGACCGGTCTGCGCTCCGCGGAGTCGCAGGCGCTCGACCACCTGCCCGACTCGGACGTGAAGTCGGCGCTGCAGGCGATCCCCGAGGAATTCCGCATCGCCGTCTATCTCGCGGACGTCGAGGGCTTTGCGTACAAGGAGATCGCGGACATCATGGGGACACCCATCGGTACGGTGATGTCCCGGCTGCACCGGGGCCGCCGTCAACTGCGCGGCATGCTCGAGGACTACGCCCGTGACCGCGGGCTGGTCCCGGCCGGTGCCGGAGAGTCGAACGAAGCGAAAGGCTCGGGCTCATGAGCTGCGGAGAGCCGCACGAGACGGACTGCGGCGAGATCCTGGATCATCTCTACGAGTTTCTCGACCACGAGATGCCCGACGCCGACTGCACCAAGTTCGAGCACCACTTCGAGGAGTGCTCGCCGTGCCTCGAGAAGTACGGCCTGGAGCAGGCGGTGAAGAAGCTCGTCAAGCGCTGCTGCGGGCAGGACGACGTGCCCACCGATCTGCGCGCCAAGGTCATGGGGCGGATCGACCTGATCCGCTCCGGGCAGGCCGTGCCGGAGCACGACGTCACCGCCGCACCGGCTCCGCAGGAGTCCTGAACTCCCGCCCCGCAGTGGGCTGTCGTCACTCGAACGTGCTAATCCGTCGGGCTTGAGCCCGCGGACCCCCCTCGCGCCGTCCTAGGCTCCGACCCTGAGCCGCGACGGCCGGGGGAGGCACGTGATGGAGACCGTTCCGCCACGGGCACGCGTGTACGTCTCCTGTGTCGCCGTCGGCGCATTGCTCTGTCTGCGTCCGCTGCCGGCCGCACACACCCCCTGGTGGGCCGTCCTCCTGCTCGCCGCGTTGTACGGCGGCTGCGAGCGGGTCGCCGCCAGGTGGCGCGTCGCCGGAACCTTTTTCCCCGTGCTGCTCGCCGCCGCCTTTCTGCTGCCCCCGGCCGCCGCTGCGCTCGTGCCGCTGCCCGGGGCCCTGCTCTCCCCGGTCGACCGGCGGCCGCGGGGCCTGCGGCGGGTCTGGCGGGCCGCCCAGCTCGCGATCGCCGTGTGGGTGGCGGCGCGGGTGCACGGGGCGCTGGGCGGAGGGGACGCCGTCGCCGTGTCCGACTTCCCGTACGCGCTGGCACCGGCCGGGGCCGCGGTGGTGGCGTTCTGCCTGGTGCTCTGCCTGCTGGACGGCGGGATCCTGGCGCTGGCCGAGCGGGTGCCGGTGCGGCGGGCATGGCGGGGACTGTTCCCGAGGTCGCTGGCGCCGGTCTTCGTGCACGGGCTCGCCGGGCTGATGATGGCCGTGCTGTGGCGCAGCCCCTACGGGCCCGTCGCCGCGCTGCTCGTGCTGTGCCCGATGGGTGTCTCGTGGTGGGCGTTCGCCCAGTACCACCGCGAACGTGCGGCGCACCGGGCCACCATCCGCGCGCTGGTGCAGGCCGTCGACATCAAGGACGGATACACCCGCGGGCACAGCGAGCGGGTCGGACAGGCGTCCATGATGATCGCGCGTGAGCTCGGGATGGACGACGAGCGGGTCGAGGTGCTCCGCTTCGCCGGAATCCTGCACGACGTGGGAAAACTCGGCGTACCCACCCGGCTGCTGCGCAAGGACGGGCCGCTCACCCCCGAGGAACGGCGGGTGATCGAGCTGCACCCCGAGTACGGGCACGAGATGGTCCGCGGGATCTCCTTCCTCGGGGAGGCGCGAGCGGCGGTCCTGCACCATCACGAACGGCTGGACGGCAGCGGGTACCCCTACGGGCTGAGCGGGAGCCAGATCCCGGAGTCCGCGCGCGTGGTCGCGGTCGCCGACGCCTTCGACGCGATGACCTCCACCCGGTCCTACAGCAGGGCCCGGCCGGTGGAGACGGCACTGGCGGAACTGGGGCGCTGCGCCGGGAGCCAGTTCGACCCCCGGATGGTGACGGCCCTCCTGCGGGCGCTGACCCGGCACGGCTGGCACCCGGTCGCGACCGGGGACGACGCCCGCCCGCCCCGGCCCCGGCCGTCGGCCCCGAGCCGGCCGAAAGCGCACCGATGAGCGCCCGCCGGCCCTCCTGCCTCCGCACGCCGATCCATGCCGCCGCCGCCCTCCTCGCCGCGGTCTGCCTGCTCACCACCCTCTGGACCGGCCTCGACGAACGCCCCCTCGCCCTCGCCTTCGGCCTGCTCGTCACCGTCGGTGAGCTCACCGGCCCCCACTACCGGCCGGGCTCCGGCGAAGGGACCTCCGCGCCCGGTGCCCGGGGCAGGGAGACCGCGCCGCTCGGGGCCGCGGGGGCCCTGTCGTACGCGCTGGTCGCGGCGGACGCGGGGCAGCCCACGCATCACGGTGTTCCGCAGGTCGTGTCCGTGGTCCTCGCCGCCTCGCTCCTGGGCAGTGTGCCGCACATCGCGCGCGGGCAGCGGGCGACGGCCGACCATCTCGCCCGGCGGGTGCTGACCGCGGGATTCGCGGCCGTCTGTTGCCAACCCCTGCACCAGGAGGGTGTGCTGGGCACCTGGGGCGGCCCCGCCTACGCCGTGTCGCTGCTGGCGCTGCTGTCCCTCACCGCACTCTGCGACGCCGTGCTGGCCGCCGCGCAGGCCCACGCGCGCACCCGCTGGCCCTTCGGTCCGCTGCTGCGCGACCAGCTGCGGGCGCTGCTCGGCATCGGGTCCGCGGTGATCGCGACCGGGGCGGTGATGGCGCTCGGCGTCGCGGTGGTCGGGCTGTGGGCGTTGCCGGTGTTCTCGCTGCCCTTGCTGCTCGCCCAGATGTCCTTCCGGCGGTACGCCGCCGTGCGGACCACCTACCGGCAGACCATCGCCTCCCTCGCCCGCGCCACCGAGGTCGCCGGGTACACCCCGGCCGGACACGCCCGCCGGGTGGCCGCGCTCAGCAAGGCCGTGGGGCGGGACCTCGGGCTGTCCGGACCCGAACTGTCCGTGCTGGAGTACGCGGCCCTGATGCACGACATCGGACAGCTGAGCCTGGTCGATCCGGTGCCGGCGGGCGCCACCGCGGGGCTGCCCGTCGCCGAGCAGCGTCGGATCGCGCTGCTCGGCGGCGCCGTCGTCCGGCAGACCGGCGTGGACGCGGCGGTCGCCCTGGTCGTGGAGCGGCAGGCCGACCCCTGCGGGGAGCAGCCGGTGGCCGCCCGGATCGTACGGGCCGTGAACGCCTACGAGGAGAAGGTGCGCGACGCCGGGCCCGGCGGTCCCCTGAACGCCTTGGAGGAACTGCGCCTCGCGACCGCGGGTGACTATGCGCCGGAGGTCGTGGAAGCGCTGGCCCGGGTCCTGTCGAGGGACTGTCTGACCCTGCCCGCGGCTGGGTAACCCATGGGTAATGAGCGCCCTTCCAGCGGTACGTGGTTGGATGCGATGGAAAGGGTGTCCGGGGGCAGCCAGCCCACTCCACGGAACTGGCAGGCGGGAATCGTGAGGATCTTCGGCAAGGGACGGCACCGGCCCTCCGCCTCCTGGCGGCAGGCCACCGACCGCGCGTTCACCCTGATCGGCGACGGCCGGTACGAGGACGCCGGGGCGCTGCTCACACGGGCCGCGGACCTGGAACCCTGGCTGTCGGAGTCCTGGTTCAACCTCGCCCTCCTCCACAAGTTCCGGCACGACTGGGAGCAGGCCCGTGCGGCCGGGCTGCGCGCCGTGGCACTCCTCGAGCGGGAGACCGGGGCGCCCGACTGGTGGAACGTCGGCATCGCCGCCACCGCCCTGCAGGACTGGCCGCTGGCCCGGCGGGCCTGGCAGGCGTACGGGCTGCGGGTGCCCGGCGGCGCCACGGCGGCCGGTGAGCCCCTCGGCATGGACCTCGGCAGCGCGGCCGTACGGCTGTCGCCCGAAGGGGAGGCCGAGGTGGTGTGGGGGCGGCGGCTGGACCCCGCCCGCATGGAGGTGCTGTCCATTCCGCTGCCGTCCTCCGGGCGGCGCTGGGGCGAGGTCGTGCTGCACGACGGGGTGCCGCACGGGGAGCGGACCACCGCCGTGGGACACGCCTATCCGGTGTTCGACGAGATCGAGCTGTGGGCTCCCTCACCCGTCCCCACCTGGGTGGTTCTCCTGGAGGCCGCCACCGAGGCGGACCGGGACGCCCTGGAGCAGCTCGCCGCCGACGCCGGCTTCGCCGCGGAGGACTGGTCCTCGTCCGTACGGCTGCTGTGCCGGATGTGCTCCGAGTCCCGGATGCCGTCCGACGAGGGCGACGGCGAGCACCTCGACCCGCACGACCACAGTGAGCCGGGACATCCCGGGCCGCTCGGTCACCGGACGGACGGGCAGCTGTGGGTGCCGGAGCGGGAGTGCGGTCTGGCCGCGCCGGCCTCGCTGGTGCGGGGGTTGCTGGACGGGTGGGTCGCGGACAGTCCGGATTCACGGGACTGGCGGGACCTGGAAGAGGTCTGCTGAGGCAGTCGTACGGCCGCGGGGCGTCCGCGGCCGGTGGCGCCCGGGCTGCCCGGCCGCACGTCGAGACCGGCCCGCGCCCGTCGGGGGCGGGATCCCCGTACCCTGTATCAGCAACTCACCCCCAGGTTTTTTGAGGAAGGCGTACGTCGGTCATGGCGCAGCAGGACACCGATCAGCAGCACGCGGGCGTGCTCCCCGTGGACGACGAGGGCTTCGTCGTCGACACGGAGGACACGGAGGAGCGCGAGAACGCCTGGCGTGAGCGCGGCACCTCGCGGCCGATCACGGTCGTCGGGAACCCGGTGCTGCACAAGGAGTGCAGGGACGTCACCGAGTTCGGCGAGGAGCTCCAGCAGCTGGTCGCGGACATGTTCGCCTCGCAGCGCACGGCCGAGGGCGTGGGCCTGGCCGCCAACCAGATCGGCGTCGACCTGAAGGTCTTCGTCTACGACTGCATGGACGACGAGGGCAAACGGCACGTCGGTGTGGTCTGCAACCCGAAGGTGGTCGACCTGCCCGCCGACCAGCGCCGGCTGGACGACAGCAACGAGGGCTGCCTGTCCGTGCCCACCGCGTACGCACCGCTCGCCCGCCCGGACTACGCCGAGGTGACAGGACAGGACGAGCGGGGCGAGCCGGTCAAGGTGCGCGGCACCGGATACTTCGCCCGGTGTTTGCAGCACGAGACGGATCACCTGTACGGCTACCTCTACATCGACCGGCTCTCCAAGCGTGAACGCAAGGACGCGCTGCGGCAGATGGCCGAGAACGAGCCCCGCTACCCCGTGGTCGCGAACGACTGACGCCTCACAACACCCCTGCATCCGACGCCTGTTCAGGTCTCCCGTCCTGAACAGGCGTCGTGCGTCTGTGCGTCGCACATCCGATCGCTTGTGCGCGTGCGGTGATCTGTAAGCAGTCGCAGAGGGGGAGCAGCACGGCACTGTGGGGTAGTGAATGAAGCAAATCCGTTCCCAGAACGGTCAGTTGTAGGGCTGAATGGAGTGTGCGGGGATACGCAACGGCGCACGCCCGGCACGGCGGGAGGGGTGTGCGCGACTGGCGGCTGAGAGGGGTTTGTTCGTGCATGCTTTCCCACACAGCACCACATCGACACCGACGGCGATCGCGGTTCCTCCTTCGCTCTCTCTTCCGGTGATCGAGGCAGCGTTTCCCAGGCAACTCCACCCGTATTGGCCCAGGCTCCAGGAGAAGACGCGCACCTGGCTCCTCGAAAAACGGCTCATGCCACCGGACAAGGTGGCTGAATATGCCGATGGCCTTTGCTACACCGACCTCATGGCGGGGTACTACACCTCCGCCCCCGACGAGGTCCTCCAGGCGATAGCGGACTACAGCGCGTGGTTCTTCGCCTGGGACGACCGGCACGACCGCGACATCGTCCACGGCCGGGCCGGAGCCTGGCGGCGCCTGAGGTTCCGTCTGCACGCGGCCCTCGACGCCCCACGCGACCACCTGCGGCACGAGGATCCGCTGGTCGCCGCGTTCGCCGACAGCATGGTGCGGCTGTACTCGTTCCAGCCCGGGGCGTGGAACGCGCGGTTCGCCCGGCACTTCCACGAGGTGATCGAGGCCTACGACCGGGAGTTCCACAACCGCACCACCCAGACCGTGCCCACGGTCGAGGAATACCTCGCCCTGCGCCGCCTCACATTCGCGCACTGGATCTGGACCGATCTGCTGGAACCGAGCGCGGGTCGCGTACTGCCCGACCGTGTGAGAAAACACCCGGCATATCGGCGGGCGGCGCTGCTCAGTCAGGAATTCGCCGCCTGGTACAACGACTTGTGCTCGCTCCCGAAGGAGATCGCGGGCGACGAGGTCCACAATCTCGGACTCTCCCTCATCACTCATGAGGGACTGACCCTGGAAGAGGCGGTCGGAGAAGTCCGGCGACGGGTCGAGGAATGCATAGCCGCATTCCTCGTGGCCGAACGAGAGGCATTACGGTTCGCCGACGAACTCGGTGACGGAACGGTACCGGAAAAGGAACTCGGCGCCGCCGTGCGGACCTGCCTCGGAAATATGCGGAACTGGTTCAGTTCCGTCTACTGGTTCCACCACGAGTCCGGCAGGTACATGGTCGACAGCTGGGACGACCGGTCCACGCCCCCGTACGTCAACAACGAAGCGGCAGGTGAGAAATGACCGTCGAGTCCGTACGGCCCGAACCCCCCGAGGTCCGGGAACCGTGTGAGCCGCCCCTCGCGGGCGGGGGTGTCCCGGGCCTCGGCCACGGGTGGCGACTGGTCCGCGACCCGCTGGCGTTCATGGCCGGGCTGCGCGACCACGGAGACGTCGTACGGCTGAAGCTCGGCCCGAAGACGGTCTACGCGGTCACCGCGCCGGCCCTCACCGGAGCACTGGCGCTCGACCCCGACTACATCATCGCGGGGCCGCTGTGGGAGTCGCTGGAGGGCCTGCTCGGCAAGGAGGGCGTCGCGACGGCCAACGGGCCGCAGCACCGGCGCCAGCGGCGCACCATCCAGCCCGCCTTCCGGCTCGACGCGATCCCCGCGTACGGACCGATCATGGAGGAGGAGGCGCACGCGCTCGCCGAGCGCTGGCAGGCCGGGGAGACGATCGACTGCACCTCCGAGTCCTTCCGGGTCGCCGTGCGCGTCGCAGCCCGCTGTCTGCTGCGCGGCGACTTCATGGACGAGCGGGCGGAGCGGCTGTGCGTCGCGCTCGCCACCGTCTTCCGGGGCATGTACCGGCGCATGGTGGTTCCGCTCGGGCCGCTCTACAGGCTGCCTCTCCCGGCCAACCGCACATTCAACCGGGCCCTGGCCGATTTGCATCTTGTCGTCGACGAGATCGTCGCCGAGCGGCGGGCATCCGGTCAAAAGCCGGACGATTTGCTGACGGAATTGCTGGCGGCGAAGGACGACAATGGCGACCCCATCGGGGAACAGGAGATCCACGACCAGGTGGTCGCCATCCTCACCCCCGGCAGTGAAACCATCGCCTCCACGATCATGTGGCTGTTGCAGATGCTGGCCGAACACCCGGAACACGGGGACAAGGTGTGCGCGGAGGTCGAAGCCGTCACCGGCGGGCGCCCGGTCGGATTCGAGGACGTCCGGAAGCTCACGCACACGAACAATGTCGTCGTCGAGTCCATGCGTTTGCGTCCCGCCGTATGGATATTGACGCGACGGGCGGTGGCCGACACGGAACTCGGTGGCTATCGCATTCCGGCTGGGGCCGACATCGTGTACAGCCCGTACGCGATCCAGCGCGACGCGCGTTCCTATGCGCACCACCTGGAGTTCGACCCCGACCGCTGGCTTCCGGACCGGGTGAAGGCGGTGCCGAAACACGCGATGAGCCCGTTCAGCGTGGGCAACCGCAAGTGCCCGAGCGACCACTTCTCGATGTCCATGCTGACCCTCATCACGGCGGCGCTGGCGACGAGGTACCGCTTCGAGCAGGTGTCCGGGTCCGACGACGGCACCCGGGTGGGCATCACCCTGCGCCCGCAGAAGCTGCTGCTGCGGCCGGTGCCGCGGCGGTGACGGCTCAGGCCGCCTCCGGCCCCCGGAACGTGCGCCGGTAGGCGTTCGGGGTGGTGTCCAGTGCCCGGGTGAACTGATGGCGCAACGCGGCCGCGGTGCCGAATCCGGTTCGGCCCGCGATCGCGTCCATCGTCTCGTCGGTCTCCTCCAGCAACCGCTGTGCCAGCAGCACCCGTTGACGCAGGATCCAGCGGTACGGAGTCGTCCCCGTCTCCTGCTGGAAGCGGCGGGCGAAGGTGCGCGGGGACATGTGCGCGCGGTCGGCGAGCTGCTCGACGGTGACCTCCTCGTCGAGGTGCTCGGCCATCCACACCAGCACGTCACCGACGGTGTCGCACGAGGACCTGGGCAGCGGCCGCTCGATGTACTGGGCCTGCCCGCCGTCCCGGTGCGGCGGCACGACCATCCGCCGGGCGATCTTGTTGGCGACCTCGGTGCCCTGGTCCTTGCGCACGATGTGCAGACAGGCGTCGATGCCCGCGGCGGTGCCGGCGGAGGTGATGACCGGGTCCTCGTCGACGTACAGCACGTCCGGCTCGACGGTCACGTGCGGATACCGGCGGGCGAGCGCCTCCGCCTGGTGCCAGTGCACGGCACACCGCCTGCCGTCCAGCAGCCCGGCCGCGGCGAGCAGGAAGACGCCGGAGCAGACGCTGAGCACCCGGGTCCCGCGGGCCACCGCGCGCCGCAGGGCCTCGAGGAGTTCGGGCGGGAAGTCCCGGGAGGCGTAGTTCTCCCCGGCCGGTACGGCGATGAGGTCGGCCTCCTCCAGCCGCTCCAGGCCGTGCTCGATGTGCAGGCTGAAGCCTGCCCGAGAGCGCAGCGTCGGCCCCTCGGCCGAGACGACCGCGAAGTCGTACACGGGCAGTCCGTCGTCGCTGCGGTCGGTGCCGAAGACCTCGCACGCGACGCCGAGTTCGAAGGGGTTCACGCCGTTCAGGACGACGGCGGCCACGTTTTCCAGCATGGAGCCAGTGTGCCTCGAAAGTGGCAGTAAATCGAGCCCCTGCGGCAGTCCTGCCACTGTTGGTAAGGAGTGTCGGTGGTCAGACTGGTGTACATGAATACGACACAGACGCAGGCAATCATCGGAATGCTGGCCGCTCTCGGGCTCCTGGTGTTCATGGTCACCCCCGCGGTGATCGGCATCGCGCACGAGCGGCGGATGGAACGTCAGATCAGGAAGGCGGAGCAGTCCCGCCGCGACCCGCAGCCCGCCCGGCCGGTGCGGAGGCGGTCTCAGCGCTTCGTCACCACGACCGTCACCCACCACTCCTGAAGCCCCTTGCACGAGATGCGGCCGGACGAGGTGGCGCACAGCGGCCGGGACGAGGACAGCCGTACCGTCCCGGCCGAGACCGCCTCGAAGGCGGCGGAGGCGTCACCGCCCCGCAGGACGATGCCGCTGTTGACGGCCTTCAGGCCCGGTCCGTCGGCGGTGACGGGAGTCCAGGCGCGGTCGGCGGTACCGTCCAGACCGATACGGATCACGCCACCGGTCGACAGGCAGAACCTGCGGCCGGTGTCGGCCGCGTCCAGGGCCGATCGTGCCGCACAGGTCTCTCCGGAGGCGCCCGTCGAGGGGGACGGGGACGGCGACACGGGCGAGGTCACGGCGTCGCTGCCCCGGCTGTCGGTCCCGGGGTCGGTTCCGGCCCGCGTGCCGCCGCAGCCCGCGAGGGTGAGTGTCACCGCCGCGAGGGCGGCGATCCGGTACTGGATGGTTCGGCTCATGGCAGGGCCTCCTTCTCCATGGGACGTGCGCGGCGGGCGAGGGGATCCACCGGGGCCCCGCCCGCGTCGGCAGCCGAGGCCCAGGTGCGGGGCGGGGATCAGCTCGTCGTGACGGCGGTGTCGTCGATGACGAAGCTGGTCTGGAGGGAGGAGTCCTCGACTCCGCTGAACTTCAGCGTGACGCCGGAGCCGGCGAACGAGGGCAGGTCGATGGTCTTCTGGGTGTAACCGGTGGCCTTGTTGAGGTTGGAGTAGGTCGCCAGGGTGGTCGATCCGGCGGTGACGGTCAGCTTGTCGTAGGCCGTGGTCGTGCTGGTCTCGCCCGAGTCGACGTGCAGGTAGAAGGTCAGCGTCGCCTTGCACCCGCTGGGGACCGTCACCGACTGGGAGAGCGTGTCGGTGTGGGCCGAGCCGTAGCCGTCCAGCCAGGCGTAGGAGGAGCCGCCGTGCGCCGCCTCACCGGTGGCGTTGGTGATGACCCCGCTGCTGGAGCTCCAGGTGGTGCTGCCCGACTCGAAGCCCTGGTTGCCGAGCAGTTGCGCCGAGGTGCAGCTGCCGCCGCCCGAGGTGCTGACGGTCCAGGTGAAGGAGACCGAGCCGGAGGCGCCCGTGCCGTCGGTGGCGGTGACCGTGGTGCTGTAGGTGCCGGCCGTGGTCGCGGTGCCGGAGATCAGTCCGGTCGAGCCGCTGATCGACAGCCCCGTCGGCAGACCGCTCGCGCTGTACGTGAGGGTCGCGCCCGCGCTGTCCGAGGCGGAGATCTGCAGGCTGACCGAGCCGCCGGTGGCGGTGGACCGGCTGCCCGGGTTGGTGACGGTCACCGTGTTGCCGGTGCTGCCGCCCGACGCGAAGGCGGTGGTGCCGTTGGGGGTGCCCCAGCCGGTCGGGCCGTCGTAGCCGGTGACCGCGGTGCAGAAGTAGGAGGGGGAGCAGCTGCCGTTGCTGCCGCTGGTGACGTCGTTGAGGCTCGAGGTGTGGGAGTAGGGGTACTTCGCCGGGTAGTCGCCGCTGCCCGGGGTGCCGGCCAGCGCGTACACGCCCGCGATGATCGGCGCGGAGGCACTCGTACCGCCGTAGACCGCCCAGCCGGAGCCGCCGTAGGTGTCGTAGACGGCCACGCCGGTCGCGGGGTCGGCGACCGCCGAGACGTCCGCCTCCATGCGCTTGGAGCAGCCGGTGTCGGTCTGCCAGCTCGGCTTCGGGTCGTACGCGGAGCAGCCGGAGCCGGTGCCCTCGGTGCTGCTCGTCTTCCACACGGACTCGGTCCAGCCGCGGGAGTTGGAGGAGGTGGACAGCGCGGTGCCGCCGACGGCGGTCACGTACTGGGAGGTCGCCGGGTACTCGGCGCCGTAGGCGGAGTCACCGGAGGAGACGGTGATGGCGACGCCCGGATGCTTGAAGTACGAGGTGTCCTCGCCGGTCTGGGAGGAGGACTCGTCGCCGCCCCAGCTGTTGGACACGAACTTCGCGCCCAGCGACACCGCCTCGTTCTCGGCGGTGCCGAGGTCGGAGTCGTTCGCCGAACTGGCCTCGACCAGAATGATGTTGCAGTTGGGGCAGACCGCGCTGACCATGTCGATGTCCAGCGCCTCCTCACCCGCCCAGCCGGTGTCGTTCGAGGGCAGCGAGGTGGTCGAGCCGGTCTGGCCGACCTGCTTGAAGCAGCCGTTGGCCTTGGTGCACGCCGACAGCCCGAACTGGGAGCGGTAGGTGGCGAGGTCGGCCGCGGCGTTGGGATCGTTGTACGCGTCGACCACGGCGACCGTCAGACCGGAGCCGCCGGTCGAGGGGAGGTTGTACGCGCTGTGCAGGTTGGCGGGGCTGAGGCCGGACACCGCGGCGGCGGCGTCGGGGGAGACGGCCGCGGCCAGCTTCTGCCGGATGTCGGTTCGGCGCTGGGCGAAGCAGGAGGCGTGACCGGGGGCCGGGGCGCCGCACAGGTGGGTGGTCGGCACCTTCTGGCCGGCCTTGCCGGTCGTGTGGACGGCCTGGGCCGCGGGGGCGGTGAGGGCCTTGGCGTTCTGGGTGACGCGGGAGGTGTGGGCGGCGGCGGGCGCCGCGTGCGCCGGTGCCGCGACGAGCCCGGCGAGGCTGAGCGCGAGGGCGGGTACGGCGGCGGCCAGGAGTCTTCGCAGGCTCCGCCTGGACTTACCGGTGTGCGTCTGACGCATGGGGTACTGCCTCCGTCAAGGGAGTGGGGATCTCGACGCTGGTGGCAGGCCTGTGACGCGCGTAGCGGCGGCGGTGCGCGATGCCGTCATGGGCATGACACTTCTGGCGTCCTGTGGTGTCGCCGTGCCGTGCGGTTGCGGGTGACATGACAGAACGGGCAGAACGTAACCGGGGCCCGTGCGGCGCGGATAGCGGCGCCGGAAGAACTTTGCCGCCCCATAGGGGGTCCATGGACGGCCCATGGACGCTCCATGGGCCGTCCCAGGCCAGGCGGCTTTCGGACCGTCAGCAGCCTGGCGGCTTGCGGACCGTCAGAAGTCCTCGTCGAGGTCGACCGTGCCCTCCACCGCGACCTGGTACGCCGACGGGCGCCGCTCGAAGAAGTTCGTCAGCTCCTGGACTCCCTGCAACTCCATGAAGGAGAAGGGGTTTTCGGAGCCGTACACGGGCGCGAACCCGAGCCGCTGCAGGCGCTGGTCGGCGACGCACTCCAGGTACTGGCGCATCGACTCGGTGTTCATGCCGGGCAGCCCGTCACCGCACAGGTCGCGGCCGAACTGAAGCTCCGCCTCCACGGCCTCCCGGATCATGTCGGTGACCTGCTCGCGCAGTTGCTCGTCGAAGAGCTCCGGCTCCTCCTTGCGGACGGTGTCCACCACCTCGAAGGCGAAGGACATGTGCATCGTCTCGTCGCGGAACACCCAGTTGGTGCCGGTCGCCAGGCCGTGCAGCAGACCCCGGCTGCGGAACCAGTAGACGTACGCGAAGGCGCCGTAGAAGAAGAGGCCCTCGATGCAGGCGGCGAAGCAGATCAGGTTGAGCAGGAAGCGGCGGCGGTCGGCCTTCGTCTCCAGGCGGTCCAGCTTCTCGACCGAGTCCATCCACCGGAAGCAGAACTCCGCCTTCTCGCGGATGGAGGGGATGTTCTCCACCGCCGCGAACGCCGCCGTGCGGTCCTCCGGGTCGGGGAGGTAGGTGTCCAGGAGGGTCAGATAGAACTGGACGTGGACCGCTTCCTCGAAGAGCTGCCTGCTCAGATACAGGCGCGCCTCGGGGGAGTTGATGTGCTTGTAGAGGGTCAGCACCAGGTTGTTCGCCACGATCGAGTCGCCCGTCGCGAAGAACGCGACCAGCCGGCCGATCATGTGCTGTTCGCCCTGCGACAGCTTCGCGAGGTCCGACACGTCGGAGGCGAGGTCGACCTCCTCCACCGTCCACGTGTTCTTGATGGCGTCCCGGTAGCGCTCGTAGAAGTCCGGGTAGCGCATGGGGCGGAGGGTGAGTTCGAAGCCCGGGTCGAGCAGGTTCTTGGTGATGTCGGCGGTCATTACTGGCAGGCCTCGCAGGACTCGGGGTTCTCAAGGGAGCAGGCGACCGCGTCGGGGTCGGCGACCTGCTGGACGGGAAGGGTCTGCTCGGGCAGCGCCTGGGCCCGGGCGGCGCGGGCGATGCGGGTCGCCGGGCGCGAACGCAGGTAGTACGTCGTCTTCAGGCCCTGCTTCCAGGCGTACGCGTACATCGAGGAGAGCTTGCCGATCGTCGGCGTCTCCAGGAAGAGGTTCAGCGACTGCGCCTGGTCCAGGAACGGGGTACGGGCGGCGGCCATGTCGATCAGGCCGCGCTGCGGGAGTTCCCAGGCCGTGCGGTACAGGGCCCGGACCTCCTCCGGGATCCAGGCGAATCCGCTCACCGAGCCGTTCGCGTCGCGCAGCGCCTCACGGGTGCGCGCGTCCCAGACGCCCAGCTCCTTCAGGTCCCGCACCAGATACGAGTTGACCTGGAGGAACTCCCCGGACAGGGTCTCGCGCTTGAACAGGTTGGACACCTGCGGCTCGATGCACTCGTACACGCCCGCGATCGACGCGATGGTGGCGGTGGGGGCGATCGCGAGCAGCAGCGCGTTGCGCATGCCGACCGCCGCGACCCGCTCCCGCAGGGCGGCCCAGCGCTCCGGCCAGGTGAGCTCCACGTCGAAGTGGTCGGGGTGCAGTACACCCCGGGCGGTACGGGTCTTCTCCCAGGCCGGCAACGGGCCGTTGCGCTCGGCGAGATCGGTGGAGGTCTCGTACGCGGCGAGCATCACGCGCTCGGCGATGCGGGTCGAGAGCGCCTTCGCCGCCGGCGAGTCGAAGGGCAGCCGCAGCGCGAAGAAGACGTCCTGCAGGCCCATCACCCCGAGGCCCACCGGACGCCACCTGGCGTTGGAGCGGCCCGCCTGCTCGGTCGGGTAGAAGTTGATGTCGACGACCCGGTCGAGGAAGGTGACCGCGGTACGGACCGTCGCGTCCAGCCGCTCCCAGTCGATGTCGCCGTCCCGGACGAAGGCACCCAGGTTGACCGACCCCAGGTTGCAGACCGCCGTCTCCCCGTCGTCCGTGACCTCCAGGATCTCGGTGCACAGGTTGGAGGAGTGGACCACGTGACCCGGCTCGGCCGTCTGGTTGGCGGTGCGGTTGGCCGCGTCCTTGAAGGTCATCCAGCCGTTGCCGGTCTGCGCGAGGGTCCGCATCATCCGGCCGTACAGGTCGCGGGCGGGCAGGGTTCGGCGCGCGAGCCCCTCGGCCTCCGCCCGGCGGTACGCGGCGTCGAACTCCGCGCCCCACAGGTCGACGAGCTCCGGCACGTCGGCGGGGGAGAACAGCGACCACTCGGCGTCCGCCTCGACCCGGCGCATGAACTCGTCCGGGACCCAGTGCGCGAGGTTGAGATTGTGCGTACGGCGGGCGTCCTCACCGGTGTTGTCGCGCAGCTCCAGGAACTCCTCGATGTCGGAGTGCCAGGTCTCCAGGTAGACCGCGGCGGCGCCCTTGCGCCGGCCGCCCTGGTTCACGGCGGCCACCGAGGCGTCCAGCGTCTTGAGGAACGGGACGATGCCGTTGGAGTGCCCGTTCGTGCCCCGGATCAGCGAACCCCGCGCCCGGATGCGGGAGTAGGACAGGCCGATGCCGCCGGCGTGCTTGGAGAGGCGGGCGACCTGGTGGTAGCGGTCGTAGATGGAGTCCAGCTCGTCCAGCGGGGAGTCGAGGAGGTAGCAGGACGACATCTGGGGGTGCCGGGTACCGGAGTTGAAGAGGGTGGGCGAGGACGGGAGGTATTCGAGGCGGCTCATGAGTCCGTAGAGCGCGGCGACCTCCTCCAGTGAGCGCGCCGTGTCGTCCTCCGCGAGGCCGCTCGCCACCCGCAGCATGAAGTGCTGAGGCGTCTCGATCACCTGACGGGTGATCGGGTGCCGGAGCAGATAGCGGCTGTGCAGGGTGCGCAGGCCGAAGTAGCCGAAGCGGTCGTCGGCTTCGAGGTCGACCAGCGCGTCGAGCCGGTCGGCGTGCACGCGCACGAACTCGGCCGTGCGGTCGGCGACGAGCCCCTCGCGGTGTCCGACGGCGACGGAGTCGGTGAAGGTCGTCACGCCCTGCGAGGCGGCCTCGGCGGCGATGCTCAGCGTCAGCAGCCGCGCGGCCAGCCGCGAGTAGGCCGGGTCCTCGGAGATGAGGCCCGCCGCCGCCTCGGTGGCCAGCTCCCGCAGCTCCGTCGCGTCCGCCCGCGCGGACCGGCCGCGCAGCGCGGCGGCGGCGACCCGGCCGGGGTCGGCGTCGGGGAGGTCGGCGGTCAGCCCGGTCAGGATCCGCAGCAGCGCGGCTCCGGGACCGTCGTCGGCCACGGGGTTGGCTGCCGCTGAAGCCGGTTCGGCTGGCGCGATGGTCACGTGGGGCTCTCCCTCGCTCGGCACGGGGCCTTGCGGAGGGGGCGGTTCACGAGCGCACGCGGCGTCGCGTCCACCGGCCCATTCCACGAGGCCCGGACGTCCTGGCAGCCCGGCCGGATGGCCGGGCGCGCTGTCGGCAGGTCCTCGGACTGACGCTCGTACGCGGATATGCGCGCATGAGTACACCGTTGCGGGACAGTTCCGGATTCGCACCGGATTCCCCTGCGGCGACAGCGAGCATGAGCATACATCTTGTGCCGGGCCGCGGTTGCACCCCCAGATGTTGTGTCACGTCGGCTTCGGAGCGTGTCTGAGCGGCAACGCGGGGAGGGCGACGGCGGGGGCGGAGACGAGCTCGCGGAGACGCCGGCGGGCCGCCGGACGTGCTCCGGCGGCCCGCTGGCGGGTGCGTGCGTCGGGTCAGTGCGAGGTGCCCGCCGTGGCCGGCGGCAGCTCCACCTCCACGCCCGGATCGCCGGCGTCCGCCGTGTAGTCCACCGGGCTGGTCTCGTCGATGCCCTCGGGGGCCTTCGCGGCCTTCAGGACGAAGGTGAGGACCACCGTGACGACCAGGTTCAGCACGAACGCCGTCAGGCCGATGTAGCCGATCTCGCCGATGCCGGGGATCTCCTTCGCCGAGCCGCCGAAGTGCTTCTGGGTGGGGGAGGCGACGCCGTACGCGGCGAAGGTGCCGTAGACCATGCCGACCGCCCAGCCTGCCAGCAGTGCCCAGCGGTGGAACCAGCGGGTGAACAGGCCGCCGACCAGGGCCGGGAAGGTCTGCAGGATCCAGATTCCGCCCAGCAGCTGGAAGTTGATCGCCACCGTCTTGTCCATGGTCAGGACGAAGACCAGCGCGCCCACCTTCACCAGGAGGGAGACCAGCTTGGAGACCTTGGTCTCCTGGGCCGGCGTCGCGTCGGGCTTGATGAAGTCCTTGTAGATGTTGCGGGTGAAGAGGTTCGCGGCCGCGATCGACATGATCGCCGCCGGGACGAGCGCGCCGATGCCGATCGCCGCGAAGGCGACACCCGCGAACCAGTCCGGGAACATGTCCTCGAACAGCTGCGGAATCGCCAACTGCCCGTTGGTGACCTTCACCCCGGCCGCGATCGCCATGAAGCCGAGCAGCGCCAGCAGGCCGAGCATCAGCGAGTACAGCGGCAGGATCGTGGTGTTGCGACGGATCACCTCACGGCTGCGTGAGGACAGCGTCGCCGTGATCGAGTGCGGGTACATGAAGAGCGCGAGGGCGGAGCCCAACGCCAGGGTGGCGTACGTCCACTGCCCCGCCTCGGCCGGGACGAGCGCCCCGCGCGGCTTGCCCGTCGCCGGGTTCGTCTGGCTGAAGGCATCGGCCGCCTTGGCGAAGATGTCGTCGAAGCCGCCCAGCTTGATCGGAATGTAGATGATCGCCACCGCGATGACGATGTAGATCAGCGTGTCCTTCACGAACGCGATCAGCGCGGGCGCGCGCAGCCCCGACGAGTAGGTGTACGCCGCCAGCACACCGAACGCGATCAGCAGGGGCAGGTCCTTCACGAACCAGTTGGTGTTCTCGCCGCCGCCCACCCCCATCACGTCCAGCACGGCCTGGATGCCGACCAGTTGGAGCGCGATGTACGGCATCGTCGCGAGGATGCCGGTGACGGCGACCGCCAGCGACAGGCCCTTGGAGCCGAACCGGCCGCGCACGAAGTCCGAGGTGGTGACGTATCCGTGCTTGTGCGAGACCGACCACAGACGCGGCAGGAAGGTGAAGATCAGCGGGTACACCAGGATCGTGTACGGCACCGCGAAGAAGCCGGCCGCGCCGGCCGCGTAGATCGCCGCGGGCACGGCGACGAAGGTGTACGCCGTGTACAGGTCGCCGCCGAGCAGGAACCAGGTGACCCAGGTGCCGAACGACCGGCCGCCCAGGCCCCATTCGTCGAGGCTGTGCTCGTTCTCGGCCTTGCGCCAGCGTGCGGCGAGGAAGCCCATGGCCGTGACGGCCACGAAGAAGAAGATGAAGACGGCGAGCGCGACGCCGTTGACTCCGTCGTTCACGTCGACGCACCCCCGGTCCGTGCGGCGCGGGCGCGCTGGTCACGGCGCCACAACGCGTACGCGGTCATCGTCAGGACCGTGGAGATGAGCACCCACAGCATCTGGTACCAGTAGAAGAACGGGATCCCGATGAACGCCGGGTCCGTCTTCGCGTAGGAGCCGATCCACAGCATCGCGACGAACGGCGCTATGAGACAGAGCGCGATGACCACGCGGACCGGTGTCACCACCGGTGGTTGCACTTCGGGCACATCTGACATGTCGCGGCTCCGTCCCCTCGCTGATCACCTGGGCAATGCGCAGGCAATGTAGGCGACGGTGTCAGGACAGCGGAAGACCCCGTCCGAATATCGACTCCACATCCTCACTCGGCCGCACCGAACCGGGGACCTGCCCTGGTCGGAGGGCGGCGGAGCCTAGTCCTGCGGCCGCTTGAGCCTGGCCACGAACTTGTAGCGGTCCCCCCGGTACACCGACCGCACCCACTCCACCGGCTGTCCCTTCCGGTCCAGCGAGTGCCGGGACAGCATCAGCATCGGCAGACCCACGTCGGTGCCGAGCAGGCCGGCCTCGCGCGGGGTGGCCAGCGAGGTCTCGATGGTCTCCTCGGCCTCGGCGAGATGGACGTCGTAGACCTCGGCGAGCGCCGTGTAGAGGGAGGTGTACTTGACGAGACTGCGGCGCAGCGCCGGGAAGCGCTTCGCGGCCAGATGCGTCGTCTCGATGGCCATCGGCTCGCCGTTGGCCATGCGCAGCCGCTCGATGCGCAGCACCCGGCCGCCGGCCGTGATGTCGAGCAGACCGGCGAGCCGGTCGTCGGCGGTGATGTAGCCGATGTCCAGGAGCTGGGAGGTGGGTTCGAGGCCCTGGGCGCGCATGTCCTCCGTGTACGAGGTGAGTTGGAGCGCCTGGGAGACCTTCGGCTTGGCGACGAAGGTGCCCTTGCCCTGGATGCGCTCGAGCCGGCCCTCGACGACGAGTTCCTGCAACGCCTGGCGCACCGTCGTGCGCGAGGTGTCGAACTCGGCGGCCAGTGTGCGCTCGGGCGGTACCGGCGTGCCCGGCGACTGCGTCTCCGTCATGTCGAGCAGATGCTTCTTGAGACGGTAGTACTTGGGCACGCGCGCGGTACGGACGGTGGCCCCACCCTCGTTCTCCGCACTGCTGACGTCGGTGCTCATGCTCCGCCTTCCCGGCTTCGGATGCCGAAACGACCGACACCCGTCGGCCACGGCTCACATCGTGGCACGGCTCCGGGCGGGTTGGCCCCACACGCTCCGTGATCCCCTCTGTATACCGTCGGCGCCGGTGTTGGTCTAGTCCACCGCGCCGTTCCTCACGCTGTGGTACAGCGGCACTGGTCCGTCCGATCTGTCGCTTGCGCAATGAAAGGTCCCTGCATATCTCGGTCGCATCACGGACGCCCGGAGCCCGCCTGAACACCCTTGACACGCCTATTGGTCTGGGCCAAGCTCCCCCTACTGGTCTACACCATTGGTCCAGTCCCGGCCCCGCTGGGCGGTATCCACGACAACGGTCACCGCAGGGAGCGTGGGGGGTTTGAGGGCATCCCTGAGGAGGGTGGCGTGAAGCGCAAGCTGATAGTCGCGATCGGTATCGCGGGCATGATGGTCTCCATCGCGGCGTGCGGGGACGACAACAGCGGGGGTTCGGACAAGAGCGGCGCTGACGCCAAGGAGCTGACCGTCTGGCTCACCGTCGACGCTCAGAACAACTGGCCGGAACTGGTGAAGGCCGCCGACGCCGCCGTGCAGAAGAAGCACCCCGGCGTCAAGATCAACCACGAGTACTACGGCTGGCCGGACAAGAACACCAAGCTCGACGCGGTGCTCGCCACCGATAAGGCCCCCGACGTGGTCGAGATGGGCAACACCGAGATGCTCGGCTACATGGTCAAGGGCGCCTTCGCCCCCCTCGACGCGGCCAAGTTCGACAACTCCTCCGCCTGGCTGGACGGCCTCAAGGCCTCGGTGACCTACGACGGCAAGACCTACGGCGTCCCCTACTACGCCGGTGGCCGCGTCGCCAACTGGCGCAAGGACCTGTTCGCCTCGGTCGGCGTCAAGTCCACCCCGAAGACGTACGCCGAGCTGACCTCCGCCCTGAACAAGGTGCAGAAGAAGGAGGGCGACAAGTTCAGCGCCTGGTACCAGCCCACCCGCGACTGGTACGCGGCCATGTCCTTCGTCTACGACGCCGGCGGCTCGATCGCCGCCGAGTCGGGCGGCCAGTGGAAGGGCACCCTGTCCTCGCCGGAGTCCGTCAAGGGCCTCACCGCGTTCAAGAACGTCGTCGACAAGTACATGCACGGCGACAAGACCAAGGACGAGTCGGACCGGTACATCGTCTACGGCCAGGGCAAGTCCGGCATGATCTTCGGCGCGGCCTGGGAGGGCGCGACCTCCGAGGACCCGAAGAACGACAAGACCGGCAAGCTCAAGGGCAACCTCGAGAACTTCGTGATGCCCGGCCCGTCCGGCAAGAACCTCCCCGTCTTCCTCGGCGGCAGCGACCTCGCCGTACCGGTGAAGTCGAAGGCGCAGGCCCTCGCCGCCGAGTGGATCAACGCGTTCACCGGTCCGGCCGGCCAGAAGGGCCTGATCGGCAAGGGCAACCTGCCCAACAACAAGACCGACCTCGCGACCCTCAAGAACGACCCCGCGACCGCGGTCCCGGCCACCGCGGCCGAGTCCAACTGGTTCGTCCCGATGGCGCCGGGCTGGGGCCAGGTCGAGAAGGCCCAGGTCCTGCAGACCATGCTGCAGCAGATCGGTACCGGCAAGAAGTCGGTGGAGGCGGCCGCGAAGGACGCGGACGCCGCGATCGACAAGGTCATCAACACCAAGTGACCTGAGGCGGGGCCCCGTTGTCGGCGGGGCCCTGCTTTCCGTACGACCTGAGGGACCGCTGAGGAGCGCGCGGATGAGTGCCGCAGACACGACCACTGCCAAAGTGCCGCCCACGCGGCAGTCGCCACCACCACCGGCCGTCGCGAAGAAGCCACCCGGCAAGCGGAGTTCGGGCGCCGGCACGCCATGGCTGCTGCTCGCCCCCTGTCTTCTGATCCTGGTGCTCGTCCTCGGCTATCCGCTGGTCCGCCTGGTCACCCTCTCCTTCCAAAAGTTCGGGCAGTCCCAGCTGTGGGGCTTCCAGCCGGCCGAGTCGGTCGGGTTCGACAACTTCACCAAGGTGCTGAGCGACGACGAGTTCTGGCAGGTCGTGGTCCGCACGATCGTCTTCGCGGCCGGTTCGGTGATCTTCACGATGGTCATCGGCATGGCGGTGGCACTGCTGCTGCAACGCGTCTCCGGCTGGGTGAAGACACTCGTCAACATCGCGCTGGTGGCCAGCTGGGGCATGCCCATCATCGTCGCCACCACGGTCTTCAAGTGGTTGTTCGACGCCGACTACGGCATCCTCAACGCGCTGGCCAGCAAGCTGCCCGGCGTCGACCTGATCGGCCACAACTGGTTCGCCAGCGGACCGCAGGGCCTGGCCGTGATCATGCTCCTGGTGGTGTGGGGCGCGGTGCCGTTCGTCGTCATCACCCTCAGCGCGGGCCTCACCCAGGTGCCCGCCGAACTGGAGGAGGCGGCCCGGCTGGACGGCGCCGGAGCCTGGGGCGTGTTCCGGCACGTCACCCTCCCCATCCTCAAGCCGATCATCGTGATGCTGACGACCCTCTCGGTCATCTGGGACATGGGCGTCTTCCCGCAGGTCTTCGTGATGCGCAACGAGCATCCCGAGGCCGAGTTCCAGCTCCTCACCACGTACTCGTACGACCGTGCCTTCGTGGTCAACGACTACGCGCAGGGCTCCGCGATCGCCCTCCTCACCGTGCTGTTGCTGCTCGGAGTGGTCGCCGTCTACATGCGCCAGATGCTGCAGATCGGAGACGTCGAATGACCGCCGTGAACGCCGTCGCCACCACGGGAACCGGCTCGGGAACCACCTCGGGAACCGGCGCGGGGAGCACCTCGCGGCCCCGCAGGTCCAAGGCCGGCTGGAACCTCCTCGGTCTCCTCGTCTTCCTCGCCGCGGGCTTCCCCGTCTACTGGATGGTCAACACGGCCATCAAACCGGCGAAGGACGCCATCGACCCGGACCCGAGCCTGCTGCCGACCGGATTCACCCTCTCCAACTTCAGCCGGGCGCTGGACATCGCCGACTTCTGGGGCCCGGTCGGCCGCAGCCTGATCGTGTCCCTGTCGGTCGTGGCCATCGGCATCGTCGTCGGCATGCTGGCCGCGCTCGCCATCTCGCGCTTCGCCTTCCGCGGCCGCAAGGTCGTGATCGTCGGCATCCTGGCGGTCCAGATGGTCCCGCTGGTCGCCATGATCATCCCGGTCTTCCTGCTCCTCAACGACCTGGAGCAGTACGACAAGCTCACCGGCCTGATCCTCACCTATCTGACCTTCATCCTCCCCTTCACGGTGTGGACGCTGCGCGGCTTCATCGTCAACATCCCGAAGGAACTGGAGGAGGCGGCCATGGTCGACGGCTGCTCCCGCACCGGCGCCTTCATCCGGGTCGTGTTCCCGCTGCTGGCCCCCGGCATGGTCGCCACCTCGGTCTACGGCTTCATCCAGGCCTGGAACGAGTACCTGTACGCCCTCATGCTGCTCAGCCAGAAGAACCAGACCGCGACCGTCTGGCTCGGCAACTTCACCACCAAGCACGGCACCGAGTACGCCCCGATGATGGCCGGCTCCACGATGATGGCCGTGCCGATCGTCGTCCTGTTCCTCCTCGTCCAGCGCAAGATGGCCGCGGGCCTGACCGCGGGCGCCGTGAAGGGATAACGCAGCCCGATGACGACATTCGCCAGTGGCACCACTGCGTCCAGTTCAGGTGGAGACGGCCTGTCGCGTGACGCGCTTACCGTCCTCCAGCCCGGCTTCCCCGGCACCACGGCCCCCGACTGGCTGCTGCGCCGGCTCGGCGAGGGCCTCGCCTCCGTCGGCCTGTTCGGCCGCAACATCGCCTCCGCCGAGCAACTGTCCGCCCTGACCGCCCAGCTGCGCGCCGAACGCGAGGACGTGCTCGTCGCGATCGACGAGGAGGGCGGCGACGTCACCCGGCTCGAGGTGCGGACCGGTTCCTCCTTCCCGGGCAACAACGCGCTGGGCGCGGTCGACGACGTCGAGCTGACCAGGGACGTCGCCGCCGAACTCGGCCGCCGCCTGGCCGCCTGCGGGGTCAACCTCAACTGGGCTCCGTCGGCGGACGTGAACTCCAACCCCGCCAACCCGGTCATCGGTGTCCGCTCCTTCGGCGCCGACACCCGCCTCGCCGCCCGGCACACGGCCGCCTATGTCACCGGCCTGCAGTCCGCCGGAGTCGCCGCCTGCACCAAGCACTTCCCCGGCCACGGCGACACGGCGGTGGACTCCCACCACGCGCTGCCCCGCATCGACGCGCAGGGCGAGGTGCTCGGGGAACGCGAACTCGTGCCGTTCCGCGCCGCGATCGCCGCGGGCACCCGCGCGGTCATGAGCGCCCACATCCTGGTCCCGGCCCTGGACCCGGACCGCCCGGCGACGTTGTCCCGCCGCATCCTGACCGACCTGCTGCGCGGCGAACTCGGCTACGACGGCCTGATCGTCACCGACGGCATGGAGATGCGGGCCATCGCCGGCACCTACGGCATCGAACGCGGCAGCGTCCTCGCCGTCGCCGCCGGAGCCGACGCGATCTGCGTGGGCGGCGGACTGTGCGACGACGAGACGGTACGGCGCCTGCGCGACGCCCTGGTCGCGGCCGTGCGCTCCGGCGAGCTGCCCGAGGAACGCCTCGCGGACGCGGCGGAGCGGGTGCGCGCCCTGGCACGCTGGACGGCGGCGGCGGGCAGCGCCGGCCAGGACGCCGGTGACAGCGAGGTCGGCCTGCGCGCGGCCCGGCGTGCCCTGCGGATCACCGGAGCGCCGGACTTCACCCCGCTCACCGAAGCGCCCTACGTCGCCGCGCTCACCCCGGTCGCGAACATCGCGGTCGGCGCCGAGACGCCCTGGGGAGTGGCCGCTGAGCTCTCCCGCCTGCTTCCCGGCACGGAGACGGGCAGCTTCTCGGGCGAGGACGCCGGGCAGCACGCCCTGGCCGCCGCCGGTGGCCGTCGGGTCGTGGCCGTCGTGCGCGACGAACACCGCCACCCCTGGATGGCGGCCGCCCTCGACACCCTGCTGGCGGCCCGCCCCGACACGGTCGTCGTCGAGATGGGCCTGCCGCAGGCCACCCCGCGAGGAGCCCTGCACATCGCCACCCACGGCGCGGCCCGGGTGTGCGGCCGGGCGGCCGCGGAGGTCGTCGCGGGGGCGTGAACCCGTACGACGAAGGCGCCGGCCCCCGCTGGGGACCGGCGCCTTCCGCGTGCCCGCGCCGGGCGACGACAGGCCGTGGGGGACAGGCGGAGAACTAGATCCCCTGCCAGTCCGGCTTGTTGGCGAAGGTGTGCCGGAAGTAGTCGGCGAGCTTCAGCTTGGACGCGGCGGCCTCGTCGACGACCACGGTGGCGTGCGGGTGGAGCTGGAGCGCGGAGGCCGGGCAGACCGCGGCGACCGGTCCCTCCACCGTCGCGGCGACCGCGTCCGCCTTGCCCTCACCGGTGGCGAGGAGCACCAGGTGGCGGGCCTCGAGGATGGTGCCGATGCCCTGCGTGATGACGTGGTGCGGGACCTGCTCGATGTCACCGTCGAAGAAGCGCGCGTTGTCGATCCGGGTCTGCTCGGTGAGCGTCTTGATCCTGGTCCGCGAGGCGAGGGAGGAGCAGGGCTCGTTGAACCCGATGTGTCCGTCGGTGCCGATCCCGAGCAGCTGGAGATCCACCCCGCCGGCCTCGGCCAGCGCCCTGTCGTACGCCTCGCAGGCCCCGAGCACGTCCTGGGCCGTGCCGTCGGGTCCGATGAACGCGTCCATACCGATCCCGAGCGGCTCCAGCACCTCGCGCCGCAGTACCGAGCGGTAGGACTCGGGGTGCTCGGCGGGCAGCCCCACGTATTCGTCGAGCTGTGCGATCCGGGCCCGCGAGGCGTCCACGGCGGCGGACTTCACCTCGGACGCCAGCGCCTCGTAGACGGGCAGCGGAGTCGAGCCGGTGGCCACGCCGAGCAGGGCGTCGGGCTTGCGCCGCAGGAGCCGGGCGATGGCATCGGCGATGAGCTCGCCGCCCGACCGGGCGTCCGGAACGATGACAACTTCCACGCTGGGCCTGCCGATCTGAAGAGCGATCCGAACACGGTGAGAATGACGATATGTGGTTTAGACCAATCTAACAGAGCGCGAAGAGCCGGAGGCGTCGGCGGGAAATGTCATCGGAATCTCCCCCCGCACACGAACCCACACGGGTTAGGCTGCGTGGTGGATGCCAGGACGTCCTACCACTTCGGGAAGTGACAACAACAAACAGCCTCCAACGCATGGACACACACAGTGGTCTAGTCCAGAATGCGATGGAGGAAGCGCCACGCTTCCGTCTTCCCCGCACAGGAAGACGGACCGAGGATCCGGAGCTCTCTGCCCTGACTGCCCCGGCTCCTCATCCTTCGGCCGACCGGGACCGCACACCCCACGGCCGATGTTGCTCCGGGCTGCGGTGCCGGGAGGGTTGAGGGTCCCTCCCAGGCGCCGCGGCCCGCGGGTGTCTCCGGGGCCTGTGCGCCCTCCGGGTACGCTCGGTGACGTGCCCTCCATGAACGAACTCGTACGCCAGCACACCGCCCTCGACGACTCCGACCTCGAGTGGCTTCACCTGCTGGTCTCGGAGTGGCAGCTGCTCTCCGACCTCTCCTTCGCCGACCTCGTCCTGTGGGTCCCCACCCGCGACGGCACCCGCTACGTCTCCGTCGCCCAGATGCGGCCCAACACCGGCCCCACCTCGTACCAGGACGACATGGTCGGCCACCTCGTGCCCCGCGGCCGCCGGCCCATGCTGGACGCCGCGCACGACGAGGGCCGGATCGTCCGCGAGGGCGACCCCGAGTGGCGTGAGGAGGTCCCGGTCCGGGTCGAGTCGATCCCCGTACGGCGTGAGGGGCGCGTGCTCGGGGTCATCGCGCGCAACACCAACCTGCTCACCGTGCGTACCCCGAGCCGCCTGGAGCTGACGTACCTCCAGAGCGCCTCGGACCTCGCGCAGATGATCGCGGCCGGCTCCTTCCCGTTCGCGAACCAGCAGGTGGACATGGACGCCTCGCCCCGGGTGGGCGACGGTCTCATCCGGCTGGACGCGGACGGCATCGTCCAGTACGCCTCGCCGAACGCCCTGTCCGCGTACCACCGCCTCGGCCTCGCGACCGACCTCGTCGGCCAGCACCTGGGCGAGACCACGGCCGAACTCGCCCCGACACTCGGGCCGGTGGACGAGGCGCTGGCCAAGGTCGCCAGCGGCTGGGCGCCGCGCGAGTTCGAGATCGAGTCCCACGACGGGGTGATCCAGTTCCGGGCGATTCCGCTCAAGCCCAAGGGCACCCGGATCGGTTCGCTGGTCCTGCTCCGGGACGTGACCGAACTACGGCGGCGCGAGCGAGAGTTGATCACCAAGGACGCGACCATCCGGGAGATCCACCACCGGGTGAAGAACAACCTGCAGACGGTGGCCGCCCTGTTGCGCCTCCAGGCCCGGCGTATCGAGTCCGACCGCGGCCGCGAGGCCCTGGAGGAGGCGGTACGGCGGGTCGGTTCGATCGCGATCGTGCACGAGACCCTCTCCCAGAACCTCGACGAGCGGGTGGAGTTCGACGAGATCGCCGACCGTGTCCTCGCGATGGTCGCCGAGATCTCCCCGGGCAAGGTGGCCGGCCGGCGCACCGGCCGCTTCGGCATCCTGGACGCCGAGGTCGCCACGCCCCTGTCGATGGTGCTGACCGAGATCCTGCAGAACGCCCTGGAGCACGGCTTCCGCGAGGGCGACACCGGCACCGTCGAGGTCTCGGCGGTCCGCGGCGGCTCCACGAAGGAGACCCGCCTGCTGGTGACCGTCCAGGACGACGGCGTCGGACTGCCCGAGGGCTTCGACCCGCACACCGGGGGCAACCTCGGCCTGCAGATCGTACGGACCCTGGTGGAAGGCGAGTTGGGCGGCACGTTCGACATGGTCCGCGCCCCGGAGCGGGGGACCCGGGTGATCCTCGACATTCCGGTGCGGGCCCCCAAGTAGCGCGCCCGTCGGCGAAAGGCACAGCAAGAAGCCCCGGACCGTTGAGCGGTCCGGGGCTTCTTCATGCTCGTTGCCAGCGTTTGCTGCGCATCGGGGGTACTGCGCGCTGCGGCTCGGGGGCGGGAGTTGCGTACTCGCTGTACGCGCCGCCAAGCCAGGCTGTCGCGGGGCGGGTGTGTCAGGCGGTGGCCTGACGGGCCCGGTTGCGGGCGGCGCGGCGCTTCATCGCGCGGCGCTCGTCCTCGCTGAGACCACCCCAGACGCCGGAGTCCTGGCCGGACTCGAGCGCCCACTGCAGGCACTGCTCCATGACGGGGCAGCGGCGGCAGACGGCCTTGGCTTCCTCGATCTGCAGCAGCGCAGGACCGGTGTTGCCGATGGGGAAGAAGAGCTCGGGGTCTTCCTCGCGGCAAACGGCGTTGTGACGCCAGTCCATGGCTGCTACCTCTCCTTGGTATTACATGCAGGTTGCTTGTGAATGTGAACGCTTTCACGAATCCCTCAACAAGTGAAGGGCCGACTGCCAGGTTCCCTGGTGTGGTCCTTGTGATGAGGGGTTCTGGTGATCAGTGGAGGCCGGTGTTGCGGGCCGTCTCGATCGCCACGTAGAGACTCGCAAACCTCAGCGGCGGATACAACCCCTACCGGAAAGTTTTTTTTGATTCCTCGGTGTCGACTAGGTCACAGCCGTACTTCCATGGGGTGGACCCTGGTCTAAACGTTCGAGTGAAAGGACTTTCGCGTCTTCTGCTCACACAATCACACGCAGTGCACGGCGTACGCCTGTGAACGTCACGCTCGTACGCAGCCCGAGGTGGTCGCCGTCCATCTGAAGGGGTAGCGGGGCCTTCGAATGCAAGGTGAACTCGGTCAGGTCGTGCAGGGACACGGCATGCTTGCCATGGGGTCCGCGCTCCGGGGACGAACTGAGCAACTGGGTGCCATACCGGGCGACCGCGGGCGTGGAAAGGCGGCTGAGACCGAGTATGTCGAGGCCTTTATCGAACGAGGCCTTAGGCGACGTGTACATCGGGCGATTGCCGAGATACGTCCAGGGCGAGGTGTTCGAAACTATCGCCACCACCAGATCGTCGACCGTCTCCTCGCCGGGCCGCTCGACCGAGATCGTGCCGTGCCGGCGGTTGGTCTCCCCGAGGAACTGGCGCACCACCTGGCGCACATACAGCGCGTGCGTCGATTTCCGGCCCCGCTCACGCTGCTGCTCGACGCGGCCCACCACCCCGGCGTCGAAGCCGAGTCCGGCGTTGAAGGTGAACCAGCGGGACGGCACCGACTCGTCCTCGGTGCCCGGGGTGCCGGACGTCAGGCCCAGCCCGACGGTGCGTTCCCGTCCCTCACGCAGAGCGTCCAACAGGGCGCCCGTGGCCTCCACGGCGTCGTTCGGCAGGCCCAGCGCCCGGGCGAAGACGTTGGTGGAACCACCGGGAACCACCGCGAGGCCGGGCAGGCGATCCGGCTCGGGACCGGCGTGCAGCAGACCGTTGACGACCTCGTTGACCGTGCCGTCGCCGCCGAGGGCCACCACCAGGTCGACGTTCCCGCTCTCCGCCGCCTGCCGGCCCAGGTCGCGCGCGTGGCCGCGGTACTCGGTGGTGACCGCCTCGAGTTTCATCTCGCTCGCGAGCGCGTGGATCAGGACATCGCGCGTACGTGCGCTTGTGGTGGTTGCCGCCGGATTGACCACGAGGAGTGCACGCATGGATTGCAGCGTACCTACTCGGCGGTACCGATCCCAGGCCGAGTCAAGGATCGAGTAAGAGATCGGTGCGTGAACCTCACCACGAGTGACCGCGCCGGCGCGGCTACCCTGCAAGGGTGACGTCTCAGAATCCCGCCCCCGCAGCCGAAACCGCCCGGGACACGGGGCCCCGCCCCGCCCGGCTGACCGCCGCTGCGGCGCTCGCCGCGCTGGAGGGGCTCGCGCTGGCCGTCGGGGGTGCCTGGATCCTGGTGGAGGGCCTCGCGGGGGAGCCGGACGACCGCGGCTCGGCCGTCACCGGCGGCATCACACTGATCGTCCTCGCGCTGCTGCCGCTGCTCGCCGCGCGCGGGCTGCTCAAACGGCGCGGCTGGAGCCGGGGCCCGGCCGTCATCACCCAGATCATGGCCCTGCCGGTGGCCTACAACCTGCTCCAGGCGGACAGCGTGGCGATTCCGGCGGGCATCGCCCTCGCGGTCGTCGCGGTCACGGCACTGGTGCTGCTGGTCAACCCGGCGACGACCCAGGCCCTCGGGGTCAAGGGGCCGGGCCGCGCACAGGACGGGAAGCGGTAGCCGCGGACCCAGACGGTCGCCGTACATCCGGCGACAGTCGTGCGGTGCGGGGACTCCTACTCCTCCACCAGCAGCTTCTCCCGCAGCTGGGCCAGCGTTCGAGCCAGCAGCCGGGACACGTGCATCTGCGAGATCCCGACCTCCTGCGCGATCTGCGACTGGGTCATGTTGCCGAAGAAGCGCAGCAGCAGGATCCGCTTCTCGCGCGGCGGGAGGTCCTCCAGGAGCGGCTTGAGCGACTCGCGGTACTCGACGCCCTCCAGCGCCTCGTCCTCCGCGCCCAGGGTGTCCGCGACCGCCGGGGACTCGTCGTCCGTGTCGGGGACGTCCAGGGACAGCGTGGAGTACGCGTTGGCGGACTCCAGGCCCTCCAGGACCTCCTCCTCCGAGATGGCCAGTTTCTCGGCCAGCTCGTGGACGGTGGGGGAGCGGCCGTGCTGCTGCGAGAGTTCCGCCGTCGCGGTGGTGAGCGCGAGACGCAGTTCCTGCAGCCGGCGCGGGACGCGCACCGCCCAGCCCTTGTCGCGGAAGTGGCGCTTGATCTCGCCGACGACCGTGGGCGTCGCGTACGTCGAGAACTCGACGCCGCGCTCCGGATCGAAGCGGTCGACGGACTTGATCAGGCCGATGGTGGCGACCTGGGTCAGGTCGTCCAGCGGCTCGCCGCGGTTGCGGAAGCGGCGGGCGAGGTGCTCGACGAGCGGCAGGTGCATGCGGACCAGCCGGTTGCGCAGCTCCGCGTACTCCGGGCTGCCGTCCTGCAGTTTGCGCAGTTCGATGAACAGGGCGCGTGCCCCGCTGCGGTCCTGGGGCCGGTGCGAAGTGTGCTGCACGCGCTGCGCGGCCTTGTCGTCTTCTCGCTCGTGCTCGCTCATCGTCCCGCCCGTTGCCCTTCCCCGAGCCTCTGCCTCCGCTCGGACAGGGGTGACCCCGATCCGTCCGTCCAGAGGCGCGCTCCGCACGGCACCTTCCCGATCACGCTGCCCGTCGCCCGGGACGACGGCCTCCGAGGAGTCGTCCTCCGGGTGCGGCCGGGCCTGCTCGGGGATGCCGTCGATGGCGTCCGCCTTGCGTCGGAATGCGCTCGGGCCGTCTTCTCCCGAGCCCTCGACCGTGCTCGAGCCGGGGGGACCCCCCTCCTCGGCCGGCAGCTCCCGTGTGCCGCGCTCTTCGTCACGCACCGGCCCGTCCCCGTTCCTCACGCCGGCCCGGGTCCCGCGCCGCGCTGTTTGTAGAGGCTGATCGAAACGGTTTTGTCCTCGTCCACGGCGGAGGAGACCTTGCCCGCCAGGGCCGACAGGACGGTCCAGGCGAACGTGTCGCGCGCGGGGGCGTGACCGTCCGTGGTCGGCGCCGAGACGGTGACCTCGAGCGAGTCGTCGACGAGCCGGAAGACACAGCTGAGCACCGAGCCGGGCACGGCCTGCTGGAGCAGGATCGCGCAGGCCTCGTCGACCGCGATGCGAAGGTCCTCGATCTCGTCGAGGGTGAAGTCCAAACGGGCCGCGAGGCCGGCCGTGGCCGTCCGCAGCACCGACAGGTAGGCACCCGCAGCCGGCAGCCGGACTTCCACGAAGTCCTGGGTCGCGGGTTCGCCTGCGATCTGGGACACCCTCACCTCCAAGGTGGTACAAGCTTTTCGGGCCGAGGGTCGCCCCCCGGGGTAACGCGATACGTGGTGCAGCGGTGACGCTACCGCGCTCTCGACTTTCCTGTCCCCGGGACCCCGACCCCCTGCTGTCACTCATAGTAAACCTATGAGTACGCTCCGTGGCTAGAGGGTTCGCGGGCCCAATTGGGAACAGGGCGCGTCGGGTTGACGTACCCAGACGTCAGACGGTCGAACCGTCCGGATCCGGAGTCTCCCCAGGCCGTCCAGAGTCACACGAGGACGTGGTCCACGAAGCACCAACGCCAGTTCTCGCCGGGTTCGAAGGTTCGCATCACGGGATGACCGGACTCCTTGTGGTGCTCGTTGGCGTGCCGTGCCGGAGAGGAGTCGCAGCAGCCGACGTGACCGCAGGTGAGGCAGAGCCGAAGCTGTACCGGGTGCGTACCGTCCCGTAGACACTCCGGACAGGTCTCGCTCAGCGGCTCCGGCTCCGGGTGCGGCAGCGCGTCGGCGTGCGTGCACTGTTTCATGATTGCCAGATTACGACGGGTGTGCGGGTGGCCGCGCGCAAAAACGAGGGCGGGCGAGAACGATGGACGTGATGCCACTGCTGTTGCTGGTGGCGGGGAGCGCGGCGATCGCCGCGGCCGCCCGGCGGACACCGGTGCCCGCACCGCTGCTGCTGGTCGCGGCCGGTCTGGTGATCTCGTACGTCCCCGGAATCCCCGAATACACCCTCGACCCCCACATCGTCCTGCCGCTCATCCTGCCCCCGCTGCTCTACACCTCGGCCACCGACAGCTCGTACCTCGACCTGCGTGCCCAGCTGCGGCCCGTCGCGCTGCTGTCGGTGGGGTACGTGCTGTTCGCGACCGTGGTGGTCGGCTGGGCCGTCTACAGGATCGTCCCGGGGCTGCCGCTGGCCGCGGCCCTGGTGCTGGGCGCGGTGGTGGCGCCGCCGGACGCCGTCGCGGCCACCGCCGTGGCGCGCCGGGTGGGGCTGCCGTCCCGGATCACCACGATTCTCCAGGGCGAGTCGCTGGTGAACGACGCCACCGCGATCACCGCCTACCGGGTCGCCCTCGCCGCGGCCATCGGCGAGGGCGCCACCTGGGCCGAGGGGATCGGCGAGTTCCTGCTCGCGGCGGTCGGCGGCGTCGGCATCGGGCTGCTCCTGATGGTGCCGATCCACTGGCTGCGCACCCACCTCAAGGAGGCGCTGCTGCAGAACACGCTCTCCCTGCTGATCCCGTTCGTCGCGTACGCCGTCGCCGAGCAGGTGCACGCCTCCGGGGTCCTCGCGGTCGTGGTCGTGGCGCTCTATCTCGGTCACCGCGCGTGGGAGGTGGACTTCGCGACGCGCCTGCAGGAGGAGGCGGTGTGGAAGATGGTCGCGTTCGTCCTGGAGTCGTCGGTGTTCGCCCTGATCGGACTGCAGCTCCCGGTCGTCCTCAAGGGCCTCGGGGAGTACGAGGGAGGCACCGCCGCCTGGTACGCGGTGGCCGTCTTCCTGGTCGTGGTCGCCACCCGCTTCGTGTGGGTCTATCCGGCGACCTTCCTGCCGCGCATGCTGTCGGCGCGGATCAGGGAGCGGGAGCCCGATCCCACCTGGAAGGGCGCGTTCGTCATCGGCTGGGCCGGCATGCGGGGCGTGGTGTCGCTGGCCATCGCCTTCTCGATCCCGCTCACGGTGCACGGCGGCGACAAGTTCCCCGGGCGCAACCTCATCCTCTTCCTGACCTTCACGACGGTCATCGGCACGCTCGTCGTGCAGGGCGTGACGCTGCCCCCGCTGATCCGCCTGCTGAAGCTGCCCGGCCGCGACCAGCAGGCCGAGACGCTCGCGGAGGCCAACGCCCAGGCGCAGGCCTCCCTGGCCGCCGAGCGGCGTCTGGAGGAACTCCTCGCCGACGAGCGCAACGCCCTTCCGCCGCCCCTCGCCGACCGGCTGCGCGCCGTCCTGGAACGCCGCCGCAACGCCGTCTGGGAACGCCTCGGCCAGGTCAACCCCCTCACCGGCGAGACCGTCGACGACACCTACCGGCGCCTGTCCCGGGAGATGATCAGCACGGAACGCAAGGTGTTCGTGCGGCTGCGGGACGCCCGCCACATCGACGACGAGATGCTGCGGACGCTGCTGCGCAGGCTGGACCTGGAGGAGGCGGCGGCCTTCCGGGAGGCGGCGAGCTGAGCACGCCGGGGTCGGAGCCGGTGACCGTGGTCAGGGCCCCGTGAGGAACGGCCGGCCCGTGACGACGGCCGTCACCGTCGTCCCGCGCCGGAAGGCGCCCTCCGCCACGAGCGCGACGAGGCCGTACAGCAACTTGGCCACATAGAGACGTTCGACGGGCAGGCCGTGGCGGTCCTCGAAGTCGCTCGCGAAGGCGTCGAGTTCCGTCGTGGTGCGGGCGTAGCCGCCGAAGTGGAAGCGGTCGTCGAGGTGCCAGGAGCCGCGCGGGCCGCCGAACGCCTCGCCCTGCAGGGCCTGTATGCCGGCGGTCAGGAAGCCGCCCCTGAGGACGGGCACGCCCAGGGCCCGCTGGCCGGGAGCGAGCCCGGCGGCCAGCCCCGCGAGGGTGCCGCCGGTGCCGCAGGCGACCGCGACGACGTCACTCCGACCGCGCAGCTCCGCGCCGAGTTCGCGGCAGCCCCGCACGGCCAGGGCGTTGCTGCCGCCCTCCGGGACGACGTAGGCGTCCTCGGTGCCCACCGCACGCAGCAGCGCCCCGAGGATCTCCGGCTCGCTCTTGCGGCGATACGTCGACCTGTCGACGAAGTGCAGACGCATGCCGTCCGCCGCACACCGGGCCAGCGAGGGGTTGAGGGGGCGGTCGGCGAGTTCCTGGCCGCGGACCACGCCGACGGTCGGCAGACCGAGGAGGCGGCCGGCGGCGGCCGTGGCGCGCAGGTGGCCGGAGTAGGCGCCGCCGAAGGTGAGGACCGTACGGCCCGCCGCGGCCGTGAGGTTGGGCGCGAGTTTGCGCCACTTGTTGCCGATGAGCTCCGGGTGGACCAGATCGTCGCGCTTGAGCAGCAGACGGACGCCGTGACGGGCGCAGCGGGGATCCGACAGCTCCTGCAGGGGCGACGGCAGGCGGGGACGCAGGGCGGCGGTGTCGGGGCTGGTCACGGCACCATTGTCGCCGCCCCGACCGGCCGCGGCCTACTTCAGGCGGTCACGCACCCGCGCCCGCAGCCACGCCATGGTGAACCCCCGCGGATCCACCTTCCCCGGCTGCCACTCCAGGTGGCCGATGACCGACCGCTCCGTCCAGCCGTGATGCCGGCAGACGGCCGCGGCGGCCTTCTCGATCGCCGTGAGCTGGGCCTGGGGCCAGGGGTCCTCGCCGTCGCCGAGGTTCTCGCACTCGAAGCCGTAGAAGTGGCGGTTGCCGTCGGTGTTCGCCTCGTTGTCGTGCGGCAGCGCCTTCTCCGCGATCACCGCGCGCAGGACGTCGTCGTCGCCGAGTCCGGCGTGGTTGGCCCGGCCGTATCCGACGAGGTGGACGGTGCCGTCCTTGGTGATGACGCCGTGGCACAGCGGCCCCGACAGGTCCGGGCGGCCGTCCCGGCACAGCGCCACCGTCAGCGCACTGCCATGGGTCACGGTGTGGTGGATCATCACGCCGTGGACGGGCCCCCAGGGGCCCTTGTGGTTGCGGTTGTGGTGCTTCCAGTCGCCGACCTCGACGACGGTGAGGCCTTCGGCCCTGAGTGCGGCCAGGAAGCCGCCCGCGGGCATGGGTGAGGCCATGGCCGCCTCCTTCGTGCTGTGCGCCGGCCGCCGTACGCTGCCCGCTGCTACCGATGCTTCTACCGAAAACGGGATGGCCCGGACACATCGTTCGCACGGCGAGCGATCCGATTCGGACAGGCCGGATGACGGGGGCGGAGGCGCGTGTCGCCGTTCGGGAGGCGCGACGGCACGACGCGTGTGGACAGAAGACCCATCCGTGCCCAATCGCCCCGTGATCCATTCCCGCTCTTTCGTGTAATAGCACCGACACGCTCCGTGAGGAAGGCTTGGTCAGGCAGATCGATGCCCAGGCGCAGATCGGTGCCGGGGCATGACCGGGAGGGCAATTCCTTATGTCGGTAGGCGAAGAGGTCCGCACGGATCAGGGCAAGCCGCAGCAGAGTCTCGGCACGGCGGCCGCGCGGAACCTGGCCACCACCACCAAGTCCGCGCCGCAGATGCAGGAGATCAGCTCTCGCTGGCTGCTGCGCATGCTGCCGTGGGTGAACGTCCAGGGCGGCACCTACCGGGTGAACCGGCGGTTGACCTACTCCGTGGGCGACGGCCGGGTGACGTTCGTGAAGACCGGCGACCGCGTCGAGGTGATCCCCGCCGAGCTGGGCGAACTGCCCGCGCTGCGGTCCTACGAGGACGAGGACGTGCTCACCGAGCTCGCCCGGCGCTGCCAGCAGCGCGAGTTCGGGCCGGGCGACGTGATCGCCTCCTTCGGCAGCGCGGCCGACGAGGTCTTCCTGCTGGCGCACGGCAGGGTGGAGAAGGTCGGCACCGGCCCGTACGGCGACGACGCGGTCCTCGGAGTCCTCGCCGACGGCGCCTACTTCGGCGACCAGTCACTGCTGGACCCGGACGCCATCTGGGAGTACACCGCCCGCGCGGTCACCGGGTGCACCATGCTCGTACTGCCCCGTCAGGACGTCGAGCAGGTCGCCGAGCGCTCCGAGTCCCTGCGCGAACACCTCCAGCAGCTGCGCAGCATTCCGGAGCAGCGCACCAACAAGTTCGGCGAGAAGGAGATCGACCTCGCGGCCGGCCACTCCGGCGAGCCGGACATCCCGCACACCTTCGTCGACTACGAGTCCAGCCCCCGCGAGTACGAACTGAGCGTCGCCCAGACCGTGCTGCGCATCCACTCACGCGTGGCCGACCTCTACAACCAGCCGATGAACCAGACCGAGCACCAGCTCCGGCTGACCGTCGAGGCGCTGAAGGAACGCCAGGAACACGAACTCGTCAACAACCGCGAGTTCGGGCTGCTGAACAACTGTGAGTACGACCAGCGGCTCCAGCCGCACGACGGCGTGCCCAGCCCCGACGACCTGGACGAACTGCTCAGCAGGCGGCGCGGCACCAAGCTGCTGCTCGCCCACCCGCGCGCCATCGCCGCGATCGGCCGTGAGCTCAACAAGCGCGGACTCGTGCCCGAGACCATCGACGTGGCCGGCCACCGCATCCCCACCTGGCGCGGCGTGCCGATCTACCCGTGCGCCAAGATCCCGGTCACCGAGGCCCGTACGACCTCGATCATCGCCATGCGTACCGGCGAGGCCGAGCAGGGCGTCATCGGCCTGCAGCAGGCCGGCATCCCGGACGAGATCGAGCCGAGCCTGTCCGTGCGCTTCATGGGCATCAACGAGCAGGCGATCATCAAGTACCTGGTGACGGCCTACTACTCGGCCGCGGTTCTCGTGCCGGACGCGCTCGGTGTCCTGGAGAACGTCGAGATCGGCCGCTGGAGGTGACGTTCCCGCACCGGGAAGCCGTGTCCCCGCCCGCCGGGGCGGGGGCACCCGGTCGCACGCGGCCGGCCGCTCCGCGGACACCGTCCGCGGACTCTCCGAGGGAGACCCCGTGACCGAGTTCATGACGGAGCCGAAGCAGCGGCCCACCGAGCCCTGTCCGCCCGACGGGCAGGAGGCCGTGGCGATCCTGGAGAGCGCCCGGGCCTGTGTCGATCCCGGACTGCGTGCGGCTCTCGAGTCGCTGCCCGGCTCGATGCGCCGGATCGCGCTCTACCACTTCGGCTGGGAACACGCCGACGGCACTCCGGCGGCGGGCAACCCGGGCAAGGCGATCCGCCCGGCGCTCGTCCTCACCGCGGCGGCCGCGCTCGGCGGGCAGCCCGCCCGCTCGGCGTCCCTGCGGGCGGCCGCGGCGGTGGAACTGGTCCACAACTTCACGCTGCTGCACGACGACGTGATGGACCGGGACACCACCCGCCGCCACCGGCCCACCGCCTGGACCGTCTTCGGCGACGCCGACGCCATCCTCGCCGGGGACGCTCTGCAGGCACTGGCCCTCGGACTGCTCGCCGAGGACCCGCACCCGGCGTCCGCGGCCGCCGCCGCCCGGCTCGCGGCCTGCGTCATGGAACTGTGCGCGGGCCAGCACACGGACACGGACATGGAGCGACGCGCACCCGGCGAGGTCACCCTCGGCGAGGTGCTCACCATGGCCGAGGCGAAGACGGGCGCGCTGCTGGGGTGCGCCTGCGCGATGGGCGCCCTGTACGCGGGCGTCGCGGAGGAGGACGTCGAGGCCATGGACGCGTTCGGCCGGCAGGCCGGGCTCGCCTTCCAGCTCATCGACGACGTGATCGGCATATGGGGCGACCCGGTGCGCACCGGCAAGCCGGCCGGTGCGGACCTCGTCGCCCGCAAGAAGTCACTGCCCGTGGTGGCCGCCCTCGCCTCCGGCACACCGGCGGCCGCCGAACTGGCCGAGCTGTACCGCGTCCCGTACCGCGAGGGGGACCTGGAGCGGACCGCGCTGGCGGTGGAGCGGGCGGGCGGACGCGACTGGGCGCAGGTCCAGGCGGCCGACCGGATGGCCCGCGCCATGCAGGAACTGGCCCGCGCGGTGCCCGAGCCGGAGGCGGCGGGTGGGCTGCTCGCGCTGGCCGAGTTCGTCACCCGGCGCAGCAACTGACGGTCGCGGTGACCGAGGGGCCCCGATACCCCGGAGCCACCGGAACCGTGCGGACCTGACCCCGCGCGGTGTCCGAGGGCTCCGGTCGGCGGGTCCCGCACATCCCCACGGTGTGCGGGGCCCGCCCTTTCTGCCACCGGATAGGCTCAACGCCCGTACGATCAATGTCGGTTGGACGAAGGGGCGGACATGGGTGTGGCGATCCGGGTGGCCGGCGAGGGCGACCGCGAGCCGGTCGTCCGGCTGCTGGACGAGGCCTTCCAGGACGATCCGGTCAGCAGATGGGTCTTCCCGGGCGACGCGTACCGCCGCACGACCCACCACAGGCTGATGGCCGCCTTCACCGACATCGTGCTCGCCGAGGGCCGTATCGACGTCACCGAGGACGGCGCGGCCTGCGCGCTGTGGCTGTCCGTGCCCGCGCCGGACGGCGCCGGCGAGCATGCGGACGGGCACGCCGAGGACGAGGGGCCGGCCCAGCTGCGCGCGGCCGTCGACCCGGACAACGAGCGCGTCGAGCTGATCGGCCGGCTGACCGCGGACATCCACCCCGCCGGCCGGGCCCACGAGTATCTGTGGATGATCGCCGTGGCGCCGCAGCGCCAGGGCGAGGGGCTCGGCAGCGCACTCATCGAGACGGTCCTCGACCGCTGCGACCGTGAGGCGCTGCCCGCCTACCTGGAGGCGAGCAGTGCCCGCAGCCGCACGCTGTACGAGCGTCTCGGCTTCACGCTCGTGGGCCGTCCCCTCGACCTGCCCGACGGCCCCCGGATGTGGCCGATGTGGCGGGACCCGCAGTCCGCGTAGCCCGCCCGGGACGCTCACCCCGGGCATCGGGCCGTGTCCGACGTGCCCGGGTGCGCGCCCTCACCGGCCGTGCACGCGGTCGCGTCGAGCGGGAAGCGCCGGGGGCCCCTGCGTCCTACCCTGAAGACATGGACGGCGAAGAGCACCACTGTCCCGCCTGCGGGCAGCCCGTCGACACGGTCGTCCGGCGCCACAAGACGCTGGGCGCGTGGGTCCCGGTGTGGGTGGCCGGCCCGTGCCGCAACCCCCGGTGCGACGCCTACGCGGCGAAGGGCGCGGCGGCCGTACGGGAGGGCTCCGTACGGGAGGGCTCCGTACGAGAGGGCTCCGTACGAGAGGGTGCCGCGTCCGACGAGGAGCCCGGAGAACCCGCCGAGAAAGAATCCTGACCCGTGTCGAGAACCCCGGCCCGGCTCCGACGTCCCCCGTGAGAGCCGCCCAGCGCGGGCGGCCGGATGCCGAAGGAGCGGAGTCATGAAGTATCTGGTCATGGTGCAGGGCACACAGGCGGACTACGAGTCGATGCGCGGCAAGGCGTCCCCGGGCGCCCCGGCCTGGAGCGAGCAGGAACTGCAGGCCATGTACGCCTACATGGGCGCGATCAGCGACGACCTGTCCGAGAAGGGCGAGCTGGTCGACGCGCAGGGCCTCGCGGAGCCCGCGCAGACCCGCCAGGTCACCCTCGGCGAGGACGGCAGGGCCGTGATCACCGACGGGCCGTACAGCGAGACCAAGGAGCTGATGGCGGGCTACTGGGTCGTGGAGTGCGAGAGCCTCGAGCGGGTCACCGAGATCGCCGAGCGGGTCACCCGGTGCCCCGGTCCCGAGGGGCTCACCAACTACCCGGTCGTGATCCGTCCGATCATGGACGGTGCCGGGGACATATGAGCCACGGTCCCGCCGACACCGAGGACCTGCTGCGCCGCAACGCGCCCCAGGTCCTCGGTGCGCTGGTCAGGCGGTACGGGCACTTCGACGCCGCCGAGGACGCCGTACAGGAGGCGCTGCTCGCGGCGGCCCGGCAGTGGCCCGCGGCCGGCGTGCCGGACAATCCGCGCGGCTGGCTCATCAGGGTCGCCTCGCGGCGGCTGACGGACAGCCTGCGCGCGGAGGCCGCGCGGCGGGCGCGGGAGGAGAGGGCGGCGGCGCTCACACCGCGCGACGCGTTCACGGCCCCGCCGCCGGGTGCCGACCGGGCTCCTCGCGAGGACGACACGCTCTCGCTGCTCTTCCTCTGCTGCCACCCGGACCTGACCCCGCCCGCGCGGATCGCGCTCACGCTGCGCGCGGTCGGCGGCCTGACGACGGCGGAGATCGCCCGCGCGCACCTGGTCCCCGAGGCGACCATGGCGCAGCGCATCAGCCGGGCCAAGCAGAAGGTGCGAGGCGTGCGCTTCGGCCGGCCGGACCACTGGGAGCAGCGGCTGCCCGCGGTCCTGCACATCCTCTACCTGATGTTCAACGAGGGCTACACGGCGACCTCCGGACCCAGCCTTCAGCGCCGTGACCTCGCACGCGAGGCGATCCGGCTGACCCGCACGGTCCACCGGCTGCTCCCCGACGACTGCGAGGTGACCGGTCTGCTCGCGCTGATGGTGCTCACCGACGCCCGCCGCGACGCGCGCACCGGACCGCACGGCGAACTCGTGCCGCTCGACGAACAGGACCGCGACCGCTGGGACAGGGCCGCGATCGAGGAGGGCGTCGCGCTGGTCACCGGCGCGCTCGGCGAAGGCCGCGCGGGCCCCTACCAGATCCGTGCCGCCATCGCGGCCGTGCACGACGAGGCCGCGTCCGCGGAGGCCACCGACTGGCGCGAGATCCTCGGCCTGTACGACGTGCTGGTGGGCCTCGTGCCCGGTCCCGTGGAACGCCTCGGCCGCGCCGTCGCCGTCGCCATGGTCCACGGCCCGCAGGCAGGCCTCGCCGAACTGGGAGAACTGGAGACAGAGTTGAGCGGCGGGCACCGGCTGGACGCGGTCCGCGGTCATCTGCTGGAGCGGGCCGGTGCGTACGAAGAGGCCCGCGCCGCCTACGAGTCGGCGGCCGCCAGGACCCTGAGCCTGCCGGAACGGCGCTATTTGCAGGCGCGGGCTGCCCGCTCGAGGCCGTAGCGTGAACGCATGTCCGAACCGGAACACATCCTGCACATCACCGAACGCTCCCTGTGGGACGCGGCGCGCACCCGGGGCGCGTACGAGATGTCGACCCGCGGTCGCACCCTCCGGGAGGAGGGCTTCATCCACTGCTCGACCCGAGACCAGCTCCCGCGCGTGGCCGCTTTCCTGTACGGCTCCCCCGACGGGCCCGAGGACCTGGTGGTGCTGGTCGTGGACCCCGCGCGGCTCGACGCCGAGGTGCGCTACGAGGCACCCGAGCCCGGCGGCGAGCGGTTCCCGCACGTGTACGGGCCGATCGCGGTGGACGCCGTGGTCGACGTGGAGGACTGGGTGTGACGCCGGACGGGGGAGAGCGCCGTCGGCGGATGTGGCGGTGGGCGCTGGTGGTGTGGGCGGTGACGGTGGCCGTCGGCGGCGGACTCACCCTGTGGCTCCAGGACTCGACCGAGCCGCCGCCGGCCACCGGCAGGCACGGCCGACAGGAGACCGCGGATCCGGCGGCGCCGCTGCTCCGGCTGGACGTGGACGACAGCGAGTGCCCGGGCCCCGGCGTTTCCCCGGAGCCCCGGGAAGAGCCGAACGCCGTCCTCTGCGCGTACGCGACGCTCCGTTAGCGGGCTGCGCGGGGGAGCCCGCCCGTCTCCGGGTCGCGGCCGGTCAGGCAGTACGTACCGCCCGCCGGGTCGCGCATCACCGTCCAGTGGCGGCCCCGGGCGACGAGCTGTGCGCCGAGTCGCTCGTGGTCGGCGCGGGTCGCCTCGATGTCCGCGCAGGCCAGGTCGAGGTGGGCGGTGGCGGGCCGCTCCTCGCCGAGGCGCTGGAGGAGGATACGGATCGGCAGCCCGGGCGGCGGCTTGACCACGTGGAACTCGGCGAGCGAGCCCGGCAGCGACTCCCAGCCGGCCGTCAGCCGGCTCCAGAAGGCGACTTCGGCCTCGTAGGCGGAGGGCGGCGTGTCGAGGCAGACCTGGTCGAGCCGGCTGCCGTGCGTCACGGGCGGGCGGGCCGACTCCCCGTGCCAGGGCACGGCACAGAACAACTGCCCGGCGGGAGACCGCAGTACGGCCCACCCGTCGTGTTCCCCGGCGAGCGACGCCCCGAGTTCGAGCGCCGTCCCCACGAACCCGGGTACGTCGTCGACGGCGAGGTCGAGGTGGGCGCCGCCGTCCTTGTCGTCGACGCCCTGGATCTTCACGCAGGCGTCGGCCGCGTCCGGCACGAGAGTGGCGAACTCGCCCCGCTCACCCCGGGGCGCGGACAGCCGCGTGTCCGTGACGGCCGTCCAGAACTCACCGGCCCGGTCGAGGAGGCCGGCCGGCCGGTCGACGAAGGCGTACGTCCAGCGGATGCTCATGCCGTGATCGTAGGTGGGTGACCTGCCGCGGCCGGTCCCGGTGTCAGTCGCCGTCCCGCTCCATGAAGCGCAGCATGTTCCCGGCGGGATCGCGGAACGCGCAGTCGCGGACCCCGTACGGCTGGTCCATCGGCTCCTGGAGGACGTCGGCGCCGGACTCCTGCACGCGCGCGTAGAGGGCGTCGCAGTCGGCGGTGGTGAAGTTGACCCCGCGCAGCATCCCCTTGGCCAGCAGCTGGGCCATCGCCTCCCGGTCCGCGGGGGAGGCGTCGGGGTTCGCCGCCGGCGGCTCCAGCACGATCTCCACGTCGGGCTGCAAGGGCGACCCGACGGTCACCCACCGCATGCCCTCGAACCCGACGTCGTTGCGCACCTCCATGCCCAGGACGTCACGGTAGAAGGTGATCGCCTTGTCGTGGTCGTCGACGGCGATGAAGCACTGCCTGAGTTTGATGTCCATGACCGCAGGCTAAGGCCGCGTCCGGCATTTCGCGTCGCCCGGCCGACAGGCACTGGGGCCACAGAGCCGGCTTCCTGGCCCTAGGCCCACGGAGCCGGCTTCGCCGTCCGCCTGGGCCGGGTGAACGTGCGCGCCACGCAGGCCGGGATCGACGCCCCCGCCTCGTGCGAGCGGGCCCGGTAGGCGCTCGGGGTCTCGCCGACCAGTTCGGTGAAGCGGGAGCTGAAGGAGCCCAGGGAGGTACAGCCGACCTCCATGCACACCTCCGTGACGGTCAGGTCACCGCGGCGCAGCAGGGCCTTGGCCCGTTCGACACGGCGGGTCATGAGGTAGCTGTAGGGCGTCTCGCCGAACGCCGCGCGGAAGCTGCGCTGGAAGTGGCCCGGCGACATCAGCGCGGTACCGGCGAGCGCGGCCACGTCGAGAGGCTGCGCGTACTCGCGGTTCATCCGGTCACGCGCCCGCCGCAGGCGGACCAGGTCCTCCGTGGTCACCATCACGACAGCATCGCACGATCCCCGCCACGCGGACGCGTGTTCGTGCCCGAACGCCGAAGGGGCCCGGCCGACGGATCGGCCGGGCCCCTTCGGGATGCCCGTGGGCCTGCGACGGTGCACCGGTCGCGGGTCCGCGGAGGCTGACAGACGTCAGGCCTTCTTCGTCTCCCAGAAGATCTTGTCGATCTGGGCGATGTAGTCCAGAGCCTTCTGGCCCGTGGCCGGGTCGGTGGACGCCTTGGCGGCCGAGAGGGCCTTCAGGGCGTCGTTGACCAGCTGGTGCAGCTCCGGGTACTTCTCGAAGTGCGGGGGCTTGAAGTAGTCGCTCCAGAGCACCGAGACGTGGTGCTTCGCGAGCTCGGCGCGCTGCTCCTTGATGACCGTGGCGCGCGCCTGGAAGTGCGGGTCGTCGTTGGCGGCCATCTTCTCCTGCACGGCCTTCACCGACTCCGCCTCGATGCGGGCCTGGGCCGGGTCGTACACACCGCAGGGCAGGTCGCAGTGCGCGCTGACCTTGACCTTGGGGGCAAACAGGCGGGAAAGCATGGAGCGTTCCTTCCTCGTGATCGTCTTCTCAGGTGGGACATTACTCCCTGGGGGAGTGGATTTCGCGAGTGCCCCCATGGGCTTAGGACAAAAGTCCAGGGTCAGACTGAGACTGGTGGAGGAACGGACCGGGGAGGTGCCGGGGATGCCGGAGCTGTCGCAGGAGACCGAGCGGGGGAGGGCGGTGCAGCCCTTCGGACGGTTCGAGGTGACCGGGCCGTCGATGGTGCCCACGCTGTACCAGGGCGACTGGCTCCTGGTGCGGCACGGGGGCCGGATCAGGCCCGGTGACGTCGTCGTCCTGCGCCATCCCTTCCAGCAGGACCTGCTCATCGTCAAGCGGGCCGTGGAGCGGCGCGAGGGCGGCTGGTGGGTGCTCGCGGACAACTCGTTCGCCGGGAGCGACAGCAACGACTACGGCGTCGTGCCCGACGACCTGATCCTCGGGAAGGTCCGTTTCCGCTACCGGCCGCTCGGTGCCGATCAGCGCTCGCCGCTCGCGGTGCTGCGCTGGGCGCTGTCGGCCGCCAGGCCCGTCTTCTGGGAGCGGTCCGTCTCCAGGCGCTTGCGGGCGCGGTAGGCCGCGACGTTCGCGCGGGTCGCGCAGCGGTCGGAGCAGTAGCGCCGGGAGCGGTTGGTCGAGGTGTCCAGGTAGGCGTTGCGGCACGGGGCCGCCTCGCACAGGCCGAGGCGGTCCACGCCGTGCTCGGTCAGATGGAAGGCCAGGCCCATCGCGGCGATCGCCGCGAAGCCGGCGGTCGCGTTCGACGGGTGGTCGGCCAGGTGCATGTGCCACAGCGGACGGCCCTCGTCGTCCCGGAAGTCGTGGCCGGAGATCTGCGGGCTCACCGGGAACTCCAGCAGCAGGGAGTTCAGCAGATCCACCGCGAGCGTCTCGTCGCCCTGGTCCGCCGCCTCGAAGACGGAGCGCAGCCGGCCCCGGACCGAGCGGAACCGCGTCACGTCCGCGTCGGTGGCGCGGCGGGCCGCCGACGAGTTGCCGCCGAACAGGTCGCGGACGGCCTCGACCGAGGTCAGCGAGTCCTTGCCCCGGGCCGGGTCCTCGCTGTTGACGAGACGGACGGCGTAGTCCGAGTAATAGGCCAGTTCCACTTGTAGTCCTTACGGAGGCGTTCTATCGTCGTGGTGCGGTCGGGTAACAGCTGATCGTGCTTTCAGGGTATTACGTGGGCGACCGAAACGAGGGCTTCCATGACCACCGGTACCGGAACCGACTGGCACGCCTGGCAGGAGAGCTGGGACCGCCAGCAGGAGTCGTACATGCCCGACCGCGAGGAGCGGTTCCGCATCATGCTCGACATGGTCGAGGCCCTCGCCGGCCCCGCGCCGCGCGTCCTGGACCTCGCCTGCGGCACCGGCAGCATCACGGCCCGGCTGCTCGCCCGCCTCCCGGACGCCACCAGCACCGGTGTCGACCTCGACCCGGCGCTCCTCGCCATCGCCGAGGGCACCTTCGCGGGCGACGGGCGGGTTTCCCTCGTCACCGCCGACCTCCAGGACCCGGACTGGCCGGCGAGACTGCCGTACGACTCGTACGACGCCGTCCTGACCGCCACGGCCCTGCACTGGCTGCACAGCGAACCCCTCACGGCCCTCTACGGTCAGGTCGCCGGACTCGTCCGCGACGGCGGTGTCTTCATGAACGCCGACCACATGACCGACGACACGACGCCCCGGATCAACGCGGCCGAACGGGCCCGGCGCCACGCCCTCATGGACCAGGCCCGAGGCGAGGGCGCCCTCGACTGGGCCCAATGGTGGCAGCTCGCCGCCCAGGACCCCGTTCTCGCCGAACCGACCGCGCGCCGCTTCGAGATCTACGGCGAGCACGCCGAAGGCGACACGCCCTCCGCCGCCTGGCACGCGCGCGTACTGCGCGAGCGGGGCTTCGCCGAGGCCCGGCCCGTGTGGTGCTCGCCGTCGGACACGCTGCTGCTGGCGCTCAAGTAGGACCGACGCGGCACCCGGCACATGCGAAAGGGGCGGTACGAGGATCTCGTACCGCCCCTCTCGCAGGTGGCGCTAGAGCACCTTGGACAGGAACGACTTCGTCCGGTCGTGCTGCGGGTCCGTCAGGACGTCGCGCGGATGGCCGGACTCGACCACCACACCGTCGTCCATGAAGACCAGCGAGTCGCCGACCTCACGGGCGAAGCCCATCTCGTGCGTGACGACGATCATCGTCATGCCGTCCTCCGCGAGGTCCCGCATGACGTCGAGGACCTCGCCGACCAGCTCCGGGTCGAGCGCCGAGGTCGGCTCGTCGAAGAGCATCAGCTTCGGCTCCATCGCCAGCGCGCGGGCGATGGCGACCCGCTGCTGCTGACCGCCGGAGAGCCGTGAGGGGTAGTGGTCCTTGTGCTCGCCGAGGCCCACCCGGTCCAGCAGCCGCTGCGCCCGCTCCCGGGCGACGGCCTTCGTCTCGCCCTTGACCTGGAGCGGCGCCTCCATGACGTTCTCGAGCGCCGTCATGTGGGGGAAGAGGTTGAAGCGCTGGAACACCATGCCGATGTCCCGCCGCTGCGCGGCCACTTCCTTCTCCTTGAGCTCGTAGAGCTTGTCGCCCCTCTGCCGGTAGCCGACCAGGTCGCCGTCGACCGACAGCCGGCCGGCGCTGATCTTCTCCAGGTGGTTGATGCACCGCAGGAAGGTGGACTTGCCGGAGCCGGACGGGCCGATCAGGCAGAACACCTCACGCGCGTTCACCTCCAGGTCGATGCCCTTGAGGATGTGCGCGAGCCCGAAGGACTTGTGCACCCCCTCGGCCTTGACCATGGGGTGGCCACTCGGGCTCGGGGTGAGGTCCTTGCTGAGACCGCTCATCGGGTCACCTCCGGGCGGCGGAAGGAAGCGAACAGACGGAGGTTCTTCCGCAGGCGCTGCAACGGGGTCGGCGGCAGGGTGCGCATCGAACCGCGGGCGTAACGGCGCTCCAGGTAGTACTGGAAGACGCTGAAGACGCTGGTCAGGATCAGGTACCAGATCGACGCCACGAAATACAGCTCGACGACGGCCAACGAGGTGCTGGAGACGTCCGTGGACCGTTTGATCAGTTCGTTGAACTGGACCGCGTAGGCGAGCGACGAGGTCTTCAGCATGTTGATGAACTCGTTGCCGGTCGGCGGCACGATCACGCGCATGGCCTGCGGAAGGATCACCCGTCGCAGCGTCTTGGCCTGCGTCATGCCCAGCGCGTGCGAGGCCTCCGTCTGCCCCTCGTCGACCGACTGGATGCCGGCCCGGACGATCTCGGACATGTACGCGGCCTCGTTGAGGCCCAGGCCGAGCAGCGCCGCGAGGAACGGCGTCATCACGTCGTTCATCTCGTCCTTGTAGAACCCCAGGTTGAGCATGGGGAACACGAGGGCGATGTTGTACCAGAGCAGCAGCTGCACCAGCACCGGGGTCCCGCGGAAGAACCAGATGTACAACCAGGACACCGTGCTGGTGACCGGGTTGGACGACATCCGCATCACCGCGAGGATCACGCCCAGGACGAGACCCAGCACCATGGCGAGCACGGAGATGTACAGCGTGTGCCAGACGCCGGACAGGATCAGGTCGTCCGTCAGGTAGTCCGGGATGATGTCGTAGTTGATGTTCGCGTTGGAGAACGCGATCCCGATCAGCACCAGGACGGCGATGACCGCCGCACCGGCCACCCAGCGGCCGTAGTGGCGCACCGGGATGGCCTTGATCTGCTCCGGCGGCACCGACGGCGCCGGAACCTTGTCGACAATGTCAGTCACAGTGACTGCCCTTCAGTGGTACGTCAGGCAGGGTCAGGAGCCGCCGTTGATCTTGGCCTCGGTCACCGCGCCGTCCGTGACGTTCCACTTCTCCAGGATCTTCTTGTACTCGCCGTTCTCGATGATCGCGCTCATCGCCGCCTGCAGGGCGTCGCGCAGCTGGGTGTTCGACTTGCTGACGCCGATGCCGTAGGGGCCGGCCTCGATCTGCTCGCCGACGACCTCGAAGTCGTTGCCGCCGCCCGAGGTCTTCGCGTTGTACGCGGCGACCGGGAAGTCGTTCAGGTCGGCGACGGACGCGCCCTGCTTCAGGCGGAGCAGCGCCTCGGGGTCGGTGTCGAAGGTCTGCAGCGTGATCGCCTTCTTGCCGTCCTCCTTGCACTTCGTGCTCTGGGCCTTGGCGATGCCCTCGGACGTGGTGCCCTTCTGCAGGGCCACGACCTTGCCGCACAGGTCGTCCAGGGACTTGATGTTCTTCGGGTTGCCCTTCTGGACCAGGATCGAGGTGCCCGCGGTGAAGTAGTCGACGAAGTCGATACCGTCGCCGACCTTCTTGCCGGTGTCGGAGTCGACGCCCTCCTGGCGGTCCTTGGTGTCGTTCATCGCGGACATGATCACGTTGAACCGCTTGGACTGCAGACCGACGATGAGCTGGTCGAACTTGCCGTTCTGGAAGTCGAACTTCACGCCGAGCTGCTTGCCGAGGGCGTCGGCGATGTCGGGGTCGATACCGACGGCCTTGCCGCTCTCCATGTACTCGACCGGCGGGTAGGCGATGTCGGAGCCCACCTTGATGACACCGGCGCTCTTGATGTCCGCGGGGAGCTTGCCGGCGAGCGGAGCGGCGGACGCGGACGACTCCGACGTGCTGTCGCTGCTGCTCTTGTCCGTCTGGTCACCACAGGCGGTGAGCAGCAGGGCGCCTGCGACCGCGATCGCACCGACCGCGGCTGTCCGGGAGTGCGCGACGGTCGTACGACGGGTGGAGCTTGCGGTCATGGTGGGTTCCTCCGGCGGATGGGTGGAGTGCCGATGGGGCCGGCGGTTGCCGACGGGGTCGACAGTTGCCGTGGGTCGACGAGAACACACGTCTTCGAGTGTCGCGACCTCGTGTGATGACGGCATCTTGCCATTCGGACTGAACCATTCAGGGGACTCGGCATGTCAAAATCGGATAACGGGTGACCCCCGAACCACACCAGGTCGGTACATCACGGCCGCACCTTCTGCGGGAATCTGTCCTTCCGGCCGGAAGATCTTCGGTACATCTCAGGATGCGACCTTCACTTGCGCAAAGCCTGTGATCTTCACCGTACGCTCCGGACGCTCATCGAGCGCTTCTCGAGGACTTGTCCAGATATCTCCTCATGATTCGTGTCACCGTCAGCATCCGACGCCTTCCGGAATGTCACCTCCGGGATGTGACCTTGCACGTATTGGACTCGTCGCCGCGCGGTCCGTCCGGTAAGAAGGTTCTTTACACCCCTCATCCGGGGCTCAGGGCGCGTGTGCGGCGCGCCCGTCGCGTACAGCCCTCACGCAACACGACACGGGCCGTGCGCGGTGCCCGCCCACTTCTCAACCAGGAGTGGCCACCCTCAAACCATGAAGACCTAAGGGGTAAGACAAAGTGGCAGCGGAGATCGTCAATCCTCGCAGCGACAGCGATACGGGCCAGGACAGCGGGGCGGAGCCCCTCGATTCCTTCGACCCCGCGTTCGCGCTGCACCGCGGCGGCAAGATGGCAGTGCAGGCCACCGTGCCCATCCGCGACAAGGACGACCTGTCCCTGGCGTACACGCCCGGCGTCGCGAAGGTGTGCAGCGCGATCGCCGAGCAGCCGGACCTCGTCCACGACTACACGTGGAAGTCCTCCGTCGTCGCCGTCGTGACGGACGGTACGGCTGTGCTCGGACTCGGAGACATCGGCCCCGAGGCCTCCCTTCCGGTGATGGAGGGCAAGGCGATCCTCTTCAAGCAGTTCGGCGGCGTGGACGCGGTGCCCATCGCGCTGGCCTGCACCGGAGTCGATGAGATCGTCGAGACCGTGGTGCGCCTCGCCCCCTCCTTCGGCGGCATCAACCTCGAGGACATCTCGGCGCCGCGGTGCTTCGAGATCGAGCGCAAGCTCCAGGAGCGGCTGGACATCCCCGTCTTCCACGACGACCAGCACGGTACGGCCGTCGTCACACTGGCCGCGCTGCGGAACGCCGCGCGGTTGACCGGGCGGGGTCTCGGTGATCTGCGGGCGGTGATCTCGGGCGCCGGCGCGGCCGGTGTCGCCATCGCGAAGATGCTGGTCGAGGCCGGCATCGGAGATGTCGCCGTCGCGGACCGCAAGGGCATCGTGTCCGCCGACCGGGACGACCTGACCTCGGTCAAGCGCGAACTCGCCGGCTTCACCAACAAGGCCGGGATCACCGGCCCGCTGGAAGCGGCGCTGGAGGGCGCCGACGTCTTCATCGGCGTCTCCGGCGGTACGGTCCCGGAGCCGGCGGTGGCCTCGATGGCGGAGGGGGCCTTCGTCTTCGCCATGGCCAACCCGAACCCCGAGGTGCACCCGGACGTGGCCCACAAGTACGCGGCCGTCGTCGCCACCGGGCGCTCGGACTTCCCGAACCAGATCAACAACGTGCTGGCTTTCCCGGGCATCTTCGCGGGCGCGCTGCAGGTGCGGGCCTCCCGGATCACCGAGGGCATGAAGCTCGCGGCGGCCGAGGCGCTGGCCTCCGTCGTGGGCGACGACCTCGCCGCGGACTACGTCATCCCGTCCCCCTTCGACGAGCGGGTCGCTCCCGTGGTGACGGCGGCCGTGGCCGCGGCCGCCCGCGCGGAGGGTGTCGCCCGCCGCTGACGCTCACCGAAACGGCCCCGTCCTTCTGGGCGGGGCCGTTTTTTTACCTGCCCGTCCGGCTGATCGAGTGGTCCGGGCCGGAGGCAAGAGGGCATGTGTCACAGGGCGTCCCGGTTCAAAAACACCGTGCCCGGCGCCTATCGTCGAGCCATGTTCGCTGCCTACGCCGCCCGGATCGACCGTGACCAGCCGCTCGCCGGCCTCGAGTTGGGAGAGCGTCCGGCTCCCGAGGCCCGGGCCGGCTGGAGTGTCGTCGACGTCAGGGCCGCCTCCCTCAACCATCACGACCTCTGGTCCCTGCGCGGCGTGGGCCTCGCGGAGGACAAACTGCCGATGATCCTCGGCTGCGACGCCGCCGGTGTCGACGAGGACGGCAACGAGGTCGTCCTGCACTCGGTCATCGGCCAGACCGGCCACGGCGTCGGCCCCCGGGAACCCCGCTCCATCCTTACCGAGCACTACCAGGGCACCTTCGCCGAGCGGGTCGCCGTACCGACGTGGAACCTCCTTCCCAAGCCCAGGGAACTCTCCTTCGCGGAGGCCGCCTGTCTGCCCACGGCCTGGCTGACGGCGTACCGGATGCTCTTCACGAACGCCGGTGTACGACCCGGTGACTCCGTCCTCGTCCAGGGCGCCGGCGGTGGTGTCGCCACGGCGGCCATCGTGCTGGGGAAGGCGGCCGGGCTGCGGGTCTTCGCGACCAGCCGGGACGAGGCCAAGCGGAAGCGGGCCCTGGAGCTCGGCGCGGTGGAGGCGGTGGAGCCGGGCGCGCGGCTGCCGCAGCGCGTGGACGCCGTCATCGAGACCGTCGGTGCCGCCACCTGGTCGCACTCGGTGAAGTCCCTGCGGCCCGGCGGGACGCTCGTCATCTCCGGCGCCACGAGCGGCGACCGGCCCGCGCACGCCGAACTGACCCGGATCTTCTTCCTCGAGCTCAAGGTGGTCGGCTCGACGATGGGTACCAAGGACGAGCTGGAGGACCTGCTCTCCTTCTGTGCCGCCACCGGTGTGCGCCCCGTCATCGACGAGGTGCTCCCGCTCGACCGCGCCCGCGAGGGCTTTCAGCGGATGGAGAGCGGGGACCACTTCGGCAAGATCGTCCTCACGAACGCCTAGCGGTGCAGCGGTTCCTCCGCTCCGCGCCTTCGTCTCGGCTCACGGCCGGTCCGGTCTTCCGGGCCGGCCGTCGGCGTGTGGCGCACGTCAACCATGGTTGACAACCCCGTGCTGTCAACCTAGATTGACAGCATGACGGAAGCAACGGATCTCGCCGAGCGGGCCGGCGACCGCGACCCCCGGGTGGGGCTGCGCGCTGTCGCGGCGCTGCGCAGGCTGCTGGAACAGCTGGAGGCGGTGCAGGTGCGCAGTGCGCGCCATCAGGGCTGGTCGTGGCAGGAGATCGCCGCGGAACTCGGAGTGAGCAGGCAGGCCGTGCACAAGAAGTACGGGAGGCATTGATGTTCGAGCGGTTCACGAAGGATGCCCGCGCCGTGGTCGAGGGCGCGGTGGGGCATGCCGAGCGGGAGGGTGCGGAACGGGTCGAGGAGACACACATGTTGCTCGCGCTGCTCGACCGGGAGGGCAGCCGCGGCTCGTTCGCGCTGGCCTCGCTCGGTCTGCCGCCCGGCGGGCGTGACGGGCTGGTGGGGGAGCTGGCCGAGGCCCGCCGCCGAGGCGGCCTCTCGCGGGCCGACGCGGACGCGCTGTCCGGGCTGGGCATCGACCTGTCGGACATCGTGTCGAGGGTGGAGGAGGTCCACGGCGAAGGGGCGCTGGCGGCCGGCGTCAGGAGCGGTGCGCTCGGCGGGTGGTCCGGACGGCGGCCGTTCGGCCGCAGCGCCAAGGACCTGCTCGTCGGGACCCTGCGCGTCGCCGTCGCCCGCCGGGAACGGAGCATCGGCGACGAACACATTCTCCTGGCGCTGGTCGCCCGCCCCGGCGTCCCCGCCGAGGCCCTCGCCGACCACGGAGTGACGTATGACTCGCTCACCCGGGTCCTGTACGGCGAGGGGCAGGCGAAGGCGGGCTGAGCAGGTCTCCCCGGAGAGCGGGGGGTGCGGCACCTCCGGCGCGGCGGCCACGTGCCGCCGGCTGCCGGAGGCGGCCGAGCTCAGACCTTCGGCGTGCGCAGCAGCGCCCCGATGTGCGCCGCCGCCGAGGAGAGATGGCGGCGGGCGTCGCGGAGCTGGTCGGCGGTGACGCCGTGGTCCCGGGCCGCGTCACGGATGTCGTCCCGGAAGCGGTCGAGCAGGCGGTCCAGGTCGCGGGCCGGGTCGCCGGAGGAGTCCGCGTCCTCGTGCGCCCAGGCGGGTTCGAACCCGGCCGGGAAGTCCTCCGGGGTGTCCGTGTACTCGGGTCGCGGTGCCGCCTTGTCCGCGCTGCCGCGTCCGAAGCCGAAGTCCTTCCCGAACTCCTTGCCGTAGTCCTTCCCGAACTCTCCGAACTCCTTGGCCAGTTCGGTCAGTCCTTCCCGCACCCCCGTCGGCCAGTCGCCCCGTGCGAAGTGGTCCTGCACCTGGTCCTGGACCCGCCGGGCGATGCGCTGCATCTCCTCCTGCGCCTGGGCCCGCGCCCGGTCCTGCGCATCCTTGGCCTGGTTGCGGGCCCGCTGGGCCTCCTCGCGGGCCCGCCGGCTCTCGTCCTTGGCGCGCCGGGCCTGTTCCTTCCACTCCTGCTTGACGCGGCGCATCTCCTCCTTCGCGGCGCGCCAGGCCTCCTTGTCGCCGAGCTCGCCCAGGTCCCCGAAGGGAAGGTCCTGCCCGCGACCGGCCTTGGTGCCGCCGCGTCGGGCCTCGGTCGCCGCCGCCCGCATCTCGCGCCGCAGGTCACCCGCCGCGCCGCGCACGTCGGCACGGATCTCCGCGGCCAGTTCGGCGACCGACTCGCGGATCTCCAGTTCCAGGTCGGCCAGTTCGCCGCTGCGGTCGGCGAGTTCGGCGCGGCCCGCGTCCGTGATGGCGTACACCTTGCGTCCGCCTTCGGTGGTGTGGGTGACCAGACCCTCGGCCTGCAGCTTGGCCAGTCGCGGGTAGACGGTGCCCGCCGACGGTGCGTACAACCCCTGGAAGCGCTCCTCGAGGAGTCGGATCACCTCGTAGCCGTGGCGCGGGGCTTCGTCGAGCAGCTTCAGCAGGTAGAGGCGCAGGCGGCCGTGGGCGAAGACGGGGGGCATGTCAGAGCACCTTCTTGTCGGTCGTGCCGTCGGCCGGGGCGCTGGTCGAACCCTCGCCCGGGCCGGAAGCGGAATTGTCCCCCGAATCGCCGTGCGGCCCGCCCACCGGGTCGTCGGCAGCCGACTTGGCGCCCTCGGTCCGCGTACCGGAATCGCCGGTGTCCCACGGTTCCGTCTCCTCGTCCTCCGCCGGCGGCCGGCGCAGCAGGGCGATGGAGCCGGAGACGGTCGTCGCGCGGAGTTTGCCGGTGCCGGCGCCGAGCCGCCCGGTGATCTTGTGGGCGCCCCACTGACCGTGCACGCGGAGACCCTCGAAGGCGTTGGAGATCGTGCCGCTCGCGGTGTTCGCCTCGACCTCGGCGTCCGCCGGCGCGGGCAGCCGGATGGCGATCTCGCCCGAGACGCTGGTCAGCCCGATGTCGGTGGGGCCGCCCGGGTCGAGGTCGACGATCATGGAGCCGCTGACCGAGTCGGCCCGCACGGAGGAGCCCGAGCCCTCGACGACGGTGAGGTCGCCGGAGACGGAGTTGAACCGCAGGTCGCCGGTGACGGCCTGGGCCTCCAGGTTCCCCGACACCGTGTCCGCGCGGACCGGGCCGGACAGGGCGACGAGGGTCGTGTCGCCGGTGACCCCCTTCACCACGGAGGGCCCGCGCAGCCCGGAGACGACCGCCGCGGCGCCGACGACGCCCACTTCGACGCGGGTGTCGGCCGGCACGGCCAGGGAGACGACCGCGCTGCGCCGCCAGCCCTTCCGGTCGAGCCACTTGAGAAAGCCCCGCCATGGCAGGTCGTCGTACGCCACGGTGAGCGTGCCGCCCTCCTGGCTGACCGTCAGCGGCGGCCCCTCGATCTCGGAGATCTCGAGGCGGGCGGAACCTTCGTCGGTGCCCACGACGTTCACCGTGCCATTGACGATGCGTACGTGGAGTTCCCTCACGGGCTCGTCGAACGTGAGCTTCCGGGGCTCTGCGACGGACCACTCGGACATGATGCGACCTCCCGTAGCAACGCGCCATATCGCGTCTTCCGCTATTCACGATATATCGCGGCACGCGAAAGTCAAGACACCCGTTCAGGGGACGGCGAAGCCGGAAAGAGGGCTCGAACGGGGCGGCACGGCGCCCCGGAGCGGGATCACACGGGCGGCAGGTCTCCCGGATGACCCCGGGACCTGCGGCATGTACGGCGGCTCGTACGGAGCGGCTCGCACAGCGGCACGTATCGCGGCGAGGCGGCACGCGCGGGAACGTACGGGAGCGGGGACGGCGACGCGGACCGGGAAGCCCGGGGTCGCGGCGCCCCCGCCGAGGACCTACTCCTCGTCCTCGTCGTCCAGCCGGGCCAGCCACGTCGCCAGCCGCTCCACCGGCACCTCGAAGTCAGGGTTCAGGTCGACGAACGTCCGCAGCTGCTCGGCGAGCCACTCGAAGGTGACCTCCTCCTCGCCGCGCCGCTTCGCCAGTTCTTCGATGCCTCGGTCGGTGAAGTACAACTCTCGCTCCTGATACGGACGGGACGAGCCCTGCTCGCTCCCGTGAACACGCCCTGCCCTCCAGGGTAAGGCCGTACGAACGCCAAAGGGCCCGGTCCGAGTCACCACGACTCGGGCCGGACCCTCGATCATGCGCCGCCGACCGTGCCCCGAAGGGGCGCGGGGAACTGGCGACAGCCACAACGCACCCGCAGCCGACAACCACCGCCGCAGCGGGCGCACCGCAGCCGACGCACCCCGCAGCGGCAGCGCCTACGCCTCGAACACCTCACGCACCAGCTGCTCCTGCTCGGCCTGGTGACGCTTGGCCGAACCCACCGCCGGCGAGGAGCCGTGCGGGCGCGAGATGCGGCGCAGCCGCTCCCCGTGCGGCACGTCCGCGCCGACCGCCAGGTCGAGGTGGTCGATCAGGTTGAGCGCGATGAACGGCCACGCACCCTGGTTCGCCGGCTCCTCCTGGGCCCACAGGTACTTCTCGGCGTTCGGGTACTTGGCGATCTCGGCCTGGAGCTCGGCACCCGGCAGCGGGTACAGGCGCTCGAGGCGGATGATCGCCGTCTCGGCGGCCGCGGGGTCCGAGGCGCCGCGCTTCTGACGCTCGGCCTCGAGGTCGTAGTAGACCTTGCCGGCGCAGAAGACGACCTTGCGGACGGCGGCCGGGTCGGCCGACGCGTCGCCGATGACCGGGCGGAACTGCTGGTCGGTGAACTCCTCCGCCTTCGACGCGGCCGCCTTGAGGCGCAGCATCGACTTCGGGGTGAAGACGATCAGCGGCTTGTGGTGCGGGTTGTGCACCTGCCACCGCAGAAGGTGGAAGTAGTTCGACGGGAGCGTCGGCGTCGCGACCGTCATGTTGTTCTGGGCGCAGAGCTGGAGGAACCGCTCCGGGCGGGCCGAGGAGTGGTCCGGGCCCTGGCCCTCGTAGCCGTGCGGGAGCAGCAGGGTGACGCCGGACGTCTGGCCCCACTTCTGCTCCGCCGAGGAGATGAACTCGTCCACGACCGTCTGCGCGCCGTTGACGAAGTCGCCGAACTGCGCCTCCCACATGACGAGCGCGTCGGGGCGGGCCAGCGAGTAGCCGTACTCGAAGCCCATCGCCGCGTACTCCGACAGCAGGGAGTTGTAGACGTTCAGGCGCGCCTGGTCCTCGGACAGGTACAGCAGCGGGGTGAAGTCCTCGCCCGTCGCACGGTCGATCAGCACCGCGTGACGCTGGCCGAACGTGCCACGCTGCGAGTCCTGGCCCGCGAGCCGGACCGGGACGCCCTCCAGGAGGAGGGAGCCGATGGCGAGGGTCTCGCCCATGCCCCAGTCGATCGTGCCGTCCTCGACCATCGACGCCCGGCGCTGGAGCTGGGGCAGCAGCCGCGGGTGGACGGTGACGTGGTCGGGGATGTTGACCTGGGACTCGGCGATCCGCTTCACGACCTCCGTGGACACCGCGGTGTTCACGGCGACCGGGAACTCGGCCTGCGGGTCGGAGGGCGCCGGCGACAGCGGCTGCGAGGTGGCCTCGCGGACCTCCGTGAAGACCTTCTCCAGCTGGCCCTGGTAGTCCTGCAGGGCCTGCTCGGCCTCTTCCAGGGTGATGTCGCCGCGACCGATCAGGGACTCGGTGTAGAGCTTGCGCACCGAGCGCTTCTTGTCGATCAGGTCGTACATCAGCGGCTGGGTGAAGGCCGGGTTGTCCGACTCGTTGTGACCGCGGCGGCGGTAGCAGATGAGGTCGATCACCACGTCCTTGTTGAACGCCTGGCGGAACTCGAAGGCCAGGCGTGCGACGCGCACGACGGCCTCGGGGTCGTCGCCGTTCACGTGGAAGATCGGGGCCTCGATCATGCGGGCCACGTCGGTGGCGTACATGGACGAGCGGGAGGACTCCGGGGCGGCGGTGAAGCCGACCTGGTTGTTGATGACCACGTGGACCGTGCCGCCGGTGCGGTAACCGCGCAGCTGCGACATGTTGAGGGTCTCGGCCACCACGCCCTGGCCCGCGAAGGCCGCGTCACCGTGCAGGGCGACCGGCAGGACCGTGAAGTCCGTGCCGCCCTTGTTGATGATGTCCTGCTTGGCGCGGGCGATGCCCTCGAGGATCGGGTCGACCGCCTCCAGGTGCGAGGGGTTGGCGGCCAGCGAGACCTTGATCTGCTCGCCGTCCAGTCCGGTGAAGGTTCCCTCGGCGCCCAGGTGGTACTTCACGTCGCCGGAGCCGTGCATCGACTTCGGGTCGAGGTTGCCCTCGAACTCGCGGAAGATCTGCGCGTACGACTTGCCGACGATGTTGGCGAGCACGTTCAGGCGGCCGCGGTGGGCCATGCCGATGACGACCTCGTCCAGACGGGACTCCGCCGCCGAGTCCAGGACCGCGTCGAGCAGCGGGATGACGGACTCGCCGCCCTCCAGGCTGAAGCGCTTCTGGCCGACGTACTTCGTCTGCAGGAAGGTCTCGAACGCCTCCGCCGCGTTCAGACGGCGCAGGATGCGCAGCTGCTCCTCGCGCTCCGGCTTGGAGTGCGAGCGCTCGATCCGGTCCTGGATCCACTTGCGCTGCTTCGGGTCCTGGATGTGCATGAACTCGACGCCGGTGGTGCGGCAGTACGAGTCGCGCAGCACGCCGAGGATGTCGCGCAGCTTCATCAGGGACTTGCCGGCGAAGCCGCCGACCGCGAACTCCCGCTCCAGGTCCCACAGGGTGAGCCCGTGCTCGGTGATGTCCAGGTCGGGGTGCTTGCGCTGGCGGTACTCCAGCGGGTCGGTGTCGGCCATGACGTGGCCGCGGACCCGGTAGGAGTGGATCAGCTCGAAGACGCGGGCGGCCTTGGTGACGTCGTCGTCGTGGCTGGCGTCGATGTCCTTGAGCCAGCGGACCGGCTCGTAGGGGATGCGCAGCGCCTCGAAGATCTCGTCGTAGAAACCGCCCTCACCGAGCAGGAGGTTCGCGACGATGCGCAGGAACTCGCCGGAGGCGGCGCCCTGGATGACCCGGTGGTCGTAGGTCGACGTGAGCGTCATGACCTTCGAGATGCCGAGCTTGTTCAGGGTGTCCTGGGACGTGCCCTGGAACTCCGCCGGGTAGTCCATCGAGCCGACGCCCATGATGACCGACTGGCCGGGCATCAGACGCGGGACCGAGTGCACGGTGCCGAGGCCGCCGGGGTTGGTCAGGGAGACCGTGACACCGGTGAAGTCGTCCATCGTCAGCTTGCCGTCACGGGCACGGCGGACGATGTCCTCGTAGGCCTGCCAGAACTCGAAGAAGTTCAGCGTCTCGGCCTTCTTGATGCCGGCGACGACGAGCTGGCGGTCCCCGTTCGGCTTCACCAGGTCGATGGCGAGACCGAAGTTGACGTGGGCCGGCTTGACCAGGGTCGGCTTGCCGTCCTTCTCCGCGAAGGAGTGGTTCATCGACGGCATGGCCTTGATGGCCTGCACCATCGCGTAGCCGATGAGGTGGGTGAAGGAGATCTTCCCGCCCCGGGCGCGCTTCAGGTGGTTGTTGATGACGATGCGGTTGTCGAAGAGCAGCTTCACCGGGACCGCGCGCACGGACGTGGCCGTGGGCACCTCGATCGAGGCGTTCATGTTCTTCGCCACCGCGGCGGCGGGGCCGCGCAGCGGGACCAGCTCCGGGCCCTCGGCGGCGGGTGCGGCCTTCGGCTTGGCGGCGGCGGCCGGCTTCGCGGGGGCCGGCGCCGGAGCGGCGGCCTTGGCGGGAGCCGGAGCCGCGGCGGCGGGCTTCGGGACCACGGGTGCCGGAGCGGCGGCCGCGGGGGCCGGAGCAGCGGGCGCGGGAGCGGCCGGGGCCGAGGTGGTGGTCCCTGCGGCCCCCGCGGCCGCAGTACCCGCCGGGGCCGAGGCGGCAGGAGCGCCCGGCTTGTAGTCGGCGAAGAAGTCCCACCAGGCTCGGTCTACGGAATTCGGGTCCTGGAGGTACTGCTGATAGATCTCGTCGACGAGCCACTCGTTGGGGCCGAAGGCCGCGGCGGGGTTCTTCCCGGCTTGGTCGTCGGTCGAGATGCTCGAGTTACTGGGGGACTGTGGCGACACGGCGGCAACCGCCCTCTTCCGCTTCACAAGGTGATGGACAGCGGGAATAAAGGCTACGCCCCCCAGAGGGTGGAGGTCAGGCCGGGCTGGTCCATCGTCGCGTAAGTCACATCAAAGAGCGGGTTTCGGGGCTTGAAATGGCGGGAAACAAGCGCGGTTGTGCAACAGAGGGGACGCGGGAGGGTGCGTCGGCCCCGGTCCGGCGCCCACCAGGCGCAGGCCTCTGCCTGATCACACGTGTCCGTCAGCGCGGAAGCGCGTGGATCTTGTGGCTCCGGTTCGAACTTTACGTCAACTTGGGACGGAAGACTCTCCCGGGAGAGTGACGATAATCCTGCAGCCCCGGTCGGATTCGGCCACACCGATCCGGCCGCCGTGCAGATCCACCGCCCAGCGGGCGATCGCCAGGCCGAGGCCCGTGCCGCCGTCGCTGCCGGGCCCGTGCGGCCGGCTGACGTTGCCGCGGTTGAACCGCTCGAACACACGGCGCCACTCCGACCTCGGGATGCCGGGGCCCTCGTCCAGCACCTCGAGGTCCAGCGACTCGGGCAGCGGCCCGCGCCGCGCCCTGACCGTCACCCGGCCGTGCGCCGGACTGTGCTTGACCGCGTTGTCGATGAGGTTGGCCACGACCTGGTGGATCCGCTCCGGGTCCGCGTGCGCGGTCAGCTCCGGCGGGGACACGTCGAGGTGCAGATGGACGTCCGTACGGGTGTGGTTGCCGGAGCCGGAGGCGATGCCCGCGCGCGCGGAGGCGACCATGTTGGCCTCCTTCAGGACGCCCGACAGGTACGGCCACACCTCGAAGCGACGTTTCTTCAGTGGTACGACGCCGTTGTCCAGCCTGGACAGGTCGAGCAGCGTCTCCACCAGCCGGCCCAGCCGCTCGGTCTGCTTCAGGGCCGTACGCATCGTCTCGGGGTCGGCCTGCTGGACCCCGTCGACGATGTTCTCCAGCACCGCGCGCAGGCCCGCGATGGGCGTCCGCAGCTCGTGCGAGACGTTGGCCACCAGCTCCTTGCGCTGGAGCTCCTGCGCCTCCAGCTCGTCGGCCATCACGTTGATCGTCTGGGCCAGGTCGCCCAGCTCGTCGCGCCGGCTCTCACGTACCCGGCGGGTGTAGTCGCCGTGCGAGATGGACCGGGCCACCGTGTTCATCTCGTCCAGCGGCGCGGTGAGCGAATGCGCCACGAACTGCGTGATCAGCAGTGTGGCGATCATCGAGAAGACCGTGATGAAGCGCAGCTCCGTCTTGGTGTGCACCGCGATCACCGACAGCCCCGTGGTGATCAGCACCGAGACGACGACCAGCGCGCCCAGCTTGGTCTTGATCGAGAACGGGCGTACGCCCCCCCAGGGCTCCCCGGGGCTTCTCCGTGGGGCCGGCCCGTCGCTCATGGCGTCGGCGTCTCCAGCGCGTAACCGACACCGTGCACCGTGCGGATCCGCTCGGCGCCGATCTTCCGCCGCAGCGCCTTGATGTGGCTGTCGACGGTCCGGGTACCCGAGGCGTCCGCCCAGTCCCACACCTCGGCGAGCAGCTGCTCACGGGAGAGCACCGCGCGGGGGGTGTTGGCGAGGCACACCAGGAGGTCGAACTCGGTGGGCGTCAGATGCACGTCGTCGCTGCGCACCCGCACCCGGCGCTGCGCGTGGTCGATCTCCAGCTCGCCCAGCCGCAGGATTCCGCTGCGCGGGGTCGAGGCCGCGATCGCGGCCCGCTCCACGCGGCGCAGCAGCACGTGCACCCGTGCGGCCAGCTCACGCATCGAGAACGGCTTGGTCATGTAGTCGTCGGCGCCCACGCCGAGTCCGACCAGCATGTCGGTCTCGTCGTCGCGGGCGGTCAGCATCAGCACCGGCACCGGACGCGCGGCCTGCACACGGCGGCAGACCTCCAGGCCGTCGAAGCCGGGCAGCATGATGTCGAGGATCAGCAGATCGGGCTGCCAGGCCTCGGCCGTGTCGACCGCTGACGGACCGTCGCCCGCCGTTTGCACGAGGAATCCCTCGGCGCGCAGGCGGGTCGCGATGGCGTCCACGATCGTCGGATCGTCCTCCACGACCAGAACCCGGCGCTGAGCGCCGGGGGCCGCCGCCGTACCGTTGTGGGAGGTGTGTGTCTGCTCCATCGCCCGCCCCTGAGTTGCTTTCCGGGATCAGTGGGGTGACCCCTTGTCTGCGCATGACTGCGATTGACGCTTGAATGATCGGCGTCAGGTAGGCAGCGTACGGGGAGTGACCGCGCCTTTGCTATCCAGGTCGGACGGCGAGATGTACGACGTCGGGAACGCCCCGGGCAACCGGGATCTCTTCGGTACGCACCTGTTGGAACCCGGCATTCCGTAGGGATCCTTCAAATTCCGGAGATGGCCGCGCCGACCACACCGCCAACACGCCACCCGGGTTCAACACCCTTGCGCAGCTGGCCAGTCCGTCGACGGAGTAGAGGCTGTCGTTGCCCTCGGTGACCGTCCAGCCGGGCCCGTTGTCGATGTCCAGGCACAGCGCGTCGTACGTGGCGCATGTCTCATTGACGAATGCGACAAGGTCCGTTTCCAGAATCCCGGTGCGCGGGTCGGCGAGGGCGGGCGCCGAGAGCGCGGACAGCGGACCGCCGCGATGCCAGTCGACGATGGCGGGCTCGCGCTCGACGACCGTGATCCGGCCCCACCGCGGGTTCGCCGCCGCGTGTGCGAGCGAGAATCCGACGCCCAGTCCGCCGATCAGCACACTCGGACGGGCCGGGGGCGCCGGCCGCCCGTCCAGGGCGTCGAGCGCCGCGTCCATCAGCAGCCGCTCCGACCGTCCGTCGGAGGTGTCCATCAGGAAGCACCCGTTGGCGATGATCTGCAGCAGCTCGCCGTGGCGCCGCAACACGACCTCGCCGTACGGGCCCTCGCGACGGTCCAGGACTTCGGGGGTGTCGTACGAGTACGAGAGGGGCATCGGCCCATCCTGGCAGTCGGGCGGGGGAGGGGCGGGCGAATTATCCGGAGGGCGGCCTGCCCGGGGTGACGCGTGCGCGCGGGGCTGCTCACGCGCGGGCTGCCCGCCCGCGGATGTTCAGGCGCTTGGGAAGTTCCTGTGAATCGCCCGGTGCGTGGCGCCGGTCATAGACAGTGCCGGTGCGGGGCGCGAAGGGTGGGGTGTGACGGAAGGGGCTCCTCACCGTGGAATCGACCGAGACCGCCGACGCGGCGGCGCCCTTCCCGCCGTCCGGCGCGTGCCCGCCGACGGAGTCCGGGCTCCTGGACGGGGTGCCACGCCAGCGTGGTGCCGCCGCACAGGGCACCGGGTCCGCCGGCTGCGCCGAGTCCGAGGGGTCCGTCGAGTCCGCCCGGGCGGTTGTCACCACCCCGCCCGCGACGGCGAACGCCGGGACGGCCACCGCCCGGGCGGTTCCCCGCCGCTTCCCCCGCCGATGGCGCCTGCTGCCCACGCCGCCCGCGACGGCGAACGCCGGGAGGGCCACCGCCCCGGCGGTTCCCCGCCGCTTCCCCCGCCCGTGGCGCCTGCTGCCCACGCCCGCCTCGACGCCGGTCACCTTCGCCTTCGTGCTCGTCCTCGTCGTCACCTCGGCCGTCACCGCCCACGCCGACCCGGCGCTCGTGCACGCCCTCCACCAGGGGTCCAGCACCGACGTGGCGCACCTCGTGCGGACGCCCGTGCTGGTGCTGTTCGCCAGCGCCCTGTGGGTCGCGGGCGGGATCACCTCGCCGTACGCGCTCGGTCTCGTCCTGGTCCTCACCGCGCTGGAGCGGCGCGTCGGCGGCCCGCGCACGGCCGGCGTGTTCCTTCTCGGCCATGTCCTGGCCACCCTCGCGACCGAGGTGCCCGTGGGCCTCGCCGTCCTGGCCGGCCACCTCCCCGAGAGTTCGCTGCACCGTCTCGACTACGGCGTCAGCTTCGGCGTGGCCGCCGCCACCGGCGCCCTGGCCGGACTCCTCACGCCCTGGCTGCGCTGGCCGCTCCTGGCGGTCTTCGGCGGGGCGCTGGTCCTGGACCTGCTCGCGTTCACGGACCCGATGACGAACTGGGGCCATCTGATCTCGCTGGTGACCGGCATCGCCACCTGGCCGGTGATCCGACGGCACCACCGGACGCGGACCGCGGCCCCTGCGGCGGACCGCAGGTAGGGGGACCGGCTGTGAGCGGCTTGATCGCCCACAGCGAACGCGTGGCCTCCCGGGGAACATTCGTCGATGCGTGTGCATTGAGTCGGCATAGCTCAACTTGAATGCCGAAGGGGAGATCATGGCTTCGACGTCCACACCGCTCACTCTGCCTGTGCTGCCGCTCGACGACGAGGTCGTGCTGCCCGGAATGGTCGTACCGCTCGATCTGAACGACGCCGACGTGCGCGCCGCGGTGGAGGCCGCACAGGTCGCCGCCCGCTCGGAGCCCGGCAAGCCCAGGGTCCTGCTGGTGCCGCGCATCGACGGGTCGTACCCGGGCACCGGTGTGCTCGGCACCGTCGAGCAGGTCGGCCGGCTGGCCGACGGTGACCCCGGCGCGCTCATCCGTGGCCGCGGCCGCGTGAAGATCGGTGCCGGTACGACCGGCCCGGGCAAGGCACTGTGGGTCGAGGGAACGAGGATCGAGGAGAGCGCGCCCGAGCCGCTGCCCGGTCACGTCGCCGACCTCGTGAAGGAGTACAAGGCCCTGGCCACCGCCTGGCTGCGCAAGCGTGGCGCCTGGCAGGTGGTCGACCGGGTGCAGGCCATCGACGACATCTCCACGCTCGCCGACAACTCCGGGTACTCGCCGTTCCTGACCACCGAACAGAAGGTGGAGCTGCTGGAGACCGCCGACCCGGTCGCCCGCCTCAAGCTCGCCACCCAGCAACTCCGCGACCACCTCGCCGAACAGGACGTCGCCGAGACCATCGCCAAGGACGTCCAGGAGGGCGTCGACAAGCAGCAGCGCGAGTTCCTGCTGCGCCGCCAGCTCGAGGCCGTACGCAAGGAACTGCGCGAGATCAACGGCGAGCAGGAGGGCGAGGAGTCGGACGACTACCGCGCCCGTGTCGAGGCCGCCGACCTGCCCGAGAAGGTCCGGGAGGCCGCCCTCAAGGAGGTCGACAAGCTGGAGCGGTCCAGCGACCAGTCGCCCGAGGGCTCCTGGATCCGTACCTGGCTCGACACCGTGCTCGAACTCCCGTGGAACGACCGCACCGAGGACGCGTACGACATCCAGGGTGCCAAGGCGGTCCTGGACGCCGAGCACGCGGGCCTGGAGGACGTGAAGGAGCGCATCACCGAGTACCTGGCCGTGCGCAAGCGCCGCAGCGACCGGGGCCTGGGTGTGATCGGCGGGCGGCGCGGCGGTGCCGTGCTCGCGCTCGTCGGACCGCCCGGCGTCGGCAAGACCAGCCTCGGCGAGTCCGTGGCGCACGCCATGGGCCGCAAGTTCGTCCGGGTCGCCCTCGGCGGCGTCCGCGACGAGGCGGAGATCCGCGGCCACCGCCGTACGTACGTCGGAGCGCTGCCCGGCCGGATCGTCCGGGCGATCAAGGAGGCCGGGTCCATGAACCCGGTGGTCCTGCTGGACGAGATCGACAAGGTGGGCTCGGACTTCCGCGGCGACCCCGCGGCCGCGCTCCTGGAGGTCCTGGACCCGGCCCAGAACCACACCTTCCGGGATCACTACCTGGAGGTCGAGCTGGACCTGTCGGACGTCGTCTTCCTGGCCACCGCCAACGTGCTCGAAGCCATCCCCGAGGCCCTGCTCGACCGTATGGAGCTGGTCCGCCTGGACGGCTACACCGAGGACGAGAAGGTCGTCATCGCCCGGGATCACCTGCTCCCGCGCCAGCTGGAGCGGGCCGGTCTGAACACGGACGAGGTGGTGCTCGACGAGAGCGCCCTGCGCAAGCTCGCCGGCGAGTACACGCGCGAGGCGGGTGTCCGCACCCTGGAGCGGTCGATCGCCCGGCTGCTTCGCAAGGTCGCGGCCCAGCACGAACTGGGCGCGCGGGAGCTGCCGTTCACCATCCGGGACGGCGACCTGCGCGAGCTGATCGGCCGGCCGCACCACGTGCCCGAGTCCGCTCAGGACCCGGCCGAGCGCCGGACGGCCGTGCCGGGCGTGGCGACGGGTCTCGCGGTCACGGGCGCGGGCGGTGACGTGCTGTTCGTCGAGGCCTCCCTGGCCGACCCGGAGACGGGCGCGGCCGGACTGACCCTGACCGGCCAGCTGGGCGACGTCATGAAGGAGTCGGCGCAGATCGCGCTGAGCTTCCTGCGCTCCCACGGCGCCGAGCTGGAGCTGCCCGTCGGCGACCTGAAGGACCGGGGTGTGCACATCCACTTCCCGGCCGGCGCGGTCCCCAAGGACGGCCCGAGCGCGGGCGTCACGATGACGACGGCGCTGGCGTCGCTCCTCTCCGGCCGCCTGGTCCGCACGGACGTCGCCATGACCGGCGAGGTCTCGCTGACCGGCCGGGTGCTGCCGATCGGCGGTGTGAAGCAGAAGCTGCTCGCCGCGCACCGGGCGGGTGTCACCACGGTGATCATCCCCAAGCGCAACGAGCCCGACCTGGACGACGTCCCGGCGGAGGTGCTGGACAAGCTCGACGTCCACGCCGTCACGGATGTCCGCCAGGTCCTGGAACTGGCTCTGTCGCCGGCTGTGAACGGCGCGGAGTCGGAGGTTCCGGTAGCGGCGTGACGGACGCGGCCGGACAGTGGAGGCCCGGGTCCCGTGAGGGAGGCCCGGGCCTTCGCCGTGCCTGGTGAGCGGTCGGCGGTCGTGTGCGGTGCGGTACGGGGCGGGCCTCTGCCGGGTGAACCGTCACCTGGTTCATCATGGTCATGCCATTACCGGGGCCGTTGGGGCGGCCACGCACGGGAAACACCAGGTGGGAACAGGCCCCGGAGGCTGCCAATGGTCCAAGCCTGCGAAATACTTGCCGAGCCGCGCCCGATGACGGCTCTTGGCGGAAACGTTCACCACGGGGACAACCGAGGCAGGGACTGACGTGCACGAAGACGCGAACGGTGACGGACGCCGGGTCGAACCCGGTGAGTCACCGAATGGTGTGGACCAGCTGGACGTCAACCGGATCGCCATGCCCCCGGTGGACCCCGAGTACCTCTCCCTGGAACGTGAGTTGACGGTGCTGCTGCGGCGCGCCCGCGCCAACCAGGGCGAGATGGCCCGCGAGGTCCACCCGGATCTGGAGTCGGCGGCCTACGGACTCCTCGTCCGCCTGGACGAGTGCGGCCGCCAGCGCGCCACCGAACTCGCCGCGTACATCGGCGTCGGCAAGGCCACCATGTCCCGCCAGCTGCGCGCCCTGGAGGACCTCGGCCTGGTCGCCCGCGAACCGGACCCGGCGGACGGCCGCGCCTGGCTCGTCCACCTCACCCAGGAGGGCCGCACCCGCGTCGGCAAGGTCCGCGAGGCCCGCCGGGCACGCTACGTCAGCCAGCTGTCCCACTGGGACCGGCAGGAGGTCGCTGAACTGGCGCGACTGCTGCAGCAGTTGAACCAGGGAATGGAGAAATAGCCGCGCGTCGCCCTGCGGCGCCAAGCCGCGCGTCGCCCTGCGGCGCCCACCCGCGCGTCGCCCTGCGCCGCCCCACACCGCCCCACACCGCCCAGTCGCGCGCCGCTCCACGGCCGCGCCCCGCGCCCCGCGCCCCGCGCCCCGCGCGTCGCGGCAGAGCGCCCCCGCACCTCATCCCCGGCCCCACCCGCAGGCCGCCTCACAGCTCGGCGTACACGACCGTCGCGTCGTCGTGCGTCTTGCTCCGCCCCAGATGTGTCCGCGCCTTGGCGTCCGCCCGCTCCAGCGCCCGTACCCGGTCCACCAGCTCCTGCGGACCCTTCTTCCGTACGAGGGTGAAGCAGTCCGCCCAGTCGCCCTCGCGGAACTTCTCCACCCATCGCGTCGCCCCGTCCGTCAGCGCGGTCAGCGACCGCACCTCCGCGCGCGGCAGCGACCCCGTCACGGCGTGCTCCGCCACCGCCGGATCCGCCGCCGCCGTGTAGAAGCCGCCCTCCTTGTTGCGGAGCGTGGCGTCCACCAGGGCGTCCGTGGCGAGAGCGGCGCGCGGCAGACGGGACAGGCGGTCGTCCAGCAGTGCCGTGACCGCTCCCTCGGGGGACTCCACCAGGAGGGTCGAGTCGGACAGGATCAGGTACTCGACCGTCTCCGGTGACCAGCGGGCCGCCACCACCGTCGCCTGCGGTGTTCGTGGGTGAGAAAGGTCACAGGACCCCTCGTGGCCCTCGGCTGTTCGACGGATCGCCAGGGAGAGAACCTCGGACAGCGTCAGATCTCGCCGGGAAACGGTCAGTTCGGTCAGGGCGCCGCCGAGGCGGCCGGTGAACCAGGGAACGGAGTGCAGGCAGCCCGTCCCCGTCCGCGGCGGCGTCACCCCGTCCGCGACCACCAGTGCGCCGCCCAGTCCTGAGGCCGGTAGCGCGACGGCGGAGAAGTCCTCGTTGGGGCGGGCCGGATCGCCGGGCTCCGAAACAAGTTCAGTGCGCATCCGGCCAGTCTGCACGAGCCCTTCACGACATCCATCAAAGGCTGCCATCAGTCACGGAATTGACGTGCCCGTGCAGGTCAGGCGCCTGGTTTGGGGTGGAATGATTCGCTCCGCCGAGACGTGGCGGCGAATCCTGCCACCGGCCGCCGCTGACGTCCAACCGGCCCGGCGCGCACGCCCCTCGCGCGCGCCCGGGAAACTTGCCCGGCCGCTCTTCTCCGGGGTTCACTCCTTCGGGTGGCGGGGCAGGTGATGCAGGACCGCCGCCCACCGGCACTGGGAGGGTCGGGGACCGATGCGGGTCCCCCCGTGCGAGTGACCTCGAGCGCGGGGGAGGGCGTGCGCACAGTCGGCAGGAGTTGACGCAGCGTCACGCGGGTCCATGAGTAGGACGAGTCAGGAATGCGAGCACCGGTGCAGAAGACGCGGCCTCGTCGCACAGGCAGGCAGACGGCCTCCGAGGGCGGCGCTGAGCGCACCCCCGGCGCCGCAAGCACCCCCGGCGCCGCCGGCAGCCCGAGCGCGCCGGTCGGCAAGGGTCGCCCCACCCACGTACGCACCCGGCTCATCCTCGCCGTGGCCGTCGTGGCCGTCGTGGCCGCGGCCATCGCAGGCGCCGGCGCCCCGTCCCTCATCGATGCCTCGGGGCAACTGAACGACTCCCAGGACCTGGTGACGCTCGCCGAGCAGACCCAGGACGCCCTCTCGCTCGCCCACTCGCTGGCCGACGAGCGCGACGAGGTCACCTCGTACATCGCGGCCGGCCGCGCCAAGTCCAAGGCGCCCTCGGAGCAGCGCGGTGCCCGTGTCGACCGGCAGGTCGAGGAACTGCGCACCGACACCGACACACCCGCCTCGCTGCGCTCCGACCTCGACAACATCGCGACCGTGCGCCGGGCGGCGCTCACCGGCAAGAGCAGCGCCCTCGAAGCACACCAGGCCTACTCCGCCGCCATCACCGAACTGCACGGGCTCGCCGAACAACTGGCCCAGCGGACGCCGCCGCGGGCCGGCTCCGGCGCCTACGCGCTGGCCGAGCTGGACTCCGCCGTCCAGCAGGCGGCCGCGGCCCGAGGGCTGCTCCTCGCGGCCCTCAACGTGCCGCGGCGCACGCAGACCGTGATCGACCCCGCGACCGGTCTGCCCACCACCACGACCGACTCCTCGGAGGCCGACGCCAAGCAGCGCGACGCCCTCACGGCCGCCGCCCAGCAGGCCCGCCTCCGTTCCGACGCGGCCCTCGCCGACTTCCACGACACCGCGTCCCAGGCCGCCCGCACCTCGTACGACTCCGCGGTCACCGGACCCGAGGTCAACTCCGCCGAGAAGTACCTGGCCTCGTTCACCGACCAGCCGACCCTCTCGGACGGCGAACTCGGCACCAGCACCAAGAAGGCCGACGCCGCCCTCTCCGCCCGCGTCGACCTGATGCGCGGTGCGGAGTCCGCGCTCTTCGACCGCCGCACCAAGGAACTCGCCCAGCTGCGCGACGACGACGTCACGGCGCTGGAGATCCGGATCGCCGTCCTCGGCGCCCTGGTGCTGCTCGCCGTCGGCATCGCCACGGCCATGGCCCGCACGCTCACGCGCCCGCTGTCCGTCCTGCGCCGCGGCTCGGCCCGGCTCGCGCAGGCGCCGGACCCGACCGCCGAGGAAGCCGTCGCCTTCACTGGGCGCAACGACGAGTTCGCCCAGGTCGTACGGTCCGTCAACGCCCTGCACGCACACGCCGCCGCCCTGCACGACCGCGTCGCCACGCTGGAGGCCGACCGCAAGCACCTGGTCGGCCAGCGGCAGAAGATGGCCGACGCCCGTGAGGAACTGCGCGCGGAACTCGCCGACTCGGGCGCCCAGCTGGAGCGACTGCGCACCAGCATCGGCGGCACCTTCGTCAACCTGGCGCTGCGCACCCTGGGTCTCGTCGAGCGGCAGCTCGCCGTCATCGAGGGACTGGAGGAGCGCGAGCAGGACCCGGACCGGCTGGCCACGCTCTTCAAGCTGGACCACTTCGCCACCGTCATGCGCCGGCACAGCGAGAACCTCCTCGTCCTGTCCGGAACCGAGCACGTCCAGCAGCACGCCGGTCCGGTCCCGCTCGTCGACGTCGTACGGGCCGCGGTCAGCGAGATCGAGCGGTACGAGCGGGTCCGCATCGCCGCGTTGCCACCGCACGCGCACCTCGCCGGATTCGCCGCGGACGACCTGAGCCATCTGCTGGCCGAACTCCTGGAGAACGCCACCTCGTTCTCCCCACCCGACCTGCCCGTCGAGGTCTCCGGCTGGCTCCTGGAGAACGGCGAGGTCATGCTCTCCGTCCAGGACGAGGGCATCGGCATGGCCGAAGCGCGGATGAGCACCCTCAACTCCCGGCTCGGCGAGTTCGACCCGGAGGCGCCCTACGACCAGGAGGGCGAGGGAGGGCTCGGGCTCGGCCTGTACGTGGTGGCCCGGCTCGCCCACCGGCACGGCGTCCGCGTGCAGTTGCGCGAGCAGAAGCAGGGCGGGATCGCCGCCGTCGTCGTCCTGCCCAAGTCGCTGCTGGCGGCCGCCCCCACCGCCGCCGTCCCGGCCGCCTCGCCCACGACGGGCGGCACGCACACGTTCTCCCTGCCGGGGGCCGACGCGGAGGCCAACTCCAATGTGATCAGCGCCCGTTCGGCGGGCGACGACACGCTGGTCGCGCTCGCGGAGAAGGCCGTACGCACGGCGGAAGCCGCCGAGGAGAGCCCGCAGGCCGCCGAGCAGACCCCGGAACCCGCCGAGGAGAGCCCGGAACCCGCCGAGCAGACCCCGGAACCCGCCGAGGAGAGCCCGGAACCCGCCACGACGCCGGCCGAGACCCCGGTCGGGACCCGGGTCCAGACCCCGGCCGTGACCCGGGCCAGGACTCCGGCCGAATCCCCGGCCGAGACCACCATGGAACTCCTGCTCCCGGCGCCGGAGACGGCAGCAGGCCCGGACGGCACGGACGGCCCGGACAGGACCGACCCGACCGGACCCACCGACCTCGCCGAAGACGCCGAGGACGAGGGCGAGCACGAGCACGAACGGCGGCACGAGCAAGAGGCCGACGCGGAGGCGGTGGAGCACCGGCGCGTCCCCGACGCGCCGGAGGAACCCGTCACCGACAAGGGACTCCCCAAGCGCACCCCGAAGATCACCGAACAGGCGACGGCCCCGCGCAGGCGGACCGGTTCCGTCGATGCCGAGGCGCTGCGCCGCCGCCTGGGCGGCTTCCGCCGGGGGGCGGACGCCGGGTACCGCGACGTACAGGCGGAGATCGCCGAACACCCGGACCGCACGGGGGCGTCGGCCGCGGGAGCAGCAGGGCCCGCGGCACCAGCAGGACCCGCACAATCCGCAGAAGTCACGGGGGGCACAGCCGAGGAGGCAAGCAGTTGACCGCGCCCAGTACCTTCGGACTGAGCAGTGAAGCCCGCAATCTGCACTGGCTGCTGACCAATCTCGTCGAGGAGGTGCCGGGCATCCAGTCCGTCGCGGTGGTCTCCTCCGACGGTCTGCTCCTGCTCTCCTCCGACCCCGGCCGCAACGCCGGGGCACGGGAGGCGCTCGAGGTGCGGCCCACCGGCCCCCGCGGCTCCTCCGCCGACCTCGCCACCATCGTCTCCGGCATCGGCAGCCTCACCATCGGCGCCGCCCGGCTGATGGAGTCCGGCCCGGTGAAGCACACGATGGTCGCGATGGACGAGGGCAGCCTCTTCGTGATGTCGATCAGCGACGGCTCACTGCTCGGCGTGCACGGCGCCGCGGACTGCGACATGAGCGTGGTGGCCTACCACATGGCGCTCTTCGTGGGCCGCGCCGGTCACGTCATGACGCCCGAACTCCGCAGTGAGCTACGACAGTCCCTCGAGGCCGAGTCGACGGGGAGTGCCCGATGAGCACCAGTGCCAGCATGCCGGCCAGGCTTCCCGTACGCGGCGGCGACCGCAAGCCCGCCCGCGTACGCCCCTACTCGCTGACCGGCGGCCGTACCCGCTTCGGGCACGTCCTGCTCGTCGAGACGTTCGTCGCGAGCACCGCCGCGCTCGAAGCCGGCGAGGAGCGCAGGGAACTGATGAACGGTTCTCTCTCCAGCCGGGTCATGCCGGAGATGCGGGCCATCGTCGAGCTGTGCCGCCGTATGCGCACGGTGGCCGAGATCGCCGCGCTGCTGAAGATGCCGCTGGGTGTGGTCCGCGTGCTCCTGAGCGACCTCGCGGACCAGGGAAAGATTCGTGTGTACGGCACCGGGACCGGTCACGGTACGGGCCGTCCGGACCGCGCTCTGCTGGAAAGGGTGCTGAGTGGACTCCGTCGTCTCTGACGCCGCCGCCTACGGCGTCTCCCCGCTCCTCGACGAAGAGGAGCCCCCGAGGTCCTGGCAGACGGACCGCACCCGCGCGCCGGTCGCCACGAAGATCGTGGTCGCGGGCGGGTTCGGGGTCGGCAAGACCACGCTCGTCACCGCCGTCTCGGAGATCACGCCCCTGCAGACCGAGGCGCTGATGACCGAGGCGAGCGAGGACACCGACGACCTCACCGCCACACCGCAGAAGCTGACCACCACGGTGGCCATGGACTTCGGCCGCCTCACGCTCGACGACGACCTGGTGCTCTACCTGTTCGGCACGCCGGGCCAGCAGCGGTTCTGGTTCATGTGGGACGACCTGGTACGCGGCGCGATCGGCGCCGTCGTGCTGGCCGACACGCGCCGCCTCAAGGACTGTTTCCCCGCGCTCGACTACTTCGAGAGCTGCGGGCTGCCGTACGTCGTCGCGGTCAACCACTTCGACGGCAGTGAGCGGTTCGAGCCGGCGGATGTGCGGGAGGCGTTGACGATCCCCGCGCACATACCTGTAATGATCATGGACGCGCGCCGTCGGATCTCGGTGATCGAGACCCTCCTGGCCCTGGTGGGCCACGCGCTCGACGCAACCCCCGAGTAGTCGCGATTTAGGAGTCACCAGCCGCATGCGGAAGATACTCGTCGTCGGAGCCGGCCAGTCCGGCCTCCAGCTCGCCCTCGGACTCCAGTCGCACGGCTACGAGGTCACCCTGATGTCGAACCGGACGGCGGACGAGATCCGCTCCGGCCGGGTCATGTCGACGCAGTGCATGTTCCACACGGCGCTGCAGCACGAACGTGATCTCACGCTGAACTTCTGGGAGTCCCAGGCCCCGAAGATCGAGGGGCTCGGCGTCTCCGTGGCCGCCCCCGGTTCGCACGACCCGGGTCCGACGCAGCGCGCGATCGACTGGGTGGGCAGGCTCGACGGGTACGCGCAGTCGGTCGACCAGCGGGTGAAGATGGCCGGCTGGATGGAGACCTTCGCGCAGCGCGGCGGCCAACTGGTCATCCACGGCGCGGCGGTCGGCGACCTCGACTACTTCTCCCGTACGTACGACCTGGTCCTGGTGTCGGCGGGCAAGGGCGAGCTGGTGTCGATGTTCGGCCGGGACGCCTCGCGTTCGCCGTACGGCGAGCCGCAGCGCGCGCTGGCCGTCTCCTACGTCCACGGTCTGGGCCCGCGTCCCGAGCACCCGGAGTACGACGCGGTCCGCTGCAACCTGGTGCCCGGCGTCGGCGAGCTGTTCGTCATGCCGACGTTCACCACCTCCGGCCGCGCGGACATCCTGTTCTGGGAGGGCATACCCGGCGGCCCGCTCGACGTCTTCAAGGGCGTCAAGGACCCGGCGGAGCACCTCTCCCTGACCCTGGAACTCATGAAGAAGTTCGTCCCCTGGGAGTACGCGCGCGCCACCAAGGTCGAACTGACCGACGCGGGCGGCACGTTGGCGGGACGGTACGCGCCCACGGTCCGCAACCCGATCGGCCGGCTGCCCGGCGGCGGTCTGGTGCTCGGTGTCGCGGACGTCGTCGTCGCGAACGACCCGATCACCGGGCAGGGCTCCAACTCCGCGGCCAAGTGCGCGGCCGCCTACCTCGCCTCGATCCTGGAGCACGGCGAGAAGGAGTTCGACGGGACCTGGATGCAGGCCACCTTCGACCGCTACTGGGACACCGCCCAGCACGTCACCAAGTGGACCAACGCGATGCTCGCTCCGCCGCCGGAGCACATCCTGAACCTCATCGGCGCGGCCGGCCAGCTCCAGCCGGTGGCTAATCGTTTCGCCAACGGGTTCAACGATCCCGCGGACTTCGAGAACTTCTTCTACGAGCCCGAGAAGACGGACGCCTACCTGGCCTCGGTGGCCGCGGGCTGATCGCCGCGGGACGGAGTGCGCCGCGGTCGCATCGTCCGCCACGGTCGCTTGCGCCTGCGGCGGTCGCGTCCGCCCACCGCCGGTCCGTTGTGCCGGCCGCGGCGCGGGGGTGTGTCGACCGCCGGTCCGGTGTGCCGGTCGCGGGGCGGGGGTGTGTCGACCGGCCGGTCCGGTGTGCCTGCGGCGGTCGCGTCTGCCCACCGCCGGTCCGGTGTGCCGGTCGCGGCTCGGGGGTGTGTCAACCGCCGGTCCGTTGTGCCCGCCGCGGCTCGGGTGCGTCCGCTCGCACCCACGCGGCGGGAACCGCACGTCGACACGACCCTGCGGCCCGCGTCAGGGGGCCTGGCGGGCCGAGTGGGGCGCGTGGGCCGTGCCGGTCAGGTCCAGGTTCCGGTTCAGGTTCCGGTTCCGGTTCCGGAGCTTCGGCGGTGTGTAGTGCCGTAGGGGTGCCGCGTGCGGGTCCGGGCGGACGGCGCCCAGGATCGGGTTGGCGGCGATCGGGGAGACCTTGACCCGCGCACCGGGACGCGGTGCCTGCACGACCTTCCCGCCGCCGACGTAGAGGGCGACGTGGGTGGCCTCGGGGAAGTAGACGACCAGGTCGCCCGGGCGCAGTTCGCTCAGCGGAATCCGCTTGAGCCGCGCCCACTGCTCCTGGCTGGTGCGCGGGACGGATTTCCCCGCGTGGTCCCAGGCCTGCGAGGTCAGCCCGGAGCAGTCGTACGACTTCGGCCCCTCCGCACCCCACTGGTACGGCTTCCCGAGCTGCCGCATCGCGTACCGGACGGCCCGGTCGCCCTCCCGCGACGGCTTCGGCGTCCCGCCCGCCTTGCCGTCACTCTCGTCTCCGACACCGTCGTCAGCCGTCGCGCCGCTCAGCGCGCCGGAGGCGACGAGATCCTGCTGGGCCCGGTCGATCCCCTTCTCCTCGAACTCCGCCAGCGCCGCCAACTGTTCGGCGCTCAGCGAGGCGAGCAGTTCCTCGACGTCCGCGAGCCGCGCGCGTACGGCGTCGCGCTCCTTCTTCGTCCGTTCGGCGAGGGTGAGCCGGTCGTCCAGGGCCTTGCGCGCCCGGCGCGCCAGGCCGTCGGCCTTCCGCTCGTTCCCGGTCAGCCGGCCCACCGTGTCGGCCCGTTCCCGCGCGAGCTGCCCGATCACATGGCCCTCGTCGAGCGCGTGCTGCGGATCGCGGGCGAGCAGCAGCCGTACGTACGGGGAGAGGGCGGTGCTGGTCTGGTACTGCTGCCGGACCAGCCTGCCCGCAGCCCCGCGGCTGTCGCGCAGGGAGAGTCGAGCGCGGGAGAGCTCACGCTCCAGCCGGTCGGCCTCCGCGCGCTGCTTCGTCAGCTTCTCCTCGGAGGCGTTGTACGCCTCGGTGGCCCGCTCGGCCTCCCGGTACAGGCGCTGGAGGTCCGTCAGCAGCGCGGCCGTGGAGGGTTCCCCGGGTTCGGGTGCGGTCGTGGGGGATTCCCCGGGTTCGGGTGCGGCCGTGGACGGTTCCCCTGGCCCGGGTGCGGCCGCCGCCGGCAGCGGTGCGAGAACGGTGCCGGCCGCCACCGCCGCCGTACAGACCAGACGCAGGAACCTTCCTGACACGTCATCACCTCCGATGCGCAACGGTCCTTCCGTTCCGCATCGCGAGCATCAGACGCGTGCGCCGAGTCCGCGCGCCGGGTGTGCGCGGTTCGGCGCAACCAGGTCACCCGTCGGTGGCTTCCGGCTTGCCGCCCGGCGTGGCGTCTGGCCTGGTCCACGGCCATCTGAGCCTGCCGTCGCCGCCCTCGGGGTCGTAGGCGTACTTCCATCCCCGCTGGAGCCCGAGCCGCCTGCTGTGCCCGCGCGGTTCCCGCCGGTAGACGAGCACGGTGGGCGGGCCGCCGGCGGCGTCGGGGACGGGGATGCGGTAGATCTTGGGCGGCTGCCCGGTGGGCCCCAGCAGCACGGGCAGCACCCGGCCGTCCATCGGCCCGCCCTCGAAGGGGATGTCTTCGCTCTTCACGGCACCAGTGTCAGCCATCCGCCGCGAGCGCCTCGACCAGCGCCGCGGTCTGCGGGTCCCGCCCCGCGGTCACCGACAGCACGGCCACGAACTGCTCGACCAGCCAGTCCCGCAGCTCGGCCACCGGCGGCTGCTTGCCCTCGTCGAGCCAGATCAGCGAGGCGGCCTCGACCGCCGTGATCCACATCCGTACGGTCATCCGCAGCAGCAGGCCGGGCTCCGTGACCCGCAGATGGCTGAGGATGTGCTCGGCCGCGGCCCGCCGTACGCCGTCCACGATGGCCGTCGTCCGGGACGTCTCCACAACGCTGCCGCCCTGGAGCAGCGCGCTGAAACCGGCGTCGTGCTGGTCGACGAAGGCGAGGTAGCGGTCCAGGGCGCGGGTCAGCCGGGGGAGCAGCGGGCCCTCGCGCGGCTCGTCGAAGCAGTGCCGCAGCTCCTCCGCGGCGGACCGCAGCGCCGCCTCGTACAGCTGCTGCTTCCCGCCCGGGAAGTAGCGGTACACGAGCGGCCGCGACACCCCGGCCGCCTCCGCCACGTCGTCCAGGGACACGTCCTCCGGCACCCGGTGCGCGAAAAGGGACAGCGCGGCGTCGAGCAGCTGGCTCCGGCGTTCCTCGACGCTCAGGCGGCGGTACGCGGGGGTGGCGGCGGAGGGGGTCATATGGGGCAGCGTAACCGCCCCGCCCGGCGCCCGGCCTACGCCAGCAGCCCGGACGACTTCCAGAGCCGCCGCCCCACTCCCCGCAACACCCCGATGTCGTCCAGGAAGTCGGTCAGTTTCCTCGCCCCCGTCTGCATGACCTCGCGCCGGTGTCCGCTGGCCCGCACCTGCGCCACGGCCTCCCGCCGGTCCAGGCCGACGTTCGTGTAGACCTCGGGGTTGACGAACGCCACGGAGAACACCCGGGCGAACTCCCCGGACGTCACCCGGGTGAACTCCTGCGACCACCGCGGAGCCGTCACCATCTGCCGCCGCAGCTCCTCGCGGGCGTACCGCACGTGCCGCGCCTCCTCGACCACGTGGATCCGCGTCACACCCCGGACCAGGGTCTGCACCCGCTCGTCCGGGAAGGTCAGCCGCTGCATCCAGTCGAGGACCTCCTCGCCCAGCAGGGTCGCCGTGAAGGACCCCGGGGTCGTGGAGATGGTCTTGAACAGCCGCCCCAGGTTCAGGTGCGCGCGGCTCACCGGGTACCACGGCGTGTCCCCGTGCGAGATCAGCCGGGCGAACATCTTCGAGTGCCGGCACTCGTCCTCGATCTCGGTCAGCGCGTAGCGCACGTGCGCGCTCGTCGCCGCCTTGTCGTAGATGTGCCGGACCAGCAGCTGCATCAGGATCAGTTCGAACCAGATGCCGAGCGAGGCGAGCGCGGCGGCCTCGTGCTGCGACAGCAGGATCCTCTGCTCCTCGCTCATCCGCTTCCACAGCGGGGTGTCGTACAGCGACACGAGCTCCGGCGGCCAGAACCACTTGCCCTCCTCGAAGGGCGCGTCCCAGTCGAGTTCCGTGTCGGGGTCGAAGGAGTGCTTGGCGGAGGAGACGAGCAGCCGTTCGGCCACCTGTTCGCGGTCCTTGAGCAGACCGAGCGCGTCACGCAGCCCGTCGAGCGCTTCGGCGTCTGTGAGGGTCGTGGTCATGGCACTTATGAGACTGCCTGTCAGCAAGCTCGTCAATCCCCCGCGCGGGACTTGTTGACGAAGCGTCTACCGCGTGTGAGCCTGCGAGGCATGCCGACTTACGACCTGTACGCCACGGAACCGGGAGACTCCCCCTGGCAGGTGCCGGCGACCGGCGACGCCCGCTTCAACTGGGAGTACGACGACGGCCGCGACCGCCTCCTCGCCCTCTACCAGAAGGGCAAGGACAAGCAGTGGGACGGCCAGAAACGCATCGACTGGGACCTGGAGGTCGACCCCTACGACCCCCTCGGCACGCCCGACGAGGCGATGTCCCTCTACGGCACGAAACACTGGGCGAAGTTCACCGACCGGGACAAGGCCGAACTGCGCAGGCACTACGCCTCCTGGCAGTTCAGCCAGTTCCTGCACGGCGAGCAGGGCGCGATGATCTGCGCCGCCCGGATCGTCGAGTCGGTCCCTGACCTGGACGCGAAGTTCTACTCGGCGACCCAGACGATGGACGAGGCCAGGCACGCCGAGATCTACGGCCGCTTCCTGCACGAGAAGATCGGGATGCTCTACCCGATCAACGACAACCTCCAGTCGCTGCTGGGCGACACCCTGCGCGACTCCCGCTGGGACATGCCCTACCTCGGGATGCAGGTTCTGATCGAGGGTCTGGCGCTCGCCGCCTTCGGCATGATCCGCGACACCACCGACAAGCCCCTCCCGAAGCAGATCCTCGCCTACGTCATGCAGGACGAGGCCCGTCACGTGGCCTTCGGCCGCATGGCGCTCAGGGACTACTACAAGCAGCTGAGCGACGCCGAACTGCGCGAGCGCGAGGAGTTCGTCATCGAGGGCTGCTACCTGATGCGCGACCGGCTGCGCGGCGTCGAGGTGCTGCGCAACTTCGGCATCCCGGCCGCGGAGGCCGACGAGTACAGCGAGCAGTCCGAGTTCCTCGCCCTCTTCCGCAAGCTGCTGTTCTCCCGCATCGTCCCCTGTGTCAAGGACATCGGCCTGTGGGGCAAGCGACTCCAGCAGGCCTACGTCGACATGGGCGTCCTCGAACTGGGCGACTCCAGCCTCGACCTGCTGATGGCGCAGGACGAGGAGATCGCCGAGAAGCTCGACGCGGAACGGTTCGCGGCGGAAGAACAGGAGCGCGTGGCGGAGGTCGAGGGCGCGATCGAAGCGGGCGGAATCGCCTCCTGACGCGCCCCTCACATGCAGTAACGTGCTGACGTGTCCACGCCTCCACCACCCCAGAACCCACACGGCGGGCAGCCGCCCGAGAACCCCTACGGCGGGCAGCCGCCCCAGGGGCCCTACGGCCCGCAGTCGCAGGGCCCGCAGGCAGACCCGTACGGGGGGCGGCCGCAGGGCCCCTACGCCGGACCGTACGGACAGCCGCCGCAGGGGCAGCAGCCCGCCCCGCCGTACGGACAGCCGCCGTACGGACAGCAGTCCGCCGCGCCGTACGGCGCCCCGGCCCCGTATCCCCCGCAGCCGTACGGCGGTTGGGGCGCGCCCCCGGTGTTCCCGCCGCCCAGGAAGCGCCGCGTCGGGCTCGTACTCGGCATCGTCGGCGGAGTCGTCGGCGCGATCGTGGCGATCGTCGTGGCACTCGTGGTGATCGGTGCGGCGGCGAGCAGCGGCTTCCCCGAGGCCAGGTTCGACCTGAGCCTGCCCAGGACGCTGGTCGACGGGCGTTACGAACTCACCCAGGACCTCTCGGACTCCGAGGGCGGGAAGATCAAGGACGAGGCGGACGGCGCCTGGGACGCGAAGGTCGCCGGCAGCGTGGTGGGTCAGTACAGCCCCGGCGGCGACGCGACCAAGGGCGCCCTGGTGGTGTCGGGCATGTACGGCCGGTTCAAGAACACCGACGAGGCCCGCGAGAACATGATGAAGGGCGCCGCGCAGGGAGCCGACGCGAAGGTGGCCGTACAGCCGAAGGACTTCCCGCCGAGCGGCTCCGGGGGCGTCACGATCACCTGTGAGGTGCTCACCCGGAGCCAGTCCGGCACGGCAGTGACCGTCCCGGTGTGCGGCTGGGCGGACGACAACACGGGCGCCTCCGTGGCCGAGGTGACCGTGGAGACGATGTCGCAGGACCCCTCCGAGGTCGACCTGGAGGCGGCGGCCGAGGCGACCCAGCGGATCCGCTCCGACATGCGGAAGCCGATCAAGTGACGCCATGACGGGAGTGCCGGGGGAGAGCCCTACGCGGGGCACCCCAGATCCTCGGGCACCGGCACGGCCACCGGCTCGGGCGTCCCGGGCGCGGCCGTCACCGCGTCCGCCGCTTCCGGGGCGAAGGACGTCCGCAGGGTGAAGGCGTACGGCGTCGCCCCGTGCGTCCGCAGGTGCAACAGCCGTTGCTCCGCCTCCGCGACCGTCGGCCGGTGCCCCGCCGGGACCCACCACAGCGTTGTCATCGCCTCCCGTACCCGCTCGAACCACTCGCGCCGCCTGGCCAGCATCTCCCGGTGCCTCCCCTGGTACATGTAGGCGGTCAGCGCGTCGGTGTCGCGCCACACCGACATGTTGACGATGAGCCATTCGTCCCCGAACACGGCGATGTCCGTCGCGTTGCCGGAGTCGCTCTCCAGTCGCCAGACGAAGCCGTCGGCGGCGTCCGCGTCGGCGTTCACGGGGTCGAGCGCGTCGACGAAGTCCTTCAACTGCGGTGAGTCCAACGGGGCGTTGAGGCGGGCGAGATTGACCTGGGCGAGTTCGAACGCGGCGGGCTCAGTCATGACCGAACGGTAGGTCGGTCCCGCACCGCGGCGGAACCCCCCGTCTCACGAGGTGAGCACGCGCGGGGTGGCGCTCACGGGGTGGCACTCACGAGGTGAGCACGGCCTCCATCACCGCCCGTGCGATCGGCGCCGCCACCCCGCCCCCGCTGATCTCCCCCCGGTCCGCCGACCCGTCCTCCACCACCACCGCGACCGCCACCTTCGGCTCCATGTCGTCCTCGGCCTGCGCCCAGGACACGAACCAGGCGTACGGCACACCGGCGTTGCCGATGCCGTGCTGGGCGGTGCCGGTCTTGCCGCCCACCCGCGCGCCGGGGATCGCCGCGTTGCCGCCGGTGCCCTCCGTCACCACACCCTCCATCAGCTCCTTCATGCGTACGGCGGTAGACGGCCGCATCACCTGGCGCACGGGGCGTGAGCCGGCCGTGGCGAGGGTCGCGCCCGCGTCGGTGGTCGTCCGCTCCACCAGGTACGGCGCGCGCAGCTGCCCGCCGTTCGCGACGGCCGCCGAGACCATCGCCATCTGCAGGGGAGTGGCCCGCGTGTTGTACTGCCCGATCGACGACAGCGCGAGCTGCGCCCTGTCGACCGAGGTGTCGAAGGTGCTCCGCGCGACCGAGAACGGGATCCGCAGCGCCGTGTCGTTGAAGCCGAAGCCCTGCGCGGTGGCCGTCATGTCGGCCACGCCCACGTCGGCGCCCAGCTTGGCGAACACCGTGTTGCACGACCACTCGAACGCGGCCCGCAGCGGGGCGTCCTCGCACCCCTCGCCCTCGTTCGTCAGCGAGGTGGTCGTGCCGGGCAGCGTGTAGGGGGCCGGGGAGTCGGTGGGCTCGTCGAGATCCGTGATCACGCCCGCGTCCAGCGCGGCCGCCGCGGTGACCACCTTGAACGTCGAGCCCGGCGGATAGGTCTGCCGCGCCGCCCGGTTGAGCATCGGCTTGTCCCGGTCGCCGATCAGCCGCGACCAGGACCGCTTCACCGCCGAGCCGTTTCCGGACAGCACCGCCGGGTCGTACGACGGGGTGGAGACCAGCGCCAGGATCCTCCCGGTCGACGGCTCGATCGCCGCCACCGCGCCCTTGCGCGCCCCCAGCCCCTCGTACGCCGCCTGCTGTGCGCCCCGGTCGAGCGTGGTCACGACGTCGCCGCCGTCGGCCCGGGCGCGGGTGAGGTCGTTCCACAGGGGGAACGGCGAGAGCATCGGGTCCGTCCCGGACAGCACGTCGTCCTCGGCGTGCTCCAGGAACGTCGTCCCGTACAGCTGCGAGGCGAAGCCGGTCACGGGCGCGTACAGCGGGCCGTTCTCGTACGACCGCTCGTAGCGGAGCTGCCCGCCGCTGTCCCGGGAACCGGTGACGGGCCGGCCGCCGACCAGGATGTCACCGCGCGGCTCGTGGTAACGGGCGATGGTCTGGCGGCGGTTGGCGGGGTTGTCGTCGTAGGACCCGGCCTGGACGACCTGGATGCGGGCGGCGTTCGCGAGCAGCGAGGCGAGCAGCAGGGCGCAGAAGACGGCCGCGTGGCGGATGTACCTCGTCATGGGGCGGCCTTCCCGTCGTACTGGCCGCGGGCCGAGTCGCTCACCCGGATCAGCAGCGCCACGATCGCCCAGTTCGTCACCACCGACGAGCCGCCCTGCGCGAGGAAGGGCATCGCCATACCGGTCAACGGGATCAGGCCGGTCACCCCGCCCGCGATCACGAACACCTGGAGCGCCAGGATGGAGGCCAGTCCGACCGCGAGGAGACGGCCGAAGGGGTCGCGCTGGGCCAGGCCCGCACGGTAGCCGCGCTCCACCAGCAGCCCGTACAGCAGGAAGATCGCGGACAGACCCGCCAGGCCCAGCTCCTCGCCCGCCGTCGCCAGGACGAAGTCCGACTTCGCCGCGAAGCCGATGAGGATCGAGTGGCCGAGGCCAAGCCCGGTGCCGAGGATGCCGCCGGTCGCGAAGGAGAACAGCGACTGGGCCAGCTGGTTGGGTCCCTGGCCCGCCTCGATCGAGGCGAACGGGTGCAGCCAGTCCTCGACCCGGCTGTGCACGTGCGGTTCGAGCCAGCCGACGGCGACCGCCCCCAGCGAGGCCAGCAGCAGGCCGACGGCGATCCAGCCGGTGCGGCCGGTGGCGACGTAGAGCAGGACGACGAACAGGCCGAAGAACAGCAGCGAGGTGCCGAGGTCCCGCTCTAGGACCAGGACGCCGACGCTCAGCAGCCAGATCGTGACGATCGGGCCGAGCACGCGTCCGGTGGGCAGTTGGAGTCGACGGAACTTCCAGACGCGGCGGCCCGCGTACGCCAGCGCGTTGCGGTTGGCGGCCAGGTAGGCGGCGAAGAAGACCGCCAGCAGCACCTTCGCGAACTCGCCGGGCTGGATGGAGAATCCGGCGATCCGGACCCAGATGCGGGCGCCGTTCACGGCCGGGAACAGGATCGGGAGGGTGAGCAGGCCGAGGGCGGTGACGACACAGACGTACGCGTAGCGCTGGAGCACCCGGTGGTCGCGCAGCAGGACGACGACCAGGATGAACAGCGTCACGCCGACCGTGGACCACACCAGCTGGGTGGGAGCCGCCTCGTCGCCGGGGGTCTCCAGGTCGAGCCGGTAGATCAGGACCAGGCCGAGGCCGTTGAGCAGGACGGCGATCGGCAGGGGCAAGGGGTCGGCGTCGGGGGCGCGCAGACGCACCGCGCAGTGCGCGAGGAACGCGAGCACGCCGAGCCCGGCGCCGTAACCGGCGGCGCCGGGCGGGACGGTGCCGTTCCTGGCGAGGCCGACAGCGCAGTAGCCGTACACGCAGAGCAGGACGGCGAGGACGATGAGGGCCAGTTCGATGCCACGGCGCCGGGGGAGGCGTACCGCCGAAGCGGGTGCTTTCGCCTGTGCCACGGTGGTTCCGGCATTGATCATGTCCGGAACTTACCCAAATGGGCCGTGTTGTCCACCTGTGTTGTCAGCACCAGCGTGGCGCGGCGCCGATGTTGTCGATGTAGCGGGCCGAGCCCCACGCCCAGGTGCCGTCCGTGAGGAGGTACCAGAGCCGGTTGCCGTCGACGTTCTGACCGCCGGTCTTGCAGAAGATCGAGACGATCTCGCCTCGGTGGGCGTACCGGATGACCTGGCCGCCGCGGTTCGGAGCGGCGCGCAGGGCCAGCGTGCTCGCGGTGACCCGACCCCGGTAAAGGCGCTGGTCGTTCTGGTTGCCGTGCTGGTCCCAGTCACCGCCCTGGGCGTTGGCGGTCTGGTGTCCGTTGTCACCGCCCTGGGTGTTGCCGCCTTGGGTGTTGGCGGTCTGGTGTCCGTTGTCACCGCCTTGAGTGTTGCCGCCCTGAGTGCTGCCGCCTTGGGTGTTGGCGGTCTGGTTCCCGTTGCCACCGCCCTGAGTGTTACCACTCTGGGCGTTGGAGGCCTGGTTGTCGGCGCTCTGGCTGTTGGCGTTCGGGTTCCAGGTGCTGCTCTGGTTGGAGCCACCCGGCTGGTCGGATGCGGTGGCGGAGGCGTTCTGGCTGGAGTTCGGGTCGCCGTTGTCCCACTCCCCGTCCGCGACGGCGGGGGCGGCCGCGGCCGCGGCGAGCAGGCTGGCGACGGCGGCCGTTATGGCGAGACCGCGGGGGAGGGAGGAACGCAGGGACATGGGGGGTACCTCCGTGAAAGGGCGAGCATGTCGTCGGTTCCGAAGGTCTCGAAACCTGACTAACCGCCACATTAGGAGCGTCGTACGGACCGCGCCCGTCACGCTGCGCCATCGGGGAGCGCGGACCCGGGGAGCACGGACTCGCCGGGCCTGCCCTGAGGCAGCGTCAGCGTGGCGCACGCGCCGCCCCCCGGCGCGTTCGCGAACTCCAGCAGCGCGCCGAGTACCTCCGCCTGGCCGAGCGCGATCGTCAGCCCGAGCCCGTGCCCCTTCGCCCCGCCCTCGGTGCGGAACCGCTGCGGCCCGTGCTCGACCAGGTAGTCCGGATAGCCGTCCCCGTGGTCGCGCACGGTGACCACCGGGCCGTCCACCGTGAGCACCACCGGCTCCCGGCCGTGCCGGTGCGCGTTCGCGACCAGATTGCCGAGCACCCGCTCGAGGCGCCGCCGGTCCGTCTCCACGAGGACATCCCGCACGACCCGCACCTCGGTGCCGGCACCCGCACCCGTGTCGCCCTGCGGCACGACGCCGGTGCGCGACGCCGCGCCCGAGTCGCCTTCGGGAGCGACACCCGTGCCCGCGGCCGCGCTCGTGTCGCTTGCGGGAGGGACGCCCGCGCCCGACGCCGCGCCCGAGTCGCCCTGCGGCACGACGCCGGTGCGCGACGCCGCGCCCGAGTCGCCTTCGGGAGGGACGCCCGTGCCCGCGGCCGCGCTCGTGTCGCTTGCGGGCGCGACGCCGGTGCCCGACGCCGCGCGCGAGTCGCTTTGGGGAGCGACGCCCGTGCCCGCGGCCGCGCTCGTGTCGCTTGCGGGAGCGACGCCCGCGCCTGACGCCCGCACCACTCGCTCGGCCAGCGCCCCCAGCGGCTCCGGGTCCAGCTCCAGCCGCTCACGCCCGGTGTCCAGCCGGGAGATCTCCAGCAGATCCTCGGTGAGCGTGCGCAGCGCGGCCACCCGGTCCCGCACCAGCTCCGTCGGCCGGCCCGCCGGCAACAACTCGGCCGCCGCGTGCAGCCCGGTCAGCGGAGTGCGCAGTTCGTGCGCCACGTCCGCGGTGAACCGCTGCTCGCTCAGCAGCTTGCCCTGCAAGGAGGCCGCCATGGAGTCCAGCGCGGCGGCCACCGCGGCCACCTCGTCCTGCCCGCCCGACGCGTCCTTCGTACGGGGGTCGCCCACCCGCGCGTCCAGGTCGCCCGCGCTGATCCGCCGGGCCACCCGCGCGGTCGTGTGCAGCCGCCGGGTCACCCGGGTCACCGCGAACGCGCCGACCAGGAGGGTCGCCCCGATGGCCAGGGCCGACGACCACACGATCGCCCGGTCGAGGCCGTCGATGGTCCGCCTGCCCTGCGCGTAGTCGACCTGCACCGCGAGGGCCCGCCCACCGTCGACCGGGCCCGCCGCCCACATCGTGGGGCGCCCGCGGTGATCGCTCACCATCGTGCCGCGCTCCCCGGCGGCGGCCAGCCTCCGCAGCGGGACGGGCAGGCCCGGCGGATCGACCCCGGTACCCGGTGCGAGCGTGTCCCCGGCCTCGTACGCCGCCGTCGCCTCCGTCAGCCGGGACAGCGCGAGGTCACGTGCCTGGCCGACCGTCTGGTTCGTGACCGAGACGTGCACCAGGACGCCGAGCAGGGCGGCGAGCGCGCAGCACATCACGATGATGAACGCGGCGGACTTGGCGGCAAGAGTCCCGGCCCACCGGGGAAGGGCGAGCCCCGGGCGTTTCGCCGAGGCACTTCTGGTCGGGCGTCTCGTCGAACGGGTCGGGGAGGGCCTCTCCTGGCGTCTCACGGGGTGCTCGCCGAAGGGGAGAGCGAGGGGGAGAGCGAGGGGGCGGCGGTGCTTGACGGCCGCTTGGAGTGCTTCCCGTCCCCGGTGCGCAGCATCTCGTCGTGCGTCAGCAGCATCAGACGCTGCTGCGGGTCCCAGGTCCACTGGAACCGGTACTCGTAGGCCGGGATGTCGGACGGCGAGCGGATGATCACGGACCGCCCCGCCAGCTCGACGCCGGTCACCGCGTCGTCGTTGGACATCACCTGGACCAGCCGGCCCGACCGGAAGGTGTAGACGCGTACGGCCGTCTGGTTGCCGGGCAGCAGCCGGAACCCCAACGTCAGATCGTCGCGCCCGTCACCGGTGAGGTCGCGGTAGTACGCCTTGAGAACCGGGCACCGGCCGCCGGTCACGGTCTCACCGTCCGCCGCGGCCCTGCTGTCGGTCGTAGCGTTCTCGCCGCAGTCGTCCATCCTGCGGACCGTCTCGCGGTACGTCGCCTTGGCGCCGGTGTACGCCCCAGGGTGCCGGCTGATCTCCGCGCGGACGACGGCCACCGGGTCCACCTTGTGGATGTCGTCGCCCGGAGCGGTGATGCCGCGCACGAGCTCGGACTCGCCGTCCTCGTAGTCCCAGGCGGGGCTGGAGGCCGGCCGCAGACCCGGCCACAACCTGTCCGGACCGGTCGCCGCCGGGGTCGCACCCGCCCCGAGCAGCTCGCCTCCGTCACCGCAGCCCACGGCGGACACCAGCACGAGGGCGACCGTGAGGGCGGAGAGGACGAGGCGGCGGGGCGGCACTGTGCTCCTGTGATCGGGTGCGGTGTGGGTGTGTGGGCGGGGAGGGGTGGGGCGGATCCGGGTGCGGGGCAGGGCAAACAAGCAGGCAGGGGCGGGGCTGGGCCGGGATCGTGCGGGGTCGCCCCGGCCTCGTACACCTTATTCGTACGGACGTCCTTTTTGCGTCACGAGGTGTCCCGTCGGGGACCTCGTCCGGAGCCGGAGAAGAAACGATTGCTCGCCCACCGGACCGCCTCCACCGCCCCCTACTCGGTGAGCTCCTCGAGGAGCCGGGCCGTCGGCAGCCCCGTCTGGAGGTACTCGACGAAGAGTTCGTTGTGCAGCGCCCATGGGGAGCGGCGGGTCCGGATCAGCCGGATCGCCTCGTCGCTGGAGTGCCCCAGGCGTACGAGCGCGTGCGCGACGACCAGGCCGGACCGGTTGTACCCGTGGTAACAGCGCACGAGGACCTTGCGGCCGTCGTCCAGCGCGTCGCAGGCGGCCTGCGCCAGCCGCATCACGCCCGCGAGCTGCGTCCCGTCCAGCGGTCCGTCCGGAATCGGCCACACATGGTGTTCGACGCCCGGGTCGGGCCCGTGCCCCGGCAGTCTCAGGAGGGTCAGCACGAGATCGAACTGGTCCCGCACGACCGCGAACTCGAGCTGCCCGGGCGGCCCCTTGAACTCGTGCCCGCCCATCCACAGTCCGGGCACGATCTCGCTCCATGGGCTGTCCGGAGCCGGTACGTCGGATTGCTTCCTGCGCGTCCGCAACGGCGCCTCCCCAAGCCCCAGCCAACTCTCCTCAAAGGTAGCCGGGTTCTTGCCCCTGGAGCACCCCGCCTGTTCCCATGGTCGTGGGGTGATGGTGCATGAGCGGACTGCGCGTCATACCGACCTGGCGACACGGCCAGGAACGGCTGTACGTCTGCCTCAGGGACGGCAGGAACATCGCCTGGTACGACCGTGAGGCCGCCCGGGTCAACCTGCTGAGCGAGGACCGGAGAGACGACGTCCTCGAAGCCCTGGGGCCCTTCCTGACGGGCCCGGTAGCGGTGGGCCCGCCCGCGGTCCCGACCCCGGCCGAGCTGGCCCGTCTCTCCCTCCACCCGGACGACGACCTCGCGCCCAACCGCCCCGGCGAGGCGCTCCAGGTCTCGCTGGACCGGGACCCGGGCCCGCAGCGCCGTCTGCGGCCCGACCCGCGCCGCCGGGCCCTGGCCGCGGAACAGGCGGTGGGGGAGTCGCTGGACCGCCTCGACGGCGTCGGCTGGCACGCCCTGCACTCGGTCCCGCTCCCCGGCGGGGACCGGGTCCACCACCTGGTGATCGGTCCCGGCGGCCTCTTCGCGATCCACACGCTGTACGCCCGCAAGGCCCGGGTGACGGTCGCCGACCCGGTGGTCACGCTGGGCCGCCGCGACTCGAGCCCGCTCCTGCGCCGCGTCCGCGCCGACGCGGACCGGGCCTCCTACGCGCTGACGGCCGAGGTTCACCCGGTCCTCGTCCTCGTGGACCCCGCGGACCTCGCGATCATCACCCCGCTCCGAGACGTCCGCGTCCTGGCCGACACGGAGATCGAGGGCCTCGCCAAGCTGGGCGGCATCCTCAAGCCGGCAGACGTGCAGGCCCTCCACGCAACGGCCAGGGACCGGCAGACGTGGGTACGGGTGTGAGGGTCGCGATATCCGGCGAGTGCGGCCGACCTGGCGTGTCCGGCTTGCGAGGCCGACGCGGCGTGTCCGACCCACCTGGCTCACTTGGCGTGTACGGTCTGCCGGGCTCCCTTGGCGCGTCCGGCCTGCCGGGCTCACTCCGGGTGTCGGGCCCACCCTGGCGCACTTGGCGCGTCCGGCTTGCGGGGCTCACTCCGGGTGTCGGGCCCGCCTGGCGCACTTGGCGCGTCCGGCTTGCGGGGCTCACTCCGCGCGTCCGGCCCGCCTGGCCCACCAGGTCAACCGGGAGCGTCCGGCCTGCCGGGTTCACCCCGCGCCTCCGGCCCGCTCGGCCAACCCAGCCCGTCCGGCGTTTGAGGACGAGGCCCTTCAGGCCGAAGCGGGGGTCTGGGGGCGCAGCCCCCAGGACACGTGCGGCAGGCCGCGACGGGCGGATGGCAACCGGCAGATGCCGACCGACAGGGTGCGACCGGCACATACCGACCGACACATACCGACCGACACACACCGACCGGCACATACCGACCGGCACATGTCGACCGGCAGATGTCGACCGGCAGATGCCGGCCGTCAGTGCGCAACCCCGCGCATGCCGGTCACGACGCGACGGTCGCGCGCCGCGGTCACGGCAACGCCCCCGCCCGCCCCGCATCAAGCAACCCGGCGAGCAAATCGCCGTACTCCCGCACGCGCGGACCGATGTCCTCAGCCCGAAACGCCAGCCGCTCAGCCCCCCCGCTCTCCTCCACCTCGCTCCAGGTCACCGGCGCCGACACCAGTGGCTCCGCCCGCGCCCGCAGCGTGTAGGGCGTCGCCGTGGTCTTGCGGGCCGCGTTCTGGCTCCAGTCGACGAACACCTTCCCGGGTCGCAGGCTCCGCGTCATGCGGTGGACGACGAGCCGGGGCATGGCCTTCTCCGCCTCGACGGCGAGTTCCTTGGCGTACTCGGTGGTCCGTTCGGAGGAGGCCGAGCGCACCGCCGCGAGCAGGTGCAGCCCCTTCGACCCGGAGGTCTTGGCGTACGCCTCGATCCCGTCCGCCGCCAGCCGTTCCCGCAGCCACAGGGCGACCTCGCAGCAGTCGACGACGGTGGCGGGCGGGCCGGGGTCGAGGTCGAAGACGATCCGGTCGGCGTCGCCGGGTGCGTCGATGACCCACTGGTGCGTGTGGAACTCGGTGACGAGGTTCGCGGCCCACATCAGGCTCGCCAGGTCCTGTACGAGCACCATCCGGGCCGGCCCCTCCGACCGGGGTACCTCGACGGTGGTGACCCAGTCGGGCGTACCCGGCGGAACGTTCTTGGCGAAGAACACCTGGCCGTCGGGCCCGTCCGGATACCGCAGGAAGGACACCGGCCGATCCCGCAGATGGGGCAGCAGGACCTCGGCGGTGGTCGCGTAGTAGTGCAGCAGCTCGCCCTTGGTGAACCCGGTCGCGGGATACAGCACCTTGTCCAGGTTGCTGAGCGCGAGCCTCCGCCCCTCCACCTCCGTGATCGGCGTCATACGATGAGAATCCCACGCATGCAGGCATAAAGCCTCACTCAGCCACAGAACGGTGGAATCGGACCGAAAGGGTGCTGCACGTGCGATCCATCTGGAACGGTGCCATCTCGTTCGGCCTGGTCAGCATCCCGATCAAGCTGGTGAACGCCACCGAGAGCCACTCGATCTCCTTCCGCCAGATCCACCTGGAGGACGGCGGCCGCGTCCGCTATCGCAAGGTCTGCGAGCTGGAGGACCGGGAGATCAGCGGATCGGAGATCGGCAAGGGCTACGAGGACGCGGACGGCACGATCATCCCGATCACGGACGACGACCTGGCGCACCTGCCCCTCCCGACGGCGAAGACGATCGAGATCGTCGCGTTCGTGCCGGCCGACCGGATCGACCCGTTGCAGATGGACACCGCCTACTACCTCGCGGTGGGCGGCGCTCCGGCCGCGAAGCCGTACACCCTGCTGCGGGAGGCACTCAAGCGCAGCAACAAGGTGGCCATCGCGAAGTTCGCGCTTCGCGGACGGGAGCGCCTCGGCATGCTCCGGGTGGTGGAGGACGCCATCGCCCTGCACGGGCTGCTCTGGCCGGACGAGGTCCGCACCCCGCAGGGCGTCGCCCCCGACACGAAGGTCAAGGTCAACGACAAGGAACTCGACCTCGCGGACGCCCTGATGGACACCCTTGGGGAGATCGACCTCGACGAGCTGCACGACGAGTACCGCGAGGCCCTGGAGGAGGTCGTCGCCGCGAAGGCGGCCGGTGAGAGCCCGCCGGAGGCCCCGGAACCGCCGGAGGGCGGGAAGGTCCTCGACCTGATGGCGGCCCTGGAGAAGAGCGTGCAGGCGGCGAAGCAGTCGCGGGGCGGAGGGAAGGGCGAGGCGGAGGAACACGCCGAGGTCAGGAAGCTTCCGCAGCGGAAGTCGGCGCGGGCGGCGCCGAAACAGACGTCCGGGAGGAAGACGGCGGAGGGTACGAAGAAGAAGACGGCCGCGAAGACCACGTCCGCCGCCTCCACCAAGAGCACGGCGAAGAAGAAGCCACGCAAGCACCCGGCCTGAACGGGACCGCCGCCGCGGCGGCCGACGACGCGAGCGCTCCCCGCCGCCGTGGGACACGGCACGCCCAGCCCCGACGCACCCGCCGACGCCGTACCGGACCCGCCACCGGCCCTCAATGGCCGCCGTAACCCACACAAAGCGGTTCGGCCTTCACCCAACTACCGAACCACACCCGCATGTTGCCGGGATTTAACGCACGCCCCCTTGGTGAATCCCTTTCTACGCGCGTAACTTGAGCCGACTCCCCACAGGCACTGGTTCAAGCCCCGTCGCCCGACGGAGCGTGACGTACGTACCCCGAGGCAGTGCCCGAGGACGTACCCGACGTACGAGGAGACCGCCAGCGTGTCCAGACCCGCAGGAAGCAGACCCCGCGCGCGCCGCGCCGCCTACCCGCTCGTCTCGGTCGGCGCGGCGGGCGCGCTGGCCCTCACCGGCCTGCCCGCCGCCTTCGCCGCCCCGTCGGCCACCGCGGTGATCGCCGAGGTGTACGGCGGTGGAGGCAACTCGGGGGCGACCCTGACCCGGGACTTCGTCGAACTCGGCAACGCCGGTTTCACGTCCTACGACCTGTCGGACTACAGCGTGCAGTACCTGCCCGGCACGCCGTCGGCCGGCTCCCAGTGGCAGGTGACCGCCCTCAGCGGCGCCCTGGCCCCCGGCGCCCGGTACCTCGTCGCCGAGGGAACGGGCAGCGGCGGCACGACGGCACTCCCGGCCCCCGACGCGAGCGGCGCGATCGCGATGAGCGCCACCTCCGGCACCCTCGCCCTGGTCGCCGGCACCACCGCGCTGACCTGCAAGACCGCCGCGGACTGCGCGGCCGACACCCGGATCGTCGACCTGGCGGGCTACGGCAGCGCGGTCGTCCGGGAGGGCAGCGGCCCGGCCGCCGGCGCCTCCAACACCGCCTCCGTCGCGAGGGCGGCCTCCTCGGCGGACACCGACGACAACGCCGCGGACTTCACGGCCGGTACGCCGACGCCGGTCAACTCGTCCGGTCAGACGCCCGGTTCGGGCGACGGAGGTGGAGACGACGGCGGTGGCACGGACCCCGGCACGCTCCGCGTCCACGACATCCAGGGCACCACACGCCTCTCCCCGTACGCGGGCCGGACGGTCACCCGCGTCCCCGGCATCGTCACGGGCGTCCGTACGAGCGGCTCCCTCGGCTACTGGATCCAGGACCCGCAGCCCGACACCGACCCCCGCACCAGCGAGGGCGTCTTCGTGTACACCGGCTCGGCCGCTCCCACCGTGGCCGTCGGTGACTCGGTCCTGGTCACCGGCAAGGTCAGCGAGTACTACCCGAGCAGCACCAGCCAGTCCGCCACCGAGATCACCGCCCCCGCGACGACCGTCCTCTCCGGCGGCAACGCGCTGCCCGGAGCCGCGACGCTGGACGCCGGCACGGTCCCCGACGCCTACATACCGGACGCGGCCGGCGCGAGCGTCGAATCCCTCGCCCTCCAACCGGACGTCTACGCCCAGGACTTCTACGAATCGTTGGAGGGCATGCGGGTCACCTTCGCGGACGCGCGGGTGGTCGGCGCGACGGACGCGTACGACGAGCTGTGGGTGACGGTGAAGCCCGAGGAGAACGCGACGACGCGCGGCGGCACCCTGTACTCGTCCTACGACCAGCCCAACACGGGCCGGATCGAGGTGATGTCGCTGGACGCGAGCGCCGCCTTCCCCGTGGCGAACGTCGGCGACGACCTCTCGGGCCCGACCACCGGCCCCCTCGACTACTCCACCTACGGCGGCTACAACGTCCAGGCCACCCAACTCGGCACCCTGGTCGACAACGGCCTGAAGCGGGAGGTCACCCGGCGCCAGAAGGGTGACGAGCTCGCGGTCGCCACGTACAACGTGGAGAACCTGGACGCGCTCGACGACCAGGAGAAGTTCGACCGGCTCGCCGAAGGCGTCGCCGTCAACCTCAACTCACCCGACGTCGTGGCCCTGGAGGAGATCCAGGACGACAACGGCGCGGTGAACGACGGCACGGTCACCGCCGAGACGACCCTCAAGCGCTTCACCGACGCCATCCGCGCGGCCGGCGGCCCGCGCTACACCTGGCGCTACATCGCCCCCACGAACAACCAGGACGGCGGCGAGCCCGGCGGCAACATCCGCCAGGTCTTCCTCTTCAACCCCAAGCGGATCTCCTTCACCGACCGCGCGGGCGGCGACGCCACCACGGCCACCAGCGTGGTGAAGACGAGGAAGGGCCCCCAGCTCACGTACTCCCCGGGCCGCATCGACCCCACGAGCGACGCGTGGGACAGCAGCCGTAAGCCGCTGGTCGGCGAGTTCACGTTCCACGGCGAGCAGGTCTTCGTCATCGCCAACCACTTCACCTCCAAGGGCGGCGACCAGCCCCTGCACGGCCGCTACCAGCCGCCGGCCCGCAGCTCGGAAACCCAGCGCGCGACCCAGGCGGCAGAGGTCAACACCTTCGTGAAGTCACTCCTGGCCGCGGACCGAAACGCCAAGGCGGTGGTGCTGGGCGACCTGAACGACTACGAGTTCTCCCGGACGGTCACCACACTGACAACGGACCGGGTCCTCAAGCCCCTGATCACCACACTCCCGGCCGCGCAGCGCTACACCTACGTCTACGACGGCAACTCCCAGACCCTGGACCACATCCTGACGACCCCGTCGATCACGTCCTTCGACTACGACGTCGTCCACATCAACGCGGAGTTCGCCGACCAGGCGAGCGACCACGACCCGCAGATCGTCCGGATAGACGTATCGAAATGCCGTAACCACTGAAACCACTGACGCGGCAACGCCGACGGGTTGGGGGCCACAGCCCCCACTCCATCGCCGCACCACACCTCGACGCGTGGGAACGTCCTGGTGCCCGCGGCTGCCGCCGGTCCGCACCTTGTTGATCTGATCGACGACGTCCCGGCCCTGGGTGACCCGCCCGAAGACGGTGTCAGCGCGGCCGGCCCCTCCTCTCGCCGAATCCCGTCATGTGCCCGGCGCGAAAGGTCAGCCACGCGCTCAGGACCCACACCGCGCGCGGTCCTCTGCGCCCTACCTCCAGAGGACTTATCGGATCAATCTGACAGGACTATGAGCAGCCCGGGAATCGAACCGGAACGGCAAGCTCTTCGGCCTTCCGCCCGGCGGTTGAGGGGACGCGTGAAAAAGATGCGCTTGTTGCGCCCGGTGATAGCTCCGATCCTCGCCATCGCACTGGCCGGAGGCGCAGGTGCCGCTATGGCTGCGCCGTCTTCGTCCGACGGCACCGAATACAAGATCACCCTCGAGATGAGCGAATGCGGTCTCATGGCAGTGGGGGTGACCGGCACCTGCATACGCAGCCTGCAGACGTGGCTGAACATCGCCGACGGCGCGAACCTCACTGTCGACGCGATCTTCGGAGTGAAGACGAAGCGGGCCGTCATCCACTTCCAGAGGCGTTTCGGGCTGAGGCCCGACGGCGCATTCGGCGACAACAGCCGCAACGCCCTCAAGGGCTGGTACTACGACATGATCCAGAACAGCGTGCCCACGCCGCGACCCGGAGCCCCCGCGTCAGTCCCGCTGGACAAGGGCAGGGCGGAGGAAGGCCTCAACAGCGGGATGGGGTACACCGTCGTCACGGCGATCGCCTGCGGCGGAGTGGGCGTGCTCGCAGGGTTCCTGACAACGCCGGCCGGCGGTTTCGGGGCAGGCCTGGCCTGCGACATCCTCCTCGACGACTGAGGAGCGGCGCCTTCAGACCCGGCGGCGCCCGCAGGCGCATCGTGAGCTGCGGGCGCTCGGCTGCAGTGGAACGGTTCGCCGTCCGCCCGCGTCGTCCCTCTTCGAGGCACGGTGGCTGTGCCCTTGAGAGGCAGAAGAGGGGAGACCGGGTGCATACGGACGGCTTCGCCAAGTGGACAAGGCGGTTCGAGGAGGAGCGCGAGCGCAGACGCGCCGAGGGTGACCCGGACTGGGGGCAGAGCGCGACGCTGCATCCGGCGGTGTGGGCCAGCATCCAGCGCTTCCAGGTCGGCGAGGACGGTGACGGCGCCAACCTCGTGGGCAAAGCGGACCAGGCCGGAGACGCCGACTACGGGCAGGCGGTCCGGCTCTTCATCGCCGAGGAACAGAACCACGCCCGTCTGCTCGCCCGCCTGCTGGCTGCGGGAGGGCAACCGACGTTGACCGGCCACTGGAGCGACACGGTCTTCGTACGGCTGCGACGCCTCATGGGCCTACGCATGGAACTGCTGGTCCTGATGATCGCGGAAGTGGTGGCGCTGCGTTACTACCGGGCCCTGCGCGACGGCACCGACGACTCGCTCACTGCCGATGTGGCGGGGCGAATACTGTCCGACGAACAGCGCCACGTCCCGTTCCACTGCGAGCGACTGCACGCCTCCCTGGCAGAGCTACCCCGCGCCACGCGCCGCCCGGTGATGGCCCTTTGGCGCCTCCTTCTCCTCGCGGTCTCCCTCGTCGTCGCCGCCGACCACGGCCCCGCGCTGCGCCGCCTGAACATCGGCCGCCTGCGCTTCGTGCGCGAGATCATGACCTCGTCCCACACGGTGGTCTCCGCAGTCCTGTCCCCCACCCCAGACGCATGGACAAGCACGGCCTGACGCAGCCGCCCCTGGCCGCACATACGCGAAGACCCCGTCCTCAGCGAAGCCGCTGACGGCGGGGTCTTTGGGCACCTAATTCAAGGTGCCCCCGGCAGGATTCGAACCTGCGCACACGGCTCCGGAGGCCGTTGCTCTATCCCCTGAGCTACGGGGGCGTGTCGGTCGTGGTGTTCGCGGCGACGGGTAGAACCCTACCAGCTCCCTCGGGGTGTTCATGAACGGGTTTTGGCGCGTCGCGGGGGTGCTTGGGGAGGTCACGGGTGGTGCGTATGGGGCGGTGGTTGCAGGTCCCGGAGGGGGGAGGGTTGGAAGTGGGGAAAAGCCGGACGCGGTGGCCGGTCCCCACCTACTCTCGAGTTGTGCCAGGCGTGTCGGGCCGGGTGCTTGTTGTGGACGACAACAAGGTCATCCGGCAGTTGATCAGGGTCAATCTCGAGCTGGAGGGTCTCGAGGTCGTGACCGCGGCCGATGGTGCCGAGTGTCTGGATGTCGTGCATCAGGTGCGGCCCGATGTGGTCACCCTCGATGTCGTGATGCCCCGTCTGGACGGGCTTCGGACCGCGGCCAGGCTGCGTTCCGATCCTCGGACCCGTCACCTTCCCCTCGCCATCGTCAGCGCCTGTACCCAGTACGAGGTCGAGAGCGGTCTCGATGTCGGCGTCGACGCCTTCCTCGCCAAGCCCTTCGAGCCCGCCGAACTCGTGCAGCTCGTACGGCAGTTGGTGGAGCAGGCCCGCAGTGGTCCGCAGGGGGACGGGGAAGTCGGTCCGCGCGGTGAGGGGGACGCCTCGGTATTCCGGGGCGTTTTCGGCGCCGAGGAGACCGACCGAGCGGAGAGAGTCGAGCGGGCCGAGAGAGTCGAGCGGGCCGAGACAAGTGGACGGGCCGGTCATGCCGGTGGCTGAGCGGTTGGCCGTCATCGTCGCCCCCCGCCGCCCCGTACAGGGCTGACGCCCCAACCCCGGACGGCTACGACTTCTCCGACGCCCCGGCCACCGTCAACGCCCCGGCCCCGGCCACGGTCAACGCCCCGGCCACGGTCAACGCCGACTCTCCCGCTCCCACCGCGGTCAGCGCTGACGTCCCGGCTCCGGTCAGCACCGACGCCCCGGCCCCACCTCGGTCAGCACCAACGCCGACGCCGACGCCCCCGCCCCAGTCAACGCCGACGCCGACGCCTCCCGCTCCCACCCCACAGGCCTGACACCCCCGCCCCCACCCGTCCACATCCCAAAACCGGCTCGCCTACCCACCCCCCTCCTCCCCTACCCTTGTCCCGTGACCCCCGTCGAGCTCTCTCGTACCGTGCTGTGCGCGGTGCGTCGTGCTGTTGACGTGGGGGAGCTGAGCGTGAGCGTCCCCGCACGGGCCGTTGTCACGCCCCCCGGGCCCGGGGGGCGTGGTGACTACGCCAGCAGCATCGCTCTTCAGCTGGCCCGACCGGCCGGACGGACGCCGCTGAAGGTCGCCGAGGTGTTGCGAGCGCATCTCCTCGCCGAGCCCGGCATCACCGACGTCGTCGTCACCGGGCCCGGGTTCCTCAACATCAGCCTCCAGGGCACCGCCCCCGCAGTTCTCGTCGCGGAGATCCTGCGACTCGGGCCCCTGCGATACGGGTTCGCCGCCGCGCCCACCGGGCAGTTCGACGTGCTGGACGCGCCCACCGGGCAGCTCGACACCCTCGCCGCGCCCACCGGGCAGCTGGACCCGCTTGCCACGCCCACCGGGCAGCTGGACCCGCTCGAAGCGCCCACCGGGCAGCCCGACGCCCTCGCCGCGCCCCCCGGGCAGCTCGACGCTCTCGCCGCGCCCACCGGACAGCTGGACCCGCTCGAAGCGCCCACCGGGCAGCTCGACGCCCCCGCCGCGCCCCCCACCCGGCTCGTGCACCTCCACGCCCCCCGCGAGGTCCGTGCTGTCGCCGTCGCCGACGTCAGCGCCCGGCTGCTTCGCTCGCAGGGCGTCCTCGTCCGTACGAGCTGCGTGGCGCGGCCCGAAGCGTCGTGGACCGACGACCTCGGTCTCGAAGTCGACGTCTCCTGCACCCCGGAGTCGCCATCACCCTTCCCCGTGAACGTCCTGCCGGTCCCGGCCCCCGCCGATCCCGTCCCGCTCGGCCGCGACGCCGCCCGCTGGGCGCTGCTCCACCCCGCCGCCCACGACCGGCCGCGCATCGGCGACGAGCACCTCGTCCAGCGCGAGAGCAACCCTCTCTTCCGCGTCCGGTACGCCCACGCTCGCACCCGAGCTCTCAGCCGTAACGCCCGCGACCTCGGGTTCGCCGCCGAACCCGGCCCCACCCCGGAGGCCGGCGCTCTCCTCGCCGCCCTCGCCGACCACCCCCGCATCCTCGGCGCCGCCGCGAGGCACCGCGCCCCCGACCGCCTCGCCCGGCACCTCGTCACCGTCGCCGATGCCGCGCTCCCCTTTCTTCTCACCGTGCTGCCGTGCGGTGAGGAGAAACCCTCGGCCGCCCACCGTGCCCGGCTCGCGCTCGCCGAAGCCACCGGGACGGTGCTGGCCGGCGGCCTGACCCTGCTCGGTATCGACGCACCCGACCACCTCTGATCAGAGTCTCCGGGGCCGCGCGCCGGCCCCGCCCGAAGAGACCTGACGCGAGACACAGAGAGCCACCGGAGAACATGAGCCGTTCCGCACACCCCGCCGGGCCCCGCCACGCCGACGTCCTTCCCGAGGGTCACTACTCCGCTCCGGCCGCCGACCTCAACGCCCTTGATCCCAAGGTGTGGGCCGAGACCGTCGGCCGGGACGCCGACGGGGCCGTCCGCGTCGGTGGTGTCGACGTCAAGAGCCTCGCCGAACAGCACGGCACTCCCGCCTACGTCATCGACGAGGCGGACTTCCGCGCCCGGGCCCGCGCCTGGCGCAGCGCCTTCGGGACCGAGGCCGACGTCTTCTACGCCGGCAAGGCGTTCCTCTCCCGCGCGGTCGTGCGCTGGCTGCACGAGGAGGGGCTCAACCTCGACGTCTGCTCCGGCGGTGAACTCGCCACCGCCCTCTCCGCCGGGATGCCCGCCGACCGCATCGCCTTCCACGGCAACAACAAGTCGCCGCGGGAGATCCAGCGCGCGATCGAGGCAGGTGTCGGGCGGATCGTCCTCGACTCCTTCCAGGAGATCGTCCGGGTCGCGCACATCGCGCAGTCACTCGGGAAGCGGCAGCGGGTCCAGATCCGTATCACCGTCGGCGTCGAGGCCCACACGCACGAGTTCATCGCCACCGCCCACGAGGACCAGAAGTTCGGCATCCCGCTCGCCGGCGGACAGGCCGCCGAGGCCGTACGGCGGGCCCTTCAGCTCGACGGGCTCGAACTCATCGGGATCCACTCCCACATCGGGTCGCAGATCTTCGACATGTCGGGGTTCGAGGTGGCCGCCCACCGGGTCGTCTCCCTGCTCAAGGAGATCCGCGACGAGCACGGCGTCGAGCTGCCCGAGATCGACCTCGGCGGCGGCCTCGGCATCGCCTACACCAGTGCCGACGACCCACGTGAGCCGCACGAGATCGCCAAGGCGCTGACCGACATCGTGACCCGCGAGTGCGAGGTGGCGCGGCTGCGCACCCCCCGGATCTCCGTGGAGCCGGGGCGGGCCATCGTCGGCCCGACCGCGTTCACGCTCTACGAGGTCGGTACGATCAAGCCGCTCGACGGGCTGCGCACATACGTCTCCGTCGACGGCGGCATGTCCGACAACATCCGGACCGCGCTGTACGACGCCGAGTACAGCGTCGCCCTGGTCTCCCGCACCTCCGACGCCGAGCCCATGCTGGTCCGTGTGGTCGGCAAGCACTGCGAGAGCGGGGACATCGTGGTGAAGGACGCGTTCCTGCCGGCCGACCTGGCACCGGGTGACCTCATCGCCGTACCCGCGACGGGTGCGTACTGCCGCTCCATGGCCAGCAACTACAACCACGTGCTGCGGCCGCCGGTCGTCGCGGTGCGCGACGGCGAGGCCAAGGTCATCGTCCGCCGGGAGACGGAGGAGGATCTGCTGCGCCTGGACGTCGGGTGAGGCACTGTCCGATGCGCCGATCGCCGACGAAAGATCTCCTGTCTTTCACCCCGGTACAAATGAAATAGATATCTCACAATCCGGACGAGGGATAGAAACTCCCGTCCGGTGAGTGAGACTGGTCCCACCGATGACGGTATGAGGAAACGAGGTCGGATGATGCGTACGCGTCCGCTGAAAGTGGCGCTGCTGGGCTGCGGAGTGGTCGGCTCAGAGGTGGCGCGCATCATGACGACGCACGCCGACGACCTCGCCGCCCGGATCGGAGCGCCCGTGGAGCTCGCGGGCGTGGCCGTACGGCGGCCCGCCAAGGTCCGTGAGGGCATCGACCCGAGCCTCGTGACCACCGACGCCACCGCCCTCGTCAAGCGCGGGGACATCGACGTCGTCATCGAGGTCATCGGCGGTATCGAGCCGGCCCGGACCCTCATCACCACCGCCTTCGAGCACGGCGCCTCCGTGGTCTCCGCCAACAAGGCCCTGCTCGCCCAGGACGGCGCCGCCCTGCACGCGGTGGCGGAGGACACCAAGAAGGACCTCTACTACGAGGCCGCCGTCGCCGGTGCCATTCCGCTGATCCGGCCGCTGCGCGAGTCCCTCGCCGGCGACAAGGTGAACCGGGTGCTCGGCATCGTCAACGGCACCACCAACTTCATCCTCGACAAGATGGACTCGACGGGCGCCGGATACCAGGAGGCGCTCGACGAGGCCACCGCCCTCGGGTACGCGGAGGCCGACCCCACCGCCGACGTCGAGGGGTTCGACGCCGCCGCCAAGGCCGCCATCCTCGCCGGAATCGCCTTCCACACGCGCGTGCGCCTCGACGACGTCTACCGCGAGGGCATGGCCGAGGTCACCGCCGCCGACTTCGCCTCGGCGAAGGAGATGGGCTGCACCATCAAGCTGCTCGCCATCTGCGAGCGGGCGGCCGACGGCGGCTCCGTCACCGCGCGCGTGCATCCCGCGATGATCCCGCTCAGTCACCCGCTGGCCTCCGTGCGCGGCGCCTACAACGCCGTCTTCGTGGAGTCCGACGCCTCCGGCCAGCTCATGTTCTACGGGCCCGGTGCCGGCGGCGCGCCCACCGCCTCCGCGGTGCTCGGCGACCTCGTCGCCGTCTGCCGCAACCGGCTCAGCGGAGCGACCGGCCCCGGCGCGTCCGCGTACGCGGCGCTGCCCGTGTCACCCATGGGCGAGGTCGTCACGCGCTACCACATCAGCCTCGACGTGGCCGACAAACCGGGCGTTCTCGCCCAGGTCGCAACCGTGTTCGCCGAACACGGGGTCTCGATCGATACGGTTCGCCAGCAAGGCAAGGACGGCGAGGCCTCCCTGGTCGTCGTCACCCATCGTGCGTCCGACGCGTCCCTCACCGGGACCGTCGAGGCGTTGCGCAGCCTCGACACCGTGCGGGGTGTCGCCAGCATCATGCGGGTTGAAGGAGAGTAACCAGCAATGACCCACCAGTGGCGCGGAATCATCGAGGAGTACCGGGACCGGCTGCCGGTGTCCGACACGACGCCGGTCGTGACGCTCCGCGAGGGCGGCACGCCCCTCGTGCCCGCGCAGGTGCTCTCCGAGCGCACCGGCTGCGAGGTCCACCTCAAGGTGGAGGGGGCCAACCCGACCGGGTCCTTCAAGGACCGCGGCATGACGATGGCCATCACCCGTGCGAAGGAGGAGGGCGCGAAGGCCGTCATCTGCGCCTCCACCGGGAACACGTCGGCGAGCGCCGCCGCGTACGCTGTGCGTGCGGGCATGGTGTCGGCCGTCCTCGTCCCGCAGGGCAAGATCGCGCTCGGCAAGATGGGCCAGGCCCTCATCCACGGCGCGAAGATCCTCCAGGTCGACGGCAACTTCGACGACTGCCTCACCCTCGCCCGGTCGCTGAGCGACAACTACCCGGTGGCGCTGGTCAATTCCGTCAACCCGGTGCGTATCGAGGGGCAGAAGACGGCCGCCTTCGAGATCGTGGACATGCTCGGCGACGCGCCCGACATCCACGTCCTGCCGGTGGGCAACGCGGGCAACATCACCGCGTACTGGAAGGGCTACAAGGAGTACGCCGCCGACTCGATCGCCTCGCACACGCCCCGGATGTGGGGCTTCCAGGCGTCCGGCAGTGCCCCGATCGTGCGGGGTGAGGTCGTCAAGGACCCGTCGACCATCGCCACCGCCATCCGGATCGGCAACCCGGCCTCCTGGCAGTACGCCCTGGCCGCGCGGGACGAGTCCGGTGGCTTCATCGACGAGGTGACGGACCGTGAAATCCTGCGCGCCTACCGGCTGTTGGCCGCGCAGGAGGGTGTCTTCGTGGAGCCGGCGTCCGCCGCGTCCGTCGCCGGGCTGCTGAAGGCCGCCGAGCAGGGCAAGGTCGACCCGGGCCAGCGGATCGTGTGCACCGTCACCGGCAACGGCCTCAAGGACCCCGACTGGGCCGTCGCGGGTGCCCCGCAGCCGGTCACCGTCCCGGTCGACGCGGTGACCGCGGCCGAGCGCCTCGGCCTCGCCTGACCGGCCTCCGCGCGGGGCCCGGTCGGCCCCGCGCGGAGGGAATTCCCCGTCGGGGGTGCACAAGGGGCTTACGACACGCATCGTGCGCCTCCTGTGCGCCCTATGTCGCCACAGAACCTTCCTTCGATAGGCTGTACCGAACCCGCCCGCCGCATATGCCCTCGCATATGGCACGGCGCCGCGCCGCCTCCGCGGCCCGAGGGTCCTCATCAGGTACGTATCGAGTGTCCATCGAATGTCATTCGACAATCTCGCAGCTCAAGGAGAGTCATCGAGAGATGGCCGGTCCCGCTTTCCGTGCCGCCGCCGTCCGGGTGCGCGTTCCCGCCACCAGCGCCAACCTCGGCCCGGGCTTCGACGCCTTCGGCCTGTCCCTGGGGCTCTACGACGACGTGGTCGTCCGCGTGGCCGACGCCGGGCTGCACATCGACATCGCCGGCGAGGGCGGCGAGACGCTCCCGCGCGACGAGAACCACCTCCTCGTACGGGCTCTGCGCACCGCTTTCGACCTGCTGGGCGGACAGCCGCGCGGCCTCGAGATCGTGTGCGCCAACCGCATTCCGCACGGCCGGGGTCTCGGCTCCTCCTCGGCCGCCATCTGCGCCGGCATCGTCGCCGCGCGGGCGGTGACCATAGGCGGCGAGTCCCGGCTGGACGACACCGCACTGCTGGAACTCGCCACCGAGATCGAGGGCCACCCCGACAACGTGGCGGCCTGTCTGCTCGGCGGTTTCACCCTTTCCTGGATGGAGCGCGGCGCCGCGCGCGCGATCAGGACGGAGCCCGCCGATTCCATCGTTCCGGTGGTTTTCGTGCCCGGTAAGCCGGTGCTGACGGAAACCGCGCGCGGACTGCTGCCGCGCACCGTGCCGCACGTCGACGCCGCCGCCAACGCGGGCCGTGCGGCCCTGCTCGTCGAGGCACTCACCCGGCGCCCCGAACTGCTGCTGCCGGCCACCGAGGACCGCCTCCACCAGGACTATCGCGCTCCGGCCATGCCGGAGAGCGCGGCGTTGGTGGAGCGGCTGCGGGCCGACGGGGTCCCCGCGGTGATCTCCGGCGCGGGACCCACCGTGCTGGCGCTGGTCGACCACGAAAGTGCCGACAAGGTCGCCCATCTGGCGGGCGAGGGCTGGGCCGCCAACCGGCTCGAACTCGACGCCGGAGGAGCGAGCGTGCTGCCGCTCGCGCCGTTCAGTGTCCATTAGCAGCGCACGGTCGCCGGATTTCGAGAGGGGGAATGTTTGTTGGATCCGGTAGTGTTAATCTCAAGTCTGCACCCGACCCCACCATGGCGAGGTGCTTCCTGTCCCCGTCCGGGACAGACATTCTTCCGGGAGCCTCCCAAGCCGCACTGTGTTCCGTATGTCGTACGCGGGCAGTACGCCGTACGCGGACACTGAGCGACCTGCCGGGCACGCTCCGGAACAGGCGCGACCAAGCCGCGTGACACGGACACTCAGTGCCACGGCTCAGGAAAGCGCCGTCACCACATTCCTCCGCCCTCCAGGCGGACCACCGCCCCGGCACGGTCCACACAGCAAGGACCGAAGCCGGACAGCACAAACGGTCGCCGAGCCAGACAGGCCGACGTCCGCTCCAGGGAAGGACCCTTCGTGAGCGACACCACCGATCTGATGGGCGCACGTGTCGAGGAGACCGCTGCCGCGCCCGCCACGGACGCCTCCGCGCCTGCCACCGGTGCAGGCTCCCGGCGGCGCCGCGGTACCGGCCTCGACGGCATGGTGCTGGCCGAGCTGCAGCAGGTCGCATCCGGCCTCGGCATCAGGGGCACCGGGCGCATGCGCAAGAGCCAGCTGATCGAGGTCATCAAGGAGGCGCAGGCCGGGGGCTCCGCCCAGGCCGCCGGCACCGGGGGAGGGGGCGCCGAGGCCAAGGCCGACGCCGCCGAGACCAAGCCGAAGCGCCGCGCCACCTCCAAGGCCCGTACGGGTGAGGAGGCCGCCTCCGCCGCCGAGAAGAAGGCGCCGGCCAAGGCAGAGACCCCCGCCGAGAAGGCCGTGGCCCAGCAGCAGATCGAGATCCCCGGCCAGCCCGCCGGTGGCCCCGCCCGCGCCGGTGACACCGAGCGTGGGGGAGACGACGCTCCCGTGGAGCGCCGTCGCCGTCGCGCCACCGCCGACGCCGGCAGCCCCGAGACGGTCACCGCCGAGGCGAAGAGCGAGCCGCAGGCCGAGACGCCGGCCCAGTCGCAGGGCGACGCCGACGCCGACGGCCGTCAGGGCCGCCAGAACCGCCGTGACCGCGACCGTGACCGCGGCGGCCGCGACCGCGACCGCCGTGGCAACAAGGGCGACGAGCAGCAGGGCGGCGGCCAGGGCGGTGGCCAGCAGCGCCCCGACCGCCAGGAGCGCCAGGACCGCCCGGACCGTCAGCAGCAGAGCGGTGGCCGACAGGACCGTCAGGACCGTCAGGACCGTCAGCAGCGTGACAACGGCCCCCAGGACGACGACGACTTCGACGGCGGACGCCGTGGCCGTCGGGGCCGTTACCGCGACCGTCGTGGCCGGCGTGGCCGCGACGAGATCGGCACCCCGGAGCCGCAGCTCGCCGACGACGACGTCCTGATCCCCGTCGCGGGCATCCTGGACATCCTCGACAACTACGCCTTCATCCGCACGTCGGGCTACCTGCCGGGTCCCAACGACGTGTACGTCTCCCTCGCCCAGGTCCGCAAGAACGGCCTGCGCAAGGGCGACCACGTCACCGGTGCGGTCCGGCAGCCGAAGGAGGGCGAGCGCCGCGAGAAGTTCAACGCGCTCGTGCGCCTCGACTCGGCGAACGGGATGGCGGCCGAATCCGGGCGTGGGCGGCCGGAGTTCAACAAGCTGACGCCGCTCTACCCGCAGGACCGGCTCCGTCTGGAGACCGACCCGGGCGTGCTCACCACCCGCATCATCGACCTCGTCGCGCCGATCGGTAAGGGCCAGCGCGGTCTGATCGTGGCCCCGCCGAAGACCGGCAAGACCATGATCATGCAGGCGATCGCCAACGCGATCACGCACAACAACCCCGAGTGCCACCTGATGGTCGTCCTGGTCGACGAGCGTCCGGAAGAGGTCACCGACATGCAGCGCTCGGTCAAGGGCGAGGTCATCTCCTCGACCTTCGACCGCCCGGCCGAGGACCACACCACGGTCGCCGAGCTGGCCATCGAGCGCGCCAAGCGCCTGGTGGAGCTGGGTCACGACGTCGTCGTACTGCTCGACTCGATCACGCGTCTGGGTCGTGCGTACAACCTCGCCGCCCCCGCCTCCGGCCGCATCCTGTCCGGTGGTGTCGACTCGACCGCCCTCTACCCGCCGAAGCGCTTCTTCGGTGCGGCCCGCAACATCGAGGACGGCGGATCGCTCACGATCCTCGCCACCGCCCTCGTGGACACCGGGTCCCGCATGGACGAGGTCATCTTCGAGGAGTTCAAGGGCACCGGCAACGCCGAGCTCAAGCTCGACCGGAAGCTCGCCGACAAGCGCATCTTCCCGGCGGTGGACGTCGACGCGTCCGGCACCCGTAAGGAAGAGATCCTGCTCGGCAGCGACGAGCTGGCGATCACCTGGAAGCTGCGCCGTGTGCTGCACGCGCTCGACCAGCAGCAGGCGATCGAGCTGCTCCTCGACAAGATGAAGCAGACGAAGTCGAACGCCGAGTTCCTGATGCAGATCCAGAAGACGACCCCGTCGCCGGGCAACAGCGACTGACGTCACCTCCCACCAGAGGACTCACCGAGGGCCGCCCCCTGTCACAGCAGTGACAGGGGGCGGCCCTTCGGCGCTGAGAGGTACGGGTGCCTCAGACGCCCCGTCCCATCTCTTGTCTCCCTGGGGGGACCCCTTGCGCACGCCCCTGCCCGTATCCGGTCGGCACAGACGCCGGATACGGATCGCCCTGCCCCTGACCGCCGCCGGTGTGGCCGCGGCCGTCGCCGCCGCGCTGCTGACCGCGTCCGCCGGCGCGGCCACCGCCGCCCCCGCGCCGAAGCCGCCGGTCCGGTCCGCCGCCCCCGCGCCCACGCTCACCGAGCTGCGCGAGCGCATCGCCGGCGCGATGGCCGGTGACGACATCCCCGGCGAGACGATGAGCACGTCGTCTCAGAGCGCCGTGACCAGCGGCTCCGCCGTCGACCCGAAGGTCATCAGCGGCACCGACACCACCATCACCACCGCTCCCTGGATGGCGCAGCTCTGGTACACCGACGACCAGGGCACCACCGACGAGAGCGACGACACCGGCTTCTTCTGCGGTGGTGCCGTGATCGCGCCGACGAAGATCCTCACCGCCGCGCACTGCGTGAAGGGCTACGACTGGCACGCCCACGGCGCGATCGTCACGGGGACCGCTCAACTCCCCTCCAACGGGGGCACCGACCTGCACGGCGGCACCGTCAGCGGTGTCTGGAGGCAGTGGAACCACCCGTCGTACGGCGTGCGGACCTTCGACGACGACGTCGCGGTCCTCACCCTGCCCCGGCCCGTCACCGCGACGCCGATCCGTATGACGACGTCCGGCGACACCGCCTCGTACGCCGCCGGGACCAGCGCCACGATCTACGGCTGGGGCCGGACCTCCTCGACCGACCAGGACATCTCCGACACGCTGAAGACGGCCACGCTGCCCATCCAGCCGGACTCCGCCTGCGCCGGCGTCTACGCCGAGTTCGTCAAGAACGACATGGTCTGCGCCGGAAAGCCCGCCACCGGCAGCGACACGGGCACCACAGCCACGTGCAACGGTGACTCCGGCGGCCCGCTGGTCGTCGGCGGCCGGATCGTCGGCGTCGTCTCCTGGGGCGCCACGGACTGCGTCGCCAAGGGCTCCTACAGCGTGTTCGCCAAGGTCAGCACCTTCGTCGGCGCGATCTACCCGCGGGTCGAGGACACCAACCTCAGCGGCGACCACAAGGCCGACCTGTGGGTGCGCAACGCCTCCACCAGGACCGGCTACGAGAAGGACTCCAAGGGAACCTCGTTCGGCACCCGTCAGTCCTGGGGCGACTGGACCGGTGTCAACCTCGTCCTGCAGACCGACCTGAACCGGGACGGCTACCAGGACTTCGTGTACCGGCTGAGCGCGACCGGCGACGTCTACTGGTGGCGCTACGTCCCGGCCACCCAGAGCTGGGCCGACCCCAAGCGGATCTACAGCGACTGGAAGTCCCGCACCCGCATCCTCACCCCCGGCGACGTCACCGGGGACTACCTGCCCGACCTGCTCTCGGTCGACTCGGCCGGCGTGCTGTGGATCTACCCCGGCAAGGGCAACGGCACCTTCGCGGCCCGCGTGAAGGTCGGCTCCGGCTGGAACCAGTACAACTCCCTGCGCGCACACGGGGACTTCACCGGCGACGGCAAGGCCGACCTGATCGCCCGCAGCAAGAGCGGCTCGTACGTCTACCTCTACAAGGGCACCGGCAAGGCCGGCTCCGGCGCGTTCTCCGGCCGGATCAAGGTGCGCACCTGGAGCGGCTACAACGCCTTCGACGCGGTCGGCGACGTCAGCGGCGACGGCAAGGCCGACTTCCTGGCCCGCACGCCCGGCGGGACCCTCTACCTGTACAAGGGCACGGGCAAGGCCACCAGCGAGATCTTCGCCACAAGGATCTCCGTCGGCACCGGTTTCGATCAGTACGACCTCTTCGGCTGAACCCGCAGGTGAGCGCCGCTCACCCGGATGCCGGCCGTCACGCGCTGTGCCCACCGCTCCACGAAGGTGGGCACAGCGCGCCGTGCAACCCTTTGCCGAGTTCCGCCGTCTGACCAGGTGGAGCGACGATGGAGGCAATACGGTCGCTTTCGACCAGGCCTGACCCTGAAAGCAGGGGGTATCCGACCGGACGAGATTCGAGGAGCACATGTCCGCCGAGAGCACGCCGGAGCCCGGCATACCGGGTGGCACCGGCCCCGACGGCCCACGTGGCCGCGCCAAGGGCCGTCGCCGCAAACCCCGCAGCAAGCGACGCAAGGGCATCCTGGTGATGGCCTGGACCGCCGCGGGCATCGTCGTCCTGGGCGGCACCGGAGCCGGATACCTGTACTTCAAGCTCAACGGCAACATCAAGAGCGTGAACATCGACCAGGCCCTCGGCACCGACCGGCCCACCAAGGTCGACAACGGCTCCGAGAACATCCTCGTCCTCGGCTCGGACACCCGCTCCGGCAGCAACAAGGCGCTCGGCGGCGGCACCGACGACGGCAGCGCCCGCTCCGACACCGCGATGGTCGTGCACGTCTACCAGGGCCACAAGAAGGCCAGCGTGGTCTCCATCCCGCGCGACACCCTCATCGACCGCCCCGAGTGCACCGACACCAAGGGCGCCACCCACGACGCCGCGTCCGGCGTGATGTTCAACTCCGCGTACTCCACCGGCGGCGCCGCCTGCGCGGTGAAGACCGTCGAGTCGCTCAGCGGCATCCGTATGGACCACTACCTCGAGGTCGACTTCTCCGGCTTCCAGAAGCTGATCGACGAACTCGGCGGGGTCCGGGTGACCACCACCAAGGCGATCAAGGACCCCGACAGCCACCTGAACCTGAAGGCCGGCACCCACCAGCTGGACGGCGAGCAGGCCCTCGGCCTGGTCCGCACCCGGCACGGCGTCGGCGACGGCTCCGACCTCGGCCGTATCCAGCTCCAGCAGGCCTTCATCAAGGCGCTGGTCGACCAGGTCAAGGAGGTCGGCCTGTTCACCAGCCCGAAGAAGCTGTACAACCTCGCCGACACCGCCACCAAGGCCGTCACGGCCGACTCGGACCTGGGTTCGGTGAACTCCCTGATGTCCTTCGCGAGCGGCCTCAAGGGCATCAGCTCCTCGCACATGAACATGGTCACGATGCCGGTCCAGTACGACCCGGCGAACATGAACCGCGTCATCGTGCAGAAGGCCAAGGCGAAGCAGGTGTGGACCGCCCTGGAGAACGACCGGGCGATCCCGAAGAGCGCCACCAAGGGCACCGCCGGCGGCGACGCCAAGGGCGTCGTGTCCTCCTCGTAGCCCCTCGTACGGGCCCCGCGCGCACCCGGGGGAATAGATCACGGCGCCCCCCGGTTTTGGGGGATGCGGCCAGTCCTGGCAGACTGGTACGTCGGCTCCGGTTCACGCCTCCGCAATCCGCGGCTGCGACCCGGCGCCCTCCCGAAACTAGGAGACACCTTGAAGCGCGACATCCACCCCGAGTACGTCGAGACGCAGGTCAGCTGCACCTGTGGCGCGTCGTTCACCACCCGCAGCACGATCTCCAGCGGCACCGTCCGTGCCGAGGTCTGCTCCGAGTGCCACCCGTTCTACACGGGCAAGCAGAAGATCCTCGACACCGGTGGCCGTGTGGCCCGCTTCGAGGCCCGCTTCGGCAAGGCCGCCGGCTCCAAGAAGTAGCGAGCCGCCAGCGCCGGTCCACGGTGCCCCGTCCCGGGGCTCCCGGGGACCGGCGTTTTTGGTCGCCCGCCTTCCCTTCCGTTCGCAGCACAGGAGCCCAAGATGTTCGAGGCCGTCGAGGATCTCGTCGGTGAGCACGCCGACCTGGAGACCAAGCTCGCCGATCCGTCGGTGCACTCCGACCAGGCCAACGCGCGCAAGCTGAACAAGCGCTACGCCGAGCTCACCCCGATCGTCGCCACGTACCGCTCCTGGAAGCAGACCGGCGACGACATCGTGACCGCGCGCGAGTTCGCCGCCGACGACCCGGACTTCGTCGCCGAGGTCAAGGAGCTGGAGAAGCAGCGCGAGGAACTGACGGAGAAGCTGCGGCTGCTCCTGGTCCCGCGCGACCCCAGCGACGACAAGGACGTCATCCTCGAGATCAAGGCGGGCGCGGGCGGCGACGAGTCGGCCCTGTTCGCCGGCGACCTGCTGCGGATGTACCTGCGCTACGCCGAGCGCGTCGGCTGGAAGACCGAGATCATCGACGCCACCGAGTCCGAGCTGGGCGGCTACAAGGACGTCCAGGTCGCCGTGAAGACCAAGGGCGGCCAGGGTGCGACCGAGCCCGGCCAGGGCGTCTGGGCCCGCATGAAGTACGAGGGCGGTGTGCACCGCGTCCAGCGCGTGCCGGCCACCGAGTCCCAGGGCCGTATCCACACCTCAGCGGCCGGTGTGCTCGTCACGCCCGAGGCCGAGGAGGTCGACGTCGAGGTCAACCCCAACGACCTGCGCATCGACGTGTACCGGTCCTCGGGGCCCGGCGGCCAGTCCGTCAACACGACCGACTCCGCCGTGCGCATCACGCACATTCCCACCGGAGTCGTCGCCTCCTGCCAGAACGAGAAGAGCCAGCTGCAGAACAAGGAGCAGGCACTGCGTATCCTGCGCTCCAGGCTGCTCGCCGCGGCACAGGAGGAGGCGGAGCGGGAGGCCGCCGACGCCCGCCGCAGCCAGGTCCGCACCGTCGACCGCTCCGAGAAGATCCGCACGTACAACTTCCCCGAGAACCGCATCTCGGACCACCGCGTCGGCTTCAAGGCGTACAACCTGGACCAGGTCCTGGACGGCGACCTCGACGCGATGATCCAGGCCTGCGTGGACGCGGACTCGGCCGCCAAGCTCGCAGCCGCGTAAGCCCCGTACACCTACCGGAGGACGAGCGTGAACCTGCTGCTCGCAGAGGTGGCCCAGGCCACCCAGCGGCTGGCCGACGCAGGCGTGCCCTCGCCGCGCAACGACGCCGAGGAGCTCGCCGCGTTCGTGCACGGCGTGAAGCGGGGCGCGCTGCACTCCGTGAAGGACACGGACTTCGACGCCCGGTACTGGGAGGTCATCGCGCGCCGTGAGCAGCGCGAGCCGCTCCAGCACATCACCGGCCGGGCCTTCTTCCGGTACCTGGAACTCCAGGTGGGCCCCGGGGTGTTCGTGCCGCGACCCGAGACGGAGTCCGTGGTCGGCTGGGCCATAGACGCCGTACGCGCGATGGACGTCGTCGAGCCGCTGATCGTGGACCTGTGCACGGGCTCGGGCGCGATCGCGCTCGCCCTCGCCCAGGAGGTCCCGCGCTCGCGGGTGCACGCCGTGGAGCTGTCCGAGGACGCCCTGCGGTGGACCCGCAAGAACACCGAGGGGTCCAGGGTCGACCTGCGCCAGGGCAACGCCCTGGACGCCTTCCCCGACCTCGACGGCCAGGTCGACCTGGTCATCTCCAATCCGCCGTACATCCCGCTCACCGAATGGGAGTACGTCGCTCCCGAGGCGCGGGACTACGACCCCGAACTCGCCCTGTTCTCGGGCGAGGACGGCCTCGAACTCATCCGCGGCCTGGAACGCACCGCGCACCGCCTGCTGCGCCCCGGCGGTGTCGTCGTCGTCGAGCACGCCGACACCCAGGGCGGCCAGGTGCCGTGGATCTTCACCGAGGAGCGGGGCTGGGCCGACGCGGCCGACCATCCCGACCTCAACAACCGGCCGCGTTTCGCGACCGCCCGCCGGGCGATGCCGTGAGCGCGCCCCGAACTTCCGTCCCGCAGTACGTGTACGAGGAGGCCCGCTAGTGGCACGGCGATACGACACCAACGACGCGACCGACCGCGTGACCGGTCTGCGCGAGGCCGCCTCAGCCGTCCGTCGTGGCGAACTCGTGGTGCTGCCCACCGACACGGTGTACGGCATCGGTGCCGACGCGTTCTCCTCCGAAGCGGTGTCCGACCTGCTGGAGGCCAAGGGCCGGGGGCGCAACATGCCCACGCCCGTCCTCATCGGTTCTCCGAACACGCTGCACGGCCTGGTCACGGACTTCTCCGAGCTGGCCTGGGAGCTCGTCGACGCGTTCTGGCCGGGCGCGCTCACGCTCGTCGCCAAGCACCAGCCGTCGCTGCAGTGGGACCTGGGGGACACCCGGGGCACGGTTGCCGTGCGCATGCCGCTGCACCCGGTCGCCATCGAACTGCTGACCGAGTTCGGGCCGCTGGCCGTGTCCTCGGCGAACCTCACGGGCCACCCGGCGCCGGAGGACTGCGACGCCGCGCAGGAGATGCTCGGCGACTCCGTCTCCGTCTACCTGGACGGCGGCCCCACCCCCGGCAACGTCCCGTCCTCGATCGTCGACGTCACCCGTGAGGTGCCGCTGCTGCTGCGCGCGGGCGCGATCTCCGCGGAGGAGCTGCGCAAGGTCGTACCCGACCTCGAGGTGGCGAATTGACAGCCCCTGACGCGGGGCGTGGCATAGGCAACGGGGAAGAGACGGGAAACCTGTTCGAACAAGGCCTTCCCCGCGACAGCTTCCGCATCCTCCACGTCAGCACCGGCAACGTGTGCCGCTCGCCGATCACCGAGCGGCTGACCCGCCATGCCCTGGCGGACCGGCTCGGCGACCCCCTGTGGGGCGGGCTGATCGTGGAGAGCGCGGGCACCTGGGGCCACGAGGGCGCCTCCATGGAGGCCAACGCGGAGACCGTGCTGGCCGAATTCGGCGCGGACCCCTCCGGGTTCACCGGCCGGGAGCTGCTCGACGAGCACGTGATCAGGGCCGACCTGGTGCTGACCGCCACCCGCGACCACCGCGCCCAGGTGATCTCCATGGGTCACTCGGCGGGTCTGCGCACCTTCACCCTGAAGGAGTTCACCCGCCTGGTGCGGGCGATAGACACCGCGACCCTGCCCCCGCTGGAGGACGGCGTGGTCGCACGCGCGCGTGCGCTGGTGCGCGCGGCGGCGGCGCTGCGCGGCTGGCTGCTGGCCCCCACCGCGGAGGCGGACGAGGTCTTCGACCCGTACGGGGCGCCGTTGCCGTTCTTCCGGTCGATCGGGGACGAGATACACCAGGCGCTGGACCCCGTGGTGACGGCGCTCACGGGCGTCCCCGCCAAGACGTAGCCGCCGTACACCTCAACGGCCGCAACGGCCGAGCACCCCGCCGGTCCCGGGCCTACATTGGACGTACGTCACCGTCGACGCCCCCGGAGCCCACCATGTCGGTCACCCATACCCTCGAGGCCGATGTCCTGCGGCGGCAGGACCCCGAGCTGGCCGAGATCCTGCTCGGCGAACTCGACCGGCAGTCGACGACGCTCCAGCTCGTCGCCGCCGAGAACTTCAGTTCGCCGGCCGTGCTGGCCGCCCTCGGCTCGCCGCTCGCCAACAAGTACGCCGAGGGATATCCGGGCGCCCGGTACCACGGCGGCTGCGAGATCGTCGACGTGGCCGAACGCCTCGCCGTGGAGCGGGCCAAGGCGCTGTTCGGGGCCGCGCACGCCAACGTGCAGTCCCACTCCGGTTCCTCCGCGGTGCTCGCCGCGTACGCCGCGCTGCTCCGGCCCGGCGACACCGTCCTCGCCCTGGGCCTGCCGTACGGCGGTCATCTCACCCACGGCTCGCCCGCCAACTTCTCCGGCCGCTGGTTCGACTTCGTCGGGTACGGCGTCGACGCGGAGACCGGCCTGATCGACTACGACCAGGTGCGCACCCTGGCCCGCGGCCACCGGCCCAAGGCGATCGTGTGCGGCTCCATCGCCTACCCGCGGCACATCGACTACGCCCGCTTCCGGGAGGTGGCCGACGAGGTCGGCGCGTACCTCATCGCGGACGCCGCCCACCCGATGGGGCTGGTCGCGGGGGGAGCGGCGCCGAATCCGGTGCCGTACGCCGACATCGTGTGCGCCACCACCCACAAGGTGCTGCGCGGGCCGCGCGGCGGGATGGTCCTGTGCGGGTCGGAGCTCGCCGAGCGCGTCGACCGGGCCGTCTTCCCGTTCACGCAGGGCGGCGCGCAGATGCACACCATCGCCGCCAAGGCCGTCGCGTTCGGCGAGGCGGCGACTCCGGCGTTCGGCGCGTACGCCCATCAGGTGGTCGCCAACGCGCGGGTGCTCGCGGCGGGGCTGGCCGCCGAGGGGCTGGTCGTCACCACCGGAGGCACCGACACCCATCTGATCACCGCCGATCCCGCCCCCCTCGGCGTCGACGGACGGACCGCCCGCGGGCGGCTGATCGCCGCCGGGATGGTCCTGGACTGCTGTGCGCTGCCCCACGGCGACGCCCGTGGCCTGCGGCTGGGCACCGCCGCGGTGACCACGCAGGGCATGGGGCAGCAGGAGATGGCGCGGATCGCCGCGTGGTTCGGGGGCGTGCTGCGGGGGGAGGCGGAGACACCGAGCGTCCGTGAAGAAGTGCGGGAGCTGGTCGGCGGATTTCCGCCGTATCCCGGCTGAGCGCGGGTAGGCGCACCGGTGTGGCCCCATGCCCACAGCCACTCGTGCAACCATCGTCGCTACCCGGAAGTCCTCATACGTATGCGTCCGTCGCTAGGGTGTGGGGCTGAGATGGCCAGCGAGACCTGTGGGGAAGCCCGTGCGTGAATACCTGCTGACGCTCTGCGTCACGGCCGCGGTGACGTATCTGCTGACAGGGCCGGTGCGGAAGTTCGCGATCGTGGCCGGAGCGATGCCGGAGATCCGGGCACGTGACGTGCACCGGGAGCCCACTCCGCGGCTCGGCGGGATCGCCATGTTCTTCGGCCTGTGCGCGGGCCTGCTGGTCGCGGACCACCTGACCAACCTCAACGAGGTGTTCGAGAAGTCCAACGAACCGCGGGCCCTGCTCTCCGGGGCCGCCCTGATCTGGCTGATCGGCGTCCTTGACGACAAGTTCGAGATCGACGCCCTGATCAAGCTCGGCGGCCAGATGATCGCCGCCGGCGTCATGGTCATGCAGGGTCTGACCATCCTGTGGCTGCCGATCCCGGGCATCGGCTCGGTCGCGCTGACCCAGTGGCAGGGCACCCTGCTGACGGTCGCGCTCGTGGTCATCACCATCAACGCGGTCAACTTCGTCGACGGCCTCGACGGCCTCGCCTCCGGCATGGTGTGCATCGCGGCCGCCGCGTTCTTCCTCTACGCCTACCGGATCTGGTACTCGTACGGCGTCGAGGCCGCCGCCCCGGCCACGCTGTTCGCGGCGATCCTGATGGGCATGTGCCTCGGCTTCCTGCCGCACAACATGCATCCCGCGCGGGTGTTCATGGGCGACTCCGGCTCGATGCTGATCGGGCTGGTCCTCGCCGCGGGCGCGATCTCCGTGACCGGACAGGTCGACCCGGACGCGCTCAAGCTGTTCGCCGGGTCGGAGAAGGCGGCCGTGCACCAGACGGTCCCCGTCTACATCCCGCTGCTGCTGCCGCTGACGATCATCGCCGTGCCGGCCGCCGACCTGGTGCTGGCCATCGTGCGCCGCACCTGGCGCGGCCAGTCGCCGTTCGCTGCCGACCGCGGCCACCTGCACCACCGGTTGCTGGAGATCGGGCACTCGCACAGCAGGGCGGTGCTGATCATGTACTTCTGGTCGGCGCTGATCGCCTTCGGCGCGCTCGCCTACTCCGTCAACTCCGGGGCCATGTGGAGCGTGCTCGGTGTGGCGGCGCTCAGCGCGATCGGGCTGCTCCTGCTTCTGCTGCCCCGCTTCACCCCGCGGACCCCGCGCTGGGCCGAGGCCTTCGTGCCGCCCCGCTACCGCCGGCGCCGCGCCGCCGCGGCGGCGGCCGGGTCGGTGGAGTCCGCTCCGACTGGGGAGGAACAGCGCACTCCGGTCACGGTCGGCGTCTCGGGAGTCAACGGGGCGACCGCCGTCGGCCCCCGGCAAAGCGTTCCGGACCGGGGGAAAGCGGAGTCGTCGCGCTGACGCTCAAGGTAAGAATCTGACTAGAGCATTGCCAAATCGTGGGGGAGCAAAGCTCCCCAATACCAGACAACTCGGCCGGGTTCGCGCGCAGACGGGCAGCTTCACTCTCATGTGTGACACCCAGCACACCCACTTGGTAAAGACCGCATCAAATAGTTTGTGATACGGTTCACGAGAACCCGGGATAGAGCCGAAGGACCGTAATGCGACGGTCCATTGGCGCGAGGTCATCGACACTCGGCCCCGGGACTACGCTCGTCCATGACGACACCTGCCCCCTGTGAAAGCGGAGTTGCCGCCATGCCGTCCAATGACGTCCGGATCCTCCTCCAGGCTGCCGTGCCCACGGCTGCCGTCGGCGCTGTTGCCGCCGTCGTCAGCGCTGTGGTGGCCGGCGGCAAGGGAGCGATCGGGGCGGCCGTGGCGACACTGGTCGTGATCGTCTTCATGGGGCTCGGTCTCTATGTTCTGCAGCGCACTGCCAAATCGCTTCCGCACCTGTTCCAGGCGATGGGCCTGATGCTCTACACGGCACAGATCCTTCTGCTGTTCGTCTTTGTCGCGATCTTCAAGAACACGACACTGTTCAACCCCAAGGCATTCGCCCTCACGCTTGTCGCCACCACCCTGGCGTGGATCGGCGCGCAGGCGCGTGCGCACATGAAGTCAAAGATCCTGTACGTCGAACCCGACTCGACCAGCTCTTCGACGGGTGGCCAGCCCAAGAACCCGGGGCACTCGTCGTGAGGGGTAGGGCCGGGATAAGGACGCATCAGCGACCCTGCTATCGTCCGGTGCCAACTGCGGCATCGCGGGCGCGGGCATCTGAGCTGACGCCTGCTCAATCGCGAGGCTTGATGCCCCACAGCCGCCCCCACATCCGAAACACCAGTCCAGTGCCGAACCGCGGCCGTGCGCCGCGCCGACACAACGAGGTTGCCGTACCCATGCGCCACGCTGAAGGAGCCCGCGGTGAGTGCTGACCCGACGCAGGTGCTCGCCTTCGAGACCGACTGCCACATCTTCGACGGCTGTGGCTTCCCGGCTCCCGGCCTGCACTCGTTCCTGTTCGAGCCCCTCTGGGGCGACGGTGACAGCAACGTGTACTTCAACAAGACGATGCTGCTGGCGCTGCTCGGCTCGATCATCATCGTCGGCTTCTTCTGGGCGGCCTTCCGCAAGCCGAAGGTGGTCCCGGGCAAGCTCCAGATGGTCGCGGAGGCGGGCTACGACTTCGTCCGCCGCGGTGTCGTCTACGAGACCATCGGCAAGAAGGAGGGCGAGAAGTACGTCCCGCTGGTCGTCTCGCTGTTCTTCTTCATCTGGATGATGAACCTCTGGTCGATCATTCCGATCGCCCAGTTCCCGGTGACGGCGATCATCTCCTACCCGGCCGTTCTGGCGGCGATCGTGTACGTGCTGTGGGTCTCGCTGACCTTCAAGCGGCACGGCTTCGTCGGCGCCTTCAAGAACTTCACCGGCTACGACAAGTCGCTGGGCCCGGTTCTCCCGCTGGCCATGTTCATCGAGTTCCTGTCGAACCTGATCGTCCGGCCCTTCACGCACGCGGTGCGACTCTTCGCGAACATGTTCGCGGGTCACACGCTGCTGCTGCTGTTCACGATCGCCAGCTGGTACCTGCTCAACGGCATCGGGATCGCCTACGCGGGTGTCTCGTTCATCATGGTGATCGTCATGACGGCCTTCGAGCTGTTCATCCAGGCCCTGCAGGCCTACGTCTTCGTACTGCTGACCTGCACCTTCATCCAGGGCGCGCTGGCCGAGCACCACTGAGCGCCCCTTCTCGAACCCGCAGTCGTCCGGTGGCCAACCCCCACCGGTCCGTAAAGAAAAGGAAGAACTGGCATGTCCCAGACCCTTGCCGCTGTCTCCGGCTCGCTCGGCTCGATCGGTTACGGCCTTGCTGCCATCGGCCCCGGCGTCGGCGTCGGCATCATCTTCGGTAACGGCACCCAGGCGCTCGCCCGCCAGCCTGAGGCCGCCGGTCTGATCCGCGCCAACCAGATCCTCGGCTTCGCCTTCTGTGAGGCGCTCGCCCTCATCGGCCTGGTCATGCCGTTCGTCTACGGCGTCTGATCGTTCATCGACGACCAGTCCACTAGACGAAAGGCACTGATATGAGCCAGCTGCTCAATATCGCGGCTGAGGAGATGGAAAATCCCCTCATCCCGCCGATCCCCGAGCTCGTCATCGGCTTCATCGCCTTCGTCATCGTCTTCGGCTTCCTCGCCAAGAAGCTCCTCCCGACCATCAACAAGGTTCTGGAAGAGCGGCGCGAGGCCATCGAGGGCGGTATCGAGAAGGCCGAGGCCGCGCAGACCGAGGCCCAGAGCGTCCTCGAGCAGTACAAGGCCCAGCTCGCCGAGGCCCGTCACGAGGCCGCGCGGCTGCGCCAGGAGGCGCAGGAGCAGGGTGCCACGCTCATCGCGGAGATGCGCGCGGAAGGACAGCGGCAGCGCGAGGAGATCGTCGCCGCCGGTCACGCCCAGATCGAGGCCGACCGCAAGGCCGCCTCGTCCGCGCTGCGCCAGGACGTCGGCAAGCTCGCCACCGAGCTGGCCGGCAAGCTCGTCGGCGAGTCCCTCGAGGACCACGCCCGGCAGAGCCGCGTCATCGACCGCTTCCTCGGCGAGCTCGAGGAGAAGGCCGAGGCGGCTCGATGACTGCGCACGGAGCCAGCCGCGAGGCACTCGCAGCAGCCCGTGAGCGTCTCGACGCGCTGACGGACAGCACGTCCGTGGACGCGGCCCAGCTCTCCGAGGAGCTGGCCGCCGTCACCGCGCTGCTCCACCGCGAGGTGTCGCTGCGTCGGGTCCTCACCGACCCGGCGCAGCCCGGCGAGGCCAAGGCCGAGCTGGTGCGGCGCATCCTCGGCGATCAGGTCGGCGGCACGACCGTCGACCTGGTGTCCGGCCTGGTGCGCTCGCGCTGGTCGCAGTCGCGTGACCTGGTGGACGCGCTGGAGGAGCTGGCGGACACCGCCGACCTCACCGCGGCGCAGAAGTCGGGCGAGCTCGACGACGTCGAGGACGAACTGTTCCGCTTCGGCCGGATCGTCTCCTCGAACACCGGGCTGCGCTCCGCGCTGACCGACCGCAAGGCCACCGCCGCGGCCAAGACCGAGCTGCTGCACCGGCTGCTCGGCGGCCGCGCGAAGCCGACCACCGAGCGTCTGGTGACGCGTCTTGTGACCGCGCCGCGGGGACGTAGCCTGGAAGCGGGACTGGAGTCCCTGTCCAAGCTCGCCGCCGAGCGCCGGAACCGCCTGGTGGCTGTCGTCACCTCGGCCGTTCCGCTGAGTGACGCGCAGAAGCAGCGCCTGGGTGCCGCCCTGGCGAAGCTCTACGGCCACCCGATGCACCTCAACATCGACGTGGACCCCGAGGTCCTCGGCGGGATCCGGGTGCAGGTCGGCGACGAGGTCATCAACGGCTCCATCGCGGACCGCATCGAGGACGCCGGCCGCCGCCTGGCGAGCTGACAGCAACTTCATAAGCAGTAAGTACGCACCTACGGCCCGGTTGGGCCGTGCAGAGGATTCACCTCTTTTACGGGGGGAGTCCCCATCCCCCCAAAGTGAAACTTCGGGCCCAACAAGGAGAGCAGGGAACCCAGATGGCGGAGCTCACGATCCGGCCGGATGAGATCCGGGACGCGCTGGAGAACTTCGTCCAGTCGTACAAGCCGGACGCGGCCTCGCGCGAGGAGGTCGGTACGGTCACGCTGGCCGGCGACGGTATCGCGAAGGTCGAGGGCCTCCCCTCGGCCATGGCCAACGAACTGCTGAAGTTCGAGGACGGCACCCTCGGTCTCGCGCTCAACCTCGAAGAGCGTGAAATCGGTTGCGTCGTTCTCGGTGAGTTCAGCGGCATCGAGGAGGGTCAGCCGGTCACCCGTACCGGTGAGGTGCTCTCCGTGGCCGTCGGCGAGGGCTACCTCGGCCGCGTCGTCGACCCGCTCGGTGCCCCGATCGACGGTCTCGGCGAGATCGAGACGTCCGGCCGCCGCGCCCTTGAGCTGCAGGCTCCGGGCGTCATGGCCCGTAAGTCGGTGCACGAGCCGATGGAGACCGGCTACAAGGCCGTCGACGCGATGACCCCGGTCGGCCGTGGTCAGCGTCAGCTGATCATCGGTGACCGCCAGACCGGCAAGACCGCCCTGGCTGTCGACACGATCATCAACCAGCGCGACAACTGGCGCTCCGGCGACCCGAAGAAGCAGGTCCGCTGCGTCTACGTGGCCATCGGTCAGAAGGGCTCGACCATCGCCTCCGTGCGTGGCGCCCTCGAAGAGGCCGGCGCGCTGGAGTACACGACCATCGTCGCCGCCCCGGCGTCCGACCCGGCCGGCTTCAAGTACCTGGCGCCGTACACCGGTTCGGCCATCGGTCAGCAGTGGATGTACGAGGGCAAGCACGTCCTCATCATCTTCGACGACCTCTCGAAGCAGGCCGACGCCTACCGCGCCGTGTCCCTGCTGCTCCGCCGTCCGCCGGGGCGCGAGGCCTACCCCGGTGACGTCTTCTACCTGCACTCCCGTCTGCTGGAGCGCTGCGCGAAGCTCTCCGACGAGCTGGGCGCCGGTTCGATGACGGGTCTGCCGATCGTCGAGACCAAGGCGAACGACGTGTCGGCGTTCATCCCGACCAACGTCATCTCCATCACCGACGGCCAGTGCTTCCTGGAGTCGGACCTGTTCAACGCCGGTCAGCGCCCCGCGCTGAACGTCGGTATCTCCGTCTCCCGAGTCGGTGGTTCCGCGCAGCACAAGGCGATGAAGCAGGTCTCCGGCCGGCTTCGCCTCGACCTCGCCCAGTACCGCGAGCTGGAGGCGTTCGCCGCCTTCGGTTCCGACCTGGACGCCGCGTCGAAGTCGCAGCTGGAGCGCGGTCAGCGTCTGGTCGAGCTGCTCAAGCAGCCTCAGTACCAGCCGATGCCGACCGAGGACCAGGTCGTCTCCGTGTGGGCCGGTACCACCGGACGTATGGACGACGTACCGGTCGCCGACGTCCGCCGCTTCGAGAAGGAGCTCCTGGAGTACCTGCACCGCAAGGAGCAGGGCCTCATGACCTCCATCAAGGAGGGCGGCAAGATGTCGGACGACACCCTCACCGCCATCGCGGACGCCATCGCCGAGTTCAAGAAGCAGTTCGAGACCTCGGACGGCAAGCTCCTGGGCGAGGACGCCCCGGCCGCGGCCAAGTGACGTAAGGAAGGGACCTGACTCATGGGAGCCCAGCTCCGGGTCTACAAGCGTCGCATCCGATCCGTCACCGCGACCAAGAAGATCACCAAGGCGATGGAGATGATCGCCGCCTCGCGTGTCGTCAAGGCGCAGCGCAAGGTGACGGCCTCCACGCCGTACGCGACCGAGCTCACCCGCGCGGTCACGGCGGTCGGTACCGGATCGAACACGAAGCACCCGCTGACCACGCAGGCCGAGACGGTCGTGCGGTCCGCGGTACTGCTCCTGACCAGCGACCGCGGTCTGGCCGGCGCCTTCAACTCCAACGCCATCAAGGCCGCGGAGAAGCTGACCGAGCGCCTGGAGCGCGAGGGCAAGCAGGTCGACACGTACATCGTCGGCCGTCGTGGCCTCGCCCACTACAACTTCCGTGAGCGCAAGGTCGCGGAGTCGTGGTCCGGGTTCACCGACGAGCCGACGTACGCGGACGCCAAGAAGGTGGCGGCTCCGCTGATCGAGGCCATCGAGACGGAGACGGCGGACGGCGGTGTGGACGAGATCCACATCGTGTTCACCGAGTTCGTGTCGATGATGACGCAGACGGCGCTCGACGACCGGCTGCTGCCGCTCAGCCTCGACGAGGTGGCTCAGGAGTCGGCGACGAAGGACGAGATCCTTCCGCTGTTCGACTTCGAGCCGTCGGCGGAGGACGTCCTCGACGCCCTGCTGCCGCGCTATGTGGAGAGCCGCGTCTACAACGCGCTTCTCCAGTCGGCCGCCTCCAAGCACGCCGCGACGCGGCGCGCGATGAAGTCGGCGACCGACAACGCCGGAGAGCTCATCGAGACCCTCTCCCGACTTGCCAACGCGGCCCGCCAGGCCGAAATCACCCAGGAAATCAGCGAGATCGTCGGTGGCTCTGCAGCCCTGGCCGACGCGACCGCGGGGAGTGACAGGTAATGACGACGACAGTTGAGACGGCCGTTGCCACGGGCCGCGTCGCCCGGGTCATCGGCCCGGTCGTCGACGTGGAATTCCCCGTCGACGCCATGCCGGAGATCTACAACGCCCTTCACGTCGAGATCTCCGACCCGGCCGAGGCCGGCAAGAAGAAGACGCTGACCCTGGAGGTCGCCCAGCACCTGGGTGACGGCCTGGTCCGCACGATCTCGATGCAGCCCACCGACGGTCTGGTCCGCCAGGCCCCGGTCACCAACACCGGCACGGGCATCACCGTCCCGGTCGGCGACTTCACCAAGGGCAAGGTGTTCAACACCCTCGGTGAGGTGCTGAACGTCGACGAGACCTACGACGGTGAGCGCTGGTCCATCCACCGCAAGGCGCCGAACTTCGACGAGCTCGAGTCGAAGACCGAGATGTTCGAGACCGGCGTCAAGGTCATCGACCTGCTGACCCCGTACGTCAAGGGCGGCAAGATCGGTCTGTTCGGTGGTGCCGGCGTCGGCAAGACGGTGCTCATCCAGGAGATGATCTACCGCGTCGCCAACAACCACGACGGTGTCTCCGTGTTCGCCGGTGTCGGTGAGCGCACGCGTGAGGGCAACGACCTCATCGAGGAGATGGCGGAGTCGGGCGTCATCGACAAGACCGCCCTGGTCTTCGGTCAGATGGACGAGCCCCCGGGCACCCGTCTGCGCGTGGCCCTCGCGGGTCTGACCATGGCGGAGTACTTCCGCGATGTGCAGAAGCAGGACGTGCTGTTCTTCATCGACAACATCTTCCGCTTCACGCAGGCCGGTTCCGAGGTCTCGACCCTGCTCGGCCGTATGCCCTCCGCGGTGGGTTACCAGCCGAACCTGGCCGACGAGATGGGTCTCCTCCAGGAGCGCATCACCTCGACCCGTGGTCACTCGATCACCTCGATGCAGGCGATCTACGTCCCCGCGGACGACCTGACCGACCCGGCCCCGGCCACCACGTTCGCCCACCTCGACGCGACGACGGTGCTTTCCCGTCCGATCTCCGAGAAGGGCATCTACCCGGCCGTGGACCCGCTGGACTCCACGTCCCGGATCCTGGACCCCCGCTACATCGCGGCGGACCACTACAACACCGCCATGCGCGTCAAGACGGTGCTGCAGAAGTACAAGGACCTCCAGGACATCATCGCGATCCTCGGTATCGACGAGCTGGGCGAGGAGGACAAGCTCACCGTCCACCGTGCCCGTCGCGTGGAGCGCTTCCTGTCCCAGAACACCCACGTCGCCAAGCAGTTCACCGGCGTCGACGGGTCGGACGTCCCGCTGGACGAGTCGATCACCGCGTTCAACGCGATCATCGACGGTGAGTACGACCACTTCCCGGAGCAGGCGTTCTTCCTGTGCGGTGGCATCGAGGACCTCAAGGCCAACGCCAAGGAGCTCGGCGTCTCCTGAGCCACGTGCTCGTGAGGAGGGGCGGGACGCGCGCTCGTGCGGGGTGTGTCCCGCCCCTCTTCGTACGCCTACTAGAATTGACCCCAACACCCGGCACTACCGCCGGGTGGTGACCCGAGGAGCCACCCTTGGCTGCTGAGCTGCACGTCGCGCTGGTCGCGGCCGACCGTGAGGTCTGGTCCGGCGAGGCCACCCTGGTCGTCGCGCGCACCACGTCCGGCGACATCGGCGTCATGCCCGGTCACCAGCCGCTGCTCGGTGTGCTGGAGTCGGGCCCGGTGACCATCCGTACGAGTGATGGTGGAACGGTCGTCGCCGCGGTGCACGGCGGTTTCATCTCGTTCGCCGACAACAAGCTGTCGCTGCTGGCCGAGATCGCCGAGCTGTCGGACGAGATCGACGTCCAGCGCGCGGAGCGGGAGCTCGAGCGCGCGAAGGCAGAGGGCGACGCCTTCGCCGAGCGTCGCGCGGACGTCCGACTGCGTGCGGCGGCGGGACACTGATCCCGTACGCCACACGATGACGTCACTCAGCCGCGGCTGGGACCGGAGGAATCCGGCCCCGGCCGCGGCTGAGGTGAATACGGGTCTTTTTTCCATTCCGTTACCTAGGAGACGAGGAGGTCGGTGTCGATGGTCCTCGCTCTGACTGTGTGCGGTGTGGTCGTGGCCCTCGTGGTGCTGGGGCTGTTCGTCTTCGGGCTGCGCCGCAGGCTCATCCAACGCTCCGGCGGAACCTTCGACTGCAGCCTGCGCTGGGATGTGCCGGAGAAATCCGACATCAGTGGCAAGGGGTGGAGCTACGGGGTCGCCCGCTACAACGGCGACCGCATCGAGTGGTACCGCGTCTTCTCCTACGCTCCTCGCCCGCGCCGCGTTCTGGAGCGCTCCGCGATCGAGGTGGCCGGCCGCCGCGTCCCCGAGGGCGAGGAGGAACTGGCGCTGCTGTCCGACGCGGTGATCCTCACCTGTCTGCACCGGGGCACGCGTCTCGAACTCGCCATGAGCGATGACGCGCTGACCGGTTTCCTCGCGTGGCTCGAGGCGGCCCCGCCCGGACAACGAGTGAATGTGGCGTAGCCACGTCCACTCTCCCCCGGACGAAGAAGCCCAGGGGGAGTGAACGTGGCTACGGGGCGGTAACTTCTTTACGACATGCCGCTGTTGATGGCGCTCACCAGTTCACCGTTGCTGGTGTCGCCGCTGAACTCCCAGAAGAACGCGCCGCCCAGACCCTGGTTCTTGGCCCACGTCATCTTGGTGCCGATGGTGGCCGGGGTGTCGTAGGACCACCAGTTGTTGCCGCAGTACGCGTACGCCGTACCGGCGATCGTGCCGTTGGCCGGGCAGGACGTCTTGAGGACCTTGTAGTCCTCGATGCCCTGCTCGTAGGTGCCGGCCGCCGGACCCGTCGCCGTGCCGCCGGGTGCCGCCTGGGTGACTCCGGTCCAGCCGCGTCCGTAGAAGCCGATGCCGATGAGCAGCTTGCTCGCGGCCACGCCCTTCGACTTGAACTTGGCGATCGCGTCGGCCGTGGTGAATCCGGCCTGCGGGATACCGCTGTAGGTGGTGAGCGGGGAGTGCGGCGCGGTCGGGCCGTCCGCGTCGAAGGCGCCGAAGAAGTCGTACGTCATCACGTTGTACCAGTCGACGTACTGCGCGGCGCCCGCGTAGTCGGCGGCGTCGACCTTGCCGCCGGAGGTGCCGTCGGCCGTGGTGGCCGCGGTGACCAGGTTGCCCGTGCCGAACTTGGCGCGCAGGGCCTGCATCAGGTTCTTGTAGGCCGCCGCCCCGCTGGTGTCGCAGGACAGACCGCAGGCGTTCGGGTACTCCCAGTCGATGTCGATGCCGTCGAAGACGTCGGCCCAGCGCGGGTCCTCGACCAGGTCGTAGCAGGACTGCGCGAAGGCGGCGGGGTTGGCCGCGGCCTGCGCGAAGCCGCCGGACCAGGTCCAGCCGCCGAAGGACCACAGCACCTTGATGTGGGGGTACTTCGCCTTCAGCTGCCGCAGCTGGTTGAAGTTGCCGCGCAGCGGCTGGTCCCAGGTGTCGGCGGCGCCGCTGACGGACTGGTCCGCGGTGAACGCCTTGTCGTAGTCGGCGTAGGAGTCGCCGATCGCGCACTTGCCGCCGGTGACGTTGCCGAAGGCGTAGTTGATGTGCGTGATCTTCGCGGCCGAGCCGGACGTCACCAGGTTCTTGACGTTGTAGTTGCGGCCGTAGATGCCCCACTCGGTGAAGTAGCCGAGCTTGACCTTGTTGCCGGTGGGCGGGGGAGTGGTGCCGCCGGTGGTGTGGACCGCGACCGCGCCGCCGGCCGGCCCGGTCTGGTCGGCGGTGTCACGGGCCCGGACCGTGTACGAGTAGTCGGTGCTGGCGGTGAGGCCGGTGTCGGTGTACGAGGTGGTCGTGACCGTCGCGACCTTGGCGCCGTCGCGCAGCACGTCGTAGTTCTTGACGCCCTTGTCGTCGGTGGCCGCGCTCCAGGTGAGCTTCACCGAGGTGTCGGTGATCGAGGAGGCGGTCGGGGTGCCGGGCGCGGACGGGGCCGCGTCACCGGGGACGGTCGTGCCGTCGCAGCTGTCGCCGTTGAGCTTGCAGTTGGACGGCGAGCCGGAGCCCGCGCCGTTGAAGCCGAAGGAGACGGAGGCGCCGGCGGCGATGGACCCGTTGTAGGACTTGTTCTTGGCGGTCCAGTGGGTGCCGGAGGAGGTGACGTCGGCGTCCCAGGCCGAGGTGACGGACGTGCCGGAGGGGAAGTCCCACTCGACGGTCCAGGAGCTGATGGCCGTGGTGCCGGTGTTCTTCACCGTCCACTTGCCCTCGAAGCCGGTGCCCCAGTCGGAGCTCTTGGTGTAGGTGGCGGTGGCGGTCGTCGCGGCCTGGGCGGGGCTCGCGAGGCCGACCAGTCCGGCCAGCGGGAGCAACAGTGTCGCGAACCCTGCCACGGCTCTGTGTCTGAAGCGCATGCTGCGCCTCCTCGTCGGGAGTCGTCGGAGGGGGCGTGACTGAGCCTTCACACCCCACAGTGCCGCGAGAATAGAAAGGTCTGGACCATAGGTCAATAGGTCTGGACCACTGTGCCGGAATGTGCCTTAGATCCCCAACTCCTGTGCCAGCACCGCCGCTTGGACCCGACTGCGCAGTTCGAGCTTCCCCAGCAGACGGCTGACGTGCGTCTTCACGGTCGCCTCGGCCATCCCGAGGCGAGCGGCGACACCGGCGTTGGACAGGCCCTCACCGAGACAGGACAGCACCTCCCGCTCCCGGCGGGTGAGGGTGTCGAGGACGGCGGGATCGGCCTTCGTCCGCCGTACCGGCCCGGCGGCGAACTCGGCGATCAGACGCCGGGTGACCGCCGGGGCGACGATCCCCTCGCCGCGGGCCACCGTCCGTACGGCCGTGATCAGGTCCCGCGCCTCCGCGTCCTTCAGCAGGAACCCGGCGGCACCGGCCCGCAGTGCCCCGAAGACGTACTCGTCCAGGTCGAAGGTGGTCAGCACGAGCACGTCGGCCAGCCCCTCCCCGACCACCTGCCGGGTCGCCGACACCCCGTCGAGGAGCGGCATCTGCACGTCCATCAGAACGAGGTCCGGCCGCAGTTCGCGTGCCAGCCGCACCGCCTGCTCGCCGTCCGCAGCCTCGCCGACCACCTCGATGCCGGGCGCGCTGCGCAGGATGAGGACGAGCCCGGCGCGTACGGCGGACTGGTCCTCCGCCACCAGGACGCGGATCATGCGGGATCTCCTTCGGTGACGGGGAGGGTGGCGCGTACGGTCCAGGACGCGCCGTCGGGACCCGCGTCGAACGCGCCGCCCAGCAGCGCGGCCCGCTCCCGCATCCCGACCAGTCCGGCGCCCGAGCCGGGCACGCGAGGGCCGTCCCGGCGGCCGTAGGGGCTGGTCACCCGTACCTCCAGCACACCGTCCCGCCGGACGAGCGCGACGCTGACGCGACCCGGGCAGCCGTGCTTGAGGGCATTGGTCAGCGACTCCTGGACGATGCGGTACGCGGCGAGCTCGACCGGTGCGGGGACACGGCCCGGGGCGGCGTCCAGAGTGACGTCGAGGCCGCCCGTGCGGGCGCCGTCGACCAGCGCTCCGAGTCCGTCGAGGGTCGGGACCGCGGCGGGCTCGTCGTCGCCGTCGCGCAGGATCCCGATCAGCCGCCGCATCTCCGCGAGGCCCTCCACGCTGTTCTCACGGATGACGGTGAGGGCCTCCCGGGAGGTGTCCGGCTCGTCGATGGAGAGCGCGGCGGTGGAGTGGATGGCGATCGCCGACAGGTGGTTGGCGACCATGTCGTGCAACTCCCTCGCCATCCGCGCGCGTTCGGCGGTGACCGCCTGCGAGCGGTCCATCTCGGCGAGCAGCGCGGTCTGTTCGGCCCGCAGTCGGGCGGCCTCGGCGGCCTCGCGGTGGTTGCGGACGATCCAGCCGGTGGCGGCCGGTGTGAACGCGACCAGCCCGGTCGCCACGCCGATCAGCACCGCCTCGGGCACCCGCAACACCACGAGCGGCACCACCGTCCCGGCCACCGTGAGCAACCCGGTGATCCAGGGGATGCGGCGGGCCGAGGCGGGCGGGCCGTACAGGACGGCCGCGTACATCAGGTCGGTGAACATCAGGACGGTGGCCAGATTGCCGCGCGTGAGGGTGTCCAGGACGACGGCGGCGGTGCCGAGCAGCAGTCCCGTGCGCGGGGCGGCCCGGCGCAGCAGCTCACAGCCTGCCGTCACGGCGAGCGGGACCAGGATCGGCCAGCGCCCCGGCCACAGCACGAACGCCTCGGTGGCCGGACGGACCCCGAGACCGATGCCCCACAGCAGCAGCCCGCCGAGCAGCCCGGCGACCGCGACGGCCACGTCGAAGCGGGCGGGACGGGGGAGTCGTACGGCCATGACTCCATCCAACACGGCCCCCGCCGCGCCCGCCTGATGCCCGGGAAGGGTCCTCCACTGCATCTTTCGATGTACGGCGACCTCGTCACCGCCGACGACGACCGGCGCGTCCCGGCGGGCGAGCCTGAGAAGGTGACGGAAGGAGCGAACCGTGATCGTCGCGTTGATCATCGCCTGCGAGGTCGGCTTCTGGGTGCTGCTGGCCCTCGGGCTCGCCGCCCGCTACCTGCTGAACCGGCGCCGGACCGGCGCGGCCCTGTTGCTGTGCGAGCCGCTGCTCGAACTGGTCCTGTTCGTGGTGACGGCGGTCGACCTCAGGAACGGCGCCGAGCCGACCTGGAAGCACGGCCTGGCCGCGCTCTACATCGGCTGGACCGTCGCCTACGGCCGCTACACGGTCCGCCGGCTCGACGGTCACGCCGCCCACCGACTGGCCGGCGCCCCCAGGCCGCCGAAGCCCCCGCGCCACGGGATGCCCCGCGCCCGGCACGAGGCCGGCCTGTGGCTGCGCACGCTGCTCGCGGCGGCCGTCGCCTGCGCTCTGCTGCAGGCCGCGATCCGGTACGTCGGCGACGGTGACACCTCGTCGCTGCGGGCCTTCCAGTGGGTGGCGCTCAGGGTCGCCGGCATTCACGGCCTGATCGCGCTCACCTATCTGATCTGGCCCAAGAAGGCCCCGGCCTCGGCGCTGCCCGCCTCAGCGCTCCCCGCCCGGGACCCAGAGGACGTCCCCGACGTCCTTGTTGGCCGTCCGCGCCAGGATGAAGAGCAGGTCCGATAGCCGGTTGAGGTAGGTCGCCGTGAGCGGGTTCATCACCTCGCCGTGCGCCTCCAGAGCCGCCCAGGTGGAGCGCTCGGCCCGCCGTACGACCGTGCAGGCCTGGTGCAGCAGGGCCGCGCCCGCGGTTCCGCCCGGAAGGATGAAGGAGCGCAGCTTCTCCAGCTGTTCGTTGAAGTGGTCGCAGTCCGCCTCGAGCTTGTCGACGTAGAACTGCTCGACCCTCAGCGGCGGGAACTCCGGGTTCTCCACGACCGGCGTCGACAGGTCCGCGCCCACGTCGAACAGGTCGTTCTGGACACGGGTGAGGACCTTGACGATCTCCTCGTCCAGACCGCCGAGCGCGATCGCGGTGCCGATCACGGCGTTCGCCTCGTTGGCGTCCGCGTACGCGGAGATCCGCAGATCGGTCTTGTCGACCCGGCTCATGTCGCCGAGGGCGGTGGTGCCCCGGTCGCCGGTCCTGGTGTAGATACGCGTCAGATTGACCATGGGGTCAGCGTAGTGACGAGGCGCCGGTTCGGGCGACGCGCGGGCCCGCCTCTCCGCACTGTCCGGACCTCGGACGGCCGACGGGCGCAATCCGGACGAAGTGTCACTTCGGGCAGGTCCGCTGCGCCGTGACATAGCGGAGTTGTTGAGTGAAAAGGTGCTCAACTAGGCCGTACGAGGGGTGCAATGACGCCTGGCGGTGTGACGTCCGTCAGATGAGACGTGACGCGCATTACTTCCCGGTCACACGACCCCGCACGAGCGCTAGTGTCCGCCGAAGAGGCATACGTAAACAGTGTGTAAGGCGTTCAAAGGGGAGTCGCACAGTGGCACGGAAGCTTGCCGTCATCGGCGCCGGGCTCATGGGTTCCGGTATCGCCCAGGTCTCCGCGCAGGCGGGCTGGGACGTCGTCCTGCGTGACGTCACCGACGAGGCCCTGACGCGCGGCACCGACGGCATCAAGGCCTCGTACGACAGGTTCGTCAGCAAGGGCAGGCTGGAGGCGCACGACGCCGACGCCGCCATCTCCCGGATCACCGCGACCACCGACCTGGACGCCGTCGCGGACGCCGACGTCGTCGTCGAGGCGGTCTTCGAGAAGCTGGAGGTCAAGCACGAGATCTTCCGCGCACTCGACAAGATCGTGCGCGAGGACGCCGTGCTGGCCTCCAACACCTCCGCCATCCCGATCACCAAGATCGCGGCGGCCACCGAGCGCCCGGAGCGGGTCGTCGGCGTGCACTTCTTCTCGCCGGTGCCGATGATGCAGCTCGTCGAGCTGGTCCGCGGCTACAAGACCAGCGACCAAACCCTGGCCACGGCACGGGAGTTCGCCGAGTCGGTCGGCAAGACCTGCATCGTCGTCAACCGGGACGTGGCCGGGTTCGTGACCACCCGTCTCATCTCCGCGCTCGTCGTCGAGGCGACCAAGCTCTACGAGTCCGGTGTCGCCACCGCCGAGGACATCGACCTCGCCTGCAAGCTGGGCTTCGGCCACGCGATGGGCCCGCTGGCCACGGCGGACCTGACCGGCGTCGACATCCTGCTGCACGCCACCAGCAACATCTACACCGAGTCGCAGGACGAGAAGTTCGCGCCACCGGAGCTGATGCGCCGGATGGTTGACGCCGGTGACATCGGACGCAAGAGCGGGCAGGGCTTCTACAAGCACTGAAACCGCACGTGCCTCGGGCGTATCACCCGCCCGGGTGAATTGGGTATCGGTTCGCTCACGGACGGCAACCTCTGAGGGTCTCACACCGTCAGAGGTTGCATCACCGAAGACATCAGACACGGAGCACGGACGCACTCACGGGGAGCGCATATGTTCATCAGGGGCGACCACGTCGAGCTGGTCGTCGGGGGCCGCCTCGACGTCCGCAGCGCGGCGGACGCCCGTACGGTCCTGCACTCGGCCGTCGACGACGGTGTCGGCGATCTCGTGCTCGACCTGTCCGAGCTGGACTCCTGGGACGCCACCGGACTCGGGGTGATCATGGGAGCACACCGGCGGGCCGGCCGCTGCGGCCGTCGGCTCGTCCTGCGCGACGTACCGCTGCAGATGCAGCGTCTGCTGGTGGCCACCCGGCTGCACCGGATCCTGGCGATCGAGGGCGGCATCGGCGTGGAGTCCCTGCCCCGCGTGTGACACGCGCCACGGGTGTGGCACGGCGGACGCGGGAGACCCGGGCGGAGCACCGCGAATCCGGGGAGGGCAATCCTCATGAGACTGTGACGTCTCGGACCGCGCGGTACCCCGGGCTGTCGTAGATACTGACTAAAGGTTTAAGGTTCGGTCGCCCGCTGCGTGACAACCCTTGAGCGGGCCCGGACCAGAAGCGACAGCGCGGTGTGCGGCAAGGCCGGGAGGGGCTCGGCACACGACGCTTTTGGGGGGCTTGTACCTATGGACCCGAACAACCGGGGACCCGAGGAGCGCGGCCACGACGGTGACGGCGAAGCGCCACGTCAGCGCCAGCCCAGGGAATCCCTCACATCGGACTTCGGTCAGCACGCGCCCGCGCTGGCCCGCACGGTGCGGCTCGTGGCCGGTGACTTCCTGCTCACCGTCAACCCCGTCGACGGCAGCGAGATAGAGAACTGCCCGCCGGGAGAGCGCCCCGGCCGGCCCCCGAAGTTCACGGTCGCCGAACGCGCCGAGGTCGCCCGCGCCGCCAAGCCGCCCGTCCCGCCCGGGCTCACGCCGCCGGCGCTGCCCCTCCTGGCCCGCCAGGACGAGCGCGAACAGCTGGTGCGCCTGCTCGCCCGCGGCCGCTCCGTACGCCTCACCGGTCCCGCCGGCTCCGGCCGCACCAGCCTCCTCGACGTCGTCGCCGAGGACTGCGAGGACCTCGCCCCCGACGGCGTGGTCCGCCTCACCGGTTTCCACCGCACCACGAGCGACCTGCTCCACGACCTCTTCGCCGCCGTCCACAACGCCCCCCGGTACCGCCCGGGCCCGGACGACCTGCGCGCCTGCCTCCGGGACGTCGGCGCGGTCGTCGTCCTCGACGATCTCGAATTCGGCGGCGCGGCCCTCGACGAGCTGATCGAGGCGACGCCCGAGTGCGCCTTCCTGATCGCCACGACGCCGGACGTGCCCGCCCCGTCCCCCGACTCCGCCGTCGAGGAGGTCTTCCTCGGCGGACTGGACCGCGCCGACGGCCTGGAACTCCTGGAGCGCGCCGTCGGCCGCGTCCTCACCGAGGAGGAGGCCAACTGGGCCGGCGACCTCTGGTTCGAGTCCGAGGGCCTGCCGCTGCGCTTCGTCCAGGCCGGCGCCCTGCTGCGGCGGCGCGACGAGGTGCGGGCCGGCACGAACGCCGTCGACGAGTTCGGCGTCTTCGCGGACGCGCCGGCGGCCGACGCCCTCGTGGACGCCGACGACGGCGACGCCCTCCCGCTGCCCTCCCTCGGCGAGGCCGCCGCGCCCGCCCCCCTGCTCGCCTCCCGGCTCAGCGCCTCGGCGCGCGCCACCCTGCGCTTCGCCGTCGCGCTCGGCGGAGAGGTGCCGCACCAGGCGCACCTGCCCGCGCTCGTCGGCGACACCCACGCCGACGCCGCGCTCGCCGAGCTGGCCGCCTGCGGACTGGTCTCCCCGGTCGGCGCCCGCTACCGGCTCGCCGCGGGCGTGCAGACCCAGCTGGAGGCCGCCGGATACGCGGTCGAGGCCGACGCCCGGGCCCTGACGGCCGCCCAGCACTACACCTGGTGGGCCGGGCACCCCTCGGTGGGCCCGGAGCGCGTGTGCGCCGAGTCGGACGCCCTGCTCGCCGCCCTCGACGTGCTCGTGCCGGCCACCACGGCGCCCGGCGAGGAGGAGGAGAGCGCCACGGTACGGCTGGCCCGCACCGCGGCGCCCGCCTTCGCCGCCGGGCTTGACTGGAGCGCCTGGGAACAGGCGCTGCGCCTCGGCGCCGAGTCCAGCCGGCTCGCCGGAGAGGCCGCGGAGCAGGCCTACTTCCACCACGAGCTGGGCGTCCTCGCGCTCTGCGCCGGACAACTCGACCTCGCCCGCACCGAACTGGAGACCTCCGTCGGTCTGCGCGGCGCCCTCGCCGACAAGCGCGGCACCGTCGCGAGCCGCCGCGCCCTCGCCCTGGTCGCCGACCGCTCCGGCACGACGGCCGGCCTCGGCGCGGTGCTCGCCCTCGGCGCGACCGCGGGCGAGGAGGTGCCCGAGGCACGCCACGACGAGTCGGCATCGCCTCCCGGCGGAACACCGGCGCCCTTCCCGCCGCTGCGGCCCCCGGCCCGGGACGACACCTCGTCCCTGGTCGTCCACCAGGCGAGCGCGCCGCCCGCGTCGCGCTCGCCGAAGGGCCGGACCGGCATCCGCGCCTATGCCCGGCGCAACCTGGTGGCGGCCGGCGCGGGTGCGCTCCTCGTGGCCGTGCTGGGCACGGTGGTGACGCTCGGCGCCACCTCCAACAACGACGCGAACAACCCGTCCGACCAGGTGGGCGTCAACCCGTCCGCCAGCCAGGGCAGCGGGGACGACAGCCTGGGCGCCGACACGGCGCCGACCAACGGCGACGGCTCCGACGACACCGGTACGGCGACGAGCCGGCCGACCGACCCGGGCCCGGACGGCACCCTCGGCACGTCGGACGATCCGACGCCGGTGGAGACGGCGGGACCGTCGGACGACCCGAGCGGGACGCGGGGGTCGGGGGGCTCGTCGAGTTCGCCGTCCAGGCCGCCTACGCGGCCGACCACGCCCAAGCCGTCGTCGTCACCGTCGGGAAAGCCCTCCGCGTCCACGTCGGGCAGCGCGAGCCCGTCGACGTCGACCTCCTCGACGCCCTCCGACACCGCGTCACCGTCCGGCAGCGCGTCGACGGCTCCCACGACCACCGACTCCGCCAGCCGTCCCGCCTCCTCCAGCGCGCCCGTGGCGACGAGCAGTTCGGCGAGTGCCCCGACGAGCGGCGACCAGACGACGCCGAGCGGCTCGTCCCCGGTGATCTGACGCCCACCCGACACACAAGGGCCGGGTCCGCGTGTCGGACCCGGCCCTCGTCGTCGTGGCACCTCATGGAACGGCGGTCAGAACAGGCGGAGCTTGTCGTCCTCGATGCCGCGCATCGCGTTGTAGTCGAGGACCTGGCAGCCGATGCCCCGGTCCGTGGCGAGGACGCGGGCCTGCGGCTTGATCTCCTGCGCGGCGAAGACCCCGCGGACCGGCGCGAGATGGGGATCGCGGTTCAACAGCTCCAGATAGCGCGTGAGTTGCTCCACGCCGTCGATCTCGCCGCGCCGCTTGATCTCCACTGCGACGGTCCGCCCCTCCGCGTCCCGGCACAGGATGTCGACCGGTCCGATCGCCGTCATGTACTCGCGGCGGATGAGCGTGTAGCCCTCGCCGAGGGTGTCGATGCGGTCGGCGAGGAGCTCCTGGAGGTGCGCTTCCACGCCGTCCTTGATCAGGCCGGGATCGACGCCCAGTTCGTGCGAGGAGTCGTGCAGGACCTCCTCCATCGTGATGATGAGCTTCTCGCCCGCCTTGTTGACGACGGTCCAGACGCCTTCCTCCTCGCCGGTGCCCTCCTTCAGGGTGCAGGGCGGCGACATCCAGTTGAGGGGCTTGTAGGCCCGGTCGTCCGCGTGGATCGAGACGCTTCCGTCCGCCTTGACCAGGATCAGGCGGGGCGCGGAGGGGAGGTGGGCGGTGAGCCGGCCCGCGTAGTCGACGGAGCAGCGGGCAATGACGAGACGCATGGTCGGCAACGCTACTCGACGGGCCGGGGTGCACGCGATTCGCCCTCCGGACTTCCGGCGCCCCTGTCGACCGGGCTTCGCTGGGCCGTCCTTGTTGTCCTGGAAGACCCGGGTCACCCCCTGTTCACTGGTGGCCGATTGTGTGCCTATTGAGGACGCCCTATGTGCGCATTCTCCTGGTGCGGCCACCGTCCGCTGCTTACCGTATAAACGGGAGGTCGCGAGACGTGTACTCAGCGTGTTCGGCATCGCGGCCTCCCTTATCTGTCCGGCAACCCCTGCTGGTCGGGGGTGCGAGAGGAGAACCCATGTCGCTCGACGTCTCACCGGCCCTACTCGAACAGGCCGAGCGAGGCGAGGTCGACGAAGCGGAATTCGTCGACTGCGTCCGGACCTCCCTGCCCTACGCATGGGAGATGATCAGCTCCCTGGTGGCTCAGCTGAAGGTGGACGGCGGACAGTTCGCCGACAACCAGACGCCTCCGCCGGACGAGCAGGCACGCGGTCAGCTGCTGCGTGCACTTGCGAGTGACGCGATACGCGGTGCGCTGCAACGGCATTTCGGTGTGCGACTGGCCTTCCAGAACTGCCACCGGGTGGCGGTGTTCCCTGCTGACTCCTCGGTCGACGAGACGCTGGTCCGCTTCACCTCGGTACGCAGCCAGTTGCTCAACCAGTCGCCGGAGTTCAGGGACTGCTGACGCCCAAGGCCCGTTTGCTTGCCGCTCCGTACGCGGGAGGTGCATTCGTACCGGGGCGGCAAGCATCCTGCATGGGGCATATTCAGCCGAGGTGGGGGAGCACCTCGGCTCCCAGCCTCCGGACGTTCTCCTCGGTGGCGGCCAGGTCCCCGGAGCCCTCGACGAGCAGCGCGAAGCGGGAGATGCCGGTGCGCTCGCTGGTCGCCGCGAGCCGGTCGGCGCACAACCGCGGGGTGCCCACCGGGTGCAGCCCGCAGAGCAGTTCGGTGTACGCCAGCGGGTCGCGCATCGAGCGCTGCCGTCCGTCCACCGTCACATGGGCTTCCAGCCCCTGCTTGAGCCAGCCCGGCATGGCCTTCGTCAGCGTCTCGACCGCGTCCGTGCGCCGGTCGGCGATCTGGCAGACGCCGGCCGACACGTGGGCCGCGCCGAGGACTTCCTCCGCCGGCCGCCCGGCCGCGTGGGCGAGCCTGCGCCACAGGGCTACCATCTCGGCCTTCTCCTCGTCCCCCACGTGCATGCCGAGCAGCATCGGCAGCCCGCGCTCGGCCGCGAGCCGCACGCTCGCCGGTGAGGTGCAGGCGACGACGACCTCGGGGCCCGCGATGTCCGAGAGGGACTCCGACGGCCTTGGTACGACCGGCACTTCGCGAAATCCGAAGCGTTTCCCGGCGGCCCCGACCGAGGGTTCGCGCAGCCAGCGCACCAGCAGATCGAGTGATTCCGGGAAGTCCTTCTCGTACGCCTCCAGGCCCGCCCCGAACACCTCCAGGTCGACCCATGGGCCGCCGCGTCCCACGCCCAGTGAGAAGCGCCCGCCGCTGGTCACGTGCAGCAGCGCCGCCTGCTCGCCGAGGGCCACCGGATGGACGGTGGGCAGCACGCTGACCGCGGTGCCGACCCGGAGCCGGCGGGTGCGGCCGAGCAGCAGGGCTGCCAGAGTGATCGCCGACGGACAGGTGCCGTACGGCACGAAGTGGTGCTCGGCCAGCCAGACCGTGTCGAGCCCCGCTTCCTCGGCCACCTCGGCCGTGCGGACCGCGCGGTGCAGCGCCTCCCCCTGGCCCTGCCCCGGGAACTGGGCGGCCAACACGAAACTTCCTACGCGCATTGCTTTTCCTGCTTCCTTGGCTCCGACGCGGAGCTCCCCCACCGGGCATAACCGTCTGACACGTGCCGAGGACACGGCCTGGCGAAGAGATTTGCGGATTGTCTGCAGAATGGGCCGCATGGGAGGGTGACTTGAGAGGGTTGGTCCCCTACGCCTACCCCTGTCGGTGCCGCGTAGGCTGGACGTGGCCCCTGCATCCTGTATAGCCCCGTGAGGTGTCCCTTGTCCCCGCGTCGCAACCGACCCAAGGAAGCCGCCCCGGCCGCCCGTGGCGCCGAGGACGACCGCTCGGGTCGCTACGGGGGCTGGCAGTCCACCGAGGACTGGCAGGGCGAGGAGTGGAGCGTGCGCCATGTGGCGGGGGCCAGTGCGCAGGGCAAGACCTACCGCTGCCCCGGCTGCGACCAGCTGATCGCCTCCGGGGTCCCGCACGTCGTCGCCTGGCCCGAGCACTCCGGCGTCGACGACCGCCGCCACTGGCACAAGGCGTGCTGGAACGCGAAGGACCGCCGCACCACGAGGGTGCAGCGGTCCCGGAACGCGCCCAGATTCTGACGCCGGTCTCCCGGCTCTACACGTCCCGCTTCTCCAGCAGCGCGTACGCGCCGGCGAACGCGACGGCCGTCGCCCCGAGGATGATCCACAGGGGGTCCCAGCCGGACGGGCCCGTCTCCGTGAGCGAGTTCGAGTAGAAGACGCTGAGCTGGTTCGGGATCGAGTACTCGAACAGGGCCTGACGCACGTCCTCCAGCGACTGCGAGAACATGAACAGCGCGATCACCAGCGGGGCCAGCACGGCGCCGATCATGATGGTGATGGCGCCCGCCGAGTGCCGGATGATCGAGCCGACGATGAGCGAGAGCAGCCCGAGCAGCGCCAGGTAGAGCGAGATGCCGACCGTGGCCTTCAGCCATTCCTGGCCCGTGGGGTCCTTGGCACCGGTGCCGTCCAGCAGGGGGATCTGCACCAGGGCGACGAAGCAGGAGGCGGCCAGCGTGACCACGAACGCCACCCCGAAGAACACGATCGACTTCGCCGCCAGCACCCGCCCGCGGGTCGGGCAGGCGGTCATCGTGGTGCGGATCATCCCGGTGCCGTATTCCGAGGCCGTGGTCAGCACGCCGAGCGTGATGAGGCACATGCTGCCGAGCAGCAGCCCGAAGAACCCCATCGACAGCGGGTTCTCGCCCGACAGGTCCGAACTCGAGGAGCCGACGAGCGCGCCGGTCAGCAGCCCGATGCCGACGACGAGCAGGACGAACACGCCGAGCGTCCACATCGTGGAGCGCACCGACCTGATCTTCGTCCACTCCGAGGCGAGCGCGTGCCCGAGGTGCGTGCGCACCACCGGGATCGGCGAGGTGTAGGTGGGGTACGACGAGGGACCGGGCGCCGCCTGCCAGGCGGGTGCGCCCTGCTGCATCGGGGGCTGGGGGGTGCTCATCGGGCGTCCTCGGGCTTGTTCAGGTCGGCGACGGGGGCGGCGCCCTGGGCGGGAGCCGGGGCGGCGGGCGGCTGCGCGGGGGCGGCCGGCGGCTGCGCGTACGGGTTCCGGTGACCCGCGCCGGGAGCGGCACCGGGCGCGCCGTACGGGCCCGACGGCGGTTGTGCCGGCTGTCCCTGCGCCCCCGGCGGTTGCTGGGGTACGGGCTGACCCTGGGGCATCGTGAAGGGGTGGCCGCCCTGCTGGGGCGGCGGCGGGGCGTACCAGCCCGGCTGGCCCTGTCCCGGCACCGGCATCGGCGGCTGCGCGCCGGGCGGCAGCGGCTGCATCAGGCCGGCCTTCTGGTCGATCGTCGAGCGGTAGTCGACGGCGCCCTGCGTCATCCGCATGTACGCCTCCTCCAGCGAGGCCTGGTGCGGCGACAGCTCCCACAGCCGTACGCCGGAGTCGTACGCGACGTCGCTGATGCGGGGCAGCGCCAGCCCCGTGACACGCAGCGCGCCGTCCTGCTCCGGCATGACGTGTCCGCCGGCCTCGGTGAGGGCGCCCGCCAGCTTCTCGCGCACCTGCGGGTCGGTGTCGGGCGTCCGCACGCGCGCGAAGTCGGCGGAGTTCGCCGAGATGAAGTCCCGGATGCTCATGTCGGACAGCAGCTGCCCGCGCCCGATGACGATCAGGTGGTCGGCGGTCAGCGCCATCTCGCTCATGAGGTGGCTGGACACGAAGACGGTCCGACCCTCCGCCGCGAGTGCCTTCATCAGGTTCCGCACCCAGAGGATGCCCTCGGGGTCGAGGCCGTTGACCGGCTCGTCGAACAGCAGCACCTGGGGGTCGCCGAGCAGCGCGGCCGCGATGCCGAGCCGCTGGCCCATGCCGAGGGAGAAGCCCTTGGACCGCTTCCTGGCCACGTCCTGGAGCCCGACCACGCCCAGCACCTCGTCCACCCGCCGGGCCGGGATGCCCGACAGCTGGGCCAGGCTCAGCAGGTGGTTGCGGGCGTGCCGCCCGCCGTGCACCGCCTTGGCGTCCAGCAGGGCGCCGACCTGTCGGGGGGCGTTGGGCAGCTTGCGGTACGGGAAGCCGCCGATCGTCACCTGCCCGGAGGTGGGGTTGTCCAGGCCGAGGATCATCCGCATCGTCGTCGACTTGCCCGAGCCGTTGGGCCCGAGGAAACCGGTGACGGCGCCGGGCCGCACCTGGAAGGAAAGGTTGGACACAGCGGTCTTGTCGCCGTAGCGCTTGGTCAGGCCGACTGCCTCGATCATGCTCCGCACCCATCGAAAGGTTCAGGACAGCGGGGCACACGCCCCCCGTAAGGGTTAGGAGCTTATCGGGGCGCTGACGGTTCCGCCCAAGGGAAGGCAAAGCCCCGGCCGCGGCGGCTACGCGTCCCGCCGCTTGAGCAGGACGTATCCGCCCGCAAGGGCCGCAAGCACCCATAGCGCCATGATCCCGAGCCCGCCCCAGGGACCGTAGGGCGTGTCGTCGTCGACCGGGGTGACGACCTGCATGATCCTGCTGCCGGCCTGGTCCGGCAGGAACCGGCCGATCTTCTCCGTCGCCGAGACGTTGCCGAGGATGTTGGAGATCAGGAAGAAGAACGGCATCAGGATGCCCAGCGACAGCATCGGGGAGCGCAGCATCGCCGCGACGCCCATCGAGAACATCGCGATCAGGGTCATGTAGAGGCCCCCGCCGATCACCGCGCGCAGGACACCCGTGTCGCTGATCGAGGCCCTGTGCGAGCCGAGCATCGCCTGTCCCAGGAAGAAGGCGAGGAAGCTGGTCACCAGGCCGACGGCGAGGGACAGCCCGGTGGCCACCGCGATCTTGCTGAACAGGAACCTGCCGCGCTGCGGCACCGCGGCCAGCGAGGTGCGGATCATTCCGGTGCTGTACTCGTTCGACACGACGAGCACCCCGAACACGATCATCGCGAGCTGCCCGAGGCTCATGCCCGCGAAGCTGATGAACGTCGGATCGAAGGAGATCTGGTCCTTGGTGCTCATGTTGTCGAACTCGTTCCGCGACAGCGCCGAGATCAGCATGCCGAGGGCGAGGGTGACCACCACGGTGAGGGAGAGCGTCCACACCGTCGACGCCACCGACCGGATCTTGGTCCATTCGGACCGGACGACCTGGATCGCCGCCATGCTCAGCTCCTCGTCCGGTCGTGGCCCCACTGCTGCTCCGGGGGCGTCTGCGAATGCGCGTGGTACTCGACCGACTCCGCGGTCAGCTGCATGAACGCCTCCTCCAGGGAGGCCTGCTGGGGGCTCAGCTCATGCAGCACGATCTGGTGCTGCGCGGCCAGCTCCCCGATGTGTTCGGGCTTGCCGCCGTCCACCTCCAGCGTGCCGCTGCCCGCCTCGACGGCGGTGATCCCGGCCTCGTGCAGCACATCGAGCAGCCGCTCGCGCTGGGGGGAGCGGATACGGACGTACGAACGGGAGTTCTGGCCGATGAAGTCGGCCATGGAGGTGTCGGCGAGCAGCCGGCCCTGGCCGATGACGACGAGGTGGTCGGCGGTCAGCGCCATCTCGCTCATCAGGTGACTCGACACGAACACGGTCCGCCCCTGCGCCGCGAGGGACTTCATCAGGTTGCGGATCCAGTGGATGCCCTCGGGGTCGAGGCCGTTGACCGGCTCGTCGAACATCAGGATCCGCGGGTCGCCGAGCAGCGCGCCCGCGATGCCGAGCCGCTGCCCCATGCCCAGGGAGAAGCCCTTGGCCTTCTTCTTCGCGACCGAGGTGAGACCGACCGTGTCCAGCACCTCGTGCACGCGGCCGGTCGGGATGCCGTTGCTCTGGGCGAGGCACAGCAGATGGTTGAAGGCGCTCCGGCCGCCGTGCATGGCCTTGGCGTCCAGCAGGGCGCCGATGTAGCGCAGCGGGTCCTTGAGCCGGTCGTAGTGCTCGTTGTCGATCCGGACGTCCCCGGCGGTGGGGCGGTCGAGTCCGAGCATCATCCGCATGGTCGTCGACTTCCCGGCGCCGTTCGGACCGAGGAAACCCGTGACGATGCCGGGTCTGACGGTGCAGGTGAGGTTGTTGACCGCCACCTTGTCGCCATACCGCTTCGTCAGGCCCTCGAGCTCGATCATGCGGCCACGCTAAGACGCGACAAAGCCCCCTGCCACCGGAGTGGCAGAGGGCTTCGCGGGAGTTCAGCTGCCGGATGCCCGGAGGTCACCGGTGCCCGGAGGCAGCCGGCGGCCGACGGCTACCGGGACTGCTGAGCCGGAACGCCCCGGGAGATCGGCTCGTCCTCGGCCGGCGTCGCGGCGGCCACCGCGGCACCGGTGAGCGTCGCCAGCATCTCGCGCACGTTCGTCAGCTGGGCGTTGATCGAGTCGCGGCGGTTGGTCAGCGCCGCGAGCTCGCGCTCGGATTCCGAACGGATGCGGTCGGCCTTGGCGTTGGCGTCGGCCACGATGTCCTCGGCCTGGCGCTGCGCCGTCTCGACGGTCTGGCGGGCGCGGCGCTCGGCGTCCGTGCGCAGCTTCTCCGCCTCCAGCCGCAGCTGCTCCGCGCGGTGCTCGATCTCCGCGAGACGCTTCTCCGCCTTCTGCTGACGCGAGGCCAGGTCCCGCTCGGACTGCTCGCGGCGCTTGGCGAGGTTCGTCTCGAAGTCGGCGGCGGCCTGCGCGGCCTTGGCGCGGGTCTCCTCGAAGAGGGCGTCGGCCTCCTCACGCTTCGACTGCGCGTCCTTCTGCGCCTCGGAGCGCAGCTGCGAGGCGTCGCTCTTGGCCTTCTCGACGATCCGGACGCCTTCGTCCTCGGCCTTGGACTTGCGCTCCGCGGCGAACGACTCCGCGTCGTTGCGGACCTGCTGGGCCGACGACTCGGCAAGCTCGCGGTGCTGCTCGGACGCGCGACGGGCCTCCTCTCGCAGATCCTTGGCCTCTTCCTCGGCGAGGCGGAGGATCTTCTCGACACGCGCGCCGAGACCGGCGTACGACGGCTCGGCGTCGCTTACCTGAGCCTGGGCGTTCTGCGTCTCGAGGTGGAGCTCCTCGATGCGCTTTTCCAGAGCGGTGATGCGGGCGAGAGCGCTGTCACGGTCGGAGGCGAGCTTCGAGATCCGTTCGTCCACCTGCGCGCGGTCGTACCCACGCCGCACAAGCTCGAAGCCGTAGGGGGAAGTGTCGCTCATGGGGTTCCTGTCGAATGAGACCGGTGAGGTGATAGGTGGAATCCTAGGGCCGGAAGCGGTGTGTCATCGAGCGGATGCGCGTTTGATCTGGAGAATGACACCCCTTTTGGGTGGCTAACCGTCGGACGGCTTGCCAAAGACTTGGTCAAAGGCCTCAGAAGGTGTCCAATTCGACCTGTGTGCTAGCTGTCTGACGACTTGCCGCCCGAACGGGGAGCGCCGACCACGGCGCCCGCCTTGACCCCGCCGTCCTTGCCCGCCGTCGGGGCCTCGAAGGACTCCAACGCCTCCAGGACGTCCTGGACACGCGAGATCTCGGCGTTGATGTCCTCGCGCCGGCGCACCAGGATCTCCAGCTCGCGCTTGCCCTCCTCGACCGTGCGCCGCGCCTCGCGGATCGCCTCGGCCTTGAGCTCCTCGGCCTCCCGCACCAGCGTGGCCTTCTTCAGCTCGGCCTCCTTGAGGAGACCCTCGGCCTTCTTCACGGCGGCGATACGCACCTTGCCCGCCTCCGAATTGGCCTCCGAGACCAGTTCCTTGGCCTTCGCCTGAGCCTTGCCCAGCTGCTCCTCGGCGGCCTTGATGAGCGCGTCACAGCGGTCGCCCGTCGACCTCATCGTCTCGGACGCCTCGCGGCGGGCCCGCTCGTGCAGCTGCTCGATCTCGTTCGTGATCCGCTCGCGCAGCTCCTCCGCGCGCTCCCGGATCGCGGTGGCGTCCCGGCGGGCGCCGACGAGCAGGTCGTCCGCGTCCGTACGGGCCTTCTCCACCGTCGAGTTGCCCTCGACCGTCGCCTCGGACACCAGCCGGTCGGCCTCGCTGCGGGCCGCGCCGACCATGCTGTCGGCCTGCCCCTCCGCGTCCGCCGTCGTCTTCTGCGCCTGCTGCTGCGCCTCGGCGAGCAGCTTGTCGGCCTCGGCCGCGGTCTCGCTGATGAGCTTGTCGACCTGCTCGGCCGCCTCGGAACGCCGCTTGTTGGAGTCCCGGCGAGCCTCGTCGAGGGTGTGCTCGGCCTCCTCGCGGGCGGACGACACAAGACGCTCCGCCTCCGCCTCGGCCGCCGACTTGAGGCGCTGCGACTCGCCGCGGATCCGCTCCGCGTGCTGCTGCGCCGAACCGACCGTCTCCGCGGCCTCGGCCCGCAGCCGCTCCGCGTCCCCGGTGGCGTCCGCGATCAGCCGCTCCGCCTTGGTGACCGCCTCGGTGCGGACCCGCTCGGCCTCGGCCGCCGTCTCCGAGGTGAGCCGCTCGGCCTCGGCGAGGGTCTCCGTCTGGAGCCGCTCCGCCTCGGAGCGCGCCTCGTTGATGAGGGTGTCCGCCTGGTTCGCCGCGTCCGACCGGATGCGGTTGGCGTCGTCCCGGGCGTCCGCCCGGGTGCGCGACGCGGCCTGGTCGGCCTCGGCGACCAGGTCCGACACCTCGGTGCGGACCCGCTGCGCGTGCTCGGACGCGTCCGAACGCAGCCGCTCCGCCTCGGCGATCGCCTCCGCGACCGTGTGCTCGGCGAGCGACTTGGCGGCGTCCGTCTCCTCGTTCGCCTCGCGCCGGATACGGCTCGCGTCCTCCGCGGCCCGCTCCCGCTCGGCGTAGGCGTCGGCGCGGACCCGGCCCGCCTCCTCCTCGGCCTCGCGCCGGACCCGGCCCGCCACGTGCTCGGCGGCCGAGCGCAGCCCGGTGATCTCCTCCTGGGCCTGCTCGTGCAGTCCGGCGACCGCGTCCCGCACCTGCTGGGCGTGCTGTTCGGCGGCCGACACCATCTCGTTGGCCCGCCGGTCGGCCTCCTCGACCAGACGTACGGCCTCGGCCTGCGCGTCCTCCACCCGCCGGCGCGCCGAGGCCAGCAGTTCCTCGCTCTGTGCGCGGGCCTGTTCGCGCTCCTGGCCGGCCTCCTGGCGGGCGGCACCGAGCAGCTCCTCGGCCTCGCGGCGGCGCCGGGCGGCCTCCTCCTGGGCGGCGGCCAGCGTCTCCGACGCCTCGACGGCCAGCCGCTCGGCGGCGGCCTGCGCCTCCGCCCGCATCCGGTCGGCGCTGTCCTGCGCCTCCGCCTTCAACTGCTCGGCCTCGGCGACCGCGTCGGACCGCAGGCGTACGGCGATGGCCTCGCCCTCCGCCCGGGACGCGGACGCGTCCGCGGCGGCCTCGGTGCGCAGCCGGTCGGCCTCCTCGGCGGCCTGCGCCTGGAGGGTGCGGATGCGCTCCGCGGCCTCGGCGCGCAGCCGCTCGTTCTCCTCGGCGGCCTCGCGGCGGATGCGCGAGGCCTCCTCGCGGGCGTCGGTCAGGGCCTGCTCGGCGGCGGTGAGGCGCTCCTCGGCCTCGGTGTGCAGCCGGGTCAGCTCCTGGGCGGCCTCGGCCCGGCGGGTCTCTATGGCCCGCTCGGTCTCCGCGCGCAGCTCGCGCCCGGCCTGTTCGGCGTCGTTCCTGATGCCCTCGGCCTGCTCGAGGGCCTCGTCGCGGTGCCGCTCGGCCTCCTTACGGGTGCGCTCCAGGGTCTCCTCGGCCTGCCGGCGCAGCGTGGTGGCGCGCTCGATGGCCTCGGTGCGGACCTTCTCGCTGTCCGTGGTGGCGCTCTGCCGCAGCTCGTCCGCGTCGGCCTTCGCCTTGGACAGCAGGTCCTCGGCGGTCCTGGCCGCCTCCTCGATCTGCTGGACGGCCTCCCGGCGCGCCTCGGCACGGATCTTCTCGCCCTCGGCGACCGCGTCGGCGCGCAGCTGCTCGGCCTCGCCGCGCAGCCGGCGGGCCTCCTCCTGGAGCTCGACCGTCTTGGCGCGGTACTCCTTGGTGTCGTCCTTCGCCGAACCCTTGAGCTGCTCGGCGATGTCGTGCGCCTCGGCGCGCAGCCGGTCCGCCTCGGTCTCCGCGTCGGTGCGGATCCGCTCGGCCTCCTCGGCGGCCGCCCGGGTGGTCTGCCGGGCGTCCTCCTGGGCCTTGTTGAGGACGTCCTCGGCGGTCTTGGCCGTCTTGGCGAGCTGGGAGGCGGTTTCCTCGGCGGTGAGGCTGCGGGCCTTCTCGGCGGCCTCGGCGAGGATCTTCTCCGCCTCGGCGCGGGCGTCGGCGACCAGCTGTTCGGCGTCCGACCTGGTGGTCTCGGCCTCCTTGGTGGCCTCGCCGACCAGCCGGGCGACCTGCTCCTTCGCCGTACGGGTGCGCTGCTCGTTGGCCGACTCGGCGCTCGAGAGCGCCTTGGCGGCGGCCTCCTTCGCCTCGGTGAGGACCTTCTCGGCCTCGGCGCGCGCCTCACGCAGTGCCGTGTCGGCCTCCGCGATGCGCTGCTCGGCGGTCCGGCTCAGCTCCTGGGCCGTGCGGCGGGCGCTGTCCGACTCGCTCGCGGTGGAGGTGCGCAGCTGCTCGGCGTGGTCGGTGGCCTCCTGGGCCTGCGTCGAGGCGGCGTTGATCAGCCGCTCGGCGTCGGTGCGGGCACGGCGCAGAAGCTGCTCGGCCTCCGCGCGGGCCGCCTCGGCGTCGCTCTGCAGCCGTTGGCGGGCCTCCGCGGTGACCCGCTCGGCCTCGGCCCGGGCGGCGGCCATGGCCTGCTCGGCCTCGGCCCGCGACTCGTCGAGGAGGCGGCGGGCCTGCTGCTCGGTGCGGGCGCGCAGTTGTTCCGCCCACGCCACGTTCTCGTTGACGTGCGACTCGACGGTCTGCCGCCGCTCGGCGAGCTCCTGGTCCAGCTGCTGCCGGCGGGTGACCGCCTCCTGGTGGAGCTCCGCCTGGAGGCGTGCCGCCTGCTCGGCGTGCTCCTGGAGGATGCGCTGGGTCTGCGACCGCGCCTGGCTCAGCTCCCGCTCGGCGTCCAGCCGCAGCTGGTCGGCCTGGATCTGGGCGTTACGGAGCAGCTGCTCGGCCTGATAGCCGATGTCACCGCCGTCGTAGGCCGGTCGGGACATGAGGGTGCGCCGCGCCTCGTGCAACTTGGCGCGCAGCACCTCGACCTGGTAGCCGAGGTCCTCGGCGTGCTGGATCGCCTTTTCCCGCTCGGTCTTCAGCCGATCCATCTCGGCCTCGAACCGAGAGAGGTGGTCGACGTCAGCCGCCGGCTCTCGCTCCTGGCGTTCGTAGCCCCGCACTGCGCGGTCCCATCCGTCCCCTGGTCGCAAGTATGGCCAAACGAGCTCCGTCCATACGCCCGAACGGGGCCCCCGGGGAATGGTGTCAGATCAACGGCGGAGCACGGGCTGCCGCCCCGACGCTCGTCCCCCGAAACCCGGACCCCGGCCCGCGGTCACCCTCTCGGAGCGGCGACCGCCCCCAACCCTACCGGCCCATATGTACGAGGGTCAGTGCTCAGGTGACTCAACGGGCGCAGAAGTGACCAGTTCTGTCAGTACGCCATGGCAATCCTTGGGGTGCAGGAAGGTGATCCGCGACCCCATGGAGCCGCGTCGTGGCTCCTCGTACAGGACGCGTACGCCCTTGTCGCGGATGTCCGCGGCGTCCGTGTCGACGTCCGCCGTACCGAAAGCGATGTGGTGCACGCCCTCGCCGTTCTTCGCGAGCCACTTCGCGACGGTGGAGTCCTCCCGGGTGGGTTCCAGAAGTTGCAGATAGGAAGCCCCGCCGTCGGACGTATCGTTGATCTTGAGCATGGCCTCGCGCACGCCCTGCTCCTCGTTGATCTCGGAGTGGAACACCTCGAAGCCGTAGGTGGCCCGGTAGAACTCGACGCTCTTGTCGAGGTCGAAACAGGCGATTCCGATGTGGTCGATTCGCGTCAGCATGCTGCCAGTGCAGCGCTCCGGAGGTGGTTACGCAACGTGCGCGCGATCACACTGACCGCCCGGTGACGCGATGGACTACCGCTCAGTACATTCGAAGTAAACCCTCGTTCACTCCTCGGCTGTGCAAGCCGGAAGGGGATCGCATTCCATGACTGGAACGAACAGCAGTACCTCGGTGATCGTCGCGGGCGCCCGGACGCCCATGGGGCGGTTGCTGGGCTCGCTGAAGTCCTTCTCGGGAGCCGAACTCGGCGGCTTCGCCATCAAGGCCGCCCTCGACCGCGCGGGGATCGGCGGCGACCAGGTGCAGTACGTGATCATGGGCCAGGTGCTCCAGGCCGGGGCAGGGCAGATCCCGGCACGCCAGGCCGCGGTCAAGGCCGGCATCCCGATGAGCGTTCCGGCGCTCACCATCAACAAGGTGTGTCTGTCGGGCCTCGACGCCATCGCGCTGGCCGACCAGCTGATCCGCGCCGGCGAGTTCGACGTGATCGTCGCGGGCGGCCAGGAGTCCATGACCAACGCCCCGCACCTGCTGCCGAAGTCCCGTGAGGGCTTCAAGTACGGCGCGATCGAGATGCTCGACGCCATGGCGTACGACGGTCTGACGGACGCCTTCGAGAACATCGCCATGGGCGAGTCCACGGAGAAGCACAACACCCGCCTGGGCATCCAGCGCCCCGAGCAGGACGAGATCGCCGCCCTCAGCCACCAGCGGGCGGCCGCCGCCCAGAAGAACGGCATCTTCGAGGCGGAGATCACCCCGGTCGAGATCCCGCAGCGCAAGGGCGAGCCGGTCGTCTTCAGCAAGGACGAGGGCATCCGCGGCGACACGACGGCGGAGTCCCTCGGCAAGCTGCGCCCGGCGTTCACCCGTGACGGAACGATCACCGCCGGTTCCGCCTCACAGATCTCGGACGGCGCGGCGGCCGTGGTCGTGATGAGCAAGGCCAAGGCGCAGGAGCTCGGCCTGGACTGGATCGCGGAGATCGGCGCGCACGGAAACGTGGCGGGCCCGGACAACTCTTTGCAGTCGCAGCCGTCGAACGCGATCCTGCACGCCCTGAAGAAGGAGGGCCTGGAGGTCTCCGACCTCGACCTGATCGAGATCAACGAGGCCTTCGCCGCGGTCGCCGTCCAGTCAATGAAGGACCTCGGCGTGTCCACGGAAAAGGTGAACGTCAACGGCGGCGCCATCGCCCTCGGACACCCGATCGGCATGTCCGGCGCCCGCCTCGTCCTGCACCTCGCGCTGGAGCTGAAGCGGCGCGGCGGCGGGGTCGGCGCGGCCGCCCTGTGCGGCGGCGGCGGTCAGGGTGACGCCCTGATCGTGCGGGTATCCAAGGCCTGACACGCGTTTTTTGGTAGCCGACTGCTAGTGAACGGAGCTGTGATGCAGGACGTCTCCACCCTGGTGGCCCAGGCCAGGGAAGGCCGGCCGCGGGCCGTGGCCCGGCTGATCTCCCTGGTGGAGGGGGCGTCTCCGCAACTCAGGGAGGTCATGGCGGCGCTGGCCCCGCTGACCGGCAACGCGTACGTCGTCGGCCTCACCGGGTCACCGGGCGTCGGCAAGTCCACGTCGACGTCGGCGCTGGTGACGGCGTACCGCAAGCAGGGCAGGAGGGTCGGCGTCCTGGCCGTCGACCCGTCCTCGCCGTTCTCCGGCGGCGCGCTGCTCGGCGACCGGGTGCGGATGTCGGAGCACGCCTCCGACCCCGGCGTCTACATCCGCTCGATGGCCACCCGCGGCCACCTGGGCGGCCTCGCCTGGGCAGCCCCGCAGGCGATCCGCGTCCTGGACGCGGCGGGCTGCGACGTGGTCCTGGTCGAGACGGTGGGCGTGGGCCAGTCGGAGGTGGAGATCGCCTCCCAGGCGGACACCTCCGTGGTGCTCCTGGCCCCCGGCATGGGCGACGGCATCCAGGCCGCGAAGGCGGGCATCCTGGAGATCGGTGACGTGTACGTCGTCAACAAGGCGGACCGCGACGGCGCCGACGCGACGGCCCGTGAGCTGAACCACATGCTCGGCCTCGGTGAGTCCCGTGGGCCGGGGGACTGGCGTCCGCCGATCGTGAAGACGGTCGCGGCGCGCTCCGAAGGCATCGACGAGGTCGTCGAGGCGCTGGAGAAGCACCGCGCGTGGATGGAGGAGCGGGGCATCCTGGCCGAGCGCCGGGCGGCCCGCGCCGCCCGCGAGGTGGAGACGATCGCGGTCACGGCCCTGCGCGAGCGCATCGGCGACCTGCACGGGGACCGACGGCTGAGCAGTCTGGCCGAGCGGATCGTGGCGGGGCGACTGGACCCGTACCGGGCGGCCGACGAACTGGTGGCGGGGCTGACGGAGGGGAACTGAGGACGGAAACCCTCAGCACCCGTCGGGCAGCCTGGTCGTAGGCGGTCGTAGGCGGTCGTAGGCGGTCGCAAGTCGTGGGGCCCGGCCGGAACGGTGGTCCGTTCCGGCCGGGCCCCACGGTTGTGGTCAGGCGTGCCCTGACACCTGCCGGTCTGCTCGCGGGCCGGGTCTCGCGTCAGTCGTCCGACCGGTCCGCCGTCACCTTGCCCGTGCGCAGGTCGACCCGCCAGTCCTGCTCCGGCTGGCCGGCGGAGCCCCGCGTCTCGACCTCCCAGGCCTTCGACGTGCCGTCCTCGTCCAGCTCCACGGCGGTCACCGTGCCCTTGCCGTGGACGGCCTCCGCCGCCTTCGCGGCGGTCACCGGCGCCCCCTTCAGGGCGGCCCGCACCTGCGGGGTGTCGTCCTCCCGCTCGGCGGTGGAGCCGAGGACCCCGCCCTTCGCGGCGTCGATCCGGACGGTCTTCCAGGTGTTGTCGCCGGCGAGGACGTCGACCTCCCACACGACCGCGGTACCGCTGCCCTCCTCGTCGTCCAGTTCGGCGGAGACGACGGTGCCGGAGGCGTGCCGCAGGGCGGAGGCGATCGCGTCACCGGCGGTCACGTCGGCGGAGGCCACCCGCGCGGCCTCGTCGTCCGCGCGGCTGTCGTCGTCGCCGTCGTCGTCCCGGCCCCCGTCGTCGCCATCCCGGGCATCCGTCTGCCGTACCTGGCCCGAACCCGACGCCTCGCCGTCCCCCGTCACCGCGAGAGCCGTGGCCGTACCGCCCCCGACCAGGGCCGCGCAGGCGACGACGGCGATCACGATGTTGCGCTTCATGAGGTTCCTCCAGAGTCTTCGGCTGGTTTCGCTTCGACGGGATCCACCATCACCGACCGACGCTGAGGGGAACCTGAAGCCGCCTGAAGGCTTCTTCAGCCCGGCTTTGCGACCCTGTACGGATGCGCCCACCCGTCACCCGCCACGGCCCTGCCCAAGGCGCCGCGCGCCGCCCCTTCCGGCTGCTGATCGTGGAGGACGAGAGGCGGCTGGCCCTCTCCCTCGCCGGGGGCCTGACGGCCGAGGGCTATGCCGTGGACGTCGTGCACGACGGACGGGACGGCCTGGACCGGGCCACCGAGGGGTCGTACGACCTCGTGATCCTCGACATCATGCTGCCCGGCCTCAACGGCTACCGCGTCTGCGCCGCCCTGCGCGCCGCCGGGCACGACATGCCGATCCTGATGCTCACCGCCAAGGACGGCGAGTACGACGAGGCCGAGGGCCTCGACACGGGCGCGGACGACTACCTGACCAAGCCGTTCTCCTACGTCGTCCTCGTCGCCCGGGTCAAGGCACTGCTGCGGCGGGGCGGACCGGGCGGTGGCGGGCCGTCACCCGTCCACCTGCACGGCGACCTCAAGGTCGACACCGCCGCCCGCCGGGTCCTCCTCGGTGAGGAGGAGGTCACCCTGACGGCCAAGGAGTTCGCCGTTCTGGAACAGCTGGTGGTGCGGGCCGGCGAGGTGGTGTCCAAGGCCGACATCCTCGAGCATGTCTGGGACTTCGCCTACGACGGCGACCCGAACATCGTCGAGGTGTACGTCAGCGCCCTGCGGCGCAAGCTGCGCGCCTCCCTCATCGGGACGGTCCGCGGCGCCGGGTACCGCCTGGAGACGGAGTCGGAGACGGCGCGATGAGACGCCTCCTCGGTTCCGTCCGCGCCCGGGCCACCCTCGCCGCCACCGTCGTGGTCGCCGTGGCGCTGCTCGCGGCCGGGACCGCCGTGCTGCTGTCCCTGCGGTCCAACCTGATCGACCAGGCGGGCACCCAGGCGGAACGCTCGGCCCGGGCCGTGGCCGCCGACCTCGCCGCGGGGAAGCCCTACGACGAGCTGTCCCTGGACGACGACGACCGGCCGGTCCAGGTGGTCGACGCGACCGGGACGCTGGTCGCGGCCACCGAGGACCTGGAGCGGATCAGCGGCACGGGGATCGACGCGGTGCACCCGCGGGCCTCCACAGGCCGCGTGGCCGACGACGACGATCGCGCTGAGGAGGACAGGGAGGACAGGAAGGACAGGAAGGTCAGAGAGGGCAAGGGGGACGAGGGGGACGACGACTCCCTCGACCCCGGCGAGATCGGCGAGCGGACCACCGTCACCGGGGGCTCCGCCACCCTCGACGGCACCACCGCCGAATACCGTTTCGCCGCCGTGTCGGTCGACGCCCCCGGCAAGGGACTGCTGACCGTGAACGCCGGTGCGCCCCTCGCCGCCGAGCAGAGCGCCGTGAGCACCGCCACGACCGTTCTGCTGATCGGGTTTCCGCTGCTGCTCGGGGTCGTCGCGGGCGTGACCTGGCTGGTCACCCGGCGCGCCCTGCGTCCGGTCGAGGGCATCCGCCGGGAGATGGCCGCGATCACCGCCTCCGAGGACCTCGCGCGTCGGGTGCCGGTGCCCGCCACGCACGACGAGGTCGCCCGCCTCGCCCGGACCACCAACGAGACGCTGGCCGCTTTGCAGACCTCGGTGGAACGGCAGCGGCGGTTCGTCGCGGACGCCTCGCACGAACTGCGCAGCCCGATCGCCTCCCTGCGCACCCAGCTCGAGGTGGGGGCCGCGCACCCCGGTCTGCTCGATCTCGACGGCGCGGTGGAGGACACGGTGCGGCTCCAGCGCCTCGCCGCCGACCTGCTGCTTCTCGCCCGGCTGGACGCGGGGGAGCGCCCCGGCGAGGCGCGGTTCGACCTCGCCGGGCTGGCGGCGGAGGAGGCCGGGCGGCGGGCGGGGGTGACGGTACGGGCCCCGGAGATGGTGGAGGTGGCCGGATCGCGGGGGCAGTCGGGGCGGTTGCTCGCCAACCTGCTGGACAACGCGCGGCGGCACGCCCGTTCGGCGGTCACTCTCGCCGTACGGCGGGAGGGAGCGTGGGCGGTGGCCGAGGTCGCCGACGACGGCGACGGGGTGCCCGAGGGCGACCGGGAGCGGATCTTCGAGCGGTTCGTACGGCTGGACGACGCCCGCAGCCGTGACGACGGCGGTGCCGGACTCGGGCTCGCCATCGCCCGCGACGTCGCCGTACGGCACGGCGGCACGCTCACGGTGGGTGACGCACCGGCAGGCGGAGCCCTGTTCGTGCTCCGCCTGCCGCTCGCCCGTCCGGGTGCTTCAGCCCGTTAGGGCCGGCCCCGGTGTCCCCGCAGGTGCTCCGCGATGGGTTTGAGCGCCTTGTCGAGTTCCGCCAGGGCCTCGGGGGACAGCAGATCGATGAAGTGCCTCCGCACCGACGCCACATGATGCGGCGAGACCTTCTGCATGGTCTCCATGCCGCGCTCGGTGAGCACGGCGTACAGTCCGCGGCGGTCGGACTCGCAGTTCTCGCGTCGTACCAGGTCCGCGTTCTCCATACGGGTGATCTGGTGCGAGAGGCGGCTCTTGGACTGGAGGGTGGCGGACGCGAGGTCGCTCATCCGCATCCGTACGTCCTCCGACTCGGACAGATTGACCAGGATCTCGTAGTCGTTCATCGTCAGGCCGAACGGTTGCAGGTCCTTCTCGAGCTGGTACGTCAACAGCCTGTTGACCTCCAGGTGGGTGCGCCAGGCGCACTGCTCCGCATCGGTCAGCCAGCGCGTGGCCGTCTCGGTCTCCATGAATGAAGTCTACCTAAAATGTTGAAAGGCGAACTAGTGAGGGTGGCGTGACGGCGCGCACACGTTCGACGTCACACTCCGCAGACTACCGCTCACAGCCCGAAGCGACGCTGGAGGTCCCCCAGCTGTCCGGGAAGGCGCGGTGCGCCGGCTTGCTGTGGGTGGCCTGCGGGCCCCCCACCGGCACCGGGTACCCCGGCCTGCTGCGGAACCGCCCCCGTGGCCTGCTCGGCCATCAGGGTTTCGGACGACTGGAGCAGGACCGTGCCCGCTCCGACGAACTCGAACTGGTGCTCCTCGCCGGAGGCCCCGCCGAGGCCCGTCAGCGCACGTAGACCGCCCAGGAGACCCGTCATGTAGCCGTGGTCGTAGTGATGGCACGGCGAAGGGCAGTCGGCCCAGCCGACGAGCGCCTGCGGGTCCACCCGGATCGGGGGTTCCATGAACACCACCGGACCGTTTGACGCGGCCACGAACTTGCCGGTTCCGATCAGCGTCAGAAATCCCGGCACGATCGACTGCTTGAGTGCCAGAGTTGGCTGAAAAGCGAGCAGATTGCCCGAGCGAATGGTCAGGTTGCCGTCGTCCAGGTCGTACGAGTTCACGTCGAAGGCCCGGTCGGCGAGGAGCATCTTGCCCGAGCCCTCCGCCACGACCCAGTCGCTCGCGTGCAGTGGCGAATGAAAGGACGTACGGACAAGACGGTCCAAACGGCCGTGTCCGATGCCGTTGAACTCCATCGAGCCGTAGTAGGCGATCATCTTGCCCTTCTGCAGGAACCACTGGCTCCCCTTGAGCTCCACGCAGAAGGTGTAGTTGTTGACGTTGTCGTCGACCGGCAGGGTCATCGGGTCGTGGATCGTCGGGCCGCCGCCCGGAGCCCCGTACATGCTCACAGCTTCTCCTCCGAGGCCTGGACGTACACCGTGCCGCTGCCGCTGAGCTCCAGCTGGAAGGCCTCGCCGGAGCCGCGGCCCACCATGTCGCGCCAGCCCAGCGCGGTGGACAGCTTGTTGCGCACGTCGCCGTGGTGGGCGACGTACGCCTGCGGGTCGACGTGGACCGGGCGCTGCGGGGTGATCGGGATCTCGAAGACGCCGCCGTGCGCCATCACCGCCACCGCGCCCTGGCCCTTGAGGGTGGTCGTGAACAGTCCCTGCCCCGTGACCTGGCCCCGGACCATGCCCATGACGCCACCCTGCGAACCCATGAACATGGTGCCCTGCTGGAGGCTGCCCTCGAAGGCGAGCAGTCGGTCCGCCTCCACGTAGAGCGTGTCGCCGCTGAGGTTGATCACATGGACGTGGTGGCCGCCGTGCCCGAACAGGACCGTGCCGTTGCCCTCGACGCTCATCAGCGGGGTGGCCTCGCCCGCGACCCGGCGGCCGAGCATCGACATGACGCCGCCCTGGCCGCCCTGCATGTTGGGCGTGAAGGCCACCTCGCCCTTGTAGGCGAGCATCGCGCCGCGCTGACTGAACACCCGTTGCCCGGGCAGGACGGTCGCCTCGACCATCTTGGAGTTGATCTCACGCAAGGCCATGTCACACGTCCCCCGCGATCGTGTTCCGCTCGCTCGGCTGGACGTACACCAGCCCGTCGCCCTCGAAGCGGATCTGGAAGGCCTCGCCGCCGCCCTCGCCTATCAGTGTGCGGAACGTCACCCCGGACTGGAAGGACTGCCGGAGGTTCCCCTGGTGCGCGATGTAGGCGCCCGGGTCGACGGTCAGCGGGTACTGCTGGCTCACCCGCAGCACCACGGCCGGCCCGTCCGACATGATCGCCGCCTGGCCGTGGCCCTCGATGGTCGTCGTGAACAGTCCGTTGCCCTGCGAGGCGCCGCGCATACCGGTGAAGGTGGTCCCGGTGCGCAGCCCGGCGTCGGTCGCGAGCAGGTTGCTCGACTCGACGTACAGCTTGTCGCCCTGGAGGCCGACGAGGTTGATCTCCGAGGCGCGGTCCGCGAACCAGCACGTCCCGTGCCCCTTCACCTCCATCAGGGTCATCTGCTCGCCGGTGATCCGCCGGGTCACCATCCCCCGGATGCCCTCACCGCCGCCGCTGAGCTTCTTGAAGGCCATCTGTCCGTCGTACGCGACCATCGAGCCGTTCTTCGCCTTCACGGCGTCCCCGGTCATGTCGACGGCCAGCACCTTGCTGCCTTGGAGTCGAAACATCGCCACGCAGCGAAGGTAGCCCGCCGGGCGCCTTCACGGACAGAGTCCGTGGGTGGAGCCGCACCCTGACCGCACCCCTAGGGGTTCGTCCGCCGCCGCCCGGGGCCACCCGGGCGGACCCCCGCCCCCGCGACCGCGCCGCCGTTTGTCACAATGGCGGGACGTTTGTGCTTGTGTTCACAAACGGCCGTCGACTCTCCCACCGAAGGTGACCCGTGGACATCAAGACCGCCACCGCCCTCCGCCGCCTCCGTCTGGTCTCGGCCCCCGAGGCCGTCTCCTTCCTCCTTCTGCTGGTCTGCTCGGTGCTGAAGCGGACCACGGACTTCAACGCGGTGCCCGTGATGGGCGCGGTCCACGGCGTCCTCTTCATCCTGTACGTGATCTTCTGGGCGGACGCCTGGAACCGCACGAAGTGGTCCCCGAAAACGGCCGCCCTCTACTTCGTCCTCTCCGTGCTGCCCACCGGCGGCTTCTTCGCCGAGCGCAAGCTGCGGCGCGAGGCCGAGGACGCGGTCATCGCCTCCCGCGCCCGCGCCGAGGCCGCGGTGAAGACGTCATGACCGTCGCCTTCTCCGTGACCCCGCTGGGGGTCGGTGAAGAGGTCGGCGAGTACGTCGCCGACGCCGTCCGCGTGGTCCGCGAGTCCGGCCTGCCGCACCGTACCGACGCGATGTTCACGTCGGTCGAGGGTGAGTGGGACGAGGTCATGGACGTGGTCCGGCGTGCGGTCGCGGCGGTCGAGCGGCGCGCCCCGCGCGTCTCCCTGGTCCTCAAGGCGGACATCCGCCCCGGCGTGACGGACGGACTCACCTCCAAGGTGGCGACCGTCGAGCGCCATCTCGCCGGGCCCGACCCCGTCTGACCGGGGCCGGCGGGTGTCGGCGGACCGAAGGGCGAGACGGGGCTGACCACCATGTGACCGGCCGGTAAGGTCGGTGCCGTGCCGAAGCCGCTCAGCCTTCCCTTCGACCCCATCGCCCGCGCCGACGAACTCTGGAAGCAGCGCTGGGGAAACGTGCCGTCGATGGCCGCGATCACCTCGATCATGCGCGCCCACCAGATCCTCCTCGCCGAGGTCGACGCGGTCGTCAAGCCGTACGGGCTGACGTTCGCGCGCTACGAGGCGCTGGTCCTGCTCACCTTCTCCAAGTCGGGCGAGCTCACGATGTCGAAGATCGGCGAGCGGCTCATGGTGCATCCGACCTCGGTGACGAACACCGTGGACCGGCTGGTGAGGTCGGGGCTGGTGGCCAGGCGGCCCAACCCCAACGACGGGCGCGGCACGCTCGCCGGGATCACCGACAAGGGCCGCGAGGTCGTCGAGGCCGCCACCCGCGACCTGATGGCCATGGACTTCGGGCTGGCGGCGTACGACGCCGAGGAGTGCGCCGAGCTCTTCGCCATGCTCAGGCCGCTGCGGGTGGCCGCGCACGACTTCGACGAGGAGTGAGCGCACCCGCCGGCGTCCCCCTCGCCGGGCGCCGGGGGTGCCGCAAGATCGCCCCAAACCGGCCGTTACGCTCGTCCTCATGAAAAAGAGCGTGCTGACCCGCTACCGCGTCATGGCCTACGTCACCGGTGTGCTGCTGGTTCTGCTGTGCCTGAGCATGATCGCCAAGTACGCCTTCGACGTCGACGGCGCCGCGGACTTCACCCGTGTCGTCGCCATCGCGCACGGCTGGCTGTACGTGGTCTACCTGATCTTCGCCTTCGACCTGGGCGCCAAGGCCAAGTGGCCGGTCGCCAAGCAGCTGTGGGTCCTGCTGGCGGGGACCATCCCGACGGCCGCCTTCTTCGTCGAGCGGAACATCAGCCGCGAGCTGGAGCCCCGGATCGCGGAGGACTCGCCCGCTGTCGTCAAGGCGTGACCTGACCCGGCCGACAGCGCCTCCACCGCCGTACGGACACGCGTGCGGCGGTTTCCCATCGACATTTACTAGGACGTCCTAGTAAATTCGAAGCATGGACGCTGACGCCATCGAGGAAGGCCGCCGACGCTGGCAGGCCCGTTACGACGCCGCACGCAAGCGCGAGGCGGACTTCACCACGCTCTCCGGGGATCCCGTGGAGCCGGTGTACGGGCCACGACCGGGCGACACGTACGAGGGTTTCGAACGGATCGGCTGGCCGGGGGAGTATCCCTTCACCCGCGGCCTCCATCCGACCGGCTACCGGGGGCGTACGTGGACCATCCGGCAGTTCGCCGGGTTCGGGAACGCCGAGCAGACCAACGAGCGCTACAAGAAGATCCTCGGCAACGGCGGCGGTGGGCTGTCCGTGGCCTTCGACATGCCGACCCTGATGGGACGGGACTCCGACGACCCGCGCTCGCTGGGCGAGGTCGGGCACTGCGGGGTCGCCATCGACTCGGCCGCCGACATGGAGGTCCTGTTCAAGGACATCCCGCTCGCGGACGTGACCACGTCCATGACCATCAGCGGCCCGGCCGTGCCGGTCTTCTGCATGTACCTGGTCGCCGCCGAACGGCAGGGCGTCGACCCGGCCGTCCTCAACGGCACGCTGCAGACGGACATCTTCAAGGAGTACATCGCGCAGAAGGAGTGGCTCTTCCAGCCGGAGCCCCATCTGCGGCTGATCGGCGACCTGATGGAGTACTGCGCGGCCGGCATCCCCGCCTACAAGCCGCTGTCGGTCTCCGGCTACCACATCCGTGAGGCCGGTTCGACGGCCGCCCAGGAACTGGCCTACACACTGGCCGACGGGTTCGGCTACGTCGAACTGGGCCTGTCCCGCGGGCTCGACGTCGACGTCTTCGCGCCGGGACTGTCCTTCTTCTTCGACGCGCACCTCGACTTCTTCGAGGAGATCGCCAAGTTCCGCGCGGCCCGGCGCATCTGGGCCCGCTGGATGCGGGACGTGTACGGCGCGAAGTCGGAGAAGGCCCAGTGGCTGCGCTTCCACACGCAGACCGCCGGTGTCTCGCTGACCGCCCAGCAGCCGTACAACAACGTGGTGCGGACGGCCGTGGAGGCGCTGGCGGCCGTACTGGGGGGCACCAACTCGCTGCACACCAACGCCCTGGACGAGACGCTGGCCCTGCCGAGCGAGCAGGCGGCGGAGATCGCCCTGCGGACGCAGCAGGTGCTCATGGAGGAGACCGGCGTCGGCAACGTGGCCGACCCGCTGGGCGGCGCGTGGTACGTCGAGCAGCTGACCGACCGGATCGAGGCGGACGCCGAGAGGATTTTCGAGCAGATCAAGGAGCGGGGGCTGCGCGCGCACCCCGACGAGCAGCACCCGATCGGGCCCGTCACCTCCGGAATCCTGCGGGGCATCGAGGACGGCTGGTTCACCGGGGAAATCGCCGAGGCCGCCTTCCGCTACCAGCAGTCTTTGGAGAAGGGCGAGAAGAGGGTGGTGGGCGTCAACGTCCACACCGGCTCGGTCACCGGGGACCTGGAGATCCTGCGGGTCAGCCACGAGGTGGAGCGGGAGCAGGTGCGGGCGCTCGCGGCCCGCAAGGACGCCCGGGACGAGGGCGCGGTGCGCTCAGCGCTGGACGGCATGCTCGCGGCCGCGCGGAGCGGGGCCAACATGATCGGACCGATGCTCGACGCGGCACGGGCCGAGGCGACCCTGGGCGAGATCTGCGGGGTGCTGCGGGACGAGTGGGGGGTGTACACGGAGCCCGCCGGCTTCTAGCGGTTGCCCCGGCACCGGGAGCCGTGCGGCTCTGGTGTGCGGGTGTCGTCAGGCTCCGGGCGTGCAGGCGCTGTGCGGTTCCTGGCGTTCAGGTGCTGTGCGGCTCTGGTGTGCGGGTGTCGTCCGGCTTCCGGCGTTCAGGTGCTGTGCGGCCCTGGCGTCCGGGCGCCGTCCGGCTCTGGCGTGTACGCGCCGTCCGGCTCCCGGCGGTCTCCCGCTGCCCGTGCGGGGGCGGGAGCGTCTGCGGGCGGGTCGGCTGGGGCGGTCAGCCCCCACAGGAGGACCTGGGTGAAACCGCGCACCCACTCCTCGTCCGCCGGCTCCGCGCTCACCAGGGTCCGGTGGACCACCGCGCCCGCCACCATGTCGAAGATCAGGTCGACCGTGCGGGTGGTCTCCTCGGGATCGGTCTCGGGCGGCAGTTCGCCCCGCGCCTGCGCCCGCGCACGGCCCGCCAGGACCAGCCGCTTCTGGCGGTCGACGATGGAGGCGCGGATACGTTCCCGCAGCGCGTCGTCCCGGATCGACTCCGCGACCACCGCCATCAGACCGCTCTTCGCCTCCGGGCGGGCCAGGATCGCCGAGAACTGGAGCACCACACCCTCGATGTCGGCGGCCAGGGAGCCGCGGTCGGGGAGCTCGAGTTCGTCGAAGAGTTCGGCGACCGCGTCCACGACGAGTTCGTTCTTGCCGGCCCATCGGCGGTAGAGGGTCGTTTTCGCAACCCCGGCGCGGGTCGCGACGTCTCCCAGGGTGAGCCTGGACCAGCCCAGTTCGACCAGGGCCGCCCGCGTCGCGGCCAGAATCGCGGTGTCCGCGGCGGCGCTGCGCGGACGTCCGGTACGGCTCGTGGGCGTGCGGCTCTGCATCTCCCGACCATAACCGGCCGTTCTCGTGCGGGCGTGAGGGAGATCACCGGAAGCCGGTGGTCCGGAGGCACTCGGTGCCATTACGCTACGACTCGTAGCGAAAGCCAGGACGCGATGACCGACGTGTCCGGCTTACGCGAGCGACTACCACTGGCCCGGGTGGGGACCCGGCGCCGCACAGCACACAGCGGTCCCGGTTCTTGCCTCGACCGGGGGTCCGGGGCCGTCCCCCGGGGTATGGACCACACACGCGCGGGAACGGGGGAGGATAGACGCATGCAGCCACGGAACATGTCCATGAGCGGAGTCGTCGACCTCGCCGCGGTGAAGGCGGCCCAGGAGGCCAAGGCGAAGGCGGAGCAGGCGCGCGCCGAATCAGCCCGGCAGGGCGGGGGAGGGGCCGTCGCCCCGGCCGCCCTCGTCTCCGACGTCGACGAGGCCGGGTTCGAGCGTGACGTACTTCAGCGGTCCACCGAGGTGCCCGTCGTCATCGACTTCTGGGCCGAGTGGTGCGAGCCGTGCAAGCAGCTGAGCCCCGTCCTGGAGCGGCTGACCCTGGAGTACAACGGGCGCTTCGTCCTCGCCAAGATCGATGTCGACGCCAACCAGATGCTGATGCAGCAGTTCGGGATCCAGGGGATCCCGGCCGTCTTCGCGGTGGTGGCCGGGCAGGCCCTGCCGCTCTTCCAGGGGGCCGCCGGCGAGGCGCAGATCCGCCAGACCCTGGACCAGTTGGTGCAGGTGGCCGAGGAACGCTTCGGCCTCACCGGCCTGATGGTCGACCCCGACGCCGGGCCGGGCGCCGTCCAGGCTCCTCCCACGGTGCCCGCGGGGCCGTACGACGCCCTTCTCGAGGCGGCCGTACAGGCCCTGGACGCGGGGGACTTCGGGGGGGCCGTACAGGCGTACCGGAACGTGCTGAGTGACGACCCGGGCAACTCGGAGGCCAAACTGGGTCTCGCCCAGGCCGAGTTGCTCCAGCGGGTGCAGGATCTGGACCCGCAGCGGACACGCAAGGAGGCGGCCGAGAAGCCGGCCGACGCGCAGGCGCAGATCGCCGCCGCCGACCTGGATCTGGTGGGCGGCCACGTGGAGGACGCGTTCGGCCGGCTCATCGAGACCGTACGGCGCACGGCGGGCGACGACCGGGACACCGTACGGCGGCGGCTCCTGGAGCTGTTCGAGGTCGTGGGCGCCGACGACCCGCGGGTCACGGCGGCTCGCCGGGCGCTCGCGCGAGCCCTCTTCTGAGCGGGCTCCGGCGGATGTTCTGAGTCGGGCGCGAGCCCGGTTCTGACCAGTCGCTAAACGCGAGGGCATGTGGTGCCCGAGTGAAAGATCTGCCGACGAACTGTCAGTGCGGCCGCGCTTTACCAAAACTTGGTAAACGCGGCCGCTGTTACTGCAAGTAAGTTACGGCCGTTGATCTGTCGGAATCTGTCCATTGATCAACAGTTTTGTCCTCCCCGTATCTGCCACCGAGCGTTGTCGGACGAGACCAGCGGGTCGTTGTTCGGTTATCCGGCCGTTACTAGCGAGTAACGAACCCCCTTGTGCGGGCGCCGAGAATGCACCACGATCGGCGACGCTCGGTCCATTCGCGTACCCCGACAGCCGGTTGGGTCCACGGGAACCAGGGTCCCCACCGGGCAGGGTCGACGGCAGTGGCGTCGGCTCTTGGGCAGGGGGGTCTTCGCCGTCCGGCGGAGCCTGTCCAGCAAGGTTGTGCGTGATGCGTGTCAGGCGCGACCAGTGGTTGTCGCTCGGGGGTGATCGCCGGTGATTCGGGTGCGTTTGCGCCACCGAGTGCAGGCGCTCTCCTTCCCGAGGACGTAGCACTTCTCCCATCCCTGCCCGGCTGAGCCGTCTGTCGATAGGGGCAGTCAGGGCCAGGAGATGTACGTCCGAGAAGGAGGAAATATGGAGTCCCAGGTGCGTGGCGGGACCAGATGGAAGCGGTTCGCTGTGGTCATGGTGCCCAGCGTCGCCGCCACGGCGTGCATAGGCGTGGCCCTGGCTCAGGGTGCGCTTGCCGCGTCGTTCAGTGTGTCGGGACAGTCGTTCAAGGTCACGGCCAAGGAGCTCAACGGTAAGGGCTTCTCGCAGTACGGGGCCATCGACGAGGGCTACACCCTCGACGGTAAGAAGACGGCTCACCCGGTCGCGGTGTCGGCGTTCACGAGTGCCAGCATCGAGAAGATGTGCCAGTCGGTCGTCACGCCGAACATCCCGCTGCTCGGGTCCGTGACCCTGCGGCTGGAGGCGGGTGACAGCAGCGACGAGGACAAGCAGGTCGCTGCGACCAACCTGTACATCGACGTCGAGGACCTTGGCGCGGACGCCGAGTTCACCAACATCGACATCGGTGTGGCGGGCAAGGACCTCAAGGGCGCGAAGATGAAGGCCAATGAAACGGCCAACCCCTTCGGTTTCGCCCAGCAGGCCGACTCGGTGAAGCTCACCAAGGTCAAGCAGACGGCGTGGGCGACCACCGCGGGAACGTTCAAGCTCCCCGGCCTCAGCATGAAGCTGTCCACGGGTACCAGCAGGGAGTGCTACTAGGCATTCGGTGACGGGCGGGGGCGCCGGAAGGCACCCCCGCCCGTCGCTCCCCCGTCTGCCTTTGCGCACACCCCGCACATCTTCACCGCAGTACCACCTTCACCACAGCAAAAGCCGCACCAGGGAGCTGTTTTCCATGAGCGCCGAGACTTCTGCCGAGCCCGGTCAGTTCACTCGCCGGAGGCTGCAGTTCCGCGCGTGGCGGGGTACTCGCCCGTTCTGGGCCGGCCTGTTCGTCGTGATCGCCGGTTTTCCGATCATGTACTTCCCGTACGCGCACCTCCAGGTCGGTCACCTGACGCTGGCCATGGCCACCACCGCGGGGGCCGGCTCGCTGATCATCGGCGTGCTGCTGGTCGTCCTGGGCATCAGCCTGTGGGTCCAGAAGCACATCCGCACCTTCGCGGGCGTCGCGGCGATTCTGCTGGGACTGGTGTCCCTGCCCGTCTCCAACTTCGGTGGCTTCATCGTCGGCTTCCTGTTCGCGCTCATCGGCGGTGCGATGGCGGTGTCGTGGGCACCGGGCCTGCCGCCGGAGGAGCAGGTGAAGGAGCCCGGCTCCGAGGAGGGCGGCGCCCCGCAGGCGGCGGCCCCCGAGGACGGCACTCCCGCGGTCAGTACCCCCGAGGCCCCGTACAGCGAGGGCCCGGTGTTCACCAAGGACGACCGGGTGGACGAGCCGAACGATCTGTCAGGAACGAGCCCGGGGACCGGGGCATACGGGAGGCACAGTGCCGGCTGACGAGGTGACCCACGGGACTGACGTGGACGCGTCCCGTGTGAGAACCGGGCCGCGGCATGCGGCGCCCAGGAAGCCGCTGTTCACCAGGTTCCACATGCCTGCCGGGAAGGCGATAGCCCTGGCGGCGATGCCGACGGCTGTTCTCATGGGGATGGGCTTCACGTCCACGTTCGCCAACGCCGACGACCAGCCGGCGTCGAACAGCCAGCAGGCCGACGAGTACAAGGACTGCGTCACCGCCCTGGACCCCTCCGCCTCGGCCACGCCGTCGCCCTCCGCCTCGGCGAGCGACGAGGCGTCGGACTCGGCGGACCAGGACGACACGGCCGAGCCGACCCCGTCGGCGACGTCGTCCTCGCCGGCCTCGGACACGGGCAAGGACTCTTCGTCGGATTCAGGTTCCGACGACAAGGCCGACCCCACGCCGTCCGCGTCGGAGAGCAAGTCCTCGTCGAGCGGCAGCGGTGACACCGCCACGCCGACCCCCTCGGCGTCCGAGAGCAAGAACGTCCTGGAGACGATCGGCGACACGATCGGCGACATCCTCACCGGTGGCGACAAGAGCGCCACCGAGAGCGCGAGCGCGAGCCCGACCCCCTCGGCCTCGGCGTCCGCCTCCGAGAGCGCCGGCAAGGACGAGTCGACCGACTCCTCCGACGCCGTCAAGGAGACGACGAAGAAGGTCACCGACACGGTGGAGGACACCGTGAAGGACGCGACCGACACGGCGTCCAAGGCGGCCGAGGACACCACCAAGGCGGTGGAGGAGGCGGCTGAGGACGCCACGTCCTCTCCGAGCCCCTCCGCCAGTTCCACCACGGACGCCGACGACTGCGAGGCCGCGACGGACGCGGAGGGCGGTGTCGACAACAAGGTTCTGCTGCCCGACAACCCCTGGACCCTGAACGCCAGTTCGCTGACGCTCAAGGGCGCCGACTACAAGGGCATAGTCAAGGTCCGTACGGCCAGCGGCAAGGTCAAGGAAGTCCTGAAGTACGTCATATCGGGCGGCACGGACATCGGCGACCTGCACCAGACGGTGAAGGACGAGCAGTCGGGCAAGACGTATCACGTGCAGGCCGCCACGGGCTTGCCGCACTCGACCATCGAGGGCGGCGACACGATCATGTACACCGAGAGCATCTCGGGGAACCTGTTCGGCCTGATACCGGTCACGTTCAGCCCGAAGAGCCCGCCGCCGCTGAACATCCCGTACATCTACTTCTCCAACGCGAAGGTGCAGCAGGCAGGCCAGTTCGGCGGCACGCTGACCATCCCCGGACTGCACCAGTACATCGACTGAACACCCCACAGAGCCCGTCCGGGAGCCGCAAAGGACTGTGCCCCGCCGTTGAACCCGGCGGGGCACAGTCGTGCCTGGGGGCGTCGAGGAGGCTGGAGCTTTTCTTCATGCACCAGCGGGACGCGTGGGGCGGAACAGGGTTCGGACGTAAAGGGAAATTGAGGGTTCCGTAAAAGCTTTCCCACTGAGATGATGATCCGGTCCCCTGGGGAGGGGGCACGGGGCACGCGTGTTGACCGCACGCGGCATGGACGGGGATCTCTCTACTTCCTGGCATTTCCTGCGCGGCAGGCCAGTCGGCATGACTACCGACCGGCCTCGGCCGGCGATTCGTCGTGCCCTTCTTCTCGTGCGACAAGACCGACTATCCGGACTGACCATTCAGGTAGGGCATCGACATGCGTAGGACTCGAAGAAGACGACAAAGACGATCCCGGGCCGTGCGTTTACCGCGGGGTTTCGCAGCCGTCGCGCTCGCGACCGCGACGGCCGTGCTCGGCGGACTCGTCTCCGCCGCCCCCGCGAACGCCGACGAGCCGGGGGACAACCCGGCCAACCCGTATGAACGCACCCTCCGCATCAGCCTCGGCGCTCAGGCCAGGAAGGACCGCTGCCAGGTGGGGCGCGCCGTACACTTCGGCGGACCCGAGACGAAGACGTACGCGGCGACCAAACTCGCTGGAACGGACGACGATCTGCGCAAGGTCGTGGCGGACTGGAACTTTGGGGAAGTCGGCCAGGTCCAGCAACGGGACGACGACGCGGGCCTAGCTGACCTGAAGGCTTTTCAGGACCGCCAGGACAAACTGAACATCGGCAATAAGCCCTACGCCGCGGTGAATTCGTCGGGCGGCCGAGATTACTGGGCGCCGGAGTTCGGCAAGGACATCGTCGCCTTCACTCTCGGCACCCAGCAGGACCTGTACAACAAGATCTGGGAGAACCCGACGCCGAGGCCTGGGCAGGCTTCGCTGGACCAGGCGCGGAAGGTGCTCGACGCCTTCGACACAGGCGGGGACGCGTGGGCGGCCGCCTACAAAGACGTCGCCGGGCGGGAACTGCTCGACACGAGCAACCTGGGCTACTCCTCGGCCAACGACGTCGCGACCTTTCTGCGGTTCGGCGGTTTCCCGACCGAGGCGCCCGAGCCGGACTCGCTGGAGTTCCGCACCGAGGTCGAGGCGCTGAAGACGGCCTGGGCGGCCTGCGACAGCGGCAACCCGATCGACCAATACCGGGTGTTGACCGGCCCGGTCGTGCAGGCATACACGGAGTGGGAGGCGGAGTACTCCGGCCAGGCCGAGCAACGCAAGGCGATCGTCACCGCCGAGGCAGCCGCGTCGAAGGAGACACGGGTCGCCACCGGCGCGATGCTGGAAGCGGTCCGGCAGGCCTGGCAGGCGGACCAGATCCTGTACTGGCAGAAGTACTGGGCCGCGAACAAGGATTCCGCCCTGTACCCGACGAAGGCCGAACTCACCAAGGCGACGACGGACCTGAACGCGGCGAAGACCAAGGCCACCGCGCAGGTGGCACTGGCGGACGCGGCGGCCACCCGGGCCAAGACGGCCGCGGACACCGCGGGCGCCCAGCAGGCGAAGGCGTGGACGATCGCCGACGTCGCGAAGCTGCCGCGCGGCCGGGGCCTGCTGTACGCGCAACAGTCGGTGCAGGTCGCCAAGGCTTCGGCCGCCGCCACTCAGGCGGCTGCGAAGGCCACGCTGACGGCGTCGAACGCGGCGAAAGCCACTGTGGGGGACTCCCAGACGCTGCTGGCGCTGGCCAAGACCCAGGCGCACGCGCTGAACACGGAGTTCCGCAAGACGGCGGCGCTGGAGGCAAAGACGCAGGCCAAGGCCGCGGCTGAGTCCGCCGCCAAGCTGGCCACGGAGGCCTCGGCCAACGCCGCCACCGCGAAGAGCGCCCGCGCGACCGCCGAGAAGGCGGAGCAGACTGCCAAGACCCAGGCTGCCGAAGCGAAGCGCCAGCGAGGTATAGCGGAGGCGGAGAAGGCCACCGCCGAGCGAGAGCGGGACACCGCGGCCAGTGAACGGGCCAAGGCCGAGGCCGCCGAGGAGCGCGCGCAGGGCGATAGGAACAGGGCGAGCGAGGCCCTCGCCGACGCGCAAAACGCTGGTTCGGTGGCGACGCAGAAGCTGGCGGCGGCGACGGACGCCGAACTGCGCGCCTACACGGCACGCAACCAGGCGGTCAGGGCCGAGCACGAGAAGAACGCCACCGCGTCGCGGGCGGCAGCCCTGGAGTCCGCTGCCGCAGCGGCCGACGGCACCGCCGCCGCAGCCGAGACCAGGCAGGCGGCCACTGAGGCCCGTTCCGCGGCCACCGAGGCGGCGGCCGCCGCGACCCGAGCCCGTACTGCTGCCAATGAGGCGACCACGGCGGCTATGAACGCCCGCGCGGCGGCGACCCGCGCCGACGGCGCGGCCAAGCGGTCACGGTCCGCCGCCGACGCGGCCCAGTCGGCATACGCGAAGACTCACGCGGCAGCCGCAACCGCGCACGCCGCGGCGGCCGAGGCGATCGACGCGGCGGCCTCCGCGAAGGACAACGCCAAGAAGGCGGACGGCGAGGCCAAGAAAGCCCAGGCCGCGGCGATCACCGCACGCAAGGAGGCCACCGCGGCAGTGGCCGAGGCCGCCAAGACGGCCGCGTGGTCGGCGAAGACCGCCGGGTACGCGCTCGCTACGGCCCAGTACGCGCAGGCCTCCAGGGACGCCGCGACCGCGGTGACCAAGGCGGCCGACGAGGCGATCACCATCGGCTCCCCGTACCGCGAGAGCGACACCTCGGCGGCGTACGCGGTCCTGATCGGCCAGACCTCCAAGACGCTCGCCGAGCAGCAGGCCACCGCGGCCAAGGCCAAGTCGGACGAGGCGAAGAAGGCGGCGGCGCAGGCCAAGGCCCTCGCCGACAGGGCGGCCGGCGACGCGAAGATCGCCCTTCAGGCGGCAGCCGACGCCGCGGACTACGCGGTGCAGGCGGTCAACTCCGCAGCGGCCGCCAACGCTTCGGCGGCCGTTGCGGCGACCGACGCGGCCGCCGCGAAGAAGGCCGACGCGAACGCCCAGAAGTACGACCAGCAGGCGGGCACCGACGCCTTCTACGCCAACTTCGCCGCCAACGACGCGGAGTCGGCGGCCGCCCAGGCCGACCGCGAGGCGACGGAGGCCGAGAAGGACGCGTCGAGCGCCCGCTCCGCCGCGTCTGGCGCCGAGGCCGACGCCTCCGCCGCAGACCAGGTCGCGACGCACGCCGAGTCGGAAGCGACCAAGGCCGAGACGGCGGCGTCCAACGCGGAAAGCGCGGCCAAGGAGGCGGACGCGGCTGCCGACCGCGCCGAGGAGGAGCAGCGCAAGCGGCTGGAAGAACTCCGCAGAGGGAGTGCTGAGCAGCCGGCCGACGCGGGCTCGCCCCTGTCCTCCGACGAGGAGGCGGCGCTGCTGCGCATGTGTGGGCAGGAGTGCCTGGACCAGTACCGGGCCGCGCGCGACCTGGCGTCCCTGAACCTGTTGGACTGGGTCAAGCAGAACGGAGGGGCGATCCTCCTCGACTACATCGGCTGGACCGACCTCAAGAACTGCCTGACGAAGGGCGACGTCGAGAGCTGCCTGTGGACGCTGGTCAACGCGATCGGCGCGGCCGTCCCGCTCACCAAGTTCCCCGCGGTGGGCAAGGCGGTCGTCCGGATCTCCTCAGGCGTCGTCGGCTTCTTCGAGAAGTCGGCGAAGGCGAAGAAGACGCTGGACAAGCTTCGCAAGCTGGCCGAGAAAGCGAGGAAGGAACCGAACCTTCCGGCTTGCGTGAAGAAGAAGTCCGTGAAGAGCGTCGCGTCCGTGAGGGCGGCCGGGTTCACGTCCGCGGCCGCGGCGGACACGTCCGACGAGAGTATCGACCTGGACGTCTGCAACCTCGATCTGGCGGAGGACCTGCCCTACGAGGTACTGGCGGACATCGAGAAGAAGTACGGGTCCGACGTGGCGGACGGCGTCGAGTACCAGTGGATGCGGATGGGCAGCGACGACATTCAGCACGCGGCGGACCATGATCTGCCGGGCATCGGCCACAACTTGAAGTCCATGGCCGAGTACTTCAAGAAGTGGCGCGGCAAGGGCACCCATATAGACACGAAGACGAAGAATCCGGTCGCCTACGATGAGGACAAGGGCTTGATCGTCATCCTCCAGCCCCACCGCATCCACGCCTACAAGGTGACGTGGGAGACCTTCCACAACGGAACCCGCTACACGCCCAATCCCAAGAGCTGACGCGGGAAGGAGAGACGGTTGCCAAGACAACTGAAGCTGACCCGTGACGGCGACGCGCTCATTGCCCGGCTCGCGCCGTCCCAGGCGAGCGCCATGTACGAGGCGCTGACATATCTGCGCGAGCGGAACGGCGGTGACGAGGAGCTGACCCTGCTCGTCGGCGCCAGCCGGGAGGTGGTCGACGCGCTCGTCGAGCGCCTGGCCGGTCCGCACCCGGAATCCTTCGACGTCCGGCTCCGGTGGGAGGAACTGCACATGGTGCACAGCGCTCTGACCGCCGTGCCCACCATGTTCCTCACGCGCGGCGTGTTCACGGAGGAGTCCTTCCACATCAGGTTGGGCTTCTACCGGGAAAACTTCGACGCCCTGGCGCTCGCCATCGTCAACGCGGCGGCCCAGGTGTGACGTCCGGCGATGGTGTACCGAGGGGCCCGGGCCGCGTGTCTGGGCCCCTCCGGCGTCGGTCTTCCCGCTGCGGCCGGGCGCCGACCGCGAGAACTGAGGGCGCCCCCTGCCGCAGGAGGCGCCCTCAGTACCGTGGAAGAGCTCTTACCGGCCCGTCAGTTGGGGCCGTCGCCGCCACCCAGGTGGTGGACGCGGAGCATGTTGGTGGTGCCGGCGACGCCGGGGGGTGAACCGGCCGTGATGATGCAGATGTCGCCCGGGTTGAAGCGGTTGAGCTTGGCGATCTCCTGGTCGACCAGGTCGACCATCTCGTCGGTGCTGTTCACGAACGGCACGACGTGCGACTCCACGCCCCAGCTGAGCGTCAGCTGGTTGCGGGTGCCCTCGTCGGTGGTGAACGCGATGATCGGCTGGACCGCGCGGTAGCGCGACAGGCGGCGGGCGGTGTCACCGGACTGGGTGAAGGCGACCAGGCCCCGGCCGCCGAGGAAGTCCGCGATCTCGCAGGCGGCACGGGCCACCGAACCGCCCTGCGTGCGCGGCTTCTTGCCCGGGACGAGCGGCTGCAGGCCCTTGGACATCAGCTCCTGCTCGGCCGCGACGACGATCTTCGACATCGTCTTCACGGTCTCGATCGGGTAAGCGCCGACCGAGGACTCCGCCGACAGCATGACCGCGTCCGCGCCGTCCAGGATCGCGTTGGCGACGTCGGACGCCTCGGCGCGGGTCGGGCGGGAGTTGGTGATCATCGACTCCATCATCTGGGTCGCCACGATCACCGGCTTGGCGTTGCGCCGGCACAGCTCGATCAGACGCTTCTGCACCATGGGGACCCGCTCGAGCGGGTACTCGACGGCCAGGTCGCCACGGGCGACCATCACGCCGTCGAACGCCATCACGACGTCCTCCATGTTGTCCACCGCCTGCGGCTTCTCCACCTTGGCGATGACGGGGACCCGGCGGCCCTCCTCGTCCATGACCCGGTGGACGTCGGCGACGTCCTTGGCGTCCCGGACGAAGGACAGCGCCACCAGGTCGCAGCCCATCCGCAGCGCGAAGCGCAGGTCCTCGATGTCCTTCTCGGACAGTGCCGGAACGTTCACGGCCGTGCCGGGCAGGTTGATGCCCTTGTGGTCGGAGACGACACCGCCTTCGATGACGATCGTCTTCACCCGCGGACCCTCGACGTCCAGGACCTTCAGCTCGACGTTGCCGTCGTTGATCAGGACCTGGTCGCCGCGCGAGACGTCACCGGGAAGACCCTTGTACGTCGTCCCGCAGATCTGCTTGTCGCCGGGCACGTCCTCGGTGGTGATGACGAACTCGTCGCCGCGCTCCAGCTCGACCGGCCCCTCGGCGAAGGTCTCCAGGCGGATCTTCGGCCCCTGGAGGTCGGCGAGGACACCGATGGCCCGGCCGGTCTCCTTGGCGGCGGCCCGGACACGGTCGTACCGGCCCTGGTGCTCGGCGTGGGTGCCGTGGCTGAAGTTGAAGCGGGCAACGTTCATGCCGGCTTCGATCAGGGACACGAGCATCTCGTGGGAGTCGACCGCGGGGCCGAGAGTACAGACGATTTTCGAACGGCGCATGAGGCGATCCTATCGGTTTGTTTCGCTACGGAATATTCCGTCTGGTGGAAGATACAAATGGGCGGGTCTGCGCTCAGGCGTGTTACTGCCGTGTATTTCCTCAGCGGCTCTTTCCGACCAGTGCGTAGGTCTGATTGGCGATCTCCAGTTCCTCGTCGGTCGGCACCACGGCCACGGCGACCCGCGCCCGCGCGGGCGAGATCAGCCGCGGTTCTGCGCCGCGTACGGCGTTCAGTTCGGCGTCCACCGCCAGGCCCAGCCCCTCCAGCCCGGCCAGGGCGGCCTCCCGCACCGGCGCCGAGTTCTCACCCACCCCGGCCGTGAAGGCGATCGCGTCCACCCGGCCGAGTACGGCGTAATAGGCGCCGATGTACTTCTTCAGCCGGTGAATGTAGATGTCGAAGGCCAACGCCGCCCGTTCGTCGCCTTCTTCGACCCGGCGGCGGATCTCCCGCATGTCGTTGTCCCCGCACAGACCGATCAGACCGCTCCTCTTGTTGAGAAGAGTGTCGATCTCGTCCGTTGACATTCCGCCAACTCGCATCAAATGGAAGATGACGGCCGGGTCCATGTCTCCGGAGCGCGTACCCATCACCAGCCCCTCCAAAGGCGTCAGCCCCATGGAGGTGTCCACGCAGACTCCGCCCCGCACGGCGGAGGCGGACGCCCCGTTGCCCAGGTGCAGCACGATCACGTTGACGTCCTCGGGCGCCCTGCCGAGCAGCTTCGCGGTCGCCCGTGACACGTACGCGTGTGAGGTCCCGTGGAAGCCGTACCGCCTGATCCGGTGCGCGTCGGCGGTCTCCACGTCGATCGCGTAGCGCGCGGCCGACTCCGGCATCGTGGTGTGGAAGGCGGTGTCGAAGACGGCGACCTGGGGCAGGTCGGGCCGCAGTGCCCGCGCCGTACGGATGCCGGTGAGGTTGGCCGGGTTGTGCAGGGGCGCCACCGGGATCAGCCGCTCGATCTCGGCGAGCACCCGCTCGTCGACGACGGTCGGCTCGGTGAACGACTTGCCGCCGTGCACCACTCGGTGGCCGATCGCGAGCAGTTCGGGCGAGTCGAGCCCCAGTCCGTCCTGGGCCAGTTCCTCCGCCACGGACTTCAGGGCCGCGTCGTGATCGGCGATCGGGGCGGTCCACTCGCGGATCTCGCCGCCCCGCGCCACCGGCGTGTGCCGGAGCCGGGAGCCCCGCTCGCCGATGCGCTCGACGAGCCCCACGGCGAGGCGGCTGCTGTCGCGCATGTCGAGCAGTTGGTACTTCACCGACGAGGAGCCGGAGTTGAGGACGAGGACGCGGGTCGCACTCACTGGTCGGTCGCCTTCTCGCTGGGGGACTGGGCCTGGATCGCCGTGATGGCGACGGTGTTGACGATGTCCTGGACGAGCGCGCCCCGGGACAGGTCGTTGACCGGCTTGCGCAGCCCCTGGAGCACCGGCCCGACCGCGATCGCGCCGGCCGAACGCTGCACGGCCTTGTACGTGTTGTTGCCGGTGTTGAGGTCAGGGAAGATCAGCACGCTGGCCTGGCCGGCCACCTCGGAGCCGGGCAGTTTGGTCTCGGCGACCGTCGGCTCCACGGCGGCGTCGTACTGGATGGGGCCCTCGATCTTCAGGTCGGGCCGCCGGGAGCGGACCAGCTCGGTCGCCTGGCGCACCTTGTCGACGTCGGCGCCCGAGCCGGACGTACCGGTCGAGTACGACAGCATCGCGATCCGCGGCTCGACACCGAACTGCGCGGCGGTGGCGGCCGACTGGACGGCGATGTCGGCGAGCTGCTCGGCGTCGGGGTCGGGGTTCACCGCGCAGTCGCCGTAGACGAGGACCTTGTCGGCGAGGCACATGAAGAAGACGGACGAGACGATGCCGGCGTCAGGCCTGGTCTTGATGATCTCGAAGGCCGGGCGGATGGTCGCGGCCGTCGAGTGCACGGAACCGGAGACCATGCCGTCGGCGAGGCCCTCCTGCACCATCAGCGTGCCGAAGTAGTTCATGTCGGAGACGACGTCGTAGGCCAGCTCCACGGTGACCCCCTTGTGGGCGCGCAGCCGGGCGTACTGCTCGGCGAAGGAGTCGCGCAGTTCGCTGGTGGCCGGGTCGATCAGCTGCGTCTCGCCGAGGTCGATGCCGAGGTCGGCGGCCTTCTTGCGGATCTGGTCGACCGGGCCGAGGAGGGTGAGGTCGCACACGCCGCGGCGCAGCAGCACCTCGGCGGCGTGCAGCACGCGCGCCTCGGTGCCCTCGGGCAGCACGACCCGGCGCAGGTCTGCGCGGGCCCGGTCCAGCAGCTTGTGCTCGAACATCATGGGTGTCACGCGGTCGCTGCTGGGGGTGGAGACCCGCCTCAGCAGTCCCTCGGTCTCCACGTACCGCTCGAAGAGCCCGAGCGCGGTCTCCGCCTTGCGCGGGGTGGCCGCGTTCAACTTCCCCTCCAGGGAGAAGAGTTCGGCGGCGGTGGGGAAGCTGTTGCCGGCCACCGACAGCACCGGGGTGCCGGGGGCGAGGCGGGCGGCCAGGGTCATGACCTCGTCGCTCGGCACTTCCCCCAGGGTCAGCAGCAGGCCCGCTATCGGCGGGGTGCCGGCGCTGTGCGCGGCCATCGAACCGACGACCAGGTCCGCGCGGTCGCCCGGGGTGACGACCAGGCAGCCCGGGGTCAGGGCGTGCAGGAAGTTCGGCAGCATGGCGCCGCCGAACACGAAGTCCAGCGCGTCCCGGGCGAGCCCCGAGTCGTCGCCGAGCAGCACCTTCGCCCCGAGGGCCTGGGAGATCTGCGCGACGGTGGGCGCGGAGAGGGCGGGCTCGTCGGGCACGACGTAGCAGGGGACGGGGAGCCGGGAGTCGAGCCGGCGGGCGATCTCGTCCCGGTCGTCCCGGGCGACCCGGTTGGTGACCATGGCGAGGACGTCGCAGCCGAGGCCGTCGTAGGCACGGTAGGCGTTGCGGGTCTCGGCGAGCACGGACTCGGTGCTCTGGCCCCGGCCGCCCACCACGGGGATGACGGCGGCGCCGAACTCGTTGGCCAGCCGGGCGTTCAGGGACAGCTCGTCGGGGAGCTGGGTGGCGGCGAAGTCGGTGCCGAGGACGAGCACGACGTCGTAGTCGCGGGCCACCAGATGGAACCGGTCGACGAGCGCCGACACCAGTTCGTCGGTGCCCTGCTCGGCCTGCAGGGCGGACGCCTCGGGGTAGTCCATGCCGTAGACGGTCGCCGGGTCCTGCGACAGGCGGTAGCGGGCGCGCAGCAGTTCGAAGAGGCGGTCGGGCCCGTCGTGGACGAGGGGGCGGAAGACGCCCACCCGGTCGACCTGGCGGGTCAGGAGTTCCATGACCCCCAGCTCGACGACCTGGCGGCCGTCGCCGCGGTCGATACCGGTCACGTACACGCTGCGCGTCACGCGTGCTCTCCGTTCCGTCTTGAGCGGGAAGTGCGAGTGTGGGGGCTCATAAAAATCGCCCACCGAGGTGAGCAGAACCCTCTTGACAATACCTCCGGCGCTGGTTAAGGCGCCCGTCAGGACAGAGGATCGGAAAGGGCGGATCGGGACGCACAGGACGGAAGCGACATCGTCCTCCGGGGCATGAAAGAATCGGACCGGCTCACCGGTCTCAACAGCGAGCAGGAGACACAGCACGATGCGCATCGGAGTTCTCACGGCAGGCGGCGACTGCCCTGGCCTGAACGCAGTGATCCGGTCGGTCGTGCACCGAGCGGTCGACAACTACGGCGACGAGGTCATCGGCTTCGAGGACGGCTACGCGGGCCTGCTCGACGGCCACTACCGCACCCTCGACCTGGACGCGGTCAGCGGCATCCTGGCCCGCGGCGGCACCATCCTCGGCTCCTCCCGCCTGGAGCGCGACCGGCTGCGCGAGGCCTGCGCGAACGCGCTCGACATCGCGCGCGACTTCGGCATCGACGCGCTGATCCCGATCGGCGGCGAGGGCACGCTCACCGCGGCGAAGATGCTGGCCGACGCGGGCCTGCCCGTCGTCGGCGTCCCGAAGACGATCGACAACGACATCTCCTCGACGGACCGCACCTTCGGTTTCGACACGGCGGTCGGGGTCGCCTCCGAGGCGATGGACCGGCTGAAGACCACCGCCGAGTCCCACCAGCGGGTGATGGTCGTCGAGGTCATGGGCCGGCACGCGGGCTGGATCGCGCTGGAGTCCGGCATGGCGGCCGGCGCGCACGGCATCTGCCTGCCCGAGCGCCCCTTCGACCCGGCCGACCTGGTCAAGATGGTCGAGGAGCGCTTCGCCCGCGGCAAGCGGTTCGCGGTCGTCTGCGTGGCCGAGGGCGCGCACCCGGTCGAGGGCTCCATGGACTACGGCAAGGGCGAGATCGACCCGTTCGGCCACGAGCGCTTCCAGGGCATCGGCACGGCGCTGGCGTACGAGCTGGAGCGCCGGCTCGGCAAGGAGGCCAAGCCGGTCATCCTCGGCCACGTCCAGCGCGGCGGCGTACCGACCGCGTACGACAGGGTGCTCGCCACCCGATTCGGCTGGCACGCGGTGGAGGCCGCGCACCGCGGTGAGTTCGGCAGGATGACGGCGCTGCGCGGGACGGACGTCGTGATGGTGCCGCTCGCGGAGGCGGTGACCGAGCTGAAGACGGTGCCGAAGGACCGGATGGACGAGGCCGAGTCGGTGTTCTAGGCGGCTGTCCCGGCGGCGCCCGCACGGTGGGGGCGCCGCTAACCGGTGTTGTTCTCCACGTTCGTCCAGAAGCGCTCGATGATCCGGTCGAGGAAGTCGCGGCCGGCGTCGCTCGACGCGCTCGCCGCCCTGCCGCCGCCCCAGTTGAGGGTGGCGGCCATCTGCCCCTGGTAGTCCTGGTGCAGCTCGTGGAGGGTGTCCTCCAGGAGACGCCGGTCCAGGGGCACGGCTTTCGCGATCGGCCGGACGTACGCCTGCCAGCGTGTGGTCACGGCACTGCGCAGGAGTTCGGCGAGCCGCGCGTCGCGTCCCGTGACGCTGACGAAGTCGGGGAGCGAGAGGTCGAGCAGCCGGGCGAGCGCGGCGGACTGGCGCTCGGTGCCGCGCCACTCGTCGTTCTCCTCCATGTGGAGATACGCCAGGAGTTCCAGGCCGACGATACGGGCGACGTCCTCCGGCGCCAGGCCGTGGGCGAGGCGGTGCTCGCGCAGGGTGCGCGGTCTGCCGATGAGTTCACCGGGGGAACACCACAACACGCCTGCCAGGGCGGTCAGTTCGAGACCGGCGGGCGCGGTGGTCCCGCGCTCCCAGCTGATCACGAGGCCCGGGGTGACATGCGAGAGCCCGTACGAGGCGCGCATGCCGTAGGCGACGTGCTCGGGTTCCATGCCGAGGGCGGTACGGAGTCTGCGGGCGGCGGGGGCGTCGAAGGGGGGAGCGGGCTGGTTCGGCGGAGCTGAAGGTCGGCGCACGGGCCACAAAGTAGGCGCGACGGGACGCGGTGACTACGGTCTGTTCGGCCAGGATCACGCATTGTAGGAACGTACGGTTCCGGCCGTGCGCGGCGTTTGGCCGGAGATCGTCCGTCGGCCGGGTGGGCGGCTGTCGAACAGGCTGACGGACCGCCTCGCGGGTCCCCGGAGAGGGGTGCGTTCTTCGCGCAACCGGCGAATGGCAAGGTAGAGCGGCATATTCGCGAGCGTCCGGCGGTGTCCGGCCGCGGGCGGTTCGCACCGGCCGGCTCCGGCGCGACGCCGCTGGTGTCGCCCACGGGGGCGGACCTCGAAGGGGCGTACGGCCGTCCGGTACGGCGATGGGGTGCCCGGGGGGCGGGAAAGCGCGGCGCGAATTGAACCCTCCGCGTCCCGCCCGTGGCCCCGGCCGGGTCCGGATCGGCTCCCCACCCCTTGACCGCGCCCCCCGACACGTCGTGCTCGCCCGCTCGTCGGGCGGCGAGGAGGGGGGGATCAGCTCGGCGGCAGGACTTCTCGCGGGCTCACCTCGTCGCGGCCGGGAGCCCGCTCAGCGGCTCGGTCCCGGGGCCCGGACCCACCGGTACACCAGCTCGGGTCTGCCCACCTGCCCGTAGAGCGGCTTCCGTTCGGCTCGGCCCGCCTCCACCAGGTGTTCCAGGTACCGCCGGGCCGTGATGCGGGAGATTCCCACCGTCTCCGCGATCCCCGCGGCCGTGTACCCCTCCGAGCGGTCCCGCAGGGTCACCGTCACCCGCTCCAGGGTCGGCGCGCTCAGTCCCTTCGGCAGGGCCGCCGGGCCCGGTGCCCGGAGGGTCGCCAGCGCCCGGTCGACCTCGTCCTGGCCGCTGGCCTCGCCCGCGGCCGCGTGGAACTCCGCGTACCGGATCAGCCGGTCGCGCAGCGTGCCGAACGTGAAGGGCTTCAGGACGTACTGGACGACGCCCAGCGACACGCCCTCCCGCACAACCGTCAGATCACGGGCCGAGGTCACGGCGATCACGTCCGCCTGATGACCCGCCGCCCGCAGCGAGCGGGCCAGCTGGAGACCGTGCACGTCCGGCAGGTGCAGATCCAGGAGCAGCAGGTCCACCGCCGTCCGCTCCAGCGCGCGGCGCGCCTCCGCGCCGGTGTGGGCCTTGCCGACCGCCACGAACCCCGGCACCCGGCCGACGTACAGCACATGGGCGTCGGCGGCGACGGGATCGTCCTCGACGACCAGAACGCGGATGGGCTGCTCGGTCGTCATACGTCGCCTCCAGAGGCATGACCGCCCACGGCGGCGCCGTCGGCCGCGCCGGGCGTCACGGCGGGTTCCGCGGTCACGAGGGTGGTGCGGCCGTCGGCCGTCCCGGCAGCCCCCGCCGACTCCGCGTCCCCGCCCAGTCCCAACCGGACCTCGAACCGCGCGCCGCCCTCTTCGGCCGACGTGACCGACAGGGTTCCGGCATGGCGGTTCACCGTCTGGCGGACCAGCGCGAGGCCCAGGCCCCGGCCGCCCGGTCCCGCCGGTTTCGTCGAGAAGCCCCGCTGGAAGACCGTCTCGGTGTGGGCCGGGTCGACGCCCGCGCCCGTGTCCGACACCCGCAGCACCAGCGAGGAGGCGTCCGCGTACGCGGTCACCGTCACCCGCGCCCGCCCGCTGCCCTGCGCCGCGTCCACCGCGTTGTCGATCAGGTTGCCGAGGATCGTGACCAGGTCCCGGGCGGGCAGCGAGGCCGGGAGCAGGCCGTCGTCCAGGCTGCTCTCCTGCGACACCACCAGCTCCACGCCCCGCTCGTTGGCCTGGGCGGTCTTGCCGAGCAGCAGGGCCGCGAGCACCGGCTCGCCCACCGCCGCGACCACCTGGTCGGTCAGGGTCTGGGCCAGTTCGAGTTCGGCGGTCGCGAAGTCCACCGCCTCCTCCGCGCGGCCCAGCTCGATCAGGGAGACAACCGTGTGCAGGCGGTTCGCCGCCTCGTGAGCCTGTGAGCGGAGCGCCTGGGTGAACCCGCGCTCGGAGTCCAACTCACCCATCAGTGACTGGAGTTCGGTCACATCGCGCAGGGTGACGACCGTGCCGCGGCGCTCTCCGCCGGACACCGGTGAGGTGTTCACCACCAGCACGCGGTCCGCCGTCAGATGCACCTCGTCCACCCTCGGCTCGGACGCCAGCAGCGCGCCCGTCAGCGGAGCCGGCAGCCCGAGGTCCGCGACGGACGTGCCCACCACGTCGTCGCTCACCCCCAGCAACTCCCGTCCACCGTCGTTGACCAGCGCCACACGGTACTGCGCGTCCAGCATCAGCAGTCCCTCGCGTACGGCGTGCAGCGCGGCCTGGTGGTAGTCGTGCATGTGGCTGAGCTCGGCCGCGTTCATGCCGTGCGTGTGGCGGCGCAGCCGGGCGTTGATCACGTACGTGCCGATCGCGCCCAGCGCGAGGGCGCCGGCCGCGACGCCGAGCAGCGCCGTCACCTGGCCCTGTACCCGCTTGCTGATCGCCTCGACCTTGATGCCGGCGCTGACCAGGCCGATGATCTGTTCGTGGTCGTCCTCGATGGGGGTGACCGCCCGGACCGACGGGCCGAGGGTGCCGGTGAACGTCTCGGTGAAGGTGTCGCCGCGCAGCGCCCGGTCGATGTTGCCGCGGAAGTGCCGGCCGATCTGGTCGGCCTCCGGGTGGGTCCAGCGGATGCCCTGCGGGTTCATGATCGTGACGAAGTCGACCTCGGTGTCCCGCTGGACCCGCAGCGCGTACGGCTGGAGGGCGGCCGTGGGATCGGGGGTGCCGATCGCCGCCCGTACGGAGGGGGCGTCCGCGACCGACCGGGCCACCGCCACCGCCTGGCGGCCCGCCGCGTCCTCGGCCTGGCTGCGGTCGCTGACGTAGGTGAACAGCGCGTACCCGGCGACGAGGACCGCTATCAGCACGGCCTGCATGGCGAAGAGCTGGCCGGCCAGGCTGCGGGGTCTCGGGACGGGGAGGCGCATGCGGTCAGTCTGCCTCCGATGTCGGCGTGAACTAAATGAACGGAAGGGTGACCGCCTTCACACACCGCGGGATAGTCACGGCATTCCCCTAAACCCCCGGACGTGAGCCGCACGCCGGTAAGGCCGACGACGTCGTCAAGGAGGGCCTCCGTGACCAGCGCAGCCGATACGGCATCCGCCGCACCCCGCGCCAAGCGGGACCGCACCCACTATCTCTACATCGCGGTGATCGTCGCGGTGGCCATCGGCATCACCGTCGGTCTGGTCGCCCCGGACTTCGCGGTGGAGCTGAAGCCCCTGGGCACGGGCTTCGTCAACCTGATCAAGATGATGATCTCGCCGATCATCTTCTGCACGATCGTGCTGGGCATCGGCTCGGTACGCAAGGCCGCCAAGGTCGGCGCGGTCGGCGGTATCGCGCTGCTGTACTTCACGATCATGTCGCTGGTCGCGCTGGGCATCGGCCTGGTGGTCGGCAACATCCTGGAGCCGGGCACCGGCCTCGCGGTGACCGACGCGATCAAGGACGTCGGCCACGCGCAGGTCGACGCCGAGGCCAAGGACACCACCGAGTTCCTGCTGGGCATCATCCCGATGACGATCGTCTCCGCCTTCACCGAGGGCGAGGTGCTGCAGACCCTGCTCGTCGCCCTGCTCGCCGGCTTCGCGCTGCAGGCCATGGGCCCGGCCGGACAGCCGGTTCTGCGCGGTGTCGAGCACATCCAGCGGCTCGTCTTCCGCATCCTCGCCATGGTGATGTGGGCCGCTCCGATTGGCGCCTTCGGCGCGATGGCCGCCGTCGTCGGCTCCGCGGGCGTCGACGCCCTCAAGAGCCTCGCCGTGCTGATGCTCGGCTTCTACGCCACCTGCTTCCTCTTCGTCTTCATCGTGCTCGGCACGCTGCTGCGCCTGATCGCGGGCCTGAACATCCTCACCCTGTTCCGGTACCTGGGCCGTGAGTTCCTGCTGATCCTGTCGACCTCCTCCTCCGAGTCCGCGCTGCCGCGGCTCATCGCGAAGATGGAGCACCTGGGCGTCAGCAAGCCGGTGGTCGGCATCACGGTCCCGACGGGCTACTCCTTCAACCTCGACGGCACCATGATCTACATGACCATGGCGTCCCTGTTCATCGCCGACGCCATGGGTACGCCGATGTCGGTCGGTGAGCAGATCCCGCTGCTGCTCTTCCTGTTCGTCGCCTCCAAGGGCGCCGCCGGTGTCACCGGTGCGGGTATGGCCACGCTGGCCGGCGGCCTTCAGTCGCACAAGCCCGCCCTGGTCGACGGCATCGGCCTGATTGTCGGCATCGACCGCTTCATGAGCGAGGCCCGCGCCCTGACGAACTTCGCGGGCAACGCCGTCGCCACCGTCCTGATCGGGACCTGGACGAAGGAGATCGACCGCGAGCGCGTCGACCAGGTGCTCGCCGGACAGATCCCCTTCGACGAGAAGACGCTCCTGGACGACGGTCAGGACGCCCCCGTCGAGGTGCCCGAGCAGGGCGGCGAGAAGGAACTCGCCCGAGCCTGACCCCCGGGCGGGCCGCGTCGGGCCCGGCCCGCCGGTCTCCACCCCGCCGGTCCCGCCCCGCCAGTCTCCGGGCGGCTGAGTACTCCCCCGTAGCTCAGCCGCCCGGTCTCCTCTCCGCACCGCACGGGTTTCCCGGGCCGCTCGCCTCTTCGGCGGGCGGCCCTTCCGCGCGTCGCCGCTGTTGCCTTGACGTCGGGGTCAAGGCTTACGTTCGTACGCATGCGAATCGGCGAGCTGGCCGCACGGGCCGGGACCACGACGCGGACGCTGCGGTACTACGAGTCCCGGGGGCTGCTGCCCGCACGGCGGGGCGGCAACGGGTACCGGACGTACGACGAGGACGACCTGAAGCTGCTGCGGCAGATCAGGACGCTGCAGGACTTCGGGTTCGACCTGGAGGAGACGCGGCCGTTCGTGGAGTGTCTGCGGGCGGGGCATCCCGAGGGCGACGCGTGTCCCGCCTCACTCGCGGTCTACCGGCGCAAGCTCGACGAGCTGGACGCGCTGATCGGGGAACTGCACGCGGTGCGGGCGAAGGTCGGCGAGCAGCTGGTGCGGGCCGAGCGGGCGCGGGACGAGCTGGCCGCCGAGGCGCTGGCTCCGGGAGGTCCGGAGCCCGGGTGTGAACTGGGAGGGCGGAAACAGTGATCAGGGCGGCCGGCGTGACCGAGGTGACGGACGCGGACTTCGAGACCGAGGTGATCGGGGCGGATATACCGGTACTGGTGGAATTCACCGCCGACTGGTGCCCACCGTGCAGACAGATGGGGCCGGTGCTCACCGCCCTCGCCGCGGAGGAGGGCGAGCGGCTCAAGGTCGTACAACTGGACGTGGACACGAATCCGACGACGACGAACGCGTACCAGGTGCTGTCGATGCCGACGTTCATGGTGTTCAGAGCCGGCGAGCCGGTGAAGTCGATGGTGGGGGCGCGGCCCAAGCGGCGGCTGCTCGAGGAGCTGTCCGACGTCCTCTGACATGACTCCGAGCCCCGCCCGGAAATAAAGAAATCCCCCGAGCAATTGCGCTCGGGGGATTTCTCTGCGTATATTTAATGGTTCGCGACTTCACGGGAGTTCAGTCGCAAAGAAGTTCAGTGACCACAGTATATCCGGGCGGGAGCGGAATTGTCAAACACCGGCTTTCCAGACAGTGAATTGCAGCGCGAGCAGGAATTCGTCGACGGGCTGTACGCCCGTGTGGACGCGCTGCGCGGCGACACCGAGGGCGCCGTCACGGACGCGCTCGCCCAGGGCAACACGCCCATGCAGGCCCGCCTGGAACGGGACATCCTGGTCGCCGAGCGGTCGGGCCTGCTCGCCGCGCTGAACGCGGTGGACGGCTCGCTCTGCTTCGGCCGCATCGACCTCACCTCGGGCGTCAGCCACCACATCGGCCGCATCGGCCTGCGCGGCGACGACACCGAGCGCACCCCGATCCTGATCGACTGGCGGGCCGACGTCGCCCGCCCCTTCTACCTCGCCACCGGCCACACCCCGATGGGCCTGCGCCGCCGCCGGCACCTCACCACCGAGGGGCGCCGGGTCACCGCCCTGCACGACGAGATCCTCGACCTCGGTGACGCCACCCGCACCGGCCACGAGGACCCGACCGGCGACGCCGTGCTGCTCGCCGCGCTCGACTCGGCGCGCACCGGCCGGATGAGCGACATCGTGCAGACCATCCAGGCCGAGCAGGACGAGATCATCCGGGCCCCGCATCGCGGGGTGCTGGTGGTGGAGGGCGGCCCGGGCACCGGCAAGACGGCCGTCGCCCTGCACCGGGCGGCCTACCTGCTGTACGAACACCGGGAGCTGCTCGCCAAGCGGGCCGTCCTGATCGTCGGTCCCAACCCCGCCTTCCTCGGCTACATCGGGGAGGTGCTGCCCTCGCTGGGCGAGACCGGCGTGCTCCTCGCGACGGTCGGCGAGCTGTTCCCCGGCGTGAAGGCGACGGCGACGGACACGCCGCGGGCGGCCGCCGTCAAGGGCCGCGCCGCCATGGCGGACGTCCTCGCCGAGGTCGTACGGGACCGGCAGGAGTTGCCCGACCCGGTGATCGCCATCGAGCACGACCGTGAGGTCCTGATGCTCGACGACGGCCTGGTGAACGTCGCCCGCGAACGCACCCGGGAGGCGCGGCTGCCGCACAACGTGGCCCGCGAGCACTTCGAGGGGCACATCCTCAACACGCTCACCGACATGGTCGCCGAACGCATCGGCACCGACCCCTACGACGGCACGAACATGCTCGACCCGAGTGACATCACCCAGATCCGCGACGAACTCGCCGAGAACCCCGAAGTCTGGTCCGCCATCGACCGGTTGTGGCCGCGGCTGACCCCGCGGCGGCTGGTCCGGGACTTCCTCGCCGCCCCCGAGGGGTACCTCGGCGAGGACGACGCGGCCGCCGTCCGCCGTCCGGTGACGCGGGCGTGGACCGTGGCGGACGTACCACTGCTGGACGAGGCGGCCGAACTGCTGGGCGAGGACGGCCGGGTGGCGCGGGCGCGCGCGGAACGCGAACGCGAGACGCAGGTCGCCTACGCGCAGGGCGTCCTCGACGTCTCCTTCGCCTCCCGCACCTACGAGTTCGACGACAAGGACGAGGAGGACTCCGAAGTCCTGTCCGCGCACCACATCATCGACGCCGACCGCTTCGCCGAGCGCCACGAGGAGGACGACCACCGCAGCGCCGCCGAGCGTGCGGCCGCCGACCGCACCTGGGCGTTCGGGCACATCATCGTCGACGAGGCGCAGGAACTGTCACCGATGGCCTGGCGGCTGCTCATGCGGCGCAGCCCGACCCGCTCGATGACCCTGGTCGGCGACCCCGCGCAGACCGCGGAGGCGGCCGGTGTGGGCTCCTGGGCGGACATCCTCGAGCCCTATGTCGGCGGCCGCTGGGAGCACACCCGCCTCGGCGTCAACTACCGCACCCCCGCCGAGATCATGGACGTGGCGGCGGCGGTGGTCCGCGCGGAGAACCCCGGCTTCGAACCGCCGAGTTCGGTGCGGTCGACGGGGGTACGGCCGTGGGTGCGCGCCACCGACGACCTGCCCGGCGCGGTGGCCAAGGCCGTCGGGGAACTGACCCCGGCCGAGGGCCGGCTCGCCGTGATCGCCCCGCGCGACCTGCACCGGAAGCTGGCCGCACGGCTGGACGGCGTGACGGCGGGCGCCGAGCCGGACCTCACCCGGACCGTCGTCCTGCTCGACCCACGGCAGGCCAAGGGGCTGGAGTTCGACTCCGTGCTCGTGGTGGAGCCGGGACGGTACGGGACCAGCGACCTGTACGTGGCGCTGACACGGGCCACGCAGCGGCTGGGGGTGCTGCACACCGGGACGTTGCCGAAGGCGCTGGCCGACGCCATGGCCTAGCGACGTGACGGTTCCGGTCACCATCACCGTCTGCGCACGGCCGGTGCGGTGAGCGTCTCGTTCGGGGAGCGGTGAGGGTTCTCGCCCCCGCCGCCCCTTCCCTTCCCGTCCCTGGGGGCTGCGCCCCCAGACCCCGCTTCGGCCCGAAGGGCCTCGTCCTCAAGCGCCGGACGGGCTTCCTCAAGCGCCGGACGGGCTGAAAGCGGCCCTTACGCCGGGCGCAGCCACACCGTCGACAGTGGGGGCAGGGTGAGCCTGATGCTGGCCGGGCGGCCGTGCCAGCCCTGCGGTTCCGGTTTTATCGGGTCGGGGTTGTGGACGTCGCTGCCGCCGTACCTGCCGGTGTCGGTGTTGAGGGCCTCGTGCCAGGCCGGGATGTCGTCGGGGACGCCGAGGCGGTAGTCGTGGCGGACGACCGGGGCGAGGTTCGACACCGCCAGCAGCGGGGTGCCTTCCGTGTCGTAGCGCAGGAACGCGAAGACGTTGTCCTCGGCGGCGTCGCCCACCACCCACTGGAAGCCGGCCGGATCGGTGTCCTGCTGCCACAGGGCCGGCGTGTGCAGATAGACGGTGTTGAGGTCGCGGACCAGGTCCCTGACGCCCCGGTGGTCCGCCTCCGCCCCGTACTCGGGGTCGAGCAGCCACCAGTCCGGGCCGCGCGCCTCGGACCACTCGGCGCCCTGGGCGAACTCCTGCCCCATGAAGAGGAGTTGCTTGCCGGGATGGGCCCACATGAACGCCAGGTACGCCCGCAGGTTGGCCCGCTGCTGCCACCAGTCGCCGGGCATCTTCGACACCAGCGAGCCCTTGCCGTGCACGACCTCGTCGTGCGAGATGGGCAGGACGTAGTTCTCGCTGTACGCGTACACCATCGAGAACGTCATCTCGCCGTGGTGGTACTTGCGGTGCACCGGCTCGTGGCTCATGTAGTCGAGCGAGTCGTGCATCCAGCCCATGTTCCACTTCAGCCCGAAGCCGAGACCTCCGAAGCCGCCCGGGCCCATGTGGTGGGTGGCACGGGTGACGCCGTCCCACGCCGTGGACTCCTCGGCGACCGTCACCACGCCCGGAACCCGCCGGTACACGGTCGCGTTCATCTCCTGAAGGAACGCCACCGCGTCCAGGTTCTCCCGGCCGCCGTGCTCGTTCGGCACCCACTGGCCCGGCTCGCGCGAGTAGTCGAGGTAGAGCATCGAGGCGACGGCGTCCACGCGCAGGCCGTCGATGTGGAACTCCTCGCACCAGTACACGGCGTTCGCGACGAGGAAGTTGCGTACCTCGCGCCGGCCGTAGTCGAACTCGAGGGTGCCCCAGTCCGGGTGGGCGGAGCGCAGCGGGTCCTCGTGCTCGTACAGCGGGCGGCCGTCGAACTCGGCGAGCGCCCAGGCGTCACGCGGGAAGTGGGCCGGCACCCAGTCCATGAGCACGCCGATGCCGGCCCGGTGGAGGGCGTCGACCAGGTACCTGAAGTCGTCGGGGTCGCCGAGCCGTGCGGTGGGGGCGTAGAACCCGGTGACCTGGTAGCCCCAGGAGCCGCCGAAGGGGTGCTCGGCGACCGGCATCAGCTCCACGTGCGTGAAGCCCAGATCCCGTACGTACGCGGGCAGTTCCTCCGCCAGCTGCCGGTACGTCAGTCCCGGCCGCCAGGAGGGCAGGTGCACCTCGTACACGGAGAAGGGCGCCTTGTGGGCCGGCCGGTCGGCGCGGCGGGCCAGCCACTCGTCGTCCTGCCACGTGTAGCGCGAGGTGTGGATCACGGAGGACGTCGCGGGCGGCACCTCCGTACGGCGCGCCATCGGGTCGGCGCGCAGGGTCTTGGAACCGTCGGGCCGGGTGATCTCGAACTTGTACAGCTCGCCCTCGCCGACGCCGGGCACGAACAGCTCCCACACACCGGTCCCGCCGAGCGAGCGCATGGGATGCCCGGTGGCGTTCCAGAAGTTGAAGGTGCCGGCCACCCGCACGCCCCGCGCGTTCGGCGCCCACACCGTGAAGCGGGTACCGGCCACGCCCTGGTGCGTCATCGGCTCGGCGCCCAGCGCCTTCCACAGCTCCTCGTGCCGGCCCTCGCCGATCAGGTGCAGGTCGAGGTCGCCGAGCGCGGGCAGGAAGCGGTACGCGTCCTCGACCTCCTGGGTCGTCTCCTCGTACGTCACGAGGAAGCGGTACTCGGGGACCGACGCGAGCGGCAGCACCCCGGAGAAGAAGCCGTCGCCGTCGTTGTCCAGCTCGTCCCGTGCGTCCCCGACGACGACGGCCACCGACAGCGCGTACGGCCGGAACGCCCGGAAGACGACCCCGCCACCCGGCGCCGGATGCGCGCCGAGCACGGAGTGCGGAGCGTGGTGCGCCCCGTCGAGCAGCCGCCAGCGGTCGCCGACGTCGAGGGCGGGGGAGAACGGGGGCGCCGCGGCGCCGGGCTCGCCGGACTCCACGACGGGCGTGGACGCGGCGGCGGCAGGGGTGGTGGCAGCGGTCGTGGCGGGTGCCTCCGCCGCCGTCACGGCCCCCGCTTCCGGAAGCGCCACAGCCGGCTCGGCTGCCGCCTTCCTCGCCACCGCCTTCCTCGTGGTCGCCTTCTTCGCGACCGTCTTCTTCACCCCGCCCTTGTCACCCGCGGTCTTCCTGGCCACCGCCTTCTTCGCGGTGGGCTCCTTCGCCGCGGACTTCTCCGGCGCCGCCTTCTTCTTCACGGCCTTCTTCGCGACGACCGTCCTGGTCTCCGGTGTGCCGGAGACAGCCGCCGTCCTGGCCACCGACTTCTTGGTCGCCTTCTTCGCGGCGGTCTTCTCCGGTGCCGTCTTCTTCGCCGCCGCCGTCTTCCCGGCCGTCTTCGCCGGGGTCTTCTTCTCCCCGGTCGCCGCCTCGACCGTCTTGCCGGCGGCCTTCTTCACGGCCCTGACGGCCGTCTCCGCGGTCTTCTCCACACGCTTCTCGACGGCCTTCTTCGCGGACCTCTTCTTCTGCTCGGCGGCCGGCTGCGCGGCTGTGCCTTCCTCGGCCGTCTTCTTCGGATCCGGACCACTGGACGGGGGGCGGGGCGTCACGGGTGGTGCCTCCTGGGCGCGGGGTGAGGTCAGGACAGGTCGGGTGAGGCGAGGCGGCGTACCGCGGACAGCGGCACCGGGAGCCAGTCTGGACGGTGCCGGGCCTCGTAGAGCACTTCGTAGACGGCCTTGTCCGTCTCGTAGGCGCGCAGCAGCACCGGGTCGGTGCGTGGATCGCGCCCGCTCACGTCCGCGTACCCGGAGCAGTACGCGGCACGGCAGGTCTCGGCCCAGCCCGGTACGGGCGCGTCCGCGGAGTGGGCCGCGTAGTCGAAGGAGCGCAGCATCCCGGCGATGTCCCGCCCGGTCGGCTGGGGCATCCGGCGCTCGGCCAGCGGCTTGGACGGCTCGCCCTCGAAGTCGATCAGGGACCACTGCCCGGCCGCCGAACGCAGGCACTGGCCGAGGTGCAGGTCGCCGTGGATGCGCTGGGCGGTCCAGGTGCGGCCCTCTTCGGCCAGGTCGGCCAGGGCGGTGAAGGCGGAGCGCAGTCCGGGGGCGTACGGCCGTAGCGCGGGCACCGCCTGTGCGGCGAGGTCGAGGCGTTCGATCATGCCGTCGACCAGCATCCGTAGCCGACCGTGGCCGAGGGTGACGGTGGGCAGTACCCGGGCGAGTGCCGTGTGCACCTCGGCGGTGGCCCGGCCGAGTTCGCGTGCCTCGGCGCCGAAGTCCTCGCCCTTGGCCAGTTCGCGCAGCGCCAGCTCCCAGCCGTCGGAGGCGCCCTGCACGAAGGGCTGCATCACCCCCAGGGTGTACGACTGTCCGGCCAGCTCCGCCCGCAGCCAGCCCGTCGGCGCGGGCACCCGCGGGCAGCCCTCCCGGGCCAGCGCCAGCGGCAGTTCCAGGTCGGGGTTGACGCCGGGCACGATCCGGCGCAGCAGCTTGAGGATGAACGTATCTCCATAGACGACCGACGAGTTGGACTGCTCGGCGGTCATCAGGCGGGGCACCAGCCCGTCGCGTATCTCCTGGTGCGGGTCCCGCTCGAAGCGCAGCCCGCCGATCCTGGCCCCGGTGCGCAGGGCCTCCAGGAGCAGTTCGGCGGGCCGGGAGTCGTGCAGGGCGTCGTACACCGTGTGTCCGGCGAACGGGCCCTTCTGTGCGTGTCCGATCAGCGCGGGCGCCAGCCGAGGTGGCAGCGCCTCGCGCTCGCCTATCAGGAGCTGGTAGCAGTCACCCGGGTGCGCGGAGCCGCCCAGCATGTCCGGCTGATGGGCACGCACCAGCAGGTGGTGCAGGCTCAGCTTTCCGCCGGCCGGCACCAGCTCCGTGGCCGCGACCAGCGAGAACTCGGTGACCGGACGTCCCTTGCCCGCGAACCAGCGCTGCCGCGGCAGCCACTCCCGCAGCAGTGGATCCAGAGACGCCAGGAGGCCGGGACTGGCGGTGGCGGTATGGATGACGGCTTCCGACATGGGCGTCGCGTCCTTTCCCCGGGGGGTCGGGGTGTTACTGATGCGGTGCCCCGGGCGGGGCGGCGGAAACCGCCCCGCCCGGGTTCGGCGGGCGTGCTACGCGGTGTCCCTGCGCAGCCGGAACCAGTAGAAGCCGTGGCCCGCGAGGGTCAGCAGGTACGGCAGGTCACCGATGGCGGGGAACCGGACCCCGCCGAACAGCTCGACCGGATGCCGCCCGTTGAACGCGCTCAGATCCAGCTCCGTCGGCTGTGCGAACCGGGAGAAGTTGTGCACGCACAGGACCAGGTCGTCCTCGTACTCGCGCAGGAAGGCGAGGACGGCGGGGTTGGAGGAGGGCAGTTCGGTGTAGGAGCCGAGGCCGAAGGCGTGGTTCTGTTTGCGGATCTCGATCATGCGCCGGGTCCAGTGCAGGAGCGAGGAGGGCGAGGACATCGAGGCCTCGACGTTGGTGACCTGGTAGCCGTAGACCGGGTCCATGATGGTGGGGAGGTAGAGCCGTCCGGGGTCGCAGGAGGAGAAGCCGGCGTTGCGGTCGGGGGTCCACTGCATGGGGGTGCGGACGGCGTCGCGGTCGCCGAGCCAGATGTTGTCGCCCATGCCGATCTCGTCGCCGTAGTACAGGATCGGCGAGCCGGGCAGGGACAGCAGCAGCGCGGTGAACAGCTCGATCTGGTTGCGGTCGTTGTCCAGCAGGGTGGCCAGCCGCCGGCGGATGCCGATGTTGGCGCGCATGCGGGGGTCCTTGGCGTACTCGGCCCACATGTAGTCGCGTTCCTCGTCGGTGACCATCTCCAGGGTCAGCTCGTCGTGGTTGCGCAGGAAGATGCCCCACTGGCAGCCGGAGGGGATGGCGGGGGTCTTGGCGAGGATCTCGGAGACGGGGTAGCGCGACTCGCGCCGTACGGCCATGAAGATGCGTGGCATGACGGGGAAGTGGAAGGCCATGTGGCACTCGTCGCCGCCGACCTCGAAGTCGCCGAAGTAGTCGACGACGTCCTCGGGCCACTGATTCGCCTCCGCCAGCACCACGGTGTCCGGGTAGGAGGCGTCGATCTCCTTCCGGACCCGCTTCAGGAAGTCGTGGGTCGCCGGAAGGTTCTCGCAGTTGGTGCCCTCCTCCTGGTAGAGGTACGGCACGGCGTCGAGCCGGAAACCGTCGATGCCGAGGTCCAGCCAGAACCGCAGCGCGGAGATCATCTCCTCCTGGACGGCCGGGTTCTCGTAGTTGAGGTCCGGCTGGTGGGAGAAGAAGCGGTGCCAGTAGTACTGCTTGCGGACCGGGTCGAAGGTCCAGTTGGAGGCCTCGGTGTCGACGAAGATGATCCGGGCGTCCGGGTACTGCTTGTCGTCGTCGGCCCACGTGTAGTAGTCGCCGTAGGGCCCGTCGGGGTCCTTCCTGGACTCCTGGAACCACGGGTGCTGGTCGCTGGTGTGGTTCATGACGAAGTCGATGATGACGCGCATGCCACGGTGGTGGGCCGCGTCGACGAACTCCACGAAGTCGGCGAGGTCGCCGAACTCGGGCAGGACGGCGGTGTAGTCCGAGACGTCGTAGCCGCCGTCCCGGAGGGGTGACTTGAAGAAGGGCGGCAGCCACAGGCAGTCGATGCCCAGCCACTGCAGGTAGTCGAGCTTGGCGGTCAGGCCCTTGAGGTCACCGACGCCGTCGCCGTTGCTGTCCTGGAAGGAGCGGACCAGGACCTCGTAGAAGACGGCGCGTTTGAACCAGTCGGGGTCGCGGTCCTTGGCGGGGGTGTCCTCGAAGGTGTCCGGGACGGGCTCGTTGAAGATCATATTGCGGGTGACCCTCCGATCTGCGGGCTGGACGGTCGCAGAACCGTGAAGACGTGAGCGGGTCGGGTACCCGGTTCGAGGCGTACATAGTTGGCCCTGCCCCAGTGATAGGTCTCACCCGTCAGCTCGTCGCGCACCGGCACCGACTCGTGCCAGTCCAGGCCGAGTTGCGGCATGTCCAACGAGACCGTGGCCTCCTGGGTGTGGTGGGGGTCGAGGTTGGCGACCACCAGAACCGTGTTCGAGCCCCGCCGCTTCGAGTACGCGATCACTGCCTCCTGGTCCACGTGATGGAAGTGCAGATCGCGCAGCTGGCGCAGGGCCGGGCTGGCCCGCCGGATGGTGTTCAGCCGGGTGATGAGGGGGGTGATGGTGCGGCCGGCGCGTTCGGCGGCGTCCCAGTCGCGGGGTTTGAGCTGGTACTTCTCGGAGTCGAGGTATTCCTCGCCGCCCTCGCGCAGCGGGGCGTTCTCGCACAGTTCGTAGCCGCTGTAGACACCCCAGGTGGGGGAGAGGGTGGCGGCCAGCACGGCCCGGACCTCGAAGGCGGGCCGGCCGCCGTGCTGGAGGTAGCCGGGCAGGATGTCGGGCGTGTTCACGAAGAAGTTCGGCCGCATGTAGGCGGCCGCCTCACCCGACAGCTCGGTCAGGTACTCGGTCAGCTCCTGCTTGCTGTTGCGCCAGGTGAAGTACGTGTACGACTGCTGGAAACCGATCTGCGCCAGCGTGTGCATCATCGCCGGCCGGGTGAACGCCTCCGCCAGGAACACCACGTCCGGATCCGCGCCGTTGATCTCCGCGATCACCCGCTCCCAGAACACCACCGGCTTGGTGTGCGGGTTGTCGACCCGGAAGATCCGCACCCCGTGCCCCATCCAGTACCGCAGCACCCGCACCGTCTCCGCGACCAGCCCGTCCATGTCGGCGTCGAAGGCGATCGGATAGATGTCCTGGTACTTCTTCGGCGGGTTCTCCGCATACGCGATGGAGCCGTCGGCACGGTGATGGAACCACTCCGGATGCTTGTGCACCCAGGGATGGTCCGGGGAACACTGCAGCGCGAAGTCCAGCGCCACCTCCAGACCCAGACCGCGGGCCCGGGAGACGAACCAGTCGAAGTCCTCGATCGTGCCCAGCCGCGGATGGACCGCGTCGTGGCCGCCCTCCGGCGAGCCGATCGCCCACGGCACCCCGACATCCTCCACACCGGCCGACAGGGTGTTGTTGCGGCCCTTGCGGAACGTCGTGCCGATCGGATGGATCGGCGGCAGGTAGACGACGTCGAAACCCATCCCGGCGATCGCCGGCAGCCGGCGGGCCGCGGTACGCAACGTGCCGTGCGGCTGCTCGAGAGTGCCCTCCGAACGCGGGAAGAACTCATACCAGGCGCCGTGCAGCGCCCGCTCCCGCTCCACCAGCAGCTCCCGCGTCTCGGAGGCACTGACATGCTCCCGCAGCGGATACCGCGCCAGCACCGCGTCCATCTCCGGCGTCAACGCCGCCGCCAGACGGGAGGCGGTGGGGCGGGCCTCGTCCCGCAGCGCGTCGACGGCGGTGAGCAGCACCGCCCGGTCGGCGCGCCCGGGGACGCCGGCTGCCGCCCGCTCGTACAGGCGCGCGCCGTCCTCCAGGACCAGGTCCGTGTCCAGTCCTGCCGGGATCTTGATCTGCGCGTGGTGGCGCCAGGTGGTGACCGGATCGCCCCAGGCCTCCACGAGGTAGGTCCAGCGGCCCGGACCGTCGACGGTGACGGTGGCACCCCAGCGGTCGGTGCCCGGGGCGAGTTCCCGCATGGGGGTCCAGGGGCCGGTCCGGCCCCGGGGATCCTTGAGTACGACGTTGGCGGCGACGGCGTCGTGCCCCTCGCGGAACACGGTCGCCGAAATCTCGAATGTCTCTCCGGTCACGGCTTTGGCCGGCCTGCGCCCGTGCTGGACGACCGGGTGGACGTCGAGGGCGGGGATGCGCCCGATGCCGGCGGTGTCGCCCGCGGAGGGTTTCTCCGGGGCCGGCGGTCCGGCGTCGACCGGGCGCACGGCGGGTGCGTCGGTGCTCGGTGTCGGGGGTGGTGACGAGTGGTGCGTGGCGGGCATGACCGCTCCTGTCCGCGTCAACGTGGGTGGGCGGATGGCTGTGGGGAGGTGGGTCCTGCGGGGGGTGTTCCGGCGGAGCACCTGGGGGGCGTACCGGGGGAGCCTTCCCACCCTATTCGGGTGAGCAATCCGGCACGTTGCTAACTACTCACGTGTATGTGTACACACGAGACCGGCCCCATTCAGGACGAAGGGGCCGGTTCCCGCGCTCTGTCCCTACGCGCCCGGCACTTGCAGGAGTTTGTCCGGCGATCCCAGCCCGCGGCCGGAAATCCTTCCGGATTCCGCCTTTCCGGCAAGGGCCCTGGACACCTGTGCGGGAGTGGCCGTGGGATGACCGGCCAGGTAGAGCGCGGCCGCGCCCGCCGCGTGCGGCGTCGCCATCGACGTACCGGAGAAGGTCGCCCGGCCGGTGTCGCTCGCGGCGGAGGCCGAGGTGATCGAGACGCCCGGGGCGAACAGGTCGACGGCGGAGCCGTAGTTCGAGAAGTCCGCCCTCGCGTCCTTCCGGTCGGTGGCGCCGACGGTGATCGCCTCCTTCACGTCCCCGGGTGAGTAGAGCGCGGCGGCCGCCCGGTCGTTGCCCGCCGCGACCGTGTAGGTGACGCCGGACGCGATGGAGGCGCGTACGGCGGCGTCCAGCTGGGTGTTGTGGAGGCCGCCCAGGCTGAGATTGGCCACGGCCGGTTTCCGCGCGTGCGCGGTGACCCAGTCGACACCCGCGATGACCTGCGCGGTCGTACCCGCGCCCGCGTCGTCCAGGACGCGGACGGCGACCACCTTCGCCTTCTTGGCGACGCCGTACCGGACACCGGCGACGGTGCCCGCGACATGCGTGCCGTGCCCGTTGCCGTCCTTGGCCGTCCCGTCCCCGTCGACGAAGTCCCAGCCGTAGCCCGCCCGGCCGGCGAAGTCACGGTGTGTGATCCGGATGCCGGTGTCGATCACGTACACCGTCACCCCCGCGCCTCCCGCCCTCGGCCAGACGTAGCTCTTGTCCAGCGGCAGACGGGGCTGGTCGACGCGGTCCAGACCCCAGGACGGCGGGTTCTTCTGCGTGCGGTCCAGGGTGACGCGCGTGTCCTGGGCGACCGAGGCGACCCGGGGGTCGGCCGCGAGCAGCTCGGCCTGTCTCTCGCTCGCCCGCACCGCGTAGCCGTTGAGCACCGTGCCGTAGGTATGGCTTATTTTCGCCCCATACTTTTCGGCGAGGCTCTTTCCGGCCGGTGACGGGGCCTTCGTTCCCCCCTTGAGCGTCACCAGGTAACTTCCGCCGACGGAACCGGGCTGTCCGGCGCCGAGTATCCGCCCCTCCGGAACGGCGTGCGCGGGCAGGGTGGTGGCCGAAAGCGCCGCGGCACAGGCCACCGCGATCAGGCCCCCCGCCCGGCGCAGACGCCGTGTTCGCGTCCGTGCCATGGTGTGTAGTCCCCTCCTCGACTCGGCGCACGACGGCCGCGGGCCGCCGGGTCCCCCCGGCCCGGCCGGTACGCCACCAGGCAGCCTCTCGTGCGGTGTGAAGCGCCACAAGAAGGCCTGCACGGACGGAATCGGCCAAATCGGCCAGGAGGGCTCACAGCGCCGACGAGCGCCGCCTGCCGCCGGGCACGGCCATGGACGGCCGGGCAGGGGCCTCCCGGCGTGCGGGACCGAGGCCGGTGCGGATGTTCGGATGCCGTGCGATCCGGGGCCCGGGACACCCGCCAGGGCGATGCGCCGTAGTTGCGGAGCCCTCCGCACCTATACCGTCGAAGGAGACGACGAGACGCACAGTGCCGTGCGTCCTCTTCCGCACGCCTGGAGAGGTTGGCAAGTGAAGGCGATCCGTCGATTCACCGTCCGTCCCGTTCTCCCCGAACCCCTCCGGCCGCTCAGCGATCTGGCCCGCAATCTGCGCTGGTCCTGGCACGCGGAGACCCGCGACCTCTTCCAGTCCGTCGATCCTGAGCGCTGGGCCGCCTCCGAGGCCGATCCCGTACGACTCCTCGGCAGCGTGCCGACCCGGCGGCTCGCCGAGCTCGCCGAGGACCGCCGCTTCCTGCGCCGCCTGAACGCGGTCGTGGACGACCTGAACGACTACGTGAGCGGCGATCGCTGGTACCAGGCCCAGCCCGCCGGGCTCCCGGCCGCCATCGCCTACTTCTCGCCCGAGTTCGGGGTCACGGCCGCCCTGCCCCAGTACTCCGGCGGCCTCGGCATCCTCGCCGGCGACCATCTGAAGGCGGCCAGCGACCTCGGCGTACCGCTGATCGGCGTCGGGCTCCTGTACCGGCACGGCTACTTCCGCCAGACCCTGTCCCGGGACGGCTGGCAGCAGGAGCACTATCCGGTCCTCGACCCCAACGAGCTGCCCGTGGCACTGCTCAAGGAGGCCGACGGCAGCCCCGCCCAGGTCTCCCTGGCGCTGCCCGGCGGCAGGCAGCTGCGGGCCAGGATCTGGCTCGCCCAGGTCGGCCGGGTCCCGCTGCTGATGCTGGACTCGGACGTCGAGGAGAACGACCTCGGCGAGCGCGGCGTGACCGACCGGCTCTACGGCGGCGGCAGCGAGCACCGGCTGCTGCAGGAGATGCTCCTCGGCATAGGAGGGGTGCGGGCCGTGCGGACGTACTGCCGGGTGACCGGCCACCCCGCGCCCGAGGTCTTCCACACCAACGAGGGACACGCCGGCTTCCTCGGCCTGGAACGCATCGCCGAGCTCTGTGACCAGGGGATGGACTTCGACTCCGGGCTGGAGGCCGTCCGGGCCGGCACCGTCTTCACCACCCACACCCCCGTGCCGGCCGGCATCGACCGCTTCGACCGCCAGCTCGTCGCCCGCCACTTCGGTTCCGACGCGGAGCTGCCGCGGATGGACGTCGGCCGCATTCTGAACCTGGGCATGGAGACCTATCCCGGCGGTGAGCCCAACCTCTTCAACATGGCCGTGATGGGCCTCAGGCTGGCCCAGCGCGCCAACGGGGTGTCCCTGTTGCACGGCCAGGTCAGCCGGGAGATGTTCGCGGGGCTCTGGCCCGGCTTCGACGCCGGCGAGGTACCGATCACCTCCGTCACCAACGGTGTGCACGCCCCGACCTGGGTCGCGCCGGAGGTCTTCCGGCTCGGCGCCCGGCAGATCGGCGCCCAGCGCACCGAGGACGCCCTGACCGTCGGCGGCTCCGACCGCTGGGACGCGGTCGCGGAGATCCCCGACCAGGACGTCTGGGAGCTTCGGCGCAACCTGCGGGAGCAGCTGGTCTCCGAGGTACGGGAGCGGCTGCGGGCCTCCTGGCGGCAGCGCGGCGCCGGCACGGCCGAGCTGGGCTGGGTCGACGGCGTGCTCGATCCCGACGTCCTCACCATCGGGTTCGCGCGCCGCGTCCCGTCGTACAAGCGGCTGACGCTGATGCTCCGCGACCGCGACCGGCTGATGGACCTGCTGCTGCACCCCGAGCGGCCGGTCCAGATCGTCGTGGCGGGCAAGGCGCACCCGGCCGACGACGGCGGCAAGCGGCTGGTGCAGGAGCTGGTCCGGTTCGCCGACGACCCGCGGGTCCGCCACCGGATCGTCTTCCTCCCCGACTACGGCATGGCGATGGCGCAGAAGCTCTACCCGGGCTGCGACATCTGGCTCAACAACCCCCTGCGTCCGCTGGAGGCGTGCGGCACCTCCGGGATGAAGGCGGCCCTGAACGGCTGCCTCAACCTCTCCGTCCTGGACGGCTGGTGGGACGAGTGGTTCCAGCCGGACTTCGGCTGGGCGATCCCGACGGCGGACGGCATCGGCACGGACCCCGACCACCGCGACGACGTCGAGGCGGCCGCGCTCTACGACCTCCTCGAACAGCGGGTGACCCCCCGCTTCTACGAGCGCGGCCAGGGAGGACTGCCCGACCGCTGGATCGAGATGGTCCGCCAGACCATCACCCTGCTCGGCCCCAAGGTGCTGGCCGGCCGCATGGTCCGCGAGTACGTCGAGCGGCTCTACGCGCCCGCGGCCCTCGCCCACCGCTCCATGGACCCCGACTCGGCCGGCGAACTCGCCGCCTGGAAGTCCCGGGTGCGCTCGGCCTGGCCCGCGGTGACCGTCGACCACGTCGAGACGTCCGCCGCCACGGCCACCGCGGAACTCGGCACCACGCTCGGCCTACGGGTGCGCGTGGGGCTCGGCGACCTCGGTCCGGACGACGTCGAGGTCCAGGCGGTCTCGGGCCGCGTCGACCCGGAGGACCGGATCGCCGACGCCTCCACCGTCCCGCTGAAACCGGCGGGCGGCACGGACGCGGAGGGCCGGTGGCTGTACGAGGGCCCCCTTTCCCTCGACCGCACGGGCCCCTACGGCTACACGGTCCGCATCCTCCCCGCCCACCGACTCCTCGCGTCGAGCGCGGAGCTGGGCCTGGTGGCGACGCCCTCGGACGAACTGACGGAGGCGCCGGGGGTGTTGCTGCGGTGAGAAGGAGCACACCGCGCTGATCCCCGGCGATCTTTGCCCGCCTTTGATGCCGGCCACATCAGGGCGGGACAAAGCCGCCGGCGACCTCGGCGCCGCGAAGTGCGCGCCGGGCCACGCGAAGGACCTACGCGACGACGCCGCGAAGAGGGCCGCCAAGGTCATCCACCGCGGCATCACGCACGACTCCGGGTGGGACAAGTTCGGCGGCATCCTGCTGGACGCCACCGAACAGTTCCAGGACTGGCCCCTCGACCGGCTGAAAGAGGTTCTGGTGATCGACCGTGCGGGGAACGTGTTCCGGGGTCAGATCTCGTTCAGGTCGGCGCACAGTTTCCGCAGGACCACCCCGCAGCGGCGGGCGTACGCCTGTTGCAGGCCGCGGGTCGCCGGGCCGCCCGCCCGGGCGTACCACTTCGCCGGGCGGCTGAACGCGGAGATCGTCAGCCAGACCGTGCCGTCGCCGGTGCGGTCGACGACGAACGACTCCTCGCCGCTCTCGGGATGGCCGGAAAGCGTGCCGTAGGCCCAGCCCGCGCGCCGGTGCTCCTCCACCGTCCACACCACGCGGCACGGTGCCTTGATCATGCCGGCGAGGGTGACGGTGACCTCGACGTCCGGGGCGGCCCGGTCCGCGCTCGTGTCGAGCCCGACGCCCAGCGCGCGATGCATCTCCCAGGTGAGGACGGCCTCGGAAGCGCGGCGGAAGACCTCCTGGCCCTCGCCGATGCGGGTGCGCACATGCAGGCGGTGGAAGCCGGGCGGGCAGAAGCCGTTCTCACGGGTCGCGCCGACGTCGGCGTACGTGAAGGACATGGGACCCAAGGGTAGGGCGGCCCCCGGAGCCGCTTTCGCTCCGGGGGCCGCCCTTGTCGACTCAGAGTGTTAGCTGACGTTGACCGCCGTCCAGGCCGCGGCGACCGCCTTGTACTCGGTGCTGGTGGAGCCGTACAGGGCGGACGCCGCGCTCAGCGTGCCCGTGCGGGCCGACTTGTAGTTGGTGGTCGACGTGAAGTACGTCGTCAGCGCCTTGTACCAGATCTGCAGTGCCTTGGCGCGGCCGATCCCGGTGACCGCGGTGCCGCTGTACGTCGGGGAGTTGTAGCTGACCCCGTTGATCGTCTTCGCGCCGCTGCCCTCGGACAGCAGGTAGAAGAAGTGGTTCGCGACGCCCGAGGAGTAGTGGACGTCCTTGTTGCCGACCGTGGAGGACCAGTAGTCCGACGAGCCGCCGTCCTTGCTGGGCTTGTCCATGTAGCGCAGCGGGGTGCCGTCGCCGTTGATGTTGATCTTCTCGCCGATGAGGTAGTCACCGACGTCGTTGGAGTTGGCCGCGGAGAACTCGACGCCCGTGCCGAAGATGTCCGAGGTGGCCTCGTTCAGACCGCCGGACTCGCCGGAGTAGTTCAGGCCCGCGGTGTTGGAGGTGACGCCGTGGCTCATCTCGTGGCCGGCCACGTCCAGCGAGGTCAGCGGGTGGGTGTTCCCGGAGCCGTCGCCGTACGTCATGCAGAAGCAGCTGTCGTCCCAGAACGCGTTGACGTACGCGTTGCCGTAGTGGACGCGGGAGTACGCGGCCACGCCGTTGTTCTTGATGCCGCTGCGGCCGAAGGTGTTCTTGTAGAAGTCCCAGGTCGCCTGAGCGCCGTAGGCGGCGTCGACGGCCGCGGTCTGGTCGGTGGTCGAGCTGGAGGCGACGCCGGTGCCCCACGCGTCGTCGGCGTCGGTGAAGAGCGTGCCCGCCGAGGAACTCGTGGTGTGCGACTTGTTGTACGTCTTGTGGCCGCCGCGGGTGCCGTCGGTCAGCTGGTACGTCGAGCCCGACAGGGTCGTGTTGAGGGTGACCGAGCCCGAGTAGAGGCTCTTGCCGGTGCCGGTCTCGACGCCCTGGTACTCGTAGAGCTTCTTGCCGGTGGCGGCGTCGGTGATGACGTGCAGCTCGTTGGGGGTGCCGTCGTCCTGGAGTCCGCCGACGACCGTCTCGTAGGCCAGGGTCGGCTTGCCGTCGCCCGCCCAGATCACCTTGCGCGGGGCCGCGTCGGCGGTGGTCTTCTCGGAGCCGGCGGCCTTCGCCGCGGTCAGCGCCTGCTTCTCCGCCTTGGCCGCGGCGACCTGCGGCTTGACCGAGGCGACCTTGACGCTCGCCTTGACGGCCTTGGTCACGCTGCGGGTCGCGCCGGACGCCGACTGGTGGACGACCAGGTCGCCGCCGAGCACCGGGAGGCCCGCGTAGGTGCGCTCGTAGCGGGTGTGGACCGCGCCGTCGGTGTCCTTGACGACGTCCTTGACGACCAGCTTCTCCTTGGCGCCGAGGCCTATCTCCTGGGCCGTCTCGGTGGCCGCGGCCTGCTGCTGCTTGACGAGCGACGTGCGTGCGGCCGCCGACAGCTGCACCGGTGCGCCGGCGAGGGCGACCGCCTTGCCGGTGGAGTCCGCCGGGGTCTGGGCGGCTGCGGTGCCGGAGGTCAGTCCGGTGGTGAGCAGGGCTCCGGCCGCGACGGCGGTGGCGATGGCCAGAGTGGTGCGCTTGTGACGCGCGTAGAGGTGATTCACGCAAACTCCTTGGTGGGGGAGTCCGACGGGCGTGGGGTTGCCTGTCGGAGCTAAGTGAAGTTGCTGTGCTGAAGCGGCGTGGGGGAAGACTGACATCGAGGGCGCGTACATGTCAGGACCCCGAAGTGATGTTGGCGCAAAATCGACTACCGGGTGAACATTGCGGGAATGTAAACGGACTTGGCCCGGGTAAAGGCGTCGTCAAGCGTCAACCAGAGATCGGCATGACCATGGCAAAGGAAAGGCGCCGCCCCGGGGAGTCGAACCACCGGGGCGGCGCCCTGTCGGGTGCCCGTGGGGCGGGTGGCCTACGCGAAGGTGAGCTTCCAGCTGTTGATGTAACCGGTGTCCTGGGCCGCCTGGTCCTGGACCCTCAACTTCCAGGTACCGTTGGCGACTTCGGAGGACGCGTTGACGGTGTACGTCTCGTTCACGTTGTCCGCCGAGTCGGAGGAGCTGAAGCTCTTCAGGCGGTACGCCGTGCCGTCCGGGGCCACCAGATCGAGGACGAGGTCACCGCGCCAGGTGTGCACGATGTCGACCGCCACCGCCAGGTTCGACGGCGCGTTGCCGGCCCGCCCGGACACGGTGACCGACGACGTCACGGCCGCCCCGTTGTCCGGAATCGATACGTCGGCGGTGTTCTCGAAGGAGGTGCCGCCACCTCCGCCGCCACCGGGACGCGACCCGACGGCCACACCCGCCCACGCGTTCTGCACCGCCGTGTACTCGGCACTCGTCGTGCCGTACAACTCGCCGGCCGCCGCGAGGGTGCCGGTGCGGGCGCCCGCGTAGTTGGTGGTGGACGTGAACTTCGTGGTGAGCGCCCGGAACCAGATCTTCTCGGCCTTGTCGCGGCCGATGCCGGTCACCGGGAGGCCGTCCGAGGTGGACGAGTTGTAGGTGACACCGTTGATCGTCTTGGTGCCGCTGCCCTCGCTGAGCAGGTAGAAGAAGTGGTTCGCCGGACCCGACGAGTAGTGCACGTCGACCGACCCGATGCCGGAGTACCAGCTGTCCTTCGACGCGCCGTCCTTGCTGGGCTTGTCCATGTAGCGCAGCGGACTGCCGTCGCCGTTGATGTCGATCTCCTCGCCGATGAGGTAGTCACCGACGTCGGAGGAGTTCGCCGCGTAGAACTCGACCGCCGTGCCGAAGATGTCGGACGTGGCCTCGTTCAGACCGCCGGACTCACCGCTGTAGTTGAGGCCCGCGGTGTTGGAGGTGACGCCGTGCGTCATCTCGTGGCCGGCCACGTCGATCGCGGTCAGCGGGTGGGTGTTGCCGGAGCCGTCGCCGTAGGTCATGCAGAAGCAGCTGTCGGACCAGAAGGCGTTGACGTAGTTGTTGCCGTAGTGGACCCGGGAGTAGGCGCCGACGCCGTCCCCGCGGATGCCGCTGCGGCCCTGCACGTTCTTGTAGTAGTCCCAGGTCAGCGCCGCGCCGTAGTGCGCGTCCGCGCCGGCGGTCTCCAGGTTGGAGGCGCTGCCGTTGCCCCACACGTCGTCGGGGCCGGAGAAGAGCGTGCCGGTGCCGGAGGTGCCGTGGTTGAGGTTGTACGTCTTGTGGCCGCCGCGCGCGCCGTCGGTCAGGTTGTACGTCGACCCCGACTGCGTGGTGCCCAGCGTGACCGAGCCGCTGTACATGGTGTTGCCGGTGCCGGTCTCGATGCCCTGGTACTCGTAGAGCTTCTTGCCGGTGGCGGCGTCGGTGACGACGTGCAGCTCGTTGGGGGTGCCGTCCTCCTGGAGCCCGCCGACGACCGTCTCGTACGCCAGCGTCGGTGTGCCGTTGCCCGCCCAGATCACCTTGCGCGGGGCGCGGTCGGTGTCCGGTGACGTGGCGCCGGCCGACCTCGCGGCGGACAGGGCCTGCTTCTCCGCCTTGGCGGCGGGCAGCGCGGCCGAGGTGGTGGCCGGCTTGATCGCGGCCCGGGTGGCCTTGCGGACGGCCCCCGTCGCGCCCGACTTCGCGGTGTCGACGACCAGGTCGCCGCCGAGCACCGGGAGGCCGGCGTAGGTGCGCTCGTAGCGGGTGTGCAGGGTGCCGTTCGCGTCCTTGACGACGTCGCGGACGACGAGCCTCTCCTTGGCGCCGAGGCCGAGGTCCTTGGCGGTGTCCGCCTTGGCCGCGTCGGCCTCGCGTATCAGCGCGGCGCGCTGGGCGGGGGTGAGCCGGACCGACTCGGCGCCGGGCCGTGCCGCGGCCGACGGTGCCTGCTCCGGGGCCGCGGCGGCGGCACCGGACTGGACGGCCGCGGCGATCAGGGCGGAGACGCCGACGAGCGCGACGGCCGCGGCGCGGCGCGTGGTGTGACGGCGTGTGGTGTGGGAGGTGCGTCTGTGGGAGGAGCTGCTACTCAACACTGACTCCTTCTGCGTGGCCGCGGATCGCGCGGCCAGGGGAGACCGGCCGGCTGATGGACCGCCCGGGCAGAACGGGGCGTTGCGCGGAACCAGGTGTGCCAGAGCTGTGGCCGCCCGACACAGCGGCGAAGCTGTGGGGTTGCTGTGAGGCGGCCGTGGGAAGAGTCGCAGGAGATTGCGCTTCCTGTCAGGAGCGCGTCAGGAAGTTGGCCGGAAACACTCCGTTGTCCGGTAGTTCATGTTCGATATGCGAACCCCCGGGATGGGAGCGCACGCGGGGCCCGACGGCTCACGCGGAGGCCGGCCGCTCGCCGTGCCACGAGTGCCACAGCGCCGCGTACGCCCCGCCCGCCGCGACCAGCTCCTCGTGCGTGCCGAGCTCGGTCAGCAGGCCGTCCTCCATCACCGCGACCCGGTCGGCGTCGTGCGCGGTGTGCAGCCGGTGGGCGATCGCGATGACCGTACGGCCTTCGAGTACGGCGGCCAGGGCGCGCTCGGTGTGACGCGCGGTCGTCGGATCGAGCAGGGCGGTGGCCTCGTCCAGAATCAGTGTGTGCGGATCGGCCAGAACCACCCGGGCGAGGGCGAGTTGCTGAGCCTGCGGACCGTCCGTACGGCAACCGCCGTCCCCCAGGCGGGTGTCGAGGCCCTCGGGCAGCTCCCGCACCCAGTCGGCGGCGCCGACCGCCTCCAGGGCCGCCCACAACTCCTCGTCCCGCGCGGCCGGTTCGGCGATCAGCAGGTTGTCGCGGACCGTGCCGAGGAAGACATGGTGCTCCTGGGTGACCAGGACGACCTGTCGGCGCAGCCGCTCCGGACCGAGGCCGACCACGGGCACCCCGCCCACCGTCACGGTGCCCTCGCTCGGCGCGTCGACCCCCGCCAGCAGCCGGCTCAGCGTGGTCTTCCCGGCGCCGGACGGCCCGACCACCGCGAGCCGCTCCCCGGGCCGCACCGTCAGGTCGACGCCGTGCAGCACCTCGCCCCCGCGGCCGTAGGTGTACCGCACGCCGGTCACGTCGATCCGGTCGTCGGCCGGGAGCGGCGCCTCGCCCGCCGTGGCCCGCGGCGCCCGGGCCAGCCCCTCCACCCGGGCGAACGAGGCGCCGCTGCTCTGCAGTTCCTCGATCCGCATCAGGATCTGGTCGAGAGGCTCGCTCAGCTGCCGCAGATACAGGGCGGCCGCCACCACCGAGCCCAGGCTCATCGCCCCCCGCTCGTGCAGCACCCCGCCGATCACCAGCACCCCCGCCACGGGAAGCAGGTACGACACCTCCACCACCGGGAAGAACACCGTACGCAGGTACAGGGTGTAGAAGCGGGTGCGCCGGGATGTCTCCAGGGCCTCCCGGCTCGCGGCGATCCGCCGGTCCTCCAGCCGCAGCGCCTCGACGGTCCGGGCGCCGGCCGCGGTCGCCGCGAGGATCTCGGCGACGTCCGAGGTCGCCGCGCCCTCGGCGAGATAGCCGTCCCGCGCCCGCCGCAGATACCAGCGCAGTACGCACCAGATCGGCACCAGGCACAGCAGTCCGACGACACCGAGCAGCGGGTCGAGCACGAAGACCGCGCCGAGCAGGAACAGGAACTCCGCGCCGTTGATGAGCAGTTGCGGCCCGGCGTCCCGCAGCGTGGTGCCCACGGTCGCCACGTCGGCGGTTCCGCGCGCGGTCAGGTCGCCGGTACCGGCCCGCTCCACGACCGACGCGGGCAGCGCCAGTGTCCGGTCGACGAACTCCTCGCGCACCCGCGCCAGCGTCCGCTCACCGAACCGGTGCCCCACGTACCGGGCCCAGCGCGCCAGCAGCAGCTGCGCCAGCGCGCACACCAGGATCCACAGCGCGAGCCGGTCCACGGCCCGCACCCCGCCCCCGGCGCGAACGTCGTCGATGATCCGCCCCAGCAGCCACGGCCCCGCCAGCCCGGCACCGGCGGCCAGCGCGTTCAGCCCCACCACGGCGGCGAAGGCCCCCCGATCGGCCCGCAACAACCGCCCGGCGGCCCGTCGGACGTCGGCCGTTCCGGCGATGGGGAGTTGGCCGGATGTGCGCTCGCTCATCGGGCGGGCTCCTCGGTGGGCGTGATGGCTTCGGCTTCCGCGTCGCGGGCCACGAGTGTTCGGTAGCCCGGTTCGGTGTGGAGGAGTTCGCGGTGGCTGCCGGTCGCCGCGACCTTGCCGTCGACCAGGTAGTGCACGAGGTCGGCGCGGTCCAGGACCAGCGGAGACGTGGAGGTGACAAGCGTCGTACGGCCGTCGCGGGCGGCCCGCAGCCGTTCCGCCACCCGCGCCTCGGTGTGCGCGTCGAGCGCCGAGGTGGGCTCGATCGCCAACAGCACCTCCGGGTCGGCCAGCAGCGCCCGGACCAGCCGTACCCGCTGCCGCTGCCCGCCGGACAGGCTGCGGCCCTGAGCGTCCACCGCCGAGTCGAGACCCTCCGGCAGACCCTGCACGATGTCGTCGGCGACGGCCGTGTGCACCGCCCGGGCCAGCTCCGGCGCGCCGCCCCGGTCCAGCCGCCCGCCGACCAGCTCGCGCAGCGTGCCCGCGAACAGGTCGGCCTCGTGGTCGGCGACCAGGATCCGTTCCCGCAGCTGCGGCAGCGCGATCTCGTCCAGCCGCACCCCGCCCCAGGTCGCCTCCGTGGGGGCGTACCGGCCGATCCGGTCGACCACGGCCGCGGAGTCCGCGGGGCGGCCGGCGGCCAGCGCGGTCAGCCGCCCCGGCAGCAGCCGCACGCCGGACTCGGGGTCGTGCAGTGCCGCGGGCTCCGCGGGCGCGTCCCGCGTGCCGCCGTCCGTCGTCGGCTCCAGCCGCAGGAACCGTACGACCCGCCGCGCGGCCACCAGACCACGGCTGATCTGGTAGCCGCATTCCACCCAGAACGCCACCGGCCCCACCAGGACCGCGACATAGCCGTACACCGACACCAGCTCGCCCACGCTGATCTCGCCCCGGGCGGCCAGCCGGGCGGCCAGCCAGGTCACCACGGCGAGGAACAGCGTCGGCAGTCCGACGCCGAGGGCCTGGACCCAGCTGGCCACCGACCCGACCCGGTACCCCTGCGCCCGCAGCCGCTGCGAGTCCTTGTGGAAGGCGTCGGCGAACAGACCCTTGCCGCCCAGGCCGTTGAGGACCCGCAGCCCGCCCGCGAGGTCGGCGATCCGCGCGGTCAGCACGCCCTGCCGCTCGCGGTACTCGGTCTCCGTGCCCTGCAACCGGGTGAGCAGCGGCCCGACCACCACGACGATCAGCGGTATGCCGAGCAGCACCACCGCGGCCAGCGACGGGGAGACCGACACCAGCAGTCCGGCGACCGCCAGATAGGCGACGATCGCGCCGACCCCGGGACCGACGACGGTCAGGGCCTGGCTGATCGTCTGCACGTCGCCCACCCCGATCGTGACCACCTCACCGGCCCCGACCCGCCGCGGCAGCGCCGCGCCCAGCCGCACCGCCTGCCCGACGACCACCTTGACCGTGCGGAAGTTGGCGTCCATCCGCACCCGGGTCATCGTGCGGTGCCGCATGATGCCCAGCCAGGCGTTGAACGCGCCCACCGCGAACAGCGCCCCGCACCACCCCGCGAGCGCGCCGAAGTCTCCGGGCTCCAGCCCCTCGTCGATCGCCCGGGCCATGAGGTACGGCGTCGCCGCCAGCAGCACCATCCAGGTACTGCCCAGCAGCGCCCCGGCGGCGGAGCGGCCGGGCTGGCACCGCACCAGCCACCACAGATACCGTCCGCCGCCCCGACAGTCGGGTGTGCCGGGATCCTCGTACGCGTCGATCAACAGATCTCCCTCGGTGGCCGGCTCACGCCAGACTGTCCTGCCAGGCCCGGTGCAGGTCCGCGAACCGGCCCGTACCCGCGACGAGTTCCTCCGGGCTGCCGTCCTCGACGATCCGCCCGTGCTCCATGACCAGGACCCGGTCGGCGATCTCGACGGTGGACAGCCGGTGCGCGATCACGACGGCCGTACGCCCGCGCAGCACCGTCGACATCGCGCGCTGCACCGCCCGTTCGCCCGGGATGTCCAGGGAGCTGGTCGCCTCGTCGAGGATCAGCACGGCCGGGTCGGCCAGCAACGCCCGTGCGAACGCGACGAGTTGGCGCTGACCGGCGGAGATGCGGCCACCCCGCTTGCGTACGTCGGTGTCGTAGCCGTCGGGCAGCGCGCTGATGAAGTCGTGCGCGCCGATCGCCTTCGCAGCCTGCTCGATCTCGTCGCGGCCGGCGTCCGGGCGGCCGATGGCGATGTTCTCGGCGACCGTGCCGGAGAACAGGAACGCCTCCTGCGTCACCATGACCACCCCGCGCCGCAGTTCCGGCACGGACAGCTCGCGCAGGTCGACGCCGTCCAGCAGGACCCGGCCCTCGGAGGCGTCGTAGAACCGGGCGAGCAGCTTGGCCAGCGTCGACTTGCCGGCCCCGGTGGAGCCGACGACCGCGACGGTCTGCCCGGCCGGGACGGTCAGGTCGAAGCGGGGCAGGACCTCGCCGCCGGTGCGGTAGGCGAACCGGACGCCGTCGAAGACGACCTCGCGGCCGGGGTGTTCCGAGGCGAGCGGCGGCAGCTGCCGGGGCGTCGACGGCTCGGGCACGGACGGCGTCTGGGCCAGCAGTCCCGCGATCTTCTCCAGCGAGGCCGCCGCCGAATGGTACGAGTTGAGGAACATGCCGAGCCGGTCGATGGGGTCGTACAGCCGGCGCAGATACAGCACCGCGGCCGCCAGTACGCCCAGCTCCAGCGTGCCGCCCGCGACCCGCCGGGCGCCCCACAGCACGATCAGCGCGACGGCCGTGTTGGCGACCAGCCGGGAGCCGGTGACATAGCGGGCCATCTCCAGGAGCGCGTCGCCGTTGGTCCGCTCGTGCCGCCGGTTCAGCACCCCGAAGTCGGCGTCGTTGACGGCCTCGCGGCGGAACGCGCGCACCGGCCGGATGCCGTTCATGGTCTCGACGAACTTGACGATGACGGCGGCGATGGCGGTGGACCGCAGCGCGTACACCTGCTCGGCGCGCCGCCGGTAGACCCGCACCAGGAGGTACAGCGGCACGAAGGAGGCCACCGCGACCGCGCCCAGCCCCAGGTCCAGCCAGAGCAGCAGGGCCGAGACGTAGACGAAGGACAGGATGACCGTGACGAGTTCCTGGAGCCCCTCGCTGAGCAGTTCGCGCAGCGACTCCACGTCGGTGGTGGAGCGGGAGATGATCCGGCCGGAGGTGTAGCGCTCGTGGAAGTCGAGGCTGAGCGCCTGCGCGTGGCGGAAGATCCGGCCGCGCAGGTCCAGCAGCACGTCCTGGTTGACGCGGGCGGAGGCGCCGATGAACGCGTACTGGAGCGCGCCGGAGACCAGCGCGCACAGCAGATAGCCGACACCCACCGCGATCAGCGGGCCGTGGTCGGCGCGGCGGAACGCGGGCACCGCGCTGTCGATGGCGTACGCCACCAGCAGCGGGCCGGCCTGCACCGCCGCCTGCTGGAGCAGCAGCAGAAGCGTCGTGCCGGCCACGCGGGCCTTCATCGGGGTGAGCAGGGAGCGCAGGAGAGCGGCGGTGGCGCCCGGGGGAGTGGGCAGGACGTCCCGGTCGAAGAGGTCACCGGACGCGCCCGGTTCCCCCGCCGGGTACTCCTCGCCCGATCCCCCTTTGCCGGACTGCCGCCCGCCGGGCTGTTCCTGGCCCGGTGCGGTGGTCGTGGGCGCCGTCATCGCTCGTCCTCCTCGGTGCCGGCCATCAGATGGGCGTACTCGGCGTTGGTACGCAGCAGTTCGTGATGGGTGCCGACGGCCGCGATCCGGCCGTCGGAGAGCAGGGCCACCCGGTCGGCGAGCAGCACGGTCGACGGACGGTGCGCCACGATGAGCGCGGTGGTGTCCGACAGGACCTCCCGCAGCGCGGCCTCGACGGCGGCCTCGGTGTGCACGTCCAGCGCGGACAGCGGGTCGTCCAGGACGAGGAACCGGGGCCGGCCGACCACGGCCCGGGCCAGCGCGAGGCGCTGCCGCTGCCCGCCGGAGAGGCTCAGCCCCTGCTCGCCGACCTGGGTGTCCGTGCCCTGGGGGAGCGCGTGCACGAAGTCGGCCTGTGCGACGGCGAGCGCCCGCTCCAGCTCAGGGGCACCGGCGCTGTCGGGGGCGCCCATCAGGACGTTCTCGCCGACGGCGGCGGAGAAGAGGGTGGGTTCCTCGAAGGCGACGGCCACCTGGGAGCGCAGCTCCTCGCGGGACATCGCCGTGATGTCCGCGCCGTCCAGCGTGATGCGCCCGGACGTCACCTCGTGCAGCCGCGGGACGAGCGCGGTGAGGGTGGTCTTGCCGCTGCCGGTGGCGCCGACGAGAGCCATGGACTCACCGGGGCGGATGTGGAGGTCCACGCGGTCCAGGACGGGGACCGTGTCCTCGGGGGCGTCGGGGTAGCGGAACCGCACGCCGTGGAAGCGCAGTCCGCCGTCCTCGGCGCCCGGACGGTCGTCCGCGGTGGTCGCCGGGTTCTCCGGCTCGGCGTCCATCACCTCGAAGTACCGCTCCGTGGCCGTGGCCGCCTCCTGGCTCATCGCCAGCAGGAAGCCGATCGAGTCCACGGGCCAGCGCAGGGCCAGCGCCGTCGACAGGAAGGCCACCAGCGTGCCCGCCGACAACTCCCCGTCGGCCACCTGCACCGCGCCCAGCACCAGCGCGGCGCCGATCGCCGCCTCCGGCAGCGTCACGATGACGCCCCAGATCGTCGCCAGCAGCTTCGCCTTGTGCAGCTCCGTGCCCCGCAGTGTCCGCGACAGCTCGCGGAACGCCCGCGCCTGGCTCCGGTGCCGGCCGAAGCCCTTGATGATCCGGATGCCGAGCACACTCTCCTCGACGACCGTCGTCAGATCCCCCACCTGGTCCTGCGCGCGCCGCGCGACCTCGGCGTACCGCCGCTCGAAGACCACGCAGGTGACGATCACCGGGATCGCCGGGCCGAGGATCACCAGTCCGAGCGTCCAGTCCTGGAGCAGCATGATGATCACGCCGACCAGGATGGTCACACCGTTGACCAGCAGGAACGTCAGCGGAAAGGCGAGGAACATCCGGACCAGCATGAGGTCGGTGGTCCCCCGGGAGAGCAACTGCCCCGAGGCCCAGCGGTCGTGGAAGGCGATCGGCAGCCGCTGCAGATGCCTGTACAGCCCGGCGCGCATCTCCGCCTCGACGTGCGACAGCGGGCGCGCCACCAGCCACCGCCGCAGCCCGAACAGCAGGGCCTCCGCGAACCCGAGCAGCAGCAGGTACAGCGCCCCCAGCCACACGCCCGCCGGATCGCCGTCGGCGACCGGGCCGTCCACCATCCACTTCAGGACGAGCGGGATCACCAGCCCGGTGCACGACGCGACTATCGCCACCACGGCCGCGGTGAACAGCCGCACCCGCACCGGCTGGACGAACGGCCACAGGCGCAGCAGAGTGCGGACAGCGGAACGGTCCTCGGCGGTTGCACGTGTAGTGGGCATCAGAAGCGAGCCTACGGATCGGCACTGACAACGCCCACCGAGTTTTGGCCTGACCGGGGTCCGCCCCCGGTCGTAGGACCCGTGCCTTCGAGGGGCACATCACCTGCGCGTTCGACAGGTCGTACGCCCGCATCAACCGATCGGCCGATGTCCTTTCGAGCGCGCCGGCGGATGTGCCGGCCCACCGCCCGGCGCGACGCTGAACCCCTGCCCGTCATCGAACAAGGTGGGGCTCGGCGGCGCCGGGACTCGCTGCCGACACCACGTGCCTTCGGCCGCCGAGGCTCCCTCAGCCCGCCACCCGCAACAACAGCACCGCCCGGGCCGGTACGGTGATCGCCGTGCCCGCCCGGTGGGTGACCGCCGGCGCCTCCGCCTGTTCCTCCCGCGAGGTGTCGACGACCACCTCGTAGCGCTCCGCCCAGGGCGGTCCGGGCAGGACGAAGCTCGTCGGCCGGTCGCCGGCGTGCAGGACGGCGAGGAAGCTGTCGTCGAGGATCGGTGTCCCCCGCTCGTCGCGGCCCGGGATGTCCCGGCCGGAGAGGTACATCCCCAGCGTGGCCGCGGGCGCGTACCAGTCCCGTTCCGTCATCTCCGTGCCCCGCGCGGTGAACCAGGCCAGGTCCCGCAGTCCGTCGGCCGAGTGCGCGCGTCCGGAGAAGAAGGCCCGGCGGCGGAGCACCGGGTGCCGGTGGCGCAGCCGGATCAGCCGGGAGGTCAGGTCGAAGAGCGCCTTCCAGCCGGGGTCCTCCAGCAGTCCCCAGTCCAGCCAGCTGATCTCGTTGTCCTGGCAGTACGCGTTGTTGCTGCCGCGCTGGGTACGCCCCAGTTCGTCGCCGGCCACCAGCATTGGTACGCCCGTCGACAGCAGCAGCGTGGTCAGCAGGTTCCGCAGCTGGCGCCGCCGCAGGGCCTGTACGCGCTCGTCGTCCGTCTCGCCCTCGGTGCCGCAGTTCCACGCCCGGTTGTCGTCCGTGCCGTCCCGGTTGCCCTCACCGTTCGCCTCGTTGTGCTTGCGCTCGTAGGACACCAGGTCGCGCAGGGTGAAACCGTCGTGCGCGGTCACGAAGTTGACCGACGCGTAGGGCCTGCGGCCGCCCCACGCGTACAGGTCGCTGGACCCCGACAGGCGGTAGCCGAGATCGCGGACGTCGGGCAGCGCGCCCCGCCAGAAGTCCCGTACGGCGTTGCGGTACCGGTCGTTCCACTCGGTCCACAGGGGCGGGAACGCGCCCACCTGGTAGCCGCCCGAGCCCACGTCCCACGGCTCGGCGATCAGCTTCACCCGGCGCAGCACCGGGTCCTGGGCGATCACCGCGAGAAAGGGGGACAGCATGTCGACGTCGTGCATGGAACGCGCCAGCGCGGCCGCCAGGTCGAAGCGGAAGCCGTCGACGCCCATCTCGGTCACCCAGTACCGCAGCGAGTCCGTGATCAGGCGCAGTACGTGCGGCTGGACGACGTGCAGGGTGTTGCCGCAGCCCGTGTAGTCCGCGTACCTCCGGGCGTCCGACTGCAACCGGTAGTAGCCCCGGTTGTCGATGCCCTTGAGGGACAGCGTGGGGCCCAGCTCACCGGCCTCCGCGGTGTGGTTGTAGACCACGTCGAGGATGACCTCGATCCCGGCCGCGTGCAGCGCGCCCACCATCCGCTTGAACTCGCCGACCTGCTGGCCGGTGGTGCCGGAGGCGGCGTAGCCGGCGTGCGGGGCGAAGTAGCCGATCGAGTTGTAGCCCCAGTAGTTCTTCAGTCCCCGGCGCAGCAGGTGGTCCTCGTGCGCGAACTGGTGCACCGGCAGCAGTTCGACGGCGGTCACGCCGAGCTTCACCAGATGCTCGATCGCGGCCGGATGGGCGAGACCGGCGTAGGTTCCGCGGAGTTCCTCGGGGATGCCCGGATGGAGTTCGGTGAACCCCTTGACGTGCAGCTCGTAGATCACCGAGTCGGCCCACGGCGTCTTGGGGCGCCGGTCGTCCGCCCAGTCGTCGTCGTCATGGACGACGACCCCCTTCGGGACGTACGGCGCCGAGTCCCGGTCGTCCCGCACGGTGTCCGCCACCTGCTGTTGGGGCCAGTCCCGCACATGCCCGTACACCTCGGGCGGCAGGCCGAAGTCGCCGTCCACCGCGCGCGCGTACGGGTCGAGAAGGAGTTTCGCCTCGTTCCAGCGGGCGCCGGTCCACGGGTCCCAGCGGCCCCGCACCCGGTAGCCGTACCGCTGTCCGGGCATCACACCCGGCACGAACCCGTGCCAGATCTCGTGCGTCAGCTCGGTCAGCCGCGCCCGCGTCTCCCGGCCCTCCTCGTCGAACAGACACAGCTCCACCGACTCCGCCCCGCCGGCCCACAGCGCGAAGTTGGTGCCCGCCACCCCGTCCGGGCCCACCCGGAAACGGGCGCCCAGCGGCATCGACGCGCCGGGCCACACCGGCACGGGCACCTTGCGGTGCGCGCCGTTCACGGCGGCGGCAGGGCGCCCGTCCCCGGCGGCGCGCCCCTCGGCCACCGCCTCCTGCTCGGCTGCGCTGGACACCTGTTCAGCCTCCCACGGCTCGTGGAACGACGTGCAAGGCGCGTACGGCGTCCCGGCCGCGGCTCCCCGTCGCGTCGTTCTCCCCACTGTTCTGCCCAGAGCTTGGGTCGCACTCACGTTTCCCCGAAGCGCACCCGGTCGTTGGGCATCGCGTGAGGCATGGACAAGGGCGCGCGCGGCGCGCGAGGGCCGCACTGGCCGCCGTACTGACATGGGCAGGACTGCTGGCCGGGGCCACCGGCTGTACTTCGGAGGGCACGAGTGCGATCGAGCAGGTGCTCGGCAAACCCCCGGCACCCGAGGACGTCATCCGGGTCACCCCCGACGACGGGAGCAGGGGCGTACGACCCGACCGGACGCTCCTGGTGCGGGTGCCCAGTGGACGTATCGAGTCGGTGAAGGTCGTCAGGTCCCAGGACGCACAGGAGTCCCCGGTGCCGGGGCACGTCTCCGAGGACGGCCTGCGCTGGGAGCCCGACGACGAGAAACTGGCCCTGGCCGCCCGGTACACGGTCGACGCGGTGGCCCTGGACGGCCGGGGCCGCCGCTCCGCCCGGCACACCACCTTCACGACGTACGTTCCCGACAAACGCTTCATCGGATACGTCACCCCGGAGAACCGCTCGACCGTCGGCACCGGAATGATCGTGTCCCTGGAGTTCAACCGGGCGATCGAGCACCGCGCCGCCGTCGAGCGGGCGATCCACGTCACCGCGAAGCCGCCGGTCGAGATCCGCCCCCACTGGTTCGGCGGCGCCCGCCTCGACTTCCGCCCCGAGCGGTACTGGAAGCCGGGTACGCAGGTCACCGTCGCCCTGCGGCTGCGGGACGTCGAGGGGGCACCCGGCGTCTACGGGGTCCAGTACAAGACGTTCTCCTTCACCGTCGGCCGCAGTCAGGTCTCCCTGGTCGACGCGGCCCGGCACACCATGGACGTCCGGCGCGACGGCGACCTCCTCGCCACCGTCCCGATCACGGCCGGCGCCCCGAAGACCACCACGTACAACGGCAGGATGGTCATCACCGAGATGCTCGAGGTGACCCGCATGAACAGCCGTACCGTCGGCTTCGGCGGCGAGTACGACATCCCGGACGTCCCGCACGCCATGCGCCTGACGGACTCCGGCACCTTCCTGCACGGCAACTACTGGGCGCCGGACGCCCCCGGGAACATCAATGTCAGCCACGGCTGCGTGGGGCTCAGGGACGTGAAGGGCGGCAGCTCGGACTCGCCCGCCGGCTGGTTCTTCGACCGCAGTCTGGTCGGCGACGTCGTCGAGGTCGTCCACAGCAATGACAAGAAGGTCGCTCCCGACAACGGCCTCGGCGGATGGAACATGGGCTGGAGCGAGTGGAAGGCGGGCAGTGCGGTGAAGTGACCGGCAGGGGGGGCGTTCTCTCCCAACTTTCCGTTGAAGTTGGGACTGAACGGTGACCTTGACCTGACACGATGCTCAAAACCCGCCGGTTAATATGCGCCGATGCGTGCGTGGAGCGCGCCGGGGCGGGCCTGACCAGGCCCGGCGAGGGGAGAAGAGTTGAACGTGCGACCGATATCGGGGGCGTCGGTTGACGCACGCGGGCGTGGCCGCAAGAAGCTGTTGGCACCGGTGGTCGGAGTGCTGCTTCTTGCGGTGACGGCGTGCGGAGGGGGTGGCGGCTCGGACTCGGGGGCCGGCGGCGCGACGGAGCAGGGCTCGTCCACCACGCAGAGCAAGCAGTCGGAGGCCGTCGTCTCCATCGCGCCCAAGGACGGTGCGAAGTCCGTCGACACCAGTGGCGCCCTGAAGGTGGGCGCCACCAAGGGCAAGCTGACCCAGGTCGAGGTCAAGGACGCCAAGGGCGGGAAGATAGCCGGGAAGATATCCGGCGACGGTGCCGGCTGGACACCGGCCACGCACCTGGCCGCCTCCACCACCTACACGGTGCACGCGATCGCCAAGGACTCGGCGGGCCGTACGGCCGCCGAGGACTCCAGCTTCACCACGCTGACGCCGCAGAACACCTTCATCGGCAACTTCACTCCCGAGGACGGCTCGAAGGTCGGCGTCGGCATGCCGTTCTCGATCCGCTTCACCCGGGGCATCACCAGCCCCGAGGACGTCGAGAAGGCCATCACGATCAGGACCGTGCCCGCCGTCGACGTCCAAGGCCACTGGTTCGGCAACGACCGCCTCGACTTCCGTCCGGAGAAGTACTGGAAGGAAGGCACCAAGGTCACCGTCGACCTCGCGCTCGACGGTGTCGAGGGCCGCGACGGCGTCTACGGCAAGCAGTCCAAGACCGTCTCCTTCACCATCGGCCGCGACCAGGTCTCGATCGTGGACGCCAAGAAGCACACGATGAAGGTCACCCAGGACGGCAAGGTCGTCAAGACCGTTCCGGTCACCACCGGCAAGCCCGGCTACGAGACCTGGAACGGCCAGATGGTCATCAGCGAGAAGCTCCGGGTGACCCGGATGAACGGCGAGACGGTCGGCTACGGCGGCGAGTACGACATCAAGGACGTGCCGGACGCGATGCGCCTGACCACCTCCGGCACCTTCATCCACGGCAACTACTGGGGCGGCGACGCCTTCGGCAACTACAACGCCAGCCACGGCTGCGTCGGCCTGCAGGACGTGCGCGGCGGCTCCGACCGCGGGCTTCCCGCGGGCTGGTTCTTCGACCACTCGATGGTCGGCGACGTGGTCGAGGTCAAGAACTCCGAGGATCAGACCGTCGCCCCGGACAACGGGCTCAACGGCTGGAACATGTCGTGGGACAAGTGGACGGCCTGACCGTCTGACGTCTCGCGGTGCGGGCACGGCCCCGGTGTGTGAGGTAGCGCACCGGGGCCGTTGGCGTTAGTGGCCGTTAACCTGCCTGCATGACCGTGAATCTCGAAGTAGCCGAGGGCGTCGGCACCCTGCGCCTCGACCGCCCGCCGATGAACGCGCTGGACGTCGCCACCCAGGACCGGCTCAAGGAGCTCGCCGAGGAGGCCACCCGGCGCGAGGACGTGCGCGCCGTGGTGATCTACGGCGGCGAGAAGGTGTTCGCGGCGGGCGCGGACATCAAGGAGATGCAGGCCATGGACCACACCGCGATGATCCTGCGGGCGAAGGCCCTGCAGGACTCGTTCACGGCGGTGGCCCGCATCCCCAAGCCGGTGGTGGCCGCCGTCACCGGCTACGCGCTGGGCGGCGGCTGCGAGCTCGCCCTGTGCGCGGACTTCCGGATCGCCGCCGACAACGCCAAGCTGGGCCAGCCGGAGATCCTGCTCGGCCTCATCCCGGGCGCCGGCGGCACGCAGCGCCTCTCCCGGCTGATCGGTCCCTCGAAGGCGAAGGACCTGATCTTCACCGGCCGGATGGTGAAGGCGGACGAGGCCCACACGCTGGGCCTGGTGGACCGGGTGGTCCCGGCCGCCGACGTCTACACGGAGGCCCACGCCTGGGCGGCCAGGCTGGCGCAGGGCCCGGCGATCGCGCTCCGGGCGGCGAAGGAGTCGATCGACACCGGCCTGGAGACGGACATCGAGACGGGCCTGGCCGTCGAACGCAACTGGTTCGCGGGCCTGTTCGCGACGGAGGACCGTGAGCGCGGGATGCGCAGCTTCGTGGATGAGGGCCCCGGCAAGGCGAAATTCCTCTGAACCCCTTGCAATTGACAGGGTGTCTGATCCGGTGGTCGATCGGGGTCCCTCGATGGGACGGTTTATGGCAGCCTTAAGGCGGCCTTAAGCCTGTCTTGTCGAGGGAGCCTGTCGATTGCCTCCAGCCGAGCCTTCTCCGCAGGCCAGAAGGGTCGTTGACGGTGCCGATGTGCCGTTGGCATATGCCGATCGACCCCATCGGAACGAGGGATTCCGGAGGGTGTATTCGGCGGGAACGGCCCCGGCGGCCGGTTCGGGCGGCCATGATGGGGGCATGGCGGGGCTGGAGGGCATCGAACAGCCGCGGGGACACAGCCGTGCGGCCGCGGCGCGCTGGTCGCCTGCGGTCGAGGACGAACACGCGCTGAAAGCACTCGAGTTGTTCGGCAATCCCACCGAGGCCGAGGTTCCGCTGCCGTCCCGCCCCGAGTCCGCGGCCACGGCCCGCCGACTGGCCCAGGTGGTGGTCCTGCGTCAGTGGGGACTCACCCCGAAGATGACGGAAGACGCCGTCTTACTGGTCTCCGAACTGGTCGGCAACGCCGTACGGCACACCGGCGCCCGCGTCTTCGGTCTCCGTATGCGCCGCCGCCGCGGCTGGATCCGCGTCGAGGTCCGCGACCCCTCCCGGGGCCTGCCCTGTCTGATGCCGGTCCAGGAGACGGACATCAGCGGGCGCGGACTGTTCCTCGTCGACAAGCTGTCCGACCGCTGGGGCGTCGACCTGCTGCCACGGGGCAAGACCACCTGGTTCGAGATGAGGGTGGCCGACCGCTAGGGCGTGCCCGCTGACCGAGTGTCCGGCCGCCACTCGGTCCAATAGCCGGTTTTCGCCCGGTACACCCCTTAAATGGTGCGGGTGACCACGACCGACCGCCGTACGGCGCTGCGCACGGGTGCCGCACTCCTCGCCGGAAGCACGCTCGCCGGATGCTCCACCGCCGGCGCCGTCGCGCACCCCGCCCGCACGTCCCCCGCGACCCCGACCGCACCCCCACCGGCCTCCGCCCCCGCCCCCCGCGCCTTCCCCGGTCAACCGGCCCAAGTCACCCACGGCCCCCGCGCCCACCCCCGCGTCGCCCTCACCTTCCACGGACACGGCGATCCGGCCATCGCCCGCGCCCTCCTCGGCGAGGCCGAACGGCAGGGCGCCCGCGTCACCGTCCTCGCCGTCGGCACCTGGCTCGACGAACACCCCGGCCTGGCCCGCCGCATCCTCGACGGCGGCCATGACCTCGGCAACCACACCCAGCGCCACCTGGGCATCAACACCATGTCCGAGGCCGAGGCCCGTGCGGAGATCACCGGTTGCGCCGAGCGGCTGCGCGGACTCACCGGGTCCATCGGCACCTGGTTCCGCCCCTCCCGCGCCGCCCGCGCCTCCCCGCTCGTCGAACGCCTCGCCCGCGACGCGGGCTACCCCCACGTCCTGTCGTACGACGTCGACTCCCTCGACTTCACTTCGCCCGGCGCCCCCGCCGTCACCCGTACCGTCCTCGGCGAGATCCGCAACGGATCCGTGGTGAGCCTGCACTTCGGCTACCCCGACACGGTCGCCGCGCTGCCCGCCGTACTCGAAGAGCTCGACCGCCGCGGACTGCGCGCGGTCACCACCACGGAGCTGCTCAGCTGATGCGACCCACCGAAACCGCGCGCGCCCTGATCCTCGCCGTCGCCTTCTCCGTCCTCGCCTCCCTCGCCGCCTGCGGCTCGGCCACACACGAGCACGGGGACCAGGTCCACGGCACCAGGGCCGGCCACGTGCCGCCCGCGCCACCGCAGCGGGCGAAGAAGAAGGCCGTCCCGGGTCTGCCCGGCATGCCGCCCGTGCTCGACCCGCAGGACGTGTACGCCGCCGACCGCCCCAACCGGCTCTCCCCGGTGGTCAAGGACTTCCCGTCGCGGATCTACGTCCCCAACACGGAGTCCGACACCGTCTCCGTCATCGACCCGAAGACGTACGAGGTCGTCGACACGATCCGCGTCGGCCGTCAGCCCCAGCACGTCGTGCCCTCCTGGGACATGAAGACGCTGTGGGTCAACAACAACCGCGGCCACACCCTCACCCCCATCGACCCGAGGACGGGGAAGGCCGGCAGGTCCGTCGACGTCCACGACCCGTACAACCTGTACTTCACGCCCAATGGCAAGTACGCCGTCGTCATGGCCTCCCTCGACCGCGAACTCGCCTTCCGGGACCCGCACACGATGAAGCTCCTGAAGACGGTCCCGGTCAGCTGCTACGGCGTCAACCACGCCGACTTCTCCCTCGACGGCCGCTACTTCATCGTCTCCTGCGAGTTCAGCGGCGAACTCCTCAAGGTCGACACGGCGCAGATGAAGGTCGTGGCGCAGCAGCGGCTCCCCTTCCGCGGCGCGATGCCTCAGGACGTCAAGATCTCTCCCGACGGCAAGCGGTTCTACGTCGCCGACATGATGGCCGACGGCATGTGGGTCCTGGACGGCGACACCTTCGCCAGGCCGGAGCTCCTGCCCACCGGCAAGGGCGCCCACGGTCTGTACGTCAGCCGCGACTCACGGGAGATGTACGTCTCCAACCGCGGCGAGGGCACCGTGTCCGTGTTCGACTTCACCCAGAACCGGCTCACCAAGAAGTGGCACCTTCCGCAGGGCGGCAGCCCCGACATGGGCGGCGTCTCCGCCGACGGCAAGATCCTGTGGCTGTCCGGCCGGTACAACTCCGAGGTCTACGCCATCGACACCCGTACCGGTGTCCAGCTCGCCCGGATCAAGGTCGGCAGCGGACCGCACGGCCTCGCGGTCTACCCGCAGCCGGGCCGCTACTCGCTGGGCCACACCGGGATCTTCCGCTGACCGGGTGCCCGCTCCGCGACCCGGGTCAGCGGGCGATGAGCAGCGCCTCCGCGCCCACCGGTGCGTAACCCGCCGCCTGGAACGCCCGCATGCTCCGGGCGTTCCCCGGCGAGATCTGGGCCCAGACCGGTTCGCCGCCGCCGAGGTGCCGCGCGGCCAGGGCCAGGGCCCGCCCCAGCCCCCGGTGCCGTACGTCCTCGTCCACCTCGACGGCGACCTCCAGCCGGCCCGCTATCCCGCGGCCCAGGACCAGCACCCCGCCCTCGGCGGCCCACACCCGGACCTCGTCACGCCGCCTGCGGGAGCTCAGCACCCGGGGATGGCCGGGATCACCGATCTCCTCCAGCGCGAGCTGCGGACCGCCCGGCAGCGGAGCGCCGACCGCCATCACGTCGATCGTGTCGGTGCGGCGCCCCGTACGTGTCACGAAGGCGTCGAGGAAGCGCGCGTTCATCGTCGCGGCGAGCGCGTCGCAGTCGGCCTCGGCCAGCGTCCGGCGCACCCACGCGGGGTCCTCGTCCGTGAAGACGACGGAGTGCGCGGTGAAGGAGAGGACGCCGGCGTCGCGGTGGGAGTGCTGGGCGACGACCGTCGTACCGCCGTCCGCCGGCGGGAAGACACCCCGGGCCGCCGCGTCGAGAATGTCCCGCAAAGTCTGCGCCATCGTGCCCCGTCCCCTCGTTCCGGCCCTCGAGTCTCCACCCACCGGAAGGCCCACACTCCCAGACATGATCGAGAACGGCACCGGACTTTTCACCAACGGGGAGCGGGCCCGGGCCGCCGGACCGACCGTGCGCACCAACCGCTACCGGTCCGACGAGGGCGCCCTGCCCCCGGTGGCCCGCTCCGCGGCCGGCTGGTCGCCCGCCACCGCGAGGTGCCGGCCGTGGTGACGGGCCGGGGGCCGGCCCGGCGCACCGTGCCGAGTTCGCCTGGGTGGTCGAGGCGCTGGAGGATCGGGCGGGCGGTTAACCTGACCTGCGTCAGTACGACAGCACGTAACGAGCAGCACGAGCAAAAAGGGGCGGATCGGTGGCGGACATCGACGAGGCACGCAAGCACTTCGAGCGGATCGACACGGACGGCGACGGCTTCATCACCGCGGCCGAGTTCAAGACCGCTCTCGCCCAGGGGGGCGACTGGAACGTCACCGAGTCGGTGGCCGAGGCGATCATCAAGAGCCGTGACCTCAACGGCGACAAGGTCCTCTCCTTCGACGAGTTCTGGTCGCACCTGAACAAGTGACGCGGACGGCAGGGGCGCCGGTCCGGCCACGGACGGGCGCCCCTTCGTCATGTCCGGGACGCACCCGTTCGCCGCACGTCCGGAATAGCGGGACCGGTCCGTCGGTTGGTGGTGCCCGTCGGCGGAGCCGCCCCGGCTCCTCGGATACGACCCGGAAACGGCGAGGCGAGTCACATGAAGATCGGCATCATCGGCGCGGGCAACATCGGCGGCAACCTCACCCGGCGGCTCACCGCCCTCGGCCACGAGGTCTCCGTCGCCAACTCCCGCGGCCCGCAGACGCTCACCGAACTCGCGAAGGAGACGGGCGCGACCCCCGTCACGGTCGGGGAGGCGGCCCGCGGCGCGGAGATCGTCGTGGTCACCGTCCCCGTGAAGGCGGTCCCCGGCCTTCCCTCGGGACTGCTCGACGGCGCGGCCGACGGCTTCGTCGTCATCGACACCGGCAACTACTACCCGCAGCAGCGGGACGGCAGGATCGCGGAGATCGAGGACGGCCTCACCGAGAGCCGCTGGGCCGAACGGCAGCTCGGCCACCCCGTGATCAAGGCGTTCAACGGCACCTACGCCCAGGACATCCTGGACCGCCCGCGCCCGGCCGGCGACCCCGACCGCGTGGCCCTCCCGGTGGCCGGCGACGACGAGGCGGCCAAGCGGAAGGTGCGCGACCTCATCGACGAGCTCGGCTTCGACACCGTGGACGCGGGTGGCCTCGACGACTCGTGGCGCCAGCAGCCCGGCACACCGGTGTACGGCCTGCGCGAGGGCGTCGAGGGCGTGACGAAGGCACTGTCCGAGGCGAGCCCGGAGCGGACCCCGGACTTCACCGCCTAGGAAACGCCCGGGAGCTGTCCCGCACGGCAGCTCCCGGCTCCGGCCGTTGTGCTGCCCCTGTCACACGATCTCCAGGGGCACGTGCGGCCCGTCCGGGAGCAGGACCTCGACCGGGTCACCCGGCCGCACGGTTCCGCCGGTGACGACGACACTCATGATTCCGGACCTGAACCGGGCCGTCCCGTCCTCGTCGCGCCCGACCATCTCCCTCATCAGGCCCTTGCCGAGGGTGTCGATCTGCGCGCAGGGATTCCGCAGCCCGGTGACCTCGACGACGGCCTCGGCGCCGAGCCGCAGCAGCGTCCCGGCCGGCAGGCCCAGCAGGTCGATCCCCCGGGTCGTGACGTTCTCCCCGAGCTGACCGGCGGCGACCTCGAAGCCGGCCTCCCGCACCTCGTCGAACAGCTCCTCGTGAATGAGGTGCACCTGCCGCAGATTCGGCTGCGAAGGGTCCCGTCTCATCCGGAACCGGTGCTTCACCGTCGTCCCGGCATGCACGTCACCCTCCACCCCGAGCCCGGCGAGCAGCATGATGCTCTCCCGGTTCGGCTTGGTGAACGAGTACGTCCCGTTGCTGCTGACCGCGGCGATCGCCCCACCCATGGCACGTGGCTCCCCTCTTGTCTACGGTTGCTCCCGACCCAGGGCCAGAGCCTAAGGGAGGCCGCCATGCCGAGGAACGCGCTGCCCCGCGTCGACGAGCACACGACGGTCGTCGCGGCGGGCGCCGACGCCGTGTGGCGCGCGGTGAGCGACACGCTGGACGCGTCCTTCGCCGGCCGGAACGCGACCGCCTACGGCCGTCTCGTCGGCTGCGCCGACCGCACGTCCTCCGGCCCCCGCCCGCTCACCGAGGGCTCGACGCTCCCCGGCTTCCGGGTCACCGCCGCGGTCCCGGGCCGCACCCTGACCCTGGAGGGCTCCCACCGCTTCTCGACGTACGCCCTGATCTTCCGCATCGAGGAGACGGCGCCCGGCCGTCACCGCCTGCGCGCCGAGACACGGGCCGCCTTCCCCGGGCCGGCGGGCGCCGTGTACCGCGTCCTCGCCATCGGCACCGGACTTCACGCCGCGGGCGTGCGCCGCCTGCTCGCGGGGGTACGGCGGCGGGCGGAGTGAGTCAGGCGTCCCCGGCCCACTTCCGCAGCGCGGCCCTGCTCGTGAAGTCGGCCACGTCCTTGTCGTGCGGGCTGTCGCTGTACTGGTGGAAGCGCCACTTCGCCTTGATGCGGGGCTCGCCGGCGGTGACGTAGTCGGCGATCCACAGACCGTCGCCGGCGTACGAGGTGGTGTCGATGTTCAGCCAGAAGTTCCTGTTCGCGTACAGGATGACCCGGTTGTCGGGCCGCAGCTCCTTCACCTTGCGGATGAAGCGGTCCTTCTCCGCGTTGCTCGCGTGGGTGCCCTCGCCGGTCGTCTCCCAGTCGACCGCGAGGATGTCGCCCGCCTTCTCGGGGGCGTGCTTGACGAAGTACTCGGCCTGGGCCGTGAGGTTGCCGGGCCAGAGGAAGTGATAGAAGCCGACGACGAGACCGGCCTCGCGGGCCCTCTTCGTCTGGGCGGAGAGCCTCGGATTGACGTACGAACGCCCCTCCGTCGCCTTGATGAAGACGAAGGAGATGTCGTCCGTGTCGTAGGAGGAGGACTGGTACGCACTCACGTCTATGCCGCGCAACATGGGGTCTCCCTGAAGTGCCGGTGGGGGAACAGGTGTTGGGCCCTGTTCGGCTCTGTTGCCCACCCTGGCATGGGTGATCCGTCCTCTACGCGGACTTGTCGCGGAAACGTGACGCTCGACGGGGCCGGCGGAACACCGGCCCGGACGTCAGCACTCGATGATGTTCACCGCCAGCCCGCCCCGGGCCGTCTCCTTGTACTTGACGCTCATGTCCGCCCCGGTCTCCTTCATCGTCTTGATGACCTTGTCCAGGGACACCATGTGCGAGCCGTCGCCGCGCATGGCCATCCGGGCGGCCGTGACCGCCTTCGCCGCGGCCATGCCGTTGCGTTCGATGCAGGGGATCTGGACCAGGCCGCCGACCGGGTCGCAGGTGAGGCCGAGGTTGTGTTCCATGCCGATCTCGGCGGCGTTCTCCACCTGTTCGGGGCTGCCGCCGAGGACTTCGGCGAGGGCGCCGGCCGCCATCGAGCAGGCCGAGCCGACCTCGCCCTGGCAGCCGACCTCGGCGCCCGAGATGGAGGCGTTCTCCTTGAACAGCATGCCGATCGCGCCGGCGGCGAGCAGGAAGCGGACCACGCCGTCCTCGTCGGCGCCCGGCACGAAGTTGATGTAGTAGTGCAGGACCGCCGGGATGATGCCGGCCGCGCCGTTGGTGGGAGCGGTCACCACCCGGCCGCCGGCCGCGTTCTCCTCGTTGACCGCCATCGCGTAGAGCGTGATCCACTCCATGGCGTGCGCCAACGGGTCGCCCTCCGCGCGGAGTTGGCGTGCCGAGACGGCGGCCCTGCGGCGCACCCGCAGCCCGCCCGGCAGGATGCCCTCACGGGACATGCCGCGCGTCACGCACGCCTGCATCACCCGCCAGATCTCCAGGAGACCGGTGCGGATCTCCTCCTCCGTGCGCCAGGCCCGCTCGTTCTCCAGCATCAGCGCGGAGATCGACAGGCCGGTCTCCTTCGTCAGGCGCAGCAGCTCGTCGCCCGTGCGGAAGGGGTACTTGAGGACCGTGTCGTCCAGTTTGATGCGGTCGGCGCCGACCGCGTCCTCGTCGACGACGAAGCCGCCGCCCACCGAGTAGTACGTCTTCGACAGCAGCTCGGCCCCCGAGGCGTCGTACGCCCACAGGGTCATGCCGTTCGCGTGGTACGGGAGCGTCTTACGGCGGTGCAGGACCAGGTCGTCGTCGAAGGAGAACGGGATCTCGTGCTCGCCCAGGAGTTGGATCCGGCCGGCTTCCTTGATCCGCTCCACCCGCTCGTCCGCGCCCTCCACGTCCACCGTCCGCGGTGAGGCGCCCTCCAGGCCGAGCAGCACCGCCTTGGGCGTGCCGTGGCCGTGGCCGGTCGCGCCGAGGGAGCCGTACAGCTCGGCGCGGGCCGAGGCGACGGAGTCCAGCAGACCCTCGTTGCGCAGCCGGCGGGCGAAGATGCGCGCCGCCCGCATCGGGCCGACCGTGTGGGAGCTGGACGGGCCGATGCCGATCGAGAACAGGTCGAAGACCGAGATGGCCACGGTGACTCCTCAAAAACGGGGGTGGAACATGGGGCGGGGCACCGCGCGCGCCGCAGCAGCATGTGCTTCCAGTGTGCGCGGTGCCCCGGTGAAACGGGACTAGCTGCCCAGCGTGGGATACAGCGGGTGCTTCTCCGCCAGGGCCGTCACCCGGGCCTTCAGGGCTGCGACGTCGTAGGACGGCTTGAGCGTCTCCGCGATCACGTCCGCGACCTCCGCGAAGTCCTCGGCCGTGAAGCCGCGGGTGGCGAGGGCCGGCGTACCGATGCGCAGCCCGGAGGTCACCATCGGCGGGCGCGGGTCGTTCGGGACGGCGTTGCGGTTGACCGTGATGCCGACCTCGTGGAGGCGGTCCTCGGCCTGCCGGCCGTCCAGCTCGGACTCGCGCAGGTCGACCAGGATCAGGTGCACGTCCGTGCCGCCGGACAGGACGTTCACGCCGGCCTCGCGGGCGTCCGGGGCGGTCAGCCGCTCGGCCAGCAGCCGTGCTCCCTCGACCGTGCGCCGCTGGCGCTCCTTGAACTCCTCGCTCGCCGCGACCTTGAAGGACACCGCCTTCGCCGCGATCACGTGCTCGAGCGGACCGCCCTGGAAGCCCGGGAAGACCGACGAGTTGAGCTTCTTGGCGAAGTCCTGCTTCGCCAGGATGATCCCGCCGCGCGGGCCGCCCAGCGTCTTGTGGGTGGTGGAGGTGACCACGTCCGCGTACTCCACCGGGTTCGGGTGGAGACCGGCCGCGACCAGGCCCGCGAAGTGCGCCATGTCGACCCACAGGTAGGCGCCGACCTCGTCCGCGATCCGGCGGAACTCCGCGAAGTCCAGCTGCCGCGGGTACGCCGACCAGCCGGCGATGATCACCTTCGGCCGGTGCTCCTTGGCGAGCTGCTCGACCTCGGCCATGTCGACCAGGCCGGAGTCCTCCACGTGGTAGGCGACCACGTTGAACTGCTTGCCGGAGAAGTTCAGCCGCATCCCGTGGGTCAGGTGGCCGCCGTGCGCCAGGTCCAGGCCGAGGATGGTGTCGCCGGGCTGGGCCAGCGCGAACAGCGCGGCCTGGTTGGCGGAGGCGCCCGAGTGCGGCTGCACGTTGGCGTACTCGGCGCCGAACAGCTCCTTGACCCGGTCGATCGCGATCTGCTCGGCGACGTCGACGTGCTCGCAGCCGCCGTAGTAGCGGCGGCCCGGGTAGCCCTCGGCGTACTTGTTGGTGAGGACCGAGCCCTGCGCCTCCATGACCGCGACCGGGGCGAAGTTCTCCGAGGCGATCATCTCGAGCGTGGACTGCTGGCGCCGCAGTTCGGCGTCGACCGCGGCGGCGATGTCCGGGTCGAGCTCGTGCAGGGGCGTGTTCAGTTGCGACGTGTGGTCGGACATGGGTCTACGACTCCTCAGCCGGCGGAAAAGGCGGTGTACTCGTCGGCCGAGAGCAGGTCGGCCGGCTCGTCCGTGACGCGTACCTTGAACAGCCATCCGCCCTCGAAGGGGGCGGAGTTCACCAGCGACGGGTCGTTGACGACGTCCTCGTTGACCTCCGTGACCTCGCCGGTCACCGGGGAGTACAGGTCGCTGACCGACTTGGTCGACTCCAGCTCACCGATGGTCTCGCCCGCGGTCACGGTGGCGCCGGCGTCGGGGAGCTGGACGAAGACCACGTCGCCGAGCGCGTTGGCCGCGTGCTCGGTGATGCCGACCGTCGCCACGCCGTCCTCGGCGGCCGACAGCCACTCGTGCTCCTTGCTGTAGCGCAGCTGCTGGGGGTTGCTCATGGCCTGAATTCTCCTGTACGCGGGGGAGTGCTGGTGAATGGGGGACTGGTGGGAGCACGTGTGAGCAGGCGCGATGTGCCCGACATCACGTGCGGACGGTTACGGCCGTGCTGATCGCGGCCGCGACGGTCACGACCGTGGCGGTGCCGGCCGTGCCGAGGACGACAGTGTCACTTCTGCCGCTTGTAGAACGGCAGAGCCACGACCTCGTAGGGCTCGTGGGTGCCCCGGATGTCCACGCCGACTCCGGGCGTGCCCGGCCGCGCGTGCGCCGCGTCGACGTACGCCATCGCGATCGGCCGGCCGAGCGTGGGGGAGGGGGCACCGGAGGTGACCTCGCCGATCACCTCGCCGCCGGCGACCACGGGGTACCCGGCGCGCGGGACACGGCGGCCCTCGGCGGCCAGGCCGACCAGGACGCGCGGCGGGTTCTCGGCCGAACGGGCGGCGGCCGCGCGCAGCGCCTCGCGCCCCACGAAGTCGCCCTCCTTCTCGAACTTCACCACCCGGCCGAGCCCGGCGTCGAAGGGGGTGAGCGAGGTCGACAGCTCGTGCCCGTACAGCGGCATGCCCGCCTCCAGGCGCAGCGTGTCCCGGCAGGACAGGCCGCAGGGGACCAGACCGGCGCCCTCGCCCGCCTTGGTCAGCGCCTGCCACAGCTCGACGGCGTGCTCCGGCTTCACGAACAGCTCGAAGCCGTCCTCACCGGTGTATCCGGTGCGCGCGATCAGCGCCGGGACACCGGCGACGGTGCCGGGCAGGCCCGCGTAGTACTTCAGGCCGTCCAGGTCGGCGTCGGTGAGCGACTTCAGGATGCCGGGGGACTCGGGGCCCTGGACGGCGAGCAGCGCGTAGCCGTCCCGGTCGTCGCGCACCTCGGCGTCGAAGCCCTCCGCCCGGCGCACCAGCGCGTCCAGCACCACCTGGGCGTTGGAGGCGTTGGCGACGACCATGTACTCCCGCTCCTGGAGCCGGTACACGATCAGGTCGTCCAGGATGCCGCCGTCCTCCTGGCAGATCATGGTGTAGCGGGCGCGGCCGACGCCGATCGTGCCCATGTTGCCGACCAGCGAGTGGTCCAGCAGGGCGACGGCCTGCGGGCCGCTGACCGTGATCTCGCCCATGTGCGAGAGGTCGAAGAGACCGGCCCTGGTGCGTACGGCGTTGTGCTCGTCGCGCTCGGAGCCGTAGCGCAACGGCATGTCCCAGCCGGCGAAGTCGGTCATCGTCGCGCCGAGCGAACGGTGCAGGGCGTCGAGCGCGGTATGGCGGGGTGCGGTACTGCTCATCGGTCGGTCGTCTCCCAGGGCATGACGGCGAGGTCGTTCCTCCCCATCTGTCATCGGAACCTGAGAGGTTCGCCATGACCCGCGAAGCGGTCGTCATGGTTTGCACCTTGGGTGGAGCCACTGTCACAGCGGCCCGCTTTTCAGATGTGCCTCGCCCGCGCGGTAACGGGGCCTGAGAGATTCAAGGGAGGGACTTGCTCCTTCGGCGCCCCAGCGACGTACTGCTGGGAACTCTCCCGCGCGGATTCAAGCGGCCGGTATGCAGTTGGCGCCGACATCATTGCACGCATCGCCCGCACGTGGGCAGACCACCTCTGTAACCGGCTTGTGGCAGTAAGCGCATGAAAACGCGAGACACCGCGTATTACCTTCTCTTTACACTCGACGGGGAGGGTACTCGTGCCCACCCCAGGGGAGGACGATCAGGGTGAAGAGGACCACTGCGTACGCCACGACCTCGGCCGTCGCGCTGCCCGAGCAGCCGTCTGCCACGGCCCGAGAGGCGTGCGGGGCACGCCCGGCACCCGTCCTCCGCGACCTGCGCGAGCGGGGCGGCCACAGCCCGCACGCGCTCCTCTTCGGGCCCCGCGATCTCGTCGTGATCACCGGACTGCCCGGCAGCGGCAAGTCCACGCTCATGCGGCGCACCGTCCGCGGACTGCGCGTCGACTCCCAGGACACCCGCGACCGCTGGGACTCCCGGATGCCGCGGTTCCTGCCGTACGCGGTCTACCGCCCACTGGTGCGGCTGGCCCACTACGCGGGGCTGCGCCGCGCCCTGCGCACCGGTGAGGGAGTGGTCGTGCACGACTGCGGCACGCAGGCCTGGGTGCGCGACTGGCTGGCCCGCGTGGCCCGCCGCCGGGGCGGCACCCTGCATCTGCTGCTCCTCGACGTCCCGCCCGGTACCGCGCTGGCGGGCCAGCGCGAGCGCGGCCGGGGTGTCTCGCGGTACGCCTTCCTGCGCCACCGCACGGCGGCCGGCCGGCTGCTGCGCTCCGCCGAGCGGGGCGATCTGCCCGTGGGCTGCGCCTCGGCGGTCCTGCTGGACCGCGACGCGGCAGACGTGCTCGCCCGAATCGGCTTCACCGGCTGACCGGGCGGACCGGGCGGACCGGGCGGTCATGTGTCCGGCGTCCGGCGTCCGGCGCCCGACGTCGCGTCGGCCCGGCCGCCCGTGCCGCCGGCCCGGCCACGGACGGGTTCCGCGGTCCGGCCGTGCGTCGCGTCGACGTCGCGTCGGCCCGGCCGCGCGTCCCGCCCCAGCAGCCGCGCGTCCCGCCGTCCGCCCCCACCCGATAGCCTTTCCAGCCACACCAGCGGTTCTCAGCAGGCGGTCAGACAGAGATGGACTTCCCAGCGGATCTCCCCGCGGACTTTCCGGCGCAGGCACACCCCCATCCGCACGGCGGATGGCCCGGCAACGAGCTGGAGGAGGTGCTCTCCGCCGCCCTCGGCATGCCCGCGGCCGGGGGACGGATCATCGAGGTGCTCGGGCGCAGTTTCGTCTGGGTGCCGCTGCCCGGCGGGGGCGGTCCGCACAGCGGCCCGCTCGACCTGCCGACCCTGGAGATCGAGGGCCAGACGTACGTGCCGGTCTTCAGCTCCGAGGAGCAGTTCCGGCAGGTCGTCGGCTCGCACCTGTCGTACACGATCGCGCCCGCCGTGGAGTTCGCGCGCGGCCTGCCGCCGCAGGTGGGCATCGCCGTCAACCCGGACGGCACGGTCGGCGTGCCGCTGCCGCCGTCCGCCGTGGCCGAGCTGTGCCGTGTCGGGCGGACCCCGCTGGACGGCCCGTCGAGCGGCGGCCGGGTCCGGCTCTTCGAACCCGACTGGCAGGACGACCCGGTGGACTTCCTGGCCGCCGCGTCGGCCGAGTTCGCCGGGACCGGCGTCGTCCGCACCGCCCGCCGCTGCCTCGCCGCGATCGAGACGGCCGACCCGGTGATGTTCGTCGGCGTCGAACTGTCCCAGTGGGAGGGCGATCCGAGGGCCCTGCCGCTGGAGGCCCTCGGCCGGGCCCTGGACCGGTTCCCGGTGGGCTGGCCGGTCAATCTGGTCCTGATGGACGTGACCCAGGACCCGGTGGCCGAATGGCTGCGCGGGCACGTCCGCCCCTTCTATCAGTACGGTCCCTAGAGCGCGCCCGAAGAGACCGCGGGCGGAACGGCGGTCGTGAACGGCGGTCGCGGAACGGCAACGAGCCGCGTGCTCCTGGGCGGTCGCTGTCGGCCGGGCCGCCTAAGCTGGTTTCATATCCGGAGTCTTCCGAAGGGGCGGTAACAGGTGAGCGCGAGCGGCACCGCCGCGGCCGGACAGGTCGAGCACATGCTGCGCCAAGTGACGCCCGGGCGTTACGACGCCTACGAGGCGCTGCTGCGCGCCCTCGCAACCCCCTCCTCCGGCCAGGTCTGGATGCTGCTCTGGCACGGCCAGGCCGGATCCCCCGACGCCCAGTACGGAAACATGGAGGTCGACGGCCACGGGTACGCCCCGTGCGTCACCTCCGCCCAGGAGTTGTCGGCCAGCGGCTGGAACCGGTCGTACGAAGTGGTCGACGGCCTCGACGTGGCCCGCACCCTCTACCCCGACCACTACGGCCTCTGGCTGAACCCGCACGCCCCCGGCGGCGGACTCGGCATCCCCTGGCTGGATCTGCGCCGGATCACGACCGGCCTGGAGCGCCAGCCCGCCGGGCCGCTCCGGCTGTCCGAGCCGGGGATCGAGATCCCGCAGTTCTACGCCCTGCTCGCGCAGAACGCCCACCGCACCCCCGCCGTCCGCGCGCTCCGGCGAGCCTGGGTGCAGCCGGCGCTCGGGTCGCCGTACCTCGCCATCGGCCTGGACGTGTACGACACCAGCCCGCCCGCGGTGGACTCGGTGCGGGCGATGATGCAGCAGTCCATCGGTGCAGTCCCGGACGGGCTGCCGGTGTCGACGGTGGCGATGTCCGACGAGTACGACCCGGTCGCGATGTGGATGCGGGCGAGCGCCCGTCCCTTCTACGACCGGGAGGCCCACGCCGCTCCGGCCCAGGCGCCGGCCGCCGGGTACGGATACCCGCCGGCGCACGGCGTCAATTACTGAACCTCGTGCCGAAGCTGTGCGGGAGAGCCCTGTCGGCTCCGGTCCGGGATAACCGGAACGCAGAAGCGCAACCAGGCCTGAACGAACCTCCGGCAGAGCTTCTCCGGCGGCATCGACGTCGTTTTCCGCGCTGCTGAGCCGTGATCCGCCGACGGGAAAGGGACCTCAGCGAGGTGCGGAAACAACAGCCGTCGACCTCAACGGCAGGCGCCCCCTCACTCCCACAGGGTGAGGGGGCGCCTGCCGTGGCCACCGATAAGCAGCCATCCATTCCGGCTACTCCGTGACGGTCCCCGTTCCGCATGCCACGGGAGTGGTGTCATTGGCTCCGTCGACAGTGCAGACCTCGACGAAGTAGGTCGTGCCCGGCGTGATGTCGTAATGGAAGTGAGCGATGGTGCCGTCGGCCCCGGTACCGTCGTAGGCGGAGGCCAACTTCGTGCCTGCGTAGTGGATTTCCCCGCGCACACCGTGTCCGTCGGCGTACTCGTCCCAAACGTAGAAGTCATCTCCGTCATCGACGAAGGTGAGCTCGCCCACCTGCCTTCCGCTGCTGTTCGTGACGGTGGCGACCGTGCCGCTGGAGGTTCCTGCTTGTGCGGCACCGGCGGCACCGACGGTGAGGAGCACGGCACACGTGCCGCCCAGAAGCATTCGAGTGACGGACTTTCGCAAGGAGACCCCCAGTTATCTATTCGATCACATGATCGATTGGTCGGCTCAATTTACTTGGCGTTTCGCCGGTGATCAAGCCCTGCCTGGATGCCGGTCAGAGTCGCCGCGCACTGGAGAACGTCGGACTGCGAATTCGACTTCGATGTTTAGTTGTTTTTCCGGTCTATGCAGGCCATATGTTGTGATGAAGTCTTCTGATGGGCAATGTCATGGATTGCCCGGCGCCCATGCCCGCCTTTCTTGCCACGTCGCCGAATTCCGGCCGTTTTGGCGCGCACGGGCCGGCGTCGGCCAGGTACACCCATGCGCTGGGGGTTCAGGTGGCCGGCCGGGGTGCTGTCCGCCGCCCGTCGCCTGGATGGGCACGACACCCGGCCCGCCCCTTCGACGGCCGTGAGGCTTATGCCGCTCGGGCTCGGACACCGGTGGCCGGGTACGGTTACTTGTCAGTCGCGGCGGATACTGGCCGAAAACCGACTTCCGCCCGCAATGGCGGGAACCGGGATTGGACGCTCATCTTCGCGCGTAGATAACGCCAGGAAATGCATTTCTGCACCTTCTGTCCGATTTATACGCGTCCGACCCTCGTTACCCACTGTCCGGATAACGGAACACCTAGGAACGCATCACGTTTGCGCATCCTTTCGCCGCCAAGTCTGGCTACAGATCGCCAAAGCGTTGAAGACTCCCGCATCAGGGGGGTTCACCCCCCTGTGTACGAGGACTGATCATGCCGCTACAGCGGCAAGTGTGGGCCGGCTACCGCCGGTTGAGAGGGGTCCCTGCCAGATGACGGCACCATTGCACGAGCCGACCGCGGAAGCGGCCCCGAGCGCGGTCGAGGAAGCGGCGGTACTGAGCTCCGACGCGAAGGCCGTACAGGGACGTTCCCTGGGACGGATCGCCTGGGAGCGCCTGAAGCGGGACAAACTCGCTCTCACGGGTGGCGTCGTCGTACTCGTCCTCATCGTGGTCGCGCTACTCGCGCCCGTGATCACCAACCTGCTCGGGCAGGACCCTGACGCCTACCACGAGAACCTGATCGACCCCCTGTTCGGCACGCCCAGGGGGTCCTTCGGCGGCATGAGCGGAGACCATCTGCTCGGCGTGGAGCCGGTCAACGGCCGCGACATCTTCGCGCGCATCCTCTACGGAGCCCAGATCTCGCTTCTGGTCGGCTTCCTGTCAGCCATCGTCGCAGTCATCCTCGGCACCATCCTCGGTATCCTGGCCGGCTTCTTCGGCGGCTGGGTCGACGCGGCCATCAGCCGTGTCATGGACGGTCTGCTGGCCTTCCCGCAACTGCTGTTCATCATCGCGCTGGTCTCCGTCATGCCGAGCGAGATGCTGGGGCTGTCGGGCACGGGCGTGCGCCTGTTCGTGATGATCCTGGTCATCGGTTTCTTCGGCTGGCCCTACATCGGACGCGTGGTGCGCGGTCAGACGCTTTCGCTGCGCGAACGGGAGTATGTCGAGGCGGCACGGTCGCTCGGCGCCGGGCGGCTCTACATCCTGTTCAAGGAACTGCTGCCCAACCTGGTCGCGCCGATCATCGTCTACACGACGATGATGATCCCCACCAACATCCTCACCGAGGCGGCACTCAGCTTCCTGGGCGTGGGCGTCAAACCGCCCACGGCCTCCTGGGGGCAGATGCTCTCGAACGCGATCGACTACTACAAGTCGGACCCCACGTACATGGTGATCCCGGGTGTAGCGATCTTCATCACCGTTCTTGCCTTCAACCTCTTCGGTGACGGCGTGCGTGACGCGCTGGATCCGAAGGGCTCCCGCTGAACTGCCGTACACAAGCGTCCCGTGGCTCTACACGGGGTCTCTCATCAAATCCGGAGGATCCGAGATCGTGACTACCCAACGCACCTCAGGGCGGCGTAAGCAGGCCGTGGCCGCTGTCGCCGCTGTCGCCGCGCTGCTGACCACAGCGGCGTGCGGCGGTGGCGGCAGCGACGACAACGGTGGTTCGAAGACCGGCGCCGCTGGTTTCGACGCCGCGAACAACAAGGTCGCTCAGGCATCCCTGGCCAAGAAGGGCGGCACGCTGAAGTTCGCGGGCGCCCAGGACGCCGACTTCTGGGACACCACGCGTGGCTACTACGGCTTCATGTGGAACTTCGCGCGCTACTACAGCCGCCAGCTCGTCACGAACAAGACGGAGCCCGGCAAGGCCGGCGCCGAGCTGACTCCGGACCTCGCCACCGGTCTCGCCAAGGTCACGGACGACGGCAAGACCTACACGTACACGCTGCGTGACGGCGTGACGTGGGAGGACGGCAAGGAGATAACCTCCAAGGACATCAAGTACGGCATCGAGCGCGTGTGGGCGCAGGATGTGCTGTCGGGCGGTCCGACGTACCTCAAGGAGGTCCTCGACCCCAAGGGCACGTACAAGGGCCCGTACAAGGACACGTCGAAGGACAAGCTGGGTCTGAAGGCGATCGACACGCCCAACGACAAGACGATCGTCTTCCACCTGCCCGAGGCCAACTCGGACTTCGAGGAGATCCTCGCGCTGGTCTCGGCCTCCCCGGTCCGTCAGGACAAGGACACCAAGGCCAAGTACACGCTGCACCCCTTCTCCTCCGGCCCGTACAAGTTCGAGTCGTACAGCCCCGGCAAGGACCTGACGCTGGTCCGCAACCCCGAGTGGAAGCAGTCCTCGGACCCGGTTCGCAAGGCGTACCCGGACAAGATCACGGTCAAGTTCTTCTCGAACGCCAACGACCTGGACGCGCGTCTGGTCGCCGGTGACTACGACCTGGACATCAACCAGACCGGCATGTCGCCGCAGGGCCGCACCACCGCCCTTCAGCAGCACAAGGGCAACCTGGACAACCCGGTCTCCGGCTACGTCCGTTACGCGGTCTTCCCGCAGAGCGTCAAGCCGTTCGACAACATCGAGTGCCGCAAGGCCGTGATCTACGGCGCCGACCACGTGTCGCTGCAGACCGCGCGCGGTGGCCCGGTCGCCGGTGGTGACATCGGCACCAACATGCTGCCCCCGACCGTCCCGGGTGCCGAGGGTCAGAGCTACGACCCGTACAACCTGAACGGTGCCGACAAGAACGGCAACATCGCCAAGGCCAAGGCCGCGCTGAAGGCCTGCGGCAAGCCGAACGGCTTCTCCACCACCATCGCCGTGCGCAACAACAAGCCGGTCGAGGTCGCCACTGCCGAGTCGCTTCAGGCATCGCTGAAGAAGGTCGGCATCAAGGTCAGCATCGACCAGTACGACGGTTCGCAGACCTCCGGCATCATCGGCAGCCCTTCGAACGTGAAGAAGAAGGGCTACGGCATCATCATCATGGGCTGGGGCGCGGACTTCGGTTCCGTCCAGGGCTTCGGTCTGCCGCTGTGGGACAGCAAGTACATCCTGCAGAGCGGTAACAACAACTACGCCCTGATCGACGACAAGAAGATCGACGGGCTGTTCGACACCTACGTCAAGACGCAGGACGACGCGGGCAAGACCCAGATCGCCAAGGACATCAACCACGCGGTGATGGACGGCGGTTACTACCTGCCCTTCGTCTTCGAGAAGTTCATCAACTGGCGCTCCAGCAACCTGGCGAACGTCTACACGTCCGACGGCTACAGCGGCATGTACGACTTCGTCAACCTCGGTCTGAAGTCCGCGAAGTAAACCCGGCACACCCGCCGAACGGCACGAAAGGCAGGTGAAGGCCGGCGCAGCGTGATCGCGGACCACCGGAAGACCTCCGGTGGTCCGCGATCCGCAGCGGGCCGAGAGCTGTGCTCGCTTACCTCATCAGGCGGCTGTTCGCCGCCGCAGTGATGCTCGTGGTCATCATCATGGTGGTCTTCGGCATCTTCTTCCTCGTCCCCAAGTGGGCGGGCGTCGACGTGGCCACGAGTTTCGTGGGCAAGCAGGCCGACCCCGCGGCCGTCGAGGCCGTGCGGGTGAAGCTGGGTCTCAGCGACCCGATCTACGCGCAGGTGTGGGAGTTCTTCAAGGGCATCTTCGCGGGTCGCACCTACGCGGCCGGCGGTGACGTCACACACTGTGCCGCCCCCTGCTTCGGTTACTCCTTCCGCAGCGAGCAGGCCGTCTGGCCGGTGCTGACCGACCGCTTCCCGGTGACCCTGGGTCTCGCGCTCGGTGCCGCTCTGCTGTGGTTGCTCCTGGGTGTCTCGGCGGGTGTGCTCTCCGCTCTCAAGCGGGGCAGCATGTGGGACCGCAGCGCGATGGTCGTCGCGCTGGCGGGCGTTTCCCTGCCCATCTACTTCACCGGCCTGCTGAGCCTGGCGATCTTCTCCTACGGGCTGGGCTGGATCAACGGGGAGTACGTTCCCCTCGAGGACAGCCTCACCGGCTGGCTCGGCGGCATGATCCTCCCCTGGATCACGCTCGCCTTCCTGTACGCGGCGATGTACGCCCGGATCACCCGCGCCACCATGCTGGAGATCCTCGGCGAGGACTACATCCGCACCGCCCGTGCCAAGGGCCTCAACGAGCCGGTCGTCATCGGCAAGCACGCCATGCGCTCCACGATGACGCCCATCCTGACCATGCTCGGCATGGACCTCGGCGCACTCATCGGCGGCGCGATCCTGACCGAGACCACGTTCAGCCTGCCCGGCCTCGGCCAGGCGGTGCTCACCGGCATCAAGAACCAGGACCTCCCCATCATCCTGGGTGTCACCCTGATCACCTCGGTCGCGGTGCTCGTCGCCAACCTCCTGGTGGACGTCATGTATGCCGTGATCGACCCCCGAGTGAGGCTCGCATGACCGAACTCAGCAAGAGCGGAGCCGCCGTGGGCGAGCCGACCGGCATCTCCCCCACACCGACCGCCTTCCTCGAAGTGCGCGACCTGAAGGTGCACTTCCCGACCGACGACGGAGTGGTCAAGTCCGTCGACGGGCTGACCTTCCAGTTGGAGAAGGGTAAAACCCTCGGCATCGTGGGCGAGTCGGGCTCCGGCAAGTCGGTGACCTCGCTCGGCATCATGGGCCTGCACACGGCCGGCCAGTACGGTAAGCGCAAGGCGCAGATCTCCGGCGAGATCTGGCTGGACGGCACCGAACTGCTCACCGCGGACCCTGACCACGTCCGCAAGCTGCGCGGCCGCGACATGGCGATGATCTTCCAGGACCCGCTGTCCGCGCTGCACCCGTACTACACGATCGGCCAGCAGATCGTGGAGGCGTACCGGATCCACAACAAGGTGGACAAGAAGACGGCGAAGCGCCGTGCCGTGGAAATGCTCGACCGCGTCGGCATCCCGCAGCCGGACAAACGGGTCGACAGCTATCCGCACGAGTTCTCCGGCGGTATGCGCCAGCGCGCCATGATCGCGATGTCGCTGGTCAACAACCCCGAGCTGCTGATCGCGGACGAGCCGACGACCGCCCTTGACGTGACCGTCCAGGCGCAGATCCTCGACCTCATCCGGGACCTGCAGACGGAGTTCGGTTCCGCGGTCATCATCATCACCCACGACTTGGGCGTCGTCGCCGAGTTGGCCGACGACATCCTGGTGATGTACGGCGGCCGCTGTGTCGAGCGCGGTCCGGCCGAGAAGGTGTTCTACGAGCCCCGCCACCCCTACACCTGGGGTCTGCTCGGCTCGATGCCGCGTCTGGACCGCGAGCAGCAGGAGCGCCTGATCCCGGTCAAGGGCTCACCGCCCTCGCTGATCAACATCCCGTCGGGATGCGCCTTCAACCCGCGCTGCCCGTACGCGGACATCCCCAAGGACAACGTCACCCGCACGGTCCGCCCCGAGTTGTCCGAGGTGGGCAGCCAGCACTGGGCCGCCTGCCACATGACTCAGGAGCAGCGGGAGCGTATCTGGACCGAAGAGATTGCGCCGAAGCTGTGAGCGAGGACAAAGCGGTGACCATCCCTGCGCAGAGCCACGGTGCCACCCTCACCAAGGACGCCGCCCCCGGCGAGACGCTTCTGAAGGTGACCGGGCTGCAGAAGCACTTCCCGATCAAGAAGGGCCTGCTCCAGCGGCAGGTCGGCGCGGTACGCGCGGTCGACGGCCTCGACTTCGAGGTCAAGGCCGGTGAGACGCTGGGCGTCGTGGGCGAGTCGGGCTGCGGTAAGTCGACCATGGGCCGGCTCATCACCAGACTGCTCGAACCGACCGCCGGACGGGTGGAGTTCGAGGGCAAGGACATCACGCACCTCGGGGTGAGCGGGATGCGCCCGCTGCGCCGTGACGTGCAGATGATCTTCCAGGATCCGTATTCCTCGCTGAACCCCCGTCACACCATCGGCACGATCGTCGGCGCTCCCTTCAAGCTGCAGAACGTCTCGCCCGAGGGCGGCGTCAAGAAGGAAGTGCAGCGGCTGCTGTCGGTCGTGGGCCTCAACCCCGAGCACTACAACCGCTACCCGCACGAGTTCTCCGGCGGTCAGCGCCAGCGCATCGGTATCGCCCGCGCGCTCGCGCTCAACCCGAAGCTGGTGGTCGCGGACGAGCCGGTGTCGGCTCTGGACGTCTCGATCCAGGCGCAGGTCGTCAACCTTCTCGACGACCTCCAGCAGGAACTGGGTCTGACCTACGTGATCATCGCGCACGACCTGTCGGTCGTCCGGCACGTCTCGGACCGGATCGCGGTGATGTATCTCGGTAAGATCGTCGAGCTGGCCGACCGCGAGTCCCTGTACAAGGCGCCGATGCACCCGTACACCAAGGCGTTGATGTCGGCGGTTCCGATCCCTGACCCGCGCCGCAGGGCGGCCAAGAGCGAGCGCATCCTGCTCACGGGTGACGTGCCCTCGCCGATCTCCCCGCCGAGCGGCTGCCGCTTCCACACCCGGTGCTGGAAGGCGACGGCGGTCTGCAAGACCACCGAACCGCCGCTTGTGGAGCTGAAGCCCGGTCAGCAGGTCGCCTGCCACCATCCGGAGAACTTCGAGGACCAGGCTCCGCAGGAGACCGTCCTCCTCTCCGTGGCCAAGCAGGCGGCGGAGCTGGTGCCGGACGCGGTGCTGGAGGAGTCGGCGGAGACGTCGGCCGCGGTGGCCGCCGAGGTCGGGGCCGTGTCCACCGGCGAGGAGGCGGCTGTGGAGCCCGCCGCGACCTCCGTCTCCAAGGAGCCGGAAGCCGCGGACGAGAAGTCCACGGCAGCCGACCAGGAGTCCCCGGCGGCAGCCGACCAGGAGTCAACTGACAAGTAGCGCATGACAAGTTGGTAAAGTCATGCACATGCCCGAACGGGAGAGCGCAGAGTCGGCCGTGTCCGTCTGATCGACCCGATCAACACGAACACGCTCGAAGGGACGGCTCATGAAACTCTCCCGTTCGGCACGCTTAGGGGCCCTCGCGACCGCGACGGCCTCTTTCTTCGTCATCGCCGCCTCCTCCGCACCCACCCCCGGGGCCGACGGCATCGGTGACCCCTATTTCCCCCGGCTCGGCAACGGCGGCTTCGACGCCCGCCACTACGCGCTGGACCTGGCGTACAACCCGGACACCGACCGTCTGGACGGCCGTACGACACTCACGGCTCGCGCCACCCGGAGCCTGTCCTCGTTCGACCTCGACCTCCAACAGTTGACGGTCACGAGGGTCGAGGTGAACGGCAGACGGGCCCACTTCACGCGTGACGGCGACGAGATCCGCGTCACCCCGCGCGACGCCCTGCGCAAGGGCCGGACCTTCACGGTCACCGTCACCTACGGCGGAGTCCCCGAGCCGCTCGGCGGCCCCATCGTCTTCGGCTCCGACTACGGCTGGATGAAGACCCCCGACGGCGTCTTCGTCGCCTGTGAACCCAACGCCGCCTCCACCTGGTTCCCGTCCAGCGACCACCCCGCCGACAAGGCCACCTACGACATCCGGATCAAGGCGCCCAAGGGTCTGACCGCCGTCTCCAACGGACGGCTGATATCGACGTACGACAAGGGCCGTTCGACGTACACCCACTGGCGCGAGACCAAGCCGATGGCGACCTACCTGGCGACCGCGACCATCGGAAAGTTCGACGTGAAGACGGGCACCACCCCCGGCGGGACGCCGATCTACGTCGCCGTCGACCCGGTGCTCGCGGGCAGCAACAACGTCGACGTGTACGCCGTGACGGCCGAGGCCACCGACTACTGGTCGCAGGTCTTCGGTCCCTACCCGTTCGAGGAGACCGGGGCGATCGTCGACGACATGCCGCAGGCCGGGTTCTCGCTGGAGGTGCAGTCGAAGCCGGTCTACTCCGCGGTGCGCAACGAGACGACGATCGTGCACGAACTGGCCCACCAGTGGTTCGGCGACTCCGTCTCGGTGGCGCACTGGAGGGACATCTGGCTCAACGAGGGCTTCGCCACCTACGCGCAGTGGCTGTGGGCCGAGCACAAGGGCACCCGCTCGGCCCACGACTCGTTCCTCGCCGGGTACAACTCCCGCCCCGCCGACAACGCCTTCTGGCAGGTCACGGTCGGCGACCCACAGCGCGACACCATGTTCGCCTCCGCCGTCTACCAGCGCGGCGCGATGACCCTCCAGGCACTGCGCGAGCGCATCGGCGACCCCGCCTTCTTCAGGCTCCTGCCCGCCTGGACGAAACTGCACCGCTACGGCAACGCGGACACCGACGACTTCATCCGGCTCGCGGAGAAGACCTCCGGACGGCAGCTCGACGACCTCTTCCAGACCTGGCTGTTCACCACAGGTAAACCTGCCCTCTAACCCTTGCATCGCAAGGTGCACACCCGATCCTGGGTAAGAATGTAGGGGTGTTCCAGCAACTGTTCAGTCCCTCCGTCCAGCACACGCTCGACCTCGTCGGCATCTTCGTGTTCGCCATCTCAGGCGCGCTGCTGGCCGTCCGCAAGAACTTCGACGTCTTCGGCATCGCCGTCCTCGCCGAGGTCACCGCGCTGGGCGGAGGGCTCTTCCGGGACCTGATCATCGGAGCGGTGCCACCCGCCGCCTTCACGGACCTCGGGTACTTCATCACCCCGCTGCTCGCCGCCCTGCTCGTGTTCTTCCTCCATCCGCAGGTGGAGCGCACCCAGGCCGCGGTCAACGTCTTCGACGCGGCCGGCCTCGGCCTGTTCTGCGTCACCGGGACGGTGAAGGCGTACGACTACGGGCTCAACCTCACCGCCTCGGCCGCCCTCGGCCTCGCCACCGCGGTCGGCGGCGGTGTGCTGCGGGACGTGCTCGCCAACGAGGTGCCCTCCCTGCTGCGCTGGGACCGCGACCTGTACGCGGTCCCGGCGATCGTCGGCGCCACCCTGGTCGCGCTGTGCATCCGGTACGACGCCCTCACCCCGTTCACCAGCGGTCTCGCGGTCGTCACCGCCTTCGCCCTGCGGTTGCTCGCGATGCGGTTCCACTGGCGAGCGCCGCGCGCGTGGAACCGCCGCTCGACGGTACGGGAGGAGTAGCGCCGCGCGGGGCCGGGCGCTCGCCCAGCTCCTGGGTCAGCCAGCGGAAGGCCGGGACCACCTGCGGCCGCCACAGCGCCATGGTGTGACCGCCCGCGCTCTTCGGGATGTACACGACATGCACCGTCGTCGGCGCCTTCGCGGACGCTTCGAGGGCCACGCCCGCCTCGTAGCCGTCGTGCGGCTGGCCGGAGAGGTAGAGGGCGATCCGGGGCGGGACGATCGCCTTCCGCAGCAGCAGGTAGGGGTTGTTCCCGTCCCGGAGGGCAGGGTTCTGCGCGGCGAGCGAGGCGCGTTCACCGATCGGGTCGTTGTAGCCGGACAGGCTGATCGCGGCCCGGTACCGGTCGGGGTGGGCGACGGCCAGCTTCGTCGCGCAGTGTCCGCCCGCCGAGTACCCGGCGACCGCCCAGCCCGTCGGCGCGGCCTCGGCCCGGAAGTTGTCCATGACCATCCGCGGCACGTCGATGCTGAGCCAGCTGTCGGCGTTCACCGTGGCCGGGATGTTGGCGCAGCCCGTGTCCACGCCGGCCAGCAGGTTGGTGCGCGGCGCGACCAGGATGAACGGGGCGACCCGGCCGTCGCGCATCAGCGGCAGCAACTGCTCGTGCGCCTTCAGCGACCCGAACCACGCCTTCGCCGATCCGGGGTAGCCCGGCAGCAGCTCCACCACCGGGAACCTGTGGTGGCGGTAGGCGGGCTCCCGGTACTGCGGCGGCAGCCAGACGTACACCTCGGCGTTCACACCCGACACCCGGCCCCTGAGCTGGGTGACGCGCACTCCGCCGGCCGCTCCCATACCGGGTCCGCCGGCCGGGGTGAACCGCTGCGCCACCCTGGGCAGCCGTCTCAGCGCGATGCCGCCGGTGCCGTCGGCCCCCAGGTTCGCGGCCTCCTGCACATGGTTGCCCGTGCCGAGGAGGTCCGCCCAGTTGTCGTAGAGGCTGTTCTGGTTGTTGACCAGCACGAACACCAGCGCCACCGCCGTGCCCTGGGCGAACAGCAGCATCAGCGCCCGGGCCGCGGCGCGCAGGGTTCTGGGGCCCCGCAGCCGTGACCACACGGCGAACGGCAGCACCAGGGCGACGACGGCCAGTGCGACGAGGGTGTAGAGAAACGGCGTCCCGGTGAGGCTCATGTCCCTACAGAGGCAGGGCCAGGGCCTCTGGTTTACGGACGAGCAGGGACACTTACCGAGATATTGCCCTGGCCTCACCCAAGCAAAGCTACCGCTTAGTATTTTCTTGTTGTAGCGTTCAGGCATGCCAGAAGCAGCCTCCGCGGCGGTCACCCGTGCCACGATCGGCGACAGCGAGTTCGACCGGGACACCGCGGTCACCCCACGCGAACCCGGCGTCTACGACACCGACCTCTCGGCCGGCTGGACGATCATCAGCGCCGTCAACGGCGGCTACCTGCTGGCCGTCCTGGGCCGCGCTCTGGCGCACGCCCTGCCGCACTCCGACCCGTTCACCGTCTCGGCGCACTACCTGACCGCGTCCCAGCCAGGCCCGGCCGTCGTCCGCACCGACGTCGTCCGCACCGGACGGACCCTGTCTACCGGCCAGGCCTCCCTCTTCCAGTACGACGACCAGGGCCGCGAGATCGAACGCATCCGCGTCCTCGCCTCCTACGGCGACCTGGACGCGCTGCCCGAGGACGTCCGCACGACGGCCCGGCCGCCGGCGATCCCGCCCATGGAGCAGTGCTTCGGCCCGGAGGACGGGCCCGCCCCCGTGGACGGCAGTTCCGCCATCACCGACCGGCTGATGCTCAAGCTCGACCCGTCGACGCTGGGCTGGGCACTCGGCTCTCCCTCCGGCAAGGGGGAGATGCGCGCCTGGTTCGGGCTGGCCGACGGCCGCGACCCCGACCCGCTCTCCCTGCTGCTCGCGGTCGACGCGCTGCCGCCGACCGCCTTCGAGCTGGGCCTGACCGGATGGGTGCCCACGGTCGAGCTGACCGTCCACGTCCGCTGCCGCCCGGCGCCGGGCCCGCTGCGGGTGTCGATCACCACCCGCAACCTCGCCGGCGGCTTCCTGGAGGAGGACGCCGAGGTCTGGGACAGCGCGGACCGACTGGTCGCGCAGTCCAGGCAGCTGGCCCGGGTCCGGCTCGGCTGAGCGCCGTACGCGCCGGCAGTCCGCCGTCGACGGCGGTTCGTGTCACGGAGCTGTACCAGTGAGTAGGGGTGGGGGGAGTGGTTCCCCCGCAGGTCGGGGAGGTGCGTATAGCCGCGCTTTGCCTTACGCACAGCCGGCCGACAGGGCGGCCCCAAGTCACCCCTAAGCGCCATTGGTTGAGTGCCCGCCTCAGGGTCCCCTCATCCGATGTGGAGTTGTTTCTCATGATGCGTGCGCGTCTCGTCCCCGCCGTCGCCCTGCTGGCACTGTCCCCGCTGCTTTTGACGGCCTGCGGCGGGGACGACTCGTCGTCCTCGACCAGCGGCAACTCCGGTGGGCAGAGCTGCCAGGCGCCCTCCGGCATGCCGAGCGGCAACGCCTCGGGACGGCCCGGCGGAGCGCCGTCGGGGGCACCCTCGGGAGCGCCGACGGGCGCCCCGTCCGGTGTGCCGTCCGGCATGCCGAGCGGTGGGTCCGGCGGCGGACAGGGCGGCCCCGGCGGAGGTCAGGGTGGCGGCTGTGGCGGCGGGCCCGGCGGCGGCCGGAGTCAGCAGGCCCAACAGGGCTGAGCCGGGAACTCCGGGGTTCTGTGCGGCTGGTGGGCCACGGCTGGTGGCGGCGCGCTCGAGATCGGGCGCGCCGTCGTTGTGTCTCGTGACGGGTGTCGTACGTGCCCGTGGTTGTGTCGCGTGCCGGGGGTCGTACGTGCCCGTCGTTGTGTCGCGTGCCGGGTGTCGTACGCCCCGGCCGTGGTCCGGGGTCGTCAGGTGAGCCAGTGGCTGCGGCCGAGGCTGATCAGCCGCATCTGCTGGGTGGCGCGCCGCGTGACCTGCTCCCGCCGCTCCTCCGGGGCCTCCAGCGTCTCCAGGAACAGTGAGGCCGTGATCAGCATCTGATCCACGTACAGGTGGGCCAGCATGAGGAGGTCGTCGTCGTTCCAGCCGGCCGACTCGGGGTCCTTGGCGAGCTCGGTCCTCACCTCCTCGGCGAACCGGGTGAGTTGCTCCCGGATGGCCTCGCGCACCGACTGGACACCGCCGTGGCGTTCGCGGGCGATGAAACGGACGTGGGCGGGGTACGCGTCCACGTGACCGGCGATCAACTCGATGGCACGGGCGATGCGTTCGCCGCTGTCGCCCGCCGTGGACACCGTCGTCCGGATCATCGGGTGCAGACTCCCCAGCGCCTCCTCGACCAGGGCCACGCCGAGGTCCTCGGTGGAACGGAAGTGCCGGTAGAAGGCCGTCGGGGCGACCCCGACGGCGCGTGTGACCTCGCGCAGGCCCAGGCTGCTCAGACTCTGCTCCTCCAGAAGCGTCAACGCCGCGTCCAGGAGCGACTGCCGGGTCTTCTGCTTCTGGGCCTGCCGGATGCCGAGGGTGTGACTCATGCCATGCAGTTAACAACTGTTCTCCGGAATTGAAAAGCCGTGCGGCGCGCTAGACTTCAGAGTCAGTGAACAAGTGTTACTACAACCGTTCACCCAAACGTAACGAGAAGCATCTCGCACGCATCTCGGAGGGGGATCTCATCCCATGCTGTTCCTCGTCGCCGCACTTCTGCTGCTCGGCGTCGTGATGGGCACCGTCGCCCACGCGTCGCTCACCTTCACCGTCGTCGCCGCCGCCGTCATCGCCGCCTGGCTCGGCATCTTCGCGCTCCGCGAGCGCCACGGCCGCCGGCGTCACACCTCGACCCACTGAACGTCGACCCACTTCGTCGGGAGCTGACTGACATGCAACTCACCGCATCGGCCACGAGCCGCACCGGTACCCGCGACGCCGACGGCATGGCCGTCGCGTCCTTCGTCCTCGGCCTGCTGGGCCTCCTCGTGCTCAACGTCTTCCTCGGCCCGATGGCCATCGCGCTGGCCGGTGTGGCCCTGTGGCGAGGCACGGCCCGCCGCGGCCGCGCGTACCTGGGTCTGGGCCTGGGCGTGGCGGACCTGCTGGTCCTGGCGGCCTTCATGCAGACGGACGGCTCGATCTCGTGGAGCCTGTGAAAGACCCGAGCCGCGCGAGGCGTGACTCCTTCCGGGGTCATGAACCGCGCAAGGCGTGACTCCTTCCAGGGTCATGAACCGCGCGAGGCCTGACTCCTTCTCGGGGCACGAGCCGCGCGAGGTGCGAGACGGCGGTACGCGGCCGGGGACGAGCCGCACCACCGTCGCACCCACGCTCCGGGCGGACCTGGCACCGAGAGCCGCCGGTCTTCCGGGCGGGCCTGGCACCGAGAGCCACCGGTCTTCCGGGCGGGCCTGGCGCCGAGTCCTGCGACCCGGTCCCCGTAGAATCGGGTCACCATGGCATACCTCGACCACGCCGCGACCACCCCGATGCTTCCCGAGGCAGTCGAGGCACTCGCCGCGCACCTGAGTGTCACCGGCAACGCCTCCTCTCTGCACGCATCCGGCCGACAGGCCCGCCGCACGGTCGAGGAGGCCCGCGAGACCCTCGCCGAATCCCTCGGCGCGCGCCCCAGCGAGGTCGTCCTCACCTCCGGCGGCACCGAGGCCGACAACCTCGCCGTCAAGGGCCTGTACTGGTCCCGCCGCGACGCCGACCCGGCCCGCACCCGGGTGCTGTCCAGTCCCGTCGAGCACCACGCCGTCCTCGACGCCGTGCACTGGCTCGGCGAACACGAGGGCGCCACCGTCGAGTACCTCCCGGTCGACGGGTACGGCAGGGTCCACCCCGAGGCGCTGCGCGAGGCCATCGCCCGCAACCCCGACGACGTGGCCCTGGCCACCGTGATGTGGGCCAACAACGAGATCGGCACCGTCCTGCCGGTCCGCGAACTGGCCGACGTCGCCGCCGAGTTCGGCATCCCGCTGCACGCCGACGCGGTCCAGGCCTACGGCCAGGTCCCGGTCGACTTCGCGGCCTCCGGCCTCGCCGCGATGACGGTGTCCGGGCACAAGATCGGCGGCCCCTACGGCATCGGCGCCCTCATCCTCGGGCGCGAGCACACCCCCGTACCCGTACTGCACGGTGGCGGCCAGGAACGGCACGTCCGCTCCGGCACCCTCGACGTCCCCGCTATCGCTTCCTTCGCGGTCGCCGGACGGCTGGCCGCCGAGCAGCGCGAATGGTTCACACGAGAGATCGGCGCCCTGCGCGACAGCCTGGTCGAGGCGGTCCGTACGGCGGTGCCCGACGCGATCCTCGGCGGCGACCCGTCGCCCGGCGGCCGCCTCCCGGCCAACGCCCACTTCACCTTCCCCGGCTGCGAAGGCGACTCGCTGCTCCTCCTGCTCGACGCCCAGGGCATCGAGTGCTCCACGGGCTCCGCCTGCACCGCCGGCGTCGCACAGCCCAGCCATGTCCTCCTGGCCACCGGCACGGACCCGGACCTGGCCCGAGGCACCCTCCGCTTCTCCCTCGGCCACACCTCCACGGAGGCCGACGTCGAGGCGGTCGGCAAGGCGATCGGCCCGGCCGTGGAGCGGGCACGGGCGGCGGGGCTGACGTAGGGCCGGTCGTTCGGATCCGGCCGCGGCCTGTCGCCCTGCCGACCGCGGCACCGGCGGTAGGCCCTAGCTCTCCGTCACCATGAGGGAGGCCATCATGCCCTCGTCCTCGTGTTGCAGCAGGTGGCAGTGGAGCATGTACATGTAGGTGTCGTCGGCGAAGTCGGTGAACTCCATGGCGATCTTGATCGAGCCGCCGCCGACGACCTCGAACGTGTCGTACCAGCCGAGTTCGACCCCCTTGGGATCCGCCCCGTTGATCGAGACCAGCTGGTAGGGCACGTCGTGCAGGTGGAACGAGTGTTCCAGCTGGGAGGCGTTGGTGATCGTCCAGATCTCCTTGGCGCCCAGTGTGGTGCTGATCATGGTCATGCCGGACATGGTGAGCCCGGCCTGGCCGTTGATCTTCATCGTCGCGCCCGTGTTGCTGAGCGTGATGGTGCGCGCCGTGAAGTCGGAGGTGTCGTACCGGTCGATGGTGTTGAGACTGCTCGGCAGGTCGTCCGGGGTGTCGCTGCCGCCCGCGGCGACGGTCAGGAAGTCGTACGTGCCGGAGCCGCCGCGGATCCAGCCGGTCGTGATGACCACCTGGAGGGTGACGTCCTCGCTGACGTCCATGACGAACTCGGCGCGGGCGCCGGCCACCAGCCGGATGGTGTCCACCTCCGTCGCCTCGGTCAGGTAGCCCTGGTCGGTGGCGATCTGGGTCAGCGTGCCACCGTCGCTGCGCTGGAGGGTGATGATGTCCGACGGCGAGGCGTTGAGCGCGCGGAAGCGGTTACGGGTCTTGGTGGCGCTGAAGGTGAGCGTGGTGTCGTCGACGTTGGTGCCGTTCACCAGGACCGGAAAGCTGAGACCGCTGGTGAGGTAGCCGGCCTGGTCGTACTTGATGTCGCCGGCGCTGTCGACCGCCAGGCACTGGAAGACGAGCGGGATGTCGTCGACGCCGTAGTCGCTCGGCAGGGCGGCGGAGGCGGTGGAGTCGTCCTCCACGATGATCATTCCGGCCAGGCCGTGGGTGGCCTGCTCGGCCGTGGTGCCCAGGGCGTGCGGGTGGTACCAGAGCGTTTTCGCCTCGTCCTTGACGGTGAACGTCGGTGACCAGGTCGTGCCGGACGAGAAGGCGTTCTGCGGGCCGCCGTCCATCTTCGGCGGGACGTGTGCGCCGTGGAAGTGGACGGTGGTGTCCTCGGAGAGGCTGTTGGTGATGTTCACCAGGACGGTGTCGCCGTTGGTCCACTTCATGGTGGGGCCGAGGAACGACTGGTTGTAGCCCGCCGTGGTGCTGGTGACACCGCTGAGAACCTCGCTGGTCCCGCTCTTGGCCTCCAGGGTGAAGGTGGTGGTGCCGTCGGTGGTCGTGCCCTCCAGGAGGTCCGGCACGGTGAGGGTGGCGGTGCTCGTCGCGGCGCCGGCCTTGTTGCCGCCCGCGTCGGTCAGCAGCGAGAAGGTCGCCCCGGCCGCTCCCACCGCCGCCAGGCCGACCCCGGCCATACCGCCGAGGAACGTGCGCCGGTGCAGGCCCTTGCCCCTGCCCGCCCCGCGCCTGCCGTGGTCCCGCTTCTCCGCCCGGCCCTTGCTGTGCTCGCGTTTGCCGGCCTCGCTCTCGCCGAGACCGCCGCTGTTCCCGCCCGCTCCTGAGCCCGGCTCAGTGATGTGTGTCATGGTGCCGGATATTTGACCTGAGGGCTGTGTGAAGACTGGGCCCGGGGTAGGAGGAAGCCGCGCCGGCTGTGAAAGTCGGGGGCGCCGGAACGCTTCTCAACGCCCCATGAAGATGGCCGGGTTGAGGTGCCGCAGGTCACATCCCGGGCGGGGGACGCATCGGGCGCCGGGCCGGCCGGGATCTTTCACAGCCCTGCCGTCATGTGACCCATGTCACGCGGTCGCCCGCTGTGCCCGCCGAACGAGTCCTGTGTACCGGTCCCAGTCCCAGTGCCGCCCGGGGTCGGTGTGGTCCGTCCCCGGCACCTCCACGTGCCCGATGATGTGCTTCCGGTCGACCGGGATGCCGTACCGCCCGCATATCCCCGCGGTCAGCCGCGCGGAGGCCGCGTACATCGCGTCGGTGAAGTCCTTCGGCCGGTCCACGAAACCCTCGTGCTCTATGCCGACGCTGCGCTCGTTGTACTCCCGGTTGCCCGCGTGGAACGCCACGTCCAGCTCGCGGATCATCTGGGTGATGCGCCCGTCCTTGTGGACGATGTAGTGGGCCGCGGCCCCGTGGCCGGGATCCTGGAAGGCTTTGACCGCGCTCGCGAGACTCCCCTGGGTGACATGGATGACCACCCGGTCTATGGCGTAGTCGTCCGGCCGGTCCGCCAGCCGCCAGTTCGCCGACGAGGCCGCCACCCACGCGGCACCCCGGAAGTCCACAGCGCCCTCCACCCGCGACTTCTCCACGCCGGGCAGCCGCCACCACAGGTGCGCCAGCTCGTCGCGCGCGAGCACGGCCGTGCCGACGGCGGCCGCGGCCCCGCCGATGAGCAGAGCGCGCCGCCCGATGTGCCGGTCCGTGTCGCGATGTGAGTCCCCCATGTGATCGAGAACGGATACTCGCGGGTCCTGGTTCCCGCGCCCCCTTACCCTTGAAGGGCTATGACTGACACCCCGCAGCTTTCCCGTCCGCTTCGCGTGCTCGCCGCCATGTCGGGCGGCGTCGACTCGGCCGTCGCCGCCGCCCGCGCCGCCGAGGCGGGCCACGACGTGACCGGCGTCCACCTCGCGCTGTCCGCGAACCCGCAGTCGTTCCGCACGGGCGCGCGCGGCTGTTGCACCATCGAGGACTCGCGCGACGCCCGCCGCGCCGCGGACGTCATCGGCATCCCGTTCTACGTGTGGGACCTCGCCGACCGCTTCCGCGAGGACGTCGTCGAGGACTTCGTCGCCGAGTACGAGGCGGGGCGCACCCCCAACCCGTGCCTGCGCTGCAACGAGAAGATCAAGTTCGCCGCCCTGCTCGACAAGGCGCTCGCCCTGGGCTTCGACGCGGTCTGCACGGGCCACTACGCCCAGGTGATCGTGCGCGAGGACGGCAGCCGCGAGCTGCACCGCGCCTCCGACATGGCGAAGGACCAGTCCTACGTCCTCGGCGTCCTGGACGAGAGGCAGCTCGCCCACGCGCTGTTCCCGCTCGGCGACACGCTCACGACGAAGGACGAGATCCGCGCGGAGGCCGAGCGCCGGGGTCTCGCCGTCGCCAAGAAGCCCGACTCGCACGACATCTGCTTCATCGCCGACGGCGACACCCAGGGCTTCCTGGCGAACCGGCTCGGCAAGGCCGAGGGCGACATCGTCGACGAGTCCGGCACCAGGATCGGCACCCACGAGGGCGCGTACGGCTTCACCATCGGCCAGCGCAAGGGCCTGCGCATCGGCACCCCGGCCGCCGACGGCAAGCCGCGCTACGTCCTCGACATCTCCCCGGTGGACAACACGGTGACGGTCGGCCCGGCGGCCGCCCTGGACGTCAGCGCGCTGACGGCGGTCAGGCCGCGCTGGTGCGGAACCGCCCCCACCGGCCCGGGCACGTACACGGCCCAGCTCCGCGCCCACGGCGGCGAGACGGAGGTCACCGCCGAACTGGTCGACGGCACCCTCGAGGTGTCGTTCACCGAGCCGGTCCGCGGCGTGGCCCCCGGCCAGGCGATCGTCCTGTACGACGGCACCCGCGTGCTCGGCTCGGCGACGATCGCCACGACCACGCGGGCGACGGCGGGAGTGGCCTGAGCGGTCGTGGGTCGTGGGCGGTCCAGAGGCCTTGAGTGGCCGTGGGGCGTGAGCGGACTCGTGGCGTGAGCGGTCTCGTGGCGTGAGCGGTCGTGGGTGGGCGGTCCAGGGGCCTGAGCGGGCCCAGGGCCTGCACGGTCCCTGGGACCGTGCGGCCTCGGTGGAGTCCGGCGCGCGGTTCGGCGGCGCCCGAAGGGGCGCGGGCGCCGCACGACCGGCCACCAAACAACCGCACCGCCGCCGGCCCACGGGACTTCCGGCGGAGCGCTCAGGCGGTGAAGAACTCGGCGGAGCGCTCAGGCGGTGAAGAACTCCGCCAGCACGGGCGCCAGAGCGGCGGGCTCCACCATGTGGGTCTGACCGTCCAGCGTGCGATACGTGCCCTCGGGCGCCGCGGCCGCGACGTCCTCGGCCGCCTCCCGCAGCCAGCCGGGGCTGGCCCCGCCCGCCAGCGCCAGAACCGGAACGCCGATCGAGGCCAGCCGGTCGCGGGGCACCAGACCGTCGCCCATCACGGCGTCGTCGTAGGCGAGGCTCGGGGCGATCGCCTCCAGGCCGGCCCACAGGGGGGACTGGCGGGCGCCCGCGATCATCTCCTCGGCCAGTCCGGTCAGCCGCAGGAACAGCTCGACCGCGTCGCCGCGCCGGCCCTGCGCGAGTGCCGCGGTCAGGTTCTCGGTGTACTCGGCACGTCCCTCCGCGCCGCCGCCCCCGTGGTCGGCGAACGGCGGCTCGTACACGGCCACGGCACGGACCGGCAGCCCACTGGCCGCCGCCTCCAGGGCCAGCGCGCCGCCCGACGAGATGCCGTAGAGCGCGGCGTCGCCGCCCGCGGCCTCGATGATCGCCGCGAGGTCCTCCACCTCACGGGCGACCGCGTACGGCGTCGTGTCACCGCTGCCGCCGCGGCCCCGCCTGTCGTAGGCCACGACGCTGAAGCGGTCCGCGAGGAGCGGGGCCAGGGGCGCGACCGTGGCGCCCGTCGACATCGCGCCGCTCACGAGGACGACCGCCGGGCCCTGTCCGGTGCGTTCATACGCGAGGGACGTGCCGTCGCGCGAAAGGGTCTTCTTGTCCATGCCTGGGGAGACTGCCGTACCCCCACGCGATTAATCGGTCACGACACTTCCACTTCGTAGAAGCACAGGTGGTCCTTGATCTCGGCGACGTCGGGCTTGGGGTCCGGGTACCCCCACACGAGGTCGGCCGCGTCCGGCAGCGACCAGTAGGAGGCGGTGCCCTTGAACGGGCAGTACGTGTGGGTCTCGGAGGGGGCCAGCAGTTCGAGTCGTACGTCCTCGACGGGGAGGTAGTGCCGCACGGGTGAGCCCGTCTCCCGCAGGACGAGGGGCCGGTCGCTCTCCGCCAGCACCCGGTCGCCGTGGACGACCCTCACATGCTGCGTGCCGTGCTCGATGGTGATCGTGTGTCCTTGGGCCATACCGGAAGAGCGCCGGGAGGCCCGCGGTTTCTTCCCGCGTACGGTGACTTCATGCGAATCTGCGTCTTCCTCTCCGCCGCCGACCTCGACGACCGCTACACGCGCCCCGCGCGGGAGTTCGCGAAACTGCTGGGCAAGGGCGGCCACACCCTCGTGTGGGGCGGTTCGGACGTCGGGCTGATGAAGGTGGTCGCCGACGGTGTGCAGGAGGCCGGCGGCCGGCTGCTGGGCGTGTCGGTGGGCTTCCTGGCCGCCAAGGCGCGCGCGGGTGCCGACGAGATGGTGATCGCGGGCGATCTGGCCGAGCGGAAGCGGCTGTTGCTGGAGAAGGCAGACGCGGTCGTGATCATGGTCGGTGGCACGGGAACGCTCGACGAGGCGACCGAGATCCTGGAGCTGAAGAAACACGGCCACACCGACAAGCCGGTCGTACTCCTCAACACCGCCGGCTTCTACGACGGCCTGAAGGAGCAGTTCCGCCGTATGGAGGACGAGGGGTTCCTGCCCCGACCGCTGACCGACCTGGTGTTCTTCGCGGAGGAGCCGGTGGGGGCACTGGCCTACCTGGAGGAGAGCCAGGGCGTCGAGTGAGCCGCGGGTGATGCGAGCATGGCGGGCATGGCTACACATGTGATCACCGGGGCGGGTTCCGGCATCGGCGCGGCCCTCGCCCGCCGCCTGCACGCGCGCGGGGACGACCTCGTGCTGCACGCGCGCGACGCGGGTCGCGCGAAGGAGCTGGCGGCCCGGTTCCCCGGCGCGAGGACGCTCGTCGGGGACCTGGCCGACCCCGACAAGCTGAGCTGGGCCTTCTCGCACCAGTCGCTCCCGGACCGGGTGGACTGCCTGTTCCACGTCGCCGGGGTCGTCGACCTGGGCCCGGTCGGCGAGCTGACCCCCAAGTCCTGGCGCCACCAGCTCAATGTCAACCTGATCGCCCCCGCCGAACTGACCCGCCACTTCCTGCCCCCACTCCGCACCGCCCGCGGCCACGTCGTGTTCGTGAACTCCGGCGCCGGACTGAGCGCCCACGCCGACTGGTCGGCGTACGCGGCCTCGAAGCACGGCCTGAAGGCCCTGGCGGACTCCCTGCGTCAGGAGGAGCACGGCAACGGCGTCCGCGTCACGTCCGTCTACCCCGGCCGCACCGCGAGCCCCATGCAGGCCAAGGTCCACCAGCAGGAGGGCAAGGAGTACGACGCCTCGAAGTGGATCGATCCCGAGTCGGTCGCCACGACGATCCTGACGGCCGTCGACCTGCCCGGGGACGCGGAGATCAACGACCTGACGGTGCGGCCGGGACGGTGACGGACCAGCCTCTCCGGCGTCCGCGGAGCGACGGTCACCGGGCGGGTCCCCGGGCCCCGAAACCTACGTAGGCTTCCCACGTGAACGCACACCTCAGTTTCGGCCGGGCCACAGGCATCGGCTCCATGCCCGGGGGCGACGCCCGCGAAGCCGTCAAGACCGTCACCGGGTCCGTCGAGGACTTCCCCTTCCTTCCCGAACTGCCCGCCAGGGGACCCGGCGCGGACATGATCGGGCGGACCGCCGGGATGCTCGTCGAGCTGTACGCGCGCGTGGAGCCCAGCGGCTGGCGGATCGGCGACCGCCCGGGCCGGGACACCAAGCGGGCCCGCTCGTGGCTCGGCGAGGACCTCGACGCCCTGGAGGAGTTCACCCAGGGCTACGAGGGCCCGCTCAAGGTGCAGGCAGTCGGCCCCTGGACCCTGGCCGCCGCGCTGGAGCTGCGCAACGGCGAGGTCGCCCTGTCCGACGTCGGCGCCTACCGCGACCTGGCCGGCTCGCTCGCCGAGGGGCTGCGGCTGCACCTGGAGGAGGTCCGGCGGAGGCTGCCCGGGGCTCAGGTGGTGCTCCAGCTCGACGAGCCCTCCCTCGTGGCCGTGCTGCGGGGCCAGGTGAGGTCCGCGAGCGGCTACCGCACCCACCGCGCCGTGGACCGGCAGGTCGTCGAGGACACGCTCCGGGACGTCGTCGGGGTCAACGGCGGCGGGCCGGTCGTGGTCCACTCGTGCGCACCGGACGTTCCGTTCGCCCTGCTGCGCCGGGCGGGCGCGGCGGCGGTCTCCTTCGACTTCTCCCTTCTCACCGAGCGTGACGACGACGCGATCGGTGAGGCGGTGGAGGGCGGCACCCGGCTGCTCGCCGGTGTCGTGCCCGGCACGGACGGCGCGTTGTCAGACCCGGCCGGTAGCGTCATGGGTGTCAGGACGCTGTGGCGCAGGCTGGGGCTGTCTCCGGGGCTTCTCGCGGAGGCGGTGACCCTCACCCCGGCGTGCGGACTCGCGGGAGCTTCCCCGCAGTACGCGCGACGGGCACTCGCCCACTGCGTCCGGGCGGCGAGATCCCTCGCGGACAACCCAGAGTAACGGGAGGACAACACGGTGGCCGGCGACAAGCAAGCGGAGACGACGGTGCCCGCCGAGGCACGGGAGAAGCACGCGCAGCTCGCTGAGCAGATCGAGGAGCACCGTTTCCGGTACTACGTGAAGGACGCCCCGGTCGTCAGCGACGCGGAGTTCGACACGCTCCTGCGCTCCCTGGAGGCGCTGGAGGAGGAGCATCCCGAGCTGCGTACCCCCGACTCGCCCACCCAGAAGGTGGCGGGGGCCTACGCGACGGAGTTCACCTCCGTCGAGCACCCCTCGCGCATGCTCTCCCTCGACAACGCCTTCAGCGACGAGGAGCTGGTCACCTGGGCCGACCGCGTCGCCAAGGACGTGGGCGCCTCCGGCTACCACCTCCTGTGCGAGCTGAAGGTCGACGGTCTCGCCGTCAACCTCACCTACGAGCACGGCCGCCTCACGCGCGCGGCGACCCGCGGCGACGGCCGCACCGGCGAGGACATCACTCCCAACGTCCGCACCATCGCGGAGATCCCGGAACGGCTGCACGGCGACCGCGTCCCGGACCGCGTGGAGATCCGCGGCGAGGTCTACTTCCCGATGGCCAAGTTCGAGGGGCTCAACGCCCGCCTGGTCGAGGCCGGCGACAAGCCCTTCGCCAACCCGCGCAACGCGGCGGCCGGTTCGCTGCGCCAGAAGGACCCCCGCGTCACCGCCGGCCGCCCCCTGCACATGGTCGTCCACGGCATCGGTGTCCTGGAGGGCTTCGCCGGCCTCACCCGTCTCTCCCAGGCGTACGACCTGCTGAAGACCTGGGGCCTGCCCACCTCACCGCACAACAAGGTGGTCGACGACCTCGACGGGGTACGGCAGTTCATCGCGCACTACGGCGAGAACCGCCACTCGGTGGACCACGAGATCGACGGCGTGGTGGTCAAGCTCGACGAGATCCCGCTCCAGGGACGCCTCGGCTCCACCTCCCGCGCGCCGCGCTGGGCGATCGCGTACAAGTACGCGCCCGAGGAGGTCAACACCAAGCTCATCAACATCCGGGTGGGCGTGGGGCGCACGGGCCGGGTCACGCCGTACGCGCAGGTCGAACCCGTCACGGTCGCGGGCTCGGAGGTCGAGTTCGCCACCCTGCACAACCAGGACGTCGTCAAGGCCAAGGGCGTCCTCATCGGGGACACGGTGGTGCTGCGCAAGGCCGGTGAGGTCATCCCGGAGATCCTCGGACCGGTCGTCGACCTGCGCGACGGCAGCGAGCGGGAGTTCGTGATGCCGTCCGAGTGCCCCGAGTGCGGCACACCGCTGGCCCCCTCCAAGGAGGGCGACGTCGACCTGCGCTGCCCCAACGCCCGTGCCTGCCGGGCCCAGCTGAGGGAGCGCCTGTTCTATCTCGCGGGCCGTAAGTCGCTCGACATCGAGCACTTCGGGTACGTCGCCGCCGCGGCCCTGACCAGCCCGCTGGAGCCCGCCGAACCACCGCTGAGGAACGAGGGCGACCTGTTCGACCTCACCGTCGAGCAGTTGCTGCCCATCAAGGCGTACGTCCTCGACCAGGACAGCGGTCTGCCCAAGCGCGACCCGAAGACCGGTGAGGAGAAGGTCGCCACGGTCTTCGCCAACCAGCTGGGCGAGCCGAAGAAGAACGCGCTTGCGATGCTGGACACCATCGCCGAGGCCAAGAAGCGTCCGCTCGCGCGCGTTCTCACCGGCCTGTCGATCCGTCATGTCGGCCCGGTGGCGGCCGAGGCGCTGGCCCGCGAGTTCCGGTCGATCGAGCGCATCGAGCAGGCCTCGGAGGAGGAGCTGGTCGCGGTCGACGGGGTGGGCGGGATCGTCGCGAAGGCGGTCAAGGAATGGTTCGCCGAGGACTGGCACCGCGAGATCATCCGAAAGTGGAAGGCCGCCGGTGTCCGCATGGAGGACGAGGGCTCCGGCGAGACGGAGGGCCCGCGGCCGCTCGAAGGCATGACTCTCGTGGTCACCGGCACTCTCGAGCACTTCACGCGCGATGCCGCCAAGGAGGCGCTGCAGAGCCGGGGCGCGAAAGTAACCGGATCGGTTTCGAAGAAGACCTCATTCGTCGTTGTGGGTGACAACCCTGGTTCCAAATATGACAAGGCAATGCAGCTCAAGGTTCCTGTTCTGAACGAGGACGGCTTCCAGGTCCTGCTGGAACAAGGGCCGGAGGCAGCGGCCGAAGTCGCGCTTCCGACCGAGGAGTAGCGGTTGAAGGCCACTCGATCGGCGCATACCAGATGCATAGGGGTGGCAGGGGCGCATTCGGGCAACCGTCGACGACCGCTGCCCGTGGAAGCCTTCTGCGGCCTACTGTTGAGGAATGCGCCCGCCGTGCCCAGCTGCGGTTGGGGCATCCCCTGCTCCTCAGGAGCAGGGGAAGGGTTTTCCAACGCGGCGCCGTTGAGGGATGTCGGGCATCGGGCCGCGTGGCGTGGGCACCGCCGGTTGTGAGAGGGACGGGAATGGAACCGACCGAGAGCGCCGCCCCGGACTCATGGCCGCGCGTGCGCCGGATGGCCGGCGCACTGCGCGAGAGCCGGTGGACCGGGCGGCCTTCGGAACGCCCGGGCGTCGAGCGGCGCACCACCGGACGGCACCCCGTCGTGGACGGGCGCGGTGCCGCGCAGCTCGCCGCCGAGCACAGCCACGGACTTCCTGGCGCCGAGCACGAACGGCACGTCTCCTGGCCCGTGCTGCCCGCGGCCGTCGTCGCGGCGGCCGGCTTCGTACTGGGCGCCGGCTTCTACCGCGGCTTCCGCGGAGACCACGCGCTCTTCCCGTCCGGCACGGTGGGCTGGTCCCTGGCCGTGCTCACCGGCGTCATCGTCGGCCACCTGGTGGCGCTCGGCCGCGCCCGCTGGTGGGGCGGCACCGGCTCCGGCGCCGCCCTCACCCTCGCCGGCCTGCTGCTGTACGGCTGGATGCCCGCCGGCATGGTCAGCCTCACCGTCGTCGTCCTGGTGGGCATAGCCAGGCGCCACCGCTGGCGGCAGGGCGTTCTGCACGGCGCGGTGGACATCCTCGGCGTCGGCGCCGGCGCCCTGGTGCTGGCCTCCTTCGGCCGCGTGCCGTCCGTCGAGCGCCCCTGGAACCCCGAGACCTGGACCCTCTACACGGCCCCCGAGGTGGTGCTGGTCGCGGTCGCCTATCTCGCGGTGACCCGCGTCCTGCTCTGGTACCTGTACGCACCGCGCGGCGGCCTGCCCACCGTGGCCCGCACCGCCCTGGTCAGACAGGGACTGGTCGCGCTCGCGCTGCTCGGGATCGCCCCGCTGATCTGCGTGGTCGCCGTCGCCATGCCGCTCCTGCTGCCGCTGTTCGCCATCCCCCTCATCGCCCTCGACTCCACCCTCTGGATAGCCAGGGCCCGGGCGGAGGAGCAACTGCGCGACCCGCTGACCGGGCTGCCCAACCGGCAGTGGCTGCTGGAACGCATCTGGACCGCGCTGGACGACGCCGAACGCATCGGCGCCCGCTCCGCCCTGATGGTCATAGACCTGGACCGCTTCCGCTCGGTCAACGACACGCTGGGCCATCTCGCCGGTGACCGGCTGCTCCTGCAGATAGCGGACCGGCTGCGCCTGGCGCTGCCGCGCGGGGCGGAGGCCGCGCGGCTCGGCGGTGACGAGTTCGCGGTCTTACTGCCGGTCGCCGACTCGACGACGTCCGCGACCCGGATCGCCCGCAGTCTGGTGGGGGCGCTCAGCTCCCCGCTCGACCTCGACGGTCTGACTCTCGTCCTGGAGGCCAGCGCCGGAGTGGCCGTCTTCCCCGACCACGCCCTCGACGCCGAAGGGCTGCTCAGGCGGGCGGATGTGGCGATGTACCAGGCGAAGCGGGACCGTACGGGCGTCGAGGTCTACGAGTCCAAGCGCGACTCGAACACCCCGGACCGGCTCGGACTGCTCGGCGACCTGCGCCGGGCCCTGGACGCGCACGAGGTCCAGCTGCACTACCAGCCGAAGGTCCGCTTCGACGGTCAGGTCGCCGGCCTGGAGGCACTGGTGCGCTGGGTGCATCCCGAGCGCGGGAAGGTGCCGCCGGACGAGTTCATAGCGATCGCCGAGTCCTCGGGGCTGATGCCCCATCTCACCGAGTACGTGCTGGACACGGCGCTGGCACAGGTGGCCCGGTGGCGGGCCCAGGGCCTGTTCGTGCCGGTCGCGGTCAACGTCTCCCCGCGTGACGTCCACACCCCCGGGTTCGCGGGTTCGGTGGCCGCCCGGCTCGCCCGCCACGGAGTTCCGGCGGGGTCCCTGCAGCTGGAGATAACGGAACACGTGCTGCTGGAGGACCCGCAGCGGGCCGCCGACACGCTGGCCGGGCTGACCGGGCACGGCGTGAAGATGTCCCTGGACGACTTCGGGACGGGCTACTCCTCGCTGGTGCATCTGCGCCGGCTCCCGGTCAGCGAACTCAAGATCGACCGCTCGTTCGTCGCGCGGCTGGCCGTCGACACCGAGGACGCGGAGATCGTCCGCTGCACGGTCGACCTCGCGCACTCGCTGGGCCTGCTCGTGGTGGCCGAGGGCGTCGAGGACGACGAGACCTGGGAGCGGCTGCGCGACCTGGGCTGCGACGCCGTACAGGGCTGGCTGGTGGCGGCCGCGATGCCGCCGGAGGAGGCCACGGCGTGGCTGCTGGCACGGGGGTCGCGCGGCTGGCAGCGCCCGCGGGCGGCCCTGCCGGCCGTGGCGACCGACGACTGACTCCGCCCGCGGCACGTCCGCCTCGGCGAGGGCCGGTCCGGAGAGCCTCCCCTCCGGGCGCGGGAGCCGTTTAGCAGGCAAGGCCCGCCGCCCCATAGGATTGGGCCCACACCACACACACTCACCCCAGAGGAACGCCGCATGCCTGGCATCACGCGCGAGGAGGTCGCCCACCTCGCCCGGCTGGCGCGTCTGGAGCTGAAGCCCGAAGAGCTCGACCACTTCGCGGGACAGCTGGACGACATCATCGGCGCGGTAGCCCGCGTCAGCGAGGTCGCCGACCAAGACGTACCGCCGACCTCCCACCCGCTGCCGCTGACGAACGTCATGCGCGCGGACGAGGTCCGTCCCTCGCTCACCCCCGAGCAGGCGCTCTCCGGCGCCCCGGCCCAGGAGCAGCAGCGTTTCAAGGTGCCGCAGATCCTGGGGGAGGACTAACACCACCATGACGGACATCATCAAGCTCACCGCCGCCGAGATCGCCGCGAAGGTCGCCTCCGGCGAACTCACGGCCGTCGAGGTCACCGAGGCCCACCTGGCCCGGATCGAGGCCGTCGACGAGAAGGTGCACGCCTTCCTGCACGTCGACCGCGAGGGCGCCCTCGCGCAGGCGCGCGCCGTCGACGAGAAGCGGGCCCGGGGCGAGAAGCTCGGCCCGCTGGCCGGCGTACCGCTGGCGCTCAAGGACATCTTCACCACCGAGGGCATCCCGACGACCGTCGGTTCGAAGATCCTCGAGGGCTGGATCCCGCCGTACGACGCGACCCTCACCAAGCGGCTGAAGGCCGCCGACGTCGTCATCCTCGGCAAGACCAACATGGACGAGTTCGCCATGGGGTCCTCCACCGAGAACAGCGCGTACGGCCCGACCGGCAACCCCTGGGACCTCACCCGGATCCCCGGCGGCTCCGGCGGCGGTTCGTCCGCCGCGCTCGCCTCCTACCAGGCCCCGCTGGCCATCGGCACCGACACCGGCGGTTCCATCCGCCAGCCGGCCGCCGTCACCGGCACGGTCGGCGTGAAGCCGACGTACGGCGCGGTCTCCCGCTACGGCATGGTCGCCTTCTCCTCCTCCCTCGACCAGGGCGGCCCCTGCGCGCGCACGGTCCTGGACGCGGCGCTGCTGCACGAGGTCATCGCCGGGCACGACCCGCTCGACTCGACGTCGATCGACGCCCCGGTCCCGCCGGTCGTCGAGGCCGCCCGCAACGGCAGCGTCGCCGGGATGCGGGTCGGCGTCGTCAAGCAGTTCCGCGGCGAGGGCTACCAGGCCGGCGTCATCCAGCGGTTCGACGAGGCCGTCGCCCTCCTGAAGGAACTGGGCGCGGAGATCGTCGAGCTGGACTGCCCGTCCTTCGACCTGGCCCTGTCGGCGTACTACCTGATCGCGCCGTCGGAGTGCTCGTCCAACCTCGCCCGCTTCGACGGCCTGCGCTACGGCCTGCGGGTCGGCGACGACGGCACGCACTCCGCCGAGGAGGTCACCTCCCTCACCCGCGAGGCCGGCTTCGGCCCCGAGGTCAAGCGCCGCATCATGCTGGGCACCTACGCCCTGTCCAGCGGCTACTACGACGCGTACTACGGCAGCGCCCAGAAGGTCCGCACGCTCATCAAGCAGGAGTTCGACGCGTCCTTCGAGAAGGTCGACGTGATCGTCTCCCCGACGACGCCGACCACCGCCTTCCCGATCGGCGAGCGCGCCGACGACCCGATGGCGATGTACCTCGCGGACCTCTGCACCATCCCGACCAACCTGGCGGGCAACGCGGCCATGTCGCTGCCCTGCGGTCTCGCGCCGGAGGACAACCTCCCCGTCGGTCTCCAGATCATCGCTCCGGTGCTGAAGGACGACCGTCTTTACAAGGTGGGTGCCGCCGTCGAGGCCGCCTTCGTGGAAAAGTGGGGTCACCCGCTGATCGAGGAGGCTCCGTCGCTGTGAGCAAGGCACTGTCCAAGGCCAAGGGATTCAAGAAGTCGAAGTCCGGCCTGTACCTGTCCATGGCCACCACCGCGTTCGGCGCGGTCGCCGTCGCCAAGCAGGCCAAGCTGGCCCGCACCGACAACGACACCCTGCGCCTGATCGACGCGGCCGTGTCCGCCGCCGCCATCGCCACCGGCCTCGCCATCCTCTACCGCGAGCTGAAGCGGCTGGGCGACGACGACGTCCTGCTGGGCTGAGAGGGAAGTTTCACCGTGACCACCACGACCGACCTGGTGTCGTACGAGGACGCGCTGGCGTCGTACGACCCCGTCATGGGCCTCGAGGTCCATGTCGAACTCGGCACCAGGACCAAGATGTTCTGCGGCTGCTCCACCGAACTGGGTGCCGAGCCCAACTCGCAGACCTGCCCGACCTGCCTCGGCATGCCCGGCGCGCTCCCGGTCGTCAACGCGATCGGCATCGAGTCCGCGATCAAGATCGGTCTCGCGCTGAACTGCGAGATCGCCGAGTGGTGCCGCTTCGCCCGGAAGAACTACTTCTATCCGGACATGCCGAAGAACTTCCAGACCTCCCAGTACGACGAGCCGATCGCCTTCAACGGCTACCTCGACGTACAGCTGGAGGACGGCGAGACCTTCCGCGTGCAGATCGAGCGCGCCCACATGGAGGAGGACACCGGCAAGTCGCTGCACGTCGGCGGCGCCACCGGCCGTATCCACGGCGCGTCCCACTCCCTGCTGGACTACAACCGCGCCGGCATCCCGCTCATCGAGATCGTCACCAAGCCGATCGAGGGAGCCGGCGAGCGCGCCCCCGAGGTCGCGCGGGCGTACGTCCGTGAGCTGCGCGAACTCATCAAGGCGCTCGGCGTCTCCGAGGCCCGGATGGAGCAGGGCCAGATGCGCTGCGACGTGAACCTGTCGCTGCGCCCGCACGGCCGGGAGAAGTTCGGCACCCGGTCCGAGACGAAGAACGTGAACTCGCTGCGGTCCGTGGAGCGCGCGGCCCGCTTCGAGATCCAGCGGCACGCCGCCGTGCTGAACGACGGCGGCACGATCATCCAGGAGACCCGCCACTTCCACGAGGACACGGGGTCCACCACCTCGGGCCGCGTGAAGGAAGAGGCCGAGGACTACCGCTACTTCCCCGAGCCGGACCTGGTGCCGGTGGCCCCCTCCCGCGAGTGGGTCGAGGAACTGCGCGCCGGGCTCCCGGAAATGCCGCTGGCCCGCCGCAACCGGCTGCTCGGGGAGTGGGGCATCAGCGCCACCGAGATGCAGGCGATCCTCAACGCCGGCGCCCTGGACACGATCGTCGCCACGATCGAGGCCGGTGCGGACGCCGCCTCCGCCCGCAAGTGGTGGATGGGTGAACTCGCCCGCAGCGCCAACGAGTCCGGCCGGTCGCTGGACGAGCTGGCCATCACGCCGGAGCAGGTCGCCCGGGTCACCGCGCTGGTGACGTCCGGCGACCTGAACGACAAGCTGGCCCGTCAGGTCATCGAAGGCGTCCTCGCCGGCGAGGGCACCCCGGACGAGGTCGTCGACAAGCGCGGTCTGAAGGTCGTCTCCGACGAGGGGGCGCTGGGCGCCGCCGTCGAGGAGGCCATCGCCGGCAACCCGGGCGTCGCGGACAAGATCCGTGGCGGCAAGGTGGCGGCGGCCGGCGCCCTGGTCGGCGCGGTCATGAAGGCCACGCGCGGCCAGGCCGACGCGGCCCGGGTCAAGGAACTCATCCTGGAGAAGCTGGGCGTCAGCGAGGGCTGAGCCCGACCGTGGAACACCACCCGTGGGGGGAGGCGCCGAATGCGGCGCATCCCCCCACGGGTGTCCTCAGAGGCGGCGGCCGACCACCCGCGCGAAGCCCAGCGAACGGCCCCGGTCGGCGCGCATCAGCTCCACCGACTCACGGGCCATGCCCGCCATGAACTCGCTGGGGCTCTCCTCGGCGCACACCTCGCTCCACAGCAGCCAGTCCTTCCAGCCGTCCGGCTGCCAGTCGGCGGCCTCGACCTCGACGGCCCCGCCGCGCGTCCAGTGGCGCCGCCACCATGCGGGGGAGTGGAAGGCCCAGAAGCCCGGGTCCCAGAACGGCTTGAGGTGCTCCGGCGGCTCGTCCCCGGCCTGCTCCTCCCGCAGCGAGGGCACGACGACACCGATCCGCCCGCCGGGCTTCAACAGCCGGGTCAGTGTGGGCAGATACAGGTCGGCCGTACCGAAGTACTGGTACGCGTCGACGGAGACGATCGCGTCGAAGGTGCCCTCGCCGAAGGGCAGGTCGTGTGCCTCGGCGAACACGGGCAGGACACGGTCGGCGAGGCCCGCCTCGGCGATCCGTACCGCGTTCTCCTCCGGCTTGACCCACAGGTCGGCGGCGGTGACCTGGACGCCGTACTCCCGGGCGAGGAACACGGAGGTCATGGCGCGCCCGCAGCCCAGGTCGAGCACCCGCGCGCCGGGGCGCAGGCGGTCCAGGCCGAGAGCGGGGGCCAGCCACTCCAGCAGCCACAGCGCGTGCGGGCCCATCTGGTTCTCGATGGTCCAGCGGGCGTCGTAGCGGTTGCTGCGCGGGTGGCGGGGGTGCGTCAGACGGCTGGCGAGCTCGTCGTCCGAGCTCTTCGACGGCGTCGGTGTGCTCGACGCGTCAATCGGTGTACCGGTCGGTGTGTTGTCGGTCATCGGTGAACGGGCTCCTGGATTCCTGCGTAGGGGAAAGTGATGCACAGAAGCTCGGTCGGACCTTCAAACAACGCACCTGCTTCGTTCGGCGGCGATGTGCCGGAAACGGCGGACGCCGGGACGCTAGCAGTGCGCCGCGCTGCCCCGCACCCGCTTTCTCGGCCGGAGGCGCTACGCTCGCCCGCCATGAGTGGACGCGGTGATTCCGAGATACCGGACGTCGAGGTGTCCGACGTCGGGGATCCGGCCGAGGACGCGCGGCGTGCCCGCTGGCTCGCGGCGGGCACCGGCGCGCTGCTGGCGCTCGCCGGGCTGGCCGCGTCGGCGCTGCGCTTCGCCGGTTCCGCGCCGGCACTCGTGCCGGCCGCCTACGCGGTCGGCGCCCTCGCGTGCGCGCTCGGCTCGGTGCTCGGGTCCCGGGGGCGTACCCGGCGGGCGCTGTGGCTGCTGGTCGCCGGGGCGATGGTGATGGCGCTGGGCGACCAGTTCGACTGAGGTGACAGAGTGACCGTTACTGTCCTGTGATCTTCCTCCCACTCCTGTGAACAACGGCACGAACGCGTCCATCAGCCGCTTGCGCCTGCAAGAGTGGCAATGCATTGCTCATGCGTTCTTTGCGGGCTGTTCAGTTCACGCACGACTGTTCCCGGACAAAGATCCACAAATTCACTCCGGGAGCACGTTTCGTGGCAGCCCTCGCACGCTGGTGTGTCCAGCGCCGCCTCGTCGCCGTACTGCTGTGGCTCCTCGCCTTCGGCGGGCTGACCGCGGCCGCCGTCGTGACCGGCTCCGCGTACTCCAACGACTACGAGGTCCCCGGCACCGAGTCGGGCCGCGCCACCCAGCTGCTGCGGGAGAGCTTCCCGGCCCTGGCCGGTGACAGCGACACCGTCGTCTGGCACACCACGTCCGGCACCGTCCGGGCCGCCGCCGTCGAACAGACGATGACCCGGGCCCTGGAGCGGATCGCCGACCTGCCCGGAGTGGCCGCCGTGACCAGCCCCTACGACGACCGGAGCGCCGGCGCCGTCAGCGGGAACGGGCGTACGGCGTACGCCACCGTCACCTTCGAGGACCGGGTCGAGGACATCGACCCGGCCGAGGCGCGGGCCGTGGTCGACACGGCCAGGGCCGCCCGGACGGACGGGCTGCGGGTGGAGCTCGGCGGCAGTGCCGTCGCGCTCACCGAGCCGTCCGGCGGGCACGTGGCCGAGGTCGTCGGTGTGGCCGTCGCCGCGGTCGTCCTGTTCCTCGCCTTCGGCTCGCTCGCCGCCTCGCTGCTGCCCATCGCCACCGCGCTGGTGAGCGTCGGTACCGCCTACGCCGCGATCGTGCTCCTCGGACACGCCATGACCGTCGCCGACTTCGCCCCGATGCTCGGCTTGCTGATCGGCCTCGGTGTCGGTATCGACTACGCGCTGTTCATCGTCACCCGGCACCGGCGCGGGCTGAAACGCGGACTCACCGTCGCCGAGGCCGCCACGAACGCCGTGACCACCACCGGGCGCGCGGTCGTGTTCGCGGGTGCCACCGTTTGCATCGCCCTGCTGGGGATGCTGATCCTGCGGCTGAGCTTCCTCAACGGCGTCGCCGTCGCGGCCTCGCTGACCGTGGTGCTGACCGTCGCCGCCTCCGTGACCCTGCTGCCCGCCCTGCTCTCCTTCATCGGCCCGCGCGCCCTGAGCAGACGGGAGCGGAGACGGCTGGCGGAGCACGGCCCCCAGCCCGAACTGCCGACCGGGCTCGCCGCCCGCTGGTCGGCGTTCGTGGAGCGCCACCCCAAGGTGCTCGGTGCCGTCGCCCTCGCCGTCATCACCGTCCTCGCCCTGCCCACGCTCTCTCTCCGGCTGGGCACCTCCGACCAGGGCAACGACCCCACGTCCTCGACCACCCGCCAGGCCTACGACCTGCTCGCCGGGAACCCCTCCGGCTCGGGCGCGGACGAGCGCGGCGGAGGCTTCGGGCCCGGCGTGAACGGCCCCCTCACCCTCGTCACCAGGGTCGCCGGCGCCGAGGACAAGCTCATGCTCGACAACCTCGACGCCACCATCCGCACCACCGAGGGCGTCGCGTCGGTGACGCCGGTGACCTACGACACCGGTGGCGACACGGCGTACTTCACCATCGTCCCGGACTCGGCACCGCAGTCGCAGCGGACCAGCGACCTCGTCGACCGGCTGCGCACCGAGGTGCTGCCCCGCGCCGAGACCGGCACCTCGCTCGACATCCACGTCGGCGGCGTGACAGCCGGCTACGACGACTTCGCCGACGTCATCGTCGCCAAACTGCCCCTGTTCGTCGGCGTCGTCATCGGCCTCGGCTGTCTGCTGCTCCTGCTCGCCTTCCGGTCCGTCGGCATCCCGCTCAAGGCCGCCGCGATGAACGTCGCCGCCGTCGCGGCCGCCTTCGGCGTCGTCGTCGCGATCTTCCAGTGGGGATGGGGCGGCGAACTGCTCGGACTGGGCCGGGCCGGGCCGATAGAGCCCTTCCTGCCCGTGATCATGGTCTCGGTGCTCTTCGGGCTCTCCATGGACTACCAGGTCTTCCTGGTCAGCCGCATGTACGAGGAGTGGCTGGAGACCGGCGACAACCGGCGGGCCGTCCGGGTCGGCCTCGCCGAGACCAGCCGGGTGATCAACTCCGCCGCGGTCATCATGATCTCCGTCTTCCTGGCCTTCGTGCTCAGCGGCGACCGCGTGATCGCCATGTTCGGCATCGCGCTCGCCGCCGCCGTCGCCCTGGACGCCTTCGTCCTGCGCACGCTGCTGGTCCCGGCGCTCATGCACCTGCTCGGCGGCGCCAACTGGTGGCTGCCCCGCCGGCTCGACCGGTACCTGCCCCGCATCAGCATCGAACCTCCCGAGTGCCGTGCCGCCCATGAGAGGCTGGCCGCTGCGACGGACGCCGAGGTGGCGGACGTACTGGCGAAGGAGCGGCAGCGGGATGTACGCGATATCCCTGGGTGACGACGGAGCCGAACTGCGCCCCCTGGAGCCGTGGCACGCCGAGGAGTTCCTGGCGCACCTGGAGCGGGGCAGGGACTTCATCAACCAGTACATCCCGTTCGGGGAGAGCGCCGTCGACGTGACGTCCGCGCGGGACGCGCTCCAGCGGTACGCCGACATGCGCGCCGCCGACACCGCCTCCCTGCACGGGCTGTGGCTGGAGGGCAAGCTCGTGGGCGGCGTGCTCTTCCTCAACTTCGACGCGGCGAACGGCAACTGCGAGGTCGGCTGCTGGCTGGAACCCGCCGGCACCGGGCGCGGACTGGTCACGCGCGCGATGCGGGTGCTGATCGACTTCGCCGTCGAGCGGCGCGGGATCCACCGGGTCGAGTGGGTGGCCTCCGCCGGCAACCGGCCGAGTCTGAACGTGGCCCGGCGGCTGGGCATGACCCAGGACGGGGTACGGCGCGAGAGCTACCCCCACCGCGGCGTACGGCACGACCTCGAGGTGTGGTCGATCCTCGCCCCCGAGTGGCGTGCGGCACGCGCGGGTGCCGCGCACAGCGGTCGTTAAGGAACCTCTCAGACTCCGTCCGTACGGTGCGGGGCATGGGAACCAAGACAGTGGACGAGACCGGCGCCGAGGCGACGACCGACAAGGAGAAGGTGGAGGTCACCAAGACCGACGAGGCCACGCGGACCGGGGCCCAGGCCGGCGTCCCGGCAGACGGTGAGACCTCGGCCGACGCCGTCGAGGCGGACGCCGTCGAGGACGACGACACCGAGGACGGCATCGTCCTGGAGGCCGTGGACCCGACCGGCGACCAGTCCTCCGGTGTCGGCCAGGGCGCCGCAGCCGTCGTCTCCGCCGCGCTGGGCCTCGTCTCGCTCACCGGTGGCTGGATCGCGACCGTCGCCGCCGCCCGCGAGACCCTCGTCGGACAGCTCAGGACCTCCTCGAGCGCGAGCGTCTCCACCCAGGTCAAGGAGATCTACGGCGACGCCTGGCACACCACCGCGCTGTGGGGCGGCCTGTTCGCGCTGGCCGCGCTGATCGTCGGCGTCGTCGTGCTGGCCCGCCCCGCGTTCGGCGCCCCCGGCAGGCCGCAGGCCGCGTGGATCAAGTCGGTCGCCTGGGGAGGCGTCGCGCTCGGCGTCATCGGCCTGCTGCTGGCCGTCCTCAAGTACACCGACATCCTGCTCGGACTGCCGTCCGCCACCTGAATCACCACAGGTCCTGAGGGGTCTTAGGGCGTTCGTAGGCACCTTACGGACGCTCCTGAGGCCCCTCACGCATGCCTAAGGCCCCCCACGCCGCCGAAGATGCGGAACTCTCCCGATGTGGCGGACCCCCCTGGCGGACGAAGGTTGAGGCATCGCACAGAGCGAAGCCGAAAAACCGCCTCTTCCAAGGGACTTGCCATGTACGAGTACGAGATCCAGCAGCTGCGTTCCGCCGAACTGATCCGCCGGGCCGCGCACGAGCGGCTGGCCCGCGAGGTCGTCCGCGGCCGTCGCGCCGCCCGCCGCGAGGCAGCCCGCCACGACGCCGAGGGTGAGGTGCATACCACCCGCTCCCGCCGGCACCGGTCGCCGCGCACCGCGTGAACACCGGGGCACGGCAGGACGGCCGTACCACGCCGGCCTCCGGCCACGGTCCGCTGCTCCTCCCCGCGGCGGCCGCGGCGGCCGTCCTGGCGAAAACCGGTGCACCGCTGTCGGAGGCCCGTGCCATGCTCGGGCCCGTGGAAACCAGATCCGTCAGTCCGGTGTTCGTCGGCCGCACCGACGAGCTGCACGCGCTGAACGACGCGCTCGCCCGCGCCACCGCGGGCGAGCCGCAGGCGCTGCTGCTCGGCGGCGAGGCCGGGGTCGGCAAGACCCGCCTCGTCGAGGAGTTCGCCACCGCCGCCTGCCGGCAGGGCGCAGTCGTCGCGCTCGGCGGCTGCGTCGAGATCGGCGCCGACGGACTGCCCTTCGCGCCCTTCTCCACCGCGCTGCGCGCCCTGCGCCGCGAACTGCCCCGGGAACTCGCCGCCGCGGCCGCCGGCCAGGACGAGGAACTGGCCCGCCTGCTGCCCGAACTCGGTGAGCCGGCCACGGCCCGCGGCACCCGCCGGGACGACGAGGAAGGCATGGCCCGCCTCTTCGAACTCACCGCCCGCCTGCTGGAACGCGTCGCCGCCGACCGTACGGTCGTCGTCGCCCTGGAGGACCTGCACTGGGCCGACGCCTCCACCCGCCACCTCCTCGCCTACCTCTTCCGCACCCTGCGCACCGGCCGCCTCGTCATCCTCGCCACCTACCGCGCCGACGACATCCACCGCCGCCATCCGCTGCGCCCGCTGCTCGCCGAACTCGACCGGCTGCGCACCGTTCGCCGCGTCGAACTCGGCCGCTTCAACCGCGCCGAGGTCGGGCGTCAGATCGCCGGCATCCTCGCCCGCGAACCCGACCCGACCGATGTCGACGACATCTTCGAACGCTCCGACGGCAACGCCTTCTTCGTGGAGGAGCTCGCCGTCGCCGTCCACGAAGGCTGCTGCACCGGCCTCACCGACTCCCTGCGCGACCTGCTCCTCGTGCGCGTGGAAAGCCTGCCCGAAAGCGCCCAGCGGGTCGCCCGGATCGTCGCCGAGGGAGGCTCCACCGTCGAGTACCGGCTGCTCGCCGACGTGGCCCGGCTCGCCGAGGACGACCTCATCGAGGCGCTGCGGGCCGCCGTCAACGCCCACATCCTCCTCGCCACGCCCGGCGGCGACGGCTACCGCTTCCGTCACTCGCTGGTCCGCGAGGCCGTCAGCGACGACCTCCTGCCCGGCGAACGCTCCCGCCTGAACCGCCGCTACGCCGAAGCCCTGGAAGCCGACCCCACGCTCGTCCCCGCCGACGAACGTGTCATGCGCCTGGCCAGCTACTGGTACCACGCCCACGACGCCGCCAAGGCCCTGCCCGCCGTCCTGGACGCCTCCGTCGCCGCCCGCCGCCGCCACGCCTACAGCGAGCAACTGCGGCTGCTGGAACGGGCGATGGAACTGTGGGACGCCGCCCCCGAGGAGGTGCGGGCGCGGCTGCGTCCCGCGGGCTACACCGAGGTCTACCCGCCCAGCGGCTGCGACCCGGAGACCACCCCGCTCGGCTACCTCGACCTCCTGGCGGAGGCCGCCGTCGCCGGGCGGCTGTGCGGGGAGCGCGAACGCGCCTTCAAGATCACCAAGCGGGCGCTGCGGCTCCTGGAGGACGAGGACGACCCGCTGCGCGCGGCCTGGTTCTGGGTGCAGCGCTCCCGGCTGGTCCAGGCCCGGACCCACGGCGGCGACGGCTGGGCGGAGCTGTCCACCGCGCAGGAACTGGTGCGCGGCATGCCGCCGTCCGAGGTGCACGCCGAGGTGCTGGGCTCCGTCGCCAGCTGGTCGATGATGCACGCGCCCGGTCCCGAGGCCCTCTCCTCCGCCGAGCGTGCCGTGGAGTACGCCCAGATGGTGGGCGCCCACGAGATCGAGCTCAACGCCCGCATCACGATGGGCGTCCTCATGGTCGACGCGGGCGATGTCGAAGCGGGCCTCGCGCAGATGTACGAGGTCAAGCAGCGGGCCCTCGAGGCCGACAGCCCGTTCGTCCTCGGCCGCGCCTATGTGAACCTGCCGGCGGAACTCCAGGCGGTCGGCCGCTCCCGGGAGGCGGTCGCACTCCTCGAGGAAGGCGCCGCGGGCACCCGGAAGTTCGGCCTGCTGGACTCCGAGGCCTGGGTGTGGGGCAACCTCTCCGAGTCGCTCCACTCACTCGGCCGCTGGGACGAGGCCGTCGAGGCCGCGGAGACCGCCCTACGGCTCGGACGGGACGCCAGGCCGCACACCGGGAGCGCACTGAGCCTGGCCCAGGTCGCGCTGGACCGAGGCGAGGTGGCCGAGGCCGCCCGCCATGTGACCTACGTACGGGCGCAGTTCGCCGCCCACGGCCCCGCCCCCGCGCAGTCGATACCGCTGGCCTGCCTCGCCATCGGCGTCGCCGCCGGTGAAGGCCGACTCCTCGACGTCCGCGCGGAACTCACCCGCGCCCTCGACGCCGGATTCCCCACCGGCACCCAGCGCTACGCCTGGCCGCTGCTGCTGGCCGCGGCCACCGCGGAGGCGGACGCCCCGCCCCTGCCCGCCCTGACCGAGGGACGCGCAGCCGTCCTCGAACGGATCTCCGAAGCAGCCCGAAAGACCACCACCGGCGCCCCGATCTGGCTCGCCCACGACAAGTGGGTCCGCGCCGAGCTCCACCGCGCCGAGGGCCGGGCGACCGCCCACACCTGGACGGAGGTGGTCGCGGCCTTCGAGGAACTCGAGAACCCGTACGACCTCGCCCGCGTCCGCCATCGCCTGGCAGAGGCCCTGCTCGCGGCAGGCGGCGACGAGGAACGCGACCGGGCCACCGAGCTGCTGCGTCTCTCGCATGCCGTCGCCGGCCACCTGGGTGCCCGCCCGCTCGTCGACTCCGTCACGCTGCTCGCCCAGCGCGCCCGCCTCGCCCTCACCGGCGCCCCGCGGCGGTCGGCGGTTCCCGCCGATCCGGTCGCGGCCCTCGGGCTCACGAGCCGGGAACGCGACGTGCTGCGCCTGGTCGCGGCCGGCCGCACCAACCGCCAGATCGCCGAGGAACTGTTCATCTCCCCGAAGACGGCGAGCGTCCACGTGTCGAACATCCTCGGCAAGCTCGGCGTCTCGGGCAGAGGAGAGGCCGCGGCGGTGGCCCACCGGCTGGGACTGTTCCCGCCGGACGTCCTCAAGGCCCCGTCGGCGGGCTGAGGCGTACGCTGTCAGGGACCGGCAGGGGAGGCGCCGTGTTCAACATGTTCGAGGAACTGTTCGCACCCGGTCGCAAGCACACCCACGACGAACAGAAGCGGCTGGAACTGACCCGGGAGGACGTCGGAGACGGCGACCCGGGGCGCGGCCCGATAGACCTCACCTCGGGAAAGGTCGTCGTACGACTGCCCTCGAAGGACCCGGCCGATGAGCCCGCGGCAGGCGCCGGGAGCGAGGCCGAGGACTGAGGCCAGGGGGAAGGGGAGTGGTGCGGGCTTCGAGCCGGCAGCCGATCCCGCGCCCGGGAGCCGCGGCCGGAGTCATCGCCTGCACAGGCCCTAGTGCCGCGGCAGGCAACGTTTGCCCGTCAAGGAGCGGCGTCCGGTGCGTGCTCTCGGTGTGCCGGCCGGAAGTCCTCGTACTGGATGTCCATGGGCTTTCGGCCGGTGCGGCGAGAGGGCGTGCCGGGCGTCGCGACGGGGCGAACGTTGCCTGTTGCGGCACTAGGTCACCCGCAGCTCCAGTATCCGGTCGTCCCCGTCCTCCGGGCTCCCCCGTCCGTCCGTGTTGCTGGTCGTGACCCACAGCCGGTCGCCGCCGGCCGACACCACGGTGCGCAGCCGGCCGTACTCGCCCTCGAGGAAGGACTGCGGGTCCGCCGAGGTCGCCGTGCCCTTCAGCGGGACGCGCCACAGGCGCTGGCCCTTCAGACCGGCCATCCAGACGGAGCCCTCGGCGTAGGCGATGCCGCTGGGGGAGGCGTCGTCGGTGTGCCACTGGGCTGTCGGGTTGTGGTACTTGGCATCGCCGGACCTGCCCTCGGCGTCCGGCCAGCCGTAGTCGTCGCCCGGCTTGATCGCGTTCAGCTCGTCCCAGGTGTCCTGGCCGAACTCCGAGGCGAACAGGCGCTGTTTGTCGTCCCAGGCGAGACCCTGCACATTGCGGTGGCCGTAGGAGTACACGGGGGAGTCGGGGAAGGGGTTGCCCGGGGCCGGCTCGCCCTCGGGGGTCAGACGGAGGATCTTGCCGCCGAGGGACTTCTTGTCCTGGGCCAGACCACGGTCACCGCTCTCGCCCGTGCCCGCGTACAGCATCTTGTCGGGGCCGAAGGCGATTCGGCCGCCGTTGTGGATGAAGCCCTTCGGGATGCCCTTGAAGACCGTGTCCGGGGCGCCCAGTTGCTCGCCGGCCGGCTTCTCGTCCTCGTACAGCACGCGGACGACGCGGTTGTCCGAGGCCGAGGTGAAGTAGGCGTAGATCATGCGGTCCGAGGCGAAGTCGGGGGACAGGGCGATGCCCAGCAGACCGCCTTCCCCGGCCGCGGACACCCCCGGCACCTGGCCGAGCTCGGTCTTCCGGCCCGTCTTCTCGTCGATCCGGGTGATCGTGCCCTCGTCGCGGGAGGAGACGAGGAGGCCGCCGGCGGGGAGGGGGGCCAGGCCCCAGGGGGTCTTGAGGTTCTCGGCGACGGTGCGGACCACCTTCACCGAGCCCTTCGCGGGAGGTGTCGCCTCGGCGGCGCGCTGCGAGGACGGCGACCGCGAACCCGCGTCGCTCGACGACGCGCTCCCGCCGCCTGCCGATGGGTCGCCCGCTCCTGTGTCACCGGCGGAACAGCCGGCCGTGAGCAGGAGCGCGGCCGTGGCCATGACGGCCGACACAGCTCGACGTTGCACGATCGGGTCCCTTCGACGCGGCGGGTTCTCCTTTTCATACACCGCTCGCGCCCCACGGGTTCCCGATCAACGAATCCCGAATCGTCGAGGCCTGAATCGGAGGCCCGCATCGCCGAGGCCCGGTTGCAGCGACCGACCCGGTACCGGAACCCCACTCAGTCCCAGGATCCCCGTGCCCGCGGCAGCTCCGCCAGCTCCCTCAGGTCCTCCGCCGTCAGACGCAGTCCGGTCGCGCCCGCGTTCTCCGTCACCCACCGCTCCCGCTTGGCGCCCGGCACCGGAACCACGTGCCGGCCCTGCGCCAGGACCCACGCCAGGGCGACCTGGGCGGGTGTGACGGTCTCGCCGTGGCGGCGGGCCACCCGGCGCAGGCCGACCACGATCGGCTGGTTCGCGGCCATCATCTCCGCGGTGAAGCGGGGATGGCGGGCGCGCACGTCGTCCGGTTCGAAGCCCTCGCCGGGGGTCAGCGTGCCGGTCAGGAAGCCGTTGCCGAGCGGCATCGCCGCCAGGAAACCGACACCCCGCGCCTCGCACCAGGGCAGCAGCCCCTCCAGCGCCTCCGGTGACCACACCGACAGCTCCGCCTGCACCGCGCTCACCGGGAAGACCTGCTGCACCCGGCGCAACTGCCGGATCGTCGCGTCGTGCAGCCGGCCCCCGGAGCGGCGGCCGCCCCGCGCCCCCACCGCGCAGAGCCCCAACGCCCGTACCTTTCCGGCCCGGACGAGTTCCCCCATCGCCCCCCAGGTCTCCTCGACCGGAACCTCCGGGTCCGCCCGGTGCAGCTGGTAGAGGTCGATCACATCCGTCTGCAGGCGCCGCAGCGAGGCGTCGCACGCCCGCCGCACGTAACCCGGGCGGCCGTTGGCCACCACATGCTGCTCACCCACCAGCAGACCGACCTTGGTCGACACGAAGGCGTCCCGGCGCCGTTCCCTCAGCACCCGCCCCACCAGCAGCTCGTTGGTGAACGGGCCGTACATGTCGGCCGTGTCGAGGAGCGTCGAGCCCGAGTCCAGCGCCCGGTGCACGGCCCTGAGTGACTGCTCGCCCCGTTGCCGCGACCCGCTGTAGGCCCAGCTCATCGGCATGCACCCGAGTCCGACGGCTCCCACCGCGAGCGCCGCCGCGCCGATCGTCCTGCGCTCCACCTGCTCGTGACCCTCCCTCTCCTGACCCACCAACCTAACCTCTGCGTCGACGTGTGCCTGACATAGCCTCCACACCATGAGTACTGACGTGTGGCTCCCCATCCCGCCGGACGAGATCGAAGGGCTGCCGGAAGGCCCGGACTACCGTTTCTGGGACGGGGGCGAGAGCTTCCCGGCGGACCCGGCCGACTGCGCTTTCTACGTGGTCCCCTACATGAAGCCCGCCGAGGTCGGACGGCGGCCCCTGCCCGCGATGAGTTCCCTGGAGGTCGTGCAGACGCTGTCGGCCGGCACCGACCACGTGGAACCGGGCCTGGCGGGTCTGCATCCCGGCGTGCGGCTGTGCAACGCGCGCGGAGTGCACGAGGCGAGCACCGCCGAGCTCACGCTCACCCTGATCCTCGCCTCGCTGCGGGGCGTCCCGGACTTCGTCCGGGCCCAGGACCGCGGGGAATGGCTCGGCGGATTCAGGCCCGCCCTCGCGGACCGCAACGTCCTCATCGTCGGCTACGGCTCGATCGGATCCGCCATCGAGGACCGGCTCGCGCCCTTCGAGCTCGCGCGGGTGGCGCGCGTCGCGCGCTCAGGGCGCACCTCGGCGCGCGGACCGGTGCACCCACTCACCGACCTGCCCGCCCTGCTGCCGGAGGCGGACGTGGTCATCCTGTCCACGCCCCTCACCGAGACCACCCGCCACCTGGCCGACGCCGACTTCCTGGCCCGGATGAAGGACGGCGCGCTGCTGGTCAACGTGGCCCGCGGCCCGGTCGTCGACACCAAGGCGCTGCTCGCCGAGCTGGAGACCGGCCGCCTCACCGCCGCCCTCGACGTGACGGACCCGGAGCCGCTGCCTCCGGGGCATCCCCTGTGGCAGGCGCCGGGCGTGCTCGTCAGCCCCCATGTCGGGGGGCCGACCTCCGCCTTCCTGCCGCGTGCGAAGCGCCTGTTGGTGGACCAGTTGGGCCGGTTCGTGAACCGGGAACCCCTGCGCAACGTGATCCGTACGACGGGCACAGCGGGTGGGTGACGACAGCGGGACGAGCGTCGTGCGCGCGGTCCACGGAGCGCGCGCAACCGGCGCGTAACCCGTTTCCGGTACCCTCCGCAACCCTCTGGATGCTGTGCGTATGCACGACCTCTTCGGCCGTCACGGAGCGTAGAGGAACTATGTCCCTGAGTGACGAGACTGGTGTATCGTCCCGACAGGGGCTGCGCCGTGCACCGTTCGGCGCCGGGGATGGACATTTCAGACTGTGAGGGGGGCGACGGGCGATGCACGGCCTATGGACGAACGATCCGACGCGGCGAGGCCGCCGACGACCCTGGCGCACGACCGTGCGCAGGCGCGGTCACCACAGCAGCCATCCCGACGGCCGGCAGACCGGTCACGGCAGTCGGCAGAGTCCGCACCACCGTCACCACAGCAGCCGCAGGAGGCAGGCGCACCCGGCGCACCGGGACCCCCGGGACCCGGGAGCGGCGCGGACCTGGAGGGCCCGGTGAGCTCGCCCCCGCCCCCCACGACCACGCTCCCCGGAGCGCTGCGGGCACAGCCCTCGCCGAGTGCGCCGAGGACGCGGCTTCCGCGTCCGCCGGTCCCCGACAGCGGCACGAGCCTGGTGCAGCAACTCGTCCTGGCCCTGGTCTGCGCGGGATACGCCGTCGGTTCCGCGCTCGGCTGGGGTTCCAGCGAAGTCGCTCTGGTCATGGGCGACTTCGGGCTGAGCGCCGCGGCCGGCGCGGCCGCCGTGTCCTGCTTCCTCTACGCCCGTAGCCGCCGCATCCGCTTCCGACCCGCCTGGCTGCTGTTCGCGCTGTCCTCGGCGATGGCCGCCCTCGGCAACCTGGTCTGGGGATGGTACGAGGTCGTCCTGGGACGGCCCGTGCCCAGCCCCAGCTACGCCGACCTGTTCTTCCTGTGCTTCGCCCCGCCCGCCATCGTGGGTCTGCTCGTGCTGGCCAAGCGTCCGGTGACGAAGGCGGGCTGGGGCTGCCTCGCCCTGGACGCCTGGCTGATCGGCGGCTCGCTGCTCACGCTCGCCTGGAGCCTGGCCCTCGCGCAGGCGGCGAAGTCCGAGGGGCCGAGCGTGGCGCACACCGCGCTCTCGCTCGCCTACCCGCTGCTGGACATCGCCCTGGTCAGCATGGTCCTCGCGCTGCACTTCCGGCGCGCACCCGGCAACCGTACGGCCGTGAACACCGCGATCGGGGCCTTGGCCCTCACCGTGATGTGCGACGCCCTGTTCACCTCGCCGCTGCTGCACAACAACTACCGCTCGGGCCAGCTCCTCGACGCGGGCTGGTTCGCCGGCTCGCTGCTCCTCGCGTACGCCCCCTGGGCCGCCCCGCGCAAGGGCGGCGCGGTCGACGACGGGCACACGCGTGTGGTGCGCGAGCACCTGCCCGGGCAGCGCACCGGGCCGCCCCACCCCGCACCACCGCAGGGCGGCGATCACAGCCGGTATCCGGCCACCCGGCCCATCACCGGTTCGCTGGCCGCGCTCACGCCGTACCTCGCCGCCGCCGTCTGCACGCTGGGCATCCTCTACAACGTCCTCAACGGCAACAGCGTGGACCGCGTGGTGCTGCTGACGGGCGGCACGGTCGTGCTCGCCCTCGTGGTGCGCCAGGGCATCATGCTGCTCGACAACATCACCCTCACCCAGGAACTGGCGCAGAAGGAGAACCACTTCCGCTCCCTGGTGCAGGGCTCCAGCGACGTCATCATGATCGCCGCCCCCAACGGCATCCTCCGGTACGTCTCCCCGGCGGCCGCCGGGGTCTACGGCCGCCCCGCGGAGGAGCTCGTCGGCACCGAGCTGGCCGGCCTCATCCACCCGGAGGACCTGGGCTGCGTGGTGCACGAGGTGCGCCGCTTCCTCGCCGCCAGCCCCCAGGGGGAACCCACCACGCGCATCGAGTGCCGCTTCCGGTCCGGCGACGGCGGCTGGCTCAACGTCGAGTCGACCGTCAACCGTCACCACGGCGGCCTCATCTTCAACAGCCGGGACGTGACCGAGAGAGTGCGGTTGCAGGCGCAGCTCCAGCACAACGCCGAGCACGACCCGCTCACCGACCTGCCCAACCGCGCCCTGTTCACCCGGCGGGTCCAGCAGGCACTGTCGGGCCGCCGTTCCTCCGACCGCGGCACGGCCGTCCTCTTCATCGACCTGGACGGCTTCAAGGCCGTCAACGACACGATCGGACACCAGGCCGGGGACGAGCTGCTCGTCCAAGCCGCCCGCAGACTGCAGGACGCCGTGCGGTACGGCGATACCGCCTCCCGGCTCGGCGGCGACGAGTTCGCGGCCCTGATCGTCGGGGACGGCACCCGCGACCGCAGCGCCCGCGAACGCCACATCCAGGAGCTCGCCGACCGCCTCAGGATCACGCTTTCGCAGCCCTACATCATCGACGGCAACGATGTCCGGGTAGCGGCGTCCATCGGGGTCGCCTTCGCCGAACCCGGCCTCGGTGCGGGCGAGTTGCTCCGCAACGCCGACCTCGCCATGTACCGCGCCAAGGCGGGCGGCAAGGGCCGGGTCGAGCTGTACGCCCCACAGATGCAGCAGGACGTCGTACGCAAGGCGGAGCTGGCGAGCCGCCTGCGGGTCGCCCTGCACGACGGCGAGTTCGCGCTGCTGCACCAGCCGGTGGTGTGTCTGGAGGACGGCCGGATCACGGCGGTCACCGCCCAGGCGCGGTGGCGCTCGTCCCAGGGCGTGCTGTTCACCCCGGCCGAGTTCCTGCGCGTGGCCGAGGACAGCGACAAGACCGCCGAGCTGGGGCGCTGGATGCTGGAGGAGGCCGTCGAGCAGGCCGCCGAACGCGCCGCGGCCGGAGTCGCCGTTCCGGTGGCCGTCCGGATGAACGCCCGCCGGCTGCTCGACCGGTCGATGCCGCCGGCCTCGATCGAGGCCCTGCTGACCCGGCACGGGCTGCCGTCCGGGTCCCTGGTGATCGAGCTGTCCGACACCGACCCCCGGGTCTCGCTGGACGAGCTGGAGCGCCGGCTGAGCGCCCTGCGCAGGCTCGGCGTCCGGATCTCGCTCGACGGCTTCGGCAGCGGGTACGCGGCGATCACGGCCCTGCGCAGACTCCCCGTCGACGCGCTGAAACTCGACCGCGGCCTGGTGGAGGGCGTCGTCGAGTCCGCGCGGCTGCACAAGATCACCAGCGGGCTGCTGCGGATCGCCGCCGACCTCGGACTGCAGTCCGTGGCCGACGGCGTGGACCTCCCGGAGCAGGTCGTGGCGCTGCGCGCGATGGGCTGCACGCACGGACAGGGCATGGCCTTCTCCGGGCCGCTGGACGAGTACCGGCTGCGCCGGGCGCTCGGTTCCGGCCACTATCCGGTGCCGAACGGACCGGCCGAACCCGCGTTCGCGGGTGGCACGAGAGAGCCGAAGGAGTGTGTCGGCGTCGACGGTGCGACCGCGCGGAGGCCCGAGGGGTTGAGCACGGTCGTGGCCTCGACCCCGACGGTGGCGCCCCGGAGGTGAACGAGCCACGGAAAGCGGTCCGGGGGTGTACACCGGTGGTGTGCCCGCCGGGCCGGTGGGGGAACTGCCCCGCGCTCACATGATGAGACTCCCGTCCCACCCACTTGACACGTGGTGCGTGCCGGAGAGAGGGTCTGTGCCATGCGCACCCGAATTCTCGTACTTGGAAAGCGCGTCGGCTGACGCTGGTGACGTCCGGACGGACCCGGAACTCCCAGCGACCACCTCCCGGCGCGCTCCCCTCGCTTGCCTCACGGCACGAGGGGTTTTTTGTTGCACAGGCACCTGCCGTACAACAGTCGTAGACCGCACAAACTTCGCAAAAAACCCTCAGCATCGAGAAGAGAATGCCGATGACCGAGCAGGCCACCGGGGCCCATCAGCCGCAGCCGCGGCCCCGATCCGGAGGACAGTCCGCGCCCGAGCGCGTCACGGGTGCGCAGTCCCTCATCCGCTCTCTCGAGGAGGTCGGGGCCGACACGGTGTTCGGCATCCCCGGCGGTGCCATCCTTCCGGCGTACGACCCGCTGATGGACTCCACCCGGGTCCGCCACGTCCTGGTCCGCCACGAGCAGGGCGCCGGCCACGCGGCCACCGGATACGCGCAGGCCACCGGCAGGGTCGGTGTCTGCATGGCGACCTCGGGACCCGGCGCCACCAACCTGGTCACCCCGATCGCCGACGCCCACATGGACTCCGTGCCGATGGTCGCGATCACCGGCCAGGTCGCCTCCAAGGCGATCGGCACGGACGCCTTCCAGGAAGCGGACATCGTCGGCATCACGATGCCGATCACCAAGCACAACTTCCTCGTCACCAAGGCCGAGGACATCCCGCGGGTGATCGCGCAGGCGTTCCACATCGCCTCCACCGGCCGCCCGGGCCCGGTCCTGGTCGACATCGCCAAGGACGCCCTCCAGGCCCAGACCACCTTCACCTGGCCGCCGGTCATGGACCTGCCCGGCTACCGCCCGGTGACCAAGCCGCACGCCAAGCAGATCCGCGAGGCCGCCAAGCTGATCACCTCGGCGAAGAGGCCCGTCCTGTACGTCGGCGGCGGTGTGCTGAAGGCACAGGCCACCGCCGAGCTGAAGGTCCTCGCCGAACTCACCGGAGCGCCCGTCACCACCACCCTGATGGCGCTCGGCGCATTCCCCGACAGTCACGAGCTGCACGTGGGAATGCCGGGCATGCACGGTGCGGTCACCGCCGTCACCGCGCTGCAGAAGGCCGACCTGATCGTCGCCCTCGGAGCCCGCTTCGACGACCGCGTCACCGGCAAGCTGGACAGCTTCGCCCCGTACGCCAAGATCGTCCACGCCGACATCGACCCGGCCGAGATCGGCAAGAACCGCGCCGCCGACGTGCCGATCGTCGGGGACGCCCGGGAGGTCATCGCCGACCTGGTCCAGGCCGTGCAGAAGGAGCACAGCGAGGGCCACCGGGGCGACTACACCGCCTGGTGGAGGGACCTCAACCGGTGGCGCGAGACGTACCCGCTCGGCTACGAGCAGCCGGACAACGGCTCGCTGTCGCCGCAGCAGGTCATCGAGCGCATCGGGCAGCTCGCGCCCGAGGGCACGATCTTCGCCGCGGGCGTCGGCCAGCACCAGATGTGGGCCGCGCACTACATCCAGTACGAGCGGCCCGCGACCTGGCTGAACTCCGGCGGTGCCGGAACGATGGGCTACGCGGTCCCGGCCGCGATGGGCGCCAAGGCCGGAGCGCCGGACCAGACCGTCTGGGCGGTCGACGGCGACGGCTGCTTCCAGATGACCAACCAGGAACTCACCACCTGCGCCCTGAACAACATCCCGATCAAGGTCGCCATCATCAACAACGGCGCCCTCGGGATGGTCCGCCAGTGGCAGACCCTCTTCTACAACCAGCGCTACTCCAACACCGTGCTGCACTCCGGCCCCGGGGCCAGTGGCAAGGAGCCGAGCGCCGGCACCCGCGTCCCCGACTTCGTGAAGCTGTCGGAGGCGATGGGCTGTTACGCCATCCGCTGCGAGTCCCCGGACGACCTCGACAAGGTCATCGAAGAGGCGAACTCGATCAACGACCGCCCGGTCGTCGTGGACTTCATCGTCCACGAGGACGCGATGGTGTGGCCGATGGTCGCGGCCGGTACCTCCAACGACGAGGTCATGGCCGCCCGGGACGTCCGCCCGAACTTCGGCGACAACGAAGACGACTGAGCGAGAGAGACGAACGAGAAATGTCCAAGCACACGCTCTCCGTCCTGGTGGAGAACACCCCGGGCATCCTGGCCCGGATCGCCGCCCTCTTCTCCCGCCGCGGCTTCAACATCGACTCGCTCGCCGTCGGTGTCACCGAGCACCCCGACATCTCCCGCATCACCATCGTGGTGAGTGTCGACGACCTGCCGCTCGAGCAGGTGACGAAGCAGCTCAACAAGCTCGTCAACGTGCTGAAGATCGTCGAGCTGGAGCCGGGTGCGGCCGTTCAGCGTGAACTCGTTCTGGTGAAGGTGCGTGCCGACAACGAGACGCGCTCGCAGATCATCGAGATCGTCCAGCTGTTCCGCGCCAAGACCGTCGACGTCTCCCCGGAGGCCGTCACCATCGAGGCCACCGGCGGCAGCGACAAGCTGGAGGCCATGCTCAAGATGCTGGAGCCGTTCGGCATCAAGGAGCTCGTCCAGTCCGGCACGATCGCGATCGGACGCGGTGCCCGGTCGATCACGGACCGGTCGCTGCGCGCCCTCGACCGTTCGGCATAACGACGGATCCGGGCGGCCGACACCGGCCGCCCGTATACCGAGACCCCGAATCCTCCCTTCCGCCCGCCGTCATACGGTGGGACGCAACACCTGCACCCCAAGGAGAGAACCCAAAGTGGCCGAGCTGTTCTACGACGCCGACGCCGACCTGTCCATCATCCAGGGCCGCAAGGTCGCGGTCATCGGTTACGGCAGCCAGGGCCACGCCCACGCCCTGTCGCTGCGCGACTCGGGTGTCGACGTCCGCGTGGGTCTGCACGAGGGCTCCAAGTCCAAGGCGAAGGCCGAGGAGCAGGGCCTGCGCGTGGCGACCCCGGCCGAGGCCGCCGCCGAGGCCGACGTCATCATGATCCTCATCCCGGACCCGATCCAGGCCCAGGTCTACGAGGAGTCCATCGCCCCGAACCTGAAGGACGGCGACGCGCTGTTCTTCGCCCACGGCTTCAACATCCGCTTCGGCTTCATCAAGCCGCCGGCCGGTGTGGACGTCGCCCTGGTCGCCCCGAAGGGCCCGGGCCACCTGGTGCGCCGCCAGTACGAGGAGGGTCGCGGTGTTCCCGCGATCGCGGCCGTGGAGCAGGACTCCACCGGCAACGCCTTCGAGCTGGCCCTGTCGTACGCCAAGGCCATCGGCGGTACCCGCGCCGGCGTCATCAAGACGACCTTCACCGAGGAGACCGAGACCGACCTGTTCGGTGAGCAGGCCGTGCTGTGCGGTGGCACCTCGGCGCTGGTGAAGGCCGGCTTCGAGACCCTGGTCGAGGCGGGCTACCAGCCGGAGATCGCCTACTTCGAGTGCCTGCACGAGCTGAAGCTGATCGTCGACCTCATGTACGAGGGCGGCCTGGAGAAGATGCGCTGGTCCGTCTCCGAGACCGCCGAGTGGGGCGACTACGTCACCGGCCCGCGCATCATCACCGACGCCACCAAGGCCGAGATGAAGCAGGTCCTCGCCGAGATCCAGGACGGCACGTTCGCCCAGAACTGGATGGACGAGTACCACGGCGGTCTGAAGAAGTACAACGAGTACAAGACGCAGGACGAGAACCACCTGCTGGAGACCACCGGCAAGGAGCTGCGCAAGCTCATGTCGTGGGTCAACGACGAGGAGTGACCCCGCCGGTCCGGCCGTGGTCCCGGGTGTCCCCGGTGCCGCGGCCGGACCTCGGGGCTTCGCCCCGGACCCCGCTCCTCCGACGCCGGAGGGGCCGATTCGGGTGTTGGCCGCCGTGTACAGCCACGTCCGGGTGATCCTTCCGCAGTGGCGCGGGACGACTTCCGCCGCGCCACTACACTGCCGTACTACATACGCGTCAGGCCCACAGCGTCGTGCGTCTTCCACGCGGCTAGCACCCTCCACCGCCTGCGGCCGTCGGGACGGCCGTCCGCATGCATGGGACTTGTGAGGACTCACGTGAGCTCGAAACCTGTCGTACTCATCGCTGAAGAGCTGTCGCCTGCGACTGTCGACGCCCTCGGCCCCGACTTCGAGATCCGCCACTGCAACGGCGCCGACCGGGCCGAGCTGCTGCCCGCCATCGCCGACGTGGACGCGATCCTGGTCCGCTCCGCCACCAAGGTCGACGCGGAGGCCATCGCCGCCGCGCACAAACTCAAGGTCGTCGCACGAGCCGGCGTCGGCCTGGACAACGTGGACGTCTCCGCCGCCACCAAGGCCGGCGTGATGGTCGTCAACGCACCCACCTCGAACATCGTGACCGCCGCCGAGCTGGCCTGCGGTCTCCTGCTCGCCACCGCCCGCCACATTCCGCAGGCCAACACCGCGCTGAAGAACGGCGAGTGGAAGCGCAGCAAGTACACGGGTGTCGAGCTGGCGGAGAAGACCCTCGGTGTCGTCGGCCTCGGCCGCATCGGCGCGCTGGTCGCCCAGCGCATGTCGGCCTTCGGCATGAAGGTCGTCGCCTACGACCCCTACGTCCAGCCGGCCAGGGCCGCGCAGATGGGCGTGAAGGTGTTGTCGCTGGACGAGCTGCTCGAGGCCTCCGACTTCATCACCGTGCACCTGCCGAAGACCCCGGAGACGGTCGGTCTCATCGGCGACGAGGCGCTGCACAAGGTCAGGCCGTCGGTGCGGATCGTCAACGCCGCGCGCGGCGGCATCGTCGACGAGGAGGCGCTGTACTCGGCGCTCAAGGAGGGCCGCGTCGCCGGTGCCGGCCTCGACGTGTACGCGAAGGAGCCCTGCACGGACTCCCCGCTCTTCGAGCTCGACCAGGTCGTCTGCACCCCGCACCTCGGCGCCTCCACCGACGAGGCCCAGGAGAAGGCGGGCATCGCCGTCGCCAGGTCGGTGCGCCTCGCGCTCGCCGGCGAACTGGTGCCGGACGCGGTCAACGTCCAGGGCGGGGTCATCGCCGAGGACGTGAAGCCGGGCCTGCCGCTCGCCGAGCGTCTCGGCCGGATCTTCACGGCCCTCGCGGGCGAGGTCGCGGTCCGTCTCGACGTCGAGGTGTACGGCGAGATCACCCAGCACGACGTGAAGGTGCTGGAGCTCAGCGCCCTCAAGGGCGTCTTCGAGGACGTGGTCGACGAGACCGTGTCGTACGTCAACGCCCCGCTGTTCGCGCAGGAGCGCGGCGTCGAGGTGCGGCTGACCACCAGCTCGGAGTCCGCCGACCACCGCAACGTCGTCATCGTGCGCGGCACGCTGAGCAGCGGCGAGGAGGTGTCGGTCTCGGGCACGCTGGCGGGCCCGAAGCACCTGCAGAAGATCGTCGCGGTCGGCGAGTACGACGTCGACCTCGCGCTCGCCGACCACATGGTGGTGCTGCGCTACGAGGACCGTCCCGGCGTCGTCGGCACCGTGGGCCGCATCTTCGGCGAGGCGGGCATCAACATCGCCGGCATGCAGGTCGCCCGCGCGGCGGCGGGCGGCGAGGCGCTGGCCGTCCTGACGGTCGACGACACAGTGGAGGCGGGTGTGCTGGCCGAGGTCTCGGAGGAGATCGGGGCGACGTTCGCCCGTTCGGTGAACCTCGTCTGAGGTGACCGTGCCCGGGGGCTGCCGCCCCCGGACCACCGCTTCGGCCTGAACGGCCTCGTCCCCGAACCCCGGACCGGTCGAAACGACGCCGGGTGAGCTGAGGAGTCCTCAGCTCACCCGGCGTTCGTGTGTTCCCTACCTCTCGCCCGCGGTGACCTTGCGCAGCGTCAGCGCCGCCAGGGCCGCCGCTCCGGCCAGCAGTACCGCTCCCGCGATCGCCGCCGCCCGCATCCCGTCGGTGAACGCCTCCCGGGCCACCACGGCCAGGGCGTCTCCCGCGCGCCCCGGCAGTTGTCCGGCGACCGCCAGGGCGCCGCCCAGCGTCTCGTGCGCCGGCGCCGGTGCCGAGGCCGGGATGTCGTGGCGGTAGACCGCGGTGCCGATGGAGCCGAGCACGGCCATCCCGAGGGCGCCGCCGAACTCCGTGCCCGTCTCCAGCAGGGAGGACGCGGCGCCCGCCCGTTCGACCGGGGCGCTGCCCAGGGCGAGGTCCGTCATCTGGGAGAGGACCATCACGATGCCCGAGGCGAGGACACCGCACGCGGCCAGCACCAGCCACATCGAGTCGGTACCCGCCTGGGACAGCAGGCCGTAGCCGCATGCGGCGACGACGAAGCCGGCGGTGACGACGTGGGCGCGGTCGACGCCCTTCTGGACGAGTGCGGTCGCCATCGGGGCCGCCATGCCGATCGGCACCGAGGGGAGCAGCGCCCACAGGGCCGCCTCCATCGCGCTCTTGTCCAGCACCGACTGGAGGTACTGCGTGGTGAAGAACGCCGAACCCAGCATCCCGAAGGCGGAGACGAGGTTCAGGGCGACGGCGGGGGCGAAGCCGGGGCCGCGGAACAGGGCCGGGGAGATCATCGGGGAGTCCGCTGTGCGCTGGCGGTGGACGAAGAGGGCTGCGAAGACCAGGCCGAGCGTGATCGAGACGACGTACTGGGGGTGCCAGCCCCGGGAGGTGATCTCCTTCAGGCCGTAGATCACGGGCAGTACGGCGGCCATCGACAGCGGGACGCTCGGCCAGTCGAACCGGCCGGGCTCGGGGTCCTTCGACTCGGGGAGCAGCACGGGGCCGATGACCAGCAGCAGGGCCATGGCGGGCAGGTTGACCAGGAAGACCGAGCCCCACCAGAAGTACTGGACCAGTACGCCGCTCAGCACCGAGCCGAGCGCGATGCCGGCCGTCATCACGCCGGACCACAGGCCGATGGCCCTGGCGCGCTGGGCGGGGTCCGTGAACATCGTGCGGACCAGCGCCATCGTCGACGGCATCAGGGTCGCGCCGCCTATCCCGAGCACCGCCCGGGCCGCGATCAGGGTCTCGGCGCTGTTCGCGTAGGCGGCCACCAGCGAGGCGGTGCCGAACGCGGCCGCGCCGATCAGCAGCAGCCTGCGCCGGCCGATGCGGTCACCGAGCGAGCCCATCGTCATCAGCAGGCCGGCCAGTACGAACGCGTAGATGTCGAAGATCCACAACTGTTGGGTGCCGCTGGGCTCCAGGTCCGCGCTGATCGCCGGGATGGCGAAGTACAGGACCGAGACGTCCATGGAGACAAGGAGCAGCGGGAGCATCAGCACGCCGAGAGCGGTCCATTCACGTCGCCCGGCTCGGACGGCCGGGGCCGGGGTGGTGCTGGTCGAGTTCGTCATGCCGTGAATGTACGGGCGTCCTAAACGCTTGTCTAGGACGTGCGTATAAAACGTTCGTGTAAATCACTCGTCTAGGACGGTTGTATGAATCGGGGTAGGCTGCCCGGCATGGGACATCGCGAGGATCTGCTCGAAGGCGCCAAGCGCTGCCTGCTGGAGAAGGGCTTCCTGCGTACGACGGCGCGCGACATCGTCAAGGAGTCGGGGACCAACCTGGCGTCGATCGGCTACCACTACGGATCGAAGGACGCGCTGCTCGTGCAGGCGTACGTCTCGCTCATCGAGGGGATGGGGGACAGCTTCGACCCGGGCTGGGGCGCGGGTGGTGAGACGACGGCGCCCGCGCGGTCGCTGGAGCGGTTCCAGGAGGTCTGGGCGAACATCATCCGGTCGTTCCCGCAGTCGCGCCCCGTGTGGCTGCTGAGCTTCGAACTCATCCTCCAGGGCGACCGCATCCCCGAGGTGCGCAAACTCCTGGCGGAGGCCCAGGAGGAGGGCCGGTCGGGCATCGTGCCGCTGTTCATCGGCATCCCGGAGGCGGACCTCGACAAGGAGACCGTCGACACCGAGGGCCGTCTCTACCAGACCCTCCTGCAGGGCCTCATGGTCCAGTGGGTCTTCGACCCGGGCACGGCGACCGACGCCGAACGCCTCACCGAGGGACTGCGCCGACTGATCGCGGGAGCCGCGGAGAACTGACGGGCCGCCGACGGAAGGGCGGAGTGAACTACAGCCGGGCCGCCTTCAGTGCCATGTGCAGCAGCAGCCGGTCCTCGCCGTCGTCCAGGTCCAGGCCCGTCAGCCGTTCCACGCGGGAGAGGCGGTAGTACAGCGTCTGGCGGTGGATGCCGAGCTCCGCCGCCGTACGGCCCGCCTGGCCCGCGCAGTCGAGGTAGACCTCGGCGGTACGGGCGAGTTCACGGTGGGCCGGGGCGAGCAGAGGCCGTACGGAGGGATCCTGGGCGGCCTCCGGTGGCAGCGCCGTGAGCAGGCGGAACGGGCCGATGGACACCCACTCCGCGACCGGGCCGAACCGGGGCTCCGACAGGGCGGCCCGGGCCGCGGCCGACGCCTCCCGCCAGGCCGCGCCGAGCCCCGCGAGCCCGAGGCGGCCGGCGGCGACTCCGGCGGCGACGGTGACTGACGCGCCCGGGCCGACGGGACCCGCACCGGTCCCGCGCGCCCGCTCCAGCAGCCGCGTCGCCGCCGACACCGCCGGGGTCGGGACGTCCGTCGAGCGCAGTCTCACCAGCAGTGCCAGGCTCTGGCCGGCCGCTCCCCACGGCACCGTGCACAGCGCCGTCGCACCCGGCACCGTACGGACCGACGGGGCGTCGTCCGGGTCCGCCGACGGCCAGGGCGCCACGCACACCACCGTGTGCGGGCCGTCCGCGCGTGCCCCCAGGGCCGTGCGGAGTTCGGCGATCGCCATGTCGCGCTGCCAGTCGCGTTCCGGCGTCAGGACAGCCCGCAGCTCGCGGGTGAGGTCGGCCCCGTGCTGGGCCTCGTCGACGAGCAGTGCGCCGATACGAGTGGTCACCTCCATCGCCGCGGTCAGCTGACCGGCGCTCGGCCCCGGGTCGTCGTCCAGGAGCCAGACGTAACCGAGGGCGACCCCGCGATGCCGTACGGGCAGACAGATCCGCCCTCGGTAGACCCCCGCCTCCGGGGTGGGCGGGATGCGGACCGGGCCGGTGGCGCGGGTGATGCCGAAGCCCTCGAACCAGGACCGGATCGCCGCCGTCGAGCGGCGGGTCAGGATCGAGCGGGTGCGGACCGGGTCCAGGGCGGACGCGTCGAGGTCGCCCTCGCTGTCGTAGGCACCGAAGGCGATCAGCTCGAAGTCCCGGTTCTCCAGGGTCGCGGGGGCACCGAGCAGCTCCGAGATCTCGTCGACCAGCTCCTGGTAGTCAGCCTTCGATTCCGACGTCACCCGGGCATTCTCCCGCATTTCCCGTAGCTCTTCATACATCTGTCTGAGATCGGTGGCACGGATGCGTGACAGCTGTCGATGGCCGACGATCGGAGGGATCCTTAGGTTTCACGGTGGTTCTCCGTGCCGTTCCCGAACCCTCGGGACCGGCCTCGTATGGGTTGGTATGTGGAGGTGCCCCGTGCTGGGTCCCGTGATTCTCGCCGCGTCGCGCAGCGGCCGGCTGCGACGCCTGATCTCGGCGGCCCCGGTCACCAGGCAGGTGGTCGACCGGTTCATCCCCGGCGAGAGCGTCGACGAGATCGTCCCGATCATCAGGGACCTCACCGACCGGGGCCTGGAACTGACGATGGACGTCGTCGGCGAGGACATCACCCGTCCCGAGCAGGCCGCCGCCGCCCGTGACGCCTACCTGGCGCTCGTGGACCGGCTCAGGGAACTGGAGCTGGGCACCCGCGCCGAGATGTCGGTCAAGCTGTCCCTGTTCGGGCAGTCCCTGGAGGGCGGTCACGAACTGGCGCTCGCCAACGTCCGGCCCGTCGTCGAGGCGGCCGCCGCCATCGGGACGACCGTCACCCTCGACGCCGAGGACCACACCACCCTCGACTCGATGTTCACCATCCACGAGGAGCTGCGGAAGGACTTCCCGCAGACCGGCTGTGTCATCCAGGCCTACCTCTTCCGTACCGAGGCCGACGCCCGCCGCCTCGCCGCGAGCGGCAGCCGCGTCCGGCTGGTGAAGGGCGCGTACAAGGAGCCCGCCGAGGTCGCGTTCCAGCAGAAGCGGGAGATCGACAAGGCGTACGTCCGGATCCTGCGGATCCTGATGGAGGGCGACGGCTACCCGATGATCGGCTCCCACGACCCGCGCCTCATCTCCATCGCCCAGGAACTCGCCCGGCGCGCCGGACGCAAGCTCGACGAGTACGAGTTCCAGATGCTGTACGGCATCCGCGGCGAGGAGCACCTGCGGCTCGCCGCCGAGGGCCACCGTATGCGCGTCTACACCGCCTACGGCACCGACTGGTACGGCTACTTCATGAGGCGGCTCGCGGAGAAGCCCGCCAACCTGCGGTTCTTCGTACGCAGCATGATCACCAAGGGCTGAGCCCGAGAACACCGCTCAAGAAGGAGTAACGGAAGATATGGACGCTGTGACCCAGGTCCCCACCCCCGTCAACGAGCCGGTGCACGGCTACGCCCCCGGCTCGCCCGAGCGCGCCCGTCTCGAGGTGAAGCTCAAGGAGCTGGCCGAGAACCCGATCGAGCTGCCGATGACCATCGGCGGCGCGAAGCGGCTCGGTGGCGGTGAGCGCTTCGAGGTCGTGCAGCCGCACAACCACAAGGCCGTCATCGGCACCGGCGCGCACGCCACCCGGCAGGACGCGCAGGACGCCATCGACGCGGCCCTCGCCGCCGCGCCCGCCTGGCGCGCGATGGCCTTCGACGACCGTGCCGCGATCATCCTGCGCGCCGCCGAACTGCTCGCCGGTCCCTGGCGCGAGACGCTGGCCGCCTCCACCATGCTCGGCCAGTCGAAGACCGCCCAGCAGGCCGAGATCGACTGTCCCTGTGAGCTGGTCGACTTCTGGCGCTTCAACGTCAAGTACGCCCGTGACCTGCTCGCCGAGCAGCCCCCGGCCAACTCCCCGGGCGTCTGGAACCGTCTCGACCACCGCCCGCTCGAGGGCTTCGTCTACGCGATCACGCCGTTCAACTTCACGGCGATCGCGGGCAACCTGCCCACCGCGCCGGCGCTGATGGGCAACGTCGTGGTGTGGAAGCCGTCGCCGACCCAGACGCACGCCGCCGTGCTGCTGATGCAGCTGCTGGAGGAGGCCGGCCTGCCCAAGGGTGTCATCAACCTCGTCACCGGCGACGGCATCGAGGTCTCCGAGGTCGCGCTGGAGCACCGGGACCTCGCGGCCATCCACTTCACCGGCTCGACGAAGACCTTCCAGTACCTGTGGAAGACGGTCGGCGCCAACATCGAGAAGTACCGCTCCTACCCGCGGCTGGTCGGTGAGACCGGCGGCAAGGACTTCGTCGTCGCCCACCCGAGCGCCGACCCCGCGATCCTCAAGACCGCCCTGACCCGCGGTGCCTTCGAGTACCAGGGCCAGAAGTGCTCGGCGACCTCCCGGGCGTACGTCCCCGCGTCGATCTGGAACGGCGGTTTCCGCGAGGAGTTCGCCGCCGAGGTCGACTACCTCACCATGGGTGACGTCACCGACCTGTCGAACTTCGTCGGGGCGGTCATCGACGAGCGCGCCTTCGCCAAGAACAAGGCCGCCATCGACCGCGCGAAGTCGGACCCGGCCTGCACGATCGTCGCGGGCGGTTCCTACGACGACTCGGTCGGCTACTTCGTCCGCCCGACCGTCGTGGAGTGCACCGACCCGGAGAACGAGGTCTTCACGACCGAGTACTTCGGCCCGTTCCTCGCCGTGCACGTCTACGAGGACGACCGCTACGACGAGATGCTGGCCCAGATGGAGTCCGTCTCGGACTACGCCCTGACGGGCTCGGTGATCGCGGGCGACCGGGCGGCGGCCGCGTACACGATGGAGAAGCTGCGCTACGCGGCCGGCAACTTCTACATCAACGACAAGTCGACCGGCGCCGTCGTCGGCCAGCAGCCCTTCGGCGGCGGCCGTGCCTCCGGCACCAACGACAAGGCCGGCGCCCCGCAGAACCTGATGCGCTGGACGCTGACCCGCGCCATCAAGGAGACGCTGGTCCCGCCGACCGACTACGCGTACCCGCACATGGGCTGACGCCCGCGCGGGCGGAACGGGCCGGGTCCTGCGGGGATCCGGCCCGTTCGCGGCTTCGGGTGGGCAGACTCGGAGCATGGAGACGACGGTGATCGCGGACGACGGGACGCGCCTGTGGGCGTCCGCTTCGGGGGACGGCGATCCGCTGGTGCTCTGCCACGGCGGGCCGGGACTGTGGGACACGCTCGGGGACGTGGCCGGCCTGCTGGCCGACCGGGCCACGGTCGTCCGCTGGGACCAGCGCGGGTGCGGGCGCTCCCGGCGGTGCGACGGGCCGTGGACGAGCGAGCGGTTCGTCGCCGATCTGGACGCCGTGCGCGCGCACTTCGGCTTCGAGAGGACCGCCCTGCTCGGCCATTCCTGGGGTGCGCAGCTGGCGTTGAGCTACGCGCTCGCGCATCCGGAGCGGGTGAGCGCGCTGGTGTACGTGTCGGGAACCGGCATCGGACCGGACGCCGACTGGCACCCGGCCTACGTCGAGACCTTCCTGGCCCGCCTCGGTGACGTGCCCGAACGCCTCGCCCGCTGGCGGGAGTTGACGGACCGGCCGGACCTCACCGAGCAGGAGGACCGGGAGCGTGCGGTGCTCCAGTGGTCGATCGAGTTCGAGGACCGCGACCGGGCCCTGGAGCACGCCGGGCGCATGGCCGACCCCTGGTACGGGATCAACACGGAGTGCGGCAGGGCCCTCAACGAGGAGCGCCGGCGCACCTGGGGCACACCGCGGCTGTACGAGGCCTGCCGCGCGGTCGGGCTGCCGGTGCTGATCGTCGACGGCGCCCGGGACATCCGGCCGCGCTCGGCGGTGGACTCGCTGGCGCGGGCGCTCGCGGACGTTCGCCGGGTGATCCTTCCGGAGGCCGGCCACATGCCCTGGACGGAGGACCCGAAGGGCTTCCGGGAGGCGGTGGCGTCGTTCCTCAGCCGGTGAGGCGGCGGTCCAGGAAGCCCCGGACGAGGTCGGCGATCTGGTGCGCGTGCGTCTCCAGGGCGAAGTGCCCGGTGGGCAGCAGGTGCACCTCGGCGTCCGGCAGGTCGCGCCGGAAGGCGAGGGCTCCGGCCGGGACGAAGATCTCGTCGTGGGCGCCCCAGACCGCCAGGAGCGGGACCCGGCTGGTGCGGAAGTACTCCTGGAAGGCCGGGTACAGCGCGAGGTTGGAGCCGTAGTCGGAGATCAGGTCGAGCTGGATCTCCGGCTGGCCGGGGCGGGCCATGAGGGCCGTGTCGTGCTCGTAGGCGTCCGGGCTGACGAGCTCCCGACGGTCCGCGGGAACCCCGTGCAGGTACTGCCACCTGATCCCCTCGGGGCTGCTGATCGCACGGACGGGTGCCTCGGTCTCCGGGGTGCGGTCGGCGATCAGGGCCAGCACCGGCGCCCAGGCCTCCGTCCCGAGCCCGTCCTCGTAGGCGTTGCCGTTCTGCGTGACGATCGCGGTCACCCGGTCGGGGTGGGCCAGGGCCAGGCGCAGTCCGATGGGGGAGCCGTAGTCCTGGAGGTAGAGGGCGTACTCCTTCAGTCCCAGCTGCTCGGTGAACTCGCCCGTGACGGCCGCGAGTTCGGCGAAGGTGTACGGGAAGTCCGCGGCGGCCGGTGCCGCAGACCGGCCGAAGCCGATGTGGTCGGGGGCGATCAGGCGGTAGCGGTCGGCGAGCAGGGGGATCAGGTCGCGGAACATGTGCGAGCTGCTCGGGAAGCCGTGCAGAAGCAGCAGCACCGGCGCGTCGGCGGGACCCGCCTCCCGGTAGTACACCTCGTGGCCGCGGACGGTGGTGGTGCGGTGGTGGACCTGGTGGGTGGTCATGACGGCAGTGCATCACGCCCACCTCTAACCAGTCAAGGTGCTTTGAGTAGTTAGGCAGCTCTCCGGTGGTGCCGAGGCCCACTTCCGGGTGTGACGGTCACCGCGACTTCAATGCCGGGAGAGCGAAACCGCAGGTCACGTACGTGCGAGGCAGTGGGCCGTCTCAGATAGTAGGAAGTCCGAGTAATTGTGGAGACAGGCGCGGGCTCCTCCCTTACTTTTGTAGAAGCCGAACGTCTCGCTCGATCAAGCGAATGGCGGTCGTGAGCGGAGCCCCATGCAGGCAACCCCTGCGGCACCGCTCCCCGCCCCTTCCGGCGTCTCGTACACCCTTTCCGCCTCCCGGATTCCAAAGGAGTCGATTTCTCATGGCCGAGACGACCGCACGCCGTCGAGTCCGTCACACCTCCCGCAGCAGCGAGTCGGACCGCAAGAACGCCGCCGCCGCTCTCCAGCGCGCCCTCGACCGCCGGGACAACGGCGGCTCGACCGGTCACTGAATCCCCGGCCGGTCACTGAGCCGCCGTCCGAGCGGGTAGAACCCTCATGCCGGGAGCCGCACCCGCCGGGGTGCGGCGCGGCCTCAACCGCCGCGCCGCACCTCGAAATGGTCGATGCGCTCGCCGCTCTGCGCGAGTGCCGACACCCGCAGCCGTGGGGTCGCACCGCTCTCCGCCTCCACCGAGAGCAACGAGAAGCCCCGGTAGCGGACCCGCGACCACTCGACGCTCTCCTTGTCGGGGTCCTTCGACCTGGTCCAGCGGAAGGTGTCGACGGCCTCGGCGCGGGTGACGTGCCCCTCGTAGCTCTCCTTCACGCCCGGCGGAAAGCCGTACAGGTCACGGCCGCCGCCGCCCGCCGTGACGTACACGATCCCGTCCCGCGTGGGGTCGGTGGCCGCGCCGATCGGCACGGCCCGGCCGACGCGGCCGTCCCGGATGGCGTCGGTCCGCTCGTACACGTGGTTGTGCCCGTTGATCACCAGGTCCACCTGGTGTCGCGTGAACAGCGGCAGCCACTCCGCGCGGACGCCTCCGTCGGAGGCGTGCGTGGACGTCGAGTAGGCGCAGTGGTGGAAGAACACGACGACGAAGTCGACCGCCTTGTCCGCTCGCAGCTCACCCAGCTTCCGGTCGAGCCACGCCGTCTGCCGGCCGCCCGTGTAGCCGAGGTTGGCGGGGATCTCGTAGGAGACGTCGTTCGCGTCCAGCGCGACGACACCGACATTGCCGTACGTGAACGCGTACGCCCCCGGCGCCGCGCGCGGGTCGAAGCCGCTGTCGGGCAGGGAGAAGCGGGCCAGCTGGCCGCCGTAGCCGTCCGGTGAGTACCAGGCCTCCATGTCGTGGTTGCCGGTGGTCACCATCCACGGCACCGACCTCGCCACCGGCTCGTTCTGCTTGAGGAACAGGTCCCAGAAGGCGGGGTCGTACCCGTCCGTCCTCTCGCCCCGCCCGTTCCCGTCGGCGTAGCAGATGTCGCCCGCGTGGAGGTGGAAGGCCGGCTTCCGGCGCAGCAGCAGGTCGTCGTTGGCGGCGGCGGCCCGGCCCACACCCTGGTCGCCGAAGGCGGTGAACACGAACTTCCGCGGGCTCGCCGGTGCCGTGTCGAAGGAGGCGATCGTGCGCCGGTTGGCGGACGAGGCCGGGTCGAAGCCATCGTGGCCGACGCCGTAGTAGTACGTCGTGCCGGGGCGCAGGCCGTCCAGGGCCGCGTGGAGGTAGTACTGGTCCAGCGCCGCCCGTACGCCCGTCAGTCCCGGGGTGTGCAGGTGGCGTACCTCGGCCTCGATTTTCCGGCCGAGCCGGTCGGGCCGCGGGCCGATGCGGACGTAGGGCTTCCGGACCGTCAGCGGCACCTGCCAGGAGATCCGCATCTGGGTCCTCGGGTCGGCGCCGAAGGCGAGATGGCGACCGAAGGGGTGGACGACGGAGCCGTGCACCTTCTCCGGAGCCGACGCGGCAACCGGCGCGCCGACCGCCGTACCACCCGCTCCCGAGCCGGAGCAGCCGGTCAGCAGGCCGCCCGCCACCGCACCCGCCGTGACCAGCGTGCGGCGCCGGGTCAGCTTCGTGCGCAGGTACTCGTACTGTTCCGCCATGCTCATCCGGCGGGCGAGCCGCTCGGGGATGCCGACGTCGGGTGTCTCCATGCCTGTCAACTTCCCGGCGGAACTCAACGGCCGGCACACACACGGGTGAACGGCGGACGAAGGGCTGACGCTGTCCACCGTGCGGGTGTCCGGATCGCGGACACCGCATGTCATCCCATGGGACAAGGAGTACGGTGCCGACATGTCTCGCAGCATCAATCTCGCAGTGATTCCCGGTGACGGCATCGGCCAGGAGGTCGTGGCCGAAGGTCTCAAGGTCCTCTCCGCCGTCCTTCCGCAGGATGTGAAGCTGGAGACCAAGGACTACGACTTCGGCGCCACTCGCTACCACGCGACCGGTGAGACCCTCACCGAGGCCGACCTCGACGCCCTCAGGCAGCACGACGCCATCCTGCTCGGCGCGATCGGCGACCCGTCGGTGCCGTCGGGCGTGCTGGAGCGCGGCTTCCTGCTCAAGCTCCGCTTCGCCTTCGACCACCACGTCAACCTGCGCCCGTCGAAGCTCCTTCCGGGCGTCGCCACCCCGCTCGCCGGTGAGCCGCAGATCGACTTCGTCGTGGTCCGTGAGGGCACCGAGGGTCCGTACACCGGCAACGGCGGCACCATCCGCAAGGGGACCGAGCACGAGGTCGCCACCGAGGTGTCAGTCAACACCGCCTTCGGTGTGGAGCGCGTGGTCCGCGACGCCTTCGCCCGCGCCCAGGCGCGGCCGCGCAAGAAGCTGACGCTGGTCCACAAGAACAACGTGCTGACCTTCGCCGGACACCTGTGGACGAACGTCTTCAACAAGGTGGCCCAGGAGTTCCCCGAGGTCACCACCGACTACATCCACGTGGACGCCGCGACGATCTACCTCGTCACCGACCCGGCGCGCTTCGACGTGATCGTCACGGACAACCTGTTCGGCGACATCATCACCGACCTCGCCGCGGCCGTCTCCGGCGGCATCGGCGTCGCCGCCTCCGGGAACATCAACCCGAGCGGCGAGTTCCCGTCCATGTTCGAGCCGGTGCACGGCTCGGCCCCGGACATCGCCGGTCAGGGCAAGGCCGACCCCAGCGCCACGGTCCTGTCCGTCGCCCTGCTCCTGCGCCACCTCGGCTACGAGGCCGAGGCGGCCCGCATCGAGGACGCCGTCTCCGCCGACCTCGCGGAGCGCACCGGCAAGCCGGCCCGCAGCACCGCCGAGATCGGCGACGCGCTCGCCGTACGAGTAGCCGGCTGACCCCGCGCCGCTCGAACCACTTTCGAAGCCGCCGGGTCACTCCGTACCCGGCGGCTTTCGTATGTCCCCGCCGGGTGCCACCATCATCCCCTGGGCCGCATTCACGCCGTTTTCGTCCACGGTCTCCGCTCTTGCGATAATCGAACGCGGAGCCGCGGAATGAGGGAATGCTCGGACGTTAGCACTGGCCACTGGCAGTACGGGCGTGAGCGCGGCCCGTCACTACAACCGGTGAAGGACACCCATTCATGACGACGCCCACGACGATCGAACTCAAGCCGTCCGCCAGCCCGCTCGCCGACGCCGAGCGCGCGGCGCTCCTGGCCAACCCAGGGTTCGGCCGCCACTTCACCGACCACATGGTGACGATCAAGTGGACCGAGGGCCGCGGCTGGCACGACGGCCAGCTCGTGCCGTACGGCCCGCTCTCCCTGGACCCGGCGAACATGACCCTGCACTACGCGCAGGAGATCTTCGAGGGACTCAAGGCGTACCGCCAGCCCGACGGAACCGTCGCCACCTTCCGCCCCGAGAAGAACGCCCGCCGCTTCCAGTTGTCCGCGCGCCGGCTCGGCATGCCCGAGCTGCCGGTCGAGACGTTCATCGAGGCCTGCGACGCGCTGGTCCAGCAGGACCGGGACTGGGTTCCCGCGCACGGCGGCGAGGAGTCCCTCTACCTGCGCCCGTTCATGATCGCCACCGAGGTCGGCCTGGGCGTGAAGCCCGCCAACGAGTACCTCTTCCTGGTGATCGCCTCCCCGGCCGGCGCGTACTTCCCCGGCGGCGTGCGGCCGGTCTCCATCTGGCTGTCCGAGGACCGCGTCCGCGCCGTGCCCGGCGGCATGGGCGACGCGAAGACGGGCGGCAACTACGCGGCCTCCCTCCTCGCCCAGGCCGAGGCCGCCGCCAAGGGCTGCGACCAGGTCTGTTACCTCGACGCGGTCGAGCACAAGTGGGTCGAGGAGCTCGGCGGCATGAACCTGTACTTCGTGTACGGGGACAAGATCGTCACGCCCGCCCTGACCGGATCGATCCTGGAGGGCGTCACCCGCGACAGCCTCCTGACGGTCGCCCGCGACCTCGGTTACACCTCCGAGGAGGGACGCGTCTCCATCGACCAGTGGCAGCGCGACGCCGAGAACGGCACCCTCACCGAGGTCTTCGCCTGCGGCACCGCCGCGGTCATCACCCCGGTCGGCACGGTCAAGCGCGAGGGCGTCGAGTGGAAGCAGTCGGGCGGCGAGCCCGGCGAGGTCACCCTCAAGCTCCGCCAGGCCCTCCTCGACATCCAGCGCGGCATCGCCGAGGACAAGCACGGCTGGATGCACAAGCTGGGCTGAGCCCGACGGTCCGTCGAACGCCGCGAGTCGGTTCGACGCGAACAGCTCCCCCGCACGGGTGTCCACCACCGATGCCGCGGGGGAGCGCGTGCCCTCCCTCCCGAGGAGGGCACGCACGGCGCGGCCTGACCGACAGCGTCAGGCCGTGTCCGGCCCTGGACACCGGGCGGGTGCCGTCCCGTCCGGCACCTTCGCCGTCCCGCTGTCACCCGAGTACGCCCGGTTCGCGGGTCGTCCTCCGCCTCGCGACGCGCCCACCGGGCGCCGTCCGCCCGCGGTCCTGACATGAGTGCCCGGCACTGCCTGGTGCCCGCTTCCGGCGCGAGCCGGTTTCCGCCCCGTCCCAGGACGGGCTGCGCGAGCGGCATGCGGGGCGGCCCGCCACCACGCCCGGCGGCGGGAAGCCGCAGTCCACTCCGCCGGTCAGGGTCAGCAGCGGGTCCGTGGGCAGAGTTTGAGTGATGCTCTATGTGAGCTCGACACTTCTCCACGCCAAGCGTTCCGCCACGTCGATTCAGCGTTTAGAGTGATGCTCTAAAGCAAGTGAGACATGGAGGTGCCGTCGTGAGACTCACTCCCACGGAACGTGACCGGCTGCTGCTCTTCGGTGCCGCGGAGCTGGCCCGCGCCCGCCGGGCCCGCGGTCTCCGGCTCAACGTGCCGGAGGCCACCGCGCTCGTCGCGGACACCGTGTGCGAGGCCGCGCGGGACGGCAGACGGCTGGCGGAGGCCATCGCGGCCGCCCGCTCGGTGCTCGGCCCCGAGGACGTCCTGCCGGGCGTCGCGGACGTCGTCACGGAGGTGCACGTGGAGGCCGTCTTCGACGACGGGTCACGGCTCGCCGTCGTCAGCGATCCGATCGGCGCAGGCGGACTCGGCGAGCACGGACCGGGCGCCCTGCTGCCGGGACCGCCGCACTCCGAGCCCGAGGCGGTGGACCGGGTGACGGTCACCAACACCGCCACCGTGCCCATCTCCGTCACCTCGCACTTCCACTTCTTCGAGGCCAACCCCCGGCTCGACTTCGCGCGCGAGCGGGCCTACGGCATGCGGCTCGCCGCGCCCGCCGGCTCCTCGGTCCGCTTCGGGCCCGGCGAGAGCGTCGAGGCCGGGCTGCTGCCGATCGGCGGCGACCGGATCGCCATCGGTTTCGCCGGTCTGGTCGACGGGGCGCTGGACGCGCCGGGCGCGAAGGACGAGGCCCTGCGCAGGGCCGTGGCCTGCGGATATCTGGGAGCCGACCGATGAGCGTCGACCCCTACGCGTACGCCGCCACCCACGGTCCCCGGGCCGGTGACCGCGTCCGCCTCGGCGACTCCGGCCTGATCGTCCGCGTCGAGTCCGACGCGCAGCGCCCGGGTGACGAGTTCCTCGCCGGCTTCGGGAAGACCGCCCGCGACGGGCTGCACCTCAAGGCGGCGGCCGTCCGGGAGACCTGTGACGTCGTCGTCAGCAACGTGGTGGTGATCGACGCGGCGCAGGGGATCCGGAAGGTCTCCATCGGCATCCGGGAGGGGCGGATCCACTCCATCGGGCGGGCAGGCAACCCCGACACGCTCGACGGTGTCGACGTCGTGGTCGGCACCGGCACGTCGATCGTGTCCGGCGAGGGCCTCATCGCCACCGCCGGCGCCGTCGACACCCACGTCCATCTGCTGTCGCCGCGCATCATGGAGGCCTCGCTGGCATCCGGGGTGACCACCGTCATCGGGCAGGAGTTCGGGCCGGTGTGGGGCGTGGGGGTCAACTCGCCCTGGGCGCTGCGGCACGCGTTCAACGCCTTCGACGCCTGGCCGGTCAACATCGGCTTCCTGGGCCGGGGTTCGTCGTCCTCTCCCGCCCCGCTCGTCGAGGCCCTCGCGGAGGGCGGCGCGTCCGGCTTCAAGGTGCACGAGGACATGGGCGCCCACACCCGGGCGCTGGACACGGCGTTGCGCGTCGCCGAGGAGTACGACGTCCAGGTGGCCCTGCACAGCGACGGGTTGAACGAGTGCCTGTCGGTCGAGGACACCCTGCGGGTGCTGGAGGGCCGCACCATCCACGCCTTCCACATCGAGGGCTGCGGCGGCGGACACGTGCCGAACGTGCTGAAGATGGCCGGCGTCGCCAACGTCATCGGTTCCTCCACCAACCCGACCCTGCCCTTCGGCCGGGACGCGGTCGCCGAGCACTACGGGATGATCGTCTCCGTCCACGACCTGAAGACGGACCTGCCCGGCGACGCCGCCATGGCCCGCGACCGTATCCGCGCCGGGACGATGGGCGCCGAGGACGTGCTGCACGACCTGGGCGCGATCGGCATCACCTCGTCGGACGCGCAGGGCATGGGGCGCGCGGGCGAGACGGTACGGCGCACCTTCGCGATGGCCGGAAAGATGAAGGCCGAGTTCGGCGCCCCCGAGGAGCACGACAACGCACGCGTCCTGCGCTACATCGCCAAACTGACCATCAACCCCGCCATCGCCCACGGCCTCGCGCACGAGGTCGGCTCCATCGAGGTGGGCAAGCTCGCCGACCTCGTGCTGTGGCGGCCGGAGTACTTCGGCGCCAAGCCGCAGCTCGTGCTCAAGTCGGGCTTTCCGGCGTACGGCGTGGTCGGCGACCCGGGCGCGGCGACCGACACCTGTGAACCCCTGGTGCTGGGACCGCAGTTCGGCGCGTACGGCGCGACCCCGGCCGACATCTCGGTCGCCTTCGTCGCGCGGGCGGCCCTCGACCAGGGAAACGACACGATGCCGACCCGGCGCCGCCGGGTCGCCGTACGCGGCACCCGCGGGATCGGTCCGGCCGACCTGCGCCTCAACTCCCGTACCGGCGCGGTCGACGTCGACGGGCGCACCGGTCTGGTCACCCTCGACGGCGAGCCGATCCGCTCGGATCCCGCCGAGTCCGTCTCCCTCAACCGTCTCTACTTCCTCTGAAGGTGCCCGCCATGACTCCTGCCGCCGACGGCTTCCGCATGCCCGCCGAGTGGACCCCGCACGAGCGCACCTGGATGGCGTGGCCGGGCCCCAACCCCACCTTCGACGACCCCGGGGACCTCGCCGCCGCACGCGCCGCCTGGGCGTCGGTCGCCCGCGCGGTCCGCCGCTTCGAACCGGTCACGGTGGTGTGCGGCCCCGGACAGTCGGGCGAGGCACGGGCCCTTTTGGGCGAGGGGGTCGACACGGTCGAGCGCGACCTCGACGACGCCTGGATGCGCGACATCGGACCCACCTTCCTGACCAACGGGCGTGAACTGGCCGCCGTCGACTGGACGTTCAACGGCTGGGGCGCCCAGGACTGGGCCCGCTGGGAGCACGACGCGAAGATCGCCGCCCACGTCTCGGACCTGGCGGGGGCGAGGACGTACGCCTCGAAGCTCGTCAACGAGGGCGGGGCGATCCACGTCGACGGCGAGGGCACGGTCCTGCTCACGGAGACCGTGCAGCTGGGCCCCGAGCGCAACCCGCACTGGTCGAGGGAGGAGGTCGAGGCGGAGATCCACGCCCACCTCGGCACCCGCAAGGCGATCTGGCTGCCGCGCGGCCTGACCGGCGACTACCCTCCCCACGGCTTCGGCACCCTCGGTCACGTCGACATCGTCGCCGCCTTCGCCCGCCCCGGCGTCGTCGTCGCCCACCACCAGCAGGACCCCGCGCACCCCGACCACGAGGTGAGCCGGGAGGTCATCGGCCTGCTGCGGGCGCAGACCGACGCGCGCGGGCGCCGCCTGGAGGTCGTGGAGGTGCCCGCCCCGACCGTCCTGGAGGCGGACGGCCACTGGGCCGACTACTCCTACATCAACCACTACCTGTGCAACGGCGGAGTGGTCCTGTGCGGCTTCGGCGACCCCCGCGACGAGAACGCGGCCGGCATCTTCCGCCGCCTGTTCCCGCGGCGGACGGTGACGCTGGTCGACGCCCGTACGATCTTCTCCGGTGGCGGTGGCATCCACTGCGTCACGCAGCAGCAGCCGAGGATCTAGGAGTCGCGGATGGCCGGAGCGGCACGGGCGCGGAAGAACGCGCCGCCGCGCGAGCACGTCCTCGCCGCCGCCATGGAGATGATCGCCGAGCGCGGGCTGGAGCGGCTCACCATGGCGGCGCTCGGGCGCGAGGTCGGCATGAGCAGCGGCCATCTCCTCTACTACTTCCACTCCAAGGACGAGTTGCTGCTGCGGACCCTGGAGTGGAGCGAGGGCCGGCTCGGCGCGGAACGCGGCCGACTGCTGACCCGGACGGCCACCGCCCGCGCCCGCCTCGACTCCTACGTGGAGCTGTACGTGCCCGATGGCCACCGCGATCCGCACTGGACGCTCTGGCTGGAGGTGTGGAACCGCTCGCAGAACGCCGACGACGACGCCCGCGACCGGCAGGCCGCCATCGAGGGCGCCTGGCACCGCGACCTGGTCGCCCTCCTCGCGGAGGGCGTCTCCCGCGGCGAGTTCCGGCGCGTCGACCCCGACCGCTTCGCGGCACGGCTCCGGGCGCTGCTGGACGGCTTCTCCATCCATGTCGCGATCGGACTGCGGGGCACCGACCGCGAGCAGGTCCTCGGTCATGTCCGTGAGTTCCTGGACCAGGAGCTCGACGGCCCGCACCACCCGCTGTTCGCATCCTGAGACAGACGGTGAGCCCGGCGGCGGTTTGTGCCAAACTGCCACCGTGCTCTCGTTCGCCACGATTATTGGCAGCAGGCGCGCCGGTCCGCAGTGACCGCCACGTACGACCAGGTACGGGCGGACACCGTCGTTCTCGACCCGCGCGCAGACCTCTCGCACCCGCGAGGGGTTTTTCGCTTTTTCTGGCCCACCCCAAGCCGGGAGCGCAGCGCGAGGGATCATTGGAGGACGGTGGAGCCGGTCATTCCGGTACAGACCGAGATCCGACACAGGAGCCTTGACACCATGACGGAAACCAGCGAGCTCGACGACACGTTCCACGTCTTCGACACCACCCTGCGCGACGGCGCCCAGCGCGAGGGCATCAACCTCACCGTCGCCGACAAGCTGGCCATCGCACGGCACCTGGACGACTTCGGCGTGGGCTTCATCGAGGGCGGCTGGCCCGGCGCCAACCCGCGCGACACCGAGTTCTTCGCCCGCGCCCAGCAGGAGATCAGCTTCCAGCACGCCCAGCTCGTCGCGTTCGGCGCCACCCGCCGGGCCGGCGCGAAGGCGTCCGAGGACCCGCAGGTCAGGGCGCTCCTGGAGTCCGGAGCCCCGGTGATCACCCTGGTGGCGAAGTCCCACGACCGGCACGTCGAGCTCGCTCTGCGCACCACCCTGGAGGAGAACCTGGAGATGGTCCGGGACACCGTCTCCCACCTGTGCTCCCAGGGCCGCCGGGTCTTCGTCGACTGCGAGCACTTCTTCGACGGCTACCGCGCGAACCCCGAGTACGCGAAGGCCGTCGTCCGTACGGCGTCCGAGGCCGGCGCGAGCGTGGTCATCCTCTGCGACACCAACGGAGGCATGCTCCCGGCGCAGATCCACGCGGTCGTCTCGACGGTGCTGGCCGACACCGGCGCCCGCCTCGGCATCCACACCCAGGACGACACGGGCTGCGCGGTCGCCAACACCCTGGCCGCGGTGGACGCGGGCGCGACCCACGTGCAGTGCACGGCGAACGGCTACGGCGAGCGGGTCGGCAACGCCAACCTGTTCCCGGTCGTGGCGGCGCTGGAGCTCAAGTACGGCAAGAAGGTCCTGCCCGACGGCAAGCTCCGCGAGATGACCCGCATCTCGCACGCCATCGCGGAGGTCGTCAACCTCACCCCCTCCACCCACCAGCCCTACGTGGGCGTATCGGCCTTCGCCCACAAGGCGGGCCTGCACGCCTCCGCCATCAAGGTCGACCCGGACCTCTACCAGCACATCGACCCGGAGCAGGTCGGCAACACCATGCGGATGCTGGTCTCCGACATGGCGGGCCGCGCGTCGATCGAGCTCAAGGGCAAGGAGCTGGGCGTCGACCTGGGCGGTGACCGCGAACTGGTCGGCCGGGTCGTCGAGCGGGTCAAGGAGCGCGAGCTCAAGGGCTACACCTACGAGGCGGCCGACGCCTCCTTCGAACTGCTGCTCCGCGCCGAGGTCGAGGGCAAGCCCCTGAAGTACTTCGAGGTCGAGTCCTGGCGCGCGATCGTCGAGGACCGCCCCGACGGCACCCACGCCAACGAGGCCACGGTCAAGCTCTTCGCCAAGGGCGAGCGCATCGTCGCCACCGCCGAGGGCAACGGCCCCGTCAACGCCCTGGACCGCGCCCTGCGGGTCGCCCTGGAGACGATCTACCCCCAGCTCGCCAAGCTCGAGCTCGTCGACTACAAGGTCCGCATCCTCGAGGGCGTGCACGGCACCCAGTCCACGACGAGGGTCCTCATCTCCACGTCCGACGGCACGGGGGAGTGGTCGACGGTGGGCGTGGCGGAGAACGTCATCGCCGCCTCCTGGCAGGCGCTCGAGGACGCGTACGCGTACGGCCTGCTGCGGGCGGGCGTGGAGCCCGCGAAGTAGGCGCCGTTCACCAGGGTCCTCGGCGGGCGGGGCGCCGCCCGGCCGGGGTCCTCGGCGAGCCGCCCGAACGGCGCCGAGGACCGGCGGGCTCCTCTCCGGCTACCGCAGCAGCCACTTCTGGTTGGCGGCCCCCGTGCACGACCAGATCTGCGCCCGCGCCCCGTTGGCCGACGAGTTGTCCGTCACGTCGAGGCACTTGTTCGCCGCCGTGTTCACCACGTCACCGGTCGCGGCGTCGTACGACCAGCGTTGCGCACCGGTGCCGTTGCAGTCGTACAGCTGCGTCCTCGCCCCGTCGGCGGTCGACGCCGAGACCACGTCGAGGCACTTGCCGAGCGCCCGCACCGAGCCGTCCGTCCGCACGGTCCACTGCTGGGCCGTACTGCCGTTGCAGTCGTAGAGCTGCACCGCGGTTCCGTTGGCGCTCGCGCCGCCCGTCACGTCCAGGCACTTGCCCGCGAGCCCGACGAAGGCCCCGGTCCCGCCTCCGCCGCCGGACGGCGTGCCCGCCCAGGTGAAGGTCGCCGACGTCTTCCCGGGCAGGTTGTAGGTCGCGTGCTGTCCACCCCAGTTGACGGTCACCGTCCGGGCCGAGGCGGAGCCGTTGTACGCGATCAGGGCCTTGCTGCCGTCGGGGTTGCGCCATGCCACGTTCGGCACGGCCGACGACGCGGTCGAGGCGATCCGCTGCGCGCCCGGCCGGACGAACTTCGTCAGGTGTCCCATCGTGTAGTACTCGACGGTGTAGTCGACCGTGCCGCTCGCGCCGTCACCGTTGTGCACGGTGACCAGCCCGGTGCAGGTTCCGCAACCGCCGTTGTGCGGGCCCATGTTCTGGTCCACCGCCAGCGACCACTTGGTCACCGACTTCGCCCAGTTGCGGGTGTAGTCGACGATGTTCAGCATGTCCTCGCGCTGCTGGTCGGCGATCCAGGTGCCGCCCGAGTGCTCGGTGCCGAACGCGTCGAGCTGCGGGTACCGGTCGTGCGTGGAGGTCTGTTTCGCCACGTCCCCGCCGTAGCCGTGCCAGGCGATCCCGCCGAAGTTGGGGTGGCTGCGGACCGCCGCGTCGTCCACGGTCGGGGCGGCGTACGCGTCGTACACGTCCCAGTTCCAGTCGTGCGCCAGGACCTTCGTCGACAGGCCCGCCGCCTGGAGCTTCGGCAGCAGCTCGCTCTTGGTGAAGTACGCGAGGCCGCTCGCGTTCCAGCTCATCGAGGGGTATCCGGAGCAGCACGTCGGCTCGTTCTGCGCCGTCACGTACGACACCGGCACGCCCTGGTCCCGGTACGCCTGGAGGTACTTCACGAAGTACGAGGCGTAGGCCCCGTAGTTTTCGGCCTTCAGCCACCCGCCGTTGAGCTGCCCGCTGTCCTTCATCCAGGCCGGCGCGGTCCACGGGGAGGCCATGACGGTGAGGGACGGGTTCAGCTGGAGCGCCCGCTTCGTGAGCGGCACGACGTCCGCCAGGTCGTGCGCGATGGAGAAGCCGGACAGCGAGGGATCCGTCTGCCCGGCCGGCATGTCGTCGTAGGTGTACCCGAACCGGGCCAGGTCCGAGGCACCCATCGGATTGCGCAGGAACGACAGCCCGATCCCCTCCGTCGGTGAGAACAGCTTCCGCATGGCCGCGTCCCGGGCCGCCGTCGAGAGGGCCCCGCTGCTGTTCATCAGCCAGGCCGCGGTGTCGGTGAAGGAGGCGCCGCCACCGGTGAAGGTCTGGTAGCGGGTGTCCTCGTCCACGGTGATGTTCTCGCCGCTGCCGCCGGAGCCGGACTGGAAGGCGAACGGCGTCTGGGCCTGGAGTCCGCGGACCACATGGCGTCCGCCGGTGTCGTCTGTGGTGGTCAGCCAGGCCGTGACCTGCTCGCCGGCCGCGTGCGCCGGCGCGGTCGCCGCCGTGAAACCGGCCGTGGTGAGCAGCCCGGCGAGAAGCAGCCGGACCGCCCGAGTGGATCTCCTCATGGAGCGCCGCCTTCTGGAGGTGGGGGGATGGGAGGCGTGCGAGGCGTGAGTAAATGACGGCTTCGTATACACGTCAAGGGGGCGCGCGTTCACTTTTCGAAGTGACAACCTCCCTGATCCGGCCGCGCGTTGGGCTCGCACCGGTTCTGACGTGAACTCTTGACGGCTTCACGGGGCGCCAGTTAACTCACGGCGTGAGCTAAGTCATGAGTGGACTACGAGAGCCGAGGAATGGTCCATGCGAAGAACCGCCCTGCTCGCCACCGCCGCACTTCTCACCACCCTGCTCCCGCTCGCCACGGCCGCCACGGCGTCCGCCGACGACCCCGCCCCGGTCGCCGTCGACCGCTTCGAGGGCGAGGTGCCCTTCGCGAGCCAGCCCGCCGAGGGCCTCTTCACCTGGGGAAGCGACAGCGACGACCCGCCCGCCCTCGCGCTCACGGCCCGCGACGACGCGCCGGAGGGCGCCAAGGTCCTCTCCGGGACCTACGACATCAGCGGGTACGGCGGCTTCACCCACGACTACGCCGCCGACCGGCCCGCCCACGACTGGTCCGCCCACAAGGGCATCCGCTTCTGGTGGGACGGCCGGGGCAGCGGCAGGAAGATCGCCTTCGAGATCAAGGACGGCGGCGCCCACGGCGAGGCCTCCGAGCTCTGGACGACCTCCTTCACCGACGACTTCACCGGCTGGAAACAGGTCGAGATCCCCTTCGCCGACTTCACCTATCGCACGGACTACCAGCCCGTCGGCGGCATCGACCAGGTCCTGGGCCTCACCCGGATGTGGGGGTACGCCCTCACCCTCCCCGTGGGCCTCAAGGGCGAGTTCGCCATGGACGACGTCGAGCTGTACGGCAGGGCGGACCAGTCGCTGCGTGCCTCCGTCACCACCGACTCCGCCGTCCTTCCGGTCAAGGAGGGCAACGCCGCCTCGGTCCGGGTCACCGTCGCCACCACCGGCTCCGCCCCCATCGACGAGCCCGTGACCGTCGCGTACGAGACGACCGCGGCCGGTACCGCGACACCGGGCAGGGACTACACGCCGGTCACCGGCACGATCACCTTCCCGGCGGGCACCGCGTCCGGCACCTCCCGCACCCTGCGGGTCCGCACCCTCGAGGACAAGGCCGCCGAGTCCGCCGAGACGATCCCGCTGAAGCTGACCGTCACCGGCGCCAAGCCCCCGGCCGAGAACCCGCAGGTCGTCGTCGACGCGCACGGGCTGCCGTACCTGAACGCCAAGCTGCCGGTGCGGAAGCGGGTCGCCGATCTCGTCTCCCGGCTGTCTTTGGCGGAGAAGGCCGGCCAGATGACCCAGGCCGAACGCGGCGCGGTCACCGCCCCCGGTGACATCGCCGCCTACGACCTCGGCTCACTCCTGTCCGGCGGCGGCTCCACCCCGACGCCCAACACCCCCGAGGCCTGGGCGAAGATGATCGACGCCTTCCAGCTGAGGGCGCAGGCCACCCGCTTCCAGATCCCGCTGATCTACGGCGTCGACGCGGTGCACGGCCACAACAACCTGGTCGGCGCCACGGTCATGCCGCACAACATCGGCATCGGCGCGACCAGGGACCCCCGACTCGCGCAGCGGACGGGCGCGGTGACCGCCGCCGAGGTCCGTGCCACCGGCATCCCCTGGGATTTCGCCCCCTGCCTCTGCGTCACCCGCGACGAACGCTGGGGCCGCTCGTACGAGTCGTTCGGCGAGGACCCAGCTCTCGTGGAGTCCATGGAGACGGTCGTCCAGGGCCTCCAGGGCGCCCGGGACGGCAGCGATCTGAAGGACGACGACAAGGTCCTGGCCACGGCCAAGCACTTCGTCGGTGACGGCGGCACCGGGTACGGCACCTCCACCACCGGCACATACACCATCGACCAGGGCGTCACCAAGGTCACCCGACAGCAGTTGGAGGCCGTCCACCTGGCCCCCTACCAGCAGGCCGTGGACCGCGGGGTCGGGTCGGTCATGCCGTCGTACTCCTCCCTCGACGTCATCGGTGACGGCCGGGGCCCGGTCAAGATGCACGCCCGCGCCGACATGATCAACGGGGTGCTGAAGGACCGCATGGGCTTCGACGGCTTCGTGATCAGCGACTGGGCCGGCATCGACCAGATCCCCGGCGACTACGCCTCGGACGTCCGTACGTCGGTCAACGCGGGCCTCGACATGATCATGGTCCCGTACGCCTACAAGGACTTCCACACCACCCTCGTGGACGAGGTCGAGGCGGGTCGGATCAGCGAGCGCCGCATCGACGACGCGGTGTCCCGCATCCTCACCCAGAAGTTCCGGCTCGGCCTGTTCGAGCGGCCCTACGCCGATACCGGCGGCGCCGCGGCCATCGGCTCCACCGCCCACCGGGCCGTCGCCCGCCAGGCGGCGGCCGAGTCCCAGGTGCTGCTGAAGAACGCGGGCGGTGTGCTGCCCCTGAGGAAGTCGCAGAAGGTCTACGTGGCCGGTTCCAACGCCGACGACATCGGCAACCAGACCGGAGGCTGGACCGTCACCTGGCAGGGCTCCTCCGGCGACATCACCCCGGGCACCACCGTCCTGGAGGGGCTGCGGAACGCCGGCGGCGAGGTCACGTACTCCAAGGACGCCTCGGCCTCCACGCAGGGCTACGACGTCGGTGTGGTCGTCGTCGGCGAGACCCCGTACGCGGAGGGCGTCGGGGACGTCGGCAACGGCAACGACCTGGAGCTGTCCGCCGCCGACCGGGCGGCCGTGGACCGGGTGTGCGCGGCGATGAAGTGCGCGGTCCTGATCGTCTCGGGGCGCCCCCAGCTCATCGGTGACCGGCTCGGCGGCATCGACGCCCTCGTGGCCTCCTGGCTGCCGGGCACCGAGGGCGACGGCGTCGCGGACGTCCTGTACGGCAAGCGGCCCTTCACCGGCCGGCTCCCGGTCACCTGGCCGAGGTCCGAGGCGCAGCTGCCGATCAACGTCGGCGACGCTTCGTACGATCCGCAGTTCCCGTACGGCTGGGGGCTGACCACGGTGACGAAGGTGCCCGCAGGCGGCGAGAAGACGCTGAGGGTGCTGGCCGCGGCGGCTGCCGCGGCCGAGCGTGCCGGCGCGCGGGAGGCGGGCGGCGCACTCGTCGCCAGGGCGCGGCTGATCGTGCAGCGGCGGGTGGGCGGCACCCTCACGGCGGCGGTGTCGAAGCCGTTCGCCGACGCGGACCACCTCCTGCTGAGCGGGCGGTACGCGGCAGCCGTGCAGAAGCTGCGGGAGGCCTACCGGGCGGTCTGAGACGCCAGATCCCTCGCCTGCGTCGATGTCCGGTTCTGAGAGGCTTCGGGTAGCTTCGAAGCATGAAGGTCGTCCCCTGGACCCGAAGCCTCTCAGGGCTGTTGCCGGCCCTGGTGCTCGCCGCCCTGACCGTGCTGGCGGTGGCCCCGGCGCCCGCCTCCGCCGCCACCGGCGTCTCCTCCGTCGCCGCGGCGCTGCGCGAGAATCCCGTCTACGTCGATCCGGCAGCGAGCGCACAGCTGTCCGACGCCGAGGCCGACACCCTCGCGCGGCAGATCAGGAAAGCGGACAAACCGCTCTTCATCGCGGTGCTGCCCGCCGACTACCCGACCCGGGACCTGTTCACCAGGCTGCGCACCGCCACCGGCGTCACCGGGCTCTACGCGATCCGTCTGGGCAGCCGCTTCGACGCCCGCGCCGACTCCGCCGTCCTGCCGCGCACCGCCGTACAGAACCTCGTGACCAGCGTGCGCGGCGAGGACGCCCCGGCCCAGCTGAGCGACTTCACGAACCGCGCCCTCACCAACATGGGCGGCACGGCGCCCTCGACCTGGGGTTCCTCCGACGGCGGCGGCGGCGTGTCCGGCACCGCGCTGATCACCGTCGGCGCGGTGCTGGTGGCCGGCGGGGCGGGGGCGTACACGGTCGTCAGGCGCAACCGGCGGCGCAGGGAGGAGGAGCAGCGGGCCGCGCTGGAGCGGCTGCGGGTCGTGGTCGACGAGGACATCACCGCCTTCGGCGAGGAACTGGACCGCCTCGACTTCCACCCGGCGGAGGCCGGCGCCGACGACACCATGCGCGCCGACTACGAACGCGCGCTGGACGCCTACGAGCAGGCGAAGACGTCCATGGCGCAGGCGCACCGGCCGGAGGACGTGCGGGCCGTCACCGAGGCACTGGAGGACGGCCGCTTCTCGCTCGCCCAGCTCGCCGCCCGCCGCCAGGGCCTGCCGCTGCCCGAGCGCCGGCCGCCCTGCTTCTTCGACCCGCGCCACGGACCCTCGGTCGCCGACGCCGAGTGGACCCCGCCGGCCGGCGCGGCCCGCGAGGTCCCGGTCTGCGCGGCCGACCGGACCCGCCTGGCCGACGGCCGCGACCCGGTGATCCGCGAGGTCGACACCGACCACGGCCGCCGCCCCTACTGGGACGCGGGCCCGGCCTACGGTCCCTGGGCGGGCGGCTACTTCGGCGGCGGCATCCTGCCCGGCCTCCTTGTCGGCACGGTCCTCGGCAGCATGATGTCCGCCCCCGCCTACGCGGCCGACTACGGCTCCGGCTACGGGGACTTCGGTAGCGGCGGCTACGAGGGCGGCGACCTCTCCGGCTCGGACTTCGACCCGGGTGACTTCGGGGGCGGGTTCGACGGTGGTGGCGGCTTCGACGGAGGCGGGGGAGGGGACTTCGGCGGAGGCGGGTTCTGACTCGCGCCGAAGCCCGGGATCACGAGCGGGACCACGAGGACGAGACGGGCACGGGTCCGGCGCACACCGCGCCGGACCCGCGTCCGTCGTACGGGAGACCGTGCGTCAGAGGGTGGAGGCGGCCGAGGCGATGGCGGAGGCGAAGGTCGAGACCTCGCTGTAGACGCCGGGGGCGTTGGCGCGGGCGCAGCCTATGCCCCAGCTGACGATGCCGACCTGGATCCAGGCGTTCGCGCTGTCCCGGCGGAACATCGGGCCGCCGGAGTCGCCCTGGCAGGTGTCGGTGCCGCCCGCGGTGTAACCGGCGCAGAGCTCGTCGCTCGCGACCAGGCCGCTGTAGCCGCTGTAGGAACGGCAGGTGGCGTCGCTGACGAACGGCACGGTCGCCTTGAGCAGGTAGCGCTGCTGTGCGCCGCCCTCGCTGGCGGAGCCCCAGCCGGCGATGGTGAACGTGCCCGTGTTGTAGGCGGTGGTGGTGGCGATCTTCAGGGTGGGCAGGTTGATGGGCGCGGCGAGCTTGATCAGGGCCCAGTCCTTGCCGTTGCCGTTGTAGCCGGGGGCCCGGTAGACCTTGGTGGACTTCACCTGGACCCGGCCGGTGGTGGACTGGAGGTCCACGACGCCCGCGGTGGCGGTGATGCCGGTGTTGTTGCCGGTCGCGCCCACACAGTGCGCGGCGGTGAGCACGATCTGCTGTGTGTAGAGGGCGCCGCCACAGCCCATGGAGAGCCGGACCATGAACGGGAACTCACCCTGCGCGGCGCGGGTGCCGCCGACGACGGGCGCCGGGGCGGCCTGGGCGGCCGAGACGGGCTGGAGGCTGGCGATCGCGAGAGCGGCGGCACCGGCGGCGGCGCATCTCTTGAGGGTCGTGAGGAGCTTCTTCAACGTGATGCCTTCCGTGGGGGGTCGACCTTGGGGATGGAGCCGAAACACGGAATTGACGAGAACATGTCAACGGGGGCAACAAAGAAACGCCCATTTGCTGGCATGGGCAGGTCAAATCTGTTGCTGGATTATGAGAACCCCGCAAGCCCTCACGCAAGGGGTGCGATCCGGCCACGTCCGCCCCGAGGGCCGGCCGCCGTCGGCCCGCCGGGCCTCGCCGCATCCGCCGTACCTCCCGGCCCGCCGGTTCACGACATCCGCGGTACGACCAGCCCGGACTCGTACGCCAGGACCACCGCCTGGGTACGGTCCCGCAGCCCCAGCTTCGACAGCACACGGCTGACGTGCGTCTTCACCGTCTCCTCGCCGACCCGCAGCCGCTCGGCGACCTCCGGGTTGGACAGCCCCTCGGCGAGCAGCCGCAGCACGTCGGTCTCGCGCGGGGTGAGCGCGGCCAGCGCGCCCCGACCGGAGCTGTCCGCGGGGGCCTTGGGCCGCAGCCGGGCGAACTCGGCGATCAGCCGCCGCGTGATCGCCGGAGCGAGCAGCGCCTCACCGGCGGCGACCACCCGCACCGCCTCGAAGAGCCGCTCGGCGGTCACGTCCTTCAACAGGAACCCGCTCGCTCCGGCGGCCAGCGCGTCGTACACGTGCTGATCGAGGTCGAAGGTCGTCAGGACGAGCACCCGCGGTGCCTCGGGCCCCTGCAGCCGCGCGGTCGCCTCGATGCCGTCCATGACCGGCATCCGTACGTCCATGAGGACCACGTCGGGCAGCCGCTCCCGGCAGACCCGCACCGCCTCGGCACCGTCGCGGGCGGTACCGACCACGCTGAAGTCGGGCTGCGTGGCCAGGAGTCCGGCATAGCCGGCCCGGACGACCTCGTGGTCGTCGGCGACGACGATCCGGATGCCGTCACTCACGGCAGCGCCTCCGCCCCGAACGGGAGCCGGGCCTCGACCAGGAAACCCCCGCCGGGGTCCGGGCCGGTGCGCAGCGTGCCGCCGAGGGTCGCGGCACGCTCCCGCATGCCGAGCAGACCGTGGCGGTCGGCGCCGGGGCCGGGGTCCCGGAGGCGGGGCCCGGGACCGTTGTCGCGGACGCGCACCAGCAACTGGGCTCGCCCGTAACGCAGTTCCACATCCACGGCGGCACCCGGCGCATGCCGGCGCGCGTTGGTCAGGGCCTCCTGGACGATCCGGTACGCGGTGACCTCCACCCCCGGGTCGAGCGGCGTGACCGGTCCGCCGACGATCAGCCGGGTCCGTGAGCCGGCCGTCTCCCGCGACGCGTCGATCAGCTCCATGAGCTGGCCGAGCCCGGGCTGCGGCCGGCGCTCGACCCCGGTGTCCGCGTCCTGGCGCAGCACCCCCAGCAGCCGCCGCATCTCCGTCAGGGCGCCGCGCGCGGTGTCCCCGATGGCCAGCAACCGGGCGGCACCCTCGGCCGGCATGCCCGCCGTGGTCAGCCGGGCGGTCTCCGCCTGCACGGCGATCATCGAGATGTGGTGGGCGACCACATCGTGCAACTCCCGTGCGATCCGCGCCCGTTCACCACGTGCCGCATGGTCGAGGAGAGTGTCGGCGAAGGCCTGTTCGGTCGCGGTGTGCGCGAGCGCCGTGGTCCGCGCGTGCTGGGCGATGCCGGTCGCGGCGGCGGCCGAGGCGAGGGTCGCGACGAGAACACCGGTGGCCCGGATCACGCCCTGCGGGCCGAGCAGGGCGATCACGACGTACGGCACCACGAGCAGCCCGCCCAGCCGGGTGGCACCGGTCCGCCCCAGTACGTACACGCACACCAGTTGGGCCACCACCCCGCCCACGGTGAGCGTACGGAAGGGCAGCAGCGCCAGCACGCCGACCGTGCTCAGCGTCAGGGCGGCCCCGGCCCGGGTGACCCGCTCGGCACCGAGGACGAGCGCGAGCGGCAGGGTGGAGCCGAGCGCGAGCAGCAGCACGACGGCGACCCCGCCCGCCATGCCGTCCCCGCGGACCTGCGCCTCCCCGACGGACAGCACCGCGAGCACGGCCGGCAGCACCCTGGGCGACCTCGCCGCGGCGAGCACGCCGAGCCGGCCCGTCCCCGTCACGTCCCCGGTCTCCGCGCTCACGGGGGCCATTGTGCCGGGCGCCCACCCCGGCGACGTCCCCCACGTGAGGGACCTCCCCGGCGTGACGACACCGCCGCGCGGCCCGCATAGCGTCCGGTTCCATGAGCGACGCAGCCATCGAAGTCCGCACTCTGCGCAAACGGTTCGGCCGGACCCTCGCGGTCGACGGCCTGTCCTTCACGGTCGAGTCCGGCACGGTCACGGGCTTCGTCGGCCCCAACGGCGCGGGCAAGTCCACCACCATGCGGGCCCTCCTCGGCCTGGACGCCCCCGACGAGGGCCAGGCCCTCATCGCGGGCCGCCCCTACCACGCCCTGCGCACCCCGCTTCTGGAGGTGGGCGCCCTGCTGGACGCCGCCGCCCCGCACCCCAGCCGCCGCGGCCGAGACCACCTCCGCTGGCTCGCCCACTCCCACGGCCTGTCCATGCGCCGGGTCGACGAGGTCCTGGAACAGGTCGGCATGGAGTCGGCGGCGAGGCGCAGGGCGGGCGGCTACTCCCTCGGCATGCGACAACGCCTGGGCATGGCGGCGGCCCTGCTCGGCGATCCGCCGGTCCTGCTCCTCGACGAGCCCGTCAACGGCCTCGACCCCGACGGCATCCAGTGGATCCGCACGCTGCTGCGGCATCTCGCCGCCGAGGGCCGCGCGATCCTCGTCTCCAGCCACCTGATGAGCGAGCTGGAGGACACGGCCGATCACCTGGTCGTCATCGGCCGCGGCCGGCTGATCGCCGACACGGCGGTGTCCGAGCTGCTCGCCGCCGCGTCCGGCGACCGGGTCCGACTGCGCACCGACGCCCGTACGGAAGCGATGGAACTCCTCGCCCGCGAGGGCGCCACGGTGGCGGTCACCGACCGCGACATCCTCACCGTCACCGGCCTGCCCGCGCGTCGGATCGTCGAACTGCTGGGCGCCGCCCGGGTCCCCTTCGCCGAAGTGGGCGCCCACCGCGCGACCTTGGAGGAGGCCTACATGGAACTCACCAGAGACGCGACCGAGTTCACGAGCGGGTCCGTCGCCGTGGCCGACAGCGGGTCCGCCCCCGAGTCCGACAGGGGTCCCGCCTCCGGCTCCAGCAACCGGTCCACCCCCGCCACCAGGCCCGGCTCCACCCCCACCACGAACGACGAGGTCGCCCCATGACCACCACCCCGACCCCGTCCCGCACGCCGTACCGCTCCGCACTGCATCCCACGCGCGCGGGCTTCCCGGGCCTCCTCCGCGCGGAGTGGACGAAGTTCCGGACGGTCCGCGCCTGGCCGCTGGTGCTGGCCGTGGCCGCCGCCGTCACCGTGGTGATCTCCCAGCTGGGGGCGGCCGGATCGAGTTTCGGCGGCGGCCCGGAGGTCACCGTCGGCCCCGACGGCACGGTGGTCACCGACGCCTTCCACTTCACCCACCGCCCGCTCACCGGCGACGGCAGCCTCACCGCCCGGGTCACCGGACTCAGGAGCGCCGACGGCAGGGACATCGAGCCGTGGGCGAAGGCCGGGCTGATGGTCAAGCGGAGCCTCGAACCCGGCGCCCCGTACGCGGCGGTCATGACCACCCCCGAGCACGGCGTGCGCATGCAGTGGAACTTCACCCATGACACGGCGGGGGACGGCGGCGGGACCGCGGCCTGGCTCCGGCTCACCAGGTCGGGCGACCGACTCACCGGATACGAGTCCGGGGACGGCCGCACCTGGCACCGGATCACGGAGGTACGACTCGACGGCCTGCCGCGCACCGTTCAGGTGGGCCTCTTCGTCGCCACCCCCGCCCACCAGGTCCTGCGCCGGTCCTTCGGCGGCACGACCGAGGTGTTCGGCGGCGGCTCGGTCACCGCCGCCTTCGACGGCCCGGCCCTGCGGGGCACCTCCACCGGTGCCGCCTGGACGAGCACGGACGTGGGCGGCCCGGTGCCCAACGGCCCCACACCCGCCGACGCCGAACCGGGCCGGACCCGGGTGTCGGCCACGGGCACCCACACCCTCACCGGGCGCGGAGACGTCGCCCCCGACGAGAGCCTCGGCGACCCCGTGCAGATGAGCTTCCAGGGGGTCTTCGTCGGCGTCCTGTTCATGGTCGCGCTGGGCGCGCTCTTCGTGACGAGCGAATACAAACGGGGTCTGATCCGTACGACGTTCACGGCGACGCCGAGCCGCACCAGGGTCCTGGCGGCGAAGACCCTGGTGGTGACGGCCGTGACCTTCGCGGTCTCCCTCCCGGCGACGGCCCTGTCCTTCACCCTCGCCCAGTCCCGCCTCCGCACGAACGGCTACCGGCCCCCGGCTTTCCCGGACCTCTCCCTGCTGGACACCCCGGCGCTGCGCGCCGTCGTCGGCAGCGCGGCCCTGCTCTCCCTGGTCGCGGTACTCGCCCTGGCCGTGGGCGTTCTGCTGCGCACCAGCGCGGGCGCGATCGCGGCGGTCGTGGTCCTGGTGGTCCTGCCGCAGATCCTGGCCTTCGCCCTGCCGCTCCCGGCCGCCCACTGGCTCCTGCGGCTGACTCCGGCGGCGGCCTTCGCGATCCAGCAGGGGGTGACGTACTACCCGCAGGTGGACCACACCTGCCTGCCGGAGAGCGGCTGTTACCCGATGACACCGTGGGGCGGCCTGTCCGTCCTGGCGGCCTACGCGGGCGTCGCCCTGCTCCTGGCGGCCTGGCGCCTGCGCGGGAGGGACGCATGAGGTCGCTGCACGCGGAGTGGACGAAGCTCCGCACCCTGCCGAGCACCTGGTGGCTGCTGGCGGCGACGGTCGCGCTGACGGTGGCGGTGGGGGCGGCCGCGGTCTCGTCGGTCACCCCGGGAGTGTGCCCGTCGCCCCGGGCCTGCCACGAGGACACCGTGAAACTGGGCCTGACCGGCATCTGGCTCGGCCAGGCGACGGTCCTGGTCCTGGGCGCCCTGTCGATGGGAGCGGAGTACGGCACGGGCACGATCGGCGCGACGCTGACGGCGATGCCGGACCGCCAGAAGACGCTCCTGGCGAAGGCGGCGGCCCTGTCGCTGCCGACGGCGGCCGCGGCCACGGCGGCCGTGCTGGCCGTCCTGGGCGCGGCCCGCCTGATCCTCCCGGCGAACGGCTTCGAGCCGTCGACCGGCTACCCGCTCCCCACCCTGACCGACGGCCCCACCCTGCGGGCGGCGACCGGCACCGTCCTGTGCCTGGTGCTGGTCGCGCTCCTGGGGCTGGCCCTGGCCGTCCTCCTGCGGGACACGGCGGGTGCGATCACCGTCGGCCTGGGCATCCTGTACGTCGTCCCGCTCATGGCCCGTCTGGTCCACTCACCCACCTGGCAGCACCGCCTGGAACGCTGGACCCCGATGCCGGCGGCCCTGTCGATCCAGGCGACGAGAGACCTGGACCGCCTCCCCATCGCCCCGTGGCCGGGCCTGGGCGTCCTGGCGGCCTACGCGCTGGCGCTGTCGTTGCTGGGCGCGGCGGCCTTCGGCAGACGGGACGCGTGAGAGCGACGGGACTTCCCCGCAGGACAGCTTCCGACCTACTTGGCGCCTACGGTCGTCCCATGCCGTCTCCCGCGACGCCGACCCCGATGCCGGGACCCGAGGCCTTCGCCTCCGCGGCCGCCCTGGACGCCTGGCTGAGCGCTCACCCGGCTCCCCACCCGGGACTGTGGGTGCGGGTCGCCAAGAAGAATTCCGGCCTGGCGTCCGTCACCGCCGGCGAGGTCAACGACGTGGCGCTGTGCCACGGCTGGATCACGGGTCAGCGCAGGAGTCTCACCGCCGCGTACTACCTCCAGAAGATCACCCCGCGCCGGCCGGGCAGCCTCTGGTCGATGGTGAACGTACGGCGGGTCGAGGAACTCGGGGCGGCCGGCCGGATGCGACCCGCCGGGCTCGCCGAGGTGGCCGCCGCGAAGGCCGACGGGCGGTGGGCGGCGGCGTACGCCTCGCAGAAGGAGGCCGCGGTCCCCGACGACCTGGCGGCGGCGCTGGAGCGCAGCCCGCGGGCCCGGGCGGTCTTCGACGGTCTCGGGCGGACCGACCGGTACCTGGTCATGCTCGGCCTGCTGCGGGCCCGGACCCCGCAGAGCCGCGCGGCCCGGCTGACGGCCGCGATCGCCAGGCTGGAGTCACCCGGAGGGTGACGGCCGAAGTCGCACCCGACCGGCCGGAAACGACCGAGCGCCCGTCTTCCACCGGAGTGGAGGACGGGCGCGCTCGGGGTCGTGCGGGCCGACGGATCAGGCGTTCTTGATCGCCGAGATGTCGAAGTTCAGCTTGATCTTGTCGGAGATCAGGACGCCACCCGTCTCCAGGGCCGCGTTCCAGGTCAGGCCGAACTCGGAGCGCAGGATCTCCGCCTTGCCCTCGAAGCCGACGCGGTCGTTGCCGAAGGGGTCCTTCGCGGCGCCGTTGAACTCGAGGTCGATGGTGAGCGGCTTGGTGACGCCGAGGATCTCCAGGTCACCGGTGATGCGGTAGTCGTCGCCGCCGAGGGCCTCCGCCTTGGTGGAACGGAAGGTCATCGTCGGGAACTCGTCGGTCTTGAAGAAGTCGGCGCTCTTCAGGTGACCGTCGCGGTCCGCCGAACCCGTCTCGATGCTGTCCATCGTGACGTCGAGGGTCGCCGTGGACTTCGCCGGGTCGCCGCCGTCGAGGTGCAGCGAGCCGGTGAAGTCGAGGAACTTGCCCTTGACGTTCGTGACCATGGCGTGGCGGGCGACGAAGCCGATCGTGGTGTGGGACGGGTCGATCGTGTAGTCGCCGGTCAGCGCGGCCAGTTCGGGGTTCACGGCGTCGGGCGCCGGGGCGTCGGTCACGGCGGTGGCGGTGTCGGTCTTGCGGCTGAAGATGCTCATGGTGTGCTCCCGGGGAGAGGATGTTGAATGTTCAACGAGGTCAACAGGGACGACCGTAGACCTATTCCGTTCAAGTTTCAACAGTATCCCTCGGATGTCCGGGAGATATGTTGGACCGACCCGTTCGGGCGAACCGCCGAAGATCATTCAGGGGTGTGCGGTGCGCGGGCCGACTCCGGGCGTGCCACGTGGTCCAGACCCTTGCTCCAGGCGGTCGGCCGCGCCGGGTGTCACTCCGGCGGAGGCGTGCGCCACCTCCGGATGTGAGGTGACTCTCAGCCCGCCCCTTTGTGTGACCCCTACAACGCCCACGCCCCCTGAGCAGTCAGAAGCGCTGCACGCCGGTGAGGTTCTGTTCGGTGGTACCAGGAAAACGGGTCGGAGACTGTACGGAGTCGACGGCTCGCTTTCCTTGCCGGACTTCGTAAGGTCGCTACATGACCGTTTTGGATGAGGCGCCGGGTGAGTCGACCAGCGAGACGCTGAGCGAGCCGACGGGTGAGCCGACGGACGCGCGCGGGCGAGTGGCCGAGCTGCACGAGATCCGTGCGCAGGCACTGGCCGGCCCCAGCGAGAAGGCGACCGCGGCGCAGCACGCCAAGGGCAAGCTGACCGCCCGGGAGCGCATCGAGCTGCTCCTGGACCCGGGCACCTTCCGGGAGGTCGAGCAGCTGCGCCGGCACCGGGCGACCGGCTTCGGCCTGGAGGCCAAGAGGCCGCACACCGACGGTGTCATCACCGGCTGGGGCACGGTCGAGGGCCGCACGGTCTTCGTCTACGCCCACGACTTCCGCATCTTCGGCGGCGCGCTGGGCGAGGCCCACGCCACGAAGATCCACAAGATCATGGACATGGCCATCGCGGCCGGCGCGCCCCTGGTGTCGCTGAACGACGGCGCGGGCGCCCGGATCCAGGAGGGCGTCAGCGCGCTGGCCGGCTACGGCGGCATCTTCCAGCGCAACACCCGGGCCTCCGGCGTCATCCCGCAGATCAGCGTGATGCTCGGCCCGTGCGCGGGCGGCGCGGCCTACAGCCCCGCCCTGACGGACTTCGTCTTCATGGTCCGCGAGACCTCACAGATGTTCATCACCGGCCCGGACGTCGTCAAGGCCGTCACCGGCGAGGAGATCACCCAGAACGGGCTGGGCGGCGCCGACGTGCACGCCGAGACCAGCGGTGTCTGCCACTTCGCCTACGACGACGAGGAGACGTGCATCGCCGAGGTGCGCTACCTCCTGTCGATGCTCCCGCAGAACAACCGGGAGAACCCGCCGCGCGCGGAGTCCAGCGACGCCGCGGACCGGCGCTCCGACGTCCTGCTCGACCTGGTGCCGGCCGACGGCAACCGTCCGTACGACATGACCAAGGTCATCGAGGAGATCGTCGACGACGGCGACTACCTCGAGATCCACGAGCGCTGGGCCCGGAACATCATCTGCGCCCTGGCCCGCCTGGACGGCCAGGTGGTGGGCATCGTCGCCAACCAGCCGCAGTCCCTGGCGGGCGTGCTGGACATCGAGGCGAGTGAGAAGGCCGCCCGCTTCGTCCAGATGTGCGACGCCTTCAACATCCCGATCGTCACCTTCCTCGACGTACCCGGATTCCTCCCGGGCGTCGACCAGGAACACGGCGGCATCATCCGCCACGGCGCGAAGCTCCTCTACGCCTACTGCAACGCGACCGTCCCGCGGATCTCCCTCATCCTGCGCAAGGCCTACGGAGGCGCCTACATCGTCATGGACAGCCAGTCCATCGGTGCGGACCTGACGTACGCCTGGCCGACGAACGAGATCGCCGTGATGGGCGCGGAAGGTGCCGCCAACGTCATCTTCCGCCGCCAGATCGCCGATGCCGAGGACCCCGAGGCCATGCGGGCCCGCATGGTCAAGGAGTACAAGTCCGAGCTCATGCACCCGTACTACGCGGCCGAGCGCGGCCTGGTGGACGACGTGATCGACCCCGCGGAGACCCGCGAGGTCCTGATCCAGTCACTGGCGATGCTGCACAGCAAGCACGCCGACCTGCCCTCCCGCAAGCACGGCAACCCCCCGCAGTAACCAAGCGGTCCCGCGGTAACCCACCGGTTGCCCCGCGGAAACCTCATCCACGGAGACTGAGACCTATGACGACCCATGACATCCGTGTCGAGAAGGGCCACGCCGAGCCCGAGGAAGTCGCCGCGATCACGGCCGTCCTCCTGGCCCGCGCGGCCGCCGCCCCGGCGGCCCCCACCCACCGCAAGCACCCCAAGGCCGGCTGGCGCCGCCTGGAGCGCGAGCCCGGCTTCCGTGCCCCGCACAGCTGGCACTGATCCCGTCAGGCATGACGAAGGGCCCCTCTTTCGGGAGGGGCCCTTCGTCATGCCTGAGAGGCGGGGAACCACGGAGATCGGCCACCGACTCCCCGCGGACGGCCCACGACCGTCCGCGGCGGCCCGGTGGCCGCACGTCCGCTACCGCAACCGCGCCATCAGCGCGTGTTCCACCAGCGTGATCAGCGCCGACTTCGCGTCCGCGCGGTGGCGGGCGTCCGTCGTGATGATCGGGGTGTCCGGACCGATCTGGAGAGCCTCACGGACCTCGTCCGGGTTGTAGGGCTGGTTGCCGTCGAAGCCGTTGAGGGCGATCACGAACGGCAGGCCGCTGTTCTCGAAGTAGTCGACGGCGGGGAAGCAGTCGGCGAGACGGCGGGTGTCGACCAGGACGATCGCGCCGATGGCGCCCCGCACCAGGTCGTCCCACATGAACCAGAAGCGGTCCTGGCCGGGGGTGCCGAACAGGTACAGGATCAGGTCCTGGTCGAGCGTGATACGGCCGAAGTCCATGGCCACCGTGGTGGTGGTCTTGTCCCCGGTGTGGGTCAGGTCGTCGATGCCCGCCGAAGCAGACGTCATGACGGCCTCGGTACGCAGCGGGTTGATCTCCGAGACGGCGCCGACGAACGTGGTCTTGCCCACGCCGAAGCCGCCCGCCACCACGATCTTCGCGGACGTGGTGGAGCGGGAAGGCCCTCCGCTAGAGCTTGCGAAGTCCACTGAGCACCCTTTCGAGCAGTGTCACGTCTGGCTGGCCGCCGGCGTTCTCGTCGCCGCCGGGCTGATGAATGGCGACCAGGCCCGCCTCCGCCAAGTCGGCGACGAGGATCCTGGCCACGCCGAGAGGGATCGTGAGGAGGGCCGAGATCTCGGCCACCGACTTGATCTCCCGGCAGAGGTTGCAGATCCGCTGATGCTCGGGCAACTGGCCCTGCATCTGGTGCGGCTGCGCGGTGGTGTGCACCAGTGCCTCGATGGCGAGCTGGTACCGCGGCCTGGTGCGGCCGCCCGTCATGGCGTACGGGCGCACCAGGGGATTGTTCGACGAGCCGGCGGGCGCCGGCTCGGGAGCGCGCCGCTGCGGCTGCACGGGCTGGATGCGCGGCGCGGGCGGCTGGTCGTACGGCGAGGGTCCGGGACCCTGGGGCGCGTACGGCTGTTGGTGCCGGCTCGGTGCGGAGGGGAAGTTGTAACGGTTCGGGTTCTGGGAACCGTCGTTCGGGCCCTGGGCAGGGCCGTACGACCAGTTGCCCGAAGGCGAACCGCCTGGGGGTGTTGCCACTTTCTCCTCCTCCGACTGTGCCGGGCACCCATCAATGTGGAGCCGCGTCCCGAAACCTTATGGCCTCGGGACGCCAAAACGCACCGTCTGACTGTTAGTTGAGCAGGCTCCCCTGGAGCTCCGCGCGCAGATCGGGCGTCAGGACCGTACCGGCACGGTCCACCAGAAGGGCCATCTCGTACCCGATGAGGCCGATGTCCGCCTCAGGATGTGCGAGAACGGCGAGGGAGGAACCGTCGGAGATGGACATGAGGAAGAGGAATCCCCGCTCCATCTCCACAACCGTCTGGTTCACGCTGCCACCCTCGAAGATGCGGGAGGCGCCTGCCGTCAGAGATGTCAGACCTGAGGCGACAGCCGCGAGCTGGTCGGCGCGGTCGCGGGGAAAGCCTTCGGACATCGCCAGAAGGAGTCCGTCGGCGGAGACCACCACCGTGTGGGACACACCGGGGGTGTTGTCCACGAAGTTGGTGATCACCCAGTTCAGGTTCTGTGCCGCCTGGCTCATCGGGCTCACACTAACGCTCCTGGTTGTAGGTGCTGTCAGGCCCACCGTGGTGATTCCTGGTGGCCTGGCCGTTCGTTTCACTGCCTGCGTTGCGTCCCCGCTGGACACCGCGACGCAGGTTGCTCAGCCTGCCCCGGACGTCCTCGGGAGCGCGGGAGACCTGTGGGCCCCCCTGTGGGGTCGTCTCGGCAGCTCCCTCGACCAGGTTGGCCTTGGGTACCCGCCGCGGCAGGCCGGAGGAGGTCACTCCGCCCGCCTTGGGCTTGCGGAGCTGTGAGGCCTGCTGCCAACGCGCGTCGTTCGCCGAGCGCCAGTCCGCGGGGCCGGTCCCGTTGCCGTTGCCGTTGCCGTTGCTCTCCGGCGCGGGGGCCGGCTGCTCGTGACTCCCGGGCCGGGTGCCGTTGCTGCCGCTCGTCGTGGTGGATCCGCGGCGCGGAAGCCCTGCGTCGGTGAGCGCGTGGGCGGCGGAGGTGGTCGGTCCCGGTCGTTCGAAGCCTACGCGCTCGCGCTCACTGACGTCAGCGGCCTGTACGGGCTCCGCTTCCGGAGCGTACTGGTCCTGGTAGCCGTTCCGGTAACCGTCCTGCTGCGGCCAGTCGTCCTGGTAGGACGGCTCCTCGAAGCCCGAGTAGGTCTCCGGGGCCGCGGAGTGGGCGCTCGCCCGCTCCTCCTGGACCGGTTCCGTGTAGGTGGGCTCCGGGTAGCCGCCGTTCGCCGAGAAGGCGTCGTTCTGCGGCAGGCCGCCGTTCGGCGCGTAGTACTGCTCGTCGTACGACGAGCGCTGCTGCTCCTCGTACGGCGCCTGCTGGGGCTCCTCGTACGCCGGGCGGCGGTCGTCGTAGGCGGCGGGCTGCTGTTCCTGGTAGCCGTTGCCGTTCGTGTAGCCGGTCTGCGGGTCGAAACCGTCGGCGTACGCGGTGGCCTCGGGGCCCTGCTCGAGGCTGGGCTGGCCGCTCTGGGACTCCAGGGCCGCGCGGCGCTCCTCACGCATCAGGGAGCGGCCGACGGGGTCCAGCTCCCGGATGTCGTCCGGGACCTCCGTGTAGCGGCTGTCGTCGAAGCCGAGTTCCGCGGCCGTGCGCATCGGCAGACCGTTGTTGAAGTCCTCGCCGTGGTAGCTGGGCTGCTGCTCCGGCATGATCTGCGAGACCGTGAACTCGTCACGCTCGGGGTGGTGCTCGCCGCCACCACCGTGGGTGATCGCGTCGGGCAGCATGACCAGCGAGGTGGTACCGGCCTGCTCGCCCGAGGGACGCAGCTGGACCCGGATACCGTGCCGGTCGGACAGCCGGCCGACCACGAACAGGCCCATGCGCTGCGAGATCGCGGCGTCCACGGTCGGCGGGTTGGCCAGCTTGTGGTTGATGTCCGCGAAGTCCTCGGCGGTCAGGCCGATGCCCTTGTCGTGGATCTCGATCATGATGCGGCCGTCGGGCAGCCGGGTCGCGGTGACGCGGACCTTGGTCTGCGGGGAGGAGAACGTGGTGGCGTTCTCCAGGAGCTCGGCGAGCAGGTGCACGAGGTCGGTCACGGCGCGGCCGTGGATCTCGGCCTCCGGAACGCCCGACAGCTCGACGCGCTCGTACTGCTCCACCTCGGAGGAGGCGGCGCGCAGCACGTCGACCAGCGGGACCGGCTGGTCCCAGCGGCGGCCCGGCTCCTCGCCGGCGAGGACCAGGAGGTTCTCGCCGTTGCGGCGCATACGGGTCGCGAGGTGGTCCAGACGGAAGAGGTTCTCCAGCTGGTCCGGGTCGGCCTCGTTGTTCTCCAGGTCGGTGATCAGGGTCAGCTGGCCCTCGATCAGGGACTGGTTGCGGCGCGAGAGGTTGGTGAAGATCGCGTTGATGTTGCCCCGCAGCAGGGCCTGCTCGGCGGCGAGCCGGACGGCCTCGCGGTGGACCTGGTCGAAGGCGCGGGCGACTTCGCCGATCTCGTCCCGGGTGGTGATGGGGATGGGCTGGACACGGGTGTCCACGCGGCCGGGGTCGGTGCGCGAGAGCTGGTCGACCAGCATCGGCAGCCGCTGCTCGGCGATGCCGAAGGCGGCGTTGCGCAGCTGGCGCATCGCGCGGCTCATCTGGCGGGCCACCATGCCGGCCAGGATGAACGCGGCGAGCAGGGCGACGATGACGGCGGCACCGGTGATGAAGGCGTCGCGCTTGGCGTCGTCGGAGATGGTGGAGGCCTCGCTCACCGCGGCGTCGGTGAGGTCGGACTCGATCGTGTGGTACGCGTCGAACTTGAGGGTGGTGACCGCCCACCAGTTCTGCGCGGTGATGCCCTTCTGGGCCAGCGGGGCGCGCTCGGTCGGGTCCGTGGACTGCAGCTGGGACATCGCCGAGATCATCGTGGTGGGGTCGGACGGCGGCGGCACGTAGTCCGGGTCCTTGGCCTTGGCCGCCTGGGCCATCTTCGCGCCGTCGGCCTTGATCTGCTTCTCGGCCGCCTCCAGCTTGGCGATGTCCTGCTCGGTACCGCCGCCCTGGTACTCCTGGATGGCGATGCCCTCCAGGTAGGCGTACGAGGTGAGGGCGATGCGCTGGGTGGCCAGGCTGCCCTGGCCCGGACCGGGCTTGATCAGCAGGTGCATGCCGATGGAGCGCTCGAGGGAGAGCGCGCCCTTGGCGAGTGCGACCGCGTAGACCGTGCGGCCGTAGCTGGTGATGTTGCCGGTGCCCAGGCCGAGCTCGTTGGAGAACTCGAGCAGCGTGTGCTCGACGGCGACGTAGCTTTCCTCGGTCTGCACGCCCGTGCGCTCGGAGGTGTAGGCCTTGGCGCGGATCTGCTGCAGCCCCGGCTCCACCTTGCGGAAGCGGGCCAGGCGGCGCTGGAGGTTGGCCCGGTCGGGCATGCTCTCGGCGGCCTTGTCGAACTCGTCGGCGCTCTTGTCCGTGGCGGCGCGGGCGGCCTTGACCGTCGGGTCGTCCTGCCCCTTGCCCTGGAGCAGCGGCGCGGCGGTGACATCGCGCTCGACGAGCAGGGCGTTGCTGTAGTTCGAGGCGGCGCGCACCAGGCGCGCCGTGTTCTCCGCGTCCTGCGCCTCCTGCCAGGTGTCGATCGAGCTCTTCACCTGGAAGCCGCCCATGATGAGGCCGACGACCACGGGTATGAGCAGGATCGCGTTCAGCCGGGTCGGCACCCGCCAGTTGCGCGGGGAGAAACGGCCGCCACCGGAAGCGGGGGCTGCCGTCGGCTCCGAACCGGGCACAGGGGCGGGCGCCGCTCCGCGCGGCGGCGGGGTGAAGTTGCCCCGGGCCGACGGCTCGGGACCGTTCTTGCTTCGCCTCACTCGACCAACAACCTTCCGGCGGCCGGCACCAACGTTGTGCCGCTGTGTCTCAGAGCCCAGGGACGCATCGTCTGATGAGTACGTCTTTGACTATTGGGCAGTTCAGGCATTCCAGCACGACGGCCTGCGCACTTCCAAACAGTGGAAGATGAGGATTCCGAGTGATGTAAGCCCTAGATAAAACGGTCATAAAGAGCGAGCCCCGTCAAATGACGGGGCCTTCGTGCGCGCAGCGAGACCGGATGACCGCGACGAGTGGCCATACCACCCGATTCCTCTGCCGAAACGTTATGAACACCGTGGCCGACCGTGTCTAAGGACACAGCCGGCTCCGGTACATCTACGACAACTGCCGTACGTCACTCCCGTTTTGCGTGCTACCGCAGCCGTGCCATGAGCGCGTGCTCCACCAGCGTGATCAGCGCGCTCTTGGCGTCGGACCGGTGGCGGGCGTCCGTGGTGATGATCGGGGTGTCCGGACCGATCTGGAGCGCCTCCCGCACCTCCTCGGGAGCGTACGGCTGGTGCCCTTCGAAGCCGTTGAGCGCGACGACGAACGGCAGGCCGCTGTTCTCGAAGTAGTCGACGGCCGGGAAGCAGTCGGCGAGACGGCGGGTGTCGACCAGGACGATCGCGCCGATGGCGCCCCGCACCAGGTCGTCCCACATGAACCAGAAGCGGTCCTGGCCGGGGGTGCCGAACAGGTACAGGATCAGGTCCTGGTCGAGCGTGATACGGCCGAAGTCCATGGCCACCGTGGTGGTGGTCTTGTCCCCGGTGTGGGTCAGGTCGTCGATGCCCGCGCTCGCGGACGTCATGACGGCCTCCGTGCGCAACGGGTTGATCTCGGAGACGGCGCCCACGAACGTGGTCTTGCCGACGCCGAAGCCGCCGGCCACCACGATCTTCGCGGAGGTGGTCGCCCGACCGCCTCCGTCAGAGCTTGCGAAGTCCACTGAGCACCCTTTCGAGCAGTGTCACGTCCGGAGCGCCGGTGCTCTCGTCGCCGCCCGGCTGGTGAATGGCGACGAGCCCCGCTTCCGCGAGGTCGGCGACGAGGATCCGGGCCACGCCGAGCGGCATGGCCAGCAGAGCCGACACCTCCGCTACCGACTTGACCTCGCGGCACAGGTGGCAGATGCGCTGGTGCTCCGGGAGCAGCCCCATGAGCGCTGCCGGGTCGGCCGTGGTGCTGATCAGCGCCTCGATGGCGAGCTGATAGCGCGGCCGGGTCCGGCCACCGGTCATCGCATATGGACGTACCAGCGGCTGGTCGCCCTCATCCTCGTACGGCTCCGCGTACGGATCATGAGAGGCGGTGGGCGGGGTCATGAATCCTCCGGACGGGACAGCAAGTCGGTCAGTCGTGCCGTCTGACAGGGCCGGTGGGGGGATTGTGGCGGCCGGACGGTGATTTGGTGAGGCGGGTGGTGCCGGGGCCGATCAGTGGAGCAGACTGCCTTGGAGCTCGGCACGCAGGTCAGGCGTGAGCACCGCGCCCGCGCGGTCGACCAGAAGTGCCATCTCGTAGCCGACGAGGCCGATGTCGCAGTCGGGGTGTGCGAGTACGGCCAGCGACGAGCCGTCCGAGACGGACATCAGGAAGAGGAATCCCCGCTCCATCTCGACGACCGTCTGTGCCACCGAACCGCCCTCGAAGATCCGGGACGCCCCGGCTGTCAGCGAGGTGAGTCCGGAGGCGACGGCCGCCAGCTGGTCGGCACGGTCGCGCGGGAATCCTTCCGACATCGCGAGCAGAAGGCCGTCGGCGGACACGACGACGGTGTGGGACACCCCAGGGGTGTTGTCCACGAAGTTGGTGATCAACCAGTTGAGGTTCTGTGCCGCCTGGCTCATCGGGCTCAACTAACGCTCCTGCTGGTGAGTGGGGCTCGGGAAGCTTCCGGTCTGGCCGGTACCACCGGCTTGACGACCCTGCGCGATACCCCGACGGAGATTGGTCAGCCGGCCGCGTACGTCATCAGGCGCACGCGAGACCTGCGGACCGGTTTGGTGCTGTTGCTGCTGAGCCGTGCCCGGAACGAGGTTCGCCCGGGGCACCCGGCGCGGCAGGCCGGAAGTGGTGACGCCGCCCGCTGCCGGCTGCCGAACGCGTTCTGCCTGCCGGACGAGGTCGTCGTTCGGCGAGCTGCGCCAGGCGGAGGCGGCGGGACGTTGAGGGGCAGCGGGAGCCTGTGAGGGCTGGTGCTGCGGGGACGGGGCGGGGGCCGGCGCCGCGGCACCGTTGCCCTGCTGGCCGTGGAACCAGTTCGTCTCCAGCGTGTCGTACAGCGGGGTACGACCGTCGCCGGGACCCGCCGGCGGCAGCGCCTCCGGCTCCGGGCGGGCGGGCCGCTGCTGCGGACGCTGCGGGACCGGCGGGCGCGGGAAGTCGTTGCCGCCGTGCGTGCCGTTGACCTGCGGACGCTCGAACTGGCCGGTGTTCGCGGGGTTCTGCCGGCCGGGCAGGGAGTGCTGCCCGGTGGAGCCGTTGTCGTAGCCCGGAGTGGCGAACTGGCCCGTGGACCCGTTGGTGTGGCCGACCGCCGGGAACTGACCGGTCGAGCCGTTGTCGTACGCCTGCGGAGTGGGGAACCGGCCCGTGGAGGACGGGTCGGGCTGCCCGGGCGGCTGCGTGCCGAAGACGTCCGAGCGGACGAACTGGCCCGTGTTCTGCGGCGGGTTGCCGCCGGAGCCGGGGTACTGCGCCGGGTCCGTGAAGCCGTTCGTACCGGAGACCGGGAACTGACCCGTGTTCTGCGGACCGCTCGCGCCGGGGCGGGAGAACTGGCCCGTGTTGTGCGGCTCGTTCAGTCCGGGGCGGGGGAAGTCCGGCACCGCACCGGGACCCTGGCGGTCGTCGATGCGCGGCATCCGGGCGGTCTGCGCGGCGTCCTGCTCGTCGTGGCCGCGCGGGGTGTCGAGCGAGGCACGCGGCACCGGGGGCTGCGCGTTCTCGTCGCTCCAGCTGGGCGTGCGGGGCTGCTGGTTGCCGCCCGGCAGCTCGGCCCGCGGACCACCGCGGCCCGGCAGCTGCGGCCGGCGGCCACGACGGGAACCGCCACCCTGCTCGGCGTTCACACTCGAGGTCTGCGGCGGCACGGGACGGCCGCCACCGAAGGCGTCCTGACCCTGCGGGGCACCGGTGCCCGTGGACTGGAGACCCTGGGGGGAACCCGGCGCCTGGCCGAAGCCGGCGCCCGCACCGGCCGGAGCCGGACGTCCCTGCGGCGGCGAGGCCGGACCCTGCGGTCCGCGGCCCGAGCCGGGCGCACCCGGTCGGCCGCCCGCGTCGTTGCCGGGCAGTGCGGCCCGCGGTCCCTGACCGGCGGCGAGCCGGCCACCGCCGGAGGCACCCGCGCCGAGGGCACCGCCACCGGGCGCACCGGCACCGAGGGCACCGTTGCCGCCCGACTGGCGGCGGGCCGCCGCCACACCGGCGGCCGCCTGCGCGGCGGCCGGACCGCCTGCGGACGGGGCGCCCTGGCCGGGCTTGCCCGGAACGGGCTTCCTGCCGCCCTGGGCGACATCGACGGGCAGCATGACCAGCGCGGTCGTACCGCCGGAGTCGGACGGGCGGAGCTGGATGCGGATGCCGTGGCGCTGGGACAGCCGGCCGACCACGAACAGACCCATGCGGCGGGAGACCGAGACGTCCACGGTGGGCGGCGAGGCGAGCCGCTCGTTGATCGCGGCGAGGTCCTCGGGGGAGAGGCCGATGCCGGTGTCGTGGATCTCGATCAGTACCCGGCCGTCGGGCAGGGCGTGACCGGTGACCTTGACCTTGGTCTGCGGGGAGGAGAACGAGGTGGCGTTCTCCAGCAGCTCGGCGAGCAGGTGCACGAGGTCGTTGACGACGCGGCCGGCCACTTCGGTGGTCGGCACGGAGGCCAGTTCGATGCGCTCGTACTGCTCCACCTCGGACGCCGCGGCGCGGAGCACGTCGACCAGCGGGACCGGACGGGTCCAGCGGCGGCCGGGCTCTTCACCGGCGAGAACGAGGAGGTTCTCACCGTTACGGCGCATGCGGGTCGCGAGGTGGTCGAGCTTGAACAGCGAGGACAGCTGGTCCGGGTCGGCCTCGCGCGACTCCAGCTCGGAGATGAGCGAGAGCTGACGCTGGATGAGGCCCTGGGAGCGGCGCGAGAGGTTGGTGAACATCGCGTTGACGTTGCCCCGGAGCAGGGCCTGCTCGGCGGCCAGACGGACCGCCTCGCGGTGCACGTCGTCGAAGGCCGCGGCGACCTGGCCGATCTCGTCCCGGGAGTGCACACCGACCGACTCGACGGAGGTGTCGACGTCCTGCGGGTCGGACTCGGACAGCTGCTTGACCAGCTCGGGCAGACGGTCCTGGGCGACCTTGGTGGCGGTCTCCTGAAGGCGGCGCAGCGAGCGGATCATGGACCGGGCCACGACGAAGGCGCCGACCAGCGACACACCGAGGACGATCAGGATGAGCGCTCCGGAGATGATCGCCTCGCGCTCGGAGACGCTGCGCAGCTCGCGCGCCTTCTGCTCCATGTCCTCGAGCAGGGTGTGCTCGATCTTGCCCATCTGCTCGATCTTGGTCGAGCTGTCGTCCGTCCAGTCCTTGTACGACCGCTTGTCCAGCGAGGACAGACCGTTGGTCGAGCCCAGCGCGCGGCTGGCGTAGGTGTCGGTCGCCTCGATCGTCGCGTTGCCCTCTTCGATGGGCGCGAGGAGTTCGGTGGCGGCCGCGCTGCCGTAGATGCTCTTGAAGCTCCGCAGCTCGGAGTCCTGGCTCTCCAGCGCCGAGTCGGCGTACAGCCGGTCGTTCTCGGTGAGGTCGCCGAACGTGGTGTCGTTGGCGGGCAACGCGGCGGCGAGCGTGGCCCGCTGGACCGACGCGTACTCCTTGGCGGACGAGAAGGCCGACAGGGCGCGCGTGCGGCTGATCATCTCGGGGTTGCTGGTCGCCTCCGCCATGTCCTGCGAGAGGTCCAGGAGGTGGGTGATCAGCCGGTGGTACGACTCCACGGTCTGGGTGGAGTTGTCCTTCGAGGTGTAGGCGGTGTTGCGGATCTTGGAGAGCGTGCCCAGGTCGGTGACCAGGCCCACGAGGCTGTCACGGACGCCCTGGAGGTTGCCGTTCTTGACGGAACCGTCGATCTCCTCGGCCGCGTTGTTGAAGTTGTCGACGGACCGGTCCGTCTTGGCCCGGGCGGTCTTGACCGTGTAGTCGGTGCTCGCCTTCGAACCGTGCGCCAGCGGACCGGCCGACTCGTCGCGCTCGTCCTGGAGCGCCGCCGCGAGCTCGGTGGCCTGCTTGGTCATCTCCGTCAGCAGCTTCATGTTGTCCAGCTGCTGGATGTCGTCCATCGACTGGTTGATGCGCAGCGCGCCCAGCGAGGTGGCCGCGACCACCGGGAGCGCGAGCAGCGACACCAGACGCGTGGAGATGCGCCAGTTGCGCAGCGCTATTCGCGAGCCGGGGCCGGTCGCGTTCTTCGGTGGTTTGACCGGTGGAGCGGTCGCCGCAGAGGAGCTCGGCGACGCCGGCGCGCCGGGGCGCCCTGGGCGCTCACCGCCGTCGCCGGGCGGGGCCGCCCCCGGGTTCTGGGCGTGCTGGGGCGAGGAACTGCCGGCATTGGGGCCAGTCCCGCCATGCGGCTCCGGCTCCGCCGAAGCACTGCCATCCCTCTTGAAACGTCCCTGCACTAGCGTCGCAACCTCTGGACCAGGCGCCCCTCCGCGCGAACGGAGAAACGGTGTCGGCGTTATAGGGAGCGCCCTGAATGCGCCCCCCGGGTGGTCGTGAGTGACCGGCGCGGGGTCCCCCTCTCGCCGCCACTCGGCGCTCTGAGTGCGCCCCCTGCGCGCCGGCTCGATCCCTGCGGCGGTCCGTGGAATTCCAGCACAGTGCCGGATCTCCAACAAGGTGTCTGGACCAGACCGTGACCTACGTGACAGCTCGTGAGTGCCAGATTACGAGACGTAGAAAAAGATCTCGTCCATAACGGACGTATACCCGCGAGTCGTCCGCTCCGCAAGAGTGTCCCAGTCGAGATGATCAGGAGCGGAATGTTTGCTTCAAGGGGTTGATGTCCGTTTTGTTGGGGTCAGTTGCGAGTCTCAATTGACCGTTTTGCCCGTACCTCCGTGAGCAAACTCACACCCAGTTCCTACGGTCTCCGCGGCCGCCGAGGGGAATCTGATGTTTAGCCTGGCGCTTTACATCAGGGAAGCATCTGCCAACCTGCGCCGGATCCGGCCCCCTTGGTGCCGCCCGACGCCCGCACGACAGGGTCCACTGCAACCGTGAAGACGACGATGATGTTCCGCACCATAGCCAATCCGCGGCGCACGACGCTGGCGCACCTCGAGGACGCCGCCGACCTACAGGCCCCGGACCAGCCGGAGCACTCCGTCGACCTCCCGGCCCAGACCGCCAACCCCCGTCGCACCGTCCTCATGGACATCCCCGTCGCGGCCGGCGCGGCCGAGTAGCACCCCACCGACGGCCGCCCGACGCCCGGGCGGCCGTCGCTGTTCCCACGGCCTCCCGCCGGTGGCGGCCAACCTCCCGGCGCCCCGGGCCACGAACCCGCGCGGATGCGTCCCGCCGGCCCGCGGGCGCTAGCCTGGGGTCTCAGACTCCAGCAGCTCAGTGACTCAGTGAGGGGCGCAAGGATCCCGTGCGCATCGCCAGATTCTCCATCGACGGGAACGTCGCCTTCGGCGCGGTAGAGGGTGACAAGCCGGACGAACTCGTCCTCGACATCATCAAGGGCATCCCGTTCGCCGACTTCGAACTCTCCGGTACGAAGGTCCCGCTGAGCAAGGTCAGGCTGCTGCCGCCGGTGCTCCCCAACAAGGTCATGGCCTTCGGCCGCAACTACGCCGAGCACGCGCGGGAGCTGGGCAACGAGGTGCCCGACGCGCCGTTCGCCTTCTTCAAGCCGTCGACCTCGGTGATCGGCTCCGGCGACGAGATCCAGTACCCCCCCTTCTCCGCGGACGTGCACCACGAGGCCGAACTGGCCGTGGTGATCGGCCGGCTGTGCCGCGAGGTCCCGCGCGAGCGCGTCAAGGACGTCATCCTCGGCTACACCTGCGCCAACGACATCACCGCCCGCGACGTCCAGAAGCGCGAGAAGCAGTGGGCGAGGGCCAAGGGCTTCGACACCTCCTGCCCGCTCGGCCCCTGGGTGGAGACGGACCTCGACCCGTCCGACCTCACGATCCAGCTCACGGTCAACGGGCAGCAACGCCAGCTCGGCCGCACCAGCGAGATGATCCACTCCATCGAGGATCTGATCGTCAACATCACCGAGGCCATGACGCTGCTTCCCGGCGACGTCATCCTCACGGGCACCCCGGCAGGCGTCGGGCCGCTCACCGTCGGCGACGAGGTCGCCGTCACCATCGAAGGCATCGGCACTCTCACCAACAAGGTTGTCAAGCGTGGCTAGCGCACCCTCCCCCAAGCCCTCGACTTCGCTCGCGCAGGGGGTACCCCCACGCGTACGTTTCTGCCCCTCGCCCACCGGTAACCCCCACGTGGGCCTGGTCCGCACCGCCCTGTTCAACTGGGCGTTCGCCCGGCACCACGAGGGCACCCTGGTCTTCCGCATCGAGGACACCGACGCGGCCCGCGACTCCGAGGAGTCGTACGAGCAGCTCCTCGACTCGATGCGCTGGCTCGGCTTCGACTGGGACGAGGGCCCCGAGGTCGGTGGCCCGCACGCGCCCTACCGCCAGTCGCAGCGCATGGACCTCTACAAGGACGTCGCCCGGAAACTCCTGGACGCCGGCCACGCCTACCACTGCTACTGCTCCCAGGAGGAGCTGGACACCCGCCGTGAGGCGGCCCGCGCCGCCGGCAGGCCGTCCGGCTACGACGGCCACTGCCGCGACCTGAGCGCCGGGCAGGTCGAGGAGTACCGGACCCAGGGCCGCAGCCCGATCGTCCGCTTCCGGATGCCCGACGAGACGATCACCTTCACGGACCTGGTCCGCGGCGAGATCACCTACCTCCCGGAGAACGTCCCGGACTACGGCATCGTCCGCGCGAACGGCGCACCGCTCTACACCCTGGTGAACCCGGTCGACGACGCGCTGATGGAGATCACCCACGTCCTGCGCGGCGAGGACCTGCTCTCCTCCACCCCGCGCCAGATCGCCCTGTACAAGGCGCTGACGGAGCTGGGCATCGCCAAGGAGACCCCCGCCTTCGGGCATCTCCCGTACGTCATGGGCGAGGGCAACAAGAAGCTCTCCAAGCGTGACCCCGAGTCCTCGCTCAACCTCTACCGGGAGCGCGGCTTCCTCCCCGAGGGCCTGCTCAACTACCTCTCGCTGCTCGGCTGGTCGCTCTCGGCCGACCGGGACATCTTCACGATCGACGAGATGGTCGCGGCCTTCGACATCGCGGACGTCAACCCCAACCCGGCCCGCTTCGACCTGAAGAAGTGCGAGGCGATCAACGCCGACCACATCCGCCTGCTCGACGTGAAGGACTTCACCGAGCGCTGCGCCCCGTGGCTGCGGCAGCCCGTCGCCCCCTGGGCGCCGGAGGACTTCGACGAGGCCAAGTGGCAGGCGATCGCCCCGCACGCGCAGACCCGCCTGAAGGTCCTCTCGGAGATCACGGACAACGTCGACTTCCTGTTCCTGCCGGAGCCGGTCGTCGACGAGGCGTCCTGGGCCAAGGCGATGAAGGAGGGCTCCGACGCCCTGCTGCGCACGGCCCGCGAGAAGCTCGAGGCGGCCGACTGGTCCTCCGCCGAGTCCCTGAAGGAGGCCGTCCTGACCGCCGGCGAGGCGCACGGCCTCAAGCTCGGCAAGGCCCAGGCCCCCGTCCGCGTCGCCGTCACCGGCCGCACGGTCGGCCTCCCGCTCTTCGAGTCCCTCGAGGTCCTGGGCCGGGACAAGACCCTGTCCCGCCTCGACGCGGCCCTGGCGAAGCTGACCGCGTAAGCCGTACGCCTGTGAGGTGCGGCACCCGCCCGGGTGCCGCACCTTCGTCGTACCGCCGTCCTCGGCAGGCCGATTCCCGGTGTCCCCGGCCGGTCCGGAGGTACCGTCGGTGCCATGCCGATCAAAGCCGTTGTCTGGGACGTCGACGACACCCTCTTCGATTACACGACCGCGGACCGCGAGGGCATGCGCGCGCACCTGGCGGTCGAGGGACTGCTCGCCGGGTACGGGACCCCCGAGGCGGCCCTCACGCGCTGGCGCGAGATCACCGACCAGCAGTGGGCGCGGTTCGCGGCGGGGGTGACGTCCTTCGAAGGGCAGCGCCGCGACCGTGTACGGGTCTTCGTGGGGCGGGAGCTGACGGACGGCGAGGCCGACGCCTGGTTCGGCCGCTACCTGCGTCACTACGAGACGGCCTGGGCTCTCTTCCCGGACGTGCTGCCCGCGCTGGACCTCCTCGCCGCCAGCCACCGGCACGCGGTGCTGTCCAACTCCAGCCTCCACGTCCAGGACCGCAAACTGCGGGTGCTCGGCGTGCACGACCGCTTCGAGGTGGTCCTGTGCGCCGCGGAACTCGGCGTCTCCAAGCCGGCCGCCGAGGCCTTCCACGCGGCCTGCGAGGCGCTGGCTCTCGCCCCGGACCAGGTGGCCTACGTCGGCGACCATCCGGAGATCGACGGGCGGGGAGCGGCCGAGGCGGGACTGCTGTCGGTCTGGATCGACCGTGACGGTGTGTACACCGCCCCCGACACGCCCACCGGGCCGCGCCGTATCGCCTCCCTCGCCGAACTCCCCGCGCTCCTCGGCGCCGATACCCGTTTTGGAGCCCCGTCCACCTTCGGGTAATGTTCTTCCTGCGCCGCCGGAGAGCGGGCCGAAAGGCCGGCAACCGGAGGCGCAAGCTAGAACAAGATCCCCTCAGGGGCTTGAGTTCCAGTGGCCTATGGTGTAATTGGCAGCACGACTGATTCTGGTTCAGTTAGTCTTGGTTCGAGTCCAGGTAGGCCAGCTCGCAGAGCTCATCTGCATTCGCCCCCGTTGTGTAGCGGCCTAGCACGCCGCCCTCTCAAGGCGGTAGCGCCGGTTCGAATCCGGTCGGGGGTACAGATCCTTCCCAGGGAGACAGTTCGGGTCGCACCCGCTGACTCTCATGCAGGATCGCTAGGGCCCCCGTTGTGTAGCGGCCTAGCACGCCGCCCTCTCAAGGCGGTAGCGCCGGTTCGAATCCGGTCGGGGGTACAAACTGGTCTAAACCACATTGGTCTATGGTGTAATTGGCAGCACGGCTGATTCTGGTTCAGTTAGTCTTGGTTCGAGTCCAGGTAGACCAGCTCGGATCTGCGGAAACGTAAGATCCTCGCCCCCGTTGTGTAGCGGCCTAGCACGCCGCCCTCTCAAGGCGGTAGCGCCGGTTCGAATCCGGTCGGGGGTACACGAATCGATGGGCCTCCACTTCGGTGGGGGTCCATCGGCGTCTCCGTCCCCGGCCGCCGTACGCCTCACTCGAAGCCGTACCGGCGCGCGGACTCCTCCTCCTGCGCCAGTCGGTGCAGGGCCTGCAGCACCGGCTCGACGAAGATCGCGCCGGCCACCGCCGTCTCGACCTTCTCGGCCTCCGAGGGATGCGTGTCCATGAAGTCGAGGTCGAGGACGGCGGCTTGGTGCATCAACCGGGCGTACGACGCGATCAGTTCGGGACTCCAGTCGTAGCCGAGCCGCCGGAAGGTCGCCACCGCCACGACCAGCGAGCGGTACGCGGGCGAGATCGTGACCAGGGCCTGGGCGTTCGACCAGCCCACCGTCTCCAGCAGCCGGTCCACCTCGAGGCGCGCCCGCACGACGTGTTCGTCCTCCGCGTCCGGCTCGGGAACCTGGGGCAGCGCCCACAGGGCCGCGCCGAGGCGCATTGTGCGGCCGAGGGAGTCGTCGTCGACGTGCCCGAGCACCTCGCGGACCGTCGCCACCGGCACGCGCGCGATGTGGATCATCGCGCGTACCAGCCGCAGTCGGCGCAGGTGCTCCTCGTCGTACTCGGCCGTGGTCGCGTTGAGCTGGCGGCCCGGCTCCAACAGCCCTTCGCGCAGGTAGTACTTGATCGTGGCGGTGGGCACACCGCTGCGCTCGCTCAGCTCGGCCAGCCGCATCCCTTGCGCCTCCTCTCGGATACCGGCACTATCCAAACACGGGCACTCGGATAGTGCCGCTCGCCAACGAGGGGGGAAGCGACATGTTCGGCAAGTCCGTCACCACGGGCCGTACGACCGCCGCGGCCGAGGGGGAGGTGGTCGTCCTGCTGATCGGCATGCGGATCAACCACTTCCGGGCGCCGCGCCACTGGCTGCCGGTGCTGCTGGCGATGGGGCGCATGCTGCGCGAGCTCGGGAAGGACCCGGAGCGCGGACTCCTGGGGCACGTCCTGCTGACGGCGTCGCCGCGGACGTACTACGTCGTCCAGTACTGGGAGTCCAAGGAACGGCTCTACGCCTACGCGCACTCGCCCGACATGTTCCACCACCGGGCGTGGGCGGTCATGAACCGCAAGGAGCGCGCGGGGAAGGCGCGCCAGCACGTGGGGCTGTGGCACGAGACGTACGTCGTGCCCGAGGGGGCGTACGAGTCCATCTACGCCGACATGCCGGCGTTCGGACTCGCCGGAGCGCACGGGCAGGTGCCGGTGGAGCGGCGGGGGCGGCAGGCGCGGGAGCGGTTCGCGTACCGGTCGGAGAAGGCGACGGCGTCCGAGGAGCTGTGACACGCGGGAAGGGCCTGCCGCGGCGTTGAGGCAGGCCCTTCCGGTGCGTACGGGGTTGCTGGTCAGCCGGTGCGGCGCAAGGCCTCGGAGAGGCGGCCGGCGGCGTCGATGACGGCCTGGGCGTGCATCCGGCCCGGGTGGCGGGTGAGGCGCTCGATGGGGCCGGAGACGGACACGGCGGCCACCACACGGTTCGAGGGCCCGCGGACCGGGGCGGAGACCGAGGCGACGCCCGGCTCGCGCTCGCCGATGGACTGGGCCCAGCCGCGGCGCCGTACGCCCGAGAGCGCGGTGGCCGTGAAGCGGGCTCCCTGCAGGCCTCGGTGCAGACGCTCCGGCTCCTCCCAGGCCATCAGGATCTGGGCGGAGGAGCCGGCCTTCATCGTGAGCGTCGAGCCGACCGGGACGGTGTCCCGGAGTCCGGACAGACGCTCCGCCGCGGCGACGCAGATACGCATGTCGCCCTGGCGGCGGTAGAGCTGCGCGCTCTCGCCCGTGATGTCCCGGAGGTGGGTGAGCACCGGCCCCGCCGTGGCGAGGAGGCGGTCCTCGCCGGCGGCGGCCGCCAGCTCGGCGAGGCGAGGGCCGAGAATGAAACGGCCCTGCATGTCACGCGCCACCATGCGGTGGTGTTCCAGAGCCACGGCCAGCCGGTGGGCCGTGGGTCGTGCCAGTCCGGTGGCCGCGACCAGACCCGCGAGGGTGGCCGGACCGGACTCCAGAGCGCTCAGGACAAGGGCTGCCTTGTCCAGAACGCCGACGCCGCTACTGTTGTCCATGAAACGATACTCGCGTCTCACTCTGTGAAACGCAAGTTCAATTTTGCGTGGAACGCGCCACCCTGGAAGACACAGCGGCTCGTGATTCGCGGGCCCGGCGACCACATGCCCGAGAACAGCGGCGAGTGAGTCGAAGGGGCGCCGGAGACGAGGGCCGAACGCGCACAGGCCCGAAGGGCCGAGCACGGTCAGGCACTCGACACCGGCTGGAGCGCCCCGCAGACGACCGAGCCACAAAAAAGGGGAAAGCGATGGGTAGGACACTCGCGGAGAAGGTCTGGGACGACCATGTCGTCCGGCGCGCCGAGGGCGAGCCCGACCTCCTCTTCATCGATCTGCACCTGCTGCACGAGGTGACCAGCCCGCAGGCCTTCGACGGCCTGCGCCAGAACGGCCGCCCGGTGCGGCGTCTCGACCTCACCATCGCGACCGAGGACCACAACACCCCGACCCTCGACATCGACAAGCCGATCGCCGACCCGGTCTCGCGCGCGCAGTTGGAGACGCTGCGCAAGAACTGCGCCGACTTCGGCGTGCGTCTGCACCCGCTGGGCGACGTCGAGCAGGGTGTCGTGCACGTCGTCGGCCCGCAGCTGGGCCTCACCCAGCCCGGCACGACGGTCGTGTGCGGTGACTCGCACACCTCCACGCACGGTGCCTTCGGCGCGCTGGCGTTCGGCATCGGCACCTCCCAGGTCGAGCACGTGCTGGCCACCCAGACGCTGCCGCTGGCCCGCCCCAGGACCATGGCGATCACCGTCGAGGGCGAACTGCCCGACGGCGTCACGGCCAAGGACCTGATCCTGGCGATCATCGCCAGGATCGGTACGGGCGGCGGGCAGGGCTACATCCTGGAGTACCGCGGCTCCGCCATCGAGAAGCTCTCGATGGAGGCCCGGATGACCATCTGCAACATGTCGATCGAGGCCGGCGCCCGCGCGGGCATGATCGCCCCCGACGAGACCACCTTCGCGTACCTCAAGGGTCGCGCGCACGCCCCCGAGGGCGAGGACTGGGACGCGGCCCTCGCGTACTGGAAGACGCTGAAGACGGACGCGGACGCCGAGTTCGACGCCGAGGTCGTCATCGACGCCGCCGAGCTGTCGCCGTTCGTCACCTGGGGCACCAACCCCGGCCAGGGCGCCCCGCTTTCGAGCGAGGTCCCCGATCCCGCTTCGTACGAAGACGCCTCGGAGCGCTTCGCCGCCGAAAAGGCCCTGGAGTACATGGGGTTGGAGGCCGGACAGCCGCTGCGGTCCATCAACGTGGACACCGTCTTCGTAGGTTCCTGCACCAACGGGCGCATCGAGGACCTGCGCGCCGCCGCCGCGATCGTCGAGGGCCGCAAAGTCGCCGACGGCGTACGGATGCTGGTCGTCCCGGGCTCCGCGCGCGTGGGTCTGCAGGCCGTTTCCGAGGGCCTGGACGTCGTCTTCAAGGAGGCCGGCGCCGAATGGCGGCACGCGGGCTGCTCGATGTGTCTGGGCATGAACCCCGACCAGCTGGCTCCCGGTGAGCGCTCCGCGTCCACCTCCAACCGCAACTTCGAGGGCAGGCAGGGCAAGGGCGGCCGTACGCACCTGGTCTCGCCGCAGGTCGCCGCCGCGACCGCCGTGCTGGGCCACCTGGCCGCGCCCGCCGACCTGTCCGACGCCCCCGTGCCCGCCGAAGTCTGAGAGCGCTGAGAGTCATGGAAGCATTCACCACGCACACCGGCCGGGCCGTCCCGCTGCGCCGCAGCAACGTCGACACCGACCAGATCATCCCTGCTCACTGGCTCAAGAAGGTCACGCGGGACGGGTTCGAGGACGGGCTGTTCGAGGCCTGGCGCAAGGACGGGTCCTTCATCCTCAACCGGCCCGAGCGGCAGGGCGCGACCGTTCTGGTGGCCGGCCCCGACTTCGGCACCGGCTCCTCCCGCGAGCACGCCGTCTGGGCGCTGCAGAACTACGGCTTCAAGGCGGTCATCTCCTCCCGCTTCGCCGACATCTTCCGCGGCAACTCGCTCAAGAACGGCCTGCTCACAGTGGTTCTGGAGCAGAAGATCGTGGACGCGCTGCAGGAACTCACCGAGAAGGACCCGCAGACCGAGATCACGGTCGACCTGGAGGCCCGCGAGGTGCGCGCCGAGGGCATCACCGCCGCCTTCGAACTCGACGAGAACGCCCGCTGGCGGCTGCTGAACGGGCTGGACGACATCTCCATCACCCTCGCGAACGAGGCGGACATCGCCACGTATGAGGCCAAGCGTCCCTCGCACAAGCCGCGGACCCTCCCGGTCTGACCCTCCCGGTCCGACCCCGGCCGCCCCGACAGGTCGGGTTTCGGCCACCGCGACACCCCCGCCGTACCCCCGATCGCCCCGATCGGGGGTACAGCTGTGTCTGGACCCGAACGGCCCCGCCCACGTCCGGGTGACCCCTCAACTTCCCACGTTAGAGGGGTTGTTGTCGGGGTACGCGTGCCATGTACCCGTGACTTCCCCGTGCGTCCGAGAGGCCGTTCGAGGCGGCAGTTGCCCCCTGAGCAGGCGACAACTCGCCCCAGATGGCACAATCTGTGCATGGAACACGACGGCCAACTCGAGCTCTATGCGGCAGTCGCGGACCAACTGAAGGAAGCGCACACAAGAGTGCGCGCACTGCAAGTCCCGGAGGGCGTACGGATGGCGCTGGCCCGGAAGCTGCTGGTCATTACGGCCGCGGCCAAGCACGATCTCGCCGATGCGACAAGGCGTCTGGAGCGGTTCACCGCGGACCTCGACGAGGGTCGATTCCCCGAAGAGGAACGCTGAACAAGTCCGAGACAGCCGAGTCCGTTGCGGCACAAGGGTGATAAGCCCGTTTCGTGTTTGATTTGCGGTATATATCTGCCTAACGTGCGAAAACGCTTGAACACTTTCGTTCTGGCAATGTCTCCGAAGGGGAAGACGTGAACAAGGCGCAGCTCGTAGAAACGATTGCCGACAAGATGGGCGGCCGCCAGCAGGCCGCCGAAGCCGTCGACGCGGTCCTGGACGCCATCGTCCGCGCTGTGGTCGCCGGAGACCGGGTCTCGGTCACCGGGTTCGGGTCGTTCGAGAAGGTCGACCGTCCGGCCCGCTACGCCCGCAATCCCCAGACCGGCGAGCGGGTGCGGGTCAAGAAGACCTCCGTGCCGCGCTTCCGCGCGGGCCAGGGCTTCAAGGACCTGGTGAGCGGGTCGAAGAAGCTCCCCCGCGGTGGCGAGGTCTCCGTCAAGAAGGCCCCCAAGGGCAGCCTGACCGGTGCCGCTTCGGCGACGGTCAAGAAGGCCGCGGCCAAGAAGACCACCGCCAAGAAGGCGACCGGCGCGGCCGCCGCGAAGAAGACCACGGCGAAGAAGACGACGGCCAAGAAGACCACGGCCACCGCCAAGAAGACGACGGCCAAGAAGGCGCCCGCCAAGACCGCGGCGACCGCCAAGTCCACCGCCGCGAAGAAGACCACCGCCAAGAAGGCGACGGCCCAGAAGGCCCCGGCGAAGAAGGCGACGGCCAAGAAGGCCCCCGCCCAGAAGTCGACCGCGCGCAAGACCACCGCCAAGAAGGCCACCGCCCGCAAGCGCTGAGGGCGCAGGGGTATTCACGCGCCGGGCCGGACTCCGTGTGGAGTCCGGCCCGCGGCGTGTTCTTCCCGGATCGGGCGCAGTCACGGAATCGCCCGGCCGGGGTTCAGAACGTGTGGAGCGTCACCAGGGTGATCCGGCGGGTCTCGCCCTCGCCCTCGGTCTCGATGCGCACCCGTTGGCCGGGCCGCAGCAGCCTGAGCCCGCCCGCGTCGAACGCCGGCCCGTCGAAGGGCACCGGGGTGCCGTCGTCGAGCAGCACCTGCCCGCTGCGGCTTTCGGGGTCGTAGGTGTACGCGGTGGCCTGCATGGCGGCAGCCTACTGCTCCGGGATCAGCAACCGCGCGGCCGCCGCCGCCGTGCGCGGCCCCACTCCCAACGCCAGCGCGGCCCGCAGATCCTCACCGGTGTCCACGTCCTGTCGTACGGAATCCACTGCGGCGAGGGCGATTTCGACGGCACCGGACGCGCGGTGGCGGGCCCGGGAATCGGTGCCGAAAGACGGAAGCAATTCCCGGCCCGGGGCGGCCGCCAGCAGAGTTGTGCCGACCGCGGCCGTATCCGCGAGAAAAGCGCGGGGGAATTGCGCGGCCGCGTCCAGTACCCGCGCCAATTCATGGGGGCGCAGCGCCGGGAGATCGGCGTTCAGGGCCGCCAGGGCGCTTTCGGGACGGGCCGCCCGTACGACCGCCGCGCCGTGCGCCAGCGCGGTGTTGAGGCCGCCCCGCGGTTCGTCGGGGACGATCCGGGCGCCCAGCGCCGCCAGCTCCCGCCCGGCCAGGGAGTCGTCCGTGACGACGGCCACATCCCGCACCGCCGGGCAGGCCAGCGCGGCCGCCACGGTGTCCTGGGCGAAGGCGAGGGCGAGGCCCGGGCGCACCCCGTCGGCGGCGGTGTCCGACAGCCTGCTCTTGGCCCGCGCCAAGGGCTTCAGAGGTATCACCAAGGTCCACTGCACGAGCGTTCCGTCCTTCTCTTGTCGCGGCCATTGTCACCCGGCCCATCGGGGGGCGGCGCGGCCGGGGCGTACGGTGTTCTCGACAGACCGGCGGCCTGGGGCGACACTTGTGCGGCCCCCCAGGCCCAAGAGGAAGGTGTCCGCGTGCCCCGCCGCAGAATCGGGTTCTGGTACCGCTTCGCAGCGGTCCTCTGCAAACCGCCACTGGTGGTTCTGATCAAGCGGGACTGGCGCGGAATGGAGCACATTCCGGCCGCAGGTGGATTTATCACCGCGGTGAACCATAATTCGCACATTGATCCCTTCGCATACGCGCACTATCAGTACAACACCGGGCGCGTTCCGCGATTCCTGGCGAAGAGCGGCCTTTTCCGGAAGGGGTTCGTCGGTGCCGCGATGCGCGGCACCGGGCAGATCCCCGTCTACCGTGAGAGCACGGACGCGCTCAGCGCCTTCCGTGCCGCCATCGACGCCGTGGAGCGGGGCGAATGCGTCGCCTTCTATCCCGAGGGCACCCTCACCCGCGACCCGGCCGGCTGGCCGATGACCGGCAAGACCGGTGCCGCGCGCGTCGCCCTGCAGACCAAGTGCCCGGTGATCCCCGTCGCCCAGTGGGGCGCGAACGAGGTGCTGCCGCCGTACGCCAGGAAGCCCGACTTCTTCCCGCGCAAGACCCATCGGGTGCTGGCGGGCCCGCCCGTGGACCTGACCCGGTTCTACGACCGGGAGATGACCCCGGACCTCCTGAAGGAGGCGACCGAGGTCATCATGGCCGCCATCACGGCACTGCTGGAGGACATCCGCGGCGAGCGGGCACCCCAGGCGGCGTACGACCCGCGCCGGGAGCGGATCGAGCAGCGCCGCAAGACCCGGTCGCAGACGCAGCCGAGGACCGAGCAGGAAGAGGGGCGGAGCAAGTGAGCAAGCCGGTCAGGGCGGCCGTCTTCGGCAACGGATCGTGGGGCACCGCCTTCGGCATGGTCCTCGCCGACGCGGGCTGCGAGGTGACCCTGTGGGGGCGTCGCGCCGAACTCGCGGAAGCGGTCAACTCCACCCGCACGAACCCCGACTACCTGCCCGGCGTCGAACTCCCGGCGAACCTGCGGGCCACGGCGGACGCCGCCGAGGCAGCGCGCGACGCCGACTTCACCGTCCTCGCGATCCCCTCGCAGACCCTGCGCGGAAACCTCGCCGAATGGGCGCCGTTGCTCGCGCCGGACACCGTTCTCGTCTCGCTCATGAAAGGCGTCGAACTCGGTTCCGCCATGCGGATGAGCGAGGTGATCGAGGACGTCGCCAAGGTCGGGCAGCACCGGATCGCCGCGGTCACCGGACCCAACCTGGCCCGCGAGATCGCGGCCCGGATGCCGGCCGCCGCCGTGGTCGCCTGCACCGACGAGGCCGTCGCCCAGCGGCTCCAGGCCGCCTGCCACACGCCGTACTTCCGGCCGTACACCAACACCGACGTCGTCGGCTGCGAACTCGGCGGCGCGGTGAAGAACGTGATCGGTCTCGCCGTCGGCATCGCGGACGGCATGGGTCTCGGCGACAACGCCAAGGGCTCGCTCATCACCCGCGGACTCGCCGAGACCACGCGGCTGGGCCTCGCCATGGGCGCCGACCCGTTGACCTTCTCCGGGCTCGCCGGTCTGGGCGACCTGGTGGCGACCTGCTCCTCGCCGCTGTCGCGCAACCACACCTTCGGCACCAACCTCGGCAAGGGCATGACCCTCCAGGAGACGATCGCGGTCACCCGGCAGACCGCCGAGGGCGTCAAGTCCTGTGAGTCGGTGCTGGATCTGGCCCGCCGGCACGGCGTCGACATGCCGATCACCGAGATGGTCGTCGGCATCGTCCACGAGGGCAAGCCGCCGGTCGTCGCGCTCAAGGAACTGATGTCGCGCAGCGCGAAGCCCGAACGACGCTGAGCGACGCCCGCCGACGCCACCGGGCGGACGCTGTATCAGCGCACTACCACCGGGTACTCTCATGCCGATATGAGCACCGAGAACCTCTCCCAGAACCCTGAGCAGTCGCCTCGCAAGCCGCGCGTGGCCATCGTGTTCGGCGGACGCAGCTCCGAACACGGGATCTCCATGGTCACCGCCGGCGCCGTCCTGAAGGCCATCGACCGGACCAAGTACGAGGTCCTGCCGATCGGCATCACCCGGGAGGGCCGCTGGGTGCTCACCGCCGACGCTCCGGAGCGCATGGCGATCACCGACCGCCGTACCCCCGAGGTCGAGGAGCTCGCCGAGTCGGGCGAGGGCGGCGTGGTGCTCCCCGTCGACCCCGCGAACCGCGAAGTCGTCTACAACGAGCCCGGATCGGTGCCCAAGGCACTCGGTGAGGTCGACGTCGTCTTCCCCGTCCTGCACGGCCCCTACGGCGAGGACGGCACCCTGCAGGGCCTCCTGGAGCTCTCCGGCGTCCCGTACGTGGGCTCGGGCGTGCTCGCCTCGGCCGTCGGCCAGGACAAGGAGTACATGAAGCGGGTGTTCACCTCCTTCGGGCTCAAGGTCGGCCCGTACGTGGTGATCCGGCCGCGCGAGTGGTCCGGTGACGAGTCCGCCGCCCGCAAGAAGATCATCGACTTCGCGGGCGAGCACGGCTGGCCGCTGTTCGTGAAGCCCGCGCGCGCGGGCTCGTCGATCGGCATCACCAAGGTCGACGACCTCTCCGGCCTCGACGAGGCGATCGCCGAGGCGCAGCGGCACGACCCGAAGATCCTCGTGGAGGCCGCGCTGCGCGGCCGCGAGATCGAGTGCGGGGTGCTGGAGTTCGAGGACGGCCCGCGCGCCTCCGCGCCGGCCGAGATCCCGCCGCCGGACGCGCACGCCTACTACGACTTCGAGGCGAAGTACATCGACTCGACGCCGGGCCTGGTGCCGGCCCCGCTCTCGCCGGAGGAGACGGCCGAGGTGCAGCGGCTCGCGGTCGACGCCTTCGAGGCGGCCTCGTGCGAGGGGCTCGTCCGCGCGGACTTCTTCCTCACCGAGGACGGGGAGTTCGTGATCAACGAGATCAACACGATGCCCGGCTTCACGCCCATCTCGATGTACCCGCAGATGTGGCAGGCGAGCGGCATCGGTTACGCGGAACTCGTGGACAGGCTGGTACAGGCGGCGCTGCGCCGCTCGACGGGCCTGCGCTGAACGACGTACACCTCGGACGTACGGCGCGGCCGTCCACCTCGGGCCCGCACCTCAGTCGGCGATCCCTCCGGGGATCGCCTTCTTCACGGCCGGGGCCAGGTCGACGAGCACACCCGAGCTGTCCCGCCCCTTGGGCACCGTGACCTCGACATACGCGCTGCGGTTGGCCGTGGTGAACCGGTACGAACCGTCGCCCTGCTTCTCCATCAGCCAGTCGACGCCGTTCACTCCGCCGCCCATCGCGTCCGGGTCGCTGCCCGTCGCCACCTTGGGATCGATCATCTTCGGCGGCTGTACGACACCGCAGCGCAGTATGATCGCCGCACTTCCCCAGCCCGCGGTCAGCGTGGAGGCGGGCTCGGGATCCTCGCGGCTCTCACCGTCCACCGTGGCCGGCAGCACCTCGTCCAGGTTCTCGCACAGCTTCGCGACCTTCGCGTCCGGGCTGGGAACCGCCGCGGAGCCGCTGTCGTCTGCTGAGGAGCAGCCGACAGCGGCGATCAACAGGACGAGCGCGGGCAGACCGATCGGCCGGTGGCGAGAGAAGTGCACCGGCCAAGGGTAGACGGGGGCTACAGATGCACCACCGGGCAGGTCAGGGTGCGCGTGATGCCGTCCACTTGCTGGACTTTCGCGACCACCAAGCGGCCGAGATCGTCGACGGTGTCGGCCTGGGCGCGCACGATCACGTCGTACGGCCCTGTCACGTCCTCGGCCTGGATGACTCCAGGGATCTTGCTGATCGTTTCGGCGACGGTCGACGCCTTGCCGACCTCCGTCTGGATCAGGATGTACGCCTGTACCACGGAACCTCCAGGGCGGCCACGAGGATCATGTGGGGAAAAGGAACGCCACGGTATCGCGTCGCCGCTCGCCGCGGGGAGACCCGCGGCGTCCACGGCCCCCGCGCCGGGGTGCGGACGCGACGGAAGTTGACGGTCACCTCGACCGTAGCGAGGACAGAGATGCAGCGCGAGCGGGCACGGACAGGGACAGAAGGGGCGTCAGAGCGATGAAGGGCACTGTTGGTGAGCTCGGCGAGTTCGGGCTCATCAGGGAGCTCACCTCCCGCCTCACCACCACCCCGGCGGTCCGGGTCGGTCCCGGCGACGACGCCGCGGTCGTCGCCGCGCCCGACCGCAGGGTCGTGGCCAGCACCGACATCCTGCTGGAGGGCCGGCACTTCCGCCGCGACTGGTCCACGGCCTACGACGTGGGACGCAAGGCGGCCGCGCAGAACCTCGCGGACATCGCCGCCATGGGCGCCGTACCGACCGCCCTGCTGCTCGGCCTGGTCGTGCCCGCCGAACTCCCCGTGACCTGGCCGACCGAGATGATGGACGGCCTGCGCGACGAGTGCCAGGTCGCCGGCGCCTCCGTGGTCGGCGGCGACGTCGTGCGCGGCGACACGATCATGGTGTCGATCACCGCGCTCGGTGACCTGCGCAACCACGAACCCGTGACCCGTGGGGGCGCCCGGCCCGGCGACCTCGTCGCGGTGACCGGCTGGCTGGGCTGGTCCGCGGCCGGGTTCGCGGTGCTCTCCCGCGGCTTCCGCTCGCCGCGCGCCTTCGTCGAGGCGCACCGGCGCCCCGAGCCGCCGTACCACGCGGGGCCGGCCGCCGCCGGGCTCGGCGCGACCTCGATGTGCGACGTGAGCGACGGTCTCATCGCCGACCTCGGGCACATCGCCGAGGCCAGCAAGGTCCGGATCGACATCCGCTCCGGCGCGATCGACATCCCGTCCCAGATGAACGACATCGGGCAGGCCGTCGGCGTCGACCCCATGCAGTGGGTGCTGACCGGGGGAGAGGACCACGCGATCGTCGCGACCTTCCCGCCGGACGTGAAGCTGCCGGCCCGCTGGAAGGTCATCGGCGAGGTGCTCAACCCCTCGGCGCTGCCCCAGGTCACCGTCGACGGCGCGCCGTGGACGAAGAAGGGCGGCTGGGACCACTTCGGGGACATCGAGTCATGAGCGTCTCCGGTGCACCGCCGAGGGTGCTGACGGTCGCGGGCTCCGACTCCGGCGGCGGCGCGGGCGTCCAGGCCGACCTGAAGACCATGCTCGCGCTCGGGGTGCACGGCATGAGCGTGATCACGGCCGTCACGGCACAGAACTCCCTGGGCGTGCAGGGAGCCTGGGAGCTACCGGTGGCGGCGGTGCGGGCCCAGTACCGCAGTGTCGTGGACGACATCGGCGTCCAGGCGGTCAAGACCGGGATGCTCGCCTCGGCCGAACTCGTCGAAACGGTGGCCGAGTTGATCGGGGCCACGGACGCGCCGGCGGTCGTCGACCCGGTGGGCGTCTCGAAACACGGTGACCCGCTGCTGGCGGCCTCCGCGCTGGACTCCGTACGGACGAAGCTGCTGCCCGTGGCCACCGTCGCGACGCCGAACCTCGACGAGGTGGCGCAACTCACCGGTGTGCGCGTCGCGTCGGAGAGCGACCTGCGGCGGGCGGCGGCGGCCGTGCTGGCGTACGGGCCGCGCTGGGTGTTGATCAAGGGCGGCCACCTGACCGGGGAGGCCGTCGACCTCCTCACCGACGGCTCGGCGGAGCACTGGCTGCGGGCGCCGAGGTACGACAACCGGCACACCCACGGCACCGGCTGCACCCTGGCCTCGGCGATCGCGTCGCAGCTCGCCAGGGGCCAGAGCGTGCCGGAGGCGGTCACAGCCGCCAAGGAGTACGTCACCGGGGCGATCGCGGCCGGGTTCGCACTCGGCGGCGGGATCGGGCCGGTGGATCACGGGTGGGCCCTCGACAGGGGAACTCCCGCGGTCTGAGGTCCGGGACCGCGTGCTACGGCGCCGTCCTCCGGCGGCTCACCCGGTGCGGGCATGGCAAAAAGCCGGTCCACACAAGGTGGACCGGCTCTGTGCGGCGAACCAGCAGTGGCCGCGCGTGATGGAGGTCCCCCCAACTCGACCCGGGTCGAGAGCGGGGGGATATGCGTCAGCGCGAGACCTTGCCGGCCTTGATGCACGAGGTGCAAGCGTTCACGCGCTTCGGCGTCCCGCCCACCACGGTACGCACACGCTGGATGTTCGGGTTCCAGCGACGGGACGTACGGCGGTGCGAGTGCGAGATGTTGTTGCCGAAGCCCGGCCCCTTGCCGCAGACGTCGCAGTTGGCAGCCACCGGTCACTCCAAAGACTTCAGATGCACTTACGGTTGATTCCGGCATGCCGAAATCGGATCGAGGATCTGAGTGGCGGTGCCGGGGGAGAGCCCGATCTGCATCGGGCAACCGGAGCAGCATACAACGACTGCGCCAGTACAACGAAACTACCATGGCTGCTCAGCGGGCGGCTCCACGCCCTCTTCCGGTGGGCACCGACCCGGGGTCTACGCTGCCTCCCACGTCCAGCAGCTCAAGGAGGCGCAGGTGGCGCAGGTGCCGCAGACATTCTTCGATGCTCTCGCGGTGCGCACCTGGTGCGGTCTCGCGCTCGAGGCGCTCGGGCGGGCCCGCGAGGAGATCGACGCGATCAACGTCTACCCCGTGGCGGACGGGGACACCGGCACCAACCTGTATCTGACCGTCGAGTCCGCCGTCACCGCCGTCGAGGCGGTGTTCGCGGGGCACGAGATGGGCTCCGGGAGCGCGGCGGGCGGGGAACCGTCGCTGTCCGACGCCGTCCGGGCCATGGCCCACGGGGCGCTCATCGGGGCACGCGGCAACTCCGGGACGATCCTCGCGCAGCTGCTGCGCGGCATGGCACAGGTGCTCGGCGCCGACGGTGAGGCGCCGCACACCGACGGGCAGGGCCTGCGGCTCGCCCTGCGGCACGCGGCCGACTCCGCCCGCCAGGCCGTGGCCCACCCCGTCGAGGGCACGGTCCTCACGGTGGCCTCCGCCGCCGCCGACGCGGCCGACGGGGCCGAGGGGGACTGCGGCACGGTCTCCCGCGCGGCCTACGAGGGGGCTCGTGCGGCCCTCGCCGCCACCCCGGGCCAGCTCGCGGTGCTGCGGCGGGCCGGCGTGGTCGACGCCGGGGGCCGGGGACTGGTGGCGGTCCTGGCGGCGCTGGTGGAGACGCTGACCGGGGAGGCGCCCAGGGCCGTCGCGCGGGGGCACGCGCGCGAGGACGCGGTTTCGGACGAGGCCGGCGACTGCGCCGACATACGGAGCCCGGGCGTGACCGCGGGCGCCCCGACGAAGGCCGGCCCCGCCTTCGAGGTCATCTACCTCCTGGAGGCCGGCGACTCCGCGGTCACACGGCTGCGGGCCCGGCTGGACGCCCTCGGGGACTCCCTCGTCGTCGTCGGCGGCGACGGGCTGTGGAACGTGCACGTCCATGTGGACGACGCGGGCGCCGCCGTGGAGGCGGGCGTCGAGGCCGGGCGGCCGTACCGGATCCGGATCACGCACTTCGGGGCCGGCGACGTGCACACCACCGGTGCCGAGCGGCCGCCCCGGGAGCGGGCCCAGCGGGCCGTGGTGGCCGTCGTGCCCGGCGAGGGGCTGGCCGGGCTGTACGCCGAGGCGGGCGCGACCACGGTGCTCGCCCGGCCGGGGGAGCCGCCCGCGAGCGGTGAGCTGGTCGAGGCCGTACGGCGGGCCCACGCGCGCGAGGTCGTGCTGCTGCCCAACGACGCGGAGCTGCGTCACACCGCTGCGGCGGCGGCCGAGCAGGCCCGCGCGGACGGCATCCGCGTGGCACTGATCCCGACCCGTTCCGCGGTCCAGGGCATCGCGGCGCTCGCCGTGCACGAGCCGGGGCGCCGCTTCGACGAGGACGTGGTGGCGATGACCTCGGCCGCGGGCGCCACCCGCTACGCCGAGGTCGCCGTCGCGGAACGCCAGTCCTGGACCATGGCCGGCATCTGCCAGGCCGGGGACGTGCTCGGACTCATCGACGGCGACGTGGCCGTGATCGGGTCGGACGTCACCGTCACGGCGGAGATCGTCCTCGACCGGATGCTCTCGGCGGGCGGCGAACTGGTCACCCTCGTCCTCGGCGACGAGGCCCCCGAACCCGTCGCCGCCCACCTGGAGACCCGCGTCCGGGAGGCGTACCTCGCCGTCGACACGGTGGTGTACCGGGGCGGCCGACAGGGAGCGGTGCTGCTCATCGGCGTGGAGTAGCGGCGCCGACGGAGTCGGGGCCCGGTGCGGGGGGACCCGTGTGACGGGGAAGATCCCGCGGCGGACGGATCGGGGGCGCTGTGCTCCCGTATGCGACGGGAGTGGGGTGGGCCCCGTCTAGTCCGCCTCCTCCTTCACCGCGTCGAGCAGTTGCCGGGCCTCTGCGCGGCGGGCCTGTGCCGTCTCGTCCTGGTCCTCGTCGGCGGTGGTCGTGTACGCCGTCAGTACCGCACGCGCGCGTGCGGCCGCCTCGGTGGGGCGGCCGAGGTCGGCCGCCAGCCGGCCCGCCGCGAGCTCGGCGCCGGTCCGGCCGTGCCGGGCGTCGTCGCCGAGGGTGGCGAAGACGTCGACCGCCTCCGCCATCCGGCCGAGGGCCTCCTCGAGCACGGAGCGGATCGCGTCGTCCTCCGTGTCCCCGGTGTCTTCGGCCTCCTCCGTGACCGAGCGGGTGAGCAGGTCGCCGAACTGCTGCTGGGTGTGGCCGAGTTCGGCGACGATCCGCTGCCGCGCCTCCTCGTCCTCCGCCACGGGCAGCGCCGCCTCGCACTCCCCGACCGCGGCCGCCATCAACTCCCGTGCTCCCTCCGGTCCGTCCTGTGTGCCGAGCGCGAGCCACGCGCGGGCGCGCAGGGCCCGCACCAGCCCGTGGACGTTGCCGAGGGAACGCCACAGGTCGCCCGCGCGCGCGTAGGCCCGGTCCGCCTCGTCCGGCAGCCCCGCGTGTCCCAGGGACTCGGCGGCGAGGTGGGCCAGCGTCGCGTGATCGTGCTGCTCGGGCCAGTTCCGGGCGATCTCGGCGGCGCGCAGCCATCGTTCGGCGGCCTCACGGTGTTCGCCGAGCTCGCTCAGACAGTCGCCGAGCCACCACTGCGTCTGGACGACCGCGCCGTCGCCGTGTGTCTCGGCGGTCAGGTCGGGCAGCGCCGACTCCAGCACCTCCGCGGCCTCGGCCCACCGCCCCTGCCGCAGGAGGAACCCGCCGAGCTGCTGCCGCGCCCAGGCGCCGAGGGTGGGACCCTCGCCGGCCTCGTCGGCCCAGTGCGCCGCCTCCAGGGCGTGTGCGGCGGCCTCCTCCGACAGGCCCCGGCCGCCGATGACCTCGGCCAGCTGCAGGTTCAGTTGTGCCCGGCCGGTCGCCTCCAGGTGCGGGCCGCCGTGCTCCAGGGCCGCGCGCAGGGCCCGTTCCGCTTCCTCGATGTCGCCGAGGTGGTGCGCGAGCCCCGCCAGCCGGGCCTCGTACTCCACCGCGAACCACGGCAGCCCCGCGCCGACGAACGCGTCCGCCGCCCGTGCGAACAACTGCGCGGCCCGCTCCACGTCCCCGGTGCGCGCCGCCAGTTCCGCCAGCATCGCCTGCGCCTCGGCGGCCCGCGAGGCGAGCCGTACGTCGTCCCCGACGTGGCCGTCCACCAGGGCCAGCACCTCCCGCGCGGCCGTCTCGGCATCGGCCAGGACCGCCGGCCCGACGGCTTCCCCGGCCTCGTGCACCCGACGCAGCAGAATCCGCGCCCGTCCCATCAGCACGGCAGCCGTCTGCCGGACGCCCGTGCCGTCCACGGCGTAGAGCGCCAGGACGTTGTCGTACGGTTCGGCGACCGCCGCCAGTGCCTCGTCCACCTCGCCCGCCAGAGCGCGGACGTACGCCGCACGCGCGCGTGCGGCCAGGCTCTCGCCGGGGTCGCCCGCCTCCCCGTAAAGCTCGGCCGCCCGCTCGAACAGCTCGATGCCCTCGGGGCCCCGGCCCATGGCCTCGTGATCGGCGATCTCCGCCCGGTCACGGGCGTCCAGGTCCAGGCCCTCCGCCGCCCTGGCGGCCGCCGCCCACGCCTCGACGGCATGGGGCCGCAACGTGTCGGACAGCCGCCGCGCCTCGGCGATCAGCGCGGCCGGATCCGGCGCGTCCGGCGCGTCCGTCGCGGGAAGGGGTGCCGGTGCCGCCACCGCCGGCGCGACGGACGCCCGCGCCGACCGCACCCCCAGCGGCAGCCGCTCCACCAGCGTCCGCTGCGCCATGCGCGCGCGGGCCCGCTCACTGACGTACGACGTGCCGTTGCGTTCGTCGAAGCGCGCGGCCAGCGCCAGCGCCTCCACGCGCGCGTGGACGGCGAGTTCCCGCGCGGTCCACGCCCGGCCGGCCGGACCGGGCACCTCCCGGTCGGCGTGCCCCAGCGCGGCCAGCCGCTCCATGAGCAGGGCCACCACCGCCATGAACTCCAGCTTGCTGCGCGGATGCCCGTCGTCGGTGAAGTACGCCGGCCGCTCCGCGAGGAGTTCGAGTCCGCGCGCCTCGTTGCCGGTCAGCGCGCAGAACTCGACGTGGTCCGCGTAGGCGCCGCGCATGCTCTCCATGACCCGTACCAGCCGGAAGCCCCGCAGATGGTTGGCGCGCGCCTCGTCCGTCCGGCCCAGCCGCAGCAGGGGCGTCAGGGAGGAGGCGAGGACCGTGTGCGGTTCGTGGGCGCAGGTGTACTCGCCCTCCAGGACCGGCCGCCACAGCTCCAGCGCCTCCGCGTCCCGGCCGCGCTCCGCCTGCCACCAGCCCTGCCCGTGCAGCTCGCACGCGTGGCAGTCGGCCATGGTGTCCCGGTCGGCGGCCAGCCAGGCGTCGTACGCCCGCTCCGCCCGCCCGATGTCACCGACGTGCGCGGCGACGCTGAACTCGGCGCTGCGCACCGCCCGTTCGGAGTGCCCGGCGAGCCGGTAGCGGTGCTCCATCTCGCCGAGCCACTTCTCGACGGAGGCCAGTGGCACGTGCGGCTGGTCCAGCATCCCGGACGACATCCACTTGAACACCCAGTGCAGCGAGTGGACCTCGTACTCGTCGAAGTCCTCGGGCCGCTCGTCCCACATGCGCAGCAGACGCGCGAAGGGGACGAACATCCGGTCCTTCTCGGAGCTGTAGTTGTAGACCTTCAGCTGGTGTCCGAGCGCCTCGATCACCGCGAGCGGGATGGTCAGCTTCTCGGCCTCGGCGAGCAGCAGCTCCGCGCGCGCGTTGCGGGCCGGGCCCTCCGGCTGCTCGGCGTTCTCCGCCATCGCCCGGCGCAGCGCGTCGAAGTCCGTGATCGCGCTCATCGGCGGTCGTCCTCCCGGGGGTCGGGGTCGCTGTGAGTGGCCCATTCCAGGAGGCCGATGAATGCCCGGTTCAGCAGGGCGGAGTCCGCCGGGCGCAGCGGGCGCTGGGCCATCAGCAGCGCCTGCCCGTACAGCGACTCCGTGGCGGTGCCGATCAGCTCCGGGTCGCCCAGCGAACTGATGCGCCGGATTAGCGGGTTGAGGTGGTTGAGCACGAGACGCGCGCGCGGGGCGCTGCCGCGCAGCGAGCCGAGGATGCCCGCCCACAGGTCGTCGGCCTGCTCCTCGGCGTCCGCGCGCGCCTGCTCGTGCCGGGCCGTCCGGTCGTCCAGGTGCAGCGCGGGCACGGAGAGCGGATGAAAGGCGCGGAGCGCTACGTCACAGCCCAGGGGGTCCAGCCTCGCCCGCGCGGCCGCCAGGAAGCCGGCCAGCGCCAGTTCCTCCGCCGGGTCGACCGCGTCCAGGTGGGCGGTCACGGTGTCGGCGTCCAGTTCGGCGACGACCGTGCCCGGCCGCACCGACGGCAGCGCCTCGACCAGGTCACTGTCGTAGGTGTAGCCGCCGTTGACCACGCCGACGCCCTGCGCCGACGCGATCGGCGCGACCTGGCGGTACTCCTCGACCGTCCGCGTGAAGTGCACCACCGGGTGCCGCTGGGCGAACTCCTCCAGGGACAGCCGCCCGTCGGTCGTCTCGAAGGGGAGCCACGGCAGCATGGTGCGCAGCATCTCCCGGTCGTGTCTGGCCAGCGACTTCACGCCCAGGTGGTGCACGTTCAGGAAGGCCGCCAGCCGCTGCGGATCACCCGCCGCGAGGCCCGTCAGCCAGGACCGGATCCGTTCGCCCAGTGCCTCCCGTACGGCGGCCAGCGTCTCGTCCTCGTACAGCGACTCGCGCGAGGCCGTGGGCCGCAGGCTGTCCGTGTCCAGGACGCAGCGCACGAAGAACGCCCAGTCGGGCAGCAGCTGTTCGGCCCGCTCGGTCAGCAGCATCCCCTTGAGGTGGACGCGGTGGCCCGCCCGCTGCGCCGGACTGACCGCCGACGGCAGGACGTACGCCGTCCCGCGGATCCCGGCGAGCGGCACGGCGAGGTCGATCGAGTCCAGCGGGGTGAAGCCGAACAGGTCGTGACAGTGCCGCGCCAGGGCCACCCTGCGGGTGGCGGGGCTGGGATACGCCCGGTCCCACGGCGCCGGCAGGTCGGTGACCGCCTCATCGCCCACCCGCACGTCGTACGGCAGCAGCGACCCGAAGTCCCGAGCCAGCGCGAGGACGCGCGCCTCGGACAGCCACTCCCCGGCCCCGGCCCGCGCCACCAGGTGCACGGTGGTGCCCGGCTCGGGACGGGCCCCGTCCGGCAGCGTCCGCACCGTGTACGAACCGTCGTCGGTCGCCGTCCACTCGACGGGCGGCGCGTCGGGGGTACGGGCGCTGCGGCTGACCACCCGGATCCGCTCGGCCACCACGAAGCAGGCCAGCAGCCCGATGCCGAACTGGCCGAGGAAGTCGGAGCGGACCTCCTGAAGGCCGTCGGCGCGCTTGGAGCTGCGGCCGATGGTGGCCAGCAGGTCGTGCACGTCCGACTCGGTGAGCCCCACGCCGGTGTCCTCGACGCGCAGGGAGCCGCCCGAGCCGCCGGAGCCGCTCTCGACGTACAGCCGTACGCGTGCGGGTGCGTCGGGCTGCTCGGCCCGCCGTGCGGTGATCGCGTCCACCGCGTTCTGCAGGAGCTCGCGCAGATAGACCTTGGGACTGGAGTAGAGGTGATGGGAGAGCAGGTCCACCAGACCGCGCAGGTCGACCTGGAACGAGTGAGGTGACGGGGATGCCTGGGATGCCTGTGAGGTCTGGGAGTCCATCGTCGCAGCGCCGGTGGGGGGAGGGGCGACGGCGCGGGGTCGGGCGGTCCCATGTGAGGTGGTGACCGCGGGGGATGGCCGGAGGCGCGCCATCCTAGAGCCCGAACCAGCCGCCTGACCAGGGGTTTCCCGGGACCTATACGGGATTGTCAGTACCGTGGTGTGCAATGGATCTCGTGCCCGCACTGGAAGAACCACTGAAAAAGGTGCTCGGCCCCGCCACCGCGAAGGTGATGGCCGAGCATCTCGGCCTGCATTCCGTCGGCGACCTCCTGCACCACTACCCGCGCAGATACGAGGAGCGCGGTCAGCTCACCCACCTCGCCGACCTCCCCATGGACGAGCACGTCACGGTGGTCGCCCAGGTCGCCGACGCCCGGCTGCACTCCTTCGCCTCCGCCAAGGCCCCCCGGGGCAAGGGCCAGCGGCTCGAAGTGACCATCACGGACGGCAGTGGCCGGCTCCAACTCGTCTTCTTCGGCAGCGGTGTTCACAAACCCCACAAGGAGCTCCTGCCGGGCACGCGCGCGATGTTCGCGGGCAAGGTCTCCGTCTTCAACCGCCGTCTGCAACTGGCGCATCCGGCCTACGAGTTGCTGCGCGGCGAGGAGGAGGAACCGGTCGAGACCTGGGCCGGCGCCCTCATCCCGATCTACCCCGCCACCGCCAAACTGGAGTCCTGGAAGATCGGCAAGGCGATCCAGACGGTGCTGCCCAGCGCCCAGGAGGCCGTCGACCCCCTCCCCGACTCCCTCCGCGAGGGCCGTGGCCTGGTCTCCCTCCCCGAGGCCCTGCTGAAGATCCACCGCCCGCACACCAAGGCGGACATCGAGGGGGCCCGGGACCGCCTGAAGTGGGACGAGGCCTTCGTCCTCCAGGTCGCCCTGGCCCGCCGCCGTCACGCCGACGCCCAGCTGCCGGCGGTCCCCCGCCGGCCCCGGCCGGACGGCATCCTCACCGCCTTCGACGACCGCCTCCCCTTCACCCTCACCGAGGGCCAGCGGAAGGTCTCCAAGGAGATCTTCGACGACCTCGCCAGGGAACACCCGATGCACCGGCTGCTCCAAGGGGAGGTCGGCAGCGGCAAGACGATGGTGGCGCTCCGCGCCATGCTCACCGTGGTCGACGCCGGCGGGCAGGCCGCCATGCTCGCGCCCACCGAGGTGCTCGCCCAGCAGCACCACCGCTCGATCGTGGAGATGATGGGGGAGCTGGCCGAGGGCGGAATGCTCGGCGGGGCCGACCGGGCGACCAAGGTCGTGCTGCTCACCGGGTCCATGGGGGCCGCCGCCCGGCGACAGGCGCTGCTCGATCTCGTCACCGGGGAGGCCGGTCTCGTGATCGGCACGCACGCCCTGATCGAGGACAAGGTCCAGTTCCACGACCTCGGGCTGGTCGTGGTCGACGAACAGCACCGCTTCGGCGTCGAGCAGCGCGACGCCCTGCGCGGCAAGGGCAAACAGCCGCCCCACCTCCTCGTCATGACGGCCACACCCATCCCGCGCACCGTCGCCATGACCGTCTTCGGCGACCTGGAGACCTCCGTCCTCGACCAGCTCCCGGCCGGACGCTCGCCCATCGCCAGCCATGTCGTCCCGGCCGCCGACAAGCCGCACTTCCTGTCCCGGGCCTGGGAGCGGGTGCGCGAGGAGGTCGAAAACGGTCATCAGGCATACGTCGTCTGCCCCCGGATCGGAGACGACGCGGACGAACCGGGTGACCCGAAGAAGAAGAAGTCCCCCGAGGACGAGGTAGAGAAGCGCCCGCCCCTCGCCGTCCTCGACGTGGCCGACCAGCTCGCCAAGGGGCCCCTCCAGGGCCTGGGGGTGGAAGTGCTGCACGGCAGGATGCACCCCGACGACAAGGACGCGGTGATGCGCCGCTTCGCGGCCGGCGATACCGGTGTGCTGGTCGCCACCACGGTCATCGAGGTCGGTGTCAACGTGCCCAACGCGACCGCCATGGTGATCATGGACGCGGACCGGTTCGGCGTCTCCCAGCTGCACCAGCTGCGCGGCCGCGTGGGCCGTGGCTCGGCCGCGGGGCTGTGCCTCCTGGTCACCGAGATGCCCGAGGCCAGCGCGGCCCGCCAGCGGCTGAACGCCGTCGCCGCCACCCTCGACGGCTTCGAGCTCTCCCGTATCGACCTCGAACAGCGCCGGGAGGGCGACGTCCTCGGACAGGCCCAGTCCGGTACCCGCTCCAGCCTGCGGATGCTCACGGTCATCGACGACGAGGAGATCATCGCCGAGGCCCGAGAGGAGGCGGCCGCCCTCGTCGCCGCCGACCCGGATCTCACCCGCCTCCCCGGTCTGAACACGGCGCTGGCCGCCCTCCTCGACGAGGAGCGGGAGCAGTACCTGGACAAGGGATGAGGACAGCGCCGCGGCAGAGCGCCGGGGCCCGTGTCACCGGGCCTCACGCACCCGCACACACCTACGGCCCGTCCGTCTTCCGCCACCGCCTGCCAGACTGGATCCGTCAGCACCCGCACGAAAAGCGCGCCCCACGAGAAGCACACCCACGAACGAGGACCTGAGATGACCCGCGTGATCGCCGGCGTGGCCGGCGGACGCCGCCTGTCCGTCCCGCCGGGCAACGGCACCCGCCCCACCTCCGACCGCGCACGCGAGGGCCTCTTCTCCACCTGGCAGTCCCTGCTCGGTGGCCCGCTGGACGGCGAGCGGGTTCTGGACCTGTACGCGGGCTCGGGCGCCGTCGGCCTGGAGGCGCTGTCCCGCGGCGCCGGGCACACCCTGCTCGTCGAGGCCGACGCCAGAGCCGTGCGCACCGTCCGGGAGAACGTGAAAAGCCTCGGTCTGCCCGGCGCCGAGGTCAGGGCGGGCAAGGCCCGGCAGATCATCCAGGAGCCGCCGCCACAGCCGTACGACCTCGTTTTCCTCGATCCCCCGTACGCCGTCACGGACGACGATCTTCGGGAGATTCTGCTCACACTCCGCACGGAGGGCTGGCTCGTGGCGGGAGCGCTCGTCACCGTGGAGCGGAGCACCAGAGGCGGCGAATTCCGCTGGCCGGTCGGTTTCGACGCGATCAGGGCCCGTCGCTACGGCGAGGGAACGTTTTGGTACGGTCGCGCCGCCTCTACGTGCGAAGACGCACGATGACCGGACCGGAGAGCGAGGGATCTCAGTTGCGCCGCGCCGTCTGTCCCGGGTCGTTCGACCCGATCACCAACGGACACCTCGACATCATTGGCCGCGCCTCGCGTCTGTACGACGAGGTCTACGTCGCCGTGATGATCAACCAGTCCAAGAAGGGCCTGTTCGAGATCGACGAGCGGATCGACCTGATCCGCCGGGTCACCGCCGAGTACGGCAACGTCGTCGTCGAGTCCTTCCACGGCCTGCTCGTCGACTTCTGCAAGCAGCGTGACATCCCTGCCATCGTCAAGGGCCTGCGCGCGGTCAGCGACTTCGACTACGAGCTGCAGATGGCCCAGATGAACAACGGCCTCTCGGGCGTGGAAACGCTCTTCGTGCCCACCAACCCGACCTACAGCTTCCTGTCGTCCTCGCTGGTCAAGGAGGTCGCCACCTGGGGCGGTGACGTCTCCCATCTGGTGCCCGCCGAGGTCCTGGAGGCCCTCGCCGGACGCCTCGGCGACAAGTGACGAACTGACGGCCCGTCACCCGGTGTCGGGCGGACACCCCGTGGCCTTACAGTCGTCCCGTCCGTCTCCAACACAGCAGTAGAGAGTGGCGAGCACAGGTGGACGTGCAGAAGAAGCTCGACGAGATCGTCACGATGGTCTCCGGCGCCCGGGCCATGCCCATGTCGGCCTCGTGCGTGGTCAACCGCGCCGAACTGCTGTCGATGCTGGAGGAGCTGCGCGAGGCGCTGCCCGGCTCCCTCGCGCAGGCGCAGGAGCTGATCGGCGGCCGCGAGCAGATGGTCGAGCAGGCCCGCCAGGAGGCCGAGCGGATCATCGAGCACGCGCACGCCCAGCGTGGCTCCCTGATCTCCGACACCGAGGTCGCCCGCCGCTCACAGGCCGAGGGCGACCGCATCCTGGCCGAGGCCCGCAAGGAGGCCGAGGACGTCCGCGCGGAGGCCGACGACTACGTCGACTCCAAGCTCGCCAACTTCGAGGTCGTCCTCACCAAGACCCTCGGCTCGGTCGGCCGCGGCCGCGAGAAGCTCCTCGGCACCGGACCGGGCGTCGACGAGCAGGGCTACGAGGACGAGGACGCCCCCGAGCGCAGCCACGACCCCGAGACCCTGCGCCGCAACGCCGACGAGTACGTCGACGTCAAGCTCGGCGCCTTCGAGGCGGTCCTCGCCAAGACCCTGGACGCCGTCGGACGCGGCCGGCAGACCCTGCACGGCCGGATCGCCTCGGACGAGCTCGGCTCCCTCGCCGACGACCCCACGACCGTCCAGCACTCCAGCGACGCCGACTACCTGGCCGACCTCGCCGCCATGACCGACACCCCGGCCGAACAGCCCCGGCAGCAGGACTACACCCAGCAGCCACAGCCCGCGTACGGCTACCAGCAGCAGCCCGATCCCTACGCGGGCGGCTACCCGCAGCAGGACTACGCCCAGCAGACCGACCCGTACGGCTACCAGCAGCAGCCCGACCCGTACGGCTATCAGGGCTACGACGCCCAGCAGGCGCCCGCCGGGTACGACCACAACGCCGTACAGCACCAGCAGCAGGACTACGCTCAGCAGCAGCCGCACGCTCTCGACGAGACCAGCCTCTTCGACACCGGCATGATCAGCGCCGAGCAGCTGCGGGCGTACGAGCAGGGGCGCGGCAACGGCTGAGCCCCCGCCCCGGGCGCCGACGGACACCGGATTGGGCCCTGAGGGAAAGGTCCAGTATCCTGGCTCTTCGGTCGCGTGTACGTCCGCGATCAACGCTGCCCGGGAACACCGAAGGGCGGCGTCCCCGAGCTCAGAAGATCGAAAGCAGGAATGGCCCTGAACGCCCGCCTCGACCATCGCAAGCCTCTCGTGTTCGACACACACGAGCTGGGGCGGCGTCCTGGTGCGCAGCAGCGTCTGACCCGCGAGATCGACGCTCCCAAGGATCTCGGGATCCAGGGAGTCATCGGAGTGCCGGAAGGCGCCACGGTGAAGCTTGACCTCCGGCTCGAGTCGGTCATGGAAGGTGTGCTCGTCACAGGCACCGTCCGTGCACAGGCCGAGGGGGAGTGCGTAAGGTGTCTGGAGCCGCTCGAGCTGGAGCTCGAAGCGGACTTCCAGGAGATGTTCTCGTACCCTGACGCCGACGACCGGGGCCGTGTCAAAGCGGAACCGGCCGACGACGCCGAGGAAGACGAGGACATGCTCTTCCTCGAGGACGGTCTGTTCGACCTCGAGCCCGTGCTGCGTGATGCGGTGGTGCTCGCACTGCCGATGCAGCCGGTGTGCCGGGAAGACTGCCCGGGTCTGTGCTCCGAGTGCGGAGCGCGGCTCGCGGACGACCCGACTCACCACCACGACGCCGTCGACATCCGTTGGGCGGCACTGCAGGGACTCGCCGGTTCACTCGGAGACGGCGAGAAGGACGAGATGAGCGGCGGCGCGCTTCCATCAGCGCACGCCGACGAGAAGCAGGAGAAGTAGCCGTGGCTGTTCCGAAGCGGAAGATGTCGCGCAGCAACACGCGCCACCGCCGGTCGCAGTGGAAGGCTGCGGTCCCCACCCTGGTTGCGTGTGAGCGCTGCCACGAGCCCAAGCTGCAGCACATTGCGTGCCCGTCTTGCGGCACCTATAACAAGCGCCAGGTTCTCGAGGTCTGAGCGGCTGGTGAGAGGTCTGATGTCTGACGCCACGGCGGAAGCCGACGCCAAGAAAAAGGCGGACAACACAGCCTCGTCCCACACGCTTCTGGAAGGGCGGCTCGGCTACAAGCTCGAGTCCGCCCTTCTGGTGCGTGCGCTGACCCACCGCTCGTACGCGTACGAGAACGGCGGTCTGCCCACCAACGAGCGCCTGGAGTTCCTCGGGGACTCCGTGCTCGGCCTCGTGGTGACGGACACGCTGTATCGCACCCACCCCGACCTGCCCGAAGGCCAGCTGGCCAAGTTGCGGGCCGCGGTGGTCAACTCGCGTGCGCTGGCGGAGGTCGGTCGCGGCCTCGAACTCGGCTCCTTCATCCGGCTCGGCCGGGGCGAAGAGGGCACGGGTGGCCGGGACAAGGCGTCCATCCTCGCCGACACCCTGGAAGCGGTGATCGGCGCGGTCTATCTCGACCAGGGCCTGGAAGCGGCGGGCGAACTCGTCCACCGTCTCTTCGACCCCCTGATCGAGAAGTCCTCGAACCTCGGAGCCGGCCTGGACTGGAAGACCAGTCTCCAGGAGCTCACCGCGACCGAAGGACTCGGTGTGCCCGAGTACCTGGTCACGGAGACCGGCCCCGACCACGAGAAGACCTTCACTGCTGCCGCCCGCGTCGGAGGCGTCTCGTACGGCACCGGCACCGGCCGCAGCAAGAAGGAGGCGGAGCAGCAGGCCGCGGAATCCGCGTGGCGGTCCATTCGGGCCGCGGCGGACGAGCGAGCCAAGGCGGCGGCCGAGAAGGCCGCCGAGGAGGACGGCGAAAGCCCGTCGTCCGTCTCCGCCTGACCGAACAGCGCATCCCGAGCGCCCGCCCCCTTCTTGGAGGGCGGGCGCTCGGTTCATCCACCGGTTCGTGACGGGAGCGCCCCATGCCCGAGTTGCCCGAGGTCGAGGTCGTCCGGCGCGGCCTGGAGCGGTGGGTGGCCCACCGGACCGTCATCGAGGCAGAGGTGCTGCACCCGCGCGCGGTACGCCGTCACCTCGCCGGCGCGGACGACTTCACCCACCGGCTCAAGGGCCACCGCATCGGCACCCCCAGCCGACGCGGCAAATACCTGTGGCTGCCCCTGGAGGACACCCACCAGGCCGTTCTCGCCCACCTCGGCATGAGCGGCCAGCTGCTGGTCCAGCCGCAGGAGGCACCCGACGAGAAGCACCTCCGGATCCGGGTGAGGTTCGCGGACGACCTGCACACGGAGCTGCGCTTCGTCGACCAACGCACCTTCGGTGGCCTCTCGTTGCACGACACCTCGCCGGACGGGCTGCCCGACGTCATCGCGCACATCGCCCGCGACCCCCTCGACCCGCTGTTCGACGACGAGGCCTTTCACCAGGCCCTGCGCCGCAAGCGCACGACGATCAAACGGGCTCTGCTGGACCAGTCGTTGATCAGCGGCGTCGGCAACATCTACGCGGACGAGGCGCTTTGGCGGGCCCGCGTCCACTACGAACGTCCGACCGCGAACTTCACCCGGCCGCGCTCGGCCGAACTCCTCGGCCACGTACGTGACGTGATGAACGCGGCGCTCTCCGTGGGCGGCACCAGCTTCGACAGCCTGTACGTCAACGTCAACGGCGAGTCCGGCTACTTCGACCGGTCGCTCGACGCGTACGGGCGGGAGGGCCTGCCGTGCCGGCGCTGTGCCACGCCGATGCGCCGGCGTCCCTGGATGAACCGGTCCAGCTATTTCTGCCCGCGCTGCCAGCGGGCACCGCGCATCACGCAGGCCTAGCGCCCTGCGGTGCCCGGCGTCACGCGGGCTTGGAAGGTCCGTCCTGGCGCGTCTCGTCGTAGCGTCGGCGTGCTTCGAGTACGTCGTCCATGCGCCCCTCCACGAACTCGATGAGGGTGATCAGGCGCTCGGCGACCGCGCGGCCCAGTACGGTCAGCTCGTAGTCCACCCGGGGCGGATTCGTGGGCTGGGCGTCGCGGCGTACCAGGCCGTCCCGCTCCAGCGCGTGCAGCGTCTGGGACAGCATCTTCTCGCTCACCCCGTCGACGCGACGGCGCAACTCGTTGAAGCGGAGCGAGCCCTCGTGCAGGGCGCCGAGCGTGAGTGCGCCCCAGCGGCCCGTGACGTGTTCGAGCGTGCCGCGCGAAGGACAGGCCCTGGCGAACACGTCGTAGGGCAGGTCCCGCACCTCCGTGGCCTCCTGCGTGATGTTCATGCGTCAAGCGTACTCGAACGCAGCGCTAACCAACAGGTTGCACTAACTAGAAGTTAGTGCTTACCTTTCCATACCGCTGGTGAGCTGCTGCTTCCTGTTGCGCTCGTGGGAACCCTGAGGAGTACGAACTGTGACCACCCCCGTTGTCTCCATCGCCTACCACTCCGGCCACGGCCACACCGCCGTCCTCGCCGAGGCCGTCCGTGCCGGGGCCGCCGACGCGGGCGCCGAAGCGCACCTGATCGACGTCGCCGGCATCACCGACGAGCAGTGGGCCGCCCTCGACGGCTCCGACGCGATCGTCTTCGGCTCGCCGACCTACATGGGCACCGCTTCCGGGGCCTTCCACGTGTTCGCGGAGGCGTCCTCGAAGCGCTGGTTCGGGCAGGACTGGAAGGACAAGCTGGCCGCGGGTTTCACCAACTCGGGCTCCAAGAGCGGCGACAAGCTGCACACCCTGCAGTTCTTCCAGATCCTCGCCGGGCAGCACGGCATGCACTGGGTCAACCTGGGTCTGCACCCGGGCTGGAACAACAGCGCCGGCTCCGAGAACGACCTCAACCGCCTCGGCGTCTTCGCGGGCGCCGCCGCGCAGAGCAACGTCGACGAGGGCCCGGAGGCCGTCCACAAGGCGGATCTGGCGACGGCGGAGCACCTCGGACGCCGGGTCGCCGAGACGGCGAAGGTCTTCCTGCGGGGCAGCGCGGCGGCCTGAGCGACCGGCCCGACCGCTGCCCAGGGGCTACCCGGGCTGACCGCCGAACGGCAGCAGAAGCGGCCGACCGGAGTCCGTGCGGCCCGAGGGGCCCCTCAGGCCGCCATCAGGGCCGCCAGGGCGCGGTCCATTGCGGCGTTGAACTCTTCCGGCGTCAGCGGCAGACGGGACTTGACGTCCCGACTCCACTGGTCGGCGAGGACCTCGGCGCAGCCCGCCTCAACACCGTCGAGCGCCGCGTCGGCCAGATCCGACGGAGCGATCTTGTCCACGGGCCAGCCCGCCGCCATGTCGGTGTCGGCCAGGCCGAGGTGTACCGCTGTGACGAGCGTGCCCTGCTCGGCGAGCTCCAGGCGGACGCCGTTGGTCATGGCCCAGGCGGCGGCCTTGGTCAGGTGGTAGGCATTGGCGCCCTTGCCGCCGAACCACGACATGGCGGAGAGGACGTTGACGATCGCGCCCCCGCCGTTCCTGGCGAGCGCCGGCGCGTACTCCCGGATCATTCCCAGGTGGCCGAACATGTTGGTCTCCAGCTCGTGCCGCACCGCGTCCAGCGAACCGGTCACCAGGTCGGTCCCCGTATTGATTCCCGCGTTGTTGATGAGGAGCGAGACGTCCGGGGCGGCCTCGGCGGCGGCCCTCACGGATGCGGGATCGGCGATGTCGAGGGGCAGCACCTCGACCCCGGGCAGGTCCACGGTCTCCGGTCGGCGGGCCGTCGCGTAGACCTTACGGGCGCCCCGTTCGAGCAGGCGCTGGGCGAAGGCGCGGCCCAGGCCGCGGTTGGCTCCGGTGACAAGGGCGACGGAGTTGTTGATATCCATGGCCGGTACGCTAAAACCTGACGCTAGCGTCAGAGGCAAGTGCTGGCCGCCAGGGCCAGGGGTGAGAGGAATCACCATGACTGTCACAGTGGCCGCAGCCGAGCGGTTGATCCGCATCGGCGAGGTGGCGCGAGGTGCCGGCGTCTCAGTGCGCGCCGTGCGCTACTACGAGCAGCAAGGGCTGCTCATCCCGGAGCGCAGCCCGTCCGGCCAGCGCCTGTACCGGCAGGACGCCATCGCCCTGGTCCGCTTCTTCCAGCAGATGTTCGCGGCCGGCCTCACCAGCCGAAGGATCACCGAACTCCTGCCGTGCTGGGACGCCGGGCACACCGACGCCCAGCAACGAGCCATGCTGCGAGCCGAGCGTGAGCGCATCCAGGCCAAGATCGACGACCTGCAGGCCGCCCTGGACCAGCTCGACGAGGTCATCGCGATCACGGACACGCACCCGTAGGCGCGGTCGGCCAGACGTCTCAACAGCGATCTGACCACGCTGTCGTGGTTGGGGCGATGAGGAGTCGTTGAGGTAGGACTGTTGTCGGGCGGCCGACGCGGACGATCAGCCTGCAAGCGACGGCCCTGAGGCGGCCCAGGAGGGTTCTTAGCTCTCTGACCTGCGGTTACCTCAGTATCCGAAGTCCTGTGTCCACCACGGGCCACCCGACCCGAAGTGCACGCCGACGCCCAGCGTCTTGAAGTCGCAGTTCAGTATGTTGGCCTTGTGTCCCGGGCTGTCCATCCAGGCTTCCATCACCGCGGCCGCGTCGGCCTGGCCCCGGGCTATGTTCTCGCCGCCCAGCCCGGATATCCCGGCCTTCTCGGCCCGGTCCCAGGGAGTGGCCCCGCTCGGGTCGGTGTGGTCGAAGAAGCCCTGCGCGGCCATGGCGTCGCTGAAGTCCGTGGCCAGCTCCGACAGCGAGCTGTTGGCGGACAGCGCGCTGCAGCCGATCTTCGCCCGCTCCTCGTTGACCAGCTTGAGCACCTCGGCGCCGGCCTGGGCCTCCGCCGACACCGTCGCCGGGGCCTTGTTCTGCCCGGGAACCTTGGTGGCCGCGGCCGGAGGCGTCGTCTTCGGCTTCTTGCTCGGGGTCGTCTTCGGCTTCTTCGACGGCGTCTTGGTCGGCGCGGCCGACGAGGCCGAGACGGACGGCGTCGGTGAGGCGGTGCGTTCGGCGTCGCGGCTCGTCGACGAGCCGTCGTCGCGGCTGCCGCTGCCGCTGTCGACGCTGCCCGCGCTGCCGGACGTACCGCCCTGCTCGGTGGCGCTGTTGGTCGGCGAGTCCGCGGCCTGCACGTTCTCGCCGCTGTTGGTGTTCCCGCCGAGCTTGTAGCTGTCGAGCCCGGGCACCGCGCCGGTGGCGACGGCGACCGTGCCGAGCGCCACCGCGGCGGAGACTCCGAGCAGGCCGGTGCGGACCGGCGTCACGCCCTTGCGCTTACGGCGGTGCGACCGCCCGCGGTCCCCGCCGGGCGAGAAGCCGTCGTTCGGGAAGACCGTGGCGTAGTCGTCGTCCGTCGCGAAGAGGTAGGCGGCGCTCCTGGCGGAGGCCCCCGCGTGCACCTCGTCGGTCACGGCGTACGGCTCGGCGTACACCTCGGTGTCCGGGGCGGGGGGCTCGGTGTATCCGCCGGCGTTCAGATAGGGGGCGATGCCCATCGTGCCGCGTTCGTCCGCGTACGCGCCCCGGGGCCCCGGGACGTAGGAGCCCTCCGCGACGTGGTCGAAGTTGTACGAGTCCAGCGGATCGTGGCTGCCTGTGTACGAGCCTCGCGTCTGCGTGACCCCCGTGGTGCGGCCCGTGGCGGCGCGGCCGGCGGCGGAGCGTCGGTGGCGTCCCATGTCCTTGCCTTCCTCATCCTCGGCGGTCGACGCGTCCCCCCGGTCAACCAAACTCACGAAACTCACACGATCAAGTGAGTTTCGTATGAGATTCATTGGGTGGGGACGGTACCGCATGACGCCAGGGAGGGAAGTGTCCCGAGGGACATTGTCCGGTTAGGTTGCACCCATGAGTGAGGATGTACGGCTGGTCGCCTGGGTGCGTGGACGCGTACAGGGCGTGGGTTTCCGCTGGTTCACCCGGGCCAAGGCCCTGGAGATCGGCAGCGTGAGTGGCTTTGCTCTCAATTTGGACGACGGACGGGTCCAGGTGGTCGCCGAAGGCCCCCGGCGGGGTTGCGAAGGTCTCCTCGCCTGGCTCCAGGGAAGCGACACGCCCGGCCGCGTCGACGGTGTCACCGAGATCTGGGACACACCACGCGGCGGCTACGAGGGCTTTGCCATCCGTTGAGTCCGGTCGGGAACACACTCCGCCGGAAGCCGGAACGCACGCCGGCGATGTCCCCGCTCAGCGGGAATGGCCTGGTGGTTGCCAAGAATCGCTTGCGTCGACAGGCTCCGCACGCAAGGATGATCGCCACGCCCCCAGGGCCCGCATGCGTCGCAGCGCCGCCGGTTTCCGGCCGCGCGCCCAGGGTCGCCCGCCGATACGGGGCGTGATCGTGTTGACCGTCAAACTTTTTGGTGAGACGCTGAAAGCACCCCGCGCACCTTAGCTGTTTGGCATGGATGAACGGCAAACCCGAACTCAAAAGTGTCATTCACGGCGGGTGCGAATCCCTCACGACCCACACCGCTTCGGTCGGTCACTCAGTGTGGAGGACCATCCATCATGGCAAAGGCGCTTCTCGGTTACGTCGGCGGCTCCGACCCTCGACTCCTCGCCGAGATGCGACGGCTCCAGCAGCGTGTACAGGACCTGGAATCCGAGCTCGTACGGATCCAGGCCGAGAACGACACGCTCGCGGCTGCCGCTTCTCACGACAGGATCATGGAGAGCATCGACGCACACCAGGCGGAGCCCGCGCTCACCTGATCACTGCCTCGCTCTACGACAGCTCACGCAGTGGTTGTGCGGCCTGTCTCAACCGCTAAGTTGTCAGATTTGCAAGGGACGCCGCTCAGGCGTCCCTTCTTTCTTTCCCCCGTGCAGCCTTTCACTTCCTTAACGTCTGGTGTGCCCTTCGCGTTCATGGGTGAAACCGCGGGTTCATGGAGTGAGACATCCCCGGAAGGTAGAGTCCGGCGGCGTGCACCTCAAGGCCCTGACCCTCCGCGGGTTCAAGTCGTTCGCCTCGGCGACAACGCTCCGGTTCGAGCCGGGCATCACGTGCGTCGTGGGACCGAACGGCTCGGGCAAGTCCAACGTGGTGGACGCCCTCAGCTGGGTCATGGGCGAACAGGGCGCCAAGTCGCTGCGCGGCGGCAAGATGGAGGACGTCATCTTCGCCGGCACCACCGGCCGCCCCCCGCTGGGCCGCGCCGAGGTGTCCCTGACCATCGACAACTCCGACGGGGCCCTGCCCATCGAGTACGCCGAGGTCACCATCACGCGGATCATGTTCCGCAACGGCGGCAGCGAGTACCAGCTCAACGGCGACACCTGCCGTCTCCTCGACATCCAGGAACTCCTCTCCGACTCCGGCATCGGCCGCGAGATGCACGTCATCGTCGGCCAGGGCCAGCTGGACTCCGTGCTGCACGCCGATCCCATGGGCCGTCGCGCCTTCATCGAGGAGGCCGCCGGCGTCCTCAAGCACCGCAAGCGCAAGGAGAAGGCGCTGCGGAAGCTGGACGCGATGAAGGCCAACCTCGCGCGCGTGCAGGACCTGACCGACGAACTGCGGCGGCAGCTCAAACCCCTGGGCCGACAGGCCGCGGTCGCCCGCCGGGCCGCGGTGATCCAGGCCGACTTCCGCGACGCGCGCCTGCGGCTCCTCGCCGACGACCTGGTACGGCTGCGCGAGGCGCTCACGGCCGAGATCGCCGACGAGGCCGCTCTCAAGCAACGCAAGGAGACCGCCGAGCGCGAGCTGAAGCAGGCCGCGCAGCGCGAGGCGCTCCTGGAGGACGAGGTACGGCAGCTCACCCCGCGCCTCCAGCGCGCCCAGCAGACCTGGTACGAGCTCTCCCAGCTCGCCGAACGGGTGCGTGGCACCGTCTCGCTGGCCGACGCCCGGGTGAAGAGCGCCACCTCCGCGCCGGCCGAGGAGCGGCGCGGCCGCGACCCCGAGGACATGGAGCGCGAGGCCGCCCGGATCCGCGAGCAGGAGGCCGAACTCGAAGCGGCCCTGGAGGCCGCCGAGCGGGCGCTGGAGGACACCGTCGCCCACCGCGCCGACCTGGAACGCGAACTGACCCACGAGGAACGGCGCCTGAAGGACGTCGCCCGTGCCATCGCCGACCGGCGCGAGGGCCTGGCCCGGCTGAACGGCCAGGTCAACGCGGCCCGATCGCGCGCCGCCTCCGCCCAGGCCGAGATCGACCGGCTGGCCACCGCCCGCGACGAGGCCCGGCAGCGGGCCGTCGCCGCGCAGGAGGAGTACGAGACGCTCAAGGCCGAGGTCGACGGCCTCGACGCGGGAGACCAGGAACTCGCCGAGCGGCACGAGACGGCGAAAGAGCGGCTCGCGGAGGCGGAGGCCGCGCTGACGGCGGCCCGCGAGGCGGTCACGTCGGCGGAACGCAGGCGCGCCGCGACCCAGGCCCGCCACGAGGCCCTCGCCCTCGGCCTGCGCCGCAAGGACGGCACCGGCGCGCTGATCGGCGCGCAGGACCGGCTCACCGGCCTGCTGGGCCCGGCCGCCGGGCTGCTGACTTTGACCCCGGGACACGAGGTGGCCCTCGCCGCCGCCTTCGGCGCGGCGGCGGACGCCCTCGCGGTGACCACGCCGGCCGCCGCCGCCGACGCGATCCGCCTGCTGCGCAAGCAGGACGCGGGACGGGCGGCACTGCTGCTGAGCGGCGCCCCCGACGACGTACCGCGGGAGCCGCGGAGCGAGAGCGGACCGCCGTACGCCGCCGATCTCGTCCGTGGTCCCGCCGAGCTGATGTCCGCCGTACGACGGCTGCTGCGCGGGATCGTCGTGGTCGGCACCCTGGAGGACGCCGAGGACCTCGTGTACGCGCGGCCCGAGCTGACCGCGGTGACCGCCGAGGGCGATCTGCTGGGCGCGCACTTCGCGCACGGCGGGTCGGCCGGGGCGCCCAGTCTGCTCGAGGTGCAGGCGTCCGTGGACGAGGCCGCCGCCGAGCTCGAGGAGCTGGCCGTGCGGTGCGAGGAGCTCACCGAGGCGCAGCACGCGGCCGTCGAGCGGCGCCGCGAGTGTGCCGCGCTGGTCGAGGAACTGGGGGAGCGGCGGCGGGCCGCGGACCGCGAGAAGTCGGCCGTCGCCCAGCAGCTCGGCGGACTCGCCGGTCAGGCGCGGGGCGCGGCCGGTGAGGCCGAGCGGTCCACCGCGGCCGCGGTACGCGCCCAGGAGGCGCTCGACCGGGCCGTGGAGGAGGCCGAGGAGCTCGCCGAACGCCTCGCCGTTGCCGAGGAGTTGCCCGTCGAGGAGGAGCCCGACACGTCGGTACGGGACCGTCTCGCCGCCGACGGGGCCAACGCGCGGCAGACCGAGATGGAGGCGCGGCTCCAGGCCCGTACCCACGAGGAGCGGGTCAAGGGGCTCGCCGGACGGGCCGAGTCGCTCGACCGGGCAGCGCGTGCGGAGCGCGAGGCACGCGCGCGTGCCGAACAGCGGCGGGCCCGGCTGCGGCACGAGGCGGCCGTGGCGGAGGCCGTCGGCTCCGGCGCGCGCCAGGTGCTCGCGCATGTCGAGGTGTCGCTCGGCCGGGCGGAACGGGAGCGGGCCGCGGCCGAGGCCGCCAAGGCCCGGCGCGAGCAGGAGCTGACCGCCGCGCGCGGCGCGGGACGCGACCTCAAGGCGGAACTCGACAAGTTGACGGATTCGGTTCACCGCGGCGAGGTACTCGGTGCCGAGAAGCGGCTGCGGATCGAGCAGCTGGAGACCAAGGCGCTGGAGGAACTCGGTGTCGAACCGGCGGGGCTCGTGGCTGAGTACGGCCCCCGCCAACTGGTGCCGCCCTCGCCCCCCGCCGAGGGCGAGGAACTGCCGGAGGACCCTGAGGACCCCCGCAACCAGCCCCGGCCGTTCGTCCGGGCGGAGCAGGAGAAGCGCCTCAAGGTGGCCGAGCGCGCGTACCAGCAGCTCGGGAAGGTCAACCCGCTCGCTCTGGAGGAGTTCGCGGCGCTGGAGGAGCGTCACAAGTTCCTCAGTGAGCAGCTCGAGGACCTGAAGAAGACCCGCGCCGACCTGCTCCAGGTCATCAAGGAGGTCGACGAGCGCGTCGAGCAGGTCTTCACCGAGGCCTACCGGGACACCGCGCGGCAGTTCGAGGGCGTCTTCAGCCGGCTGTTCCCGGGCGGCGACGGACGGCTCGTGCTGACCGACCCCGACAACATGCTGACCACGGGTGTGGACGTCGAGGCGCGGCCGCCGGGCAAGAAGGTCAAGCGGCTCTCGTTGCTCTCCGGTGGTGAGCGGTCGCTGACGGCCGTCGCGCTGCTGGTGTCGATCTTCAAGGCGCGGCCCAGCCCGTTCTACGTCATGGACGAGGTCGAGGCGGCGCTCGACGACACCAACCTGCAGCGGCTGATCCGGATCATGCAGGAGCTCCAGGAAGCCTCGCAGCTGATCGTGATCACGCACCAGAAGCGCACGATGGAGGTCGCCGACGCGCTCTACGGCGTGTCCATGCAGGGCGACGGTGTGTCGAAGGTCATCTCCCAGCGCCTCCGCTAGCTACGTGTTGCCTACACGTACCCCGACCTGCACTTTGTGATGACCTTCAAGTGTTGAACATATGCGGACCACATTCGGTCCCAGGTTCACACGTTTCCCCCTATTGACTTCGAAACTTGAAGGCATAGTCTCTGCAACGTTGCTTTTACCTTCAGGTGGTGGGCGGCGGTCGTCGTGCGCCACTGGAGGGCCGACCCCCACACCGGCAGCGTTGCCGGTGGCCCGAGGAGTACACGTGACCAGCACAGCGCAGGCATCCCAGTCAGGAGCCGGGACAGCCCACCCCGAACATCTCGGGCATGTCATCTTCATCGCGGCGGCGGCCGCGATGGGCGGGTTCCTCTTCGGCTACGACAGCTCCGTGATCAACGGCGCCGTCGAGGCCATTCGCACCCGCTACGACATCGGCTCCGCGGCGCTGGCCCAGGTCATCGCCGTAGCCCTGATCGGCTGCGCCATCGGCGCCGCGACCGCCGGCCGGATAGCCGACCGCATCGGCCGTATCCGGTGCATGCAGATCTCGGCCGTCCTCTTCACGGTCAGCGCGGTCGGTTCGGCGCTGCCCTTCGCCCTGTGGGACCTCGCCTTCTGGCGGATCGTCGGCGGCTTCGCCATCGGCATGGCCTCGGTCATCGGCCCGGCCTACATCGCGGAGGTCGCCCCTCCGGCCTACCGCGGCCGTCTCGGCTCCTTCCAGCAGGCCGCGATCGTCATCGGCATCGCCGTCTCGCAGCTGGTCAACTGGGGTCTGCTGAACGCCGCCGGCGGTGACCAGCGCGGTGAGCTGATGGGCCTGGAGGCCTGGCAGGTCATGCTCGGCGTCATGGTGATCCCGGCCGTCCTCTACGGTCTGCTCTCCTTCGCGATCCCCGAGTCCCCCCGCTTCCTGATCTCCGTGGGAAAGCACGAGCGCGCCCGCGGCATCCTCGAAGAGGTCGAGGGCGGTCACATCGATCTGGACGCCCGCGTCGCCCAGATCGAGGGCGCCATGAAGCGCGAGCACAAGTCCACCTTCAAGGACCTGCTCGGCGGCTCCTTCTTCTTCAAGCCGATCGTCTGGGTCGGCATCGGCCTGTCGGTCTTCCAGCAGTTCGTCGGCATCAACGTCGCGTTCTACTACTCCTCGACGCTGTGGCAGTCGGTCGGCGTCGACCCGACGGACTCCTTCCTCTACTCCTTCACGACGTCGATCATCAACATCGTCGGCACCGTGATCGCGATGATCTTCGTGGACCGCATCGGCCGCAAGCCGCTCGCCCTGATCGGCTCCGTCGGCATGGTGATCGGCCTCGGACTGGAGGCCTGGGCCTTCTCCTACGACCTGGTCGACGGCAAGCTGCCGGCCACGCAGGGCTGGGTCGCCCTGGTCGCCGCCCACGTGTTCGTCCTCTTCTTCGCCCTGTCCTGGGGCGTGGTCGTCTGGGTCTTCCTCGGCGAGATGTTCCCGAACCGGATCCGTGCCGCCGCCCTGGGTGTGGCCGCCTCCGCACAGTGGATCGCCAACTGGGCCATCACCGCGAGCTTCCCGTCGCTGGCCGACTGGAACCTCTCCGCGACCTACGTGATCTACACGGTCTTCGCCGCGCTCTCCATCCCGTTCGTCCTGAAGTACGTCAAGGAGACGAAGGGCAAGACGCTGGAGGAGATGGGCTGAGCCTCGTCACGAGGCCGCAGGACTCGAGGAGCGGGGTCAAGTCCCCGCTGCCCGCTCCTCGACATCTGTCAGGCGTGCTGCCCCGGCTCACCCGCCGAGCCGGGGCAGCACGCCTTCGCAGAACAGCCGCAGACTGCGCCACCCCTCGTCCACCGGCATCCCGCCGGACAGCGGATGCAGGACGAGGTTGTCCAGGCCCTGGGCCACGCACGCGTCGGGCGTGAGGATCCGGTAGACGCCCTCCGCGCGCAGCTCGTCCACCGTGGTGGCCGCCGACCTCACCGCCGACCGGATGTCGCCGGACTGCCAGGAGGCGTAGGTGCGGGCCTCGTGCAGGAAGTGCTCGCCGTAGCGTGCCCAGGCCCGGTCCGGGTCCTCAGCGATGTGCAGCAGGGGGGTCTCGGCGGCGGGCATCATGGTCCAGCCCTCGGTGCCGTACTCGACGAGCCGGTCCTTGTAGTAGGCCTCCAGCTCCGGCAGGTGCGCGCTGGGGAAGAACGGCAGGCCCAGCCGGGCGGCCCGGCGGGCGGCGGCCTTCGAGGAGCCGCCGACCAGCAGCAGGGGGTGCGGGTCGGAGAACGGGCGCGGGGTGACCCGTACCGTACGGCCCCGGTACTCGAACTCCTCGCCGCTCCAGGCCTTCAGCACGGTCTCCAGCAACTCGTCCTGGAGCCTCCCGCGGCGCTTCCACTCCACGTCGAACAGCGTGTACTCCTCGGGCCGGTACCCGATCCCGGCGACCGTCACCAGCCGCCCGCCGCTGAGCAGGTCCAGCACGGCGATGTCCTCGGCCAGCCGCAGGGGGTCGTGCAGCGGGCCGATGATCGCCGAGACGGTGACCGCGATGTTCCGGGTGGCGCCGAACACCGCGCCCGCGAACGCGAACGGCGACGGCAGCCAGTTGTTGTCGACCCCGTGGTGCTCCTCGGTCTGCACGGTGGTGATCCCGTGCTCGTCCGCGTACGCGGCCATCTCCAGGGCCGCCTTGTAGCGGGCGCCGAGCGAGGCGGGGGTGGCGCCGGGCTCGACCAGGTTGAAACGTACGACCGTGACGGGCATGGGTAGTCCCCCTTCGCGGGCGGGTGGGGTTCCGGTGCAGGGGGACGGTAGCTGACGGGGCGTCAGACGGCCAGAGTGGTGACGGTCGGGGTGGGGCGGGGTGGGGCGCGGAGACGACGGGGGCGGCCTCCCGCCCGGGGCGACCCGTCCGCGTGCCGGATCCCCGCCGGCACGGCCGGCTGGCCCCCTCGCCCCGCCCGCGGCGACCCGTCCGCGTGCGGGATCCTCGCCGGTACGGCCGGCTGGCCCCCTCGCCCCGCCCGCGGCGACCCGTCCGAGCCTGACCGGGTCCGCGCGGCTGGCCCGTCCCGTTCCCCCGCCCCCGCGCGGACAACCGGGGCCCGGGCGGGAGGTCACGCCATACTGGACCTGTTATGGAAACCGTCATCCTTGTTGTAGTCATCGCCGTGGTCCTGCTCGGTGCGCTCGGGGGGCTTGTCGTCGGCAGCCGGCGCCGGAAGCCGCTGCCCCCGCCGCCTCCCACCGCGCCCGACATCACCGCCCCTCCGGCCGAGCCGCACGTCGGCGACGAGGCCGAGACGCCGCGCGACGAACCGCGCCGGACGATAGAGGAGGTGGATCTTCCGGACGGCTCGGCCCCGACGGCCGTCGAGGAGCCGCTCTCCGTCCCCGAACTCGAAGTACCGGCGATCGAGGTGCCCGAGCCCACGGCCGGACGCCTGATCCGCCTGCGGGCCCGGCTCTCCCGGTCCCAGAACGCCCTGGGCAAGGGACTGCTCACGCTCCTGTCACGCGAGCATCTCGACGAGGACACCTGGGAGGAGATCGAGGACACGCTGCTCACCGCCGACGTCGGCGTGCTGCCCACCCAGGAACTGGTCGAGGGCCTGCGCGAGCGCGTGCGGGTGCTCGGCACCCGAACCCCGGACGAGCTGCGCGCGCTGCTCCGCGACGAGCTGCTCAAGCTGATCCGCACCGATGTCGACCGCACGGTCCGGACCGAGCCCGAGACCAGCAAGCCCGGCATCGTGATGGTCGTCGGCGTCAACGGCACCGGCAAGACCACCACCACCGGCAAGCTCGCCCGGGTCCTGGTGGCCGACGGCCGCAGCGTCGTGCTCGGCGCCGCCGACACCTTCCGGGCCGCCGCCGCCGACCAGCTGCAGACCTGGGGCGAGCGGGTCGGCGCCCACACCGTGCGCGGCCCCGAGGGCGGCGACCCCGCCTCCGTCGCCTTCGACGCGGTCAAGGAGGGCAAGGAGATGGGCGCCGACGTGGTGCTCATCGACACCGCGGGCCGGCTGCACACCAAGACCGGCCTCATGGACGAGCTCGGCAAGGTCAAGCGCGTGGTCGAGAAGCACGCGCCGCTCGACGAGGTGCTGCTCGTCCTGGACGCGACGACGGGCCAGAACGGTCTGGTGCAGGCGCGCGTCTTCGCCGAGGTGGTCTCCATCACCGGCATCGTGCTCACCAAGCTGGACGGCACGGCGAAGGGCGGCATCGTGATCGCGGTCCAGCGCGAGCTGGGCGTCCCGGTCAAGCTGATCGGTCTCGGCGAGGGCGCCGACGATCTGGCGCCGTTCGAACCGGAGGCGTTCGTTGACGCCCTTATCGGCGAGTAGGACATCGGCGAACCGGGCCTCACCGGCCGAACACGCCAGAGGCGAGGAAGCGCCCGCCCCCACACACTCGGGGACGGGCGCTTCGCCGTGTACGGCGTGGGGCCTACGCGCGTGACCGGTGCGCCACGTACGCCAGCGTGCCCAGCAGCAGCCTCGCGGCCGGCGGCCTCCTCGACGAGTCCAGGGCGGGGGAGCGCAGCCAGCGCACCGGACCCAGGCCGCCGCGGTCGGAGGGCGGGGCCGTGACGGACGTACCCGGACCGAGGCCGCGCAGGTCGAGGGAGTACGGGTCGTCCCAGCCCATGCGGTAGAGCTGGTCGGACAGTTCGGCGGCGGCGCCGGGGGCGACGAAGAACTGGGCGCGGCCTTCCGGGGTCACCGTCACCGGGCCGAGGGGCAGGCCCATGCGCTCCAGCCGGACCAGCGCGCGCCGCCCGGCGGGCTCGGCAACCTCGATCACGTCGAACGCCCGCCCGACCGGCAGCATCACCGAGGCGCCGGGGACCTCCGCCCAGGTCCTGGTCACTTCGTCGAGCGTGGCCCCGGCCGGGACCCGGGGTGCGAAGTCGAGCGGGTGGGCGCCCGGCGCGGGGCAGTCCGTGTGGCCGCAGGAGCAGCTGCCCGCGGCGGCCCGCGCACCCGGGACGACGTCCCAGCCCCACAGACCGGTGAACTCGGCTACGGCGGTGCACTCCGAGGAGCGGCCGCGCCGACGCGAGCCGGAGCGGATCTCCCGAATACCGCCGATCGTGAAGTCCATGCCCCCTCCAACGGGTCCAGCGCGCCGGTGGTTACGCGACGAACCCGTTCCGTGACTTTCCGTCACTTTCCCCGGATCGCGCAGCGCTCGGACGCGCCCTGGGTGGTGCGCCCGACCGAACGCGCCCCTGAGTGCTTCGCTCCGCCGACTCTCATTCGTCCTATGTCAAGTGAATCGTGCGCGGGCGACCGGGAGTTCATTCGAAGGGGTGGCGAATGGTGGCGTTTCCGCGTTCGCCATGGCTGGACGGGTGATCGTGGGATTACTGTCAGTGCACGAGTCCGGGTGGCACATGCGCTTGTGGGTATGCCGGAGGCAAGGCGGCTTTCCGTTCGAAGGATGAGAACCGCCGGACGGACGACGGTATTTACCGGCATTCTGATAGGGCTTGGCGCACTCAGTGACAAGTGGTCTCAGGGATGGGGGCGTTCCAGTGGGCGGCAACGGCGGAAGCGGGACAGGCGCTGGAAACGCTGCGCAGGCGGACAGGCGCCCCAACGAACTGCTGACGTCCTGGTTCGTGCGCAGCGGCTGGTCCAAGGGCGAGCTGGCCCGCCAAGTCAACCGCCGGGCCCGCCAGTTGGGGGCCAACCACATCTCCACGGACACCTCCCGGGTGCGTCGCTGGCTGGACGGCGAGAACCCGCGCGAACCGATCCCCAGGATCCTGTCCGAGCTGTTCTCCGAGCGGTTCGGCTGTGTCGTCTCCGTCGAGGACCTCGGACTGCGCGCGACCCGCCCGTCGCCATCCGTGTCCGGCGTCGACCTGCCCTGGACGGGTCCGCAGACAGTGGCCCTGCTCAGCGAGTTCTCGCGCAGCGACCTGATGCTGGCCCGGCGCGGCTTCCTCGGAACCTCGCTGGTCCTGTCCGCGGGCCCGTCCCTCATCGAACCGATGCAGCGCTGGCTCGTGCCCGCACAGACGCCTCCCCGGCTCCCGGACTCGTCCGAGCACGGGTCCGCCGCGCAGCCCGACCTGGAGGTGTCGGCCGCGAGCCGCCGCGCGGGCCGGCTGTCCCGGCCCGAGCTGGAGCTGCTGGAGTCCACCACCGTGATGTTCCGCCAGTGGGACGCCCAGTGCGGCGGCGGCCTGCGCCGCAAGGCGGTCGTCGGCCAGCTGCACGAGGTGACGGACCTCCTCCAGGAGCCCCAGTCCGAGAGCACCACCCGCAAGCTCTTCAAGGTCGCCGCCGAGCTGGCGGAACTGGCCGGCTGGATGTCGTACGACGTGGGGCTTCAGCCCACCGCCCAGAAGTACTTCGTGCTCGCCCTGCACGCGGCCAAGGAGGCCGGCGACAAGCCGCTCGGCTCGTACGTCCTGTCCAGCATGAGCCGTCAGATGATCCACCTCGGGCGGCCCGACGACGCGCTGGAACTGATCCACCTCGCGCAGTACGGCAGCCGGGACTGCGCGAGTCCGCGCACCCAGTCCATGCTGTATGCGATGGAGGCGCGTGCGTACGCCAACATGGGGCAGCCCGGCAAGTGCAAGCGGGCCGTCCGGATGGCGGAGGACGTCTTCGCCGACGCCGACGACTGGGACGAGCCGGACCCCGACTGGATCCGCTTCTTCTCCGAGGCCGAGCTGTACGGCGAGAACTCCCACTCCTACCGTGACCTGGCCTACGTCGCCGGCCGCAGCCCCACCTACGCTTCCCTGGCCGAGCCCCTCATGCAGCGGGCGGTGGACCTCTTCGCCAAGGACGACGAACACCAGCGGTCGTACGCCCTGAACCTGGTCGGCATGGCGACCGTCCATCTGCTGCAACGCGAGCCCGAGCGGAGCACCGTACTCGCGGCGCGGGCCATGCACATCGCCAAGAAAGTGCGGTCGGAGCGTGTCAACACCCGCATCCGGAAAACGGTCGACACGGCCGTACGCGATTTCGGAGACCTCGCCGAGGTCGTGGACCTGACCGACAAGCTCGCGGCAGAGCTGCCGGAGACCGCCGAAGCGGTCTGATCTCCCCTGAGCTCCGGCCGCGGCCGGCCCTCCCGAACTGCCCGACTCGGCTCCCCCGTGCCAGGTCATCGGAAGGCCGCCCGCGGCCGGTTTACGTCCCATCCCGAAGGTTGCGCCACGATAACGATCCACTCGACGAACATCAGGCAGTTCATCGACGCGTAACGCACAGGATGCCTTCGTCACGGCGGCGAAACATCGAGGGGCTTCCACCGAAACGGCGCTGCGTCAATCTCATGGCGCATAACCGGCCCACCCCTCAATTCCGCTCAGGCTTCGCCCGCACGGGGCCGTACCAATGACGAGGAGACGCCGATGGCCCCAGCCATCCAGCTAGCCGCAGAGGCACCCAAGCTCTCTGCCGCCAACACGGGCTTCATGCTCATCTGCTCCGCCCTGGTCCTGATCATGACCCCGGGTCTCGCCTTCTTCTACGGAGGCATGGTCCGCGTCAAGAGCACGCTCAACATGCTGATGATGAGCTTCATCAGTATCGGGATCGTCACCATCCTCTGGGTGCTGTACGGCTTCTCCCTGGCTTTCGGCACGGACTCCGGTGGGTTCATCGGCTGGACGTCCGACTGGGTGGGCCTCAGCAACATCGGCCTCACGGACCTGTGGCCCGGATACACCATCCCGATCTTCGTCTTCATGGTCTTCCAGATGATGTTCGCCATCATCACGCCCGCCCTGATCAGCGGTGCCCTCGCGGACCGTGTGAAGTTCACGGCGTGGGCGCTGTTCGTCGCCCTGTGGGCCACGGTCGTCTACTTCCCGGTCGCGCACTGGGTCTGGGGCGCCGGAGGCTGGGCCTTCGAGCTCGGTGTGATCGACTTCGCCGGTGGTACGGCGGTCCACATCAACGCGGGTGCCGCGGCGCTCGGCGTGATCCTGGTCATCGGCAAGCGGGTCGGCTTCAAGAGGGACCCGATGCGCCCGCACAGCCTCCCGCTGGTCATGCTCGGTGCCGGTCTGCTGTGGTTCGGCTGGTTCGGATTCAACGCCGGTTCCTGGCTCGGCAACGACGACGGCGTCGGCGCGCTGATGTTCGTCAACACGCAGGTCGCCACCGCCGCAGCCATGCTCGCCTGGCTCATCTACGAGAAGATCCGGCACGGCACGTTCACCACGCTGGGCGCCGCCTCCGGTGCCGTGGCAGGCCTGGTCGCCATCACCCCGTCGGGTGGTGCGGTCTCCCCGCTCGGCGCGATCGCCGTCGGCGCCATCGCCGGTCTGCTGTGCGCCATGGCCGTCGGCCTCAAGTACAAGTTCGGCTACGACGACTCCCTGGACGTCGTCGGCGTTCACCTGGTCGGCGGAGTCGTCGGCTCCCTGTTGATCGGCCTCTTCGCCAGCGGCAAGGGCCAGTCCACCGTCGAGGGTCTCTTCTACGGCGGCGGTCTGACCCAGTTCTGGAAGCAGTGCGCCGGTGTCTTCGCGGTCCTCGCCTACTCGCTGGTCGCCTCCGCGATCCTCGCGTTCCTGATCGACAAGACGATCGGTATGCGGGTCTCCGAGGACGACGAGGTGGCCGGTATCGACCAGGCCGAGCACGCCGAGACCGCATACGACTTCAGCGGCGCCGGCGGCGGCGCCGCCCGGACCGCGGGCCCCGCCCCGGTCGCCGACGCCGCGAGCAAGAAGGTGGACGCATGAAGCTCATCACCGCCGTCGTGAAGCCCCACCGGCTCGACGAGATCAAGGAGGCCCTCCAGGCCTTCGGGGTCCACGGCCTGACGGTCACCGAGGCGAGCGGCTACGGTCGTCAGCGGGGTCACACCGAGGTCTACCGCGGTGCCGAGTACACGGTCGACCTGGTCCCCAAGATCCGCATCGAGGTGCTGGCCGAGGACGACGACGCGGAGCAGCTGATCGACGTCATCGTCAAGGCGGCCCGGACCGGCAAGATCGGTGATGGCAAGGTCTGGTCCCTGCCGGTCGAGACGGCCGTCCGGGTCCGGACCGGCGAGCGCGGCCCGGACGCGCTCTAAAGACCGGACGCGCAACAGAAGAACGACAGGAGTCGCTGGGTGACGAGTACGCACGTGAGCAAGGAAGCAGAGGACTCGGGACCCAGCGGCTACGCGGCGGCCCGGCTGCGTCTCCTCACCGAGGAGGCGCGGTCCGGGCCGCCGCGCCGTGCCGCCCTCAGCGAACTGACCGACGACTGGCTCTCCGGCCTCTTCGAGGCGGCCGCCCCCGGACTGCGCGGAGCGTCCCTCGTCGCCGTCGGCGGCTACGGCCGCGGCGAGCTCTCCCCGCGCAGCGACCTGGACCTGCTCCTGCTGCACGACGGCAGCGACTCCGCCGCGGTCGCCGCCCTGGCCGACCGCCTCTGGTACCCCGTCTGGGACCTCGGTCTCGCCCTCGACCACTCGGTCCGCACCCCGGCCGAGGCCCGCAAAACGGCCGGCGAGGACCTCAAGGTCCAGCTCGGTCTGCTCGACGCCCGCCACCTCGCCGGCGACCTCGGCCTCACCGCCGGACTGCGCACCGCCGTCCTCGCCGACTGGCGCAACCAGGCCCCCCGGCGCCTGCCCGAACTCCACGAACTGTGCACCGAGCGCGCCGAGCGCCAGGGCGAGCTCCAGTACCTCCTGGAGCCCGACCTCAAGGAGGCCCGCGGTGGCCTGCGCGACGCCACCGCCCTGCGCGCCGTCGCCGCCTCCTGGCTGGCCGACGCCCCGCGCGAGGGCCTCGACGACGCCCGGCGCCGACTGCTCGACGTCCGGGACGCGCTGCACCTGACAACCGGGCGCGCGACCGACCGGCTCGCCCTCCAGGAGCAGGACCAGGTGGCCGCCGAGCTCGGCCTCCTCGACGCCGACACACTCCTGCGCCAGGTCTACGAGGCGGCCCGGGTCATCTCCTACGCGAGCGACGTCACCTGGCGCGAGGTGGAGCGCGTGCTGCGCTCACGCGCCGTACGGCCGCGGCTGCGCGCCATGCTCGGCGGCGGCAAGCCGGTCGCCGAGCGCTCCCCACTGGCCGAAGGCGTGGTGGAGCAGGACGGCGAGGTGGTGCTCGCCCGCGCCGCGCGCCCCGAACGCGACCCCGTGCTCCCGCTGCGCGCCGCGGCCGCCGCCGCGCAGGCCGGCCTCCCGCTGTCCCTGCACGCCGTACGGCGCCTCGCGGCCACCGTGCGCCCGCTGCCCACGCCCTGGCCCGCCGAGGCCCGCGAACAGCTCGTCACCCTGCTCGGCTCCGGCAGCCCCACCATCGAGGTGTGGGAGGCGCTGGAGGCCGAGGGCCTGATCACCCAGCTGCTGCCCGACTGGGAGCGGGTGCGCTGTCGCCCGCAGCGCAACGCCGTCCACATCTGGACCGTCGACCGGCACCTCATCGAGACCGCCGTCCGCGCCTCCGAGTTCGCCCGCCGCGTCAGCCGCCCCGACCTCCTCCTGGTCGCCGCGCTGCTGCACGACATCGGCAAGGGCTGGCCCGGCGACCACTCGGTGGCCGGCGAGATCATCGCGAAGGACGTGGCCGCGCGCATCGGCTTCGACCGCGCGGACGTGGCCGTCCTGGCCACCCTCGTACGCCATCACCTGCTGCTCGTCGAGACGGCCACCCGGCGTGACCTGGAGGACCCGGCCACCGTGCGCTCGGTCGCCGAGGCCGTCGGCAGCCAGGGCACCCTGGAGTTGCTGCACGCGCTGACCGAGGCGGACGCCCTGGCCACCGGACCGGCCGCCTGGTCGACCTGGCGCGGCTCCCTCGTCGCAGACCTGGTGAAACGGGTCGCCGCGGTCCTCGCCGGGGACGCCCCCGAGGAGCCCGAGGCCCTCGCGCCCACCGCCGAGCAGGAACGTCTCGCCATCGAGGCGGTCGCCACCGGCAGCCCGGTGCTGGCGCTGCGCGCCCAGACCGAGCCGCCGCCCACCGAGGAGCAGCCGTCCGGTGATCCCGAGCCGCTCGGCGTGGAACTGCTCATCGCCGTACCGGACCAGGCGGGTGTGCTGCCCGCGGTGGCCGGCGTCCTCGCCATGCACCGCCTGACCGTGCGCACCGCGGAGCTGCGCGCCCTGGACCTTCCCGACGGCGTCGAAGGCTCCGTCCTGCTGCTGAACTGGCGGGTCGCCGCCGAGTACGGGTCCCTGCCCCAGGCGGCCCGGCTGCGCGCCGATCTGGTCCGGGCGCTGGACGGCTCGCTGGACATCGCGGGCCGCCTCGCCGAGCGGGACGCCGCCTACCCCCGTCGCCGGGGTGTCGTGGCGCCTCCGCCGCGGGTGACGGTCGCCCCGGCCGCCTCACGGCTCGCGACGGTGATCGAGGTCCGCGCGCACGACGCTCCCGGCCTGCTGCACCGGATCGGGCGGGCCCTGGAGGACGCGAAGGTGCGGGTGCGCAGCATGCACGTGTCGACGCTCGGGGCCAACGCCGTGGACGCCTTCTACGTGACCGGCCCGGAAGGGACGCCGCTGCCGGGCGAGGAGGCGGCCTCCCTGACGCGGAAGCTGGAGGAGACGCTGCGGGGATGATCCCGCCGCCTGCCCGGCGTTCGGTGCCGTGCCCGCGCCGCTCGTCGAATCCGGCAGGCGGGGGCGATTGTCCTGCGCGGCCGGATACCCTGGAAGACGCTCACACTGCCCCCGACTCCGAGGACCGACGCCGCCGTGTTCGATACTCTCTCCGATCGCCTCTCAGCGACCTTCAAGAACCTGCGCGGCAAGGGGCGCCTGAGCGAGGCGGACATCGACGCCACGGCGCGCGAGATCCGTATCGCGCTCCTCGAAGCGGACGTGGCGCTCCCCGTGGTACGTACGTTCATCAAGAACGTCAAGGAACGCGCCCTCGGGGCCGACGTCTCGCGGGCCCTGAACCCCGCCCAGCAGGTCCTGAAGATCGTCAACGAGGAACTCGTCACGATCCTCGGCGGCGAGACCCGGCGTCTGCGTTTCGCCAAGCAGCCGCCCACCGTGATCATGCTCGCGGGTCTGCAGGGTGCCGGTAAGACGACCCTCGCGGGCAAGCTCGGCCGGTGGCTGAAGGACCAGGGGCACTCGCCCCTGCTGGTCGCCGCCGACCTCCAGCGCCCGAACGCCGTCAACCAGCTCAGCGTCGTCGCCGAGCGCGCGGGCGTCTCCGTGTACGCGCCCGAGCCGGGCAACGGTGTCGGCGACCCGGTCAAGGTCGCCAAGGACTCCATCGAGTACGCGAAGTCCAAGGTCCACGACATCGTGATCGTGGACACCGCCGGCCGCCTCGGTATCGACCAGGAGCTGATGCGGCAGGCCGCGGACATCCGCGACGCGGTCAGCCCCGACGAGATCCTGTTCGTCGTCGACGCCATGATCGGCCAGGACGCGGTGAACACGGCCGAGTCCTTCCGCGACGGCGTCGGCTTCGACGGTGTCGTGCTGTCGAAGCTCGACGGTGACGCCCGCGGTGGCGCGGCCCTGTCGATCGCCTCGGTCACCGGCAAGCCGATCATGTTCGCTTCGAACGGCGAGAAGCTCGAGGACTTCGACGCCTTCCACCCCGACCGGATGGCCTCCCGCATTCTCGACATGGGTGACCTGCTCACCCTGATCGAGCAGGCGGAGAAGACGTTCAGTCAGGAAGAGGCCGAGAAGATGGCCTCCAAGCTGGCGTCCAAGAAGGGCCAGGACTTCACCCTGGACGACTTCCTGGCCCAGATGGAACAGGTCCGGAAGATGGGCAGCATCAGCAAGCTGCTCGGCATGCTCCCGGGCATGGGCCAGATCAAGGACCAGATCGCCAACCTCGACGAGCGGGACGTCGACCGCACGGCCGCGATCATCAAGTCGATGACCCCGGCCGAGCGCCACGAGCCGACGATCATCAACGGCTCGCGTCGCGCCCGTATCGCCAAGGGCTCCGGTGTCGAGGTCAGCGCCGTGAAGGGCCTGGTCGAGCGGTTCTTCGAGGCCCGCAAGATGATGTCCCGGATGGCCCAGGGCGGCGGGATGCCGGGCATGCCGGGGATGCCGGGCATGGGCGGCGGCCCCGGCCGGCAGAAGAAGCAGCAGAAGCAGGCCAAGGGCAAGCAGCGCTCCGGCAACCCGATGAAGCGCAAGCAGCAGGAGCAGGAGGAGGCCGCGCGCCGCGCCGCCGCGGCGCAGAGCGGCGGCGCCCTCGGTGTGCCGGGCCAGCAGGCCCCTCAGGACTTCGAACTGCCGGACGAGTTCAAGAAGTTCATGGGCTGACGACGCCGGTGCTGTCGGTGCCGGTGCTCACGGTGCCGGCGCTCACGGCACTCGCGCGATGAGGTACCGGAACACGTTCGGCATCCACACGGTCCGGTCCCGCCGCCGGTACGGATGCAGTGCCTCCGTCAGCTCCTTGTCGACCTGCGCCGAATCCGTCGCGGCGATCGCCGCGTCGAACAGTCCGGTCGACAGCAGCCCGCGTACGGCGCTGGTGACGTCCGCGTAGCCGAAGGGGCAGGCGACCCGGCCCGAGCCGTCCAACGTGAGCCCGGCCCGCTGGGCGACCTCCTCCAGGTCGTCGCGCAGCGCCGGGCGCCAACTGACGTCGCCGCGCGGCGGATCCGTCGGCTTCCTGGCGACGCGCAGCACGGCCGACGTGGCGCACCGCTCCGGCGGACCCCAGCCCACCAGCACCACCGGAGCCCCGTGCGCGGCGAGCGGCGTCGCGGCGGCCAGCAGTGCGCCCAGGCCCGCCGAGTCGCCCGCGAGGCACCCGATGGGCTCGAAGGCGGTCACCAGGCTGTACGCGGGCGTCGTGGCGTCCGCCGCGTCCTCGGGTGAGCCGTCGACCAGCCGGGTGTCGCCGCGCACCTGCCCGCCGGGCGGGTCCGGGAGCAGCCGTTGCCGTGCCAGCGCCAGCCGTTCCGGGGCGGCGGGCTCGACTCCGGTGACCGCGGCGCCTCTCGAGGCGGCCATCAGCAGGGCGAGCCCGGAACCGCAGCCGAGGCCGAGCAGGCGCGTACGAGGGCCCACTTCCAGTCGCTCGTAGACGGCCTCGTAGAGCGGCACCAGCATCCGTTCCTGGATCTCCGACCAGTCACGCGCGCGTGCACTCCGGTCCACGCGGGACGCGGGTCCCGTGGGGGACAGGTGCTGCCGCACGAGCGTAGGTGACATAGAAAAGCGCCCCAATCCGCCGAGTGTCGTTGTCTCTGTGCCCGATTCCGTGGCCCCCGTGACATGCGTTCGCAGTCCCCCCGTATGTCAGGTAACTCCGCACTCGACCCCGCGTCCAGGGGTTGTCGGGCCCGGCTTGTGGTGTGCTCGCGCATGTGGCGAGATTTCACATCCCGGCAACCTGGGGCCGTACCATCGCGCCATGGCCAAGGCACCCGTACTCACACCGCGGGCGGACGACTTCCCCCGCTGGTACCAGGATCTGATCAACAAGGCGGAGCTGGCCGACAACGGCCCAGTGCGCGGCAGCATGGTGATCCGACCGTACGGATACGGCCTCTGGGAGCGGATGCAGCAGGAGATGGACGCCCGGATCAAGGAGACGGGCACCCAGAACGCCTACTTCCCGGTCCTGATCCCGCAGTCGTACCTGGCCAGGGAGGCCGACCACGTCGAGGGCTTCGCGCCCGAACTCGCCGTGGTCACGCACGGCGGTGGCAAGGAACTCGAGGAGCCCGCGGTCGTCCGCCCCACCTCCGAGATGATCATCAACGAGTACTTCGCGAAGTGGGTGCAGAGCTACCGCGACCTGCCGTTGCTGATCAACCAGTGGGCCAACGTGGTCCGTTGGGAGCTGCGCCCCCGACTCTTCCTGCGGACGAGCGAGTTCCTCTGGCAGGAGGGCCACACCGCGCACGCCACGTACGAGGAGGCGCGCGACTTCGCCTCGCACATCCACCGCGAGGTCTACGAGGACTTGGGCCAGAACTTCGCCAAGGCATTCAACACCCGGTACCTGTCCAGGGAAGGCCGGCAGGAACTCGTCTGGCAGACCTCCTGGGGCTCGACGACCCGCATGATCGGCGCCCTGGTGATGATGCACGGCGACGACAACGGCCTGCGGGTCCCGCCGAACCTCGCGCAGATCCAGGTCGTCGTCCTCGCCATCAAGGGCGACGAGCCGGTTCTCGCCAAGGTCCGCGAGATCGGCGACCGGCTGAAGGCGGCGGGCGTACGCGTGCGGGTGGACGACCGTACGGACATCCCCTTCGGGCGCCGCGCCGTCGACTGGGAACTGAAGGGCGTGCCCGTACGGATCGAGGTCGGCCCCCGTGACCTGGAGAACGGCACGGCGATGCTGGCCCGCCGCATCCCGGGAGGCAAGGAGCCGGTGGCCGTCGACGCCCTCGTCGGACTGCTCCCCGGGGTCCTGGAGGAGGACCAGGCACTGCTGCTGAAGCAGTCGCGCGAGCGGCGACTGTCCCGTACGTCGGAGGTGTCGACGATCGAGGAGGCCGTGGAGGCGGCCGGCGCCGGCGGGTGGGCGCGCATCCCGTGGGCGACACTCGGCGAAGAAGGCGAGGCCAGACTGGCCGAGCACGCCGTGACCGTACGGTGTCTGGTCGCCGAGGACGGGTCGGTGCCCGAGACCGAGGACGCGCCCGGTAACGTCGCGGTCGTCGCGCGCGCTTACTGAGGTGAGCCCCTTCCGGTGCGAGAGCGGCCGAAACGCCCCTTGCGCATCCGCGGACCACAGCCGCCCCCGCGTGCGGACATCGTCTACGCGCGGGGGCGTACGTCAGACTACGCACCAGCTTGGTACGAGCTGTGAGGCTTCTCCGCAGATCAGCGCACTAGCCCTCGTCAGGACGCATCAGCGGCAACTGACGGGTACGTGCAAATTATTTGGGATGCCCCGGAATCGGAACACAGGGGCACCCCGGCTCGTTGTCATTACGTGAGCACGACACAGACACCACCTGTTCTCGCCGCAGAACTGGCGCAGGCGTGGGCCGACATTCAGCGGTACCACCCCGAGCTGCCCGATCTTGCCGCGCCCGAGTCTCTGATCGGAGAGTCCTCGTCCGCCTGCGGGCACGAGCTCTCCTTCGAGCGGCTGCTTCACGAGGCAGTCCATGGCATCGCCGCCTCGCGCGGTGTGCGCGACACGTCCCGTGCCGGCCGCTACCACAACCGCCGATTCCTCGCGATCGCCGAGGAGCTGGGCCTGGACCATCCCGAGGAACCGCACCCCAGCAGCGGTTTCTCCCTGGTCACGCTCAACCCCGAGGCCAAACGCCGCTACCGCCCGACCATGGAACGCCTCCATCGCGCCCTCAAGGCCCACACGGCCGCGACCGCCGCGGACACGGCCCGTTCCTTCCGCGGACCCGCCGCCCGGCACGGCTCCTCGGGCGGAGGCGTGCGCGTGAAGGCCGTCTGCGACTGCGGCCGCAACGTCCGGGTCGTCCCGTCCGTACTCGCCCAGGCGCCGATCGTGTGCGGCGGCTGCGGAAAGCCGTTCCGTATCCCGGAGGTCGTGGGCGCGGCGGCGAGCTGACTGCCCATCCCGGCATCTCGTGGGTGTCGGACGAGCAGACGGTGTGGACGCGGGCGTGCCGGTGCCCGGTCCTCCCCGCGCGGTCGCGTGCACCCGTGGCCTCGCGGGGAGGACCGGGCCGCCGGGGCAACCGCGGGCGCGCTCGACGGAGGCCCCCAGGGGCCGGGTGTCGTTCAGGCATGCCCGCAGAACCGGGGTAAGGGCGACCCGCGCGGTGTGGCACAATGGCTAGCTGTACTCGACAGTCGCATAGGACCCCTCTCTCCTCCGGCTGACGCGTCCATCGGGCACTCGGGTACCGCAACCCCACGCGGCCATCTCGCCGTGCCCAACCACGTCAAGACCAGGAGACACCACTTCCGTGGCAGTCAAGATCAAGCTGAAGCGTCTGGGCAAGATCCGCGCGCCTCACTACCGCATCGTCGTCGCCGACTCCCGTACCCGCCGTGACGGCCGGGCCATCGAGGAGATCGGCCTGTACCACCCGGTGCAGAACCCCTCGCGCATGGAGGTCGACGCGGACCGCGTGGCCTACTGGCTCTCCGTCGGCGCGCAGCCGACCGAGCCCGTGCTCGCGATCCTGAAGAAGACCGGCGACTGGCAGAAGTTCAAGGGCGAGCCCGCCCCGGCTCCGCTGCTGCAGCCGGCCCCGAAGGCCGCGCGTCCGCTGTTCGAAGCCCTTGGTGGCGACGACGAGGGCAAGGGTGAGGCCATCACCCAGAAGAAGAAGGCCGAGAAGAAGGACGAGGCCACCGCTGAGTCCTCTGCGTCTGCGCCGACCGAGGCCTGAGCATGCTCGAGGAGGCTCTCGAGCACCTCGTGAAGGGCATCGTCGACAACCCCGACGATGTGCAGGTCGCCTCGCGTGACCTGCGCCGCGGGCGCGTGCTCGAGGTCCGGGTCCATCCCGACGACCTCGGCAAGGTGATCGGTCGCAACGGCCGTACCGCTCGTGCCCTGCGCACCGTCGTGGGCGCCATCGGCGGCCGCGGAGTCCGTGTCGACCTCGTCGACGTGGACCACGTCCGCTGACGTCGAAACACAGCACCGGCTCGGGCCGGGGAGGGCCACTGGCCCTCCCCGGCCCGACGTCGTATGACCCTCGGGGTCGTACGGCCGCTCGTACGACAGGAGATCAACACAAGTGCAGCTGGTAGTCGCTCGCGTCGGCCGCGCCCACGGCATCAAGGGCGAGGTCACCGTCGAGGTACGCACCGACGAGCCGGAACTGAGGCTCGCCCCCGGCGCCGTCCTGGCCACCGACCCGGCCTCGACCGGACCGCTGACCATCGAGACGGGCCGCGTCCACAGTGGCCGCCTCCTGCTGCGCTTCGCGGGCGTGCGTGACCGCAACGCCGCCGAGGCGCTGCGCAACACCCTGCTGATCGCCGAGGTGGATCCGGAGGCTCTCCCCGAGGAGGAGGACGAGTACTACGACCACCAGCTGATGGACCTGGACGTGGTGACCAAGGACGGCGTCGAGGTGGGCCGGATCACCGAGATCTCGCACCTGCCCTCCCAGGACCTCTTCGTCGTGGAGCGGCCGGACGGCACGGAGGTGCTGATCCCGTTCGTCGAGCAGATCGTCACCGAGATCGACCTGACGGAGCAGCGCGCGGTCATCGACCCGCCCCCCGGCCTGATCGACGACCGGGCCGAGATCGCCTCCTCGAGGGACGAGTCCGGGGAAGAGGCGTGATGCGGCTCGACGTCGTCACGATCTTCCCGGAGTACCTGGAGCCGCTGAACGTCTCCCTCGTCGGCAAGGCACGCGCGCGTGGACAGCTGAACGTGCACGTGCACGACCTGCGCTCCTGGACGTACGACCGGCACAACACCGTCGACGACACCCCGTACGGCGGCGGTCCCGGCATGGTGATGAAGACCGAGCCGTGGGGCGACGCCCTGGACTCCGTGCTGGCCGACGGCTACGAGACGGGCTCCCACGCGCCGGCCCTCGTCGTCCCCACACCCAGCGGCCGCCCCTTCACCCAGGAACTCGCCGTCGAACTTTCCGAGCGCCCGTGGCTGGTCTTCACGCCGGCTCGCTACGAGGGCATCGACCGCCGTGTCGTCGACGAGTACGCCGCCCGGATGCCCGTGTACGAGGTGTCCATCGGCGACTACGTCCTGGCCGGCGGTGAGGCGGCCGTGCTCGTCGTCACCGAGGCCGTGGCGCGGCTGCTGCCCGGTGTCCTGGGCAACGCCGAGTCGCACCGGGACGACTCCTTCGCGCCGGGAGCGATGGCCAACCTCCTGGAGGGGCCCGTCTACACCAAGCCGCCCGAGTGGCGCGGCCAGGGCATCCCGGACGTGCTGCTCAGCGGGCACCACGGCAAGATCGCCCGCTGGCGCCGCGACGAGGCGCTGCGGCGTACCGCGGCCAACCGGCCCGACCTCATCGAGCGATGCGAGCCCAAGGCCTTCGACAAGAAGGACCGCGAGATGCTCTCCATCCTGGGCTGGGCCCCGGACCCCGAGGGGGAGTCCCACGGCCGATTTTGGCGCAGGCCAGAGGGCATGGAACAATAGGCCGCTGTTGTGTGCCGTCCGGCGTGCGCCCCTGCCACAGGGGGACACGACGCCCGCCCCGACGCGCACGGCTCTCATCCAGAACATCAACTTCCGTCGATGACCTGTGGCATTGACGAAGAAAGCAGACGAAATGGCTCACCTGCTCGACTCCGTCGACTCCGCATCGCTGCGGACCGACATCCCGGCCTTCCGCCCGGGTGACACCGTCAACGTCCACGTCCGCGTCATCGAGGGCAACCGCTCTCGTGTGCAGCAGTTCAAGGGCGTCGTCATCCGCCGCCAGGGCGCCGGTGTCCGCGAGACCTTCACGGTCCGCAAGGTCTCGTTCTCCGTCGGCGTCGAGCGCACCTTCCCGGTGCACACCCCGATCGTCGAGAAGATCGAGCTCGTCAGCCGCGGTGACGTGCGTCGCGCGAAGCTCTACTACCTGCGCGAGCTGCGCGGCAAGGCCGCGAAGATCAAGGAGAAGCGCGACCGCTGATCTCGCGCCGGTTACCACAGCAGGGCCGGATAGCATCTGGCCCCGATGGACACCGAAGCACAGCCGACGGAGCGCGACCGCTCCTCCCGCCCTCAGGGATCCGAGACCTCGGACCCGAAGGAGCCGGAGGGACGGTCGCGTTTCGCGTTGGTGTCGAGGATCACCGACTGGCTCCCCGGCGGGCGGATCACGCTGACCTTCCTGGTCTGCCTGCTGTTTTTGCTCGTCCTCAACACATTCGTGGTGCAGCCCTTCCAGATTCCCAGCGGATCCATGGAATCCGGATTGAGGATCGGGGACCGGGTTCTCGTAAATAAGTTGGCGTACCGTTTTGGTGCCGAGCCGCGGCGCGGCGACGTCGTCGTGTTCGACGGCACGGGCTACTTCGGGGACGCGGACTACATCAAACGCGTTGTGGGTGTGGGGGGAGACCACGTGGTCTGCTGTGACGAGGAGGGGAGGGTCCGGGTGAACGGCCGGCCGGTCGACGAGTCGACTTTCCTGTACCCCGGTGACAGTCCGTCCACGGTGCCCTTCGACCTCGCGGTGCCCGACGGCACCCTTTTCGTGCTCGGCGACCACCGCAGCGACTCCAGCGACTCCCGCGACCACCTCGGTTCACCGGGCGGCGGCATGATCCCGGTCGGGGAGGTCGTCGGCCGCGCCGACTGGATCGTGTGGCCCACCGCCCACTGGACCCGCCTGCAGCGGCCCGGCGCCTACGCGCGCGTGCCCGCCCCGGACGGTGCCCATGGGTAACCGGGGCAGACGGCGCGGTACGGGCGTCAGCGCGGCCGAGGACCTGCTGCCCACCGGCTCCCGGCGCGCCGCCGGATCGGCCGCCGGCCGCTCGCGCGCCGACCGGCGCAAGCTCCAGCGCAAGGTCAAGCGGCGCCGCAGGCGCAGCGCGGTCAAGGAGATACCCCTCCTGGTCGGCGTCGCGGTCCTCATCGCGCTCGTCCTGAAGACCTTCCTTCTCCAGGCGTTCGTCATCCCGTCCGGCTCGATGGAGCAGACGATCCGGATCGGCGACCGTGTCCTGGTCGACAAGTTCACCCCCTGGTTCGGCTCCGAGCCCAAGCGCGGGGACGTCGTCGTCTTCAAGGACCCCGGCGGCTGGCTCCAGGACGAGCAGACCACCACCAAGAAGGACGACCCCATCGTCGTCAAGCAGGTCAAGGAGGGGCTCACCTTCATCGGCCTGCTGCCGTCCGACAATGAGAAGGACCTCATCAAGCGGGTCGTCGGCGTCGGCGGCGACCGGGTCAAGTGCTGTGACGCCCAGGGCCGGGTCACCGTCAACGGCGTGCCCCTGGAGGAGGGGGCGTACCTGTATCCGGGAAACGTCCCCTCCGAATCGGAGTTCGACATCACCGTGCCGCAGGGGCGGTTGTGGGTGATGGGCGACCACCGGGGAAACTCCGCCGACTCCCGCGCGCACCAGAACACCGACTACGGCGGCACGGTCTCCCTCGACTCGGTGGTGGGCCGTGCCAAGGTCATCGCCTGGCCGCTCGGACACTGGACCTCACTGGACGAACCGAAAACCTTCGCTTCGGTGTCCGACTCGGCAGCCGGGTCGACCGCGGCTCCCGAACTGTCGCATAGGGTTGCCTCCGAGGATCTCAACGGAATGATCCGACTCCCGAGCCCTGCGGAACTCCCGCTCGTTATGGGAGTGGTGGGCCTGCGCCGCGTCTGGGGCAGGCAGCGGCACAGAGTGAGGAGTTGGCGTGGGGGATGTTGCGGTTGGCGCACGGTCCGGACACGACGGCGAGGAGCACCGCGGACGCCCCGTGGAAGCGGACGCCCCGGCCGCGGACGGCGCCGTGACCTTCGGGAGTGACGCCGGAGCGACGGAGGACGGACCGGGCACGGGTGAGGAGCCGAGGACACAGGGACCCGAGGGCGAGGGTCCGGGAGACTCGGCCCGGGGGCCGAAGAAGCCCCGCTCCTTCTGGAAGGAGCTGCCGATCCTGATCGGCATCGCGCTCGTGCTCGCGTTGCTGATCAAGACGTTCCTGGTGCAGGCGTTCTCGATTCCTTCCGACTCGATGCAGAACACCCTCCAGCAGGGTGACCGCGTCCTCGTCGACAAGTTGACCCCGTGGTTCGGCTCCGAGCCGGAGCGCGGCGAGGTCGTCGTCTTCCACGACCCCGACAACTGGCTGGCCGGCGAGCCGACGGCGAACCCGAACGCCGTGCAGACCTTCCTCAGCTGGATCGGCCTCATGCCGTCCGCGGAGGAGAAGGACCTGATCAAGCGCGTCATCGGGGTGGGCGGCGACACCGTCTCGTGCAAGGGCACCGGCCCGCTGAAGGTCAACGGCAAGGCGCTGAACGAGTCGTCGTACGTGTACGCGGGCAACACTCCGTGCAGCGTCGACGACCAGGGCGGCCAGTTCACGGTGAAGGTCCCCAAGGGCTCCATCTGGGTGATGGGCGACCACCGGCAGAACTCGCGCGACTCCCGCTACAACCAGGCGGACGAGCACAAGGGCATGGTCCCGGTGAAGGAGGTCGTCGGCCGCGCCGTGGTCAAGGCCTGGCCGATCAACCGCTGGGGCACGCTGCCGGTTCCCGACACCTTCGACCAGCCCGGTCTGAACGACCAGTCGTCGGCCTCCGCCGCCCTGACGGTGGCACCGAACGGCATCGCGCTCGTCGGCGTGGTCCCGGTGGCGCTGTGGCGTCGCAGGAGGACGGCCGTCGCCGAGACCCGCTGAGAAGCGGTTCTGCGGAGGCGATCCTTCCGCCGCGTTACCCGGGTGCGTGAATCCCTGGTGGAGCTGTGACCCCGGCCGCGCCGGAAGGGCTGACCGGGTCAGGTACTGCCGGGTAGGGTGCGGACCCATGGGTGGCGAGAGTGCGACGCGTACGGCCCCGCGCAGCGGCGGCACAGACAAGGGCCCGGTGGGCAGCCGGACCGGACAGCGGTTGTCCGGTCTGGCTGTGGCGCTGGGCCTGCTGCTGTTTCTCGGGGGGTTCGGCTGGGGAGCGGTGGTCTACCGGCCGTACACGGTGCCCACCAGTTCGATGAGTCCGACCATCGCCGCGGGCGACCGCGTGATGGCGGAGCGCGTCGACGGTTCAGAGGTGCGTCGCGGTGACGTCGTGGTGTTCACGGACAAGACCTGGGTGAGCAACGCCGCCGTGGTCAAGCGCGTGGTCGCGGTCGGCGGCGACACGGTCGCCTGCTGCACGAACGGCAAGCTGACCGTCAACGGCAAGCAGATCGAGGAACCGTATCTGCCCAAGGGGAGCCTGGCCGAGATCACGGACTTCCCGACCGTGACGGTGCCTAAGGGCCGGCTGTTCCTGCTCGGTGACGAGCGCCAGGGATCACTGGACTCCACGGCCCACCTGGCCGACGCGGCCGGGGGCACCGTCTCCCGTACCGCGGTGTCGGCCCGAGTCGACGCGGTCGTGTGGCCCATGAACGGGATGCTGAAGCGACCGACCGGCTTCGAGACGCTCGGCACCCTCTCCACGCCGGGACCGCTCCGGGCGGTGGTGGCCCTGATTATCGCCGGCGCCGTGCTCATCCTCGGCGGTGGCGCGTACGGCCCGATCGCCAAGCGGATGGGCGGCGCCCGGGCCCGTACGGGGACGGAGCCGGCCGGTGCCCGCTGAGGCCACCGGGACCGGCGAGGGCGCGCACACGGACGAGGGCGGGCTGCGCAGGGTGGCCCGGGTGGTGCTGCTCGACCCGCAGGACCGCATCCTGCTGTTGCACGGACACGAGCCGGACGATCCGGCGGACGACTGGTGGTTCACCCCCGGCGGCGGGGTGGAGGGCGACGAGACCCGTGAAGAGGCCGCTCGCAGGGAACTCGTGGAGGAGACCGGCATCACCGAGGTCGAGCTGGGCCCGGTGCTGTGGCGGCGGACGTGCTCCTTCCCCTTCGCGGGGCGCCGCTGGGACCAGGACGAGTGGTACTACCTGGCCCGTACGACGCAGACGGTCGTCGAGGCCGCCGGCCTCACCGAACTGGAGCGACGCAGCGTCGCCGGAGCGCGCTGGTGGACGTGTCAGGAACTGACCCGGGCACGTGAGACGGTGTATCCGACCAGACTCGCCGAGCTGCTGCGCAGGCTGCTCGACGAAGGTCCCCCGGCCGGGCCCGTGACCCTGGACACCGAAATCGTCTAGGGGCCGACGGGACTGGCGCACAATGGTGGGATCGCACGGCTGAAGGGGAACATGCCATGAGCGCCGAGGACCTCGAGAAGTACGAGACCGAGATGGAGCTGAAGCTCTACCGGGAGTACCGCGATGTCGTCGGTCTGTTCAAATACGTGATCGAGACCGAGCGGCGTTTCTACCTCACCAACGACTACGAGATGCAGGTGCACTCGGTCCAGGGTGAGGTGTTCTTCGAGGTGTCGATGGCGGACGCCTGGGTGTGGGACATGTATCGGCCGGCGCGCTTCGTGAAGCAGGTGCGCGTGCTGACGTTCAAGGACGTGAACATCGAGGAGCTCAACAAGAGCGACCTCGAGCTGCCGGGCGGGTGACGGTCACTCGCGGGGGTGACGGGGTTTTCCACAACCGCTGAGTAGTCCACCAAGATCCACTTCATGGGTGGGGATGCGTGACGGTTGGCGCCGGAGGTGGTGCCGACATGAACGCCGATCAGACACGCAGGGCACTGGGCAGGTACGGCGAGGATCTCGCCGCGCGGCGGCTGACCGAGGCCGGGATGACGGTGCTGGAGCGCAACTGGCGCTGCGGCCGGACCGGAGAGATCGACATCGTGGCACGGGACGGTGACGTCCTGGTCGTGTGCGAGGTCAAGACGCGCAGGACGGGTGTTTTCGAGCACCCCATGGCCGCGGTGACCCCCGACAAGGCGCAGCGGCTGCGCGGCCTCGCCGAACGCTGGATCCAGACCCACGGCGGCGCTCCACCGGGAGGCGTCCGCATCGACCTCGTGGGCGTCGTCCTGCCCCGGCGCGGAGCCGCCGTGGTCGAGCACGCGCGAGGGGTGGCCTGATGGCATTCGCCCGTACGTGCTCGGTGACGCTGGTGGGCGTCGAGGGTGTGGTCGTCGAGGTCCAGGCCGACCTCGAACCGGGAGTCGCCGCGTTCACGCTGGTGGGACTGCCCGACAAGAGCCTGACGGAGAGCCGGGACCGGGTACGGGCCGCGGTGGTCAACTCGGGCGGGGAGTGGCCGCAGAAGAAGCTCACGGTCGGACTCAGCCCGGCGTCGGTGCCGAAGGCGGGCAGCGGGTTCGACCTCGCGGTCGCCTGCGCGGTGCTCGGCGCCGCCGAGCGGATCGACCCGCGTGTGCTGGCAGACATCGTGATGATCGGCGAGCTCGGCCTGGACGGCCGGGTCCGCCCCGTGCGGGGCATCCTGCCCGCGGTGCTGGCCGCCGCGGAGGCCGGCTACGAACAGGTCGTCGTGCCGGAGTCCGCGGCGGCGGAGGCCTCCCTCGTACCGGGCGTCTCCGTGCTGGGCGTGCGCAGCCTGCGCCAGCTGATCGCCGTCCTCGCGGACGAACCCGTGCCCGAGGAGGAGCCCGACGACCTCGGGCGTCCCGATCCGCTCCTCGCCGGTCTCCGCATGCCGGGCACGGGTGCCGCGACCGGCCTGCACGGCATGGGCGCCGCACACCACGACCAGGCCCACGACCTGGCCGATGTCGTGGGCCAGACCTCGGCACGCACGGCGGTGGAGGTGGCCGCGGCAGGTGGTCACCACCTGTTCCTCGAAGGACCGCCCGGTGCCGGGAAGACGATGCTCGCGGAACGGCTGCCCGCAGTGCTGCCCCGGCTCGGCCGGCAGGAGTCGCTCGAGGTCACGGCGGTGCACTCGGTGGCAGGCCTGCTCCCCGCGGGCAAACCGCTGATCGACGTCGCCCCCTACTGCGCCCCGCACCACTCGGCGACCATGCAGGCCCTGGTCGGCGGCGGTCCCGGCATCGCGCGGCCCGGAGCCGTGTCGCTGTCCCATCGGGGTGTGCTGTTCCTGGACGAGAGCCCGGAGTTCGGCAGCCGGGCGCTCGACGCGCTGCGGCAGCCCCTCGAGTCGGGGCATGTGGTGATCGCGCGCAGTGCGGGCGTCGTGCGCTTCCCGGCGCGTTTCCTGATGGTTCTCGCGGCCAACCCGTGCCCGTGCGGCCGCTTCTCCGTCCGGGACTCCCTGTGCGAGTGTCCGCCCTCGGCGATCCGCCGCTATCAGGCCCGGCTCTCCGGCCCGCTCCTCGACCGGGTCGACCTCCGGGTCCAGGTGGAAGGAGTCACGCGGGAGCAACTGACCGCGCGCGGCACCCGGGGCGAATCCACCGCCACGGTCGCCGAGCGGGTCCGGGCGGCCAGGGAACGGGCGGCTACGCGCCTGGCCGACAGCCCGTGGCGGGCCAACAGTGAGGTTCCCGGACGCGAGCTGCGCAGTCGTTGGCACGCCACGGCCGGCGCCATGGACGAGGCGGAACGCAGTCTGGAGCGGGGCGTCCTGACCGCGCGCGGACTCGACCGGGTCCTGCGCGTCGCCTGGACCGTCGCGGACCTCGTCGGCCACGACCGGCCCGACGCGACCGACGTCGCCCTGGCCCTGCAACTGCGCACCGGAGTGCCACGGGGTGTGCCCATGGCCATCGGGGCACTGACGTGACCCCCGCTGCCGGTCCGGCCGACGAACTGCTCGCCCGGGTCTTCCTCACCCGGGTCGTCGAGCCGGGCGACGAGGCCGGTGGCCGGTGGGTGCGGCAGCGCGGGGCTCAGGAGGCCGTCCGCCTGTTGCGCGGTGGCGCGCCGCGGCCCCCGGGAGTGAGCGAGCGGCGCTGGACCGGGCTGCTGGCCCGAGCGGAACGGGCCGAGCCACAGCGCGATCTCGAGGTCGCGAGGGAGTCCGGGGTGCGGTTCGTGTGCCCCGGCGACCCCGAGTGGCCGCGGCAGCTCGAGGACCTGGGCGACGCGCGGCCCCTGGGGCTCTGGGTGCGCGGCCGGCCGAGTCTGCGGATGTGGGCGCTCCGGTCGGTCGCGGTCGTCGGCGCCCGCGCCTGCACGGCGTACGGCGCGCACATGGCGGCCACCCTCTCCGCCGGACTCGCCGAACGCGGATGGGTGGTCGTGTCCGGCGGCGCCTACGGAGTCGACGGAGCCGCCCACCGTGGTGCCCTCGGCGCCGGCGGCGCCACCGTCGCTGTACTGGCCTGCGGCGTCGACCGGCCCTACCCGCGCGGACACACCGAGTTGCTCACCAGGATCGCGGGACAAGGTCTCGTGGTCGGGGAGTTGCCGCCGGGGGAGCATCCGACACCGAGCCGTTTCGTCCTGCGGAACCGGGTGATCGCCGCGCTCACCAGGGGAACCGTGGTGGTCGAGGCAGCCCACCGCAGCGGCTCGCTGGTCACCGCCCGGGCCGCGCAACGGCTGGGACGTCACACGATGGGGGTACCCGGCCCGGTCACCAGCGGTCTGTCCGCGGGTGTGCACGAGCTGCTGCGCGGGGACGCCGTGCTGGTCACGGACGCGGCAGAGGTCGTCGAACTGGTCGGCGACATGGGCGAGCTGGCCCCGGACAGACGGGGGCCGGTACTGCCGCGCGACCTGCTCGACGCCGCCGCCAGACGCGTCCTGGCGGCCCTGCCGGGGAGTCGCGGGGCGACGGCGGACGAGATCGCGCGCGGCGCTCAGACCACGCGGGACGACGCGGTCGCCAGGCTGTACGAACTCCGATCACTTGGTTACGTCGAACGACACGGCGACGGCTGGAAGTTGACACGCCAGGCGATGATCTCCGTCCGCGGTGATCGGAGTCGATGCTGACCGAGCGTGTTCGGCCGTCCGGGGGAAGCCCGGAAGCCCTTGGAATGCGCGGAGTTGGTGTGATCTGGTGATCACATTCAGCGACCGGCACGCCTGGGCGGGGTGTCCGGCGGAACGCGCCCACGCGTACGGCGGGCCCCGCTCTTCGCGCACTGCGACGCTCCAGTCACGCTACGCTCACGTGAATTCAGACGCACACCGGCAAGCTCCCATCAGACCGACAGCTCACCCAGGTACCACCACTTCACGGCAGAACGGCACAAGGCGACGAATGCCCCAGCACACCTCCGGGTCCGACCGGGCGGCGATCCCCGCAGCCGCCCGTGACGGTGGCAGCGTGCGACCGCCCGCTCCCTCGACGCTCGACGAGCTGTGGCGGTCGTACAAGACGTCGGGGGACGAGCGGCTGCGCGAGCAGCTGATCCTGCACTACTCACCGCTCGTCAAGTACGTGGCCGGCCGGGTGAGCGTGGGGCTGCCGCCCAACGTCGAGCAGGCCGACTTCGTCTCCTCCGGGGTGTTCGGGCTCATCGACGCGATCGAGAAGTTCGACATCGACCGGGAGATCAAGTTCGAGACGTACGCGATCACGCGGATCCGCGGAGCGATGATCGACGAGTTGCGGGCGCTGGACTGGATCCCGCGGTCCGTGCGGCAGAAGGCGCGCAACGTCGAGCGGGCGTACGCCACACTGGAGGCACGGCTGCGGCGGACGCCGAGCGAGCTGGAGGTGGCCTCCGAGATGGGCATCGCGGTGGACGAACTCCACGCGGTGTTCAGCCAGTTGTCGCTGGCGAACGTGGTGGCCCTGGAGGAGCTGCTGCACGTCGGGGGTGAGAGCGGGGACCGGCTCAGCCTGATGGACACGCTGGAGGACACCGCCGCGGACAACCCCGTGGTGGTGGCCGAGGACCGGGAGCTGCGGCGTTTCCTGGCGCGGGCGATCAACACGCTGCCCGAGCGGGAGAAGACGGTGGTCACGCTGTACTACTACGAGGGCCTCACGCTCGCGGAGATCGGCAACGTGCTGGGTGTGACCGAGAGCCGGGTGAGCCAGATCCACACCAAGTCGGTGCTGCAGCTGCGGGCGAAGCTGGCGAGTTTCGGTCGCTGACCTGGGCGGATGGCCGGGTGAGGCGCGGGAGGAGTTGTGCGGGGGTTGCTCAGCCACGGGGTCGGTGCTGAGCTGCCGTCGCCCTGACTCCGGCCGGCCGGAGTCAGGCTGCGCCCGGGCTCTGGCCGCGCTCCGGCGAGGCTCCGACGGGCTCCGGTCCGGTGGAGTGACTCCCGTCGGGGGTGGCGCGTCCGTAAAGTGGATGACGTGCCAAGGATTCGAGCGGCCTCCGTGGCCGAGCACCGGTCGATGCAACGAGCCGCCCTGCTGGACGCGGCTCGTGCCCTGTTGTCCGAGGGCGGGACGGAGGCGCTGACCTTCCCGGCCCTCGCCGAGCGGACGGGGCTCGCCCGGTCGTCCGTGTACGAGTACTTCCGCTCTCGCGCCGCGGTGGTCGAGGAACTGTGCGAGGTCGACTTCCCGGTGTGGGCCGACGAGGTCTCGGCGGCGATGGACCGGGCGGACTCTCCCGAGGGCAAGGTCGAGGCGTATGTCCGCCGACAGCTCGCCCTGGTCGGGGACCGGCGGCACCGGGCCGTGGTGGCGATCTCCGCCAGTGAGCTCGACGCGGGGGCCCGGGAGAAGATCCGGGCCGCCCACGGAGCGCTCGTGGCGATGATCGTCGAGGCGCTGGGCGAGCTGGGACACGCGGAACCGCGCCTGGCGGCGATGCTGCTCCAGGGCGTGGTCGATGCCGCCGTGCGGCGCATCGAGCTGGGGGCGGCGGAAGATCCCACGACCGTCACGGACGCGGCTGTCGCGATGGCGCTGCGGGGACTACGGGGCTGATCCGATCGCATGTGGCGGCCGCCCGGCCCCCGGGGCGCGCTCGGCGGACCGGCGGTCAACCAGGCAGCGGGATGCCGAGTACCGGCAGCAGCCGTGACGGGCCCCGCCTCAGGAGCCATGGGGGCAGTACGGACAGCGGGTTCAGATAAGTCTCTCCTCTGAGCAGGCCCCAGTGGACACAGGTGGCCGGGCAGTGCGAGCCCGTGGGCTCCACCGTGCCGAGCACCTCGCCCGCCGCCACCGCCTGACCCTTGCGTACGGTCGTCCGGACCGGCTCGTACGTCGTCCGCAGCGGTGGGTCGCCCGTGCCCGTCAGCTCCACCGAGACCACTCCCTTGCCGGCCACCCGGCCCGCGAAGGAGACCCGGCCCGCCGCCACCGCTCGTACCGACGTTCCGGCCGGCGCCGCCAGATCCACTCCGCGGTGGCCCCGGCCGTACACCGTCGCCGGTGGCTCCCAGCCGCGCAGGATCGCCGGGCGCGTCCCCACGGGCCACACGCGGCCGACCGGCTGGGCCGGCGGGGCGGGCGCCTGTGGGCGGCCGACCGGCTCCCACGCCGTCCGGCCCCCGGTGCTTCCCGGGAAGGCCGCCGAGGTGACCAGCACCGCCGTCACCAGCAGCGATCCCGGCCCCGTACCCATCCATCGCTTGGCTCGCATACGAGAACCGTCCCGTACCCGCCCCGGTACCGACCGGGATCTGTGGACTACTCCCGGGTTGTGGACAGCGGCGTCACCCGAGGGGTCGCGGGTCCCGTACACTTCTTCTGGCGATCCGGGTCACCGGGTCGACTTCGCACGCCCCGGCATCGGGTCGGTTTTCCGGCCGGTGTCTGCGCCCCTCGGTCCCTCGTGGCACGGCGCAAGTGGGCGTCAGGCGCGAGTGCCGTCCGGCACCCGCGGCACAACCGAGAACACCAAGGAGAACGGCCATGGCCGTCGTCACGATGCGGGAGCTGCTGGAAAGCGGCGTCCACTTCGGTCACCAGACCCGTCGTTGGAACCCGAAGATGAAGCGCTTCATCTTCACGGAGCGCAACGGCATCTACATCATCGACCTGCTCCAGTCGCTGTCGTACATCGACCGCGCCTACGAGTTCGTCAAGGAGACCGTCGCCCACGGCGGCACGGTCATGTTCGTCGGCACGAAGAAGCAGGCGCAGGAGGCCATCGCCGAGCAGGCCACCCGCGTCGGCATGCCCTACGTCAACCAGCGCTGGCTGGGCGGCATGCTCACCAACTTCTCGACCGTCTACAAGCGTCTGCAGCGCCTCAAGGAGCTCGAGCTCATCGACTTCGAGGACGTCGCCGCTTCGGGTCTGACCAAGAAGGAGCTTCTCGTGCTCTCGCGCGAGAAGGCCAAGCTGGAGAAGACCCTCGGTGGTATCCGCGAGATGTCCAAGGTGCCCAGCGCCGTCTGGATCGTGGACACCAAGAAGGAGCACATCGCGGTCGGCGAGGCCCGGAAGCTCAACATCCCGGTCGTCGCCATCCTCGACACCAACTGCGACCCCGACGAGGTCGACTACAAGATCCCGGGCAACGACGACGCGATCCGCTCCGTCACCCTGCTCACCCGTGTGATCGCGGACGCGGTCGCCGAGGGCCTCATCTCCCGCTCCGGTGTCGCCACCGAGGGCAAGGGCGACAAGGCAGCGGGCGAGCCGCTGGCCGCGTGGGAGCGCGACCTGCTCGAGGGTGAGAAGAAGGCCGACGAGGCCGAGGCCCCCGCCGCCGAGGCTGCTGCCGAGGCCCCCGCGGAGGCGCCGGCCGAGGCCGCTGCCGAGGCTCCCGCCGAGGCCGAGGCCCCTGCTGAGGCTCCGGCCGCCGAGGCCCCCGCCGCCGAGGCTCCCGCCGCGGACGCCGAGCAGGCCTGACCCGTCACCGCTTCAGGTCAATGAACGGCGGGGGCCGCGAAGCCCCCGCCGTTCGGCCCGTAGATCTTCAGACTTCGAGAGAGATTCCAGGAATCATGGCGAACTACACCGCCGCCGACGTCAAGAAGCTCCGTGAGCTCACCGGCGCCGGCATGATGGACTGCAAGAAGGCGCTGGACGAGGCCGAGGGCCACGTCGAGAAGGCCGTCGAGGCGCTCCGTATCAAGGGCCAGAAGGGCGTCGCCAAGCGCGAGGGCCGCTCCGCCGAGAACGGCGCCGTGGTCTCCATCATCGCTGACGACAACACCTCCGGTGTCCTGGTCGAGCTGAAGTGCGAGACGGACTTCGTCGCCAAGGGCGAGAAGTTCCAGGCCGTCGCCAACGCGATCGCCGAGCACGTCGCCAAGACCTCCCCGGCCGATCTCGAGGCGCTGCTCGCCTCCGAGATCGAGGCCGGCAAGACCGTTCAGGCGTTCGTCGACGAGGCCAACGCCAACCTGGGCGAGAAGATCGTCCTGGACCGCTTCGCCCAGTACGCCGACGGCTACGTGACGGCGTACATGCACCGCACGATGCCCGACCTGCCGCCGCAGATCGGTGTCCTCGTCGAGCTGGACAAGCCCAACGCCGACGTCGCCAAGGGCATCGCCCAGCACATCGCCGCCTTCTCGCCGAAGTACCTCTCCAAGGAGGACGTGCCGGCCGAGGTCGTCGAGTCCGAGCGCCGCGTCGCCGAGGAGACCACCCGCGCCGAGGGCAAGCCCGAGGCCGCCCTGCCGAAGATCGTCGAGGGTCGCCTCAACGGCTTCTTCAAGGACGCCACGCTGCTCGGCCAGCCGTACGCGCTCGACAACAAGAAGTCCGTCCAGAAGGTCCTGGACGAGGCGGGTGTCACCCTGAAGCGCTTCACGCGCATCAAGGTCGGCATCTGAGTCCGTACCGCGATCGACGCGCGATCCCCGGCGGAACCCCGCTAGGGTCGACAGCAGTCGTCCGGGTACGCCGCCGCACACGCGCGTGTGGCGGACGACAGCAGATCTGACGAGGAGGCCATTGCCGCGCATGGGATGCGAACACCCCACCGGCAATGGCCTTCTTCGTATGTGCACCATGAGGAGAACGCCATGACCACCAAGGCCCAGAAGAGCGACGACGGCAAAGTACACGGCCGGTTTCTGCTGAAGCTGTCCGGAGAGGCCTTCTCCGGTGGCGGGGGCCTGGGCGTGGACCCCGACGTGGTGCACAAGATCGCCCGCGAGATCGCGGCCGTCGTGCGTGACGGCGCGGAGATCGCCGTCGTCATCGGCGGCGGCAACTTCTTCCGCGGTGCCGAACTGCAGCAGCGCGGCATGGACCGGGCCCGCTCGGACTACATGGGCATGCTCGGCACCGTCATGAACTGCCTCGCCCTCCAGGACTTCCTGGAGAAGGAGGGCATCGACAGCCGGGTGCAGACCGCCATCACCATGGGCCAGGTCGCCGAGCCGTACATTCCGCTGCGCGCCGTGCGCCATCTGGAGAAGGGCCGCGTGGTCATCTTCGGCGCCGGGATGGGCATGCCGTACTTCTCCACCGACACCACCGCCGCCCAGCGCGCCCTGGAGATCGACGCCGAGGCACTGCTGATGGGCAAGAACGGGGTGGACGGGGTCTACGACTCCGATCCGAAGACCAACCCCGAGGCCGTCAAGTTCGACTCGCTCAGCTACGGCGAGGTCATCACCCGCGACCTGAAGGTCGCCGACATGACCGCGATCACGCTGTGCCGTGACAACAAGCTGTCCATCCTGGTCTTCGAGCTTCTGGCGGAGGGCAATATCGCCCGCGCCGTCAAGGGTGAGAAGATCGGCACGCTTGTGGGTGACCAAGGCAGCCGGGACTGACCGGTGCGCCACGCCCGTCCGCCGGACGCCATGTGTCCGTGGGGCAACAGCAGGACGGCGGACGGACCCTGACCGGGGGATGGACAATGTCCTGACGGTCGGGAACCGTGCAGGAAGAAGACGCGACGCAGCCGGCCGCCGCCCCGTAAAGGAACCGCAGCCGGGCCTACTCAAGACACGCAGGAGCAAGTGGTGATCGAAGAGACCCTCCTCGAGGCCGAGGAGAAGATGGAGAAGGCCGTCGTGGTCGCCAAGGAGGACTTCGCCGCGATCCGCACCGGCCGTGCGCACCCGGCGATGTTCAACAAGATCGTGGCCGACTACTACGGTGCGCCGACGCCGATCAACCAGCTGGCTTCGTTCTCCGTGCCGGAGCCGCGCATGGCCGTGGTGACCCCGTTCGACAAGAGCGCGCTGCGCAACATCGAGCAGGCGATCCGCGACTCGGACCTGGGCGTCAACCCGAGCAACGACGGCAACATCATCCGGGTGGTGTTCCCCGAGCTCACCGAGGAGCGCCGCCGCGACTACATCAAGGTCGCCCGGAGCAAGGCCGAGGACAGCAAGGTCTCGATCCGCTCGGTGCGCCGCAAGGCCAAGGACGCCATCGACAAGCTCGTCAAGGACGGCGACGTCGGTGAGGACGAGGGCCGTCGTGCGGAGAAGGAACTCGACGACACCACCCACAAGTACGTCGCCCAGGTGGACGAGCTCCTCAAGCACAAGGAAGCGGAGCTGCTCGAGGTCTGATGAACGACTCTTCCTGGGGAGCGCCGCCTCAAGCCGGGTACTGGGGGCCGTCCGACCAGGGGCCTGTCCAGGGGGCTGCCCCGGCGGGTCCCGCGTACGATGCGCATGACGCCCAGCACACTCGCCCCATGCCCATCGTGCCCGACGTACCCGCATCCGGCGGGAACCAGGATGACGATCGGGGGGCCGCTCGGCTGAGCGGTCCCTTGTTCCGCGACGAACCGCCGCAGCCGTTGCCGTACGACTCACAGCGGACTCCGCCGTACGACCCGCCGCAGGCCCACGTCTACGGGCCCTACGACACGCCGCAGGCGCAGCCCCACGGGGCGGCGCCGCAGAATCCGGAGCCCATGCCCGACGCCTCGCAGCCGGCGCCCGCGCCGCAGAAGAAGAGCGCGGGCCGGGACCTGGGTTCGGCCATAGGCGTCGGAGTCGGGCTCGGAGCGGTGATCGTCGCGTCCCTGTTCGTGGTCAAGGCCGTGTTCGTCGGCGTGGTCGCGGTCGCCGTCGTGGTGGGTCTGTGGGAGCTGACCACGCGGCTCGAGGAGCGCAAGGGCATCAAGGCGCCACTCGTCCCGCTCGCGCTCGGCGGCGCGGCGATGGTCGTCTCCGGATACGTCCGTGGTGCCGAGGGCGCCTGGGTGGCGATGGCGCTCACCGCGCTGGCCGTCCTCGTGTGGCGCATGACGGAGCCGCCCGAGGGCTACCTCAAGGACGTCACGGCGGGCGTCTTCGCGGCCTTCTACGTGCCGTTCCTCGCCACCTTCGTCGCGATGATGCTGCGGGCCGACGACGGCGCGTGGCGCGTTCTGACGTTTTTGCTGCTCACGGTGGTGAGCGACACCGGCGCGTACGCCGTCGGCTGGCGCTTCGGCAAGCACAAACTGGCCCCGCGCATCAGCCCCGGCAAGACCCGCGAGGGCCTGGTCGGGGCGGTCACCTTCGCGATGGTGGCGGGCGCGCTGTGCCTGCAGTTCCTGATCGACGACGGCGTGTGGTGGCAGGGGCTGGTGCTGGGCCTCGCGGTCGCGGCCAGCGCCACGCTCGGGGACCTCGGCGAGTCGATGATCAAGCGGGACCTGGGCATCAAGGACATGGGCACGCTGCTGCCGGGGCACGGCGGCATCATGGACCGTCTGGACTCCCTGCTGCCCACGGCACCGGTGGTGTGGCTGCTGCTGGTGCTGTTCGTCGGATCCGGCTGACCGGGTCGCGTCTGCACGCCGGAGCCCCCGCCCTCGCCACGAGGGCGGGGGCTTCTCGGCTTCACCCGCTGACGGCCGCCGGCCGACCGGCTCGCCACCCGTATCTGTCATGACGAGCGGACCTTCATGACGATCAGAACCTCATGACGAGCGGACCGTCATGACGAGCAGACGCTCTTCAGCTCGTCGGCGGCGGCGTCGATTTTGCCGGAGTCGGGGTTCTCGCCGTTCAGGGCGGCCTTGTTGTAGTCCGAGACCGCCTTGTCGAGATCCTTCACGGCCTTGTCGACCTTGTCGTCCCCCGCGTCGTTCTCGTCAGTGATCCTGTCGAGGCGGCGGTTCGGGGCCATGGGAGGTTCCCTTTCTCAGGGTCGGCGGATGAGACGTGCTGGTGGGAACGTGTGCCGTGTCCGACGATCCCGTCACACGGCCGCCACCACGAGGGACCGGCCTCCCTGATCGATGGTGTAGCGGGCTACACCACCGATCACGCCACGAGATCTTGCACCGGGCATTTACGGTGGCGTTCCCTGGGCGTACTCTGCATTTCCTTGCTCGGTCACTCTCGGGGGAGTGTTTGTGGGGATCGAAATCGAACAGAAGTTTGAAGTTCCCGTCGACTCCATTTCGAGTATTAGTGAGAGCCTGCGGCTCGATCCCTCCCTGGGTGACTTCACCGTCACGTATGCGCGAAAAGTGACCAACTTCGACACGTACTTCGACGTCAATGGACAGATAGCTTCACGTGACTGGTCCCTACGTGTGAGGGAGAAATCCGCCGGGCTGTTTTCTGTGGCGCTGAAACGGCCGCGCCCGGGGGTGGGCGGGGGCTCCGCTGTCCATCGCGAGGAACTGGAAAACCCGACGGACGGCTCGCTGGTCGAGGTCTTGACGGCTGTTGCGGCTGCTCTGCGAGGGGAGAACATCATTTCCGCCCCTCCCGCTCCGGTCGAGACTCTCATTCACCGGGGCGGTGTCGTCGCTGCATTACGTCAACTTGGTCTGGTCAGCGACTATCCGGTGAAAACCACGCGGGACATCTGGATGGTGGGCGACGCGAGTGGCGATGTGGCGGAACTCGTTGTTGATGAAACGGAGTACTTGGACAGCACGGAGGGGAGTGTACGCGAGGGGCGTATCGAGATTGAGATCTCTGATTCGGCGAACGCGGCCAAGCTCGACGAGATGGCCCGTTGCATCGATCGTAGGTTCAATACCCGTCAGGTGTACACCTCGAAATTCCAGCAGGCCTTGATTCACTATGCCTCGCGGCATCTTCGGGACAAGCTGGAAGCGAAGGTGACTCTGGGAGATATTTCGAGTTACGAGGCGCTGGTCGCTCAGATCAATGCGTCCGGAGAGTTCGTCCGGGGGTATCAGTTTCATCGATCTGCGGACCGCAGAATCTTTGACACGTATTTCGACACGAAGAAGCATGAGCTCTTCAAGCTGGGCTGGTATCTGCGGATGCGTCGGGAAGGGGAAACCCGGCAACTGACCTTCCGTCGGCTCAAGGAACGTGGCGAGCAGCGATACGGGCTGGTGATGCAGCAAGAGATCATAGTCCGGCCGTCCAGTGACATCGACGAGGCGTGGGCTGCGATCCAAAACTGGCTCTCTGCGGTCCGGGGCGCCTCGCGTGCGGCACCTCCGGCTGATTTTTCCGAGCTCCCGACCGCGCTCGCCGCGTCGAGCCTACGTAATAGTCTCGAAGTGGAAGTGACGAGGACATCGTGGATTGTCGACCGGGCCGACGTCCGCTCGTCCGATCTCCGAAATCGTATTGCGAAGGTGAAGTACGACAGGGTCGCCTTCCGGCGTCCTGGGCAAACGGCGCCTCTGTCTCATTTCGAGTTCGAAGTGACCGGTGTCGAAGACGAGGCCGCCGCTCCAAATACTTTGCGGCGTGACTCGTATCAAGCCTTCCTGGGTGACTTCCTGGAAGTCTGTGCGGACAGGACGAACGGCGGTCGGGTCGACAAGCGCACGAGTGCCAAGTATTTTCACGGCCTGACGGAGCTGGGCATTGTCAGCAGAAAGCCCGAGTGGCTGACGGACGGCAGACTGGAGGTGCAGATACTGGCCAGGGAGAGTGCGCCGCAAGCAGTACAGTCCCGCAACTGGGGGCTGATGCGTTTCTGGTGCGCTCTCGCGACGCTGACCGCAGGACTGTTCGCACTCAGCGTCGGACAAGGTGAAGGCCTGTTGTCGGACAGCTCACCGGACATCGTTTCGGCGGCGATGCAGACTCTTGGTTTCCTGGCCCTGGTTCTCGGTTCTTTCTTCCTGTTCAAAGACCCGCCGGGCCCCGTCTCGCGTGCTCGTCGACTGGTGATCGTCGTGTGCACGGTGATGGCGGCGGTGGCGATCAGCATCCCGTCCATGGGGCGAGGCAACGCCGCGGACGCGACCGCGTTTCTGGGCCTCCTGCCACTCATTGTCTCGCTGTCTCGGACTGGAATGAGAGGCTGAGTCCGTCCTGCCCCAGGGCCCGTTTCTCTCCGCGGCGCTGCGGAGGGCGGAGGGACCTGGCGCCACGCGCATGGCCCGAAGGCTCCCCCGGGGCCCGGCCGTCTCCTGGCCACCCGATTCGATCTGCGACACTGGTACAGCCATGCCTAAGCCCGGAGAACTTACTTTCGTCGCCCCCCGCGGAGCCAAGAAGCCGCCGCGGCACCTTGCCGATCTCACGCCCGCCGAGCGCAAGGAAGCCGTCGCCGCGATCGGTGAGAAGCCGTTTCGTGCCAAGCAGCTCTCGCAGCACTACTTCGCGCGGTACGCGCACGACCCGGAGCAGTGGACCGACATCCCGTCCGGCTCGCGCGGCAAGCTGCAGGAGGCGCTGCTGCCGGAGCTGATGTCGGTCGTGCGGCATCTGTCGACCGACCAGGACACCACCCGCAAGACGCTGTGGAAGCTGTTCGACGGCACGCTTGTCGAGTCGGTGCTCATGCGCTACCCGGACCGGGTCACCATGTGCATCAGCTCCCAGGCGGGTTGCGGGATGAACTGCCCGTTCTGCGCGACCGGGCAGGCGGGTCTGGACCGCAACCTGTCGACCGCCGAGATCGTGCACCAGATCGTGGACGGGATGCGGGCGCTGCGGGAGGGTGAGATTCCCGGCGGGCCCGCGCGGCTGTCCAACATCGTGTTCATGGGCATGGGCGAGCCCCTCGCCAACTACAACAGGGTGGTCGGTTCCATCCGGCGGCTCACCGACCCCGAGCCCGACGGGCTCGGGCTGTCGCAGCGTGGGATCACCGTCTCGACGGTCGGTCTCGTGCCGGCCATCCACCGCTTCGCCGACGAGGGCTTCAAGTGCCGGCTGGCGATCTCGCTGCACGCGCCGGACGACGAGCTGCGCGACACCCTCGTCCCCGTGAACACGCGGTGGAAGGTGCGCGAGGTGCTGGACGCCGGATGGGAGTACGCCGCCAAGTCGGGGCGCCGGCTGTCGATCGAGTACGCGCTGATCCGGGACATCAACGACCAGGCCTGGCGCGGTGACCGGCTCGGCCGGCTGCTCAAGGGCAAGCCGGTGCACGTCAACCTGATCCCGCTGAACCCGACGCCGGGCTCCAAGTGGACCGCTTCGCGGCCCGAGGACGAGAAGGCGTTCGTCGAGGCGATCGCCGCGCATGGCGTACCGGTGACCGTCCGGGACACCCGTGGCCAGGAGATCGACGGGGCGTGCGGTCAGCTCGCCGCGACCGAGCGGTAGTCTGATCGCGTCAGGACAACTTCATACTCATCTTCATATTCCGACAGGGGAGCGCCACAGCGCTGAGAGTGCGGGACAGACCGCAGACCCTCTGAACCTCGCCCAGGTCATTCTGGGTAGGAAGTTCGGTCATCACTCAAGCTGTTGCGCCCTGCCCGGGAACCGTGGGTTCCTCGGGCAGGGCCGCGTCTCTTCCTGGTCAGCCAGGAGGAATCAGTGAGCACCACCAGGAAGTTCACGGCCGTGGCCCTCGGCCTGGGCCTCGTCACGCTGCCCGCACTCACCGCGTGCGGGTCCTCGTCCGGCTCGGGCAACGGCGGCTCCGGTTCCCGGACCGTGACCCTCGTCAGCCACGACTCGTGGGCCGTCTCGAAGAGCGTGCTCGCGGACTTCGAGAAGCAGTCCGGCTACAAGGTGCGGGTCCTCAAGGACGGCGACGCCGGGCAGGCCGTCAACAAGGCCATCCTCACCAAGGACAACCCGCAGGGCGACGTCTTCTTCGGGGTCGACAACACCCTGCTGTCGCGGGCCCTCGACAACGGGCTGTTCCAGTCGTACGAGGCGAAGGATTCCGACCTGGTCAAGGCGGAGTACCGCGTCGACGGGGACAAGCACCGGGTCACCCCGATCGACACCGGCGACATCTGCGTCAACTACGACAAGGCATGGTTCGGCGCGCACAAGCTGACCCCGCCCAGTTCGTTCGCCGACCTGGTCAAGCCGGCGTACAAGAACCTGCTCGTCACCGAGAACGCCTCCACCTCCTCGCCCGGCCTCGGCTTCCTGCTCGGGTCCGCCGCCGCATACGGCGACGACGGCTGGCAGGGCTACTGGAAGAAGCTGAAGGCCAACGGCGTGAAGGTCGTCGACGGCTGGGAGCAGGCCTACAACGAGGAGTTCTCCGGCTCCGCCGGCGGCAGGAAGGCGAAGGCCGACCGGCCGCTTGTGGTCTCCTACGCCTCCTCGCCGCCCGCCGAGGTCATCTACGCCGACCCCAGGCCCACCACCGCGCCGACCGGCGTCGCGACCGGCACCTGCTTCCGCCAGACCGAGTACGCGGGTCTGCTGAGCAACGCCGGGAACACGAAGGGCGGCAAGGCGCTGCTCGACTTCCTGCTCACCAAGAGGTTCCAGGAGGACATGCCGCTCAACATGTTCGTCTACCCGGTACGGGAGGGCGCCCGCGTGCCCGCGGAGTTCACCCAGTACGGGCCGCAGGCCAAGGATCCGGAGACCATGGACCCGGCGAAGATCGCCGGCAGTCGCGACCAGTGGGTCAAGTCGTGGACCTCACTCGTACTGAAGTAGCCCCCCGGAAGGGCCGTGCGAGGGCCGCCAGGGGGAGCGCGGCGCGGCTCGGCCTCATGGTCGTGCCGGTCGCGTTCTTCGCGGTCTTCTTCGCCTACCCCGTCGCCGCGATCGTCGCGCGAGGCCTCGACGTCGACGGTGTGTGGCGGCTGGGCCGGATCGTGGACGTCCTGACCCAGCCCGACATCCGGCACGTCCTGTGGTTCACCACCTGGCAGGCGCTCGCCTCCACCGCGCTCACCCTGCTGATCGCGCTGCCCGGCGCGTACGTCTTCGCCCGCCTCGACTTTCCCGGCAAGCAGGTCCTGCGGGCCGTGGTGACCGTCCCGTTCGTGCTGCCGACGGTCGTCGTCGGTACGGCGTTCCTGGCCCTGGTCGGCCGGGGCGGGCTGCTCGACGAGCTGTGGGGCGTCCGGCTGGACACCACCGTGTGGGCGATCCTGCTCGCGCACGTCTTCTTCAACTACGCGGTCGTCGTACGGACGGTGGGCGGGCTGTGGGCGCAGCTCGACCCGCGTCAGGAGGAGGCCGCGCGGATGCTCGGCGCCTCGCGGCCGGCGGCCTGGCGGAGGGTCACGCTGCCCGCGCTCGCGCCCGCCGTGGCCGCCGCCGCGCTGATGGTCTTCCTGTTCACCTTCACCTCCTTCGGCGTGGTGCAGATCCTCGGCGGTCCGACCTTCTCGACGCTCGAGGTCGAGATCTACCGGCAGACGTCGGAGATCTTCGACCTCTCCACGGCCGCCGTGCTGACGCTGATCCAGTTCGGGGCGGTGGGCGCCGTCCTCGCCCTGCACGCCTGGACCGTACGGCGGCGGGAGACGGCCCTGCGGCTGGTGGACGCCTCCCTGACCGCGCGGCGGCCGCGCGGGGCCGGGCAGTGGGCGCTGCTCGCCGGCGTCCTGGCGTCGGTCGCCCTCCTGCTCGTGCTGCCGCTGGCCGTGCTGGTGCAGCGGTCGCTCGACGCGCCGGACTTCGGCTACTACCGCGCCCTGACCAGCGACGACGGCGGGATCTTCCTGGTCGCGCCGATCGAGGCGATCGGGAACTCGCTGGAGTACGCCGTCGTCGCCACCGCGATCGCCGTGCTGGTCGGCGCTCTCGCCGCCGTCGCCCTGACCCGGCGGGACGCGGGCCGGCTCGTCCGCGGTTTCGACGCGCTGCTGATGCTGCCGCTCGGGGTGTCCGCGGTGACCGTCGGCTTCGGTTTCCTGATCGCGCTCGACGAGCCGCCGCTGAACCTGCGGTCCTCCTGGATCCTGGTGCCGCTCGCGCAGGCGCTGGTCGGGATCCCCTTCGTCGTACGGACCATGTTGCCCGTGCTGCGGGCCGTGGACGGACGGCTGCGGGAGGCGGCGGCGGTGCTCGGGGCGTCGCCGTGGCGGGTGTGGCGGGAGGTCGACCTGCCGATGGTGCGGCGGGCGCTGCTGATCGCGGCCGGGTTCGCCTTCGCCGTGTCCCTCGGCGAGTTCGGGGCCACCGTGTTCATCGCGCGGCCCGACAACCCGACCCTGCCGGTCGCCGTGGCCCGGCTGCTGGGGCGGGCCGGTGAGCTCAACTACGGGCAGGCGATGGCCCTCTCGACGATTCTGATGGTGGTGTGCGCGGTGGCGCTGCTGGTACTCGAGCGGCTGCGGACCGACCGGACGGGGGAGTTCTGATGCTGCTGAGCCTGGAGGGCGCGACCGTGCGGTTCGGCGCGCGGGCCGTGCTCGACGCAGTCGACCTGGGCGTCGACGAGCACGAGGTCGTGTGTGTGCTCGGGCCCAGCGGCAGCGGCAAGTCGACGCTGCTGCGGGCGGTGGCGGGGCTGCAACCGCTGGACTCCGGACGGGTGGTGCTCGACGGGCGCGACCAGGCGGGAGTGCCGGCGCACCGGCGCGGGGTCGGGCTCATGTTCCAGGACCATCAGCTGTTCCCGCAGCGGGACGTGGCCGGGAACGTCGCGTTCGGGCTGCGGATGCGTGGCGGGTCCAGGAGCCAACTGCGCGCGCGAGTCGGGGAGTTGCTGGACCTCGTGGGGCTTCCGGGCGCCGGCCCCCGGGCCGTCGCCGCGCTCTCCGGTGGGGAGCAGCAGCGCGTGGCGCTGGCCCGCGCACTCGCGCCCCGCCCGCGGCTGCTGATGCTCGACGAACCGCTCGGGCAGCTCGACCGCTCGCTGCGGGAGCGGCTGGTGGTCGAACTGCGCGAGCTGTTCGGCGGGTTGGGGACGACCGTGCTGGCGGTGACGCACGACCAGGGGGAGGCGTTCGCGCTCGCCGACCGGGTCGTGGTGATGCGGGACGGGCGGATCGCCCAGTCGGGGACGCCTCTGGAGGTGTGGCAGCGGCCGGCGGACGAGTTCGTGGCCCGCTTCCTCGGCTTCGACAACGTGGTCGAGGCGACGGTGACCGGGGAGGCGGCCGGCACACCCTGGGGGAAGGTGCCGGTCCCGGCGGGCGCTCCGCAGGGCACCCGCATGTTGCTCGTGCGGCCCGCCGGGGTACGGCTGGTGGCACCTGGCGAGGGCCTGCGCTGCACGGTGGCCGCGCGCACGTTCAAGGGCACGCACGTCGCCGTACAGCTGCGGCCCGAGGACGCGCCGCGGCTCGAGGCGGCGTGCGCGCTGCGGGCGGCGCCGGAAGTCGGGGACACGGTCGGGGTGGAGTTCGACGCGGCGGAAATCGTGGTGCTCGGATGACGGTCCCGCGCATAGGGTGCGCGGCATGACGCTGCTCGCGCACGACCGGTACTGCGACGAGATCGCCCACCAGGTCGGCCTGTTGAGGGACCTGGTGACCTCCGGGGCCGACCTGTCCGCCACCGTGCCGAGCTGCCCGGACTGGTCGCTCGAAGAACTCGTACGGCATGTGGGCGGTGCCCTGCGCTGGGTGGAGCTGCTGGTGCGCACCCGGGCCGCGGAGGACATCCCCGAGGAGCGGGTGCCCCTGTCCGGCGGGCCCGCGGAACGGGGCGACGCGGTCGCGCTGGACGCCTGGCTCGCCGAGACGGGGGAGATGCTCGTCGGCACGCTGCGGGAGGCCGGGCCGGACACCCGGGTCTGGGCCTGGGCGGGGATCCCCGACTCCGGCTTCTGGGCCCGCCGGATGACGCACGAGCTCGTCATCCACCGTGCGGACGCCGCCCTCGCCGCCGGGCTGCCCTTCGACGTCGCCCCGGAGGTGGCCGCCGACGCGATCGACGAGTGGCTGCAACTCGTGGAGTTCGCGCAGCGGACGGAGCCCGACGACCCGGCGAACGAGCTGCGCGGCTTGGGCCGCAGCATCCATCTGCACGCCACCGACACCGGTCCGTCGTTGAATGCCGAGTGGCTTGTCGAACTCACCGAGGACGTCCTGGTGTGGCGGCGCGGCCACGCGAGGGCGACGGTCGTGCTGCGCGGGCCGCTCACCGCCGTGCTGCTCGCCTTCTACCGCAGGCTGCCGCTGGACGGCCCGGAGGTGGAGGTGCTCGGCGAGCGGGAGTTGCTGGAGTTCTGGCTGGAGCGGGCCTCGTTCGGCTGAGGCCCGGCAGCCGAACGGCCCGCCCCCGGTGCGGGGACGGGCCGGACGTGCGTACGACGGGGATCAGCGCGAGGCACCACGACGGCGCAGGCCGAAGAAGACGGCGCCGCCGCCGAGGGCGACGAGGGCGATCGCGATGCCGGCGATCAGGCCGGTGTTGGAGTTCGCACCGGTCTCGGCGAGGTTCGAGTCACCGACCGCGGGGGACGGCGCGTTGCTCGAGGTGTCCGCGGGGGCGGTGCTGCCGCTCTCCGAGGCCGACGGGGTCGGCGACTCGGACTCCTCGGTCGGGGTCGAGGCGGAGTCCGAAGGCGACGGCTTGGCCGTCGGAGTCGGGGTCCCGGTGTCCTCCGCCTTGCAGGCGGTGGACGGGGTGGTCAGGTTCGGCTTGATGTCCTTGTCGACCTGGTTGCCCGCCTTGACGTGGACGCGGTAGACGGCGTTCGGCTTCCAGTCCTCGGCGAAGGTGATGGTGACACCGTCACCCGAGCCCTTGACGTTCTGCTTGCCGACCTGCTTCACGTCGGCGCCGTTGTTCTCGAGGAACACGGTGATGATGGCGGGAACGCCGGAGGGGTCCTTGTCGGTGACGGTGATGACGCCCTTGGCGCCGTCGCAGACGGCTTCGGCGGAGAACTCACTGATATCGCAGGCGAGCGCCTGTCCGGCGACACCGAGCGCGAGCGCGGCCGAGGCGGAGGCGACACCGAGGATGCGCACGGAACGACGTGCGGTGCGACGAGTTATGGACACGTTTGCCCTTCACGGGATGCGCAACTGAGGGGGGTTCGAGGGGGAGATGACGCGACGAGAGGTGAGGCCTCACCACCCCCGGCAGTCTCACAGGTTTATAAGCGTGCCATAAGCAATGTCAATGAATATGCCCCTCAAGCACCTTGGCTTTGCCTGCTTATTAACCACCGAGACGTTTCAAGGCCTCCGGAGCCTCCTCGATCCGGTCAACCAGGGCGATTCGGGACTCCATCGCCCGCTCCCGGGCCAGTGCCCGCAGCAGCGGCCACGCGGGCAGCCGTTCCGTCCAGTGCGCACGGTCGACGAGCACCATCGGCGTCGGTTCGCCGCGTGACTCGTAGTAGTTCGGCGTCGCGTTGTCGAAGATCTCCTGTACGGTGCCGGCGGCGCCCGGCAGGAAGACCACGCCCGCGTTGGAGCGGGCCAGCAGGCCGTCCTCCCGTGTGGCGTTGGCGAAGTACTTGGCCGTGTCCGAGGCGAAGGCGTTCGGCGGCTCGTGACCGTAGAACCAGGTCGGGATGCCGACCGAGGAGCCGCCGCCGGGCCAGGCGGCGCGTACCTCGAAGGCGGCCCGCGCCCAGTCGGACACCGACGGCCTGAACGACGGCGCCTTCGCCAGGAGCCGCAGGGACTCGCCCAGCATGCCCTCCTCGAACGGGGCCGCGTACGCGCCGAGGTTGGCCGCCTCCATCGCGCCCGGGCCACCGCCGGTGGCCACCGTGAAGCCGGACCGGGCCAGTTCACGGCCCAGGCGCGCGGCGCCCGCGTACTCCGGCGTGCCGCGCTCCATCGCGTGGCCGCCCATGACGCCCACCACCCGCGCGCCGACGAGGAGTTCGTCGAGCGCGTCGGAGACGGCGTCGTCGTGGATCGCGCGCAGCATGGACGAGAAGACGTCGCCGTCCGCCTTGGTCCGCTGGAACCAGGCGTACGCCAGCGCGTCCGGGGTCGCCTCGTACCCCTGGTCGAGGGAGGCGAACAACTCGTCGGGGGAGTAGACGAAACCGCGGTACGGGTCGAAGGGCAGCCCCGGGACGGGCGGGAACACCAGCGCCCCGGCGGCCCGGATCCGGGCCGCCGCCTCGGGGTCCATCGGGCAGCCGAGGAAGACGGCGCCCTTGACGTCCACGGTGCGCAGGACGTCCGTACGGTCCGTCAGGTCGACGGCCTGCACGCGGTGGTGGGTGAGCGAGCCGTGCGCGGAGACGACCTCGTCGAACTCGGCGAGGGACTCGATCTCGCGGTCGCGGGAGCCGTCGTGCGGCTGCGCGAGCTGGAAGGGCTGGGCCGGCTGGGCGGGTGTCGGGTGCACCCGCCCATGCTAGGCACCAGCCATTCGCCCGGTGGGCTCAACTCTGAACCGCAGCCGGGTCCATCCACATGATCTCCCAGGTGTGGCCGTCCGGGTCGTCGAAGGCGCGCCCGTACATGAAGCCGTGGTCCTGGGTCTCACCGGAGGCCGAACCGCCCGCCGCGATCGCCCTGTCGCACAGCTCGTCGACCTTCTCGCGGCTCTCGGCGCTCAGACACAGCAGGACCTCGCTGGTCCTCGTCGAGTCCGCGATCTCCTTCTTGGTGAAGTCCGCGTAGCGCTGCTTGTTCAGCAGCATCGCGACGATGGTGTCGCTGATCACCACGCTGGCACAGTTCTCGTCGCTGAACTGCGCGTTGATCGTGTAGCCGAGTTCCGTGAAGAACTTCTTCGAGGCGTCGACGTCGTTCACGGCCAGGTTCACGAAGATCATCTGCTGGTACATGGGGGCCTCTCCCGTCGGGTGCGTGCTGTTCGGTGGGGTAGACCCGGGGCCGGCGCCGAACTCATCGGCGTCCTGAGACCTTTCTCGGCGCGGTCGGCGGGCGGGCTGTCAGCGGGCCAGCGGAAGCGCCGCGAGTTCGGCGACGACCAGGGTCAGCGGGACGAACAGCGCGAGCAGGGCGCCGGCGCGGAGGGCGGCGGCGCTGCGCAGCATCGTGGCCGGGGCGCCGAGCCGCAGCAGCGCCGCCGTGGTGTCGGCGCGGGCGTGCTTGGCCTCGACGGCGGCGGTGAGCAGGGTGGCGACGGTGCAGCCGCTCACGAGGAGCGCGCCGAGGGTGCTCAGCGGACCGAACGACGGGCCCTCGGCCAGCGCGGTCGCGGCGTAGGCCGCGGAGGCCACCGCGCAGACGACGCCGAGCGGGCGGCCGATCCGTCCGGCCTCCGCCATCAGGACGCGGCCGGCCAGCAGCCGCAGCGGGCCGGGGCGGACGGCCTGCAGGAGGCTGCCGCACAGATGGGTCAGGCCGGGTCCGGCCAGGGCGAGGCCCAGGGTGGCCAGGATCCATCCGACGAGGACGCCGGCGGGACCGGTGCTGAGGCCTCCCGGCATGCGGAGGCCGGAGCCGCCCGGGGACCGGCCCGCGTACGACTCGAACGCGAGACCGGCGGCGAGTACCGCGATGCCCCAGGGGAGCCCGGCGGGGGCCTCGCGGGGGGCGGGCGGCCCGTCGGCGGCCGGGCCGGCCGTGGCGGTGCCCGCCGGCACCGCGGACTCCACCGGCTGATCGGTCGCGGTGACCGCCGTGGTCGAGATGACGTATCCCCGCGCGGCGGCCGCCGGGTGGGCCCGCAGCCGCGCGCCGAACCTGCCGTACGCCCCGAACGTCTCCCGCGTCCCCGACCGTCCGTACGCGCCGAAACGGCCGTACCCACGAGCTGGGACCCGTGCTCCCGCATCGCGCGCGTTTTCCTCCCGCGCCCCGGTGGGCCGCGGCACCCGCGGTCGCAGCGCCGTCGCCACCGCCATCGACGCGATCGTCGGTGCCAGGGCGAGCAGGGTCAGCGCGGCCGGCAGCGGCAGTGGCACGTCCGCGGCCAGGAACCCGGCGGCGGCGCCGTCGAACGGCATGCCCGTCAGGTCGCCGCGCAGGTGGAGGAAGAGGAGGAGGGCCAGCATCGAGCCGAGCGTGCAGGACAGCGCGGTCGTCGTGGCGGAGATGGCCATCAGACGGGCGGGGCCCAGGCCGATCGCCGACAGACCGGGACGCGGCCGGGTGGCCGGGTCGGTGCGGGCCACCGCGACCGCGAAGTACACCGTGGCCGCCAGCGGGGTCAGGCACCAGGCCAGCCGCAGCAGCGCGGCGGCGGTGGACTCCGGGTGGCTCATCGCGTGGCCGAGGGTGCACAGGAACAGGAAGCCCGTGCCCGCCGACGCCACCGCCACCAGCAGGCGGCGCAGTTGTACGGCGGGACGGGCGCCGCGGGTCAGACGGAGAGCGAGCACGCGGCCCGGCCTTCCGACTCCGCGAGCGGGGGCAGGTGCACGGTGTGCACGCGCCGCCCGTCCAGCAGGGACACCGTGCGGTCGGCGAGGGCCGCGGTCTCCGCGTCGTGGGTGGCGAGGACGACCGTGATGCCGTGCGAGCGGGCCGCCGTGGTGAGGGTGCGCAGGACGTGGGCGCGCTCGGCGCGGTGCAGGGGAGCCGTCGGCTCGTCGGCGAACAGGACCGAGGGGGCGGGGGCGAGGGCACGGGCGATGCAGACGCGCTGCCGCTCCGCCTGGAGCAGTTCGTGCGGGCGTTTGCGGGTGCTGTCGCCGATGTCCAGGCGCTCCAGCCACTCGATGGCGGCCGTCCGGGCGCGGCGCCGGCTGGTGCCGCGCAGCATCAGGGGCAGGGCCGCGTTCTCCCAGACGTTCAGCTCGGGAACGAGTACCGGGGCCGGGTCGATCCAGCCGAAGCGGTCGCGGCGCAGCCGTTCCCGGGTCAGGGGGCCCATCCTGTGCACGGGCACGCTGTTGAACCAGACCTCGCCGCGCTGTGCCGGGGTCAGACCGGCCAGGCACTGCAGCAGGGTCGTCTTGCCGCTGCCGCGCGGCCCGCTGACGGCGAGGATCTCGCCCTCCCGAACACCGAGCGAGACGCCGGTGAGTCCGGGCGATCCGTCCTGGTGCCGGAAGTGCAGGGCGCGTGCCCAGAGCACGTCGTTGTCGGGCGGGGCCTCCATGCGCGTACACCTCGTTCTGATCCGTTTTTCCCTGCCTTGTCCCCCGTGCGGGGGAACGAAGACAGGGCCGATCGGTCACTCGGCACGCTAGGCAGTTCCTGGGGAGAGGCCGGACAGCACACGGCCCCGGGCGGCCCATTCTCACTCGAATGGGCGGCCCGGGGCCGGTGTTGATCATTCCTACCGAAGATACCTAAGGAAGATCACAGCTGCGGGGAGGTTCACAGCCGCGGGGAGGATCACAGCTTCGTCCACGCCTCCGTCAGCGTCGCGCGCAGGATCTGCTCGATCTCGTCGAAGGTCTCCTGGTTGGAGATCAGCGGCGGGGCGAGCTGGACGACCGGGTCGCCGCGGTCGTCGGCACGGCAGTACAGGCCGTTGTCGTAGAGCGCCTTGGAGAGGAAGCCGTACAGGACGCGCTCGGTCTCCTCGTCGTTGAACGACTCCTTCGTCGCCTTGTCCTTCACCAGCTCGATGCCGTAGAAGAAGCCGTTGCCGCGGACGTCGCCGACGATCGGCAGGTCGTGCAGCTTTTCCAGGGTGGAGCGGAACGCGCCCTCGTTGTCGAGCACGTGCTGGTTGAGGCCCTCGCGCTCGAACAGGTCGAGGTTGGCCAGGCCCACGGCCGCCGACACCGGGTGGCCGCCGAAGGTGTAGCCGTGCAGGAAGGTGTTGTCGCCCTTGTAGAACGGCTCGGCCAGGCGGTCGGAGATGATGCAGGCGCCGATCGGGGAGTAGCCCGAGGTCATGCCCTTGGCGCAGGTGATCATGTCCGGCACGTAGTCGAACTTGTCGCAGGCGAACATCGTGCCCAGGCGGCCGAAGGCGCAGATGACCTCGTCCGAGACGAGCAGCACGTCGTACTGGTCGCAGATCTCGCGCACGCGCCGGAAGTAGCCGGGCGGCGGCGGGAAGCAGCCGCCGGCGTTCTGCACCGGCTCCAGGAAGACGGCCGCGACCGTCTCCGGGCCCTCCATGAGGATCTGCTGCTCGATCTGGTCGGCGGCCCAGCGGCCGAAGGCCTCCGGGTCGTCGCCGAAGAGCGGGGCGCGGTAGATGTTGGTGTTCGGGACCTTGTGCGCGCCCGGGACGAGGGGCTCGAAGGGTGCCTTCAGGGCCGGCAGGCCGGTGATGGACAGGGCGCCCTGCGGAGTGCCGTGGTAGGCGACCGCGCGGGAGATGACCTTGTACTTGGTGGGCTTGCCCTGGAGCTTGAAGTACTGCTTGGCGAGCTTCCAGGCGGTCTCGACCGCCTCGCCGCCGCCGGTGGTGAAGAAGACCTTGTTCAGGTCGCCCGGCGCGTGGTCCGCGAGGCGCTCGGCGAGCTCCACGGCCTTCGGGTGGGCGTAGGACCACACGGGGAAGAACGCCAGCTCCTGGGCCTGCTTGAACGCCGCCTCGGCGAGCTCCACACGGCCGTGGCCGGCCTGGACCACGAACAGACCCGCGAGACCGTCGAGGTAGCGCTTGCCCTTGTCGTCGTAGATGTAGGTGCCCTCACCCCGGACGATGGTCGGAACGGGGGAGTTCTCGTACGAGGACATGCGGGTGAAGTGCATCCACAGGTGGTCGTACGCGGTCTTGCTGAGGTCCTTGGAGCTCACGGTTATCGGGTTCCCCACATGTAGGTCTGCTTCTTGAGCTTGAGGTAGACGAAGCTCTCGGTGGAGCGCACTCCGGGCAGGGCCCGGATGCGTTTGTTGATGACGTCCAGCAGGTGGTCGTCGTCCTCGCAGACGATCTCCACCATGAGGTCGAAGGATCCTGCGGTCATCACCACGTACTCGCACTCGGGCATGGCGGTCAGCGCCTCCGCGGCGGACTCCACGTCGCCCTCGACGTGGATTCCGACCATCGCCTGCCGGCGGAAGCCCACGGTGAGCGGGTCCGTGACGGCGACGATCTGCATCACGCCCTGGTCGAGCAGCTTCTGCACGCGCTGGCGTACGGCCGCCTCCGACAGGCCGACGGCCTTGCCGATCGCGGCGTACGGCCGGCGGCCGTCCTCCTGGAGCTGCTCGATGATGGCGAGGGAGACGGAGTCCAGCTGGGGACTGCCGTTCCTGGACTCGCGGGAGTCCCTGGGGTCTGCGCTTCGACTGGCCACGGGCATCACTGTGCACGACGTCTCGACAGTTCCGCAAGGCCGCACCAATGAAATTCGTTGTTTACGTGACCGAGACCTGCGGATTTCGCAGCGAGGTGCCGATCGGGGGTGTTGAAAACGTGGGCGGGCCGATTAGGGTGGGTGTCTCAGTGAGTGGACACTCCCAGTGAGTGGACATGGATCGCATGGACACCCCCCAGCAGTCAGAAACCCACAGGAGGCCGGCAGTGAGCACCGAGCTGCGTCGTCTGCGCAACTACATCGACGGTGAGTTCCGGGACGCCGCCGACGGACGGACCACCGAGGTGGTCAACCCCGCTACCGGCGAGGCGTACGCGACCGCGCCGCTGTCCGGGCAGGCGGACGTGGACGCCGCCATGGCGGCGGCGGCCGCCGCCTTCCCCGGCTGGCGCGACGCGACCCCGGCCGAGCGGCAGAAGGCCCTCCTGAAGATCGCGGACGCCTTCGAGGAGCGCGCCGAGGACCTCATCGCGGCCGAGGTGGAGAACACGGGCAAGCCGATCGGGCTCACCCGCTCCGAGGAGATCCCGCCGATGGTCGACCAGATCCGCTTCTTCGCGGGTGCGGCCCGGATGCTCGAGGGGCGCAGCGCCGGCGAGTACATGGAGGGGCTCACCTCCATCGTCCGCCGCGAGCCGGTCGGCGTCTGCGCGCAGGTCGCGCCGTGGAACTACCCGATGATGATGGCCGTGTGGAAGTTCGCGCCGGCGATCGCGGCCGGCAACACGGTCGTGCTGAAGCCCTCCGACACGACCCCGGCCTCCACGGTCCTGATCGCCGACATCATCGGCTCGATCCTGCCCAAGGGCGTCTTCAACGTCGTCACCGGCGACCGTGACACCGGCCGGCTGATGGTCGAGCACCCGACCCCGGCGATGGCCTCCATCACCGGTTCGGTGCGGGCCGGCATGTCGGTCGCCGAGTCCGCGTCGAAGGACCTCAAGCGCGTCCACCTGGAGCTGGGCGGCAAGGCGCCGGTCGTCGTCTTCGACGACACCGACATCGCCAAGGCCGTCGAGGACATCTCCGTCGCGGGCTTCTTCAACGCCGGCCAGGACTGTACGGCCGCCACCCGCGTCCTGGTCCAGGAGGCCATCCACGACGAGTTCGTGGCCGCGCTGGCGAAGGCGGCGGCGGAGGCGAAGACAGGGCAGCCGGACGACGAGGACGTGCTCTTCGGCCCGCTGAACAACCCCAACCAGCTCAAGCAGGTCTCCGGCTTCGTCGAGCGTCTGCCCGCCCACGCCAAGGTCGAGGCGGGCGGTCAGCGGGTCGGCGACAAGGGCTACTTCTATGCCGCGACCGTCGTGTCCGGGCTGAAGCAGGACGACGAGATCATCCAGAACGAGGTCTTCGGGCCGGTCATCACCGTCCAGTCGTTCACGGACGAGGACCAGGCCGTGGAGTGGGCCAACGGCGTCGACTACGCCCTGGCCTCCTCCGTGTGGACCAAGGACCACGGCCGTGCGATGCGCATGTCCAAGAAGCTCGACTTCGGCTGCGTGTGGATCAACACGCACATCCCGCTGGTCGCCGAGATGCCGCACGGCGGCTTCAAGAAGTCCGGCTACGGCAAGGACCTGTCGGGCTACGGCTTCGACGACTACACGCGGATCAAGCACGTCATGACCTCGCTCGACGTGTAGCGCTCCGCGGGGTTCGCTGCCTCGGGGGTGCTGTGCGGGGCGGGTGCCGGTGCGTTGTGGCTGGTCGCGCAGTTCCCCGCGGCCCTGGGGGAGTTCGGCCTCTGGTCTTCGGATCGGGGGCCGATTGCCGTGGGTTGTGCGGGTGCGGGTGCGTTGTGGCTGGTCGCGCAGTTCCCCGCGCCCCTGAGGGGGTTGTGGTCGCGCGGTTCCCCGTGCCCCTGAGGGGGTTTGGTCGTCGGTTCTTGACAAGGTGTCCGGGCGGGGGCGGTGTGCTTGACGTAGCGTCGATTGCCCGGGGGTCGGCGGTCCCGGCAAGCTGCGGCCATGCGCCTGACACGCACCACCTCCGCACTCACCCGCCGGACCCTGTTGCGCGCGCTGGGGGCGGGTGGGGTGCTGGGCGGTCTCGCCGGCTGCGGGGTGCCCGGCGCGTACGTGGCGCCGGGGGACCGGGCCGGCCCCGACCTCTCCGCCGACGACAAGCGGCTGACCTGGGCGAACTGGCCGCTGTACATCGACACCGACGACACCGACACCACCCGCAGGCCCACGCTGGAGGCCTGCCGTGGGCGCACCGGGATCTCCGTCGACTACGTCGAGGAGATCAACGACAACGACGAGTTCTTCGGCAAGATCAGCCCGGCCCTGATGAACCACCAGCAGACCGGCCGGGACCTGATCGTCGTCAGCGACTGGATGTGCGCGCGGTTCGTGCGGCTCGGCTGGGTCCAGGAGATGGACCGGGCCCGCCAGCCGCACGTGACCAAGTACCTGGACCCGCTGCTGAGTTCGCCGGCCTTCGATCCGGGCCGCAGGTTCACCGTGCCGTGGCAGTCCGGCATCACCGGCATCGCGTACGACCGCCGCAGGCTCGGCCGGGAGCTGCGCCAGGTCTCCGACCTGTGGGCGCGCGACCTCAAGGGCCGGGTGACGCTGCTGTCGGGCCTGGACGAGGCGTTCGCCCTGCTGATGCAGGGCAACGGCGTCGACATCACCGCCTGGACGGCGGACGACTTCCACCGGGTCGTCGACCAGGTCGAGGCGTACGTCGGCAACGGCCAGATACGCCGCTTCACCGGCAACGACTACACCAAGGACCTCGTCAGCGGCGACGTGCTGGCCTGCCAGGCGTACTCCGGGGACGTGATCCAGCTCCAGGCGGACAACCCCGACATCCGTTTCGTCGTGCCCGAGGAGGGCGCCGAGCTGTGGTCGGACTCGCTGATGATCCCCGACCGGGCCCGCCACAAGACGAACGCCGAGCGGCTGGTCGACTACTACTACGAGCCCGAGGTCGCCGCGGAACTGGCCGCCTGGGTGAACTACGTCTGCCCGGTCCCGGCCGCCCGGGACGTGCTCGCCGCGTCCGGCGACGAGGACACGGCGGCCCTGGCCGAGAACCCGCTGATCTTCCCGGACGACGGCATGCGCGGCCGGCTGGCCGTCGCCCGCGACATCACCGCGAGGGAACGGGTCGAGTTCGCCAGGCGGTGGAACAAGGTCGTGGGGCTGTAGGGCGGGAGCGCGGGGTTGGGTCCCAACGGGGATGGAGCGCCGGGCACGCGTGAGGGCGTGGACAGGGCACAGTGCGCCCCTGTCCACGCCCTCGGCGCGAGGAGGTCTACGGGGTGTCCTCCACCGTGCCCGTCAGTGCGGGGTGGTCGGGGAGCGGGTGGGCGTTGTCGTCGGTCAGGACGAGGCGTATCGACTCGGTCGGCTCCGCCAGTCGGTCCTTCACCGTCGGCACGGTGAAGTCGGCGGTGGTGGCGCCGGCCGGGATGCCCGTCCACACCCACAGGTGCGCCCGGGAGAGCGGGCGCTCCGGGTCGGGGACGTCACCGGAGTAGTCCATCAGCCACTGCGGGTCCACGTCCTTGGTGGACAGTTCGGCGCCCTCGATGACCGCAACGACCTGGATCGGCTGCGAGATCTCCAGGTCGGCGGGTTCGGAGAGGGTGAGCCGCCAGGTCAGCGTCCCGCCCTCGGTCACCCGGTCCGTGACCGGCGTGACGGTGATCTCGGGCGCGGGGTCGTCGTTCAGCGCGGTGACGCCGCCCAGGTAGGAGCCGACGACGGCGCCGCGCACGGCCTTCGCGACGAGGTCCTGCTGCTTGTCGTAGCCGATGCGCGTGTCACCCTTCACCACCACGGGCACGTCGATCGGGGTGCTGCCCGGCCGGACCGTGACCAGCTTGTCCTTGGCCCGGCCGGTCTCCGGGTCGAGGACGGAGAAGCGGACCTTGCCGCTGCCGTGCCCGGAGACCTGGACCGGGACGCGGTAGGTGCGGGTGCCCGAGTCGCCCTCCTCGACGGTGAGCCGGCCGATGTCGACGCGCGGCAGTGCCGTCGGCCTGACCGCCGGGGTACCGGGGGCCCAGCCCCAGGCATCCATCAGCCATGCCTTCCCGGAGCGTGAACGCGGGGTCAGTTCCAGGGACTTGACGTGCTTCAGGTCGAGGCCGGCGCGGGTGGCCGCGGTCAGCGGGACGCGCAGCTCGCGCGCCCAGTAGGAGGCGGTGCGCTCGGAGCCCGGCAGCCCGTCGACCCTGACCCGGCCGAGCTTGGCCCGGCGGCCGGCGGAGTCGGTGACGGCCACGTCCAGCTTGGTGCCGGTCGTGTTGGGCGGAACGAAGACGCGCAGCGCCAGGCTTGCGGCGCCGGAGAGGGACCTCGGTGCGGCGGGGCGGACCGTGGTCGCCGTGCCGGGCGCCGACCACTTCATCGCGACCGCGCGGCGGCCGGTCTCCTTCTCGGTCTGCCACGACGCGAAGTGCGGCGAGGAGCCTTTGGTGTCGGGGGCGAGGCAGGCCACCGCCGGGTCGGGGTCGACCGCCGAGCACAGCCTGCCGCCGGTCACCTTCACCGGGGTGTCGGGCAGGAAGCCGCCCGTACGGCGGGCGCCCACCGCGTGGGTCAGCACGCGGGCCGGGTCGGCGGAGGGTGCGCGCCGGCCCGTGCCGTCGAGCAGCGGCCGCACCCGGTCGTCGCCGGCGACGAACAGCCGGGCAGCGGCGGCGATGTAGGTGGCGCCGGCCCGGTGCTGCTGGCCGGGGGTCAGCCGGGTGCGGGCGCCCGGGGCGCACACCGGGTCCGGCGGACTGTCCGGGTCGTCGTAGAAGTCGTCGAAGGAGGGTGCCTGGGACGTGCCCGGTGTCCACTCGGTGTTGAAGAAGTTGTGGTTGGCGCCGACGACGTAGACGGAGCTGTGCAGGGCGGTACCCCGGCTGACCCCGCGGGTCCCGTCGGTGTACACCTCGCCCTGGAGGTCGGAGACGTCACCGTCGCAGCCGGGGAGGATCGTCGTGGACGGCACGTCGGCGACCGGATTCTGGCCGAAGATCGTCGGTCCGATGAGGACGGTCCCGCGGATCTTCCAGCGCACCGGGCCCCGGTAGCCGTCCTGCGCGGCGGGCGGCGGATAGAGGCTGTCCATGGCGGCCCGGTTGACGCCCTCGCCGCCGCGCGAGTGGCCGACGAGCAGGACGCGGGACAGGTCGGCGGCGGCCGCGTCGGGCACGGCCGCCGGGGCGGTGCCCGGGTGGGCGGCCCAGCCGGCCCACGTGGCCAGGTGCCGCCGTACCAGCGAGGAGCGCGCCTGCGCACCGGCGTCCTCGACGTCCCCGTCCTGGCCGTTGACGCCGTTCGCCGAGATCGACACGGTCACATAGCCCTGGGAGGCCAGCAGCTTCTGGTCCCTCAGGTAGCCCTTGTAGCTCGGGATCGGCTGCGTGCCGGGCGAGCACGGCCAGTCGATGGTCACGTCGTCCTCGGTGCCGCCCGGCTTGAAGCACGTGGCGTGGCGGCCGTGCAGGAACAACGCGACCGGCCGTTTGCCGGTGGCCCCCCTGGGTGCCACGACGACGGCCCGCATCTCGACCGGCTGGGCGAAGCCGGGCAGCTTCACCGGGTCGAGGTCGTACTCGCCGGTGGCCGTGCCGTACGTGCCCGGCCTGCCCGGGTCCACGGAGTTCGCCGGGAGCCGGGCCGGCGGTCGCGCGGCCGCCGCGGAGTTCCGCGGCTGCGTGCCGGCGTTGTCGGCGGGCGCGTCCAACCGGACCCCGGCCGCGAGGACTTGGAGTCCCTTCAGCGGGGTGGCGGTGCCGAGGGCGAGCCGGAACGTGTGGCCGTCGTCGCCCGCCTTCGGTACGCCGAGCAGGCGGCCGTCCGCGTGGAACTCGACACGGGCGTCGCCCACGGGCACGCGTCTGTCCGACCGCCAGACCAGCTCACGCGCCGTGGCCGTTCCGGTGACGCGCCAGCCCGGCGGCAGCGGGTTGTCGGCGTTCACCGTCAACGGCGCCGGCTGGGGCGGCTGTTGGGCCTGGGCCAGCCCCGGTGAGCCCGCCAGGGCCGCGAGCACGGCCACGGCGGTGACACCTATTCGCCGGGTGTGGTTCAAGGGTCCCCTCCTCGCACTTCGAGCGCGGGCGCCGCGTCGGTCCCGGGAGCCCCTCGCGCCCCGGAGGAAGCGAATCGGGACCTGTGGGTTGCCTGTGCCGGGGAAACGTGCCCGCGCGGGCCAGGAATCGAGCCACCCGGGCAGCCCGCACGGACGCCGGACGAAGCCATCGACGTGAGCGGAAGTGCCCGTCTGCGCAAGGCCGTTCAGCGGGCGTCCAAGGACCGTCGGCGGTCCGGCGCGGACTTTGCCGGCTCTTTACAACCCGCTCCGCCGCTGCCTCGTCTCTCCGCTCGTCCGTATCCCGATCCGTGCCCGGGCCCGCTCGTCCACCGTGCGGCCGGACCGACGAAAGAGAGCGATTCATGCGCCGAACTGTCCTGAGTGTCATGGCACTTGCCTGCACCGCCGTGCTGGCGGGCACCGTGCCCGCGTTCGCCGACGGGGCGAGCCCGGTCCCCTCCACCAGGCCGAGCGGCACCGTCGCACCTGACTCGGCCACCCCCGTCCCGAGCGCCGAGCCGACCCGGGCCGCCACTCCGGGTTCGGGCGCCGACCCGACCACGGCGGCCTCCCCGGCCCCGAGCCAGGTGTCCGTCGTACCGAGCACCGCGCCCGACACCGGCGTGGTGCCGCCGTCGCAGCACTCCGGAGCACAGGCCGGGGCGATCGGCGGCGGCGCGGCCGCGGCGCTCGCCGTCGGTGGCGCGGCGGTGTTCGTCGTACGGCGCCGGCGGGCGACCGGGGAATGACCTCCCTCTCCAGGCGGGCGTTCGTCACCGCGGCGACCGCCTCGCTGCTCGCGGGCTGCGCCGGCCACGAGGCCGGCCGGTCCGCGACCGCGCGCCCCACCGGCGTGCCGGCACCCTCCGGGCCCACCGGGAAGGCCGGGAAGGCCGCGCCGCGGACCCTCGCGCGCTCGGTCCCGGTCGGGCTGCGCATCCCGGCCATCGGGGTCGACACCTCCGTCATGCGCCTGGGACTGGCCGCCGACGGCAGCATGCAGGTGCCCCCGATCGAGGCGGACGACCGAGCGGGCTGGTACCAGCACTCGCCGACGCCGGGTCAGGTCGGCCCGTCGGTGATCCTCGGCCATGTCACGGTCGGCGCCTACGGGGACGGGGTCTTCCGACGCCTGGCGGAGCTGGGCCGCGGCGACCGCGTCGTGGCGCGCCTGGAGAACGGCACGAGGGCGGAGTTCGCCGTCACCTCCGTACGGACGGTCGCCAAGGCGGACTTCCCGACGGAGGCGGTGTACGGGGACGTGGACCGCCCGGAGCTGCGGCTGATCACGTGCGGCGGGCCCCGCAGCGGTTCCGGATACCCCGACAACGTGATCGTCTTCGCCGCGCTGGGTACCGCGAGCCCCTGACCCGCCACCACCGGTTCCCGGGCCGACGGAACGTACGCCGTCGGCCCGGACTCCTCCTCTTCGAGCGCCCACCCGCGCCCACGAGTCCCCCCACGACCATGGAGAGCGTTGAAACGGTCCCGCGAGAAGGCAGCGTCCGAACTGTTCGCCGCCCTCTATCCGCGCCTCGCCGGCTGGTGCCGCCGTCTGGTCGACGACGACGAGACGGCCCACGAGATCGCCTCGGAGGCCTTCACCCGGCTCTGGGCCCGCTGGACGGCTGTCGCGGAACCCCGCGGGTTCCTCTACGTCACGGCGGCCAACCTCGTCCGGGACCACTGGCGCAAGCTGGAGCGCGAGCGGCGGGCCGTGCGCCGCGCCACCGACGAGGCCGCCGTACGCCCACCGGCCGAGCCCGCCGATCCGACGGTACGGATGCTCGTGCAGTCGCTGCCGGAACGGCTGCGCGTCCCGATCCTGCTGCACTACTACGCTGACATGCCGATCCGGGAGGTGTCCGCGCTGACCGGGCGCAAGGAAGGAACCGTCAAGGCCGACCTCCACGCGGCCCGCGAACTGCTCCGCGCCCACTTGAGGAGAAGTCTTGATCACTCACTCTGACGACGGTCCGGACTTCGACCCCGACGACCCGCTGACCGTCATCCTGCGGCCCACCTCCGGCTATCTCGGCCCACCGGCCGGCCGCTACGAGGCGATCCGCCGAGGTGCCGCCCGCCGCCGGCTGCTGCGCACCGCGGCCGGAGCCGGTGTGGCGTGCGCGGTCGCCGCGTGCATCGTGCTGCCGCTGCGTCTGGCGACGCCCGGGAAACCCCCGTCGCCGGCGGTCCCGCTCGCCCCGCCGGCCGCGACCAGCCCCTCGGTGCCGCCCGATCCGGCGGCGTCGACCGCGCCGGTCACTCCCGGCCCGAGCAGGCGGAGCGCGTCTCCCGATCCCGCCGCGACGCGCGGCGGCGCCGTCTCTTCGCCCGTGCCCTCGGTGCCGCCGGACTCGGTGACGGCCGAGCCGTCCACGGCACCGACCCCGGCATCGACCTCGGCGTCGACCTCGGCGTCGACCTCGGCGTCGACCTCGGCGTCGACCTCGGCGTCGATCGTGCCGTCGGCGACACGGAACGACGCCGACGTCACATCCGCGAGCGGCATCCGGTCGTAGGCCGTACGACAGCCCCCCGAGGTGCCGGCCCCCTGTCGGGGGTCGGCACCCGCCTGTGTCGGGGGTCAGCTCGAGTTGGCGCTCGACCGGCCGAAGAACTCGATCTCGGCGATGGACACCTGCGTGCTCGCGGATGCCCGGTAGGTGGACTCGATGACGAAGCGGACCTTGGTGACCGCCCCGACACGGAAGGAGCGACGCTGGCCGCCCGCACCCTGGTCGAGGGTGATCTTCCGGGTCATGGTCGTCCCGTCGTCCCTGGTGATGACGGCCTTGATGCGGTGCGGAAGTGCCGCCTTGGAGTTCTGGTCGGCGTGGGTGGAGACGCCCGGCGTGATGATCAGGTCGAGGAGCCGGGTCGGCTCGTCGAAACGGGCCTCGATCCACTGGCCCTTGCCGGACTCGGACACGCCCGGGCCCCACCAGGTGTTGTTGAGCAGGTCGAAGACCAGGTCGGGCTTGTGGCCCGGGTAGGACCGGGACGCGCTGACGCTGTCCGGGGGCACCGGAGCCCGCTTGGCGAAGTGGTCCCGGGTCGCGTCGATCCCCTTGGGGATGTTGAACGCCAGCACGATCAACAGGGTCAGGACGATCGCGCCGAACAGCCAGGTCAGGATCCGGTCGAAGGTGCGGCGCAGCCGGGGACGGTCACCCGCCCACGGGATCTCCCGGTTGCCGAAGCCGAGCCGGCGCCACCACGGCAGGCGGCCCGGAGTGGGCCCGTCCCCCGCCATGGGCATCGCGCACCGGGTGCAGAAGTGCCGGTCGGGCCGGTTGCGGGTGGAGCACCAGGGGCAGGGCGTTCCGCCGTCCGCGCCGAGTTCCTCGCCCGGGGCCCGTACGACCTGCGGGCGTGGGGCGGCCGGGCGGCCCGGCAGTACCGGCGCGACGGACGGGGCCGCCGCGGGGCGGGGCTCCGGGTCGGCGAGCGGCACGAGGAGCCGGCGGGCCCGGTCGGCCATGTCGTCGGCGTCCGCCGGGGACTGCCCCGGCCTCGGAGCCGCGGTGGGGAGGGGTTCGGTGGCGGCGGTCTCGTCGGCGGCCGGGGTGGCGGCGGGCGGGGTGGCCGCGGGGGGCACGTCGGGGTGGGCGACGGCCGCCGGTCCGCTCTCGCTCTCGTCGGGCGCGGCGGTGTGCGTGCGGGCCCAGGAGGGGGCCGGGGCCGTGGCGGGACGCGGCGAGTCCTGGTGGGACGGGGCCGCGGCCTGGCCCGTGGAGGCGCCGGAGGCGGGCGGGGCGGCGGGGGAGGCCGTGCCCGGTTCCGCCGCGGCCGCCCCGGCGCCCAGCAGTTCCCGCTGGGTGCGGGCCAGACCCGTACCGCCGTCGGTCCGGGTGAAGGCGTCCCACCCGGGGTCGCCTCCGGCCGGAGGGGCCGGGCTGTCGGAAGCGGCCGAGGAGTCGGCAGGGGAAGCGGCCGAGGGAGCGGGGGCCGAGCCGGCGGAGTCGCTCCCGTCGGCGCCCGCCGTTCCGTCTCCGGCTCGCGCTCCGGCGGAACCGCCGGAACCGCCGGAACCACCGGAACCGGAGGAACCGCCCGAACCCGCGTAAGCGGACGCGCTGGACGTGCCGGGAGCCGTCGTAGCACCGGACGACCCGGAAGCACCGGAAGCCCCAGAGGACCCCGAAGCTCCGGACGCCCCGGACGCCCCGGACGACCCCGATGCTCCGGACGCCCCCGCCCCTCCCGACGCAGCTCGCGCGGCCGCCCTGTCCGTCCAGCTCAGTACGGCCCCGCAGGCGTCGCAGAACGACTGGCCAGGTTCCGCGCGGGTGCCGCAGTCGGCGCAGTTCTGGGTGGTCGTCATCTCTCCGGGGTCCTTTCGGCGGGTTCGCCGGCGGTCACCTGGACCGTGTACGGCATGTGGGCTGGGCGCGCGGCGGCCACGAGGGTGTCCAGGCGGTGGTGGTCCGCCCGGGTCGGCTCGGGCAGCCGCAGGTGTACGTGCAGTCGTGGGCGTGGCTCGCCGGGGAACGGGCCGAGCGGGCGGGCGCTCCAGGCGGCCGCCCCGCTCTCGGTGATCTCGGGTTCCACGCCGAACGCGAGCCGGACCGCCTCGGCCAGGCCGCGCCGGGTGCCCCGGATGCGGTGCAGATACGCGGCGGCGGCCACGGCGGCGCGCAGCAGCGGTTCGGGTTCGGTGCCGTCGGTCTCGGCGCCGACCCAACTGCCCAGCCACTGGGTGAAGTCGAGCGGGGCGAGGGACGGCCGGAAGTACGTGTCGAGGCAGTCGAGCACGTTGTGGATCGGCGCGACCACCTCGTCGAGCCCGGCGACGAAACGCATGGCGAGGTCGTCGTCGGCGAACACGGCGGGCAGCATCATGCCGATCGGCGCGGACGAGTCGAGGCCGTCGACGGAGCCCCTCATCCGAGGCCCCCGGCGCGGGAGTCGACGTTCATCAGGCGCCGTCCCCGATGACTCGTACGCGGTGGTCGAAGGAGAACACCAGCGACGGCGGTGACAGGTCGATGCGGTCCGTCGCCTCGCCGCGTTTGCCGGTCAGCGGGTCGGCGGGATGCAGGACGACCTCGTCGACCAGTTCCACGCCCGGTACGCGTTGCAGCACCGCGAACACCTCGCCGGCCTGCACGGGCCGCCCGAACGGCCAGCCCTTGCCGTCGGTACCGCCGGTGAGCGGGTCGAGGTGCCGGTAGAGGGCGTCGTGGGCCTGCCGGCGCACCCGGTCGGTGTCGACGCCCCGGAAGGCGTGCACGGACGCCACCACGGTGACGCCCTGGTAGTACGGCGGCCCGACCGCCAGCCGGGTGCCGATCAGACGGCGTTCGTCCAGGTGACGGGTGATGCGGTCCAACAGGGCGTCTCCGGGCACCAGTTGCTCGAAGCGCAGGTGTCCGCCGGGATCCGGGACCGCCTGCGGCACCACGAGGACCCGTACCGCGTAGGCCCCGTACTCGCCCTCCTCGCCCTCCAGGCAGGTGATCCGCGCGGTCTCGGGAGCGGCACGGCGGGCCAGCTCCTCGTAGTCGCGCAGGGTCACCGCCCGCTCCTGGGCGCGCAGTGTGATCGGTGCCCGGACCTTCGCCTCCTGCACGGTCTCCCCCGCCACGCCGCCGCGCGCCGCCTCCCGGTTGACCACCTCGGAGACGTACGGGATGGAGCTCCGCAGGATCTGGACGGCGCCGCGCGCCACGTTGCCCGCGCGGCCGCCGCCGGTGCGGTAGCGGCGGGCGCGGACGGGGGAGCCCTTCGGGGCGACCATCCCGTACTGGCGCAGTGATCCGTCGGGTTCGCGCACGGCCGGCCCGAAGGCGATCTCGCCGGTCGTGGCGTCGAGCGTGATGTGCCGGTCGTCCGGCCCCGAGGCCGAGAAGTGCGGGACGACCTGCCAGTCCGCCCAGCCGTCGTGCTCGGCGGTCTGCAGCAGCACCGGCGGGGTGTCGCCGACCACGGGCGCGTGCGCCAGCCGCAGCCGCTGCCCCGGCAGTCCGGTGGACTCGCCGAGCGCCTCGTCGTACACCGTCTCGGCGTGTACGACGGCGGTCGTGCCGCCGATCGTGAAGGCCTCGGCGGCCTGGATCGTCGGCGAAGTGGTGTAGAAGGGCTGGCCGGGGAGGGGTTCCGTGACCCGGCAGCGCAGCCAGCCGGCCTGGTGGCCGGCGTTGCGGGACAGGACGTGTCCGCCGGGGACGTGCAGCACGACCTCGCCGGGCCGGTTGAGGCCGCCGGTGCCGTCCCGGTCCACCTCGCAGGACTGCCAGCCGTCCGCGGTCCACGCCTCCCACACCAGCGGCGGCTGCCGCGGGTCCACGCCGACGCCGTCCACCCGGCTGTCCAGGTCCAGGGCGAGCGCGCAGTGCGGTACGGCGGCGCTCAGACCGAGCAGCATGCAGTCACCCGGGGAGGGCGACTCCGCGAAGCACAGCAGGTCCTTGTCCTCCTCGGCGAGGTCGTGCGTCCGGTCCACCACCGGCTCGCCCTGCTCCTGCACCAGCAGATGGCGCAACCCGGTCGGTACGACGTTCAGTTCGCGCTCGGTGGCGAAGACGACCGCCTCGTCGCCCTCGGTGCGCAGGGTGGCGACCTCGGTGCCGACCGGCACCGGTACGGTCTCCTCCTGCGGCGCCGACAGCCAGAACGTCACGTCGGTGCGGGCGGCGGACGGCGGGAACAGGGTGATCCCGACCAGGTCCAGGAACGCCAGATGGTTCTTCTCCGGCACCCGGTTGAGCCGGTACACGATCTGGTCGGCCATGTGCGCGACCGTCTCGACCAGGGTGACACCGGGGTCGGAGACGTTGTGGTCGGTCCACTCCGGGGCGCGCTGCTGGATGTAGCGCTTGGCGTCGTCGACGAACTGCTGGAAGCGGCGGTCGTCGAGGTTCGGGGAGGGCAGGGCCATCAGCGGTCACTTTCGGGGGAGTTGCCCGCGCCGGAGCTGTCCGGCTCGTCGTGGGAGGGAATGACGTAGAACGGGAAGACGAGGCTGCGCGGGTTGTTGGTGCCGCGGATCGAGTACCGGACGTCGATGAACAGGACGCTCTGGTCGCCACCGGTGCTGACCTCGACGTCGTCGACCTCGATGCGCGGCTCCCAGCGGTCCAGGCTGACGTACACCTCGTGCTGGATGCGGCCCGCGGTCTGCTCGTTGACCGGCGCGAACACCAGGTCGTGGATCGCGCAGCCGAAGTCGGGGCGCATCGGGCGCTCGCCCGGCGCCGTCGACAGGACCAGCCGGATCGCCTCCTCGACCTCCCGCTCCCCGCTGACCAGGGCGATACCGCCGGTCGGCCCGATGCGCAGCGGGAACGACCAGCCGGACCCGACGAACTGCTCGGCCATCAGTGGGCCACCCGCCTTCCCGAACCTCTGAGGTGTCTGACATGGCTGAAGCTTCCGGAGAACCCGTTCACGGCAGCGGATACGGCTTGGCGTTGACCAGCACCGCACCCTGGAGCGTGAGGGTGACGGCCCGGATGCCCACGTTGGCAATGGAGTTGACCTGCACGGCGCCGCCCGCGGTGAGCGTCGCGGCACCCACCGCCTTCAGGTTCAGGGCGCCCATCGCGTCGACCATCACCGCACCGGTGAGGGACTTGACGTTGACCATGCCGCGGCCCTGGATGTTGAGGAGTCCGCCGCTCTTGATGGTCACGTTGCGCCGGGCGCTGAGCGTGAGGTCCGTGCCGGCCTCGACCGACACCGAACGGCTGCCCTTGATGGTGACCGAGCCCTTGCTGTCGACGACGATCTCGGTCTTCGTCCGGTCCAGGAACACCGTCAGCTGCTTGTCCCCGGAGATCATCCGCACGCCCTGCTTGCGGCCGCCGGTCTTCTGGCTGAGCAGGTCCATCCGGTTGCCGTCCCGGTCGGAGACGGTGTGCCGGCTGGCCTTCTTGCGGACGGTGTCGTGCAGCGGCACGTCGCCCACGACGGTCGGCTTGTCCCGGCCGTTGTAGAGCCCGCCGATCACGAACGGATGGTCCAGGGCACCCCGGTCGAACGCGACCAGCACCTCGTCGTTGACGTCCAGCGGGAAGATCCCGCCGCCACCGAGGCCACCCATCTGCACGGTCCGCGTCCAGTCGCTGACGTAGGTGTCGTCGAGCCACGGGAACTGCAACCGGACCCGCCCCTGCTTGAGCGGGTCGTTCACGTCGGTGACCAGCGCGTTGGCCACGCTGGGCAGCCGGGGCGAGGTGTCCGCGCCGCCCGAGGTGAGCCCGTACAGCGAACGCCACTGCCGGCCGCTGACCGTCACCCACGCCTCGTAGTGCTTGCCGTCGCCGAAGGCGTGCCGTACGGAGGTGACGGTGTACTTGCCCTCGAAGGGCGCCCCCACGTCCGCGAGTGCGACCGGAACTCCCGGCCGCAGCTTGGGATTTCCGCGGACGACGACCTCCAGCTCGGCGAACGAGCCGGTGACGTCGTCGGCGAGCGCGTCGGCGGCGAACTTCACTTCCTTCTGCTTGTCGTAGGGCGTGCCCGTCTCGACCAGCTTGGCGGCCTTGAACTTGCCGGCCGCCGCGCCCGGCGTGGTGCCGATGCTGATCCCCGGGTTGGAGGTTCCCGGGGAGGTCGCGGTGATCTTCTTCTTCGTCGTGACGTCCCAGCCCCGCGACTCCACCTTGGCGACCTGGTCGGCCGCCGTGACCGCGGACCGCAGCCGCAGGATGTCGTGCCCGGCCTGGAGGACGAAGGGGCTCTTGTCGCCGTCGGTCTTGGGCGAGGGGGCGCCGGAGGACGGCTTGGGCTTCACGAACTGGAAGTTGCCGTCCGCGTCGACGGACATGACCATCTCGTTCTCGTCGGCGAGCCGCGCGAGGAAGTCCCAGTCGGTGACGTTGGACTGGCTGATGAACTCGTACACCGTCTTCGTCGGCTGGATCAGCCCCACCGGCACACCGTCCTGCGCGGCCAGCTTCCTGGCGATGTCGGACGCGGTCTGGTTGCGGTAGGCGGCCACCCGGCGCTGGCGCAGCAGGCGGTGCCCGAAGTCGTAGCCACGGATGACGGTGAAGGTGCCGGTGCCGTCGTAGTCGGCCTCGAGGCCGGTGACCTCGCCGGTCAGCAGGGGATCACCGGCGCCCTGCCCGTCGGCCATCGGCGTGAGGACGACCTTCGTGCCGAAGGTCACGCGCAGTTTGCCGAGGATCAGCCGGTACGGGTCCCGGAAGGTGAGCCGGAACGCGGCCGGCACACCGGCGCCCTGGTCCACCCAGCTCTCGACCAGGGCCCGGGCGTATTCGGACGGAAGATCGGCGCCGCCGATCTTCACACCGATGACGTTGGAGAACGCGGACCTCACCATCAGGTACGCACCTCCTCGGCAGCGGGCAGCACCAGTTCCACGCCGGTCCGCAACTGCCCCGGGTTGTCGATGTCGTTGGCGTCGGCGATCGAGCGCCACGCGGACGCGTCGCCGTACTCCCGCCAGGCCAGCGACTGCAGTGAGTCACCCGCCACGACCCGGTGCACGCGCTGCGCGGTCAGTGCTCCCGAGGTCGGATTCTGCCCCTTGGTCTTGCTCGGGATCTCGTGCAGCTGGAGCCGGCAGGTGGCGCGGATGGGGACGCCGGTGGTGCCGAAGAGCGAGTAGGCGGCCTCCACGGAACTGACGTACGCCGTGAAGCGGGCCGTCGAGAACGACCCCCACTGGAACACCACCCAGGGCGGCGACGGCTGCTTCGCGGCGATGCTCTTGGTCGTCACCTCGCAGCAGTCGAGCAGCGACTCGACCTTCTTCAGCACCGTGTTGCTGGTCGGCTTGGCGGAGGAGTCGAGGAAGATCTCCACGCTCATCTCGCGCGGCTCCGAACCCATGAACTCCGGGAGCGAGCCGTCCCGTTCGATCTGCGCGGGGGTCGCCTTCCACTGCGCGCGGCGGGTCAGCGACAGCTGCGCCGGGTTGAAGTCGAAGCCGAAGGTCTTGATGATTCCGCCCGGCGTCGTGCTGCCGCCGACGGGGGGCTCGTGGATCGCGAGCGAGGCCCGAACGAGACTCTTGCCCGCGCCCTTGCTGCCTTTCGCCATGTCTCCCGGCCCCTCTCAGTCCGTGAACCCGTGATGGGCGATCTCGAGGACCTCCGTCGCGACGGCCGGGTTGGCCGGGTCCAGAGTGGGTCCCGTCCAGCTGACCGGCAGCACCTCGATGAGCCCCCACCGCGCCACCTCCGAACCGTCCGCGCGCAGCGCGGAGATCTGCGCGGTCGGCCGCTTGATCCCGGTCTGCACGGACGAGATCCACTTGGCGACCTTCGTGGTGTCCGGGGTCAGCGGACGGGTCAGCCGGATGGTGGAGAACGTGACACGGGTCGGCAGCTGCCAGACGAAGCCGTTGTTGCCGCCCTCCTGGCGGTGCTCGATCTCCACCTGGGAGGACAGCCCTTCGCAGCCGTTGAAGTAGCCGAGGCTCTCGCCGTCGATGCTGAGGGTGAACCAGATGGTGGAGCCCGGGTCCTGGCGGGGCATCGCGGGTGGGCCTTTCTGTCGTTCCTGATCGGTGGGGCGGTGGCGGCCGGCGGGGGCCGCGCCGGTGGGCGGGTCAGTGGCGGGGGTCGCGGAGCTTGCCGATCCGTTCGCGGTCCATGCGCAGTTCGGTGCGGATCAGCCGGGTGATACGGCCGATGATCCGGTGCACCAGTTCGTCGAGCTGGAAGTCGGTGAGCTCACGCGGGTCGAATCCACCGGCCGGGACCGCCGTGTACTGCGGCGGGGGCGGCCCGGACGACGCCGCCACAGCCGTCTGACCGGGCGGCGAGTACGGCGGCGGCGAGTACGGCGGCGGCGCGTGCGGCGGAGGAGAGTGCGAGGGCGGGGTGCCCGGGGGCGAGTACGCGGGCGGGGCCTCGGCGCGGTGGTCGCGCGCGGGTGCGTGGGACAGGAGAGGCAGCGTGCCGGAGACCGTGGCCGCGGCGGCGGCCGCGAGCGCACCCGTGGCGGAGGATCTGACCGGGGGCCTGGCCGGAGCCTTGGCCGAGGTCTTGGCCGGAGTCTTGCTCCGATGCCAGAGGCGCTGGACGACGGGCGGGGCAGCGGTGGTGGCGCCGGGAGCCGTGAGTGGCGCCGACGCGGGGGACGACGAGGGGCGGGTGAGCGGAGCTACGGGGAGGGGAGGGCGGCTGGAGGGTGTGGTGGTGGCGCTGGTGGGGGGTGACGGCAGGTGCAGGGGTACCGGACCGGGCGTGGCCGTCCGGCGTTGAACGGCCGGTGCGGAGGCGGGCGTTATGGACGGCTGCGGCTGCGGCTGCGGCTGCGGGGCCGGGGAGCTGGGCAGCGTGGGGGCGCCGGCCGAGAGGGGTGCCGTCGGCCGCAGCGGTGTCGCGGGAGGAGGTGTCGTGCGGCCGGACGGTGCCGGCGGGAAGGGGGTGGCGTCGGCGGGCGCGGTGCTGATGGGCGCGCCCAGGGGGGAGCGGCGACGGGCGGGCACGGCGGGGGCGGAGGCCGGGGCGCGCTGGACGACGGGTGGAGTGGCGGGCGACTGCGCGGGCTGAGGTGGGTTCGGCGTGGAAGGCGAACCTGCTGTGGTCGGCGCGGAGTTGACCGGCGTCGGCCGGGGCGGCGGACTCGCGGGGGTGACAGGTTGCGAGGCGATCGGGGCGCCGAGACCCAGTCGGGGCGCGCGGCGGGAGACGCTGCGCTGGACAGGGGGTGCCGGGGGTGTCACGCCGTACGAGCCGGGGGTCGGTGCGGGTGTCGACGCGGTGGCCGCAGAAGCGGAGCCGGAGGGAGAGGGGACGGCCACAGGGGGCCGGGGTGCGGTGCCTGTCGGGCTGCTGGGCTCAACGGCATCACGCTGTACGGGCGTTGCCGCCGCCGGACGAGAGAGGGACGATCCGGCGCCGGGGGCGGAGGCAGACGTGGGGGACGTGGGCGGGGTCGCCGAAGGGCTCGGAGAGACCGCCGCCCGCTGTACGGCACCGGATGCGGGACGGGTACCGGCGGGGGGCGCCGGGGCGGGCGCGGAGGTGGAGCCGGGTGTCGTACGGGCCTGCTCGACGGGCACCGTCGAGGGGCGTTCGGTAGCCGACGGGCGGCCCTGGGCGCGGTCCGGCGCGGTCGCGGACGGTGAGGTACGGCTGCTGTCGGGCGACGCGGACTGCGGCCGATCGGTGTCGGACACCGTTCGGCGCTGGACGGCGGGCGTCGCTCCACCGGACCCGGTCACTGTCTCGTGCGAGGCGGCAGCGGGCGTGGGAACCGGCGGGACTGCCGAGGGGGCGTTCACCCTGCGGTCGGCCGACGAAGTCTGCGGTTGCCCGGAGTTGGGGCCAGAACCGGAGGCGGGCCGGCGCTGGACGCTGGGTAGCGAACCGCCGGTACCCGTGGTTGTCGGGCGCGGGGTGACCGGGGCCGTGGGCGCTCCCGGGCCGGGGTGGGAGCCGGAGGCCGGTTGGCGTTGGACGCTGGGGTTGGCTTCGCCGGTACCGGTGGTGGTCGTGCGGGGGGCGGCAGGGGTTGTGGAGGTTGCCGGGCCGGGACGGGAGCCGGGGGCGGGTTGCCGTTGGACGGCGGGCATCGCTTCCCCGGACCCGGTGGTCGTCTCGTGCGGGGCGGCAGGGGTCTCAGGGGCTGCCGGGCCGGAGACCGATCGGCGTTGGACGGCGGGCGTCGCTCCACCGGAACCGGGGCTGTTTGTGCGCGGGGCCGCAGGGGTCGTACGGGCTGCCGGGCCGGAGACCGATCGGCGTTGGACGGCGGGCGTCGCTCCACCGGACCCGATTGTCGACTCGTGCGGGGTGGCAGCGGACGTAGGAACTGCCGGAGCCGCCGACTGAGCGTTCGCCCCGCCGTCGGCCGACGAAGCCCGCGACCGACCCGACGCGGACGCGGACGCGGCCCCGGAGGCCGAGCCGGACCCGGTGCCCGAGCCGGACCCGGTGCCCGAGGGGGACCCGGTGCCCGAGCCGGACCCGGAGGCCGAGCCGGACCCGGAGGCCGAGCCGGACCCGGGGCCCGCTCCCGACGTCGATCGTCGCTGGACCACGGGCTGCGAACCGCCCGTACCGGTGGTCGTCGTGCGCGGGGTCGCGGAGGTCGGTGAGGAGCCGCTCGCCCCGCCGGCGGGAGCGGGCCGGTTCGGCGCGCCTGTCGTACCGGAGGGCGTCACCGCACCGCCGGCTCCGGCGGCTGTGCTCCCCTCGACGGCGGGCCCGACCGCGGCCCGCTGCACCGGGGCGCCGCCATCAGCCGCACCACCCGTGCCGGAGGAGCGCCGCGTGGTGTCGTCGGGGATGGCACCGGTCGCCGTGTCGGCGCCGGGCAAGGCCGCGGCCCGCTGGACCGGGCCGCCGATGTCGCCGGTCCCCGTTCCGGGAACGGGCGCGGCGAGGTGAACCTCCGCTCCACCCGCCTCGGTTGACGACGCCGACGGCGTGTTCGCCGTACCGGCCCCGTCCGGCGTCCCGCTCGCCCCGGATGTCGTCACGCCGGTCGGGGCGGAGACCCGGCGTGTCACCGGCAGTGTCCGGCGCTGCACCGCGGGCGTTCCGGAGCGTGCGGTCGTCAGGGACCTCGGCCCGGGCCGGGACGGCTGCTGCGCGGCCACGGGGGTGACCCGGAGACCGGAGGCGGGGCGTACGGTCGGCGACACCGCGGCCGTGGCCGGTCCGGTCGAAGCGACCGGCGTCGGTGCGGACACCGGACCGTTCGACGGCGACGGCGACGGCGACGGCGACGGCGAGGGCGAGGGCGAGGGCGACGAGGGCGAGGGCGACGAGGGCGAGGGCGACGGCGGGACAACACCCGGGAGTCCCGGAGACGACGGAGAAGACGGAGCCGCCGGACCGGCCGGACCGGCCGCGCTCGCCCGCTGCACCGAGGGCGCACGCCCGCTCGGACCGCTCACCCGGGCCGGGGAGGGCGACGCAGCCGACGGCGTACTCGTCCTCGGCCGAGCCGGCGCGCTCCGCGCACCCGCACCGGCACCCACCTCCGACGCGCTCCGTCCGACAAGCGGCGTCGCCGTCGCCGTCGCCGTCGGCGTCGGGGATCCGCTCGGCGTGCGCGGGCCGGCCTCCGGGGACGGAGCCCGCCCCGGTGTCGGAGGTCCGCTCTGGGGGAGTGCTCGCAGGGGCACCGCCGGAGCCCGTTGCACGGTCGGCTCGGGGCCGGCCAACGGCATGGTGCCCGCGGGGCGTTCGAGGCCCGGCGCCGGTCGGCCCGAGGCCGCGCGTGCCGCGTCGCCGAGCACCGCGCTGGACCGCCCGTCCAGCACCGTGTGGGAGGACGTGCCCAGGAACGACGGGTTCTGCCACGTCGGCAGCCGCCCGCTGAACCGGGCGTCCGCGACCGTGGCCCGCCCCTCCGTCATGGCCCGCTGGATCGGCGGCAGCCCCGACCAGGACGCGGCCACCACCGCGCCACCGCTCGCGGAGCCGTCGGCGGTCGCGGCGGAAACCGGCACGCCGACGGACGGAGCGGCGGCGGCCGCCACCCCACCGCCGTCACGCGTCGCGCCGTTTCCGCCCGTCGAGCCCGTCGAACCCGTCAAGCCCGTCAAGTCCCTCGAACTCGAACCCGTCTCGTTCGTGCGCCTTCGCAGCCGGTCCAGGAACGCCATCGGTCAGCCCTCCGACCCGGCCCGCGTCACCAGGGACGCGATCTGCTCGGTGAAGCGGCGGCGATCCTCGTGTTCGAGGTCCAGGATCTCCTCCAGGCTCCAGTGGAAGTGGTAGGCGACGTACGCGATCTCCTCATGCAGCCGGTCGGTCGCGTACGTCACGATTCCCCCAGGCGGCTCCCGCCGAGTTCCACCTCGAACGGCTCCGAGCAGTGCGGGCACTCCACCGCCGCCCGGGTGTGGCCCTCGGCGTTGACCTGGCGGTAGAAGTCCTGGAGGAACGCGAGGTCGGAGGCGAACATGTTCTCCACCACCCCGTCGTGCACCATCGGGAGCGTGCCGAGGCGGGTGATGACCCGGCCCAGCAGGACCACCGACAGGTAGGCGGGGTTCTCCTGGACCCGGACGTCCCGCAGCGGGATCAGTTCGTCCCGGGCCGTGGCCAGGCGCATCACGCCGTCCCGGTGGACCGTTCCCGCGTCGTCGACATAGCCGCGGGGCAGTTCGAAGGCGAACTCGGTCCGCAGCGGTTGTGCCGCCGGGGCGGGCGCGGGCGCGGGGGCCGGGGCCGGAGCAGAGGTCTGTTCCGGCCCCGCCACCGCCTCCGGCGCCGGTGCGTCCACGATCGAGCCCGCGCCCGCCCTGGCAGCCGTACGCCGCATTACTCGATGACCAGTTCTTCGAAGACGATCGTCACGGTCTCGGTGAGCGCGGAGGCCTCGCCGGCCTTCAGGGTGCTGGCGGAGATCTTGCTGCACCAGGCCCGGCGCATGTTGTAGCGCTTCACCGGGTTGTACTCGTAGTCCATCATGATGATGGAGGCGTTCTTGCGGGCCGTGCTCATCCGGCCGCCGATCGAGTCGTTGATCCACGTCGTGAACGCCGGCGACATCGTCATGCCGCGCACCACGGTGACCTGCCCGTCCTTCTGCACGCCCGGCATGAGGGTGATCTCAGGCCTGCCCTGTGCGGAGTTCTGCGGGCTCTTGATGACGTCCTGTTCCATGTTGAGGCCGTCGACCGACGTGAGGTACTCGACCATCACGCCGTCGATCTGGAGGCCGAAATTATGTGATGTGAGGGAGTCACCCTGGGTGAGAGTCATCTGTTCGCTGTCCTTCTAAGGCTTTTGACGATCGCGTGAGGCCGGGGGCGCAGGCGGGGCCGCCTACTCCTCCAACTCGCCGCCCCCGCTGGAGAACTGGGCCAGCCGGAAGATCACGAACTCGGCCGGCTTGACCGGCGAGACACCGATCTCGCAGATGACGCGGCCCACGTCGACCGACTCCGGCGGGTTGGTCTCCTCGTCACACTTGACGTAGTACGCCTCCTCCGGCCGCTGGCCGAAGAGGGCGCCGCTGCGCCACTCGTTGACGAGGAACGCCGAGACGTTGCGCCGGATCCGGGCCCACAGCGCGTGGTCGTTCGGCTCGAACACCACCCACTGGGTGCCGAGGAGGATCGACTCCTCCAGGTAGTTGAAGTACCGGCGCACGTTCAGGTAGCGCCAGGCCGGGTCCGAGGACATGGTGCGGGCGCCCCAGACGCGGATGCCGCGGCCCGGGAAGGCGCGGATGCAGTTGACGCCGATGGGGTTGAGCAGGTCCTGCTCACCGCGGGTGATCTGGATCTCCAGGTCCACCGCACCGCGTACGACCTCGTTGGCGGGCGCCTTGTGCACGCCGCGCTCGAAGTCGTTGCGGGCCCAGATACCGGCCACGTGACCGCTCGGCGGGATCACCCTCGACTGGCCCGACGCCGGGTCGAAGACCTTGATCCAGGGGTAGTACAGGGCCGCGTACTTGGAGTCGTAACCCGCGGTCTCCTGGCGCCAGACCCGGATCTGACGGGCGTTGAGGCCCGGCGGCGGGTCGATCACCGCGACCCGGTCGCCCATCAGCTCACAGTGCGCGATGAGACCGAGCTGGACCGCCTTGACGGCCTCCAGGTCGATCGCGCCGCGCTGGTAGGCGGCCATCAGGTCGGGGACGGCGACCATCGAGATCTCGTCCACCGCCTCGAGGCCGCCGAAGCCGGTGCGGTCGGCGGAGTCGCCCAGATACTCGGCGGGACCGGGGTGGGAGTCGTCACCGGCGGCCGGGGCGGCCGGGGCGGCGGCCACAGGGGCCGGGGACGCGAGCGCCACGGTCTGGTTGTCGGGCCGGGCGAGCTGCGCGGCGGGCGCGGCCTCCTGCACGGTGATGAGCTTGGAGCGCTCCTTCACCTGCGTGACGACGTAGTTGCGGCCGCCCTTCTTGGCGGTCACGTCGAAGGTCTCGACGGACTTGTCGCCGTCCTTCACGATCAGCTTGAACCGCTCGGCGGGGCCTTCGCCCTCCGGGTCGGCGACCTCGACGCTCAGCGAACCGCCCGCGATGGCGGTCACCGAGAAGGTGCCGAGCTGCTTCGGCTCGGCCGGCGGCAGCGCGGCCGGGGCGGCGGAGCCGGTCAGCGCGGCCGGGGAGCCCTCGGACGCACCGTCGGCGGAGCCGCCGACCCGTACGACATAGGCCGCCGAACCGCCGTTGTTGAAGAAGCCGTAGACGGAGTGCGCGAGGTAGTAGCCGTCGGTGAACGCACCGAAGGCCGCGACGTACTGAGTCCAGTTGGTCACCAGCGTCGGCTCGTTCAGCGGACCGGTCGGCGCGAGCCCGACGAAGGCCGCGACCGACGTGCCCACTCCCTCGATGGGACGCGAGCCGCTGGCCACCTCCTCGACGTATACGCCGGGCGACAGGTAGGACGGCATGCTCTGCTCTCCTCGGGGTACGAGACAGGAACCTCTCCAGCCTCACGCGCGCGGGGCGCCGGCGAAACGTCCGCCGGTGCCGGACCGGGGGCAACCCCGCTGCCCGCAAGGGCAGTCCGGCGCGCCCTCACGTCCCGCCGGCCGTCGGCCGCGCCCCCGGGTCTGCCCCTTCGGACCTTCCGCCGGGCCGGCCGGTGCGTTATTCCGTGGAGTACGACCACCCGTCGCCCGGACCGGGAAGGCCCATGCGCGCACACGAAGAGAACCGTTCGTCCGCCGACCGGAAGCCCGCCGTCCCGCTCAGGCCGGCCGCGTCGCCGCCGCCGCTGCTCGCCCTGCAACGCACCGCGGGGAACGCCGCGGTGACGCGCGCGATCGGGGAGGCGCGGCACGAGCACAGCGCGGACTGCGGCCACGAGGGGGCGGCCGTCCAGCGGGCGGAGGAGCGGCCGTCCGTCCAGCGGCGCTCCTCGGTCTTCGACGCGGTCAGCTCGCCCCACTCGCCACTGGAGCCGCGCATCCAGCACCGGGCCGAGCAGGCGTACGGCATGAGTTTCGCCCATGTCCGCGTGCACTCCGGGCCGGTGGCCCAGCGGTCGGCGCAGGAGTTCCAGGCCAAGGCCTACACCACCGGTTCGGACATCGTCTCGGGCTCGTCGAGACTGGACGACGAGACGATCTACCACGAGCTCGACCACGTCCGTCAGCAGAGCATGGGGCAGGTGGCGGGCACCGACAACGGGTCGGGGACGAAGGTCTCCTCGCCCGGCGACCCGTTCGAGCGCCAGTCGACCTCCAACGGCCGCAAGGTGGCCCAGGGCGAGACCCCCGACCTGGCCGGCCCCTGACGGACCGCTCCGCGGTCCCCGTCTCGGGGGCTGTGGGGAGCACGCCGTCCGCGGCGAGCCGTCGGAAGCGGACCGCGACTGCCGGGACCGGGACTGCCCGGACCGGGACTGCCCGGACCGCCCGGAGGGCCGCGAGGGCACCGAGCTCTGCACTCGAGGCTCCTGACCGGGCGAGGGGTCCGCACTAGCGTCGACGCGTGAGCCTGTGGACTTCTCTGGAACCCGCCTCCGCTTCGGTGGACCCGGGTGGCAGTACGCGTGTACGGCTGCGGTTGCGTAATACCGGGGACGTGGTGGACGAGTACCGGTTCGAGGCGGTGGGGCCGGTGGCGCCGTGGACGACGGTGGAGCCGTCGTCGTTGCGGTTGTTTCCGGGGACGACGGGGACGGTGGAGTTGACGTTCGCGCCGCCGCGTACGTCGGATGCGAGTGCGGGGCCGAACGCGTATGCGGTGCGGATCACGCCGACGGAGCATCCGGAGGCGACGACGGTTCCGGAGGGCAATCTGACGGTCACGCCGTTCACGGAGGTGCGGGCGGAGTTGGTGCCGCCGACGGTGAAGGGGCGTTTTCGGGGGCGGCCGCGGCTGGCGATCGACAATCTGGGCAATACCAGGCTGACGGCGTCGCTGAGTGGCGGCGACACGGGTGATCATCTGTCGTACGACCTGCGTCCGGGCAATGTGCAGGTGGAGCCGGGTCGTGCGGTGTTCGTGAAGGCGACGTTGAAGCCGCGGAACATCATCTGGTTCGGGGCGAAGGAGCAGCGGCCGTACACGTTGTCGGTGCTGCGTTCGGGTGCTCAGCCGATGCCGGTGGAGGGCACGTATGTGCAGCGGGGGTTCCTGCCGCGCTGGCTGGCCACGTTCTTCGGGCTTTTCCTGGCTCTGGCGCTGACCTTCGTCATGTTGTGGATCGCCTACAAGCCACCCGTCAGGAGCGGAGCCGACGAGAAGACCGTCGAGGCCGGCGCCACCCTCGCACCCTCACCGACGCCCACACCGGCCCTGACGCCGGCACCCCCGTCCGAGGAGGCCGCGCCCGCGGCGCCGGAGACCGCCGCCGGCGACGAAGAGGAGAAGGACAGCGGTTCGGGCGGTGGTGGCGGTGGCGGCGGTGGTGCTCCGGCCGCGCCCAAGAAGAAAACCGCCAAGCCCGTGGTGCCCGCGACCGACATCGTGCTGCGCAACACGACCACCAAGAAGTGCGCGGACGTCCCCGGCTACGACAAGGGCAGGACCGACGGCCCCGTACGCCAGTACGTCTGCGACGACACCACGCGCGACAACCAGCGGTGGAACCTCGAGGTGAAGTATCCGAAGGGGGGCCCGGGAAGCCGTCCCCTCTTCCAGATCCGCAACGTCAAGGACCAGCTCTGCATGGACCTGCCCAACTACGGGGCGCAGCCCATCAGGACCGCGATCACCGAGTTCACGTGCAACGGCACGACCGGGGACAACCAGCTGTGGTGGATCCAGAAGCAGCCGAGCGGCGCCTACTGGATCCGGAACTTCGCCAGTAACAACAAGTGCCTCGACGTGGCCGGTTACAGCACCGGCGGCAACGACGCCAACCTCACCCTGTTCGACTGCTCCCGCACCGACGACCAGGAATGGCAGGTCGTCCCCGCCTCGGGAGAGTGAGCCGACAGACAGTTCCGGTGCCTACCAGGCACCCTCACCCGGCACCAGGCGGCCCGCCTTGCGGTACTCGCGGCGGGCGCCCTCCAGGAGGTCGGCCGCGGTGACGAGGTCGTCGCGGCCGGCGGCGAGATACGCGGCGGTGACCACGGCGCTGCGGATGGAACCGCCCGCCAGCTCGAAGTCGGCGGCCACCGTGCCGAGTTCGATGTCCTGCACGCAGGGTACGTGGGTGAGGCTGTGCCGCCACAGGGCGCCGCGCTGGCCGGCGTCGGGGAACGGGAAGTCGACGATCAGGTCCAGGCGCCGGGTGAACGCCTCGTCGATGTTGGCGCGCAGGTTGGTGGTGAGCAGGGCGATGCCGTCGAAGGACTCCAGCCGCTGGAGCAGGTAGGCGCTCTCCATGTTGGCGTAGCGGTCGTGCGAGTCCTTCACCTCGGACCGTTTGCCGAACACGGCGTCGGCCTCGTCGAAGAGGAGGACGGCGTCGGTGCGGTCGGCCTCGGTGAAGATGCGTTCCAGGTTCTTCTCGGTCTCGCCGAGGTACTTGTCGACCACGGACGACAGCTGGACCACGTAGAGGTCCAGGCCCAGTTCCGCCGCGACCACCTCCGCCGAGAGCGTCTTGCCGGTGCCGGACTCGCCCGCGAACAGGCCGAGGACACCCCGGCCGCGGCCGCCGCCCGCGCTGAGCCGCCAGTCGCCGAGGACCCGGTCGCGGTGGCGGGCGCGCAGGGCGAGTTCGTGCAGCCGGCCCAGCGGCTGCTCGGGCAGCACGAGGTCCCGCCAGTCGACGTCGGGCCGGATCCTTCGGGCGTGCTGCTCCAGACCCGAGGCGGACTGCTGGCGGGCGGCGAGACGCAGGTGGGCCGGGCTGAGGGGGGTGCCGTCGAAGGCGGCCAGGTGCCGGGCGGCGCGGGCGGCCCGGGTGATGTGGTCGCCCGCGAGGTGGTACGGGGCGACGGTGGCCGCGAGGTCGAAGCCGGGCTCCTCGCCGAGGGCGGCCGACCAGGCGCGGACCGCGCCCGCGCGCTGCGGGGGCGCCTCCAGGACCAGGGGATCGTGGTCGCACCACTCGGGGTCGTAGGGGCGCGCCCCGGTGATCAGCACGGGTACGTCGGCGGCCGAGGCCAACTCGCGGACCAGCGGGGCGGGTTTGTCCGGCAGGCCGGTGACGACGACCGCGCGGCCGGTCAGCCGCGCCTCCCGCAGCAGGTCGGGTACGCGGTCCTCGGGGCCCGAGTAGCGCAGCGCGGGGACGCCGGCGATGTGCAGGGCGGCCGCGGCCGACGCGACTCCGTCGCCCTCGCGGCGCTCGCGGAGATAGGCGGTGAACGGGCGACCGGCGGCCAGCCGGGCGGCGAGCCGGTGCGTGAAACGGCTGAACTCGCCGTCCTGGCTTGCCTCCTCGTCCTCGCGGAACTCCACGGGCGCGGTCAGCGGGAGAAGGTGGCCGGCGAGTGCCGCGTCGGGGGTGTCGTCGCCGAGCAGGTGCGCCACGAGCCGGTCGGGTACCCGCAACGAACGGCTGAGGAAAGGCCGTTCGGGTTCCTCCAGCACGAGCAGTCCGAGCGCGCACAGCGGGGCCGCGGGATGCAGCCGGGCGCGTGCGGCGGGCAGGTGGACGGGGAGGCCGCACAGGTCGAGGGCGAGCGCGACGGTGGCCCGCCGCCGGCTCACGTCGTCGTTGAGATAGCCGTAGAACTGCTCGAACCCGCGGTCCAGGTCGGGGGCGAGGGCGATCAGCAGCAGCAGGGCGTCGAGTTCGGTCAGGTCCAGGCGCGCGGCGAGTTCGGTCAGGCGGTCGTGCGGCGGCTCGGCCGGGTCCGGCGGGGCGAGCCCCGCGGGTTCCGCCGGACGCAGCAGATGCCGTACGGCGTCCTCCGGCAGGTACAGGCCGCGCAGCGGGTCGGCGGCCGTGGGGTCGTCGGCGGCGCGGTGGTCGACCAGCAGGGCGACGCGGTCCCGCAGGCCGGTCACCCGGTGGAGGAGGGCGGCGGCCGGTTCTGCCTCCGTCACCTCGTACGCCGCGGTCTGTGCGGTCACGTCGTCCTGCCCGGCCCGCGACCGGCCCGCGCGGCCTCCCGCGCCTCCCGGACCGCCGCTTCCCGCGCCTCCCGGGCCGCCGTCACCTGCCGTGGCCGGTGCGCGCGTTCCTCCGCCTCCGGCGGGGTGTCGTCCATGGTGCGTACCCGGATCGCGGCGCCCTCGGTGACGGGCGGGCCGGCGTCGTACTCCGGATAGGCCGGGAAGGGGGCGGTGACCACGAGGTCGAGGGACGGCTTGAGTTCGCCGCCGAGCGCGGACCAGATCTCCGCCAGGGAACGCGACTCCGACTGGATGCCGGCCACCGACAACGGCACCGTCAGACCCAGCGCGCCGAGGGCGCCCGGGAGTTCGGCGGGTGGGATCAGCTCGCGCGGGATCAGCGTGGCCATCACGGCGGACAGCAGCCGGTGTTCGTCCTGGGGCTGCTTCGTCCACGCCGTCACCAGATACGACAGCCGGAACCAGCGCGGCGGCTGGCGGAGCTTGACGATCACGTCCAGGTCGTCGCGTACCGGCACGTGCCCGCGCTGGCGGCGGGTCACGTCCTCCCGGATGTCGTACAGATACGCGTTGATGGTGGGCGCGTTGCGGCGGGCGGCCCAGTCGCGGGTGGGGGCGTCGAGGGCGACGTCGATGCCCGAACCGGCCAGCGCGCCACCGCCGAGCAGCCCCTTGAGGACCTCGTCCACTTCGTGGATCACTGTCGTGCTCCCGCCCTGCCGTGCCAGGGCGGACGCCCTGTGTGTCACCTGCCGCCGTACCCGATCCTGCCTCCGACCGGCCCGTGCCCGCAGGCACGCCGGGGACGGCCGCGGGGCAGACCGGGCTGCCCGCGGGGCCGGGTTCGGATGCCCGTTCGGTCAGATGTAGCCTTCCCGCAGGGCATGTGCCACGGCGTGGGCACGGTTGCGCAGATGCAGTCGGGTGGTCAGCCCGTGCATGACGTTCTTGACCGTCCGTTCGGAGTAGGACAGCTTGCTGGCGATCTCTCCGGTGTCGAGTCCCTCGGCGACCAGCCGCAGGACGTCGACCTCACGCGGTGTCAGCCCCGAGGCCGGTGCGCCGGACCGGCCGGCGGCACTGCGATGCAGCGAGCCCACCTGGCTGATGAGCCGGCCGAGCAGATCGGCCGGCAGGTCGCCGTCACCGCGGGCGGCCGCGAGCACGGCCTGCACCAGGCGGGTCGCGGTGGCCTCGTTGCGCCACACGATGGCGCCGACCCCGCACTCGATCACGTCGAGCAGTTCGCTCTCCCGGAGGGCGCCCACCACGAGCACCGCCCGCGCGCCCTCGCTGCGCACCAGCCGGCGCAGCCGGGTCAGCGCGGCCTCGTCGAGTGACTCCTCGACGAGCAGGGCCACCGTGCCGGGCCCCGACTCGCTCTCCTCGCGAAGGAGGACCTCCGGGTACCGGCGCAGCTGGCTGAGCGCTCCCTCCCGCGAGATCGGGTCCGAGGCGTGCACCGCCACGGGTACCCGGTCCGCCGAGTCGGCCGTACCCGGGTGTGTGGTGCGCGATTGGCTGAGCAAGCGTTTCCCCTATGTCCACGTGTGCGCCACCTCGGTAAAGCCGGTGGCAGGCGTGCACTCTTCACACTCGTGTGGCGGACGGGACGGGCGCAATCGTGGAGCACCACGAGCAGCACCACGAGATCGGCCGTACGACGACCACGACGACCACGACGGCGACCGCCCGTCCGGTACCACGGCGCCCGTGTTGCACGGCCGTTGCACTTCTCACGTCACCGCACCCCGTCGGTGGACGTCTTCCCCGGCGGAAGGCGTCACGCCCGACCAAGGAGGCACGGATGTCCGTACCGCAGCGTGAACTGCCGCGCGAGCACCGGGAAGCCGTCGCGCTGCTGGCGGCCGGAGCCGCGCGGGCCCGGGCCGGCTCGGGCGGCCTGGTGCTGCTGCGCGGGGCCACCGGCACCGGCCGGACCACCGTCCTGGAGGCCGCCGCCGAGGCCGCGGCCACTCACGGCATGCGGGTGCTGCGCGCCCGCTGCTCGCCCGGCGACGCCGGCGTGCCCTTCGCCGCCGTACTCCAACTCCTCGCGCCCGTACCCGGATTCGAGCAGTTCGACACGGCGGGCGACGAACGCGAGCGGGCCGCACTGCTGCGGCGGGTCCTGCGCTCGTACGCCGACGACTCACCACTGTTGCTCGCCGTGGACGACATCCACCTCGCCGACGCCCCCTCGCACCGCTGGCTGGTGGAGTCCGCCCGGCACGTGGACCGATTACCGCTGCCGGTCCTGCTCGCCGTCACCGAACGCAGCCAGTACGACATCGACCCGCCCGCCCCCGGCTTCACCCACACCCTCTCGCCGGCCCTCGTGCACACCCACACCCTCGCCCCGCTCACCGCGGACTCGGCGGCCGGACTGGTGCGTGCGCGGTTCCCGTCGGCCACCACGCCGTGGATCGACAGCTGTGTGCGGGCCGGCGCGGGCAGCCCCCTGCTGCTCGGCGCCCTCCTCGACGACCTCGGCGCCCCCGGCCGGCACCCCACCGTGCCCGAGACGTCCGCCGCGCTGTACCCCGGGGCATACCCGGCGGCCGTGCGCTGGTGGCTGGACAGCGCCGGCCCCGGCACGGCGGAGTCGGCGCGCGTCCTCGCGGCCCTCGACGAGGGATGGGACCGCACGACGGTGGGCCAGCCGGGCGGCGATCCCGGCTGCCCCGACGAGGGCCTCGCCGGCCTGCTCGCCGGACTGGCGGGCGCCGACCCGGCCCGGGTCGCGGGCTGGCTCACCGCCATGACCGGACTCGGCGTGCTGCGCCCCGACGCCGACGGCCGCCCCCGCTACGCCCACCCCCTCCTGCGGGACGCGGTCCTCGCCGGCGTGCCCGCGGAGCGGCGGCGGGCCGCGCACCGGGCGGCCGCCGAGGCGATGCTGCACCGCGGCGCCCCCACCGAGACCGTGGCACGGCAACTGCTGCTGTCCGGCCCGGCCGGCACCGCCTGGGCGCCGGCCGTGCTCCAGGACGCCGCGTCCCTCGCCCTGCGTGACGGCCGCGACGGCGACGCCGTCGTGTTCCTGCGCCGCGCGCTGGAGGAGCCGTTGTCCGACGAACGCAGGCAACGGCTGCTGACCGAGCTGGGCTCCCTGGAGTGCGCCGGCACGGACTCCTCGGCCGGCATACCCCGGCTGTCCGAGGCGCTGCGGCTCGCGGGCGCACCGCAGGACCGGGTACGCACGGCGGTGGCCCTGAGCACCGCGCTCGCCGGGCGCGGCAAGACCCGCGCCGCCGTGGAGGTACTGCGCACGGTGAACGGCCAGCTCGCCGACCACCCCGACATCGGCGACCGCTCCGACCTGGCCGGCACCCTGCAGAGCGCGTCCGCCCTGCTCTCCGACCAGGACCAGACGGTCCGCGGAGAGGTGTACCGGTGGCTGTGCGACACCGCCGAACACTCCCCGCGGCTGGTCGGCCCGGCCGCCCGGGCGCTGCTCGTACGACACGCGGCAACGGCCGGACTGACCTCGGCGGACGACGCGATGCAGCGGATGCGCACCCTGCTCGCCGAGCCGGCCGAACCACTGACCGAGCCCTTCCTGCTCGGCACGGCCGCCGCCGTCGCCCAGTGGGCCGACCACCTCGACGAGGCGGAGCGGCTCGTGGACCGCGGCCTGGCCGGCCAGCGTCCCGACCTGCTGCACCCCATGCACGAGGCGCTGCTCAACGTACGGGCCGACATCGCGGCCGCCCGGGGCGAGTACACGCGGCTGCCCGCCGAGCCCCCCGTCACCTCGGACGCCGGACCCTCCAACGCGCACGCCCACACCCTGATCGCACTCGTGGAGACCGGCCGCGCGGCCGAGGCGCAACGCCTGGCCGACGGCTTCGACCTGCGGGCGGCGCCCGACTCCTGGGAACTGAACCGGTTCCTGTACGCGCGGGGTGTGCAGCGCGCCGCGGCGGGCGATCCGGCGGCGGCCCTGCACGACTTCCTGGAGTGCGGCCGCCGGCAGGGCGCCCGCCAGGTGGTCAGCCCCGTCGTCACACCGTGGCGCACGGCCGCCGCCGAGTGCCGCCTCGCCCTCGGCAGCCCCCGGGAGGCGCTCGCCCTGGCCACGGAGGAGCTGCGGCTGGCCCGGGTGTGGGGCACACCGCGCACGACGGGCCGCGCCCTGCGGGTGCTCGGCACGGTCACCGGCGGCCGCCGGGGCCTGGAGCTCGCCGAGGAGGCCGTACGACTGCTGCGGGACGCCCCCGACGTCGCCGAGCCGGAGTTGGTGGCCGCGCTGATCGCCCAGGGCCGCCAGCTGACCGCCGCCGGAGAACGCGTCCGGGCCCGGCACTGCCTGCGGGAGGCGGCCGAACGCGCCGAACGCCTCGGCGCGCCACGACTGCGGACCCTCGCCGAGGAGGCCCTGCGCGAGGGCGGCGCCCGCCGCTCGGCCGGCGCCCGCACCGGCTCCGGCTCCCTCACCGGCAGCGAGCGGCGCATCGCCCAACTGGCCGCCGACGGCCGCACGAACGGGGAGATCGCCGGTCTGCTGCACCTGGCCCGCCGCACCGTGGAGACCCATCTCACCAGCACCTACAAGAAACTGGGGATACGGCGGCGGAACGAGCTGAGCCAGGCGCTGGAGATGCCCTAGGGCACGGCGGGTGGCGCCACCACCGGCTGTCGTGGTCCGAGGTGGTTGTCGGGGTCCTCGACCCGCGCGCCCTCGGTGCTCAGCATGCGGCGCACCACCGGCTCCGGCATACGGATCACCACCGGAGTCGGCAGCGTCATCTCCCGTACGGCGGTGGCGGTGCGGGAGGTGCGGACCCGGTTGGTCACCTGGGCGACCACCCTGACATCCAGCGTGAACTGGACCAGACACGAAGCCGACTTGGGCTTGTGCAGCGGCATCGAGCCGGCCGAGTTCACCGCGCCGTCGGCCGTGCCGCCCGCACCGTCGGCGTTGCCCATGAGCTGGTTGAGGCGGAACTCGTCCGCGTTGAGCAGACCCGCCCCCGCGAGACCCCGTGCGCTCCTGCCGCGGTCGGTGGAGCTCAGACCGTCCGTCTGGGTGGGGCGAGGCGCGTCCAGGTGGCTCTGCCCCACCGTCTCGAAGGTCATTCTGTCGCCGACGCCCAGCACCCGCCCGTTCCGCAGCCGTGCGTGCACGGAGGCGCGCAGGTCCTGGCCCTCGGCGCCACTCGCGTGCACCGGCGGCAGGTCCGCCCCGGCGGAGGTCAGCAGCGGCAGCGCCGCGATCAGCCACTCGGTGGAGACCGCCTCGTTCAGCGTGTACGCGGCCGCCTGCCCCTTGTCCCGGAACCGGCCGCCGCCACCCGCCTCCCGGACCGCGGAGTTCACCAACTCCCGCACTCGGGGCGCCCCCTGGAAGCCGTTCACCTGCGCCTCCATCGGCAGCCGCACGCCCCGCGCCCGCCAGGTGCCGAGCCCGGCCGCCGGGGCACCGGCCGCATCCCGCCGGCCCCGCTCGGCACGCGGCGCCTCCGGCCGGGGAGCGGACATCCGGCCGAGCGCCGCCAGGTCCTTCTCCGGCACGCGGTGGGTCAGCGCCAGATCGTCCATCCGCGCGAGACCCAGGCGGGTGTCGCCCCGGTGCAGTTCGAGGCTCGCCCGGATCGGCACGCGCATCCTCGCCGACTTCACGGCGGACGCCTCCGCGACCGTCTTCATCCCCAGCTGGCCCCGGCTCACCGCGCCACCGCGCCGTGAGTCGCCGGAGGCGAGGCCGACGCCCGCCGCACCACCCGTGCTCTTCAACTGGCCCGCCCCTGCCTCCGGCTTGCCGGAACCCGCGAAGACGGCCTCCACGCCGGTCACGACGCCCTCGTCGTGGGAGTCTGCCTGTTGCGCGACGGCCGAGGTGATGTACTCCATGTCCCGGCCGTCGTCCGCCGCGCCGGCCGGTGTGGCGTCCCCCACGCGGTCGACCCTGAAGACCGCCCAGTACGGCGTCCTGCGCCCGTCGAACAGCTCGACCGTGACCCCGCCGTCCATGGCCCCGGACAACAGCCCGGCCGAACCGTCCCGGTCCAGGACGCGCAGCAGGCGCTGCACGTTGTCGTTGCGGTCCTTGAGCTGCTGCCTGGGCAACAGGGCCTCGGCGAGATCCTGCCGTCCGCTTCGCGCGAGCCGCGAGCGCAGGGTGTCCAACAGCGGTACGAAGTTCGGCAGATCCTCGACCATGCCGAAGCCGAGGGGGAGGCCGCGGGCGAGGGAGGGGCCGGGGTGGGCGGCCGTGGACGAGGAGGAGGCGGCCGTCTCCGGGCCACCGCCCGCCTGGCGCGGGCCGCCGGGCGTGTCCGTGTCGCCGGCCCGCCGCCGGGCGCCCGCCGTGTCCGTGCCATCGGCCGGCTTCCCGCGGCCGGCCGTGTCCGTCTCCGTGCCGGTCCGTGGCAGGCCATCGGCCGTCGTCTCCGGGCCGGTCCGCCGTCGGCCACCGGCCGTTTCCCGGCCCGCGGCCGCCCGCTCCGGGGAGTCCGTCCGCTCCGGGGCGTCCGCCCGCTCCCGCGTGCCGGTCCGCCGTCGGCCATCGGCCGTTTCCCGGCCCGCGGGCGCCCGGTCCGGGGCGTCCGCCCGCTCCCGCGTGCCGGTCCGCCGTCGGCCATCGGCCGTTTCCCGGCCCGCGGGCGCCCGGTCCGGGGCGTCCGCCCGCTCCCGCGTGCCGGTCCGCCGTCGGCCATCGGCCGGTTCCCGGCCCGCGGGCGCCCGCTCCGGGGAGTCCGTCCGCTCCGGGGAGTCCGTCCGCTCCGGGGCGTCCGCCCGCTCCCGCGCGTCAACCCGTTCCCGCGCGCCGGCCCGTGCCGCGGCCGCCCGGGAACTCTCCGGCCCGCTCTCGCCGCGCGGGGACGAGGACGCGGCGAGCGGCTTCGTGACCGGCTCCTCCACCGGCTCCGCGTCCAGCTTCAGCTGTCGGCGGATCGACGCCGGCAGTTGCGCCTCCGTCAGCCACACCGCCGCTTCGGCCGGCAGGGTCCGCGCGGCCTTCGCCACGTACGGGCCGCCGCCGGTGACCTCGACCTCCGCGACCATGTTCACCAGCAGGTCGCACTGGACCAGGTAGAGGGGGGCCTTCCTCGGCGTGTGGGCGTTGCGTTCGACCGTGCCGGACACGCCGGACGACTCGGCGCCGCCCTCGCTGCCGGTCCGGTACGCCGACAGTCCCTGGCCGGTGCGCCAGGCCGGGCCGTTCTCCGTGCCCATGACCCCGGCCTGCACCGTGCTGGTGGTGCTCTGCCCGTGCTGTCCGGCGGCCTGGTGCCCGCCGAGGACGAAGGTCTCCGTGCCGGGACCGGCGCCCCGGTGCACGAACTTCGGGTTGGTCAGCGTGAGCCGGATGCCGACGGCCCCGTTCAGTGCGGCAAGACGGCGCGGGTGGCGCAGGTTCTTCACCACCCAGCCCGACGACGCGGCCTGCCGCAGCGAGGCCGTGATCGTCTGCGGGCTGAACCGCTCCTCGACCGCCAGCCGCGGGGCGAGCCCCTCCGTCGCGAGTGCCGGGTCCTCGCGCAGGTCCTTGTTGCGGGCGGCGGCCCGGGACAGCAGGGTCAGCGCGAGGTCTCGGACGGGCTGTCCGTCGCCGACGGTCTCCACCAACTGCCAGTCCCGCAGCGCCTGTCCGACGGCCGGTCGGGGGACGAGCGCGGCCAGGTCGCCGATGCCCGTGGCGGCGACGTCCCAGTCGGGGCGCGGAGCCCGCGCCCGGCGGGCGCCGGCCACCGCCTCGTGCCGCCGCTTCCCGTCGTCGTCCAGGGTGAACTCCGCCGGGGTGAGCAGCCGTACGTCCTGCTCGTCCAGGTGCAGCCCGGCCAGCGTCCTCGGTTCCGGCACGTCCCGACCGGGGGAGCCGGGGGTGAGGCCGCGCGCGAGTTTGCGCGGCCGGGAGGTCATGGTGACGTCGACGTCGAGGCGCAGGGCCGCTCCGAAGGTCGCGGCCGTCTCGGAGCCGTTGGTCAGCAGGTCCGTGCGTGTGGTGGGGCCGGCCTGGTTACGGCGGGTGCCGACGCGGTGTCTCTCGACGCGGGCCCCGCCGGTCAGGACGCCGGGGACCAGCCGGGCCTGGGCGAGGACCAGACCGCCGATGGAGCGTGAACTGCTGCGCCCGCTCTGCGTGTTGCCGGCGACGCCGGAGTGGCTGCGGACCATCCAGTCCTTGGTGTCGCCGAGGTAACCGGTCTCGCGGAGGGCGCCTTTGAGGTGTATCTGCACGTCGTGGGCGTGCATCGTGGTCTTGCGGCGTAACCGCACCCGGATGCCGGTGGACAGCAACTGGTCCTTGTTGACCCTGAGGTTGGTCTCCGCCAGGGCCGTCATCAGCTCCCGGTGGTTGTCGCGCTGGGCCTCGGCCTCCTCCCTGCCGGTGTGCGCCCCCGGCGGGGTGACACCGAAGGCGGGGAGGTAGCCGGCCAGCCGGGGGTCGGTGGCGAACAGCTCCCGTACGGCCTTCACCAGGGGGCCGGTGTCGAGCCGGCTGAGGGTGACACTGGACCCCATGGCGCCGAAGGGAAGGTGACGTTCGACGTCCACCTCGTCGCCGTTCTCGTCGGTCCGCTTCGGCTTCTCGAGGAACTCGCCCGCCGTCACTCCCGGCGGCAACGGCAGCCCGAGGTCCCGCGCCTCGTCGGCCCGCAGGCTCATCCAGACCTTCATCGAGTGCTCGGCGACCCGGGTGCCGGGGTCGAGGACCATCCGCGCCGAGCGGGGGCCCGTGCCCTCCACGGTGAACTTCACGGTCCCCAGGTAGAGCACCTTGTCGCCGCGGACCTCCGCGCCCTGCCGGCTGGTCACGGTCTGCTCGGCCACGGTGAACCGCGCCTTGCGGGCACCCGCGACCGGCATGGCCGTACCCCGGACGACGGCCGCGTTGGCGGCCGCCCCGACGCCGATCGCCGGACCCAGGCCGCCCGAGACGGCCCGCCCCTTGCCCGCGGAGTCGGTGACCGTGTTCTGCGTCTGCTGGTGGGTGCGCAGCTGCGTCCTGCCGGTGCCCCAGGCGGGGGAGAGGCCGGTGATCTCGGCGCGCATCCGGTAACTGCCCGTGCTGTCGCCGTCCTTGGCGTGCAGGTCCTCGCCGGTGACGCCGTCGCGGAGCAGCCGGGGCATGTCCTCCAGGACGGTCGCCGGAGAGGTCGCCCGGTACAGACGGTCCAGGCCGGGCGCTCCGGGTGCGGTGAGCGAGGGGTGCAGTACGGAGGCGACCGCGTCGAAGAGCCCGCCGCCGCCCCGGTGGGGCGCGGCGGTGTCGGTCACGCCGACCGGGGCCAGGGAGTCGGCGAGCGAGACGGCCCGTGCGGTGTCGGCGCGGACCGGCCGCGGCGCGGGCGGCGCGTCGGTGCCGACGGGAACCAGGTGCTCGGTGGGCACCCGCTGGGTGAGGGTGCCCACGTCCTGGAAGGTCTGCTCGCCGGGGGTGCCGTGCTTCTTGATCCGCACCTCGTAGCGCACCCTGCGGGGCACCTCCACCGAGCCCTTGTCGCTGCGCAGCACGCGCGGTTCGGCCACGTTGCGCTGGCTTCGGGACTCCCGGGAGGACTGCCAGGGCTGGAAGTTGGCGGTGGCGGCGCCGCCCACCCAGACGGCGGGCGCGACAGGCGCGAGCCCGAAGGCGAGCCCGCCCGCGCCCTTGCCGGTGGAGCCGCCGGCGGTGGTGCTCACGCCGGCGGAGGTGTTGTGCTGGACGTCGACCTTGGTCTCCTTGCCCTCCGCGTCCTCCAGTTCGGCCTGCGGCACCTCGTCGGTGCCGGGCGAGGCGTCGGCCGACAGGGCCGGGGGCTGGAAGACGGGCGGCTTGTCGCCAGGGGCTCTGGAGACGGCGACGGTGACGTCGTACGACTCCTTGCCCTTCGTGCCCTGGACGGCGAAGGCCCGGCCCCGGCCGAAGAAGCTCTCCGGCCGTCCGGCCAGTTCGGACGCGATGCCGGCGACCGTGCCCTCGCCGTGTCCCACCACGGCGGCCACCGCGTGCCGCACGAACTCGTGCCCGGTCAGCCCGTACGCCGTGGAGAGGCCGCCCGCCTCCAACTCCAGCAGGTACGACGGCAGCACGAATCCCGTCTCCGTGCGCTCCTCGACATCCGGCAGCGGGGGCACCGCTCGCTGCCGGCTGGCGGTGCGGTCGGGCCCCGGCCGCTCGCGCCGCAACGCCTGCGCGGTGGCCGCGTTTCCGGCGGACCGCTGGAAGGCGAGCAGCGCCTGGGGAGCGGCACCGACGGGTGGCGGGCCGGCCGTGCGGCGCACCCCAGGAGCCTGCCGAGAAGCCTCGTTCCTGCCGTCCGCTGACTGCCGCTGTGTCCGCACGGCCTCAACGTAGCCACCGTCCGCGCAGGTCGGGAGGCATCCGCCCGCTCCTGGACTGTTCGCCTTCCCCGCCACACCGGGAGATCGACTCCCGTTCACCTGACGGCCTTCCGGCCCCCGGGCGTTGGACCGCCGATACCGTCCGCACCATGGTTTTGAACATGTTCAATTTCAGGCGTACGCTGCCCTCATGAGCGACAGAGCCGCCCTTCTCAAGGGCATCCGCGCATGGCTGGTTCTCTTCGTCGTCTGTCTGGTGCTCAGCGGCGCCACCGCCTTCCCCCTGGTGCACGAACTGCGCTGGACCGAGGACCTCCTGCGGGCGTTGTCCGTCCCGGAGCACGTCCCGGCCCTGACGGACTGGATCGAGCACGTCCGGCGCGGACTGGACACCGCCGACACCGACTACCCCTTCCTCCTCTACGGCACCGACTGGCTGGCCTTCGCGCACCTCGTGATCGCGGTCGCCTTCTACGGCCCCTACCGCGACCCGGTCCGCAACATCTGGGTCGTCGAGGTCGGGATGATCGCCTGCGCCGGAATCATCCCGCTCGCGCTGATCTGCGGGCCGCTGCGGGACATCCCCTTCTGGTGGTCGGTGATCGACATGTCGTTCGGGGTGTTCGGCGTCATCCCCCTGTACGCCGTACGCAGGAAGATCAAGCGGCTGGAGGCGCTGGAGACGGCGGGTGCGGTCACCGCCCATCCCGCACGGGCGGTGGCTACTTGAGGGCGGCCCGCGCGATCCGCTCGGTGACGGGGTTCATCGCCTCACCCTTCGCGTCCGTCGCGCCCACGGACAGGACCAGGGTGCGGGACAGGTCGCGGGTCGCGGCGACGAGCGTGCCGTAGCCGTAGCGGGCGCCCGACTTGAGCCAGTAGACCCGGCCGCCGAACTCGAAGCGCTGGAGGCCGGCGCTCATGGTGGCGCCCTCGATCCGCGCCGGGAGGGTGAACATCTCCCGGAGCTGCGGCCGGGGGACCAGGTCGCCGCGGAACAGACGGGTCACCAGGCGCTCCAGGTCCGCGGTGGTGGAGATCATGTCGCCGGCCGCGAACCGGTCCGCCTGGTTCCAGTCGGTCACATCGACGAACTCCGTCGTCCCGTCGTCCCGTCGGACCGCCTGGTAGCCGTGGTTGTGCGGGCCGCGGATGCGCGGGTCGGTGCCGGGGAAGCAGGTGTCCCGCATACCGGCGGGGCGCAGCACCCGCCGGGCGGCCTCCGAGGCGTACGACCGCCCCGTCACCTTCTCCACCAGCAGGCCCAGGACGGTGTAGTTGATGTTGAGGTAGTGCTGCTGGGTGCCCGGGGCGAACTCCCGCTCCTTCGCCACCGCCGACGCCACGACGTCGCGGGGCGACAGGGTGTCGAAGCGGTGCGCGTACTGCTCCGCGAAGGAGTTCCCGAAGCCGTCGCCCGCCGGGATGCCGCTGGTGTGGTTCAGCAGCTGCCGCACGGTGACCCCGGCGAAGCGCGGGCCGAGCAGCTCGGGAAGGTAGTGCCGCACCCGCGTGCCCAGGCCGACCCGGCCCTCCGCCACGAGGTCGAGCACGACGGCCGCCGTCACCACCTTCGTCGTGGAACCGGCCCGGAAGCGGGCGTCCGGGTCCGCCGCGCGGCCGCTCTCCAGATCGTGCACCCCCGCGCTGCCGCGCCAGCTGCCGTCGGTTCCCCCGACCCGCACCAGGGCCGCGGTCGCGTCGGCGTCCGGGAGGCCGGAGATCGCGGCGCCCAGGGCGGCGCCGTCCGGGCCGGTAGCCGTGCTGTGAGCGGCCGCCGGTCCGGGGGCGGCCAACGCGGGCGCGGCCAGCGGACCGGCACCCAGAGCCAGGGCGAGGGAGGCGGCGAGGACGGTACGGCGACGGACCCGCATGCGGTTGCTCCAGGGGGCGAGAGGGGCGAGAGGGGCGACGGGGTGTGTGTCTCCGCGATCATCCTCCGGCCGTACCGGCACGCCTGGATCGTCACTCGGGAGGACCCCGGGCCCTGGCGAAACCCCGAGCAAACACCGTGGCAGATGCGGGAGTTGTGGGGGCGCGTCCCCTAGGGGCCCCCGCGGAGGCGAAAAAAAACCGTTATCGCGGCGGCCTTCACCCCGTCTCCACGCTGTGACCCCCGACATAGCCAAGATCCCCGGCCGGCCCGAGAGTGTGCGTGCACCACAGCGGCGACCTCAACCTCGTCTCGGCCGCCCGCCGCGGTGACTCCAGCGACCGACGGCAACGGCACGAACCAACGACAACCGTCGACGGCACCAGCCGTCCACGCCGTCGACAGCAGCACCACCAGCCGACGACGACAGCCGTGGACAGCACCCACCTCAGCCACCGAAAGGGCACCGTGGAGACTCAGCACTGGCGCTCGACCATCGCGGCCGCGCAGGCCGGCGACCGGCAGGCGCTGGACGAGCTGGTCGCGGGTTGGCTGCCGCTGGTCTACAACATCGTCGGCCGCGCCCTCAACGGCCACGCCGACGTCGACGACGTCGTCCAGGAGACGATGCTGCGCGCCGTCGGCAACCTCGGCTCGCTGCGCGACCCGGACAGCTTCCGGTCCTGGCTGGTGGCGATCGCCATGCGGCAGATCCGGGACCGGGCTCGCCGCAGGACGCCCGCCCGGCTCGACGAGTCGGCGGCGCACGAGGCCACCGACTTCGCCGAACTCACCGTGCTGCGGCTCCGGTTGGAGGGCCAGCGGCGCGAGGTCGCCGAAGCCGTGCGCTGGCTCGACGACGAGGACCGGCAGCTCCTGTCGCTGTGGTGGCTGGAGGTCGCGGGTGAACTCACCCGGCGCGAGCTGGCGGCCGCCGTCGGCATCAGCCGGCAGCACGCCGCCGTGCGCGTCCAGCGGATGAAGGAACGCCTGGAGACCTCACGCGGCATCGTCCGGGCCCTCGACGGCGCCTGCCCGGACCTGCGCGAGCTGACCGGCCGCTGGAACGGACGGCCCGACTCCGTGTGGCGCAAGCGGCTGGCCCGGCACATCCGGGGGTGCGCCTACTGCGGCGACGCCCGCGAGCCGGTCGTACCGGCGGAACGTCTGCTCGTCGGCATCGCGCTGGTCCCGGTGCCCGTCGGCTTCACCCTGTCGCTGGCGCTCGGCGGCAAGACGGCGGTGGCCGCCACGTCGGTCGGCTGGTCCGCCAAGGTGCTGAGCGCGCTGGCCAAACCAGCCGTCGCCATGACGGCCGGCGCGACTCTCGTCGCGGGTGGCGCCTACGTCGTCACCCGAACGCCCGACGACCCGCCGCCGCACGCCGCCACCGCCCCCACCGCGACCCGCACGCCCCGCCCGCCGTCGCCCCCGGTCGCTCCGACCACCTCCGAGTCCGTCGCCGCCTCGCCTTCCGCGTCGCCGTCGGCGACCCGGGCGAAGGCCGAGCTGTACGGCACGGTCGTCGACGCCGTCGACCGGGCCCCCGACCCGGACGCGCGGCCGGCGGCCCTGCCGCACCGTCCCGCGTCCGGGATCACCAGCACCGGCGGGGCCAAGGCCGTCATGAACCACCGCGGGGACGGTGTGACCCTCACCGGGCAGGGCTACGTCCTGGTGCGCTGGCAGATCTCCCCGCAGTACCGGTCCGGCGCGCTCGTCATGCCGTCCTGGACCGGTCTCGAGGGCAGGCTCTTCCACGTGGCGTCCGGCGGCGGCCGTCGGATGGACGACCCCACCGGCGACGACACCACCGGCATGGGCGGCCCCGACACCGGTTACACCGTCCTGCCGGCCGGCACCCAGCAGATGTGGCAGAACGAGTACTTCTACCTCGACGGCACCGTCACCCTCACCGTGAACGAACGGGGCGCCGACTACGGCCTGGCCGTCTTCCCGTCCAGCTGGGACGCGGCGGACAAGGACGTCGAGACCGGCCCCGCGCAGGGCGCGATCCGCTACGGCCTGGTCCGCGACACCGGCAAGGACACCGCCCCCGTACCCCAGTACGCCACCCGCACGACCCCGACCGACCCGGCGACGGTGCCGCAGCGATCCCGTCTCTGACCGGGGCCGGCGAAGCCGCGCCGTAAGGGGCGCGGGGAACGGCGCGACAGGCCACGACGCGCCCGCAGCGGCCGTGCGGGCTTCGCGGCGGAGGGCGGAAGGCGGGTGCCGATTGCTCGGCCGGGATGCCCGGCTCTGAACGGGGCGGGCGAAGCGGCCCCGAAAGGGGCGCGGGGAGCGGCGCGACCAGCCACGACGCGCCCGCGCCCACCGCACCGGCTTCGCGGCGGAGGGCGGTGTGCCGGTTGCTCGGCCGGGATGTCCGGCTCTGAGCGGGGCAGGCGAAGCGGCCCCGAAAGGGGCGCGGGGAACGGCGCGACCAGCCACGACGCGCCCGCGCCCACCGCACCGCCCCGAGGCGGACCGCGGCGCGCTCAGCGCCCGGACCCCGTTCCCCCCGCCCGCAGCGCGTGCAGCACGTCGACGCGGTTCGTCGTGATCGAGTCGACGCCCGCGTCGAGAAGCCGGAGCATCGAGCGGCGGGTGTCCGGCGTCCAGACGGAGAGCAGGCAGCCGTCGCGGTGGACACGGTCGGCGAGATCGCGGTCCACCAGGCCGAAGCGGTAGTTGAGCCACCGCGGCCGCACCGCCGCCAGCAGCGCGGGCCGCGGCGGCGCCAGCGACTTCCAGGTCAGCGCGATCTCGGCGGCCGGGTCGGCCGCGCGTACGGCGAGCATGGCCGGGGCGTCCGCGCAGTAGTACACACGGTCCTCGGCCCCGCACTCGCGCACGACGTCCACGACGCGGCGCACCGCCCGCAGTCCGGGCGTGCCCGGCAGGTCGAGCATCAGCCGGGTTCCGTCGGTCGCGGCCAGCGCCTCGGCCAGCGTCGGGACTCCGCCCCCGGTCAGCCCGCGCACCTCGTCCGCCGACAGCGAGAGCAGCGGCCGGTCCAGCTCCCACAGCCGCTTCAGGGTCGCGTCGTGCAGCAGCACGGGCACGCCGTCTCGGGTGAGCCGTACGTCGACCTCGACCGCGTCCGCGCCCCGGCGGAGCGCGGAACGCACGGAGTCGAGGGTGTTCTCCCGGACGCGGTAGGGGTCGCCGCGGTGGGCGACGGCGGTCACGTTCTGCTTGTCGCTCATGGTGGCGGGGCCCTCCGGGGCGGGGCTCAGGGGGCGAGCCATGCCGAGGTGTACGCGTCGATCTCGTCCTTGATCCGGGACTTGCCGGCCTCGGTGAGGAAGGACGCCTCGACCCCGTCCTTGGCCAGCTCGGCCAGACCCCGCTCGTCGAGGTCCAGGAGCCGGGCGGCGACGGCGTACTCGTTGTTGAGGTCGGTGCCGAACATCGGCGGGTCGTCGGAGTTGACGGTCACCAGGACCCCGGCCCGCACGAACTCCTTGATCGGGTGTTCGTCGAGGGTGCGGACCGCGCGGGTGGCGATGTTGGAGGTCGGGCAGACCTCCAGCGCGATGCGGTGCTCGGCGAGGTGGGCGAGCAGCTTCGGGTCCTGGGCGGCGCTGGTGCCGTGTCCGATGCGCTCGGCGCGCAGGTAGTTGAGCGCGTCCCACACGGTCTCCGGGCCGGTCGTCTCTCCGGCGTGCGGCACCGACCGCAGCCCGGCGGCGATCGCCTGGTCGAAGTACGGCTTGAACTGCGGCCGCGCCACGCCGATCTCTGGCCCGCCGAGCCCGAAGGAGACCAGCCCCTCGGGGCGCACCCGGTCGTCGGTGGCGAGCCGCGTGGTCTCCTCGGCCGCCTCGAGCCCGGCCTCGCCGGGAATGTCGAAGCACCAGCGCAGCACGGTCCCGAACTCCGCCTCGGCCGCCTTGCGCGCGTCCTCGATCGCGTCCATGAACGCCCGCTCGTCGATACCGCGCCGGGTCGAGGAGAACGGGGTGATCGTCAGCTCGGCGTAACGCACCTGCTGACGGGCCAGGTCACGGGCCACCTCGTAGGTCAGCAGCCGCACGTCCTCCGGGGTACGGATCAGGTCGACGACCGACAGGTACACCTCGATGAAGTGGGCGAAGTCCGTGAACGTGAAGTAGTCGACCAGGGCCTCGGGGTCGCTGGGAACCCTGGAGTCGGGGTGCCGGGCGGCCAGTTCCGAGACGATACGCGGGGAGGCGGAGCCGACGTGGTGAACGTGCAGTTCGGCCTTGGGCAGGGACGCGATGAACGCGTGCAGGTCGCGCGGTACGCGAGGGTCGACAAGACGGTCGGTCAAGGGTCCTCCCCAAAACGGCGTCCCCGGCCGGGGTGCGGCGGGACGCGGGTGATCGGCTGATCGGTGACTCGGGGATCATCGTAGGCCGGGGGCACGCGCCGGGGCGCAGCCGCATAGCATGACGCCACGCAGGACAGCACGCACGACGGAGGGGGCCCACCATGTCCGACGACGCGCAGACGCCGAACGCGCCGGTGGGCACGGGGGACGGGGCCGCGGCTCCCAAGGTGCCGCTGCACAAGCCGGACCGGCCGGCCGACTCGGCGGCTTCGGCAGCGCCCCCCTGGGCGCCTCCCGCGAGCGACGACACCGCCGGCACCGGACCGTCTGCCGGCCCCGGACCGACCGCCGGCCCCGGACCGACCGCCGGCCCCGGACCGACCGCCGGTCCCGGACCGACCGTCGACACCGGCCCTCCGGCCGGGCCGCCCCCCTCCGTGCACGACTGGCAGACCGTCACGGCACTCCCCAGCCCAGTCGCCCCACCTCCGGCCGACGTACCTCCGATCGCCACGCCCCCGGCAGACGCCGCACCGGCCCCGCAGCCGTGGGCGTCCCCCTTCGCCCCGCCGAACCCGTCCGCCCAGGCGAACGGCGCGAACGGTGGGCCTGGCGCGAACGCTTCGAACGGCACGGCCGGCTCGGGCGGCAACCCCTTCGCCCCGCAGAACCCCTTCGCCCCACCGAACCCCTTCGCCGCACCGAACCCCTCCGCCCCGGCGAGCGGTGCCGCCGGCCCCTTCGCGCCCCCGGTCGCCGCCCCCTATGACCAGGGGCAGCCGGTGCCTCCGCCGCCGATCGCCCCCGACGGTCCCAGCCAGGTGCCGTACGGCTACCCGGGCGGTTACGGCTACCCGGGCCAGCCCTCCTACGGCGCTTACGCCGGTCAGAGTGGTCACGGCGGCCTCGGCGGCGCCCATGCCCCCAGGCCCCAGGGCACCGGGACGTACTACGGCTGGCCCGGGATGACTCCCCAGCCGAGCAACGGCGCGGGTACGGCGGGACTCGTGCTCGGCATCATCTCGGCCGTCATCTTCTGCCTGTGGCCGATCGCCGTGCTGTTGGGCGTCCTCGCCCTGATCTTCGGCATGATCGGCCGCGGGAAGGTCCGCCGCGGCGAGGCGACGAACCCCGGCCAGGCCCTTGCCGGGATCATCTGCGGAGCGGCCGGCATCGTCCTCGGCCTGGTGGTCATCGCGTTCCTCATAGCGAGGTAGGACCGCGAGAGCCTGACAGGGACGTAGAGACCGCGAGGAGTACCTGACGACAGGGACGACAGGGCGCCCCGCCGGTCAGATGCCGACGGTGCCGCTCCTGAGTCTCTCCCGAGCCTCCATCAGGGCGAACCCCAACAGATTCGGCCCTCGCCAGCGCTCCGGGCGCGAAGCCGCCTCGTCCGCCGCGGCCAGCCCGATGCCCCACACCCGGTCCACGGGGCTCGCCTCCACCAGCACCCGCTCGCCCGTGCCCAGCAGGAAGTCCCGCAGGGCGGGGTCCGCGGCGAACTTGCGCACGCTGCCCTCGACCACGATGCCGAACCGCTCGCGCACCCACACCGCCTCGTCGAAGTTCCGCACGAGCCGCCCGGCCTTCTTCGCCTCGGCGGGATGTCCCGCGGCGAGCACCCGCTGTGTCGCCTCGGCGTCTCCGAACAGCCGGGCCTTGCCGGCCATCATCCAGTGCTCGGCGGTCGCGTAGGACACGGAATCGGCCACGAACGGTGACGGCCACCACTGGCTCAGACAGCTCGCGCCGACCCGGCCGTCCGCCTGCGGCCGGTGCCCCCAGAAGTGCAGGTACCTGACCCTTGCCCCCGCGCGGACCTCCCTGATCAGGGTGTCCCAAGAATCGATCTTCCCCATGCACGCGAGTGTGGCACGCACCACTGACACTCCGTCCTGCCTTTTCCGCGCCGACTCGACACCTGGTCGACAGATTCCGTCGCGTAACCAAAAGGCAACAACGGAATCACTTGTTGACGTCCCTTTGCTCTGTCAGGATCGGCACTCAAATCAAGCTGGAGCTACGCCACCCGCCCCGAGCTACGGGCGCCGGCGGAGGAGAGCGGACATGCACAATCCGGACAACGCCACCCCGGACCGGTTCCCGGCCCGGGACCGCTTCGCGGACGGCGCGCAGTTCATCGCGGGCCGTCCGGCCAAGGGCACCTCCGGCCGTACGCACACGATCGTGGACCCGGCCACCGGCGCGGACGTCCACACGTACGAGCTGGCCGGCCCCGACGACGTGGACGCGGCCGTCGCCGCCGCGCGCGGGGCCTTCCCCGCCTGGGCCGCCGCCACCCCCGGCGAGCGCTCGGACGCCCTGCACCGCTTCGCCGCGGTACTCGCGGAGCGGGCCGGGGAGTTCGCCCGCGCCGAGTCCCTCCAGTGCGGCAAGCCGCTGAAGCTGACCCGCGAGTTCGACGTACCGGGGACCATCGACAACACCGCCTTCTTCGCGGGTGCCGCCCGGCATCTGCAGGGGCAGTCGGCCGGCGAGTACTCCGGTGACCACACCTCGTACGTCCGCCGCGAGCCCATCGGTGTCGTCGGTTCCATCGCGCCCTGGAACTACCCGCTCCAGATGGCCGCCTGGAAGATCCTTCCGGCGATCGCCGCGGGCAACACCGTCGTGCTCAAGCCCGCCGAGCTGACCCCGCTGACCTCGCTGCTGTTCGCGCAGGCCGCCACCGACGCGGGCATCCCGGACGGGGTGATCAACATCGTCACCGGCACCGGCAGGGAGGCCGGAGAGCGCCTCGTCGGGCATCCCGACGTGGTCATGACCTCCTTCACCGGCTCCACCGCCGTGGGCCGGCGCGTCGCCGAGATCGCCACCGCCACCGTCAAGCGCCTGCATCTGGAACTGGGCGGCAAGGCGCCCTTCGTGGTGTTCGACGACGCCGACCTGGAGGCGGCCGCCAACGGAGCGGTGGCGGGCGCGCTCATCAACACCGGCCAGGACTGCACCGCGGCCACGCGCGCGTATGTGCAGCGTCCCCTCTACGAGGCGTTCGTCGCGCGGACGGCCGCCCTCATGGACGGCGTCCGGCTCGGCGACCCGTTCGCGGCCGGTACCGACCTCGGCCCCCTGATCTCGCACGCCCAGCGCGACCGCGTGGCCGGTTTCGTCGACCGGGCGCGGGCCTACGCGACCGTGGTCACCGGCGGCGAGGCACCCGAGGGGGACCTGAAGGACGGCGCCTACTACCGCCCCACCCTGATCGCCGACGCCGCTCAGGACAGCGAGATCGTGCAGTCGGAGATCTTCGGTCCCGTGCTGGTCGTTCTGCCGTTCGACGACGATGATGAAGGTATCCGCCTGGCGAACGACACCCCGTACGGGCTCGCCGCCTCCGCCTGGAGCCGTGACGTCTACCGGGCGAACCGCGCCACCCGCGAGATCAAGGCGGGCTGCGTGTGGGTCAACGACCACATCCCGATCATCAGCGAGATGCCGCACGGCGGCTACAAGGCGTCCGGCTTCGGCAAGGACATGTCCGCGTACTCGTTCGAGGAGTACACCCAGATCAAACACGTCATGTTCGACAACACGGCGGTGGCCCGGAAGGACTGGCACCGCACGATCTTCGGGGACCGATAGCCGAACAGGCCGCCCGACCCGCGGCCGCACATCTCCCGAAAGGGCACCAAGCGCATGGAGCAGTACGAGCCCGACCGCCTGTCCCCGGCCCAGGTGTCCGCCATGCGGCGCAGCTTCCGCAACGGCAGGGCCTCCCTGACGCGCCGCTCGATGCTGCGCGCCTCCGCCGGAGGCGCGCTCACGGTCGGCGGACTGGGGGCACTGAGCGCCTGCGGCATCCCCGCGGCGGGCAAGACACAGGGCGGCGTCTCCGCGGACGACCACTCGGCCACGGAGAAGACCGTCGACTTCTCCAACTGGACCGAGTACATGGACGTCGACGACAGCGGCAAGCATCACCCGACGCTCGACGCCTTCACCGAACGCACCGGCATCAAGGTCAAGTACACCGAGGACATCAACGACAACAACGAGTTCTTCGGCAAGATCAAGCCGCAGCTCGCCGCGGGCCAGGACACCGGCCGCGACCTCATCGTCCTCACCGACTGGCTGGCCGCCCGCCTGATCCGGCTGGGCTGGGTGCAGAAACTCGACTCGTCGAACCTCCCGCACGCCTACGCCAACCTGTCGGCGCAGTTCCGCGACCCGGACTGGGATCCGGGCCGTGCCTACTCCTATGTGTGGCAGGGCATCTCGACCGTCATCGCCTACAACAAGAAGGCGCTCGACGGCGTCGAGGTGAAGTCGATCTCCGACCTGCTCGACAACCCGAAGCTCAAGGGGCGGGTGGGCTTCCTGTCGGAGATGCGCGACAGCATGGGCATGACGCTGCTGGACATGGGCAAGGACCCGGCGAACTTCACCGCCGACGACTACGACGCGGCGATCGCCCGGCTGCAGAAGGCCGTCGACAAGGGGCAGATCCGCCGCTTCACCGGCAACGACTACACCTCCGACCTGACCAGCGGCGACTTCGCCGCGTGCGTCGCCTGGGCCGGTGACGTCGTACAGCTGAAGGCGGACAGCCCGGACATCGACTTCCTGATCCCGGACAGCGGGTACATGACGTCGACCGACAACCTGCTGATCCCCAACAAGGCGCGTCACAAGACGAACGCCGAACGGCTGATCGACTACTACTACGAGCCGAAGCCGGCCGCCGAGCTCGCCGCGTACATCAACTACGTGTGTCCCGTCGACGGTGTGCAGTCCGAGCTGGCGAAGATCGACGAGGATGCGGCGAACAACCCGCTGATCATCCCCGACAAGGCCATGGCCGCCAAGTCCCGTGCCTTCCGCTCACTGAGCGCGAAGGAAGAGACGGCGTTCGAAGAAAAGTTCGCGAAGCTGACTGGGGCGTGACCACCGTGACGACGAACAAGACCGACCACGGCGGCGACGTCCGCCTCTCGGGCATCAGCAAGAACTACGGCTCCTTCACCGCCGTGCATCCGCTGGACCTGACCGTTCCACAGGGCTCCTTCTTCGCCCTGCTCGGCGCCTCCGGCTGCGGGAAGACCACCACCCTGCGGATGATCGCGGGACTGGAGGAACCTTCCTCCGGCACCGTTTTCCTCGGCGACCAGGACGTGACCCCGCTGCCGCCGTACCGGCGCCCGGTGAACACCGTCTTCCAGTCCTACGCCCTCTTCCCCCACCTCGACATCTTCGAGAACGTCGCCTTCGGTCTGCGCAGGCGCGGCATCAAGTCGGTGAAGAAGCAGGTCGGGGAGATGCTGGACCTGGTGCAGCTCGGCGAGCAGGCGCGCAAGAAGCCGCACCAGCTCTCCGGCGGCCAGCAGCAGCGCGTGGCCGTCGCCCGGGCCCTGATCAACTCGCCCAGGGTGCTCCTCCTCGACGAGCCCCTCGGCGCCCTCGACCTCAAGCTGCGCCGCCAGATGCAGCTGGAGCTCAAGCGGATCCAGACCGAGGTCGGCATCACCTTCGTGCACGTCACGCACGACCAGGAGGAGGCCATGACCATGGCCGACACGGTCGCCGTGATGAACGCGGGCCGGGTCGAACAGCTCGGCTCGCCCGCCGACCTCTACGAGAACCCGAACACCACGTTCGTCGCCAACTTCCTCGGCACCTCGAACCTGATCGAGGCCGAGGTCGACTCCAGGACCGGCGACGACATCGTGCTCAGGGCGGGCGGCGGCAAGCTCGTACTGCCCGAGGCGCGCTGTTCCGCCCCGACGACGACCGGCGGGAAGGTGCTGGTCGGCGTCCGCCCGGAGAAGATCTCCCTCACCCACGCCGACCAGGCGGGCGAGATCCCGGACGGCCGCAACCGGATCACCGGCAGGATCGCCGACTCCAGTTTCATCGGCGTCTCCACGCAGTACGTCATCGACAGTCCCGTCTGCCCCGAGTTCGAGGTCTACGCCCAGAACATCGACCGCGACGCCCGGCTCGTGCCCGGCGCAGAGGTCGTCCTGCACTGGAACCCCGCGCACACCTTCGGCCTGGACGCGGCCCAGGACATCGACGCCGGCATCGACACGGCGGAAGAGGCGGTCTGATGTCGACCCTCACCGAGGCGCCCCCGCCTCTCTCCCCGACCGCCCCGGAGAAGAAGCCCCCGCGCAAGCGCGGCCGCCTGGTGCCGTACTGGCTGCTGCTGCCCGGCCTGCTGTGGCTGGTCGTCTTCTTCGCGCTCCCGATGGTCTACCAGGCCTCCACGTCCGTGCAGACGGGCTCCCTGGAGGAGGGCTACAAGGTCACCTGGCACTTCGCGACCTACTGGAACGCGCTGTCCGACTACTGGCCGCAGTTCCTGCGCTCGGTGCTCTACGCGGGTTCGGCCACGGTCCTGTGCCTGATCCTCGGCTACCCGCTCGCGTACCTGATCGCCTTCCGCGCGGGCCGCTGGCGCAACCTGATCATGATCCTGGTGATCGCGCCGTTCTTCACCAGCTTCCTGATCCGCACGCTCGCCTGGAAGACGATCCTCGCGGACGGCGGCCCGGTCGTCGGCGCCCTCAACACGCTGCACGTCCTGGACGTCACCAGCTGGCTCGGCATGACCTCCGGCGACCGCGTCCTGGCCACACCGCTGGCGGTGATCTGCGGTCTGACGTACAACTTCCTGCCGTTCATGGTGCTGCCGCTCTACAGCTCGCTGGAGCGCATCGACGTCCGGCTGCACGAGGCGGCGGGCGACCTGTACGCGCGGCCGGTCACGGTCTTCCGCAAGGTCACCTTCCCGCTGTCGATGCCGGGCGTGGTCTCCGGCACGCTGCTGACCTTCATCCCGGCGGCCGGCGACTACGTCAACGCCGAACTCCTCGGCTCGACCGACACGCGCATGATCGGAAACGTCATCCAGACCCAGTTCCTGCGGATTCTGGACTATCCGACCGCGGCAGCCCTCTCCTTCATCCTCATGGCCGCGATTCTCCTCATGGTCACCTTCTACATCCGCAAGTCCGGGACGGAGGATCTGGTTTAAATGGCCCTCGTCAACTGGCTCAAGCGTCATTTCGTCGTCATCGCGGGACTGCTGACACTCGGATATCTCCTGCTGCCGAACGTCGTCGTCACGGTGTTCTCCTTCAACAAACCGAAGGGTCGCTTCAACTACCAGTGGCAGCAGTTCTCCACGGACGCCTGGAAGGACCCCTGCGGCGTCGCCGACATGTGCGGCTCGCTGTCGATCAGCCTCCAGATCGCCGTCTGGGCGACGGTCGGCGCGACCGTCCTCGGCAGCATGATCGCCTTCGCGCTGGTCCGCTACCGGTTCCGCGCGCGGGGCACCGTGAACTCGCTGATCTTCCTGCCGATGGCGATGCCCGAGGTCGTCATGGCGGCCTCACTGCTCACCCTGTTCCTCAACCTGGGTGCCCAGTTGGGTTTCTGGACGATCCTGATCGCCCACATCATGTTCTGCCTCAGCTTCGTCGTCGTCGCCGTCAAGGCGCGCGTGATGTCGATGGACCCGCGCCTGGAGGAGGCGGCCCGGGACCTGTACGCGAGTCCCGTCCAGACCTTCCTCCGGGTGACCCTGCCCATCGCGGCCCCCGGAATCGCCGCAGGCGCGTTGCTGTCCTTCGCCCTCTCCTTCGACGATTTCATCATCACCAACTTCAACGCCGGCTCGACCGTCACCTTCCCCATGTTCGTCTGGGGCTCGGCCCAGCGCGGAACGCCCGTGCAGATCAACGTCATCGGCACGGCCATGTTCCTCGTCGCCGTTCTGCTGGTGCTGGCCTCGATGGTCATCGGGAATCGCCGCAACAGGCAAAAGGCATAACCGCACGCATCCTGTAGGGAGTTGAAATCATGGCCCCAGGCGCCATGAACCGTTGGACCACGTCACTCTCCGACGCGCAGCCGGTCCCGTACTGGCTGGAGGATCCCGGAAAACCCCACCCCGAGCCCGCCCTGACCGGCACCGAGACCTGCGACCTGCTCGTCGTCGGCGGCGGTTACAGCGGACTGTGGACCGCCCTCAACGCCAAGGAGCGCGATCCGCGGCGGGACGTGGTGCTGATCGAGGGCCGCGAGGCGGGCTGGGCCGCCTCGGGCCGCAACGGCGGCTTCTGCGCCGCGTCCCTCACCCACGGCCTGGCCAACGGCCTGACCCGCTGGCCCGACGAGATCCACAAGCTCCAGGAGCTGGGCGCCCGCAACCTCGACGAGATCGAGCAGGCGGTCGCCCGGCACTCCCTGGACTGCGACTTCGAGCGCACCGGCGAGATCGACGTCGCCACCGAACCGCACCAGGTGGCCGAACTCCGCGACTGGTACGCCGAGACGCGACGCCACGGCCTCGCCGACGGCGCCGAGTTCCTCGACCGGGAGGCGGTCCGTGAGCAGGTCGACTCGCCGACCTTCCTGGCGGGCCTGCACGACCGCCGGGGCGTGGCCATGCTCCACCCGGCCAAGCTCGTCTGGGGCCTCAAGCGCGCCTGTCTGCGCCTCGGTGTCCGCATCCACGAGCACACGCCCGCCCTGTCCCTGAAGCCGTACGGCGCCGGGATGGCCGTACGCACCCCGTACGGGCAGGTCCGCGCCCGCCGGGTCGCGCTCGGCACGAACATCTTCCCGAACCTGGTCAGGCGCGTGCGGGCGTACACGGTCCCGGTCTACGACTACGCGCTGATGACCGAACCGCTCACCGCCGACCAGCTGGCGTCCGTCGGCTGGAAGAACCGGCAGGGGCTCGGTGACTCGGCGAACCAGTTCCACTACTTCCGGCTGTCCGCGGACAACCGCGTCCTGTGGGGCGGCTACGACGCGATCTACCCCTACGGCGGCCGGGTACGGGCCGAGCACGACGACCGCCCGGAGACGTACGCCAAGCTCGCCGGGCACTTCTTCACCTGCTTCCCGCAGCTGGAGGGGGTCCGCTTCACACACGCCTGGGGCGGCGCGATCGACACCTGCTCGCGGTTCTCGGCGTTCTACGGCACCGCGCACCAGGGCAGGGTCGCGTACGCGGCGGGCTACACCGGTCTGGGAGTGGGCGCCACCCGGTTCGGCGCGGACGTGATGCTGGACCTGCTGGCGGGGGAGCGCACGGAGCGCACCGAGCTGGAGATGGTCCGCAGAAAGCCCCTGCCCTTCCCGCCGGAACCCTTCGCGTGGACCGGCATCGCCCTCACCAAGTGGTCGCTGGCCCGCGCCGACGCGCACGGCGGCCGGCGCAACCTGTGGCTGCGGACGATGGACCGGCTGGGGCTCGGCTTCGACAGCTGAGTGTGTGCCGGTTCACTCCAACGGGATGCCGGAACCCGCGTAATGCCGACGGGGAACCTCCCTCTCCCTTGTGACGCGACTGGCGTCCACGAAGGAACCGGGAGGTCTCCTCATGACTTCGGCGATGACGGCGGTCGAGTGGCTCGCATCCGTCGCACCGGATCCCCGGGCCTGCCGGCGGGAATGGGAGCGCAATCCCCTCGGGGTCGCGCTGCTGCCCGCCGGCAGGGCCTGGGACGTACTGATCCTGCCGGGTTCGCTCGGCTACCCGACGCTGGACGTCCTCACCCGCATCCTCGACCGGCCAGGACCGGTCCTGGCCGACTTCGGCGACGCCCGGATGGGCTTCCTCGTACCGCCCGGCACCGCGGCCCGCTGGCTCGGCACGGGCATCCGCACGGCCGGGCCCGGCACCTGGATCGTCGTGCCCTACCCGGGCCGCTCGGCCGGCGGGGTGCGCTGGCTGGTGCCACCCGACGGCTCCGGCACCCTCACCGACCCCGCGCTGCTGGAGCTGGCGATGCACGAGGCGGCGGCGGGACCGACGGGCGACGAGGGCAGTTAGCGGGCCGGAGGTCTTGACAACCGGATTGGTCTGGACCAAGTTGGGCGCGCTCCACCCTCCAATTCCCCCATGTCCGGAGGCCCTTGTGGATCGCACCAGATCCGTCCTCGCCACGCTCACGGCCACGCTCCTGGCCGTACCCGGCATCACCGCGCTCTCGTCGGACGCCCGTGCGGCCGACGCGGACCTCGCCCGCAACGGCGGCTTCGAGGCAGGCCTCGACGGCTGGACCTGCACGGCGGGTACCACGGTCGGCTCACCCGTGCACAGTGGCGGTTCGGCGCTGCAGGCGACCCCGACCGGCAGCGACAACGCCCAGTGCGCACAGACGGTGACCGTGAAGCCGGACGCCCAGTACACGCTGTCCGGTTACGTCCGCGGCTCCTACGTCTACCTCGGCGCGAGCGGCACCGGCACCACCGACGTCTCCACCTGGACCCAGTCCGCCCCGGCGTGGCAGCAGCTCACCACCACCTTCCGCACCGGCCCGTCCACCACCAGGGTCACGATCTACACCCACGGCTGGTACGGCACCGGCGCCTACCACGCCGACGACCTCTCGCTCGTCGGTCCCGGTGTCGACGCCGGTCAGCCGCCCGCCGCTCCGACAGGTCTCAAGGCAGGCACCGTCACCTCCTCCGGCGTGGCCCTGTCCTGGTCGGCGGTCACCGGCGCGACGGGCTACGCCGTGTACCGCGACGGCGTCAGGAACCAGACGGTGAGCGGGACTTCGGCCACGGTGACCGGGCTCTCGCCGTCGACGGCGTACGGATTCCAGGTCGCCGCGGTGAACGCCGCCGGCGAGTCCGCCAGGTCGGCGACGGTGACCGCGACGACCACCGCCGGGACCGGCGGCCCCTCCACCGACCTGCCGGCCCACGCCCTCGTCGGCTACCTCCACGCGAGCTTCGCCAACGGTGCCGGCTACACCCGCCTGGCCGACGTCCCCGACAGCTGGGACGTCATCGACCTGGCCTTCGGCGAGCCGACCTCGGTCACCTCCGGCGACATCCGCTTCACCCGCTGCCCGGTCACCGAGTGCCCCACCGTGGAGAGCGACGCCGACTTCAAGGCGGCGGTCAAGGCCAAGCAGGCGGCGGGCAAGAAGGTGCTGATCTCCATCGGCGGCCAGAACGGCCAGGTGCAGCTGGCGACCACCGCGGCGCGCGACACCTTCGTGTCCTCGGTCTCGAAGATCATCGACACCTACGGGCTCGACGGCCTGGACATCGACTTCGAGGGCCACTCGCTGTCACTGAACGCCGACGACACGGACTTCAAGAACCCGAAGACGCCGGTGATCGTCAACCTGATCTCCGCCCTCAGGACCCTGAAGGCCAGATACGGCTCGAAGTTCGTCCTGAGCATGGCCCCGGAGACCTTCTTCGTCCAGCTCGGGTACCAGTACTACGGCACCGGCAAATGGGGCGGCCAGGACCCGCGGGCGGGCGCCTACCTGCCGGTCGTCCACGCCCTGCGCGACGACCTGACCCTGCTGCACGTCCAGGACTACAACTCCGGCTCGATCATGGGCCTCGACAACCAGTACCACTCCATGGGCGGCGCCGACTTCCACATCGCGATGACCGACATGCTGCTGACCGGATTCCCGGTGGCGGGTGACGCGAACAACGTCTTCCCGCCGCTGCGCCCCGACCAGGTCGCGATCGGAATGCCGGCCTCCACCAACGCGGGCAACGGGTACGTCCCCCCGGCCGAGGTCACCAAGACCCTGGACTGCCTGACGAAGAAGACGAACTGCGGCTCGTACGCCACCCACGGCACCTGGCCCGCCCTGCGCGGCCTGATGACCTGGTCGGTCAACTGGGACCGGTTCGCGAACGGGGAGTTCCAGCGGACCTTCGACGGCTACTTCGGCTGAGGAAGCGGCACAGGAGAGCGATCAGCACCGTGCAGAGGCACCAACTGGCCACGACGTCCAGTGGCCAGTGGTAGCCGCGCCGGACCAGGCCGAAGCCGACGCCCGCGTTGACGGCCGCGCAGCCGGCGATCAGCGCGCGGCGGGCGGCGGCGGTGCGCTGCAACGGGAGGAGCAGCAGCGTCGCACAGCCGTAGGCGACGGCGGCCGTCGCGGTGTGGCCGGAGGGGTAGTAGCCGGTGCCGGGCGGCATGACCGGGGTACCCCCGCGGGCGGTCAGTTCCTTCAGCGGCACGACCAGGGCGGGGACCAGCGCCATGACCACGGCGGCCGAGGCGGCCGGCAGCCACCAGTGGTCCGTACCACTGCGGCGTGCCCGCCGGGCCGCGTACACCAGGACCGCCGCGAGGACCGGCAGCGCGATCTGGACACCGCCGAGTTCGGCGAGGAGTTCGGAGGCGCGGTCCGGGTGGACCAGGACACGGCTGAGGCGCCGGTCGACCCGCAGAAGTGGGCCGTCGACGACGACCTGCCAGGTGATCAGCGCGAAGAAGAGGGCCGGAAGGCCGAGAAGGAGAGAAGAGGAGAGGAAGGCCGGCCGCCCCGGAACAGGGGGGGTGGTTCCGGGGCGGCCGATCGGATCGGATGGTCGGCCGCCCCGGGGGGTTTGGGGCGGGCGACTGTCCGATCGGTGAGGAGACCCGGAGCCAGAGGCCCCGGTTGTGTGCGCGAAGGCACGACCAGGTCGAAGCTGGGGAGGCCCCGTCCTGATGTCGCCCACAGTCCCCTGTGGGCGGGGTGTATCTCTCATCTGGAAGAGAACCTACGTCAGGCGATGGGCTCAGGACAGGCGGAAGCGACTCCCGACATGCACCTCGCACACGTTCTTCACACCCTCTGACGCCCGTCCCGCGGGCTCGGCGAGCGCCGCGGCGAACGGGGCTGGGGCGGGTGGGGCCGCTGAGCTGTGTGTCTGTGGCCCACCCGTGTCCCCTCTGTCTTTCCGCCGCGCGGTGCCGCGCGGGCCCGGACGTGGCTCAGACGGCCGAGAACGCCTGCTCGATGATGTCGAGGCCCTCGTTCAGCAGGTCCTCGCCGATCACCAGCGGGGGCAGGAAGCGCAGCACGTTGCCGTAGGTGCCACAGGTCAGGACCAACAGGCCCTCCTGGTGGCAGGCCTTGGCGAGCGCCCCGGTCGCCTCCGGGTTCGGCTCCTTGGTGGCGCGGTCCTTGACCAGCTCGATGGCGATCATCGCGCCCCGGCCGCGGACGTCACCGATGATGTCGAACTTCTCCGCCATCGCGGCGAGGCGGGACTTCATGATCGCCTCGATGTTCTTCGCCCGGGCGTTGAGGTCGAGCTCCTTCATGGTCTCGATCGAGCCGAGCGCGCCGGCGCAGGCGACCGGGTTGCCGCCGTAGGTGCCGCCCAGGCCGCCCGCGTGCGCGGCGTCCATGATCTCGGCACGGCCGGTGACGGCGGCCAGCGGGAGGCCGCCCGCGATGCCCTTGGCCGTCGTGATCAGGTCGGGGACGATGCCCTCGTCCTCGCAGGCGAACCACTGGCCGGTGCGGCAGAAGCCGGACTGGATCTCGTCCGCGACGAAGACGATGCCGTGGTCGGCGGCGAACTGGCGGATCGCGGGCAGGAAGCCCATGGCAGGCTCGATGAAGCCGCCCTCGCCGAGCACCGGCTCGATGATGATCGCGGCGACGTTGTCCGCGCCGATCTGCTTGTTGATCATGTCGATGGCCTGCGCGGACGCCTCGGCGCCGGCGTTCTCCGGACCGGTCAGCCAGCGGTAGCCGTAGGCGACCGGCACCCGGTAGACCTCGGGCGCGAACGGGCCGAAGCCGTTCTTGTACGGCATGTTCTTCGCGGTCAGCGCCATCGTCAGGTTCGTCCGGCCGTGGTAGCCGTGGTCGAAGACGACGACCGCCTGGCGCTTGGTGTACGCACGGGCGATCTTGACGGCGTTCTCGACGGCCTCGGCGCCCGAGTTGAACAGGGCGCTCTTCTTGGCGTGGTCGCCCGGCGTCAGCTCGGCGAGCGCCTCGGCGACCTCGACGTACCCCTCGTACGGCGTGACCATGAAACAGGTGTGGGTGAAGTCGGCGAGCTGCGCCGTGGCACGGCGTACGACCGCCTCGGCGGAGGCGCCCACCGAGGTCACCGCGATGCCGGAGCCGAAGTCGATGAGGCGGTTGCCGTCGACGTCCTCGATGATGCCGCCGCCCGCGCGGGCGGTGAACACGGGCAGCACGGAGCCCACACCGGCCGCGACCGCGGCGGTACGGCGGGCCTGCAGCTCCTGCGACTTCGGGCCGGGGATGGCGGTGACGACGCGGCGCTCCTGCGGAAGTGCGGTCATGAGGGGCTCCTGGTGATCTTGCTGACGTGATCTGACGGTGACGTGGGCGAGGCGACGCGTCCGGTCCGGTCTGCGCCCGGCGGGCCGAGGGCCCTCTCTTCTCGCAGGTTAGGGCGGGGCCGCGGGGGTGGGCATGCTCCATGTGGGCGCTGTCGGCGCGCCCGGTTGTCCGTGGTGGACATACAGGCACTGTCGCGCATCACGGACCACCCGGCCACGTAAGCGGTGAACTCCCCTTGCGAGGGAGTTAGATTGACTCGCTGATGGCGAACGGAACGGCTGGTCAGGGGGCAGGGTCGATGGACAGCGACGGGACGCACGACGCACGGGGCACGCATGCGAACCCGGTGCCGCGTCCGGCGGGGCCACCCGAGGTCCCGGCGGCGCCACCGCGGCCGGCGGGCGCCCCGGGCATGCCGCCCCGGCCGGACGGGTCGGCGTTCCTGACCTGGCTGCGGACACCCCGGCCGGAGGCGGCGCCGGGCGTGTGGCGGTTCGGGCACACGCCCCGCCCCGAGGAGGAGCCGGAACGGATCCCCGGCCGTCAGCTGCTCAGCGGAGCCGTGATCGCCTTCCTGGTGGGCTGGCTGATCTGGTCCCTGCTGTGGAACGGCTACCTCGGCGGCTGGTGGGTGGTGCCGCTGGAGCTGTTCACCCCGGACTCCTGGCGCCGCAGCAACGACCGCGTCGGCAACGCCGTCCTCTGGTACGGCTACTACACGCTGATCGCCCTCGCGATCATGCTCGTGGTGGGCCGCCTCGGCCGCTGGGGCGAGGTCTGGCGGCGCTACGGACCGCCCGCCTGGAGCCCTGCCGCACCCGCGCCCGAGCACCGGTCCACCCCCGGCCAGGACCCCGCCGACTGGCCCGAGCTGCGCGCCGCGGGAGCGTCCGACGCCGCCGAGCGGCTCGCCGCGGAGGCCCGGGCCGGGCTGATGCGGGACGTCGACCAGGCCCGGATCACCCGCGCCTGGCAGGGCGTGCGCAGCGGCCGGCACAGCCTCGCCGCCTTCACCGGTGCCGTGCTCACGGAGGGCTCCGCCGCCTGTCTGCACCCCTCCGGGGAGCGCGACCTGCCGGCCCGGCTCGCCCGGCACGACCTGGTCACCGGCCAGGTCAGGCTCGGCACCACGGCCGACGACCCCCGCAACCCGTACGCCTTCCGCGGCACCGGCCTCGGCCTCGGACCCGAGCTGCTCGGCACCTCCCTGCTCGCGGTCGGACCGGCCGGCTCCGGCAAGACCGGCGCCGTCGTGTGGCCGCTCGCCGAGTCGCTGTGCCTGCACGCGCTCGCCGGGCGGGCCGCGGTCGTCGTGGTCGGCGCGGCCGGCGCGGGGCTCGGCCCGGCCGACGCGTTCGACGTCGTCGTACGGATCGGGAATCCGGAATCCGTCTACGACCTCGACCTGTACGGCGGGGCCACCGACCCCGACGAGGCGGCGGCCGTGCTGGCCGAGGCGCTGGTCGGGGACCTCGCCGAACCGCACCAGGGCGGCGACACCCGCCGGTCCACGACCGTCCTCGCCCAGCTGCTCGGCCCCTTCCGGGCGGTCCACGGACGCTTCCCCTCCGTACCGGAACTGCGGCAGCTCCTGGACGGCGCCCCCGGCGCGCTCACCGCGCTCCGGACGGCACTCGAGGGCTCGGGACAGGAGTCGCTGCTGCGGGAACTGGACGCCCGGGAACGGCAGCTGGGCCACCCGGGGGATGCGGGAAGCGTGCTCGCGGACCGCGTCGCGCTGCTCGACCGGCCGGCCTTCGCCGGGTTCTTCGACACCTCCGGACAGTCGCGGCCCTTCTCCCTGACGGCGCTCGACCATCCGGTGCGGGTACGGATCGACCTGCCCCAGCGCGGGCACGCCGACGCCTCGCGGATGCTGGCGCGGCTGGTGCTGGCGCAGTTCACGGCGAGCGTCGCGGTGCGGGAGGACCGGTCGCTGTTCGCCTGCCTGGTCTTCGACGACGCCACCGGGGTCGTGACGCCCGAGGCCGTACGGGGCATCCAGCGGCTGCGGTCCGGCAACGCCGGTGTGGTCCTGACCCTGCGCACCCTCGACGACGTACCGCGTCCGCTGCGCGGGCCGCTGCTCGGCTCCATCGGATGCCGGATGGCGCTGGCCGGGCTCACCCCCTGGGACGGACAGGACTTCGCCGAGGTCTGGGGCAAGGAGTGGATCGAGGCGCGGGACGTCACCGACCGGCAGATCATCGCCGAGACCCCGGCCGGCAAGGCGGTGCACATGCTGCGGCGGGTGATCACCGGGAAGGCGCCGACCGCGCGGGCGGTGACCGTGCGGCAGGTGGAGCGGGAGCGGTGGTCCGCGTCCGAACTCGCGCACGCCGTGCCGCCCGGCCACGCGGTGCTGTCGCTGACCGACGTGACGGGGGAGCACGCGCCGCCCCTGCTGGTGGACCTGCGCGGCTGAGCAGCACGTATGGGCGTCAGGTGACGTGCGGACCGTACGGTGAGGCAGAATCGACACAGGCCGTTCATACATCGCGGCCAAAAGATCACAGGGATCACACCGATTTGAAGGCCTCATGCCCCCGACGCTCGCCTCGCTCGTCCACCACTCCGCGCTGAAGCTCACCGTGCGGGCGGGCGAGGACCGCCTGGACGTGCCCGTCCGCTGGGCGCACGTCAGCGAGCTGGCCGACCCCGTGCCGTACATGGAGGGCGGGGAGCTGCTGCTGATCACCGCGCTGAAGCTCGACGCGGAGGACGCGGAGGCGATGCGGCGCTATGTGAAGCGCCTCGCCGGGGCGGGTGTGGTCGGGCTCGGCTTCGCCGTCGGGGTCAACTACGAGGAGATCCCCAAGGCGCTCGTCCAGGCGGCCGAGCAGGAAGGGCTGCCGCTGCTGGAGGTGCCGCGCCGCACCCCCTTCCTCGCCATCAGCAAGGCGGTGTCCGCGGCGATCGCGGCCGACCAGTACCGGGCGGTCACCGCGGGATTCGCCGCCCAGCGGGAACTGACCAGGCAGGCACTGACGGGCGGCCCCGAAGGACTGCTCGCCGCGCTCGCCTCGCAGGTCGACGGCTGGGCCGCGCTGTACGACGCGTCGGGCGCCGTCGTCGCCACGGCACCGGAGTGGGCGGGACGGCGGGCCGCGCGGCTCACCGCGGACGTGGAGCGGCTGCGGGAGCGGCCCGCGCCCGCCTCGTCGGTGGTGGGCGGCCCCGGGAACCCCGAGAACGACGACCGGGTCGAACTGCACTCCCTCGGCACCGGCCGACTGCCGCGCGCCGCGCTCGCGGTGGGTACGGCCGCGGCCCTCGGCACCGCCGAACGGTACGCGGTCCACTCGGCCATCGCCCTGCTCACGCTGACGACCGAGCGCTCGCGGTCCCTGCGCGCGGCCCAGCAGCGGATCGGCGCGGCGGTGCTGCGCATGCTGCTGGCCGGTGAGCCGGACCACGCGCGCGCCGTGGCCGGCGACCTGTACGGCGGCCTGCTGGACGCGCCGTTCCGGATGCTCGTCGCCGAGTACGCCTCGGCGTCCGCCGCGCGCGTCCACGCCGACGCCCGCGCGCGCGTGCCGGCCACCGGCGCGGACGCGGTGGCCGATCCGCTGGGCGCGCTCGCCGAGGTGGTGGAGTCCGCGGCCGCCCGGGCCGGGGAGGCGCTGTTGGTGGTGCCCGAGGCGGACGGCTGCCGGCTGGTCGTGCTGGTCGTGGACGGGGGCGCCGCCGCGACGGCGTGCGGCGAGTACGCGGGACTCCTGGAGGCGGCGCGGACCTCGCCCACGACGGGTGAACAGGGTTTCGCGGGTGACGAGGACGAGCTCGTCGTGGGCCTGTCCGCACCGGCCGGACCGATCGCGGCCGCCTCCGCGTACAAGCAGGCCGAACAGGCCCTGTCGGTGGCACGCCGACGCGGGCGCGTCTTCGTCGAGCACGAACAGCTCGCCGCCGGCTCGGTGCTCCCGCTGCTCGCCGACGACGCGGTGAAGGCGTTCGCCGACGGCCTGCTGCGAGCGCTGCACGAGCACGACGCGACAGGACGCGGCGACCTGGTGGCCTCCCTGCGCGCCTGGCTCTCCCGCCACGGCCAGTGGGACGCGGCGGCAGCGGACCTCGGCGTCCACCGCCACACCCTGCGCTACCGGATGCGGCGGGTGGAGGAGATCCTCGGACGCTCGCTGGACGACCCGGACGTACGGATGGAGCTGTGGCTGGCCCTGAAGGCGACCTCGGCCGAGTAGTCGAGCCCGCCACCACGGCCCGTCCGGCGTTCGAGGACGAGGCCGCAAGGCCGACAGGGGGTCTGGGGGCGAAGCCCCCAGGGACGGGACGGGAAGTGGCGGCGGGGCGAACCCCTCGAACCCGCACCCCCGCACCCCCGGCAGCCTCGCACCCCACCCCGCCAATCCGGCACACCCCCCACCCCGACTACTACGCCTCGGACAAACGCCCACCGGCGACCCCACGCCTACCGTGGACCCGACAGCACACGACCACCCCCATCGCGGAAGGGCCGGACCTCCCTATGACTTCCACTCACGCCTTCTGGCTCGCCGGCCGCCAGGCCACGGGCGAGGACAGCTTCGACGTCACCTCCCCGTGGGACGGCCGCCTCGTCGCGAAGGTCGCCGTGCCGACCGACGCCCAGACCGAGGAGGCCGTGGCCGCCGCGTACGCCGTCCGCGAGGACTTCGCCGCCACCCCCGCCCACGTCCGTGCCGCCGCCCTCGACCACGTCAGCAGGCGCCTGGTCGAGCGCACCGAGGAGATCGCGCAGCTCATCTCCGCCGAGAACGGCAAGCCGGTCAAGTGGGCGCGCGGCGAGGTCGGCCGGGCCGTGTCCGTGTTCCGGTTCGCCGCGGAGGAGGCCCGCCGGTTCAACGGCGGCGAGGCACAGCGCCTCGACACCGACCTCGGCGGGCAGGGGCGGCTGGCCCTCACCCGCCGTTTCCCGAAGGGTGTCGTCCTCGGCATCGCGCCCTTCAACTTCCCGCTCAACCTGTGCGCCCACAAGATCGCCCCGGCCATCGCGGCCGGCGCGCCGATCATCCTGAAGCCGGCGCCCGCCACCCCGCTGTCCGGGCTGGTCATCGGCGAGCTGCTCGCCGAGACGGATCTCCCGGCCGGTTCGTGGAGCATCCTCCCGGTGCCCAACGACCGCATGCCCGCCCTGGTGCAGGACGAGCGGCTGCCGGTCATCTCCTTCACCGGGTCGGAGATGGTCGGCTACGCGATCATGGACTCGGTGCCGCGCAAGCACTGCACCCTGGAGCTGGGCGGCAACGGCGCGGCCGTCGTGCTGGCCGACTGGGCGAGCGACGAGGACCTCGACTGGGCCGCGACCCGCATCGCCACGTTCTCCAACTACCAGGGCGGCCAGTCCTGCATCTCCGTGCAGCGGGTGATCGCGGACGCCGCCGTGTACGACCGGCTCCTGCCGCGTGTCGTGGCGGCCGTGGAGGCGCAGGTCACGGGCGACCCGTCCGACGACAAGACGGACGTCGGCCCGCTGGTCAGCGAGGACGCGGCGGTGCGCGTCGAGGCGTGGGTGCGGGAGGCGGTCGAGGCGGGCGCCGAGCTCCTCACCGGCGGCGAGCGGGACGGCGCCTCGTACGCGCCGACCGTCCTCACCGGGGTACCGGCCGATGTGACGATCTCCTGCGAGGAGGTCTTCGGGCCGGTCCTCACCGTGCAGAAGGTGGAGGGTGAGGCCGCGGCCTATGCCGCCGCCAACGACTCCAAGTACGGCCTCCAGGCAGGCGTGTTCACGCACGACCTGCAGACCGCCTTCCGCGCCCACCGGGCCCTGGAGGTCGGCGGCGTCGTCATCGGCGACGTCCCCTCCTACCGAGCCGACCAGATGCCGTACGGCGGTGTGAAGCAGTCCGGTGTGGGCCGCGAGGGCGTGCGGTTCGCGATGGACGACTACACCTACGAGCGGGTGCTGGTGCTCACGGGCCTCGCGCTCTGAAACCAGGGCACCAGTTCATGGGAACCATTTATAGGTTCCTCGAAGGGGCCCGGCACCGATGCCTTCCGGTGCCGGGCCCCTTCTGTACGCCGGTTTCCCCAGCCCCTCAACCGGAGAAGCCGACGTGCGCGAGCCGCAGCGGGCCGCGCAGCCGGACGCGCACGTCGTGCACACCGGCGGCGGTGAAGCCGGCGCTGAGCGTGCGGTAGTCGTACGGGCCGGAGGCGGGCGCGTCCGGCGTCAGCGCGGCCGACGCCGGGCCGCCGTCCACCGTGATCTCCACCGTGCCCTCACCCGCCACGGTCACCGTCACCGTCGTGACGCCGTCCCCGAAGTCGCAGGCGCGGTAGAGGAGTTCACCGGTCCCGCGCTCCGGCGCGGTCACCGCGTCACCCGACGTCCTCGTCCGGTCGACGATCCGGGTGGCGCTCTGCTCGTCGAAGTCGGCCGCGTCCAGGCCGCGTTCGCGGACGGGCCGCGGCGCGCCGGGCTCGCCGTCGAGGAGCACGGCCGTCCGCAGCCGGACGTCCTCGCTGGAGGCGCCGGCCAGCACCTCGTACGAGCCCGGCTCCAGCCGCCACCGGCCCTGGGCGACATCCCAGAACTCCAGGGAAGTCAGAGGGACTTCGAAGGTCAGCTCGGTCCGCTCGCCCGGCTCGAGCGTCACCCGGCGATGCCCGGCCAGCTCACGGCGCGGGCGCGGGACCGACGGGTCCACGGCGCGGGTGTAGAGCTGCGCGACCTCGTCGGCGGTGACCTCGCCGGTGTTGGTGACCGTGAAGGAGACCCGCAGCGCCCCGTTGTCGACCTGGACCGCCAGGTCGGCGTACGAGAAGGAGGCGTACGACAGTCCGTGCCCGAACGGGAACAGCGGGGTGCCCTCGAAGTACAGATAGGTCTGGCGGCCGCCGATCACGTCGTAGTCGAGAAGGCCGGGCAGGTCGGCGTCGTCGGCGTACCAGGTCTGCGGGAGGCGGCCGGCCGGGGAGACGTCGCCGGCCAGGACGCGGGCCAGGGCGGTGCCGGCCGCCTGCCCGCCGTGCGCGGTCCACAGCACCGCCGGGAGCTCCGTGAGGTCGACGGCGTAGGGATACGCGGAGGTCAGCGCCAGCACCGTGACCGGGTTCGCGGCCTGTGCGGCGCGCAACAGGCGCTCCTGCTGGGCGGGCAGACGCAGCGTCGTACGGTCCTCGGTCTCGCGGCCGTTGAGGTGCGGGTCGTTGCCCGCGACCACCAGCACCACGTCGGCCTCCGCGGCGACCCGCGCCACCGCGTCCTCGCCGCGTTCGGTGACGACGAGCTCGAAGGTTTCCGGGTTCTCGTCGGCAACCTTTACGCCGTCCGCGGAGACGCAGACGTGACGACCCGTGCCGAGGTGCCGCAGGAGGTGACCGTTCCCATGGGGTTCCAGGCGGAACGTCTCCTGCACGATCCAGCCTCCGGGCTGGTCGGCGGAGGCGCGAACCCGGCCGTCCTCGGCGACCGAGAGATAGCGGCCGTCGGGGGCGCGGAAGGTCAGGACGCCCTCGCCCCAGTCGATCAGCGCCAGTTCGGTGCCCTCGGCGCCGGCGGTGAGCGGGGGCAGGTCGGTACGGCCCGCCAGCAGCGCCGGGTCCAGGGCACCCGCCGCGCCGCGCACCTCGTCGGCCGCCTCCGCGGCCGGCACACGCAGGAACGTACCGGCCGAGGTTTTGAGCAGGACCCGGTCCACGCCCTCCGCGAACTCCACGCGCTCCGCGCCGAACCGCTCGTAGACGCCCTCCAGCGGGGTGGAGCGGTGGATGAGGGTGCCGCTGTACCAGTCGAGCTTGCACTCGTCGGCGAGCAGGCCCACCACCGCCACGCGGGCGTCCGTGGCCAGCGGCAGCACCCCGTCGTTCTTGAGCAGCACGACCGCCTGTTCCGCGGCCTCCCGGGCGAGGGCGCGGTGCGCCGGCGTGTCGAAGGCCGCGGTGTCGGTGTGGGGGTCGTAGCGCGGGTCGAACTCGCCGAGGCGGAAACGCACCGACAGCTGGCGGCGGACCGCCGTGTCGATGTCGGCCTCCGTCAGCAGGCCCCGCTCATGGGCCTTCCTGACCCGGCCGACGATCACCGAGCTGTCCTCGCCGTGGTCGGTGAAGCTGTCGACGCCGGCCAGCAGGGCGGCCGCCGTCGCTTCCTCGTGGGTGTCGAAGTAATGCTCGGAGTCGGCCAGGTTGGAGGGCGCGCCCGCGTCGGAGCAGACCAGCAGCTCTTCCTCGGTCCAGGTGCGCAGCTGTTCGCGCAGATGCGGGGAGACGTGGTTCGGGCGGCCGTTGACCAGGTTGTACGCCGGCATCACCCCGGCCACGGCACCCGCTTCGACGGTTTCCCGGAAGGCCCGCAGGTCGTACTCGTGCAGCACCCGCGGACGCACCGACGACGAGGTGACGTCCCGGCCCGTCTCGTTGTTGTGCGCGAGCCAGTGCTTGAGGACGGGGGCCGTGCGCCAGTACGTCGGGTGGTCGCCGCGCAGGCCGTGCGTGTACGCGGTGGCGATGGCCGAGGTCAACTTCGGGTCCTCCGAGTAGCCCTCCTCGTTGCGGCCCCACAACGGGTGGCGGAGCAGGTTGACCGTCGGGGACCACACGTTGAGGCCCACCCGCTCGTCGCGGGCGCGCATCGCCCGGGCCTCCCTGGACACCGCCTCGCCGACCCGCCGTACCAGGTCCGTGTTCCAGGTCGCGCCCAGACCGACGGCCTGCGGGAACACCGTCGCCGGGCCCATCCAGGCCATGCCGTGCAGGGCCTCCTGGCCGGTGCGGAAGGAGGCGAGGCCGAGCCGTTCGACGGCGGGCGTGAACTGGTGCAGAAAGCCGGTCTTCTCGTCGAGGGTCAGCCGCGACAGCAGGTCGTCGACGCGCTTCGCGAACGGCAGATGCGGGTCACGGAACGGCGGGGCGGGCGGCGTGGATGCGGTCACGTGGGGTTCCCTTTGCTGTGGAGCGGCGCAGCGCTTTCGAAGCGCTTCGATGCTCAGTCGAAGCGGGGGCGGGTGTCAAGACACCCCGAGGCAACAAACGCGACTCCCCGGCGACATTTCAAGCGGCATATGAGGCCGTCGGATCTGCCACAACTCCGGGCACACCCCGGAGGAAACTTGGGAACGACCCTTGTGCACCCCCAGGTGTTCACTTAACCTCGCAGCAACATCGAAGCGCTTCGACTACGAGAGCCGCCACCGGGAAGTGCGCGGCACTCGACCTGGGTCAAAGGACCGCTTCGGCTCAGCCAGTTCCACTGAAGACACCGCAGCCGACGGCCCACCGCCGGGTGTCCTGGTGCGCCATGAAGGGTTGACGCAATGACGCCGAACGCCGCTTCCTCCTCCGCTCCCAGCCGGAGAAGTTTCCTCGCCTCCACGGCGGTCGCCGCCGCAGCGGTGGCGGGCGGGATGCCGCTGCTCGCCGCCTGCGGCGGTTCGGGGAGCGGTTCGCGGGAGGGCACCACGTCGGGCAAGGACGCGAAGAAGATCCTCCCGGCCTACGTGGCGAGCAACGTGGTGACGCCGGACATCCCGTCCAAGAACGGCTCGTCGATGGGCTTCACCGCCAAACTCGACGGCGCCGCCCTCAAGACCTCGGTCGCGAAGAAGCTCGGCACCGGTGGCAAGATCACCATCATGTCGCCGTTCTGGGGCTCGCCGCCGAAGGGCGACAACCCGTACTACACGTCGATGAACGACCTGATCGGCGTCGACGTGCGGTGGCGGAACCAGGACGGCAACACCTACGACCAGAAACTCGGCGCGGTCCTCGCCTCCAGCGACGTCCCGGATGTGGTCGTCGTCCCCGGCTGGAACATGATGGGCAAGATACCCAGCGCCATCGTCGGCAAGTTCGCCGACCTCGGCCCGTACCTGTCCGGGGACAAGGTCAAGGAGTACCCGAACCTCGCGGCGATCCCCAGCGGCGCCTGGCAGCGTTCCATCTTCGGCGGCAAGCTGATGGGCCTGCCGCAGCCCTCCCCGTCCGTCCAGACCATCGTGCCGCTCTACCGCCAGGACATCTTCGACAAGGAGGGCTACGAAGTCCCCCGGTCCGCCGAGGAGTTCATGGCGCTGTGCAAGGACATCACCAACGCCCGGGCCAAGGTGTGGGCCTGCGGTGACATGAAGTGGACCGCGATGAACACCTTCGGGGCTCTCGGGGGCGGGGAGAAGCCGCTCTGGTGGAACCTGGTCGACGGCAAGCTGATCAACCGTCTCGAGACCCCGGAGTACCTGGAAGCCCTGGAGTGGACGCGCAAGCTGTTCGCCGCCGGAGTCGTCCACCCCGACTTCAAGCTGGGCAAGAGCCAGGCGACCGACCCCGCCCCCAAGTTCGCCGCCGGCGAGTTTCTGATCTGGAACAACAACATCGTCAACTGGTACGGCCAGCAGGCCTCCCAGGCCACCCAGAACCCCGACTTCAAGGTCTGGGGCATGGACATCTGGAACCACGACGGCGGCGCCCCGACGCTGTACGCCCAGAACCCGGCCGGCATCTTCTCCTTCATCAGCAAGAAGGCCTCCGAGTCCGTCATCCGCGACGTGCTGGCCGTCGCCAACGTCACCGCGGCGCCGTACGGCACCAAGGAGTGGATGATGACCAACTACGGCGTCGAGGGCACGCACTACACGATCAAGGACGGCGTCCCCGTCAAGAACGACAAGGGCAACAACGAGGTCCTCAACGCCTACGTCATGGTGGCGAGCCCCGCCCCCACCACCGCCCACCCCGACCTGCCGGACTACACCAAGGCCATGGTCGAGTGGGAGCAGCGGATGGGCGCCGCCACCAAGAAGTCCTCCTTCTGGGGCCTGCAGATCACCGAGCCCTCCCGTTACACCAACCTCGCCAACGACTTCGAGCAGCTCGAGGACGACATCATCCGCGGCCACAAGAAGATGAGCGACATGCAGCAGGCCGTCTCCGACTGGAAGAGCAAGGGTGGCGACAAGCTGCGCGACTGGTACAGGAAGCTGCTCGACGAGAACGGCACGGCGGCGAGCTGACCGGGCTCTGAGGCGAGGAGAACAGCCGTGTCCCACAGCACGGTGCCTCGGAGCAGCGCCGAGGCCGGCACACCGGTGAAGACGCCGGTGACGTCCGTCGACGTCACCGGTGCCCGCAAGGAACAGGGCTCGGGCAAGCTGAGCCTGCGGCTCAGGTTCAGACGCGACCGTGTCCTGATCCTCATGACGCTGCCGGCCGTCCTGCTGGTCCTGGTCTTCAACTACCTGCCGATCCTCGGCAACGTCGTCGCCTTCCAGGACTACGACCCCTACATCAGCGACAACGGCATCGTCTCCATCCTGCACAGCCCGTTCGTGGGCCTGGAGAACTTCCAGCGGATCTTCGAGGACTCGGCCTTCTGGAACGCCGTCCAGAACACCCTGGTGCTGTTCATCATCCAGCTCGTGCTGTTCTTCCCGATCCCGGTCCTGCTCGCGCTGCTCATCAACAGCGTGGTCAGGCCCCGGGTCAGGGCCGTCGCGCAGGCGGTTCTCTACCTGCCGCACTTCTTCTCCTGGGTGCTGGTCATCGCTGTCTTCCAGCAGATGTTCGGCGGCGCGGGGATGCTCTCCCAACTGCTGCGGCAGAACGGGTACGACGGCCTCGACATCATGACCAACCCGGACACCTTCGCCTACCTGATCACCGCGCAGAGCGTGTGGAAGGACGCCGGGTGGGGGATCATCGTCTTCCTCGCCGCGCTGGCCTCGGTCCCGCAGGACCACTACGAGGCCGCCGCGATGGACGGCGCCGGACGCTGGCGCCGCATGTGGCACGTCACGCTTCCCGCCCTGCGCCCGGTGATCGCCCTCCTCCTCGTGCTGCGCGTCGGCGACGCCCTGACCGTCGGTTTCGAACAGATCCTGCTGCAACGCGACGGCGTCGGAACGAACGCGGGGGAGGTCCTCGACACCTTCGTGTGGTGGAACGGCGTACGCAACCAGGACTTCGGCTACGCGGCCGCCGCCGGCCTGATCAAGGGCGTGGTCAGCATCGGTCTGGTCCTCGCCGCGAACAAGATCGCCCATCTCATGGGCGAGCAGGGGGTGTACGAGAAGTGACGTCCGTGATGTGGGAGTCGCGCCAGGACACCGAGCCGGCACAGCGGAAGGCGCCCCACCGGTGGGCCGCGCCTCCGCGCCCGGCATGGGAGGAAGAACCCTCGAAGGCCGGCCTCGCGGGCAAGGGCCTCGCCCTGACGATCGCCTGCCTCGCGGTCGTCTTCCCGCTGTGGATCGTGATCGTCACCAGCCTCTCCTCGCGGAAGACCATCGACGAGGCGGGCGGCCTCGTGATGGTGCCCAAGGGCATCACCTTCATCGCCTACCGGGAACTGCTCAACGGCGGCCAGGTCACCCGCGCCGCGATCATCAGCATCCTCGTCACCCTGGTCGGCACGCTGTTCTCGATGGCGGTGTCCGTCCTGTGCGCCTACGGCCTCTCCCGCGTCGGATCCCTCGCCCACCGCTGGATCCTGATGGTGCTGCTGGCGACCATGTTCTTCAGCGCCGGCCTCATCCCCACCTACCTGCTGGTGCAGTCCCTCGGCCTGACGGACAGCTATCTCGCGCTGATCCTGCCGAGCGCGCTGAGCGTCTTCAACATCCTGGTGCTGCGCAGCTTCTTCATGGGGATCTCACAGGAACTCATCGACGCGGCGCGCATCGACGGCGCCGGGGACTTCCGGGTTCTCTGGCAGATCGTCATGCCGCTGTCGCGGGCGGTCCTCGCGGTGATCACGCTGTTCTACGCCGTCGGGTACTGGAGCGCCTGGTTCAACGCGTCGCTCTACCTGAACGACCAGGACATGATGCCGTTGCAGAACGTCATGATCCAGCTGGTGCAGAGGCAGGAGGCGCCGGTGGGGCTCAGCCAGGCCATCAGGACCGGGCAGTTGTCGGGGTTGGCCATACAGATGGCGGTCATGGTGATGGCCCTTCTTCCGGTCGCCGTGCTGTCCCCCTTCGTCCAGAAGCACTTCAAGAAGGGCATGTTGACGGGTGCGGTGAAGGGCTGACCGTTCGCCATCCCGAAGGGGTGGTTCCGTCGGACGGCGGCCGCGGATGTGTTGTGGCTGGGCGCGCGGTTCCCCGCGCCCCTTGGTGGGTTCACTTCCCCTTTCTCATACAGCGAGGTATGTGTCATGCGCGCGTCCGGGCCTAGCCGTCGTGCTGTTCTTGGTGGGGCCGCGGCTGCGGCCGCGATCACCGTTGTTCCGTCCTTCCCGGCGGCTGCCGCGACCGCCGGATCCGCCGCCCCCTCGTACCGCTGGCGCACCGCCGTCATCGGTGGCACCGGGTTCGTCACCGGTGTGCTCTTCCATCCCTCCGTGCGGGGGCTCGCCTACGCCCGTACCGACATCGGCGGGGCCTATCGCTGGGACGACCGGAGCGCGCGCTGGACTCCGCTCAACGACGATCTCGGCTGGGACGACTGGAACCTCCTCGGGGTCGAGGCCATCGCCGTCGATCCCGCTCACCCGAACCGGGTGTATCTGTCCCTCGGCACCTACGCCCAGTCCTGGGCCGGAAACGGGGCGGTCCTGCGGTCCGAGGACCGTGGTGCCACCTGGGCCCGTACCGATCTCACCGTGAAGCTCGGGGGGAACGAGGACGGGCGGGGGGCCGGGGAACGGCTGCTCGTCGATCCGCGGGACAGTGACACGCTGTGGCTGGGGACCAGACACGACGGGCTGCTCAAGTCCACCGACCGGGGCGCGACTTGGAGGGCCGTGAGCTTCCCGGCCACCCCGAGCGCCACCGGCCAGGGCATCACCCTCCTCGTCGCCGCGGGCCGCAGCGTCTACGCCGGCTGGGGCGACTCGGACGGCACCGCCGCCAACCTGTACCGCACCTCCGACGGGACCACCTGGGAAGCCGTCCCCGCGCAGCCCTCCGGTGCCGCCGCCAAGGTGCCGATCCGGGCCGCCTACGACTGCCACACCCGCGAGCTGTACGTCACCTACGCCAACGCGCCCGGCCCCAACGGGCAGTCCGACGGCAGTGTCCACAAGCTGGCCACGGCGAGCGGGAAGTGGACCGAGGTCACGCCGGTGAAGCCTGGCGGGACGACGGCTGGGGGCACCTCCCGCTCGAGCGAAGCCGAGAGTGGGGGAGGCTCCTCCGACACCTTCGGCTACGGCGGCGCCGCCGTCGACGCCCGCCGCCCCGGCACGGTCGTCGTCTCCACCAACAACCGCTGGGCGGCCGTGGACGCCCTGTACCGGACCACGAACGGCGGCCGCACCTGGACGTCCCTGAAGGACTCGGCGGTCCTCGACGTGTCCGAGACCCCGTTCCTCACCTTCGGCGCCGACCGGCCCAAGTTCGGCTGGTGGATCCAGGCCGTCGCCGTCGACCCGTACGACTCCGAGCACGTCGTGTACGGCACCGGCGCCACCCTCTACGGCACCCGGGATCTGAAGCACTGGGCCCCACAGATCCGGGGCCTGGAGGAGACCTCCGTACGTCAGCTGATCTCGCCGCCGACCGGGGAGGCGCACCTGATCAGCGGGCTCGGGGACGTCGGGGTGATGTACCACGAGCGGCTCACCGCCTCGCCCTCGCGGGGCATGGCGGCCAACCCCGTGTTCGGGTCGGCGACGGGACTCGCCCAGGCCGCGGGCAGGCCGTCGTACGTCGTCCGCACGGGCTTCGGCGACCACGGCAACGGCGCCTGGTCGAACGACGGCGGCAGGTCCTGGGCGCCCTTCGCGGCCCAGCCCGCCCTCGCCAGGGACGCACCGGGGCCGATCGCCACCAACACCGACGGCAGCGTGCTGCTGTGGACCTTCGTGCACGGGGACGGCACCAGGTACCCCGCCCAGCGCTCCACGGACAACGGAGCGACCTGGTCCGAGGTCCCGTCGTTCCCCAAGGGCGCCACACCGCTCGCCGACCCGGCCGACCCGACGTGCTTCTACGCGTACGACACCGACACCGGAACCCTGTTCGCCAGCACGGACAGCGGCCTCACCTTCACCGGCCGGGCGAGTGGACTGCCCTCGGGCGACAGCCAGTTCCAGCTGGCCGCGGCCCCGGGACGCTCCGGTGACCTGTGGCTGAGCACCAAGTGGAACGGGCTCCACCGGTCCACCGACGGCGGAGCGAGCTTCACCAAGCTGGCCAGCTGCTGGGCCTCGTACACCCTCGCCTTCGGCAAGGCCGCCGACGGCGCCGACTTCCCGGCGATCTACCAGGTCGGCTCAACGGAGTCGATCACCGCCGTGTACCGCTCCGACGACGGCGCGAAGACCTGGGCGCGGGTCAACGACGACCGGCACCAGTGGGGCTGGATCGGCGCGACCATCGCCGCCGACCCGCGCGTATACGGCCGCGTCTACGTCGCCACCAACGGCCGCGGAATCCAGTACGGGGAGCCTGTCTGATGCCACACCTGGGCGACGCCACCCGCGGCCGCATCCTCTTCGGCGGCGACTACAACCCCGAGCAGTGGCCCGAGGAGACCTGGCACGAGGACGTCCGGCTGATGCGGGAGGCCGGCGTCAACTCGGTCACCCTCGGCGTCTTCTCCTGGTCCAGGCTCGAACCCGAGCCCGGGGCGAGGGAGTTCGGCTGGCTCGACACGCTGATGGACCTCCTGCACGCGAACGGCGTCGGCGTCGTCCTCGCCACCCCCACCTCCGCCCCGCCCCCGTGGCTGGGCCGGCTGCACCCGGACACCCTGCCCCGCGACGAGAACGGCGGCGTCGAGTGGTGGGGCGGACGGCAGCACTTCTCGCACTCCAGCGCCACCTACCGCCGCTACGCGGCCGCCATCACCGAGGATCTCGCCGCCCGCTACGGCGGCCACCCCGCCCTCACCATGTGGCACATCAACAACGAGTACTGCACGGCCGACCACGGCGACGAGGCGGCCGCCGCCTTCCGCCGCTGGCTGCGCGCGAGGTACGGCACCCTCGACGCCCTCAACACCGCCTGGGGCACGGCCTTCTGGAGCCAGGGCTACGACAGCTGGGACGCCGTCCTGCCCGCCCGCCGCACCCACTACCTGAAGAACCCCGGTCAGGTGCTGGACTTCCGGCGCTTCACCTCCGACATGCTCCTGGAGTGCTACCTCGCCGAGCGCGACATCGTCGCCCGGCACACCCCGCACCTCCCGGTCACCACCAACTTCATGCCGCTCTTCTCCGGCCAGGACGCCTGGCGCTGGGCCGAGGAGGAGGACGTCGTCTCCGTCGACCTCTACCCCGACCCGCGCGACCCCTTCGGTGCCCAGAACGGCGCCCTCGTCCAGGACATGACCCGCTCCCAGGCCCGCGGTCCCTGGATGCTGATGGAGCAGGCGGCGGGACCGGTCAACTGGCGGGGCGTCAACCATCCCAAGCCGCGGGGCCTCAACCGACTCTGGTCCCTCCAGGCCGTGGCCCGCGGCGCGGACGCCGTCTGCTACTTCCAGTGGCGCCAGTCCCGGCAGGGCGCGGAGAAGTTCCACTCCGGGATGGTCAGCCACGCCGGGGAGCACGGCCGTACCTTCCAGGAGGTCAAGCGGCTCGGCGCGGAACTCGCCGCCATCGGCGGGGCGGTGACGGGCACGCACACCGCCGGCGACATCGCGGTTCTGCACGACTGGCACTCCTGGTGGGCCGGATCGCAGGAGGGCCGCCCGTCCACCGAGGTCGACCACCCGGAAATCCTCCGCTCCTGGCACCGCGCCCTCTGGGAGGCGCACCTCGCCACCGACTTCGCCCACCCGGAGCACGACCTGTCCGCCTACCGGCTCGTGGTCGTCCCCCAGCTCTACGCCCTCACCGATACGGCGGTCGAGAACCTCCTCCGGTACGTCCGCGGCGGCGGCACCCTCGTCGCGGGCTTCCTGACCGGCGTCGCCGACGAGGACGACCGGGTCCGGCCCGGGGGCATGGACGCCCGGCTGCGGGACCTGTTCGGCATCCGCACCCTGCACGAGTGGTGGCCGCTGGACCCGGGGGAGAGCGTCGAGTGCGGCGGGTTCCGCGGGACCCTGTGGTCGGAGGAGCTCGAGAAGACCGAGGACGCCACGACGGAAGCCGCCTACAAGGGCGGGGAGCTGGACGGCCTGCCCGCGGTCCTGCGTACGGGCCGCGCCTGGTACGTCTCGACGCTCCCCGAGCCCGGCGCCCTGCGCGACCTGCTCACCCGCGTCGCCGCCGGCACGGGCATCCGGCCGGTGCTCGACGGGCTGCCGGACCGGGTCGAGGCGGTCCGCCGCGGCGACCTGCTCTTCGTGCTCAACCACGGGCGGGAGCCGGTCACCGTCGAGGTCCCCGGCACCCACCACGACCTGCTGACCGGGACGGCCGTCGAGGACGCGCTCACCCTCGGCCGATACGGGGCGGCGGTGCTCAGGCCATGACCGACGGACCCGTGCACGGAACCTGGGAGCCGGCCCCGGCCGCCCGCTGGGAGGACGGCTTCCTGAGCGGCAACGGCCATCACGGCACCCTTGTGTTCGGTGGTCCGGACGACGAGCGGGTCGTCGTCACCCACCACACCCTCGTCCGCCCCAACGGCGGCGAACACGCCCGTCCGCCCGAGCTGGCCGCCGAACTCCCCGCGCTCCAGGACCGGTTGCTCGCCGGTGACCCGCACGCCGCCGAGGAGTTCACCGACGGCCGGGACCTGCAGTGGGTACAGCCCTTCCACCCGGCCTTCCAGATACGGCTGCGCGGCACACGCACGGACCCGGCGCACGGATACCGCCGCTCCGTCGACTTCGCCACCGGCGTCACCGTGGCGGCGTGCGGGGGATGGCGCAGCCGGGTCTTCGTCTCGCGCGCCGACGACGTGATCGTCCAGCAGGTCAGGGCCCCCGACCTGGGCATCGCTCTGGACCACCGGCTTCCCGGCGCGCCCGCACACCTCGCCGTCGGCGACGGGGCGGTCCTCACCGCCGAGGGCGCCGTGCTCACCCTGCGCGCCCGCTACCCCGGCGGCGACACCGCCTTCACCGGGGTGACGCTCGTGGTGGCCACGGGCGGCCGTACGAGGCTCGCACCCCCCGGACTGCGGGTCGCCGGTGCGGAGTCGGTGCTGCTGCTGACCCGGGTGCTGCGGCACACCGGCGAGCTGGACACGACGCCCCACGCGCGCGCCCTGCGGGAACTGGTCCCGGACGACACGGACCCGGACCCGTACGCCCGTCTCCTGGACCGCCACACCGCACTCCACCGGGCCGCGTACGAGCGCGTACGCCTGGACCTGGGCGGGGATCCGGCCGAACGCGCCCTGCCCGGTTCGGAGCTGCTCCGGCACACCGAGAGCCCCGCCCTGCTGGAACGTCTCTTCGCCGCCGGCCGCTACCACCTGCTCTCCGCCGCCGGCCTGTTCCCGCCCCGCCTGACCGGGCTGTGGACCGGCGACTGGAACACCGCCTGGTCCGGCGCCTTCACCACCAACGCCAACCTCAACCTCCAGACCGCCTCCGCCGCGGCCGCCGCCCTGCCCGAGGTCAGCACGGCGCACGCGGCGCTCGTCCGGGGTCAGTTGCCGCACTGGCGGGAGAACGCCCGCGCCGTCTTCGGCGCCCGGGGCGTCGTCGCCCCCACCCACACCGACGGCGAGTCCGGGTACACGTACCACTTCGCCCGCGAGTACCCCCACCAGCTGTGGACCGCCGGCGCCGACTGGCTGCTCAAACCCCTCGTCGACCACGACGAGACACACGGGACACGCGATCCGCACACGGCCGCCGCACTCGCCGAAGTCGCCCTGTTCTACGAGGACTTCCTCACCCGAACCGACGAGCAAGGGCAGCTCGTCGTGGTTCCCTCCTACTCGCCCGAGAACCGGCCCGCGAACGCGAGCTGGGGCGCCCTCAACGCCGCCATGGATCTGTCCGCGGCCCGGCACGCCCTGCGCACCGCCGCCGCCTACCACCCCGGCACGCCCGACGCCGACCGCTGGCAGGACCTCGCGGACCGGCTTCCGCCCCACCGGGCGAACGCCGACGGCGCCCTCGCCGAATGGGCGTGGCCCGGCCTCGACGACACCTACGACCACCGCCACCTCAGTCACCTCTACGGCGTCTGGCCGCTCGACGAGATCAACCCGTACGACACCCCGGACCTCGCCGCCGCCGCCCACCGCGCCCTCGAACTGCGCGGAGCGGAGAACGACTCCGCCCACGGCCACCTGCACCACGCCCTCCTCGCGGCCCGGCTGCGGGACGGCGAACGCGTCGCCCACGCACTCGGCCAGGTCCTCAAGGGCGACTTCTTCCACGCCTCCCTGATGAGCGCGCACTACCCGGCCCGGAACGTCTACAACGCGGACGCCGCGCACACCCTGCCCGCCGTGCTCGTCGAGACGCTCGTGCAGTCGACCCCGGACCGGCTGGTCCTGCTGCCCGCGCTCCCGGCGGCGCTCCCGGCCGGTGAACTCCGGGGCGTCCGAACCCGGTTCGCGGCCGAACTCGACCTGACCTGGACCCCGCACCACGCCACCGCGATGATCCGCCCCACGCGTACCCACCGCGTCGAACTCAGGACCCCCTCCGGCGAGCAGCCGCTCGACCTCGTCGCCGGAGAGGACCACGTCGTCACCTCGGGGACGTGGTAGCAGCCGCATTTCCCCCCACCCATGGAAGGGACACCATGGCAACACGCACCCTCGGCAGGATCACCAAGGCCCTGCTCGCCCCCGCCCTCGCGCTCGGCGCCACCGTCGGCCTCGCCGCCGCCCCCGCCCAGGCCGCCGTCTGGAACTCCTGCGACCAGTGGGGCAACACCAGCCTGAACGGCTACACCCTCTACAACAACATCTGGGGCTCCGGCGCGGGCAGCCAGTGCGTCTGGGCCAACTCCGGCACCAACTGGGGCGTCTGGGCGAACCACCCCAACACCGGCGGCATCAAGTCCTACCCCAACTCCAAGAAGGTGATCAACAAGTCGATCACCTCGCTGGGTTCGCTCTCCAGCAGCTACAACGTCACGGTCCCGTCGTCCGGCGCGTACAACACGTCGTACGACATCTGGGACACCGACTACGACTACGAGATCATGCTGTGGGTCAACAAGACCGGAGCGGTCGGGCCGCTGGGCACCTCGCAGGGCAACGTGACGCTCGGCGGCCACACCTGGACCGTCTACAAGGGCAACAACGGCGCGAACGAGGTCTTCTCGTTCATCCGCACCTCCAACTCCAGCTCCGGCACGGTCAGCATCCTGCCGATCCTCAAGTGGATCAAGGACACCAAGGGCTGGTTCGGCAACGAGACCATCGGTGACGTGCAGTTCGGCTACGAGATCACCTCGTCCTCCGGCGGCCTGGACTTCACCACCAACAACCTGACGGTCAGCAGCAGCTGAGCGGCTCACACGCAGGGTGCGGCCGGTCCCTCCCCTACGGGACCGGCCGCACGTCCGTGCCCGGGGCGGTTACTCCGCCACCGGCAGCCGTGCCCCGTCCCGCAGGAACAGCGGTATGCGGTCCAGCGGCGCGTCGACCGTGACGGTCCCGCCCCCCTCGTACGAGACGCCCGTCCACGCGTCCGTCCAGCGCGCGCCCGCCGGGAGATAGGCCGTACGCGCCGTGGCGCCCGCGGTGAGGACGGGGGCCACCAGCAGGTCCCGGCCGAAGAGATAGGCGTCGTCGACCGACCAGGCGGCCTGGTCCCCGGGGAACTCCAGGAACAGCGGCCGCATGACGGGCAGGCCCTCCTCGTGGGCCTCGCGCATGACGTCCAGGACGTACGGCTTCAGCCGCTCGCGCAGCCGCAGGTACTTCTCCAGGATCGGGCCGGCCTCCTCGCCGTAGGACCAGACCTCGTTGGGGCCGCCGGTCATGTCGGGGCCCAGTGGCATGCCCGGGTCGCGGAAGCCGTGCAGGCGCATCAGCGGGGACAGCGCGCCGAACTGGAACCAGCGGACCATGACCTCGCGGTAGCCGGGGTCGTCCGGGTCACCGCCGTGGAAGCCGCCGATGTCCGTGTTCCACCAGGGGATGCCGGACAGCGAGGTGTTGAGACCGGCAGCGATCTGGCGGCGCAGGGTCGCGAAGTCGGTGCCGATGTCGCCGGACCACAGGGCGGCGCCGTAGCGCTGACTGCCCGCCCACGCCGAGCGGTTGAGGGTGATCACCTCGGTCTCGCCGGCGGCGGACAGTCCCTCGTGGAAGGTGCGGGAGTTCTCTGCGGGGTAGATGTTGCCGACCTCCAGGCCGGGGCCCGCCCAGTAGCGCAGGTTCTCCGAGAACCCCGGCTTCAGCTCCGGCTCGCAGGCGTCCAGCCAGAAGGCGGTGATGCCGTACGGCTCCAGGTAGTTCTCCCGCACCCGCGACCACAGGAAGTCCCGGGCCTCGGGGTTCGTCGCGTCGTAGAAGGCGACCTGGACCGTCGAGGCGACCCCCTTGTCCGGCCAGTCGGCGTGCGCCATCGGCCCGTACTGCGTGCCGATGAAGTAGCCGCGCTGCTCCATGAGCTGATGGTTCTCGCTCAACGGGGACACCGACGGCCACACGCTCACCACCAGTTTGACGCCGAGTTCCTCCAGCTCGCGCACCATCGCCGCCGGGTCGGGCCACTCGGCCGGGTCGAACTTCCACTCGCCCAGGTGCGTCCAGTGGAAGAAGTCGCAGACGATGGCGTCCAGCGGCAGACCCCGGCGCTTGTACTCCCGCGCCACGGACAGGAGTTCGTCCTGGTCGCGGTAGCGCAGCTTGCACTGCCAGAAGCCGGCCGCCCAGCGCGGCAGCATCGGCGTCCGGCCGGTCGCCGCGCTGTAGCGCCGCTGGCCGTCGGCCGGGTCGCCCGCGGTGATCCAGTAGTCGATCTGGGGAGCCGAGTCCGCCACCCAGCGGGTGCCGTTGCCGGCCAGCTCGACGCGCCCGATCGCCGGGTTGTTCCACAGCAGCGTGTAGCCGCGGCTGGAGGTGAGGACCGGGATGCCGACCTCGGCGTTGCGCTGCACCAGGTCGAGGACCAGGCCCTTCTGGTCCAGCCGTCCGTGCTGGTGCTGGCCGAGGCCGTACAACTTCTCGTCCGGGTAGGCGGCGAAGCGCTGCTCCAGGCGGTGCCGGCCACCGCCGACCGGCGTGTACAGGCGCGGCCCGGGCCACCAGAAGTGGGCCCGCTCCTCGGCGAGGAGCTCGGAGAGGTCGTCGGTGCGCAGGAACCGGACCAGGCCCTCGGCGTTGATCTCGACGGTCAGCGCGCCGACCGTCAACCGCCCTTCGCCGTCGCCGAGTTTGACGCTGCTCTCGGTGGCCGGCGCCTCTTCCAGCAGGGCGCCCGGCAGCCCGTCCAGCACCGGACCGCCGAGCCGGGCCCGGACGCGGACGGCGTCCGGTCCCCACGGCTCGACGCGCACGGTCTCCTGGCGGCCGCTCCACTCCAGCGCGCCGTCCCGCTCGTGGAGGGTGCCGACGGTGGGTGACGACTGCGCGAGGCTGACCGCGCCGTGACCGGGCTGGTGTGCGGCAGGCTGATTCACGTGGGGTGCTCCTTTGAAGGAGTGCGGGGGGCCGGCGTGCGGGCGTGCGTGAAGGAGTGCGTGCTCAGGCGTGCGGGCGGGGGAGCCCGGGCATGGCGGTGCCCTGGTGAGGGCCGAGGTGCGGCGGTTCCGGGGTCAGGAAACGGCGGCCGGGGCGGGCCCCGTGCTGGTGCGTACCGTCAACTCGGGGGCGATCAGCACGACGTCGTCGCTTCCGTGCCCGTCCAGCTTGGCGACCAGGTACTCCACCGCGCGGCGGCCCATCTCCTGGGCGGGGATGGCGACGGAGGTCAGCCGCACCGAGGCCTGCTGGGCGACCTGGTCGGGGCAGATGGCGACCACCGACACGTCCTCGGGGACGGCGCGGCCCTGCTGGCGCAGCAGGGCGAGCAGCGGTTCGACCGCCGACTCGTTCTGCACGACGAACCCGGTGGTGCCCGGGCGTTCGTCCAGGACCCGGGCGAGGGTGACGGCCATCGCGTCGTACCCGCCCTCGCACGGCCGGTGCAGCAGCCGTACCCCCAACTCCCGTGCGCGGGAGCGGAGTCCGTCGAGGGTGCGCTCGGCGAAACCGGTGTGTCGCTCATAGACCGCGGGGGCCTCGCCGATGACAGCGATGTCACGGTGGCCGAGCATCGCCAGGTGCTCGACGCACAGGGCGCCCGTCGCGCGGAAGTCGAGGTCGACGCAGGTCAGGCCGCTGGTGTCGGCGGGCAGCCCGATCAGTACGGACGGCTGGTCGGTGCCGCGCAGCAGCGGCAGCCGCTCGTCGTCCAGCTCGACGTCCATCAGGATCATCGCGTCGGCGAGTCCGCTGCCGGTGACGCGGCGCACGGCGTCGGGCCCTTCCTCGCCGGTGAGCAGCAACACGTCGTACCCGTGGGTGCGCGCGGTGGTGGCCACCGCGATGGCGATCTCCATCATCACCGGCACGTACATGTCGGTGCGCAGCGGGATCATCAGCGCGATGATGTTCGACTTGCTGCTGGCCAGGGCGCGGGCGCCCGCGTTCGGGTGGTAGCCGAGGCGGCGGATGCTCTGCTCGACCCGCTGCCGGGTGGTCGCGGAGATGGACCGCTTGCCGCTGAGGACATAGCTCACCGTGCTCGCCGAGACTCCGGCGTGCTGGGCGACCTCGGCGAGGGTGACCATCCAGCTCTCCAAGCTTTGTGAAGCGCTTCGACAGTGCGCAGTGCGAACAGTGGCGGGTGGGGGTGGTTCGACAGTAGCCCCACCGCGAGTGGGTGTCCATAGGTTGTCGAAGCGCTTCGACAGCTTTTCTCCTGCGACCGCTCCGCGCCGTCGGAACGGCCTCCCGGCGGGTGCCGGCACGGGGGCCGTACCCGAACCGTCCCCCCGGAGGGACCCCCGGCGCAACACCGCGGACCGCGTCCGTCCGGACGGGCTTGCGGCTCTTCGGGCCGGGCGGCGGTCCGGCCCTCGGGTGGGACGGCGGTCTGGCCCCGGGCGGGACGGTGTTACGGCCCGCCGGGGGGATGGTGATTCGGCGCGCCGAGGGGACGGCGATCGGCGCGCCGACGGAACGGCGATCGGGCCGCCGAGGGGACGGCGATCGGCGCGCCGACGGGACGGCGTTACGGTCCGCCGACGGAACGGCGATCGACCCGCAGACGGAACGGCGATTAGGCCCCGTCGGCCGGACCTACACCCCTCCGGCCGTGCACTCGTCCGGCCCAAGCCGCCCGGCGGGGAAAACACGCCTTCGGCACCGTGTCCGGGACCGTGATCCGCCGGGATTCGGGCCCTCGGGGAGCCTGGCCGCACCTGGCCGGCATCGGACCGACGGCCGCGCGAGGGGTGGTGGCCCCGCCCGGGATCGGGTACATACGATCGGGTAGCACCCGTCGGTAACCATACGGTCCCAAGATCCCGATTCGCGGCGAGGTGAGCCTCATGTCCGCTCCACCCACCCACTCCTCCCGACCAGCCGTCACCGAACGGGAGGCCCGTCAGGTGGCGGAGGCCGCCCGGGAACAGGACTGGCGCAAGCCCAGCTTCGCCAAGGAACTGTTCCTCGGACGCTTCCGCCTCGACCTCATCCACCCCCACCCGCTCCCGGCCGACCAGGACGCCCAGCGCGGCGAGGAGTTCCTCGCCAAACTGCGCGACTTCTGCGAGACGAAGATCGACTCGGCCCGGATCGAACGCGAGGCGCAGATCCCCGACGAGGTGGTCGACGGGCTCAAGGAGCTCGGCGCCCTCGGCATGAAGATCGACACCAAGTACGGCGGCCTCGGCCTCACGCAGGTCTACTACAACAAGGCCCTCGCCCTGGTCGGCTCGGCCAGCCCGGCGATCGGCGCCCTGCTGTCCGCCCATCAGTCGATCGGCGTACCGCAGCCGCTGAAGATGTTCGGCACGCAGGAGCAGAAGGAGCGGTTCCTGCCGCGCTGCGCCCGGACCGACATCTCGGCGTTCCTGCTCACCGAGCCGGACGTCGGCTCGGACCCGGCGCGCCTGGCCACCAGCGCGGTCCCGGACGGGGACGACTACGTCCTCGACGGGGTGAAGCTGTGGACGACCAACGGTGTGGTCGCCGACCTCCTCGTCGTGATGGCGCGGGTGCCGAAGTCCGAGGGTCACAAGGGCGGCATCACGGCGTTCGTCGTGGAGGCCGGCTCCGAGGGCGTCACGGTCGAGCACCGCAACGCGTTCATGGGCCTGCGGGGCCTGGAGAACGGCGTGACGCGCTTCCACCGGGTCCGCGTTCCCGCCGCGAACCGGATCGGCCCCGAGGGCGCCGGCCTGAAGATCGCGCTCACCACCCTCAACACCGGCCGGCTGTCGCTGCCCGCGATGTGCGTGGGCGCCGGCAAGTGGTGCCTGAAGATCGCCCGGGAGTGGTCGGCGGCGCGGGAGCAGTGGGGCAAGCCGGTGGCCTTCCACGAGGCGGTCGGCGCGAAGATCAGCTTCATCGCGGCGACGACCTTCGCCCTGGAGGCCGTCGTCGACCTGTCCAGCCAGATGGCCGACGAGGACCGCAACGACATCCGCATCGAGGCCGCCCTCGCCAAGCTGTACGGCTCTGAGATGGCCTGTCTGATGGCCGACGAACTGGTCCAGATCCGCGGCGGCCGCGGCTTCGAGACGGCGGCCTCCCTGGCAGCCCGCGGCGAACGCGCGGTCCCCGCCGAGCAGATCCTGCGCGACCTGCGGATCAACCGCATCTTCGAGGGCTCCACCGAGATCATGCACCTGCTGATCGCCCGCGAGGCGGTCGACGCCCACCTGTCGGTGGCCGGTGACCTGATCGACCCCGACAAGTCCCTGTCGGACAAGGCGAAGGCGGGCGCGAACGCGGGTGTCTTCTACGCCAAGTGGCTGCCGAAACTGGTCACCGGGCCGGGTCAGCTCCCGCGTTCCTACGGCGAGTTCAGGCACGGCGTGGACCTGTCCGGGCATCTGCGCTACGTCGAACGCACCGCCCGCAAGCTCGCCCGCTCCACCTTCTACGCCATGTCCCGCTGGCAGGGCCGGATGGAGACCAAGCAGGGCTTCCTCGGCCGGGTCGTGGACATCGGCGCGGAGCTGTTCGCGATGAGCGCGGCCTGTGTACGGGCCGAACTCCTGCGCGACCAGGGCGATCACGGCCGCGAGGCCTACCAGCTGGCGGACGCCTTCTGCCGCCAATCCCGCATCCGCGTGGAGGAACTCTTCGGCCGCCTGTGGAGCAACACCGACGACCTCGACCGCAAGGTCGTCAAGGGCGTCCTGGCGGGCACCTACGAGTGGCTGGAGCAGGGAATCGTCGACCCCTCGGGAGACGGCCCGTGGATCGCCGACGCGACCCCCGGACCCAGTGAGCGGGAGAACGTGCACCGCCCCATCCGCTGACAGCCGGTCAGCGGTACGCGTCGCCCGGACCCGCGTCGTCCACGAACGCGGGGCCGGGCCCGAGGACGCCTTCGCCGGGTGCTGCCTGCCGGGTGTCGCTCCACCGGATGTCGCTCCACCGGTCGTCGACCCACCGGCCGTCGACCCACCGGCCGTCGGCGGAAGTACCGGCACCAGGAGGCCTTCACCCCGCCTTCACATGGGCGGATTCAGTCCCATTCAGATTCATTCGGATTCATTGGGATCCATTCGATTCCATTCGGTGCCGAGTCGAGATAAGACACCCTCCCGAGGGACGTGCTGTCCTCCCGGGCGTCCGATGCGGCCACAATGGGGGGATGAGCGACAGCCCAGCCCCCCTCGCCGACCCGCACCTCGTCTACGACCCCGTGGCGGGCGACGGCCCGAAGGACGTGGTGATCCTCGGCTCCACCGGCTCGATCGGCACCCAGGCCATCGATCTCGTCCTGCGCAACCCGGACCGGTTCCGGGTCACCGGACTCTCCGCCAACGGCGGACGGGTCGCCCTGCTCGCCGAACAGGCGCACCGGCTGCGGGCGCGGACCGTGGCCGTGGCCCGCGAGGACGTCGTACCGGCACTGCGCGAGGCGCTCGCCGCGCGGTACGGCACGGCGGAGCCGCTCCCCGAGATCCTGGCCGGACCGGAGGCGGCCACCCGGCTCGCCGCCTCCGACTGCCACACGGTCCTCAACGGCATCACGGGGTCCATCGGGCTCGCCCCGACCCTCGCCGCCCTGGAAGCGGGCCGCACCCTGGCGCTCGCCAACAAGGAATCGCTCATCGTGGGCGGGCCGCTGGTCAAGGCCCTCGCCAAGCCGGGGCAGATCATCCCGGTCGACTCCGAGCACGCCGCTCTCTTCCAGGCGCTGGCGGCCGGCACCCGCGCGGACGTCCGCAAACTCGTCGTCACCGCCTCCGGCGGTCCCTTCCGGGGCCGTACGAAGGACGAGCTGGCGCACGTCACCGTCGAGGACGCGCTCGCGCACCCCACCTGGGCCATGGGTCCGGTGATCACGATCAACTCCGCGACCCTCGTCAACAAGGGCCTGGAAGTCATCGAGGCGCACCTCCTCTACGACATTCCCTTCGATCGCATTGAGGTCGTCGTACACCCGCAGTCGTATGTCCACTCGATGGTTGAGTTCACGGACGGATCGACACTGGCCCAGGCGACGCCCCCCGACATGCGCGGGCCGATCGCCATCGGTCTCGGCTGGCCGGAGCGCGTCCCGGACGCCGCGCCGGCCTTCGACTGGAGTACGGCGTCGACCTGGGAGTTCTTCCCCCTCGACGGCGACGCGTTCCCCTCGGTCGGGCTCGCCCGGCACGTGGGACAGCTCGCGGGCACGGCTCCCGCGGTGTTCAATGCGGCCAACGAGGAGTGTGTCGAGGCCTTCCGGTCCGGCGCACTGCCGTTCACCGGCATCATGGAGACCGTGACGAGGGTGGTGGAGGAGCACGGCACCCCGGATACGGGAACCTCGCTCACCGTCGCGGACGTCCTCGACGCGGAGACCTGGGCACGGACCCGGGCAAGGGAACTGACGACACATACGGCGGAGGCCCGTGCATGACGACCCTGATGTTCATCCTCGGCATAGTCGTCTTCGCGTTCGGCCTGCTGGTCTCGATCGCGTGGCACGAGCTGGGGCACCTGTCCACGGCCAAGCTCTTCGGTATCCGCGTGCCGCAGTACATGGTCGGCTTCGGCCCGACCATCTGGTCACGCAAGAAGGGTGAGACCGAGTACGGGGTCAAGGCCGTCCCGTTCGGTGGCTACATCCGCATGATCGGCATGTTCCCGCCCGGCCCCGACGGCCGCCTCGAGGCACGTTCCACCTCGCCCTGGCGAGGCATGATCGAGGACGCCCGCTCGGCCGCGTTCGAGGAGGTCAGGGAGGGTGACGAGACCCGCCTCTTCTACACGCGCAAGCCGTGGAAGCGGGTCATCGTGATGTTCGCGGGCCCCTTCATGAACCTCATCCTCGCGGTGGGCCTGTTCTTCACCGTGCTGATGGGCTTCGGCATCCAGCAGCAGACCACCACCGTCGCCTCGGTCTCCCCGTGCGTCATCGCGCAGAGCGAGAACCGCGACTCCTGCAAGAAGACCGACCAGGCCTCCCCGGCCGCGGCCGCGGGCCTGAAGCAGGACGACCGGATCGTGGCGTTCGCCGGAGTGCGCACCGACGACTGGAACAAGCTCTCCGACCTGATCCGCGTCAGCGCCGGCAAGGACGTGGCGATCGTCGTCGACCGCAAGGGCCAGGAGGTGACCCTGCACACCAAGATCGCCACCAACCGGGTCGCCAAGAAGGACTCGAGCGGAGCGTACGTCCAGGGCCAGTACGTCGAGGCCGGCTTCCTCGGCTTCAGCGCGGCCACCGGCGTCGTCAAGCAGGACTTCGGCGAGTCCGTGACCTGGATGGGTGACCGGGTGGGCGACGCCGTCGACTCCCTCGCGGCCCTGCCCTCCAAGATCCCCGCACTGTGGGACGCGGCCTTCGGCGACGGGCCGCGTGAGCCCGACTCCCCGATGGGCATCGTCGGCGCGGCCCGGGTGGGCGGCGAGATCGCCACCCTCGACATCCCGGCCTCGCAGCAGCTCGCCATGTTCGTGATGCTGCTCGGCGGCTTCAACCTCTCCCTGTTCCTCTTCAACATGCTCCCGCTGCTCCCGCTCGACGGCGGACACATCGCGGGCGCCCTGTGGGAGTCCCTGCGCCGCAGTGCGGCGAAGGTGCTGCGCCGCCCGGACCCGGGTCCGTTCGACGTGGCGAAGCTGATGCCGGTGGCCTACGTGGTGGCCGGTGTCTTCGTCTGCTTCACCCTGCTCGTGCTGATCGCGGATGTGGTCAACCCGGTGCGCATCTCCTAGTCACAGCAGTTCGTGGCGGTCCGGAACGTCGATTTCCGGGCCGCCCTCCATCGAGTGGGTTTACGGGCGGGATGTGCTCCGGCCTCGGGGCGTGCCGTAATCTCGAAGTCTGGAGCCCGCTGCTGACGGGACCGGACCTTGATCCACGACTTGGGGTTGCACAGCAGATGACTGCGATTTCTCTCGGCATGCCGTCCGTTCCGACCAGGCTCGCCGAGCGCCGCAAGAGCCGGCAGATCCAGGTCGGATCCGTGGCGGTGGGCGGCGACGCGCCCGTGTCGGTGCAGTCGATGACCACGACACGTACGTCGGACATCGGCGCGACCCTCCAGCAGATCGCCGAACTCACGGCCTCCGGCTGCCAGATCGTCCGTGTGGCCTGCCCCACCCAGGACGACGCCGACGCCCTCGCGACCATCGCCCGCAAGTCGCAGATCCCCGTCATCGCGGACATCCACTTCCAGCCGAAGTACGTCTTCGCGGCCATCGAGGCCGGCTGCGCCGCGGTGCGCGTCAACCCCGGCAACATCAAGCAGTTCGACGACAAGGTCAAGGAGATCGCCAAGGCGGCGAAGGACCACGGCACCCCGATCCGCATCGGGGTGAACGCGGGCTCGCTGGACCAGCGGCTGCTCCAGAAGTACGGAAAGGCGACCCCCGAGGCGCTCGCCGAGTCCGCGCTGTGGGAGGCGTCCCTCTTCGAGGAGCACGACTTCCGGGACATCAAGATCTCGGTGAAGCACAACGACCCGGTCGTGATGGTCGAGGCCTACCGCCAGCTCGCGGCCCAGTGCGACTACCCCCTGCACCTGGGTGTCACCGAGGCCGGACCGGCCTTCCAGGGCACCATCAAGTCGGCCGTCGCCTTCGGTGCCCTCCTCTCCCAGGGCATCGGTGACACGATCCGCGTGTCCCTGTCCGCGCCTCCCGTGGAGGAGGTCAAGGTCGGCAACCAGATCCTGGAGTCGCTGAACCTCAGGCAGCGCGGCCTGGAGATCGTCTCCTGCCCGTCCTGCGGCCGCGCCCAGGTCGACGTCTACAAGCTGGCCGAAGAGGTGACCGCCGGCCTGACCGGCATGGAGGTCCCGCTGCGCGTCGCCGTCATGGGCTGCGTCGTCAACGGCCCCGGCGAGGCCCGCGAGGCCGACCTCGGCGTCGCCTCCGGCAACGGCAAGGGGCAGATCTTCGTCAAGGGCGAGGTCATCAAGACCGTCCCCGAGTCCAAGATCGTGGAGACCCTCATCGAGGAGGCCATGAAGCTGGCCGAACAGATGGAGGCGGCCGGCGTCACCTCCGGCGAGCCCGAGGTCTCGGTCAAGGGCTGACCGGCATCCGGGGCGGGGCGCCGACACGGCGCCCCGCGGCGGTGGAGGTCCGCGGGTGAGGGTCCGCCCACCGCCTTCCCCGCGCATGCGATTTATTCGATCGCCGCGCGCACATGATCGCGTTAGCTTGGCGCGATGTCCGAACTGCGTACCGAGCGACTCGTCCTCCGCACCTGGCGGGACTCCGATCTCGCCCCCTGGGCCGCCATGAACGCCGACCCCGAGGTCCGGGAACACTTCCCCGAACTCCTCACGGCCGAGCAGAGCGCCGCGTCCGTCGCGTCCTTCCAGGCCGACCTCGACCGGCGCGGCTGGGGCTGGTGGGCCGTGGAGGTGGCGGGCACCCGCGAGTTCGTCGGGTTCACCGGGCTCGACCCCGTCGAGGAGGACATGCCCTTCACCGGAGTCGAGGTCGGCTGGCGGCTGGCCCGGGCGGCCTGGGGCCACGGATACGCCACCGAAGCGGCCCGCGCCGTCCTCGAGTTCGGCTTCCAGAGCCTCGGCCTGGCCGAGATCCTCGCCGTCACCACGGCCACCAACCTCCGTTCGCAGGCGGTGATGCGGCGCCTGGGCATGACCCGCGACCCGGCCGACGACTTCGACGACCCCACCGCGCCCGAAGGACCGCTGCGGCCCAGCGTCCTGTACCGCCTGCGCAGCGATCTCGCGTCCCGCCCTCAGACGTGACGCATCCAGACGTTGGGCTCCTGGTAGACCCCGTTGTCGGCGTCCCGGTCGACGCGCAGCACGCTCAGCCCGTCCGGGATGACGTAGTCGCCGGACTCGGGGAGGGCCAGTCCCGTCCAGTCCTCCCACTCGGCGACCGTGCCCGTCATCGTCTGCGAGGCCGGCGCCGCCGCCAGGATCTCCGCGCCGAGACGCTCATGGGTCCGGATCCACGGGTCGAGGGCCGCACCGTCGGACCGGCGCCAGTGCATGAAGGAAGCGATCGGCGTCAGCGGGTACCGCGCCTTCGTCGTCGGCCGCACGGGCGCGAGGACCCGGCTCAGGCCCGCCGCCAGGCCGGTGTCCCGCAGCGTCGACAGCGTCCGGCCCGCCAGCCCACGGCCCTTGAGCGACGGAGTGACGATCGCGCCGCAGATCACCAGGGTGTCCGGCACGACCCCCTGCTCCCTTCCCTCGACGGCCCTGACCAGGGCGTCGCTGTAGCCCGACGGCAGTGTGTCGGTCTGCCCGTCCCAGCGGACCGGCACTCCCCACCCGCCGGCGACCGGCACGCCCGCCTCGTCCAGCAGCATGAGGTCCAGATCGCCGAACCACTCCCTGACCCGGCCTATGTACTGCTTGCCCAGCCGATCGGCGGTGATGAACCGTGGAAAGCCCTCACTGAACAGCTCGGCCATCTGCTCCTGAGGCCACGTCCGCGCGTCCGTTCTTTCGGTCTGCAAGATCATGGGCCGATCCTGGCACGAGGCCGTACCACGGGGCGGCGTGGCACATTCTCGGCAGGTACAGTGCGGAGATCTGTAGACCTTAGGGTGAGGCCCCGTACGTGTTGACCCAGACCACTTCCCGGGTTCTCGAACCGAGTGACCTGGACGCCGCGCTCGCCGTCCTCGACCGCGAGCCGGTCGCCAACGCCTTCGTCACCTCCCGGGTACGGATCGCCGGCCTGGATCCATGGCGGCTCGGCGGCGAGATGTGGGGCTGGTACGAGGGCGGCATGCTGACCTCCCTGTGCTACGCCGGCGCCAACCTGGTCCCGATCTGCGCCACCCCGAGGGCTGTACGCGCTTTCGCCGACCGCGCCCGCCGGGCCGGCCGTCGCTGCTCCTCCGTCGTCGGCCCCGCCGAGCCCACCGCCGAGCTGTGGCGCCTGCTCGAACCCAGCTGGGGACCGGCCCGCGAGGTGCGCGCCCACCAGCCGCTCATGGTCACCGACCGCCCGTCCGCGACCGTCGACCCGGATCCTTACGTCCGCCGCATCCGCAAGGACGAGATCGAGGCGATCATGCCGGCGTGCGTGGCGATGTTCACCGAGGAGGTCGGTGTCTCCCCGCTCGCCGGGGACGGCGGCCTGCTGTATCAGGCGAGGGTCGCCGAACTCGTCGGCACCGGCCGCTCCTTCGCCCGCCTCGGTCCCGACGGCAGGGTGGTTTTCAAGGCCGAGATCGGCGCCGCGACCGACCGCGCCTGCCAGATCCAGGGCGTGTGGGTGGCCCCGGAGTACCGGGGGAGGGGCGTGGCCGCGCCGGGCATGGCGGCGGTGCTTCGCCACGCGCTGGCCGACGTGGCCCCGTTGGTGAGCCTGTACGTGAACGACTTCAACACCCCCGCGCGACGGACGTACCGGAGGGTGGGCTTCCGTGAAGTCGGCGAGTTCATGAGCGTTCTCTTCTGAAATCCGGACCCGGACGACAACGGGAGAGCCCCTGTACTCTCCCCACATGCGATTTTCCGGTCATGGCCACCGCCACCCCGCAGACGTCGTGATCGGTTCCCTCGACCTCGCCGCCCACGTGGACGAGGCCCTCGCGGTCCAGGCGGTGGCCTTCGGTCTCGGCGCCGAGGAGGTCGCCGTACGCCGCCAGATCGTGCTGCGCCACATGACCTACCCCGGTGCCCGCGCACTCGGCGCCTCCACCGCCGGACGGCTCGTCGGCTTCGTCTACGGCATGCCCAACAACCGCACCCACTGGTGGTCCACCGTCGTGGAGCCCTACCTCCGCGCCCAGGGCCACGACGGCTGGCTCGACGACTCGTTCGTGATCACCGAGCTGCACGTCCACCCGCACTTCCAGAACCGCGGTCTCGGGCGCTCCCTGATCACGTCGATCACGGACACCGCCGTCGAACCCCGCTCGATCCTCTCCGCGATCGACACCGACAGCCCCGCCCGCGGCCTCTACCACTCCCTCGGCTACGAGGACCTGGCCCGCCAGGTCCTCTTCCCCAGCGCCCCGAAGCCGTACGCCGTGATGGGTGCTCCGCTTCCGCTGCGCCGGTAACGGATTTCCACGGTCCCGCACCGCCCGGCTAACCTCCTGCCATCACCCTCACGCAGCAGGAGTACGAGAATCATGGCGAACGCACCGGTCCAGCGCATGTCCCAGTTGTTGGCGAAGACGCTGCGCGACGACCCGGCGGACGCCGAGGTCCTCAGCCACAAGCTGCTCGTCCGCGCCGGCTACGTCCGCCGCACCGCGGCGGGGGTGTGGTCCTGGCTGCCGCTCGGCCGGAGGGTCCTCGCCAACGTGGAGCGGATCGTCCGTGAGGAGATGGACGCGATCGGCGCCCAGGAGGTGCTGCTCCCCGCCCTGCTGCCGCGCGAGCCGTACGAGGCGACCGGCCGCTGGGACGAGTACGGCCCCGAGCTGTTCCGCCTCCAGGACCGCAGGGGCGGCGACTACCTGCTCGGCCCCACCCACGAGGAGATCTTCACGCTGATCGTGAAGGACCAGGCGTCCTCCTACAAGGACCTGCCGGTCATCCTCTACCAGATCCAGACCAAGTTCCGCGACGAGGCCCGCCCCCGTGCCGGCATCCTGCGCGGCCGCGAGTTCCTGATGAAGGACTCCTACTCCTTCGACACCGAGGACGAGGGCCTCGCCCAGTCGTACGCCCTGCACCGCCAGGCCTACCAGCGGGTCTTCGAGCGCCTCGGCCTCGACTACCGCATCTGCGCCGCGACCGCGGGCGCGATGGGCGGCTCCAAGTCGGAGGAGTTCCTCGCTCCGGCCGAGGCCGGCGAGGACACCTTCGCCGACTGCCCGAACTGCGACTTCGCGGCCAACACCGAGGCGATCACGTACGAGTTGCGGCCGGTCGACGCGGCGGACGTGCCGGCGGCGGAGGAGATCCCCACCCCCGACACCCCGACCATCGAGACCCTCGCCGCCTCCCTCGGGGTGCCGGCCTCCGCCACCCTGAAGAACCTGCTCGTCAAGGTCGACGGCGAGATCGTGGCCGTGGGCGTCCCCGGCGACCGCGAGGTCGACCTGGGCAAGGTCGAGGCGCACTTCGCGCCGGCCGCCGTCGAACTGGTCACCGCCGAGGACTTCGTGGGCCGCCCGGACCTGGTCCGCGGCTACGTCGGCCCGCAGGGTCTGGAGAAGGTCAGGTACATCGCCGATCCGCGGGTGGCCCCCGGCACGACGTGGATCACGGGCGCCAACAAGGAGCACACACACGCGAAGAACGTGGTCGCGGGCCGCGACTTCGAGGTCGGCGAGTACGTCGACGTCGTGGTCGTGGAGGAGGGCGACCCCTGCCCGAAGTGCGGCACCGGCCTCAAGCTGGACCGCGCCATCGAGATCGGCCACATCTTCCAGCTCGGCCGCAAGTACGCCGACGCCCTCAAGCTCGACGTCCTCGGCCAGAACGGCAAGCCGGTCCGCGTCACCATGGGCTCCTACGGCATCGGCGTCTCCCGCGCGGTCGCGGCCCTCGCCGAGCAGACCGCCGACGACAAGGGCCTCGTCTGGACCAAGGAGGTCGCCCCGGCGGACGTGCACGTCGTGGCCGCCGGCAAGGCCCTGCAGACCGAACTGGCCCTCGACGTCTCCCAGAAGCTGGCGGCGGCCGGCGTCCGCGTCCTGGTGGACGACCGGCCCGGCGTGTCCCCGGGGGTGAAGTTCACCGACTCCGAGCTGATCGGCGTACCGCAGATCCTGGTGGCCGGACGGCGTGCCGCCGAAGGGGTCCTGGAACTCAAGGACCGCAGGACCGGCGAGCGCGAGGAACTCACGGTGGACGAGGCCCTCGCCCGCCTGACGGCGTGACGTAAACCAACCTCTCAGAGAGTTCTGCGGCGTCGTACGGGCGCCTCACAGACTTCTCTCAGGCCGTTCCCCGACCGTAGGGCGTGACACAGCGTCACTACGGAGGGGAACGGTCATGGCTTCGAGGGAACGAGGTGCCGCGGCAGCGGTGCGCAGAGGAGCGCAGCGCACGGCGGCCGTCGCGGCAGCGGTCACGCTGGCCGCGGCGGCGGGGGTGTTCGCCCTGGTCGGCACGATGCAGGCGGACGCCGGCACGACGGCGAGCACCGGAACCGGGTCGAGCAGTTCGAGCAGTACGAGTGGTTCGAGCGGTTCGGGCTCCGGGGACACCGCCGGCAGCGGTACGGACTCGTCGTCGACGTCCTCCGCGACCGACTCCTCCTCCACCGATTCCACCTCGTCATCGTCTTCGTCTTCGTCCTCGTCTTCGTCCTCGCCTTCGGCGGGCGACTCCTCGTCGAGCGGCTCCTCCAGCGGTCTCACCGCCGGCAGCGGCTCCGCCGACTCCACCTCGGGGGCGTCATGACGGCCACCGCCTCCGCGCGCACCACGGCCGCCGCCGACTGGCGTGCCCTCGGCACCGGCGTCCGGCTCGTCGTCACCGACCCGGCGCTGCTGAACTCCTGCAACCTGCTCCTGGCCCGGCACCTGGCCGAGGTCGACGCGGCCTGCAGCCGCTTTCGTGCCGACTCCGAGCTGGCCGCGCTCGACGACGCGGGGGGCCGGCCGGTCCGGGTCAGCCCCCTGCTCGCCGAGGCGCTGGGCGTCGCGCTGCGCGCCGCCGAGGCGACGGACGGGGCGGTCGACCCGACGGTCGGCTCGGCGATGGACGCCATCGGCTACGACCGCGACTTCACCCTCGTCCGCGAAGACGACCGGCCGGTACGGCTGACCTTGCGGCGCGCTCCCGGCTGGCGCCGGGTGACGCTGGACCCCGGCACCGGGACGGTCGCCGTCCCGGCCGGCATCCGCCTGGACCTGGGAGCCACGGCCAAGGCATGGGCCGCCGACCGAGCCGCCGCGCGGCTCGCCGAGACGGCCGGCTGCGGGGTCCTGGTGAGTCTGGGCGGTGACACCGCCGTCGCGGGCGAGGCCCCGGCGGGCGGCTGGCGGATCCGCGTCCAGGACGTCACGGGCCCGGTCGGGGTCACGCCCGCGCAGGGCCCGTACGCCATGGTCGGCCTGAGCGGCGGCGGGCTCGCCACCTCCGGCACGGCGGCGCGCAACTGGCGTCGCGGCGGGCGGCAGTTGCACCACATCGTCGACCCCCGCACCGGACTGCCCGTCCGCAGCCCCTGGCGAACCGTCTCGGTCGCCGCCGCGACCTGCGCCGACGCCAACGCGGCGAGCACCGGGGCCCTGGTGAAGGGCGCGGGCGCGGAGCGGTGGCTCACCGGACTGGGGCTGCCGGCGCGGCTGGTGGCCCAGGACGGGACCGTCCTCACCACCCCGGGCTGGCCGGGGTCCGCGCCGGACCGGGCGGCGGCGGCATGACCTCCGAGACCCTCTGGTACGCCAACCGCGCCACCGGCGCCGTCTGCCTCGTCCTGTTCACTGTCGTCGTCCTGCTCGGCATCGCGGTCCGGCTGCGCGGCAGGCTCCCCGGCCTGCCCCGGTTCGGCACCGTCTCCCTGCACCGCACCCTGTCCCTGTCCGCCACCGCCTTCCTGGCCCTGCACATCGCGGTCGCGGTGATCGACGGCTACGTCGACATCACCGCCCTCGACGTCCTCGTCCCGTTCCGCTCCGCCTACCAGCCGCTCTGGCTCGGCCTCGGCACGGTCGCCCTCGACCTGATGCTGGCGGTCCTGGTCACCAGCCTCCTGCGGGAACGCGTCGGCCACCGCGCCTGGCGGGCGGTGCACCGGCTGGCGTACGCCTCCTGGCCGGTCGCGCTGGTCCACGGCCTCGGCATCGGCACGGACACCGGCGCCGACTGGATGACCTGGCTGACCGTCGCCTGCGTGACGGCCGTGGCCGCCGCCGTCGGCAGCCGGCTCGCGCACTCCGCCCGCGCCGCCCGGCGCACCCCCGCCGCCGTTCTCCGAACCGCCGAAGGAGCCCGACCGTGACCAGCACCTTTGAGGACGTCCACCTGTCACCCCGGCTGCTCGCCCCCGGCGGCACCCCGGCCGGCCTCGCCACCCACGAGCAGCGCTACGGCCCCCTGCCGTACGGCGATCCGGACGCGCTCCTGCGCACGGTCGCCGCCTCCGGCCTGACCGGCCGCGGGGGAGCGGCGTTCTCCGTGCACCGCAAGCTCCTCTCGGTCGCCGAGGCGGGCCGCCGCAGCGGCCGTACCCCCGTCGTCGTCGCCAACGGCTGCGAGGGCGAACCGGCCTGCCACAAGGACCGTACGCTGCTGCGGCTGTCGCCCCACCTGGTCCTGGACGGCATCCAGGCGGTCGCCGCGGCGACCGGTGCGGGGGAGGCGCACCTGGCGGTGAAGGACGGGGCGTCGTATCTGGAGTCGGCCCTCGCGCGGCGTCGCGACCCGGTGCCCGTGCGGGTCGTGAGGGTTCCCGAGCGCTTCCTGTCCGGCCAGTCCTCCGCCCTCGCCCGGTACGTCTCCGGGGACATCGCCCTGCCCGCGTTCCAGCGCCCGCCGGTGCGTGAACGCGGGGTGAACCGGGCACCGACTCTCGTGCAGAACGTCGAGACCCTGGCACACCTGGGACTGATCGCCCGCTACGGCGCCGACTGGTTCCGGTCCGCCGGAACCCCGGCCCAGCCGGGCAGCGCCCTGTGCACGGTGCACGTCCCGGGACGCGAAGTCCGGGTCGTGGAGGCCCCGTTCGGCCTGCCGCTGGGCCGGCTGCTGCCCCTGGACGGGATGACCGCCGTGCTGCTCGGCGGCTACCACGGCACCTGGATCCCGGCCGCCGCGGCCGCCCGGCTCGGCCTCGACGCCGCCACCATGGGCGCCGGCGTCCTCGCCGCCCTCCCCGCCGACCGCTGCGGCCTCGCCGAAACCGCCCGCGTACCTACTGCGCTACCTCGCCCTGCAGTCGGCCGGTCAGTGCGGCCCCTGCCTCAACGGCCTGCCCCGCATCTCCGCCGCCTTCCGAACCCTGGCCGCCCCCGGCGCCCAGGGCACGGTCCGCGAGGACATCGCCCGCTGGGCGGGCCTCGTCGAGGGCCGCGGCGCCTGCCACCACCCCGACGGCACGGTCCGCCTGGTCCGCAGTGCCTTGACCACTTTCGCGACCGAACTGGACGCCCACGCACGGGGGTTGTGCACCGCGACCGAGTCCACGCCCCTGCTGCCCGTACCCGAGGAGGACTGACCCATGAGCACAGCCCGGCGCATCGACATCGACTGGACCGCCTGCCAGGGACACGGCCTGTGCGCGGAACTCCTCCCCGAACACGTCACCCTCGACGAGTGGGGCTACCCGCTGGTCGACGCCGCCCCGGTGCCGGCCGCCACCGTGAAACGGGCCCGGCGGGCAGCTGCCGGTTGTCCGGTTCTCGCTCTGTCGCTGATACCCGGGCGGGTGCGCTGACGAGGGGTCAGCAGACCTCGGCCGTGAGGACGTCGCGGGGAACGAGTTCGTGCGGGATTTCCACCCGCATACCGCAGAAGCACCACAGCATGCTGCCCCGTGACGCGGGGGCGCCCAGGTCGACCATCAGGATGTCCCGTACTTCCCGGAGCACGTCACTCAGCTGGAAGCCTCTGGCCACGCGGATACTGACCTCATCCGGGTCCCATACCGCGATTTCGGGCACATTGTCTGCCAACGACATGTGAATGCACACAACTGTCTCCCCAGGGATGCACGACGCGAGTGATCCGCTCCGGGAGGCCAGCGGCGGACCGATGCTAGCGGTGGCTGTCGGGGCTAGGGACAGTTTCGGTCATATTCGTTCGCGGGGTGCGGCTCGCCCTGCGCGTCCGCCGGAGGCGGGCGGCACGGACCGTGGGCTCACGTGACGCCGCTGACCTCACGTGATACGGCTGACCTGCAGCATCGCCTCGGCATCCTGCACAAGCGCGCGCTGACGTGCCTCCGGCAATTGCCGGTACAGCTTGAGGAGCCGAGCCTCCCGCTCGTCCCCGCTGGGTCCGGGTACGGGACGGCCGACCGCCGCGAAGAACTCCCTGGGTGTCGTCTCCACGCCCCAGCGCCGGAACACGTCGACCATGGCCCGCAACTTCTCCGGGTCGATGCGTGAGGTGCCGCGAGTCCGGTTCATCCACGCGTTCAGCGTCGGGTACGAGATGCCGGCCGCCGAGGCGAGGTCCTTCTGGGTCCTTCCCGGAGCCTGCGTGAGGAGGCGTTCGAGCAGAATCGCCAGGTCCACGTCCTGGCCCGCCGGATCATTGCCGGGTTCTGGGTCTCCTGGGAGGCTCTCCTGGTTCGTCACGCCTCAGAGGATCGGTCATCGATATCTACAAGCGCAAGTAGATCGCAGACCGAGACTGGGGGTTCTGGTGTGCGCCGGAGCGCTATGGCGTTGGTTGAGCGCTCATGCGCCCCTGTGCCCCCCTTGCGCCACCCCCTCCACACCTTGCGCTCCGTGCTCGACTTGACACTGTATGCATCTACCTGAAGACTGTAGATATGCCTGGCGGCGAGGCCCCGGCTCACATGGGAAGCGTGAGTCCGGATCTGCGCCGTATCGATCTACATCTACATGTGTACTGAAGATGCGGATCTCCTGGCTCCGCCCCCGAACGACGTCGACGGGAGTACTCCCTGTGTCCGCACCGAACAACGTCATGTCCGCACCGGACGGCCCGGAACCCGAGGTGATCGCCCGGGCCCGCGCGGGCGACCGGGAGGCGTTCGCCACCCTCTACCACGAGCACTACCGCCTCGTGCACACCTTTCTGCTCGTCCGCACACGCGACAGACACCTGGCCGAGGACCTGACCCAGGAGGTGTTCACCCGCGCGCTGCGGCGTATCGACGCGTTCACCTGGCAGGGCACGGCGTTCGCCGCCTGGCTCATCACCATCGCCAAGAACCTCCACCGGGACGAACTCGGCCGCGGCCGCACCCGGCTGGAGACCACCGTCGCCGACTTCCCGGACCCGCAGGTACCCGGCAGGGGCCCGGAGTCCCTCGCCCTGCGCGAACTGGAGGCCGTCGAGGCCCACGAGACGGTCCGCACCGCCCTGCACACGCTCAACGCCCAGCAACGCCACTGCGTACAACTGCGCTTCCTCGACGAACTGACGGCACAGGAGACAGCCCTGGCGATGGGCCGGAGCGTCGGCGCCGTCAAGGCGCTGACACACCGGGCGCTGCTGAAACTGCGCTGGACGGCCGGGACGGTGGCGGTGTGAACGGGAACGTCCCCCACGCCGCGCGCGTGATCCGCACGGTGCTGGCGACCGTCCGGACCGAACAGGCGGCGGCCGTCGCGCACGCGTTGGACTCGGCCCGTCTTCTCGTCGACCCCGAGCGTTCCTTCGGCGTGGTGCTGTACCGGACACCGGACGGCGGCTGGTCCCGCACCGCACGGCCGGTCACCGAACTGGAGCGGCAGGCACTGAGCTGGGACACCTCCTGCGAACGGGCGCGTCACGTCGCGCGCGCCGTCGAACGGCACCTGGACAGCCACCCCGGTCCGCACGACGTCCGCGTCGAGGGCGACCGGCTGCGGGTCCTGCTCCGCGTCGACGGCTCGGCCCAATGGGAGCGCTGGCGTTCGTACTTCGGCATCGCGGTCGTCGGAGAGCGGACCGAGCCCCACACACTGACGGGCGAGGGGGAACGCGACGGCGTCGGGGTGACGGTGGTGGCACTCAGCGCCCCCGCGGCACCGCCGAAGGTGACGACGGGAGAGGAGAAGCGTCCGTTCCGGATCGGCGAGACCCTGTACGACCTGGCCTTACCGCAGCGCGACGCGTACGGGGGTGTCTGGTACTTCCAGGGCCGTCGGAGCAGCGACGGCATGCCTCTGATGTCCCTGGACGGCCGGCCCGAGCGGTGCTCCCTGGCCAACGTGGTCGCATACCTGGGGACGTTGTCGCCGGTGAGGGCCGACGACGACAGCCCGGCCCCCGGTCCGGCGGGAATCCCACCGGCACCGCCCACGCCGTCGGCTCCGCCGGACACCACGGATCCGGCGGCACTGCCGGACGTGGCCGTGCCGAGCGCCGTATCGCGGACGCACAGCGCCGTATCGCGGACGCCGAGCGCCGTACCGGGGACACCGAGCGCCGTACCGCGGACACCGCCGGACGTGCGCGGAGCGTGGGCGATGGTGGACGTGTCGGAGGCGGGAGTGGGTGCGGACGCACCGCAACCGCGGGCGATGCCGGACCCGCGACCCGCCCCGGATCCGCGGAACCTGCGGACGATCCCGAGCCTGCCGGGCCCGGAACGAGAACGGGAACCCGAACCCGAACCGGTGTCGCAGTCGGCACCGGTGGAGCCGACGGCACCGCCGCCTCGGCCGGCCTGGGCGGAACCGTTCGGACCACTCGTACCGTCGGGACCGGCGGCCGGCCCGGCCGGGCCGGCCTGATGAGCGCCGGTCGGTCGAGGGGGCCGACCGGGGCCGGGGAAGGGGCGGACGGGGGCACCCGGGCGTGGGAGTCGAGCGCCGCCTGCCGGCACCAGGACGCGGAGTTGTGGTTCTCCCGCCGGTCCTCGTCCCGTGCCGTTGCCATCTGCGCGGACTGTCCGGTGCTCGCTCACTGCCGGGCCGCCGTGCTCGTACGCGAGAGGGGACTGCCCAAGTGTCACCGCGACGGTGTCATCGCCGGCCTGACCGGACCTCAGCGTTACGCCCTGGAACGTCAGTCGGACCAGTCGCGGCAGGGGCCGCCCGCCGCTCCCGAGGAGCCGCGCACGCCGGCCGGAGTGCCCCGGGGGCAGCCCGCACCGTGCGGGACCCGGGCGGCCTACCAAAGGCATCTGCGCCTGCGGGAGCCCGTCGACGAGGCCTGCCGTCTCGCCAACGCGCGAAGCGCCGGCCGCTACCGCCGCACCGGCTCCACCCGTGGCCGCAAAGAAGCCGCCCGCGGCAGCGACCGCCCGCGGGGCCCGGCCGGGACACCCAGTGGTCCGCCCCGGAAGTGATCCCTCGTTCACCGCCACCGGAGTACCTCATGTCCGCACCCTCGGCGGGCCGTCCGCCCGAAGAGCCCGCGTCCGACGGCCCCCGGCACCGCCGCTCCCGAGCCGCACGTCCCGTCGGCCGCATGGCCGCCCTGCTCCGCCTCCTCGGGTCGCGCGGTCGCGCTCCCCGGCAGCGGACCGTGCCACGACACGACTTCTCCCCGGACCTGGACGGCTGCCGCCAGGAGTTGGCCCGCTGGCAGCGCCATGCCGATTCCTTCGAACGGGAGTTGACCCGCGTCTCGTTCGAACGCGCTCACCTCCTCGCCTGGCTGGCGGCGCTGCACCCGTCGAGCGCGGTCGTCACTCCGGCGGTCGGCGTCGGACCGGACGGCACGCACCTGCTGCGACTCGTGGCCGGGGGACGTCAGTTGTCCTGGCGTCTTCCCCCCAGGGACCTCCCGCTGTTCCGGCATGTCCCGTACACGGAGCGCACCACGGGCCACCTGCGACGGGACGGCCCCACCGCCCTGGAGCAGGCGGCCCACATCCGCACTCACACCCGCCTGCTGGCCTTCGAGGGGAGTCTGTTCGCGGCCCCCGCCGAGATGCGGCCGCAGGCGCGTTCCACCGAGCACTGATCGCGCGCGACGGGCTTCGTCGAACCACCCCGCCAAACTCCGGTCGGCAGGCTCGGGAGGCACGTCGGCCGGACCCACAGCGCTCCCCTGCGGGGAGATCTCCAGCAGGGGAGCGCTGTCCCGTCCGCGGCGCGCGGTCGCGGCCCGGACGACCCGGCGGCCCGCCCCGGTGCCGCTACAGCCAGCTCGCGAACTCCAACAGCAGCTCGGCGTCCTGCGCCCGCCCCACCCGGCGCGCCCGCACCCCCGACTCCACCGCCCGGAACAGCGTCCAGCCGCGCAGCCGGTCCTGGTCCAGCTCCAGCGACTCCGCGAGCCGCTTCACCCGGCGCCGGGTCGTCGTCGCCCCGGACGGTGAGGCGATGAGGTCCTCGACCCGGTCGCGGACCAGGCGGGCCAGGTCGAAGGCGCACTCACCGACGACCGGATCGGGGCCCACGGCCAGCCACGGCATCCGCTCGGCGGCGAGCACCTTGCTCTGCCGGAACGTGCCGTGCAGCAGCCGGTGCTCGGGCGGCGCGGCCAGCAGCTCCGCGCGCGCCGCGAGTGCGACGTCCACCAGCGGCGCCAGCTCGGCGTCGGCGTCGGCACTCGCCCGCATCGCCTCGGCCTGCCGCCCGGTCCGCCCGGCCACGCTCTCGAACGGATGGGCGTCCTCTCCGCCGGGAGGTTCCACCCACAGCCGGCGCAGTGTCCCGGCCGCCTCGAGCAGCGCCTTGGCCTCCGGCAGCGACCGCACCGACACATCCGGGTGCAGCCGCTCAAGGAGCAGCGCACCGTCGGCCGAGGCCTCGTCCAGCAGCTGTACGGCACCGGTGCCGGCCCAGTGCGCGAGTGCGGCCCGCTCGCTCTCCGGCCGGGCCCGGGGCGGGGCGAGTTTGAGCACGGCGGGCGTTCCGTCCGCTCGTCGCACGAGCACCACCAGACTGCTGCGCCCGCCGGGCACCTGGACCCGTTCGACGGTCAACTCGCGTTGCGCCAGGGCCTGTCGGACGGCCTCGGGCAGCTTCTCCACCCACTCGTCACCGGCCGGTGCGCTCTCACCGAGTGCCCTCGCCAGACGCCGTGGCGGTTCGAAAGCCATGCGCGAGTCGTTCCCTTCCCCTACGTGTCGAGCCGTGCCCGCGGAGCCGTACGTCCGCTGGGCCCTACGCCTTACGCCGTCGGCGACACCGACGGCGTGCCGGTGCCGGCCCGCTCGGCGAGACCAGGGAAGGCTACGCTCTCGCCGCGCCAGCGCACCGCGCGCACCGCCGCCTCCCGAAGCGCCTCGGCGGCCGTGCGCCGCTGCCCCGCCCCGGCCGCCCGCACCAGGTCGGAGTAGACGCCGGCCACCCGGTCCTCCAGCTCGGCGGCGAGCCGCACCGCCGCGGCCGGGTCCGGCACCGGGAAGGGCAGCGCGTACGCCGCCGCCGCGGCCTCGGGCCTGCCGCCCAGGTCGCGCACCGCGCGCACCAGTGCGTCGCGTCGCGCCCGGTGCGCGTCGTATGCCGCCCGGGCCTCCACCCGCCGCTCCTCACGGACGCGTCCGCCGACCACGCCGTAGCCGTAGACCGCCGCGTGCTCGGCCGCCAACGCGGCCTGAAGCGCGCGCAGTTCCTCGTCGTTCGTCCCGCTCACCGGGCCCCCTCCGTCAGCAGATACGCGTGCGCCGCCCCGGCCGCCGCCGCCGAGGCCAGCAGCCGCGCCAGCTCGCCCGGCAGGTCCAGCAGGGCTGCGGCCCGCCGGTCCGCGAGCGCGCGCTCGGCGGCGGCGAGCTGCGCCAGGGCGTCCTTCTCCCTCGCCGGTACGGCGGCCAACGCGGCCGACGCGCGGGAGGGGGCGGCCGACGGATCGGCCGAGGAAGCGGCGGTGGAGGGGGGCGTGGGGTCCGCCGGGGACGCCGTACCGGACGGTCCGGCCGCCGCGCTCCCGCCGAACGCCTCCACGTGCCGCACCACCTCCGCCCGCAACGGTCCCAGCCGCTCCGCCAGCGCCGGATGCACGGCGAGCACCGCCTCGTAGGAGCGCAACAGCCCGCCGCTGTCGCGGGCCGCACGCGCGCGTGCCCGCTGGGCGGCCGACTGGCTGCCGCTCGTGCCGGCGGACTCCTCGGACGCGGCGGAGCAGCCCACGAGAAGGGCGGCGCCCGCGGCGGAGGCGAGCAGGGTTCTTCGCCGCGGCCCGGGAAGGGCATGCGGGGGTGGGGGGAACGGCACGGCAGACGTCCTCGGGGAAGTTCGTACGAAGGAAACTCCAGGCGGGGCGGCCCGCCCGTGATCACGGTACCCGCGGACCCGCCCGGCACCACCCAGCGGCACCACCCGCACCGCGCCGGACGCCGTACGGACGCGCGACCCGGCCCGGCGGACGCGGGACGGGCGCCCGACGGGCGGCCCGTGGGCGGCCGGTGGACGGCAACACACCTGTGGACCGGATACCCTTTGACCAGACACGCGACGTTCCCAACAACAGCACACGCGGCCGAGGAGTCACCCGGATGAGCACCACCCAGAGCGAGAGGCTGCGAGAGCTCCTGGAACCGCTCGTCAGCTCCCAGGGCCTGGATCTCGAGGAGATCGCGGTCGACTCGGTGGGCCGCAAGCGTGTGCTGCGCGTCGTCGTCGACTCCGACTCGGGTGCCGACCTGGACCAGATCGCCGATGTGAGCCGCGCGCTCTCGGCGAAGCTCGACGAGACGGACGCGATGGGCGCGGGCGAGTACACCCTCGAGGTCGGCACGCCCGGTGCGGAACGCCTCCTCAAGGAACGCCGGCACTACGAACGCGCCACGGGACGGCTGGTGAGGTTCCAGCTGACCGGGGGCGACGAGCTGGTCGCCCGCATTCTGAAGGTCGGCGACGACGGTCTCGAACTCGAGGTGCCCGGTGTGAAGGGCCGCAAGGCCACCGCCCGCGGACTCGCCTTCGAGGACATCGACAAGGCCCGCGTCCAGGTGGAGTTCAACCGCAAGGACGACAAGGACAGCGACAAGAGCATGAAGGAAGAAGAGGAGGAGGCGTAGCCGTGGACATCGACATGAGTGCCCTGCGGGGCTTGGTGCGGGAGAAGGAGATCTCCTTCGACCTGCTGGTCGAGGCGATCGAGGCGGCCCTCCTCATCGCCTACCACCGCACCGAGGGAAGCCGCCGTCACGCGCGCGTGGAGCTCAGCCGGGAGACCGGCCATGTGACCGTGTGGGCGAAGGAGGACCCCCAGGACCTCGAGGAGGGCCAGGAGGCCCGGGAGTTCGACGACACCCCGTCCGACTTCGGCCGTATCGCCGCCACCACCGCCAAGCAGGTCATCCTGCAGCGGCTGCGCGACGCCGAGGACGACGCGACGCTCGGCGAGTACGCCGGCCGCGAGGGCGACATCGTCACCGGTGTGGTCCAGCAGGGGCGCGACCCGAAGAACGTGCTCGTGGACATCGGCAAGCTCGAGGCCATCCTGCCCGTGCAGGAGCAGGTGCCGGGCGAGACGTACGCGCACGGCCTGCGCCTCCGGTCGTACGTCGTCCGGGTGGCGAAGGGGGTCCGCGGTCCGTCCGTGACCCTCTCGCGCACGCACCCCAACCTGGTGAAGAAGCTCTTCGCCCTGGAGGTGCCGGAGATCGCCGACGGCTCGGTGGAGATCGCCGCCATCGCGCGTGAGGCCGGTCACCGCACGAAGATCGCCGTCAGGTCCACCCGTTCGGGTCTGAACGCCAAGGGTGCCTGCATCGGCCCCATGGGCGGCCGGGTGCGCAACGTCATGGGCGAGCTGAACGGCGAGAAGATCGACATCGTCGACTGGTCGGACGACCCGGCCGAGATGGTGGCGAACGCGCTGTCCCCGGCCCGGGTCTCCAAGGTGGAGGTCGTCGACCTCGGGGCCCGCTCCGCGCGCGTGACGGTGCCGGACTACCAGCTGTCGCTGGCGATCGGCAAGGAAGGGCAGAACGCCCGGCTGGCGGCCCGGCTGACCGGCTGGCGGATCGACATCCGTCCGGACACCGAACAGCCTGAGGAATAGATCTCGGCCCGCAGTGGCTGAGATCACGACAACAACCGTTCGAATCCTGCCCCAAAGGGGTGAGGTCCGTACGGGGAGGTAGACTTAACAGTGTCTGGCCGGACGCACGCCCGTGCATGCCCTGAACGCACCTGTGTGGGGTGTCGGGAGCGAGCGGTCAAGAACGATCTGCTGCGCATCGTGGCGATCAAGAACGCATGCGTTCCTGATCCACGCGGTACGCTGCCCGGCCGGGGTGCGTATGTACACCCCGCCCTGGTCTGTCTCGACCAGGCGGTACGCCGCCGGGCGTTTCCACGGGCGTTGCGCGCCCCGGGAGCGCTCGACACAAAGGTGTTGCGCCGGTACGTCGAGCAGACAGAAAGTTGCTGAGCAGGCAACACCGTACGAAGCGTCGCGCGGAGCCCCGCGCGGCCCTGGTATTCCGCGAGTTGGAAGTAGGTCGAGATTGCGATGAGCACTCGATGAGCACGCGATGAGTACGCCCATGAAGTAGCGACGGTCCGGACGCAACCCGGACCTAAAAGGAGCGAAGTGGCTAAGGTCCGGGTATACGAACTCGCCAAGGAGTTCGGGGTGGAGAGCAAGGTCGTCATGGCCAAGCTCCAGGAACTCGGTGAATTCGTCCGTTCGGCGTCCTCGACGATCGAGGCGCCCGTAGTACGCAAACTGACTGACGCCCTCCAGCAGGGCAACGGAGGCGGCAAGTCCGCCCCCGCACGCAAGGCTGCCCCGGCGAGGCCGGGCGCCCCCTCTCCCGCACAGGCGGCCCGTCCGGCCGCCCCGCGCCCGCCGGCCCCGAAGCCGGCCGAGGCGCCCGCCGCGGCTCCGGTCACCCCGGCGTCTCCGGCCTCCTCGGGCCCGCGTCCGGGTCCGAAGCCCGCGCCGAAGCCCGCTCCGGCGTCTCCGGCTCCGGCCGTGCCCGAGTTCACGGCGCCCCCGTCGGCTCCCGCCGCACCGGCCTCCTCCGCTCCGCGTCCCGGCGCTCCGCGTCCGGCCGCCGACCGTGGTGGCGACCGTTCCGGCGCCCCGCGTCCGGGCGGTGCCCGTCCGGCCGGTCCCGGCCAGGGCGGCCAGGGCCGTGGCGACCGTCCCGAGCGCGGTGACCGTCAGGGCGCTCCGCGTCCCGCCGGCCAGTCGCCGCGTCCCGGTGGTGCTCGTCCGACCGGGCCCCGCCCGGGCAACAACCCCTTCACCTCCGGTGGCTCCACCGGCATGGCGCGCCCGCAGGCCCCCCGGCCGGGCGGCGCGCCCCGACCCGGCGGTCCCGGCGGTGCCCCGGGCGGCGCTCCGCGTCCGCAGGGCGCGGGTCAGGACCGCGGTCCTCGCCCCCAGGGCGGTCCCGGCGGCGCTCCGCGTCCGCAGGGCGGTGCCCGTCCCTCTCCGGGCGGCATGCCTCGTCCGCAGGGTGGTCCCGGTGGCGCTCCGCGTCCCGGCGGCGGCCCAGGCGGCAACCGTCCGAACCCCGGCATGATGCCGCAGCGTCCGGCCGCGGGCACCCCGCGTCCCGGCGGCGGCCCCGGCGGCCGTGGTCCCGGTGGCGGCGGTCGTCCCGGCGGCGGTCCCGGCGGCGGCGGTCGTCCCGGTGGCGGCGGCTTCGCCGGTCGTCCCGGTGGCGGCGGTGGCGGCGGCGGCTTCGCCGGTCGTCCCGGTGCTCCCGGTGGCGGTGGCGGCTTCGCCGGTCGTCCCGGTGCTCCCGGTGGCGGCGGTGGCCGTCCCGGCTTCGGCGGTCGTCCCGGTGGTCCGGGTGGCCGTGGTGGCACGCAGGGCGCCTTCGGCCGTCCCGGTGGTCCCGCGCGTCGCGGTCGCAAGTCGAAGCGGCAGAGGCGCCAGGAGTACGAGGCCATGCAGGCCCCGTCGGTCGGCGGCGTGATGCTGCCTCGCGGCAACGGACAGTCCGTCCGCCTGTCGCGCGGTGCCTCCCTCACCGACTTCGCGGAGAAGATCGGCGCCAACCCGGCGTCGCTCGTCGGCGTGATGATGAACCTCGGCGAGATGGTCACCGCCACGCAGTCCGTCTCCGACGAGACGCTGAAGCTCCTCGCGGACGAGATGAACTTCGTCCTCGAGATCGTCAGCCCCGAGGAGGAGGACCGCGAGCTGCTCGAGTCCTTCGACATCGAGTTCGGCGAGGACGAGGGTGGCGAGGAGTTCCTCGTCGCGCGTCCGCCGGTCGTGACCGTCATGGGTCACGTCGACCACGGCAAGACCCGCCTCCTCGACACCATCCGCAAGACGAACGTCGTCGCGGGCGAGGCCGGCGGTATCACCCAGCACATCGGTGCGTACCAGGTCACGACTCAGGTCAACGACGAAGAGCGCAAGATCACCTTCATCGACACCCCGGGTCACGAGGCGTTCACCGCCATGCGTGCCCGTGGTGCCAAGTCGACCGACATCGCGATCCTCGTGGTGGCGGCCAACGACGGTGTGATGCCCCAGACGATCGAGGCGCTGAACCACGCCAAGGCGGCCGACGTGCCGATCGTGGTCGCGGTCAACAAGATCGACGTCGAGGGCGCCGACCCGACCAAGGTGCGCGGTCAGCTCACCGAGTTCGGTCTGGTGGCCGAGGAGTACGGCGGCGACACCATGTTCGTCGACATCTCCGCCAAGCAGGGCCTGAACATCGAGGCTCTTCTGGAGGCCGTGGTCCTCACCGCGGACGCCTCGCTCGACCTGCGGGCCAACCCGGAGCAGGACGCGCAGGGTATTGCGATCGAGTCCCGTCTCGACCGCGGCCGTGGTGCCGTCGCGACCGTCCTGGTCCAGCGAGGCACCCTGCGGGTCGGCGACACCATGGTGGTCGGCGACGCGTACGGTCGTGTCCGCGCGATGCTCGACGACAAGGGCGACCACCTGGAAGAGGCGGGTCCCTCGACCCCGGTCCTCGTCCTCGGTCTCACCAACGTCCCGGGCGCCGGCGACAACTTCCTCGTCGTCGACGAGGACCGTACGGCCCGCCAGATCGCCGAGAAGCGCGCCGCTCGTGAGCGGAACGCCAACTTCGCCCGCCGGGGTGTCAGGTTCTCCCTGGAGAACCTGGACGAGGCCCTCAAGGCCGGTCTGGTGCAGGAACTCAACCTCATCATCAAGGGCGACGCGTCCGGTTCGGTGGAGGCTCTCGAGTCCTCGCTGCTCCAGCTCGACGTCGGCGAAGAGGTCGACATCCGCGTCCTGCACCGAGGTGTCGGTGCGGTCACGGAGTCGGACGTGGACCTGGCGATGGGCTCGGACGCCATCGTGATCGGCTTCAACGTGCGCGCCGCGGGGCGTGCCGCGCAGATGGCCGAGCGCGAAGGCGTGGATGTCCGCTACTACTCGGTCATCTACCAGGCGATCGAGGAGATCGAAGCGGCCCTCAAGGGCATGCTCAAGCCGGAGTACGAAGAGGTCGAGCTCGGCACGGCGGAGATCCGCGAGGTCTTCAAGTCGTCCAAGCTGGGCAACATCGCCGGTGTCCTGGTCCGGTCGGGCGAGGTCAAGCGCAACACCAAGGCGCGCCTCATCCGCGACGGCAAGGTGGTCGCGGAGAGCCTCAACATCTCCGGTCTGCGTCGCTTCAAGGACGACGTCACCGAGATCCGCGAAGGGTTCGAGGGCGGTATCAACCTCGGCAACTTCAACGACATCAAGGTCGACGACGTCATCGCGACGTACGAGATGCGGGAGAAGCCGCGGGCGTAAGCCCTCGGGCTTCCGAGACGGTCCGGTCCGGGGCCGGTCGACGGAGAGTAATTTCCGTCGATCGGCCCCGGCCGTTCGTTGTACGGTTCTGATGTCCCTGCCACACGGATGGCGGGGCCATCGATCCCGGACCGGCGGGTGAACCGGTTACACATGTATGTGGGGACTCTGTCCTTCGACCTCCTCCTCGGCGACGTACGGTCGCTGAAGGAGAAGCGCTCCGTCGTCCGCCCGATCGTCGCCGAGCTCCAGCGGAAGTACGCGGTGAGCGCGGCCGAGGTGAACCACCTGGATCTGCACCGCAGGGCCGGCATCGGTCTCGCGGTGGTGTCCGGTGACACGGGGCATCTGAGCGACGTACTGGACCAGTGCGAGCGGCTGGTCGCCGGTCGCCCCGAGGTGGAGCTGCTGTCCGTCAGGCGGCGCCTCCATGGCGAAGACGACTGACGGAACCGAGAACGAGATCAGGAAAGAACGGGAGACGGACCAGTGGCCGACAACGCGCGGGCGAAAAGGCTGGCGGACCTCATCCGGGAGGTGGTGGCCCAGAAGCTGCTGCGCGGGATCAAGGACCCGCGGCTCGGCTCACAGGTCACCATCACGGACACCCGGGTCACGGGTGACCTGCGGGAGGCGACCGTCTTCTACACGGTGTACGGGGACGACGAGGAGCGGGCGGCGGCCGCCGCCGGGCTGGAGAGCGCCAAGGGCATCCTGCGCTCCGAGGTCGGCCGTGCGGCCGGGGTGAAGTTCACGCCGAGCCTCACCTTCGTCGCCGACGCCCTCCCGGACACCGCCAAGACCATCGAGGACCTCCTCGACAAGGCACGCCAGTCCGACGAGAAGGTGCGCGAGGCGTCCGCGGGCGCCGTGTACGCCGGTGAGGCGGACCCGTACAAGAAGCCGGACGACGAGGACGAGACGGACGGCGACGCCGCGGAATGACGGAGAAGCACATCACGCCCGACGGCCTTGTCATCGTCGACAAGCCGTCGGGCTTCACTTCGCACGACGTCGTCGCCAAGATGCGCGGGATCGCCAGGACCCGCCGCGTGGGCCACGCCGGCACCCTCGATCCCATGGCGACGGGCGTGCTCGTCCTCGGCGTCGAGCGCGCGACCAAGCTCCTCGGGCACCTCGCGCTGACCGAGAAGGAGTACCTGGGGACCATCCGCCTCGGGCAGACGACCCTGACCGACGACGCCGAGGGCGAGATCACGGGGTCGTCCGACGCCTCGAAGGTCACCCGCGACGCCGTCGACGCCGGGATCGCCAAGCTGACCGGCGCCATCATGCAGGTGCCGTCGAAGGTCAGCGCCATCAAGATCAACGGCGTCCGGTCCTACAAGCGGGCGCGGGAGGGCGAGGAGTTCGAGATCCCCGCGCGGCCCGTCACCGTCTCCTCCTTCGCGGTGTACGACGTCCGCGGCGCCGTGGCCGAGAACGGCACCCCCGTCCTCGACCTGGTGGTGTCCGTGGTCTGCTCGTCCGGCACCTACATCCGGGCGCTCGCCCGGGACCTGGGCGCCGATCTGGGCGTCGGCGGCCACCTGACCGCCCTGCGCCGGACGCGGGTGGGGCCGTACAAGCTCGACACGGCCCGGACCCTCGACCAGCTCCAGGAGGAGCTGACCGTGATGCCGATCGCCGAGGCGGCCGCTGCCGCGTTCCCGCGCTGGGACGTGGACGCCAAGCGGGCCGCGCTGCTCACGAACGGTGTACGGCTCGAGATGCCCGAGGTGTACGCGAGCGCCGGCACCGTGGCCGTCTTCGACCCCGAGGGCCGGTTCCTCGCGCTCGTCGAGGACAACAAGGGCAAGGCGAAGAGCCTGGCCGTCTTCGCCTGACGGACTCTCGGTGCCCGGCACCCGCTGTGCCCGTGGAGCGGCGATCACGGGGTGTTCGCTGTCGCCGCTCCACGGTCCCCCTCGGTTCCCCCACCCCTAGGGTGTATCCACCCGCCTCCGTCTATTCACCCGTCCGGGCAGGCGCTCGGAGTGAACCGAGGGAGCGGAAGGGGGCGCGTTCGCCACGAGATCTGTCCCGCTGATCATCCCGCGCCTACCGTCGAGAACAGGGCACGGATGTACGGCGGGAGGTTCGACCATGGCGGCACGCGGCACGCGTACCGGAGGCGGACACCGCACGCCGGAGGGTGTGCGGGCGGCCCGGGACAGTGCCGGTGCCGGGCGGACACGGCACGGCACCGGCACCTTCCAGGACGCTGCCGCCCGGGCCGGCGGCTTCGCTGACGAGACCCGGCACCCCCGCGAGCGCGCACGGCAGCCCCGGGACGACGAACAAGCGGGGGGCCTCGACCCGTCCCGCGACGACGTCCGGTCCCGGAGCGACGAGGACCCGACCCCGGACGGCGGCGACCGGTCCCGGCAGCCGCGTGACGAAGCCGTCGTACGCGTTCACGACCTGGCCGGACGGCCCCGCGGGGCGGGCTTCGTGGCCGACCACCACGGCACGGTGATCACCAGTCACGAGGCCGTCGACGGCCTTCGCCGGCTCGTACTGCGCACCGCCGGCGACCGCAGCTGCGTCGTGACCGCCGAGGAGGTGACCCCGCTGCCCGCCCTGGACCTCGCCCTCGTCCGCACCCGGGGCCTCGGCGTGGACCCGCTCCCCGTCACCGCGCGGGACCGGATCGACACCGGCACCTATGTGCACATCGCCGCCGGCTGCTGGCGGGAGGCACGCGTGCTGGGCGCGACCGACGTGACGTACACCGCCACGGACCGTTTCCACCAGCTCGGTGACGCGCTGGAGTTGGCGATCGGGACGGCCGGCCGGGACGCCCTGCGGCTGGGCGGCGGGGCGGCGGGCGGACCGGTGCTCGACGCCGTGACCGGCGCCGTGATCGGGCTGCTCGGCACCGCGTTGCGGTGCGGCCACCGCGACACCGGCTTCGCCGTACCGCTGCGCCGCGCCGAGGGTCCGCTCGCCGAGCTGCTCGCCGTCAACGCGGCGACGGTGCCCGCCTACGGCGTCGACCTCAATCTGGCCGGCGTACTGGAACTGACCGCCACCTCGGTCGCGCAGGACGGCCCGCCCGGGCAGCCGGCGGCCGGTGCGGGCGACGGGGAGCCGGGAGTGGTCGAACCCGTCGAACGGGCGGACGTGACGGCCGAGTTCACCGCCTTCCTGCACGGACCCGCCTCCGTCCTCGGCCTCGTCGGGCCGCCCGGCAGCGGTCGTACGACGGAGCTCGCGGCCCTCGCCGCACGCCGGGACCGGAGCGCCGAACCCGCCCCCACCCTGTGGCTGCGCGGCGCCGATCTGAAGGACGACGACAGCTCGGTGGCGGACGCGGCGGGCCGTGCCCTGACCCGGGCGGCACGGATCGTCGCGGCCTCCCGGTCCGCCCGGCCCGCCGACCTCGGCGACCTGACTCCGCACCGCCTGGCCCGCCTCGCCCACACGGCCGGCCGCCCCCTGCTGCTCCTCCTCGACAGCCCCGAGGAGATGCCCCCCGCCCTGGCGCACCGCCTGCCGGACTGGACCGCGGGAACGGCGGAGTGGCTGCTGGAGACGGGGACACGCCTGGTCGTGGCGTGCCGGGCGGAGTACTGGGAGGAGGCGGGGCCGGGATTTCCGGCCGAGTCGGTGCACGGCGGCCGCGCCGGGGATCTCACCGCTCCGGCCCCGACGCGTACGGCGCCGCCGGCCCCGCCCCACCTCCACCTCGGCGACCTGCGGGAACACGAGGCCCGCCGGGCCCGGGCCCGTTACGGCATCCCCGAAACCGCCCTGAGCGCCACCGACGCCCGTCACCCCCTCACCCTCCGCCTCCTCTCCGAGATCCGCGCCGCCCTCCCGGAGACGACCGAGCCTCCCGGGCAGCCCGGTGCGCGAGTCGACCGCGACGAGGTCTTCTCCGCACACCTGGACCTGATGTGCCTGCGCATCGCCGTACGTCTCGCCGCGGTGGGAGGCCTGCGCGGCACCGCCGTACGCCGTCTCGCCGCCAAGGTCTCCGGGCAGGTCCACGAGGCCGCCCGCCGCAGTCTCGGGCCGGGGCCCGGAGAGCTGGACCCCGTGTCGTTCGAGATGCTGTTCCCGTGGGGTCCGGCCCCGGCGCGGCTCGGCGGCGGCACCGGCTGGGCGTCTGCCGTCCTCACGGAGGGCCTCCTCGTCCCCGCGGGCGGCGGCTACCGTTTCGGCCACGAGGAACTCGCCGACTGGCTCCAGGGCATGCACCTCGACCTGGACGAGGCCCTGCGCGCCCTGGTCCTCCGGCGCACCCCACCGCACGACACACACCCCCACCCGGTCCCGCACCACCGCCTCGGCTCCGTCGTGGAGGCCCTGCTGCTCCTCGCCCGTCAACAGGGGACCCCTCAACTGGCGCTGCGACTGGAGGAGTTGGTGTACGCCCTGGAGGCCGACCCGTACTCCTGGTGGGCCGTCCGGCTGCTCACCGGGACCCTGTCGCGCGTGCCCGACGCGACGCCGTACGCGGACGTGCTCCGACTGCTGGCCGACCGGCTCGTCGACCGAGGGCAAGGCGACCGTCCGCTGCCCGGAGAGTTCGGCCCCGCCTTCTGGACCGCACTGCCCCTCCCGGACGACATCCGCTTCGACCTGCTCCGCCGCCTGGTCCTCGCCGACGGCCCGCCCTCGCCCCCCGCCGCGCCGTACGACACGGCTCCACCCCGCTTCCTCGACGCCGTCGCCTCCCTTCTCGCCGCCGACCCCACGGCCGTACAACCGCACCTGGTCCGCTGGTTCGACGACGAACGGCCGTTGCCCGCCACCCCGCACGCGACGGTGGCCAAGGCCGCGCAGGCGCTGCTGCACACCCACCGGCACCGAGCCCTGGACGACCTGACGGAGGCGCTCGTCGACAGCGTCCACCCAGGGGCCGACGAACTGCTCGCCGTCCTCGCGGAGGACGAGCCGTCCGCCGTCTGCCGGGCCGTCGACCGGTGGGCGCACGACGCGCGGCCGGCGCGGCGGGCGGCGGCGGTCACCCAGGCGTTGCGCGCCGCACCCCGTCTTCGCACCGACGCCGACCGCGAACTGCTCCGCCACGCGGCCCTCACCCTGCTCACCCGCCCCGCCGACCGTCCGCTGCACGGCGGCGCGCTCGCCCTCCTCGTCCGCGATCCGCACACCCGGGCCCGTCATCTCCCGCAGGCACTCGCGCACTTCGCGGCCTGCGACCCCCGGTTCCCGCCGAGCGCCCTGGTCGCCGCCCTGCCGACCCACCAGGAACCGGTCCTCGACGCCTTCCGGGCACGGCTACGCCGCCCGGACGCCCAGGCGGCGCTCCGCACCCTCGCCGACGTCACCACGCCCGCGCTGGCCGGCCGGGTCGCCGCCCTGGTGCGGGAAGCGGTGCAGGAGCATCCGGAGACCGCGGTCCATCTCGCCGCCTACCTCGACCGGCGCCTCGACCAGGGCCTCGCCGCCCGGCCGGTCCTCCTGCCGCTGGTCACCGGGCTGTTGCAGGGCGGTCCGCAGCCGGCCCGGGCCGCGCTCGCCGCCGTACTCGCCGCTCCCGGCACCCCCGCCTCCCGCCCCCTGCGCCACGAACTCCTCGACGTCCTGCTGGACCATGAACGCCACCCGGCCGTCCTGGAGGCGCTGCTGCGCACGGCCGTCGAGGGCGCGACGGCGCGGGACACGGCCGGCCTCCGTGACCTCGTCCACCGCACCGGCCTGCTCCTCGTCCGCACTCCCGACGGCGCGACCCGCTTCGACTGCGGTCTCGTCGACCTGGCCCGTCAGGTTCCCGGCTTCGCCGCGCGGGTGGCGGGCTGGCTGTCCGACGCTCCGGGGGAGTGGGCGGCGGTGGTGGGACCCAGTGCCCGCCGGATGATCGAGAACCTGGCGGGCGTACGCGTCCCCGCGTGACCGTGTCCGGGCGCGTGCGAACCGTCACAGCCCCCATGCCGATGCGGGACGCGGGCACCCGGCATGGCACCCTTAGACCTGCGTAAGAGGCAGACACGTACACGGGTTCGACGAGGATGCAACGAGGAGCGGTCACAGTGCAGCGCTGGCGTGGCTTGGAGGACATCCCCCAGGACTGGGGGCGCAGCGTCGTCACCATCGGCTCCTACGACGGAGTCCACCGCGGACACCAGCTGATCATCCGGCACACGGTGGAACGCGCCCGCGAGCTCGGCGTGCACTCCGTCGTCGTCACCTTCGACCCGCACCCCAGCGAGGTCGTCCGTCCGGGCAGCCACCCGCCGCTGCTCGCCCCGCACCACCGCCGCGCCGAACTCATGGCGGAGCTGGGCGTGGACGCGGTGCTGATCCTGCCCTTCACCACCGAGTTCTCGAAGCTGTCCCCGGCCGACTTCGTGGTCAAGGTCCTGGTCGACAAGCTGCACGCCAAGGCGGCCGTCGAGGGCCCCAACTTCCGCTTCGGCCACAAGGCCGCGGGCAACGTGGACTTCCTGGCCGAGCAGGGCAAGACCTACGACTTCGAGGTCGAGGTCGTCGACCTGTACGTGTCCGGAGAGGCGGGCGGCGGCGAGCCCTTCTCCTCGACCCTGACCCGGCGCCTGGTCACCGAGGGCGACGTCGAGGGCGCCGCCGAGATCCTCGGCCGTCCGCACCGGGTGGAGGGCGTCGTCGTCCGCGGCGCCCAGCGCGGCCGCGAGCTGGGCTTCCCCACGGCGAACGTCGAGACGCTCCCGCACACCGCGATCCCGGCCGACGGCGTCTACGCCGGATGGCTGCACACGAACGGCGAGGCCATGCCGGCCGCGATCTCCGTCGGCACGAACCCGCAGTTCGACGGCACGGAGCGCACGGTGGAGGCGTACGCCATCGACCGGGTGGGACTGGACCTGTACGGCCTGCACGTGGCCGTCGACTTCCTGGCCTACGTGCGGGGACAGGCGAAGTTCGACTCCATCGAGGCGCTGCTGGAGCAGATGGCGGCGGATGTGAAGCGCTGCCGGGAGCTGATCGCGGCGGCCGAGCCGGCCGAGTAGCCGTCGGGTGCGTAAAGCGAAACGCGAAGGGCGGCCGGTGCCTGTGGGCACCGGCCGCCCTTCGCGTTTCTACTGCTGAGGGGGCTGGGAGGCGGGCGGCGGCGGAGGCGGCGTCTGCGGGTAGCCGGCCGGCGGCTGACCCGGGTGAGCCGCCGGGCCCGGCTGTTGCGGCTGAGCGGGGTGGCCTGCCTGTTCCGGCTGAGCCGGGTGGCCCGGCTGCGGGTACGGGTGGCCACCGGCCTGGGGGTAGGGCTGACCGGGCTGCGGATACGGCGGCTGCCCGGGCTGGGGGTGGGGCTGGGCGTACGGCTGGCCCGGCTGCGGCTGCTGGGGATAGGGCTGGGCGGGCTGCGGCTGCTGGGGATACGGGCCCGGCTGGCCCGGAATCTGCTGACCAGGGGCCTGTTGGCCAGGGGCCTGCTGCTGCCCGGGCAGCGGTGGGGCGGCCACCGGGGGCGGGTTGCCGTCCGAGGTCCACAGGCCGTGCGCCTGCTGGTGCCGGACGAAGTCCTCGGCCACCAGTGCGGCGAGGTGGAAGTACGACTCCCGCACCTTCGGCCGCATCATGTCGAGGTCGACCTCCGCACCGGCGGCCAGGTGCTCGTCGAACGGCACGACCACGACACCCCGGCAGCGCGTCTCGAAGTGGCTGACGATGTCGTCCACCTTGATCATCTTGCCCGTCTCGCGGACACCCGAGATGACGGTGAGGGACCGGGAGACGAGATCGGCGTACCCGTGCGCCGACAGCCAGTCCAGCGTCGTACTGGCGCTGCTCGCACCGTCCACGGACGGCGTCGAGATGATGATGAGCTGGTCGGCGAGATCGAGCACCCCGCGCATGGCGCTGTACAGCAGACCGGTGCCCGAGTCGGTCAGGATGATCGGGTACTGCCTGCCGAGCACGTCGATGGCGCGCCGGTAGTCCTCGTCGTTGAAGGTCGTGGAGACGGCCGGGTCCACGTCGTTGGCGATGATCTCCAGGCCGGAGGAGGCCTGGGAGGTGAACCGCCGGATGTCCATGTACGAGTTGAGGTACGGGATCGCCTGGACGAGGTCGCGGATGGTCGCCCCGGTCTCGCGCCGCACGCGGCGGCCGAGGGTACCGGCGTCCGGGTTGGCGTCGATCGCGAGGATCTTGTCCTGCCGCTCGGTGGCGAGCGTGGAACCGAGCGCTGTGGTGGTCGTCGTCTTGCCGACGCCGCCCTTGAGGCTGATGACGGCGATCCGGTAGCAGGACAGCACGGGCGTCCGGATCAGGTCGAGCTTCCGCTGCCGCTCGGCCTCCTCCTTCTTCCCGCCGATCTTGAACCGGGAGGACGCGGCAGCCGGCCGTCCGCTCTTCGCTTTCTGCTTCTTGTTGTTGAGCAGCCGGTCGGAGGACAGCTCCACGGCAGCGGTGTAACCGAGCGGCGCGGCGCCGGGGTTGGTCATCTGCCGCTGGTCGTGCTGCATCGGCTGCGGCCAGGCGGCACCGACCCGGGGGTCCACGGGCTGCTGCGGCTGTTGCGGCTGCTGGGGTTGCGCCTCTGTGTGGGGCTGCGGGGGAGCGGGCTGCTGGGTGAAGCCCTGCGGGGCTCCGGGCGAAGCGGCCGGCGGGGTCTGTCCTTGCGGCTGCGGCTGCGGCTGCGGCTGGGGGTGGGGGTGGTGCGGCTGCGGTTGTGCTTGCTGGGGGATGCCGGGGTGGGCCTGTGCCTGCGGCGCGGGCGGCTGAGGGAAGCCATAGCCGCTTTGGGGGTTGGGGGCGGTGGGTGCGGGTGCAGGCGCGGGGGTGTTGGGCTGCGGGAAGCCGTAGCCGGTGGGCACGTTGGGGTCGGCCGGGGGCTGCGGAGCGTGGGCTTGCGGTGCCTGCGGAGCGGGGGTCGGCCGGCCCTGCGGCGGGATGGGTGCGGGGGTGCCGGGGTGGGGCTGTGCCTGCGGCGCGGGCGGCTGCGGGAAGCCGTAACCGCCGGGCGGGGGAAAGCCGTAGCCGCTTTGGGGGTTGGCGGGTGCAGGCGCGGGTGCGGGGGTGCTGGGCTGCGGGAAGCCGTAGCCGGTGGGCACGTTGGGGTCGGCGGTGGGCACGTTGGGGTCGGCCGGCGGCTGCGGTGCTTGTGCCTGCGGAGCGGGGGCCTGCGGTGCCTGCGGCGGGACGGGTGCGGGGGCGCTGGGCTGCGGGAAGCCGTAGCCGCCCGGTGCGTTCGGGTCGGGTGCCGGGGCGCCGGGGTGGGGGAATCCGTAGCCGGCCTGCGGGTTGGGCGCGGGGGCGGGAGCAGCTCCGGGCTGCGGGAAGCCGTAGCCCGTCTGCGGGTTGGGCGGGGGAACGGGAGCAGCTCCGGGCTGCGGGAAGCCGTAGCCCGTCTGCGGGTTGGGCGGGGCAGGCGTCCCACCCGGCTGTGCGGCCGGTGGCTGCTGCGCCTCGCCGGGCTGCGGGAAACCGGCACCGGGCTGAGGTGCGGCCGTCGGGTTCCAGGCCGCGGGCGCGGGCTGCGGGGCCTGAGGCTGGAAGGCAGGCTGCTGCGGTGGCACGGGCGGCTGCGCCTGAGCGGCCGTCGGTGTCGGCTGCGGGGGCACCGGAGGCTCGGCCTGCTGCGGCTGTACGGGCCACTGGGCAGCCGGCGCCGGCGCGGCGGGTTCGTACGAGGGCGGCAACGGCGGAAGCCCACCCTGCGGCGCCGGCGGGGGAGCCCAGGCCGGCGGAGCGTCCTGCGGCGCTTCCGGCGCGGCCGCGAGCGTGGGTCGGGGAGCAGTGTCGTTGGGAGCAGGACTGTCCTGCGGGGCCGGGTCTGCGGGGGCGCTGTCCAGGGATACGTCATCCGCGCGTACGTCATCTACGCGTACGTCATCTACGCGTTCGTCATCCGCGCGTTCGTCATCCGCGGAAGCGGCGTCGGCAGGCACCGCGTCCACGGGTTCGGCGACCACGGGGGCGTCATCCAGGGGCGCGACGTCCTGGGTCTCCACCTCCGCCTCTGCCCGCGCCTCGGGCTCGGGCTCGGCTTCGGCTTCGGCTTCGGCTTCGGAGGCAGCCTCGGTCTCCTCCGGTGCGGCGTCCTCCTTCTCCGTCACCGAAGGCTCGGCGGATTCGGATTCGGATTCGGATGCGGATTCGGCGTCGTCGTCCTGGGCCAGGGCGACGACGACCTCGTCGTCGGAGGCCTCGGAGGCAACGTGCGCGTCCTCCTCGGCCTCGGTCTCGGTCTCGGCGGGACCGGGAACACTGACGAGTTGGACCACGTCGGCCTCGTCAGCCGTGTCGGCGGTTGCCGCCACGACCTCGTCGTCACGCTCACCGTCCTCGCCACTGCCGTCGGCCTCGGCCTCGGGACCAGCGTTCGTCTCCGCGTGCTCATCCACGACGGCGGCGGCCTGGTCCGAGATCTGACGCTTCAGCGCGACGGGAGAGATCCGCATGGTGGCGCCGCTCTCCAGATCACCGTCCTCGGCTTCGGGCTCCTCGTTCACCGGGGAGGAAGGGGAGGCAGGGGAAGCGGGGGCGACGGCCGGAGACGGCTCGTTCCACTGCGACTGCGACGGGAACCCGCCAACAGGGATGTTCGGTACGGCCGTCGGGGAGCCCGGCTCGGCCGGAGGCGCGTCGTCGCGCTGCTCGGACCGCTGACCCTGAGGCTCGAACCCGCTTCCCACCGGAAGCCTGGGCACGGCGACCGGGCCCCCGGCCGGCGGAGCAGGCGGCGTGAACGGAGCCCCGGGCGCCGGGGGCGTGTAGGGCGCCCCGGCGGCAGGTGCGGGCGGAGGCGGAGTGAAGGGCATCCCGGGAGCCGGAACCGGAATGGACGCCGGCCCCGCGAACGGAGCGGAAGGTGCCGAAGGAGTGGCCTGACCGGAGGGCGGCCGCGAGTGAGCAGGCGGAGCCAGCCCGGGCAACGGCGGCGCAGGCACCTGAGACGGAGACGGAGCAGACGGAGCACCCGTCGCCTCCGGATCCGCCTCGGCGGCCGAATCCCCCGACGCGTTCTGCGTGTACCAGGCGGGCGGCGCGTAGTCGATGGTGAACTCGCCCGTCGTCTCGATGGCGGACTCCGCGTCGGGCTGGTCATCGCCGGGTGTGGCCCAGCCCCCGCGGATGCCGTCCCGATCGCTGCTCACAGTTCCTCCTGGTGTGGTCGAGCACCCTCAAGCCGTGCTGGGGCGACCATTTGCTTGTCGTCCTTAGTCGTTCGAGGTCGTCCGATCCGCCGGCTCTCCCCCTGAGGCACCGACACCCGGTCCACGGGTGTCGCGACGCGCCCGCTCCCAGCCTAATCACCACGAGCCCCACCTCGGCAGGCCCGTCCACCTCTCAGCGTCCGCCCGCCGCGTCACAACCTGCCCAGAAGGGGCGTATGGAGCTCTCTCATCAGGGCGCAAACCGGTCGTAAGACGAAACAAGTCAACCACAAGCAGCCCGAACGGCCTTACGGCGCAACGGCGTTGAATAGGGAGACCACTGTGAAGGGCGTCTCCCCCGAATCGAGACCCGCAACACCGAGCAGCCCGGCTGAAACAGCCACAACGCTCACGGCGGCCAGGGCGCTTACGGCGGCGAGGCGCTTACGCCGGCCAAGGCGCTTACGGCGGCGAGGCGCTTACGCCGGCCGCGACAGGCATGCGGGCGGAGTTCTGTGGACGCCGGCGAAGGGGTCGGGGGACGGGCCGGTGGTGGGTGGGTCGCCAAGGCTGTGCTGTGTCCTGGCTGTCCTGGCTGTCCTGGCTGTCCCGGCATGGCCGTCTCGGCCGGCGTCCGTGTCGCGGCCGGGGTAAGCGCCGGGCATCAGCACCCCCAGCCACGCACGGGTGACTCACCACCGAGGAAAGGCCGCGACTCGCACGGGTGAAACCCGAGCCCACTCGCCCCGCTCACGCCCCCGGCGGCCTCCCTCACGCTCAAGCCCCGCTCACGCTCCCGGACGCCTCGGCCCACGTCCCGGCGGTCTCGCCCACGCCCCGCCCCGCTCACGCCCCCGGGGCGGCCTGGGCCCACGCCCCCGGCCTTTCGCGCCCCCGGCCTGCGCCCCACGCCCCCGCCCCGGCCCACGCCCCCGGATCTCCCCACCCCCAGAGGTCGCCCCCCCACCCACCCACTCACCCACCCCACCCCTCTACTCCGCCAAGGCACCCCCGCCACCCGGCGCCGGCTCAAGATCGAACTCCCCGTCCCGCGCGCCGAGCACGAAGGCCCGCCACTCCGCCTCGGTGTAGCGCAGCACGGTGGCCGGATCGAGCGAGGACCGCATGGCCACGGCCCCGTCGGGCAGGTAGGCGATCTCGACCCGCTCCTCGTGCTCCTCGGTGCCCGGCGCGCTCTGCCATTCGACGCCGGAGATGTCGAGGGCGTACAGCTCGTCCCTCTCCCGCTCCTTGCGTGCCTTGAGTTCCATGTCCTCGGCGTCGGCCATCGCGGCTCCGGTCCTTCCTTCTTGTCCCAACTGACTGTGCGGCCACCCTACTTGCCCCCGTTCGCCCTGCTCGGGGGTTTATGGAGGTACGTGGGTCCCCGGCGGGCACCGGCCCCCGGCAACCGGGTCCGGCCTGGGCTGGTACCCTGAGTGACGGCCGTTTGTGTACGCACCCCCGGAGCTCAGCGCTCTGGAGGCCGCGCCCAGCGGATCCCCGCCTCCCGAGTAACGGAAGCTCCCCCGAGACCAAGACCGGGGGCACTCGGTGGCCCAGCAAAGACTACGAGGAGTACGCGTGCCGCTCGACGCCGCTACGAAGAAGCAGATCATCACCGAGTTCGGCCAGAAGGAGGGCGACACCGGCTCCCCCGAGGTCCAGGTCGCCATGCTCTCGCGCCGGATCTCGGACCTGACCGAGCACCTCAAGACCCACAAGCACGACCACCACTCCCGTCGTGGTCTGCTGATCCTGGTCGGTCAGCGCCGCCGTCTGCTGCAGTACCTCGCCAAGAAGGACATCCAGCGCTTCCGCGCGCTGGTCGAGCGTCTCGGCATCCGCCGCGGCGCGGCGGGCGCCAAGTAAGACACCGTGAGGGGAGCGGTTCCCACCTTCGAAGGGGGCCGCTCCCTTTGCTGTACGTGCGGAGTGTCGCCACCCCTTTGTAGTGTGGTAGCGCAAGGCAAAACGCAGTCCGCACGACGCAGTACGCACGACACAGTGTGATGGACGCCCGCCCGCACGGGTGGAGCGGCATCACGAGACGAACGAGGAGAAGCGCACCTCGCCGCCGCCGGTCCTCGGTAGTGGCGCCCGGGAGGAAGCGAACCCCGGGTGCTTCGATCGAAGACCGGCCCGCACCAGACGGAGCGCTTCTCCGCAGACGTCCCCCCGCCACACGGGCGAGGAGGGACGAAGACGAGGAGAAAACGCTAGTGGAGAACGAGACCCACTACGCCGAGGCCGTCATCGACAACGGCTCCTTCGGCACCCGCACCATCCGCTTCGAGACGGGTCGGCTGGCCAAGCAGGCCGCCGGTTCCGCCGTGGCGTACCTGGACGACGACACCATGGTGCTGTCGGCCACCACCGCCTCCAAGAACCCCAAGGACCAGCTCGACTTCTTCCCCCTCACGGTGGACGTCGAGGAGCGGATGTACGCCGCCGGCAAGATCCCCGGCAGCTTCTTCCGCCGTGAGGGCCGCCCCTCCGAGGACGCCATCCTCACCTGTCGCCTGATCGACCGCCCGCTGCGCCCGTCCTTCAAGAAGGGCCTGCGCAACGAGATCCAGGTCGTCGCGACGATCATGGCGCTCAACCCCGACCACCTGTACGACGTCGTGGCGATCAACGCCGCCTCCGCGTCCACCCAGCTGGCCGGTCTGCCCTTCTCCGGCCCGATCGGCGGCGTTCGCGTCGCGCTGATCAACGGCCAGTGGGTCGCGTTCCCGACGCACACCGAGCTCGAGGACGCCGTCTTCGACATGGTCGTCGCCGGTCGCGTCCTGGAGGACGGCGACGTCGCGATCATGATGGTCGAGGCCGAGGCCACCGACAAGACGATCACGCTCGTCCAGGGCGGCGCGGAGGCGCCGACCGAGGAGGTCGTCGCGTCCGGTCTGGACGCCGCGAAGCCCTTCATCAAGGTGCTCTGCAAGGCCCAGGCCGACCTCGCCGCGAAGGCCGCCAAGCCGACCGGCGAGTTCCCGGTCTTCCTCGACTACCAGGACGACGTCCTGGAGGCGCTCACCGCCGCGGTCAAGGGCGAGCTCTCGCAGGCCCTCACCATCGCGGGCAAGCAGGAGCGCGAGGCCGAGCTGGACCGCGTCAAGGGTCTGGCCGCCGAGAAGCTGCTGCCGCAGTTCGAGGGCCGCGAGAAGGAGATCTCCGCCGCGTACCGCTCGCTGACCAAGTCCCTGGTCCGTGAGCGCGTCATCAAGGAGAAGAAGCGCATCGACGGGCGCGGCGTCACGGACATCCGTACGCTCGCCGCCGAGGTCGAGGCCATCCCGCGCGTGCACGGTTCGGCGCTGTTCGAGCGTGGCGAGACGCAGATCCTGGGCGTCACCACCCTGAACATGCTCCGGATGGAGCAGCAGCTGGACACCCTTTCCCCGGTGACTCGCAAGCGCTACATGCACAACTACAACTTCCCGCCGTACTCCGTCGGCGAGACCGGCCGCGTCGGCTCCCCGAAGCGCCGCGAGATCGGCCACGGCGCGCTCGCCGAGCGCGCCATCGTGCCGGTGCTGCCGACGCGCGAGGAGTTCCCCTACGCGATCCGTCAGGTGTCCGAGGCCCTCGGCTCCAACGGTTCGACGTCCATGGGCTCGGTCTGCGCCTCCACCATGTCGCTGCTGAACGCCGGTGTGCCGCTGAAGGCCCCCGTCGCCGGTATCGCCATGGGCCTGATCTCCCAGGAGATCAACGGCGAGACGCACTACGTCGCCCTCACCGACATCCTCGGTGCGGAGGACGCCTTCGGCGACATGGACTTCAAGGTCGCCGGCACCAAGGAGTTCGTCACCGCCCTCCAGCTCGACACCAAGCTGGACGGCATCCCGGCCTCCGTCCTGGCCGCGGCCCTCAAGCAGGCCCGTGACGCCCGCCTCCACATCCTCGACGTGATGATGGAAGCGATCGACACGCCGGACGAGATGTCCCCCAACGCCCCGCGGATCATCACCGTCAAGATCCCCGTGGACAAGATCGGCGAGGTCATCGGCCCGAAGGGCAAGATGATCAACCAGATCCAGGAGGACACCGGCGCCGACATCACGATCGAGGACGACGGCACCATCTACATCGGTGCCCAGCAGGGCTCGCAGGCCGAGGCCGCGCGCGCCACGATCAACGCGATCGCCAACCCGACCATGCCGGAGGTCGGCGAGCGCTACCTGGGCACCGTCGTGAAGACGACGACGTTCGGTGCGTTCGTGTCGCTGCTCCCGGGCAAGGACGGTCTGCTGCACATCTCGCAGATCCGCAAGCTCGCCGGCGGCAAGCGCGTGGAGAACGTCGAGGACGTGGTCGGCGTGGGCTCCAAGGTCCAGGTCGAGATCGCCGAGATCGACTCCCGCGGCAAGCTCTCCCTCATCCCCGTGATCGAGGGCGAAGGCGACGACGAGAAGAAGGACGACACCGACCAGTGACGTCGAGTAGCTCCACGGCGACGGCCCGCACCTCTTCGGAGGCGCGGGCCGTCGCCCGTACCCAAACCCTCGTCAAGGGCACCGGCGGCATCGGTGTCGTCCGCAAGACCACCCTCCCGGGCGGCCTGCGGATCGTCACCGAAACCCTGCCGTCCGTGCGCTCCGCGACCTTCGGTATCTGGGCGCACGTCGGCTCCCGCGACGAGACCCCGGCCCTGAACGGCGCCACGCACTACCTGGAGCACCTGCTCTTCAAGGGCACCTCCCGGCGTAGCGCGCTGGACATCTCCTCGGCCGTCGACGCGGTCGGCGGCGAGATGAACGCGTTCACGGCGAAGGAGTACACGTGCTACTACGCGCGCGTGCTCGACACCGACCTCCCGCTCGCCATCGACGTCGTCTGCGACATGCTCACCGGCTCCCTGATCCGCGAGGACGACGTCAACGTCGAGCGCGGCGCGATCCTCGAGGAGATCGCGATGACCGAGGACGATCCGGGCGACTGCGTGCACGACCTGTTCGCGCACACCATGTTCGGCGACCAGCCGCTCGGCCGTCCGGTCCTCGGCACGGTCGACACCGTCAACGCCCTCACCGCCGACCGCATCCGCCGCTTCTACAAGAAGCACTACGACCCGACCCACCTGGTGGTCGCGGCCGCCGGCAACATCGACCACAACAAGGTCGTACGTCAGGTCCGGTCCGCCTTCGAGAAGGCCGGCGCCCTGCGCGACCAGGACGCCACGCCCATCGCTCCGCGCGAGGGCCGGCGCGCCCTGCGCACCGCGGGCCGGGTCGAACTGGTCGGCCGCAAGACCGAGCAGGCCCACGTCGTTCTCGGCATGCCGGGCCTGGCCCGCACGGACGAGCGCCGCTGGGCCCTGGGCGTCCTGAACACCGCCCTCGGCGGCGGCATGTCCTCGCGCCTGTTCCAGGAGGTCCGTGAGAAGCGCGGCCTGGCCTACAGCGTGTACTCGTACACCTCCGGCTTCGCCGACTGCGGCCTCTTCGGCGTGTACGCCGGCTGCCGGCCGAGCCAGGTGCACGACGTGCTGAAGATCTGCCGCGACGAGCTCGACCAGGTCGCCGAGCACGGCCTGGCCGACGACGAGATCGGCCGCGCCATCGGCCAGCTCCGGGGCTCCACGGTCCTGGGCCTGGAGGACACCGGCGCGCTGATGAACCGTATCGGCAAGAGCGAACTGTGCTGGGGCGAGCAGATGTCCGTGGACGACATGCTGGCCCGCATCGCCTCGGTCACCCCGGACGACGTCCGTTCGGTCGCCCGCGAGATCCTTGGGCAGCGGCCCTCGTTGTCGGTCATCGGCCCGCTCAAGGACAAGCAGGCGGCCCGTCTGCACGACGCCGTCGCCTGATCCCTCCGGTTAAGGAAGCAAGAAGATGAGCAAGCTGCGCGTGGCGGTCCTCGGTGCGAACGGCCGTATCGGCTCGGAGGCCGTACGAGCCGTCGAGGCGGCCGAGGACATGGAGCTGGTGGCCGCTCTGGGCCGCGGGGACAAGCTGGAGACGCTCGCCGAGACCGGCGCCGAGGTGGCGGTCGAACTGACCACCCCCGCCTCCGTCATGAGCAACCTCGAGTTCTGCGTCGGCCACGGCATCCACGCGGTCGTCGGCACGACGGGCTGGACCGACGAGCGTCTCGCGCAGCTCGCGGGCTGGCTGGACCGGTCCCCGCGGACGGGCGTGCTCATCGCGCCCAACTTCTCCATCGGCGCGGTCCTGACCATGAAGTTCGCGCAGATCGCCGCGCCATACTTCGAGTCCGTCGAGGTCGTCGAACTGCACCACCCGAACAAGGTGGACGCCCCCAGCGGCACCGCCACCCGCACCGCCCAGCTCATCGCCGAGGCCCGGGCGAAGGCGGGTTCCGCCCCGGCCCCGGACGCCACGGCGACCGCCCTGGACGGCGCCCGGGGCGCGAACGTCGACGGCGTCCCGGTCCACGCGATCCGCCTGCGTGGCCTCCTGGCCCACCAGGAGGTCCTGCTAGGCGGCGAGGGCGAGACCCTCACCGTCCGCCACGACTCCCTGCACCACAGCAGCTTCATGCCGGGCATCCTGCTCGGCGCCCGCCGCGTGGTGACCACTCCGGGCCTCACCTTCGGCCTGGAACACTTCCTGGACCTGAACTGAGCCCCTGACCTCATGCGCGCGAAGCTCTCCTACGCCGTCACGGCCGCCGTCCTGGTCTTCTACTTCGCCCTGGTCGGCAGCAGGGGCGTGCTGCTCATCCAGTCCGGCACCCTGCTGACCGTCACCTTCGGCGTCGCGGTCCTGATCCTGCCGCTGATCGGCCTGTGGTTCCTGTGGAAGAACACCCAGTTCGTCCGCAGGGCCAACGCCCTCGCCGCCGAACTCGACGCCGAGGGCGGCCTGCCCGTCGACGAGCTGAAGCGGACCCCGGGCGGCCGTATCGACCGCGACTCGGCCGATGAGGTCTTCGCCAAGCGCAAGGCCGAGACCGAGTCGGCTCCCGAGGACTGGCGCAGCTGGTTCCGCCTCGCCGTCGCGTACCACGACGCCCGGGACACCCCGCGCGCCCGCAAGGCGATGCAGCGGGCGATCGCCCTGCACGACGGCAGAGTGATCGAGGCCTGACCCGAGCGAGGCGTGGGCCGTACGCTCCCGTCCCGGTCGTACGTGAAGGGGCCGGCCCGCAGCACTGCGGTCCGGCCCCTTCACGTCGCCGTCGGTGTGGGTGGGGGGTCAGCTCCGCCCGTACTCCTCGCCCCACGCCTCGATCGAGTCCGCTGCCCGGTCGAATGCCTCGCCACGCGCCAGGAAGTCCGCGTTGTGCGTGGTCAGCAGCGGCGGCACGGCGTTCGCCGGGCGATCCGTGCGTACGAGGAGAAGGGCCTGTCCCTGAACCGTGCGCGGCAGTCCCAGCCAGCGCACCGGCTGCTGCACCGTCCGCACGGTCACGACCCGATCCCAGGGCACCGTGCGGGTGGCGAGGAAGCCGACATGGCGCAGCCCGCGGGCACTCACCCACACACCGGCGCGCAGCATCCGCAGGGCACCGGCGATGACGGCCAGCGCGATTCCGAACACCACACCGGCCTCGGAGACCGATCCGGTCAGCGCGATGACGACAGCGGCGAACAGCACGTACGAGGCGAGCAGCAGCAGAAGCGCGGCCACGCCCACCCGCCACGGGCCGGGGCGGTACGGGCGCCGCCAGCGGTCGCGGTCCTCGAAGGGCAACGCGACATCGTCTTCCGCCGCCTCGAATGCGCGGTCGGCCGTCAGGAAGGGCAGGGGCACGACGGGTCCTCACTCAATCCGTGCAGGGGCTGTGCCCGGTGAGGTTATCGACCTGTGTCCCGGCTCACCACCCTCGGGGGGCCGGATGGAGTCACCCCCGGCGCGGGACCTGGCCCGGAGCCGGCCTAGTGCCCGTCGGACGCCTGGGACTGCTGGGTCCGCGCGGACGACTGGTCGGCGGACAGGGCCGGCATGCCGAGGGCCAGGGAGCCCACCAGACCGGCGACGATCGTGAGGCCCAGCAGCCAGCGTCCCGCCATCTGGCCGCGGGGGACCCGGTCGCGCGGCGGGGGAGTGACATTGCTGCGGAACCTGTCGGCTTCGGCGAGGAAGGCGAACGGTACGGGCTCGCGCCGACGAAACATGGTGACGTGCTTCTCCTGTCGTGGATCGAACGAACAACTCTCAGCAACACAGACGAACGAGTGCCCCAAAAGGTGCCCGGTTCCCCCGAATTCGCAGGAGTTCGCCGGAATATGTCGCGGCCCGGCAGCGATCGGCCCGTTGTTGGTGCCGGGCCGTAGAGTGGGCGCCGCCCGAGCGAAGCAATGGGAAGGACCCTCCGAGCTGTGACCGACACCCCCGCCGACCACCTCAAGCCCGGCTTCCGCAGTGACGTCACCGTGGAGCTGGTCAAGCACACCGCGTCCGACGCCGACGTGCTCTTCGCCGCCCGCGTCTCGACCCTCGGTGAGCAGTCCCTGGACGAGCTGGGCAAGGACCCGGAGCGCTCCAAGGGCCTGATCAACTACCTGATGCGGGACCGGCACGGCAGCCCGTTCGAGCACAACTCGATGACCTTCTTCATCAGCGCCCCCATCTTCGTCTTCCGCGAGTTCATGCGGCATCGGGTGGGCTGGTCCTACAACGAGGAGAGCGGCCGCTACCGCGAGCTCGAGCCCGTCTTCTACGTTCCCGGCGAGTCCCGCAAGCTCGTCCAGGAGGGCCGCCCCGGCAAGTACGTCTTCGTCGAGGGCACCCCGGCCCAGCAGGAACTGGTCGGCCGCAGCATGGAGGCCTCGTACCAGCAGGCGTACGAGGCCTACCAGGAGATGCTCGCCGCCGGTGTCGCGCGCGAGGTCGCCCGCGCGGTCCTCCCGGTGGGCCTGTTCTCCTCGATGTACGCCACCTGCAACGCCCGCTCGCTGATGCACTTCCTCGGTCTGCGCACCCAGCACGAGCTGGCGAAGGTGCCGTCCTTCCCGCAGCGGGAGATCGAGATGGTCGGCGAGAAGATGGAGGCCGCGTGGGCCGAGCTCATGCCGCTCACCTACGCCGCCTTCAACGCGAACGGCCGTGTGGCGCCGTAACGCTCCTTCGTGCCCCGGCCCGGCACAGATGTACGGTCAGCCGTGCGCGGTGTCCGTATTGCGGCATTTGGAGAAGTTCATCTAGCCTGATCAAACGGACCCGGCACTGCTTGAACCCCCGAGCAGGCAGTGCCGGGTTCCACTTTTGTCGTGACTTGTCGCCCTCCCCCAGGGCAGACCCCGCCCTGAGCAGCGAGTAGCGTGTCACCCATGGCTCCGACCTCCACTCCGCAGACCCCCTTCGGGCGGGTCCTCACCGCCATGGTCACGCCCTTCACGGCGGACGGCGCACTCGACCTCGACGGCGCGCAGCGGCTCGCAACCCATCTGGTGGACGCAGGCAACGACGGCCTGATCATCAACGGGACCACCGGCGAGTCGCCCACCACCAGCGACGCGGAGAAATCGGACCTGGTACGAGCCGTCCTGGAGGCCGTCGGCGACCGCGCCCACGTCATCGCGGGCGTCGGCACCAACGACACCCAGCACAGCGTCGAACTCGCCCGTACGGCGGAGCGGGTGGGCGCACACGGACTGCTGGTCGTCACCCCGTACTACAACAAGCCCCCGCAGGAGGGCCTCTACCGCCACTTCACGGCCGTCGCCGACGCCGCCGGGCTGCCGGTCATGCTCTACGACATCCCGGGCCGCAGCGGTGTCCCGATCAACACCGAGACCCTCGTCCGCCTCGCCGAGCACCCGCGGATCGTGGCCAACAAGGACGCCAAGGGCGACCTCGGCCGCGCCAGCTGGGCCATCGCCCGCTCCCGCCTCGCCTGGTACTCCGGCGACGACATGCTGAACCTGCCCCTCCTGTCGGTGGGCGCCATCGGCTTCGTCTCGGTCGTCGGCCACCTGGTCACCCCCGAGCTGCGCGCCCTGGTCGAGGCGTACACCGCCGGCGACGTCCAGAAGGCGACCGAGATCCACCAGCGGCTGCTTCCCGTCTACACGGGCATGTTCCGCGCCCAGGGCGTCATGACCACCAAGGCCGCGCTCACCCTGAAGGGCCTGCCCGCCGGCCCGCTGCGCCCGCCCATGGCGGAGCTCACGCCCGAAGAGATCGAGCAGCTCAAGCTCGATCTTGCCGCGGGCGGGGTACAGCTTTGACACCAGACTTCGCACGACCCCTCGCGTGACCCGACTTCACAACTGAATAAGCAGGCCACCCGGGCCTGCGTCCACACGACAACTGCATCTGCACGAACGTCACGCGCGCCACGTGCCCTACCGGTACGTGGCGTGTGTGGTGAGGAGAGTCTTTTGAGTCATCCGCATCCTGAACTCGGCCCGCCCCCGCCGCTGCCCGACAGCGGCCTGCGCGTCACCCCTCTCGGCGGTCTCGGCGAGATCGGCCGGAACATGACGGTCTTCGAGTACGGCGGCCGCCTGCTGATCGTCGACTGCGGCGTGCTCTTCCCCGAGGAGGAGCAACCCGGAATCGACCTGATCCTGCCGGACTTCTCGTCCATCAGGGATCGCCTCGACGACATCGAGGGCATCGTCCTCACCCATGGCCACGAGGACCACATCGGCGGCGTCCCCTTCCTGCTCCGCGAGAAGCCGGACATCCCGCTGATCGGCTCCAAGCTGACCCTCGCGCTGATCGAGGCGAAGCTCCAGGAGCACCGCATCCGCCCCTACACCCTCGAGGTGGTGGAGGGGAACCGCGAGCGCATCGGCCCCTTCGACTGCGAGTTCGTCGCGGTCAACCACTCCATCCCGGACGCGCTGGCCGTCGCCATCCGCACCCCCGCCGGCATGGTGGTCCACACGGGCGACTTCAAGATGGACCAGCTCCCGCTGGACAACCGCCTGACGGACCTGCACGCCTTCGCGCGTCTGAGCGAGGAGGGGATCGACCTCCTCCTCGCCGACTCGACGAACGCCGAGGTCCCGGGCTTCGTGCCGCCCGAGCGCGACATCTCCAACGTCCTGCGCCAGGTCTTCGCCGGCGCCCAGAAGCGGATCATCGTGGCGAGCTTCGCCAGCCACGTCCACCGCATCCAGCAGATCCTGGACGCGGCGCACGAGTACGGCCGCCGGGTCGCCTTCGTCGGGCGCTCGATGGTCCGGAACATGGGCATCGCCCGGGACCTGGGCTACCTGAAGGTCCCGCCGGGGCTCGTCGTGGACGTCAAGACGCTCGACGACCTGCCGGACCACGACGTGGTCCTGATCTGCACGGGCTCTCAGGGCGAACCGATGGCCGCGCTCTCCCGGATGGCCAACAGGGACCACCAGATCCGCATCGTCGAGGGCGACACGGTGATCCTGGCGTCGTCGCTGATCCCCGGCAACGAGAACGCGGTCTACCGAGTGATCAACGGCCTGACCCGCTGGGGCGCGAACGTCGTCCACAAGGGCAACGCCAAGGTCCACGTCTCGGGCCACGCCTCCGCGGGCGAGCTGCTGTACTTCTACAACATCTGCCGCCCGAAGAACCTGATGCCGGTCCACGGCGAATGGCGCCATCTGCGCGCCAACGCCATGCTGGGCGCCCTGACCGGTGTCCCGCACGACCGCATCGTCATCGCGGAGGACGGTGTCGTCGTCGACCTGGTCGGCGGCAAGGCCAGGATCTCGGGCAAGGTCCAGGCGGGATACGTGTACGTCGACGGCCTCTCGGTCGGCGACGTGGGCGAGCCGGCTCTGAAGGACCGCAAGATCCTGGGCGACGAGGGCATCATCTCGGTGTTCCTGGTCATCGACTCGTCGACCGGCAAGATCACCGGCGGCCCGCACATCCAGGCCCGCGGTTCGGGTATCGACGACTCGGCCTTCGGCGACGTCATCCCGAAGATCACCGAAGTGCTGGAGCGCACGGCCCAGGACGGCGTCATGGAGCCCCGCCAGCTGCAGCAACTCATCCGCCGCACGCTCGGCAAGTGGGTTTCGGACACCTACCGGCGCAGGCCGATGATCCTCCCGGTCGTCGTGGAGGTCTGACCCGCCCACGACCCGTCGTGCGCGTGAACTCGGAGCGGGGCCCCTCGATTTGCATCGGGGCGCCCCGCTCCAGTACGTTTACGTCTCCGCCTGAACGGGAAGGCCCGACGCCTCGTGCGCCGAAGCCAGACCCGGAGGGGGTGGAAATTCCGACTCAGAGCTTCTGATAAAGTCGGAACCGCCGGAAAGGGAAACGCGAAAGCGGAAACCTGGAAAGCACCGAGGAAATCGGAACCGGAAACGGTCTGATAGAGTCGGAAACGCAAGACCGAAGGGAAGCGCCCGGAGGAAAGCCGCGAGACAGTGTCTCAGGTGAGTACAAAGGAAGCGTCCGTTCCTTGAGAACTCAACAGCGTGCCAAAAATCAACGCCAGATATGTTGATACCCCGTCTCCGGCCGTCTGGTCGGGGCGTGGTTCCTTTGAAGTAAACACAGCGAGGACGCTGTGAACGGCCGGGCTTATTCCGCCTGGCTGTTCCGCTCTCGTGGTGTCATCCCGATTACGGGACAACATTCACGGAGAGTTTGATCCTGGCTCAGGACGAACGCTGGCGGCGTGCTTAACACATGCAAGTCGAACGATGAACCACTTCGGTGGGGATTAGTGGCGAACGGGTGAGTAACACGTGGGCAATCTGCCCTTCACTCTGGGACAAGCCCTGGAAACGGGGTCTAATACCGGATAATACTCCTGCAGGCATCTGTGGGGGTTAAAAGCTCCGGCGGTGAAGGATGAGCCCGCGGCCTATCAGCTTGTTGGTGAGGTAATGGCTCACCAAGGCGACGACGGGTAGCCGGCCTGAGAGGGCGACCGGCCACACTGGGACTGAGACACGGCCCAGACTCCTACGGGAGGCAGCAGTGGGGAATATTGCACAATGGGCGAAAGCCTGATGCAGCGACGCCGCGTGAGGGATGACGGCCTTCGGGTTGTAAACCTCTTTCAGCAGGGAAGAAGCGAAAGTGACGGTACCTGCAGAAGAAGCGCCGGCTAACTACGTGCCAGCAGCCGCGGTAATACGTAGGGCGCAAGCGTTGTCCGGAATTATTGGGCGTAAAGAGCTCGTAGGCGGCTTGTCGCGTCGGTTGTGAAAGCCCGGGGCTTAACCCCGGGTCTGCAGTCGATACGGGCAGGCTAGAGTGTGGTAGGGGAGATCGGAATTCCTGGTGTAGCGGTGAAATGCGCAGATATCAGGAGGAACACCGGTGGCGAAGGCGGATCTCTGGGCCATTACTGACGCTGAGGAGCGAAAGCGTGGGGAGCGAACAGGATTAGATACCCTGGTAGTCCACGCCGTAAACGGTGGGAACTAGGTGTTGGCGACATTCCACGTCGTCGGTGCCGCAGCTAACGCATTAAGTTCCCCGCCTGGGGAGTACGGCCGCAAGGCTAAAACTCAAAGGAATTGACGGGGGCCCGCACAAGCAGCGGAGCATGTGGCTTAATTCGACGCAACGCGAAGAACCTTACCAAGGCTTGACATCGCCCGGAAAGCATCAGAGATGGTGCCCCCTTGTGGTCGGGTGACAGGTGGTGCATGGCTGTCGTCAGCTCGTGTCGTGAGATGTTGGGTTAAGTCCCGCAACGAGCGCAACCCTTGTTCTGTGTTGCCAGCATGCCCTTCGGGGTGATGGGGACTCACAGGAGACTGCCGGGGTCAACTCGGAGGAAGGTGGGGACGACGTCAAGTCATCATGCCCCTTATGTCTTGGGCTGCACACGTGCTACAATGGCAGGTACAATGAGCTGCGATACCGTGAGGTGGAGCGAATCTCAAAAAGCCTGTCTCAGTTCGGATTGGGGTCTGCAACTCGACCCCATGAAGTCGGAGTTGCTAGTAATCGCAGATCAGCATTGCTGCGGTGAATACGTTCCCGGGCCTTGTACACACCGCCCGTCACGTCACGAAAGTCGGTAACACCCGAAGCCGGTGGCCCAACCCCTTGTGGGAGGGAGCTGTCGAAGGTGGGACTGGCGATTGGGACGAAGTCGTAACAAGGTAGCCGTACCGGAAGGTGCGGCTGGATCACCTCCTTTCTAAGGAGCATCTAGGCCGCCAGGCATTGTCTGGTGGTCCAGGGCCATTACGTCGGCATACGTTCGACGGTGGTTGCTCATGGGTGGAACGTTGATTATTCGGCCGGGTTTCCGGGTCGGAGGCTGCAAGTACTGCTCGTAAGAGTGTGGAAAGCATGATCTTCGGACGGGATGCGGTCGGGCACGCTGTTGGGTATCTGAGGGTACGGCCGAAGTCTGGCTGCCTTCAGTGCCGGCCCCGGTGAAAATCTGCTTCGGCGGGTTGTGACGGGTGGTTGGTCGTTGTTTGAGAACTGCACAGTGGACGCGAGCATCTGTGGCCAAGTTTTTAAGGGCGCACGGTGGATGCCTTGGCACCAGGAACCGATGAAGGACGTGGGAGGCCACGATAGTCCCCGGGGAGTCGTCAACCAGGCTTTGATCCGGGGGTTTCCGAATGGGGAAACCCGGCAGTCGTCATGGGCTGTCACCCATACCTGAACACATAGGGTATGTGGAGGGAACGCGGGGAAGTGAAACATCTCAGTACCCGCAGGAAGAGAAAACAACCGTGATTCCGGGAGTAGTGGCGAGCGAAACCGGATGAGGCCAAACCGTATACGTGTGAGACCCGGCAGGGGTTGCGTATGCGGGGTTGTGGGATCTCTCTTTCACAGTCTGCCGGCTGTGAGGCGAGTCAGAAACCGTTGATGTAGGCGAAGGACATGCGAAAGGTCCGGCGTAGAGGGTAAGACCCCCGTAGTCGAAACGTCAACGGCTCGTTTGAGAGACACCCAAGTAGCACGGGGCCCGAGAAATCCCGTGTGAATCTGGCGGGACCACCCGCTAAGCCTAAATATTCCCTGGTGACCGATAGCGGATAGTACCGTGAGGGAATGGTGAAAAGTACCGCGGGAGCGGAGTGAAATAGTACCTGAAACCGTGTGCCTACAAGCCGTGGGAGCGTCGCGCATTGAGTTTACTCAATGCGTCGTGACTGCGTGCCTTTTGAAGAATGAGCCTGCGAGTTTGCGGTGTGTTGCGAGGTTAACCCGTGTGGGGAAGCCGTAGCGAAAGCGAGTCCGAACAGGGCGATTCAGTAGCGCGCTCAAGACCCGAAGCGGAGTGATCTAGCCATGGGCAGGTTGAAGCGGAGGTAAGACTTCGTGGAGGACCGAACCCACCAGGGTTGAAAACCTGGGGGATGACCTGTGGTTAGGGGTGAAAGGCCAATCAAACTCCGTGATAGCTGGTTCTCCCCGAAATGCATTTAGGTGCAGCGTCGTGTGTTTCTTGCCGGAGGTAGAGCACTGGATAGGCGATGGGCCCTACCGGGTTACTGACCTTAGCCAAACTCCGAATGCCGGTAAGTGAGAGCACGGCAGTGAGACTGTGGGGGATAAGCTCCATGGTCGAGAGGGAAACAGCCCAGAGCATCGACTAAGGCCCCTAAGCGTACGCTAAGTGGGAAAGGATGTGGAGTCGCACAGACAACCAGGAGGTTGGCTTAGAAGCAGCCACCCTTGAAAGAGTGCGTAATAGCTCACTGGTCTAGTGATTCCGCGCCGACAATGTAGCGGGGCTCAAGCGTACCGCCGAAGTCGTGTCATTCATACACATATCCCCAACGGGAGTATGGATGGGTAGGGGAGCGTCGTGTGCCGGGTGAAGCCGCGCCGGAAGGCAGTGGTGGACGGTTCACGAGTGAGAATGCAGGCATGAGTAGCGATACACACGTGAGAAACGTGTGCGCCGATTGACTAAGGGTTCCTGGGTCAAGCTGATCTGCCCAGGGTAAGTCGGGACCTAAGGCGAGGCCGACAGGCGTAGTCGATGGATAACCGGTTGATATTCCGGTACCCGCTGTGAAGCGTCAAACATTGAACCAGGCGATGCTAAGTCCGTGAAGCCGTTCCGGACCCTTCGGGGAAAGGAAAGTGGTGGAGCCGACGGACCAGACCTGCAGTAGGTGAGTGATGGGGTGACGCAGGAAGGTAGTCCATCCCGGGCGGTGGTTGTCCCGGGGTAAGGGTGTAGGACGTTGTCCAGGTAAATCCGGACAGCACATAGTCTGAGACCTGATGCCGAGCCGATTGTGGTGAAGTGGATGATCCTATGCTGTCGAGAAAAGCCTCTAGCGAGTTTCATGGCGGCCCGTACCCTAAACCGACTCAGGTGGTCAGGTAGAGAATACCGAGGCGTTCGGGTGAACTATGGTTAAGGAACTCGGCAAAATGCCCCCGTAACTTCGGGAGAAGGGGGGCCATCACTGGTGATCCGATTTACTCGGTGAGCTGGGGGTGGCCGCAGAGACCAGCGAGAAGCGACTGTTTACTAAAAACACAGGTCCGTGCGAAGCCGTAAGGCGATGTATACGGACTGACGCCTGCCCGGTGCTGGAACGTTAAGGGGACCGGTTAGTGCGCTTTCGGGCGTGCGAAGCTGAGAACTTAAGCGCCAGTAAACGGCGGTGGTAACTATAACCATCCTAAGGTAGCGAAATTCCTTGTCGGGTAAGTTCCGACCTGCACGAATGGCGTAACGACTTCTCGACTGTCTCAACCATAGGCCCGGTGAAATTGCACTACGAGTAAAGATGCTCGTTTCGCGCAGCAGGACGGAAAGACCCCGGGACCTTTACTACAGTTTGATATTGGTGTTCGGTTCGGCTTGTGTAGGATAGCTGGGAGACTGTGAAGCTTGGACGCCAGTTCAGGTGGAGTCGTCGTTGAAATACCAGTCTGGTCGTGCTGGATGTCTAACCTGGGTCCGTGATCCGGATCAGGGACAGTGTCTGATGGGTAGTTTAACTGGGGCGGTTGCCTCCTAAAGAGTAACGGAGGCGCCCAAAGGTTCCCTCAGCCTGGTTGGCAATCAGGTGTTGAGTGTAAGTGCACAAGGGAGCTTGACTGTGAGACCGACGGGTCGAGCAGGGACGAAAGTCGGGACTAGTGATCCGGCGGTGGCTTGTGGAAGCGCCGTCGCTCAACGGATAAAAGGTACCCCGGGGATAACAGGCTGATCTTCCCCAAGAGTCCATATCGACGGGATGGTTTGGCACCTCGATGTCGGCTCGTCGCATCCTGGGGCTGGAGTCGGTCCCAAGGGTTGGGCTGTTCGCCCATTAAAGCGGTACGCGAGCTGGGTTTAGAACGTCGTGAGACAGTTCGGTCCCTATCCGCTGCGCGCGCAGGAATATTGAGAAGGGCTGTCCCTAGTACGAGAGGACCGGGACGGACGAACCTCTGGTGTGCCAGTTGTCCTGCCAAGGGCATGGCTGGTTGGCTACGTTCGGGAGGGATAACCGCTGAAAGCATCTAAGCGGGAAGCCTGCTTCGAGATGAGTATTCCCACCCCCTTTGAGGGGTTAAGGCTCCCAGTAGACGACTGGGTTGATAGGCCGGATCTGGAAGCACCGTAAGGTGTGGAGGTGACCGGTACTAATAGGCCGAGGGCTTGTCCTCAGTTGCTCGCGTCCACTGTGTTGGTTCTGAAACCACGAACAACCCCGTTGTGCCACACAACGGTGCGGTTGTCTGTTTCATAGTGTTTCGGTGGTCATAGCGTGAGGGAAACGCCCGGTTACATTCCGAACCCGGAAGCTAAGCCTCACAGCGCCGATGGTACTGCAGGGGGGACCCTGTGGGAGAGTAGGACACCGCCGAACAATTATTCAAAAAGGGTCGGACCCTGAACTTCGGTTCAGAGTCCGGCCCTTTTTTGTTGTGTGTCACCTGTAGTTCACGTTCCGCGCCCAGCATCCACGGTATGGGTACTGCAGCATTGCTCCGGGCCGCCGGCGTCGGAGTCGGTGACGAGGTCGTCGTACCGGCCTTCGGAAACGTGGAAGTCGCCGAGGCCGTGGTTCTGGCGGGTGGGCTTCCGGTGTTCGCCGAGATAGACCCGGCGACGTACTGCCTCGACGCGACCGCCGTCGAGGCCTCCATAACTCCGCGGACGGCGGCCGTCGTTGTCGTCCACCGCTTCGGCCGGCCCGCCGACATGGCGCGGTTGCACGAGGTCGGGCAGCGGCGCGGGCTCCTCGTGCTCCAACAAGGGGAGTCCGAGGCGCCGTACGACGAGATCGCTCAGCGGCGGCAGCGGGCCGGGTATCTCGACGCGAGGCTGCGAGGCGTACTGACGCCCGACGACGGGGACGGGCACACGTACCAGCAGTACGTCGTGCGCGTGCCGGGGAACGGGCGGCCGGACCGCGACGCCTTCGCTCGCGCCCTGCGCGGCAGGGGAGTTGAGTGCCGGGTTCCCGTCAAGACTCCGGTGCATCGGCTGCCGGAGTTCCGTCGGTGCCTCTCGCTGCCGGACACCGAGCGGGCCGCCGACGAGACCCTCGCGCTGCCCGTGGACGCTGCCCTGACCAGGCGGGACATGCAGCGGATCGTGGGCGCGTGCAACGCGCTCGGAGGGTTGTTGCAGCCCGCCTTCTGATGATCGTGGTTGGGAGCAGCGGTCCCGTCGGGGTATGATCTATCCCGTTGCCGCGAGGGAAACCTCGAAAAGGTGACCGGCCCCCATAGCTCAGTCGGCAGAGCGTCTCCATGGTAAGGAGAAGGTCAACGGTTCGATTCCGTTTGGGGGCTCCGAAGAAAAGGCCCCGCCCATTCGGGCGGGGCCTTTTTCATGCCCTTCTTCAGTCCTTGTGCAGGCCCGGAACCCGCATGGCGAGGATCGCCATGTCGTCGGACGGGGCGTCGGACGCGAAGCGTTCCACGGCCCGCATGATGCGGGCCGCGACCGCGCCCGCCGTCAGACCGGTGCAGGTCGTGAGGACGTCGCTGAGGCCGTCGTCGCCCAACATGCGGGTGCCTTCGCGGCGTTCCGTCACGCCGTCCGTGACACACAGCAGGACATCGCCGGGGTCGAGGGTGACCGTCTGCTCGTACAGTTCGAGGTCCTCCATGACACCGAGGAGCGGTTGAGGCTCGGCGGCCGGTTCGACGGTGCCGTCCTGGCGCAGGCGGAGCGGGAGCGGGTGGCCGGCGCAGACGACCTTCAGCAGTGCGCTGCCGTCCGCCTGGGGCCACAACTCGCCGTACAGGAGGGTCAGGAAGCGGCTGCGGGCGCCCTCGTCGAGGATCGCCGAGTTGAGGCGCTCCAGCACCGCCGGGCCACTGAGGCCCTCCCTGGCCAGGAGCCTGAGCGCGTGGCGGGCCAGGCCCGTCACCGCCGCCGCGTTCGGGCCGGTGCCGCAGACGTCGCCGATGGCGAAGCCGTAGGCGCCGTCGCGGATCGGGAAGAGGTCGTAGAAGTCGCCGCCGACCTCGTTGCCCTCGCCTGCCGCGCGGTAGATGACCTCGACCTCGACGCCCTCGATCTCAGGGAGTTCGGGCGGGAGCAGGCTGCGCTGGAGGGCCTGGCTGATGGCTGTGCGCTCGGAGTAGAGGCGGGCGTTGTCCAGGGCCAGGGCGGCCCGGCGGGACAGGTCCTCGGCCAGTTCGAGGATCTCCTGGCGGAAGTGTTCGTCGGTGGGCTTGCCCAGGGTCAGCATGCCGATCACCCGGTTGCGGGCGACCAGGGGCAGGACCACCGTCTCGCCGCCGACCGCGGAGGCGGTGGCGAGGGTCGGGCCGATGTTCGAGGAGAACTGGTGGGTGGGTCCGCCGCTCAGCCCGAGACTCCGCATGGAACTGCGCAGAGCCGCGCGGTGGGCCGCCTCGCCGGGGGCTCTCCAGACGCGGGCGCCGGGGGTGGGTACCGGGTCCGGCGGTGGGACCTTGGACAGCAGGGACTTGATGCCGTCGATGAGTTCCTCGTCCTCGTGCAGGACGTAGGAGAGGTACGGCTCGGAGGCCTGGTCGGCGATCGTGTAGACGGCGCACCAGGTGGCGAGGGTCGGGACGGTCATCTGGGCCATCAGGGCCAGGGTCTGGTCGCGGTCCAGGGTGCCGGCCAGCAGGTCGGATGCCTCGACCAGGAAGCTCAGGGAGCCTCGGCGCAGACGTTCGAGTTCGCCCAGACGGGCCGACTCGACGGCCAGCGCGATGCGGTCGGCGGCGAACTGCAGACGCAGGGCCTCCTCGTTCGAGTATCTGCCGGGTCCTTCGGCGGCCACGCCGAGCGAGCCGGTCAGGCGACCCTCGACCTTCAGGGGGACCGTCACCACCGAGCGCATGCCGGTGCCGCTGAGCAGCGGGACGGCTCCGGGCACGGCGGAGAGGTCCTCGTGGACGGCCGGCATGCGGGCCGAGCCGTAACGGCCGGGGCCTCCCTCGACGGGGACGCGGGCGAAGCGCTGGCGGGCCGAGGGCAGGCCGGTGGAGGCGCGGACCTCCAGCTCCGTCTCGTCGTCGGTGGCGAGGAGCAGGAAGGCGGAGTCGCCGTCGAGCATGTCTCGGGCGCGTTCCACGGTGCGCTGGAGGAGGCCGTCGAGGTCGTCGGGGGCGGGGGAGCCGATGAACACCTCGAAGGGGTCCGCGTTCTGGCCCTCGGCGGTGCCCGTGTCGGTGACGGGGATGCGCATCGGCGACTGCAGGACCGCTCGCTCGTGGTCCCGCACCAGGAGGCACACGGTGGAGGGCTCGCCGGTGGTGTCGCGGACGCGGAGGTGTGAGGCGTACACGGAGCTGACCCGGCCGTTGGCGCCTCTGATGCCGTAGCTGCCCTCCCAGCGGGAGAGCCGGAGGGCGTCCGCGATGCCGGTGCCCGTGCCCGGGGTGTGCGGCCAGGCCGCGAGGTCGGTCAGTGGTTTGCCGGTGACCTGTTCGGCGGCGTACCCGAAGAGTTCTTCCGCGTCCTCGTTCCACGCGGTGATGGCGCCGATGCGGTCGATCTGGACGACGGCGACGCGGACGCGGCCGTCGGCGAGCGGGAGCAGGTCGGCGGGCAGCATCGGGCCGGCGGCGCGGGCGCCCACCGGGCGGCCGGGGAGCGCGAGCTGGAACCAGACCTGCTTCTGCGTGGGCGTGTACTCGACGCCCCAGCGGCCGGCCAGTGCCGCGCAGAGCTGCAGGCCGCGGCCGCCCTCACGATCGGGGCTGCCCATGTTGACAGGCGAACCCTGCAGTGGGATCTCGCGCTCCGGGTAGCGGTCGGCGACCTCGATCCGTACGCCTTCCTCACTGCGTAGACACAGGACGTCCGCGGCGGTGCCGGCGTGCACCACGGCGTTGGTCACCAGTTCGCTGGTGAGCACCACGGCGTCGTCGATGATGTCGGCGAAGCCCCAGCCCTGGAGGGTGTCGCGGACGAAGGAGCGGGCGCTCGCGACCGATCGTCCCAGGGGCTCGAAGCTGGCGGCCGCGCGCGCGGTGATCACTGAACTCCTCGACCGGTTGTCGACGTGAAGGGCTGCCTGGCCGACCGGCTCGTGCCGCTGATGCGGCAGTGCGCCTGTCGGCCGGGGGTCCGGGGGCTGTTCCCCCGGGATCAGTCCGGTGGTCATGTGTGCGGCCGCCCCTCCGATGCCCGCTCGTTTCGTGCCACCGCCCAGACCGGACGGAACCGGCGCGGCTGGACAGCCGCATGCAAGGTTACTTACCTTCCCTGCCCGTGCGGATGCCGGTCACCAGTGTTTCCGTCCAGAGGGTGTGCGGACGATGTGCGAAGCTGCCGAACTGTTATGGCCTGGTTCAGCCGGGGTGAAACACTGGGCAGGCTTCTGGAGAAGGTCCGGGCAGGCCGAGTGTCTTGTACGTAAGGCGGGCAGGAGCTCGTGATGCGGCTCGCCATGCCTGGCTGAAAATCGCAGTGGAACGCAGCAGTAGACAGAACTACGCAGCAGTAACCGGTACGCCGACCAGGAATGCCGGAGCACAGCAGTAACGGTCGACCCCTGCGGGAGGGACACAGTGGAGTCTGGCGAAGCGACGCGGGCCACTAAAACGCGCGCGAAAGGCGGACAGTCCCTGAGTAACCAGCGCACAGCGCGCAACGGGACCACTTCGGTGGACACGGCTGCCCTGAACAGGCTGCTGGCGGCGCTGGTGTCGATGCGGGACGGGAACTTCCGCAAGCGGCTCACCGTGTCCGGCGACGGCGTCATGTCGGAGATCGCGGCCGTCTTCAACGAGGTGGCCGACCGCAACCTCCATCTGACGGGTGAGCTCTCTCGGGTGCGGCGCATGGTGGGGCGTGAGGGGAAGCTCACGGAGCGGCTGGAGACGGGTGCCTCGGAGGGCTCCTGGGCGGCCGCCATCGACGCCTCGAACGCGCTGGTGGACGATCTCGCGCGGCCCGTCTCCGAGGTCAGCCGGGTGCTGTCCGCGGTGGCGGAGGGTGATCTGTCGCCGCGCATGGAGCTGCGGACGCAGGCGCCGGACGGGACCGGGCATCCGTTGCGCGGGGAGTTCCTCAAGGTCGGCCGGACCGTCAACAACCTGGTCGACCAGCTGTCGACGTTCACCGACGAGGTCACGCGCGTGGCCAGCGAGGTGGGCACCGAGGGCAAGCTGGGCGGACAGGCCCGGGTGCGGGGGATGTCCGGTTCGTGGAAGGACCTCACGGAGTCCGTCAACACGATGGCGTACCGGCTCACGGCCCAGGTGCGGGACATCGCGCTGGTGACGACCGCCGTCGCCAAGGGTGATCTGTCGCGCAAGGTCACGGTTCACGTGGCCGGCGAGATGCTGGAGCTCAAGAACACCGTCAACACGATGGTGGACCAGCTGTCGTCCTTCTCCTCCGAGGTGACGCGGGTCGCGCGCGAGGTGGGTGTCGAGGGCGAGCTGGGCGGCCAGGCGCAGGTACCCGGTGTGGCCGGCGTGTGGAAGGACCTCACCGATTCGGTGAACCTCATGGCCGGCAACCTGACCGCGCAGGTGCGCGGGATCGCCCAGGTGACGACGGCGGTCGCGAACGGTGACCTGTCCCAGAAGGTGACGGTGTCGGCGCGCGGCGAGGTCGCGCAGCTCGCGGACACGATCAACCAGATGACCGAGACGCTGCGGATCTTCGCGGACGAGGTCACGCGCGTCGCCAACGAGGTCGGTGCCGAGGGACAGCTCGGCGGGCAGGCGAACGTGCCGGGTGCCGCGGGGACGTGGAAGGACCTCACCGACTCGGTGAACACGGTCTTCCGGAACCTGACCACGCAGGTGCGGGACATCGCCGCCGTGACGACGGCCGTGGCCAACGGTGATCTGTCCCAGAAGGTCACCGTCGACGTGGCCGGCGAGATGCTGGAGCTGAAGAACACCGTCAACGGGATGGTGGACCAGCTGTCCGCGTTCGGTGCCGAGGTCACGCGCGTGGCGCGAGAGGTCGGTGTGGAGGGTGAACTGGGCGGTCAGGCGCAGGTGCCCGGAGCCGCCGGTACGTGGAAGGACCTGACGGACTCCGTCAACACGGCGTTCCGGAATCTCACCGGACAGGTGAGGAACATCGCCCAGGTCACCACGGCCGTGGCCAACGGTGACCTGTCGCAGAAGGTCACCGTCGACGTCTCCGGCGAGATGGCCCAGCTGAAGAACACCGTCAACACGATGGTCGACCAGCTGTCGTCGTTCGCCGACCAGGTGACGCGGATGGCCCGCGACGTGGGCACCGAGGGGCGGCTGGGCGGTCAGGCCCGGGTGGACGGTGTGTCGGGTACGTGGAAGGAACTCACGGACTCCGTCAACTTCATGGCCGGCAACCTCACCTCCCAGGTGAGGCAGATCGCCCAGGTGACGACGGCGGTCGCCCGGGGTGACCTCTCCCAGAAGATCGACGTCGACGCGCGCGGGGAGATCCTCGAGCTGAAGAACACCATCAACACGATGGTCGACCAGCTCTCCGCCTTCGCCGACCAGGTGACCCGGGTCGCGCGCGAGGTGGGCACGGCGGGGCAGCTCGGCGGCCAGGCGCAGGTGCCGGGCGTGGCCGGTGTGTGGCGGGACCTGACCGACTCGGTGAACGGCATGGCCGGCAACCTGACCGCTCAGGTGCGCAACATCGCGCAGGTCGCCACCGCCGTGGCCCGGGGTGACCTCTCCCAGAAGATCACCGTGGACGCGCGCGGGGAGATCCTGGAGCTGAAGAACACCCTGAACACGATGGTCGACCAGCTCTCGTCGTTCGCCCAGGAGGTCACGCGTGTGGCCCGCGAGGTGGGTACCGAGGGGCAGCTCGGCGGGCAGGCCGAGGTGCAGGGGGTCTCCGGCACCTGGAAGGACCTCACGCAGTCCGTGAACTTCATGGCGAACAACCTGACCATCCAGGTGCGCCAGATCGCCGAGGTCACGACCGCGGTCGCCAAGGGCGACCTGTCCAAGAAGATCACGGTCGACGCGAAGGGCGAGATCCTCGAGCTCGTCACCACCGTCAACACGATGGTCGACCAGCTGTCCTCGTTCGCCGAGCAGGTGACCCGGGTGGCCCGCGAGGTGGGCACCGAGGGCATTCTGGGCGGTCAGGCGCACGCGTCGGGTGTCACGGGCATCTGGAAGGACCTCACCGACAACGTGAACCTGATGGCCAAGAATCTGACCATGCAGGTGCGGAACATCTCCCAGGTGGCGGCGGCCGTCGCCAACGGGGACCTGACGCGGACGGTGACGATCGAGGCGCGCGGGGAGGTCGCGCAGCTGGCCGACACCTTCAACACCATGGTGAAGACGCTGAGTTCGTTCGCCGACCAGGTCACCAAGGTGGCGCGTGAGGTGGGCACGGACGGCATCCTCGGCGGCCAGGCGCGCGTTCCCGGCGTGGCCGGCACGTGGAAGGACCTCACCGAGTCCGTGAACGGGATGGCGTCCAACCTGACCGGCCAGGTGCGCAACATCGCGATGGTCACCACGGCCATCGCCAAGGGCGACCTGACCAAGAAGATCGACATCGACGCGCGCGGCGAGATCCTGGAGCTCAAGACCACCATCAACACGATGGTCGACCAGCTCTCGTCCTTCGCCGAGGAGGTCACCCGGGTGGCCCGCGAGGTGGGTACGGAGGGCCAGCTGGGCGGCCAGGCACGCGTGCGGGACGTCGACGGCACCTGGCGCGACCTCACCGAGTCGGTGAACGAGATGGCCGGGAACCTGACCCGGCAGGTGCGTGCCATCGCGCGCGTGGCGACCGCGGTGACCCGCGGTGACCTGAACCTGAAGATCGACGTCGACGCGGCGGGCGAGATCCAGGAACTCCAGGACTACATCAACAAGATGATCGCCAACCTGCGTGACACCACGATCGCGAACAAGGAGCAGGACTGGCTGAAGGGCAACCTCGCCCGTATCTCCGCGCTGATGCAGGGCCGCCGCGACCTGGAGGACGTGGCCTCGCTGATCATGAGCGAGCTGACGCCGGTGGTGACCGCGCAGCACGGCGCGTTCTTCGTCGCCATGCCCCTCCTCGACGGCAAGGACCTCAGCGCGGAGACCGAGGAGCAGTACGAGCTGCGGATGCTCGGCTCGTACGGCTACTCGATGGGGTCCATGCCGACCTCGTTCCGGCCGGGTGAGGCGCTCATCGGGACGGCTGCCGAGGAGAAGCGCACGATCCTCGTGGAGAACGCCCCCAGTGGCTATCTGAAGATCTCCTCCGGGCTCGGCGAGGCGCCGCCCGCGCAGGTGATCGTGCTTCCGGTGCTCTTCGAGGGCAAGGTGCTCGGTGTCATCGAGCTGGCGTCCTTCACTCCGTTCACCCATATCCAGAAGGACTTCCTCAACCAGATCGCCGAGATGATCGCGACGAGCGTCAACACCATCTCCGTCAATACCAAGACGGAGGTGCTGCTGCGGCAGTCGCAGGAGCTCACCGAACAACTCCGCGAGCGGTCGGCGGAGTTGGAGAACCGGCAGAAGGCCCTTCAGGCGTCCAACGCCGAGTTGGAGGAGAAGGCCGAGCTGCTGGCCCAGCAGAACCGCGACATCGAGGTCAAGAACACGGAGATCGAGGAGGCGCGGCAGGTCCTGGAGGAGCGCGCCGAGCAGCTCGCGGTGTCCATGCGCTACAAGAGCGAGTTCCTCGCCAACATGTCGCACGAGCTGCGCACCCCGCTCAACTCGCTGCTGATCCTGGCCAAGCTGCTCGCCGACAACGCGGAGGGGAACCTCTCCCCGAAGCAGGTCGAGTTCGCCGAGACGATCCACGGGGCCGGTTCCGACCTGCTCCAGCTGATCAACGACATCCTCGACCTGTCGAAGGTGGAGGCGGGCAAGATGGACGTCTCCCCGACGCGGATCGCGCTGGTCCAGCTCGTCGACTACGTGGAGGCGACCTTCCGGCCGCTGACCGCGGAGAAGGGCCTCGACCTGTCCGTACGGGTGTCGCCGGAGCTGCCGGCCACCCTGCACACGGACGAGCAGCGGCTGCTGCAGGTGCTGCGCAACCTGTTGTCGAACGCGGTGAAGTTCACCGACTCCGGGTCGGTCGAGCTGGTCATCCGGCCGGCCGGCGGGGACGTCCCGGTGGCGATCCGCGAGCAGCTCCTGGAGACCGGCTCGCTGCGCGACGCGGACGCCGACCTGATCGCGTTCTCGGTGACCGACACCGGGATCGGCATCGCGGCCAGCAAGATGCGGGTGATCTTCGAGGCGTTCAAGCAGGCGGACGGTACGACCAGCCGCAAGTACGGCGGCACCGGCCTCGGGCTGTCCATCTCGCGGGAGATCGCCCAGCTGCTGGGCGGCGAGATCCACGCGCAGAGCGAGCCCGGCCGCGGCTCGACGTTCACGCTGTACCTGCCGCTGCACCCGAGCGAACTGCCGCCGCAGGGCTACCAGCAGCTCGCCCCCGCGCTGGAGGCCCGGGAACTGGTGGCCTCCGCGCACGACCGGGCCGACCAGTCCGAGCTGTCCGACGTGGAGGTCGAGACGCCGGCCGAGGTGAAGTCGTACCAGGAGACGCAGAACGGCGCCGCCGCGCTCTTCCGGCGCCGCCGCAGGGGTGCGCCCGCCCTGGAGTACCGGGCGGCGCACGAGCAGTGGTCGGCCGGGGAGCAGGAGGCCGCGCCGCAGCCGCGCCGGGGCATCCGGTTCGGCGGGGAGAAGGTGCTGATCGTCGACGACGACATCCGCAACGTCTTCGCGCTCACCAGCGTCCTGGAGCAGCACGGGCTGTCGGTGCTGTACGCCGAGAACGGCCGGGAGGGCATCGAGGTCCTGGAGCAGCACGACGACGTGACGGTCGTCCTGATGGACATCATGATGCCCGAGATGGACGGGTACGCGACGACCACGGCGATCCGCAGGATGCCGCAGTTCGCGGGGCTCCCGATCATCGCGCTGACCGCGAAGGCGATGAAGGGGGACCGGGAGAAGGCGATCGAGTCCGGTGCCTCCGACTACGTGACCAAGCCGGTGGATCCCGATCACCTGCTGACGGTGATGGAGCAGTGGATGCGGGAGGCGTGAGGCGTGACGGAACCGGGCGGGCTTCGTCGCCGTTCCGCGTGGTGAGGTTTCCCGCCCGCGGAACGGGCAGGCGGGGGCTCACACGGAGTTGCTGACGCAGTGTTGCGGAGGGCGTGTAGAACTGCGGGATTCGGGGAACCTTCTGGTCTCCCGCTACGTTTCTGCTACGTGCACAGTGACATCGCGGTGACAGGGTGTGGCGACAGGCGGGGTGCGGCTACCATGACCGGCACAAGGACGGGCGGCGCAATGGAGTCGTCCTCTGGGGCGGCGCCCGGTGCACTTCCGGGACGAGGAGGGCGGGCCATGGTGCAGAAGGCCAAGATCCTCCTGGTCGATGACCGGCCGGAGAATCTGCTGGCGCTGGAGGCCATTCTCTCCGCGCTCGATCAGACGCTGGTGCGGGCATCGTCCGGGGAGGAAGCGCTCAAAGCGCTGCTCACCGATGACTTCGCGGTCATCCTGCTGGACGTCCAGATGCCAGGCATGGACGGTTTCGAGACCGCCGCGCACATCAAGCGGCGAGAGCGCACCCGGGACATCCCGATCATCTTCCTCACCGCGATCAACCACGGGCCGCACCACACGTTCCGCGGGTATGCGGCGGGCGCGGTCGACTACATCTCCAAGCCGTTCGACCCGTGGGTGCTGCGCGCGAAGGTCTCCGTGTTCGTCGAGCTGTACATGAAGAACTGCCAGCTGCGGGAGCAGGCGGCGCTGCTGCGGCTCCAGTTGGAGGGCGGCGGCGGCAAGGCCGTGGCGGGCGAGACGAAGGAACCGGCGGGGCTGCTGGCCGAGCTGTCGGCGCGGCTGGCCGCCGTCGAGGAGCAGGCGGAGGCGCTGTCCAAGCAGCTCGACGACGAGTCGGCGGACGCGGCCGCGGTCGCGACGGCGGCTCATCTCGAGCGCAAACTCACGGGTTTGCGGCGGGCCCTGGACGCGCTGGAGCCCGGGACGGGCCCCGCGTCGCCGATGCCGTCGCAGAACTGACCCTCGTTCCGGGCCTCGTGGCGCATGAACGTGCGTCAGTTCGGCGACCTCCCGAGGGCGACACGAACGGGTGAAGCGTCGGGCACACGTGTCCGTCGCCCTCCACACCGGTAACCTCGCACCTATGGCCTCACGTCCCTCGGCAGCCAAGAAGCAGCCCGCGAAGAAGGCGGCCGCTCCCGCGAAGGCTCCGGTGCGGAAGGCCGCTGCGAAAAAGGCGCCCGCGAAGAAGGCGCCGGCCAGGAAGGCGGTGGCGAAGAAGCCCGTGCCCAGGCCGGCTCCCAGCCCCACCGGAGGCATCTACCGGCTGGTGCGCGCCGTCTGGCTCGGCCTGGCGCACGCCGTCGGTGCGGTGTTCCGCGGGATAGGGCAGGGCGCGAAGAACCTCGACCCCGCGCACCGCAAGGACGGGGTCGCGCTGCTGCTGCTCGGTCTCGCCCTGATCGTCGCCGCGGGAACGTGGTCGAATCTGCGCGGCCCGGTCGGCGACCTCGTCGAGATGCTGGTGACCGGCGCCTTCGGCCGGCTCGACCTGCTGGTGCCGATACTGCTCGCGCTGATCGCCGTGCGCTTCATCCGCCACCCCGAGCAGCCCGAGGCCAACGGCCGCATCGTGATCGGTCTGTCCGCGCTCGTCATCGGTGTGCTCGGCCAGGTGCACATCGCCTGCGGAGCGCCCGCCCGCAGCGCCGGCATGCAGGCGATAAGGGACGCGGGCGGCCTCATCGGCTGGGGTGCGGCGACGCCGCTGACGTACACCATGGGCGACGTCCTGGCCGTACCGCTGCTCGTGCTGCTCACGGTGTTCGGACTGCTGGTCGTCACCGCCACCCCCGTCAACGCCATCCCACAGCGGCTGCGGCTGCTCGGCGTGAAGCTGGGCATCATCCACGACCCCGCCGCGGACGAACTCGACGAGGACGACGAGCGGTACGAGGACCAGTGGCGCGAGGCGCTGCCCGCGCCCGCCCGCTCCCGTCGGCGCGGGCCGGCGCCCGAGGGGTACGACCCCGACAGCGCCGAGCAGGAGGCCCTCACCCGGCGTCGTGGCCGGCCCAGACGGTCGGCTGTGCCGCAGCCCGACATGGACCGCCCGCTGGACGCCGTGGACGTCGCCGCGGCGGCCGCCGCCGCGCTCGACGGCGCCGTCATGCACGGGATGCCGCCCTCGCCGGTCGTCGCCGACCTCACCCAGGGCGTCAGCGTGGGCGACCGTGAAGAATCGACCCCGATCCCGGCCCCGAAGCCCGTGCCGGCCGCGCGCCCCAAGCAGGAGAAGCTGAAGACGGAGGTCCCCGACCTCACCAAGTCCTCGCCCGAGGCGCCGCGCGAACTGCCGCCGCGTGCCGAGCAGCTCCAGCTGTCCGGCGACATCACGTACGCGCTGCCCTCGCTCGACCTCCTCACGCGCGGGGGCCCCGGCAAGACGCGCAGCGCGGCCAACGACGCCGTGGTCGCCTCACTCACGAACGTCTTCACCGAGTTCAAGGTCGACGCCTCCGTCACCGGCTTCACGCGCGGGCCGACGGTCACCCGCTACGAGGTGGAGCTCGGCCCCGCGGTCAAGGTCGAGCGGATCACCGCGCTGACGAAGAACATCGCCTACGCCGTCGCCAGCCCCGACGTGCGGATCATCTCGCCGATCCCCGGCAAGTCCGCCGTCGGCATCGAGATCCCCAACACCGACCGGGAGATGGTCAACCTCGGTGACGTGCTGCGGCTCGCCGCGGCCGCCGAGGACGACCATCCGATGCTGGTCGCGCTCGGCAAGGACGTCGAGGGCGGCTACGTGATGGCCAACCTGGCGAAGATGCCGCACGTCCTGGTGGCCGGCGCGACCGGTTCGGGCAAGTCGTCGTGCATCAACTGTCTGATCACGTCCGTCATGGTGCGCGCCACCCCGGAGGACGTCCGTATGGTCCTCGTCGACCCCAAGCGGGTCGAGCTGACCGCGTACGAGGGCATTCCGCACCTGATCACGCCGATCATCACCAACCCGAAGCGGGCCGCCGAGGCGCTGCAGTGGGTCGTACGCGAGATGGACCTGCGCTACGACGACCTGGCGGCCTTCGGATACCGGCACATCGACGACTTCAACCAGGCCATCCGCGACGGCAAGCTCAAGACGCCGGAGGGCAGCGAGCGGGAGCTCAAGACCTATCCGTATCTGCTGGTGATCGTCGACGAGCTCGCCGACCTGATGATGGTCGCGCCGAGGGACGTCGAGGACTCGATCGTGCGGATCACGCAGCTGGCGCGCGCGGCCGGCATCCACCTGGTGCTGGCGACGCAGCGGCCGTCGGTCGACGTCGTCACCGGTCTGATCAAGGCGAACGTGCCCTCGCGGCTCGCCTTCGCCACCTCGTCGCTCGCCGACTCGCGCGTCATCCTCGACCAGCCGGGCGCCGAGAAGCTCATCGGCAAGGGCGACGGGCTCTTCCTGCCGATGGGGGCGAACAAGCCGACCCGTATGCAGGGCGCGTTCGTGACCGAGGACGAGGTCGGGGTGGTCGTCCAGCACTGCAAGGACCAGATGGCGCCCGTCTTCCGGGACGACGTCACCGTGGGCAGCAAGCAGAAGAAGGAGATCGACGAGGAGATCGGCGACGACCTCGACCTGCTGTGTCAGGCGGCCGAGCTGGTCGTGTCCACGCAGTTCGGGTCCACGTCCATGCTCCAGCGCAAGCTGCGGGTCGGCTTCGCCAAGGCGGGGCGGCTCATGGATCTGATGGAGTCCCGGGGCATCGTCGGTCCGAGCGAGGGGTCCAAGGCACGTGACGTTCTTGTGAAGGCTGACGAGCTGGACGGCGTGCTTTCGGTGATCCGCGGGGAGTCGTGAAGACAGGCCCGAGGCCGTCCGCCAATCGTGACTCACCCGTAAGAAATCTTTGAGCAACCGTTTCCCTTCGGCGTACGTCAAGTTGAGGGAAACAACAAGCATGTGCCCCGCCGTCGGGATGCCGGGCCATTCCTATGGCGTACAAAGTCCCGCCGTCCGGTTGCCCCACCCTTTCGTACCCCCCCTAGACTGAACCTCCAGCACAGGCGGCTAAAACGCTCGAAAGGCGCCCCCGTGTCCATCGGCAACTCCCCTGAAGACGAGCGTCCGTTCGAAGATGATCGCGAAGAGGCCGGTCCGTCGGTCGGCCGTGCCCTCCAGCAGGCGCGCATCGCGGCCGGGCTGACCGTCGACGACGTCAGCAGCGCCACCCGGGTCCGCATCGCCATCGTGCACGCCATCGAGGCGGACGACTTCACGCCCTGTGGCGGCGACGTCTACGCCCGCGGCCACATCCGTACCCTGGCCAAGGCCGTCCTCCTGGACCCCGCCCCCCTTCTCGCCCGGTACGACGCCGACCACGGTGGGCGTCCGGCCCCGACCCCGGCGGCCCCGCTCTTCGAGGCGGAACGCATCCGTCCGGAACGCCGCGGACCCAACTGGACCGCGGCCATGGTCGCCGCGATCGTCGCCGTCATCGGCTTCGTCGGGTTCACTGCGGTCAAGGGCGGCGACGACGGCGGGACCAAGACGCAGGTCGCCGACGGGTCCAAGCCCTCGGCCGGCACGTCCTCCACCCCCACACCGAAGTCCGCCAAGCCCACCGATCCCAAACCCGAGCCGTCCGACAGCGCCATCGCCGCGGCGCCTCAGGACAAGGTGACCGTCCAGGTCAGCGCCGCCGACGGACGCAGCTGGATCTCCGCCAAGGACCACAACGGCCGACTGCTGTTCGACGGGCTGCTCAAGCAGGGCGAGTCGCAGACCTTCCAGGACAGCGACAAGATCAATCTCGTCCTCGGTGACGCGGGTGCCATCCAGCTCTACGTCAACGGCAAGAAGATCGACGACGACTTCCAGCCGGGCGCCGTCGAACGGCTCACCTACACGAAGGGTGACCCGCAGGTCGGATAGCCGGACCGCGGGGCGCGCGCATACGGGGTTGGCCGGGATCGGCCAACCCCGTCGACGTGGGCTGTCAGTGAGACAAAGTAGTCTTGAGCCCATGCCTGAACGCCGTACCGTCGCACTCGTCACTCTTGGCTGCGCCCGTAACGAGGTGGACTCGGAGGAGCTCGCAGGCCGCTTGGAGGCGGACGGCTGGGATCTCGTCGAGGACGCCGCGGACGCGGACGTCGCCGTCGTCAACACCTGCGGCTTCGTCGAAGCCGCCAAGAAGGACTCCGTCGACGCGCTCCTCGAGGCCAATGACCTCAAGGGGCAGAACAGAACCCAGGCCGTCGTGGCGGTGGGCTGCATGGCCGAGCGGTACGGCAAGGAACTCGCCGAAGCCCTCCCCGAGGCCGACGGCGTGCTCGGCTTCGACGACTACGCGGACATCTCCGACCGCCTGCAGACCATCCTGAACGGCGGCATCCACGCCTCCCACACCCCGCGTGACCGGCGCAAGCTGCTGCCGATCAGCCCGGCCCAGCGGCAGGAGTCGGCGGCCGAGGTCGCGCTGCCCGGACACGGTCCCGTCGACCTCCCGGACGGCCTCGCCCCGGCCTCCGGCCCCCGTGCGCCCCTGCGCCGCCGGCTGGACGGTTCCCCGGTCGCCTCGGTCAAGCTCGCCTCCGGCTGCGACCGGCGCTGCTCCTTCTGCGCCATCCCGTCCTTCCGCGGCTCCTTCATCTCCCGCCGCCCGAGCGACGTGCTGAACGAGACGCGGTGGCTGGCCGAGCAGGGCGTCAAGGAGATCATGCTGGTCTCCGAGAACAACACCTCCTACGGCAAGGACCTGGGCGACATCCGGCTGCTCGAGTCGCTGCTGCCCGAGCTCGCCGAGGTCGACGGCCTCGAGCGGGTGCGCGTCAGCTACCTCCAGCCGGCCGAGATGCGGCCCGGCCTCATCGACGTGCTGACCTCGACGCCGAAGGTCGTGCCCTACTTCGACCTGTCCTTCCAGCACTCCGCCCCCGACGTGCTGCGCTCCATGCGCCGCTTCGGGGACACCGACCGCTTCCTGGAGCTGCTCGACACCATCCGCGGCAAGGCCCCGCAGGCCGGCGTGCGCTCCAACTTCATCGTGGGCTTCCCGGGCGAGAGCGAGTCCGACCTGGCCGAGCTGGAGCGCTTCCTGAACGGCGCGCGACTGGACGCCATCGGCGTCTTCGGGTACTCCGACGAGGAGGGCACCGAGGCGGCGACGTACGAGAACAAGCTCCACGAGGACGTCGTCGCCGAGCGTCTGGCAAACGTGTCCCGGCTGGCCGAGGAACTGGTCTCGCAGCGGGCCGAGGAACGCCTGGGCGAGACGGTGCACGTGCTCGTGGAGTCCGTGGACGAAGAGGGTGTGTACGGCCGCGGCGCGCACCAGGCGCCGGAGACGGACGGCCAGGTGCTGCTCACGAGCGGCGAAGGTCTCGCTGTCGGCCGTATGGTCGAGGCGAAGGTGGTCGGCACGGAGGGTGTCGACCTGGTGGCCGAGCCGTTGCAGGGCTCGCTCGCGTGTAGTGAGGAGGCGGGCAGATGACCGGAGTACCGGCATCGGCGGCGGGTGGCCCCTCCGGCGCGAAGGGCGCGGCCGCGAGCCCGGCTCAGGGCGCCGCCCCCGGTGCCGTTTCCGGGGCCGTCGCGCCGGGTGCCGTTTCCTCCGGTGCCGTGGTCTCCGATGTCGTGGTCTCCGGAGCCGCCTCCGATCCGCAGCAGGGTGGCGGGAAGCCGGCGCGGGGCGGGAAGATCGCCGCCGCGGCGGTCAACCAGGCCAGCGTCTGGAACGTCGCCAACCTGCTGACCATGCTCCGCCTGCTGCTCGTGCCCGGTTTCGTCGTCCTCATGCTGGCCGACGGCGGGCACGACCCCGCGTGGCGCTCCTGGGCCTGGGCGGCCTTCACCGTCGCCATGATCACGGACTTGTTCGACGGGCATCTGGCGCGCACCTACAACCTCGTCACCGACTTCGGGAAGATCGCCGACCCCATCGCCGACAAGGCGATCATGGGGGCGGCGCTGATCTGCCTGTCGGGGCTCGGTGATCTGCCGTGGTGGGTGACGATCGTCATCCTCGGGCGGGAACTCGGCATCACGCTCCTGCGTTTCCTGGTCATCCGCTACGGAGTCATCCCCGCGAGCCGCGGAGGCAAGCTCAAGACCCTCACGCAGGGCGTGGCCGTCGGGATGTACGTCCTGGCGCTGACGGGATGGCTGGCCACCCTGAGGTTCTGGGTGATGGCAGCGGCGGTCGTGCTGACCGTGGTGACCGGGCTCGACTATGTGAGACAGGCCATTGTGCTGCGGCGGCAGGGAATCGCCGAGCGCCAGGCTGCGTTGGAGGAGACGGAAGCGTGACGTCCCCGGCCACCCACCTGGTGCGACTACTCACGGTAAGAGGCGAGACGCTCGCTGTGGCCGAGTCGCTGACGGGCGGTCTGGTCGCGGCGGACATCACAGCCGTCGCCGGGGCGTCCAAGGTGTTCCGTGGCTCGGTGACCGCTTACGCCACCGAACTCAAGCACCAGCTGCTGGGCGTCGACGCCACCCTGCTGGCGGAACGGGGTGCGGTGGATCCGCAGGTCGCGGCCCAGATGGCGGCCGGGGTCCGCGAGGCGCTCGGCGCCGACTGGGGCATCGCGACCACCGGTGTGGCCGGTCCGGAGCCGCAGGACGGCATGCCCGTGGGGACGGTTTTCCTCGCCGTGGACGGGCCCGCCACAGCGGATTCCGGTTGCGCCGGTGGCGGAAAAGTCACGGCCCTGCGGTTGAACGGCGACCGCGCGGAAATTCGTATGGAGAGTGTACGGAGCGTACTCGCACTGCTCTTGCAGCAGCTTGCGGGCGAACAGACCGGGAATGAGCGGGCACAGGATACGGAACAGAACGGGGGGTTTTGATGTTTGCAGCCCTGAGTGAACACGACATCGCTCCCCGCACGGCCGCGGCGCAAGGCGGTACGGTGGGGCGTGAAGGATGCGGCTACGCGGTCCGAGGAGGGAGCCACCGATGATTCTGCTCCGTCGCCTACTGGGTGACGTGCTGCGTCGGCAGCGCCAGCGCCAGGGCCGTACTCTGCGCGAAGTCTCCTCGTCCGCCCGAGTCTCACTCGGCTATCTCTCCGAGGTGGAGCGGGGGCAGAAGGAGGCTTCCTCCGAGCTGCTCTCCGCCATCTGCGACGCGTTGGACGTACGGATGTCCGAGCTCATGCGGGAAGTGAGCGACGAGCTCGCCCTCGCCGAGCTGGCCCAGTCTGCTGCGGCCACTCCCAGCAAGCATGTGCCCGCTTCGGTCCGTCCGATGCTGGGTTCCGTATCGGTGGCCGGCGTGCCACCGGAACGGGTGACCATCAAGGCGCCCGCGGAAGCGGTCGACGTGGTCGCCGCGTGAAGTTCGCGCGGGTGTGAAGAAAGCCGACAGGGCGCTCTACGGCCCCTGAGCACGTGTGTGAGGCCCCGGCCGGGGCTTTTCCGGGGAGACCCGGAGGAGTGCGGTCGGGGTTTTCTGCTGCCCGGGCGCCGCTCCGGACCCCACGAGCGCTCCCTTGGCCCGTTTGCCGGCCGGGGATGCCGCGGTCATGGTGGAGGGGCGGGCGTCCGCGGCGGCCGAATCGGTCGGCGGTGCGGGCGTCCCTGACGGCCGGTGCGGATGGTGCGCCCGTGTGCCGTTGGTGCGCCCTCCCAGCGGATGAGCGTGGCGTTCTAGCGTCGGGCTGGAGGTGACGGCCATGTCGGTGCGGGTGGTGCGCTGGGCGGCCGCGCTGGGGCTCGGGGCGCTGTGGTGGTGGGCTGTGCTGCGGCTCGCGCTGGTGCCCGACGCGGGGGTGCTGGAAGGGGCCGTCGCGGCCGGGGGATGGGGGCTGAGCCTGCTGCCGGTGCACTGTGTGCCGAAGACGCGGGCCGCGGGAGCCGTCGACGCGCGGCGGTGGGGCGAGGCGTGGCGGGCGGCGGCCCGGCCTACCACGGCATGGCCACACCGCCGTTCGGACGCAGGATCTGGCCCGTCATGAAGGACGAGGCGTCGGAGGCCAGGTACAGCACGGTCTGCGCGACGTCCTCCGGTTCGCCGACCCGGCCCAGGGGAGACATCCGGGCCATGAGCGACTCGGTGCGCGCCTGGGCCTCGCCCTCGTGGCGGTCGGTCATGGGTGTGCGGATCCAGCCCGGCGCGACCGCGTTGACGCGAATGCCGTGCCGGCCGACCTCGGTCGCCAGCGTCCTCGTGAGCTGGACGACGGCTGCCTTGGCCACGCCGTAGCAGAGGAGGCCGGCGCCGCCGGTGTCGACCGCGCCCGAGGCCATGGTGACGATGCTGCCCCGGGTGTCGTGGGCGAGCATCAGCCGGGCGGCCTCCTGGCAGGCGTACAGAACACCCCTGAAGTTGACGCTCCAGACCCTTTCCAGGTCCTCGTCCCGGGTGTCCAGGACCGGGCTACTGTGCATGATCCCGGCGACCGCGGCCATGACATCCAGGCGGCCGCAGGATTCGACGGCCTGCTTGAGCCGTGTGCGGTCGGTGACGTCGAGGTGGTGGGTGTGGGCGGTGCCACCCTGCGCCTTGACCAGCGTGGCCGTCTCGTGCAGGCCCTGCGGGTCGCGGTCGGCGCAGTGCACGGTGGCACCGGCTTCGGCGAGCAGCACCGCCGAGGCGCGGCCGATGCCGCCTGCGGCGCCGGTGACGAATGCGGTGCGTCCGGTGAGGTCGTACGCGCTCACGGCCATGAGGGGACGGTACGAGGATTTCTGACGGCCCGTCAATTAGTTGTACGGCGGGGAGTTCTCCGGGATGCGGCGGGGCTGGGCGCCGGGCCCGCCTGACAGCCGGGGCACCAGTAGGTGGGGCGCTCGCGGGAGCCGTCGCCCTGATCGGCCAGGCGGACGGAGGTCTGGCAGCGCAGACAGGGGCGGGGCGCGCGGCCGTACACGAACAGGTCCTGGCCGCGGCGGCCGGTCGTGGTGCGGATCAGGCGGTCCCGGTTGGTCTCCAGCAGCTTCTTGGCGAGCGCGGGCAGCGCGGCGGCGCGGTCCGCGGGCAGGGCGCCGACGGGCAGCCACGGGGTGACGCCGAGCAGGAAGCAGAGCTCGCACTTGTACACGTTGCCGATACCGGCGAGGTTGCGCTGGTCGAGCAGGGCCTCGCCGAGGGGGCGGGCGGGGTCGGCGAGCAGGTTGGCCAGGGCCTGGTCCGGATTCCAGTCCGGGCCCAGGAGGTCGGGGCCGAGGTGTCCGACGGCGCGGATCTCTTCGGTGGTGCGCAGGAGTTCGAGTACCGGCAGGCGGTAGCCGACGGCCGTGCGGTCGGCGTTGCCCAGGATCGCGCGGATCTGGTGGGCCGGGCCGCCCACCCAGCGCTGGCCGTCTGCGAACACCTTCCAGGAGCCGTCCATCCGCAGATGCGAGTGGAGGGTCAGGCCCCCTTCGATACGGGTGAGGAGGTGTTTGCCGCGGGCGGTGACGTCCAGGACCGTACGGCCGGTGAGGTCGGCCGTGGCGAACTTCGGCACGCGGAGGTCGCTACGGGTCAGCACCTTGCCGGCGAGCGCTTCGTGCAGCCGCTTGGCCGCCTGCCAGACCGTGTCTCCTTCGGGCATGGGTCAAGGGTGGCACGGGGTGGGCGGGGAGTGCGGCGGCCGGCGGGGGCCGGAGCGCGTGGGCCGCCGGCTGTGGGTGAGGGCGCGTGACGAGTCGGTGCGGGGCGGGGTCATGCGGGGCGGGGTCATGCGCGTAGGCGCAGGCCGCGCGGGTTCGCGATGAAACCTGCTCCCTCCAGCAGGGTGCCGATGGGGGAGGTCAGGGCGGAGGCACCGTTGACGCGTTCCACCGTGACCGTGCCGAGGGAACCCGCGCGGGCGGCCGCGGCGAGTGCCTCCGCCGCGGCGCGCAGGCGGGGGTCGTCGGTGGGCGTGCCGTCCGGGTCGGAGGGCCAGGCCAGCAGTGTCTTGCCGCCGCGCTCCATGTAGAGCGCGAGCTCGCCCTCGACGAGGACCACCAGAGCACCCGCCTTCCGGCCGGCCTTGTGTCCCGCGCCGGTCGGCGGCTCCGGCCAGGGGAGGGCCGCGCCGTACGCGTTCGCGGGGTCGGCCGCGGCGAGGACCACGGCTTGAGCGGTGGCCGGAGCACGGGTGCGTCCGCCGAAGCCGTGGGCGAAGCCGGGACCACCTCGAGACCCGAAGCCGTCGATGACAGCCGGGCTGTCGCCGGGGCCCGGGGGCTCCACGGGGCCGAGTTCCGCGGTCCAGTCGACGTCCGATGAGAAGTCGAAGGGGTCGGCGGAGTCCGGGGTGCCGGTCGGGGTGCCCGCCCGGGTGGTGGCCGTGGCGGTGGGTGAACCGAAGCCGCCGGTGGCGCCGGTCCAGCCGCTGGAGGAGTCGCCGGGGCCGGGGAGAGGTTCGCTGCGATCGCGGGCGTTCGCCACAGCGCGGAGTCGGTCCACCGCCCCGTCCATCGCGAACTGTGCGGCACCGAGACCCTCGACCACATACCCACGTCGTGCCTGGCCGCTGTCCTCGAAGGCGGACAGGATGCGGTAGACCGCCGAGAAGCCGCCCTCGACACCTTCAGCGGCTACGGCTCCCCGGGTCACCACGCCGTGCCGGTCGAGCAGCGTACGGGCCAGCGCGTGGGCGCGCACGGTGGGATCGGCCTCGCGCTGGGGCAGCAGCGACCACCGGCCCGCGACGGTCGGCGGACCACCGCGGGAGGCGGGGCGTGCGGCGGCCGTAAGAGAGCCGTAGCGTCCGCGCGGGACCGCGCGCTTGGCGCGGTGGGCGGTGGAGCCCGCGGTACGGCCCGAGCCGAGCAGGGCCCGCATCGGGGTGAGCGTGTCGTTCGTGAGCCGCCCGGACCAGGCCAGATCCCAGACGGTGTCGGCCAGTTGGGGATCGGTGGCGTCGGGGTGGGTGGTGGCGCGGACCTGGTCGGCGATCTGACGGAAGAACAGGCCGTAACCGCCGGAGAGGGCATCGAGGACGGACTGGTGGAGCGCCGTCAGCTCCAGCGGGTGCGGTGGCGGCAGGAGCAGGGGCGCCGCGTCCGCCAGGTACAGGGAGATCCAGCCGTCCTTCCCGGGCAGCGCGCCCGCTCCGGCCCACAACACCTCACCGGCGGCGGTGAGTTCGTCGAGCATCGCGGGCGTGTACGGCGTCACGCGGGACGGCAGGACGAGCTTCTCCAGAGCGGACGCGGGCACGGACGCGCCCTGCAACTGCTCCACCGCGCGCACCAGGCCGTCCGTTCCCCGCAGTCCGTGGCCCTTGCCGAGGTGCTGCCACTGGGGGAGGAACTGGGCGAGCGCGGCCGGCGGCACCGGCTCCAGTTCGTGGCGCAGGGCGGCGAGGGAACGACGGCGCAGCCGGCGCAGGACCGTCGCGTCGCACCACTCCTGGCCGATCCCGGCCGGGTGGAACTCGCCCTGTACGACACGGCCGCCCGCGGCGAGGCGCTGCAGCGCGCCCTCGGTGACCGCCACGCCCAGGCCGAAGCGGGTCGCGGCGGAGGTCGACGTGAACGGGCCGTGGGTGCGGGCGTAGCGTGCGAGGAGGTCGCCCAGCGGGTCCTTGACGGGTTCCATGAAGGCTTCCGGGACACCGACCGGCAGTGCCGTCCCCAGGGCGTCGCGCAGGCGGCCGGCGTCCTCGATGGCCGCCCAGTGGTCCGCGCCGCCGATGCGGACCGGGATCGCGCGGCGGGCCGCGGCCAGCTCCCGCGCCCACTGCGGCTCGGCGCCCCGCTCGACCAGTTCGGCGTCGGTGAGGGGGCCGAGCAGCCTCAGCAGGTCGGCGACTCCTTCGGCGTCCTTGACGCGGCGGTCCTCGGTGAGCCACTGCAGCTCACGCTCCAGCTCGGTCAGCACCTCGGCGTCGAGCAGCTCGCGCAGCTCCGCCTGGCCGAGCAGCTCGGCCAGCAGCCGTGAGTCCAGCGAGAGGGCGGCGGCGCGGCGCTCGGCGAGCGGTGAGTCTCCCTCGTACAGGAACTGGGCGACGTAACCGAAGAGGAGGGAGCGGGCGAAGGGGGACGGCTCGGGAGTGGTGACCTCGACGAGACGCACCTTGCGGGACTCGAGATCCCCCATCAACTCGACGAGACCGGGCACGTCGAAGACGTCCTGGAGGCACTCGCGGACGGCCTCCAGGACAATCGGGAAGGAACCGAACTCGCTCGCCACCTGAAGGAGTTGGGACGCGCGCTGGCGCTGCTGCCACAGCGGGGTGCGCTTGCCGGGGCTGCGGCGCGGCAGCAGCAGCGCGCGGGCGGCGCACTCGCGGAAGCGGGAGGCGAAGAGCGCGGAACTGCCCACCTGGTCGGTGACGACCTGGTTGACCTCGCCCTTGTCGAAGACGACGTCGGCGGCGCCGACCGGTGCCTGATCGGCGTCGTACTCGGTGCCGGCCCTCATCGGCTCCTGGTCGAGGAGGTCGAGGCTCATCAGGTCCGCGTCGGGCAGACGCAGCACGATGCCGTCGTCGGCGTGCATGACCTGCGCGTCCATGCCGTACCGCTCGGAGAGCTTGGCGCCCAGGGCCAGTGCCCACGGGGCGTGCACCTGGGCGCCGAAGGGGGAGTGCACGACGACCCGCCAGTCACCGAGCTCGTCGCGGAAGCGCTCCACGACGATCGTGCGGTCGTCCGGGACGTGGCCGCAGGCCTCGCGCTGTTCGCGGAGGTAGGACAGGACATTGTCCGCGGCCCAGGCGTCCAGGCCCGCGGCGAGGAGACGGAGGCGGGCGTCCTCCTGGGACAGGGAACCGACCTCGCGCAGGAACGCCCCCACCGCGCGGCCCAGTTCGAGCGGGCGGCCCAGTTGGTCGCCCTTCCAGAACGGGAGCCTGCCCGGCACGCCCGGGGCGGGGGAGACGAGGACGCGGTCGCGGGTGATGTCCTCGATGCGCCACGAACTGGTGCCGAGGGTGAAGACGTCGCCCACGCGGGACTCGTAGACCATCTCCTCGTCCAGCTCGCCGACCCGGCCGCCGCCCTTCGTGGGGTCGGATCCGGCGAGGAACACCCCGAAGAGCCCCCGGTCGGGGATCGTGCCGCCGGAGGTGACGGCGAGGCGCTGGGCGCCGGGGCGGCCGGTGACCGTGCCGGTGACGCGGTCCCACACCACGCGCGGGCGCAGCTCCGCGAAGGCGTCCGACGGATAGCGGCCCGCGAGCATGTCGAGGACCGCCGTGAACGCCGATTCCGGCAGCGAGGCGAAGGGGGCGGCGCGGCGGACCACGGCCAGCAGGTCGTCGACCTGCCAGGAATCCAGGGCCGTCATCGCGACGATCTGCTGGGCCAGGACGTCCAGAGGGTTGGCGGGCACCTTCAGGGACTCGATGGAGCCGGTGCGCATCCGCTCGGTGACGACGGCGGCCTGGACGAGGTCACCGCGGTACTTCGGGAACACGACGCCGGTGGAGACGGCGCCGACCTGGTGGCCCGCGCGGCCGACGCGCTGCAGGCCGGAGGCGACCGACGGCGGGGACTCGACCTGGACGACGAGATCCACGGCACCCATGTCGATACCCAGCTCGAGGCTCGAGGTGGCGACCACGGCGGGCAGGCGGCCTGCCTTGAGGTCCTCCTCGACCAGGGCCCGCTGCTCCTTGGACACCGAGCCGTGGTGGGCCCGGGCGATGACCGGGGGCGCGCCCTGGGCGGCACCGGAGCCACCCATGAGCTCGGCGGGCGAGTGGTGTTCGTCCAGGGGCTCGCCGGTGGCCCGCTCGTAGGCGATCTCGTTGAGACGGTTGCACAGCCGCTCCGCGAGGCGGCGCGAGTTGGCGAACACGATCGTGGAGCGGTGAGCCTGGACGAGGTCCGCGATCCGCTCCTCGACATGCGGCCAGATCGAGGGCCGCTCCGCGCCCTCGGAGCCCTCGGCGACCGGGGAGCCGCCGAGTTCGCCCAGGTCCTCCACCGGGACGACGACCGACAGGTCGAACTCCTTGCCGGACTTCGGCTGGACGATCTCCACCTTGCGGTGGGGGGAGAGATAGCGGGCGACCTCGTCGACCGGGCGGACGGTCGCGGAGAGGCCGATGCGCCGGGCCGGCTTCGGCAGGAGCTCGTCGAGCCGCTCCAGGGAGAGCGCCAGGTGCGCGCCGCGCTTGGTGCCCGCCACCGCGTGCACCTCGTCGAGGATCACCGTGTCGATGCCCGTGAGCGCCTCGCGCGTGGCCGACGTCAGCATCAGGAACAGGGACTCCGGGGTGGTGATCAGGATGTCCGGAGGGCGGGTGGCGAGGGCGCGGCGCTCGGCCGGGGGAGTGTCGCCGGAGCGGATGCCGACCTTGACCTCGGGCTCGGGCAGGCCCAGGCGCATCGACTCCTGGCGGATGCCGGTCAGCGGACTGCGGAGGTTGCGCTCGACGTCCACGGCCAGGGCCTTGAGCGGCGAGACGTACAGCACGCGGCAGCGCTTCCTGGGATCGGCCGGCGGGGGTGTCGAGGCCAGCTGGTCGAGGGCGGCGAGGAAGGCGGCCAGCGTCTTGCCGGAACCGGTGGGGGCGACCACCAGCACGTCCGAGCCCTCACCGATGGCCTGCCACGCGCCCGCCTGGGCCGCGGTGGGCGCGGAGAAGGCCCCCGTGAACCAGCCGCGGGTCGCGGGGGAGAAGCCGTCGAGGGCTGGGTGTGTGGAGCTGGGCATGCGTCCATCCTGCACCCAGCCACTGACAATGGCTCTGAGCTGCGGTGATGAGTCGGCCTTCCGGACGCCGACGTCCCGTGCATGGTGCCCGGCAGGCGTGCCGGAGAGCGGGTGGCGGAGAATTGACGACATGACGGGGTTGGGCACGGAGCGGGCGCGGCACTGGCAGTACGCGGAGCTGCCCGGTGTCGATCTGCTGCGGGCCCGGTACGTCCGCAAGACGTTCGTGCGTCACACGCACGAGAACTTCGTGATCGCCGCCATCGCCGACGGTGTCGAGGTCTTCCACCACCGGGGCGCCGACCAGTACGCCGGGGCGGGAGCGCTCGCACTCGTCAACCCGGACACTCCGCACACGGGCCGGGCCGGTGTGCCCGAGGGCTGGCGGTACGGAGCCGTGTACCCCTCGCCGGAGGTGGTGGCCGAGATCGCGGCCGAGACCACCGCGATCCGGGGCACCCCGGGATTCGTCCGGCCGGTACTCGACGATCCGTACACGGTGCGTCTGGTGCACCAGGTGCTGCGGGCCGCCGACGAGGGCAACGCCCTGGCGGCCGACACGCTCCTGCGGATAGCCGTGACCAGGCTGCTCCGACTCAACGGCGGCCCTCTTCCCCGCCGGGACGTACGGACCTCCGGGGCCCGGACGGCGGCACGCGCGCGTGCCGTACTGGAGGAGCGGATGGCCGCGCCGCCTGCCCTGGAGACGCTCGCCGCCGATCTGGGGACAGGACCGTTCGCCCTGTTGCGGGCCTTCCGGGACGCGTACGGCATGCCACCACACGCCTGGCTGACGGATGCCCGGGTACGGCGGGCGAGGCGGCTGCTGGACGCGGGGACGACGCCGGCGGAGGCCGCCGTCACCGTGGGGTTCACCGACCAGCCGCACCTCAACCGCCACTTCTCCCGGATCGTCGGCGTGCCTCCGGGGTCCTATCAGCGCGAGCGCAAGAACGTACAAGACGCGCGCGGCCGACTCCTCCTACCGTCGGACGAGTGGCAGAACAGACAGCTCTCGCAGACGCACGCGCCGACGACGGAGGACGACCGGACGCGGCCGTCGTACGCGACGCCCTCGGAGTCGGAGTCGCCGTAGGGCTGTCCGGGTTCGCCTTCGGGGTGACCTCGGCGGGCAGCGGGCTCACGCTGCTGCAGACCTGCGCGCTCAGCCTCCTGGTGTTCACCGGCGCCTCCCAGTTCGCCCTGGTGGGAGCGCTCGCGGCCGGCGGCAGTCCGCTCACGGCGGCCGCGGGCGCCTTCTTCCTGGGCGTGCGCAACGCCTTCTACGGGCTGCGCCTGTCACAGTTGCTGGCCCTCCCGCGCGCGGTGCGCCCGTTCGCCGCCCAGTGGGTCATCGACGAGACGACGGCGGTCGCGCTGGCACAGCCCGACCGGCGTGGCACGCGGATCGGGTTCGCCGTGACGGGACTCAGCCTGTACGTGCTGTGGAACCTCACCACGCTGCTCGGTGCCCTGGGCGCCGAAGCCATCGGGGACACGGCCACATGGGGTCTGGACGCGGCCGGGCCCGCCGTCTTCCTGGCACTGCTCGCGCCGATGCTGAAAACCGTCACCGAGCGGGCTGTCGCCGGCCTCGCCGTTGTGCTGGGGCTCGGTCTGCTGCCCGTCCTGCCCGCAGGAGTGCCCGTCCTGGTGGCCGCTCTCGCGGCACCGGCCGTCCTGTGGGCCCAGGGTCGCCGGGCGAGCGGGACACGGACATCGTCCGGCGACGCCTCCGACGGAGGGCAGCGAGAACCACACCACGGGCAACCGGACGAACACCGGGAACAACAGCAGGACGTGCCGGAGGCGGAGCACGCGGAAGACGTGAAGGACGTGGACGAGATGGACGGCGTGGACGGCGCGGACCACAGGGATCACGTCGACCACGCGGACGACGCACAGGGGGAAGACCGTTGAACACCTGGATCGCCATCGGCGCGACCGCCCTCGGTTGCTACGCCGTCAAACTCGCCGGACTGCTCGTGCCCGCGGGTGCCCTCGAGCGGCCTCTCGTCAGACGGCTCGCCGCGCTGCTGCCCGTCGCCCTGCTCGCCGCACTCACGGCCCAGCAGACCTTCGCCGACGGCCGGACACTGGTGCTCGACGCACGGGCCGCGGGGCTCGCCGCGGCGGCCGTGGCGCTGCTGCTGCGTGCCCCCTTCCTGGTCGTCGTCGCGGCCGCGGTGGCGGTCACAGCCGGCCTGCGGGCCCTCACGGGCTGACTCGTCGGACCGAGCCGGCCCGCTCCGGCCGGTTCTCCACCCGGGCGGTCAGCCGAGGAAGCGGCCGTGCGCCCGCAGGGTGCGCAGGGCGTCGATCGTCACCATGGGGCGTGCTTCCAAGGAGGTGCCCGGCGCCCACTGGCGCCAGCGGACCGGCCAGCCGCCGTCCTCCTGCTGCTCGCTCGCGAGGTGGTCCAGCGAGCGCGCCATCTCCTCGTCCGTGAACCACGCGCGCGCGAGAGAGCCGGGCCGGCGCGCGTAGTCGTGCGGGAAGTGGTGCTCGCCGGGGGCGTAGCCCGGCGCGACCGGATACGCGTCGAGGCGGTCAGGTTCCAGGGCCGCGAGACGGTGCTCGCGCACCAGCCGGCCGAGACGGTCGGCGACCGCCTCCGCGCGCGGGCGGTCGGGAGCGGAGTCGAGGAAGGCCACGGCGGCCTCGACCTCGTACGGGTGGGACTCCTCCAGGCGCTCGATGGCCTGCCAGCAGAAGTCCGTGGCGCGGAAGAGCCAGGCGTGCCAGACCTCGTTGCGGTGCAGCAGGCCGACCACCGGCCCGGTGGCCAGAAGATCGCTCGGCGGGTCGTCCACGATCGGAAGGAAGGGCGCCATCGGATACCCGCGCTGGCTCGGATGGATGGCCGGCAACGCGCCGTCCGGCGTGGACACGGAGGTCAGATACCGGCACACACGGTCCACCCGCTGTCCGCCACAGCGCCCGACGGCGTCCAGGATCCGCAGGGCGTGCGCGGTGTGCAGCGGCTGGCTGACCGGGCCGCGCAGGTCCGGCTCCAGCGCGTGGCCGTACCCGCCGTCCTCGTTGCGGTAGGCGTCCAGCGCGGTCTCCACCGGATCGGCGCTCGCGTTCAGGAAGTGATACGCGAACAGCCGCTGCTCGAGCACGCGCGCGGTGAGCCAGACGAAGTGCTCGGCGTGGGAGAGCGGGGAGCGCGCCGGGGGCGTCTGGGGGAGTGGGGAAGCTCCAGTTTCGGCCATGCGTCAGACCGTAGGACGGAAAGCGGTCTCGGCAAGGGGTCCCGGGTCAGGCCCACTCTCAGGGGCGGGATACTGGACGCATGCGGTTGACGGTCTTCTGGCAGCGGATGGCGGAGCACTTCGGTCCGGGGTACGCCGACACCTTCGCGCGCGACCACGTGATGACGGATCTGGGCGGGCGCACGGTGCACGAGGCGTTGGACGCCGGCTGGGAGGCCAAGGACGTGTGGCGGGTGGTCTGCGCGGCCATGAACGTTCCGGGTGAAAAGCGCTGACCGGTAACGAAGATCGCAGGACGGGAACTGATTGTCGGTCGCGTGGGCGAGACTTGCACCGTGGCACCCACTGACGACGCCGGGCAGACAGCCCCACCCGCATCCCCGTTCGGTACGACGCCGCCCACCCGGCCCCCGGCCGACGGCGCCGCCGGGCCCAACGCCCGCATGCCGCGCTGGCTGCCGCGCGCCATGGTGCTCGCGCTCGCCCTCATCGCCGTCTTCCAGCTGGGCAGTTGGGCCTTCCACCAGCTCACCAGCCTGCTGATCAACATCCTCATCGCGTTCTTCCTGGCCCTCGCCATCGAGCCCGCGGTGAGCTGGATGGCCTCGCGCGGCATGCGCCGGGGACTCGCCACCGGCCTCGTCTTCCTTGCTGTGATGATCGCTGCCGCGGGCTTCGTCACCCTGCTCGGCTCCATGCTCGCCGGCCAGATCATCAAGATCGTCGAGGAGTTCCCGAACTATCTCGACTCCGTCATCAATTGGATCAACACGCACTTTCACACCGAGCTGAGACGGGTCGACATCCAGGAGGGGCTGCTCCGCTCCGACTGGCTGCGCAACTACGTGCGGAACAGCGCCACCGGCGTCCTGGACGTGTCCACCCAGGTTCTCGGGGGGCTCTTCCAACTGTTGACCATCACGCTGTTCTCGTTCTACTTCGCCGCGGACGGTCCGCGGTTGCGCCGGGCGGTCTGCTCCGTCCTGCCGCCCGCGAAGCAGGTCGAGGTACTGCGCGCGTGGGAGATCGCCGTCGACAAGACCGGCGGTTACCTGTACTCGCGCGGCCTGATGGCGCTCGTCTCCGGAGTGGCGCACTACATCCTGCTGCAGGCCCTGGGTGTGCCCTACGCGCCCGTGCTCGCCGTCTGGGTGGGTCTGGTCTCCCAGTTCATCCCGACCATCGGCACGTATCTCGCGGGCGCCCTGCCCATGCTGATCGCCTTCACCGTCGACCCCTGGTACGCGCTCTGGGTGCTGATCTTCGTCGTGATCTACCAGCAGTTCGAGAACTACGTGCTGCAGCCCAAGCTCACCTCGAAGACCGTCGACATCCACCCCGCGGTCGCCTTCGGCTCGGTCATCGCGGGCACCGCCCTCCTCGGCGCGGTGGGCGCGCTGGTCGCCATCCCGGCGGTCGCCACGCTGCAGGCGTTCCTCGGGGCTTACGTGAAGCGGTACGAGGTCACCGACGATCCCCGCGTCCACGGACACCGCAGACGCGCGTCAGGTCCCGGCCCGCTCGCCCGCGCGCGACGGCTGTGGGAACGCAGAGCGGGGGCGCAGGACGCCGAAGCGGGCTCCCGGCCCGGGCCGGAGGACCCGGAGGCGGGCTCCCGGCGCGGGACCGAGGACCCCGAGGACGACTGACTTCTGACTAGGGGCGGGGCGACGGGGGATGCGCGGATCGCGACCTGTTCACGGATGGTCGGTGCGCAACCGGTCCTTGTGAAGGCGGCCTTTCCCCATGCGGCCTTTCCCCCTGCAGTCTTTCCGGATGCGGTCCTCGTGGATGCAGCCCCTGCGTGAGTCGGGCACGCGCTGGTGGACACGTGCGGGTGGTGAGCATGCGCGGGTGGTGGGCACGCGGCGGGTGGCGGGCACGCGCGGGTGGTGGGCGATGCGCGAGTGAGTGGTGCGCCTGTGGTCAGTACGTGAGCACGGCCCAGACTCCGGCTCCGACGACGGCGGCCACGTAACACCCGACCGCGGCTGCCACGATCCGCCGTCGGACCGTCTCGGTCCAGGACGTGCGGGACAGCAGCCAGGCCAGCACGGGCAGGACCAGCACGGCGTGCAGGCTGACCCCGTGCAGCGGCTTGAGCGCGGCGGTCGAACGGTACGCCGCCTCCTGGTGGCCGGTGCGGGTGAGCACGACACCGCGCGCGATCATCGCGGCGCCCGAGGCCAGCGCGACGAGCAGGATCGCGAACCCGGACCGCACCGCGAGCGCCATCCCCTCGGGTCCCGTCGGACGGTTCCGGAACGACGCGACGGCGAGCAGGGTGAGCAGTGCCACGAGGACGCCGCCGCCCACCGCGAGCGTCATGGACACCACCGTGTCGAAGGGTGTCTCCATGTCGAGGTGCGAGGGCACCCCGCGCCAGGCCTGCAGGGTGATGCCGCCGACCTCCACGACACAGTCGGCGGCGAACACGGTGAGCAGCAGGGCACGGAGCCTCGGCTCGATCCGCAGAGAGGACGTGACCCAGGTGACGGCGATCAGTGTCACCCCGAAGGAGAGCCCGAACGTCACCGGTTTGCGCCAGGAGACGGGCCCGTCCCAGGGACCACCGTCGACCGCGAACACCAGAAGATGCGCGAGGCCGGAGAGGATCAGGACCAGGCCGGTCGCGTGGCAGAGCCGCGACACGGCCGGCCGGCGCGGTGTGGTCGGTTCCGTGGGGCGGTCTGTCGCGGCAGGGGTGTGTGTGGTTCGCCCGGTCGTCGCGGTCCTCTCGTTCTCCATGGTCAGAGCGTCGCCGAAACGCCTGGTGCCGTCGTCGTCCGGTCGGAGTCACCCGCTGTACGCCGCGGGGAGTAGCGGGGCGACAGCCGGTGGGGCGTGGGGAATCCGGCTCGTTGTCGGATGGCGGACGTAGTCTCGGAGGTGCCGCGTGGTGCGCTTGACACGAAAATCGAACATCCATTCTTATGGAGGCTCCGGCAAGGCTCCCGGTGGGCGTTTCGCCACGGTTTCGCCGGAGCTGCGCCCGAGTTATCCACAGGCCGGACGGGCGTCGGGGCCCATTGTCAGTGGCAGGCGTTAGCGTCTTTGACGTGAAGCGATCGACTCAAGCAAATCGGGTGGAACCCATGGCAGGAACCGACCGCGAGAAGGCCCTGGACGCCGCGCTCGCACAAATTGAACGGCAGTTCGGCAAGGGCGCCGTGATGCGTCTCGGTGAGCGGCCGAACGAGCCCATCGAGGTCATCCCCACCGGGTCGACCGCACTCGACGTCGCCCTCGGTGTCGGCGGCCTGCCGCGCGGCCGTGTGGTGGAGGTGTACGGCCCGGAGTCCTCCGGTAAGACGACACTGACGCTGCACGCGGTGGCGAACGCCCAGAAGGCCGGCGGCCAGGTGGCCTTCATCGACGCGGAGCACGCCCTCGACCCCGAGTACGCGAAGAAGCTCGGCGTCGACATCGACAACCTGATCCTGTCCCAGCCGGACAACGGCGAACAGGCCCTGGAGATCGTGGACATGCTGGTCCGCTCCGGTGCCCTGGACCTCATCGTCATCGACTCCGTCGCCGCGCTCGTCCCGCGGGCGGAGATCGAGGGCGAGATGGGCGACAGCCACGTCGGTCTGCAGGCCCGTCTGATGAGCCAGGCGCTGCGGAAGATCACCAGTGCGCTCAACCAGTCCAAGACCACGGCGATCTTCATCAACCAGCTCCGCGAGAAGATCGGCGTGATGTTCGGCTCCCCGGAGACCACCACCGGTGGCCGGGCGCTGAAGTTCTACGCCTCGGTCCGACTCGACATCCGCCGCATCGAGACGCTGAAGGACGGCACGGACGCGGTCGGCAACCGCACCCGCGTCAAGGTCGTCAAGAACAAGGTCGCCCCGCCCTTCAAGCAGGCCGAGTTCGACATCCTCTACGGGCAGGGCATCAGCCGCGAGGGCGGCCTGATCGACATGGGCGTGGAGAACGGCTTCGTCCGCAAGGCGGGCGCCTGGTACACGTACGAGGGCGACCAGCTCGGCCAGGGCAAGGAGAACGCGCGCAACTTCCTGAAGGACAACCCCGACCTGGCCAACGAGATCGAGAAGAAGATCAAGGAGAAGCTGGGCGTCGGCGTACGGCCCCAGGATCCGGCCGCGGAGCCGGGCACCGACGCCGCGGTCTCCACCCCCGCGGACGACGCCGTGAAGACGGTGCCGGCCCCGGCGGCGGCCAAGACGGCCAAGACCAAGGCCGCGGCGGCCAAGAGCTGATCCGTGACACGGCGAACCGACTGGGCCGAGTACACCGCCTACCCGGGTGCCCCGCAGGAGCGGGGGAGCGAAGAGCGCGGGGGCTTCGCCCGGGACGGCGGCGGTGGGCCCGACGGCGGCTCGAGCCGCGGTGAAGCGGCGGACCGCCGCCCGGAGGAAGACGCCGGACGGCACCACGGTGACGAAGCCTCCGGCCTGTACCCCGAGGAGGGGGCGGGCAGTGGCGATCGGCTCCGTGGGGACCGTAGGTCACGCGGCGAGGGCGGCCCACGTGGTGGGCGGGGGCGTCGGCGACGTGACTTCGGGGAACCGTCCGGTGAGGACGGAGGCCCCTCCTCCTCGTCGAGGGCCGAGAAGGGGGAGCCCCCAGGGGACCCGGTCGAGCGGGCACGGGCGATCTGCCTGCGCCTGCTCACCGGGACCCCGCGCACGCGGAAGCAACTCGCGGACGCGCTGCGCAAGCGGGAGATTCCGGAGGACGCGGCCGAAGAAGTGCTGTCGCGGTTCGAGGAGGTCGGCCTGATCAACGACGGGGCCTTCGCGGAAGCCTGGGTGGAGTCCCGGCACCACGGCCGGGGACTGGCCAGGCGCGCGCTGGCACAGGAACTGCGGACCAAAGGTGTCGACTCCACGCTGATCGACGTGGCCGTCTCGCAGCTCGACTCCGAACAGGAGGAGGCGACGGCGCGAGAGCTCGTCGCCCGCAAGCTGCGCTCCACCCGGGGCCTCGACCGTGACAAGAGGCTGCGCCGCCTCGCCGGCATGCTCGCCCGCAAGGGCTACTCCGAGGGCTTGGCCCTGCGCGTGGTCCGGCAGGCACTGGAGCAGGAGGGCGAGGACACGGAGCACCTCGGGGACGGCGGGTTCTGACTCGGCTACGACGCCACCGGCAGCCCCGCCGCCTTCCACGCCTGGAAGCCGCCGACCAGGTCGGTGGCCCGATGCAGCCCCAACTGGTGCAGGGACGCGGCGGCGAGGCTGGAGGCGTATCCCTCGTTGCAGATCACGACGACGCGCAGGTCGTGGCTCGTCGCCTCGGGAGCGCGGTGGCTGCCCCGCGGGTCGAGGCGCCATTCCAGCTCGTTGCGCTCGACGACGAGGGCGCCGGGAACGAGGCCGTCGCGCTCACGCAGGGCCGCGTAGCGGATGTCGACGAGGAGCGCCTCACCGCGCTGAGCGGCCGCGTACGCCTCCCCCGGCTCGATCCGCTCGTAGCCCGCGCGCACCCGGTCCAGCAAGTCGTCGATCCCCGACGGCGGTTCGCCCACGCCGCTCGCCGCCACCGGAGGTTCACCTCCACCGCCGACCGCCGCCGCCGGGCCGCCGGTGGCGCCCGCCGTCTCTGCGTCAGTCGCCGCCACCGGGCGTCCGTTCCTCTGGCTCACTACCGTCACCTGGTCGTCGCGGCCGCTTGCCGGCACGCGCTGCTCGCCCGGTCCGCTCGCTGTTGTCGCCGGTCGTCGGCTCGCGCCGCTCACTGCCAGTCCTCCGGGCGTTCGACCTGCTCCAGGCGCAGGATCGGGCCGCTGCGGCTGTAGCGGCGGATCTGCGGCAGGGGTGGGTAGTAGGCGTGGACGGAGACGGCGTGGCGGTCGGGGGACTCGTTGAGCACCTCGTGCACGTGGTGCCGGCCGAAGGCGCGCCCCTTGCCGGGCGGCAGTCGGCGTTCGCGGTCCACGCCGTCGCTGAGCTCCAGGGTCTTCCAGCCGTCGGCGGGCAGCCGGGCGGCGAGCGAGTTCTCCTTGAGCTCACCCGTCGCGGTGATGAAGGCGCCGACCGACTCGGCGTGGTCGTGCCAGCCGGTGCCCGTGCCGGGGGGCCAGCCGATCAGCCAGGCCTCGCTGCCGCCGGGCCCCTCCAGCCGTACCCAGGTGCGGCCCTCGGGGTCGAGCGGGAGTGAGGAGACGAGTTCGGTGTCGGCGGCCGTACGCCGTACGAAGTCGAGGAGGTCGGCCTGGGTCGGCGCGGAAACCGCGACGGACACAGCGGGGGATGAAGACACGGGCACCGTCCTGAGGAGCGTTCGCGAGCACGCGCGGCAGCAGGAAAGCGGCGCGCGGGCCAAGAAAAGGAGAGGGATGCGAATTCAGCAGGACGGGCGACACACGCAGCCCGCATAGCGGACGAGGTCCATATGGACCCTCCGCCACAGGCGCACACAGGTGTCGGTCACGATCCGGAGTACACCATGGTGGCGGAAACCGGTCAACTCACCGTCACTATGTGGACAGTCCGGTGACGGTGAGTAGGGCGGTTCAGTGGGAACCGGCGGTAGCCTCCGCCCCGGTCATGGCCGGTCCGCCGAGGGTGGCCTCCGCCGCCGCGTACAGATCGGCCGGGCGTACGCCGGTGAGCGCCGTGACGAGGTGACCGTCGGGCCGGACGAGCAGGACGGTGTGCGGGGCGGCTCCGGGGTAGGTCTCGGCGACCAGCAGTTCGGCGGGGTGCGGCAGGGCTGTGACGGCTGCCGCGAGCCGGGGCATGATGCCGGCGGTCACCCAGTGCTTGCGCTCCCACACGCCGGTGCCCGGCGCGATCAGCACCACGAGCAGCGCGCCGCGGCCGAGCCGGTCCCGCAGCGGTACGAAGGAGCCGTCCTCCGCCGTGACCCGCACGTCCGTGACCGGGGCGCCGGGCAGGGTGTCCACGGGGGTCTCACCCTCGAGGTCTTGGGGTGCGAGCGGCGAGTCGGCGTACGCCCCCGGCGTGCCCAGGACGCCGCGCCCCAGGTGACCGTCCGCGAACAGCGCGTCGTTGCCCTTGGCGGAGCCGCGGACGTACGACAGGGGGCCTCCACTGCCCCGCAGCACGGGCAGCGCCTGGTCGGCGGCGCGCAGCCGCCCGGCGACGATCGCGCGGCGCTCCGCCTGGTAACTGTCGAGGAGTGCCTCGTGCGGCCCGTGGTGCCAGGTCAGGGCCAGTTTCCAGGCGAGGTTGTCGGCGTCCCGCAGCCCTTCGTCGAGCCCCTGGGTGCCGAGCGCACCGAGCAGATGGGCCGCGTCCCCGGCCAGAAAGACCCGGCCCACGCGCCAGCGCCGGGCCAGCCGGTGGTGCACGGTGTGCACGCCGGTGTCGAGGAGTTCGTACGGCGGTGTGGTCCCCCCGCTCCAGCCCGCCAGCGTCTCCCGGATGCGGGACACCAGCAGCTCGGGCGTGACCAGGTCCTTGCCCGGCGGCAGCAGCCAGTCCAGGCGCCACACGCCGTCGGGCAGCGGGCGCCCGGTGACCTCCCCGGCCGACGGGCCTGCTGTCCGCCACGGCGGCATCCGGTGGAGCAAGGCCTCGCCGGGCCAGGGGAGCTCCGTGCGCAGGGCGGCGACGGCGTGGCGCTCCACCGCCGTACGGCCCGGGAAGCGGATGTCCTGGAGCTTGCGCACGGTCGAGCGCGGGCCGTCGCAGCCGACCAGATAACTACCGCGCCACCAGGTGCCGTTGGGGCCGCGGGTGTGGGCGGTGACGCCCGAGGGCTCCTGCTCGACCGCGTCGAGCCGGCTGTTCACGGCGACCTTGACGAGCCGCTCGGCGGCCAGCGCCCCGCGCAGGATCCCGGTCAGCACGTGCTGGGCGATGTGCAGGGGCGCGGGGTCGGTGTGCGGGGAGGTGACGGGGTCGGTGTGCGGTGCGCCCGGGTCCGTGACGTCGAACGTGATCTCGCGCATCACCTGTTTGCGGCGCATCGACCGCCATCCGGCCCAGCGGGAGCCGGCCTCCGCGAGTGACACGCCCGTCAGCCGCTCGACGAGGGCGGCGGTGTCCTCGCGCAGGACGACGGTTCGGGCCGGGCGGGGTTCGTCCTTGCCCGGGCCCTCGTCGAGGACGACGCACGGCACCTCCTGGCGTGCCAGCGCGAGGGCGAGCGTGAGCCCGACGGGCCCCGCCCCGACGACGATCACCGGGTCCACGGCGCGGCGCCCCCTGCCCGCGGTGACGTCCGGTGGGACGTGGGTGAACAGGAAGTTGGAGCAGGGTGCACGATCACAGAACGTATGCAACCCATTGCCGCTGCTTGCGTCAAGCGACGGAGGCAGTGGCGATCATGCCACTGCCTCCGTGTCTCATGTCACTTGACTGATCATCAGATCCCGCCGCCGGCACCGGACCCGAAGCCGCCGCGCACCGCCGCGGGGTTGACTTCCACCGTGTCCTCGCTGAGGACCGCGCCCGTGCTCTTCTTGCTGCGCCGCAGCCGCGCCTCGAGCCAGCTGGCGAAGCTGGTGAGGATGAAGTTCAGGATGATGAAGATGATCCCCACCACGATGAAGCTGGGGACGACGTTGGCGTAGTTGGCCGCCAGCGTGCTGCGCTCGTTGAGCAACTCGGGATAGGCGAGCATCACGCCGCCCAGCGCGGTGTCCTTCACGATGACGACGAGCTGGCTCACGATGGCCGGCAGCATGGCCGTGACGGCCTGCGGCAGCAGGATGCTGCTCATCGTCTGGCCCTTGCGCAGCCCGACCGCCATCGCGGCCTCCGACTGTCCCTTGGGCAGGGAGAGGATGCCGGCGCGGACGATCTCGGCCAGGACCGAGGCGTTGTAGAGGACCAGGCCGGTGACGACCGCGTAGAGCGGCCGGTCCTCGCTGCTGACGTCCGTGGAGCGGACGTAGAGCTCGTTGGCGAAGAGCATCAGCAGCAGCACCGGGATCGAGCGGAAGAACTCGACGATTGTGCCCGCCGTGCCCCTCACCCAGCGGTGGTCGGAGAGGCGCGCGATGCCGAAGACCGCGCCCAGCGGCAGGGCGATCACCATGGAGATCGCCGCGGCCTTCAGCGTGTTGACGAGGCCCGGCAGCAGATAGGTCGTCCAGGCCTGCGAGGTGGTGAAGGGCTCCCACAGGGCCCACTTCAGCTGGCCCTTGTCGTCCATGGTCTGCCAGATCCACCACAGGAACAGGGCGAACAGGACGGCGAAGCCCAGCGAGAAGAGCACATAGCGCCGCTTGGCGCGGGGGCCGGGAGTGTCGTAGAGAACGGAGCTCATCGCTTCACCGCCAGTCGCTTGCTCAGCCAGCCGAGGAGCAGCCCGGTCGGCAGAGTCAGTACCACGAACCCGAAGGCGAAGACCGCGCCGATGGCGAGCGTCTGGGCCTCGTTCTCGATCATCTTCTTCATCAGGGTGGCTGCCTCGGCGACACCGATCGCGGCCGCCACGGTGGTGTTCTTGGTCAGCGCGATCAGGACGTTGGCCAGCGGGCCGATGACCGCGCGGAAGGCCTGCGGCAGGATGATCAGCCGCAGCACCTGGCTGAAGCTCAGCCCGATGGCGCGTGCCGCCTCGGCCTGCCCGACGGGCACGGTGTTGATGCCGGAGCGGACCGCCTCGCACACGAAGGCGGAGGTGTAGCCGACGAGGCCGAGCACCGCCAGGCGGAAGCCCTGCACCTTGAAGTCGTCGGCCGCGCCCATCGTGACGCCGAAGATGTCGGCCAGACCGAGCGAGGAGAAGACGATGATGACGGTCAGGGGGATGTTCCGGACGATGTTCACATAGGCGGTGCCGAACCCGCGCAGGAGCGGGACCGGGCTGACCCGCATCGCGGCCAGCAGGGTGCCCCAGACCAGGGAGCCGAGGGCGGAGAGGGCGGTGAGTTTCACCGTCATCCAGAACGCCCCGAGGACGTCGTAACCATCAAGAAAGTCGAACACGATCTCCCGCGCTTCCGGGTGTGTGGCGTACGTGGAGGGCATGGGGCGCCGCCGCCCCGATCGCGACGGGCGGCAGCGCCCCATGGAATCCTGCGCTTGCTTGGCCGGAGCCCCGCGCTACGGGACGATGTTGCCGATCTTCGGCGCGGGCTCGCTCTTGTAGTTCGCCGGGCCGAAGTTCGTGTCGACCGCCTTCTGCCACGCGCCGTCGCTGACCATCTTCTCGAGGGCGGCGTTGATCTTGTTCACGGTCGCGGTGTCGCCCTTCTTGACGCCGACGCCGTAGTTCTCGTTGCTCAGCTTGAGACCGGCGAGCTTGAACTGACCCTTGTACTTGTCCTGCGCGGCGAAGCCCGCGAGGATCGAGTCGTCCGTGGTCACCGCGTCGACGGCGCCGCTCTGCAGGGCGGCGATGCACTCCGAGTAGCCGCTGTACTCCTTCAGCTGGGCCTTCGGGGCGATCTTGTCGTGGATGTTCTGCGCCGAGGTGGAACCGGTCACGGAACACAGCTTCTTGCCGTTGAGGTCCGTGGCCTTGGTGATGTCCGAGTCTTTCTTGACCAGCAGGTCCTGGTGGGCCAGCAGGTAGGGGCCGGCGAAGTCGACCTTCTGCTTGCGCTCGTCGTTGATCGAGTAGGTGGCCGCGATGAACTTCACGTCGCCGCGGGCGAGCGCGTTCTCACGGTCGGCGCTCTTGGTCTCGACGAACTCGATCTGGTCGGGCTTGTAGCCGAGCTGCTTGGCCACGTAGGTCGCCACGTCCACGTCGAAGCCGGCGAAGGACCCGTCCGGCTGCTTCAGGCCGAGGCCCGGCTGGTCGAACTTGATGCCGACCTTGATCTTGCCGCCACCGCTGGAGCCCGAGTCGGAGTCCTTGCTGTCGTCGCCACCGCACGCGGTCGCGGACAGGGCGAGGGCGAACACGGCGGCGGAGACGGCGGTGACCTTGCGGAGCTTCATGTTGAACATCCTTTGGGTGATGAAGGGATGCGGGCCGTCGGAGACGGAAGGGGCGGACGGTCAGTGGTGAAGGATCTTCGAGAGGAAGTCCTTCGCACGGTCGCTGCGCGGATTGCTGAAGAACTGGTCCGGCACAGCCTCTTCGACGATGCGACCGTCAGCCATGAACACCACTCGGTTCGCAGCCGATCGGGCGAAACCCATCTCATGGGTGACGACGATCATGGTCATGCCGTCACGGGCGAGCTGCTGCATGACCTCCAGCACCTCGTTGATCATCTCCGGGTCGAGCGCCGAGGTCGGCTCGTCGAAGAGCATGACCTTGGGATCCATGGCGAGCGCCCGCGCGATGGCGACGCGCTGCTGCTGGCCGCCGGAGAGCTGTGCCGGGTACTTGTCGGCCTGCGTGCCCACGCCGACCCGGTCGAGCAGGGCGCGGGCCTTCTCCTCGGCTTTGCTCTTGTCGGTCCTGCGGACCTTGATCTGGCCCAGCATCACGTTCTCCAGCACGGTCTTGTGCGCGAAGAGGTTGAAGGACTGGAAGACCATTCCGACGTCGGCGCGCAGCCTGGCCAGCGCCTTGCCCTCCTGGGGCAGCGGCTTGCCGTCGATCGTGATCGTGCCCGAGTCGGTCGTCTCGAGACGGTTGATGGTGCGGCACAGGGTGGACTTCCCGGACCCGGAGGGCCCGATGACCACGACGACCTCGCCGCGGGAGATCGTCAGATCGATGTCCTGGAGTACGTGCAACGCGCCGAAGTGCTTGTTGACGCTCTTCAGGACGACCAGTTCGCCGGTCGCGGCCATGTCTTCCTTGGCCACCGATACTTCGGTCATCGCTCTAGGGCTCCGTCCTCCTCGGTTGCGGAGGACACTAGTGATCCCGTCGGACCAGCGTCATTACATCTGAGGGGAATCTGAGCATCACGATCCGATAGCAATCGGACACGTGTTGTAGCACTTGTTGCCGGGCCGCGTATCGGCCGGGTAACGGAAGTCCGGCGCGACCGGAACCCACTTGACTCGTCGGCGTCCATCAGCGTGACTGCCTTGGTGCACGCGCGCGTGCTCGCGAGGTATACCCATGACCAGGGTACGACCGATGAACCGAAGGGGGCCGGGATGAGACTCCTCCTCGTTGAGGACGACAACCACGTCGCCGCCGCTCTGTCCGCGGTCCTGGCGCGGCACGGGTTCGAGGTCACGCACGCCCGCAGCGGCGAGGAGGCGCTTCAGGCGCTGGTACCGGAGGGCGCCGGCTTCGGTGTCGTCCTCCTCGACCTGGGCCTGCCCGACCAGGACGGCTACGAGGTCTGCGGCAAGATCCGCAAGCGCACCAGCATCCCGGTGATCATGGTCACGGCGCGCTCCGACGTCCGCTCCCGCATCCACGGCCTCAACCTCGGCGCCGACGACTACGTCGTGAAGCCGTACGACACGGGAGAACTGCTCGCCCGCATCCACGCCGTCAGCCGGCGCACCGTCCACGAGGACGCCGGAGCGGGCGGGGACACGGCGCTGCGCCTCGGTCCCGTCACGATCGAGCTGCCCACCCGCCAGGTCAGCGTGGACGGTGCGGTGGTCCAGCTGACCCGCAAGGAGTTCGACCTGCTGGCCCTGCTCGCCCAGCGACCCGGCGTGGTCTTCCGCCGGGAACAGATCATCAGTGAGGTGTGGCGGACCAGCTGGGAGGGGACCGGGCGCACCCTGGAGGTGCACGTCGCGTCCCTGCGCGCCAAGCTGCGCATGCCGGCCCTGATCGAGACCGTGCGCGGCGTCGGCTACCGGCTCGTCGCCCCGGCGGCGTAGCGGGTACGGGTGCGCACACGTCTTCTCCCGCTGCTCATAGTCCTGATGGCGGCCATGCTGCTCGCCCTCGGCGTCCCGCTCGCGGTCAGCGTGGCCGCCGCCCAGCAGCAGAAGGTGGTCGTCGACCGGATCGACGACACGGCGTTCTTCGCGGCCCTCGCCCAGTTCGTCGACGACACGCAGAGCGGCACCGAACGCCTGAAGACCCTCAGCAACGAACTCTCCAGCTACTACGAGGTCTACGGCATTCGCGTCGGTGTCTTCTACACCGGCGACACCCCCATGGCCAACGCGCCGGCCACCTGGTTCCTCCCCAGAACGGGCGAGGTGCGCGACGCCTTCAAGGAGGCGCTGCTCAGCCGCCGCAGCCAGGACCCGAAGCAGGTGTGGCCCTGGCAGCGCAACCGTCTCGTCGTCGCCTCGCCGGTCATCAGGGACGGCGACGTCATCGCGGTCGTCGTGACCGACTCGCCCACCGGGCCGATGCGTTCACGTACCCTGCGCGGCTGGCTGGTCGTCGGCGCCGGCGAGATCGCCGCGATGCTGCTGGCCGTCGGGGCAGCCCTGCGGCTGACCGGCTGGGTGCTCAGGCCCGTGCGCGTCCTCGACGCCACCACCCACGACATCGCCACCGGACGGCTCAAGTCCCGGGTCGCCGCCGCCGGCGGACCGCCGGAACTCCGGCGCCTGGCCCGGTCGTTCAACGAGATGGCGGACAACGTCGAGGACGTGCTGGAGCAGCAGCGCGCCTTCGTCGCCGACGCCTCCCACCAGCTGCGCAACCCGCTCTCGGCGCTGCTGCTGCGCATCGAACTGCTCGCCCTCGAACTGCCTGAGGATAATGAGGAGATCGCCTCGGTCCGCACCGAGGGCAAGCGACTGGCGGAGGTTCTGGACGACCTGCTCGATCTGGCGCTGGCCGAGCACACCGAGGCGAACCTCAGGGTCACCGACATCGGCGCGCTGACCGCCGAGCGCGTCGCCGCCTGGTCGCCGACCGCCGCGGCCAAGGGGGTCCGGTTGGTGGGCACCTGCCCGCCGACCACAGCCTGGGCCGACCCGGTCACCCTGTCCAGCGCCCTGGACGCGGTGATCGACAACGCGGTGAAGTTCACGCCGGAGGACGAGAAGGTCGAGGTCGTGGTCGCCTCGCAGGGCGGCACCTCGACCGTGGTGGTCACCGACAACGGCCCGGGTCTGACCGACGACGAGCTCGCCCGGGTCGGCGACCGCTTCTGGCGCAGCGGCCGCCACCAGAACATCAAGGGCTCCGGCCTGGGCCTGGCCATCTCCCGGTCTCTGCTGGCGGCGGGCGGCGGCTCGATCTCCTACGACCACCACGAGCCGCGGGGGCTGCGGGTGACGGTGGCGGTGCCCAGGTCGAGGCCGTGACGCCGCCCGGCGGGCACGGGCCGCGGCCGGGGCGCCGTCGCTACGGCTTGACCGACCGGTAGTAGCGCCGGGCGCCCTCGTGCAGCGAGAGCGGGGCGGTGTAGATCGCCGTGCGCAGGTCCACCAGCTGTGCCGAGTGGACGTGGGCGCCGATGCCGTCGCGGCTCTTGATCACCGTCCGGGTGATCCACTCGGTGAGCCGGGGATCCATGTCCTTGCGGGTCATCAGCAGGTTGGACACGGCCATCGTCGGCACCGTCTCGCCGTTCTGGACGGTGGGGTACGCCGACTCCGGCATGTTGGTGGCGCGGTAGTAGTGGGTGGCGGCGCCCTCGGTGTGCACCTTCGCGACGAGGTCGGCGTCGATCGGCACGAACCGGAAGGCGGTGGTCTCGGCGAGGGTCCTCAGGCCCTCCGTCGGCAGCCCACCCGACCAGAAGAACGCGTCGATCCCGTGCCCCACCAGCTTGGGACCGGTGTCGATGCCCTGCGACGAGGGCGTGATGTCCTTCTCCGGGTCGATGCCCGCCGCGCGCAGCACCCGCTCGGCGATCAGCCGTACGCCCGAGTCCCGCAGCCCTATGGACACCCGCTTGCCCCGCAGATCGGAGACGGAGTGGATGTCCGAGCCCGGCGGGATGACGAGCTGCACGTAGTCGTCGTACAGGCGGGCCACACCGCGCAGCCGGTCGGCGGCCGCCGGGTGACTCAGCTCGTACGTCTCCACCGCGTCGGCCGCGGCGATCGTGAAGTCGGCCTCGCCGTTCGCCACGCGCTTGACGTTCGCCTGTGACCCCTCGCTCGGCACCAGCTTCAGTTTCAGGTCCGGCATGTCCTTGGCGAGCTCCGTCTTCAGCCGCTCGCCGTACTCCTGGTAGACCCCGGCTTCCGATCCCGTGCTGAACTTGATCGTCCCGCTCGGCGGATCCTCGCCGAGCGGCAGCAGCCACCACAGCAGCAGGCCGAGCACGACGACGCCGGCGGCCGCGCCCTGCAGGGCCCGGCGCCTGCCGATACGGGGGAACACCTTGGACATGCGCGCGATCCTGCCAGCCCGCGGGCGGTGCTGGCCAGGCCGGGCTCGCAGGGGGCGCTGTCAGTGGTGATCGCTAGAGTCGCGGCATGAGTTCATCGCCCGCCGACCTGGTCCGTGAATTCCACCTCGCCACCGGGCTCGACGCCCGGAGCACGCCGACGGAGGTCTCCCCGGGACTCGCCGCCCACCGGGGCGAACTGCTCGCCGAGGAGGCCGCGGAGGTCGCCGAGGTGGCGGTCACCGGCCCGCTCGACCGACTCGCGCACGAACTGGCCGACGTCGTCTACGTCGCCTACGGCACGGCTCTGGTGCACGGCATCGACCTCGACGCGGTACTCGCCGAGATCCACCGCTCCAACATGACCAAGCTCGGGCCCGACGGCCGCGTGGCCCGGCGGACGGACGGCAAGATCCTCAAGGGCGAGCACTACCGGGCGCCGGACGTGTCCGCGGTGCTGCGCCGCCAGGGGTGGGCCCCTGACGGCGCCTGACGTGCGGGACGTGACGGCGTCCGCTGTGGCTGTGGCGTCCGCTGCCTGGGACTTGCGGCCGCGTTCGCCTGCGGCCTCACGCCTGTGGTGTGCCGCCGCTCGCGAGCTTCCACTCCCGGTTCAGCGCACCCAGCGGGATGCTCCGCTGGAACACCGGCGTGCCGAAGACGGACAGCTGGAGACGCAGGGTTCCACTCAGGTCCACGCCCCCGTACACGGCCCAGGCGGCGTCGGCGGAGTCTGTCGTCACCCTGCCCGAGGCATCGGCACGGACGTACGGTGCCAGGTCGGCGGTGACGCCCACGGCGCCGTACAGACCGACGGAGGCCTCCGCGCCGAGTGCCGCCTTCACCTTTCCGGCGGCGGTCACGGAGGTCCGCACCGGCGTGCTTGTCATGTCCGCGCTGCTGACCGGGGTCCAGCCCCGATCGGGGCCGAAGGTCCCGCCCGCGGCGAAGTCGCCCTTGAGGTCCTGCTCGACGTCGACGGTGACGGTGCCGTCGGCGCTGACCTGGAAGTAGCAGGTCAGGTCGAGGTTCACGACGACGGGGAGCGGGCCGACCTGGAGTACCGGGTCGGCGTGCAACTTGGCGAACGGGATCCGCAGCGGGGTTGTGGTCGAGGCGGCCGCGCGTCCCTTCAGGGCCCAGCCGGAGGTCCAGTCGCCGGACACGCCCAGGTAGGCCGAGTCGGGTGCGGCGCCGGTGCCCTGGCCGCCGTACCGGAAGTCGACCTGCGGGGCGACCTGGACGTAGCCGGACACGGACGCGTCGGCCGACGCGGGGGCGCCCGGGGCGGTGGCGACGTCGGCCCGTACGTCGAGCCGCAGGCTGCCCAGCGGCACCTCGGCTCCCTCGGGTCCGACGTGGACGTCACCCGCCTTCGTCCAGGAGACGTCGACGTCGGGCAGCAGTGTGTCGACGTCGAAGGCGGCGGGATCGACCGGCACCGTTCCGCGCGCGGTGTCGTCGCCGAGCAGGGCGTCCAGGGTGGCGGGCGCGGTCTGCACCTCCGTGCCGGCGTCGGTCTCGCCGACCACCTTGGTCACCTTGGCGAGCAGTCCGCGCGGGGCACCGGGTGCGGGGGTGCTGGCGATGACGTCGCCGACGGCCGCTGGACGCGGGGTCCGGGTGGCGCCGGGGGTCGGCGACGAACTCGCCCCGGATTCCGGCGAGATGACCGCACGCCGGGTCTTGCTGTCGTACGAGCTGACGGAAAGCGTCGTCGGACGGGCTCGGCCGCCGGAGCCGCCGGGGCTCGCGGTGGCGGTCGCGGTGCCGGCGGAGGCAGCCGCGACGGTGAGCGGGCGGTCAGTGGCCTCGGGTGCCTGACTGGTACGGGTCCGGCTGGGCTCCGAGGCGGGGCGGTGGGCCTGCGCCGCGGGCGAGGAACAGCCCGCCGCGAGGAGGAGGGCGGTCACGGACAGGGCGGGCAGCAGGGCACGCGTGTGCCCCTTGCGTCTGCGCAAGGTCGGTCCTGAGGGTGGGGGGTGACAGGGAGATACCCGCGAGTAGTACCGGCGAGTAACTGCGCATGAGCATGCCAGTAGTCGCGCAGCGGGGTTTCACGTTCCGGTCACATCCCGATGTGACGTGGAGCACGGTCGCACCCGCTTGGCCGCCGCACCCCCGGAGGGCGCCGGCCGAGCCGAGCCGCCCGGCCGACGTGTCGGCCCGCCCTCGCGCCGCTGCCGGACTGTCCTCGTGCCGCTGCCGTCCCGCCCTCGCTGCCGCACCGTCCTCGCGCCGCCCGCTGACGCCCTGGGTTTCGCGCCGAGGCCTCGGCCCGGTACCGGAACCCCTCAGTCCCGCACCGACGCTCCCTCCGTTGCCCCTTCCGATGCTCCCTCCGACGCCCCCTCCGGCGTTTCCCGCCGCACCTTCGACTGCGGCCGTTCGCGGGCGGCGCGGCCCGTCCACCAGGTCGCGACGGGTTCCGTGTAGCGCGCGGTCAGCGGGCCCACGACGACCAGGATCAGGACGTACGCGGTGGCCAGCGGTCCCAGCGACGGCTCGATGCCCGCGCTCACCGCCAGGCCGGCGATGACGATCGAGAACTCGCCGCGCGCCACCAGGGCGCCACCCGTGCGCCAGCGGCCCTTGGCGGAGATGCCGGCGCGGCGGGCCGCCCAGTAGCCGGTGGCGATCTTCGTCGCGGCGGTGACGACGGCCAGCGCCAGGGCGGGCAGCAGCACGGGAGGGATGCTCGCCGGGTCGGTGTGCAGCCCGAAGAAGACGAAGAAGACGGCGGCGAACAGGTCGCGCAACGGGCTGAGCAGGGTGTGCGCCCCCTCCGCGACCTCCCCGGACAGGGCGATGCCCACCAGGAAGGCGCCCACCGCGGCGGACACCTGCAACTGCTGCGCCACGCCCGCCACCAGGATCGTCAGACCCAGCACCACGAGCAGCAGCTTCTCGGGGTCGTCGCTGGAGACGAACCGGGAGATCACCCGTCCGTAGCGCACGGCCACGAACAGGACCAGCCCGGCCGCGCCCAGCGCGATCGCCAGCGTCACGCTGCCGGCGAGCAGCCCGGCCCCCGCCACCAGCGCCGTCACGATCGGCAGGTACACCGCCATCGCCAGGTCCTCCAGCACGAGGACGCTGAGGATCACCGGGGTCTCCCGGTTGCCGACCCGGCCCAGGTCGCCGAGGACCTTGGCGATGACGCCCGACGACGAGATCCAGGTGACGCCGGCGAGGACGACGGCGGCCACCGGACCCCAGCCGAGCAGCAGCGCCGCCGCCGCGCCCGGCAGGGCGTTGAGCGCGCCGTCGACCAGGCCCGCCGGATAGTGCGACTTGAGGTTGGTGACCAGGTCGCCGGCCGAGTACTCGAGGCCGAGCATCAGCAGCAGCAGGATGACGCCGATCTCGGCGCCGGTCGCGACGAACTCCTCGCTCGCGCCGAGCGGCAGCAGGCCGCCCTCGCCGAAGGCGAGCCCGGCCAGCAGGTACAGCGGGATGGGCGACAGCCGGAAGCGGCCGGCGAACCGCCCCAGCAGGCCGAGGCCGAGGATGATGGAACCGAACTCGATCAACAGGACCGCGGAGTGCACCCGTTCACTCCCGCCCGAGTATCGACGCGGCCGCGTCGACGCCCTCGCGGGTGCCGATGACGATGAGCGTGTCACCGCCCGCGAGCCGGAAGTCCGGCGTCGGAGACGGGATCGCCTCGGCCCGCCGCAGCACCGCCACGACGGACGCGCCGGTCTCGGTGCGCAGCCGGGTGTCGCCCAGGACCCGTCCGTTCCAGCGCGAGGAGGCGGCGACCTCGATCCGTTCCGCGACCAGTCCCAGGTCCGAGGTGTAGAGCAGGCTCGCGCTGTGGTGCGACGGCTTCAGCGCGTCGATCAGCGTGCCCGCCTCGGCGCCGGTCAGCCGCAGTGACTGGGCGCAGGAGTCGGGGTCGTCGGCCCGGTACACGCTCACCGTGCGAGCGCCGTCGCGGTGGGCCACCACGGACAGATGGCGGTCCTCCCTGGTCACGAGGTCGTACTGGACCCCGATGCCCGGCAGCGGCGTCGCCCTCAGGCGTGGAACGGACACGTTTCTTCTCCTGTTCGTCGGCGTGCTCGGTGATCCAGTGCCGCAACAGGCAACGTTCGCCCCGTCGCGCAAACGTTGCCTGCCGCGGCACTAGGTGCCAACCTCGAATGCTGTCATCCGCCCGTACGGTGGCGACATGGGTGTTGTGACGGATATACGCGGCCGGCGGCGGACCACGAGGCTGGCTCCGGCGGTGTCGTCGCGCGGTGAGGCAGGGAGGAACGTGTCGCTGTTCTGGCGGATCTTCTCGCTCAACGCCGCCGGCCTGGTGCTCGCCGCCGCGCTGCTCCTGGGACCGGTCACCGTGTCGACGCCTGTCCTGCCGGCCGAGGCACTGGTCGTGGTCGTCGGCCTCGCGGTCCTGCTGGCCGGGAACGCGCTCGTCCTGCGGATCGGACTCGCATCCTTGCGGCGGCTGGGCGGGGCCATGGCCGCCGCGGACCTACTGCGCCCCGGACCCCGCGCGGTGGTCGCCGGGCCGGCGGAGGCCGCCGAACTGATCATGACGTTCAACACGATGCTCGACCGCCTGGAGGCGGAGCGCGCCACCGGAGCGGCCCGCGCGCTGTCCGCCCAGGAGCGCGAACGCCACCGCATCGCACGCGAGCTCCACGACGAGGTCGGCCAGACCCTGACCGCCGTCCTCCTCCAGCTCAGGAGGGTCGCCGACCGGGCGCCCGACGGACTGCGCGCCGAGGTCGGCCAGGCGCAGGAGGCCACCCGCGCGGGCCTCGACGAGATCCGCCGCATCGCCCGCCGACTGCGGCCCGGCGTCCTGGACGAACTGGGTCTGGCCAGCGCCCTGCGCTCCCTCGCGACCGAGTTCACCGCGCATGGTCTGACGGTGCGCCACCACATCGTCGGCGGCCTGCCACCCCTCACCGAGGAGACGGAACTCGTGGTCTACCGGGTGGCCCAGGAGGGCCTCACCAACACGGCACGGCACGCCGCGGCCGACCGCGCCGAAGTCCGGCTGCGGCCGGTCGCCGACGGCGTCGAACTCCTCGTACGCGACAACGGAAAAGGCATCGACGCGATGCCGGTAGGCGCCGGAATCAGCGGCATGCGCGAGCGTGCCCTGCTGATAGGAGCCGTGCTCGCCGTGGAATCCCGCCCCGGCCGGGGCACCGACATACGCCTGCGCATACCGGCCACCGTCCCGGGGGACCGCTGATGCCGACCGTGTCCGGCGGTGCGCCCGGGCCGGCTCCCGCGCCGGTCCGTGTCCTGCTCGCCGACGACCACACCCTCGTACGCCGGGGAGTACGCCTCATCCTGGAGAGCGAGCCCGACCTCACCGTGGTCGCCGAGGCCGGCGACGGGGCGGAGGCGGTCGAGCGGGCCCGCGCGGGAGACGTCGACCTGGCCGTCCTGGACATCGCCATGCCCCGTACCACCGGTCTCCAGGCGGCCCGCGAACTCTCCCGCCGCCTGCCCGGCCTGCGCATCCTGATCCTGACGATGTACGACAACGAGCAGTACTTCTTCGAGGCCCTCAAGGCCGGCGCGAGCGGCTACGTCCTGAAGTCGGTCGCCGACCGCGACCTGGTCGAGGCGTGCCGGGCCGCCGTACGCGACGAGCCGTTCGTCTACCCGGGTGCCGAACGGGCCCTCGTCCGTTCCTACCTGGACCGCCTGCACCGGGGCGACGGCCTCCCGGAGCGGGCCGTCACCGAGCGCGAGGAGGAGATCCTCAAACTCGTCGCCGAGGGCCACACCACGAAGGAGATCGGGGAGCTCCTCTTCATCAGCGCCAAGACGGTCGAACGCCACCGCGCCAACCTGCTGCACAAGCTGGGCATGCGCGACCGCCTGGAACTGACTCGCTACGCGATCCGCGCCGGCCTGATCGATCCCTGAGGCCGGGGGGTCGGCGGCCGGCGGTTGGCGGCCTGCGGGGACGGGAGTCCTGTCGGTCCCCCCCGGCGTGCCTGCCGGGCGTCCTCCGGAGGAATTGTGGTGACGGGGCGCACACCGTCAAGTCGGGTGACCCGGCGCACGCCCACGAGTTCAAGAGCGGCCGGCGGCGAGCACCTGCCGGGCTGCCCGGTCCTCGCGGTGCCGCAGAGCCGTCCATTCACTGCGCGGCTTTTCGTTTGCCGCCAGCCAGTGCTGCTGTGCGGCGGCGAGCCGGGCGTAGGCCCGCTCCAGATAGCCGGTGCGCTCCTTGCACTCCACGTCGGCGCGGACCGAGGGATGCGTGGTGACATCCGTGCCGGGAGGCAGGCTGCCGGCGAGCTTCCCGGGGGTCTCGGCGGTGATTCCGGCGCGTGCCATGCAGGCTCGCCAGCGTGTGTTGACGGCGCGGAAGGCTGGATCCTTGTCCAGTTCCCGCAGCGAGTCCCGCTCTCCCTGGTCGAGCTGCACGCGGAGGGCAAGGTTCCGGATCCGGCCGCCGTCACCCAGCAACCGGGTCTGCGCCTCGGCGAGACAGCCCGTCGCGGGCCGGGACACCCGAAGCACCTTGTTGTGCGCGGATATCTTCCGGTCGGGATCGCCGTAGAGCGCGCGGTCGAAGCCCTTGCCCTGGGGCCGCTCCGAGGGCTGCGGCTCACGCGCGCCGGCCTCGTCCGGCCGGTCGAGGGTCTCGATGCCGAACAGGGCGGGGCCCGTACCGGAGTCGTCCTCAGGAGCCGCGGGGGCGGGCGTGTAGCGGAAGCCGCGGTCTGCCATGCAGGACGCCACCAGCTGCCCTTCCGCCTTGTGGACGCGCCGGGAGGCGTCGCTCGGGGTGTGGAGCAGACCGTTGAGCGGGAGCCGGGCCCGCAGCGCGGCGAGCGCCGGCTCGGGCCGGGCGGATGCCTTCGGGGAGGACGGGGTGCGGTCGCTCATCGTCCAGGCGGCCGTCGCGATGAGTGCGAGCGGTATGAGGACCAGCAGAGCGATGCCCGCGTTCCGGCGCGGTCCGATCGGTGGCATGGGCGTCCTTTCCTTCCGTGGTCCCTGGTCCGTGGTCCTGACCGTGACCGAGGTGAGCCGGAAAGCCGGAAGCGGAGCGGCACCAACGCTCCCGGCTTGCGGCCCGCGTGGTCGCTCAGTAGCAGTCGATGCTGGTGGTGCCGCGCAGTCGCAGCGAGCTGGCCCGGTTCTGCAGGCTGCTCGGGAGGTAGTCGACCTGGGAGCCGGGGTTGACGCAGAAGATGAAGCCCTCCCAGTCGCTGCCGACCCCGGTGTAGTAGTGGCTCTCGTATCCGCCGGTGCTGGAGTTGCTGGCGGAGTCCACGTTGTTGTGCACGGTCTGCCCGCCGCCGTTGCGGCCGGTGAGCTGGTTGAAGGTGTCGTTGCGGAAGTCGGTGTCGGTGTCGAAGTAGGAGTGGCGAGCCGAGTCGTTGATGCCCAGGTAGAAGACGCAGTGGTTGCCCGAGCCGCAGTTGTCGCCGGCGGAGGCCGGGGCCGCTCCCAGCAGCAGTCCTGCCGTGGCGGCCGTCGCGGCCAGACCGCTCACCAACGCGAGTCTTGTGCGTGTGCGCATGATTCCTCCGTTGTTCGTGGAGGGCTGTGGTAGCCCCGTGTGGGTCTGCGAAGACGGCCCTGAGTGCCTCGTGGCGACGGCGGGCCGGCGCCGCGTTTCCCGAACGGATCTTTGCCGAGCGCCGCCGGTGCGTGGATAGCACCGCGTGCCAGGTGCTTAGCGGAGGGTGCCAGGTTGTCCGTGCAGGAACTCCCGGCGGTATTCGGTGGGGGTGGTCCCGTACGCGGTGCGGAACGCCCGGGTGAAGTCGGCGGGCCGGGGGAAGCCCCAGCAGGCGGCTATCGCGTGCACGGGCCGCGTGGCCAGGTGCGGGTCGGCGAGGTCGCGCCGCGCGCGGCTGAGGCGCTGACGGCGGATGTAGGCGGTGACCGTGGCGCCGTGCGCGTGCATGTGGAAGAGGCGGTGCAGTGTCCGCAGCGAAATGTGGTGAGCGGCCGCCACGGTGGCGGGCGACAGTTCGGCGTCGCCCAGCTTCCGGCGCATGAAGTCCTGGATCTCCAGGAACTGCGTGTGCTGGCCGGCCACGGCAGGCACCTGACCCGCCGCATCGATGTGGTGCGCCAGCCATGCGGTGACCAGGTCGGCGAGGACGCCGCCCAGCCTGTGGCCGTCGGCGGGCCGACAGGGACTGGTGTCGCTGGTCAGATGGGTGAGGAAGCCGGCGAGCAGACCTCCGAGGCCTTCTCGTCCCGACATCGGGGCGGCCAGTAACCGTTCCACCCGGTTCGACGGCAGCGGCACCATGGCTCGGGGGATCCGTGCCATCACGGAGGCCGCCGTGCCCGGCTGGACCTCCATCACGACCTGGTAGGGACGGCAGGTGGAATACACGACCAGATCGCCCGCTCCGAGCGCTGATCCGCCCCGCTCCTGGAAGGTGACCCGCTGTCCGCGCAGGATGTGCCCGACCGCGTACATCTCGGGGTCGGACTGCCGGATCTCCTGTGGTGTCCCTTGTGACCTCATGGACGTGCAGGTCAGGGCGGTCACCTGCACCCCGCCCAGGTCCGCGGCCTGCAGCGAGGCCCGGAACTCGGTCGGGTGGTCGATGCCGAACTCATTGGGTATCAGCGCGCTCGCCGTGATCTCACGCCAGGCCGCCACCCGCTTCGACACCGGCAGGTCCTGGCTGTCGAACACCTTCTCCAACATCGAGCCCATCCCCCTGTCGGTGTCCGGTGTGGAACTTTCACGGCGGTCAGCTTCGACGGGACGTCGGCCAGTGGCCATGAGCCGACGGCAAGTGAGCTGTTCCTGGGACGAACAGGCACCTGACCTGCGAAGACAGGGTCGTCGATGACGCGACACCGGGACGGGGGAGACGGCTGCCGACTCGCTTGTGACCGAAGGTGCGATCACGTCGGCCGACCCCGAAGCACGGACACCGGTCGGCGATCGGGCCGACGCGGCCCGAGCAGTGAGTGCCCGCGTCACCGGTGCGGGTGGGGCCGAGGTGACGGGCGGCGTCGGGACCGAGGACATCTGAGTGCTTCGGGAACCGCCTACGCTTGTCCTATGACCAGCAGCAGCGGCCGGAGCCTCGCAGTGGACGTTCAAGCATCCAAAACCTATGAAGTTCGTACCTACGGGTGCCAGATGAACGTCCACGACTCCGAGCGATTGTCCGGTCTGCTCGAAGACGCCGGTTATGTCCGTGCACCCGAGGGCGCCGACGGCGACGCCGACGTGGTCGTCTTCAACACCTGCGCCGTACGGGAGAACGCCGACAACCGGCTCTACGGCAACCTCGGCCGCCTCGCGCCGATGAAGACGAAGCGCCCCGGGATGCAGATCGCGGTCGGTGGCTGTCTCGCGCAGAAGGACCGCGACACCATCGTGAAGCGTGCGCCCTGGGTGGACGTCGTCTTCGGCACGCACAACATCGGCAAGCTGCCGGTCCTCCTGGAGCGCGCCCGCGTCCAGGAAGAGGCGCAGGTCGAGATCGCCGAGTCGCTGGAGGCCTTCCCGTCCACCCTGCCGACGCGGCGCGAGAGCGCGTACGCGGCCTGGGTCTCCATCTCCGTCGGCTGCAACAACACCTGCACCTTCTGCATCGTCCCGGCGCTGCGCGGCAAGGAGAAGGACCGCCGTACCGGCGACATCCTCGCCGAGATCGAGGCGCTGGTCGGAGAGGGCGTCTCGGAGATCACGCTGCTCGGCCAGAACGTCAACGCGTACGGCTCCGACATCGGCGACCGCGAGGCCTTCAGCAAGCTGCTCCGCGCCTGCGGCACCATCGACGGCCTGGAGCGTGTCCGCTTCACCTCCCCGCACCCGCGCGACTTCACGGACGACGTGATCGCGGCCATGGCGGAGACCCCGAACGTGATGCCGCAACTGCACATGCCCCTGCAGTCCGGCTCGGACCCGGTCCTGAAGGCGATGCGCCGTTCGTACCGCCAGGACCGCTACCTCGGGATCATCGAGAAGGTGCGCGCCGCCATCCCGCACGCGGCGATCACCACCGACATCATCGTGGGCTTCCCCGGTGAGACGGAGGAGGACTTCGAGCAGACGCTGCACGTCGTCCGCGAGGCCCGGTTCGCGCAGGCCTTCACGTTCCAGTACTCCAAGCGCCCCGGCACCCCGGCCGCCACCATGGACGACCAGATCCCCAAGGAGGTCGTGCAGGCGCGCTACGAGCGTCTTGTCGCCGTCCAGGAGGAGATCTCCTGGGACGAGAACAAGAAGCAGGTCGGCCGCACGCTCGAGCTCATGGTCGCCGAGGGCGAGGGCCGCAAGGACGGCGCCACCCACCGCCTCTCCGGTCGCGCCCCCGACAACCGCCTCGTCCACTTCACCAAGCCGGACGAGCAGGTCCGCCCCGGCGACGTGGTCACGGTCGAGATCACGTACGCCGCCCCGCACCACCTCCTCGCCGAGGGCCGGACGCTGGGCGTCCGCCGCACGCGCGCGGGAGACGCCTGGGAGAAGCGGAACGCGGCCGAGGCCGCGAAGCCGGTGGGCGTGATGCTCGGCCTGCCGAAGATCGGAGCGCCGGCTCCGCTGCCGGTGGCGACGGGAAGCGGCTGCGGCTGCGACTGACCGCCTGACCGTTCACCGACGGTCGTAGGGGGTACGGCGTCGTCCGCCGGCGAGCGAACGCGGGGCGCAGGTGGGGCGAGGGTGTGTGGAACACGGGACGTGTGACGTGGTGATCGCGCCCCCGTGCCCCGCGTGCCCCGTGCCACCGGTGGCCGAGTGGGCCGTACGGAGCCAGCCGGCACTGCCTTAGTCGCGCGCGCCCTCCCGCGTCGGCCGCGCGTGCCCCGTGCTGCCCGTGGCGGGCCCCGCGGGGGTTACCCTGCCGATCATGCTTGTCGCCGCCGCAGTCTGCCCTTGTCCGCCGCTTCTCGTGCCCGCGGTCGCCGCGGGAGCCGCGTCCGAGCTGGACGCGGCGCGTGCCGCCTGCTCGGACGCGCTGGGGGTGCTCGCCGCCGCCCGGCCCGACCGCCTCGTGGTCGTCGGACCCGCCGAGCAGAGCGGGCGCGGGGCGCACCCGGCGGGAACGCGGGGCTCGTTCCGCGGCTTCGGCGTGGCGCTGGACGTACGGCTGGGCGCGGACGAGGTCCCTGACCGGCTGGACGACGTGCGGCCGGGTGCCGGCGGCGACGACCCGAAGCCCGCGCGCGTGCTTCCGCCCTCACTCGCCGTCGCCGCCTGGCTGCTTCAGCAGGTCGGGTGGGCCGACGCGCCGATCGAGGGGCTCGGTGTGGGGGAACCTCTCGCCGCCGATCGGTGTATTCAAGTCGGAAGGGAGATCGCCGGGCGGGCCGATCGCCTGGCGCTGCTCGTGATGGGCGACGCCAGTGCGTGCCGGACACTCAAGGCGCCGGGGTATCTCGACGAGCGGGCGGCACCCTTCGACGCGGAGGTCGCGCGTGCGCTGGGGTCGGCGGACGTGGCTGCCCTCCGGGCGCTGGACGCCGAGCTGGCGTACGAGCTGAAGGCGTCGGGCCGGGCGCCGTGGCAGGTGCTGGCGGGTGCGGCCGAGGGCGCGGACCTCGGCGGGGCCCTCTTGTACGAGGACGCGCCGTACGGCGTGGGATACGTGGTCGCGACCTGGTCGTAAAGACGTCCTGCCCGGCACTGGACCTGCGGTCACAACCGACACGCGTGACGCGGCGGGCGCTGCCCGGCCTCGGAGCTGCGGCCTGTCCGGCGCCGGAGCTGAGGTCAGAACCGCCACGCGCGGCGCGGCGGGCGCTGCCCGGCCTCGGAGCTGCGGCCTGTCCGGCGCCGGAGCTGAGGTCAGAACCGCCGCGCGGCGCGGCGGGCGCCGTCCGTGACACGCGCAACGCCGGTGAAACGGCGGACGGCCGGGAACCGTCAGGCTCCGCGGCCGTCCGCCGATGGTGCACCGTGCCGATCAGGAAGCCGGCGGTGCGGTCGGCGGCGTGGTGCCGCTGCCCGGCCCTCCGGTGCCGTCCTTGCGCGCGAGTCGGTCCATGGCGCCCTTGGCCTTGCCCGTGCCCGTCTCGATCTTGCCGCTGTACTTGCCCTTGGTCTTCTCGTCGACGACCTTCGCGGCCTTGTCGAGACCATGCGTGATCTTGTGCCCATGCTGCTGGGCGAGGCCGGAGACCTTGCCCTTGGCCGGGGCGAGCCTGGCCTTGAAACTGTCCATGAGACCCATCGTTCACCTTTCCACGCGGGGAGTTACTTGGTGCGAGCGCTCTCACCGGCCTCGCTGTCGGCCACTTCCTCGGCGGACTGCTGCTTGGGAATGTCGACGCCGTCGCCGCCGGCCTCGTCGGTCTCCGACACGGCCGACTGCTCCGCGGTCCCGGTCTCGGACGGCTTCTGCTCCTCGGCCGTGCCCTCCTCGGCCGCCGGTGCGGACTCGGCCCGAGCCTCCGCTCCCTGCGTCTCCTCCGTAGCCTTCGACCTCCGGAGAAGTCGTGCGAAAACGCCCATTATCCACTCCATACGTTACTTGTGCGGGCGAAATCCCGCGTCGTCCGGTGCGTCCGTTTGCGCCGCCGGGTCGCCGCCCCTGTGAATCGGCAGCGAGAACCTCGGAACTGGGAACGACCTCGGGGGCGAGTCGTCACGTAACCCGTTCGAGACCACGGGGTGAGGTTTGCGAGACTGGGGCCGTGAGCAGCGCACCCCCCGCCCCCCGCGTCATCGCCGTCGTCGGACCGACCGCAGCCGGAAAGTCCGATCTGGGCGTTTTTCTGGCTCAGCGGCTCGGCGGCGAGGTCGTCAACGCCGACTCCATGCAGCTCTACCGAGGGATGGACATCGGCACCGCCAAGCTGACGCCCGAGGAGCGCGGCGGCATCCCGCACCACCTCCTGGACATCTGGGACGTGTCCGTCACGGCGTCCGTCGCCGAGTACCAGCGGCTCGCCCGGGAGCGGATCGACGCACTGCTCGCCGAGGGGCGCTGGCCGATTCTCGTCGGCGGCTCCGGCCTCTACGTCCGCGGTGCCGTCGACAACCTGGAGTTCCCCGGCACCGACCCCGAGATCAGGGGCCGGCTCGAGGAGGAACTCACGCTGCGTGGCTCCGGAGCACTGCACGCGCGTCTGGCCGCCGCCGATCCCGAGGCCGCGCGGGCCATCCTGCCCAGCAACGGCCGCCGTATCGTCCGGGCCCTCGAGGTGATCGAGATCACCGGCAAGCCCTTCACCGCCAACCTCCCCGGTCACGACTCCGTCTACGACACCCTCCAGATCGGTGTCGACGTGACCCGGCCCGAACTCGACGAGCGCATCGCGCGCCGGGTCGACCGGATGTGGGACGCCGGACTCGTGGACGAGGTCAGCGCGCTCGCGGCGCAGGGGTTGCGCGAGGGGCGTACCGCCTCGCGCGCGCTCGGCTACCAGCAGGTGCTCGCGGCGCTCGCGGGGGAGTGCACCCTCGAGGACGCGCGGGTCGAAACCGTACGGGCCACCAAACGCTTCGCGCGCCGTCAGGATTCGTGGTTCAGGCGCGATCCGCGGGTGCACTGGTTGAGTGGGGCTGCGGCGGATCTCACAGAACTTCCTCAGCTCGCACTGACGTTGGTCGAACGACCGGTCACAGCCTGATCACGTCATGGCATCGGGACGCTCAGGCCGTCATCCGGCCCTCCGGTGCCGTGCCATCATCGAGCTTCGATCGACCAGGTGGAGTCCAAGTTGGGAGGGCGCGTGGCGATGGAGGCCGGCCCTCGCGACACCGCACAAGGCACCGGGCATCTCACCACCGGCAGTGGTGAAGCGGAGCAGGGCGACGACCGTCTGAGCCCCGACGGGCCCGACGACACGCAGGTCGGTGTGACCGCCGACGGTCCCGAGCCCGAGGAGATGTTCGCGGGCGGCCCCGAGGTCGAGGTCGAACTGCGTCCGCAGCGCCGTCTGCGCATCTGGCAGCTCGCGCCCATCGTGGCCCTGGCCGCGGTCGGCTCCCTGATGTTCGCCTTCCCGCTGGCCTTCGACTTCGGTGACAGCGGGGCCGTGATCGCCATGCTGGGTCTGCTGATCTGCTCGTGCGCCGCCGGCTGGGGCATGACGGCCGCCCGCCGGGTGGGCCACACCTGGCCCGGTCTCCCGCAGCGCGGTTCCGGTCGGCGCGCGGACTGGCGCATCGTCGGCGCGTACGCCGTGATGGTCGCCGCGGTGGTCGTGCTCGCCGTCTGGCGAGTGGCCCGCCTGCGCTGAGGCGCTCGCCGCCCGCCCTGTCGTACCCACGTCGTACGATCGAGGAATGAGCACGCGGATCGCCTTCCTCAAGGGTCACGGCACGGAGAACGACTTCGTGATCGTGCCGGACCCGGACAACGTCATCGAGCTCCCGCCGTCCGCCGTGGCCGCCCTGTGCGACCGCCGCGCGGGCATCGGCGGTGACGGCCTGCTGCACGTGGTGAGGTCCGCGGCACACCCCGAGGCCGCACACCTGGCGGCCGAGGCGGAGTGGTTCATGGACTACCGCAACGGTGACGGTTCGATCGCGGAGATGTGCGGCAACGGCGTGCGGGTGTTCGCGCGCTATCTCCAGCGCGCCGGTCACGCCGGTGAAGGAGACCTCGCGGTGGCCACGCGCGGGGGCGTGAAGACCGTGCACATCGCGAAGCCCGCACCCGGCGGCGGCTCCGCCGACGGCGACATCACCGTCGGCATGGGCAGGGCGCTGCTCCCCGAAGGGGACGTCACGGTGAGTGTCGGCGAGCGCAGCTGGCCCGCGCGGAACGTGAACATGGGCAACCCCCACGCGGTCGCCTTCGTCTCCGACCTCGGACACGCGGGCGACCTGTACTCCCCGCCGCCCGTCGGCCCCGCCTCCGCCTACCCGGACGGGGTGAACGTCGAGTTCGTGGTCGACCGCGGCCCTCGGCACGTCGCCCTGCGTGTGCACGAGCGCGGCTCGGGCGAGACCCGCTCGTGCGGCACGGGCGCGTGTGCCGTGGCCGTGGCCGCGGCCCGCAGGGACGGCGCCGACCCGGCCGTCACCGGCGCACCGGCGACGTACACCGTCGATGTGCTCGGCGGCACACTGGTGATCACCGAACGGCCGGACGGGGAGATCGAGATGACCGGTCCCGCGGTGATCGTCGCCGAGGGTGAGATCGACGCGGCGTGGCTGGACCGCGCCGCACGCTGAGGTGATCACTTGTCACACACCGTGAAACCGTAAACCTGGAAACGGTCGCTCGAATGGGTGATCCGTTTCACGCTCGGCGAGAGGCGGTCAGCCGCACGTGGTGGGCTCGGTAGCATCAAGCACCGGCCCGGACGGGGGACCGATGCCAGCCCTGGAGCCATGTCCGCCCTGGGGCACCCCGTTCGCCGGTCGACGCAGCCGGAGGTGCCCATGAGTGCGGAGGCCACAAATCCCGCGAGCCCAGGCCCTGTCGCCCCGACAGTGCCCCGCAGGAAGGCCCGCCCCCGGATCGACCTGCGCCGCCTGGGCCGGGCCGCACTGCTCGGCCCGGCCGCCCGCGACCGGCTGCCCGACGCCATCGGCCACGTCGCCGAGGCCCACCGCGCCCACTACCCCGAAGCGGACCTGGAAGCCCTGCGCCGGGCCTACCTGCTGGCCGAGTCCTCCCACCGGGGGCAGATGCGCAAGAGCGGTGAGCCGTACATCACCCACCCGCTCGCCGTGACCCTCATCCTCGCCGAACTCGGCGCGGAGACAACGACGCTGACGGCCTCTCTGCTCCACGACACCGTCGAGGACACCGACGTGACGCTGGATCAGGTCGGCGAGGAGTTCGGCGCCGAGGTCCGCTACATCGTCGACGGCGTCACCAAGCTGGAGAAGGTCGACTACGGTGCCGCCGCCGAGCCCGAGACCTTCCGCAAGATGCTCGTCGCCACCGGCAACGACGTCCGCGTGATGTCGATCAAACTCGCCGACCGGCTGCACAACATGCGCACCCTCGGGGTGATGCGCCCCGAGAAACAGGCCCGGATCGCGAAGGTGACCCGCGACGTCCTCATCCCGCTCGCCGAACGGCTCGGCGTACAGGCGCTCAAGACCGAGCTGGAAGACCTGGTCTTCGCGATCCTGCTCCCTGAGGAGTACAAGCACACGCGGGAGTTGATCGTCGACAACTCGGCCCGCGCGGACGACCCGCTCGCCGAGGTCGCCGACGAGGTGCGGGGCGTCCTGCGCGACGCCGACATCCAGGCCGAAGTCCTCATCCGCCCCCGCCACTTCGTCTCCGTGCACCGGGTGGCCCGTAAGCGCGGCCGGCTGCGCGGCTCCGACTTCGGACGACTGCTGGTGCTGGTGAACGAGGACGCGGACTGTTACGGCGTACTCGGTGAACTGCACACCTGTCTGAAGCCCGTCGTCTCGGAGTTCAAGGACTTCATCGCCGTCCCCAAGTACAACCTGTACCAGTCGCTGCACACCGCCGTGGCCCGTGCGGACGGCCAGGTCGTCGAAGTCCTCATCCGCACCCACCAGATGCACAAGGTCGCCGAGGCCGGCGTCATCGCGCTCGGCAATCCCTACGCGCCTTCCGCGGAGGACCAGGCCGCGACCGACGACGAGCGTGTCGACCCCACCCGCCCCGGCTGGCTCTCCCGCCTCCTCGACTGGCAGGAGGCCGCGCCCGACCCGGACACCTTCTGGTCCACCCTGCGCGAGGACCTCGCCCAGGACCGGGAGATCACCGTCTACCGGCCCGACGGCGGCAGGCTGGGCCTGCCGGCGGGTGCGACGTGCGTGGACGCCGCGTACGCGCAGTACGGCGAGGACGCCCACGCGTGCATCGGCGCCCGCGTCAACGGGCGCCTGGCGACCCTCAGCACCGTCCTGAAGGACGGCGACACCGTCCAGCTCCTCATGGGGCAGGACCCGGCCTCCGAGCCCTCCAGGGAGTGGCTGGAGCACGCGCACACACCGGCCGCCCGGATCGCCATCCAGCGATGGCTCTCGACGCACCCGGCGCCCGTCGCGGCCCAGAACGCGCCGGCCCCCGCGCCGCAGACGGAGGCACCGCCCAGGCCCGTCGGTGACGGCTCCCTCGGGCCCTCCGGAGCCGCGAACGCCGTCGTCGACCAGCCAGGCGCGACCGTGCGACTGGCCGGTTGTTGCACGCCCGTCCCGCCCGACGAGATCACCGGGTTCTCCGTGCGCGGGGGAGTGGTGACCGTCCACCGCCTCGAGTGCCCCGGAGTGGAGAGCATGAAGAGCGCGGGGCGTGCGGAGGTCGGCGTGCGCTGGGGCGACACCACGGCGTGCCGGGTGACTCTGTTCGCTGAATCGTTCGGCCGCCCCCATCTGCTCGCGGATCTCACCGAGGCGATGGCCCACGAGGGGGCCGAGATCATCTCGGCGACCGTGGAGCCCCCCAGCCGACAACGCGTACGGCACACGTACACCGTGCAGATCCCGGACGCGGCCGCGCTCCCCGCCCTCATGCGGGCGATGCGTGACGTGCCGGGCGTGTACGACGTGAGCCGGGCACAGCCCCAGCTGCAGCCGCCGGTCGACTGACGGACGCGCGGGGCTGCTCGGCGTCCGTACCGCCTCCGTACTGACGCCCCCTGTCGGGTCGGTGCGCGACTGCGCGGCCCGCGCGCGGTCGTTCGGTCCCGGGCTCGCACGCCCTGTCGGGTTCGCACGGCAGGTGACCGACCCGCCCGCCGCCGGACCCACCCGTTCGGGTGGGCTGGGCGCGCGTCGTCGCCGTACCGCATGCGCGCGCTGGTAGCGGTGGTCCATGCTGCTCACCCCCCGCACCCGGGCCCGCCGCCCCCGACGGCCGAAGGCGGCCGCGCTGCTCGCCTCGGCCGTCTCCGTATGCCTCCTCGCCGCGAGCGCCCCCGCCGCTCCGCTCGGCGTCGGTGACCGTCTCTTCCCGCAGTTGGGCAACCCCGGCTACGACGTGGCTTCGTACGACCTCGACTTCACCTATCCCGGTACCAATGACAAGCCCCTCCGGGCCGTCACCACGATCGACGCCTGGACGACCACCTCGCTGGACCGCGTCAACCTCGACTTCGCGCACGGAGACGTCGAGTCGGTCGAGGTCGACGGTGAAGCCGCCGCGTTCGCCAGTGCCGGGGAGGACCTCGTCGTCACCCCCGAGAAGCCGCTGCCCAGGGGCACCTGGATGCGGATCACGGTCCGGCACACCAGCGACCCCGTGTCCGCCGAGGGCCGCGACGGCGGCTGGGTGCGGACCGCGGACGGCCTCGCCATGGCCAACCAGGCGGACGTCGCCCACCTGGTGTTCCCGTGCAACGACCACCCCTCCGACAAGGCGATGTTCACCATCCGGGTCACCGTGCCCGACGGCTACACCGCGGTCGCCAACGGCCTGCCGACCGGCGTCGACCGCGCCGGCCGGGCGACCACGTGGACGTACCGCACCCAGCACCCCATGGCCACCGAACTCGCCCAGGTGTCCATCGGCCGCTCCGCCGTGGTGCACCGCACCGGCCCGCACAACCTGCCTGTACGGGACGTCGTGCCGGCCGAGGACCGCACCGCGCTCGAACCCTGGCTGCGGAAGACGCCCGACCAGATCGCCTGGATGGAGAGCAAGGTCGGGCCCTATCCCTTCGAGACGTACGGCGTGCTCATGGCCGAGGCGTCCACCGGCTTCGAGCTGGAGACACAGACCCTCTCCCTCTTCGAGAAGGGGATGTTCACCGAGCCCGCCTACCCCAAGTGGTACGTCGAGTCGATCATGGTGCACGAGCTGTCCCACCAGTGGTTCGGCGACAGCGTCAGCCCGCGCACCTGGTCGGACCTGTGGCTCAACGAAGGGCACGCCACCTGGTACGAGGCCCTGTACGCGGAGGAGAAGGCGAACAAGCCGATGGAGGCGCGGATGAAGGCGGCGTACAGCGCCTCCGACAGCTGGCGCGCGGCCGGCGGACCGCCGGCGGCACCCAAGGCCCCCAAGCCCGGCCAGAAGATCGGCATCTTCCGTGCGAACGTCTACGACGGCGCCGCCCTGGCCCTGTACGCCCTGCGCCAGGAGATCGGCCGCCCGGCCTTCGAGCACCTGGAACAGGCGTGGGTGAGCGGTCACCGCGACGGTGTCGCCAGCACCGCGGACTTCGTGCGGCTCGCCTCCCGGGTCTCCGGACGCGAGCTCGGAGACTTCTTCGAGGCCTGGCTGTACGGCAAGAAGACCCCGCCGATGCCCGGTCACCCGGACTGGAAGCCGGGCGCACCCGTGAAGGCCGCGGCCAAGCCGGCACCGCGGTCCGCGGCGAACTCGGCGGGGAAGCCGGCGGCGAAATAAGGCGGTGACGAGACGGGCCGTCCCGTGCGACCATCGTCAGGTCGGCGCGGCAGGACACCGCACGGGACAAGGGAATCTCCCGGGGCACTCGTGCGTTGAGAACAGAGACGGACCAGGTCAGAAGCTCGGCTTCCGCCCCGCGGCCGCCGCCGTACACGCCATCCCCAACGACGTAAGGACCCAATGACCTCCTCTTCATCCCCTTCCCAGGACAGTCAGCGCCTCGCGCACGCCTACCCCGACGGTCTTCGGGCCGATGCCCTGATGGAAGAGGACGTCGCCTGGAGCCACGAGATCGACGGAGAGCGGGACGGCGACCAGTTCGACCGCTCCGAGCGCGCGGCCCTGCGCCGCGTGGCAGGCCTCTCCACCGAACTCGAGGACGTCACCGAGGTCGAGTACCGTCAGCTCCGCCTGGAGCGGGTCGTGCTCGTCGGCGTCTGGACCTCGGGAACCGTGCAGGACGCGGACAACTCCCTCGCGGAGCTCGCCGCCCTCGCGGAGACAGCGGGCGCGGTCGTGCTCGACGGCGTGACCCAGCGCCGCGACAAGCCCGACGCCGCCACCTACATCGGTTCCGGCAAGGCCAACGAACTGCGGGACATCGTCATCGAATCGGGCGCGGACACCGTCATCTGCGACGGTGAGCTCAGTCCGGGCCAGCTCATCCACCTCGAAGACGTCGTCAAGGTCAAGGTCATCGACCGTACGGCCCTGATCCTGGACATCTTCGCCCAGCACGCCAAGTCCCGGGAGGGCAAGGCGCAGGTCGCGCTCGCGCAGATGCAGTACATGCTGCCGAGGCTGCGCGGCTGGGGTCAGTCGCTGTCCCGACAGATGGGCGGCGGCAAGGGCGGCGGCCTCGCCACCCGTGGTCCCGGTGAGACCAAGATCGAGACGGACCGGCGTCGGATCCGCGAGAAGATGGCGAAGATGCGCCGGGAGATCGCGGACATGAAGACCGGCCGCGAGATCAAGCGCCAGGAACGTCGGCGCCACAAGGTGCCGTCCGTCGCCATCGCGGGCTACACCAACGCCGGTAAGTCCTCCCTGCTCAACCGCCTCACGGGCGCGGGCGTCCTGGTCGAGAACGCCCTGTTCGCCACTCTCGACCCGACCGTGCGCCGGGCCGAGACCCCCAGCGGACGGCTGTACACGCTGACCGACACGGTCGGCTTCGTGCGGCACCTTCCGCACCACCTGGTCGAGGCGTTCCGCTCCACCATGGAGGAGGTCGGCGACGCCGACCTGATCCTGCACGTGGTGGACGGCTCGCACCCCGTGCCGGAGGAGCAGCTGGCCGCCGTGCGCGAGGTGATCAGGGACGTCGGCGCCACCGGCGTACCCGAGATCGTCGTGATCAACAAGGCGGACGCGGCCGACCCGCTGACACTCCAGCGGCTGATGCGGAACGAGAAGCGGTCGATCGCGGTCTCGGCCCGCACCGGACTCGGCATCACCGAGCTGCTCGCGCTGATCGACAACGAGCTGCCCAGGCCCTCGGTCGAGATCGAGGCACTTGTGCCGTACACCCACGGCAAGCTCGTCGCCCGTGCCCACACCGAGGGTGAGGTGATCTCCGAGGAGCACACGCCGGAGGGAACCCTGCTCAAGGCGCGGGTGCACGAGGAGCTGGCGGCGGATCTCGCGCCGTACGTTCCCGCGCCGCTCGGCTGAGTCGCGCCAGGACGAGCCCGCCCGGCGTTCCGCAACACGCCCGAAGGCCCGCCCCCTGCCTGAAGCAGGAGGCGGGCCTTCGGCGTGCGTCCGCGGCCACCGGCCGCCGTACGTCTCACTCGCTCATGACGTCGTCCACGACATGGACGGTCACTGGCCGGCGAACTTCTCGCTCACGGAGTCGTACACGCCCTCGGCCACGTCACCCAGCCGCGGTCCGGCCAGCCAGCCCGAAGTCACCGGGCCTATCGAGGTGTTGGAGACGAGCGCCGGCTTGCCGTTCGAGCCCGTCGCGACCCAGCCGCCGCCGGACGCACCGCCGGTCATGCTGCACCCGATGCGGTACATCGTCGGGGCCGACGCGGTGATCGACAGCCGGCCCGGCCGGTCCGTGCACTGGTACAGCTTCTGCCCGTCGTAGGGCGCCGCGGCCGGATACCCGGTGGCCGTGATGCTTGGCACCTTCGGAACGGCCGGGGCCTTGAAGTCGACCGGTAGCGCCGACCCGACCGTCTCCTCCAGCGACTTGCCGCCGCTGCCCTCCTCGGGCGTCACATGGATGACCGCGAAGTCGTACGGGGCGCCGTCGCCGCCCGTCGCACCGCCCTGCTCGATCCACTGCTGCGAGGTCTGCGCCCAGTCGCCCCACCAGACGCCGTACGGAGCGACCTCCTCCTTGGGGACGTTCTGCAACTGCTCGGCCGTTTCACCCTTGTCGTTGTACGAGGGCACGAACGCGATGTTGCGATACCAGCCGCCCTTCTTTCCGGCGTGGACGCAGTGGCCCGCCGTCCAGACCAGGTTGGACTTGCCGGGATGGGCCGGGTCCTGGACGACCGTCGCCGAGCACACCATCGTGCCTTCGGGGGAGTCGAAGAACACCTTGCCCGCCTCGGCTGCGTTGGCGTGGTACGCGGGCGGCACGGACTTCGCGTCGACCGACGCGGGCGTCGGGTCGGTCACGCCCTGGTCATCGGCGAGGTCGCCGGGGTCGACCACCTTGTCCGGGTCGTCGGCGCCACGCATCCGATCCGGGTCCCACAGGCCCTCGATGATCGGATTGACGTAGTCCTGGGCCTCACGCAGCCAGTCGTCCCTGTCCCAGTTCTTCCAGGCGCCGTCCTTCCACTTGTCGACGTCGATCCCGTGCTCTTTGAGCTTTTCCTTGATGTTGTCCGGGATTTTGATCTTGCCGTCGCCGTTCGACGAGGCGGAGGCGGAGGTCTGTCCGTCGGCCTGCGAGTCGCCCGAATCGCAGGCGGTGGCCGTGAGCGCGAGGGCCGAAGCGAGCGCGACAGTGGCCAGCACGGGGGAAGTCCTGCGGCGCGCCCCCTCCCGGCGACTCTCCCCCCGAGCGGTGAACGACGGCCGTATGGATCCCATGGTCTGACTCCCCCTGAGGTGCCTTGAAGTGCTGTGATCTGCTGTGACGTACGTTGACGGGCCGGGGCGTGCTCAACGCGAGTTCCGCTGTCTGAACTCGGTTCCGAGCCGGTGATGTTGCCTGCTCGGGCGGCCCCGCGCGATCAGCGCGGGTACCCGAACGGCATCACACACTATGCGCTCCCTGTGGGGGACTTCGGACAGGGCGGCAACGGTTCGGCTACAGGCTGTCCGACCTGGCCGTGTGGGTCCCGGCCCCCCGCCGTACCAGCGGTCTCGCCGGCACCGGTGATTGCCCTCCGGCTCGCCGGGAACCCGGTCGAACTATGCACGAGCAACCGCTGGGAGCGATCCCGGAGACCCGCGAGCCCCACCGGAGACTGCTGCTGACCGGGTGGTTCAGCTTCCCGCGCGGAGAGGCGACCGCCGGGGACGTGCTGGCCCTGGAACGGGTCCGGGACGTGCTCGGGCATGCGGGCATCGCCCACGACGTCGCCTGGAGCCCCGGGTTCCGCCCCGAGGCCCTGCACCTGGAGGACGTGCGGCCCGGGGACTACTCCCACCTCGTGTTCGTGTGCGGTCCGGTGCACGGCGAGCAGATCGAGGAACTGCACCGAAGGTTCGCGCACTGCGTACGGATCGCGGTCGGGACGTCCGTCATCGCGCCGGGCAGCCCCGCCGTGACCGGGTTCCACCGCGTCCTGGCGCGGGACGCCTCGGACACCGAGCCCGGCCGGGACCTGGCGGCCCGCGCGCCCGCACCGCCCCAGCGGCCAGTCGTCGGCGTCGTGCTCACGCACGGTCAGCACGAGCACGGCCCGCAGCGCCGACACGTTCGGGTCGCCGAGGAGGTCACCTCGTGGCTGGCCGGGAAGGATTGCGCCTGCCTGCAGCTCGACACGCGGCTCGACACCCGCGACTGGCGCCTGTGCGCGACGCCGGCCCAGCTCGAGTCCGTGCTCACCCGGCTGGACCTCGTCGTCACGGACGGGCTGGACGGGCTGGTCCTGGCGCTGCGCGCGGGCGTTCCGGCGCTGGCCGTCGACCCGGTGGCGGGCGGGGCGAACGTGACCGCGCAGGCGCGCGCCTGCGACTGGCCCGCGCTCGTGCCCGCCGAGCAACTGGATGGGCGCCTGCTGGAACGCTGGTGGCACTGGTGCCTGACCACCGGCTCCGTCACCGCGCGCCAGATCGCCGCCGAGTTCCGCGAGGGCGTCGTCCGGGACGGCGCCGACCGCCTCGTCGAGGCCCTGCAGACGCGGGTCGTGGACCGGGCCGGCTGACCCGGGGTTACGGGTTACGGGGTGCGGGGTCACGGGTGCGGGGCGCCGGGCACCGGGCGCGGGGTTCGGGCGGCGAGCAGGTTCTTCTCGCCGGCCGGTCGCAGCCGTGGGTGGACGCGACTTACGAACCGGAGGGCCTGGGTACGGCGGTGGTGCGGTCGTCGGTCATGCCGGACCTCGGTCGGTCTCCCCCAGCAGGCGGGCTGCCCGCTCCACATGCGGGGGCAGCGGGCGGCGGGCGCGCGACGCGGCGGGCAGGCGGACGAGCGCTTCGCGGAGGGCGCGGCGGGCGGCGTGGTCGCGGCGGGCGTCGGCGGCCAGGGCGCGGGTGCGGGCGAGCGCGTGCGGCACGGGGCGGCGCAGCCATGAGGTGAGCAGTTCGTTGCGGCGTACGACGGCCGGGCGGTCGGAGCGCGGGCTGGGCGCCGGGTGATGGTGGGCGACCACCTCGGGGGAGTGGGCGACGCCCCAGCCGCGCGCGGCCAGGTCGTAGGCGAGCAGGGTCTCCTCGGCGCCGAAGAACAGCAGCGGGTGGAAGCCGCCCGCGTCGAGGTAGGCGGTACGTCGCGTCATCGCGGCGCAGGCCAGGAAGCCCAGGACCTGGACGCCGGGCAGGTCGTCGGCGGGGCCGAGGGGCGAGGCGGCGAGGACGTCGTTGAGGGGGTCGGCTGTCTCCTCCGGTCCGACGAGGGTGCGGGCGGCGAGCAGGCCGAGCCGCGGATGGCTGTCGAGGAGCCCGGCGGCGGTGGCCAGGGCCCCGGGCGCCCACCAGGAGTCGTCGTCGCTGAAGGCGACGTACGGCGTGTCGAGGGCACGGAGGCCGTGGGTGCGGGCGAGCGCGCCGCGGTTGGAGGGCAGCGCCAGCACGCGCACCCGGGGGAAGTCCCGGACGAGCATGGCGCGGGTGTCGTCGGTGGAGGCGTTGTCGGCCACGACGATCTGCGGCCGCTCCGGAAGGTCCAGCAGATGACGGAGGGTCACGGCCAGACGGGCGGAGCGGTTACGGGTCGCGATGACAACACCTATGGCTGAGCGTTCTGTTGAAGCGTCCACGGGCGGCCCCGGGGAAGGGGCGGTGTGAGGGAAGGGGCGGGGGTGGAACGGGGTGCGGAGGGGGGAGTGGGAGGGATCAGGGGGAGTGGGTGGGGGTGGAGTGGGCGTGGAGGTGGATGCTGGGCGGCTCTGGGCAACGGGTGTCTGCCTGCCCGGGCTGCTGTGTCGGCCGGCAGGTGTGGGGCCGCCGTCGTCGGTCACCGTGCACCGGCCGGGCAGGCGTCAGGCATCGGCAGTGAGCGCACCGCCGCCAGCACGTCGCGCGGAGTGATCCGGAGCAGGCCCGGGTCCGGTCGCGATCCGTGGGGGTCGCCTTCGCCGTCCGGGCCCGGGTGCCACAGGGCGCGGTGGCGGGGGCACTCCGGCGGACCCCAACGGCTCGGCGGTACCGGGCCGAAGAGGGTGACCGAAGGGGTGGCGTAGGCGACGGCAAGGTGTGCCACACCGGTGTCGCCGCTGATCACCGCCCGCGCCTCGGCGACGAGCGCGGACAACCCCGCGAAGGGCAGGCCGCCGACGAGAAGGTCACTCTTCGGCAGCCCCGCCCGTTCCGCGAGCGAGGCCACCAGTTCGTCCTCTCCCGCTCCTCCGGTGACGACCACCCGGTGGCCCCGTTCGCGCAGGGCCGTCGCGACATCCCCGAAGCGGTCGGCCGGCCAGCGGCGCGAGGGGGCCGCGGCTCCCGGGTGCAGTACGACGGCACCGGGAGCCGGGGACGCCTCGGACGGACCGGGCAGCAGCAGGTCGGCAGGGTCGGCGGGGATGCCGTAGGAGGCCAGCAGCCGGCACCAGCGGTCCCGCTCGTGTTCCTCGGCACGCCACTGCGGGCCCTCGATCTCCGGTGTCTCCGGGTGGCCGAAGGCGAGCAGTCGCTTCGGACGCAGGTCACTCAACAGCCGGTGGCTTGACGGGCCGTTGCCGTGCAGGTCCACGGCGACGTCCGGCGGCGGGCCGTCCCAGTCCAGGGTGCGCGGTACGGCGCGGCCCGGGGCGGAGGCGGGCAGCAACCTGTCCACGGCGCCCGTCGCCGCGGCCACCGGGGCCAGTTCCGCGGGCGCGGCCAGCACCAGCTCGTGCCCCGGGAACGCCCGGCGCAGCGCGCGCAGCGCGGGTACACCGGCCAGCATGTCCCCGAGGCCCAGCGCCCGCAGCACCAGGATGCGCAGTGGCGCGGCGGACCCGCTCATGCCGCGTCCTCCGCGTCTGCCGCAGCCCGTGCCATCAGTGCCGTGGACGACCGTCCGTCGAGGTACGGCAGGAGCACGGCCTGCCCGCCCCACTCCTCGAGCAGCACCGCCTCGGGCAGTTCCGCGCCGGTGCAGTCGCCGCCCTTGCCCCACATGTCGGGGCGCAGGTCGGCGATGAGGCGTTCCGGCGTGTCCTCGTCGAACACGGCCACGGCGTCGACGCAGTCCGGGGCGCGCAGCACGCGGCCCCGGTCGGCCGACGGACCGACCGGCCGGCCCGCACCCTTGCGGCGCTGTACCGGCGCGTCCGAGTCGACGCAGACGACCAGGCAGTCACCGATCCCGCGGGCGGCCTGGAGCAGCCCGACGCGCCCGGCGTCCAGCAGAAGGGGTGCTTTGCCGGCCATGTGACCGTCACCTCCCGTTCCCGTTCCCGTTCCCGTTCCCGTTTCCGTTCTCGCGGCCGGTCTCGGCCCTGTCCGCGTTCTCGTTTCCGTTCACCCGTTGCCTGCCTTGCTGCAGGCCGGCTGCTGTGCGCCACTCCCTCGGCCCGCTCGGCCCGCTCGGCCCGCTCGGCTGCTGGTGGCCGACCGTGAGCCGCTCTCCCTGCTCACCCGGCAGCTCAGGCCTTGCCATCGGCCACTCGCGGGGTTCGGCAGGCTGCTCATCGCCGGCGCTCCGCCGCGGGTCGGGCCGGCCGTAGCCCGGGTCGGTGTGGCGGTCATCGCGTCGTGCGTCGAGGTGCCGGTCGTAGCTCTGGTCGAGGTGCCGGTCGTAGGCCTCATCGACCTCTCGGCCGTAGCCCGCATCGAGCCGCCCGCCGTAGTCGGCATCGACCTGCTCGCCGTAGCCCGCGTTTCCCCGCTCGTCGTAGCCCGGGTCGATGAAGCGGCGATTCGGGCCGTCGGCCGGCGGCGTGACGTCGTCTCCCCGCCTCTCCAGCACAGCGCGCACCGCGCTGAGCAGGTCGGGGGCGACATGATCCGCGGCGGCCGTCTCTTCCGGTCGGGTGGCGGCGTTTGGTACGAGGATGCCGTGGGCGCCGGCCCGGCGGGCGGCCTCGACGTCGGCGCCGATGTCGCCGATGACGACCAGGTCGGCCGGGTCCACACACAGCCGCCCGGCCGCCCACAGCACGAGACCGGGTGCGGGCTTGCGGCAGTGGCAGCCGTCGCCGGGCCCGTGGGGGCAGACGGCCCACACGTCGAAGGGGCCCAGAGTCTCGTCGACGCGCGCGTTGACGCGGCGCACGTCCGCCGCGCTGATCAGGCCGCGAGCCACGCCGGACTGGTTGCTGACGACGCCGGTGCGGATGCCGCGGGCACGCAGCAGGCCGAGTGCCTCCCGGGCTCCTTCGACCGGGCGGACCCGCTCGGGGTCGCCGTTGTAGGGAACGTCGTGCACGAGGGTGCCGTCGCGGTCGAACAGCACGGCTCCGACCCGGTTCACCGCGCCGCCTCCGCCCATGGCCGAGCGCCCCGGTGCCGCAACCGGCCGTTCAGCCGGTGCCAGACGGCGGCGGGCGGGATGAGCGCGCTGGTGACGACCATCGTGGCGACCTCGTGGCGGGTGCGCGGTCCGGGCGCGATGCGGGTCCACGCGAACTCGCCGGTTCCCGCGAGCCAGCCGAGCGCGGCGGCCGCGGCGGCCCGACGGTGTCGTACGGCGGCGAGGGCGCAGGCCGCCGCTCCCGTGGCTGTCAGCGCGACGTGCGCACGGAAGCGACCGCGTGGCGCCACCGCCTTCTCCCACCAGTCGGCTCCGTGGAGTTGCCGCATCAGCGCGTCGTCGGCGTTGCCGCGCTGGGCGCGCAGGGACACCCAGCGGTCGGCGGGCCGCACGGGGTGGCGGGTGGTACGGCGGCCCTGGCGGATGCGCCAGTCGGCGTTCAGCACACGCAGCGCGATGTCGGCGTCCTCGCGGAAGGCTCGCCGGAAACGTTCGTCGAAGCCGCCGACCTGCTTGAGGGCGTCGGTGCGGTACGCCATGTCGGCGGTGATCCACCGCGCCCGGGCGAGGCCGGCGGTACCGCGCTCCCAGTCGGTGGCGCGCCGCTCACCGGGCAACGGTACGGCGATCACGCCCTGCACGGCGCCGGTGTCGGGGGTGGCCTCGGTCAGGTCCCGCGCGAGCTGGTCGCACCAGTGCGGCCCGACCTGGACGTCGTCGTCGAGAAAGACGACCCAGGGTGAGGTCACCGCACGCCAACCGGTGTTGCGGGCGGCAGCCGGCCCGCGTCCCGCGCTGGTCAGCACGGTGGTGCTGCCCCGCAGATCGCCGAGAACGGCGAGTCCGTGCTCCAACGCGCCGAGTTCGGGCTCGGGCCGGTCGTCGACAAGGACGATCTCGCGCGGCCGCGGGCCCGTGGCCGCGGCGAGGGCGGCGAGACAGTCGGCGAGCGTGTCGCGGGCCAGGGTGGGAATCACGACGGCGTAGTCGGTCATGCGTGTTCCCTCCCGCCGCCGAACGCCGTCCCCCTGCGCACCGCGTACGTCCCGAATGCCAGAAGGCTGAGGGGCGCGGAGCCGAGATACTCCAGCGCGTCGCGCGGATCGTCGACCATCGGTCGCCCGGCGGAGTCGAGGCTGGTGTTCACTGTGAGCCCTTCGTAGGCCAGGCCGGGGGAGTGGAGCAGCGCCCGCGTCGCGAGTGTGTCGAGTCGGCCCTCATGGGAGCGGCCCGTGAGATGCGAGAGGTCCTCGCCGCGGCCGTCGAGGACGGCGTGTCTGGGTGCGGGGAGGCAGGCCCGGCCGAGCAGGCCTGCGCCGCGCCCACATGGTGGGGAGGGAAGACGACCTTGGCCGGGTCGACTCCGGGCAGGGCCGCCTCGGCCAGTAACTCGTGGGAACTGCGCGCGTACTCCTGCGGCAGCGCGGCCCCAGGATCGGACAGAGCCGTCTCCGCCGCGGGCCGGGCCGGCGCCGGCTCGAACGCGTATGCGACGGCGTCCAGCTCCCCGGCCGCACTTCGGCGCACCAATGGGCGGAGCGTTCCGGCAGCTCCCACGCGGGGAACGGAACCGGGCACTTGTCGTGCTTACGCCGGCTGAAACCCTCCTCCGCAGCGGCGACGGTCCTGCCGTCTTCGATCGGTGCGGCGGCCAGTTCGTGGAACGCGGCGTTGGTTCGGAGGAAGGGCATGGGGCCGCTCCAGGCTGTCCGGTGGGTGGGCTCCGGTCCCCTGGGTGCCGCACCACAGTCGTCTCAAACATGTGAAAGGAGCTCAATAAAGACATGTGCGATTCCATCACCGTTCGTAGTTGTTCGGGTGGTCGCCGGCCCACATCTGAGCGAGCCAGCCGACCGTGTCCGTCAGGCCCTCGGTCCAGTTCACTCGCGGCGCCACTGCCGGCCGAGCCGCTGTCGCGCCGGCCCGGCAGCGGGGCGCCGTAGGCCAGGGGCGCCGACCGGACCATCGACGAATCCGATGCGCGAGCCCATCCCGGCAGGCGCTGTTTCGGCCACGGCAATGATCTTGCGGTAGCCCGTAACTCGTTGAGCGGTCCGGGGTTGGTAGCCGTGGGGGCTGAAGGTGTCCGGTCCCTTGTGCTCAGATCCCCTCGGGGCGTCGAGGCTGCTCATGGGATGTCGTGTTCGAACTGGGCGAGGCGCGAGAAACCCCTCGTTCGTGGACAGCGGGAGGACGGGGAACCGTGGCCGTGACCGACTCTTCGTCCGAAGGAGCCCCTGAGGCCGGGACCTCGTCCAAGGGAACCCCTGAGACCGGGACCTCCGAGGCCGTGGCCCCCAAGGGCGTCGGAGTGTCCGAGGTCGCACGGACGCGTGAAGGCACGCTGATGTCCGTGGCCGTACAGGAGCCCGACGCGGTGCCGGCACCCGCCGTAGAAGTGTCGGTAATGCGCGGTGCCGTGGCGGCACGCTCCCCACGGCAGCAAATCCCACGGCAGGGAATGCCACGGCCGGGAATGCCGGGGCGGCAACCGGCCCGCGAGCCGGCGGCGCGCACCTACGCACGCGCCCTGCCGATCGTGCCCGTACGCGCACGCGGGCTGACCATCGAGGGCGCGGACGGCCGTCGTTACCTGGACTGTCTCTCCGGTGCGGGCACCTTGGCACTCGGCCACAACCATCCCGTGGTCCTGGAAGCGATCCGCAGGGTCCTCGATTCGGGAGCACCTCTGCACGTACCCGACCTGGCAACACCTGTCCAGGACGCCTTCACCGCCGAGCTGTTTCACACCCTGCCGCCAGGCCTCGCCGACCATGCACGCGTGCAGTTCTGCGGTCCGGCCGGAAGCGACGCGATGAGGGCCGCGTTCAAGCTCGTACGGGCCGCGACCGGACGCACCGGCATCCTCACCTACACGGACGCCCACCACGAGATGACGGTCGGAGCGCTCCGCTCCTCCCGGCCCGACGCCGAGCCCCACCTCGCGCGTCTGCTCTCTCCGTACGACCACCGCTGCCCCTTCGGTGTCGCCGGCGTTCATGACGCCGAACGTGCGGCCCACTGGACCGAGGCCCTCCTCAACGACCCCGAACCGCACCCGCCACTTCCTGCCGGATGGGTCGTCGACCCCGTCCGCAGCGAGGACGGTGTGTTTCCCGCGCCCGACGAGTGGATGCGGCTCATGCGTCGCATCACGGCTGCCCGATCCATCCCGCTGATCGCCGACGAGGTTGAGACGGGGGTCGGGCGCACGGGCGCCTTCTGGGCGGTGGACCACAGCGACGTCACGCCCGACGTGATGGTCCTGTCCAAGGCCATCGGCGGCAGCCTCCCCCTCTCCGTAGTGGTCTACCGCGACGAGTTGGACGTACAGCAGCCCGATGCCCAAGCAGACACCTTCCGCGGCAACCAACTCGCCATGGCCGCCGGCACCGCCACCCTGGCCTACGTCCGCGAAAACCACCTTGCCGAAAGAGCGGCGACTCTGGGCTTCCGTATGCTCGCCCGACTGCGCGACCTGGCAACGGAGTTCCCGCACATCGGGGCCGTGCGGGGACGCGGACTGATGATCGGGGTCGAGCTGGTAGATCCCGAAGGGGATCGCAAGCCTGGCGCACCGAGGGGCGTCGACGTTCCTGGAACCCTGGTCGGCCCAGCCCCAGTCCCGGGGCCGGCCCACGTCCGTAACGGAACACCGGAACCGGCTCCGATGCCGGACCTCCCGCACTCCTCCCGGCCGACCGCTCCCGAACTGGCGGCCGCGGTCCAGCGGGAGTGCCTGCGCCGCGGCCTGATCGTCGAAGTCGGCGGCCCTCGCGCGAACGTCGTACGGCTGCTCCCACCGCTGACCATCAGTGACGAGCAGGCGACCGCAGTGCTCGACCGTCTGTCCGACGCGGTGGCCGCGGTGGCCCGCAGCCGTACCCGTGAGGGCCGAACGCATCACCCGCAGCGACGGCCCAGATCGCACAACGACGCAGCCGAACGCGCGGGCTAGCCCCACGACCAGCCACGCGATTGCCCGCCCACAAGCCCACGGCGGCCGCGCCTCCCAAAGCCCGTACCCCGTAGGCGGCTTCGCCCCTCTCCAGGTTGTCCGTCGCAGGCCCCCCTCGCGTTCCGGCGACCACCACCGCACACGCAGGCCACCGACACACCATCCGGCACCCCCACTCGACACCACCCGTGCCCCCGTTCAGAGCCACTCCGGAACCACCCGAAACCTCACTCGGACCCATCCCTCGAACCACCCCCAGAAGTTCTCGAAACCGGAAACCCCTACTCGAACCCCTCCCTCCCATCACCGCAGAACCACCCCGGAACCACCCCCGAGGACCTCAGCCTTGAACGCCATCCCCACATCCGCCGGCCCCTCGCCCACACCGGCTCCACGCCACTCCCACGCGGCGGAGCCCCGACGGCGACAGGCCATCGACGCCGCACAGTCCCGGCAGCGACCGGCCATCCTGGAAGAGACCGCCTCGGACTCACCAAGCGGAGCGGCCCCCACCCACGGAGAATCGCCTGACGTCGGACGGTTTCCCGGCCTCACGCCGGACTTCCTGGAGCACCCGGACGTACACACCGCAGCCGAGGCCGCCGCCGTGGAGAACCTGCTGCGCTGCTGGGTACGCGAAGCCGGCCTCCCCTCCCCCGACAACGGGCCCCTTCGCATCCCGCTCCCTGCCAGCGGCACCTCCTTGCTTGTCCCCGTCCACTACTGGTCCCAGACCGGATGGCACCGCTTCGGCCTCCCGAGCCTGGCCGATGCCCCTGCACAGTCCCCGCCCGCCGATGCCGTCACGATCGCGGCACTCCTTGCGAGGGAGGCGCGCGGAAGGCCGAACCCGGTGGACGCGCCCGCAGTGCCCGACAGCGCTGACCTCGTGGCACGTGTGGCCGACTCCGTCCGTCGAACCGCCACGTTCATCTGCGCATACCGGAAGCGCCCCGCCGAACAGCCCGATCTCTTCCTCTCCGCCGAACAGGCACTCGTACTCGGACATCCGCTGCACCCGACCCCGAAGAGCCGAGAGGGTCTCACCGAGTCCGAAGCACGTCGGTACTCACCCGAGTTGGGCGGCTCGTTCGTTCTGCACTGGTTGGCGGTCGCCCCTGCTGTTCTCGCCACCGACTCGGCCTGGACCGAACGCGGGCGTCCGGTCGCCGCTCCCCAGCTCACGGCAGGCCTGGCGAAGTCCCCACTGCCGTTGCCCGACGGCTACACCGCCTTGCCGGTCCACCCCTGGCAGATGGCCGAGGTCCGGCACCGCCCCGAGATCGCGACTCTGCTCGACGCCGGACTTCTCCGCGATCTCGGTGTCCAGGGCTCTGCCTGGCACCCCACCTCCTCCGTACGTACTGTTCACAGGTCCGGCGCTCCCGCCATGCTCAAGCTGTCCCTGGGGCTGCGCATCACCAACTCCCGTCGTGAGAACCTCCGCAAGGAACTCCACCGTGGCGTCGAGGTGCACCGACTCCTGCGCGGCGGTCTCTCCCAGCAGTGGCAGGCCGCGCACCCCGGGTTCGACATCGTGCGCGACCCGGCCTGGCTCGCCGTCGACGGACCGGACGGCGACCCCGTGCCTGGCCTCGACGTGGTGATCCGCCACAACCCGTTCAGCCCTTCCACCGACGTCTCGTGCATCGCAGGACTCGTCTCCCCTCGACCGCATGACCGGCCGAGCGCCGTAGGGCGCCCATCGGTGGCGGACCAGCAGGCTCCACGCACCCGTCTTGCCGAGGTCGTCACCAACCTCGCCGACCGGACCGGCCGCCCACTTGCGGCCGTCGCCGCCGAGTGGTTCCTGCGTTACCTGGAACGGGTCGTTCGCCCGGTGCTGTGGCTGGACGCGGAGGCAGGCATCGCCCTGGAGGCCCACCAGCAGAACACCCTGGTGCTGCTGGACGCCGCCGGCTGGCCCACAGGTGGCCGCTACCGTGACAACCAGGGTTACTACTTCCGCGAGTCCCGGCGTGCGGAACTGGACGCCCGACTGCCCGGCATCGGCCAGCACAGCGACACCTTCGTCTCCGACGAGGTGACGGACGAGCGTTTCGCGTACTACCTCGCCATCAACAACGTCTTCGGACTCATCGGAGCGTTCGGCTCGCAGCGTCTGGCCGACGAACAACTGCTGCTGGCCGCCTTCCGGCGCTTCCTCGACGACGTCGCCTCCGGCCCCGCCCGGCTGCGCACCTCACTGCCCGCCCAGCTGCTCGACTCACCCGTCCTGCGCAGTAAGGCGAACCTGCTGACCCGCCTGCACGGCCTCGACGAACTCGTCGGCCCGGTCGACAGCCAGTCCGTCTACGTCACCATCGCCAACCCCATCCACTCCTGACGGCCTCCGGAACCACCACCTCTTTCCCGCCACCACCGACGGGTTCGCCTGACCACCACCCACCTACCTCCTTCCACCTCTGACCTGTTCCTTGACCATCCCCGCGTCCTTCGCCCTGGGGACCATGACCACCTCACCTTCTGAAAGGAGCGTCGCCGTGCCTCCCAACGACGCGAGCAACGGCGCCGGGACCGCCCCGATCACCCACAGCACAGCCACCGCCACCGCCACTGGCGAGAGTCTCGCCGGATCGGTCCTCGACGCGGGCTCCGACAGCGAGGACACCCTCGAGCTGCGCCTGCCGGACGAGCTCATCGCGCTCCTGGAAGAGGAGCGAGCCGAGCTCGACAGGACCCAGGGCCGCCTCAAGAGCACGGCATCGCCGGCCGTCGGTCCCTCTGCCGGTGACGACCTTCTCGACGGCGTGGCCGGCTGGGGACCGACCGACACCCCTGCCGGTGTGTTCCAACTCGTCCCTGTGCGTGTCGAACGGGATCTCGCTCTCGTCAGCCGGTGGATGAACGACCCCGCCGTCGCGGCGTTCTGGGACCTGGCGGGCGCTCAGTCCGTGGCGGAGCACCACATGCAGAACCAGATCGACGGAGACGGACGCAGCGTCCCGTGCATCGGAATGCTGGCGGGCAACCCCATGAGCTACTGGGAGATCTATCGGGCTGACCTGGACCCACTGGCCCGCCACTATCCCGCCCGACCTCACGACACGGGTATCCACCTCCTCCTCGGTGGTGTCGCAGACCGCGGCCGAGGGCTCGGCAGCACACTCCTGAGAGCCGTGGCCGATCTCGTCCTGGACAAACGGCCCGCCTGCGCCCGCGTCGTCGCGGAGCCCGACCTTCGCAACATGCCCTCCATCGCCTCCTTCCTCGCTGCCGGCTTCCGCTTCTCCGCCGAGATCGACCTGCCCGCCAAGCAGGCCGCCCTCGTGGTCCGCGACCGGTCCCTCCGTCATCTGCTGTAGCGCCATGTCATCGCGTCATCACTTTTGGTACACCGCTCGAGCCGATCCGGTTCCCATGCGCGCCGAGCCGTTTTCGCACCGACCCCGGCCCCGTGCAACCGACCGTGAACCTGCCCCGATCCGACCCCCGACGAATCGACTCTCCCCACGGACGCCCCGAACAAGCGCAGACGCGAAGGCAGCCCCCGAAACCCCGCCAGATTGATCCCGACCCGAACCTGACCCACCACGAACCCGACCGGGGCCCACCACAAACCCGACCGGGGGCCCAGCACGATCCCAACCGGACCCGCCCCGATCCCAAGCAATCCCATTCCACTCCCAAGCGAAGCCGTCCCGATCCCAAGCGAGCCGATGCGAGCCCCGACCGAAGGACGCGCGTCTTGATCCGTCCCCTGCCCCTCGCCTTGATCACCCGTTTGTCAGTGCCGGGCCGTAGGGTGGTCGGGCTATGACGAAGTCCTCACTCCCTGAACTCCTGCACGCTGCCGTCACTGCCGTCGGCGGTACGGAGCGCCCCGGCCAGGTGACCATGGCCGAAGCCGTCGCCGAGGCGATCGACGACGGTGCCCATCTGCTCGTGCAGGCCGGCACCGGCACCGGAAAGTCACTGGGCTATCTGGTGCCCGCACTCGCGCACGGGGAGCGCGTCGTCATCGCGACCGCAACCCTGGCGCTGCAGCGCCAGCTCGTGGAGCGGGACCTTCCGCGCACGGTCGACGCACTGCATCCGCTGCTGCGCCGGCGCCCGGAGTTCGCCATGCTCAAGGGCAGGTCGAACTACCTGTGTCTGCACCGTCTGCATGAGGGCGTTCCGCAGGACGAGGAGGAGGGGCTCTTCGACCAGTTCGAGGCGGCCGCTCCGACCAGCAAACTGGGCCAGGACCTGCTCCGGCTGCGCGACTGGTCGGACGAGACGGAGAACGGCGACCGGGACGACCTCACGCCGGGTGTCTCGGACCGAGCCTGGGCTCAGGTGTCGGTCTCCTCACGAGAATGTCTGGGCGCCACCAAGTGCGCGTACGGCGCGGAGTGCTTCGCGGAGATGGCCCGTGAGCGGGCCAAGCTCGCCGAGGTCGTCGTCACCAACCACGCGCTCCTCGCGATCGACGCCATCGAGGGTGCGCCGGTCCTTCCGCAGCACGAGGTGCTGATCGTCGACGAGGCCCACGAGCTGGTCTCGCGGGTCACCGGAGTCGCCACCGGCGAGCTCACCCCCGGGCAGGTCAACCGCGCGGTGCGCCGCGCCGCCAAACTCGCCAACGAGAAGGCGGCGGACCAGCTCCAGACCGCCGCCGAGGGCTTCGAGCGGCTGATGGAACTGGCCCTGCCGGGTCGGCTGGAAGAGATCCCCGAAGACCTGGGCTACGCCCTCATGGCGCTGCGCGACGCGGCGCGCACGGTCATCTCAGCGATCGGCGCGACCCGTGACAAGTCCGTGCAGGACGAGGACGCGGTCCGCAAGCAGGCACTTGCCTCCGTGGAGAGCGTGCACGACGTGGCGGAGCGGATCACGAACGGCTCCGAGTGGGACGTCGTCTGGTACGAGCGTCACGACCGCTTCGGTGCCTCCCTGCGCGTGGCCCCCATGTCCGTGTCGGGCCTGCTGAGAGAGAAGCTGTTCGCGGACCGCTCCGTCGTCCTGACCTCGGCGACCCTCAAGCTGGGCGGTGACTTCAACGGCGTGGGCGCCTCCCTGGGGCTCGCTCCGGAGGGCACTGAGGGGGAAGACCTTCCGCAGTGGAAGGGCGTCGACGTGGGCTCGCCCTTCGACTACCCCAAGCAGGGCATCCTGTACGTCGCCAAGCACCTTGCGCGACCCGCACGGGACGGCGACCGCGGGGACATGCTCGACGAGCTCACGGAGTTGATCCAGGCGGCCGGCGGCCGCACCCTGGGGCTCTTCTCCTCGATGCGGGCAGCTCAGCTCGCCGCGGAGGAACTGCGCTCCCGCATTCCCGAGTTCCCGATCCTCCTCCAGGGCGAGGAGACCCTCGGCGAGCTGATCAAGAACTTCGCGGCCGACCCGAAGACCTGCCTTTTCGGCACGCTGTCGCTCTGGCAGGGCGTCGACGTGCCGGGTTCCAGCTGTCAGCTGGTGGTCATGGACAAGATCCCGTTCCCGCGCCCGGACGACCCTTTGATGAGTGCGCGCCAGAAAGCGGTGGAGGACGCCGGGGGTAACGGCTTCATGGCGGTCGCCGCGACCCACGCCGCACTGCTCATGGCCCAGGGAGCCGGCCGCCTGGTCCGCGCGACGGGGGACCGGGGTGTGGTCGCCGTACTGGACCAGCGACTGGCCACGGCCCGATACGGGAGCTATCTGAAGGCGTCACTGCCCGGCTTTTGGTACACCACCGACCGTAACCAGGTCCGTAAGTCGCTGGCCGCGATCGACGCCGTAGCGAAGGTGGCGGAAGAGGCCGACGCGGAGTGATCGCAAGGAGAGGATGATCGGGTTTTCCCTGTCCCATGCACGGCGACAGGGAAACCGCGATGCGATGTGCCCAGGACGGAAAGGCCCCGGCCGAAGGTATCGGTGCGCCAACCACAGCTGCCCATGTACCAGCGGCGGCCACCTGCGCACGGCTCCGTGGACCCCCGAGAGGCTGCCCCGCACAGCACAGGGCCCCGGAACCGGCGCAGGGGTCCCGGGGCCCGGTCAGAGGGCGGGGGGCCGGTTCGGCCCGCCCGCCATAGCCGTCACACGCGCCGCAGTACTGCCACCACCTTGCCGAGAATGGTCGCGTCGTCGCCCTGGATCGGCTCGTAGGCGGAGTTGTGCGGGAGGAGCCATACGTGGCCGTCCTCCCGCTTGAAGCGCTTGACGGTGGCCTCGCCGTCGAGCATCGCGGCGACGATGTCGCCGTTCTCGGCGACTGGCTGACGGCGAACCGTGACCCAGTCTCCGTCGCAGATCGCGGCCTCGATCATCGAGTCACCGACGACCTTCAGGACGAACAGCTCCCCGTCGCCGACCAGCTGTCGGGGCAGGGGGAAGACGTCCTCGACCGATTCCTCGGCCAGGATCGGTCCACCGGCGGCGATGCGGCCGACCAGGGGAACGTAGGACGCGGCCGGCTTGCCCGCGGTGTCGGTGGGCTGCACCGAGGCGCCCTGGTCAGAGCCTCGCACCTCGTAGGCGCGCGGCCGGTGCGGGTCACGGCGCAGGAAGCCCTTGCGCTCCAGTGCCATCAGCTGGTGTGCGACCGACGATGTACTGGACAGGCCGACCGCCTGACCGATCTCGCGCATCGACGGCGGGTAGCCGCGCCGCTGCACTGAGTCCCTGATGACCTCGATCACCCGGCGCTGTCGGTCGGTCAGTCCGGAGCTGTCCGCCCGGATGCCTGGAGGTCGTCCAGGCAGGGAGCGCTTTTGCCCCTCGGGATTCGCGGCTTCGTTCATCGCATGCACCGGCTCGAGTCGGCCCTGGGAGCGGTCCTGGGCAGTGATGGTGGCACTGTCTGCGGTGGTGGTCACGTCGGCCCCTCTCGATGGTCTCCCTGCTGGACAACGGTAGTTGCTTTCGAAAGGTTGCGCCAAACACACGTTCGAGTGAAAAACCGTGAAGTGTCTGACTTGATCACGTGTCTGGGTGTATGGCTAACGCGGTGCCTGGCGGACGAAGAGATCCATCGTTGTACTCTTCACCGCCGGGGCGACGATCTCGTGGGCTGCTGCCTCAGTCTGCCATCCGGCATCCCGTCAACCGGGAACCGACCCCCGTTTGTGCGGGAGTCCCACGTCACCTCCCTGCGGCGCCCACGGTATCTCCGCATGCGCCGCAGCGGTACGGCTGCGGCGCATCCGTGTCCGGCGTGGCGGTGCGTTCGCGGGGCACATGCCAGTACATGCGCGACACGCGCTGACGGCCTGGATGTATAAGCCAATCCCCACATCTAGTGGTTGGATTGCGGCAGCGGCCCAGAAGTTGTGGTCCCCAGGGTCTTCCAGCCCTCGGCGATCGCCTATGCTTGGGGCTGCTTCGAGGGGCCCGAGGGGCCTCCTGAGGCTATTGAGTCTGCTGTGAGGAGGGTTGGAAGCTGATGCACTGCCCCTTCTGCAGGCACCCCGACAGCCGTGTCGTCGACAGTCGTACGACCGACGACGGCACGTCGATCCGCAGGCGCCGCCAGTGCCCTGACTGCTCCCGTCGTTTCACGACCGTGGAGACGTGCTCGCTCATGGTGGTGAAGCGGTCCGGAGTCACCGAGCCCTTCAGTCGCACCAAGGTCATCAACGGCGTGCGCAAGGCATGTCAGGGACGACCTGTCACGGAGGACGCGCTCGCCCAGCTCGGCCAGCGGGTCGAGGAGGCGGTGCGGGCCACCGGAAGCGCCGAGCTGACCACCCACGACGTGGGGCTGGCCATACTCGGCCCGTTGCAGGAACTCGACCTCGTCGCCTATCTGCGATTCGCGTCCGTCTACCGGGCGTTCGACTCGTTGGAGGACTTCGAGGCCGCGATCGTGGAACTCAGGGAACAGACGGGACTCCCCGCCGCGGACGACGAGGACCGCGCGGACACTACCGACGGCAAGGGCGCTGTCGCGGGGAGCCAGGAAGACGACCGCGGGTGCGGAGGGACTGCTCAGGTCCCCGTGCCCGCCCACGCCGCCGACTGACCGGCGGGCAGGGACCGGACGGCGACTCCGGATCCGGCCGGACGGTGGCGACCAAAGACCTGTTGCGGGCGGTAGCGAGTGGGTGCCCGCAACACCAGACAGAACATCGTGCCACGGGAACATCAGGGCACTTCAGGGCGTTTTAGCCCGTACAGGGAGGCGGCATGACAGAGACGGCGAGTGGTCCGGCACGGAGTTCCCGCGCCAAGGGCACCAAGGCGAGCAAGGGACTGCGTGTCGAGCGCATCCACACCACTCCCGGCGTGCACCCGTACGACGAGGTTGCGTGGGAGCGCCGTGACGTCGTCATGACCAACTGGCGCGACGGCTCGGTCAACTTCGAGCAGCGCGGCGTCGAGTTCCCCGACTTCTGGTCGGTGAACGCGGTCAACATCGTCACCAGCAAGTACTTCCGGGGCGCCGTGGGCACCCCGCAGCGCGAGGTGAGCCTCAGGCAGCTCATCGACCGCATCGTGAAGACGTACCGGAAGGCGGGCGAGGACTACAAGTACTTCGCCTCGCCCGCCGATGCCGAGATCTTCGAGCACGAGCTGGCGTACGCCCTCCTGCACCAGATCTTCAGCTTCAACAGCCCCGTGTGGTTCAACGTCGGCACCCCGCAGCCCCAGCAGGTCTCCGCCTGCTTCATCCTGTCCGTCGACGACTCCATGGAGTCGATCCTCGACTGGTACAAGGAAGAGGGCATGATCTTCAAGGGCGGCTCCGGCGCCGGCCTGAACCTCTCCCGCATCCGCTCCTCCAAGGAGCTGCTGTCCTCCGGCGGCAACGCCTCGGGCCCCGTGTCCTTCATGCGTGGCGCCGACGCCTCCGCGGGCACCATCAAGTCGGGTGGCGCCACGCGCCGCGCCGCCAAGATGGTCATCCTCGACGTCGACCACCCCGACATCGAGGGCTTCATCGAGACCAAGGTGAAGGAAGAGGAGAAGATCCGCGCCCTGCGTGACGCGGGCTTCGACATGGACCTGGGCGGCGACGACATCACGTCCGTCCAGTACCAGAACGCCAACAACTCGGTCCGCGTGAACGACACGTTCATGAAGGCCGTCGAGCAGGGTGGCAAGTTCGGCCTGACGTCGCGCATGACGGGTGAGGTCATCGAGGAGGTCGACGCCAAGTCGCTCTTCCGCAAGATGGCCGAGGCCGCCTGGGCCTGCGCCGACCCCGGTATCCAGTACGACGACACCATCAACCACTGGCACACGTGCCCGGAGTCCGGCCGTATCAACGGCTCGAACCCGTGCAGCGAGTACATGCACCTGGACAACACGTCCTGCAACCTCGCCTCGCTGAACCTGATGAAGTTCCTCAAGGACGACGGCAAGGGCCACCAGTCCTTCGAGGTCGAGCGCTTCGCCAAGGTCGTCGAGCTCGTCATCACGGCGATGGACATCTCCATCTGCTTCGCGGACTTCCCGACCCAGAAGATCGGCGAGAACACGCGCGCGTTCCGTCAGCTCGGCATCGGCTACGCGAACCTCGGCGCCCTGCTGATGGCGACCGGCCACGCGTACGACTCCGACGGCGGCCGTGCCCTCGCCGGGTCCATCACCTCCCTGATGACCGGCACGTCGTACCGCCGCTCCGCCGAACTCGCCGCGGTCGTGGGGGCGTATGACGGGTATGCTCGCAACGCGCAGCCGCACCTGCGTGTCATGAAGCAGCACGCCGACGAGAACACCAAGGCCGTCCGCATGGACGACCTGGACACGCCGATCTGGGCCGCCGCCACGGAGGCCTGGCAGGACGTTCTCCACCTCGGCGAGAAGAACGGTTTCCGCAACGCGCAGGCGTCGGTCATCGCCCCGACCGGCACCATCGGTCTCGCGATGTCCTGCGACACCACCGGCCTCGAGCCCGACCTCGCCCTGGTCAAGTTCAAGAAGCTGGTCGGCGGCGGCTCGATGCAGATCGTCAACGGCACCGTCCCGCAGGCCCTGCGCCGCCTGGGTTACCAGGAGGAGCAGATCGAGGCGGTCGTCGCGCACATCGCCGAGAACGGCAACGTCGTGGACGCCCCGGGTCTCAAGCCGGAGCACTACGAGGTCTTCGACTGCGCCATGGGCGAGCGTTCCATCTCCGCGATGGGCCACGTCCGCATGATGGCCGCGATCCAGCCGTGGATCTCCGGTGCCCTCTCCAAGACGGTCAACATGCCGGAGTCGGCGACCGTCGAAGAGGTCGAGGAGATCTACTTCGAGGCCTGGAAGATGGGCGTCAAGGCGCTCGCGATCTACCGCGACAACTGCAAGGTCGGCCAGCCCCTCTCCGCCAAGACCAAGGACAAGGGCACGGCGGAGAAGGACGCGGTCACGGCGAAGGCCGAGGCGACCATCCGCGAGACGGTCGAGAAGGTCGTCGAGTACCGCCCGGTCCGCAAGCGCCTCCCCAAGGGCCGGCCCGGCATCACGACCTCGTTCACGGTCGGCGGCGCCGAGGGCTACATGACGGCCAACTCCTACCCGGACGACGGTCTCGGCGAGGTCTTCCTGAAGATGTCCAAGCAGGGCTCGACTCTCGCGGGCATGATGGACGCCTTCTCGATCGCCGTCTCGGTGGGTCTGCAGTACGGCGTGCCGCTGGAGACGTACGTCTCGAAGTTCACGAACATGCGCTTCGAGCCGGCCGGCATGACGGACGACCCGGACGTGCGGATGGCCCAGTCGATCGTCGACTACATCTTCCGCCGCCTGGCGCTCGACTTCCTGCCCTTCGAGACGCGCTCCGCGCTCGGTATCCACTCCGCCGAGGAGCGCCAGCGTCACCTGGAGACCGGCTCGTACGAGCAGTCCCTCGACGACGAGGTCGACGTGGAGGGCCTTGCCCAGTCGGCGCCGCGAGCCCAGGAGCTGAAGGCCGTCTCCACCCCGAAGGCGGAGATCGAGGCGGTCAAGCCCGTCCCGCAGCAGGCCCACACCAGCGCTGAGCTGGTGGAGATGCAGCTGGGCATCCAGGCCGACGCCCCGCTGTGCTTCTCCTGCGGTACGAAGATGCAGCGAGCCGGCTCCTGCTACATCTGCGAGGGCTGCGGCTCGACCAGCGGCTGCAGCTGATTTCGGGCAGGGACACGTCCCTGCCGACACGTAGGCCCTGAGAGGAGGGGCGCCGGCTGTCCGCCGGCGCCCCTCCTCGCCGTAACCGGTGGGGGGCCTTCGCCGCCTGTCCGGCGGAGACGGACCTGCGCGGACACAGTCCCGCCCTCACGGCGTCAGGTCAGGGCTGCGGCGCCTGACCCATGGTCCGCGTGAAGGTCGCGGGGTCGTCGTCGAAGCCGTGGATACCGGGGTGGAAATCCCAGGTGCCGGCACCCTCGCGCACGAACTCGCCGATCGTCGTCGCCGTGGACCCGAGGACGCTGCCGAAATCGTCCTCGGCGAGCACGGTGTAGCCCTCACGGATCCGCAGGCCGGGATTGATCACGCCGACGAACGTCCGGTGCGCGGAGCGCTGCTGGATGACCACGCCGACCACCACGCGCGCGTACCGGGCGTCGAGCCGGTCCAGCTCCAGCGTCATGACCTCGTCCCAGCCGAAGCCCTTGCCGTCCTTGCTGTCGCGGTTGAGATAGATGGTGCCGTCGGGGGAGCGGCTGTCGAAGTGCACCACATAGGCGGGATCGCCGTACGGGGCGCTCGCCAGGTAGGTCGCGGCGACGATGTCCAGATCAGTGGGCGGCTGCCCCGCCGGACTCGGATCCCACTTGACCGAGACCTCGACCTTACGAATCCCCTTGTTGATGCCGTGCACCATACGATTCCCTTCCCCGTCTCCCCAGGTGCCCCCTCGACCTGAACTGCCGGTTGGGCAAGGCCGGTTGCCCATCCTGCCACGCGCGCTGGGGGGCGTGCGGAAGAGCTCTCCCCCGGAGAGTGACCGGCGCCACGCTCCGTGGCCTTACCATGGCGCGGTGCTGGTCAAGTGGATTCGCTGCACCGTGGTGGACCGCCGCGGCTTCGAGCGGGGGCAGCGAAAGTGGGCGGGGCTTCTGGGAGAGCCGGGGTTCAGGGGACAGGGCGGAGGCTGGAGCCGGGGGCGGCCGGGAGTGGCGCACGTCTTCGCGTTCTGGGAGAGCCGTGCCTTCTACGACTCCTTCATGGCCCGCTCCCATGACCGGCTGGCGACGGCCCAGTCGGGCACTTTCAGGAACGCCCAGGTCAAGCTCTTCGACTACCGCTTCGACGTGAAGACCGGCTTCGAGCCGCGCTTCACCGACGCCGACCTGGTACGGGTCGCCCACTGCCGCGTGCACGAGGAACGTGCGGAGCACTTCACGCTGATGCAGGAAAAGGTGTGGAACCCCGCGATGGCCGGCTCGCCGGGCATGATCCGCGGGCTGTTCGGCGAGGCTCCCGGAAGCGAGTTCATGGTGCTGTCGATGTGGAGATCCGCGGCCGAGCACGGCAAGTACCGCGCCGAGCGCGTGGAGCGGCTGGCTCTGCGGGCCCAGATAGAGGCGGACGTCGCAGCCCTCACAGGCGACATCGTGGAGCTGGAACCGAGCTGGACGGTGTGATGTCGGGACTGGTCATCACGGTTTCTGATGTGACCCAGGGTGCAGATGGTGTGTGACCTACGCCGTATGGAGCCCGTACAGGTGCTCGGCAGGCCGTCGGCCGATCTAGGGTTTGGGCATGGCACGACCACGGCGCATCGTCCTTGTCCGGCACGGGGAGTCAACGGGCAATGTTGATGACACCGTCTACGAACGCGAGCCCGACCACGCGCTGGCCCTGACCGACCGGGGCTGGCAGCAGGCCGAGGAGACGGGCAAACGCCTGCGTGAGGTGCTCGGCCGCGAACGCGTCAGCGTGTACGTGTCCCCGTACCGCCGCACGCACGAGACCTTGCGCGCCTTCCACCTGGACCCCGAGCTCATACGGGTGCGCGAGGAGCCGCGGCTGCGCGAGCAGGACTGGGGAAACTGGCAGGACCGCGACGACGTCCGGCTCCAGAAGGCGTACCGCGACGCCTACGGACACTTCTTCTACCGCTTCGCCCAGGGCGAGTCCGGAGCCGACGTGTACGACCGGGTCGGCGGTTTCCTGGAGAGCCTCTACCGAAGCTTCGAGGCACCCGACCACCCGCCGAACGTTCTGCTGGTCACCCATGGTCTGGCCATGAGGCTGTTCTGCATGCGCTGGTTCCACTGGACGGTGGCGGAGTTCGAGTCGCTGTCCAACCCGGGGAACGCGGAGATGCGGATGCTCGTTCTCGGGGACGACGGCAAATACGTGATTGACCCCCCTTTCGAACGCTGGCGAGATCCGGAACCGTACGGGATCACCGGATAGAGTGGCAGGGCGATGACAGCCGACTCCTCACCCGACGGGCGCCTGGACCGCGCCCTGGCCAGCCTCTGCGGACTGACCGTGGGGGACGCGCTGGGCTCGCAGTTCTTCGTCCCGGCCCACTACCCGATGCTCAAGCAGCGCGAGCTGCCGCCAGGCCCCTGGCAGTGGACGGACGACACGGAGATGGCCTGCTCCGTGGTTGCCGTACTGGCCGCTCACCACCGGATCGACCAGGATGCGCTGGCCCGCTCCTTCGCCGAGCACCACGACTTCGACCGCGGCTACGGTCCCGCGGTCAACCGTCTGCTGCGTCTGGTCCGGGAGGGCGGCGACTGGCGCGAACTCGCCGCCGAGCTCTTCAACGGACAAGGGTCCTGGGGCAACGGCGCGGCGATGCGTATCGCTCCGCTGGGCGCCTGGTACGCGGACGATCCGGAGCAGGCGACGCACCAGGCGGAGATCTCGGCGTACCCCACCCACCAGCATCGTGAGGCCGTGGTCGGCGCCATGGCCGTTGCGGCGGCCGCCGCACTGGCTGCCGCCCCCGGCGGCCCGCCCACCCCTGAGGCGTTTCTCGACGGGGTCGTCGCACTCGTCCCCAAGAGTGCCGTCGGGGCCGGTCTGCGACGGGCCCGCGACATGCTCGACTACGGCGACGCCGGCACGGTCGCGGCCGTACTGGGCTGCGGACGGCGTACGAGTGCCCATGACACCGTGCCCTTCGCGCTCTGGTCGGCCGCGCGGGCCCTGCGGGATTACGAGCAGGCCTTCTGGACCACCGCTCAGGTCGGCGGCGACGTGGACACGACCTGCGCGATCGTGGGCGGCGTCCTCGCCGGAGGGAAGGCGGGAACTCCACCGGCCGCGTGGGTGCGGCGGACGGAAGCGCTCCCGGACTGGGTGCCCGCAAGCGGCTGACCGGGCGCTGGGTTCTGGAGATGCAGTGCGCGGTGATCGGGGCTGTGCACTGGTGGGCTTTGTTTGCCGGCGCCTGGCGCTCCGTCCGAGGTTGTCCTGGCCGGCGCCTGCGTCGTGTCAGTGTGCCGCGGGGTCCGGTGTGCGCTTCACGGGAACTCTCTGTGCATGATGGGAACTCTGCGTGACGGCGCGGCCGTTGTCATGACATCCGCTGTGTGAGGCGTGGACGTGTGCGGACTCGTACGGCAGCGGACATGCGAGGGCGAGGGCTGAGGCAACGGCGGTGGAGGTGGTCATGGTGGTTGTGCTGTTTCTGGTGTTGGCGTCGGCCGTTGCGGCTGCTCTGGTCGTACGGCCTGTTCCGCTCCCACCGGTCGGGGCCTGGTATGCGCCCCGACCGGCGTTGTTCACGATGGAGCGAGTGCCGACGAGCCTCCGAAGCAGGGCGGGTCGCCTTCCACGCGGCCATGGGGCCGGCTCAGCCGAGGCCGGCCCCCGGTGTCCCGGCGAGGGACTCCAGGTCGCTCTTGCGGACACGGATCACCAACCAGGCCGTGGCCAGGGCGAGTACGGCCATTGCGGCGGCCGCGACGAAGCCCGTCGAGATGCCTTGGGCGAGCACCTCGTGTCCCCACGAGCCGGGCAGTTGATGGGTCTTGGCGAACTCCGCCTTCTGTTCCGGCGACCCGTCGGCGAGGAAGTTCGGCAGTTGCTTCTCCGCCTCGTTCTTGCTGGCCGAGCCGAACACCGTCGTGAGGATGGACAGACCGAGCGAGCCGCCCACCTGTTGCATGGCGTTGAGCAGCCCGGACGCAGCGCCCGCCTCGTGCGGGGCGACACCGGAAACCGCGGTGAGAGTGAGCGTGACGAAGTTCAGGCCCATGCCGAAGCCGAACACCAGCATCGGGCCGAGCACTCCGCCGACGTACGAGCTGTCGGAGCTGATGAGGGCCTGCCAGCCCAGCCCGATCGTCGCGAGTGCCGAACCCACGAGCATGAAGGGCTTGGGCCCCAGTACCGGGAGGAACCGCTGGGACAGGCCGGCACCCAGCGCGATGACGACGGTCACCGGCAGGAAGGCGAGACCGGCCTTGATCGGGCTGTATCCCAACACGTTCTGCACGAAGAGCACGATGTAGAAGAACATCCCGAACATCGCGGCGGCGAGACTCAGCATGATCACGTACGTGCCGGAGCGATTGCGGTCGGTGAACATCCGCAGCGGGGTGATCGGCTCCTTGGCGCGCGACTCGACGAAAACGAAGGCCAGCAGCAGAACCACGGCGGCGGCGAAGGAGCCGATCGTCAGCGTGTCCCGCCATCCCTCGTCCGCCGCGCGGATGAAACCGTAGACCAGGGAGGCCATGCCCGCTGTCGAGGTCAGTGCACCCGCGATGTCGAAGCGTCCGGAGTGACGTTCGGACTCGTTGATGTACAGCGGCGCGAGCAGGGCGATCGCCACGCCGATCGGCACGTTGACGAAGAGCACCCATCGCCAGTCGAGCCACTCCGTGAGCATGCCGCCCGCGAGCAGGCCGATGGCGCCGCCACCGGCGGAGACCGCGGCGAAGACACCGAAGGCCCGGTTCCGTTCCGGGCCCTCGGGAAACGTGGTGGTGATCAGTGCCAGGGAGGTGGGCGACGCGATCGCGCCACCCACGCCCTGGAGTACGCGCGCGGCCAGCAACTGCCAGGGCTCCTGTGCGAGTCCGCCGAGCAGCGACGCGAAGGTGAAGAGGAGGATGCCGGTCATGAAGACCCGGCGGCGGCCGAGGATGTCTCCGGCCCGGCCGCCCAGGAGCAGCAGGCCGCCGAAGGTGAGCGTGTAGGCGCTGACGACCCACGTGAGGTCGGTGGTGCTGAACTTGAGAGCGTCTTGAATGTGCGGAAGGGCGATGTTCACAATCGTCGCGTCGAGTACCACCATGAGTTGGCAGGCCGCGATGACGGTGAGCGCGATGCCGGGGCGTCCCTCCCGGCGTGCCGCACCCGGTTTCTGGTCCTTCGTCAACTGAGAGGTCGTCACTTTGGGTCCCCCACAAGTGCTTTAGTGAACGATCACGTTCACTGTTGCGTCAACCGTAGTGAGTCCCCAGTAGTGAACGCAAGCGTTCACTTGCCTTCCCGTCGCGTGGCATGTCCCCCGTTGCTGTCGCGCGACGCCCCCTCGTCCATCGAAATCCCCGCTCCCCTGCCCGCTGGAGACAGTCAGATGGTTACCTCGCGCTGGACGGCCGCCCCCGTCCGGACGGCCTCCCTTCGTCGGCGTGGCGCCGTGCTCGAACAGGCCATCCTCGATGCCGCGTTGGAGCAACTCAGTACGGTCGGCTGGAACGGCCTCACCATGGAAGGTGTCGCGGCCGGCGCGCAGACGGGCAAGGCCGCGGTCTACCGTCGTTGGCCTTCGAAGGAGGATCTGGTCGCCGACGCCCTCCAGGCCGGGCTCCCGAGCTTCGAGGAGGCGCCCGACCTTGGTGGCGTGCGCGAGGATCTGTTTGCGCTTTGCCGCCAGGCACGTGACGCGATGTTCTCGCGCCCCGGTTCAGCATTGCGCGCAGTGATTCACGAATGCGATCACAGGCAGGCGGAGCGCTTTCATGGCGTGATCTTCGAAGGGGTCGTGGAGCCGACCATCAGGCTGCTCCGTGAGGTAATCACCCGGGGAATAGTGCGGGGAGAGGTCCGCCCGGATGCGGCGAACGCATACGTCTTCGATGCGATCCCGGCCATGATGATGTACCGCTCCAAGATGTGCGCGAGCGAATGGAACGACAAGGATCTTGAAGAGATGCTCGACCAACTGATGCTTCCGCTGCTGCGGCCGAGCGCTGGGTGATCGTCGGCGGTCTCGGTCCTGACGGTGCTCGGGGAAACCGGGTGTCGCAGGGTGATCCGGGCGGCGTAGGCTGAGCACGCCATGCCGTACGAACCACCTACTCACACCGTCGAGCGCTCCCTGCGCGCCACGACCGGGGCCAAGGTCATCGCAGGTGTCGACGAGGTGGGGCGCGGCGCGTGGGCCGGCCCCGTCACCGTCTGCGCGGCGATCACCGGGCTGCGTCGTCCCCCCGAAGGCCTGACCGACTCCAAACTGCTCACCGTGAAGCGGCGCACCGAACTCGCTCCGATCCTGCGGAAGTGGGTCACGTCGTACGCCCTGGGACACGCTTCCCCGGAGGAGATCGACAACCTCGGAATGACAGCCGCGCTGCGGCTCGCCGCGGTGCGCGCCCTGGAGGACCTGCCGGTCCGCCCCGACGCGGTCATCCTTGACGGGAAGCACAACTACCTCGGAGTGCCGTGGCAGGTCCGTACGGTCATCAAGGGTGACCAGTCCTGCGTGGCCGTGGCGGCGGCTTCGGTGATCGCGAAGGTTCAGCGCGACAAAATGATGGCCGAACTGGGTGTCGACCATGCAGACTTCGATTTTGCAGCCAACGCCGGGTATCCGTCGCCCGTGCACAAGGCAGCACTGGAGGTACGGGGCCCCACTCCGTTCCACCGGTTGTCGTGGGCGTATCTTGATGCGCTGCCTCAGTGGCGGCACCTGAAGAAGGCCCGCAGCTGGGCGGACGGAAGCGTTCCGGAGATCGAGGGGCAGCTCGGCTTCGATTTCTGACGATTCCGCTCGCACTCATGTGCCACCCGCTGACGCGAGCCGCACCGACGTTTGATAAACATCAGCTCATGCCTCTCATTCCCGAGGAGCCTCAGATTCACGAGAGTGCCCAGGGTCCCCGCGCCACTTCGGCCAGCAGCCGTACCGCGCCGACCCCCCGCCCCGTACCCGGCCCCCGACCCGCGGCTCCGCCGCGCCCCGGTCGTCCGGGCCCCGTGCGGCCAGCGCCGCCGGTGCAACGTGCGCCGCGCGACATGGCCGCGACGACGCCCGGACCGGCTGGTCCGGGCGCCCCCTCCGCCTCCGCTCAGGTGCCGGCGACGCCGCAGCTCCAGTTGATCCCGGCCTCGGTCGAGGGCGCTCTGGACGCTGCCGAGGAAGCCGTCGACCTGCTGCTGGAGTCCGGCCGCGCCCCCGGAGAGGTGCTGGTGATCACCACCGGCGAACCTCATCCGTGGGCCACCCACGAACTGTCCTTCGGTGAAGCCTCCTACTGGGCTCAGCACGACGCGGGCGACGACGTGTTCTACGCGGAGGCCACCAAGGCGTCCCGTGCCGCGTCCCGCCCCGTGGTCGTGGTCGCGGTCAACAGTGGTGACCGTGCCGCCACCGCCACCGCTCTGCCGCTGGCTCACACCAGGGCTGGTGCCCTGCTGATCGTCTGCGGCGACCCGCAGCAGATCAACGCGGTGCTCGGTGCGAGCGTCTGAGTCTGGTTCCAGGGCCTACGAGCGACTTCGGTAGGCGCTGAAAGGTGCCGCCTGCGGCGGTGCCCGGGTAGGCAGTTGGGGTTCCGCCGTGCGAGTAGTCGCACGGCGGCCTTTGCTGCCTGCGGGCGCGACCCGGAGACCGGCGTGAGCAGGCCGGTGGTCTGCCTCGGCCGTCCCCACCCCCCCTCGAAGTCAGGGTGACGACGCTCTGCGCATGCGCTGCCCAGGGGTAGTACGGCGGACGCTTCGTCGTGCGACCGGGTGGTGTCCGTAGAAGCCCGTTCAGCGCTGAAGGGGGTGGCCGATGGCCGTATGCGGACCGTGAAGCGTCGTAATGGACCGGGCGGGCCCGGCCTTGGTGCGAGCCTTCTGCGAATCACACGGCCTTGCACGGAACGCCGCCCGTGAGCGGCGCTCCGTCGGCTTCAGCGGGCGGCCGCCCGGCGTAGAACCTCCGAGGCGGCGCCGCCGGTGCGCGGCAGCGGAGGCGGCGCCTCGGACAGGGCGAAGGGCTCCGGCTTCGAGTCCGAGTTCGGCCGGCGCCCGCCGCGTCCCTCGCCCAGGACCTGCCAGCCGTCCCGGGTCAGCGTGATGTATGCGCCGCAGCGCAGCCCGTGGAGGGTGCAGGCATCACGCAGCCCCCACATCCACGCGCCGTCCTCCTCGGTCCAACGTGCGTCGCCGTCGCGGCAGTAGAGCAGCACGGCGGTGCGCACCGGAGTGCGGCGCCGCAGGTCGTGCGGGATCACTCGGCGTAGTTGGTCGAGCAGCACGTTGCGGAACATCCAGCCGTCGGCCGGGGCCGAACGACGGGTGAACGAGGCGCTCGCGCACAGCCGCTCGTCCGGATCGAGCACCGCCACGATCGCCGTAGCCGGTTTGGGTCGGTGCCGTGAGTGCAGTCCGCTGACGACCTCACGAGGATTGCGCAGCAGAGGGATTCCGGCGGCGGCCCACTCGGCGGGTTCGAGCATGCGGGACAGGGGGTTGGCGGATGCGGTGGACAGAACGGCAGACGACGAGGTCGATGCCGCGGAGGACGGAGCGAATCCGAAGGTCACGGTCCTCCCTTCGGCTACGCGCCCACACTGCGGGCGAGGTCGGAATCGGGGGAACGCACGCCGCAGCAGAGCCCTACCGGACCACGGACGAGCCGTGCGGGGAGCGGAGTTCAATTCTTCCTGTCGAACTGGGTTGCGGCAACGAGCAATTGGGCCCACCGACCCCTATGCGGTCGTTCGAGGCTTATATCCCTACCCAGTGTGTCGGCGGACGACGCATGGGACCCGGGCACCGCACCCTTCCACGCCGCCAAGGAGCCTGCGACGTGTCGAACAAGCTCAGCTCCTCACAGCCAGGACCAGCGGCAACACCCCCTGTGCACCGGACTGCAGGAGAAGGCGGCCGGCTACCGCGAGGGTCCATCCGGTCTCGGTCAGGTCGTCGACGAGCAGGACGGGGCCGTCGGCCGCGTGGAGGGCTTCCTGCAGCGACGGGGGGACGACGAGCGCCCCGCTCAGAGCTCGGAGGCGCTGGGCACTGTTGGAGCGGGGCACGGACAGGGCGTCCGCCTGATCCGTGTAGGCGAGTGAGCCGAACAGCGGGATGCGGCCGACCGAGGAGATCCTGTTCCCGAGCGACTCGATCAACTCTGGCCTGGTCCGTGAGGGCATGGTGACCACTCCGGCGGGGCGGGCCAGTGCGTCCGGCGTGCGCGATGCCCAACCGCCGGGCGCCGTGGCCCAGTCCGACAGCACGGTCACGACGGCGCTCGCCACATCGTCGGGCACGGGCGCATCAGGGGTCTGGGGCGAGAGCAGGGGGCGCAGCCGGTTGCCCCAGCCGATGTCCGAAAGCCGGCCGAGCGCCCGGCCCGGGGTGGCCTGCTCGCCGGGCGGGATGCGGCCTTTGAGGCTGACGCCGACGGCCGGAAGCCCGGTCGGCCACATTTTGCGGGGCTCCACCACCACTCCCGCGCGGGCGAGCGAACCACCGGCGGTGTCCAGGGCGCGAGGGGAGACCTCGGCTGTGAAACGCGCCCCCGCGCAGTTGTCGCAACGGCCACAGGGAGCAGCCTGCTCGTCGTCCAGTTGCCGCCGCAGGAACTCCATGCGGCAGCCGGTGGTGGTGGCGTAGTCGCGCATGGCCTGCTGCTCCGACGCCCGCTGTTTGGCGACCCACGCGTACCGCTCCGCGTCGTACGACCACGGGACACCGGTCGAGATCCAGCCGCCCTTGACCCGGTGGACGGCACCATCCACGTCGAGAACCTTGAGCATGGTCTCCAAACGGGTGCGGTTGAGCTCTACGAGCGGCTCCAGCGCCTGTAGTGACAGGGGCCGGTCAGCTCGCGCGAGGACGTCGAGGGTGCGGCGGACGGCGTCTTCGGGCGGAAACGCCACGGAGGCGAAGTAGGCCCAGATCGCTTCGTCCTCGCGCCCAGGCAAAAGCAGTACCTCGGCGTGTTCCACCCCGCGTCCGGCACGACCGACCTGCTGGTAGTAGGCGATGGGGGAGGAGGGCGAGCCGAGATGGACCACGAATCCCAGGTCGGGCTTGTCGAACCCCATCCCGAGCGCCGAGGTGGCCACCAGCGCTTTCACCCGGTTCGCGAGCAGGGCCTCTTCGGCCTGCTGTCGTTCGGCGTTCTCCGTCTTGCCCGTGTACGAGGTGACGATGTGCCCGCACTGCCGCAGAAAGGCGGTCACTTCCTCGGCGGCTGCGACGGTGAGGGTGTAGATGATTCCGGAACCAGGCAGGTCGGCCAGGTGATCGGCGAGCCACGCCAGCCGGTGGGCCGCGTCGGGCAACGGCAGGACGCTCAGGCTGAGGCTTTCGCGGTCCAGCGGGCCCCGCAGCACCAACGCGTCCGAACCGGTTCCCGTACCCAGCTGCTCGGCCACGTCCGCGGTGACCCGCGCGTTGGCCGTGGCGGTCGTGGCCAGCACCGGGACACCCGCCGGCAGCTCCGCGAGCATGGTGCGCAGCCGCCGGTAGTCGGGGCGGAAGTCATGACCCCAGTCGGAGATGCAATGGGCCTCGTCGACGACGAGAAGTCCGGTGGCGCCGGCCAGTTCGGGCAGCACGTTGTCACGGAAGTCCGGGTTGTTGAGCCGCTCGGGGCTCACGAGCAGGACATCGACCGTGCCCGCGGTCACCTCGGCCTGGATGGTCTGCCATTCCTCCGGGTTGGACGAGTTGATGGTGCGGGCGTGGATTCCGGCGCGGGCGGCCGCCTCGACCTGGTTGCGCATGAGCGCGAGCAGCGGGGAGACGATGACGGTCGGTCCGGCGCCGTGCTCCCGCAGCAGGGCGGTCGCCACGAAGTACACCGCGGACTTGCCCCAGCCCGTGCGCTGCACCACGAGCGCCCGGCGCTTGTCGGCGACCAGCGCCTCGATGGCCCGCCACTGGTCCTCGCGCAGTCGCGCCGACCCGGTGGCGTCCCCGACGAGTCGGGCCAGTACCGCGTCTGCCGTCGTGCGCAGTTCCGCCTTGTTGCTGTCCGTCATGCCTCCATACAACAGGACGCCACTGACAGGCGGAGAGCCGTCGGGCGACGACTTCCCGTTCTCGATGACCTGGTGACGTGTTCCTGATCGAAGTTATCCACAGGGTGAAACGAGAATTCGTGATTCGCGAGATCGTCAGTGCATGACGAATCACAGCGAAACGACTGGATCCCCTGAATCCTCCGAATCTCCGGAATCCTTCGACATCTCCGGCAGCGCTTTCGAACTGTCCGACAGCGATGCGGTCGGTGACATCGGCAACATCAGCGAGATCGAAACGCGGTGCCACGAAAGTGCGGGGGAGCGAGATCGAGGCGCACGAGGGGCCCCCGACCACACCGGCGCGGTCGACAGGCGCGCCGATGGCGACGAGCACGTCGAGTGCCTGACATACGACGCCCACGGAGGCGAGCACCAGATCACGCTACGGACTCCGGCAGAACTGGCCGACGCCCTGCCGTATCTGCTCGGATACCGGCCCGAGGACAGCATCGTTCTGGTCGCCCTGCACGACCGGAGCGGACGTGGCCGGTTCGGCGGCCGGGCCCAGACCTCCGGTAGTGACCTGTGGATAACCTCGCTGACCTGCGTGCTTTCTGCGGTGCTGATTGTGTGAAAGTTGTTGAGATGGCTGGCGAATGGATAGGGTCTCCTGGTGACCGAGACCATCGTGCTGGAGCTTCCGGGGATGCCGGAACCCTCTGTGCTGCGCCGGGTTGAGGTCGATGGGAAGTGCCTGGTCAGCCGCGGTGTGTCGGTGTTGTTCGTGTATGACGCGGCGGATCGCGGGATGCGTAATCTCGCGGTGGTGGCCGTCACTGATGCGGGCGTCGCGGTTCAGGAAGCGGCCACCGCCTTCGGGTTGACCCCGCAGTACGTGTCGATGCTTCGCGGGCGGGCCCGCCGGGATGGCTCGGCCGGCCTGGTCAAGCCGATGGGGCGGCGCCCGAAGCTGTCTCCGCGTCAAGTGGAGCAGGCCCGGCGGTGGGCCGGTCAGGGATGGTCTCAGGAACAGATCGCGGCGCGGTTGGGCATCCACCGCTCCCAGATCAGCCTGCTGCTCGCCAGGCATGGCGCGATAGCGCCACAACCTGAACTCCAGCTGCCTGCCGAGGGAGCGGAGCAGCCCGGGCCGGCCGGGGACGCTGCTCCAGAGCTGGAGGGTGTGCGGGCTGGGCAGGTCCGCTCGCGGTATGCAGGGGCGATGCTGGGGCATGCGTTCCTGGCCCGCTCCGGAGTGCCGGATACCTTCGCCTCGTTGCGGACGACCTCGTCGCGCGAGGCTGATGACGCCGCGTTGTTGTGCGCGGTGACGTTGGCGTTCGGGCTGGGGATCTCCTCGCTCGAAGGGGCGAAACTGCTGGACCGGCGGGAGGCCGGCGCGCTGGCGGGCCTGGCCCGCCTCCCGGAGTTGCGCACGCTGCGCCCGCAGCTGGCGGCGATCGCCGATGCGTGCGATCCCCTGGCGGTGCAGCGGCAGCTGGCCGCGGCGATGCTGGCCGTGGACGCGCCCGCGCTGGGCGTGTACTACGTGGACGATCACTTCGTGCCCTATGCCGGGGCCCGCCCGGTGGGCCGGGGCTGGAACAACAAACGCAAGCAGGCCCAGAAGGGCCACGGTGACACGCTCGTCACCGACTACCGGGGCCGCGCGGTGGCGTTCCTCACCGGCGAGCCCTCGGGGCTGACCCGGACCCTGCCCGAGGCACTGGAACAACTGCGGGCCATCACCGGCCCCGCGGCGAAACTGATGCTCGGCTTCGACCGCGGCGGCGCCTACGCGAGCGTGTTCAACGTCTGCCGGTCCTTCGAGACCGACTGGATCACCTACCGGCGCGGCAAACTGAAGATCTCCCTCATCAAGCCCACCGCCCACCCCTACCCTTCCCCCGGAGCCGGAGCCGGAGCCGGAGCCGGAGCCGGAGCCGGAGCCGGAGCCGGAGCCGGAGCCGGAGCCGGAGCCGGAGCCGGAGCCGGAGCCGGAGCCGAAGCCGAAGCCGAAGCCGGATCGGGCGAGGTGGTGTATCTGGCGGATGAGCTGGTGGAGTTCGACGGCTACGGAGTGTGCCGGCAGCTTTCCCTGTTCGAGGACGGGGTGCTGCGACTGCAGGTGCTGACCAGTGACATGACCGCGGGCGCCGCGTCGCTGCTTGCCTGGCTGCGCTCGCGCTGGCGGATCGAGAACGCCATCAAGGACCTGGCCCGCCTGCACGGCATCGACTGGCTGTGCGACTACCGCATGACCGAAACCGATGACACCACACCGGTCGACAACCCCGCCCGCGCCGCCGCCCTGCAGACCGTCCGCGACCGGGAAAAGGACCTCGCCGCCGCCGAACGCCGCCTGGCCCGCCTCATCGAGTCCCCGCTCCGCCCCGTCGCGAAGATCAACCAGCAGATCCCCGCCGCCCGCACCGACGTGGACGAGGCCAAAAAGGCCCTGACCACCGCCAAGACCGAGCTGAAGCAGATCTCGGTCAAGATCCCCGCCAACCAGCTCCACCCCGGCCGGCAGCGTGCCCTGCCCGCGACCGGGCGGCGCACCCTCCAGATGGTGCTGCGGATGCTGGCCTACAACACCGAACTCTGGCTCGCCGACCGCCTCAACAACTACCTGCGCGACAACAACGAGTACCGGACCCTGACCCGCAGCCTCTTCCACCTCCACGGCACCCTCGACTACCAGCCGAAGAAGATCACCGTCACCCTCGACCCACCCGGCAGCCCCCGCCTGACCCACGCCCTGACCCTGCTGATCGACGAAATCAACCAGACCCCACCCCACCTCCCCGGCGACCCCCGCCCGATCACCTACCACCTCACCCCGACTCAACAGTGATCAAGAACCCGATTCCGGAGGTCTGGGGCCCGGCTCGGCATTCCGTCGAACGAGGACGACTGGGCTTCGGTAGCCCGCCAGCTTGCCCACGGGTTGATCACGGGCAGTGAGCGGCGGGGCGCCAAGCCCGAGCAGATGGTCGCCTACCTCTGCCAGGAGCCGGGGAAAGGTGAGTCCGGCCGAGAGGTCATGACCCGGCTCGCCTCTCTCGCCGGCATGCTGCGCACGGAGTGCGGCCGCCTCGACGTGCCCGTCATCGAGGCGTTGTGCATCTCCGACGGCCGCTTCTGGTCGTACTGCTGCCCGAGCGAGGGATGCTGTCCGCCCGAGGGGCTGCCGATGGGCCTGCCCGGGACCTCCGTGCTGGCCGCGGCGGCGACCTACGCGGGAATTCAGGTCCGGGGCACTCTCCGCGAGCTTCGGGCCAGGCTGCAGCCCTGGGAAACCGCCGCGGCGCTGGAGCAGGAGGCTGTCCTGGACACCATCAGCAGGCGCATGGTCCCCCGGATGCTGGACGAGAAGAACCGGGCGCAGGTGGCCGAGGAGACCGTACGGCTCGCCCAACGGGTCATGACGCGTTTCGCCGAAGCGCCACCCGCATCGGGCGCTCTTCAGGGGGACTTCCGTGACGACCAACTGCTCGGACATGGCGAAGCCGCCACCCTGATCCTCGGCCTGCAGGACCGCACGACTCGAGATCGCGCCGCCGAGTGGATGGAAGCCGACGAAGCCGGCCCGGCTCTGCGACTCTGGCGAGCCCTGGCCCGCCGCTGCGTCGGCCCGTACGGGGAACACGCCGCGGCGCCCCTCACACTGGCCGGCTGGGTGGCCTGGTCGAGCGCCGACGGCATCGAGGCCCGGGAGGCCTTGGCCATGGCCCTGGGCGCGGACTCCGGCTATCTCTTCGCCCGACTCCTGCACCAGGCATGCAATGAGGGCCTCGATCCGGAGTCGATCCGTCGATGCCTGCGCGCCGAACGGCAACGGCGTGCCAAGGCGGAACGCGAAGCGGCGGGCGGCGAGCAACAGGCCATGATCCTCCCCGTCCAGGTGCAGCACGACACGACGCCAGCGGACATGACGGAACAGGACGAGCTGCAACGGACGGACGAAGCGAAGCCGTCCCCAGCACCGGCCAAGGCGCCCCGCCGTCGACGGCGGACACGCCCCGCCACTCGCTCGGTCAGCGGCCGCGGCACTGCGGACGTCGGGGTGACGCGGCCGGGCGAGCGACAGCGCGCAACGAACGGATCGCGGCCTCGCATCCCGGCAGCGCGTGGTTCCCGACCCGGATCGCGAGGTGCGGCGGGCGCGACTCCGTGCCGGCCGGGGAAGGACGCCCCGGAGGGGCGAGGCACCCACGCCGGCAACGTGAGTCCCGGGGGCGACGCCGATGAGGAGAGGCCGTGATCGACGGCGTGACCCGGCCGGCCGTCTCTCGGCGGGCGGCCGCTGGTCGGGGGGAGGCAAGTGAGCCATCGCCTGGCCTACGAGGAGCCATCCCCTGGATGCGCCATGGCCGGGCATGCGGGAAGCCATCGCGCGGCTTGGGGTGAGGGCCGCCGGCGTCGCGGGGCCGGCATCGGTGGCGTCTTCCCTGCTCATCGCCGCCGTTCGGTCGGCTTTCCCGGCCGCGGGCGTGACCCACGAGACGTCCGCCCCGTTCACCTGAGTGGCGGAACGCCTGAACGGACCACGCCGCCGACCGCCCTTGTCCCTCAGGAGCTACGTACCCGGCGTCAATGCCGCACGAAGTGATCAGAGAGCAGAGGAAGCCGCCCCTTGCACCAGCCGACTCCGCCCTCAGCCAGCGACGACGACGGTTCTGCCGCCGACGCAGTCGCACCACCCGGGAGCGGCCCGACCAGCGCTCCGCCCCAGCCGTCCCGCTCGGACCTGTACGGCCAGAGCCGCCCACTCCCACCGGCGGCTGACGGCCGCCCGGCAGCGCCGGTGGGACCTCACCCTCCTTCGCCCACGAACGCAGCGAGTCCACTCCGATCCGCCTCCTCGCTCATGCCTGAGCCGGGAAGCCGCGAGCGCTCCTCCTCGCCCACCGATCAGCGCCGAACCCTTGCCCTGCCGTCCTCGGAGGCGTGGCCACCACCTCTGCCTGTGAGCCGTCCGTACGGGTCTTCCTCGCCGACCGTGGAAGGCCGCCCCGCATCGGCTGGCCCGCTGATTCCTCACCGTTCGACCGACCTGCCCCCCACCCACACGGCCATCGTCTGCGTCGGGCTCCCGGGCCTCGCCATCTCGACGGAGCAGGGGCAACTGACCGGCCAGGGACTGGAGGGGTTCTACCGCGCCGGGCGACGCCTCCTGTCCCGCTGCCAGGTCCGCGTCGCCGGGCACGAACCGCTCGCGGTCCAGGCCCGTTCGACCGCGGCCGACCGCGCGCGCTTCGTGGGCACCCTGCGCGTCTCTCCCGGCGCCGGCCCGGACCCGGACGTCGTGGTCGAGCGAACACGTCACGCGGACGGCATCGAACGCATTAGGTTGCAGAGCACGGCTCACCGCTCACTCCGCCTGCCGGTCGAAGTGTCGCTGGGCACGGACCTGGCCGACCTGAGTGAGATCGCGTCCGGCCGCGCGGGAGCAGAACTGCCCGCCATGGTCCGTGGCTCCGGGCTGTGCTGGACCTCCTCCAGAGGAAGCGCCTCCGTCACGGCCGACCCGCCGCCGGCCGACGCGCTGGCCTCCGCAGGACTTCTGCGATGGGAGTTCGAGCTGCCTCCTGGCGGCTCGGTGAGCGTCGAGCTTCGGGTGCGTCCGGACGGTGCGGGGCCGGCCCGGGCCGCGGGGAAAGCGGCGACGAGTCCCCTCGCTGCGGCTGAGGCGACGGGCGATCAGCCGGCAGTCCAGGCGCTGCTGCGCACGAGCATCAAGGATCTCCAGGCGCTGCTCCTGCGCGACCCGGCACATCCTGCTGACATGTATCTCGCGGCAGGAGTGCCTTGGCGCTGCGGCTTGGCCCCGGCCGAGGCGCTGGCCGCAGCCCGCATGACGCTGCCACTGGGTACCCGGCTGGCTGTGGGCACGTTGCGTACCCTCGCGCGGACGCAATACCCCGATGACGCACCGCGGTCCGGAATGATTCCTGGGCCGCGACGGGACGCGGGCGTGCATCTGCCGGCCAGCTGTACGGGCACTGAGGCCACCCTGCTCTTTCCCGTGCTGCTGGCGGAGGCCCGCCGGTGGGGGCTCCCCGAGCAGGACATGGAGGAGTTGCTGCCGGCGGCCGAGCGTTGCCTGGCCTGGCTGCGGACGACGCTGGGGGAGGGGACATACCTGGGTGACCCGCAACCCGGAGGCCTCGCCCGCTGCGAATTCCAGGCCCAGGCGTACCGGGCGGCGCTCCTCGGAGCAGACCTGCTCGACGCGTGCGGCAGGCCCGGCGGCACCGGACTGAGGCAGTGGGCCGACACACTGCGGACGGCGTTCCGGAACGAGTTCTGGATCGACGACCGTGGCGGCGGCCGACCCGCTGCCGCCCGCGCTCCGGACGGACGTCTCGTGCCGCAGCTCGGTGCCGCCGCCGTCCACCTGCTCGACACCGGCCTGATGGGCGGAGGCAGGCAGGCGCCCGGCCTGCTCGACAAGGTGCAGACCGAACAGCTTGCGCGGCTGCTCGGGAGCCCGGCCATGGACTCCGGCTGGGGCCTGCGCGGACTAGGGGCCAAGGAGGCCGGGTACAACCCGTTCGGCCATCGCAGCGGCGCCGTGCGGGTGCACGAGACGGCGATCGGCGTGACAGGACTGGCCGCCGCCGGCTACGAGAAGGAAGCCGGAGCACTGCTGCGGGGCCTGCTGGCGGCGGCCGAGGCTTTCGGCCACCGACTTCCCGAGATGTACGCGGGAGAGCAGCGCTCCGACGGAAGCGCCCCCGTGCCACACCCCGCGGCATGCCGCCCTTCGGCCACGGCCGCGGCCGCGGGTGTCCTGCTCCTGACCACCCTCGCCGGCATTCGCCCCGACGCACCCGCCGGGACGGTCACACTGCGGCCGGTGAGCAGCGCGCCCGTGGGGGAGATCGGGCTGACCGGGCTGCGCGTGGCGGGCGCCCCCTTCTCCGTACGGGTCAGTCGGCTCGGTCTCTCTCTCGTTGAGGAGGCTGCCGAGGGGCTGCAACTGGGGGCGTGACCTCGTAGAACGTGGTAGGGGACGACGGGCCGGGGGCAAGCGCGCGGCTGCCGTCGGACCGAGCGACCCAGGGGCCGATGCGGTCGGCGAAGGGAGTGTTTATCGTCAGGCAGACGACTATGATCGCGACATGCCCTACGACCCGTCAGCCTTCCCGCCCTTCGCCGTCACCGTGGACCTGGTCGTGCTGACCGTGCGCCGCCATGCCCTGTGCGCGTTGGCGGTGCGCAGGGGTGAGCCGCCGTTCCAGGGGCGCTGGGCGCTTCCCGGCGGCTTCGTGCGGGAAGACGAGGATCTGGCGCAGGCCGCGGCGCGCGAGCTGGCCGAGGAGACCGGGCTGCGGGCTCACGACCCGTCCGTCCCCGCCCAGGACAACGGCGCTCACCTGGAACAGCTCGCCACCTACGGCGACCCGAAGCGTGATCCCCGGATGCGTGTGGTCAGCGTCGCCCACCTCGCACTCGCCCCCGATCTGCCCGCGCCGCGGGCGGGCGGCGACGCGAGCAACGCACGCTGGGCGCCCGTTGAGGAGTTGCTGCAGCAGGGCGGTTACGGTCGCGACGGCGAACCGGTCGCGCCGCTGGCCTTCGATCACCACCAGATCCTGGCGGACGGCGTGGAGCGTGCTCGGTCCAAGATCGAGTACTCGTCTCTGGCCACCGCGTTCTGCCCACCCGAGTTCACCGTCGGCGAGCTGCGTCGCGTCTACGAGGCGGTGTGGGGCGTGGCGCTCGACCCGCGCAACTTCCACCGCAAGGTCACGGGCACACCCGGCTTCCTCGTCCCTACCGGCGGGACGACCACGCGCCAGGGCGGACGCCCGGCCCAGCTCTTCCGGGCCGGCGGCGCCACGCTGCTCAACCCCCCGATGCTTCGCCCCGAAGTGTGACACCTCGGCGAATGGAGCGGGGCGGCCGGCGGACCGGGGACCCAGGACTCGGATGCGGTACCCGGCGCCTTCTCGTGAGCATCGGAGAAGGGGGCCGGTCGGGGTAATCTCCGGTTGCGCAGCTGGCCATGCTATGCCCATGAAACGGGACATAGGGCGCTATCTTGCTCTAGATGATCCAGGCCTTCGGACTGACCAGCAACCCCCGCAAGGACCTCCCGCCCGCTGTCGACGACGTCTCCTTCGAAGCGCGCGCAGGCCGTGTCACCGCGCTGCTCGGAGCGTCCGGTGCCGGCAAGTCGACAGTGCTCAGACTCATGCTCGAGCTGCAACAGGGTCGTGGCATCACCTACTTCCGAGGCCGCCCGCTGCGCCGCATCGCACACCCGTCGCGAGAGGTCGGCGTGTTGCTGGGGGACGTGCCGGGTCACCCCGCGCGCACGGTCCGCGGTCACCTGCGCATGCTGTGCGCCGCGGCAGGCGTCCCCGTCCGGCGTGCCGACGAGGTCCTCGAGGTGGTCGACCTCGCCGGTCTGGCCGACGAACCGCTGGGCACACTGGCGCGCGGCATGGACCGCCGCCTCGGCCTGGCCTGTGCGCTGCTGCCAGACCCTCACACCCTCGTCCTCGACAACCCCACCGACGGACTCTCCGTAAGTGAAAGCCGTCGGCTGCACAGCATGCTGAGCGCGCACGCGGCCCGCGGCGGCACAGCGCTGTTCACCACAGCCGATCCGAAGGAGGCGGCGCGCACCGCCGATCGTGTGGTCACTCTCGAGCGGGGACGGCTCGTCGCCGACCAGGAGGTCGCGCACTTCGCCCGCACCCGGCTGCGCCCCCGCGTCGCCGTCCGCAGCCCGCACGCCGCCCGCCTCGCGGCCCACCTCACCAAGGAGGCCCGTACCGCCCGGCGCTCAATCGAGGTCGTGCGCGAGGAGGGCAACCGTCTGAGTGTGTACGGCAGTACCTGTGCCGAGGTCGGGGAGACCGCCTTCCGGCACGACATCCTCGTCCACCAACTCGCCGACGAGACCGGCGACATGGGGCCGAGCGCGAATGAGCTCCCCGTGGCCCCTTCAGGTGTTCTCGAGAAGACCCGGTCGGACAGCACGGCCCGGGAATCCGCTGGGATCCTCGCGACCGGCGAAGCCGGACCGCCCGCCGAAACGGATGAGAGGCCGACCTGCCCGCCCGGCGCCGCCCGCCCGACCGCAGCCCTCCCGACCCTTACAGCGACCGAGGTCGCGTCCCCCCTCCCGCCGCCCATTTCCGTCCGCGCCGCTCCCAGCCCGCTGCGCCCGCTGCGCTACGAACTGCGCCGCGCCACCGGCATCGGCACCGGGTTCCTCACCGGCGCGGCCGTCCTCGTCACCTCCGTCCTCACCGCCGTACTCCTGGCCCGTACCGGTCACACGCCGCAGCCGCGCCTGCTGACCGCGTGGCCGAGGGAACTCCCTCTGCCGCCCGCGGCCCTCGGTGCTGGGCTGCTCGGGGCGCTCGCCTTCGGTGATGAGTTCCGCCATCCAGCGCTGGCGGCGGACCGCGGCACTGTGCCCCGCCGACTGGGGCTGCTCTCCGCGAAACTCGTCGTCACCGCCGCCACCGCGCTGCTGCTGGCGTTTCTCACGGTGGGCTGCGACGCCGAAATGCTCTATCTCGTCTACGGACGGGAGCTCACGGAAGTTCCGGCTGACTGGTTGGCACTGAGCGCGAGTTGGATCGGGCTCGTGGTCGGCTGCGCCTGGGCCGGTGTACTGGCCGCGGGTATCTTCCGGTCCACCACGGCAGGGCTCGCCGCGGTGGTCGCCGTACCGGTCGTCGTCGTACCCGTCGTACAAAAGGTCTTGGAGGGGCCGTCCGTGCGGACGGCGGCCGGATTTCCCGTGCGGCTGCGCGAGGTGTTGCTGTTGCAGTGGCCTTTCGGTGGAGAGCGCTATGTCGCTGCCGCCGCTCGCGTGCTCGTTCAACCTGTGGGCGGTGCGCTGACGTTGTCGGTGACGGCGCTGCTCTGCGCATATCTGCTCGCGACCCTGCGCGGCAGGGCCCGATGACGACAGTCCGCACTGTTCCGATCCGGGCCTGCGCACAACTCCCCGGGGAAAGCCCATTTCTTTCCGATAAGGCGTCAATTGCGACGGGGTGAGCGATCACCCTTTCGTGTGCTTTTCACCAAAGACCTCAAGGGAGTTGGAACCGACGCCGACAAATGATCCGTGAGTACCCTTGCGCACACCATGATGACCGCCGCCCGCTCCGCAGACTCCGGTCTCGCCGGCCCGGGCGAACTCGACCGTTACCCCTATGCCGAGGCGCCCTCTGCCGCCCGCGTCGGGGCCTCCGTCTGGGACGGCGCGGACCAGGAGCTCGGCCGTGTCGGCCGGCGGGCCGCCGGCAGCCGCGGACGGGGGCTGCACGGCCAACTCGTCCAGCAGTTGGGGCAGATGATCGTCGCCGGCGATCTGGGCGCCGACCGCCCGCTGGTGCCGGAGGAGATCGGCCAGCGTTTCGAGGTCTCCCGCACCGTCGTCCGCGAGTCTCTGCGGGTCCTGGAGGCCAAGGGCCTGGTCAGTGCCCGCCCCAATGTCGGCACGCGCGTACGGCCCGTCAGCGACTGGAACCTCCTCGACCCGGACATCATCGAATGGCGGGCCTTCGGACCACAGCGCGACAACCAGCGCCGCGAGCTGAGTGAGCTGCGCTGGACGATCGAGCCGCTTGCCGCGCGCCTGGCCGCCGGCCATGGACGTGCGGACGTCCAGCAGCGGCTCGTCGACATGGTGGAGATCATGGGGCACGCGATGGGGCAGGGCGACTCGCTCACCTTTTCCCGCGCCGACGCCGAGTTCCACTCCCTGCTCATCCAGGTCGCGGGCAACCGGATGCTGGAGCACCTGTCGGGGATCGTCTCGGCGGCCCTTCAGGTCTCGGGCGGTCCGGTCGCCGGCTGTGACCGACCGACCGAGGCGTCGCTGACGCACCACGGCAGAATCGTCGACGCCCTCGGTGCCGGTGACGGCACAGCGGCCGAGTCGGCCATGCGGCAACTGCTCACCGTCCATCCCGAGGTGGAGCGTGTTGTGCCCGCGCCGCGCGAGCACTGACCGCGCATCGTCGGCGACGCGGCCGGGAGTGTCTCCTCCTCCCGTGGCACCGCTCGGTCGGCGTAACCTCTCCCGTCGGACCCCGCAGGATCCCCAGGGATCCTGCGGGGTCCGACGGTGCGACGAGGCGCTCTGCCTGTCGCAGCGCCCCCACTCGGGGCCGCGAGTGACCCCTTGTGTCCACGTCTGACCACTTTTGATCGTTTGTGGGGTGTGACTCGGGCCACGCAGATTGGGCGTAACGCTCTTGGGAACAGTGCGATGACCTAAGAGGTGACAGCCGCGGAGGGAATACGGACGCCGTTCAAGGCGCTGTGCATCTTCCCGGCCCTGCCCGCACCGTCGGCCCATCCCAAGCCGGTGGTCGGCTCCTGTCCGCGATGGACGGGGCCGGAAGCCGTTTTCCAACGTTCCGAGAGGTTGTTCGTGTCGGCCAGCACATCCCGTACGCTCCCGCCGGAGATCGCCGAGTCCGTCTCTGTCATGGCGCTCATTGAGCGGGGAAAGGCTGAGGGGCAGATCGCCGGCGATGACGTGCGTCGGGCCTTCGAAGCTGACCAGATTCCGGCCACTCAGTGGAAGAACGTACTGCGCAGCCTCAACCAGATCCTCGAGGAAGAGGGTGTGACGCTGATGGTCAGTGCCGCGGAGCCCAAGCGCACCCGAAAGAGCGTCGCAGCGAAGAGTCCGGCCAAGCGCACCGCCACCAAGACGGTCGCGGCGAAGACGGTGACCACCAAGAAGGCCACCGCCACCGCCACGCCCGCGGCGCCCGCTGACGAGACCTCCGTTGAGGACGAGGCGCCTGCTCAGAAGGCCGCCGCCAAGAAGACGACGACCGCCAAGAAGGCGGTCGCGAAGAAGACCGTCGCCAAGAAGACGGCGGCCAAGAAGACGACCGGCAAGAAGGATGACGCCGAGGCTGGCGACGACGAGGCGGTCGAGGAGACCGCCGGTGCCGCCAAGCCCGGTGAAGAGGAGGAGGAGAGCGGCGAGAACAAGGGCTTCGTCCTCTCCGACGACGACGAGGACGACGCGCCCGCTCAGCAGGTCGCCGTCGCCGGCGCCACCGCCGACCCGGTCAAGGACTACCTCAAGCAGATCGGCAAGGTCCCCCTGCTCAACGCCGAGCAGGAGGTCGAACTCGCCAAGCGCATCGAGGCGGGCCTGTTCGCCGAGGACAAGCTGGCCAACGCCGACAAGCTGGCGCCGAAGCTCAAGCGCGAGCTGGAGATCATCGCCGAGGACGGGCGCCGCGCCAAGAACCACCTCCTGGAGGCCAACCTCCGTCTGGTGGTCTCCCTGGCCAAGCGTTACACCGGCCGCGGCATGCTCTTCCTGGACCTCATCCAGGAGGGCAACCTCGGTCTGATCCGCGCGGTCGAGAAGTTCGACTACACCAAGGGCTACAAGTTCTCCACGTACGCCACCTGGTGGATCCGTCAGGCGATCACACGCGCCATGGCCGACCAGGCCCGCACCATCCGTATCCCGGTGCACATGGTCGAGGTCATCAACAAGCTCGCGCGCGTGCAGCGCCAGATGCTCCAGGACCTAGGTCGCGAGCCCACCCCGGAGGAACTGGCCAAGGAACTCGACATGACCCCGGAAAAGGTCATCGAGGTCCAGAAGTACGGCCGTGAGCCCATTTCGCTGCACACCCCGCTCGGCGAGGACGGCGACAGCGAGTTCGGTGACCTCATCGAGGACTCCGAGGCGGTCGTGCCGGCCGACGCGGTCAGCTTCACGCTCCTTCAGGAGCAGCTGCACTCGGTCCTCGACACGCTGTCCGAGCGCGAGGCCGGTGTCGTCTCCATGCGTTTCGGTCTCACCGACGGTCAGCCGAAGACCCTCGACGAGATCGGCAAGGTGTACGGCGTCACGCGTGAGCGCATCCGCCAGATCGAGTCCAAGACCATGTCGAAGCTGCGTCACCCCTCGCGTTCGCAGGTGCTGCGCGACTACCTCGACTAGGTCGCGGTCGTACGACCCGGAAGGCCCGGTTCCCGACAGGGAGCCGGGCCTTCGTGCTGCGGGTCACGGTGCTCTGCATGACTCTGGGTTTCCAACTGTCACCCCGGAGTGAGGAGCATGTATGCGTCGCCGTATTTCCCGGGCGTTGTCCCGGCCGCTGATTCTGGCGGCCGCGGCAGCCGCGATACCGCTGGTGTCCACCGTCCCGGCCGCAGCTGACAACGTGGTCGTCGGTGGTTTTCCCGTCGACGTGTCCGAGAGTCCATGGACGGTGGCGCTGTCCAGCCGTGACCGGTTCGGAGGTACCAGGGCGGGGCAGTTCTGCGGCGGTGTGGCCGTCGGCACCACCACCGTGCTGACCGCGGCTCACTGTCTGGCCGAGGACGTCCTTGGGGCGTCCCCGGACAGGGTGCGCGATTTCAAGATCATCGCGGGTCGGACCGACCTGCAGTCGGATCAGGGGCAGGAGATCGCCGTACGCGAGACCTGGGTGAATCCCGACTACGACGGTGCCAGCAACGCCGGCGACTTCGCCGTGCTCACCCTGGCGGCGCCCCTTCCGCGGAGTTCGGTCATCGCCATGGCGGGCGCCGGTGACCCCGCCTACAAGCCGGGTACCGATGCCACCGTCTATGGCTGGGGTGACATCACAGGTGTCGGCGACTATGCGCACAGTCTGCGAGGAGCCCGGGTGCATGTGCTGTCCGACGCGCTCTGCGAAGAGGCGTATCCCGGCCGCAGCGACGGCACGTATCTCGCTGGCGCCATGGTGTGCGCGGGGGAGGCCGAGGGTGGCAGGGACGCATGCCAGGGGGACAGCGGAGGTCCGCTTGTCGCCCGCGGAAAGTTGATCGGTCTCGTGTCCTGGGGGAGCGGCTGCGGGCGAGCGGGTAGCCCAGGCGTCTACACGCGCGTCTCGGACGCCGTGAGCAAGCTGGGCTGGGGTGACGCGGCAAGGGGCGCCGCGAGGGCGCCTGAGCCCCACTGAGGCACGTTCAGCGGGTATGAGTACGGGCAGCTGCCCCTGGGGTCAGGGGCAGCCGCCCGTTCACCGGCCTGTGCCGGGGCTGGCTCGTCGTAAGTGCGAAGTGTCAGCGCTCTTCTTCTGTTGTGGCTGATGCGGGAACGGACGTGAGCCGCTCCGTCTCGTCCTGTATCTCGGAGGCGATCTTCTTGAGTTCCGGCTCGAACTTGCGGCCGTGGTGGGCGCAAAAGAGCAGCTCTCCGCCGCTGAGCAGGACGACGCGCAGGTATGCCTGGGCGCCGCAGCGGTCGCAGCGATCGGCGGCCGTCAACGGGCTCGCGGGGGTCAGAACAGTAGTCACGTCGCCTCTTCTCTAGCTCGACGAGCTGTCGTACCAGGGTCAACATCCAACCAGCCCCAAAACGTTCCCGCTCGTGGCTTCTCCTCGAAAAAAATCTGCGAGGCGGCTGTCTGCTGCCGGTTGGCGGCGAATGTGCCGTATTACATGTCTGTGTGTCTTACGGGTTCGCGCTGTCTGGCAGGGTCGGGGTCCTCCCGGCTGGCTTGCCGGTTGTTGATGAGGACGTGCCCGGAGCCTAAATGGTTCATGCCCCGAAGGGAACGTGATATGTACTTCACTCCATCGAGGGATCGAACGCGTATACGACTCTGGACTAGTGTGAGTGCAGACGAGGGTGGCGTTACAACGGCTCTACCAGGCCTCTGTACCCTCTGAGCCGTAACCCAAGCCGCGCCCTTACCCAGAAGGGCCCCACCTGAAATTCAGCGAGGAGCGAACCGCGTGACCGCCGAGACGTCAGTGCCGTCCACAGCTCTGCTGGCAGGAGCAGACCGGGACGGTTCCAACTACACCGCGCGGCACCTGCTCGTCCTCGAGGGGCTCGAGGCCGTACGCAAGCGCCCGGGCATGTACATCGGGTCGACCGACAGCCGTGGCCTGATGCACTGCCTGTGGGAGATCATCGACAACTCCGTGGACGAGGCCCTCGGGGGCCACGGCGACCACATCGAGGTGATCCTCCACGACGACGCCTCGGTGGAGGTGCGGGACAACGGCCGGGGCATCCCGGTCGACGTCGAGCCCAAGACCGGTCTGTCCGGCGTCGAGGTCGTCATGACCAAGCTGCACGCCGGCGGCAAGTTCGGCGGCGGCTCGTACGCGGCCTCCGGTGGCCTGCACGGCGTCGGCGCATCTGTGGTGAACGCCCTTTCCGCCCGGCTGGACGTCGAGGTGGACCGTAGCGGCCACACCCACGCCATCAGCTTCCGGCGGGGCGTTCCCGGTGCCTTCGCCGGTGCCGGTCCGGACGCCGGGTTCGAGGCGAAGAGCGGCCTGCGCAAGACCAAGAAGATCGCCAGGACCCGTACCGGCACGCGTGTGCGCTACTGGGCCGACCGCCAGATCTTCCTCAAGGACGCCAAGCTCGCGCTGGAGACGCTGCACCAGCGCGCCCGGCAGACGGCGTTCCTGGTGCCCGGCCTGACCATCGTCGTCCGCGACGAGTACGGTCTCGGCGAAGGGGGAAGCAAGGGCGAGGAGTCCTTCCGCTTCGACGGCGGCATCAGCGAGTTCTGCGAGTACCTCGCGAGTGACAAGGCCGTCTGTGACGTCCTCCGCTTCTCCGGGCAGGGCTCCTTCAAGGAGACGGTGCCGGTCCTGGACGACCACGGCCAGATGACGCCCACCGAGGTCACACGCGAACTTGCAGTCGACGTTGCCCTGCGCTGGGGCACTGGTTACGACACCGTGCTCAAGTCGTTCGTCAACATCATCGCCACGCCCAAGGGCGGTACCCACGTCGCCGGGTACGAGCAGGCCATCGTCAAGACGATGAACGAGGTGCTGCGGGCCAAGAAGCTGCTGCGCGTGGCCGAGGACGACATCGTCAAGGACGACGCTCTCGAGGGCCTCACCGCAGTCGTCACCGTGCGCCTCGCCGAGCCGCAGTTCGAGGGCCAGACCAAGGAGGTCCTCGGTACCTCGGCGGCGCGGCGGATCGTCTTCAACGTGGTCTCCAAGGAGCTCAAGGCCTTCCTGACCTCGACGAAGCGGGACACGGCGGCTCAGGCCCGGGTCGTCATGGAGAAGGCCGTCGCCGCGGCCCGCACGCGCATCGCCGCCCGCCAGCACAAGGACGCCCAGCGCCGGAAGACGGCCCTGGAGTCCTCGTCGCTGCCCGCCAAGCTCGCCGACTGCCGCAGTGACGACGTCGACCGCAGCGAGCTGTTCATCGTCGAGGGAGACTCCGCGCTCGGCACGGCGAAGCTCGCCCGGAACTCCGAGTTCCAGGCACTGCTGCCGATCCGGGGCAAGATCCTCAACGTCCAGAAGTCGTCCGTGACGGACATGCTCAAGAACGCCGAATGCGGCGCGATCATCCAGGTCATAGGGGCCGGATCCGGCCGGACGTTCGATATCGACGCGGCCCGCTACGGCAAGATCATCATGATGACCGACGCCGATGTGGACGGCTCCCACATTCGGACCCTCCTTCTGACGCTGTTCCACCGCTACATGCGACCCATGGTCGAGGCGGGCCGGGTCTTCGCCGCGGTCCCCCCGCTGCACCGCATCGAGCTCGTCCAGCCGAAGAAGGGCCAGGACAAGTACGTCTACACGTACTCCGACCGTGAGCTGCGGGACAGACTTCTGGAGTTCCAGAGCAAGGGTGTGCGGTACAAGGACTCCATCCAGCGTTACAAGGGCCTCGGTGAGATGGACGCCGACCAGCTGGCCGAGACGACCATGGACCCGCGTCACCGCACCCTCCGCCGGATCAACCTCTCCGACCTGGACTCGGCCGAGCAGGTCTTCGATCTACTGATGGGCAACGACGTGGCGCCTCGCAAGGAGTTCATCTCCAGCTCGGCGGCGACGCTGGATCGGTCGCGTATCGACGCGTAGCGGTACTGCCCGCGGTCGAGCGGCCGTGCCTGGCCGGGGGTCGGAAGGGCGGGGAGGCTGGGCCCGGCCGGCCCGGCATCTGTCCAGCTTTGAATGTTCCCCAGGCCGGGCTGGATCTCGGCCGGGATCGGTCCAGCAGCCTGCGGCAGGGACGTTTGCGGCTCGAGTGTGCGGCTCGACCTGCCCGGCCAGGAAGGTGTCTCCACCCGCGGGTGGAGACACCACCTGCTGGGAGTTCCACCCACGATCCACCCCGGCTCCGATCTCCTGGCCTGCGTATTTCCGTAGCTTCGAAGGCGTCGGCAGCACTCGCTGTCGGCACTCACCTTCTTCGCTCACGGAGGCTTCGATGTCCGGGCTCGTCAACGCGTTGGTCATCGTGGCCGTTGTCGCCCTGGTGATCGTGCGGCAATTTCGCACCAGCCGGCTCGACAGCGGCAGGCCCTGGTGGCTCGTTCCCGCGATCCTGGCAGTCGCGGCGCTGCGTGAGCCGGGCCTGCTCGACGCACACCATCGCACCGGCTCCGCGCTTCTGCTCGGCGCCGAGCTGCTCATCGGCCTGGCCACCGGCGTCGGCTGGGCCTGGACCACTCGCATATGGGTGGAGGCGGACAGCGGTGTGTGGAGCAGGAGCACCAAGACCAGCGTCGCCGTGTGGGTCGTCGGTATCGGTCTCCGTGTCGGCCTTTTCGCGCTCGGCGCCATGCTCGGAATTCGTCAGGACAGCTCGGCCCTCCTGCTCGCTCTTGCGGGGACGCTGTTCGTCCGCTCCGGGATCATGGTCTGGCGGGCCCAGTCGCTGGAGCGGCCTGCGGTACCGGGCGCGGCGTACCGTGACGGCACGGCGCGGCCCGCGTGGAAGGAGCGTGTGTGACGGACAACGCCTGGACACGCTGGCCCTCACCGGAAGCGCTGAGGCGCACCGGCATCTCCCGGGCCCGGCTCATACTCGGCCGGGTGGCGCGGTTGCTGGCCGTCGGCATCCTCCTGTGGGGCGTCTTCAACAGCGATGAAGGCCGTGGCTGGGGCGCGGTAGGAGCAGCAGCCGGCGTCCTCCTCTCCGCCTTCGCCGGTTGGGCCTTCTTCCGGGCCACGCTGGCCCACCGGCTCTGGCCGTCCTTGGCGCTCCTCGCCCTGTTGCTGGGCATCGCGGTCGCTGCCCAGGCCACCGGCTTCAGGGTTCCCGCCCTCGTCATCTGGTGCGCCTGCGCCATAGCCTCTTTGGAGCGACTGCCCATGGCAGCCGCTGTGCCCGTGACCTCCGTCGCCCTCGCCGCCTACGCAGCGGTCAATGACGATGTCTGGCTGACCACCACGGCGACGACGGCGGGACTGGCCCTGGCCGGATATGTCCTACGGCTGGACGCCGAAGCCCGCGGTAACGCTCAGCGACTGCTCGCCCAGGAGCGGGCCGCGCGCGCGGCCGAGACGGAGTCGGCGGCCCTCGCCGAGCGGGCCCGTATAGCGCGGGAGATTCACGACGTACTGGCGCACAGCCTGTCTGCGCAGCTTGTGCACCTGGAGGCGGCCCGCCTGCTGATCGAGCGGGGAGCCGGCCGGGAGCAGATCCTGGAACGGGTCGTGGCAGCAAGGGGCATGGCACGCGACGGCCTGTCCGAGACCCGGCAGGCGCTGTCGGCGCTGCGCGGGGAGCTGACACCGCTGGAGGATTTCCTCACCCAGCTCGTCAGCGCGGCCGAAGACGCCGAGGTCACCATTGCGGGTGAGCGCAGACCGCTGTCGGCCGAGGCGTCGCAGGCTGTGCGCAGAGTCGCTCAGGAGGCTCTGACGAACGCCCGCAAACACGCTCCCGGCGCCAAGGTGCGGCTACGGCTTGTCTATGGCGAGGGCCAAGTCGCCCTTGTCGTGCGGGACACGGGTGGTTTGCCCGGCGAGCTCACAGGCACGGGCGCCGGGTACGGTCTGCTGGGCATGCGGGAGCGCGCCGAACTGCTGGGCGGCTCGTTGGTCGCAGGGCCGGAGGAGGAGGGGTTCGTGGTGAGGTTGCAGGTGCCCGTATGACGCAGGAGCCGGCCAGGAAGCCCGCGCGGGTCGTGGTCGCGGACGATCAGACCGTCGTCCGTGAGGGCATCGTGATGTTGCTGGGTCTGTTGCCCGGAATCGAGGTCGTCGGCGCCGCCGGGGACGGGAACGAAGCGGTGGAGCTGGTCGCCGAACTTGCCCCCGACGTCGTGCTGATGGACCTGCGGATGCCCCGGTGCGACGGAGTGGAGGCGACCCGGCGGATCAGGACCGGGCATCCTGCCACGCAGGTCGTGGTGCTCACGACGTTCGCCGACGACGAGTCGCTGTTCCCCGCGTTGAAGGCGGGGGCGCGCGGCTATCTCACCAAGGACGCCGGGGGTGACGAGATCGTACGGGCCGTGGAGAGCGTGCTGTCCGGGGACGCGGGGCTGTCGCCCAGCATCCAACGGCGGCTGCTGGAGCGGCTGTCCGAGCCGGAGCCTCCGTCGACGGTGCCCGCCGCGGCTCCGGACGGACTCACCACGCGGGAGACCGAGGTGCTGGTACTGATCGCCGAAGGCCTGAGCAATCAGGAGATCGCCCGTCGGCTGCACGTCTCCACGGCGACCGTGAAGACCCACATCAACAACCTGTTCGCGAAGACGGGCCTCAAGGACCGTGCTCAGGCGGTCCGTTATGCGTATGCGAAGGGTCTTGTGCGGCTCTCGACGGATTGAGTCACCTGATGGGGTGAAGAGCGGGGGGAAGAAGTGTCGGGGATCTTCCCGTTCTGTCCATCCTTGGGCATGCAGTCAAGTAACGGCTTTCCCCGCGGAGACGCGGGTGGTGCCGAGAGTTCGGCCGAGACCCACACAGGTCATGACCAGGCCCCCGCCGAGGCGTCCGGCAGCGTGCGGTACGACGACCCGTGGTACGACGCACTCGCCTCCGGGTGGGGTGAGTCGGACGCGGCGGCGGGCGCGTCCGCCGCCGTCCCGGCGAGTCGGGCGGGTGGGGCACGGGAGGCTGCCGCGGCCGACGTGTACCTCGAAGTGCAGCGCAGCGTCGCTTTCCAGGAGGTGCGCAGCCGCTACCGCAGGTTCGTGGTCCCGGCCGTGGCCGGGTTCCTCGTCTGGTACCTGGCCTACGTGGTGACCGCCACGACCGCGCCGGGGTTGATGGCGCGGCCGGTGGCCGGCGCGGTGAACGTGGCGATGCTCGCGGGGCTCGGGCAGTTCCTCTCCACGTTCCTGCTGACCTGGGCGTACGCCAGGCACGCGAGGTTGCGCAGGGACCGAGCCGCGCTCGAAGTGCGCTGGGAAACGCAGGAACTGACGCGTGGTGTGCGGGGCGGTGCGCTGTGAGGGGCGACCATCAGACGCTGGCATTGCTGCTGTTCAGCGCTTTCGTCGCGGTCACCCTGGCCATCACGACGTGGGTGAGCCGCCACCGGCACGGTTCGGCGGAGGAGTTCTACGCGGGCGGCCGTCTCTTCTCGCCGGTGGAGAACGGTTTTGCCATCGCGGGTGACTACATGTCGGCCGCCTCCTTCCTGGGGATCTCCGGCCTCATCGCTCTCTTCGGCTACGACGGGCTGCTGTACTCGGTGGGCTTTCTGGTGGCGTGGCTGGTGGTGCTCTTCCTCGTCGCCGAACTGGTGCGCAACTGCGGGCGGTTCACGCTGGCCGACGTGGTCGCGGCGCGAATGAGCGAACGGCCCGTACGAATCGCGGCGGGAACTTCCTCGGTCACCGTGTCCGTTCTGTATCTGGTGGCGCAGATGGTGGGCGCGGGCAGTCTGGTCGCGCTGCTGCTCGGCGGCACCGGTGAGGCGGCGCAGACCTGGACCGTCATCGGCGTCGGCGCGCTCATGGTGATCTATGTGTCGTTGGGTGGGATGCGGGCCACCACCTGGATCCAGATCGTCAAGGCGGTCCTGCTGCTCGGCGGCACCGTCGCGCTGACCGTGCTGGTCCTGGTGCGTTTCCACGGCGACTTCGACCAGTTGCTGCTCACGGCGGCGGAGCGCAGTGGCCACGGCGACGCGTTCCTGGCACCCGGACTGAAGTACGGCGGGGACTGGACGGCCCGCTTCGACTTCATCAGCCTGGGTCTCGCGCTGGTGCTGGGCACGGCTGGACTGCCGCACATCCTGTCCCGCTTCTACACCGTGCCCACTGCGCGCGCCGCGCGCAGTTCGGTCGTCTGGTCGATCGGCCTGATCGGCGGGTTCTACCTGATGACGATCGTCCTCGGCTTCGGAGCCGCGGCGATCGTGGGCCCGGAGGCCGTACGAGGCTCGAACGCGGCCGGCAACACGGCCGTCCCGCTGCTGGCCCTCAACCTGGGAGGCGGTGCCGAGTCCACGGGAGGAACGGTTCTCTTCGCGATCGTCGCCGCCATCGCGTTCGCAACGATCCTCGCAGTGGTCGCCGGGATCACGCTCGCATCGTCGGCGTCCGTCGCCCACGATCTCTACGCGTCTTTGCGACGTAGGCATGCCGAACCGCGCAGCGAGGTCGCTGTGGCACGCGCTGCCGCGGTCGGTATCGGCGTGGTCGCGATCGCCCTCGGCCTGCTGGCGCGCGATCTCAACGTCGCGTTCCTGGTGGGCCTCGCGTTCGCAGTCGCCGCGTCCGCCAATCTGCCGGTCCTGCTCTACTCACTGTTCTGGCGCGGCTTCACCACCCGAGGCGCCGTGTGGGCCGTCTACGGCGGTCTGATCCCGGCGCTGGTACTCGTGCTGCTGTCTCCCGTGGTGTCGGGGAGCCCGGAGTCGCTGTTCCCCGCCGTCGACTTCCAGTACTTCCCGCTGCAGAACCCCGGACTCGTCTCGATCCCGCTGGGCTTCCTGGCGGGCTGGCTCGGCACCGTCACCTCTGCGGAGCTGCCCGACGAGGCCAAGCACGCGGAGACCGAGGTGCGCTCGCTGACGGGGGCGGGGGCTGTCTAGAGGCGGCGCCCTGACGGTCGTACGGCCAAGGCTGCCGTAGTCCCGCCAGGCGGTGCGGCTACGGCGTCACCCAGGCGTAACGGTGTTCGGGGCGGCCGGTGTCGCCGTACTTGAGGGTGAGGCGGAGGCGGCCGGCCTGTTCCAGGTGGCGGAGGTAGCGCTGGGCCGTGGAGCGACTCAGGCCCGTCTCGGCGGCGACCTCGTGTGCGGAGAGCGGATGGGCCGCGCCGTGCAGAACGCGGCAGATCAAGTCCGTGGTCGGCTCCGAGTGGCCGCTCGGCAGCCCCGGTGAGGGAGGCGCCGGTGTGGTGCGCAGGGCGCTGAAGATCCGGTCCACCTGCTCCTGGCCGGCGATGCCGCGGCCGCCGCCGACCCGGTCGACGGTGCGGCGCAGGGCGGCGTACGAGTCGAGGCGAGTGCGCAGCGCCGCGAAGGTGAACGGCTTGACGAGGTAGTGCAGGGCGCCGAGACGCATGGCGGTCTGCACGGTCGTCACGTCGCCCGCCGCCGTGATCATGATGACGTCGGTGCCGTGGCCCTGTTCCCGCATGCGGTGGACGAGTTCGAGGCCCGTCCCGTCGGGCAGGTAGTGGTCGAGCAGTACCAGGTCGATGGTTCCGCGCTGCACCGCGGCCAGCGCCTGGGCAGCACTGTGCGCACGGGCGGCAACCCGGAAGCCGGGAACCTTCCCCACGTACTTGGCGTTGATCTCGGCGACACGGAAGTCGTCGTCCACGACCAGGACGTCAATCATCGGGCCTCTTTCCGTCAAGGCCTGACAGGCGTTAAGCCCGTGTTTCGGCTTCGCTGTTGTAGCGCGAGCAAAAGGAGCACAACAGGCCGTTGCAAGCAAAAGAACGGCATGTGCTCAGAAGACTGCTGCTGTGGCACACGCCACTTCTACCGTCCGGCCATGAGCGCAGACATCAGCCCCGCCATCGAGTTGCGAGGCGCCAGCAAGACGTTCCGGACCCCGTCAGGGGGTTTGCACACGGCTGTCAGAGGACTGGATCTCAGCGTCGGACGTGGCGAGTTCGTGGCGGTCGTCGGCCCTACGGGCTGTGGCAAGTCCACTACGTTGACCCTGGTCAGCGGGCTTGAAGAGCCCACCGAAGGTGAGGTGCTGGTCGCCGGGGAAGCGGTCCGCGGCGTTGGCGACAAGGTCGGCTTCGTCTTCCAGCAGGACGCCACGTTTCCCTGGCGCACGGTCCTGTCCAACGTCATGGCGGGCCCGCGCTTCCGCGGCGTGCCCAAGGCGGAGGCGAAGCGCAAGGCGCGCGACTGGCTGGCCCGGGTGGGCCTGACCGACTTCGAGGATCGTTACCCGCACCAGCTCTCCGGCGGCCAGCGCAAGCGCGTCGCACTCGCCGCGACCTTCGTCAACGACCCCGAGATCCTGTTGATGGACGAGCCCTTCTCCGCACTCGACGTGCAGACCCGCGCCCTGATGTCGGACGAACTGCTCGAACTGTGGGAGGGCACGCGCGCCTCCGTCGTCTTCGTCACCCATGACCTGGAGGAGTCCATCGCGCTGGCCGACAAGGTCGTCGTGATGACCGCCGGGCCGGCCACCGTGAAGCAGGTCTTCGACATCGACCTGCCGCGGCCGCGGAAGGTGGAAGCCGTCCGCCTGGAGTCGCGGTTCATCGAGATCTACCGTGAGATCTGGGAGTCCCTCGGTGAAGAGGTCCGCATCACGCGGGAGCGGGGTGCGGCCAATGTCGCCTGACCTCCTGCCCGAGGCCGCGGTCACACTGCCCCTCACCGAGCACGGCCACAAGACGGACCGCGCCCATTCACGCGCGCGTGCCGCACGCAGACGCAAGATCGTCGTCGCTGCCGCCCGCGTGATCCTTCTGGTCGGCGTTCTCGGCCTGTGGGAGGTGTGCGCCCGGACGAAGGTCATCGACCCCTTCAACTTCTCGATGCCCTCGAAGATCTGGGACCAGATCTACACCTGGGTGACGCACGGCACCGCGCTCGGCTCCCTGGGCGAACAGGTCTGGTACACGCTGTACGAGGCGCTGCTGGGCTGGGTCTTCGGGGTGGTCGCCGGCGTGGTCTTCGGTATTGCGCTGGGGCGGATCACCTTGCTCGCCGACGTCCTTGGTCCATACATCAAGGTGCTCAACTCCATACCCAGGATCGTCCTCGCTCCGATCTTCGTGATCTGGTTCGGGCTCGGACCGGCCTCCAAGGTGGCCTCAGCCGTCGTCCTGGTGTTCTTCCCGGTGTTCTTCAACGCCTTCCAGGGGGCCCGCGAAGTCGACCGCAACCTCGTCGCGAACGCCCGGATCCTGGGTGCGAGTGACCGCAGGGTGACCCTTCAGGTCGTCATCCCGTCTGCCACCTCGTGGATCTTCACCAGCCTCCACGTCAGCTTCGGCTTCGCCCTCATCGGAGCCATCGTCGGCGAGTACATCGGCGCGACCAAGGGCATCGGCCTGCTCGTCGCACAGTCGCAGGGCACCTTCAACGCGGCCGGTGTGTACGCCGCGATGGTCATCCTCGCCGTCGTCGCGCTCCTCGCCGAAGGACTGCTGACCTTCGGCGAGCGCCGCATCTTCCGCTGGAAGCCGTCGGACTCCGACAGCTGAACCGGCCCCCTCGTCTCGCCTCTCCACCTCCCAGCACCGCACACTCACAAGGACGTGAACCGCATGCGCAAGACCGCCAGATACGCCGCGCTGGCCGCCGCCGGGCTGCTCGCCCTCTCCTCGCTCACCGCCTGCGCCAACGACGCGGCGAGTACCGCCTCCTCCGGCTCCGGCGGCAAGGGCGACGGCAAGGGCGAGAAGGTCAAGATCATGGTCGGCGGCCTGGACAAGGTCATCTACCTGCCGGCGATGCTCACGCAGCGGCTCGGATACTTCGACGCCGAGGGTCTCGAGGTGGAGCTGCTGAGCGAGCCCGCGGGGGTCCAGGCCGAGACGGCACTCGTCTCCGGGCAGGTGCAGGGCGCCGTCGGCTTCTACGACCACACGCTCGACCTGCAGGTCAAGGGCAAGGCCGTGGAATCCGTCGTGCAGTTCTCGCGCGCGCCCGGCGAGGTGGAGATCGTCTCCACCAAGGCGGCGGACGACATCACGTCACCCAAGGACTTCAAGGGCAAGAAGCTCGGCGTCACCGGCCTCGGTTCCTCGACGGACTTCCTCACCAAGTACCTCGCCGTGAAGAACGGCGTCAAGGTCAGCGAGTTCACGCCGGTCGCCGTCGGCGCGGGACCGACCTTCATCTCGGCACTCCAGCAGGGCGCGATCGCCGGAGGCATGACCACCGATCCGACCGTCGCCACGATCCTGGACAAGAAGGCGGGCAAGGTCCTCCTCGACATGCGCACCCCGCAGGGCTCGGAGGAGGCGCTCGGTGGGCCGTACCCCTCATCGAGCCTGTACATGCAGACGAGCTGGGTCAACAGTCACAAGGACACGGTCCAGAAGTTGGCCAATGCATTCGTCAAGACGCTCAAGTGGATGTCCACACACAGCGCGAGCGAGATCGCCGACACGATGCCGGCCGACTACTCGCAGGGCAACAAGATGCTGTACGCGGTGGCCATCAAGAGCACGCTCCCGATGTTCACCCGGGACGGCGTCATGCCCGCGGACGGACCCGAGACCGTCGAGAAGGTGCTCAAGGCGTTCAACCCCAACATCCAGAACGCGACGGTGGACCTGAGCAAGACGTACACGACCGAGTTCGTGAAGAAGGCCGCAGGCTGACATCTCCGCCCCCATCGTCCGTATGTGAGGAGGGCACGGCCGCCTTCCCTCGCCCCCACGGGCTGTGCCTCAGGCGCGGGTCGCCCACACGTAACGGTGTTCCGGGCGGCCCGCGTCGCCGTACCTGAGCGTGAGCCGGGCTCGGCCCGTGCGCTCCAGGAGCTTCAGATAGCGCTGCGCGGTCTGGCGGCTCACGCCCGTCCGCTCGGCGATCTCCTGGGCGGACAGGGGACCTGCCGCGTTCATCAGTGACTGCCGGACGAGCTCCGCCGTGGTGGGGGAGTGCCCTTTGGGCAGCTGGGGTTCGGACGGTGCGGACAGGGCGCCGAAGATCCGGTCCACCTCGGCCTGTTCGGCCTCACCGCCGCCGTCGAGGGTCCGCCGCAGTTTCGCGTACGCCTCCAGCCTGGCGCGCAGCCCCGCGAAGGCGAACGGCTTGACCAGGTACTGCAGGGCGCCCTGCCGCATCGCCGCCTGCACGGTCGTCACGTCCCGGGCCGCCGTCACCATGATCACGTCCGTCTGGTGCCCGCGCCGGCGCATCTCCTGGACGACCGCCAGCCCCGTCTCGTCCGGCAGGTAGTGGTCCATGAGGACCAGGTCCAGCCGCGGGAGCGTCTCCAGTTGACGCAGCGCCTCCGCCGCGCTGTGCGCCTCACCGGCCACATGGAAGCCCGGCACCTTCTCGACGTAGGCGGCGTTGACCCGCGCGACCCTGGTGTCGTCGTCCACGACGAGGACCTCGATCATCACGACTCCTCCTGGGGCACGCGCGGGGCGGACGGTGCGGTGAGGACCGGTTCCAGGTCGGATCCGGCCAGCGCCTCGGGCAGTACGACGGTGAACTCCGCGCCACCGCCCGCCGCCTCGCCGACGGACGCGCTGCCGCCCTGCCGTTCGGCGAACCTGCGCACCAGGGACAGCCCGATACCGCGCTCACGGTGTGCGGGCGGCTTCTTCGTGGACCAGCCCTCGGTGAAAATCAACTCGTGGTGCTCCACCGGGATGCCCGGTCCCGTGTCCCGCACCCGCAGGACAGCGGTACGACCCTCCGTGCGCAGCTCGACCTCCACGCGCGCGTGCGCGGTGCCCGCGACCGCGTCCAGAGCGTTGTCCACCAGGTTGCCGACGACCGTGACGAGGCCTCGGGGGTCGACCAGGCGGTCCGGGAGCCGGGTCCGGTCGGAGACCCACAGCGCGACTCCGCGCTCGGCGGCCACGGTCGCCTTGCCGACGAGCAGGGCGGCGAGCAGCGGGTCCTGGATCTTCTCGGTGACCTGTTCCGCGGTCGCGCGGTGGTCACCGACCACTTCTCCGACGAACTCCACGGCGTCGTCGAACATCTCCAGCTCCAGCAGCCCGAGAAGCGTGTGCATGCGGTTGGCGTGTTCGTGGTCCTGGGCGCGCAGGGCGTCGATCAGGCCCCGCGTGGAGTCGAGTTCCCGGCCGAGCTGTTCCAGTTCGGTGCGGTCGCGCAGGGTGGCCACGGCGCCGCCGTCGTCGGTGGGCATGCGGTTGGCGACCAGGACGCGCTGGCCGCGGACGGTGAGCAGGTCGGTGCCCGTCACCCGGCCGGCCAGGACATCGGCCGTACGTCCCGCACCGAGCGCGTCGTCGGGGGACCGGCCCACGACCTCGTTCCCGATGCCGAGCAAGCGCTGCGCCTCGTCGTTGAGGAGGCGGATCCGGCCGGTGCGGTCCAGGGCGACGACGCCCTCCCGTATGCCGTGCAGCATGGCCTCGCGCTCCGCGAGCAGCCCCGAGATGTCCGAGAAGGCCAGGTCGCGGGTCTGCCGCTGGACTCGTCGGGAGATGAGCCAGGCGGCGAGTGCGCCGACGGCCAGGGCGCCACCGGCGTAGGCGAACAGCCCCGGGATCGCGTGGATCAGCCGGGCCCGCACGCTGTCGTACGCGATGCCCACGGAGACCGCGCCGACGATGTCGCCCTCGCTGTCGCGCAGGGGCACCTTGCCACGCGCGGAACGGCCCAGGGTGCCGCTGTCGATCTCCATGACCTCGTGGCCGGCGATGGCCTGGCGCGGGTCGGTCGACACCTTCCTGCCGATCTCCCTGGGCTCGGTGTGCGACCAGCGGATGCCCCGCAGGTCCATCACCACGATGTACTCGGCGTCGGTGGCGAGGCGGATCCGTTCCGCCTCCTTCTGGACGGGTCCCGCGGCCGTCGGGGGTGTGTCCTGGACCTCTTCCGCGATCTGCGGCTGGGCGGCGGTCGTCTGCGCGATGGAGAGCGCGCGGCGCATCGCCTGGTCGTCCAGTTGCTGACTGAGCGGCGCGAGGAACAAACCGGTCGCGAGCACCGCGACTCCCGCGGCGATCGCCAGCTGCATTAGGAGCACCTGCGAGAACACCCGCCGGGGCAGACCGAGGCGCAGGCGGCGTGCGGGGGGAGTGGGGCTCATACCCATGACGGTACGTGGATGAGCGGAAAATGCCGTAGAGAGGTCTGCTCTGGATGTCTTGATCAAGAGTGTGAGGCCCTGATCAATTGATCAATGTCAGGGCAGGGCGCCACGCGCGTGCCGCCGGACGACGGGCTCGTGTGCCTCACCCAGCCCTTGCACGGCCCCGCTCAGCCCGCGAGCGCCGTCGTCAGCTCGCGCACCTCCACCACGTCCATGCGCGCGGGCGAGCCGAGAGCCGAGGTCCCGCAGCTCTCCGGGCGGGGCGGCACGGAGGCGCCCTGGGCCACGACGACGCGCCAGTGGCGTCCGTCGGTGTGAGCGACGGTCACCTCCCAGTGCGGAGCCGTGCCATCGATCCGGGCAACGGTGAGGGCGCCCGCCGCGTACTCGCCCACCGAGGTACGCACCGCCAGCTCGGCCGCCTGGCCGGGCCGTTCCCAGGAGGAGTTGCCGCGGCATCCCTCCACGACGACCCGCCCCTCCTGGACGCCGTGCAGGATCTCCTGGACGTCAGGGGCACCGACCCGACCGTAGGCGTAGCCGTGCGGCAGGACGAGCAGCGTCGGTGAGAAGCGATGACCACCCAGATGGGTGACCTCCCAGGTGCCGTCGGCCCCGGAGGCGGCCAGCTCGGCCGCGAGGGGCCGGCCGAGGAGTGCGCAGCAGCGGTCGCGCTTGCCGTTGGTGCACACGAGCGCGAGAGGACTGCCCGCATGGGGCCGGCCCTGGAGAACCGCGTCGAAGCCGCGATGGTCTCCCGCGCCGAGTGCGGCGAAGTCGAGGTCCAGCAGCCGCCGGGGGTCGCGGGTGGTGGCTCCGTGCAGCCAGGAGTTTCCCGGCCGGGTGTGAGCCGCGTACACCTGACGCGAGGTGACCCTGCCGCTGTCGGCGTGCCGCCCGGGCCGGCGGATGAGCGCGACGCGTACGCCCGTACCCTCGGCGGCCGCTTCCAGGGCGCGGCCCACCAACGGGTCCAAGTGGCTCGAAGTGAGCGCCCTGGCGCCCCACGGACCGGGCTGCTCCAGGAGCAGCCAGGCCCTCGCGGTGGGCGCGGTTCCCGAAAGGGGCTCGTCGAGGCCCTGGGAGACGGTTGAGCACGTACTCACAGAGGTGAGCCTAACCTGACTTGGGTCACGGTGGCTTCCGGCCGTGGGGATTCCTACCCCGGCAGTGGCTGCGGCGGCCGTGGACCCACATAGTGACCGCTCGGGCGCATGCGCAGCGGGCGTTCTCCGTACTCCTCCAGGGCGTGGGCGATCCAGCCTGCCGTCCGGGCCACCGTGAAGATCGTTTCGCCGGCCGTGGAGGCCATGCCGGAGGACGCCGTGAACACGGCGAGGGCCAGGTCGACGTTGGCGTGCAACGGAGTGTGCCGGGCGGTGGTGGCCACGATGTCTCGGGCCGCGGCGAGGGCGGGCGCCGCTTGGGGGATCTCCTCCAGGAGTCCGAACAGGGCACGCGCGCGCGGGTCCTCGCCGGGATACAGCCGGTGGCCCAGTCCGGGAATGCGGCGTCCCGCGCGCAGTTCGTCCGCGATGACGGGCGCGGCGCTGCCCTGGTCGAGCACGTCCAGCAGCAGCCGGTGGGCGAGCCCGCTGGCCGCGCCGTGCAGGGGGCCCTCGATCACACCGAGCCCGGCGGAGACGGCCGCGTAGGCGTGCGCCCGGGCCGACGCGGCGACGCGCACGGCCAGGGTCGAGGCGGCGAGGTCGTGGTCGACGAGGAGGGCCAGCGCCGTGTCCAGGACACGCAGCGAGGCCTCGTTGGCGGGCGTCCCGCTGAGCCGGGTCCACAGCCGGTGGGCCATGGGGCCGGCGTCGCGGTGGCCGCGACCGACCGGTGGCAGCGCGGCGACGAGCGTGGGGATGAGCGTGCGCGCGGTGCCGAGCACGGCCTCCTCGGACAGGTCGAAACGCAGCGGGTCCGCGGCCGACGCGGCGATCGCCGCGACCCGCAACCGGTCGGTCGGGGTGGTGTGTTCGGGGAGTGCCTCCACGGCGCGCCGGGCGGCCGTGACCGAGGCGCGGGGGGCGGTGAAGGCCAGTCCGGGGCGCAACCGTCCTGTCCACAGCCACTCGGCGACCTCTTCGTAGGAGTACCGGGCAGCCAGTTCGGCCGCGTCGACGCCCCGGAAGTAGTACCGGTCCGTGTCGATGAGAGTGAGGCGGGTGCGTACGGACAGCTCACCGCCGGTGCTCGAACTCCCGCCGCTCTCCCGCTTGTTGCGCCGGGCGAGCACCTCGACCTCTCCGGCGTCGAAGGTGCTGCCCCGGCCGCCGGGAACGCGCCGGCTGCTCAGTTGGCCGCGGCTCACGTACGCGTACACCGTCTCGGGTTTCACGCCGAGGAGTTCCGCGGCCTCCTTGGTGCTCAGTCGCCGCTCTGTGTTGCCGGGGACCGGCTCTTGATCGCGCATGGTGGTCACCGTATCCACATCCTGACGCATTGATCCAATCAATATTGACAGACAACCAGTCAAGCATGGACAGTCAAATCAAGTTCAAGGAGGAAGTCATGTCCGTCAACAGATCCGCAGCCACAGTCGTCGAGGTGCCGCGGGGGCTCGCGGGTGTCGTGGTCGCCGACACGGAGATCGGCGACGTCCGGGGGTTCGAGGGCTTCTACCACTACCGCCAGTACTCGGCCGTCGAACTGGCGCGAACCCGCGCGTTCGAGGACGTGTGGCACCTCCTGGTCCACGGGGACCTGCCGGACCCCCGACGCTCCGCCGCCTTTGCCGCGGAAACCGCCGCGCTGCGTCGGGTGCCCGACGAGGTGTGGGGGGCTCTGCCGGCCATAGCGGCGGCCAGTGCGCCCTCCGGCCCGCTGGCCGGTATGCGTACGGCGCTGTCGCTGCTCGGCGCGGCGAAGGGCTTCCGCCCGGTCTACGACATCGACGCGGACGAGCGGCGACAGGACACCCTCGCGGCGGCCGCCGCCGTGCCGACCCTGCTCACGGCACTCCACCGGCTGGGCCGCGGTCTCGACCCGGTGGAGCCGCGTGACGATCTGCCCTACGCGGCGAACTACCTGTACATGCTCACGGGTGCGGAGCCTGAGGCGCGGCGGGCCCGGGCGGTCGAGCAGTACCTGATCACCACCATTGATCACGGATTCAACGCATCAACGTTCACCGGGCGCGTCATCGCTTCGACGGGGGCGGACGTGGCGGCCTGTCTCGTGGGGGCGGTGGGCGCGCTTTCGGGGCCGCTGCACGGCGGTGCGCCGAGCCGGGCACTGGACACCCTGGACGCGATCGGCACTCCCGACCGCATCGACCCCTGGATCCGCGAGCGTGTCCTGGCCGGCGACCGGGTGATGGGCTTCGGCCATGCGATCTACCGCACGGAGGACCCTCGATCCCGGATGCTGCGTGAGGTCGCCCAGAGCTTCGGCGGTCCGCGCGTCGAGTTCGCCGTCGAGGTGGAGCGTCACGTCGAGGCGATACTCGCGGAACTCAAACCGGGCCGGGAGTTGCACACGAACGTCGAGTACTACGCGGGCGTGGTCATGGAACTGTGCGGTCTGCCGCGCGCCATGTTCACTCCCACGTTCGCGGCGGCGCGGGTGGTGGGCTGGAGCGCGAACATTCTGGAACAGGCGGCGGACCCGAAGATCATCCGGCCGGTGGCGCGGTATGTGGGGCCGCGGGCGCCGGTGGCGGTGCCGGCGGCGTGACAAAGGCCGGCCCGGACGCACCGAGCCGGCCCCTGGGGCGTGCGGTCAGGCGTCGGGGATGTCGGCCTTGGCCCTGACCAGGGTCTCGCGGGTGATCACGACGATCCGCTCGTAGTCGCCCCGTGAGGCGTCCTGGGGAAGCTCCGCGTCCAGTGAGTCCGTGACATCCGTCCCGATGACGGCGAACCTTCCGTCGGACAACTCGAAGATGTCCGGGCAATTGGCTCCGCCTGCGCTGCCCCGGTCGCGTGGAGATGCACCAAGGCGACGGATGATCTGACTCACTGTTGTTTTTCCTTTGATCTCACGGTCCAAAGGCAAGACGCGCTGCAGTCGCGCCCGCCCGATACACCCTCGAGGCTGCTCCGACCAGTGAAGCGGGGTGATTGGTGCCCAGTGGTCAACCTGGCGCGGGTGTCGCAGCAGTTAAGCCTGTGAGATCAGGGAAAACAGCAGGTTTGCCACTTCGTTATCACTCGATTGGCTTCGCCCGTGTGAGGGTTGGTGAAACAAGGGCAAAGTTGACGCATCGGCATACTCGACGCCATTGGTGTCCGGGCTACTCGGCAGGCGGTTCCCCCACCACCCACCACTCGTCTATTTCGGCCTCCTCCAGTTGGCGCAGGAGGTCGTCGACCAGGTGTCCGAGCCGGGCCTCGTCCGAGTCGTCGGCGATGGTCGCCCGCTGGTGCTGACCTGCGTACCAGTACTCCCTGACGACGGGGTTCTGCAGCAGTCCCCGTACGAATCCGAAGAACTCCTCCCGGCTGATGTTGCCGACCCGGTAAGCGAAGACCTGGTTCGTGTACAAGGCATTGGCGAAGAGGAACTGGCGTCGCCTTTCGGGTGACACCGGCCCCTCGAACACGTCGAGCACCTCTGCGAGTTCGGGATTGTCGATCGCCTTGCTCAGCAGTTCCCAGTGGAGGCGCTGCTGGGTGGCGAGATTGGCGTGGTGGCGGGTTTGCGTGACCTGCTCGAGGTGGTCGAGTCGGATGCGCAGCGAATCGAATGTGCGGCGCTGTACGGCCAGGCTGACGAGAGCTCCCGCCAGCAGGCCGAGACCTGCGGCCGTGGCGGTACCGAGCCCTCGTATCACGGACTTTTGTGTGGCCATGTCAACCCCCGAATCAGGCGGCCGTCCGCCGGTCGTCGGGTGCGGGTCGACTGATGGGGACCGGCGAGCGGTGGGCGGCGCTTGCCGTCTCCCATGGTGCCGAGCGGCTCTGATCGGCAGGGAGGCGGAGAGGAGGCGCACGGAGGGAAGCGAGGGTCGCACACTCCGGCGCCTGCACAACGTCTGCCCCGCAAAGGCTGCTAACAATCGTTCACTTCGCGGAGATTCTTCCGGCTCGTATCCTGTGTCGGCATTCAATCTTCGTACGTGTGCCGGACCGCGAGCCGGTGCACGCGTGGGCGTGAGAGGTCGCACGTTGAGTCAGTCGAGTCCGCATTCGAGCGCCAGCCCTGTCTTCAGGCCGTCTCAGCGGCAGATTCCGGTCGTCGTCCTCGCCGGATTTCTCGGTTCCGGCAAGACCACGCTCCTCAACCACCTCCTCCACCGCAGCGGTGGCAGCCGTATCGGTGCCGTCGTCAACGACTTCGGTGCCATCGAGATCGATGCGATGGCCGTGGCAGGCGCGCTCGGCGACTCCACGGTCTCCCTCGGCAACGGGTGCCTGTGCTGTGCCGTCGACGCCAGTGAGCTCGACGTCTACCTCGAGCGGCTCGCCCGGCCCGCCGCCGGTGTCGACGTGATCGTCATCGAGGCCAGCGGTCTCGCGGAGCCCCAGGAACTCGTGCGCATGGTGCTCGCCAGCGAGCATCCGGGCATCGTGTACGGCGGTCTCGTCGAGGTCGTCGACGCGGCCGAGTTCGACGACACCCGGGCCCGGCATCCCGAGGTCGACCGGCACCTCGCCCTGGCCGACCTCGTCGTCGTCAACAAGCTCGACCGGGCGCCGGAGGCCGACCGGGTCCTCGGGCTCGTGCGGTCCCTCACCGACCGCGCCGCCGTCGTCCCCGCCACCTACGGTCGTATCGACCCCGAGTTCCTCTTCGACTGCAGGCCGAGCGAGGAGCGCGTCGGGCAGCTGTCCTTCGACGATCTGCACCAGCACACCGAGCACACGGGCCATACCGGTCACCTGCACACCGCCTACGACAGCCTGTCCTTCACTTCCGAGGTTCCGCTCGACCCGCGCCGGCTGATGCGGTTCCTCGACAGCAGGCCCGAAGGGCTGTACCGGATCAAGGGGCACGTCGACTTCGGCCCCCACGACCCGGGCAACCGGTACGACGTGCACGCCGTCGGCCGGTTCCTGCGCTTCTACCCGCAGCCCTGGACGCCCGGCGGGGAACGCCTCACGCAGCTCGTGCTCATCGGCTCCGCCCTCGACGTGCCCGCACTCGGCAAGGAGCTCGAGGCCTGCAAACTCGAGGCCCGCGAAGACGACGCCCCGCACGCCGACGAGCACGGCATGTGGGGCGTCCTGCGCTACGTACAAGATCCCGAGGACGACAATCCCGAACCCCTGGATTCCGAAGCCCCGGATCCAGATGAGGACGGGCCCGTCTAGAGCGGCCCCGCCACCACCGACACCGTCTTCGCCAGGGACACGCCCGAGCCGTCGCGGCGCGGGTCGATCTCCGGCAGTTCGGCCGGGGTGCCGTTCTTCTGGGCGGCGCGCGCCGGAACGGGGCCCGCCCAGGCCAGGGACAGGCAGTCCTCGCCCTTCAGGAACCGCTGGCAGCGGACCCCGCCGGTGGCGCGTCCCTTGCGCGGGTACTGGTCGAACGGGGTCAGCTTCGCCGTCGTCTGGACGGAGTCGTCCAGGGTGCCGCGCGAACCGGCGACGGTGAACACCACCGCGTCCGCGGCCGGGTCGATCGCGGTGAACGAGATGACCTTGGCGCCCTCGGTGAGCTTCACGCCCGCCATACCGCCCGCCGCACGGCCCTGCGGCCGTACCTGCGCGGCCTGGAACCGCAGGAGTTGCGCGTCGTCCGTGATGAAGACCAGGTCCTCCTCGCCGGTGCGGAGCTCGGTCGCGCCGACGATGCGGTCGCCCTCCTTGAGGGTGATGACCTCCAGCTCGTCCTTGTTGGACGGGTAGTCGGGGACCACGCGCTTGACGACGCCCTGTGCCGTGCCGAGCGCCAGCCCCTGGGACGACTCGTCGAGCGTGGTCAGGCAGACCACCGTCTCGTTGCCCTCCAGGGACACGAACTCGGCAAGCGGCGCGCCGCCCGCGAGGTTCGGTGCCGCCGCGGTGTCCGGGAGCTGCGGCAGGTCCACGACGTTCAGGCGCAGCAGGCGACCGCCCGAGGTCACCACGCCGACCTCGCCGCGTGCCGTCGCGGACACCGCCGAGACGATCACGTCGTGCTTGGTGCGCTTGCCGTCGGCGTCCTCGGGGAAGGGCTCGCCGTTCGCCGTACGGGCCAGCAGTCCCGTCGAGGACAGGAGCACCCGGCACGGGTCGTCGGCCACCTGGAGGGGGACGGCCGACACGGTGGTGCCCGCCGACTCGAGCAAGATCGTGCGCCGGTCGGTGCCGAACTTCTTGGCCACGACGGCCAGTTCGGCGGAGACCAGCTTGCGCAGCTCGCTGTCCGAGTCGAGGATCCGGGTCAGCTCCGCGATCTCCGCGTTCAGCCGCTCCTTCTCCGACTCCAGCTCGATCCGGTCGAACCTGGTGAGCCGGCGCAGCGGCGTGTCCAGGATGTACTGCGTCTGGATCTCCGACAGGGAGAAGCGCTCGATCAGGCGTTCCTTCGCCTGTGCGGAGTTGTCGCTGGAGCGGATGAGGCGGATCACCTCGTCGATGTCCAGCAGTGCGGTGAGCAGACCCTCGACCAGGTGCAGACGGTCGCGCTTCTTGCCGCGGCGGAACTCGGAGCGGCGGCGCACGACGTTGAAGCGGTGGTCGAGATAGACCTCCAGAAGCTCCTTGAGGCCCAGCGTGAGGGGCTGGCCGTCGACCAGCGCCACGTTGTTCACGCCGAACGACTCCTCCATCGGCGTGAGCTTGTAGAGCTGCTCCAGGACCGCCTCCGGCACGAAGCCGTTCTTGATCTCGATGACCAGGCGCAGGCCGTGCGCGCGGTCGGTGAGGTCCTTGACGTCGGCGATGCCCTGGATCTTCTTCGCGCCGACCAGGTCCTTGATCTTGGCGATGACCTTCTCCGGGCCGACCGTGAAGGGCAGCTCGGTGACGACGAGACCCTTGCGGCGGGCCGTCACCGTCTCCACCGACACGGTCGCGCGGATCTTGAAGGTGCCACGGCCGGTCTCGTAGGCGTCACGGATGCCGGAGAGGCCGACGATCCGGCCGCCGGTGGGCAGGTCGGGGCCCGGGACGAGCCTCATCAGGGCGTCGAGATCGGCGTTCGGGTAGCGGATCAGGTGGCGGGCGGCCGCGATGACCTCGGCGAGGTTGTGCGGCGGCATGTTGGTGGCCATGCCGACCGCGATGCCCGACGCGCCGTTCACCAGGAGGTTCGGGAAGGCGGCCGGCAGGGCCAACGGCTCCCGTTCCTGGCCGTCGTAGTTGGGCGCGAAGTCGACCGTGTCCTCGTCGATGGACTCCGTCATCAGGCTCGCGGGCTCGGCGGCCCGGCACTCGGTGTACCGCATGGCGGCCGGCGGGTCGTCGTTGCCCAGGGAGCCGAAGTTGCCGTGGCCGTCGACCAGGGGGACGCGCATCGAGAAGGGCTGGGCCATGCGCACCAGGGCGTCGTAGATCGACGCGTCGCCGTGCGGGTGCAGCTTGCCCATGACCTCGCCGACGACACGTGCGCACTTCACGTATCCGCGGTCGGGGCGCAGCCCCATCTCGTTCATCTGGTAGACGATGCGGCGGTGCACCGGCTTGAGGCCGTCGCGGGCGTCAGGCAGGGCGCGGGAGTAGATGACCGAGTACGCGTACTCGAGGAAGGAGCCCTGCATCTCGTCGACGACGTCGATGTCGAGGATCTTCTCCTCGTACGAGTCGTCGGGCGGCGGGGTCTTCGTGCTGCGGCGGGCCATCGCTGCCGGCTCCTTGCTCAAGCGTGAACGGGATCTGACGCGGACCATTGTGGACCGCGGCACTGACAACGCGGACCAGGACCCGACGTCGGCCCCTCGGCCCGGCGTTCACAGGTGCCGCTCTCTTCGGAACAGGTGCCGCGTGCGGCACGACTGCCCGCAGGCTACGCGATCCGCTGTCGGCGTACGTCGCCCGGGAACTTCGCCGACCCTCCCCACGCTTGCATACAGTGGCAGGACAGCAGGAAAAACGCGGTATTCGACGACCGCGTCCGCGATCGAAGGGACGACATGCCCATGGGTCACACGGCCACAGCGCAGGCAGGCTCCGGCGGCCTGACAGCGACAGAGCACCGCCTGGCCAACGGCCTGCGCGTGGTGCTCTCCGAGGACCACCTGACCCCGGTCGCGGCGGTGTGCCTCTGGTACGACGTCGGCTCGCGCCACGAGGTCAAGAGCCGTACCGGTCTGGCTCACCTTTTCGAGCACTTGATGTTCCAGGGCTCCGGCCAGGTGAAGGGCAACGGCCACTTCGAGCTCGTCCAGGGCGCGGGCGGCTCGCTCAACGGCACCACCAGCTTCGAGCGCACCAACTACTTCGAGACCATGCCCACCCACCAGCTGGAGCTCGCCCTCTGGCTGGAGGCCGACCGTATGGGCTCCCTGCTGGCGGCCCTGGACGACGAGTCCATGGAGAACCAGCGGGACGTCGTGAAGAACGAGCGCCGCCAGCGCTACGACAACGTCCCCTACGGAACGGCGTTCGAGAAGCTCACCGCTCTCGCCTACCCGGAGGGCCACCCCTACCACCACACGCCGATCGGCTCCATGGCCGACCTGGACGCGGCCACCCTGGAGGACGCCCGCGCGTTCTTCCGTACCTACTACGCACCGAACAACGCCGTTCTGTCGGTGGTCGGCGACATCGACCCGGAGCAGACGCTCGCCTGGATCGAGAAGTACTTCGGTTCCATCGACGCCCACGACGGAAAGCCCGCCCCGCGCGACGGCACGCTGCCCGAGATCATCGGCGAGCAGCTGCGCGAGGTCGTCGAGGAGGAGGTCCCGGCGCGCGCGCTGATGGCCGCCTACCGGCTGCCGAACGACGGCACGCGCGCGTGCGACGCGGCCGACCTGGCGCTGACCGTCCTCGGCGGCGGCGAGTCCTCCCGCCTCTACAACCGGCTCGTACGACGCGACCGTACGGCCGTGGCGGCCGGCTTCGGCCTGCTGCGGCTGGCGGGTGCGCCCTCCCTGGGCTGGCTGGACGTGAAGACCTCCGGTGACGTCGAGGTGCCGGTCATCGAGACCGCCATCGACGAGGAGCTCGCCCGGTTCGCCGAGGAGGGCCCCACAGCCGAGGAAATGGAGCGCGCCCAGGCCCAGTTGGAGCGCGAGTGGCTGGACCGGCTCGGTACGGTCGCGGGCCGCGCCGACGAACTGTGCCGCTACGCCGTCCTGTTCGGTGACCCGCAGCTCGCCCTCACCGCCGTCCAGCGCGTGCTGGACGTGACGGCCGAGGAGGTCCAGGAGGTCGCCAAGGCCCGGCTGCGCCCCGACAACCGGGCCGTGCTGGTCTACGAGCCCACCGAGGGCACCGAGAACCCCGCCGACGAGGACGAGAACGAGGAGGCGGCCAAGTGACCGAGCTCGCCACGATGGACTTCCACCCCCAGCCGCAGGCCGGCGAGGCGCGGCCGTGGGCGTTCCCGGCTCCCGAGCGCGGGACGCTCGACAACGGCCTGACCGTCCTGCGCTGCCACCGCCCCGGCCAGCAGGTCGTCGCCGTCGAGGTGCTCCTGGACGCGCCCCTGGAGGCCGAGCCGGCCGGGCTCGACGGTGTGGCCACGATCATGGCCCGGGCCTTCTCGGAAGGCACCGACAAGCTCTCCGCCGAGGAGTTCGCCGCCGAGCTGGAGCGCAGCGGCGCCACCCTCGACGCGCACGCCGACCACCCCGGCGTCCGCCTGAGCCTCGAAGTACCGGTCTCCCGTCTGCCCAAGGCGCTGGACCTGCTCGCCGACGCCCTCAGGGCACCCGCGTTCGCGGACAGCGAGGTCGAACGCCTCGTCCGCAACCGGCTCGACGAGATCCCGCACGAGCTGGCCAACCCGTCCCGCCGCGCCGCCAAGGAGCTCTCCAAGGAGCTGTTCCCGGCGACCTTGCGCATGTCGCGCCCGCGCCAGGGCTCCGAGGAGACGGTCACCGCGATCGACTCCGCGGCCGTACGCGCCTTCTACGAGAAGCACGTCCGGCCGGCCACCGCGACCGCCGTGGTCGTCGGTGACCTCACCGGCGTCGACCTCGACGCACTGCTCGGCGAGACCCTCGGCGTCTGGACCGGCTCCACGGCCGAGCCGCGGCCCGTGCCGCCCGTGACCGCCGACGACACCGGCCGGGTCGTCATCGTGGACCGCCCCGGTGCCGTCCAGACGCAGCTGCTCATCGGCCGCGTCGGCCCCGACCGGCACGACCGCGTGTGGCCCGCGCGGGTGCTCGGCACGTACTGCCTCGGTGGCACCCTCACCTCCCGCCTGGACCGCGTCCTGCGCGAGGAGAAGGGCTACACCTACGGCGTGCGGGCGTTCGGGCAGGTCCTGCGGTCCACGCCGGACGGCACGGGCGCCGCGATGCTCGCCATCAGCGGCTCCGTGGACACCCCGAACACGGGTCCCGCCCTGGCGGACCTGTGGGCGGTGCTCCGTACCCTGGCCGAGGGCGGGCTCACGGACGCGGAGCGCGATGTCGCCGTGCAGAACCTGGTCGGTGTGGCGCCGCTGAAGTACGAGACCGCGGCGGCCGTGGCGGGCACGCTGGCCGACCAGGTCGAGCAGCACCTGCCCGACGACTACCAGGCGACGCTGTATCAGCAGCTCGCCGCGACCGGCACCGTGGAGGCCACCGCGGCGGTCGTGAGCGCCTTCCCGGTGGACCGTCTGGTCATCGTCCTCGTCGGTGACGCGGCTCAGATCAAGGAGCCCGTGGAAGCCCTCGGCATCGGCGAAGTCACCGTGGTCTCCGCCGAGTAGGGCACCGGGCGGCCGGACGCGCCTGTGAGGCCCTGGTGACTGAGGAGTCATCAGGGCCTCCGTATGTCCGAATTGAGGGAGAGGTTGCCTGTCTGCCCTGTGGCGTGCGCTACAAAAAGCCTGATCCGTTTGAGGATTGAAAGCGGCCCCGTTTAGCGTCATGCCGGCTGTCCGTCAGGCACCGCGCCGCATCCGCGGCACCGGGCAGTCATCGCCGAGTCCCCGTACGGCGCGAGCCAGGGGAGCCGGGGACCCACATCGAGAGTCCCTGGGGTGAATCGGACGCCCGCGCGCCAGCGAGGGGGTCCGTAGGAGACCTTCCTGCTCCGAACCCGTCAGCTAACCCGGTAGGCGAGAAGGAAGGAAAGGAACAGCCACCACATGGCGTTCACCCGCGCCACCGGGAAGCACCGCCGTCCCAGCCGAGTGCACCGCACCACCGTCCGCGCGGCGGGCGTCGCCGCGCTCGCCACCACCGGTGTCGTCGGCACCCTCGCCGCTCCGGCGCTCGCCGCGGAGCCCTCCGTCGAGCAGACCGGCCTCACCCCGGTCATCACCATCGGCGACACGCTCGCCGCCAAGATCGACGCTCAGGCAGTGGCCCAGGAGCAGGCCGCCGAGGACACCGCGCGCAGGGAGGCCGCCGAGGCGGCCGCGCGCAGGGAGGCCGCCGCCGCGGCGGAGAAGGCCCGCGAGGCCAAGGCGCGTGCCGCTCGCGAAGCCGAGCGCAAGCGTCTCAACACCTTCGTGCTCCCCGTCACCGGCTCCTACGTCTCCACCGGCTACCAGGCCAGCAGCGGACTGTGGTCCTCCGGCAGCCACACCGGCATCGACTTCCACGCCGCGAGCGGCACGTCCGTGCACGCGGTCGGTTCCGGCACGGTCGTCGAGGCCGGCTGGGGCGGCTCCTACGGCAACAACATCGTGATCAAGATGCACGACGGGACGTACACCCAGTACGGCCACCTGTCGTCCATCGGCGTCTCGGTGGGCCAGACGGTCACTCCCGGCCAGCAGATCGGCCTCTCCGGCTCGACCGGCAACGTCACCGGCCCGCACCTGCACTTCGAGGCCCGTACGACCGCCGAGTACGGCTCGGACATCGATCCGCTCGCCTACCTGCGCTCGCACGGCGTGAGCGTCTGACACGCGCCGCCGCGCAGGTCGGACCGCCGTCCGCCGAGCATTCCGGCCCCGCCCGCCGTGAAGGTCTGACGGCAGGCCGCACTTCCCGAAGCCCCGGCTCTCCAGCCGGGGTTTTCGGCGTTTCAGACCCCCCACTGTCCAAAAAATATCCATGGATTCCGGTCCGCCGTCGGAAATTCCCGCTCATTGCAATAGAGTCACTGAACACACGTCAATCGTCGACGTTTCACGGGGATTAAGGCGGAGGTCGGTCATGCGTATTCCGGCGCACTCGGTGTGCACGGCGATCCGGGACGACATCGTCGCGGGTGTCTACGAGCGCGGCAGCCGCCTCACCGAGGAACTGCTCGCCCGTCGCTACGGCGTCTCCCGCGTCCCCGTCCGCGAAGCCCTGCGCACGCTGGAGGCCGAGGGCTTCGTGGTGACCCGGCGGCACGCGGGCGCGTGCGTCGCGGAGCCCACCGAGCAGGAGGGCGCCGACCTCCTCGAGATGCGCATGCTCCTGGAGCCGCTCGGCGCCTCACGCGCCGCCCAGCGGCGTACCGAGGCCCACCTCAAGGTGCTGCGCGGCCTGGTGCGGCTGGGCCAGGAGCGGGCCAGGCGGGGCAACAGCGAGGACCTGCGCTCCCTGGGCGGCTGGTTCCACGAGACGCTCGCCCAGGCCTCCGGCAGCCCGGCGATGACTTCGATGCTGACCCAGTTGCGCCACAAGATCGCCTGGATGTTCCTGGTGGACGCGCCCGCCGACCCGGTGGACTCCTGGGCGGAGCACGGCGCGATCGTGGACGCCGTGGCGCGCGGTGACAGTGAGCGCGCGCGGGCGGTCACGGCGCTGCACACGGAGCGGGCGACGGCCGCGCACCGGTTGCGTTTCGGAGGGGGCGCTGACCGCCCGGACCGTGTGAGGAACTCGCAACCTCCCGTAAACATGTCGGGCCTGCGGCATTAACACAGGCGCCGTATACAAAGAGGTGCTATTCGGCGGTCGATATTTCCGCTGCCCGTTTTCTCGCGTGCCGGTGAATTCCGCGCTCGCGCCATTCGCATGTCCGCGGTGGCGATTTCGCCTATGCCCGCGGTAAATACATCCGGCGGCCCGTAAAAACAGCGCGGCCGCGTCGACCGGAAAGGCCGACGCGGCTGCGCGGTGTGGTGCGGAGGCGCTCAGACGGTCTCGGGGAGCTCCTCGAGACCCTCGGCCACCAGCTTCGCGAGGCGGTCGAGCGCGGCGTCCGCGCCCTCGGCGTCGGAGGCGAGGACGATCTCCTCGCCGCCCTGGGCGCCCAGGCCCAGGACAGCCAGCATGGAGGCCGCGTTGACGGGGTTGCCGTCGGCCTTGGCGATCGTCACGGGGATACCTGCGGCCGTGGTGGCCCGGACGAAGATGGAGGCGGGGCGGGCGTGGAGGCCCTCCGCCCAGCCGACGTTGACGCGGCGCTCAGCCATGTGATGCTGCCCTTCAGTACTCAGGGTTGTCTAGACCAGTTTCCCATATCGTGAAGCATGCCCGGAGCGGGCGTTGTCCCGCTCCTCGGCGACGTCGGACCGCGGCCTCGGTCCGACGTACGTCCTCCACAGACTGCCTCGCGCCGTTGTCGTACGCGAGCCGTACTCTGGGGCCCATGCAGACCTCGCCGGACCGGCACGAGTATCCCGCTCACTGGGAAGCCGACGTGGTGCTGCGCGACGGCGGTACCGCGCGCATCCGGCCCATCACCGTTGATGACGCCGATCGCCTGGTCAGCTTCTACGAGCAGGTCTCGGACGAGTCGAAGTACTACCGCTTCTTCGCGCCCTACCCTCGCCTGTCCGCCAAGGACGTCCACCGCTTCACGCACCACGACTTCGTGGACCGGGTGGGACTCGCGGCCACCATCGGCGGCGAGTTCATCGCCACCGTACGCTACGACCGCATCGGGGCCGATGGCATGGCCGCCTCGGCTCCCGCCGACGAGGCCGAGGTCGCCTTCCTGGTGCAGGACGCCCACCAGGGTCGCGGCGTCGCCTCCACCCTCCTCGAGCATGTCGCGGCCGTGGCGCGCGAACGCGGCATCCGCCGCTTCACCGCCGAAGTGCTGCCCGCCAACACCAAGATGATCAAGGTCTTCACGGACGCCGGGTACACCCAGAAGCGCAGCTTCGAGGACGGTGTCGTCCACCTGGAGTTCGACCTCGAACCCACCGACCGCTCGCTCGCCGTGCAACGCGCGCGGGAGCAGCGCGCCGAGGCACGGTCGGTCCGCCGGCTGCTGGCGCCCGGCTCCGTCGCCGTCGTCGGGACCGGTCGCGCCCCCGGTGGAGTGGGCCGGAGCGTTCTCGACAACATCAGGGACGCCGGGTTCACCGGCAGCCTGTACGCCGTGAACAAGGCCTTCCCCGAGGAGCAGAAGGAGATCGACGGGGTCCCCGCGTACCGCTCGGTGGGCGACATCGACGGACCTGTCGACGTCGTGGTCCTCGCGGTGCCGGCCGAGCACGTGCCCGAGGCCGTCGCCGAATGCGGCGCGCACGGGGTGCAGGGACTCGTCGTGCTCTCCGCCGGATACGCCGAGAGCGGCCCCGAGGGGCGTGAGCGCCAGCGCGAACTCGTCCGGCACGCACGCGCGTACGGCATGCGGATCATCGGGCCGAACGCCTTCGGGATCATCAACACGTCCCCGGAGACACGGCTGAACGCGTCCCTGGCTCCCGAGATGCCGCGGCCTGGGCGGATCGGACTGTTCGCGCAGTCCGGGGCCATCGGTATCGCGTTGCTGTCCCGGCTGCACCGGCGCGGGGGCGGTGTCACCGGGAACACCGGCGTGTCCACCTTCGTGTCCTCCGGCAACCGGGCCGACGTCTCCGGCAACGACGTACTCCAGTACTGGTACGACGACCCGGACACCGATGTCGCCCTCATGTACCTGGAGTCCATCGGCAATCCCCGCAAGTTCACGCGCCTCGCACGGCGGACGGCGGCGGCGAAACCGCTGGTCGTGGTGCAGGGAGCCGGATCCGCCCCGCAGGGGCACGCCGTCCGCGCGACGCGGCTGCCGCACACGACGGTCTCCGCGCTGCTCCGGCAGGCCGGGGTGATCCGTGTGGAGACGATCACGGAACTGGTGGACACGGGACTGCTGCTGGCACGGCAGCCGCTGCCCAAGGGGCCGAGGGTGGCGATCCTCGGGAACTCCGAGTCGCTGGGGCTGCTGACGTACGACGCGTGTCTCTCCGAGGGTCTGCGGCCGTTGACCCCGCTGGACCTGACGACGGGCGCGTCCCCGGGCGACTTCCGGTCGGCGTTGTCGCGCGCGCTGGCCGACGACGCGTGCGACGCGGTGGCCGTGACGGCGATTCCGGCGGTCGGGGAGGGGTCCGCAGGGGACGCCGCCCTGGCCGAGGCCCTGCGGGCGGCCGCCGACGAGGTGCCCGGGAAGCCGGTGCTGGTGGTCCATGTCGAACTCGGCGGCCTCGCCGAGGCGCTGTCGGCCGCGGCGAGCACCGCACCGCAGGCGGGTACGGCGGCCCCCGGCGCGCCGGGCGGTACCCCTGCTCCGCGTCCACCCTCGGCCCCCGCCGAGCAGCAGGCCATCCGCCGTCCCACGGAACCACCGCCCGCCGGGGGAACGACACCCGCGGGAGCCGCGCGGCCCCCCGCCGTGGGAACGACACCCGCGCGAGCCGCGCGGCCCCCCGCCGGGGGAACGGCACCCGTGCAAGCTCCGAAGGCACCCGTGCAAGCCGCGACATCACCCGTGCAAGCCGCGACGGCACCCGTGCAAGCCGCGACGGCAACCGTACAAGAGGACGCCTCCCGATCCTGCTCCCGCCTCATCCCGGCCTACCCCGCCGCCGAACGCGCGGTCAGGGCACTCGCCGAAGCCGTGCGGTACGCGCAGTGGCGGCGGGAGGCCGCCGAGCCCGGCCGGGTGCCGGAGTACGAGGACATCGACGAGAAGGGCGCCGCCGAGCTGATCGGCGGGCTGCTCGCGCGCGGGCAGGGGCTCACCCTCGGCCCCGAGGAGACCTGCGACCTGCTCGGCACCTACGGCGTCCAGGTGCACCGCGCCCTGCCCGCGCCGACCCCCGAGGGCGCCGCCGAAGCCGCCCGCGCCCTCGGCTATCCGGTGGCCCTCAAGGCCACCGCCCCGCATCTGCGCCACCGCGCCGACCTGGGCGGCGTACGCCTCGACCTCGCGGACGAGGAGCAACTGCGCCGCGCCTACGCCGAGTTGACCGAGTTGTTCGGGACACCGGAGGAGCTGCGTCCGGTCGTCCAGGGGATGGCCCCGCGCGGGGTGGACACGGTGGTACGGGCCGTCATCGACCCGGCGGCCGGAGCGGTGCTGTCGTTCGGGCTCGCCGGCGCCGCCTCCCAGCTGCTCGGGGACATGGCGCACCGGCTGGTTCCGGTCACCGACCGGGAGGCCACCTCGCTGGTGCGGTCGATCCGGACGGCCCCGCTCCTGTTCGGCTGGCGCGGCTCGACGCCGGTCGACACCCCCGCGCTGGAGGAGCTGCTGCTGCGGGTGTCGCGGCTGGTCGACGACCACCCGGAGGTCGTCGCGGTCACCCTGGAGCCGGTCGTCGTCGCCCCACGCGGCCTGAGCGTGCTCGGCGCCTCCGTGCGCCTGGCGCCGCCGCCCGCCCGCGACGACCTGGGCCCACGCACACTTCCGGTCTACTGATCGAACCGCCGCAAGACCGCTGACCGATCCGCCGAGCGCCCGCCGAGTGACCGTCCACACGATCCACCGAGCGACGTTTCCTGTGTACGGAGCGGTGCCTCGCAGTCAGTGCGCCACCGTAGGATGGACGTCATGGCCAAGACCAGTACGACGACCCAGGGGCTGCGTGCGGCGATCGAGCGCAGCGGCTACTACCCGGCCCTCGTGGCCGAGGCGGTGGAGGCCGCCGTGGGCGGCGAGCCCGTCCGGTCGTACCTGGTCCACCAGGAGACGACGTTCGACCAGAACGAGGTGCGCCGGCACGTGACCGTGCTCGTCCTCACCGGCAACCGCTTCATCGTCAGCCACACCGACGAGCAGGCCGCGGACAGCACCTCCCCGACGCCGTATGCCACCACGTCCACGGAGTCGGTGAAGATCGGCCGGATTTCGTCGGTCGTGGTCAGCCGCGTGGTCGCCAACCCGGAGTCCTACGCGCCGGGCACGCTGCCCCGCGAGATCGTGCTGACCATCGGCTGGGGCGCCGTCTCCCGCATCGACCTCGAGCCGGCCGCCTGCGGTGACCCCAACTGCGAGGCCGATCACGGCTACACGGGCAGCTCGACGGCCGACGACCTCAGCCTGCGGGTCAGCGAGGCAGGGGACGGCCCGGAGACGGTGCGCCAGGCGCTCACCTTCGCCCAGGCCATCTCCGAAGCGACCGCGGACGTCACCCGCTGATGGCGCAGCCCACCGCCTGGGGCCCGCTCCCGGAACCCCTCGCCGTCGACTCCGCGCCCGTCCCGGAGTACGGCTCCGGTTCGCTCGCGGACCTGCTGCCCACGCTGGCCGCGGGCATGGCCGTACCGGGGATGACCGCCTCGATCACCGAGCTGACCCCCACCGACCGGAACTGCGTCTTCCTGATCGACGGCCTCGGCTGGGAGCAGCTGCGGGCCCATCCGGACGAGGCCCCCTTCATGACCTCGCTCCTCGGCAGCTCGCGCGGAAACACCGGGCGCCCCCTGACCACCGGCTACCCGGCGACCACCGCGACCTCCCTCGCCTCCGTCGGCACCGGCCTGCCCCCCGGCGCCCACGGTCTGCCCGGGTACACCGTGCGCAACCCGGAGACCGGCGCGCTGATGAACCAGCTGCGCTGGCAGCCGTGGACGTCACCCGGCGCCTGGCAGCCGTACCCCACCGTCTTCCAGCTGGCCGACGCGGCCGGTGTGCACGCCGCCCAGGTGTCCTCGCCCACCTTCCAGAACACCCCGCTGACCAAGGTCGCGCTCAGTGGCGGAACGTTTCACGGGCGGCTGACCGGCGAGGAGCGCATGGACCTCGCGGCCGAACAACTGGCCGTCGGCGACCGCTCCCTGGTCTACACGTACTACGCCGAACTCGACGGGGCCGGCCACCGCTTCGGCGTCGACTCGGACTCCTGGCGCGGCCAGCTCATGTGTGTCGACCGCCTCGTCCAGCGGCTGGCCGAGCAGCTGCCGCCGCGCACCGCGCTCTACGTCACCGCCGACCACGGCATGATCGACGTCCCCTTCGACGAGCAGCACCGCATCGACTTCGACGAGGACTGGGAACTGCGCGCCGGAGTCGCCCTGCTGGGCGGCGAGGGCCGCGCCCGCCACGTCTACGCGGTCCCGGGCGCCGAGAACGACGTCCTGACCTGCTGGCGCGAGGTCCTCGGCGAGCAGTTCTGGGTGGCCTCGCGGGACGAGGCGATCGCGGCCGGCTGGTTCGGGCAGCCCGATCGCTTCGACGCGCGGGTGTACGACCGTATCGGCGACGTGGTGGCCGCCGCGCGGGACGACGTCCTGATCATCGCCTCCGAGCGGGAGCCCAAGGAGTCGGCGATGGTCGGCAACCACGGCTCGATGACCCCTGCCGAGCAGTTGGTCCCGCTGCTCGAAGTACGCTCCTGACGTTCCACCCCGTTCCAGCCACCGCCCTCCCATGCCGAAAGGTGCTCAACCTCCCATGCCCGAGCTGGTGTTCTTCTCCGGAACCATGGACTGCGGGAAGTCCACCCTGGCTCTGCAGATCGAGCACAACCGCTCGGCACGCGGCCTCGTGGGCATGATCTTCACCCGCGACGACCGCGCCGGCGAGGGGAAGCTGTCCTCACGCCTCGGCCTGGTGACGGACGCGGTCGAGGTCGAGGACGGACAGGACCTGTACGGCTACCTCGTCGACCACCTGTCGCAGGGCGGGCGCGCCGACTACGTGATCGCGGACGAGGCGCAGTTCCTCGCGCCGGAGCAGATCGACCAGCTCGCGCGCCTGGTCGACGACCTGGGCCTGGAGGTCTACGCCTTCGGCATCACGACCGACTTCCGCTCCAAGCTGTTCCCCGGCTCGCAGCGGCTCGTGGAACTGGCCGACCGTGTCGAGGTCCTCCAGGTCGAGGCCCTGTGCTGGTGCGGCGCCCGCGCCACGCACAACGCCCGCACGACCGGCGGCGAGATGGTGGTCGAGGGTGAGCAGGTGGTCGTCGGCGACGTCGACCAGGCGGATGCCGTCGGCTACGAGGTGCTGTGCCGACGGCATCACCGCCGCCGTATGACGGCCGCGACGGCACGGGCGGCGGCGCTGTCGCCGGATGTGCTGCCGGTGCCGTCGGTCTGAGCTCGCGTGCCCGGGCGGGCCGGTCCTGGCCCGCGCGGACGGCGGCCAGAGGTCAGCGCGGGTTCTGCAGCAGCGAGAACCTGGCTCCTTCGGGATCGGCCACCTCGGCCACGCGCCCGTGTGCGCTGTCCCGGGGCGGCTTGAGGACATGCCCGCCCAGGTCCACCAGCCGTCCGGCCGCCTCGTCGACGTCGGCCACTTCGAAGTACGTCATCCAGTGCGGACCCCGGTCGCGGGGCAGGGCGTCGCCCACGCCGTGGAGTCCGGCGACCGGGCGGCCCCCGATGCGCAGGGTCACGTAGTCCACGTCGGCGGAGGCCACCGCTTCCTCCGAGTAACCGAACACCGCCTCGTAGAACTTGGCGACGCCCGCCGTCTCGAAGGTCACCAGTTCGTTCCAGGCGGGAGCGCCGGGGACGCCCGTGATGGTCATGCCCAGCCGGGCGAGCGGCTGCCAGACGCCGAAGACGGCGCCGGACGGGTCGGAGCAGATGGCCAGGCGCCCGTCCTCGGCGGCGTCCAGCGGGCCCACGCCGAGCGTGCCGCCGCACAGCCGGACCGTTTCAGCGGTCAGGTCCACGTCGTCCGAGGCGAGGTACGGGGTCCAGGCGATGGGCAGATGCCGGTCGGGCGGCAGCTGGCCGATGCCCGCCACCTCGTGGCCGTCCAGCAGCGCCCGCACGTAGGGACCCAGCTGCTGGGGGCCGGGCTGGAACTCCCAGCCGAACAGCGCGCCGTAGAAGTCCTGGGTCGCTGCCAGCCCGTGCACCATCAGACTCACCCAGCAGGGTGTGCCGGGCGCGTACCGAGCGTGCGTGTCGCCGTTCCGGCCGGCCGACCCACGTGCTTCGGTCATCGCCACTCTCTCTCTTCTCGGCCCCTCGCGGTGGCCGCGTTGCGTCCGTTGTGCGGACCCTGTGCCGATGCTCGCACCGCGCGTGGTGCGAGGCGCTCCGGGCGCGCCGCACGGGTGCGGGGCCCGATACCGGAGGATGCCCGGTGTGCGGCTTCTCGTCCGTTTCGGTGCGGTTGCCGACGGATGTCGATCGGCTGTACAGCATGTGCCCGATCCCGTACGCCTCGTGATCGGAGCTGTCCGGCCGAGCAGAGTAGCCGGACCTGGACGATGCGGCCACCCCGTGCGCAAGGATGGTGACCATGAACGCCATCATCTCCGCATCGCAACTCGAGAGCGACCTGGCGGGTGAGAACCCGCCGGTCCTGCTCGACGTCCGCTGGCAGCTCAGCGTCGCCAAGGCGGCCGGTGAACCGCCCTTCGACGGCCGGGCCGCCTACGAGGCCGGGCACCTTCCCGGCGCGGTCTTCGTCGACCTGGACAGGGAACTCGCGGCCGCTCCCGGCGCCGGCGGTCGCCATCCGCTGCCCGACGTCGCGGAGTTCGGCGCCGCCATGCGCGGGGCGGGTGTCTCCTCCGGGAGGCCGGTGATCGTGTACGACGGCGGACAGGGTTGGGCGGCTGCCCGCGCGTGGTGGCTGCTGCGCTGGACGGGTCACCCGGACGTGCGGGTGCTCGACGGCGGCTTGACGTCCTGGAAGGGGGCGCTGGAGACGGCGACGCCGAAGCCTTCGGCGGAGGGTGACTTCGAACCCGCGCCCGGAGCCGTGCGGTTGCTCGACGCGGACGGGGCCGCGGCGCTGGCGCGGTCCGGCGTGTTGTTCGACGCGCGAGCGGGGGAGCGGTACCGGGGTGAGGTGGAGCCGATCGACCGGGTCGGCGGCCACATTCCGGGCGCCGTGTCCGCGCCCACGACACAGAACGTGGGAACGGACGGGCGTTTCCTGCCCGCGGAGGACCTGGCCGCACGCTTCAGGGAACTCGGAGCCTCCGACGGGACGGATGTCGGCGTGTACTGCGGTTCCGGGGTCTCCGGTGCCCACGAGGTGCTGGCGCTCGCGGTGGCGGGCATCCCGGCCGCGCTGTACGTGGGTTCGTGGTCCCAGTGGTCGTCGGACCCCGAGCGGCCGGTGGCCGTGGGCGCCGATCCGCAGTAGGAGCGGGGCGACCAGCTGACGCACGGGTGAGGGCCCACTGCCGACCGGCAGTGGGCCCTCACCCGTCGAAGCGACTACTCCTGCTTCTTGCGCCGGGTCCCGAACACGATCTCGTCCCAGCTCGGGACCGCCGCGCGGCGGCCCGGCCGGACGCCGTCCGCCTCGGCCTGGCGGTCCGTCGCGCCGACGAGGCGGTCGCGATGGCTGCCGACGGAACGGGGCATGAGGACGTCCGCGTAGGCGGAACCGGCACCGGCCGAGGCCGCGGGAGCCGGGGGTTCCTCCGCCTCCGGCTCGGGATCGGGCTCCTCCTCCACGGGAGGCTCCACCGGCCGCTCGGGCACCACCAGGTCGCCCCGGAAGCTGGGCACCGCCTCCAGCAGGCTGGTCAGCGAGTCCCGTTCGCTCGCGCTTTCCTCGACGGGCTCCGGCGACGGCAGGACGGGACGGTCCAGTGCCCGGTCGAGGGCGCGGTCCAGCGGACGGTCACGCGGCAGTCGGGCGATGCGCGGTACGAACGGAAAGCTGGGCTCGGGCGCGGCGAGGTCCTCGGACTCGCCGATGAGCGAGCGCGCCTCCTCGTCGACGGCCTGGACGAGCCGCCGGGGCGGGTCGTACGTCCAGCTCGCCGAGTGCGGTTCGCCGGCCACCAGGTAGACGAGCAGGACCTCCCAGGTGCCGTCGTCGCGGCGCCACGAGTCCCACTGGACGGTGTCCTTCTCGGCACCGCGCAGCAGCAGACGCTCCTGGACGGCCTCGCCGAGCTGGGGTCCGGCGTTCTCGCCGGGCCGGCGGACGGGGGTCTTGCGGGCTCGTTCGGCCATGAAGGCACGCTCGGCCAGCACGGGGCCCTCGAAGCGCCGTACGCGATCGACGGGGATACCGGCGAGTTGGGCGACCTCTTCCGCGGTCGCACCCGCACGTATCCGCGCCTGGATGTCTCGGGGGCGGAGATGGCTCTCCACCTCGATCTCGATCTGGCCGAGGCGGGGACGGTCGCCGCGTACGGCGGCGCGCAGACGCTCGTCAATCGGAAGCGTGTACTCCGTGCTGTCCGCAGCCTTCAGCACCAGCCGTGTGCCGTCATTCGAGACGGCCACGACACGCAGTTCGGGCATGGGGACCTCCCGGGTGGTGCCTGCCGACGTCACGTGCGTCGCTGCTTCCGCTAGTCGAGTGTGGCCTGCCCGGGTGCAGCCTGCCACAACCTTGCCGAGTTGCCCGGCGTGTCGGGCACGGGCCCAGGCACGCCGTTATGGCACGGTTACCTATTCGCAACGCTAAGTGACCAACTCCGTCACCCTGTGCAACTGGCCCCCTCCTGGCGGTCCTTGGTGGCCACGGACGCCCTGGCGGGAGACCTGACCCAGGGCTCGCAACAGTACTCCATTCGGACCACCTGCGTGGATTGGCACGCCGCCGAACTTCTTGCAAGGGACGGGACTTGGCCGTCCCTCCGGCGGATTCCGAGATCTTGAAAGTGGCGTACCTCACGGAATCGCCGGAAACGGAACCAATCGTTTCGTCCGTCCCTCCCCGAAGGCCGGTCCCGCCTTCTCAGGCGTCACAACGGCTCCTTCCGCTACGGCCCCAGCACCCTGCGCAGGTAGTCGTTCTGGAAACGCCGGTCCGGGTCGAGTCGGTCCCGCAGCGCGGTGAACTCGCCGAAACGGGGGTAGACCCCGGCGAAGTACTCGGCGTCACGCGTGTGCACCTTGCCCCAGTGCGGCCGACCCTCGTGCGCGGTGAAGACGCGCTCGGCGGCGGTGAAGTACGCCTGATAGGGGGTGCCCTTGAACATGTGGACGGCGATGTAGGCACTGTCCCGGCCCGAGGCGGTGGACAGCGTGATGTCGTCGGCCGGAGCGGTGCGCACCTCGACCGGGAAGCTGACCCGGAGCCCGGAGCGGTCGACCATGGTCCTCAACTCGCGCAGCGCCCCGGTTACGGCCTTGCGCGGGAGGGCGTACTCCATCTCCACGAAGCGCACCCGGCGCGGTGAGGTGAACACCTTGTAGGGGATGTCCGTGTACGTCCGCGCGGACAGGGCCTTGCTGGAGACCCGGGCGATCGTCGGAACGGTGGCCGGCGCCGCGCGGCCGACCAACTGGGCGACCTGGAAGACGCCGTTGGAGAGGAGCTCGTCCTCGATCCAGCCCGCGACCGGGCTGACCGGCTTCTCCGGACCGGCGCTGCGGTTGTTGCGCTTGGTGTTGGTGCTGCCGGTGTGCGGGAACCAGTAGAACTCGAAGTGCTCGTTCTCGGCCCACAGTTCGTCGAAGTCCGCCAGGACCCGGTCGAAGGGCATCGGCTCCTCGCGGGCCGTGAGCAGGAAGACCGGCTCCACGGCGAACGTGATGGCGGTGATGATGCCGAGCGCCCCGAGGCCGATCCGGGCGGCCGCGAAGACCTCCGGGTTCTCCTTCTCGGAGCAGTTGAGCACCGATCCGTCGGCGGTGACCAGTTCGAGCGCCCTGATCTGGGCGGCGATCGACGCCGAATCGCGGCCGGTCCCGTGGGTGCCGGTGCTGGTGGCCCCCGAGACCGTCTGTTCCATGATGTCGCCCATGTTGGTGAGCGACAGGCCCTCGCGCGCGAGAGCCATGTTGAGCCTCTTGAGCGGGGTTCCGGCCTCGACCGTGACGGTCCCGGCTTCCCGGTCAATGTTGCGTATCCCGGTCAACAGTTGAGGCCGGATCAACACACCGTCGGTGGCGGCGATGGACGTGAAGGAATGCCCGGTACCGACGGCCTTCACCGTCAGACCGTCCTCGGCGGCTTTGCGTACGGCCGCGGAGAGCTCCTCGACCGAGGCGGGCGTGACCTCCCGCGCGGGGCGGGCGGCGACATTGCCTCCCCAGTTACGCCACGTGCCGTTCTTCCCGCTCGCTGTGCTGCTCAACGGTGCCTCCCCGACGCGGAGCCGGCCTGTTGAGCCGGCGGTACCCGAGGAAACCGACCGCGACCGCGACGGCACCGGACACCGCCGGAACCCCGTACCCGGCACGCGCGCCGGCCGCGTCGATGACCCAGCCGGCCACGGAGGAGCCGAGCGCGACCCCGACCGCGAGCCCCGTGCTCACCCAGGTCATGCCCTCGGTCAGTTGCGCGCGTGGTACGTGCTTTTCGATGAGAGACATCGTCGTGATCATCGTGGGAGCGATGGACAGACCCGCAACGAACAGCGCCACGGCCAGGAACGGCAAGTTTCCGACCAGTAGGAGGGGGATCATACTCACGGCCATCGCGCATATGCCCAGCAGCCAGCGAGGTTCCGGCGCCCCCTTGAAGTGCAGCAGCCCGAACACGATTCCCGCCGAGCAGGAGCCAGCCGCGTACAGGGCGAGCACGATGCTCGCGGCGCCCTTGTGCCCCTGCTCGTCGGCGAAGGCGACGGTGACCACGTCGACCGCTCCGAAGATCGCGCCGGTCGCCACGAAGGTGGCCACCAGGACCTGCAGACCGGCGGCGCGCAGCGCGGAGCCGCCGTCGCGGTGGTCACGCGGATGCGGGGCGGGTTCGGTGGCGCGCTGCGCGGTCAGCCAGAAGACACCGACGGCCAGGAAACAGGCCGCGAGCAGGGGGCCGGCCTCGGGGAACCAGGCCGTCGACAGCCCGATGGAGATGATCGGCCCGAAGATGAAGCAGACCTCGTCCACCACGGACTCCAGGGAGTACGCGGTGTGCAGCTGCGGGGTCCCCCGGTACACCGCCGCCCAGCGGGCACGGACCATCGCCCCGAGGCTGGGTACGGAGCCGATGCCGGCGGCGCAGACGAACAGCACCCAGTCCGGCCACTCGTAGTGCGCGGCGAGCAGCAGCCCGGCCGACGACAGGAGGGCGACGAGCGTCGCCGGGCGCAGGACGCGCCGCTGCCCGTGCAGATCCACCAGCCGGGAGATCTGCGGGCCGACCGCCGCCGCCGCGAGCGCGATGGTGGCGGACAGGGCGCCCGCCAGTCCGTACCGTCCGGTCAGCTGGGACACCATCGTGACCACGCCGATGCCCATCATCGACAGCGGCATCCGGCCGACGAGGCCCGCGGCGGAGAAGGCCGTGGAGCCTGGGGCGGCGAACAGGGCGCGGTACGGGCTGGGCACGGGGGGTCTCCGGTCGGGCGGGGGGGGGAAGGCTCGCTGGTGTGGCGTGAACGCGCCGGTAAGGCGTGAAGGTGGCCGATACAGCTTACGAATAAGGTGACCCTAACGCACCCCCGCGGACAGCCCGGGTTCGCTGTCCGCCCCCCTCCCCGCAGGTCCGGTCGCCACCCCGGCCGACCCACCGTTTCCCGGCTGTCGGTGCCGGGTGGCAGGATCGACTCATGCGAGACGCGCTCGATGCCACCCCCTACGACGCCCTGCTCCTGCTCTCGTTCGGCGGCCCGGAGGGGCCGGACGACGTGGTCCCGTTCCTGGAGAACGTGACGCGCGGGCGCGGCATCCCCAAGGAACGCCTCAAGGAAGTCGGACAGCACTACTTCCTCTTCGGCGGGGTCAGCCCGATCAACGACCAGAACCGCGCCCTGCTGGACGGCCTGCGCAAGGACTTCGCGGACCACGGACTGGACCTGCCGGTCTACTGGGGCAACCGCAACTGGGCCCCCTACCTGACGGACACCCTGCGCGAGATGGTCGCCGACGGCCGCCGCCGCATCCTGGTCCTCGCCACCAGCGCCTACGCCTCCTACTCCGGCTGCCGCCAGTACCGCGAGAACCTCGCGGACTCGCTCGCCGCGCTGGAGGCGGAGGGCCTGGAACTGCCGAAGGTCGACAAGCTGCGGCACTACTTCAACCACGAGGGCTTCCTGGAGCCCATGATCGAGGGTGTGCTGCGCTCCCTGGCGGACCTCCCCGAGGACGTCCGGGACGGCGCCCACATCGCCTTCTCGACCCACTCGATCCCGCTCGCCTCCGCGGACACCTCCGGCCCGGTCGAGGGGCACGGTGACGGCGGCGCCTACGTGAAGCAGCACCTCGACGTCGCGCGGCTGATCGCCGACGCCGTGCGCGAGCGCACCGGCGTCGACCACCCGTGGCAGCTCGTCTACCAGTCGCGCTCCGGAGCCCCGCACATCCCGTGGCTCGAGCCCGACATCTGCGACCACCTCGGGGAGCGGCACGCCGCCGGGGCGCCGGCCGTCGTCATGGCCCCCATCGGCTTCGTCTCCGACCACATGGAGGTCCTCTACGACCTCGACACGGAGGCCGCCGCCAAGGCGGAGGAGCTGGGACTGCCGGTGCGTCGCTCGGCCACCGTCGGCGCGGACCCGCGGTTCGCCGCCGCGATCCGCGACCTCGTCCTGGAACGCGCCGCCGTCGAGCGCGGACAGGCGGTCACCCCCTGCGCCCTGGGCGCGCTCGGCGCGAGCCACACCCTCTGCCCCGTGGGCTGCTGTCCGGCCCGCGCCCCCCGGCCCGCCGCCGCGGGCGCCGACAGCCCCTACGCGTGAGGAACCCCGTGAGCGACCCCCTGCACCCGGAACTGCTGAAGCTCGCCCAGGAGGCCGCGCGCCGCGCCGGCGAGCTGCTGCGGGACGGCCGCCCGGCCGACCTCGCGGTCGCCGCCACCAAGTCCAGCCCGATCGACGTGGTCACCGAGATGGACATCGCGGCGGAGAAGCTGATCACGGACCTGATCTCCGAGCACCGCCCGGACGACGGCTTCCTCGGCGAGGAGGGCGCCTCCAGCGCGGGCACGAGCGGTGTCCGCTGGGTGATCGACCCGCTCGACGGCACGGTCAACTACCTGTACGACCTGCCCACTTGGGCCGTCTCCATCGCCGCCGAGCAGGACGGCGAGACCGTCGTCGGGGTCGTCGCGGCCCCGATGCGCGGCGAGACGTACCACGCCGTCCGAGGCGGCGGGGCCTGGGCCACCGGGGCCTGGGAGGGCGAACGCGAGCTCGCCTGCCGTCCCGCGCCGCCCCTGGACCAGGCGCTGGTCTCGACCGGCTTCAACTACGTCCTGGAGGTCCGCGCCCACCAGGCCGAGGTGGCCCGGAAGCTGATCCCGCTCCTGCGTGACATCCGGCGCAGCGGCTCGGCCGCGGTCGACCTCTGCGACGTCGCCGCGGGCCGCCTCGACGGCTACTACGAGCGCGGCCTCAACGCCTGGGACCTCGCGGCGGGGGACCTGATCGCCCGGGAGGCCGGCGCGCTGACCGGTGGACGCCCCGGAGAGCGCCCCGCACGGGACCTCGCGGTCGCGGCCACCCCAGGAGTCTTCGAGCCCCTCCAGCGCCTCCTGGAGGACTTCGGCGCCTGGCACGACTGACCGTCGGCTCGTTCACCCACGCCGGAGGCGCGGAACGGATGAAAACGGCAGAACCCCGGCGCTGGATTCGCCGGGGTCCTGCCGTCCTGCCCTAAGAGCTGAACAGACGCTAGAACGACGCGCCGACCTCCACACCGTGCTCGGCGGCGAGGCGGCGCAGGTCGTCGAGCTCGCCCTGTTCCACCTCGACGAGGAAGTCGTCGCCCTCGTCACGAGCCCGCGTCAGGTCGAACTCGGTCGCCCTTATGCGCTGCCGAAGTCCTGCGGTGAATGCGTCCATGCTGCGCCCCCTCGTCCTGGGTCGTGGGTCGATGGCACGGGGGTGTGCCGTTCGGAAGGGGCGATCACGTCTCCACAGGGTGCCCAGCACACTGCCCGTCGTGCTGGGCGGCGACGGTGCCGGCCACCCACGCCCACTCTGCGGAAAGCGGATCGCCGCGTACCGCACGGTGGTGCGGTACATGCAGAGCGTGATCGCGGGGTGTAAAGCCGTCCTCCCCCCGCTCCCCTCCACGGAAACCTCAACCCTGCGAGAAAATCTGGCATTCCCGGGCCTCACACCCGTCCTTCATGGACCGCTCACCGCCTTACAGCCGACTTATGGCCGAAAAGGGCAGGATGGACGCCAACACACTCACCGAAACCCCTGCCCGCGCATGCCCCAGAGGCGCTACGCGGGTGGACACAGGAAGGAAGCGACGTGCGCGTACTCGTCGTCGAGGACGAGCAGCTGCTCGCCGATGCGGTGGCCACCGGACTGCGCCGGGAGGCCATGGCCGTCGACGTCGTGTACGACGGCGCGGCCGCCCTGGAGCGCATCGGCGTCAACGACTACGACGTGGTCGTCCTCGACCGTGACCTCCCGCTCGTGCACGGCGACGACGTCTGCCGCAAGATCGTCGAACTCGGCATGCCCACACGCGTGTTGATGCTCACGGCGTCCGGTGACGTCAGCGACCGGGTCGAGGGACTGGAGATCGGTGCCGACGACTATCTGCCCAAGCCGTTCGCGTTCAGCGAGCTGACGGCACGCGTGCGTGCCCTGGGCCGGCGCACCAGCGTGCCGCTGCCGCCGGTCCTGGAGCGCGCCGGCATCAAGCTCGACCCCAACCGCCGCGAGGTCTTCCGCGACGGCAAGGAGGTCCAGCTCGCGCCGAAGGAGTTCGCCGTCCTGGAGGTGCTGATGCGCAGCGAGGGCGCGGTCGTCTCGGCGGAGCAGCTGCTGGAGAAGGCGTGGGACGAGAACACCGACCCGTTCACGAACGTCGTGCGGGTGACCGTCATGACGCTGCGCCGCAAGCTGGGCGAGCCCGCGGTGATCGTCACGGTGCCCGGCTCCGGCTACCGGATCTGAGCCCGATGGCTGCCACCCCCGCGCCCCCGCAGGCGCCGCCGAAACCCACCTGGGACCCCCGCAGGCCGATGGCCCAGCCGCTGCCGTGGCTGCGCCCGACGATCCGCATAAGGCTCACGCTGCTGTACGGCGGCATGTTCCTGATCGCCGGCATCCTGCTGCTGTCGATCATCTATCTGCTGGCCGCGCAGGCGCTGAACGTGGGCAGCGACCTGCCCTTCAAGGTCACCGAGGGAAGCGTCACCAGCAAGATCTGCGACCTGCCCACCAAGGCCCAGCCCGACGTGTTCAACAGTGCGATGAGCGACTGCGTCAACGAGCAGCGTCAGCACGCCCTGGACAACCTGCTCAGCCGCTCCCTGCTGGCCCTGCTGGGCCTCGCGATCATCGCGTTCGCCTTCGGTTACGCGATGGCCGGCCGGGTCCTGTCGCCGCTCGGCCGGATCACCCGCACCGCGCGTGCGGTGGCCGGCTCGGACCTGTCCCGCCGTATCGAGCTGGACGGCCCGGACGACGAGCTGAAGGAACTGGCCGACACCTTCGACGACATGCTGGAGCGACTGCAGCGCGCCTTCACCGCTCAGCAGCGCTTCGTCGGCAACGCCTCGCACGAGCTCAGAACCCCACTGGCGATCAACCGCACACTGCTCGAGGTGCACCTGTCCGACCCGGGCGCGCCGATGGAGCTCCAGCAGCTCGGCAAGACGCTGCTGGCCACCAACGAGCGCAGCGAGCAGCTCGTCGAGGGACTGCTGCTGCTGGCCCGCAGCGACAACCAGATCGTCGAGCGCAAGCCGGTGGACCTCGCCGAGGTCGCCGAGCAGGCCGTCGACCAGGTGCACGCCGAGGCCGTGGCCAAGGGCGTGGAGATCCGCGGAGAACAGAAGTCCGCGGTGGTGCAGGGCAACGGCGTGCTGCTGGAACGCATCGCGCTGAACCTCGTTCAGAACGCGGTGCGCTACAACGTGCCCGACAATGGCTGGGTCGAGGTGCACACGGAGATCCAGCACGGCCAGGCGGTCCTGCTGGTGTCCAACACAGGGCCGGTCGTGCCGGCGTACGAGATCGACAACCTCTTCGAGCCGTTCAGGCGGCTGCGTACGGAGCGCACCGGCAGCGACAAGGGTGTGGGCCTCGGACTGTCCATCGTCCGGTCAGTGGCCCGGGCGCACGGCGGGCACATCTCGGCGCAGCCGCGCGAGGGAGGTGGGCTGGTGATGCGAGTCACCCTGCCTGTCTGAGAGCATGTCCCGACACACAGGGATGTTCGCTTTGCGCGGAATTTTCTGGGCGCCGAAGTGGCTCTCCTGTGTGTCATCGATCACAAGGGCGAATTTCCGGCCATCTACTCTCGGTGATCATGCAACCTGCCGGAAAGCCGGGATAATCCGGGTTTTCGGGGGTCCTGATCACGGGAAGTACACGGTGAGACGCCTTTGTAGAGCGGCATGGGGACCGTGTACGGTCCCGTTCGCCATCCAAGCCGATCACTCTTGAGGGGTCCGGTTGGGTGTCGATTGAGTAACAGACCTTGATGTGAGGCAAAATCTCCGCCTCGGGTCGGGCACAAGTCCGGCCTCTCACGCGTTACGTGCGCTGGAGACACTGCAGACACCCAGAGGGGGAGAGCGACATGGCAACGGATTACGACACCCCACGCAAGACCGACGACGACGTCGATTCTGACAGCCTTGAAGAACTGAAGGCCAGGCGGAACGACAAGTCGACATCCGCCGTGGACGTCGACGAGTTCGAGGCCGCGGAAGGCCTCGAACTGCCCGGCGCGGACCTCTCGAACGAAGAGCTGGCCGTCCGGGTATTGCCCAAGCAGCAGGACGAGTTCACTTGCATGAGCTGCTTCCTGGTGCACCACCGCAGCCAGCTGGCCCGGGAGAAGAACGGTCAGCCGATCTGCCGCGACTGCGACTGAGGACGGGTCGGCCGTGACTGGCTCGACCCCACCTCGGAAGCGCCGCTTTCCTCTCCGGAAGGCGGACCCAGGGCCGTACGGCGGTCCTCACGGCGCGCGTGACGACGAGCGGGGCTCATCCGATTCCGGATCGGCCTCGCTCGAACCGACGGTTGCCCGGGGTGACCTCCCGGCGCCGGCGGAGGTTCCCGTGCCCGTCGCCCGGCGACGGGCGGCGGGGATCGGGAACAAGGCCAGGGAAGGCGTCCGCAAGGGCGGCAGCCGCGCCAGGGCGGGACTGGCGTACCTTGCCGACCGGATCATCGAGATCGCCCCGCGGGTCCCCGTACGGGACCTCGAGACGCTCCGCGGACAGTTCCCGGGTCTCGGAGCCGAGCAGCTCGCCGACAAGCTCGTGGCGGGCGCGGCGAACGCCACCTCCACGGTCGGAGCCGGGATCGGTGCGGCGGCGATGCTGCCCGTGCCTCCGGCGATGCCCACGGAGCTGGCCGCCGAGATCACCGGTGTGGCCGCGATCGAGCTCAAGCTGATCGCCGAGCTCCACGAGGTCTACGGCGTACGGCCGCCGGGAAACCTGAAGCAGCGCAGCACCGCCTATCTGACCTCGTGGTCGGGCGAGCGCGGTATCGACGTGGTCAGACCGTCGACCGTGAGCACGGCGCTGAACGGCCACATGAAGCGCGAGCTGCGACAGCAGATCATGAAGCGGACGGTGCGGAACCTGCCGAACCTGATGCCCTTCATGATCGGCGCCGCCGTCGGGGCGGTCATGAACCGCCGGGACACCCGGAAACTCGCCGCGCGAATCCGCGAGGACCTACGGAAGTTCCAGGTGCCGTGGGACGCGCTGCCCGCGTTGCCGCCCCTCGAGGAGCCCGCGGACCCGCTGACGATGGGCGAGATCACCAAGGAACTCGGGCGTGGCCACACGGACCTCGGGCGCGATCACAAGGAACCCGGGCGCTGAAACGGCCGACCCCGCCACCCGCGGAAACGGCCGCTGAAAGCCGTATGAAAGCCGACACCGAAAGCTGGGGCCGAGGCCTGAAGCCGCTCGTCCGGAAGCCGTGCTCTCACCCGCGGGGCGACGCCCCGCGCGAATGTTCTAGGCCGCCGTCCGGGCCTGCTCCAGCGCCTCCGCCAGCCGTTCCGGCTCCCGCGTCGACAGATACAGGTACGGCGTCGGATCGTCCGGGTCGGTGACCTGCACGCGCAGGGCGCGGGGAATGTAGGCGCGCAGCAGCAGGAAGGCCCGGGTGTCGGCCTTGTAGGTGCGCCAGGCGCGGGCCTCCTCCTGGTCCAGGACCTCGGCCTCGCCCAGGGCCGTCACCGGGATCTTCGCCTCGCCCGCGATCAGCAGCCCGCCCACGACCCGGATGCGCAGCGAGCCGTACGCGCTGGCGACGACCGCCGCGGCCGCGGTGCCGCCGACCAGGCCGCCGAGCATCGGCAGGGTGCCGAAGGGCAGCAGGATCAGCGCCATCGAAACCCCGACCAGGAAGGAGATCAGCCACCAGGAGCGGGGGGCGGTGAGGCGTTCTTCGTACGGGGCGGCGGAGGGCTGCATGCGGCCAAGCTTGGCACGGTGTCCGGTTGGTGCCGACGCGCGGGTAAGGTCTGCGGCTGTGAGTGGTACTTCCGCAGCTCTTCAGCCTCCCGCCGACGCCGTGAAGCCGGTGCGGCACCCCGACGCTCCCGCGCCCGGTGAACTTCTCGGTGCGCACTACAGCCGGTGTTTCGGCTGCGGGGGCGAGCAGCCCCACGGGCTGCACCTGGAGGCGCGGGCCGGCGAGGGTGTGTCCCTCACCGCCGAGTTCACCGTGCGGCCCGCCCACCAGGGCGCTCCCGGTCTGGCGCACGGAGGTGTGCTCGCCAGCGCCCTCGACGAGACCCTCGGCTCACTGAACTGGCTGCTGCGGACGATCGCCGTGACCGGGCGGCTGGAGACCGACTTCGTACGGCCCGTGCCCGTCGGCACCGTGCTGTACCTGGAGGCCGAGGTCACCGCGGTGGCCAGGCGGAAGATCTACTCGTCCGCCACCGGACGCATCGGAGGCCCCGACGGGCCCGTCGCCGTCCGGGCCGACGCCCTCTTCGTCGAGGTGAAGGTCGACCACTTCACCGAGAACGGCCGTCAGGAAGAGATCCAGGCCGCCCTGAGCGACCCCGACCAGGTGCGGCGTGCCCGGGCCTTCGAGGTGAACCCGTGAGCCGTGACCCGGTGCAGGTCCTGATCCGGCGCGTCGATCCCGACGTACCGCTTCCGACGTACGCGCATCCCGGCGACGCGGGAGCCGATCTGCGCACCACCGAGAGCCGTGAACTGAAGCCGGGCGAGCGGGCCGTGCTGCCCACGGGGGTGTCTGTCGCGCTCCCGGAGGGGTACGCGGCCTTCGTGCACCCTCGATCCGGCCTCGCCGCCCGCTGCGGTGTCGCCCTCGTGAATGCCCCGGGGACGGTTGATGCCGGGTACCGTGGGGAGATCAAGGTGATCGTGGTGAATCTCGACCCGCGCGAGTCGGTGCGGTTCGAGCGCTTCGACCGGATTGCCCAACTGGTCGTCCAGCAGGTCGAGAGGGTCCGCTTCCAGGAGGTCGCGGAACTTCCCGATTCGGCACGGGCCGAGGGGGGCTTCGGGTCCACCGGAGGTCATGCCGCGGTGGGCGGCGCAAGCGGCACAAGTGGCCCTGCCGCCGTGGGCGGTGGGGCGGGTGGGAATCGATACGCTTCGGTCGTATCCGACCGGGAAGGACAGTGACGTGTTCGGACGTCGCAAGAAGAAGGGTGCCGCCGAGGACGCGGCCGGCGAGGCCGAGCAGGTCGTCGACAGCGTCGGCGCTGAGGCGGACGAAGAGGGCGAGCGCGAGCGCGTGCGGCTCGAGCCGGAGCCGCGGCCCGACGGGCCATGGGACGGCACCGAGGTCCGCGACCCGGCCGAGGGCCGGGTGGACCTGGGCGGCATGTTCGTACCGGGCGTCGACGGCATGGAGCTGCGGGTCGAGGTCGCGGGCGACGCGATCGTCGCGGCCACCGTCGTGCTGCGCGACAGCGCCATCCAGCTGCAGGCCTTCGCCGCTCCCAAGCGCGAGGGCATCTGGGGCGAGGTGCGCGAGGAGATCGGCTCCGGCATCACCCAGCAGGGCGGCATCGTCGACGAGGTCGAGGGTCCGCTGGGCTGGGAGCTCAGGGCTCAGGTGCCGGTGCAGTTGCCGGACGGCACGGGCGGCTTCCAGGTCGTGCGGTTCGTCGGCGTGGACGGTCCCCGCTGGTTCCTGCGCGGTGTGATCTCCGGTCAGGGCGCGGTGCAGCCGCAGGCCGCCGGGCTGCTCGAGCAGATCTTCCGGGACACGGTCGTGGTTCGCGGCGAGGGCCCGATGGCGCCTCGCGACCCGATCGTCCTGAAGCTGCCGAACGACGCGCAGATGGTGCCGGAGGGCGTCCAGCAGGACGACGGCACCTCCCGCTTCTCCGGCGGCATGGGCCAGCTGCAGCGTGGACCGGAGATCACCGAGGTCCGCTAGACAGTCGCGAAGAGGGCCGCACCCCACCGGGGTGCGGCCCTCTTCTGTGCCGTACGACAAGGCCCCATCACGGGACCGACGCGAACCGAACCGTTGAACAGCCGGGCGCCGGACGGTGATACTGGCGCCCCGCCGACGGGGGAGTGCGTATGAGCCAGGTGGTCACCGAGACCATGGTGCGGGTCGAGAACGTCCACAAGGCGTACGGCCACGGAGCCGCCGCCGTGCACGCCCTGCGCGGAGTCTCCTTCGAGGTCGCGCCCGGCGAACTCGTCGCTCTCAAGGGGCGGTCGGGGTCCGGGAAGACCACGCTTCTCAACATCGTCGGCGGACTCGACGCTCCCGACGAGGGGCGCGTCGCCGTCGACGGGCTCGACCTCGCCGCACTGGGCGAGAACGGGCTGCTGGAGCTGCGCCGGGACCGTATCGGCTTCGTCTTCCAGTCGTTCGGGCTCATCCCGATCCTCACGGCCGCCGAGAACGTCGGTGTCCCGCTGCGGCTGCGCCGGGCCGACCCGCGCGAGCGGGAGCAACGCGTCGAACTGCTGCTGGCCCTGGTCGGACTCGCCGACCACGCCGGACAACGGCCCGGCGAGCTGTCCGGCGGCCAGCAGCAGCGCGTCGCCATCGCCCGCGCCCTCGCCAACGACCCCGCCCTGCTCATCGCCGACGAGCCGACCGGCCAGCTCGACGCGGAGACCGGGCACGCCGTGATGGAACTCCTGCGCGCGGTCGTCAGCAGCGCGCCCTCCGCCACTCCCGGCCTCGCCGCCCCGGGCGGGCCCCCGGCCGTGCTGGTGGCCACGCACGACGCGACCCTGCTCGACCTCGCCGACCGGGTGCTGGAGCTGGGCGACGGGAAGATCGTCCAGCACTGACCGCCCCGGCGTCAGGGTTGCGTCAAAGGCGGGCCCGAAGCCGCCTTCCGGCCCGATCGCGGCGATCGTCCGCCGTAAGGTCGACGCTGCGCGGGCAGCGGAGACCGGAAGACAATGAGGCCATGGGACGCGGCAAGCTTCGGATCTACGTCGGTGCGGCACCCGGCGTCGGCAAGACGTACGCGATGCTGTCCGAGGCGCACCGGCGGGTCGAGCGGGGCACCGACTGCGTCGTCGCCGTCGTGGAGCACCACGGGCGGCCACGCACCGAGGTGATGCTGCACGGTCTGGAACAGATCCCCCGCCAGGAGGTGGACTACCGCGACACCGTCTTCACCGAGATGGACGTGCGCGCCGTCCTCGCCCGGCGGCCCGAGGTCGCTCTCGTGGACGAACTCGCCCACACCAACATCCCCGGCTCGGGCAACGCCAAGCGCTGGCAGGACGTGGAGGAGCTGCTGGCCGCCGGCGTCGACGTGGTGTCGACGGTGAACATCCAGCACCTGGAGTCGCTCGGCGACATCGTCGAGTCCATCACGGGCGTACGCCAGCAGGAGACCCTGCCCGACGAGGTGGTCCGGCGGGCCGACCAGATCGAACTGGTCGACATGTCGCCACAGGCACTGCGCCGCCGCATGGCCCACGGCAACGTCTACAGGGCGGACAAGGTCGACGCGGCCCTCTCCAACTACTTCCGGCCGGGGAACCTCACCGCCCTGCGCGAACTGGCGCTGCTGTGGGTGGCCGACCGGGTCGACGAGTACCTGAAGCAGTACCGCAGCGAGCACCGGGTGTCGAAGATCTGGGGCTCGCGCGAGCGGATCGTCGTCGGGCTGACCGGCGGCCCGGAGGGCCGGACACTGATCCGCCGGGCCGCACGGCTGGCCGAGAAGGGCGCGGGCGGGGAGGTGCTGGCCGTCTACATAGCTCGCAGCGACGGGCTGACCTCGGCCTCGCCCAAGGAGCTGGCCCTGCAGCGCACCCTGGTCGAGGACCTGGGCGGCACCTTCCACCACGTGGTCGGCGACGACATACCGGCCGCGCTGCTGGACTTCGCGCGCGGGGTCAACGCCACCCAGATCATCCTCGGCTCCTCGCGCCGCAAGACCTGGCAGTACGTCTTCGGGCCCGGCGTCGGCGCCACGGTCGCCCGGGAGTCGGGCCCCGACCTCGACGTGCACATCGTCACCCACGACGAGGTCGCCAAGGGACGCGGACTGCCCGTCGCCCGGGGCGCCCGGCTCGGGCGGTCCCGGGTCGTCTGGGGCTGGCTGGTCGGAGTCGTCGGGCCGGTGATTCTCGCCGTACTGCTGAGCACCGTCCACCTCGGCCTCGCCAACGACATGCTGCTCTTCCTGACGCTGACGGTCGCGGCGGCCCTGCTCGGCGGGCTCTTCCCCGCACTGGCCTCGGCGGCCGTCGGCTCGCTGCTGCTGAACTACTTCTACACACCGCCCCTGCACCACTGGACCATCGCCGACCCCAAGAACATCGTCGGCATCGCGATCTTCGTCGCCGTCGGGGTGTCGGTCGCCTCCGTCGTCGACCTCGCGGCCCGCCGCACCCACCAGGCGGCCCGGCTGCGCGCCGAGTCGGAGATCCTCTCCTTCCTCGCCGGCAACGTGCTGCGCGGCGAGACCGGCCTCGAGGAACTGCTGGAACGCGTCCGCGAGACCTTCGGCATGGAGTCGGCGGCTCTGCTGGAGCGGGAGAGCGACGTCGCCCCGTGGACCTGCGCGGGCCGGGCGGGCCTGGGGCGGCCGGTGGACCGGCCGGAGGACGCGGACGTCGACATGCCGGTCGGGGACCACATGGCCCTCGCGCTGACCGGCCGGGTGCTGCCCGCGGAGGACCGCCGGGTGCTGGCCGCCTTCGCCGCCCAGTCCGCCGTCGTGCTGGACCGCAGACGGCTCCAGGAGGAGGCGGACCGGGCCGGCACGCTGGCCGAGGGCAACCGCATCCGTACGGCCCTGCTGGCCGCCGTGAGCCATGACCTGCGCACACCGCTGGCCGGCATCAAGGCGGCCGTCTCCAGCCTGCGCTCCGACGACGTCGCGTGGTCCGAGGAGGACCGGGCGGAGCTGCTGGAGGGCATCGAGCACGGCGCCGACCGCCTCGACCACCTGGTGGGCAACCTGCTCGACATGTCCCGGCTGCAGACCGGCACGGTCACCCCGCTGATCCGCGAGATCGACCTCGACGAGGTGGTGCCGATGGCGCTCGGCGGGGTGCCCGAGGACAGCGTCGAGCTCGACGTTCCGGAGGCCCTGCCCATGGTCGCCGTGGACGCCGGACTGCTGGAGCGGGCGGCGGCCAACCTGGTGGAGAACGCCGTGAAGTACAGCCCGCCCGGCGACACCGTCCTGGTGTCCGCCAGCGCCATCGCCGACCGGGTCGAGGTGCGGGTGGTCGACCGTGGGCCGGGCGTCCCCGACGAGGCCAAGGAACGCATCTTCGAGCCCTTCCAGCGCTACGGCGACGCCCCGCGCGGAGCGGGTGTGGGCCTCGGCCTCGCGGTCGCACGCGGTTTCACCGAGGCGATGGGCGGCACCCTCACCGCCGAGGACACACCCGGCGGCGGCCTCACCATGGTGCTCACGCTCCGCGCGGCGGGATCGCGCCCGGAGCTCCAGCACGCCGTGACACCGGAAAGGCGGACCACATGACGCGGGTGCTCGTGATCGACGACGAGCCGCAGATCGTGCGTGCCCTCGTGATCAACCTCAAGGCCCGCAGGTACGAGGTCGACGCGGCCCACGACGGTGCCACCGCCCTCCGGCTCGCCGCCGCCCGCCACCCCGACGTGGTCGTCCTCGACCTCGGACTGCCCGACATGGACGGCGTGGAGGTGATCAGGGGCCTGCGCGGCTGGACCCGGGTGCCGATTCTGGTGCTGTCCGCCCGGCACACCTCCGACGAGAAGGTCGAGGCGCTGGACGCCGGCGCAGACGACTACGTGACCAAGCCCTTCGGCATGGACGAACTGCTGGCCCGGCTGCGGGCCGCCGTCCGTCGGGCCGAACCCACCGGGGGTGGCGAGGAGGACGTGCTGGTGGAAACGGAGGGCTTCACCGTCGACCTGGCCGCGAAGAAGGTCAACCGGGACGGGAGGGACGTCCGGCTGACCCCGACCGAGTGGCACCTGCTGGAGGTGCTGGTGCGCAACGCCGGCCGCCTGGTCGGCCAGAAGCAGCTGTTGCAGGAGGTGTGGGGTCCGTCGTACGGGACGGAGACGAACTACCTGCGCGTCTACATGGCCCAGCTGCGGCGCAAGCTCGAGGCGGACCCCTCGCATCCGAAGCACTTCATCACGGAGCCGGGCATGGGGTACCGGTTCGAGAAGTGAGCCACCGCGCGGGCGAGGACCGGTTCGGGCGTCGGTACGGCGGGTACGAAGCTGTCGGCGTGTCCCGGTACGCTTCAGATATGAGTGCTGTTCCGCGTTCCGAGAAGCCGGTGGGCCGGTTCCGGCGCATGCTCGACCGGCTCTCCTCGTCGCAGGAGGACCTGGAGTCCGAAGAGCTGCGCGAGGACGCCGAGACCGCGGGCTGCACACGCATCGGCGACTGTCATGACCGCCAGGTCGTGACGGTTACTGGTACCTTGCGCACGGTCACCCTGCGGCCGCGTGCCGGAGTCCCGGCCCTGGAGGCCGAGCTGTTCGACGGCTCCGCCGCCCTGGACGTGGTGTGGCTCGGCAGACGCTCCATCGTGGGCATAGAGCCCGGGCGCAAGCTGATCGCATCGGGCCGGATCTCGATGAGCCGCGGCCGCCGTGTGCTGTTCAACCCGAAATACGAACTGAGACCCCTCGGACGGGAGTAGCCGGTGACGTCGCTCGACAAGCCGACCGAAGACACCGAAGACGCCCGGCAGCGAGACGCCCGGGCGGTCACCGAGGCCGCGCTGTTCGAGGCGTTCGGCGGCGTGCGGGGCATGGTCGAGACGGTCCTGCCGGGGCTGCTCTTCGTCACCATCTTCACGATCAACAAGGACCTGCACTGGTCGGCCATCGCCGCGCTGGCCGTGTCGCTCGCCCTGGTCGTGGTCCGGCTGGTCAAGAAGGACACCGTCAAGCACGCCTTCAGCGGTGTCTTCGGTGTCGCCTTCGGTGTCGTCTTCGCGATGATGACCGGCAACGCCAAGGACTTCTACCTGCCCGGCATGCTCTACACGCTGGGCCTGGCGCTGGCGTACATCGTCACGACCCTGTGCGGGGTCCCGCTGATCGGAGTGATCCTCGGCCCCGTCTTCAAGGAGAACCTCTCCTGGCGCAAGCGGAACCCGGGTCGCAAGAAGGCGTACGCGAAGGCCAGTTGGGCGTGGGGTCTGATCCTGCTCGCCAAGTGCGCGATCCTCTTCCCGCTGTACTGGTGGGCGAACACCGCTCAGCTGGGCTGGGTCCTGATCGCCCTGAAGATCCCGCCCTTCCTGCTCGCGGTCTGGCTCACCTGGGTGTTCCTGGCGAAGGCGCCCGCTCCCATCGACGTCTTCGCCGAGATGGAGGCGAAGGAGAAGGCCGAGCGGGAGCGGAAGATCGCCGGCGAGGAGCCCGAGACGGCGGGCGGGCGGCACCGGCGGGACGGGTAGCGCGGCGGAGCCCGTGGGGCTGGTCCGGTCCGTGTGCTGGTGCAGTCGGTGTGGCTGGTGACGGCGGAGGGCGCCCCGACTTCTCGGGGCGCCCTCCGCCGTCGTCACATCAGGTGGCTCGACGCTGTCGCGGCCGTCCCGGGCTGTCAGCCCGCCGTGTCCTGCCGGCGTACCGACAGCAGGTCCTCCAGTTGCTCCTCGCGGGCCTGCGCGGCCACGAACAGCAGCTCGTCCCCGGCCTCCAGGGAGTCCTCCCGGGACGGGGTGAGCACGCGGGTGCCGCGGATGATGGTGACCAGCGAGGTGTCCTCCGGCCACTCGACGTCGCCGACCTGGGTGCCGGCCAGGGCCGACTCCTCGGGCAGGGTCAGCTCGACCAGGTTGGCGTCACCGTGGCTGAAGCGCAGCAGGCGGACCAGGTCGCCGACGCTGACCGCCTCCTCGACCAGGGCCGACATCAGACGCGGGGTGGAGACGGCGACGTCCACGCCCCAGGCCTCGTTGAACAGCCACTCGTTCTTCGGGTTGTTGACGCGGGCGACGACGCGCGGGACGCCGTACTCCGTCTTCGCCAGCAGGGAGACGACCAGGTTGACCTTGTCGTCGCCGGTCGCGGCGATCACGACGTTGCAGCGCTGGAGCGCGGCCTCGTCGAGGGAGGTGATCTCGCAGGCGTCGGCGAGCAGCCACTCGGCCTGCGGGACGCGTTCGACCGAGATGGCGGTCGGCGCCTTGTCGATGAGAAGGACCTCGTGGCCGTTCTCCAGCAGTTCGCCCGCGATCGAGCGGCCGACCGCACCGGCACCGGCAATGGCGACCCTCATCAGTGACCGCTCTCCTCTTCGGGACCCTGGGCGAACGCCGCCTCGACCTTGTCGACCTCGTCGGTGCGCATCATCACGTGCACCAGGTCACCCTCCTGCAGCACGGTCTGCGAGCTGGGCAGGATGGCCTCGCCGAGCCGGGTCAGGAACGCCACCCGGACGCCCGTCTCCTCCTGCAGCCTGCTGATCCTGTGCCCGACCCAGGCCGCGGAGGTGTGCACCTCGGCGAGCTGCACACCGCCGGTGGGATCGCGCCACTCCGGCTCGGCACCCGAGGGCAGCAGCCGGCGGAGCATCTGGTCGGCCGTCCAGCGGACGGTGGCCACGGTGGGGATGCCCAGGCGCTGGTAGACCTCGGCCCGCCGGGGGTCGTAGATCCGGGCCGCGACGTTCTCGATGCCGAACATCTCGCGGGCCACGCGCGCGGCGATGATGTTCGAGTTGTCACCGCTGGACACGGCGGCGAAGGCGCCGGCCTCCTCGATGCCCGCTTCGCGCAGGGTGTCCTGGTCGAAGCCGACGCCGGTGACGCGGCGGCCCCCGAACCCGGAGCCGAGTCGTCGGAAGGCGGTGGGGTCGTGGTCGACCACGGCGACCGTGTGCCCCTGTTGCTCCAGGGTCTGGGCTAGAGCGGAACCCACTCTTCCGCAGCCCATGATGACGATGTGCACGACCGTCCTTCCGGTGTGAATAGGTACTGCTCAGCCACATCAGGGTCTCAGACCGACGCCCAAGCTACACACGCGCGTAGGACGACGGCACCCCCGTGCACGGTTGCCCCCGGGACGCGTGCGGTCAGCGGCGACTGATGCTGCGGACGCTGACAAGAGTCAGGATTCCGAGGCCGACGAGGGCGGCTGCGGCGCCGATGAGTTCTGCGGTCGTGTGCATGGAACCTCCGAAGGCGGCAACGGCCGGGAATACGGGCGGGTTTAGTCATATAGGCATGGGTATCGAGCGCCCTGCGGAATCCGCAGCCGGGCCACCCCCGATTTCACTCGGAGGGCAGATGTGGGGTGGCGGGTGGGCGACCGCCCGTTCGAACGCATACGATCCTCTGTTGTGTCCAAACTGACCGACGTGCCCAAACGGATTCTGATCGGGCGCGCACTGCGCAGTGATCGGCTCGGGGAAACGCTCCTGCCGAAGCGCATCGCACTCCCCGTCTTCGCCTCCGACCCGCTGTCCTCCGTGGCGTACGCGCCCGGCGAGGTGCTGCTGGTCCTGTCCATCGCGGGTGTGTCGGCCTACCACTTCAGCCCGTGGATCGCCCTCGCGGTCGTCGTGCTGATGTTCACGGTGGTCGCCTCGTACCGCCAGAACGTCCACGCCTACCCGAGCGGTGGCGGCGACTACGAGGTGGCGACGACCAACCTCGGCCCCCGGGCGGGCCTCACGGTCGCCAGCGCCCTGCTCGTCGACTACGTCCTCACCGTCGCCGTCTCCATCGCCTCCGGCATCGAGAACCTCGGCTCCGCGATCCCCTTCGTGGTCGAGCACAAGGTGCCGTGCGCTATCGCGGTGATCGTGCTGCTCACGCTGATGAACCTGCGCGGGGTCAAGGAGTCGGGCTCACTGTTCGCGATTCCGACGTACGTCTTCGTCGCCGGCGTCTTCATCATGATCGCGTGGGGCGCGTTCCGCGGGCTCGTCCTCGGCGACACCATGCATGCGCCGACCGCGTCGTACGAGATCAAGGCCGAACACGAGGGCCTCGCCGGTTTCGCCCTGGTCTTCCTGATGCTGCGTGCCTTCTCCTCCGGCTGTGCCGCGCTCACCGGGGTCGAGGCGATCTCCAACGGCGTCCCGGCCTTCCGCAAGCCCAAGTCGAAGAACGCGGCGACCACGCTCGCGGCGATGGGCCTGCTCGCCGTCACCATGTTCTGCGGCATCATCGCGCTGGCCATGACGACCAAGGTCCGGATGGCCGAGAACCCCGCCGCCGACCTGCTGCACAACGGCGTCGCGGTCGGCTCCGGCTACGTCCAGAACCCGGTGATCTCCCAGGTCGCGGAAGCCGTCTTCGGCAAGGACAGCTTCCTGTTCATCGTCCTCGCCGCGGCCACGGCGCTGGTGCTGTTCCTGGCCGCCAACACCGCGTACAACGGCTTCCCGCTGCTCGGCTCGATCCTCGCCCAGGACCGCTACCTCCCGCGCCAGCTGCACACCCGCGGCGACCGTCTCGCCTTCTCCAACGGCATCGTGCTGCTCGCCGGCGCGGCCGGACTCCTGGTGTGGATCTACGGCGCCGACTCGACCCGGCTGATCCAGCTCTACATCGTCGGCGTGTTCGTGTCCTTCACGCTCAGCCAGACCGGCATGGTCCGCCACTGGAACCGCCACCTGGCGGCCGAGAAGGACCAGGCCAAGCGCCGCCACATGATCCGCTCCCGCGCGATCAACACCTTCGGCGCCTTCTTCACCGGCCTGGTGCTGGTCGTCGTCCTGCTCACCAAGTTCACCCATGGCGCCTGGGTGGCGCTGCTTGGCATGTGCATCTTCTACGCGACGATGACGGCGATCCGTAAGCACTACGACCGGGTGGCCGAGGAACTCGTCGCTCCGGAGGGCCCGAGCGACGACACCCTCCGGCCGTCCCGCGTCCACTCGGTCGTCCTGATCTCCAAGATCCACCGCCCGGCGCTGCGCGCCCTCGCCTACGCCAAGCTGATGCGCTCCGACTCGCTGGAAGCGCTCAGCGTCAACGTCGACCCGGCGGAGACCAAGGCACTGCGCGCGGAGTGGGAGCGGCGGGGAATCACCGTGCCGCTGAAGGTCCTCGACTCGCCGTACCGCGAGATCACGCGGCCGATCATCGAGTACGTCAAGGGGCTGCGCAAGGAGTCGCCGCGTGACGTGGTGTCCGTGATCATCCCCGAGTACGTGGTCGGCCACTGGTACGAGCATCTGCTGCACAACCAGAGCGCGTTGCGGCTCAAGGGACGGCTGCTGTTCACGCCGGGGGTCATGGTGACCTCGGTGCCCTACCAGCTGCAGTCCTCCGAGGTGGCCCGGAAGCGCGCCCGCAAGCGGCAGGAGTGGAACGCGCCGGGCGCGGTGCGGCGCGGACCCGCCCAGGAGCGGCCGAAGGAGTCCTCGCCCAGCTCGAAGAGCTGAGCGCGGTGGCCGGCGCGTAGACTGGTGGGCTGTTGTCCGCCCGTTCCCCTTTCGATGTTGTGGAGTCACCCCGCCATGCAGGCAGAACCGAAGAACTCGCTGGTGGGACCGACGGAGGGACGGGCGGAGACTCCACCGGTGGAATCACCGGCGACATCGCTGGTGGGGGAGGAGTACGAGGTCGAGATCGGCCCGGTCGCCCACGGCGGACACTGCATCGCCCGTACGTCCGAGGGGCAGGTCCTCTTCGTCCGGCACGCGCTGCCCGGTGAGCGGGTCGTCGCCCGTGTCACCGAGGGTGAGGAGGGGGCGCGGTTCCTGCGGGCGGACGCCGTCGAGATCCTGGACGCCTCGAAGGACCGCATCCCCGCTCCCTGTCCGTACGCCGGCCCCGGCCGCTGCGGAGGCTGCGACTGGCAGCACGCCAAGCCGGGCGCCCAGCGCCGGCTCAAGGGCGAGGTCGTCGCCGAGCAGCTTCGGCGGCTCGCGGGCCTCACCCCCGAGGAGGCCGGCTGGGACGGCACGGTGCTCCCGGCCGAGGGCGACAAACTGCCGGCCGGCCAGGTGCCCCAGTGGCGGACCCGCGTGCAGTACGCGGTGGACGCGGACGGCAACGCCGGACTGCGCCGCCACCGCTCGCACGAGGTCGAGCCGATCGAGCACTGCATGATCGCGGCGCCCGGCGTCAGCGAGCTGGGCATCGAGGACCGCGACTGGTCCGGGATGGAGTCCGTCGACGCGATCGCCGCGACCGGCTCCCAGGACCGCATGGTGATCCTGGAGCCCCGCCCCGGCGCCCGCCTGCCCCTGGTGGAGCTCGACAGGCCCGTCTCCGTCATGCGTGTCGAGGAGCACGACGGCGGCATCCACCGCGTCCACGGCCGTGCGTTCGTCCGCGAGCGCGCCGACGGCCGCACCCACCGCGTCGGCAGCGGCGGCTTCTGGCAGGTCCACCCGCAGGCGGCCGACACCCTCGTCAAGGCCGTCATGCAGGGCCTGCTGCCGCGCAAGGGCGACATGGCACTCGACCTGTACTGCGGCGTCGGCCTCTTCGCCGGCGCCCTCGCCGACCGCCTCGGCGACAAGGGCGCGGTCCTCGGCATCGAGTCCGGCAAGCGCGCGGTGGAGGACGCCCGGCACAACCTCGCCGCCTTCGACCGGGTACGGATCGAGCAGGGCAAGGTCGAGGCCGTACTCCCGCGCACCGGGATCACCGAGGTCGACCTGATCGTCCTCGACCCGCCCCGGTCGGGCGCGGGCAAGAAGACGGTCGAGCACCTGTCGTCGCTGGGCGCCCGGAAGATCGCGTACGTCGCGTGCGATCCGGCCGCGCTGGCGCGGGACCTGGGGTACTTCCGGGACGGGGGGTACCGGGTGCGGACGTTGCGGGCGTTCGATCTGTTTCCGATGACGCATCATGTCGAGTGCGTGGCGGTGCTGGAGCCGGTCGCAAAGGGTGCCTGACCTGCGGATTGCGCTTTGGATGGTTCGCTCGACCTGTTTTGCCGCCCGGACCGGACGCCATCTTTTCGATGACGTACGGACCGCGCCGTAGGCGTACGTGGACGACCGTGGCAGCCCGGGGTGTGAAACACCCCGGGCTGCTCCGTGCTGTCGCCCTCCGGCCGGTCAGTCGGTCAGGCGGTGGGTGCCGAGGCGGCTGACCATCTCGGGGTCGCGGTGGTCGAAGAAGAGGGACGTGCCGGTGTCCAGGGTGGCGATGGACGCCATCTGTTCGTCGGTCAGCTCGAAGTCGAAGACGTCGATGTTCTCCGCCATGCGCTCGGCGCGGACCGACTTCGGGATCGTGACGACGTCGCGCTGGACGAGCCAGCGCAGGACGACCTGTGCCACGGACTTGCCGTGCCGCTCACCGATCTCGCTCAGGAGCGGGTGGGTGAACAGGTTGTTCCTGCCTTCGGCGAACCCGCCCCAGGACTGGATCTGCACCCCGTGCTTACGCATCAGTTCCTGGTCGGCGGTGCGCTGGAAGAACGGGTGGGTCTCGATCTGGTTGACTGCGGGCGTGATCTCGTTGTTGGCGAGGAGGTCGACGAGCCGGTCGGGGTGGAAGTTGGCGACGCCGATCGCCTTGACGCGGCCCTCGCGGTGAAGGGCTTCCATGGCACGCCACTGCCCGTAGACGTCGCCGAAGGGCTGGTGCATCAGGTACAGGTCGAGGTGGTCCAGGCCGAGTTTGCGCAGCGAGGTGTCGAACGCCCGCTTGGTGTTCTCCTCGGCGGGCGCGTCCTGGACCCACAGCTTGGTGGTGACGAACAGCTCCTCGCGCGGGATGCCGCTGCTCCTGATGGCGCGGCCGACGGCCTCCTCGTTGCCGTAGGCGGCGGCGGTGTCGAGCAGCCGGTAGCCGGCGGCGAGGGCGTCGACGACGGCCTGCTCGGTCTGCTCCGGCGGGATCTGGTAGACGCCGAAGCCGAGGACGGGCATCTCGACGCCGTTGTTGAGGGTGACGGTCTGCATAGGGACTGGTCCTTGTCGTGCTCGTGGGAGGTCAGAAGGTGACGAGGGCCTTCAGTACGCGGCGGTCGGCCATGGCCCGGTAGGCGTCCGGGATCTCGTCGGGGGAGAAGGCCCGGTCGAAGACGCGGCCCGGTTCGATGGTGCCGCCCAGGACGTCCGGCATCAGCTCCTCGATGTAGGCACGGGCCGGACTGGCGCCGCCGGTGAGCGTGATGTTCCGCATGATCATGGACGGGCCGACGGGGCCCTCCTCGTACTGCGGGACGCCCAGCCGGCTGACGACACCGCCGTCGACGACCGCTGCCAGGGCGGTCACCAGCGTCTGGCGGGTGCCGACGGCCTCGATCACCTTGTCGACGCCGTCGCCTCGGGTCAGCTCGCGCACGCGGGCGACGCCTTCCTCACCGCGCTCGGCGACCACGTCGGTGGCGCCGAAGTCGCGGCCGAGGTCGGTACGCGCGGTGTGCCGGCCCATCAGGACGATCCGTTCCGCACCCAGTCGCCTGGCTGCGATCACCGCGCACAGGCCGACCGCGCCGTCCCCGATCACCAGCACCGAGTCACCGCGGCCGACACCGGCGGTGACGGCGCCGTGGTGGCCCGTGCCCATCACGTCCGACAGGGTCAGCAGCGAGGGCAGCAGCGGCGAGTCCGCGCCGACCGGCAGCTTCACCAGGGTGCCGTCGGCCTGGGGGACGCGCACCGCCTCGCCCTGGCCGCCGTCCACGCCGTCGAAGCCGTACCGGCCACCGTGCCGGCACGAGATGTGCAGGCCCCTGGCGCAGTAGTCGCAGGTGTTGTCGCAGTACGTGAACGGGGCGACGACCAGGTCCCCGGTCCTGACGCCGCTGACGCCGGAACCGGTCTCCTCGACCACGCCGAGGAACTCGTGTCCCATCGGCCGGCCGGTGTCGACGGCGGGCATGGACCCGTACGGCCACAGGTCGCTGCCGCACACGCACGACAGCACGGTGCGGACGACGGCGTCGGTGGGCTGCTGGATCTTCGGGTCGGGCCGGTTCTCCATCCGGACGTCGCCGGCGCCGTACATCACTGCTGCGCGCATGGAAGGTGCTCCTGTACTGAAGCGGTCCGCCCGCCGGGCCTGGCGGAGGGAGTGGTTCTGGTGAAGGGGACTCGGCCGGCTCAGCGTTCGAGCATCTCGCGTTGGGCTTCGGTGTGGGTATCCCCCGCGGCGGGAGGCAGGCCGCTGAGTTCGCCGATCTGTTCGGCGGTCAGCCGGATGCCGTCGGCGGCGGTGTTCTCCTCGACCCGGTGCACGCGCTTGGTGCCGGGAATCGGCGCGATGTCGTCGCCCTGGGCGAGCAGCCAGGCCAGCGCGACCTGGGCGGGTGTGGCGCCGGCCGCGGCCGCGATGGCCTTGACCTCGTCGGCCAGTCGCAGGTTGTGCTCGAAGTTCTCGCCGGTGAAGCGCGGGTTGTCGCGGCGGAAGTCGGATTCGTCGAACTGGTCGGCGGAGCGGATCGTGCCGGTGAGGAACCCGCGGCCGAGCGGCGAGAAGGGCACCAGGCCGATGTTGAGTTCCCGCAGCACCGGAAGCACCCGCTCCTCCACACCCCGGGTCCACAGCGAGTACTCCGACTGCACGGCCGTGACCGGGTGCACGGCGTGGGCGCGGCGGATGGTGTCCGGGCCGGCCTCGGACAGACCGAACGCGCGAACCTTCCCCTCGGCGACCAGCTCGCCGACAGCGCCGGCCGTCTCCTCGATCGGCGTGTTCGGGTCGACGCGGTGCTGGTAGTAGAGGTCGATGTGGTCGGTACCCAGTCGCCGCAGCGAGCCTTCGACGGCCGTGCGGATGTTGGCCGGGCTGCTGTCGAGGTTCCACGGCCCCTCGCCCGCGTGCGAGACCAGACCGAACTTCGTCGCCAGCACCACCTGGTCACGTCGGTCCTTCAGGGCGCGGCCGAGCAGTTCCTCGTTGGTGTAGTGGCCGTAGATCTCGGCGGTGTCGATCAGGGTGACGCCCAGCTCCAGCGCCCGGTGCAGGGTGCGAACGGATTCCGCGTCGTCGGTCCCGGAGCCGGTGTAGCCATGGGACATTCCCATCACGCCGAGGCCGATCCGGGAGACGTCCAGATCGCGCAACTTGATGTACTCCACTGTCCGTTCCTTCCGTCTTTGGGTATGTGCCCAGTCGGTCCGTGCTGTCGCCAGTTCCGTGCGGGTACCGCACCCGTTCGGGCGTCGCCTGTCGTCCGTACCTGTCAATGAAGAAGTGGTGACGTCGTCCACCGTGCCGTCCCGCGCGCCCCACAGGCAGGCCGGGCTCTTCCCGGGGTGTTCAGCGGGGGGTATGACAGGGCCCCCCTCGCGGATACCGCCCTGGTGGCAGCGTTGCGACACTGGTCCCATGGCACCGGAGCAGCACATCAGCGGCGACGAACTGGCGCGCTTCCTGCGCGCCCGCCGCACCCAGACCAGCCCGGAGAGCGCCGGCCTCACCCCCGGACCAGGCATACGCCGCACTCCCGGCCTGCGCCGTGAGGAGCTCGCCACGCTCGCCGGGTCAGCATCGACTACTACACCCGGCTCGAACGCGGCAAGGAGACCCGGCCCAGCCCCGGCGTCATCGACGCCCTCGCCCGTGCCCTGCGCCTCGACGACGACGAACACCGTCACCTGCGCGAGCTGGCCGTCCGGGCCGCCCACTACGCCCCCGAACCGCCTCCCCCGCCCAGCCGTACGGTCCGCCCGCACCTGAAGCTGCTGCTGGAGACGATGCGGCCGAACCCCGCCTACGTCGTCAGCCGCAGCATGGACCTGCTCGCCTGGAACCCCGCAGGCCTCGCCCTGTACGCCGGCATCGCCGACTGGCCCGCCAGGCAGCGCAACATCGCCCGCTACCTCTTCCTCCACCCCACCGCCCGCGAGCTGTTCCCCGACTGGGACACCCAGGTCCGCGGTTGCGTCGCGCGCCTGCGTGCCGAAGCCGGCAACAACCCGGACGCCCCCGATCTCACCAGCCTTGTGGGTGAACTCCTGCTCAAGAGCCCCGACTTCGCCAAACTCTGGGACCGCTACGAGGTCATCGGACGCAAGAAGGTCCAGAAGACCTTCCATCACCCGCAGGTCGGCGTCCTCACCCTGAGCGGCCAGAGCATGCAGCTGGAGGGCACCCCGGGCCAACGCCTCGGCGCGTACACCGCCGAGCCCGGCACCCCGGACCACGACGCCATGCTGCTGCTCGACATGACCGCACCCGAACCCGGCACGCGGCAGGACGCGCGGGACGAGAGTGAGGCACAGGGCGGGCGGGACGCGCAGGAGGCGCGGGACGTGCAGTGAGCGCAGGACGAGCGGCAGCGACCCACGGCGTCCTGACCGGACCCGTGCGGGGCCGGGCCGACCCGGCCCCGCCTCGGCCGTTGTCGCTCAGCGGCTCCGCGCCGCGCCGTGTTCAGCCGTTCGGCCTGGGGACCGGTACGCCGGCCATGGATGCGATGGTCCCGGTGGATTCGGTTCGGGGACCGAGCCATTCGCACAGCAGGATGGTGGCGTCGTCCTGCAGTCGCTCGTGGTGGTGGCGCAGGTGGGCGCGGGTGAGGCGGCGCAGGGTCTCGGGGACGGAGAGGCCGTCGGAGTGGTGGCGGACGAGGAAGTCGGTGAAGCGGGCGAGGCCGAACTCCTCACCGCGGGGGGTGCGGGCTTCGGTGATGCCGTCGGTGTAAAGCACGATGCGGTCACCGGGCTGGAGCTGCTCGCGGCACATGGTGGTGGGCAGGCCGAGGTCGGTGCCCATGGGATGCGCGGGCGGGCAGTGCAGGAGGGTGGTCCAGCGGCCGTCGCGAATCACGATGGGTGGATGGTGGCCGCGGTTGACCCAGGTCAGCAGGCCGGTGGAGGTGTCGAGGTCGGCGAGGATGCCGGTGACGTAACGTGACCGGCCGAACTGTTCGAGCAGGACCCGCTCGATGGCGTCGCCGAGATCGTCCAGTGCCGTTCCCTGCCGGCGGTGGTTGCGGCAGGCGCCGACGGCGAGGTTGGCGGTGAGGCCCGCCGAGGTGTCGTGTCCCATGGCGTCGAAGATCGACAGGTGGACGACGTTCGCGGCGGTGGCGTAGTCGTAGGCGTCGCCGCTGACCTCGTACGCCGGTTCCATCACAGCGCCGATGATCACCCTGCCGTCGGCGTAGGAGCGGGGCGGCATGAGCGTCCACTGCATCTCCGCGGCGACGTTCATCGGCTGCTTGCGGGTGAGGCGGGCGTGGGAGTCGCTGGTGTCCCGGCTGCCGACGACCAGGATCGCGACCAGGGAGGCCAGGGTCAGCATGTCCGGCATGACGTCCTCGCCCTCTTCGGCGGACGTCATGTACAGCACACCGAGGCGTTCGGTGCCGTCCAGGAGCGGTATCCACCACGCGTGGGTGCCGTCGCCGGCGTCGGCGCCAGCCACGACCTGCCCGTACTGGTAGGCGCGGCCGGCGACGGTGCCCTCCACGGAGATCTCCGCCCTGCCCTCGGGCGCCTCCTCAGCGGCGTCGAGCCCCTTGCCGGTGAGCAGCCGCAGCACGTCCCGCTGCAGGTCGCCCAGGTAGATGAGGACATCACCGAAGCCCGCCACCGCCGCGTGCTCCGCCACCCGCGACGGCAAGCTCTCGAACGACATGGTGTGGCTCTCGTTGAGCAGCCGCGTCAGCATGTGCCGCATCACGCAGTCCCGCTGGGTCACGGGCGACCTCCGTACGGCTCGCGCGTCCCGAACTCGTTGCCTTCACTCCGTCTACCCCAGCCGTCCCCGACGACTCGGCCGGTTCGGCGGTCCGTGGCCTTCTCGTCGTCGCGATGGTTCGCCGGTGGTTCGCGAGGGTCGCGCCGGGGTTACTCCGGGCCTTCGGCGCTCTGGCGCCGCTGACGTTTGCGGCGCGGTCGGCGCGGTTACCCGGGCGATTCCGTCAGCGCAGACGCCACCAGCAGAAACGGAATGGCCATGGCCAGCATGAAGGTGTCCGACCACATCCTCCAACGGCTGCGCGAATGGGAGGTGGAGCACGTTTTCGCCTACGCCGGTGACGGCATCAACGGCCTGCTGGCGGCGTGGGGGCGTGCCGACAACCACCCGAAGTTCGTGCAGGCGCGGCACGAGGAGATGGCGGCCTTCCAGGCCGTGGGGTACGCCAAGTTCTCGGGCAAGGTGGGCGTCTGCGCGGCCACGTCGGGGCCGGGCGCGATCCATCTGCTCAACGGGCTCTACGACGCGAAACTCGACCACGTTCCCGTCGTCGCCCTGGTCGGGCAGACCAACCGCAGTGCGATGGGCGGCTCGTATCAGCAGGAGGTCGACCTGCAGAGCCTCTACAAGGACGTCGCCTCGGAGTTCTGCGAGACGGCGACGGTGCCCGAGCAGCTGCCCAACCTCATCGACCGGGCGATGCGTACCGCGTACGCCAAGCGGACCGTCACCGCGATCATCCTGCCCGCGGACGTGCAGGAACTCGACTACAGCCCGCCGAAGCACGCGTTCAAGATGGTGCCCTCCAGCCTGGGCCTGAGCCAGTACGCGCCGGTGCCCGCCGAGGAGGACATCGAGCGCGCGGCCGAGGTGCTCAACGCGGGCGAGAAGGTCGCCGTGCTCATCGGGCAGGGCGCCCGGAGCGCTCGCGCCGAGGTGGAGCAGGTGGCCGACGTCCTCGGAGCCGGTGTCGCCAAGGCGCTGCTCGGCAAGGACGTACTGCCCGACGACCTGCCCTATGTCACCGGCTCCATCGGGCTGCTCGGCACGCGTCCCTCCTACGAGCTGATGCAGGGCTGCGACACCCTGCTGATGATCGGCTCCAGTTTCCCGTACACGCAGTTCATGCCCGAACTCGACCAGGCCCGCGCGGTGCAGATCGACATCGACCCGCACATGATCGGCCTGCGCTACCCCTTCGAGGTCAACCTCGTCGGCGACGCCCGCGCGACGTTGCAGCGGCTGCTGCCGCTTCTGCACCGCCAGAAGAAGCGCGCCTGGCGGGAGAAGATCGAAAAGGACGTCGGCCGCTGGTGGGAGGTCATGCAGCGGCGCGCCGCCGTGGACGCGGACCCGATCAACCCGGAGTACGTGGTGCACGCCCTGGACGGCCGGCTTCCCGACGACGCCATTCTCAGCGCCGACTCCGGTTCCGCCGCGAACTGGTACGCCCGCCATCTGCGGCTGCGCGGCCGGATGCGCGGGTCGCTGTCCGGCACGCTGGCGACGATGGGGCCGGGCGTGCCGTACGCCATCGGCGCGAAGTTCGCCCATCCCGACCGTCCGGCCATCGCCCTCGTCGGTGACGGGGCGATGCAGATGAACGGCATGATGGAGATGGTCACGGCCGCCAAGTACTGGCGGGAGTGGTCCGATCCCCGGCTGGTGGTGGCCGTGCTGAACAACTGCGACCTCAACCAGGTCACCTGGGAGATGCGGGCCATGTCGGGCGCCCCGCAGTTCGAGGAGTCGCAGCACATCCCGGACCTGCCGTACGCGGAGATCGCCCAGCGCATGGGCCTGGACGGCGTACGGGTGGAGAAACCCGAACAGGTCGAGGCGGCCTGGGACCGGGCGCTCGCGGCCGACCGGCCCTTCGTCATCGACTTCCGCACCGACCCGGCCGTGCCGCCGATCCCGCCGCACGCCGACCTGGACCAGATCGAGGCGGCCGCGTCCTCGATCCTGCACGGCGACAGCGACCGGGGTTCCATGGTCAAGCAGGGCTTCAAGGCCAAGGTGCAGGAGATGCTGCCCGGCAGCCGGCATCGCCGCGACCGGCCCGGTGCGGGAGCGGGGGACAGCGCCGACGGGAACCAGTGAGCGGCGCGGCCCCCGCAGTGCTCCGCGACGGTCCGGCCGTGGAGCACGTGGTGTGGCCGCCTACCGCGTGCCCACCGACCTGCCGGGTGGTGACGCCACCCTGACCTGGGACGCCACCACCCTCGTCCTGGTCGAGGTCACCGCGGGCGGCCGGACGGGCCTCGGCTGGACCTACGGCTCGCCCGCCACCACCCCCGTCGTCGCGGGCGAACTCGCTTCGGTGGTCGAGGGACGCGACGCCTTCGACGTGCCCGCCGCCAACGACGCCATGAGCCGCGCGGGGTCAGTGCTTGCCGCGTCCCGTCGGGGTGAGCCGCCGCAGCACCGTGTAGCCGGCTGCCGCGACGCCGGTGGCCGCGGCGGCCCGGCCCAGCCGGTGTCGGGTCGCCCACCACTCGGGGCTGGAACCGTGGGCCCGGTCGTCGAAGACGCCGTGCGCGCCGTAGTCCTTCGTCTCGTCCGCCGGCTCGAAGAGGTTGCCGTGGCCCCCGGGCGGCGGGAGGGCGTCCGTCTGCTGTGAGCCGAAGCCGGTACGGGCCAGATAGTGGTCGAGCAGCCCGGGTACGACGGCGTTCGCCATCACCGTCAGCGCGGTGGAGGCGCCGACCCGGTACTCGCGCCGCCGCGGATGGTCGGCCGCGTACAGCACCGCGCGAGCGGCGACCTCCGGCTGGTAGATCGGCGGTACCGGCTGTGCGTGCCTGGGCAGATACGTCCGCAGCCAGCTGAACTGCGGTGTGTTGACCGCCGGCATCTGGACCATCGTGACCCGCACACCGGGCCTGTCGTGCAGCAGCTCGCAGCGCAGCGACTCGGTGAAGCCCCGGATCGCGTGCTTGGCGCCGCAGTACGCGCTCTGCAGCGGGATGCCCCGGTAGGCGAGGGCGGAGCCGACCTGCACGATGGTGCCGCGGTCACGTGGCCCCATACGGGTCAGGGCGGCCCGGGTACCGTGCACGTATCCCAGGTACGTCGACCTGGTGGTCTGCAGGAACTCCTCGGGCGAGACGTCGGTGAACCTGCCGAAGGCGGACGTGAAGGCGTTGTTCACCCACACGTCGATCGGCCCCAGTTCCTCCTCGGCGCGGCGGGCGGCCTCCTCCACCTGCTCCGGCTCCGCCATGTCGGTGACGACGGGCAGGGCTTGCCCGCCCGCCGCGCGTACCTCCGCCGCTGCCGCCTCCAGCCCCGCGCCGCCGCGGGCCAGCAGAGCGACCCGCGCGCCGCGCGCGGCGAACATCGCGGCCGTGGCCCGGCCGATCCCGGCACTGGCCCCGGTCACCACGACCGTCTGCTGCTTCCTCGTCACGGGCTTCATGAGCTTCATGGGGTTCACGGGCTTCATGGGCTTCATGGGCGCCTCTCGTCGTTCGTGCCGGTGTCAGGTACCTCGCTCGCGGTGGGAGAAAACAAGGCCCGCACGGGTTGGTCGGACCTCAGGCGTGGTGCGACGGGATTTCCCGCCGCCGAGCCGTTCTGTGCTGTGCCGTCGGGCCGGAAGGTCACCGACTCGCCGGAGAAGTGGGCGTCGATTCCGGTCGCCGTGGTGGTGACGGAGCGCGGGCGCGGGCCCTCGGGGATGTTCCGCAGAACTCACATGGGCTCAAAGGGGCTGGGGCGTACGACTGTTGCCGTGCAGGCGGGTGACGGTCGCGGCGGCGGACTCGCTGTCGACTCCCGCGGCGATCAGGGCCGCGGTGGCGGCGCGCGTGCCGTCGTCGGTCCACATCCCGGAGTTGACGCAATCCAGAAGTGCCCGCAGGTGCGCTTCGAGGGTTCTGCTCAGAGATCCGGGCGGGACGGTGCTGTGGAAGACGCCCTCCTGACGGCCGGCGGCGAGAATCCCGGCGACCGTGTCGCGGGCCGGGGCGAGCAGTTCGCTCACCCGGTCGTCGCCGAGGCCCCGGCGGGCGAGGCCGATCAGCGTGCGGTAGCGGTCGCCGACCGGCCACAGGGTGAGGACGAAGCGTGCCAGGGCACTCGCGGAGTCGGGGGCCGGTGTGCCGGTGTCGGCGATCGCCAGTCGTACGGCTTCCGCAGCGTCCGCGGTGAGTCCCTCGACGAGCGCGGCCCGGTCGGCGAAATGGACGTAGACGGTACGACGTGCCACCCCGGCGGCCTCGGCGATGCCGGCGAGGCTGCGGTCGGGGTCGCGGCCCAGTTCCCGCCGGGCCGCTTCCAGGATGCGGGCGCGGGTGACGCGGGCGCCGTGGCGGTGGGGCGGGGCCTTGGCCGGTCGGCCGGTCATATCGGTGGTTCCTCCCTGCTGCAGGGACTCCGGACATCTCACCGGCGATATTTGCACAGTGACGGGCAATAAACTAGGCTGCACATCAATGGGCAATTAACTCGTCCCGCTAGGAGCCCGCAATGCCCTTCCTCGCCACCACACCCGTCGACAAGATGACCGGGCCGTACGCACGCCGCTGGTGGGCCCTGCTCGTCCTGTGCCTGAGTCTGCTGATCGTGGTCATGGCGAACACCTCGCTGATCGTGGCCGCCCCCGACATGACGAAGGACCTGGGCCTCGGCAGCAGTGACCTGCAGTGGGTCATCGACGGCTACACCGTCCCGTACGCCGCGCTGATGCTTGTGCTGGGTTCGATCGGTGACAAGTACAGCCGCCGTGGCGCCCTCGTCACCGGTCTGGTGATCTTCGCGGGCGGCTCGGTGATGGGCAGCCTGGTCGACCAGACGTCCCTGGTCATAGCGGCTCGCGCGATCATGGGTGTCGGCGCCGCCGTCGTGATGCCGGCCACGCTGTCCCTGCTCGTCGCGATCTTCCCCAGGCGTGAGCGGGCCCGCGCCATCACCGCCTGGACGGCCACCTCCGGTCTCGCCATCGCCGTCGGCCCACTGGTGGCCGGCTGGCTGCTGAAGGACCACGCCTGGGGCTCGACCTTCCTGATCAACGTCCCCATCGCCCTGGTCGCCGTCATCGGCGCGCTGGCCCTGATCCCGCCGTCCAAGGCGCAGGGCATGGGCCGTATCGACGTCGTCGGCGGACTCCTGTCGATCGTCTCCGTCGGCTCCCTGGTCTACGCGACCATCGAGGGTCCCCACTTCGGCTGGGGCGTCGGCCCGGTCACCGCGGCGATCGTCGCGGGCGTGGGTCTGACCGCCTTCGTGGCCTGGGAGTTGCGCCACCCGCACCCCATGCTCGACGTGCGCAAGTTCGCGCTGCGCCCCTTCAGCGGCTCGATGCTCGCGGTGCTGTTCTTCTTCTTCGGCACCTTCGGCGCGATCTACTACGCAACCCAGTTCCTCCAGTTCGTCCTGAGCTACGACGCGCTGGAGACGGGCGTACGACTGCTGCCGCTGGCCGGAGCCGTGTTCGTGGGCGCCGCCGTCACGGGGCGGCTGACCCCGAAGCTGGGCATGAAGGCGATGGTCGCGGGCGGCATGGTGATCGGCACGGTGGGAGTCCTGCTGCTCGTCCCCGTCGACCAGGGCTCGACGTACACCGACTTCCTGCCGACGCTGCTGCTGCTGGGCTTCGCGATCGGCCTGAGCGTGTCCCCGGCCACCGACACCATCATGGGGTCCTTCCCGGAGAACGAACTGGGCGTCGGCGGCGGCGCCAACGACACCTCGCTGGAGCTCGGCGGCTCCCTCGGCATCGCGATCCTCGGCTCACTCCTCGGCACCGCCTACCGCGACAAGCTGACGGACCTGGTCGGCGGTCATCTCCCGGCCGCCGCGCTGGACACCGCCAAGGACTCGGTGGGCGGCGGCCTGGCGGTCGCCGAGCAGATCGCGAAGACCCCCTCGGCCGGCCCTCGGCAGGCACAGGTCCTCGTCGACGCCGTGCACGAGTCCTTCGCCCACGCCGTCGCCCAGACCAGCCTCGTCGGCGGCATCATCATGGCCGCCGGAACCATGATCGTCATCGCGGTCCTGCCCGGCTGGCGGGTCGGCCGCAAGGGTCGGCCGGAGGAGCCGGCGGCCTCGGAGGGCCGGGACGAGGAGTACGCCGACTCGACGCGGTGATCCCGGACCGGCCTGAGCGGCCCTCGCCGGTCGAACTGGCCAGGGCCGACTGGCTCGGGCCGACTGGCTCGGGCCGACTGGCTCGGGCCGACTGGCTCGGGCCGACTGGCTCGGGCAGGCCGGGACGGCCCGGGGCGTTCGGCGGGTGTCGGGCCACCTCCCGGGCGCGTCGTCCGGCGGGACGGCCCGCATCCGCGTCGACGCCAGGCCGATGCCGGCCGGCGACGGGCCGTGGGCGGTCGGGGACACCGCCGGCCGGGGCGCTGAACGTGACCGTGCGCGCGGAGGCGCCCGTCGAACGCCTCCAGCACATGCCGGGCCGCGACGCCTCGTCGGTGGCGGCGGGCGCGGCGGTCACCGTCCCGGCCGCGTCCGGGCACCGCCCCACGCATGACACAGGCCGCGCGGACGAACGCCCTGTCGGGAGTCCGTCCGCGCGGCCTGTCCGTGCCGGTCTTTGGCTATTGGGTGGGCGGCCGGCCGCCGGCTGCCAGTCGTGAGGCTGTCTGCGGCTTACGGCTTACGGCTTGCCGTCTGCGGCTTACGGCTTACGGCTTACCGTCTGCGGTCTGCGGTCTGCGGTCTGCGGTCTGCGGTCTGCGGTCTGCCGTCCGTCGGCGTGCTGCTTCTGGTCGTACGGCCGCTGCACGCCTCGCCGTCAGCTTGTTGCGCGTACCGCCTCGCGGATGAGGTCGGCGACCCGCTGGGGCTGGGACACCGCCACCGCGTGCGAGGCTCCCTCGAGTTCGACGATCGTGGCGCCCGCGCGCTTGGCGCCGAAGCGCTCGACCTCGGGGTTGATCGCCTGGTCGGCGCCGGCCACCAGTGCCCAGGACGGCTTCGTCTGCCACGCGGCCGCCGAGGCCGTCTCCGCGAACGCGGCGGCGGCCAGCGGACGCTGCGCCGCCGCCAGGACCTTGGTGACGGAGGCCGGCACGTCCGCGGCGAAGATCTCCGGATACGCCTCGGCCTTGATGGTGACCTCCACCGCGGGCTCCGTGCCCTCGCTGGGGTAGGTCCACTCCTTGAGGTTGCTGACGAGCTGCGACAGGGGGAAGCGCCCCTGCAGCTCGCCGAGGCTTTCGCCCTCCTCGAGGACATAGGCGGCGATGTAGACGAGCCCCACGACGTTCTGCGTGGTGCCGGCCACCGTGATCAGCGCACCGCCGTAGGAGTGGCCGACCAGCACGACCGGACCGTCGATCTGGGAGGCGACGGAGGCGATGTACGCGGCGTCCGACACCAGGCCCCGCAGCGGGTTGGGCGGTGCGAGCACGGGGATGCCGTGGTTCTGCAGCTCGGCGATGACTCCGGACCAGCTGCCGGCGTCGGCGAAGGCGCCGTGCACGAGAAGGACGGTGGGGGTGGTGGGCATGTCGGGTCTTCTCCCTGTGGGTGAGGCCGTGAAGGGCGGGGCGGGATGGGTCAGTTGCCGTGGAGCGCCGTGCGCAGGGTGCTGACGGCCAGCGTGATCGCGGCTTCGGCGGCGTGCGTCTCGCGCAGGGCGTTGAGCATCACGAAGTCGTGGATGATGCCCTGGAAGCGGACGGCGGTGACGGGGACGCCGGCCGTGCGCAGCTTGTTGGCGTACGCCTCGCCCTCGTCGCGCAGCACGTCGGCCTCGCCCGTGATGACCAGCGCCGGGGGCAGGCCGGTGAGCTGTTCGGTGGTGGCGCGCAGCGGGGACGCGGTGATCTGCGCCCGCTCGGCCTCGTCGGTCGTGTACTGGTCCCAGAACCACTGCATGCCGTCGCGGCGCAGGAAGTAGCCCTCCGCGAACTGGTGGTAGGAGCCGGTGTCGAAGTTCGCGTCCGTGACCGGGTAGAACAGCACCTGCTGGACCAGCGGGACGTCGCCGCGCTCCTTGGCCATCAGCGTCAGCGCGGCGGCCATGTTGCCGCCGACGGAGTCGCCGGCCACCGCCAGCCGCGAGCTGTCCAGGTTCTTGCCGGCGCCCTGCTCGACGACCCACCGCGCGACCGCGTAGTTCTGCTCGATGGCGACCGGGTAACGGACCTCCGGCGAGAGGTCGTACTCCGGGAAGACCACGGCGGCGCCCGCGCCGACCGCGAGTTCGCGCACCAGGCGGTCGTGCGTGTGCGCGTTGCCGAACACCCAGCCCGCACCGTGGATGTAGAAGATCACCGGCAGGCTGCCCTCGGCACCGGCGGGACGTACGATGCGGGCCCGGACGCTGCCCGTCGGACCGCCCTCGACCGTGATCCATTCCTCGTCGATCCGCGGCTTCTCGATGTCGCCGGACTGCACCTCGTCGACCGCCTTGCGGCCCTCCGCGGGCGCCAGGTCGAAGAGGTAGGGCGGGTTGGCGGTCGCCTCGGCGAAGGCGGCTGCCGCCGGCTCCAGGACGGGCTTGACCGGCTCGACGGTGTCGGACATCTGATGCTCCTGAGTTTCGTTGCTGCGCCGTGGCTTGATGTGACGTCGCTTGACGCGCTGTTGCTTCTCGCGCCGTGTGGCATGGCTGACGCGCCTGGGGCGAGGGATGAATGTGCCGCGGCGCTTCGTGCGACACGCTAAAGCGGTACGGCGGAAGGGAGTTGCCCACGAGTGCACGGGCGTCGACCTCACAGCGCACGAAGGGCGCCACAGTGCGCTTGCGCTGTCGTGCGGGTGCGGGTGCGGGTGCGTAGGTGCGTAGGTGCGTAGGTGCGTGGTGCGTAGGGTGCGCGACTCCGGCCGGGTCACCCGGCGCGGCGCGGCCGTGCTCCCCGGCCGGCCGTGTCCCGCCACTCGCTGGGGGACATGCCGTACGCGGCCCGGAACACCCGGCTGAAGTGCGTGGCGCTCAGGAAGCCCCAGCGGCCGGCGACCGCCGCGATCGTCTGCCGGTCCCGGACCCGGTACAGCAGGTCGCGCCGGCACTCCTCCAGGCGGCGACGCTGGATCCACCGGCCGACCGTGGTGCCCTCGTCCTGGAACAGCCGGTGCAGGTAGCGCACCGAGATGTGCTGGGCCGCCGCGATCGCCTCGGGGGACAGGTCCGGGTCGGCCAGATGCAGGTCGATGTACCGCTGGATGCGCGACACCAGCGGTGAGTGGACGCGGGGGGTGCCTGTCGCGTCCTTGCCCAGGTGGCCGGTGGCCAGGGTGGCCAGGAGGTTCACGGCGTTCCAGGCGAGCAGCTCGGCGACCGGCGGCCGGGACGAGGAGACGGTGTCGGCGAGTTCGGACAGGAACGGCGACAGCAGTGTGCCCAGCCGGGAGGACCGGCCGACCGGGGCCGCCATGACCCGCCGCAGGTCGCGTTCCTCGAGCCCCAGCGCCTCGCGCGGGACCAGGAAGACCTTCAGACGGACGTGCTCGGGGGCGTCGAGCGCCGGCGGCCGGTCCGCGTCGTAGAAGCAGATGTCCCCGGGGCCGACGGTGACCTCCCGGAGCCGCCGCACGTCGGTCGCAGGAGTGGCGGGGGCGGGGGTGGTGCTGCCCCGGACGCCGACGAAGAGGTACTCGCCCGGGCCGGGTACGACGAACCGGTGGGCCGCCGGCTCGGGCTGCCCGGCTCCGCCGGCAGGGGCGGGCAGCCGCGTCGGTGCCCGGTCGGTGACGACGATGTCGAGGCCCATGGGCATCCGGCACACCTGTTCCTGCCACACCATCTGTCCTCGCTTCCAGGCCGGCTGAAGAAACCGTCCTTCACTTCGGGTGGAGCCTAAGAAGGAGGAAGTGCAAAAGAAGTGACGGGCGAGTGACAGTCCAGACCGAGACGGGCGGTCAGGTGTGCTTCGTGCGGGTGTCGTCGTGGTCGGAGAGGTGTTGCCACGCGGCATGCCGTTCGGCCGGGGAGTCGTGTGCCGCGCCGAGTTCGGCGGCGAACACGCGCAGCAGGTCGTGCGTGGCGTAGTGGCCCGGCGTGTGTTCGGTGACGAGGTGGGCGTCGGCGAGTTCCTCGAGGACCAGCCGTGCCGTGCGGGCCGGGACGGCGGCGAGGGCCGCCGCCGCGGCCGCGGTGAGGTCGGGGCCCGGGTGCGGTGACAGCAACCGGAACAGCCGGGCGCTCTCGGGCCGCAGACGCCGGTAGGAGCAGGTGAAGGCGGTGCGTACGTCGGCCGCCCCGTCCGGGTCCGCGAACGCGTCGAGGCTGTTTCGCCCGGCACGCAGCGCGGTGGCGATGGCCGCGAGCGGAAAGTCCGGCCGGGTGACGGCGCGGGCGGCCACTCCGGCCAGGGCCAGCGGCAGCCGGCCGCAACGCGCGACGATCTCGTCCACCGCCTCCGGTTCGGCGGCCAGGCGCCGGTGGCCCACGCGCACGGCCAGCAGGGCCCGCGCGTCCTCCGCCGACGGCAGGTCCAGGCGCAGCGGGAGGGCACCGGAGGCGACCAGACCGGACAGGCCGTTGCGGCTGGTGACCAGTGTCAGGCAGCCGGGCGACGCGGGCAGCAGTGGCCTGACCTGCTCGGTGTCGAGGGCGTCGTCCAGCAGGAGGAGCAGCCGTCGGCCCGGCAGCAGGCTGCGGTACAGGCCGGCGAGGGCACCGCGGTCCGCCGGTATCCGCCGTGGCGCCACGCCGAGCGCGGCGAGCATCGCGCGCAGGGCGTCCTCCGGCCGCAGCGGCGCCCGGGACGGCGCGGACCCCCGCAGGTCGACGTAGAGCTGACCGTCCGGAAAGCGGTCGGCGACCTCGTGCGCCCAGCGGACCGCGAGCGCGGACTTCCCGATCCCCGGCATCCCGCTGATCAGGACCGTCGCGGGTGCCCCGGTGCGGTGCGGCGTCGTCGTTCCGGTGTGGTCCGGTCTGGTCCCGGTGCCGTCCGTCGTCGTTCCGGTGTCGTCCGGTCGGGTCTCGCTGCGGCCCGGCGTCGTTCCCGTGCCGTGCCGTCTGGTCTCGGTACCGTCGTCCGTCCTTGCCCCGGTACCGTCTCTCCTTGCCCCGGTGTCGTCCGACGTGCCTCCGGAGCCGTACGACCTGCCTCCGGAGCCGTACGCCCCGGCCCCTGTGCCGTCCGACGTCGCCCCGGTGACGATGTTCCGCAGGGTGTCGAGCTCCGTCCGCCTGCCGGTGAAGACCTTCAGGCCGGGCGGCAACTGGGCGGCTCGGACCAGTGGTTGCGGCACCACGAGCTCGGTCGCGTGCCGCGCCCGGTCGACGCCGGTGCCGCCCGGCCGCAACTCCTGGCGGAGCACCCGGGTGTGCGCCGCGGACAGCTCGGCACCCGGCCCCACCCCCAACTCCCGTGTCAGCAGCCGCCGTACGCTCTCGTACGCGTCCAGGGCCTGGGCCTGGAGGCCGGCGGTGGCGAGGGCCATGACGAGTCGGGCGTGCAACGACTCGTTCAACGGGTCGAGTTGGAGGGCCTGACGCAGCCGTGGCAGGACGTCCTGCGTCCTGCCGCACAGCAGCGCCGCGTCGGCCGCCATCGTCGTCGTGTGCACCAGTTCGCGCTCGACCTCGGCGAACACGGCGTGCTCGCGCACCGAAGCGGGGATCCCCATGGCGACGGGTCCCCGCCATGCGCTCAGTGCCTCGACGAAGTGCCGCAGCGCCACCTCGGGCCGACCGGTGGCCGCGGCCCGCTTGCCGCGCTTGGTGAGGCCGCGGAACCGCAGCAGGTCGACCTCGTCGTCGGCGGCCTCCAGCAGGTAGCCGCCGGGCCGGCGCGGCAGGCGCTTTCCGGGCGCCCTGGGCGGCAGACCGGGTTCCAGCAGCCGCCGCAGCGCACCGACGTAACGGCGTACGACGTTGACCGCGCTGGCCGGCGGCCGCCCGGGCCAGAGCACGTCGACGATCCCGCCCGCCGTCACGGGCTGACCGGCCTGCACCACGAGCAGGCCCAGCAGGGCGCGTTGCTGCGGGAACCCGAGATCGAGTTCCCTCTCCCCCTCGCGCACCCGAAGAGGACCCAGTACCTCGAACCGCATCAACTGTCGGAACTCCGTCTTGCTGCAGGGACAGGCGGGAGGGCGACGGAACCCCCTCGTGCCGGCCGCTCCCCGCTCGCAGCGTAGAGCCGCCGACCCGGCGAACGCCCGCGCGTACTGCGCTATGAGACGGGAAGCGGTGTGTTCCCGGCCGGAGGCGTGAGCGGTGGCGACGCCGCCCGGGCCTGCCATGCACTGGGCGACATGCCGTAGGCATCCCGGAAGGCCCGGCTGAAGTGCGACGGACTGGTGAATCCCCAGCGGTGCGCCACGGCGGCCACGGTGAGCCTGCGCTGCGGTGGCCGGTCCAGGTCGCGTCGGCAGGCGTCGAGCCTGCGCTGCCGTACCCATTGACCGACCGTCGTGCCCTCGCTCCGGAAGAGCTTGTGCAGATAGCGGACGGAGATGTGGTGGGCGAGCGCGATCGACTCCGGAGACAGGTCCGGGTCCGTCAGGTGCAGTTCGACGAAGTCGCGGATGCGGGACAGCGTCCGGGCGCCGACGTCCGTCGGGCCGGCCGTCCGTGTGCCGAGGAGTTCCGTGACGAGTACGGCGAGGAGGTCCACCGCGTTGCGGGCGAGCCGGTCACCGACGCGCGTGCGGCGCAGGGCCGCCTCGGAGGCGAGAAGGGTCAGGAAGTTCGACACCAGCGCCGACACGCCGTCCGCGCAGCTCAGGGGCGTTCCGGTGATGCGGCGCAGCTCGGATTCGGTGATCCCCAGGCAGCTACGCGGTATGCGGAAGACCGCCATCCGGACGTCGTAGCCGAAGCGTGGGAGGCCGGCCGGGCCCGGGGCGCAGAAGACGATGTCGCCGGGTGCGAGCGACACCTCGGCACCGTCGTGCGGGACCGTGACCGCACCCCGGGCGTGCACGGCGGCGTACAGGGCGTCGTCGACCGTCGTGTCCGCGTCCGCCGACCAGGGCAGGGCGAGTTCGCCCGAGCCGTCGGACCGGAGCACGGAGACGCTCAGCTCGCCGAGACCGTCACCGACCGGCACCGGCCACCTCCTCGACCGGGAACTTCTCCACGCCGCCCTGTAACAGGGTGTGGAAGACGTGGGGGCGGCGGAACCGTCCGGTCATGAGTGCGGTCATGAAGTGTCCTCTCTCGGTGCCCACTTTTGAGAAGTTCTACAGAGCGAGGATCAGGGCGGACAATTTCCAGAACCACGAGTGCACTGTTCTTTCCCCGTGGCGCACAGTTGGCGGGTCCGGTGACGGTCCGGGGACACCGACCAGGTCCGCCGACCGGCCCCGGGAGCCCGGCGGGGCGTGGCAGTATCAGGCGCCATGAGGGCGTCCCCTGCGGTACGTGGCCTGCGCGCGGCGGTGTTCGCGGCGCTGTGCGTGCTGCTCGCCACCGGGGGACACGTACTGGCGACCGGGATGGTGCCGCCGGTGTGGGCCCAGGCCGTCGCGTTCCTGCCGCTCTGTGCCGCCGGTTACCTGCTCGGCGGCCGGGAGCGGTCCCTCGCCGCCATCGGCGCCGCGACGCTGACGGCACAGGGTGGTCTCCACCTCGCCTTCGACGCGGTCCGGCCGCATACCGCGACGGCCATGCGGGGCATGCAGGGGATGGGTAGCGGCCGTGCCTCGCATGTCGCGCACATGATGCACGGCGTGCGCATGGTGCAGCCGCACATGGTGAACGCGCACGCGCTGACGCCACACGCCACCGCCGCCCATGTCTCGGCCGCCGTCGTGCTGACCTGGTGGCTGCGGCGCGGAGAGGCGGCCCTGTGGTCGCTGCTGCGCCGGGCCCTCGCGTTCGTCCCGGGGCTCGCCGCCTGGTGGCAGGTGAACAGCGGGGTGCGGGGCGTACCGGCCGGGCTTGGTCCCGTACGCCCGGCGGTCGACGACCCACCGTCACCTCGGCGGGTCCTGCTGCGGCACGCGGTGCGGCGGCGCGGCCCGCCGACGGAGATTTCGTTCGCGATCTGACGAAATGTCCCCCGCACACCTCATGAGTACGGAGATCCACTCACCCATGTCCCGAACCCGCTCCACCCTCCGTCGCGCCGGAATCGTGACCGCGCTCGCCGCCGGCTCGGTCCTGACCGCCGCGGGCATCGCCTCCGCGCATGTCACCGTCCACCCGGAGAGTTACGCCAAGGGCGCCACGGACGGTGTCCTCACCTTCCGTGTCCCCAACGAGGAGGACACCGCCGCCACCACGAAGGTGCAGGTCTTCCTGCCCACCGACCACCCGGTCCTGGGCGTTCTCGTCTCCCCGCACGACGGCTGGACCGCCAAGGTGACGACCACGAAGCTCACGACCCCGGTCAAGACGGACGACGGCACCATCACCGACGCGGCGTCGGAGGTCACCTGGACCGGCGGCACAATCCGACCGGGCCAGTACGAGGACTTCGACATCGCCTTCGGTCAACTCCCCGACACCGCCGGCCGGCTCACCTTCAAGACCTTGCAGACGTACTCCGACAACAAGGTCGTCCGCTGGATCGACGAGGCCGGTCAGGACGGGCAGGAACCGGAGAACCCGGCGCCGGTCGTGCGGTTGACCGCGGCCGGTGGCTCGCCGACCGGCTCCGCGAGCGGCGCGGGCGTTGCGAGCGCCAAGACCGCCCAGTCGGCGGCCTCGGCGAGCGACTCGACCGCGCGCGGCCTCGGCATCGCCGGCCTGGTGGTCGGCGTACTGGGCCTGGCTGCCGGGGCGTTTGCCGTCGTGCGCGGCCGCACGCGCACCGGCGGCTGAGCAGGGCGCCGGGGATTTCCGTACCCAAGCACGACGGCCGACCCCCGGATGCGAGGATGAGGCGCCATGACCGCAGGGTGGGGATCACGCACGGTACGGGCCGCGGTGTTCGCGGCCGTCTGTGTGCTGCTCGCCGCCCTCGGCCATGTCCTCATGTCAGGCCGACACGTGCCCGCCTGGGCCGTGGCCGTGGGTCTGGCCGCCACCGCGGGCACGGGCTGGTGTCTCGCCGGCCGTGAGCGCGGCCTGCCGGTCGTCGTGGCGGTCGTGGTCGCCGCCCAGACGGCCCTCCACTCGGCGTTCTCCCTCGCACAACCGACCGGGCGCGCCACCGGGTTGGCCGGCTGGGGCTTCCCCGACATGAGTGCCGCGGACATGTGGTCGCCACACATGGGGGATGGGGGTCAGAGGACCGCGAACATGGGTCCTGCGGATATGGGCGGCGCGGACATGGGGTCAATGCCCATGAACCCGGGCCCCCTTGCCCCCATGGAAGTGATGCCCATGAACCCGATGAACCACATGGGCATGGGGCACATGGGCACGGACCACATGGCTATGGACCACATGGGCATGGACCACGTGAACCAGCTGGGGCACTCGACGGGTGGCGGTACGTCGTCCCTCGGCATGCTCGCCGCGCACCTGCTGGCCGCGCTGCTGTGCGGCCTGTGGCTCGCCCACGGGGAACGGGCGGCCTTCCGCGTCCTGCGGGCGGTCGCCGCCCGGCTGGCGGCCCCGCTGCGGTTGCTGCTCGCGCTGCCCACACCGCCGCACCGCCCGCGCCCCCACGCCCGCCGCCGTCACGCGGGGAGGGCGCCCCGCCTGCTCCTCCTCGTCCACGCGATCACCTCTCGGGGCCCACCGCCGGGGACGGCTGTCGTCTGAGGACAGCCCGCGACCCGGGATCGCCCCAGTGCGCCCCGGGCTTCGGCCGTACGCCCGCGCAAGCGCCGTAGGGCCGTCTCCCCTGCGCCGGACACCGGACCCACGCGTGCGTACGCGACCAACCGCGTATGCGCGCGCCGTCCGGACTCCGGATGACCTGAGAAGGACACCAGGTGATCACTCCTGTGCTGACCGCCCCGCGCGGAAAAGGCGACGAAAGCGGCAAGGAACCCGAGTGCATACCCGGGTCGTCCGACGAGTCGATCACCGCCTGGGCGCTCGCCGCCCGAGGTGGTGACGCGGACGCCGTCGAGCACTTCGTCCGCGCCCTGCACCGCGACGTCCTGCGCTACGTCGCCCATCTGTGCGCCGATCCCCAGGCGGTGGACGACCTTGCGCAGGACACGTTCCTGCGGGCGCTCGGCAGCCTGCACCTGTTCGAGGGCCGCTCCTCGGCCCGCGCCTGGCTGCTGTCCATCGCCCGCCGCGCGGTGATCGACGGCTACCGCCGCACCGCCGCCCGGCCGCGCCTGTGCGACGCGCCTGACTGGCAGCTGGCCGTCGAGCACGCCCAGCCGCGCGGCCTGCCCGGCTTCGACGACGGAGTGGTGCTGCTCGACCTGCTGGCGAGGTTGCCCGAGGAGCGGCGGGAGGCGTTCGTCCTCACCCAGTTGCTCGGCCTGCCCTACGCGGAAGCGGCCTTGGTGAGCGGCTGCCCCGTCGGCACCCTGCGCTCACGCGTGGCCCGGGCCCGCGCGACGCTCGTCCACTTGCTGGCCGACCCGAGCGAGTCCGTCGGCCCGTCGGCCGACACCGACCGGACGGCGGCAAGCCGGGCAACAAGCCCGGCAACATGGGCAGCGGCAAGGCAGGCGGTCCGACCGCCCGCCGTGCCGATCGCCTGATCCGACGCCCATCCCCGGGGCCGCCGCCCTGGCCCTCGCCGTCGCAGGCGCGCACCGAACGTGTGCACCGCTGCGTGCACCGGACGTGTGCACCGACTGCGACGGCGACGGCCGGTTCCTACTCCGCGTTCATCTCCACCGCGTTCGTCCCCTCCGCGTTCATCTCCTCCACGTTCATCCCCTCCGCGCCCATTGCCTCCGCGTTCATCTCCCCGGCCAGGCCCGGCAGCAGTCCGCACACCGCCTCCCGCTGGGCCGGACCGACGAACTGGGCCAGGGCCCGGGTGACGGTCTCGGCGAGGGCCCCGGAGGTCTCCGTGAGCAGCTCTCTCGCCTTGTCGGTGAGGGCCACCTCCACGCCTCGCTTGTCGCCGCACACCGACTTGCGGGTGACGAGTCCCGCGTGCTGGAGGCAGGCGATCTGGTAGGTGAGCCGGGTCTTGGGGCGGCCCAGGAGTTCGGCGACCCGGGTCATGCGCAGGCCCGCTCCGGGCTGTTCGGCCAGCAGGCAGAGGATGAGGAACTCGTCGTGCGACACGTCGAGGCGTTTCTTGACCACGGAACGCAGCTGCTGTTCCACCGCCCCCGTCGCCCCCACCAGCAGCATCCACGCGCGCAGCTCGGCCGGCAGGAGTCCGCCGCCGCCCTGCGCGGCGGGACATTCGGGCAGGTCGGTGGCGTGCTCGTCGGGGTCGGCCATGTGTCGAGTGTACCTGTTGTTCATTTTTGGATGAGGGGCTTGTTCAGATTTGGATTACAGACTAGCGTGAGGTCATCCAAATTTGTACGAAGAACGAGAGCGGGAGAAAGATCATGACCGTCGCTGTGGAAACCGGCCTGTGGCAGCTCGACCCGACCGCGTCCACGGTCGCCCTGCGCCACCGGACGATGTGGGGGCTCGTCACGGTGAAGGGCGCCTTCGCCGCGATCGCCGGCCAGGGCGAGGTCCGCCCCGACGGGTCGGCCGTGGGCACCGTGACCCTGGACGTCGCCTCCCTGGACACCGGGAACGCCAAGCGGGACACGCACCTGCGCTCCGCCGACTTCTTCGATGCCGACAACCACCCCGAGATCACCTTCGCCGCCCGCAGCGCCGAACTCCGCGAGGGCGACACCGTGCACGTCATCGGTCAGCTGACCGTGCGCGGCGTCAGCAGGCCGCTCTCCTTCACCGGCAGCCTCGGGGCAGCCGACGCGGCCGGGTTCACGCTGAACGCCGAAGTCACGGTGGACCGGGCTCAGTTCGGCATGACCTGGAACCAGCTGGGCATGATCCGCGGCCTGACCACGATCGCCACCACGCTCCGCTTCACCAGGACAGCCGCCTGATCCGACCCGAGGCGCGACGCTCACCCGACGGAAGTGCGCCATCCGAGCGCGAGCCACCGAGTGTGAACCGCCCCACGGCGAACCGCCCGACGGCGAACCGCCCGAGCCGTCCGAGAGTCAGCCCCTCAAGCGTGAGCCCCCCCCGAGCCGAACCGCACATAGGCGCTCGACAGCGTCTGCGGCGAGGGAGTGAAGGCGCGCAGCCGGATCCGGGCATCGGGTCGGACGAGGTGGTACCGCCCGCCGGGGGGCCGGAGTTCGTACAGCGCCGTGGTGTGGGCGGGCAGAGTGGCAGGGCCCCGGAGGACCGACCAGTACGGGTCCATGCCCTGCCCCGCGGTGAGCGTGAAGTGGGGCGTCAGGGCGCTGCCGTCCGTGTTGGTGACCCGGACGGTCAGCCGGGAGACGGCACTCGCCGAGGCCCGCCGCACCGCGACCACCCGCATACGCAACGGCGGTGTCCCCGTGGCCGCCAGCGCCGCGCTCCCCAGGGCGGGGGACAGCAGGAGAAGTATGGTGGCGACCCGCGCCGGGCGGCGGGGCGGGCCGGACAGTCCACGAGGCCGTGGCTGCCACGCGGCGGCGAACTCCGGCAGGGGCGCGGTGACCGCGGCCGCCAGCCACAGCGGCGTCATCATCAGGTAGTACCCGTCCTGGGAACGGGTCGCCAGATAGAAGGCACACCAGGGCAGTACGGTCGCCGCCGGGCCCAGCCGGCGCACGAACAGCACGAAGAGCGCCAGCAGCGCGGCGGCCAGCAGCAGGCTCGCGTGCCCGTACCAGTCGAGCCGGTCGCTGCCGTTCGTGTAGTACAGCGAGATGCCGATCAGGCCCTGCCCGTGCAGTGTCGCGCCCTGCGTGAGCGGCAGCGCGATGCCGTCGAGCCAGGTGCCGGGCTCGCTGACGGCGAAGTACGTGTTGACCAGCAGCCATACGACGCCGGCGATGCCGACGAGTCGCCCCAGTGTCCGCGCCGCCGCCCGCCCGCCCAGTTCCCCGCGGCGCACGGCGTAGATCCCGGCCAGCAGGAACGGCGCCAGGAACCACGGCAGTTGCTGCGCCGCGCAGGCGGCCCCGAGGCAGGCCGCCTGCGCCACACCCGCCGGGCCGAGCCGTCCGCCCCGCCCGATCCGCGGCCAGCGCACCACCACCGGCACCAGCAGGGCCATCGCGAGGATCGCCGGGTAGCCGAGCCGGCCGTACGTGGGCAGCATCGCGAAGCCCAGGCACACCATGGTCGCCGCCGACCGCCACGGCACGGGCAGCAGCCGCCACAGCACGACCGTGCCGACGAGGAGGGCGCCCGTGCTCACCGCCGTGGCCGGGGTGCCGCCGTGCCCGAGCCACAGCAGGGGCGCGGTCAGCAGCGGCGCGAGGGGTGGATAGCCGTACGTGTAGTCGTAGCCGCCGGTGACCGTGGGAGTGACGGCGACTCCGTGGCCGAAGAGCCAGGGCCACGGCTGCCCGTAGACGGCGTGTCCTGCGGCCAGCTCCCGGGCGGCCTGGGTGGTGAGGAGCGCCTCGTCCGAGCCCTTGTGGTAGAGGATCCACGCGCAGAGCGTGAGCGTGAGGGCGGTGACCAGGACGCACAGGTCCAGTCGCGCCAGCGATCGGGTCCGGCGCACCACCAGGGTGAGCACCCCGCAGACCAGGATCGAGGCGTAGCACGCCGAGATGACCGCGGCCACGGCGAGCCGGTGGCCGGCCGCCTGGGTCCACACCGACCGGGTCCCGATGAAGAGACTGACGTCGGCGAGCAGGGTCAGGACGCGATGCCACTGGGCGGGGGGTTCCGGGGCGGCGGACACCGCCGGCCGGTCGCGCCGGCCGGGTGTCACCCGCTGTGTCTCTGCCGTGTGCACGACTCGGGACCGTAGTCGCGTGGGGTGAGCGGGCTGTCGCCGGAGGCGAAGAGTCCGGTGTGAGAGGGGTGAGAAGGGGCTTTACCGGCCTGAAACGGGCATGAGTATCCGGTCGTTGTGACGGTCGCCCATCGTGTCGTTGTTGGGCTGAACGGGTGACGTGGCGTAAGAATTGACCGGTGCAGGAAACGAGTGCGAGTCAGGTCGGGGGAAACCGGTGAACAGCTACGACGTCACCGATGAACAGTGGGAAGGACTCGCTCAGGTCGTTCCGTTGCGAGGCCGGGACGCCTGGCCGTCCGCGGTGGGCCATCGCGCGCTCCCGGACGCGGAGACCGAGACCCGCCGCCGTTTCGTCGTGCTCAGGATCAACGTGTTCGCGGACGCCCGCGAGGTCGCCGAGACGCTGATGGCGGGCATCCCCGTGCTGCTCGACCTGACCAGCGCGGAGACCGAGGTCGCCAAGCGGGTCCTGGACTTCAGTACGGGCGTCGTCTTCGGCCTGGCGAGCGGGATGCACCGCGTCGACCGGAACGTGTTCCTGCTGACGCCGTCCGGAACCGAGGTGACGGGGCTGATGGAGGGCGCGGGAGTGCCCGGCGCGTGAGGCCGGTCCCCCGATCGTAGGAAGGTCTCCGTAGAGGAACGGTTCGCCCGACGGCGGAGTCCTACCGTCCGGATATGACCGTGCCCTCCGCCTCCGCCTTCTCCTCTCCCTCCTCCTCGCCCCCTTCCTCGGGTTCTCCCTCTCCGGCCGGGTCTCCTTTCCCCTTCGGCTCCGGTGTCCCGGCACTCACGGAGTCCTCGCGGCGTGCGTCGCGGCCGGCGCTGCCGCGGCTCACCGAGCTGCGGCTGTCCGCCTTCGCCGCGCATCGGGGCGCCGCCTTCCCACTGGGACCGCTCACCCTGCTCGCCGGGCCCAGCGGCCGCGGCAAGACGAGCGCGCTGCGGGCGTACGAGGCACTCGCCCGGCTCGGTGGCGGAGCGGCCCTCGGTGAGGTGTTCCCCGACCCGGTCGCCTGTGTGCCCGAGCGCGCCCGGCCCGACGCCCAGCGCCGCCGTGGGTTCCGCATCGGCTGCACGGCCGACGGTCCCGAGGGCTCGGTCCGGCTCGACGTCGCCGTCCAGGCCGAGCCCGAACTGCGCATCGTGGGGGAGCGGTTGACGGCCGGCGGCCTGGTGCTCCTGGAGACCGCCCTGCGCGATCCGGGGCGCCGTACCGTCCAGGCCGCCTGGCACACCGCCGGGGCGTCGCCGGTCACCCGCGCCCCGCTGCCGGACGACCGGCTCGGCACCCCGCTGCTCCCGCTGCGCGTGGCCGGCAAGACGGAGGGCCAGCGTCGGGTGCTCGCCGCCGCGGAGCAGATGGTGGTGGCCCTGCGGTCCGTCTTCGCCTGCGACCCGCGGCCGGCACGGATGCGTGCCGCCGTGCCCACCGGCTCCGGTCGGCTGCTCGGCGGCTGCGACAACCTCGCCGACGTGCTGTGGCGCACCCGTGCGGAGTGCGGCCGCCGGCATGCGCAACTCGTCGCCGCGGTGCGCGCCGGCTGTGCGGGACCCGTCGCCGACCTGTGCGCCGAACCGCTCGGCGACGGCACGGTACGGGCGGTGCTCGACCGTGGCGACGGCGTCCGGACGCCGCTCGGGCGGCTGGGCGAGGGCGAGTTGAGGTACCTGGCCCTGTCGCTGGTCCTGCTCACCGGGCCGGGGGTGCTGGATCTCGACGCGGCCGGCGAGGTGCCGGCCGCCATGCAGACGCTCACCGTGCTCGCCGACGGGCTCGACCGGGGGCTGGATCCGGGCCAGCGGGGCGAACTGCTGCGGCTCGCGGCCCGTATGTGCGAGCGCGGACACATCCGGCTCGTCGGCACGGTGAGCGACGCGTCGTGGACCTCCGTGGCGGACGGAATCTCGGTGGTACACCTGGACGCGTGACAGAACCTCTCGATGTGGCGAAGCTGCAGCGCAGGCTGGTGGAGTTCGCGGCCGCGCGGAACTGGCAGCCGTACCACACGCCCAAGAACCTGGCCACCGCGCTCAGCGTGGAGGCATCCGAACTCGTCGAGATCTTTCAGTGGTTGACGCCCGAGGAGTCGTCCCGGGTGATGGACGACCCGGACACCGCGCACCGCGTCTCGGACGAGATCGCCGACGTGCTCGCGTATCTGCTGCAACTGTGTGAGGTGCTCGGGATCGATCCGCTGGCGGCGCTGGACGCGAAGATCGACCGGAACGAGGGGCGATTTCCGGCGCCGTAAGGAGCTGTTGGTTCCACTTTCACTCTCCGGAGTCAAAATCCCGCCCGAAACCGAATCGTTGTCCGTTAATTTCCGTCTTCCTCTGGCTTTTCGACTTGTTCGAGCTCACTCTGGGTAGTGAACACTCGGTAGTGCACACGGGAGTTCGGGCGGACGCGCCCTGGGCGCGTCGCGACAGACGGGGGCAGCGCATGGATGCGGTGCGGCTCATCGTGACGAGCAGGCGCGCGCTGGCGGGAACCAGCGACGCGCCGGAGGTCATGACCCAGGTGTGGCAGGCGCAGGCCCTCGCCCAGGCGATAGGCAGCCGCCTGGCGGTCTTCGGTCCGCCCGAACTCCGCGGCGAGGCACTGGGGTTGACGGAACTGGCGGGCAGAGGCTGCGGCGTGCTGAACACGCCGGAGCTGGACCTCAAGGACCTGCTGGCGGCCCAGCTCACCGACCTGGGCGACGCCCGCCAGGCCCTCATGTACCTCGGCGGCCTGCTGGGCGAAGTGGGCATCGCCCTCGTCGGCCTGGCCTGCGCAGTGGACGACGAAAGCACGTACTGGCAGTGCATGGAGGCCATCGACGCGGCGGACGAGTCGAGGGACCGGGTCCGCGAGATGCTCCGCAAACTGGCGGACGCACAGCCCGTGTTACCGGAGCGGGAGGCGGGCTAGAGCGGACCCGGCAACCTGCGCGGATCCCGCAGCGTGCGCCGGCCCGGGCAGGTGAGCCGGCCCGTCCTCGTGCGCCGGCCCGGCAGGCTGCGGCGGGGGAAGTTCGAACAAGGCGGCCTCCTCGGCCCCGGCCTCCGGCGAAGGCCGACGCGGATGCGCCCCCGGCGGTGATCAGGGCCGGGTGCGGCCGGAGGGTCCGGTGAGGTTGACGGCGGCCCCGGCGTGCAGGATGGAGGCATGGATTTTCGAATCTTCACCGAGCCCCAGCAAGGGGCCACCTACGACACCCTGCTCGCGGTGGCGAAGGCCACCGAGGACCTCGGATTCGACGCCTTCTTCCGCTCCGACCACTACCTCGCGATGGGCTCGGGTGACGGCCTTCCCGGCCCCACCGACGCCTGGATCACCCTCGCCGGCCTCGCCCGCGAGACCCGGCGCATCCGCCTCGGCACGCTGATGACCGCCGGCACCTTCCGGCTGCCCGGCGTGCTCGCGATCCAGGTCGCGCAGGTCGACCAGATGTCGGGCGGCCGGGTCGAGTTCGGCCTCGGCGCCGGCTGGTTCGAGGACGAGCACAAGGCGTACGGCATCCCGTTCCCGAAGGAGAAGTTCGCCCGCCTCGAGGAGCAGCTGGCGATCGTGACGGGCCTGTGGGAGACGAAGCCCGGCGAGACCTTCGACTTCCACGGCACGCACTACGACCTCACCGCTTCGCCCGCGCTGCCCAAGCCCGCGCAGGCGAGGATCCCGGTGCTGGTCGGCGGTCACGGCGCGACCCGTACCCCGCGGCTGGCCGCCCGGTACGCCGACGAGTTCAACATGCCGTTCGCCTCGGTCGAGGACAGTGAGCGCCAGTTCGGCCGGGTCCGCGCGGCGGTCGAGCAGGCCGGCCGCGGAGCCGACGCGCTGACGTACTCCAACGCCCTCGTCGTCTGCGTCGGCAAGGACGACCAGGAGGTCGCCCGCCGTGCCGCCGCGATCGGCCGCGAGGTCGACGAGCTCAAGGCCAACGGCCTGGCCGGCACGCCGTCCGAGGTCGTCGACAGGATCGGCCGGTACGCGGAGATCGGCGCCCAGCGGTTCTACCTCCAGATCCTCGACCTCCACGACCTGGACCACCTGGACCTGATCTCCTCCCGGGTCCAGTCGCAGCTGTCGTAGGACACACCGGCCGGGCGGTGGGCGGAGGTCTGGCTCCGGACACGGGGCGGGCGGTGGCGGACGTATGCCTCCGGACACCGGGCGGGCGGTGGCGGACGTATGGCTCCCGCTGCCGTCCATCCGGGAAAACCACTGGTCACACGCCACTTCGGCCGGGAGACTCAGGGGCATGTTCCTGACGATCTCGACCACCGGCACCCCGGAGAGTCCCGCGACCGACCTGGGGTTTCTCCTGCACAAGCATCCCGACAAGGCGCAGGCGTTCTCGACGTCCTACGGCACGGCGCACGTCCTCTACCCCGAGGCCGACGTCGAGCGCTGCACCGCCGGGCTGCTGCTGGAGGTCGATCCGGTGGCGCTGGTCCGGCGGGGCAAGGGCAAGGGGCGTGGCGGCGCGCCCGACGCGGCGCTCGCGCAGTACGTCAACGACCGCCCCTACGCCGCCTCCTCGCTGCTGGCCGTGGCGCTGAGCAGCGTCTTCTCCAGCGCGATGCGCGGCGTGTGCGCCTCCCGGCCCGAGCGCGCCGCGCAGCCGCTGCCGCTGCGCGTCGAGGTGCCCGTGCTGCCCGCCCGCGGCGGCCCGGCGCTCGTACGGCGCCTCTTCGAACCGCTCGGCTGGACGGTGAGCGCCGAACCCGTCGCGCTGGACACCGCGTTCCCGGAGTGGGGCGACTCGCGGTACGTGTCCCTCGTACTGGAGTCCGCGACGCTGACCCTGGCCGAGGCCCTGCGTCACCTGTACGTCCTGCTGCCCGTCCTCGACGACGCGAAGCACTACTGGGTCGCCTCCGACGAGGTCGACAAGCTGCTGCGGGCCGGCCAGGGCTGGCTGCCCGGGCACCCGGAACAGAAGCTGATCACCAGCCGCTTCCTGTCGCGCCGCTGGGCGCTGACCCGGCAGGCCATGGAACGTCTGGAACTGGTCCGGCTGGCCGAGGCCGACGACAGCGCGGTCGAGGAGATCGACAACGCGGTGGCGGCGGAGACCGAGGCCGAGGAGAAGCCGACGCCGCTCGCCGTGCTGCGCCGGGACGCGATCGTCGCCGCGCTCGACGCCTCCGGCGCGACCCGTGTCCTCGATCTCGGGTGCGGGCAGGGCCAGTTGGTGCAGGCGCTGCTCAAGGAGCCCCGGTTCACCGAGATCGTGGGCCTCGACGTGTCGATGCGCGCGCTCACCATCGCCTCCCGGCGGCTGAAGCTGGACCGCATGGGGGAGCGGCAGGCCTCGCGCGTCAGGCTCCTCCAGGGTTCGCTGGCGTACACCGACAAACGGCTCAAGGGCTACGACGCCGCCGTACTGAGCGAGGTGATCGAGCACCTCGACCTGCCGCGGCTGCCCGCCCTGGAGTACGCGGTGTTCGGCGCGGCCCGCCCCCGGACCGTGCTGGTGACCACACCGAACGTCGAGTACAACGTCCGCTGGGAGAGCCTGCCGGCCGGGCACGTCCGGCACGGCGACCACCGCTTCGAGTGGACCCGCGAGGAGTTCGGCGGATGGGCCCGGGCGGTGGCCGAACGGCACGGGTACGACGTGGAGTTCGTCCCCGTCGGCCCGGACGACCCGGAGGTGGGACCGCCCACCCAGATGGCCGTCTTCTCCCTGCGCCCGACCGGTACCAGGACGACGGACACCACCACCGAGAAGGAGGCGAAGGCGGCATGACCGAGACGCGTAACGGACGGGTCCTCCCCGTCACCGACCTCTCCCTCGTGGTGCTCGTCGGTGCCTCCGGGTCCGGCAAGTCCACCTTCGCCCACCGGCACTTCAAGCCCACCGAGATCATCTCCTCGGACTTCTGCCGGGGCCTGGTCTCCGACGACGAGAACGACCAGAGCGCGACGAAGGACGCCTTCGACGTCCTGCACTACATCGCCGGCAAGCGCCTGGCCGCCGGCCGCCGCACCGTCGTCGACGCGACCAGCGTGCAGCAGGACTCCCGTCGGCAGCTGATCGACCTGGCCAGGGAGCACGACGTGCTGCCCATAGCCATCGTGCTCGACGTGCCGGAGGACGTGTGCGCCGAGCGCAACGCGGCACGCGCCGACCGGGCCGGCATGCCGCGCCGCGTCATCCAGCGCCACACCCGCGAACTCCGTCGCTCGATCCGCCACCTGGAACGCGAGGGCTTCCGTAAGGTCCACGTCCTGCGCGGGGTGGAGGACGTGGAGAACGCCACCGTCGTCACCGAGAAGCGCTTCAACGACCTGACCCACCTCACCGGCCCCTTCGACATCATCGGTGACATCCACGGCTGCTCCGCCGAACTGGAGACGCTGCTGGGCGAGTTGGGCTACGTCGACGGCAGCCACCCGGCCGGCCGCACCGCCGTGTTCGTCGGCGACCTCGTCGACCGCGGACCGGACAGCCCGGGTGTGCTGCGCCGCGTGATGGCGATGGTCGGGTCGGGCGACGCGCTGTGCGTGCCCGGCAACCACGAGAACAAGTACGGCCGTCACCTGCGCGGCCGCAAGGTCCAGCACACGCACGGCCTCGCCGAGACCATCGAACAGATGGAGGGTGAGAGCGAGGAGTTCACCAAGCGGGTACGGGAGTTCATCGACGGTCTCGTCAGCCACTACGTCCTCGACGGCGGCCGCCTGGTCGTCTGCCACGCCGGCCTGCCGGAGAAGTACCACGGCCGCACCTCGGGCCGGGTCCGCTCACACGCGCTGTACGGCGAGACGACCGGCGAGACCGACGAGTTCGGCCTGCCGGTGCGCTACCCGTGGGCGGAGGACTACCGCGGCCGGGCGGCCGTGGTCTACGGCCACACCCCCGTCCCGGAGGCCACCTGGCTCAACAACACCATCTGCCTCGACACCGGTGCCGTCTTCGGCGGCAAGCTCACCGCGCTGCGCTGGCCGGAGCGGGAGCTGGTCGACGTACCGGCCGAGCGGGTCTGGTACGAGCCGGCGAGGCCGCTGCGGTCCGAGGCGCCCGGCGGGCACGACGGACGTCCGCTGGACCTCGCCGACGTGCACGGCCGCAGGGTCGTGGAGACCCGGCACGCGGGCCGGGTCTCCGTCCGGGAGGAGAACGCGGCGGCGGCCCTGGAGGTCATGAGCCGCTTCGCGGTGGACCCGCGGCTGCTGCCGTACCTCCCGCCCACCATGGCGCCGACCGCCACCTCGCGTGTCGAGGGCTACCTGGAGCACCCCGCCGAGGCCTTCGCGCAGTACCAGGAGGACGGCGTGCCACGGGTCGTGTGCGAGGAGAAGCACATGGGGTCGCGGGCGGTGGCCCTGGTGTGCCGGGACGCGGAAACCGCCGGCAAGCGGTTCGGGGTCGGGGAAGGTGTCACCGGGTCGCTGTACACCCGCACCGGCAGGCCGTTCTTCGACGACCGGTCCGTGACGGAGGACATCCTCGGCCGGGTGCGCGCGGCGATCGGCGAGGCCGGTCTGTGGGAGGAACTCGACACCGACTGGCTGCTGCTCGACGCCGAGCTGATGCCGTGGTCGCTGAAGGCGGCCGGGCTGCTGCGCAGTCAGTACGCGGCGGTCGGCGCCGCCTCCGGGGCGGTGTTCCCGGCCGCGCTGGCCGCGCTGGAGGGTGCGGCCGCGCGCGGCGTGGAGGTGTCGGACCTGCTGGCTCGGCAGCGTGAACGGGCCGGGGCCGCGGCCGCCTTCACCGACGCGTACCGCCGGTACTGCTGGCCTACGGACGGCCTGGACGGCGTCCGCCTGGCACCGTTCCAGATCCTGGCGGTCCAGGGCCGCAGCCTCGCCGCCCTGGCCCACGACGAACAGCTCGCCCTGCTCGACCGGCTCGTCGAGCACGACGCCACCGGCCTGCTGCAGACCACCCGGCGCCTGTACGTCGACACCGCCGACCCGGAGTCGGTGCGGGCGGGTGTCGACTGGTGGCTGGAGATGACCGGCCGCGGCGGCGAGGGCATGGTCGTCAAGCCGCTCGGCGCGGTGGTGCGCGGCGGGCAGGGCCGCCTCGTGCAGCCCGGCATCAAGTGCCGGGGCCGCGAGTACCTGCGGATCATCTACGGTCCCGAGTACACGCGCCCCGACAACCTGGCCCGGCTGCGCCAGCGGTTCCTCAACCACAAGCGGTCGCTGGCGATCCGTGAGTACGCGCTCGGCCTGGAGGCACTGGACCGCCTGGCCGAGGGTGAGCCGCTGTGGCGGGTGCACGAGGCGGTGTTCGGGGTGCTCGCCCTGGAATCCGAACCGGTGGACCCCAGGCTGTGACGGGTGGTCTCCGCGGGTGCCTTCGTCTGTGACGGGGTTCCCGCGGGCTCGCGTCGGTGGGCTTCCGTCTGTGACGGGGACCCGCGGGCTCGCGTCTGTGGTGGGGCGCCCGCTGGCTCGCGTCTGTGCCGGGGCGTCCGCGGGTTCGTGTCTGTGCCGGGGCGCCCGCAGGCTTCCGTCTGTGACGGGGGTACCCGCGGACTCGTGTCTGTGACGGGGTACCCGCGGGCTTCCGTCTGTGGCGGGGCGCCCGCGGGATACGCGGGCCTCACCCCACCAGCCGCAACCGCTGCTCGCACACCCCCACCCGGATCGTCTGCCCCCACGTCAGCTCCAGGGCGTCCCGCTCCATGCCGTCGCCGAAGGCGATGAGCCGTTCGGACTCGACGGTGAGGCGGAGGCAGGCCGGAGCCGGAAGGTCGCCCGCGACCAGCGAGGTGCCGGTGGCGGGGGACGGCCAGGCCTCGCGGACGAACCAGAGGAGGCGGGCCTCGGCGGGACGGGGCAGGGGCAGCGCGCTGGCCCGTTCCTGCCACACGGACCTGATCCAGCCCGTCGCCCCGGTCCCCGTCCCCACCAGCACCCCCGACGATGCCTGGGCCTCGACGACACCCCTGTCGTCCTCGAGGCCCAGGCGGTATCTGGCGGTCTGGTGTCCGACGGCGCCGAGGTAGATCTCGTTCAGCGCGACCAGCCGCTGTGTGTCGTCGGCGACGGCCTCCACCATGGTCAGTTCGTCGACCGGCGTGCCGGTCGCGTGCGCCGCCGGGAGCAGGCGCGCCGCGTCCGCGGGCCGGTGCCGCACCAGCACGCCCGGATTGCGCCCGGGCTCCGTGTCGATGCCCACCACCGGCTGCCCCGCGAGGTACTTGGCGGCGTTCGCCACCAGGCCGTCCTGGCCCACCACGACCACCACGTCCTCGGGCGCGAACAGGAACCGGTCCAGGTCGGACCGCTCCACCCGGGCCTGACGCCAGGTCAGCGGCACCGCCGAAGCCACCTCGGCCAGAGCCCGCCGGGCCCGCCGGTGCCGTTCGGCGATCTCCTCGATGTCCCGGCCGCGTGAGGACAGGAAGAAGGCGGCCTGCCCGTGGGTGCCGTGCCGGGCCACCAACTCCTCGTACTCCGTGGTGCGGTGGACCAGCACGACCCGCGGGGCGAGACTCACGTCCGCTCCGGTGAGCCCAGCCGCGCGAGCAGTCCGGTCAGCACGTCCGGGGAGATGGTGACGCTGTCGATGTTCGGCAGGTTCTCCGCGAGGCGCGTCCCGGTGAGGGCGTGCAGGGTGGCGAGGCCGTCCACGCCCGCGTCCGCGTGCACCCGCAGCCAGGCCGCCTGTGCCTGCGCCCGCGCTTCGCCGAGCTCGCGTGCCCCCTCGGCCTCCGCGCGGGCGAGCCGTACCGAACGGGCCGCCTCCGCCTCCGCCAGCCGTACCGTGCGTGCCGCCTCCGCCCCGGCCCGGACCCCGTCCGCCGCCGCGTGCTCCTCCGCCTCCCGGCGGGCGTTGGTGCCCCGCTGGTCGACCAACTGCTCCTCTCGACGGGCGAGTTCGATCTGGCTGGCCAGTTCGTTCTCGGCGATCGTCCGCTCCCGCTCGACCGCCACGGCCCGCCGCTCGTACGTCGCCCGGTCGGCCTCCTGCTGGATCTGTTCGCGCGCCGGAGTGCGCAGTGCCCGCTCCACCTCCGGCTCGGGCCGCAGCGCGACCACCCGTACGGCCACCACCTCGATGCCGGTGGCCGGCAGTCGGGGCTCCGCGTCCAGGCCAGCTGCGACGCGTTCGCGGACCGCCACCACACCGTCGACCAGGGCGGCCGACAGCGGTGTCCGGGCCAGGACGTCGAGCGCGTGCTGCTGCGCCGTTTCCGTGAGCAGCGTGCCCAGTTGCTCCAGCGGCGCGCCCCGCCACACCCCGGTGTCCGGGTCGATGGAGAAGTCCAGCCGGGCGGCGGCGAGCGCCGGGTCCCCGATCCGGTAGGTGACCGTCGCCTGTACCGCCACGTCCTGGAAGTCGGAGGTGCGGGCATGGAAGGTCATCGCCAGCTCGCGGTCGTCGACCGGCACCTCGGACAGCGCCGCGGTCAGCGCCCGGAACCAGAAGCTGAGTCCCGGGCCGTCGTGCGCCAGTCTGCCCGAGCGGTAATGCCGGATGTGTGCCGTGGGGGCGCCACGAAGGTGGCGCCGGCCCAGGCGCCGGGTGATGTCGGCCATGGGTCCCCTCCTTTTTCGTCATCGAGACGATAACGGGTGGGGTCGCTTCTCGTCAAGGGGACGAGAAGCGGGGGAGGTGAAAAGAGAAGGAAGGGAAACGCCAGAGCAGGGGGTGAATCCGGGCATCGATGGTCAGGATGGAGACATGGGATTCCACGTCGACTCCGAGACCGGGCGGCTGCGCCGCGTCATCCTGCACCGGCCGGACCTCGAGCTCAAAAGGCTCACCCCCAGCAACAAGGACGCCCTGCTCTTCGACGACGTGCTGTGGGTGCGCCGGGCGCGCGCCGAGCACGACGGGTTCGCCGACGTGCTGCGCGACCGCGGGGTCGCCGTCCATCTCTTCGGCGACCTGCTCGCCGAGGCCATGGAGGTGCCGGCGGCCCGTTCGCTCGTCCTGGACCACGTCTTCGACGAGAAGGAGTACGGCCCCCTCGCCACCGACCACCTCAGGGCCGCGTTCGAGACCCTGCCCGCGGCGGAACTGGCCGAGGCCCTGATCGGCGGGATGACCAAGCGCGAGTTCCTGGGCGCGCACGCCGAGCCCACCTCCGTGCGCTTCCACGTCATGGACCTCGACGACTTCCTGCTCGACCCGCTCCCCAACCACCTCTTCACCCGCGACACCTCCGCCTGGATATACGACGGCGTCTCGATCAACGCGATGCGCTGGCCGGCCCGCCAGCGCGAGACCGTGCACTTCGAGGCGATCTACCGCCACCACCCGCTCTTCCGCGACCAGTCCTTCAACGTCTGGTCGGAGGGGCAGGCCGTCTACCCGTCGACCATCGAGGGCGGGGACGTGCTGGTCATCGGCAGCGGCGCGGTCCTCATCGGCATGAGCGAGCGCACGACCCCCCAGGCCGTCGAGATGCTCGCGCACAAGCTGTTCGCCGCGGGCTCCGCGCGGACGATCGTGGCCCTGGACATGCCCAAGCGGCGCGCCTTCATGCACCTCGACACCGTCATGACCATGGTCGACGGCGACACCTTCACCCAGTACGCGGGGCTCGGCATGCTGCGGTCGTACACCATCGAACCGGGCGTCGGCGACAAGGAACTGAAGGTCACCGACCACCCGCCGGAGCACATGCACCGCGCGATCGCCGCCGCGCTGGGACTGAACGAGATCCGCGTGCTGACCGCGACCCAGGACGTGCACGCGGCCGAGCGCGAGCAGTGGGACGACGGCTGCAACGTGCTGGCCGTGGAACCGGGTGTCGTGGTCGCCTACGAACGCAACGCCACCACCAACACCCACCTGCGCAAGCAGGGCATCGAGGTGATCGAGATCCCGGGCAGCGAGCTGGGGCGGGGCCGGGGTGGACCGCGCTGTATGAGCTGCCCGGTCGAACGGGACGCCGTATAGCCGCGCACGGCCGCGGCACGGCTGTGGGGCCGTGGAAAGGCGTCCCCGGTCGGGGTGTATAGAAATTCAGCTGGTCGTATAGACTTCCAGACGTCCTCGTCCCTGTACCTCTGGAGCGCCCCCATGGCGACTGTCCCGACCGCCCTCGCCGGCCGCCACTTCCTCAAGGAGCTGGACTTCACCGCGGAGGAGTTCCGCGGTCTGCTCGAGCTGGCCGCCGAGCTGAAGGCCGCCAAGAAGGCCGGGACCGAGACGCAGTACCTGCGGGGCAGGAACATCGCGCTGATCTTCGAGAAGACCTCCACCCGCACGCGCTGCGCGTTCGAGGTCGCCGCCGCCGACCAGGGTGCCTCGACGACCTACCTCGACCCCTCCGGCTCGCAGATAGGGCACAAGGAGTCCGTACGGGACACCGCACGGGTCCTCGGCCGCATGTTCGACGCGATCGAGTACCGCGGGGACAGTCAGGCCGCCGTCGAGGAGCTCGCGGCATACGCAGGTGTGCCCGTCTACAACGGTCTCACCGACGACTGGCACCCCACCCAGATGCTCGCCGACGTGCTCACCATGACCGAGCACGTCGACAAGGACATCGACACCGACGGTGTCGTCTTCGCGTACCTCGGCGACGCCCGCTTCAACATGGGCAACTCGTACCTGATCACCGGCGCGCTGCTGGGCATGGACGTGCGCATCGTGGCCCCCGAGGCCTACTGGCCGGCCGACGAGGTCGTCGCGAGGGCGCGCAAGCTGGCCGAGGACAGCGGGGCCGTCGTCACGCTCACCGAGTCGGTGGCGGAAGGTGTGCGCGACGCCGACTTCGTCGCCACCGACGTCTGGGTCTCCATGGGCGAGCCCAAGGCCGTCTGGGACGAGCGGATCAAGGCCCTCGGCCCGTACGCCGTGACGATGGACGTCCTGCGCGCCACCGGCAACCCGGACGTCAAGTTCCTGCACTGCCTGCCGGCCTTCCACGACCTCGGCACCAAGGTCGGCCGCGAGATCCACGAGAGCCACGGCCTCGACTCCCTGGAGGTGACCGACGAGGTCTTCGAGTCGGCCCACTCGGTCGTCTTCGACGAGGCGGAGAACCGGCTGCACACCATCAAGGCGATCCTGGTGGCGACCCTCGCCCGGTAGCGGCGCGGCTCACGCCGGACGTCGCTGCGGCGGGACCACCGGGAGGCGGAACCACACCGCCTTGCCGGAGTCGGTGGGGCGGTGCCCGCAGGACGAGCTGAGGGCGCGGATCAGCAGCAGGCCGCGACCGTGCTCCTGCCAGGGGTCGGGCTCCCCGCCCGCCGGGCGGGTGAGGTTCCCGGGCGGTGCCGGGTCCGTGTCGTGCACCTCCACCTGGCAGCCGGACGGCAGCAGCTCCACCACGAGCTCTATCGGCGCGTCACCGTGGGTGTGCTCGACGGCGTTGGCGACCAGTTCCGCCGTCAGAAGCTCCGCGGTGTCGCAGTCCGACCCGTGGTCCAGCTCGGCCAGCGCCGTCCGCACCAGGGCGCGCGCCACCGGCACGGCCGCGGCGGTGTGCGGCAGCGCGATGCGCCAGGAGGCGGAGGCGGAGGGGCGTTCGTGCAAGGCGGTTCCGTTCATGAGCAGGCTGTCCTGCTTTCAACCGTATGAATGGTACGGCGCCGTCCGACGGAGGCGCCGTGGGGGCCTTCGGCCCCGTTGCAGGCGGCATACCCGGATGAACGGCCCACCTCCCACGGATGCTCCCGGTGTTACCGGTCTATCGACGAGCCGTGACGGATGTGACGGGCCGCGATCACATCGGGACACCCTGCGGTCCCGTCCGCGCCCCGGTTCGCCCCCCGATGGTCTATCGCGTGGTCGTGACGACAGTCACGGACGAGTGATAACTTCGAAGGGTGGAGGCCGGTGAGCCCTCCGTGAGGCCGAGGGAACAAGGCAGCTCACCACCGCTCACCGAGGCAGTGCCCGCCACTCGCACGAGGAGGCCGCACGTCATGAGTCCCTTCGCCGGTTCCGCCGCCCGCACCCCACGCTGGCGACACCTGCGCCTCGACCTCGCCGACGGCGTCGCCACGGTCACCCTCGCCCGCCCCGACAAGCTCAACGCCCTCACCTTCGGCGCCTACGCCGACCTGCGCGACCTGCTCGCCGAGCTGTCACGCGAGAGGTCCGTCCGGGCCCTGGTGCTGGCCGGCGAGGGACGCGGCTTCTGCTCCGGCGGCGACGTGGACGAGATCATCGGCGCCACCCTCTCCATGGACACCGCTCAGCTCCTCGACTTCAACCGGATGACCGGGCAGGTGGTGCGGGCCGTACGGGAGTGCCCGTTCCCGGTGATCGCGGCTGTGCACGGGGTGGCGGCCGGCGCGGGCGCGGTCCTCGCCCTGGCCGCGGACTTCCGGGTCGCCGACCCCAGTGCCCGTTTCGCCTTCCTGTTCACCCGGGTCGGCCTGTCCGGCGGCGACATGGGCGCCGCCTACCTGCTGCCCCGGGTCGTCGGACTCGGCCACGCCACCCGGCTCCTGATGCTGGGCGAGCCGGTTCGCGCGCCCGAGGCCGAGCGGATCGGCCTGATCAGCGAACTGACGGACGAGGGCCGCGCCGACGAGCGCTCCCAGGAACTGGCCCGCCGCCTGGCCGAGGGGCCGGCCCTCGCCCACGCCCAGACCAAGGCCCTGCTCACCGCCGAACTGGACATGCCGCTCGCGGCCGCGGTCGAACTGGACGCCGCGACCCAGGCGCTGCTGATGAACGGCGAGGACTACGCCGAGTTCCACGCCGCCTTCACGGCGAAGCGACCGCCGAAATGGCGGGGGAGGTAGCCATGCGGGGCACCGCCGAGGGTGAGGGTGAGGGCCAGGCCGGGCGGCCCCCGTGCGTGAAAACCGGTGGCCGGAGCGGGCGGCCCCTGCGCGTGGCGGTCGTCGGCGGCGGCCCCGGTGGTCTGTACGCCGCCGCCCTCCTCAAACGCCTCGACCCCGCCCGCGAGATCACCGTCTGGGAGCGCAACGCGTCCGACGACACCTTCGGATTCGGCGTCGTGCTGTCCGACGAGACCCTCGGCGGCATCGAGCACGCCGACCCGGTGGTGTACGAGGCACTGCGGGCCGAGTTCGTGCGCTGGGACGACATCGACGTGGTGCACCGGGGTGTGCGCCACACCTCCGGCGGCCACGGCTTCGCCGCCCTCGGCCGACGGCGGCTCCTGGAGATCCTGCACGAGCGCTGCCGATCCCTGGGCGTCGAGCTGCGCTTCCGCTCCGAGGCGCCAGACCCGGCCCGGCTCGCGGAGTCCTACGACCTCGTCATCGCCGCCGACGGTGTGCACAGCGCCACCCGTGAGGCCTACGCCCATGTGTTCCGGCCCCATGTGGTCAGCCACCGCTGCCGCTACATCTGGCTGGCCGCGGACTTCGCCTTCGACGCCTTCCGCTTCGAGATCGCCGAGACCGAGTACGGCGTGATGCAGCTGCACGGCTATCCGTACGCCCGCCCGTCGCCCGAACACCACCCCGTGACGAGCCCCTCCGGGCCGCCGGGTCGCTCCGGCGCCTCGACCGTGATCATCGAGATGCGGGAGGAGGTGTGGCGCGCGGCCGGTTTCGGAGAACCGGAGGACGGGGCCCCGGGCGCGGGGGCTTCCGGCAGTACGCAGGACTCGGTCGAGCGCTGCGCCAAGATCTTCGCGGACGCGCTCGGCGGCCGGCCCCTGCGGGCCCACCGGTCGGCCTGGACCACCTTCCGCACGGTGGTCAACGAGCGCTGGTCGCACGGCAACGTCGTCCTGCTCGGCGACGCCGCCCACACCGCCCACTTCTCCATCGGCTCCGGCACCAAGCTCGCCGTCGAGGACGCCCTCGCCCTGGCCGCCTGCCTGGAGGAACAGCCCTCCCTGGAGGCCGCGGCGGCCGCCTACGAGGCCGAGCGGCGCCCGGTCGTCGCCTCCACCCAGCGGGCCGCCCGTGCCAGCCTGGAGTGGTTCGAGGACCTGGACCGGTACCTCGGCCGGCCGCCCCGCCAGTTCGCCTTCGACCTGCTCACCCGCAGCCGCCGTGTCACCCATGACAACCTGCGTCTGCGCGACCCGCACTTCACCGAGGCCGTGGAGCGGGAGTTCGGCTGCCCGCCCGGCACACCCCCGATGTTCACGCCGTTCCGGCTGCGCGACCTGACCCTGCGCAACCGGGTCGTGGTCTCCCCGATGGACATGTACTCGGCCGAGGACGGCCTCCCCGGCGACTTCCACCTCGTCCACCTCGGCGCACGGGCCCTCGGCGGCGCCGGACTCGTGATGACCGAGATGGTGTGCGTGAGCGCGGAGGGCCGGATCACCCCCGGCTGCACCGGCCTCTACACCGGCGGGCAGGCCCGTGCCTGGAAACGGATCACCGACTTCGTGCACACCCGGGCGCCGGGCACCGCGATCGGCGTGCAGCTCGGCCACAGCGGACGCAAGGGCTCGACCAAGCTGATGTGGGAGGGCATGGACGAGCCCCTCACGGAGGGTGCCTGGCCGCTCGTGGCCGCCTCCCCGATCCCGTACAGACCGGGCAGCCAGACCCCACGCGAGCTCTCCCGCGCCCAACTCACCGATCTGCGCGAACAGTTCACGGCGGCCGCCCGGCGGGCGGCGCTGGCCGGCTTCGACCTCCTCGAACTGCACTGCGCGCACGGCTACCTGCTCTCCGGCTTCCTCTCCCCGCTGACCAACCGGCGTACCGACGCCTACGGCGGCCCGCTCGCGCACCGCCTCCGCTTCCCCCTGGAGGTCTTCGACGCCGTGCGGGGCGTGTGGCCGCAGGAGAAACCCATGACGGTCCGCGTCTCCGCCACCGACTGGGCCGACGGCGGGACCACCGCCGAGGACGCCGTCGAGATCGCCCGGGCCTTCGCCGCGCACGGCGCCGACGCGATCGACGTGTCCACCGGGCAGGTCGTGGCCGAGGAACGCCCGGAGTTCGGGCGGTCGTACCAGGCGCCCTTCGCGGACCGTATCCGCCGGGCGACCGGCACACCGGTGATCACGGTCGGCGCGATCTCCTCCTGGGACGACGTCAACTCGCTGATCCTGGCCGGACGCGCGGACCTGTGCGCGCTCGGCCGCCCGCACCTCTACGACCCCCAGTGGACGCTGCACGCGGCGGCCGAACAAGGCTACGAGGGGCCGGGCGTCGTCTGGCCGATGCCGTACCGGGCGGGCAGCCGCCGGCCCCGGACAGGACGCACGGACGCCCCCAAACCCCGCCTGAAGCTGGGTACTTGAGGACATCGGGCAGGTGACGGTCAGGACCCCACGAAGGCCGCCCCCGCGTCCCGCAGCCGTTCGTGCAGCCCCCGGAACACGGCGGCCGAGCGGGCTCCCGGCCAGTCCTCGGGCAGCAGGTGGGCGGGCAGCCCGGGGTCGGTGTAGGGGAGGTGACGCCAGGAGTCCAGGGCGAGGAGGTAGTCGCGGTAGGCGTCCTCGGGCGGGGTGTCCGACCGCTGCTCCCAGTCGCGCAGCACGCGCGCGTGGCGGTCGAGGAACGCCTCGTGCTCCTTGGCGATCGCGGCCAGGTCCCACCAGCGGGCGACCGCCTCCCCGGTCGCCGCGAAGCCGAGGTGCTCGCCGCGGAAGAAGTCGACGTACGGGTCGAGCCGCAGCCGCTGGAGGGTGTGCCGGGTCTCCTCGTGCAGCCGGGCCGGGGCGATCCACACCCCGGGCGCCGCCGTGCCGAAGCCGAGCCCCGCGAGGCGCGAACGCAGCACGTGCCGCTTCTGGCGCTCGGACTCGGGCACGGAGAACACCGCGAGCACCCAGCCCTCGTCCTCGGGTGACGCCGTGGCGTAGACGCGCCGGTCGCCGTCCTCGAGCAACTGGCGGGCGTCCGGCGACAGTTCGTAGCCGGCCGCACCCTGCGCCGTACGAGCGGGCGCGAGCAGCCCGCGCCGCTTCAGCCGGGAGACCGACGAGCGGACGGAGGGCGCGTCCACACCGACCGCGGCCAGCAGTCGGATCAGCTCGGCGACGGGCACCGGGCCGGGCACGAAGCGGCCGTACGCGCCGTAGAGCGTGACGATGAGAGACCGTGGTGCATGCTGGTCGGACACGTTGATCATCTTAGGTCGTCGGCATCACTGCTGGTCACCATCGGTCCGCAACCTGAACCGCTGCAACTTGCCGGTCGCCGTGCGCGGCAGCGCGTCAAGGAACACGATCTCGCGGGGACACTTGTAGGGCGCCAGCTCCGCCTTCACGAAGGCGCGCAACGCCTCGGTGTCCCGCCGCGCGCCCTCCCGCAGCACCGCGAAGGCCACGACCACCTGCCCGCGCGCCTCGTCGGGCCGCCCCACCACCGCCGCCTCGACCACGTCCGGGTGGCGCAGCAGCGCCTCCTCGACCTCGGGCCCCGCGATGTTGTACCCGGCCGAGATGATCATGTCGTCGGCGCGGGCGACGTAGCGGAAGTAGCCGTCGCTCTCCCGGACATAGGTGTCTCCGGTGATGTTCCAGCCGTCTCGGACGTACCCGCGCTGCCGGGGATCGGCGAGGTACCGGCAGCCGACCGGACCGCGGACGGCGAGCAGCCCGGGCTCGCCGTCCGGTGCCGGTTCGCCGTTCCGGTCCTGCACGCGCGCGTCCCACCCGGGCACGGGAACCCCCGTCGTCCCGGGCCGGATGCGCTCGTCCGCCGCGGAGATGAAGATGTGCAGCAGTTCGGTGGCGCCGATGCCGTTGATGATGCGCAGTCCGGTCCGCTCGTGCCAGGCACGCCAGGTGGCGGCGGGCAGGTTCTCGCCGGCGGACACGCAGCGGCGCAGCGAGGAGGTGTCGTGGGCGTCCAGCTCGTCGAGCATCGCGCGGTAGGCCGTCGGCGCGGTGAACAGCACGGAGACCCGGTGCTCGGCGATCGCCGGCAACAACTGGCCGGGGCCGGCCTGTTCGAGGAGCAGGGCGCTGGCGCCGGCCCGCAGCGGGAAGATCACGAGCCCGCCGAGGCCGAAGGTGAAACCGAGCGGGGGGCTGCCGGCGAAGACGTCGTCCACATGGGGCGCGAGCACGTGTGCCGAGAAGGTGTCGGCGGTCGCCAGCACATCCCGGTGGAAGTGCATACAGCCCTTCGGGCGGCCGGTCGTGCCGGAGGTGAAGGCGATCAATGCCACGTCGTCGGCCGCGGTGGCCACGGCGGGGTACGGCGTGCCGGGCGCGGGGCGGCGGAGCAGGTCGTCGGGGGCGTCACCGCCGTACGTCGCGATCCGCAGCCCCGGTATCTCGGCCTTGGCGAGGTCGTCGACGGCCCGGACGTCGCACAGCGCGTGCCGTACCCGGGCGATCTCGCACATCGTGCTCAGTTCGTGCGGGCGCTGCTGGGCCAGCACGGTGACGGCGACCGCGCCCACCTTGAGCACCGCCAGCCAGCACGCCGCCAGCCACGGGGTCGTGGGGCCGCGCAGCAGCACCCGGTTGCCGGGTACGACGCCGAGGTCAACGGCGAGCAGGTGCGCGAGGCGGTCGACCCGGGCGCGGAGTGTGCCGTACGTCCATGTGGGGCCGGACGGGGTGTGGAACACCGGGCGGTCGTCGGGCGGGCCGTGGAGCAGTTCGGCGGCACAGTTCAGCCGGTCGGGGTAGCGCAGCTCCGGCAGGTCGAAGCGGAGCTCGGGCCACTGGTCCGGTGGCGGGAGGTGGTCGCGCGCGAAGGTGTCGACGTGGGCCGAGACGTTCATGGCGGTTCGCCCCCTTGCCTGGTGGGCGTCATGGTGGGCTCGCGCAAGCAGCGTATCGCGTTGGTGACGGACGTCAACGGTACGCGATATCGTCGGGGGAGTGGCCGTACCGCCACGGGGAGAGAGGACCGGCGATGCCCGCATTCTCGCTCGAACCGGAACAGATCGCCCGGCGTGCCCGGCTGCGCGCCCTGGCCGCGGACCGGCTGCGCCCCCTCGCGGAGAAAGGCGAACCGGGTCACGTCAACCGCCCACTGGTCGCCGAACTCGGCCGACTGGGCCTGCTGGCCCGCCTGTTCACCTCCGGCGCGGTCGACCTCTGTCTGCTGCGGGAGTCCCTCGCCCACACCTGCACCGAGGCCGAGACCGCCCTCGCCCTCCAGGGCCTGGGCGCCCATCCGGTGCACGCCCACGGCACCCCGGCCCAACGCGCCCGCTGGCTGCCCCGCGTGACGGACGGCACCGCGGTGGCGGCGTTCGCGCTGAGCGAGCCGGGAGCCGGATCGGACGCGGCGGCACTCGCGCTACGGGCGGAGGCGGAGAACACCAGGGGCGCAGGCGGCCCAGGCGCGGATGCCCCGCCCCCGGACGTCCTGTCGGACACCCCGCCGGATTCCCCATCCGATCGCTCATCGGGTGCCGTGGAGGACCCTCCCCGGGCAGCTGCTCCAGGGGCGGCTGCTCCCGGCACCGCTGCCCCGGCCGCCGAGCCCGACGGCCCGGCCCGCTGGCGGCTGACCGGCGAAAAGTGCTGGATCTCCAACGCCCCCGAGGCCGACTTCTACACCGTCTTCGCCCGTACGACCCAGGGTGCCGGCGCCCGAGGTGTGACCGCCTTCCTCCTGCCCGCCGACCGGCCGGGCCTGAGCGGCAGGGCGCTGGACATGCTCTCCCCGCACCCCATCGGCGCCCTCCACCTGGACGCCGTACCGGTGACGGCCGACGACGTCCTCGGAGAGGTCGACCGCGGCTTCCGGGTCGCGATGGGCACCCTCAACCTCTTCCGGCCCAGCGTCGGCGCCTTCGCGGTCGGCATGGCGCAGGCGGCGCTGGACGCGACCCTCGCGCACACCGCCGGGCGGGACGCGTTCGGGGGCAAGCTCAAGGACCAGCAGACCGTCGCGCACAAGGTCGCCGAGATGGCGCTGCGCACAGAGGCGGCCCGCCTCATGGTGTACGCGGCGGCGACGGCGTACGACGAGGGAGCCCCCGACGTCCCGAAGCGCGCCGCGATGGCGAAACTGCTGGCGACCGAGACCGCGCAGTACGTCGTCGACGCGGCCGTCCAACTGCACGGCGCCCGCGCCCTGCGCCGCGGCCACCTCCTCGAACACCTCTACCGCGAGGTACGCGCCCCACGCATCTACGAGGGAGCCAGCGAGGTCCAACGAGGCATCATCGCACGGGAGTTGTACGCGGAGCAGGAGGCACAGAAGTGACCGCCGAGCGGCTGAACCCACCCGAACTCGCGCCGCCCGCCGGCTTCTCCCACGCGGTCGTCGCCACCGGATCCCGCGTCGTGTTCCTGGCCGGCCAGACCGCCCTCGACGCCGCCGGCGAGGTGGTCGGCGAGACGCTGCCCCTGCAGTTCGAGCGGGCCCTCGTCAATCTCCTCACGGCCCTGCGAGCGGCCGACGGCACCCCCGCCGACCTCGCCCGGGTCACCGTCTACGCCACGGACGTCGCCGCCTACCGCCATCACGCTCCCGAACTCGGCCGTATCTGGCGCCGCTTGGCGGGACGGGACTATCCGGCCATGGCGGTCGTCGAGGTCGTACGCCTCTGGGACGAGCGGGCGATGATCGAACTCGACGGCTTCGCGGTGCTGCCGTAGCCCGCTCGCCGCAGCCGGGCTGGATCAGGCGGCGATCGTCAGTCGTTCGGCGGGCACCCGGTGCGGCGCGACGATCCGGCCGTCGGGCAGCAGCTCGCCGGTGTCGTCGAAGACGATCGCGCCGTTGCAGAGCAGGTTCCAGCCCTGCTCGGGGTGGGCGGCGACGACGTGCGGAGCGCTCGCGTCGGCTGCGGGGCACAAAGGCTGGTGGGCACACATGGCGCACCTCCACGTCGGTGGGAAAACCCGTACGGGTCTCCATGAAGAGACCATGCCCCCCGCACGAACTCACCGGAACCGTCTGCGGCCAAGCGTGACAACACGCGGACATGACGGGGACGGTTCCACGACGGCCGATGCGGACTCGCCACCGAAGGAGTGACGGTCACGGCCGCGGACCCATGGGCCAGGTACGAGTGGAAGCCCCATTTCCGTCCGACCGGGAGATCCCCCCATGACCCTGTCCATGGCCCTGCGCCCCGCCCTCAGTACCGCCACCGCCGTTGCCGCGCTGCTCCTGCTCGCCGCCGTGCCTTCGACCCCGGCGGCCTCGGCCCCGCTCGAGACGCTGACGGTCGCCAAGACCGGCACCATCGCTCCGGACGGCACCGTCACCCTCTCCGGCACCTACCGCTGCACCGACGCCACAGGCCCGGTGTTCGTGAGCACCGCCGTCGACCAGAGTTCCCCGACGGTCCGGCACGGCATCGGCGGCACCCGCGCGGTGTGCGACGGAGCCGAGCACAAGTGGGAGAACACGGGAATGTCCTCGCCGGACGCGCTCAAGCCGGGCGCGGCCCACGTCGAGGCCACCCTGATGGAACTGCGTCCCGAGGGCGGCCTGCCGCTCCCGTTCTTCCACGCGACCCAGCAGCAGGCGATCACGCTGACCAAGCCCTGACCCGCCGCGGCCGGGGCGCCGGAGGACCGGGACAGGCCTCCCGCCGGCGCCCCGGCCGGTCGCTTCGGACGCGGCTGGGCGGGACGTCGTACGAGAACGACCGTCCGCGAGCCGTCGCCCGGACTCCGTCGCCCGAGCCGGGGCCCGTCCTCAGATGTCCCGGAACTCCTCTTACTTCTCCATGTGCTCGCGCAAGGGGATGGCCACGTCGTCGGTCAGTTCGACCCACCGGTCCTTCGGGTCCTCGTCGTTCCCGCCCTTGGGGAGGCCGTATGCCAGGAGCGAGCCGTCGTGGACTACTTGCCGTTGTACGTGCACCATCGGACCGTCCGGGTGTGCCCGGTCGATTGTGCCGGGAGGGCGACAGTACCCGGCGTGCAGCCCGACTGTCTGCCGCCACCTGCGGCTTTGCCTCGGAAAGGGCCTCTGACCTGCGTCGGAGGCCCCTTCCGTTACGCGGTCTCGGCGCCGGGGATCGTGTCGGTCCGCGCGGCCCATTCGGCGCGGGCGGCGGCGAGCCGGGGGTGCATTGTGCGAAGTGCTTCCAGCTGCCCGGCCACCGTCTCGATGAACCCCGTCAGTTGGTCCAGATTTACGTCGAGGTGCGCGCAAATAAGCGGCCGCGTTCACCGTCCCGCCTCTCATCGAGCGGTACGTCGAGTACGCCGATGCCCCCGCCTACGCCGACCAGGCAGGGCAGGCGGTGCCCGCGATCGGGGCGCTCGCCGGAGTGGCTCACCCTCGCCGAACAGGCCCGTGCAGTGCACGCCATCTGCACCGCCTCTGGTCACGCGAAACGTCCGCACAGCTCAGAGGCCGCATCCACGAATCGCGCAGCCGTCCCCGGCATGCGACCCGCCTGGTCCGCCCTTTAGCCCCCGGAAGAAGCAGACGTCAGAGCGCGTCGACCCCGCTCACCCTCCAGCCGTCGGACGTAAGGGCCACCGTCATCCGCACCCGGTTCAGGTCCACGCGGGAGCCCGAGACCTGGGTGCTCGTGGTCACCTGGTTGACGAAGAGGAGGACCACGGCCCGGTCGGCCGAGGCCGAGATCACGGAGGCCGCCGGGGAGCCGCCGGTGGGCTGCGCCACCGTGGCCTTCACCACCCCGTGGTACTTCCTGGCCGTCGGCCCGACCACCGTCGTGGTGGTCTTCCGGTACTCGTCGCGGAAGTGCCCGGTGAGCCGGGCGCGGGCCGCGGCGAAGTCGCGGTCCAGGTGCCTGTAGTCGTACGACAGCACGACTGGCGCCGCCTTGCCTGCGGCCGCGAGTGCCTGACCGCGTGCCTGTTCGGCCCGCAGGCCCTCCCGGTAGCGCCACCCGAGAACGGTGGCCGCGACCAGGCCCGCCAGGAGCAGGACACACAGGGCGGCGGCGAGCAGCCGCCGCCGACCGTGCCGCGTAGCCGTACCGGGGCCGGGCTCGTCTTCCTCTTGCGGTGGGTCCTCCTCGAAGCACTCCGGCGAGGGCTCGGGCGGATCGTCCCAGCCGTCCTCCGCCGGGGCCTCGATGAGCACGGTGCGGCCGGCGGTCGGTGCCTCGGGTCGCTCCGGGGCGTCCTCGTCGGCGGCCACCGGGTCCGGTTCGTGGTGGCCGCGCTCCGCGCGCTTGGCCGCCGCGCGGGCGGCCGCGGTGATGGTGCGCCGGGTGCCGGATCCGGAACCGGAGCCGCGGCTTCGGGTGGTCGTCTTCGTCACGGTCTTGCTCCTCAAGTCCTCATGGGCGTACGGCGGTCAGGGCGCGGTCAGCCGACGAACTCGACGTCCGAGGTCAGCCAGCGGCCGTCCCGGTGCACCAGGTCGAGCTGCAGCCGGTAGGTGCGCGCCTCGCCCTTGGGCGCGGCGGTGTTGGTGACCTTGCTGTCGGCGACCACCAGAACGCGGGCCGAGTGCTCGTCGGAGCGGACGATGCCCGCGTCGAGGACCTGGCCCTCGGACACGGACTCGTTCGCGGCGACGAGCTTGGTCAACTGCTCGGTCTGCGCGGCGAACTGCTTCTTGAAGTCGCCGGTGGCGCCCTCGAGGACGTTCGCGCTGTCCCGGTCGTAGTGCCGGTAGTCGAGCGAGGTGAAGTTAAGCGCCGACTGGCGGGCCGCGGACAGGATGTCCTGGCGCCGCTGCTCGGCCTCGCGCTGGTCGTAGACCCGGAGGCTCAGCCAGATCGTCAGCGCGGTGGTGAGGACGGTCGCCACCACCAGTCCCACCGACCACGCCCTGCGCGACAGGGCCCTGCCCGCCGAGGCCCTTCCCGACAGGGCCCCGCTCACGGTCCTGCTCATGGCCCCGCTCATGCCATCGGTCCGACTAGCAGCCATTGCCACGACTCCTTTCCGAACACCGTCTGTTGGCCGCCCGTCGAGCCGATCTCGACGGGCCTTCCGTCCGGGCCGGTCGCGGTGCCGGTCTCCGGGTCGTAAGGCGTGATGTACGGCGTGCCGTACGCCGTCTGGTTCGCGCCGCCGGAAGCGGTCGACGCGCCGGGGGCGTTCTGCGCGCCCCGCACCGACGTCTTGCTTCCGCGCGGGGCCGTGCAGCGCGCGTCGGTGTTCGCCTCGCGCGTGCTGGTGTTCGAGGGGTCGCGCCGCGTCGTCCCGTACCCCTGGGTGCACGCCGGCGGGTCGTCGGCATTCACCACCAGGCCGAAGTGGGTGGTGCCGTCGCCCGGGACGACCGTGTAGCTGCCCGCGACCAGCGCCGGCAAGGTGACAAGGGACTGCTCCACGCCGGGCAGGCGGGCCACCGTGACCTGGCCGCCGCTGATCAGATTGGCCAGCAGGACCGACAGCTGTGGCCCGGTGGACTTCAGCAGAGAGTTCACCTGCTGCGCGGCCGGCGTCGCGTTGCCGATCAGCTTGCGCAGGTCCCCGTCGCTCGACTTCAACTGCGCGCTGAGGGCCGCCAGATCGTGCGCGAACGACTTGATGGACGAGCCCTGGTCGGCCTGCGTCTTGAGGACCTTTCGCGAGTCCTCGATCAGCGAGATGGTCTGGGGGAGTGACTCGGAGGCCGACTCGACGAGCGCGTTGCCCGAGTCCACCAGCCGGCTCAGGTTCGGGCCGGTGCCCGAGAAGGCCTTGCCCAACTCGTCGACGGTGACCCGCAGATCGTCCTTGCCGACCGAGTTCACCAGCCGGTCCAGGCTGAGGACCAGGTCCGTCGTGGGCAGCGGCACGCGGGTGCTGCCGCGCGGGATGGCGCTGCCGTCGAGGAGATAGGGGCCATGCGAACTACGCGGCTGTAGATCTACGTACTGCTCGCCCACCGCCGAACGGTTCGCCACCACGGCGAGCGTGTCCGCCGGGATGCGCGGAGCGCCGTCCTTGATGTCGAGGGAGACCGAGACGCCGTCGGAGCCGGTCAGCCCCAGCGTGCCGACGCGGCCCACCGGCACCCCGCGGTAGGTGACCTCGGCGCCGGGGAAGATGCCCCCGGAGTCGGCGAAGTCCGCCCGCACGGTGTAGCCGCGGCCCAGGACGTCGTCCACCAGGCCGGTGTACTCGGCGCCGACGTACGACACCCCGACGGCGGTGACGGTGGCGAAGGCCAGGAGTTGGGCCTTGACCGTACGGGTGATCACGGCTGAACCCCCTTCAGCATCAGCTCCGCGAGCGCGAGGTTGATCCCCTCGGGCAGCCCGCCTTGGGTGGTGTAGCTGCTGGTGCACACCGGCGGGCACAGCGGACCGCCGCCGCCCGACGAGGCCGACGGGGCCGACGGGGCCGACGGCACCGAGGGGGACGACGGCAGGCTCGGTGTGCTCGGCAGCGCTGTGGGTGTCGGCACGCTCGGGAGATCGGGGAGATCGGGGAGATCCGGTACGTCGGGTGTGTCAGGCTTCTGGGAATCGCCCTTGCCCCGGCGGGAGTTGCCGTCCGTCACGTTCCCGTAGATGCCGGCCAGGTCCAGATCCGCGGTGATGTCGAGGTTGACGTAGTCCCCCTTGATGGCGCCCGTGACGTTGCGCGGGAACGGGTAAGTGGTCAGCAGCTCAAGGGAGTTGGGAAGATCGGCGCCCGCCTTGTTCAGCTGCTGAAGGATCGGCCGCAGTTGTTTGAGGTTCGCGACCGTGTCGTCGTGCGAGGCGTTGACCACCTTGGTGCCCGTCTTGCCGAGCTTCGACAGGGCGGTGAGCATCCTCGTCAGATCGCGCCGTTGGTCGGCGAGGACTTTCAGGGCGGGTGGCATCGTGTCGACGGCCTGGGCGATCGTCTTCTTCTCCTTGCCGAGCCGCCCCGCGAGCCGGTCGACGGCCTCGAGGGCGTGGACGATGTCCTTCCGCTGGTCGTCCAGACCGCCGATGAACGTGTTCAGCTCCTTGAGCAGCGATCTGACCCGGTTCTCCCGGCCGTCCAGGGCCTTGTTCAGCTCCACGGTGATCGTCTTGAGCTGGGCCACTCCGCCGCCGTTGAGCAGCGCGGACAGCGCGGACAGCACCTCCTCGATCTCCGGGTTGCGGCCGCTGCGGGACAGCGGGATGCGGTCGCCGTCGCCGAGCCGGCCCACCGGGGCCGTTCCGGACGGGGCGGAGAGCGCGACGTACTTCTCGCCGAGCATGCTGGTCTGCCGCAGCTCTGCGACCGCGTTGGCCGGCAGCTTCACCGAGTCGGCGACCCGCAGCTGTACGCGCGCGTGCCAGCCGTCGAGTTCCACCTTCTCGACCGCGCCCACCGTGACGTTGTTGACCTTCACCGCCGACTGCGGCACCAGGTCGAGGACGTCGCGGAACTCGACGGTGACGTGGTACGCGTGGCCGTCGGCGGCGGCTCCGCCGGGCAGCTGGACGTCGTACCAGCCGTTGAACTCGCAGCCGGACAGCAGCAGCGAGCCGACCGCGGCCCACGCGAGCGCGCCGACCTTGCGCAGTGCGCTCATGCGCTCGCCCCCAGAATTCCGCCGAGCGTCCGGTCGACGGTTCCCGTCACCGCGGAGCCCTGAGGCACCTTGGGCAGGGAGTCGAAGAGGTCCTTCAGCTCCTTGCAGTCGGGGTTCTTGCCGCCTTCGTCGCCGGTCGTCCTCAGTACGGAGCACAGCAGCGAGGCCGGATCCTGTGCCTGCTGGGCGTTGTTGCGGGTGTCGAGGGTGCCCGAGGACGGGTTGTAGGCGTTGTTCAGGTTCGACAGACCCGTGGGAGCGACCTCCAACAGCTCGGCCAGCGCGGCCCGTTGGGTGACGAGCACCTTGGTCACCTTGCTGAGGCCCTTCACGTTCGAGGTCAGCGACTTCTTGTTGTTCTTCACGAAGGCGGACACGTCGCCGAGCGCCGTCCCCAGGTTCTTGAGCGCGTCCGCGAGGTCCTTGCGCTCGCCCGCGAGCTGTCCGACGACCTCGGCGAGGCTGGTGTTGAACGACCGCACGCTCTTGTCGTCCGCGGCCAGCGCCGCCGTGAACACCTGCAGGTTCCGTACCGTGCCGAAGAGGTCCGAGCGGCCGTCCGACAGCGTGGTGACGGCCTGCGAGAGGTCCTCGACCGTCTGGTTGAGGTTCTCGCCCTGGCCGTCGAGGTTGTCCGCGCTCACCCCGAGCAGCCGCGACAGCGAGCCGTCCTTGTTGGCGCCCTTGGGGCCGAGCGCGTCGGCCGTCGTGTGCAGACTGTCGAAGATGCGGTCCAGCTCGACCGGCACGGCCGTCCGCGTCTCGGGGATGACGTCACCGTCCCGTAGCACCGGGCCCTTGCGGTACACCGGCAGCAGCTGCACGTAACGGTCGCTGACCACCGAGGAGTTGATGATCGCGGCCTTGGCGTCCGCCGGGACCTTGCGGCCTTCGTCGTACGTCAGCTCCACCCGCACCCGGTCGCCCTCCGGCGTGATCTTCTCGACCTCGCCGATCCGGACGCCGAGGACGCGGACGTCCGAGCCGGGGTAGATGCCGACGGTGCGCGGGAAGTACGCGGTGACGTGCACGGGCTCGGAGCGCGGCCACAGCACGTAGGTGAGCGCGGCGACGAGGGCTAGTGCGGTGACCACGGCCACGCGCCTCTTCAGGGTCTTCACGGCCACGCGCCTCTTCAGTTTCTTCACTGCGTGCCTCCCGTGCGCGGCACCACCGGAGCGGCGACCAGGTTCTGGACGTAGCTGTCGAACCAGCGGCCGTTGCCGAGGGTGTTGCTGAAGACCCGGACGTACGGGGCGAGCAGCTTGACGCTCCGGTCGAGGCTCGACTGATTCCGTTCGAGCATCTGCACCACACGGTTGAGGCCCTTGAGAGCGGGCCCGATCTCCTTGTCGTTGTCCTCGACCAGGCCGGAGAGCTCGATGCCGAGGGCGGCGGAGCTCTTCAGCAGCTCGTGGATCGCCTTGCGCCGCTTGCTGATCTCCTTGAACAGCTTGTCGCCGTCCTTGACCAGCCCGGAGAAGTCCTCGGAGTGGTCGGCCAGCACGCCCGTGACACCGTTCGCGTGGTCGAGGAGCTCGCCCAGCGCCTTGTCGCGCGAGGCGACCGTCCGGGAGATCTTCGACAGGCCCTTGATGGACGCCCGTACCTCGGCGGGCGAGTCCTGGAAGGTGGTGGAGATGGTGTCCAGGGCCTTCGCCAACTGGTCGGTGTCGACCTTCTCCGTCGTGGTGGTGAGATCGCTGAACGCCTGCACGACGTCGTACGCCGGAACCGTCCTCTTCAGCGGTATCTCGCTGCCCGGCTTCAGCTGCCCCGGTCCCTTGGGGTGCAGCGCGAGGTACTTCGCGCCGAGGATCGTCTTGACCCGGATTGAGGCGCCGGTCTCGGTGCCGAACGCCGGGTCGCCCTTGATCTTGAAGGTGACCTTGACGTGGTCACCGTCCAGATCGACGTCCTCGACCTTGCCGACCTTGACGCCGGCGATCCGCTCCTCGTCGCCGGGCTTGAGGCCGCCCGCCTCCGAGAAGGCCGCGCTGTACGTGTCGCCGCCGCCGATCAGCGGCAGGCTGTCGGCGTTGAACGCGGCCACGGTCAGCAGCCCCAGGATGGTGAGGCCGACAACTCCGATCACCACGGGGTTGCGCTCGCGGAACGGGGTGAGGCGTGGAGGGCGGATCCGTGGAAGCCTTATCCGAGGCGGGTCGATGCGGACCTTCATCAGCGGTTCCGGGCGGCGAGGACGGGGCGTCCGGCGCGGGAGCAGCCGTATTTTCGGGAGCTTGGGCGGGTCTATGCGGACTTTCACCAGGGGTTCCGGGCGGCGAGGACGGGGCGCCCGGCGCGGGAGCAGCCGTATTTTCGGGAGCTTGGGCGGGTCGATGCGGACCTTGACCAGCGGCTCCGGGCGGCGCGTACGGGTCCTGCGGGGAAGGAAGTGCTTCGTCATGCGCCGCACCTCGCCCTCGCCACATGCAGCTCGGGGGTGAGCACCTGCTTCGTCTTCGGTAGCACGATCCGGCCGTCGAAGTCGCAGAGGTAGAAGTTGAACCACGAGCCGTAGGACGCCGTCCCCGTCAGTGCGTTGAGCTTGTTCGGCAGCCGCTTCAGGACGCCCTCCACGGTGTTCTCGTTCTTGTTCAGCGTTCCGGTGAGATCGGTCAGCTCGGCGATGTCGTCCTTCAGGGGCGGACGCGCGTCCTTGAGCAGCCCCGAGGTGGCGTCCGTCAGGTCGCCGATGCCCACCAGCGACTGCCCGATCGGCTTGCGGTCGGCGGACAGCCCCGAAATCACTCGCCGCAGCTGCTTGAGGAGCCCCGAGAAGCGGGCGCCGCGCTTGTCCAGCGTCTCCAGCACGGTGTTGAGGTTGTCGATCACCGAACCGATCAGTTTGTCGCGGCCGGCCAGCGTCGTCGTGAGCGAAGCCGTGTGCGCGAGCAGGCCGTTGACGGTGCCGCCCTCGCCCTGGAGTGTCCGGATGACCTCGGTCGCGAGCTGGTTGACGTCCTGCGGGCTGAGCGCTGCGAACAGTGGCTTGAAGCCGTTCAGCAGCGCGTTGAGGTCCAGCGCGGGCTGGGTGCGCGACAGCGGGATGGTGGCGCCGGGCTTCAGCCGGGTGCCGTCTCCCGCGCCCTCGGTCAGGGCGACGTATCGCTGTCCGACGAGGTTCCGGTAGCGGATGACCGCGCCGGTGCTGTTCAGCAGCGGCCGGTCCGCGCTGACGCTGAAGTTGACCTCCGCCAGCGTCCGGTCCTTGATCCGGATGCCCTCGACCTCGCCGACCCGTACCCCGGCCACCCGGATGTCGTCGCCCTTCTCCAGGCCCGTCACGTCGCTGAACACCGCGCGATACGTGTGCTCGGGGGTGAGGGAGATGTTCACGATGGTGGCGGCGAGCAGCGCCGTCGCCAGGATCGTCACCAGGGCGAAGAGGCTGAACTTGATCAGCGGGGCAGCGGCCTGCCGGGCTCCTGAAGCCCTCGTAATCCTCGTGGTCCTCGTGGTCCTCATGCGACGCTCACCGCCGTCCCGCGCGCCATCGGTCCGAACAGCAGGGTCGCGACCGGCGACACCTCGTCGGCTGGCACACCCATGACGGGCGCGACGAGCGAGCCGACGGCGCGCTGCTCGGTCCTGGTGGAGGAAACGCCGACCGGACCGGACGAACTGCCCTTCGCCGAACCGTCGTTGAGGTGGACCCCGGGCGCGGGCACCTGCGGATGGGGCAGGTCGCGGCAGTTGGGCCCCGACCGATCGCCGTAGCGGGCGTACTCACCCGGTTCGTACGGGCCCTGCTGGCGCACGACCTCGAGCGTGATGTGCATCTTGCCGCCCTGGAAGGCCTGCTCGGATGCCTGCTCCTCGCGCACCAGGCCGGCGAGGAGGCAGGGGTACTCGGGCGAGTAGCGGGCGAAGAGGTCGAGCGTGGGGCGGGAGACCCGGCCCAGGGTGATCAGGCGATCGCCGTTCGCGTCGAGGAAGTCGTCCGCGGTGCCCGCGGCGGTTGCCGTCGTGGTGAGCGCGGACGCGAGCCGGTCCCGCTGCTCGACCAGGGTGCGGCTGGTGGTGACGGTGTTGCGCAGGATCGCCATCAGGTCGGGCGCCGCGTCGCCGTACACCTCGGCGACGTCGGCCAGCCGTGCGAAGTCCTCGGTGAGGGACGGCAGGTGAGGATTGAGGCGGTGCAGATAGTCCTCCACGCGCGTGAGGTTGTCGCCGATCCGGTCGCCGCGCCCTTCGAGGGCGGTGGCGAACGCGGAGAGCGTGGCGTTGAGCTTGCCGGGCTGCACGGTCCGCAGCAGCGGCAGCAGATCGTTCATCAGCTGCTGGAGCTCGATGCCGACCCGGGTGCGGTCCTGGGTGATGACATCCCCGGCGCGGATCGGCCGGGCCGAGGAGCGCGCGGGCGCGACCAGGTCGACGTACTTCTCGCCGAACAGCGTCTTGGGCAGCAGGCGCGCGTGCACGTCGGAGGGGATGTCCGCGACGTACTCCGGCTTCAGCGCGATGTCGAGCGTCGCCTTCGTCCCGTCGGCGTGCACCGCGCGCACCTCGCCCACGAGCAGCCCGCGCAGCTTGACGTCGGCGCGCGGATCGAGCTGGTTGCCCAGGCTGTCGGCCTCCAGTTCGATCCGTACGGCCGAGGTGAACACCTGCCGGTACACGGCGACGGACAGGGACAGCAGCAGTGCGAGTACGGCGAGGAACACGACGCCGTACAACCGCAGTCTCAGCACTCTCATACGGCTCACCCCGCAATCCGTACGGTCGTGTTGGCGCCCCAGATCGCGAGCGACAGGAAGAAGTCCAGAACGTTGATCGCGACGATCGAGGTGCGCACGGCGCGGCCCACGGCGACGCCGACGCCCGCCGGGCCGCCGCTCGCGTAGTAGCCGTAGAAGCAGTGCACGAGGATGATCAGGACGGCGAAGACGAGCACTTTCCCGAAGGACCACAGCACGTCGACCGGCGGCAGGTACTGCTGGAAGTAGTGGTCGTAGGTGCCCGCCGACTGCCCGTAGTAGCCGGTGGTGATGGTGCGGGCGGCGAAGTACGACGACAGCAGCCCGACCACGTACAGCGGGATCACCGCGACGAAACCGGCGATCATCCGGGTGGTCACCAGGAACGGCAGCGAGGGGACGCCCATGACTTCGAGGGCGTCCGTCTCCTCGCTGATCCGCATCGCGCCGAGCTGGGCGGTGAACCCCGCGCCGACCGTTGCGGACAGCGCGAGACCTGCCACCAGGGGAGCGATCTCACGGGTGTTGAAGTACGCCGAGAGGAACGCCACGAAGTTGGAGGTGCCGAGCTGGTTGAGCGCGGCGTACCCCTGCAGGCCCACCTCCGTGCCGGTGAAGAACGACAGGAAGGCGATGACACCGACCGTGCCGCCCACGACGGCGAGGGCGCCGCGCCCGAAGCTCACCTCGGCGAGCAGCCGGAGGATCTCCTTCTTGTAGCGGCGTACGGTGCGGCCCGTCCACGCCAACGAGCGGCCGTAGAAGGACAGTTGGCTGCCCAGTTCCTCCAGGCGATTCAGCGGCGCCATGACTCAGCCCCTCTGCGGAACGACTTGGAAGTACACGGCGGTCATCACGAAGTTCGTCACGAACAGCAACATGAAGGTGATCACCACCGACTGGTTCACCGCGTCGCCCACACCCTTCGGGCCGCCCTTCGCGGTGAGTCCCTTGTACGAGGCGACGATCGCGGCGATCGCGCCGAACACCAGCGCCTTGATCTCCGCCGCCCACAGGTCGGAGAGCTGCGCGAGCGTGGTGAAGGAGGCGAGATAGGCGCCCGGTGTGCCGTTCTGCAGGACGACGTTGAAGAAGTAGCCGCCCGCGACGCCGACGACCGACACCAGGCCGTTGAGCAGTACCGCGACCACCATCGACGCCAGGACTCGCGGGACGACCAGCCGGTGGATGGGGTCGATGCCCAGCACCTGCATCGCGTCGATCTCCTCGCGGATCTTCCGCGCCCCGAGGTCCGCGCAGATCGCCGTGCCGCCGGCGCCCGCGATCAGCAGCGCGGTGACGATCGGCGAGGCCTCCCGCAGCACCGCGAGGACCGAGGCGGCCCCGGAGAAGGACTGGGCGCCGAGCTGCCGGGTCAGGCTGCCGATCTGCAGCGCGATGACCGCGCCGAAGGGGATGGACACCAGGGCCGTCGGCAGGATGGTGACGCTCGCGATGAACCAGGCCTGCTGGATGAACTCCCGTGCCTGGAAGGGCCGTCGGGGTATGGTCCGGATGACGTCCAGCGCCATCGCGAAGAGGTTCCCCGAGTGCCTGAGCGCTCCGGTCGGCGACAGGCTCATGCGTCCGCCACCTCCTTGCGGTGCAGCTCCGCCTCGCGTCTCGCGATCGCCTCCCAGCGGGGCGGCCGGGTGATGCCGGGGCCCGGCAGCAGGCGCGGCGTCATGTCATTGCCGACGTGGCGGGCTTTCCGGTCCGCTTCGCCGAGCCGCGCCAGCTCCTGCTCGACCTGCGCGGCGTCCTTCTCCTCCGCCATGCCGATCGGGCCCTGCATCCGGCCGTTCAGGAACTGCCGTACGACCGGCTCGTCACTGGTCAGCAGCTCCTCGCGCGGCCCGAACATGACCAGCTCGCGCCGGAACAACAGGCCGATGTTGTCCGGCACTTGGCGGGCCGAGGCGATGTCATGGGTGACGATCAGAAAGGTCGCGTTGATCTGTGCGTTGAGGTCGACGATGAGCTGGTTGAGGTACGCGACGCGTACGGGGTCGAGGCCCGAGTCCGGCTCGTCGAAGAGGATGATCTCCGGATCGAGCACCAGCGCCCGCGCCAGTCCGGCCCGTTTGCGCATCCCGCCGGAGATCTCGCCGGGCAGCTTTCCCTCGGAACCGATCAGCCCGACCATGTCCATCTTCTCCAGCACGATGCGCCGGATCTGGCTCTCGGACTTGCGGGTGTGCTCACGCAGCGGGAACGCGATGTTGTCGTACAGGTTCATCGAGCCGAACAGCGCGCCGTCCTGGAACAGCACGCCGAAGAGCTTCCGTACCTCGTAGAGCTCGTGCTCGCGCAGCTTGGTGATGTCCCGGCCCGCGATCTTCACGCAGCCCCGGTCCGGCTTCAGCAGTCCGACGAGCGTCTTGAGGAACACCGACTTGCCCGTGCCCGAGGGGCCGAGCATGACAGATACCTCCCCGGCGGGCAGCGTCAGCGAGACGTCCTGCCAGATGACCTGGTGACCGAAGGACTTGGTCAGCCCTTCCACACAGATCTCGACACCCATCCGGTCCACCCTTCGGCCGTGCAGCAGCTCCGACATCTGCTCTACGGGGAGGGGCGGGGCGTCCGTCGCGACGGAGGTGGATTTTTTTCGAGGGCTCTACGGCAGTTTCGAGGGCTCTACCGCAGCGCAGGGTTCTACGGCAGTGCAGGCGGGGTCGGTATCTCGACGGGGGCCTCCGGTGCGGCCGGAAGCGTCGTCGGGACCACGGACGCGGCTGGCAGATCAGGGAGAGCGGGCACGCTCGGCAGCTCGGACACCCCCGGGACCTCGGGGACGGCCGGCACCGGTGACAGCGAGGCCTCCGGCAGGGGCGGCACCGACAGCGGCAGCAGCGACCGGTCGTGGCCGCCGGTCGACGGCGTCGCGCCGGGAGCCGTCGAGGCGACCGACAGCTCACGGGCGTTCGGGGTGGCTGCCCGGCCGGCGCCGTCGGGCCGTACGGTCTCCGTGGTCTTCTGGGCCATACGGGACACGGACGGACCCGGAGTCGTGGCCTGCCCGTCCCCGTCGTGGACGTACGGCAGCACGAACCCCGCCACCACCAGGGTCGCGGCCGTCGAGGTCACCGCCACGGCCTGCGCGTGTCCGCTCGCGCGCAGCTTGCCGCGCCCCCACAGGAACAGGGCGAGGCCCAGCGTTCCGGCCAGCGAATTGCGCAGCGTGCGCCGGGCCCGGGCGAGCAGCGACTCGACGGTCCGGTAGCTCAGCCCCATGCGCACGGCGACCTGGCCGACGTCGAGGTCCTCGGACTTCAGCCGGAGCGCCTCGGCCTGGCGCGCGGGCAGCTCCCCGCTGCGCACGGCCAGCCACTTCGCCTCGGCCCGGTCGCACACCGCCTCCTCGACGGGCACCGGGCCCGGTGCGGTGAGTGTGGGGCTGCGATGTACCTCGGCCTCACGGTTGACCTGGCGGTACCGATCGACGCACAGCCGCATGGTCACGGTCGTCAGCCAGGCGCCGAGGCGCTCGTCGTCCAGGTCGGGGCGTTCCGCGGCGCGCAGCATCGCCTCGTGCACCGCGTCCTCGGCGTCCTCCGGGCTCATCGACCTGCGCCGGGCCACCTTGAGCAGTTGCTCGCGGTGGTTCCACATGCGCTGCCAACGGTCGTCGGCCGCTTGCATCTCCGCAGGCATGTCCGTCGCCATGAGGGCCCCTTCGCGCTCACCCGCCGGTCTCGTCCCGTCCGGCGGGTGGCGACATTACCGCCCAGTATCCGCGGTTGTGGAGGGGGTGGAGGCCATCGAGTCCACACCGTTGCTGGTCAGCGGACCGTCGCTGGGCAGCAGGTCGGCGCCGGGCAGTTCGATGTCCGGTCCGGGCGTGGGGAGTTGGGGCTCCTCCGTCTCCTTGGGCCCGCCCGCCGGACGGGACGTGCCGGGGGTCGGCGAGGCAGGTGCGGACGGTGCCGGGGAGGGGGCGGCGCTCGGACGGGTGGACGGCGTCGGCGAGGGCTTCGGCGTGGACGACGGGCGCGACGGCTCCGGGCGCGCCGAGGACTTCGCGGGGTTGTCCGGCACCACCCGGTGCCCTTCCAGGTAGTACGCGTACCAGGCCCGCATGGTGCGCAGATACGCCTCGGAGTGGTTGTAGCCGAGGACCGCCCGGTCCAGCTCGGCCGGGTCGGAGAGGTCCCGCCCGCCCGCGCACAGGTAGCGCCCGGCGGCGAGCGCCGCGTCGAAGACGTTGTCCGGGTCGGCCCGCCCGTCGCCGTTGCCGTCCGTGCCCCAGCGGGCCCAGGTCGACGGGATGAACTGCATCGGTCCGACCGCCCGGTCGTAGGCGGCGTCCCCGTCGTAGGCGCCGCCGTCGGTGTCCCGCACGACGGCGAAGGCGCCGCCGTCCAGCCGCGGCCCGAGGATCGGCGCCACGGTCGTACCGTCCGCCGTCACCCGACCGCCCCGCGCCTGCCCGGACTCCACCTGACCGATCGCGGCCAGCAGCTGCCACCGCAGCCGGCAGCCGGGCGCGGTGCGCGCGAGCTCCGCCTCGGCGTGCCGGTAGGCGGCGAACACGCTCGCCGGCAGGGCGGCGCCCGCCTCCGATGCCCCGCGCTCGCGTGCCCGGGTGCGCAGCGGCGGGAGGTCGGTGCGGTACGGGGTGTCGCCCGACACGCTCGGCCCGTGCTCGGCGGGCACCTCCCGCTGGGGGGCGGAGGTCCCTGCCGGGACCGCCCCCGGCGCCTGTGACGCGGTCAGCGCGGCCATCGCCGCCGCCGCGATCGCCGCACCCCTGACGCCCCTGACCCTGCTCCCTGCCACGTTGCGCTCCCCTCCCTGTGGACTGATGTCGTCTGCTCTACGGGGCAGGGCGGCGGGTCCGTCGCACGTCCTCTCAAACATCTCTGACGTATCGTCAACCATTCAAGATCATCTTGTACGTGTGTTGTACAAGGTGCTGAAAAACAACAGTGATCAGTGGAGGGTCGTGAAGGTGAGTATCCGCAGGTCAGATGGCATGTTGAGGTGTCGTGCCCCTTGCCTCAGAGGGGCACGACACCGCGCCGTTCAGATGTCCCGGAAGATCTCGATCTGCGCGCCGATCGAGTTCAGGCGTTCGGCCAGGTCCTCGTAGCCGCGGTTGATGACGTACACGTTCCGCAGGACCGACGTGCCCTCGGCCGCCATCATCGCCAGCAGGACGACCACCGCGGGGCGCAGTGCCGGCGGGCACATCATCTCGGCGGCGCGCCAGCGGGTCGGGCCCTCGACCAGGACCCGGTGCGGGTCGAGGAGCTGGAGGCGGCCGCCGAGGCGATTGAGGTCCGTCAGGTAGATCGCGCGGTTGTCGTAGACCCAGTCGTGGATGAGGGTCTTGCCCTGCGCGGCCGCCGCGATGGCGGCGAAGAACGGGACGTTGTCGATGTTCAGGCCGGGGAAGGGCATCGGGTGGATCTTGTCGATCGGCGCCTCCAGTTTGGAGGGCCGGACGGTGAGGTCCACCAGGCGCGTACGGCCGTTGTCGGCCCAGTACTCGGGCGTACGGTCGTGGTCGAGTCCCATTTCCTCCAGCACCGCGAGCTCGATCTCGAGGAACTCGATCGGCACCCGGCGTACCGTCAGTTCCGACTCGGTGACGACGGCGGCGGCCAGCAGGCTCATCGCCTCGACCGGGTCCTCGGAGGGGCAGTAGTCCACGTCGACGTCGATGGTCGGCACGCCGTGCACGGTGAGGGTGGTGGTGCCGATGCCCTCGACCTTGACGCCGAGCGCCTCCAGGAAGAAGCACAGGTCCTGGACCATGTAGTTGGAGGACGCGTTGCGGATGACCGTGACGCCGTCGTGCCGGGCGGCCGCGAGCAGCGCGTTCTCGGTGACCGTGTCCCCGCGCTCGGTCAGCACGATGGGGCGGTCCGGGGCGACGGACCGGTCCACCCGGGCGTGGTACAGCCCCTCGGTCGCGGCGATGTCGAGCCCGAACCGGCGCAGCGCGATCATGTGCGGCTCGATGGTCCGGGTACCGAGGTCGCAGCCGCCCGCGTACGGGAGCGTGAAGTGGTCCAGGCGGTGCAGCAGCGGGCCGAGGAACATGATGATCGAGCGCGTACGGCGGGCCGCGTCGGCGTCGATCGACGTCAGCTCCAGCTCGGCAGGCGGCACGATCTCCAGGTCCACCCCGTCGTTGATCCACCGGGTGCGTACGCCGATGGAGCCCAGTACCTCCAGAAGGCGGTACACCTCCTCGATGCGGGCGACCCGGCGCAGCACTGTGCGCCCCCTGTTGAGCAGGGAGGCGCACAGCAGTGCCACACACGCGTTCTTGCTGGTCTTCACGTCGATGGCGCCCGACAGCCGGCGGCCACCGACCACCCGCAGATGCATCGGGCCCGCGTAGCCCAGGGAGACGATCTCGCTGTCCAGCGCTTCACCGATTCGAGCGATCATCTCAAGGCTGATGTTTTGGTTGCCGCGCTCGATGCGGTTCACGGCGCTCTGACTGGTGCCGAGCGCCTCGGCGAGCTGTGACTGTGTCCAGCCGCGATGCTGCCTGGCGTCCCGGATGAGCTTGCCGATGCGCACGAGGTAGTCGTCTGCCATGAGGTCGAGGTTATCTCAGATATGAGATGTCGCCTCCTGGGGCACCCATGCGGGCGACGAGGTGGCCGCGACCGGCTGGCGAAGCGTCAGTGGCGCTTGGCGGTACGGGTGCGACGCCATCCGAAGGGTCCGGGCAGATCCATCGACGTCGTACGTCGTCCCGTGCTGCTGTGCGTGTGCCGCGGGCCACCGCTGCCGCCGGTGGTGATGGACCAGGAGTGCTTGTTGATGTTCAGGCGCACGCCGGGAAAGATGCGGAAACTCTTACGGAAGGTGAGGGGCATTCGCGTCGCCTTTCGGGAAGTCCAGTACGGGCTCTCCGCTGTCGTCTACCCCGACTTGGCGAACCGATGGCTGAACCCCGCGTACGCGTACGGCAGTTCCCTGGTGGTCGGTGACCCGGGCGCGCGGCCGCCTGTCGAGCCCGGGTCCGGGTCGCGCCACCCGCCGCGGCCGACAGGTGTCACCCGGCGGCGCGCGGAGTCGGCACCCGGCCGTGCGCCGCGTCACCCCGTGGTCACGCGTGGCGGCCGTCGGGTGGGGCGGTCGGCGGGGTCCGGGCATGACCAGCCCGCCCCCATGTACTAGAGTTATCTCGACATCGAGATATCTGCCGAGGTGCACCGCAGCCGCCACCCCGGTAAGGCATGCCTAACTTAGCCTGACCTCACCGGATCGGCCAAGTAGCCGTGGCGGCAGGATCGTGGTGGTACGCGCACATCAATGAAGGAGACTGTCGTGTCGGCGAACAGCTTCGACGCCCGCAGCACGCTGCAGGTGGGCGACGAGTCGTACGAGATCTTCCGCCTGGACAAGGTGAAGGGCTCGGCCCGGCTCCCCTACAGCCTTAAGGTCCTGCTGGAGAACCTGCTCCGCACCGAGGACGGCGCGAACATCACCGCCGACCACATCAGTTCCCTCGGCGACTGGGACTCGCAGGCCCAGCCCTCGCAGGAGATCCAGTTCACGCCGGCCCGTGTGATCATGCAGGACTTCACCGGCGTGCCCTGTGTCGTCGACCTCGCCACCATGCGTGAGGCCGTCAAGGAGCTCGGCGGCGACCCGGCGAAGGTCAACCCGCTCTCCCCGGCCGAGCTGGTCATCGACCACTCCGTCATCGCCGACAAGTTCGGCACCAACGACGCCTTCGCCCAGAACGTCGAGCTGGAGTACGGCCGCAACAAGGAGCGCTACCAGTTCCTGCGCTGGGGTCAGACCGCGTTCGACGACTTCAAGGTCGTCCCGCCGGGCACCGGCATCGTCCACCAGGTGAACATCGAGCACCTGGCCCGGACCGTCATGGTCCGAGGCGGCCAGGCGTACCCCGACACCCTGGTCGGCACCGACTCGCACACCACCATGGTCAACGGCCTCGGCGTCCTCGGCTGGGGCGTCGGCGGCATCGAGGCCGAGGCCGCGATGCTGGGCCAGCCGGTCTCGATGCTCATCCCGCGCGTCGTCGGCTTCAAGCTCACCGGCGAGCTGCCCACCGGCACCACCGCCACGGACCTCGTGCTGACGATCACCGAGATGCTCCGCAAGCACGGCGTGGTCGGCAAGTTCGTCGAGTTCTACGGCGAGGGTGTGGCGGCGACGAGCCTCGCCAACCGCGCCACCATCGGCAACATGTCGCCGGAGTTCGGCTCCACCGCCGCGATCTTCCCGATCGACGACGAGACGCTGAAGTACCTGCGCCTGACCGGCCGCGACGAGCAGCAGGTAGCACTCGTCGAGGCGTACGCCAAGGAGCAGGGCCTCTGGCTCGACCCGGCCGCCGAGCCCGACTTCTCCGAGAAGCTCGAGCTGGACCTCTCCACCGTCGTCCCGTCGATCGCCGGCCCGAAGCGCCCGCAGGACCGCATCGTCCTCGCGAATGCCGCCGAGCAGTTCAAGACGGACGTGCGCAACTACGTCGACGAGGTGGACGAGGCGGGCAAGGAGTCCTTCCCGGCCTCCGACGCCCCTGCCATCCACCCCAACGGCGCCCCGTCCAACCCGGTCACCGTGACCGCCCCCGACGGCTCGACGTACGAGATCGACCACGGCGCGGTGACGGTCGCGGCCATCACCTCCTGCACCAACACCTCGAACCCGTACGTCATGGTCGCCGCCGCGCTCGTCGCGAAGAAGGCCGTGGAGAAGGGCCTGACCCGCAAGCCGTGGGTCAAGACCACCCTCGCCCCGGGCTCCAAGGTCGTCACCGACTACTTCGACAAGGCGGGGCTCACCCCCTACCTCGACAAGGTCGGCTTCAACCTCGTCGGCTACGGCTGCACCACCTGCATCGGCAACTCCGGCCCGCTGCCGGACGAGGTCTCCCAGGCCGTCAACGACCACGACCTCGCGGTCACCTCGGTCCTCTCCGGCAACCGGAACTTCGAGGGCCGTATCAACCCCGACGTCAAGATGAACTACCTGGCGTCCCCGCCGCTGGTCGTCGCGTACGCCCTCGCCGGCTCCATGAAGGTGGACGTCACCAAGGACGCCCTGGGCATCGACCAGGACGGCAACCCGGTCTTCCTCAAGGACATCTGGCCGTCCGAGGCCGAGGTCAACGACGTCGTGGCCAACGCCATCGGCGAGGACATGTTCAACAAGTCCTACCAGGACGTCTTCGCGGGCGACGCCCAGTGGCAGGCGCTGCCGATCCCGACCGGCAACACCTTCGAGTGGGACCCGCAGTCCACCTACGTCCGCAAGCCCCCGTACTTCGAGGGCATGACGATGGAGACCACCCCGGTCTCCGACATCACGGGCGCGCGCGTCCTGGCCAAGCTGGGCGACTCGGTCACCACCGACCACATCTCCCCGGCCGGCGCCATCAAGGCCGACACGCCGGCCGGCAAGTACCTCACCGAGCACGGTGTGGAGCGTCGCGACTTCAACAGCTACGGCTCCCGCCGCGGCAACCACGAGGTCATGATCCGCGGCACGTTCGCCAACATCCGCCTGCGCAACCAGATCGCGCCGGGGACGGAAGGCGGTTACACCCGCGACTTCACCCAGCCGGACGCGCCCGTGTCGTTCATCTACGACGCCTCGCGCAACTACATCGAGCAGGGCACCCCGCTGGCCATCCTGGCCGGCAAGGAGTACGGCTCCGGCTCGTCCCGCGACTGGGCCGCCAAGGGCACCGCGCTGCTCGGCGTCAAGGCCGTCATCGCCGAGTCGTACGAGCGCATCCACCGCTCCAACCTCATCGGCATGGGCGTGCTCCCGCTCCAGTACCCGGAGGGCGCGGACGCCGCGTCTCTCGGCCTGACCGGTGAGGAGACCTTCTCCTTCACGGGCGTCGAGGAACTGAACAACGGCACCACCCCGCGCACGGTCAAGGTCAGCACCGACACCGGCGTCGAGTTCGACGCGGTCGTCCGCATCGACACCCCCGGCGAGGCGGACTACTACCGCAACGGCGGCATCATGCAGTACGTGCTGCGGAACCTGATCCGCAACTAGTGCCCCAACAGGCAACGTTCGCCCCGTCGCGACGCCCAGCACGCACTCTCGCCGCACCGGCCGAAAGCCCCAGTACATCCAGTACGAGGACTTCCGGCCGGCACACCGAGAGCACGCACCGGACGCCGCTCCTTGACGGGCAAACGCTGCCTGCCGCGGCACTAGGCGGTACCGCACGGCAGTCGAGGGCCGCATCCCCGGTGACGGGGGTGCGGCCCTTCGCGATCAGAGCCAGCCGCGCTGCGCCGCCCGCACGCCCAGCTGGAAGCGGCTCGCCGCGCCCAGCCGCTCCTGCAGCTCACTCACCCGGCGCCGCAGGGTCCTGAGGCTCACGCCCAGATGGCGGGCCACCGCCTCGTCCTTCATCCCGGCCGCCAGCAGCCTGATCAGCGTCCGCTCCCCCTCGGGGAGTTCACCGTCGCCGAGCGGCCGGCCGAGCGGTGTCGCCTGCTGCCAGGCCATCTCGAACAGCTTCTGCAGGGCTTCGGTCACCGCCGAGTGCCACACCACGACGGCGCAGTAGCCGCCCGCGGCCGATGAGGTCAGCGGCAGCATCGCCCGACACCCGTCGACCACCAGCAGCTTGACCGGCACGGACGGCAACACCCTGGCCTGTTCACCGAGTTCGACCATTCTCCAGGTGCGGGAGAGGACGTGCGGATCTTCCAGGGCGGTCGCCGCGTAGATCCCGCGGGAGACGATCCCGCGGCTGAGCAGATCGGCCTGGAGATCCACCTGCGCCGCGGGCGGGGCGAGATAGGGAGGCGTGTCGAAGAGGCACACCTCGTGCTCGGCGCGCGCGTACATCTCCTCCAGACGGGCGGCGATGGCACCCTCGCCGGAAGCCACCTCGATCAGCCGGGACGGCTCCTCACGCAGCAGCCCGGCCTCGTACGCGGTAGCCATCTCCTCGGCGGTGGAGGCGAGCATCTCGGACACCGTCTCGCGCCGTCTGATCAGCCCGCGGACCGCCACTCTGGGGTCGATCGCGCGTAATCCCCCCATCGAGTCCGGCGGCTGGAGCAACCCGATCCCGAGCAGACGGTCGCAGGACTCGCGCACCCGGGCCGGGGAGGCACCGGTCAGGAGTGCCCAGCCGGCCGTGCCGGCGTCGGGCTGGTGCAGGATCGCCTGGTGGACCAACTCGTCGAAGGCGGAGACCCCCACCGCGGCCCAGGGGCTCGCGGCGGGGGTCTGGTCTGCCGTGTCGTATGCCGTGTTCGCCATGGCCGGGCACGGTAGGCGATCTTTGTTAAGGCTGTTTGTACCGGCCGGGACGTCGTTCACTTCCGGCCGCCCACGGCAGGTCGTTCACCTCGGGCCGTCTACCTCAGGCCGAACGCCCGCAGCACGGTCTGGTCGACCGCGTTGCCGTTCCGGTCGGCGGCCCGCACGCGCAGCGACACGAACGTGGCGCCCTTCGGGTGCCTGAGTTCCGCCTCACCGCGCTTCACCTTCACCTCCTTCCAGGACGTGCCGTCGTCGTAGGAGACCCAGGCCCTCAGGTCACCGGCCGTGACGCTGCCCGACTGATGGCGTACGGAGAGTCCGAGCTCCGACCTGTGCGTGCGCTCGACACGGTTGAGGAGGTCGAGCCCGTCCACGTCATAGTCGACCGACAGCAGCGGCAGCGCCGTCCGCCGGTCCGTGTGCGCCGAGGCGAAGGACCATTCGGTGTGGGTGCCGGTGGAGTACGCGGCCCAGTCGGCCGTGCGCCGGGCGTCGAGCACGAGGCGGTACGAGGCCTTCGCCGCCGGGACGTCGAAGGTGCCGAGTCCGCCCAGCGCGGTGTCGCCGACCGGTTGTCCGTCCGCGTACAGGGTGCCCTTCGCGGTGTCCTGGACGTTGTCCACCGACCCGTAGTGACCCGGCGTGGCATCGCTCAACTCCGGGACGGCGAAGGTGAGTTTGTCGCCGGTGCGCTGGGAGAGGCCGTACTGCTCACTGCTCGCCGGGCGGACGACCGGGCGCAGCCAGTCCTCGCTGGGCACCCTGCCCGCCTTGTCGAAGGTCCGCAGGGAGTTCCACTGAGGCTTGTTCGCCTTCGAGTCGGGATGGACGGCGTGCCAGATCCGGTTGTCGGAGACGTTGTAGTACTCGGTGCGCACCGTGCCGAGTTGCACGTTGTTGGTGGTCGCGATGTCGGTGGACTGCCAGGGACGGAACCTGTACACGGCGTCCTTGCCGACCTGGCCGGCCCGGCCCGCGTGGTAGCGAACGGTCTGCTTCACCGTGTTGGAGCTGTTCAGGTCGTACGTCTGGTCGGCCGAGACGGCGCCCGTCTGCGGGAACATGACGCTGTACACGTACGGACTGGCCGCGGTGCCGTGCAGCTTCAGCGTGACCTTCTTCCCGCGCTTGAGCAGGGCCCCGAGCTTCGCGCCGTCCTCGCCGGTGGCGGTCATCAGCGGGATGGTCGCGCTCTTCACCCACGAGATCCAGTACCCGGGCGTCTCGTGGTAGGCGAGGACGTAACCGGCCCCGGCCGCGGTCGCGTTGGCGAGTGCCTCGTCCGCCGTCGCACCGGCGCCCACCCGGACGACCGCCACCTTGCCCTTGACGTCGAGCCCGTCGAATTCGGCCGCGGTGCCGCTGCCCGCGTCCACCGCCCGGACCGTGCGGTCACCGCTGATCCTCACCGGGAAGCCGAGGGACGTCTGCGCGTAGTCGAGGGGCAGCGCGTACTTCTCGGGGCCGGCGACGCTCGCCGTCAGCTCCTTGGCGTACAGACGGAACTTCGAGGAGAACTCGAACATGCCCTCGGTGACCTTCTCGGTGGGCGCCACGTAGACGTGGTCGGTCCACCAGCCCTGGCTGTAGGTCAGGCCCCAGGCGCTGCCGGGGCCCTCCCGGTGCCAGTTGGTGCTGAAGCCCTGGAACTCGGAGTCCTGCTTGGTCTTCGGCTTGATCTCGACCGCCTTGCGGGCGTCGAGGACGACCTCGGTGTTCTTGTCGACCCTGATCTCCGGATCGCCGACGACCGAGGTGTCGACCTCCAGTCCGGCCGCGTCCCGCGTCGAGATCCAGGACGCCGTGCTGTACGTACCGGCCGGCACCTTGAAGGTGGAGCCGCTGCCGAGATACCCGTACGTGTCCGCGTACGCGCCGTTGAGTTCCTGCAGCATGAAGATGGACGCCGAGGTGGACGGCTTGCCGTCCCGGCCCACCAGCGACACCTTCAGGTCGTAGGTCTTCGCCAGCTTCTCGAAGCCGATGGCGGTGGTGACCCGGACGCCGTCGGCACTCGCGGTGATGTGGCCCGTGTACCGGCCCGTCGCCTCCTCGGCCGGGTCGACCGTGACCCCCACGGTGGCGGTGCCCTTCGCCGGGACGGTCACGGTGTCCGCGTTCAGGGCGGCGTCGGGGAGGGACGAGGAGATCTTCAACTCCACCGCTTCGTCCGTGGTGTTGGTGTACGTGACGTCCTTGCTGTCCGCCTCGGTGTCGCTCTCCTCGTACGTGCCGAAGCTCAGGGTCGGTGTCGCGAAGACGCCCTGGTTGACGGCCCGTACCGCGTCGACCCGGCCGTCGCCCTGCTCGAACACGGAGTTGACGGTGTTCGTCTTCGCGGTGGTCGCCAGCGCCTGCTTGATCTGCTGTCCCGTCCAGTCCGGATGGGCCTGCGCGACCAGCGCCGCGGCGCCCGTGACATGCGGGGTCGCCATCGACGTACCGCTCGACGTCGTGTAGTGGTCGTCGACCGGTATGCCCATGGTGGTGCCGGCGGCGCGGGCCGCCGTGATGTTCACGCCCGGCCCGGTGATCTCCGGCTTGACCGCGTGGTCGCCGAGGCGCGGCCCCCGGCTCGAGAACGAGGCCAGCCTGTCGGACTTGTCCACGGCGCCCACCGTCAGCGCCGAATCGGCGATGCCCGGGGTGCCGACGGTCTGCTCGGACGGGCCGGAGTTGCCCGCCGCGATCACGAAGAGGGTGCCGGTGGACGCGGACAGTTCGTCGACCGTCTCGCTCAGCACGTCCGAGGGACCCGTGGCGTCACCGCCCAGCGACATCGACACGATCTTCGCCCCGGAGTGGGCCGCCCACTCCATGCCCGCGATGATCCAGGAGTCCTGGCCGTGGCCGGTGTTGTCCAGCACCTTGCCGACCCGCAGCTCCGCGCCCGGCGCCACGCCCTTGCGCCTGCCGTCCGAGGCAGCGCCCGAGCCGACGATCGTGGACGCCACATGAGTGCCGTGACCGTGGCCGTCCCGCACCGTCTCGCCCGGTACGAAACTCCGCGTCTCCCCGAGCCTCCCCGCCAGATCCGGGTGCCCGGTGTCCACGCCGGTGTCCAGGACCGCGACCTCGACCCCCTTGCCGTCGTAGCCCGACTTCCACACCTCGGGTGCGCCGATCTGCGGCACGCTGACGTCCAGGGACGCCTCGACCTTGCCGTCGAGCCAGATCTTGTCGATGCCCTCGCCGAGCTGCCGCGCGGCCTTCGTCGTGGGTCGGGTGGCGAGCGCGGGGGCGACGTCCGCCCAGAAGGCGGTCGACTTCTTCGCGCTGAGCGCGGCGCCGTCGATCGTGGGCAGGGTGAGCGTCCGGCGGGCGCCGTCGGGGGTCGCGCTGCCCCTCGTGTAGGTCGCGATCACCGGGGTGACGCCGGTCTTCGAGTCCGTGTAGCCCTGCTTCACCAGCCGGGTGACGTTGAACAGGGCCGGGTCGAGGCGGCCCGCGTTCACCAGCGGGATCGCGTCCGCCGGCAGGACACTGACCTCGCCGTCCTTCTCGCTCGACACGAAGGTGGCGGCCTCACGGCCCTTGCCGCGCTGGACGTCGACGGCGTACTTGTCGTCCGGGCCGACACTGAGCGACACGGTGTCGCCCGTGATGAGGGTGATGGTCTGTGTAGTGGTGGCGCCGGTCGTGGCGCCGCTCCGCACGGGCGTGGCGTCCGGCGCGGTGACCGGTGCTCCGGTACCGGCCGCCGCGGGCGTGATCGTGCCCGTGAGCAGTCCTGCCGCTCCTGCCACGGCCAAGAAGGCGTGGAGTCTTCGCATGGGTGGCGTCCTCCCCTGAACGCTGACGACGCTTCCGGCCTGGTGAGCGGAAGCCAGTGATCAGAGTGAGCGCTGCGAGGAAAGCGGCTCAAGGGAATCCGGTGGCCGGGGAGTGCCAATGCCCCCTTCGGCCAAGGGGATTGGCGGTTTCGGTAGGCCTTGGGGGTCACACGGCCGTCGGATGCCCGTCGTGCGCCCGGAGTGCGGGCCGCGCGCCCGCGCGGTCGGTCGCACGGCTGCGGCTCAGTCGGAACACAGGGTTCCCCCAGCCGGCGGGGACAGGATCGAGACATGTCTGGCACCCTCCTGACCCGACACGGCCACGTCCGTGTGATGACGGCCGACAACGAGCCGGAACCCGACGAACCGCCTGCCGTCGGCCCCGCGGTGCGCGGCGCGGGGCACGCCGTCAAGCCGCCGGAGAACGGGAGATGAGCATGCGCCCGCGCGGGCGGTCGCTGCGCACCCGGCTCCTCGTGGTCGTCGGTGGCGTGCTCGTCGGTGTCTGCCTGGCCATGGCGCTCACCACCGTCCTGACCCAGCGCGCCTACCTCCTCGACCGGCTCGACCAGCGGGTCGCCAACGCTGCGGAGCGTGCTCAGGTCGCTGTCCGGACCGGGGCGGGCAGCGACACGGACCTCGGGTTCCCCACCGGACAGGGCCGGACCGTCGGCACGCTCACGGCCCGCCTCGACGACGACGGAGACGTCATGGCCGCCGAGGTCGTGACCCGGGACGGCGGGTCGCGGGCGCTCACCGCCCGCCAGCGCGTCCCGCTGGCAGGCATCAAGGCCGACGGCTCCCCGCACAGCCGTACGGTTCCGGGCCTGGGCGCCTACCGGGTGTCCGCCCTCGACGCCGACGGGAACCTCGTCCTCACCGGCCTTCCGCTGGCCGAAGTAGAGGGCATGCTGCGCAACCTGATCGCGGTCGAGGCCGGGGTGGCCGGCGCCGGACTCGTCGTCGCGGTCGGTGTCTGCGCCGTCGTCGTCCGGCGCCAGCTGCGCCCTCTCGGCCGGGTCGCCGCCACCGCCGCCGTGGTCTCCAGCGCCCCGCTGGAGACCACTGCCCTCGCCCGGGTGCCCGAGTGGGACACCGACCCCGGCAGCGAGGCGGGCCAGGTCGGTGCCGCGCTCAACCGGATGATCGACCACGTCGAGTCCGCGCTCGCCGAACGCCGGCGCAGCGAGGAGCGGGTACGGCACAGCGAGGAACGCATGCGCCGGTTCCTCGCCGACGCCGGCCACGAACTCCGTACGCCGCTCGCCTCGATCGCCGGATACGCGGAGCTGATGAACCGCGGCGCCGACCGGGTCGAGCCGGTGCTGGCCTGGCGCCGCGTCTCGGCCGAGTCGGCCCGGATGACCGGTCTGGTCGAGGACCTGCTCCTGCTGGCCCGGCTCGACGACGGCCGTCCGTTGCAGTCGGCCGAGGTGGATCTCGCGGCCATGGTCGCCGAGGCGGTGTGGCAGGCGCGGGCGGCGGACGGCGGCCACGACTGGCAGCTGGAACTGCGCCTCGACGCCCCGGCCCTGGTCTACGGCGACGAGGCGCGGCTGCGTCAGGTGGTGACCAACCTGCTGGCCAACGCGCGGGCGCACACGCCTGCCGGTACACGAGTGGTCGCCTCGCTGGAGACCGGGCCGGTGTTCTGCGTCATCCGCGTACGGGACGACGGTCCCGGCATCCCCCCCGGCCCTTCTCCCCACGGTCTTCGAACGCTTCACGCGGGCGGACGCGTCCAGGGCCAGGGCCCACGGCAGCCCGGGGGGCTCCGGGCTGGGCCTGGCCGTCATGGCGGCGATCACGGGGGCGCACGGCGGCCGGGCCGACGTCAGCAGTGTGCCGGGCCGCACGGAGGTCAGCGTGGAACTGCCGGCTGCCGGGCCGCTGCCCACGCCGTCGGAGCCGCGGCCGCCGGCGCCGTCACGGGACAGGTCCGCGGCCGTGTGACGCCCCAGGCGTTTACAAGTCGGCCGGTCGGCGCTACCGTCCGCGACAGGTGGGATGGGAGCGCTCCCACACGGACAGACCGGAACCTGCCCCGTGAGGCGCCCCCATCCCGCCGTCCGCGAGCGGCCGATCACCCCTCGCGCGCGGTCACCCGCACGCCGGCGGTCACCCGCCCGCACACCCGCACCCACCCATCCGCACGGCCGTACACCGAAGGGATGGATCGACCTGTCATGATCACGACAACACGCACGCCGAACCTCCTGCGCCGATCAACCCTCCCCACCCGCGCCCGAGCCCTCTTCCTCGTCCTGGTCTCCCTGCTGGCCACGATCCCGGCGGTCGGCCTGGTCATGACGGCCGGCGGCAGGGCCGAGGCCCATGGCACCCCCATGAAGCCCGCCAGTCGCACCTTCCTGTGCTGGCAGGACGCGCTGACCGACACCGGTGAGATCAAGCCGGTCAACCCCGCCTGCAAGAACGCGCAGCAGGTCAGCGGTACGACGCCGTTCTACAACTGGTTCTCGGTGCTCCGCTCGGACGGCGCCGGCCGCACCCGCGGCTTCGTGCCCGACGGTCAGCTGTGCAGCGGCGGCAACACCAACTTCACGGGCTTCAACGCGGCCCGCGGTGACTGGCCGCTCACCCACCTCACCTCGGGCGCCACCGTCGACTTCTCGTACAACGCCTGGGCCGCGCACCCGGGTTGGTTCTACGTCTACGTCACCAAGGACGGCTTCGACCCGACCAAGACGCTCACCTGGGACGACATGGAGGCCCAGCCGTTCCTGAGCGTCGACCACCCGCCGCTCAACGGCTCCCCGGGCACGGTCGAGGCCAACTACGCCTGGTCCGGCAAGCTCCCGGCGAACAAGTCGGGGCGCCACATCATCTACATGGTCTGGCAGCGCTCGGACAGTGCCGAGACCTTCTACTCCTGCTCCGACGTCGCCTTCGACGGCGGCAACGGCGAGGTGACCGGCGTTCACGACCCGGGCAACCCGACCGACCCGGTGCCGGGCACCTGCTCCGCCACCCGTCGTACGACCAACAGCTGGTCGGGCGGCTACCAGTCCGAGGTGACCGTGACGAACTCCGGCGACGTCCCGATGCTCGGCTGGATGGTCGACTGGACGCTGCCGGGCGGCCAGAAGGTCGAGAGCCTCTGGAGCGGCAACGCGACCTACAGCGGCCAGGACGTGATGGTGCACAACGCCGACTGGAACGGCTCGCTGAGTCCGGGGCAGAGCGCGACGTTCGGTTACGTCGTCTCCGGCTCCGGCGGCGACACGGCGACGACCCTGCCCTGCCGGGTCGGCTGAACCATCGCTCGGGGCGGACCCGGTGGGAGGTGAGCCACCGGGTCCGCGAGCCGGGTCGGCGAGGGGGAGAGCCGGCCCGAGTGGTACATGGCTTGTGGCGATCAGCGGTGCGACAACGTTGTCTAATGGTCTGTACATGACTCTACCGTGTCAACAGACAACGATGTCAAGTGAGTTGGACTACGGCTGGAAACCGCGGCGAACAGTGGGAAACCGCCGTGGGCCGTCGGTGGAACCGCGGAAAGCCAGGAAGGCTCCCGCATCCGGGTGGTGCCACGCGCGCCCCCCGGCCCGCAGGCGCCCTTCCGTGGTACCGCTGACGCACGCTACTGTCCCTGCGGCTTGTGCGACCCGTGGTGCGCGACCCGTCCGAAGGAGGAGGGGCCGCGTCATGCGTTTCCGTCCTGTGTTCCTGCTGCTGGCGGCCGTTCTGACCGCCACCGGCGCCACCCCCGCCCTGGCGGCGGCACCCGCCGCCCCGCCCGGCCTCGTCGACGACCCCGTCGCGTACGTCGATCCGCTCATCGGCACCAGCAACGGCGGCAACGTCTTCCCGGGCGCCGTCGTCCCGTCCGGCATGCTCTCCTGGAGCCCCGAGAACACCCGCGGCGACGCCACCCGTACCGCCGCACCCGGCGGCTACCACTACGACGTCACCCGCGTCCGCGGCTTCAGCCTGACCCACATGTCGGGTACGGGCTGCGCGGGCGGCAGCGGTGACATCCCGTTCTTCCCGTACGCGGGCACGGTCGACACCTCCCCGGCGAGCGACACCAAGGACGCCGTGTACGCGTCCGGTTTCGGCCACGCCGACGAGACCGCCGAGCCCGGCCACTACAAGGTGGGACTCGCCTCCGGAGTGACCGCCGACCTCACCGCGACCGCCCGGACGGGCTCGGCCCGCTTCACCTTCCCCGCCGACAAGCCCGCCTCGCTGCTGATCCGCACCGCCAACTCCGAGGTCGGATCCACCGGCTCGTCGGTCGAGATCGACCCCGCCACCCGCACGGTCTCCGGCTCCGTCACCTCCGGCAACTTCTGCGGATACCTCGACCCCGAAGGCCGGCGCGCCTACTACACCCTTCACTTCACCGCCCGCTTCGACCGCCCCTTCAAGGCGAACGGCACCTGGCGGGACGACCGGCTCGACCCTGGTTCCACCACCGCCACCGGCGGCACGGGCGGGTTCGCCGAGGGCGGCCGGCCCGTCGCGGGCAAGGGCGCGGGCGGGTACGTCGAGTTCGAGCCGGGCTCCGGCCCGGTGAACGTCAAGGTCGGCATCTCCTACGTCAGCCGGGCGGGTGCCGAGGCGAACCTCGCGGCGGAGAACCCGTCGTACCGCTCCTTCGACGTGGTCCGGAAGGCTGCCGCGCGCGCCTGGCGGGACCGCCTGGACGCGATCCGGGTCGGCGGCGGTACCGAGGAGGAGCGCACCACCTTCTACACCGCGCTCTACCACGCCCTCCTGCACCCGAACGTCATCAGCGACGCCGACCGCAGATACCGGGGCAGCGACGGCGAGGTCCACTCCGTCTCCCGCGGCCACCAGGCCCAGTACGGCACCTTCTCCGGCTGGGACCAGTACCGCGACCAGGTCCAGCTGCTGACTCTCCTCAACCCCCGCACCGGCTCCGACATCGCCCAGTCGCTGTACGAACTGGCCCGCCAGAACGGCGGGATCTGGGACCGCTGGCTGCACGGTGCGAGCGGCACCCACGTCATGAACGGCGACCCCTCGCCCACCGCCCTGGCCGGGATCCACGCCTTCGGCGGCACCGACTTCGACCTGCGCGGTGCGCTGCGCTCGCTGGTACGGGCTGCGACGGTCCCCACGGAGCAGGACCTGTCGTCAGCCGGGAAGCCGGTGCTGTCCGTCGGTCAGCGTCCATCGCTCGACAGGTACCTGAAGCTGCACTACATGCCCTCCGTCTCCAACGCGTGGGGCGGTGCGGCCGAGACCCTGGAGATGTCCGGCGCCGACTTCGCGCTGTCCCAGCTGGCCCGGGCGGCGGGCGAGCGGAAGACGGCCGACACCTTCGCCGGGCGCTCCCAGTGGTGGCAGAACGCCTTCGACATCGCGGCCGACCCCTCGGGCGGATACATCGCCAACCGCAAGGCCGACGGCAGTTGGGTCACCGGCTTCACGCCGGGCACCGGCAACGGCTTCGTCGAGGGCACAGCGGCCCAGTACACGTGGATGGTGCAGCACAATCCGGCCGGCCTGTTCGCCGCGATGGGCGGCACGGACAAGGCGGTCGCCCGCCTCGACACCTTCTTCCACGACGCCGACGGCGGCTGGGCCTTCACCGGCAGTGGCGGCGAGAAGTCCGAGCTGGACAACGAACCGTCGCTCAACGTCCCCTACCTGTACGACTACGCGGGCGCGCCCTACAAGACGCAGGAGACCGTCCGCGCCGCTATGCGGCAGCTGTGGTCGACGCGGCCGGGCGGCATCCCGGGCAACGACGACCTCGGCGCCATGTCGTCCTGGTACGTCTTCTCCGCGCTCGGCATGTACCCCCAGGTGCCCTCGCGCGCGGAACTCACCCTCGCCTCACCGCTGTTCCCGCGGATCGAGATCGACCGCCCGTACGGCAACGACATCTCCGTCCGCGCGGAGGGCGCCGGCGCCGACGCGCCGTACGTCCGCTCGCTCAGGGTCGACGGCCGCGGCAGTGAGCGGCCCTGGCTGCCGGCCTCGTTCGTGCGGGACGGCGGCAGGCTCGACTACTCGCTGTCGGCCACGCCCGACAAGGACTGGGGGAGTGCCGCGTCCGACGCCCCGCCCTCCTTCCGCGCGGGCGAACAGCCGTACCAGATCGGGGTCGGTCCGACCGCGGCGACGATCGCGCCGGGTGGCAGCGCGAAGGCCGGCATCCGCACCCTGGCGCTGAGCGGCGGCACCGGACCCGAGGTGCGTTTCCGGGTCGAGGCGCCGCCCGGCATCACCGCCACTCCCGCCGAGGGGACGGTCACCGACGGCTCCCAGGAGATCGTGCTGGCGGCCGCCGGGGACATCGCGCAGGGCTTCTACGACGTCAGGGTCACGGTCACCTCGGACGGCACCTCGTACGAACAGCCCGTCTCCCTCACCGTCGCCGCCCCCGGCACCCTCCTGGCCGCCTACGACGGCACCGGCATCTCCGACGACGAGGGCGACCACGACGAGGCCGACTACGACGGCGGCGGCTGGAGCTACTCCCGCCAGGCGCTCGCCGCGGCGGGGCTGACCCCGGGCGGGCAGGGCACGGTGGACGGCCTGACCTTCACCTGGCCCGACTCGCCGAACGGGCGCCCCGACAACGCCTCCGCCAACGGCCAGACCATCGAACTCGCCACTCCCGCCCACCGGTTGTCCTTCATCGGCAGCGCGGTCAACGGCAACCGGCAGGACACGGCCACCGTCACGTACACCGACGGCGGCACCGGCACGGTCGACCTCTCCTTCACCGACTGGACCGTCGGCGGGGGCGGAGGCACCGTTCAGTACGGCAACGAGATCGTCGCCAGGACCGCCTACCGGAACGTGGCGGGCGCGGACCGGGACCCGGTCGCCACCTACGTCTTCGCGACCAAGCCCTTCGAGGCGCCGGAGGGCAGGTCCGTCGCGAGCGTGCGACTGCCGGACGACGCGGACCTGCACGTGTTCGCGCCGGCGGTGGGCTGACCGCGGGACCGTCCGGAAACCGACGTACGGGACACCGGAGCCACCGGTGTCCCGTACGACGTGGTTCGCGAGCCGTCCCACCCGGCCGCCCCGAGCCGCCCGCAGGTGGCGTGGGACGGCCGATCCGGTTGCTCAGGCCAGGAGTTCGACCTCCGACACGGTCGCCTCGCCGGTGAGGACCAGGCGGTACTTCTGGTACGTGCCCGGTGACCTCACCGAGAACGCGCGGGTCTGCCGGTCCCACGCGAACGCCTGTCCGGAGCGCTCGTCCAGGGTCCGCCACTTCGTTCCGTCCGCGGACCCCTGGAGCGTCCAGCCGGTCGGTGCCTTCGTACGGTCCGCCGACGAGGTCAGCGTGTACTGGACCGCCTTCGCGGGTCCGGACACCGGCAGGTCCACGGCCGAGGTGACCGTCGCGTCCGTCGCCGAGGTGTTGTCGAACAGGGCCCCGTCACCGTCGAGCACGTCCTCGCGGGGAGTCGGCACCTCGTCGTCCCGGGTGATCGACGGGGGCGCCGCGTTCCTGCCGGTGCCCCACTTGGACGGTCGCGGGCCCATGTCGAACTCCAGCACCCCGCCCTTGGCGAGCAGCGAGTGGGGGAGTGAGGTCGAGGTCCAGCCCCGGCCGTTGACCCGCAGCCCCTGCACGTACACGTTCCGGGTGCTGTTCTTCGGCGCCTTGACGACCAGGTCCCGGCCGTTCTCCAGGTGGACCGTCGCCTGGGTGAACAACGGGGAGCCCACGGCGTACTCGCCGCTGCCCAGCACCAGCGGGTAGAAGCCCAGCGCGGAGAACAGGTACCAGGCCGACTGCTCGCCGTTGTCCTCGTCGCCGTGGTACCCCTGCCCGATGTCACTGCCGGAGTACAGCCGCGACAGCACCTCGCGGACGTTGCGCTGCGTCTTCCACGGCTGCCCCGCCGCGTCGTACATGTAGTTCACGTGGTGGGCGACCTGGTTGGAGTGTCCGTACATGCCCATCCGTACGTCCCGGGCCTCCGTCATCTCGTGGATGACCCCGCCGTAGGACCCGACGAAGTCCGGGGAGGCCGTCTCCGGGGTGGCGAAGTAGCTGTCGAGCTTGTCCGCGAGCCCGCCGCGGCCGCCGTACAGGTTGGCCAGGCCGCGACTGTCCTGCGGGGCGGTGAAGGCGTAGCCCCAGCCGTTGGTCTCGGTGTAGTCGTAGCCCCACACGCGGGGGTCGTACTTCGCCGAGTCGACGCGCCAGTCGCCCTTCGCGTCGCGGCCCTGGAAGAAGCCCGCCTTCGGGTCGAAGAGGTTGACGTAGTCCTGGGCGCGGTCGAGGAAGTACTCCGACTCCTCCTTGTAGCGCTTCTCGCCGGTCCTGTCGTAGAGGGCCTTGCCCATCCGGGCGATGCCGTAGTCGTTGAGGTAGCCCTCCAGCGCCCAGGACAGGCCCTCGTGGGTGTCGGTGCTGGTGTAGCCGAGGAAGGGGGAGGTCGCCATGCCCTTGCGGCCGACGCCCGAGGTGGGCGGCACGACGGTCGCGTTCTTCAGGGCGGCCTCGTACGCCGACTTCGCGTCGAAGCCGACGCCCTTGACGTACGCGTCCGCGAAGGCGACGTCCGAGGAGGTGCCCGTCATGAGGTCCGCGTAGCCGGGGGAGGACCAGCGGGAGGTCCAGCCGCCGTCCTTGTACTGCTGCACGAACCCGTCGACCATCGTGCCCGCCTGGGACGGGGTCAGCAGCGAGTAGGCGGGCCAGGTGGTCCGGTAGGTGTCCCAGAAGCCGTTGTTGACGTACACCTTGCCGTCCACGATCTTCGCGCCGGTGTGCGTCGGGGTGTCGGGGCCCGGCATCGGCGAGAACGGGGACGCGTACTGGTACTTCGAACCCACCTTCTCGAAACCGGAGTTGGGGTAGAGGTACAGCCGGTACAGGCTGGAGTACAGCGTGGTCAGCTGGTCCGGGGTGGCGCCCTTCACCTCGACCTTGCCGAGGATCCGGTCCCAGGACCGCTGTGCCTGCGAGCGCACCGTCTCGAAGGAGGTGCCGTCCGGGATCTCCTGGCGCAGGTTGTCCTTCGCCTGGTCGAGGCTGATGAGGGAGGTCGCCAGCCGGAGGGTGACCGTGCGGTCCTGGCCCGCGGCGAACCGCAGGTAGCCCTTGACCCCGCTCGAGTCGCCCTCGGTCACCGGCTTGTCGAAGACCCCGTACACGAAGAGCCGGGTGGCTCCGGTCGACAGCCCCGACTTCACGTCCGAGTAGCCGGTGAGCACGCCGGCGGACTTGTCGAGGGTCAGACCCGCCTGGTCCGTCACGTTGTCGAAGAGCACGCTCGCGTCGTCACCGGGGTAGGTGAAGCGCAGGGCGGCCGCGTGGTCGGTCGGCGTCATCTCCGCCTTGAGCCCGTTCTCGAACCGGACCCCGTAGTAGTACGGCCGCGCGGTCTCGTTCTCGTGCCGGAACGCGAGTTCCCGTGCTTCCCGGCCGGTCTGCGGGGTGCCGGCCGCGACGGACGGCATGACCTGGAAGGTCTGCCGGTCACCCATCCAGGGGCTCGGCTCGTGGCTGGCGCTGAAGGCCTGGATCGTCGGCAGGTTGTCCGCGTTGTTCCCGCGTGCGTAGTCGTACAGCCAGCTCAGCGAGGAGGCGTTGGTCACCGGCGTCCAGAAGTTGAAGCCGTGCGGTACGGCGGTCGCCGGGAAGTTGTTGCCGCGCGAGAAGCTGCCGCTGGAGTTGGTGCCGCGGGTGGTGAGCGCGTAGTCCGACAGGTGGGCCTTCGGCTTCTGGGGCGCCGCCGCCTTCAGCGTCACGTCGTCCAGCCAGCCGCGGAACTTCGCCGGCCCGCCGGGGGAGTCGTAGGCGACGAGGATCCGGTCGACCGTCCGGCCCGCCGCGACCGACCCGATGCCCGCGACCACGCTGTTCCACTGGTTGACGTACAGGACCTTGGAGGCGCCCTGTCCCTGCGGAGTCAGCGCGAACCCGTGCTGGTCGGTCGCCTTGAGGTCGCTCAGCCGGCTGCCGTCGGTGAAGACGAGGTCCACCGACACGTTCGTGGCGTCGTAGTCCCGGTCGCCGTCGGCCATCGACGGGAAGATCCGGTACGACAGCTCGGTGTCCCGGCCCACCGCCACGTTCACGTCGAAGATCTTGTTGTACGAGTACGCCCGTCCGTCCGCGGTGTGCCGGCCGGCGTAGCGCAGCGCCCGCTTCCCGGTGAAGCCGGCGCCCGACTTCGCGGTGGGGGAGCCGCTCGGGCCCCGGTCGACCAGGGAGAGCATGTCCTGCGGTACCGGACCGTTGCCGCCGCCCGTGGAGAACTGGATGTCCGCGAGCTGGAGGATGTCCCCGCCGTTGTTCTTCGTGATGTCGAGCCGGAAGTGCTGGAACTCGGCCGGTTCGGCGAGGTCGTACGACTTTGTCTGGAACCGTTCGGTGAAGGCCTCCCCGGAGCGTGTGTCCAGGGTTTTCCAGTCCTTGCCGTCCGACCCCTGGAGCGTCCAGTCCACGGGGTCGCGCTCGTCGTGGTCGTTGGCCGAAGTGAGTGCGTATGTAGCTAGTTTGACCGGTTTGTCCAGGTCGAACTCGGCCCAGCCCGTGGCGGCGAAGGTCAGCCACTTCGTACCCGGTTCGCTGTCGACGAGGTTCTCCTTCACCTCGCCGCCGCCCGTGTTCTCGCCGTCGGCCCTGACGTCGGTGACATGGTCGGTCACGTTGCCCGGGATGCCGCTGCTGTAGCCGCCGTCGACGCCGGAGGCGGCCTTGCCGCCGTCCGGCGCGGTGTCGACGGTGCTGAGCCAGTCGGGCGCGGGATCGCCCGCCTCGAAGGAGGAGGCGAACCCCGGGTCCGCGGTCGCCCCGGCCGCCGGCAGCGCGACCGCCGCCCCGGCCGAGCCCATCGTCAAAGCGAATGCGGCCGCCAACACGACCACCGATCTGTGCCGAGCTCCGTGCTGCATCTGCGAGCACCCTCCCTGCGCGGGACAACGTTGTCAGCTTCGTGGCGCAAGGATCAGTTGTGGCCCAAGTACTCAGTTGTGTCAAGGGCGTTGGGTGTGGCATTCGGGGTCTATGTCATGGATTTTTCCGGCAGGACGCCCACAGTCGGCTCATATTTCCGTGAGGTCTCACTTCGGATAAGACAAATGGCCAACCTCGCATTCGATCTTGCTCTGCTGGCGGGAAGTGGACTATACCTGTCGGCAATTCACCCGATTCGCATTTCCTGCACGACCCAGCTCGACCCGTTCGCGGTGCCCGGAGATCCGGTTCACCGCCTGAGTCCTGGAGAAGGCGAGGACTTGAGCATGGGATCCACCTCCGAGAACAACGGCTCCGAGAACCACAGCTCTCAGAACCACAGCTCCGAGAACAACAGCTCCGTGAGCAACGGCTCCGCAGGTGTCGGACGCCGTGACCTGATCAGACGGTCGGCCGCCCTCGGCCTGATCGCCGTACCGACGATGAGCTTCCTGTCCGCGTGTGCCAGCGGCGGGGGAGACGACGACTCCGGCGACAACACCTCCAAGGGCAAGACGACCAAGGAGAACCCCTTCGGCGTGGAGAAGGGCGGCAAGCTCGACGTCGTCATCTTCAAGGGCGGTTACGGCGACGCGTACGCCAAGGCGTGGGAGGCCGACTTCCAGAAGAAGCTCGGCGTCACCTCCACCCACACCGGCACCCAGGAGATCACCGGCAAGCTCCAGCCGCGCTTCAACGCCGGCAACCCGCCGGACATCGTCGACGACTCCGGCGCCCAGCAGATCAAGGTCGACGTCCTCTACCGGAACGGCCAACTGCTCGACCTCGCCGGGGTCCTGGACTCGCCCTCGGTCGACGACCCCTCCAAGAAGGTCCGCGACACCCTGATCCCCGGCACCCTCGACCCGGGCCTGCAGGAGGGCAAGGTCGTCGCGCTCAACTACATCTACACGGTGTGGGGCCTGTGGTACTCCGGCAAGCTCTTCAAGGAGAAGGGCTGGGAGGAGCCCAAGACCTGGGCCGACTTCCTCGCCATCTGCAAGGACGCCAAGTCCCAGAACATCGGCGGCCTCGCCCACCAGGGCAAATACCCGTACTACATCAACGTCGCCATCATGGACCTGATCGCCAAGAAGGGCGGTCTGGACGCCATGAAGGCGATCGACAACCTCGACCCGAAGGCGTTCGTCGGCTCCGACGCCGCGCAGGCGGGCATCGAGGCGATCTACGAGGTCGTCGAGAAGGGCTATCTGATGCCCGGAACGAACGGCCTGACCCACACCGAGTCCCAGACCCGCTGGAACCAGTACAAGGCCGCGTTCATCACCTGTGGTTCCTGGCTGGAGAACGAACAGCTCAAGCAGACCCCGGACGACTTCGACATGAAGTTCATGCCGATGCCGCTGCTGCCGGACAGCGCGATGCCGTTCGAGGCGATCCGGGCCGGCTCCGGTGAGCCGTTCATCATCCCGAAGAAGGCCAAGAACCTTCCCGCCGCCCAGGAGTTCGCGCGGCGGATGCTGTCCAAGGAGTGGTCGACGCTGTTCGCCAAGGAGGCGAACTCGCTGACCATCCTCAAGGACGGCGTCGACGCGGGCGTCCAGCTGCGCCCGGGCACCCAGTCCACGGTCGAGGCGTCCAAGGCGGCCGGCGACAACACCTTCCGCTTCCTGTACACGGAGTGGTACAGCGAGATGGGCGCCTCCATCGAGGCCGCGTCCAACGAGCTCATGGCCAAGCGCATCCAGCCCAAGGAGTGGCTGAAGCGGGCCCAGGCCGCGGTGGACAAGGCGGCCAAGGACCCGGCGTCCAAGAAGAACCACCGCGACTGATCACGCGACCAGCCGTACGGACTCCGGGCCGGACCCCTCCGGCCCGGAGTCAGGACACCAGGGGCAGGAACGCCATGCGCAAAGGGCAGTACAGGTTCGTCGCGGGATTTCTCCTCGTTCCCGTGGCGCTTTACCTGGTCTTCGTCATCTGGCCGTACATCCAGACGATCGGCTATTCGCTGACCGACTGGAAGGGGCAGTCGCAGACCTTCAAGTTCGTCGGACTGGACAACTACCGGGCCCTGTTCCAGGACGACGTCTTCCAGAAGGCCATCTGGCACAACATCCAGTTCCTGGTGTTCATCCCGGTGATCACCATCCTGTTCGCGCTCTTCTTCGCCTTCATGGTGAACGCGGGTGGCCGCAGCCGCGCCGGCGGGGTCAGCGGGGTCGCCGGATCCTCCTTCTACAAGATCGTCTACTTCTTCCCGCAGGTGCTGTCGCTGGCGATTCTCGCGGTGCTCTTCAACGCCGTGTACCGCAGCGACGGCGGCGGCATGCTCAACGGCCTGCTCATCAAACTCGGGCTGGTCGACGCCAACAGCCCGGTCGAATGGCTCAACGAGCCCGGGATCGTCCGCTGGGCCCTCATCCTGGTCGTCGTCTGGCACGGCGTCGGCTTCTACCTGGTGCTGTTCTCGGCGGCCCTGCAATCGATCCCCAGGGACATCTACGAGGCCGCCCTGATCGACGGCGCGGGCCGCGCCCAGTCCTTCTTCCGCATCACCCTGCCGCTGCTGTGGGACACCGTGCAGACCGCCTGGGTGTACCTGGGCATCGTGGCGATGGACATGTTCGTGCTGGTCTCCTCCATGACCGCGAGCATGGGCGCGTACGGCGGCGGTCCCGATCACGACAGCGACGTCATGTCGACCGTGATGATGCGCAACTTCCTCTACTTCGGGAAGAGCGGTTACGCCTGTGCCATGGGCGTGGTCATGCTGCTGCTCACCCTTGTTCTGTCCGTGGTCACGCTGCGCGCCACCCGCCGTGAGCGCATCGAGTTCTGAGCGGGAGAGACGACGACGATGAGTGCACCCATCAAGGAGCCCACCGAGCTCCCCGTCCGGCGGACCGCCGGCGGGGCCCCGGCCCGGCCCGGCGCCCCCCGCCGTGAGGGCGTCGTGCTGAACGCCTTCTCGCACGGCTTCCTGGCCCTGTGGGCCCTGCTGATCGTGCTGCCGCTGCTGTGGCTCGTGTACAGCTCCTTCAAGACCGACGCGCAGATCGGCGGCTCGGCCTTCGGCTGGCCGCAGCACTGGTCGCTGGACGTGTTCTCGCGAGCCTGGGACAAGGGCATCGGCGACTACTTCCTGAACACCCTCATCGTGCTGGTGTTCTCGGTACCGCTGACGATGCTGTTCGGCTCGATGGCCGCCTACGTGATCGCCCGCTACAGCTTCCCGGGCAACCGGTTCCTGTACTACTTCTTCGTCGCGGGCGCGATGTTCCCCGTCTTCCTGGCCCTGGTCCCGCTGTTCTTCATGGTCAAGCGCCTGGACATGCTGAACACCTACCAGGGCCTGATCCTCGTGTACGTCGCCTACTCGATGCCGTTCACGGTGTTCTTCATGCACGCGTTCTTCCGGACCCTGCCCACGGCCGTCTTCGAGGCGGCGGTGCTCGACGGCGCCTCGCACACCCGGACCTTCTTCCAGGTGATGCTGCCGATGGCGAAACCGGGACTGATCAGCGTCGGGATCTTCAACCTGCTGGGCCAGTGGAACCAGTTCATCCTGCCGACGGTCCTGATGCAGCCGCAGAGTGGCGACGATCCCGAGCGCTACGTCCTGACCCAGGGCCTCATCCAGCTCCAGCAGCAGATGGGTTACGCCTCCGACCTGCCCGTTCTGTTCGCCGGCGTGACCATCGCGATGATCCCGATGCTCGTGGTGTACCTGTCCTTCCAGCGTCAGGTGCAGGCGGGCCTGACCTCGGCCACCCTCAAGTAGACAGCGCTGAGCGACCCCGCGTGTGCACGCTGTTCCGGGCCTCCGGGACGGCGTGCGCAGACGTGTGCGAGGTCTCCGATTGGGTTCAACCTCTTGACGGGAGGCAACCCGAACGGCTCAGCTTAGAGTTCACTTGTTGGACATAGACGGGGCCTCATCGAAGCGGTCCCGCGCGCGGGAGGTCGTCGTGGAGACTCCAGGGTCGCAGTCGTCGCTGCACCGAGCCAACCTGGAGCGGGTCGTACGAGCCGTGCGGCTGGCCGGGTCCCTCACGCAGGCGGAGATCGCGCGGACGACGGGCCTGTCCGCAGCGACCGTCTCCAACATCGTGCGCGAACTCAAGGACGGTGGAACCGTCGAGGTCACGCCCACTTCGGCGGGCGGCCGGCGGGCGCGGAGCGTCTCCCTGAGCGGGGACGCCGGCATCGTCATAGGAGTCGACTTCGGGCACACGCATTTGCGCGTCGCGGTCGGGAACCTCGCCCACCAGGTGCTGGCCGAGGAGTCCGAGCCGCTGGACGTGGACGCCTCCTCGACCCAGGGCTTCGACCGGGCCGAAGAGCTGGTCAGTCGCCTGATTGCAGCAACGGGGGTCGACCGGTCCAAGATCGCCGGTATCGGCCTGGGCGTACCCGGCCCGATCGACGTCGAGTCCGGCTCCCTCGGCTCCTCCGCGATCCTGCCGGGCTGGATCGGCACCAAACCCGCCGAGGAGCTGGGGGGACGGCTCGGCGTGCCCGTGCACGTGGACAACGACGCCAATCTCGGCGCCCTGGGGGAGCTGGTCTGGGGCAGTGGCCGGGGGGTTCGCGACCTGGCCTACATCAAGGTCGCGAGCGGTGTCGGCGCCGGTCTGGTGATCAACGGGACGATCTATCGCGGGCCTGGTGGTACTGCGGGAGAAATCGGACATATTACACTTGACGAATCCGGTCCCGTCTGCCGGTGCGGTAACCGGGGCTGCCTGGAAACCTTTGCGGCCGCACGCTATGTGCTGCCACTTCTCCAGTCCAGTCACGGCACCGACCTGACGATGGAAGGCGTCGTGCGGCTGGCGCGGGACGGAGATCCGGGCTGCCGTCGCGTGATCGCCGACGTCGGCCGACACATCGGTAGTGGAGTCGCCAATCTCTGCAATCTGCTGAACCCGAGCCGAGTGGTCCTGGGCGGTGATCTCGCCGAGGCCGGAGAGCTGGTGCTCGGGCCGATCAGGGAGTCTGTCGGTCGCTATGCGATCCCTAGTGCGGCACGTCAACTGTCCGTTCTCCCCGGGGCACTTGGGGGCCGTGCGGAGGTGCTCGGAGCCCTCGCTCTCGCGCTCAGCGAGATGGGGGATTCGACCCTTTTGGACGGCACGCTGTCTACGGCAACCCCTGCCTTCACTTAGAGAACGCACGACGCCGTTGCCATCTCGTTAAGTATTTACTTCTTGACGTCGCACTCGTGCCCGAGAAGACTTCCAGCCACCTCGGCCGCAACGACGCGGCCTCGTCAGGGAGGTTTCTGAAGTGAACACGCATATGCGTCGTGCAGCCGTTGCCGTCATCGCCTCCGCGATGGCCGTCTCGATCGCCGCCTGTGGCAAGGCCGGCGACAAGGACTCCGACAGCGGCAGCAGCAGCGGCTCGGACAACAAGTCGATCGGCCTGCTCCTGCCCGACAGTGTCACGGCGCGGTACGAGAAGTTCGACAAGCCGTACTTCGTGGACAAGGTCAAGGCGCTCTGCTCGGACTGCACCGTGCAGTACGCCAACGCCAACGCCGACTCGGCCAAGCAGGCCCAGCAGGTCAGCAGCATGATCACCAAGGGCGTCAAGGTCATCGTGATCAGCGCCCAGGACTCCGCGGCCATCAAGTCCTCCATCAAGACCGCGGTCGACAAGGGCATCAAGGTCATCGCGTACGACCGCCTCGCCCAGGGCCCGGTCTCCGCGTACGTCTCCTTCGACAACGTCGAGGTCGGCAAGCTCCAGGGCCAGGCGCTGGTCGACGCGCTGGGCTCGAAGGCCACGCCGAAGGCCAAGGTCGTCATGATCAACGGTGACGACGCCGACCCGAACGCCGCGCAGTTCAAGAAGGGCGCCCACGAGGCCCTCGACGGCAAGGTCAACATCGCGTACGAGCAGTCGGGTCTGTGGAAGGACACCGTCGCCGCCCAGAAGATGTCCGCGGCCATCACGCAGCTCGGTGCCAAGAACATCGCGGGCGTCTACGCGGCCAACGACGGCATGGCCGGTGGTATCGCCACCACGCTCAAGGGCGCCAAGATCTCCGGCATCCCGCTGACCGGTCAGGACGCGGAGCTCGCCGGTATCCAGCGCATCGTCGCTGGTACCCAGTCCAGCACCGTCTACAAGGCCTTCAAGCCGGAGGCCGAGGCGGCCGCCACGCTCGCGGTCAACCTGCTCCAGGGCAAGAGCATCTCCGACCTGGCCACCGAGACGCTGACCAGCGGCTCCGGCGACAAGGTGCCCTCGCAGCTGCTGACCCCGGTCTCGGTCACGAAGGACAACATCAAGGACACCGTCGTCAAGGACGGTCTCTACACCGTCCAGGACATCTGCACCTCGGCGTACGCCGCGGCCTGCAAGTCGGCGGGCCTCGAGTAGACAGTCGCGCGGGGCGGGTCCGAGAACCCGCCCCGACGGCGCACAGAGCCTGTCCGGCGCCCGCCCCACCTTCAACCCCGCTGCGGGGCGGGCGCCGGACGGAAACATGACCGGCGCCGCGCGGCCCGGAAAACCGCTCTGCCGTTGCCAAAAGGCACCGGTCGAGCGCATGTTCATCTTGTAAATCGGTGCCTTCGGGCACAACTTTCCGCGTCTTTCGAACAAGCGCGGCATCCCCGCCGGTCAGGCGGCGAAGGAGATGGTTCACGTGTCCGCTACGCCCGTGCTGGCGTTGCGCGGAGTCTCCAAGCGATTCGGTGCGGTACAGGCACTCACCGATGTCGAACTGGAGGTTCACGCCGGAGAAGTAGTCGCGCTGGTCGGCGACAACGGCGCCGGAAAGTCCACTCTGGTCAAGACGATCGCCGGTGTGCACCCCATCGACGAAGGCGTCATCGAGTGGGACGGCAAGCCCGTCAGTATCAACAGGCCGCACGACGCCCAGGGACTCGGCGTCGCGACCGTCTATCAGGACCTCGCCCTGTGCGACAACCTCGACGTCGTCGGAAACCTCTACCTCGGTCGTGAGCTGCTGCACCGCGGCACCATCGACGAGGTCACCATGGAGAAGAACGCCCGGGAACTGCTGAGCACCCTCTCCATCCGCATCCCCAGCGTCCGCATCCCGATCGCCAGCCTCTCCGGAGGCCAGCGTCAGGTGGTCGCCATCGCCCGCGCGCTGATCGGCGACCCCAAGATCGTCATCCTCGACGAGCCCACCGCCGCCCTCGGCGTCGAGCAGACCGCGCAGGTCCTCGACCTCGTCGAGCGGCTGCGCGAGCGCAACCTCGGCGTCATCCTCATCAGCCACAACATGGCCGACGTCAAGGCGGTCGCCGACACCGTCGCGGTCCTGCGCCTGGGCAAGAACAACGGTTCCTTCCCGGTGAAGGACACCACCCACGAAGAGATCATCGCCGCGATCACCGGTGCCACGGAAAACGCCGTGACCCGCCGTGCGGGGCGTCGCACCACGGAGGCGGCAAAGTGAGCGACACGTCCAAGACCGTGAAGAAGGATCCGGAGTCGGTCCAGGAGACCGTGGCTCCCTCCGACGACCCGACGGCCGCGCCCGTCACCGTCGTCGACCCCCGTCTGCTGATCCGCGAAGAGGGCCTCAAGGGCTACTGGACGGAGTTCAAGCGCAAGGTGAAGGGCGGCGAGCTCGGCTCGCTGCCGGTGGTCATCGGACTGATCGTCATCTGGACGATCTTCCAGCTCCAGAACGACCGCTTCCTCAGCGCCGACAACCTCTCCAACATCAGCTACTACCTCTCGGCCACCGGCATGCTCGCCATCGGCCTGGTGTTCGTGCTGCTGCTCGGTGAGATCGACCTGTCCGTCGGCTCCGTCAGCGGCCTGGCGTCCACGCTGTTCGCCGTCTACGTGGTCGACCACGGGGTGAACGCATGGCTCGCCCTGGTGCTGGCCGTCGTCACGGGCATCCTGATCGGCGCCCTGCAGGGCTGGTTCTTCGCCCGGATCGGCGTCCCGGCCTTCGTGGTCACCCTGGCCGGCTTCCTCGGCTGGAACGGTCTGATGCTGTGGCTGCTCGGCGCGAGCGGCACCATCAACATCCCGGACACGGGTCCGGTGCACCTGCTCAGCCAGAGCTCGTTCTTCATGGACCAGGCCGTCATCGGCGCCTACCTGCTGGCCGGGCTCGGGGTCGCCTCCATGCTGGTCGGCTCGATCATCGACCAGCGCCGCCGCAAGGCCGCCGGGGTGCCGTTCCGCCCCACCAGTGAGATCGCGCTGCGGGTCGGCGCCCTCGCGGTGGCCGCGTTCGTCTCCGCGTACGTCCTGAACCAGGCCGCCGGCGTGTCCAACGCGCTGGTGATCTTCCTGGCGTCGCTGGTGATCGTGGACTTCGTGCTGCGCCGCACCACGTACGGCCGCAAGGTCTTCGCGGTCGGTGGCGGCATCGAGGCCGCGCGCCGTGCCGGTATCAACGTGTCCATGATCCGCATCACCGTCTTCGCCATCTCCGGTGGCTTCGCGGCGGTCGGCGGTATGTTCTTCGCCGGCCAGACGCAGAGCGCCACGCTGAACGCCGGTGGCGGCAACACGCTGATGCTGGCGATCGCCGCCGCGGTCATCGGCGGTACGAGCCTCTTCGGCGGTCGCGGTACTGTCTGGTCCGCCCTGCTGGGCATGCTGGTCATCCAGTCCATCCAGACCGGACTCGACCTGCTCAACATGAACACCTCGATCCAGTACATGATCACCGGTGCGGTGCTGCTGGGTGCGGTCGTCATCGACTCGGTGTCGCGTCGCAGCCAGAAGGCCTCCGGCCGCGCGTAAGCGCCCGGTCCGTGTCGCCGCGGTGAGCCGTGACCTGCCGGTCCGTCAGGGCCGGTAGCGCGCTTCCCCGCCCCCCTGAGGATCGATGTTGCCCGGTGCCCGAGAGGGTGCCGGGCAACAGTCATGTCGTAGGCAAGGCGCATAGTGGGTACAGCCGATCGCGTGACGTATGACGCACCGCCCGGGCGCCGGGCACAAAGGCGGAACATTAGACTCGACAAGCCCGGCAACAGCTCTACTGCAAGGAGGCACGGGTGCCGCTGCTGACCCGCATCAGGGGACCGCGTGATCTGGACCGGCTCAGCCTGGAGCAGCTGGACCAGCTGGCGGAGGAGATCCGGACCTTCCTCGTCGACGCCGTCTCCAAGACCGGCGGCCACCTCGGCCCGAACCTCGGCGTGGTCGAGCTCACCATCGCCCTGCACCGCGTCTTCGAGTCGCCCAGGGACAGGGTGCTCTGGGACACCGGTCACCAGTCCTACGTCCACAAACTGCTCACCGGCCGCCAGGACTTCTCCCGGCTGAAGATGAAGGGCGGCCTGTCCGGCTACCCCTCGCAGGCCGAGTCCGAGCACGACGTCATCGAGAACTCGCACGCCTCCACGGTCCTCGGCTGGGCCGACGGCCTGGCGAAGGCCAACCAGGTGCTGAAACGCGACGACCACGTCGTCGCCGTGATCGGTGACGGCGCCCTCACCGGCGGCATGGCCTGGGAGGCGCTGAACAACATCGCCGACGCCCGGGACCGCCCGCTGGTCATCGTCGTCAACGACAACGAGCGCTCGTACGCGCCCACCATCGGCGGCCTCGCCAACCACCTGGCGACCCTGCGCACCACCGACGGCTACGAGCGCTTCCTGGCCAAGGGCAAGGACCTCCTGGAGCGCACCCCGGTCGTCGGCAGGCCCCTCTACGAGACCCTGCACGGCGCCAAGAAGGGCCTGAAGGACTTCATCGCCCCGCAGGGCATGTTCGAGGACCTCGGTCTGAAGTACGTCGGCCCGATCGACGGCCACGACATCGAGGCACTGGAGTCCGCGCTGGCCCGCGCCAAGCGGTTCGGCGGGCCGGTCATCGTGCACTGCCTCACCGAGAAGGGCCGCGGCTACCAGCCGGCCCTCCAGGACGAGGCGGACCGCTTCCACGCCGTCGGCAAGATCCACCCCGACACCGGCCTGCCGATCGCCACCTCCGGCGCCGACTGGACCAGCGTCTTCGGCGAGGAGATGGTCAAGCTCGGCAAGGAGCGCGAGGACATCGTCGCCATCACGGCCGCCATGCTGCAGCCGGTCGGCCTCGACAGGTTCGCCAAGGCGTTCCCGGAGCGGGTGTACGACGTCGGCATCGCGGAGCAGCACGCCGCCGTCTCCGCGGCGGGACTGGCGACCGGCGGGCTGCACCCCGTCTTCGCGGTGTACGCCACCTTCCTCAACCGTGCCTTCGACCAGGTGCTGATGGACGTCGCGCTGCACAAGTGCGGGGTGACGTTCGTCCTGGACCGGGCAGGCGTCACCGGCACCGACGGCGCCTCCCACAACGGCATGTGGGACATGTCGATCCTCCAGGTCGTCCCGGGTCTCCGACTGGCCGCTCCGCGCGACGCCGACCAGGTGCGCGCCCAGCTGCGCGAGGCCGTCGAGGTCACCGACGCGCCGACCGTGGTCCGCTTCTCCAAGGGCGCCGTGGGACCCGCGGTGCCCGCCGTGGGCCGCGTGGGCGGTATGGACGTGCTGCGCGAGCCGGGCACCGACACCCCGGACGTGCTGCTGGTCTCCGTGGGCGCCCTCGCGCCGATGTGCCTGGAGATCGCCGGCCTGCTCGACCGGCAGGGCATCACCACCACCGTGGTCGACCCGCGCTGGGTCAAGCCCGTCGACGAGGCCATGGCCCCGCTCGCCGAGCGGCACCGGGTGGTCGTCACCGTCGAGGACAACTCCCGCGTCGGCGGCGTCGGCTCGGCGGTCGCCCAGGCTCTGCGTGACGCGGGCGTCGACGTCCCGCTGCGCGACTTCGGCATCCCGCCGCGCTTCCTCGACCACGCCTCCCGCGCCGAGGTCATGGCCGAGATCGGGCTCACGGCCCCCGACATCGCCCGCCAGGTCACCGGCCTCGTCTCCCGGCTGGACGGTCGGTACGGCAGCACGGCGGCCGAGGTCGACTCCGTGGAGTCCGCGCGCGACTGACCGGGGCGACACGTCCGGATGGGCCGCTTCCGCCACCGTGAAGGGTGGTGGAAGCGGCCCGTTTGCGTGAACCCGGCCGCGCCGGGGCATACGGTCTACGCCCCCTCTCGATCATGTCGAGGACGACACAGCGTGGGAGGTACCCGTGAGCAGCACCCTCTTCCGGACGAAGAAGGTCGAGCAGTCCATCCTCGATACCGAGGAGCCAGAGCACGCGCTCAAGAAATCGTTGTCCGCGCTGGACCTGACCGTCTTCGGCGTCGGTGTCATCATCGGCACCGGCATCTTCGTACTGACCGGCACGGTGGCCAAGAACAACGCAGGCCCCGCGGTCGCCCTGGCCTTCGTCGCGGCCGGGGTCGTCTGCGCGCTCGCCGCGCTCTGCTACGCCGAGTTCGCCTCCACCGTCCCGGTGGCCGGCTCCGCGTACACCTTCTCGTACGCCTCCCTCGGTGAACTCCCCGCCTGGATCATCGGCTGGGACCTGGTCCTGGAGTTCGCCCTCGGCACCGCGGTGGTCGCGGTCGGCTGGTCCGGCTACATCGCCTCGCTCCTGGACAACGCGGGCTGGCACCTGCCGGCGGCGCTCACCGGACGCGAGGGAGCCGACGGCTTCGGCTTCGACATCCTCGCGGCCGCCCTCGTCCTGGTCCTCACCGCCATCCTCGTCGTCGGCACGAAGCTCTCCGCGCGCGTCACCGCCGTCGTGGTCGCCATCAAGGTGACCGTCGTCATGGTCGTGATCATCGCGGGTGCCTTCTTCATCAACGGCGACAACTACGACCCGTTCATCCCCAAGGCGAAGACCGTGGACGCGGGCAGCGGCCTCGACTCGCCGCTCATCCAGCTGATGTTCGGCTGGGCGCCGTCCAACTTCGGCGTGATGGGCATCTTCACCGCCGCCTCCGTCGTGTTCTTCGCCTTCATCGGCTTCGACGTGGTGGCCACGGCCGCCGAGGAGACCAACAACCCGCAGCGCGACATGCCCCGCGGCATCCTCGGCTCGCTCCTGATCTGCACCACCCTCTACGTCGCCGTGTCGATCGTCGTGACCGGCATGCAGCACTACACCAAGCTGTCCGTGGACGCGCCGCTCGCCGACGCGTTCAAGGCCACCGGGCATCCCTGGTTCGCGGGCTTCATCAGCTTCGGCGCCGCCGTCGGCCTGACGACGGTCTGCATGATCCTGCTGCTCGGCCAGACCCGGGTCTTCTTCGCGATGAGCCGTGACGGGCTGCTGCCCCGCTTCTTCTCGCGCGTCCACCCGCGGTTCAAGACCCCGCACCGGCCGACCATCCTGCTCGGCGTGATCATCGCGATCCTCGCCGGCTTCACCAGCCTGAGCGAGCTGGCCGAACTGGTGAACATCGGGACGCTGTTCGCGTTCATCGTGGTCGCCATCGGCGTGATCATCCTCCGCAGGACCCGCCCCGACCTGCCCCGCTCCTTCCGCACCCCGCTGGTGCCCGTCCTGCCGATCGTGTCGGTGCTCGCCTCGCTGTGGCTGATGCTCAACCTGCCGGCCGAGACCTGGCTGCGCTTCGGCATCTGGATGGTCATCGGCTTCGCCGTGTACTTCCTCTACGGCCGCTCCCACAGCCGTCTGGCACGGCGGGAGCAGGCCCCGGCCGGCACGAGCACGGAGTAGCCGCGCCGCTCGACACCCGGCCCCGCGGGCGCCACCACGGCGGCGCCCGCGGGGCCGGTTCCTTTCCCGCGGCCGGGCGCTCCAGGGGGCTCGGGTGACCGGCGCCTTTCCTACGGCCGGGCGGTCCACGGGGCCCGGGTGACGGGTGTTCTTCTACGGCCGTACGGTCCACCGGGCTCGCGTGACCGGTTCCTTTCCTACGGCCGGGCGGTCCACGGGACCCGGGTGCCGGGTGTTTTCCACGGCCGTACGGTCCACCGGGCTCGCGTGACCGGTGCCCTTCCTACGGCCGGACCGTCCGCGGTCCCGTCACCTGCGCCCCCAACTCGCCGACCCGCCGCCGCAGTTCCCGGTCGGCGGTGACCACGAGGACGGGGCGCGCGCCCGCCCCCGCGACCAGCGCGACGATGTGGTCGTCGCCGCTGCCGGGCGCCGACTCGACCCGTACGCCGGGCACCGACTCCACCCCGCGGGCCCCGCCCTCGACCACGAGGACGATCTCCACCGGGCCCTCGTGCCCCGGCACGCCGTCCGCCGCCAGCCGGTCCCGCAGCCGTTCCGCGGCCCCGCGCCGGTCCCGCCACCAGCCGTCCGGTACCGATCCGACGACGTTCGCGGCGTCGACGATCACGAGAGGCGCGGGATTCCCGGCCGTGGGCTCGTCCATAAGACAAGGGTCGCACGAGGGTGCCCCCGCTCGAAGGGGACGGCCAGGCCGCGACATACAGTGATCCGGTGAACGGCGACTGGCTCACGCGCGGCCGAGACGGCCGCCTCAGTGTCTATCTCCCCTCGGGCGACGCCGTCCTGTGCCGGGCGGAGCGCGGCCCCGGCGGCCCCTGGGCCCCGCCCCGCCGGGTGGGCGGTGAGCAGCGGCTGTACGCCGGGCTCGCCCTCGGGCAGGGCAGCGACGGTTACGTCCATCTGATCGCCTGGCGGCCCACCGTGTCCGGCGAGTCGGGCCTCGTCCACTCCACCCACTTCCGGCCCCGGCTGGCCGCGCTGGACTGGAGCCCGGTCGGCCATCCCGACAAGAAGGGCGAGCGCACCGGCACGCCCGCCGTCGCCGTGGACGACCAGGGCCGCGCGCACGTTTTCGTCCGCAACCTCGGCGGCGGGGTGAGCATGATCGCCCAGAAGGAGAAGGGCGGCTGGGACCCGTGGCGCGACCTCAAGGGGCGGGAGGTCCAGGAGGGGCTCGCGGCGGTCACGGGGGAGTCCGGACGCGTCGAGCTGTACGCCGCCGTTCCCGGCGCGATCCTGCACTGGCGGCAGGAGGAGCCGGGCGCCCAGCCGGTCCTGGAGGAGGCGATGGAGGCGGCGGTCCGCCCGGGCACGCTCCGCGCGCTGGCCACCTCCCCGCAGAGCACCACCCTCTTCTTCACCGACGACTCCGGCGACCTGTGCGCCTGGCGTCCGGGCGGCACCCCCGTCCCGGTGCTGACCGCCGCCGGTCCCGGCCCGGTCTCCGCCGTCCGCTGCGAACTGGACGGCCACGACTGCACGTTGCTCGCCCAACGCTCGGCCGGCGGCCGGGTCGCCTTCGCCGCCTACCCCACGGAACAGGAGTCGGCGGGCGCCTGGTGGGCCGAGTCCGGTCCCGAACTCCCCGTGGACGCCGAGGTGTCGACGACGCTGGACGAGGACGGCCGGGTGGTGGCGGCGACCCGGTCCCCCTCATCGGGCCACCTGCTCCTGACCCGCCGCAAGGAGGAGGCGGGGCTGGCGCTGGAGGCTTGGCGGGAGATCTGAACCGGCCGCGCGCTTCCCTGTTCTTCCTGGGGAGTCTTGGTGTCCCACCGCCGGCCGGGCTCGGTCGCTGCGGTGTGTCCACAGCCTGGTCGCGTCCGCAGACCGGGTCGGCCGCGGGACACCGTCCGAGCCGTCCGGCCTGCGGTCTCTCTCGCGGCTGCCGTCAGGAAGTTCCGCCGGTGGCGGGGGACTTCTTCGCAGAGGCCGGAATCTCCGAGTCGTTGCGGATCGCCTTCCACAGGGTCGACGCCTGCGGTTCGGCGGCCACCACCCGGTTCGGGTCGACCTTGTCGTACGACACCGGAAGCATGATCGTCTCCATGCTGGACGGGTCGACACCGTTCAGGCTGCGGCCGAATTTCGAGAGCTTGGTGAGCGAGGCGAGGTCGGAGTCGGTGGTGAGCGCCGCGGTGAGCTTGTCGGCGATCTTGTAGGTCTTGGTGGGGCTCCCGAGCAGGTCCTGCTTCTTGATCTCACCCAGCAGGGCGATCATGAACTGCTGCTGCAGTCCGATGCGCCCGAGGTCGCTGCCGTCGCCGATGCCGTGCCGGGTGCGCACGAACTGCAGGGACTGGGTGCCGTTCAGCCGGTGGGTACCCGCAGTGAGATTGAGGCCGCTGGAGGTGTCGTGGATGTCCTGGTCGACGGTGACGGTCACGCCGCCTATCGCGTCCACGAGTCCCTTGAAGCCGGCGAAGTCGATCTCGACGTAGTGGTCCATGCGGACCCCGGAGATCTTCTCCACCGTCTTGACCACACAGGCCGGACCGACCTGCGAGTAGATGGAGTTGAACATCACGCGCTTGGCGGGCGCCACCGTGGAGCCGTCCGACTTGGTGCACTCGGGCCGGGTGACGAGGGTGTCGCGCGGAATGCTGACGGCAACGGCCCTCGTACGACCCTCGGGTATGTGCATCACCATCGCGGTGTCGGAGCGCGCCCCGGAGACATTGCCCGTGTTCAGTTTCGCGTTCGCACCGGCGCGCGAGTCGGAGCCCAGGATCAGGATGTTCTGTCCGGAGGTGGGCAGCTTCTCGGGCCTGTCGTCACCGATGGCTTTGTCGATGTCGACGCCCTTGATGTTGCCGTCGAGGTCCCTGTAGAGCCAGTAGCCGGTGCCGCCGGCGGCCACGAGGACCACGACCAGGCCGAGCAGGATCCATCTCCAGATCCGACGTCTGCCCGTCCGCTCGCGCTTGCGTCCGCGCCCTCCGGTGCGCCTGGACGGCTCGTCACTGTCGGTGCGCTGGGGCGTCGAGACATGGCTCATCCTGGTCCGAGTCCTCGCTGTTTCGTGCCCGGAAGGGCGGTGCTTGCGGTGTGAGTGTGAGGACTCGGGTGGGGGAGGCCGGTCCGTACTGCTCGATCGACCCAGAACTATAAACAGATCTCAGGTCAATCATGTTCGGATCGTGATCAAATCGTGAACAGAAGCCGAACAAGCCGCATCCGTTCACAACATGGCCGATCGCGGACGAGTCGGGGTTCATGCTCGTGCCCAGCAGAGTCGCCTCCTGGGGTGGAGCAGGGGAACTGGTGACCGAGCGGCATATGATGGCGCGGAATTTCAGAGTTCCGTGGCCGTGACGCGGCGGGCTTCAGGAAGGGTGCACCAGGCCATGCGGAAAAGGTCGGCAGGCTCTGCGGGTGCCGCCCGCCCGGTCGCTCCCGCCGCGCAGGGACAGGGACGCGTGGCGTCCGGAGCCGCGCACGGCAACTGGCTCACCCTCGGCAAGGACGGCCGGCTCAGTCTGTACGCCCCCACCGACGGCGGCCTGCTGCGCTGGACGGAGACCACCCGCGGCGGCCCCGGTTGGAGCGGACCGCACTTCGTGGCCGCCGCCGGGCTGACCCACCTGACGGTGGTGCAGGGCGCCGACACCTACGTGCACTTGCTCGGCCGCAGGGAGCGCGCCGGTGCCGGCGGCTCCCGGAGCGTGGACATCGTGCACGCCGTCCAGTACCAGTCCGGGCTCGCCGTCTCCGACTGGCGCTCGCTCGGCAACCCGCATCAGGCGCGGGAGCAGGGCGGCGAACCGGGGCCGCCGACCGGGGCGATCGCGCCGGACGGCACGGTGCACGTCTTCGTACGCGGCGCGCACCAAGGCCTGATGCTGCGTCGCGAGGCCCCGAACGGCAAGTGGCGCGCCTGGGAGGACCTGCGCGGTGGTGGCATCGACGCGCTGCCCACACCGGTCGCCCTCGCCGGGGGACGTGTCGAGGTCTGCGTCGCCGCCGAGACCGGCGTACTCGTGTGGCGTCAGCTGGAGCCGGGCGGAGACTTCGTGGGGCCACGCGGATTCGCGCTGCGCCCCTCGCCGGGCACGGTCGCTGTCCTGGAGACCGGGCCGGACCGCGCCACGTTCTTCTGGACGGATGCCGAGAGCGGTGGTGCCGCCGCGTGGCGGGCGGGCGGTTGGCCCGCCGCCCTGGGTTTCTCCCCGGACCGGGTGCCGTACGGGGTGTTGCGGGCGTCGGTGGACGGCTACGACTGTGTCATCCTCGCCTGCCGGGACCACGACGGCACGGCGGTGCTCGGCGTGGGTGGAACCGAGAGCGAGACCGACGGCTTCTGGTGGTACGCGCTTGCCGAATCCTGCCAGGGCGCGCCGACGCTCGCCCTGGACGGCAGGGGCCGGGTGGTCATGGCGCTCATCGGCCCCGACGGTGCGCCGAAGGTGGCCCGGCAGGAGGAAGTCTCCGGGCTCACGTTGACCCACTGGGACAGGCTCTGACCTTCGGGGCGCCGGATGCTCGCGTCGTATGACGCGGATCTCACGCGCGGCCATCTCCCTTGCCAGCGCGATGCCTTAGCACGTCTAAGCGGTGAACTAGGCATTAATGGGCCTTGACCATTCGTTAGGGCGACATAAGATGTGGCAATCCTGTGACCGCTGGTGGAGGGGGCTCGACCGCGGTCCCGGAGGCGTGTGATGCCAAGGCGGCAAGGGGGCTGGCCGGGTAACGCCGATCAGGGGGGACCCAGCTGAGGTCGGCCGGTGTCCCGGGGGCGCTTTGTCTGGGTAGGAGTATGTGTTGGCGGAACATCCGCGTCTGAGTGTTGTTGTGCCCTTTCAGGATGTTGAGGTCTACCTCGCCGAATGTCTGGAATCGATCGCGCGCCAGTCGTTCCGTGACTTCGAGGTGCTTCTTGTCGACGACGGCTCCACCGACGGCTCCGTCCGGATCGCGGCGGATTTCTGTGCGGCGGACAAGCGCTTTCGGCTGATCCGGCAGCACTCACACGGTCCGGGCCACGCCCGCAACACGGGTCTGCGCTCCATGCACCCCAGGGGTGAGTTCCTCGCTTTCGTCGACGGCGACGACGTCATCCCCGAGTACGCCTACGAGCTGCTGGTCCGCACCCTGGAGGAGTCCGGCTCGGACTTCGTCTCGGGCAACGTGCAGATGATGAACTCCACGAAGAAGTGGCAGTCCCCGCTGCACAAAGGCCCGATGCAGAAGAACCGGCGCGGCACCCACATCACCAAGTTCGACGCGCTGATCTACGACCGCACGGTGTGGAACAAGCTGTTCCGGCGGACCTTCTGGGACTACCACTACATAGAGTTCCCCGAGGGCGTCCTGTACGAGGACTCCTGGGTCAACATGTACGCGCACTTCCGCGCCGCCAAGGTCGACGTCATCACGGACATCGTCTACTTCTGGCGCCGGCGCGAGGGTGGGGCCGCCCCCTCGATCACCCAGCGCCACACCGAGCTGTCGAACCTGAAGGACCGCGTCGCGGCGGTGCAGTCGGTGAGCCGGTTCCTCGCCGAGCGGCGTTCCAAGCAGTACGAGGGCAGCAAACGGAAGTACGACCTGGCCTGTCTGAAGTCCGACCTCATGCTGCACCTGAAGGTGTTGCCGGACGCCGACGAGGAGTACCAGCAGGCCTTCATGGAGTGGGCCAACGAGTTCCTCGACGAGGCCGACCTCACCATCATCGACGAGCTGCCCGCCGACGCCCGGGTCAAGTGGCTCCTGGTGCGCGACCGGCGGCTGGCCGAGCTCCTGGAGGTCATCCACTTCGAGCGCAAGGGCGGGCCGATGCCCGTCCACCGGCGTTTCCGCCGCTATCTGAACTACCCGTTCCTCGGTGACCGCAAGGTCGGCCTCGACAAGAAGGCCTACCGTCTGGACAAGGAGTTCTCGCTGCACGGGACGCTGAACGGCGCCCGCTGGAGTACGACCGGTCACCTGCTGACCCTCACGGGTGCCGCCTACGTCCGCTTCATCAACGTCCACAAGAAGCACATGTCGGTCAAGGCGATCGCTCTGCGGAACAAGAAGCAGGGGCGGATGGTCGTCACCACGGCCAAGACCACCTACGCGCCGCAGGCCACCGAACACTCCAACCAGAATCGTTACTGCTACGACTGGGCGGGCTTCGAGGCGCGCATCGACACCACCCGGCTCAAGCGCAAGGGCCAGTGGGTCGAGGGCACCTGGGACGTCGCGGCCGGAGTCCTCAGCCGCGGCCTGTTCCGCTACCGCGGAATCGACCGCGGCGGCGCGGGAGCGGCCGCCAATCCGCCGTACCGCTATGTCGACAAGAACACCCGCGTTCTTCCGGTGTTTCTGCAGGGCAAGCTCAAGCTACGCGTGGAGATCGTGCGCTGCCGGATCACCGGCCATCGCGTCACCGGCGACCAGCTGGAGCTGCGTGGCGTCTACCTCGGCCCCAAGGTGCCGGAGTGGGGCAAACTCAGGGTCGTCAGCATGAGCGGGGCCGGGAAGCACGACGCCCGCGTGCACTTCACCCCCGGCGGCGACGGCTGGTGCTCCTTCACCGCCCGCATCCCACTGCGCCTCCTGGTGCCGGGATTCAGAGCCGACGCCCAGGCCGGGTCGGAGATCCCGAAGTCCTGGAGCATGGGCAGCAACGGCTGGAAGACCACGTTCCACGTCGAGGGCCGCAAGATGACCATGTATCCGGTCATGGCCCAGGAGACGCCCGACGGGCACTACCGCATGCCCGCGTCGCTGCAGACCCGCGAGGGCGACCGGGAGGTCGTCGTCCACCGCAACGGCTCCGGCTACCTCGTGCTCTTCGAACGCGCGACCCTGCCCACGGCGACGGACGTCACCTGGCTCGATGACGGTTCGCTGCAGATCGGAGGCCGCTACCTGGCCGCCGACCGGCTCACCGCGCGGGAGTACCGCGACGCCCACCTGGTGGTGCGCTCGCGCGCCCACGGGGCGGAACGCACCGTCCCCCTCGTGTGGGACGGGAACACCTTCCGCAGCGTGGTGACCCCCGCCGCCATGCGAACGCTCGCCGGTGGTATCCCCCTCGCGGCCGGCCGCTGGGACTTCTTCCTGCGCCGCCAGGACCTCTCGGCGGTCGCCCGCGACGACCGGCTCGAAGACCTGATGGTGAAGATCGAGCAGGACCTCGTCGACTCCTTCCCGCAGGACTACGAGGAGAACGAACGCGGATACGAGCTCCAGGCCGAGGCCTACGACCGGCTCTCCCTCCTCGTCCAGTCGGCCATGCCCGACCATGCCCGAGGCCCCTACCGGCAGAAGCTGCTGCGCACGAAGACCTACCCGGCTGCCCGCCGCATCAAGGTGCGCCCGGCGATCCTCTTCGACGCCTTCAAGGGCACCCAGTACTCGGACAGCCCCCGCGCCCTCCACGAGGAGCTGGTGCGGCGGGGCGTCGACCTCGAGCACCTCTTCGTCGTCCGCGACGACCAGGTCGAGGTGCCGCCCACGGCGAAGGCCGTGAGGATGTGGTCGCCCCAGTGGTACGAGGCGCTGGCCACCAGCCGGTACGTCGTCGCCAACAACCACCTGCCCGACTGGTTCCAGAAGCGGGAGGGCCAGATCGTCGTGCAGACCTGGCACGGCACTCCTCTGAAGAAGATCGGCCACGACATCGAGGCCATCCACTTCGCCGACCAGCGCTACCTGGAGCGGGTGGAGAAGGAGGTGCAGAACTGGGACATGCTGGTTTCGCCCAACAGCTTCTCCACCCCGATCCTCAAGCGGGCCTTCGGCTTTCCCGGCGAGATGGTCGAGAGCGGCTACCCGCGCAACGACATCCTGCGTCTGCCCGGCATGGAGCGGCGCGAGCAGGAGATCCGCCGGCGCATCGGTCTGCCGGAGGGCAAGCGCGTCGTGATGTACGCACCGACCTGGCGCGACGACCAGTTCTACGCCCCCGGCAAGTACAAGCTCGACTTCCGCATCGACCTGGCGGACGCCCGTGCCCGACTGGGTGCCGACCACGTACTGCTGGTCCGCCGTCATCCCAACGTGGTCGATCCGGTACCGGGAGCGGGTGACGGCTTCGTCTTCGACGTCTCCGACTATCCGGACATGGCCGACCTGTCCCTGATCACCGACGTGATGATCACGGACTACTCGTCCCTGATGTTCGACTACGTGAACACCGGACGCCCGATCCTCTTCTTCACGTACGACCTGGACCACTACCGCGACACCCTGCGCGGCTTCTACTTCGACTTCCAGCAGAGCGCCCCCGGGCCCCTGCTGTACACCTCGGAGGACCTGGTGACCGCGGTTCGGGAGATCGACCGGATCCAGGACACCTACGCCGAGCGCTACCGGTGGTTCCAGAGCGAGTTCTGCGACCTCGACGACGGCTACGCCTCCGCGCGGCTTGCCGACCGGATGCTCGTCGCGGGCGGCGACCTCGCACCCGAGGAGGCCCGGGCACCCGCGGTCGGCACGGTGGAACACCGCCACTCGGGACGGCCGCTCACGCCGATCCGGTGGCAGGCTCAGCACTGGTTCGCACCGCAACGGCGCCCGGCGCCCGCCGGGGTCGGCGCCGACGGCCGGACGGGTGCGATCCCCACTCAGCCCGCGCGTGCCGACCAAGCGGCGGCGCGAGGAGCCACGAGCGGGACACAGCCGTTCGTGCCGACCGGCCCGCAGGCGGTGGCACGACCGCGGCAGGTCCCCGAGGGCCAGGCCCCCGGGCACGGCCCGGAGCACTACGATCGTCTGCCGCCTTCGACGGCGGTGCGGTTCCAGCAGCCGCTCGGCCAGGCTCCGAGAGCGCAGGCAGCAGAAGGTCGGGCCGTCGAGGGCGTGATCGTATGAGACAGACGCGCGCAGGCCTGCGGTGTCCTGACGAGCCGAACGGCTGCGGCGCTCCATGAGTGCGCCCCACCCCGGCACACCGCAAGCGCTCCCCGTCGCCCGCTCCCGGCGGCCGCGAACGGGGCGCGCCTTCGGTGTGTCCTCAGTTGGTCCGAACCCGGACGAGCAGCGCGAAGTGATCGGAGGCGCCGGTGTCGCGCACCGTGCACCGGAGCCTGGCAAGTCCGGTGAACAGGTAGTCCAGTTTGTGCCCGGAGACGTGGGTCGCCCGACCCGAGCGGGAGGTCGCAGAGCCCTGGTCGCACTCCCGGTGGACGGCGTAGGGCGCGGAAGGCCACACCCAGGAGGCGGAGTTGCCGTCGCCCGGCGGATTCACGTTCAAGTCACCGCCGTACACCGTGCGTCTCGGGGGTACGGCGGCCACCAGCGCCTTGAGCTGGTCGTCGCGGAACTCCCAGTCGGGGTGCGCCTGGTCGCTGCCCGCCGGACTCAGATGGGCGATGCACAGACGGACGTCGTGCGCCGCGACCGTGGCGCACAGAATGCCGCGCCGCAGGCCCACGGAGGGCTGTTGCGAGGGCACCGCGGTGACGGAGGTCAGGGTGTACGCCGCGAGGATGGCGTACCCTGCGGCGCCCTGCCCGGAGCCGGCGCACCGAACGGTGGCGCCGTGGCCCGCGCGGTCACGCGTGGTGTAGGCCCGGAACGCGCTGTGCCAGGAGCGGCCGAGCGACGTGCGCACCGCCGCGACGTCACCGGCGCACGCCTCCTGGAGGAAGACGGCCCCGGCCCCGGCCCGGGTGGCGAGGCGCCTGACCTCCCGCTGCTTCACGGCACGGCTCCCGGTGCCGGCGCAGTTCCACTGCCGGACACCACACATGTTCCAGGTCGCCACGGTCAGTGTCCGGGCCGAGGCGAAGGACCGGTCCGAACTCGAGGTCTGCGCGACCGTCACCGCCGCCGCGAGTCCCAGCAGGGCCGCCGCCACGGCCACGACCCGTCGTGGGCGACGAGGCCGTGGTCCGGGAGCGGGCCGAGAGGGCGTCGGGAGCATCCCGACATCATGGCCGACTCGTGCATCGGACGCCATAGTTCCGGCGTTTCGCCCGATCTCGGGCATTCGTTGCGCCGGGGGCGCCAAGACCGTTCGATTCCGAAGGACCTGACGAGAGTGGAAGCGCACCATGTCTAACGTACCCGCCAAGGGCCGGCAGGTGATCCAGGGGATCGACGCGTCAGGTGGCCGTCCCGTCGAGTACCGGTTCTCCCACGCCAAGAGCGGTAACCGGCATCTGACGGTGGTCTTCGCCAACCTCTTCGCGCCGGACGACTACGGTTGGGCCACGGGCGTCCTGGACAACCTCCGGTCCAACATCCTCTGGATCCGTGACCGGTTCGACGGCCGGAACACCTACTACCTGTGCAACGGCATGGACTTCGCCGTCGAGAGGTCCGTCATCGGGCTCATCTCGAAGGTGGTGCGGTCCCTCGGGCTGACCCCCGGCGATGTCACCCTGTGGGGCAGCTCGAAGGGCGGCAGCGCGGCGCTGTACTTCGGACTGCGGTACGGCTTCGGAAACATCGTCGCCAGCGTGCCGCAGATCGCGATCGGTACCTTCGTCCGCGACGTGTATCCCGACACCGGCCGGCACATGCTGGGCGAGGCGATGGCGGAGGACGACGTCCGCACCCTGGACGCCATCCTGCCCGACCTGCTGGCGTCGGGAGCGAACCCGAACGCGAACATCTACCTGGTCTCCTCGCCTCAGGACGAGCAGTACCGCGGCCAGGTGGAGCCTTATCTGGGGCTGTTGCAGCGCTACCAGAACTTCAACTTCATCTTCAGTGAGTCCCCGTTCATCACGGACCACGGGAAGGTGACACAGCGCAATACACCCCCGCTGCTGGGGATCGCCTATCTGCTCGTCGAGGGCATCGCTCCGCGGCTGGGCATCACCCAGCACAGCTACGAGGAGCCCGAAGCCGACCGGTCGGGCATCGACTCCTTCCTCAAGTCCACGTCAGTGGTGCAGGGTTCGCTCGCCACTCCGGTCGTGATCGCGCCCGGGCCGCACGACCTCCTGCCCGTCGCGGGCGTCCGTTTCACCGGCCATGCGCCGGGAGCGGTCCGGGTGAGCATCTGGGAGCACGGCACGTACCTGTCCTCGGCCCCCGTAGGCGAGGACGGCGGCTGGACATGGGCCAAGGACACCCTGTGGAGCCCGGGCGAGCACCTGGTGAGACTCTTCGCCGTCGACCCGAACGGATACCAGTCCGAGCGCACGGATGCCCGGTTCACGGTCTCGGAGCACGTCGCGGCGCAGCCGCCAGGCCCGGGCAGCGGACATGCGGCGGGAACGGTCGCCGGCCAGCTACCGGTGCCACTGGTGCAGCGGCCGGAGGCCTACCGCCAACTCGCCGAAGCTCAGGTCGCCTTCGCAGGCGTCGCCGCCGGTGCCGTCCAGGTGGGTTTCAGGGAGGACGGCGTCTTCCTCGGGTCGTGTGCGGTCGCTCCCGACGGCCGCTGGTCCTGGGAGCCGGGCTGGACCTGGGCCGGGGGCATGCACACCGTCGAGGTCTTCGCGGCGGACGCCGCGGGGGGCGAGTCCCCGGCGGCCGCGGTGCCCTTCGCCGTCCCGAACATCCCGACAGGCGCGGCAGCCGCCGGGTACTGAGACCGTCCGAATTCGCAGAATCAGAGAGTGGACCGCGTACATGTCCCAAGCACCCTCGAACGGGCGGCAGTTGCTCGTCGGCATTGAAGCCTCCGGAACGTTCCCGGTCGAGTACCGGTTCACCCATGCCCAGAAGGGCAACCGGCATCTGGTGGTCGTCTTCGCCAACTTCGCGGCTCCCAACGACTACGGCTGGTCCAACGGTGTGTTCGACAAGCTGCGGGCCAACGTCCTCTGGATCCGGGACAAGTTCGACGACAATCGCAGCTACTACCTGTGCAGGGAGATGGACTTCTCGCTGGAGCAGTCCGTCGTCACGCTCATCTCGAACGTGATGCGCGCCCTCGACCTCACCCCCGACTCCGTGACCCTGTGGGGCGGTTCCAAGGGCGGCAGCGCGGCGCTCTACTTCGGCCTGAAGTACGGCTTCCGGAACATCGTCGCCATCGCGCCGCAGTTCTCGATCGGCACGTACGTCAAGAACGTGCACCCCGGTACCGCGCGCTACATGCTCGGTGAAGGCGTGCCCGAGGAGAACGTGCGGGCGGTGGACTCGCTCCTTCCCGACCTGGTGCGCTCGGGCGCGAACCGCACGGCGAACATCTATCTGGTCTCGGCCGCCCAGGACGACCAGTTCCCGGTCCAGGTGGAACCCTTCCTCGGCCTCTTCCAGCACCACGAGAACTTCAACCTCGTCTTCAGCGACTCCCCGCACATCGTCGATCACACGCAGGTGGCGGGGCGCAACGTCCCTCTTCTCATGGGCCTCGTCAACTTCCTGATCGACGGTATCGCCCCGCGTCTGGGCTTCGTACGCAACGGCTACGAGGAGCCCGACCGCGACCGCTCGGCCATCACCTCCTACCTCTCCGCCACCTCGGTGGTGCGGGGAGCGGAGTTCCCGCCGCCCGTGGTGACGGCGCCGACGCCCCAGGAGGAGGTGCGCCGGGACGCCGTACGGCTGGTGGGTCACGCCCGAGGCGCCGTCCGTGTGATCGTCTGGGAGCACGGCAAGTACCTGGGACAGGCCGATGTCGCCGACGACGGGAGCTGGTCCTGGGAGCTGGGAAGGGCCTGGAGCAAGGGCAGGCACCCGGTGAAGATCTACGCGGTGGACGCTTCGGGATACCAGTCCGAGCGGATCGAGGTGCCCTTCGCAGCCGTCGACGGTCCGGCCGGGGGCGCGCCCAGGGGCCCCAAGGCGCTGGTCGTGGACCACGGGCCCCTGCTGTCGACGGTCGGGCCGAGCTCGTCCGCGCCGATGGTGCTGGAGCCCGTGGCCCACGAACAGGTGCTGGACTCCCGGGTGGTCTTCGCCGGCGCGGCCGCAGGTGCCGCACAGATCGGTTTCCGGGAGAACGGCGTGCTGCTCGGCGGGGCCGCGGTCGCCGCGAACGGCAGCTGGTCATGGGATTCCGGCTGGGCCTGGAGCGAGGGCATGCACGTCGTCGACGTCTTCGGTGTGGACGCGTCCGGGGCCGAGTCCCCGGTGACTCAGGTTCCTTTCACCGTGATGAACGCCTCGGCCGGTTCGGCGGTGGGCTCGTACTACGGCGGGAACTACTGAGCACGAGTCCAAAGGCGAAGAGGGCCTCCGCCGACCGGCGGAGGCCCTCGTCACGTACGTGGCGGTGCGGCGGCTACGCCGGAACGCTCGCCACCCCGGGTGCCAGGAACTTCTTGCCGGTCACGCGCTCCGACACGCCCTCGCGGTCCAGGTACGGCGTGATGCCGCCCAGGTGGAAGGGCCAGCCGGCGCCCGTGATCAGGCACAGGTCGATGTCCTGGGCCTCGGCGACGACGCCCTCGTCGAGCATGAGCCCGATCTCCTGCGCCACCGCGTCCAGCACCCGGTCCCGCACCTGCTCCTCGGACAGGACGGAGTCGCCCTGCTTCAGCAGCGCGGCGACCTCCGGGTCCAGCTCGGGCTTCCCGCTGTCGTAGACGTAGAAGCCGCGCTTGCCCGCCTTGACGACGGCCGCGAGGTTCGGGGAGACCGTGAAGCGGTCCGGGAAGGCCCGGTTGAGGGTCTCCGAGACGTGCAGGCCGATCGCCGGGCCGACCAGCTCCAGCAGGACGAGGGGAGACATCGGCAGACCCAGGGGCTCCACCGCCTTCTCGGCGACCTCGACCGGGGTGCCCTCGTCGATGACGTTCTGGATCTCGCCCATGAAGCGGGTGAGGATGCGGTTCACGACGAACGCCGGGGCGTCCTTCACCAGAACCGCCGTCTTCTTCAGCTTCTTGGCCACGGAGAACGCGGTGGCCAGGGAGGCGTCGTCGGTCTGCTCGCCGCGCACGATCTCGAGCAGCGGGAGGATCGCGACCGGGTTGAAGAAGTGGAAGCCCACGACCCGCTCGGGGTTCTTGAGCTTCGACGCCATCTCCGTCACCGACAGGGAGGAGGTGTTGGTGGCGAAGATCGCGTGCGCCGGGGCGACCGCCTCGACCTCCGCGAACACCTGCTGCTTGACGCCGATCTCCTCGAACACGGCCTCGATGACGAAGTCCGCGTCCGCGAAGCCCTCGGCCTTGTCCAGCACACCGGTGACCAGGGCCTTGAGGCGGTTGGCCTTGTCCTGGTTGACACGGCCCTTGCCGAGCAGCTTGTCGATCTCGGCGTGGACGTAGCCCACACCCTTGTCGACGCGCTCCTGGTCGATGTCGGTCAGCACGACCGGCACCTCGAGGCGGCGCAGGAACAGCAGGGCGAGCTGCGAGGCCATGAGGCCCGCGCCCACGACGCCGACCTTGGTCACCGGACGCGCGAGCGACTTGTCGGGCGCGCCGGCCGGGCGCTTGCCGCGCTTCTGCACCAGGTTGAACGCGTAGATACCGGCGCGCAGTTCGCCACCCATGATCAGGTCGGCGAGGGCCTTGTCCTCGGCGTCGTAACCCTGCTGGAGGTCGCCGTTCTTGGCGGCGGCGATGATGTCGAGGGCGCGGTAGGCGGCCGGGGCCGCGCCGTGCACCTTGCTGTCCGCGACGAAGCGGCCCTTGGCGACGGCCTGGTCCCAGGCCTCGCCGCGGTCGATCACCGGACGGTCGACGACGATCTCGCCCTTGAGGACGGACGCCGTCCAGATCAGCGACTGCTCCAGGAAGTCCGCGCCCTCGAACAGGGCGTCGGCGATGCCCAGTTCGTAGACCTGTACACCCTTGAGCTGCTTGTTCTGGTTGAGCGAGTTCTCGATGATCACCGAGACGGCCTTGTCCGCGCCGATCAGGTTCGGCAGCAGGGTGCAGCCGCCCCAGCCGGGGACCAGACCGAGGAAGACCTCGGGGAGCGAGAAGGCCGGGAGGGCCGCGGACACCGTGCGGTAGGTGCAGTGCAGGCCGACCTCGACGCCGCCGCCCATGGCCGCGCCGTTGTAGTACGCGAAGGTCGGTACCGCCAGAGCGGCGAGGCGCTTGAAGACCTCGTGGCCGCCCTTGCCGATGGCCAGCGCGTCCTTGTGCTCCTTCAGGAGCTCTACGCCCTTGAGGTCGGCGCCGACCGCGAAGATGAACGGCTTGCCGGTGATGCCGACGCCGATGATCTCGCCGGCCGCGGCCTCCTTCTCGACCTGGTCGATCGCGGTGTTGAGGTTCGCGAGCGAGGCCGGACCGAAGGTCGTCGGCTTGGTGTGGTCGAAGCCGTTGTCCAGGGTGATGAGCGCGAAGCGGCCCGCACCGAACGGCAGGTCGAGGTGGCGGACGTGCGCCGACGTCACGACCTCGTCGGGGAACAGCTCGGCCGCTCCCTTGAGGAGTTCAACGGTGCTCACTTGTCGCCTCCGGCGTCCTTGTGGTGCGGGTTCTCCCAGATCACCGTGGCGCCCATGCCGAAGCCGACGCACATGGTGGTGAGGCCGTAACGGACCTCCGGCTGCTCCTCGAACTGACGGGCCAGCTGAGTCATCAGCCGGACACCGGAGGAGGCCAGCGGGTGACCGTAGGCGATGGCGCCGCCGTACTGGTTGACGCGCGCGTCGTCGTCCGCGATGCCGTAGTGCTCCAGGAAGGCGAGCACCTGGACCGCGAAGGCCTCGTTGATCTCGAAGAGGTTGATGTCCTCGATCGACAGGCCCGCCTTGGCGAGGGCCTTCTCGGTCGCGGGGATCGGGCCGTAGCCCATGACCTCCGGCTCGACGCCCGCGAAGGCGTACGAGACCAGGCGCATCTTGACCGGCAGGTTGTTCTCGCGGGCGAAGTCCTCGCTCGCGATGATCGAGGCGGTGGCGCCGTCGTTCAGACCGGCCGCGTTGCCGGCGGTGACCCGGCCGTGCACACGGAACGGGGTCTTGAGGCCGGAGAGGTTCTCCAGCGTGGTGCCCGGGCGCATCGGCTCGTCGGCGGTGACCAGGCCCCAGCCCGTCTCACCGGCCTCCGGGTTGGTGCGGCGCACCGAGACCGGGACCAGGTCGGCCTGGATCTTGCCGTTGGCGTACGCCTTCGCGGCCTTCTCCTGCGAGCGCACCGCGTACTCGTCGGCGCGCCGCTTGGTGATGGTCGGGTAGCGGTCGTGCAGGTTCTCGGCGGTCATGCCCATGAACAGGGCGGACTCGTCGACCAGCTTCTCGCTGACGAACCGCGGGTTCGGGTCCACGCCCTCGCCCATGGGGTGGCGGCCCATGTGCTCCACGCCGCCGGCGATGACGGCGTCGTAGGCACCGAAGGCCACGGAGCCGGCCGCGGTCGTCACCGCGGTCAGGGCGCCCGCGCACATGCGGTCGATCGAGTAGCCGGGGACCGACTGCGGCAGCCCGGCCAGGATGCCGGCCGTACGGCCCAGCGTCAGGCCCTGGTCGCCGATCTGCGTGGTCGCGGCGATGGCGACCTCGTCGATCTTCTTCGGGTCGAGACCGGGGTTGCGGCGCAGCAGCTCCCGGATCGCCTTCACGACGAGGTCGTCGGCCCGGGTCTCGTGGTAGATGCCCTTCGGGCCCGCCTTGCCGAACGGGGTGCGGACGCCGTCGACGAAGACGACATCCTTGACGGTACGAGGCACGATGGCTCTCCTCCAGGGTGCGGGATCTGCACTGCTGCGGCACGCATGCGCTGAGCGCGCGCTCACCGCCATGCTACTTGTGGGTAACCAGACTGCCCAGTCCCCCTCGCCGGAGCGGCGAACGTCACACCGCCGGGCCCCCTGGAACGGTCCCGTCGACCGTCCCTAGCGCCCACCTCGCAGCCGTGTCACCCAGCCGTACTACCCCCGAGGCGGTGCCGTCGAGCCTCTCGGGGTCAGGACCGGGGTCGGCACCGGATGCGACCCCGGACCTTCACCGGTGATGACCCCGAACAACGTCCGGGCCGCCTCCGCGCCGAAGCCGTGGACGTCGTGGCTCATCGCGGACAGGGTCGGGTGGGTCAGCCGGCACAGCTGGGAGTCGTCCCAGGCCAGCAGGGACACGTCGGCCGGGACCGCCAGCCCCATCTCCGCGGCCACCGAGAGACCCGCCACCGCCATGATGTCGTTGTCGTACACGATGGCCGTCGGCCGGTCCGGCGGGGCGGCCGTCAGCAGTGACCGGGTGGCCCGGGCGCCCGCCTCCCCGGAGTAGTCCGTGGCGACCTGCCAGGCCCCGGCCAGCCCGAGGGCGCGGGCCGCCTCGTCGAACGCGGCGGTCCGCATGACGGTGTGCCCGAGGGCCGCCGCGCCGCCGACCCGGGCGATCCGCCGGTGCCCGAGCGCGGCGAGATAGCGCACGGCTTCGGTGACGGCGGTGGCGTCGTCGGTCCACACCGAGGTCAGGCCGCCGGTCAGCGAGGGGTGCCCCACGGCCACCACCGGCATCCCGAGCCGCTCGGCCGCCGCCACCCGGGGGTCGTCGGCCCGGAAGTCCACCAGGATCGATCCGCCGACCTGCCGTCCCCGCCACCAGGACTGCTGGAGTACGGCCTCCTCCTCCACGTCCTTCACCAGCCGCAGCAGCAGTGAGCAGGAGTGCTCGGTGAGCACGCCCTCCACGCCCGAGACGAACTCCATGTAGAAGGGTTCGAGGCCCAGCATCCGCGCCGGACGGCAGATGGCGAGACCGACCACGTCCACCCGTGAACTCGACAGCGACCGGGCGGTGAGGTTCGGCGCCCAGCCCAGCTCCCGGGCCGCCTCGAAGATCCGGTCCCGGGTCGCCTCCGCGAGCCCCGGCTTGTGGTTGAAGGCGAGGGACACCGCACCCTTGGACACGCCGGCGCGCGCGGCGACGTCCTTGATGGTGACGCGGGGGATCGTCATCGGCCGGGCTCCACGCAGTACAGGGCCGACCGGGCGGCGGCCGCGTCCCGCTCGCCCCGGGCCTCCCAGCCGCGCACGCCGATGGTGACCGTCTCGCCCGGCAGCAGCGTGACCAGACCCCGGTCGGCGCGCGCCCGGGGGTCCAGCCGGTCGGCCTGGAGCAGCAGATCCCGTACGAGGGTGTGGGCCGTCACCGTGATCCCGCCCGGCACGAGCGCCACCTCGAACTCCGGCCGCGGGTAGGGGATCTCGCGATCCGCGGCCGGGAAGTGCAGAGCGCGCAGCCCGTCCACGTCCGCGACCAGGTACTCCTTGGGGCCGACGGGCTCCAGCTCACCCGGGACAGGCAGGAGGGCGACGGACCGCCTCCCGGCCGACACGTCCAGGCCGGCCCTCGCGAGCACCGCGCCCTCGACGGACATCCGGCGCAGGACCACCGTGCCGCTCCACTCGTCCGCCGACTGGTTGACCGCGGCCAGCACCAGCCCGTCGTCCCGCGCCCGCAGGGTCAGCAGCCGGTCCGCGTACAGCCGCCGCAGCTCGTGGTACAGCGGTTTCTCCCGCCCGTCCCCGTCGATCGCCGCCCAGGAAGTCACCGGCCAGCAGTCGTTGAGCTGCCAGACCACCGTGCCCGCGCAGACCGGCCAGCTGGACCGCCAGTGCTCGATCCCGGCCGCGACCGCGCGCGCCTGGTTGACCTGCGTGAGGTAGTGCCAGCGGTCGAAGTCCCCCTCGGGCAGGGCGAAATGACGGACGAGCCCGCGCTCCAGCTTGCCGTTGCCGTCCTCCGCCTTCTGGTGGTGCAGCATGCCGGGGGAGCCGGGCGCGAGCTCCTCACCGGCCAGCGCCCGCCGCAGCGTGGCGTACGCGGGCGGTGCCTGCCAGCCGAACTCGGCGACGAACCGCGGCACATGGAGCCGGTAGTCCGCGTAGTCCACCTGGTTCCAGACCTCCCACGAGTGGTGGGTGCCGTGCGCCGGGTCGTTCGGGTGCCGGTCCCAGGAACCGGACCACGGGCTGCCCGCCGTGTAGGGCCGGGTCGGGTCCGACTCGGCCACCACGCGCGGCAGCAGGCCCAGGTAGTACCCCTCGCCCCAGGACTCCCCGGCCAGCCGCCGTTCCCAGTCCCAGTCGCGGAAGCCCCACAGGTTCTCGTTGTTGCCGTTCCACAGCACGAGCGAGGGGTGCGGCATCAGCCGTACGACGTTCTCGCGGGCCTCCGCCTCCACCTCGCCGCGCAGCGGCTGCTCCTCCGGGTAGGCGGCGCAGGCGAACGGGAAGTCCTGCCAGACCAGCAGCCCGAGTTCGTCGCAGGCGTCGTAGAAGTCCTCGCTCTCGTAGATCCCGCCGCCCCAGACGCGTACGAGGTCCACGCCCGCGTCGGCCGCCTGCCGCAGCCGCTCGCGGTAGCGGACGCGGCTGACGCGCGAGGGGAACACGTCGTCGGGGATCCAGTTGACGCCCCGGGCGAAGAGCCGCTCACCGTTGACGACGAAGGTGAATCCGGTGCCGTGCGCGTCGGGCCGACGGTCCAGCTCGACGGTCCGGAAGCCGATCCGCCGGCGCCACGCGTCCAGCGCGCCCGCTTCGCCGCGCCCCGGCGCCGACGCGCTCGCCTCGCCGTGCAGAAGCGTCAACTCGACGTCGTACAGCGGCTGTTCGCCGTACCCGCGCGGCCACCACAGATCCACGTCCGGCACGTCGAGACGTACGGTCGCGCGCGTCCCGTCGACCCGGGCGCGTGCCCGCACCCCGCCGACCGTCGCCTCGAGAGTCAGCGGCGCCTCGACCCTGGACCGCTCGACCTCCACGGCCAGCTCGACCCGGCCCATGCCCTCTTCGACGGTCACCAGCGGGCGCACCCGGGCGATCCGGGCCGTCGACCAGTGCTCCAGGCGTGCCGGGCGCCAGATGCCGGCCGTCACCAGGGTCGGCCCCCAGTCCCAGCCGAAGGAGCAGGCCATCTTCCGTACGTACGCGTAGGGCTCGGGGTAGGCCGACGGCCGCTCGCCCAGCCGCCCGCGGACCGCCTCGGCCTCGGCGTGGGCGGAGCCGAAGCGCACCGAGAGCCGTCCGGTCATACCGGTCACGTCGAAGCGGTACGAGCGGTGCATGTTCCTGGTCCGGCCGACGGGCCGGCCGTCGAGCAGGATCTCGGCGACGGTGTCCAGCCCCTCGAAGACGAGGTCGGTCTGCTCGTGCCGCTCGGCCGCGGACACGGCCGGCAGGTCCGTCTCGTACGTCCACTCGCGCCGCCCGACCCAGGCCACGCCGGTCTCGTTGCGTCCCAGGAAGGGGTCCTCGATCACCCCCGCCGCCAGCAGATCGGTGTGCACACAGCCCGGCACCCGGGCCGGCAGCGCAATTCCCTCGTGCCGCAGGATCCATCCCTCGGTGAGCGGCGAGGCCTCCAGCATGCGGACTCCCTAAACCGTTCCAGTGGAGCACACGGACAACACCGGGCCATGATTGCGCAGCCTTGGCGGAATAGGGACTTTACCGGTTAAGAAAGCGCTGTCAGAGTGCCGAATCAGCCATACCGCACGTGCTCGTCCGTCCCGTGAACGGAGTTGATGCACATGTACCGCCCCCACCTCCTCGCCCTGGCCGCCGGAGCCCTGCTGCTGTCGGCCTGCACCGGTACCGGAGGCGCCTCCAAGGGCGCCGACGCCAAGGCACCCGACGACCCGTCGAAGGTCAGCGGCACCATCAAGGTGCTCACCCAGCGCACCGATCTCGTGCAGGACGGCACGATGAAGAAGTACGCCGCCGAGTTCCGCAGGACGTATCCGAAGGTCAAGGTCGAGTTCGAGGCCCTCACGAACTACGAGACCGAAGTCAAGATCCGGATGAACACGGAGAACTACGGCGACGTCCTGCTGATCCCCGGCGTCATCAAGAAGAGCGACTACCCGAAGTTCTTCGCCTCGCTGGGAACGCGGGACGAGCGCGCCACGAAGTACCGCTTCACCGACTTCACCACGGTCGACGGCAAGGTCTACGGTCAGAGCCCGATCGGCGTCACTCCCGGCTTCGTCTACAACAAGAGGGTCTGGCAGGAGGCCGGGGTCACCGAATGGCCCACCACACCGGCCGAGTTCGTCGCCGACCTGAAGGCGATCAAGTCGAAGACGGACGCGGTCCCGTACTACACGAACTTCGCCGCCCAGTGGCCGCTGACCTCATGGACGTTCGTCAACGGGTCGGTCCACTGCGACACGCGGGCGACCACGAAACTGGCCCAGGGCGACCCGTGGGCGGAGGGGGCCGACCTGCGCGTCGGCGACACCCTGCTCTACGACGTCGTACGGCAGAAACTGGTCGAGAAGGACCCGACGACCTCCAACTGGGAGCAGTCCAAGCCCCGTCTGGCCAAGGGCGAGATCACCACGCAGTGGCTCGGCACCTGGGCGGTCATCCAGTTCCAGGACGCCGCCAGGAAGGCCGGCACCGACCCCGACGACATCGGGTTCATGCCCTTCCCGGCCCAGGTGGACGGGAAGTTCTGCGCGGTCGCCGGCCCCGACTACAACCAGGCCGTCAACGTCCACTCCGAGAACAAGGCGGCGGCCCGCGCCTGGATCGACTGGTTCACCGACAAGTCCGGCTACGACAGGGACAACCTCGCCATCTCGCCGCTCAAGGACGCCCCGCTGCCCGAGGTGCTCCGGCCCTACGAGGACGCGGGCGTGAAGCTCATCGAGCTCGACGACACCGAGGGCGCCCGGGTCAAGCTGATCGACACCGAGTCGGAGGTCGGCATCAACGCCCCCGAATACCGGCAGAAGCTCGTCGACCTCGCCCGCGGAGCGCGGCGGGGCACCCTGGACGACTTCTTCGCCGACCTCGGCAAGCGCTGGACCGAGACCCGGAAGAACCTGGGGTCCTGATGACGGACACCACCGAGAAGGCGGCGTCCGGCGCCGGGGTGGGAGCGGCGCCCGCCGTCCCCGCCCCGGCGCCCGCGCCCCGCCCCGCACGCCTGTGGCGGGGCGTCACCCCCTGGCTCTTCCTGATCGCCCCGCTCGCCCTGCTCGTCACGTTCACCTACGCGCCGATCGTCAACATGGTCGCGTACAGCTTCACGGACTGGGACGGGGTGAGCCCCGAACTGCACTACACGGGCGTCGAGAACTACACGGAGCTCTTCACCCGGGACGACCTCTTCCGGGTGTTCTTCGTGAGCGGCTACTACCTCGCCGCGTCCGTCGTCCAGATCGTCGCCGCGCTCTACTTCGCGACGATCCTGAGTTTCCAGGTCCGCTTCCGCAACTTCTTCAAGGGCGTGCTCTTCTTCCCGTACCTGATCAACGGGGTCGCGATCGGTTTCGTCTTCCTCTACTTCTTCCAGGACGGCGGCACGCTCGACTCCGTGCTGAGCCTTTTCGGACACCACTCCGACCACGCGTGGCTCGGCACACCGGTCTCCGCGAACGTCTCGCTGGCCGGCGTCTCGGTCTGGCGCTACATGGGCCTGAACTTCGTCCTGTTCCTCGGCGCGATCCAGTCCATCCCGGGGGAGCTGTACGAGGCGGCCGAACTGGACGGCGCGAACCGCTGGCGCCAGTTCCGTCACATCATCGCGCCCGGCATCAAACCCGTACTGACGCTGACGGTGATCCTGTCCGTCTCCGGCTCGCTGTCGGCCTTCGAGATCCCGTACATCATGACCGGCGGCGCGACCGGCACCGAGACCTTCGTGATCCAGACGCTGAACCTGGCCTTCCGGTTCAACAAGACGGGACTCGCCTCGGCGGCCGCGATCGTGCTGCTGCTGATCATCCTGCTGGTGACCTGGCTGCAGCGGCGCCTGGTCCCCGACGACAAGGTGGACCTCGTATGACGCGCCGTGCCGTGGCCCGCACCCTCGTGTACCTGTCGCTCGTCCTCGCGGCGGCGGTCGTCCTGCTGCCGCTCGGCGTCGTCCTGCTGACCTCCCTCAAGTCCGAGGGGGAGATGGCGGACGGCAGTGGCGCGCTGACCCTCCCCGGCGACCTGTTCAACCTCCACAACTACGTGACGGCGTTCCAGGACGGCGGAATGCTCGCGGCGTTCGGCCACACCGCCTTCATCCTGGTGTTCGCCATCGGCGGCACGGTCCTCATCGGCTCGATGACCGCCTACGCCATCGACCGGTTCACCTTCCGCCTCAAGCGGCTGGTGGTCGCCCTGTTCCTGATCGCCGCGCTGGTCCCCGGCGTGACCACCCAGGTGGCGACCTTCCAGATCGTCAACAGCTTCGGGATGTTCGACTCGCTGTGGGCGCCGATCGTGCTCTACATGGGCACGGACATCGTGTCGATCTACATCTTCCTGCAGTTCGTACGGTCCATCCCGGTCTCCCTCGACGAGTCGGCCCGCCTGGACGGCGCCAACGCCTTCACGATCTACCGGAAGATCATTTTCCCGCTGCTCAGGCCGGCGATCGCGACCGTCGTGATCGTGAAGGGGATCACCGTCTACAACGACTTCTACATCCCCTTCCTCTACATGCCCTCCGAGGATCTTGGCGTGATCTCGACGTCCCTGTTCCGCTTCCGCGGGCCCTACGGGGCGCACTGGGAGACCATCTCGGCCGGAGCGATCCTGGTCATCCTGCCGACGCTGGTCGTGTTCCTGAGCCTGCAGAGGTTCATCTACAACGGCTTCACCCGAGGCGCGACCAGGTGAGGGACCTGCCGGTGCGGCGGGGAGGGGGACATGCCGTACGGCGGTCCGGGGCGCCCCGGACCGCCGTACGGCATGCCCCTTCGACGGCGGTGGCCGACCCGCGGCTCGGCCACCGAAGGGTTCGCCCTCCTCCGCCTGCTACGCCTCCTGCGGGGGTGCCGACAACGCGGCCACCAGCACGGGCGTGACCTGCTCGACCTGCCACGGCCGTGCCCCGTACCCGGCCAGCGCGGCGCCCACCGACTCGGCGTCCACCACCTGCGGCGGCTCCCAGCAGACCCGCCGTACGGTGTCCGGCGTCATGAGGTTCTCCTGCGGCATGCCGAGCTGCTCGGCCAGCGCCGAGACCGCCGCCCGGGCCGCCGAGAGGCGAGCCGCCGCGACGGGGTCCTTGTCGGCCCAGGCGCGGGGCGGCGGCGGCCCGGCCACCGGCTGGCCCGGCTGCGGCAGCGCGGCGTCCGTCAGGGCCCGCGCCCGGTCCACCGCGGCCTGCCACTGGTCCAGCTGACGGCGTCCCACGCGGTGCCCGAAACCGTTCAGCGCGGCCAGGGCCTGCACCGTGGTCGGCACGGCGAGCGCCGCCTCCACGATGGCCGCGTCACTGAGCACCTTGCCCGGTGACACGTCCCGTCGCTGCGCGATCCGGTCCCGGGTCTCCCACAGTTCGCGCACCACGGCCAGCTGCCGCCGCCGGCGCACCTTGTGCATGCCGGAGGTGCGGCGCCACGGGTCCTTGCGCGGTTCCGCCGGCGGGGCCGCGGCGATGGCGTCGAACTCCTGCCGGGCCCACTCCAGCTTGCCCTGCCGGTCCAGCTCCTTCTCCAGCGCGTCCCGCAGGTCGACGAGGAGTTCCACGTCCAGGGCCGCGTAGCGCAGCCAGGGCTCGGGCAGCGGCCGGGTCGACCAGTCGACGGCCGAGTGGCCCTTCTCCAGAACGAAGCCGAGCACGCCCTCGACCATCGCGCCGAGGCCGACCCGCGGGAACCCGGCCAGCCGACCGGCCAGCTCGGTGTCGAAGAGGCTCGTGGGCACCATGCCTATTTCGCGCAGACACGGCAGGTCCTGAGTGGCCGCGTGCAGGACCCACTCCACGCCGGAGAGCGCCTCTCCCAGGCCGGAGAGGTCGGGGCAGGCCACGGGATCGATCAGCGCCGTCCCGGCGCCCTCGCGGCGCAGCTGCACCAGATAGGCGCGCTGCCCGTACCGGTAGCCGGACGCGCGTTCGGCGTCGACGGCGACCGGGCCGGAGCCCGCGGCGAACGCGGCGATCACCTCGGCGAGGGCGTCGTCCTCGGTGATCACGGGCGGAATGCCCTCACGGGGTTCCAGCAAGGGGATCGGCGCCTCCGTAGCAGATCCGCCGTCGTCCGGAGGGGCGCCTCCGGTGGTGCGCAGTGTGCTGTCTGCTGCGGTGTCTTGGGCGTCGGTCACATGTCAAGGGTATCTGTGTATGGACAGCGCCCGCCGACGGAACGTTCCGTCGGCGGGCGCCTGGGGGTCGTAAACCAGTCAGGTCGGTGAAACATCCGGTTCACGACGGGTGGGGTACGCGGACGGGAACCGGCGGCCGATCCTGTTCACGTCCGTGAATGGTGGAGGCGGGGTGTCGGGGAAGGCGGGGAAGTCGGGCCGATCGGGGGATCAAAGGATCGGGGGATCGGCGGGGGACGAAGGAATCGGGGTCAGTGGATGATGCCGGTCCGCAGGGCCACGGCGACCATGCCGGCCCGGTCACCGGTGCCGAGCTTGCGGGCGATACGAGCGAGGTGGCTCTTGACGGTCAGCGCGGACAGGCCCATCGAGACGCCGATCGCCTTGTTCGACTGGCCCTCCGCGACCAGTCTCAGCACCTCGACCTCGCGGCCGGAGAGCTCGCGGTAGCCGCCCGGGTGGCTCGGGGCACCCGGGGGGCGGCGGTGCATACGGGCGGCGGCCGAACCGATGGGGGCGACACCCGGTCGGGTGGGGAGCCCGACGTTGGTGCGGGTGCCGGTGACGACGTATCCCTTGACGCCGCCGGCCAGGGCGTTGCGTACGGCGCCGATGTCGTCGGCGGCGGACAGGGCCAGGCCGTTGGGCCAGCCCGCGGCACGGGTCTCGGACAGCAGGGTGAGCCCGGAGCCGTCGGGCAGGTGGACGTCGGCGACGCAGATGTCTCGGGGGTTGCCGATGCGGGGACGAGCCTCCGCGACGGACGAGGCCTCGATGACGTCGCGCACACCGAGCGCCCACAGGTGGCGGGTGACGGTGGAGCGGACGCGCGGGTCGGCCACGACCACCATGGCGGTCGGCTTGTTCGGGCGGTAGGCGACCAGGCTTGCGGGCTGCTCGAGGAGAACGGACACCAGGCCTCCTGGGTGGGGGACGGGGCCGGCTTGTGGGGATGAAGCCGGGAGGAACCGTGCTTTCAAGGTCACAGTCGTCTTCGGCATCAAACCCGTGGGCCTTTAGAGAATGATCACGATCTGGTGAGTAACAATCCGTGCAATTCGGACGCGCGAGCGATCATTCGAAGACCGAACGGTTTCGGTCCGCGTCGATACGCGGCCGAAAGTGGCCGTATCGACAAAGAGATGCCCAACGGCCGGTGTGGGTGACGGGCTCGGGCGAGGGATTGTGCCGACGGGACGGACGGGGGCGGCGACGGACGCTGCGAGGGCCCCGGTGCGGCCGTACCGAGGGGTCGCGCTGAGGGACGGGTCGCGCCGAGTGACGCCTGCGAAGGGTGGCCGAGCGGGGCGGGCCGCCTGTCGTGCCTGCGGGGTGTGGTGACCACGCGCCGGTGGGGCGGCCGGTAGCGGTCTCGGCTGTCCGACGGGCGACGGTGGCCGGACGCTGCCAGGGGTGCGCCGACGGCGACGGTCGTGTCCTCTGGAGGTGGTCCCACGCGACGGTGCCCGGTCGGCCATGGGGATGCACCTGTACGGGATCCGGACGGCCACTGCGAAGGGGTGTGCGAGGGGTGATCAGATCCGGCCGTCCAGACAGGGTGCAGTGGCCCGCGACGGCGACCGGTAGCGCCCAGAAGCGCCCGGACAGGCGGCACCGATCGGGCGTGCCGCCGGGCCGGGGTGAAAGCCGAGACGCGTGGCGGGCCGACCGCGTCGACCGGTCACGGAAGCGGGGCGCGGCGGCGGGCGTGTCGGCCGGTCATGGGGCGGGCCGGAGCGGCGAGGCGCGCCGATCGGTCAAGGTCAGCGGGACTGTGGGCCCCGTCGCTGGGGCAGTGTCACCACCGACGCGTCGCCCGGGCCGGCCGGCGGCAGGCCCGCGATCTGGGCCAGCAGGTCGCACCAGGCGGCCAGGTGGGCCGCCGTGTCCGGGACGTCGCCGAGGCCCTCGCGGGGGGTCCAGGAGGCCCGGATCTCGATCTGTGAGGCGGCCGGTCGCTCCGCCAGGCCGCCGAAGTAGTGCGAGCTCGCGCGCGTGACGGTGCCGCTCGGTTCGCCGTACGACAGACCGCGCGCCTGGAGCGCGCCGGTCAGCCAGGACCAGCACACCTCGGGCAGCAGCGGGTCGGCCGCCATCTCCGGCTCCAGCTCCGCGCGCACCAGCGTCACCAGACGGAAGGTGCCCTGCCAGGCGTCGTGTCCGGCCGGGTCGTGCAGCAGGACGAGCCGGCCGTCGGCCAGGTCCTGGTCGCCGTCGACGACCGCGGCCTCCAGCGCGTACGCGTGCGGGGCGAGCCGCTGCGGTGCGCGGGTCGGCTCGATCTCGATCTGCGGCCGCAGCCGCGCGGACCTCAGCGCGTCGACGGCCGCCCGGAAGGGCGGCGGAGCCGCACCGCTCCCATCCCGGTCCCCCTCCTTGGTGTCGTCCATTCCGTCAGCGCCGTCCGACAGTCGTCCCTGAGCCGCAGCCATGCGGGGAAGGTTAAGGGGAACGGGGCCTCCGTGCGGGGAGGGACACCCGTGCGAGGGCCGCCTGTCCGGAACGCGCCGTTGCGAACGGGCCGGGGCGGCGCGCCCCGCGGTCCGGCGGTGTCGGTGCGGCGTGCGAGACTTTTCGTCGTGAGCGCCAACCAGAGCCCCGCGGGCAAGCAGCCGACAGCGACTTACGAGTCAGCCTTCCTGAAGGCGTGCAGGCGCGAGCCCGTGCCGCACACGCCCGTGTGGTTCATGCGGCAGGCCGGGCGTTCCCTGCCGGAGTACCGCAAGGTGCGCCAGGGCATCCCGATGCTCGAGTCCTGCATGCTGCCCGAGCTGGTCACCGAGATCACGCTTCAGCCGGTGCGCCGGCACAACGTGGACGCGGCGATCTACTTCAGCGACATCGTCGTCCCGCTCAAGGCCATCGGTGTCGACCTCGACATCAAGCCCGGCGTCGGCCCGGTCGTCGAGAAGCCGATCCGCACCCGTGCCGACCTCGCCCAGCTGCGCGACCTCACCCCGGAGGACGTCGGCTACGTCACCGAGGCGATCGGCCTGCTGACCCGTGAGCTCGGCGCCACCCCGCTGATCGGCTTCGCGGGCGCGCCGTTCACCCTCGCGAGCTACCTCGTGGAGGGTGGCCCTTCCCGCACGTACGAGAACGCCAAGGCGATCATGTACGGCGACCCGCAGCTGTGGGCCGACCTGCTGGACCGCCTCGCCGACATCACGGCCGCGTTCCTGAAGGTCCAGATCGAGGCGGGTGCCTCCGCCGTCCAGCTTTTCGACTCCTGGGCCGGCGCGCTCGCCCCCGCCGACTACCGGCGCTCGGTGATGCCCGCCTCGGCGAAGGTCTTCCGGGCGGTCGCGGAGTACGGCGTGCCGCGCATCCACTTCGGCGTCGGCACCGGCGAACTGCTCGGCCTGATGGGCGAGGCCGGCGCGGACGTCATGGGCGTCGACTGGCGCGTCCCGCTGGACGAGGCGGCCCGCCGTGTCGGCCCCGGCAAGGCGCTGCAGGGCAACCTCGACCCGACCGTGCTCTTCTCCACCACCGAGGCGGTCGAGGCCCACACGCGCGAGGTCCTTGACGCGGCGGAGGGTCTGGAGGGTCACATCTTCAACCTGGGCCACGGCGTCATGCCGGCCACGGACCCGGACGCGCTGACCCGGCTCGTGGAGTACGTCCACACCCACACCGCGCGCTGAACCGGGCGGGCACACTCACCACGTGTGCCGGGGCCGTGCCTTCCTGCCGAACAGCAGGCCGCGCGGTTCCGGCGGTGGCGGAGTGCCGGGCCGCAGCGGCCAGGCGATCAGCATCCCGGCGAGGAAGCCGACCACATGCGCCGCGTACGCCACGGTGCCGACCTCGGAGACGCCCTCCCCGGACGAGTACACCGCCTGGAGCACGAACCAGAAGCCCAGCACCATCCAGGCCGGCAGTCTGAGCGGCAGGAACACCAGGAACGGGACGAGCACCCAGACCCTGGCCTTCGGGTACAGCACCAGATAGGCGCCCAGCACCCCGGCGATGGCTCCCGACGCGCCGATCAGCGGGTCGCCCGAGTCGTCGTTGAGCAGCGCGAAGCCGTACGAGGCCGCGTAGCCGCAGGCGACGTAGAAGAGCGCGAAGCGCACATGTCCCATGCGGTCCTCGACGTTGTTGCCGAAGATCAGCAGGAAGAGCATGTTGCCCAGCAGGTGCAGCCAGCCGCCGTGCAGGAACATCGCCGTGAAGACGCTGAGGGGTGGGGACTTGTCGTAGTCCGGCGGGCCCACCACGCAGCCGGGCGTCCCCTGCAGGCTCGTCCCGACCTCGCCGGTGGGGACGGAGCGCGGCAGCTGGTGGTGGATCAACTCCTGTGGCACCGCGGCGTAGTGGTCCAGGAACGCCTGGAGGTGACACAGCTGGGACAGGTCGCTGTCGCCCGTCACGGAACCGGCGAGGCCGGGAGTGAACAGGAAGACGAGAACATTCGCAGCGATCAGCGCATACGTCACATAGGGCGTGCGGCGCACCGGATTCACGTCATGAACGGGGATGACCACAAGGAAGTACTGCCCTCGTTGCGCCCGCCGAATCGGTGAACGGCGGCGTCCGCCCGTGCGTATGTCCTCTCAACCGCCCGCGGCGCGGGAAAGGCGGGTCGCGGGGACGACGTGAGGAACAGGCGATGAACGACCGAGTTACTCCCCCGATGCAGGCGCTGCCCGACGGTGAGGCGGAGATCTCCCTTGTGGTCCGCCTGCCGTGGGAGGACGTGGCCAGGCTCGGCCAGGAGGCCGGCAGGCTGGCCACGCAGATGCAGCGTCCGGTGACCCTCGACGAGGCGGTGAGCCACCGGCTGCGCTCCGCCCGCTCCGCGGCGCACGCGAAACCGGCGGGCGAGCAGCCGGCGCCGATGACCACCAGTGCCATGACCGCCAGTGCCTCCGTCTCCGCGCTGCCGCCCCGGCAGCAGCCGGCCGACCAGGCCCGTCAGGCCATCGAACGGATCAACGGCACGACGGCCTAGGCCGTTTCGGCCCGGTCCGCGGAGGCCCGCACCCTGGCCACCGCCTTGCGGGCCGCCACCAGTACCGGGTCCCAGACGGGTGAGAACGGCGGCGCGTAGCCGAGGTCCAGGCTGGTCATCTGTTCCACCGTCATGCCCGCCGTGAGGGCAACGGCGGCGATGTCGACCCGCTTGCCCGCGCCCTCCGTGCCCACGATCTGTACGCCGAGCAGCCGCCCCGTGCGGCGCTCGGCGAGCATCTTCACCGTCATGGGCGAGGCGCCGGGGTAGTAGCCGGCTCGGCTCGTCGACTCGATGGTGACCGTCTCGAACCGCAGGCCGGCCCGGCGGGCGTCCTTCTCGCGCAGCCCCGTGCGCGCGATCTCCAGTGCGCAGACCTTGCTCACGGCGGTGCCGACGACGCCCGGGAACGTGGCGTAACCGCCGCCCACGTTGGTGCCGATGACCTGCCCGTGCTTGTTGGCGTGGGTGCCCAGGGCGATGTGCCGTTCCTGCCCGGAGACCAAATCGAGCACCTCGACGCAGTCCCCGCCGGCCCAGATGTTCTCGTGCCCGCGCACCCGCATCGCCAGGTCGGTCAACAGTCCGCCGTGGGAGCCCAGCGGGAGCCCCGCCGCCCGCGCGAGCGTCGTTTCGGGACGTACGCCGATGCCGAGCACCACGACGTCCGCCGGATACTCGGCGTCCTCGGTGACCACCGCCCGCACCCGGCCGTCCTCACCTGTGAGGACCTCGGTGACCTCGGCGTCGTCGACCATGGTGATGCCCAGGCCCTCCATGGCCGTGTGCACGAGCCGCCCCATGTCGGGATCGAGCGTCGACATGGGTTCCTTGCCCCGGTTGACGACCGTGACCTCATAGTCCCGGTTGATGAGCGCCTCGGCCATCTCCACCCCGATGTAACCGGCGCCGACGACCACCGCCCGCCGGCCACTCGTGCGGGCCAGGGTGTCGATGAGCGCCTGGCCGTCGTCGAGCGTCTGCACGCCGTGCACCCCGCGCGCGTCGACGCCCGGCATGGCGGGGCGGATCGGCCGGGCTCCGGTCGCGATCACGAGTTTGTCGTACGACGTCCAGGACTCGGCGCCGGAGTCGACGTCACGCGCGCGTACCCGCTGCCCGGCGACGTCGATCTCCGTGACCTCGGTGCGCAGGCGCAGGTCGATGCCGCGCGCCCGGTGCTCCTCGGGCGTACGGGCGATCAGCTGGTCCCGCTCGGGCACGTCCCCGCCCACCCAGTAGGGGATGCCGCAGGCCGAGTAGGACGTGAAGTGGCCCCGCTCGAAGGCCACGATCTCCAGCTCCCCGGGGCCCTTCAGACGGCGTGCCTGCGACGCCGCGGACATGCCCGCGGCGTCGCCGCCGATCACCACCAGTCGCTCTGTCCCACGGTTCGTCGCGCTCATGCTCATGCGAACACGCTACGGCGACAGGGCATTTCGCCCCCTGCCAGGCCCGCTCAGTCGGTGTCGTCGCCCTCCCTCGGGCGCTCGGACCGCGGGGTCGGCGGGGTGGCCGGCAGCGGCTCCGGCGCGGTCGCGGCACGTGCGGTCGGCACGGGCCCGGTCCCCGCGTGCCCGGTACGCCGCCCGCGCGCCAGCCGGGGCCGTACCAGCCACAGCCACACCAGCACGAGCAGCGCCGCTCCCGCGACGAACGGCAGGACGGCCGCCAGGGCCACCACGATCCAGCGCAGCATCGTCACGAACGCGCCCCAGCCGCCCGCCAGCGCGTCGACGACCCCCGGGTCGTCGTCCTCGGCGGCCTTGTGCACCGGCTTCTGGGACAGGGACAGGGTGATCGTGGCCAGGCTCGTGCGGTCCTTCAGGGACGCCTGCTGGGCGAGCAGCGACTCGAGGTTCGCCTCGCGGGTGCTCAGCTCGCCCTCCAGGGTCACGACGTCGCTGAGCTTGGTGGCCCGGTCCATGAGTTCGCGGACCCGGGCGACGCTGGCGCGCTGTGACGCGATCCGGCTGTCCACGTCGACGACCTGGTCGGTCACGTCGCGGGCCTTCACGTCGCGTTCGAGGAGTTTGCCCGCGCCCTCCAGGTCGGCGAGGACCTCGTCGTACCGGTCGACGGGCACGCGCAGCACCACGCGCGTGTACTCGTTGCCCGCCTCGTCCCGGGACGTCGACTCCTTGCCGACGTAGCCACCCGCGGTCTCGGTGGTGCTGCGGGCCTCGTCCAGGGCCTTCGGCACGTCCTTGACCTGAACGGTCAGGGAGGCGGTGCGGATGATGTGGCTCGTGGGCAGTTTCGTCGGCGCGGTGGCCGTCCGGCCCTCGGCGCCGCCGACGCTGTCGGCGGCGGACCCCTGGCCGGCCGCCTTCCCGTCGCTCTTGGACAGGGCGGCGGAGTCGCCGCCGGAGTCGGAGCTGTCCGCGCCGCCGCAACCGGCCAGCGCGAGAGCGGAGGCCAGCAGAAGCCCGGCCAGGGCGTGAACGGGTCGTAGCTGAGTTCGTGCGCGCATGTGGGCGTACCCCCCGGGTTGTGACGACTGACGCTTCTTCGACGCCCGAGCACGGCGGGACGTTGGCCCGCGCCGGTCCCGATGAGGTCACGGTCAGGACTCGCGCCGGACACCGCGGCCGGGATCCGGGGCGCGGACGGACTGTCAGCGGGGTCTGAGAGGCTGGGGGCATGCGCGAAGTGGAGACTCGTACGGGCCCGGAGCGGGTCGTGGTCGTCGGAGCGGGCATCGCCGGGCTGGCCGCCGCCCACCGGCTGTTGCAGCGCGGGGCGCGGGTGACCGTCCTGGAGGCCTCGGACCGCGTCGGCGGCAAGCTGCTGCCCGGCGAGGTCGCGGGCGCACGCGTGGACCTCGGCGCCGAGTCGATGCTGGCCCGCCGACCCGAAGCGGTGGCCCTGGCCCGGGAGGTGGGCCTTGCCGACCGGCTCCGGCCACCGGCCACCGCCACCGCCTCCCTCTGGACCCGCGGCGTGCTGCGCCCCATGCCCAAGGGCCACGTCATGGGCGTGCCCGGCACCGCCTCCGCCCTCTCCGGGGTCCTGTCCGACGAGGGGCTGCGCCGCGTCGAGCGGGACGCCGACCTGCCGGTCACGGAGGTCGGCGAGGACGTCGCCGTCGGCGAGTACGTGGCGGCGCGGGTCGGCCGCGAGGTCGTCGACCGGCTGGTCGAGCCGCTGCTCGGCGGTGTGTACGCGGGCGACGCGTACCGCATCTCGATGCGCTCGGCCGTCCCCCAGCTCTTCCAGGCCGCACAGACCCACCACTCCCTCACCGAGGCGGTCCGCGAGATCCAGGCGAAGGCGGCCGCGGCCCAGCAGAGCGGGCCGGTGTTCATGGGCATCGAGGGGGGTGTGGGCGGCCTCCCGCTCGCGGTGGCGGAGTCGGTGCGCGCGCGGGGCGGCGAGATCGTCACCCGCGCGCCGGTGACGGAGCTGCGGCGCGAGGCGTCCGGCGGATGGCGGGTCGTCGCCGGCGACCGGGTGCTGCACGCCGACGCGGTGGTGGTGTCCGTGCCCGCCCCGGCCGCCGCCCGCCTGCTGCGCGCCGAGGCCCCCGCGGCCGCCGCCGAACTCGACGCCGTCGCCTACGCCTCCATGGCGCTGGTCACCCTCGCCTACCGCCGGGGCGACACCGCGCTCCCCGAGGGCAGCGGCTTCCTCGTGCCCCCCGTCGACGGGCGGACCATCAAGGCGTCCACCTTCGCCTCCCAGAAATGGGGCTGGATCGCCGACGCCAACCCGGACCTGGTGGTCCTGCGCACCTCCGTCGGGCGGCACGGCGAGGCCGAGATCCTCCAGCGCGAGGACGCCGAGCTGGTGGACGTCTCGCGGCACGACCTCCAGCAGGCGACCGGCCTCGCCGCCACGCCCGTCGACACCCGCGTCACCCGCTGGGACGACGGCCTGCCCCAGTACCCCGTCGGCCACCACGCGCGCGTGGCCCGCGTCCGCGAGCACCTCGGCAAGCTCCCGGGCCTCGCGGTCTGCGGCGCGGTGTACGACGGTGTCGGCATCCCGGCCTGCATCGCGAGCGCGTACGCCGCCGTGGAGCAGCTCTCCGCGGACCCGGTGCGGAGCCGGACCGCGGGCGCGGGAGAATGAGGACCATGAGTGACGACGCCCCCACCACCGAGCCCGGCAGGATCCCGAACAAGGGCAAGCTGGCCAAGGACCTCAACGAGGTCATGCGCTACACGCTCTGGTCCGTCTTCCGGCTGAAGGACGTGCTGCCCGAGGACCGCGCGGGCTACGCCGACGAGGTCCAGGAGCTGTTCGACCAGCTCGCCGCGAAGGACGTGACGGTCCGCGGCACCTACGACGTGTCCGGCCTGCGCGCCGACGCCGACCTCATGATCTGGTGGCACGCCGAGACCGCCGACCAGCTCCAGGAGGCGTACAACCTCTTCCGCCGGACGAAGCTGGGGCGTGCGCTCGAGCCGGTCTGGTCGAACATGGCGCTGCACCGCCCCGCCGAGTTCAACCGCTCGCACATCCCGGCGTTCCTCGCCGACGAGACGCCCCGCGACTACGTGAGCGTCTACCCCTTCGTGCGCTCCTACGACTGGTACCTGCTGCCCGACGAGGACCGCCGCCGCATGCTCGCCGACCACGGCAAGATGGCCCGCGGCTACCCGGACGTGCGGGCCAACACGGTCGCCTCGTTCTCCCTCGGCGACTACGAGTGGATGCTGGCCTTCGAGGCCGACGAGCTGTACCGCATCGTCGACCTCATGCGCCACCTGCGCGCCTCCGAGGCCCGCATGCACGTCCGCGAGGAGGTGCCCTTCTACACGGGGCGCCGCAAGTCCGTGGCCGAGCTGGTGGCCGGGCTGGCCTGATCAGGGCGCGGGTGGGGCCCGCTGCCCTCGGTCAGCGGGCCGGATGTGCGGCCGGGGCCCCGCGGGAGCGGTCGGGCTGCTTCGGCTCGGGTTCCGGGTGCGCTGCGCAGGCCGCGTGCCGCACCGGGAGCCGGCCGTCCAGCAGGTACGCGTCCAGGTAGCCGTTGACGCAGGCGTTCGGGCCGCCCGCGATGCCGTGCGTGCCGGAGTCCCGCTCGGTCACCAGGACCGAACCGGACAGCCGCCGGTGCAGCTCCAGGGCGCCGTCGTACGGCGTCGCCGCGTCCCGCTCGGCGGCCAGGATCAGGGTCGCCGGGAGCTCGCCCGGCCCTGTCCGCACGTCGAGAGGCTCCTGACGCGGGGCCGGCCAGTAGGCGCACGGCAGGTTCGTCCACACGTTGTCCCAGGTCTCGAAGGGCGCCACCCGCGCGAGCCGGGTGTTGTCGCGGTCCCAGACCTTCCAGTCCGTCGGCCAGGCGGCATCGTTGCACTCCACCGCCGTGTAGACCGCGTTGCTGTTCTCCGCCTCCTTCGCCGCCTCCGGATGCGGACCGGCCTGCTCGATCAGCGGCTTCGGGTCGCCCTTCAGATACGCCGACAGCGCCTGCGCACGGTGCGGCCAGTAGTCGTCGTAGTACCCGGCCGTCAGGAACGCGCCCTGCAACTGGCCGGGTCCCACCGTGCCGCCCGCGGGCTTCGCGGCCAGCTCCGCCCGCACCTTCTCGTAGCTGCGCAGCACCTGCTCCGCCGTGCTGCCGAGCCCGTACACGTCGTCGTGCCGCGCGACCCACTCCCGGAAGTCGGCCCAGCGGCCCTCGAACGCGGCCGACTGGTCGAGGTTGTTGCGGTACCAGACCTGCTCGGGGTCGGGGTTCACGGCCGAGTCGAACACCATCCGCCGTACGTGCGAGGGGAACAGCGTCGCGTACAGGGCGCCGAGGTAGGTGCCGTAGGACGCGCCCATGAACGTCAGTCTCGGCTCGCCGAGTGCGGCCCGCAGGACGTCCAGATCACGGGCGTTGTTGAGGGAGGTGTAGTGCCGCAGCGCGCTGCCCGCCCGCGCGGCGCAGCCGCGCGCGTACGCCCTGGCCTGGGCGACGCGTTCCTTCTTGTACGACTCCGAGGGATACGTCGGTGCCTGCGAGGGCGCCTTGAAGAAGTGCTTGGGGTCCTTGCAGGACAGGGGAGCTGAGCGGTCGACTCCGCGCGGGGCGTAGCCGATGAGGTCGTAGGCCGCGGCGACGCGCTTCCACTCGGGCATCATGCCGACCAGCGGGAAGTACATGCCGGAGCCGCCGGGACCGCCCGGGTTGTAGACCAGGGCGCCCTGCCGCGGTACCCGGTGCTTGCTGTTGTGCGGGTCCTTGTGTGTGGCCGGCGCCCGGCTGACGGTCAGTTTGATCAGCTTGCCGTCGGGGTGCGCGTAGTCGAGCGGGACGGACACCGTGCCGCAGCGCATGCTGTCCGGCAGATCGTCCGCGTCGGGGCAGGCGCCGAAGGTGATCCCGGCGACCCGGGCCCGCGCGGCGGCGACGGCGGTACCGCGCGTCTCCGGCGCGGCGCGCGAGGACTTCGCCGCGCCGGGTGTGCCCGGAGTGCTGCCGGCCGGGGCGGCGGCGAGGGCGGTCAGGAGCAAGGACCCTGCGGCCGTGTAGAGGGCGGGAGCTCTCATCGGGTGTCCCTTCGGTGCGCGGCGGCGACACAAGGGATGGTTCGTTCGCGTATGGAGGAAGGCAAGCACCGTCGGCCGGTGTCGCCGTCAATGCCCCCTGTGCGCCCCCGGCGTGTCAGTCGCGCCCGGACGGCTCCCGGTGTGCGAAGGCCGCGCGCAGGTCCGGCTCACCGACCGCGCGGATGCCGCGTACGGCGACGGAGGTGAGGTACGTCCGGTCGTCGCCCCCACCGGTGTGCCGGGTCAGCGCGCCGAGCAGGCGCTGCCCGGCCGGCGACGCCCAGCGCGAGTAGGGATGGACCTCGACCCGCGCGATGGCCAGACAGCTGAGGGTGAGTGCGAGCGGCAGCGCGAACCACAGGGCGACCAGGGTGGACGGCATGTCCGACCGGGCGGGCACCAGCAGCGCGATCGCGCCCAGCCCGACGACGGCCAGCGCGGCGAAGCGCACCTGACGCATTCCGGCCGCGACGCTCGTCCGGGCGCCGTCGGGTACGGCGAGCCCGGCGCTGACCAAGCGGTCGCCTATGCCCCGCACCGGGTCGCCGGCGGCCGCGGCGGCGCGTACCGGGGCGATGCGGGACTGCCCCTCCGGCCCGATGGCCCCTATCACCGAGCGCTCCAGGTCGTCCCGCCCGCGCGGATCGACGACGGTCGCCCAGCCGGTGTGGGCGAGCAGCAGTCGCCGCTGCCGGGCCATGGAGACGAGCGTCAGGTCGGCGACCCGTCGGGGGCCGCCGGAGAGGAACGCCGCCTCGTAGAGCGTCAGATCGTGCCGTCGGACGCCCGCCGCGTCGTCTGCCTCGTCGTCACCGGCCGCCGTGCGTACGGCGGCCAGGCACAGCCGGGTACAGGCCGTGCCGGCGGCGGCCCAGGCGAGCAGGAGGAGAAGAACCCAGAGCATGTGGTTTTTCTATGCGAACGGGTCCGGGTAAAGCCATGCCCTGTTCACAATCCGGACCGAGCGTTGTCGGTACGTGACGTTCCACTTGCCGCCGGGGTCACGGATTGCGGGACTGCGACGGGAGCGGGGTGGAGGCGGCCGGCGGCAGTGTGTAGCTCGGGACCGGATCCGGGGCCACGGGAAGGGCCGGAGCCGGATCGACGGCGGGGCCGGGCGGAACGGGGGAGCCGGTGGTCGGGACCGTGCTGCCGGCGGCCAGGTCCCGGGCCAGGGCGTCGAAGTCGACGTACCCGGTGGCCTCCAGGATCTTGATGTGGTCCAGCACGGTGGTGTTCGCGTCGTCGGCGAGGGTGCGCACGAGCACGTTGCGGGTGCCGGCCCGCACCTGGGCGACGACGGAGAACACCCTGCCGTGCGCGAGCCGCAGGATGTTGGCGAACTGCCGGTCGTAGTCCACGCCCTGGGCCGCGTTCAGGGTGGCGAGCCACTGCTTCTGCTGGTCGTTCGGCTCGTTCGGCAGGGCGAGCGAGAGCTTCTGGGCGACATCGCGCACCCGCTCGTCCAGGAAGGTGTGGCCCTCGACCAGGTGCCGGCCCGCCGTGCGGACGGCCTGGGTGGTGCCCTTCTCCTCCGCCTGCCGGCCGGCGGGCAGCTCCCACAGGCCCGCCAGCCGGACCTTCGTGATGAACTCCCGGTCGAGCGCGGACAGCGGCCCGTACTGCGTCGACACGGTCTGGGCACTCAGGACGTCCACGTCTGTGCCCGACCTGTCGCTGTACGACCAGATCGGGAAGATCAGCGCGGCCAGGGTCGCCGTCAGGCCCATGACGATGAGTCCGGTACCGCTGAGAATGCCTCTGCCGTTGATGGGCGGTCGCGGTCGCAAGGTGCCTCCTTTCGCGGCACCGCACGCCATGCGCTTCGGGTGCGGGGTTGGCATATTACTGCGGAGTCGCTGCCAACTGCCGTACAGGGGCGAAAGGTTGTCAGGCGGACATAAGGGGCGAATGGAGGGGGTGGAGTAGGGGGCGTACGGGGGCAAAGGTGAAGGAAGCGTGCGCGGACGATGGCGCGGGTGTCAGGTGTTAAACCCGGCACACTCGGACACGGGGCGGGCGAGCGTGCGGCGTCGCGCTGGTCAGCGGCGCCGCGGGAACGTCGGGTTCCGGTCAGCCGGACGCGGTCATCGGCGCAGCAGAACCCGTCGGGTCGCGCGAGCCAGCCGGAGCGCGGGCCGGTGCGAGAGCGGTGCCGGGCCCGACCTCTCCAGCCACCACGCGCGCAACTCCCGGCGGACCCGGGGATCGTCGGGTCGCCCGGCGAGCAGCAGCTGCCCCACGAAGTCCAGCGCATCGCGACGGTAGCCGCCGGTCATCGGGCAGCCGTGGGCGTAGGCGAGGAAGGCGGGCCGGTAGGTGTCTCCCAGGATCTCCGGCAGTTCGGGCGCGACCTTGGCGACGACATCCGCCCGCTTCGCGGCCAGCGCCCGCGCCTGGATGCCCAGCCGCACCCGGTCGAAGCCCTCGGGCACGGGCGTCCCGGCGACCAGCGCGGACAGCAGCGCGGCCTGTGCGAGGGCGAGGCGCTGACGCGCGGGGTCGGTGACGGCCGACGCGGGGACGCGGGCATGGGAGTGCGGGGAGGCGGCGAGGTCGGGGGATGCGGACCCGGGGAAGGCGGACCGCGTGCCGACGGCTTCGGTACGGCCGGCGTCCGGCTGGTCTGCCTCCGCGAGACCCGCTGCCTCCCGGCCCGCCCCCGCGACCTCCGCTGCCTCCCGGCCAGCCACCAGTGCGGCCCCTATCGCCGCCAACTCCCGCTCCAACTCGGCCGGTTCGGGGAAGTTCTCGTCTCTCTCCAGCAGCACCCCGGGCGGGGTGACGCGGGAGGCGAGGTCGGTCAGGATGTCGAGGACCGGCCGCGGCACCGGGTGGGCGTGGCTGTCGTGCCAGACGCCGTCGCGGGTGAAGCCGCCCGCGACGTGGACGTAGGCGATGGCTTCGAGGGGGAGCTCGGCGAGTGCCTTGGCCGGGTCCTCGCCGCGGTTGACGTGGTTGGTGTGCAGGTTGGCCACGTCGATGAGGAGCCGTACCCCGGTGCGGTCGGCCAGCTCGTACAGGAACTGCCCCTCGGTCATCTCCTCGCCCGGCCAGGCGAGGAGCGCCGCGATGTTCTCCACCGCGAGCGGCACCGGCAGGGCGTCCTGCGCGATGCGGACGTTCTCGCACAGGACGTCGAGGGCGTCCCGGGTGCGCGGCACGGGCAGCAGGTGGCCCGCCTCCAGCAGCGGGGAGGCGGTCAGGGCCCCGCCTGCCCGGACGTACGCGATGTGCTCGGTGACCAGCGGCGCGCCCAGTGCCTCGGCGCGCTCGGCGAGGGCCGTCAGCCGGGCCGCGTCGGGCCGGTCGGCGCCGCCGAGGCCGAGGGAGACGCCGTGGGGCACCACGGTGACCCCGCGCTCGCGCAGCCGCACCAGTGACGCGGGGAGGTGTCCGGGGCAGGTGTTCTCGGCCACGACCTCCACCCAGTCGATGCCGGGCATGCGCTCCACGGCGTCCGCGATCTCCGGCCGCCATCCGATGCCCGTCCCCAGTCGCTCCATGCTCGTCCCCCTCCTCGGTGTCTTCCGTGCCGGCCGCGCCGTCCGCTCCGGTGTGACGGGGGTATGGCCCCGGCGGCCGGGCCCGAACCCCTCGGGCGGAACGTTCAGAGCAACATTTGAGGTTCGGGAAGGCGCGCCCACGGTGGTGGCCGGGGCCGCGATGGCGAGGGACGGGCCGGTGCCAGGAGGTACGAACGGGGCGTCCGCGATGTTCAAGCGACGGGAAGAACCGAACGGCGAGCGAAGTCCCGGGCTCTCGTCGAGCTGGGGGCACGGCCCCCTGGACCCGCCTAACGCAGGGCCGGGTGGTCCGCGACCACCGTGCAGGAGCCGGGGGCGATCTCCGTGAAGCCGGCGTCGCGCACCAACGGCAGTCCGCTCGTGGTGAGTTCGGGCCAGCGGGCCGGGTCGGCGGTACGGACGGCGAGCGGGAAACCGGCGTCCCGCCAGGCGGTCCGCTCCTCGTCCGACAGCTCCCACCAGGCCAGCTGGGCGCCGTGACCGGCCTGCGCCATCGCCTTGCCCGCGGACATGTCGAGCTCCGGGTTCATCCACAGCACGGGCGAGGTCTCGTCCGCGTCGACCGGCGGCTCCGGGTCGTCGAGATCGGTTCCGGAGACCTGGAGCCGGGCCAGGTCCTTCGGCCAGCCGTCCAGCGGGACGGGAGGGAAGACCCGTACCTCCGCGGCCTTGCCCGTCACCGTGATCCCGGGCAGCGCCCCGGCCCGCCGCCACTCGGCGCCCCGGGCCCGCCGCACCACCTTGCGGATCCGCGCGTCCTGCCAGTCCCGCATCACCTGCGCCCACTCGCCGTCGCCGGCCGACCGCTCGTCGCTCAGCACGGTCAGTACGGCGCGGGCGGCGGTCTCCATGGCGTCGGTGCGGCCGGGCGGTGCGTCGCGCTCGATCCGCACGACCAGCGGCAGGACGAACTGCGGCGCCTGATCGCGGGCGCCGGTCTCTGACCGGAAGGGACTGTCACTCACAGACGCAGGCTACTTGACCGCTCAGGGGCACCCGCACCCGCGTGACCGGCCCCGACGAGGACCGCGGGTCACCCCGAGCAGGCCGTGCGCTGGGCCTCCTGCCACTCGCAGACCGGGCACAGGGTGATCCCTTTGTAGGACTCGGGGTACTCCGTCGGCTTCCGGCACTGCACGCACTCCGCGTACGGCGGCCCGTCCGCCAGCGGCGGCCTGGTCGCGCCGACCAGGCAGTAGTCGTTCTCGCCGTTCTCGCTCATGTCTCCAGGGTAGGCCGGTCAGCGCCGTCGGCCCGCGGCCCCGATCAGCTCGGACACCTTGACGAAGCGGAAGCCCCGCGCGCGGAGTTCGGGCACGATCGTCCGTACGGCACGCTCGGTCGCCGGGGCGGCGCTGCGGGTGCAGTGCATGACGACCACGGAACCCGGCCGTACGCCCTCCAGCACCTGCCGGGCCACGGCGTCCGGGTCCGTCGCGAACGCGTCGCCGCTCACCACGTCCCACTGCACCGCGGTGACACCGGTCGGGGTCAGCGCCTTCAGGGCCCGCCGGTCGTAGCACCCGCCGGGGAAGCGGAAGTAGGGCATCGCGTCCGGCACCCCGGCCTTGCGGAAGGCGGTGTACGCGCGCTCGACGTCGAGGCGCATCCGGTCCCCGGGCACGGTCGGCAGCCCGTAGCAGTCGTCGGTGAAGGCGTGGTGACTGTAGGAGTGGTTGGCGACCTCGAAGAGCGGGTCCCGGCCGATGGACCGCGCCTGGATCGGGTACTGCTCGGCCCAGCGCCCCGTCATGAACACCGTGGCCGGCACCTCCAGCGCCCGCAGGGCCGCGACGAGCGGCGGATTGTCGAAGCGCTCGCCCGCCGCCGCCCGGGGGCCCTGGTCGGCGGTCATGTCGGCGTCGAAGGTGAGGGCGACCGTCTTGTCCGGCGTCCGCGGGCCGTTCCTGAAGACGGGCGTGAGCCCTGCCGGGCCGGGGGCCAGCGTCGGGGGACGGGAGGCGGCGGCGGGTGGGGAGGGGGCCGGGCGGGCCGCTTGCGGGACACGGGCCGTGCCGCAGGCGGCGAGGGCGGCGCTCAGGGCGCAGACGGCGGTGACGCGTCGTACGAGAGGGATCACCGGATGAACGTATGGTGATTTGTCCTATATGAAGGTGAACGCGGCTGGCGTCGGCCCCGGTGTCACCCGCTCAGATGTCCCGCTGCTCCAGCGGCCGTGTGGCCGGGCCCTGGACGACCTTGCCGTCCGTGTCGAAGCGGGAGCCGTGACAGGGGCACTCCCACGCCCGTTCGGCCGCGTTGAAGGCCACCAGGCAGCCGAGGTGGGTGCAGCGCGCGGACAGGGCGTGCAGGGCGCCGTCGTCGTCCCGGTGCACCGCGAGCCGGTCGCCGCCGACCCGCACGACGGCGCCGCCGCCCGGCTCGATCGCCTCCACCGGTTCCGCGGACCGCAGCCGGTCGCCGACGAAGTGGCGGGCCACCTTCGCCTGGGTCTTGAGGAACGAGGGCGCCTCACGCACGGCCGACCGCAGCCGGCGCGGGTCGTACAGCTCGCTCCACGCGCACCGCGTGCCCGTGATCAGAGCGGTGAGGAGCCGGCCCGCCATGATGCCGCCGCTCATGCCCCAGCCGCCGAAGCCGGTGGCGACGTAGGCGTGGTGGGCGCCCGGATGCAGCGGGCCGACCAGCGGCACGGTGTCGGTGGGGTCGTTGTCCTGGGTGGCCCAGGCGTACGTCAGGTCGACGCCCGGGAAGTGCTCGGTTGCCCAGGCGCCGAGGCGCTCGAAACGGGCCGGGGTGTCGCCCGTGCCGGGCGTGAAGTGTTCCCCGGTGACGACGAGGAGTCGCTGCCCGTCGGTGCCGTACGGCGCCGTACGCACCGAGCGGGTGTCCTCCTCCGGCGTGATGTACATGCCGTCCGGGTCCCGGTCGGCGGCGACGGTCCCGGCGACGACCAGCTCGCGGCGCGGGGAGAGGCGGGTGAACAGCAGGGCGCGGTCGAAGACGGGGTAGTGCGTGGCGACCACCACGTCCCGGGCGGTCACCGTCGCGCCCGTCGCGGTGGACAGCCGGCACGGCTCGCCCTCCTCCAGGCCCAGCACGGTGGTGTCCTCGTACACGCGCCCGCCGTGCGCGAGAAGGTCGCCGACGAGGGCCAGCAGGTACTTGCGCGGATGGAACTGGGCCTGCCCGGTGACCCTGACCGCACCCGCCACGGGGAACGGCAGCCCGGTGTCCGTCGTGAACGCGGCCGGCAGTCCCGCGGCGGCGGCGGCCTTGGCCTCGGCCCGGATCTCGTCCACCCGGTCCGCGTCGCGGACGAACGTGTACGCGTCCCTTTTCTCCCACTCGCAGTCGATGCCCAGCTCCTGCACCAGCGAGGCCGCGTGCTCGACGGCCTCGCTCTGCGAGCGGGCGTACAGCCGCGCGCCCTCGGGGCCGCGGGTGTGGCGCAGCTTGTCGTAGATCATGGTGTGCAGCGCGGTGAGTTTGGCGGTGGTGTGTCCGGTGACGCCGGCCGCGACGCGTCCGGCCTCCAGCACCGCCACGGTCCTTCCGGCCCGCGCCAGCTCCCACGCCGTGCTCAGTCCGGCGACGCCGGCACCGATCACGGCCACGTCGACGGTGAGGTCCTCGTCCAGTGCGGGGTGAGGCTCGCCGGGTGCGGTCTCCAGCCAGTACGAGCCGTTGACGTGCGCGTTCTCGGTCATGGAGGCCGGGTACCCCGCCGCGGCGGGTTCAGTGGTCCGGGCTCCCCGGAGGGTCGGGAACCAGTGCCGCGGCAGGCAACGCTTGCCCGACGGGGCGAACGATGCCCTACCGGGGCCCTAGTCCGCGAGCAGCCGCCGGCGATACTCCGCCACGTCGTAGTCGGGCTTCGGGTACTGCGGGTCGAGCTCCGTCAGGTGGTCGAGGAGGAGCTTGCCGACCGCCCAGTTGCGGTACCACTTGCGGTCGGCCGGGATCAGGTACCAGGGGGCGGGCGGCGTCGAGCAGAACTCCAGGGCCAGTGCGTAGGCCTCCTGGTAGTCGGGCCACAGCTTGCGGTCCTCGAGGTCGCCCGGGGTGAACTTCCACTGCTTGCGCGGGTTGTCGAGGCGCTTGAGCAGGCGGCGCCGCTGCTCCTCGTAGGAGATGTGCAGGAAGCACTTGATCACGGTGACGCCGTCGTCGGCGAGGGACTCCTCGAACTCGTTGATCTCGTCGTAGCGGCAGTTGATCTCGTGTCTCGGGGCGAGTCCGCGGACCCGGGCGACCAGGACGTCCTCGTAGTGCGAGCGGTCGAAGATGCCGATCTCGCCGGGCTGCGGCAGCGCCTTCCGCACACGCCACAGGAAGTGGTGTTTCCGCTCCTCGGGCGTGGGGGCCTTGAACGCCCGGACGCGGCAGCCGGACGGGTTGAGCGAGCCGATGACGTGCTTGATCGTGCCGCCCTTGCCGCTGGTGTCCATGCCCTGGAGGATCAGCAGGACCCGCCGCCGGTCACCCGCGGAGCTCGCCGCGACCAGCCGCTCCTGCAGCTCGGCCAGCGCTTCCCGCGCCCGGGCGGTGTCCGCGAGGCCGGCGGCCTTGTCGCCGGGACCACCCGGAGTGGCCGCCGGGTCGTGAGCGCCGAGGTCGGGGCGCTCGCCGCCGGGCACCCGCAGCAGCTCTCGCAGACCGTCGCCCCGCCCGGCCCTGTGTTTCGCGTTCTTCCCGGCCACGCGGCACTCCTTCCGGTGCTCTCCCTAGATGGTCCGCCAGATGCGCGGGGTTCGCCTGCCGCACGGCCGCCCCGCCCGCGCACCGGGCGGGGCGGCCGTCCTCGACGGCTACCCGTGCCAGGGCCCCGTCACCGCGAAGGTCGTGCCCGGTGTGTAGCAGTTGACGTACATCGTCCGGCCGTCCGGTGAGAAGGTGACGCCGGCGAACTCGCCCCACTCCGGGGCCTCGGGCGTGCCGATGTTCTGACGGCCGCGTGCCATCGCGTACACCTCGCCGTGCCGGGTGACGCCGAAGACGTGCTGCGCGCCGTTGCCGTCCTCGCACACCATGAGGCCGCCGCTGGGGGCGAGGCAGATGTTGTCCGGCGACTCGCCGGGGAGCTGTACGTCGGTCTCCGGGCCGAAGACGACCACCAGGGTCAGCCGGCGAGCCGACGGGTCGTACCGCCAGATCTGGCCGTAGTGGTCGGCCGCCGAACCCTCCGCGCTGTGCGCGAACGACGAGACGAAGTACACGCACCGCCCGCCCCAGTAACAGCCCTCCAGCTTCTGGGCGTGGGTGATGCCCTTCGCGCCGAAGTCCTGGAGGCGGACCGGGGTCGTGGTCGCCAGCGGGTCCGGTACGTCCACCCATTCGACGCGGTCGAAGGAGGCCCCCGTCTCCTGGATCGAGGAGAGGTCGGGCACCCCGGGCACCCGCATCGCCTGGAGCCGGCCGCCGGCACGCAGCGAACCGGTGCCGCCCAGCGGCCTCTCGGGCAGGAAGCGGTAGAAGAGGCCGAAGGGCTTGAGGAACGCGTCCTCCGTCTCGTAGACGATTCCCCGCTTCGGGTCGACGGCGATCGCCTCGTGCTGGAAGCGGCCCATCGCGGTCAGCGGTACGGCGCCGGTGCGGTGCGGGTCGGCCGGGTCCACCTCGAAGATGAAGCCGTGGTCCTTGGTGTACCCGTTGGTGCCCGCCTTGTCCTCGGTCTCCTCGCAGGTCAGCCAGGTGCCCCAGGGGGTGGGTCCGCCCGCGCAGTTGACGGCCGTACCGGCGATGGCGACCCGCTCCGACAGGACGTGACCCCGGGCGTCCAGCGTCAGGGCCGTGCACCCGCCCTTGCCCGCCGGGTCGTAGGTGAGGCCCTCGACCGTCGGGACGGAGATCTTCGCCGTGGGGCGGTTCTCGTGGTTGCGGACCAGGTGGACGCGGCCGTGACCACCGTCGAAGGCGGACATGCCGTCGTGGTTGGAGGGGACCTGGCCCTCGCCGGAGCGGAGCCGGTCGCCCTCGCGGGAGAGGACCCGGTAGCGGAAACCTTTCGGCAGGTCGAGCAGTCCGTCCGGGTCGGGGACGAGCGGGCCGTAGCCGTGGCGGCCCAGGGTCTGCGTCTGCGCGGCGGCGGTACCCGCGAAGAGTTCGGTGAGGTTTCCGGCGAAGGCGATCGAGACGCCGAGGGCGCCCGTGCGAGCGAGGAGCCGGCGTCGGGTCGTACGGCCGTTCTCGGGCATGACGGACATGGGGACGCAACCTTCCTGCTGGCGGACAGGAACTGTGATCCCGCTGTGTCTATCACCCGGCGCGCGGCTCGTGAACCACGCGCGTAGCACGTGTCACCGCTCGCTGGGGCGCTCCTGCGCGCGCTCGAGGAAGCGCAGCAGCTCCACCGGGAAGGGCAGCACCAGCGTCGAGTTCTTCTCGGCGGCCACCGCCACCACCGTCTGGAGCAGTCGCAGCTGGAGCGCGGCGGGTTGCTCGGACATCACCTCGGCGGCCTCGGCGAGCTTCTTCGAGGCCTGGAGTTCGGCGTCCGCGTTGATGATCCGGGCCCGCCGCTCACGGTCGGCCTCGGCCTGCCGGGCCATGGACCGCTTCATCGACTCCGGCAGGGACACGTCCTTGATCTCCACCCGGTCGATCTGCACACCCCAGCCGATCGCCGGGCTGTCGATCATCAGCTCCAGGCCCTGGTTGAGCTTCTCGCGGTTGGACAGCAGGTCGTCCAGGTCGCTCTTGCCGATGATCGAGCGCAGGGACGTCTGTGCCATCTGCGAGACCGCGAAGCGGTAGTCCTCGACCTGGACGATCGCGTTCGTCGCGTCGACGACCTTGAAGTAGACGACCGCGTCCACGCGCACGGTGACGTTGTCGCGGGTGATGCCCTCCTGCGCGGGGATGGGCAGCGTGACGATCTGCATGTTGACCTTGCGCAGCCGGTCCACGAACGGGACCACCGTGGTGAAGCCCGGCGCCCGCACCTCGCCGGCGACCCGCCCCAGCCGGAACACCACGCCGCGCTCGTACTGCTTGACGACCCGGGCCGCCGCCGCGACGTACACCGCGCTCGCGGAACCCACCGCCACGGCTGCCACCACCAGCTCCTGGAGCATGTCGCCCCCTCTGTGAGAGGCCGGTTATGTCTGCTCCTGTAACGATATGCCCGGTGGCCGGTCCCGGGCCACGATCGGCCCGGGACCGGCCACCCGCGCGGTGTGGCGCCCTATGCCGCCGTGACACGCACCGGTTCGGTCCCGGCCGCGCTGTGCCGCTCGGCCCAGTTCTCCAGTGCCGTACGGCAGGCGTGGTCCAGGTGGTGCAGACCGGACAGGTCGAGCTCGACGGGCCGGTCCTGGGGGAGCGCCTCCAGGCTGTCGAGGATCTTCGGCAGCCGCAGGAAGGTCGCGTTGCCCCACAGGTACGCCTGGACCGGTCCGGCACCCTTGTCCACGACCTCCAGCCTGATGTGCGAGGCCTCCCAGGCGGTCTTGGCGACCGCCAGCGCGAGACCGATGAGCACGCCCTCGAACATGCTGACCGCGACGATCGACACGGCCGTGACGACCAGGATCAGTGCCTCACCACGGTGCTCGCGCCACAGCGACACGATCTCCCGTGCAGGGATGAGCTTGGCGCCGGAGTACACCAGGATGCCCGCCAGGGCCGGGATCGGTATGTACCCCAGCACGTCCGGCAGCAGCGCCGCGAACAGCAGCAGCCAGACGCCGTGCAGGACGCGGGACGCCTTCGTCCGTGCGCCCGCCTGGACGTTCGCCGCGCTGCGCACGATCACCGCGGTCATCGGTAGCGCGCCGAGCACACCGCAGATCGCGTTGCCCGTGCCCTGCGCCATCAGTTCCTTGTCGTACTGCGTGCGCGCGCCGTCGTGCAGCCGGTCCACCGCGGCCGCGCTGAACAGCGACTCGGCGGACGCGATCAGGGTGAAGGCGACGATCGTGCCGAGCAGGCCGATGTTCGCCAGCTCGCCGAACGCGGTCAGGGACGGCGGCTGGACGGAGTCCAGCAGCCCCCGCACCTCCACGGTGGCCACCGGCAGGGAGAACGCCAGGGCCACGAGCGTGGCGAGACCGACCGCGGCGAGCGGCCCGGGGAGGGTGCGCAGCCGCTTCGGCGCGCGCTTCCACAGCACGAGGACGGCGATGGTGCCCGCGCCGAGCCCGACCGAGGCGAGGGCGCCGGGGTCCGCGGCGGCCTCGGCGAGCGCCGCGGGCAGCCCGGCTATCTTCGCCAGGCCGGAGGCGGGCGCCTTGGCGTCCGCCATCGAGTAGAGCTGCCCGGCGATGAGCACGAGCCCGATGCCGGCCAGCATGCCCTCGACGACGGAGACCGAGATGGCCCGGAACCACCGCCCGAGCTTCAGGGCGCCCATGAGGATCTGGAGCGCGCCCGTCGCGAGCACGATCACCCCGAGCGCGGGCAGCCCGTACTCCCGTACGGCCTCGAAGACCAGCACGGTGAGCCCGGCCGCCGGTCCGGACACCTGGAGGCTGCTGCCCCGCATGAGCCCGGTGACGATGCCGCCCACGATGCCGGTGACCAGGCCGAGTTCGGCCGGCACCCCGGAGGCCACGGCCACGCCGACGCACAGCGGCAGCGCGACCAGGAAGACGACGAGGGAGGCGGCGAAGTCCTGCCGCAGATGAGGGAAGCGGGTGCTGTCGTCCATGGCGGCCCTCACAGTGCGCGGAAGGCGTCGGAGGACACGTCGTGGGTCAGCACGGACCCCGTGTGCACCTCGTAGTACCAGGCGTGCAGGGTCAGTTGACCGTCCGTCACCTTCTTGTCGACGAACGGGTAGGAACGCAGCCGCAGCAGTTGGGTCAGGACGTGGCTCTGCACGCCTTCGGCCACGGCCGGGTCCTCGGCCGTCCCCGCCGGACGCGGGGCGGCATGGGTGAGCCAGTCCCGCACGGCGGGAACGGCGGTCAGGTCGTCGCCGCGGACCAGGGCGCCCACGGCACCGCAGTGCGAGTGCCCGCAGACGACGATGTCGCGGACGCCCAGCACCTCCACGGCGTACTCGATGGTGGCCGCCTCGCCGGTGGGGTGCGAGGAGGCGTACGGCGGGACGATGTTGCCCGCGGTGCGCAGCTCGAAGAGCTCGCCGGGGCGGGCGCCCGTGATCAGGGCCGGTACGACCCGGGAATCGGAACAGGTGATGAACAGGACCTGCGGGGACTGGCCTTCGGCCAGCTTGGCGAACTCCTCAGGGCGCTGTCCGAATGTGCGGGCGTTGTCGATGAGGGGCTGCATGGGGGACTCCTCCTGGCGCGCCGCACGGCGCGTCGGGCTTGCACGACAGAGTGGGGGGACTGCTGGACTTGCGGCAGTGCTCCGCTGTCAGCAGCGGAAGACCTGAAGTGCGGCCGGAGTGCGGTCCGTCGCGGGTCTCGCCGTGCGGTGCGCGGCGGACACGAGCGGTTCGCGGGCGGCCGCCGGGTCCTGTGCGAGGAAGGGGCGCTCGGGCACCTCGGGCGCGAGGTCGGCGGCGCGGTGCCGGTCGCGGGTGCGCAGGGGGCCGGTCGGGCCTCCGGAGTGGTCGCAGTGGCGGTGCGTGACCGTATCGGTGCGCGGCGCCTTGCCGGAGAGCTTGGTTCCGGGCTGGGCTTTGGCCTGGGCCTGACTTGTCGTGTACGCGGGTGCGAAGGGTGTCGTGGAAGTGAAGAACGGGAGTGCGAGCAGGACGGCGGAGAGGACCGCGATCACGGTACGGGCCGTCGTACCTCGAAACATGCGCCCCCTTCCCGGCCGTTCGTGCCTCTTGTACAGACCAACGCTTGGTCAATGACTGGTCAAGAAACACCGTAACCCTACGAAGCTGTTTGCAGGGTTAACTCAACGTTACCGATGAAAGAGGGACCGAAACCGCGTGCAGGGTGGCGGAAACCGGATCTTGACCTGCGGGCGTCGGTCACGTAGAGGCACTCAGTGGGGCTCGACGAGTCCCTTGGCGTCGCGGGCCAGCGCGGTGAGCCGGGAGATCGCCCGGAAGTACTTCTTGCGGTAGCCGCCGTTCAGCATCTCCTCGCTGAACAGCTGGTCGAACGGCCGCCCCGAGGTCAGGACGGGCACCTCGCGGTCGTAGAGCCGGTCCGCGAGGACGACGAGCCTGAGGGCCGTCGACTGGTCCGGCACCGGCTGGACGTCGGTGAGGCAGACGGCCGCCAGCCCGTCGGTCAGGGCGCCGTAGCGGCTGGGGTGGACCTTGGCCAGGTGCTCCAGCAGGTGCGGGAAGTCGTCGAGCGAGGCGCCCGCGGTGGCGTACGCCGCCTTCGTCACCTGGGCCTCGGAGTACGGCGCCGGCGCCTCGGGCAGGCCGCGGTGACGGTAGTCCTCGCCGTCGATGCGCAGCGAGCGGAAGTGCGCGGACAGGCCCTGGATCTCACGCAGGAAGTCGGCGGACGCGAACCGTCCCTCACCGAGCTTGCCCGGCAGCGTGTTGGAGGTGGCGGCGAGCGCCACGCCCGCGTCGACGAGCCTGCCGAGCAGCGTCGACACCAGGACGGTGTCGCCCGGGTCGTCGAGCTCGAACTCGTCGATGCACAACAGGCGGTGGCCGGACAGGGTCTGGACCGTCTGCTGGAAGCCGAGGGCGCCGACGAGGTTGGTGAGCTCGACGAAGGTGCCGAACGCCTTGAGCGCGGGCTCGGCCGGAGTGGCGTGCCACAGGGAGGCCAACAGGTGGGTCTTGCCGACGCCGTAGCCGCCGTCGAGGTAGACGCCGCGAGGGCCGGCGGGAGCCTTGGGGGCCTTGCCCCTGCCGAACCCGAAAAACCCGCGCCGTACGGAACCGGCGCCGCTGGCGTGCGCCCCGCCGAGCCCGGCGGCGAAACCCTCGAGGACGCGGACGGCCTCCGTCTGGCTCGGCTGGTTCGGGTCCGGGAGGTAGGTGCCGAAGCGCACCGAGTCGAACCGGGGCGGCGGCACCATCTCGGCGACCAGCCGGTCCGCGGGGACGTGCGGCGCGCGGGCGCACAGGGACAGCGGGACCGCGTCAGCTATTGGGCTGATCCCGGAGGCGGCGGAGGACGACGATGACGACACGGTTCCCCATGCTAAGGGTCGTGCCAGACTGCACGACATGCGACGCCTGTTCCCTGTGACGGATGAAACAGCAGCCCAGGCCTCCGACGCGGGCCCCGGCGAGGCTCCCGGAGGCCGTGGGGAGGGCGAGGTCCGGGAGGCGGGACACGAGTGGAGCCTCGCCGAACTCGCCGCCGCCTACGCCTATCCCGAGCCCCTCCCGGTCGGGCGGGGGACCTGGCTGCGGGCCAACATGGTGGCCACGCTCGACGGTGCCGCCCAGCACGACGGCCGTTCCCAGCCGATCTCCACCGCCACCGACATGCGGATCTTCGGCACCCTGCGGGCGCTCGCGGACGTCGTGGTCGTCGGCGCGGAAACGGTACGTCAGGAGGGGTACCGCCCGGCGCGCGCGCGAGCCGAGTTCGCGGCGCTGCGGGAGGCGGCCGGGCAGGGGCCGGCCCCGGCGATCGCGGTGGTCAGCGCGAGCCTGGAACTGGACTTCTCGCTTCCGCTGTTCACCTCGCCGCTCGTGCCCACGCTGGTCCTCACCGGCGCCGCCGCGGCCCCCGACCGGATCGCCGCCGCCGAGAAGGCCGGTGCCGAGGTGGTGATCGCCGGTGACGGCGTCGGAGTGGACCCGGCCCGTGCGGTACAGGCCCTCGCCGGACTCGGGCACACCCGGCTGCTGACCGAGGGCGGGCCGCGGCTGCTCGGCCAGTGGGTGGCCGCCGAGGTGCTCGACGAACTCTGTCTGACCCTCGCCCCGATGCTCACCGCGGGCGACGCGCAGCGGATCGCGGGCGGGCCCTCGGTCGCGGTGCCGCGGCGATTCGTACTGGCGTCCCTGCTGGAGGAGGACGGTTTCCTGTTCAGCAGGTACCGGCGACCGTGATGCCGGAAATCGGTTCGAGGATGCCAATAGTCCTGGAATCGGTGGAATATGCCGGTCCTCATAATCATCGTTGGGCACACTGATTCACGCAGACCTCGTGGGATCACGGGGAAGGATGGTTTCCGCAGGGCCTGACGCGGTACGGCCCACGCAGGACAGAGGGCCACGGCCCTAGAAGAAGAAGGGGCGCTGGTGTTCACAAGTGTTTTGATGATCGAGAAGGCCCTGACGTCCGCCGACGTGGAGTTCGTCACCACCTTGCACGGCGACGAGCCGGTCGCCTTCCAGGTGCTGCTCCAACCGCGCGGCGACCAGGCCGACCGCCTGCTGCGCGCCATCGACGACGTCGCGCTGGGCGAGATCGACGAGGCCGCCCGGGAGAACGAGACGCCGGAGGGAGCTGCCGCGAAGGAGCCCGCGCAGCAGGCCCTCGACGTGTCCCTGATGGCCCTGCACGCCTCCGGCAGCGCGGCCGAGGGCCGGCTGATCGAGGATCACCCGCTCGACGCGCTGAAGTCCCTCGTGGAGGAGGCGGGGGCGGACGAGGTGATCGTCCTGACGGACCCGCACTACGTGGAGGAGTTCTTCCACCGCGACTGGGCTTCGCGGGCCCGGCACAAGGTGGGGGTGCCGGTGCTGAAGTTGTTCTCGCACAGCAAGGATTAGGGGCGGCGGGGGGTTCGCGACTTCGCGCCGCGGGTGGGGCGGTGGACGGGTGCGTCCGGGGGGCTCGGGTGTGCTGCCCGGTGCGGGCTGTGGGTGGCTGGTCGCGCAGTTCCCCGCGCCCCTGGGGGGTTGGTGGTGGCGTCGGGTGGTGTGGTGCGGGTGGGTGCGTCTCCGGGGCTCGGGTGTGCTGCCCGGTGCGGGCTGTGGGTGGCTGGTCGCGCAGTTCCCCGCGCCCCTGGGGGGTTGGTGGTGGCGTCGGGTGGTGTGGTGCGGGTGGGTGCGTCTCCGGGGCTCGGGTGTGCTGCCGGGTGCGGGTGGTGGGTGGCTGGTCGCGCAGTTCCCCGCGCCCCTGGGGGGTTGGTGGTGGCGTCGGGTGGTGTGGTGCGGGTGGGTGCGTCTCCGGGGCTCGGGTGTGCTGCCCGGTGCGGGTGGTGGGTGGCTGGTCGCGCGGTTCCCCGCGCTCCTGGGGGGTGGGGGCGGTTTGCCGTGCTCCTGAAGGTGTCGTCCTTGGGTCGGTGCCCGTAGGGGGTGCGGGCGGGGCTTCCGGGCAGGCAATAGGCTGGGGGCGCGTTCTGACGCCAGGGCGCCGCTCGTCGTCGTATCGGATCTTGGGGAGACAACGCATGGCACCCGGCCTTCCTGCCGCCATGGACCGACCGCACTTCATCGGCATCGGTGGGGCCGGGATGTCGGGCATCGCGAAGATCCTCGCGCAGCGCGGGGCCGTGGTCGCGGGCAGTGACGCGAAGGAGTCCGAGACCGCCGGGGCCCTGCGCGCGCTGGGCGCCACGGTGCACATCGGGCACGCCGCGGAGCACCTCGCCGACGACGCCAGCTGTGTGGTCGTGTCGTCGGCGATCCGCAAGGACAACCCGGAGCTGGCCCGGGCCGCCCGACTGGGCATCCCGGTGGTCCACCGCTCCGACGCGCTCGCCGCCCTGATGGACGGCCTGCGCCCGATCGCGGTCGCCGGCACCCACGGCAAGACCACGACCACGTCCATGCTGGCCGTGTCGCTGAGCGCGCTGGGCCTGAAGCCGTCGTACGCGATCGGCGGCGACCTCGACGCGCCCGGCTCCAACGCCCTGCACGGCGAGGGTGAGATCTTCGTGGCCGAGGCGGACGAGTCGGACCGCAGCTTCCACAAGTACGCGCCCGAGGTCGCGATCGTCCTCAACGTCGAGCTCGACCACCACGCCAACTACGCGTCGATGGACGAGATCTACGAGTCCTTCGAGACCTTCGTGGACCGCGTCACCGAGGGCGGCACCCTGGTGATCGCCGCCGACCAGAAGGGCGCGCGCGAGCTGACGCGCCGCGTCTCGGCGCGCGACGTGCGCGTGGTGACGTACGGCGAGTCCGAGGACGCCGACGTACGCATCCTGTCGGTGGTGCCCCAGGGGCTGAAGAGCCAGGTCACCGTGGTGCTCGACGGCACGGAGCTCACCTTCGGGGTCTCGGTCCCCGGCCGCCACTACGCGCACAACGCGGTGGCCGCGCTGGCGGCCGGCGTGGCGCTGGGCGTCCCGGCCGCGGAACTGGCCCCCGCGCTCGCCGCGTACACCGGTGTGAAGCGCCGCCTCCAGCTCAAGGGCGAGGTGGCCGGCGTCCAGGTGATCGACTCCTACGCCCACCACCCCACGGAGATGACGGCGGACCTGGAGGCGATGCGCGCGGCGGCGGGCGAGGCCCGCATCCTGGTCGTCTTCCAGCCGCACCTGTTCTCCCGGACGCAGGAGCTCGGCAAGGAGATGGGCCAGGCCCTGTCGCTCGCCGACGCCTCGGTGGTCCTCGACATCTACCCGGCCCGCGAGGACCCGGTCCCCGGCGTCACCAGCGCCCTGATCATCGAGGCGGCGCGGGCCGCGGGCGCGGACGTGACACCGGTCCACGACAAGGCGGAGGTGCCGGCGGTCGTCGCGGGAATGGCGAAGGCCGGTGATCTCGTTCTCACCATGGGAGCGGGCGACGTCACCGACCTCGGCCCGCGGATCCTGGACCAGCTGTCTGAATGAGGGGCTGAAACTCATGTCGTACGACGTCGAAAAGCCGGACGAGCAGTGGCGCGCGGAGCTGACGCCGGCGGAGTACGCCGTCCTGCGGCAGGCCGGGACGGAGCCCGCCTTCACCGGTGAGTACACCAACGCCAAGACGACCGGCGTCTACTCCTGCCGCGCCTGCTCCGCCGAACTCTTCACCTCCACCACGAAGTTCGAGTCCCACTGCGGCTGGCCCTCCTTCTACGACCCGAAGGACACCGACGCCGTGGAGCTCATCCAGGACCGGTCCCACGGAATGGTCCGGACCGAGGTGCGGTGCGCGCGGTGCGGATCACACCTCGGACACGTGTTCGAGGGTGAGGGGTATGCGACGCCGACGGACCAGCGGTACTGCATCAACTCCATCTCGCTGCGGCTGACGCCCGACGAGAGCTGACCGGGACGGTCACCCGCCCGGACGCGCGCAGATGTCCTCGGGTGGCCGGAACGTGCGGTCGTCGGCCCAGTCGGCCTCCGCCCGTACCCGTACGGCGTCCAACTGCCGTAGCAGGGAAGCCAGTCGCCGCTGGGTGCGGTCCCGGAAGAACTCCAGCACCGCGCGGTGGAAGGCGTCCCGCAGCTCCGGCGGCATCACGTCCGAGGCGTCGAAGCAGAGCGTGCGGGCGCGTGAGTGGAGCAGGGAGTCGATCTCCCGCTCGGCCGGGTTCGCGGGCGTGACCGGCGCGAGGCCGGCCGTGCCGGGGAACAGGGGCCGGACCGCCGGGCCGGCCGCCGCCCGCCAGCGCTCCCGCCCGGCCGGACTCGACAGCCGCTCCACCAGCTCCTGGGCCGCCGGGTCGGCACTGAACACGGCCGCCATGTCACCCGCGACCTCGTAGGTGTCGCGGTACTCGGCGTTCCCGTCGAGGAACCGGGCCGACGGTTCCACCCGGATGTCGTCGCCGGCGTACACGTACCGGATGAAGGCGCTCTGGTGCTCGTGCGTGCAGTCGAAGCCGGGGGAGTCGAGCAGGCCGCGCGGCCGGGCGCCGGACGCGGCCGTGCCCTCGAACGACGTGGTGAGGGAACGCTCGACGGAGTCCGCCGAGCGGGTGCCGAGCAGCCGCGCCCAGGTCGTCCAGGCCCGCTGGACGGCCGGAGTACGCCAGCTGAGCCGGCCCGTGGCCCACTCCGCGTAAGGGGTCGGTCCGGCCTGGTGGAGCAGGATGTCCTCGATCCAGTCGGTGCCGGGCCAGCCCGACGTGGCCTGCGAGGCGAGCCCCACGCACCACTCCGGGTCGACGTCCGGGCCGTCCGGGGTGGCCTTCTTGCTCCACACCAGGCTCTTCAGGTCGACCTTCAGCGGAACCCAGTACGTGCGCTGCCCCCCGTCGACCAGCAGCGTCGGCGCCCACGGCGCGTACGCGCGCTCGGCCGCCTCCCCGGTGAGGGGCATCAGCTGGTCGCGGCGGGCGTACTCGGTGAGTTCGCCGATGCTGTTGAGGATCGCCACGTCGGGCGGATCGTCGGCCTCCAGCTGCGAGACGAGGGTCTCGCGCAGCGAGCGGGTGCCCTGGTAGCTGTACGTTCGGCCGGTCCCGTCGTCGAGCCGTTCGAGGGCGGCTTCGAAGGCCTCGCCCTCCGGGCCGGTCCACGGGCCCAGCACGACCAGGGGCGCCGGGGCGTCCGAGGCGCAGCCGGGGACGAGGGCGAGCAGACAGGCCGCGAGCAGGGTGCGCAGGGCGCGGCTCGGGGCACGGCGGGCGGAAGTCCTCATGAGACGGCTCCCGGGCGGGCCACCACGAGGTATTCGCGGCGGTACGTGTGCAGGGCGCCGGCGATCAGGGCGGCGCCGGCGACGCCCGCCGGGAACACGAGGGGGTGGACTCCGTCGAGGAACGCGAGCCGCCCGTCGGCGAGCGTGTCGTCGAGCCGGCGGCCCAGGACCCCGACGGCCCACGGGTCGGGGCCGTCGAAGGGGCGCTCCTCGGCGGCCGTCTCCGTCTCGGGCGAGGTCCGCAGGGCCAGCGCGTCCGCCAACGGACCGGCCGACGTCTGCGCGTGCTGCGCGAGCAGGGCGTCGGCCGTCAGGACGGGCACGGCGAGCAGGGGCAGGGCGGCCGCCGCGAGCGGGATGCTGAGCCGGATGCGGAAGCGGCGGCGCAGGAAGGACAGGGTGCGCCAGAGACCGGCGGCGAGCAGCACGAGGGCGAGCCCGGAGACAACGGCCGCGGCGACCACGCCCCCGCCCCAGGCGGCCCGGTCCGCGAGCCGTTCGCGCAGCCGCCGCTCCAGGCCGGACACGCGGTCCACGATCGAGGTCGCGTCCCCCGTGCCGGAGTCGGCCGCGGGCGGGCAGGCCGGGTAGCGGTCGCGGCGGTGCGCGGCGGGGACCGCGGTCGAACAGAGCATGCTGCGCGCGTACGTGAGCTCGGCGTCCCGCAGGACCGGGTCGTCCGCGTGCCCCTGGGCCCGGCCGATCCACCCGGTGTAGTCCACGACCAGCGCGGACACCACGCGCAGCTCCTGCTCCTCGGCCACCGTCAGCGCCCCGCCGCGGGTGACCTGGTTCAGGCTCTGCGTGGCCCGCGCCACCCGGGTCCGGTACCGCTCGCCGAGCCCGCCGAGTTCGGCCGAACCCCCGTCCCCGAGCCGCTCCTCGGCCTCGCCCTGCGCGATGAACAGCGAGGCCCTGGCATTGGCCAGGTCGACCAGGGCCGGCGCCAGCCGGTCCCGGACGTACACCGAGTCGCCCCGCACGTCCGCACAGGCCCAGCCGAACGCCCCGAAGCCCACCACGGCGAGCAGCGGCAGCGCGACCAGCCGGTCCCGCAGATACCCGCGATTGCGCCGCCCCGACACCGACGGCCACGCGTAGCGCCTCACCCGGCGGGCGATCTCGACGACGACGGCCAGGGCGCCGCGCAGCAGGCGCACCTGCGGCCCACCACCGGCACCCGCGCCGGGACCGGCCCGCCCCGCCCTGCTCACCACCGGTCCGCCAGGTCGTTTCGGCCGGCGACGGCGGCGAGGCGGGGTTCGTGCCCGGCGGCGGCACGGACGGCCCGGGTGCCGCCTGGCAGGCGTGCCTGTGGTGTGGCGGTGGGTTCGGTGTCGGGTGCATGGTGCCCCGGTTGGGTGGGCCGGTTCGTTCGCGGGTCGTCCGGGCGGCCTTTCCCGGGAACGGTTTGGACCGCCCGGGTGCCGCTGTCGGCGACGGCGCCGCCTGGTGGGCGTGCCTGTGGTGTGGCGGTGGTGTTCGTGTCGGGAGCAGGCGGCCCCTGTCTCGTGGCGGGGGTCATTCGTCGGCCGTTCGGGTGGTTCGCCCCGGTGTCGGGGCGGAGTCGAGGGTGCGAAGTCGGGTGGTGAGTCTGCTGCCAAGCCATGGGCCGTTTCTTCGGTGGCGGAAGGTGAGGGGGCGGACCTCGTAGGCGTGGTCCAGGAGCGTTTCCGCGACGGGTGCGTCCTCGGGCGCGGCGGAACGGGCGGCCTGGTGGGCGAGGGCGACGTACAGGCGCGAGAGGTCCTCGCGCAGGCTCCGTTCGTCGGCGGGCAGACCCAGCCGTACGTCGGCGGCGGCGGCCAGCGCGGTCAGGCCGGGCGCGTCGAGGGCACCGCGCGCGAGTGCGTCCCGCACGGCCTCCCACACCTCCGCCGTCATCCTGACCCTGGCCTGTTCGTCCGTCAGCCCGTGCGCGTGGAAGAGCCGGGCCAGCCGCCCCAGCACCTCGCGCAGCCGCACGGTCACCTCGGCGGCGGGCCCGGCGGTCCGCAGCTGCTCGACTCCGATGCGCACCGCGGCCGTTCGTGCGGCCGTCCGGTGCCGGGAGTGCTGCGGCACCGCGTCCAGGGCCCGTACGGCCTCGTCCCACGCCCCCTCGCCGCCGAGGGCGAGGCGCGCCCGTACCGCGCCGAACGCCGCGCTGCCCAGCGACGGGTTGCGCAGCCGCACCGCCTCGTGGAACGTCAGCGCCTCGTGCCACCGGCCCAGACGCTCGGCGCAGTGGCCGAGGGCGAGCTTCGGCGCGTACTCGCCCGGGATGGCCGCGAACACCCGGTCGAAGTGGAGCCGTGCCGCCTCCACCTGGTCCCGGGCGAGCGCGAGCAGCCCCTGGTGCCAGGCGAGCCGCCAGTCGTACGGTGCACGCTCCGGTCCGATCAGCGCCTCGGCGGACCGCAGTTCCCGTTCGGCCGTCCCGGTCCCGCCGCCGGGAACCCGTAACCGCACGCGGCAGCGCAGCAGATGGACCTCCGGCGAGTCCTGCCAGTCCGCGGTGTGCTGCAACAGCGCCTCCGGGGCGGCGTCGGCCAGCCGGCTCAGCTCCAGGTGATGGGCGTCGTACGGATCGGGTCGCGGGACCGGCAGCCGCCGCGCGACCTCGACGGGCGACGGCGGCGCGTGCGCGGCGGGGGCGTTCGGCGCGGCCCACCGGGCGAGGGGCGGCGCCGAGCCGAGGGTGCCGTCGAGGGCGTACGGCGACTGGAGGAAGAGGGGGGACGGTTCGAAGGTCTCCGCCCCGGTCCGCAGGGACCGTAACTCCCGGAATACTCCGCGCAGTTGTTCCTCCATCTCACCTGCGGTGGCGAACCGCTCGGCGACTTCGGTCCGGGTCGCGCGGTGCAGCACGCGGGCGAGGGACAGGAGGCCGAGTCCCGGCGGCGGGGGTGCCGTCATCCGCCCGGCCTGCGCGCTCGCCGGGGCGCCCGGTGTGTCCGGCCGGGTGAGCCTGTCCAGGGAGCCCAGTTCGGCCAGGTCGGCGGGCGAGCTGCCGAGACCGCTCAGTCGCCGCAGTGTCTCGCCCAGGCTGAACAGGTCGTCCTGGCCGGTGGATTCGCCGTTCGGGCCGACCGTCGGGGCGCGGTATCCGTCCGTCGTGTGACCGGGAACGCCGGCCGGGCGGACGCTGCCCACGTCGATGATCTTCGTGGTGGTGCCGTCGTGCATGACGTTGTCCGGCTTCAGGTCGCCGTACACCTTGCCGGGCCGGTCCGCGTGCAGGTGTCCGAGCGCGGCCAGGAGGCGCACGCCGTAGGCGAGCACGAACTCGTGGAAGCGGCCGCCGCCGAACTCGTCCGGGTTCACCCGGGCCCGGGCCCGCACCTCCTCCAGGGTGAGCCCGTCGACGTACTGGAGGACCAGGAAGTCCCCGACCTCGGGATGGTGGCCGTAGTTGTAGACCCGGATGATGTCGTCGTGGCTGAGGTCGACCAGGGCCCGCCGTTCCCGGGCCAGGGCGCCCGCCCCGGCCGCGGCCTGCCCGGGATACAGGAACTTGATGGCCACCTCGCGGTGGTCGACCTTGGTGTCGAGGGCGAGGTGGACCTCGCCCATTCCGCCGTAGCCGAGCGGCCGGATCAGCCGGTACTGCCCGGCGAGGAGCTCCTCCTGGGGCAGCGGCAGGCCGCCCGGTTCGGAGCCGCGGGACGCCGCGCGCTCCAGCAGGGTGATGGTGGGCAACAGGACCGGGTCGGGGCTCTCCGCGGGGAGCTCCACGTGCGCGGCCCGCAGGATCGGTGGCTGCGCCGCCACGACGAGCGGCCCGAACGACCCGTCGGAGTCCGGGCGTTCACCGGACGCGCCTCTGTCCGCAGCAGCCCCTTCCATGGCATCTCAGGGTAGACGCGCGAGCCGTGATTGACCCCGGTCACGCAGCGGGAGGTGCGCTCCTCCCGTCGTCCACGGGAGGCGGCCGGCCATGTTCCGTCCAGGAGGGTGTGACCCGGATCACGGGAGCCGAGTGCATCGTGGCGGCGGGCTCAGCGTCTTTTTCCAGGTGTAGGGGGATGCCGAAGCGGGGGCGGTGCGGATGGAGCAGGGGCGAGCCGACGGGTTCGACGCGTTTGTGGCGGCCCGCTGGTCGGCGTTGTTCCACCTCGCGCGGCTGCTCGTGGGCGGCGACCGGCATCGGGCCGAGGACCTGCTCCAGGAGGCCCTGGTCAAGCTCTGGTTCGTCTGGCCCAAAATCGCGGAGGAGGCTCCGGAGGCGTACGTCCGCAAGATCCTGGTGCGCGCGGCGGCCCGTTCGGCACGGCGGCGCTGGTGGGGTGAGCGCCCGGTCGAGCAGCTGCCCGACCTCCCCGAGGCGGGTGACGTGTCCGCCGCGGTCGCGGAGCGCTCCCGGCTGGAGGCGGCCCTGGCCCGGTTGCCGCCCAGGCAGCGGGCCGCGGTGGTGCTGCGCTACTACCAGGACCTGCCCGAGAAACAGGTCGCGGAGATGCTGGGGTGCCCGGTGGGCACCGCTCGGTCCCACGCGTCCCGTGGTGTGGCGCGGCTGCGTCTGATCCTGGCCGATGTCATCGAGCCGGTGGGGTGAAGGGGAGTCCATGGACCACTTCGAGAGCGAGTTGGCGCGCATGATGCGCGACTCCCGGGAACACACCTCCTTCGAGCCGAGGCACCAGCTACGGCTGCGGGCGGACGTGCGGGCCCGCCGCCGTGCCCGCACGGCACAGAAGGCCGTCGGCTCCGTCCTCGCCGTCGCGGGACTCTGCGTCGGCTTCTTCCTGCTGCCGCACGACCGGGTCGAGAACAGGCCGCAGGCGCCCCTGCCGCGGCCCGCGACGAGCCCGACGCTTCCCCGTGCGACGACGCTGCCGACCTCGGACGCGTCATCGAGCGCGACCGTCGGCGCGACCCCGTCCGGGACCGCAGAGGGGGATTCCGCACCGTCCACGGCGCCCGCCACGACCGGGAGTTCGGGCACGGTGTCCGCCGACGCGACCGAGACCCCTACCTCGCCGCCCTCCGACACGAAGGCGCCGAGCGTACCGCCGACGCCGACGCCGACACCCTCGGAGCCGGATTCGACGTCGTCGGTGTCGTCGTCGGCGCTGTCGTCCGCGACGGCCGACGCGGCGGATTCCGGTTAGCGGGAGGCGTCCTCTTCCTCGACCGCCCATCCGTCACCTCTGGTCGCGGCACTGCCTTCAGCGGCTTCGGGGACACCCCGCGACCGAACACGAACATGGATGAAACGTGACAAAGACAGGCTTGCCCGCCGCTGTGCCGGCTCCCTCCTCCCCGACGGACGACCTGATGGACCGACTGCCGCTCCGCACACCCGTGCCGGCCCACCACCGAGAACCCGTCCTGGACGTGGTCGTCCCGGTGTTCAACGAGGAGGCCGACCTGGAACCGAGCGTACGGCGGCTCCACGCGCACCTGCGGGAGACCTTCCCGTACCCGTTCCGGATCACCGTCGCGGACAACGCCAGCACCGACGCGACCCCGCGCATAGCCGCCCGGCTGGCCGCCGAGCTGCCCGAGGCGCAGTGGCTGCGGCTGGCCGAGAAGGGGCGGGGCAGGGCGCTGCACGCCGCGTGGTCGGGCTCCTCGGCGCCGGTGCTCGCCTATGTGGACGTGGACCTGTCGACCGACCTGAAGGCGCTTCTGCCGCTGGTCGCCCCGCTGATCTCCGGGCACTCCGACATCGCCATCGGCACCCGGCTCGCCCGCGGCTCCCGGGTGGTGCGCGGCCCCAAGCGTGAGGTCATCTCGCGCTGTTACAACGTCCTGCTGCGCTCCACGCTCGCCGTGGGCTTCTCCGACGCGCAGTGCGGCTTCAAGGCGGTACGGCGCGATGTCGCCGAGCGGCTGCTGCCCCTGGTGAAGGACTCGGAGTGGTTCTTCGACACCGAGCTGCTGGTGATCGCCGAGCGGGCCGGGCTGCGCATACACGAGGTGCCGGTCGACTGGATCGACGACCCCGACAGCCGGGTCGACATCCTGTCCACGGCGCTGGCCGACCTGCGCGGCATCGCCAGGATCGGCCGGGCACTGTCCCGCGGCACGCTTCCGATGTCCGGACTGAGCCGCGGCGCCGACGGCCCGTCCCCGTCGGGCCTGGCCGGACAGCTGCTGCGCTTCGGGGCCGTCGGAGCCGTGAGCACCGTCGGATACGTGCTGCTGTACGCGGCGTTGCGCCCGGTGGCGGGAGCGCAGGCGGCCAACGCGCTGGCACTGCTCGCCTGCGCCATCGCCAACACCGCCGCGAACCGGCGGCTCACCTTCGGGCTGCGGGGCGGCGGCGCGCTGCGCCACCAGGCCAAGGGCCTGCTGGTCTTCCTGGTCGGCCTGGCCCTCACCAGCGGATCGCTCGCCGCGCTGCACCGCGTGGCGCCCGAGGTCGGGCGCCCCACGGAGGTCGGCGTGCTGGTGGCCGCCAACCTGGCGGCCACCCTCCTGCGCTTCCTGCTCTTCCGCGCCTGGGTGTTCCCCGCCCGCCGCCGCGGGACGGGATCGACGGCCGCATGAACCACGTCATGACCCCGGCCACCCACCCCGGCGCCGACTCCGTCGAAGCCACCGCCGGCATCCCCGCCGCCGAGCGAAGCCTCGGCCCGCTCCTGCGCCGTACGGCCCGGGAGCACCTCCCCGTGCTCGCGCTGTACGGCGTGCTCAAGCTCATCGGCTTCGGCGTCTTCATGTACCTGCTGGACTCCGCCGGCGACTTCCGGAAGAAGAACCCGCGCTTCGGCGGCGGCGCCCACGCCTGGGACGTGCTGGCCAGCTGGGACGGCTGGTGGTACCAGCAGATCGCCGAACACGGCTACAACCCCGCGCTGGTCCCGGTCCCCGGAGCCACCGGCCTGATCACCCTCGAAGGCAACTCGGCGGCCTTCTTCCCGCTCTACCCGGCGACGATGCGGCTGGTCTCCGCGTGCACCGGTCTCGGCGTGTACGGCGCCGGGATGCTGGTCTCGGTCCTCGCCTCGTTCGTCGCCGCCCTCGGCATCTACGCCGTCACCGCGCACTTCGGCGGCCGGCGGGCCGGACTGGCCGCGGCCGGACTGTGGGCCGTCTGGCCCGGCTCCGGCGCGGAGTGGTCGGGCTACTCGGAGTCCCTCTACGTCGCCCTGGCCGTCTGGGCCTGCCACGCCGTCATGAACCACCGCTGGCTCACCGCCGGCGTCCTCACCTTCGCGGCCGGACTCAACCGGCCCACCGCCGGCGCGCTCATCGCCGGCCTCACGGTGGCCGCCTTGCTCGCCCTCCACCGGCGACAGGACGGCGTCGCCCGCCCGCTCACCGCGATCCTGATCGCCCCGCTCGGCCTGTTCGGCTACCTGCTCTGGGTCGGCAACCGGATGGGCGACCTCGGCGGCTACTTCGCCCTCCAGGAGGGAGCCTGGGCCCACAAGTTCGACTACGGCGCCCAGACCCTCGACGTGTTCACCTCCATCGCGGTGGGCCGCTTCGACTACCTCTTCGCGTTCCCCTTCCTGGACACCATCGGCGTGGGTGTCGTCCTGCTGGCCGCGCTCCTCGTCCCCCTGCTCCTGCGCCTGCGTCCCCCGGCCGTCCTGACCGTCTACACGCTCCTCACCCTGGCCCTGGTCCTGGGCAGCCAGCAGATCTTCGGCAACGTCTCCCGCTATCTGCTCCCCGCCTTCCCCCTGTTCATCCCGCTCGCCCTCCAACTGCGCCGCCTGCGCCTGCCGATGCTGTGCACCCTGCTCGGCATCGCGGCGGTCGCCTCCGGGTCGTACGCCGGGTACGCCCTCTTCGAACTGGGCGTCCCGTAGAGGCACCCGGGCACCCCCGGCGGTGTCCGGGAGGCGCAGGCGCGCGGGCGGGCGGCGATGCGGTGGCCCCGGGGCGGCCCCGTCCTCAGTCCCGGCGCGCCACCAGCCGGTAGGCGTTCGACAGACCAAGGCGGTGCGACAGCGGCCGGACGGCGAAGCGGTCCAGCAGGGTGCCGAGCAGCAGGGCCGGGATGCCGGCGATCAGCGTGGCGGCGCGCAGCGTACGGCGGATTGCGTCCGGCCGCGCGGGCAGCCAGGGCAGGTCGTCGCGGGGAGCGGCCGCGTCGAGGGCGAGCCAGACGGCGGCCAGCAGGTCCACGGGGTCGTGCGGCTCGGCGTGCTGTTCCGCCAGGACCGTGAACCCGAGCTCGGTCAGTCGGCGGCGCAGGTTGCCGACCGGAACGAAGTGCAGGTGCTGCGGCTGGAGCCACGGCAGCCACCAGCGGCCGAGCAGCCGGGCGTACCGGCTGTCGGGATCGGGGACCTCGATCAGCAGGTGGCCGCCGGGACGGATCACCCGGTGGGCCGCCTCCAGTTCGCGCGGCGGCTCCGTGCTGTGCTCCAGGTAGTGGAACATGCTGACGACGTCGTAGGAGCCGGCGAGTTCCCCGGCCAGTTCGGGGAAGCTGCCGCGGTAGCCGCGCTCCACCCGGCCGGCGCGCTCGGCGAGTTCGGCGCCGTCGGTGAAGTCGAGGCCGTCGAAGACCGTGCCGGGATGGACGGTGGCGGCCGACTCGCAGAAGTGCCCGTGGCCGGTGCCGACGTCCAGCCAGTTCTTCGGGGACGAGACGAAGGGCAGGAGCGCGGCGGCACGCTGCTGGTACATCCGGCCACGGCTCGCGAAGGTGTTGCCGAGCTGCTTCTCGCCCAGGCCGTCGTAGAAGTCGCGGTAGTAGAACTCCAGCCCCGCCGCGCTCAGCCGGGGGTTCTGGAAGGTGTGCCGGCAGTCCCCGCACCGGTCCAGGACGAACCGGCCCGGCTTGTGCTGGAGCAGATCCGTCGTCCGCAGGCGCGTCGTCAGCCCGGCCGAGCCGCACCACGGGCACGTGGTGCGCCGCGGCTCGAAGAAGCGGTCGGGGCCGTCCGCCAGGTCGGCCCGGTAGCCGGGACGCAGCGCGGCCACCCGGTCGGTACGGCCGGGGGACTCGGGCTCGTGGTCGCTGTTCACGGGGCCTCCTTCGAGGGTGCGCGGCCGGCCAGGAGTTCCAGCCGGGTGGCCGCCGCCCGGGCGCCGCCCGCCGCGCGGAACGCCGTACGGACACGTCCGGCCGCCGCGCGGTGGCCCGGCTCGTGGAGTACGGCGTCGATCGCCGAGCCGAGACCGGCGGCGGTGACCCGGCCGAAGCGGACCCGGATGCCCGCCCCGGCGCCGGTCACCTGCCCGGCCACGACCGGCTGGTCGTCGCGGATGGGGGCCACGACAAGGGGCACGCCGTGCCAGAGGGCCTCGCAGACGGTGTTGTGCCCCGCGTGGCACACCACCGCGTCGACCCTTTCGAGAAGCGGGAGTTGGGGGACGGACGGAAGGACCAGGACGTCCTTGTCATGCCCGTCGGCGGTGAGGACGCCGCCCGGGTCCGCGATCACCGCCTGCACGCGGTCCGCGCGGGCACGCAGCGCCGTCAGGCACTCGGTGAGGAAACGGGCGCCCACGTCGGTGTTGGCGGTGCCGAGGGTGACCAGGACCGACAACCGGGCGGGGTCGAACCATTCCCAGGGGAAGCCGGGCGCTGCCGGGCGCGGGGCGATCGACGGGCCGACCCAGTGGATCCGCCCGCCCGTCACGGCGTCGGCGCCGGCCAGCTCCGGGGTGCTGAACGCCAGCACCAGGTGCGGGGAGAAGCGGGGGTCGGCGGTGCCCGCCGGGTCGCCGACGCGCGTCCGGAGCGTGCGCAGCAGCCCCGCCAGCCAGTCCGCGACCTTCGGCATGCCCGCCAGTACGTCGGTGAACTCGGCCGAGGTGCTGGCCGAGGTGGCCCACGGCACGCCCAGCAGCTCGGCCACCAGCCCACCGGCCAGGGCCTGTTGGTCGGCGACGACCGCGTGGGGACGGAACGCGTCGATGGCCGTGCGGACACCCGGGGCCATGTCCTCGGCGAGCGGGACCAGGAACCGTTCCCAGAGGAACTTCAGCGCCTCCGGGCCACGAAGGTCCGGCGGGCGCAGGCCCTCGCCCTCGCCGGGCACGGGCCCGGCACACGGGAACACCACCGCACCGGCTCCGGCCAGCCGCCGGACCAGCCCGGGATCGGCGCAGGCCCACGCCGACTCGTGGCCCCGCGCCGCCAGTTCGGCCGCCACACCGGCCGCCGGGTTGATGTGGCCCACCAGGGGCGGCACGACGAACAGGAACCTGCTCACCGGGCCACCGCCGCCCCGGCTCCCGCGTGTCCGGGGGCGCTGGGGTCCTGGGCGGGGGTGCTTGCCTCCGGGACGGGGGCGCTCGCCTCCTGGGATCCGGCACTCGCGCGCCGGATCAGGGACAGCACCTGCTCGCCGACCACTCCCGCCGCCTCCACCAGTACGGAGTGCTCGTGGCCCGGCACCACGACCGTCCGGCAGTCCGGCAGCAGCGACCCGAGCCACGGTGCCAGCAGGGCGAGGTCCGAGTCACCGCCGTAGACACCCAGCACGGGGCAGCGCACGGCCCGGATCCTGTCCTCCGTCAGAACGCGGCTGGCCGGGATGTCCCGGGCGAGGGTGGTCTCCCGGGCGAGACGTGCCGCGCCCTTCGCCAGCCGGGCGGTGTTGTGGCCGCGGTGGGCGGTGATCCAGGCGAGCGCGTCGGCCTCGTTGTGCGCCAGTTCGCGCGTCACCCGGTCCAGGATGCCGCCCAGTTTCGCCGCCCAGGAAGCGGTCGCCGGCTCCGACTCGATCAGGCAGACGCTCGCCGCCCGCTCCGGGTGACGGGCCGCGTAGCCGAAGGCGACCGTGCCGCCGTAGGAGTTGCCCACCAGATGGAGGGGGCCACGCACCTCCAGGGCGTCGAGCAGGGCCTCCAGGTCGTCGATGCCGTCGTCGAGGGTGTAGCCGCTCGCCGGGCGCCCGCTGCGGCCGTGGCCCCGCAGGTCGTACATGACCACGTCCAGCCCGGCGGCCGCGAACGGCGGGGCCACGGTGAAGTAGTAGCTGGCCAGGCTGTCGGTGAGCAGCCCGTGCACGAGCACCACGGTGGCGGTGGCCGGACGGTCGTCGCCGGGGCCCAGCCGCTGTACGTGCATCCGGAGTCCACCGGTGTCGACCATCGCCATGGCTCAGCCCGCCTCGGCTGCCTTGAGGCTCTGGACGACGTACTCGACGAGCCGGCCGACGGTCAGCTCGATGATCTCGTCGAACTCCATGCCGGCCAGGAACTCGGCGAAGTTCACCCGCGTGCCGTACCGCTCCTGCAGCAGGCCCGCCAGGGTCACCAGGTCGATGCTCTCCAGTTCCAGGTCGCGGTTGAAGGTGGTCGCCATGTCGATCTCGTCGAGGTCGAGGCCGTACTCGTCCTCGAGGAGCGTCGCGAGCATGCCCGCGATGTCGGCGAGGACCGTTTCCTCGGTCGTGAGGTCCGTGTGGGGGGCAGGGTTCATCGGTCGTACGTCTCCTTGTCGAGGTCGGTGAGGCCGGTCGGGCAAGTGATGCCGGCGAGGTCAGGCCCACGCGTCGGGGCCGCCGAGGACGTCATGCGCCGGGCCCGTCGTCCAGGCCACGACGTAGGTGCGTTCCGGCAGCCCCGGCGGGTTGACGGTCCGTTCGTAGTGCACGGTGTACGCGCGTTCCAGCCGCCCGGCGACCAACAGCCGTCCGTCTTGGCCGACTTCGAGCACCGCGAAGTCACGCGGACGTCCGCCGAACCCACTTCCCTCCGCCTTGGCGACGGCCTCCTTCGCGGCCCAGAACCGGGTGAACCACAGCGCCTCCGGCTCCCCGGTCGCCGCGCACAGGTCCCGCAGGAGCCGCAGTTCGTCCGGCGCGAGCGCGGTGGTGAGGGTTTCCGCGGGGCGTTCGACGACCTCCTCGATGTCGATGCCCGGGCCGGGACCCGGCGTGTGCGGTCGTGCGATCGCCACCCCGGTCTCCGCGCGGTGGGCCAGCGAGACGTCCAGCGGGGGCAGGTCCCGGCCGTGCAGTCCGGTGACGTAGGGGCGTCCCGACGCGTCGTTGCGCACCAGGATCTCGGCCGGGAAGACCGGCCCCTCGCCGTCGTCCCAGAGCCGGCGGCGTACGGCGTCCTTGACCGCGATCCGGCCGAGCAGCCACTGCCTGCGCCCCCGCGGAGCGTGCTCGGCGTAGGCCGAACGCTCCACGCCGCTCAGTGAGTTGCGCATGATCAGGTCGCGCGAGGCGAGGTCGGGCCATCGCTCGTGCAGCAGCGACCAGCCGCCCGGCCGGGCCTCGGAGAGCGTGTTGCGGTCGGGGAACCGCTCGACCGGCCTGGTCTGCGGGTCGTTGTCGAAGCGGCGGTCCTGCCAGCCGGTGAGCTCCGCCCACACCACGCCCCCGACGGCCAGCTGGACGTCCGCCTCCAGCACGGTGTCGGTGAGGGAGGTGATCCGCACCAGGCACTCCACCGCGGTACCGGGTCCCGGATGCGGGCCGTGGAACCGCAGGTGACGCATCTGGACCGGGAAGACCACGGTCCGCTCGGTGCGGGTCGCCATGATCCAGTAGCCCAGGATCTGGCCCACGTTGTCGAGCAGCGCGCCGGGCGCGGGAGGTGTGGTGATCACGCCGCGCACGTGGTGCTCGCCGATCGCCGTGAGCTCCGTGACGCCTCGGAAGGCCGGGCCGTGGAACATCCACCGCTCGGCGTAGAGCTGGGCGGCGGTGTGGTCGGGGGTGCGCTCGCCCGCGGGGTTCGTGGTCCATCGGGCGGGGGGCGGCGCGGTGTGCCGGGCGGCGAGTTCGACCACGGCCCGGGCGCGCGGGCCGAAGGAGACCGCGAACCGGCCGGGGCCGTCGGCGGTCACCATGACCGGCACGTCGACGGGCGGTGTCGCCGTAAGCCACTGGTCGAACCGGGCCCCGTGCACCGCGACCGCCCGCAGACCCGGGGCCGCCTGCCGGGCCGCCTCGATCATGTGGTGGACGATCGTCGTCGCCGGTACGACCGGCCAGCGGTCGGCGACGTCGGGCCAGCCCGGGCGTTGCGGGAAGAAGCAGTGGTCCAGGAGATACGGCATGGCGTCGGGCGAGACGTGGACCGTGGTGCGCCACGTCGGGCGGGGGGCTGGGGCCCGGGCGGGGGTGGGAGCGGGGACGGGGGTGGCCGGTGAGGACGAGGGTGAGGGCGGGAGCGGGGGCCGGGGCGGCGCGGCGGACATGTGGGCGCCGGCCGGCGCGGGCGTCGGGGGAGAGGCCGGCCCGGGCGCGCGCCCGGGCCCGGGCGCCGTGCTCGGACGGCTGCCGGCCGCGGCGATCAGCGCGGCGGCGGTGTCGGCCGTGTCGCGCAGCAGGGCGGACAGTTCGGCGGCGGCCGGGGAACGGCCGGCGAGCGCGTCGAGCGACGAGGGCACGAACACACCTGTCTGTACCGCGGGACGTGGCGCCCCCAGGGCCGGCGAACCCCCCGCCCGCGACGCTCCTGGGCGCAGCTCGGCGCGCAGTGCCGCCAGTGCGGGGCCGCCGAGTGAGACGAGCGCCCCGCCCAGATCGAGCCGCACCGCCGGCCGCCGGTCCCGCCGCTCGCCACCGGCGGCGCGCGGAACTGCGGGGGAGACGGCGGCACCCGTCGTGCGCGGGAGCGCGGGCGCTACGGCGGCGCCGGTGGTCCACAGGGCCGCCGCCACCCGCCGGAGCTGCGCGAGGCCGTCGCGGTGCGGGGAGTTGGCGGCGACCACCAGGTGGTCCCTGCCGTGCAGGGTGTCGCCGACGAGGGAGCCGAGCTGTCCGGTCCCGACCTGGACGAACACCCGGTGACCGGCCGTGTACATGGCCTCGACGAGCTGCCGGAAACGGACCGGTTCCAGCAGGTGCCGGACGAACAACTCGCGTACGGTGTCTTCCCGTTCGGGGTACGGCGAGGCGGTCGTCCCCGACCACAGCGGCACGGTCGGAGGGTGCAGCCGGAAGCGGTTCGCGGCCGCCTCGATGGGCGCGAGGTAGGGCTTCAGCATCGGGGTGTGGAACCCGGACCGGAACGGCAGCACCTGGCTGAGCACGCCCTCGGCACGGAAGGACCGTACGACCTCCCGTACGGCGTCGTCGGGGCCGCACACCATCGACTGGCTGGGCGCGTTGTCGTGGGAGAGCACGACTCCGGCCCGGGCCCCGCCGTTCTCCTCCAGGGCGGCGAGCACCCGCTCGGCGGACGCGCCGACGGCTGCGAAGGCCAGGCCGGGGACGGTCACCGTGTCGGGGTCGAACGACTCCATGAAGCCGCTCACCTCGTCCGCGGAGTACATCCCGGCCGCCGCCATCGCCGTCCACTCGCCCACGCTGTGCCCGGCGACCGCGTCCGGGACCAGGCCCATGCGGCGCAGCGCGCCGTCCAGGAGCCGGCCGACACCGACGACCCCGAAGCCGTGCCGGCCCACGTCTCCGACGCGCGCCGCGGTGCCGGACGCCGCCGGGGGCAGGCCGAAGTGGGCGGCGACGTCGTCGACCCGGGGCGCGAAGTCGCCTTCGAGGCCGGGGAAGACGAAGGCCAGCTTCCCCGGCCCGTCGCCGCGGACCTCACCACCGGACAGCAGCGGGGCCGGGGTGAACCAGACGTCGCCGCGGCCGGGCCAGGCCCGCCCCTTGGCGATCGCCCGGCGGGCCAGCGCGAGCCGCTTGGCGGTGGGGTCGACGACGGCGAGCCGGGACGGGCCGACGGCGGGATGCGTTCCCGCGGGGTCGAGACCGGCGGCCAGGACGGCGGAGTCGTCCGCGTCCAGCAGTCCGGCGAGGCGCTCGGGACTGTCGGCGGCGAGCATCAGCACGCGCTCGGGCTCGGTGATCGTGACGGCGGCGGAGGTGGGAGTGGGAGTGGAGATGGAGATGGAGGTGGAGGTGGAGACGGCCTGGGCCGCGCTTGTGGCAGGGCCGCCGGTACCGGCGGCAGAGTCGGCGGTACCGGCGACCGGCGCCGCCGCACCCGCCCGGCGCGGTGCCCGTGTGCCGGGTGCCTGCTCCAGGACGACGTGCGCGTTGATCCCGCCGAAGCCGAACGCGTTGACCGCCGCTCGGCGCACCGGCTGACCCGGAGCCGCCTCCCAGGGCGTCGCCCGCTCCAGCGGGCGGAAGCGGGTGGCCGCGAGGGCGGGATGCGGGTCCTCGCAGTGCAGGGTGGGCAGGAGCACGCCGTGGTGGACGGCGAGAGCGGCCTTGACCAGACCCGCCACTCCGGCGGCGGGCATCGTGTGCCCGATCATCGACTTCACGGACCCGATCACCGCGCGGTCGCCGCCCGTCACGGCCCCCGGCCCGAACACCGCCGCCAGCGTGGCCAGTTCGGCAGCGTCACCGGCCGGGGTCGCCGTGCCGTGCGCCTCCAGGAGACCGATCGAGCCGACCGCGGCCGGGTCGAGGCCGGCCGCCCGCCAGGCCTGTCGCACGGCGTGCGTCTGACCGGCGGAGTCGGGGTTGACGAGCGAGGAGGTGCGGCCGTCGCTGGCCACGCCGGTGCCCCGGACGACGGCGTAGATCCGGTCGCCGTCGCGTTCCGCGTCGGCGAGCCGCTTGAGGACGACCACGCCGGTGCCCTCGCCGATCAGGATGCCGTCGGCGCCGCGGTGGAAGGGGCGGATCCGCTGGCTCGGGGAGAGCGCGCGCAGCTGGGAGAAGACACTCCACAGGGTGATGTCGTGGCAGTGGTGCACGCCCCCGGCGAGCATCAGGTCGCAGCGTCCGGTGGCGAGTTCGGCCACCGCCTGGTCGACCGCGACCAGTGACGAGGCGCAGGCGGCGTCCACGGTGTAGGCGGGGCCGCGCAGATCGAGCCGGTTGGCGACCCGGGACGCCGCGAGGTTGGGGACCAGCCCGATCGCCGACTCGGGGCTTTCCGGACCCAGCCGCTCGGTGAACGCCTCCCGGACCCGGCCGAGCTGGGCGGACGTCAGGTCGGGCAGCAACTCGCCGAGCGTGCGGACGAGTTGTCCCGCCGTACGGACCCGCTGGTCGAGCCGTACCAGGCCGGGGGTGAGGTAGCCGCCCCTGCCGAGGACGATCCCGACGCGGTGCCGGTCCGGCAGGCGGTCGGTGCCGCCCGCGTCGGCGAGAGCGGCGGCGGCCACGTTCAGGGCGATGAGCTGGTCGGGCTCGGTGCCGGCCACCGAGTTCGGCATGATCCCGAACCTGGTGACCTCCACCTCGGCCAGCCCGTCGACGAACCCGCCGCGCCGGCAGTACACGCGGTCGGCGGCGGCCGGGCCGGCCGCGGACCCCGGGCGGTAGTAGTCGCCGTCCCAGCGTCCCTCCGGTACGTCGGTGATGGCGTCCGTGCCGTCGAGCAGGTTGTGCCAGTACGCGTCCAGGTCGGCGGCGCCCGGCAGCAGGACCGCCATGCCCACGATCGCGACCGGGTTCTGACGGGCCGTCACCAGCCCGAGGCGGTGTAGACGACGGCGGTGACCGACTCCTCGCCCCAGGCGAGCTCGCGCAGCAGCGCCGCGGTGCCCTCCTCCGGGTCGATCAGCCTGATCCCGCGCCGCGCGTACTCCCGTCCGAGTTCGGGGCTCACCATGCCGGTGTGCGCGCCGGTGGGCGCCCACGGCCCCCAGTGCACGGTCAGCGCGCGGCGGCCGGTACGGGCCCGCCAGGCGGAACCGAGGCTCTGCAGGGCGTCGTTCGCGGCGGCGTAGTCCGCCTGGCCGCGGTTGCCGAGGACCGCGGAGACGCTGCCGAACAGCACGGTGAAAGCGGGCCCGTTCGGCAGGTCCTCCAGGGCCGTCAGCAGGGCCTCGGCGCCGTTCGTCTTCGTGCCGTAGACCCGTTGGAAGGAGTCGGTGCTCTTCTCGGCGATCAGCCGGTCCTCGATGACCCCGGCCGCGTGGACGACACCGTCGAGGCGGCCGTGCTCGGCGTGGATCTCCTTCACCGCCTGTAGTACGGCGTCGCTCTCGCGGACGTCGACACGGTGGTAGCGGGCGGGGCTGCCGAGGGCCGCGAGTTCGTCGAGGGTGGCGGTGATCTCCCGTTGCGCCAGCAGGAGTTCGGCGGCGCGGTTGAGCTCGGCGGGGGTGCGTCCGTCGGCGCGTGCGGCGAGTACGGCGCGCAGTTCTGCCGGGGTGCGCGCGGCGGCGGTCGCCGGGTCCTCGGGGCCGGCCGGTGCGGGTGTCCTGCCGAGCAGTTCGAGACGGCACCGGGAGGCCGCGGCGAGAGCGAGGGCGACCTGCGCGGTGATCCCCCGGGCGCCTCCGGCCAGGAGCACCACGGAGTCCCGGTCGAGGCCGATCGCGGCGGCCTCGGCGGCTCCGGCGCTGGCCGGTCCCGCGCCGCTCGTGGCGAGGGCGCCGAGCGGCGTCTCGACCAGCTCCAGCCGGTGGCGGCCCGCGGCGGTGCGCACCACGACCGGTACGGGTTCGGCCGCCTCGGGTGCGAGCAGTTCGGCGAGCAGCGCGTCGGCCACGGCGGCGGGCGTGGTGTCCGCCAGGTCGACGCTCCGCGCGACGGTCTCGGGATACTCACGGGCGACGGTGCGGAACAGGCCGTGCAGACCCGCCGGGTTCGCGTCCGCCCGCTGTACGGCGAACAGGTGGCGCGGACCGCGTCGCAGCGCGGCCTGGAACACGGGGAACGCGTCGGGCAGCACCGGCGGCCGGGCGGCCGTGAGGGAGTCGAGGTACAGCACCCCGTCCACCGGGCCGTCCGCCTCGGTGAGCAGGTGGCCGGCGGGCAGCAGCAGCGCCTCGGCGCCGTACGGGGCGAGCCGGGCGGCGATCACCTCCGCGTACTCACCGCCGCCGAGAAGGACGAGCCGCCCGACCGCCGGCACCGAGGACGGGTCGGCCGGGCCGTCGCCGTCCTGGTACTGAAGGAGCACCGGCCGCAGCTGAAGCCGTTTCGGCGCGTCACCGGTCGCGGCGGGCTGCTCCGGCCCCGACTGCTCCGGCTGCCGCTCGTGCACGGGCGGGGCGGAAGACGCGGATGGCCCGGGTAGTGCCGGTGGTGCGGGTTGTTCGTCCGGCGGGCCGAGTCGCGCCGCGAGCCAGTCGGTCACCGAGGCCGCCGTACGCGCCTTCGCCAGCTCCTCCAGCTCGGCGTCGCCGAGCGCGGCGGCGTCCACGCCTCCTCCGGCGCCCAGCCGCCTGGCCAGTTCGCCGGCGATCTCGGCCCGCTTGATGGAGTCGATGCTGAGGTCGGCCTCCAGGTCGAGATCCGGTTCGATCATGTCGACGGGATAGCCGGTGCGCTCGCTGATGATCTCCAGCACCACCCGGAGCACGTCCGTCCCCGTGACCGTCTCGGGCGCGGACGGCAACTCCGCTCGCGTCACCGGCTGTTGGACCAACGGCGGCTCGACGGCCGCCACCGCCTGCGGCGCCGGGGCGAGGGCGCCGGTCGCGGCGGGGGCCGGTATCCATGCCTGCGGTGCCGAGCCGAAGTACGTCAGCAGCACGTCCCGCTGGGCGGCCACCATCTCCCGGCTGGTCCGCAGGAACTCGACGATCAGCGCGTCCTTGTCGGCCGGGACGCCGTCGGGGTGGTTCGTCGGCACAGTCGTCTCCACAACGCGTCGGGCCGGTGCGAGGGCACCGGGAAGGAGTGCGCCGGCGGCGGTACGGACCAGTTGCCCGTCGACCGTCCAGCCGGGCCGCACGGGCGCGGCCGTCCGGGCCGTGTCGACGGCGTCGCGACCCCGGAACAGCCGTCCCGTGCGCACCGGGATTCCGGCGACGGCCAGTTGGGCGAGGGCGTCGAGCCAGCCGCGCAGACCGCTGTCGGGACGGGGCTCGCACGCGACCGCGCGATGCGGACGGTCGCCGAGGATCTGCCCGACCAGCCGGCTGAGCACGGAGCCCGGACCGGCCTCCACGAAGATCCTCGCCCCGGCCTCGTACATGGCCTCGATCTGCGCGACGAAGCGGACCGGTGCGCCGATCTGGGCGGCGAGTTCCGCCCGGACCGCGTCGGCGTCGTCGCCGTACGGGGTGGCGGTGCGGTTGGACCACACCGGGAACTCGGGAGCGCGCACGGGACGGCGCGCGAGGGCCCCGGCGAAGCGTTCCGCGCCGCCGGCCACCAGCGGGCTGTGGAAGGCGCAGGCCACGGGGATGCGTCGGGCGCCGACACCGGCTTCGCGCAGCAGTCGTACGGCGGTGTCGACGTCCTCGGTGGGGCCGGAGACGACCGTCTGGCGGGGCGAGTTGAGGTTGGCGACGACGACGGACTCGGGGGCGTCCGCCTCGCGCAGGACCCGCACGAGGTCCTCGGCGCCGGCCGCGACCGCCGCCATGGTGCCCGGGTCGTCCGCGCCGGTGGCCGCGAGGATCGCCGCGGCCCGCTCGGCGCTCAGTTCGAGCAGGGTGTCCGGCGCGAGGGCGCCGGCCGCGCACAGGGCGACCAGCTCGCCGTAGCTGTGCCCGGCCGCCATGTCCGGCCGGACGCCCATCTCGGTGAGCAGCGCGTGAGCGGCGAGCCCGGCGATGCCCAGGGCCGGCTGGGCGACCCTGGTGTCGGTGAGTTCGGCCAGCTGACGGTCCCGCCCGGCCTCGTCGAAGGCGGCCGGCGGATACAGCACGTCGGCGTACGCGCGCCCGAGGAGCAGGTAGTGCTGCAACTCGGGAAACGCGACGAACACCTCCGCCAGCATCCCGGGCCGCTGACTGCCCTGTCCGGGAAAGAGGAACGCGACCTGGCCGGGGCTGTCGGCACCGACCCCGGCGTCCGCCAGGCAGATGCCCGCCGCCGGGTCGTGTTCGCCTGCCAGGGCTCGGCGGAGTCCGGTGGTCAGTTCCGCCACGTCTGTGGCGACGATCGCGATCCGGACCGGCTCGTGCCGGGTGTCCGACCGGTGGGAGGCGGTGAGCGCGAGGTCGCGCAGGCGCCAGGGGAGGCTGCCCGCCTCGACGGCCTCGGCGATGCGCAGTACCTCCTCGGCGGCCCGCCCGGCCGCCGCCCGGTCCGCGCCCCGGAAGGTGAACAGTTCGGCGGGCCACGCGTCCAGGCCGTGGGCCGGTGGTACGGCGTCCGCGTGGGCGCCCACCACGAGGTGGAAGTTGGTGCCGCCGAAGCCGAACGCGCTGACCCCCGCGATCCGTTCGTCCGCCGGGGCCGCCCAGGGCCGCGCCCGCGTGTGGAAGACGAACGGGCTGCTCCCCTCCTCCCAGGCGGCGTTGGGTCGCCGCACGTGCAGGGTGGGCGGCTTGACGCCGGTGTACAGGGACAGCACGGTCTTGATCAGGCCGGCCAGACCCGCGGCGCATTTGGTGTGTCCGATCTGCGACTTCACCGAACCCAGCGCACACCCACCCGCCGTGGCCCCGGCCTCCGTGAACACCTCGCCGAGGACGGTGAGTTCGGTGCGGTCGCCGACCACCGTGCCGGTGCCGTGCGCCTCGACCAGGCCGACCTCGGCGGGCGAGACGCCCGCGTTGCGGTACGCCCGGCGCAGCGCGGTCCGCTGTCCCTCGGGGCGGGGCGCGGTCAGGCCCAGCGAGCGGCCGTCGCTGGAACTGCCGACGCCTCTGATCACGCCGTAGATCCGGTCGCCGTCGCGTTCGGCGTCCGCGAGCCGTTTGAGGACGACGCAGGCGACCCCCTCGCCCAGGGCGATGCCGTCGGCCGAGCTGTCGAAGGCCCGGGAGCGGCCGGTGGGGGAGAGGGCGTGAACGGACGAGAAGAGGACGTAGTCGTTGATGCCGTTGTGCAGGTCGGCACCGCCGCACAGGACGACGTCGCTGGTGCCGCCGACGAGTTCCTTGCAGGCCACGTCGACGGCGGCGAGCGAGGACGCGCAGGCCGCGTCGACCGTGTAGTTGGCGCCGCCGAGGTCGAGGCGGTTGGCGATCCGGCCCGAGATGACGTTGGCCAGCATGCCGGGAAAGGAGTCCTCGGTCAGCCGTGGGAGCTGCGCGGCGACGCCGTCCGGGATCTTCCCGTAGTACGAGGGCAGTACGGCCCGCAGGGTGGTCGCGTTGGACAGGTCGCTGCCCGCCTCCGCGCCGAACACCACGGAGGTGCGCGCCCGGTCGAACTCCCGGCCCCGCTCGCCGTATCCGGCGTCGTCGAGCGCCCGCCGGGCGGCTTCGAGAGCCAGCAGCTGGACGGGCTCGATGCTGCCGAGGGAGGCCGGTGGGATGCCGTAGCGCAGCGGGTCGAAGGGGATGCGGGGCAGGAAGCCGCCCCACTTGGACGGGGTGGCGCCGGTGTCGTCCGCGGACGGCGGCGCGTAGTGCACGGCGGGGTCCCAGCGGTCCGGCGGGACCTCGCCGACGGCGTCGTGCCCGCCGAGGACGTTCGCCCAGAACGCGGCGAGGTCGGGTGCCCCGGGGAACATGCAGGCCATGCCGACCACCGCGACGTCGAGCGGCGCGGGAGCCTCGGGGGCCGGGGTCTCGCCGGTGCCCAGGCGGCGCCGTGTCACCGCGGCGCGTTCGGTGAGGAAGCCGGCGGCCGCCTCCGTCACCGACCGGTGCAGGGCGTCGATCGTGGTGGTCGCCGAACGCAGCACGGCCACCTCCCCGGCCATGAACATGCCCTCGGCGAGCCGGCGTTCCCCGACGACCGGGGCCAGCGCTCCGGTGGCGTCGCGCTCGACTCCCTTGCTGGCGATCCGCAGCCGGCCGACGTTGAGCCGCTCCAGCTGCTCCCAGATCCGCCGGTCGGGGACGCCCCGTTCCCGCAGTTCGGCCTCGAACGCCCGGTAGCCGTCGCTGAAGGGGCTCGGCACGCAGCGGGTGGCGTGGCCGGGGGCCGTCTCCAGCAGGGTGGTCCGGGTCGCCCGGACCACCTGTTCCTGGAACAGGGGCTGAATGGCCCCTCCCGCGACCGCTTCCTCGGTGAACAGGTAGGCGGTGCCCATGAGGACACCGACGGCGGCCCCGCGCGCGGTGAGCGGCGCGGCGAGCGCGGCGACCATCGCGGCCGAGCGTTCGTCGTGCACACCCCCCGCGAAGAACACCTCGACACGCCCCGCGGTGTCCGGGTCCACGCCATCCAAGTAGTCGTCCAGTACGCCGAGTTGGGCCTCCCACAGCGGGAAGCTGCCGCGCGGTCCGACATGTCCGCCGCACTCGGAGCCCTCGAAGACGAACCGGCGTGCGCCCGCCTGGAGGAACTGCCGCAGCAGTCCCGGCGAGGGCACGTGCAGGAAGGTGCTGATCCCGGCCCGCTCCAGTGCCTCGGCCTGCGAGGGCCGCCCGCCCGCGATGATCGCGTGGCTGGGCCGCAGCTCCCGTACGGCTTCGAGCTGGGCGTTTCTGGTCTCCTCGGGCGCGAAGCCGAGCACCCCGACGCCCCAGGGGCGGCCCGCCAGCGCGGCACGGGTCTCCGCCAGCACCGCGCGAGACTGCGCGCCGCCGGCGAGGGCCAGCGCGACGAAGGGCAGTCCGCCGCCCCCGGCGACGGCGGCGGCGAATCGCGCCTGGTCGCTGACCCGGGTCATCGGCCCCTGCGCGACGGGCAGTTCGGTGCCGAGCGCCCGGCTCATGGGAGAGCCGGAGCGCAGCGCCCCGGCCGGCCCTTCGTCGCGTACCGCGTCCCGTACGGCGGCGGTCAGGGCGCGGACCACTCCGGCGGCGTCCTCCCAGCGCTCGGCGAAGCGGGCGGCGAGGAAACCGTCCTCACCCACCGGGAGCAGCTGGGTGCGCGGGTCCCGCGCGCCGAGCAGCCGCGCCACCTCGGCCGGGTCGTCGGCGGTGATCCGCGGCGTGTCCGGGCCGCGGCGGCGCAGGACGCGGTGGCCGGCCACGACCGTGGTCTCGGAGCCGTCCATCGACCGCAGCGCGGCGGCCGCCGCCTCCGCGAGCCCCGACTCGGCGAGCAGCGCCAGCTGGCTGTCCACCGCGACCCCGGCCGCGCCGCCGGCCACGGCGGCCGCCGCCGTCCGTGGACCGATGCCGCCGCAGGCCCAGACCGGGAGTCCGAGCCCCGGTGCGGCGAGGAGCTGCTGCAGCAGGACGAAGGTGCTCAGTTCGCCGACCCGGCCGCCGCTCTCCCGGCCCCGGGCGATCAGACCGTGGGCCCCGGCTCCGACCGCCGCCAGGGCCTGTTCCAGATCGGTGACCTCCACCAACACGCGGTATTCACCGGCGACTTGGTCGATCTGCCAGGGCGAGTCCGGGCCGAGGACCACGGTGTGCGGGCCGCCACCGTCCCGTGTCCCCGGTGCGAGGTCCGCGGTGTCGACGAGGTCCGTGGGGGTCAGTCGGCAGTCCCCGCCGACCCGCACCCCGAACGGCCCGGGCTTCCAGCGCCGGATCCGTGCCAGCGCCTCTCTGGATCTTCGGTCGCCGGGTCCGAGGTCGAGCACCCCGAGTCCGCCGGCCCGGCTGACGGCGGCGGCGAGCCTGGCGTCCGGTTCACGAAAGGGAGTGATTCCAATGATCAGGTCTTCGGCGCGCACAGCAGACGTCATGATTCTCCGCATAAACGGTGAGACTGCATGGTGGGGGGTTACGGCCTGCAGAAGACGAATTGGCTCGCAAAGCGCGTCTTTTCCGTGCCGCGCCACGAGAAACTCGCGTAGAAAGGTGAGGGAAAGCTAGCCCCGTGGTTACCCGCGGGTCAACGGTGCCTTCGTCGTGCTCTGTGTCACCGAACCGATTCAGCCAGTGTGGACCGCCTGCCTCAAACAGCCGAAAATCCGGCCAATCTCCTTCAGAGGGCCGTCACGCGGACCACAGCGGCGCAAGTCCCCCAAACTCACCGGCGGATTCACCCGTGCCTCACACTCCGGAAACGTGAACGACGGCGTGGCCGGGCCTCGTGACTTCCCCTGTCTCCCGGGTGAACGACGAATCCGATTCCGGGTAATTCGACCTGCCGTACCAATGCGGCCTGATCGCGGAGCGAATTCGGACTTCCGCCGGTCCCGCCGCCGTCACCATCCGGTCCGCAGCAGGTGGTTGACGAGCAGGGCGAGGACGGCCTGCGCGGTGAGCCAGGCGCGCGGCCGGGTCAGGAACGCGCAGGCCGGCAGCAGCCACACCGCGAACGGCAGCCAGATGCGTTCCGTCTCCGCCTTGCTCATGCCGGACAGGTCGGCGGCGAGCAGCGCGAGGAGGGCCGCGCACACCAGCAGGGCGAGCCGGAAGGCGGGGCGCGTACGCCGTTCGCCGGCGAGCGTGACACCGGTCCGTCGCAGCCCCGCCACCGTCGCCGGTCCCGTCATCACCACGGTGCACGCCAGGTTCGCCCACACCCAGTAGGCGTACGGCCGGACGCCGCCCGCCCCCTCGTGGTAGCGCCGGACCAGCAGACGGTACGCCTCCCACCAGTCGAAGCCCGCGACCGTGAACGCCACGGGTACGACGGCGAAGCCCGCCGCCAGGAAGAGCACCGGCCGAAGGCGGCGGGAGCCGAGGAGCAGGACGGCGGCGACGATCAGGGCGAGGAGGGTGAGGCCGTAGGAGAGGTACACGGTCAGACCGAGCAGGAGACCGGAGGCGGCGCCGGTCCACGCCGGGCGGTGTCCCGTCACCGCGAGCGCGAGCAGGGCGACCGCCCAGGCGGCGACGGCCGCGAAGTAGCCGTCGGCGGAGGTGCCGACCCACACCGCGGCCGGTGCCAGGACCAGGAACGGTGCGGCGCGGCGGGCGAGCGGCTCGCCCGCGAGGGCGCGTACGGCGACGAGGACCGCGACCGCCGCGGTCGTGCCGACCGTGACGCACCAGGTTCCCGCCCAGCCCCCGCCGCCCAGTCCGATCCGGTCGAGGAGGACGAAGGTGAGGGTCGCACCCGGGGGATGCCCGGCCACGTGCGCGGGCCAGTTGTCCGGGGAGTCGATCAGGATGTGCCCGGTGAAGTCCCGCAGCGCGGCGGGGATGTCCTGGAAGCGGTCGACGACCGGGAGGTACTCGTTCCGGGTCGTCAGCTGCTCGGCGACGCCCCGGTACCAGCCGTCGACCAGGGCGAGGGACCACGTCCAGGCCGCGCCGGCCGCCCAGACGGCGAGCAGCAGGCGGCGCCAGGACAGCCGGGCGGCCAGTGCCGGGCCGTACGCCACGACCAGGGCGGCGACGACGAGCGCGGCCGGGGTGCCGGGCCCGACGTGCGGGTCCCAGTCCGCCAGGAGCGGCGGCCAGTTGACCCGGAGGGTGCCGTCCCGGTGCTCGACGGCCGCGCCGACGACCACGGCCGCCACGACGAGCAGGGCGGCGGCCGCCGCCGCGTACAGGTCACGCAGGAGATCGCGGTTCACGCGCAAACGCTAGGTCGCGGCGGCTCCTCCGGACGGCTGACAGGCGCGGACGTCAGAGTTTCGTCATGGTTCGCGGCCCCTTTCACGAGGGGGTGCGGGCCTACCGTCGGGGCATGCGACGCTCTCCCTTCTCGCCCGCGTTCTGGCGCAGCCCCCTGCGCGGCCCCTGGTTCACCTCGGTGCTCGGGGTGGTGCTGCTCGGCGGGATCACGGTGCTGTTCGTGACGGGGCTGCTGTCGTACGCCGCCTACAACCCGGGCCTGTCACCGGTGAACGACAAGACCCCCGACAAGGGGATCCTCGGCTTCTACCTCTTCGCGTGGCCGACCGACCCGTCGTGGCTGTACCGGCTCACCCAGGGGGTGCACGTCACCCTGGGACTCACCCTGATCCCCGTCCTGCTGGCCAAGCTGTGGTCGGTGGTGCCGCGGCTGTTCGCGCTGCCCCCGGCCCGTTCCCTCGCGCACGCCCTGGAGCGGATCTCGCTGCTCCTGCTGGTCGGGGGCGGCCTGTTCGAGTTCGTCACCGGCGTGCTCAACGTCCAGCTCGACTACGTCTTCCCCGGCTCCTTCTACCCCCTGCACTTCTACGGCGCCTGGGTGTTCTTCGCCGCCTTCCTCGCGCACGCCGTGCTGAAGCTGCCCATGGCCCTGCGCAACCTCCGCGGACTGCGCCAGGAGCACAGCGACCTGGTGTCGCCCGAGCCGGCCGAGCCGACCGTGTCGCGGCGCGGTGCGCTGTGGCTGGTCGGAGGTGGCTCGCTGCTGCTGTTCGCCACGTCGGCCGGCCGCAGCTTCGACGGACCGCTGCGGCAGACCGCCGTCCTCACCCCGCACGGCGGTCCCGAGCCCGGCACCGGGCCGAACGGCTTCCAGATCAACAAGACGGCCGCCTACGCCGGCATCCGGACGGTGGAGACGAGCGAGGACGCCTGGCGGCTGGTGCTGACCGGCCGCACCGGCACGGTTCGGCTGAGCCGGGCCGATCTGCTCCAACTGCCCCTGCACAGCTCGGCGTTGCCCATCGCCTGTGTCGAGGGCTGGTCGACCTCCGACCAGTGGTGGCGCGGCGTACGGCTGAGGGACCTCGCGGGCCTCGTCGGGTACGACGATCCGCCGGACGTCCTCGTGGAGTCCCTGCAACGGCACGGCGCGTTCCGCCGGGCCGCCCTGCGCGCCAACCAGACCGGCGACCCGCGCTCCCTGCTCGCCCTGTCCGTCAACGGCGAGGACCTGACCCCCGACCACGGCCACCCGGCGCGGATCATCGTGCCCGCCGCACCCGGTGTGCTCAACACCAAGTGGGTGGCCCGGATGACCTTCGGAGACCTGTGATGCGCAAGCCGCCGCCCGTCGGCAGTCCGTTCCAACTGCTCCTGTTGGCCTGCTCGTTCGCCCTCGCCGGCTATGCGGGCGTACGGCTGCTCGCGGGAGACTGGTTCGGGGTCGCGCTGTGGTTCGTCGGGGCGGCCCTGCTCCACGACCTGGTGCTGCTGCCGCTGTACGCCACCGCCGACCGCGCACTCGTGCGGGCGGCGGGCCGGCGCCAGGACCTCGTCCTGTACGTCCGGGTGCCCGCCGCCCTGTCCGGGCTGCTCCTGCTGGTGTGGTTCCCGCTGATCAGCGGGCGGGTGACGAAGCGCTACGCCGGGGCCACCGGACTGTCCGCGGCCGACTTCACGGCCCGTTGGCTGCTGTTGACGGCCGCGTTGTTCGGCGGCTCGGCGCTGCTGTTCCTGTTCCGGTCCCGGCCGCGGTGGCGCAGGGCGGCGAAGCAGCGACCGCCGGCCGTCCACTGATCTACGGCACGCCAGCCCGCGCGGTCCGCGTGCCGCAGCAGGGCCGGCGTGCCGAGCCGGGCCCACGGGAAGGGGTTGCCCGCGGTTCCCCGGGCGTCGGTGACATGGACCACGACCCGTTCGTCGAGGTCCGGCACCGGTACCGTCTCGACGATCAACAGGCCGTTGGAGTCGAGGAGTTGGGCCATCCGCGCGAGCAGGGCCCGCGGGTCGCCGCCGATGCCGACATTGCCGTCGACCAGGAGCGCGGTGCCCCAGCGGCCCTCGCCCGGGAGTGGCTCGAAGACCGAGCGGCGCAGCGCCTGCCCGCCCGAACGGACCGTGCGCGCGACGGCCGCCTCACTGACGTCGATGCCCAGCGCCCGCCGCCCCCGGGTGCCGAGGGCCGCGACCAGGCGGCCGGGCCCGCAGCCCACGTCGAGCACGGCGCCCTCGCAGCGGCGCAGCACCTCCAGGTCCGCCGCGTCGGCGTCCGCGCACCAGCGCTCCACCTCGAGGGGCAGCAGCCAGCCGTCGGCGCGGCTCAGGAAGAGCGGGCCCCGACCGGCCCGCAGGGCGTCGGAGTAGGGATCGGCCGACCACGAGCGCTCCTCGGCGCGTCCCGACTGCCGCACGATGTGCGCCGGACCCGTGGCGAGGCCGGCCGTGGTGTTCGTCGCGGCCGTCGCCGTTGTCGGGGCCGCCGACTCGTCGGTCCGGGTCGCCGGCGCGGTCTGCGCCGCGCGCGCCGTCCGGGTCGCCCGCGCCGTGCTCACCGGCCACCCGCTCCGCCGAGCCGGGACAGCTCCGCGGCGAACCGTCCGGCCGGTGCCTCCTTGGCGACCAGGTCGGCGTCGTAGGCCGTGTCCACGTCCCGCAGGCACGGCAGGTCCCGCACCCGGAGGCCCGCGAGCCGGGCCCGCTGTGCGGCACCCGTGAGGGCTGTCGACATCGGGACCCCGCGCAGCAGCCCGGGGTCCGGTTCCGCCAGGCCGAGCGCCCAGAAGCCGCCGTCCACGGCAGGTCCGAAGTACGCGTCGCAGTCGGCGAAGTCGACGGTCAGCAGCTCGGGAGTCACCTGCGGGGTGTCCATCCCGATGAGCAGGGCCGGCCCGGTACAGCCCGCGAAGGCCGCGGCCAGCCGCTCGTCGAGGCCGCCCGCGCACTGCCGTACGACCTCGAACCCGGCCGGCAGCCAGGGGCCCGGCGCGCCGTCCAGGACCAGGACCCGGCGCCGGGCGGGCGTCCGCGCCACGGCGTCCAGGGTGTCCGCGAGAGCGGCCTCGGCGAGCCCGGCCGCCTCCCGCGGGCTGAACGGCGGCGTCAGCCGGGTCTTCACCCGCCCGGGCAGCGGCTCCTTGGCGATGACGAGAAGTGTGGTCAACGACGGGTTCCTTCCCGGACGGGCGAATCGGAGGGAGCGGCCGGGCCGAGCGAACCGCCGGAGGTGGCGGGGTCCTCGGTCAGTACGTGGCTCATGTCCCGTACCGCCTGCCAGGTTCCGCGCCAGGTGCCCGTCACCTTGGACGTGCCCGTGCGCGGGCGGTACGGGACGTCGTACTCGGCGATCCGCCAGCCCGCGTCCGCGGCGCGCACCACCATCTGGAGCGGATAGCCGCTGCGCCGGTCGGTCAGACCGAGGGAGAGCAGCGGCTCGCGGCGGGCGGCGCGCAGCGGGCCGAGGTCGCGCAGGCGCAACCCGGTGCGACGGCGCAGGAGACGGGAGAGCGCCAGGTTGCCGGCCCGGGCGTGGGCGGGCCAGGCGCCGGCCCCCTGCGGACGGCGCCGGCCGAGCACCAGGTCCGCCTCACCGGCCCTGATCCGGCGCACGAACGGCACCAGGTCGGCCGGATCGAGGGAGGCGTCGCAGTCGCAGAAGCAGACGATGTCGGCCGTGGCGGCGGTCAGACCGGCGTGGCAGGCGGCGCCGAAGCCGCGCCGCTCCTCCCGTACGACCGTCGCGCCGAGCTCCTGGGCGATGCGGGCCGAGCCGTCCGTGGAGCCGTTGTCCACGACGAGCGCACGCCAGCCGGGCGGGATGCGCTCCAGCACCCGGGGCAGGGCCTCCGCCTCGTCGAGACAGGGCAGGACGACGTCGACGGACGCCGCCTTGGAAGCCGTAGGGGAATCCGTGGGGATAGAGGTCGTCACGGCTCTCACCCTACGAGCGGGAAACGGGCATACCGGGCACTGGCTCCTTACGAAACAAGGACGTCGGCTGCCGTGGACGGCACCGGCGGGCGCGTGGTGCGAGGCTGGCGGCATGGAGCAGCAGCCGTACGCACCCGGCGGGGCCCGGGTCCTCGTCGTCGACGACGACCCGACCGTGTCCGAGGTGGTCTCCGGGTACCTCGACCGGGCCGGATACGTGGTGGACCGGGCCGGTGACGGCCCCGACGCGCTCGCCCGGGCGGCCGCGCACTGGCCCGACCTGGTCGTGCTGGACCTCATGCTGCCGGGCATGGACGGCCTTGAGGTGTGCCGGCGCATGCGCGGGCAGGGGCCCGTGCCGGTCATCATGCTCACCGCGCGCGGCGACGAGGACGACCGCATCCTCGGCCTGGAGGTGGGCGCCGACGACTACGTCACCAAGCCCTTCAGCCCCCGTGAACTCGTCCTGCGCGTCGAGTCGGTGCTGCGCCGCAGCCGCCCGGCCCAGTCGTCGGCGAACCGCCCCGACCAGCCGCCGGCGACCCTTCGTGCCGGCGGACTGGCGCTCGACCCCGCGGCCCGGCGTGCCGTCAAGGGCGCGACCGAACTGGCCCTCACCATCCGTGAGTTCGACCTCCTCGCCTTCTTCATGCGGCACTCCGGGCGCGTGTTCAGCCGGGAGGACCTGATGCGGGAGGTGTGGGGCTGGGACTTCGGTGACCTGTCGACCGTCACCGTCCACGTCCGCCGACTGCGCGGCAAGGTCGAGGACGATCCGGCGCGCCCGCGGCTGGTCCAGACGGTCTGGGGCGTCGGGTACCGCTTCGACGCGGGCAGCGAAGGGGAGGTGTGATCGATGGGCGACACCCTCCTCATCGCCGTCTACGCCTTCCTCGGCGCCGCCGCGGCCGGCCTGCTCGGGGCGTGCGTGCTGCTGCTGATCCGGCGGCGCTCCCTGGTCGCGCACCTCACCGTGGTCGTCGCCGTCGCCGTCACCGCGATGCTCGCCGGCACGCTCGCGGTCGCGGACGCCATGTTCCTGTCCGCACACGACCTGAAGGTCGTCACCACGGTCGTCGCGATGGCCGCCGTCGTCTCCCTGGCCGGCGCGCTGCTGCTCGGCCGCTGGGTCGTCGCCCGCAGCCGCGCCCTCGCGCTCGCCGCCCGCTCCTTCGGCGACGGCGGCGACTTCACCTCGCCCGTCGGCCCCGCGACCGCCGAACTCGAAGCACTGAGCCGCGAGTTGGAGGCGACCAGCGCCAAGCTCGCGGCCTCCCGGGAACGCGAACGCGCCCTGGAGTCCTCCCGGCGCGAGCTCGTCGCCTGGATCTCGCACGACCTGCGGACCCCGCTGGCCGGTCTGCGCGCGATGTCCGAGGCGCTGGAGGACGGCGTCGCCGCCGACCCGAAACGCTACCTACGGCAGATCCGTACCGAGGTGGAGCGCCTCAACGGCATGGTGGGCGACCTCTTCGAGCTCTCCCGCATCCACGCGGGCAGCCTCACCCTCACGCTCTCCCGTATGTCGCTGTACGACCTGGTCGGCGACGCCCTCTCGGGAGCGGACGCGCTCGCCCGCCAGAACGGGGTACGGCTGGTCGGCGCCCGCGTCGAACAGGTGCCGGTCGAGGTCGACGGCCGGGAGATGAGCCGCGTCCTCGGCAACCTCCTCGTCAACGCCATCCGCCGGACCCCGGCCGACGGCACGGTCGCCGTCGCCGCCGAGCGCTCGCCCGACGGCGTCGTCCTGTCCGTCACGGACGGCTGCGGCGGCATCCCCGAGGAGGACCTGCCCCGCGTCTTCGACACCGGCTGGCGCGGCACCCACGCCCGGACCCCACCGGCCGGCGCGGGACTCGGCCTCGCCATCGTCCGCGGCATCGTCGAGGCCCACCAGGGACGCGCCACCGTACGCAACGTCGCCGGCGGCTGCCGCTTCGAGGTGACACTCCCGACGGCCGGGGGGTCGTTCGCGGGCCCATGAGACACGGGTGAGCGGCGGCCCCCCAGCGCACGCACCTTGCCCATGGCCGGCGGGCGCCGACCGACGAGACGCAGGTCGGCGCCCGCCGGGCAGAGCGCGTACGCGCCTTCGGGCTCGTGGCGGTGGCGTTGTGGGGTGGTGGTGTCCGGTGCCGGGGTGGCGGCCGGGTGGCGAGACGCAGGTCGGTGCCCGCTAGGCAGAGCGCGTACGCGCCTTCGGGCTCGTGGCGGTGCCGTTGTGGGGTGATGGTGGCCGGTGCCGGGGTGGTGGGCGGCCTGTGAGACGCAGGTCGGTGCCTGCCGGGTGCAGCGCGCAGGTGCGGTGGCGTTGGTGGAGCTGCCCGGCGGCCCGGCGCCGCCCCCCCCGCGTCAGCCGGTGCCCAGGGGGGCGTGGGCGAACTCCCGCATTCCCTCCTCGAACGCGGTCTCCGCCTTCCAGCCCAGTTCGGCCCGCAGCCGGGCCGAGTCCGCCGTGATGTGCCGGACGTCTCCGAGGCGGTACTCGCCGGTGACGGCGGGCTCGGGGCCGCCGTACGCGGCGGCCAGGGCGCGGGCCATCTCGCCGACCGTGTGCGGCTCGCCGCTCCCGGTGTTGTACGCCGTGAGCGCGCCCTCGGGTGAACCGGCCTCCAGCGCCGCCACGTTGGCCGCGGCCACGTCCCGCACGTGGACGAAGTCCCGCCGCTGACCGCCGTCCTCGAAGACCCGCGGTGCCTCGCCGCGGGCGAGCGCCGAGCGGAAGAAGGAGGCGACGCCCGCGTACGGGGTGTCGCGCGGCATACCGGGCCCGTACACGTTGTGGTAGCGCAGCGACACCGCCGAGCCGCCCGTGGCCCGGGCCCACGCGGCCGCCAGGTGTTCCTGGGCGAGCTTGGTGGTGGCGTACACGTTCCGCGGGTCGGCCGGGGCGTCCTCGGCGACGAGCCCGGGGGAGAGGTCGGCGCCGCACCTCGGGCAGGTCGGCTCGAAGCGTCCGGCGTCCAGGTCGTCGACGGCCCGTGGCCCCGGCCGCACCACCCCGTGCCGCTCGCACGTGTACCGCCCCTCGCCGTACACCACCATGGACCCGGCCAGCACCAGCCGCCGTACGCCCGACTCCGCCATGGCGGTGAGCAGGACGGCGGTGCCGAGGTCGTTGCGGGACACGTACTCCGCCGCGTCGGCGAAGCCCGCGCCCAGGCCGACCATCGCCGCCTGATGGCAGACGGCGTCCACGCCGGCCACGGCGCGGCCGACCGCGCCGGGGTCCCGCACGTCGGACCCCGGGTGGGCCCGGACGTCGTACACGACGGGCTCGTGCCCGTTCGCCTCCAGTGCCCTGACGATCTGACACCCGATGAACCCGGCACCGCCGGTGACCAGTACACGCATGACCCCACGCTAGGGCCGGCCGAGGCCGAACCCCCCGGACCGCGCCCAGCACGTCACCGGTCCGTAAGACCTGGCCCGCCGGGCCGCCGGAGCCCGCTCAGCGGCCCAGGGGGAGTGTCACCGTGAACACCGTGCTTCCCGGGGCGTCGGACAGGTCGATCGTGCCGCCGTGTGCGCGGACCAGGGCGGTCGCGACCGCGAGGCCCAGGCCGCTGCCGCCGCGGTCGCGGCTGCGGGCCTTGTCGACGCGGTAGAAGCGGTCGAAGACCCGCTCCCGGTCGGCGGGCGGGATACCGGGGCCGACGTCGGTGACCCGGACCAGGGCCGCGCCGGGCTCGGTCGAGACGGTCACGGACACCGCCGTGCCGGGCGGGGTGTGCACGGCGGCGTTCGTCAGCAGGTTGTCCAGGACCTGCCGGATGCGCTGCGGATCGAGGCGCAGCTCCAGCGCCCCGGCGTCGTGCGCCACCGTCAGCGGGTGGTCCGGGTGGCTCGCCCGGAACGCGTCGGCCGCCTGCTCGACGAGCTCCGTCAGATCCGCCTGCTCCGGCCGCAGCGGCGTCTCCACCTCGGCTGCGTCCAGGCGGGCGAGCAGCAGCAGGTCGTCCAGCAGGACGCCCATCCGCGCGGCCTCGGCCCGCAGCCGGGCCAGGTGCCGGTCCCGTTCCTCGGGGGCGTTGGCGGCCGCGTACTGGAAGAGGTCGGCGTACCCGCGTACGGACATCAACGGCGTCCGCAGCTCGTGCGAGGCGTCCGCGACGAAGCGGCGCAGCCGCTGTTCGGCCGCCGCGCGGACCGCGAGGGAGTCGTCGATGTGCTCCAGCATGGTGTTGAAGGCGGTGCGCAGCTCCTCCACCTCGGGACCGCCGCCCGGACTGTCGGCGCGCAGCGGGAGCCGGGCCGCCGACTCGGACAGGTTGTGGGAGGCGATGCCGTGGGCGGTGTGCGCCATGTCGCTGAGCGGCTTCAGACCGCGCCGCAGCATCCGCCGGCCGAACACCACGAGTGCCAGCAGCGCGAGACCGAACGCGACGACCTGCACGGTGATCAGCTGCCGCATCGTGGCGTCGATGTTCGCGGTGGGCGCGGCGCTGACCAGCACCACGCCCGGTTCGACCTCGCAGGCCCGCAGTTGGTAGGCGCCCTTCCCGTCGATCGTCGCCACGCGGGTGAGCTCGGTGTCCGAGCGTGCCATCGTCTCGGCGAGGGCCGTGAACGCCACGGTGTCGGCGGGCACGTCGGCGGGCGTGCGCAGGGCCGCCGAGTTCCCCGACACGTCGTACACGGCCGTGTACCAGCCGTAGTACGGCTGTCGTCTGACCGTGCCGTGCGCCTCGGCGTCCTTGGACTGCACGACCTGCACGAGCTTCAGCTGCTGGCCCAACTGATGGTCCAGGTAGTCACGCATGTACATGGTCAGCGCGGTGCCGACCACGGCGAACACCGCGAGCGACAGCACCCCGAGGCCGAGGGCCAGCCGGGTGCCCAGCCGGAGCCTGCGGTACGTCCGCCACAGCCGGGTCGCCCGCCCGGTCACTCGGCCGCCTGCCGGACCACGTACCCGAAGCCCCGGACCGTGTGGATGAGCGGCGTCCTGTCCTCGGCGGGCTCGTCGAGCTTGCGGCGGAGCCGGCTGACGACCAGCTCGACGACGTTGGAGCGGCCCCCGAAGCCGTACTCCCACACATGGTCGAGGATCTGCGCCTTGGTCAGCACGGTGGGGGACTTGCGCATCAGGTAGCGCAGCACCTCGTACTCGGTCGGGGTGAGGGTGAGCAGCCGGTCGCCGCGCCGCACCTGGCGGGTGTCCTCGTCCATCGTCAGGTCCGCGACCCGCAGCACGGAACGCTGGAAACCGGGGCCGGCGCTGCGCCGCAGCACGGTCCGCAGCCGGGCCATGAGCTCCTCCACCGCGAATGGCTTGACCAGGTAGTCGTCACCGCCGCGGGTCAGCCCCGCGACCCGGTCGGCGACGGTGTCGCGGGCCGTGAGGAACACCACGGGCACCATCGTGCCCACGGCGCGCAGCCGGTCGAGGACGCCGAAACCGTCCACGTCCGGCAGCATCAGGTCCAGCACCACGATGTCCGGGTGGAACTCGGCGGCCAGCCGCAGCGCCTCCTCGCCGGAGTTCGCGGTGGCCGCCTCCCAGCCCTCGTAGCGGGCGACCGTGGCGACGAGGTCGGCGATCGGCGGGTCGTCGTCCACGACGAGGAGGCGTACTTTGTCCACCCGCTCATAGTGCTTCACACGCCTCCCGGCACCAGGCCCGGTGACCGGGCGCGGACCACATCGATAACCTCTTGAAAGATAAACGACAGCGGAACGACAGCTTCGGCGCGCCAAGCTCGTACCCCGGACCCGATCAAGGAGCTGCCGTCCCGTGACGACCGTCCAATCGCCCTCCGCGCCCCCCACGGCGATACGGCCCAGGGTGGTGGCCCGCACGGGCCTGTACGCCGTACTGGCCGTCAACGCGGCCGTGGTGACCTTCTTCTTCACCCAGGCCGGCTTCGCGTCGAACACCCTCATCGTGCTGGGCCGGCTGGCCGGCCTGTACGGCGCGCTCCTGATGGCCTTCCAGTTGCTGCTGGTGGCCCGGCTGCCCTGGCTCGACCGCCGCATCGGCATGGACCGGCTGACCTCCTGGCACCGCTGGACCGGCTTCGGCATCCTCTGGACGCTCCTCGCGCACGCCGTGTTCATCACCTTCGGCTACGCCGAGTCGTCCTCCCTGGACCCGGTGAACCAGCTGGTCGACCTCGCCGAGACCGTCGAAGGCGTGCTCCGCGCCGTCGTCGCGCTGTCGGTCATCCTCGTCGTGGGCGCCGTCTCCGGCCGCTACGCCCGGCGCCGGCTCGCGTACGAGACCTGGCACTTCATCCACCTGTACACGTACGCCGCGGTGGTCCTGGCCTTCACGCACCAGGTCGCGGTCGGTACGACGTTCACCTCCTCGTCCGCGGCCACCACCTACTGGTACGCCGTGTGGGGCGTCGCCCTCGGTTCGGTGGTCGTGGGCCGGCTGGTGCTGCCGCTGTGGCGGAACTGGCGTCACCAGCTGCGCGTCACAGCCGTCGTCCCCGAGTCCGACAACGTGGTCTCGATCCACATGACCGGCCGCGACCTCGACCGGCTGCCCGCCCGGGCCGGCCAGTTCTTCCTGTGGCGCTTCATGACCCGGGACCGCTGGTGGCAGGCCAACCCGTTCTCGCTGTCGGCCGCCCCCGACGGCCGCACGCTCCGGCTCACCGCCAAGGCGGCCGGCGAGGGCACCGCGGCCCTGCGGCACGTGAAGGTCGGCACGCGGGTCTTCGCCGAGGGCCCCTACGGCGCCTTCACCGCCCTGCACCGCACCCGGCCGGAGGCCGTGCTCATCGCCGGCGGCGTGGGCGTCACCCCCATCCGCGCGCTGCTGGAGGAACTGGAGGGCCACGCGGTGGTCCTCTACCGGGTCGCCACCGACCGGGACGCCGTCCTCTACGACGAGCTGCGGGAACTCGCCCACGCCAAGGGCGCCGCACTGCACCTGGTGACCGGGCCGGTCAGCCCCGACAAGCTGGCGCCCGCCGAACTCGCGCGGCTGGTGCCGGACATCGCCGACCGGGACGTCTTCCTGTGCGGGCCGCCGCCGATGATGAACGCGGTGCTGGGCAGCCTGCGCGAGCTGGGTGTGCCCAAGCCGCAGATCCACTTCGAACGCTTCAGCCTGGCCGGCTGAGAAGGACGGGGAGAACACCGTGAAACGAGCACTGCCCGTCCTTGTCCTGAGCATCGCCGGCCTGGTCCCGCTGTGGCGCTACGAGCCGTCGACGCAGACCTCCACCACCCAGGTCGCCGCCCCGGCCCCGTCGGCGTCCTCCTCCGCGACCGCATCCGACTCTGCCTCCCCGTCGTCGTCCTCCCCGGGGTCCTCCGGCGCGTCCAAGCAGGTGGTCGCGGGGACGACGGTCACCACCGAGAAGGGGCCCGTACAGGTCGAGGTGACCTTCGACGGCGACGAGATCACCGCCGTACGGACGCTCCAGCAGCCCGACCACCCGCAGACGACGGCCGCCGTGCCCCAGCTGATCGCGGAGACGCTCGAGGCGCAGAGCGCGGACATCGACACGGTGTCCGGCGCGACGATCACGAGCGACGGATACCGGGAGTCCCTGCAGGCCGCCCTCGACGCCAAGAGCGGCTGACGTGCGGCGCGTCGAGCAGGTGATGGGCTTCCCGGTCTCGCTGCGGATCGACGGCGAGGGCGAGTTCGGCGCGGCGGCCGACGCGGTCTTCGCGTGGCTGCGGGAGACCGACGCCCGGTTCAGCCCCTTCAAGGCCGACAGCGAGGTGTCCCGGCTGGACCGGGGCGAGCTGCCGGCCGACGCCGTGAGCGCGGACCTCGCCGAGATCCTCGACCTGTGCGAGCACTACCGGGCCGTGACCGGCGGGGCCTTCGACGTACGGCTGCCCGGCCGTGGTCTCGACCCCTGCGCGGTGGTCAAGGGCTGGTCGGTGCAGCGGGCGGCCGAGCTGCTCACGGCGGCCGGGGCGAGCAGGTTCTGCCTCAACGCCGGCGGTGACGTCGTCGCGTCCGGCGGCCCCTGGCGCGTGGGCGTACGGCATCCCGAGCACGCCGACCGACTGTGCACGGTCCTGGAGCTCACCGACGGGGCGGTCGCGACCTCCGCGCGCTACGAGCGCGGCGACCACATCATCGACGGGCGCAGCGGGCGTCCGGCGACCGGACTGCTCAGCCTGACCGTCGTGGCCCCGACGCTGACCGAGGCGGACTCGGTCGCGACGGCGGCCTTCGCGATGGGCGCCGAGGGTGTCGAGTGGGCCGCCGGTCTCGACGGCTGCGAGGTGTTCGCGGTGGACGCCGACCGGCGTGTGCTGCGCACCCCCGGCCTTCCCGTCGCCGAGAAGCGCCCGGCGGCAGCCTGAGACGTGACGTGACCGGCGGTGTCCGGCACGAGGCGACCGACAGCGGCGGGCCGCCGGAGAGGTGTCTCCGGCGGCCCGCCGCTGTCGGACGGATCGCTCAGCCGACGTCGGAGGCGTCCAGGCGGTACAGGCCGCTGCCGCTCGACGAGGAGCTCGAGGTCGAGGAACCCGACGCGTACGCCGAGGACTTGACGGCCGTGCCGTTCTTCTTCACCCAGGTGGAGATCGCGGAGTCCGTGCCCTGCCCGCTGTCGCTGACGATGATGTAGTGCAGCGTGCCGGACTTCACCAGGCTCTTGAGCTTGGCGAGGGTCATGGCGTTGTCGGAGCCCGACCAGCCGCCCATCGAGATGACCGGCTCACCGGACTCCAGGATGACCGAGGACGCGGTCTGGTCGGTGGCGACCGCCAGCAGCCAGGTGGCCCCGTCCTGGTGCTTCTCCAGATACGTGATCATCGCGGACGAGACCTGGGTGTCACCGCCCATGCCACCACCGCCCGTTCGGGCGCCGCCGCCGCCGTCGGAGGAGGAGGAGTTGCCGGACGGGGGCGTGCCCATCTCCTGCCCGGCACCGGAACCGGACGGGGCCTCGCCACTCGTACCGGCACTCGCGCTGCCGGAGCTGCCGGAGCTGCCGGAGGTTCCCGGTCCGCCGGCCGTCCCGCTCGGCCGCTGACCGCCTCCCATCCCGCCTCCCATCCCGCCGCCGGTGCTCGGACCGGCCGTCGGGTTGGTGCCGTTGGTGCTCGACGTGGCCGCCGACACCGAGTACGCGGCGGGCCCGGCCAGCAGGGCGACGACCGCCGCCAGCGCCGCGAGGCCCATCAGCCGCCGCCGCTTCGTGAACCGCCCGGCCACCAGCCCGAGCACGGCGACCGTACCCGCTGCCCCGACCACGATCTCGGCGGCCGTGTACAGGGTCCCGGAACCGGACACCCGCTGGAGCAGGACGACCGCCCACAGCGCGCTCGCCGCGACCGCGGTCGGCAACACCCAAGCCCACTTGAGCGCGGCGCCCTCCTGGAAGGCCCGGTACAGCATCACCCCGCCGGCACCTGCCAGGGCCGCGATGCCGGGCGCCATGGCGGTGACGTAGTACGGGTGGAAGGTGCCCTCGGCCAGGGCGAAGGTCAGGTAGTGCAGGACGAACCAGCCGCCCCACAGCAGCAGCGCCGCCCGCTTGGCGTCGGTGCGGGGTGCCCGGCCGCGCAGCACCAGGCCCGCGACCAGGGCGATCACCGCGAAGGGGATCAGCCAGGAGATCTGGCCGCCCATGATCTCGTTGAACATCCGGTACAGGCCCGACGAGCCGCCGAAGCTCGCCCCGTTGCCCTGCGAGCCCACCGACGAACTCGCGCCGAAGATACGGCCGAAGCCGTTGTAGCCGATGACCAGGTCCCAGACCGTGTTGTCGGTCGAGCCGCCGATGTAGGGGCGGGAGGAGGCGGGGATGAGGTCGACGACCACCATCCACCAGGCGCTGGAGACGACCAGCGCGACCGTGCCGACGGCGAGGTTGCGCAGGCGCCTGCCGAGGCCGCCCCGGGCGGCCCACAGGTAGACCAGGAAGAACGCGGGCAGCACGACGTACGCCTGCATCATCTTCGTGTTGAAGGCGAAGCCGATCGCGACCCCCGACCACACCAGCGGCATCGGCCGGCCGGTACGCACGGCCTTCAGCAGCGCGGCCGCGCCCAGCAGCATCAGGAAGACGAGGACCGGGTCCGGGTTGGTGTCCCGGTTGATGGCGACCGTGATCGGGGTGAGCGTGAGCGCGAGGGCGGCGACCGTGCCCGCGACGGCCCCGAAGTCCCGCTTGACCATGCGGTACAGCAGGGCCACCGAGCCGGTGCCCAGCGCGACCATCGGCAGCGTCAACTGCCAGGTGCCGTAGCCGAGGAGGCGTGCCGACAGGCCCATCACCCACAGCGCGAACGGTGGTTTGTCGACCGTGATGAAGCTGCCGGAGTCCAGCGCGCCGAAGAAGAACGCCTTCCAGCTCTTGGTGCCGCTGTAGACGGCCGCGTCGTAGAAGGTGTTGCCGGTGATGGAGGTCAGGTTCCAGGCGTACAGCGCGGTCGCCAGGACCAGGACCGCCCACAGGGCGGGGCGGGCCCAGCGCGGGTCCTCGGGGGCGCCGGTGAACAGGCGCCGGGAGCGGGCGGCGAGGCCGCCGCCCGCGGCGGGCGCGGCGTGGTGCCGGGAGCCGTCCCGGGCGGGCGCGGGCGGCGGGGCGAGGGTCGTCATGACGCGTACTCCAGGTGCTCCGGACGGGAGGAGGTGTCTGCCCGGGCGGGCAGGACGTCGGGGGTCTTGCGCGCGGCCGGCACCTGCGGGGTGCGCGTCCGGCGGGGCAGGGCGGCGACACGGGCCCGGCCGGTCACGGTGCGCCCGAGCATCCGGCCGACGCCTCTGAGGTCGTCGACGGCCGTACGGACGATGTCGACGCGGCTGTCGGGGTCGTCGGTCCAGTCGACCGGGACCTCGTGGACGCGCAGCCGGTTGCGCTGTGCCAAAACGAGCAGTTCGGTGTCGAAGAACCAGGCGTTGTCCTCGACGTGCGGGACGAGCGCGCGGAAGACGTCGGTGCGCACCGCCTTGAACCCGCACTGGGCGTCGGAGAAGCGGGCCGCGAGGGCGCATCTCAGCAGCAGGTTGTAGGAACGGGAGACGAACTCGCGCTGCGCGCCGCGCCGCACCGCCGCCTGCCGGTGCAGCCTGCTGCCGATCGCGAGGTCGCTGTGGCCGGACAGCAGGGGCGCGACCAGCGGCAGGAAGGCCTCGAGTCCGGTGGACAGGTCGACGTCCATGTAGGCGACGGCATCGGCCGTGGACCGGCTCCACACGTGCTTCAGCGCGCGGCCCCGGCCCTTGGCGTCCAGATGGACGGCGTGGACGTGCGGGAGGCGGTGGGTCAGGTCCACCGCCGCCTGCCAGGTGCCGTCCGTGCTCGCGTTGTCCGCGACGGTGATCCGGAACGGGAACGGGAAGGATGCCTCGAGGTGTGCGTGGAGACGGCTGACACTGTCGGCGAGTACGTGCGCCTCGTTGTACACCGGCACCACGACCTCGACCGACCGCTGCCGGACGCCTCCCGCGTTCGTTTCGTTCATGTCGGTGACGATGGGGGCCGCGTCTGGGGGGTCCCTGAGCCTTCACTGAGGGCCTGATGAGAATCAGCGAACTCACAGCCTGCGCACAGCCCGGCCCGCCGTGGACCCCCGGCGACCGCCCGCCGGGTTCCCACGACAAACCCCCGCAACACAAGCGGTCTAGACTCTCCCGGCAACGGCATGGCCGTGGCCAAGAGCGGGCAGCTTCTGCCAGACCCGAAGGGTATTCGGCGTTTTGATACGGATAGATTCAGTCACCAAGCGGTACCCGGACGGCACGGTGGCGGTCGACCGGCTCTCCCTGGAGATACCGGACCGTTCGATCACCGTCCTCGTGGGGCCCTCGGGCTGTGGGAAGACGACGACCCTGCGGATGATCAACCGGATGGTCGAACCGAGCGAGGGCACGATCCTCCTCGACGGCAAGGACATCATGCGCCAGCCGGTGAACACGCTGCGCAGGTCCATGGGATACGTCATCCAGAACGCCGGTCTCTTCCAGCACCGCACGATCGTCGACAACATCGCGACCGTGCCCCGCATGCTCGGCTGGGGCAAGGAGAAGGCCCGCTCGCGGGCCGCGGAACTGATGGAGCGGGTCGGCCTCGACGCCTCTCTCGCCAAGCGGTACCCCTACCAACTGTCCGGCGGACAGCAGCAGCGCGTCGGGGTGGCCCGGGCGCTCGCGGCGGACCCGCCGGTCCTGCTCATGGACGAGCCGTTCTCCGCCGTCGACCCCATCGTCCGCAAGGGACTTCAGGACGAACTCCTGCGGATCCAGGAGGAGTTGGGCAAGACCATCGTCTTCGTCACCCATGACATCGACGAGGCCGTCAAGATCGGCACGATGGTCGCCGTGATGCGCACCGGCGGCAAACTCGCCCAGTTCGCACCGCCCGCCGAGCTGCTGTCCCACCCCGCGGACGCCTTCGTCGAGGACTTCCTCGGCGCGGACCGCGGCATCCGGCGGTTGTCGTTCTTCCCCTCCGCCGGCCTGCCGCTGCTGACCTCCCCGGTCGTCGCGATCGACTCCACCGCCGAGCGGATCGCCGAGCGGGCCAAGGACGACGCCCCCTACCTGCTCGTCACCGGCCTCGACGGCAAGCCGCTCGGCTGGAGCGAGCCGGGCGACCTGAGGGCCGGGCAGATCACGACGGAGCAACTGCTGCCGTACGGGCGGCCGTTCGTGGCCGGCACGGACTCCCTGCGGGCCGCGCTCGACTGCGCGGTGCTCTCGCCCACCGGCTGGGCCGTCGCCGTGGACGCCGAGGGCCGGGTCGCCGGAGTCGTCTCGCAGCAGACCATCGCCGAGGCGATCCGCGGCGCCCACGCCGAGGGCCGTACCGAAGCCAAGGTCCTTCGATGAACCGCTTCTTCGACATCCCCAGCGACCTCCAGCACAGCTGGTTCGGCCTGATCGGCCTGCATCTGCGGGAGGCCCTGCTGCCGGTCCTGGCGGGGCTGGTGTTCGCGCTCCCGCTCGCCCAGCTGTGCGTGCGGTTCCGCTGGCTGTACCCGCCCGTGCTGTGGGTGACGACCGTGCTGTACGCGATCCCCTCGCTCGCCTTCTTCGTGGTCCTCATCGACTACACCGGCCAGACCGAGCTCACCGTGATGATTCCGCTGGGCGTGTACAGCCTGGTGGTGCTCGTCCCGGCGATCGTCGACGGCGTCCGCTCGGTGCCGCAGGAGACGCTGGCCGCGGCCACCGCGATGGGCTTCGGTCCCGTACGCCGGTACGTGCAGGTGCAGTTGCCGATCGCCGTGCCCGCGATCATCGCCGGGCTGCGGGTGGCGACCGTGTCCAGCATCAGCCTCGTCAGCGTCGGCATGCTGATCGGCAACCAGGGCGCGCTCGGCAACCTGCTCAACGACGCGCAGATCTACCACCGGCCCGAACTCGCCTGGAACTCCGTCCTCACCACGGCGGCCCTGGCGATCCTCGCGGACGCCGTGCTGGTCCTCGCCCGCCTCCTGCTCACCCCCTGGATGCCGAGCGGCACGCGCCGCACGAAGACCAAGGACGCCCAGGCCCGGCCCGAACCGGCCGTGCCCGCCCTGGAGGACGCCGCCCGGTGAACGTACTCAACTTCGTCAACGCCTTCTTCAGCGACAGCGCCCACTGGCACGGCTACGACGGCATCCCCACGCGCCTGGGGGAGCACGTCCAGTACACGCTGGAGGCCCTGGCGATCGCCGCCGCGATCGGACTGCCGATCGGCCTGGTCACCGGCCACTACGGGCGCGGTGGCAACACCCTCGCGATGATCTCCACCGCCGGGCGGGCGCTGCCCAGCTTCGGCCTGCTGGTCCTGATGTTCATCTGGCTCGGGTTCGGCATGACGCCCGTGATGATCCCGCTGGTCGTGCTCGCCGTCCCGCCGATCCTGGTGACCACCTACGAGGCGATGCGCTCCGTCGACCCGTCCCCGGTGGACGCCGCCCGCGGCATGGGCATGCACGAGGCGAAGGTCCTGTTCCAGGTCGAACTGCCGGTCGCGCTGCCGCTGATCCTGAGCGGGCTGCGCTCGGCGGCCATCCAGATCGTCTCGACGGCCACCATCGCCGCGTACGTCAGTCTCGGCGGCCTCGGCCGCTACATCGTGGACGGCCTCTACCAGCACAACTACGAGAAGGTCGTGGGCGGCGCCACCCTGGTCGCCCTCATGGCGCTGGCCACACTCGGCCTGTTCTGGGCCGTGGCACGGGTCGCGGTCTCCGCCGGGGTGCGCAGAAGCCACTAGGAGCCGAGCCGTCCGCCGGACCTGCCGTCGGTCGTCCGCGGCACCGTGGTGGCCGGTCGCGCGGTTCCCCGCGCCTCTTCAGGCGCTGTCCGTTCAGCCCCACGACTACGGGCCCGGGGAGATCACTTCCGCCCCGGGCCCGTCGTCGTACCGCCGTGTCATCCCCCGGTGCGGGCCAGGGCCTGTTCGAGTACGACGAGCAGGGCGTCCCGGACCGAGCCGCGCTCCCGGGCGTCGAAGACGACGAGCGGGACGCGCTCGGCGACGTCGAGCGCCCAGCGGACCTCGTCCAGGTCGTGTTCGACGTGGCCGTCGAAGGCGTTGACGGCCACGGCGAACGGGATCTGCTTGTGCTCGAAGTAGTCGACGGCCGCGTAGCAGTCGTCGAGGCGCCGCGTGTCGACGATGACCAGCCCGCCCACCGCGCCCTCGACGATGTCGTCCCACATGAACCCGAACCGCTCCTGGCCGGGCGTGCCGAACAGGTACAGCTTCAGCGTCGGGTCGATGGTGATGCAGCCGAAGTCCATCGCGACCGTCGTGGTGGTCTTGGTCGGGGTGTGGCTGAGGTCGTCCACGCCCGCCGCCACCTCGGTGATGGCCGCCTCGGTGGTCAGCGGCTCGATCTCGGAGATCGAGCCGACGGCGGTGGTCTTGCCCACGCCGAAGCCGCCCGCGATCACCATCTTGACCGGAAGCGGCGGTGGCACGGCGGACGTGGGGAAGGCCGTGGCGCGGATCGCCGGTTCAGTCGCTGTCACGGAGTACCCCCCGGGAGTCTGGGATGGCGCGGAGGCCATCGATGACCCTGCGCAGAACGGATGCGTCATGGGTGACGCCGGAGTCGGGCACGTGCACCGTCAGCTGTCCCGCCGCGCGCAGGTCCTCGGCGAGGACCCGGACGACGTTCAGGTGCAGCCGCAGCCGGGCCGCGAGCTCCGCGATGGACTGCGGCTGCCGGCAGGCGGCCACGATGTCGTGCTGTTCGAAGGAGAGCCGGTCGAGCACGACGAGCCCCTCGGCGGTGGCCACCACCTGGGTCTCCACGGGCACCGGCCGGCCGGCCGCGCTGGGCGCCACCCGGCCGGCGGTGACCAGGAACGGCCGTACGGCGGAAGCGGGACCTACCGGGTCGGAACCCGGGGGTGGGGAGCCGTCCGCCATGAGTTGTCTTCCTCCTCGACCCTGCCGCGCGCGGTCAGCGCGCCGACGTCGCGCCGACGCTGTTCTTCAGCTGAAGCACGAGCTGAGGGTTGAGCGCGCTGCCGGCCCGGTTGGCGAACAGCGTCATCTCGTAGGCGATGTTGCCCAGCTTGGCCTCCTTGTCGGTGACCACGCCGAGCACGGCGCCGCTGCCGATCGCGGAGACCAGCACATGACCGCCCTCCAGGTCGATGATGACCTTGTTGAGGCCGCCCAGGCCGTAGTTGCCGGAGGCTCCGGCGGCCAGGCTGGTGATGCCGGAGACGATCGCCGCCAGGCGTTCGGAATCGGCGTGCTCGCGCAGCTCCGAGACGGCGATGAGCAGTCCGTCGGAGGACACCGCGATGGCGTCCACGACGCCCGCGGTCTCGGTGGCGAAACGATTCAACAGCCACGTGAAGTCGGCTGCCGCGGCCTGGAGTTCGGCCGGCGTGGTGCCTCCCGTCGGAGTGTCACCTGTCGACGTACTCACTGCTCCGCTCCTTCCGGGAGGTGGTTCTGGTCGTGCGGTTCGGGGTCGGTGCCAGGGGCGGATCCGGCGGTGCCGGTGCCGAGCGGCGGGAGGGGGGTGCTGCCGGTGTCGCGGTGCGCGCGCTCCACGGCCGCCTCGAACTCGTCGAGCGAGGCGCGGACGGCGTCCGCGTCGGCGGGTCGCGCGGCCTGGCGCGCCTGCTGGGCGGGTGCGTCGGCGGCCGTACGGAGGGTCGCTCCGCGGACGCGCCGGCGCAGCGGACGGGACGAGCCGACGGGCTCACCGCTCTCACCGGGTGTCTCCCCGACGGCCTCGCCGTGGGCCCGGTCGGGCGCCGGGAGGACGGCGGCGGCCGAGGGGTGCTCGCCGGTGCGTGCCTGCGGGATGAACGGGGCCTCCTCGCGGCGCGGGACCCTGCGCGGGAGGGGCCCTGGGACCTCGTCGCCGTCAACGGTGGCCGTGCTCGCCGGCAGGGCGGGCGCGGGGCCCGTCCCGGTACGGACAGCGGGTACCGGGTCGTCCGGGGCCGGTGTCGCCCAGGACGGGGTGCGCCCGTTGACGGCGGCCGGCGCGGGCGCGGCGATCTCGGCCGGGGCCGGCGTCGCGTCCTTGCGGCTGTCGGGTGCGGCGGACACGCCCACCGGGCTCATCGTCAGCAGCAGGGAGGACGGGATGATCACCTCGGCCGTCACACCGCCGCCCGGGGTGCGGGAGAGGACGACCTCGACCTCCCAGCGGCGCGCCAGGGTGCCCACCACGAAGAGGCCGAGCACCTTCGTCGGTACCAGGTCCAGTCGCTCGCGGCGGACCAGCCGGGCGTTCTCCTCGGTGAGCCGGTCGGCGCTCATGCCCAGGCCGTGGTCGCTGACCAGGATCAGCGCACCCTCGGCACTGTCCTTGACGGTCACCTCGACGGGGCTGCCGGCCGGGGAGAACGACACGGCGTTCTCCAGGAGTTCGGCCACCATCAGGGTCAGGTCGCCGATGATGTCGGGCTCCACCATGACCTCGGTGGCGGCGTGCAGCCGCACCCGCTGGAAGGCCTCGATCTGGCCGAGCGCGGCCCGTACGACGTTGGTGAGTTCGGTCGGACCGGAGTCGAGGACGGTCTCGTGGATGCCGGCCAGCAGCATCAGGCTGTCCGCGTTGCGACGCAGGCGGACGGCGATGTGGTCGATGGAGTAGAGGCGTTCGAGCAGCGCCGGGTCGGTCTCGCCGCGCTCGACCGCGTCGATCAGCGCCAGCTGACGGGTGGTCAGGTTGCTGACCCGGCGGCCGACGTTGCCGAACATCTCGGCCACGTTGCGGCGGCTGAGCACCTGCCGCTCCAGCAGGGCGGCCGCGGTGGTCTGCACGTGGTTGAAGGCCGTGGCCAGGTCGCCGATCTCGTCCTGGGCGGTGACCGGCACCTCGCGCAGCCTGGGCGGTCCGTCGTCCTCGCCGTCCCCCTCGGCCACCCGGGCCAGTTCACGCCCGGCGACCTCGGCGACCTGCCGGGCGGCGCCGGTGAGTGCCTGCACGGGGCGGACCACCGAGCGGCGCACCAGCACCGAGAAGGCGATCCAGACGGCGAAGCCGAACAGCGAGATCGCCAGCAGCAGCCCGGCTCGCCAGGAGGCGTCCGAGGAGGCGGCGTCGGCCCGGTCGGCGATCTGGCCGATGAGGGACGTGGTGATCCTCAGCCGGGTGTCGGACTGCTTCTGGTAGTCGGGGTAGGAGTCGAGGGCCTCGGTGAACGCCCGCTGGATCTGGGTGGGCGAGGTGGCCTGGAGTCCGCTGGGGTCGAGCTGGAGCTCGGCGAAGTGCTGGGCGATCGCCGCCTGGGCGAGGTTGTGCTCGACGCCGCCAAGCCGGTCCGCCTGGGCCTCGGTGGCGAACCGGGCGAAGCGGGTGGCCTGGTGGGTGTACAGCTCGTACGACGCGACCGCGTTGTTGTATTCGATCAGGGCGTTGGTGTCGCCGGTGCGCGCCGAGAAGACACTGGTCTCGAAGGCGCTGTGGGCGGCGTCGGCGCGCAGCAGGGAGTCCAGCAGGTTACCGGTGAAGGTGGCCGCGAGAGACGAGTTGCGGTCCAGGCCCAGACCGTCGATCAGGCCCTCGGAGGCGTTGGTGTAGGCCGGGTCGATGTTGTCGGCGGGCAGGTAGCCCTGCTCGATGGTGTCGCGCAGGCTGTCCAGGCCGCTGACTTCCTTCAGGGCCTGCGCCTCGGTGGCCGGCAGCCGGTCGGCGAAGGTCTCGCGCACCCTGACGACCTGGGCGTCCGTGGACAACTGCGCGGCGCGGTAGGCGGCCTGCGAGGGGCTGCCGTCGTCGTGGGTGGCCTCGTGCCGCACGGACAGCAGGATGGCCTGCTGGTGCTCGGCCTCCACCCGGTCGACCAGCTCCGCGACCTGGGCGCTGTCCCGGACCAGCCGGGCCGCGTCGTCCGCGGTGCCCGACTGCCCTATCTGGTCCGCGATGAGGTAGGCGAGCAGGGCGGCGACCACGGCCAGCGGTACACCGACCAGAAGGTTGAGCTTGCGGCGGAAGGGCCATCGGTCGGCGAAGCCGCGCAGACCGCCCCGGTGTGGTGCGGGGGCCGACTGGGCGGACGCGTCCACTCCGTTCGTGGACACCGGGCCTCCTTCATGAGGTGCCGCACGGTGCGCGAACGGCCACCGTGACTGCTTCTGATCGACGTGCGCGCCGGGTCGGAAATGGTGCGCAACAACACCGCAGCGGGCCCCGTACACCGCTGTGACCGACGTCAACTGCGGTGAGACTACCGCTTCTTCCGACGATCAAGCGCGTCGCCCTACGTCAAGAATCCGTTACAAGGCGCTTGCGTCGTCGTGTCGACCTGTCCGCAGTTCCTTCACATGTGATCACGGATTGAAGCCAATTGGTGACCAGGCTGCTCTTGACTGTCCGGGAACAGGCTGGATTGGATCAGTACAAGAGCTTGCCCTCATCCATCGAGCCCGGAACGGGAATCGTGACTTCCAACAGTCCTCGCAGCAGGTCCATGAGACATCCCGGCGCGGCCGCCCTCGCGCTCGCCGCCACGGCGGCCCTGCTGGCGGGATGTTCCTCCTCCGACGACAACTCCGACGACCCCCTCGCGAACGACAAGGCGAGCGGTGACACCGTCGTCGTCGGCTCGAACAACTTCGCCGAGAGCATCCTGATCGCCGACATCTACGGCGAGGCCCTGAAGGCCAAGGGCGTGAAGGTCACCTACAAGCCGAACATCGGCAGCCGCGAGACGACCTACGGTCTGCTCAAGAACGGTTCCATCACCGTGCTGCCCGAGTACAACGGCGCGCTGCTGGCCTACCTCGACGCCAAGGCCACCCCGAAGACGGTCGCCGCCACGACGGCCGCCATCGAGGCCAAGCTCGACTCCAAGCTCGCGCTGCTCGAGCCGGCGTCCGCGCAGGACAAGGACTCCGTGACCGTCAACGCGGCCACGGCGAAGAAGTACAACCTGACGTCCGAGTCCAGCATCGCGGACCTCAAGAGCATCGCGAAGGACCTCTCCATCGGCGCCTCGCCGGAGTTCCAGACCCGGCAGCAGGGTCTGGTGGGTCTCAAGGACGTCTACGGCCTGGAGTTCAAGTCCTTCAAGGCGCTGGACGCGGGCGGCCCGCTGACCCAGGCGGCGCTGAAGAAGAACACCGTGCAGGCCGCGGACCTCTTCACCACCGACGCGACCATTGTCAAGGAGAAGCACGTCGTCCTCCAGGACCCGGAGAACCTCTTCGGGTTCGAGAACGTGCAGCCGCTGGTCTACAAGAGCGGTCTCTCCCAGGAGGGCGTCACCGCGCTCAACGCGGTCTCGGCCAAGCTGGACACGAAGGCCCTGCTGGACCTGGACTCCCAGGTGCAGATCGACAACAAGGACCCGCTCGACGTCGCCAAGGCCTGGCTGAAGTCGGTCGGCCTCTCCTGACGTCCACGGACGTCCTCGGGAGAAGACGCTGAAGGACGACGCGGGTGCCCCCTCACAGCGGGGGCACCCGCGTCGTCCGTTTGGTGCCGCCGGCCTCAGTAGCCGACGTGGAAGGTCGCGTCCTGCTGCTCGGAGGCGGTGGAGACGGGATCGATGCGCAGGGCGTAGTTCACGTGCCTGACGTAGCGGGTCGGGAAGTTGTGCGAGCGGAACGACGACCAGGACGCGTCGGCCAGCCCGGCGGTCCTGTGGAACGTGGCGTCCCCGGCGAACGCGGACGTGCCGTCGTTGTCGTCCAGCCGCAGGTTGTAGCTGTAGTGCCGCAGGTAGCGGGTCGGGTAGTTGACCGACTGGAAGGAGACGCCGGCGGAGTCCGCGAGGCCCGGCACGAGCTTCCACTGCGAGTCGGTGTAGGGGTCGAAGGGATACTCGTCGATGCGGCCGGCGAACGCCGAGTGGCGGACGTAACGGGACGGGTGGTTGTAGGACTTCAGCCGGTTCCAGGCCGGGGCGCCCCACTTCGCGACCAGGTTGGAGTACTCGGTCGTGGTGATCGGCTGGATGGTGCAGTGCTTGGAGTTCAGCGGCTGGGTGTAGAGACGCTGGTCGAGCGCGCTCCAGGTGCCGGACGCGAGGTCGCCGCTCTGCCAGGCGTAGAAGACGCCGTTGGGCGTGTAGGTGTCCCCCCACAGGTACCAGGTGCCCGACGTGACCGACCTGACCAGCGTCGGGGCCTCGGTGCCGCCGTGCGCGGCGGGTGTGCCGAAGACCGTGAAGCTGCCCGGGTCCAGTGAGCTGGACCTGGCGCCCACCAGGGTCTGGTCCTTCTTGAAGTAGAGGTAGTTGACGCCGTTCACGCCGACGGCCAGGTCGCCGTCGATGACGTCGTAGCCCGGGTCGAAGAAGACCTGTGGGTCGGCCGTCGTACGGAAGTCGGTGGTGTAGCTGACCATGATCACGTTGTGGCCGCTGCTGTTCACCGACGAGTAGAGGATGCCGTACCGGCCGCGCGAGGCGTCCCAGAAGGCCTCCGGGGCCCAGCTGTGGGTGCCGGTCATGTCGTGCAGCTTCAGCAGGCGGTAGCCGGTGAAGGTGCGTAGGTCGGCCGAGTCCCACACGTGGACGTACACGCTGTCGTACGTCCAGTCGGTGCCGTTGAGGTCCGTCGCCAGCACCACGAACGTGCCGTCCTGTTTGCGCAGGACGAAGGGGTCCCGCAGACCCTTGGCGCCCAGGGTCGGGGTCACCACCGGGTTGTTCTGGTTCAGCGGCATCCACCGCAGACCGTCGGTGCTGACGGCCAGGTGCAGTCCGTAGTCGGCGCCGAGCCCGTTCGGGGACTCGGTGAAGTACCCCATCACATAGGCGGAGTCGGCCGCGTGGGCGGTCGTGGCGCCGAGGCCCAGCGCGCCCGTCAGCGCCAGCGGCACGGTCGCGGTCATGCCGAGGAACAGGCGGCGCGAGGGCTGCGGGCCGGGGTGCGGGCCGGGCTGCGGTGTTGCGCTCATGTGCTCTCCAACGGGTGCGGGTGACGCGCCGCTCGGGGGAGTGCGGCGCGTGAGGGTGGGGGTAGGCGCGGGGAATGGGTGGCCGATATGTCGAACGGAGTTCGAGAAGTCGGTCAGAAGGTAGGGAGGAGTCGCGTGGGGGTCAATCGCCCGGTCGGGCTTGGCCGGTTCTCGCCGTTCACCCAGGCGCCTACCGTGCGCCGCCTGTGTGGATCTCCGCCTCGCCGCGCTGCCGCCCCGCCGCCTGCCGCCCGCCGCCTCGCCGCCCGGCCGCCTGTGTGGATCTCCGCCTCGCCGCCCGGCCGCCCGCCGCCTCGCCGTCCGGCCGGCGGCAGTCCGCTCAGTCCGGCCGGCGCGTGTGGCCGCCGCCGGAGCCCGCCGTGCCAGCGGCCACGATCAACTGGTCGACCAGCGCGATCAGTACGTCACGGCAGGACCCGCGCTCCCGCGCGTCGCACAGCAGCACCTGCACGTGCTCCGGCAGCGCCAGGGCGTCGCGGATCTCCTCGGGAGTGTAGGGATGGCGTCCGAAGAAGCCGTTCACGGCGACCACGAACGGGATGCCCCGGCGCTCGAAGAAGTCGACCGCGGCGAAGCTGGTCTCCGGCCGCCGTACGTCGATGAGGACCACGGCCCCCAGGGCTCCGATCGCCAGGTCGTTCCACATGAACCAGAACCGCTGCTGCCCCGGCGTGCCGAAGACGTACAGCACGAGGTCCTGACCGATGGTGATCCGGCCGAAGTCCAGGGCCACCGTGGTGGCCCGCTTCCCCTCGATGCCGTCGAGGTCGTCGACGCCCATGCCCGCCACGGTCAGCGATTCCTCGGTCCGCAGCGGGGCGATCTCGCTGACCGACCCGACCATGGTGGTCTTGCCGACACCGAATCCCCCGGCGATCAGGATCTTGACCGTGGCGGGTGCCGCGACCGCCTCGGCGGTCAGGTCAGAGCCGGTCAAGGCCGTCCCTCACTTTCTGCAGCAGGTTCAGGTCCAGTTCGGGGTCGCGGTGCACGGGATGCGGCGGGTTCACGGTGATCCGGCCCGCCTCCAGCAGGTCGCACAGCAGGATGACGATCACGCTGACCGGCAGGTCGAGATGGGCGGCGAGCTCCGCGACGGCCACAGGCCGCGCGCACCACCGAAGGATCCGCGCGTGCTCGGGCTGCGGCCGGACCGCCCACTCCGGAGGCGGATCCACCGCGGTCACCGTCGCGATGAGAGTGAAGTCGGCGCGGCTGGGCCGGGTCCGGCCACCGGTCAGGGTGAACGGTCGTACCAGTCGGCCCGAAGTGTCGCCTTCGCTCACCTCACGCGCCGGAACCCGCCGCGGGGCCGATGCCCGCCCGCGGCGCCGCGGCGAGATGCTCGCCGATCTTCTTCACCAGCATGTTCATCTGGTACGCCACCACACCGACGTCCGCGCCCGGCCCGGTCAGCACCACGAGATGGGAGCCGGCCCCGGCGGAGGTGAGGATCAGGTAGCTGTTCGCCATCTCGATGAGCGCCTGCCGCACCGGGCCGCCCCGGAAGTCCATGCTGACGCCCTTGCTGAGGCTCATCAGGCCGGACGCCGTCGCCGCCAGCCGCTCGGCGTCGTCGCGCAGGAACCCCGTGGACTTGCTGACGACCAACCCGTCCTCGGAGAGCACGACGGCCTGGTTCACGTCGGCGACCCGGTCGACGAGTCCGGTGAGCAACTGGTCGAGCTGGGAGTGCGTGGCGGGAGCGGGAGGTGTCATGGCGGTGTCCTTCACGAGCGGTCGGCGGGCGGATTCGAGGGGACGGCGGTGGCTGCGGTGTCGGCGGGGACCGGTGCGCCGCGGCCCTCCGGGGCGGTGGCTTCCTCAAGGTCGTACCGCTCCAGCGCGTCGTCGTCACGCGCCCGCAGCGTGCCGCGCTGGAACCCGGCGAGCGAGGAGGCGGCGCGCTCCGCGGTGAAGTCCTCCAGTGTGCCGTCCTCTTCGGGCGGCGCGGCCTCCTCACGCAGCTCGGCGGCCAGGCTGGTCTGCGGCACCCGGCGGGGGAGCGGCGCGGGTCCGCCGTCCGCGACGGCGAGTGCGGGCGCCGCGGTGTCGGAGGTACGCGCGGGCACGACCGGCCGGGCCTCACGCGGAGGCTCGGCGGGCGCCGCCTCGGGGACGGGCACCTCGGGCAGCTCGCGCACCACGATGTCCTGCGGAAGCAGCACGATCGCGGTGGTTCCGCCGTACGGCGAGGGGCGCAGGGTGACGTCGATGCCGTGCCGGGTCGCGAGCCGGGCGATCACGAACATGCCGAGCCGGAGGTCGTCGGCGAGCGCCACCACGTCGAACTGCGGCGGCTGGGCCAGCTGGGCGTTGAGCGAGGCGTAGTCCTCCGGGGACATCCCCAGACCCCGGTCCTCGACCTCGACGGCCAGGCCCTTGGCGACCATCGCGGCCCGCACCCCGACGGGGCTGGGCGCCGGGGAGTACACGGTGGCGTTGTCGATGAGTTCGGCCAGCAGATGGATCACGTCGGCCACCGCCGGCGGAGCGAGATACAGCTCCTCGCCGGTGTGCACCTCCACCCGCCGGTACTCGGCGACCTCCCCCACGGCACTGCGCAGGATGTCGATCAGCGCGACCGGATCGGTCCAGCTGCGGCGGGGCTGCTCGCCGCTGATGATGACCAGGTTCTCCTCGTAGCGGCGCAACTGGCTGGCCGTCGAGTCCAGTTCGTACAGACCCTTGAGGACGTCGGGGTCCTGGTGCTCGCGTTCCAGCGCGTCGAGCTTGGTGAGCTGGAGATTGACCAGGTTCTGGCTCTGCCGGGCGATGCCGAGGATCACCTTCTGGAAACCGCGCCGGGTGTCGGCGAGTTCGACCGCCGTGTGCACGGCCGTACGCTGCGCCGTGTTGAACGCCTGGGCCACCTGGCCGAGTTCGTCGCGGCCGTAGTCCAGCGGTGGGGCGGCCAGGTCGACGTCGACCTTCTCGCCCCGGTCCAGCCGGGCCACCACGTCGGGCAGCCGCTCCTCGGCGAGGCTGAGGGTCGCCATCCGCAGTCCGTGCAGCCGCCGGGACAGGGAGCGGGTGATCCGCCAGGACATGCCCACGCACAGCAGTAGGGCGGCCAGCCCGCCGGCACTCAGGGAGCCGGACGTCACGAGCAGGTTGTGGGCCTTGTCGGCACTGTCCGTCAGCAGTCCCGAGGTCTGGGCCTGGATCAGGTCCGTGTACTGCGCGGAGACCTTCGCCAGCGCGGCGTTCCACCGCTGCCCCAGGTCCGGCAGGACGACCGCCTTCGTGTCACCGGCCGCCCGGGCCGCCAGCACCTGGTCCTCGATGTCCTGGATCGTCCGCCACTGCGGGCTCTGCAGGATGCTCTCGGTCTGCGCCTTCGCGTCGCCGCGCAACTGCGGGAGGATCTGGTCCTGCACGAGCCAGCGCCGGGTGTTGACCAGCTGAGTGAACCGCGCCCAGGTCTTCTCGTCGAGGCGGCCGGACGGCCAGGCCAGGGTGAGCCGCGCGTCCTCCTCGGAGACCAGCTCCGCCGCGTGCTCCAGGGCGACCAGCGGACCGGCCTGCGAGGTGAGGTCGCCGTCGTCGACCTGGGACAGCCCCTGGAAGGCGTGGATCTGGTCGTCGATGATCGACGTGTACTGGTCCAGTGCCTGTTCCGCGGTGATGTCGGTGGGGTCGTCGACCTGGCCCCGGTAGTACTCCAGGCTGCCCACCGAGCCGAGGACCGAGTACAGCCGGTCGGCGACCCGGTCGGGCGCCCGCTGGATCGCGTCGGAGCGGCTGACCAGCTTGGCGACCGCGGTGTCCGTCCTCCCGCGCTGGGCATCCAGCGCGGCCCGGGAGCCATGGGGCGAGGCGGCCAGCCACGCGGCCGACAGGCTGCGTTCGCGCTGCAACGCCAGCGTCGCGTCGGTGCCCATGGCGCCGGTCGCCCGGCTCAGCTCCGTCTGCTGGCGCAGCCGCAGTCCCTCCGAGAACATCTGCGTCGTCGTCACACCCCACATGGCGGCGAGGGTCACGCTGGGGACCAGGGCCAGCATGATCAGGGAGAGACGTATGGAGCCGATACGGCGGCGGGCGCCTGTCCGTGGAGACATCGTCGTCCTAGCGCGGGGAGCGGCGGGCGGGGGAGGGCCGGCGAGGAGCGGGGTGTGGCGGGCGGGTGGTGGTCGACCGTCTGTCGGGTACGGCACAAGGGGTGCGCAGGATGTTATCCGTACAAGTGGCCGTACGTACCACAGGTGACCGAATCATTGACGACGCCGGTGCGTGCGGCATGCGGCGTCAGCGCGTTCCGGCGGCCGCGAGCTTCGCGACCGTGGCGACGTTGGTCCTGGTCACGAACGCGGGGCCGGTGAGGACGGGCGCCACACCGCCGCCGCTGATGTTGCCGTTGGTCCGGTACAGCCAGAGCGCGTCGACGGCCAGGTAGCCCTGCAGATACGGCTGCTGGTCCACCGCGAACTGCACGGTGCCGTCCCGCACCGCCTTCACCAGGTCCTTGTTGAGGTCGAAGGTGGCGACGTGCGCCTTGCTGCCCGCCTCCTTCACCGAGGCGACGGCGGTGAGCGCGAACTGCGCGCCCAACGTGACGACTTCGTCGATGCTCGTGTCCTGCCGCAACTTCGCCGTGAGGGCGGTGTTCACCGCGTCGGTGTCGGTGCCCTCCACGTAGAGCATCTCCGTCTGACCGCTGAACGTCTTCTTCACACCGGCGCAGCGCGCTTCCAGGGCCACGTTGCCCCGCTCGTGGATGACACACAGGGCGTGCCCGACCTTGAGATCGTCCAGCTTGTCGCCGACGGCGCGGCCGGCGACGCTCTCGTCCTGGCCGAAGTACTCCAGGAGTCCCGCGGCCTGCCAGGCGTCGATACCGGAGTTGATGCCGACCACGGGGATGCCCGCGGTCCTGGCCCCGGAGACCGCGGCCCTCATCGCCTCCGGCTTGGCCAGGGTCACCGCGATGCCGTCGACCTTGTCGCGGACCGCGTCCCGCACCAGTTCGGCCTGGCCCGCCGGGTCGGAGTCGTTGGCGTAGGTCAGATCGACCCCGTCCTTGGCGGCGGCCGCCTCGGCGCCCCTCCTCACCAGGTCCCAGAACGCGTCACCGCGTCCCCCGTGGGTGACCAGAGCGACCTTCATCCGGCTGGTGTCCGCCTTGCCCGCCGCGTCGGCGTCGGAGCCGGACGAGCCGACGGAGAGGGAGCAGCCCGTCATCAGCAGGCAGGCGGCGGCCGCGAGGGCGACGAGGCGCGCGAAGCCGGGGGAGGCGTGAGGTGGGGGAGGAGTGTTCATGAGGGTGCGGCACCTCGCTGTGCGGCCGAGCCGGAGGAACGGGGAGGGGCAACGGCCGGACCGCACGAGCTTGTGCGCCGACCGGGTGACTCTCGATGGCTGGGAGCCAATCGTGTGTGACCGCTGGTAGTCAAGTGAGCGGCCACCTGGAGTGAGACGTCGCTGCCGCATTGTGATGATCTCCGGCACGACGGAAGCCGCCGGTGGGGGGCCGGTGCGCGCGCGGACGGGATCCCGGGGGCGGGGCGGTGGAGTTGACGGTGCGGTGCGCTACGGGGGTGCGGGGCGGTGCGCTCGCCGGTACCCGGAGGCGGCAGGTTGCCGGTGTGCGGGGGGCGGCGCGCCCGCAGTACCCGGGGTGGTGGGCATCCGGCACCCGGGCCGATGGACTGCCGGTGTGTGGAGCGGTGGCTGCCGGCAGCGGGAGTGGCGCGTCGCAGGCACCCGGGGCGGTGGATTCCGGCCGGGACGGCGCTGTCGGTGGGCCTCCGGCACCTGAGGCGGTCGGTGGGCTTCCGGCACCCGGGGCGGCACCTGGGGCGGTCGGTGGGCTTCCGGCACCCGAGGGGCACCCGAGGCGGTGCGCTGTCGGTGCGCCGGCGCTGGGCGCTGGACTGGCGCGACGGCCGACGGGCCCGGCTAGCGCCCCCGTTCCGTCCGCCGCGATGCCCGCGTCGCGGGTCTCGCGGGTCTCGCGGGTCTCGCGGGTCCCCCGGCCCACGGGCGTGGCCGGCCGTCGGGTGCCGGACCCCGTCGGTCCGGCAACCGCACCACGGCCGGTCTCAGAGGTCGAACTCGTGCGGCGGCAGGTCGAGGGTGAAGCAGGCCTCGCGGACCACGGCCTGCTCGGTCTTGTCGAAGTCGCCGTCGGCGCCGCCGATGACGATGCCGATCTGGATGACGGCACGCGCCTCGGCGGGCTTCTTCTTCGCCTTGGCGACCTCCTGCAGCACGCTCACCTTGCCGAAGGCGAAGTCGGCGGTCAGCTTGTCGAGGTTCGCGTCGAAGCGGCGCTGGAGGTCGGTGGCGTCGAAGTTCTGCAGCACCTCGTTGGTGGCGATGAGCTGGGCGACCCGCTGTCGCTCGGCGGGGTCGATGGTGCCGTCCGCCGCCGCGACCAGCGCGCACATCGCCATACTCGCGTCGCGGAAGGCGCCGCTCTTCAGGTCGTTCTTCTTCGCCATGAGCTGGGTCTGCATCGTCGACGCGGACTCCTTGACGCGGTCCCACAGGGCCATGTGTGCTCCAGGTGTGCGTAGTCGTGCATAAGTCGTCCTGTATCTGTCATCGACAGCACCGTAGAAACTCGTCCGGTGGCCGATGAGTTCCCGTGGCCGACGAGTTCCCGTAATGACCTGGTGTTTTTTCGACAAAGGGCTGTGGACCTGGGCAGAGTTCCGGCTCGGGCCGGTTCACGGGGGCCCCGGCACTAGGATCATGCGCATGACCGCCGCGGAACCCACCATCGTCGCCACCTCCGGAGGGCACCGCACCGGAGGACGCACCATGGTGTCGTTCCACGCCCTGGTGCGCCACGCGGTCGACCTCTCGGGCGTCCACGGCCGCCGGCCGCGCGTCATGTACGTGGGAACGGCCATCGGCGACGCCGAACACTTCGCGGCCCGCATGGCCGAGGCCGCGCGCGTGGCCGGGTTCGACCTGACGCCGCTCAATCTCTTCCCCATGCCGAACTTCGACGACGTCGAGGGCGCGGTCCTCGAACAGGACGTCGTCTGGGTGATGGGCGGCTCGGTGGCGAACCTGCTGGCCGTCTGGCGGGTGCACGGACTGGACCGCGTCATGCGCAGGGCCTGGGAGTCCGGCGTCGTGCTCAGCGGTGTCAGCGCGGGTTCCCTGTGCTGGTTCCGGGGCGGCACCACCGACTCCTTCGGGCCGCGGCTGCGCCCGCTCACCGACGCGCTCGGCTTCCTGCCGTACGGCAACGGCGTGCACTACGACAGCGACGCGGGCCGCCGTCCACTGGTCCACCGGCTCGTCGCGGACGGGACCCTCCCGGTCACGTACTGCACCGATGACGGGGTCGGTCTGGTCTACCGCGGCACCGAACTGGTCGAGGCGGTCACCGAGGTCCCGGGGAAGGGCGCCTACGTCGTCACCCGCGAAGGTGACAGGGCGGTGGAGGAACGCGTCGAGCCCCGCAGGCTGCCCGGCGTGTGAGGGTCCGCCGGGCGGCCGTGGGCTCGCGGGGGAGTGAGCCGGAGGCCGCTGGGTAGTGCCGGGTGCCGCTGTGAACGGCCGGCACCACTAGGAACGTGCCTCGGCGACCTCCGCGTCCTTCGTGAGGTCGACTGCCGTGGCCTCGGAACCCTTCGCGGCCGCCGCTCTCGCGGCCCGGGCCGCCCGCTTGCGCTGCCGACGGTCGCGGCGCGGCTCCTGGTCCGGCAGCCACCCGAAGGCCAGGCAGCTGCCGACGGCTCCCAGGATGATCCCGACGAAGAAGCCGCCGAGGTTGGAGGTGAGCCAGGTGCCCAGGGAGAGCAGGATCGCGGTGATCGAGTAGAAGAGGCGCTGGGTGGGGTTGAACAGGATGAGCAGTCCCAGCAGCACCATCAGCGTCGGCAGGAGATAGCCGGACAGGGTCCGCGCGCTGCTGTGCAGGATGACGTCGAGCGACGCCTTCTCGGTGAGCAGGATCTCCGCTCCGCCCAGGGTGAGCAGCAGCCCGCCCCAGAACGGGCGGCCGGCCCGCCAGCGCCGGAAGGCGGGCCGTACCCCCTGCCCTGGCAGGTCCGCCATCAGCAGGCCTCGTCGCTGAAGCCGAGCTTCAGGCCGGGCAGCTTGAAGATCCCCGCGGTGGTGGCGTAGTTGGTCTGCCGGAGATCGTCGATGTGCACGGTCTTGGCCTGCTGGCTGAAGACGCCAGGATTGCCCTTGGCGTTGGCCCTGTCCAGGGTGCTGGCGTCGTTGCCGATCTCGATCTCGGTGAACTCCGCGTTGCCCGACAGCTGGGTCGAGTCGGTGGTCAGGTCGCTCGCGACGACCGGGTGGCCCTTGGCGGCGCCCGCGCGGATGACCAGGTTGATCCCGCCCAGGTCGACGCTCTGGCACAGCTTGACGAGCGTCGCGTCCTTGATCGCGGAGGTCACCACCAGCACCTGGCCGCCGGTGTCGCCCTGGTTCGGGCTGTCCTCGATCATGCTGTCGAGGTTGCCGAACTGTTCGAAGCCGGTGCCGTCCAGCGAGGTCGCGGTGACCGTGAAGGGCATTCCGGAGATCGCGAACTGCACACCGAGCGCTCCTTCGGCGGTGAAGATCGCGAGCGCGGCGGCGATCGCGGCGGCCGGCACGGCCATCACCGCGGCGCGCCGCAGTCTGACCTGCCCGCGTCTCCCGGTCTTCTCGGAGGTTTCGGGGGTGGAACCGCTTTCCGGGTTCTCGGGGGTGTGGGCGGTGGACGAGGTGTCCGAGGACGAGGCCATGTGCTGCTCCCATGGGCATAGTTCAGTGCGATTGGGCTTCAGTGGCACGTTGTCCTGGCGCGGACAGCGACGTCGGAGTACGTCTCCTCGCAACTCCCGGCGGGTGCAAGGGCTTTCACGTACTCCGCAGTAGCCGACCTGGAAGTTACCGGGGGTTACACCGGGGGGTCAAGGGAGTTGTGGAAAAAACGTGTCGGTTGTGCTTCGCCTTTGTGTCGGGGGTGAGTCGGAGGCGCGCCGGCGTATCAACTCCCTCCCGACGTATTGACGCTGACTGACCCTCAGGTCTACAACTTGCCCTGGCCTTCACCGGATCCGTGGCGCCGGATCCGTCGCCGCGCGGCACTGTCCGCGCGTTTCCCGGACTTTCACGTCCAGTACGGGCACCTCTTCGCCCGAGCCGCACCGGTACGGGCACCTCTTCGCCCGAGCCGAACCCTCCACGGACCCGCACGGCCGCTTCCCCCCTGGGCCGTGCCGGGCCGTCCCGCCCCGCCCGGCCCGGCCGAGCTCCCGCCCCCACGGGTCCTCGGCCGGTCACCGGCCGGCTGTCGTTGCCGGTCCGTCGCGTACGGAGAAGGCGCCACGGGCCGGCAACGGCGGACACCCCGGGTGTCCGCCACTTCTCGCAGCACCCCCACCCCCAGGAAAGAGGCACCCCCATGCGTACGCGAACCCTCCTCGCCCTCACCGGCGCTGTCGCGGCACTCACCCTCCCCGCCATCGCCCCCGCCTCGGCGGACGATGTCGCGGTCCTCACCACCGGCGGCCTCGGCGGTACGGCCGTCGCGGTCGGCGACGTCCTCACCGCGCCGCTCGCGACCGGCACCGCGGCCACGCTCTACTCCAGCGCGACCGGGACCAGCGGCCTCTCGTGCACGTCCTCGCAGTTCACCGCCACCGCCACCGACAACCCCGCCGCGCCCGGCACGGCCACCGAGTCGCTCAGCGCGCACACCTTCGCCAGCGGCAGCTGCACCAGCAACGTCATCGGCGTACTCGGCGTCACCAGCATCACGGTCAACAACGTGCCGTACACGACCTCGGTGGCCTCCGACGGCACCGTCACCGTGACCCCGGCGAGCGGCTCCACCATCCAGACCACGGCCGTGCTGCGCACCCTGCTGGGCAGCATCACCTGCGTCTACCAGGCTCCCAGCCTCACCGGCACGGCGAGCAACACCGACAACAGCATCAACTTCACCAGCCAGCACTTCACCAAGACGTCCGGCTCGTCGCTCTGCTTCGCCAACGGCTACTTCACCGCGAAGTACGCCCCGGTGACCGACAACGGCGAGCTGGTCTACGTCAACTGACCCCGTAGCAGGGGCGGTTACCGTCGTCGCAGACGCAGGGCCAGGGCGGCGCCACCGGTGAGCACCAGCACCGCGGTGGCGCCGCCCGCCAGCAGCGGGGCCGAGGGGCCGTCCGAGGCCGGGTCGGCGTCGGCGGCGACCGGCGTGCTTCCGGGTGCGGTGGCGTCCTCGGTCGGCGGGGTCGCCGCGGCACCTGCCGTCCGCTCGGTCCTCGTCGGAGTCGTCCGGTTCTTGGCCGTCGGCGAAGGGCTGTCGCTCGTACGGTCCTTGCCGCCCGCCCGGGAGGCGGACGCGGCCGGTGTGGGGGAGCTCGCGCCGCCCGCGCCGGAGGCCGCCGGGAACACCACGTCGGAGCACGAGTAGTAGGTGTCCGGCGTGCTGCTGTTCTGCCAGATCGTGTACAGCACATGGTGGCCGGTCCGGTCGGCCGGCAGCTTCGCCCGGATGCGGTAGGCGCCGTCGGTCAGCGCCGGGTCCGTCACCTGCGCGAACGGCTGCTGAGGCAGGTCGGACCAGGTCAGTGGCTTCGTCGGGTCGTAGCCCGGCTTGGTGAGGTAGAGGCGGAACGTGCCGGTGTGCGCGATCGTCGAGACGTACTTCATGTTCAGAGTCCCGCCCGGCGTCAGACGCGTCGTCGGCCAGTCGGAGCGGGCGAGGTCGAGCCCCTTGTAGGCGGGCAGCCCACCACTGCACAGCTTTCCGTCGGGAATTGTCTGCCGGTCCCGGCCGTTCACGTTCGCGACCCGCAGGTTGTCCCAGGCCGTGAAGGGCGCCCCGTTCGCGGCGACGGCCGCCCGGCACGATACCGAACGGGACGGGGCGCCGCCGTCGGGGGAGCAGGCGAAGACCCGGCTGGCCGGGTCCGTCGGCGCGCCGTGGGCCTGGGCCGGGCCCGCCGCCCACAGCAGGAGCGGGGCGAGGGCGGTGGCCACCAGGGCGGTGCGGTGTGCGGTCATCCGGGACATCCGGAACGTCTCCTCGGCCGGGCGCGGAACGGGCTGCTCCCCTGCAGTACGGGAAACCCGCCCGGCGCGTTCAGCGCGGACGGCGGACGCCGACGCCGGACGCCGTGAACGTCCCCCCGCGTCCCTCAGCCCCGGAACTCCGGCAGATGGTCGCGCGCCCACTCCCGGTAGCCGCCCGCCGGCCGGCCCAGCAGTTCCGCCGTCGTGGGATCCACCCGGGCCTTCGCCCCCGCCCGCGCGCGTCCGGCGCTCTCGACGAGCGCGTCGGCCACCGGGCCGGGAAGCCGGGTGAGCAGACGGCGGCGGGCCTCGTCCTCGGTGAGTTCGACGAACCGCAGCGGCCGGTGCAGGACCTCACCGAGGATCTCCGTCTGCCGCACCGCGCTCATGGCCTCGGGCCCGGTGAGCGCGTGTGCCCGTCCCGCGTGGGCGTCCGTGTCCAGCAGCGCCCGCACCGCCACCTCGGCGATGTCCCGCGGGTCGACGGTCGCGTTGGCCGCGGTGCCGTTCTGGGCCCGCACCACGCCTTCCTCCCGCACCGAAGGGGCCCAGCCGAGGGTGTTGGTCATGAAGGCGCGCGGGCGCAGCAGCGTCCACAACAGGCCCGAGCCGCGCAGGAGTTGCTCGTTGTGCCGCTGCCAGGTGGTGATCAGGTCGTTCGCCCCGGGATCGGTGACCGCGAGGGCCGACAGCTTCACCACATGCCGTACGCCCGCCGCGCGGGCGGCCGCCACGAAGCGCTCGTCGTGGGCGGGCGCCAGCGGGTTCGCGGTGACCAGCAGGGCCGACCGTACGCCGGTCAGCGCCCGGTCCAGGCTCGGCCGGTCGTCGAAGTCCCCGCCGCTCACCTCGTCCTGGGGGCCGGCCAGGGCGGCGGCGCGTTTCGGGTCCCGGGTCAGCAGCCGCAGCGGTACCAGGCCCGACAGACGCCGGGTCACCAGGCGTCCGACGGTACCGGTCGCTCCGGTCAGCAGGATCACGGCTCAGTACCCGGACAGTTCGACGGCGGCCAGGACCCGCGACCCCCGGTCGGGTTTGCTGTCCAGGCCGAGCAGCAGGCCCGGCACCGCGATACTCGGCAGGACGTGGGACCACAGGACCGAGATGCGGTGCCCCAGGTCGTCCCGGCCGGTCAGCGCCCGTGACATCTGCTGAATGCCGGCGAACGCGCCCACCAGTAGTTCCACCGTGTCCCTGGGCTCCACCGTGGGCAGCAACTCACCCTGCTCTCGCGCCTGTTCCATCATCTCCACCAGAAGGTCGGCCCACTGCCGGTAGGGGCCCGTGTGGTCGACGCCGGGCGGCGCGCACTGGTCCACCGTCAGCCGCACGCTGCCCTGGAGCAGCGAGTTGTCCAGCAGCCGCCGCCCGAACACGAACGTGATGTCGATGATCTCCTGCAGCCTGCACGGGTGCGGCGGCACGGCCCCGAAGGGCAACTGCTCGTCAAGTACCGCCTGGGCGAGGGATTCCTTGGACGGGAAGTGGAAGTACAGGGCACCTTTGGTGACCTCGGCCCGCTCAAGCACCATCGCGATGGTGGTCGAGGCGTAGCCGTGTTCGTCGAAAACCGCGCCCGCGGCCTCCAGGATCGCCTTGCGCGTCCGGATGGCACGCTCTTGTCTCACCATAAGAGCCCTTCCCATGTGCCGAATCGGCCATCACGGGTCTCATTGAAAACAAACCGTCCGCCTCGTACTCTAGCGCTCACCGGTGCGGCCACGTCGCCGTCCGTCATCGCTTTCGGGGGGTTCCGAGGGAGGAACATGCCTCACGTTCGGCAGCTTGCCGAGACCCCGAAGCCGACCGGTGCCCAGCAGGCGCCGCCGCCACCGGACATGACCACGACTCCTCCGTCCACCACGTCCCCGGCGGCCGTTCCCACCGGCTCGCCCGAGACCCTGACGGCCACCGTGCCCCGGCAGTTCGTGCATCGCGCGGCGGTCGCGGAGACCCTCCTCACCGGCTGGACCACCACCGGAGCGGACCGGTTCACCGTATCCGCCCAGTGGCCGCGGGCGCACCAGTTGCACGTGTCCGCCGACCGGACGTCGTACGACCCGCTGTTGGTCGCGGAGACCGTCCGTCAGTGCGGCGCGCTCCTCGCGCACACCGAGTACGGCGTCCCCCTCGACCACCGGTTCGTGCTGCACGAACTGCGCGTCGGTACGCGCCCCGAGCGGCTGGCCGTCGGTCCGCTGCCCGCCGAGCCCGTGGTCGGCATCACCGTCACGGAGGTCCGGCGGCGCGGCGGCCGCCCGGCCGCGATGCGCTACGACGCCGACGTCCGGCTGGGCGGCGAAACCGTCGCGACCGGGCACATCGACGTCTCCTGGACCGGCGAGAACGTCTACCGGCGGCTGCGCGGCGGCCGTACCCCGGACTCCGTCGTCGCGCTGGCCGTCCCGCCCGGACTGCCGGCCGCCACCGTGGACCGGGCCGTGCCGGCGGACGTCGTCCTGGCCCCGACCCGCCGCCGCGACCGCTGGCAGCTGCGCGTCGATACCACCCATCCCGTTTTCTTCGACCACCCCCTCGACCACGTGCCCGGCATGCTCTTCCTGGAGGCGGCCCGCCAGGCGGCACGGGTGCGCGGCCTCGCCTCCCGTCCGCCGGTGGCGCTGCGCACCGTCTTCCGTCAGTACGCCGAACTCGACCGCCCCACCTGGATCCAGGCGACGGAGGAGGGCACCGAGTACATACAAGTGGTCGGAATACAGGGCGAGTCGACCGTCTTCGAATGCCGGGTCAGTACCGGCGCACCGTGAGCTATCATGCACAGGGAGTAAGAAACAAACGGCATGACCCGTTCTTTTCACCGCCAGGAGTGTCCCGTTCCGTCCCAGGAGTGTTCAGCCGATGGCGAGGCAGTTACGCGCCGAGCAGACCCGCGCGACGATCATCACGGCCGCCGCGGACCTGTTCGACCGGCACGGCTACGAGTCGACCAGTCTCAGTGACATCGTCGATCACGCCCAAGTCACCAAGGGCGCCCTGTACTTCCACTTCGCGGCCAAGGAGGACCTGGCCCACGCCATCATGGAACTCCAGGCCAAAACCTCGCGCCGGCTGGCCACCGAGATGGACGCCAGGGGCTGTTCCTCGCTGGAAGCCCTCATGCGCATCACCTTCGGCATAGCGCGACTGTCCGTCGAGGGCCCCATCCCACGGGCCGGTCTCCGGCTTGCCACCGGCGGAGTCGAGGTACGTCCGCCGCTGCGGCACCCCTTCACCGAGTGGCTCGACATCGCCTCCCGCCGGCTCATCGGCGCGGTCAAGGAGTCCGACCTCCACCCGGACACCGATGTCGAGGCCGTCGCTCACTCCCTGATCTGCTTCTTCGTCGGCACCCGGGTGGTGAGTCGGTCCGTCGAACCCGTGCGGCGACAGCCGCGCCGACTGGCCGAGATGTGGCAGATCCTGATCCGGGGCCTGGTCCCGGTGCACCGGCGCGCCCGCTATCTGACACTCGCCACCCAGCTCGAGGGAGAGATCAGAACGGCGTGAGCGGCGCGATACGGTGACGCACATGGCCGACACCCCGCCCGCCCCCGTGATCCTCGGCGACGAACCCGGCTCGTTCCCGCACGGTGTCCTCGCCGAGCGGCACCCCGCGATCATCCGGCAGGTCCGCGAGGCCTTCCCGTACGGTCCCGAGCAGCACCGCGCCCTCGACGCGCTGCTCGACAGCTGTACCAAGGGCGTGATCGAACCCCTTCCCGCCGACGCGCACGACGGCGCCCACTGGACGCGGTGGGGACTGCCCGAGTACACCGGCCGGTCCTGGTTCGACATCCCCTGGCTCTGGTCCGAGAGCTACTTCTACCGCCGCCTCCTCGACGCGGTGGGCTACTTCGGCCCCGGCCCCTGGCAGGGCATCGACCCCTTCCACCCCTTCAAGCAGGCCGAGCTCGACGCCCCGGAGACGGACGAGGAACTCGCCGCCCTGGACGGCCTCGCCGACCTGCCCGCCGACGAACAGTTGCAGGCCCTGCTGCTCGGCTCGCTGTGGGGCAACCGCGCCGACCTCGGTTTCCGTCTCTCCGCGCGGCAGGAGGCCTCGGCCGCGCGGGGACTGGTGGCCGACGACAGCGAGGCGCTGTGGGCGCGTCTCACCAACTCCGGCACCCTCTGTGTGATCGCCGACAACGCCGGCCGCGAGCTCGTCCCCGACCTCCTCCTCGTCGCCCGTCTCCTCGAACTGGGCCGTGTCGAGCGGGCCGTCCTGCACGTCAAGCCGTATCCGTACTACGTCTCCGACGCCACCACCGCCGACGTCGTCGACGCGCTGCGCCGGCTGACCGGAGCGGGCGGGAGGGCCGCCGCGTACGGGCGGACGCTCTGGTCCGCGATGGCCGACGGCCGGCTCACCGTACGTGCCCACCCCTTCGCCGCCGCGCCGCTGCCGTTCGCCGAGCTGCCCGCCGACCTGCGCGAGGAGTTCGCGGCGGCCGCGCTGACGATCGTCAAGGGCGACCTCAACTACCGCCGTCTGGTGGGCGACCGGCTGTGGCCCCCGACCACACCGTTCGCCGACGTCACCGCCTCCTTCCCCGGGCCGGTCGCCGCCCTGCGCACCCTGAAGTCCGACGTGATCACCGGCCTCGACGCGGGCACGGAGGCCGCGCTGGTCGCCGCCGAGGGACAGCGTTGGCGGACCGGCGGGACGCACGCGCTGATCCAGGTCCGGGGATGACCGGCTGCTGAGCGCGCCCGCGCACGCGACCACTGCCGTTTCACCGCCGATTCACGCGATGGTGTGATCATGTCCGGGCCCGCGGATGTCCCCGGAGGGCCGTGGGTAGGGCCCGGCCATGACGCAGCAGCCCTTCGAACTCCCGCACTTCTACATGCCGTACGTGGCGCGACTGAACCCGCATGTCGACGAAGCCCGTGCCCACTCCACCGAGTGGGCGCGCGGGATGGGCATGCTGGAAGGCTCCGGGGTCTGGGAGCAGGCCGACCTCGACGCGCACGACTACGGCCTGCTCTGCGCCTACACCCACCCCGACTGCGACGGCCCCGCCCTCTCGCTGATCACCGACTGGTACGTGTGGGTCTTCTTCTTCGACGACCACTTCCTGGAGATCTTCAAACGCACCCAGGACCGTGCCGGCGGCAAGGCCTACCTCGACCGGCTGCCGCTGTTCATGCCGCTGGACCTCTCGACTCCCGTGCCCGAACCGCAGAACCCGGTCGAGGCCGGTCTCGCCGACCTGTGGGCGCGTACGGTGCCGTCGATGTCCGCCGACTGGCGCCGGCGTTTCGCCGTGGCCACCGAACACCTGCTCAACGAGTCCCTGTGGGAGCTGTCCAACATCAACGAGGGGCGGATCGCCAACCCCGTCGAGTACATCGAGATGCGCCGCAAGGTCGGCGGAGCCCCCTGGTCGGCGGGGCTCGTGGAATACGCGACCGCCGAGGTGCCCGTGTCCGTCGCCGGGTCACGGCCGCTGCGGGTGCTGATGGAGACCTTCTCCGACGGCGTGCACCTGCGCAACGACCTGTTCTCCTACCAGCGGGAGGTCGAGGAGGAGGGCGAGCTCAGCAACGGCGTGCTGGTCCTGGAGACCTTCTTCGGCTGCACCACCCAGGAGGCCGCCGAGACCGTCAACGACGTCCTCACCTCCCGCCTGCACCAGTTCGAGCACACCGCACTCACCGAAGTCCCCGCACTGGCCCTGGAGAAGGGCCTGAACCCGGCGGAGGTGGCCGCCGTCGCCTCGTACGCGCAGGGGCTTCAGGACTGGCAGTCCGGCGGTCACGAATGGCACATGCGCTCCAGCCGCTACATGAACGCCCGCGCGCGGTCCACCACCCCGTGGCAGGGCCTGACGGGCCCCGGCACCTCCGCCGCCGACGTCGGAGCGCTGCTCGCCTCGGCCGGCGCCGAGCGGCTGCGCGCCTACACGCACGTGCCGTACCAGAAGGTCGGTCCGTCCCTGCTGCCCGACTTCCACATGCCGTTCCAGGTCGAGCTCAGCCCGCACCTGGACGGCGCCCGCCACCGCCTCACCGGCTGGACGCACGGCGTGGGCATGCTCCAGGAGGGCGTCTGGGACGAGGACAAACTGGCCTCCTGCGACCTCCCGCTGTGCGCGGCGGGCCTCGACCCCGACGCGACGGCCGAGGAGCTCGACTTGAGCTCGCAGTGGCTCGCCTGGGGGACGTACGGCGACGACTACTACCCGCTCGTCTACGGCAACCGACGCGACCTGGCCGCCGCCCGGCTCACCACGGAACGCCTGTCGGCCTGCATGCCCGTCGACGGCGAGGGGATCCTCGTCCCCCTCAACGCCATGGAGCGCGGACTCATCGACCTGTGGGCGCGCACGACGGCCGCGATGACCTCCGACCAGCGCCGGACCCTCAAGGACGCGGTGAACGTCATGACCGAGAGCTGGGTGTGGGAGCTGTCCAACCAGCTCCAGAACCGCATCCCCGACCCGGTCGACTACCTGGAGATGCGCCGCGCCACCTTCGGCTCCGACCTCACCATGGGCCTGTGCCGGATGGGCCACGGCCCCGCCGTCCCGCCGGAGGTGTACCGCAGCGGACCCGTCCGCTCGTTGGAGAACGCCGCCGTCGACTACGCGTGCCTGCTCAACGACGTCTTCTCCTACCAGAAGGAGATCGAGTACGAGGGCGAGATCCACAACGCGATCCTCGTCGTACAGAACTTCTTCGGCATCGACTACCCGAGCGCCCTCGGCGTCGTCCAGGACCTGATGACCCAGCGCATGCAGCAGTTCCAGCACGTCGCCACACACGAACTGCCCGTCGTCTACGAGGACTTCGGCCTGTCCGAGGAGGCCCGCGAGATCATGCGGGGCTATGTGTCCGACCTTCAGAACTGGATGGCCGGCATCCTGAACTGGCACCGCGCGGTCGACCGCTACAAACCCGAGTTCCTGGCCCGACGCTCCCACGGGTTCCTGCCGGACCGGGCGCCCGCGATGCCCGTGGGCTGACCTCGCCGCGAGCGGTCCGCCAGGCACCCGGCCCGCCTCCGCCACCCGTCGCGCCGTCTCCTCGGCGAGCCCTCCCGACGTTCCCCCACCCCGGTGGCGCGCGCGGAGGGCTCGTCGAGAGTCGTGCGGGCGGGTGAGAGGTGTGCGTGGGCGTCGGACCGGAGGAGTGCGTGGGCGCCCGCCCGGGAGGAGTGCGCGGGGCGTCCGTCGCACGGCGGCCGACGGCAACCCTCGGCTCCCGCCGCCCGCGCGGCAGCCGCCGCCCCCGACGCCCAAGGCTTCCCGTTCCTGACCCCACGTCAGTCTCACTCGTTCGTGGTTCGTCGCGCGCCGGTCCGCCGGGTAGAGCTTCTGGCGGAGGCGATCGATGGAACAGACTGCGTTGCGTCCCAAGCCGATGCCCGGTCAGGAGCCGGGCGGGGACACCCGGCCCGGCCCCGCCCGGCGCCCGCACGCCGCACGCCGGCGCGGCCGTCGGCTCACCACCCTGCTCTTCGGCTTCTTCGTGGCGGCCGTGCTCGTGCTGTCCGGCGTCGGGCTCGGAACGGTGGGTGCCACGGTGATCGGCATGAGCAGGCTCGCGGAGCTGCAGCGGCAGGCCGCCGGGCACGCGGCGGTACGCCCGTCGCCCCCGGGCCGTACCGGCCCGTCCGCCCCGGCTCCGACTCCGACTCCCTCCGCGGCCCCCGCGCGGGTGACCCTCGGTGTGGAGGCGGTGGACGCCGGAAAGCCGGGGGCCATGGTGGTCGGCGTGCATGTGCCGGGCCCGGGCTTCACGGCCGGCCTGGTCCGCGGGGACGTACTCCTGACCTTCGGCGGGACCCGTGTCGACTCCGCCGACGACCTGGCCCGGGCGGTGGCCGGGGCGCGTCCCGGGACCGCGGTCACGCTCACGGTCCGTCGGCGGAGCGGCGGCTACCAGCAGCTGACCGCCACCCCCGGCGTCGTCACGTGACCACCCGGAAGTGGCTGGTGAGCCGCCCCGCGTCGTCGAGCACGTGGAAGGCCAGTCCGACCGGGGCGTCCCGGTCGGCGGCCTGCTCGCCCTCCCAGGGCAGCCGCAGCGTCCACGTCACAGCCGGGCCGACGACCAGCGGCCGGCCCGCGAACACCGTGGCGGCGGCGGTGTGCGCGTGACCGGTGACGAGCCCGGCGATCCGGGGCCGGCTCTCCAGCAGCGCGGCCAGCCGGTCGGGCCTCCGCAACGGGTAGGCGTCGGGGAGGGGGTGGTGCAGGGCGGCCGGTGGGTGGTGGAAGGCGAGCAGCGCCGAAACGTCCTCGTCCAGGCCGTCGAGCGTCGCCTCGATCCAGTCGTACGTCTCGTCGTCCAGGGCGCCCTCGTCGCTGCCGGGGATGCTGGAGTCGCACATCAGCACCGCGCCGCCGTCCAGGACCCGCACGCTGTTGACCGGCCCTTCGGCGGCGGGCCGGCCCAGCAGGGCCTTGCGGTAAGGCGCCCGGCTGTCGTGGTTGCCGGGGCAGGTCAGCACGGGGAAGGGGGGCGCGTCACCGCCCCGCAGGCCCAGGATGCGGGCGGCCTCGTCGTACTCCGCCTCCGCGCCGTGGTCCGCGATGTCCCCGGTGACCAGCAGGGCGTCCACCTGTCCCGGCAACCGCCACAGCCGGTCGCGCACGCGTTCCGCGCGCTCCGTGGCCCGCGTGCTTCCGTCCAGATGCAGATCGCTGATGTGCGCGAGTACGAGCATGGTCGTACGCCTCCCCTTGACGTGCCCATTTAATGGATATGTTCGATCTAAGCATTAGCAATAATGGTTGGGCAATCCTGTCCCGTTAGAGGTTGCGGGGCGAACCGGCTCGCGCCGCCCCTTCCCTACGGGCAGGATGCTGCCCGTAGCCCTTCACCCGCTCTGGGAGGCCCGGATGACCGTCAGCACGCCCGTGCCCTTCACCGCCGACGACTACCGGGCCCGTATGGAGCGCGCCGCGCGGACCGCCGCCGAGGCCGGGCTGGCCGGGCTCCTGGTGGCACCCGGGCCGGACCTGGTGTGGCTCACCGGCTACGCCCCCACCGCGACCACCGAACGGCTCACCCTGCTGGTCTTGGTACCCGGGCGGGACCCCGTCCTCGTCGTCCCCGCCCTGGAGGCCCCGGACGCCGCGAAGGCCACCGGCGCCCCCGCCCTGACCCTCCGCGACTGGACCGACGGCAAGGACCCCTACGCGGCCACCGCCGACCTCCTGCGCGGTCCCGCGGGCGGGCGAGAGGCATCCTTCGGCATCAGCGACAACGCCTGGGCCATGCACCTGCTGGCACTGCAGAAGGCCCTGCCCACCACCTCCTACGCCTCCCTCACCGAGGCGCTGCCGATGCTGCGCGCCGTCAAGAACCCGGCCGAACTGGACCTGCTGGCCGCCGCGGGCGCGGCCGCGGACGCGACGTTCGAGGAGATCCGCGGCGTCGCCTTCGGGGGGCGCCGGGAGTCCGACGTCGCCGCCGACCTCGCCGGTCTGCTGCGCCGGTTCGGACACTCCCAGGTCGACTTCACCATCGTCGCCTCCGGCCCGAACGGCGCCAACCCGCACCACGAGGTGGGCGACCGCCGCATCGAACGCGGCGACATGGTCGTCCTCGACTTCGGCGGCCTCAAGGACGGCTACGGCTCCGACACCTCCCGCACGGTCCACGTCGGCGAACCCACCGACGAGGAGCGCCGGGTGCACAACCTGGTGCGCGAGGCGCAGGAAGCGGGCTTCGCGGCCGTACGGCCGGGCGTCGCCTGCCAGGAGGTCGACCGGGCCGCCCGCGCGGTCATCGCCGACGCCGGGTACGGCGAGTACTTCATCCACCGCACCGGCCACGGCATCGGTGTCACCACGCACGAGCCGCCGTACATGATCGAGGGCGAGGAGCAGCCCCTCGTTCCCGGGATGTGCTTCTCCGTGGAGCCCGGCGTCTACCTGCCCGGCCGCTTCGGGGTACGCATCGAGGACATCGTCACCGTCACCGCAACCGGTGGCCGACGCCTCAACGACACCACGCGCGAGATGGTCATAGTGGACTGACCGCGTTCCAGGAGCCCCTCCACCCCTCCCGACGGCGATGGCGCGACCATGACCCAGGCATCGACACCCACCGCGGACACCGTCCGCCGACTGGTCCGCTCCCTGATCGAGGACGGCGGGAACGGCCCGGTCGCCGGGAACGGCGCGGACACCGCCGGACCCCCGGTCCGGCCGGTCAACGAGGGCGGCGGGCACCGCGCCTGGTGGGTCGGCGACCGCCACGTCCTGCGGCTCGCCCCCGACCGCGAGGCCGCCGTCCGCCAGCGACGCGAACTGCGCCTGCGCGACCTCGTCCGCCCGTACCTGCCGGTCGTGGTGCCGACGAGCGTGGCCCACGGCGAGTGGGCGCCCGGCCTCACCTACACCCTGGACACCAGGCTTCCCGGCGGCACCGGCGAGAACCACGACGTGTCCGCCCTCGGGGAGGCCGATCTGGGGGGGCTGCTCACGGGACTGCGCGAGGTGCCCGCGCGCCAGGCGGAGACACTGGGTCTGCCGCACGTGGCCCCGCGCTCCCTGGAAGCCCTGCGCCGCGCCGCCGAGCGCGCCGCCGTACGCCTCGCCCGTGCCGACGAGTTCGACCCCGCCCGCCTCCACCAGCTCACGTCCGCGGCCGCGGTCCAGCTCGCCGCCCAGCCGGGCAGCGCGGTCCTCGTCCACCACGGCCTCACCGGCGAACACCTCGTGGTCAGCGCCGACGGCCGGGTGCGCGGCGTCCTCGACTGGACCGGCGCGGCGGTCGGCGATCCCGCCGAGGACATCGCCGGGCTCGCGATCGCCGTCGGATCCCCCGCCGCCGTCCGCGCCGCCACCCTCGCCGGCTACGGCGCCCGCCCCTGCCTGCGCGGCCTCTGGCTCGCCCGCTGCGACACCGTCATCCGCCTCGCCGAACACGTCGACGCCCGCGGCACCGTGGCGCCGCCACTCCTGCACACCCGACTGCGGCGCGCCTGGGAGGCCATCCTCCTGGAGCGGGTGACGGAACTGCGGGACGACGACGCGGACGACACCCGCTAGCGGGTGGACCACCCACGGCCGCCCCGGCGCCGACACCTGCGGAAGCCCGACGTCCGGTGCGCCAGCCGGCGGACGCGCGACCTTCGGTGCGCACGCCTGCGGAAGTCCGACGTCTGGTGCGCACGCCTGCGGAAGTCCGACGTCCGGTGCGCCCGCCCGCAGGAGCAGGAGTGTCGGTCGCTGTCCCTGCCGGAGCACGACCGTCGGTCGCTGCCCCTGCGGACGCCCGGCGGCCGGCGCCACCTCTGCCGGAGTGCGGCCGTCGGTGCTACCGCTGCAGCAGCACTACGGCCGACTCCCCGGGCACGTGCAGTACGCCGTCCGCGCCCGGTGCCCGTACGGGCTCCCAGGCGGCCAGCACCTCCGCCCGGCGTGGGCCCAGCGGGATCGCCGCCGGCTTCTCGGCGAGGTTCACGGCCACGCGTACGTCCCCGCGCCGGAAGGCGAGCCAGCGTTCGTCCTCGTCGTAGGCCACCTTGATGTCGGCGAGGTCGGGGTCGGTGAGGTCCGCCTGCTCGCGGCGCAGTGCGGCGAGTCGGCGGTACCAGGCCAGCACGCGCGCGTGGGGTTCGCGCTCCGGCTCGGACCAGTCGAGACAGGAGCGGTCCCGGGTGGCCGGGTCCTGCGGATCGGGTACGTCCTCCTCGGCCCAGCCGTGCGCGGTGAACTCACGCCGCCTGCCCTGCCGTACGGCCTCGGCGAGCTCGGGATCGGTGTGGTCGGTGAAGAACTGCCAGGGCGTGCCCGCCGCCCACTCCTCGCCCATGAACAGCATCGGGGTGAAGGGGGAGGTCAGCGTCAGCGTCGCCGCGCAGGCCAGCAGCCCGGGGGACAGCGAGGCCGCGAGACGGTCGCCCTGGGCGCGGTTGCCGATCTGGTCGTGGGTCTGGCTGTAGCCGACGATCCGGTGCGCGGCCACCCGCGCGCGGTCGAGGGGACGTCCGTGGCGCCGGCCCCGGAAGCTCGAGTACGTGCCGTCGTGGAAGTAGCCGCCGCCGAGTGTCTTGGCGACGGCCGCGAGGGGAGCGCGCGCGAAGTCGGCGTAGTAGCCCTGGGACTCACCGGTCAGCGCGGTGTGCAGGGCGTGATGGAAGTCGTCGTTCCACTGCGCGTGCAGACCGAGACCGCCCTCCTGACGGGACGTGATGAGCCGGGGGTCGTTCAGGTCCGACTCGGCGATCAGGAAGCGCGGCCGCCCCTCCTCGGCGGCGAGCGCGTCCACGGCCGTCGACAGCTCCTCGAGGAAGTGGCACGCGCGCGTGTCCGCCAGCGCGTGCACCGCGTCCAGGCGCAGCCCGTCGATCCGGTAGTCGCGCAGCCATGCCAGCGTGCTGCCCAGCAGGTACGCGCGCACCTCGTCCGAACCCGGCGCGTCCAGGTTGACGGCGGATCCCCAGGGGGTGTGGTGCGTGTCGGTGAAGTAGGGGCCGAACGCGGGCAGGTAGTTGCCCGACGGGCCCAGGTGGTTGTGCACCACGTCCAGGACCACGCCCAGGCCGAGTTCGTGGGCCCGGTCCACGAAACGCTTCAGCGCCTCGGGCCCGCCGTACGGCTCGTGCACGGCCCACAGCGAGACCCCCTCGTACCCCCAGCCGTGCCGCCCCGGGAACGGGCACAACGGCATCAACTCGACGTGGGTGACGCCCAGTTCGACGAGGTGTCCGAGCCGCTCGGCGGCCGCGTCCAGGGTGCCCTCGCGGGTGTACGTGCCCACGTGCAGCTCGTAGAGGACGGCGCCCGGCAACGGTCGTCCGGGCCACTCGGCACGCCACGCGTACCGCCCGTGGTCGACGACCGCGCTCAGCCCGTCCGGACCGTCCGGCTGCCGGCGCGAACGGGGGTCGGGCAGCACGGGACCGTCGTCCAGCGCGAAGCCGTACCGCGTGCCGTCCCGCGCCTCCGCGTCCCCCCTCCACCATCCGGCCCTCTCGGGATCGCGTTCCAACGCGCGCGTGGCACTCTCGCAATGGAGCGTCACACGGCCGGCCTGCGGTGCCCACACCTCGAACTGCACGGACGGTTCCCCTTCGTCTGCTCACCGTGGAGTAGCACGTCCATGGTGCGTCAAACGAGGTCAATGTGCTTTTGAATCACCCCTTTTACGGCGGGTGTCGTCAGGTACGCGTGCGGGGCGGCCGTTCTCGCGTTTTCTGGACACGCGCGGCCCGCTGCCCGACAATCGCGAACGTGACGTCGTCTTTCGAGTTCAACACGTACCCCGCGCGGCTGTCCGACGCGGAGCGCGACAGGGCGCTTCAGGTGTTGCGTGACGGCGTCGCCATGGGTCGTCTGTCGCACGACACCTTCGTCCGCCGGATGGAGCTGGCGCTGATCGCCCGCCGGTCGGACGAGCTCGCGGTGCTCACCGCCGACCTGCCCACCGAGAGCCGGGTCTCCCGCCTGGTGTTCGGCACCGTCGAGGCGGTCTCCGGCTTCACCGTACGGCTGCGCAGGGCCTGGCAGGCCGAGCGGCTCCCCAAGCTGCTGCTGCCGCACCCCGGCGACGGCCATCCGCTGCGCATCGGCCGCGACCCGGCCAGCGGGCTGCGGCTGACCCACGACACGGTCTCCCGCGTGCACGCCGAACTCCGCCGTCAGGGCGGCATGTGGGTGCTGCGGGACCTCGGCTCCACCAACGGCACGACGGTGAACGGCCGGCGGGTTATCGGCGCCGCCGTGGTCCGCGAGGGCGACCAGGTGGGCTTCGGACGGATGTCGTTCCGGCTCGCGGTCAACTGAGCCGAACCTCACCTCTGGCCTGGGCTTTACCGGGCGTCTCCTCGCGGGTGGCGGGCCAAAACCCGTTCCGTTCGACGGTGTTGACGTACTCGTCAAGGCGTGACTGACTGTGCCTACACCATGCACACCAGGTGAATCGACGGCACCGCATTGTGGAGGTGTGCCCTGCCGCCCCTCCTCCGCTACCCGACCGTCGACGAACTCGGTGCCCGGGCGGCCGCACTCGTGGCCCGCCATCCCCGGGAGGCCCGGCTGCGCCGCATCGGCACGTCCCGCGCGGGCTCGCCCCTGTGGCTGCTGTCCGTCGGCCACGGCGGCAGACAGGCCCTCGTGGTCGCCGGACCGCACGCCAACGAACCCGTGGGCGGCGCCACCGTCCTGCGCCTGGCCGAGCGGGCCCTCGCCGACCCCCGCCTCACCGAGGACGCCGACGCCACCTGGAACCTGCTCCTGTGCCTCGACCCGGACGGGCTGCGCCGCAACGAGAACTGGCTGCACGGCCCGTACACCCTGGGCAACTACTTCCGGAACTTCTTCCGCCCCGGCTTCCTGGAGCAGCCCGAATGGCTGCCCGAGGGCGCCGACCGTGCCGGACTGCCGGAGACGCGGGCCCTGCTCGACCTCCAGGACGAACTGCGGCCCTTCTTCCAGTGCTCGCTGCACGGCGTCGACGTCGGCGGCGGCTTCGTCGAGCTCACCCGCGACCTGCCCGGCCTCGCGCAGCGCGTGGCGCACTGCGCGGCCCGCCTCGGCATACCGCGCGAACTCGGCCCGTACGACACCCTGTACTGGCCCAGCCTCGGACCCGCGGTCTACCGGATACCGCCCCCGCGCGTGAGCGACCTGGCCGCGGCCATCACCGAGGCCGCCGTCGAGAGCACCTGGTTCCATCCCCACCGGCACGGCACGGTGACCGCGATCGTCGAGGCGCCCATGTGGGGCGTGGCCGGCGTGGAGGACGCCTCCCCGCCCCCCGACCGGGTCGCGGTGCTGCGTACCGTCAGCCACACGCTGCGCCACGACGCGGCCCGGCTGGAACGGCTCCTCGCGCGGATCAGGCCCCACCTCCTGGCCGCCCCGGACGCGGCCCGGCTGCTCGCACCGGTCGACGACTATTTACTGGTCTGCCCCGGACTGGCCGACACCTGGGACCCCGACGTCGCCGACGGCGCGCGCCCGCTGCCGCCGCTCAGCACCGGCCACCTGGCCGCCCTGCGGATCGCCGGACGGCGGCTGGCCCTGCGGACGGCGGGACTGCTGCACCAGCTCGTCGTCCGCGCCGGCACCGACCCCACGGGCGCGCTGCCCGAACTGGACCGGCTCGTCGACGACTGGTGCGCCGACTACCGCGACGGGTGCGGGGCGCGCTGGATTCCGGTCGCCCGCCAGGTGGAGTACCAGTCGCGGGTGGTGCTCGCCGCGTTCGAGCTCGCCGGACGGTACGCGCCCGCGGGCTTCCGTTCGGGTGAGCCGGGCTGGGGTTCCGGGGCCGCCGTGCCGATGCATCGGGAATGACGGCAACTGCAACCACGCACACCCTTCCGGCGAAAGCGGTACGCGGAGCTCTGCTGGCCGCGGCCGCCCTCCTCCTCACCGCCTGGGCCCCGGCTCGGGCGACGGCTCAGGAGGCCCTCCCCGGCAACTGGCTCTACCTCACGGTCACCAAGGGCGACCCACGCTCCAGCGACACCCGCGGCACCCTGCTGATGTGCGCGCCGCCCCAGGGCCACTCCCGCGCGGCCGAGGCCTGCGCGCAGCTGGCGGCGGCCGACGGCGACCTCAGCGCCCTGCCGGTACAGGAGACCTACTGCCCGATGGTCTACGCGCCGGTGACCACCCACGCGCGTGGGCAGTGGAACGGCCGGCCGGTCGAGTACACGGAGACGTTCTCGAACGGCTGCCTGCTGGGAGCGCGGACGGGCGCGGTGTTCGCCCTGGACGGCTGACGGCCGGGCGATCAACTGCTGACAGGTGCGGGGACCCGCCGGCGGGCGGGCTCGGGATCTGGGTGGACTCGGGATCTGGGTGGACTCGGGTGGGCCGGTCAGACCGGTCAGACCGGTCAGACCGGGTGGACCGGGTGGACCGGGTGGGCCGGGCGGGACGGGTGGACCGGTCGGGACCCGGGGGTCGGGTGGACCGGGAACAGGTCTCAGGCCGCCCGGTCGCGCGCGTGCAGGGCCGCCGCGACGACCGTACGGGACTGGTGCTCGACCTGGTGCTCCATGGGCACCCAGCGGGCCCGGAAGCGCTCCGCGAAGGCGTCGCTCCAGGTCGCCACCAGCCGTTCCAGACGCGGCGCCGCACGGTCGTCGGTCTCCCGCAGGACCCGCAGCAGCATGGCCGCCGCCCGCAACGGCAGCCGTCGGGCGAACGCGTCCACGCTGCCGACGTACGCCCTCGTGTGGTCGGCGGGCGGCATGCGGACCCAGTCCGAGGCCAGCCCCGGCACCAGTTCCAGGCCCCACCGCGCGGCCCGCAACAGAGGGCCGTCGACACCCTCCAGCCGGGGGAGCACCTCCGTGAGCACCTGCTCCACCTGCACCGTGTCCCGCAGCAGCCGGCCCGCCAGCCACCGCATCGCCGCGGCCGGGGCGGGGTGCGGCGCCGGGTCGTCCACCAGGTCGCTCGCCCACATCGGCACCTCGACGACCGCGGTCAGCCCGCCGTACCGGTGGACGTGGTGCCAGGTGCTGTGCCGTGCGTCGTCCGGCATGCTCGGGTACGCCGCCTCCGCGCCGGGGGCCGGCATCACGTGCACCCCGGGTCCGGAGGCCGGCCAGCCCGCGGCGTCCGAGGCGCCCGTCTCCACCGGGATGTGCAGCTCCGCCGCGGACTTGGCGAACGGTTCGGCGAGGCCGGGGACGTCCTTCGTCAACTGCACCCAGCTGCCGCCCAGGTCGGTCCCGTGCAGGGTGACCTGGAGGTAGGGCCGGAGCTCGTCGATGACACCGGTCAGGGTCCGGGTCTCGGGCGGCAGCCGGTCGGGCGGCAGCACCGACGGCGACCACTCCGGCTGCTCGGGCCCCGCCGGCCGGAAGAAGCCGAGGTGGTAGTCGAACAGGCTGCGGGGTGCCGGGGTGACATGCAGGCTCGCGCCGTCGGGGTCCGCGCACAGCAGGAAGTGCCAGGACCGATCGGCCCTCAACTCCCGCTGGCGCAGCACCCGTTCGGCGACCGCGAGAAGGGTGGAACCACCGGCCGGCTCGTTGGCGTGGGCACCCGCGACCACCAGGACGGCACGCCGGGCGTGGCCCAGGGACAGCAGATGCAGGGGCCTGCCGGCGCGGGAGGTGCCCACCTGCCTCAGGGTGCACACGCCCGGCCGGTGAGCGGTCAACGCCCGCGCGGACGAGACCATTTCGGTCACAGTGGGGTAGCGCAGCTCCGGCAGGAGACTCACCCCCGTCACGTCCGCCCGGCCTCGCAATCCGCAGTACCCCACGGTCTCGGTGGCGTGTCAAGGACACCTCGGGGGAGGCTCCAGGGGGCGCCCGGAGGCACGACCGCCGACAGGTCGGCCCCCTCGGCGTCACCCGCGAGCACGGCAACCCGCCCGCCGGGGCGCGACCCCCGGCGCTCACGACGGCCACACCCCACGCCCCGCCGCGGCCGACGGGCCGCACCGCGGGCCCGGACGACGCCCCGCCACCGCCGGAGCGCTGAGCCCTCGGCGCCGCCGGCCTCTGAGCCCCGCCGCCGTCAGGACGGCGCGCGTTCCGCCGCTAGGACGCCGTGCCTGTCGCGGTGCGTACGCCGTGCCTGTCGCGGTGCGGACGACGCGCGTGCCCAGGCCCGGACGTCGTGCCTGCCGGCGACGGGCGACACGTGCGCCGGCCCGGCCCGGTCGGCGCCCCGCCACCGTCGGAACCCCGAGCCCTCGGCGCCGCCGGAACCCTGAGCCCCCGCCGCCGTCAGGACGGCGCGCGTTCCGCCGCCAGGACGCCGTGCCTGTCGCGGTGCGTACGCCGTGCCTGTCGCGGTGCGTACGCCGTGCCTGCCCCGCCCCGGACGCCGTGCCTGCCCCGCCCCCGGACGCCCCGCCCGCCCCGGACGCCGCGCCCGTCGCGTCGGAACACCGCGCGTGTCGGCCCGCACCCCACCCGGCTCCTCAGGCGGTCCTCTCCGCTGTCTGTGGAGCCGTCGTGTCGACGCGTTCCAGCAATGTCACCGGGAGTCGGCCGAGAAGGTCCTCCACGCGTGCGTGGCCGGTGAACTCGCGGTTCGTGTCCGGGGCCAGTGCATCGGCCCACCGTCCTGGCGGCAGGGCCAGTGTCGTGTCGCGCCAGCCCCCCGTCTCCGCCAGCCGCAGGGACAGCCGGGTCACCGCGGTGATCACCTCGCCCGAGCGCGCGAACGCCACACAGTGGGCCGCCGCGGGGCCCTCGGCGGTCAGCGGTGTGTACGTCGCCGCGTCGCCGAAGGCGTCGGGCCGCCGCGCCCGCAGCCGCAGCGCGGCCCGTGTCACCGCGCCCTTGTCGCCCGGATCGTCCGGCGGGGGGAATCCGACGGGCCGCCGGTTGTCCGGGTCCACCAGCGCCCGGTATTCGCCCTCGGTGCCCTGGTAGAGGTCCGGCACGCCCGGCATCGTCAGGTGGACCAGAGCAGTCCCGAGCACGTTCGCCCGGATGCCGGGCTCCAGCGCCCTTCTCAGTGCGGCCACGTGCTCACCCGGCGCCCCGCACGGCCCCGCCGAGACGAAGGCCGCCACCGCCTCCTCGTACGCCGGCTCCTGCTCGGTCCAGCTCGTGTACAGCCCGGCCTCGCGCACATGCTTCAGCAGGGCCTCCCGCACCCGGTCCGGGTCCGCCGGGCCCAGCCCGAACACCGTCTGCCAGGCCGCCCACGCCAGCTGCGCGTCCGGTACGCCCTCGCCGGTGTGCGTCACCTCGGTCAGGACGTCCGCCCAGCGCCGCGGGCACTCGGTGAGCACGGCCAGGGCCGCCCGTACGTCGGCGCTGCGCTTGGTGTCGTGTGTCGACACGGCGGTGCCGGTGGCCGGCCAGTCACGCTGTACGCGCGCGCAGTAGGCGTGGAAGTCCTCGGGAGACACGCCGGGGCTGCCGGGATTCCCGCCCACCTCCGTCGTCGCCAGGAGCGGCACGTAGCGGTAGAACGCCGTGTCCTCCACGGACTTCGCTCGCAGCGCCGACGAGGTCTGGGCGAACCGCGTCCGGAACTCGACGTGCTCGGGTCCGTCGCCGGCCCGCCCGAGCACCAGATCCCGCACCACGTCGACGGCCCCTGCCTCCTCGGGCACCAGGAAGGCGAGCCGGGCCTCGGCCGCCGCCTCCTCGGTGACGACGGCGGCCGCGTCACCGGAGTCGTAGGGCCGGTAGACCTCCATCCGGACGAGGAGTTCCTGGAGTGCGGTGCGCAGCGCCCACGGCGCCCGGTCGCGCAGCGCGGGATCCGGCGACGTGGCGCACAGCCGGCTCGTCAGCCGGGTCAGCCGGTCCATCTCGGCGGCCAGCTCGTGCGTGAGCACCTTGTACGCCGCCCGCCGCACCGTCGCCGCCCAGTCCCCGCCCCGGTCGGTCTGCGGGGCCGCGAAACGCCGGTACTGGCCCAGGAGTTCCCCGGCTCCGGCCGGGTCCGTGAAGAGCCCGTCGACGTACCGCAGGGCGTCGTAGCCGGTGGTGCCCGCGACGGGCCAGGAGGCGGGCAGCCGTTCTCCGTCGGCGAGGATCTTCTCCACGACCGTCCAGCGGCCCCCGGTCGCCTCGTGCAGCCGTCGCAGATACGTGTCGGGGTCGGCGAGGCCGTCGGGGTGGTCGATCCGCAGCCCGTCGACGACACCCTCGTGGAGCAGCGAGAGGATCTTGGCGTGCGTGGCCTCGAACACCTCGGGGTCCTCGACCCGCACCCCGATCAGCTCGGAGATGCTGAAGAAACGCCGGTAGTTCAGCTCGGTCCGGGCCAGCCGCCACCACACGGGGCGGTACCACTGGGCGTCCAGGAGCTGCGGCAGCGGCAGCTCCTCGGTGCCCTCGCGCAACGGGAACGTGTGGTCGTAGTAGCGCAGGACGTCGCCGTCGACCCGCAGGGCGCCGATCTCCTCGCCCAGCGGGCGGCCGAGTACCGGCAGCAGCACCTGGCCGCCCTGCGCTTCCCAGTCGATGTCGAACCATCGCGCGTACGGCGACTTGGGGCCCTCCCGCAGCAGTCCCCACAGGGCGCGGTTGTGGCGCGGGGACATCGCCATGTGGTTCGGCACGATGTCCACCACCAGACCGAGCCCGTGCTCCCGCGCGGTGCGGGCCAGCGCCCGCAGGCCCTCCTCGCCACCGAGCTCGTCCCGCACGCGCGCGTGGTCCACGACGTCGTAGCCGTGCGCCGAGCCCGGGACCGCCTCGAGGACGGGGGACAGGTGCAGGTGCGAGACGCCGAGCGAGGCCAGGTACGGCACGGCCGCCGCCGCCGCGGCGAACGGGAACTCGGGCTGGAGCTGCAGCCGGTAGGTGGCCGTGGGCACGCCGCCGCCCGCGCCCACCGGGTCAGGTCGCTCAGATGTCATGCCAACCTACGTACCCGCCCCGCCGCCTTTCGTGTCATCGCTCCCGCATGTGTCCCGTGAATGCCCCGCCCGCACACGGCGGGCGCGCCCGGTCCGGACGCGCCCGCACGGGCCACCGCGACCGCGCTACACGGGCCGCTGCAACACCGCCATGCTCCGGTCCACCAGCGTCAGCCGGTCCCCGGCCTGCACCTTCCGGCCCGCGTCGGCGGGCACCCCGTCCGTGGCGGCGGTGTCGACCACCACCTGCCACTGCCGGCCGTGGTTGACCGGCACCACGAACTCCAGCGGCTCGGGCGAGGCGTTGAACATCAGCAGGAACGAGTCGTCGGTGATGCGCTCGCCGCGCGCCCCGGGCTCCGAGATCGCGTTCCCGTTGAGGAACACCGACAGCGCCGAGGCCTGCGCCGAGTCCCAGTCACGCTGGGCCATCTCCTTGCCCTCCGGGGTGAACCAGGCGATGTCCGACAGCTCGTCGTGGGTGCCCTCCACGGGCCGCCCGTGGAAGAAGCGGCGGCGGCGGAAGACCGGGTGGTCCCGGCGCAGCCGCACGATCGCGCGCGTGAAGGCGAGCAGCTCGCCGCCCTGGTCCTCGCCGTCGGGCCACTGCACCCAGGCCAGCTCGCTGTCCTGGCAGTACGCGTTGTTGTTGCCGTGCTGCGTGCGCGCGACCTCGTCGCCGTGGCTGATCATCGGCACGCCCTGGGACAGCATCAGCGTGGCCATGAAGTTGCGCATCTGCCGCGCCCGCAGCTCCAGCACGGCGGGATCGTCGGTGTCGCCCTCCACCCCGCAGTTCCAGGACCGGTTGTGGCTCTCGCCGTCCCGGTTGTCCTCGCCGTTGGCGTCGTTGTGCTTGTCGTTGTAGGCGACGAGGTCGTGCAGGGTGAAGCCGTCGTGGCAGGTCACGAAGTTGATGGAGGCGAGGGGGCGGCGGCCGTCGTCCTGGTAGAGGTCGGAGGAGCCGGTCAGCCGGGAGGCGAACTCGGCGAGCGCGCGCGGTTCGCCGCGCCACAGGTCCCGTACGGTGTCGCGGTACTTGCCGTTCCACTCGGTCCACAGCGGTGGGAAGTTGCCCACCTGGTAGCCGCCCTCGCCCACGTCCCACGGCTCGGCGATCAGCTTCACCTGGGAGACGATCGGGTCCTGCTGCACCAGGTCGAAGAACGAGGACAGCCGGTCCACCTCGTGGAACTGGCGGGCCAGCGTCGCCGCGAGGTCGAAGCGGAAGCCGTCGACGTGCATCTCGGTCACCCAGTACCGCAGCGAGTCCATGATCAGCTGCAGCACGTGCGGGGACCGCATGAGCAGGGAGTTCCCGGTCCCCGTGGTGTCCATGTAGTACCGCGGGTCGTCCGTGAGCCGGTAGTACTGCGGGTTGTCGATGCCCCGGAAGGACAGCGTCGGACCCAGGTGGTTCCCCTCGGCGGTGTGGTTGTAGACCACGTCCAGGATCACCTCGATCCCGGCCTCGTGCAGCGCCCGGACCGCCGACTTGAACTCCAGGACCTGCTGGCCGCGGTCGCCCCAGGAGGCGTACGCGTTGTGCGGGGCGAAGAAACCGATGGTGTTGTAGCCCCAGTAGTTGTTGAGGCCCATGTCCACCAGACGGTGGTCGTTCACGAACTGGTGTACGGGCATCAGCTCGAGCGCCGTGACGCCGAGCTCGGTCAGGTGTTCGATAATGGCCGGGTGGGCGAGTGCCGCGTAGGTGCCGCGCAGCTCCTCCGGCAGCCCCGGGTGGGTCATGGTGAGGCCCTTCACGTGGGCCTCGTAGATCACCGTGTGGTGGTACTCGGTGCGCGGCCGCCGGTCGTCGCCCCAGTCGAAGTAGGGGTTGACCACGACCGAGGTCATCGTGTGCGGCGCCGAGTCCAGGTCGTTGCGCTTGTCGGGCGCGCCGAAGTGGTAGCCGTAGACCTCCTCGCCCCAGTGGACCGACCCGCTGATGGCCCGCGCGTACGGGTCGAGCAGCAGTTTCGCCGAGTTGCAGCGCAGGCCGCGCTCGGGGGCGAAGGGGCCGTGCACGCGGAATCCGTACCGCTGTCCCGGCATGATGCCGGGCACGTAGGCGTGCCGGACGAACGCGTCGCTCTCGCGCAGCTCCACCGCCGTCTCCGAGCCGTCGTCGTGCAACAGACACAGCTCTACTCGGTCCGCGGCCTCGGTGAAGACCGCGAAATTGGTGCCGGCGCCGTCGTACGTGGCACCGAGTGGATATGCCTCTCCAGGCCAGACCTGCATGTATAGGACTCTTTCAGCTGTAGCGCGCTGCCGGGGTGCCTTGCTTCCGAGTCTCCCCGAAAGTGATGGAACCACCTATGACTTACGTCCCTCTTACCGAACGACCAGCGCAGACGGCGTTCCCTGTGGACGCGGTATGCCGAAAAAGTGGGGCAAAACGTACTCCCGGGGATTTTGGGGGAGTAGGGGGAAGATGTGCGCAAGATAGTGCACCGCCATCTGGGCAAGGTGGTGGCCGGTGCGGCCATCGCGGTGGCCGGGACCGCCGTGATGGTCGGAATCACCCTGCCGGGCACGGCGGGGGCCGACGAGACGGGGGGCACCGGCTCGGGCAGCCGGTCCGCGTCCCAGCAGGCAGGCCAGGAGCAGGCCGCCGTTCAGCCCGGAGTGGTCGAGCAGGCACCGGCCGAGGGTGAGAAGGGCAAGGGCCGCGATCCGCTGACCGACGACGAGATCGAGCGCGTCGAGAAGATCGCCGTGAACCGGCAGCTGTTCAACTCCAGCGAGGACGTCGAGGGCGACCGCGGCCCGCAGCGGCTCGGCGTCGACCTCGCCGAGCCGCAGGACGACGAGGTGGACGACCCGAACGCGCCGCGGCGCGCCGAGGTGTCGTTCTACGACTACCGGGACGACACCCTGGTCACCAAGACGATCGACCTCGACACCGGGAAGATCGTGGAGACCGGCACCCAGCACGGCGTCCAGCCGCCGCTGAGCCGTGCCGAGAACGCCGAGGCGGCCGCCCTCCTGATCGCCGACCCGCTGGGCGCGGGCCTGCGGGCGGACTACAAGGACGCCGTCGGCAAGGAGCTCACCTCCCCGGACCAGCTGCTGCTCAACGGCGCGGTGTACCGGGCGGTGCCGGGCGCCCAGCCCGCCGTACTCGACAAGTGCGGCGAGCACCGGTGCGTACGGCTGTTCCCGAAGGCCAAGAACGGGCCGTGGATCGACGCCAGGTCCCTGGTGATCGACCTCAGCGCCCGCAAGGTCGCCCAGCTCGACCGCGGCTGAGCCGCCCTCCTTCCACTGTCCGACCTGCTTCTCCTGTAAGGGAGTCATCTCTTCATGCGCGTCAACAGAATCGGTCGTGTCCGCAAAGGGGCGGCCGTGGGCTTCTCGCTGGCGGCCCTGGCTGCCGGTGCCACGACGGGTGCGGGACCGGCCGCCGCCCAGCCGAAGGCCGCTCCCGCGGCCGCCGCCGAGTGCAGTGCCGCCTACCGGATCGAGCAGACGCTCTCCAGCGGCACGACCTGGCGGATGTGCTGGCACTACAACACCAAGGCCGGGCTGGTCCTGGAGGACATCTCCTACCAGCCCAAGGGCGAGACCAAGCCGATCAAGGTCCTCAACAGCGCCAGGCTCGGCCAGATCGACGTCCCGTACGACGACGGAAGCGTCGAGTACGACGACCTCACGGGCTTCGGCTTCGCGCAGGGCCTGATGAACCTGGCGTCGGGCGAGTGCCCCGGCGGCACCATCAAGACCGTCAAGGTCCCCGACGCCTGGGACCCGCAGCACCCGGACGTCAAGGGTCTGTGCACCACGACCCGCTCCCGCGGCCACGCCTACCGCATGCAGGGTGACTCCGCGAACAAGGTCTTCCAGGCCCAGGGCAAGGACCTGCTCGTCTACACGGTCAACCAGGTCGGCTGGTACGAGTACATGACCGAGTGGCGTTTCCAGGACGACGGCACGATCAACATGAACGTCGGCGCGACCGGCAGCCTCAGCTACGAGGACTACGACGCCGGTGACGGCCGCGGCTGGCCCATCGGCAAGGGCGCCAAGGCCTACGCCACCAGCCACAGCCACAACGTCTTCTGGCGCCTGGACTTCGGCCTCGACGGCTCCTCCAAGAACAAGGTCGAGCAGTACGACTCGAAGGTCACGGCGCCCGCCAGCGGCCAGGAGGCCCCGACCAACAAGACCACCCGGACCAAGGTCACCAAGGAACTCGCGGGCGACACGAAGCCCTACCGCTGGTGGCGCGTGGTCAGCGCGACCGGCAAGAACAAGGACGGACACGCGCGGTCGTACGAGATAGTCCAGGGGCCGACGACCCGGTACCCGGGACGCAGCTTCACCAAGCACGACGTGTTCGTCACCCAGTACAACAAGTGCGAGCAGTACGCCAGCAACAACCCGGGCAACTGTGCCGCCGGGGCGGGCAAGTCCGTCGACAAGTGGGTCAACGGGCAGACCCTCACCCACCCCGTGGTCTGGATGAACGTGGGCTTCCACCACATCGCCCGGGACGAGGACCAGCAGCCCATGCCGATCCACTGGCAGGGGTTCTCCATCGCCCCCCGTGACGTCACCGCCATGAATCCGCTCACTCCCGCCGAGCTGGCGTCGCAGAACGGACACTGGCAGCCCGGCAGTTGAGAAACGACCTGTCCATCCGGCTGCACCGCCGACCGCTCCCGGAGTACCCTTCCTTGATCGTTGGGACGGGTGAAGCTCGGGGGAGCGGAAGGCGGTGCGCGGGTGGGCTCGGGAGGGCTGGAGTTGCCCCCTGGTGACGAGGGTCACGAGGGGAACTCCGCAGACGTCCCGCCCGGCACGGTGTCCCTGGCCCGGCCGATGGACGCGGGTGCCATCGGGCCGGAGCTGGACTGGGACGCCGACGCCTGGCGCGAGGTGCGTACGCGCGCCCAGCGAGCCGGACGCGCGTACATCTGGCTGAATCTCGTCGAACAGCGGCTGCGGGCTGTCGTGGCCGCCGTTCTGCGCCCCATCTACGAACCCGTCCACGGCGACGAGTGGGTGGTCGCCGCGGCCGGCCCCGCGGGCCAGGAGTGGGTGCAGCGCGCCGTCGCCGTACGCGAAGTGAGCCGGCGCAAGGGCTACTTGCTCGACCCCGCCGACGACAACGTCCTCAGTTTCCTCACCCTGCCGCAGCTGCGCGAGCTGATGGTGCAGCACTGGCCGTGCTTCGAGCCCTACTTCGACGAGCGCCGGGACGTGGAACTCGCCCTCGACGAGCTCGAGGTGACCCGCAACGTCGTCTCGCGCAACCGGGCGCTCTCGGAGGCCGTCCTGGGCCAGGCCGAGCGTGCCTCGGCCAAGCTGCTGGACATACTCGGCACGGGCAGCGACGTGCCGTCCGCGCGAAGGCTGCCGGTCGACGCGGTCGAGAACCTCGTCGGCGACCGGTACGCGGACGTGGTCGCCGTGCACTCCGACCGGGTCCGGCTCATGCGCCAGTTCCCGGCCGAGGACATCTTCGGCAGTGCCCGCCGGCTCGACGCGATCGGCATCGGCCTCAACCTGCTCGTGCAGAACTTCTCCGGCCGGCGGCTGGTGCGGCTGGCCGAGTCCGGCTGCCGGGTACGGTTGCTGTTCCTGAACCCGGCCTCCAGCGCGGTCAAGCGGCGCGAGCGGGAACTCGGCATGAAGCGCGGTGAGTTGAGCCGCGCCGTCGAGATGAACATCCTGCACATGCGCCGGGTCCGCTCCAGGTTGCGCGACCCCGGCGCCTTCGAGATCCAGGTCTACGACGAAACCCCCCGTTTCACCGCGTACCTCGTCGACGGCGACGGCTCGGACGGCGTCGCCGTCGTGCAGTCCTATCTGCGGCGGGCGCGGGGCATGGAGGCGCCGGTGCTGGTGCTGCGCGGCGGCAGCCGCGTGGTCAAGCCGGGCGACATCGACGACAGCGGTCTTTTCCCGACATATCGCGAGGAGTTCGAGGTGGCCTGGGCGGATTCGCGCCCTGTGTCCTGACCGGCTCATGTCCCCGCTCGAGCCGGGCGGACGACAGGCGGTCGGTTGATTGTCAGTGGCACATGGGAGGGTGGAGGCCACTGGGGGAAAGCACCACCAAGAAGGGGGGCCGCCGATGGCCTGGCACCAGGAGCTGCTGGTCGGCTTCGACCTGGAGACGACCGGGACCGATCCGCTCGTCGCACGGATCGTCACGGGAGCCGTGATCGAGGTCAGGGGCGGACAGCCCATGGGACACCGGGAATGGCTGGCGGACCCGGGCGTGGAGATCCCGGCGGACGCGGTGGCCGTCCACGGGATCAGCAACGAGCGCGCCGCCGGCGAGGGCCGGCCGGCCGACCAGGTCGCCGACGCCATCGCCGATGTCCTCGTCACCTACTGGAAGACGGGCGTCCCGGTGGTCGCCTACAACGCGGCCTTCGACCTGAGCCTGCTCGCCGCCGAACTCCGGCGCCACGGACTGCCGTCCCTGCGCGACCGACTGGGCGGCGGCCTGGACCCCGCGCCGGTCATCGACCCGTACACCATCGACCGCTGGGTCGACCGCTACCGCCGCGGAAAGCGCAACCTCGAGGCAGTCTGCACGGAGTACGGAGTCGCGCTCGACTCCGCCCACGACGCCTCGGCCGACGCCCTCGCCGCGGCCCGGCTGGCCGGCGCGATAGCCGACCGCCACCCGAAGATCGCGGCCCTCGGCCCGGCGGAGCTGCACCGCCGCCAGATCGAGTGGTACGCCGAATGGGCGGCGGACTTCCAGGACTTCCTGCGCCGCAAGGGAAACCCGGCGGCCGTGGTCGACGCGGTGTGGCCGTTGCGGGAATTGGCGGACGAGCCGGCCTGAACCGCCTTCCACCCGGCGGCGCCACGGGTGGCACGGAGCGACTCCTCGCACCTGCCCCTCAGAACGGATACCAGCGCACCGTCTCGTCCCCGTCCCGCAGGGACGCCACCCGCCGCTCGAACTCGGCCCGCGCCCGGGGATTGCTCGGCGCGTGCTGGGCCACCCAGGCGCAACTGGCCGTCTCGCGGGCACCCCGCAGCACCCGGCAGCCCTCCCACTCGCGCACGTCCCACCCGTACGTCTCGGTGAAGGAGTCGTAGGCCTCGGCCGGCAGGCCGTAGCGGTCCCGGGAGAGGGCCATGACCACCAGGTCGTGCTCGCGCAGGTCGGAGGAGAAGGTCTCCAGGTCCACCAGGACCGGGCCGTCCGGGCCGACGTGCACATTGCGCGGCAGCGCGTCCCCGTGGATCGGGCCGGGCGACAACCGCGGAGTGAGCGCGGCCGAGGCCGCCGCGAAGCCGTCGCGGCGCTCGCGTAGATACGCCGCGTCCGCCGGGTCCACGGCATCACCGGCGAGCCGCAGCCAGCGCTCCACCCCGCCCAGCAGCTCGCGGGGCGGCAGCGCGAGGACGTCGGGGGAGGGGGTGGGCAACGCGTGGACCAACCGCAGCAGTTCGGCCAGATCCCGTGGTTCGGCGGGCCGTACCGCGTCGGACAGCCGGTGCCACACGGTCACCGGGTGTCCCTCGACCAGCCGTGCCCCGGGGTCCGCCGCCCGTACCGCGGGCACGCCCGCCTCGGCGAGCCACACCGCGATGGCCAGCTCGTTGCGCGCCCGGTCCAGGAGTTCGGCGTCGCGGCCCACCTTGACGACCAGGTCACCGGCGGCGAAGACCGCGTTCTCGCCCAGGGCGAGCAGCCGCGCGTCCTCCGCCGGGCCGGCCGGCACGCCCGCCGCCGCCAGTACGTCCCGCGCCCGCGCCTCGTCCATCGTCCGCCTCCCGGTCCAGGTTCGATCCGTCCCGATCCATGCGGTCCGTCCGATCGATCCGTTCGTTCCGACTGCCCGACAGATCCGGCTTGTCCCGGACCTGGGGTGACGGGTTCCCGCCATCCCTCGGCCAGTCTGGCATTCACACAGGTCGGAGCGCGTGCGCAGTGCCTTGACGAGGCACCAGGCCTTCACGACCATGACGGAGGCCCCGCCGGGCCCGGATCGTCACGAACCGCGCGAAGGAGCACACCACGTGACACTGGTGACCGCGACGAAGCGGTCGGCGCCGGACGCGCCACGCGCCGACGGGGACCGGCGGTCTCCCGGCCACGGGGCCTGGTTCCTGGTGCTGCCCGCGCTGATCCCGATTCTCCTGCTGAGCGTCGGGCCCCTGCTCTACGGGATCCTGCTGGCGTTCACCGACGCCCAGTCCGGCCGCACCGCGCCCACGCGGTGGATCGGCGCCCTCAACTTCCGGGACCTGCTGCACGACACGCTGTTCTGGGAGTCCTTCCGGATCGGGCTGGTCTGGGCCGTCGGCGTCACCGTGCCGCAGTTCCTGCTGGCTCTCGGCCTCGCCCTGCTGCTCAACGAGGACCTGCGGCTGAGATGGCTGGCCCGCGCTCTCGCGATCATTCCGTGGGCCATGCCCGAGGTGGTCGTCGGCATCATGTGGCGGCTGGTCTACAACCCCGACGCCGGCGTCCTCAACGAGACCCTCCGCGGCCTCGGCCTCGGCGACGGCCGGGACTGGCTCAGCGGTCTGGCGACCGCGCTGCCCGCGGTGATCGTGGTCGGGGTGTGGGCGGGCATGCCCCAGACGACGGTCGCGCTGCTCGCCGGACTGCAGGGCACACCGCGCGAGCTCCACGAGGCGGCCGCGATGGACGGCGCGGGTGCCTGGCGCCGCTTCCGCACGGTCACCTGGCCCGCCCTCAGACCGGTCGCCCTGTCGATCACCGCGCTCAACTTCATCTGGAACGTCAACTCGTTCGCCCTGGTCTACGTCCTGACCAGTGGCGGGCCCGGCGGCCGCACCCGGCTGCCCATGCTCTTCGCCTACGAGGAGGCCTTCCGCTACGGCCAGTTCGGGTACGCGGCGGCGATGGGATGCGTCATGGTCGCGGTGATCTCGGTACTGCTCGCCCTGTTCCTGGTGGGCCGGCTCAGGGGAGATGACGACACATGAGGACCAGCAGGCAGGCCCGTGCCGGCCAGTATCTGGCGCTGCTCGCGTATCTCGTCTTCCTCGCCTTCCCGTTCCTGTGGCTGGTCTCCACCGCGTTCAAGTCGCCGCGCGAACTGGGCAGTCTGCACCCCACCTGGATTCCGCGGCACCCCACGCTCGACAACTTCCGGCAGGCCTTCGACGAACAGCCACTGCTGCACGCCGCCCTCAACTCCCTGCTCGCGGCCCTCGCGGCGGCCCTGATCGCCGTACTCGTGGCGACTCCGCTGGCGTACGTCATGGCCCGCCACCGCACCGGGCTCGCCCGGGTGGCGACGGGCTGGGTGGTGGTCAGCCAGGCGTTCCCGCTGGTCCTGGTGATCATCCCGTTGTTCCTGGTGCTGAAGAACCTGCGGCTGATCAACTCCCTGCCGGGGCTGGTGATGGTGTACGTCGTGTGGGCGCTGCCCTTCGCCCTGTGGATGCTCGTGGGGTACGTGCGGGCGGTGCCGGCCGAGTTGGAGGAGGCCGCGGCGGTCGACGGGGCCGGGCGGGTGCGGACGCTGGTCTCGGTGACCGCGCCGCTGCTCGCGCCGGGACTGGTGGCGACGGGGCTGTTCGCGTTCATCACCGCGTGGAACGAGTTCTTCTTCGCGCTGGTGCTGCTCAAGACGCCGGAGAAGCAGACCCTGCCGGTCGTGCTCACGCACTTCATCGGTGCGGAGGGCGTGGCGGACCTCGGTCCCCTGGCCGCGGCGGCGTTCCTCGCGACGCTGCCCTCACTGGTCGTCTTCGCGGTCATCCAGAAGCGCATCACGGGCGGCATGCTCACCGGGGCGGTGAAGGCATGACGCGCACCAGAACCGGATACCTCCTGGCGCTTGTGCTGGCGCTGCTGTCGGCGGGCTGCACGGGCGCCGGCGATGACGCGGCCGGCGGCCGGATCACCCTCCGTTTCCAGTCCCTGGCCTGGCAGGAGGAGTCCGTCCGGGCCAACAAGGAGCTGGTGGGGGAGTGGAACGCCACCCATCCGGGCGTGAAGGTCGAGTACGTACAGGGGAGTTGGGACAGTGTCCACGACCAGCTTCTGACGTCCTTCGAGGGCGGTGAGGCGCCCGACATCATCCACGACGCCTCGGACGACCTCGCCGACTTCGCGTACGGCGGCTATCTCGCGGATCTGCGCGAGCTGCTGCCCGAGCGGCTCAAGGCGGACATCCCGCAGCGCAGTTGGCGGGCAGCCACCTTCGGGGACGGGATCTACGGGGTGCCGTTCCTCCAGGAGCCGCGCGTGCTGATCGCCAACGCGACCTGGCTGAGGAAGTCGGGCGTGCGGATCCCGACTCCCGAAAAGCCGTGGAGCTGGGCGGAGTTCCGGCGGATCACCAAGGAGCTGAGCGGCCCGGGCAGGTACGGGGTGGCCTGGCCGCTCAAGGAGCCGGTCTCCGCCACGCTCAACCTGTCGCTGTCGGCCGGTGGGCAGTTGTTCCACCGGGGCCCGGACGGCAGGGTGACCGTTCGCTTCGAGGCGGCCGACGAGGTGGTGCCGCGCACCGTGCACGACCAGGTCGGCACCGACCACAGCGCACCGGGCTCGACGCTGGGCAGCGGCGGGTCGGACACCCTGCCCGGCTTCTTCGGCGGCAGGTACGCGATGGTCCCGCTCGGGTTCTCCTACCGCCAGCAGATCGTCCAGCAGGCGCCGGAGGGGTTCGACTGGCAGGTGCTGCCCGCTCCGGCCGGCGCCGACGGTCTCACCCAGGGCGTCAGTCCGCAGACCCTGTCCGTCGCCGAGGACAGCCCGCACAAGAAGGCGGCCGCCGAGTTCGTCGACTTCCTGCTGCGGCCCAGGAACATGGTCCGGCTGGCCCTCGGCGACTGGATGCTGCCCACCGGCACCCGGGCGCTCCGGGACCCGGCCCTGCACACCACGAAGGACGGCTGGGCCACCGGCACCGCACTCGCCGCCCGGCTGCGGCCGGCGCCCGCGCAGTCCGTCCGCGGCTACCCGGAGTGGAAGGACAAGGTCGCCACGCCCGCGTTCCAGGAGTACTACAGCGGGGCGATCGGGCTCGACACCCTGCGCGAACGCCTGGAGAAGGACGGGAACCTGGTGCTGGCGCGGTATCAGCGGTGAGGGCGGGCTCAGGACACGGCGGGACCGGTCAGGAGCCGCCCCCTGTCGTCGTAGGGCCAGACGTTGGGCGCACAGCCGTGCATGCCCTTGATCTGCTGCATCATCGCCGGGGCCGGTTTCCCGGGGCCGGGGCAGTCGACGTGGCCGTGGCCGAGGAAGTGACCGACCTCGTGGTTGATGATCAGCGCCCGGTAGGCCCTGACGTCCTTGGCGTAGACGGGCGTCGCCAGTTCCCAGCGCTTGAGGTTGACCATGACGTTCTGCTCGACGCTGCAGTTGACCTCGCCGCCGGTGTTCAGCCCGTACCGCCCGCAGATCTTGTCCACGGTCGCGGGTGTCGCGACCCGGACGGCGAAGTCGGTGGCGCCCTTGGAGACCCGCCGGAACGCCGAGTGGCCGTCCGCCGTCCAGCCGCGTGAGTCACCCAGGACGATCTCCACCTGCCGGGCCACGTCCGCGGAGGACAGGTCGATGCCGTCCTCGACGTCCACCCGGTAGCGCAGGACCCGGCCCTTGCCCACCTTGGCGCTGGAGCCGGACGCGGTGGTGAAGGTGCCGGGTCCCGAGGTCGGGATGTCCTTCTCCGAGGGGCGGGAGGGGTCGCCGGACGTGCTGGGTGGGGCGGAGGGGCTGTGCGTCGGCCGGCCGGGGGACGGACCGGCCGACGCGGATCCGGTGGGCGTGGGGCGCCCGGTGGAGTGGGCCCCTGGCCCGGCCCCGCCCGCCGCGGTGCCGTCGGAGGCGGCCGCTCCGGCCGCGGCCTTGCCCGCACCGCCCCCGGACGTCCACCCCACGGCCGCGAAACCGACGGCGCTCAGGACGGTCAGCGCGGCCAGCCCTCCCCACAGCGGCCCTCTCCGGCCGCGCGCGGGACCGTGGACGGGGCCCCTCCGACGGCGGCGGGCCGGGGAGGACTTTGATCGATGTGCGGTCATGGTTGATCAGAATGTGAGCGTGATGTGATCGCACTTGGCTCAAGCGGTCACGAATCGGTAACGGCTCCTGGGCCAGGGTGCGTGCCGCCCCGGCGTGCCGCGGCCATATGATCATCCGGTAACAGTGCCCCGGGCGGCGTGAGGCGTACGGATACTGAGCGCATGCCACGTGTTCTGCTGATCGAAGACGACCGTGCCGTGCGGGACGGTGTGACGCTCGCGCTGCGCCGTCAGGGCCATGAGGTCGCCGCCGCCGAAACCGGCGAGGACGGGATGAACCGGCTGCGCTCCTTCCGGCCGGACGTCGTGGTGCTGGACCTGATGCTGCCCGGCATGACCGGCCTCGACGTGTGCCGCGGGATGCGCGCGCTGGACCAGACGCTGCCGATCATCATGGCGACCGCGCGCGGCGACGACGAGGACATCGTTGTCGGCCTGGAGGCGGGAGCCGACGACTACGTGGTCAAGCCGGTGCGGGCGCGAGTGCTGGAGGCCCGTATCCGCGCCGTCCTGCGCCGGGCGGCCGGAGTACCCGCCGACGCCGGCATACCGAAGATCGACACGCACGGCGACCTGGCCATCGACCGGGCCGGCCTCGCGGTCGCCTGGCAGGGGGCCCCGGTCCCCCTCGCCCCGTCCGAACTACGGCTGCTGCTGACCCTGTCCGCCTCACCCGGCCAGGTGTTCAGCCGGCAACAACTCCTCGAAGCGGTCTGGGAGCACAGCTTCCACGGCGACGCCCGCCTGGTGGACGCCTGCGTCAAACGGCTGCGCGGCAAGCTGGGCGAGCCCCCGCGGGAGCCCCGCTACATCCAGACCGTGCGCGGCTTCGGCTACCGGTTCACGTCCCGGTGAAGGGCCTGAGACCCCGGGTCAGGGTCCCGCAACTACGCGGCCTGCGCATGCGGTTGGTGGTGGCGTTCGCGCTCGTCGCCGCGCTGACCGCCACCACCACCGGTGCGCTGACCTTCCGGGAGGCGCGCACCGGGGTGCTCCAGCAGAGCCAGGACGCCGTGATCAAGCTGCTGCGCACCCAGGTGTCACGGCTCGCCTCCGGCCTCGCGTTCCCGCCGGGCCGGGCGGAGCTGCGCCGCTTCGCGGCCGACGTGGCCAAAGGGGAGCCGTCGGGCACCTGGCGCGTGCTGGCCGCGTACCGTGAACTGAGCGCCACGTCCGTCCCGGACGACCCGTTCGAGGAGCTGACGCCCGCCCTGCGGGAGGCCGTGGGCTCCAGTCCGGCGACCGTCTTCCAGCGGGTGACCAGCGCGGACCACACCTCACTCGTCGTCGGGATGTCGGTCATCTACATCGCTCCCGCGGAGGCGGGCCGGCCCGTCTCCGGGGTCCGGGTGTTCCTGACCGTGCCGCAGACCACCGAACTGGCCTACGTCGACGCCCTGGTGGAGGCGGTGTGGCGGGCCGCCGTGCCCGCCCTGCTCCTCGCCGTGCTGCTCGCGCTGCTCGCCGCTCGGGGCGTGCTGCGGCCGGTGCGCGCGTTGCGGTCCGCGACCCGCAACATCGCCGAGGGCCGGCTGGACACCCGGCTCGCCGTCAACGGCTCCGACGAACTGGCCGAGTTGTCGCACACGTTCAACGAGACGGCCGCCGCCCTGGAGGAGTCGGTGGCCGAACTGCGCGGCATGGAGGTCAGGGCCCGCCGTTTCGCCGCGGACGTCTCGCACGAGCTGCGCACCCCGCTGGCCGCCATGGCGGCGGTCACCGACGTCCTGGACGAGGAGGCCGCCCGTCTCGACCCCGACACCGCGACGGCGGTCCGGCTGATCAGCGAGGAGACCGTGAAGCTGGCCCGTCTGGTGGACGACCTGATGGAGATCTCCCGCTTCGACGCGGGCGCCGCGGTGCTGCACCTCGACGAGATCGACCTCGCCGAGTCCCTCCGCCGTACGCTCGCCTCCCGCGCCTGGACGGACACGGTCGAGGCCCGGCTGCCGGAGCCCGACGCGCTGCGCGGCCGCGTCGACCCGCGCCGCCTCGACGTCGCCGTGGCGAACCTGGTCGGCAACGCCCTGCGGCACGGCGCCCAGCCGGTGCTGGTGCGCCTGTACGAGGACGAGGGGCCCGGCGCCGGCCGGCGGGCGGTCATCGAGGTGCTGGACAGCGGACCCGGCATCCCGGCCGGCGTACTGCCCCATGTCTTCGAGCGCTTCTACAAGTCGGACACCGCCCGGACCCGGACCGAGGGAAGCGGACTGGGGCTGGCGATCGCCGAGGAGAACATCCGTATCCACGGCGGCACGGTCCGGGCCGCGAACCGGCCGGAGGGCGGCGCCGTGTTCACCGTGGAACTCCCGCTGCGGCGGGACGAGCCGCAGCGGGAGGGCCGGTCGTGAGGACCCCGCGCCGAGGGGCGCTGCTGTGCGCCGTGGCGCTGTGCGGGCTGGTCTCCTGTGGCATTCCCGCGACCGGGGTGGTGGAGGCGGGGGGACCGGCCGAGGGGATCGTGCCGACGGTACGGGTCTACTTCGTCAGGGACGGTTCCCTGGTCGCCGTCGCCCGCAGGATCGACGCGCCCGTCGAGGTCCGGGCCGCCGTGGAGCAGCTGCTGCTGGGCCCGACGCGCGCGGAAAGCACGAAACGCCTGGTCACGCTGCTACCACCACCCATCTCCGCCGCGACGACCGCCCCGAGTCCCGCGCCCGGCACGACCTCTCCCGCCGAATCCGCCACGGCCGATCCCGACGAGGGGCGGGATTCGGCCGCCGTGAAGGTGACCACGAAGGGCGACGCGGTGTCGGTCGAACTCCCCGCGGTCGTGAAGGAGTTGAACCGTCTGGCGGTGGCGCAGCTGGTCTGTACGGCCGTCGAGGCGCAACGCACCGCCGAGGCGGCGACCGGGCCGGCGACCGCGGCGGCGACCGTGACCGTCACGGTGACGAACGCCCTCGGCCGGAGCGTCGAGGGTTCCGGCGAGGACTGTCCGGACTCCTGATCGCACCTATTCGGTTGCACGAGACGTATCGTCTTGCCTAGCGTCGGTGTCATGACCAGTCGCCCCGCCCACATCGCCATGTTCTCCATCGCCGCCCACGGCCATGTGAACCCGAGCCTCGAAGTGATCCGCGAACTGGTGGCGCGCGGCCACCGGGTGACGTACGCGATCCCGCCGGTGTTCGCGGCCGAGGTCGCCCGGACCGGAGCCGAGGTGAAGACCTGGCACTCCACGCTGCCCGGGCCCGACGACGACCCGGAGGCCTGGGGCAGCACGCTGCTGGACAACGTGGAGCCGTTCCTGGCCGACGCGATCCAGGCGCTGCCACAGCTCGTCACGGCGTACGAGGGGGACGAACCGGACCTCGTGCTGCACGACATCGCCTCCTACCCGGCCCGCGTGCTGGCGCACCGCTGGGGCGTGCCCGCGGTCTCCCTGTCGCCGAACCTCGTCGCCTGGGAGGGCTACGAGGAGGAGGTCGCCGAGCCGATGTGGGCGGAGCCCCGGAAGACCGAGCGCGGCCGCGCCTACTACGCCCGCTTCCACGCCTGGCTGGAGGAGAACGGGATCACCCGGCACCCGGACGAGTTCGCCGGCCGCCCCGACCGCTCGATCGTGCTGATCCCCGGAGCGCTCCAGCCGCACGCCGACCGGGTCGACGAGAGCGTCCACCGTTTCGTCGGCGCCTGTCAGGGGGACCGTGCGTCCCAGGGGGAGTGGAAGCGCCCCGCCACCGCCGCGAAGGTGGTCCTCGTGTCGCTCGGGTCGGCCTTCACCAGGCAGCCGGGTTTCTACCGCGCGTGCGTCGAGGCGTTCGCCGGCCTGCCGGGCTGGCACCTGGTGCTGCAGATCGGCAAGCACGTTCACCCCGCCGAGCTGGGTGACGTACCGGCGAACGTCGAAGTCCACTCCTGGGTCCCGCAGTTGGCGGTCCTCCGGCAGGCCGACCTCTTCGTCACCCACGCCGGCGCCGGCGGCAGTCAGGAGGGCCTGGCCACCGCCACCCCCATGGTCGCCGTACCACAGGCCGTCGACCAGTTCGGCAACGCGGACATGCTCCAGGGCCTCGGAGTGGCCCGGCACCTGCCCACGGCGGAGGCGACCGCCGAGACGCTGCGCGCGGCCGCCCTCGCCCTCGTCGACGACCCGGAGGTGGCCCGGCGGCTCAGGGACGTCCAGGCGGCGATGGCCCGCGAGGGCGGTACCGCGCGGGCGGCCGACCTCATCGAGGCCGAACTGCCCGATCGGCGGCCGGAGCGGGCATGAGAGAGGGCCCGTTGGCTCCCCCGGAGACCAACGGGCCCTCAGTTCAGGGGAGGGACGCGGACGCGTCCCTCCGGCCCGCGGGCGGGATCAGACCTTCAGCGGCTCACCCTCGTCGTTCCGTACCGTGGGCGCGATGGCCTCCGGCGCCTCGTCGTGCGTCAGGTCCGGCAGCCGGTGCAGCCACTTCGGCAGGTACCAGTTGCGCTCGCCGAGCAGCGCCATCACCGCCGGGAGCAGCACGCCCCGGATGATCGTCGCGTCGATGAGCACCGCGGCCGCGAGGCCGACACCCATCTGCTTCATGGACTGCATGGACAGCGTCCCGAAGATCGCGAACACGGCGACCATGATGACCGCGGCGCTGGTGACCACACCTGCCGTGGTGACCACCCCGTGCTGGATCGCGTCGTTCGTCGTACGGCCCCGCAGGCGCGCCTCACGGATCCGCGAGACCACGAACACGTGGTAGTCCATCGACAGGCCGAACAGGATCACGAAGAGGAACAGCGGCAGCCAGGTGATGATGGCGCCGACGCCCTCCGCGCCCACCAGGGACGCGCCCCAGCCGTGCTGGAAGACGGCGACGAGGATGCCGTACGCCGCGCCCACCGACAGCAGGTTGAGCACGATCGAGGTGATCGCGATCGTCAGCGAGCGGAACGAGAGCAGCATCAACAGGAAGGCGAAGACCACGACGAACGCGAACACCGGGACGACGGCTCCGGCCAGCTGGTCGTTGAAGTCCTGCGAACCGGCCACCTGTCCGGTGATCGGGGCCTCGACGCCGTCGACCGTGCCGAGGGTGGCCGGCCGTACCTCGTCGCGCAGTTTCTCCAGGCTCGCGCCCGCCTTGTCCAGGTCGGAGCCGCCGACCAGCGGGACGTACACGAAGGCGATGTTCTGCGCGTCGTGCAGCTTGATCTCGACCGGTCCGCGCGAGGCGCCCGAACTGATCGCCCGGTCACGGAAGTCGGCGAGCGCGGACTTCACCTCGGGTGCGTTGATGTCCTTCGCGCTGACGACCACCTCGGCCGGCTCGGAGCCGCCCGGGAAGGCGTCGTTGACACGGTTGTAGGTGCCCACGATGGGCAGCGAGTTGCCGAACTCCTGGTCCAGCGTGAGGTTCTGGGTCTTCATACCGACCGCGGGAGCGGCGATCGCCAGCAGCGCGCCGGCCGCCACCAGGACGGAGACCAGGGGCTTGGCGAGGACGCCCTTGAGGACGGCCGTCCAGAACCTGCTCTCCGTGGTGGCCTTCCGGCGCCGCTTGAGGAACGGCAGGCGACCCCGCTCGACCCGCTCGCCCAGCAGCGAGAGCAGCGCCGGCAGCACGGTCACCGATCCGACCATGGCGACCGCCACGACCATCAGCGAGGCCAGGCCCATCGCCTCGAACTCGGCGAGCCCGGTGAACAGCATGCCGGCCATCGCCACGCACACCGTGACACCGGAGACGACGATCGCACGGCCACTGGTCGCGGCGGCGATCCGCAGCGCCGTCTGCGGGTCCCGGCCCGCCTCGCGCTCCTCACGCTCGCGGCGCAGGTAGAACAGGCAGTAGTCGACACCGACGGCCAGACCGACCAGGAGCATCACGGAGTTCGCGGTGTCACTCATCGGCATCACATGGCTGACGACGCCCATCAGGCCCATCGTCGCCATGATCGCGGTGACCGCCAGGGCCACCGGCAGCAGTGCCGCCACGAGCGCGCCGAACGCGATGAGCAGAATGCCCAGGGCCACCGGTACGGCGGACAGCTCGGCCTTCTGGAAGTCGTCCCCGAACGCGTCGTCGAACGTCTTCATCATGCTGGCGCCGCCGATCTCCTCGATCCGCAGCGACCCGTGCGCCTTCTGCACCCCCTCGACGGCCTTCAGCACCGGCTCGACCCGCTCGCCCGCGGTGTCCGCCTCGCCGCGCATGTCGAACTGCACCAGCGCGCTGCGGCCGTCCTTCGAGATCGTCTTCGTGTCGTAGGGCGAGGTGACGTCCGTGACCTTGCCGGTCTTCTCGACCGCCCGCACGACCGCGGTGACGGCGGACCTGAACTCGGCGTCGGAGGAGGTGACGCCCGCGCCCTTCGCCTGGACCAGCACCGTCTCACTGGCCGGCTCGTCGATCCCGGCATCCTCGATGATCTTTGCCGCGGTGTGCGTCTCGCCCTTCAGCTGGTCGCTGTCCTTGACGTCGACCCGGCCCGCCGCCGAACCGAGTCCCATCGCCAGGACGACGAACAGCACCCAGATGCCGACCGCCGCCCAGCGGTGCCGAGCGCTCCAGCCGCCGGCTCGGGCAGCTATGCCCCGTACCCGCGTATTGCCGTTCCCCATGACGGGCCTGCCCCCTTGTGTGCCGTGACAGCCCCCTGCCGCCACTTCCACTTCGAAGGTATGGGTCTGATAAAGCCATCTCCTCGTGCTGTCCGACGAACTGCCCGGGCCGCGGCTCATCCCCTCGGACCCCGCCCTCTCACCACTGGGGAGGACGCTGACCCCTTACATCTATCCGGCCGCCTCGGGGACGCTGATCAGGGTGCCCGGTCCGCCGGCGCGGGCCCCGGCCGCTCTATGGTGAGTGGATGACGACGACGTACGCGGCGCTGTTGCGCGGGATCAACGTGGGTGGCAACAAGAAGGTCCCCATGGCCGAACTGCGCGCGGTCATGCAGACCCTGGAATACGACGACGTACGCACCTACCTGCAGAGCGGCCAGGCCGTCTTCGCGAGCGCCCACGGCGACGAGGAGTCCCTGGCCGGCGAGCTCCGGCAGGCGATCGAGAAGCGCTTCGGTTTCACCGTCGACGTCATCGTGCGCGACCACGTCTACCTGAAGGCGATAGCCGAGGAGTGTCCCTTCCCGGCCGCCGACCTGGAGCCCAGACAGCTCCACGTCACGTACTACTCCGAGCCCGTCGACGCCGAGCGGTTCGCGGGCATCGACCGGGCCGCCCACCTTCCGGAGGACTTCAGGCTCGGCGACCGCGCGCTCTACCTGTACGCGCCCGACGGCCTGGGCCGCTCCAAACTCGCCGAACAGCTCTCCAAGCCCCGGATCACCAAGGGCCTGATCGCCACCAGCCGCAACTGGAACACCGTCCTGAAGCTCGTGGAGATGACCCGGCCCGTTTGATGGCGCGTACACACGCCTGTGGGAGGCTCCTCCCATGCGCTACATCATCATCGGAGCAGGGGCGGTCGGCGGCACCATCGGCGGACGGCTCGCGGGCTCGGGCCACGAGGTCGTCCTGGTCGCGCGCGGCGCCCAGTACGCGGCGCTGCGGGACGGCGGACTGCGGCTGACCGTGCCCGACGGGGAGTTCACCCACCGACTGCCGACGGTCGACGGACCGGGCGCGCTCGGGACGTTGCGGAGCGACGACGTCCTCGTCCTCGCCGTCAAGACGCAGGACAGCGAGGCCGCCCTCCAGGCGTGGGGGCCGGCGCCGGTCGAGGGCGGGGGCATCGCCGCCGAGCGGCTGCCGCTGCTGTGCGCGCAGAACGGCGTGGAGAGCGCACGTCTGGCCCTGCGCCGCTTCCGGCGGGTGTACGGCGTCTGCGTCTGGCTGCCCGCGACCTACCTCGAACCGGGCGCCGTCAGTGCCACGGGCACCCCGCTCACCGGCATCCTCCACCTCGGCCGTACCCCCGGCGGCACGGACGAGACCGCCCGGCTGATCGCCGCCGACCTGGAGAAGTCGAGGTTCGAGGCGCCGGTCGTGCCGGACGTGCAGCGCTGGCAGTACGCCAAGCTGCTGTCCAACCTGGGCAACGCCGTCGAGGCCGTGACCGGGCCGGTCGACGGCGAGGAGGCGGCGGCGCTGAACGCGCGGGTGCGGGCGGAGGGCGAGGCCGTGCTCGCCGCTGCCGGGATCGCGTACGCGAGCGCCGAGGAGCAGCGGGCGGCGCGCGGGGACAAGGTCACGCTGGTCCCGCCGGACGGCCCGGCACGCGGCGGGGGCTCCTCCTGGCAGTCCCTGGTCCGCGGCACCGGCACGATCGAGGCCGACCACCTCAACGGCGAGATCGTCCTCCTCGGTCGCCTGCACGGCGTACCGACCCCGCTGAACGAGCTGTTGCAGCACCTCGCGAACACCTTCGCGCGGGAGCGGCGGCCGGCCGGCTCGATGCCGGTGGACGAACTGCTGCGGCTGGCCGACGAGGCTGTCGCGTTTCTTCAAGAGTCCTGAGCGGCGGCCTCCCTAGCGTGAGGGCATGAACAAGGACGACCTGTACCCGTATCTGACCGAATGCGCCGCCGAGGCGGCGCGCGTCGCCCGCGGTGTCACGGCGGCACAGCTCGGCGACCCGACCCACTGCCCCGACTGGGACGTCCGCGCCCTCGTCAACCACTGGGTCCTGTACACCTCGCACGGCCTGGAACACCGGGCCCTGCGCAGGCAGCTGTCCGAGGAACTCACGGCCCGGGACTTCACCGCCGACCCGGACTGGGCCGAGGCCTACGCGGCCCAGCTGGACCGCGCGGTCGCGGCCTGGGCGGACCCCGGGGCGTGGGAGGGCGAGGTGGACCTGGGCATGGCGTCGATGCCCGCCGCCGAACTCCTCTCGATGATCATCAAGGAACTCGCGGTGCACGGCTGGGACGTCGCCACGTCCACCGGCCAGGAGTTCCACGTGTCGGAAGGCGCGGCCCGCCTCGTCCTCGACGTGGTCGAGACACACGGCGACCTCTACCGCCAGTACGACGGTTTCGCCGCCCCGGTACCCGTGCCGGCCGACGCCCCCACGTTCGAGCGCGCCCTCGCGGCCAGTGGACGGGACCCGCGCCCGGCCGGGGCAACCCTCGGCCCGTAGTCGCCCCCGACCCGAAGAGCCGAAGGACGGCTTCGACACACCCGTCGCTGGACCCCCCGATCGTCGGGGACGCGCGGACGTGGGCCCGCTGACGGGCCGTACCGTCAGGCGCCGACCGCCGCGAGCACCGGCGCCCGCGCCGCGTCGTAGCGCCGGAGCAGTACCCGCGCCACCTCCGGCGCCGCACCGAGTACGTCGGCGACCACGTCCGCGTCGGCCGCGCCCCGGGCGATGCGGTCCGGGAGGAAGCCCGGGGCCAGGACGTAGGGCGCGACGGCGACACGGGAGCAGCCGAGCGCCCGCAGTTCGCGGACCGCGTCCTCTGTGCGGGGGAGGGCGGCGGAGGCGAACGCGGGCCGCACGGCGCGCCAGCCGGTGCGCCGCCACTCCCGCGCGAGGCCGTCGATCACGGCGATCGCCTCCGGGTCGGTGGAGCCCGCCGAGGCCAGCACCACACCGGTCGACGGCTTGTCGGCCGGCGTCAACCCCGCCTCGTACAGCCGGCGTTCGAGCGTCGACAGCAGCAGCGGCGACGGGCCGAGCACCTCCGCCTGCCGGATGCGCAGCCGCGGCGGCGCGTCCCGCAGTACGGCGGGGATGTCCGCCTTGGCGTGGAACGCGCGGGTCAGCAGCAGCGGAAGGGCCACCACGTCACGTACGCCTTCCGCCGCGAGGGACTCCAACACCCCCTGCACGGAGGGAACGTTGAAGTCCAGGAAGCCGGTCTCCACACGCAGCCCGGGCCGCAGCGACCGTACCCGCCGCACCAGGGCGTGCACGGTCGCCGCGTGCCGCGGGTCGCGGCTGCCGTGGGCTATCACCACGAGGACGGGACGAACCGGCTTGTTGTTCATGGGACTTCAGCTCTTCACCAGCAGACCGCGGCCGCGCAGCACCCGCCGCTCCAGCGGACTGAAGATCAGCAGGTCGATGGCGATACCGACGAACAGGATCAGGAAGATGGCCTCGAACACCATGGGCATCGAGCTGGCGTTGCGGCCGTTCTCCAGCAGTGCGCCCAGGCCGATGCCCAGGTCCGGCGAGGAGGCGATGATCTCCGCCGCCATCAGCGAGCGCCAGGAGAACGCCCAGCCCTGCTTCAGACCCGCGAGATAGCCCGGCAGCGCGGCCGGCATGACGATGTGCCAGGCGCCCTTCAGCCCCGTCGCACCCATCGTGCGGCCCGCCCGCAGATACAGCGGCGGCACCTGGTCGATGCCGGAGACGAGACCGTTGGCGATGGACGGGACCGCGCCTAGCAGGATCACCGCGTACATCATCGAGTTGTTCAGACCGAGCCAGATCACGGCCGGCGGCACCCACGCCACCGACGGCAGCGACTGCAGACCCGACAGCACCGGACCGATGGCCGCGCGCACGAACTTCACCCGGGCCACCAGCAGGCCGAGCGGAGTGCCGATGGCCAGCGCGAACAGGAAGCCGAGCAGACCGCGCGAGACGCTGGTCCAGATGTAGCCGAGGAGCTTGCCCTCCAGCCAGGCGTCCTTGAACTCGCCGCCCACGTCCGCCGGGGAGGGCAGCTTGGTGGGATCGTCGACGATCTTGAAGGAGATCAGCGCCTGCCAGACGACCAGCACGACGACGACCGCGACGATCGGCGGAAAGATCTTCTCGCGGAAGGTCTGCCGGAAGGGCGTCCGAGCCCCGGCCGAGCTCTCCAGCGCGTCGAGGCCCGCCTCCAGGCCGCCGAGGCCGGAGCCGTCCTTGACGGGAGCGTCCGCCGGCGTGTCGGTGGTCTCAGTGCTGGCCATGACGGCGGATCTCCCCACGCAGTTCTTCGGTGATCTCGAGTGACAGCTCGGCCACGGGGGCGTCCTCGATGCGACGCGGCTGCGGAATGTCCACGGTCCACTCGCGCGCCACCCGGCCCGGCCGGGAGGACAGCAGCACCACACGCTGCGCGAGGCGGACCGCCTCCCGCACGTTGTGCGTGACGAACAGGACCGACACACCGGTCTCCGTCCAGATCCGGGTCAGCTCGTCGTGCAGCACGTCCCGGGTGATGGCGTCCAGCGCCGCGAACGGTTCGTCCATCAGCAGCAGCCGGCTGTCCTGCGCGAGCGCCCGCGCCAGTGCCACGCGCTGGCGCATGCCGCCGGACAGCTCGTGCACCCGCTTGCCGTACGAGCCCTTCAGCCGGACGAGTTCGAGCAGCTCCTCGGCCCGGCCGCGCCGCTCGTTCTTCGCCACCCCGCCCAGCCGCAGGGCGAGTTCGATGTTCCTGCCCGCGGTCAGCCACGGGAAGAGGGCGTGCTCCTGGAACATCAGGGCCGGGCGCCCCTGGGTCGTGATGCTGCCCGAGGACGGGTCGTCCAGACCCGCCACCAGGTTGAGCAGCGTCGACTTGCCGCACCCCGAGGCCCCCAGGAGGGTGACGAACTCACCCGGCGCCACATCCAGCGTGATGTCGTCGAGGACGAGCTGCTGTCCGGCCGGCCCGCCGAAGGACTTCGAGACGTGCTCGATGCGGGCGGCATGCTCCACCGACGTGATGTCGTCGGCCTTGGCAAAGGTTGTCGCCATGGTCGTCACCTCCTGGGAACTCATCGGTGTCCGGGCTTACTTGACGCCGAGACCGGCGTCGTCGACCTTGCTCTCGCCCGCGGCCGCGAGGACCTTGTTCAGGAGCGTGAGGTCATAGATGCCGTCCAGCTTCGGGTTTTCCAGCAGACCGGCCTTGACCGCGTGCTCCGCCTCGGTGTTGAGGGTGGAGGCCAGCGGGTCGTTGGTGATCTGGATGGACTTCCACGCCGGGTCCAGGACCTCCGCCGGCAGCGCCTTGCCGGAGTCCGTCTCCAGCTGCTTGTTCGCCGCGGCCTTCGCCTCGTCCGGGTTGGCGTTGATCCACTTGTTGGTGTCGACCGAGGCCTTCAGCACCGCCTCGACGGCCTTCGGGTGCTCCTTGAGGAACTTCTGCGACACGATGATGTTCGTGATCACGAACTTCTTGTCCGGCCACAGGTCCGCCTCGTCGAGCAGCACCTTCGCACCCTCGGCGACCAGCTTGGACGCGGTCGGCTCCGGCACCCAGGCGCCGTCGATGGAACCGGCCTTGTAGGCGTCCGGGGTCACCTTGTTGTCGGTGCGGACGACCGAGACGTCACCCTTGCCGCTCTCCGCGTCGACCTTCCAGCCCTGGTCCGCGATCCAGTTGAGGAACGCCACGTCCTGCGTGTTGCCGAGCTGCGGGGTGGCGATCTTCTTGCCCTTGACGTCCTTCAGGGACTTGATCTTCTTCGGGTTGACCACGAGCTTCACGCCGCCGGAGGCCGAGCCGCCGATGATGCGGAGGTTCTTGCCGTCCGACTTGGTGTAGCCGTTGATCGACGGGGAGGGGCCGATCCAGCCGATGTCGATGGCACCGGAGTTCAGCGCCTCGATCTCGGAGGGGCCGGCGTTGAAGATCTGGTACTTCGCGGCGGTGGCGCCGAGCTCCTTCTGGAAGAAGCCCTTCTGGTTGCCGACCAGCGCGGTGGCGTGGGTCAGGTTGCCGAAGTAGCCGATCTTCACGGAGTCGAGTCCGTCGATCTTCTTCGACCCGGCGGCGACCTTCGCGTTCGAGTCGGTGTCCTTCGAGTCCGACCCGTAACCGCAGGCGGCGAGCGTCAGAAGGGGGAGTGCGGCGACCACGGCGATGCCACGGCGAAGGAGAGTGGAGCGGTTGACAGGCACGGGAGGTGTTCCTCTCGTTGGCCCGGCGGTCACGGTGTTTCAGGTCGTGGCCGGGAGGTCGGCAGGTCTTCGTCGCAACCGGGACGTCGGGTGGGGGGACAGGGCGCGCAAGCGGTGCGCGTACGTCATCGCGCACATCGCGCGACTCCGCCCTGCCCGCTGCCGAGGGCGCCGCTGCCGACGCGGCCGCCCTCCTTCGCGAACGTGGAGTAGAAGTCGACGGAGTTCATGTCAGAAGTCCCACCCGTCGTCCTCGGCCGCGTCCTTGACGGGCTCGGGGGACGCGAACGACTCGCCGACCATGCCGGCGGTCAGCGTGGTGCCGTCGCTCGGGTCGATCAGGATGAACGAGCCGGTGCGGCGCGAGTCGGCGTAGGAGTCGACCGGCAGCGGCTCGGCGGTGCGGATCTTCACCCGGCCGATGTCGTTGGCGACGAGCTGTCCCGGGTGCGGGTGCAGGGACAGGTCGTCGAGCGTGAGACGGGACGGGATGTCCTTGACGATCGCCTTGACCGTGCGGGTGCCGTGCTTGAGGAGCACACGGTGGCCGACGGTGAGCGGCGCGTCGGCGACGTGGCAGACGGTCGCCTCGACGTCCTGGGTGGTCGGCGGGGCGTCCTTGCTGGGCACGATCAGGTCGCCGCGCGAGATGTCGATGTCGCTCTCCAGCAGCACGGTCACCGACTGCGTGGTCCAGGCGATGTCGACCGGCTCGCCCAGCAGGTCGATCGCGGCGATCCTGGAGGCGCGGCCCGAGGGCAGGACGGTGACCTCCTCGCCGACGCGGAAGGAACCGGCCGCGATCTGGCCCGCGTAGCCCCGGTAGTCGGGGTGTTCGGCGGTCTGCGGCCGGATCACGTACTGCACGGGCAGCCGCGCGTGGCAGTGCGACAGGTCGTGGGTGACCGGGACGGACTCCAGGTGCTCCAGGAAGGTCGGCCCGCCGTACCAGTCCATGTTCGCGGACGGCTCCACCACGTTGTCGCCGGCCAGCGCCGAGATCGGGATCGCGGTGACCTCCGGGACACCGAGTTCGGTCGCGTACGCCGTGAACTCCTCGGCGATCGCGGCGAACACGGACTCCCGGTACTCGACGAGGTCCATCTTGTTGACGGCGAGGACCACGTGCGGGACGCGCAGCAGGGCGGCGATCGCGGCGTGCCGGCGGGTCTGCTCCACGACGCCGTTGCGGGCGTCGACCAGGACCACCGTCAGCTCGGCCGTGGAGGCACCCGTCACCATGTTGCGGGTGTACTGCACGTGGCCGGGTGTGTCGGCGAGGATGAACCGGCGTCGCGGGGTCGCGAAGTAGCGGTAGGCGACGTCGATCGTGATGCCCTGCTCACGCTCGGCCCGCAGGCCGTCGGTGAGCAGCGCGAGGTCGGGACCCTCCTGGCCACGGCTGGCGGACACGCGCTGCACGGCCTCCAGCTGGTCGGTGAGGACCGACTTGGAGTCGTGCAGCAGGCGGCCCACGAGGGTGGACTTGCCGTCGTCGACGGACCCGGCGGTGGCGAACCGCAGCAGGGTGGTCTCCGTCAGCTGCTCGAGCGGCAGCGGCTCGGTGGTGCTGGTCATGGTTAGAAGTACCCCTCGCGCTTGCGGTCTTCCATCGCGGCCTCGGACATCTTGTCGTCGGCCCGCGTGGCACCGCGCTCGGTCAGCCGGGAGGCCGCGATCTCGGCGATGACGGCGTCCAGCGTCGTGGCGTCGGAGTCGACGGCGCCGGTGCACGACATGTCACCCACCGTGCGGTAGCGGACGAGCCGCTTCTGGACCGTCTCGTCCTTCTTGGGGCCGCCCCACTCGCCGGCGGTCAGCCACATCCCGGCCCGCTGGAACACCTCGCGCTCGTGCGCGAAGTAGATCTCCGGCAGCTCGATCTTCTCCCGGGCGATGTACTGCCAGACGTCGAGCTCGGTCCAGTTGGACAGGGGGAAGACGCGGACGTGTTCGCCGGGCGCGTGGCGTCCGTTGTAGAGGTTCCACAGCTCGGGCCGCTGCCGGCGCGGGTCCCACTGGGAGAACTCGTCGCGCAGGGAGAAGACGCGTTCCTTGGCGCGGGCCTTCTCCTCGTCGCGGCGACCGCCGCCGAAGACGGCGTCGAACCGCTCGCTCTGGATCTTCTCGGTGAGCGGCAGCGTCTGCAGCGGATTGCGCGTCCCGTCCGGACGCTCGCGCAGCACACCGCGGTCGATGTAGTCCTGCACCGAGGCCACGTGCAGGCGCAGCCCGTGTGCGGCGACGGCACGGTCGCGGTAGTCGAGGACCTCGGGGAAGTTGTGCCCGGTGTCCACGTGCAGCAGGGAGAAGGGCACCGTGGCCGGCGCGAACGCCTTCAGCGCGAGGTGCAGCATGACGATGGAGTCCTTGCCGCCGGAGAAGAGGATCACCGGCCGCTCGAACTCACCCGCCACCTCACGGAAGATGTGCACCGCCTCCGACTCCAGCGCGTCCAGGTGGGACAGGGCGTACGGCCCGGCCGTACCCTCCTCGCCCTTGACCTCGGCGGCGGTCGTCATGCCAGTCCCCTCTCGGTGAGCAACGCGTGCAGCGCGGCCGCGGACTCCCGCACGGTCTGGTGCTGCGACTCGATCCGCAGGTCGGGCGAGTCGGGCTCCTCGTAGGGGTCGTCGACCCCCGTGAGACCGGTCAGTTCGCCCGCCGCCTGCTTGGCGTAGAGCCCCTTCACATCGCGTACGGAGCACACGTCGACCGGGGTCGCCACATGCACCTCGAGGTACGCGGCCCCGCTCTCCTGGTGGCGCTTGCGGACGGCCTCGCGGCTGTCGGAGTAGGGGGCGATGACCGGGACGAGCGTCTTGACGCCGTTGCGGGCGAGCAGTTCGGCGAGGAAGCCGATGCGCTGCACGTTGGTGTGCCGGTCCTCGCGGCTGAAGCCGAGGCCCGCGGAGATGAACTCGCGGATCTCGTCGCCGTCGAGCACCTCGACGAGGTGGCCCTCCTCGCGCAGCCGGCCGGCCAGCTCGTACGCGATGGTGGTCTTGCCGGCACTCGGCAGACCCGTGAGCCAGACGGTGGCTCCGGTCGTCACGTGTTTCTCCTGGGTGGTGTCGATGGTGGTCGTCATCCGTGCAGCCCGCACTCGGTCTTGCCGCTCCCGGCCCAGCGGCCGGCGCGCGCGTCCTCGCCCGCGAGGACGCGGCGGGTGCAGGGGGCGCAGCCGACGGAGGCGTACCCGTCCATCAGCAGCGGGTTGGTGAGGACGCCGTGTTCGGCCACGTAGGCGTCCACGTCGTCCTGGGTCCAGCGGGCGATGGGGGAGATCTTGACCTTCTGGCGCTTGTCGTCCCAGCCGACGACCGGGGTGCCGGCCCGGGTCGGGGACTCGTCGCGGCGCAGCCCGGTCGCCCAGGCCGCGTACCCCTTGAGTCCCTCTTCCAGCGGCTGGACCTTGCGCATCTTGCAGCACAGGTCGGGGTCGCGGTCGTGCAGCCGGGGGCCGAACTCCGCGTCTTGCTCGGCCACCGTCTGGCGCGGGGTGAGCGTGATGACGTTGACGTCCATCACGGCCTCGACCGCGTCCCGGGTGCCGATGGTCTCGGGGAAGTGGTAGCCGGTGTCGAGGAACACCACGTCCACGCCCTTCTGGACGCGGGCCGCCAGGTGCGCGACCACCGCGTCCTCCATCGAGGAGGTGACGCAGAAGCGCCTGCCGAAGGTGTCGACCGCCCACTGGAGGATCTCCAGCGCGGAGGCGTCCTCCAGATCGCGGCCCGCCTGCTCGGCGAGCTGCTTCAACTCCTCGGTCGTACGCTGTTCCTGAGCCGTCGTCATATCTTTTCCCCTCCGCTGTCGGCCTGCTGAAGACCCCGGGAAAGCAGCCCGAGGAACTTCAGCTGGAATGCGCGATTGCATGCCGCGCATTCCCAGGAGCCGTGGCCCTGCTCGCTCGGACGCAGGTCCTCGTCGCCGCAGTAGGGGCAGTAGAAGGGGGCGGCCCGCTCGCTCATGAGAGGGCCTCCTCGGAGGCGCGCGTCGCCCAGGTGGCGAAGCGCTCGCCGTCCTCGCGCTCCTCCTGGAAACGCTTGAGGACCCGCTCGACGTAGTCCGGCAGTTCCTCCGAGGTCACCTTCAGACCGCGGACCTTGCGGCCGAAGCCGGCCTCCAGGCCGAGCGCGCCGCCCAGGTGCACCTGGAAGCCCTCGACCTGCTCGCCGTTCGCGTCCAGCACCAGCTGACCCTTGAGACCGATGTCCGCCACCTGGATACGGGCGCAGGCGTTCGGGCAGCCGTTGACGTTGATGGTGATCGGCTCGTCGAAGTCCGGGATCCGGCGCTCCAGTTCGTCGATCAGCGCGGCGCCGCGCGCCTTGGTCTCGACGATGGCCAGCTTGCAGTACTCGATGCCGGTGCAGGCCATGGTGCCGCGCCGGAACGCGGAGGGCCTGGCGGTCAGGTCGAGCGACTCCAGGGCGGCGACCAGCGAGTCGACCTGCGCCTGCTCGACGTCGAGCACGATCATCTTCTGCTCGACGGTGGTCCGGATCCGGCCCGAGCCGTGCGCCTCGGCGAGCTCCGCGATCTTCGTCAGGGTCGCGCCGTCCACGCGGCCGACGCGCGGGGCGAAACCGACGTAGTAGCGGCCGTCCTGCTGGCGGTGCACGCCGACGTGGTCGCGCCAGCGCTCGACGGGGGCGGCGGGCGCCGGGCCGTCGACGAGGGTGCGCTTGAGGTACTCGTCCTGAAGGACCTGGCGGAACTTCTCCGGGCCCCAGTCGGCGACCAGGAACTTCAGGCGGGCCCGCGTGCGCAGGCGCCGGTAGCCGTAGTCGCGGAAGATGCCGATCACGCCCGCCCAGACGTCCGGGACCTCGTCCAGCGGGACCCAGGCGCCGAGCCGGACGCCGATCTTCGGGTTGGTGGACAGCCCGCCACCGACCCACAGGTCGAAGCCGGGGCCGTGCTCGGGGTGCTCGACGCCGACGAACGCGACGTCGTTGATCTCGTGGGCGACGTCCAGGAGCGGGGAGCCGGAGATCGCCGTCTTGAACTTGCGCGGCAGGTTGGAGAATTCCTTGGTGCCGATGAACCGGCTGTGGATCTCGTCGACCGCCGGGGTGCCGTCGATGATCTCGTCCTCGGCGATGCCGGCGACCGGTGAGCCGAGGATGACGCGCGGGGTGTCGCCGCAGGCCTCGGTGGTCGACAGGCCGACGTCCTCGAGGCGTCGCCAGATCTCCGGGACGTCCTCGATGCGGATCCAGTGCAGCTGGATGTTCTGCCGGTCGGTGATGTCCGCGCTGCCGCGGCCGAACTCCTCGGAGATCTCGCCGATCACGCGCAGCTGGTGGGTCGTCAGCCGGCCGCCGTCGATCCGGACGCGCAGCATGAAGTACTTGTCGTCCAGCTCCTCCGGCTCCAGGATCGCGGTCTTGCCGCCGTCGATCCCGGGCTTGCGCTGGGTGTAGAGGCCCCACCAGCGCATCCGGCCGCGCAGGTCGTTGGGGTCGATCGAGTCGAAGCCCCGCTTGGAGTAGATCGTCTCAATGCGTGTCCGCACATTGAGACCGTCGTCGTCCTTCTTGAACTGCTCGTTGCCGTTGAGGGGGGTGAAGTGCCCCGCGGCCCACTGACCCTCACCGCGGTGACGGCTCACCTTGCGGCGGGGAGTCGCGGCAGCGGGGTTCTGCGGGGTGGCGGCCATGGTTCTACGTCCTTCGGGACAGGCGGAAAGCGGCTCTTACCTGCGGGTACGGGCGCATGCGTGTACGTGCGCGTCATTGCGCGGGAAAGGAGACGAAAGCAGAAGGTGTCGGGCGGCGCTGCGGCTCAGCTCGCCGGACAGATGGCGCTGGACATGCGGCAGAGATCGACGTGCCGTCGACTCACCAAGGCGATTCCAGTTCCAGACATGACGGAAGCGTGTCACGGCGATCTGGACACAGTCCAGCTTCGTTCGACATGTGGACACCCTGGTCCCGAATGGTGAGATCGGGGTGGTGTCGGTCACAGCGCCCGGGGCGGCTCGTTTCCGCCCAGGTCAGGAGGGGTAGGCGCCTGGCCAGGGACCGGGTGCCGGCACCTCGGCCACCTTCTCCACCTTGGTGTCGAAGAGTGCGAAGCCGCGCCGCAGGTAGTTGTCCATGGCGTGCTCGCCGTCCAGGCTGCAGGTGTGCAGCCAGACCCGCTTGGTGGGCGCCAGCCCAGGCCAGCGGTCCGCGAGGTCCCAGGCGCGGGCGGCACCGTACGACAGCAGATGCCCGCCGATCCGCCGCCCGCGGAAAGCGGGGACCAGGCCGAAGTAGACGATCTCCACCGCCCCGTCGTCCTGCGGCTCCAGCTCCACGTACCCGGCCGGCGTGCCACGGTCGTGGGCGACCCACGTCTCCACGCCGGGCCGGGCCAGGTGCTCCCGCCACCGCGCGTACGTCCAGCCGAGCCGGTCGATCCAGCGGATGTCCCCGCCGACGGAGGCGTACAGGAAGCGGCTGAACTCCGGGGAGGGCACCTCGGCGCGCACGATCCGCACCTCCCCGTCGGGCGCTGCGGCCGGCCGGAGGTCGGTGGGTGCGGTCTGTTCCAGGGACCAGGTGGTCACGGGGATGTCGGTCATGCCGGTCAGGGAATCATCTGTCCCAGAGATCTGTCGACCGAGGCCAGGGGCATCGCGAACAGCACGCGCCCCGACTGCGCCCACAGGTCACCGGTCTCCTCCCAGTAGGAGAGGGACTCCGTGCGCGGGCTCCAGCAGCGCCGGTGCGTCTCGTCCGTCCCGCACCGCGCGGCCTTCGAGCCGCTCGTGTTCTGCTGCCACAGGGTGCCGTGGGCGCCCGGTGCGTCGGTGGCGCCGCCCACGTACCAGTCGGAGCGGTACGACAGCACGCCACCGATCTCGGCCGCCTTCGTCGCGTACGCCTCGCTCGCGCGGACGACTCCCGCGCCGTCCGCGGCGAGCAGTCCGGAGGTCTTCTCGTCCTTGCTGAAGGGGTAGCGCCACAGTCGGGCCTGCCGGTCGCCGCCCGACGGCACCCACTGGTTCGCGGCCAGACTGTCCGGCACCGTGCTGCGGTCGAGCGAGATGCCGTCGAGACGGGGGGCGGTCGCGTTGCCGGTCAGCCGGTACGACCCGACGGCGGGCAGCACGTATCGGTAGCCGTGTGCCGACCAGCCGTCGCGCACCCGGCCCACGGCCTCGGCGTCGACGGTGGTGCGCTGGATGCGGTTCATGTCGTACACGTACAGGGCCTCCCGGCCCCGGCTGGTGGTGGTGACCAGCAGTTTGTCCTCGTACCAGACCATGCCCGACAGACGTGAGGCGAGGGCGCGGTAGTCGCGTCCGCCGTCGACCGGGACGGCGAGCAGCGCCCAGGTGTAGGTGGGGTGGTCCAGATCGTTCGCGTCGACGAAGGCGACCCTGGCCAGGTCCTGCCCCGCCGCGGTGCCGTCCTGGCGGCTCCAGCCGGAGAGGATCACCCGGTTCTGTCCCCAGAGACCGTCGTCGTCGGCGTCCCCGGAGGTGGTCACCGCGCCCGGCTGCCAGCTCCGAGTGTCGGCGGCGTCCCAGCAGTAGGCGCGGGTGGCGGCCGGCTCGACGGGCAGCGACTTCCGCTCCCCTGCCGAGCAGTCGATCGCCTCGCGCAGGCTGTGGTCGGCGTCCGCGAGTACCGCGCCCACGCCGACCGGGCGTCCCATCGCCGAGGAGAGCCGGTTCAGCGTGGCCGGCGAGACCGAGTGCTCGCGCAGCCGCAGTTGGCCGGTGTCGGCGGCGCTGAGTGCCTTCAGGGCTCCCGGGTTGTCACCGACCGTGGCCTGCGAGGCGCTGATCATGGTGGCGGCGGCGGTCAGGGCGAGCGCGGTTCCGGCCAGGAAGCCGCGCAGTGCTCTGCCCCGCCTGCGCCTGCGGTGTCGGCCACGTTGCGTCATACGTCCTCCCGAGGCGGGCCAACTGCGCCTGTTGATCCGTACGTTGATCGAGGAGCAGGTGGGGTGGCCCGTACCGGGATGCTACGGCAGTCAGGGGCCGCAGCGGACGAAGACCCTGCAAATATGCGGAAGATGCCCCGAGAGGGTGCTCAGGGTGCGAACGTACTCACGGTGTGTCGTCAAAAGCCCGTTCCCCCGCCACCGTCGGCGCGGTCGAGTGGGGCAACAGGTCCCGGGGGTCCTCCGGGAGGAGCACCTCGATCTCCGCGTCCTCGCGGAATCGGTACGGCCGGTGCTCCAGGAAGCCCCCGAGGTACCGCCGTACCCGGGACATCTCGGCTCGCACGGTCACCGTGCGTCCCGGGTCGCCGAACAGCTCCCCGGCCAGCGCCGCGGCGCTGCGACCGCCGCGTTCGACCGCCAGCAGGTACAGCAACTCCGCGTGCCGGGGGCTCAGTTCGTGCGTCCAGGAGCCCGCACCGCCGGACACCGTCACCGACCTGCGGTGCGGATGCGCCAGATCCAGCACGATACGGGCGCCGCCGCCGGGCTCCGGCCCCTCGGCGACCCGGACCAGCCAGCCGTCCGCCAGCGGCTCCACCGTGCACTGCCCGAACGGCGGCAGCCGCCGGGGGCCCGCCGTCAGCGACTTGGGCAGCGCGATCCGGTTCGTGTACGGCATCATCCCGCTCACCGCGGCCGTCCAGCCGTCCCGGTCCACCACCGCGGCCCGGCCGGTCAGCCGCGCCAGCACCGGCGCGGCCACCGCGCGCAGCCGCTCCAGCGAGGTCAGATGGAGCTCCCGCAGCCGCGCCTCGGCGAGCTTGGCCACCGAGTCGACCCAGGCGAGCGTGGCCGGATGCATCGTCTCCAGCGGCCCGCTGACGTCCACCACGCCGATCAGCCGGCCGTCCCGCGGGTCCGTGATGGGGGCGCCGGCACAGGTCCAGGTGGTGTGCGTGCGCACGAAGTGCTCGGCGGCGAAGACCTGCACGGGCCGGCGTACGACCGCCGGAGTGCCCACCCCGTTCGTGCCGACGACGTCCTCCCGCCAGTCGGCGCCCGGTTCGAAGCCGATGCCGTCGGCCTTGCGCAGCACGGGTCGGTCGCCCTCGCGCCACAGCACCCGGGCGTCCTCGTCGGCCACCACCATGATGTGGTGGGCGACGTCCGCGACCGACAGCAGTCCCTCCCGCAGCACCGGCAGGACGTGCCGCAGGGCGGTGGCCTCCCGGCGTCGCTGCACCTCCTCGCGGGACAGCAGCCCGGCCCTGAAGTCGTGGTCGGGGTCGACGCCGCTGCGCAGCATCCGGCCCCACGACTGCTCGATCACCGGGCGCGGGGCCAGCGGCGCCGGCCGCCCGGACAGCCGGGCGGAGCGGACCTCGCTGAGGACCCGCGCCGCGCCCGCCGCGTCCACGGCGGCGAGCTGCGTCACATCGGCCGGCGAGAGCGGCACGGGTCCTCCCGGGGTAGAGCTCGGCACAACCGGTTCCGGCAGCGGCCGCCGCTGTCCGGAAGTTCATCCTGAACGCTCGTCTCATAGTGCCGCGAGACCCTGCCGGAAGGACACGCTCCGCACACTCGGGCCAACAAGTTGCAACCCCCTGCAACCCTGGTGGTCGGCTCTCCCGTGCTTGAAACTTGAGCGACGCCGTCCCGAGCGGCGTTCGAGGCCTCGATCAGGCCTGGGTGCGGGGGTGGTGCCGTGTCGGCGCAGCACCACCCCCGCTCCGCGTCCACGCAGGTCAGGACACCGGCCGGGCCCGTTCGACCACGGCGGCCAGCGGCAGCGTCGACGGCAGCGTCCCGAAGGCCGAACCCGCGTCGCCGCCCAGCCGTGAGGCGCAGAACGCGTCGGCGACCTCCGGCGGAGCGAACCGTACGAGCAACGCCCCCTGGAGGACCAGGGCGAGTCTTTCGGCCAGCCTCCGGGCCCGGCCCTCGATGCCGTCCAGGTCGGCGAGTTCGGTCAGCAGGCCCTTGATCGCCCCGTCCAGCCGGTGATCGGCGCCGCGCGCCGCGCCGACCTCCTGGAGGTAGGCGTTGAGTGCCCCCGGTTCCCGGCGCAGCGCCCGCAGCACGTCCAGCGCCTGGACGTTGCCGGCGCCCTCCCAGATCGAGTTGAGCGGCGACTCGCGCACCAGCCGGGGCAGCCCGGACTCCTCCACGTACCCGTTGCCGCCCAGGCACTCCGCGGCCTCGACCGCCACCGGCGGACACCGCTTGGTCACCCAGTACTTGGCGGCCGGCACGGCGATCCGCAGCAGCGCCCGCTCCTGTTCACCGCCGTCGTCGTGGGCCGCCGCGAGCCGCAGCGCGAGCGTGGTCGCCGCTTCCGACTCCAGCGCGAGATCGGCCAGCACGTTGCGCATCAGCGGCTGGTCGGCCAGCTTCGCGCCGAACGTCTCGCGGTACGAGCAGTGATGCACCGCCTGCGCCACGGCCTGCCGCATCAGACCCGCCGAGCCCAGCACGCAGTCGAGCCGGGTCGCGGCCACCATGTCGATGATGGTGCGCACCCCGCGCCCCTCCTCACCGACCCGGCGCGCCCAGGTCCTGTCGAACTCGACCTCGCCCGACGCGTTCGACCGGTTGCCCAGCTTGTCCTTGAGCCGCTGGAGGAGGAACACGTTGCGGGTGCCGTCCGCCAGCACCCGCGGCACCAGGAAGCAGGTGAGCCCCTCCGGGGCCTGCGCCAGCACCAGGAACCCGTCGGACATCGGCGCCGAGCAGAACCACTTGTGCCCGGTCAGCTCGTACGTCCCCGCCTCGGCCAGCGGCCGTGCCGACGTGGTGTTCGCGCGGACGTCGCTGCCGCCCTGCTTCTCCGTCATGCCCATCCCGAACAGGGCGCCGGCCTTCCGGTCGGCGGGCCGCAGACCCTGGTCGTAGACCATCGACGTCAGCCGGGGTTCCCACTCGGCGGCGAGCGCGGGGTCGGTGCGCAGGGCGGGCACCGCCGCGTGGGTCATGGACAGCGGACAGCAGTTGCCGGCGTCGACCTGGGTCCACAGCAGGAAGGCGGCCGCGCGCCGCACGTGTCCGCCCGGCCGGGTCCAGGCCGCGGTCAGGCCGGCCGAGACGCCCTTGCCGAGCAGCCGGTGCCAGGCCGGATGGAACGCGACCTCGTCGACGCGGTGACCGTAGCGGTCGTGCGTGCGCAGTTCGGGCGGATGCTCGTTGGCCTCTGCCCCCCATTCCTGCACCTGGGCCGATCCGCAGGCCCGGCCGAGGGCCGCCAGCTCGTCCCGCACCTCGTCGAGCAGGCCGGGGGCGGTGTGCCGCTCCACGGCCCCCGTCAGGACGCGGTCGGCGGTGAAGACGTCGTATCCGACCAGTGGCGGAGGCTGGTTGGTCACGGTGTGGGTGCTGCCTGCCATGACGTCGAACCTACCCCGCACAGCCGATGTCACCACGCCGACGCGGCACCGGGCGCCGGGCGCCGGGCCCCGGGCGCCCGGGCTCGGAGCGGGCGGGCGGACCGGGCGGGAGCCGTGTGGGCCGGCGGGCCGGGGCGGCCGGAACCGGGTGCCGCGTACCGGAGTGCGGTACGCGCGGTCCATGGCCTCCCGCGCGGCCCGCGCGGTCCGCGGCCTCCCGCGCGGCCCGCGCGGCGGAATGCGCAGGACGTGCGGCGTTTTCCGCTGCCCGTGCGACCGGAGGGAGCCCCGCGACGGGTCGGCGCCACCGTGGATGAGTGGAGCCCCTCGCGGCGGATACCTTTAGGTCGTGCAGCCAGCAAGTGAATCCTCCGAGCAGCCCTCCGGACGTCTCCACCGGGCGCGTGCCCTCTACCGGAACGTCTCGAAGCGCAGGACTGCCTGGCTGCTGCTCAAGGACACCGTCAACTCCTGCATGGAGTACCGCATCCTGGGCCTCGCGGCCGAAGCGGCGTTCTTCACCCTGCTGTCCGTGCCGCCGCTGCTGCTCAGCATGATCGGCCTGCTCGGCTACGTCGACGACTGGACCGGCGCCGACTCCATCGCGAGCCTGGAGTCCAACCTCCTGGAGGCCTCGCGCACGGTGCTGTCCGACAAGGGCGTCGCCGAGATCGCGCAGCCGATCCTGCACGACGTGATGAAGGGCGGCCGGCCCGACGTCATCTCCATCGGCTTCCTGTTCGCCCTGTGGTCGGGCTCCCGCGCGGTGAACGTCTTCATCGACACCATCACGGTGATGTACGGCCTCGACGGCGTCCGGGGGATCGTCAAGACGCGGCTGATGGCCTTCCTGCTGTTCATCGTGGCCCTGCTGATCGGCTCGGTCGCGCTGCCGCTGATGGTGGCGGGGCCGGACGCGGTGGTGAACGTGGTGCCGTGGTCGACGACCGTCGTGCAGGTGCTGTACTGGCCCGTCGTCATCGTGCTGTCCATCGCCTTCCTGACGACGCTCTACCACGTGTCCGTGCCGGTGCGCTCCCCGTGGATCGAGGACGTGCCCGGCGCCCTCGTCGCACTCGCCATGTGGGTGCTGGGCAGCTTCCTGCTTCGCATCTACCTGACCAGCACCGTCGAGGGCCCCACCATCTACGGTTCGCTGGCCGCGCCCGTGGCCGTACTGCTGTGGATCGGCGTGTCCGCGTTCGCCGTCCTCGTCGGGGCGGCGGTCAACGCCGCCATCGACCGGGTGTGGCCGGCCGCCGCCACCGCCGCGGCCCGCGCCGCGAACGAGCGGGTGCGGGAGGCGCAGGTTGCCGAGTACGTGGCGCGGGCTGCCGCGCACCGCGAGTCCGACCCCGACTCGGACGACCCGGACGACCCGGACATGCCGTCCGAGTTCCCGGAGCGCTGGTCGCGGTTCCTGCCCCCCGAGGACGTCACCTCACGGCTGCGGACCCATGTGAAGAGCACCCACCCGCCGCACAAGCCGGACGGTTCCTAGGCCCTGTCGGTGGCGCGGTCACAGCTTCCAGGTTCCGGCCCCCGCCGCCTCCCGGGCGAAGTCCGCGAAGTCACGCGGCGGACGGCCCAGCACCTGCCGTACCTCGTCGGAGGACAGATAGGAGTTCCGGCCGTCGAGCAGTGATGCGAACAGCTCGACCAGGAGCTCGACCTCCTCGGCCGGCACGCCGAACCCGGCCAGGTCGTCGCCGTACCGGCGGGCCGACACGCCACGGTAGGCCAGCTCGCGTCCGGACGCCGCGGCGATCTCCGCGACCGCCTCCCCGAAGGTCAGCAGCCGCGGCCCCGAGATCGCCATGGCCTGCCCCACGTACCGGTCGCCCGCCGTCAGCGCGGCCACCACCACGTCGGCGACGTCCCGCACGTCGATGAACGGCTCGCCCACCGCGCCGCCCGGAAACACCAGCTCCCCGCTCTGTCGCAGCCCTTCCACCAGCGGCCCCTCACTGAAGTTCTGCGCGAACCACGCGGCCCGTACGACCGTCCAGTCCGCCCCCGACTCGCGCAGCGCCTCCTCGGTGGGCCGCGCCCGCACCTCACCCCGCGACGACAGCAGCACCAGCCGCCGTACCCCCAGCCCGACCGCCTCGTGCGCGAGCAGACCGACCTCCCGGGCGGAGCCCGGTGCGCCGACGTCCGAGGGACAGACCAGGTAGGCCGCGTCCGCGCCCCGCAGCGTCCCGGCCCACGTCGAGGGCTCCCGCCAGTCGAAGCCCTGGGCCCGCGAGGCCGCTCGCACGGTCAGTCCCGCCGCCCGCGCGGACTCCGCCACCCGGCGCCCGGTACGGCCCGAGGCCCCTGTCACCACAACCGTCATGTTCCGCGTGTGTGTCATGCGATCCAGTCAAGTGCCGGTAGCCGCGGGCGGCCATCGCTGAACGGCTCATTCCCATGCGCGCGCGTCTACCCTGACCCCATGGACGCTCCGCCACGCTCGAACATGCTCACGCGGGGGGACCCCCTCGCAGGTCTGCTGGAGGGGCCGCGCGCCCGGGGCGCGTTCATGATCCGGGCGTGCTTCGACCCGCCGTGGGCCGTCCGGGTCGAGGACCGCGCACCGCTGACGGTGATGCTGGTGGTCCGCGGCGACGCCTGGGTCACACCGGACAGGGGAGAGCCGCTGCGGCTGCGGGCAGGCGACCTCGCCATCGCCCGCGGCCCCGACCCGTACACCTGCGCCGACGACCCCGCGACCGCCCCGCAGGCGCTGATCCTGCCCGGCGCCGAGTGCGCCTACCCCGACGGCCGCCCCCTCAACGGCTCCATGGACCTGGGCGTACGCACCTGGGGCGACCGGCCCGACGGCTCCACCGTGGTGCTCATCGGGACCTACCTCATGCAGGGCGAGATCAGCGGCCGGCTGCTCGACGCGCTCCCGCCGCTGCTCGCCCTCACCTCCGACGTGTGGGAGTGCCCGCTGACCTCCCTCGTCATGGCGGAGATCGGGCGCGACGAACCCGGCCAGGAGGTCGTCCTGGACCGCCTCCTGGACCTGCTGGTCATCGCCGCGCTCAGGGCCTGGTTCTCCCGCCCGGAGGCCGCGGCACCGGCCTGGTACCTGGCCATGGCGGACCCGGTGGTGGGCCGCGTCCTGCGCCTGCTGCAGGACGACCCCGCCCACCCCTGGACGGTCGCCACGCTCGCCGCCAAGGCCGGTGTCTCCCGGGCCGCCCTCGCCCGCCGATTCACGGAGCTCGTCGGCGAACCCCCGATGTCCTACCTCACCGCCTGGCGCCTCGCGCTCGCCGCCGACCGGCTGCGCGACACCGACGACACCCTCGACGCCCTCGCCCGCCAGGTCGGCTACGGCAGCGCGTTCGCGCTGTCCAGCGCCTTCAAACGGGTGTACGGGGTGAGCCCGCAGGAACACCGGACCCGGGCGGCGCGGCCGGTCTCGGTGGGACTCGGCCCCCAGGCGTAGCCTTTTCCCTGTGTACGCGCAGCGGGCGTCGCGGCTGACCGGTGCGGTCGTCTGGCGCAACACCCTCGACGACGACCCCGCCGTCCGGCCCGTCCTGCCGGACGGCTGCATGGACCTGCTGTGGAACGGCGGCCGACTGCTGGTCGCCGGCCCGGACACGCACGCCCACGTCCCCGGGGGCGGCCCCGCGCACTGGGCGGGCGTCCGCTTCCCGCCCGGCGTCGGACCCGCGGTCCTCGGCGTACCGGCGTACGAACTGCGCGACCGGCGGGTGGAGTTGACCGACCTGTGGCCCGCCGCGGACGTACGGCGCCTCGGCGGACGGATCGCCGCGGCCGGGGACCCGCTGCCCGCCCTCGAAGAGGTCGCGCTGACCTGCGCGGCGGACGCGGATCCGCCGGACCCCCTGCTGGGACGGCTCGTCGCCGCGCTCGACGCGGGGCGGCCGGTCGCCGTGGCCGCCGACGAACTCGGCATCGGGGCGCGCCAGTTGCACCGCCGCTCACTGGCCGCCTTCGGCTACGGCCCCAAGACGCTGGCCCGCGTCCTGAGGCTCCAGCGGGCCCTCGCCCTGGCCCGCGGGGGAGTGCCGCTCGCGGCGACGGCGGCCCGGTGCGGTTTCGCCGACCAGGCCCACCTCACGCGGGACGTGAAGGAGCTGACGGGCCTGCCACCCGGCGAGCTACTCGGCCGCCGGCAGTGAGGCGAACAGGTCCACGCCGTTGCCGTCCGGGTCGTGCACCACGGCATACCGCTGCCCCCAGAAGGCGTCCCACGGTTTGAGCTCCCCGTGGTACCCGGCGCCCACCAACTCCTCGTACACGGAGTCGACTTCGGCCGGGTCGGCGCACACCAGGGCCAGCGCGGACCGGCTTCCCCCGGACGGCGGCCGCCACCCGGCGTGGAAGGAGCGGACCGTGTCCTCGGTGTCGAGCAACAGCCGCAGCCCGCCCGGCAGTCCGGCCTCGGCGTGCGGCTGCTCCTCGGCGCCGTCGGGAAAAGCGAACCCGAGGCGGCGGTAGAAGGAGACGGAGGCGGCCATGTCGGAGACGACCAGGCCGATGGCATCGAATCGCGGAGTCATGCCGCCACGGTAGGCGGCGGCGGGGCGGACGGTCTTGAAGGAATCGGACACCCCCGCCGGGACACCCGGACCCGGCCCTAGGCTCCTCCCCATGGCCCCGCGACTGCTCCTCTACACCCGCACCACCGCCTACCGGCACGACTCCATCCCGGCCGCCGTCGCCGCCGTACGCACGCTCGGGGACTTCGAGGCCGACGCCACCGAGGACCCCGCAGCCCTCGAAGGCCCCCTCGACCGGTACGCCGCCGTCGTCTTCCTCTCCACCAGCGGCGAGGTGCTTACCCCAGCCGGGCGCGAGCGGCTGGCCGCGTACGTGGAGGCGGGCGGCGGTTTCGCCGGCGTACACGCGGCGGCCTGCACCGAGTACGAGTGGCCGTACTACGGCGAACTCCTCGGCGCCCGCTTCGCCCGGCACCCCGAGTTCCAGCCGGGCCGGGCCGTCGTGGAGGACCGCGAGCATCCGGCGACCCGGCACCTGCCCGCCGTCTGGGACTTCACCGACGAGTGGTACGACTTCCACGCCAACCCCCGTGGAACGGTGCGGGTGTTGCTCCGCGCCGACGAGTCGTCGTACGAGGGAGGCGGCATGGGTGACGACCACCCGCTGGCCTGGTGCCACGAGCGGGGCGGCGGCCGGAGCTTCTACACGGCACTCGGTCACGCCGCCGAGGCGTACGAGGACCCGGACTTCCGCGCCCACCTGCGGGGCGGCATCAACTGGGCGGCGGGGCTCGGCGAGAGCGGGCGGTAGACCGGTCGGGCCGAGCCAGGGACGGGCGGTCGTGGGCCGAGGGGTTGTCGCGTCCCGCCCCGTCCCACCTCGTCCCGCGCCGTCCCCGGGCGGACCGCGCTCGGCCGGGACACCGCCGGGCTCGGCGTGGACCGTCCCCCACCGGTCCACGTACACCGTCAGGCCTCGCCGTGCCCGCCGCCCTGCCGTGATTCTTCACCTGCCACACCAATCGAGCCGCCCCAGGAGACAACGACGGGGGCCGGCGGTTCGGAAAGGAAGTTTTCATGAGCATGCGCAATCGGACCATTGCGATGATCACGGCCGCGTTGCTGGGGGCGGGGGCCACCGGGATCGCCCTGGCGCCGGCCGCGAACGCGGCCGCCCCGTACCACGGCGTCGACGGCAGCGGCGGCGTCTACGACGACTGGCAGGACGAGGAGAACCTCGGCGTCGACGACTACGCGGAGAGCAACGCCACCGCCCTCTGGGAGACCGTCCTGTACGCGGACGGCGCCCAGTGGCAGGACGACGACGGCGACTGGCATGCCTTCAAGAAGAACCAGGTCGACGGTTCGTTCGGCCCGGAGACCGAATCGGCCACCCAGTGGTGGCAGGAGCGGTACGGACTCCCGGACGCCGACGGCGTCGTCACCGACGACAGCTGGGAGTCCGCTCAGCGCCGGCTGCACGGCCCGTACACGGGCAGCGTCGTCCAGTACGCGGGCCACGCGCGGACCGTCAACTTCAAGCGGGTCGGCGGCAAGTACCGGGTGAAGCTCAGGCTCACCGGCTCCTGGAAGAACGCCTACTACGACACGCTCGGCTGAGCGAGCCGTGCAGGCGAGGAGCGGGTGGCCACCGGGTCACCCGCTCCTCAGCGGCAGCACCCACAGCAGCCACACCGCCAGCAGCACGATGACGGCGAACGAGACCAGCGCCGCCGCCCGCCAGCGGCGGTGGTCCACCCCGCTCGGCACCGGCACGGGCAACGGGACCGGCACGGTGTCCGGCGGCCCGGGAGGCCCCGCCTCGCCGTGCGGCCAGGTCTGGTCGGCCAGCTCCCACAGCGCCAGCAGCCGCCCCTGCTCCACCTCGGCCACCCGGCACAACGCCTGCACGGCACCCCTCGGCGGCTGTTTCGCCCCGCTCAGATACCGCTGCCACGACGACTTGCTGTACGCGGTCCGCCGGGCCAGTTCGGCAAGGCTCAGACCCGTCCGGTCCTTCAGCCCGCGCAGCCGGCCGACGAGGTGCTGCGCCTCCCTCGGCAGCGCGTCGGGCAGCGGCCTCCAGCGTGTCATCGTCGTCCCCCAAGTGCTCACCGCCGGCCCTCCCCAGGGCAACGGCCCCTCCCCGCCGCATCGTTCGACGCCCGGTCGAGCCGGCCAGTTCCCGGCCTCGCCGGATGAACAAATGTGAGCGAATACGACGGTCAGTGCCACACGCCGACATCCGGAACGCTCACGCAGGTGAACGCTGTGGACATCCCGGCGCGTGCGGGCCCTCACTCCCCGGCGTGCGGGCGCTCCCGTGCTGCGGGCGGCCCGCGCCACCCGTTCGCCGACCTACCCGTCGCCGTGCTGCCGGGTCCCCGCGTCCGGGGCTCCGCGCTGCCGGGGTCTGGTCTGTGGGCCGGGGCAGTCCTCCTATGCCGGAGTCTCCGTCGAGGACGGGAGCAGGCGCGGGGCGGCCGTGCTCGCCCGCTCGACCAGTCGCGTCGACAGTTCGGTGCGGGTGCTCTCGGGGCGGGCGCCGTCCATCATGCGGACCAGGAGGTGCAGGGCCGTCGCCGCCATCTCCGACAGCGGCTGGCGGACCGTGGTCAGGGCGGGGGCGGCCCAGCGGGCCTCGGGCAGGTCGTCGAAGCCGACCACGCTGACGTCGTCCGGCACCCTCAACCCCCGTTCGGCCAGCGCCTCGTACACCCCGAGGGCCATCCGGTCCGAGCAGACGAAGACCGCGGTGGGCGGTTCGGGCAGGCCGAGGAGGTGCAACGTGGCGTTGCGGGCGAGCGTCTCGTCGAAGCCCGCGTGACAGACGTACTCGGGGCGATGGCGTACTCCGGCGGCCGCCAGCGCCGAGCGGTAGCCGGCCACGCGCGCACCGCTGCCCATCGTGCGCTGGTGACCGGCGACGACGGCGATGCGTTCGTGGCCGAGCCGCAGCAGGTGCTCGGTCGCCGTGACACCGCCGTGCCAGTTCGCCGCACCCACCGACACCACTCCGGGTGGCGGTTCGACGACCGGATCGATCAGCACGTACGGAATGCGGTGCTGGTCGAGCCAGGTGTACTGGGTCGGCGCCGGCTCGGCCAGGTTGAACAGCACTCCGGACGAGCCGCGCGTGGTGAGCCTGTCCAGCCAGCCCCTCTCCGGCCGGTCGCCACGGGTCCTGGTCAGGCCGGCCGAGACGACCACCTCCAGACCGAGCTCGTGGGCCGCCGCCTCCACCCCGTGCAGCACGGCCCCCGACCCGGAGCTCTCCAGGGAGTGCACCACCAGGTCGACCAGGCCGGACGACTTCAGGGTGTCGAACCGGGGTCTGCGGACGTAGCCGAGCCGGTCCAGCGCCTCCGTGACACGGCGGCGGGTCTCGGGGGCGACGTCCTCCCGGCCGTTGACCACCTTGGACGCGGTGGGCACGGAGACCCCCGCCTCCCGGGCCACGACCGCAAGGGTCGGCCCGGCCGCCACGCTCGCGCTCCCCGTACGGACCATCGGGAACCACCTCTCCGGCCCGCCCGAGGGCCATCGGAAGTCTCGTCCAGTGCTGCCTGGGCGGCCGAGCGACCGACCGGACAGTAAGCGCTTCCTACCCTAGGTTCGCCGCATGACCTCGGGAAGAGGCCGGAGTTCGCAGGTCTTGGCAGGGGCCGGGCATGCGAAACCCCGAACAGTTCGGCCGGAAGCGAGGTCGGGCGGGTGGTGGGAGAACGCGGTTTCGGCACCTCGTGTCGCCCGAACAGTCGCCAAGCCCGCTCGAGCGGCGGAATACCGGCTCATGATGTGGTGCTCTGATGTTCACGGTGATCGTCGACCGGTGAATGTCGATCGTCGGCCGGTGATCGTCGACGGGCGACTGTCGATCGTCGACCGGCGACTGTCGACCGCTGATCGTCGACCGGTGACTGATCGCCGGTTGTGCAGGGTGCGCGGTTTCACGCGGTGCACGAGTGCGGCGAGGAGGCTGGTGTTGTATGACGGCAGTCCAGGCGGGCCCCGTGGTGAGCACGCCGTTCGGGGCGGTACGCGGCCGGTACGAGGACGGCGTCGCGGTGTTCCGGGGGATCCCCTACGCGGCGCCTCCGTTCGGCCCCCGCCGGTTCCGGCCACCCGTGCCTCCGACGCCCTGGGGCGGCGTGCGCGACGCGGGAGCCTTCGGACCGACGCCGCCGAAACCGCCGTATTCCGAAGCCTTCGCCCGGCTGCTGTCCGACCCGGTGGTGCCCGGCGACGACTGCCTCAACCTCAACGTGTGGACACCGGAGCCGGGCCCGGGGGCCCGTCTCCCGGTCGTGGTGTGGCTGCACGGCGGCGCCCTGACCCGGGGCTCCTCGGCCGTGCCCGTGTACGACGGGCTGGCCTTCGCCCGTGACGGCGTCGTCTTCGTCTCGGTGAACTACCGGCTCGGTGTGGAGGGCTACGGACTGTTCCCGGACGCTCCCGCCAATCCCGGGCTGCGCGACCAACTGGCCGCGCTGGCCTGGGTGCACGAGTCGATCGGGGCGTTCGGCGGCGACCCCTCCCGGGTGACCCTCGGTGGTCAGTCCGCCGGGGCGATCAGTGTCGGCGCCGTGCTGGCCGCTCCGCAGGCCCAAGGGCTCGTGCGGCGCGCGGTCCTGCAGAGCGGGCCGCCCGAGGCCGCCGACCGGGACAAGGTCCGGCGGATGGTGCGCCGGATGGCGACCCGACTGAAGATCCCCGCCACCGCCGCGGCCTTCGCCGACGTCGACCGGGACCTGCTGCTGCGCACCCAGGCCGACGTGGGCCGGCTCAGCAGTCCGGTGCTCGGCGGTCCCGCCTTCGGGATCGTCGTCGACGGCGACATCGTCCCGCGCGATCCCCTGGAGGCCCTCGTCCAGGGTGACGCGGCGGCCGGCGTCGACCTGCTCATGGGCTGGACCCGCGACGAGTACCGGCTGTGGCTGGTGCCCGGTGGGCTCGTGGAGCGCATCGACCGGCTCGGCGCCGTAGCCCTGGCCGGCGCGATGGCCCGCTGCCGCTGCGGCCACGAGGTGCCCCGCGGCTACCGAGCCCTCCATCCGGAGGCGACCCCCGCCGAGATCGTCGGCCAGATGGTCACCGACCACCTCCTGCGCATCCCGCTGCACCGGCTCGCCGACGCCCGCCCGCACTCCTCGTACGTCTACGAGTTCGCCTGGCCCTCCGGTCTCCCCGGGCTGGGCGCCTGCCACGCCCTGGAACTCGGCTTCGTCTTCGACACGGGCGACGTCCCCGAGTCGGCCAGACTCGCGGGGGAGGGGGCGCCGCGGGAGCTGGCCGACGCGATGCACGGGGCGTGGGTGCGGTTCGCGGTCGACGGCGACCCGGGCTGGCAGCGTTGGGACGCCTCGCACCCGGTGCGGATCTTCGGCGACAGTGAGCCGCATACTGCATACGGTCCGCGAGATCCCGAGCTTGCGGTCTGGGCGGCGGACGCGGCCGCCCACGAGGCCGGAGCCATACCGGAGTCCCTCGACGGCGACCCGCCCACGAAAAACACGGAACTCCGCTCGGTGGTACGCCGACTGCGACGCCCCGGCGCGATCCGACGCGACTGACCCGGCGGGGCTCACGGGGCCGAGGGGTGCTGGGCGGGGCCGACGTTGGGCGGGAGCGGTGGTGGGCGTCGGGGCTACGTCGGTGTCGGCGAGGTCAGTGTGTCCGCGATCGACGTGAGCGCCGCCATTTCTGCCCGGCGGCGCCCGCCTTTGAGCCGAGCCCGAGCCCGCGGGGCCGACGTTGGGCGGGCGGGGTGGTGGGTGTCGGGGTGGTCGGCGTCGGGGTTACGCCGGTGTCGGCGAGGTCAGTGTGTCCGCGATCGACGTGATCGCCCCCGGGCCCACCCTGCAGCACCCGCCGATCAACCGGGCCCCCGAGGTCCGCCAGCCCAGTACCTGTGCCGGGGCGAACGTGGAGCGGCCGGTCCAGGCGCGGGCCTCGGCGTTCCAGGCCTCGCCGCTGTTGGGGTAGACGACGACCGGCTTTCCGGTGACACGGGCCGCGATCTCGACGGCGGCATCCACGTCCTGCGGGGCGCAGCAGTTCGCACCCACCGCGATCACCTCGTCCGCGTCGGCGGCCAGGGCGAAGGCCTCCTCCAGGGGCTGCCCGGCGCGGGTGCGGTTGCCGGCGACCGTGTACGACAGCCAGGCCGGCACGCCGAGCCCGCGCACCGCCCGCAGCAGCGCCTGCGCCTCGTCGGCGTCGGGGACCGTCTCCAGCGCGAGCACGTCGGGCCCGGCCGCCGCCAGCACCTCGACGCGCGGCCGGTGGAAGGCCTCGAGTTCCGCCACGGTCAGGCCGTAGCGGCCCCGGTACTCGGAGCCGTCCGCCAGCATCGCCCCGTACGGGCCGACCGAGGCCGCCGTGTACAGGGGCCGTCGGATGCCCTTCGTCTCCGCCTGTCGGGCCGCCTCGCGGGCCAACTCCACGCTCAGGCCGATGAGTTCGGCCGCCCGCTCCGGCCCGACCCCGCGCTTCGCGAAGCCCTCGAACGTCGCCTGGTAGCTGGACGTGATCGCCACGTCCGCGCCCGCCTCGAAGTAGGCGAGGTGCGCCGCGATGATCGCCTCGGGGCGTTCGGCGAGCAGTCGCGCCGACCACAGCTCGTCGCTCAGGTCGTGCCCGGCGGCCTCCAGCTGGTTCGACATGCCGCCGTCGAGGACGACCGTGCCGGCGGCGAGGGCCTGGGCGAGGCCCTCGCCGCCGGTCGCGGCGCGTTCGTGAGACCGGTCCTGGGCGGAGGGGTGAGGGGTTTCCGGGAGGTCGCTGGTCATGTCACGACGCTAGTCGAAGGGGCGGGCGGCAGTCGTACGCGTCCAGCGCGTGAACAGCTCGGTGTTCACCGTTGCCCCGTACGGCACGGTCAGGTCGGAGAGGGCTCTCGCCTCTCGCTCCGCTGGAGGTCCGGCACGTCGGGGGTTCGGTCCCTCGGGGTCCGGTACGCCGGGTGCGGGTGCGGGTGCGGGTGCGTCGTGGCTGGTCGCGCAGTTCCCCGCGCCCCTTTGGGGCACGTCACCGCTCGGCGTGTCGGACATGCGCATCGGCGCTGCCGGTGGCCGCCCGCACCCCTGTGGTGGGCGGCCACCGGCCCGGTCACCGGCCCCGGTCACCGGCCGTCGGCCACCCGGTCACCGGCCCCGGCCACTGGTCCCGGCCACCGGCCGGCCACCGGCCCAAGGCCCACCGGCCACTCGGCCACCGGCCCAAGGCCCACCGGCCACTCGGCCACCGGCCCAAGGCCCACCGGCCACTCGGCCACCGGCCCACAGGCCCACCAGACCGGCCACGGGTCCCGGCCACCCGGCCACCCGGCCACCCGGACACCGGCCACTGGCCCCGGCCACCCGGCCCCCGGCCGCCCCCCGTCACAGCCCCGGCCGTTCGCCGGCCGGCGCCGACCCGACCTCGGTCCAGGGGCGGGCGACACCGACCGGCGCTGTCTCCCGCCGCTATCCCCGCCCTGCGTGTCGGCCGCCGCGGTGGTTGCGGCGGCTGCGGTGGTGGCGGGTTGCCGGGAGTAGGAGGGTGCCCAGGAGGCCCAGTGCCAGCGCGTACGGCCACCAGCCGAACCGTTGGTCGTCCGCGGCGGCGGCGCTTCGGGTGGACACCGGGGTGGTGGCCGACGCGGTGGGTGCCGTCGACGGGGCCGACGTGGCCGTGAGGGCGTTCAGCACGACGTCGTTGCCGTCACCGCCCCGGTAGCTGATGCGGAAGGTGGTGTCGGCGAGCTTCAGCTTCGCCCCTTCCTTCAGGCCCGAGAAGGCGCCCGTCGTTTTCGACCGGCCCGTGTGGTCGAGCACGGTGACGCGGCGGGCGGGCTTCGTGCCCATGGCCGACAGGTCGAGGCCTCCGGCCAGCCGTACGGCTCCGGACACTTTCAACGGCGCCTTGTGCAGCACCAGTTCGCCCAACGCGTGCTGCGAGTAGTCGCCCAGGATCGTGAGGCCGCCCGTGACCACGCCCTCGTTGCGCACCGCTCCCCGCACGGTCCCGCTGCCGGTCAGCGTGCTCGCCACCCGCAGTCCCGCCGGCCCCGCGTCGAGCCGTGCGGCACCGGACGTGAGCCGGATCGCCCTGCTGTTCGCGAGCGTCGCCCCGGAGCGCAGCGCCAGGGTGCCCGTCCGTACCGTGGTCGTCCCGGTGTAGGTCACCGCGCCGCCCGTCAGCGTGGTCGTGGCGGTGCCGGACTGGACGAGTGAACCGGAGCCGCCGATCCGGGACAGGGACACCGGAGTCGACGCGTTGTGCACGACCAGCGTGCCGTCGTCCACCACCCTGCGCCGGGGCGTGCCCGTCAGCAGGGAGCCGTCCCCGCGACCCGATCCGAGTCGTAGCACCGCCCCTTTCTCGATGGTCGTCGACCCGTCGTAGTACTGCTCGGCCGCGAACGTCACGTCGTTGCCGCGGGTGCCCGCGACGACGACGTCCCCGGCGCCGGGCGCGGCCAGCGTGTCGTGGTAGCGGCCGCCGCCGATCGGGGCGCCCAGCGTCACCGGCCCGTCGTAGTCGAAGGTGAGCCGGGACCGCCGGCCGCTCGCCTCGTGCAGGTTGACGTACACCGTGTCCGCGGTGCCCGGCATGAAGATCCGGTGTGTGGTGCCGTCGCCCCACCGGACGTCCGCACCCTCGATGTTGGTGCCGCGCTTGTTCAACTGGTGGGCGATGGCACGCCAGTTGAGCTCGGGATCGCTCAGCGAGGGGTTGGTGTCGCCGCCCTGGTCGCTGTAGCTGTACTGGCCGGTGAGCACGACCTTGCTGCCGGGCCGGGTGTGCACGTTGACGTCGCTGCCGTACTCGCGCTGGTAGAAGTTCTGGCGGAGGGTGATCGTCTGGGAGAGCGGTGTGTCGATGATCCAGGAACCCTGGTTGAGCACGGCGCGGGCGTCGGGCAGTGCCACCGGGTACTCGGGGCGGCCGACCGCCATGCCGGTGCCGTTGTCGATGACGCCGGAGAAGGGGTGGGTGCCGGCCAGGTCGAGGGTGCCCCACATGTTCCGGGGCTGGGTGACCAGGCCCGAGCCGCTGATGGTGCCGATGTTGAAGGTGCGGGTCAGGGAGAGGCGGAGCGTGCCGTCGACCCGGACGTTGAGCTGGTTCAACCGGTACCCGGGGGTGTTGTACGGGAAGTGCCCGATGAGGCCGGTGCCGCCACCCGTGCCGTACTGGAGGGTGGTCCCGCGCCCCACGGTGATCGCGGGCGGGTCCGGGTCGGCCACCGTGGTGTAGGGGTGGTTGCCGCCCTGTGTGGTCACCTTCTGCCGCTGCCGTGCCTCGGGCAGCGTGAAGTCGCTGTCCCTGGTGAGGATCAGGGTCCCGCCGCCGCGCACGGTGAGCGTGCCCTCGCCGCGGAACACCCCGTCGTACGTCGTCGTGCCGGCGGGCACGGTGACCAGGGTGTCCCCGGCGAGTGTCACGTCCCGGCCGGCGAGGACGTCGGCGGTCACGTCCCGGGGGCCGGCGGCCGACGCGGCGGGAGCGGTGGCGAGGAGGGCGACGGCCGCGAGGGCTCCGGCGATCGCCGCTGACTTGGGGGTTCGGCTGCGCACGTGAGGGAGACGGGCGGCGGGGCTCGCCGATAACAGAAATGTGCGGCCAACTTCGTCCCGTCCGACCCGTTGACCTCCTCGTAACACACCCGTACGTTTTCGGCGTTCGAACATGACAGATGTTGTTCGGTATTGCGAACTTCTGGGCTTTCCGAGCATCGAACACCGCGTATCCCCCCGCGAGAGGCAGTCCGCATGAGCCGCGATGACGACCTGCCCGAACACCCCGGCCGCCGCCTGATGCTGAAGGGGGCCCTGGCCGCGGGCGCCCTGGCGATGGCCCCCTCGATCGCCCAGGCGGCCCCGGGCCGGAACGCAGCAGCCCCCTACGTGAACCCGCTCGTCCGCAACCGCGCCGATCCCCACATCCACCGCCACGCGGACGGCCACTACTACTTCACCGCCACCGTCCCCGAGTACGACCGCATCATCCTGCGCCGCTCCCGCACCCTGGCCGGTCTGAGCACCGCGGCCGAGTCGGTCATCTGGACCCGGCACGTGACCGGCCCCATGGGCGCGCACATCTGGGCGCCGGAGATCCACCGCATCGGCGGCAAGTGGTACGTCTACTTCGCCTCGGCGCCGGCGGAGAGCGTCTGGGACATCCGCATCTGGGTGCTGGAGAACGCCGACCCCGATCCCTTCCGGGGCAGTTGGACCGAGCGGGGTCAGATCAGGACGGCCTGGGAGACGTTCTCCCTCGACGCCACGACCTTCACGCACCGCGGCGCCCGCTATCTGGCCTGGGCCCAGCACGAGCCCGGCCTGGACGACAACACGGGGATCTTCCTGTCGCGGATGGCGAACCCGTGGACGCTGACCGGGCCCCAGGTCCGTCTCTCGACACCCGAGTTGGACTGGGAGTGCGTCGGCTACAAGGTCAACGAGGGTCCGTCGGTCATCGCGCGCAACGGCCGTGTGTTCATGTCCTACTCGGCCAGCGCCACCGACCGGCACTACTGCCTGGGCCTGCTCACCGCGGACGCCGGCAGCGACCTCATGAACCCCGCGAGCTGGTCCAAGTCACCCACACCGGTCTTCACCAGCAACGACACCACCAGGCAGTACGGCCCCGGCCACAACTGCTTCACGGTCGCCGAGGACGGCCGCAGCGACGTCCTCGTCTACCACGCCCGGCAGTACAAGGAGATCACCGGCGACCCGCTGAACGACCCCAACCGCCACACCCGCGTCCAGAAGCTGCGCTGGAACCCGGACGGCACCCCCGACTTCGGCATCCCGGTGGCGGACACGGCCACGGACACAGCCGAGGACACAGCCCTGGCCCCGGCCCCGGCCGCAGCCGCAGACACCGCCACGGACCGGGCCGCGACCGCGACCGCGTCCGCCCTGATCGACACCGTCAAGGAGAGTGCGTGACATGAGACGTGCGTACGCGACCCTGCTCGCCCTCTGCCTGGCCCTGCTCGGCGCCCTCGCCACCGCCGGACCGGCCCAGGCGGCACCCCAGACCGTCACTAACGGCACCCAGTTCACGGACACCTCGGGTGCCGCCGTGCACGCGCACGGCGGCGGGGTCATCAAGGTCGGCGGCTACTACTACTGGTTCGGCGAGCACCGCGACGCCGGCAACACCTTCCAGTACGTCGACGCCTACCGTTCCACCGACCTCAAGAACTGGGAGTTCCGCAACCACGTGCTGACCCGGTCCAGCGCGACCGAGCTGGCGAGCGCCAACATCGAGCGGCCCAAGGTCATGTACAACGCGTCCACCGGCAAGTTCGTGATGTGGATGCACAAGGAGAACGGCACCGACTACAGCGAGGCGCGGGCCGCCGTCGCCGTCTCCGACACGGTCGACGGCGACTACACCTACCAGGGCAGCTTCCGTCCCCTCGGCCAGCACATGTCCCGTGACATCACGGTCTTCGTCGACAGCGACGGCACCGGGTACATGGCCTCGGCCGCGAACGAGAACTACGACTTGCACATCTACCGGCTCACCGCCGACTACACCGGTATCGCGAGCCTGACCGCCAACCCCTGGCCGGGCGGCCACCGCGAGGCTCCGGCGCTGTTCAAGCGGGGCGGCGTCTACTTCATGCTGACCTCGGGCGCCACCGGTTGGAACCCCAACCAGCAGCAGTACGCCACCGCGACCAGCCTCGCCGGCCCCTGGAGCGCGATGACCAACGTCGGCGACTCCACGGCGTACGGCTCGCAGACCGCCTACGTCCTGCCCGTACAGGGGACTTCGGGCACCTCGTACCTGTACCTGGGCGACCGCTGGGGCAACTCCTTCGGCGGGACGGTCAACGACTCGCGGTACGTGTGGCTGCCGCTAACCTTCCCGAGCTCCACCTCGATGTCCATGTCCTGGTACCCGGAGATCACCGTCGACACGGCCGCCGGAACGGTCGGCGGCACGAGCGCCACGTACAACACGCTCGTCGCCCGCCACTCGGCCAAGTGCGCCGACGTGACCAGCCAGTCGCTGTGGCCCGGTGCCGTGATCAAGCAGTACGACTGCAACGGCGGCGCCAACCAGAAGTACTGGTTCAGGTCCGTCGGCAGCGGCTACTACCAGCTGGTGGTCAGGAACAGCTCCCTGTGCGTGCAGGAGAACGCGAACACCGTCACCCAGGAGAACTGCGGCGCGACGGCCACCACCCAGCAGTGGTCGCTGACCACCACGGGAAGCTACGTGAACGTCAAGTCCCGGGCGAGCGGAGAGTGCCTCGACGTGAACGGCGCGTCGACCGCCAACGGCGCCGCGGTCATCACCTACACCTGCACCGGAGGCACCAACCAGCAGTGGACGCGCGGCACCTGACGAGGCATCGGCCGCTCAGGCCAGCAGGTCGATCGCGTCGACCGACGTGCCCGCGCTGAGATAGGAGGTCGTCCCCGAACCGCTCACCACGTTGATCTTCAGCACGTTGTACTGGCCGGTGTCCGTGAGCCAGGCACTGGCCGGCACGCTGTAGGTGAACGTGTGGTTGTTGCCCCGGTAGGAGCCCACGGTCAGAGACCGGGTGCTCGGCTGGGTGGGTGGCGAGGGGATGGCCGAGGTCCAGGTGTCGTTGACGACGACCTGCGGCCGGCCATTGGCGTAGGCCGTCGTCACCCCGATCCTGAGTGTGTGCGCGGCGGCGGCCTGCGCCGCGGTCAGTTTGAAGTACACCAGCAGACCGCTGTTGACGTCCTTCCAGATGTACGCCGGGAAGGCCGAGGTCTCGTTTCCGCCGCCGATCACGACGTTGCCGGTCCAGGGGGCGGCCCTGCTGTCCGAGGGATGCGCGTACGTCATCAGCGCCGCGTTCTTGAAGCCGCTCGGCGTGCCGTTCCAGTCGCCGATCCGCCAGATCGCGCTCGCGTTGGCCGGGTCGTTCGAGGACGGGACGGCGAGGGTGTTGAGAGTGGTCGTCGCGCCCGCGGAGACGGTCACCGACGTACTGTATACAGCCAACTCTCCCTTGTGGACCGTCAGCGTGTATACACCCGGCAGCACACCTCCGATCGAGAACCAGCCGTCCGAGGACCGCGCGGAACCCCAGTACTGGGCCGCCGCGTTGGCGAGCCCGACGGTGTACGGGTACGCGGTGTCGCGCCCGGTGATGCCGACGCCGGCCACCTTGCCCCGGCCGCTCGCGCCGACGTAACCGGAGATGCCGAGCGAGTCCGCCCACGGGGTGGTCAGGGTGCCGGGGAACAGCGCGGAGGAGGGCGCGCCGCCGTCCGTGAAGGCGATGACGTACGGGCCCTGGAGGCCGAAGCGCTGGGCCTCGGTCTGGTTCTCGCCGTAGTAGAGGATCTCGTACAGCCCGCCGCCGTCCGCGCTCTGGTGGCGCAGCAGCGAGCGGTAGAAAGGACCGCCGGAGGCCTTCTCGTGGTTGCTGCGCACGATCCACAGACCGACGCCGCCGGCGCTCCAGCCGAGGTGGTCGTAGTCGATGACGCGGAGTTTGGAGTAGTGCTTCGAGCGGGTCTGGCCGTCGGACTTCAGGAACACGTCCGAGGCTTCGAGGGTGGTGGGCGCGTACGTGTAGGAGTCGGGTTCGTCGTTGAGGAACGCTCCCGCCTTGACCCGCACGATGTAGCGGGTCGCGCTGACCGAGGTGTCGGCCTTGTTGGTCCACAGGTACACGTTGTTCTCGCCGCTGCGGGCCGCGTAGTAGTGCTTGAGCGTGCCGTACGTGACGGAGATCAGGATCGTGGACCCGGACTGCGCGAGGGTCACCGTGGAGCTGCCGAGGCCCGACTCGACGTGCGAGTTCTTGCCGCCGTAGCCCTGGTACTCGGTGCCCCGGTAGACCAGGGAGGTCAGGTCGCCGTTGCTCTTGGCGACCTTGAAGACGAGGTTGGCGCCGGTGTCGACGACGTAGTGCGAGCCGTCGTCCGACCAGCCGAACCCCGCGGCCGAGGCGGTGGGGGCGAGCGGGCCGGCGAGCGCCGCCGAACCGGCGGCGGCGGAGCCGAGGACGAAGGTACGGCGTCGGACCGGTCGGTTCACGGATCCGGACATGGGGGTGCCTCCTTCGGGAGGTGGGGGTGCGGGTGATTCGCCAGGGTGACAGTTGAATCGATTTCGCGAAAGGGCTTTCGCACCCCGGGAGTTGGCGATCGGGTGAATTGACTCCCGGACACTAGAAAGCGCTTGCCGGGAGCGGTACGGTCCACCCGCCAGGCCCCGCAGACCCGTCGGAGGACTCTCCATGAGACGTTTCAACCTCGCCGTGCTCGCGGCGCTGACCCTGAGTACCGGCCTGACCGCCGGACCGGCCCAGGCCGACGGCGGGCAGCGCCCCCTCGGCCTCGACAACTGCACCGCCACCGCCTGTCACTTCGACGTGCCGCCCGGCACGTACGACGTGACGGTCCGGCTCGGCGGTGCGACCGGGTCGAGCACGAGCATCACCGGCGAGACCCGGCGCTCCCTGCTCCCCGAGACGGCCGCCCCGGCCGGCGAACGCGTGACCCGAAGCTTCACCGTGAACGTCCGCACCCCCGAGGGCGAACCGACCGGCCCGGAGGGAACTCCCGGCCTGGACCTCACGATCGGCGGCACGGCGCCCGCCCTGGCCGGCATCCGCGTCACCCCGGCCGCCTCCCGCGCCGGAGCCCACCCGCCCGGGAAGACCCCCGTCGCCCGACAGATCCTCCTCGTCGGCGACTCCACGGTCTGCGACCAGCCCGGCGACCCGTACTCCGGCTGGGGCCAGCAACTGCCGCAGTACCTGCGCCGGGGCATCACCGTCGCCAACTACGCGGACTCCGGCGAGAGCACGGTCAGTTACCTCCAGGACCCGCGGCTGTGGGCCACCGTCCAGCCCCTGATCCGGCCCGGCGACCTGGTCCTCGTGCAACTGGCGCACAACGACAAGACCACCGACGAGGCGACCTACCGGGCCAATCTCGAGACCCTGGTCGCCGGTGTCCGGGAGCGGGGCGGCCGTCCGGTCCTCGTGACACCGATCGTGCGGCGCTGGTTCAACACCGACGGCACCCTGAACAACGGCACCGCGCTTCTGGTCAACGGCCTCGGAGTGAACCATCCTGAGGTGATCCGCTCGGTCGCGGCCGCCCAGGACGTGCCGCTGATCGACCTGACGGCGAAAACGAAGGCACTGGTGGAATCCCTGGGCGTCGAAGGCTCCAAGGCCCTGTACCTCTACAACGAGAAGCGCGACAACACGCACACCTCCGCACACGGTGCCACGGTCTACGCCGGCCTGGTCCGCGACGAACTCGTCGCCCGGCACCTGGTGCCGGAGGGCAAGGTGCGGGTGGGCTGAGTCCCCCATGATCCCTGGGGCGTCCCGACCGGAACCGGGGCGTCCCAGGCCCCACCGCCGACGCACGCCGCCGACGCCCCACCGCCGACGAGGAAGAGAGCCGATGCGCCTGCCCCCCGACGACCACACCCTCAGCCCCCGCACCGGCTGCACCCGCGCCCACTGGGAGGCGGCCGCCGACGGTCTGCTCGCCGCGGTCGAGCCGTACGGCGCCGAGGGCGGCGCCCTCTACCACCTCCCCGGCGACCGGGTGAGCTGGTCGGGCCGGCTCTCGGACGGCCTGGAGGGGTACGCCCGTACGCTGCTGCTCGCCGCCTTCCGCCAGGACGAGAATGCCCTGGAGCGGTACGCCGACGGACTCGCGGCCGGCGTCTCGGGCGTGTGGCCGCGCATCGAGGACCGCGGCCAGCCGCTGGTGGAGGCGGCGTCGATCGCGTTCGCGCTCCGCATCACCCGCAAGCAGCTGTGGGACCGCCTCGACGACACCGTGCGCCGGCGCGCCGCGGCCTGGCTCGGCGACGCCCTCACCGCCGAACCCTGGCCGTGCAACTGGGAGTTGTTCCCGGTGACGGTCGGCGGCTTCCTCCAGGAGATCGGATACGAGCCCGACGCGTCCCGCAAGGCGATCGACCGGGGCCTGGAGCGCATCGAGGAGTGGTACGCCGGCGACGGCTGGTACTCCGACGGCCCCGGCCGCGCCTTCGACTACTACAACGGCTGGGCCATGCACCTCTATCCGGTGCTGCACGCCTGGCTCGCCGACGACACCCGCCTGCTGGACCTGTACGGGGGCAGGCTGTCGCGGCATCTCGAGGACTACGCCCGCCTGTTCGGCGCCGACGGCGCCCCGATGCGTCAGGGCCGCAGCCTCACCTACCGGTTCGCGACCACGGCCGCGCTGTGGCTCGGCGCGCTGACCGGCCGTACCCCGCTGTCGCCGGGCGAGACCCGCCGGCTGGCCTCCGGCGCCCTGCGGTACTTCCTCGACCGCGGCGCGGTGGACTCCCGTGGCCTGCTGACCCTCGGCTGGCACGGCCCCGACGAGACCGTCCTGCAGGGCTACTCGGGCCCGGCCTCGCCGTACTGGGCGAGCAAGGGCTTCCTCGGCCTGCTCCTGCCGGCCGACCACCCCGTGTGGACCGCCACCGAGGAGCCGGGCCCGGCCGAGCGGACGGACGCTCTCACACCGGTCGCCGCCCCCAACTGGCTGCTGCAGTCGACGCGTTCGGACGGCCTGGTCCGCCTGCACAACCACGGCAGCGAGGACGTCCGCTACGACCCGCACTACACGCGCCTCGCCTACTCGACGGTGACGGCGCCCTCGGCGTCGTACGACAACAGTGTGATCGTCGGCGGCGATCCGAGCCGTACCGGCATCGAGCCGCTGGGCGTGGGCGACGGCTGGGCGGCGTCGCGCCACCTCGCGGGCGGCGGCGCGCGGGTCACCAGCGTCGTGCTCGCGCACGGGGCGGCGGAGGTGCGGGCCCATCGGGTGGTGGGGACGGACCCCGGCACAGCGGTGCGCGTGACCGGCTGGACGGCCCCCGACGGCGTACGCGCGGACATCCTGCCGGCCGTCGGCCTCACCGGCGACCTCACCGGAGTCACCGGCCACGCCGCCGGAGGTGGCACCCTCTTCGTCGCCCTGGTCCGGCTGACCGCCGAGCCGGACCCCGCTCCGCTGGAGGAGTCGGTGGACGTGCGGATCAACGAGGCCGGGGATCTGGAGGTCTGCTGGCGCGGGGGTCCCGAGCTGCGGGTCCGGTTCCACGACGGCGGGGCGGACGTCACCGCGAGCGGCTGAGCGGGCGGGGATCCGGGCGGTGCGCGGCGGTCCGCGGAGCGGATGGGGTGGGACGGTGCGGAGCGGTGTTTTCGGGCCCGCTATCTTCGATCCGGACATCCGACGTGTGGAGCTGGTGTGCGGACGACAGTTGAACGGGTTGAGGCGCCGCCGGTCGCCGCCGAGCCCCCGGCGGATGACCAGTTCGCCGGCCGCGACTGGCCACGGTTCTGGCCGCTCCTGCTGCTGGGCGCGGCCGCCGTTCCCGGGACGGCGCTGTTCGCCTTCGGCCGGTGGGGGGACGAACCGGCCGTGCACGCCTGGCGGACCGTCTGCCTCGCCGTCACCCTCCAGGCACTGCCCTTCCTGCTGCTCGGCACGGCCCTGTCCGGCGCGATCAGCGCGTTCGTGCCGGCGCGCGTGTTCAGCCGGGTGCTGCCCCGGCGGCCCGCGCTCGCCGTCCCGGTCGCCACGGCCGCGGGCGTCATCCTGCCCGGCTGTGAGTGCGCGTCGGTACCGGTCGCGAACAGTCTGATCGGCCGGGGCGTCACCCCGGCCGCCGCGTTCGCCTTCCTGCTGTCGGCGCCCGCCGTCAACCCGGTCGTGCTGACCGCCACCGCCATCGCCTTCCCCGCCAGTCCGGTCATGGTGCTGGCCCGACTGCTCGCCTCCTCCGCCACCGCCGTCGTGATGGGGTGGCTGTGGCTCTGGCTGGGGCGCGAACAGTGGCTCCGGCCGGCCGTACGGCACACCGGACACCAGCCCGGCCACAACCGCTGGACGGAGTTCCGGCGCGGCTTCCAGCACGACTTCCTGCACGCGGGCGGTTTCCTGGTCGTCGGCGCCATGGCGGCGGCCACCTTCAACGTGGCCGTGCCGCGGTCGGTGCTCGACACCTTCTCCGGCTCGCCCTGGCTGTCGGTGCTGTTCCTCGCCGCGCTCGCCATCCTGCTCGCGGTGTGCTCCGAGGCCGACGCGTTCGTCGCCGCCTCCCTCACCGGCTTCTCGCCGCTGGCCCGGCTGACGTTCATGGTCGTCGGGCCGATGGTCGACCTGAAACTGATCGCCCTCCAGACGGGCACCTTCGGCCGGGCCTTCGCGGTCCGCTTCTCCGCCGCCACGACGGTCGTCGCGATCGTGTGCAGCGTGCTGATCGGAGGAGCGCTGCTGTGAAACGCAACCTCCAGGTCCTCCTGCTCGTCCTCAGCGGCCTCGGCGTACTGCGCGCGTCCCTCTTCACCGACCTGTACCTGAGATACGTCAAGGAGGGCATGCGCCCGTTGCTGATCGCCTCCGGCGTCCTGCTGATCCTTCTGGGCGTGGCGGAGGCGTGGTCGCGGCAGAGAGCGTTGGGCGGGACGGGCGACGGGGGTGCAGGAGGGGCCGGAACCGGAACGGAAGCCGGAACCGGAACCGACGAGCACGCCCATGGAGACCAGGGCGTCGATGGCGACGAGCACGCCCATGCTGGTGAGACCCACGGGGCGCATGACCACTCCGGGATGCCCCGGGTGGCCTGGCTGCTGTTCCTGCCCGCGCTGAGCCTGCTCTTCTACGCCCCGCCCGCCCTCGGCGCGTACACGGCGTCCCGGGAACCTCCCAAGGCCGTCACCCCACAGGACGACTTCGACCCACTGCCCGCGATCTCACCGCTGCCGATCACCCTCAGGGACTTCACCAGCCGCGTCCAGCAGGACCGCGGGCAGGCCATCAAGGGACGCACCGTCCTGATGACCGGCTTCGTCACGCCCGGCAAGGGCGGCGGCTGGTACCTGACCCGGATCATGCTCTCCTGCTGCGCGGCGGACGCCCAGTCCGTGAAGGTGCTGGTCGACGACGTCCCGGCGCCGCCCGCCGACACCTGGGTGACCCTCACGGGAACCTGGCACGCGGGCGGCACCCTGGGCACGAGCTCCGCGCCGGTCGCCCTGGACGCCCGGACCGTCAGGAAGGTCGCCCGGCCGACGAACGGCTACACCGACGCCCTGCCGCTCGGCCCCTCCTGACGGCCGGCAGGCGGACGGAGGTGCCGGTGACGGTGAGGCCGCCGGAGGCGCTCGGTGCCGCGTCGGCCGTCGCGTACCACGCCCCGGTCAGGGCGGCGATCGCGGCGAGGCCCGCGATCACGGGCTTGCGGGCGCCCCGGATACGGCGGTGACGCGTGGTGGGTCCAGCTGAGGTCATGCCCCCAAGTGGCCGCCCGCGGGCGAAAGGTTGCCCTGCGCGCCGAGGTTCAGCCGTCGGTCGAGGGGTTCGTGTCCGCCTCCTCGGGCCAGCGCTCGAGCAGGACGTGCAGCGCGTCGATCGCCCGCTCCCAGGACTTCTGTACGTCCCTGGGAGCGCCGAAGCCGCCGCCGGCCTCCAGGGCGCAGTAGCCGTGGAAGGTGCTGCGCAACAGGCGTACGGCGTCGGTGAGGTCGGGCTCGGCGAGGCCGTAGGCGCGGAGCATGCCGTAGGTGATCTCGGCGGTGCGGCGCATGGCGGGGGAGTCGGCGACGAGGGACTGGTCGATCCGGATCTGGGTGGCCGCGTACCGGCCAGGGTGCTGAAGGGCGTACGTCCGGTAGGTGTCGGCGAACGCGGCCAACGCGTCCTTGCCCGCCCGGCCCGCGACCGCCGCGGCGATCCGGTCGATCATCTCGCCACCGGCCAGGAGCGCGACCCGAACCCGCAGATCCCCGAGATTCCGCACATGAGAGTACAGGCTCGCGTCCTTCACCCCGAAGCGTCGTGCCAGCGCGATCAACGTGACGTTCTCGAACCCGACCTCGTCGGCGAGTTCGGCGGCCGCCGCGACCACGAGGTCGGGAGTGAGTCCTGCGCGAGCCACGGGCGACCTCCGCGAACGATGCGACAACCTAGGTGGGTTAGGGAAAACTCTAGTGCGCCCAGCTTTCGGAGCTTCGGGCCCCCTCACCGTCCTGCCTACAGGTCACGCACCGCCGACCGGGCTGTGGAGACGAAGACCAGGAGGCGGTGCCGAAAGGGGTGGGCCGACCGCCGTGCTTCGCCGACCCGAACCGCGCGTTGGGTCTTGACGGCCGCATGGGCCTGAATCTGTGCCGTGCGGGCGGTGCCCCGGCTGGTGACCCAGCCGGCGAGCACGGCCGTGCCGGCGGTCACCGAGAAGATCCACAGGGTGGAGTCGGACATGCGGGAGATGTTTCCCCGGTACGGAGGCGCCGCATGCTCGCTTCTCGGCCGATCATCGCCTCGTCAGCCGTTCACCCCCGCGTAGTGGCGCAGACCGCGGCGCCACAGGAGGCGGGCCGCCAGGTAGGCCACTACGCCCAGGAGGGGGGAGAGGGCCGCCGGCCAGTACGGGACGCCGGTGTCGTGGCCGTGGCCGGTGAGGACCGCGGCCGGGAAGTACGCGACGAACGCGAGCGGCAGGCCGTACGTCAGCAGGCCTCCGACCGCCCTCGGCAGCACGTTGAGCGGGTAGCTGCCAAAGGTGCCGAGGAGTTCCTCCAGCCAGCGGCCCCAGTAGTCGGCGGCCGGGAAGCGCAGGGAGGCGCAGGCCACCGCCGTGAACAGGGCGGCCTCCAGGAGCATGCCGCCGAGCACCGCGGCGATCAGATACGCGACGCGGCCCGCCGTCCAGTCCAGATGGCTGCGGCTGACCGCGCCGGCCATCAGGCCGGCCGCCACGGTCAGGTCGCCGATCGCGTTGGTGGGGAAGTACGCGAGCTGGAGCTGGCGGTGGACGGGCATCGGGCGGACCAGGCAGGTGTCGATGATGCCTTCCTGGATGTGCCGGCCCAGGCCGTGCACCCGGCCGAGCACCAGGACGAACAGGCCGTGGGCGAGCATCCGGGTCGCCGGGATGAGCAGGACGTCGGAGCTGTCCCAGCCGCCCATGCCGGCGAACCGGGACAGCAGAACCGTCGCGAACACGATCACCGACACCTGCCAGACCGCGCCGATCGCGATCATCATCAGGAACTCGGTGCGGTACTCCAGCTGGGCACGGAAGTTGAGACGCGTGACGCGCCACATGATCCGGACGGCGTTCACGGACATCAGCCTCCCTGGGAGATGACACGCAGGGCGGCCCGCCGCCACAGGAACCGGGTGAACAGGGCGAGCGCCAGGACCCAGGCGGCCTGGAGGGCCAGCGCTCCGGCCGCGTCCGACAGCGGGATGCGGCCGATGTACAGCGACAGCGGCACGCTCAGGGTCGCCTGGAAGGGCAGGAAGGCGCTCAGCGTCACGAACCAGTCGGGGAAGAACCACAGCGGCGCGTACACCCCGGACAACAGGTTCTGCGCGAAGATCAGGATCATCATCGCGGCGTTATTGCGCAGGGTCCAGAAGCACAGCTGGTCCAGCACCAGCATGACGTAGTACAGCACCCACTGCCCGAGCAGCAGGCTCAGCGCGAACACGCCCGCCACGGCCGCCGACCCGGGCGGCCGCACCACCCCGGCCGCGAGACAGGCCGCGTAGCCGACGAGCGCCCAGGCGAGGCCGTAGAGCTGCTCGCCGAGGGCGCGCAGGGCGTAGTAGCGCCCGGGGGACAGCGGGCGCAGGTACCAGTACACGATGGTGCCGAAGTGCATGTGCTGGATCACCGTGTCCCGGCCGGTGAACTGGTCCAGCTCCCGCAGCCGGGAAGCCAGTACGGCCAGCACCGCGTACGTCACCGCCTGGTCGCGGCCGAGTCCGGCGGTGCTGCCGGTGTGGGCGTACAGGCCGCGCCACAGGGACGCCACCAGCACCACCTGCACGGTTAGTCGGAGCAGCGCGGCGGTGATCCGGGGCGGGGTGTGCAGTTCGCCGAGCGGGGTGACCCGGGCGGCGCGCCAGGCGTGCAGGACGGCCATCACGCGTCTCCCGCCTGGGCGTACGCGGCCCGCATCACGTCCTCGAGGTCCGCCTCGTCGAGCGCGATGTCGCTCACCTCGTACCGCTCGATGACCGCCTTCAGCGCCTGGTGGACGGTCGGGGCACCGGGGCCGTCGGCCGCTTCGGGCCCGAAGACGACCCGGGGGCCGTCCTGTCGCAGCAGGGCGATGCCCGGCAGCGGCGCCACCTCGGTGTGCGGATCGGCGAGTGTGGCCCGCACCTGCCAGGTCGAGCCGAACTTGCGGCGGATCTCGTCGAGGCCGCCGTCCAGCACGAGCCGGCCGTGGTTGATCAGGACGACCCGTTCGGCGAGCCGTTCCACCTCGGTCATGTCGTGCGTGGTCAGCAGGACCGTACGGCCGCGTTCCTCGACCTGGTGGCGCAGGAACTCCCGCACCTGCTCCTTGACCACCACGTCCATGCCGATGGTGGGCTCGTCGAGGAAGACGACCGGCGGGTCGTGCAGCAGGGCGGCGGCGAGGTCGCAGCGGACGCGCTGGCCGAGGGAGAGGTGGCGGACCCGGGTGTCCCAGAAGGAGGACAGGGCCAGGATGTCGTCGAACTCGGCCAGCCGGGCCGCGTGTTCGGCCTTCGGCACCTCGTAGATGTCCCGCAGGATCGCGAACGACTCGCGCACCGGGAGGTCCCACCACAGCTGGGTGCGCTGCCCGAACACCGCCCCGATGTTACGGGCGTTGCGCTCGCGTTCCTCGTACGGCCGCACGCCCGCCACCCGGGCCTCACCGGAGGTGGGCGTGAGGATGCCGGTCAGCATCTTGATGGTGGTGGACTTGCCGGCGCCGTTCGGGCCGAGCAGCGCCAGGAGTTCGCCGGGGGCCACGTCGAAGGTGATGTCGCGGACGGCGTGCTTGGCGACCCGCTCGGGGTCGACCAGGGAGCGCAGGGCGCCGGCGAGACCGGGGCGTCGCACGGTGGTGTGGAAGGTGCGGGAGAGGCCGCGTACCTCGATGCCGGCTGTCACTCGGTCGACCTCCACAGGGAAAGGCGGCCGGCCGGCTGAGGAGCCGGCCGGCCGCGAAGAACCCCACGACCTTGGCAAGATGTCGATCAATCGGTCAATCGGTTATCTCACCGGTCGAGAACACCGGTCGAGAACACCGGTCGAGAACACCGGTCGAGAACACCGGTCGGGAACACCGCCCGTCTCACCGGTCGAGAACGGAGAACACGAAGGAGAACTCGGTCGGTTCGGCCCGCAGGAAGTACTGCGGCAGCGGGCCCGGGCCGCAGGACTGCGAGCCGATGCCGTGCTGGGCGTGGTCGAGGTTGACCCACACCTCGTTCCCGGGCGTGAGGTCGGTGAGGTGGGCGGCCGCGTCCAGCCGCTCGTTCGTCCAGCGGCGCGCGCTGAAGGAGAACCGCGGGTCGCCCTCGATGCGCAGGCCCCCGATCTCCGCCCAGCGGACGTCGGCGCGGGCACCGTTCTCCTGCGGGCGCACGTACGGCGTCTGCAGTTCGTCGACCGTGGACGCCCAGCGGTTGACCACCGAAGCGGTCCCGGTGTCCGGGTACGCCTCGCCGGGGCCGCCGCCGAACCAGCGCACCCGGTCCGCGGTGCCGGGCAGTCCGAGGCGGACGCCGAGCCGGGGCAGCGGGAGCGTCCACTCGCCTTCGGGCTTCACGGACACCGTCAGCCGCAGCCGGTCGCCGTCCGAGGTCCAGCGGTACACCGTGGCGAGGCCCACCTCCCGGGCGGCCGGCGCCACCCGGGTCCGTACCGTCAGCGCGTCCTCCGCCAACTCCACCGCGTCCAGCCGGTGTTGCATGCGGTGCAGGCCGAGCGTGCGCCACAGGACCGCGTAGCGCGTGTCCGACTGCCATTCGGCGCCCTCGTCGTTGTCGGTGGTGGCGCGCCACACGTCCAGGCGGGGCCCGCTCACCTCGATCCCGCCGACCGAGTGGAGCACACCGGTACGGGCGTCGAAGCGGGCCGGGCCCAGGGTGATCCGCCGTTTGCCGCGCAGCGGCCGGGCGGTGGTGGCGAGGGACGGCAGCGCCCGCGGGGCGACGGGGAACTGGCCCCACGCCACCCGGTGCCCCTTCGGCGCCCATGCGGTGTCGGCCGCCAGCAGCGCGCTCACCGTCCACTGCGTCTCGGCGCCGCGCGCGTCCCCGGGCGGTTCGGGCAGCTTCACGTCGGCCGCCTCGCCCGGCGCGAGCGACGGCACGGACAGCGTGCCGGCCTCGACGGTCTCGCCGTCTACCTGGTACGACCACTCGAAGGCGAGCCCCGACAGGTCGGCGAAGTCGTACCTGTTGGTGACGCGGACGGTGCCGTCCGAGCCGTCGCCGTCGATGCGGACCGGCTCGATGACCTTCTGGTACTCCACGAGACCGGGGGAGGGCCGCCGGTCGGGGAACACGAGTCCGTCGCAGACGAAGTTGCCGTCGTGCAGCTCCTCGCCGAAGTCGCCGCCGTAGGCGTAGCCCAGCTCCGGGTGCCTGATGCCGTGGTCGATCCACTCCCAGACGAAGCCGCCCTGGAGTCGCTCGTACTTCTCGAACAGCCGCTGGTAGTCGGCGAGTCCGCCGGGGCCGTTGCCCATGGCGTGTGCGTACTCGCACTGGATGAAGGGCAGTTCGCGCCGCTTCCCGGTCCCGCCGTCGAGGTTCTGGCCGATCGTCTCGACCTCGGCGTGGAAGGCGTACATGCGCGAGTACATGTCCGTGTCGCGGCAGTCCCAGTCGCCCTCGTAGTGCACGAGCCGTGAGGAGTCCCGGCCGTGGATCCACTCGGCCATGGCGGTCAGGCCGCGGCCGGTGCCGGCCTCGTTGCCGAGGGACCAGATGACGACGGACGGGTGGTTCTTGTCCCGCTCGACCATGCGGGCCGCGCGGTCCAGGAGCGCCGGGGTCCAGCGGTCGTCGTCCACCGGGTTGTCGCGCCAGCCCTGTTCGGTGAAACCGTGGGTCTCCAGGTCGCACTCGTCGATGACCCACAGGCCGTACTCGTCGCACAGGTCCAGGAAGGCCGGGTGCGGCGGGTAGTGCGAGGTCCGGACGGCGTTGATGTTGTGCCGCTTCATCAGCAGCACGTCCTCGCGCATCGTCTCCAGGTCGAGGGCGCGGCCCCGCTCCGGGTGCCACTCGTGCCGGTTGACCCCCTTGAAGAGGATCGCACTGCCGTTGACCTTGATCAGGCCGTCGGCGAGCTCGACGGTCCGGAAGCCGACGCGCAACGGCACCCGCTCGCCCTGCGTCACCAGCTCGCCGTCGTACAGCCGGGGCGTCTCCGCCGTCCACGGCAGGACCGGGACCGTCACCGCGTCGCCGGTCGCGACATCGATGTCCAGGGCGGGCACGGTCACCCGCCCGTCGACGTCGGAGTCGACGCGCAGGGTGCCCTCGCCCGAGCGGTGGTCGTAGGAGGCGTGCACGAAGAAGTCGAGCGCGCTGCCCGCCGGACGGTGCAGGAGGGTGACGTCACGGAAGATGCCCGGCAGCCACCACTGGTCCTGGTCCTCGAGGTACGAGCCCGCGGACCACTGGTGGACCCGGACCGCGAGCACGTTGCCCTCGGCCTTCAGCAGATGGCCGACCGCGAACTCGTGGGCCAGCCGGGAGCCCTTGAACTCGCCGATGTCCGTGCCGTTGAGCCAGACGCGGGCGCAGGACTCGACCCCGTCGAAGCGCAGCACGGCGCCGCCCGCGTCAGGTCCGGCGGGCCAGTCGTCCGGCAGGTCGAAGACCCGCAGGTGGTCGCCGGTCGGATTGTCGGTCGGCACGTGCGGCGGGTCGACCGGGAACGGGTAGAGGTGGTTGGTGTAGATCGGGGACCCGAAGGCCCCGTCGCCCTGGAGAACCCAGTGTCCGGGGACCACGACCTCCGCCCAGTCCCCGGCGTCGTACCCCTCCTCGGCGAACGAGTCGTCCTCGGCGTCGGCCGTCGCCGACAGCCGTAGACGCCAGCTGCCGTTCAGCGACAGGGACTTCGCGTCCGAGGACGCGTACCAGGCGCGGGGCGGCAGGGCACCGCTGCCCGGTGAGACGTCCTCGACATAGTCGGCCGTGGTGGTGCGGAAAGACATCGGTCTCCAGGTTTCGGGAAGAAGGCGTCAGCCCTTGATGCCGGTCTGCGCGATCCCCTGCACCAGCCAGCGCTGGAGGAAGAGGAACACGAACAGCAGGGGCAGGATGGAAATGGCGGTGGCCATGAAGATCAGGTGGTAGTTGACCGTCTGGTTCGTCATGTACGAGGACAGGGCGACCTGGACGGTCCACGCGCTCGGATCCTGGCCGATGACCAGCGGCCACAGGAAGGAGTTCCACCCGTTGATGAAGGTGATGGTCGCGATCGCCGCGAAGAAGTTCAGCGAGTTGGGCACCACGACGCGCCAGTACGCGCCCCAGTAGCCGAGCCCGTCCACCCGCGCCGCCTCCTCCAGCTCCTTGGGGAACCCCAGGAAGTACTGCCGGAAGAGGAAGCAGGTGAAACCACTGAACAGGCCCGGGATGATGAGCCCCCGGTAACTGTCGACCCAGCCGAGGGACGAGACCAGCACGAAGCTCGGCACGAAGGTGACCGCGGCCGGCACCATCAGGGTGAACAGGACGGCGTAGAAGATCTTGTTGGCGTGCCGGTAGGGGATGCGGGCCAGGCCGTAGCCGGCCAGCGAGCACACCAGCAGCGTGCCGATGGTGTGCAGGACGCCCACGATCAGCGAGTTGACCATCGACTGGCCGAAGTCGACCGTGGTGTCGCGGAACGGCTCGGTGATGTTGTCCCACTGGATGTCGGTGGGGAAGAACTTCCAGTTCTCGCCGGTGATGTCGGGGTCGGTCGACAGGGAGTTGCGGACCAGCAGATAGAACGGGATCAGGAACAGGAAGGCGGCGACGCCGGTGGCGATGTAGAGGCCGGTGGACCCCATGACCGCGCCGCGCCGCCTGCGCGCCGGCTCTCCGGCCGACGGCGGGGTCTTCCTCACCTCGGGTGCGGTGGTGGTCACTTGGACTCGTCACCCCTTCCGAATCCCATGAGCTTGCCCTGGAACAGGGTCACGATGACGATCAGCAGGGTCAGCATCACCGCGCCGGCGCTGCCCGCGCCGTAGTCCTGGTTCTGGCCCAGGGCGGTGTAGTACAGCTCGACCAGCGGTGGCCGGCCCCAGGTGGTCTTCGACAGGAGGTTGAAGAACTCGTCGAAGGCCTGGTACGCGGCCACCAGGAGCAGCAGGACCACCGCCGTCGAGGTCGCCCGCAGCTGGGGCAGCGTGATGTACCAGAAGGTCTGCCAGCCGGGCTTGGCGCCGTCGATCGCGGCGGCCTCGTACAGCTCGGACGGGATGTTCTGCAACGCCGCCAGGAACAGGATCATGAAGAAGCCGGACTGCAGCCAGAGCCGGGCGGTGAGGATGACCAGCCAGTACCAGGGCGGGTCGGGGTTGGCGAGCCAGGCGATGTTGTCGACGCCGAACCAGCCGATGACGGTGTTCGCGAGGCCGAAGCGGACGCCGTTGAAGATGGACATCTTCCAGATCAGCGAGGCGGCGACATAGCTGCACGCGGTCGGCAGGAAGAAGACCGAGCGGAAGAACGCCCGCATGAAGCGCAGCCGGTTCACCAGCAGGGCCAGGCCCAGCGAGAGCGCCCAGGTGGTCGGCACGATGAACGCGGCGAACACCGTGAAGGTGCCGAGGGAGCCGACGAAGTCGTTGTCGTCGAGCATGAACCGGTAGTTCTCGAAGCCGACGAACTTGTCCGGTGTGACGGTGAAGCGTGCCTCGAAGAAGCTGAGCCAGATGCTCCAGCCGATGGGAACGTAGACGAAGATCACGAGCCCGACGAGGAACGGGCCGGTGAAGAGCCAGAAGTTGAAGGTGCTGCTGCCCCGCAGCCCCCGCCGCGGCTTGGCCTTGGAGGCCTTCGCCGGGGCGGGGCGCGCGAGGTCGCGCGTGGTGGTCGTCGACATGTCGCAGTCCGTCCGCCGGTCTATCCGAAGAGCTTCTTGAGCTCGCGGTTGACCGTCTTGTCGGCCTTGTCGAGCGAGGCCTCCGGGTCGCCGCCCTTGCGGACGGAGTTGGCGAACACGTCCTCCAGTGCGGTGATCATGGCCTGGGTCCAGCCGATGTTGTCGAAGTGGCCGTAGTCCGTGAAGAGCTTGACGCCCTCGGCCGGCAGACCCGACTTGAGCTTCGTGGCGGACGCGGCGATCGAGGTGCGCGGCGGGATGTGGAAGCCGTACGAGGTCGCCCAGTCCTCCTGGTACGTCTTCTGGTCGAGCCACAGCCACTTGACGTACGCCTTGGCCGCCTCGACGTTCTCGCCCTTGGCGTTGACGAACATCGACCAGCCGCCGTTGTACACCGAGGGCTTGCCGCTGTCGGTGACCTTCGGGAAGGGGAAGACGCCGATGTCGTCGCCGAGCGTCTGCTGGAACTGCGGCATCGCCCACATGCCGCAGAACTGCATGGCGCACAGACCCTGGTTGAGCGCGGAGGCGTCCCAGTAGTCGGCCGGGGCGTCGAGCAGCAGGTCACCGCTGGTGAACAGCGTGCGCATCTTCTTGATGCCCTCGATGACGCCGTCCGTGTGGTAGGCGATCTGGTTCTTGTCGTCGAGGGTGTCGGCGCCGGCGGACCATATCATCGGGTTGATGACCGCGTGCAGGTCGTTGCCGAGGAAGAGGCCCTTGACCTTGCTCGTGGTGAGCTTGGCGGCCGCCTCGATCAGCTCGTCGAGGGTGGTGGGCACCTTGACGCCGGCCTTCTCCAGCAGCGAGGGCCGGTAGAAGAAGAACTGCGGGTCGTCGATCATGCGGACGCCGTATATCTTGCCGTCCACCGTGTGCGACGTGATGTCGGCCGGGTTGAAGTCGTCCTTGACCGGATCGATGATGTCGGTCAGATCGGCCACCTGACCGCTCTTCACGAGCTGGATCTGCGGGTGGAACTCGAAGAGGTCCGGCGCGTTCTTCGTGAGCAGGGTCGCGAAGAGCTTGCTCTCGAAGTCGGAACCGGTGATCCACTGCGTGTTCACCTTGGCCTTGTCGTACGCGGCCGCGTACTTCTTGATGGCCTGCTCGGTCCCCGCCTCGCCGTACGCGTGGAAGAACTGGGTGAGGTTCGTGCCCGAACCCCCGCTGTCACTGCGGCCGTTGTTGCTGCCGCACGCGGCCAGCGTGCCGGCGGCGGCCAGGCCCGCGGCGGCCTTGAAGAGTGATCGGCGGTCCCAGTTGCTGCTCATTGCCGACATGGTGACGTCCTTGTCTGAAGTACGGCGGTGGCTCCACGGCTCTGCGGCCAGGTGGCTCGAATGGGCTTGCGGTGCGGGACGTTAACCTTCGGCTAAGGCTTCGGCAAGGGGTTGGACGAAGTCTGCGCGAAGCGTTGCGCAGCGTTCGGAATACCGGACGTGACGGAGGTGCGGGCCGCCGAATCCGCCGGCCCGCACCTCTTTCTCCAGCTGACGGTCAGACCTCCGGAGGGCCTTCGCCCGGCCTCCGGTGGCACGGGGTCGTGTGCGTCCCCCGGTCGTCACGAAGGCGGTGCGACACGTCTCCTCGTGGGGGTGGTGCGTGCCGCGTTCCGCTGCCCCACGGACTGGAGCGCGCCCTCCAGGGCGAAGGTCGCGGCGCCCAGGCACACCGGGTCGGTGGGGATGGGGGAGAGGACGATCTCGGTGGCGGCCAGGGGCCGTTTCAGCGCGTGCCGGGCGACGGCCTCGCGCACCTCGGCCACCAGTGGCGCGCCGAGGGCCGCGGCGACCCAGCTGCTCAGCACGACCACCTCGGGATTGAACAGGTTCACCAGGTCGGAGATGCCGGCGCCCAGGTAGCGGGCGGTGTCGCGGACCACCTTGAGCGCCACCGGATCGTGCTCCGCGACCCCGCGGGCCAGCGCGTCGATGGTCGCCGTTTGGTCCTCCGGATGCAGCAGCGAGCTGCCGGGGCTGAGCTCGCGCAGGTTCAGCATGATGCCCGGCGCGCCGACGTACGTCTCCACGCACCCGTGGTTCCCGCAGTGGCACAGCCGCCCGTCCAGCACGAGCGTGGTGTGCCCCCACTCGCCGGCGCTGTTGCTCACTCCCCGGTGCAGCCCGCCGCCCAGCACGAGGCCGGCGCCCACGCCGGTCCCGAGGTTGACCACCACGGCGTCCCCGCGACCGCGCGCGGCACCGAACCACAGCTCGGCCACAGCGCAGGCGCGCAGCGGATTGTCCAGGTAGAGGGGGTAGGCGATGTGGTCGGAGAGCAGGTCGAGGAGAGGCACCTCGTGCCAGTCCCAGTTGGGCGCGTACTCCGAGATGCCGGTGTCGCGGTCCACCTGGCCCGGCACGCTGACCCCGACCCCCAGCACCCGCGCGCCCTCGATCCCGGCCTGCGCGACCACCGAGCCGACGGCCGCGGCGACATGGCCGACCACCTGCTCGGGGCGGCTCTCGCCGGGACGCATGTCCTCGTCGGCGCGGGCCAGCACGTTCAGCGCGAGGTCGAAGAGCTCGACATGGACGTACGTCTCGGCGATGTCGACGCCGATCAACGCGCCCCCCGACGCGTTGACGGCCACGAGACCCCGGGGGCGGCCCCCCGCCGAGTCCTCGAACCCGACCTCCGTGATCATGCGCAGGTCGAGCAGCTCGCCGACCAGCGTGGCGACCGTCGCCAGACTCAGTCCGGTGGCCGCCGCCAGCTGCTGGCGGGAGGTGGGTGAGGCGGCGATGAGCTGGCGCAACACCTCGTAGCGGTTCGCGGTGCGGATGTCACGAGAGGTGCGCTTCATGGGGCCGGCCCCCGTCCCTTCGACTCAGGCAGACCGGGGCATGTCGGCACCGGCGGCGCAAGGCTATGGGGAGTCGGGGACTTTCTACAAGGGGTTAGGAAAGGGGCTTTATAAAGTCAGTCGTCCAGTACGTCCCGGAGGAACGCGTTGGCGAATTTACCCTCCGCGTCCAGCTCCCGGGCCAGCGTGCGGAAGTCGTCCAGGCGCGGGTACCGGCCGCGCACCACCGCTGCCGGCATGGTGAACACCTTCCCCCAGTGCGGCCGCGCGTCGAAGGCCTCCAGCGCCTCCTCCAGTCGCCGTACCACCGGCAGTACCGCCGCCGTGTCCTCGATCCAGGTGAAGTGCGCCGCGACGGTGTCCCGCCCGTGGGAGGGGCTCAGCCACTGCGCGTCGGCGGCGATGGTCCGCACCTCGCACGTCTGCAGTACGGGGGCGACCGTCTCCCGGATTCCGTCGATTGCATACAGCATATCGGCGGCGAACCGGCGCGGCATCAGGTACTCCGACTGCAGCTCCGTGCCGCTGCTCGGGGTGAACTCGGCCCGGAAGTGCGGCAGTCGTTCGTGCCAGGGCCCCGGCACACCGAACTGCTCGGTGCAGTTGACCGCCGGCATGCCCGGCACCGGATGCAGCGCCTCGGTGGCCGGCGCCGCCCACGGGAAGGCGGCGAGGGGCTGGTCGGTGCGCCGCTTGAGCCACACCTGCCGGAAGCCCGGCTCCCGCCAGTCGGTGAACAGGCTGACGCTGTACGCCGTGGCCGCCACCGTCTCGAAGTCCAGTCCCGACAACGGGAGTTCGGTGAAGAGGTGCTGCTCGACCTCGAAGCCCGGCTCCAGGTCGAGAGTGAGGGCGGTGACGACGCCCAGGGCGCCGAGGGACGTGACGGCGCCGTCGAAACGCGGGTCCTCCCGTGCGACGACGACCGTCGAGCCGTCCGCCGTGACGATCTCCACCTCGCGCACGGCCGACGCCAGCGACCCGTTGGCGACGCCCGAGCCGTGCGTACCGGTGGCGACCGAACCGGCCACCGAGATGTGCGGCAGGGACGCCATGTTGGCCAGCGCCAGCCCGTGCCCGTGCACCCGGCGGGCCAGCTCCGCGTACCGGACGCCGCCGCCGACCCGCACCGTACGGGCCGTCGTGTCGACCTCCACCTCGGCCGGGAGGGCGTCCAGGGTGAGCAGAACGCCCTCGGGTCCGGGCTCCGCGATCTCGTTGAAGGAGTGTCCGCTGCCCAGCACCCGCACCTTCGCACCGCCGGCCACGAGAGCCCGGAGCGCGTCGAGCGAACGCGGGCGGTGCAGCTCCCTGGCGGCGAAGGTGATGTTGCCCGCCCAGTTGGTGACCGGCTCCGTCATGCTTGTCGTCCTCCCGAAAAGTGCGTAGGAGCAGACCCTCTCATCCGGCGCCACCGGCCAGGGCGCCGGTCGTCGTCCGTTTCGGCAGACCTCGCGCGCCGGAAGGGGACCCGGCACGGCCGGCGCGCAGGCGGGGGCATACCGTGAGGAGTCGTACGTCTGAGCCGGGAGGAGATTACGGATGGGCAGCCGTACCGCGCTGGTCGAGGATCTGATGGAGCGCTTCCCGCACGTACCGCGGGAAGCAGTCTTCAAGGAGGACCTGCTCCGTGGCGGGGTGGCCTTCGACCCGTCCGCCCTGAGCGACAACGAGAAGGGCGAGGTCAAGCCGAAGTCGTACTTCATCTTCAGCTTCGACCACGGCACCCTGCCCGAGCTGGGCGAGGCCGCGCTGCGGCGCCCGCCGGAGGAGATCATCCTCACCGGCGGCCCCTACGACCTGCGCCGGACCGTCGTCTCCGTGCGGGTCAACCCGTCCTCGCCGTACCGTGTGGCCGCGGACGAGGAGGGCGTGCTCGGGCTCTACCTCGACGGGAAGCGGATCTCCGACGTCGGTGTGCCGCCCATGCCCGAGTACTACCGGCACACCCTCGCGAGCGGGAAGTCGGTCATGGAGGTCGCCCCCACCATCCAGTGGGGCTATCTGATCTACCTCACCGTCTTCCGGGTCTGCCAGTACTTCGGCGCCAAGGAGGAGTGCCAGTACTGCGACATCAACCACAACTGGCGCCAGCACAAGGCGGCCGGGCGGCCCTACACCGGTGTGAAGGACGTCGAGGAGGTCCTCGAGGCACTGGAGATCATCGACCGGTACGACACCGCGAAGACCTCCACCGCCTACACGCTGACCGGCGGCGCGATCACCAAGACGGTCGCCGGACGCGACGAGGCCGACTTCTACGGCCACTACGCCAAGGCCATCGAGGAGCGCTTCCCCGGCCGGTGGATCGGCAAGGTCGTCGCCCAGGCCCTGCCGCGCGACGACGTGCAGCGCTTCAAGGACTACGGCGTGCAGATCTACCACCCCAACTACGAGGTGTGGGACCGCCGGCTGTTCGAGCTGTACTGCCCCGGCAAGGAGCGATACGTCGGCCGCGACGAGTGGCACAAGCGCATCCTCGACTCGGCGGAGATCTTCGGCGCGCGCAATGTGATCCCCAACTTCGTCGCGGGCGTGGAGATGGCCGAGCCGTTCGGCTTCACCACCGTCGACGAGGCGATCGCCTCCACCACCGAGGGCCTGCGCTTCTTCATGTCGCACGGCATCACGCCCCGCTTCACCACCTGGTGCCCCGAGCCGACCACCCCGCTCGGCAAGGCCAACCCGCAGGGTGCGCCGCTGGAGTACCACATCCGGCTGCTCGAGGCCTACCGGGCCACCATGGACGACTTCGGCCTCTCCTCGCCCCCCGGCTACGGGCCGCCCGGCCCCGGCCGCGCCGTCTTCTCCGTCAGCTCCTTCATGGACAGCCTCCCCGCCCGCGAGCCGACCGAGGGACAGGACGAGGTGCGCGCCTAGAAGGCTCATGAAGATCTTGGGTTCTGGCCCTGCCGCGTCAGCGGCAGGGCCAGACTCGCCATGTGGCGATGGGTGAGTGGGTCGGCGAGATGGTCGGGCCGGACGTGTGGGAGACCTGCCGGGAGTTGATCCCGGCAGGGAGTGTGTTCGCGTTCCTGGCCGAGCACCGCGGCGAGCTGTTCCCGGCTGAGATGTTCGTGGACATGTACCCGTCGGCGAACGGACGGCCGAGCATGCCGCCGCAGATTCTGGCCGCCGCGATCACCTTGCAGGCCCTTAACGGGCTGTCGGACTTCGAGACGGTCCAGGAGCTGCGGTGCGACCTGCGGTGGAAGGCCGCCTGCGGGCTGGGCCTGCACGACATGGCCTTCGACCCGTCGCTGCTGGCCTACTTCCGCCGCCGGCTGGCCCGTTCCGCCCGCCCCAACCGCATCTTCGAGGCCGTGCGCGAGGTCGTGAAGGCCACCGGAGTCCTCAAGGGCAAGCACCGCCGGGCGCTGGACTCCACCGTGCTGGACGACGCGGTCGCCACCCAGGACACCGTCACCCAGCTCATCGCCGCCGTCCGCGCGGTGATCCGCGAGGTCCCCGGCGCCGACGCGGTCGTCGCTGCGCAGTGCACCGCCCACGACTACACCGACCCGGGCAAGCCCCGCATCGCCTGGAACGACGAGCAGGCCCGCGCCGAGCTGGTCGACGCGCTGGTCACCGATGCCCTGCGACTGCTGGGCCACCTGCCAGACCAGCAACTCGGCGACAAAGCCGCGAACGTGGTGGGCATCCTGGCCCTGGTCGCCGGCCAGGACGTCGAGCCCGCCGAGGACTCCGACGGCCGCGACGGACGCTGGCGCATCACCCAAGGCACCGCTCCCAGCCGGATGCTCTCCACCGTCGATCCCGAAGCCCGGCACATCCACAAGACCCGCAGCCACCAGCAGGACGGCTTCAAGGCCCACCTGGCCATCGAGCCCGAGACCGGCTTATACACCGCCGTCGCCCTGCGGCCCGGCGCCGGAGCCGAACACCACGAGGCCGCCGTCGGCCTGGACCTGCTCGCCGACGAGGACGACCCGCTGGACGTCTTCGGCGACACCGCCTACTCCGCCGCCGACGCCCGCCAGACCCTCCACGAGGCCGGCCACCGGCTGTTCCTCAAACCCGCCCCACTGCGACCCGCCATCCCCGGCGGTTTCATCCTCGACGACTTCGCCATCGACACCACAGCCGCCATCGTGACCTGCCCGGCCGGACACGCCGTGGCCCTGTCCGACCCCGGCGGGCAGCACCACCAACGCAAAGCCTCTTTCGGGGACTTATGCACCGCATGCCACCTGCGCGAGCGGTGCACCAAAGCCAAGGCCGGACGCATCCTGACCATCCGACCGCACCACGACCTCCAGACAGCCGCCCGCCACCAGGCCGCCACCGACCCTGGCTGGCAGGCCGACTACCGCCGCTGGAGACCACCGGTCGAACGCGCCGTCGCCTGGCTCGTCCACCACGGCAACCGGCGCCTGCGCTACCGCGGCACCATCAAGAACAACACCTGGCTCCACACCCGGGCCGCCGCCCTCAACCTCCGCCGACTGATCAACCTCGGACTCACCCACACCAGTGGCACCTGGCACCTCGCACCAGCCACTACATGACCGGAGGGGCTGTCCGGCCTGACGGCCGGACAGCCCCTCACCAAGATCTTCATCAGCCTTCTAGGGCCTGTCGTCTGGGTGGGGCCCAGGGGGCGGGATGAGGCGCGCCTCCGTGGGTGAGGGCGAGCCTCGGAGTGGGGCGAGAGGGACGGAAAAGGATTCAAGTCGACCACCGTCGATACTTTTCGGCGTTCCTTCCGTATAACTCCCGTAGCGACGAGAAAACGGGTCGGGGAACAAGCGGACGAAGGCGGCCGGGCGGGGAAGCCCGGCCGCGAATCGGCGGACGGCATAATTGAATACGGAGCTTGTCAGTTGTGCGGAAAACGTGAAAAGCTCGTTCCCTGCCCCGAGGTTCCCCCCAACTCCGTTGCCAATATGGTGAGTTGACCTCGCTTGTGGATGCAGGAGACCCATGCCCGACCTGCCGACCCCCCAGGACGCCGCTGAGGCCGCACTGCTGTCCGAGTGCTGGGATGCCGTGCTCTCCTATGCCGATCTGTGCACGGCCGGCTCCACCGCGGCCACACAGCTCGCCACCGAGGCGTTCTCCCTCGGAATGCGTGAAGCCCGCTTCGCCGAGGCCGGCCCGGCCCGCGGCGCCGGCCGCCGCTCCGCCCACCTGCCCATGATCCCCCTGCTGCTGACCGCGGTCCGCTCCACCGCGGCGGTCTGGGAGGAACAGGGGGAGGGACACCGGCTCGACCCCGAGTTGCGGCTGTGGCTCCACTCGGACAACGCGGCCCGCTACACCGGACCGCCGCTGCAGCGGCCGCTCGCCCTGCGTGGCCTGCGCGACCTCCAGGAAGCCGACGCGGCGCTGCTGTGGCTGGCCGAGGTCGAGGCGTTGCCGCTGCCCGTGGTGGCCCGCCGGCTCGGCCACGACCCGGCCGCCGTCGCGGACGAACTCGCGCAAGTGCGCGTCCTGTTCAGGGACCGCTGTCACCGCAACCATCTCGACACGCCGATGACCGGGCAGTGCCGCAGCTACGCCCGGCTGCTCGACGCGGTCACCCGCTCGCCCGCCGCCGACACCCCGGCCGACCTCTCCCGGCACATGGCCCGCTGCGTGGAGTGCGCCGAGGCCGCCGCGTGTCTGCGGCTGCACGGAGGCGGACTGCCGGGGGCGCTCGTCGGCGGAGTCATCGGCTGGGGCGGCCTCGCCTACCTGGAGCGCCGCCGCCGGGCCGCCGAGGTGCGCCTGGGAGCCGGGCGCCCGGACCCGGTGGACGGGCAGGGCGGGGAGCCGAACTCCGTGGCGCACAAGGCGCGCGTCGTGCGCAACGGTCTTCTCGTCGCGGCCGTCCTCGTCTCCCTGCTGGCGCTCGCCGTCTCGATGATGCCCATGGGAGGCAGCGATGACGGCGCCGCGGCCTCCGGCGACTCCGGCAACCGCCAGCCGGTGGCCGACCCCGGCGCCTCCGTGCCCTCCGTCGGCCCACTGCCGTCCGGCTCGAAGTCGTCCGGCGGAGGCAAGCCCAGCGCTTCCGCGGCGTCCAAGGGGAGCGCTGGGAGCAAGGGGAGCAAGTCCGAGCCGGAACCCCAGGGCACCTCCTCCTCGACCGCCCGCGGCCGTGAACAGGGCGCCGGTGACGGTGAGTCGGCCACCTGCGAGTTCCAGTACGAACTCGTCAACCAGTGGCCCGACGGCTTCCAGGCCACCGTCACGGTCACCTCCGCCGAGGCCCTCGCGAACTGGCGCGTCTCCTGGTCCTTCCGGGACGGCCAGAAGGTCACCCAGATGTGGGACGCCAGCTTCGCCCAGAACGGCTCCCGCACCACCGCCGCGGCCGCCGACTACAACAAGTCCGTCCCCGCGGACGGCACTCTGACCTTCGGCTTCCTCGCGACCTGGCAGGGCAAGAACTCCCCGGCGTACGACATCGAGCTGAACGGCGAGAGCTGCACGAAGGCCTGACGCCGACAAGGCGTCGAGAGTCGGTGAAGGACCTGTCCGGAGTGACCGCACAGCAGGCCGAACGGAACGGCGTGCGTGGGCGTGGCCGGGTGAGCAGCGACCCAGGCCCGCTGTCGCTCCCTACGGCCGGGACGAGGCGTGGGCGGACGGGTTCGGCCCGCACGAGGCCGAGGGTCTGCTGGGTGCCCGGATGACCGGCCCCGCCTGATCGTCCACGTGGGCACCCCTGAGGCCGGCCTCGCCGATGCCGAGACCACCCCCGCCCGGCACACCGCTTGGGAGACCGCCGGCCTCGGGCCGGACCAGGAACTCGTGGACGCCGCCCGGCCGACCGACTCCGCGTGGTTCGACGAACCCGTCCACGCATGCCTGGCGGCCACCACCCTCGCCCGGACGGACGGTGCTGACCGGGCATGGGTGGACATAATGGATCAAAATGGTCGTAACATACGCCAAGACTGCGGAGGCGTGGCGATGCGCGGCAACGCCGAGAACGACGAGGGCTCCGTCGAGGAGTTCGACGACGAGAACGGTGACGAACTCGACGCCGAGGACAGTGACGAGTACGCCGCTCCCGAGGCCTACGACGAGGAGTCGGGATCATACGAAGACGAGCCGGTGTCCTACGACGAGGAGGACGCAGCCGGGGCGAGCCCTGACGTCTTCCTCGACGTTCCGCTCCTGAAGGTCGACGAGATCGACCTGGACGTCGAGGACCTGCGGGCGCATGTCTCGCTGCAGGCCGAGGTGCTGGATCTGCTCAAACTGAATGTGGGCGCCGACGTCACGCTCGGCAGGGTGCACCTGGGCATCTCGGGCGTCGAGGCACAGGCCCAGCTCAAGGTGCGTCTCCACCACGTCGCACAGATCATCGACCGCGTGCTCACCACGCTCGACCGCAACCCGGAGATCCTGCACGAGCTGGCGCGTGGAGTCGGGTCCGCCGTGCGGGATGTCGGCGGCGGAGCCCGTCAGGCCGTAGGGGAGCTGGGTACGGGTGCCGGAAGGGCCGTCCAGGAGGTCGGCCAGGGTGCGGGGACCGCCGTCCGGGACGTGGGGCAGGGTGCTGGGGCTGCCGTACAGGATGTGGGCCGGGGTGCGGGGGCTGCCGTACAGGATGTGGGCCAGGGTGTCGGCTCCGTGGCGCAGGATGTCGGTCAGGGAGCCGGGAGGGCAGTTCAGGACGTGGGCGGTGGTGCCGGGCGTGCGGTGGAGGGCGTCGGCGGTGGTGCCGGGCGTGCGGTGGAGGGCGTCGGCGGTGGTGCCGGGCGTGCGGTGGAGGACGTCGGCCACGAGACGAGCAGGACCGTCGGAAGCGTCGGCGAGACGGTGGGCGGCACTGCGGGGAGCGTGGGCGGCCAGGTTGCCGGTGCGACGGAAGGTGTGACGGAAGCGGCAGGTGACACGGTACGAGACGGCGGCCACGCCGTTGCGGACGCTGCGGAGTCGGCGAACGCCACCGCGGAACGGACCGAGCCGCGTGCGGTGCGCAAGGGCGCCGAGGGACAGCGGGGCCGAGCCGCCCGGAGCCAAGGCGGCACCCGCACCCGCCGGGTGCGCGGAGAGGACGGGAAGCTGCCGCCGAGGTCCAGTCGCCCTCGTGCCGCCAAGGAGCCGGAGGAGCCGCCCTGAACGCGAGGCGCGGGAGCGACGAGCCCGGCGGGGGACATCCTGTTCCGGTCGACGGTCCACGCCGCACGGCTCCGCTTCACCCGGGGACCCCAGACTGCTGTCCGCTTCCCCGGCACCGGGAAGCGGGAGTCCACGAGCCACAGCCACCGCACCCACCTGCCGGACACGGTCCGCCCCGGTCAGGAATACCAGGACGTCACCGTCACCTACCACCTGGCGACCCGGCTCATCAGGGAGCCCGAGACCGGGCGGAGCGGTGACGACAGCGCGGACTTGTGACCCTCCGGCTGCACTTCCCGCCCCCGCTCCGTGCCTGAGCGGGTCCGGAAGAAAAACCGGTGGCACGTGCGGGTGCGCGCCTCTATGGTGAGGGCTGCTTCACACGGTGGTCTGCCGGTCCCGTCCGGCGGCCGAGTGAGTAACGGGAGGTGTGACCGATGGCTGTCCATGTGGTGGGCGCTGCCCGCATCCGGAAGTTCGTCAAGTCCACCTCCGTGGCCTCCGGCTGACCTCTCTCCTCCCGCGCCAGTGAGCGCGGTGCCGGGGCCACCCTGTGAAGGGTCACCCCTTGTCTTTGTCTTTCTCTTCTCTCCCAGGTTCGTCCTCGTCCTCCTCGCATCCGCTCGTGCCGTACGGCTGGGATGCGGGCTGGGAGGCCGAGTTCGCCCCGTATGCCGGGCAGGGTCTGCTGCCCGGTCGTGTCGTGCGGGTCGATCGCGGTCAGTGCGACGTCGTCACCCCGGTCGGTCCCGTCCGTGCCGACACCGAGTTCGTCGTTCCCCGTGACCCGATGAAGGTCGTGTGCACGGGGGACTGGGCCGCCGTCGACCCCGAAGGCAGCGATCCGCTGTACGTGCGGACACTGCTGCCGCGCCGTACCGCCTTCGTGCGTTCCACCTCCTCCAAGCGGTCCGAGGGGCAGATCCTCGCCGCCAACGTCGACCACGCGGTCGTCGCCGTGTCGCTGGCCGGCGAACTCGACCTCGGCCGCATCGAACGCTTCCTGGCCCTGGCCTGGGAGTCCGGGGCACAGCCCGTGGTCGCCCTCACCAAGGCCGACCTCGTGCCCGACGCGGCGACCCTCGCGCATCTCGTCCAGGACGTCGAGACGACCGCGCCCGGTGTGCCGGTGGTGCCGGTCAGCGCCCGGGACGGGGACGGGCTCGACGTGCTCGCCGCCGTCGTCGCCGGGGGCACGTCCGTGCTGCTCGGACAGTCCGGCGCGGGCAAGTCGACGCTCGCCAACGCGCTGCTCGGCGCGGACGTGATGGAGGTCCAGGCCATCCGCGACGTGGACGGCAAGGGCCGCCACACGACCACCACGCGCAACCTCCTCGCCCTGCCGGGCGGGGGCGTGCTGATCGACACCCCGGGACTGCGGGGCGTCGGCCTGTGGGACGCCGAGGCCGGGGTCGGGCAGGTCTTCTCCGAGATCGAGGAGCTGGCCCGGCAGTGCCGTTTCCACGACTGCGCCCACGGGTCCGAGCCGGGGTGCGCGGTGCTGGCCGCGCTCGAATCCGGCGAGCTGCCCGAGCGGCGGCTGGACAGCTACCGCAAGCTCCTGCGGGAGAACCAGCGGATCGTCGCCAAGACCGACGCTCGGGTGCGGGCCGAGATCCGGCGTGACTGGAAGCGGAAGGGGGCGGAGGGACGGGCGGCGATGGAGGCGAAGCGGGGGAACCGGCACGTGTAGACCCGCGCCCGCGTCGCACGTTCCGGGGCGCACCGCCGCGTCCGATTTCCGCCAGCGCCGTCCTCGGCCGTCGCCCACACTGGATGGCGTGATGGACGAGGACAGCAGGTACGAGGCGGTGCGCAGCCGGGACGCCCGGTTCGACGGCGAGTTCTTCTTCGCCGTCGAGACGACCGGGATCTACTGCCGGCCCAGCTGCCCGGCGGTGACCCCGAAACGGCGCAACGTGCGGTTCTACGCGACGGCCGCCGCCGCGCAGGGCTCGGGCTTCCGGGCCTGCCGGCGGTGCCGGCCGGACGCCGTGCCGGGCTCCGCCGACTGGAACGTACGCGCCGACGTGGTGGGGCGGGCCATGCGCCTGATCGGCGACGGTGTCGTCGACCGGGAGGGCGTGGCCGGCCTCGCCACGCGGCTGGGATACAGCGCGCGCCAGGTGCAGCGGCAGCTCACCACCGAGCTGGGCGCCGGACCGGTCGCACTGGCCCGCGCCCAGCGGGCGCACACCGCGCGCGTCCTGCTGCAGACCACCGAGCTGGCGATCACCGAGATCGCCTTCGCGTCCGGGTTCGCGAGCGTGCGGCAGTTCAACGACACCGTCCGGGCCGTGTACGCCGCGACACCGAGCACACTGCGCGCCGCCGCGCCGCACGGCGGGCGGGCGCCCCGGCGGGCGGCCACCCCGACCGCGGGCATCCCGCTGCGGTTGGCCCACCGAGGCCCCTACCAGGCCGGCGCCGTCTTCGACCTGCTCGACGGTGAGGCCGTGCCCGGCCTGGAGGAGGTGAGCGGACCGCGGGGCGGCCGCATCTACCGGCGCACCCTCCGCCTGCCCCACGGCACCGGCATCGTCGCCGTGGACGAACGGCCCGGCGCCCCGGGGCCGCCGCGCGGCGCCGCCCATCCCGGCGGCTGGCTGGACGCCCGCCTCCACCTCACCGACCCCCGTGACCTGACCACCGCCGTCGGGCGGCTGCGGCGCCTGTTCGACCTCGACTCCGATCCGTACGCCGTCGACGAACGGCTCGGCGCCGACGTACGGCTCGCCCCCCTGGTCGCGGCCCGGCCCGGGCTGCGCTCGCCGGGCGCCGCCGACCCCGAGGAACTGGCGGTACGGGCGCTGGCCGGCCGGGCCGAGTCCGAACGGCTGGTACGGCGGTACGGCAAGGCCCTGGACGCCCCCTGCGGCAGCCTCACCCACCTCTTCCCCGAACCCGCCGTCCTCGCCGAGGCCGAGCCGGACGGCCCTCTGGGCGCGCTCACCACGGCCCTCGCGGACGGCGTCGTACGGCTCGACCCGGGCGCCGACCGGGACGACGCGCAGCGTGCGCTGCTCGCCCTGCCCGGCCTGGACGCCCGTACCGTCGCCGCCGTCCGCACCCGCGCCCTCGGCGATCCCGACGTCGCCCCACCCGGCCTCGACATTCCCGACAGCTGGCGCCCCTGGCGCTCCTATGCCGTGCAACACCTGCGTACAGCAGGGGAGTTGGAGTTCCTGTGAGTACCACGACCTACTGGACCGCCGTCGACAGCCCCGTCGGCGCGCTGCTGCTGACCGCCGGCCCGACCGGCGCCCTGGCCTCGCTCTCCGTGCCCGGCCAGAAGGGCGGCCGCACCGTCCAGGACGACTGGCGGCACGACCCCGGCCCGTTCCGGGCGGCCGAGGAGCAGCTCGCCGCCTACTTCGCCGGTGAACTCAAGGAGTTCCGGCTGGAGTTGCTGGCGGTCGGCACCGAGTTCCGGGAACGGGTGTGGGCCGCCCTCGACGCCGTGCCCTACGGAGGCACCGTGACCTACGGTGAGATCGCCGCCCGGATCGGTGCCCCCAGGGCCGCCGTACGGGCCGTGGGCGGCGCGATCGGCGCCAACCCGCTGCTGATCGTCCGGCCGTGCCACCGGGTGATCGGCGCCGACGGTTCGCTGACCGGGTACGCGGGCGGCCTGGACCGCAAGACGCGGCTGCTCACCCTGGAAGGCTTCCTCCGGCAGCCGAGCCGCTGAGCTCGGGGCTGTCCTCCTCCAGCCCCCAGCTGTGGATGCGCCGCGGCAGGATGCGGATCACCTCCTCGCTGAAGTGCGGGCCCAGCTCGTGCGGGCCGGTGAGGAGTTCCGCCTCGCCGCGGATGTCGATGCCCCGCACCTTCCACGGCCGCAGGCTGACGATGTCGTCGACGACCAGGGCGACCTTCGGGTTCTGCCGCAGGTTGCGCCACTTCTTGGTACGGCCCATCGCCAGGCCGCCGATCAGGATCGTGCCGTCGTCCTGCGGGAAGAAGCCGACCGGGTTGGCCTGCGGCTGTCCGTGGGCGTCGACGGTGGCGAGCCGTCCCAGCCGCTGCGACCTGAGGTACGCGCGCTCGGCCTCACTGAATGCGGTCATGCAGGCCAGCCAAACACGCCCGGCGGGCCCGGCGCATCGTCTTCTCGACCTAGGTCCGGGGGGCCTGGGCCGGGGGCGCGGCATCCGACGGCCGGAGTCCGGTGCCGTACCGTCCCGGGGGCCTTGAGTCGTGCCGGATCGTCCGGGAGCGGGAGGCGGCGCTGCGGCTTTCGGGGCCTGGGCCGGGGGCGCGGCGTCGGACGGCCGTAGGCGGTGCGGCAGTCGTCCGAGGGGCCGAAGTCGGTGACGCGTCACCGCGGGTCCCGGGCCGGCGGCGCAGCATCTGACAGCCGTAGGCAGTGCGGCGTCGTCGGAGGGGCCGAAGTCGGTGACGCGTCGCCCCATGTCCCGGGCCGGGGGCGCGACGGCCGTAGGCGGTGCCGTGTCGCTCGGGCCCCGAGTGGGCCGCGCAGTACCCGACGGCCGGAGTCGGCGGCGCTTCGTCCGAGGCTGCTCAGCCCCAGAACACCGCCCCCAGCCACGCCCCCATGATCAGCAGGCAGGTGAACAGTTCGGCGAGCACACTGGAGCCGCCCGAGCGCATCGCCGTCCGCAGGGCCGCCATCGCCTCACCGTGACGGCCGAGCCGACGGCGTTCGCAGAGGTAGATGCCGCCCACGAAGCCGGGGATCGCGCCGAGCACGGGCACCAGGAAGAAGCCGGCGAGCGCGCCCAGCCCGGCGTACACCGCCATCCGAGGAGTGGCGCCGCTCTCCCGCAGCCGTCTGGGCGGCAGCGCCCAGCGCACCACCTGGGAGGTGAACAGCGCGACGGTGGCGCCCACCAGGAGCCACCAGGAGACCGGCTGCGGATCCTTCAGCGCCCACCACGAGACCGCGGCCCACACGAGCCACGACCCCGGTACCCCGGGCACCAGTACTCCGCACAAGCCGAGCAGGAGGACCGCACCGACCAGCAGGAGGTCCCACACTCCCATCTGACCAGACTGCCGGAGAGTAGGAGAAGCCGCAGGTCAGCCCTGCTCGCAAAGCCGTGCCGGTGCGCGGCGATCCTTAGCATCGGTGTTCGACCTGTCACCCGACGCGCCGGGAGCCGCCCAGGAGATGGGCCGGATTTTCCGGATGCCCCGTTTTCATCCCGGCCGTGCGGTGGACAATTGAGGGCATGAGTCAGCAGGGGGGACCGCCCGCCGGTCACGAGGACGACTGGTGGAGGCAGCTGTACGAGGACTCCACCGGGGACACCGGACCCACGGCGGCGCCCGATTCACTCGACGACCGGTTCGCGTCGGCGGCGGGAGCGGTGGACGCCGGGCAGCGGACGCCGGACACGCCGCCCCGCCCGGAGTTCGCTCCGCAACGCGCTCCCTGGGAGCCGCCCCCCGACGCACCCCCGGCCCCGGCGACCTTCCCGCGTGGACCGATGCCGCCGGGATTCGTCGAGCGCGCGCCCCAGGTGCGCACCCCGTCCGCGGCCGGTGGCCGCCCGTCGACGGAGACACCGGCCACCACCGTCCCCGCCTCCCGAATGCCCCCCGACGCGCCGCCGCCCCCGCCCTCCGGCCGGGACACCCGCGAGGACACCGGCCGGGACTTCGGTGAGGACACCGGCCGGGACTTCGGTGAGGACACCGCGAACGTCCCGGACCGTGCGCCCGGCACCGGCCCGGTACGGGAGCCCGGTCCGGGACGTGATGTGGGCGCCGACGCCGACCGGGACGCCATCGCCGCCGCCGCGGAAGCCGCTGAGGCCGTGCAGGCCGGACCCGTACCGAGGGAGCGTCCGCCGGGCCCCTTCGCCGGCCGCACCCCACCCGACTCCGGCGCCGGACCCGGACTCGGCGGAGACCCCGGCGACGGCAGCGCGCCCGCACCCCTCACCGCCGGCGAGGCGAACCGCACCGCCACCCGCGTGGACCTCCCGTCCCTCCCCCCGGTGGCCGTCGACTACGTCGGCTCCGGCCCGCCCACCTACGACGCCGAACCCACCGCCCTGCCGCCCGCCGACCCCGACGACCTGGACGACCTGGTGGCGGACACCGTCCTCGACGGGGCCCGGTACGGGGCCTGCACCCTGCGGGCCGTCTCCGGGCGCGGAGACTCCGCACGGTTCCGCGGCGAGCCGCGCCGGGACTCCCTGCTCACCGCCCGTTTCGGGACCGGTGACCAGACGCTGGTGCTGGTCGCGATGGCGACCGGGGCGCGCGCCACACCGGGCGCGCACCGGGCGGCCGCCGAGGCCTGCCGGTGGATCGGCCGGGCCGTGGGCCGCAGCCACGCCCGGCTCGCCGAGGACATAAGGGCAGGCCGCCGCGGCGACCTGAAGTCCGGCCTGCACCGCCTCACCGACCGCAGCCTGGGCAGGCTCCGTGCCAGCGCCGCCGAACAGGGCATCGACCCGGACGAGTACGCCGCCAGCCTGCGCTGCCTGCTGCTGCCGGCCGACCCGGACTGCCGTACCCGCGTGTTCTTCGGCGTCGGCACCGGCGGACTGTTCCGGCTGCGGGACGGGGAGTGGCAGGACATCGAGCCGAGGGTCGCCGACATCACCGGCGAACCGGTGGTCGGCTTCGGCTCGCTGCCGGCCGAGACCCCCGAGGGCGACCGGCTCACCATGGATCTCGGCATCCCGACACCGCCGAGCCCGTACGAGCCCGCACCCGAGCCGCCCCGTGAGCCGTTCCGCTTCCGCGCCTCCGTCGGCCGCCCGGGTGACACGCTCGTGATGTGCACCGACGGGCTCGCCGAACCGCTGCGCGGCGAGCCCGAACTGTGCGGATACCTGACCGGCCGGTGGGCCGGGCAGGCTCCGCCCGGTCTTGCCGCGTTCCTCGCCGACGTGCAGGTCCGGGTCAAGGGATACGCGGACGACCGTACGGCCGCAGCCGTCTGGGAGGCATGACAGCGCTTGTTGTGAATTCATGGACCCTGCGGGGATCTCCGGACACCGAAAGGGCATGAGAGCACCATGGCCAAGCAGAACGTTGCCGAGCAGTTCGTCGACATCCTCGTCCGTGCCGGAGTCAAACGCCTGTACGGCGTCGTCGGCGACAGCCTCAACCCGGTCGTGGACGCGGTCCGCCGCAACGCCGCCCTCGACTGGGTGCACGTCCGGCACGAGGAGACCGCCGCCTTCGCCGCCGGCGCGGAAGCCCAGATCACCGGCAAGCTCACGGCCTGCGCGGGCTCCAGCGGACCGGGCAACCTGCATCTCATCAACGGCCTCTACGACGCCCACCGCTCCATGGCGCCCGTCATCGCCCTCGCCTCGCACATCCCCTCCAGCGAGATCGGCCTCGGCTACTTCCAGGAGACGCACCCCGACCAGCTGTTCCGCGAGTGCAGCCACTACAGCGAGCTGATCTCCAGCCCGAAGCAGATGCCGAGGCTGCTCCAGACGGCGATCCAGCACGCGGTCGGGCAGTCCGGCGTCAGCGTCGTCGCCCTCCCCGGTGACATCGCCGCCGAGCCCGCGCCCGAGAAGGCCGCCGAGACCGCCCTCGTCACCTCCCGGCCCAGCGTCCGCCCCGGCGACGCCGAACTCGACAAGCTCGTCGACATGATCGACCGGGCCGAGAAGGTCACCCTGTTCTGCGGCAGCGGCACGGCGGGCGCGCACGCCGAGGTCATGGAGTTCGCCGGAAAGATCAAGTCCCCGGTCGGGCACGCGCTGCGCGGCAAGGAATGGATCCAGTACGACAACCCGTACGACGTCGGCATGAGCGGCCTGCTCGGCTACGGGGCCGCCTACGAGGCCACCCACGAGTGTGACCTGCTGATCCTGCTCGGCACCGACTTCCCGTACAACGCCTTCCTGCCCGACGACGTGAAGATCGTCCAGGTCGACGTCCGGCCCGAACACCTGGGCCGCCGCTCCAAGCTGGACCTCGCCGTGTGGGGCGATGTGCGGGAGACCCTGCGCTGTCTGACCCCGCGCGTGCGGACCAAGGACAACCGGCGCTTCCTCGACAGGATGCTCAAGAAGCACGCGGACGCGCTCGAGGGGGTCGTCAAGGCGTACACCCGCAAGGTCGACAAGCACGTGCCCATCCACCCCGAGTACGTGGCCTCCGTGCTCGACGAACTCGCCGACGACGACGCGGTGTTCACCGTCGACACCGGCATGTGCAACGTCTGGGCCGCCCGCTACATCTCACCCAACGGCCGCCGCCGCGTGATCGGTTCCTTCTCCCACGGCTCGATGGCGAACGCGCTGCCCATGGCGATCGGGGCGCAGTTCACCGACCGGAGCCGCCAGGTCGTCTCCATGTCCGGCGACGGCGGGTTCTCCATGCTCATGGGCGACTTCCTCACCCTCGTGCAGTACGACCTGCCGGTGAAGGTCGTCCTCTTCAACAACTCCTCGCTGGGCATGGTCGAGCTGGAGATGCTGGTCGCCGGGCTGCCGTCGTACGGCACCACGAACAGGAACCCCGACTTCGCCGCCGTCGCCCGTGCCTGCGGTGCCCACGGGGTGCGTGTCGAGAAGCCCAAGGACCTCGCGGGCGCCCTCAAGGACGCGTTCCGGCACAAGGGGCCGGCCCTCGTCGACATCGTCACCGACCCCAACGCCCTCTCCATTCCGCCGAAGATCAGCGCCGAGATGGTGACCGGGTTCGCGCTGTCCGCCTCGAAGATCGTGCTGGACGGCGGGGTCGGCCGGATGCTTCAGATGGCCCGCTCCAACCTCCGCAACGTGCCGCGGCCGTAGGCCGTGTCCGCGGCACCGAGTCAGTCGGTGGGGACCCACTGGCGCGCAGAACCGTTCGACCCGTACCAGTAGCGGGACAGGCCCTTGATGCCGCTCGTGCGGAACGGGCGGCCGTGGTCGTCGACGCGGATCGTGCCGGTGCGGCCCTGGGAGGACCAGTCCAGTTCGAGGTACCAGTCGCAGTCGCAGGCCTCGGTCCGCGCGGTGACCAGCAGGGCCTCCGGGTCCTCGGCGGACACCCGGTAGGGCATGCTGACCGCGGGGATCGTGTGCTCGCTGTCGGCTCCCGCGACTGAGCGGGCGATGGGCCGGTTCTGGTCCAGATCGACGGCGAAGTAGCGGGGGGTCATATCCCCGCCGCAGCCCTGCTCCATGGCGTAGACGTTGCCCTGGGCGGGCGCCGCGCGTCCGACGACACGGACCCGCAGCGCCTCCAGGACGACGGCCGTCGAGGACCGTCCCTGGACCGAGATCCGCACGTTGGTCTCCCGTCCGTGCACCGCGCCCTGCGTCGCCGCCCACGTCCCCGCGTCCTGAGCGGCCGGGGGCGGCGGGACCTGCCGGGGCGGCTTGGCGATGACGTAGTCGTGGCTGCAGCCGAGCGCCCACACCTGGGAGTCGGCGGTCCAGGCGAGGGGGACGGCGGTGGAGTCCGGCTTGCCGGGCCCGCGGCTGCCGGCGGTCCCCGAGCCGGTGCCGGTCGCGGAACCTGAGCGGGACGCGGAGGGCTTGGCGTGCGCCGAGGGCGACCGCGTCGTGGAGGCGCCGGGGGAGGGGCTTTCGGAGGTGGCCGACGGATGGTGGAGTGCGCCGGACGCCGTGGCGCGGGCCGAGGGCGGGGCGGGCTGTGCGGAGTCGCCCGTCGAGGGGCGGTCCGCCGACAGGGCTGAGAGGCTGCCCAGGGTGACGAGCAGCACGGTGGCCACGGCCGCCGTGACGGCGGTCCGACGACGCCGGTACCAGGGGCGGCGCAGCGGTCGGGTCGCGGTTGGTTCCCCGGCCCTGACGGGCGAGGGACCGGCGGACTCGAAGACTGAGGCAGGAGCAGGAGCAGGAGCAGAGGCTGGGTTCGGGTTCGGGTTCGGGTTCGGTGCCGGTGTGTCGGACGGGCCCGATGCGTCCGGAGCGGCCGACGTCTCCGGTCCGGTCGACGTCTCCGGTCCGGCCGGCGTCTGCAGGGTGCCGGTGGTGCGGGGGCGTTGCCGGGCCGCCACCGCGAGGAGCCACGAGCGATGCAGTTCCAGGCGCTCGTCCGCCGAAGCCCCGCACAGCACGGCGAAGCGTTCCACGGGCGCGTAGTCGAGGGGAACCGCCTCACCGGCGCAGTAGCGGTGCAGCGTGGAGGTGTTCATGTTCAGGCGGCGGGCCAGCGAACCGTAACTGCGGTCCGTGCGCTGCTTCAGCCGCCGCAGCAGGGCCGCGAACTCCTCGACGTCGTCGTGTGCGGGCACCGTACCCCCGTCTCCGGGCCCGGGACGGCATCCCAGGCACTCCATATACCTGCACGTCAGATGGCCTGGGATGGTTCCACCGTGGCGGATCGCGGCTCGGTGGTTGCGCCCGCCCACCCGGTCCGCCGATGCTTCTGGTGTCGCACCGACCGTCGCCGGACGGACCATCCGGCCGCGCCGCGACTTCCGACACCCAGGTACTTCATCACGGGGGACACCCATGCCCAAGCGCATTCGAGCAGGAGCGCTCACCGCACTCGCCGTGGCGGGACTCGCCGCCGGCACCACGCTCGCCGGACCGGCGGACGCGGCCACGAGGGCGCCCGGCTTCCTCTCGGCGGCGGACCTGCCGCCGCACCCCTCCTCGCCGTGGACGGCCGGCAAGGTCACCGCCGGCGTACCGGAGGAGGTGGAGACGGACCGGTGTCTGAGCATGGCGCTGGGCGGCGGCTCGGACTCCTGGTACCGCGACTTCCGTACCGACCTCGACACGAGCGCCCGCCAGGTCTCCGTCGAACTGCCGAGTGTCAGCGCGGCGAAGGGCCGCTTCACACGGGTCAACAAGGACATCAAGTCCTGCCCGGTCCGGATCGAGCGGGCCGAACCGGAGGTCGAGGCCACCCTGAAGGACTACGGCTCGCTGGCCGTCGAGGAGGGCGCCCACGTCTACGGGCTGCACACCGAGACCTCCTGGGGCGCGACCGACATCCGCCTCCTCTCGGTCGGCCGGGACGGCCGCACGGTGACGGTCGTGGACTGGGGGCAGCTGGGCGACTTCGGTGACGCGCCGGTGAAGGCCTTCAAGAAGACGACCAGGACCGCCGTCAAGAAGCTCCACTGACCGACCCGCACCACCGCGCGGACGTGTCGTCCACGACCAGGGCCGCCCTCTCGCCACGGGGGTCGGGAGGGCGGCCCACGACGACCCGACCGCGGCACGACCGAACAACTCCACTGACCGCACGACCGAACAACCTCACTCAACGCACGACCGAACAACTCGACCGCACACGACCGGCGTCACGAACGACCATCGTGACCGAACACGGGGAACACACATGACCAGCAGGACCACCGTCCGCCGTCCCGTCCGCCGCACCGCCCTGACGGCGAGTCTGCTCGCCGTCGCCCTGGGCCTCGGCGCGACGGCGCAGGCGTCCGCCGGCGCACCGCGTTCCGTGAGCGGCAAGCCGTCCGACTCCGTCACCCGTATCGCCGACTTCTACGGCGCCTACATCGACGCCCAGAGCGACCCGGACCACGGCGGCAGGCTCGCGCAGGAGCTCAGGAAGTACTACCTCAGCGCCTCCTTCCTGAAGGAGCTCAAGACCTGGGAGGCGGAGAACCACGCCGACGGCGTCCTGCGCGCCCAGAACGTCCCCCTCAAGTGGAAGGTCACCGACAACGGCACCGCCGACCACACCGAGGCGGGCATCACCCTGACCTGGGGCGGCGGCGCGACCACCAAGCTGGTCGTCGACATGACCCGCGGCCACAAGATCTTCCACATCGGCACCAAGGGCGTGGAGAGCGAGTAGCCGTCGGGGGCGGGCTGTCGTCGAGGGCGGCCCGCCCCGGAAGGACCGGCTGATTCCGGCCAGTTTCGCGAGCCGGGGGCCTCACTCGGTACGCAGGTGTCTGGCGCGTGTCCCACTGGGCATGGATCCCGTGAACGTGTTCGAGCAGGGGGGAACCGACATCGACACGCGGGCGGGGGTCATGGAGAGGCAGGCACGAGGAGGCGGTCCCACGGCAGTAGGGGCCTTCTCGGCGAAGACGGTGGAGGACGAGGCCGGGAGCGCCACGGAACAGGCGCCGGCACCGCAGCTCAGGCGCAGACTCGGCCGGGCGGACCTGCGGGCGGTGCCCGAGGCACGCCGGGCACTGCGAGAGCTGTTACGGACCTGGGGGAGGCCCGGACGATCGGAGATAGCCGAACTGCTGACCAGTGAACTCGTCACCAACGCGGTGGTCCACACCGACCACGACGCCCTGCTCACGGCCACCGTGGGACCCCGTGGACTCAGGGTGGAGGTACGGGACTTCGTGGGCCGCAGACCCCGGCTGCGCGTACCGAACGCCGACGACGGTACGAACGGCCGGGGTCTGTTCCTGGTGCAGTCCCTCGCGGACGCGTGGGGCGTGCGGGTGCACGGGGTGGGCAAGGCGGTGTGGTTCGAGCTCGACGCCGGAGTGGCGTGAACGGGGGAGGGGGCGTGACCGCGTGGGTCACGCCCCCTCCCCATGCCGGCTGTCTCAGCCGAACTGCTGCTCGAGGTCCTTGAGCTTGCGCTCAAGGGAGTCGAGGCGAGGGAGGGCCATTGTGTCGTCCTCCGCGGTGAGATCGACGCTGTGGGACTCGGATCCGCTGCGCACGGGCTGCAGCGAGTGCCGGACGCGGGACGGCAGTTCGGGGGATATGGCGGGCTCCGCGGACACCTGGGCGGGGGCCCGCTCCAGCGTGGCCTGTGCCTCCAGCTGCCGGCCGCGGCCGACGATGCCGCGGTGGCCCCGGCTGATGGCCTTGAGCTGGGCGCGCTCCACCCGCTGCTGGTCGCGACGGCGCAGGCGGGCGGACTCCTTCTCGCGCTTGTCCTCGCGAACCTCGTCGACCGCCTCGTCCAGGCTGCGCACGTTCTCCAGAAGCATCAGCGACCAGGCCCTGTACGTCTCGCGGGGGGCCCGCAGCCAGCGCACGATACGGATCTGCGGCAGCGGACGCGGCACCAGGCCCTGCTCGCGCAGCGCGGCCCGGCGGGTCTGCTTCAGCGCGCGGTCGAAGAGCACGGCCGCCGAGAGGGACATGCCGGAGAAGAACTGCGGCGCGCCGTCGTGGCCGAGACCCCTGGGCGCGTGCACCCAGTTGAACCAGGCCGCGGCACCCGCGAACGTCCACACGAGTATCCGGGAGCCGAGAGCCGCGTCGCCGTGGCTGGCCTCGCGCACCGCGAGCACCGAGCAGAACATGGCCGCGCCGTCCAGGCCGAACGGCACCAGGTATTCCCAGCCGTTGGTGAGGCCGAGGTTCTGCTGGCCGAAGCCGACCAGACCGTGGAAGGAGAGCGCGGCGGCGACGGCCGCGCAGCAGAACAGAAGAACATAGGAGGCCGTGCCGTAGACGGCCTCCTTGCGCCTGCGGCGCTCCTCGGTGCGCTCCCACGAGTCTTCCGTGCCCGCGTTCTCCCCCGAGGAGCGCTTGCCGCGCGCGAGTACCGCCACCGCCGCCAGCATGCCCAGGAGCAGTACGGCGCCCGGAAGCAGCCAGTTCAGCGATATGTCGGTCAGTCTCATCTGGGGTCCCTTGCATTGGGATAGGGCGTAACGCCCGCCATAGTGGCCCAATTCCACCGGTCCTCAGGGGGTTTCGGGGCAAGAGGCCGCCAAGGAAGTGCAAGGGGATGCCCAGGGCGGCGTTCTGCTCGAACTGCCGCTTGAGGGGCGGGAGTTGAGTTCGAATAAGACTACCCGTCCGGGTGGTTCCACGGAAAGTTCCTGCGCCAGGTGAGGAAATTGTGAATCGCCTGTAACAGGAGCGGGGGTCCGGTGCGTGGCTGATACTAGAGGACGCCCGGTGGGCGTCCCGCCTGAGGGTGCCTCAACTGGCGGCGGCCATCGTGAGCTTGGCGATGCGGTCCGCGTCGCAGGTGCGCGGGCAGGTGGCGCAGGTGTCCTCGGGGCGCACCGTGTAGAACATGCAGCAGCTCGCCCGGTCGCGGGTGGGCAGCGGCTCGCCCGTCGGACCGCTCAGTTCACGGAAGGCGGCCGAGCCGACGTACGGCCGGGTCGCGCCCGGCAGCAGCAGCTCGAGTTCGCGCACCGCGCGCTCCTGCTCGCCGAGCAGCTGGGCGACGTACCAGAGCCCCTCCACGACCTCGTCGGTCACCATGCCCCACAGCGCGCGGCCGCGCCGCCGCGTGCGCGGTCCGAATGCGGCGAGCACGGGCTCCAGGTGCTCGGCGACCGCCGCCCGCACCTCGGCCCGCAGGGCCTCCTCGCCGGCGACCACCCGGGCGCCGGGCAGCACCGCCGCGGGATCGCCGGGCAGACAGGCGAAGCCGGCCGACCGTACGGCCAGGTGGCCGAGGTCGAAACCGGTGGCGGTGCGGTCGTAGGAGACGTGGGTCACGGGCAGGCGCGGCACCCGGCGGTGCAGGAACCACGGCACGGTGATCAGGAGGCAGGCGGGCCAGGCGTACCGGTGCAGTCCGAAGCTCGCGACGACGTCCGGACGAGCCCGTCGGCCGTAGTCCCGCAGCACCTGGGCGTCGTCCTGGGCGAGGAACGCGTCGAGGGCGGCGCCGCCCTCCGCGAGTGAGGCGGCGGAGATCCAGCCGCCGCCCCGGGGGAGCTCGGCACCGGCGGCCGGCTCCGTGACGGCCAGTCCCGAAAGGACCTCGGTGAGTCGCGCGTAGGCGCCCGCGAGGGCCGAAAGGGGCACAGGCATGCCGGGACCACCGTTCCGCGATCGTCGAGAGGACGGGTCAAGTGAGCGAGGTAAGCCTAACCTTATCCGAAATCGTCGGTGTTTGAACTGGCGGCTTCTGCGCCTATGGTGCTTGACGGACGAGTAACAACCCGCCGTAATGGCCCCAAGTACCGACACGTCCGGAGGAGGACCCGTGAAGCAGGGCGCGCAGGGCTCCGCCGGGACCGGCGTCCCCGACCTGCCCGCGGTGGCGCCACGGGTGCCGTCGCAGCCGCGGGCCGAGGACGTGGAGCGGGAGAGGTGCGCCGCGCCCGGAGCCGCCCGGGGTGAGCACACCCACAGCGAGCAGCCTCTTCCCCGCCCCCGCCACGTCGTCCAGCGGTCCTCCGTGCGCGGGCAGATCCTCGACGCCCTGCGCACCGCGCTGGTCACCGGCGAGCTGCGACCGGGCGAGGTCTACTCGGCGCCCGCGCTCGGCGACCGCTTCGGCGTCTCCGCGACACCGGTCCGCGAGGCCATGCAGCAGCTGGCGCTCGAGGGCGCGGTCGAGGTGGTTCCCAACCGCGGGTTCCGGGTGGTCGAACGCGGCGCGCGGGAGCTGGCCGAACTGGCGGAGGTCCGGGCCCTGATCGAGGTGCCGGTGATGCTGCGGCTCGCCCGCACGGTCCCCGCCGACCGCTGGACCGCGCTGCGGCCCGCCGCCGAGGCGACGGTCCGCGCGGCGTCCTCCGGCTGCCCCGCCACGTACGCCGAGTCGGACCGGGCCTTCCACCGGGCGATGCTCTCCCTCTCCGGGAACGAACAGCTGGTCCAGGTCGCCGACGACCTGCACCGCCGCGCCCAGTGGCCCCTGGTCGGCGGCCCCGCCTCCCGGCGCCGCGCCGAGCTGCTGGCCGACGCGGCGGAACACGCCGCCCTGCTGGACGCGTTGGTCGCACGAGACCTGGACGTGGTCGGAGCCCTGGTCGGAGAACACTTCACCGGCGCGGCGTGAGCCGACCGGCCGCCGCCGGTTCGGCCGCCGCGGTCGGTCGGCTCACGCCGCGCAGCAGGCCCAGCGCCACAGCCGGACCGGACAACCGCTGTCCCGTCCGGCTGCCCACCGGGCCCGCGTACTACGCCGTCGCCGCGGGCGGCGCCAACTGCCGTGCCAGCCACGTCGGTACGCCTCCGAGCAGGCGGAACAGGCGTCCGGCCTCCTCGCGCAGGCGTGACGCCTCCGGTTCCACCTCCGCGTCGGCCAGTGAGGCAAGGGCCGGTGCCGTGCCCACCAGGTAGCCCAACTCCTCGCGGATGCGCAGGGATTCGGCGAAGCCGTGCCGTGCCTCCGCCAACTCGCCCTCCCGCAGGGCGAGTCCGGCGAGATGCCGCCAGGTGAAGGACAGCAGCAGGGGATCGGCGTGCGCCGCGGCGCCGGCGTGCGCGCGCCGGTACGCCGCCCGCGCGGCCTGCGGTGAGCCGGAGAGGTTCTCCGCGAGCAGCCCGCGCCGGAAGTCCAGCAGGGCCCGCGCGGCCGCCCCCGGGGGGATCAGCGCCGCCGCCCGCCCGAGCGCGGCCCGCGCCTCGTCGGCGCGGTCCCGTACGCCGTGCAGCGTGGCCGCGTACGCCAGTTGCCCCCGTTCGCAGGCGGCGGCCCCGCGCTCGTCGTCGCCGTGGGCCAGCGCCTCGGCCGTACGCAGCGCGTCCTCGGCCTCCTCCCAGCCCTGTTCGGTGTACAGGCACCGCTCCACGAGCAGACCGGCCCGTTGCAGCGCGGCCGCCGCGGTGTCCGGCCGGAGCAGAGCGGCCGCGTCGGTCCAGCAGGCGCGCGAGCGCAGCCGCCATACCGCGGTCTGGAGTGGATCGTCGCCAGCGGTCGTTCCGTAACCAGACATGGCGGTAGACGCCACATTGTCCTCCCCAAGATCCCAGCACGCCGTCGAGCTGTGAGCGGTTGCGGCATCTCAGCACGAATTCCGTGGCCCGGCCAAGAGGGTGGGTGAAAGAATTCACAAAGTCGTGGGAACGGCGGGACCGTTCCGCACCCGCCGGCCCAGCCCCCGACGACTCAGCTCATCCGCAACGCCAGGAAGAAATCGAGCTTGTCCTCCAGCCGGGACAGGTCACGGCTCGTCAACTGCTCGATCCGCCCGACCCGGTAGCGCAGCGTGTTGACATGCAGGTGCAGCCGGCTCGCGCAGCGCGTCCAGGAGCCGTCGCAGTCGAGGAAGGCCTCCAGGGTCGGGATCAGCTCGGCGCGGTGCCGGCGGTCGTAGTCCCGCAACGGGTCGAGCAGTCGCGCCGTGAAGGCGCGGCGGACGTCGTCGGGGACGAACGGCAGCAGCAGGACGTGCGAGGCCAGCTCCTGGTGCCCGGCCGCGCACACCCGGCCGGGTCGCGCCGCCGCCACCCGCCGCGCGTGCCGGGCCTCCTCCAGCGCCCCGTGCAGCCCCTCAGCCGAGTGCACGGACGCGCTCACGCCGAGCGTGACCCGCCCGTCGCCGTCCAGACCGGCCGACAGCGGCATCCGTACGGACTCCAGGAGGGCGTCGGCGACCACCCCGCCCTCGGAGCCGTCGTGCTCGCTCGACACCGCGGGCAGCGGCACGAGCGCCACGGCCTCGTCGCCGGTGTGGGCCACGGCGATCCGGTCGGAGGGCTCGGGCCCGGTGGCGAGCGGGTCGACCAGGATCTCCTCCAGGAGCGACTGCGCCACCGGGCCGCCCTCGAACTCGGCGCCCTCCCACTCGACCCGGGCCACGACCACCTGCCAGTGCGGGGCCGCCCCGAGCCCGGGCAGCAGCACCGGGGCCGCGACCCGCAGGCGCGCGGCGATCTCGGCGGGCGCCGCGCCCGCCTGCACCAGTTCGAGGACCTCCTGCGCCAGCCGCCGCCGCACCGTGCGCCCCGCGTCCCGCCGGTCCCGCTCGACCGCGATCAGCTGCGCCACTCCCTGCAGCAGGTCCAGCCGCTCCTCGGGCCAGTCCCCGGCGTCCGCCTCGACGACCAGCAGCCAGTCCGACAGCACCGTCTCGCGCACGTCGCGGGAGCCCAGCGGGGAGCGGCCGCCGCCGCGCACCGGGAAGACGGAGTACGTGGTGGGTCCCAGGGTCAGCCGGTGCGGACCGCGGCGGCCCGTGCGGGCCGCCGTCAGGTGCTCGGCCGCGAGCCGCGCGCACACCTCGGCGGGCAGGGCGGGCCCGGCGGCCTTCGAGCCGGCGATCAGCCGCCCGGCGGGCGACAGCACCCAGGCCCGCAGGTCCAGGTCCGAGCCGAGCAGATCGAGGACCACGTCCGGGCCGCCGCCCGCCGGACCGGAGGTCATCATCCGGCGGTGCCGGTCCACGACGGCCGCGAGGTCGCCGGCCCGCTCCCCGGAGACCTGCCGTACGACGTGCTCGGTGATGGTCGCGAAGGCCACCGACTCGTGCACGGCGAACAGCGGCAGCCGGTGCCGCGCACAGGCGAGGACCAGGTCCTCGGGGACGTCACCGAGTTCGGCCTCACCGGCCGCGAGGGCGGCCACCCCGGCCGCCACCAGGATCCGTACGAACGGCTCGGAGTCCGCGGCGTCCCGGCGCCAGGCCAGCCCGGTGAGCACCAGTTCCCCGCCCGAGAGATAGCGGCTGGGGTCCCGGAGGTCGGTGGTCATCACCCCGCGCACGGTGCGGTCCAGCTCGTCCCCGCCGCCGAGCAGCCGCAGGCCCAGCGCGTCGGTGTCCAGCAGTGCGCGCAGCCGCATTCTCGTCGCCGCCGTTCCTTGTCTCGAAATCTACGATGGATCCTGAGGGACTCATGGTGACGGGCCCGTCGGCGGGCCGGCGAAGCGGTGACCGCCGTCTCCCGAGCTGTGTTCCGGCTGTGTCCCTGGTCACGCGGGCCGTGTCTCGCGTTTCCACAGGAGAACGAGGAGGTTACTGATGTCCTCCGTTCATACGAATCTACAAGATGCCCGCCCTGGCCAGCCAACTCCTTCATGGTTTCCGTGACTGACCCCGCCGGAGTACCGCGCTGTGTACTGACCTCGATCCGCGTGAACAGCACATGAACGAGCCGGGCCCGCCGCACACGATCTGGCTTGATCCGTACGACCCACGAGACGAAGAAGAGAGCCGGTCATGGACTTCCTTCGCCCCGCCAGCTGGGAGGAGGCGCTCGCCGCGAAGGCAGCGCATCCCGCCGCTGTGCCGATTGCCGGTGGCACCGACGTGATGGTCGAGATCAACTTCGACCACCGTCGGCCCGGGCACCTGCTCGACCTGAACCGCGTCGGCGACCTCTACGAGTGGGAGGTCGGCGAGGAGAGTGTGCGGCTCGGCGCCTCCGTCCCGTACTCGACGATCATGGAGCACCTGCGCGCCGAGCTGCCGGGCCTGGCCCTCGCCTCGCACACGGTCGCCTCCCCGCAGATCCGCAACCGCGGCGGCGTCGGCGGCAACCTCGGCACCGCCTCCCCGGCCGGTGACGCCCACCCCGCCCTGCTGGCGGCGGGCGCCGAGGTCGAGGTCGAGTCGGTCCGCGGCAGCCGCCTGATCCCGATCGACGCCTTCTACACGGGCGTGAAGCGCAACGCGCTCGCCCCGGACGAGCTCATCCGGGCCGTGCACGTCAAGAAGGCCGACGGGCCGCAGCAGTACTCCAAGGTCGGCACCCGCAACGCGATGGTGATCGCGGTGTGCGCCTTCGGACTGGCCCTGCACCCGGCCACCCGAACGGTCCGCACCGGCATCGGTTCGGCCGCGCCGACCCCCGTACGGGCGAAGGCCGCGGAGGAATTCCTGAACGCGGCGCTCCAGGACGGCGGCTTCTGGGACAACGGGAAGATCATCACTCCGTCGGTCGCCAAGCAGTTCGCCGAGCTGTGCTCGGCCGCCTGCAACCCGATCGACGACGTCCGGGGCACGGCGAGCTACCGCCGCCACGCGGTCGGCATCATGGCCCGCCGCACGTTGACCTGGACCTGGGAGTCCTACCGCGGCACCGCCGCCGGCACGGAGGGAGTCGCGTAATGCGCGTCAGTTTCACGGTCAACGGCCGCCGGCAGGAAGCCGACGACGTGTGGGAGGGCGAGTCCCTGCTGTACGTGCTGCGCGAGCGGCTCGGTCTGCCCGGTTCGAAGAACGCCTGCGAGCAGGGCGAGTGCGGCTCCTGCACGGTCCGCCTGGACGGCCTGCCGGTCTGTTCGTGTCTGGTCGCGGCCGGTCAGGTCGAGGGCCGCGAGGTCGTCACCGTCGAGGGACTCGCCGACTTCGCCGCGCAGCGCGCGGAGCACGGCGGTTGCGCCACCAACACCTGCGGCACGTCCCTGCAGGACGCCCAGCGGTGGGCGGCGAAGGGGCAGGACTCCCACACCGGCGAGGGCACCGAACTCTCCCCCGTCCAGCAGGCGTTCATCGACGCCGGCGCCGTGCAGTGCGGCTTCTGCACGCCGGGTCTGCTGGTCGCCGCCGACGAGATGCTGGAGCGCAACCCCAACCCGAGCGACGCGGACATCCGCGAGGCGCTCTCGGGCAACCTGTGCCGCTGCACCGGCTACGAGAAGATCATGGACGCGGTCCGCCTGGCGGCCGCCCGGCAGGGAGAGGCGGTCTGACATGCCTACCGACCGCGCCCCCCTCGGCACTCCCACCAAGGTCACCCAGGGTTCGCAGACCAGAGGCGGCATCGGCGAGTCCACGCTCCGCCCCGACGGCACCCTCAAGGTCACCGGCGAGTTCGCGTACTCGTCCGACATGTGGCACGAGGACATGCTCTGGGGGCAGATCCTGCGCTCCACCGTCGCGCACGCCGAGATCCTCTCGATCGACACGAGCGAGGCCCTCGCCACGCCCGGCGTCCACGCCGTCATGACCTACGACGACCTGCCCACCGACGTGCGCACCTACGGCCTGGAGATCCAGGACACCCCCGTCCTCGCGCACGGCAAGGTCCGCCACCACGGCGAGCCGGTCGCCATCGTCGCCGCCGACCACCCGGAGACCGCCCGACGCGCGGCCGCCAAGATCAGGGTCGAGTACCGCGAACTGCCCGTCATCACCGACGAGGCCTCCGCCACCGCACCCGACGCGATCCTCGTCCACGAGCACCGCGACGACCACCACGTCGGGCACGTCCCGCACCCCAACATCGTCCACCGCCAGCCGATCGTCCGCGGCGACGTCGCGGCCGCCCGTCGGCGCGCCGACTTCGTCGTCGAGGGCGAGTACACCTTCGGCATGCAGGACCAGGCCTTCCTCGGCCCCGAGTCCGGTCTCGCCGTACCCGCCGAGGACGGCGGCGTCGACCTCTACATCGCCACCCAGTGGCTGCACTCCGACCTGCGCCAGATCGCGCCCGTCCTCGGCCTGCCCGAGGACAAGGTCCGGATGACGCTCTCCGGCGTCGGCGGCGCGTTCGGCGGCCGCGAGGACCTGTCGATGCAGATCCACGCCTGTCTGCTGGCACTGCGCACGGGCAGGCCGGTGAAGATCGTCTACAACCGCTTCGAGTCCTTCTTCGGACACGTCCACCGCCACCCGGCCAAGCTGTACTACGAGCACGGGGCCACCCGCGACGGCAGGCTGACGCACGTCAAGTGCCGCATCGTCCTCGACGGCGGCGCCTACGCCTCCGCGTCCCCCGCGGTCGTCGGCAACGCCTCCTCGCTCGGCGTCGGCCCCTACGTCGTCGACGACGTCGAGGTCGAGGCGATCGCCCTCTACACCAACAACCCGCCCTGCGGCGCCATGCGCGGCTTCGGCGCCGTCCAGGCCTGCTTCGCCTACGAAGCCCAGATGGACCGGCTCGCCGACGAGGTCGGCCTGGACCGGGTCGAGTTCCGGCAGCTCAACGCGATGACGCAGGGCAGCCTCCTGCCGACCGGACAGCCGGTCGACTCGCCGGCCCCGGTCGCCGAACTCCTGCGCCGCGTCAAGGCGATGCCCCTGCCGCCCGAGCGCCAGTGGGAGAGCAGCGAGGGCGCGGACGTACGGCAGCTGCCCGGCGGCCTGTCCAACACCACCCACGGTGAAGGCGTCGTGCGCGGGGTCGGCTACGCGGTCGGCATCAAGAACGTCGGCTTCTCCGAGGGCTTCGACGACTACTCGACGGCCAAGGTCCGCATGGAGGTCGTCGGCGGCGAGGCGGTGGCCACCGTGCACACCGCGATGGCGGAGGTCGGCCAGGGCGGTGTCACCGTCCACGCGCAGATCGCCCGCACCGAGCTGGGCGTCGCGCAGGTGACGATCCGTCCGGCCGACACCCGGGTGGGTAGCGCCGGTTCGACGTCCGCCTCGCGTCAGACGTACGTCACCGGCGGCGCCGTCAAGAACTCCTGCGAACTGGTCCGGGAGAAGGTCCTGGAGATCGGCCGCCGCAGGTTCGGCACGTACCATCCCGCCTGGGCCACCGCCGAACTGCTGCTGGAGGGCGGCAAGGTCGTCACCGACGGCGGCGAGGTCCTCGCCGACCTGGCGGACGTCCTCGAAGGCGAGGCCGTCGAGGTCGAGGCGGAGTGGCGGCACCGGCCGACCGAGCCCTTCGACCTGCGCACCGGACAGGGCAACGGCCACGTCCAGTACTCCTTCGCCGCGCACCGTGCCGTCGTCGAGGTGGACACCGAACTCGGCCTGGTCAAGGTCATCGAACTGGCCTGCGCCCAGGACGTCGGCAAGGCGCTCAACCCGCTGTCGGTCATCGGCCAGATCCAGGGCGGAACGACCCAGGGCCTCGGTGTCGCGGTCATGGAGGAGATCATCGTCGACCCGAAGACGGCGAAGGTGAAGAACCCCTCCTTCACGGACTACCTGATCCCCACCATCCTCGACACGCCGACCATCCCGGTCGACGTGCTCGAACTCGCCGACGAGCACGCCCCGTACGGGCTGCGCGGTGTCGGCGAGGCACCCACCCTGTCGTCGACTCCGGCCGTGCTCGCGGCGATCCGCGACGCGACGGGCCTGGAGTTGAACAGAACGCCGGTACGACCCGAACACCTCACGGGCACGGCGTAACGACCGCCGGCCGCCGCGAACAGCCGTACCCCCAACGGCCCGGGCGACCCCCGGGGCGGCACGGCCGGCGCGGCGGCACCCCGGCACCGGACAACCGCTCCACCACGTCCACTCCGGTGCCGGTCGGCGCAGTACCAGCAACCACGTTCGTCTCGGGCCGTCCCCCGGGCCGTCCATTCCCAAATCCCGCAACCGCCGCAGGCGACCGCGGGTGTCCCTGTGAACCTTGGGAGTAGGCCCACATGACCCAGCAGTCACTGGAGCCGAAGACCGTCGCCGACGACGCGGGTGAAGGAACCCGCGTCCCGGCCGGACGGTCCTGGCTCGACCGGTACTTCCACATATCCCGGCGGGGATCGTCGGTCGCGCGGGAGGTGCGCGGCGGCGTCACCACCTTCATGGCGATGGCGTACATCCTCCTCCTCAACCCCCTGATCCTGTCCGGCAAGGACGTGGCGGGGCACACGCTCGGCCAGAACGCCCTGATCACCGCGACCGCGTTCGCGGCGGCCTGCACCACGCTGCTGATGGGCTTCTTCGGCAAGGTGCCCCTGGCGCTCGCCGCCGGGCTCTCCGTCTCCGGCGTCCTCTCCTCGCAGGTGGCGCCGCAGATGACCTGGCCGCAGGCCATGGGGATGTGCGTGCTGTACGGCGTGGTCATCATGCTGCTCGTCGTCACCGGCCTGCGCGAGATGATCATGAACGCGATACCGCTCGCGCTCAAGCACGCGATCACCATGGGCATCGGCCTGTTCATCGCCCTGATCGGCCTGGTGAAGGCCGGCTTCGTGCACCAGGGCAAGGCGACCCCGGTCACCCTCGGCCCGGCCGGTGAACTGGCCGGCTGGCCCGTCCTGTTGTTCGCCGCCACCCTGCTGGCGATCTTCATGCTCCAGGCGCGGGGTGTCCCCGGCGCCATCCTGCTGGGCATCGTCGGCGGCACCGCGGTGGCCGTGCTGCTCAACGCGCTCGACGTCATCGACCCGGAGCAGTGGGCGAGCGGAGCCCCCGAACTGCACGGCAGCGCGGTCTCCATGCCCGACTTCTCGATCTTCGGGAACGTCGAGTTCGGCGGCTGGGGGCAGGTCGGCGCGATGACGGTCGGCATGATCGTGTTCACGCTCGTGCTGGCCGGCTTCTTCGACGCGATGGCGACCGTCATCGGCGTCGGCACGGAAGCCGGACTGGCCGACGAACAGGGCCGGATGCCGGGCCTGTCCAGGGCGCTGTTCATCGACGGCGCGGGCGGTGCGATCGGCGGCGTCGCGGGCGCGTCGGGACAGACGGTGTTCGTCGAGTCCGCGACCGGCGTCGGCGAAGGCGCCCGCACGGGCCTGTCCTCCGTCGTCACCGGCCTGTTCTTCGCGGCCTGTCTGTTCTTCACCCCGCTGACGGCGATCGTGCCCGGCGAGGTGGCCGCCGCGGCCCTGGTGGTCATCGGCGCGATGATGATGTCGAACGCGCGGCACGTGGACTGGGCCGACCGGGGCACCGCGATCCCGGTCTTCCTGACCGTCGTGATCATGCCGTTCACGTACTCCATCACGGCGGGCGTCGCGGCCGGCGTCATCGCGTACGTCGCCATCCGGATCGCCCAGGGCAAGGCGCGGGAGATCGGTGCCCTCATGTGGGGCCTGGCAGGGATCTTCCTGGTCTATTTCGCCCTCTACCCGATTGAGAGCTGGCTGGGCGTGCACTAGGACCCTCCAGCCGGCGCACCGCCCCGTCACACCGTCACTGTCAAGGAGACCCAGGATGCTGGACATCGCCGAGGAGCTCGACCGGTGGGTCGGGCAGGGACGCGACTTCGCCGTCGCCACGGTGGTGGCCGTCGGGGGCAGCGCGCCCCGGCTGCCCGGCGCCGCCCTCGCGGTGGACGCCGACGGCACGGCGATCGGCTCGGTCTCCGGCGGCTGTGTGGAGGGCGCCGTCTACGAGCTGTGCCAACAGGCGCTGAAGGACGGGGAGTCGGTCCTGGAGCGCTTCGGCTACAGCGATGAGGACGCGTTCGCCGTCGGCCTGACCTGCGGCGGGGTCATCGACATCCTCGTCACCCCGGTACGGGCCGCGGACGCGGTCCGTCCGGTGCTCGCTTCCGCGCTGTCCGCCGCCGCCCGCGGGGAGGCGGCGGCGGTGGCGCGGATCGTGACCGGCCCGGCCGAACTGGCCGGCCGGGCCCTGCTGGTGCGGCCCGACGGCTCCTACGAGGGCGGCTTCGGCGCCCACCCCGAACTGGACCGCACGATCGCCGCCGAGGCCGGCGCGTTCCTGGACGCCGGCCGCACCGGCACCCTGGAGATCGGCGAACAGGGCTCGCGGTGCGGGGCGCCGCTGACGGTGCTGGTCGAGTCGTCCGTCCCACCGCCCCGGATGATCGTTTTCGGTGCGATCGACTTCGCGTCCGCCCTGGTCCGGGTCGGCAGGTTCCTCGGCTACCGCGTGACCGTGTGCGACGCCCGCCCGGTGTTCGCCACCCGGGCCCGCTTCCCGGAAGCCGACGAGATCGTCGTCGAGTGGCCCCACACCTACCTGGAACGCACGGCCGTGGACTCCCGCACCGTCCTGTGCGTTCTGACCCACGACGCCAAGTTCGACGTACCGCTCCTGCGGCTCGCGCTGCGGCTGCCGGTGGCGTACGTCGGTGCGATGGGCTCCCGCCGCACCCACCTGGACCGTAACGCGCGGCTGCGGGCGACCGGCGTGAGCGAACTGGAGCTGGCGCGCCTGAGGTCCCCGATCGGGCTCGACCTCGGGGCCCGCACGCCGGAGGAGACGGCCCTGTCGATCGCGGCGGAGATCGTCGCGGCCCGTCGTGGCGGCAGCGGAGTCCCTCTGACCGGCGCCCACACCCCGATCCACCACGACCCGGCGAACGCGACGCACCCGCCGACGGGACGGATCGGGTCGGTGGCCTGAGGGACACCGGGTCAGGAGCCGGAGTCGCGCAGCTTCGTCAGCGCCTGGCGGATGGAAGCGAGCAGTGCGTCCATGGCGCTCACCAGCGCGTTGTGCATCCCCTGTGTGGAGGTGATCGACGCCTGCCGGCGCACGGTACGGACGACCAGCGCCTCTTCGAACCTGGTGGCCAGGGAGGTCACTTCGGACAGCCCGTTCAAAACGCTCAGCAAACACATTCTCGCCGGTTCGGCGAGACCGGCGAAGTCGCGCTCCAGTAACTCCTCGACCTGCTGCCTGGCGTGCTGCGCCCGGTTCACGACGGCTCTCAACTCATGCGATGTCACGTTCGTCGCACTCTGGGACCCGAGCCGGTGCGTCGGGAAGGTGAGAGCCTCGCGGGCCGCCAGGAGGGACGCCACGAGGCCCTGCTCGGCAGGCGCCGTCGCGTCCGTGGTCGTCGCAGTCGCGACGGCATCCGCCACCGCCACCGGCACCCGGGTCACGGCCACAGACGCTCGGGCGGCTTGTGCCACCACCTCCGACGGCGCCCGCACCACCACCGCCTCCTCGGGGGCGTACGCTTCGAAACGTCGCAACGACACGGCCGCGGCCTCCGCTGCGAGCAGGAAGAACCAGCGTCGGATCCGGCTGTCGTACTTCTTCCGCCGCCCGGCGAACATCAGCGCGCACGCCTGGATCGCCAGCATCCACTGAACTTCCCACCCCGGCCCGATGTCCCGCTCGTCGAGCCACGGCCCGGGAGCTTCCCGCAGGCCGTCCACGATCCGCCGCAGCCCCTGTGGGACCAGCAGACCGGTCGCCTTCCGGCCGATGAGCAGGACGAGGACCTCGGCACGGGCCTCGTCCGACAGGTGCGGCAGGAACTCGGCGACCAGGTACAGCATGAGGTGGACCGGATCGCGGGCGAGGAGCGCGTCCGCGCTGAACCGCGTCAGGTCGATGAGCCGGTACGAGCCGACACCCACGTCCTGCCGTTCCGGAACCATGATGTTGCCGGGGTGGAGATCGCCGTGGGCGCGCCCACGGACCGGGTCGTCCACGACGCCCCTGGAAAGCGGGCCACCCTCCGCCAGGTGAAGCGGGTTGGGCAGTTCTCCCGGCTTCTCAGGCAGCAGGATCCATGGGTCGGAGAGGGAGATGCCGAGTTCGTCCCGGGCCCACCGGGCGAGCGGGGCCTTCGGACCGAGGCGCCGGTCGAGGACAGTCGCGACGAACTCCGCCGCGCTCATGGACTTGCCGCCCTGCTCGTCCGGATTCCAGTCGGCCAGCAGGGACCGCCCGACCGCCGCGGCGATGTCGGGCAGCCGAGACTGTCGCTTCCGGACGACGGTGCCCAGCGTGACCATGTCCTGGCCGTCGCCGGCGATTCGCTGGAACATCATCCAGGCGTCGTCCACCGGCATGGGGTCGTAGAGCTGCTCGACGAGGTGGGCCTCGGGGAACGACTGGTTGCCGACGGGCCGGGACAACCAGGCGGCCTTCAGCCCGCCCGGCTCCACCGAGGCCTCTTCGTCAGCCGCGCAGAGCTTGATGATCATCCTGCGCCGGGGGTGGCGGGGATCCCTGTCCCGCACGACCACGGAGGCCAGCAGGGCACCGCTGCCCCCGGTCTCCAGAAACGTGGGAGTGCCCAGCGTCCGGTGATTCTGCCGCTGCCACTGGTCCAGCAACTCCGCGGCGCGGTCGCCGAAGGGGGTGAAGGGGGATGGATCCATCGACTCAGTATCCATGCGGCGGGGGTTGGAGAAGTCTCGTACGTGATATGCGTCCTGGGGAGAAGGGGAGGTCACCATGGCGCGAAACAGGGGGAGTCGGCGTCCGGACTGGCCGCCGGGCCGGGGTGCCACGGTGGACGCGGCCCGGCTGCGGGAGGCGATCACCGGACGGGAGCCGGGGCGCGAGGATTCCCTCCGCTTCGAGGGCTTGCGGGTGCAGGGCCCCCTCGATCTGAGCCGGTGGCGTCTGGACAGCGGATTGGCCTTGGTCGAGTGCGAGTTCGACACGCCTCTGCGGCTGACCGAGCTGACCGTCCGCGGTCTCGACCTCTCCCGGTCGCGGATGCCCGCCGTGTCCGCCGACCGGATCACCGTCGAGGGCGAACTGCTGCTACGCGGCGCCCGGCTCGGGGGAGGCGGCGCGGAGTCCGTGCCCCTGCGGGACCCGTCCGCGACGGAGACGGTCCGTGCGCCCCGCCGGGTGCGGGAGGGAAGCACGGGAGGCGTCCTCCGGCTCGCCGATGCGCGCATATCGGGCAACCTCGTCCTCGATGACCTGGACGTGGCCGATCCCGGCCAATGGTCGGTGCTCGCACCCCGCCTCAACATCGGAGGCACGCTGCACGCCCGGGGCCTGCAGACCTCTGGCGCCCTGTATCTCCGCGACGCGCGCGTCTCCTACGCTGCCAACCTCGACGGAGCACAGGTCGGCGGACTCGACGCGACCGGTCTCGTGTGCGCCGGGGGCCTGTATGCCGACTGGGGATTCCGCAGCACGGGCCAAGTCCTGCTCCGCGGCGCCGATGTGGGCGGCGTGGTCACCTTTCACGACAGCGTCCTCACGGCGCCCGCGGGCTCCCTGTTGCTGAGCCGGCTGCGGGTGCCCCGGCTCAGACTCGACCTGCGTGAGCCGCCCGCCGGGCCGGTGGTGCTGCAGGACGCGACGGTCGATGTCCTCGTGGACTCCGAGGCGACGTGGCCGCCCCCGGGCGCTCTCTCCCTCGAAGGTTTCACCTACAAGCGGCTCGAATCGATCCGGCCCGTGGACGTGCGCTCGCGCACCGGCTGGCTGACCCGTGACCCGCGGGTGGGTGCCGGCTCCTTCGAGCAACTGGCCGCGTCGTACCAGGCTGCGGGCGACGAACGCGCGGCGCGCGTCGTACGGCACGCCCGCGAGCGCCATCTGCGCCGCCACGACCGGCTGACAGGCCGTGTGTGGGGCTTGTTGCAGGACGTCCTCTTCGGCTACGGATACGCACCCCGCCGCGCTTTGATGTGGCTGCTGTCCCTCGCCGCCGCCGGGTCCCTGTGGTTTGCCCACCACCCGCCCCGCCCGGTGGGGGGAAACGCTTCACGCGCCTGGGACCCGGTGCTGTACAGCCTGGACCTTCTCATCCCCGTCGCGAGCCTCGGATACCGCGGGAGTTGGGACCCCGTCGGGGTTGACAAGGCGGTGGCGATCGTGCTCGTGGTGTCCGGGTGGGTGCTGGCCACCGCGGTGGTCGCGGGGGCCCGGCGGGTCCTGGGACGAGGGTGAGCGGATGCCGGTGGCGGTACGCTGCCTCAAGACCGCCGGGGCGCAGCCACGGCGTTGAGGAGCGACCTAGCAGAGGGACTGGATGGGGCGCGAGGAATACTGGGTTGCCATCTCCCAGGACGGTGTCCTGTACGGCGCCGGCTTCTTCGTGACGCGGCATTTCGTGGTGACCTCGGCCGGCTGCCTGCCGGTCGCGGGTCTGGGCAGCGAAGTGGAGCTGCGGACTGCGGAAGGACGTGGGCTGCGCGGTGTCGTGGACGAGATCGCCGAGGACGTCGGGCTCGCACTGGTCCACGTGGTGGTACCCGCGCGCGTCGACTACCCGACGCCGAGGGCCGACCGCGCCGTCAAGGGCGACTCCTGGCGGGCCCCCTACCGGCCGGGCCCCGCACACCCGCCGCTGTGTGGCACGGTGGAGGACGTTCTGTCCCCCTGCCGTCGCACCGACGCCGACCGTGCCCTGTCCATCCTCGAACTCACCGTGGGCGAGCAACTGGGCCTGGTCGGTGCCAACGGTTATGCGGGCGGCCCTGTCGAGCGGCACGAAACCGGCCGGCAGGAGACCGTTCTGGGTGTGCTCCTGGAGGCCGAGTACGCGCGGGGGATCCGGGGCGATCAGGGAAGCCCGCTCGTGGCGGGGGACATCGGTGGTGTCATCGATGCCTTCGACGGGCTCAACCCGCACCGCATGCTGGGACTGCTCACAGAGCGGGATCCAGCCGCCATGGCCGTGGAGACGCCCGACCCACCCGAGACGCCGGACGGATCCCGGCGGGACGAGGTGGCGGCGGTGATGGACGCGGTGGAGTTCGGGCTGCGCAAGTTCCGCGACTGGGCGGCGGAGGGCATCGTCGACGAGCGGGATCTGCCGCCCTATCAGATCGCGATGCTGGACGTGGTGGTACAGGCCGCCAAGGGAGCGGAGGCGCATGATTGACTCCCTCGCCGAGGCCGTCGACTGCGCCGAGGCGGCCCTGAGCCGTACAGATGAGACGCGGTTCGCACTCCTGGCGAGCCTGATGCGGTTCCTCGACGTGCGCGCCGAGAGCTGCCTCGTCAACGAGGCCTGGGGCCCGGAGACGGGTGCTGCGGGACTGCGCCTCGGTCGGCACCTCCTCGAACTGGGCCTGCGCCAGGAGGCGGAGCGCATGTTCCGGCTCCTGGCCGAGCGGCTCGACCGATACGGCGTACCCGAGTCCGAGTGGGGCGAGCAGGGCGAGCCGTTCGTCAACTGCCTCGGTGTGCTGGGCATCTCCCTGGGACAGCAGACGGCGGCGCGAGCGGTGCTCCGGTGCGCGCGGCTGGACGGCGAGCCCCGTCTTTCGCCGGCCGCGGTGGCCACCCGCGTGAATCTCGCCGCGGCCGAAGCGGGGCTCGGCAACGTCGACCCGGCGGTCGACCACGCGCTCGCCGCACGCGCGATGCTCGAACGGCTCCCTGAGTCCGACGCCCCGGCGGTACGGGAACTGAGTACCGTCCTGGATGCCGTGGAGCACCAACTCCTCGGCTTCGCCCCGCGGTACGGCGACCACTGCACCCGCGCCCTGTACACCCTCGCGCAGCACACCGGCCGGAAGCTCGACGGTCTCGACCGATCCGACCCGCGCGCCTTCCTCGCCGTTGCGAACTTCGCTCTGGCGCGCGCTGGGGCAGCAGTGGAGGCTGGTGACACAGACGACCTGGAGACCGTGGTCAAGGTCCTCGAGGTGGCCGCCCAGCGGCTCGCGACCCTGCTCGGCGCGGACCACCCCAAAGCCCTCGGGGTCCAGGCGGACCTGGCCGCCGTCCAGATCGAGGCGGCGCGCGCGGTGCGGTCGCCCGACCGCCTGGATCGGGCCGTACGGCTGCTTGGCGCGACCGCGCAGCGCCTGGAGATCCGGCTCGGTCCCGCCCACCCGCGCACTGTGGCAGCCCTGACCAATCTGGTCGCGGCTCAGGTGGAGATGGTGCGAGCGCTCCCGGCCCCAGGAAAGGCGCAGCGCACGGCGGACGCCCTCGCCGAACGAGCCCTGCAGTTCGGCGAGTTGTTGGGAAAACGGCATCCCGTGACCCGGCTGGTGAGCGCCTCGGCGGCCACCTGCCGCCGGATGGCCGCAGGCGACGAGGACGGGCGCGACATCGGTGGTACGACGCTGGTGCGGACCCTGGTGGACTGGCAGGAGGACGGGGAGGTCTACCGGTCGTTCCGGGAGGCGGTGGGCGCGCTGGGCCGGCCGCCGACGCCCGGGGACGGCACGGTGGCGAGCAACGTTCGCATCGTCCCCTTCCACGGCCCGAGGTCCGCTTCGGGCGGCGTGGGTTACCCCCTCGGCGCCTTGGTGAGAGGCGTCGTGTCGGAGATCGACCAGCACGAGGTGGAGGTCGAGGTCGGCGACATCGACCGGGGCGTCGTCCTCCGCCACTCCCTGCCGGACCCCGACATCGGACATCCCAGCGAGCTCGTGGCCTACGGGGACGAGCTGGAGGCCGTGGTCATCGGGTGCGAGCAGGGCTACGAGGGCCGGCTGCTGCTCTCGATGCGGGAGCCGCTGTGGGAAGAGGCCCGCAGGCGCCGTACCCTGGCCGCGTCCGTCGGCCTGGCGTCGGACGGTGTGACGGTCTCGGGCCGGGTCCTCGAGGTGGTCGCGGAGGGTCTCGCGGTGGAGGTCGGGAGCGGTACCGCGTTGCTGCCCACGGCGGACATCGAGGAGGGGCCGGTACGCGACCCGCAGCGCTACGTGGGGCAGATCCTTGACGCCAAGGCATGGGTGCACCGCTCTGGTTCGGTGCTCCTCTCCCGACGGGCCTGGCTTGAAGAGGCGGAGAAGCTGCGGCCGCAGGAGTGGCTGGCCCATGTGCAAGTCGGGCACGTGCGCACCGGCAGAGTCACCGGAGTTCAGTCGCAGGATGTCGTCGTGAACCTCGGGAGCTTTCGGGGCCTGCTCGACCTGGCCGACCTGGAGACGGGCCGAGTCGCGGTTGGCGACCTGGTCACGGCCCGGATCTCCGCGGTCGACCGGTCGGGCGGGCAGGTCTACCTGGAACTCATCGAGGGTGAGAAGACCTCCTGGCAGCGCTTCACGGAAACCCATCGTGCGGGCCGGATCGTCCGGGGGACCGTGGTCGAGACCGCCTCGAACGGTCTCTTCCTCAGAGTGGCGGACGGTGTCAGAGGGTGGGTCGATTTCGACGAACTGGCCGACGACCAGATCGCGTCGAACATGCTCGCCGTCGGGAGCGGGGAGGACATCTTCGTGAGGATCGTATCGGTCGACCCGGAACGGTGCTGGGTCGTGCTGTCGGCCCGAGAGGCCGACGCGGCCCTGGGCGCTGACCCCGCTTCCGCCGAGTTCGCACCGGAGCTGTATGCCGACGCACCGGACTTCGACGACGCCACGGCGCGCAACATTTTCGAACGTCACCGGCAGAACCTCATGGAGAGGCGCACCACCGACTGACTCCGGCGGAAAGCCAAGCCCCCGCCGGAGCGACGTCTTTCATGTTTCGAGGAGCCGGTCTGCCGCCCGGCCGCCGGGCAGGGCGCTGTGACTGACATCGGCGAGTGCGGCCGCACGGGCGCCGGTCGACAGTCAGTGCCCAGCGTGGCGGACGGCCTCGCACGGCAGCAGTGACTCGCGGCGAGCCCCGAGCCGTCGGGTGCAGCCAAGTGGTCCTCCCGACAGGACCGTCCCAAATCGATCTATGGGCGCCGGAGCAGGCGGTTCGCCGCGCGTCCGAACACGTACCGGGCGGTGGCGCCGAGCAGGGGGTCGGCGAGGGCGGGCAGCGGGCGGACCCGCAGTTCCTCGCGCCACAGCACCCGCGTGCGGCCGCCCGGTCCCGGACGTACCTCGATCTCGGCCCACCCCCTGACCACCCGGCCGCGCTTCTCGAGCCGGCACAGGCCGGGTTCGCCGTCCGACGGCGGGTGCCAGACGGTCACCTCCATCGGATCGTCGACGGAGAGGAAGCCGAGTCCCGAACGGGCGACGAAGCGCGTCCCCTCGTGCGTCGGCGGGGGCGTGAGCACGCGTACGCGCGTCAGCGGGACCACCTCACCGTGGCGTTGCCACTCCGTGAGCCGGCGCCACGCCTCGTCGAGGGAGAGCGGGGCCGTACGTTCGATGAGGATGTTGACCACGGAAGGATCTTAGGCAGCCCAACCTGTGCGTCCACGCGTTCGGGGTCGGCTCACCCGCATGGTCCAGCAGCCTGTGGGCGGGGTGGCGTACGCGGGAGGGCGGGTACGCGCACCTGCCGTGCGTGCGGACGGGCGCGGAAGCGACAGCCGCTACGGCAGGGCGACCCGGGCGGTGAGACGCCTCACGGCCGGTACACCCTGCCCGGTTCGGCCGTCCCCGGCGCCAGCAGCTGCGGCACGGTCACGAACACGTACCCCCGCTCCTTGAGCGCGTCGATGATGCCGGGCACGGCGGGAACCGTGCCCTGGTAGATGTCGTGCAGCAGGATGATCCCGTCCCGGGAGGACTGCGCGAGGACGCGCCGGGTGATCAGATCCGAGTCGGTCGTCGTGTAGTCCTTCGCGGTCACGCTCCACAGCACCTCCGAGAGGCCCAGTTCACGGCAGATGTCGTGCACGGTGTCGTCCGTACGGCCCTGGGGCGGGCGCATGAGCGTGGGGCGTTGTCCGGTGAGGCGCTCTATCTCCTCGTTGGGGCGCTCCAGTTCCGCGCGTATCTCGTCCGGTTCGATGCGGGTGAGGATCTTGTGGTCCCAGGTGTGGCTGGCCACCTCGTGGCCCTCGGCCGCCATCCGCCGCACGAGTTGCGGGTACTTCTCGATGTGCCGCTTGCCCAGCAGGAAGAAGGTCGCCGGGACGTGCTTCTCCTTGAGGATGTCCAGGAGGCGGGCGGAGTTCTCGCTGGGCCCGGCGTCGAAGGTCAGGGCGATGCACTTGGCCTCACGGCAGTCCACGCTGCCGAATCGGGCCTGGACACCGCCGGCCGACTGGGTCCGGGCGGCGCTCGGCGCGGTGGCGTCGACGTTCGCGCACCCGGTGAGGGACAGCGCCAGGGCGGTGGCCGCGGCGAACATCGTGGCGGCGCGGAACCCGGCGCCTGTTCTTTCCATCTTCTTGCTCGGAGAAGGCATGCCGGGACTATACACAGCGAGTATATACGGTGTGCATAGTTGGGCGGGCTGGGCTCAACACCGCGCTTCAGTAAGGAAGTTGACTCAAAAAACGGCCGGATCCGGTCCGGCCGTGCTCACTTCCTGCGGCGCTCCGCCCGTCCGCGCAGCAGCCGGGACACCGCGAAGAGTGCCAGCGGCCACACGGCGGCGAAGGCCCAGATCACCCCCGGCTCCGAGGTGTCTATCCCGGTCACCAGCAGCCCGATCGACACGGCGAGCAGCAGCCCCACCGTCGTCGGCCGGGGCCGGTACGCGGCCGTCCTCGTCAGGTCCAGGCCCCGGCGCAGCCGCAGCGTGCGCAGCTGCCGGTCGAGCCGGCGGTCACGACGCAACGCCCGCTCCATCTGGTCGAGGATGTGCTGCTCGTTGTGGGGAAGCCGGCCGGTCGTCACAGTTCTCTTCCTCGTCTCTCCGCCCGAGGCCGCGGCGGACGCGTCCCGAGTGCCCGGACACCTCCCGTACTAACGGGCGGGCCGGGCACCGGTCGTCTCGATCAGCCCGGCGTCACTGGGCGTAGAACGTGGCGTCCCCCTTGTCGGTCGCCGTGCTCGGAGTCTGTACGTACAGCAGGTAGTTGTAGTGGCGGACGTAGCGGCCGGCGTAGTTGTACGACTCGTAGGAGACGCCCGCCGAGTCGGAGAGACCGGCCCGCCGGTAGAACGTCGCGTCCGACGCGAACGCGGCCGTACCGTCGGACTTCTCCAGCCACACCTCGAAGTTCCTGTGCCGCAGGTAGTAGCCGGGGAGGTTCGCCGACTCCAGCGAGACGGTGCCGCTGCCGGCCAGCCCCGCGACCACGCGGAACTGCGAGTCCGCGAGGGGGGAGACGCCCGCGTCGATCCGGGCGCGGTAGTCGTAGTGGCGGACGAACCGGTCCGGGAAGTTGTACGAGGACAGGCGCTGCGGGGTGAGCCCGTCGGCCACCGGCACACCGAAGTCGGGGGTGCCGTCGGCGTTCCAGTAGAGCTTCTGGACACGGGTGCGGCGGTTGGGGTCGTTGAGCGGATCGCCGCTGATGTCCTTGTAGTTGCGATCGTGGTAGACGAGGACGTCACTTCTGCCGTCCTCGGAGACGGTGAAGGAGTTGTGGCCCGGGCCGTACTGGCCGGTGTTCGCGTTGCTGGTGAAGACCGGCGTGGAACTCTTGGTCCACGACGCCGCGTTGAGCAGGTCGGAGCTCGCGGGGGCGCTGAGCAGTCCCAGGCAGTAGTTGCTGTCGGTGGCGCTCGCGGAGTACGACATGAACACCTTGCCGCCGTGCTGGATCACCGCCGGGCCCTCGTTGACCTTGTATCCGGTCGTCTCCCAGGAGTACGTGGGCCGCGACAGCCGTACCGGAGTGCCGCTGATGGTCCAGGGGTTGGCCAGTCGGGCGAGGTAGAGGTCGGTGTTGTTGTCGACCGACGGGTCGTGCTGCGCCCAGGCCAGATAGCGGACTCCGTTCACGACGAAGGTCGTGGCGTCCAGGGAGAAGCTCTCCCACTGGGTCGTGATCTGTCCCTTCTCCGTCCAGGCGGCGGTGAGCGGATTGGCGCCGGTGCCCTCCAGGACGTACATCCGGATGGCCCACACGTCGCTCGTGGACCCGGCGGCGAAGTACACGTACCACTTGCCGTCGATGTAGTGGATCTCCGGCGCCCAGATGTGGGCGCCCATCACGCCGCTTGCGTGCTTGGTCCAGATCGTCGTCTCGGGAGCGGTCGACAGACCCTGGATGGTGGTCGCCCGGCGCAGCACGATGCGGTCGTACTCGGGCACGGTCGCGGTGAAGTAGTAGTAGCCGTCGGTGTGTTTGTAGATGTGCGGGTCGGCGCGCTTCTCGGCGATGGGGTTGGTGTACGTCACGGCGGGGGAGTCGGGCGCGGCGGCGCGGGCAGTGCCGACAGGCCCGGCGAGGCAGCCCGCCAGGGCCACGAGGACGGCCAGAAGCAGCCGAACGGCGTTGCGTCTCAAGGGAGTTCTCCAGGTGGGGGGGCGATCAGGTCGTGGGGACGAGGCGCCACTGCTGGCAGGTGTTGCTCAGCCAGGACCACTGCCGTACGTCGGTGCCGTCGGCGGTGCCGCAGTCGGCCACGTCGGCGACCTTGCCGCTGTTCTCGTTGACGATCCGCACGTAGTCGCCCGTGGCGGTGAAGACCAGCCGGTAGCGCTGGCACTTGTTGTTCAGCCAGGACCACTGCCGCAGATCGGCGCCGTCGGCGGTGGAGCAGTCGGCCGCGTCGAGTACGCCGCCGGTGGCGACGTTGACCAGCCGGCTGGTGTCGTCGCCCTGGTCCTCGATCCGCCACTTCTGGTTGGTGCCGCCGGTGCAGGTCCACTGGAAGACGTTGGTGCCGTCGGCGCTGCTGCCGCCCGCCAGGTCCAGACACTTGCCGCTGTTGCGGTTGACGAGGGTGTACGAGGTCGGGGTGGCCGCCGTCTCGCCGGACGGGCCGGGCAGCGAGGCGCCGAGCGCGACGGGCGTGCCGAAGTTCGGCGTGCCGTCCGTGTTCCAGGTGAACTTCTGGGCGCGGGTGGTCCGTCCGTTGCCGCAGCCGCCGCCGGAGGAGGAGTTGGCGTGGTAGACGATCCAGTTCTCGGTGCCGTCGGGCGAGGTGAAGAAGCCGTTGTGCCCGGGCCCGTAGACGCCGTTGGTGTCACTGCGCTGGAAGACGGGCGTCTGCTTCTTGGTCCAGGACGCCCGGCTCAGCGGATCGGAGCCGGTCAGCTCCAGTTGGCCGAGCTTGTAGTCGGGGGTCTGACAGTAGCTCGCGGAGTACGTGAGGAAGGTGCGCCCGTCGTGGTGGAGCGGCTCGGGTCCCTCGTTCACCGGCGCGCCCGAGGTCTCCCAGCTCAGCGTGGGGCTGGAGATGACCGTGAAGGAACTGCTCGCCAGGGTGTACGGGTTGCTCATCGGCGCGATGACCAGGCTCTGCGCGCTGCCGTTCACGGAACCGCTGCCGACGAGGTAGAGACCGCCCTTGGCCTCGAGCACGGTCGCGTCGATGAGCCAGCCGCCCGGCGAGAGATTCGAGCCGGTCAGCGAGCCTTTGTACGTGTAGGGGCCGAGCGGGTCGGTGCCGGCGCTCTCCAGGACATGGGTGCGCTGCGAGTCGCAGCAGGCCACGCCGCTCTGGCCGGCGGAGTAGTACAGGTACCAGTGGCCGTTGAACAGGTGGAGCTCCGGTGCCCAGATGTTGGTGTTGCGCGTCGACGTGGTGTCCGACCACACCTGGACGTTGGGCGCCCCGGCGAGGCCCGCGAGCGTCGGCGACTTGCGTATGCCGAGGATGCCGGTGAACGTCGTGGTGATCAGGTAGTAGTTGCCGTCGTGGTACTGGAGCCAGGGGTCGGCGCCCTTGGCCGACTTGAGCGGGTTGGTGTACGGCCGGCCGGCCGCGGCGGAGGCCGGCTGGGTCGTCGCCACCAGGGCGACGAGCGCGGTGAGGACGCACAGCAGCACCGATCCGAGGCGTGGGGTGCGCGCCGTCCGGGCCAGGTGTGCGGTGCGAGGTCTGCCGATGGTGCGAACCAGGGCATGCGGATGGGGCATTCGAGGCATACGAGACCGTCCCTGTCCGTAATTTCGAACGTAGTTCGTAAATTCGATCAGAAGATAGGGGCGGGGCATGTTCAGGTCAACGGTTTGGGCGTGACCGCCGGCCGTGGACCGAGCGAACGAAGGGGCCGGGTGGGCCGGGTGAGGTCACCGCGGCCGTACCAGCCCCGACTCATAGGCGAAGACGACCGCCTGGACGCGGGCCCGGGCGCCGATCTTGGTGAAGATGCTGCTGACATGGGACTTGACGGTCGTCGGGGCGATGGACAGGCGCTGGGCGATCTCGACGTTGGACCAGCCGGAGGCGACGGCGGTCAGGACGTCGCGTTCGCGCTCGGTCAACGCCCCGAGCCGGTGTTCCCGCCCGGAGGGGCGGACGGGTCCCCGGTTGCGGACGGCGTCGATGAGTTCGCGGGTCAGGCCGGGTGGGATGACGGCGTTTCCGGCGGCGACCGCGCGGACCGCGGCGGTCAGCTCGCCGGGCAGCGCGTTCTCGGGCAGGAATCCGCCGGCGCCGGCGCGCAGGGCGGCGTGGGTGTACGCGTCGAGTCCGCCGGCGCCCAGGATCAGCAGCCGGGGTGGATGTCCGCCCGCCTCGACGGCGCCGGGAAGGGAGTGGGGGCGGGTGAGCCGGCGGATGGTGTCGACGCCATCCGCGCCGTCGGGCGTGCGGCTGTCCAACAGGACGATGTCGGGGCGGAGTTCGTCGCTCGCGCGGACCGCATCGGTCCCGTTGGCGGCCTCGCCGACGACGGTCAGGCCGGCCTCTGCGGTGAGCAGCATGCGCAGGCCGAGGCGTTGCAGGGCTTGTTCGCTGACGATGAGTACGGTGGTCATGCTGGTCGTTCCCGTGGGGGAGGGCCGGCTCGATGCGGACGGGCCGACGGTCGTCGTGGTCGTCGGAAAACGGGGGGTGAGGGCGTGCCGGAGCGCGAGGGCGCGGGCGGCCGGCTCTCCGGGTCGCGGCTTGTCGAGCCGTGTCCCGGGCGCGAGGAGGCGGAGGTGCCCTGCCACCGCGACGGCGGGAAGCGTCACGGCGGGCAGGGTGAGGGTGAGGGTGCGGGTGGGAGGTGAGGTCAGTTGCCGGCGGCGGGGAAGATCGACACTTCCATGGGCCGCTTGAGTACGGCCCGAGTCATCGGCTCGGCCATGAGCATCCCTCCTCCGAACGAAACTGTTTCGTTCATTTCGGGTGACTTCACACTAACCCCGCCACTATCGAAACGGCACCGTTTCTCATGTGGTCTGGGTCACACTTGCCGGCTCAGAGCCAGTCGCGCCGCTTGAAGATCAGGTACAGGCTGACGCAGACCACGCCCATCAGGCCGATCGCGAACGGGTACCCGAAGCGCCAGCTCAGCTCGGGCATGTGGTCGAAGTTCATCCCGTAGATCGTCCCGACCAGCGTCGGAGCGAACAGGATCGCGGCCCAGGAGGAGATCTTCTTGATCTCCTCGTTCTGTTCGAACCCCGCCTCCGCCAACGCCCGCATCTCCGCGTTCTGTTGCTGGGTCACCAGGGTCGCGTTCACCGTGAGGATGTCCTGGAGGGCCTGGCGGAAGCCGTCGACGCGTTCGCTGGTGTGGGTCACGTGGTCGGCGACGTCGCGGAGGTAACGCTGGAGCTCCTCGTCCGTGCGGTACTTCGCGAAGCCGGCCATGAGGCCGTGCAGCATGCCGACGAGGGGGCGGGTGGCTCGCTGGAACTCGACCATCTCGCGGGACAGTTCGTAGATGCGGCGGGAGACCTCGGGGTCGCCGCGGAAGACCTCGGTCTCGATCTCGTCGATGTCGTTCTGGACGCCGGACACGACCGGCGCGTAGCCGTCGACCACCGCGTCCAGGATCGCGTACAGCACTGCCTCCGGGCCCAGGTCCAGCAGCTCCGGCGTCTCCTCCATGCGGCGGCGGACCGCCGAGAGGTCGGGGGCCGCGCCGTGCCGGACCGTGATGACGAAGTCGGGGCCCACGAACACGTGCAGTTCGCCGAAGTCGACCTCCTCCGGGGCGTCCAGGTAGCGGGCGGCGCGCAGGACGACGAAGAGGGTGTCGCCGTAGCGCTCCAGCTTGGGACGCTGGTGCGCCTCCATCGCGTCCTCGACCGCGAGTGGATGCAGGTCGAACTCCGCCGCCAGGGTGAGGAGTTCACTCTCCGTGGGCCGGGCCAGGCCGATCCAGGCCATGCCGGACGGCTGCTCGCGCAGCTCGCGGAAGGTGTCGGCGAGGGTGGCGGGGGAGGAGACGCGCACGCCGTCCCGGTACAGGGCCGCCTGCACGATGCTGGGCGGCTCCGGCTCCGGGGCGGGCGTCCGGACGCCGGGCTCCGGCCGTTCGTGCGACGGCGGGGGCGGCGGGGCCATGGCCCGGCGCCAGGCGGACTTCACGGGGTTCTTCGAGGTCGGTCGGGCGCGTCGCTCGGGCATCGCGGCTGCCTCTCACTGGCGTGATCACCGGCAGGATATACGGGATAAACGGGATCGGAGTGCCCGGTCGGACCCGCATTTCACGAGAGTTGCGGACAGGGTGTGTCCGCAAGCGGCACTAGCGTGCACAGCATGACGAAGACGACCGCGACGGCTCCCCTGCTCGACGCCCGCGCCCTGAACCGCGCGACCCTCGACCGCCAGCTGCTGCTGCGCCGCTCGCCGCTGTCCGCCCGGGAGGCTGTGGAGCACCTTCTCGGCCTCCAGGCGCAGAACGTCAAACCGCCGTACTACGCGCTCGCCGCCCGGCTGGAGGGCTTCGCTCCCGGGGAGTTGTCGGGACTGATGGACCGGCGGGACGTCGTGCGGATCGTCACCATGCGCTCGACCATCCACACCCACACCGCCGACGACTGCCTCACCCTGCGCCCGCTCGTGCAGGCCGCGCGGGACCGCGAGCTCGGCGCCTTCCGCAAGGGACTCGTGGGCGTCGACCTGGACCGGCTCGCCGTACTCGCCCGGGACCTCGTCGAAACCGAGCCGCGCACCATGAAACAGCTGCGTGAGGCACTGCTCACCGAGTGGCCGGACGCCGACCCGCAGGCCCTGGCGATCGCCGCCCGTTGCCGGCTTCCCCTGGTGCAGGTCACCCCGCGCGGACTGTGGGGCCGAAGCGGCCAGGTCGCCCTCACCACCGCCGAACACTGGCTGGGCCGTCCCGCGCGTCCCGCCCCGGCACCCGACGCCACCGTGCTGCGCTACCTCGCCGCGTTCGGTCCGGCGTCGGTCAAGGACATGCAGACCTGGGCCGGTCTGACCCGATTGCGGGACGCGTTCGAACGCCTCCGTCCCCGGCTGCTCACCTTCCGCGACGAGAACGGCGTGGAGCTCTTCGACCTCCCGGACGCGCCCCGCCCCGACCCCGGCACCCCGGCCCCGCCCCGCTTCCTGCCCGAGTTCGACAACCTCCTGCTCTCCCACGCCGACCGCACCCGCGTCGTACCGCCCGCGTACTGGGGCCGGACCTGGCAGGGCAACCAGGCCCACAGCACGCTCCTGGTCGACGGCTTCCTCGCCGGCGTGTGGCGGCTGGAGGAGACCGCCCTCGTCGTCGAGCCGTTCGGCAGGCTCAGCCGGCCGCAGCGGGACGAGGTCACGGCCGAGGGAGAACGGATGCTGCGGGTGATGCACCCGGACACGTCGTACGACATCCGGTTCGGTGCCGTCGTACGACGCTGACGGCGCCCGGCACGGCGAACGGTGCCCGGGCATGGACAGGGGGCGTTGCGGGCCGCTCGTGGTGGCTCGCAACGCCCCCTGGTTTCATACCTGAGGGATCCTCAGGAAACCTTCTGGGACTATGAGTTGACCTGGGTGGTCACCAGGCTCGAGAAGGTGGTCAGCCGGGTGTAGACACCCGGGTAACCGGCCTCCGCGCAGCCCTCGCCCCAAGAAGTGATCCCTGCCAGGACGCCCCCGATGAGCAGGGGACCGCCGCTGTCGCCCTGGCAGGTGTCTACGCCGCCGGAGGTGTATCCGGCGCACACCATGTCGCTCGCGACGAAGTCGGAGCCGTAGGAAGTGCTGCAGCTGGAGTTGGACACGATCGGCACGGTCGCGGTCCGCAGCTGGTTGGAGGAGCTGCCGTTCTCCGAGGTGGTGCCCCAGCCGACGATGCGTGCGGTGGTGCCGGCCGCGTACACGCTGGTCTGGGAGGACGAGACGTACGACGCCTTGGTGTACGGCATCGACGTCGACAGCGTCAGCACGGCCACGTCGTCGCCGTTGGTGGCGTCCGTGTAGTCGGGGTTGATCCAGATCTTGCTGACTCTGGAGACGGTGCCGTTGGTGCCGTTCAGGTAGGTGCGGCCGCCCACGACGCGGACGCTGCTGGTGGTCTCGCCGACCATGCAGTGCGCGGCCGTGACCACCTTGGTGGCCGACACCAGGGTGCCGCCGCAGAACTGGTTCTGCGAGGCGTCCGTGATCTGCATCATGAACGGGTACGTCGTCGTGGTGGTCGTCGAACCGCCCACGATGGGCTGGGGGGCGGCTACAGCGGTGGGGGCGCTGAGCAGTGCGGTCGCTGCGGCGGCGGCGGTCGCCGCGACGACGGCGGCGGTCTTCTGTGCGCGGTGGAGCCCGAACATGAGTCTCCTCAGTGGGGGTTGCCGGTGGGGGACGCGCGGGTGGGGGTGCGGCCGGGAGTCGCGGGAACGACCCCCGTATGCCCGGGCGAGCGGCATGCCCTTACGCTAGGACTGGCCCCACCCTCGCCCCAATGAGGGAACCCCCTAAGGGAGTTGGGCAGGGTTAACCCTCGATCGCGCTCAGTGAAACCGGCCCGGCGTCACTTGGGGTGGCGCCCCGCCGTCAGCCGGACGATGTCCACCCGGGAGCGGATCCCGAGCTTGCGGTAGACCCGGGTGAGGGTCGCCTCGACCGTCTTGACACTGATGAACAGCCGTCCGGCGATCTCCCTGTTGGTGGCGCCCTCCATGACGAGCGCCGCGACCTGACGCTCCATCGCGGCAAGGCCGTCCAGCGCGTCGAGCGCGGGGTCCGGCGCCGGCACGGCCTTCGCGGGGGCCGCCGCCGCGGCAGCCTCCACCTGGCGCAGCCAGGGCAGCGCCCGGCAGCGCCGGAACAGGCGGGCCGCCTCGTCGTACGAGGTCGGCCCCGGCCTGCTCGCGGTGCGCAGCGAGGCCAGCGCGAACGCGGCCCGCGCCTCCTCGAGGCCGTATCCCAGCTTGGCCAGCCGGTCCTGAACGGACGTCAGCTGGGCGATCGCGGCGTCGTGTTCGCCGCGCGCGGCCCGCACCAGGGCCTCCGCCCGGTCCAGCACGGCCAGCACGCTCTCGCGCTCCAGCCGCAGCGCGTGTTCCCGCGTCACGTTGATGACGTCCTGCGCCTCGCCGATCTCGCCGATGCGCACCAGGGCCTCGGCGAGGTCACCGTGCCAGCGGCCGCGGGCCGGGTCGGTGATGCCGAGCGCGTGCTCCAACTCCCGCACCCGGCGCAGCGACCGCACCGTCCCCTCGGGGTCCCCGGCGACCAGCTGCGCGTGCCCGAGGGCGGCGAGGGTGCGGGAGATGTACATCTGGTCGCCGTCCTCCTCGGCGTGCTCCACCGCTTCCCGGGCCAGCGCGAGGGCCCGGTCCACATCTCCGCCGGAGGCCTCCGCGAGCGAGGTGAGCAGGGCGGAGGCCACCCGGCCGATGCCGGAGTCCCGGGCCAGCCGCAGGCTCTCGCGGGCCAGGTCGAGGGCCCGGCCGCAGTGTCCCGAGCGCAGTTCGGTCTCGGCGAGCAGACGCAGGAAGTGCACCTCGCTCTCGACCATGCCGCGCCGGCGCACCTCGCGCAGCAGCGCGGTGACGGTGTTGCGGGCCTCGGCCAGCTGGTCGCTCATGATCAGCCAGCGGAAGCGGGTCGAGCCGGCCCCGTTGTGGTGGCACGCCACCTGCGGGTCCTGGGGTTCCTTCAGCGCCCGTTTGATGGTGGCGGGCGCGTCCGGGTGGCCCATCAGGGTCTCGGTCTGCGCCTGGAAGGCGAGCGCCAGCAGTTCGGTGCGCCGGTCGCCGGCCCGGGCGGCCAGTTCCGCCGCGTGCGCGGCCTGCTCCCGGCCCTCCGCGAAGTCGCCCTCCACCACGAGTCCCCGCCAGGCGAGCTGGTAGTGGACCAGGGCGAGCAGCCGCGGATCGTCGCCCGCGTCGGCCAGCGCCTGCGGGAAGACGGCGTCCACGTCGCCGAGGGCCTGTCCGGCCGCCTCGATCACCACCATCCAGGCCCGCACCCGGTCGGCGGGGACGGTGGCGCGGCCCAGCACGTCGTGTGCGATGTCCCGGGCCAGGTCGACCTCTCCGGAGGTGATCGCGTCCTCGGCGGCCTGCAACCGCCGCTCGTCGGGGCCCGGTGTGCTGTCCGCGGGGGTGTGCCGGGCGGCGAGCAGCCCCATCGACGCGGCCACCGACGGTGCTCCGCGGTCCCGGGCCAGGGTGGCGGCCTCGGCGAGCCGGGCGGCCACGTCGGGGTCGGTGCCGGTGGTCGCCAGGGCCAGGTGCCGGGCCCGTTCGATGGGGTCGGAGGCGGCGGTGGACAGCGCGGCGTGCGCGGCCCGCCGGTCCTGGGCGGGAGCCTCCGCGTACAGCGCCGCCGAGATCAGGGGGTGCGCGAACCGTACGGCGGGACCCTCGGGCTCCGTCGCGAGCAGCCCCAGCTCGGCCGCCTGTGCCGTCTCGGCCTCGGCGTTCTCCCGGCCGGCCGCGTGCAGCAGGGCGACGGTGGGGCGGGCGCCCGCGCTGGCCACGAGCAGGGTGCGGCGGGCCTCGTAGGAGAGCATCTCCAGCCGGTTCAGCACCAGGGCCCGCAGCGAGGTGGGCACCGGCAGCGGCTCGCCCGGCCGGGGCGGGGTCGGGTTCTCGGCCAGGGCGCGACCGAGTTCGAGCGCGAACAGCGGGTTGCCGCCGCTGGTGCGGTGGATGTCGCGGACGGTGGAGCGGGGCAGGCCGGTGTAGCCGCGGTGGTCGAGCAGCGCCGACACCTGCGCGCGGGTGAGCGGGCCGAGCCGGACGGCGACGGTGTCCGGCGGGGACGCGCGTAGATGGCGGTCGTACTCCTGTCCCTCGGTCCGCACCGCGAACAGCATCTGCACGGGGGTGTCGCCCAGGCGGCGGGCGGCGAAGCCGAGCAGTTCCGCGCTGGCCGGATCCAGCCACTGGAGGTCGTCGGCGACGACCAGGACGGGGCCCTTGGCGGCGAGCGCGCGCAGCGCGGACAGCACGGCCAGGCGCAGCGCCAGTCCGTCGCGTTGCAGGGTGGACTCGCCGCGCCCGGTGAGCGCCGACTCCAGGGCCGTGCGCTGGGCCGCGGGAAGCTGGTCGGAGACCTCGCCGAGGGCCAGGCCGAGGAGGTCGGCCAGGGCCAGGAAGGGGAGGTGGGATTCGGACTCGGTCGCCGAGCAGCGCAGCACGGTCCGCGCCGACTCGCCGTATTCCGCGGCCAATGACCGCAGCACGGTCGACTTTCCTATTCCGGCCGGGCCGTGGAGCAGCACGCTGCCACCCCGCCTGAGCTGGTCACGAGCGGCGGTGGACAGTTCCTCCCTGCCGATGACCAGGTCGGGGCGGCATCTGGCAGGCTCCTGGAAGTCCCGTCGCACGGTCACCGCTCCCCTCCTGTGTCGTGTTACGGCCAAATTCTAGGCAACAACTCTTTGAAATTCGGACGGATGGAGTGGTGAGGGATATAACAAGCAGGTGAGGCATGGATAAATTCAATGTACGCCTGGGTGAATATCACGCAACTGGCGTGTGCATGCCAAATGCCTGAGGCGGCCGGAAAATCCCGGTGGACTACGGCAACACCCCCGCCCGGCGTGCGGCGACGACGGCCTCTCCGCGGGTGCGGGCCCCGAGTTTCCGCATCGCCGACCTCAGATATCCCTTCACCGTCTCGGCCCGCAGGCCCAGCCGGTCCGCCGCCGCCGCGTTGGTCGCCCCCGCGGCCACGCACGCCAGCACGTCCAGCTCCCGGGGAGCAAGACACGCCCCCGGCGCCCCCGGCACCCCGCCGGCCAGCAGGTCACAGGCGTCCAGCAACTCCGCCCGCAGCGCGGGATCGGTCAGCCGGGGCGCCAGCGCCCGCAACGCCGCATGCGCCTCCCGCACCCGCTCCAGCGCCGCTCCGGACCCGGGCCCACGGGCCGGCTCGGCCCGCGCGGCGACCAGCACCGCCCGCGCCTCCTCACGCACGGCCCGCGTCTCGTCGCTCAGGACCAGCGCCTGCTCCACGTCCCGCGCCGCCTGCATCGCCGCGCTCAGCGTGCGGTCGCCCAGTGGCTGGGCCGTGCGCAGGGCGCCGTACAGCACACCGCGCACCCGGCGCCGTACGACCACCGGTACCGCGAGCACCGACCGCAGCCCCTCGGTGGCGACGGCGGTGTCGTACTCGTGGCTGATCTGCCGAGAGGAGGAGTAGTCCGTCACGGCGCAGGGACGGGCCAGGGCCACCGCCTTGCCGCCGAGGCCGTTGCCCGAGGTCACCGCCAGCGCGCTCAGGGCGGGTGTGGCGGTGCCGCACAGTTCGCTGATGCGCATCTGCGGACGCCCGCCGTCCACCAGGCCGCCGAAGGCGACCGGGAGCCCCGTCGTGCGCCGCAGCCGGAGCAGCGCACCGCGTATCTCCACGGCTCCGGTTGCCCCGATCGGGTCTACTGCCACGTCCTCGTCCCTTCTGTGCGGCGCACACCCCCGTACGGGGGTAGTGAGACCTGCATCACGGATTACACGATGGCAGACAGCCGCCCGGCAATGGTCCGGCACCGAGCGGGAGCGAGGCCGGCCCCTGAGGTGGACGACCGAAGAGGAGTATTGATGACCACGGAGCTCTTCCGCAGCGCGCGGGACTTCCTGCTGGCACACCGCGAGGACTACGCCACCGCCTACGACGGCTTCTCCTGGCCCAGGCCGCGGCACTTCAACTGGGCGCTCGACTGGTTCGACGTCATCGCGGAGGGCAACGAGCGGACCGCGCTGCACATCGTCGAGGAGGACGGCACCGAGACCGTGCGGTCCTTCGCCGAGATGTCCGAGCGCTCCGACCGGGTCGCGAACCGGCTGCGCGAGTGGGGGGTCCGCGCCGAGGACCGCATCCTCGTCATGCTCGGCAACCAGGCCGAACTGTGGGAGACGGCCCTGGCCGCGATGAAGCTGCGCGCCGTCGTCATCCCGGCCACCCCGCTGCTCGGGCCCGCCGACCTGCGCGACCGGGTCGAGCGCGGCCAGGTCCGGCACGTCCTGGTGCGCGCGGAGGACACCGGCAAGTTCGACGAGGTGCCCGGCCGCTACACCCGTATCGCGGTCGGCGGGGCGCCGGCGGGCTGGCAGCCGTACGAGGACGCGTACGCGGCTCCCGCCGGCTTCACGCCCGACGGGCCCACCCTCGCCGACGACCCGCTGATGCTCTACTTCACCTCGGGCACCACCGCCCGCCCCAAGCTCGTCGAGCACACCCACGTGTCCTACCCGGTCGGACACCTGGCGACCATGTACTGGATCGGCCTCAAGCCCGGTGACGTGCACCTGAACATCTCCTCGCCGGGGTGGGCCAAGCACGCCTGGTCCAACCTGTTCGCGCCGTGGAACGCGGAGGCGACGGTCTTCCTGCACAACTACACGCGCTTCGACGCACCCCGCCTGCTGGCGGAGATGGACCGCGCCGGCGTGACCACCTTCTGCGCCCCGCCGACCGTGTGGCGCATGCTCATCCAGGCCGACCTGACCCAGCTGCGCACCCCGCCCCGCGAGGCCGTGGCCGCCGGCGAGCCGCTCAATCCCGAGGTCATCGAGCAGGTGCGGCGGGCCTGGGGGGTGACCATCCGGGACGGCTTCGGCCAGACCGAGACCGCGGTCCAGGTCTCCAACAGCCCCGGCCAGCCCCTGAAGACGGGCTCCATGGGACGGCCCAGTCCCGGATACCGCGTCGAACTCCTCGATCCGGTCTCGGGTGCCCCCGGCGCAGCCGAGGGCGAGATCGCCCTCGACCTGTCGGCGAAGCCGGTCGGCCTGATGACCGGGTACCACGGCGACGCCGACCGTACGGCGGAGGCGATGGCCGGGGGCTACTACCGGACCGGCGACATCGGCTCACGGGACGCCGACGGCTACATCACCTACGTCGGCCGCGCCGACGACGTCTTCAAGGCCTCCGACTACAAGATCTCCCCCTTCGAGCTGGAGAGCGCGCTGCTCGAACACGAGGCGGTGGCCGAGGCGGCCGTCGTACCCGCCCCCGACGAACTGCGCCTGGCCGTACCCAAGGCGTACGTCGTCCTCGCGGAGGGCTGGGAGCCGGGCCCCGACACGGCGAAGGTGCTGTTCGAGCATTCCCGGCAGGTCCTGGCCCCCTACAAGCGCCTGCGCCGCCTGGAGTTCGCCCCCCTGCCCAAGACCGTGTCCGGCAAGATCCGCCGGATCGAGCTGCGCGAGGCCACGGCCGCCGGCTCGGCCGACGAGTACCGCGAGGAGGACTTCCGGTGACCGAACCGCGCCACGCCCAGCACTCCCGCACCCAGCCGTCGTACGCGCACGGCACGAGCGGCACGGTACTGCTCGGCGACACGATCGGGGCCAACCTGGCCCGGACGGTCGCGGCCTGGCCCGACCGCGAGGCCCTCGTCGACCTCCCGTCCGGACGGCGCTGGACGTACGCGGGGTTCGCCTCGGACGTCGACCGGCTGGCCCGCGCCCTGCTGGCAAGCGGGGTCGAGGCGGGCGACCGGGTGGGCATCTGGGCGGTCAACTGCCCCGAGTGGGTGCTCGTCCAGTACGCCACCGCCCGCATCGGCGCGATCATGGTGAACATCAACCCGGCGTACCGCACCCACGAGGTCGAGTACGTCCTCCGGCAGGCCGGGATCTCCCTCCTCTTCGCCTCCCTCCGGCACAAGACCAGCGACTACCGGGCGATGGTCGAGGAAGTACGCGGGAAGTGCCCGCGGTTGCGGGAGACGGTCTACATCGGAGACCGGGGTTGGGAGGCGTTCACCGGGCGCGGGACACCCGATCTGGCGGAGCGGCTGCGGATCCGCGCGAGCGAACTGTCCTGCGACGACCCGATCAACATCCAGTACACCTCGGGTACGACGGGCTTCCCCAAGGGGGCCACCCTCTCCCACCACAACATCCTCAACAACGGTTACTTCGTAGGGGAGTTGATCGCCTACAGCGAGCAGGACCGGGTCTGTGTGCCGGTGCCCTTCTACCACTGCTTCGGCATGGTGATGGGCAACCTCGCCGCGACCTCGCACGGCGCCTGCCTGGTCATTCCGGCGCCGTCCTTCGACCCGGCGGCGACACTGCGCGCGGTCCAGGATGAGCGCTGCACCTCCCTGTACGGCGTCCCCACCATGTTCATCGCGGAGTTGAACCTGCCGGACTTCGCCGGCTACGACCTGACCTCCCTGCGTACCGGCATCATGGCCGGCTCGCCCTGCCCGGTGGAGGTGATGAAGCGGGTGGTCGCCGAGATGCACATGGAGGAGGTGTCCATCTGCTACGGCATGACCGAGACGTCCCCGGTGTCCCTCCAGACGCGACGTGACGACGACCTCGAGCACCGCACCACGACCGTCGGACGCGTCCTGCCGCACATCGAGGCGAAGGTGGTGGACCCGGCGACCGGGGTGACCCAACCCCGGGGTGAGGCGGGTGAGTTGTGCACCCGCGGCTACAGCGTCATGCTCGGCTACTGGAACGAGCCGGAGAAGACCGCCGAGGCCGTCGACGCGGGCCGCTGGATGCACACCGGCGACCTGGCGGTGATGCGCGAGGACGGCTACGTCGAGATCGTCGGCCGTATCAAGGACATGATCATCCGGGGCGGGGAGAACATCTACCCCCGCGAGATCGAGGAGTTCCTCTACGGCCACCCCAAGATCGCGGACGTACAGGTGGTCGGCGTGCCGCACGAGCGCTACGGCGAGGAGGTCCTCGCCTGCGTCATCCCGCGCGATCCGGCCGACCCGCCGACGCTGGAGGAACTGCGCGCGTTCTGCGCGGGCCGGTTGGCCCACTACAAGATCCCGTCCGGACTGCGGGTCCTCGACTCCTTCCCCATGACGGTCTCCGGGAAGGTGCGCAAGGTCGAACTGCGCGAGGGATACGGCCTGTAGGCCCCGGGAGGCCGCCGACGCCGTCCCTCACCCGGGCCGCCCTATGACCCCTGGGCGCCTCCGGGCTCGCGTGGGGCCGTGGCGTCGAGTTCGGCGGCGGGGGCGTTGACGGGCCGGGGTGCGCCCGTGAGGTCGAGCACGAAGAGGGGGACGCCGAGGCCGTCGGCGCGGGCCCGGGCGTCGGTGGTGTATCCGGCGAGGGAGAAGTAGACGCAGTCCGCGGACTCCGTCATGGCGGTCAGCCACAGGCACTCCACGTCCCTGAGCGAGGCCGGACGCACCGTCGGCTCCACCCGGGCCAGCAGGTCATCGGCGGCGAGCCCGACACCTGACGGGGGGCGCCGGCCGGCGGGGCGGACGTCCCGGTGGCCGAGCCACCGCAGATACAGGGCCGCGGCCGTGACCGCGTCGCGTGCGGTGCGGATCGTGACGGGCTGGAAGGCCGGGCGTGAGCGCGGGGGCGGTGGCGGGCGGACGGACGAGGGCGGGGGCGAGGACGGGGGCGGAAGCGGTGACGGTGGCGTCGGCGCGCCGGGCCTCGGCGGGTCGCCGTCCGAGCCGGTGTCCGGGCCGCCGCCCGATCCGGTGGTGCCGCCGTCCGAGCCGGTGTTGGGGTCGCCGTCCGAGCGTGAGCCGGTGTCCGGGCCGCCGCCCGATCCGGTGTTCGGGCCGCCGCCCGAGCCTGAGCCGGTGTCCGGGCCGCCGCCCAGGCCTGAGCCGGTTCTCGGGCCGTCTCCCGAGTCGGAGCTGGTGTCCGGGCCGCCGCCGTAGGCCGAGTCCGGGCCGCCGCCGTACCCGGTGTCCGGGTGGGCCCGTGCCACCGGGATGAGCAGGACCGTCCCGCACGAGCAGCCCAGTTCCGGCCGGGGCCATTGGTCGCGGCGGCCGCAGGCCTCGCAGCGCACGGAGACCCACTCCTCGTCCCAGGCCCGGTGGGTGACGGCGGTCGGCACGGCACGCCGGTCCAGCGGCGGGGCGACGGGGGAGCCGCACACGCAGGGATACGACGGTGGCGCGTAGACCTGCTCGCGCCGGCAGGCCGGGCAGCGCACCGGCACGCTCTCGGGCATGCCCCCATCGTCCTCCACCCGGCCCCCGCCTGTCCGTCCTTCGGCCTCCTTGGGCGTCCTTCGCTCCCCTTGACGCCCTGCGCCCGCCCACCTACATTGCTTCCAGATAGTAGAAAGTAACTTCCGTAATGTGGAAACAATGCGGAAGCGGGAACCGGAAGAGCTCACCGCGGGGCGCGACGGGAGTGCGAATCCGACAGCCGAGGCAGGAGTACTCGATGGCTCGTATGACCGCTGCCCGCGCGGCAGTTGAGATCCTCAAGCGCGAGGGCGTCACCGGTGCGTTCGGTGTCCCCGGCGCGGCGATCAACCCCTTCTACGCCGCGCTGAGGGACTCCGGCGGCATCCACCACACCCTCGCCCGTCATGTGGAGGGCGCCTCGCACATGGCCGAGGGCTACACCCGCACCCGCGCCGGCAACATCGGCGTCTGCGTCGGCACCTCGGGACCCGCCGGCACGGACATGATCACGGGGCTCTACTCGGCGATCGGCGACTCCGTGCCGATCCTGTGCATCACGGGCCAGGCGCCGACCGCGGTGATCCACAAGGAGGACTTCCAGGCCGTCGACATCGCCTCGATCGCGGGGCCGGTGACCAAGTGGTCTGTCACGGTGCTGGAGGCCGCCCAGGTTCCCGGCGTCTTCCAGAAGGCCTTCCACCTGATGCGCTCCGGCCGGCCCGGCCCGGTCCTCGTCGACCTGCCCATCGACGTCCAGCTGACCGAGATCGAGTTCGACCCGGAGACCTACGAGCCGCTCCCGGTCTTCAAGCCGGCCGCGACCCGTGCCCAGATCGAGAAGGCGCTCGGGCTGCTGAACGCCTCCCAGCGCCCGCTGATCGTGGCAGGCGGCGGGGTCATCGGCGCCGATGCCTGCGAACTGCTCGTCGAGTTCGCCGAGTTGACCGGCACGCCGGTCGTTCCGACCCTGATGGGCTGGGGCGTCCTGCCCGACGACCACGAGCTCAACGCCGGCATGGTCGGCCTGCAGACCTCGCACCGCTACGGCAACGCGACCTTCCTGGAGTCCGACTTCGTCCTCGGCATCGGCAACCGCTGGGCCAACCGTCACACCGGCAGGCTGGACGTCTACACGGCCGGTCGCACCTTCGTGCACGTCGACATCGAGCCGACCCAGATCGGCAGGATCTTCGCCCCGGACTACGGCATCGCCTCCGACGCCAAGGCCGCGCTGGAGCTCTTCGTCGAGGTGGCACGGGAGGCGAAGGCGGCCGGCCGGCTGCCCGACCGCTCCGCCTGGGCGGCCGCCGCGCAGGACAGGAAGGCCACACTCCAGCGCCGTACGCACTTCGACGACATCCCGATCAAGCCGCAGCGCGTGTACGAGGAGATGAACAAGGCGTTCGGTCCGGACACCCGGTACGTGTCCACCATCGGCCTCTCGCAGATCGCCGGCGCCCAGATGCTGCACGTCTTCCGGCCGCGGCACTGGATCAACTGCGGCCAGGCGGGCCCGCTCGGCTGGACGATCCCGGCCGCGCTGGGCGTGGCGAAGGCCGACCCGGAGGCGACCGTGGTGGCGCTCTCCGGCGACTACGACTTCCAGTTCATGATCGAGGAGTTGGCGGTCGGGGCGCAGCACAAGATCCCGTACGTCCACGTCCTCGTCAACAACGCCTATCTGGGCCTGATCCGCCAGGCGCAGCGGGCGTTCGACATCGACTTCCAGGTCAAGCTGGAGTTCGAGAACATCAACTCGCCCGAACTGGGCGTCTACGGCGTCGACCACGTCAAGGTCGCCGAGGGCCTCGGCTGCAAGGCGATCCGGGTGACCGACCCGAACGAACTCGGCGCCGCCCTCGAACAGGCCAAGAAGCTCGCCGCCGAGCACCAGGTGCCGGTCGTCGTCGAGGCGATCCTGGAGCGCGTCACCAACATCTCCATGTCGACCACCAACGACATCGGCAACGTCGTCGAGTTCGAGGAGATCGCGACCGAGCCCGGCCATGCGCCGACCTCGATCAGGACCCTGAAGGTCTGACACCGGAGGCCCATCGGCGGGTCTGACGCCAGCGGTGCCGCGAGGCGGCCCGTCCTGCCGGGACGGGCCGCCCTTCCGCCGTCGCCCGGTCAGTCCGAGCCGCCACCGCCGCCGCCACCACCGCAGCCGTAGCCACCGCCCCCGTGGTCATGGCCGTACCCATGCGCATGCCCATGGTCCGACCCGGACCCGTGACCGTGCTCGTCCCGGCCGGTCGTGCCCTCGTCGCCGATGAGGCCGCGGAGGCCGCTGCCCAGGCCGTGCGGGAAAAGACCCTCGTCCGCCAGTGCGCCCCGGCCGAGCAGCCCGGAGTCCCGGGCGAAGACCGGGACGAGGGCCGTCAGGGCCCGGCCGCCGTACAGAGCGACGGCGAACAGGGCGTCCTCGTCCGGCAGTACGTCGCCGTCGGCCGGCAGCGGACGGCGTTCGCGGAGCTCCGCGAGACGGCGGCGGGCGGCGCGGGTCCTGCCGGGCGGGACGGAACGCAGCAGCCCGGCCGCCGTCGCCTCGCGCCGCATTCGCGCCAACGCCTGACGTACGACCGAGCGGCTGAGCAACTCCCGTGGTCCGGCGGGCCGGTAGAGCCCGACGCGCACCGCCTTCTCCAACGGGTGCCGGTAGTCGGGCGGTCCGCCGTCCGGGCGATTGGCCTTGCGCAGCGTGCCCGGACGGCCGGTTTCGACCGCGCCCCGCAGATGCAGCGCCAGCACGGCGACGGTGACGGCGGCCCGTGGGCCGCCGCGCAGCAGAGCGACGTCCTGCGGGCTCGGCCGGAAATCCGTGTCCTCGTTCATTGCACCCCCGTGCGAACGTCCCCCGGCGGGCGGCCCGCCGCCCCCGTGCCGGCGGGCCGCCCCGTGCACCAGGATGTGCCCGCGGTGAGGCCCCGGCGAAGCCTTTTGAACGAAGTTCAGAGGTTGTTCTGAGGGTTCCGTAGCGGTCCTACGCCGTCCGTCGTACGCGTCCGCCACCGCCGACGAGTCGGCGCCGTGGACCGGACCGCACCGGCGCCGTGGACGGGACCGCATCGCGCGGGGTTCAGTCCTCCTCGCGCTCGGACAGTCCCGGCCAGTCCTCGGGGCCGCCGCCCTGCCACTCGATGAAGTCGCTCTCCTCCACCTCGATGCGGTCGAGGTCGGCCAGCCGGAGGATCTCGACCACGTCGTCCAGATGGGAGGCGATACCGAGGACCGTGTCCCCGGCCGTCACCCGCCGGGAGCCGTCGAGGGCCGGTGCGTGCACCACGATGTGCGGATGCGGCGTGGGAGGTGCCATGTGTTCAGACTCCTGCGGACCCGGCAGATCCGCATCCCGGTTCCCCCGCCCCCGACTCCTCCGGCGCCCCGGGACGGCGACGAGCGCCGGACACGGGACCGTCCGTGTCCGGCGCTCGTCGCCGTGCGAGAGTGCCGTTCTGGGCTGGGACCGCGGCGGCCGCGACGAACCGGGGCCTCCTTCCCTCAGGTCGAAGAAGGAGGCTCCGGAACCTTCGCCACCGCACTGGCTCACGCGCCGCCGCGGTCCCATCCCGCCCACGCCCCACCGGCGAGCACCCCTCATCCGGGTCGCACAGTGGTGTCGCGGGCTGTGCGTACGGCGTCGGGACCCGTGGTCGGACGCCGCACGCGGGCCGGGTCCTTCCCGGTCACGTCGCCGCCGGACCCGGGACGGGCCGCCGGTGGACGTGATCGGGCGGGACTCTTCGGTGTGGCTGGTTCCGGGCGGCGCCGTCGCCTGGGCGCGACAGGACAGATGTCAGCGGCGACGCCGCCCGGGGTCTGGGGGAGGTCAGAGCCGGGCGCCGGACAGGCGCTCCACGCCCCGCAGCAGGGCCGAGTGGTCGAGGCCACCGTCGCCCTGGGCGCGCAGGCCGGCCACCAGCTGGGCGACCACGGCGCCGACGGGCAGGGCCGCGCCGACGGCGCGGGCCGCGTCGGTGACGATGCCCATGTCCTTGTGGTGCAGGTCGACACGGAAGCCCGGCCTGAAGTCGCGGGCCAGGAAGTTGTCCTTCTTGCGCGTCAGGACGGTGGAGCCCGCGAGCCCGCCGCCGAGCACGTCCAGGGCCGCCTTCAGGTCCACGCCCGACTTCTCCAGGAAGACCACGGCCTCGGCGCACGCCTGGATGTTCACGGCCACGATCAGCTGGTTGGCGGCCTTCACGGTCTGACCCGCGCCGTGCGGACCGCACAGCACGATGGTCCTGCCGAGTGCCTCGAAGAGCGGCCGCGCCTCGTCGAAGTCGGCCTGTTCGCCGCCGACCATGATGGAAAGGACCGCCTCGACGGCACCGGCCTCGCCGCCGGACACCGGTGCGTCCAGGACGCGGATGCCCCGGTCCGCGGCGGCCTTCGCGAGGTCGACGGACGTCTGCGGGGTGATCGACGACATGTCGACGAGCAGGGCGCCGGGCCTCGCGTGGGCCAGGATGCCGTCCGGGCCGTAGGCGATGGCCTCCACCTGCGGGGACGCGGGCACCATCGTGATGACGACGTCGGCGTCCCGCACGGCCTCGGCGATCGAGCCGGCCGCGGTGCCGCCTGCGGCGGTCAGCCGGTCGAGCTTGTCCTGTTCCAGGGTGTGGCCGGTGACGCCGTACCCCGCCTTGATCAGGTTCTCCGACATGGGCGAGCCCATGATGCCGAGGCCGATCCAGGCCACCTTGGGGAGGTTGTTGCTCATGAGGGTGCCTCTCTGACTTCTGTGCTGCGTCTGATGGGGTGCCGCTCAGCGGGCGGCTCGGGCCTCGGCGGGCAGCCAGTCGAAGGCCTCCGCGCTCGGGCGGTCGCCCGGCTTGTACTCCAGGCCGACCCAGCCCTCGTAGCCGGCCTTCCGCAGCCGGCCGAGCAGGTCCTCCAGCGGCAGCGTGCCGGTGCCCGGAGCGCCTCGGCCGGGGTTGTCGGCGATCTGGACGTGGCCGGTGCGGGGCGCGTACCGCTCGATCACCGACGGCAGGTCCTCGCCGTTCATCGACAGGTGGTAGAGGTCCATCAGGAACCGCGCGTTGCCGAGCCCGGTGGCCGCGTCGACCTTGTCGACGATGCCGACGGCGGCCGGGGCGCTGACCAGCGGGTACCGCGGGGACTCCGGCCGGTTGAGCGCCTCGACCAGCAGGATCGCGCCGATCCGGTCGGCCGCCCGGGCCGCGAGGACCAGGTTCTCCAGCGCCAGCGCGTCCTGTTCGGCCGGGTCCACGCCCTCGACGCGGTTGCCGTACAGGGCGTTCAGCGCCGTGCAGCCGAGGGAGCGGGCGAAGTCGGCGGTCACGTCGATGTTGGCGCGGAACCGCTCGGACTCCTCGCCGGGAACCGACAGGGCGCCGCGGTCGGGGCCGGGGAGCTGTCCGGCGTAGAAGTTCAGGCCCGTGAGCCGGACTCCCGCGTCCTCGATCGCCCTCCTGAGGGCGTCGAGTTCCGAGCGCGCGGGTGTGGGGGAGTCGATCCAGGGCCACCACAGTTCGACCGCGGTGAAGCCGGCCGCGGCGGCGGCCGCGGGGCGCTCCAGGAGCGGGAGTTCCGTGAAGAGGATCGACAGGTTGACGCTGAAGCGCTGATCTGCGGCTGTGCTCGATTCGGGACCTGGCATCGGGGCCGCGCTCCTTCCGTGTCGAGGCGAGGACGATTTCCGTATTGCGGAAGTTGGTTTCTGCTTATTGGAAGATTGCCGCCGGGCGTCGGAGCTTGTCAAGAGGGGTCGGCGGAAAACGGCGCCGCGCGTTAGGTTGTGCGCGTGCGATTGAGAGTGGAGTTCACGACCGAGCCCTTCGACCTCGACGAGCCACCCGCGCATGCGGTGGTGGCCCGTCAGGTCGTCGAGGCGGCCGAGCTGGACGCGGTGGACGTCGGCCCGTTCGGCAACACGGCCGAGGGTGGTGCCGACGCCGTGCTCTCCGCCGTGGACGCGCTGCTGCGCAGGACCCTGGAGGCGGGCGCCACCCGGATCTCGCTCCAGGTCAACGTGGTCGGGGAGGGCCCGGAATGACCGGCGCCGGGGACGAGCCCTTCATCGCGGCCGTGAAGCCGCTGGTCGACGCCATGGGCGGGGAGATGCTCCCGCCCGACGAGGCCGGCCCCGAGGATGTCGTGCTCGCCTGGCAGGGGGCCGACGTCGTCGCCGTACGTCTGCCCCAGCTCGCCGACTCGCTCGACCACATCCTGGCCGCCATGGAGCGCAGGCAGGGCAAGCCCCTCGCCGATCTGGACCGCAAGGCCAAGCAGGAGGTCGTGCGGATACTCGAGGCGCGTGGCGCCTTCTCCGTGCGGCACGGCGTGGAGACCGTGGCGAGCGCGCTCGGGGTGAGCCGCTTCACGGTCTACAACTACCTGAACCGCGAGAAGCAGGGCTGAGCGCGGCGGGCCGGGTTCGTTACCCGGAATTTTCAACAAAGTGTTGACGTGGTGTCGCGGAGGGGCGTTAGCTGTCCGCAGCCCGTTCAGCACGAAGGCCGTTCGCGGCCACGGAGGCTTCCGTGACGTCGACTTCCACGCCCCCGGGCCTGGCCCGGTTCAATGATCTCGAGGAGTCCGCGGCCCTCGCCGCGCTCCATGAGGCGTGCGCCTCCACCACCTGGGCGAGGCGACTGCTCGCCGCCCGCCCCTGCGCCACCACCGACGAACTCCTCACCGCCAGTGACGCCGCCATGTCCGGGCTGAGTGCCGAGGACCTCGCGGAGGCCATGGCCGGGCACCCGCCGATCGGCCGGCCCGAGCCGGGCGACCCGACCTCGGCCCGCGAACAGCGCGGCATGGCCGGCGCCTCCGCGGAGCTCAAGGCGGAGATGCTCGAACTGAACCTGGCCTACCAGGAGAAGTTCGGCCATGTCTTCCTCATCTGCGCCACCGGCCGGACCGGCGAGCAGATGCGCGACGCGGCCAGGGAGCGGCTCGGCAACACGCCGGAGCAGGAGTGGGAGACCGTCCGCACCGAGCTGGGCATGATCAACCGTCTCCGCCTGGCCCTACTCGTCGAAGAGGACGCCCGACCATGAGCACCAGCACCACCGCCTCCGTGTCCACGCACATCCTGGACACCAGCGTCGGCCGACCCGCCGGGGGCGTCGCCGTCCGGCTCGCGTGCCGCGCCGGCCGCGGCGCGCGGTGGCGGGAGCTCGGCGGCTCGGCGACCGATGTGGACGGGCGGTGCAAGGACCTGCCGGCCCTGCCGGAGGAAACCACCCACGTGCGGCTCGACTTCGCCGTGGAGCCGTATTTCGAGAAGAAGCAAGCCGATGCGCAGCAGGACGCCCCCGCGAACCGGGACAGCGGTGCCGGGGCGGTGTTCTTCCCGGAGGTGGCGATCACGTTCGCCGTCGTGCCGGGCGAGCACTACCACGTACCGCTGCTGCTCAACCCGTTCGGCTACTCCGTATACCGAGGGAGCTAGCAGACACATGGCAGACAATCCCCGAACCGGCCGCCCCGTGATGCTGGGACAGAACCAGTACGGCAAGGCGGAGAACCGGGTCGTGAAGATCACCCGGGACGGCGCGACCCACCACATCAAGGACCTGAACGTCTCCGTGGCGCTCAGCGGCGACATGGAGGAGGTGCACTACTCCGGCTCGAACGCCAACGTCCTGCCGACCGACACCACCAAGAACACGGTGTACGCGTTCGCCAAGGAGCACGGCATCGAGTCGGCCGAGCAGTTCGGCATCCATCTCGCCCGGCACTTCGTGACCTCGCAGGAGCCGATCAGACGGGCCCGCATCCGCGTCGAGGAGTACGCCTGGGAGCGGATCGCGACCTCCGACGCCGAGACCGGCCCGGGCGGCGCCGGCCGGGGCGAGCACTCCTTCGTCCGCCAGGGCCGGGAGACCCGGGTCGCGCAGATCACCTACGACGGCTCGTCCTGGGAGGTCGTCTCCGGCCTGAAGGACCTGGTCGTGATGAACTCGACCGACTCCGAGTTCTGGGGCTACGTCAAGGACAAGTACACGACGCTCCCCGAGGCGTACGACCGCATCCTGGCGACCGAGGTCTCCGCGCGCTGGCGCTTCAACTGGTCCGGCGACGAGCGGGAGACGCCGGACTGGGAGGAGTCGTACGAGCAGACGCGCGGGCACCTGCTCCAGGCCTTCGCCGAGACGTACTCGCTGTCGCTCCAGCAGACGCTCTACCAGATGGGGTCGCGGATCATCGACCGGCGCGGCGAGATCGACGAGGTCCGCTTCTCGCTCCCGAACAAGCACCACTTCCTCGTGGACCTCGAGCCCTTCGGCCTGAAGAACGACAACGAGGTGTACTTCGCCGCCGACCGGCCCTACGGCCTGATCGAGGCCACCGTCCTGCGGGACGGCTGCGAGGCGCGGATCCCGGTGGACCTCACCACCCTCTGACGCCCCACTTTCGGCACCCGTGGCCGGGGAACGGTCTCCCGGCCACGGCACTCAAACCTCTCAGGGTCCTGCCGTGCCCTCTCCCCGGAGACCACCGAGTGCAAAGGACGCATCATGGCAGCAGCCCAGCGGATCGTGTTCGAGAACTGTGCGATCGCGACCGTCGACGCGCACGACACCGAGTACGCCTCCGGGCATGTCGTCGTCGCCGGCAACCGCATCGAGTCGCTCGGCGCGGGAAGGGCCCCCGAGGACCTGGCGAACGTCGAACGCCGTATCGACGCCTCGGGCCACCTCGTCACCCCCGGACTGGTCAACACCCACCACCACTACTACCAGTGGATCACCCGGGGCCTGGCCACCGACCACAACCTCTTCGACTGGCTCGTCGCGCTGTACCCGACCTGGGCGCGCATCGACGAGGAAATGGTGTACTCGGCCGCCCAGGGCTCCCTGGCGATGATGGCCCGCGGTGGCGTCACCACCGCCATGGACCACCACTACGTCTTCCCGAAGGGCTCCGGCGACCTGTCCGGCGCCGTCATCCGCGCCGCCCGCGAGATGGGCGTCCGCTTCACCCTCGCCCGCGGCTCCATGGACCGCAGCGAGAAGGACGGCGGCCTGCCGCCGGACTTCGCCGTCGAGACCCTCGAAGACGCCCTGGCCGCCACCGAGGCGACCATCGACGAGCACCACGACGCCTCCTTCGACGCCATGACCCAGGTGGCCGTAGCGCCCTGTTCGCCCTTCTCCGTCTCCACCGAACTGATGCGGCAGGGCGCCGAACTGGCCCGCCGCAAGGGCGTACGGCTGCACACCCACGGCTCGGAGACCGTGGAGGAGGAGAAGTTCTGCCACGAGCTGTTCGGCATGGGCCCCACCGACTACTTCGAGTCCACCGGCTGGCTCGGCGAGGACGTGTGGATGGCGCACTGCGTCCACATGAACGACTCCGACATCGCCGCCTTCGCCCGGACGAAGACCGGTGTCGCGCACTGCCCGTCGTCCAACGCCCGGCTCGCGGCCGGTATCGCCCGGGTCCCGGACCTGCTCGCCGCCGGCGTCCCGGTCGGCCTCGGCGTCGACGGCACGGCCTCCAACGAGTCCGGCGAACTCCACACCGAACTGCGCAACGCACTGCTCATCAACCGCCTCGGCGCCCACCGCGAGGCCGCCCTCAACGCCCGTCAGGCACTGCGCCTGGGCACCTACGGCGGCGCCCAGGTCCTGGGCCGCGCACCGGAGACCGGTTCCCTGGAGCCGGGCAAGCTCGCCGACCTGGTGCTGTGGAAGCTCGACACGCTGGCCCACGCCTCCATCGCCGACCCGGTGACCGCGCTGGTCTTCGGCGCCGCGGCCCCGGTCACGGCCTCCTTCGTGGGCGGCCGCCAGATCGTCGAGAACAACCGTCTGCTGCACGCCGACGAGGACGCGATCGCCCGCTCCACGCGGGCACAGGCGCAGCGGCTGGCGAAGATCGCCGCCCGGGCCTGATCTCCCGGTCCCCGTACGGCACTTGATCTCCGGTCGGGAGGGACGGCTCCCGGCCGGCGGCCGTGGACCCGCACAGGGTGCACGGCGGCCGTCCCCGGGGCGCGTGTGGACGCACGCGCCCCGGCACGGTCCCGTCCCGGTCCCTCCCCCTCTCCGCCCCATGCCCCGCCCGGGTGGAGGTACCCCCTGCCCACCCGCACCACCTCCTTGACACCCACGTCGGAGCCGACGTGCAACCGACCGGAGGAGCCGCCGTGACCACCCACCCCGTTGACGAGAAACTCCCTGTCCTCAAGCTGGCGACCAGCGGTCTGCAGCACGTGGCCGCCATGTACGCGGGAGTCGTCGCCCCGCCCCTGATCGTCGGCGCGGCCATCGGCCTGACCGGCACCGAACTCACCTTCCTCACCGGCGCCTGCCTGTTCACCGCCGGCCTCGCCACCTTCCTGCAGACCCTCGGGATCTGGAAGATCGGCGCCCGGCTCCCCTTCGTCAACGGCGTCACCTTCGCCGGTGTCGCCCCCATGACCGCGATCGTCGCCGCCACGGACGACCCGTCCGACGCCCTGCCGGTCATCTTCGGCGCGGTGATCGTCGCCGGACTCCTCGGCTTCCTCGCGGCTCCCGTCTTCTGCAAGGCGGTCCGCTTCTTCCCGCCGGTCGTCACCGGCACGGTGATCACGCTCATCGGCGTGTCGCTGCTGCCCGTGGCCTTCGGCTGGGCGCAGGGCCCCGACCCCGCCGCACACGACTACGGCTCGGCCACGAACCTGGGCCTGGCGGGCGCCACCCTGCTGATCGTGCTCCTGCTGCGCCGCTTCACCCGCGGCTTCGTCAAGCAGATCGCCGTGCTGCTCGGCCTGGTCGCCGGCACCGTGCTCGCGATCCCCTTCGGCGGAGTCGACTTCGGCCCCGTCGCCGCCGCGGACGTGGTCGGCTTCCCGGCACCGTTCCACTTCGGCGCCCCGCGGTTCCAGCTCGCCGCGATCCTGTCGATGTGCGTGGTGATGGTGGTCTCGATGACCGAGTCGACCGCGGACATGCTCGCGCTGGGCGAGATAGTCGAACGCCCCGCGGACGAGCGGACCATCGCGGCCGGGCTGCGGGCCGACACCCTCGGCTCGGCCCTCAGCCCCCTCTTCAACGGCTTCATGTGCAGCGCCTTCGCGCAGAACATCGGGCTGGTCGCCATGACCCGCATCCGCAGCCGGTACGTGGTCGCGGCCGGCGGCGGATTCCTCGTGCTGATGGGCCTGTGCCCGGTGGCGGCCTCACTGATCGCCGTCGTACCGCGTCCGGTGCTCGGCGGGGCGGGCGTCGTGCTGTTCGGGTCGGTCGCGGCCAGCGGCATCCAGACCCTCGTCGGGGCGGCCCTGGAGAAGGGCGACAACGTCCTGATCGTGGCCGTCTCGCTGGCCGTCGGCATCGTCCCGATCACCGCGCCGGAGTTCTACCACGCCTTCCCGGAGACCGCGCGGATCGTGCTGGACTCCGGCATCTCCACAGGGTGCCTCGCGGCGGTCCTGCTGAACCTCGTGTTCAACCACCCCGGCAAGGAACCGGCCCGGCTGCCGGGCCCGGCCGACGCCGTCCCCCTCGCTCCTCAGTCGATCGTGTAGTCGTCCCCGTACACCCGCCACGTGAGCGGCGGGGTCAGGGCGAGGTTGCCCGCGGCGAGGAACACCCGTTGGGCCGTCTCGACCCGGGTCACGTCGCGGTGGGCCGCCTCCTGCTCCATCGCCCACACCCGGGCGTCGAGGAAGGCATTCAGGTACGCCGTCTCGTCACCGCCGTCGGCCGGGGTGTCCGCGAGGCCCCGGGCACGCCGGCGGATGCCGCCGAAGCTGACGGCGTCCGAGCCGGGGCCGTGCATCACCATGGCGTCGAAGTAGGCGAACTGGCCGAGCGTGCCGACGCCGTCCCGCTTGGCGCGGGCGACCGCCGGGTCGAAGTAGACCCGGTCCCGTTCGTCGCGCTGCGCCCTGCGGAAGGCGGACGTGCCGGCGGCCTCGCGCCACGCGGCGGCGAAGCCCGGGTCGAGGCCCTCGTGGGAGGCCGTCCCGTCCACCGCCCGCAGCGCGGGCAGGTAGCCGGCCAGGGCGTTGCCCGGTTCCCGCTCGGTGTACAGCTCGACGAGGGCGAGCATGTCGCTCGTACCGGAGCAGAAGCCGATGATGCCGCCGGTGTAGCCGCGGCCGTCGCCGATGTCCTCGATATAGCGGTACTGCGCCTTCCAGTCCAGCGAGGAGTTCTCCGCGCTGGACACCAGCCGCATCGCGATGTCCTTCTTCTCCGGGGCGTCGAGCCCGGTCGCCGGGGCCGCCCCGCCCGACGCCCACCGGCCGGCGAACACCGCGGTGCCGAGGGCGGCGAGCAGGGTGCGACGGGCGGCTCTCGCGTACGGGATCGGCACGTGATCTCCAGGGTGTGCTCGCGGTGCGGGGGAGTCGAGGTCCGCGCGTCAGGTGGGGAACGCCGTGGGGAGGGCCGAGGAGGTCACGGTGGATGGGCGGGGGATGCCGCCCGTGTCCGACGGGGCGTGCGGCGTCCGGCGGTCGCGGTCACAGGCCGAACAGGCTCGCGTCCGTGGCGAGTTCCTTGAAGCGGCCCTGCGGATCCGCCAGCAGTCTGCGTTCCCCGAGGTCGAGCAGGCCGCCCACCGAGGTGAGTTCGGCGGCCACCGTGCCGTCCGTCCTGCGGATGGTCTGCTCGATCCGGAACGTCTTGCCCCCACCCCAGACGAAGACGCAGTTCACGTCCACCTCGTCACCCGCGAGCAGCTCCCGCCGGTAGCGGATGGTCGTCTCCAGGGCGACCGGGCCCACGCCCCTGCCCGCGAGCGCGGCCTGGCTGATGCCCGCCGCCTGCAACAAGGACCAGCGGGCGTGTTCGGCGTAGTTGATGTACACGCTCTGGTTGAGGTGTCCCTGTACGTCGGTCTCGTATCCGCGGACGGTGATCCGGACGGAGAACGGCTCGCTCACGGTGTCCCCTTCTCGACGTGGATGCCCTGCTCACCGATCTTGGCACGCCCGTCATGCCCGGCGCGGGGAAGCGAGCAGATATCGAGCGCGCGTACGAGGATCGGTGTGTTCGCCCGCCTGCCAGCCCGCCCGCTCCAGCGTGGCCGCGCAGGCCCGGAGCGTCTCGCCGTCCGGCCCGCGCACGGCGACGGCCTCCGGCTGCGGGGTCGCCCGCACCCGGTAGCCCTCGGTGTCCTGACCCGCGGGGTGGTGTCCGGCCGCCTCCAGGGCGAGCGCGGCCGCCTGCACCAGATGGGTCCGCTCCCAGCCGCACGGCCGGTCCGTGGCACCGTCGGGGTTGGTCATCCTGCGCAGCTCGAGCAGCCCCTGCCAGGCGCTGTGCACCTCGCGGACACGGGAGGGACCCGCGTCGGGGATCTCCTCCTCACCGCCGACGCGTGCGGTGAACACCCCGGTGGCGGTGGGTGTGTCCCCGACGGGCTCGGGGGTGACCGTCGTCTGCTCGCGTATCCGGTGTCCGGCCGGCGTCAGGAAGTGGTCGTGCGGCGGCCGCGGGTGCCGGAAGGCGAGCCCGCGCCCGACCAGCGCGGCGAGCTGCGTCTCGGTGCCCTTCAGCCGCCCGGTGACGGGATCGGCGGTGTCGATGACACGCCGCTGCGCGGCGGTCGGCGGTCGTGTCACGGCGTGCTCCTCCCCGGCTGACGGTTTCTTCGCAGGGTCGGCCGGAAGGCGACGGCCGACCCGCTCGAAGACTACGACGGCGGTCTGACACCGCCCGTCCGGGAGAGCGTCCGGGGCCTCGGACGCCCGTCCGGGAGAGCGTCCGAGGCCCCCTTGCTACGGTCCCGGCCGGAGGTTCCAGCCCGCGATCACCGGGCGCTCGTGTTCCGTGCTCAGCCGGCACACGGTGCCCGTCGCCAGCTGGAACAGTGCCCCCGCCGAGGCGGGCAGTCCGAGCCGCCGGGCGGTGAGGACCCGCAGGAAGTGGCCGTGCGCGACCAGCACGACGGCGCCCTCGGTGCTGCCGAGCGCGGCGTCCGCCCGGGCCAGCATCCGGTCGGCGCGCTCCCCGACCTGCTCCGGTGTCTCCCCCGGATGCTCGGGCGGGCCGGGCGTGACCCCGTCCGTGAACAGGAACCACCCCGGCCGGCCGCGCTGGATCTCGACGGTCGTTATGCCCTCGTACCCGCCGTAGTCCCATTCGCGTAGGTCCGGGTCCACGCGTGCCTCGTGCAGTCCGATGAGCTCCGCGGTCTCGCGCGCCCGTTGCAGCGGGCTGACGAACGCGGCGCCGATCCGGTGCGAGCGGATCAGCGGCACCAGCCGGCGCGCCTCCTCGCGGCCGTGCTCGGTCAGCGGTACGTCCGTGGAGCCGGTGTGCCGCCCGGACCGCGACCACTCGGTCTCGCCGTGCCGGACCAGGAAGAGATCACCCATGTCTCACAGGCTACGAGGCCGTTCCTGCCGGTACCCGCCGAGGAACCGCCCGATCCGTCCGATCGCCGCCTCCAGGTCGTCCGCGTGGGGGAGGGTGAGGATGCGGAAGTGGTCGGGGCTCGGCCAGTTGAAGCCGGTGCCCTGGACCACCTGGATCTTCTCCCGCAGCAGCAGGTCCAGGACGAACTTCTCGTCGTCGTGGATCCGGTGCACCTTCGGGTCCAGACGGGGGAACGCGTACAGGGCGCCCCTGGGCTTCACGCAGGACACTCCGGGGATCTCGTTGAGCTTCTCCCACACCACGTTGCGCTGTTCGTGCAGTCTGCCGCCCGGGGCGGTGAGGTCGGTGATGGACTGGCGGCCGCCGAGGGCGGCCTGGATGGCGTACTGGGCGGGCGCGTTCGGGCACAGTCGCATGGAGGCCAGCATGGTCAGGCCCTCCAGGTAGTCGCGCGCGTGCTGCTTCGGGCCGGTGACCACCAGCCAGCCCGAGCGGAATCCGGCGACCCGGTAGGTCTTCGAGAGGCCGCAGAAGGTCAGGACCACCAGGTCGGGGGCGAGCGCGGCGGCCGAGTGGTGCACGGCGCCGTCGTACAGGATCTGGTCGTAGATCTCGTCGGCGAAGACCATCAGGCCGTGTCGGCGGGCGAGGTCGAGGATGCCCTCGACGATCTCCTTCGGGTAGACGGCTCCGGTGGGGTTGTTGGGGTTGATGATCACGACGGCTCGCGTGCGGTCCGTGATCTTCGCCGCCATGTCGTCCAGGTCCGGGTACCAGTCGGCCTGTTCGTCGCAGAGGTAGTGCACGGCCTTGCCGCCGGCCAGGGTGGTGACCGCCGTCCAGAGGGGGAAGTCCGGTGCGGGGATGAGGATTTCGTCGCCGTCCTCGATCAGCGCCTGTACGGCCATCGAGACCAACTCGGAGACGCCGTTGCCGAGGAAGACGTCGTCGACGTCGACCTCCAGGCCCCGTTCCTGGTAGCGCTGGGCGACCGCCCGGCGGGCGGAGAGGATGCCGCGCGAGTCCGTGTAGCCGTGCGCCTGCGGGAGCATGCGGATCATGTCCTGGATGATCTCCTCCGGCGCCTCGAAGCCGAAGAGCGCGGGATTGCCGGTGTTCAGGCGGAGCACGCTGTGGCCCGCCTCCTCCAGCGCGTTCGCCTGCTCGATCACCGGGCCGCGGATCTCGTAACAGACCTCGCTGAGCTTGCTCGACTGCCGGAACTCCATGCGCTGCGCCCCTCCGGAAATGGTGTTGCTTGGTTTTACCAAGTTCGAGCTTGGAAAGTCCAACAAGTTGTCTAGACTGCGTCACATGTCACCTCGCCGAAGCTACGACCAGTACTGTTCCGCCGCCCGTGCGCTCGACGTCGTCGGTGACCGCTGGACCCTGCTGATCGTCCGCGAACTCCTGGCCGGCCCGCGCCGTTACACGGACCTGCACGCCGACCTGCCGGGCGTGAGCACGGACGTACTCGCCTCCCGGCTGAAGGACATGGAACGCGACGGACTGGCCACCCGGCGTCGGCTGCCCCCGCCCGGGGCGGCCTCCGTCTACGAACTCACCCCACGCGGGCGGGAGTTGCTGGCGGTGCTCCAGGCGCTGGGGAAGTGGGGTCAGTCCGAACTCGGTGGGCGGCGGCCCACGGACGCGGTGCGCGCGCACTGGTTCGCGCTGCCCCTGCTGCGGGCCCTCGAGGGCGAGGGACTCGTCGAAGTCCGCCTGGAGGAGGGCGAGTTCCATCTCCGGATCGGCGTCGCCGAGGCATCCGTGTACGGCGACGGGCCCGCGCCGGAGGAGCCCGACGCGCGCCTCGTGCTGGACGTCGACACCTGTACGGCCATCGCCCGCGGCGAGCTGAGCGTGCGCGACGCGGTGCGCGCCGGCCGGATCGAGGTGACCGGTGACGGTCCACCGGCCAAGGCACTGCGAGAGACGTGACGGACGCAGAAGGCCCGCCGGAGGCGGGCCTTCTGGTGACACGTCAGGAACGGGAGCCCGAGGGGGGTCGTGAACTGCCGGCGCCCGGGGAACCCGGAGCGCCGTCAGGCGCGCTCACGCGCCCGGTGGCACCCCGCGCGGCCGTCCCGAGCCGCGGGTCAGCGCGTATCCGCCGATCCCGGCGAGCGCGGCCAGCACGCCGCCCACCCCGGTCCACACCCAGCGGTCGGACCACCAGCCGGAGGACCAGCCGTCGTCCGGCTCGATGCTCGACAGCACGGCGGAGGACGAGTCCTCCTCCTCCGCCTCGGACCTGACCGCGACACCCGGAACCAGCGGCTCGGCCAGCGAACCGTCCACGGCAGCGGACCCGCCGATGTCCTTGGAGTCGACCCGCACCTCGGTGTCGACCGTCAGACCGAGATCGGACGTCGGCACGTTCACGACCGTGAGGCGGACGTAGTACGTCCCCGGCAGCGGATCGTTGGCCCATGTCTCGGACCAGGCGCGGACCGTGCGCAGGGTGCAGGCCAGCTCCACGGAGGCCGTGCCCTGGGCGGCGGTGCGTGTGTTCGCCCCGTACTGGCAGGCCTGACGGCGGCGCAGGCCGTCGTAGACGTCGAGCTGCCAGGTCTGGGCGGCGTGCGTGTCGGGCAGCTTCACCGTCGCCTTCACCGTGGGCCGCTGTCCGGCGTCCGCCGGGAACGACCAGTACAGGTAGTCGCCCGCGGAACCGTTCGCCGTCGCCTGCTGCCCCTGCTCGATCTCGGCCGCCGTACGGAAGGACGTACCCGCCGCGGTCGGCGCCCCGCCGTCCGCCGAGGCGCTCGGCGACGGAGAGGAGTCGGCCGCCGCGGGTGCCGCGGCCAGGCCGAGTGTCAGCAGCGCCGCGCTCACCACATGTGTCACACGCATCAGTTGGTCCTCCAGACCGCGAACCGCCAGCGCGAGAGCCAGCCCCACAGGACACCGGCGAGGAAGCCGGCGAGGATCAGAGCGCCGAGCAGCCACCAGCCGCGGCCGAGGCCGAAGGAGGCCACGTCGCTCGCCTGGGACGGGCCGTCCACGACGTCCACGGTCAGCTCCAGCGGCAGACCCGGCGTGCTCTTCACGCCGGAGGCCGCCGAGAAGGAGTTGGTGACCTGGAGGCACACGGTCTCCGCCGCGGCGTCCTCGTCGTCGCTCTCCGCCTTCGGATAGCGCAGGCCCGTCGAGACCACGTCCGTGCGGCCGGTTCCGGCCGCCTCGCCGCGCACGATCTCCCGGCCGTGCACCGTGACCGCCCGCAGCAGCACCCCGTGGTCGGGGTTCACGGCCCGGTCGGCGCCGACGCTCACCGAGGCCCGCACCTCCTGGCCCGGCTCGACGTCCACGCGGTACCAGCGCTGCTGTCCGAACTCCTCGCGGTCCGTGTACAGCCCCGACTTCAGCGTCGGCGCCTGCGCACAGGCCGTGGCGCCCTCGGTGGCCACCGGCGTCACCACGGGGTCGGCCGCCCGGTCCACCAACTGGTTGACGCGGTCGGTCAGTTCGTCGGTGTGCTCGACCGAGGTGTAGGTGCCGCCGGTCGCCTCCGCGATGCAGCTGAGCTGCTTGCGCATCTTGGCGTTCGGCACCAGGCCGAGGGTGTCGATGGTGAGGCCGATGCCCTTGGCCGCGATCTCGCGGGCCACCTCGCACGGGTCGAGCGGGGCGCAGGTGTCCTCGCCGTCGCTGATCAGCACGATGCGCTTGGAGCCGTCGCCGCCGTCGAGGTCGTCGGCCGCCTTCAGCAGCGAGGGGCCGATCGGTGTCCAGCCGGTGGGGGAGAGGGTGGCCACCGCCGTCTTCGCCTCGGTGCGGTCCAGCGGTCCGACCGGGTAGAGCTGCGCGGTGTCCTTGCAGCCGGTCTTCTGGTCGTCGCCGGGGTAGTTGGCGCCGAGGGTCCGGATGCCGAGTTCGACCTCCTCGGGCGTCGCGTCGAGCACCTCGTTGAACGCCTGTTTCGCCGCGGCCATCCGCGTCCCGCCGTCGATGTCCCGGGTCCGCATGGACCCGCTCACGTCGAGCAGGAGGTTGACCTTGGGCGCGGTCTCGCCGGTGGGTTCACCGGCGACCGCCGCGGCGGGGAAGGCGATCCCGGCCGTCAGGGCGGCGAGCAGGGCGCACACTCCCGCCGCCAGCCGTTGTGTTCTGATCATCGGCGGATCCTATTGATCAGAGGTGTCGGGCTCCAAAACGGGTCGTCACAGCAGGGGGTTGGGCAGCTCGGCCCACTGGTCCCCCGGAGTCCCCGGCGACAGCCGCATCAACGTCAACGCCTTGGCGGGCAACGGCTCTTCGAGCAGCGCGACGAGATCGGGGGTGCGCGGCAGATCCCGTACGGCCGTCTCCAGCGCGGCCCGCAGGGCCGTCGCCGACCCCGCCGTGGCCGCCAGCGCCCCCGCCACCAGCGACCCGAACAGCTTGCGCCGCAAGGCCGTTTCGTCGTCCGTGACCAGGCGTCCGGTCAGCTCGGGCACCGGCACGCCGTGCCGGGCCAGCCGGAGCGGGCTGACGCGGATGTCGGCCAGGTCGCGGTAGACCAGGCGCAGCGGCTCGCCCCCCGGGGACAGCACGACGAGGAGGTTCTGGCCGTGCGCCTCCAGAGCCACGCCCAGCTCCAGCAGACGCAGCCCCACGGTGAGGGCGAGCCTGGCGAAACGAGCGAGCCAGGCGGGGGAGTCGGGCAGCCCGGTACCGGCGAGCGCGGCCACCGGCACCACCCGCTCGCCCGTCTCCGCCGCCGCGTACGCGCCGGGCGACTCGCGCCACACCGCGGCCAGGTCGGGGGAGCCGGCCGTGGCCGCGCCCAGCGTGCGGGTGACGTGCAGCAGGCCGTCGGCGCGGGTCGCGAGGGCCTCCGCGAAGTCCGACAAGGTGGCGGACAGGGTGATCGAGTAGACGGAGATGTCGCGGACGGAGGACGTCAGCCGGGCGCTCAGCGCGGTCTTGACGTGCGGTCCGCCGGGCAGGGCGAGGGTGCGCAGGGACATCAGGGGATGAGCGGACGGCCCCCGCTCGCAGGGCAGTTTGAGCACGTGCTCGGCCTGCCACGGATGCACCGGAAGCAACAGCCTTCCGCCGTCGCGCAGTTCCTCCGGCCACACACCGGTCACCACACACCGCCCGGCCGGGACCGGCACCAGACCGAGCCGGACGACCGGCCCGTGCTCGGGTCCGTAGGCGAGCTGCTCGGCGACCGAGAAGCCCGGCCGGGACCGGCAGCCGGGGTGGTACGGATGTCCGTCGACCACCCGCTGCTCCCAGCCCCAGTCGGTCACCGGCCAGTCCCCCGCCCGACCGGTCCGCCCGGCCCGTGACAGTGCCAACGAAGCGACGCTGTGGTCCAGTTCGGCGGCGAAGCCCGTGCCGTGCGGTACGGCCAGGTCTGCCGTCAGCCGCCCCGGATCGTCGTACGCCACGTCGTCCAGCCGCACGGTGGTGACGTACGCGGCGGTGGCGTAGGGGTCGGGGTGCGGGCCGTGCAGACGGCGGCCGTCCGTGAGGCGCAGGACGAGCCCGTCCCGGACCGGCTCACGGCCCGCGATCCACGGCAGTGGTTCATGGGCGAGCGCCCGCCACAGTCGGGTCAGCACGGCCGCTCGGGAGCCGGCCAGCTCGGCCGCGTACCGTGACACGAGGGCGGGGCGCACGGCGGCCAGTTCCTCGGCGACCTCGGCCTCGGCGGTGGGGGGACGATGCACGGTCGGGCTCCTCGCGTACGGCTTCGATGCCATGTCAGGGGGTGGCGGCAGACATACTGATCATCTCCGCCCGAACGGACCGTGGAAAACGAGTGAAGCGCGTGGATCTCATCCCCCCGCCCGCAGGCGACGACGCCCCGCCGGGCGCGGACGTCGCCGAGCGCGCCGACGCCTACGCGGCAGCGCCGCTGCTCAACTGTCTGCTGCGCGAGGTGGCCGACCCGCTCCCGCGAGCCGGTGAGCCGCGCGGGTACCGACTGCCGAGCGGCCGGCTGCTCAGGGTGCGCGGTGACCGGCGGCCCGCCGAGCCGCAGGTGCACACCGCTGGCGGCTGGCGGCGTGTCGGGCACCAGGAGCTGGTGGAGCTCGTCGCCGCGGAACTGCGCCTGCACACCGGCCTGGCCAACCACGAACTGCCCGCCGAGATGGCCGACAGCCGCGACGTGGTGGCCGCGCTGCTCGCCGTCCGCGCCCGCACGACGGCACCGGACGACCCGTATCTGCGGTCCGAGCAGTCCCTCATCACCGGCCACCCCCGTCACCCGGCCCCCAAGGCGCGCGGCGGCGGACCCGTCACCGGCTGGCTGCCGTACGCCCCCGAGGCGCGCGCCCGCTTCCCGCTGGTGCTGCTCGCGCTGCGCGAGGACACGGTCGTCGAGGAGGGCGACACCTCGGCCCTGGACGCGCTCGGCGAGGCACCGCCCGGCTACCGGCTGCTGCCCGCCCACCCCTGGCAGCTGGAACTGGCGGGCTCCGAGCTCGCCCCGGCCTTCGCGGACGGACGGCTGCTGACGCTCGGCACCACCGCGTTCCCCGCCTGGCCGACCGCGGCGATCCGGACGCTCTGGGTCCCGGAGCGCGACCTCTTCCTGAAGTTCAGCCTCGACGTGCGCATCACCAACGACATCCGCCGCCTGTGGCGCCACGACCTGCGGAAACTCCGTCGGACCGACGCGGCGGCGACTCGGGCCCTCGCGGCGGCCGACGGCCCGGCGGCCTGGCTGAGCGACCGCGGCTACCGCACCGCGGACTTCGCCTTCGAGGCACTGGCCGTCCTGGTCCGCGACGGATTCAGCGGGCACCTGGTGCCTGGCGCGACACCGCTGCTCGCGGCGGGACTGGTGGAGGGCTACCCGGGCAGCCCGCCGGACGGCGGGCGCGATCCGGCGGCCTGGTGGGAGGCCTATCTGGCCCAGGTCGTGCCGCCCGCGCTCACGGCCTTCGCCGACCACGGCGTCGTACTCGAGGCGCATGTGCAGAACACGCTGGTCGCCGTGGACGCCGACGGGATGCCGGTGCAGGCGCTGTTCCGGGACGCCGAGGGCGTCAAGCTGCTGCCGGACGTCTCGCGGGCGGCCGGCTGGGAGCGGCTGGTGTACTGCCTGGTCGTCAACCACCTCGCCGAATTCGCCGCGGCCCTCGCCGAACGCCACCCCGGGCTGGACCCCTGGCCCGCCGTCCGCCGTGCGCTGGCCCGCCACGACCTGCCCGAGACCGACGCCCTGCTCACCTCGCCCACCCTGCCCGGCAAGACCAACCTTTTGCTGCGCTGGACGGGCGCGGACGGCGCGGACGCCCGCTACCTGCCGCTGCCCAACCCGCTGGCCGGATGAGCGGCTGCCTTACGCTGGCCGGTGTGCTGCGCGATGTGACTGCTGTTCGATACGTGACCCCGCTGAGGTCCGGTGGCTCCGTGCCCGGAATCGTCGAGGCGGACGACCTGGGCACGTACGTCGTGAAGTTCACCGGCTCCGCGCAGGGCCGCAAGGCGCTGGTCGCCGAGGTGATCGTGGGCGAGCTGGCCCGCGCCCTCGGGCTGCGGTTCCCGGAACTGGTCCTCGCGCACTTCGACCCGGCACTCGCCGCGCACGAACCCCACCAGGAGGTACGCGACCTCCTGGACGCCAGTCACGGCGTCAACCTCGGGATGGACTATCTGCCGGGCGCCCAGGACTTCACGCCACAGGTCGCGGAGACCTTCCGCGTCGACCCCCTGGAAGCGGGCCGGATCGTCTGGCTCGACGCCCTGACGGTGAACGTCGACCGCACGGTGCACAGCTCGAACCTGATGATCTGGCCCACCTTCGGGACCGTGCCGCCGCGTCTGTGGCTGATCGACCACGGCGCCGCCCTCGTCTTCCACCACCGCTGGGACGCCTCGGATCCCGAGAAGGCCTACGACTTCCGCCACCACGCCCTCGGCCACTACGGCCCCGACACCCGCGCGGCCGACGCCGAGCTGGCCCCCCGGGTGACCGAGCGGCTGCTGCGGGACATCGTGGCCGAGGTGCCGGAGGCCTGGCTGAGCGACGAACCGGGCTTCGCCACGCCCGACGAGGTCCGGGCCGCGTACGTCCGCTACCTCCACGCGCGCGTGCGGTCCTCCGCGGCCTGGCTCCCCACCGACTTCCCCACCGGGGAGGAACGCGCCGCCGAGGAGGCCCGGCGCGCGGCGAAGACACGGCAAGGCCGTCCGGACTGGCTCAAGCGGGTCCCCGACCTGCACGGCGAACCGGCGGCGGAACAGGATTGGTCGGTGCACCTGGGATGACGGAGCGGACCGCGGACGCCTGGCGCGTCCAGATCGAGTACTGCACCCAGTGCCGCTGGCTGCCGCGCGCCGCGTGGCTGGCGCAGGAGCTGCTGACGACGTTCGAGTCCGAGCTGGCGGAGCTGTCCCTGAAGCCCGGCACCGGGGGCGTCTTCGTCGTCCGGGTGAACGACGAGGTGGTCTTCGACCGCCGTGAGCAGGGCTTCCCGGAACCCACGGCGGTGAAGAAGCTCGTCCGCGACCGAGTGGCCCCGGGGAGATCCCTGGGCCACTCGGAGCGCACGGCGGCGGACTGACTCAGCCGGTCAGCCGCTCGTACGCGGGCAGCGTGAGGAAGTCCGCGTAGTTCTCGTCGAGCGCGACCTCCAGCAGCAGGTCGTGGGCCTGCTGCCAGTGACCGGCGGCGAAGGCCTCCGCCCCGACTTCGGCCCGGATGTTCCGCAGCTCCTCGGCGGCGACCTCGCGGGCCAGTTCCTGGGTGACCCGCACGGTCTGCCCGTCGTGCTCGAACTCGACGCCCGCGTTGATCCACTGCCAGATCTGCGAGCGGGAGATCTCGGCGGTCGCCGCGTCCTCCATCAGGTTGAAGATGGCGACCGCGCCGAGGCCGCGCAGCCAGGCCTCGATGTAACGGATGCCCACCTGCACGGCGTTGACGAGACCGTCGTACGTCGGCCTGGCCGCCAGGGAGTCGACGGCGATCAGGTCGGCCGCCTTGACGTCGACGTCCTCGCGCAGCCGCTCCTTCTGGTTCGGCCTGTCGCCGAGGACCTTGTCGAAGCACTCCATGGCGATCGGGACCAGGTCGGGATGGGCGACCCAGGAGCCGTCGAAGCCGTCGCCCGCCTCGCGGTCCTTGTCGGCCCGGACCTTCTCGAAGGCCACCTTGTTGACCTCCGCGTCCCGGCGGGAGGGGATGAACGCCGCCATGCCGCCGATCGCGTGCGCGCCCCGCTTGTGGCAGGTGCGGACGAGGAGTTCGGTGTACGCGCGCATGAACGGGGCGGTCATCGTGACCGCGTTGCGGTCCGGCAGGACGAACCTGGCCCCGCCGTCACGGAAGTTCTTGACGATGGAGAACAGGTAGTCCCAGCGGCCCGCGTTCAACCCGGAGGCGTGGTCGCGGAGTTCGTAGAGGATCTCCTCCATCTCGTACGCGGCGGTGATCGTCTCGATCAGCACGGTGGCGCGTACGGTGCCCTGCGGGATGCCGACGTGGTTCTGCGCGAAGACGAAGACGTCGTTCCAGAGCCGGGCCTCCAGATGCGACTCCGTCTTGGGGAGGTAGAAGTACGGTCCCTTGCCGAGGTCGAGCAGCCGCTGGGCGTTGTGGAAGAAGTACAGCCCGAAGTCGACGAGGGCGCCCGGCACCTGGCGGCCGTCGGCGTCCACGAGGTGCCGCTCGTTCAGGTGCCAGCCGCGCGGACGCATGACGACGGTGGCGAGTTCCTGGTCGGCCTTCAGGGCGTACGACTTGCCGGACCCCGGGTCCGTGAAGTCGATGGTGCGGGTGTACGCGCCGATCAGGTTGAGCTGACCGAGGACCACGTTCTCCCAGGTCGGCGCGGAGGCGTCCTCGAAGTCCGCGAGCCACACCCGGGCGCCCGAGTTGAGGGCGTTGATCGTCATCTTGCGGTCGGTGGGCCCGGTGATCTCCACCCGCCGGTCGTCGAGGGCCGCGGGCGCCGGGGCCACCTTCCAGGAGTCGTCCGCGCGGATGCCGGCGGTCTCGGGGAGGAAGTCGAGCGTGGAGGTGCGGGCGATCTCGGCGCGGCGCTCCGCACGGCGGGCGAGGAGCTCGTCACGCCGGGGTGTGAACCGGCGGTGCAGTTCGGCCACGAAGGCGAGGGCCGCCTCGGTGAGGACCTCCTCCTGCCGGGGCAGGGGCTCGGCGTCGACGATGGCCAGCGGGGACGGCGCTGGTGCGGACATGAGCTGTCACTTCCTTCAGCGGGCGTGGCACCGGGTGCCAGTCGGCCTGGGTACGGCGGTGGGCGTCCGCGGAGCGGCCGGACGCTTCTGAACAGTGGATAGTAGTTTCCTCATGGTGGAAGTTCAATGGTTTGTTGATGTCGAGATTCTCCGGGTCGAGGCACAGTGGCTCTCAGTGCCACCCCGTTCACTCAAGGTGGACCAGGTCGGCCTCGGTGTCGATGTCGTACGGCCGCGCCACGTCCGCGCACTCGACGAGCCTGACCGCCCGCTCGTGCTCCTTCAGATACGCGCGTGCCCCCCGGTCCCCGGTCGCGGACTCCACGATGCCCGCCCAGTGGGCGGCCCCGAACAGGACGGGATGGCCGCGCACCCCCTCGTAGGCGGCCGACACCAGCGAGGCCTCGTCCTCGTACGCCGCCAGCACCCGGCCCACCGCCTCCGGGCCGATGCCGGGCTGGTCGACCAGCGAGACCAGCGCCGCGCGTACGCCCGTTCCGGTGAGCGAGCGCAGCCCGGCCCGCAGCGAGGTGCCCATGCCCTGCTCCCACTCCGGGTTGTCCACAAGCACGCAGGCACCGAGGTCCGCCCGCTCCCGTACCGTGTCCGCCCGCGCGCCCAGGACCACGTGCACCCGCGTGCAGCCGGCCGCGCGCAGGACGGCGGCCGCGTGTTCCACCAGCGGCCGCCCCCGGTGTTCGAGCAGCGCCTTGGGCCGTCCGCCCAGCCGCCGGCCGCCGCCCGCCGCGAGCAGGAGTCCGGCGACCTGGGGTTCGTCGTGAGTCATGCGTCCTGCATACCCGACAGGCCGGACAGTGCGGGGTTCCGGCGGGCCCGATTTCGGTCCGGGCAGTGGCGCGGCGCCACCGGGTGGCGTTTACTGGCCCGCGTCCCCGGGCGCCCTACCGGTTCTGCGAGGGCCGTCGGCGGGATCACCGCGTAGGACCCGGCAGTGCCGGGCGGTACGTGCACACCGGGGTGTGAGGGGGCGGCTGTGTTGCGGAGCTTGGGACAGAGGCCAGTGACCGGCAGGAACGACGATCCGAGGGTGGCGGAACTGAGGGCCGCGGTGTCCCGGTTACGCCGTCAACTCGCCGCGCATCCTGCCGAGTTCCCCGACCGTGGCATCGCCGAGGACGAACTCGCCGCGCTGGCCGCGATGGCGGCGCACGGCACCCCCGAAATCCCGCGGCTGCGCCGCTCCCTGCTCCTGATCGCGGGCGCGATCGGTTCCGTCAGCGCCCTGGGCAGGGGCCTCACGCAGGTCCGCGAGGCGGTGGAACGGTTCGTCGAACCCCCGGGTCGCTGAGGCGGGCAGGGCCTTCGGCCCGACGCGTGGTCCGCCTGCCGGTGACTCCGCGCGCGCCGGGCGCGTGGGTGTGCTCAGGTGGCCGGGGTGCCGGAGCTCGCCAGTGCGTGCGAGAGTTCGACGGCCACCTGCTGGAGCACCGGCACGATCCGCTCCGTGGCCGCCTCCGTGACGCGCCCCGCCGGACCGGAGATGGAAATGGCCGCGGCGGTGGGGGAGTCGGGGACCGAGACGGCCAGGCAGCGGACGCCGAGCTCCTGCTCGTTGTCGTCGACGGCGTAGCCCGCGCGCCGCACGTCCTCCAGCGCCGCGAGGAAGCCCTCGGGCGTGACGATCGTCTTCTCCGTCGCGGCGGGCATTCCGGTCCGGGCGAGCAGGGCCCGCACCTCGTGGTCCGGGGTGTTCGCCAGCAGGGCCTTGCCGACGCCCGTGGAGTGCGGCAGCACCCGCCGGCCGACCTCGGTGAACATGCGCATCGAGTGCTTGGACGGCACCTGTGCCACGTAGACGATCTCGTCGCCGTCCAGCAGCGCCATGTTCGCCGTCTCGCCGGTCTCCTCGACGAGGCGGGCGAGATAGGGGCGGGCCCAGGTGCCGAGCAGCCGTGCCGAGGACTCGCCGAGCCGGATCAGACGCGGGCCGAGCGCGTACCTGCGGTTCGTCTGCTGGCGGACGTATCCGCAGACCACGAGCGTCCGCATGAGGCGGTGGATGGTGGGCAGCGGCAGTCCGCTGCTCGCGGAGAGCTCGCTCAGTCCGACCTCGCCGCCCGCGTCCGCCATCCGTTCGAGCAGGTCGAAGGCGCGCTCGAGGGACTGGACGCCACCACTGGCGGAGGACTTGGCGGAGTCGGTGGTGCTGGCGCTGGACGTCGGCACGGCGCGTTCCTTTCGCGACTGGCGGGAAGGGCAGAAGCCTACCCGTCGGCCGGTTGACTCCCGGCGTGGACGTAACTACGTTCTGCTTTCTGGAACTCTAATTCCGCTTTGCGGAAACGTCCAGAGTGGGCGTCGCGGGCGCACAGTGGAGAAGTGTGCCTCTTGACTGCGGGCGGGCGGGAGTGAAGACTTCTTCAACAGAAAGTTGAATTCCGTTTCGTGGAAGTTACTTCCGTTTCCCGGAAGTAACGGAAGCGCGGCGGGCGGCAGAGAGGGGTCCCGGTGCCCGACGTGGAAGACGGAGAACTGGTGCTGCGCTCCACACGCGTCATCACCCCGGAGGGGACGCGGGCCGCCGCGGTCGCCGTCGCCGGCGGCAGGATCACGGCCGTCCTGCCGTACGACACGAAGGTGCCGCCCGGCGCACGCCTGGAGGACTTCGGCGACGACGTCCTGCTGCCCGGCCTCGTGGACACCCACGTGCACGTCAACGACCCCGGCCGGACGGAGTGGGAGGGCTTCTGGACCGCCACCCGCGCGGCGGCCGCCGGTGGCGTCACCACGCTCGTCGACATGCCGCTCAACTCCCTCCCGCCGACCACCACGGTCGCAGGCCTCCGTGCGAAGCAGGCCGTCGCCGAGGAGAAGGCGCACATCGACGTCGGCTTCTGGGGCGGCGCGCTGCCCGACAACGTCAAGGACCTCCGCCCACTGCACGAGGCCGGCGTGTTCGGCTTCAAGGCATTCCTGTCGCCGTCCGGCGTGGACGAGTTCCCGCACCTCGACCAGGACGGACTCGCCCGCTCGCTGGCCGAGATCGCCTCCTTCGACGGGCTGCTGATCGTGCACGCCGAGGACCCGCACCACCTGGACGCGGCCCCGCAGCACGGCGGCCCCAGGTACGCCGACTTCCTCGCCAGCCGCCCGCGCGGCGCCGAGGACACCGCGATCGCGCACCTCCTCGCCCAGGCGAAGCGGCTGGGCGCGCGGGTGCACGTCCTGCACCTGTCGTCGAGCGACGCGTTGCCGTCGATCGCCGCCGCCCGGGCGGAGGGCGTCCGCGTCACCGTCGAGACCTGCCCGCACTACCTCACCCTCACCGCCGAGGAAGTCCCCGACGGGGCCAGCGAGTTCAAGTGCTGTCCGCCCATCCGTGAAGCCGCCAACCAGGACCTGCTGTGGCAGGCCCTGGCGGACGGCACCATCGACTGTGTGGTCACCGACCACTCGCCGTCCACGGCGGACCTCAAGACGGACGACTTCGCGACGGCCTGGGGCGGCATCTCCGGGCTCCAGCTCAGCCTGGCCGCCGTATGGACGGAGGCCCGCAGGCGGGGCCACGACCTGGAGGACGTGACCCGCTGGATGTCGTCCCGCACGGCCGACCTGGTCGGACTGGCCAGGAAGGGCGCCATCGAGGCGGGCCGTGACGCCGACTTCGCGGTCCTCGCTCCCGACGAGACCTTCACCGTGGACCCGGCGGCCCTCCAGCACCGCAACCGCGTCACGGCGTACGCGGGCAAGACCCTGTACGGCGTCGTGAAGTCCACCTGGCTGCGCGGCGAACGCATCGTGGCCGACGGCGAGTTCACCGACCCGAAGGGCCGACTGCTCACCCGTCCCCTCTGATCCACGCCCGCATCCTCAGCGGCCGACTCCCGAAAGGCAGACCTGATCACCGTGACGGCGACCGAGAGTTTCACCGGCGACGCGAACCCCTACGGAGGCGGTGACCCGTACGCCGACTACCGCACGACGGAGTTCCCCTTCACCCCGTACGCCAACCTCGCCGACCGGCGACTGGGCGCCGGTGTCATCGCCGCCAACGACGAGTTCTTCGCCCAGCGCGAGAACCTCCTCGTGCCCGAGCCGGCCGCCTTCGACCCCGAACGCTTCGGGCACAAGGGCAAGATCATGGACGGCTGGGAGACCCGACGCCGCCGGGGTGCCTCCGCCGAACACCCCTGGCCCACGGCCGAGGACCACGACTGGGCCCTGGTACGCCTCGGCGCGCCCGGGGTGATCCGCGGGATCGTCGTCGACACGGCCCACTTCCGCGGCAACTACCCGCAGGCCGTGTCGGTCGAGGGCACCTCGGTGCCGGGTTCCCCCTCGCCGCAGGACCTGCTCGGTGACGAGGTGAAGTGGACGACACTGGTGCCGCGCACACCCGTGGGCGGCCACGCGGCGAACGGGTTCGCCGTGTCGCTCGAACAGCGCTTCACCCACCTGCGCGTCAACCAGCATCCCGACGGCGGCATCGCCCGCCTGCGGGTGTACGGCGAGGTCCTCCCGGACCCGCGCTGGCTGGAGGCGCTCGGCACCTTCGACGTGGTCGCCCTGGAGAACGGCGGCCGGGCCGAGGACGCGTCGAACCTCTTCTACTCCCCGGCGTCGAACACCATCCAGCCGGGCCGTTCCCGCAAGATGGACGACGGCTGGGAGACCCGCCGCCGGCGCGACCCGGGCAACGACTGGATCAGCTACCGCCTGGTCGCCCAGTCCCGCATCCGCGCGCTCGAGATCGACACGGCGTACCTGAAGGGCAACAGCGCCGGCTGGGCCTCGGTCTCGGTCAGGGACGGCGAGGACGCCGACTGGCACGAGATCCTGCCGCGCACCCGCCTCCAGCCCGACACCAACCACCGCTTCGTCCTCCCGGCCCCCGCCGTCGGCACGCACGCGCGCGTGGACATCTACCCCGACGGAGGCATCTCCCGCCTCCGCCTCTTCGGCTCCCTCACGGACCAGGGCACGACCGATCTGACGACCCGCCACCGGGAACTGGGCGGGTGAGCGCGCCTGCGTCCCGTCCACCTCTCGAACGCCGGTAGGGCATCTTCAGCCCGTCCGGCGGGTGAGGACGAGGCCGTTCAGGCCGTCGGGGGCCCGGGGGCAGCGCCCCCAGGGGCGCCCGCCACGACGCACCGGCACGTACCCGCCCGACCGCCGGACGGCACCCGGCGTCATGCCGCATGCCCGCCGTCCACCGCGAACTCCGCTCCCGTGACGTAGGCGGCGGCAGCGACATGCGCGACCGTCGCCGCCACCTCGTCCACCGCCCCGAACCGCCCCAGCGCGGTCATCGCCGCCTGCCCGGCCGCGTACGGCCCGTCCGCCGGGTTCATGTCCGTGTCGATCGGTCCGGGATGCACGATGTTCGCGGTGATCCCGCGCCCGCCCAGCTCCCTGGCCAGTGCCTTCGTCAGGCCGACGAGGGCCGACTTGCTCATGGCGTAGAGCGTCCCGCCGGGCCCCGGCACCCGCTGTGTCATGCAGGTGCCGATGGTGACGATCCGGCCACCGGGCCCCATGCGGGACGCGGCCGCCTGCGAGGCCAGGAAGACACCGCGCACGTTCACGGCGAGGACCCGGTCGACGTCGGCGAGCGAGAGGCTCTCCAGCGGGCCGAGGACGCCCACGCCCACGTTGTTCACCAGCACGTCGAGGCGGCCCCCGAGCGCCTCCGTCGTACGCCGCACCGCCCCCGTCGCCTCCTCGGCGTCGGCCGAGTCGGCGCGCAGGGCCACGCCCCGGCGCCCCAGCGCCTCGACGGCCCGTACGACGTCCTCGGCCGCCTCCTTGCCGTTCACGTACGTCACGGCCACGTCCGCGCCCTCGCGGGCCAGCCGGACCGCCGTCGCCGCGCCGATACCGCGGCTGCCGCCGGTCACCAGGGCCACCTTGCCGTGCAGGGTCTCCCGGGGCGTCATGATCTCCTGCGGGGTCATGGTCTTCTGAGAGGTCATGGTCTTCTGAGAGGTCATGGACCCCATCCCAGCGCCGGCGGCGCCGAGCCGCTGGCGGGCCGCGGACATCGAGATCGCGTGGCTGGAACTCTTCCCTCCGTTTCGCTCGTTCTCCTCTCGTGACACTTCGGCAAGAGATCGTCGGCAACGCCATGCAGATGGCGATCGTCAACCTGCGGCCCGGCCAGACCGTCTACTGCGAGGCGGGCAAGTTCCTGTTCAAGACGACGAACGTGACCATGGAGACCCGCCTGGGGGGTCCGTCGAACGCGGGCGGTCAGCCGTCCCAGGGCGGCGGCTCCGGAGGCATGGGAGGCATGCTCCGCCAGGCCATGGGCACGGCCATGCAGGCCGGCCAGCGCGCCCTCGCGGGCGAGTCGCTGGCCTTCCAGTACTTCAGCGCGCAGGGCGGCGAGGGCACCGTCGCCTTCGCGGGCGTGCTCCCCGGCGAGATGCGGGCCCTGGAGCTGGACGGCACGCGCGCGTGGTTCGCGGAGAAGGACGCCTTCGTGGCGGCCGAGTCCACCGTCGACTTCGGCATCGCCTTCCAGGGCGGCCGCACCGGCATGAAGGGCGGCGAGGGCTTCGTCCTGGAGAAGTTCACCGGACGCGGCACAGTGATCATCGCCGGTGCCGGAAACTTCATCGACCTCGACCCGGCCGACTTCGGCGGCCGCGTCGAGGTCGACACCGGCTGCGTCGTCGCCTTCGAGGAGGGCATCCGCTACGGCGTCCAGCGCGTCGGCGGCCTCAACCGCCAGGGCGTCATGAACGCCGTCTTCGGCGGCGAGGGCCTCTCCCTGGCGACCCTGGAGGGCAGCGGACGCGTGATCCTGCAGTCCCTCACCATCGAGGGTCTCGCCAACGCGCTGAGGAAGGCGCAGGGCGGCGACAAGCAGGGACCTACGGGCGGCCTGTTCTCGACGTCCTCCGGGTGAGGCGCGGCGCCGCCGACCGGGTCAGTCGTACGACCGTGCCGGACGCCCCGAGTACGGCCCCGGACGCGCTCCCCGACGAGGGCCGGGGCGGGCGGTAATCGTCCTGGCCTGAAATCACCCGTGCCGGTACGGTGATCGTTCCGCGTGCGAGCCGTCGTCGTCTCCACCTGTCTGATCGTGCTGGAGACCGGGAGAGCCGCCCGTATGTCCTCGATCGCCGTACCGGCCCTCGTCGCGCCCCGCCGCGCCTGGCTGACCGACCTGCCCCTCCTGCTCGTGGCGGTGGTGTGGGGCGCGAGCTATCTCGCCGCCAAGGACATCACCACCGCGCGGACGGTGATCGCGGTGCTCGTCCTGCGGTTCGCCGTCGTCCTGCCGGTTCTGGCGGTCGTCGGGTGTCGCTCGCTGCGCGCGCTGAGCGCCGCCCAGTGGCGTGGTGCCGGGCTGCTCGGGCTGATCCTCGCCGGGATCTTCCTCCTGGAGACGTACGGGGTCGTGCACACCTCGGCGACCAACGCCGGCCTCGTCATCAGCCTCACCATGATCTTCACGCCGCTCGCCGAGTCCGCCGTGACCCGCGTCCGGCCCACCCGTGGGTTCCTCGCGGCGGCGGGGGTCTCGGTGCTCGGCGTCGTGCTGCTCACCCAGGGCGCCGGCCTCACCCGGCCCTCCGCCGGCGACCTGCTGATGCTGCTCGCGGCCGTCGCCCGCACCGCGCACGTCCTGGCGATGTCCCGGGTCAGGTCCGTCCAGGGCGCCGCCGCGCTGCCCCTGACGACCGTCCAACTGGGCGCGGCTGTCGCGGTGTTCGCGCTGCTGTCGGCCGGCACCGGGACGCCGGTGTGGGACACGGCCGCGGGTTTCGGGCCCGGGGAGTGGGCCGGGCTGGTGTTCCTGTCGGTGTTCTGCACCCTCTTCGCCTTCTTCGTGCAGATGTGGGCCGTACGCCGGACCTCGCCCTCCCGGGTCAGCCTCCTGCTGGGCACGGAGCCCCTGTGGGCCGCCGCGGCCGGGATCGCGCTCGGCGGGGAGCGGCTCGGGGCGCTTGGGCTGGTGGGGGGCGTCCTGGTGCTCGCGGGGACGGCGTGGGGGCGCCGCGCGGCAGGTTAACTTCGCGAAAACTCAACGGACGTGACGGGAAAAATCTCCAAAGTTGTCATTGACATGCCATCGTCTACGCGCGTCATCATGGGGCATGAGATTCCCCCCACGCGCCACCAGGATCGGCACCACCGCCGCACTCCTGTCCGCCCTCCTCGTGGGCGGCACCGTCTCCGCCACCACGGCGGACGCCGCGGCCACGGCAGTCGGCAGCGTCTGTCACAGCAGGCTCCCCGCCCAGGCGTACGACACACTCGACCTGATCGAGCAGGGCGGCCCGTACCCGTACTCGCAGGACGGAGCCGTCTTCCAGAACCGCGAGGCGGTGCTGCCCGCGCAGTCGACCGGCTACTACCACGAGTACACGGTCAAGACCCCCGGGTCGTCCACGCGCGGCGCACGCCGCATCGTGACCGGGAAGAAGACCCAGGAGGACTACTACACCGGTGACCACTACGTCACCTTCAACCTGATCAACTACGGCTGCTGAGCCGCCGACCGATCAGGACCGACCGTCGAGGAACGGTGCGACCGGCCGCACACGCGTCGCGGTCAGCCGGTCCGGTGGCTCTCGGCGACGGCGAACAGCGCGAACGCCAGCACGACGAGGACGACGCAGGCGTAGACCTCGTGACCGTCGAGGAAACCGAGGCGCTGCACGAGCCCCACGTGCCAGTGGGTGAACTCGTGCAACAGACCGAGCACGCCCTGCACCAGGGCGATGAAACCGAGTAGCTCCAGCAGCTGCTTCATGCAAAAGACCCTCGCCCCGCGGGCCCCCCACACGCATCACTCCGCGGGGCGAGGCACGTTCGACGGAAGTACCCCGAATCCGGCGCGCTCGCGCCGAAAGTCGACGGCTGCGCGACTTCGGTCGCGGATCCCGCTCGCGGGGAGGTGGTACGGGCCGCGCCTGCGTAGATTTGTCGACCGTGAGTGGTGACGAGACGACGCGGCTGCTGCCGTTACCGGCGGGTGATCCGGCGCCCCGCCCGCGCACCGAGCCGGAACTGCGCAAGTGGCTGTTGCCCTCCGCCGTGGTGCACGCACTCGACCCCGACGCCGCGCGGAACGGGCGGCCCCGGCGCACCGCCCGGGACTGGATCGTCGACTTCTCCTGCTTCCTCCTGGCCGTCGCCATCGGCCTGGCCGCCGCCGACTCCCTGCCCGACGAGCACGGGCTCTCGCCGGCCCTCGCCGTCGTCGACCAGCTCGTCGGCGCCGTGGCCTGCGGCGCGGTCTGGCTGCGCCGCCGGTGGCCGGTCGGCCTCGCCGTCGCGATGGTCCCGGTCGGTTTCGTCTCCAACACCGCGGGCGGCGCCGTCATGGTCGCCCTGTTCACGCTCGCCGTGCACCGGCCCTTCCGGTACGTGGCCTGGATCGGCGGTGTCTCCCTCGCCCTGGTCCCGCTCTTCTACGTGCTGCGCCCCGAACCCGACCTGCCGTACGCGGCGGCCGTCGCGCTCATCGCGCTGCTCACCCTGACGATCATCGGCTGGGGCATGCTGGCCCGCGCCAAACGGCAGCTCATGCTGAGTCTGCGGGACCGGGCCCGGCGCGCGGAGACGGAGGCGCGGCTGCGGGCCGAGCAGGCGCAGCGGCTCGCCCGCGAGGCCATCGCGCGGGAGATGCACGACGTGCTCGCCCACCGGCTGACGTTGCTGAGCGTGCACGCCGGCGCCCTGGAGTTCCGGCCGGACGCGCCCCGCGCGGAAGTGGCACGGGCGGCCGGCGTCATCCGGGAGAGCGCGCACGAGGCGCTACAGGACCTGCGGGAGATCATCGGCGTCCTGCGGGCCGCCGAGGCCGACGACACGGGCCGCCCCCAGCCGACGCTCGCCGCCCTGGACGCGCTCGCCGCCGAGTCCCGCGAGGCCGGCACGAAGGTCAGTCTCGACAACCGTGTCACCGACCCCGCCGGCGTCCCGGCCTCCGTCGGCCGCACCGCCTACCGCATCGCCCAGGAAGGTCTCACCAACGCCCGCAAGCACGCCCCGGGCACGGAGGTCACCGTCCGAGTCACCGGCGCCCCGGGCGACGGGCTCGTCATGACCGTGAGCAACCCCGCGCCCGACGGCCCGGTACCGGCCGTTCCCGGCTCCGGCCAGGGCCTGATCGGCCTGACCGAACGGGCCACACTGGCCGGGGGCCGGCTGGAGCACGGGCCGGACGTGGACGGGGGGTTCCGGGTGTCGGCCTGGCTGCCGTGGGGGTGAGCGGGCCGCGAGGCCGCGGCCACGGACGACCGCCGTACTCGCCGGGCGCCCAACTCGCGTGCCCCGAGCGTGATTACGTAGCCCCATGACTGCGATCAGACTGCTCCTCGTCGACGACGACCCGCTGGTGAGGGCCGGACTCTCCCTGATGCTGGGCGGCGCCGAGGACATCGAGATCGTCGGCGAGGCGGCCGACGGCGCCGAGGTCGAGGCACTGGTCGACCGCACCCGCCCCGACGTCGTCCTCATGGACATCCGGATGCCGTCGGTGGACGGCCTCACCGCCACCGAGCGGCTGCGACGCCGGCCGGACGCCCCGCAGGTCGTGGTCCTCACCACCTTCCACGCGGACGAGCAGGTGCTGCGGGCGCTGCGCGCGGGCGCCGCCGGGTTCGTCCTCAAGGACACCCGGCCCGCCGAGATCCTCGCCGCGGTGCGCAGGGTCGCGGCGGGCGAGCCCGTCCTGTCGCCGACCGTCACCCGCCGCCTGATGGACCACGCGGCCGGTACCACCGCCGACACCCGCCGCGCGCGTGCGCGGGACCGCATCGCCCTTCTGAACGACCGCGAGACCGAGGTCGCCGTCGCGGTCGGCCGGGGCCTCGCCAACGCGGAGATCGCCGGCGCGCTCTTCATGAGCGTCGCCACCGTCAAGACCCACGTCTCGCGCGTCCTGGCCAAGCTCGACCTCAACAACCGCGTGCAGATCGCCCTGTTGACGTACGACGCGGGACTGCTGGAGGAAGCCGAAGGAGACACGGCGTAGGCCGGTCCGCCCGGTCCGCCCGGTCCCGAGGGAGGGAGGCGTGCGTGGCGGGTACGACCTGAGCGGGTCCGGCCGCCGGTTCAGCGGGCCGCCGTACGCCTGAAGGCCGGGAGTTACGTCATCCATTACGGGCCCGTGGAGTTCCGCTGGTCGCCGTGGAGCTTCAGTTTGGGAGTTCCGCCGGTCGCCGTGGGCCTTCAGCCCGGGAGTTCCGCCGGTCGCCGTCGGCCCTCAGGCCGGGAGTTCCGCCGGCCGCCGTGGGCCTTCAGCCCGGGAGCTCCGCCGGTCGTACCGGTCGGCGCTCGCGTCTGGAGACTTCGCAGGCCTCGGCGATCCGCAGCGCCTGGAGGGCTTCGCGGCCGTCGCAGGGATTGGCCCGCTCGCCCCGCACCACCTCGACGAACGCGGACAGTTCGGCGTCGTAGGCGGGTCCGAACCGCTCCAGGAACCCGGTCCACGGCTTGTCGGCGGCGGGCGGACCGGTCGGCTCGGTGGACGCGATCGGCGTGCGGTCGTCCAGACCGACCACGATCTGGTCGAGCTCCCCGGCCAGTTCCATGCGTACGTCGTAGCCGGCGCCGTTCAGCCGGGTCGCCGTCGCGGTGGCGAGCGTGCCGTCGTCCAGGGTGAGGACGACCGCGGCCGTGTCGACGTCCCCCAGTTCGCGGAACATCGCGGGTCCGGCGTCGGACCCGGCCGCGAACACGTCGACGACCTCGCGTCCGGTCACCCAGCGCACCACGTCGAAGTCGTGGATCAGGGTGTCCCGGTACAGCCCGCCGGACTGCGTCAGATAGGCGGCGGGCGGCGGCGCCTGGTCCGAGGTCATCGCCCTGACGGTGTGCAGTCGCCCGAGCCGCCCCGAGCCGACCGCTTCCCGCGCGCCCGTGTAACCGGCGTCGAAGCGGCGCTGGAACCCCATCTGGAGAACCGTCCCGGCCGTCTCGACCTCGGTGATCGCCTGCAGGGTGCCGGGCAGATCGAGCGCGATCGGCTTCTCGCAGAACACCGGCAGCCCCGAGCGTGCTGCCCGACCGATCAGTTCGGCGTGCGCCGACGTCGCCGTCGTGATGACCACCGCGTCGACCCCCCACCGGAAGATCTCGTCGATTCCCGGCGCCGCCGTCTCGCCGAGGCGGTGGGCCAGATCCTGCGCCCGCGAGGGGTCCGCGTCGGTGAGGATCAGGGAGCCGACCTCCCGGTTCCGGCTGAGGGTGTTCGCATGGATGGTGCCGATCCGGCCAGTTCCGATGACTCCGATGCGCATGTGACCAAAGTGCGGGCCCACCCGGCACGCTGTCAATGCGTATGTCCGGACAATCGGACTACATAGCTTCCCGTCAACCATGCACGCGGCTACGCTCGGCCCGTGCCCAAACCTGGAGTGGACCCGACCGTGACGCTCGAACTCAGTGTGGACCGGAGCAGTCCGGTGCCGTTGTACTTCCAGCTGTCCCAGCAGCTCGAGGCCGCGATCGAGCACGGAAAGCTGACCCCCGGCAGCCTCCTGGGCAACGAGATCGAACTCGCCGGCCGGCTCGGTCTGTCCCGGCCCACCGTCCGCCAGGCCATCCAGTCGCTCGTCGACAAGGGCCTGCTGGTGCGCCGCCGCGGGGTCGGCACGCAGGTCGTGCACAGCCAGGTCAAGCGTCCGCTGGAACTCAGCAGCCTTTTCGACGACCTGGAGGCGGCCGGCCAGCGCCCCGCGACGAAGGTCCTGGTCAATACGGTCGTCCCGGCGACCGCGGAGATCGCCGCGGCGCTCGGCGTGGCCGAGGACAGCGACGTGCACCGGGTGGAACGGCTGCGGCTCTCGCACGGTGAGCCGATGGCGTACCTGTGCAACCACCTCCCGCCCGGACTGCTCGACCTGGACACCGCACAACTCGAGGCGACCGGTCTGTACCGGCTGATGCGCGGCGCGGGGATCACGCTGCACAGCGCCCGCCAGTCCATCGGCGCCCGCGGGGCCACCGCGGCCGAGGCCGAGCGGCTCGCCGAGCAGGAGGGTGCGCCGCTGCTCACCATGCAGCGCACGACCTTCGACGACACCGGCCGAGCGGTCGAGTTCGGCTCCCACACCTACCGGCCGTCGCGCTACTCCTTCGAGTTCCAGCTGCTCGTACGGCCATGAGCGCCGGGACTTCACGCTGCTGGGGACCGCTCGGTGCCGGACGGGTTCGTCGCAATGTCAGGACAAAGCCACCGGCGCCCACCATGAGGTGAGCAACCCTTTCGTCCGGCCCGGCGAGGGGGGCGACGGCAGGCGGTCGCACGCCCGGCCACGATCACGCCGGAGGAGCCGACGCAGGCCGAGGGGCCGAACCGAGCCCGACGCGGCGGGCGGCGGGCCGAAAGGAGCCCGGCTCGCAGACCGAAGGTCGGAGACGACGCCGGCCCGCAGACCGATGGCCCGAAACGAGTCCGGCAAGCCAGCCGGCGGGCCGAGGCGAGCCCGGCGACCTCTGTCACACGTGGGAAGACGCAGGCAGGAGCGTGTGCGGCCGCGCCACCAGCCACAACGTGCCCACACCCGGCGGACGTCACAGGCCCGCCGCCGCTCCCCGGCACGGCACCCCCCTCGCGCGTGAGGCAGAATCGGGCCTGATGAGCACCTACGGCAACTTCAGCGCCCCCATCGGCTCCCGCCGCGCGACAGCGCTCCGCACGGTCGGCACCCGGGAACGCCGCTCGCACCTGACCGCACCCCGGGTGCCCACGGTCGGCATCGACATCGGCGGTACGAAGGTGATGGCGGGCGTCGTCGACGCCGACGGCAACATCCTGGAGAAGCTCCGCGCGGAGACCCCGGACAAGTCGAAGAGCCCCAAGGTCGTCGAGGACACCATCGTCGAACTGGTCCTGGACCTGTCCGACCGGCACGACGTGCACGCGGTCGGCATCGGCGCGGCCGGCTGGGTCGACGCCGACCGCAACCGGGTCCTGTTCGCGCCCCACCTGTCGTGGCGCAACGAGCCCCTGAGGGACCGTATCTCCAGCCGTCTCGCCGTCCCCGTGCTGGTCGACAACGACGCCAACACCGCCGCCTGGGCCGAGTGGCGCTTCGGAGCGGGCCGCGGCGAGGACCACCTCGTCATGATCACGCTGGGTACCGGTATCGGCGGCGCCATCCTGGAGGACGGCCAGGTCAAGCGCGGCAAGTTCGGTGTGGCCGGCGAGTTCGGCCATATGCAGGTCGTGCCCGGCGGCCACCGCTGCCCCTGCGGCAACCGCGGCTGCTGGGAGCAGTACAGCTCCGGCAACGCGCTGGTCAGGGAGGCGCGCGAACTGGCCGCGGCCGACTCCCCGGTCGCCTACGGGATCATCGAGCACGTCAAGGGCAACATCGCCGACATCACCGGCCCGATGATCACCGAGCTGGCCCGCGAGGGCGACGCCATGTGCATCGAACTGCTCCAGGACATCGGCCAGTGGCTCGGCGTCGGCATCGCCAACCTGGCCGCCGCCCTCGACCCGTCCTGCTTCGTGATCGGCGGCGGCGTCAGCGCGGCCGACGACCTGCTCATCGGTCCCGCACGAGACGCCTTCAAGCGCCAGCTCACCGGCCGCGGCTACCGGCCCGAGGCCCGCATCGCCCGCGCCCAGCTCGGCCCCGAGGCCGGCATGGTCGGCGCCGCGGACCTGGCCCGGCTGGTCGCCCGCCGCTTCCGGCGCGCCAAGCGGCGCCGGGTGGAGCGCTACGAGCGCTACGAGCGGTACACGGAGGCCCGCCGCACCACCCAGGAGACGCTGTGACGGCCGCACTGCCCCACCAGGCCGCCGCCCCCGGCGAGCCGCCCCACCCGGCCGAGGACCACCGGCACATGATCCGGCGCCGGGCGATCACCCTGCTCATCATCGTGCTGCTCATCGGCGTGCCGGCCGGCTATCTGCTGATCTCCGCCGAACAGAGCCGCGACAGCGGCAAGGCCAAGCAGGACAAGTACTCGGCGACCGGCCTCACCCCGGCCTGGCCCTCCAAGGTGCAGCGCCGCGTCTACCAGGTCCCGATTCCGCACCCGGCGGACATGGTCGCCTACTACGAGACCAACAACTGGAAGACCAGCCGTCTCTACGTCCAGTTCCGGACCACCAACGCGGGCCTGGACGCCTTCCTGACCGGCATGGGCGCCCGCCGGGCGGACCTGCGGCGGGACCACATCAGCATCAACGCCCGCGACCGGGCCATCAGCGGCTGGTCGTTCACCGGCCCCGGCCAGTGGTGGGGCCTGGTCCACGCCCAGAAGAACCCGGCGCCCACCCAGGACGTCATCCTGAACCTGGCCAACCCCACCTACCCGATGGTGTACGTCGTCTCGCGCACGGTTCCCTGACCGGGCGGCCCAGGCTCGTCGCCGGAGCCGATTGTCAGACCCCGCCCGTAGAGTCGAAGACGTCTGACGCGATCGGCGGGCGGGAGGTGACAGGGCGTATGAGCGAGGTGTCGGTGGAGGACGTAACGTCCGTTTCCATGCGGCTCGCGGCTGTCTTCCTGCCCGCGCCCCTGCCGCGCGAGGGACGCGTGGCGTTCTGGGACCCCGAGGGCGGGCCGCTGCCCGGCGAGGGCGCCGGACACACCGAGCTCACCGTCGTCCGCCGGCACGGCACAGCGGTCCGGCGCGGGCCCGCTCCCGCCCTGTCGCTGCGGATCGAGGAGGCGCTGCCCCTGCTCGTGCGCGCCCGCCGCGACCGGACCGCCCACCCCGCCACCGCCTGCTGGGGCGCGGCCGCCCTGCACGCGCTGCGGCTCGCCTCGCGCGGCCGGCTGCTGCCCGGACTGACGGCCACCGGTCACGACGCCTGGCGGGCCGGCCCCCTGGACCCCGACGACATCGCGCACCTGCGGGCGGTCGCCGCCGCGCTGCCCCACGAGGGCCACGCCGTCCCGCTGCCCGGCCCGGGCCCGCTCCGGCTGCCCGAACCGGCGGCGCTGATGCGCGCCTTCCTGGACGCCGTCGCGGACACCCTGCCGCGCACCCCCGCCGCGCCGCACGCCTCCGGCAGGCCCTTCGCGGACCGCCGGCCGCAGCGCCTGCCCGACGCCCAGGACTGGGCCGCGGAGGTCGCCGCCGGCATGGACGCGGGCGTGCGGATCTCGCTCCGCCTGGACCTGGCGGCGCACGAACTGTTCGACGGCGGCGACCGCGGCGACGGCGGGGGCGAGGGCGTCCGCAGCGCGGGCGCCGCCATCGTCCAGGTGCACAGCCTCGCCGACCCCACCCTCGTGGCCGACGCGGCCGCCCTGTGGAGCGGCTCGGCCGACGCGGCGTTCGGCCCGCGCGCACGCGTGGACGCGGCCCTCGCCGTGCGGCGCGCGGCCCGCGTGTGGCCCCCGCTCGACCGGCTCGCCGAGCAGGACGTACCCGACGTCCTGGCGCTGTCCGACGAGGAGCTGGGCGACCTCCTCGGCGTCGCGGCCACCCGGCTCGCCGCAGCCGGGGTCGCCGTGCACTGGCCCCGGGACCTCGCGCAGGACCTGACCGCGGCCGCGGTGGTGCGATCCGCGCCGGGCTCCGCGACCGACGGCACGGGCTTCTTCGAGAGCGAGGAACTCCTCCAGTTCCGCTGGCAGCTCGCCCTCGGCGGCGACCCGCTCACCGAGGGCGAGATGGACCGACTCGCCGAGGCCCACCGCCCGGTCGTCCGCCTGCGGGACCAGTGGGTGCTCGTCGACCCGGCGCTCGTCCGCAAGGCACGCAAGCGCGAACTCGGCCTGCTCGACCCCGTCGACGCGCTGTCCGTCGCCCTCACCGGCAGCGCGGAGGTCGACGGCGAGACGGTGGAGGCGGTACCGGTCGGCGCGCTCGCCGTCCTGCGCGACCGGCTCACGGCCGGGGTGCGGCCCGCCAGCCCGCCGCCGGGCCTCGACGCCACCCTCCGCGACTACCAGCTCCGCGGTCTGGCCTGGCTGGACCTCATGACCTCCCTTGGCCTCGGCGGCTGCCTCGCCGACGACATGGGGCTCGGCAAGACGATCACCCTCATCGCGCTCCACCTGCGCCGGGCCCGCCGGGAACCCACCCTGGTGGTCTGCCCCGCCTCGCTGCTCGGCAACTGGCAGCGGGAGATCACCCGGTTCGCGCCCGGCGTGCCGGTCCGCCGCTACCACGGCCCGGAGCGCACCCTGGACGACCTCGCCGGCGGCTTCGTCCTCACGACGTACGGCACCATGCGGTCGGCGGCGGCCACGCTGGCCCAGTACGGCTGGGGCATGGTCGTCGCCGACGAGGCGCAGCACGTCAAGAACCCCTACTCGGCGACGGCGAAGGCGTTGCGCACGATCCCGTCGCCCGCGCGCGTGGCCCTCACCGGCACGCCCGTCGAGAACAACCTCTCGGAACTCTGGGCGTTGCTGGACTGGACGACCCCGGGACTGCTCGGACCCCTGAAGTCGTTCCGCGCCCGGCACGCGCGCGCGGTGGAGAACGGCGAGGACGAGGAGGCGGTCCACCGGCTGGCCCGCCTCGTCCGCCCCTTCCTGCTGCGCCGCAAGAAGTCCGACCCCGGCATCGTCCCCGAGCTGCCGCCGAAGACGGAGACCGACCACCCCGTCCCGCTCACCCGCGAACAGGCCGCGCTGTACGAGGCGGTGGTGCGCGAGTCACTGCTGGCCATCGAGACGGCGGAGGGCATCGGCCGCCGGGGCCTGGTGCTGAAGCTCCTCACCTCCCTCAAGCAGATCTGCGACCACCCCGCGCTGTACCTGAAGGAGGAGGACGGTCCGGCCCGGAGCGACAGCCCCGCCGCCCGCTCCGGCAAACTCGCCCTGCTCGACGAGCTGTTGGACACCGTGCTGGCGGAGGACGGCTCGGCGATCGTCTTCACCCAGTACGTCGGCATGGCCCGCCTGATCACCTCCCACCTCGCCACCCGGGCCGTCCCGGTCGACCTCCTGCACGGCGGGACCCCGGTACCGGAACGGGAGCGCATGGTGGACCGCTTCCAGAGCGGCGCGACGCCGGTGCTCGTGCTGTCCCTCAAGGCGGCCGGCACCGGCCTGAACCTGACCCGCGCGGGGCACGTCGTCCACTTCGACCGCTGGTGGAACCCGGCCGTCGAGGAACAGGCCACCGACCGCGCCTACCGCATCGGCCAGACCCAGCCCGTGCAGGTCCACCGCCTCATCACGGAGGGCACCGTCGAGGACCGCATCGCCGAGATGCTGGAGGCCAAGAGGGCCCTGGCCGACGCGATCCTCGGCTCCGGCGAGTCCGCCCTCACCGAACTGACGGACCGCGAGCTGACCGACCTGGTCTCGCTGCGGAGTGACGCCTGATGTCCGGGCCGGCCGACGAGGCCCGCCGGGCGCTGCACGCCGCGCGCGAGCGCGGGAACCGGGAGGCGGACGGTGACACCGTCGACGCCGCTCCCGACCCCGGCGCGGTCGCCCGGTCGCGACCCGCGGCACCCGCCGAGCCCGAGACCAACCGCCCCGGCGACGCGGCCCGCGCCGCGCTGCGGCGGGCCGTCACCGCCAGACGAGTGGCGGCGGCGACCGACGACATGGCGGAGGACTCGCCGACCGACACCCCTGGCGGCGAGCAGGACCGGCCCGGCGAGGAGGCGGCGCCCGCCTCTCGGCCGGAGGCAGCCCCTCCGGCCGTGGCGCGGGAGGCTACGGGGGAGGGCCCCGCGGGTGTGGCTCCGGAGGCCACCGGGGAGGCCCTTGCCGGTGTGGCTGGGGAGGCTACGGGGGAGGGCCCTGCGAGTGCGGCTCGGGAGGCTACGGGTGACGGCCCCGCGGGTGTGGCTCCGGAGGCCACCGGGGAGGCCCTTGCCGGTGTGGCTGGGGAGGCTACGGGGGACCGTCCTGTCGGTGTGGCCGGTGTGGCCGGTGTGGCCGGTGTGGCCGGTGTGGCCGGTGTGGCCGGTGTGGCCGGTGTGGCCGGTGTGGCCGGTGTGGCCGGTGTGGCTACGGGGGTTGGCCCTGCGCAAGTTGCCCGCCGCGCCGCGGGTGAGCGGCCTGCGGACGTGGCCCGCGAGGCCCTCCGCGCTGCTCGTGGCGAGGGGCGGAGGGCATGGGCGGACAGGGACGGCCGCGAAGGTGCCGGAGCGACGGGCGGGGAGGGTGCGCGCGGGGCGATGGGCTCCGGGGCGGGCGGCGAGCCCGTGACGTCTACGACGCGCGCGGGCGTCGAGGGCGTGGTTGGGCGGAGGGGCTCCGAGGCGGGTCGCGATGCTGCGGCGTCTACGACGCGCGCGGGCGTCGAGGGTGTGGACGGGCGGAGGGGCTCCGAGGCGGGTCGCGATGGCGCGACGTACGCCGGGCGCGCGGGCGCCGAGGGCGTGGACGGGCGGAGGGGCTCCGAGGCGGGTGGCGATGCTGCGGCGTCTACGACGCGCGCGGGCGCGGACGGGGCGGCGCGTCGCCCGACCGGGCCTGCCACCCGCGTGCGGCGAGGCGCGCGGGGTGCGCTGGGAGGCGCGGCCGAGGTCCGGGGCCGCGCCGTGCGGGAACTGCTCGGGGACGCCTTCCGGATGCCCGGCGCGGAGGACCCGGTGGCGGAGGAGTTGGCGGAGCCGGATGCCGGTAGGTCTGCCGGCGGCCCGGTTCGGGAAGGCGGGGACGCGCCCGGGACGCCGGGAGCGGAGGACCGGGTGGGGGAGGAGTCTGCGGAAACGGATGGCGGCATCCCACGGTCCGTGGCCGCCCCCGGCCGGTCCATGGCCGCCCCCGGCCGGTCCATGGCCGCGCCCGGCCGTGACGGTGAGCTGCGGCGTACCTTCGACGCGTTTCCGGGCAGGCCGTCCGGTGGTGACCGCTTCGCGGAGACGTGGTGGGGGAACGCCTGGGTGACGGCGTTGGAGGAGGGGGCGCTGGACGCGAAGCGACTGATGCGTGGCCGGGCCTACGCGGAGCAGGGGCACGTGGACGCCATCACGGTGACACCGGGGCTCGTGCTCGCCTATGTGCGGGGCAGCCGTCCCCGGCCGTACCGCGTGCAGGTGCGGCTGCGCACGCTCGGCGACGTCGGCTGGGAGCGGTTCCTGGAGGCCGCCGCCGAGCGGCCCGGGCACATCGCCGCGCTCCTCGACAAGGAGCTGCCGCAGACCCTCGCCGACTGCGGAGTGCCGCTGCTTCCCGGCCCGGGCGACCTCGAACCCCGGTGCAGCTGCCCCGACTCCGGTCACCCCTGCAAGCATGCGGCGGCCCTGTGCTACCAGACCGCGCGCCTGCTGGACGCAGACCCCTTCGTGCTGCTCCTGCTGCGCGGGCGAGGCGAACGCGACCTGCTCGACGCCCTGTCCCGGCGCAGCGCCACCCGCGCGGCCCGCGCCGCCCAGGAGCAGAAACCCGCCCCGCTCCCCGGCGTGCGGGCCACCGACGCCGTCGCACCACGCCGGCTCCCGCCCCTTCCCGCCCCCCTGTCGGTGCCCCCGCACCCCGGGCAGCCCCCGGTGTACCCCGCGGCCCCGGGCGGCCCCGACCCCTTCGCGCTGGACCAGTTGGCGACCGATGCGGCCGCCCGCGCCCACGCCCTGCTCGCCACCGGCCGCGACCCGGTCGGTGAACTGACGCTGTGGCAGGATGCCGTACGGCTCGCCGCGGCCCGCCCCGGTTCGGGTCTCACCGCAGGCTCTCGCGCCCTCTACTCCTCGCTCGCCTCCGCCGCCGGCCGGACCCCTGCCGAGCTGGCGCGGGCGGTCGCCGCCTGGCGCCAGGGCGGCCTGGAGGGCCTCAGCGTCCTCGACGAGCCCTGGGACCCGCCCGCCGGGCGCTTCGACCGGGCCCGCCCGCTGCTCCTCGCCGCCGACCTCCCCGCCTTCCGGCCCTGGCGCAACCACCTGACCCACCCGCGCGGTCACGTCCAACTCCGCCTGGGCCGCGACGGCTTGTGGTACGCCTACGAGTCCGAGCCGGGCCGGGACGACTGGTGGCCCCGCGGCACACCCGACCTGGACCCGGTCGGCGCGCTGACGGGCCTGGGCGCGGCGAGCGACCTCTGAGCAAGGAACCCCCCGCGGCGAGCGGCCTCTGAGCGAGGAACCCCCGCCCGGGGAACCCGGGGAACCCGGGGAACCGCCGGAGCGGATCCGCGGGTTCGACAGGCCGATGGCCGTACAGCTGCGGGCAGCAGCGGGTCGCCGACCTTCGTACGCGGCCCGGTGCCCGGGCGAGGAGTTCGCGGCAGCCCCTACGGAGCGCACCAGGTACGTCAGTGATACGCGTGGACCACGGCGTGACCCCTGCCGCGGCCGATCATCCACTTGTTCACGGGCGTGGTGATCAGGAAGGCGATGGCGAAGCCGCCCAGCAGGGCCGACCAGAAGAGTCCGTCGGACAGCTGGGCCTCCATCGCGCCCGGGGTGAGGGCGATGATGGTGTTGTCGACCAGTTCCATGACGGCGATCGACACGGTGTCGGCGGCCAGCGCCACCTTGACGGCGGCCCTCAGGTCCAGTCCGGCCCGGCGTACCGCGAACAGTGTGAAGGAGTAGCCGAACAGGAACGCGAGGACGATCGCGACGACCATGGTCGGTACGTTGCCCCAGCCGAGGGCGGTGCCGACGATCATGCCGAGGATCTCGCCGATGGCGCACCCGGTCAGGCAGTGCAGCGTCGCCCTCACCGCCGTCGGCCAGGAGGCGCCCCCGTGCTCCGCGTGGGAGGTGCGACCGTGGAGGTGGCCTTCGTGATCGTCCGGGTCCTGCGGGGCACCCGCTCGGTGACCGCCGTGCTGATCGCCGTGCTGACCGCCGTGCTGACCGCCGTGGTGACCACTGTGCTGATCGCTGTGGTTCATGACCGCATCTCCGTTGTCCGATCGTGTGGGTGACTCAGCGGGTGGCCTGGAAGGAGCGCAGGCGCAGGGAGTTGCCGACGACGAAGACCGAGGAGAAGGCCATGGCCGCCCCGGCGATCATCGGGTTGAGCAGGCCGGCCGCGGCGAGCGGCAGCGCGGCCACGTTGTAGGCGAAGGCCCAGAAGAGGTTGGAGCGGATGGTGTTGAGGGTGCGGCGGGCGAGGCGGATGGCGTCCGCCGCGGCGCGCAGGTCGCCCCGCACCAGGGTCAGGTCGCCGGCCTCGATCGCGGCGTCCGTGCCCGTGCCCATGGCGAGGCCCAGGTCGGCCTGGGCGAGGGCGGCCGCGTCGTTGACGCCGTCGCCGACCATCGCGACCGAACAGCCCTCGTCCTGGAGGCGTTTGACCACGTCCACCTTGTCCTGCGGCAGCACCTCGGCGATGACGTCCTCGGGCGCGATGCCGACCTCGCGGGCGACGGACTCGGCCACGGCCCGGTTGTCGCCGGTCAGCAGGATCGGCCTGAGGCCGAGGGCGCGCAACCGGGCGATGGCCTCGGGGCTGGTCTGCTTCACGGCGTCGGCGATCTCCAGGACCGCCCGTGCCTCGCCGTCCCACGCGACGGCGATCGCGGTGCGCCCGGCTGCCTCGGCCTCGGCCTTGGCCCGCGCCAACTCCGCCGGCAACTCCATGGCCCACTCCTCGAGCAGTCGCTCCCGGCCGACGAGGACCGCGTGGCCGTCGACGATGCCCTGCACACCGAGGCCGGGGACGTTCGCGAAGTCCTCGGGCGTGGGCAGCGAACCCAGCTTCCGCAGGGCCCCGTCGGCGACGGCACGGGCGACGGGATGTTCGGAGGAGTGCTCCAACGCACCGGCCAGCCGCAGGACTTCGGCTTCGTCGCGGTTGTCCGCGGGGTGTACGGCCAGCAGGGTCATGCGACCGGTGGTGACGGTGCCGGTCTTGTCGAGGACGACGGTGTCGAGCTTGCGGGTGGACTCCAGGACCTCCGGGCCCTTGATGAGGATGCCGAGCTGGGCGCCGCGTCCGGTGCCGACCAGCAGCGCGGTCGGGGTGGCCAGTCCGAGGGCGCACGGGCAGGCGATGATCAGTACGGCGACGGCGGCGGTGAAGGCCGCGGTCAGTCCGGCGCCGTTGCCGAGCCAGAAGCCGAGGGTGCCCAGGGCGAGGGCGATCACGATCGGCACGAAGACGGCGGAGATCCGGTCCGCGAGCCGCTGTGCGGCGGCCTTCCCGTTCTGGGCGTCCTCGACCAGCCTCGCCATCCGGGCCAGTTGGGTGTCGGCGCCGACCCGGGTGGCCTCGACGACGAGACGACCGCCGGCGTTGAGGGTCGCGCCGGTGACGGAGTCGCCCGGGCAGACCTCCACGGGTACGGACTCACCGGTGAGCATCGAGGCGTCGACCGCCGACGAGCCCTCGACGACCACCCCGTCGGTGGCGATCTTCTCGCCGGGGCGTACGAGGAAGCGGTCACCGACCTGCAACTCGGCCGTGGGTACGGTCCGTTCGCTGCCGTCGGGGCGCAGCAGGGTGACGTCCTTCGCGCCCAGCTCCAGCAGCGCCTTCAGGGCCGCGCCCGCCTTCCGCTTGGAACGGGCCTCGAAGTACCGCCCGGCCAGGATGAAGGCGGTGACGCCGGCGGCGGCCTCCAGGTAGATGTTGCCGGCGCCGTCGCCGCGGGCGATGGTCAGCTCGAAGGGGTGGGTCATGCCGGGCATGCCCGCGGTCCCGAAGAACAGCGCCCACAACGACCACAGGAACGCGGCCGACGTACCGACGGAGATCAGGGTGTCCATGGTGGCCGCGCCGTGCCGTGCGTTGGTGAACGCCGCCTTGTGGAAGGGCCATCCCGCGTAGGTCACGACGGGTGCCGCAAGCGTCAGCGACAGCCACTGCCAGTACTCGAACTGCAGCGCCGGGACCATCGCCATCGCGACGACCGGGATCGCCAGCACCACGGCGGTGACCAACCGCTCCCGCAGCGGACGCAGTTCGTCGTCCGGGGCCGCCGTCTCGTCCTCGTTCCGGGGCCGGACGCGCACGGGGTCGGGCTCCCGCGCGGTGTATCCGGTCGCCTCGACGGTGGCTATCAGGTCGTGAACGGACACCTCGCCGCCGTAGCCGATTTTCGCCTTCTCGGTGGCGTAGTTGACGGTCGCGGTGACCCCGTCCATGCGGTTGAGCTTCTTCTCGATCCGGGCCGCGCACGAGGCGCAGGTCATGCCGCCGATGGCGAGCTCGACCTCGGCCCCGGCGCTGTTCGTGGTGGTGGACATGGCTGCTCCTCGTACGGAGGGGGCGACCGGGACCGGGCCCCGGTCGTGCGGAGTACGGATCAGGCCCGGCCGGTCAGCTCGTAGCCGGCTTCGTCGACGACCTCGCTGACCGCCGCGTCGTCCGGCTCGGTGGCGCCGGTGACGGTGACCCGGCCGGTGTGGAGGTCGACGTCGACGGCGGTCACCCCCTCCAGCTCGCCGAGGACCTTGGTGAGTGTGGCCTCGCAGTGGCCGCAGGTCATGCCGGAGACGGCGTACGTCGTGGTGACGCCTTCAGTGACCTCAGCCCGGCCGGTGGTGCCGGTCGAGCAGGTGCCGTCGGTGGAGCAGCAGGACGAAGACATCGGGTTCCTCCTGGCGGGTCGGATCGAGGACGGGCTCACATACAGGGCGGGGGTATCCGCCCCGACGTGTTCCTGTATACCCCCCTGGGGTACTCAAGGCAAGCTCCGAACGCACTTGACTTCATACCCCCTGGGGGTACCTTGAACTGCATAGAGGCCTCACGTCCGAGTCCGAGGGGCCGCGCTCTCCGGGAGGCCACCATGCACACTGGACTGAGGATCACCGCGTTCGCCGCCGCGCTCGCCGCGACGTTCGGCACCGCTTACGGCGTGGGCCGGGGCATCGACCCCGTCGTCGCCAACGAGGCCCCGGCGCCCGTTCACGAAGACCACGGAGAGCAATCGCCGACACCGGAAGGCGGCGACGGTCACGCGGGGCACGCGTCGGCCCCGGCGGTCGGCGGGCTGCGGGCCTCCGAGGGCGGCTACACCCTCGACCTCGAGACCACGCGCGTCGCGGCAGGCCGGCGGACCGATCTGCGCTTCACCGTCCGGGACGGGGACGGCCGCGCCCTCACCGCCTACCAGCGCGAGCACGACAAGGAACTCCACCTCGTTCTGGCCTCACGCGACCTGACCACCTATCGCCACCTGCATCCCGCCCGCGCCGCCGACGGCACCTGGAGCACCCCCGTCGACCTGCCCCGGGCGGGCGGCTACCGGGTCTTCGCCGACTTCACCCCGGCGCGGAAGGGAGCCGAGAACCTCACCCTCGGCACGGACCTGGCGGTCTCGGGCCCCTACGCGCCGAAGGGCCTTCCGACGTCCGGTGTCACCGCCGAGGTCGACGGGTACCAGGTCGAGCTCGCCGGGGAGCTGCGTCCGGGCGCGGCCGGCGAACTGAAGCTGACGGTGTCCCGCGACGGCGAGCCGGTCACCGATCTCCAGCCCTACCTCGGCGCGTACGGCCACCTCGTCGCCCTGCGTGCCGGAGACCTCGCCTACCTCCACGTCCATCCCCACGGCGAACCCGGTGACGGAGCGACCGAGCCCGGCCCGGACATCTCCTTCACGGCCACGGCGCCCAGCAGCGGCACCTATCGCCTGTTCCTCGACTTCAGGCACGAGGGAAGGGTCCACACGGCGGCCTTCACCGTCGGGTCCGGCGGACCGACGGCCACGCGAGAGCCCGTCGACGGGCACCGGCACTGAAGCGGTGCCGGGAGGAGCGGAGGGGGCCGGTACGGAAACCGGCCCCCTCCACCGTGTCAGCCCTTGCCGAGGAGCTTGTTCATCTCGGCGATCTCGGCGGTCTGTGCGGTGACGATGTCGTCGGCCATGGACGTGGCGGGCCGGTACTCGCCCTTGCTCTTCTCTGTGGTGGCCATGTCCACGGCGCCCTTGTGGTGGTCGATCATCATGGTGAGGAACATGGTGTCGAAGTCCGTGCCGGACGCCTTCTCCAGCTCGTCCATGTCCGAACCGTCCATCATGCCGGGCATGCCGGAGCCCGAGTGGTCCATGCCGGGCATGGACTCCGCCGTGCTGTCGGAGGACGTCGGGACGTCCTCGCCCCAGGACGTCAGCCAGCCGCTCATGGTCTTGATCTCCGGGTCCTGCGCCTTCTCGATGCGTGAGGCGAGATCCTTGACCTGGGCGGAGGAGGCCCGGTCGGCGGCGAGCTTCGCCATCTCCAGGGCCTGCTGGTGGTGCGGGATCATGCCCTGCGCGAAGGAGGTGTCCTGCGCGTTGTGCGCGCCGGCGGTGGCGTCGGCGCCCGCGCTCGCGGACGACGACGCGGAGCTGTCGCTGCCCGCCGCACCGCTGCTGTCGCTGTCGTTGCCGCAGGCGGCGAGAGCGAATACGGCGGTGACGGAGACGGCCGCGAGGACGGCGCGTCGGGTCAGGGTACGGGTGTTGCGCATGCTGGAACTCCTGCTGTGCTGTGTTCTGCGAAGTGGATCCGGACGTGCCGAGCCGCACCGCGCCGCCGTGGCGTGGACGTGGTGCGGTGGGGTGTCTAGATCCGCAGGAGTTGGAGTTCCGCCAGCGATGGTGGCGCGCGTGCGCCGTCCGGGGCCTCGACCGCGTACGAGCGGACCGTGTCCGCGTGAGCGGGGACCGGCACCGGATCGGGGGCCAGGGCGGGCAGGGCCGGTGCGCCGCCCACCGCGGCGGCCACGCAGGTCGGGTCGGCGTGGTGAAGGTGCCCTCCACCGCAGTCCCCACCGTCTCCGGCGCAGCCGTCATGAGCGCTGACCACGATGGTCGTCAGGTGCGGCGGCCCGGCGTGTTCGTGAGCCGCGCCGCCGGGAGCCAGGGCGTGCATCGCCAGCACTCCCGCCAGCACCCCGAGAACGAGCAGTGCCTTGCGCCACCGCGACATGGGCGGTGGCGCAAGGCGCTGTTCGTGGCTCTTCATCGGGATCATCCTAGGCGGAGTCTGTGGCGCGGGTTCAATTCCGGTGTCCATCGGGGGGACCGGCGTGCTCGTGCTCACCGTGGCCGGGCTGATCGGGCGAGCCGCCCATCATGCGCATCATCGCCGGGCCGCCGCTGCGCAGGAACCGCACGACCAGGGACGCGGCCAGCAGCAGGAAGACGATGTTCAGCCAGGTCGTGTAGTTCCAGGTGATCCCCTCCTCGGGGATGTGGGCGTCGGCCTGGTCCGGGATCAGCCCCAGACCGCCGAAGGCGAACTCGACGACGTACCCGGCGACGGCCATCGCGGCGAAGAAGGTGACCAGCAGGAAGGCGGCCATCCGGATGCCGTAGTACTTCCGGTAGATGTTCAGGATCGGGAGGATCAGCAGGTCGGCGTAGATGAAGGCGATCACTCCGCCGAAGCTGATGCCGCCCTTCCACAGCACGACCGCCAGCGGCACGTTGCCGATGGAGCACACGAACGTCGCGATCGCCACCAGCGGCCCGACGAGCGGCCCGATCAGCTTGGCGGCGAGCGGGTGGTCGGCGAGGAAGAACGTGCGCCAGAACTCGTCCGGCACCCACGCGGCGATCGCACCGGCGATCAGCAGCCCGGCCACCAGGTCCCGCAGGATCGCCGCCCACTCCATGACGAAGATGTGCGACACGGACGTGAAACCGTCCCGCGAGAACAGTCGACGCGCGAAGCCGCCCCCGCCCCGCACGGACATGTCCATCGCCGCGTGACCTTCCATGGACCCGGCCACCCCGCGCTCGGCCTGCTCACGCGCCTGCCGCAGCAGCCGCTCCCGCAGGAAGACCCGGAACAGCACCGCGAGCACGACGATCATGATCGGGCCGCCGACGAACTCGGCGGCCGTGAACTGCCAGCCCATCAACAGGGCCAGGATCACGCCGAGTTCGGTCACCATGTTGGTGGAGGCGATCTCGAAGGCCATCGCCGCGGTGAAGGCCGCGCCCTTGCGGAAGAGGGAGCGGGCGAGGGCCACGGCGGCGTACGAGCACGAGGACGAGGCGGCGCCGAGCCCGGCCGACACGGTGAGGGTGCGCGGACGGTCGTCGCCGAGCAGCCTCACGACCGTCGACCGGCGCACCACCGCCTGCACGACGGCGGACAACGTGAAGCCGAGGATCAGCGCCCAGGTCACCTCCCAGGTCATCGACCCGGCGATGGACAGAGCGTGGCCGATCGCATCCACGATCCCGCACCTTTCCCGAAGCGGTTGTGTCGACGTGAGTATCCCCCCAGGGGGTATGTCACACGTCCTGCTCACCGTGAATCGTGAAGCATGGAGCACGGCCAGGGCGATCGCGTCGGCGGGAGCCGTCCGCCCCCACAACGGACGGCGCGTTAGGCTGTTTTCCGACAGTCGTCCGTGACGACTGCGCGGCGGTGGGGCTCGCCGTACCCGAACCGTGGCACCGGTGCCGCCGACAGTCCCTACTTGCGATGGTGTGGGCCCGCGTGCGCGTGGGTCCCGGCGAGTAGGAGACGGACGTTCATGACAGCCCCCAGATCCCAGGCGGTGGACGAGCCCATCGATCCCGACGTCGATCCACGTACCCGGCGGCGGTCCTGGCGGCCACAGGGGCCGATCGTGGCGGTGGTGGCACTCGGCGGAGCCATCGGGGCCTCCGCCCGGTACGGTGCCCTGCTTCTCTGGCCGGCCCCGGCCGGAACGTTCCCCTGGACCACCCTGTGGGTGAACGCGGCCGGCTGTGCGGTGATCGGCGTCTTCATGGTGGTGATCACGGACGTGTGGGTGGCCCACCGGCTGGTGCGGCCGTTCTTCGGCACCGGTGTCCTGGGCGGCTTCACGACCTTCTCGACGTACGCCGTCGACATCCAGAAGCTCGTGGACGCGGGCCACGCCCGCACCGGCCTGACCTATCTCGCGGCGACACCGTTGGCGGCGCTCGCCGCCGTATGGCTCGCGGTGGCGACGACGCGCCGCGTTCTGGCATGGAGGCAGCGATGACGAGGCTGACGGGCACCGCCCTGCGGGTGACGGTCTTCATCGGGGAGAACGACACCTGGCACCACAAGCCGCTCTACAGCGAGATCGTGCGCCGCGCCCACCGGGCCGGGCTGGCGGGAGCGTCGGTCTTCCGGGGCGTCGAGGGCTTCGGCGCGTCCTCGCTCATCCACACCTCCCGGCTGCTGTCGCTGAGCGAGGACCTGCCGGTCGCGATCGTCATCGTGGACACGGAGGAACGGGTGCGGGCCTTCCTGCCACAGCTCGACGAACTCGTCGGCGAGGGACTGGTGGTCCTCGACGACTGTGAGGTGATCACGTACGTGGGCACGGGGACGGACGCGTGAACTGGCTGCTCGTGGTCGTCGGCGGGGCGATGGGGGCGCCCTTGCGCTATCTGACGGACCGGGCCGTGCAGAAGAGGCACGACACCGTCTTCCCGTGGGGCACCTTCACCGTGAACGTCGTGGGCAGCTTCGTGCTCGGCCTGCTGAGCGGGGCCGTGGTGGCCGGGGCCGCCTCCTCGCAGGTGCAGCTGCTGCTGGGCACCGGCCTGTGCGGGGCGCTGACGACGTACTCGACGTTCTCCTACGAGACCCTGCGGCTGGCCGAGGACGGGGCGCGGTTCTTCGCCGCGGCCAACGTGATCGCGAGTGTGGTGGCGGGGCTGGGCGCGGTGTTCGCGGGGGTCGCCTTCGCCGAGGCGCTGTGGGCCTGACGGCGCGAACGCCCGGCTGCCGACAGGGCTGCGGCCCTGGCTGTTCGGCCCGGTGGACGAGCCGGGGAGCCTCGCGAAGCCGACAACCCGCCGCCGGACCCACCGGTTCACGGTGCTCGGGATCCTTCGCAGGATGCGTCTGTACGATGCACGCGCATCGCGTCCCACGTGCCCGGCGGACAACCGGGTGCCGGACCGCAGGGTGCGATGTGAAGCCCGATGCGGAGGATCTTCGCGAGACAACCACAACGGGGGACGGCTTGCACGGGGTTCCGACCCAAGTACGTGAGAAATCGTGAGATGTGGGAGCGTGAGCCGGGTGAGTGAGAGTACGTCCAGCACCCTGCAATACCGCTTCGACGGGCCCGAAGAGGCGCCTGTCCTGATCCTGGGTCCCTCCCTGGGCACCACCTGGCACATGTGGGACCGACAGGTTCCTGAGCTGGCCAGGCAGTGGCGGGTGTTCCGGTTCGACCTGCCCGGACACGGCGGCGCGCCCGCGTACCCTGCGGCTTCCGTCGGCGACCTCGCCGCACGGCTGCTGGCCACGCTGGACGCGCTCGGTGTGCAGCGCTTCGGCTACGCGGGCTGCGCCCTCGGCGGCGCGGTCGGCGTCGAGCTGGCGCTGCGCCACCCCGAGCGGCTGGCCTCGCTCGCGCTGATCGCCGCCTCGCCCCGCTTCGGCACGGCCGACGAGTTCCGGCAGAGGGGGGTCATCGTGCGGACGAACGGCCTCGATCCCATCGCCCGGACCTCCCCCGACCGCTGGTTCACCGGCGGATTCGCCGCCGCCCAGCCCGCGATCACCGAGTGGGCCGTGCAGATGGTGCGCACCACCGACCCCGGCTGCTACATCGCCGCCTGCGAGGCGCTCGCCTCGTTCGACGTACGGCCCGAACTCGCGCGCGTGGGTGTGCCGACCCTGGTCCTCGTCGGCTCGGACGACCAGGTCACCGGCCCGGCGGAGGCCCGCACCCTGGTCGCCGGCATCCCGGACGCCCGCCTCGCCGTCGTCCCCGGCGCCTCCCACCTGGTGCCGGTCGAGCAGCCGGCCGCCGTCAGTGACCTGCTGGTCCGGCACTTCTCCACCGCCTGGCAGCCCGCCTTCGACCACGGCACCGGGCAGACCGCGATCCCGGCCGCGCAGGTCACGCCGGTCCTCGCCGCCGCCCCGCCGCAGCCCGCGCCCATCGCCGAGATCGCCCCGGCCATGGTGGCGGAGCCGCAGGTCATGGGGCGGCCCGACCCGTACGACGCCGGGATCAAGGTGCGCCGCGAGGTGCTCGGCGACGCGCACGTGGACCGGGCGCTGTCCCAGGCCGACGACTTCTCCGGGGACTTCCAGGAGTTCATCACGCGGTACGCGTGGGGCGAGATCTGGGACCGGCCCGGCCTCGACCGCCGCACCCGCAGCTGTGTCACGCTCACCGCCCTCGTCGCGGGCGGACACCTGGACGAACTCGCCTTCCACACACGGGCCGCCCTGCGCAACGGCCTGACCCCGGGGGAGATCAAGGAAGTGCTGATGCAGGCGGCCGTCTACTGCGGTGTACCGGCGGCGAACAGCGCGTTCAGGGTGGCGCAGCGGGTCATCCGCGAGGAGACGACGCCGGCGGAGTGAGGCCCGGGCGTGGGCCGGGGGCGGCGCGGCCCCGGGCGGGGGAGAGGGGCAGGATGGGTTCATGAAGCTCACGAAGAAGTCGCATGCCTGTGTCCGCCTCGAGAAGGACGGCCGAACCCTCGTCCTGGACCCCGGCGGGTTCAGCGAGGCGGACGCCGCGCTCGGCGCGGACGCCATCCTCGTCACCCACGAGCACCCCGACCACTTCGACGAGGAGCGGCTGCGGGCCGCCCTGGAGGCCAACGCGGCGGCCGAGATCTGGACGCTGAAGTCGGTCGCCGAGAAGCTCTCGGCGGCCTTCCCGGGCCGCGTGCACACCGTCGGTCACGGCGACACGTTCACCGCCGCCGGCTTCGACGTCCAGGTCCACGGCGAACTGCACGCCGTGATCCACCCGGACCTCCCGCGCGTCACCAACGTCGGCTATCTCCTCGACGGCGGCCGGGTCTTCCACCCGGGCGACGCCCTCACCGTCCCCGACCAGGCGGTGGAGACGCTGATGCTCCCGGTGATGGCTCCCTGGAGCAAGATCTCCGAGGTCATCGACTACGTGCGCGAGGTCCGGCCGCAACGCGCGTACGACATCCACGACGCCCTGCTCACCGACCTCGCCCGCCCGATCTACGACAACCAGATCGGCGCGCTGGGCGGCGCCCAGCACGTGCGGCTGGCGCCCGGAGGCTCGGCCGAGGTCTGAGGCGGCGTTGTCGGACCCGCCGGGTAGGTTGTCAGGCATGCGTATCGCCACCTGGAACGTGAACTCGATCACCGCCCGGCTCCCGCGGCTGCTGGCCTGGCTGGAGAGCAGCGGCACGGACGTGCTGTGCATCCAGGAGGCCAAGGTCTCCGAGGAGCAGTTCCCGTCCGACCAGCTGCGCGAGCTGGGGTACGAGGCCGCGGTCCACGCGACCGGCCGGTGGAACGGCGTGGCGGTGCTCTCCCGCGTCGGCCTGGAGGACGTGGTCAAGGGCCTGCCCGGCGACCCCGGTTACGACGGCGTCCAGGAGCCCCGGGCCGTCGCCGCGACCTGCGGCCCGGTCCGTGTCTGGTCGGTCTACGTGCCCAACGGCCGCGAGGTGGACCATCCGCACTACGCCTACAAGCTGCAGTGGTTCGAGGCCCTGAAGGCCGCCGTCGCCGGTGACGCCGCGGGCAGCCGCCCGTTCGCCGTGCTGGGCGACTACAACGTGGCCCCGACGGACGACGACGTGTACGACCGGGCCGCCTTCGAGGGCGCCACGCACGTCACCCCCGCCGAGCGCGCCGCCCTGGCCGCCCTGCGCGAGGCCGGCCTGTCCGACGTGGTTCCGCGCCCCCTCAAGTACGAGCACCCGTTCACGTACTGGGACTACCGCCAGCTCTGCTTCCCCAAGAACCGCGGGATGCGGATCGACCTGGTCTACGGCAACGAACCGTTCGCCAAGGCCGTCGGTGACGCGTTCGTCGACCGGGAGGAACGCAAGGGCAAGGGCGCCTCGGACCACGCGCCGGTCGTGGTGGACCTGGACGTCTAGAGGCTCCCCGCCTCGGTGACTCAAGATCGCGCGGGATGTGACAAAAGGCGTATGGAGAGGCCAAAGAGGCGCAAGTGGTGTGTCAACGGGCCATGCGCGCAGGCGGCTTGAAGGGGCCCGGGATCGAGGGTCCGCGCGCCTGTGGTGCGCACGGCGGTGCGAATGACACGCTGGAGGTATGAAGATCCCTTTTCTGGGCCACCGGCGCGAGAATCCCCCGGCCCGCGATCCCGAGGGCATCGCCGAACTCCTCGCCGAGTGTGAGCTGCTACGGTCGCAGGCCTTCCGGGAGGGAGTCCAACTCGACGACTCCGTGGCCTCGTTGGAGGCACTCGATCAGCTGGTGCCGCGCTGGCGGGACGACGAGGAGGTGCTTCCCTGGCTCGGCAACGACGCGGGCCTCTACCTCGGTACGGTCATCGTGCGCACCGTGCAGGGTGCCGCCTGGGGGCTGCGGTCCGACGGCCAGCCGGTGATCCTGCTCGCCTCCGGCCGCGAGTTCGACGTCGTCGCCTCCGGTCACGAGTGGGCCGCCAGTGGCGTCCCCGAGCTCTCGCAGGAGTACGCCGAGGTCGCCGAGGAGTGACACCGGGCGCCCCGGAGGTGAACCCATGGCCCCAGTTCGACGTAAATACGGCTAATGCCCGAAAAGTGCGTGTCGTCCTGTCGCCCCGATCCCGCGCGGATAGGTTGCGGCATCCACGACACAGCTGAAAGTGGGTAGGGCTGGGCATGGTCGTCGATCCGTTGATCGAGCTGGTGGACGTCAACAAGTACTACGGGGAGCTGCATGTCCTGCAGGACGTCAACCTCACCGTCGGCAAGGGGGAGGTGGTCGTCGTCATCGGCCCGTCGGGGTCGGGGAAGTCGACCCTGTGCAGAGCGATCAACCGCCTGGAGCCCATCGGGTCCGGCACCATCACGCTCGACGGACGACCGCTGCCGAGCGAGGGCAGGGCCCTCGCGGCGCTGCGCGCCGAGGTCTGCACGGTCTTCCAGTCGTTCAACCTCTGGCCACAAGACGGTCCTGCAGAACGTGTCGCCGGCCCAGGTCAGGGTCCGCGGACGCGAGAAGGATCAGGCCGGCCGGCGGTCGCTCGAACCGCTGGACCGTGTGGGCCTCGCCTCCCGGGCGCCCACGTACCCGGCGCAGCTCTCCGGTGGCCGACAGCTGGGGGCACCTCCCAGGCCGTTCAGGCACTGGGGGAGCGTGGCCGTCGCCCGCGCCCTCGCCATGGAGCCCAGGGCGCTCCTGTTCGACGGGCAGACCTCCGCGCTCGACCCGGAGACGATCAACGAGGTTCTGGAAGTCATGCAGCAACCGGCCCGCGAGGGCATGACCATGGTCGTCGTCACCCACGAGACGGGATTCGCCCGGTCGGCCGCCAACCGCGTGGTGTTCATGGCCGACGGCCGCGTCGTCGAGGACCGCACCCCCGAGGAGTTCTTCACCGCCCCGAGCAGTGACCGCGCCAAGGACTTCCTCTCCAAGATCCTCGAGCACTGAGCGGGGGAGTGCGACCGATGTTCCCTCTCGACTACGATGTGCCGTTCGTTCCCGTGACACGGGACACCGACGCCGTGGCCGAGGCACCGGCCGGACCAGGAACGCTGCTGCCGGGCGGGCAGTAGCAGGAGGGCACTCGCTCGCCCGGCGGCAGCCGGAGATCACTGCTCGCGCAGCGGGACCGACACGTACGACGGGTCGGTCTCCGGTGAGGAGAAGGTCAGCTGCGCGCCGGACGGGTTGTGCTCGAGGTAGAGCGGGTCGACCGTGTCGACGACCAGGGCCAGCCGGTGTCCTGCCGGGACGTCGTAGGCCGTGGAGAACAGCTCCAGGTCAACGCCGAACGGCCGGCCGGGGGTCCGGCCGTGGAAGGTGAACGGCGCGTTGCTGACCAGCTTGCCGAGGCCGAGCGGCCCCACGTCGTAGAGGTACGCGACGAGGGTGCCGCTCTCCGCGGTCGGGGTGAGGGTGGTGTGCAACTTCACGGCGCCGCGCACCTGTTGGGCGGTCCGGTACTTCTCCGACTGCCACACGGCGGCCCAGCGGCGGGGGAGCAGGGGGATGGAGGCGACCGGGGGGAGCTTGGCCACCTGGTCCAGGATGCTGGACAGGAAGACGATCCCGCCGTCCGCCCCCGAGTCGACGTTGGTGTGGATGGTGGTCGTGCCGGCGAGGGCGATCTTCTTCCGGGTCGCGCCGACGGACTTCCAGTCCGGATAGCCCTCGTAGCCGTCCGTGGAGCGGGACTTGAGCCGCACCGGCAGCTCGCGGTCGATGCCGTTGTCCTCGCCCCTGAGGTAGTGGTCCAGCCAGCGCCCGGCGTCGGTCCACACGTCGTTGGGCAGCCCGAAGAGGCCGGTGATCTCGGCGGTGGCATGGTCCCCGGGACGCAGTTCCAGCCGCTTGGGGCCGGTCAGCTTCTCGTAGAAGTCCGTGTACTGGTTGGGCGAGAAGACGGTGTCGCCCCAGGCGTTGGCGAGCATGACGGCGGTGCCGTTCTCGTTGAGCTGGTCGACGTAGCTCACGGCGGAACGTTTCTTCCCCCAGGCGATGAGGTCCGGCTCCTTCGCCAGGTTGGAGGCGTAGAAGTCGTCGAAGACCTGGCGGGTCTCCGTGCTCTGGTGGCCGGTGACCAGGCTCGCACCGTCCAGGAGGGCGGCGGCCTGGGTGTGCTGGGTGCGGCCCGAGTAGATCGAGCCGACCAGGTCGGCCCAGCCGCTGAGGGAGGCGACCGCCTTGATCCGCTTGTCGTGCGCGGCGGCGAGCAGGCTGATGCCGGCGCCGTAGGAGACGCCCGCCATGCCGATGTGCCGGGCGTCCGCAGGCGTGTTGGCGAGCGCCCAGTCGATGACCTTCGACGCGTCGGCCGTGTCGGGCGGCCCCGCGACTTCTATCTCGCCGCCCGACTGCCAGAAGCCCCGTACGTTGTACGTGACCACGACGTAGCCGGAGTCGGCGAGCTTCTGGGCCTGGGCGAGATACTCGATCTGGGGCAGCCCCCAGCTCGTGGGCATGACGAGCAGCGGGTAGCGGCGGGTGGCGTCGGCGCCCGCGGGGGTGACGACGTTCGCCTTGAGGACCGTGCCGCCGTAGCCGCTGATGTCGACGAACCGGACGCTGTTCACGGCCGCCTGGGCCGTGGGGGCGAGTCCGAGGGCGCTCCCGGCGATCAGGGTCGCGGATACCGCGCCCACGGCGGTCGTGCGCAGAGCCTTGCGATGGTGTCCCACAGGTCGCTCCTCACTCGTGTAAGTGCAAAGTGACCCGACGGTAACCTCACCCCTTTACTGCAAGTAACCCGTCGGTAAGTTACGTGCCGGTAAAGGTTGTTGGCCTGTGGATGAACTCAGGAGGCGCGGTGGGAATTGCGTGCAACCGTCGCCGCCGGCAGCGGGGTCTGTGCTGTCCGGGTCACGTCCGCCACCAACTCGACCACGTCCGGGCCGTAGGCCTGGGAGTTGACGACCTTCAGCAGCAGGACGAAGGAGGTGGTGCCGTGCTTGCGGGTCAACCGCTCGTGGTTGCGGGCGAGATAGCGGGTGGTCGCCTGGTTGGTGATCGCGGTCTGGCCGCAGAAGAGGAAGACCGGGCGGGTGCCGTGGCTCTGCTCGACGGTGAGCCGGGCGAGGAGCGCGTACTCGGTCCTGCCGACCTCCACCCGGTAGCGCTCGGAGCCGATCTGGATGGCGCCGCGGTCAGGACTCGGCTCGGCGTCCACGTTCACCCGTATCCCGGGCAGCAGGGAGGACAGATGCGCCGCCATACGGCGGTTGGACGCCGGGCCGCCCACGCAGAACTCGGTGCGCTCGCCGAAGCCCTGGCGCGCCGCGTCGTGCGGGACGACCTGGGCGTTGGCCTTGCAGTCCTTGATCAGCGCGGCGAGTTCGAGGAGTGCGAACACGTCGTAGCGCATCACCGCGAGGTCGGGTCCGCTCGCACCGCGGTTGACCACCAGCAGCGACTCGGAGTTGTCCGGCAGTCCGAAGAAGGCCTGCTTGCGGCGGAGTTTCCGCCTCCACAGATAGGTCCGGGCGAGCCAGCCGAGCGCGGCACTGATGCCGGCCGCCACCACGCCCAGGACGATGTTGCGCACGTCGTCGGTCATGGGCGCGCATGGTAGCGGGCGAACACAAACCCGTGTTCGAGGGGCCGCTGGGCGTGGTGCTCCTGACGAGGCCATGGCAATGGATTAGGCTGCGCTGACGGCCTTTCACTGGAGGTTACGGATGCGTCGCCCTGTGGCACGGAACCTGGCGGTCCTGGCGGTCTCGGCCGCGGTGGTCTCGGTGGGGGCGGCCGCGCCGCCGACCACGGACGGGACCCGAGCGGCTGCGAAGGTCCCCGTGGCCGTCGGCTACGGCGGGGCGGTCGCCAGCGTCGACGCCGACGCCTCGGCCGCCGGCATCGAGGTGCTGCGCAAGGGCGGCAACGCCGTCGACGCCGCCGTCGCCACGGCCGCCGCGCTCGGCGTCACCGAGCCCTACTCCTCCGGCATCGGCGGCGGCGGATACTTCGTGTACTACGACGCCAAGTCCCGCACGGTGCGCACGATCGACGGCCGGGAGACCGCGCCCCTGAGTGCCGACTCCGGCCTCTTCGTGGAGAACGGCAAGGCGCTCCCCTTCGCCGACGCCGTCAGCAGCGGCCTGAGCGTCGGCACCCCGGGCACGCCCGCCACCTGGGCGACGGCCCTGGACAAGTGGGGCAGCAGGAAACTCGGCACCGTCCTCGGACCCGCCGAGCGGATCGCGCGCGACGGCTTCACCGTCGACGACACCTTCCGCACCCAGACCGCAGCCAACGAGACCCGCTTCCGCTACTTCCCGGACACGGCCGAGCTGTTCCTGCCCGGCGGGCAGCTTCCCGTCGTCGGCTCCACCTTCAAGAACCCCGACCTCGCCCGCACCTACCGGGAGTTGGGCAGGAAGGGCGTCGGCGCCGTCTACCGCGGCGACCTCGGCGAGGACATCACCGACACGGTGAACGACCCGCCGGTGGACCCGGCGTCGGGCTGGAACGCGCGCCCCGGCAGGCTGTCCGCCAAGGACCTGGCCGCCTACCGCGCCAAGCTCCAGGCGCCCACCAGGACCTCGTACCGCGGCCTCGGTGTCTACTCCATCGCGCCCTCCTCCTCCGGCGGCACAACGGTCGGTGAGGCCCTCAACATGCTGGAGAGGACGGACCTCTCGAAGGCGAGCGAGGTCCAGTACCTGCACCACTACATCGAGGCGAGCCGGATCGCCTTCGCGGACCGCGGGCGCTGGGTCGGCGACCCCGCCTTCGAGGACGTACCGACGAAGGAACTCCTGTCCCAGAAGTACGCCGACTCGCGGGCCTGCCTGATCAAGGACGACGCGGTGCTCACCAGCCCCGTCGCGCCCGGCGACCCGCGCCGGCCGGCGGCCTGCGGCGCCGGAGGCACGGCGGCCGCGACGACGTACGAGGGCGAGAACACCACCCATCTGACGGTGGCCGACAAGTGGGGGAACGTCGTCTCCTACACGCTCACCATCGAGCAGACCGGTGGCAGCGCCATCACCGTGCCCGGCCGCGGGTTCCTCCTCAACAACGAGCTGACGGACTTCTCCTTCACCCCGGCGAACCCCGCCGTCCACGACCCGAACCTGCCGGGTCCGGGCAAGCGGCCCCGCTCGTCGATCTCGCCGACGATCGTGCTGGACCGGCACGACAGGCCGGTGGTCGCGCTGGGTTCGCCCGGTGGCGCGACCATCATCACCACCGTGCTCCAGACGCTGACCGGCTTCCTCGACCGCGGGCTGCCGCTCGTCGACGCGATCGCCGCGCCCCGCGCCAGCCAGCGCAACGCGGCCCAGACCGAGCTCGAACCCGGGCTCTACGACAGCGAGTTGCGGAAGCAGCTGGAAGCCATCGGGCACTCCTTCAAGCTGAACCCGGAGATCGGCGCGGCGACCGGTGTGCAGCGGCTGCCGGACGGCAGGTGGCTGGCCGCCGCCGAGAAGGTACGGCGCGGCGGCGGCTCGGCGATGGTGGTGCGCCCGGCGCCCTGATCACTCGGGGGCGGGCATCGCGCCCTCCGGGCCCTCCGGGGCTTGCGGACGCTGAGCGGCGGGTGTGCCCGCCGTACCGGCCGTACCGGCCGTGCCGTCGGTGCCGGCAGTGCCTGTCGTGCCGACGGTGCCCTTCGTGCCATCCGTGCCCTTCGTGCCATCCGTGCCTGCCGTGCCGTCCGTGCCTTCCGTGCGGAAGGTGAGGCGCCCGTTCGCGGCGTCCACCGTCACCCGGCCGCCCTCCCCGACGCGGCCCTCCAGGAGCAGCCGGGAGAGCTGGTTCTCGACCTCGCGCTGGATGGTGCGGCGCAGCGGGCGCGCGCCGTACTCGGGCTGGTAGCCGCGTTCGGCGAGCCAGTCGACGGCCGCGTCGGTGAACTCGACCGTGACGCCCTGCGCGTGCAGCCTGCGCCGGGTCCGCTCCAGCAGCAGGTCGGTGATCTGCCGCAACTGGTCACCGGTGAGCCGGCGGAAGACGACGATCTCGTCGATGCGGTTGAGGAACTCGGGCCGGAAGTGTTCGCGCAGCGGCCGCAGGATCTGCTCGCGCCGCGCCTCCTCGTCGGCCTCCGCACCGCCCGCCCCGAAGCCGATGCCGGCACCGCGTCCGGTGATGACCTCGGAGCCCAGGTTGCTGGTCATGACGATGACCGTGTTGGTGAAGTCGACCGTGCGGCCCTGGGCGTCGGTCAGCCGTCCGTCGTCGAGGACCTGGAGCAGGATGTTGAAGACGTCCGGGTGCGCCTTCTCCACCTCGTCGAGCAGGAGCAGCGAGTAGGGGTGCCGGCGGACGACCTCGGTGAGCTGCCCGGCCTCCTCGTGGCCGACGTACCCGGGTGGGGCGCCGACCAGGCGGCTGACGGTGTGCCGCTCCTGGTACTCGCTCATGTCCACGCGGACCATGCGTTCCTCGCTGCCGAACAGGGCGTCGGCCAGCGCGCGGGCCAGTTCGGTCTTGCCGACACCGGTGGGGCCCAGGAAGAGGAAGCTGCCGATCGGCCGGTCGGGGCTGGCGAGCCCGGCCCGTGAACGCAGGACCGCGTCGGCGACCACACGGACGGCCTCGTCCTGGCCGACCACCCGCTGGTGCAGGTGCTGCTCCAGGCCGAGCAGGCGGTCCTTCTCCTCCTCGGTCAGAGCGCTGACCGGAATGCCGGTCTGCCGGGACACCACCTCGGCGATCGCCTCCGCGGTCACCTCCAGGTGCTGACCCTCGTCGGCCTCGTCGTCCCCCGACGCCTCCGTCATCCGCGTCTTCAACTCGGTCAGCCGGTCCCGCAGCTGGGTGGCCTGCTCGTACTGTTCGTCCGCGACGGCCTGGTCCTTGTCCCGGACCAGCTGCTCGACCTCGCGCTCCAGCGCCCGTACGTCCGTGCCCTTGGTGCGGGCGCGCAACCGCACCCGGGCGCCGGCCTGGTCGATCAGGTCGATCGCCTTGTCGGGCAGGCGGCGGTCGGTGAGATAGCGGTCGGACAGCTCGACGGCGGCCACCAGGGCCTCGTCGGTGTAGCGGACCTGGTGGTGTGCCTCGTACCGGTCGCGCAGCCCGCGCAGGATCTCGATCGCGTCCGCGACGGTGGGCTCCGGCACCAGGATCGGCTGGAAGCGGCGGGCCAGCGCCGCGTCCTTCTCGATCCTGCGGTACTCCTCCAGCGTGGTGGCGCCCACGATGTGCAGCTCGCCGCGGGCCAGGGCCGGCTTGAGGATGTTGCCGGCGTCCATGGACCCGCCCTCGCCGCCACCGCCCGCCCCGACGACGGTGTGCAGCTCGTCGATGAAGACGATCAGCTGGTCGGAGTTGGCGCCGATCTCACCGACGATGTTGGTCAGCCGCTCCTCGAAGTCACCCCGATAGCGGGTGCCGGCGACCACTCCGGGGAGGTCCAGGGCGACGACCCGCCGCCCGATGAGCACATCGGGCACATCGCCGTCGACGATCCGCTGGGCGAGGCCCTCGACGATCGCGGTCTTGCCGACGCCCGCGTCACCGATCAGCACCGGATTGTTCTTGCCGCGACGGGAGAGCACCTCGATGGTCTGTTCGATCTCCTCGTCCCGCCCGATCACCGGGTCGATGCGGCCCTGCCCGGCCAGATCGGTGAGATCGCGGCCGTACTTGTCCAGGGTGGGCGTGGTCGTCGCCGCGGTACGGGGCCGCTCCGCGCGGGGCTGCGCGGCGTCCGGGGCCGACTCGGGCGGCAGGCCGGAGGGAGCGAACCGGGCCGCGTTCAGGATGTGCCCGGCCGCCGAGTCGGGGTTGGCCGCGAGGGCGCCGAGCACGTGCTCCGGGCCGATGTAGCCCGCGCCGCCGGCCCGCGCCAGCTCGTGCGCGTCCAGCAGGGCGCGCTTGACGGCCGGGGTCACGGAGAGCGCGGTGGGCGGCGGCGCCTGCTCGGGGGCGTGCTGGACCGGGCCGGAGCGTTTGTCGATCTCCGAGGCGAGCAGGTCCGGGTCGGCTCCGGCCCGGCTGAGCAGGCCGCGGGTCGGCTCGGTGGCCAGCGCGGCCCGCAGCAGGTGCTGGGTGTCGAGATCGCGGCTGCCGTGTTCGGCGGCGTACTGGGCGGCGCCGCGCACCAGCTCCCGGGCGGGCTGACTCAGCAACCGCCCGATGTCGATCTGCCGGGGGCCTGGACGAGGTCCGCCGAAGAAGCGTGCGAGGAATTCTCCGATGGGGTCCGGGCCGTAGCCCTCGGGACCCGTGTAGCCGCTGGTCATGGCGTTATCAGTCCGTTCCGGCGCCCCCGGCGCGGTCCGGGACGCGCTTGCTGATCGACGTGCCGGGTGCGGCGCGAGTGCCCGGAAGTCTCCCGGTTACACCTGCGGTCGGCCAGGGTCTGCCGTGGCCCGCTCCCGGCCTGCCGGCCTCGGCCGGGCGGCCGACTCCCGCGCCGGGGCAGGCGTGTTCGGCCTCGTCCGGGACGAGGCGACGGCCGGCCTTCGCGGTGCTCCCCCGGGTGCTCCGCAGGGCGCGGGCCACCGTGGCGCCCGTAGAACACGATCGCACGATCGCTGCCGCGCAGCACCTCCGGGACGACGTCCCGGCATCGGCTGCCCGGCGGCCGCCGGGCACCCCGGCGGACCGGCCGCGCCGGTGCCGTGGTGCCCGAAGAGCGGGCGGTGATCAGCCGGTACGAGCCTCCTGGCGCGCCGTGAGGACGCGTGGCCCCGCGTCGGTGATCGCCACGGTGTGCTCGGCGTGCGCTGCACGCGACCCGTCGTTCGTCCGCAGGGTCCAGCCGTCGGGTGCCTCGTGGTATCCGTCCGCGCCGCTTCCGATCAGCATGGGTTCGATCGCCAGCACCATGCCGCGCCGCAGCCGCAGTCCGCGCCCGGGGCGGCCCTCGTTGGGCACGGGCGGGTCCTCGTGCATGCGGCGGCCCACGCCGTGGCCGCCGAAGCCGTCCGGGATGCCGTAGCCGGCCGCGCGGCACACCGAGCCGACGGCGTGCGCGATGTCGCCGACGCGGTTGCCCACGACGGCCGCCTCGATGCCCGCGGCGAGCGCCCGCTCGGCGGTCTCGACGAGCCGTACGTCGGCGGGACGCGGCTCGCCGACCACGAAGCTGATCGCCGAGTCGCCCGCCCAGCCGTCCAGTTGGGCGCCGAAGTCGACGGAAAGGAGGTCACCGTCGCGCAGTCGGTAGCCGTCCGGGATGCCGTGCACGATCGCGTCGTTCACGGAGGCGCAGATGACGGCGGGGAAGGGGGTCGGCGCGAAGGAGGGCCGGTAGCCGAGGAAAGGCGAGGTCGCGCCCGCCTCGCGCAGCACGCCGTGCGCCAGTTCGTCGAGTTCCAGCAGCGAGACGCCGACGTCCGCGGCCTGCCGTACGGCCGTCAGGGCGCGGCCGACGACCCGGCCGGTCGCGTACATGGCGTCAATGTCCGTATCCGTCTTCAGCTCCACCATGCCAATTACTATACCGGTATTAGAATGGTGGCATGGTGCGCACCCCACTGACCCCTGAAGAACGCCGACGCGGCGAGCGGCTCGGCCGGCTGCTCCGCGAGGCGCGCGGCGGTCGCAGCATGACGCAGATCGCGGCGAGCGCGGGCATCTCCGCCGAGACCCTCCGGAAGATCGAGACCGGCCGGGCGCCGACCCCGGCGTTCTTCACCGTCTCGGCGCTCGCGCGGGCGCTCGGGCTGTCGATGGACGCGCTGGCGGGACGGTGCGAGCCCGCCGAGGTCTGACCTTCGGCCGCCCGCTGGACCGCGATTCCACCCTCCGGCGACCGTGGTGCGGCAAGGTCAAATTCACGGCAAGCCGCCCCTCGACGCGAGGCGGTGCCGGGTACCGGTAAAGAGCACGGCAAGTCGCCTGGTGGGGCGGGGTGCCCGGCGGACGGGGCGGGCGAGTCTCACGTCCCGGCGCCGGCATGCGGGAGGACCCCCGCGTTCCCGCGGAAAACTGCCCGTAGCGGGCCTGTAACACGACTGGTGTTCTCTACGGACCGGAGTGTTCCGGTCTGGCGGGAGTTGAGCGATGACTGTGGATCAACTCCCGGTGCAGGTGCGGGAGTTCGCGAACTACCTGAACGGCCTGCTGACGCGCCTGGATCAGCGGGGCGGTTGGTGTGCCGTCTTCTGGCAGCGCGATCCGGATGGCATGCAGGCCTGCCTCGACGGGCGTGAAATGCCGCCCTGGGACGCGGTCGAGGCACTCCTTCAGGACCTGGCGGCCGGGTACGGCCCCACCGTCGCCACCGCGGAGGCAGGGCGCGCCGGGGCCCTGCACTCCGCCGCGGTCGCCGCCCACGACGACCGGCCCGGTGGACGGGACGCCCTCGGGGACCGGTTCGACGTGATGCTCCGCGAACAGCGGTACGCCGCCGAACGGCAGACGGAACTGACCCACTTGCTCACCTCGGCCACCTCCCAGGAGGAGGCCGACGCCGTCCGCCTCGACCTCGCCTGGGCCCGCGACGACCACGAACGGGCGACCCGACGTTGCGCCGAACTCCGGTCCAGGGCAGCGGAGTTGGACAGACGTGCGGCCCAGGGGCAGGCGCGGCGGAAGGCGCGCGGACCGGACGGCGGCGCGGTGCGGCGACAGGACGCCGGGCCGGGGACCGGCAGCGCGCGCTCGGCCGTCCGTGGCCGTGACCCCTACGACGCCGGGACCCCCACCCTGCCCCAGCAGCGCGACGCACCCGCCGCGGCCTGGACGACGGACCGGCACGACCACCCGGACCGAACCGACCATCTGCCCGCCACGGCCCTTCACGCGACCGACGGGTACGCCGCCGACGGGTATGCCACCTCGCGCGCGACCGACGAGTACGCCACCGACGAGTACGCCACCGACGCGTACGCCGCCCCTCACGCCGCCGACGGTTACGCCGCCGCCCCTCACGCCGCCGACCGTTACGCCCCCGCCGCGCAGGCCGCCGACACCGACCCTCCCTCCCCCGGCGCCGACTCCTCCGCAGCGCCTCAGCACGCCCCTGCCCCAGCCCCCGCCCCTGATTCCGCCCCGGTCACCGTCCCGAAGCAGCGCAAGCGGCGGCGGGGCAGTGCCCGGTTCGCCGGGATGGCGGAGGCGGAGGCCGCCCCCGCCGTCGTACCGCCCGAGGCCGTGCCCCTGCCCGCCCCGCGGGCCGCCACCGGTCGCGGACCGCGCGGGGCGCGCTTCGCCGGGGTGCCGGAGGCCACCGAGCTGCCGCCGCAGCGGTCCGAGCCGCTGGACACGGAGGCGCGGCGGGAGACCGCCGAGACGGTCGCGACCCTCGTTCGGCTGCGTCGGCAGGGGCGCAGCGGTGAGGCGCACGCCCTCCTGGTCGAGATCGCGTACTGGCCCGCCGCCCGCTTCCCGCAGCTCGCCGCGGAGATGCAGCGGGCCGGACTCGGCGCCGACTGGGCGACCCTGCTGTGGGAGGCCGCCTCCCTGCCCGCCGACCGGCTGGTCGCCGCGGCCGACGCCCTGGTCGCGGCCGGGCGCGGCACGGACGGCGAGCAGATCCTGCGGCAGGGCGTGGCCCGCCCGGCCGCCGAGATCGGGCGGGCCGTCCTGACCCTGGCCGCCGAGGACCGCCACCGCGAGGTCGGCGCGCTGCTCGACGCCTACGTCCGCGTCCGCACGCCGGAGGAGGCGGCCCGCAGCGCCGAGCCCGGCCCGCAGACGCTCGTACCATTGCTGCTGGAGGCTGCCCGGGGCATCTCGGACGAGCGTCACTGGGACCTCGTCCACGCGCTGCGGGTGGCGGGCTTCACCGCCTGATCGGCCCTGCGGCTCGCCCACCGGAGTGTGAAACGTGATCGACTCCGCGGGTTAACGACGATGGTCTTGGCAAGCCTCTCCCGGAGGCTTACGTTCGACCCTCTACGGCTTTCGTCTACGGGCGTAGAGGCTCTGGCGTCCCGTCGAAGGAGCAGCTCATGGCCAACGTCGTACGCGCCGCTCTGGTCCAGGCCACCTGGACCGGCGACACCGAGTCCATGGTGGCGAAACACGAGGAGCACGCCCGTGAGGCGGCCCGGCAGGGCGCCAAGGTCATCGGGTTCCAGGAAGTGTTCAACGCCCCCTACTTCTGTCAGGTCCAGGAGCCCGAGCACTACCGCTGGGCCGAACCGGTGCCCGACGGGCCGACCACCCGTCGTATGCAGGAACTCGCACGCGAGACCGGCATGGTGATCGTCGTCCCCGTCTTCGAGGTCGAGCAGTCCGGCTTCTACTACAACACCGCGGCCGTCATCGACGCCGACGGCACCTTCCTCGGCAAGTACCGCAAGCACCACATCCCGCAGGTCAAGGGCTTCTGGGAGAAGTACTACTTCAAGCCGGGCAACATCGGCTGGCCCGTCTTCGACACCGCGGTCGGCAAGGTCGGCGTGTACATCTGCTACGACCGCCACTTCCCGGAGGGCTGGCGGCAGCTCGGGCTCAACGGCGCCCAGCTCGTCTACAACCCCTCCGCCACCCACCGCGGCCTGTCCTCCCACCTGTGGCGGCTGGAGCAGCCCGCCGCCGCCGTCGCCAACGAGTACTTCGTCGCCGCGATCAACCGGGTCGGCCAGGAGGAGTACGGCGACAACGACTTCTACGGGACGAGCTACTTCGTGGACCCACGCGGCCAGTTCGTGGGAGAGGTCGCCAGCGACAGCAAGGAGGAACTCCTCGTCCGCGACCTCGACTTCGACCTCGTCGAGCAGGTGCGGCAGCAGTGGGCCTTCTACCGCGACCGCCGCCCCGACGCGTACGACGGGCTGGTGCGGCCATGAGCGACCTGTACGCACGCCACCGGGGCGTGCTGCCCGACTGGCTGGCGCTGTACTACGACGAGCCGCTGGAGATCACGCACGGCGAGGGCCGCCACGTCTGGGACGCCGAGGGCAACAAGTACCTCGACTTCTTCGGCGGCATCCTCACCACGATGACCGCGCACGCACTGCCGGAGGTCACCAAGGCGGTGAGCGAGCAGGCCGGGCGGATCGTCCACTCGTCCACCCTGTACCTCAACCGGCCCATGGTCGAGATGGCCGAGCGCGTCGCGCAGCTGTCCGGCATCCCGGACGCCCGCGTGTTCTTCACGACCTCCGGCACGGAGGCCAACGACACCGCCCTGATGCTGGCGACGACGTTCCGCCGCAGCAACACCGTCCTGGCGATGCGCAACAGCTACCACGGCCGCTCCTTCAGCGCGGTCGGCATCACCGGCAACCGCGGCTGGTCACCGACCTCGCTGTCCCCGCTGCAGACGCTGTACGTGCACGGCGGCGTGCGCACCCGCGGGCCCTACGCCTCGCTCGGCGACGACGACTTCATCGCCGCCTGCGTCGACGACCTCAAGGACCTCCTTGGCCACACCCGCCCGCCCGCGGCCCTGATCGCCGAACCCGTCCAGGGCGTCGGCGGCTTCACCTCACCGCCGGACGGCCTGTACGCGGCCTTCCGCGAGGTGCTCCAGGAGCGCGGCATCCTGTGGATCGCCGACGAGGTGCAGACCGGCTGGGGCCGCACCGGCGACCACTTCTGGGGCTGGCAGGCACACGCCCGCAACGGTCCGCCGGACCTCCTCACCTTCGCCAAGGGCATCGGCAACGGCATGTCCATCGGCGGCGTCGTGGCCCGCGCCGAGATCATGAACTGCCTGGACTCCAACAGCATCTCCACGTTCGGCGGCACCCAGATCACCATGGCGGCGGGCCTCGCCAACCTCACCTACCTGCTGGAACACGACCTCCAGGGCAACGCCCGGCGCGTCGGCGGACTGCTCATCGAGCGGCTGCGGGGCGTCGCGGCCCAGACCGCGGGCGTCCGGGAGGTGCGCGGCCGGGGCCTGATGATCGGCATCGAGCTGGTCAAACCCGGCACCGACCAGGCAGACCCCGAGGCCGCGTCCGCCGTCCTCGAGGCCGCCCGCGCGGACGGGCTGCTCATCGGCAAGGGCGGCGGCCACGACACCAGCGCCCTGCGCGTGGCCCCGCCGCTGTCCCTCACCGTCGCGGAGGCCGAGGAGGGCGCCGCGATCCTCGAACGCGCTCTGCGGAGCGTTCGGTAGCAGGCCGGTGAGCCGGAGAGGCGGGCCCGTGTCCGGAGGCCGAGCGCGGCGACCCGAAGGGGTCGGGCACGGTCGGGCTCCCGACACGGGCCCGGACGCCCCGGAGGCGAACCGGGCCCGAACGAAGGAGAGGCCGCGATGACCACCCCGGAGCACCTGGAGCCGACCCTGTCGGTCCGCCAGGTCCTCACGCTGGAACGCGTGCTCGCCGGAGAGCCCGAGGTGGTGGCCGGCGCGGGGCAGCTCGACCGGCCGGTGCGCTGGGTGCACGTGGCCGAGGCCCCCGACGTGGGCGTGATGCTCACCGGTGGCGAGATGGTCCTCACCACCGGGGTGCTGCTCGCCGGCGACGAGTCCGCGCAGGCCGAGTACATCCAGTCGCTGCACCGCGCGGAGGCCGCGGCCGTCGTCCTCGGGCTCGGCCGGGCCTTCCCGGCGCCGCCGGACGTGATGCGCCGGGCCGCCGAGCGCTGCGGACTGCCCATGATCGTCCTGCACCGGCCCTTCCCCTTCGCCGCGCTGACGGAGGAGGTGCAGTCCCGGCTGGTGCGGCGGAAGTTCGCCGCCGTCAGCCTCTCCGAGGCGGTTCGGACCGCGCTCACCGGACTCATCACCGCGGGCGCGCCCCTGCAACGCCTGCTCGACGAGATCGCCCAGCACAGCGCCTGCCCCGTCGTCGTCACCAACCTCGCCCACCGCGTCCTGGCCACGGCGGGGGAGCGGCCGGCCGTCGACGACGTGCTGCGCGACTGGGAACGGATCTCCCGGCAGGCCGGCGGCAGCGAGGTCGACGGCTGGATCCGCGCCGAACTGGCCGGGCGCGGAGAGCGCTGGGGCCAGATCATGCTGTGCGGCCACCGCGGTGACACCGCCACCGGGCAGCTGCTCGCCGACCGCGCGGCGGAGGCCCTCGTCCTGCACCGCATGCTCGGCGGCACCTCGGCGCACACCTGGGAGGAGCAGTCCGCGCAGAGCCTGCTGACCGACCTGGTCTCCGGGGTCGTACCGGCGCGGCAGCTGCTGTCGCGGGCCCGCGCGGCCGGACTGCCCGTCAACCGGCGCACCTTCGTCCCGCTGGTCGTCCAGCACGGTGAACCGGCCCAACTCGACCGTGTGCTGCGCATGCTGGGCCTGGCCGGACTCGTCGCCGAGCTGGCCGACCGGGCCACCGCCGTGCTGCTCAGCCTCGCCCGCGACCAGGACGACCTGGCCCTCACCGCGCACTTCGCGGCCCGGCTGCGCTCGGAGTCGGGATCCACCAAGGCCGTGGTGGCCGCCGCCGACGCCCGCACCGCCTGGGACGACGTACCGGCCGGCCTGCGCGAGGCACAGCACGTCGCCGACGCCGTGGCCGACTCCTCGGCCGCCCTGGACCTCCCGGCCGTCGTACGCCTCAAGGACGTGCATCTGCGCGGCCTGATCAGACTGCTGCGCGACGACCCGCACGTGCAGTCCTTCGCGGAGCGGGAGCTGGACGGGCTGCTGTGCGAGTCCGGCGAGGACCTGCTCGCCGTCCTGCGGACCTATCTCGCCAGCGGCCGCAACAAGTCCCGTACCGCCCAGCTGCACCACGTCTCGCGGCCCGCGCTCTACCGTCGCCTGGAGGCGATACAGACGCGACTCGGCGTGGACCTGGACGACTTCGAGCAGGCCGCCTCGGTGCACATCGCGCTCCTCGCGCACGACGCGCAACAGGCGTGAGATCGCACCGGGAAACAGTGCGGAAACGTATAACCACCTGGGAAAACGGCGGTGAAACATGGGCCCACGACAGGGTGACACCGTGGCACGCCCCGTGCCCGCAGACGTGACACCGTGCAACTCAAAGCCTGATTTCGGACTTCCTAGTCTTCTCGCACACCGAGTGACCGGAGGTCCCGATGAGCACAGTGATCCGTGCCGCCCTCTTCCAGACCGCCTGGACGGGCGACAAGGAGTCCATGATCCGGGTGCACGAACAGGCGGCCCGCGACGCGGCCGCGCAGGGTGCTCAAGTCCTGTGCTTCCAGGAGCTGTTCTACGGGCCGTACTTCTGCCAGGTCCAGGACAAGGCGTTCTACGAGTACGCCGAGCAGATCCCCGACGGCCCGATCGTCAAGCGCTTCCAGGCACTCGCCAGGGAACTGGGCATCGTCCTCGTCCTGCCGATGTACGAGGAGGAGCAGCCAGGCGTCCTGTACAACACGGCCGCCGTGATCGACGCGGACGGCTCGTATCTCGGCAAGTACCGCAAGCACCACATCCCGCAGGTCCCCGGCTTCTGGGAGAAGTTCTACTTCCGCCCGGGGAACAGCGGCTGGCCGGTCTTCGAGACCGCCGTCGGCAAGATCGGCGTCTACATCTGCTACGACCGGCACTTCCCCGAGGGCTGGCGCGCCCTGGGTCTGGAGGGCGCCGAGATCGTCTTCAACCCCTCGGCCACCTCACGCGGGCTGTCCGCCTACCTGTGGCAGCTGGAGCAGCCGGCCGCGGCCGCCGCCAACGAGTACTTCGTCGGCGCCATCAACCGGGTCGGTGTCGAGGAACTCGGCGACAACGACTTCTACGGGACGTCGTACTTCGTCGACCCGGAGGCCCAGTTCGTCGGCGAGGTGGCCGGCGACAAGGAGACCGAACTGGTCGTCCGCGACCTGGACCTCGCCAAACTGCGCGAGGTGCGCGACCGCTGGCAGTTCTACCGCGACCGCCGACCCGACGCGTACGCCCCGCTCACCGCTCCCTGACCGGCAGCGCACCCAGCACCCGCGGGCCCGGCGACGGGGGTCGGGCCCGCGGGGCACCCCATCGGCTTCCCTGTGAGGAAACAGCGTTGACCCCAGCCCCCGACAGCAGCGGGATTCCCTCAGTGCACGCACGACCGGAAGGAGAGCGGGCATGAGCCGTACCGTCATCCGTGGTGGCCTCGTCATCACCGCGTCCGACGAGATCCACGCCGACGTCCTGATCGAGGACGGCCGGATCGCCGCCCTCGCCGCCTCCGGCACCCGGGCCGCCGAGGCGTGGACCGCCGACCGCACCATCGACGCCACCGGCAAGTACGTCATCCCGGGCGGAGTCGACGCCCACACCCACATGGAGCTGCCGTTCGGCGGCACCTTCGCCTCCGACACCTTCGAGACCGGCACCCGGGCGGCCGCCTGGGGCGGTACGACCACGATCGTCGACTTCGCGGTGCAGAGCGTCGGGCACTCCCTGCGCGAGGGCCTCGACGCCTGGCACGCCAAGGCCGAGGGCAACTGCGCGATCGACTACGGCTTCCACATGATCGTTTCCGACGTGAACCAGGGGACGCTCAAGGAGATGGACCACCTCGTCGAGGAAGGTGTCACCTCCTTCAAGCAGTTCATGGCCTACCCGGGCGTCTTCTACAGCGACGACGGCCAGATCCTGCGCGCCATGCAGCGCTCCGCCGAGAACGGCGGCCTGATCATGATGCACGCCGAGAACGGCATCGCCATCGACGTCCTGGTGGAACAGGCCCTCGCCCGCGGCGAGACCGACCCCCGCTACCACGGCGAGGTCCGCAAGGCACTCCTGGAGGCCGAGGCCACCCACCGGGCCATCAAGCTCGCCCAGGTCGCGGGCGCGCCCCTGTACGTCGTGCACGTCTCCGCGCAGGAGGCGGTCGCCGAGCTGGCCAGGGCGCGCGACGAGGGCCTGAACGTGTTCGGCGAGACCTGCCCGCAGTACCTGTTCCTGTCCACGGACAACCTCGCGGAGCCGGACTTCGAGGGCGCGAAGTACGTGTGCAGCACTCCGCTCCGGCCGCGCGAACACCAGGCGGCACTGTGGCGGGGCCTGCGCACCAACGACCTCCAGGTGGTCTCCACGGACCACTGCCCCTTCTGCTTCGTGGGCCAGAAGGAGCTCGGCCGGGGCGACTTCTCCAAGATCCCCAACGGCCTGCCGGGCGTCGAGAACCGTATGGACCTGCTCCACCAGGCCGTCGTCGACGGGCACATCACCCGTCGCCGCTGGATCGAGATCGCCTGCGCCACCCCGGCCCGCATGTTCGGCATGTACCCGAAGAAGGGCACCATCGCCCCGGGCGCCGACGCCGACGTGGTCATCTACGACCCGCACGCCGAGCAGGTCATCTCCGCCGAGACGCACCACATGAACGTCGACTACTCGGCGTACGAGGGCAAGCGCCTCACCGGCCGCGTGGAGACGGTCCTCTCGCGCGGCGAACCCGTCATCACCGAGCGGGAGTACACCGGACGCGCGGGTCACGGCGTCTACACCCCGCGCTCCACCTGTCAGTACCTCAACTAGGAGAGGCGCACATGGACTTCGGACTCGTCCTGCAGACCGACCCGCCGGCCTCCAAGGTCATCAGCCTGATGAAGCGGGCCGAGCGCAACGGCTTCACCTACGGCTGGACCTTCGACTCCGCCGTGCTGTGGCAGGAGCCCTTCGTGATCTACAGCCAGATCCTGGCCAACACCACGAAGCTGACGGTCGGCCCGATGGTGACCAATCCGGGCACCCGCACCTGGGAGGTCACCGCCTCCACCTTCGCCACCCTCAACGACATGTTCGGCAACCGCACCGTGTGCGGCATCGGCCGGGGCGACTCCGCGATGCGGGTCGCGGGCCGCAAGCCCAACACACTGGCCCGCATCAGCGAGGCGATGAAGGTCATCCGGGCCCTCGGCCGCGGCGACGAGGCCGACCTCGGCGGTACGGTGATCAGGTTCCCGTGGATCAAGCCGGACGCCGAACTCCCCGTCTGGATGGCCGCGTACGGGCCCAAGGCCCTGAAGATGACCGGTGAGGAGGCCGACGGGTTCATCCTCCAGCTCGCCGACCTCTATCTCACGGAGTACATGGTCAAGGCGGTGAAGGACGCGGCCGTCGCCGCCGGGCGCGACCCGTCCGAGGTGAAGATCTGCGTCGCCGCCCCCGCCTACGTCACCGCGGACGACTCGCCCGAGGCCCTCGCCCACGCGCGCGACCAGTGCCGCTGGTTCGGCGGGATGGTCGGCAACCACGTGGCCGACCTGGTCTCGAAGTACGGCGAGCACTCCGGCGCCGTCCCCGACGAACTGACCGACTACATCAAGGCCCGCGAGGGCTACGACTACTCGCACCACGGGCGCAGCGACAACCCCGACACCCAGTTCGTGCCCGACGAGATCGTCGACCGGTTCTGCCTCATCGGCCCGCCCGAGGCACACGTCGAGAAGCTCAACGCACTGCGTGAGCTGGGCGTCGACCAGTTCGCCGTCTACGACATGCACGACGCCCAGGAAGCCACCATCGACGCCTACGGCGCGACGGTGATCCCGGCCGTCAACGGCTGACCCGCCGGCCCCCGGCCCGGCTCTCCTCCCTCTGATCTCCCCCCTTCCCGCCGTTCCGGGGAGGGGGGCGCCACCCCCCACCGGCACCGCCCGCACGGCCTTTCCCGTCCCACCTGATCGATTGGCCTGCCCATGACCGACACCGCTCCCACGGCCATACCGCCGTCCGCCCAAGTCACCCTCGCCGACGGCCGGGTGGAGCTCGCCCCGGGCGCCACCGCCCCGAGCGGCCCCTACGCCAACGAGGACCTGCTGCCGGTTCCGGTGGAAAAGCGCACCTGGACCACGTACAACTTCTCCGCACTGTGGGTCGGCATGGCCCACAACACCGCCTCCTGGACCCTGGCCTCCGGTCTGATCGCCGTCGGCATGGACTGGAAGCAGGCGGTGTTCACCATCGCCCTGGCCAACCTGATCGTGCTGGTCCCGATGCTGCTCACCGGGCACGCGGGACCCAAGTACGGCATCCCCTTCCCGGTCTTCGCCCGCGCCTCCTTCGGGATCCGCGGCGCCAACCTCCCCGCCGTCGTACGGGCGTTGGTGGCCTGCGGCTGGTTCGGCATCCAGACCTGGATCGGCGGCGAGGCGATCTACTTCCTGGCCGGCAAACTGATCGGCGACAGCTGGGCGAACGCCTCGCACATCGGGGGCTACGCCTGGACCATGTGGCTGTCCTTCGCGCTGTTCTGGGTGCTCCAGATCGCGATCATCTACCGGGGCATGGAGACGATCCGCCGCTTCGAGAACTGGGCGGCGCCCTTCGTGCTCGTCGGCGCGGTCGTGATGCTGATCTGGATGAGCAACAAGGCGGGCGGCTTCGGCCCGCTGCTCGACCAGCCCTCCAAGCTCGGCTGGGGCGCGGACTTCTGGAAGCTGTTCTGGCCCTCCCTGATGGGCATGATCGGCTTCTGGTCGACGCTGTCCCTGAACATCCCGGACTTCACCCGGTACGGCAGGAGCCAGAAGGCGCAGACGTGGGGACAGGCGCTCGGCCTGCCGACCACCATGACACTGTTCGCGTTCCTGTCGGTGCTGGTCACCTCCGGCTCGCAGGCGGTCTACGGCGAGACCATCTGGGACCCGGTACAGCTGGCCGCGAAGACGGACAACGTCGTGGGCCTGCTGTTCGCGCTGGTCACCGTGCTGGTGGCGACCCTGTCCGTGAACATCGCGGCCAACCTGGTCTCGCCGGCCTTCGACTTCTCCAACGTCGCGCCCCGCAAGATCAGTTTCCGGGCCGGAGCGCTCACCACCTGCGTGCTCGGCGTGCTGATCTTCCCGTGGAAGCTGTACTCGGACCCGCAGGGCTACATCTTCACCTGGCTCGGCCTGGTCGGCGGTCTGCTCGGCACGGTCGCCGGCATCCTCATCGCCGACTACTGGATCCTGCGCCGCGGCAAGCTCGACCTCACCGACCTGTACCGCAAGGGCGGACGCTACTGGTACGACGGAGGCTGGAACTGGCGGGCCGTCGCCGCCTTCGTGGTCGGCGGGGTCCTGGCCGTCGGCGGCGCCGACTTCCATCCGCTGATCGACGGCCGGCCCGTGCCCGCGCTGGAGTCGCTCGCCGACTACGGCTGGGCGGTGGGCCTGGGCACCTCGATGGTGCTCTACGTGGTGCTGATGCTGGCGCGGGGCAGGGAGCGCCTGGAGGCGTAGACCCGTTCGCCGCCGGAGGGCGGTCAGGCCTTCTGACCGCCCTTCAGCGCCGTCACCGCTTCCTTGGCGGCCTTGATGGCGCCCTTGTTGATCACATCCGTGCTCGGCGCCTTCTTCGACTCGAAGTCACTGCCGTTGTACGTGACGACCACCAGCGCGTTGGACACCTGGGCGATCACCACGCCCTCGCGCGTCTGCTGCTTGTCCTCGGTGGTCAGGTTGACGACGGAGTACCCCGCGTCGCCGAGCCCCGGGACGGCCCCGCCGCCGCTCTTGTCCGCGAGACGCTCCTTGTACGACTTCTGCGCCGCCTCGTCGGAGTCCGTGAGCTCGAAGGACACGTCGAGCCAGCGGTAGTCGAAGCCCTTGAGGGCGTTCCAGGAGCAGGTGCGGCGCACCTTCGTGTCCGTGGAGGGGATTTCCTTGCCGGCCGTCTTCGCGCCCGGCACGAGCGACGTGATCGTCTTGGTGGCCACGCTGCCGCAGGGCGCGGGCGCGGCGGAGTACGTCTTCGAGGCGGCCGACGTCGACGGGGCGGTGGGCGACTGGGTGGCCGTCTTCTCGTTCCCCTTGTGCTCGGCGGTCGGTGTCGCGGCCAGCGGTCCGGACGACAGCGCCCAGCCGGCCGCGGCGAGCACGACGACCGGTGACAGGCGCGCGGTGAGGGTGAGCGGCAGAGGCAGGGATTGCACGACGCACTTCTCGTGGGGGGAGGGTGCGGAGGTCCGCACGGCGGGCGGGGTACGCCAGTGTCACATGAGTCCCTGTGCGACGAAAGGCCGAACTCGCTCCGTGCATGTGCGGTGACTGCGGCTCGCTGTCGATGCGTTGTGTGTCCCGTTATGTCACGGCCGGTCGCCTGTGCGAGGGCCCGTTCCGGTGTCCGTGGTCGCGGCGACGAGGCTCGGCGTCGCCGGGACCGGGGTGCGTACGATCGCCGGAGTGCCGCCGCGCCGTGAGGAGTCCGCTCGTGTTCACCACCCGACCCACCCTCCAGGGCACCTTCGGGATGGTGTCCTCCACCCACTGGCTGGCCTCGCAGTCGGCGATGGCGGTACTGGAGGGCGGCGGCAACGCCTACGACGCGGCGGTGGCGGGCGCGTTCGTGCTGCACGTCGTCGAGCCGCATCTCAACGGGCCCGCTGGCGAGGTGCCGATCCTGCTCGCCCCGGCGGGCGGCGAGGTGCGGGTCCTGTGCGGACAGGGCGTCGCGCCGGCCGGAGCGACGGTCGCCCACTACCGGAGCCTCGGCCTCGACCTCGTACCCGGGACCGGTCCGCTCGCGGCCGCCGTCCCCGGCGCCTTCGACGCCTGGATGATGCTGCTGCGCGACCACGGCACGAAACCGCTCGCCGACGTCCTCTCCTACGCCATCGGCTACGCCGAGCACGGGCACGCGCCCGTGGAGAACGTCGGCGCGACCGTCGAGACGGTACGTGAGCTGTTCGAGCGGGAGTGGACCTCGTCGGCGGACGTGTACCTGCCCGGCGGGAAGGCGCCCAGGCCGGGGGAGCTCTTCCGCAACCCCGCCCTCGCCGCCACCTGGAGGCGGCTGCTCGCCGAGGTCGCCGGGGCGGGGGACCGGGTGGCCCAGATCGAGGCGGCACGGGAGGTGTGGCGCACCGGCTTCATCGCCGAGGCGCTGGTACGGCAGGCGGGGCGGCCCACCCTGGACACCAGCGGCGAACGCCACACCGGCACGCTGACGGCCGCCGACCTCGCCGCGTGGTCCGCGGCCTACGAGGCGCCGGCGACGTACGACTGGAACGGCTGGACCCTGTGCAAGGCCGGCCCCTGGAGCCAGGGCCCGGTCATGCTCCAGCAACTCGCCCTGCTCCCACCGGAGTTGCCCCGGTACGGCTCCGCCGACTACGTCCATCTGCTGATCGAGGGCTGCAAGCTGGCCATGGCCGACCGGGAGGCCTGGTACGGGGACGCGGCCCAAGTGCCCTTGGGTGAGCTGCTCTCGGCCGAGTACAACGCGGCCCGGCGCCGACTCGTCGGCGACGGCGCCTCCTACGAGCTGCGCCCCGGAGCCCCGGCCGGGCGCGCGCCGCGACTGTGCGCGTACGCGCGCGGGGCGACCGCCTACGCCCCCGGCCCGTACGCGCCGGGGGCCGGCGAGCCGACGATGGCGGTCCTCGGCCGGTCGACGGTCGCGGGGGCCGTCGAACCGACCGTCGCCAAGCGTCCGACGTCGCCGGTGCCCGGTGAGCCGGACGTCGCCGCCGACGGGGGGACCCGTGGCGACACCTGTCACCTCGACGTCGTCGACCGCTGGGGGAACATGGTCGCGGCCACGCCCAGCGGAGGCTGGCTGCAGTCCAACCCCGTCGTGCCCGAACTGGGCTTCCCGCTGGGCACCCGGCTCCAGATGACCTGGCTGGAGGAGGGCCTGCCGAACTCCCTCACCCCGGGCCGGCGGCCGCGCACCACCCTCACGCCCTCGATCGCCCTGCGGAACGGGGTGCCCGTGCTCGCCTTCGGCACGCCGGGCGGGGACCAGCAGGACCAGTGGCAGCTGCATTTCTTCCTGGCGGTCGCGCTGCGCGGGCAGGTGCGCGGGGGTCTGGACCTGCAGGGCGCGATCGACGCCCCGAACTGGCACAACGACAGCTTCCCCGGCTCCTTCCACCCGCGCGGCACGCGCCCGGGAAGCGTCACGGTCGAGTCCCGTACGGACCCGGCAGTCGTCGCGGAACTGCGCCGCCGCGGCCACGACGTGACCGTGGGCGAGGCATGGTCGGAGGGCCGCCTGTGCGTGGTCGCGCGGGACCCCGGGACCGGGATCCTGTCGGCGGCCGCGAACCCGCGCGGCATGCAGGGATACGCGGTCGGCCGGTGAGGCCGGACTCCGCGGGCCCGGCCCCTGGCCCCCGGTCGTCGCGTGGCGTACCGGGTCGGTGACGGCTGGTCGCGGGCGGCGGTGTCCGGGTCCGGGTGTTCATACCGATTCCACCCACGGTGCACGGGGTGGGTCGGGATTGTCAGTGGCGCGTGCTCTCATGGAGGCATGATCCAGAACACGGAAACCATCGACGAGTTTCTCGCCCGCCACTCCTCCGACGTGGAAGAGGCGGTCCGCAAGGCGGCGGCAGCCGAGATCCTCCCCCGCTTCCGCCGGCTCGCCGCACACGAGGTCGACCAGAAGACCGGCCCGCACGACCTGGTGACGGACGCCGACCGCAAGGCCGAGCAGCACCTCACCGAGGCGCTCGGCGCCCTGCTGCCGGGCTCCGTCGTGGTCGGTGAGGAGGCGGTGCACGCCAACCCCGCGGTGTACGAGGCGATCCAGGGCGAGGCGCCGGTGTGGATCGTCGACCCGGTCGACGGGACCCGGCAGTTCGTGCACGGCGACCCCGGCTTCTGCACCCTGGTCGCGCTCGCGCAGCACGGCGTGGTGCGCGCCTCGTGGACGTACGTGCCCGCGCGCGACCGACTGGCCACGGCGATACGCGGCCGGGGCGCGTTCCTCGACGGCGAGCGGCTGTACGCCGGTCCGCCCGAGCCCGGCCGGGACCTGCGGGTGGCCACCTCCCACCCGGACTACACGACCGAGGAACAGAAGCGTGCCCTGCTCGGCCTGTGGTCGGACGGCGTGGCACCGCGCGCGTGCGGCTCGGCGGGCCTGGAGTACCTCGCCGTCGCCCGGGGCGAGTTGGACGCCACGGCCTTCTCCTGGGAGGCCGCCTGGGACCACGCGGCGGGCCTCCTGCTGGTCGAGGAGGCGGGTGGCGTCCACCTGACCCGTACGGGCGAGCCGTTCCGCGTCAGGGGCGGCAACGACCTTCCGTTCACGGCGGCACGCGACGCGGCCACCGCGCGCCGGGTGCGGGAGCTGCTCGGCGCGTCCTAGCCGGCGGATGCCGCCCTGGGGCCGGGTGCCTCCGGTCACCCGGCATATCCTGATCCTCTGGCCACCGGCTGACGAAGGGGTCCGAAGGTGCCGTCGATGCTCGATGCGGTCGTGGTGGGTGCGGGGCCCAACGGGCTGACCGCCGCCGTGGAACTGGCCCGCCGCGGTTTTTCCGTGGCCGTCTTCGAGGCCCGTGACACCGTGGGCGGGGGCGCGCGCACCGAGGAGCTCACCCTCCCCGGCTTCCGCCACGACCCGTGCTCCGCGGCGCACCCCCTCGCCATCAACTCACCCGCCTTCCGGGCCCTGCCCCTGGAGCGCTACGGCCTCCAGTGGCTGCACGCGGACCTGCCCATGGCACACCCCTTCGCCGACGGCACCGCGGCCGTGCTGTCCCGCTCGGTCGCGGAGACGGCCGCCTCGTTCGGGCCGCGTGACGCGGGGGCGTACCGCAGGCTGGTCGAGCCCTTCCTGCCCCGGTGGGACACCCTGGTCCGCGACTTCATGTCCCTGCCGCTCACCGCGCTGCCCCGCGACCCGGTGACCCTGGCCCGCTTCGGACTCGTGGGGCTGCCGCCCTCGACCTGGCTGACCCGCCGTTTCCACGACGAGCGGGCCAAGACCCTGTTCGCCGGCCTGGTGGCGCACGTGATGGCCCCGCTCTCCGGGTTCGCCACCGGTGCCGTCGGCCTGGTCTTCGCCCTCGCGGCGCACGCCCGCGGCTGGCCCGTGGCGCGGGGCGGATCCCAGTCCCTCTCCGACGCCCTCGCCGCCTACCTGAAGGACCTCGGCGGCACGATCCACACCGACTACGAGGTCAAGCGCCTCGACGACCTGCCGCCCGCCCGGGCCTACGTCTTCGACACCTCGCCCACCGCCCTGGCGAGCATCGCGGGCTTCGGCAACCACTACGAGGGCTACCGGTACGGCCCCGGCGTGTTCAAGGTCGACTACGCCCTGGACGGGCCGGTGCCGTGGACGGCGAAGGAGGCCCGCGCCGCCGGCACCGTGCAGATCGGCGCGGACAGCGGGGAGATCGGCGCGGCCCTGCGCGCCGCGGCCCGCGAGGGCCGCGCGCCGGAGCGGCCGTTCCTCATCACCGTGCAGCCCGGCGTCGCCGACCCCACCCGGGCCCCGGCCGGCAAGCAGGTCTTCTGGGTGTACGGCCATGTGCCCAGCGGCTGGACCGGCGACCTCACCGACGCGATCGAACGCCAACTGGAGCGCTACGCACCCGGTTTCCGCGACCGCGTCCTCGCCCGCGCGACCGCGGGGCCGCCCGAACTCGCCGCCCGCAACGCCAACTACGTCGGCGGTGACATCGCCTCCGGCGCGGTCTCCGGGCTACAGCTCCTGCTGCGCCCCAAGCTGTCCCTGTTCCCCTACGGCACCCCCCACCCAGCCGTCTTCATCTGCTCCTCGGCCACCCCGCCGGGACCGGGCGTGCACGGCATGTCGGGGCACAACGCGGCCAAGGCGGTGTGGAAGCGGCTCCGCCAGACCTGACCGCGCCGGCGGAGCCGGTCCCGAGCGCGGCGCACCCGGCGCTCGCGCGTCCGGCGTCGCACTCCTGGTAGGAAGACGGGCATGACCACCATCACGCTCGTCCGGGGCGACATCACGCGCGAGAGCGTCGACGCGATCGTCAACGCGGCGAACTCCTCCCTCCTCGGTGGCGGAGGCGTCGACGGTGCGATCCACCGCCGAGGCGGTCCCGCGATCCTCGCCGACTGCCGCAAGCTCCGCGCCTCCCACTACGGCAAGGGGCTGGCCACCGGCCGGGCGGTCGCCACCACCGCGGGTGACCTGGACGCGCGCTGGGTGATCCACACGGTGGGCCCGCGCTTCAGCCGCGAGGAGGACAGGTCCGCGCTGCTCGCCTCGTGCTACCGGGAGTCGCTCAGGGTCGCCGACGAACCGGGCGCCCGTACGGTCGCGTTTCCGGCCGTCTCCGCGGGCATCTACGGCTGGCCGGTGGAGGACGCCGCCCGGATCGCGGTGGAAACCGTGCGGGCGACCGCCACCTCGGTCGAGGAGGTCAGGTTCGTCCTCTTCGACGAGCAGGCGTACGAGGCCTTCGCCGCGCGAGCCCACTGACTGCGGTGGCGTCGCATCGGCTCACCACCCCGGTGGCCGTACGGGACCACCGACGCGGTGGCGGCTCGCGCCGGCCCCAGGAACCACCAAAGACCGACAGGATCATTGCTTCGATTGTGTGCGGGTTCTAGGGTTCCCCTGGCTCAACTGTTCGCTTTGTCACCAGCGGTCTGTTTCCGGCCCGACATCACCTGCCGTATGTCAACAGCACCTCACACAACTTGACGCTCCCTCAGTTCGCGCACCCCACTGTCGTACAGAGGAAGGCCACGGTCATGCCGTACCCGCACGAGACCTTCGCCGTCAGCCGCCGCCGTCTCCTCGAGGGAGGGGCCGCCGCACTCGGGGCGCTCGCCCTGTCCGCCGCACCCGCCGCCGTCGCGCGGGCGGGCGGTCTCCGCGAGGCGGCGGACGGTTCGCCGGAGTGGAACGGCAACATGGCCCTGTTCCAGGTGGGCACCGAGCGACCGCACACCACGCTGATGCCCTACGCGGACATCGGGCAGGCACTGGCGGGCGACCGCACCCGCTCCCCGTACCGGCTGAGCCTGGACGGGACGTGGCGGTTCGCCCACGCCGACCGTCCCGACGACCGCGACCCCGACTTCCACCGGACCGACGTCGACGACAGCGGCTGGGACACCATCCCCGTGCCCTCCGCCTGGCAGTTGCACGGTTACGACCGCCCGATCTACATCAACATCACCTACCCGTGGTGGGGTCCCAACGGCCTGGGGGAGGAGGCGCAGCCGCCGGCCGCCCCCACCCGCTACAACCCCGTCGGCCAGTACCGGCGTACCTTCACGGTCCCGCGCGGCTGGGCGGGACGGCGGACGTTCCTGCACTTCGAGGGGGTCAAGTCCGCCCACTACGTGTGGATCAACGGCGAGTTGGTCGGATACCACGAGGACTCCTACGACCCCGCCGAGTACGACATCACCCCGCACCTCAGGGCGGGCACCAACCAGATCGCGGTGGAGGTCTACCGCTACTCCGACGGCGACTGGCTGGAGGACCAGGACATGATCCGGCTGAGCGGCATCTTCCGCTCGGTCTACCTGTACTCCACACCGGCCGTGCACCTGCGCGACTTCAGGTTCGACACCCCGCTGAGCGACGACTGCACGGCGGCCGAGCTGTCGGTCACCGCGAGCGTGCGCGACTACGACGGACAGGGCGCCGGCCGCTACTCCGTCGAGACCCAGCTCTACGACGCGAAGGGCCACCCGGTGTGGCCCCGGCCGCTGCAACAGGCCGTCACGCTCGACTCCGGGCAGGAGACGACCCTACAGGCATCGAAGTCGGTTCCCGCGCCGCGCCTGTGGTCGGCGGAACAGCCGAACCTCTACACCGCCGTGCTCCGCCTGCGCGACCCGGCGGGAAAGGTGATCGAAACCCTTTCCCACCGCGTGGGCCTGCGCGAGTTCGCGCTCAAGGACGGGCTGATGCGCATCAACGGCAAGCCGGTCTCCTTCCGGGGCACCAACCGGCACGAGATGCACCCGACCCGCGGCTCGGCCCTCAGCCGCGCCGACCTGGTCGAGGACATCAGGCTCATCAAGCGGCTGAACATCAACTCCGTCCGCACCTCGCACTACCCCAACAACCCGCTGTGGCTCGAACTCGCCGACGAGTACGGCCTGTACCTCGTGGGCGAGACCAACCTCGAGACCCACGGCATCCGCGGCGAGTACCCGGGCGACCACGCCGAGTGGACGACGGCCTGCGTGGCCCGCGCCCAGAACATGGTCCACCGGGACAAGAACCACGCCTCGGTCGTCATCTGGTCCCTCGGCAACGAGGCAGGCGGCGGCAGCACGTTCACCGCCATGCACGACTGGATCCGCTCCTACGACACCACCCGCGTCATCCAGTACGAGGGCGACGACCGGCCGGGGATCAGCGACATCCGCTCCGAGATGTACGACAGTCCCGCCCGCGTCGAGCAACGGGCGAAGGACACCACCGACACCCGGCCGTACGTGATGATCGAGTACTCCCACGCGATGGGGAACTCCAGCGGGAACTTCAAGAAGTACTGGGACCTGATCCGCCGTCACGAGGTGCTCCAGGGCGGCTGGATCTGGGACTTCGTCGACCAGGCCCTCGACTGGCCCACGCCCGCCCGCAAGCTGTTCACCGAGACCGGCCCCGCCGCGCTGAGCGGCGAACTCGTCGCCCCCGGCGGCAGCTTCACCCGCGACAAGGGCGTCTCCGGCGGCACCGTCTTCGCCCGCGACACGACCCTCGACCTCACCGGCTCCCTCACGCTGGAAGCCTGGATCACCCCGCACGTGACCGGTTACCACCAGCCCCTGGTGGCCAAGGGCGACACCCAGTACGCGCTGAAGCAGACGAACCGCACCCTGGAGTTCTTCATCTACGGCAGCGGCCAGTGGGTGACCACCAGTTGGGCGCTGCCGGACGACTGGGCCGGCACCGAGCACCACGTCGCGGGCGTCTTCGACGCGGCGACCGGCACGCTCACCCTCCATGCCGACGGCGCGGTCCGGGCCACCCGCACCACCACGGTGCGGCCCGCGAACAACACCGCGCCGCTGTCCCTGGCCACCGACGTCGACAACCCGACCCGGGAGTTCAGCGGCACGATCCGGCGGGCGCGCGTGTACGCCCGGGCGCTCGACGCCACCGAACTGGCCTCCGACAGCCGCGGCCCCGGCGACGACGGCGTACGGTTCTGGTTCGACGCCGCCACCGTCGGCCTGACCGAGAAGCGGCCCCGCGAGAAGTCGTTCCGCGCCTACGGCGGCGACTGGGGCGACAACCCCAACGACGGGGCGTTCTCCGGCGACGGCATCGTCACCGCCGACCGCGGGCTCACCGGAAAGTCCGCCGAGGTCAAGCGGATCTACCAGGCCGTCAACGCCGCGCCGGCCTCCGGTGACACGCTCGCCCCGGGAGCGCCGGTCACCCTCACCAACGAGTACCTCTTCACCAACCTCCGTGATTTCGACGGACATTGGGAGCTCGTCCGGGACGGGGAGGTGGTGCGACGCGGCAGGCTCAGCCGTACCCAGCTGGACGTGGCCGCCCTGTCGAGCAAGGACATCACCGTGCCCTTCGAGCTGCCCGGCCGTCCGGTGCCGGGCGCCGAGTACTTCCTCCACCTGTCGTTCACCACCCGGGAGACGACGAAGTGGGCGAAGTCCGGTTTCGAGGTGGCGAGGCAGCAACTCGCGGTCGATGCCGGGAGCCCCGCCGTCACCCCCGTGCCGCTGGACGGTGTCCCGGCGCTCAGCCACGAGGACGGCGACGGGTCGGTCACCGTCACGGGCCGGGACTTCTCGGTCACCGTCGACAAGAAGACCGGCGTCCTCACCTCCTACGAGGCCGACGGCGCCCCCCTCATCTCCTCCGGACCGGCGCCGAACTTCTGGCGTGCGCCCATCGACAACGACCGGGGCAACGGCCAGCACACCCGCAACCAGACCTGGCGCGACGCCGGCGCCCGCCGCGAGGTGACCGACGTGCGGGTGCGGGCGCTGCGCGACCGGGCCGTCGAGATCAAGGTCACCGGCACGCTGCCCACCACGACGGAATCGACGTACACCACCACCTACACCGTCTTCGGGAACGGTGAGGTCAAGGTCGACAACACGCTGCACCCGGGCGCCGCCTCGCTGCCGTACATCCCCGAGGTCGGCACGCTGCTGTTCCTGCCCGCCCGCCTGGAACGACTGCACTACTACGGCCGCGGCCCGGAGGAGAACCACTGGGACCGCAACGACGCCACCGACGTGGGCCGCTACTCCGGCACCGTCACCGGGCAGTGGACCTCCTACCTGCGTCCGCAGGAGAACGGCAACAAGACCGACGTCCGCTGGGCCGCGCTCACCGGCGGCGACGGCACCGGCCTGCTGGTCTGCGGTGAACCGCTCCTGGAGATCAACGCCTCGCACTTCACCCCCGAGGACCTGTCCGTCGGAGCCCGCCACGACTACCAGCTCACGCCCCGCGAGGAGGTCGTACTCCGCCTGAACCACCGGCAGATGGGCGTCGGCGGCGACAACAGCTGGGGCGCGCACACGCACGACGAGTACAAGCTGTTCGCCGACCGCGACTACTCCTACACCTACCGGCTGCGCCCGCTGACCCGGGTGGAGCGGGCGCCGGCCCTGTGGCGGCGGCCGACGGCGGCGGACTTCACCGGGTAGCCTCCGCCGCTCCAGGGGTTCCGCTCACGGCCGGCCGGGCGGGGAGGCTGATGTCGGATTCCCGCCAGCTCCGGCCCGCCGGGTGGCCGATGCTGGAACCATGCAGAACGGGATGTACACCGACAGAGAGCGCTGCGTCCGCGCCGTCCAGTCCAAGGACGCGCGCTTCGACGGCTGGTTCTTCACGGCCGTCCTGACCACCCGGATCTACTGCCGGCCCAGCTGCCCGGTCGTGCCGCCCAAGCCCGCGAACATGACCTTCCACCCGAGCGCGGCGGCCTGCCAGCAGGCCGGCTTCCGCGCCTGCAAACGCTGCCGTCCCGACACCAGCCCGGGCTCCCCCGAATGGAACCGGCGCGCGGACCTCGTGGCCCGCGCCATGCGGCTGATCGCCGACGGCCTGGTCGACCGCGAGGGCGTGCCCGGCCTCGCGGCCCGCCTCGGCTACAGCACCCGGCAGATCGAACGCCAGCTGCTGGCCGAACTGGGAGCCGGCCCGCTCGCCCTGGCCCGCGCCCAGCGCGCCCAGACAGCCAGGATCCTCATCGAGACGACCCCGCTCGCGATGGCGGACATCGCCTTCGCCGCCGGGTTCTCCGCCATCCGCACCTTCAACGACACGGTGCGGGAGGTCTTCGCCCTGTCGCCGAGCGACCTGCGCTCCCGGGCGCCGAGGAGGACCACGGGACACACGCCCGGCGTCCTGTCCCTGCGCCTCCCCTTCCGCCTCCCCCTCAACCCCGACAACCTCTTCGGCCACCTCGCCGCGACCGCCGTCCCCGGAGTGGAGGAGTGGCGCGACGGCTCCTACCGGCGCACGCTCCGACTGCCCTACGGCCACGGAATCGTGGCGCTCACCCCGCGGCCCGACCACATCGCCTGCCGCCTCACCCTCAGCGACCTGCGCGATCTGACCGTAGCCATCAGCCGCTGCCGCCGCATGCTCGACCTGGACGCCGACCCGGTCGCCGTCGACGACCAGCTGCGCGCGGATCCGGTCCTGGCGCCGCTGGTCGACAAGGCGCCCGGCCGTCGGGTGCCGCGCACCGTCGACGAGGCGGAGTTCGCCGTACGGGCGGTCCTGGGCCAGCAGGTCTCCACGGCCGCCGCCCGCACCCACGCGGCCCGGCTGGTCACCGCGCACGGCGAGACGGTGGAGGACCCCGAGGGCGGCCTCACCCACCTCTTCCCGTCGCCCGAGGCACTCGCCGCGGTGGACCCCGCCACGCTGGCGATGCCCGCCACCCGCCGCACCACCCTCACCACGCTGATCGGCCGACTCGCCGACGGAACGATCCACCTGGGGCTCGAGGGCGACTGGGCGCAGACCCGTGGCCAACTGCTGGCGCTGCCCGGCTTCGGCCCCTGGACGGCCGACGTCATCGCGATGCGCGCCCTCGGCGACCCCGACGCCTTCCTCCCCACCGACCTCGGAATCCGCCGCGCGGCCCGGGAACTGGGCCTGCCGTCGACCCCGGCGGCGCTCACGGCCCGCGCGGCTGCCTGGCGGCCCTGGCGGGCGTACGCGGTCCAGTACCTCTGGGCGACCGACAGCCACCCGATCAACTTCCTCCCCGTGTAAGGACGTCCAGTGAAGCAGCACGCCGTGATCGACAGCCCGTACGGCCCGTTGACGCTCGTCGCCGACGAGGGCGCCCTGTGCGGCCTCTACATGACCGACCAGCGCCACCGCCCACCGGAGGAAACCTTCGGCGACCGCGACGACACGCCCTTCGGCGAGGCCACCGACCAGCTGAAGGCCTACTTCGCGGGCGAGTTGAAGGAGTTCACCCTCGAACTGAGCCTGTCCGGAACGCCGTTCCAGCGCAGCGTCTGGCAACAACTGCTGCGCATCCCGTACGGCGAGACCCGCTCCTACGGCCAACTGGCCGACGCCCTCGGCAACCCCGCCGCCTCCCGCGCCGTCGGCCTCGCCAACGGCAGGAACCCGGTCGGCATCATCGTCCCCTGCCACCGCGTCGTCGGCGCCGGCGGCAGCCTCACCGGCTACGGCGGCGGCCTGGAGCGCAAACAACGCCTGCTGGACCTGGAGCGGGGCACGGCCCTCTTCTAGACCGTGAGCCCACTCAACAGCTCGGGCAGCGCCGTCCCGATCGGCTCCCGTACGACCTCGTCCGCCCGGTCGTCGTACGGGGTCGGCTCGGCGTTGACGATGATCAGCCGTGCTCCGTGATCGCCGGCCACGCCGGCCAGCCCGGCGGCGGGCTGCACCTGAAGGCTGCTGCCGACCGCGACGAACACCTGGCACGCCTTGCTGATGGCGACCGCCTCGCCGAGGACGACCGGATCGAGCCGCTCGCCGAAGAAGACCGTCGCCGACTTCAGGACGCCACCGCACCTCAGGCACGCCGGATCGTCCTCACCTGCCTCGACGCGAGCGATCGCGTCCTCCATCGGCCCCCGCGCATGGCACTCGGTGCACACGAAACTCCGCGCGGTCCCGTGCAGTTCGAGCACCTTGCGGGCAGGCATCCCGGCGAGCTGGTGCAGCCCGTCCACATTCTGCGTGAGCACCCTGACGGGCACCCCGGCCCGCTCCAGGGCGGCCACCGCCCGGTGCGCGGCGTTGGGCTCGGCCCGAAGCGCCCCGTTCTTCCGCCGCATCTGCCACGACCGGCGCCGGATCTCCGGATCGCCCATGTAGTACGCGTACGTCACGAGCTTCTCGGCCTCCGGATCCCGCCGCCACAGTCCGTTCGGACCGCGGTAGTCCGGGATGCCGGAGTCGGTCGAGATACCGGCGCCGCTCAGGATGGCGACGAGGGGCCTGTTCATGGGCCGAGAGTAGGACGGTCACCTGCCCGGGGCCAGCGGATAAGTGGCGCCCCCGTCACACCTTGTCGATCCGCCAGGCGACCATCCCCGTGGCCCCCGCTCGCGCCCGGACGTCAGGCGACCCGGTGGCCGTTCTCCAGTTCCGCCGTGCCCCTGCCCTCGGCCAGGACGTCGAGTGCGGCCAGCACACGATGGCCCAGGGCACCGGGGAGGTACTCGCCGATCTCCTCGCGCGGCACGAGCCGCCAGGACAGCAGCTCCTCCTCCTGCAACCGGATCGCCTGGAAGTCGGCGTCGCCGAGCAGGCCGCCGTCGTACAGGTAGGCCACCAGCGGGGGCCGGGCCGCCCCGTGCACCCAGTCCACCGCGAGCAGCCGGCCGAGTTCGCGGTCCAGCCCGATCTCCTCGACGGTCTCGCGGCGCGCCCCCTGCCGCGGTGTCTCACCGTCGTCGGACTCGATCGTGCCGCCCGGCAACGCCCACCCGTCACGGTAGTTGGGCTCGACGAGCAGCACCCGGCCGCCGGCGTCTCGGAAGAGCACGGCTGCCCCGGCCAGGACGCGGGGGAGACCCGCGATGTACGTGGCGAAGTCTTCGGTGGTGGTCATCCAGGAAGGGTAACCAGCTTCCGCGGCCCTGCCACGGCCACGCGGCACGGCTCGGAAAGCCGGGAACCCGCCTGGTCGGCCGTATGCGGAGGTCCGGCCCGCGGCCCGCCCCGGGCGGTTCCCCGGCTCCGCGGCCGGGCCCGCTCATCTCCACGGCACCCTCATCGGATCTCTCCGCCGCGGTCACTCCGCCGGTGCGCGCCGTCACCCGGGCCGGTCCGGGGAGCCGGTCCCCTCCGTTCTCGTCTCCGCCAAACGCAGGGTTCGCTCGGCCAGGTCGCTGATGCGGGCGCCGTCGAAGCCGAAGACCGCGCTGCGCACCGTGTCCTCCAGCGGGTCCTTCCACTGGTCGGGGACGGCCTGCGCACCGTTGAGCACGCCGGCCACGGAACCCGCGGTCGCGCCGTTGGAGTCGGTGTCCAGGCCGCCGCGCACGGTGAGGGTGATGGTGCGGGTGAAGTCGCCGTCGCCGTACAGCAGCCCGGCGGTGAGCACCGCGGCGTTCGGGACGGTGTGGATCCAGCCGAGGCCCACCGTCTCCTCGGTGACCGTGGCGAGCGTGTCCTCCCAGGTCATCCGCGTCGCGTGGAGCGAGGCGACCCGGCGCACGATGCGGGCGAGGCGACAGCTCGCCGGGACGACGGCCAGTGCCCTGTCCACCGCCTGCCGCACGGTGGGGGCGGTGAACGCCGCCGAGATCAGCGCCGCCGCCCACATGGCGCCGTACACACCGTTGCCGGTGTGGGACAGGACCGCGTCGCGCCGCGCCAGGGACGCGGCACGGCTCGGTGCGCCGGGACAGGTCCAGCCGTAGATGTCGGCGCGGATCAGGGCGCCGATCCACTCCTGGTACGGGTTGTCGTAGGTGGCCGTCAGCGGCGGCTTCAGACCGTTCGCGAGGTTGCGGTACGCCGCCCGTTCCGCCGTGAACGTCTGGAGGTAGGGCAACCGCAGCAGCCACAGGTCGCCCACCTGCTCCGTGCTGAAGGCGAAGCCGTGGGTCTCCAGGAGGTCCAGGCCGAGGATGGCGTAGTCGACGTCGTCGTCGCGGCAGCTGCTGTGGATGCGGCCGCGGACGCACTGGCGCCACTCGGGACGCAGCTCGAAGCCGTCGCCCCGGCCGACCGGCTCGGGCAGGTAGTCGGTGAGGGGCAGGGCGGCGGCCTGCCGCAGATAGCGGTCGATACGGTCCCGCGTCCACAGGTCGCCCTGCTCGACCGGCTTGCCGAGCATGTTGCCCGCGATCCGGCCCAGCCAGCCGCCGTGGACGCGGTCGGCGAGGTCTGGCTCGGTGCCCACAGGGGTCATGACTGCGGTCTACCCGGTTCCGGGACGGCTCAGCCGGGAATCGGCAAGAGGCGCACAGGTGGCTCCCAGGGTCCTTCCAGGGTGCGGTCGGCGCATGACGGCGAGGGCGTCGGCCGGTTAAGGTCACAGCGGCGCGACTGGCCCTGACGTGCGTGAGGGCCCGGAGAGCAAGGGGATGCAAGGTGGCGGACGCTGCAGTGAACGACACCCACAGGGTGCTCATCGCCGCGGACAAGTTCAAGGGCTCACTGACGGCCGTGCAGGTCGCCGAGCGGGTGACGGCCGGGCTCCGCCGGGTCGTCCCCGACCTGGCGGTCGAGTCGCTGCCCGTGGCCGACGGCGGCGACGGGACGGTGGACGCGGCGGTCGCGGCCGGCTTCGAGCGGCGGGAGGTACGGGTCGCGGGCCCCCTCGGTCACGAGGTGACGGCCGCGTTCGCGCTGCGCGACGGCACGGCGGTCGTGGAGATGGCGGAGGCCAGCGGACTGCAGCGGCTGCCCGCGGGCGTCTTCGCCCCGCTCACGGCGTCCACGTACGGTTCCGGGGAATTGCTGCGGGCCGCGCTGGACGCGGGCGCGCGGACGATCGTGTTCGGCGTGGGCGGAAGCGCGACCACGGACGGCGGCGCAGGCATGCTGTCCGCGCTCGGGGCACGCTTCCGGGACGCGGACGGAGAACCGGTGACGCCGGGCGGCGAGGGCCTGGCCGCTCTGGCCTCGGCCGACCTGTCCGACCTGGACCCACGGCTCGCGTCCGTCGAGTTGGTGCTCGCGAGCGACGTCGACAACCCGCTGACCGGGCCGAAGGGCGCGCCGACGGTGTACGGCCCGCAGAAGGGCGCCTCGCCGGACGACGTGACGGCGCTGGACGCGGCGCTCGCGCACTACGCGACGGTGCTGGAGAAGACGGTCGGGCCGGCGGCGGCCGAGCACGCCGCGTCACCCGGCGCGGGCGCGGCGGGCGGCATCGGATACGGAGCCCTGCTGCTCGGTGCCCGTTTCCGCCCCGGCATCGAGGTGATGCTCGACGTCCTGGGCTTCGCGACCGCCCTGGAACGGGCGACGCTGGTGATCACCGGTGAGGGCTCCCTGGACGAGCAGACGCTGCACGGGAAGGCCCCGGCGGGCGTCGCGGCCGCGGCCCGTGCGGCCGGCAAGGAGGTCGTCGCGGTGTGCGGCCGTCTGGCCCTGCCGCCGGTGGAGCTGGGCTGGGCCGGCATCCGGCGGGCGTACCCGCTGACGGACGTCGAACCGGACCTCGGGAAGTGCATCGCGGATGCCGGGCCGATCCTGGAGCGGGTGGCCGAGGGCATCGCGCGGGACTTCCTGAACTGAGGCGTGGTGCCGCCGTCGGGAGGACGGCCGAAGGGCCCCGAGCGGGAAGCTCGGGGCCCTTCGGCGTTCACTGCTGTCGCCGCGACCGGACCTACGGCAGTTGCGCCGTCCGCGCCTCGCGGCGGTTGTCGCGGAAGTTGTTCACCCGGCGGGCCGTGGCGAACAGCGGGATGACCGCTCCCATGACCAGCTGCAGGGCGCAGCCCGTCTGGAGGAGCAGCTGGCCGCTGGGGGCGTCGAAGGCCCAGCCGGCCAGAAGGCCCATCGAGAGCACGATCCATGCCAGCATCGCCACCGCGAGCCGGCCGCGCGGCTTCGGGTACTCGACCCGGCTCACCATCAGCCAGGCCGTGCCCAGGATCGCCAGGAGCGTCGCCACGAAGGGCAGCTCCAGGAGCACGATCGAGACCACCGTCAGCGCGCCGAACGGTGACGGCATGCCCTGGAAGGTGCCGTCCTTCACGGTGACGCACGAGAAGCGCGCCAGGCGCAGCACCACGGCGAGGAGCACCACGATTGCCCCCACCGCCGCCACTCGCTGATGCGCGTCGTCGGCGACCATGCCGTAGACGAGGACGAAGTACGCCGGGGCCAGACCGAAGCTGATCAGGTCGGAGAGGTTGTCCAGCTCCGCGCCCATCGGGGACGACCGCAGCTTGCGTGCCACGAGCCCGTCGAACAGGTCGAAGACGGCCGCGCACAGCATCAGGATCACGGCGGTCGCCGCGCTGTGGCGGGCCATGCCGGACTCCTGGCTGCCCGTGAGGTGCGGGATCAGAATGCCGGTGGTGGTGAAGTACACCGCCATGAAGCCGCAGGTGGCGTTGCCGAGGGTGAGAGTGTCCGCTATTGAGAGGCGGAGCGAGAGGGGCATCTCCTCCTCGTCGTCCACCTCGTCTGCCTCTGGCACCCAGCCCGCCTGGGTCTCCGGATCAATCACGGTCAATGCGAGTCACCCCAGCCACGGTCTTCTGACCGACCTCCACCGCGACCTCCACGCCCTCGGGCAGGTACACGTCGACGCGCGAGCCGAAGCGGATCAGGCCGATGCGGTCACCCTGCTCGACCTTCGTGCCCTGCGGGATGTAGGGGACGATACGGCGAGCGACCGCGCCGGCGATCTGGATCATCTCGATGTCACCGAGTTCGGTGTCGAAATGCCAGACTACGCGCTCGTTGTTCTCGCTCTCCTTGTTGAACGCCGGGACGAAACCGCCCGGGATGTGCTCGACCGACGTCACCGTGCCGGACAGCGGCGCCCGGTTGACGTGGACGTTGAGCGGGCTCATGAAGATCGCGACGCGGGTGCGACCGTCCTTCCACGGCATGATGCTCTGCACCACACCGTCGGCGGGCGAGATGACCCGGCCCTGGGCGATCTCGCGCTCGGGGTCGCGGAAGAACCACAGCATGCCCGCCGCGAGCGCGGTGGCGGGCACGGCGACGGCCTTGGCGGCGCCGGAGCGGCGCGCCCGGACCAGGCTGAGGGCTGCGGTGGCGACGGTCGGGAGAAGCCACGGCGATGCTCCGCGCGCCAGGCGTACGCCTGCCAGGCTGTCGCGAGGTGCAGAGGTTTGGCTGTGGGGCATGGATGACCTTCGTAGCGGATGATGCCGCGCTGCAGGAGGGGGACGGCGGCTTTCCCGGGATCGTACCGGTCGCGGGCCGCAACTGGGCAAGCCAGGAAGCCGAGTCGGCGGCGGAACAGTGTTGACGGGGTGTGATCTTCTTCTCCAAGAAAACACCCCGTACCGGGATGTTCAGCCCTGGAGTCGATACTCTTCGAGCAGCCTGCGACCGATGATCATTTTCTGGATCTCGGCGGTACCTTCACCGATCAGCAGCATCGGAGCCTCACGGTAGAGGCGCTCGATCTCGTACTCCTTGGAGAAGCCGTAGCCGCCGTGGATCCGGAACGAGTCCTCCACGACCTCCTTGCAGTACTCGGAGGCGAGATACTTCGCCATCCCAGCCTCGAGGTCGTTTCGTTCGCCGGAGTCCTTTTTGCGTGCCGCGTTCACCATCATGGCATGGGCGGCCTCGACCTTGGTAGCCATCTCGGCCAGCTTGAACTGGATGGCCTGGTGCTGGGCGATCGGCTTGCCGAAGGTGTGACGCTGCTGGGCGTACTGCACGCCGAGTTCGAAGGCACGTTGCGCGACGCCACAGCCACGGGCCGCCACGTTGACCCGGCCGACCTCGACGCCGTCCATCATTTGGTAAAAACCTCGGCCGGTGGTGCCGCCGAGCACGCGATTGGCCGGAATCCGCAGGCCATCCATGATCAGCTCGGTGGTGTCGACACCCTTGTAGCCCATCTTGTCGATCTTCCCGGGGATGGTGAGGCCGGGGCGGACCTCTCCGAAGCCGGGCTCCTTCTCGACGAGGAAGGTCGTCATCGACTTGTGGGGCGCGCTGCCCTCGGGGTGTCCTTCATCACTTCGGACGAGAACGGCGACCAGACTTGACGTTCCGCCGTTCGTCAGCCACATCTTCTGCCCGTTCAGGACGTACTCGTCGCCGTCCTTGACCGCCTTGGACGTGATCGCCGACACATCCGAACCGAGGGCCGGCTCCGACATCGAGAAGGCGCCGCGGATGTCGCCCGCCGCCATCCTCGGCAGGAAGTGGTCCTTCTGCTCCTGCGTGCCGTGCTGCTTGAGCATGTACGCCACGATGAAGTGGGTGTTGATGATGCCGGACACCGACATCCAGCCGCGGGCGATCTCCTCGACGCACAGCGCGTACGTGAGGAGCGACTCACCCAGGCCCCCGTACTCCTCGGGGATCATCAGACCGAACAGGCCCAGTTCCTTGAGGCCGTCGACGATCGCTTGCGGGTACTCGTCGCGGTGTTCCAGCTCGGTCGCGACCGGGATGATCTCCTTGTCCACGAAGTCGCGGACGGTGGACAGGATCTCCTGCTGGACGTCGGTCAGACCGGCGGTCTGGGCGAGTCGCGCCATGGCTACTTCTCCGTGTTCTTTTCCGCGGGGGCGGACAGCTCCGGGCGGCCGGGCTGCTCGCCGCCGCGCTCCTTGATGTACGTCTCGGTCGGCACCATCACCTTGCGGCGGAACACGCAGACCAGCGTGCCGTCCTGCTTGTAGCCCTTGGTCTCGACGTAGACGATGCCGCGGTCGTTCTTCGACTTCGACGGCCACTTGTCGAGCACGGTCGTCTGGCCGTAGATCGTGTCGCCGTGGAAGGTCGGCGCCACGTGCTTGAGCGACTCGATCTCCAGGTTGGCGATCGCCTTGCCGGAGACGTCCGGCACGGACATGCCGAGCAGCAGGGAGTAGATGTAGTTGCCCACGACCACGTTCTTGCCGAAGTCCGTCGTCTTCTCGGCGTAGTTGGTGTCCATGTGGAGCGGGTGGTGGTTCATGGTGAGGAGGCAGAACAGGTGGTCGTCGTACTCCGTGACCGTCTTGCCGGGCCAGTGCTTGTACGTCGCCCCGACCTCGAACTCCTCGTAGGTGCGCCCGAACTGCATGCTCACGCCTCCGGAATCTCGAACGTGCCGGTGCGCTGCATGCCGGCGGCGCGTCCCTTGCCCGAGATGACCAGGGCCATCTTGCGGCTGGCCTCGTCGATCATCTCGTCGCCGAGCATCGCCGAGCCCTTCTTGCCGCCCGCCTCGGACGTGTAGTAGTCGTACGCGTCCAGGATCAGCTCGGCGTGGTCGTAGTCCTCCTGCGACGGCGAGAAGATCTCGTTGGAGGCCTCGACCTGGCCCGGGTGCAGCACCCACTTGCCGTCGAAGCCGAGGGCGGCGGCGCGGCCGGCGACCTCGCGGTACCCCTCGACGTTGCGGATCTGGAGGTAGGGGCCGTCGATCGCCTGGAGGTTGTTGGCGCGCGCGGCCATCAGGATCTTCATCAGGATGTAGTGGTAGGCGTCCGCCGGGTAGCCGGGCGGCTGCTCGCCCACGACCAGCGACTTCATGTTGATCGACGCCATGAAGTCGGCCGGGCCGAAGATGATCGTCTCGACGCGCGGGGACGCCTGCGCGATCTCGTTGACGTTGTTGAGGCCCTGCGCGTTCTCGATCTGCGCCTCGATGCCGATCTTGCCGACCTCGAAGCCCATGGTCTTCTCGATCTGCGTCAGCAGCAGGTCGAGCGCCACGATCTGCTGGGCGTCCTGCACCTTCGGCAGCATGATGCAGTCGAGGTTCGGGCCCGCGCCCTCGACGACCGTGACGACGTCGCGGTACGTCCACTCGGTCGTCCAGTCGTTGACGCGCACGACCCGCGTCTTGCCCGTCCAGTCGCCCTCGTTGAGGAACTTGACGATGGTGTGCCGCGCGTCGGGCTTGGCGAGCGGCGCGCACGCGTCCTCCAGGTCGAGGAAGACCTGGTCGGCCGGGAGGCCCTGCGCCTTCTCCAGGAAGCGGGGGTTGCTCCCGGGGACCGCGAGACAGGAGCGTCGCGGACGCAGACGGTTGACGGGCGTGGTCATGCGGGGACCTCCAGGGGGTCGAGCTTGTTCGCTTTCCGGATCTCGTCGACGATGCGGCCGATGATTCCGGTGATGTCGAAGTCCTTCGGGGTGAAGACCGCGGCCACTCCGGCAGCTCGCAGCTGTTCGGCGTCACCATTCGGGATAATGCCACCAGCGATCACCGGAATGTCTGTGGCACCGGCCACACGGAGCCGCTCCAGCACGTCCGGCACCAGTTGGGCGTGCGATCCGGAGAGGATGGAGAGACCGACCGCGTGCACGTCCTCGGCGAGGGCCGCGTCCACGATCTGTTCCGGTGTCAGCCGGATCCCCTGGTAGACCACCTCGAACCCGGCGTCGCGGGCGCGCACGGCGATCTGCTCGGCACCGTTGGAGTGCCCGTCCAGGCCCGGCTTGCCGACCAGGAAGCGGAGCTTGCCGACACCGAGGTCGGCGGCCGTCAGGTCCACCTTGCGGCGCACCTCGGCCAGCGCCGAGCCCGCCTCGGCGGGAATGGCCACCGGAGCGGAGGAGACACCGGTGGGCGCGCGGAACTCGCCGAACACCTCACGCAGCGCCCCGGCCCACTCGCCGGTCGTGACGCCGGCGCGGGCGCACTCCAGGGTGGCCTCCATGAGGTTGGCGGTGCCCTTGGCGGCCTCCTTCAGCTTCTCCAGCGCCTTGCACGGGCGCGGGTGGTTGAAGGGCGGCTGGTAGCGGGTGTCGCGCCAGTTCTGGAGCGAGGCGACGACCCGGGCCTCCACGGCCGGGTCGACCGTCTGGATCGCCGTGTCCAGGTCGGCGGTCAGCGGGTTCGGCTCGGTCGTCTCGAAGATGTTGACGCCGATGATCTTCTCCACGCCGGACTCGATACGAGCCCGGCGCTCCGCGTGCGAGGAGACGAGCTGCGACTTGAGGTAGCCGGACTCGACGGCGGCCATCGCGCCGCCCATCTCCTCGATCCGCGCCATCTCCGCGAGGGACTCCTCGATCAGCGCCTCGACCTTGCTCTCGATCACCTTCGAACCCTCGAAGATGTCCCCGTACTCCAGCAGGTCGCTCTCGTACGCGAGGACCTGCTGCATCCGCAGCGACCACTGCTGGTCCCAGGGGCGGGGCAGGCCGAGGGCCTCGTTCCAGGCGGGCAGCTGGACGGCACGCGCGCGGGCGTCCTTGGAGAGGGTCACGGCCAGCATCTCGAGCACGATCCGCTGGACGTTGTTCTCCGGCTGCGCCTCGGTCAGGCCGAGGGAGTTGACCTGGACGCCGTAGCGGAACCGGCGCTGTTTGGAGTCCTCGATGCCGTAGCGCTCGCGGGTGACCTTGTCCCAGATGCGGCCGAACGCCCGCATCTTGCACATCTCCTCGATGAAGCGGACTCCCGCGTTCACGAAGAAGGAGATACGGGCGACGACGTCACCCATGCGCTCCTGCGGCACCTGGCCGCTGTCGCGCACCGCGTCCAGCACGGCGATCGCCGTCGACATCGCGTACGCGATCTCCTGGACCGGCGTGGCGCCCGCCTCCTGCAGGTGGTAGCTGCAGATGTTGATCGGGTTCCACTTCGGCATGTGGGAGACCGTGTACGCGATCATGTCGGTGGTCAGCCGGAGCGAGGGCACCGGCGGGAACACGTGCGTGCCCCGCGACAGGTACTCCTTGACGATGTCGTTCTGGGTCGTGCCCTGGAGCCGGGTGATGTCCGCACCCTGCTCCTCGGCGACGACCTGGTAGAGCGCCAGCAGCCACATGGCCGTGGCGTTGATCGTCATCGAGGTGTTCATCTGTTCCAGGGGGATGTCCTGGAACAGCCGGCGCATGTCACCGAGGTGCGCGATCGGCACGCCGACCCGGCCGACCTCGCCGCGGGCGAGGATGTGGTCGGAGTCGTAGCCGGTCTGTGTCGGCAGGTCGAACGCGACCGACAGTCCGGTCTGGCCCTTGGCGAGGTTGCGCCGGTACAGCTCGTTGGACGCTTCGGCCGTGGAGTGACCGGCGTAGGTCCGCATCAACCACGGCCGGTCCTTCTGACGCTCAGTCATCTGTGACCTCAGATGTTCCGGAAGCGGTTGATGGCGTCGACGTGCAAGGAGCGCTTCTCCTCGTCACGCACGCCCAGGCCCTCCTCGGGGGCCAGGCACAGCACGCCCACCTTGCCCTGGTGGAGGTTGCGGTGCACGTCGTAGGCGGCCTGGCCGGTGTCCTCCAGGGAGTACACCTTGGACAGCGTCGGGTGGATCTTGCCCTTCGCGACCAGCCGGTTGGCCTCCCAGGCCTCGCGGTAGTTGGCGAAGTGCGAGCCGATGATCCGCTTCAGCGACATCCACAGGTAGCGGTTGTCGTACTCGTGCATGTAGCCCGAGGTCGAGGCGCAGGTCGTGATGGTGCCGCCCTTGCGGGTGACGTAGACGCTCGCACCGAAGGTCTCCCGGCCGGGGTGCTCGAAGACGATGTCGATGTCCTCGCCGCCGGTGAATTCGCGGATGCGCTTGCCGAAGCGCTTCCACTCCTTCGGGTCCTGGGTGTGCTCGTCCTTCCAGAACTTGTAGCCCTCGGCGTTGCGGTCGATGATCGCCTCGGCGCCCATCGCGCGGCAGATGTCCGCCTTCTGCGCGCTGGAGACGACGCAGATGGGGTTGGCGCCGCCGGCCAGCGCGAACTGCGTGGCGTAGGAGCCGAGTCCGCCGCTGGCGCCCCAGATGAGGACGTTGTCGCCCTGCTTCATGCCGGCGCCGTTGCGGGAGACCAGCTGCCGGTACGCGGTGGAGTTGACCAGGCCCGGGGCGGCGGCCTCCTCCCAGCTGAGGTGGTCCGGCTTGGGCATCAGCTGGTTGGACTTGACGAGCGCGATCTCCGCGAGCCCGCCGAAGTTGGTCTCGAAGCCCCAGATGCGCTGCTCGGGGTCGAGCATGGTGTCGTTGTGGCCGTCCGAGGACTCCAGCTCGACGGACAGGCAGTGGGCGACGACCTCGTCCCCGGGCCTCCAGGCGTTCACGCCCGGCCCGGTGCGCAGGACCACGCCCGCGAGGTCGGAACCGATGATGTGGTACGGCAGGTCGTGCCGCTTGCTGAGCTCGCTGAGCCGGCCGTAGCGCTCCAGGAAGGAGAACGTCGACACCGGCTCGAAGATCGAGGTCCACACCGAGTTGTAGTTGACCGAGGAGGCCATCACGGCCACCAGGGCCTCGCCCGGACCCAGTTCGGGCAGGGCCACCTCGTCGAGGTGCAGCGACTTGCGCGGGTCCTTGTCGCGGGTCTCGAGCCCGGCGAACAGCTCCGTCTCGTCCTTGTGCACGGTGATCGCACGGTACGACTCGGGGAGCGGCAGTGCGGCGAAGTCGTCCGGAGTCGAGTCCGGCGACTGGATCGCGTCCAGGATGTCCTTCACGGTCACGGTATTGCCTCCGGCGGTGAGCGCCCTGAGGGCGGGGCGCTGAGGGTTACGTCGGTGCTGTGCTGCTGAGGGTGGGGTGGAAAGGTGCCGTCGGTTCGGCGGATGGTGTTTCGGCAGCGCTTGGTGGCGCGGGAGGTTGCCTGTGACGCAGGCGTCCGGGCGCGCAGACCGATGGTTTGCGGGGACAGCCGACGTACGAATGGTCTCTGCACGCCGGCCGCCCGGACTCCTTCAACGTATGACACTGCGTGTCACCTCGCAAGGCACTGGGTGCCAGAACTTGCTCTCAGGTGAAATCTTTACGTAACAAATGAGCGATGATCGATCGAACGGGGGGTGAAAGGTGACTGAAAAGGCCCCCTGACATGCCAAAACGGCCACCCCGTGGGGTGGCCGTCATCACAGTCGCTCAGGGGGTCAGCGGTCCCTGAGCGCCTCCTCGATGGTCCGCATGACCTGCTCCAGCGGGGCGTCGGTGCGGGCCACCGTCACCAGCACCTCGCCGTGGGTGGAGACCGTCGCGGCGGCCGGCTGCGCGCTCGTGCCGCGCCCGGCCCCGATGCCCGTGCCGAACGTCTTGCGGACGATCCCGAAGGCGTGGTCCAGCTGCGCCTCCACGTCCCCCTGGCCGCCCGCCCGCAGCCACCGCCGCAGCACGTGGTTGTGGGCGGTGACCACGGCGGACGCGGCGACCTCGGCGAGCAGCGGGTCGTCGTTGGCGTCGTCGTCGTGGGCGTGCTCGTCGAAGTGCCCGAGGAGGTAGCGGGTGAAGAGGCGCTCGTAGCGGGCGACCGACGCGATCTCCGCCTCGCGCAGAGTGGGTACCTCCCGCGTGAGCGTGTAGCGGGCGACCGAGATCTCCGGCCGGGCCGCGTACATGCGCATGACCTCCTTGATGCCACGGCACACCGTGTCGAGCGGGTGCTCGTGCGCCGGAGCCGCGTTGAGCACGGCCTCCGCCCGGATCAGGGTGTCGTCGTGGTCGGGGAAGATCGCCTCTTCCTTGGACCGGAAGTGACGGAAGAACGTACGCCGGGCCACCCCGGCCGCGGCCGCGATCTCGTCGACGGTGGTCGCCTCGTACCCCTTGGTCGCGAACAGCTCCATCGCGGCCGCCGCCAGCTCGCGGCGCATCTTCAGCCGCTGGGCGGCGGCGCGACTGCCCGCGGCGGTTTCCGGTGCGTCGGGCGTGGCGGGCGTACGTGAGGACTTGGCGGGCTGGGGCATGATCTGAACGTACTGCATGGGCGCGGGCTGACGCGCACGTCCAGGAGTTCCCCCGCCCCGGGCGGGCGGGGGAGTGCCGGGAGCCGGGAACGGGGCGGGCCTGCCCGGGTCGAGCAGCCCGCCCCAGTCCTCGTTCGCGGTGAACCGGTCGCCAGGACGCTCAGCGGCGGGCATATTCGCGGAAGCCGCGGCCCGTCTTGCGGCCGAGGCAGCCGGCGGCCACCAGGTGCTCCAGCAGCGGGGCCGGGGCCAGGCCCGGGTCGCGGAACTCGCGGTGCAGCACCTTCTCGATGGCCAGCGAGACATCGAGGCCGACGACGTCCAGCAGCTCGAAGGGGCCCATCGGGTAGCCGCCGCCCAGCTTCATCGCCGCGTCGATGTCGTCCAGGGACGCGTAGTGCTCCTGGACCATCTTGATCGCGTTGTTGAGGTACGGGAAGAGCAGGGCGTTCACGATGAAGCCGGCCCGGTCACCGCAGTCCACGGCGTGCTTCCTGATCCTGACGCAGACCTCGCGGACCGTCGCGTGCACGTCGTCGGCCGTCAGCACGGTCCGGACGACCTCGACCAGCTTCATCGCCGGTGCCGGGTTGAAGAAGTGCATGCCGATCACGTCCTGCGGACGCGAGGTGGCCCGGGCGCACGCGACGACCGGCAGCGACGAGGTCGTGGTGGCCAGCACCGCGCCCGGCTTGCAGACCTTGTCCAGCGTCGCGAACAGCTGCTGCTTGACCTCCAGGTCCTCGGCGACCGCCTCCACGGCCAGGTCGACGTCGGCGAAGGCGTCGTAGGAGCCCGCCGGAGTGATCCGCTCCAGCGTCTGGGCGGCGGCCTCGGCGGTCAGCCGGCCCTTGTCGACGGAACGCGCGAGCGACTTGCCGATCCGGGCCTTGGCGGCCTGCGCCTTCTCCTCGCTGCGGGCGGCCAGGACGACCTGGTAGCCGGCCTTCGCGAAGACCTCGGCGATACCGGACGCCATGGTGCCCGAGCCCGCGACACCGACGGCGTGGACCGGACGGCCGGCGGCCTCGGAGCCCGCGGAGACCGGTGTCAGGCCGTCCGGGACGACGGTCGCGCCGCCGGGGGTCTCGTAGGTGTAGAACCCGCGCCCCGACTTGCGGCCGGTGAGCCCGGCCTCGCTGAGCTGCTTGAGGATCGGGGCGGGGGCGTGCAGCCGGTCGTGGGACTCGGCGTACATGGCCTCCAGGACCGTGCGGGCGGTGTCCACGCCGATCAGGTCGAGCAACGCCAGCGGACCCATGGGCAGGCCGCAGCCGAGCCGCATCGCGGCGTCGATGTCCTCCCGGGAGGCGTACTTCGCCTCGTACATCGCGGCGGCCTGGTTGAGGTAGCCGAAGAGCAGGCCGTCCGCGACGAAGCCGGGACGGTCGCCGACCGCGACCGGCTCCTTGCCGAGTTCCAGAGCCAGGTCCGTGACCGCGGCGACGGCCGCGGGCGCGGTCAGCACCGACGAGACCACCTCGACCAGCTTCATCGCCGGCGCCGGATTGAAGAAGTGCAGGCCGAGAACGCGCTCCGGACGGGCCGAGTCGGCCGCCAGACGCGTGACGGACAGGGCGTTGGTGCCGGTCGCCAGGATCGTCTCGGGCCGCACGATGCCGTCGAGTTCACGGAAGATCTGGTGCTTGATCTCGTACGACTCCGGGACCACCTCGATGACCAGGTCGGCGTCGGCGGCGGCGCGCAGGTCGGTGGAGGTGGTGACCCGGGCGAGGGCGTCGGTGCGTTCCCGCTCGGTCAGCCGGCCGCGCTCCACGGCGCGGGCGGTCGCGGACTCCAGGGTGGCGAGGGCCTTCGCGGTCGCGGCCTCGCTGAGGTCGATGCCGACGACCGTGCGGCCGGCCTTCGCCAGGACCTCGGCGATGCCTGTGCCCATGGTGCCGAGGCCGACGACGGCGACGGTCGTGAGCGGGGACAGGGGGGTGTCGGACAGGGGAGTGGCCATCGCGGACTCCAGAAATGAGGGTGACGACTGGGAGCGCGCCCGGGTACGCCGTCAGGCGCACGGGTGCGAGAGGAGTGCGGGTGTTTCCGGGCTGCAGGCGCACACGCCCGGTGCCGTGGTCCTGGGCGTGCACACGCCCGGAGAACGGAGGATGCCGACCGGCCCTGTCCCGGAGCCGGGTCGTACAGCGGTACACGAGGTACCGAACCGACCAGCACTCGCAGCGGCTGCGTCACCAGGCCACTGCAAGCAGATGCGAGTGGGTAACTCGCTCGTCTGAGCTTAACTCGCCGGTAACGAGCGCGCCAGCCCCCGAGTTTGTGATGTAGCTCCCGGCCGTCGGACGGCACCCCTAATCTCGGCTTCATGGACGAAGAGTTGCGATCGCTCACGGAGCGCTTACGGCAGGAGTCGGGCGGCGGGGCCGGCTATCACCGTCTCGTGGCGACCGAGGACCCCGACGAACTCGCCGGAGTGCTCACCGAACCCGCACAGCCGCTGTGGGCCCGGGAGCTGGCCGCGTTCCGGCTCGGCCTCGCCGGTGACCGGCGCGCCTTCGAAGCCCTCGTCCTGCTTCTCAACCACCGCGACCCGCAGCGCTGCGCCTCCGCCGCGTACGCCCTGGCCCGGCTCGCGGACCCGCGCACCGCCCGCGCGGCGGCCACCCTCGCCACCAACGAACTGCGCGTCGCCTACGCCCTGCACCCGGTCCGGCTGCTGGTCCGGCTGCGCGCCCCCGAGTCCGTGCCGGCCCTGATCACCACACTCGAACGGCGCCTGCGCCCCCACGACCCCTACCGGCGCGTGGCGCTCGCCTGCGTGGAGGGCCTCGGGACGCTGGGCGACGCGCGGGCCGAACCCGTCCTCGACAAGGCGCTCGCCCACCCCGCGCTCGCGGAGGCGGCGGTCCGGGCCCTGGCCCGCATCCCCCGCCGGCGCTGAGCCGGGACCTCCCGTAGGGGCCATGCCGGGTTCAGGGGGTCCGGCACCGACATCCAGCTTCTAGTGGGAGGACGGCGTCAGCGTGCGGACGTACCGCACCTCGGGCACCGGGACGCCGTCCACCTCGTACGGCTCCTCGGCGCCGTCGGCCCGGAAGCCGGCCCGTTCGTAGAAGCGCCGGGCGCGGGTGTTGCCCTCCAGGACCCAGAGGAACATGCGGTCGTGCCCGGCGGCGGTGCGCTGCCGCACGGACTCCTGGAGCAGGGCGTGTCCGACACCGGCGCCGTAGTGGCCGGGGTCGACGTAGATCGCGTACAACTCGGCGTCGTCGGTGCGCAGTTCCTCGTCCCGGTACGGCCCGTGGCAGGCCCAGCCGACGAGTTCGCCGCCCCGCTCGGCGACGATGTTCAGCACGCTGCCGTCGCCGCGCGTGAACCGGGCGCGATGCCGCTCGGCGTCCGCCGTCACGCTGAGCGCGTCGAGGTGGGGCTGCGGCATCAGCCCCCGGTACGCGCTCTGCCAGCCGCGGACGCGGATCTCCGCCACGCGGTCGCAGTCGGGCAGGGTCATCGCGCGGATGTGGAGAGGCTCGTCGTCCATGGCGGCACCCTAGAACCCGCCGGGGTCGGCGGGCCTCCGGTTTACGGCTGGTGCGGTCGGTGCGGTCGGTGCGGTCGGTGCGGGACTGTCAGGGCCCGCACGGCCACAGGGGCCGCCCTGAACCGTCAGGGCCCGCACGGCCACGGGGGCCGCCCCGAACAGTCCGGGCCCGCACGGCCACGAGGGTCGTGCGGGCCCTGACTGTTCAGCCGCGGAAGCCTGACGGTTCAGCCGCGGAAGCCGAGCAGTCCGTGCAGCGTCGAGCCGCGCGCCGAGGTGGGCGCGGCTTTCGTGCTCAGCGGCTTGGGGTCGGCCAGTTTCCGGCACACCGCGTCAGCCTCGCCGTGACCGCGCGGCACCGTGCCGTCGGTCAGGTACGCGGTCAGGTACGTGTCCAGGCAGGCGTTCCCGCTCAGTGTGATGCCGTGGTTCCCGCCGCCCTGCTCGACCACCAGGCTGGAACGGGCGAGCATCCGGTGGACCGTCGCGCCGCCCTCGTACGGGGTCGCCGCGTCGTTCGTCGCCTGGAAGAGCAGCGTCGGCGGCAGCTTGCCGTTGGCGATGTTCACCGGCTTCTTGGACTCTGTCGGCCAGAACGCGCACGGCGCGTTGTACCAGGCGTTGTTCCAGGCCATGAACGGCGCCTTCTCGTACACCGCCCAGTTGTCCTTGCGCCACTGGTCCCAGTCGCGCGGCCAGGAGGCGTCACGGCACTGCACCGAGGTGTAGACGCTGTAGCCGTTGTCCCCGGAGGCGTCGACGGCGGCGAAGTTCTCGTACGCCTCGACCAACGGGTCATCGTTCTTGTCGTTCACGTAGGCCGCGAACGCCTCGGCGAGGTAGGGCCAGTAGCCGTTGTAGTAGCCGCCCGGGATGAAGGTGTCCTCCAGTTCGGAGGCGCCGACCTTGCCGTCCGCGGGCTTCTTGGCGAGCGCGGCCCGCATGGCGTACCACTTGGCCTCGATCTTCTCCGGATCGGTGCCGAGCTTGTACGTCGTGTGGTACTTCGCGATCCACGCCATGAGCGCACGGTGGCGGTCGTTGAAGGCGTAGTCCTGGGAGATGTTGTCGTCGTACCACACGCCCGTGGGGTCGACGATCGAGTCCAGCACCAGGCGGCGCACCCGCTCGGGGTAGAGCTTGGCGTAGACGGCTCCGAGATACGTGCCGTACGAGTAACCGAAGTAGTTGATCTTCTTCGCGCCCAGGGCGCCGCGGATCGAGTCCATGTCCCGCACGGCGGCGACCGTGTTGATGTACGGCAGCACGCTCGCGTACTTCCTGCCGCAGGCGCCGGCGAAGGACTTGGCGCGCTTGAGGTTGGCCTTCTCGATCGCGTGTGTACCGGGGACGGAGTCGGGGCGGACCGGGTTGAAGTAGCCCGGCTCGCAGTTCAGGGCGGGCTTGCTCGCGCCCACCCCGCGCGGGTCGAAGCCGATGACGTCGTACTGGGCCGCGACGGCCTTGGGCAGGGCGGAGGCGACGAATCCGGCGAGTGTCAGACCGCTGCCACCGGGGCCGCCGGGGTTGACCAGCAGCGGGCCCTGGTACTTCTTCGCGGTGTGCGGAACACGGGACAGCGCCAGGGTGATCTGCCGCCCGTGCGGGTTCGCGTGGTCGAGCGGCACCTTGAGGGACGCGCACTGGAGCGTCGGGTAGTCGGTGGTGCCGCATTTCTTCCAGGTGAGCTTCGCGGCCCGAGCGAGGTCCGCGGGCGGTGAGGCGCTCGCGTCGGCGGGGACGGCCGTGATGGTTCCGGCCACGACGACTGCGGCACCGCACAGCACGGCTGCGCGTTTTCTCATGAGGTCCTCCCAGGACGGAGGTGTTCGGACCGCACGTGCCGCGGTCCCCGCCGCATAGTCCCGGAAAGCACACCCGGAGGAACGCGTTCCGCCGATTCTTGACCCAATTGGGCCGTGGGATGCGCTCGGATGCTCCGAGATCCCGGTGTGGGATCGACTCAGATCAGCGTGAGTTGGGTGGGCCCGGACACCGGCTGCCCGGCGGGCTCGGGCTCCCTGATCCGACGCGGCATCCCCGCGCGCGCGGGACCGATGCCGTACTCCTGTGCCAGGTCGTGGACCTGACGGGTGATCCGACGCTGGTACCACTTCGGGGCGTAGGAGCCGCCGGCGTACAGCCGCTCGTAGCGGCGTACCAGGTGCGGGTGGTGGTGGGTCAGCCAGGCCATGAACCACTCGCGGGCGCCCGGGCGCAGATGCAGCACCAGCGGGGTGACGGAGCCGGCTCCGGACGCCGCGATCGCCCGCACGGTGGCGCGCAGTTGGGCCGGCTGGTCGCTCAGGAACGGGATCACCGGTGCCATCAGGACGCCGCAGTCGATGCCGTGCTCGCCCAGGGTCCGCACCACGTCGAGGCGGCGTTCGGGCGAGGGCGTGCCCGGCTCGACCGTGCGCCACAGCTCGGGGTCGGTGAAGCCGACCGAGACGGAGATGCCGATGTCCGTCACCTCGGCCGCCCGGGTGAGCAGGTCGAGGTCGCGCAGGATCAGCGTGCCCTTGGTCAGGATGGAGAAGGGGTTGGCGCGGTCGCGCAGGGCGCCCAGGATGCCCGGCATCAGCCGGTACCGGCCCTCCGCCCGCTGGTAGCAGTCGACGTTGGTGCCCATCGCGATGTGCTCGCCCTGCCAGCGGGGTGAGGCGAGCTGGCGGCGCAGCAGCTCCGGCGCGTTCACCTTGACGACGATCTGGGAGTCGAAGCCGAGACCCGTGTCGAGGTCCAGGTAGCTGTGCGTCTTGCGGGCGAAGCAGTAGACGCACGCGTGTGAACAACCGCGGTAGGGGTTGACCGTCCACTCGAAGGGCATTCGCGAGGCCCCCGGCACCCGGTTGAGGATCGAGCGGGCCCGGATCTCGTGGAACGTGATCCCGCGGAACTCGGGCGTGTCGAAGGTACGGGTGGTCACCGCGTCCGCGCCGAACAGCGCGGTGTCGGCCGGACTGCCGGCGGACTCCACTGTGAGGTTCTCCCAGCGCATGAGGCCTCCTCGGGTAGCACTGGCCACAGAATAGAACACATGTTCCCTTGATCGTGCGACCGCGTATTCCGATCGCCTCGCGACCGCTTACGTCACCCCGATTTGGGCGGCCGGGGACCGGGGTGGTTGGCTTGCCCCCGCCCCCGAGAATTCAGGTCCTGGAGGAAGTCAATGGCGCAGGTCGAGGCCGGTACGGAGCGGGTCGTCGCGGCGGACGCGGAGAAGGTGTTCGACGCCCTCGCCGACTACAGCGGGACGCGCGCGAAGCTGCTGCCCGAGCACTTCAGCGAGTACGAGGTGCGCGAGGGCGGCGACGGCGAGGGCACCCTCGTCCACTGGAAGCTCCAGGCCACCAGCAAGCGCGTGCGGGACTGCCTCCTGGAGGTGAGCGAACCCACCGACGGCGAACTCGTCGAGACGGACCGCAACTCCTCGATGGTCACCACCTGGCGCGTCACCCCGGCCGGTGAGGGCGCGTCCCGTGTCGTCGTGACCAGCGTGTGGAACGGCGCCGGCGGCATCGGCGGCTTCTTCGAGCGGACCTTCGCGCCCAAGGGCCTCGGCCGGATCTACGACGAGGTGCTCGGCAAGCTCGCCGCCGAGGTCGAGAAGTAGCGGCAACGGGCGATCCCTCGCCGGGCGTTGGCCACCTCGCCGCTCGCCTCACCGTTTCGAGTGCATCTCCCCGCTGTCCGGCAGGACGCCGTAACTCGTCGCGCTTGTTCGTAGTTGTCGCTCAATGCGGGAATTGTCTGACAGGTGCGACGAGGGGAGCAGTACGTGCGCGGGACGACTCTGGTGCAGGACGAACCGGTAGCGGCGCCTCCCGATCCCGCCCCGGCATCCGCCCCGGCCGTCGTCCTCGGGCCCCGCCGGGTGAAACTGGTCTTCCTCGCGCTGGTGCTGGCGCTGCTGCTCGCCGCCCTGGAGCAGATGATCGTCGCCACCGCGCTCCCGAAGATCGTCGGTGAGCTGCACGGCCTGGACCGGATGTCCTGGGCGATCACCGCCTACCTCCTCACCGCCACCGTCGGACTGCCCGTCTACGGCAAGCTCGGGGACCTCCTCGGCCGCAAGGGCGTCTTCCAGTTCGCGATCGTCGTCTTCGTCGTCGGCTCCGCGCTCGCCGGGCGTGCGCGCACCATGGACCAGCTGATCGCCTTCCGCGCGGTCCAGGGCGTCGGCGCGGGCGGCCTGATGATCGGCGTGCAGGCGATCCTGGCGGACATCGTGCCGCCCCGGCAGCGCGGCCGCTACATGGGCCTGATCGGCGCCGCCTTCGGGCTCGCCTCCGTCGCGGGCCCCCTGCTCGGCGGCTACTTCACCGACCACCTCAGCTGGAGGTGGTGCTTCTACGTCAACGTGCCCTTCGGCCTCCTCACCCTGGCCCTCGTCACCGTCGTACTGAAACTGCCGAAACCCGCCGTCAGGGCGCGGCTCGACCTCCTCGGCGTCCTGCTGCTCACCGCGGCCTCCACCTGCCTGGTCCTGCTGACCAGTTGGGGCGGCAGCGAGTACGCCTGGAACTCGCACGTCGTCCTCGGCCTCGGTGCGGGCGCCGCGGCCGCCACCGTCCTCTTCCTCCTCGCCGAGCGCTTCGCCGCCGAACCCCTCATCCCGCTCCGGCTGTTCCGGGACTCCGTCTTCAACGTCACCGGTCTGGTGGGCCTGGTGATCGGCGTCGCCCTGTTCGGCGCCGCCAGCTACCTGCCGACCTTCCTGCAGATGGTCGACGGAGCCACGGCCACCGAGTCGGGCCTGCTCATGCTGCCGATGATGGGTGGCATCGTCGGCGCCTCGATCATCGCCGGACAGCTCATCAGCCACACCGGCCGCTACAAGATCTACCCCGTCCTCGGCAGCGCCCTCGCCGCCGTCGGCATGTGGCTGCTGTCCCGGCTCGATGTCGACACGCCCCGGCTGCAGTACAGCGTCTGGATGGCCGTCCTCGGCGCCGGCATCGGCATGGTGATGCCGGTCCTCGTCCTCGCCGTGCAGAACTCCGTGCGCCCCGCCGACCTCGGCACCGCCACCAGCGCCAACAACTACTTCCGGCAGATCGGCGGCAGCGTCGGCGCCGCGGTCTTCGGCACGCTCTTCGCCGACCGGCTCGCCGACGCCCTGGCCCAGCGTGTCCCCGCGGGTGCCGGGCTGCCCGCCCCCGAGTCCATCACCCCGCAGCTGGTCCACACGCTGCCCCCGGCGCTGCGCGACGGCTACATCCGCGCCTACGCCGACGCGATGCCCCGGATCTTCCTCTACCTCGTACCGGTGCTCGTCCTCGGCCTGCTGATCGCCTTCTTCCTCAAGGAGAAACCCCTGGTGTCCCACGCCCCGGCCGAGACGACACTCGCCGCGGCCCCGAACGCCCCGGTGCCGCAGGCCCGTTCGCCGCACGCCACCGGAACCGCGGTCCGCGGAACGGTGCGGCACCCCGACGGGACCGTCGTGCCGCGTGCCGCACTCACGCTGATCGACAACGCCGGACACCAGATCGGGCGGGGCGCGAGCGGCGAGGACGGACGGTACGCGCTGTCCACGCCCGGGTCGGGGTCGTACGTGCTGATCGCCGCGGCGGGCGGCCACCAGCCGCAGGCGGTCTCCGTGACGGTCGGCGAGCGGCCCGTGGAGCTTGACGTCGTGCTCGGCGGCGCCGGGCGCCTCGCCGGGAGCGTGCTGACCGCCGACGGCACGCCGGTGCGGGACGCCGTGGTCACCCTCACCGACGTGCACGGCGAGGTCGTGGCCGGCGCGCGCAGCGGGCGCGAGGGCGGCTACGTCCTCACGGAGCTGGTGGCCGGCGAGTACACCCTCGCCGCGGGCGCGCCCGCGTTCCGCCCGGCCGCCCTGCCCGTCACCGTCCAGGCCGCCCGGGAGACCCGCCAGGACATCGAACTCGCCGGCGGAGCGGTGCTGCGCGGCACCGTTCGGGCCGGTGGCGGACGGCCCGCCGAGGATGCGCGCGTGACCCTGCTGGACGCGGCGGGCAACGTCGTCGACACGCTCACCACCGGGGCGGACGGCCTGTTCCGGTTCGTCGACCTGGCCTCCGGTGAGTACACCGTCATCACCTCGGGTTACCCGCCGGTCGCCACCGTGCTCCAGGTGGCCGGAGGCGGACGGACGGAACGCGACCTGCAGCTCGGGCACGAGGACTGAGCGGCGGCCGATGCGCGGGCCCGTGCGCCGGTGCACGCCCGTGCGGGCAATTCCAGTATTGCCGCACATCCCTTCCGACGGGGGCCGTACGGTGGTGACGGCGGCACAGATCTTGCCGAGCCGTGGGGAGAGAGAGCCTTGGCCATGGAACGTGGCACCGAAAGGGACGCGCCTCCCCGCCCCGGAGCGGAAACCGGTGAGACGGCGGAAGCCACCGCGGCCGGCCGCATCCCGCTCGCCGTGGTCGTGGTGGACCGTGACGGCCTCGTCTCCCACTGGAGCAGCGGCGCGCGCCGCCTGTTCGGCGCCGGCAAGGACGAGGCGATCGGCCGGTCGGCCGTCGACCTCCTGCCGGTCTCCGGTGTGCTCCCCGACCCGGACGGCATCGGTCCCTACGGCGCCTACGCGGCCTACGACAACCTCGGGCCCGATCTCGAGTCGTCCCTCGACGGCAGGCTGGCCTACCCGGCCGCCGGTCGCGCCCGCCTCGGTGGGCCCGAGCGCGGGCGGCACGAGGAGGTCCCCGCGCCCGGCGGGGCGGCCAGGGTCGACGTGCTGTGGTGGGCGTACCCGCTGGTGGGACCGGGGCGGGAGCGGCTGCTGGTGCTGGCCGCCGACGCGGACGGACTGCACCCCGCGGACCCCGACGAGGACGCCCAGGACCTCGCCTTCGAGCGGATCGCGCCCGGCTTCGCCCTGCACACCGACTTCCCCGGCGCCGACGACCTGGCCCGGCGGCTTCCCGAGATCCTGCCCAGCATGAGCGTCGACGAGAGCGCCCGTATCGTCGGACAGGTCCTCGAACTGGGCTACCCGGTACTGGAGTTCAGCCAGAACGACCGGGTGCCCGTCACGCCCGACTGGGGCGTGCCCCGGCGCGCGGAACGCCGGGCTCGCCGGGAGCGTGCCGCCCGCGCCCTCGCCCAGGGGCTGCCCCTGCCGCAGGACCTCCGTGACGAGGGCGAGGACCTCGAATACGCCGCCGTGCGCGAGCGTCTGGAGTTCCTGACCGAGGTCAGCGGCCGCATCGGCACCTCGCTCGACCTGGCCACGACCATCGTCGAGGTCAGCAAGGCGGTCGTGCCGCGCTTCACCGACGTCGCGGGCACCTATCTGCGCGAGCAGGTCGTCGCGGGCGAGGGATTCCCCGAGGGAGTGCCCGACACGACCACCATGTGGCACCGGGTGGCCCTCGAGCACACCGACGAACCCGGCCGCTGGGACGACGTCGTGCCGGTCGGCGAGGCCATGCCGTTCCCGGCGCACACACCGTTCTTCCAGTGCATGACCACCGGTGAACCCGTCCTCGTGCCGCGCATCAGCGAGCAGATGGGGCACGCCATCGCCTCGCAGTTCGAGAAGCGGGACATCCGGCCCCTCATCACCGGCCGCTCGATGCTGGTCGTTCCGCTCAAGGCACGCAACGTCGTCCTCGGGTTCATGATCCTGCTGCGGCACCCCGAGCGCGTCGAGTTCAACGACATGGACCGGGTCACCGGTGGCGAACTCGCCGCCCGCGCGGGCCTCGTGCTCGACAACGCGCGCATGTACACCTACCAGGAGAGCGTCGCCGAGACCCTCCAGGACAGCATGCTGCCGCACATCCCGCCGCGCATGGCGGGCTGCGACATCGCCACCCGCTATCTGCCCGGCACCCTCCTCGGCCGGGTCGGCGGCGACTGGTTCGACTCCGTCAAGCTGCCCGGCGCCCGCACCGCGCTGGTCGTCGGCGACGTGATGGGTCACGGCCTCAACTCGGCCGCCATGATGGGCCAGTTGCGTACGGCCGTCCAGACCATGGCCGCTCTCGACCTCCCGCCCGCCCAGTTGCTGCGCAACCTCGACGACCTCGCCCAGCGACTCGGCGACACCTACCTCGCCACCTGCCTGTACGTGGTCTACGACCCGATCGCGAGCGAGTTGGAGATCGCCAACGCCGGCCACATCCCGCCGGTCCTGGTCCGCGCCGGCGACGGCCGCAGCGAACTGCTCGAACTGCCCACGGGCGCGCCCATCGGCGTCGGCGGGGTGCCCTTCGAGTCGCTGCGCGTGCGGGTGGCGCCCGGCGACCGGCTGGTGATGTGCACCGACGGCCTGGTGGAGGTGCGCGGCGAGGACATCGGCGTGGGCCTGGCGACGCTCTGCGAGTCCGCGGCTCATCCCGCCGCGTCCATGGACGACGCCTGCGACACCATCATCCGGGCCCTGAACACCCGCGGCGGCCGCAAGGACGACGTGGCCCTGCTGATGACCCGCCTCACCGGCATCGAACCCGACGACGTGGCCGAGTGGCGGCTGACCCTCGACCCGGCCGAGGCCTGCCGGGCCCGCGCGGTGGTGCGCGAACAGCTCCACGCGTGGGGACTGGCCGGGCTGGCCGACAACGCCGAGCTGATGGTCGGCGAGCTCGTCGCCAACGCCGTACGGCACTCCCACAGCAGCCCCCTCGATCTGCGCCTGGTGCGTGGGGACACGCTGCTGTGCGAGGTGGACGACGACGACCACGACCTGCCGACCCTGCTGAGCGCCGGCCCCGACGACGAGTCCGGGCGCGGTCTGCGGGTGGTCAGCACGCTGTCCCGGGAATGGGGGGCCAGCCGTACGAAGGCCGGCAAGACCGTCTGGTTCGAACTGACCCTGCCGCGGCGCTGACGGACGCGAGGGGCGCGAGGGGCGTACGACCGCGTGTCCGGGGTCGAACGAGGGGTGAAGGTGTGCGCCGCGCGCTTGTAGGCGGTCGCCGGGCGCGATAGACCGTACTGGCCCGTCACACGCGGCGGGCGGCGGTCGCGACCTGGGGAGTGCGCATGAGCGTGACGAGTCGGTACCGGGATGCCTGGGAGGGCTTCTGGCGCGAGGCTCCCGACGGGCAGGGCGCCGTGTTCTGGGACGCGGAGCCGGCCCTGACCGCGGGCATCCACCTCGCCCTCTTCGAACCGCACCTGACGGATCCGGGCCTGCCGCTGGTGGACGTCGGCTGCGGCAACGGCACTCAGACGCGCTTCCTCGCGGACCGCTTCCCGCGCGTCATCGGCGCCGACCTGTCCGCCGCCGCCCTCGACCACGCCCGGCAGGCCGACCGGGCGGGGCAGGCCGGCTACCGGCTGCTGGACGCGGCCGAGAAGGGGGAGGCGCACACGCTGCACGCCGAGCTCGGCGACGCCAACGTCTATGTGCGGGGCGTGCTGCACCAGGCCGACCCCGAGGACCGGCAGCCGCTGGTGGACGGCCTGGCCGCGCTGGCCGGTGACCGCGGCCGCGTCTTCCTCGTCGAGCTGTCCGAGGCCGCGAAGCCCGTCCTGATGGGCCTGGCGCAAGGTCCCGCCGGCCCGCCGCCCAAACTCGCGCCCGTCTTCCGGCACGGCATAGCCCCCGGCGAGGTGGCCGACGAGGCCGTCCCCGGCTATCTGCGCGCGGCCGGACTCACCGTCCTGGCGAGCGGCGAACTGCCCCTGACCACCACGGAGTACGGGCCCGACGGCACCCGCGTCGAACTGCCCTCGAAGTGGCTGGTGGCGGGGCGCACGGAGTGACGGTCCCGGCCCGGTGAAGGTGAGGGAGGGAGCCGTCCCGCCCGGGCCCGTACACCGGGGCCCGCGGCGCCGGCCGGCCCCCGGCCGGGTGCGCGGGCCGACCGGAACCGGCCGCTCGGGAATTCTTGGCCGGGTCCCGCCGCGACGCGTAACGTGACGCACCATGAAGATCCTCATCAGCGCCGACATGGAGGGCGCCACGGGCGTGACCTGGCCGGCCGACGTGCTGCCGGGCACGCCGCAGTGGGAGCGGTGCCGGTCGATGTTCACCTCCGACGTCAACGCCGCCGTGCTCGGATTCTTCGACGGCGGCGCCGACGAGGTGCTCGTCAACGAGGCGCACTGGAGCATGCGCAACCTGCTCCTGGAGCGGCTCGACGACCGGACCGAGATGCTCACCGGCCGGCACAAGTCCCTCTCCATGGTGGAGGGCGTGCAGCACGGCGACGTCGACGGCATCGCGTTCGTCGGCTACCACGCGGGCGCCGGCATGGAGGGCGTCCTCGCCCACACCTACCTCGCCAACTCGATCACCGGGGTGTGGCTGAACGACGTACGGGCCAGCGAGGGTCTGCTCAACGCGCACGTGGTCGCGGAGTACGGCGTGCCCGTCGTCCTCGTCACCGGCGACGACGTGGCCTGCGAGGACGCCCTCGGCTACGCGCCCGAGGCGCTGAAGGTCGCCGTCAAGGACCATGTGTCGCGGTACGCGGCCGTGTGCCGTACGCCGGCCAGGACCGCCGCCGACATCCGGGCCGCGGCCGAGCGGGCGGCCGAGCTGGCGGTCCGCCGCGAGCCGGTGGCCGGCGGCCCGTACACCGTGGCGCTGGAGTTCGACGCCGAGCACCTCGCGATGGCCGCCACGGTCGTACCGGGCGTCGGCCGCGTGGGCGAGCGCAGGGTGGCGTACACCAGCGACACCATGTACGAGGGGATCCGTACCTTCAAGGCGGTCACCACGATCGTCTCGGCCGCAGTGGAGGAGCAGTATGGCTGACCGGCAGGCCCTGGACGAGGTCGTGAACTTCACCTCCGACCTCATCCGCATCGACACGACGAACCGGGGCGGCGGCGACTGCCAGGAACGTCCGGCCGCCGAGTACGCCGCCGCGCTGCTGGCCGAGACCGGTCTGGAGCCCACGCTCCTGGAGCGGACCAGGGGCCGGACGAACGTCGTCGCCCGCATCGAGGGCACCGACCCGTCGGCGGACGCGCTGCTCGTCCACGGTCACCTGGACGTGGTGCCCGCCGAGGCCGCGGACTGGAGCGTGCACCCCTTCTCGGGGGAGATCCGGGACGGGGTCGTCTGGGGCCGGGGCGCGGTCGACATGAAGAACATGGACGCGATGATCCTCGCGGTCGTGCGGGCCTGGGCGCGGGAGGGTGTACGGCCCCGCCGGGACCTGGTGATCGCCTTCACGGCCGACGAGGAGGCCAGCGCCGAGGACGGCTCCGGGTTCCTCGCCGACCGGCACCCCGGGCTCTTCGAGGGGTGCACCGAGGGCGTCAGCGAGTCCGGGGCGTTCACCTTCCACGACGGCGGCGGCCGGCAGCTCTACCCCATCGCGGCGGGCGAGCGCGGCACCGGCTGGCTGAAGCTGACCGCCCGCGGGCGGGCCGGGCACGGCTCCAAGGTGAACCGCGAGAACGCGGTGACCCGCCTCGCCGCCGCGATCACCCGGATCGGCGAGCACGAGTGGCCGCTGCGGCTGACCCCGACCGTGCGCGCCGCCCTCACCGAACTCGCCGCGCTGTACGGCATCGAGCCCGACCTGGGTGACGTGGACGCGCTCCTGGAGAAGCTCGGCCCGGCGGCCAAGCTCGTCGAGGCCACCGTCCGCAACAGCGCCAACCCGACCATGCTGGACGCCGGTTACAAGATCAACGTGATTCCGGGGGAGGCCGTCGCCCACGTCGACGGGCGCTACCTCGCCGGCGGCGAGGACGAGTTCCGCGCGACCCTGGACCGGCTCACCGGACCGGACGTGAGCTGGGAGTTCGAGCACCGCGAGGTGGCCCTCCAGGCCCCGGTGGACTCGACGACGTACGCTCGGATGCGGGCCGCCGTCGAGGAGTTCGCCCCCGAGGGACATGTGGTGCCGTACTGCATGTCCGGCGGCACGGACGCCAAGCAGTTCTCGCGCCTCGGCATCACGGGCTACGGCTTCGCACCGCTGAAGCTTCCGGAGGGCCTCGACTACCAGGCCCTCTTCCACGGCGTCGACGAGCGCGTCCCGGTCGAGGCGCTCCACTTCGGCGTCCGCGTACTCGACCGCTTCCTGCGGACGGCCTAGGCGAATGGGGGACGACATGCGGACGCTGGCCTACGGCTCCTGGCCCTCACCCGTGGACGCGGCGCTCGCCGCCGCGCACGACGGGCACCCCGAGTACGTGGGGATCGTCGGCGACGAGACCTGGTGGACCGAGCCGCGCCCCACCGAGGGCGGCCGGCGCACCCTCGTCCGCCGGCACGCCGACGGCACCGAGGAGTCGGTGCTGCCGGCCCCGTGGAACGTGCGCAGCCGCGTCATCGAGTACGGCGGACAGCCCTGGGCGGGGGTGACGCACGAGGGTGAACCGCTCGTGGTGTTCGTGCACTTCGCCGATCAGCGGCTGTACCGGTACCGGCCGGGCGGCGACCCGCTTCCGCTCACCCCGCTGTCCCCGGTGGGCGGCGGACTGCGCTGGGCGCAGCCGCAGCTGCGTCTCACCGACGGCGAGGTGTGGTGCGTCCTCGAGGAGTTCACCGGCGACGGGCCCTCCGACGTGCGCCGCGTCCTGGCCGCGGTGCCGCTGGACGGCGCGGCGGCCCGGGACCGCGGCGCGGTGCGTGAACTCACCGCTGCCCGGCACCGCTTCGTCACCGGCCCGCGGCTGTCGCCCGACGGGCGGCGCGCGGCCTGGCTCGGCTGGGACCACCCGCGGATGCCGTGGGACGGCACGGAACTCCTCGTCGCCGATGTCACCGGCGACGGCACCCTGAGCGAGCCCCGGACGGTGGCCGGCGGCCCCGACGAGTCGATCGCCCAGGCCGACTGGGCGTCCGACGGCTCCCTCCTGTACGCGAGCGACCGCACCGGCTGGTGGAACCTCTACCGCGACGGCGAGCCGCTGTGCCCGCGCGAGGAGGAGTTCGGCGGTCCCCTCTGGAAGCTCGGCCACCGCTGGTTCGCCCCGCTGGACAACGGGCTCGTCGCCGTCGTGCACGGCCGGGGCGCCACCACCCTCGGGGTGCTCGACCCGGAGACCGGCGAGCTCGTCGACGTGGCCGGGCCCTGGACCGAGTTCGCGCCCACGCTCGCGGCGCACGGCGGGAGGGTCGTCGCCGTCGGGGCGAGTCCGCGCAGCGCGTACGAGGTGGTCGAACTGGACACCAGGACCGGCCGGGCCCGGGTGATCGGCGCCGCGCACGACGACGCCGTGGACCCCGCCCACTACCCCGAGCCGCTGATCCGCACCTTCACCGGACCCGACGGACGCGAGGTGCACGCGCACGTCTACCCGCCGCACCACCCCGGCTGCACGGCGCCCGGCGGCGAACTGCCGCCGTACGTGGTGTGGGCGCACGGCGGCCCCACCGGGCGCTCACCGCTCGTCCTCGACCTGGAGATCGCCTACTTCACCTCGCGTGGCATCGGCGTCGCCGAGGTCAACTACGGAGGCTCCACGGGATACGGCCGGGAGTACCGCAACCGGCTGCGCGAACAGTGGGGTGTCGTCGACGTCGAGGACTGCGCGGCCGTCGCGCTGGCCCTCGCCGACGAGGGCACCGCGGACCGCGACCGGCTCGCGGTGCGCGGCGGCAGCGCGGGCGGCTGGACCGCGGCCGCGTCGCTCGTCACGACCGACGTCTACGCCTGCGGCACGATCAGCTACCCGATCCTCGACCTGGCCGGCTGGGCCACCGGGGAGACCCACGACTTCGAGTCGCGGTACCTGGAGACCCTGGTCGGACCGTACGCCGAGGTGCCCGGCCGGTACGCGGAGCGCTCGCCGACCGAACACGCCGACCGCGTCACCGCCCCCTTCCTGCTGCTGCAGGGCCTCGACGACGTGATCTGCCCGCCCGCGCAGAGCGAACGCTTCCTGGCCCGGATGGCGGCCAGAGGGGTGCCGCACACCTACCTCGCCTTCGAGGGCGAGGGTCACGGTTTCCGGCGGGCGGACACGATGATCCGCGCCCTGGAGGCCGAACTCGCCCTGTACGCACACGTCTTCGGGCTGCACCCGCACGGTGTCCCGGCATGGGAGCCCTCCGCATGAGGCAACTGCTGCGGCCGCCCCGGCTCGCCCCCGGCGCCCGCGTGGCCGTCGTCGCGACCAGCGGGCCCGTGCCCGAGGAACGGCTCCAGGCCGGACTCGACGTACTGCGGGGCTGGGACCTCGACCCGGTCGTGGGCTCCCATGTGCTCGACCGGCACGGCGCGTTGGGCTACCTGGCGGGCTCGGACGCCGACCGGGCCGCGGACCTGCAGCGTGCGTGGTGCGACCCGTCCGTGGACGCCGTGCTGTGCGCGCGCGGCGGCTACGGGATCCAGCGGATGGTGGACCTGCTCGACTGGGAGGCGATGCGGGCGGCCGGGCCGAAGGTGCTGGCCGGCTTCAGCGACATCACGGTGCTCCAGCAGGCGTTCGCCACCCGGCTGGGGCTGGTCACGCTGTACGGCCCCGCGGCGGCGGGCGCGGACTTCATCAAGAGCGCACGGGCCCAGGACCAGCTGCGGGCCACGCTCTTCGCGCCGGAGTCGGTGCGCACCCTCACCGCCTCGGGCGGCGGAGCCCTGGTGCCCGGCCGGGCCCGCGGGGTCACGCTCGGCGGCTGCCTCAGCCTGCTCGCCTCCGACCTCGGCACGCCGCACGCCCTGCCCGGCGCCCGGGGCGGGCTGCTCCTGCTCGAGGACATCGGCGAACCGGCGTACCGCGTCGACCGCATGCTGACCCAGCTCCTGCGCGCCGGCTGGCTGGACGGCGTCGCGGGCGTCGCACTGGGGTCGTGGGCCGGGTGCGGTCCGTACGAAGGGGTGCGCGCGGTCCTCGCCGACCGGCTCGGCGGCCTGGGCGTACCCGTGGTCGAGGAGTTCGGATTCGGGCACTGCGACGACGCGTCGACGATCCCGCTCGGCATGACCGCGGAACTCGACGCGGACGCGGGCACGTTGACGTTCGACGAACCGGCACTTCGCTGAGCGGCGAGCACCGTACGGACACGGCCGCCGGGCGGTGTGCCGCCCCTCGGGTCCCCGTCAGGAGACCTGCCGTGCGTCCCGCGGCGCGGCCACCCGGCAGGCGGAGCCGGTGGGCGGAGCGCGGCCGGGTCACTCGTACGGCTCATGCCCCGCTCCACGAGCCGGTGCTCACCGCGCGGGACGGGCCAGGGCGGACCATGCTGGATGTATGAGCCCGAAGACCTCCGAAAGCAGGAGCCGGACCGGTGACAAACGGCGGAGGATGACGCCCGCCAGGATCGCCGTGCTGCTGCTCGGCGTCCTCGCCCTGATCTTCATCTTCGAGAACACCCGCGACACCAGGATCAGGCTGCTGGTTCCCGAGGTGACGATGCCGTTGTGGACGGCCCTACTCGCCACCGGCCTCATCGGAGCGCTGTGCGGGGCGTACTTCATGGGACGGCGCAGGTGAACGCTCCGCCGCGCCCCTCCGCAGGTGACCGCCGTAGGGTGACCGGGTGCCTCATCACACTTCCCGCTATCTCGCCGAGGGCCCCCGGGTGGGGATACGCCACTTCACCTACGAGGACGGCGCCGAGTTCACCGCCCGGGCCCGGGAGAGCAAGGACCTGCACCATCCCTGGCTCTTCCCGCCGGACCGGGTCGCCGCCTACACCGCGTACGCGGGGCGGCTGATCGAGGATCCGGCCCGGGCCGGGTTCCTGGTGTGCGAGAAGGACGGCGGCGGCATCGCCGGGTTCATCAACATCAACAACATCGTCGAGGGCGGCTTCCAGTGCGGGGCCCTCGGCTACGGGGCCTTCGCGCACGCCGCCGGGCGCGGGCTGATGCGCGAGGGGCTGGGCCTCGTGGTCCGCCACGCGTTCGGGCCCATGCGCCTGCACCGGCTGGAGATCAACGTGCAGCCCGGCAACGCCGCCTCGATCGCGCTCGCCCGCGGCTGCGGCTTCCGCCTGGAAGGCTTCTCGCCCGGCATGATCTTCCTCGACGGTGCCTGGCGCGATCACCAGCGCTGGGCGATCACCGCCGAGATGACCGGGCCGCGGACTTCCGGTTGACCTTCATCGTGTCCAGGTCCGTGACCGTCGACCTCAGCTCGCCGAAGCCGTGACCGAGCCCGCGCAGCGCGGTTTCGGCCCGGTCCTCCGCGATCGCCCCGGCCATCTCCTCGCCGTCCGCCGCGTCCGACACGACGACGTACCGCATCGAGAAGTGCTTGAGCGGCGACGGCTCGTACGACAGCGTGCCGTCCTCGGTGAACCGCATGCTCGTCAGGCCGTGGTCGGCGGCCTCGGCGAGCAGCCGGGCGCGGGCCTCGTCGGTGAGTCCGTCCCACGTGCCCCGGACGATCACCCGGTAGGTGTGCTGCTCGCTCATCCGCTGTTCCCGATCCCTCACGCCGTCGTAGCCCCCCGACCGGGCCCGACTGTACGGCGGCGGGGCAGGGCCGCGCGCGGAATATCGGCGCCGGGGAGCCGAGCCGGCCCGCCGGGTCGCGAAGGGGCTACGGTCCGCGGTCCACGTACTCGTACACCGCCCCGTCCGGGTGCATCGCGATCAGGTTGCGGCCCGCCGGTGTCGCGACCGGGCCCGCGATGATGCGGGCGCCCAGCTCGCTGAGCACCTCGTGGGCCTCTTCGACGTCCTTGACGGCGATCGTCGCGGCGACCTTGCGCAGCAGCTCCAGCTCGGCCGCCGGGCCGCTCATCAACAGGAAGCAGCCGACCGCGGCCACCTCGACGCCGCCGCGCTCGAAGCGCAGGGCCGTGCCGCCCGCCAGCCGTTCGTAGAAGGGGACCGCGGTCTCCAGGTCGTCGACGCAGACGCGCAGCGTGGCTCCCAGAATGTCCATGAGGACAAGCCTAGTGCCGGGCAGGCAACGTTTGCCGGGCGTCGCGACGGGGCGAACGTTGCCTGTTGCGGCACTAGTTGGGGGACACGGGAGTGGGGAGGGGTGGGCGAGGCCGTGCGGGGGGCGGAAAGAGGGGGCCTCACGCGCCGATTGGCGGGTATCCGAGAGGCATGGACCGCTTGGAACATCTGGAGCATCTGGACCGTCAACTCGTCGACGAACTGGCGCAGGTGGCGCGCGAGACCGTGCGCGACGAACTGCGCGAGCAGACCCGCAAGCAACGCCGTACGGCAGGGCTGTACGCCGCGTCCGGCGCCGCAGCCCTGTACGCGGGCGCGGCCGTCGCGCTCGCCGTGGGCCTGGCCCTCGCCCTCGGTCTGCCCGACTGGGCGGCCGCGCTGATCACCGCCGTGATCCTGGGCGCCGTCGCCTACGCGCTGCGCGAGGCGGCCCGGCCGGGCGGAGCACACGCGGGACGGTTCGGCGCGGGCCGCGAGGCCGTCGCCGGTGACGACCGTGTCGCGGGTGAGCGGCAGGTTCCGGACCCCGCGGTGCCCGCCGCGCCGACCGGCACGCCCGTTCCGCCCATGCCCGCCGCCCCGCCCGCCCGTCCCGGCACGAGCCCGGCCGAGGCCGGCGCCGACCCCGAACCGCCGCACCGGCCGGCGTGACGCCGTACGGGCAGTACGGGGAAATCACGGCGCGACGGGAGGGCGAAGAGCTCCCGTCGCGCCGTTCGTTCGTGTCCGTGTCGTTCGTGTCGTCGGTGTCGTCCGCGTCGTCCGCGTCGTTCCCGGCTTGGGCCCGGGAGGCTCAGCCCTGGAGCTGCGGCAGCACCTTCGTGCGGTAGAAGTCGAAGAAGCCTCGCTGGTCGGCGCCGATCTGGTTGACGTAGACGCGGTCGAAGCCCGCGTCGGCGAAGGCGGACAGCGCGGCGACATGCTCGTCGACGTCGTCCCCGCACACCGACTTCTCCCTCACCATCTCCTCGGTGACCAGTGGCTGGAGCTGCTCGAAGTGCCGCGGCGAGGGCAGGATCTGACCCATCTCGCCCGGCAGCAGCTCGTTGTACCAGAGCTTGCGGACGGTCCGTACGGCCTCGTCGCGGTCGGTGCCGTAGCAGACCTTGGTGCCGCCGCTCACCGGCTTGGCGCCCCCGCCGCCCTTGCGGAACTGCTCGACCATCGACTCGTCCGGCATCATCGTGACGTAGCCGTCGCCCACCCGCGCCGCGAGCTTCGTCGCCGCGGGGCCGAAGCCCGAGACGTCGATCGGGACGGGCTCGTCGGGGACCGTGTACAGGCGGGCGTTCTCCACCTTGTAGTGGGTGCCGTAGTGGCTGACCTCCTCGCCGGTGAACAGCCGGCGCATCACCTGGATCGCCTCCTCCAGCATCTCCAGGCGTACGTTCGCGGGCGGCCAGACATGGCCGAGGATGTGCTCGTTGAGGGCCTCGCCGCTGCCGACGCCCAGCCGGAAGCGGCCGTTCGTCATCACGGCGGCGGTCGCCGCCGCCTGGGCCACCACCGCGGGATGCATCCGCACGGTCGGGCAGGTCACCGCCGTCCCTATCGGCAACGACACCGCCTCCGAGATCGCACCGATCACCGACCAGACGAAGGGGCTCTGCCCCTGTGCGTCGTTCCACGGGTGGTAGTGGTCCGAGATCCACAGCGACTGGAAGCCGGCCTGCTCGGCCATCCTCGCCTGCTCGACCAGATCGGCGGGGCCGAACTCCTCGCACGACAGGAAGTAGCCGTATTCGGGCATGGGGGTACCTCCGGTGACTCCGCTGCGGAGGCGGGTCGGGAACTCCGCGACGGGGGGACGGATGGGTCGCCGCCCGGGTACCCGGCGTCCCCCGCGGAAACCGGCCGACGTTTGGGTGCCCCGCCCAGGGGGACGCGGAAGGCTTGCCGGCCCCGAAGCGCCAGGAGCCGGCCAGTCAGAGCCCGCCAGGACACGACCCCGCCCCGAGCCCGCCGAGCACCGACCGGGCTCCGGGCCCAAGCCCCCCGTTCCCGGCCCGGCGGTCAGCCCGCCGGGACTCCGGGACCCGTCAAGCGGTCCGGCGGTTCGTCGGACGCGCTCGTGGAAGGAGATTCATGAACACCGCTGAACTCGTCGAACTGGGCCAGCAGTTGCGCGTGGACAGTGTGCGTGCCGCAGCCGCGGCGGGCTCAGGGCACCCGACCTCGTCGATGTCGGCCGCCGACCTGATGGCCGTACTCCTCGCCAACCACTTCCGCTCCGACTTCGAGCGCCCCGAACACCCCGGAAACGACCGGTTCATCCTCTCCAAGGGGCACGCCTCGCCCCTGCTGTACGCCGCCTACAAGGCGGTCGGTGCCATCGACGACGCCGAACTGCTCACCTTCCGCAAGCTGGGCAGCCGTCTCGAAGGGCACCCGACGCCCCGGCGGCTGCCGTGGGTTGAGACGGCCACCGGCTCGCTCGGGCAGGGGCTGCCCGTGGGGGTCGGCATCGCATTGTCCGGCAAGCGGCTGGACCATACGGGCTACCGCGTGTGGGTGCTGTGCGGGGACAGCGAGATGGCCGAGGGCTCGGTCTGGGAGGCCGCCGAGCACGCCGGCCACGAGCACCTCGACAACCTCACCGCGATCGTCGACGTCAACCGGCTCGGCCAGCGCGGCCCCACCCGGCACGGCCACGACCTCGACGCCTACGCGCGCCGCTTCCAGGCCTTCGGCTGGCACACCGTCGAGATCGACGGGCACGACGTCGACGCGATCGACCGCGCGTACGGCGAGGCGAGGTCGACGACCGGCCAGCCGACCGCGATCATCGCCCGCACGCTGAAGGGCAAGGGCGTCGCCGCGGTCGAGGACCGCGAGGGCCAGCACGGCAAGCCGCTGCCGGAGGCCGAGGAGGCGATCGCCGAACTCGGCGGCCCGCGCGACCTCCGCGTCCGGGTGCACGAACCGCCGACCGCCCGCATGCTGCACGCCGTGCACGGCGACGGGCGGATCGAGCTGCCCCGCTTCGACAAGGCGGAGCACGAGAAGGGCGTCGCCACCCGGGACGCGTACGGGCAGGCGCTCACCGCGCTCGGCAGCGCGCGCGGCGACGTGGTCGCCCTGGACGGCGAGGTCGGCGACTCCACGCGTGCAGAGCTCTTCGCCAAGGAACACCCGGACCGCTACTTCGAGTGCTACATCGCCGAGCAGCAGATGGTCGGCGCGGCGGTGGGCCTCGCGTCCCGCGGCTGGGTGCCGTACGCCGCCACGTTCGCGTCCTTCCTGACCCGTGCCCACGACTTCATCCGGATGGCCGCGGTCAGCGGCTCCGGCATCAACCTCGTCGGGTCGCACGCGGGCGTCGCCATCGGGGAGGACGGGCCGAGCCAGATGGGCCTGGAGGACCTGGCGATGATGCGGTCGGTGTACGGCTCGACCGTGCTGTACCCGTGCGACGCCAACCAGACCGCCCGGCTGGTGGCCGAGATGGCCGGCCTGGAGGGCATCCGCTACCTGCGCACCTCGCGCGGCGCCGGGCCGGTGATCTACGGACCCGACGAGGAGTTCCCGGTCGGCGGCAGCAAGGTGCTGCGCTCCTCGGAGCGGGACCGGCTGACGATCGTCGCCGCGGGCGTCACCGTCCACGAGGCGCTGAAGGCCGCCGACGCCCTCCGGGACGAGGGCGTCCAGGTCCGGGTGATCGACCTGTACTCGGTCAAGCCCGTCGACCGGCCCACCCTGCGGCAGGCCGCCGAGGAGACCGGCTGCCTGCTGACCGTGGAGGACCACCACGAGGAGGGCGGAATCGGGGACGCCGTCCTCGACGCCTTCACAGACGGGCGTCCCGTACCCCGGCTGGTGCGTCTCGCCGTACGGACGATGCCGGGCTCGGCCTCCCCGGACGAGTCGCTGCACGCCGCGGGCATCGACGCCGAGTCCATCGCGGCGGCGGGGCGGCTGCTGGTGGAGGAGGCGGTCGTGCGGTGAGCGGCGACGACGTCCGCACGGTGCGGGCCGGGCGGCGGACGGTGCGCGTGCACCGGCCCGGCAAGGTGCTCTTTCCCGGCGGCCGGGACACGAGGGAGTACACCAAGGGCGACCTCGTCGACTACTACCGGGCCGTCGCCCCGTTCATGGTGCCGCACCTGCGTGGCCGTCCGCTGATGCTGGAACGGCATCCCGACGGTGTGGACGGCCCCCGCTTCATGCAGAAGAACACCCCGGAGAGCTACCCGGACTGGATCACCCGCGTCGAGGTCCCCAAGGAGGGCGGCACCGTCTGCCACCCCGTGTGCGACGACACCCGCCACCCTGGTGCACCTCGCCGACCAGGCCGCGCTGACCCTGCACCGCTGGCTGTCCCGGGTCGGACACCTGGACCGGCCCGACCGGATGGTCTTCGACCTCGACCCGGCCGGGGACGACTTCTCGGCGGTGCGCTCGGCGGCCCGGCTGACGGGGGAGCTGCTCGACGAGCTCGGTCTGCCCTCGGCGCTGATGACCACCGGTTCGCGCGGCCTGCACGTGGTCGTGCCGGTCACCGGTGGTGACGACTTCGACGCGGTGCGCGAGTTCAGCCGGGCGGTGGCCGACACCCTCGCCGCCGCGCACCCGGACGAGCTGACCACCGCCGCCCGCAAGAAGGACCGTGGCGACCGGCTCTATCTCGACGTGGGGCGCAACGCCTACGCGCAGACCGCGGTCGCGCCGTACAGCGTCCGCGCCCTGCCCGGCGCGCCCGTGGCCACCCCGATCACCTGGTCACAGCTGGACGATCCGGCCGTCCACGCCCGCCGCTGGACCGTCGCCGACGCCGTCGAACAGGCCCGGACCAACCCCTGGGCCGAGGTGATGCGCGGCGGCCGCGCCCTGGGTCCGGCCCGGCGCAGGCTCGACAAGCTGCGCGGCTGACGCACCCACCGCAGAAGGTTTGGCCATCCGCATCGCGGCCACACGGAGTGAGAGGTGGCCATGTCGAACACAAAGAGCACACCAAACTCTCACGATTCAGAGAATCAATCCAAAAAGGACGAAGAAGGTACGGAAAGCACTGTGACGGATGACCGGCCCAAGCCCATCGAGGTGCTGCGCAGCGCGCGCTCGCAGCTCGCCGAACTGACGGGCATGGAAGCCGAGACCGTGTCGTCCTTCGAGCAGACGCCGGACGGCTGGTCGCTCGAGGTGGAGGTACTGGAGCTCGCCCGTGTGCCCGACACGATGAGCCTGATGGCGACCTACCAGGTGGACCTCGACCGGGACGGCGCCCTCACCGGCTACCGCCGTGTCCGTCGCTACGAACGCGGGCGGTCCGACACACGAAGGCCCGGCGGCCGCTAGGCCGCCGACCCCCCGCGCGCACACCCACACCCGAAACCACGGAGAAGGAGGCTCGGTCGGCATGACCGTAGTTCCGGCACAGCAGGGCGGCGGCGGAGGCGGCAGCAGCGGCCTCTACGACGTTCTGGAGCTCATTCTCGACAGGGGGCTCGTCATCGACGCATTCGTACGCGTGTCCCTCGTCGGTATCGAGATCCTGAAGATCGACGTACGTGTCGTCGTGGCCAGCGTCGACACCTACCTGCGCTTCGCCGAGGCGTGCAACCGACTCGACCTGGAGTCCGGTCCGCACAAGAACCCCGGTCTCCCCGACCTGGTCGGCGAGATGACCGAATCCGGCGCGCGCGGCAAGTCCAAGGGGGCGCTCTCCGGCGCCGCCGAGACGATATCCGGCGCCTTCAAGGAAGCACGTGAGGAGCGGCCGGAGCCCAGGCCACGGGCCCGCAAGTCCACGGCCGCACGCAGGAAGGAGGAGGGGGAGTGAGTACGTACGTCTACGCCATCACCGCCGCCTCCCATCCCTCGCTGCCCGACGGGATGGACGGCGTCGGCACTCCGCCGTGCCCCGTGCGCATCCTCAAGGAGGGCGAGCTGGCGGCCGTCGTCAGCGACGCGCCGGAGGGACTGCGCCCCAAGCGCAAGGACCTGCTCGCGCACCAGAACGTGCTGAGCGAGGCGGGTGCCGACGGCTGTGTGCTGCCCATGCGGTTCGGCAGCGTGGCCCCGGACGACGCCTCGGTCACCGGGGTGCTCGCCGAGCGGGCCGAGCACTACAAGGAGCGCCTGGCGACGCTGGACGGCAAGGTCGAGTACAACATCAAGGCCGTGCACGACGAAGAGGCCGTCCTGCACCGTGTGATGTCCGAGAACCCGGAGATCCGCGCCCTGACGGAGGCCAACCGGCAGACCGGCGGCGGCTCCTACGAGCAGAAGCTGCAGCTCGGCGAAATGGTCGTCGCGGCGGTCCAGGCCCGGGAGGCCGAGGACGCGGCCGAGGTGCGCAGCGCCCTCGAGACGCTGGCCGACGCCGTGAGCGTGGGCCCCGAGTCCTCCGGCTGGCTGGCCAACCTCTCGTTCCTGGTGGACCGCGGTGCGGCGGAGGACTTCCTCGCCGCCGCGGAACAGGTCCGCGCCGCCCACCCCCACGTCGACCTGCGGGTCAACGGTCCGCTGCCGCCCTACAGCTTCGTCGAGCCCGGCCCCGCCGAGCCCGCGGGCACCACGATCGGGGCCGACACCAGTCAGGAGTGATCCCGTGGGACTGATCGGAGAGGTCCTGCTGCTGCCGTTCGCCCCGGTGCGAGGCAGTGGATGGGTGATCAAGCAGGTACTGAACGAGGCGGAGCGCCTCTACTACGACCCGGCCACGGTCCGGGCCGAACTCGGCCGGCTGGAAGAACGGCTGGAGGCCGGCGAGATCGACGAGGAGACGTTCGACCGACAGGAGGACGAGCTCCTGGACCGGTTGGAGATCGGACTGCGCGGTGGCGCGGGGACAGGTGACGGGACAACACGATGAACCGAGTGGGAATGGGCCTCGCCATAGGGGCCGGATATCTTCTGGGACGCACGAAGAAGCTCAAATTCGCCTTCGCCGTGGGCTCGCTCGTGGCCGGCAAGCGCATGCACCTCAGCCCACGGGCCATCGCGGACCTGGCCTCCGAACAGCTGCTGAAGAACCCGCAGTTCAAGGAGATCGGAGACCAGCTGCGCCAGGATCTGCGCGGGGTCGGCAAGGCCGCCTCCGGCGCGATGGTCGAGCGGCAGGTCGAAGCGCTCGCCGACCGCCTGCACGGCCGTACCGCCGAGGTCCGCGACCAGCTCGCGGGCGTGGTGCCGGACACCGGCCTCGACCCCCGTGACGAGGATCAGGACGACGACCGGGACGACGACCGGGACGAGGACGCCGCCGAGGACTCCGCGGACGACCAGGAGCCGCAGGAGGAGTACGACGAGGACGAGGACTCCGAGGGCGAGGACTCCGAGGGCGAGGAGCCCGACGAGGAGTCCGAGCCGCGCCGCAGGCCGGCCGCGAAGAAGGCCCCGGCGAAGAAGGCCCCGGCGAAGCAGTCCCAGGCACGGAAGGCGCCCGCGAAGAAGACGGCGTCGAAGCAGGCCCCCGCCAAGAAGACGGCCGCGAAGAAGACCGCGGCGAAGAAGACGGCCGGCAAGAAGACCGCGGCGGCGGGCGGCGGCGCCCGTAACGCGAGCCGGCGGCTGCCGAAGGGAGGCGGTGAACGATGAGCGACACCCTCGGATCGGCGCGTGACGCCACCGACAAGGCCAAGAACAACCCGCTCACCGACGTCGCCAGGAGCGAGGCGGTGGACCGGCTGAAGGCCGAGGCGCAGGAATATCTCGCCGCCCAGGCTGAACGCCTGCTGGTCGGGGTGGGACACAAACTCGGTGAGACCACAGGCAAGCTCAACGACATAGCCGAGGGCAACAGCCCCGGCTTCGCGAAACTCGCGCTCGACGGCGGACGCAAGCTCGCCGAGGGCAAGGGGCCGCTGCGCAGCGCCCTGGAGTTGGGGGCCACACGGGCAAAGGACAACGTGATGGGCGCTCTCAAGAACCTCGGCGGCGGCAAGGGCAAGAACAAGGGCCGCTCGGGCAACAAGCCGACCGTCATCCTCGAGTACGTCGACGTGGGCGTGCCGCTGCGCACGGCCTACGACCAGTGGACCCAGTACCAGGACTTCAGCACCTTCGCGAAGGGCGTCAAGAGCGCGAACCGCGCCGACGACGTGACCTCCGACTGGCAGATGAAGATCTTCTGGTCCACCCGCAGCTGGAAGGCGCACACCACCGAGCAGGTACCCGACCAGCGGATCTCCTGGACCTCGGAGGGCGCCAAGGGCACCACGAAGGGTGTCGTCACCTTCCACCGGCTCGACGACAGTCTCACCCGCGTGCTGCTGGTGATCGAGTACTACCCCAAGGGCCTGTTCGAGAAGACCGGCAACATCTGGCGCGCCCAGGGCCGCCGGGCCCGGCTCGACCTCAAGAACTACGTCCGCTTCATCATGTTCAAGAACGAGGCGGAGGACGGCTGGCGCGGCGAGATCCAGGACGGCGAGGTCGTCGTCAGCCACGAGGACGCGATCGCTGAGGAAGAGGAACGCCAGCAGGAGGAGGGGCAGGACCAGGAGGACGCCGCGGCGGAGGACACCGACGAGGAGCCCACCGACGAGGAGCCCTACGACGAGGACGAGGAGGAGTACGAGGGCGAGGAGGAAGAGGAGGCCCCGGCTGCCGAGGACGAGACCGGCGAGGAGACCGGTGAGTACGAGGAGGAGGAAGAGCCGGAGGCGGAAGAGGAGCAGGAGGGCGAGTACGAGTACGCCGACGGCGGTAGCCGGCGATGAGCATGGCAGGGCGCATGCCCGAGCCCTATGGGCAGGGCGGCGGCGCCAACCTCGCCGACATCCTGGAAAGGGTGCTCGACAAGGGGATCGTCATTGCGGGCGACATCCGCATCAACCTGCTCGACATCGAACTCCTCACGATCAAGCTGCGGCTCATCGTCGCCTCCGTCGACAAGGCGAAGGAGATGGGCATCGACTGGTGGGAGGACGACCCGGCGTTGTCCACCCGCGCCCGCCGCGACGAACTCACCCGTGAGAACGCCGAGTTGCGCGAGCGGCTGGCCCAGCTGACCCGGCTGGAGCCCGGCCGCACCCAGGAGCACAAGGAGCCCGGATGACCGGTCTGCGGTACGTCTACGCCGTCTGCCACCCCCTCGGCGCGCCTCTGCAGGCGCAGTTGACGGGGGTGGCGGGCGACCCGCCCAGGATGCTGACCCACCACGGCCTGGTCGCCGTCGTCAGCCATGTGCCGGAGCGGGACTTCGCCGAGGAACCGCTGCGCGCCCATCTGGAGGACCTTGACTGGCTGACCGGGACGGCCAGGGCACACCAGGGCGTGATCGACGCGCTCACCGTCGTCACCACCCCGCTGCCGCTGCGGCTCGGCACCGTCTTCCGGGACGACAGCGGCGTACGCGTGATGATGGAGGAGCGGGAGGCCGACTTCCGGGACACCCTCGACCGCCTTGCCGGGCGGGTGGAATGGGGCGTCAAGGTGTACGCGGAGGCGGAGCCGGAGAAGACCGGCCCGACGGCGGACAGGCCGGCGTCCGGCCGGGACTACCTGCGGCAGCGGCGTCAGCACACCCGGGCGAGCGAGAGCAGGTGGCAGAAGGCCGAGGAGTTCGCGGGCCGGCTGCACACCACGCTCTCCTCGTTCGCCGAGGCCGCCCGGCTGCACGCGCCGCAGAATCCCGCACTGTCCAAGGCGTCGGGGCGCAACGTGCTCAACGCCGCCTATCTCGTGCCGCGCGAGGCCTCCGAGGAGTTCGTGGAACTCGTCGACCGGACCAAGGACGACGACCCGGGACTGCGGGTCGAACTCACCGGCCCCTGGGCGGCCTACTCCTTCGCGGGGGACACGGGGGACACGCGGGATGTGGGGGAGGGGACATGACCGTCGTGGAACGCCGGGAGATCGCCCTCGTCGACCTGCTCGACCGGCTCCTCGCCGGCGGCGTCGTCATCAAGGGGGACATCACCCTGCGCATCGCGGACGTCGACCTGGTCCGTATCGACCTGAACGCGCTGATCAGCTCGGTGAACGAGCAGGTGCCGTCGCCTTGGGGGAACTGACGTGACAGACCGCCGCAACCGGCTGGACCTCGAACCGGACACCGTCGAGCGCGACCTCGTCAAACTCGTCCTGACCGTGGTGGAACTGCTGCGTCAGCTCATGGAACGCCAGGCGGTGCGCCGGTTCGACACGGGCGACCTGAGCGAGGAGCAGGAGGAGCGCATCGGGCTCACCCTCATGCTGCTCGACGACCGCATGACCGAGCTGCGCGACCGCTACGGACTGCGGCCCGAGGACCTGAATCTGGACCTCGGGCCGCTGGGACCTCTGCTTCCCCGGGAGTAGGACTTCCGGGAGTCTGCCTGCGGGGGTGAGACCTGCGCTCACCCACTGCGAACCGCTTGCTTCACCACCTGTACCAGCGGCCCCTGCTTCCGGACTCGCTCGTGCCGCGAACCAGGAATCCGACCACCCACAGGACGAGGACCGCCAGCGCGATCCACCAGAGCACCTTCAACGCGAAACCGGCACCGAAGAGAACCAGCACCAGCAGCAGTACGAGCAGGATGGGAACCATGATCTGAACCTCCTGCTCACCGGGTTTCCCGAAAACAGGCGTTCAGGCGCCCTTGCGGCAGAGAATCTCGCCGTGGAGCACGCTGAACCAGCCGTCCTCCCGCGTCCCCCACTCCCGCCAGGCCGCCGACACCGCCCGCAGTTCCTCCGCCGTCGCGTGGCCGCCCGCGGTGACTCGCTCCGCGTACGCCGAGGCCACGGTGCGCTCGGCCCACAGGTCGCTCCACCAGGCACGCTCCTCGGCGGTGGCGAAGGTCCAGGTGCCGGAGGTGGCCGTGACATCCGTGAACCCCGCCCGCAGGGCCCAGGACTTCAGCCGGCGTCCGGCGTCCGGCTCCCCGCCGTTGGCGTGGGCGACCCGGTGGTACAGGTCCAGCCAGTCGTCCATCCCCGGTGACCCGGGATACCAGGTCATCGCCGCGTAGTCCGAGTCGCGCACCGCGACGAACCCGCCCGGCCTGGTGACCCGCCGCATCTCGCGCAGCGCCTGCACCGGGTCGCCGACGTGCTGGAGCACCTGGTGGGCGTGCACCACGCAGAAGGTGTCGTCCGGGTGGTCCAGCGCGTGCACGTCGGCTACCGCGAAGTCGGTGTTCGTCAGCCCGCGGCCGGCGGCCTCGGCCCGGGCCCGGTCCAGGATGCCGGGGGCGTGGTCGACGCCGGTGACGTGCCCGTCGGGGACCAGTTCCGCCAGGTCGGCGGTGATCGTCCCCGGACCGCAGCCGATGTCGAGGATCCGCATGTGCGGCTTCAGCGAGCCGAGCAGGTAGGCCGCGGAGTTGGCGGCGGTGCGCCAGGTGTGGGAGCGCAGCACGGACTCGTGGTGCCCGTGCGTGTAGACGGCGGTCTCCCGCGGTTTCTGTGGCGTCTCCTGCGACTTCGGCATGACCCGATCCCCTCTCGACGTACCGGCTCGCGGGACCCCGCGGCCCCTCCGGCGGTACGCGTCACCGTACGCCCGCATGTCGCATGATGAGATACGCGTATCGAATACTGGACCGACGGTGCATCGGGTCGAAACGCGCTTGTCCGGCGGCCCCCGCCGACCGCAGACTGACTCCTTATGGGACATCTGGAAGCCGCGCACCTCGAGTACCACCTCCCCGACGGGAGGACCCTGCTCGGCGATGTGTCGTTCCGGGTGGGCGAAGGGGCCGTCGTGGCCCTCGTCGGACCCAACGGGGCCGGCAAGACGACCCTCCTCCGGCTGATCTCCGGCGAGCTGAAACCGCACGGCGGGACCGTCACCGTCAGTGGCGGCCTCGGCGTGATGCGCCAGTTCGTGGGGTCCGTACGGGACGAGACGACCGTGCGCGACCTGCTGGTGTCGGTCGCGCCGCCCCGGATCCGCGAGGCCGCGCGGGCCGTCGACAAGGCCGAGCACGCCATGATGACCGACGAGGACGAGGCAGCCCAGCTGACCTACGCGCAGGCCCTCTCCGACTGGGCCGAGGCGCGCGGGTACGAGGCCGAGACGCTGTGGGACATGTGCACCACGGCCGCGCTGGGCGTGCCCTACGACAAGGCGCAGTGGCGGCAGGTGCGCACCCTGTCCGGGGGCGAGCAGAAGCGGCTGGTCCTGGAGGCGCTGCTGCGCGGCACCGACGAGGTGCTGCTGCTCGACGAGCCCGACAACTACCTCGACGTACCCGGCAAGCGCTGGCTCGAGGAACGCCTGAAGGAGACCCGCAAGACGGTCCTGTTCGTCTCCCACGACCGCGAGCTCCTCGCCCGGGCCGCCGAGAAGATCGTCTCCGTGGAGCCCTCGCCCGCGGGCGCCGACGCCTGGGTGCACGGCGGCGGCTTCGACACCTACCACGAGGCGCGGCGCGAACGGTTCGCCCGCTTCGAGGAGCTGCGCAGGCGCTGGGACGAGAAGCACGCGCAGCTGAAGAAGCTGGTGCTGAACCTTCGGCAGGCCGCCTCCATCAGCCATGAGCTGGCCTCCCGCTACCAGGCCGCCCAGACCCGCCTGCGCAAGTTCGAGGAGGCCGGGCCGCCGCCGGAGCCGCCGCGCGAGCAGGACATCAGGATGCGCCTGAAGGGCGGCCGTACCGGAGTAAGGGCGGTCACCTGCAAGGGACTTGAACTCACCGGCCTGATGAAACCCTTCGACCTGGAGGTCTTCTACGGCGAGCGGGTCGCCGTCCTCGGCTCCAACGGTTCCGGCAAGTCGCACTTCCTGCGCCTGCTCGCCGGCGACGAGGTCACGCACACCGGCGAGTGGAAGCTGGGGGCGCGCGTCGTGCCCGGGCACTTCGCCCAGACGCACGCCCACCCCGAGCTGGCCGGCCGCGCCCTCCTCGACATCCTGTGGCAGGAGCACTCCCAGGACCGCGGTGCCGCCATGTCCCGGCTGCGCCGCTACGAGCTGACCCAGCAGGCCGAGCAGAGCTTCGAGCGGCTCTCCGGCGGCCAGCAGGCCCGCTTCCAGATCCTGCTGCTGGAGCTGGAGGGCGTCACAGCCCTGCTGCTCGACGAGCCGACCGACAACCTCGACCTGGAGTCCGCCGAAGCCCTCCAGGAGGGCCTGGAGGTGTTCGACGGCACGGTCCTCGCGGTCACCCACGACCGCTGGTTCGCCCGCTCCTTCGACCGCTACCTGGTCTTCGGCAGCGACGGCCGGGTCCGTGAGACGCCGGAGCCGGTCTGGGACGAGCGGCGGGTCGAGCGCGCCCGCTGACCGATGCCGGCCGACCGCCCGCGCCCGCCCGGCGCGGCGACTGGTCCCCCGCGGGCGGAGGCCGGGGAGCGGGGATGTTCGTACAGTGGAGGCGGAAGGCGAGATCCGCGGGGCCTGCCCGGACGCCGTGCGAGACAGTGCCGATGGCTGGGTACCCGGACCGCATGAACGCACACGACGAGCGGGACACCACCATGACCGGAGTCGACACCAGCCGGCTGGACGACCAGCAGCTCATGAAGGAACTGGAGAACATCCACCGGACCCGCCACGACACCCTGCTGTACGGCTCCAGCGGCGCGCTGCGCGCCCACAACGACCGTATGGCGCAGCTCGAGGGCGAGTACCTGCGTCGCAACCCGGACCGTCCGGTCGCCGCGGGCCGTACCCGCGAAGGGGCCCGGGAACGCGGCTGCGGGGAGTCGGCGACTCCCCGCACCTGAACGGCACCGGACAGGCGCGACGCCTGCCGGCGGTCAGCGGCCGGCGCCGGCCTCCTGGGCGAACACGTCGAGGAACGCCTCGCCGAACGCCTTCAGGTCGTCCGGCTTACGACTGGTGACCAGCTTGTTCGGGCCGTGGTCGCAGATCTTGACCTGCTCGTCGACCCAGGTGCCGCCGGCGTTGCGGATGTCCGTCCGCAGGCTGGGCCAGGAGGTCAGCACCCGGCCGCGTACGACGTCCGCCTCGACCAGTGTCCACGGGGCGTGGCAGATCGCGGCGACCGGACGGCCCCGGGTGAAGAAGTCCGCCACGAACGCCACGGCCTTCTCGTCCGTCCGCAGGAAGTCCGGATTGGCGACGCCGCCCGGCAGGACCAGCCCGTCGAAGGAGTCGGCGGAGGTCTCGCCCACCACCTCGTCCACGGGGAACGTGTCCGCCTTGTCGAGGTGGTTGAACGCCTGGATCTCGCCGGGCTCCGTCGACACCAGCACCGGCTCGTGGCCGGCGTCCTTCGCCGCCTGCCACGGCTCGGTGAGCTCGACCTGCTCGACCCCTTCGGGGGCGGTCAGAAACGCGATGCGCATGGTCAACGTCCTTTCTGCGATTGCGGGTTCACGTCTTCACGTCTTCACGCGTTCACGTCTTCACGCGTTCACGTCTTCGTGGCGTCGGGAACGCACGGTCCGCGCGCCGTCGCGGCCGGCGCGCTTCCTCCTCGCCCTGGCCGCGCGCCGGCAGCGCAGCAGTTCCTCGCCGTACGGCAACAGCACACAGGCTCCGATCCCGGCCGCGATTCCCGCGAGATAGCCCGGCGACAGCTGCCTGCGACGCGGCACCAGACGCCAGGCGTCCGGATCGTCGCGGCCGCCGCGCAGCAGCGATTTCACCTGGTCCGAGTGCAGGCACATCAGTGCCGCGAGCGCGCCGAACGGCAGCGACTCCAGGAAGCTGTGGATGTGCTGCTCGACGGGCTTGACCTCGCGTTCGCTGCGCACGGCCGTACGCACGTCCCACAGCGCGGTGGCCTCGTGCACGGCCGCCCCGCCCAACTGCACCGACAGCAGCAGGGGGTTGACCTCGTAGCGCAGGGTCAGTGCGATCGGGAGGCCGACCTCGGCCATCATCAGGGAGTGCAGCAGGGACTCCTTCGTCCCCGCGGTGTCCTCGATCCGGGTACGCCGGTGCATGACCCAGTCGGCGAGGCCCGGGACGAACCAGCCCGGCAGCAGTCCGTACAGCAGGTAACGCGTCGTCGCGTCACCGACGTCGACCGTGTTGCCGGTGGCGGCGATCTCGGTGGCCTGGCCCCGGCTCACGCGCCGCTCCGCGGGTCCGGCTCGGGCAGGCCGTCCGCTCCGCCGCCGTTGTCGGGTGCGGCACGGCTGATCTCCGCGAGGACCGAACCGGGATCGTCGGCCTCGGCCAGATCGCCGAGGCTCACCATCCCCACCGGCAGCCCGTCCTCGACGACCGGCAGCCTGCGCACCGCGTGCGCCCGCATCAGCGCCACCGCGGCCGACACGGGGTCGTCGGGGGCCACGACCACGGGATCGGGCGTGCACACCGACCGGACACTCACCGTCTGCGGATCGATGCCCTCGGCGACCGCCCGCACCGTGATGTCCCGGTCGGTGAGCACACCCACGACACGCTGCCCGTCGGCCACCACCACGTCGCCGATGTCCTGCGTGCGCATCAGCTGCGCAGCCTCGACGAGGGAGGCGTCCGGGCGGACCGCGGCCACGCCCGGTGTCATGACCTCCTTCACGAACTCAGCCGTCACCGCCGGACCTCCCTTCCGTCAGCGCCTCGGCCAGCTGCTGGACGTTGGCGAAGCGCTGCTCGCGCGGCAGCGCCTCCACGGCCTGGACGAAGGTGTCGGGCGCGTGCCCGTCGCGCAGGACGCCCGCCAGCTCTCCGGCGGTGGCGGGGAACGGGCCGCGACCCAGGACGCGGGCCAGCTCCAGCCGTACCGCCTCCAGTGAGACCCCGGAACGGCCCGGTGTCACCGGCCCGCCCGCGACCTCCGGGTCGTCGTCCGCGACGGGTTCGGGGTCGTGCCACTCCTCGACCCGCGTGGGGTGCCCGGACCTGAGCAGACCCTGCAATTCGTGCTTCATCTCGTCGTCGCGATGGACGCTCAACCGGTCACTGCCTCGCTGCATGAGAACCCTCCAGATCTTCGGGTGGCCACCGCGTACCCGAGGACGGGACGCCGACACGGGCGGTTTGTCCGGCGACGGGGAGGACCGGCCACGACCGGCCACCGACTTCCCGGGTCTGTTTGTCCCGGAAGGCCGGGGGCAGGCGCACTTCCAGTGCTTCGGACCGGAGGCACGCCCGCAGGAGCGACACGCCCGCCCGCACGGCCGGGACTCTCCGGCACGGCGCAGGCGCACGGCGCGCTCCACGGGAACTGTCCGACACAGAGCACTCTCCTAGGGAGCTGCGACGCACCATGCCGACCCGAGTCAGCGCGAAGCACCACCCGCACGACGACGCCCCCGACACCGCGGAGGCCTTCCGCCAGCTGGCCTCGCTCCCCGCGGGGCCGCGGCGCGACACACTCCGCGAGCAGATCGTCGAGGCCTGGCTGCCCATGGCCGGCCGGCTCGCGGGACGGTTCCGCAACCGCGGCGAGAGCAACGACGACCTGCGCCAGGTCGCGGCCCTCGGGCTGCTGAAGGCCGTCGACCGGTACGACCCCGAGCGCGGCAACGCCTTCGAGAGCTACGCCGTGCCCACCATCACCGGTGAGATCAAGCGCCACTTCCGTGACCACATGTGGACCCTGCACGTGCCGCGCCGGGTGCAGGACCTGCGCAACCGCGTACGGCGCGCGGGCCAGGAGCTCTCCCAGACCGTCTCGGGGCGCGAGCCGACCGTCGCCGAGATAGCCGAGCAGGCTCAGTTGAGCGAGGAGGACGCCCGCGCCGGACTGGAGGCGCTGGACAGCTTCAGCGCCCTCTCGCTGGACGCGGAACTGCCCGGCAGCGGGGACGGCTACTCCCTGGGCGACGCGCTCGGAACGACCGATCCCGCGCTGGACACGGTGGTGGACCGTGCGGCGGTCGCGCCCCGTCTGGCGGCGTTGCCCGAGCGGGAGCGGGCCATCCTCTACATGCGGTTCTTCGCGGACATGACGCAGAGCCGGATCGCCGAGGAGCTCGGGATCTCGCAGATGCACGTGTCCCGGCTGATCAGCCGGTGCTGCGGTCGGGTGCGCGACCAGGTGATGCGGGACGCCGCCGCTCGGCCGTGAGCGGGCCGGGCCGTGGATCTCAGCGGTCGACGCGGCCGTAGCGGCCGTAGCGGCGGTGAAGGCCCTGGCGGGGGTGGAGGCGACAGCGGGGTGCGGGCGTCGCGCGGTGGAGGCCGTAGGGGTGATGCAGGCCGTCTCAGCGGTGTAGCCGTCGCCGCGGTGGAGGCTGTAGGGACGGTGCAGGCCGTCTCGGGGGGTCGTAGGTGGTGTGGGCTGTCGCGGCGGTGAGGTCGTGGGGTGGTGCGGGCTGTCGCGGCGGTGGAGCCCGTAGGGGCGGTGCAGGACGTCTCGGCGGTGTAGGCCGTAGGGGTGCGGGTTGTTTGCGGGGGTGCGGGCCGTGGCGGCCGGGCGCGTGGGTTCCCGCGCTTGCCGGAAGTCCGTCGGGTCACCCACTCGGCCGCCGCCGTCCCGCTAATGGGGTCCGGCCGCGCGCGACCCGGCGCCGGGCGGGCTGTGATGGCTGCGGGGGCACGAACGCCGTGTCCCGCAGCCGTCGGCCGAAGGAGCCCACCCCATGCGCCGCACCGTCCGTGCCCTGTCCGTCGCAGCCCTGGCCAGTGTCGTCCTGGGCTTCGCCGCCTCGGCCGCCTTCGCGGACCCGGCCGCGGAGGTCGGGCCGAGCAGCGTCTCACCGGGCGGCAGCGTCACCGTCTCGGTGTCCTGCGACACCATGGGCGTGTCCGCGCCCGCCGCCATCGACGCCACCTCGCAGGCCTTCGAGCAGGGCACCGTCAAACTCCAGCAAGTCCCCGGCGGCGACAGCCAAGTCCCCGGCGCCGACAGCGAGGTGGCCGCGCTCGCCTACCGCGGCACCGCGCGGATCTCGCCCGCCACCGGCCCCGACGGCGACCCGAACGCGGTCGGCCGGGACTCGGCGTGGACCGTCGACGGCAGTTGCCCCGCCGCATCCGGTGGGCAGGGCAAACAGTGGAGCGCCACGTTCGACGTGCCCAAAGAGGGCGGCAAGCAGTGCGCCGAGGCGGCCCCAGGCCCCTGCGATCCCGGCAAGCAGTGCGCCGAGACGGCCACCCACCCCTGCGAGACCGGCGAGCCGTGCCCGGAACCGTCCGGCGAGTCCTGCGACGCCACGGTGATCCAGCGTGGGGTGCGCGCGGGCGAGGGCGGCTCCCTCACCGGCTCCGTTCCCGCCCTCGTCGCCGGCGGGCTGCTGATCACGGGCGGACTCGGCGCCGCCGCCCACCGCATCCGCCACCGGAACTCCGACCCGACCGGCTGACCCCACCCTCGCCCACGGCACCCATGTGACGGGCACAACCCCGGCCGACACCCATGGGCTCCCGTCTCCCTGGGTACTCAGAGCCCGAGGGCGCGCCTCCTCCCGTACGACCCACGCCCGACGGCCGCCACCTGGCGGACGCCCTCGCCCGAAGGACGGACAGCAGCACAGCCCGCACCGGTCTCATCCCCGAAGCCGCACCGGAGGTACGGATGCCGCGGAGCGCCCCGCAGGGACACGGCCCCGTGCGCTACGGCCCGCCGATCCCCGAGGACGGGCTGCCCGTGCTTCCCGAACTGGCCGCCGTGCTCGCCCGGTCCGCGTCCCGGCCCCAGAGCGAACCCGTCGGCGGGGGACCCGCCCTGCTGGCCGCCGCGTGCGGCTACTGGGACCGGCGCGGTCTGCCCGCCGAGCCCGACCGCGTGGTGGCCGCCCCGGGCGCGCCCTCCCTGCTGCTCGCGCTGACCGCGGCGCTCGGCGGCGACGTGCTGGTGCCCCGGCCCTGCGCGGCCTGGTGGGCGCCGTACGCCCGCCTGCTGGGCCGGCCCGTCTTCCATGTGGCGACACCGGCCGAGTCCGGTGGGGTACCGGATCCGTACGCCCTCCTCGAGACCGTCCGCCGTATCCGGACCGAGGGCGGTGACCCGCGCCTGCTCGTGCTGTCCCTCGCCGACGACCCCACGGCCACCGTGGCGCCGCCCGAGGCGCTGCACGCCGCCGCCGAGGCCGCGGCGGCCGAGGGGTTGTACCTGGTCAGCGACGAGACCTGGCGCGACACCCTGCACGCCCCGCACGACACCGTCCTGCTCAGCCCCGCCGAGATGCTCCCGGGCCGCGTCACCGTCGTCACCGACCTGGCCGGCGCGCTGCTGCCGCCCGGCTGGCCGGCCGCGGCGGCCCGCTTCCCGGCGGACGAGGAGGGGGCCGCCCTGCGCGAGCGGGTGCTCGACGTACTCACCGCGCTCGGCGCCCGCGTCGCCGGACCGGTCGCCGCGGCGGCCGCGCACGCCCTGACGGAGCCCGAACCGGTCACCGCGCGCGTGGCCGCCGCGGTCCGCCTGCACGCGCCCGTGGCGGCCGCCGTGCACCGCGCGCTCGTCGCGGCGGGCGCCGTGTCCCGGCCGCCTCAGGCGGGCCGCCACCTGTACGCCGACCTCGGCCCCCTGCGGGGCGCGCTCGCCGCACACGGCGTCGGCGACGCCCAGGAACTGGAGGACTTCCTCGCCGACCGGCTCGGCATGCCCGCGCCCGGCGGCCACCGCTTCGGCGACGACCTCGGCGCCCTCCGCGTCCGCCTGTCCACGGGCCCGCTGCTCGGCGACACGGACGAGGAACGCGCGGAATGTCTCAGGTCCCCCTCACCGTTGGAACTGCCACACGTGCAACGCGCGTTGGTCCAGCTGGAATCGGTCTTCGACGATCTCCGCGACGACGCTCAGCGATGGGAGCCTCCTCGATGACGCAGCAGTCCGAGTCGACCACCACGAGTACCGCCACGAGTACGGCCACGAACAACACCCCGACGACCGCCGCGGACACGACCAGCGCGAGCAACACCGCCGCCTCCAGTACGTCCACCGCCAGTGCGTCCCCCTCCGGTGCGGCGGCCACGCCGCCCGTCGCGCTTCCGCCTCCGTATCCGTCCCCGCCCTCGGTCCCGCCGCTCGCCGAACCCCGGCCGTTGGGCGAGCGGCGGGTGTGGCCGCGGACCTTCCACGACCGCCTCACCGCACCGCTGCCCGGCCTCAGGTCCATGGCCCGCTTCGCCCGCGAGGGCGCCGTACGCCCGGGACGCGAAGGCCTCGCCGACATCCCCCGACTGCCCTTCGCGCCGGGTCCGCTGCCCCGGGTCGAGGCCGACACCGTCGCCGTCTCCTGGGCGGGGCACGCCAGTTGGGTCGTACAGATCGGGGGGCTGACCGTCCTGACCGATCCCGTCTGGTCCCGCCGGATCCTCGGCACCCCGGCGCGCATCACCCCCGTCGGAATCGCCTGGAGCGCCCTGCCGCGCGTCGACGCGGTCGTCATCAGCCACAACCACTACGACCACCTGGACGCCCCCACCCTGCGCCGACTCCCGCGGGACACACCGGTGTTCGTGCCGGCCGGGCTCGCCGGCTGGTTCCGCCGCCGCCGGTTCACCGCCGTCACCGAGCTGGACTGGTGGGAGGGTGCCGAACTCGGCGGTGTCCGCTTCGACTTCGTCCCCGCCCACCACTGGTCCAAGCGGACCCTCACCGACACCTGCCGCAGCCTGTGGGGCGGCTGGGTCCTCACCGCCCCCGACGGGCAGCGCGTCCACTTCGCCGGCGACACCGGATACGGCCACTGGTTCGCCCGCATCGGACAGCGCTACCCGGGCATCGACCTCGCGCTGCTGCCCATCGGCGCCTACGACCCCCGGTGGTGGCTCAGTGACGTCCACTGCAACCCGGAGGAGGCGGTGCGGGCCGCCCAGGACCTCGGCGCCCGCCGTATGGCTCCCATGCACTGGGCCACGTTCGTCCTGTCCGCCGAACCCGTCCTCGAACCCCTCACCCGGGTACGGGCCGCCTGGGCGAAGGCGGGCCTGGCCCCCGACGACCTGTGGGACCTGCCGGTCGGGGGCTCACGCGTCCTGCCCCGGGACGTTCTCCAGCCCCGCGTCGGGCGCCGGTAACCGCCCTGCCGTCGACCGAGCCCGACCGCCCGGCCCGGCAGCGGGCGGTCGTCCGCCGGACGCTCCGACCCGGCGGGCGCTCCCACTCGACCGGCGTTCCCGTTGGGTAAGGGACTTCCCGCCTCCACGTACGACCGGGCAAGGCAGAAGGGGGACGGGCACGGTCGCGCGCGGCCTCTGCCCGGGCTAGGCCTTCCCCCACGTCCTGGCGTTCCTGCGGAGCCGCCGCCACAGGCTCGGTGCCGTGCTGACCGCCACGGTCAGTGCGACCGCCGCGACCACGCCCTCCCACGGTTCCTCGAACAGGGAGCCGCCCAGTATCCCGATCAGCTGGTACGTCACGGCCCAGGCCAGGCAGGCCGGCAGGTTGCCGCGGGCGAAGCGGCGCAGCGGCCACTTCGCCATCAGGCAGGCCAGCATCACCGGGATGCGGCCCGCCGGCACCAGCCGCGACAGCACCAGGACCGCCACGCCGTGATCGGCGAGCTTCTCCTGCGCCTGGGCCAGCCGGTCCTCCGGGGCGCGTGAGCGTATCGCCTCCAGCCAGCGCGACCCGTTCTTCGACCGCATCCCGCGCCGCCCCAGCCAGTAGAGCGCCCCGTCGCCGAGGAACGCGGCCAGCGAGGCCGTCACGAACACCAGCGCCAACGCGAGCGGTGAGGACTGGTGGACGGCCACCACGGCCGCCGTGCTCACCAGCGCGCCCGTCGGCACCACCGGCACCAGGGCCCCGATCAGCACCAGCAGGAACAACGAGGGATAACCGAGCGCCTGCTGGGTGTACTCGGGAGCGACCGACGCCGGGGCGGTGGCGAGCCAGCTCACCGCGCGACCTCCAGGCGCACACTCTCTCCGTGCCCGAGCCGGTGCACCGCCACGCCGGGCGCGTGCTCCGCCGCGAGCCGTACGAACTCCTCGCCCGGCGCGTGGAACTCGTGGGGGCGCACGGCGTCCATCCCGATCGGCCAGTACGTGCCGTAGTGCACCGGCACCGCACTGCGCGGCGCCAACCGGGCCAGCGCCTGGGCCGCCCGCCCCGCGTCGAGATGTCCCTCGCCGAGATGCGGCCCCCAGCCGCCGACGGGCAGCAGCGCCACGTCGACCGGCCCGACCTCCGCCGCCATCGAGTCGAACAGGCCGGTGTCCCCGGCGAAGTAGGTGCGGGCCTCGCCCTCCACGACGTAGCCGAGCGCGGGGGCGCGGTGCGGACCCAGCGGCAGTCGCCGCCCGTCGTGCCGGGCGGACACCGCCCGGACGGTCAGCGGGCCGACCGTGGTCTCCTCGCCGGGCGCCATCTCGCCGACCTCGAGGTGCGGGAGCCGGCGCAGCCCCGGTATCGCCCGGGGTGCGCCCCGGGGCACGAGCAGGCGCGTGCCCGGTGCCAGCCCGGCGAGCGAGGGAACGTGCAGGTGATCGGCGTGCAGATGGGAGACCAGCACCACGTCGGCGCGGCGGGCGGCGGGCGGCGGCAGCGCGCCGCGACGACGGCGCAGGTGGGCGAGGCGGCGGGCGAACAGAGGATCGGTGAGCACACGGACGTCCGAGTCCTCGACCGTGCAGGTGGCGTGCCCCCACCAGGTGATCTCCACCGGCACCTCTTTGCCTCCTTCGCGCGACTCCCCGAAGCCTACGGGCAGGAGTAGGGTCGGCGGCGAAACGCGGAGGTGAGGGGGACGCCATGGGACCGGTTCGTGTCACGGCGATCGCGAGTCTGACGCCGCTCGAGGAACTGGACGCCGATCCCTTCCTGGTGGACTCCCGCAGCCAGCACGCGATGTGCGCCCGCTGGGCGGCCGAGCGCGGCTACGTCGTCGGCCGGGAGCTGCTGGTGCGGGGGCTGCGCCCCGACCACTGCATGCTGTGGGACGGCGTCCGGCCCGGCCTCGATCTCTTCGTGGCGCCCAGCCGTCGGGTGCTGGAGAGCGCGCTGTCCTCCGTCGAGGAGTTCACCGCGGAGTGCGCCCGCCGGGGAGTGGGCGTCGAGACGGTGGGTCACGCCGAGCCGTCGTACGACGCCCAGATGAAGGCCCGGGTGCACCGCAGACTGTCGATGCCGACGGCGGGGTACGACGGCCGTTAGGCCTGGCCCGGGCGGTGGCCCGGGCCCGCTCCGCAGCGGTTCCGCCCCCTCGGGCCCCAGGGGGTCCCGCCGCGCGTTGTGACAGGGTGAGTGCAGGCGCCCGCACCGACGACGGGCGGGGAGAGGTGGGCTGGGCGTGCGGGGCGTGCGTTGGCGGCGGGTCGTCAGTCAGATCGGGCGGAGCGTCACGGTGTGGGCCGTGTCCACGGTCGCCATGCTCGTGCTCGCCGGCCTGCTGCCGGACTTCCAGATCCAGTCGCCCGACGGCGACAGCGCCACCCGGATCGCCGTCACCGCCGCGTTCGGCGCCGGCGCCTTCGGCCTCCTGTCGGCCCTCGTCTGGCCTGTGCTCGTACGGCTCCTGCTGCTGGTGCCCGCGCTCGTGCTCGGGCTCCTCGTCTTCGTGCTCAACGGGTCGCTGCTGCTGATCGCGCTGCGCATCAACCCCTCCGGACGCGGCGAGGTGGCCCCGGAGACCGCCGTCGTCGTGGCGGCCGTGATGTCCGCCCTCGCCTCCGCCACGGGCGCCGCCCTGGCCGTACGGGACGACGACGCGTACCGCCGCAGGCTCTACCGCCTCGCCGACCGCCGCCGCGGTGCCGGGCCGGCCTGCCCCACCACCCACGGCACGGTCTTCCTCCAGCTCGACGGCGTCGGCCACGACATCCTCCTGGCGGCGGCCGCCAAGGGAGTCATGCCGACCGTGGCCGGATGGCTCGGCGACCGGCCGACCCACCGGCTCACCCCCTGGCGCACCGACTGGTCCAGCCAGACCGGCGCCAGCCAGCTCGGCATCCTGCACGGCAGCAATCACGACGTCCCCGCCTTCCGCTGGTACGAGAAGGACAGCCGCGAGGTGATGGTCTGCAACCGTCCGAGCAGCGCCGCCGAACTCCAGCGTCGCGCCGTGACACGGGCGGGCCACGGGGGACTGCTCTCCGTCGACGGCGCCAGCCGCGGCAACCTGTTCAGCGGCGGCGCCGAGGAGCAGGCCCTGGTGCTGTCCATCGCCATCGTGCGGCGCAGCCGCGAGAACCGCTCGCGGGCCGGCTACTTCGCCTACTTCTCCGACCCGGCCAACGCCGTGCGCACCGTCATGTCCTTCGTCGCCGAGGTGGGCCGCGAGATAGCCCAGTCCACCCGGAGCCGTATCGACAAGGCCCGCCCGCGGGTGGCCCGCGGCGGCCTCTACCCCTTCGTCCGCGCCTTCGCGACGGTCGTCGAACGGGACGTCGTGGTCGCCGCCGTCATGGGGGACATGCTCGCCGGACGCACCGCCGTCTACGCCGACCTGGTGGCGTACGACGAGGTCGCGCACCACTCCGGACCGCACAGCCGCGACGCCGAGAAGGTCCTCGAACGCCTCGACCGGTCGCTGGCGCTGATAGCGAACGTCGCCGAGCACGCCCCCCGGCCGTACCGGATCGTGGTGCTGTCCGACCACGGGCAGAGCCCCGGCGAGACCTTCCGCACCCGCTACGGGCTCGGCCTCGGCGAGCTGGTCCGGGCCGGCTGCGGTCTGCCCGTGCCGCGCAAGGCGCAACGCACGCACAGCGGGGCCGAGGCCCGCGCGGCCGTGCGCGCCGCGCTGCGCCGGCCCGTGGAGGAGGACAGGGAGCAGTACCGTCCCTCGCGCCACTCCGAGCCCCTCGTGCTCGCGTCCGGCAACCTCGGCCTGGTCTCCTTCCCGGACGTGCCGCACCGCATGACCAAGGAGGAGATCGACGCCCGCCACCCGGCGCTGCTGACGACCCTCGCCAACCATCCCGGCATCGGCTTCCTGCTCGTCCGCAGCGAGGAGCACGGCGGGCTGGTGCTCGGCGCGCACGGCGCCGCGGTCCCGGTCGACGAACTCGACGACGACCACCCCGGGCCGCTGGCCGACTTCGGGCCGGGGGCCGCCGACGCCGTCCGCCGCACCCACTCCTTCCCGCACACCGCGGACATCATGGTCAACTCCTGGTACGACCCGTACGACGGCGAAGTCCTCGCCTTCGAGGAGCAGATCGGCTCGCACGGCGGGCTCGGCGGCGCGCAGGCCAAGCCGTTCCTGCTGTCGCCGCTGGCCTGCTCGGCCCCCGTCGGGCACGGCGAGGACATCGTCGGCGCCGAGCACGTCCACCGCGTCCTGCGCCGCTGGCTCGGCGAGGCGAACGGCCCGCAGGTGCCGCTGCCCGCCGAAGAGGAACGCGCGGCCTGAGCGCGGCCGCGACGGCGGTCGCGACGGCGGTCGGCGGGAAAACCGGGTGACGGCCGCGCCCGTCGGTTGAGAACCTCGACGGTGAGCAACCGGGCCCGCGTCAGCGGCGCCGGTTTCCGGCGCACAGAAGAAGGGCGCACGCCTTGCAGGCTGCCGTCACCGTCACTCCCGCCCGCATACCCGAACTGCTGCTCGGCCTCGCGACCGTACGGCCGGTCTTCCTCTGGGGTGCCCCCGGCATCGGAAAGTCCTCCCTGGTCAGGGAGTTCGCGCAGTCGCTGGGGCTGGAGTGCGTGAGCCTGCTGGGCACCCAGCTCGCGCCGGAGGACCTCATCGGGGTGCCGCAGATCCGTGACGGACGGTCGGTGTTCTGCCCGCCCGAGGCGATCGCCCGCGACGAGCCGTACTGCCTGTTCCTCGACGAACTCAACGCGGCCACCCCGGACGTGCAGAAGGCGTTCTACTCCCTGATCCTGGACCGCCGTATCGGCACCTACGAGCTCCCGAAGGGCTCCATCGTCATCGGCGCCGGCAACCGGGCCACCGACAACGCCCTCGCCCGGCCGATCGCCTCCGCCCTCGTCAACCGGCTCACCCACGTCCACCTGGAGGCCTCCGCCACGGACTGGCTCGTGTGGGCGGCGGGCAACGGCATCCACCCGTGGGTCCTGGACCACGTCACCGACCGGCCCGACCATCTGTGGTCCAAGCCGCCGAAGACCGAGGAGCCCTTCTCCACGCCCCGCTCCTGGCACATGCTCTCCGACGCGCTGCACTCCTTCGGCCAGGGCCTCGACGAGGCCACCCTCAAGGTGATCGCGCACGGCACGCTGACCCCGGCGCACGCGGTCGCCTTCTGCGGCTACGTCAAGATCGTGCGCAGCCGGTTCGGCATCGAGGCGATCATCAAGGGCGAGGCGAGCTGGCCGCACCGCACCCAGGACCGCGACCTGCTCTACTACCTGGCCGAATCCTTCCGCGGACGCCTCGTCAAGGAACTCCCGGCCAGCAAGACCCACATGTCGGAGAGCGGCCGCCAGACCGTGTACCGCGCCAAGTCGCTGCTCGTGCAGCTCGCCGAGATCTCGGTCGAGGTGGCGCAGAGCGTCATCGCCTCCGACGCCGACGGCAATCCCGTACTGCCCGCCTGGTTCCTGGTGGAGGCGGCGCGGGACATGCCCCGGCTCGTGGAGGCGCGGCGATGAGCCCGGCCCGCGACCGGGGCCGGCAGGGCAGGGGCCGTAAGAAACGGGACCTGGCGGGCGAGGCGTTCGCCGAAGGGATGCGGTTGGTCAAGGCCAACCCGGCGCTGGGCGCGTTCGCCTTCGACACCTGCCGCCAGGAGGAATGCGCCCTCGCGCCGCGGGACGGGCTCGTCCGCGTCGACTCCGACGGCACCCTGCACGCCCACCCGGCCCGCCTCGCCGACCCGGCCGACTGGGCCTGGGCCCTCGCCCACGCCCTGCTCCACCTCGGCTTCGGACACGTCCCGGCCGCTAAGGGCCGGCGCGAGCAGCCCGACCGCCACGACCTCGCCGCCCGCTGCGCCGTCGTCAACCGTTTCCTGCTCACCTTCACCGTCGGCCGCACCCCCGAACACCTGCCCGCCGCCTACCCCGACGGCGACGAGGAGCAACTGGCCGACCGCTGGCGCAAGAGCGGACTGCCCGCCGCCTACGAGCACTGCGGCACGGCCGGCCACGAGCCCGACCAGCTGCTGCTGACCTGGGAAGGCTGGTCCGGGGCGCTGCCGGACTGGCAGCTCGCCTTCGCGCACGCGCTGGCCCGCACGATGTCCACCGCGCTCGACATGGCGGGCGGCCGACGCGACTCCATGGAGGGCGAACCGACCCGTCTGCGGCCCTGGGAGAAGGCCCTGAGCTGGTTCGTCTCCTCGTATCCGCTGCTCGGCGGCATCGCGGCCGGCATCACCCTCGTCGCCGACGCCGAACTCGCCCGCGCGCACGACATCTCCGTCGCCGCCGTCGACGCCGGGGCGGGCGAGATCTACGTCAACCCGCTGCGTCAACTCTACGACGAGGAGTGGAGGTTCGTCCTCGCCCACGAGATGCTGCACGCCGCCCTGCGGCACGGCGACCGGTGCGGCACCCGCGACCCGTACCTGTTCAACATCGCCTGCGACTACGTCATCAACGGCTGGCTCGGCGAGATGCAGGTCGGCACCATGCCCGACGGCCTGCTGCACGACCCGGCCCTGACCGGCCTCTCCGCGGAGGAGGTCTACGACCGGATCGCCGGCGACCTGCGACGGATGCGGCGCCTGGCCACCCTGCGCGGCAAGGGCCTCGGCGACGTACTCGGCGGCCCGCTCGGCGCCCCCGGACCCTACGTCGACCTCGACGAGTTCTACCGCCGGGGCCTGGCCCGCGGCCTGGACCTGCACGAGCACCAGGAACGCGGCTTCCTGCCCGGCGGCCTCGTCGAGGAGATCCGCGCGCTCAGCCATCCACCGCTGCCCTGGGACGCAGGACTGGCCCGCTGGTTCGACGAGTTCGTGCCCAGCCCCGTGGCCGTACGGTCGTACGCGCGTCCCTCGCGCCGGCAGGCCGCGACCCCCGACATCCCGCGCGCGGGCCGCTCCTTCCCGCCCGAGGAGATCGCCCGCTGCACCTTCGGCGTGGTCCTCGACACCTCCGGTTCCATGGAACGGGTGCTGCTGGGCAAGGCGTTGGGCGCCATCGCCTCCTACGCCGATGCCCGGGACGTGCCGGCCGCCCGGGTCGTGTTCTGCGACGCGGCCCCCCACGACGCGGGCTATCTGCCGGTCGCGGACATCGCCGGCCGGGTGCGGGTGCACGGCCGCGGCGGCACGGTCCTGCAGCCCGGCGTCGACCTGCTGCACCGCGCGGACGACTTCCCGCCCGCCGCGCCGATCCTGGTGATCACGGACGGCTGGTGCGACGTCCTGCGGGTACGGCGCGAGCACGCGTACCTGATTCCGCAGGGGGCGCGACTGCCGTTCACCGCACGGGGACCGGTCTTCCGGGTGAGTTGAGCCGGAGTGTGATCGGATGGGGTGGGCAACCCGTCACCGGGACCACTCGTGAAAGGAATGACCGTGGCTACCACGCGTACCGCACACACCGTCTGGGAAGGCAACCTGCTCGAGGGCAACGGTGTCGTCACCTTCGACTCCTCCGGCATCGGGGCGCAGCCGGTGTCGTGGCCGTCGCGCGCCGAGCAGGCCAACGGCAAGACCAGCCCCGAGGAGCTGATCGCCGCCGCCCACTCCAGCTGCTTCTCCATGGCGCTGTCGCACGGCCTGGCCGGTGCGGGCACTCCGCCCACCCGGCTGGAGACGAAGGCCGACGTCACCTTCCAGCCCGGCGAGGGCATCACCGGCATCCACCTCACCGTGCGCGGCGAGGTGCCCGGCCTGGACGCCGCCGGCTTCGCCTCGGCCGCCGAGGACGCCAAGAAGAACTGCCCGGTCAGCCAGGCCCTCACCGGCACGACGATCACGCTGACCGCAGAGCTCGCCTGATCCCGGTCCTCGCGCGGCCGCCGGTCCGGGGCGGCCGCGCGCGGGCAGGACCCGTACCGTCGCCGAGGCCGGGCTGTCGGTCGGCGACTCCCGGACAGGGCACGGCAGTACGGGCGGTGTCGTCTCCTCGGGCTGCGGGACACCGGGCGGATGGTGCCGTGCGTGCGCGGGGGAGGTGCGGGTTCGTGGATCGTGCCGATGCGTGGGTCGGGCCGGTTCAGAAAGCCTCGCGTCGCTCACGGAGGAGCGTCTTGGTGCGTTCGGCCGACGCGGCCTGCGCCGACATGTGGTCGAGGACCTCCAGGTGCGTGGCGACCTCCCTGCGGGAGTCCAGGTAGAGGGCCCCGGTCAGGTACTCGGTGAAGACCATGTCGGGCAGTTCCGGCTCGCCGAACCGGAAGAGGGAGAACGGCGCGTACGTCCCCGGGTGCGGCCCGTCCGCGAACTCGGCGACCTGGAGCGTGACGCGGTCGCGGTCGGCGAACTCCAGCAGCTTGTCCAGCTGATCGCGCATCACCTCGCCGCGCATGCTCACCGGGCGCAGCAGCACCGTCTCGTCCATGATCACCCACAGGTGGGGCGGGTTGCCGCCCTCCAGCAGCCGCTGCCGGGCCAGTCGCAGCGACACGTGCCGCTCGATCGCCTCCGGCCCCGTCTGCCCGATGGTCCCGGCCTCCATCACGGCACGCGCGTACCCCTCGGTCTGCAGCAGCCCGGGCACGAAGTGCGGCTCGTAGGACCGGATGATCCGGGCGGCCCCCTCGAGACTCACGTACATGCTGAACCACTCCGGCAGCACGTCGTGGAACCGCTGCCACCAGCCCGGCTCGTTCGCCTCCTCGGCCAGCGCGACGAAGGCCGTCGTCTCCTCGTCGGCCACGCCGTACGTCTCCAGGAGCACCTGCACATACGGGATCTTCAGCGCGACCTCGGCCATTTCCATCCGCCGTACGGTCGTCGGGGCCACCCGCAGTACGCGCGCGGCCTCCTCGCGCTTGAGGCCGGCCGCCTCCCGCAATTCCTGCAGGCGCCTGCCGAGCACCACCTGTCCGACGGTGGGCGCGGGCCGCCGCTCACTCACGCCACGCCTCCCCATACGCGCCGAAGTACGCGAGCAGTGTGACATGCCGTGCCGCCGGTCTCACAGGGGCGGAGGTGAGGAAAGCGCCGGACGGGCCGGGCCGGGTCAGCGCAGCGCTGAGCGAAGGTACTCGGCGGTGGCCGGGTCGGCCGGGAGGAACGTCTCGATGGCAAGCTCGGCGACGGTCACGTCCATGGGGGTGTTGAAGGTGGAGATGGAGGAGACGAAGGACAGCGTCCGCCCCTTGTGCTCGACCCGCATCGGCAGCGCGAAGTACGCGACGGACTCGGCCGGCCGCTCCTCGTCCCGCGTCCTCGGCACCGGATAGGCCGCGACCTCCTCGTACAACTCCCGCAACGGCCGCGAGCGGTGCAGGGCGATCTGCCGTTCCATCTGGGCGAGCAGATGGCCGCGCCACTCACGGAGGTTGCGGATGCGCGGCGCCAGCCCCTCGGGGTGGAGGGTGAGCCGCATCGCGTTGAGCGGAGGGGCGAGCAGCGACTCCGGTACGCCGTCGAGCAGCAGCATGACGCCACGGTTCGCGGCCACCACCCGGTAGGTGGCGTCGACGACCAGCGCCGGGTAGGGCTCGTAGCCCCGGATCAGCCGCTCCATGCCCTCGCGCAGGGCGTCGAGCGCGGGGTCCTCCCACGGGGTCTGCGGGTAGTGCGGTGCGTAACCGGCCGCCAGCAGCAGCGCGTTGCGCTCGCGCACCGGGACGTCGAGGTGTTCGGCCAGCCGCAGCACCATCTCCTCGCTGGGCCGGGAGCGGCCGGTCTCGACGAAACTGATGTGCCGGGCCGAGGAGTCGGCACGCAGTGCCAGCTCCAGCTGGCTGACCCGCCGTCGTTCCCGCCAGGCCCGCAGCAGCGGGCCGACCCCCTGGTCCGCGGACGTGGTGACGGGTGCGGCGGCGGTACCGGACGAGACCGTGGGCATACGCACGACCGTAGTCGAAAAGGCCCCGCGCCAACGAGCCGGGGAAGCCGTTGCGGGAAGCCCGCGGCGGTGCACCGGGCAGGGGCCGCACCCGCCTGTCGGCCGCCCCTGCGACCAGGGCCGCGACGGCACACATGTGGCAGGCTGAAAGGGCACCCGGCACCCTGGAAGGAGCGCGGCCATGTCCGTCGAACCGCTGTCGCAGAAGGAGATCGAGGACCGGCTCGCGGAGCTGCCGGGCTGGTCGCTCGACGGCGACCGCCTCACCCGTTCCTACCGGCTCGGCTCGCACTTCGCGGCCACGGCGATGGTGATCCACATCGCCCAGGTGCAGGAGGAGCTCAACCACCACTCCGACCTCACCCTCGGCTACGACACCGTGTCCCTGGCCGTGAACACCCACAGCGCGGGCGGCGCCGTGACGGAGCTGGACTTCGAGCTCGCCCGCAAGGTGGCGGCGCTCGCCCCCGGACACGGGGCGGCCTGAGCGGCGAGGCCGGGGGGCCGGGCGCTGCGCCCTGTGTCCTGTAGCCGGACGGGCCGGGAGGGGCCGGGAGGGGCCGGAGGCTCAATGATCGAGGGCGTGCGGTGATCCGCCGTGTTCAGGAACCCGTCCGCCGCGTGAAGTCCATGCTCCAGTTCGGCAGCCAACCGTCGCCGCCGTCGAGCGAGAACGCCTGCTCCCAGCGGGCGGTGGTGTCCGAGATCCCCGACCACACGAACCGCACCCGCACGTCCTTCCCGTCGTGGGTGTCGTCGCCGTGGAACACACCGCGGACGTCGCCGGATGCGTGCTGGAAACGGCCGGACACCGGCGGGAACAGCCTTCCGCTGCGGCTGGAGGACCAGTTCAGCGCCCACGTGTGCCTCTCGCGGTCGAACAACCGCAGCGTCAGACCCTTCCAGCCCTGGTCCGGCACGTCCAGCTCGTCGATGTTCGCGGCCCCGTCGAACAGGCTCCAGCAGCGGCTCGTGGCGACGAACTCCTCCCAGTCGGCGCCGGGGTCGAGGAAGTCGGTGCGGCGACGGTGGTGGACGTCCCAGTCGCCGTGCAGGAAGTCGAAGTCGTGCGGGCTGCTCATGAGCGGTCTCCGGTGGTTCCGGCGGGCAGACAGTCGGCCAAGTAGGCGTCCAGATCGGGTACTTCGGGGGCCAGCAGATGCCGTACCCAGGCGTCCCGTTCGTGCAGGATCGGCGGCAGTTCCCAGACGCAGCCGATCCACGGCAGGTCCGGGGTGACGAAGTGGGTGGGGTCGCGGTCCGGGCAGCCCAGCACCGGCTGCCCCGCCGACGCGCCCCGGAAGTGCAGGACGTTGTCCCACACCCAGCTGTACGCGTTCAGATAGGCGCCGTCGTCACCGCCCCGGTGCAGCACCACGAACGTGGCCGGCGGCGTGCCGTCCGGTTCCGGCAGCAGTTTCGGCAGGATCGCGTACGCCGCCCGCTCCACCTCCGGCGCGATGCCCGCCGGGTCCGCGGTGACGTGGTAGCGCTTGATCCGCCGGCCCGCCATCTCGATCGGCGGTGGCACGGTCAGCAGTTTCTCCGTGAAGGCCATGGCAGGACGCTAGGCCCCCTTCACTGACATCTTCTGTCAGTGAAGTCTGGGATCCTGCCGGGGTGAAATCCGCCCGGCTCGTTTCGATCCTGCTGCTGCTCCAGACCCGCGGCCGGATGACCGCCGCCCAGCTCGCCGAAGAGCTCGAGGTCTCGGTCCGTACGGTCTACCGGGACGTCGAGGCGCTCGGCGCGGCCGGCGTCCCGTTGTACGGCGACGCGGGCCACGCCGGGGGTTACCGCCTCCTCGACGGCTACCGCACCCGCCTGACCGGCCTCACGGCCGGCGAGGCCGAGGCCCTGTTCCTGGCGGGCGCCCCCGGTCCCGCCGCCGAACTCGGTCTCGGGCCGGTTCTCGCGGCCGCCCAGCTCAAGGTGCGCGCCGCCCTGCCCCCGGAACTGCGCGGGCACGCCGACCGTGTCAGTGGCCGCTTCCACCTCGACGCTCCCGGCTGGTACGCGGACGCCGAGCAGACGCCCTACCTGTCGGCGGTCGCCGGAGCGGTGTGGGACAGCCGTATCCTGCATACCGTATACCGTCGATGGCGTGAGCCCACCGATGTGGAGCGCCGTATGGAGCCCTACGGCCTGGTCCTCAAGGCGGGCCGCTGGTACGTCGTCGCCGGACCGGGGCCGCGCACCTTCCGCGTCGACCAGATCCTCCGGCTCACCGTGTCCGACGAGGAGTTCACCCGGCCCGACGACTTCGATCTGGCCGCGTACTGGACGGCGTACCAGCGCGACTTCCACGACCGGCTGTACCGCGGCGAGGCCGTGGTCCGGCTGGCACCGGGAGTGCGCCTCACCGGACCGGCCGGTGCCGCCGTACAGGCCAACGGACGTGCGGAGCCCGACGGTTGGACGCGGGCGACGGTCCCCGTCGAGTCCCTCGACCACGCCCATGACACGTTTCTGCGCCTGGGCACCGGCATCGAGGTCCTGGAGCCGCCCGAACTGCGTGAGCGGATCGCCCGGACGGTCACCGAACTGGCCGCCCGATACGGCAACTCCACCGCCACCGGCGGCAACTGACAGGACGGAACCCGCCCCGTCCTCCCAGGAGGTACGTCTCGTGCAGCACCCGCACCCGCATCCGCACCCCCGTCCCCATCCACGTCCGCGCAGGCGGCGCGGGCGAACGGCCGCCCTCTCCGCGCTGACCGCCGCCGCGGCCCTGATCGGCGCCGGACTGACCACGCTCACCCCCGGCACGGCCGAGGCCGCCACCGCCCGCCAGGTCGAGAGGCTGGACCGGGGCGTCGTCAGCGTCCACACCGACAGCGGCAACCTGATCAGCTGGCGCTGGCTCGGCACCGACCCGGGCGACGTCTCCTTCAACGTCTACCGGGCCGGCACCAAGGTCAACTCGACCCCCCTCACCGGCGCCACGAACTACTTCCACTCCGGTGCGCCCAACTCGGCCGACTACACGGTCCGCGCGATCGTGAACGGCGTGGAGCAGGGCGACTCCGTCCACGCGATCCAGTTCCGCACCGGCTACAAGGACGTGCCGATCAGCCCGCCCGCCGGCGGCACCACCCCGGACGGCGTCGCGTACACCTACGAGGCGAACGACGCGTCCGTCGGCGACCTCGACGGCGACGGCCAGGTGGACTTCGTCCTGAAGTGGCAGCCCACCAACGCCAAGGACAACTCCCAGTCCGGCTACACCGGCAACACGATCGTCGACGGCGTCAGACTCGACGGCACCCGGCTGTGGCGCGTCGACCTGGGCCGCAACATCCGCTCGGGCGCGCACTACACGCAGTTCCAGGTGTACGACTACGACGGCGACGGCAAGGCCGAGGTCGCCATGAAGACGGCCGACGGCACGGTCGACGGGGCGGGCACCGTCATCGGCAGCTCCTCCGCCGACCACCGCAACTCCAGCGGATACGTCCTGTCCGGCCCCGAGTACCTGACCATGTTCAACGGCCAGACCGGACGGGCGATGGGGACGGTGGACTACGTCCCGGCCCGCGGCACGGTCTCCTCGTGGGGCGACTCCTACGGCAACCGTGTCGACCGCTTCCTCGCCGGAACCGCCTACCTGGACGGCTCCCGCCCCTCACTGGTCATGGCGCGCGGCTACTACACCCGGACCGTGATCGCCGCCTGGGACTGGCGCGGCGGCGCGTTCACCCGCCGCTGGACCTTCGACACCAGTTCCTCCACCAACAGCGGCAAGGGATACGACGGCCAGGGCAACCACCAGCTGTCGGTCGCGGACGTGGACGGCGACGGCAGGGACGAGATCGTGTACGGCTCGATGACCGTGGACGACAACGGCTCCGGCCTGTGGACGACGAAGAACGGCCACGGGGACGCGATGCACGTGGGCGACCTGGACCCGTCCCGCGCCGGCCTGGAGGAGTTCAAGGTCGACGAGGACGGCTCGAAGCCCTCCTCCTGGATGGCCGACGCGAGGACCGGCCAGGTCATCTGGTCCACCCCCGCCAACGGCGACAACGGGCGCGGCGTGGCCGGGGACATCTGGGCCGGCAGCGCGGGCGCCGAGTCGTGGTCGTCCTCGGAGAGCGGCGTCCGCGGCCCCAAGGGCACGGTGGTGTCCACCCGCAAGCCGTCCAGCACCAACTTCCTGTGCTGGTGGGACGGCGACCCGGTCCGCGAACTCCTCGACGGCACCCACATCGACAAGTACGGCGCCTCGTCCGACACCCGCCTGCTGACCGGCGCCTCGGTCCACTCCGGCAACGGCACCAAGGCGACCCCGTCGCTGTCCGGCGACATCCTCGGCGACTGGCGCGAGGAGGTCGTCTGGCCGACCAGCGCCAACACGGCTCTGCGGATCTACTCCACCCCGGTGGAGACGACCACGAGGATCACGACCCTCCTCCACGACACCCAATACCGCACCGCACTGGCCTGGCAGAACACCGCCTACAACCAGCCCCCGCACCCGAGCTTCTTCATCGGCGACGGAATGCCGACGGCACCGCGCCCGACGGTCTACACCCCGTGAACGACGGTGGGTGCGCGCCCTCCCGGGCCCGCACCCACCGATTCGGCTGACCCGGTTCAGAGGGTCTATCAGGATTCAGGTGTGGTTCGTCTGTTTGGCCTACAGGTTTTTCGGTGGGCTGGTCGGCCTACACTCGTCCGGCGGTAAGGCGGCCGTCGAAGAGAACGTCGAACTCGTTCAAAGCGCTTTTCCAGCGGTTGTTCCAGCGCTGGCGGCCGCGGCCGGTGGGGTCGAGTGCGAGGGTGGCGAGGTAGAGGCGTTTCAAGGCGGCGGTCTCGTTGGGGAAGTGTCCGCAGGCCTGGGCCGCGCGCCGGTAGCGGGCGTTGAGGGACTCGATCGCGTTCGTGGTGTAGACGACCTGCCGGATCGCGTCGGGCAGACCGAGGAAGGGCACGAATTCGCTCCAGGCCCGCTCCCAGGTCCCGGCGATCGACGGATAGCGCTTGCCCCACTTGTCGTCGAAGTCGGTCAGCCGTGCCCGGGCCTCGTCCTCGTTGACAGCGGTGTAGACGGGCTTGAGGTCGCGTGCGACGTCGGCCCAGTCGCGGCGTGAGGCATACCGCAGACTCGCGCGCAGGAGATGAACCACGCAAGTCTGCACCACAGTCCGGGGCCAGACGGCGTTCACCGCGTCGGGCAGGGCGCTGAGCCCGTCGCAGACCAGCATCAGCACATCACGGACGCCTCTGTTCTTGATCTCGGTGAGCACCGTCTGCCAGTACTTGGCGCCCTCGCCGCCGTCGCCGGCCCACAGGCCGAGGATCTCGCGGTAGCCGTCGGCGGTGACCGCGATGGCCACGTAGATGGGCCGGTTGGCGACATGACCGTCTCGGATCTTGACGTGCACGGCATCGATGAAGACGACCGGGTAGACCGCGTCGAGCGGGCGGGTGCGCCATTCCGCCATCGATTCCAGGGCCTTGTCGGTGATCGTGGAGATGGTCTCCTTCGTTGTCGTCATCCCGTACGTCTGGGCGAGATGGGAGACGATCTCGCCGGAGGTCAGGCCCTTTGCGGTCAGCGAGATCACCAGGTCGTCCAACGCACCAGTGCGGCGGGCGTACTTGGGCAGCAGCCGGGGCTGGAAGGTGCCCAGACGGTCTCGCGGGATCTGCACCGTGACGGCGCCGACCTCCGTCATCACCTTCTTGCTCCGGTAGCCGTTGCGGGTGTTGCCGCCCGAGCGCGACCCGCGCCCGCCGACGCGGCCGACCCCGTCGGCCAGGTGCTGGTCCATCTCTGCTTCCAGCGCGGACTGCATCAGGTGCTGAGCGAGCTCGGGCAGCAGGCCGCCCTCGCCCATCAGCCGCAGTCCCTCTCCGCGGACCTTCTCGGCCGCGAGCGCGGCCAGCTCCTCCAGCAGCTCACTGGACAGACCATTCTGCGACACCGGCATCGACTTCACGTCGGCACCCTCGACGCCACCGCCGACCTCGGCAAGCGACACGCCCTCCACGGTCTCGATCAGGTGACCAGTCGTCGTACTCATCAGGCTCACTCCTTCGGGGAGATCCACACCTGATTCATGACACTCCCGGTTCAGACACCCCATGTCGTTTGACGTCAAGGGGCGTGTGTCTGGGCGTGGTGTGACCAGGCGGTTGCTTCGCTGTAGGTGGTGCGGGTTTTGAGGCAGCCGTGGAGGATGCCGACGAGGCGGTTGCCTACCTGGCGTAGGGCGGGGTTGTAGCCCGCTTCGCGGGCGCGTTGTTTGTCGTAGTAGCGGCGGGCGCCGGGTGAGACGCGCAGGGCGGCGAATGCCTGGTGCTGGAGGGCGTCGGCGAGACGGTTGTTGCGGACGTAGCGGGACTGGACGGTGTGGCTCTTACCGGAGGCCCGGGTGATGGGGCTGGTGCCGGCGTAGTTCTTTCTGGCCTTCGCGCTGGCGTATCGGGCGGGGTCGTCCCCGAACTCGGCGAGCACCCGGGCGCCGGTGATCTCCGCAATGCCGGGCATCGAGAGGTAGATCTCAGCGTCCGGGTGCGCGAGAAAATGTGCCTTCACCTGCTCTTCCATCGCGGCTATCTGTTCGTTCAGCGCGATGATCAGCCGTGCGTGTGCGGTGGTGGTGGCCGCGTAGGCGGCGGTGACCGGCTCGGGCAGGCCGAGCTGCTGTTCGCGTAAGGCGGTCTGGATGGTGACCGCTTTCGCGTCCCGGTTGCGGCGGCGGGCGCGGGCCAGGACCGCAATGATCTGGGTGCGGGTCAGCTTCGCCGCTGCCGTCGGGGTAGGGGCCTTGATCAGCAGTTCCATCGCGTCCGTGCTGTTCAGCGTCAGGTCGGCGTAGGCGTTCAGGGCGGCAGGGAAGTACTCGCGCAGCGTGGTGCGCAACCGCTGGAAGGTGCGGGTGCGTTCCCAGATCAGGGTCTGATGGGCGCGGGCGACGACCTTGACGGCCTGGGCCTGTTCGCTGTCGCCGGCCACCGGCCGCAGCTGGTCCCGGTCGATGCGGACCATGTCAGCCAACGCGTGCGCGTCGCCCTTGTCGCTCTTGGCCCCGGAAGTGCCGTAGCGCTCCTTGAAACGGGCCACCTGCCGCGGGTTGATCGCATAGACCTGGTAACCCGAGGCGGCCAGGGCCTGCACCCACGAACCGCGGTCGGTCTCGATCCCCACCACCACCCCGGCCGGGTCCAGGCCCTCACCACCGTGTCGGCCCACGAGTTCGTGCAGCCTGGCGATGCCCTCCACGCCTTCGGGTAGTTTCGCCGCGGCGAGCTTGCGGCCCGTCTCGTCCTGGAGCTCGACATCGTGGTGGTCCTCGGCCCAGTCATCACCGATCAGCAGCAACAGACTCTCCCCAATCACGTACGGCACAGGGCGGTGCAGCCTGCGGAAGGCACGGCGCGCGGCCTAATGGATTCAGTGCTCACGCCCCGCGGGGCAGGCACGCCACCCCATCAGCGGTCTGGCCTCCCGGCCGACCAGCAGGGGCACGGTCTGAACCCAGAACTCGAACGGTTCCGGCGTCGGTAGTGCTCACCTGCTGGCGGCTACGGCACCGAGTCTCTCCGACCCGGCAGCTCCCATTAGGCGACGGTGCAGCTCTGGTCGCCCAGCCGGAACGCGGCCGGTCTCGCGTTCGACCCCGACCAGCTCCCCGTGAACCCGAAGCTCACCGACGAGCCCGCCGCCACCGTGCCGTTCCAGCCGACGTTCTTCGCGGAGACCGCCGTACCGGACTGCGTGTACTCGGCGTTCCACACCTGCGTGATCTTCTGCCCGTCCGCGAACGACCAGCCGAGGGACCAGCCGCTCCAGGCGCTCGATCCCGTGTTGGCGAGCCGTACGTCCGCCTGGAAGCCGCCCGACCACTGGTTGGTGACCCGGTAGGTCACCGTGCAGGCGCCCGTCGGTGTGGGGGTGGGGTCGGTGCCGCCACCGCCGCCTCCGGTGTCGGAGGTGTCGCCGTAGACGACGCCCCGGCCGTTGGTCGACACGTACACCCGGCCGTAGACGCGCGGGTCACCGGTGATCGCCGCGCCCGTCCAGCCGTACTGGTGGGCGGAGTCGTTGACACGGGTCCAGGTGGCGCCCTTGTCCGTCGAGCGGAAGATGCCGCGCACCCCGCCGATCTTCGCGCTGGTGAACAGCGTCTGGTACGCGGCGCCGGTCGCCGCCTTGCCGAACCCGATCGTGTCGGCCTGCTCGACGTTGGAGAGCCGGGTGAAGCTCGCCCCGCCGTCCGTCGAGTGCCACAGGCCGTAGGCGCCGTCGCTCGCGCCGCCCGCCAGCCACACGTCACCCTTCGTGCCGGGCAGCGCCTTGAAGCGGACGCTGTCTCCGCCCGGCAGCCCGGTGGCCGAGGAGGCGGTGAAGGTCGCGCCGCCGTCCGTACTGACGTAGAACTTCCCGGACGCGAAGCCGTAGAACGTCCTGGAATCCACCCGGTCCGATTCCACGACCGCGCCCGCCGGGATGCCGCTCGACGCCGACCAGGAGGTGCCGAAGCCGGTCGCGTACTGCACGCCGGCGCCCTCGGGGCTCCACACGAACCGGCTTCCGTCGGCCGCCGCCGCGACCGTGCCGCCGCCGCTGACGCCCGAGGGATCCGTCCCCGCGAACCAGTTGGCGCCGTTGTCCGTCGAGAACGCGATGTGGGGGCCGGAGTCGAGGTTGCCGGTCCGTACGACCGTGTTCGGGTTGGTCTCGGCGAAGTCCAGACTGGTGGTCGTGGTGAAGTTCGGCGAGGTGTACATCATCGACGGCACCTTGGTGAGGTCCGTGTGGCGGAAGCCGCCGATGTCACCCAGGGCGCTCAGCAAGGGTGCTCCGGACGGGGGAGAGGCGAGGTCGTTGACCGCGGTCTCCTCCAGGCCCCGCACCATCGGCCTGATGGTGAACTGGCCGCCGCTGTCCCAGTCGGTGAGGTTCTCCGTGCCGTACAGCGTGGCTCCCGTCCCGTACATCATCCGGGCCGAGTCGAACGGGTCGATCTCCATCGACTCCGTCATCCACCCGAGTTTCGGCGTCTGTTCGGGCGGCGAGGGATTCGCGCCCCAGGTCAGCCAGGGCGACGACGAGACGTCCATCGTGTAGCGGTTCGAGCGGTTGGGGTACGACGTGTAGTCCCACGCCTTCGTCCAGGTGCCGCCGCTGTCCGTGGAGCGGAAGATCTGGGTGTCCGGCCACCAGGAGCTGTACGCCGTCGCCATCACCGTGCCGGGATGCTGCCGGTCCACGGTCAGGCCGCTGAAGCCGTAGTAGGTGTCGGCCTCCGCGACCGGGCTGATGTCCGTCCAGGTGCCGGTCGCGGTCGCGTACCGCCACAGCCGGCCCTTGCCCCCGTCGTAGGGGCCGCCCTTGTCGCTGTATGCGATGTACAGGTAGCCGTTCTTCGTATCCAGTACACCCTTGTGCGCGAGATAGCCGGTCGGCTGTCCGGCCAGCCGGCTCCAGGTCGCGCCCGCGTCGGTGGACCGGTACACCGCGTTGTCCTTGTCGGCGACCCCGACGTAGACCGTCTTCGTCGCGCTGCCCGACGTGCCCGTGGACTCGTCGAAGGTGACCCAGGCGATGCCCTGGTTGTCGGACGCGTACCCGCTCGTGTCGCTCGGGTCCTGTACGTAGTTGCCGACGTTGGGGAAGTTGCCCACCTGCGACCAGGTGACGCCGGAGTCCGTCGAGCGCCACAGGCCCTTGCCGCTGGGCGCGCCCAGATACAGCACGCTGTTCCGGTTCGGGTCGACCGCGAGCCGCTCGCCCATGCCCCGGCCGGGCATGTTGCCGCCGAGCTTGAACGGCAGATCGGTCCTCTGCCAGCTCGCGCCCCGGTCGGCGGACCGCAGCACGGCCCCGTTGCCGGGGTCCCAGCCGTTGGTGTACGTGCCCACGGCCGCGTACACCCTGTTCGGGTCGGCCGAGTCGGACGCGAGACTCACCACACCGGTGTGCCCCCAGTCGTCCCAGCCGACCGCGTCCAGCAGGGGCGTCCAGGTCTTCGTCGACTCCTGCCAGCGGTAGGCGCCGCCGATGTCGGTGCGGGCGTAGGCGAGGTTCTTCTCGGTGCGGTTGAAGACGATGCCGGGGACGAAGCCGCCGCCGTCGATCCGGGCGTTCTGCCAGGTGTACGTGTCGGCCGCGAGCGTCACCTTGGGGGTGCTCGCCGCCAGCGCGGGCGGGGAGCCCGCGAGCAGACCGGCCGCCAGCGCCAGCACGGCGGTGAGGATTCGGGTTCTTCGCACAGGTCGTCCTTTCCGGGCGGGTGGGGGTGGAAAGGCGCGATGGCCGGGCGGCCCCCCGTGCGGGTGGGGGCCGCCCGGCCGGTGCCGCGGCAGGCAACGTTCGCGACGGGGCCGACGTTGCCTGTTGCGGTACCGGGCCCCGTCGTCAGGTGACGGGGCCACGCACGCGAAGCTCCGGGCGTCCCGGAGGGGCGCGGTGCTGCCCCCGCGCCCCAGGGGGCGCGGGGAACCGCGGGATCAGCCACACACCGCCCGCGGTCTTCGTACCGCCCGCCCCGTGGGGCGCCCGGCGGGGGCTATTCGAGGAGCTCCGCGTACGAGCCCATGGCCAGGGCGATGTCCGCCTGGGCCCAGAACCGGTGGTACGTGAACACGGGCGCGGCACCGCCCGCGAGGTAGCCCTCGATCTTCGACCAGGCCGGGTCGTTCTTGTAGAAGGACCGCATCGAGGCGAACGTCGAGGAGCTGTTGATCGTGTCGCCGTTCGGCATCCTGCCGCTCCAGCCGCTGGGGACGTACACGCCGTCGTCGAAGCGGTTGTAGTCGGCGCGGGTCTCCGGGACGGCGACTCCGAGGGCGTCCTGGTTGTTCGCCCACATGCCGTCCAGCAGCGCCTTCGCCGTCGCCTTCGCCTCCGTGTCACCGGACTTGGCGGCGTAGTACGTCAGGGTCTTGGCGTACGCGGCCGCCACGCCCACGTCGTCGGTGTAGTCGGCGACGGTGACGTGAAGTCCGCTGTTGGCTCCGGGACTTGACGCGTTCCAGGTGTCGGGCTGCCCCGACCACTGGAGCGTGGAGGGGATCCGGAAGCTGCCGTCGGGGTTGATCGTGGTCTTGGACAGCGCCCAGTCGACCCACTTGTCGAGGACCGCCTTGGCGTTCGCGCTGCCCGTCTGCTGGTAGTACTCGGCGACCCGCTCCATGGACCACGCCTGGAAGCCGAACCACTGGTTGGACGGCGGGTCGTGGTAGACCGGCTGCTGGTCGTAGTACATGCCGTAGAAGGTCGACGTGCCGGCCGGCGGGGTCGCGTAGCGGCCGGCCCAGCTGTTGGTCGCACCGCCCGCGATACCGCCCTCGTTCGACTGCAGCCAGCGGTAGAACTCCAGCTGCCGGTCGAGGGACTTGGCCCAGTCCGCCTGGCCCGTCGCCGACTTCGGCTTCAGGTCGGCGTAGCTGCTCAGGGCGTACGCCGCGAGCGGGTTCTGGTAGCCGCCGTGGACATGGCTGGAGCCGATGCGCCAGGCCCAGCCCGCGCTGGTGTCCGTGGCGCCGCCCCAGGCGTAGTACCAGGACAGCAGGTACGACGAGGCGTCCTTGCCGGTGCCGGCCGCACAGGTGGACGGACCGACACAGTTGCCGATCTTCTTGAAGTACTTGTCGTACATGGCGTAGCGCAGGTAGTCGCCCATCTTCGCGGCCTTGCCGACGGTCGCGGAGACGTCACCGCCCTTGCCCTGCTGCTTGGCCCAGACGTCGGCCCAGTAGGCGGCCTGCACCGCCCGCGCGTCGGCGTCCGGTGCGTTGGTGTACTTCCACTGCTTGGCGTACGAGGCGTCACCGGTGAACAGGTCCAGGTACCCGTTCGTGCCGCCGTACTTGAAGGCGTCGCAGGTCGGCTGCGGCACCGTCTCCCACACCGACTCCTGCGCGCCGCGCTGGAAGGTGTTGATGTACGACGGTCCGGTCGCGGTGGGGCCGGCCTCGCACTTGCCGGGCTCGTTGCCGAAGCCGTAGACGTTGTCGACGTCCTGGAGCCAGTGCATACCGTAGACGTCGTCCGTGCCGTATGCGGTCTTCAGTTCACCGGCGATGGGATCCGATCCGACCGAGACCCCGCCGTCCAGCTTGGCCGGGTACTCGTTCGGCGTGTCCAGTTCCGGCGCGTAGGTCGCCGGCTTGGAGGCGTTGTAGAAGGAGTTGGTCGGCTGGTCGGCGTGGGTCGGGATCATGTACTTCTCCATGATCTCCCAGGCGCCGTTGAACTTCGTCCAGTCGCCGGTCACCTTGCCGTACATGGCCTGCAGCCACAGGAGGTAGCTGTACGCCTCCGACGTGGTCTCGTGGCCCTGGTCCGGCGCCTCGACGATCAGTGTCTCGACCGAGTGGTAGGGGATGCCCTCCGGTGAGAAGTAGCCGTTCGCGGGGTTGGTGATCTTGCCGTAGAGGTCCAGGAAGCGGGCGTCGTACGCCTTGGTGGCCGCCAGCTCCGTCACGGTGACCGTCGCCTTGGTGTGGCCCGCGGCCGACGACTCGAAGGCCGCCGAACCGGTGCCGGAGGCGTCGGCGGTGATGGTCACCTTCTGCGCGGTGCTCCAGTTCGACGGGGTGAAGGTGAGGGAGGCGCCGCCGGTCACCGACAGCCCCGAGTTGCCGCTCGCGCGGGTCGTCGCCACGGTCACGTTCGCCGAGGGCTGGGTCGACAGCTTCACCTCGTACGTCCCCGTCTTGCCCCGCTGGACGCCCAGTTGGGCCGGCGAGGCGACCACGACGGGGCCCGAGGCGACGGTGATGCCGACCGGGGTGGACTCCGCGGACGCGCCCAGGCTGTCGTACGCCTTCGCCACCAGGGAGTGACTGCCCACGGTCAAGCCAGAGGCCGAGAGCGAGTACGGCGAGCTGGTGTCGGTGCCCAGCAGGGTGGTGTCGTCGTAGAACTCCACCTTGCTGACCGTGGCGCTGTCCGCGGCCGCGGCCGTGGCCGCGAGCGGAACCGCCTGACCCTGGGTGTAGACCGCGCCCGCGGTGGGGCTGGTCAGCACGGTGACCGGCGGCTGGTGGGCGCCGGCGCAGGTGGTGCCGTTGACCGCGAAGGACGTGGGCGCGGTGTTGGTGCCGCTGTAGGTGAACTGGCCACCGGTGGACACGGCGGCCCCGGCGGCGATCCTCGCGTTGTACGAGGCGTTCTTCACCGTGACCGCCTGGCCGGACTGGGTCCAGGTGCCGTTCCAGCCGTTCGACAGTTTCTGGTTGCCCGCGTAGGAGTACGTCAGCGTCCAGCCGTCGATGACGTCCGTGCCGCGGTTGGTGAGGGTCAGGTCCGCGGTGAAGCCGGAACCCCAGTCGTTCGTCCTGTAGTCGACGCTGCACTGAAGTGCCGCCGCCTGTGCGGGAGTTGAAGTAGTGCTCAACAGGGTGAACGGAAGCGCCAGGGCGGCCACGACGGCGGTCCACAACCGTCGAACGGCTCTGCCTCTCCTTCTTGGGTGCATGCGCTGGTTCCTCCTTGCGGCTCGGAGAAGTGGGGGGCGGAGCAGCAGCAACAAGCCTTGAACCAGTGGGAGCGCTCCCATAGTGAGGACGAGGGTGGGGGCGGTCAAGGTGCTCGAAGAGTCGAAAAGATTCGACGGCGTGTGTTGAGGGAAAGTCAGCAACTCCTCTGTCCTTTGCTGACACTTGGCGCTACCTTCACTCGCACCAGTGGGAGCGATTCCATCAGTCGACGCGTCCGTCACGACGCGCCCGAGCTGTGAGGACTCGCTCATGCGACACCCCCCGCGTTCAGTACTTTTAGCCGTCGCCGGCTCGGTCGCCCTTCTCGGGTCCGTGCTGGTGCCGGTGGTCACGGCGTCGGGAGCCACGCCCGCCTGCACGGTGGAGTACACCGTCACCAGCCAGTGGGACACCGGCTTCCAGGGCGCCGTGAAGATCACCAACAACGCCGCGGCGGTGAGCGGTTGGAAGCTCACCTTCACCTACGCGGGCAGCCAGAAGGTCAGTCAGGGCTGGAACGCCAAGTGGTCCCAGTCCGGTGCCACCGTGACCGCGGCCAACGAGAGCTGGAACGGCTCGCTGGGCACCGGCGCGAGCGTCAGCGCCGGGTTCATCGCCTCCTGGTCGGCGAGCAACGCCGTCCCCACGTCGTTCGAACTGAACGGCACCCCCTGCAACACCGACACCGACCCCACGCCGACGCCCACCCCGACCGACCCGCCGGATCCGGGCGACGGCACGGCGCCCGCGCTGCACGTCTCGGGCAACAAACTCGTGGACGCCGGCGGCAAGACCCGCCGACTGCTCGGCGTCAACCGCTCCGGCGGCGAGTTCATGTGCGTGCAGGGCTACGGCATCTGGGACGGCCCGGTCGACGACGCCGCCGTGCAGGCGATCGCCGACTGGCACGCCAACACCGTGCGCATCCCGCTGAACGAGGAGTGCTGGCTGGGCCTGTCCAACATCAAACCCGAGTACGCGGGCGCCAACTACGTCAACGCCGTCAAGGACCTCGTCGCCAGGATCGAGGCCCACGGCATGACCCCGATCGTCGAACTGCACTGGTCCTACGGGCAGTACACCGGTAACTCGGCCGGCTGCTCCGACGTGCACGCCACCTGCCAGAAGCCGATGCCCGACATGCGGTACTCACCCTCCTTCTGGTCGTCGGCGGCGAACACCTTCAAGAACGACCCGGCCGTGGTGTTCGACCTGTTCAACGAGCCCTACCCGGACCGCGCCACCTCCACGGCCGCACAGGCCTGGCAGTGCTGGCGGGACGGCGGCACCTGCCCCGGCATCGGGTACGAGGTCGCCGGTATGCAGGATCTCGTCGACGCGGTGCGCGCCACCGGCGCCAAGAACCCCGTCCTGGCCGGCGGACTCGCCTACTCCAACGACCTCAGCCAGTGGCTGACGTACCGGCCCACCGACCCGGCGGGCAATCTCGCCGCCGCCTACCACGTCTACAACTTCAACACCTGCGCCAACGAGAGCTGCTGGAACTCCACGCTCGCCCCCGTCGCCGCCCAGGTACCGCTGGTGGCGGGTGAGATCGGCGAGAACACCTGCTCGCACGGATTCGTCGACCAGGTCATGAAGTGGTTCGACGACCGGGCCCTGTCGTATCTCGGCTGGACCTGGAACACCTGGGACTGCTCCTCCGGCCCGTCCCTGATCTCCGACTACGACGGCACGCCCACGTCGTACGGCATCGGGCTGCGCGACCACCTGCGCGCCCTCAACCCCTGACCACCGCAACGGAGCCCGCACCAACCGCAACGGAGCCGCACCAACCGCAACGGAGCCATCGACACCCGCTACGGAGAAGGAACCCGCACTCATGAGTCGTACCAGAACAGCGATACTCGCCGCCCTGGCGCTGGTCGCCGGGGCCTCCGGGACGGCGCTCGCCGTCGCGCCCGGGGACACCGGGCTCGCCGCCGTCCCCTGCACCGTGGACTACAAGGTGCAGAACCAGTGGGACACCGGTTTCACCGCCGCCGTGACCGTCACCAACAACGGTACCGCCAAGAGCAGTTGGGCGGTGAAGTGGTCGTACGCCGGAAACCAGAAGGTCACCAGCGGCTGGAACGCGAAGATCAGCCAGAGCGGTACGGCCGTCACCGCCGCCAACGAGAGCTACAACGGCACGCTGGCGACCGGCGGTTCGGCCAGCTTCGGCTTCCAGGGCACCTACAGCGGGACCAACGCCCTGCCCACCACGTTCACCCTCGACGGCGTGACCTGCAACGTCGACGGCGGCGGCCCCACCGATCCGGGCCCGACCGACCCCGGCACCCCGTCCACCAAGGTCGACAACCCGTACAGCGGTGCCAAGGTGTACGTGAACCCGGAGTGGTCCTCGAAGGCCGCCGCCGAGCCGGGCGGCAGCCGCATCTCCAGCCAGCCGACCGGTGTGTGGCTGGACCGCATCGCCGCCATCAACGGCGCGAACGGCGGCATGGGGCTGCGCGCCCACCTCGACGCGGCCCTGGCGCAGAAGGGCAGCGGCGAAGAGGTCGTCCAGCTGGTCGTCTACGACCTGCCGGGACGTGACTGCTCGGCCCTCGCCTCCAACGGTGAGCTCGGTCCGACGGAGATCGACAAGTACAAGGCGCAGTTCATCGACCCGATCGCGGCGATCCTGGCCGACAGCAAGTACAGCTCGCTGCGGATCGTCACCACCATCGAGATCGACTCGCTGCCCAACCTGGTCACCAACACCGGCAGCAGGGCCACCGCCACGCCGGCCTGCGACACGATGCTCGCCAACGGCAACTACGTGAAGGGTGTCGGATACGCGCTGCACAAGCTCGGCGCGATCCCCAACGTCTACAACTACATCGACGCCGGTCACCACGGCTGGCTCGGCTGGGACGACAACTTCGCCCCGTCGGCGACCCTGTTCAAGCAGGCCGCCACGGCCGAGGGCGCCACGGTCAACGACGTGCACGGCTTCATCACCAACACCGCCAACTACAGCGCCCTGAAGGAGAACAACTTCACCATCAACGACTCAGTGGCCGGCAAGTCGGTCCGCGAGTCGAAGTGGGTCGACTGGAACCGCTACGTCGACGAGCTGTCCTACGCCCAGGCGTTCCGCACCCAGCTCGTCTCGGTCGGCTTCAACTCCGGCATCGGCATGCTGATCGACACCTCCCGCAACGGCTGGGGCGGCACCGCCCGGCCCACCGGCCCGGGAGCGACCACCAGCGTGGACACCTACGTCGACGGCGGCCGCTACGACCGCCGCATCCACATGGGCAACTGGTGCAACCAGTCCGGTGCCGGCCTCGGCGAGCGCCCGAAGGCCGCCCCGGCGACCGGGATCGACGCCTACGTGTGGATGAAGCCGCCGGGGGAGTCCGACGGCTCGAGCTCCGCCATCTCGAACGACGAGGGCAAGGGCTTCGACCGCATGTGCGACCCGACGTACACGGGCAACCCGCGCAACGGCAACAGCATGTCGGGCGCCCTGGCCAACGCGCCGCTGTCCGGCCACTGGTTCTCGGCGCAGTTCCAGGAGCTCATGAAGAACGCGTACCCGGCGCTGTGAGGCCGTGTGACGCGACGAGGTGCGACGCACACGATCCCGCGGGTGACGCGCGGGTGACCTAAGGGTGATCCGCCGGGACCGGCCCCACCGGGCCGCCCCGGCGGATCTCCGCCTGCATCGCCGGCCGGCGGCGGCCCCCGGCGAGCGGGCGGCGCGCGGTGGTGGCGCTGTCGTACCTCGCGGACGCGGGAGGCGACAGCTCGCCCCAGCGCCCGCGGCGCGGGGTGCTCCGTTTTGCCGTCGCGGCAACAGGAGTGGCCCGCGCCCGGTGCGTCGGCGCACGCTGGCGGCATCCCGGACGAGAGGCTGACCACCATGGCGCACGACCAGCACGACCACCACGGCCGTCACCCCCACGACCATCGGCACACGGACATCGACTGGGCCGAGATGGCCCCGCATCTCGAGGCGCAGGCCGAGTTGTTCGCGCCGCTGTACGAGCGGGCCCTGGCCTGGCTGGGCAGGGAGGTGACCGAGCCGGGACTGATCGTCGACGCGGGCAGCGGCCCAGGAGTCGTCTCCTGCCTGTTCGCCGAGACGTTCCCCGGCGCCCGGGTCATGGCGGTCGACGGTTCCCAGCCGCTCCTCGACCGGGCCCGGGAGCGGGCGGGCCGGCTCGGCCACGGCGACCGTTTCGGCACCCTGGCCGGTGAACTGCCCGACATCCTCGAGGAACTGGACTATCCGGCCGACCTGCTGTGGGCCGGCCGCAGCCTGCACCATCTCGGTGACCAGCGCGCCGCCCTCACCGCCTTCGCCGCCCGGCTGGCACCCGGTGGGACGGTGGCGCTGATGGAGGGCGGCCTGCCCGCGCGGTACCTGCCCCGGGACCTCGGGATCGGACGCCCCGGACTGCAGGCGCGGCTGGACGCGCTGGAGGCGGAGTGGTTCGCCCGGATGCGGGCCGACCTGCCGGGCTCCGTCACCGTGACCGAGGACTGGCCGGCGCTGCTGACCGCCGCGGGCCTGACGCACCACCGGACCCGCAGCTTCCTGCTGGACCTGCCCGCACCGGCGTCCGACCGGGCGCGCGCCCACGTCGCCGCGTCCCTGGACCGGCTGCGTGAGACCTTCGCCGACGCCCTCGACGCCGACGACCGCGCCACCCTCGACCGGCTCCTCGACCCGGACGACAAGGCGAGCGTGCACCACCGCCCCGACCTCTTCGTGCTCGCCGCCCACACGGTGCACACCGCCGTACGGACGAGCTGAGGCTCAGCACGATCCCGGCCGGGCGTACAGCGTGATCCGCGCCCCCTGGACGTGCCGTGTCCCGCACTCCACGAAGTACGCGGCGAGCACCCGCCGCTTCACGTCCTCCTGAGCGGTCCGGTCCAGGGGCTGCCCGGCGGGGTCGCCCACCGCCAGGATGCGGGCCGTCGCCACCATGCGGGCGCGGATGACCCGCGCGGGAACCTCCGTGCCGTACAGCGTGCGGGAGCCGGCCGGGCCCCGTTCGAGGGCGAGGTCGCGCAGCCCGCGCACGGCTGCCGGATCGGGCAGCGACCACACACGGCGTCGCGACGGGAGGTAGAGGATCCCGTCGGCGTCCCGGCCCGCCGCGGCGACGGCCCGGGCGACGGCCGCGACGTCGTCGGTACGGCTCTGCGGGGTGCGCAGCTGCACGGTGAGCGGCACCAGCGCGAGCAGGGCCGCCCCTGCCGCGGCCAGGGCGACGGCCCGTACCCGTCCGGCCGCGCGGACCAGCCGCTCCAGGGCGGCGCCGACCAGCAGGGCCGTCCCGGCGTGGCCGTACAGGACGTACCGGTCCACGTACAGCGGCTTGACCAGGGAGAGCAGGACGAGGAGGAGGCCGGGCAGCACGAGGAGGGGAAGGGCGAGCGCGGGCAGGGTTACGCGGCCTTCGCTCCGGCCGCCCCGCAGCAGCGCCGCGCACGCCACCCCGAGCGCCGTCACCCCGGCGAACGCGGCGAGCGCGCCGCCCCCGATCCCGCCGATCCACGACACCTGCTCCGACTGGCGGGCACTCAACAGGGCGAGCGGGGCCAGACAGACCAGGACGACGAGGGCCACTCGTGTCCCGGCCCGGCGGGCGGACCGGGGCAGCGCCACGAGGTGTGCCGCCAGGGCCAGGACCGCGAACTCGTGCAGCAGACAGGCGGTCAGCACAACTGTGCCGTATCCGGCCCAGGCCCGTTCGGTGCGGGTCTCCACCGCGCGGACCAGCAGATACGACGCCCAGACGACCAGGGCGCACACGAGCGCGTACGACCGCCCCTCCTGCGCGTAGCGCTGGACCGGCGGCAGCAGCGCGAAGACGACCCCCGACAGCAGCCCGACGCGCGGCCCCGCCAGGCGGCGCCCCAGCAGTGCCAGCGTGCCGCTCGCCGCGGTGATCGCCAGCACCGACGGCAGGCGCAGGACGAGCAGCGGGTCCGCGCCCGGCAGCAGCTCGAACAGGCCGTGCAGCAGCAGGTAGTACAGCCCGTGCACGGCGTCCACCCGCTCCAGCGTCGGCCACAGGTCGGGCAGCGCGCGCCGGGCCATGTCGTACGTGACCGCCTCGTCGCGCCACAGCGTGCCCTCGCGCCGGACGCCCCACAGGCCGAGGAGGAGCGAGAGGACGACGGGCAGGGCCACGTCCACGGGAGCGCGCCATCGGTGTCGGGCCGGCCGGCGCGGCAACCGTACGGGGCGGAGAACGGGTCCTGGAGAGTGTGGGGTGGCGATGGCGGACTCCGGTGCGGGGTGGGACTCGGACGCGGCACGCCGGTCACCAGGCCGCGCGAGCGGCCGGCGGGAAGGCGTGCACCGACGAGTCCAGGCGCCGGCGGATTGATGGGCAGCCCCGAACCGGCGTGCCAATCAATCCGCGCGGAACGGCTGTTGACGTGCGGGCCTGCAGTGACCGAGGGGGAGACACGGATGGGGCGCCGGGAGAAACCGCTGGATCCGGGGGCCGGGGCGGTGCAGCGCTTCGCCTACGAGCTGCGCAAACTGCGCGACGAGGCGGGCACCCCGACCTACCGCGCGATGGCGGCGCGCGCCGGCTACTCCGCGCCCACCCTCTCCGCGGCGGCGGCCGGTGAGCGGCTGCCCTCCCTGCCGGTACTGCTGGCCTTCGTCACCGCCTGCGGGGGCGACCCCGGGGAATGGCGGCGACGCAGGCGGGAGGCGGTCGCCGAGTCGGGCGAGGCACGGGCGGCCGAGGACACCGACGACCGGGACAGCCCCTACCCGGGCCTCGCCCGCTTCGAGACCGGCGACGGCGAACACTTCCACGGCCGGGCGGAGTTGGTGGCGGAGCTGCGGCGGCTCACCGCCCGCACGAGGGTCGCGGCGGTGGTCGGCGCCTCGGGCAGCGGCAAGTCGTCGTTGCTGCGGGCGGGGCTGATCCCCGCCCTGCGGGAGACCACCGAGCCACCCGAACGCCCCGCCGCCATCCGCCTGTTCACCCCCGGCCCCCACCCGGCCCGCACCCACGCCGCCCTCTTCACGCCCCACGACGCGCACGGCGACACACTGCTCGTCGTCGACCAGTTCGAGGAGGTCTTCACCCTCTGCGCCGACCCCGCCGAACGCGAGGACTTCCTACGGCGGTTGCTCGCGGCGGCCGAGCCGGCGGCGAGGCTGCGGGTGGTGCTCGCCGTACGGGCCGACTTCTACGGCCGCTGCGCCGACCACGGGCCGCTCGCCGAGGCGCTGCGGGACTCCACGCTGCTGGTCGGACCGATGCCGGCGGCGGCGCTGCGGGAGGCCGTGCTACGGCCGGCAGCGGCGCGGCGACACGTGGTGGAACGCGCCCTGACCGCTCGCGTCGTCGCGGACGTGGCCGACCAGCCCGGCGGCCTGCCGCTGATGGCCCACGCGCTGCGCGAGGTCTGGCGGCGGCGCACCGGCAAGACCCTCACCCTCGCCGCCTACGAGGCGGTCGGCGGCGTCCGGGGCGCCGTCGCGCACACCGCGGAGGCCGCCCACGCCCGCTGCACACCCGTCGAGGCCGCCGCGCTGCGGGCACTGCTGCTGCGCCTGGTGAACCCGGGCGAGGGTACCGAGGACACCCGGCGCCCTGTCGAGCGCACGGAACTCGACGCCGACGAGACGACCTCCCGGGTCCTCGAACGCCTGGTCGCCGCCCGCCTTCTGACCGTCGACGGCGACACCGTCGACCTCGCCCACGAGGCGTTGATCGGTGCCTGGCCACGGCTGCGCGCCTGGGTGGACGAGGACCGCGAGCGGCTGCGCCTGCACCGCCGCCTCACCGAAGCGGCCCTCGCCTGGGCCGAGTTGGACCGTGACGCGGGCGCGCTGTACCGGGGGACCCGGCTCACGGAGGCACGGGAGGTCTTCGGCGACGAAGGCGGCGCGGGCGAGGGCGAGTTGAACCGGCTCGAGCGCGAGTTCCTGGCCGCGAGCGTCTCGGCGTACGAGCTCGGCCGCCGTGCCGCGGTCGGGGCCGCGCGCCGGCTGCGGACGCTGACCGGTGCGCTGGCCGTGCTGCTGTGTCTCGCCGTGCTCGGGGGCGTGGCCGCCTGGCGGCAGAGCGGCGTCAGCGAGCGCCGGCGCGACGAGGCGGAGGCCCGCAGGGCGGCCGCCCTGTCGGACACTCTCCGCCCCACCGAGCCGCGCACCGCGATGCGCCTGGCCCTCGCCGCCTGGCGGACCGCCGACCTGCCCGAGACCCGCGAGGCGCTGCGGACGGCCGCGGCGCAGAGCGAACAGGACGTGTTCACCCAGCCCGAGGAGGGCGGACGCGCGCTCAACACGCCCTCGTGGCTCAGCACGGACGGCCGGACACTCACGACGGTGGCGCACGACAGGGCCGTGCAGTGGGACGTGCCGGCGCACCGCCGCATTCGCTCGGTGCGGTGGCGCGGCCTGTCGGCGGGCGTGGTCGACGTCAGCCCGGACGGCCGGTTCGTCGCGTACCGGGCTCCGGGCGACGGGGCGATGGTGATCGCCGGACCGGGGGACGGCAGCACCCGACGGCTGCGGATCGGCGCGCGGACCGACACCGAGGGCGCCTTCGGGGCCGGCGGTCGCATGTTCCTCGTACGGCGTCTCGTGCACGGCCCGGACCGCGGTGTCCGCGCGGTGCTCGAGGTGTGGGACATCCACCGGCAGCGGATGGTCTTCCGCTACGACCGCGGCGACGACGACGGCGCGATGCCGGTCCTGAGCCAGGACGACCGGCACATCGCCTGGTGCGCGCACGACGGCGGTCTGCTGCGGATCCTCGACACCGCGGACGGGCGCCTGGTCTCGGACTCCGTCCCGCGGGCCACCGGTCGGGCGCTGTGCGAGGGCGATCTCACCTTCACCCCCGACCGGCGGGCCCTGGCCTCAGCCACCGCCGACGGGATCGTGACCTGGGACTTCCGGTCCGGCCGGGAGCGGCCCGAGCTGCCGATCCCGGGAGGCGCGCACGCGGTCGAGTTCTCCGGCGCCTACGCCCTGGCCTGGGGCGACGGCTTCCTCACGCTGTGGCGCACGGACCTGCCGGCACCGGCGGACGACAGCGTGCGCGCCCCGCTGCTCACCCTGCCCGTGGCCGGCCGGTCGATCGGCGACCTCCGCCTCGATCCCGGCGCCGGCGTACTGCGCTACCGCGAGGGCGGACGGACCAGCGTCGTGCGCACGCTCTCACTGCACGGGCTGACGGACGGGGCGTGGCGGGGCCGGGCGGCAGCCGAGCCGGCCCGGCGCGTCACCGGCCACGGCACCGAGGTCGTGGCCGTCGACCCGACCGGGCGTACCGCGGTGACCGCGGAGGGTGAGCTCCTCGACATGGCGACGGACCGGCGGATCAAGGGCGTCGCGGGCGTGACCGGCGAGGACCTCCTGACCGCCGGTGCCTTCGCCGCGGACGGCGACCGCCTGGCCGTCGCCGACCACCTGGGCCGCCTCACGCTGTGGAACGCGCGCACCTGGCGCCGGATCGCCGTGCTGCGGGCCACCGGATCCACGCTGCACACGGTCGCTCTGGCGTTCTCCGCCGACGGCTCACTGCTCGCCGCCGGCCCGGCCGACGGGGCCGTACAGGTGTGGGAGACGGACTCGCCCACCCTGGCGCCGGCGACGCTGCCCGCCGGGGACGACCCGGTCCTCGCCCTCGGCTTCTCCGCGCGCCACGGCGCCCTGCACATCACGACCCCGCATCTCGCCGACCGCACGGTGGCGTCGGCGCCGGTGCGGGCCGCCGCCGAGGTGTGCGCACGGGCCGAGGGCGGACTGACCGAGGCCGAGTGGCGCTTCCACTTCCCCTCGGCCGCCTACCGCCGGACCTGTGGCCCTTGACATCGAGAGCGCTCCAAGTGATGGACTGCCCGCCGTTGTTCCGACCGAGCACAGGGGGAAACCATGACCGACTCTCCGGTCGCACTCATCACCGGTGGTGGCAGCGGCATCGGTGCCGCCGTCGCGCGGCACCTGCTCGACGCCGGACAGCGGGTGGCCGTCACCGGCCGCGGCGAGGCGCGGCTGCGCGCCTTCGCCGAGGAACTCGGCAACCCCGAGGGCCTGTTGACGCTCGTCGGGAACGCGGCCGAGTACGCCGACATACAGTCGGCGGTCGACCGTACACTCAAGGACTTCGGTCGACTGGACACCGTCGTCGCCAACGCCGGGTTCGCCACCCACGACTCGGTCGCCGACGGTGACCCCGCCGGGTGGACCGAGATGGTGCTGACGAACGTGCTCGGTCCGGCGCTGCTGATCCGCGCCTCCGTGGACGCGCTCAGCGAGAGCCGCGGACGGATCGTCCTCATCGGCAGTGTCGCCGGTTTCGTGCCCACGCCCGGCAACCTCTACGGGGCGACGAAGTGGGCGGTGACCGGTCTCGCCGAGAACACCCGGCGTCAGGTCACGGAGTTCGGCATCGGGGTGACCCTGGTCGCGCCGGGCCGGGTGGAGACGCCGTTCTGGGACAGCACCGGCAGCCTGCCCCCGGGCCGTCTCCTGACCGCCGACCAGATCGCCGACTCGGTCGTGTGGGCCATCCGGCAGCCCGACGGCGTCGACGTCAACACCGTCGTCGTACGGCCGCTCGGACAGCCCAACTGACCTGCCTGTTACCTCAGTTGTTCTGCAGGAACTGCTTCGCCAGCCGGTCGCCGAGGGTGACCGCCGCGCTGTGGCTCTCGATGGGGGAGACCTGGGAGTTCTTGAACAGGATGTAGGTCACGCCCGAGTCGGTGCCGCCGGTCTCCGGGTTGCTGTCGATGCCGAGGGCCTGGGCGGTGGCGTACGAGGCCTCGCCGATGATCTTCGTGGGGCCGGTGTCGCCGACGACGGCGTACTCGACCTTGCCGTTGTAGATCACGGCGACCACGCCGCCGCCCTTGATGCCCGCGCCGGAGTAGTTCCAGGTGCTGCTGGAGCTGGGCACGACGACGTACGGCAGTGAGTCGGCCTTGAGGGGCTTGCCGTTGGACTGGTGGAACGCCGTGTCGTCCTGGTACCAGGGGTCGGTGTCCTCGTTGCACTTCGAGGTGCGCTGTCCGTCGCAGTCGATGTCCATGTCGGCCTTCCAGAACACCGCGCCGTTCTTGCCGCACACGGGGACGGTGGCCGACGTCTCCTCGTCGGTGCGGTACTTGCCGTTCGAGATCTGCTGACAGGACGTCACCTTGGCGAGCAGGTCGGCCGCGCTGACCGAGCCCTCCTGGGTGGACGCCGGTCCCGCGGTGCCGGACGCCTGTGCGGGCAGCACGCCGGCGGCGAGGAGTACGGCCCCGGAGGCCGCGGCGAGGGTCAGTGTTCGTATGCGCACGGTGGGGGAACCCTTCTGTTAGGAAAGTTTCCTTACTGGGTTGCCGTACAAGGTGGCCCCGTCCGCATGTCCGCGTCAAGCCCTCGACGCGTGTCGCACGGAAACTCGGCCGACCGTCGCGGGGCCGTCTCCGCGTCCGGTGGGGAGCACGGCCGAGGCCGCCCGCCCCGGAGGGTGAGCGGCCTCGATCGGTGCTGCTGTCAGCCCGCGTTGAACGTCGACGGGTCGGGGCCCAGCCGACGGTCCTCGTTCAGCGCGCTGATCGCCGCGAGGTCCTCGTCGTCCAGGCTGAAGTCGAAGACCTCGATGTTCTCCTTGATCCGGGACGGCGTCACGGACTTCGGGATCACGACGTTGCCGAGCTGGAGGTGCCAGCGCAGCACCACCTGGGCCGGGGTGCGGCCGTGCTTCTGGGCGATGGCGACGATCGCCGGGACCTCCAGGAGGCCCTTGCCGGAGCCGAGCGGCGACCAGGCCTCGGTCGCGATGCCCTGCTCCGCGTGGTACTCACGGGCCGCACGCTGCTGGAGGTGCGGGTGCAGCTCGATCTGGTCGACCGCCGGGACGATCGACGTCTCGGCGATGAGCCGCTTCAGGTGCTCCGGCTCGAAGTTGGAGACACCGATCGCGCGGACACGCCCGTCGGCGTGGAGCTTCTCGAACGCCCTGTAGGTGTCGACGTACTTGTCGCGCTCCGGCGCCGGCCAGTGGATCAGGTACAGGTCGACGTAGTCCAGGCCGAGCTTCTCCAGCGAGGTGTCGAACGCCCGCAGGGTGCTGTCGTAGCCCTGGTCGGTGTTCCAGAGCTTGGTGGTGACGAACACGTCCTCGCGGGGCACGCCGGAGGCGGCGATGGCCTTGCCGGTGCCCTCTTCGTTGCCGTAGATCGCCGCTGTGTCGATGCTGCGGTACCCGGTCTCCAACGCGGTGGCGACCGCCTGCTCCGCCTCGTCGTCCGGCACCTGCCAGACGCCGAAGCCCAGCTGGGGCATCTCGATGCCGTTGTTGAGGGTGATCGGGGGGACCTTGCTACTCACGAGCTCTTGATCCTTACGGTTGTCGTCGGGTGTACGCCCCATAGTCAACGATCACAGGCCGTGATGCATTCCTGACCGCGGATTCCGTCGGGACTGACCGGCCGGTCAGTGCCGGGGACGCGAGATTGGCCGGAAATGCATCCGACGTCATCGGTCCGGACCATTGACCCCGACGCATCATGACGCAACTCTGTATGGCGCTGTCGAACGAGTGACTGAACTCGGTGCATCCATGTGAACACATGACGAGTACCGAGCTGGCCTGGTCTTTCCGTACCCACCCCGCTCCGGAAAGCAGGTCCGCGCTTCTGAACAAGACCATGACCCCGACCCCGTAGGCGGAAGATCTCGTTCACCAGACATCCGATGAAAAGGTCCGGCAAGGTCCCCGCCCCCTGTCGAGAGGGAGGAGCATGAGACGCCGACGCCTGTCCCCGGCGCTGACGGCCGCCGCCCTGGCCGCCGTCACCCTGTCCGCTCTGCCGGCGGCCGTCCCACCCCCGGCCGCCGCAGCGAGCGCGCTGCCCGCGAGCCGCCCGGCCGCCGCCCCCGACCGGTCCGTCGCCGTCGTCGACTCGACCACGGCCCGCTACACCCCGAGCACCATCGGCGGCTGGTCGTACCCGGTCGGCCTCTACCTCTACGGCCAGTACCTCACCTACCGGCGCACCCACGAAGCCCGCTACCTCGCCTACATCAAGGACTACGTCGACCGCTTCGTGAAGAGCGACGGCACGATCGAGCAGTCCTTCAACAGCCTGGACAGCATGCAGGCCGGCCGGCTGCTGGTGATCCTGCACCACGAGACGGGCCAGGACCGCTACCGCAGGGCGGCGAAGAAGATCCGCGACCGTCTGAACACCTATCCCCGCACGGCCGACGGCGGCTTCTGGCACGCCGACACCGCCAGTCGCGCCCACCAACTCTGGGCCGACGGCGTCTACATGGTGAACCCGTTCCTGGTCGAGTACGGCAGGGAGTTCGGCGACAGCGCCTACGCGAACGACGAGGCCGCGCAGCAGCTTCTCGTCTACGGCAGTCATCTGCAGGTCGCGAACGGACTGCTCCGGCACGCCTACGACGAGTCGAAGAGCGTGGGCTGGGCCGATCCGCAGACCGGGCTCGCCCCCGAGCACTGGTGCCGTGCGGTCGGCTGGTACTCCATGGCGATCGTCAACGTCCTGGACGCGATCCCCGCGAGCCATCCGCGCCGGGCGCAACTCCTCGGAATTCTGAGGAAGTTGGCCACCGGTCTGGAGAGATACCAGGACCCGGCGACCGGACGCTGGTTCCAGGTGATCGACAAGGGCGGGCGCGAGGACAACTGGACCGAGACGTCCTGCTCCAGCATGTTCACCTACGCCCTCTCGCGTGGCGCCCAGCGCGGTTACCTCGACCCGCACTACGCGGCCGTCGCCCGGCGGGGTTACCAGGGCGTCCTGGCCAAACTCTCGACCGGCGCGGACGGCCGGACCGAGCTCGCCGACATCTCCGTCGGCACGAACGTCGGCGACTACGCCTACTACGCCGCCCGCGGCCGGGCCACGAACGACTTCCACGGCCTGGGTGCCTTCCTGATCATGAACGAACAACTGCGAGGTGATTAGTGTCATGAGCACATCCAGAAGGGCGCTGTTCGGCGCCGCACTCGGCGGCGCGGCGGCAGCCGCGGTCGGCCTGCCGGCCGCGACCACGGCCCAGGCCGCCTCCTGGCAGCAGAAGTGGGCCCCGTCCGCGAGCGGAGACGGCCTCGGCGCCTTCGAGACGATCGAGGACGACCGCGCGGACTCGCACCCCGCCGGGCACCCGCACATCTACGCCACCGGCAACAACTGGCGCTTCACCATGCACACCGTCGACCGCGACACGTCCACCGACCGCCAGCGCCAGGAGGTCACCGGACTGCGCAACGGCAGCGGCAGCAACTACCTCAAGTGGACCTCGGGCCAGACCTGGCGCGTCACGTACTCGATGTACATCCCGAGCTCCCTGAAGGCGACCACCACCTTCACGCACATCATGCAGATGAAGCAGCCCGGGAGCGGCACCTCCCCGATCGTCGTGCAGTCGCTGCGCCGGGTGAACGGCAAACAGACCATCGAGCTGAAGCTCGCCATCGACGACATCCTCGTCGGCCGCACCGACCTCGACCCCCTGCACGACAAGTGGACCGACGTCGACTTCCAGATCAAGGTCGGCAACGGCTCGGCGGGCTCGGTCCGCTGGATCCTCAAGAGCGGCGGTTCGACCGTCATCGACGCGTCGAAGACCGGTGTCGACACCTTCCTGGCCGACCGGGTGCGCCCGAAGTGGGGCATCTACCGCTCCCTCGGCGACACCTCCGGCTCTCTGCAGGACACCTACCTCCTGCTCACCAACCTTCGCGGCTACCAGCTCGGTTGAGGAGCCGTCACCGTGAAACCCCCCACCGTTTCCGGGCGCAGGGCAGGGGCGATCGTCCTGTTCGTCCTCGCCGTCGTCCTCGGACTCACCCAGCCCGTGGCCCTCGCGGCCCCGCCCTCCGTCCCGTCTCCCGCCCCGCGCGCGGCCGCCGTCTTCGACGTGCGTGACTACGGCGCCAAGGGCGACGGCTCCACCAACGACACCCCCGCCGTCAACAAGGCGATCGACGCCGCGAGTTCGGCCGGCGCCGGCACGGTCCGCTTCCGGTCCGGCACCTACAAGTCCAAGAACACCATCCACATGAAGAGCCATGTGACGCTCCAGGTCGACAAGGGCGCCACGATCCAGGGCTCCAGCGCGGACACCTACGACAAGGCCGAGTCCAACCCGTACGACGCCTACCAGGACTACGGACACAGCCACTTCCGCGACGCGATGATCCACGGCGACCGGCTGACCGACATCGGGTTCGTCGGCGAGGGCGTCATCGACGGCATGGGCAACCTGATCACCGGGAACCCGAAGTCCGGCGAGGCCGACAAGATCATCTCGCTGACCCGGTGCGACGGACTCCGGATCGGTGACGGCCTCACGCTCCGCCGTGGCGGTCACTTCGCCGCCCTGATCAACGGCTGCCGGAACGTCACCTCCGACCGCCTGACCATCGACACCGCGAGCGACCGCGACGGCTGGAACATCATCTCCACGACCGGCGTCACGATCACCGACGCCTCCATCAAGGCCAACGACGACGCCCTGGTCTTCAAGAGCGACTACGCCCTCGGCGCCAAGCTGGCCAACGGCCAGGTCCGCGTCAACGACAGCTATCTGTCGGCCCGTTGCTGCAACGCGCTGATGTTCGGCTCCGAGACCTGCGGCGACTTCTCCGACTACCGGTTCGAGAACATCCGCATCGAGGGCGCCGACAAGTCGGGCCTCGGCATGGTGTCGATGGACGGCGCGAACATCTCGGACGTCCACTACCGCGACATCACGATGACGAACGTCCACTCACCGATCATGCAGAAGATCGGTACCCGCAAACGCTGCGGCAACAGCCCCGGTGTCGGATCGATCAGCGACATCACCTACGACAACATCACCGCCACCGGCAGCAGCCCCTCCTTCAGCCCGACCCTGTGGGGCGAGACCGGCCACCGCATCGACGGCGTCACCTTCACGAACGTCGACATCACGGTCCCGGGCGGCAACGGCACCATGTCCACCGCGGTCCCCGGCAACGACCCGAACGACTACAACCCCAAGACCATCGGCACCCGCCCGGCCTACGGCTGGTACCTCCACAACGCGGACCACGTGCGGTTCACCGACAGCTCGGTGAAGTTCGCCGCGAACGACGGCCGGCCGGCCGTCATCGCCAACGCGGCCGACGGCATCCGCTTCACCCGGTTCACCGCCGGTCGCGGCACCGACGCGCCGTTCGACGCGGGCTTCCAGAACGTCACCGGGTACTGCCTGACGGACAGTCACACCACCTCCGGCGGCGCACCGCGGGTGTCGGCCGTCGGGTCGAGCGAGGACTGCGGCACCGCGGCGGCCGGGCCACTCGACCTGGACAATCCCCGCCAGGACTTCCTGCGCGCCTCCGTCGGCGGCCTCTTCCTGCACTGGGGCCTGCGCACCGCGCCCGCCCACACCAGCTGCACCGCCTGGGAGAACGACGTCACCGGCGGCGGCTGGACGCCCGACTACTGGGTGAAGGAGGCGCAGAAACTGCACACGCAGTACCTCGTCCTCGCCACCTTCCACAGCCGCCTGGGCTACGCCCGCCCCTGGCCGTCCAGGATCCCGGGCTCCTGCTCCACCAAGCGGGACTTCGTCGGCGAGCTGATCACCGCCGCGAAGGCCAAGGGGCTGAAGGTCATCCTGTACATGACCGACGATCCCCAGTGGCACGACGAGGGCGGCCACGAGTGGCTCGACTCGTCCGCGTACTCGGCCTACAAGGGCACGAACGTCGACCTGACCACCCGAGAGGGCTTCGGGCGGTTCGGCTACGACAACTTCTTCGAGGTCATGGACCGCTATCCGGACCTCGGCGGCTTCTGGATCGACAACGACAACGCGTACTGGGAGAGCCACGACCTCTACGCGCAGATCCAGCAGAAGCGGCCGGGCTACACCCTCAGCAACAACAACGAGGACACGCCGATCATGGACATGATCAGCAACGAGCAGAAGACGGGAATGTCGCCCGCATACGATTACCCGCAGGCTGTATACACCGCACAGCCCCGGCTGACCGAAGCCGACTTCAAGCTCCCCTCGTCCGGCGCCTGGTGGTACGACGGCTCGGACCCCTCCGTCGACCGTATGCTCACCCTCGGCCGGCTCGTCACCAACGCCGGCTCCTCCGTGAAGGCACTGATGGCCGAGACCGCCCAGGTCAACGGCAGATTCCCGGCCAACCAGGCCTCCTTCAACACCTTCGCCGACTCCTACCTCGACCCCATCTGGGAGTCCCTGCACGGCACCGAGGGCGGCGGCTACCTGTACGGCGGTCTGAAACCCGGCTTCTGGAACGACGGAGCCCACGGCGTCACCACCGTCGCCAAGACCGACCCCAACCGCCAGTACGTGCACGTCCTGACCCCGCCCAGCACGGACGTGCTGCGCATCCGGGACAACGGCTACCGCATCTCCGCCGTCACCGACCTCCGTACCGGAGCGGCGGTCTCCTGGTCGCAGTCGGGCGGCGTACTGACCCTGAGCGGCCTCGGCGGCTGGGACCCGTACGACACCGTCTTCAAGGTCACCACGGCCGGCCGGCAGGGCGTCCTCGCCGGCGTCACGGTGAGCGCGAGCGCGTCGGCGAGCGGCCACGGCGGTCCGGCGGCGGGTGACGGCGCCTACGGAACCTACTGGGACAACGGCAAGACCCTGCCGGTCAGCCTCACCTTCGACCTCGGCTCGGCCAAGAAGGCCCAGTACATCGGGCTCAACCAGCGCGAGGACTCCGTCGCGTACGCCCGCTCGGACACCGAGCAGTCGGCGCGGATCAAGGACTACAAGGTGTTCGTCAGCAACGACGGCTCGACCTGGGGCGGCGCCGTGAAGACAGGCCGGCTGGCAAGCCGGCGTGGAATACAGGGAATCGACCTCACGGCCGTCGACGCCCGCTACGTCCGCCTCGAGGTCGACTCCACCTGGGCCGCCTCCACCGACACGACCCGCTACAAGCGGCTGCGGATCGACGAGGCGTGGATCGGCACCTCCTACCCGACTCCACTGAACGGGGGACAGTCATGACGGGTATCACCCGCGTCAGATCACTGGTCGTGGCCGTGATCGGACTGCTGATCGCCTCGGCGATCCCACTCCTTGCCGGCGCCCGCCCGGCGGCCGCCTCCGACAACGGCCAGTCGCTGCGCCCCGCCATGGGCTGGAGCAGCTGGAGCTTCGTACGCCGCACCCCCACCGAGGCGAAGCTGAAGGCGCAGGCCGACGCCCTGGTGTCGACCGGCCTCAAGGACCACGGCTTCGTGTACGTCAACCTCGACGACTTCTGGCAGAAGTGCGACGACAACGGCTTCGTCGTCGACTCCTACGGCCGCTGGACCGTGGACGCGGCCAAGTTCCCTGGCGGCATCAGGGCCTTGGCCGATTACGTCCACTCCAAGGGCCTGAAGTTCGGCTTCTACGTCACGCCCGGCATCGCCAGGAACGCCGTCATCAAGAACACCCCGATCGAGGGGACCTCGTACCACGCCAAGGACATCGCGGACACCTCGAAGACCGAGAAGAACTACAACTGCAAGAACATGTACTACATCGACTACGGGAAGCCCGGCGCGCAGGAGTTCGTGAACTCGTGGGCCCGGCAGTTCGCCTCCTGGGGGGTCGACTACCTGAAGATCGACGGGGTGGGCAGCCAGGACATCCCCGACGTACAGGCCTGGGACAAGGCCCTGCGCGCCACCGGACGGCCCGTCAACTACGCGCTGTCCAACAACCTTCCGATCGCGGACGCCGCCACCTGGCGTCAGCTCGCCAACAGCTGGCGCACCCAGGGCGACGTCGAGTGCTACTGCGGACCGGGCGCCAACGGCAGCGGCTATCCGCTGACCGACTGGTCCCACGTCTCCGCCCGCTTCGGCACCGCCGCGTCCTGGCAGCCGCACGCCGGTCCCGGTGGCTGGAACGACCTGGACTCGCTGGAGCTCGGCAACGGCGACCAGGTGGGCCTCACCGCCGACCAGCGCCGGTCCCACTTCACCCTCTGGGCGATGGCCGCCTCGCCGCTGCTGCTCGGCACCGACCTCACCCACCTCGACTCCGTCGACAGGGCGATGCTGACCAACGACCGGCTGATCGGCGTCGACCAGGACGGGGTGGCCGCCAGACGCGTCGTCAACAGCGGTGTGCAGCAGGTCTTCAGCAAGAAGGAGAGCGACGGGCAGTACGTCGTGGCCCTGTTCAACACCGGCACGTCCGGCAGCGCGACGGTGCGGGTGACCTGGCCGCAGGTCGGCTTCACCGGGTCCGGTGACGTCACGGACCTGTGGTCGGGCTCCCACAAAGGCGTGATCGCGGACTCCTACAGCGCGACACTGCGGCCGGGCGAGACCCGCCTGATCCGGGTGAAGCCCGTCAACTCCGCGAGCCGCCTCACCCACCGGTCCGCCGGCCGGCAGCCGTACGGCCACCTCGACATCGTCACCCGGCACACGGGCTGAGGGGAACAGCCATGCATCTCGGAAGAGTTCTGCCGTACGGCCTCGCCGTGGCCCTCGCCCTGCCGCTCGTGGGGCTGAGCCGGGGCAGCGCCCACGCCGCCACCGACTACCAGGCCGAGGACGCCCGGATCTCCCAGGGCACCGTGGCCACCAACCACACCGGCTACACCGGCACGGGGTTCGTCGACTACACCAACGTCAAAGGCTCCTACGTCGAGTTCACGGTGAGCGCGGCCTCCGCGGGCACCTCCGCGATCACCTTCAGGTACGCCAACGGCACCTCCGCCGACCGGCCCATGGACATCTCCGTGGGCGGCACGGTCGTCGCCTCCGGCGTCTCCTTCCCGGCCACCGCCGACTGGAACACCTGGGCCACCAGGACGGTGAACGTCCCGCTGGGCGCGGGCTTGGGCACGATCCGCGCGACCGCCGCCACCGCCGAGGGTGGCCCCAACCTCGACCGCGTCGGTGTCGGCGCGGCCACCGACACCCAGGCCCCGACCAGCCCCGGCCGGCCCACCTGCCCGGACCTCGGCGAGGACGGGCTCACGCTGGCCTGGGGCGCCTCGACGGACAACGTGGGCGTCACGGCGTACGACCTCTACGAACACGGCAACAAGATCGGTGAGGCGCCCGGGAGTTCGACCTCGAAGGCGCTGACTGGTCTGACCCCCGCCACCACCTACAACCTGACCGTCATCGCCCGCGACGCGGCCGGCAACACGTCCGCCGCCAGCCCCGTCGTCGACTGCACCACCAAGCCCAGCTCCGACACCAGCCCGCCGACGAAGCCGGGAACGCTGTCCGTCGCCGGCATCACGGCGAACAGCGCCGGTCTGAGCTGGGGCGCCTCGACGGACGACCGGGCGGTCGCCGCCTACGACGTGCGCAGCGACAGCACGGTCTACACCTCCGTCACGAGCGGTACGTCGGCCACGCTCACCGGGCTCGCCTGCGACAGCCCGTACACGCTGAACGTCGTCGCCCGCGACGCGGCCGGCAACCTCTCCCAGCCCAGCAACACCGTCACCTTCACCACCAAGGCGTGTGCGACCGACGGCGGGGTACCGTCCTCGGTCTCGACGCTCTCCACCGGCTGGACCATCCCGTGGGGCATCAACTGGCTGCCCGACGGCAAGACCGCAGTGGTCACCGAGCGGGACGACTTCCGGGTCTGGAAGCTCGCCAAGGACGGGACCCGCACCCAGGTCGGCACCGTCCCGAACACCGTCACCACCAACGGCGAGGGCGGGCTCCTCGGCGTCGCCGTCGGCCCCGGGTGGGCGACCGACCACCACGTCTACTTCATGCACACCGCGTCCGAGGGCAACCGTGTGGTCCGCATGACGTACGACGGGACCCGGCTCGGCGACTACACGATCCTGCTCCAGGGCATCAAGAAGAACCGCTACCACAACGGCGGCCGCCTCGCCTTCGGCCCCGACGGCTATCTCTACGCCGCCACCGGCGAGGCCCAGACGCCCGACCTGGCACAGGACAAGAGCTCCCTCAACGGCAAGATCCTGCGCATGACGACGGACGGGAAGCCCGCCCCGGGCAACCCGTTCGGCAGCTACGTCTACTCCTACGGGCACCGCAATCCACAGGGACTCGCCTTCGACCGCAACGGCCGTCTGTGGGAAGCGGAGTTCGGCAACAGCGCCAAGGACGAACTGAACCTGATCAAGCCGGGCGCCAACTACGGCTGGCCGACCTGCGAGGGCTCCTGCACCGTCGCCGGGATGACCAACCCGAAAGCCACCTGGAACGTCTCGGAGGCCTCGCCCAGCGGCATCGCCATCGTCCGCAACGTCGTCTACATGGCGTCCCTGCGCGGCGAACGCCTGTGGCGGATCCCGATCAACGGGGACGCCGAGAGTGTCGGCACCCCGACGGCGTACTACGTCGGCACCTACGGCCGCCTGCGCACGGTCACCAAGGTGCCGGGCGCCGACCAGCTGTGGCTGTCGACGACCAACTGCGACAACAACGGAGGTGCCGCGGACGGCGCGGACAAGATCCTGCGCGTGAACATCGGCTAGCACCGGCGCTGTACCGCCCCGGGTGAACCCTAGGCGTGGTACAGCGCCTCGACCTCGTCGGCGTACGCGTTCTCGATCGCCTTGCGCTTCAGCTTCAGCGAGGGCGTCAGCAGACCGTGCTCCTCGGTGAACGGCTGGGCGAGGATGCGGAACGTGCGGATCGACTCGGCCTGGGAGACGAGGGTGTTGGCGGCGACCACCGAACGCCTCACCTCCGTCTCCAGGTCGGCGTCGCGCACCAGTTCCGACGGGGTCAACTGTGGTTTGCCGCGCATCGCCAGCCAGTGCTCGACGGCCTCCTGGTCGAGGGTGACCAGGGCCGCGATGTACGGCCGGTCGTTGCCGACGACGATGCACTGGGCGACCAGGGGGTGATCGCGCACCCGCTCCTCCAGCACGCCCGGCGACACGCTCTTGCCGCCCGAGGTGACGAGGATCTCCTTCTTGCGGCCGGTGATGGTCAGGAAGCCGTCCTCGTCCAGCGCGCCGATGTCACCGGTGGCCAGCCAGCCGTCGTGCAGGGTCGCGTCGGTGGCCTTCTGGTTGTTGAGGTAGCCCTGGAAGATGTTGTCGCCGCGCAGCCAGATCTCGCCGTCGTCCGCGATGTGCACGGTCATGCCCGGGATCGGCCGGCCGACCGTGCCGTAGCGGGTGCGCTCGGGCGGGTTGGCGGTGGCGGCCGCGGTCGACTCGGTGAGGCCGTACCCCTCGTAGATGTGCACGCCCGCACCGGCGAAGAACAGACCCAGGCGGCGGTCCATCGCGGAGCCGCCCGACATCGCGTGCCGCACCCGGCCGCCCATCGCGGCCCGCACCTTGGCGTAGACGAGCTTGTCGAAGACCTGGTGCTGCATGCGCAGGGCGGCCGAGGGGCCGGGCCCGGTGCCCCAGGCCTTCGCCTCCATCGCGTCCGCGTACTTCACCGCGACCTCGACGGCCTTCTCGAACGGCCCCGCCTTGCCCTCCTTCTCGGCCTTGCGGCGGGCCGCGTTGAACACCTTCTCGAAGATGTACGGCACCGCGAGGAAGAACGTCGGCCGGAAGGCGGCCAGGTCGGGCAGCAGGGCGGCGGCGTTCAGCTGCGGCTGGTGGCCGAAACGGACTCGGCCCCGGATCGCGGCGACCTGCACCATCCGCCCGAAGACATGCGCGAGCGGCAGGAACAGCAGCGTCGCCGCCTCGTCGCCCCGCTTGGAGTGGAACACCGGCTCCCAGCGCTCGATGACGGTGTCCGCCTCGTACATGAAGTTGCCGTGCGTGATGACACAGCCCTTGGGGCGGCCCGTGGTGCCGGAGGTGTAGATGATCGTCGCGGTCGAGTCGGGGGTGACGGCCTGCCGGTGGCGGTGCACCACCTCGTCCTCGAGGTGGGCTCCGGCGTCGTACAGCTCCTGCAGGGCGCCCGAGTCCAGCTGCCACAGCTGCCCCAGCCGCGGCAGCCGGTCGATGACGGTGGCGATCGTCATGGCGTGGTCCTCGTGCTCCACCACGGCGGCCGTGCACTCGGAGTCGTACAGCATCCAGAAGCACTGCTCGGCCGAGGAGGTGGGGTAGACCGGCACCACCTGGGCGCCGATCGTCCACAGCGCGAAGTCGAAGAGCGTCCACTCGTAGCGGGTACGGGACACGATCGCGACCCGGTCGCCGAAGCGGATGCCGCGCGCGAGCAGGCCCTTGGCGAGGGCGAGGACCTCGTCGCGGAACTCCGCCGCACTCACGTCCCGCCACTGCCCGGCCTCGTCCTTGCGGCCGAGCGCGATGTGCAGCGGGTCCTCCTGGGCATGGTGGAAGACGACGTCGGCCAGTCCGCCCACCGGCGGTGCCAACGCCAACGGAGGGTTGGTGAACTCGCGCAAACCCCGCTCCCCGCTCCTCAGCGCCCGATGGGTGACAATCCGCTCAGCGCCGTGAAAGCTACCCCACCCGGGGACGGGGCGGGAGGGGGGCCGAAACCGAGCAGTGCTCAGGTATGCGCTGGTCACGGGTGCACAATGCGCTCACATGGGGAAGGGTCGGACACAAACCTGACGGTTGAGTAAGTTTCGGGACCGTAATCTCCACCGAATCTGTACGACCCGGTGACAGCGCCCCGGCCCTGGTCACGATCCCGTCCCGACCACCGTCCCGGCCCTCTTCCGACCCCGCTCGCGCCGGTCAGCCGCGCGGCGCGGCCCTCTCCTCCTTCAGCGTCCGCGGACCGGCCGGCGTCACACCGTCCTTCGCCGCCGGAGGAGCCTTGACCAGGACCAGCACCAGCGCGCCGGCGACCGTCGCGACCACACCCGCGGCCACCGCCGCCGTGTTGAGCCCGGAGGCGAACGCGGCGCGCAGCGCGTGCTCGGAGAACGCGCCGCGCAGCGCCCCGGCGCCACCGCCCGCCAGGGTGTGGGCCGCGTCGTGCGACAGGCTGTCCTGCATGCGCGAGGTCAGGACGGTGCCGAAGACCGCGATGCCGAGCGCGTAGCCGAGCTGCCGGAAGGTGTTCACCGCGCCGCCCGCCATACCCGCCCGCTCCGGCGGTACGGCGGCCAGCGCGGCCCCCGCGATGCCGGGCGACACCAGACCCGTACCGACCCCCACCAGCACCAGCCCGGGAACCAGCGTGCTCGCGCCCGAGCCCGCGTCCAGGACTGTCATGCAGAACTGGCCCGAGCCGATCAGCAGCAGACCACCCCCGATGGTGATCCGTGCCGGCACCCCGTGCAGCAGCCGCCCGCCGGCCGCCGCCACCACGAACGAGGCGACCGACAGCCACAGGAACACCACCCCGCCGCGCACCGGACTCATCCCCAGCAGGGTCTGCAGCCACAGCGAGGTGTAGGGCAGGACGCCGAACGCCGCCGCGCTGAAGGCGAGCGCCCCCGCCATCACCGCGACGAATCCGGGCTTCAGGAACAGCCGCGGATCGATCAGCGGATCGGCGCTGCGCCGCTCCACCACGACGAAGCCGGCCAGCGCCACCACCGCCACCGCGAACGAGCCGAGCGTGCCGGTCTCGCCCCAGCCGTGCGACCCGGCCCGCACCGCCCCGTACGTCACCGCGCCGGCCAGCGTCGCGAACGTGGCCGTCCCCGACCAGTCGATCCGGCGCCCGCCGGGACCCCGGGACTCCGGCACCGCCCGCAGCGTCAGCCAGACCGCGGCCACACTCACCGGCAGGTTCACGTAGAAGATCCAGCGCCAGCCGGGCCCGTCGGTCAGCAGCCCGCCGAGCACCGGCCCGACCGCGGCGGCCGCGCCGCTGACCGCGCCCCACACCCCGAGCGCCACCGACCGCTGCCTGCCCTGGTAGACCGAGCCCAGCAGGGGCAGCGTCGTGGCGAACATCGCCGCCGCGCCCACACCCTGCACCGCCCGCGCGGCGACCAGCATCGCCGGCCCCGTCGCGACACCGCACCACAGCGACGCCGCCGCGAACAGCACGACGCCCACCACATGCACCCGCCGCCGCCCCAGCACGTCCGCCGCTGCGCCCGCCCCGAGCAGCAGCGCGGCCAACGCCAGCGCGTACCCGTCCATCACCCACTGCAGATCACTCAGCGACGCGTGCAGCCCCGCCGCCATGTCCGGCAGCGCCACGACGACGATCGTCACGTCCAGCAGCAACATGAACGTGCCCAGGCACACCGCCGTCAACGGCCCCCATGTACGCATGTCCTCAAACCCCCTCGTACGATCCGTGCGCCGAATGCGCATGCCTCCGTACGATGGACGCCGACCGGGCGATCGAAGCGGTATCACGCCACCGGGCGACGGAATCCGACAGAGACGGGCGGCATGGAGCGGGAATCCTCCACCTTCGACCAACTGGACCTGCGGCTCCTCAACGCGCTGGAGGTCGACGGCCGGGCCTCCTTCAGCCGTCTCGGCGCGGTGCTCGGCGTCTCCGACCAGACCGTCGCCCGCCGCTACCGCAGGCTGTGCGCCGAGGGCGGACTGCGGGTCGTCGCCGTCCGGGACGCCGAACGCCTCGGCCACGACCAGTGGACCCTGCGCCTGCGCTGCGTTCCGGACAGCGCCCCGGCCATCGCGGAGGCGCTCGCCAAACGGCCCGACACGAGCTGGATCGGCATCGCCTCCGGCGGCACCGAGATCATCTTCGGCACCCGACCGCGCAGCGCCGGTGACCGTGACGACCTGCTCCTCGGCAAACTCCCGCGCACCCCGCGCGTGATGGAGATCCGCGCCCACCAGAGCCTGCACCGCTTCTACGGCGGGCCCGACGGCTGGCTGGGCAAACTCGGGGCGCTCACCGCCGACGAGACCGCCGCCCTGCGGCCCGGTCCCGGGTCCCACCACGGGCCGGTCCGTATCGACCCGGAGGACGAGCCGCTGCTCGCCGTCCTGGAACGCGACGGCCGCGCCACCTGTCCGGAACTCCAGCGCGCCACCGGCCGCTCCGAGTCCGCGGTCAAGCGCCGCCTCGCCGCGCTGCTGGGCTCGGGCGCCGTCCACATCGACGCGGAGTACCACACCGAGACGATCGGCTACCCGATCCTCGCCGCCCTGTGGATCACCACCACGCCCGCCGCCCTCCACTCCGTCGGCGAGGCGCTCGCGACCCACGGCGAGATCGCCCACGCCGCGGCGACGGCCGGCCCGTGCAGCATCATCGCCACCGCGGTCACCCGAAGCACGGCGGACCTGTACGCCTACCTGAGCGGGCCCCTCGGCCGGCTGGAGGGCGTGCAGCACGTGGAGACCTCACTGTTTTTGCGGCGGGTCAAGCAGCTGACGTATCAGCCGCCGCTGCGCTGACGCCGCTGGAGCCGGTCCCCGCCGGCCAGGATCGCCGCCGCCAGGGCGTCCGCCGCGCTCTGGGCCGAGGTGCGGCGGGGACCGTGGACGAGCACGAAGTCGACCCGGCCGAGCTCCGGCAGCCCGGACCGGTCCGGCACCCGCACCAGGCCCGGCGGGATCAGGCCCCGCGAGTGGGCCATCACACCCAGGCCCGCGCGGGCCGCCGCGATCAGACCGTTGAGGCTGCCGCTGGTGCACACGACGCGCCACTCCCGGCCCTGCCGCTCCAGCGCCTCCAGGGCGAGCGCCCGCGTGATGCCCGGCGGCGGATAGACGATCAGCGGAACCGGCCGGTCCGGGTCCAGGCGCAGCCGCTCCGCGCCGATCCACACCAGTCCGTCGTGCCACACCAGCTCCCCGCGCGGATCCCCGGGGCGCCGCTTGGCCAGCACCAGGTCCAGCTTCCCGGCGGCCAGCCGCTCGTACAGGGTGCCCGAGAGTTCCACCGTCAGCTCCAGGTCGACCTCGGGATGGTCGTAACGGAACCCCTCCAGGATCTCCGGCAGCCGGGTCAGCACGAAGTCCTCCGACGCCCCGAACCGCAACCGCCCGCGCACCCGCGCCCCGGTGAAGAACACCGACGCCTGCTCGTGCACCTCCAGGATCCGGCGCGCGAAGCCGAGCATCGCCTCCCCGTCCTCCGTCAGCTCCACGGAGTGCGTGTCCCGCGTGAACAACTGCCGCCCGGTGGCGTCCTCCAGGCGCCGCACATGCTGACTGACGGTCGACTGGCGCAGCCCGAGCCGCCGGGCGGCCTGCGTGAAGCTCAGCGTCTGGGCCACCGCCAGGAACGTACGCAACTGGGACGGGTCGTACACTCCGCCAGGCTATCGCAGAACGTGATGACAGTCAGAGTGGTATGCCGGATTCCCGATCGCGGACGGGAGGAGCACGATGGAGAGGGGCCGTCCGGCCCCGCCCCGACCGACGAACCGCCGCCGGCCGGCCGGGCGACAGCCGCCCGCCGCACCGCCGGAGCACAAGCAAGTGGAGCACCGTGAAACGCCTGCGACGGCCGAGCCGGCTGCCGATCGACCCCTACATCCTGCTGCTGCTCGGGACGGTGGGCCTCGCGGCCCTGCTGCCCGCGCGCGGGACCGGCGCCGACGTGGCCTCCGGCGCCTCCACCGCCGCCATCGCCTTCCTCTTCTTCCTCTACGGCGCCCGCCTCTCCACCCGTGAGGCGCTCGACGGACTCAGGCACTGGCGGCTCCACACCACCGTCCTCGCCTGTACCTTCGTCGTCTTCCCGCTGCTCGGCCTGGCCGCCCGCGGACTCGTCCCGGTGCTCCTCACCCAGCCGCTCTACCAGGGGCTGCTGTTCCTCACCCTGGTCCCCTCCACCATCCAGTCCTCCATCGCCTTCACCTCCATCGCCCGCGGCAACGTGCCCGCCGCGATCTGCGCGGGCTCCTTCTCCTCGCTGGTCGGCATCGTCCTCACCCCGCTCCTCGCGGCCGTCCTCCTCGGCAACAGCGGCGGCGGGTTCTCCGCCGACTCACTCGTCAAGATCGTGCTGCAACTGCTCGTGCCCTTCCTCGCCGGGCAGGTGCTGCGCCGCTGGATCGGAGACTTCGTCACCCGCCACAAGAAGGTCCTCGGCCTGGTCGACCGCGGCTCGATCCTCCTCGTCGTCTACACCGCCTTCAGCGAGGGCATGGTGCAGGGCGTCTGGGACCAGGTCAGCCCGTCCCGCCTGGCCGGCCTGCTGGTCGTCGAGGCCGTGCTGCTCGCCGTGATGCTCGCCCTGACCTGGTACGGCGCCAGGGCACTGCGCTTCGGCCGGGAGGACCGGATCGCCATCCAGTTCGCCGGCTCGAAGAAGTCCCTCGCCGCCGGACTGCCCATGGCGAGCGTCCTGTTCGGAGCGCACGCCTCGCTGGCGGTGCTGCCGCTGATGCTCTTCCACCAGATGCAGCTCATGGTGTGCGCGGTGATCGCCAAACGCCGGGCCCGCGACCCGCGTGATCCGCGCGCGGGGATCAGCGGGCCGTCGTCAGCCGCAGCGTCACGAACCGCGGTCGGTACAGGGACACGTTCCGGCTGAGCTGCGCCGCGGCACCGCCCGTCGGGCCCGTCTCCAGCCAGTTGACGTCGTAGCTCAGCACCAGCCGTCCGCCGCCGCCCAGTTCGGGATGCACCTGCGGGTTGTACGCGGCGACCTGCCCCGGCGGCAGCGACGCGCCGAAGTTCCCGCTCGGCCCGTGCCACGGCCCGGTCGGGGAGCAGGCCCAGTACGAGGTCACGGTCGTCAGCCCCGCGGTCCCCGCCGCCATGGTGAACAGGACGTACGTCCCCGCCGACCGCACCACCGAGAACGCGCTCCCCACACCCGTGCGCAGCCCGTCCCCGAGCACCGCGCGCGGACGCGCACCGGCCGCCCATCCCGAACCGTTCCAGTACTGCCAGCGGGACGGCTCCCCGAGCCTGCCCTCCGGCACCCGCGCCACGTATGCCGACGAGGCCGGCCGGGACGCCGCCTGGGCGTCGTCGCCGCCGAAGACGTACGTCCAGCCCCCCTCCTCGACCAGCGTCGTGCCGAACAGGACGCGCCGGGAGGGATCCGGCACCGACTGCTCGTCGCGCACCGTCACGACCGACTCGACCCGCAGGTCGGGCAGCGAGAGCGTGGCCACCTCGGTGGCGGTCGGCACGCCGTACACCCACGGCGCCGGACCGGCCGTCCGCACCCACAGCAGCACCCGTACGACCCGCTCGGCCGAGCCGGGGGAGCGGGGCTCGACCCGGGCCGCGACCGGCCAGCGCCACTGACCGGGAGCCGGATCGGGGAAGAGGGGGGCGGGCAGCGTGGACCGCAGGCTCCGTCCCGTCATCACGACGGCCGAGTTGCGCACCAGCGGCGCGGCCGCGTCCCGCCAGGTGAAGGACTCGCCGACCGGGTTGGGCGGGCCGTGCACCTGGCCGAGGTAGGTGTCCGAGAAGAGCCACAGGACCCGGCCGTCCGGCAGCCGCACCGAGTGGGTGCCGTCGCCGCCGGTCCAGTCGTCGCCGCGGGTCGCGTCGTCGCCGTAGCGGGCGAACTCGGCGGTGAGACGGTCGTCGGCCGACCACGAGGCGACGGTATGCGGTAGACAGTCGGCGCCATTTTGTCGATCGTCACGGTCGCCGGCGTCCGGGAGCGCGGTGAGCAGCACGGCCGCGAGAACCAGGGTCAGCAACAGACCGACCCGGGCTCCCGTCCGCTCTCGTGCTCGTCCGTCCTCGGGCACGGTCCCGGACGTTAGCGGCTGCCGTGCGTCCGGTCCATGGGCCGTCCCCCCCGCCCTCCGGCGCCCGCACGGCGAACCGGCGCGCCACGCGGGCCCGTTGACGGTATATCCGGCACCGACGGCGCACGGCGGATAACGTTCCGTCATGACCGCAACAGGCAGCCCCGAGCCCCGACTCGCCCTCGATCCCGCGCGCAGCGCCCTCGTGCTCGTCGATCTGATGGACCGCATCGTCGCCCTGCCACTGGAGCCCCACAAGGGAGCCGAGGTCCTCGCCACCGCCGGCGAACTGGCGGCGGCCTTCCGCTCGGCCGGCGCGCTCGTCGTGCTGGTCCGCGTCGAACGCCCCGGGGTCGCCGAACAGCCGTCCGGCAGCGGTCTCGTGGCCGGCCTGTCGAAGGACGGCGACCTGGAGATCGTGAAGCGGACGATCGGCGCCTTCCAGGGCACCGGCCTGGACGACCGGCTGCGCGCGCACGGCGTCACCACCCTCGTGTTCGGCGGCATCGCCACCAACCTCGGCGTGGAGTCCACCGCCCGCGCGGCCGGCGACCTCGGCTACGACCTCGTCTTCGTCGAGGACGCCATGACCGCGCTGACCGCACCCGAGCACGAGGCGTCGGTGCGGCTGGACTTCCCGCGGCTCGGCTCGGTGGTCCGGGCCGCGGAGGTGCGCTTCACGCCGGGAGACTGAGGCGGGGCCCCGCGGCGCAGGGGGCGCTCCCCGCCGGCCGGGGCCCCGCCGCCGTGCCGCGGGGAACCGTTCAGCCCTGGGCGGCCGCGGCCCGCAGGGCGATGCGGTCCTCGCCCGCGTACACGTTCATGGAACTGCCGCGCAGGAACCCCACCAGCGTCAGCCCCGTCTCCGCGGCCAGGTCCACGGCGAGCGACGAGGGCGCCGAGACGGCCGCCAGCACCGGAATGCCCGCCATCACGGCCTTCTGCGCCAGCTCGAACGACGCCCGCCCCGACACCAGCAGGATCACCCGCGACAGCGGCAGATCCCCGTTCTGCAGGGCGCGGCCGACCAGCTTGTCGACCGCGTTGTGCCGGCCCACGTCCTCCCGGACGTCGAGCAGCTCACCGTCCTCGGCGAACAGGGCGGCCGCGTGCAGCCCCCCGGTCCGGTCGAAGACCCGCTGGGCCGCGCGCAGCCGGTCGGGGAGACCCGCGAGCAGCTCCGGGTCCACCCGGACCGGGGGAGTGTCGGCGATCGGCCAGCGGGCCGTCGTACGGACCGCGTCGAGGCTCGCCTTGCCGCACAGGCCGCAGGACGAGGTCGTGTAGACGTTGCGCTCCAGCGTGATGTCCGGCATCGGCACGTCGGGGGCGGTCCGCACGTCGACCACGTTGTAGGAGTTCGAACCGTCCACGGTCGCCCCCGCGCAGTACACGATGTTCTGCAGGTCGGAGGCCGCGCCCAGGACACCCTCGCTGACCAGGAACCCGGCGGCCAGCGCGAAGTCGTCGCCGGGCGTGCGCATCGTGATCGCCAGCGGCTTGCCGTTCAGCCGGATCTCCAGCGGCTCCTCGGCGACGAGCGTGTCCGGGCGGCTGGAGACCACCCCGTCCCGGATCCGGATCACCTTGCGTCGTTCCGTGACTCGTCCCATGTCCTGATCAGCCCCGGTTCTGTACGTGCTGGTAGCCGAAACGGCCCTTGATACAGAGATTGCCGTGGGTCACCGGGTTGTCGTGCGGCGAGGTGACCTTGACGATCTCATTGTCCTGCACGTGCAGAGTGAGGTTGCAGCCCACTCCGCAGTACGCGCACACCGTGGTCGTCTCGGTCTGCGCCGACTCGTCCCAGGTACCCGCCGCGCGCATGTCGAACTCCGACTTGAAGGACAGGGCTCCGGTCGGGCACACCTCGACACAGTTGCCGCAGTACACACAGGCCGAGTCCGTGAGCGGGGCGTCCCGCTCGACCGCGATCCGGGCGTCGAAGCCGCGCCCGACGACCGAGATGGCGAAGCTGTTCTGCCACTGCTCGCCGCACGCGTCCACGCACTTGTAGCAGAGGATGCACTTGTCGTAGTCGCGCACGTACAGGTCGTTGTCGACGCGGGGCACCTCGTCCAGGCGGGCCGCACCCGGGCCGAAGCGGTCCGGCTCCGCCCCGTAGTCCCTGATCCATTCGGCGGCCCCCGGGGTCGTCGACAGGTCGACCGAGGAGGCGAGCAGTTCGAGGACCACCTTGCGGCTGTGGCGGGCGCGTTCGGTGTCGGTACGGACCTCCATGCCCGGCTCGGCCCTGCGCGAGCACGCCGGAACGAGGGTGCGCGACCCCTCGACCTCCACCACGCAGACCCGGCAGGCGTTCTTCGGCGTGAGGGTGTCGCCCTGGCAGAGCGTCGGCACGTCCTTCCCGGCGGCCCGGCAGGCGTCGAGGACGGTCGAGCCCTCGGGCACCCTGGCCTCCTGCCCGTCGAGGGTGAACTCGACCAGCCGACGCGGCACTCCCAGCGGTATCGCGGTCATTCGTAGGCCCCCAGACGGTCGACGGCGGATTCCACGGCGTTCCACGCGGTCTGCCCCAGACCGCAGATCGAGGCGTCCCGCATCGCGCGGCCGACCTCCCTGAGCAGGGCGATGTCGTCCGCGGCGGCCGCACCCGTGCGCTCCGCGATCCGGCGCAGCGCCTCCTCCTGCCGCACCGTGCCCACCCGGCAGGGCACGCACTGCCCGCACGACTCGTCGCGGAAGAACTCCGCGATCCGCAGCAGCAGACGGGGCAGGGGCACCGTGTCGTCGAAGGCCATGACCACGCCCGACCCGAGCGTGGTGCCCGCCTCCCGCGTGCCCTCGAACGTGAGGGGGATGTCCAGTTCGTCCGGTCGTACGAAGCCACCCGCCGCGCCGCCGAGCAGGACCGCCCGCAGTCCCCGGCGTACGCCCGCGAGCGTGAGCAGCTCGCCGAGCGTCGCCCCGAACGGCAGCTCGTAGACGCCCGGCCGCTCCACACTCCCCGAGACGCAGAACAGCTTGGGTCCGGTGGACCGGGCCGTGCCGACCGCGGCGTAGGCCGGTGCGCCCGCCGTGAGAATCGGCAGGACGTTGACCAGCGTCTCCACGTTGTTCTCGGCCGTGGGCTTGCCGAACAGGCCCTTCTCCACCGGGAAGGGCGGCTTCGACCGCGGTTCGCCCCGGTACCCCTCGATGGAGTTGAACAGGGCGGTCTCCTCGCCGCAGATGTAGGCGCCCGCGCCCCGGCGGATCTCGATGTCGAAGGCGTAGCCCTGGCCGAGGACGTCGTCGCCGAGCAGACCGCGGGTCCGCGCCCGGTCGACGGCACATTGCATACGGTGTACCGCTCGCGGATATTCGCCGCGCAGATACAGATAGCCCCGATGCGCACCGGTCGCGTACCCGGCGATCGTCATCGCCTCCACGAGCGCGTACGGGTCGCCCTCCATGATCACGCGGTCCTTGAAGGTGCCTGGCTCCGACTCGTCCGCGTTGCACACCAGGAAGTGCGGACGGTCCGGCTGCGACGCCGTGGCCTGCCACTTGCGGCCGGTGGGGAAGGCGGCGCCGCCCCGCCCCAGCAGACCGGAGTCGGTGACCTCCCGGATCACTCCGGCGGGCCCGAGTTCGAAGGCCCGGCGCAGCGCCGCGTACCCGCCGTGGGCCCGGTAGTCGTCCAGGCTCGCCGGGTCCACCACGCCGACCCGGCGCAGCAGGGACAGCGACGGGTCTCCCGCCTGCGGCACCGCCAGCACGGCCGGTGGCTCCTCCGGGGCCGAGTCGGGGGCGCTCGCGGCGAGGACGGCGGCCTCGACCGTGGCCGGCGCCGACACCGCCGTACGCACCGGATCCCCGGCTCTTACCGCGAGTGCGGCCGGGGCGCGTTCGCACAGGCCGAGGCAGGGAGCGCGCTCGACCGACACACCGCTGCCGGGGCCGAGCCGCGCCTCGACGCCCTCGCACAGCCGCTGCGCCCCGGCGGCCGTGCACGCCAGGTCCGTGCACACATGCAGGACCGTCGCCGGCCGCGGCCGGACCGAGAACATCGCGTAGAAGGTGGCGACCCCGTAGGCCTCCGCCGGCGGCACGGTCAGCCGCCGGCACAGGTGGTCGAGGGCGCCCTCGCTGATCCAGCCGATCCGGTCGTTGATCGCGTGCAGCCCCGGCAGCAGCAGGTCGCGGCGGTCCCGGGCGGCGCGCCCGCCGCGCGCCCACCTCAGGTCGGCGTCGGAGCGGTCAGCGCCCTCCCACGACGACTCCGGGGGGCCGAGCAGCGCGTCGACGGCCGCCCGTTCCTCGTCCGTCGGCTTGCTGTCACCGAAGCGCAGGTCCACTTGTCGTCACCTCACGTAGGTCACTGCGGGAAGCTTCTCGATCCGGATCGCCGACGCCTTGAACTCCGCCGTCCCCGCGATCGGGCAGTTCGCCTCGATCGTCAGCTGGTTGGTGTCCACCTCGTCCGGAAAGTGCATGGTCATGAAGGCGAGCCCGGGCCGCAGCGCGAGGTCGATCCACACGGGCGCGACGACCGACCCGCGCCGGGACGCCACCCGCACCTCCTCGCCGACCACGACCCCGTGGCGTTCGGCGTCCTCCGGGCACAGCTCGATGTACTCCCCGCGCCGCAGCGGAGAGGCGAAACTCCCGCTCTGCACACCGGTGTTGTACGAGTCGAGCCGCCGCCCGGTGGTCAGCCTGATCGGGTACCGCTCGTCCGTGAGATCCACCGGCGGATCGTGCCGGACCAGTCCGAACGGCGCGCGCACCCCGCGCCTGGCCGGGTCCGGCTCCCACAACCGGCCGTGCAGATAGCTCGGTTCGAGCGCGTCGGCGCTCGGACACGGCCACTGGATGCCCTGAAGCCGCTCCAGCCGGTCGTACGTCATCCCGTGGTGGTCAGGCGACAGCGATCTGAGCTCGTTCCAGACGGCCTCGGAGTCCGCGTACGTCCAGTCGTGGCCGAGCCGCGTGGCCAGGTCGCAGAGGATGTCGATGTCCTCGCGCGCCTCCCCGGGCGGGGTCACGGCCCGGCGTACCCGCTGAACCCGCCGCTCGCTGTTGGTCGTCGTGCCCTCGGTCTCCGCCCAGCCGGCGGTCGCGGGCAGCACGACGTCCGCCAGCTCGGCGGTCTTCGTCAGGAAGATGTCCTGCACGACGAGGAAGTCGAGCGCCCGCATCCGCCGCACGGCCTGCTCGCTGTCCGCCTCCGACTGCGCCGGATTCTCGCCGATGCAGTACACGGCCCGGAGCGAGCCCTCCTCCATCGCCTCGAACATCTCCGTCAGGGTCAGTCCGTAGTGCGGCTGGATCACGGTGTCCCAAGCCGACTCGAACTTCAGCCGCGACCCGGCATCGAGGATGTCCTGGAAGCCGGGCAACCGGTTGGGGATGGCGCCCATGTCGCCGCCGCCCTGCACGTTGTTCTGGCCGCGCAGCGGTTGCAGGCCCGAGCCGTAGCGGCCCACGTGGCCGGTCAGCAGCGAGAGGTTGATCAGCGCGCGCACGTTGTCCGTGCCGTTGTGGTGTTCGGTGATGCCGAGGGTCCAGCACAGCTGGGCGCGCTCGGCGCGAGCGTAGGCGTGCGCCAACTCCCTGATGGCGGCGGCCGGTACACCCGTCACCTTCTGCGCGAGGGACAGCGTCCACGGCTCGACGAGCTGCCGGTACTCCTCGAAGCCGGAGGTCGCCCGCTCGATGAACGCCTCGTTGGCCAGGCCCGCGTGGATGATCTCGCGGCCGACCGCGTGCGCCATCGGGATGTCGGTGCCGACGTTCAGGCCGAGCCAGCTCTCCGCCCACTCCGCGGTCGAGGTGCGCCGCGGGTCCACCGCGTACATCCGGGCACCGTTGCGCACCCCCCGCAGCGCGTGCTGGAAGAAGATCGGGTGCGCGAAGCGGGCGTTGGAGCCCCACATCACGATGACGTCGGTGTGCTCGATCTCCTCGTACGACGACGTCCCGCCGCCCGAGCCGAAGGCGGCCGACAGGCCGGCCACGCTCGGGGCGTGGCAGGTGCGGTTGCAGGAGTCGACGTTGTTGGTGCCCATGACGACCCGGGCGAACTTCTGCGCCACGTAGTTCATCTCGTTGGTGGCCCGCGCGCAGGAGAACATGCCGAACGAGCCGCGCGCCGCCGCCAGGCCCCGGGCCGTGCGGTCCAGCGCCTCGTCCCAGCTCGCCCGCCGGAACGGCTCGTCGCGCGAGTCCCGGACGAGCGGATGGGTCAGCCGGGTGTAGGTCTTCGGGATCCGGTCGCGTTCTCTCATGCGGCGCTCCTCGACGCGAGCAGGTCGGAGATGGCGTGCACGGTGCGCAGGGTGGGCACGTCGACGCCGGTGATGTCCGCCAACTCGACGACGGCGGCGAGCAGTACGTCGAGTTCCAGCGGCTTGCCGCGCTCCAGGTCCTGGAGCGTGGAGGTGCGGTGGTCGCCGACGCGTTCGGCGCCCGCGAGCCGGCGTTCGATGGAGATCCCGACCTCGCAGCCGAGGGCCGCGGCGACCGAGAGCGTCTCGCTCATCATGATCTCGATGACCCGCCGGGTGCCGCCGTGCAGGCACATCTGCCGCATGGTCGCGCGGGCCAGCGCGCTGATCGGGTTGAAGGAGATGTTGCCGAGCAGCTTGAGCCAGATGTCGTTGCGCAGATCCGGCTCGACCGGGCACTTCAGGCCGCCGGCCCGCATGGCCTCGCTGAAGGCCAGACAACGCGACGAGACTCCGCGGTCGGGCTCTCCGACCGAGAACCGGGTGCCTTCGAGGTGGCGTACGACCCCGGGGCCCGCCAGCTCGGTCGCCGCGTAGACGACACAGCCGACGGCCCGTTCGGGCGCGAGCACCGCGCTGACCGCGCCGTCCGGGTCCACGCTCTCGACGCGGTGGCCGTCGTGGGGGCCGCCGTGCCGGTGGAAGTACCACCAGGGGATGCCGTTCTGGGCGGCCACGACCGCCGTGGTGTCGTGCAGCAGGGGCTCGATCAGCGGCCCGCACGCCGCGTACGAGTTGGCTTTCAGGCCGAGGAAGACGTAGTCGACCGGGCCGATCTCGGCCGGGTCGTCGGTGGCGTGGGCGCGGGCGGTGAAGTCGCCGCGCGGGCTGAGCACGCGCACCCCGTGCCGCCTCATGGCCGCCAGATGCGGTCCACGGGCGACGAGGTGCACGTCGGCGCCCGCACGGTGGAGCGCGGCGCCGACATAGGCGCCGATCGCACCGGCGCCGAGAACTGCGACTTTCATGGCGAGGGAGCTCCGTTCGGTCGAGGGTACCGAGGAACTGTCGAACTCTGGTCGAATCGTGTCGACGAAATATTGTCTACAGTATGGAACTTGGGGCAGCAAGGGTTCGCGCAGGATCGGTCGGCCGGGGAAACCGGTCGGTAGGACCGTTCGTCGCCTCCTGGATACCGTTCATCGCATACCGTCGACGCGCCGCTTCTCAACCTCCGCCCTCCTGCCTACCGTTCGGGATCATGAGTCCCCCACTCGCGCCCCCGGGGTGGAGCCGCTGGCTGGTTCCGCCCGCCGCCCTGTCGGTCCATCTCTCCATCGGGCAGGCCTACGCCTGGTCCGTGTTCAAGCCGCCACTGGAATCCGCGCTCGGCCTCAGCGGCACCCAGAGCGCGCTGCCCTTCCAGCTCGGCATCGTCATGCTCGGGCTGTCGGCCGCGTTCGGCGGCACGCTCGTCGAACGCAACGGCCCACGCTGGGCGATGACCGTCGCCCTGGTCTGCTTCTCGTCCGGGTTCCTGCTCTCCGCGCTCGGCGCGGCGACCGAGCAGTACTGGCTGATCGTCTTCGGCTACGGCTTCGTCGGCGGGATCGGCCTGGGCATCGGTTACATCTCGCCCGTGTCGACGCTGATCAAGTGGTTCCCGGACCGGCCCGGCATGGCCACCGGCATCGCCATCATGGGCTTCGGCGGCGGCGCGCTGATCGCCTCCCCGTGGTCGGCGCAGATGCTGGACTCGTTCGGCGCCGACAGTTCCGGGATCGCGCTGGCGTTCCTGGTCCACGGTCTTTCGTACGCGGTGTTCATGCTGCTCGGCGTGCTGCTGGTGCGCGTGCCGCGCGGCGAGAAGCCGGCCGCCGACCAGCCCGCCGCCGACAAGCCGAGCGTCGCGGCAGGCCCGCAGGTCTCGGCCCGGGACGCCGTCCGCACCCCGCAGTTCTGGTGCCTGTGGGTCGTGCTCTGCATGAACGTCACCGCCGGGATCGGCATCCTGGAGAAGGCCGCTCCGATGATCACGGACTTCTTCGCGGACACCTCCACCCCCGTGTCGGCCTCGGCGGCCGCCGGCTTCGTCGCCCTGCTGTCCGCCGCCAACATGGCGGGACGCATCGGCTGGTCCTCGACCTCCGACCTGATCGGACGCAAGAACATCTACCGCGTGTACCTCGGGGTGGGCGCGCTGACGTACGCGCTCATCGCGTTGTTCGGCGACTCGTCCAAGCCGCTGTTCGTCCTGTGCGCGCTGGTGATCCTGTCGTTCTACGGCGGCGGCTTCGCGACGATCCCCGCCTATCTGAAGGACCTCTTCGGCACCTACCAGGTCGGCGCCATCCACGGCCGGCTGCTCACCGCCTGGTCCACCGCCGGCGTCCTCGGTCCGCTGATCGTCAACTGGATCGCCGACCGGCAGGAGGAGGCCGGAAAAGACGGCTCGTCCCTGTACGGTCTGTCCTTCGTGATCATGATCGGTCTGCTGGTCGTCGGCTTCGTCGCCAACGAGCTCGTCCGTCCCGTCCACGCCCGCCACCACATCCCCGCCCAGAGGGAGGCCGCCGATGTCGAACGACAGCAGTCAGAGTCCGCCTGACCGGCGCGGTCTGATCACCCTCGCCTGGCTGTGGGTGGGAGCGCCGCTCGCCTACGGGGTCTACGAACTCGTACAGAAGGCGACGCAGCTGTTCACCGGGTGATCTTCGGGAACCGTCCGGGCGTCCGAGGGGGTGACGGAAGCCGACAACCTCGGCGCCCGTTTCCTGTGGCTTCACCTGCCGTCGTACCCGCGAGTCACTGATCAGACTGGTGGATCCCGCTACCCAAGGCAACGAGGGGGACCACCAATGAACGGCTCGCGCATCGCCGCCGTCGGCCATTACCAGCCCGCGAAGGTACTCACCAACGAGGATCTGGCGCGTCTGGTCGACACCAGCGACGAGTGGATCAGGAGCCGGGTGGGCATCCGGACGCGCCACATCGCCGGACCCGACGAGCCGGTCGACGAGCTGGCCGGCCATGCCGCCGCCAAGGCGCTCGCGGCGGCCGGCCTCACGCCCGCCGACATCGACCTCGTCCTGGTCGCCACCTCCACGGCCGTGGACCGGTCGCCGAACATGGCCGCCCGGGTCGCGGCCCGGCTCGGCATCCCCTCGCCGGCCGCGATGGACGTCAACGTCGTGTGCGCCGGTTTCACCCACGCGCTCGCCACCGCGGACCACACCGTGCGGGCGGGCGCCGCGACCCGCGCCCTCGTCATCGGTGCCGACAAGATGTCCGAGGTGGCGGACTGGACCGACCGCACGACCTGCGTGCTCGTCGGCGACGGCGCGGGGGCCGCCGTGGTGGAGGCCTGCGCGGACGGTGAGGAGCCCGGCATCGGGCCCGTGCTGTGGGGGTCGGTGCCCGAGATGGGCAACGCGGTGCGCATCGAGGGACAGCCGGCGCGGTTCGCGCAGGAGGGGCAGAGCGTCTACCGCTGGGCCACCACCCAGCTGCCGCCCCTCGCGCGCCGGGCCTGCGAACGGGCCGGGCTCGCCCCGGAGGACCTCGCCGCGGTCGTGCTGCACCAGGCGAACCTGCGCATCATCGAGCCGCTCGCCCAGAAGATCGGCGCGGTCAACGCCGTCGTCGCGCGCGATGTCATCCGATCGGGCAACACGTCGGCCGCCAGCATTCCGCTCGCCTTCTCCAAGCTGGTGGAGCAGGGCGAGATCTCCACCGGGGACCCGGTCCTGCTGTTCGGCTTCGGCGGCAACCTGTCGTACGCCGGGCAGGTCGTCCGCTGCCCCTAGTCGTGGGTGGCGATGGCGCGCCGCTGTCCGCGGGCGGGTGGTGTGATGGGCTCCCGGGCGGTGGTGTGACGAGGCCCTCGCCGCAGCTGCCTGGCCATTGTGCGCCGTAGACTGTAGACGAAAGACAATCGATACTGGTTGTCCAGTGACCGTGACGCCGCGGACACGTGCTCTTCAGCCGCGGCACCCGGCGTCGCCCAGGAGGGGGACCGTGATGTTGTCGCCAGGACTGCCGCAGGGAGCGGTGCCCAAGCTCGAACGGCCCGGTCCGCTGCGCGACCGCGTCTACGAGGCGCTGCTCGAACTCATCACCACCCGAGCCCTGCAGCCCGGCCAGCATCTCGTCGAGAGCGAACTCGCCGGCCATCTCGGTGTCTCCCGCCAGCCGGTGCGGGAGGCGCTCCAGCGGCTGAACACCGAGGGCTGGGTCGATCTGCGGCCCGCCCAGGGCGCGTTCGTGCACGAGCCGACCGAGGAGGAGGCCGACCAGCTCCTCACCGTCCGTACGCTGCTCGAGGCCGAGGCGGCCCGGCTCGCCGCGGCGAACGCGAACAGCGCCGGCATCGACGCCCTGGACGACCTGCTCGCCCAAGGACTCAAGGCCGTCGCCTCCGACGACGTGGACACCGCCGTCACCCTCAACGCCCGCTTCCACGCGAAGGTCATGGAGCTCGCCGGCAACGCGGTGCTCGCCGAACTCGCCGCGCAGGTCGACCGCCGGGTCCGCTGGTACTACACGCCGGTCGCGCGGCAGCGCGGACACGAGTCCTGGATCGAACACCGCGAGCTGATCGGCGCGATCGCGCAGCGGGACGAGCAGCGCGCCACCCAGCTGATGCGCGAGCACACCGAGCACACCCGGCGCTCGTACCACGCCCGCGCGAAATCCTGACGGCGCGCCGGGCAGAAGAGTACGAACGCGCACGAACGGGGCGCGGTGCGGACACCGCACCGCGCCCCGTCCCGTCTGCCCTGGTGGAGCACGGCGGATTTCTTTGTCCTGAGAGTGGAGAAAGTTCGCAGCAATCCGTGCACAGCTTCTTCCCAGGTTCGGCAGCCGCTGCTACGTTCCCCTCGAAAGCCCGGCACCACATGGCTGATTGAGGCGGGAGGGGATCGTGAGGCGCATGACGGCGCGACCCGCGAACGCACATCAGGCCCGGCTGCTCAAGCTGTTGCGCGACGGAGGCCCCAACTCCCGTGCGCAACTGGGTGACCAGGTGGACCTGTCCCGGTCGAAACTGGCCGTGGAGGTGGACCGGCTCCTGGAGACCGGCCTGGTCGTGGCCGACGGCCTGGCCGCCTCCCGCGGCGGACGCCGTTCCCACAACATCCGGCTCGCGCCGGCCCTGCGCCTCCTCGGCGTGGACATCGGCGCGACCTCGGTCGACGTGGCGGTCACCAACGCCGAACTTGAGGTGCTGGGGCACCTCAACCAGCCCATGGACGTGCGCGAGGGCCCGGTCGCGGTGTTCGAGCAAGTCCTTTCCATGGCAGCGAAGTTGAGAGCGTCCGGCCTCGCGGAGGGCTTCGACGGCGCCGGCATCGGCGTGCCGGGGCCGGTCCGCTTCCCCGAGGGCGTCCCGGTGGCTCCGCCGATCATGCCGGGCTGGGACGGCTTCCCTGTACGGGAGGCGCTCAGCCAGGACCTCGGCTGCCCGGTCATGGTCGACAACGACGTGAACCTGATGGCGCTGGGGGAGCAGCACGCGGGCGTCGCCCGTTCCGTGGGCGACTTCCTCTGCGTCAAGATCGGCACCGGTATCGGCTGCGGCATCGTCGTCGGCGGCGAGGTCCACCGCGGTGCGACCGGCAGCGCGGGGGACATCGGGCACATCCAGGCGGTGCCCGACGGCCGTCCGTGCGCCTGCGGAAACCGGGGATGCCTGGAGGCCCACTTCAGCGGGGCCGCTCTGGCCCGGGACGCCATGGAGGCGGTCCGGCAGGGGCTCTCCGACGAACTCGCCGCCCGGCTGGAGGCGAACGGCACCCTCAGCGCGATCGATGTCGCCGCCGCGGCCGCCGCGGGCGACGCCACCGCGCTCGACCTGATCCGCGAGGGCGGCGACCGCGTCGGGCAGGTCATCGCCGGCCTGGTCAGCTTCTTCAACCCGGGCCTGGTGGTGATCGGCGGCGGGGTGACCGGTCTCGGCCACACCCTGCTGGCCGCCATCCGCACCCAGGTCTACCGCCAGTCACTCCCGCTCGCGACCGGCAACCTGCCCATCGTCCTCGGGGAGTTGGGGCCCACCGCCGGAGTCATCGGCGCGGCCCGGCTCATCAGCGACCACCTCTTCTCACCCGCCTGACCGACCCGACCCGACTCGCCCCGGCCTGCCCCGCCCCGCCACAAGCTCACCAGCACAGCGCCCTGCTCCGCCCTGCCCGAAAACACCCGCCGGGCACGCACACCCTTAAACCGGCCCGCACGCCCGCCAAGGGGACACCGCATGGCTCCACAACCACCGCTGCTCAGCATGTCCGGCATCACCAAGTCCTTTCCCGGAGTCCGAGCCCTCGACGGCGTCGACCTCGACGTCCAGGCCGGCGAAGTGCACTGCCTGCTCGGCCAGAACGGCGCCGGCAAGTCCACCCTCATCAAGGTCCTGGCCGGCGCCCACCAGCCCGACACCGGCACCATCCACTGGCGCGGCGAACCGGTCACGCTCCGCTCACCGATCGCCGCCATGCGCCTCGGCATCGCCACCATCTACCAGGAACTCGACCTGGTGGAGCACCTGTCGGTGGCCGAGAACGTCCACCTCGGCCACGAACCCACGACCGCCGGATTCGTCGTACGGGGGAAGGCGGCACGCGCCTCGACCACCGCGCTGCTGCACCGGCTGGGGCACCCGGAGATCGACCCGGCCCGTCTCGTCGGGGAACTGCCGGCGGCCCAGCAGCAGATCGTGTCCATGGCCCGGGCGCTCTCCCACGACGTACGGCTCATCGTGATGGACGAGCCGTCCGCCGCCCTCGACCCGGACGAGGTCGACAACCTCTTCCGGATCGTCGGCGACCTCACCGCGGACGGTGTCGCCGTCGTCTACATCTCGCACCGGCTGGAGGAGATCCGCCGCATCGGCGACCGGGTGACCGTGCTCAAGGACGGACGGGCGGTGGCCGGCGGACTGCCCGCGAAGGCGACCCCGACGCGCGAGGTCGTCGCCCTGATGACCGGACGCAACGTCGAGTACGCCTTCCCCGAGCGGCCCGCCTCCCCGGCGGCCGGCACCGCGGTCCTGGAGGTCCAAGGGCTCGCCCGGCAGGGGGAGTTCGAGCCGATCGACCTCACCCTGCGCCCCGGCGAGATCGTCGGACTCGCCGGACTGGTCGGCTCCGGACGCTCCGAGATCCTGGAGACGATCTACGGCGCCCGCAAGCCCACCGCCGGTCACGTGCGGGTCGACGGGCGCCCGCTTCGGCCCGGCAGCGTACGGGCCGCCGTACGGGCAGGGCTCGGTCTCGCTCCCGAGGAGCGCAAGGCTCAGGCGCTGCTGATGCTGGAGTCCGTCACCCGCAACGTCTCGGTGTCCTCCATGTCCCGCTTCTCGCGCGGGGGCTGGATCGACCGCCGGGCCGAACTGGGCGCGGCGCGGGCGGCGACGCGTGAGCTGTCGCTGCGGCCCGACAACCCCTCCGTACCGGTCCGCACCCTGTCCGGAGGCAACCAGCAGAAGGCCGTCCTGGCCCGCTGGCTGCTGCGCGGCTGCCGGGTTCTGCTGCTCGACGAGCCCACGCGCGGTGTCGACGTCGGAGCCCGCGCCGAACTGTATGCAGTCGTCCGTCGACTGGCGAACGAAGGCCTCGCCGTGCTCCTGGTCTCCAGCGAGGTGCCCGAGGTGCTCGGCCTCGCCGACCGCGTCCTGGTCCTGCGGGAAGGCCGGGTCGTCCACACGGCTCCCGCCCGCGAACTCGACGAACACCGTGTCCTCGACCTGGTGATGGAAGGAAGCCCGGCATCATGACGCAGCCCGTCTCCCCGCCCAGGGACAGCGCCGGCAAACTGCCGGCGACGAGTGAGGCGCCCGCCTGGCGCGGCCTCGTCGCCCGCGCCGACCTGCGCACCCTCTCCCTCCTCGGCGTGCTCGCCGCCCTGATCCTCATCGGCGGCATCACCAAACCCGACGAGTTCCTCGACACCCGCAACCTCCAACTCGTCCTCACCCAGGGCTCCGTGATCGGCGTCGTCACCGTCGGCATGACCTTCGTCATCACCTCCGGCGGCATCGACCTGTCCGTCGGCGCGATCGTCGCCCTCGCCTCGGTGTGGGCGACCACCCTCGCCACACAGGACTACGGCTTCGGCGGCATCCTCCTCACCGCGGTGCTCGTCGGCCTCGGCTGCGGCCTGGTCAACGGACTGCTCATCGCGTACGGCGGGGTGGTCCCGTTCATCGCCACGCTCGCCATGCTGGCCTCCGCGCGCGGCCTCGCCCTCCAGATCACCGACGGCCGCACCCAGATCGTCACGGTGGACAACATCCTGAAACTGGGCGAGCGCGACTCCTACGTCCTCGGCATCCCGCCCCTGGTGCTGGTCTTCGCCCTCGTCACGGTCATCGGCTGGCTGGTGCTCAACCGCACCACCTTCGGGCGTCGCACGGTCGCCGTCGGCGGCAACGCGGAGGCGGCCCGGCTGGCCGGCATCGACGTACGCCGCCAGCGCCTCTACCTCTACCTGCTGTCCGGACTGTGCTGCGGCATCGCCGCCTTCCTGCTGATCATCCTGTCCGGCTCCGGCCAGAACACCAACGGCAACCTGTACGAACTCGACGCCATCGCGGCCGCGATCATCGGCGGCACGCTGCTCAGCGGGGGCCGCGGCACCATCACCGGCTCCGTGATCGGCGTCCTGATCTTCACCACGATCACCAACCTCTTCGCCCTGAACAACCTGCAGAGCGACGTCCAGCAGATCGCCAAGGGCGCGATCATCGTCGCCGCCGTGCTGGTCCAGCGCCGTACCGCGAGCACGACCTGAGGAAAGGGTTCACCGCCATGCCAGAACTCACGAGCCGCACGAGCCGTCTCACCAGTCGCAGAGGAATGCTCTTCGGGACCGCGGCCGCCTCGGCCGGTGTCCTCCTCGCCGGTTGCACGAGTAACGAGGCCAAGGACGAGCCGGCCGCCGACGACCAGCCGGCCGCCACCGACGACAAGCCCGGCAAGCACGTCACCATCGGCTTCGCCGGCCCGCAGGCCGACCACGGCTGGCTCAACGCCATCAACGACAACGCCGAGAACCGCGCCAAGAAGTACTCGGACGTCACCCTGGAGATCACCGAGGGCTCCAACGACACCGCCGCGCAGATCGGCCAGATCGAGACCCTGATCAACAAGAAGGTCGACGTCCTGGTGGTGCTGCCCGCCGACGGCAAGGCGCTCACCCAGGTCGGCCTCAAGGCGATGCGCGCGGGCATCCCGGTCGTCAACCTCGACCGGATCTTCAACACCCCGCAGGCCTACCGCTGCTGGATCGGCGGCGACAACTACGGCATGGGCCTGAACGCCGGCAACTACATCGGCGAGAAACTCAAGGGCAAGTCCGGCGCCCGCGTCATCGAGCTGGCCGGCCTGGACAACCTGGAGCTGACCAAGCAGCGCACCCAGGGCTTCGACGACGCGCTGAAGAACTACCCCAACATCAAGAAGGTCGCCCGCCAGGCCGCCGACTTCACCGTCGAGTCGGGCCAGGCCAAGATGGCCCAACTCCTCCAGGCGCAGCCGAAGTTCGACGCGGTGTGGAACCACGACGACGACCAGGGCGTGGGCGCCCTGCGCGCCGTCGAGCAGGCCGGGCGCGACGGCTTCCTGATGGTCGGCGGAGCGGGCGCGCTCTCCGCCTTCCAGGCCATCAAGCAGGACAACGGCGTCCTGAAGGCGACCGTGCTCTACCCGCCGACCATGGCCGCCTCGGCGATCGACCTCGCCCGGGCCCTCGGCCAGGGCAAGGGCGTCGGCGGCCTCGCCGAGTTCGAGATCCCGGCCTCGCTGACGCTCTACTCGGCCGTCGTCGACAAGGACAACGTCGACCAGTACATGTCCACCGGCTTCAAGTGACCCGTTCCCCCCGCACCCCCCACGGCGCCACCCCGACGAGGACGAGGAGGACCTTCCGCATGGGACAGCCGCAGCAGCCGCAGGAAGCAGACAGCGAGAAGCCGCCGCTCGGCGTCGGCATGGTCGGCTACGCCTTCATGGGTGCCGCCCACTCCCAGGGCTGGCGCACCGCGGGCCGCGTCTTCGACCTGCCCCGGCGCCCGGTACTGGCCGCGATCTGCGGACGGGACGCGACCGCCGTGCGCGCGGCGGCCGACCGGCACGGCTGGGCGGCGGCCGAGACCGACTGGCGCGCCCTGATCGAGCGCGACGACGTCGATCTCGTCGACATCTGCACCCCCGGCGACAGCCACGCCGAGATCGCCGTCGCCGCGCTCGCCGCCGGCAAGCACGTGCTGTGCGAGAAACCCCTCGCGAACACCGTCGCGGAGGCCGAGGTGATGACCGCGGCGGCCGAAGCGGCGTACGCACGCGGTCAGTTGGCGATGGTGGGATTCAACTACCGGCGGGTGCCGGCCACCACGCTGGCCCGTTCGATGGTCGCCGAGGGCCGGCTCGGCACCCTGCGGCACGTGCGGGTCTCCTACCTCCAGGACTGGCTGGTGGACCCGCAGTTCCCGCTGACCTGGCGGCTGCGCAAGGAGCAGGCCGGGTCGGGAGCGCTCGGTGACCTCGGGGCCCACGTCGTCGACCTCGCGCAGTACCTGGCGGGGGAACAGCTGGCCGGCGTCTCGGCGCTCACCCAGACCTTCGTGCGGGAACGGCCGCTGCCCGTCGGCGCGACCAGCGGACTGTCCGCCGGCTCGGCCGCCGGCACCGGACAGGTCACCGTGGACGACGCCGCGGTCTTCACCGGCCGCTTCACCTCCGGCGCCCTGGCCTCCTTCGAGGCCACCCGGTACGCCACCGGCCGCAAGAACGCGCTGCGCATCGAACTCAACGGTGACCGAGGCTCGCTGGCCTTCGACCTCGAACGCCTCAACGAGCTGTCGTACCACGACGGCAGGGAACCCGGGACGCACGCCGGCTTCCGCCGCATCCTCGTCACCGAACCCGACCACCCCTACCTGAGCGCCTGGTGGCCGCCGGGCCACGGCCTGGGCTACGAGCACACCTTCGTCCACCAGGCCCGTGACATGGTCCTCGCCGTCGCCGAGGGCCGCCGGCCCGAACCCTCCTTCGCCGACGGACTCCAGGTTCAGCGCGTGCTGGCGGCCGTCGAGGAGAGCGCCGAGAAGAACTCCGTCTACACACCCCTAGCGGTCTGAGGAGGACTCGCGAATGCCGCGCACCTTCACCCTCTTCACCGGCCAGTGGGCCGACCTCCCCCTCGAGGAGGTCTGCCGCCTGGCCCGCGACTTCGGCTACGACGGCCTCGAACTCGCCTGCTGGGGCGACCACTTCGAAGTCGACAAGGCACTCGCCGATCCGTCGTACGTCGACTCGCGCCGCGAGCTTCTCGACAAGTACGGCCTGAAGTGCTGGGCCATCTCCAACCACCTGGTGGGCCAGGCCGTCTGCGACGCCATCATCGACGAACGCCACCGGGCCATCCTGCCCGCCCGCATCTGGGGCGACGGCGAGGCGGAGGGCGTACGGCGACGGGCCGCCGCCGAGATAGCCGACACCGCGCGGGCCGCGGCCGCCTTCGGCGTCGACACGGTCATCGGCTTCACCGGCTCCGCCATCTGGCACCTGGTCGCCATGTTTCCGCCCGCGCCGCCGTCGATGATCGAGCGCGGGTACACGGACTTCGCCGAGCGCTGGAACCCGATCCTCGACGTCTTCGACGCGGAGGGCGTGCGGTTCGCGCACGAGGTCCACCCCAGCGAGATCGCCTACGACTACTGGACGACCGTCCGCACACTCGACGCGGTCGACCACCGACCGGCCTTCGGCCTGAACTTCGACCCCTCCCACTTCGTGTGGCAGGACCTCGACCCGGTCGGCTTCCTGTGGGACTTCCGCGACCGCATCTACCACGTCGACTGCAAAGAGGCCCGCAAGCGGCTCGACGGCCGCAACGGCCGCCTCGGCTCCCACCTGCCCTGGGGTGACCCCCGTCGCGGCTGGGACTTCGTGTCGGCCGGCCACGGCGACGTCCCCTGGGAGGACGTCTTCCGCATGCTGCGCTCCATCGACTACCGGGGGCCGATCTCGGTCGAGTGGGAGGACGCCGGCATGGACCGGCTCCAGGGCGCTCCCGAAGCCCTGACGCGCCTGCGCGCCCACGACTTCGAGCCCCCTTCGGCCTCCTTCGACGCCGCGTTCGGCGGCAACGACCGATAACTCGCCAACCCCGCGTTGGCGTACGTCAGTTCCGGGATGACGGCGCATCCCGGCGGACCGCACCCGCCCGTACAACCAGCCCCTTTCCGGAGGCACCCGTGCACGGGAACGACACCATCACCCGCACCGACAGATACGAGACCCGCAGCCGACGCCGCACCTTCCGCAAAGCGGTCGCCCTGCTCAGCGGCGCCCTGCTCGCGGGCGCGTCCCTGACCTTCGCCGCCCCCCAGGCCGGCGCGGCGGTCAGCGACGCGGGCACGCCGGCGGCCGGCACCGCGGCCGCCGAGGACTTCCAGCAGGTCACCCTCGCCAAGGGCGAGACGGAGGTCGGCGAGCCCATGTCGCTCGCCGTCCTCCCCGACCGCTCGGTCCTGCACACCTCGCGCGACGGCGAACTCCGCATCACCGACGCCGCCGGCAACACCCGCCTGGCCGGCAGACTCGACGTCTACACCCACGACGAGGAAGGCCTCCAGGGCGTCGGCGTCGACCCCGGATTCACCGACAACCGCTTCATCTACCTCTACTACGCACCCCCGTTGGACACCCCGGTGGGCGACGCACCCGAGACCGGCACCGCGGCCGACTTCGCGCCCTTCGACGGCGTCAACCGCCTGTCCCGCTTCTTCCTGAAGACCGACGGCACCCTCGACACCGCCAGCGAGAAGAAGATCCTCGACGTGCGGGCCTCCCGCGGCCTGTGCTGCCACGTGGGCGGCGACATCGACTTCGACGCGGCCGGCAACCTGTACCTGTCGACCGGCGACGACACCAACCCCTTCCAGTCGGACGGCTTCAGCCCCCTCGACGAACGCGACGGCCGCAACCCCGCCTTCGACGCCCAGCGTTCGGCCGGCAACACCAACGACCTGCGCGGCAAGATCCTGCGCATCAAGGTCGCCGCCGACGGGTCGTACACGATCCCCGACGGCAACCTCTTCGCGCCGGGCACGGACAGGACACGGCCCGAGATCTACGCGATGGGCTTCCGCAACCCGTTCCGGTTCAGCGTCGACAAGCAGACCGGCATCCTCTACGTCGGTGACTACGGCCCCGACGCGGGCGCCGCCGACCCGGCACGCGGCCCGGCCGGCCAGGTCGAGTTCGCCCGGGTCACCGGCCCCGGCAACTTCGGCTGGCCCTACTGCACCGGCGACAACGACCCCTACGTCGACTACGACTTCGCGACGCGGACCTCCGGAGCGGCCTTCGACTGCGCCGCCCCGAAGAACACCTCACCGCACAACACCGGCCTGACCGACCTGCCCCCGGCCCAGTCCGCCTGGATCCCCTACGACGGCGCCTCCGTGCCCGAGTTCGGCGACGGCTCCGAGTCCCCGATGGGCGGCCCGGTCTACCACTACGACGCAGCGCTCGACTCACCGGTCAAGTTCCCCGAGGCCTACGACGGCGACTTCTTCGCCGGGGAGTTCGGCCGCCGCTGGATCAAGCGGATCAGCAGCGACGACAGCGGCACCGTCCAGTCGATCGACGACGTCCCGTGGACCGGCACCCAGATCATGGACATGGCCTTCGGCCCGGACGGTGCGCTGTACGTCCTGGACTACGGCCTCTCCTGGTTCGGCGGCGACGAGAACTCCGCCCTGTACCGCATCGAGAACGCCACCGACGGCCACTCCCCGGTCGCGCAGGCGGCGGCGAACCGCACCTCGGGCCAGGCACCGATGAAGGTGAGCTTCTCCTCCGCGGGCACGACCGACAAGGACGGCGACGCCCTCACCTACAGCTGGGACTTCGGTGACGGGGGTACGTCGACGGCGGCGAACCCGACGCACAGGTACAAGAAGAACGGCACCTACACGGCGACCCTGACCGCCAAGGACCCGTCCGGCCGCACCGGTGGCGCGAGCGTGCAGATCGTGGTGGGCAACAACGCGCCCAAGGTCACTCTCGAACTCCCCGAGGACGGCGCGCTGTTCAGCTTCGGTGACGCCATCCCGTTCAAGGTGAGGGTCACCGACCCGGAGGACGGCACCATCGACTGCTCCAAGGTCGAGGTCACCTTCGTCCTCGGCCACGACAGTCACGGCCACCCGATCACCTCGGCCGAGGGCTGCACCGGCACCCTCCAGACCAGCGCCGACGGCGGTCACGACGACGACGCCAACATCTTCGGTGTCGTCGACGCCGAGTACACCGACGGCGGGGGCGGCGGCCAGGCCTCGCTCACCACGCACGACCAGAGCGTGGTCCAGCCCCGGCACCGCCAGGCAGAGCACTTCGGCGACTCCTCCGGCGTCTCGGTCATCGCCAAGGACACCGCGCACGGCGGCAACACGGTGGGCGACATCGACAACGGCGACTGGATCTCCTTCACGCCGTACGTGCTGAGCAACGCCAAGAAGATCACCGCACGCGTCTCCTCGGGCGGCGCGGGCGGCACGCTGGAGATCCGCGCCGGTTCCGTGCGCGGCACCCTGCTCGGCAGGGCGACCGTCCCGGTGACCGGCGGCTGGGAGACCTTCCAGGACGTCACCGCCGGCCTGTCCCGCGCGCCACGCGGCACGACCACGCTCTACCTGGTCTTCAAGGGGAGCGGCACCGGCGCCCTGTACGACGTGGACGACTTCACCTTCACGACCGGCTGAGAGGAGGCAGGACATGCGCTCGATGAGCCGCTGGACCACCGCAGTCGCGGGAGCCGCCCTGCTCCTGGGCTGTGTATCCGAGCCGGCCGCGTCGCACAGCGCGGACGCCAAGCGGGTCCTCGTCTTCTCCAAGACGGCCGGCTTCCGGCACGACTCCATCGCCGAGGGCGTCGCCGCGGTGAGACAGCTCGGTGAGACGAGCGGCTTCACGGTCGACGCCACCGAGGACGCCGGCGCCTTCACCGCCCGCAACCTGCGGCGGTACGACGCGGTCGTCTTCCTGTCCACGACCGGGGACGTCCTCGACCCCGCCCAGCAGACCGCCTTCGAGGGCTACATCCGGCACGGCGGCGGCTACGCCGGCATCCACGCGGCCGCCGACACCGAGTACGACTGGGAGTTCTACGGTGGTCTCGTCGGCGCCTACTTCCAGTCGCACCCGGCGATCCAGCCGGCGACGGTGGCCGTCGACGACCGCGCGCATCCGGCGACCTCGGCGCTCACCGACCGCTGGGAGCGCACCGACGAGTGGTACAACTACCGCTCGAATCCCAGGGATCGGGTGCACGTCCTCGCCTCGCTCGACGAGGCCTCGTACACCGGCGGCACGATGAACGGCGATCACCCGATCGCCTGGTGCCAGACCTACCGAGGCGGCCGCGCCTTCTACACGGGCGGCGGCCACACCAAGGAGTCGTTCGCGGACCCGGCATTCCGTCGACACCTGACGGGCGGAATCCTGTATGCGATCGGCGATGTGCAGGCGGACTGCCGACCGGAGAACGGATACCGTCCCCTCTTCGACGGCTCGTCACTGGAGGGCTGGCAACAGGCGGGCCCGGGCTCCTTCACCCTGGACGACGGCACCCTGACGTCCACGGGCGGCATGGGAATGCTGTGGTACGCCGGCGAGAGCTTCGGTTCGTACTCGCTGAAGCTCGACTGGAAGACGGCCGGCGACGACAACTCCGGTGTCTTCGTGGGCTTCCCACCCTCGGACGATCCGTGGTCGGCCGTGAACAACGGCTACGAGATACAGATCGACGCCACGGACACACCCGAGCGGACGACCGGGTCCGTCTACGGCTTCCACTCCGCCGACCTGGGGAAGCGCGACCGTGCGCTGAATCCGCCGGGGGAGTGGAACACGTACGAGATCCGCGTGGAGGGCGAACGCCTCCGCGTCCGGCTCAACGGCGTGCAGATCAACGATTTCACGAACACCGACCCCGCCCGGAGTCTGCGCGAGGGACACATCGGCATCCAGAACCACGGAGCCGACGACCAGGTCTCCTTCCGTGACGTCCGGATCAGGGAACTGCCCGCCGAGGGCGACTGAGCGACGGCGGGCGGAGGACGCCGGACCTCCGCCCGCCGTCTCCCCTGTCGCTTCCGGCCACTTCGACGCACCTACCCCGCCACTTGTGGCACGTTCCCCGTCGCGCCGCCTGCCGCCGGGCTCGTGCCTGACGCGTTCGACAAGGAGGCTGCCCATGTCCGCGTCCGTTTCCCCGCCGCCCGTCGGCGTCTGGCTGATCGGGGCCCGCGGTTCCGTCGCCACCACCGCCGTGGCGGGCTGCGCCGCCATGACCGCCGGTCTGCACCCGCCGGTCGGCCTGGTCACCGAGACACCCCTGTTCGCCGGCTCCGGTCTGCCGCCCCTGTCGTCCCTCGTCTTCGGCGGCCACGACACGGTCGACTGCCCCCTGCCGAAACGTGCGGAGGCGCTGGCCGCCGAGGGCGTCCTGCCGTACGGCCTGCCGACCGCCGTCGAGGCCGAACTGGCCGCCGCCGACCGGGAGATCCGGCCGGGCGGCCCCGCACCGGGGGACACCCGGGACGAAGAGGAACTGATCGCCGCCTTCGCCGCGGACATCACGGACTTCGTACGACGCCGGGGGCTCGCGCGGGCGGTGGTGGTGAACGTGGCATCCACCGAGCCCGCGGCAGCGGGGCGCGTGCTTCCGCCGAGCTCGCTGTACGCGGCGGCGGCCCTGCGCGCCGGCTGCCCGTACGTGAACTTCACCCCGTCCACGGGACTGCACCACCCGGCGCTGGCGGACCCGGCGGCGACGAGCGGCCTGCCGTACGCGGGCCGTGACGGCAAGACCGGCCAGACACTGCTGCGCTCGGTGCTCGGCCCGATGTTCGCGCAGCGGGCCCTCGGGGTCCGGGCCTGGTCCGGCACGAACCTGCTGGGCGGCGGCGACGGCGCGGCCCTGGCCGACCCGGCCGCGGCGGCGGCGAAGAACGCGGGCAAGGAACGGGTGCTGGCGGACACCCTGGGCACGCCGCCCGAGGGCGAGGTGCACATCGACGACGTTCCCGCGCTCGGTGACTGGAAGACCGCCTGGGACCACATCGCCTTCGACGGCTTCCTCGGCACCCGCATGGTCCTCCAGACGATCTGGCAGGGCTGCGACTCGGCCCTCGCGGCCCCCCTCGTCCTCGACCTGGCGCGCCTGACGGCCCGCGCCCACGAGACGGGCCGCTCCGGCCCGCTGACCGAGCTGGGTTTCTACTTCAAGGACCCGGTGGGAGACGGGCCGTCGGCACTGGCCGAGCAGTACGACGCGCTGTCGGGGTTCGCGCGACGACTGCGGCGGACGTCGCCGGAGCCGGAGCCACGGCCGGTCCGTCCGAGTCCGGCGGGGGAGCGGCCCTCGGGGCCCCGGTCGGTGGGCGGGCGGTCGGTGGGCGGGCCACCGAGGGACGGGCGACCGGTGGGCGAGTCGGGGGCACGAGGATGAGGCTGAGGCTGAGGACCAGGTCGAGCGGCCGGCGACGGTCTACGGGGAAGGCCGGCGGATTCCGGCGGGGTGAGGGGGCGGACCCGAACGAGGGGGCGGCGGAACGCCGTACGGACATGAGCGTCAAGGCAGGCGGAGTGGCGGAGAGGGACGCCGGGGAGGGTGCCCTCGCCGGGTCCGGAGTTGGCGGGTCCAATGCCGCCGCGTCCGGAGTTGGCGGGTCCAATGCCGCCGGGTCCGAAGTCGGCGGATCCGCACCCACAGGCCCCGCGCCCGCAGGTTCCGTACCCGCTGGCTCCGTACCCGCAGGATCCGTACCCGCAGGATCCGCACCCGCAGGATCCGCGCCCGCAGGCCCCGCGCCCGCAGGCCCCGCGCCCGCAGGCCCCGCGCCCGCAGGCCCCGCGACCCGGGCTGGAGACGGCGCGGGCCGTCGGAGTCGCGGGCGGGCGTGGGCCGAACTGCTGCGGGTGTCCGCCCTGTTCACGGTCCCCGGCGACGCCCTGGCCGGCGCCGCCGCGTCCGGCGCCCGTCCCACCGCCCGCACCCTGCTCGCCATCGGTTCCTCGCTCTGCCTCTACGCCGCCGGCATGGCTCTCAACGACTGGGCGGACCGGCACGAGGACGCGGCGGAGCGCCCGCACCGCCCGCTGCCCTCCGGCCGGGTCCGGCCCGCCGCGGCCCTCACGGCGGCCTGCGCCCTGACCGGTGGCGGGCTGGGTCTCGCGGCCGTCGCCGGCCGCCCGGCACTGGCCGTCGCCGCCCCGCTCGCCGCGACCGTCTGGGCGTACGACCTCGCCCTCAAGCGCACACCCGCCGGGCCGGCGGCCATGGCCGCCGCACGCGGGCTTGACCTGCTGCTGGGCGCCGCGGCCACCACCGGCCGCACCCGCGAGGCACTGCCGTCCGCCGGCCTCCTCGGCGCCCACACCCTCGCGGTGACGGCCGTGTCCCGGCAGGAGACCCGGGGCGGCACCTCCCTGGCACCCCTGGCCGCCCTCACGGTCACCGGACTGCTGACCCGCCTGGTGACCCACCACCCCGCACGCTCCCCGGCAGACCGCCGGGAAGCAGCCGCCCCCGACCTGCCGGGCCCGCGGGGCCTGAGGCGGGACGCCCCGCACCCCGCGATCTCCCGCGAGCTGCCGGGCCGGCTACGAGGAGCCCCGCGCCCCGCGATCCGGCACCGTCGCCCACCGGCGCACCCCACCGCACGCCCCGCCTCCGACGCCCTGCGCATCCTGCTCGGCGCCGCCTACGCCGGGGCCGCCGCCCGCCCGTACGCGCACGCCGTCCTCAACCCGTCCCCTCCGCTCACCCAACGAGCCGTGGCCGGCGGCATCCGCGCCACGATCCCCCTCCAGGCAGCGCTCGCCGCCCGCTCCGGCGCACCGGTCACCGCGCTTCTCGTCGCCGTCCTCGCCCCGCTCGGCAGAAGCTCCGCGAGGAGGGTGAGCGTCACATGAGCACCCCGAACCCGCGCACCCCGCGGACCCGTCCCACCGGGACCGGCCGGCCGTATGCCCCGCAGCCGCCCGCCACCCCCGCACAGGGCACGAGCACCACCGACCGGCCCGACGGCCCGAACCCGCTCCGCTTCGGCTACGGCACCAACGGTCTCGCCGACCTCCGGCTCGACGACGCCCTCGCGCTGCTCGCCGACCTCGGATACGACGGCGTCGGTCTGACCCTCGACCACATGCACCTCGACCCGCTCGCCCCCGACCTCACCGCCCGCACCCGCCGTCTCGCCCGGCGGCTGGACGCCCTGGGCCTGGGCGTGACCGTGGAGACGGGCGCCCGCTATGTGCTCGACCCGCGCCGCAAGCACGGCCCCTCCCTGCTGGAGCCCGAGCCGGCGGACCGGGACCGTCGCGTCGACCTGCTGGTCCGCGCCGTCCGCATCGCCGCCGACCTCGGCGCCCACGCCGTCCACTGCTTCAGCGGAGTCCTCCCGCCGGGAACGGACCCGGACACGGCGTGGCAGCGTCTGGCGGACGCACTGGCTCCGGTCCTCGACGCGGCGGCCACCGCGGGCGTCCCGCTCGCCATCGAGCCGGAGCCGGGCCATCTCCTCGCCACCCTCGCCGACTTCCACCGGCTGCGCCGGACCCTCGGCGACCCCGGGCAGCTCGGTCTGACCCTCGACATCGGCCACTGCCAGTGCCTGGAACCCCTCGCCCCCGCCGACTGCGTCCGTGCCGCCGCCCCCTGGCTGCGGCACGTCCAGATCGAGGACATGCGGCGCGGCGTCCACGAGCACCTTCCGTTCGGCGACGGGGACATCGACTTCCCGCCCGTACTCGCCGCCCTGGCCGCCACCGGCTACCAGGGGCTGACCGTCGTCGAACTGCCCCGCCACTCCCACGCCGGCCCCCACCACGCCGCACGGTCCCTCCCGTTCCTGCGCCGGGCCGCGACCGCCGACACGCCATGACCACCCCGCCCCTGGCACCCCCGGGCGCGCCCCACGCACACACTGAAGGGAGCACACCATGACCCGCCAGCCTGCCGAACCGGCGACCCCGGCAACCCCGGCAGCGATCGGCAAGGGCACCACCCTCGCCCTCACCCCCCTGGCCGAGCTGCGTCACCACCTCGACGCCCACCTCGCGGAAGACGCCCGCGACTGGCTCGACCAGGCCCTCCTCGAAGCCGTCGCCCACCCCGGCATCCACGGTCCGATCTCGGTGTGGGAACTGCGCCTGGCGGAGGCCGGACGACGCTGCGGCCCCGAGTACGCCGACGCCGCCCGCATCCTCATCCTCGACGCGGCCCGCGCCGGCACGGACGCCGTGACCCGCGTCTACTTCCAGGGCACCGCCGCCGAACGCCGCGCCGTCCTGCACGCCCTGCCCCGTCTCGTCCCCGGCCCGGACGCCCTCCCGCTCGTCGAGGACGCCCTGCGCAGCAACGACACCCGGCTCCTCGCCGCCGCCGTCGGCCCGTACGCGGCCCGGCACCTCGCCCCCCACGACTGGCGCCACGCCGTCCTGAAGTGCCTGTTCACCGGTGTGCCCGTGGACGAGGTGGCCGACCTGCGGGGCCGCGCCCACGCCGACACCGAACTCGCCCGCATGCTCGCCGACTACGCCGCCGAACGCACCGCCGCGGGCCGCCCCGTGCCCCAGGACCTGCACCACGTCCTGGCCCTGACCGACCCCACGGCCGCCCCGTCCGCCCGGCACACCACGCGGGACGGCGACGCAAAGGAGTCCTGATGCGCCTCTTCGACCCCCACATCCACATGACGTCACGGACCACCGACGACTACGAGGCCATGTACACCGCGGGTGTCCGCGCCGTGGTCGAACCCTCCTTCTGGCTCGGCCAGCCCCGCACCTCACCCGCCTCCTTCCTCGACTACTTCGACTCCCTCATCGGCTGGGAACCCTTCCGCGCCGCCCAGTACGGCATCGCCCACCACTGCACCCTCGCTCTCAACCCCAAGGAGGCGAACGACCCGCGCTGCCTGCCCGTCCTCGGGGAACTGCCCCGCTATCTGGTGAAGGACCAGGTCGTGGCCGTGGGTGAGATCGGCTACGACGGGATGACCCCCGCCGAGGACACCGTGCTCGCCGCCCAGCTCCAGCTCGCCGCCGACCACGCGCTGCCGGCCCTCGTCCACACTCCGCACCGCGACAAGCTCGCCGGTCTGCGCCGCACCCTCGACGTGGTCCGTGAGTCGGCGCTGCCCGTCGAGCACGTCCTGGTCGACCACCTCAACGAGACCACCGTCAAGGAGGCCAAGGACAGCGGCTGCTGGCTGGGCTTCTCCGTCTATCCCGACACCAAGATGGACGAGCGGCGGATGGTCGCGATCCTCCGCGCGTACGGACCCGAGCGGGTCCTGGTGAACTCCGCCGCCGACTGGGGCCGCAGCGACCCCCTCAAGACCCGCAAGGTCGGCGACCTGATGCTGGCCGAAGGGTTCACACCGGACGAGGTCGAACGGGTGCTGTGGCACAACCCCGTCGCCTTCTACGGCCTGAGCGGCCGCCTGCGTCTGGACGTCGCCGCCACGGAGGCCACCCACGAGGGCAACTCCGTCCTGCGCGGCGCTCCCTCGGACGCGGCCGAGCCGACCGGCGCCGTCGCCGCGGAGGCGTGAGCGATGCGCTTCCGCCACCCCGACGGCTCCACCGTCCACCTCGCCTACTGCACCAACGTCCACCCCGCCGAAACCCTCGACGGCGTCCTCGCCCAGCTCCGCGACCACTGCGAGCCAGTCCGCCGCCGCCTGGGCCGCGACCGCCTCGGCATCGGCCTGTGGCTCGCCAGGGACGCCGCGCACGCCCTCGTCACCGACCCGTCCGCCCTGCGCGGCCTGCGCACCGGACTCGACCGGCGCGGCCTCGAAGTCGTCACCCTCAACGGCTTCCCCTACGAGGGCTTCGGCGCCGACGAGGTCAAGTACCGCGTGTACAGGCCCGACTGGGCCGACCCCGAACGCCTCACCCACACCACCGCCCTGGCCCGCGTCCTCGCCGGGCTGCTCCCCGACGACGTCACCGAGGGCAGCGTCTCCACCCTGCCGATCGCCTGGCGCACCGCCCACGACACCCGACGTGCCGAGACGGCCCACACCGCTCTGCGCACCCTCGCCGACCGCCTCGACGCCCTCGAGGAGCTGACCGGCCGCTCCATCCGGGTCGGCCTGGAGCCGGAACCCGGCTGCGTCGTCGAGACCACCGCCGACGCGCTCGCCCCGCTCACCGCGCTCGCCCACGACCGCATCGGCATCTGCGTCGACACCTGCCACCTCGCCACCTCCTTCGAAGACCCGCACACCGCCCTCGACGCGCTCGCCCGCGCCGGCGTCCCCGTCGTCAAGTCCCAGCTCTCGGCCGCCCTGCACGCCGAACACCCCCACCTTCCCGAGGTCATCGAGGCACTCGCCGCCTTCGACGAACCCCGCTTCCTGCACCAGACCCGCACCCGCACCCCGGCCGGCCTCCACGGCACCGACGACCTGGAAGAGGCACTCGCCGGCGACACGCTGCCCGACGCGGCACCCTGGCGCGCCCACTTCCACGTCCCGCTGCACGCGGCCCCCGCCCCGCCCCTCACCTCCACGCTCCCCGTCCTGAAGGCCGCGCTGACCCGCCTCGTCGGCGGCCCGCACCCGCTCACCCGCCACCTCGAGGTGGAGACCTACACCTGGCAGGCACTCCCGCCCGAGCTGCGGCCCCGCGGCCGGACTCAGCTCGCCGACGGCATCGCCGCCGAACTCGCCCTCGCCCGCGACCTGTTGACGGACCTCGGCCTCAAGGAGCTGCCGTGACCCACTCACCCGACGGACAGGCCGGGCCCACCCCTCTCCTCGTCCTGGACGTCGTCGGCCTCACCCCCTCCCTCCTCGACCACATGCCCCACCTCAAGGCGCTCGGCCGAGCCGGATCCCAAGCGGCACTCGGCACCGTCCTGCCCGCCGTCACCTGCGCCGCCCAGTCCACCTTCCTGACCGGCACCCACCCCTCGCAGCACGGCATCGTCGGCAACGGCTGGTACTTCCGCGAACTCGGTGACGTCCTCCTGTGGCGCCAGCACAACGGACTCGTCGCCGGGGACAAGCTCTGGGACGCCGCCCGCCGGGCGCACCCCGGCTACACCGTCGCCAACATCTGCTGGTGGTACGCCATGGGCGCCGACACCGACATCACCGTCACCCCCCGTCCCGTCTACTACGCCGACGGCCGCAAGGAACCCGACTGCTACACCCGGCCCCCCGCCCTGCACGACGAACTCACAGAGAAACTCGGCACGTTCCCGCTGTTCCACTTCTGGGGACCCGGCGCGGACCTGGTCTCCAGCCGCTGGATCATCGACGCCACCCGCCACATCATGCGCACCCGCCGACCCGACCTGACCCTCTGCTACCTCCCTCATCTCGACTACGACCTCCAGCGCTTCGGCCCCGACGACCCACGCTCCCTGAAGGCGGCCACCGACCTGGACACCGCCATGGCCCCGCTGCTGGACGAGGCCCGCGCCCAGGGCCGTACCGTCGTCGCGCTGTCCGAATACGGCATCACCCGCGCGGACCGCCCCGTCGACATCAACCGGGCCCTGCGCCGTGCCGGACTCCTCGACGTGCACACCCAGGACGGCATGGAGTACCTCGACCCGACGGCCTCGCGCGCCTTCGCCGTCGCCGACCACCAGATCGCCCACGTCTACGTTCGCCGGCCCGAAGACCTCGACGCGACCCGCGCCGCCCTGGACGGCCTGCCCGGCATCGAGCAACTCCTCGACGACGAGGGCAAGAAGGCCCACCACCTCGACCACCCGCGCTCCGGCGAACTCGTCGCCGTCGCGGAGCCGGACGCCTGGTTCACGTACTACTACTGGGTCGACGACGCCCACGCGCCCGACTTCGCGCAGCTCGTCGAGATCCACCGCAAACCCGGCTACGACCCGGTCGAACTCTTCATGGACCCGCTCGACCCCTACGTCAGGGTCAAAGCCGCGACGGCACTGGCCCGCAAGAAACTCGGCATGCGCTACCGCATGGCGGTGGTGCCGCTGGACCCCTCACCTATTCGCGGCAGCCACGGCCGCCTCCCCCTGAGCGACGACGAAGGTCCGCTCATCATCTGCTCCACCCCCCACACCGTCACCGGCCGCGTCGCGGCCACCGAAGTGAAATCGCTGCTGCTCGACCTCGCCGGCCTCACCTGACGAAGCGTGACAAGACGCGCCGGGACGAGACGAGCGACTACGGAAAGTGAAGCACGCGCCACTGACAACGCGACCGGAGATCGGCCGGCGCACACCTCCGACCCGACCCCGAGCAGCAGCCGGACCGCACCCGCCCCAGCTGGACACCGACCCGAAAGAGAGAAACCGTGACCGCGTTCAACGACGAATCCGGAACCGGCGACGCCCTGCGCCGCACGCTCGGCGTCAACCGCCGCCGCTTCCTCAGCACCTGCACCGCGGCCGCCGCCACGGCGATCGCCGCACCCGTCCTCGGCGCCTCGCCCGCCCTCGCACAGGACCGCGGAAGAGACCACGACCACGGGCACCACCACGGCCACGGCGGCGACGTCCTCGTCCCCGCGAACCGGCGGGGCATCATCCTCTACACCGTCCGGGACGCGACCGGCCGCGACCCGCTCACCACCGAGCTGCCCTCCGGCTTCCGCGAGGTCTTCAAGCAGCTCTCCCGGTTCGGCTACCGCCAGGTGGAGTTCGCCGGATACGGCCAGCACGCCAACGCCCCCGGCGGCGCCACCCTGGAATCCGTGGCGGGCGCCAGGCTGCTGCGGTCCTGGCTCGACGCGTACGGGCTGCGCGCGCAGGGCAACCACGGCTTCATACCGCCGTCCTGGCCGCTGACCACACCCGACCTGGACACCTTCAAGAAGCACCTCGAGATCGCCAACATCCTCGGCATGGCGCACATGGGCACCGGCGGCGACCCCACCGGCAGCGACTACCGGGCCGACTGGGACGTGGCGGCCGACAAGTGGAACGCGCTCGGTGAGATCGCCCGCCGCGAGGGCATCAAGCTGTACACCCACAACCACGACGCGGCCTACGGCTTCCTGCTCGACGGGGGCCCCTCGGACGCCCAGGGCCGCCCGACCCGCAGCTCCGGCATACGCAAGCTGGAGTACTTCCTGAAGGTCACCGACCCCGGAACGGTCTGGCTGGAGATGGACATCTTCTGGGCGCACGTGGCCCGCTACAAGTTCCACACGTACACCGCCCACGACGGCTCCATCCGGGAGAAGGTCTTCGACCCGGCGGGGCTCGTCGTCCGCAACAACAAGCGCTACCCGCTGTTCCACGCCAAGGACGGCATCGTGAACGCGACCAACGGCATGGGCTACGACATGGTGCCCTTCGGTACCGGTGTCATCGACTACACCACGTTCTTCTCGCGCGTCGGCGACCGGAACTACCACAACCCGATGGTCGAGCAGGACAACGCGCCGAGCTCCACGGACCTCGCCCAGTCCCTGGCCTTCGCCAAGACGGGTTACGACAACCTCGCGGCCCTCCGAAGGAAGCGTCACTAGTCCGGTACGACACCGGCAGGCGGCCCTCCCCGCGTGGTGCGGAGAGGGCCGCCTGCCGGTGCGTGTGCGGAAGAACGCCGTCGTGTCAGGCCATCTCCTCACCGAGCGGCTGCGGGTTGGGGACGACGTTGCGGGCCTTCGGTGTGCCCGGTGAGGTGAGGAAGACCGCCAGCACCGCGGAGGCCAGCCCGATGGAACCCGCCAGGACGAAAGCGCCCTCGTAGTCCCAGGCCCCGACCACGACGGAGCCGACCCCCGACCCCACGAGACCGGAGATGAGCTTCGAGCTGTAGACCATCCCGTAGTTGCTGGCGTTGTTGTTCTCGCCGAAGTAGTCCGCCGTCATGGCCGCGAACAGCGGGAAGATCGCCCCGCCGCCGAAACCGGAGACCATGGAGCAGAACAGGAAGAACGGCATGCTGCCCATCTGGCCGGAGACCAGCACGCCGAACTGCGCGGTGCCGAGCACGAGGCAGACGATGATCAGGGTGTTGCGGCGGCCGTAGCGGTCGGAGATCCAGCCGATCACGCCCCGTCCGGTGCCGTTGACGATCGCCTTCAGCGACATCGCCGTGGCGACGATCCCGCCCGCGAAGCCCATGTCCTTGCCGAAGGGCACCTGGAAGGCGATGCCGAAGATGTTGATGCCGGCCGTGCACAGCAGACAGAACCACATCATCCACAGGACAGGGGTGCGGGCCGCCTCCTTGGGGGTGTACTGCTTCGCCGCCGGCGGGTTCTTCTCCAGCGCCCGCCGGATCTTCGGGTCGTCGGTCAGCCTGAGCGGGTCGACGTGCGGCGGCCACCAGTTCTTCGGCGGATCCCTGAAGAACCAGCCCGCGAACGCCACGACGGTGCAGCAGACGAGGCCCACCGTCACCAGGACGCCCTTGTAGTTGCCGAGGTCCATGTACGAGGTGAAGAGGAAGACGAAGGGCACCGAGCCGTAGGCGAAACCGCCGTTGACCAGGCCGGTCTTGCCGCCCTTGCGCTCCGGATACCACTTGCCGACCATGTTCACACAGGTCGCGTAGACCAGACCGGCGCCGATGCCGCTGCACATGCCGAAGCCGAGGTAGGCGACGATCACGTTCGGCGCGAAGGCCAGTGAGACGTAGCCGAGGACCGTGCCCAGCGCGCCGATCACCATCGCGTACCGTGCGGGCAGCCTTCCGCTCTCGCGCAGTTGGCCGGTCGGGAAGGCCACGGCCGCCTGGAAGAACACCCAGACGCCCATCAACCAGAAGATGTGCCCACTGCTCCACAGATGGGCCTCGTGCAACGTGTCCTCGGCCGAAGTGAACGCGTACTCCGAGGAACTGATGCCCAGCATGCCCATCCACGGAAAGAGCACCATGGTCCATCGTGGCCGCCCCATGATGTCCCGGTCGGTCTCGCCGATCCGGTACACGCGGCCGTTGCGGTCCGTCACCTCCCTGCGGGAGACGGACGCCGAGTAGTCGGTGGTTGTCATGTCGCGTAGCACCCCTTGCGTCGAAAGATCTGGCCAGCGCCCCCTGTCCAATGCCTTTCGTGCGCGCACGGGACCCGGGGCCGGCCGACGCGCACCGTCGGCCGGCCCCACAGCCGCTCAGCTCATGAACCACCGCCCAGCAGCCCCGCCGCCCGTGCCCAGCGGTACTTCGCGCCGAGCACGGCCACCGGCTTCTCCGTCGTGTACGGGTACGCCACGACCCCCCGCTCGTACAGGTACTGGCAGGCCTCCTCGACCTCGACGTCACCCGCGAGGGACGCCACCACCGGCTTCTCGATCCCGCGCTCCCGGAACTCCGCCACCACGCGCGCGGTGACCTCCGCGAAGACCATCGGGGGAGTGACGATGGTGTGCCAGTAACCGAGGACGAGCGCGTGGATGCGCGGGTCCTCCAGACCCAGCCGGATCGTCGCCTCGTACGTCGACGGCGGCTCGCCCCCGGTGATGTCCACCGGGTTGCCCGCGGCCCCGAAGGGCGGGATGAACTCCCGGAAGGCCGCGTCCAGGTCCGGCGGGATCTCCATCAGGGACAGCCCGTTGTCGGTGACCGCGTCGGAGAGCAGCACGCCACTGCCGCCCGCCCCCGTGATGATCACGATGTTGTCGCCCCGGGGAGTGGGGAGCACCGGCAGCCCGCGCGCGTACTCCAGCATGTCGTTCAGACCGGGAGCCCGGATGACACCGGCCTGCCGGAGGATGTCGTCGTACACCGCGTCGTCGCCCGCCAGCGCCCCGGTGTGCGAGCCGGCGGCCTTCGCACCGGCCGCCGTACGGCCGGCCTTGAGCACCACGACCGGCTTCTTCGGTACGGTCGCCCGCGCCGCCTCGACGAAGGCCCGCCCGTCCTTGAGGTCCTCCAGGTGCATGGCGATGCACCGGGTGTGCGGGTCCTCGCCGAACCAGGTCAGTAGGTCGTCCTCGTCCAGGTCGGACTTGTTGCCGAGGCCGACGATCGCCGACACGCCCGTCTTCGTGGTGCGGGCGAAGCCCAGGATGGCCATCCCGATGCCACCGGACTGCGAGGTCAGCGCGACCCCGCCCTTGACGTCGTACGGTGTGCAGAACGTGGCGCACAGGTCGTGCCAGGTCGAGTAGTAGCCGTAGATGTTCGGTCCGAGCAGCCGGATGCCGTGCCGCTCCGCGATCTCCACGATCTCGGCCTGGAGTTCGTGTTCGCCGGTCTCCGCGAACCCGGAGGGGATCAGTACGGCGTTCGGGATCTTCTTGCGTCCCACCTCCTCCAGCGCCGAGGCCACGAACTTGGCGGGGATCGCGAAGACCGCCACATCCACCTCACCGGGAACGTCGGTGACACTCTTGTACGCCTTGCGGCCCAGAATGTCATCGGCCCGGGGGTTCACCGGATGGATCTCCCCGGCGAAACCGCCGTCGACGAGGTTGCGCATCAACGAGTTGCCGATCTTGCCCTGCTCGTTGGACGCGCCGATCACGGCGACGGAGTTCGGCTGCATGAGACGGCGCATGGTCGTCAGGATCTCGTCGCGTGTATACCGTCGACGGGATGGTGGCTGCGACTCCGCGAGGATCACCCGGATGTCGGCGGCGACCGCCCCCTCCGGTGTGGCGATCACCGGATTGAGATCCACCTCGGCGATCTCCGGGAAGTCCGCGACGAGTTGGGACACCCGGCGGATCTGCTCGGCGACCGCCCACCGGTCCACGGCCGGCGCGCCGCGCACCCCGCGCAGGATCTCCGCCGCCCGGATCGAGTCCAGCATGGACAGCGCCTCGTCCGCGTCCACGGGCGCGAGCCGGAAGGTCACGTCCTTCAGCACCTCGACGAGCACTCCGCCGAGTCCGAAGGCCACGACCTTTCCGAACGTCGGGTCGGTGACCGCCCCGACGATGACCTCCTGCCCCTGCGGCAGCAACTCCTGGACCTGCACGCCCGCGATGCGCGCCTTCGGGTCGTAGGCGCGCGCGTTGTCGACGACGGTGTGGAACGCGGCCCGTACCTCCGCCGCCCCCTCGACCCCGACGATCACTCCGCCGGCGTCGGTCTTGTGCAGGATGTCCGGCGAGACGATCTTCATCACGACGGGCCCGCCGAAGCGCGCCGCGTACGCCACCGCCTCGTCGACGTCGGTCGCCAGCTCCTCACCGGGTACGGCGATCCCGTACGCGTCGGCGATCACCTTGCCCTCGGGTGCGGTCAGCGCCGTACGTCCCTCGGCCCGCACGGAGTCGAGGAGCGCACGCACCCTCAGGACCCGGTCCTCGGCCATCACGTCAGATCACTCCGTTCGACTTGAGCAGGCGCAGCTCCTCGTCGCCGAGACCGAGCTCGCCGACGTAGACCTCTTCGTTGTGCTCGCCGAGCAGCGGTGAACTGCTCACGTCCACAGGGGAGTCGGAGAGCTTCAGCGGGCTGCCGACGGTGACGAACTCGCCCCGCTCGGGGTGCGGCACCGTCACGACCATCTCGTTGGCGACCAGCGACCGGTCCTCGATGATCTCCCTGGTGGACAGGATCGGACCGCACGGGATGTTGTGGGCGTTGAGCCGCTCCAGCACCTCCCACTTGGGCAGCGTGGCGGACCACTCCTCGATCAGCTGGAACATCTTGCCCAGCTTGGGCAGGCGGGCCTCCGGGGTCGCCCACTCGGGGTCGTCGGCGAGTTCGGGCCGGCCGACGAGCTCGCTGAGCGGCCGCCAGCCGACGGGCTGCACGATGACGTACACGTAGTCGTTGGGGCCACCGGGCGCGCACCTCACCGCCCAGCCGGGCTGTCCGCCGCCCGAGGCGTTGCCGGACCGGGGGACCTCGTCGCCGAAGTCCTCGTTGGGGTACTCGGCGAGCGGGCCGTGCGCCAGACGCTGCTGGTCGCGCAGTTTCACCCGGCAGAGGTTGAGCACGGCGTGCTGCATGGCCACGTTGACCCGCTGCCCGCGTCCGGTGTGCTCCCGCTGGAAGAGCGCCGCCAGGATGCCGGCCACCGCGTGCACGCCGGTGCCCGAGTCCCCGATCTGGGCGCCGGTCGCCAGCGGCGGGCCGTCCTCGAACCCGGTGGTGGACATCGACCCGCCCATGGCCTGGGCGACGACCTCGTACGCCTTGAAGCCGGTGTACGGGCCCTCGCCGAACCCCTTGATCGAGGCATACACGATCCGCGGATTGATCTCCTGTATGCGATCCCAGGTGAATCCCATACGGTCGACCGCACCCGGGCCGAAGTTCTCGACCATCACGTCGGATCGCCGGATCAGCTCGGTGAGGATCTCCCTGCCACGCTCGGTCTTGGTGTTGAGGGTGATGCTCCGCTTGTTGCAGTTGAGCATCGTGAAATAGAGGGAGTCGACGTCGGGGAGGTCGCGCAGCTGCTTCCGGGTGATGTCACCGGTCGGCGCCTCCAGCTTGACGACGTCCGCGCCGAGCCAGGCGAGCAGCTGGGTCGCCGAGGGTCCGGACTGGACGTGCGTCATGTCGAGGACGCGGACGCCGTCAAGTGCCTTGGCGGTCATGGGCGTTCACCTCACTTGTACATCGTCTGGTTCATGGTTCCGGGGGCGTACGCGTCCGGGTCGACCCAGACGTTGATCAGCGACGGCTTGCCCGACTCGCGGGCGCGCCTGAGGGCCGGTGCGATGTCGGCGGGGTCGCGGACCTCCTCGCCGTGACCGCCCAGCATCTGGGCGAACTTGTCGTAGTGGACGTCGCCGAGGGTGTTGCCGACCCGCTCGCGCTCCGGGCCGTACTTCTGGGCCTGGCCGTAACGGATCTGGTTCATCGAGGAGTTGTTGCCGACGATGCCGACGAACGGCAGGTCGTAGCGGACCAGCGTCTCGAAGTCCCAGCCGGTCAGGGAGAACGCGCCGTCGCCGAACAGGGCGACGACCTCCTTGTCGGGGCGGGCCTGCTTGGCCGCGAGCACGAAGGGGACGCCCACGCCGAGGGTGCCGAGGGGGCCCGGGTCCATCCAGTGGCCGGGCGACCTGGGCTGCACGACCTGCCCGGAGAAGGTGACGATGTCGCCGCCGTCGCCGATGTAGATCGAGTCCTCGGTCAGGAAGTCGTTGATCTCGCTGACCAGCCGGTACGGGTGGATCGGGGAGGCGTCCGACCTGAGGCTCGGCAGCCGCTTCTCCAGAGCCGTCTGCTCGGCGGCGCGCAGTTCGTCCAGCCACTCCTTGCGCCGGGAGGCGCCCCCGTTGACCCGCCCGGAGGCCGCCTCGGCCACCGACTTCAGGACCAGTCCCGCGTCGCCGACGATCCCGAGGTCGATGTCCCGGTTCTTGCCCACGGTCCGGTAGTCGAGGTCGATCTGCACGACGGTCGCGTCCGGCGAGAGCCGCTTGCCGTAGCCCATCCGGAAGTCGAAGGGCGTGCCGACGATGACGATGACATCGGCGTGGGAGAAGGCGTAGCGGCGCGACAGCTGGAAGTGGTGCGGGTCGCCCGGCGGCAGGGTGCCGCGGCCGGCCCCGTTCATGTACGCCGGGATGTTCAGCGTCCGTACGAGGTCGACGGCCGCCTCGGTGCCGCGGGTCGTCCACACCTGGCTGCCCAGCAGGACGGCCGGCTTCTCGGCGTGCACGAGCAGGTCGGCGAGCTTCTCGACGGCTTCGGGGTCACCGGCCGAGCGGGTCGAGGCGCGGTAGGCGCCGGGCTTCGGGACGCGGGCCCCGGCCACCGGCACCCTGGCGTCGAGGACGTCGCGCGGGATCTCCAGGAAGGAGGGTCCGGGAGCGCCGTGGTAGCACTCGCGGAACGCCATGGACACCATGTCCGCCGCGCGCGCCGTGTCGGGCACGGCCGCCGCGAACTTCGTGATCGGCGTCATCATGTCGACGTGCGGCAGGTCCTGGAGGGACCCCATCTTGTGCTGGGTGAGTGCCCCCTGGCCGCCGATCAGCAGCATCGGGGACTCGGCGCGGAAGGCGTTGGCGACACCGGTGACGGCGTCGGTCGTGCCGGGTCCCGCGGTGACGACCGCGCAGCCCGGTTTGCCGGTGATGCGGGCGTAGCCGTCGGCGGCGTGGGCGGCGACCTGTTCGTGGCGGACGTCGACGACTTCTATGCCCTCGTCGACGCAGCCGTCGTAGATGTCGATGATGTGGCCGCCGCACAGGGTGTAGATGCGGTCGACCCCCTCGGCCTTCAGGGCCTTGGCAACGAGATGACCGCCGGAAATCACGTCCTGGCCGTCCTGGGTGTCGTCGGGCATGGCGAAGTCCTGTCCCTTCCTCGGGGATTGGAACGCTCTCGCGGTACATTGCATACAGTCGACGAATACTGTATGAAGCTTGTTATCCCGCATCCGGTGGGTGGTGTCCAGGGGGCGTGCGGCACTTTTCAGGGTCCGGGGATCGCTCTCCGGACGACGCGTCAGACGGGAGCCGAAGTGGATCTCTACGAACACCAGGCAAGGCAACTCTTCGAGGAACACGGCATCGTGGTGCCGAGGGCGGAGGTCACCGACTCACCCGCCCGGGCACGCCGGATCGCCCGCGCGCTCGGGGGACGGGTCGTGGTCAAGGCCCAGGTGAAGACGGGCGGGCGGGGCAAGGCGGGCGGAGTGAAGATGGCCGCCGACCCCGCCGCCGCCGAACTCACGGCCCGTCAGATCCTCGGCATGGACATCAAGGGCCACCCGGTCGGCACGGTCATGCTGGCCCAACCCGTCGACATCGAGAGCGAGTTCTACGTCTCCTACGTCCTGGACCGGGCGGCCGGCCGCTTCCTCGCCATCGCCTCCGCGGAGGGTGGCATGGAGATCGAGGAGGTGGCGGCGACCAGGCCCGAGGCCGTGGCGCGGGTCCATATAGACCCGGTCGAGGGTGTCACCTCGGCGAAGGCGTCCGAGATCGCCGAGGCGGCCGGGCTGCCACCGCGGACGGTCGACGTCCTGGTACGCCTGTGGCAGGTGCTCGTCCGCGAGGACGCCCTCCTGGTCGAGGTCAACCCGCTCGTCCGCACCGCGCAGGGACAGATCCTGGCCCTCGACGGCAAGGTCACCCTCGACGACAACGCCCGCTTCCGCCAGGCCCGTTGGGGCACACAGAACACGACCCACGACGACCCGCTCGAGGCGGCCGCCGCCGCGAAGGGCCTCAACTACGTCAAGCTGGACGGAGAGGTGGGCGTCATCGGCAACGGCGCCGGCCTCGTCATGTCCACCCTCGACGTGGTCGCGGGCTGCGGTGCCCGCCCCGCCAACTTCCTCGACATCGGCGGCGGGGCCTCCGCCCAGATCATGGCCGACGGTCTGTCCGTCGTCCTCTCCGACCCGGCCGTGAAGTCCGTCCTCGTCAACGTCTTCGGCGGGATCACCGCCTGCGACGCGGTCGCGGACGGCATCGTCCGGGCCCTGGAGACCGTGCGGCCGACCAAGCCGCTCGTCGTGCGCCTCGACGGCAACAACGCGGCCCGCGGCCGAGCCGTCCTCGACGGCCACGCGCACCCGCTGGTCCACCAGGCCACCACCATGGACGGCGCCGCGCGCGAAGCCGCCCGACTCGCCCACGCTGCCTGAGGAGACGACGCATGGCCATCTACCTCACCAAGTGGAGCAAGGTCCTCGTCCAGGGCATGACCGGCGGTGAGGGCATGAAACACACCCGGTTGATGCTCGCGGCCGGCACGGACGTCGTCGGCGGTGTCAACCCGCGCAAGGCGGGCCGGAGTGTCGACTTCGACGACCGTGCGGTCCCCGTCTTCGGGTCGGTGGACGACGGTATGCGGTCGACCGGAGCCGATGTGTCCGTCGTGTTCGTCCCGCCCGCCTTCGTCAAGGCCGCCGTCGTGGAGGCCGTCGACGCGGGCATCGGCCTCGTGGTCGTCATCACGGAGGGCGTCCCGGTCCACGACTCCGTCGCCTTCACCGCGTACGCACGCTCCCGGGGCACCCGGATCGTCGGCCCCAACTGCCCGGGGCTGATCACCCCCGGGCAGTCCAACGCGGGCATCATTCCGGCCGACATCGCCAAGCCGGGCCGCGTCGGCCTGGTGTCGAAGTCCGGGACGCTCACCTACCAGCTCATGTACGAGCTGCGGGACACCGGCTTCTCGACCTGCGTCGGCATCGGCGGCGACCCGGTGGTGGGGACGACCCACATCGACTGCCTGGCCGCCTTCCAGGACGACCCCGACACCGAGCTGATCGTGCTCATCGGGGAGATCGGCGGTGACGCGGAGGAGCGCGCCGCCGCGTACATCCGCGAGCACGTCACCAAGCCCGTCGTCGGCTACATCGCCGGTTTCACGGCGCCGGAGGGCAGGACGATGGGTCACGCGGGCGCGATCGTCTCCGGCTCGTCCGGCACGGCACGGGCGAAGCGGGAGGCGCTGGAGGCGGCCGGCGTCGGGGTGGGCGGCACCCCCACGGAGACGGCCCGGCTGGTACTGGCCCGGCTGGAGACGGAGCGTGACGTCACTCATAGTTGACACCCGGTCACTTTCAGGAGTTCGTGCGGCTCGCTAGCGTCCTCCACAGCCATGCACCACCGCCCCCGACTGTGCACCGAGAGCGGAGCAACCGAATGGCAACCACCCTCACCCCCAAGGCGGGCACGTCCTGGACCGACGCCTGGCGACGCTGTCTGGCCGTCGCTCCCGAGGCGTTCCGCGACGACCGCGTCCTGAACCTCTGGAACGCGGCCTGGCAGGCGGACGGCCGGGCCCTGCCCGCCACCAGTCCCGTCGACGGCAGCCCCGTCGCGGGCCCGCCGCGGCTGGACCGGGTCGCCGCCCACCAGGCCGTGCGCGCCTCCCTCGACCAGCACCGCGCCTGGCGGCACGTGGCCCTCGACGAACGCCGGGCCCGCGTCGCCGCCACCCTCGACGCGCTCACCGAACACCGTGACCTCCTCGCGCTCCTGCTCGTCTGGGAGATCGGCAAGCCCTGGCGGCTCGCGCAGGCCGACGTCGACCGGGCCATCGACGGAGTGCGGTGGTACGTCGACGGCATCGAGCCGATGCTCGCCGGTCGGGCCCCGCTGGACGGCCCGGTGTCCAACATCGCGAGCTGGAACTACCCGATGAGCGTGCTCGTGCACGCACTGCTGGTCCAGGCGCTGGCGGGCAACGCGGTCATCGCCAAGACCCCGACCGACGGCGGTGTCGCCTGCCTGACCCTGGCCTGCGCGCTCGCAGCCCGGGAGGGGATACCCGTCACTCTCGTCAGCGGCAGCGGAGGCGAGCTCTCGGAGGCGCTGGTGCGGGCGCCCGAGATCGGCTGCGTCTCCTTCGTCGGCGGCCGCGACACCGGCGCCGCGGTGGCCACGGCCGTCGCCGACCTCGGCAAACGGCACGTCCTGGAACAGGAGGGGCTCAACACCTGGGGCATCTGGAACCACACCGACTGGGACGCGCTGACGGCGCTCGTCCCCAAGCTCTTCGACTACGGCAAGCAGCGCTGCACGGCGTACCCGCGATTCGTCGTCCAGCGTGAGCTCTTCGACGAGTTCCTGGCGGCCTACCTCCCGGCGGTCCGCACGCTCCGGGTCGGCCACCCCCTCGCCGTCGAGCAGCGCGACGACCCCTACCCGCAGGTGGACTTCGGCCCGGTGATCAACGCGGCCAAGGCCAAGGAACTGCACGACCAGGTCGCCGAGGCGATCGACCGCGGCGCCGTACCGCTGCACCGCGGCAAGCTGTCCGACGCCCGTTTCCTGCCCGGTCAGGACACCTCGGCGTACGTGCAGCCGGTCACGCTCCTCAATCCGCCACCGTCCTCTCCGCTGCACCACGCGGAGCCGTTCGGCCCGGTCGACACCATCGTCCTGGTCGACACGGAGGCGGAGCTGCTGGCCGCGATGAACGCCTCCAACGGAGCCCTGGTGGCCACCCTGTCCACGGACGACCGGGCGACGTTCGAGCGGCTGGCCCCGCAGATCCGCGCGTTCAAGGTCGGGCACGGCACACCGCGTTCCCGGGGCGACCGCGACGAGTTGTTCGGCGGGTTCGGCGCGTCCTGGCGGGGCGCGTTCGTCGGCGGGGAACTCCTCGTGCGGGCCGTGACACGAGGCCCGGCGGGGGAGCGGCTGCCCGGGAACTTCCCGGACCACCACCTGATGCCGTGACGGGCGGTGGGCGGCGTCGCATGGACGCCGCCCACCGCGGCGGTGGTGACCTGCTGCCGTCGATCGGCCGGACCGACAGGCGGCGGGGCCGCGCCTACCCGATGCCCTGCCGGTCCGGGTGCAGTGCGAACGCGCGGTCCGCGGCCTCCGGCACGGCCCGCTCCACCGCCTGGACCAGCAGCGAGCGATGCCGGACCAGCGGCTCCCGGCGGTCCGCCGGAACGACCCGGAGGAGATCGTCGATCCCGGCCAGCAGCCGGCGGGTGACCTGCGGACTGTGCACCGCGGCCCACCGGATCTCGGTCAGGGCGAGGTCGACGAGTTCGGGCCAGCCCGGCACGGGCCGCACCAGCCGTACGGCGCCCTTCCGGTCCCGGTGCAGCGCGGCACCGAGCGGACGCCGCGCCACCACGGCCAGGAACCGCAGGATGCGGTCCACGGCCTGCACCGCTGTCGTCGGGTCGTTCACGGAGGACGACAGGGCGCGCAGCGCGATGTCCGACAACTGGCGCAGCCCGAACCCGAGGTCCTGGTAGAAGGTGCGCTCGGCGCTCACCGACACATGGGAGTGCAGCGCCGCCACTCCCTTCGTCAGCGGCCCCCCGTGCACGGCGAACACCGGAGTGCCCGGCACGACGAAGTCCCCGACCCCGGGAATGAGCCGCAGCACGACGCCGTGCCGCCGCGCCGTACGGACGAGCCGTGCGATGTTGACGTCCCGCAGCACCCCCGCGCTGCCGTGATGGGCGAGACGGGCGGTCTCGGGCCCGAGTCCGTCCGCCTCGTCGGCGGACCCGTCCGGCGGCAGCTCCGCGACGACCCGCAACGACTCCGCGGTGATCAGATCCACGACGTGCCCCACCCGCATCAGCCGCAGCATCGAGTTCACGTACATCACGAAGAGGACCACACTCAGCCCCACCATCAACGACGTGAGGACGGACTGGATGAGCGGGGTGGAGGACACCAGGGTGGGGTCGGGCTCGCTGTCGTAGGAGGCGAGGACGAGCAGCGACAGGACGAACGTGGCCAGGAACACCGCGAAGGTGGCCTTGGTGATCCGGCTCCGCACGAAGATCGGCACGACGCGGGGGCTGAGCTGCCCGGCGGCCATCTGCACGGCGACCAGCGAGATGCTGAAGACCACACCGATGAAGGTCATCATCGCCGCGCTGACCGTGGTGACGACGGTCCTCGCGTCGTCGGCGATCCCGTGCAGAGCCCGTACGGCGTCCTTGTCACCCGAGTCACGCAGCGCGGTGAGGATCGCCTCGTCCGCCGCCGACGCCCCTGCCCAGACCACGAACACCAGCACCAGGGCGGCGGTGGGAGCGAACCAGAACGTGTCCCGCAGATGCTCCCGCAGCGGTGACAACGCCCGGGGCCGCCGCCCCGGCGACGAGCCGGCCGTAGTCTTCCAGTCACCCATGGTGAGACTGTAGATGCACCTTCCGCCCACCCCCGGGACCCCCGCCGGGGCGTGGATATGCAGGTGAAAGCCACTCCGAAAGCTTGGTATTGTTGTCCACGTCGCCGCGGGGAACACCCCCGTCCGGGCGGCAGACACCTGGTCCGGGTGGCGGAATGGCAGACGCGCTAGCTTGAGGTGCTAGTGCCCTTTAACGGGCGTGGGGGTTCAAGTCCCCCCTCGGACACCAGCACTTTTCACCGTGGCAACGCGATGCGGGTCGGGAACATCCCGATCCGCATTTTTCGCGTTCCACGTCATGCGGACGTCGCCCCCACCGCTCGCCCGTCCCCGCCCTCGCCCCGCCCCGCCCCGCCGACAGATTCCGGCCTGGACCTGAGCCGGTTCCAGCGGTTCCCGGCCATCCCTGTCACTCGCCGCGTGCGGTGTCCGGGCCCGGCCGTGCCCTCGCCGGTCGAACTGTAGGGTGAAAAGCGGGAGTACAGACCATGGGGGAAGGATGGGCCATGCCCGTCGGCCGTAACGCCACGCTGTCCCGCACCGATCGGCCGCTCCGGCCGCCGGCCGTCGCCGGACCGTGGTGGCGGGTGCGGGGCGAAGGGTGGCTCGCGGTCCTGGCCGGCGTCTTCGTCCTGGCCCAACTCGCCCTCGTACCACCGGCGATGGGCCTCGGCTGGGACGAGGCGGTGTACGTCAGTCAGGTCAGCCCGCACGCGCCGGCCGCGTTCTTCAGCGCGCCGCGCGCCCGCGGCGTCCCGCTGCTGGTCGCACCGATCGCGTCGTGGTCCTCGTCCGTCGTGCTGCTGCGGGTCTATCTGGCGGTGCTGGCCGGCCTCGGCCTCTTCCTGGCGCTGCGCGCCTGGCGGGGCATCTTCCCGGTGCGGGTGCGCGCGATCGGGGGCGCCCTGTTCGTCTCCCTCTGGGTGACGATGTTCTACGGGCCGCAGGCCATGCCGAACTACTGGGTCGCCGTCGGCGCCCTGGCCGGCACCGGCTGTTTCCTGCACGCGCAGGCCAACAGCCGTGACCACCGGGCCCTTTGGGGCGTCGGTCTGAGTGCCGCCCTGATGGGCTGGATGCGTCCCACGGACGCCGTCTGGGCGGTCGTGCCGCTGCTCGTCCTGCTGGTGGGGGTACGACGGTGGCGGCGCCCCGCGCTGCTGGCCGCTCTGCTCGTGGGCCTGGCCGCGGGCGCGGCCGAGTGGGTCATCGAGGCGTACGTCTCCTACGGCGGCCTCGGCCGGCGGCTGTCCGACGCCTCCCTGATCCAGGGCGGTCTCGGCTGGCACGTGGCCGTCGCCGACCAACTGCGCAGTATGGGCGGGCGGGCGCTGTGCCGCCCGTGCGGCGGCGCCATGCCCCATCCGGCCGTGACGCTGTGGTGGTACGCGCTTCCCCTGTTCGCCGTCCTCGGGCTCGTGATCGCCGTCCGGGCCCGCCGCACCGCGGCGACGCTGGTGCCACTGGCCTGCGCCACGACGGTTGCCGTCCCCTACCTCTTCATGATCGGATACGCCGCCCCGCGCTTCCTGCTGCCCGCCTACGCGCTGCTCGCCCTCCCGGTCGCCGACGCGCTCGTGCACCTGGTCGGCGCGACGAGCCGGTCCCGGCGACCGTTCGCCGTACTGCTGGTGGCGCTCGGGCTGGCCGGACACCTGGCCGTGCAGTACGTCGTGCTGGACCGCACCGTCCAGCGCACCGACGCCGCCCACCAGGACTGGGCGCGCACCGCCGCCGAACTGAACCGGCTGGGCGTCAGCGCGCCCTGCCTGGTCACCGGATTCGAGAACATCCCCATCGGGTTCTACGCCGGCTGCTCGTCGGCGTCGACCGGCGGACACAACGCCAACACCACGGTGAAGGGCATCCGGCGGACCGCCGGACAGATTCCCGTCGCCGTCCTGGTGCCGCCCGGCGGCCACCCGCCCCGTTACGCCCGCTCCTGGACCCACGACCGGGTGGGCGGCCTGCGCGTGTACCTCGGACCGGACGTGGCACGGGAACCACGACCGTGAGCGTCACCGGCACCGGTGACGCGGCGGCGGTCGTCGCCGAGCCTCCGCCTCCCCGGTAGGGACGCCTGCCCCGGCAGACCGGACTCGCGCCCGGAGAAAACCCGGTGCCCCGCCCGCCCCCGCTTCCCTACACTCACGAGGCGACCTGCGCGCGCCCCGTCACGGTGGTCCGCGCACGTCATGACCAGCCCGACCAGTGAGGGGAGCCCGGCCGTGCGTGACCACACCGCCGTCGTCGTTCCCCGATCCCGGTACGAGGTGATCCTGGTGTCCTCGTCCGCCTGGTGCCCGCTGCGCGGCCGGCACCGGAAGCCGTGACGAAGGTCTGACGCCAGCCTGCCGCCACCGGTGTTCTTACAGCCCGTAAGCGTCGTACGTCCCGTACGCCGCAGCTCGAACACCGTTGCCGCGCAACCCTGTTGAGGGGCCGTCAGAGTCCGGCGATCGCGCTGCCCCTTTCCTGATCGACCGAAAGGCCATGGGCCGTGCGCACCCACACCGACCCGCTCACCTCCGTCCGCAACCTGGGCATCCTCGCCCACGTCGACGCCGGCAAGACCACCGTCACCGAGCGGATCCTCTACACCACCGGAGCCACGCACCGGCGCGGTGAGGTCCATGACGGCACCACCGTCACCGACTTCGACCCGCAGGAGCGCGACCGGGGGATCACCATCTTCGCCGCGGCGGTCAGCTGCGCCTGGAACGGCCACCGGATCAACCTGATCGACACGCCGGGCCATGTCGACTTCGCCGACGAGGTGGAGCGTTCGCTGCGTGTCCTCGACGGCGCGGTCGCGGTCTTCGACGCCGTCGCCGGGGTCGAGCCGCAGAGCGAGTCCGTGTGGCGGCAGGCCGACCGGCACGGCGTGCCGAGGATCGCGTTCGTCAACAAACTCGACCGCGCGGGCGCCGACCTCGACACGGCCGTCGCCTCGATCCGGGAGCGGCTGCACCCGGCCCCGCTGGTGGTGCAGTTGCCCATCGGGACGGAGCACGGTTTCTCCGGCGTCGTCGATCTGCTCCGGCTGCGTGCGCTGACCTGGGCCGAGGCGACGGAAGCGGCCGAGGAGGGGCCCGTACCGGAGGAGTTGCGTGAGGAGGCGCGGCGGCGGCGCCGGCTGTTGGAGGAGGCGGTGGCGGAACTCCACCCGGGAGCACTGGAGGAGTTCTGTGAGCGCTCCGCCCTCGCACCGGAGACCCTCGCCGCCGCGCTGCGGGAGCTCACCCGCAGCGGCGACGGTCTGGTCGTGCTGTGCGGCTCCGCCTACCGCAACCGCGGGATCGAGCCGTTGCTCGACGCCGTGGTGGCGTACCTGCCGTCCCCGCTCGACGTACCCGCCGTACGCGGCACGCACGACGGGGCGGAGCAGGAGCGGGCCGCCGACCCGGCGGGCCCGCTGGCGGCGCTCGCGTTCAAGGTGAACGCGACGACGACGGGACGACTGACGTACCTGCGGATCTATTCGGGAACGCTGGAGAGGGGGGACACGGTGTGGGACGCGGGAGCGGGGCGCACCGAGCGCGTCGGTCGGATCCTGCGGGTGCAGGCGGACCGGCACGAACGGCTGGACCGGGCGGTGGCGGGTGACATCGTGGCCGTCGCAGGGCTGAAGTCCGCCCGCGTCGGCGCCACGCTGTGCGCCCCCGGGGCTCCGCTCGTCCTCGAACCGCCGGGTGTCGCCGAGCCGGTCGTGTCCGTGGCCGTCGAGGCGCGCGGCGCCACCGACGGCGACCGGCTCGCCACGGCGCTGGCACGGCTCGCCGAGGAGGATCCGTCACTGGTGGTCCGGACCGACCCCGAGACCGGTCAGACCGTGCTGTCGGGCATGGGTGAACTGCACCTGGAGGTCGCGGTGGAGAAGCTCCGGCGCGCCCACGGGCTGGCGGTGACCGTCGGCCGGCCCCGGGTGTCCTACCGCGAGACGGTCGCCCGCGGGGTGTCCGGTCTGGTCTTCCGGCACGTCAAACAAGACGGTGGGGCGGGCCAGTTCGCCCATGTCGTCCTCGACGTGGAGCCGCTGGACCAGGCGGCCGGGTTCGAGTTCCGGTCCGCCGTGGTGGGCGGGCGGGTGCCGCAGGAGTACGTCCGCGCGGTCGAGGCCGGCTGCCGTGACGCCCTCGGCGACGGGCCGCTGGGCGGCCATCCGGTGACCGGGCTGCGCGTCACCCTGACCGACGGGGCGACCCATGTGAAGGACTCCTCGGAGACCGCCTTCCGCACGGCGGGCCGTCTGGGTCTGCGGGAAGCCCTGCGGGCCTGCGTGTCGGTGCTGCTCGAACCGGTTGTCGAGGTCACGGTCACCGTGCCCGACGACGCGGTCGGCGGTGTCCTCGGCGACCTGGCGGCCCGGCGCGGCCGGGTCTCCGGTTCGGTCGCGCGCGCCGGTACGGCGGCGGTCACCGCCACCGTGCCGCTGGCCGAACTCTTCGGCTACGCGACCCGGTTGCGCAGCCGCACCCAGGGCCGCGGCACCTTCACGGCCCGGCCCGCCGGTTACGCGCCGGCGCCGGCCGTGACGCCGGCGCGGTAGGCGCGAGGCGGCTCCCGTCCGTGTCATCCCGTCCGTGTCCGACACGGGGACACGGACGGGAGCCGCTGCGGCAGGTCGGGTCAGGGGTACGACACCACCGTCGACGGCACGGTGGAGGTACCCGAGGTGGGCGCCCCCGTCTCGTTGATGACGCGCTCGTACTGGCCCTGGCCGCCGAGGGAGACGACGAGCAGGTTGTGGAACCTCACGCCCGGCCGGTTCGGGGCCGCGAAGCCGTTGTGCTGCACGATCGTCGGGTCCACGTTGTAGTAGCAGTAACTGCCCAGGCCCCAGCCCTCGTGCGCGGTCACGTTGTCGCCGACCTTGTACGCCGCGTACCCCTTGACCGAGCCGTTCTGGATCGCGGCCTGGTTGGGGGCGTCGTACGCCTTCTCGTTCTGGAAGAAGATCGTGCGGCCGCGCTGCCCCGACCACTGCACGTCGTACTTGTTGAAGTGCTCCACGAACAGGCCGGTGGCGAGTACGTCGTCGCCGTTGACGACGACGCCGTAGTCGGCCCGGTTGGTCTCCCAGCCGACGCCGGTGCCGTGGTCGGCGCGCCAGACCCAGGTGTGGTCGACGATGGTGTGGCGGCTGTTGATCACCATGCTGGTGGTGGCCTTGCCGGCGCCCGCCCCGCCGATCCGGATGAACACGTCCTGCACGGTGGTCGGGTTGGCGGAGTGGTCCCGCGACGCGCCGGGCGGCCCGACCTCCAGCAGGGTGGCGGAGTTGACCGGTCCGGCGTCGACGAGGAAGCCGGCCAGCCGGACGCCGTCGACGTCCGCGACCTTCAGCGCCGTGACGCCGTTGTCGGGGATCAGCGTGGCGTACCCGAGGCCCAGGACGACGGTGCCCGCGCGGTTCACCTGGACCGGCTGGTCCAGGTGGTAGATCCCCGGGGTCAGCAGCAGATGGAGCCCCTGCGCGAGGGCCTGGTTGAGGGTGGCCGCGGAGACGCCGGGCCTGGCGACATAGAACTGCGACAGCGGCAGCGAGGTGCCCCGCGGTGTGCCGTTGCCCCAGGTCACACCGCGGGCGTTCGTCCGCTTCTCCGGCAGGAAGACCCGGTACTCACTGCCGTTCAGGTACAGGAACGGCTTCTCCCGGGAGACGGGAGTGGTGTCGAGCGTGGTGTACGGCGGGTTCGGGAAGCTCTGCGCCGGCGCGCCCTGGACGCCCGAGAACACCATGTTCCAGACCCCGTTGAGCCAGCTGCCGATCGCGCTGTCCCGGGTGTACCACTGCTGCTGCGAGTACGGTCCCACCTGGCCGTCGATGCGGCTGTCGGCGATGTAGCCGCCGCTCGCCCAACCGTAGCCGGTGGGGGAGAGGTTGAGGCCGCCGCGGACATGCATCCGGCGGAAGGGGGCCGCCTGGGCGACCGCCCAGCGGTTGGTGCCGTTGACGGGGACGAGCGCGAGGTTCTCCGCCGAACGCCAGAAGTTCTGCGTCGCGTTGCCGTTGAACCAGCCGGCGTCGACCGTCACGTCCCCGTTGATGGTCGTGTCGTCGGGGGACAGGCCGAGGCCGGCGATCGAGGTGTAGAAGCCGAGCTGGGCGTTGAGCCCGTGGTAGGTACCGGGCTTGAAGAGCAGCGCGTAGCGGCCGGTGCCGAACTGGGCCGACTCCTGCCGGGCGAACACCTCGTCCAACCTGGCTTGTATACCTGGTGTGTTGGGGTCGAAGACGATGACGTTCGGACCGAGGTCGCCGCCGCCGGGCAGGGCGCGCGGGCTCTTGGCCGACGAGGCCGCCGCCGCGGGCACGGCGGCGATTTGCGGCCAGGGCGGGGGCGGTCGCCGCGGCGGCGAGCACGGTTCTGCGGCGCAGGGAGGGTGAATCGGGGGTGTGGGGCATGGGGCGGCTCTCCTGTTCGGGAAGTGAACGGGGGACGTTCTGGGAGCGCTCTCTCGCCGGGGAATGCTTCAACTAACCGAACGGGCGCGTCAAGAGGTGCGACCGGAGTCGTGCAAGCTGTGCCGCACCCCTTGACGCGACTGTCTTCCGAGGTTTAACTCACGTCCTAAATTAAGCCATGAAGAACTCCGGAAGGGACACCCGGGAGCCATGCGCAGCATCCGAGCCGCGGCCGTAGGCGCCGTCACCCTCTCTCTCGCGCTCGCCGCCTCGGCCTGCGGCGGCGGTTCGTCGACGGGCGGGTCCGACGACTCGCCCAAGACGCTCACCTACTGGGCCTCCAACCAGGGCGCCAGCATCGAGATCGACAAGAAGGTCCTCCAGCCCGAACTCGACAAGTTCGAGAAGCAGACGGGCGTCAAGGTGAAACTGGAGGTCGTCCCCTGGTCGGACCTGCTGAACCGGATCCTCACCGCGACCACCTCCGGCCAGGGCCCCGACGTCCTCAACATCGGCAACACCTGGAGCGCCTCACTGCAGGCCACGGGGGGACTGCTGCCGTGGGACGCGAAGAACTTCGCCGCGATCGGCGGCCGGGACCGCTTCGTCGACTCGGCGCTCGGCTCCACCGGAGCGCAGGGCAAGGACCCGGCCGCCGTACCGCTGTACTCGATGGCGTACGCGCTCTACTACAACAAGAAGGCGTTCGCCGACGCCGGCATCGCCGGTCCGCCGGCCACCTGGGACGAGCTGATCGCCGACGGCAAGAAACTCTCCAAGGACGGCAAGTGGGGCCTGGGCGCGGAGGGTTCCAACCCGTCGGAGAACATCCACCACGCCTTCGTGTTCGCCAAGCAGCACGGCGCCGACTTCTTCACCGCCGACGGCAAGGCCGACTTCACCAACAGCGGGGTCGTCAGCGCCGTCAAGCAGTACGTCGACCTGATGGCCAAGGACAAGATCATCGCGCCGGGCAACGCGGAGTACGCCCAGAACCAGTCCGTGAGCGACTTCGCCAAGGGCAAGAACGCGATGCTGCTGTGGCAGTCCGCGTCCGCCAACCTCACGTCCCAGGGCATGAACGAGGCCGACTACGGCATCGCCCCCGTTCCCGTGCAGTCCGGCACCCCCGGTACCGGCGCCAACGTCAACTCCATGGTCGCCGGCATCAACCTGGCCGTCTTCAAGAACACCGACAACCTCAGTGGCGCGCGGAAGTTCGTGAAGTTCATGACCGGCGACGCGGAACAGAAGATCCTCAACACCGCGTACAGCTCCATCCCGCCGGTGAAGACCGCCCAGTCGGACCCCGCCTTCAACAGCCCGGCGAACTCCGTCCTCAAGGACACCCTCGCCGGCAGCGCCGCCGCCCTGCCCCAGGTCGCCGACGAGTCGCAGTTCGAGACGGCCGTAGGTACCGCGATCAAGAGTTTGTTCGCCGACGCGGCCGCCGGACGGGCGGTCACCGACGAGTCGGTGAAGGCGAAGCTCGAGAAGGCCCAGCAGCAGATGCCGACGAAGTGAGCGATGCCGTGACGACCACTGCCACCGCAGAGGCCGCCGTGCGCAAGAACCCCTCCGGTCCCGGTACGGCGGCGGCGCGCGGACCGCGCCGCCGCCGTACCGACCGGATCCGCCGCATCGGACTGCCCTACCTGCTGCTCCTGCCCGCCCTGGTCCTCGAACTCCTCGTCCACCTCGTGCCGATGGTGATCGGCATCGTGATGAGCTTCAGGGAACTCACCCAGTTCTACATCCGCGACTGGGGCACCGCGCCCTGGTCCGGCCTCGACAACTACTCCGTGTCGGTGGACTTCGACGCCCCCGTCGGCGAGGCGCTGCTGCACTCGTTCCTGGTCACCGTCGCCTTCACCCTGCTCTCCGTCGCCCTGTGCTGGCTGATCGGCACCGCGGCCGCGATCTACATGCAGGACACCTTCCGCGGCCGTGGCCTGCTGCGCGCCCTGTTCCTCGTCCCGTACGCCCTGCCGGTGTACACGGCCGTCATCACCTGGGTCTTCATGTTCCAGCACGACAACGGCCTGGTGAACCACGTCCTGCACGACCAGCTGCACCTCACCGACAAGCCCTCCTTCTGGCTCATCGGCGACAACGCCTTCTACGCCCTGCTCACCGTGTCGGTGTGGAAGGGCTGGCCGTTCGCCTTCCTCATCGTCATGGCCGGTCTGCAGAACATCCCCCGCGAGCTGTACGAGGCGGCCGCCCTGGACGGCGCTGGGATGTGGCAGCAGATCCGCCGCATCACCCTGCCGTCCCTGCGCCCGGTCAACCAGGTGCTGGTCCTCGTCCTGTTCCTGTGGACCTTCAACGACTTCAACACACCGTTCGTCCTGTTCGGCCGGACGGCGCCGGAGGCGGCGGACCTCATCTCGGTGCACATCTACCAGGCGTCCTTCGTCACCTGGAACTTCGGCACCGGCTCCGCCATGTCCGTCCTGCTCCTGCTGTTCCTGCTCGTCGTGACGGGCGGCTACCTCGTGCTCACCTCGCGCGGACGGAGGGCCACCACCGATGCCTAGCTCCCCGGCCTCCCCGATGGCCCCGCCGCGGTCCTTCCACTGGTCCCGGCGGATCTTCCTCACCCTGCTCACCGGCTTCGTCCTGCTGCCCGTGTACGTCATGGTCTCCAGTTCCCTGAAGCCCCTCGCCGACGTCACGGGCGAGTTCCGCTGGCTGCCGAGCGGCCTCACCGTCCGCCCGTACATCGACATCTGGTCGACGGTCCCGCTCGCGCGTTACTTCGTGAACTCGCTGATCGTGGCGGGCGCGGCGACGGTCTGCTCGGTGGTCATCGCGGTCTTCTCCGCGTACGCCGTCAGCCGCTACGACTTCCGCGGCAAGCGCGTCTTCACGGTCACCGTCCTGTCGACGCAGATGTTCCCCGGCATCCTCTTCCTGCTCCCGCTCTTCCTCCTCTACGTCAACATCGGCAACGCCACCGGCATCGCCCTGTTCGGCTCCCGCGGCGGCCTGATCCTGACGTACCTCACCTTCTCCCTGCCGTTCTCGATCTGGATGCTGATCGGGTACTTCGACTCGGTGCCGCGCGACCTGGACGAGGCGGCGCTGGTGGACGGCTGCGGCCCGCTCGGCGCGCTGTTCCGCGTGGTCGTGCCGGCCGCGATCCCCGGCATCGTCGCGGTCGCCGTCTACGCGTTCATGACCGCCTGGGGCGAGGTCCTCTTCGCCTCCGTCATGACCAACGACACCACCCGCACCCTCGCCGTCGGCCTCCAGGGCTACTCCACGCTCAACGACGTGTACTGGAACCAGATCATGGCCGCCTCGCTGGTCGTCAGCCTCCCCGTGGTCGCCGGCTTCCTGCTGCTCCAGCGCTATCTCGTCGCCGGGCTGACGGCGGGCGCCGTCAAGTGACCGACTCCGCCGCACACAAAGGGACTTCTGTGACCATCGACCTCGCCGCACTCCCGCACGACTTCCTCTGGGGCACGGCCACCTCGGCGTACCAGATCGAGGGAGCCGTGGCGGAGGACGGCCGCTCGCCGTCGATCTGGGACACCTTCTCGCACACCCCCGGGAAGATCGCGGGCGACGACCACGGCGACGTCGCCTGCGACCACTACCACCGCTGGCGCGAGGACATCGCCCTGATGCGCCGGCTCGGCACCAACGCCTACCGGTTGTCGGTCTCCTGGCCGCGCGTCGTGCCCGGCGGCGACGGACCCGTCAACCCCAAGGGCCTCGCCTTCTACGACGAGTTGGTCGACGGCCTGCTGGAAGCGGGCATCACGCCGTCCGTCACCCTCTACCACTGGGACCTGCCGCAGGTCCTCCAGGACCGCGGCGGCTGGCCGGAGCGGGCGACGGCCGAGCACTTCGCCGCGTACGCCTCGGTCGTGGCGGAACGCCTCGGCGACCGTGTCACCCACTGGGCCACCCTCAACGAACCCTTGTGCTCCGCCTGGATCGGCCACCTGGAAGGCACGATGGCCCCGGGCCTGACCGACCTGACGGCCGCCGTCCGCGCCTCCTACCACCTCCTCCTCGGCCACGGCCTCGCCGTCCAGGCGATCCGCGCGGCGGTCCCCGCCGCCGAGGTCGGCATCGTCAACAACCTGTCCACCGTGCACCCGGCCACCGACCGGCCGGAGGACCTGGCGGCCGCCCGCCGCATGGACGGCCACACCAACCGCTGGTGGCTCGACCCGGTCCACGGCCGCGGCTTCCCGGCCGACATGCGCGAGCTCTACGGCGTCGAACTCCCGGAACGCGAAGGGGACGTGAAGACGATCGCCGCTCCCCTGGACTGGCTGGGCCTGAACTACTACTTCCCGGCGACGGTCGCCGACGACCCCACCGGCCCGGCACCGCACGTCCGCTCCGTGCGACGCCCCGGCGTCCCGCGCACCGGCATGGACTGGGAGATCGACGCGAGCGGCATCGAAGCCCTCCTGCTCCGCCTCACCGACGACTACGGCGCCCGCAAGCTGTACGTCACCGAGAACGGCTCCGCCTTCCCCGACGTCGTACGCCCCGACGGCACGGTCGAGGACCCCGAGCGCCAGGACTACCTGGCGGGCCACCTCGCGGCGTGCGCCGCCGCCGCCCGCAAGGGGGCCCCGCTGGCCGGTTACTTCGCCTGGTCCCTGCTGGACAACTTCGAGTGGGCGTACGGCTATGACAAGCGCTTCGGCCTCGTCCACGTGGACTACCGGACCCAGGCCCGCACCATCAAGGGGACCGGGCACCGGTACGGGGAGATCATCCGCAGCCACCGTGAGGGGGTGCCGAAGGCAGCCTGAAGCCACCCTCTCCGGGTGACGAAGGCCGCCTGAAGGCGGGGGCGTGGCGGACGCGGGTGCGGGAGCCCGCGTCCACCGCGCCCCGCCTCGGAGTGCCGTTCCGGCACGCCGGTCGCAATGTCATGAGCACGACAGGAAGTGTCACTGTCTCGCACCGAGGAGAGCCGCATGTCGCCACGCACCGCTCGCACTCCCCGCCCCCTTCTGACCGCCGTCGCAGCCCTGGCCCTGCTGAGCGCCGGTCCGGCCCTCGTGGCGCCGGCCGCGGCCGCGGCGCCCGCGGCGGCCGCCGCCTGGGACGCCGACCGCGCGGCCACCGCGTACGCCGCCGACCCGGCCGCCGTCACCGCCTCCGGCAGCGAGAACGGCGGTACCGCCCCCGGCCTCGCGTTCGACGGCAACGGCGCCACCCGCTGGTCCAGCGACTTCGCCGACGACGCCTGGATCCGCCTCGACCTGGGCGCGACCATCCGCGTCGACCGCGTCGTCCTGGACTGGGAGGCCGCCTACGGCAAGCGGTACGTCCTGGAGGCGTCGAAGAACGGCACCGACTGGACGCCGTTCTACACGGAGACCGCCGGCACCGGAGGCTCGGTCACCGCGCACACGTACCCCCAGGAGGTGACAGGCCGCTACCTCCGGCTGCGCGGCCTGGAGCGCGCCACGCCGTACGGCTACTCGCTCTACTCCTTCAAGGTCTACGGCGGCGAGCCCGCCCCCGCCTCCACCACCCGCGCCAACCTGGCCCTGAACCACCCGGCCTACTCGAACCTCTACCAACACGCGGGCAACTCACCGGCGTTCGTGACCGACGGGGGGTACCCCGCCAATCTCAAGGACGACGCGACGCGCTGGTCCAGCGACTGGAACGCGGACCGCTGGGTCACGGTCGACCTCGGCGCGGCCTCGACGATCGACACGGTCGACCTGTACTGGGAGGCCGCCTACGCGGTCGACTACCAGCTCCAGGTCTCCGACGACAACCGCACCTGGCGCACGGTCCACCAGCCCTCCGCCACCGAGATCGCCGCCCGCCGCGGGAACGTCAAGTCGCCCGGCGACGCGGTGGGCCTGCACGACAGCGTGAAGCTGCCGCAGCCGGTCACCGGCCGCTACGTCCGCATGCTCGGCAAGGAGCGCCGCTCCTTCTACAACCCGGCCCCCTCCACGGCCCAGTTCGGCTACTCGCTCTACGAGTTCCAGGTCTGGGGCACCGGCGGCAGTGCCTCGGCCGCCTACCCCGCGCTGCCCGGCGAGCAGCCGGGCACGTACCGGACCACGTTCTTCGACGACTTCACCTCCGCCGCCCTCGACCGCACCAAGTGGCGTGTGGTCAGGACCGGCTCGGAGATGGGTCCGGTCAACGGCGAGTCGCAGGCGTACGTCGACTCGACGGACAACGTCCGTACGGAGAACGGGAGTCTGGTCCTGGGCGCCAAGTACTGCAAGGGCTGCACCTCGGCGGGCGGCGGCACCTACGACTTCACGTCCGGCCGTATCGACACCAACACCAGGTTCGACTTCACCTACGGCCGGGTCAGCGCCCGCATGAAGCTGCCCGTCGGTGACGGATTCTGGCCCGCCTTCTGGCTGCTGGGCAGCAACGTCGACGACCCGTCCGTGTCCTGGCCCGCCTCCGGCGAGACCGACATCATGGAGAACATCGGCTACGCCGACTGGACCAGCTCCGCCCTGCACGGCCCCGGCTACTCCGCGGACGGCAACATCGGCGCCCGCCAGACCTACCCGAACGGCGGCCGGGCCGACGACTGGCACACGTACGCCGTGGAGTGGACGCCGACCGGCATGCGCTTCTTCGTGGACGACCGCCTCGTCCAGGAGACGACCCGCAACAAGCTCGAGTCCACCCGGGGCCAGTGGGTCTTCGGCCACAACCAGTACGTGATCCTCAACCTCGCCCTCGGCGGCGCGTACCCGGCCGGCTGGAACCAGGTCACGACCCCCTACTGGGGCCTGCCCCAGTCGAGCGTGGACCGGATCGCGGGCGGTGGAGTGCGGGCGGAGGTGGACTGGGTGCGGGTGGAGCAGAAGGGGTAGTCGCGGGCGATCACGAACGCGGCCTCGGGACGCCGCTGCTTGATACCGCTCGGGCCGTCGGACACCCCATGGGGAATGCGGCGGCCCGTTCTCACGGCGCGTTCGCGGTGACCGCGGCCGGGGGAGTGCGGTGGCCGCGCCGGCGGTCCCGGCGTCGTACACCCGCGCCCGCGGCCGAACGCCTCGCCCCGGCAGGAGAACTCGTGGCGGCCGGATGACCTCCCCGTCGGTCGGGCGGCGCGCGGCGGCCGCCGTCGGCCGCCGTCGGCCGCCGTCGGCCGCCCGGATCGCCTCGCGGTCTCTCGGCGCAGATCACCTCGCGGTCTCTCGGCGCAGATCACCTCGCGGTCTCTCGGCGCAGTTCGCCCCGCGGCCTCTCGGCGCAGACCGCCCCGCGACTGTTCAGGAAGCGATCCGTTCCCGCTCTGGCATCAGCTCCAGCACCTCCGCCAGGTGCTCCGTCGCCAGGCACTCCTCCGTCAGGCACTCCTCCTCCATCCGGGACGTGCGCCACAGCCACACGATGTCCCGGCCGAACGACCAGACCAGCAGCGCCAGCGCCACCGCGACGACCGCGAAGGTGCCCGTGTACGGCAGCAGCGCCGAGGCGCCCAGCAGCAGGAGGACGCCCTGGAGCGCGGCGACCGTCTTGCGGGCGGTGCTCGGGGGGAGGGGGGCGTTCAGCCAGGGAAGGGCGCGGGCCGCGGCGACGAAGGCGTACCGCATGCCGCCGATCAGCAGGACCCACGGGCCCAGGGACATCGAGACGTACACACTGAGGACCAGGATGAGGAACGCGTCGACCTCCATGTCGAACCGCGCGCCCAGCGGGGTCGAGGTGCCGGTGGCGCGGGCCACCTTGCCGTCCACGCCGTCGAGGATCAGCGCCACCGCGGTCAGGCCCACGAACAGCGTCACGGGCGGCGAGCTCTCGAAGGAGTCCGCGACCAGCGCCGTCACACCGCCCACCAGGGTCGCCCGGCCCAGGGTCACCCGGTTGGCCGGGCCGAAGGACCGCGGCCGGGAACGGTGCAGCGCCCGGGAGAGGACCGCCCAGGTGGCGATGGCGAAGGCGAGGCCGGTGAGCCAGCCCGCCGGCCCCATGCCTATCGCCGTGCCGAGCAGAGCCAGCAACAGGACCTGCACGCCCGCCCCCACAGCGGTCTCCTGCTGGACCAGCCTTGCTTCGTACGTGTTGTTCAGGGCCACCGCACATCCTCCGGCCAGGTGACAGATTTGATCAAGGCCGCGTACTGTGCGCGACCTGTGCACTCCTCGGTACGTGCACCGGTTGCCGATCGTTCAGGAGGATGCCGATGAAGCGCTCCGCACGCGCCTTTTGGCTCAGCTCTCCCGGTCAGGGCGAGATCCGTGAGGTCGCCCTGCCGGACCCCGGCGAGGACGAGGTTCTCGTGCGGGCGCTCTGGTCCGGGGTCAGCCGCGGCACGGAGACCCTCGTCTTCCGGGGCGGGGTGCCCGAGAGCCAGCACGCGGCCATGCGGGCGCCGTTCCAGGAGGGGGACTTCCCCGCCCCGGTGAAGTACGGCTACCTCAGCGTGGGAGTGGTGGAGGAGGGGCCGCGGGACCTGGTCGGACGGACCGTGTTCTGCCTCTATCCGCACCAGACCCGGTACGTCGTTCCGGTGAGCGCCGTGACGCCGCTGCCCGAGAGCCTGCCCGCGGAACGCGCGGTACTCGCCGGCACCGTCGAGACCGCGGTGAACGCGCTGTGGGACGCGGCGCCGCTGGTCGGCGACCGGATCGCCGTGGTCGGCGGCGGCATGGTGGGCTGCTCGGTGGCCGCCCTGCTGGGCCGTTTCCCGGGTGTCCGGGTCCAGCTGGTCGACGCCGATCCCGCCCGGGCGAAGATCGCCGAGGCCCTCGGTGTGGGTTTCGCCCTGCCGGCCGACGCGCTCGGCGAGTGCGACCTCGTCGTCCACGCCAGCGCCACCGAGCAGGGTCTCGCCCGCGCTCTGGAACTGCTCACCGCCGAAGGCACCGTCCTCGAACTGAGCTGGTACGGCGACCGGCATGTCAGCCTCCCGCTGGGCGAGGCCTTCCACTCCCGCCGGCTCGTCATCCGCAGCAGCCAGGTCGGCACGGTGTCCCCGGCCCGCCGCTCCAGCCGTACGTACGCCGACCGGCTCGCGCTCGCGCTCGACCTGCTCGCCGACCCGGCTCTCGACGCCCTCGTCACCGGGGAGTGCGCCTTCGAGGAACTGCCCGACGTGCTGCCGCGCCTGGCCTCCGGCGAGATCCCCGCGCTGTGCCACCGGGTCCGGTACGACGCCATCGGCTGACGGACCCGTTCAATCCGGTACGACCGCACCGGCCCCGCGGCGCCTGACCTGAGAAAAGAGTGAGAGACGGCTGAACACGGGGAAGCGAAGAGCCGTACTACACGGCATCCCCGGCAGCGATCAGCGGGGGATTAGACGCGCCGCACCTGGAGGGTCGTCCGTTGTTCAGCATCACCGTCCGCGATCACATCATGATCGCCCACAGCTTCCGCGGCGAGGTCTTCGGTCCCGCGCAGCGTCTGCACGGAGCGACGTTCCTGGTGGACGCCACCTTCCGGCGCGAGCAGCTGGACGACGACAACATCGTCGTCGACATCGGACTGGCCACCCAGGAACTCGGGGCCGTCGTCAGCGAGCTGAACTACAGAAATCTCGACAACGAGCCCGACTTCGCCCACATCAACACCTCCACCGAGTTCCTGGCCAAGGTCATCGCCGACCGGCTCGCCGAACGCGTCCACAAGGGTGCGCTGGGCGAGGGCGCCAAGGGCCTGGCCGGTCTCACCGTCACGCTGCACGAGTCGCACGTCGCCTGGGCGAGTTACGAGCGTGCGCTGTGACCGACACGACCCTGGAGAAGGCGACGCTCGGCTACCTGCCCGTGCAGCAGCCCGTCCTCAAGAACGCCGAGATCATCCCCATGTCTTTGCGCTCCGTGCACTTCGTCATGCCGGGCGGCGTCAACGACCCGGCCGCGCCGAGCGGCGGCAACGCCTACGACCGGCGGGTGTGCCTGGACCTGCCGGGCTTCGGCTGGCAGGTCCACCGGCACCTGGTGGAGGGCGACTGGCCCCGGCCCGCGGAGGCCGCCCGCGCCCAGCTCGCGCGCACCCTGCGGGAGCTGCCGGACGGCACGGTCGTCCTGCTCGACGGGATCGTCGCCTGCGCGGTGCCCGAGATCGTCGTCCCCGAGGCGCAGCGGCTGCGGCTGGCGGTCCTCGTCCATCTGCCGCTCGGTGACGAGACGGGACTCGAGCCCGCCGTGGCCGCGGAACTGGACGCGCTGGAACGCGCGGTGCTGCGGGCCGTGCCCGCCGTGATCGCCACCAGCGACTGGGCGGTCCGCCGCCTCGTCTCCCACCACGGGCTCGCCCCCGAGCGGGTCCATGTCGCCACCCCCGGCGCCGACATCGCGCCCCTCGCCTCGGGCACCGACGGTGTCTCCCGGCTGCTGTGCGTGGCCGCGGTGACCCCGCGCAAGGGGCAGCACCGGCTGGTGGAGGCGCTGGCCACGGTGACCGACCTGCCCTGGAGCTGCGTGTGTGTCGGCGGCCTCGGCCACGACCCCGAGTACGTCGCCGGGCTGCGGGACCTGATCAGCGAGTACGGCCTTCAGGACCGCCTGCACCTCGCGGGCCCGCAGGCCGGCGCGGAACTCGACGCCAGCTACGCCGCCGCCGACCTGATGGTCCTCGCCTCCTACGCCGAGACGTACGGCATGGCGGTCACCGAGGCCCTCGCCCGCGGCATCCCGGTGCTCGCCAACGACGTCGGCGGTGTCCCGGAAGCGGTCGGACGCGCCCCCGACGGCGGCGTGCCCGGCATCCTCGTCCCGCCGGAGGACCCGGCCGCCCTGGCCGCGGAACTGCGCGGCTGGTTCGGCGAGGCGGACGTACGGCGTCGGCTGAAGGCGGCGGCCAGGGGGCGGCGGGCCGCCCTGGACGGCTGGGCGACGACGGCCCGCAGCCTGGCCGGCGTCCTGGGCCGACTGCCGAGCGAACCCAGGAGGGTGGCATGAGGGAGACGACGATGACCCAGCACGGCGGAAAGATCGCGGCCCAGCCCGGCCCCAGGGATGCCGCCGGGCCGGCGGACTCCGTCATCGCCGGCGCGGGCCCCACCGCCCGCCCCGGCGAGCGGGCGACAGTACGGCTGCGCGAGGCCGGCCCCGACGAACAGGCCCGCTACGCGCCCGAGTGGCTGGAGCTGCGCGAGGGCGCCGACGCCGGCGCGCGCTCCAACGACCTCCTCGATCCACTGCGCATCCGGCTCGCCAACCTCCCCGGCAGGACGGACGGCCTGGTCGTGCACGACCTGGGCTGCGGCACCGGTTCGATGGGCCGCTGGCTCGCCCCGCGACTCGACGGAGCCCAGCACTGGATCCTGCACGACCGCGATCCCTACCTCCTGCACTTCGCCGCCGTCGCCTCGCCGCGCTCCGCCGCCGACGGCAGCCGGGTCACCGTCGAGACCCGGCGCGGCGACGTCGCCCGGCTGACCCCGGACGCCCTCGCCGGCGCGCAGCTGGTGACGGCCTCCGCGCTCCTGGACGTCCTCACCCGTGAGGAGATCGGCACCCTGGCCGCCGCGGCCACGGGGGCGGGCTGCTCGGCCCTGCTGACGCTCTCCGTGGCCGGGCGGGTCGAGTTCGCCGCCTCCGACCCGATGGACGAGGAGATCACCGAGGCGTTCAACGCCCACCAGCGGCGGGGCGACCTGCTCGGCCCCGACGCGGTCACCGTGGCGTGCGAGGCCTTCTCCGACCGCGGCGCTACGGTACGGCTCAACCCGAGCCCCTGGCGGCTCGGCCCGGCCGAGTCGGCGCTGACCGCCCAGTGGCTGCGGGGCTGGGTCGGCGCGGCTGTCGAAGAGCGCCCGGAGCTCGAAGCACGCGCCGACCGCTACCTGCGCGAGCGCCTCGCCGCCTGCGCGGCCGGGGAGTTGCGGGTCACGGTCCACCACAGCGACCTGCTCGCGCTGGCCCGGCCGACGGGCGGGGCCTCATGAGCGTGGAGACGGTGAAGACGTGGGTCGTGGCCCCGCCCGGCGCGATGCCGCGCGCGCGGCGGACGGAGCCGGTCGTGACGGTCGTACCCGCCGGTCCGCGCAGGCCGGCGGGCCGAGCCCCCGCGCGTGACGCGGAGACGGCTGTCCGTGCGGGGACGGCTGTCCGTGCGGACACGGCTGTTCGTGCGGACACGGCTGTCCGTGCCGACGCGGCGATCCGTACGGAGACGGCTACGGACACGGCTGTCCGTGCCGACGCGGCGATCCGTACGGAGACGGCTACGGACACGGCTGTTCGTGCCGATACGGCCACCCGTGCGAAGACGGCTACGGACACGGCTGTCCGTGCGGACGCGGCGGTCTCCGCGGCGCGGATCGGCGTGATCGTCTCCGCGCCCCGGGCCGAGGCGCCCCGGGCCGAGGCGCCCACGGGCGCCACGGGGAGGGCACGCGCCACCCTGCGTGCCGTGCTGGCCCGCCTCAACTCCCGCGCCGTACGCACCCACTTCGGCACCGTCGCCGGCGTCACGATCCTCGCCGTACTGCTGTGGCGGCTGGGGACCGGCGTGTTCCTGGACGGGCTGCGCCGGATCGACGGCGTGAGCCTGCTGGCGGCGCTGGCGATCGGCCTGGTCACCACCGTGTTCAGCGCCTGGCGCTGGCAGCTGGTGGCCCGCGGGCTGCGCATCCGGCTGCCCTTCGGACCGGCCCTCGCCGACTACTACCGCGCCCTGTTCCTGAACGCGGCCCTGCCCGGCGGCGTCCTCGGCGACGTGCACCGGGCGGTACGCCACGGGCAGAGCGCCGGTGACCTCGGCCGTGGGGTCCGCACGGTCGTCCTCGAACGGGCCGCGGGCCAGGCCGTGCTGGCCGTGGTCGGCGCGGCGGTGCTGCTGACGATGCCGTCCCCGGTCCTCGCCGACGCCCGACAGCTCGCCCCGCTGATCGGCCTCGCCGCGCTGGGCGCGCTCGCGGTCGTCGTCGCCCTGCGGATGAACCGGGCACCCTCCCGGCGGGGGCGGGCCCTGCGCGCGACCCTGGCCGAGGCCCGCGAGGCCCTGCTGTCCCGCCGCAACGGGCCGGGCGTCGCCCTGTCGTCGGCCGTCGTCCTGGCAGGTCACCTCGGGATGTTCGTGCTCGCCGCCCGGGTCGCCGGATCGGCCGCCTCGGTCGCCGTCCTGCTGCCGCTGGCCGTCCTCGCCCTGCTCGCCATGGGCCTGCCGCTCAACATCGGCGGCTTCGGGCCCCGCGAGGGCGTCACCGCGTGGGCGTTCGGCGCCGTGGGCCTCGGCGCGAGCAGCGGACTGGCCGTCGCCGTGGTGTACGGCGTGCTCAGCTTCGCGGCGAGCCTGCCCGGCGCCCTCGTCCTGGTCGCCCGCTGGTCCGCCGGACTGCGCGCGGGTTCCGGGGCGGACGCGCCGGCCCCGGAATCCCGCCCCGCGTCCGACGGGGACTACTCCCGACCGGAACCGTCCTGCGAGGTGAGCAGTGCCAGGTACGCGCCGAAGGAATCCGTCAGGCTCGCCAGCAATTCCCGCCCCTTTTCCGCCGAACCCAGCGAGGGCCGGCCTATGACACCCGAATCGGTGTAGCCGGACATACCGAGGGAGAGCAGATGGCGCCGGTCGTCCGCGACGAAATCGGAAGTCTCATAGCCGGGTCGGAGCAATTCGGGATGAGCGTGCAGAAGGATGGAGGTCTCGATTTCCCCCGCGTGCATGTCGGTGAGCAGCGAGGTCGTCACCCCCGCCCGCTCGCGCGCCGTTTCCCAGTCCTCCGCGGCCGGGAAGAGCGCCATGCGCTCGCCGCGGGCGGAGGATTCCTGAACGACGTTGCCCAGTACGTAGTTTCCGCCGTGTCCGTTGACCACCACCAGGCAGTCGACGCCGGACCGGCGGAGCGAGGCGGCAATGTCCCCCACCACCGCGTGAAGGGTCACTGAGGAGATGCTGACGGTCCCCGGCCAGGCCGCGTGCTCGTGCGAGCAGGAGATCGTCACAGGCGGGAGGAGGTGCACCGGGTACCGCGCGGCGATCTCCCCGGCGACGGCACAGGCGACGAGCGTGTCGGTCGCCAGCGGGAGGTACGCGCCGTGCTGCTCGAAGCTGCCCACCGGAAGGACGGCCACCTGTCGCGGTACACCCGCCCCGCGCGCCCGTACGTCTTCCGTGGTGTCCGTCGGCAACATACCGTGTACCGCCGACCGCACTGGTGAACCACTCATTTCTTCACGGCCTTTCGTCTCTGCTTAGGAACCAGATCATGACAGATAACATTGGCGTACTCGGCAAGAAGTCACCGCAGCGGACGGGCGTCGAACGCGTCGTGAATGCCCCGCTGCCCACCGTGTACGGGAAATTTGAGGCGGTCGGCTATCTGGACCACGACCGTGGCGACGAACAAGTGGCCCTGGTCTACGGTGACATCGGCGCGGACGACGTCCTCACCCGACTGCATTCCGAGTGCCTGACCGGTGACGCGTTCGGCTCGCAGCACTGCGAGTGCGGCGACCAGCTGGCCTCCGCGCTGCGCGCGGTCGTCGCCGAAGGCCGCGGCATAGTCGTCTACTTGAGAGGGCACGAGGGCCGGGGCATCGGCCTGCTCGGCAAGCTGCGCGCGATGGCCCTGCAGGCCGAGGGCCTGGACACGGTCGAGGCGAACCTCGCGCTCGGCCTGCCGGTGGACGCCCGTGACTACGGCGTCGCCGCCGAGATGCTGCACGACCTCGGCGTGCGCTCGGTACGCCTGATGTCGAACAACCCCCGCAAGCGCGAGGCGTTGGCCGAACACGGCATCGAGGTCACCGAGACGGTGCCGCTGCTGATCCCGCCGTGCGAGAACAACATCACCTACCTGCGCACCAAGCGGGAGCGGCTCGACCACGTGCTGCCCCATCTGGACGCCGTGGCCCACTGGTCCTGATCGCCCGCCCGCCGGTCCGGACAGGAAGAGGGAGTGACCCATGACCTCCTCTTCCTCTCCGGAGCCCCCACAACAGGGTCGGTCCCGACGCCGGGGCGCGGCAGCCGCCCGGGCCGTGGCCGACCAGGCCAGGGAGAGCCACCCGTGAACACACAGGCCGCGGTCGTCGTCGTCGGCGGCGGGGTGATGGGTACGAGCATCGCCTACCACCTGGCCCGCGCCGGAGTGCGTGACGTCGTCCTGGTCGAACGGGACGAACTCGCCGCCGGCTCCACCTCCCGGGCCGCGGGCGGGGTCCGCGCCCAGTTCTCCGACGAGCTCAACATCCAGCTGGGCGCACGCAGCCTGGAGGCGTTCGGCCGGTTCGAGGAGGAGACCGGTCACGACATCGGCCTGCACCGGGTCGGCTACCTGTTCCTGCTGTCGACACCCGAGGAGGCCGCCTCCTTCGAGGCGGGCGTGCGGCTGCAGAACTCCCTGGGAGTGCCGAGCCGCATGATCGACCCGGCCGAGGCCCGGCGGCTCTCCCCGCTGATCACCACCGACGGCCTGGTGGCGGCCGCCCACTCGCCCGACGACGGTCACTGCACCCCCGAAGCCGTCGTCCACGGCTACGCGGCCGCCGCCCGCGCCCACGGCGCCCGGATTCTGCGGCACACCGAGGTCACCGGCGTCGAACTGCGCGGCGACCACATCACGGCCGTCATGACGACCCTGGGCCGCATCGCCACCGACACCGTCGTCTGCGCGGCCGGCGCCTGGTCCCGGGCCGTCGGCGCGATGGTCGGGGTGGACCTGCCCGTGCAGCCGCTGCGCCGCCAGATCGCCGTCACCGAACCGTTCGCCGCACTGCCGCCCGCCCTGCCCATGACCATCGACTTCAGCACCAGCCTCTACTTCCACGCCGAAGGTCCCGGTCTCCTCGTCGGCATGTCCGACCCCGACGAACGTCCCGGCTTCGCCACCGACACCCACGACCGCTGGATCCCCCGCCTCTGCGCGGCCATGGAGCGGCGCGCTCCCGCCCTGCTGGACCTGCGCCGCACCGGCGGCTGGGTGGGCCTGTACGAGGTCACCCCGGATCACAACGCCCTGATCGGTGAAGCGTCCTCGGTCTCCCGTTTTCTGTATGCGACCGGCTTCTCGGGTCACGGCTTCCTCCAGGGGCCGGCCGTCGGAGAGGTCGTCCGCGACCTCTACCTGGGCCGCGTACCCTTCGTGGACGTCAGCCCGTTGAGTGCCGGCCGGTTCGCGGCCGACGCCCCGCGACCGGAGGTCAACCGCGTATGACCGAGCTCCACCTGTGGCTGCGCCACGAGGACCGCGCCACCGAGCGGCGCACCTCGATCGTGCCGTCCGACGCCCGACGGCTGGTGGCCGACGGCGTGCGACTCACCGTCGAGGAGTCACCGCAGCGGATCTTCCCCGTCGAGGAGTACGAGGCGGTGGGCTGCCGGACCGCGCCCGCGGCCTCGTGGGTGTCGGCGCCCGAGGACGCCGTCGTCCTCGGCCTCAAGGAACTCCCCGCCCGGCCGGACGGACTGGCGCACCGGCACATCTTCTTCGGACACGCCTACAAGCGGCAGCCGGGCGCCGCGGACCTGCTCGGCCGGTTCGCCGCCGGCGGCGGTGCCCTGTTCGACCTCGAGTACCTGGTGGACGACAAGGGCCGCCGGCTCGCCGCCTTCGGCTTCTGGGCCGGCTACCTCGGCGCCGCCCTGGCCGTCCTCCGGCATCGCGGCCGGCTGCCCGTGCCGCTGACGCCCACGGGCAGGCAGGAGCTGGACGAGACGCTGCGGAGCGCCGCCGGGGACGAGGAGTTCACCGCGCTGGTGGTCGGCGCGCTGGGCCGCAGCGGCCGGGGCGCCCGCGCCGGGTTCGCCGCCGCCGGCGTCGACCCCACCTGCTGGGACATCGACGAGACACGGGACCTGGACCGCCGGGCCCTGCTGGACCACGACGTGATGGTGAACGCGGTCCTCGCCACCAGCCCCGTCCCGCCCTTCCTCCGGGAGACGGATCTCGACGACCCGGCCCGCCGGCTGCGCACGCTCTGCGACGTCACCTGCGACGTCGGCTCGCCCCTCAACGTGCTGCCGGTCTACGACCGCACCACCGAGTGGGCGGAGCCCGTACGGCGGCTGCGCGAGGATCCACCGCTCGACCTGATCGCCATCGACAACCTGCCGTCCCTGTTGCCGAAGGAGTCCAGCACCGACTTCTCCGCCGCGCTGCTGCCCCAGCTGCTCGACTTCCCGGCCGGCGGCCCGTGGGCGCGCTGCCTGGACCGGTTCCACCAGGCCTCCGAGGAGTTCCGTCGTGTCTGACCGTGTTGCCGCCGGCGCCACCGTCCACTGGATCGGCGCGGGCCTGTCCACCGGCAGCGGTCTGGCGACGCTGTGCGACACGGCCGGACGGGTACGGCTGTGGCACCGCACCGAGGAGCGCGCCGCACGGGCCCTGGAGGCGCTCGGCCTTGCGGGACGCGCCGAGCCGCGCGCGTACACGCCGACCGCGCTCGCCGGCGAACTGGCACCCGGCGATGTCGTCGTGTCGATGCTTCCGGCGCCCGAGCACGCCGCCCTGCTGGCTGTCTGCGTGCGCGAGCGGGCGCACTTCGCCTGCTCGAGCTATGTGTCGGACGCGGTGCTCGAGCAGGTGCCCGAGGCCGCGCGGGCGGGGCTCGTGGTCCTGACCGAGGCAGGGCTCGACCCGGGGATCGACCACCTCTTCGCGCACAGCCTGGCCGGCCGGGCCCGGAGCGCGATCGGCGACGACACGGCCGGCGTGTCCTACTCGCTCACCTCCTACTGCGGTGGCGTCCCCGCGGTCCCCAACGACTTCCGGTACCGCTTCAGCTGGGCGCCCGCGGGAGTCCTCAACGCCCTGCGCTCCCCGGCCCGTTACATCGAGGACGGCGCCGAGACCACCGCCGGACGGCCGTGGGAGGCGACCCGGCGGCTGATCGTCGAGGGCGAGACCTTCGAGGCGTACCCGAACCGCGACAGCGTGCCCTTCGTCGAGCAGTACGGTCTGCCGCCCGCCTGGCGGCCGCGCACCTTCGTCCGCGGCACCCTGCGTCTGGACGGCTGGCTGCGGGCCTGGGACGACGTCTTCGAGGAGCTCAGGGGCGGCGACGACGCCCGCATCACCGCGCTGGCGGGAGAGTTGGCCGCCGCCCACCCCACCACGGAGGCCGACCGTGACCGGGTCGTGCTCGCCGTGTCGCTGGACGTGCGCGCACCGCGGGGGCGGACCTGGTCGGGCCGCTACCTCCTCGACCTGGTGGGGGACGCCGGGGAGAGCGCGATGGCGCGTTGCGTCTCCCGTCCGCTGGCCCTCGGCGTCCGCCACATCCTGGGTGGCTCCCTCCCGCCGGGCCTGAACCGGGCCGCGGAGACGGCGGCACGGTCCGGACAGTGGCTGGATGAACTGGCCCGGGAGGGAATCGACTTCACCCTGCGCGTCGATCAGTAGCCGATCGGCGGCAGTGGCCGATCAGCGGTCGATCAGCCTTCGACCGCCGGAGGAACCGGCACCGGCTCAGTCCGTGACCGCCTCGTGGACCAGTCGCTTGAGCTCCGGGTAGATGCTGTGCGAGCCCTTCGGCCGTACCTGCGTCATGAACTGCACGGTGAGGTCACGGCCGGGGTCCACCCAGAACGTCGTCGTCGCCACCCCGCTCCAGCCGTAGGTGCCGAGGCCGGAGGGGGCCTTCGTGCGCTCCGGGTCGATCACCACAGAGACACCGAGGCCGAAGCCGACCCCGTCGTTGCCGGGCTCGTCGTGGGCCGGACGGCTGCCGAAGGAGCGCAGGTCGGCGCCGCCGGGCAGCTGGTTGGAGGTCATCAGGTCCACTGTTCGCGGGGCGAGCAGACGGGTGCCGTCGAGCTCGCCGCGGCGGCGCAGCAGCTCCGCGAAGCGGTGGACGTCGTGCGCGGAGGCCACCATGCCGCCGCTGCCGGACAGGAAGCGGGGGCGGCCGTGGAGGGGCAGACCGGGGATCGGCTCGATGCCGCCGCCGTCGGTGTCGCCGTACAACTCCGCAAGCCTGTCCCGCTGTTCGGGCGGCACGTGGAACCCGGCGTCGGTCATGCCGAGGGGGCCGAAGATCCGCTCGGCGAGGAACGTGTCGAGCGGCTGCCCGGACACCACCTCCACGATCCGGCCGAGGACGTTGGTGGCGACGGAGTAGTTCCACTCGGTGCCCGGCTCGAACTGGAGCGGCAGGCCGGCGTACACGTCGACCGTCTCGGCGAGGTTCGAGCCCGGTAGCACGGCCGACTCCAGACCGGCCTCGCGGTAGAGCGCGTCGACGGGGTGGTTGTGGTAAAAAGCGAAGGTCAGGCCCGCTGTGTGGGTCATCAGGTGCCGGACGAGTATCGGCCCGTCGGCCGGGCGGGTCCGGAGACCGGCGCCGGAGCCGCCGACGTACACCTGCGGGTCGGCGAAGGCCGGGAGGTGGCGGGCGACCGGGTCGTCGAGCGACAGCCGGCCCTCCTCGACCAGCAGCAGCGCGGCGACGGAGGTGACCGGCTTGGTCATGGAGTAGATCCGCCACAGGGTGTCGGCCTCGACCGGCAGTCCGGCGGCGAGGTCACGGTGGCCGTGTGCGGTGAGGTGGGCGACACGTCCGCCGCGGGAGACGGCCACCAGGAAGCCGGGCAGGCGTCCCTCGTCGACGTAGTGGGCGAAGTGCTGGTCGAGGCGGTCCAGCGCCTTCGCGTCCAGGCCGGCCTCGCCCGGATCGACCTCTTGTCGCAGCTGTGCCATCGTTCTCCTCCGAGGTGCGTTCGTCGAGGTGCCGTCCGACCTACCCCGCCGGATTGCCCTCAGACCTCATCGTGGCGCAGGAACAGGTGAACGGTCACTCGGATCGCGTTGATCGTCAGTGGTCGTGGCGAAACGTCCCGGCAGGGCCAGGCCCGCCGCCGCGCCGGCCGCCGCCACGGCCGACAGGACCGCGAGCGGCAGATGCGGACCGGCCCGCAGCCCCATCAACGTGGCCGCGCCGGCCACGCCGAGCACCGGCCCGACGTTCATCGCGGTCTGCTGCAGCCCGCCCGCCACCCCGGCCGCCCCGACGGGCGCCTGCCGTACGACGACGTGGGTCGCCGCCACCATCACGGTGCCGAACCCGGCGCCCAGCAGCGCGAAGCCGGTGCAGAGCGCCGGCGTCCCGGTGGCCCGCGACAGCACCAGGACGCCGAGGGTGAGCACGGCCATCGCGGCCGTCGTCGTACGGCGGGCTCCGGCCCGGCGCAGCAGCACCGCGCTCGCGGGGGCGGCCGCCACCATCAGCACCGCGAGCGGCAGGCTGCGCAGGGCGCCGGCGAGGGGATCGAGGCCGAGGGTGTCCTGCAGGACGTAGGTGCAGACGAACAGCGTGCCTGACAGGGACGCCGAGGCGGCCACCAGGATGCCGAGCGCGGACCCCACCGCCGCCGAGCCGACGAGGCCCGGCGGCACCAGCGGGCTCGACGTACGGCGCTCGTGCCGGACGAAGACCGCGCCGGTCACCGCGACCGCCGCCAGACCGAGCCCGCTCCCGGTCGTCCAGCCGGACTCCGGCAGCACGACGAGGGTGTGCACCAGACAGGCCAGACCCGCCGCGAGCAGCAGCGCGCCCGGCACGTCCAGCCGGGCGGGGGAGACCTGCCGTGGGTCGGCCGTGGCGAGGGCGAGCAGGCCGAACAGCAGGGCGGGCACGATGTTCAGGAAGAACACCGCCCGCCAGCCCACTTCGGTGACCAGCGCCCCGCCGAGGACGGGCCCGGCGGCGACCGCGATGCCGATCGCCGCCGTGCGCAGGGCGATCGGACCGCGCAGCCGGTTCGGCGGGAACGCGGCCCGCAGCATCCCGAGCGTGGCGGGCTGGAGCAGCGCGCCGAACACGCCCTGGACGACCCGCAGGGCGATCACCCAGCCGACGCCGGGCGCCAGACCGATCCCGGCGGAGGTGACACCGAAGCCCACCATCCCGGCCGCGAACAGCCGCCGGTGCCCGTGCCGGTCGCCCAGCCGTCCCGCGAACACCAGGAGGGCGGCCACCGCGACGAGATACCCGGTACTGGCCCACTGCACCGCGGCGAACGACGCGCTCAGGTCCCGTCGCAGCGTGGGCTGCGCGACGGTGAGGACGGTGCCGTCCAGCGCCACGAGCGCCGCTCCCGTCACACTGCTCACCAGGGTGAGCCGCTGGTGCCGGGTCATGATGGCCTTCGGTGCCTTCGGTGCCTTCGGTGCCTTCGGTGCCTTCGGTGCCTTCGGTGCTCCGGGGCTTTCAGGGGCCGTGCCGGTCATTCGGCGGCCTCCGGGCCCAGGTGCGCGTCCAGGGCCGCCCGCAGAAGGCGTGTGAACTCGGCTTCCCCCGAAGCGAGTTGGAGGCTCTCCCAGCTCCACAGCTGGACGAGACCGTGCAGGTTCGCCCACAGCGCGCCCGCGACGAGCCGGGAGTCCACGTCGGGGCGGGCCCGGCCCACCAGGTCCACCAGCCGTCCGAACAGCGGCAGGCTGGTGTCGCGTAGACCCAAATGCCCGCTGGCCAGCACATCGTGACGGAACATCAACTCGTACATGCCGCGGTTGCCCAGCCCGAACTCCACGTAGCAGCGGCTCAGTTCCGCCAGTTGGGTGCGCGCGGACGCCGTCCCGTCGCCGGTGGCGGCTGTGGCGCGCTCGGCCAGTTCGGCGAAGCCGCGGCGTGCGATGGCCGACAGCAGCTCCAGATGGGTGGGGAAGTAGCGGCGCGGCGCCCCGTGCGAGACACCGGCCCGGCGGGCGATCTCCCGGAGGGTGAGCGCCTGCGCGCCCTCCCGGGCGACCAGGTCCACGCCGACCTCGACCAGCCGGGCCCGCAGGCCCGTCTCGGATTCACCCATAGACACTGTCTACCAGGGAGGGGTAGACAGTGTCTACCCGTGTTCGGGCGGTGGCGGTCCGGGAATGCCCGGCCAGGCCGGTCGGGTTGACGGGGTATGACTCAGGACGCGACGCAGGACGCACTGCTCGAGCTGCTCTCCGACACCGGCGGCGGGGTGCTGGTCATCCTCAAGCGCGACGGCCGGCCCCAGTTGTCGAACGTCAGTCACCACTACTACCCGGACGAACGGATCGTCCGGGTCTCGATCACGGACGACCGCGCCAAGACCCGCAACCTGCGCCGGGACCCCCGCGCGTCGTACCACGTGACCAGCTCCGACCGGTGGGCCTGGACGGTCGCGGAGGGCACGGCCGACCTCTCGCCCGTCGCGGAGGACCCGCACGACGAGACGGTCGGGGAGCTCGTCCGTCTCTACCGCGACGCCGTGGGTGACCACCCCGACTGGGACGACTTCCGCGCCGCGATGGTCCGCGACCGCCGCCTGGTGCTGCGGCTGCGGGTGGAGCGGGCGTACGGCATTCCCCGGGCCGCCGACCGAGGCTGAGGCGGGATGCGCGGAGGGGCGGACGGCGCACCGGCGGGCGCACGCGGAAAACGGTCCGCGCGCTCCGGCCGCCCCTGAAACCGGCCGGAGCGCGCGGAGATCGGCAGGCGCGGCCGTCCGCAGGGTTGTGCTTTTCCGCTTGTTTCGGCCGATGTTCTTGCGTGGCCCGTCATCTGTCAACGGTGCCTCACGCCGGGCAGGCCACGTGGGTGCGCGGACGTCCTAGGCCATGGGGCGCAGGCCCGACGACCGATGGCCGCCGCACCACCGGATACCTAGGCTTCCCGGCAGGTCGACCGCACCGCACCGCGCACGCCACGAGGAGAGGTCTCCATGCCCGTCAACGGCCGTTGTCACATCCGTGTCGCCCGTCCGTCCCGGGACCTGGCGGCCGCCGAGCGGTTCTGGGCCGGGGGTCTGGGGCTCGGCGTGCTGTGGCGGGCCGAGGGTGGTGCCGGGCACGGGGAACACGACCTGCTGATGCTGGGATGGCCGGACGCCGACTGGCACCTGGAACTCGTCCGGGCACCCGCGCACCCCGTCGAACCCCGGCCCACCGACGAGGACCTCCTGGTGGTCTACGTCGACGGCCCGGTGCCGGAAGACCTGCTCGCCCGCCTCGAGGAGCACGGCGGAAAGCGGGTGCCGTCGCCCAACCCGTACTGGAACGAGTGGGGCGTCACCGTCGAGGACCCGGACGGCTACCGGCTGGTGCTGTGCGAGCGGGGCTGGTCCAACGCCTGAGCGGTGCCCGGCCCCGGCCCACCGCGGACATGACGACGGCGCCCCGGTCCCCGGAGCCGTCACGGCGTCCGGAAACCGGGGACGGGGCGTGCGGGGACGTTCAGGCCGTCACGGTCTCGGGCTGGGACGCCTCCGGGCGGGAGGGTTCGCCGAGTCGCTCGGTCGGGACGCCGTGGGTCTCGCGGGCTGACAGGACGGCGATGACCGGCGGGACGCACAGGGCCGCGGTGAACAGGGCGACCGAGGACCAGTCGTCACCGTCGGGGCCGGCGATCTGCGCGGCGAAGGTGACCGCGAAACCGGCCACGGCGAAGCCGATCTGGGTGCCGATCGCCATACCGGACAGCCGGACACGGGTGGAGAACATCTCGCCGTAGAAGGAGGGCCAGACGCCGTTCGCCGCGCTGTAGACCACGCCGAAGGTGACGATGCCCAGCACCATGATGAGCGGGTAGGAGCCCGTGGAGATCGCCCACAGGTAGAGGAACATGGTCACCGCGCTGCCGGCGGCGCCGGCCAGGTACACCGGACGCCGGCCGATGCGGTCCGACAGGGTGGCCCACAGGGGGATGGCGGCCAGCGCGACCAGGTTGGCGAGCGCGCTCACCCACAACATGGAGGAGCGGCTCATCCCGACGGAGTCGCTCGTCGCGTACGCCAGTGCCCACACCGTGAAGATGGTGCTCACCGAGGCGATCAGCGCGCCCGCGACCACCCGCAGCACGTCCGCCCAGTGCTCCCGCATCAGCACCACCAGCGGCAGTTTCACCACCCCTTCCGAGGCCGCCTGCCGGGCAAAGGCCGGCGTCTCCTCCAGCTTGCGGCGGATGACGTAGCCGACCACGGCGACCGCGACGCTCAGCCAGAACGGCAGCCGCCAGCCCCAGGACAGCAACTGGTCCTCGGGGAGCGCGGCGACGGGGATGAACACCAGGGTGGCGAGGAGCTGGCCGCCCTGGGTGCCGCTCAACGTGAAGCTGGTGAAGAAGCCGCGCCGGTGCGGCGGGGCGTGTTCCAGCGTCATGGAGTTGGCGCTGGCCTGCTCACCCGCCGCCGAGATGCCCTGGAGGACCCGGCACAGGACGAGCAGGACGGGGGCGAGGCCGCCGACCTGGGCGCGGGTGGGCAGGCAGCCGATCAGGAACGTCGACACACCCATCAGGATCAGCGTGAAGACCATGACGTTCTTGCGGCCGGCCCGGTCGCCGAAGTGGCCGAGGAAGAGCGCGCCGACCGGCCGGGCGGCGTAGGCGACACCGAACGTGGCCAGCGACAGCAGGGTCGCGGTGGCCGGGTCGGACTCGTCGAAGAAGACCTTCGGGAAGATCAGCGCGGCCGCGCTGCCGTAGATGAAGAAGTCGTAGTACTCCAGCGCGCTGCCGATCCAGGCGGCCGTGGCCGCTTTGGCCGGCTGGCCGGGAGGTGCGTCGGGGACGGACACGGCGTGCTCCTTCGGGGGGACTCCAGCGGAGGGAGTGAGCGGCGGGGGAGTGGTGCCGGGGCCCTGGGGTGACGGGCCGGCCCTGCCGGGTGCGCGGCCCTTGTCGGTCCGTCCGCGCCCTTCGGCTAATTAACCCACTGGGTAGTTAGTAGCGGTTGGCTACGGATGTTGCGCTCAGGTTTCCCGGGTGTCAAGGGGTCACGCCGAAGGATCTCCCGGCGCCGGTGTACGCCCTCAGTCCGCCGAACGGTCCGCCGTCAGATAGGCGATGACCATGTCGCCGAGCATCGTGCGGTAGTGCTCCCGCTGGGCCGGGGCGACCAGGTCGCGGCCGAACAGGGCGCCGAAGGTGTGCCGGTTGGCGACCCGGAAGAAGCAGAAGGAGCTGATCATCGCGTGCAGGTCCACGGCGTCCACGTCGGCCGTGAACAGGCCCGACGCCCGTCCCGAGTCCAGGATGCGGCCGATCACGTCGAGGGCCGGCGAGCCGATCCTGCCGAGCTTCTCGGAGGCCGCGATGTGCTCGGCCCCGTGGATGTTCTCGATGCTCACCAGGCGGATGAAGTCCGGGTGCCGCTCGTGGTGGTCGAAGGTCAGCTCCGCCAGTCGCCGGATCGCCGCGACCGGATCCAGGTGCTCGACGTCCAGTCCCTGTTCGGCCTCCCGGATGACGCCGTACGCCCGTTCCAGGACGGCCGTGAACAGCTGCTCCTTGCCGCCGAAGTAGTAGTAGATCATCCGCTTCGTGGTGCGGGTGCGGGCGGCGATCTCGTCGACCCGGGCGCCGTCGTAGCCGGCCCGCGCGAACTCCTGCGTCGCCACGTCGAGGATCTCGGCCTGGGTGCGGGCGGCGTCACGGATGCGCCCGTTCGGTCGTGCCGGCTCTTCGACGCTGGTCATCGGGTTCCTTCGGGCGAGGGGCGGCGGAACGGGTGGTTCGTTCGCGTGCCGGTGATTCTAGAAGGCTCCCCGCGTCCCGTACCGGGCGAGGGCTTCCCAAGCGCACGATCCGGCTGCTATGACTAACTCACCAGTTCGTACATTAGCCACCGCTCAGGAGGTCCGCCGTGGCCAAGGACTCGTATCTCGTCGGACTGATCGGTTCCGGCATCGGTCCCTCGCTCAGCCCGGCGCTGCACGAGCGGGAGGCCGACCGGCAGGGCCTGCGCTATCTGTACCGGCTCATCGACATCGACGCCCTCGGTGTCCCGCCCGAGGCGGTGGGCGACCTCGTGCGCGCCGCCCGTGACCTCGGCTTCGACGGGCTCAACATCACCCACCCCTGCAAGCAGCACGTCCTCGGGCACCTGGACGCGCTCGCCCCGCAGGCCGAGGCCCTGGGCGCGGTCAACACCGTCGTCTTCGAGGGCGGCCGCGCCGTCGGCCACAACACCGACGTCACCGGATTCGCCGCCTCTTTCGCGCGCGGGCTGCCCGACGTACCGCTGGAGCGGGTCGTGCAGCTCGGCGCGGGCGGTGCGGGAGCCGCCGTCGCGCACGCCACGCTCACCCTCGGCGCCGAGCGCGTCACCGTCGTCGACGCGCTGCCCGAGCGGGCCGCGGACCTCGCCGCCTCGCTGAACCGGCACTTCGGTCCGGGCCGGGCGGCCGCCGCCGGCCCGGCCAGCCTGGCGGACCTGCTCGCGCGGGCCGACGGGATCGGCGGCCTCGTCCACGCGACCCCCACCGGCATGGCCGCCCACCCCGGCCTGCCCCTGTCCCCCGGACTGCTGCACCCCGGGCTGTGGGTCGCCGAGGTGGTCTACCGCCCGCTGGAGACCGAACTGTTGCGCACCGCCCGCGCCCTCGGCTGCGCCACGCTCGACGGCGCCGGCATGGCCGTCTTCCAGGCCGTCGACGCGTTCCGCCTGTTCACCGGCCGGGAACCCGACAGCGCCCGCATGCTCACGGACATCGCGGAACTCGCGGGCGCCGTGGGGGCACCGAAGTAGGCGACGCGGTACAGACCCGCGGCGGACCGAAACGAACCCCCAGCAGACCCGCAGCAAATCGAAACAGACCGCAGCAGACCCGAGGCAGGAAGGCACCGCCGTGCGTACGTCCATCGCCACCGTCTCCCTCAGCGGATCCCTCACCGAGAAGCTCACGGCCGCCTCCCGGGCCGGCTTCGACGGTGTCGAGATCTTCGAGAACGACCTGCTCGCCAGCCCCCTGGGCCCCGAGGAGATCCGTGCCCGCTGCGCCGACCTCGGCCTGCGCGTCGACCTCTACCAGCCGATGCGCGACATCGAGGCCGTGCCCGCGCCCGAGTTCGCCCGCAACCTGCGCCGGGCCCGCCACAAGTTCGAGCTGATGCGCAGGCTCGGCGCCGACACCGTGCTCGTCTGCTCCAGCGTCTCCCCGCTCGCCGAGGACGACGACGCCCTCGCGGCCGAGCAGTTGAGCCGGCTGGCCGACCTGGCCCAGGACCACGGCATCCGTGTCGCCTACGAGGCGCTCGCCTGGGGCAGGCACGTCAGCACGTACGAGCACGCCTGGCACATCGTCGAGACGGCGGACCACCCGGCGCTCGGCACCTGCCTGGACAGCTTCCACATCCTCTCCCGCGGCGGTGACCCCAAGGGCATCGAGGACATCCCGGGCGAGAAGATCTTCTTCCTCCAGCTCGCCGACGCCCCGCTGCTCGCGATGGACGTCCTGCAGTGGAGCCGCCACTACCGCTGCTTCCCCGGCCAGGGCGGATTCGACGTCGCCGGGCTCGTCCGGCACGTGTTGCGCACCGGATACGACGGCCCGCTCTCCCTGGAGGTCTTCAACGACGTCTTCCGCCAGGCCGAGGCCGGGCCGACGGCCGTGGACGCCCGCCGCTCCCTCCTGCTCCTCCAGGAGACGGTGGGCCTGGCCGCGCTGCCCGCCCCCGTCGTCCCCACCGGCGTCGCCTTCGCCGAACTGGTCACCCCCGACGCCGAACCGGTCACGGCCGTCCTGGGCGCGCTCGGCTTCGCCCGCACCGCACGCCACCGCGGCAAACCGGTGGACCTGTGGCAGCGGGGCGAGGCCCGTGTCCTGGTCAACACCGCGGGGGCGGCACGCAAGGACGGCACCCGACTCGCCGCCATCGGCCTGGAGTCACCGGACCCGGCCGCCGCCGCCCGCCGCGCCGAGGCCCTGCTCGCGCCCGTCCTGCCCCGCCGGCGCGCCCCCGGGGACACCCCGCTGGACGCCGTGGCGGCGCCCGACGGCACGGAACTGTTCCTCTGCGCCACGGACCGTCCCGGACTCCCCAGCTGGCGGGCGGACTTCGAGACCGTGGAGTCCGCGCAGGACACCGCCGACGGTTTCCGCGTCGACCACCTCGCCCTCACCCAGCCCTGGCACCACTTCGACGAGGCGACCCTCTTCCACCGCAGCGTGCTCGGCCTGCGTCCGCAGCAGAGCGTGGACGTCGCCGACCCCTACGGCCTGCTGCGCAGCCGCGCCGTCACCAACGCCGACGGCAGCGTCCGCATCGCGCTCACCGTCGGCGCGGCACCCACCGACGACCGCGTCCACGCCCAGCACCTCGCGCTGGCCACCGACGACGTGGTCACCGCGGCCCGCCGCTTCCGCGAGGCCGGCGGCAGCCTGCTGCCCATCCCCGCGAACTACTACGACGACCTGGCCGCCCGACATGACCTGACCGACGCCGAGCTGGAGACGTACCGCGACCTCGGCATCCTCTACGACCAGGACGCGCACGGCGCCTTCCGGCACTGCTACACCCGCACCGTCGGCCGGGTCTTCTTCGAACTCCTCCAGCGCGACGGCGGCTACCGCGGCTACGGCGCCCCGAACGCGCCGGTGCGACTGGCGGCCCAGCACACCGGGCGGGGACTCACTGGCGGCTGACCGTCCGGGTCACACCGGTGAAGACGGTCGTGGCCAGGATCCAGCCGGCGACGACCAGGGCGTAGGACAGCGTCTGGTACCAGCCGTCCGGGGCGTAGGCGCCCTCCTGGCCGAAGGAGATCACCGGCAGCAGCAGGTCGAGCGTGTAGAACACCGGGTCGAAGTGCGGGGCCTCGGACGCCTTGAGCGGCCGGGGGTGGTGCAGGGAGTAGGCGACCGAGCCGATCGCGAGCAGCGACAGCAGCCAGCCACCGGCCCGCAGCGGGCGGAAGCCGTAGCCGACGGTGGCGTCCTGGAGGTGACCCCACGCGCGGCCGTACCAGGGGAGCGTGGTGCGCTGGCGGCGCTGCTTGGCGAGCTGCACGAGCCGGGCGGCACGGTCGTCGCCGATACGGCGGTAGGCGGCGGTCAGCTGTTCGTAGGCCTGCGGAACATAGCCGTCGCTGTCGCGTTCCAGCATCGGCAGGCGGCGGTCGGCGGGTTCGTGCAGGGCCAGGGAGGTGTAGGTGAGGCCGCCCAGCTGCACCTGGTCCGGCAGTGTCTCCGGCTCCAGGAACAGGACGTCCAGCTGCGCGCGGCGCAGATTCAGGCCGCCCTCCACGGGGCCGCCGCGGCGCAGCCACAGCTCCCCGATCGTGGCGCTGCTCGCCCGTAGCGCCGAGCTGCCGGGGTGGGACAGCCGGGAGTACGACAGGTCGAGGCGGCCGGCGACCCGGGCGCCCCGCAGACCGATCCAGCCGCGCACCTCCGCGTGCCGGATCAGGAGGTCGCCTTCCACACCGAGCGTCTCCGCGTCGAGGGCGGCGCCTCCGGGATTGCCGAGCCGCGCGTCGTTCAGGTTCACCGATCCGGTGACGGTGGCGCCGTTGAGCCGGATCTGCCCCCGGGTCCGCAGCCCGGGTGCCCACAGGTCGGCGCCGACCGACACCTGGTTGAGCTGGAGGACCGGCTCCGTGGCGTCCTCGGGCGCGTCGACGTGGGCGCTCTCCATGTACAGGCTGCCGGTGATCTGGGTGCCGCCGAGCCGCACGGGCCCCCGGAACCGGGAGCGCGTCATGCGCAGGACGCCGTCCACCCGCATGGCCTGCGCGGTCAGTCCGGGCAGGGCGGACTCGCTCAGATTGAGTTCGCGCAGCCGGCCCGCGTGGAACCGGGGGATCTCGTCGAAGTAGCTGTGCCTCAGCCGGACGGGGTGGTCGATCGTCGCGTACTGCAGGTCGAGCATGCCGGTGATACGGGCGCCCGCCACGCGCAGCGAGGCTATCTCGCCGTCCTGCTGCGGGCCGTTGAGGAGCAGACTTCGCAACACGGCTGCCCGGACCGTCCGTTCGGGCCCCCATCCGCCGCCGTTCGCCGCGTCCTCGTCGGTGCCCTCGCGGAAGTCGACGTCGGCGCCGGTGGTGAACGCCCGCCACACCCGCTCCTCCGCCGGCGTCAGGTCATTGATCTCCATCAGCCGGGACTCTGTCCCGCCCGACCGTCGGCTGTCAACCGGTGGGGAAACGGCCCGGGTTGACGTGAGCAGCGCGCCCATGCCTGCCTCGCGCCGATCCCCGCCGGCAGTCGACCGGCAGCGAAACGGCCCGGGCGCCGACAGTGCCCGGGCCGTTTCGCCCGCCGGTCTACGGCCTGGTGTTCCACTCCGCGATCACCGGGCGGTCGTGCTCGGTCGACAGTCGTCCGACCGTGCCGGTCGCGAGCTGGAACAGGCGCCCGTCGGCGGGTGCGAGGCCCAGGCGTCGCGCCGTCAGGACGCGCAGGAAGTGGCCGTGGGCCACGAGGATCACGTCGCCGTCGGGCAGCGCCGCGTCCACTCGGGCGAGCACCCGGTCGGCGCGCAGCCCCACCTGCTCGGGCGACTCGCCGGGGTGCCCGTCCCGGCCGGGCGGCACCCCGTCGGTCCACAGGTACCAGTCGGGGCGGGTGCGGTGTATGTCGACGGTGGTGACGCCCTCGTAGCCGCCGTAGTCCCATTCGTGCAGGTCGGGGTCGGGTACGGCCCCGGTCAGGCCCGCCAGTTCGGCGGTGCGGATCGCGCGGTCCAGCGGGCTGGTCAGCGCGAGGGCGTAGGTCCGCGGCGAGAGGAGCGGAGCGAGGGACTTGGCCTGTTCCTCGCCGTGCTGGGTGAGGGGCAGGTCGGTCCGGCTGGTGTGCCGGCCCGACACGCTCCACTCCGTCTCACCGTGGCGGACCAGGAGAAGGTCCCCCACGGCGTGCTACTCCTTCACGGACTCGACGGCGTGGCCGCCGAACTGGTTGCGCAGCGCCGCGACCATCTTCATCTGCGGCGAGTCCTCCTGGCGGGACGCGAACCGGGCGAAGAGGGAGGCCGTGATCGCCGGGAGCGGCACGGAGTTGTCGATGGCCGCCTCCACGGTCCAGCGGCCCTCGCCGGAGTCCTCGGCGAAGCCGCGCAGCTTCGTCAGGTGCTCGTCCTGGTCGAGGGCGTTGACGGCCAGGTCGAGCAGCCAGGAGCGGATGACCGTGCCGTCCTGCCAGGAGCGGAAGACCTCACGTACGTCGGTCACGGAGTCCACGGACTCCAGCAGCTCCCAGCCCTCCGCGTAGGCCTGCATCATGGCGTACTCGATGCCGTTGTGGACCATCTTGGAGAAGTGCCCGGCGCCGACCTTGCCCGCGTGGACGTAGCCGTAGGGCCCTTCCGGCTTGAGCGCCTCGAAGATCGGCTGGAGCCGGTCCACGTGCTTCTTGTCGCCGCCGACCATCAGCGCGTAGCCGTTCTGCAGGCCCCACACGCCGCCGGAGACGCCCGCGTCGACGAAGCCGATGCCCTTGGCGCCCAGCTCCTCGGCGTGCTTCTCGTCGTCGCTCCAGCGGGAGTTGCCGCCGTCGACGACGGTGTCGCCGGCCTCCAGCAGACCGCCGAGCTCGTCGACGACCGACTGGGTGGCGGCGCCGGCCGGCACCATCACCCACACCGTGCGCGGGGCCTGGAGCTTCTCGACCAGTTCGGGCAGACCGCTCACGTCGGAGAGCTCGGGGTTGCGGTCGTAGCCGATGACGGTGTGGCCGGCGTGGCGGAGGCGCTCGCGCATGTTGCCGCCCATCTTGCCGAGGCCGATGAGACCAAGCTGCATCGTTGTCATGTCAGTTCACTTCCCGAGTGTTGCGGAGAGTCCGGTAGGCGGCCACGAGGGCGGTGGTGGAGGGGTCGAGACCGGGGACGTCGGCGCCCTCGGTCAGGGCGGGTTCCACGCGCCTGGCGAGGACCTTGCCGAGCTCGACACCCCACTGGTCGAAGGAGTCGATGTTCCAGACCGCGCCCTGGACGAACACCTTGTGCTCGTACAGGGCGACCAGCTGGCCGAGGACCGACGGGGTCAGCTCCGCGGCCAGGATCGTGGTGGAGGGCTTGTTGCCCTTGAAGGTGCGGTGCGGCACCTGCTCCTCGGCCACGCCCTCCGCCCGCACCTCGTCGGCGGTCTTGCCGAAGGCCAGCGCCTGTCCCTGGGCGAACAGGTTGGCCATCAACAGGTCGTGCTGTGCCTTGAGTTCGTCGCTCAGCTCGGCGACCGGCCGCGCGAAGCCGATGAAGTCCGCCGGGATCAGCTTCGTGCCCTGGTGCAGGAGCTGGTAGTAGGCGTGCTGCCCGTTGGTGCCGGGCGTGCCCCACACCACCGGGCCGGTCTGCCACTCCACCGGGTCCCCGTCACGGTCGACGGACTTGCCGTTGGACTCCATGTCCAGCTGCTGGAGGTAGGCGGTGAACCTGGACAGGTAGTGGCTGTAGGGGAGCACGGCGTGCGACTGGGCGTCGAAGAAGTTGCCGTACCAGATGCCCAACAGGCCGAGGATCACCGGGGCGTTGGCCTCGGCGGGTGCCGTCCGGAAGTGCTCGTCGACGATGCGGAACCCGTCGAGCATCTCCCGGAACCGGTCCGGGCCGATCGCGATCATCAGTGACAGGCCGATGGCCGAGTCGAAGGAGTAGCGGCCGCCGACCCAGTCCCAGAACTCGAACATGTTGTCCGGGTCGATGCCGAAACCGGTGACCTTCTCCTCGTTCGTCGACAGGGCGACGAAGTGCCGGGCGACCGCCTTCTCGTCGCCGAGGGCGTCGAGCAGCCAGGAGCGGGCGGAGGTCGCGTTGGTGATCGTCTCGATGGTGGTGAAGGTCTTGGACGCGACGATGAACAGGGTCTCCGCCGGGTCGAGGTCACGGACGGCCTCGTGCAGGTCGGCGCCGTCCACGTTCGAGACGAACCGGAACGTCAGCTCCCGTGCCGTGAAGGCGCGGAGCGCCTCGTACGCCATCGCCGGGCCCAGGTCGGAGCCGCCGATGCCGATGTTCACGACGTTCTTGATGCGCTTGCCGGTGTGGCCCGTCCACTCGCCCGAGCGGACCCGGGAGGAGAAGTCGCTCATCTTGTCCAGCACGGCGTGGACCCGGGGCACGACGTTCTCGCCGTCCACCTCGATCACGGCGTCGGCGGGGGCCCGCAGCGCGGTGTGCAGCACGGCCCGCCGCTCGGTGACGTTGATCCGCTCGCCGCGGAACATGGCGTCCCGCAGCCCGAACACGTCGGTGGCGGCGGCCAGTTCCTGGAGCAGCGCGAGGGTCTCGTCGGTGATCAGGTGCTTGGAGTAGTCGAGGCGCAGGTCACCGACGCGCACCACATACCGCTCGGCGCGCCCGGGATCGGCCGCGAACAGCTCCCGCAGATGCGTCTGCCACTGGGCGCGGTGGTCCTCCAGTGCGGCCCACTCCGGCCGTCGGGTCAGCTTGGGGGAGTCAGACATGAGCAGGTGTCTCCTTGGTTCCCTCACCGCGCAGGGCGATGGCGTACATCTCGTCCGCGTCGAGGCGCCTGAGCTCCTCGGCGATGAGTTCGGAGGTGGTGCGGACCTTCAGCGCGAGGGTGCGCGAGGGCTGGCCCGGCAGGGACAGCGTGGCCAGCGGGCCCTCGGGGCGGTCGATGACGACGTCGCCGCCCGCCGTGCCCAGCCGTACGGCCGTGACGACGGGCCCCGCGGTGACGACCCGGTCGACCGTGACCCCGAGGCGGGCCTCCAGCCAGCGGGCGAGCAGCTCGGCGCTCGGGTTGTCGGCCTCGCTCTCCACGGCCGCCGAGGTGATCTTCGCGCGGGCCTGGTCCAGGGCGGCGGCCAGCATCGAGCGCCAGGGGGTGAGCCGGGTCCAGGCCAGGTCGGTGTCGCCGGGCGCGTAGGAGGCGACCCGGGCGTCGAGTGCCGTGAGCGGGCGCTCGACGGCGTACATGTCGGTGATCCTGCGCTGCGCGAGGGCGCCGAGCGGGTCCTTGGCGGGCACCTTGGGCGCGTCCACCGGCCACCACACGACGACCGGCGCGTCCGGCAGCAGCAGCGGCAGGACGACGGAGTCGGCGTGCTCGGACACCTCGCCGTAGGTCCGCAGCACCACCGTCTCGCCGGTGCCGGCGTCGGCGCCCACCCTGACCTCGGCGTCCAGCCGGGAGGCGGTGCGGTCACGCGGGGTGCGGGCGTGCCGCTTGATGACGACCAGGGTGCGCGAGGGGTGCTCGTGCGAGGCCTCCTCGGCGGCCCGGATCGAGTCGTAGGCGTTCTCCTCGTCCGTGACGATGACCATCGTCAGGACCATGCCCACAGCGGGTGTCCCGATGGCGCGGCGTCCCTGCACCAACGCCTTGTTGATCTTGCTTGCCGTGGTGTCGGTCAGGTCGATCTTCATGGCCTGCGCCAGCTCCGTCCGTCTCGTGCGAGCATCTCGTCGGCTTCCTCGGGTCCCCAGGTGCCCGAGGGGTACTGCGCGGGCCTGCCGTGCCGCGCCCAGTACTCCTCGATCGGGTCGAGAATCTTCCAGGACTCTTCCACTTCCTGGTGGCGGGGGAACAGGTTGGCGTCGCCGAGCAGCACGTCCAGGATGAGGCGTTCGTACGCCTCCGGGCTGGACTCCGTGAAGGACTCGCCGTAGGCGAAGTCCATGGACACGTCCCGGATCTCCATCGAGGTGCCCGGCACCTTCGAGCCGAACCGGACCGTCATGCCCTCGTCGGGCTGGACGCGGATGACGATCGCGTTCTGGCCGAGCTCCTCCGTGGCGGTGGAGTCGAAGGGGGAGTGGGGGGCCCGCTTGAAGACGACCGCGATCTCGGTGACCCGGCGGCCCAGGCGCTTGCCGGTACGGAGGTAGAAGGGGATGCCCGCCCAGCGGCGGTTGTCCACCTCCAGCTTGATCGCCGCGTACGTGTCGGTCTTCGAGCCGGGGTTGATGCCCTCCTCCTGGAGGTACCCGACCACCTTCTCGCCGCCCTGCCAGCCCTCCGCGTACTGGCCGAGCACGGTGTGCTCACCCAGCTTCTCCGGCAGCCGCACGGACTTGAGGACCTTGAGCTTCTCGGTGAGCAGCGAGTCGGCGTCGAAGGCGATGGGCTCCTCCATCGCGGTGAGCGCCATCAGCTGCAGCAGGTGGTTCTGGATCACGTCACGGGCGGCGCCGATGCCGTCGTAGTACCCGGCCCGGCCGCCGATGCCGATGTCCTCGGCCATCGTGATCTGGATGTGGTCGACGTACGACCGGTTCCACACCGGCTCGTACATCTGGTTCGCGAAGCGCAGCGCCAGCAGGTTCTGGACGGTCTCCTTGCCGAGGTAGTGGTCGATGCGGAAGACCTGGTCCGGCTCGAACACGCCGTGCACCAGCGCGTTGAGTTCGCGGGCGCTGCGCAGGTCGTGCCCGAAGGGCTTCTCGATCACCGCGCGGCGCCAGGAGCCCTCCGGCGCGTCCGCCAGACCGTGCTTCTTGAGCTGACGCACGACCTTGGGGAAGAACTTCGGCGGTACGGAGAGGTAGAAGGCGTAGTTGCCGGCGGTGCCGCGGGAGCTGTCGAGCTCGTCCACGGCCGCGCGCAGCTGCTTGAACGCCGTGTCGTCGTCGAAGTCGCCCGGGATGAACCGCATGCCCTCGGCGAGCTGCTGCCACACCTCCTCGCGGAACTCGGTGCGGGCGTGCTCGCGCACCGCTTCGTGCACCACCTCGGCGAAGTCCTGGTCCTCCCAGTCCCGGCGGGCGAAGCCGACCAGGGAGAAGCCCGGCGGCAGCAGCCCGCGGTTGGCCAGGTCGTACACGGCCGGCATGAGCTTCTTGCGGGACAGGTCGCCGGTGACGCCGAAGATGACCAGGCCGGAGGGGCCGGCGATCTTGGGCAGGCGGCGGTCCCGCGGATCGCGCAGTGGGTTGGCCCATTCGGCGGGCTCGGTGGCGGGCAGAGCCGTCACGGCCTCCATCGCCTCCTCGGCAGCCGTCGTTGCGGGCAGTTCCTCGCTCATTCCCCGTCGACCTCCTTGCTGTTCAGCGACTTGGTGACGGCGTCCAGCAGGTCCTGCCAGGCCGTCTCGAACTTGGCGACACCCTCGTCCTCGAGCTGCCGCACGACCTCGTCGTAGGAGATGCCGAGGCGCTCGATGGCCGCGAGGTCGGCGCGGGCCCCGGCGTACCGGCCGGTGACGGTGTCCCCGGTGATCCGGCCGTGGCCGGCGGTGGCGTTCAGGGTGGCCTCCGGCATGGTGTTGACCGTGCCGGGCGCGACCAGTTCGTCGACGTACATCGTGTCCCTGTACGCCGGGTCCTTCACGCCGGTCGACGCCCACAGCGGACGCTGCTTGTTGGCCCCGGCCGCGGCGAGAGCCGCCCAGCGTTCCCGGCCGAAGACGTCCTCGTACGCCTCGTAGGCGAGCCGCGCGTTCGCCAGGGCCGCCCGCCCCTTGAGGGCCAGGGCCTCGTCGGTGCCGAGGACCGTCAGACGCTTGTCGATCTCGCTGTCGACGCGGGAGACGAAGAAGGAGGCGACGGAGTGGACGGCGGACAGGTCCAGCCCGGCCGCCCGCGCCTTCTCCAGGCCGGCGAGGTAGGCGTCCATGACCTCGCGGTAGCGGTCCAGGGAGAAGATCAGCGTCACGTTGACGCTGATGCCCAGGCCGACGACCTCGGTGATCGCCGGGAGGCCGGCCTTCGTCGCCGGGATCTTGATCATGACGTTGGGGCGGTCGACCAGCCAGCCGAGCTGCTTGGCCTCGGCGATCGTCGCCCGCGTGTCGTGGGCGAGACGCGGGTCGACCTCGATGGACACCCGGCCGTCCCGGCCGCCGGTCGCCTCGTACACCGGCCGCAGGACGTCGGCGGCGGCGCGGACGTCGGCGGTGGTCATCATCCGTACGGCCTCGTCGACCGTCACACCGCGCACGGCGAGGTCGGCCAGCTGCTCCCGGTAGCCCTCCCCGGAGCCGATCGCGGCCTGGAAGATGGACGGGTTGGTGGTCACGCCCACCACGTTGCGGCGCGCGACGAGTCCGGCCAGGTCGCCGGATGTGATCCGCTTGCGTGACAGGTCGTCCAGCCAGACGGAGACGCCCTCGTCGGACAGGCGCTTGAGCGCACCCGCGGTCGCGGTTGCTTCGGACACGGTGATCATCCTCTTTCTGGCGATCGGATCAGCCACGCGCGGCGGCCAGCGACTGCCTGGCCGCCTCGGCGACGTTCTCGGCGGTGAAGCCGAACTCGGTGAACAGGGTCTTCGCGTCGGCGGAGGCGCCGAAGTGTTCGAGGGAGACGATGCGTCCTGCGTCACCTGTGAACCGGTACCACGTCAGCCCGATCCCCGCCTCGACCGCAACGCGGGCCCGCACGGACGGCGGCAGGACGCGGTCGCGGTACTCGCGCGGCTGCTCCTCGAACCACTCCACGGACGGCATCGACACCACCCGCGTCCCGACGCCCTCGGCCTCCAGCCGTTCCCGCGCGGCGACGGCGAGTTGGACCTCGGAGCCGGTGGCGATCAGGACGACCTCGGGCACCTCGGTGGAGGACTCCCGCAGCACGTACCCGCCGCGCGCCGCGTCCGGATCGGGCGCGTACGTCGGTACGCCCTGACGGGTGAGCGCGAGGCCGTGCGGAGCCGGGTCGGTGGCGTGCCGCCGCAGGATCTCCGCCCACGCCACCACGGTCTCGTTGGCGTCCGCCGGGCGGACGATGTTGAGGCCCGGGATGGCGCGCAGCGAGGCGAGGTGTTCGACCGGCTGGTGGGTCGGGCCGTCCTCGCCGAGGCCGATGGAGTCGTGCGTCCACACGTACGTCACCGGCAGCTGCATCAGCGCCGACAGGCGCACCGCGTTGCGCATGTAGTCGGAGAACACCAGGAACGTACCGCCGTAGACGCGCGTGTTGCCGTGCAGCGCGATGCCGTTCATCTCCGCGGCCATCGAGTGCTCGCGGATACCGAAGTGGATGGTGCGGCCGTACGGGTCGGCCTCCGGCAGCGGGTTGTCCGCCGGGAGGAAGGAGCTGGTCTTGTCGATCGTGGTGTTGTTCGAGCCGGCCAGGTCGGCCGAGCCGCCCCACAGCTCGGGAAGCACCTCGCCGAGGGACTGGAGCACCTTGCCGGAGGCGGCCCGGGTGGCGACGGACCTGCCCTCCTCGAACACCGGCAGGGAGTCCTCCCAGCCCTCGGGGAGCTGACCCGCGACGACCCGGTCGAACAGCTTCGCGCGCTCCGGACGGGCGCCGCGCCACTTGTCGGTCCGCTTGTCCCAGGCGGCGTGCGCCTCGGCACCCCGGTCGAGTGCCCGGTGGGTGTGCGCGAGGACCTCGTCGGAGACCTCGAAGCTCTTGTCCGGGTCGAAGCCGAGGGCACGCTTGGTGGCGGCGATCTCGTCCTCGCCCAGAGCCGAGCCGTGGGCGGCCTCGGTGTTCCGGGCGTTCGGGGCGGGCCAGGCGATGATCGTGCGCATCGCGATGATCGAGGGACGGCCCGTTTCCGCCTGCGCGGCCCGCAGTGCCCCGTGCAGTGCGTGGACGTCGATGTCGCCGTCGGCGGCGGGCTCGATCCGCCGCACGTGCCAGCCGTAGGCCTCGTACCGCTTCAGCACGTCCTCGGAGAACGCGGTCGCCGTGTCGCCCTCGATGGAGATGTGGTTGTCGTCGTAGAGGAAGACCAGGTTGCCGAGCTTCTGGTGGCCGGCGAGGGAGGACGCCTCGGCGGAGATGCCCTCCTCCAGGTCGCCGTCGGAGACGATCGCCCAGACGGTGTGGTCGAAGGGGGACTCGCCCTCGGCGGCGTCCGGGTCGAACAGGCCGCGCTCGTAGCGGGCGGCCATCGCCATGCCCACCGCGTTGGCCACACCCTGCCCGAGCGGACCGGTGGTCGTCTCCACACCGGCGGTGTGCCCGTACTCCGGATGACCGGGCGTCTTCGAACCGTGGGTCCGGAACGCCTTCAGGTCGTCGAGTTCCAGCTCGTACCCGGCGAGGAAGAGCTGCGTGTAGAGGGTCAGCGAGGTGTGACCCGGGGACAGGACGAAGCGGTCACGGCCGGTCCACTCGGGATCGGCGGGGTCGTGTCGCATCACCTTCTGAAAGAGCGTGTAGGCGGCCGGAGCCAGACTCATCGCGGTGCCGGGGTGCCCGTTCCCGACCCGCTGCACGGCATCCGCCGCCAGCAGACGGGCGGTGTCGAGGGCACGCCGGTCGAGTTCGGTCCATTCGAAGGTGTCCGGTGTCTGCGTGCTCATCTTCAAGAAGTCCTCGATGGGAGCGGGATATCTGGTCACATCTGTTCTGACGCGTTCAAACTTAAAAGTCTGACTTTTATGGTGGAAGGTCGCCGTGTGCCAGCCTGTGGTGAAAGTGGGACACCGACGGCGTGACCGAGGCGGCGCGAGAAGGACATGGCGGACCAAACCATCCAAGGCGGAGACGGTGACGGCGGCGTTGACGCGATCAGAACGTTCCCCTTCCCGGTCGAGCTGAGCGTGGGCGGTGTCGGCATGCAGGTCGGCCCCATGGGCACCGGCCGCACCTGGCACGCCGACGCGCCGCTGCACCGTGTCCACCGCATCGACTTCCACGTCGTGATGCTGTTCGACGCCGGCCCGGTCCACCACATGATCGACTTCGCCGAGTACGAGGCGACGGCCGGCGACCTGCTGTGGATCCGCCCCGGGCAGGTCCACCGCTTCTCGCGCAGCAGCGGGTACCGCGGAACCGTCCTGACCATGCAACCCGGCTTTCTGCCCCGCCACACGGTCGAGGCCACCGGCCTGTACCGCTACGACCTGCCACCCCTGCTGCGCCCCGACGAGCCGCGACTCGCCGGACTGCGCTCGGCCCTCGCCCAGCTCCGGCGCGAGTACGAGGACACGACGACACTGCCCCTGAGCCTGCACACCGCGGTGCTGCGCCACTCCCTGACGGCGTTCCTGTTGCGCCTGGCCCATCTCGCGGCCAGCTCCGCGGAGGAGGCCCGGCGGCAGGCCGACACCACCTTCACCCTCTTCCGCGACGCCGTGGAGCGGGGCTTCGCCACCAACCACAGCGTCAGCGCCTACGCGGACGACCTCGGTTACTCCCGCCGTACCCTCGTCCGCGCGGTGCGCGCCGCCACCGGCCAGACCCCCAAGGGCTTCATCGACCACCGCGTGATCCTGGAGGCCAAACGCCTCCTCGCCCACACCGACCTGCCGATAGGCCGCGTCGGCGCGGCGGTCGGCTTTCCCGACGCGGCGAACTTCTCCAAGTTCTTCCACCTGCACACGGACATGGCGCCGGCGGCGTTCCGGGCGGAACTCGGCTGAAACGACTCCTCGGGCCGGACGGGGCCGGCCACCGACGCGCCGATGCCCCGCGAGGACTTGGCCTCGCGGGGCATCGGTTCGACGGCGCGCTCGGTGACCGAGGCGCGTGACCCCGGCCGCCCGCGTCCCGTCAGTGGCCGAAGTCGAACCAGTTCACGTTCACGAAGTCCGACGGCTGACCGCTGGTGAAGGTGAGATACACGTCGTGCGTGCCCGTCACCGAGGTGATGTTCGCCGGAACCGTCCTCCACGACTGCCAGCCACCGGTGTTGGCCACCGAGAAACTGCCGAGCGGAGTGCCGGTACGGCTGTCCAGACGGACCTCGACCAGGCCGCTGACGCCGCCCGCCGCGCCGCTCGCCACCCGGGCGACGAACTGCTTCGCCGCCGTGGAGCCGAAGTTGACGCCCTTGTAGAGGGCCCAGTCGCCGTTCGCGAGGGCACCGATGTTCTGGCCTGCCCCGGTGTCCGAGGTGGTCTCGGTGATCGTGCCGGACTGACCGTCGTACGACTCCGCCTGGATGGCGCTGTAGGCGTCACGGTTGCCGGTGGGCGGGGGAGTGGTGCCGCCTCCGCTGCCGGACTGGAGCACCTGGACGTAGTCGACGACCATCGGGTGACCCGGAACCGTGTCGTTGTCCAGGCCGCCGCCGAGCGCGTCCGGGAACGCGCCGCCCATCGCCACGTTCAGGATGACGAAGTACCCGTGGTTGGTGGCGTTGGCCCAGGTCGTCGCGTCGACCTGACCGGCCGTCACGGTGTGGTAGTTGACGCCGTCGACGTAGAAGCGGATCGCCTCCGGGCTCACCGAGCGGTCCCACTCCATGCTGTAGGTGTGGAAGCCGGACTGGCAGGTCGTGCCCGGACAGGCGACGGAGTTGCCGATGCCGGTGGTCTCGTTGCACGGGCCGCCCGGGTTGCTGCCGCAGTGCATCGTGGCCCAGACCTTGTTCTGGCCCTGGACGTTCTCCATGATGTCCAGCTCGCCGACGCCCGGCCAGTTCTGGTAGTTGCCGCGGTAGGGCGCGCCCAGCGTCCAGAACGCCGGCCAGTAGCCCTCGGCGGCGGTGCCGGTGACGTTCGGCATCTGGATGCGGGCCTCGACGCGCAGCTTGCCGCCCGACGGGGGCTGGAAGTCGGTGCGGTTGGTCTCGATGCGTCCGGAGGTCCAGCGGCCGGCCGAGTCGCGCAGCGGGGTGATGCGCAGGTTGCCGTTGCCGTCCAGCGAGACGTTGTTGGTGCTGGAGGTCATCGTCTCGACCTCGCCCGTGCCCCAGTTGGCGGGGCCGCCCGGGTACGAGATGCCGGTGTCGTACTGCCAGTTGGCGGTGTTCACGCCGGAGCCGGCGGCGCCCTCGAAGTCGTCGAGGAAGACCTGGGACCAGCCCGTCGGGGGAGTGGGCGCGGAGGCGTTCGCGGCCGGTGAGGTGACCGTGGCGGCCGCCGCCGCCAGACCGAGCGTGCCGAGGACGGCGACGAGCGCGCGCCGCAGACGGGGTCTGCGGAGCGCGCGGGGGAGGGGTGTGCCGGAGGAGTCGCTCATGGGGGCCTCTCGGGTACGGAGTGGGTGCGCGGGTGCCTTCGGGAGCGAGTGAGGCGTGAGAGCGCTCTCAAAGTGCGCCCAATGTGCTCCCGGCCACTCCGGCCGTCAAGAGGTGTAACCCGGAATTTCCTTTCGGCGCAGGTGAGTTCACCCGATGAAGACAGGATTGTGCTGGTGCCTGTCGCGGCGCCGGGGCCCGGCTCCCGGTGTCAGAGCGCGCTGCCCGCCTTCCACCGTGCCCAGGAGAGGTTCCAGCCGTTGAGGCCGTTGGCCGGGTCGACGGTCCGCTCGCCCGAGTTCTTCACGATCACCACGTCACCCAGCAGGGAACTCTCGTAGAACGTGTAGCCCGCCACGGAGCTGTCGTCCGCCCCCTTGGCGTCGTGCAGGCCGACGCAGCCGTGGCTGGTGTTCTGGCCGCCGAACACCGCGGTCGACGCCCAGTAGTTGCCGTGAATGAAGGTGCCGGAGGTGGTCAGGCGCTGGGCGTGCGGGACGTCCGCGATGTCGTACTCGTCGCCGAGGCCGACCGTGGAGGACTCCATGCGGGTCTGCTTGAACCGCTCACTGATCACCATGATCCCGGACCAGGTGGTGTGGTCGGCGTCGCCGCCGCTGACCGGGTAGGTCGCGAGGGTCGCTCCGTCCCGCCGTACCGTCATCCGCTTGGCGGACAGGTCGACCGTGCTGATCTGCTCGCGGCCGATGTGGAAGGTGACGTCCTTGTGCTGGACGCCGTAGACACCGTCCGCGCCCTCGACGTCCTTCAGACGCAGACTCAGCGTGACCGTCGTGCCGGCCGCCCAGTACGTCTCGGGCCGGAAGTCGAGCCGCGTGTCGCTGAACCAGTGGCCGACCACCTCGACGGCGGGCTCCGCGGTCACCGTGATCGCCTTCTCGACGGCCGCCCGGTCCGCGACGGCGTGCGTGAAGTTCAGGGACACCGGCATGCCGACCCCCGACGTCGAGTTCGCCTCGGGGGTGAAGTAACCGACGAACGTCTCACCGGGCGACTTCGTGGTGAAGGTCGTACGCTCCGCCGCGGCCCCCTCCGCCGTGGCGGTCACCGTGTACTTCGTGCCCGAGTACGGGTTGCCCGTCGACGTCCACGTCGTCCTGGTCTCGTCGAAGGACCCCGCCAGCGTCGAACCGTCGTTTCCCGCGACCGTCACCGAGGCCAGCGTGCCGTCGGTGACGGTGACCTTCACGGGACTGGCGAAGCCCGCCTTCCTCGTGCCGTCGGCGGGGGTGACCGAGATCGCCGGCTTCTTAGCGGCGGCCTTCACGGAGGCGGGCGCCGTCGCGCTCGCGGTACCCGCCGGGCCGGTTGCCTCCGAGGCGTCCGCCGAACCGCCGCAGCCCGTGACCACGGCGGCCGGCACCACACCGAGCACGGCGAGGACTCCCCGTCGGGACCACCGCTGCGACCGCTGCCCGGACCGGTTCGATATGTGCGAGACGCCCACGCCATGCCTTCCTGAGATATCCACCTTTGCGGGTGCATCGTGCATCTCCCACCTGGGTTGATCCTTTGAATCCACGGACCGCCGGCTGAGATTTCGGTGAGGAGAAGCCGAGAAGGAGTGAGGGGACCGTGAGAGCACGCCGGCGACGCCTCGCCGGCATCCGGCGCCGACCTTCGGGGAGAGGGGTGCGGTTTCCCGGGCTAGGCGCCTACGACGCTCCGTCCCCCGCCCCCGCCCCCGCTTCCGCCCCGACTCCCGCGTCCCGCTCGGGCCGCCATCCCAGTGCCCGGGAGATCCCGCGTGCCGCGAGTCGTACCGCGGGGATCAGTACCGGTACCTGGGCGTCGGCCTGTGGCACCACGACCGACACGGCGGCGACCAGCGATCCCCCCGGCCCGCGCACCGGGGCGGCGACGGACAGCGCGTCCTCCGTGACCTGACGGCTGCTCACCGCGACGCCGGCGCGCCTCACTTCGGCCAGTTCGCGGCGCAGCCGCGGGCCGTCGGTGATCGTGTGCGGGGTGAAGGAGGCGAGTGGCCCCGCGCAGTAGGCGTCCTGGAACGCCGGTTCTCCGTGGGCCAGCAGGACGAGCCCGACGCCGGTGGCGTGCAGGGGCCAGCGCGCGCCGACACGGATGTGCACGCCGACCGACGAACGCCCCGAGATCCACTCGATGTACACGACCTCCGCGCCGTCGCGCACCGCCAGCTGCACGTTCTCGTGGGTCGCTTCGTACAGGTCCTCCAGGTGCGGCAGGGCGACCTGCCGCAGCGCGAGGCCGCGCGGAGCGAGTGCCGCGACCTCCCACAGCCGTAGTCCTACGTGGTAGACGCCGGAAGGGTCCCGTTCCAGGGCGCCCCACTCGGTGAGGGCGGCGACGAGCCGGTGCGCGGTGGTCAGGGTGAGCCCGGCCCGGCGGCTGATGTCGGTGAGGGACAGCGCCGGGTGCTCGTGGTCGAACGCGGCGAGCACGGACAGCAGCCGGTCGGGCGCTGAGCGAGTGGGCATGGCGGTCATGGCCGGGCGTCTCCCGGGTGTGCGAGGTCCTGCGGGCGGGGGGTGTTCGGCTGGTGGGTCATGTCGTGATGCGTTCGCCCGGTCCGCCTGCGCGGGACGGTGGTCCGGTGTGTCCATCAGTCGGCTTGCGCGGGACGGGAGCCGGGTGTGCCGGATCAGGCGGGTTCGTCTTCCGCGATCCGCTTCGGGACGGGAGCCGGGTGTGCCGGATCAGGCGAGTCCGTCCCCCGCGATCCGTCGCAGCAGTGAGTGCAGCGTGTCCCGCTCGGCCGGGTCCAGCGGGTCCAGGAGCTCGTTCGTCACCCGCAGGCCTGCCTCGTCGGTCCCGCGCAGGAAGTCGCGGCCGTCCTCGGTCAGTACGACGATCCTGCTGCGGCGGTCGTCGGGGGAGGGCCGGCGCTCGGCGAAGCCCTGCTTCTCCAGGTCGTCGACCAGACCGACGATCGCGCTCGGGTCGTAGCCGAGGCGGACGCTCAGCTCGCGCTGCAGGGCGCCCTCCGAGGTGGCGAGCAGGCGCAGTACCGCGTAGTGGCGCAGGCGCAGCCCCGACTCCTGGAGGCAGGCGTTGAACAACTGCCCGGAGCGCAGGCCCAGCCGGTACAGCAGGTAGCCCGTGTCCGCGTGCAGCTCGCGCATCCACGGCTCGTTCGCGTCGATCGGGGCGGGGTTCGTGGCGGACTGGCGGGTGATGGCGGGCTCCCTGGTCTCGGTGCGGGCGGGTGCGGTCCTCGTGTGATTTCAGCATGGCGCACCCGTAGGTCATCAACAACTATTGACGTCAACAATTATTGCTCTTAGCTTCGATCTCGTAGCCGCACCGATGCGCCGCCACGGCGCATCCCACGTGAAGGGACTCGCCCGTGCCCAGCATCGATCTCACCGGGAAGGCCGCCGTCGTCACCGGCAGCGGCCGGGGACTCGGCCTCGCCTACGCCCACGCCCTGGCCGCCCACGGCGCGTCCGTGGTCGTCAACGACGTCGACGAGACCGTCGCCGAGCAGGCCGTGAAGTCCATCACCGAGGCGGGCGGCACCGCTGTCGCCGAGGTCGTCGCCGTCGGCACCACCGAGGCCGCCGACCGGCTCGTCGCCCGCGCGGTCGAGGAGTTCGGCCGGCTCGACGTCCTGGTCACCAACGCGGGCATCCTGCGCGACAGGGTGCTGTGGAAGATGACCGACGAGGACTTCGACGCGGTGCTCACCACCCATCTCAAGGGCACCTTCACCTGCGCCCGCGCCGCCGCCGTGCGGATGCGCGAACAGGGCGAGGGCGGCAGCCTGATCCTGGTCGGCTCCCCGGCCGGGCAGCGCGGCAACTTCGGGCAGACGAACTACGCCGCCGCCAAGGCCGGCATCGCCGCCATGGCTCGCACCTGGTCCATGGAACTGGGCCGGGCGGGCATCACCGTCAACGCGATCGTGCCGGTGGCCGCCACCGCGATGACCGAGACCATTCCCGCCTTCGCCCCCTACGTCGAGGCGATGAAGAACGGCGAGCCGCTGCCCGCGTTCCTGCGCAAGGGGGAAGGCTTCGGCACCCCTGAGGACTGCGCGGGCCTCGTCCCCTTCCTCGCCTCCGAGGCCGCCCGGTCCGTCACCGGCCAGGCCATCGGCATCGGCGGCGACAAGGTGGCACTCTGGTCCCATCCGCAGGAGATCAGGGCGGCGTACGCCGACGGCGGCTGGACCCCCGACGCCCTGGCCGACGCCTGGTCCACCTCGGTCGGCGCCGAACTCCAGACGGTGGGCATTCCGGCCCCCAAGTTCCCGGAGGCGTGATGGACCCCGCCGCGAGCCCTGCCCCGACCACTCCCGCCGACCGCTCGGCCAACCCTTCCGTGACCCGCTCCATGAACGTCGACGACCTCGTGGCGATCGACGTCCACACGCACGCGGAGGTGTCCTCCAAGGGCCACTCCTCCCTGGCCGACGACCTGCACGACGCCTCCTCGGCCTACTTCAAGGTCGAGGGCAAGCGGAAGCCGACCCTGGAGGAGACGGCCGCGTACTACCGCGAGCGCGGGATGGCCGCCGTGATCTTCACGGTGGACGCCGAGTCCGCCACCGGCACGGCTCCCGTGCCCAACGAGGAGGTCGCCGAGGCGGCCGCCGCCAACGCGGACGTCCTCATCCCCTTCGCCTCCATCGACCCCTTCCGGGGAAAGGCGGGGGTGAAACAGGCCCGCCGCCTGGTCGAGGAGTACGGGGTGAAGGGCTTCAAGTTCCACCCCAGCATCCAGGGCTTCTTCCCCGACGACCGCTCGGTGGCGTACGACCTGTACGAGGTGATCGAGGAGACGGGGACCATCGCCCTGTTCCACACCGGCCAGACCGGCATCGGCGCCGGAGTGCCCGGCGGTGGCGGGATCAGGCTCAAGTACTCCAACCCGCTGCACGTGGACGACGTGGCGGCCGACTTCCCGCACCTGAAGATCATCCTGGCGCACCCGTCCTTCCCCTGGCAGGACGAGGCCCTCGCCGTCGCCACCCACAAGCCGGGCGTGCACATCGACCTGTCCGGCTGGTCGCCGAAGTACTTCCCGCCGCAGCTCGTGCAGTACGCCAACACCCTGCTCAAGGACAAGGTCCTGTTCGGCTCGGACTTCCCCGTGCTCACCCCCGACCGCTGGCTCGCCGACTTCGCGAAGCTGCCGATCAAGGACGAGGTACGGCCGAAGATCCTCAAGGAGAACGCCGCCCGCCTGCTCGGGCTGACGAAACCGTAAGGGGCGCCAGATGCGCAACGAGGGACTCGGGTCCTGGCCCGCACGCCGGGCCCGCAAGACCCCGCACCGCACCGCCCTGATCCACGGCGGGCAGTCGACCGACTACCGCACACTGTATGCACGCACCAACCGCCTCGCCCACGCCCTGCGCCTGCGGGGCCTGCGCCGCGGCGACCGGATCGCCTACCTCGGCCCCAACCACCCCTCCTACCTGGAGACCCTCTTCGCCGCCGGCACGCTCGGCGCGGTCTTCGTCCCGCTCAACACCCGCCTGGCCGGCCCGGAGATCGCCTACCAGCTGGCCGATTCCGGCGCCAAGGCCCTCGTCTACGGCCCCGGACACGCGGGCCTGGTCGCCGGCCTGCCCGGCCACACCGACGTGCGGACGTACGTCGAGGTCGGCGCCGAGTACGAGGAGGCCCTGGCATCGGCGCCGGCCGAGCCGATCGACGAGCCGGTCGCCCCCGACGACACCTGCATCATCATGTACACCTCGGGCACGACCGGCCGTCCCAAGGGCGCCATGCTCACCCACGGCAACCTGACCTGGAACGCGGTCAACGTCCTGGTCGACACCGACCTGATCGCCGACGAACGCGCCCTGGTCTCCGCCCCGTTGTTCCACACGGCGGGCCTGAACATGCTCACCCTGCCGGTGCTGCTCAAGGGCGGCGCCTGCGTCCTGGTCGACGCCTTCGACCCGCGGGGGACCCTCGAACTGATCGAAGAGCACCGGATCACCTTCATGTTCGGCGTACCGGCGATGTTCGACCAGGTGGCCCGGCATCCGCGCTGGAAGGACGCCGACCTGTCCTCGCTGCGCATCCTGACCTGCGGCGGCTCCCCGGTACCGACACCGCTGATCGCCGCCTACCAGGAACGCGGACTCACCTTCCTCCAGGGTTACGGCATGACGGAGGCGTCCCCCGGCACGCTGTTCCTGGACGCCGAACACGCGGTCACCAAGGCGGGCTCGGCCGGAGTGCCCCACTTCTTCAGCGACGTACGGGTGGTACGGCCCGACCTGAGCCCGGTGGACGTCGACGAGACGGGCGAGGTCGTGGTCCGCGGACCGCACGTCATGCCCGGCTACTGGGGGCTGCCCGAGGAGACGGCCGCCTCCTTCGCGGACGGCTGGTTCCGCAGCGGCGACGCGGCCCGGATCGACGAGGACGGATACGTGCACATCGTCGACCGCATCAAGGACATGATCATCTCGGGTGGCGAGAACATCTACCCCGCCGAGATCGAGGATCTCCTCCTGGCCCATCCGGACGTCGTCGAGTGCGCGGTGATCGGCGTGCCGGACGACAAGTGGGGCGAGGTGCCGTGGGCGGTGGTGGTGCCCCGTGAGGGCGCCCGGCTCGACGCGGACGAGGTGCTCGCCTCCCTGGCCGGCCGGCTCGCCAAGTACAAGATCCCCAAGTCGGTGGTGCTGGCGGAGGAGCTTCCCCGCACCGCCTCCGGAAAGCTCCTCAAGTCCCGGGTGCGCAAGCGCTACGGCACCAACTCATAGCTAAGGAAAGCCACATGGGCATCACCGTCAACGGCCTGGACGAACTCAAGAAGCTCGCCGGCAGCGACCTCGGCACCAGCGGGTGGATCGAGGTGACGCAGGAGCGCGTCAACACCTTCGCCGACGCCACGGGCGACCACCAGTGGATCCACGTGGACCCGGAGAAGGCCGCCGCGGGACCCTTCGGTGCCCCGATCGCCCACGGCTACCTCACCCTCTCCCTCTTCATCCCGCTGTTCACCGAGCTGCTGGACGTCCAGGGCGTCACGACGAAGGTCAACTACGGGCTGAACAAGGTGCGTTTTCCCGCGCCGCTGAAAGTCGGTTCGCGTATCCGTCTGGTCGCCAAGCTGACCGAGGTCGAGGAGGTGTCGGGCGGTGTGCAGATCACCGTCGACGGCGCGATCGAGATCGAGGGGGGCGCGAAGCCGGCGGCTGTGCTGCAGAGCCTGTCGCGGTTCTACGCCTGAGGTGACGACCGTGGCGCCGTAACGGCGGACGGGTGGGGAACCGCGGACCGGCCGTGGCCGGTCCGCGGTTCCCCGCGCCCCTTCGAGGCGTTCCTCAGCCGACGACGTCCACGAAGACCGGGTTGGAGTAGAACCAGGTGTCGGCCCACGGGTCGCCGTCGCCGGGCTCGTGCGGGATCGGGCCGTGGGGGTCCACGGAGGCGCCCAGGTAACCGGTTCCGTTCCGGTTGCCGTCGCTGCCGCGCAGCCGGACGTAGAACGACTCGTCGCCCGCGGTCAGCGGGACACGCAGGGTGTACGTCCCCGTGCGGCCCCGGACGTCCTTCGTGTGGACGACCCTGGTGTCCGGTGCCCGCCAGGTGTCACGGTCGGCCACGGCGCCGCGCACCGCACCGCGGATCACGTCCACGTGCGCCAACTCCGGCAGCACGCCCTGGGAGTTGGGACGGGAGGCGGTGGTCACGGTCACGTTCAGGGTGAGCTTCTCGCCCTTGCGCACCCGCAGCCGGCCGCCGAGGGTGACGCCCCGGCCGTGGTCGCAGTCGCGCTGCAGCCGGACGTCGAGCCCGTCGAGCAGGTGCCCGTGGTCGAGCCACACGCGGCCCGCGCGCAGGCCGGCCATGACCGCCCGGTAGCCGTAGCGGGCGACGCCCACGTGCGTACGGCTGAACTGGCCGGGCCAGAAGTCACTGCCCGGCTGCGGGGTGTCGGTGTTCACCGGGTCGGGCAGCCTGCCGGTGGTGTCGAAGTTCTGTCCGGCCGGCCAGTCGCCGTTCTTCCAGGTGTCGAACACCACCCGGTGGGCGTCGGAGTTGGTGGTGACCGAGAACAGCCTGCCCTCGGCGAGCATCGAGTCCCACAGCCCGCCGACGGTCGCGGTCGCCCAGTCGAAGCCGCCGTAGGTGACGTAGGCGTCGGCCGGGTATCCCGCCCAGGACTGCGCGGACGGCTTGTTCTCGTACTCGCCGCGGATCGACGTCGAGCCGCGCCAGCCGGGCAGGGCCGCGCCCTGGGCGCCCGGCGCGCCCTCCATGCCGATCATGATCTCGGGTGCCGCGTCCCGCCAGCCGCGTATCTCGCGCGGGGAGTCGATTCCCAGGCGCAGCGGGTGGTTGGCGAGGACGAGGACGTCGTCGACGTAGCCGGTCCGGCGCTGCTCCGCCAGCCACTGGACGGCCTTGACGGCGTGGGCCTCGTTGCGGGCGGTGTCGGCGGCGCCGGCCGAGCCCTCGGTGTAGCCGAGCAGCTTGCCGTCGTAGGCGAGCTCGAACCGGGTGAGCAGGTCGACCTCGTGCGGGCCGGGGGCGGCGAAGACCGTGCAGTGCTCGGCGGCCGGGATGTACCACTCCAGGCCCTGGAAGATCAGCTGGCGCGGGTTCTCGGCGCGGGCCGCGAGGATCTCCTTGTGCTCCAGCGCGGCACCGTAGGAGGCGTGCCCGAAGTTGGAGTGCTCGTTGAACACCATCCAGTCGAGGCCATAGCGGGCGCCCGCGCCGGCCAGTTGGGAGAACGTGTACTTGGCGTCGTGGCTGTAGACGGAGTGGATGTGGTGGTCGCCGACGAGGTAGGCGAGGTGCGGGTCCTCGCCGCCGAGGCCACGGCCGGCGGCGGCCGCGGGCGCGGCCGTCGAGCCGAGGGCGAAGGCGGCCCCGAACAGGCCCGCGCCGCGCAGGAGTCCGCGGCGGGAGACGCCCTGCGCGTCGAGGGCGGCGGGGGAGACGGACGGATCGGCCCAGGCGGGCAGCTGCTGCTCGGTCATCGTGGTCCTTGGCGGGTCAGTGGTTCATGAAGGAGGTGACGGGCAGCGCCCGTTCGGCGATGCGGACGTCACCGAGCCGTCCGTGCAGGATCTGGTCGATCTGTCCGGCGTACTCGTAGCCGCCGAGCAGCCAGGGCAGTCCGAGCGAGGTGAGGCCGACCGCGGGCGCGTGCGGGTTGCGGGCGACCGGGCAGCCCTGGACGTACAGGGTGGTGTGCGCCCCGTCGTTGACGACCGCGACGTGCCACCACTGTTCCCGGGCCGTCTCGTCACCCCAGTTGGTGGCGATTCCCTGCTGGTTGAGCGGCCGTACCGCCCACTGCGGTCCGGGGCCGTCGGAGAGGGACAGCGTGGCGAGCGGTTCGTCCGGGTCGTCCGCGGTCTTGCCGGCGGCTCCTCCCGTACCGGTGCGGCTGACCAGACCCGACCAGGCGTTGTGCGAGGCGTCCCAGTCGGCGGGCAGCCGGTAGAACGCCTCGATGGTGTAACCGGCCTCGAACGTGGCGGAGTTGAGGGGCGCGCCGTCGACCGTACGCAGCCAGGCGCCCTTGAGCGGCGACTTGAAGCCCTGGAACTCCAGGCTGCCGTGGCCCGGCTGGTCGGGGTGGTGGTCCGAGGACCAGGTCAGCGCGCCGCCGCCCACCGTGACCACGCGGAGGTCGTTGCCCCGCCCCGAAAGGTCGCGGATCGTGCCGGACACGGCCGAACCGTCCGCGTGGCCGTCGAAGCGCCAGTACGCGACGGTGCCGCGGACCAGCGTCGTCGACACGGGCCGGGCCGCTCGCGCGGGCACCGGGTCGAAGCCGGCGAAGCGGGCCGCGAAGTCGATGTCGACGGAGAACCGGTCGGCGTCACCGCTGAGTTCGATCTCCTGCCGCTCCAGCTCGTTGAGCCCCCGCGCGGCGCGCCCCAGGATCCACGGGGAGACCGTCTCCACGTCGATGGTGTCGCGGTCCAGGTCGAAGCGGTAGAGGCGGATCATCGCCGCGCCGCCGAAGTACCGGTTCTGATAGTTCGTCAGGTGGAGGTGTACGTCATGCCCCGCCGCGTTCTCGCGGGTCGCGCGGCCGGCGGGCCAGTAGTGCCCGTTGAGGGTGAGGAAGATCTGGTCGTGGCCGGCGACGAGCCCGTCCCACAGCTGCTGCCCGTACGGCGACAGCGTGTCGTCCTCGACGACCAGCTCGTGCGTGGTGAGGATGACGGGCGTGCGCGGGTGCGCGGCCAGCACACCCTTCGCCCACGCGTACCCCGCGGCCGACAGCCGCCAGTCCAGCGCGAGGACCATCCACTGCCGTCCGGCGGCGCGGAAGAGGTGGAAGGTGTTGTAGCCGTCGGGCGAGGCCCCGCCGAACGTCGGACGGTCCTCGAACCGGGCCGGTCCGAAGGTGTCCAGGTACGGCGTCGAGCCGCGCTGGTCGTCGGTCGAGGACCGCACGTCGTGGTTGCCGGCCAGCACGCTGTAGCCGACACCCCGCCGGTCCAGCAGCCCGAACGCCTCGCCGATCGCGGCGCATTCGGCCGGCGCACCGTTCTCCGTGAGGTCGCCGAGGTGGGACAGGAAGACGATGTTGTCGTCCCTGCCGTGCTCCAGGAGGTAGCGCAGGGACGCCTCGAAGGGCGCCTTGTCGATGCTCGGCCCGTCGAAGAGGTACTGCGTGTCGGGCATGACGGCGAGCGTGAAGCGGCGACTGTCCGGGTCGGGCCGCCACCGGGCCGCCGCCTCCGGTGCCGCCTCGGCGGCGTCCGGCAGCGCGACCCCGGCCGCGGCGGCCGCGCCGAGCAGCGCGGTGGCCCGCAGGAAACCGCGTCTTCCGGCGCCGGCCTGAGCGGCCTCGCCCTGATCGTGCTCATGCGAAGTACACACGTGTGCTCCGTGAAGGTGAAAGCAGCAGTGGAAAGGAAGGGAGGCCCGCGAGCCGCACAGGCGCGGCGGCGGGAGGCCGGAAGCGGAAGGAAGGAGGGGAGGGAGGCTGCCGGATCAGCCGGGGAACCGGTCAGAGGACGCGCAGGGTCCAGCTCCAGCGGTGGACGCCCGGTGCGACGAGGTGGGAGGGGGACGTGTCGGGGCCGCAGGAGGCCGTGCCGAGGCCCCGGTGCGCCGCGTCGATGTGCACCACGCAGCCGGCCCGCCGGACCAGTTCGTCGTGGTGCCCCACGGCGGTGAGGTCCTCGGCGCGGTGGCGGGTCACGGAGACCTGACGGGGCTCGTCGAGCGTGACCGTGAGCCCGGTCGCGTCCGGCGCCGACAGCGTGAAGTGCCGTACGCCGTGCCGTCCGCCGCTCTCCTGCGGACGCAGATAGGGGGTGAACAGCGTGTCCACGGGCACGCGGTGGTGGCCGACGGGAGCCCCGAAGGCGCGGTCCGGATACGACTCCCAGGGGCCTTGCCCGTACCACTCCATCAGGTCGAGGCCCGCCACCGTCTCGAACACGGAGCCGACCCGCGCCACGTCGTCGAGGCCGTCCGGCAGCTCGGCGGACTCCTCGACCCGCAGCCCGCCCTCGACCGGCGTGAGGACCTGCACATGGCGGACGACGCCCACCTCGGCGGCGTACTCGGCGAGCACGGTGACCCGGCCGTGGGCGCGGCGTACGTCGACGACCTTGCGGACCAGCCGGTCGAGTCCCCAGGAACGCCAGCGCAGCGCCATGTGCCCGAGTTCGTCGTTGTCGGTGGGCGCCCGCCACAGCGACAGCGTGGGGGCGGCGGTGAGCAGGGGATGGACCAGCAGACCGTCCCCGTCGACCTCGACCCCGCGGTCCGGGGCGACGGTGGAGCTCGCCGGCGCGGGCGCCCGAAGGCGCACCTGGGGCAGACAGACCACTGTGCCGCGCGGCGCCCAGGGCTCGTCCCGCGCGGTCGTGACCCGCAGGGTCAGCCAGGCCTCGCCCCCGTCCGGCGGCAGCGTGAACGGCACCGGTACCGCCGCCGTCTCGCCGGGGCGCAGGTCGGGCAGTTCGGCCGGCGCGGTCAGCGTGCCGCCGTCCGCCAGGGCCAGTTCCCAGTCGGCCGACAGCCAGTCCAGGCCGCGGAAGTGCTGGTGGTTGCCGATGACGACACCCTCGTGCCGGAAGCACTCCAGCCGTACCGGCGCCGCGATCTCCCGGTGCTCGTACAGCGCGGGCTTGGGCGTGCGGTCGGGGAAGACCACGCCGTCCGCGATGAACGCGCCGTCGTGGATCGTCTCCCCGAAGTCGCCGCCGTACGCCCAGCGGTGGCCGGGCGCGGCGACGCCGCCCTCGTACAGCCCGGCGCCCGCGCGCCCGGCCGGTCTTCCGTCACTCACACGCTGCAGGATCCCGTGGTCCCAGAACTCCCAGATGAAGCCGCCCTGAAGACCCGGGGTGGACTCGATGGCGGCCCAGTGCTCGGCCAGCGTGCCGTTGCTGTTGCCCATGGCGTGCGAGTACTCGCACTGGATGAGGGGCCGTGTCTGCCGGCCCGACAGGGCGTGGGCGACGCAGTCCTCGATCGGCGCGTACATGGGGCAGGCGATGTCGGAGGCGTCGTCGGTGGCCGCCCAGTCGAGCTTGGCGGCCCCTTCGTACTGGATCGGCCGCGTCCGGTCGTGCCGGCGCGTCCAGCCCGCGGCCGCGTCGTGGTTCGCGCCGTAGTCGGACTCGTTGCCCAGCGACCAGATGATCACCGACGGGTGGTTCTTGTCCCGCAGGACCATCCGTGACACCCGGTCCACGAACGCGTTCAGGTAGCGCGGGTCGTCGGCGATCTCGTGGGCGTGGTCGTGCGACTCGATGTCCGCCTCGTCGACGACGTAGAAGCCGAGCTCGTCCGCCAGGTCGTACAGGGCGGGGTAGTTCGGGTAGTGCGCGGTGCGGATCGCGTTGAAGCCGAAGCGCTTGAGCAGGACGAGGTCGGCGCGCAGGTCGTCGTGGGAGACCGTGCGGCCGGTCAGCGGATGGAAGTCGTGCCGGTTGACGCCCCGGATGTAGACCCGCTCGCCGTTCACCAGCAGGTCCCGGCCGCTGACCTCGACGTCGCGGAAACCGATGCGGTGGTACGAGGTGTCGGCGACCGTGCCGTCAGGGCGGTGCAGCCGGACGGTCAGGCCGTACAGCTCCGGTGTCTCGGCGTTCCAGGTGCGCACCTCGGGGATGGTGGCGCGCAGCCGTGCCTCACCCAGGAAGGCGGAGACGCGCTCGTCCTCGGCGTTGGCCCGGTCGAACTCCCCGTCCTGGGTGAGGAGATGGCCGTCGAGCTCGCCGCTGACGTACCAGCCGGCCGGCAGCGCGCCGCCCGCGTCCCGCACTCGGCAGTCCACGCGCAGCTCACCGTCCCGGCTCGCCCGGACGGTCACGTCCGCCAGGTGCAGCGGGTCCGTCGCGTACAGCAGGACCGAGCGGGAGATGCCGCCGTGCCACCACTGGTCCTGGTCCTCGATGTGCGAGGCGTCCGACCACTTCACGACGGTCAGCCGTACGGTGGCCCGCGCGCCGGGACGGACGACCTCCGACAGGTCGAACTCGGCGGCCAGGTGCGAGTCCTTGGAGACACCGACCGGCCGTCCGTCCACGTGCACGAGCAGCACGCTCTCGGCGGCCCCGACCTGGAGCACGATCCGCCGTCCCGCCCACTCGGCCGGCACGTCCACCGTCCGCTCGTACACCCCCGTCGGATTGGCGGCGGGAGACCGCGGAGGGAATTCCGCGAACGGCATACGGACGTTGGTGTACTGCGGAAGGTCGTCGGTCCCCGGAATGCTCTGCATGGTCCACACACCGGGGACGTACGACGACGACCACGCACCGCCGACCGGCGCGTCCGGAGCGGGCAGCAGCTGGAAGCGCCAGTCGCCGTCCAGGGAGTGAGCTCCGGAACGCCGGTCGACGGCGTTCATGGGCAGCCGTCCCCAGGAGGTCACCTCAGGCGTCTCCCAGGGGCGCAGGGCGAGCAGCGGATCGCTCGTCATCCTCGGACAGCTCCCTTCGCGAGGTCGCCGATGATCTGCTTGGCGCCGACCGCGAACACGATCAGCAGCGGGACCAGGGCGAGCAGCGCGCCGGTCATCACGATGCCGTAGTCGGTGGTGCCGTGAGTGCCGTTGAGCTGGGACAGCGCGACCTGGAGCGTCACGTTGTCCGGGTTGGTGAGGGCGATCAGGGGCCAGGCGAAGTCGTTCCACTGGCCCATGAAGGTGAAGATGCCGAGGAAGGCGAGGCCGGGGCGGACCACCGGGAGCGCCACATGCCAGTACTGGCGCAGGAAGTTCGCCCCGTCCAGCCGGGAGGCGTCGAGCAGTTCGTCGGGGATGGCGCTCTTCATGTACTGGCGCATCCAGAAGATGCCGAACGCGTTGGCCGCGGCCGGCACGATGAGCGCGGTCATCGAGCCGATCCAGCCGATCTTCGCCATGAGGACGAACTGCGGGATGACCGACAGCTGCGCCGGCACCATGAAGATCACCATGAGCAGTCCGAACAGGGGCCGCTGACCGGGGAAGGTGAACTTCGCGAAGACGAAGGCCGCCAGCGAGTCGAAGAACAGGACCAGGACGGTCACCGACACCGCGACCAGCAGCGAGTTCCACATCGACCCGAAGAAGTCGACGGCGTCGAAGAGGTTGCGGACGTTCTCCAGGAAGTGCGTGCCCGGCAGCAGCTTCGGCGGGTACGAGAAGATCTCCGACGAGGTGTGCGTCGACATGATCACGGCCCAGTAGAACGGGAAGGCCGAGAGCAGCGTGCCGGCGATCAGCGGGACGTGCAGCGCGAGCCCCCTGCGGCGGGAACCCTTGACGGATGCCATGATGCGCCCTTCCTAGTCTTCGCCCCGGCGCTGCACGAGGCGCCAGTTGACGATCGAGAAGAGGACGACGACGAGGAAGATGCCCCACGCCACCGCGGCGCCGTACCCGAAGTCGTTGTTGTCGAAGGTCTGCTGGAAGAAGTAGAGGACCATCGTCTGGCCCGAGTGACCCGGACCGCCCGCGAACGTGGAGTCGTTGGACGAGGTCTGCAGCAGAACCTGTGGCTCGGAGAAGCTCTGCAGACCCGTGACCGTCGAGACGACGAGCACGAACAGCAGGGTGGGCCGCAGCAGCGGCAGCGTGATCCGGAAGAACGTCTGGACGGGGTTGGCGCCGTCCACGCGCGCGGCCTCGTAGAGGTCGCTCGGGATCGTCTGCAGCCCGGCCAGGAAGATGATGGCGTTGTAGCCGGTCCACTGCCAGGTCATCAGTGTCGCGATGGTGACCTTGATGCCCCAGGGCGTGTTCAGCCACGCGACCTGGTCGAGGCCCACCGCCTGCAGCACGGAGTTCACCAGGCCGAAGTTGGTGGAGAAGATCGAGCCGAAGACGATGGCGATCGCGACGACCGAGGTGACGTTCGGCAGGAAGTACGCGACGCGGTAGACGCTCTTGAGGCGGACCGCCGAGTTGAGCATCACCGCCGTGACCATCGCCAGGAAGATCATGGGGAAGGTGGCCAGCGCCCAGATGACGACCGTGTTCCCGATCGAGTTCCAGAAGTCGCCGTCGCTCAGCAGGTACTGGTACTGGGAGAGTCCGGCCCACTCCATCGGGCCGAGGCCGTCCCAGCGGTGGAAGGACAGGTAGAGCGAGAAGCCGACCGGGAACAGCCCGAAGCCGAGGAAGATCAGGTAGAAGGGCGAGATCGCGGCGTAGAGATGCCAGTAGTCGCGCCACCCCTTCTTCCGGCCCGGGGCGGGCGGGGCCGCGCGGACGACGGGTGGCTTCTCCAGCGCGGGAACGGTGGCCATCAGTAGCTCACCCCCAGGTGCTTCGCGATCCGCCGGCACTTGCTCATGGCGTCACTCCAGGCCTTCTCGGGGTCCTTGCCGAGGACGCCGACGTTCTTGATCTCGTCCTTGATCGGCTGTCCGAGCGCGATGTCGAACGGGCTGTTGTAGGCGACCACGATCTTCTGCGCGGCGGGTCCGAAGATGTCGGTCGTGACCTGGCCGCCGAAGAAGGGGTCGGGCTCCTGCATCTGCTTCAGTCCGTACGAGGCCGGCGTGGAGGGGAAGAGGCCCGCGTCGGCGTACCCCTGCGCCTGGTTGGCCGCGTCGAGCATCCAGGCGATGATCGCGAACGCCCGCTCGGGCTCGCGGCACGCCTTGGTGATCGACAGGAACGAGCCGCCGTTGTTGGCGGGCCGCACCGGCATGTCGGCGACCCGATACCTGCCCTTGGCCTTCGGTACGCCGTTCTTGATGTCGAAGGCCGCCCAGGACGCGCCCAGTTCGCTGGGCAGCTTGCCGTCCTGTTTGGCGGACAGCTGGTCCGGGGTGCCGTTCACGAGGTCGGAGACGATCCCGCGGCGCTTGGCCTCGACGGCGAGCGCCCAGGCGTCGCGTACGTGCTCCTGGTCGCCGATGAAGTGGCGGGCCCTGTCGACGTACCGCTGGGAGCCCTGCTGTACGGCGTTCTCGAAGATGGAGTTGACGTCGGTGAGGAGCATGGTGCCCGGGATCCGCTTCCGGAGCTGCTCACCCGCCGCGAAGTAGCTCTCCCAGGTGTTCAACTCCTTTGACACGTCGGCCGGTTCGTACGGCAGCCCCGCCTTCCGGAACACCTCGTACTGGTAGAAGTGCGCGACCGGCCCGCAGTCGATCGGGAAGCCGATCATCGTGCCGTCGTCCGCGATGCCCTGGTCCCACTTCCAGGACAGGTAGCGGCTCTTGTACTTCTCCGCGCCCAGGGTCCGCAGATCGACGAACTGGTCCGCGTTCGGCAGGTAGGACGCCATGTCCTCGCCCTTGAGCCCCGCGATGTCGGGTATGTGGGCCCGGCCGGTGATGGTGGTGATGAGCTTGGACCGGTACTGGCCGCCGATCTGGATGGCCCGGAGGTCCACGGAGCTGTCGTAACGCGCCCTGGCGTTCTTGACGACCTTGTCGCTCAGGCCGCCGCTCCAGTACCACAGGACCATGTCGCGGCCGGTCGAGCCGGTCGGAACGGCGCAGCCGGACGCCAGGCCGCCGAGCGCCGTGGCGGCCGAACCGGCCAGTCCGGCGCGCAGCAGACCTCTTCGTGAGAGCCGCACAGCTCCCACCGCCTTTCGGATCTGTTCGGGTCGTGCATCAGGGGATGAAGAAGAAGGGGCTAGTGCTGTGGTGCGGGCGGGGTCACGGGGGCGTACCGCACCGGCGGGCCGACGTCCGGCGGGATGCGGTCGGCCAGGAATCCGTACGCGCGCCTGAGCTCGGGGTCGGTCAGCGACCGCCACCAGCGGTCCACGCCGTACCAGCCGGGGGCCGCCAGGGCCCCGCCGTGGTGCCGGACGGACAGCCCGGCCGCCAGTACGGCGAACCGCAGCCGCTCGGCCAGCGGCCAGCCGCCGAGCGAGGCGGCGACGAAGCTCGCGCCGAAGACGTCGCCGGCGCCCGTCGCGTCGAGGACATCGATGTCGAGGGCGGGTACGTCGGCGTACTCGCCCGTGGTCTGGTCGACGGCGACCGCGCCGTCGCCGCCCCGGGTCACCACGGCCACCGGCACCAGCTCGGAGAGCGTGCCGAGCGCGGCGACCGCGCTGTCGGTGCGGGTGTAGGCCATCGCCTCGGCCTCGTTGGGGAGGAAGGCGTGGCACAGGGAGAGCTGGTCGAGGAGGTCGGCGGACCACTGCTGGGTGGGGTCCCAGCCGACGTCGGCGTAGATCTGCGTGCCGTTCGCGGCCGCCTTGGCCAGCCAGGCGCGCGGTTCCGCCTCGATGTGCACCAGCGCCGTGCGCGCCTCGGGCGGGTCGCCCATCAGCACGTCCTGCGAGTACGGCGGCTCCTGGCCGTGGGTGACCAGAGCCCGGTCGTGGCCGTAGGCGAGGGAGACGGTGACGGGGGTGTGCCAGCCGTCCGCGACGCGGGAGAGCGTGAGGTCGACGCCCTCCTGGCCGGCCAGCACCTCCTGGCAGTGGGCGCCGTAGAAGTCGTCGCCGAAGACCGTGGCCAGGGAGGTGTCGAGGCCGAAGCGGGCGGCGGCCACCGCAAGGTTGGCGATGCCGCCCGGGCCGCAGCCCATGCCCGCCGTCCACAGCTCCTCGCCCGGTGTCGGGGGCCTTCCGAGCCCCGTGAGGACGAGGTCGTAGAAGAGCAGGCCGGTCAGCAGCACCTCGGGCCGGTCGTCGACCACGCGCACATCCTCTCGCCGGGAGAGCTCGTCAAAACTCTTCATTTCGGTGACCGGAATCGTGCGCCGCTCCGCGTGATTGGTCAATACCCGAGCAGATCTGAGCATAGAAATGATTGAAGATGACGAGTAGTGTTCACGTCGTGCTGGCAGAACGACGACACCAACTCATCCTGCGGGCCCTGCGCTCGGGCGGCCCCGCGGCTGTGACCGACCTCTCCGAGCAGCTCGGTGTGAGCCCCGCCACCATCAGGCGTGACCTGCTCAGACTCGAGGAGGACGGTCTGCTCACCCGGGTGCACGGCGGGGCCGTCGCCGACGAGGGCGACCAGCCCTTCGCCGAGGTCGCCGAGGTGCGCGTGGCGGAGAAGGACGCCATAGCCGCGCACGCCGCCCGGATGGTCGCGGACGGCCAGTCGGTACTGCTCGACATCGGCACCACCGCCTACCGCCTGGCCCGGCAGCTGCACGGCCGCCGGCTCACCGTGATCACCAGCAACCTGGTCGTCTACGAGGAACTCGCCGACGACGAGGGCATCGAGCTGGTGCTGCTCGGCGGTGTGGTCCGCCGCGACTACCGCTCCCTGGTCGGCTTCCTCACCGAGGACAACCTGCGCCAGCTGCACGCCGACTGGCTCTTCCTCGGCACCAGCGGTGTGCGCCCCGGCGGGCAGGTGATGGACACGACGGTGGTCGAGGTTCCGGTCAAACGGGCCATGATCAAAAGCAGTGACAGGACCGTCCTGCTCGCCGACTCGGCGAAGTTCCCGGGTACGGGCATGGCGAAGGTCTGCGGTCCCGAGGACCTGGACGTGGTGGTGACGAACGGGCCGGTGAACCCGGCGACGCGGTCCTCCCTGGAGGAGGCGGGCGTCGACGTGGTCCTGGCCGGAGAACCAGGAAAGGCGGGTGCGGCGTGAAGCTGACGATTCTGGGCGGCGGCGGATTCCGGGTGCCGCTCGTGTACGGCGCGCTGCTGACGGACCGCGGCGAGGGCCGGGTCACGGAAGTCGTTCTGCACGATCTGGACGACAGCCGACTGTATGCAGTCGCCCGTGTATTGGCTGAACAGGCGTCGACCGTGCCCGACGCCCCCCGCGTCACCGCCACCACCGACCTGGACGAGGCGCTGCGCGGCGCCGACTTCGTGTTCTCCGCGATCCGCGTCGGCGGCCTGGAGGGCCGCGCGAACGACGAGCGGGTGGCGCTCGCGGAAGGCGTCCTGGGCCAGGAGACGGTCGGCGCCGGCGGCATCGCCTACGGACTGCGGACCGTGCCGGTCGCGGTCGACATCGCCCGCCGGGTGGCCCGCCTGGCCCCCGACGCCTGGGTCATCAACTTCACCAACCCGGCCGGACTCGTCACCGAGGCCATGTCCCGCCACCTCGGCGACCGCGTCATCGGCATCTGTGACTCGCCGGTCGGCCTCGGCCGCCGTATCGCCCGCATGCTCGGCGCGAACCCGCAGGAGGCGTGGATCGACTACGTCGGTCTCAACCACCTCGGCTGGGTCCGCGGTCTGCGCGTGGCGGGCCGCGACGAGCTGCCGCGGCTGCTCGCCGACCCCGACCTGCTCGGCTCCTTCGAGGAGGGCAAGCTGTTCGGCGTCGACTGGCTGCAGTCGCTCGGCGCGATCCCCAACGAGTACCTGCACTACTACTACTTCAACCGGGAAGCCGTACGCGCCTACCAGCAGGCCGACAAGACCCGCGGCGCCTTCCTGCGCGACCAGCAGGCACGCTTCTACGACGAGATGCGCCGCCCGGACGCGGCCGCCCTGACCACCTGGGACCGCACCCGCGCCGAGCGCGAGGCGACCTACATGGCCGAGAACCGGGAGACCGCGGGCGCCGGTGAACGCGACGCCGACGACCTCTCCGGCGGCTACGAGAAGGTGGCCCTCGCCCTGATGCGGGCCATCGCCCGCGACGAACGCACCACGCTGATCCTCAACGTGCGCAACCAGGGCACCCTCTCGGTCCTCGACACGGACGCCGTCATCGAGGTGCCGTGTCACGTCGACGCCAACGGCGCGCATCCGGTCGCGGTCGACCCGCTGCCCGACCACGCCACCGGCCTCGTCTGCTCGGTCAAGGCGGTCGAGCGGGAGGTGCTGGCCGCGGCCGAGTCCGGATCCCGTACGACGGCGGTGAAGGCGTTCGCGCTGCACCCGCTCGTCGACTCGGTGAACGTGGCCCGCAGGCTGGTCGAGGGCTACACCGACGTCCATCCCGGCCTGGCGTACCTTGAGTAGGCGCGGTTAGTAAGCGCTTTCCGGCCTGCTGGCGCTTTCCGGCCTTCCGGCTCCCCCTCTGGCTCCCTGCCTTCCTGGAGACTCCCATGCACGACGAACGCCGACGGATCGAGGAGCGCGTCGAGCGCGTCCACACCCAGCGCGTCAAGCCCGCGATCTACGCGGCCAGCGTTCCCTTCGAGGTCGAGGCCTGGCAGGCGCCGGGAGAGCCGGTCCCCTTCGAGGAGGCCGCGGCCGCCCCGTACGAGCCCTTCGCGATGGACACCCCGTGGGGGCCGCCCTGGGGCACGACCTGGTTCCGCATGCGCGGCCGGGTGCCCGCCGAGTGGGCGGGCCGGCGCGTCGAGGCGGTCATCGACCTCGGCTTCGTCGGCGACTGGCCCGGCAACCAGGCCGAGGCCCTGGTCCACCGCACCGACGGAACGCCCCTCAAGGCGGTCAACCCGCTCAACCAGTACGTGCCGATCGCCAACCCGGCCGTCGGCGGGGAGAGCGTCGACTACCTGGTCGAGGCGGCCTCCAACCCCGACATCCTCGCGAACGGATTCGCGCAGCCGACCCCGCTCGGCGACGTCCTGACGGCGGGCGACAAACCGCTGTACACCTTCGGGCGGGCCGACATCGCCGTCCTCGACGAGCAGGTCTGGCACCTCGACCTGGACCTCCAGGTACTGCGCGAACTGATGGTCCACCTCGGTGAGCACGAACCGCGCCGGCACGAGATCATGCACGCCCTGGACCGGGCCATGGACACCCTGGACCTGGACGACGTCTCCGGCAGCGCGGCGGCCGTCCGCGAGGTGCTCGCGCCCGTCCTCGCCAGGCCCGCGCACGCCAGCGCGCACACCGTCTCCGGCGTCGGGCACGCGCACATCGACTCCGCCTGGCTGTGGCCCATCCGCGAGACCAAGCGCAAGACGTCCCGCACCTTCTCCAACGTCACCTCGCTCGCCGACGAGTACGACGACTTCATCTTCGCCTGCTCCCAGGCCCAGCAGTACGAATGGGTCCGCGACAACTACCCCCAGGTCTGGGCGCGCATCCAGGAGTCGGTGAAGAAGGGCCAGTGGGCGCCCGTCGGCGGCATGTGGGTCGAGGCCGACGGCAACCTGCCCGGCGGCGAGGCGGTAGCCCGGCAGTTCGTCCACGGCAAGCGGTTCTTCATCGAGCACTTCGGTGTGGAGACCAAAGGCGTCTGGCTGCCGGACTCCTTCGGCTACAACGCCGCCTACCCGCAGCTCGCCAAGCTCGCCGGAAACGACTGGTTCCTGACCCAGAAGATCTCCTGGAACCAGACGAACAAGTTCCCCCACCACACCTTCTGGTGGGAGGGCATCGACGGCACCCGCATCTTCACCCACTTCCCGCCGGTCGACACCTACAACGCCCGGTTCAGCGGCGAGGAGATGGACCGCGCGGTGCGCAACTACTCGGAGAAGGGCGGCGGTACCCGCTCCCTCGCGCCCTTCGGCTGGGGCGACGGCGGCGGCGGCCCCACCCGCGAGATCATGGAACGCGCGCGCCGGCTCGCCGACCTGGAAGGCTCGCCGAAGGTCGTCGTCGAACACCCCGACGCGTTCTTCCAGGCCGCCCGGGACGAGTACCCGGACGCCCCGGTCTGGGTCGGCGAGCTCTACCTGGAACTGCACCGCGCCACCTACACCTCCCAGGCCCGCACCAAGCAGGGCAACCGGCGCAGTGAACACAAGCTGCGCGAGGCCGAGTTGTGGGCGACGACGGCCGCGCTGCACGCCCCGGGCTACGCCTATCCGTACGAGAAGCTGGACCGGCTGTGGAAGACGGTGCTGCTGCACCAGTTCCACGACATCCTGCCGGGCTCCTCGATCGCCTGGGTGCACCGGGAGGCGGAGGCCGAGTACGCGCGGGTGGCCCAGGAGCTGGAAGCGCTGACCGGCGAGGCGATCGCGGCTCTGGGCGACGGCGGCAGCCGGGTGTTCAACACCAGCCCGTACGACCGTGCCGAGGTGGTCCGCACCTCCGCGGGCGCACCCGCCTACGTGGAGGTGCCCGCGAGCGGCAGCGCGCCCCTGGCCGCGGCCGAACCGCCGCAGCCGGTGACGGTCTCCGGCCGGGTCCTCGACAACGGCCTGGTCCGGGTGGAGGTGGCGGAGGACGGCACACTGTCGTCCGCATACGATCTACGGGCCGACCGCGAAGTCCTCGCCGCCCCGGGCAACCTACTGCGCCTCCACACGGACCTGCCCAACTACTGGGACGCCTGGGACATCGACAAGCACTACCGCAACCGCTACACCGACCTCCTGGAAGCGGACTCGGTGGCCGTGGTCGAGGAGGATCCGCTGCTCGGCGCGATCCGCGTCACGCGCTCGTTCGGCAAGGGATCACGGATCACCCAGACGATCACCCTCCGGGCCGGCAGCCCCCGCATCGACATCGAGACCGACATCGACTGGCACGAGGCCGAGAAGATCCTCAAGGCGGCCTTCCCGGTGGACATCCGCGCCCCGCACTCCTCGGCCGAGATCCAGTTCGGCCACGTCCAGCGCCCCACCCACACCAACACCACCTGGGAGGCGGCCCGCTTCGAGGTCTCCGGGCACCGCTGGGTACACCTCGGCGAACCCGGGTACGGCGTCGCGGTCATCAACGACTCGACGTACGGCCACGACGTCACCCGCACCGTCCGCGAGGACGGCGGTACGACGACCACGGTCGCCCTGAGCCTGGTCCGCGCCCCGCGTGTGCCGGACCCGGAGGCCGACCAGGGCCGGCACCGGTTCACCTACTCCCTGCTCCCGGGCGCCACCGTCGGCGACGCGGTCGCGGCCGGCTACGCCCTCAACCTCCCGCTGCGGGTGGCGGATTCGGCGGGCACACCGGAGCCGGTCGTATCGGTGGACGGCGAGGGCCTGACCGTCGAGGCGGTGAAGCTCGCCGACGACGCGTCCGGTGACGTCGTCGTCCGTCTCTACGAGTCGCGCGGCGGCCGCGCGACGGGAGTGCTGCGGACCGGCTTCCCGCTGGCCGGCGCCCAGGTCACCGACCTGCTGGAGCGGCCGCTGGAGGAGGCTCGGGCCGACGGCGACACCGTCGCCCTCTCGCTGCGCCCCTTCCAGATCCTGACGCTCCGTCTGCGGCGCGGCGCCGGCGTCCGGTAGCGGCCCGGTCGGCCGCCCGCCGGCCTCCCGGGGCGGGCGCGGTACGCCGCGCCCGCCCCCCGAGCAGTGAACCGACCTGTCCTGTCGAGGAGTTCAGCCATGCCCATGCAGCCGTGGTTCACCGACGCCAAGTTGGGGATCTTCGTTCACTGGGGGATCTACGCCGTCGACGGCGTCCAGGAGTCCTGGTCGTTCTACGACGACATCGTGCCGCACGACCGCTACATGTCCCAGCTCGACCGCTTCACGGGCGCCCGCTACGACCCGCGCGCCTGGGCCGACCTCTTCGCCCGCGCGGGCGCCCGGTATGCCGTCCTCACCAGCCGCCACCACGACGGCGTCGCGCTGTGGGACACCGAGTACGGCGACCTCAACCTGGGCCGCGACTACCTCACCGGCTACGCCGAGGCCCTGCGCGAGAAGAACCTCAAGGTCGGCCTCTACTACTCGCACTCCGACTGGAACCACCCCGACTACGCCTCCACCCGCAAGCCGGGCCGTCCGCCGGAGCAGGAGGACAACCGCTACTCCGAGGTCGCGGCCGAGGACGAGGACCTCGACGCCTGGGAGCGGTTCATCGCCTACCGTGACGGCCAGATCCGCGAACTCGCCTCCCGTTACCGGCCCGACCTGATGTGGTTCGACGGCGAGTGGGACCGCAGCGAGGAGCAGTGGCGCATTCCCGAACTGGCCGCTCTCGTCCGCTCGTACTCGCCCGACGTCGTCTTCAACGCACGCATGCTCAGCGAGGGCGACTACGCCACCCCCGAACAAGGTGCCCCCATCGAACCCCCGGCGGGTCCCTGGGAGTTGTGCCTGACCATCAACGACTCGTGGGGCTACCAGCACCACGACCACAACCACAAGTCGCTCGCCCAGCTGATCCGCTACTTCAGCGAGACCATCGGCGGGGGCGGCAACCTGCTCCTGGACGTCGGCCCGATGGAGGACGGCACCATCCCGCAGCCGCAGGTCGAGCGTCTCGAAGGCCTGGGGGAGTGGATCCGCAAGCACGCGGAGGCCGTGTACGGGACGGTGCGAGGGCTCCCGGCCGGGCACCACTACGGCCCCAGCACCCTGTCCGCCGACGGCCGCACCCTCTACCTCACCCTGTTCGACATCCCGCGCTCGGAGATCGGCGTACGCGGTCTCGTGACGCCGGTCGGCCGGGTCACGGTGCTCGGCACGGGTACCCGCCTCGACCACCGGGTCGTCGGCGGGCTGCACGAGGCCGTCGGGGTGCTGTTCATCGACCCGCCCGCCGGGTCCGACCTCGACCCGCACGCCACGGTCCTCAAGGTCGAGCTGGACGGGGAGCTGGAGCTGTACCGCGGCTCGGGCCGGTTCTGACCCGAGGGCGCACGGCAGGCGTGGGGGCCCGGTCCGGGAACCCCCACGCCTGCCCTGCCGCCGGTCAGCCGGTGAAGCCGGCCGTGATCGAGGTGAACTGCCAGTTGCTCTGGTTGATGCCGGAGCAGTTGCTCACCACACCGCCGCCCGCGCACGGGCGGTCACGGTTGACCGACCAGAAGGCGAGGCGCGCGATGTGGTGGCTGTTGGACCAGTCGCGGATCTGGGTCCAGATCGCCGGCGTGGTGTTCTCCTGCTGGTCGGACAGGCCGTTCATGCCGGAGATGCCGATGTGCGCGTAGGCGGTCGCGTCGTCCCAGCCGAAGGTCGACTTCAGCTTGGTCTTGAGGCCCTCCGCCGCGTTCACGGTGTTGCCGTACATGTCGGAGCCGCCGCCGAAGTCGAACGGCATGATCGTGAAGACGTCGATGCCGGCGTCGAGCGCCCTGGCCTGCTCGATGAGCCGGTTGCCCCAGTACGTGGGGCCGGTCGTCGTGGTGCCGAAGGTGACGATCGTCCTCAGGCCGGGGTTGTTGGCCTTGACCGTCTTCAGGGCGGTCAGGATGCGGTCCTGGACGGTGGCGTTCTCGAACTCGTCGGTGTTCTCGATGTCCATGTCGATCGCCTTGAGGCCGTAGGCGTCGATGACCTTCTGCAGGGCGCCGGCGAGCGCGCCCGCCGAGGAGCAGTTGGCGCCGAGCTTGCTGCCCTGCCAGCCGCCGAACGAGGGCACGATGTCGCCGCCCGCGGAGCGGATCTGGTTGATCACGCTCTGGTCGGTGCCGCCGGTGAGGGGACGGGTGCTGTCCCAGGCCGGGTTGCAGCCGCCCTGGTCCAGCATGAACGCCATCGTGTACCACTTGATGCCGGTCGAGCTCATCACCGAGCTCGCGCTCGGCGGATCGCCCCAGCCGAGGTACAGGTAGGGCGCGGCCTGCTTGAAGCCGGTGCCGCCGCCCGTGCCCGCGTCCGTCGTGACGGCCACGGAGTTGGAGGCCGGCGAGGTGTTCCCGGCGGCGTCCCGGGCCTTGACCGTGAAGGTGTAGGCGGTGCTGGACGACAGACCGCCGACCGTGGCGGTCGTCCCGGAGACGCTCAGCACCTGGTTCGAGCCGCTGTAGATGTCGTAGGCGGTGACTCCGACGTTGTCGGTGGCGGCGTTCCACGCGAGTGACACGCTGGAGGAGGTCTTGGCGGTGGACCGGAGGCTCGCGGGGGCCGTCGGCGCCTGGCTGTCCGAGCCGCCCCCGCCGGGTCCGTCGAGGCTGATGTCGTCGGCGTGGTAGGTGCCCTGCGCGTACCAGCCGTGGACGTAGACCGTGGCGCTGGTCTGCGAGGCGCCGGTCGTGAAGGACACGCTCAACTGGCTGTACGCGGTGGGGGAGGACGTCCACGTCGAGGCGCCGCCGTCGACGCCGAGGTAGACGTAACTGCCGCGCACCCAGCCCTTGAGCGTGTACGCCGTGTTCGGCTGGACGGAGACGGTCTGGGCGCACTTGGCGTTGTCGCTCGAACTCACCGCTCCCGCAAGGGCTTTGGAGCCGCCGTGCACGGGAGAGGAGACGATCGAGCCGAGGTTGCCGGTGCAGGACCAGGGGGAGAGGCTCCCCGACTCGAAACCGGGGTTGGGCAGGACGTTGGCCGCCTGGGCGGTGCCGGGCAGGGCGATGGCTCCGGCCAGTGCGAGGGCGGTGGAGCCGAGGAGGGCCAGGAGTCGACGTCCGGGACGTCTGAGTGGGTTGCGCACGCGGTCTCCCTGAAGAATGGGGGTGTTCGGGAGTGCAGAGAAGTGCAGAACGGTGCGCAACCAAGTTGGTATGGACCAATCCGGCTGTCAAGGGCTGACGTCGAATTGGTCCATACCGGTGAGCGGAGGCGCCCCCGAAGGGGCGCGGGGAACGGCGCGGGCCACCACACGCGACCCGAGTCCGGGGGACGGCTTAGAAGGGCAGAGCCTCCGCGGCCTTGGCGACGGAGTCGACCGGAGCCGGTTCGGCCGCCGCGGGCGAGGGCGCCGGCGCGGCCGGCAGGCGCGACTCCGCCTCCTCGATCCGCTGCTGCGGAAGGGACACGGGCCGCAGCGGGCGCAGCCCGGACACCACCGTGTAGTCCTGGCCGAGGAACGGCGGAACCATCTCGCCCGGATCGTCACCGAGCGCCAACTGCACAGCGGCCCAGGGGGCGTTGACCCCGCACAGGGACAGCTGGTGCAGGCCGCCGGCCGGGCGGGTGTTGACGTCCATCAGGACGGGCGTCTCGCCGAACATCCGGAACTGGATGTTGGACAGGTAGTGCAGCCCGAAGCCCTCCGCGATCCGGCGGGCCGGCTCCAGCCACTGCTCGTGCAGGGTGAACCCACGGCGCCGACCGTTCTTGGTGCGGCCCACGGCCAGGCGGACACGGTTGTCGGGGCCGGTGAGGCAGTCCACCGACACCTCCGGCTGCTCCAGCCGCGGCATCACCAGCCAGTTCACCGGCTCCTCGGCCTGCCGCAGCGTCTCCACGACCACGTCCAGGGGCACGTAGGGGCTCGGGAAGCCGTTGAGGTGCGCGAGCGAGAACGGCGCGCGCGTGACGACGCGGAAGCCGACCCCGCCCGCACCGGACGCCGGCTTGAAGCACGCCTTGTGGCCGCCCGCCTCCAACTCCTCCACGGCCGCGACGAGTTCGTCCGCGGTGCGCACCCGCCACCAGGGCGGCACGGGCCCGCCGATCGCCTGGACGGCCTCGTACGCGATCACCTTGTCGTCGAAGACGGCCACGGCCTCCGGCGGCGGCGCGAGCAGCGCGGTTCCGGCCGCCTCGAAGTCGGCGCGGTGCGCCACGATCGCCGTCTGGTGCAGCCGGGGCACGAACACGTCGATGCCGCGCCGGGTGCACTGGTCCAGCGCGTACTCCACGTACGCGGCCGGGGACAGACCGTCCGGCTCCAGGTCCGCGGTGTCCGCGGCGGCCAGGACGGGGGAGTCGGCGTCACCGTGCGTGGCGTGGATCTCGACGGCCCGGTCGCTGGGATTTCGCCGCAGCTGATCCATGAAGAACACATTCTCCGCGTACGTGCGGTTGAGCCAGACGCGTACGCGAGAGACCATGCAGGCCGTCCTTTCACGGTTCGCGGGCAGGGCGAAGCAGGCCGTGCCCGGCCAGGGAGTATGGAGGGACACCGAACCGCCCCGTGCGAGGGACATGCGTGGCGGTGGTGTTGGGGCGATCATACGGCTTCCCGGGGGCCCGCCGTGCAACGTGCGTGTTACGGATTTCACGATCATGTCCAGCCCCCGCCGCGGCCGGTTCCCGGCCCTGCTCCGGGTGGCGTGGCGCTGCCTTGTACAAGCACCGCGAATATGTTGTCGTGGTCCCATTCGTGCGCGCGGAGGGGGCGAGGGTGACGTCGACGGCCGGCGGTACCGGACAACTGCTGGCCATCAGCGACCTGCACATCGGGTACGAGGAGAACCGGGCCCTGGTGGAGAAGATGCGCCCGGACTCGGACGAGGACTGGCTCCTGGTGGCCGGCGACGTCGCGGAGACCGTGGCGGACATCCGCTGGGCCCTGGAAACCCTCGCGGGCCGCTTCCGCAGGGTCGTCTGGGTTCCCGGCAACCACGAGCTGTGGACCCACCCGAAGGATCCCGTCACCCTGCGTGGCCTGGCCCGCTACGAGCACCTCGTCGCCCTGTGCCGGGAGCTCGGTGTGACGACGCCCGAGGACCCGTACCCGGTCTGGGACGGCCCCGGCGGCCCGGTGGCCGTCGCCCCGCTGTTCCTGCTGTACGACTACTCCTTCCTGCCGGCCGGCTGCGAGACCAAGGAGCAGGGACTGGAGTACGCGCACAAGACCGGCGTCGTCTGCAACGACGAGTACCTGCTGCACCCCGACCCCTACCCGACCAGGGAGGCGTGGTGCCGGGCCCGGGTCGAGGCGACCGCCGACCGGCTCGCCGAACTGCCCGACGACCTGCCCACGGTCCTCGTCAACCACTACCCGCTGGACCGGCATCCCACGGACGTCCTGTGGTACCCCGAGTTCGCCATGTGGTGCGGCACCCGCCAGACCGCCGACTGGCACCGCCGCTTCCGCGTCGAGACCATGGTCTACGGCCACCTCCACATCCCGCGCACCACCTGGCACGAGGGCGTCCGCTTCGAGGAGGTGTCGGTGGGATACCCCCGGGAGTGGCGCAAGCGCCCGCAGCCGCCGGGACGGCTGCGCCGCATCCTGCCGAGGGAGGACGGGGACGCGTGATCGAGGAACTCCTGCCGGGCTCGGTGGTCACCGTCGAGGCCCACGGCGACGAAGGGCCCCAGGACGATTTCCTGTACCCGCAGGAGGCGGCCGTCGTCGCCCAGGCGGTGCCCAAGCGGCGGCGCGAGTTCGCCGCCGTACGTTCCTGTGCCCGCCGGGCCATGGACAAGCTCGGCGTGCCGCCACAGCCCGTCCTGCCCGGCGAACGCGGCGCCCCGCGCTGGCCGGCCGGACTGGCCGGCAGCATGACCCACTGCGACGGCTACCGCGCCGCCGCCCTGGTCCGCGCAACCGACCTGGCGAGTCTCGGCATCGACGCAGAACCCCATCTGCCGCTGCCGGACGGCGTGCTGCCCACGGTGTCCCTGCCCGAGGAGGAGGACCGGCTGGGCCGGCTCGCCCGCCAGCATCCCCATGTCCACTGGGACCGGCTCCTGTTCAGCGCCAAGGAGTCCGTCTACAAGGCGTGGTTCCCCCTCACCGGGCTGTGGCTGGAGTTCACGGAGGCCGACATCGAGGTCTTCGTGGCACCCGGCGAACGGCCGGGCGGCGGCTTCCGCGCCGAACTCCTGGTACCCGGACCGCTGGTGGGCGGCCGGCGGCTCGGGTTCTTCGAGGGACGGTGGACCGTACGGCACGGGCTGGTGGCCACCGCCGTCACCGTGCCGCACGCCTGAACGTGCCGCACGCCTGGACGTGCCGCACGCCTGAACCGCGCGGGCGGCCGAGTCCCAGCCGTCGAGGTGCTACCGGCCGGACGGCCGCCGTGCGAGCGGCCGTTCAGTGTTCCGGACACCAGGTCTGCAACAGCCGGAAGAACTCCTCCTCGTTGCCGGTCAGTCCGGCCTCCGCCAGGGCTCGTTCCGCCTCGGCGAGGACGGTCGGGGGGACGACGGGTGGTCGGCGGCCGTCCGGCGGTCCGTCCACCACGTCGAAGGCGGCGCGCACCGTGTGCAGCAGCCGCAGATACGCCTGGACGGCGGTGCGCTCACGGTCGGTCAGTACGGTCGTCTGCATCGGTCGGCTCTCCCCGCGTCGGCGTCATCGGTCACGCGCCCGGCGGCGCGCACGCCGCCGCACAGCGGTGGCGCACCTCCAGCTTGCCGCCCGCCACTGACAATCCGGCCCGACGTCCCCCGGGCCGGGGACCCGTCGTGTCGGTTCCGGCCGGTTAGCGGAGGTGAAACCTCACCGAAATCCGCCGTCCGACAGGGGCCCTACGCTGGAGTCAAGGGCTTTCGGCCGCTCCCCGCGGCCGCGGAACGGGAGGCGAAGCACGTGGTCGACGCCCCACGCCGGCAACCGGCGCACACCGTACGGCTGCGCCCGGTGGGCGAGAGAGAACTCGAGCTGCAGTACCGCGTGGTGCACGGCTACCGGCGTGCGTTCCGCATGGCCGGCGAGGGCCCCGTGCTGGTGCTGATCCACGGCATCGGCGACTCCTCGGCGACCTGGGCGGAGTTGATCCCCGACCTCGCCCGTACCCACACCGTGATCGCCCCCGACCTGCTCGGGCACGGCGCCTCCGGCAAGCCGAGGGCCGACTACTCCGTGGCCGCGTACGCGAACGGGGTCCGCGACCTGCTCACCACCCTCGGCATCGAGTCGGCGACCCTCGTCGGACACTCGCTGGGCGGGGGCGTGGCCATGCAGTTCGCCTACCAGTTCCCCGAGCGCACCGAGCGGCTCATCCTGGTCAGCGCGGGCGGGGTGGGCCGGGAGGTCAACCCCGTCCTGCGGCTGGTGTCCCTGCCCGGCGCCCATCTGATGCTGTCGGCCCTGCGGCTGCCGGGCATGCGGCTCCAGGTGGGGCTCGCGGTACGCCTGTTGAAGTTCCTGGACACCGACCTCGGCCAGGACGCCCCGGAGCTGCTCACCCTCGTGGACGCGCTGCCCGACGAGACCTCGCGCAACGCCTTCATCCGTACCCTGCGCGCGGTCGTCGACTGGCGCGGCCAGGTGGTGACGATGCTGGACCGCTGTTACCTCACCGAGGGCATGCCGACCATGCTGCTGTGGGGCGACCGGGACTCCGTGGTGCCGGTGCGGCACGCGTACGGCGCGAGCGAGGCGATGCCGGGCAGCCGTCTGGAGATCTTCGAGGGCGCGGGTCACTTCCCGTTCCACAGCGATCCCGGCCGGTTCGTCTCCCTGGTCGAGGAGTTCACCGGCAGCACGGCTCCGGCCGACTGGAGCCGCGAGCACTGGCGGGACCTCCTGCGCGAGGGCTGTCCCGGCGATCCGGCGGGCCGGCCCGGCTCCGGGCTCAGACGGCCGACGGAGCGTGATCTGAGGCAGGCGAGCGAACGCAGTGCGACGTGAGGTGACGTGGCGTGACGTGCGGGGGCGAACCGACGCGCCCTGCTCGGCCCGCGCCGCCGGCTCTTCTCAGCCTTTCGGGCCCAGGTAGCCCAGCGACGCCTCGATCCGTCCCGCCAGGTGGTCACGCTGCACCGGGCCCCGCTGGGCGGAACCGGCCAGCCAGGTGCGGCACTTGCTGGCGAGCAGCAGACCGAAGCTCTCGGCCTCCCGCTCGTCGGCGAGGTCGAAGCGGCTGCGTGCGGCGACCTTCAGCACGGTCGCCTGGAGATCCGCCTCGTCGTCCAATAAGCGGGCCGCGACGGCGGCCCCCGCGACGTGGTGGCCGCAGTGCCCGGCCTTCATGTGCCACAGCTCGTGGCCGAGGATCACCAACTGGTGGTCGGGTGCGGTGCGTTCCTCGATCACCACGAGGTCCTGGTCGGCCATGTCGAGCCACAGTCCGCTCGCGGTGCCGGCCGGGAAGGCGGCCGTACGGAAGCGGACCGGGCGGCCGCGGCGTCTGCTCATGGCGGCGCACAGGGCGCCGTACAGGTCCGCGGGCGGGGCAGGCGCGGGCAGGGTCAGCTCCGCGACCAGCTCGCCGCACAGGCGACGCATTTCCTTGGCAATGCCCACAGTTCTCTCCCGGATCACGACTCGGGCCGCTTGACGCTCTCCAAGAGCATGTCCAGCCACTCCGCCACCTTGTCGCGGTGCTGGTCGGTGGGCAACTGTGCGGCCCGCCAGGCGATCCCGCGGACGCCGTGGTCCTGCAGCAGCCGCTCCAGCGGGTCCTCGGCGGCCTGGGCCGCCTCGCGCTCGGCGAGCTTCTGGAGGAGCTCCTGCTCGGTGCGCTGGAGGGCGCCGGCGAGCGCCTCGGGGTCCTCGGCCGTCAGGAAGCCGGCGTGCACGCGGAAGAAGCGCTGGATGGCGTCGCAGTGCTCCATGGTGGGGCGCCGGTCGCCGTTGATGAGGGCGCCGGCCTGCTGCCGGGACATGCCCGCGCCGTCGGCGATCTCCTGCTGCGTGTACTTGCGCCGATTGGGCTTCAGCCGGGTGCGGCGCAGCAGGTCGAGGCGCTGCAGGAACCGGGCCTGCACATCGGGTTCGCCGGCGGGGCGGCCGCTCAGCAGGGCCTTGACCACGGGGTCCGGGACGCCGGAGGCGACGGACAGGCGGCCGATGTCGAAGACCTCCGCCTGCGGTACTCCGAGCCGGTCGGCGAGTGCGGTGACGCGGGCGACGACGCCCGGCAGCACAGCCGACGCCGCGTTGCCCGGACCCTCGAAGCCATCCGACACCGACAGATCTCCTACGTCTCTCACAGGCTTCTCACAACACACGCACTTGCCGTGAACTTCCCGGAGAGTAGCGGGTCGTTCGAACTCACATCCAGGTCTCGCCACAACTGTGGCCAATTTCAGCCGTCAACAGGCATGAAATGCCACGATAGTTGACACCGATCGCGTCGGGGCAGCAGGATCAGGGCGCCGCGAGAAGGCCGCATAGGCAAGAGGGGTGACCTCCCGATGGCACATCAGGCAGGAGGGCAGCGGTCCGCACCGCGGCCCGTCCCCGACACTCCCGAGGCCCAGGCCTATCTGCAGGACTACACCGCCCTCCTGGCGGCGGTCCCCTTTCCGTCCGTCGTGCTCGACCACCGCTGGGACGTGGTGGCGACCAACACCGCTTTCGCGTCACTTTTCGGGGGCGTGGGCCCGCATCCGACGGCCATGCCCGGTGACAACTTCCTCAGGTTCGTCCTCTTCCACCCCGATGCGAGTTCCGTCCTCGGCGAGCACGAGTCGCGCTGGTGTCTGCCGATGCTGGCCCACTTCGCGGCCGCCGTGGAGCGCAACGGCCACGACCACGGGCTCCAGGCGATCCGCCGGGACATCGCCCAGGATCCGATCATGGAGGCCGCCTACCGGCAGGGCCTGCCGCACTGGATCCGCGCGGTCGGTGAGCGGGCCGTCGAACAGGACGGCGCCGTCCGTCCGGTGCTGCACCCCGACCCCCGCTGGGGCGCCACGGACTGCCGGGTCGTCGACGAGACTCCCCGGACCCTGAGCGAGATGGGCTACACCAGGCTGACGCTGATCCTTCGTTCGGCCCGCCGCCCCTCGCCCACCCCGCGCAGGCCCGGCCGCGCCCGACGCGCCACGGGCCATCTGAGCGTCGTGCCGTCGCCGGAGGCGTAACGGCCCCGGTGCTCCGGCACCGTCGGCGTTCAGGTCGCCGACGGCGCCGGAGCCGTCCCAACCCCACCCGCCCGGTACGTCCACGCGCGGCCCCGACCCCCGGTCAGGGCCGCCCGCGCACCATGTTCAGCAGCAGAGCCATGTGACATAGTACTGGCGTGAGTCAGCGACTGACCTGCGATGTCGTGGTCGTCGGGGCCGGCATGGTCGGCGCCGCGTGCGCCTTCTACGCGGCCCGTGCGGGCCTGGACGTCGTCGTGGTGGACCGCGGTCCGGTGGCCGGCGGCACGACCGGCGCGGGGGAGGGCAACCTCCTCGTCTCGGACAAGGAACCCGGCCCGGAACTGGACCTCGCGCTGCTCTCGGCCCGCCTGTGGGGCGAACTCGCACGGGAGTTGGGGCCCGCCGTCGAGTACGAGCCCAAGGGTGGCCTGGTGGTGGCCACCTCACCCGGCTCCCTCACCGCCCTGGAGCGCTTCGCCGCCGGCCAGCGCGCCGGCGGAGTGGTCGCCGAACAGGTCGACGGCCAGGCCCTGTACACCCTCGAACCCCGGCTCGCCCCCGGCCTGCCCGGCGCCGTGCGCTATCCGCAGGACGGGCAGGTCATGCCCGCGCTCGCCGCCGCCCACCTGCTCCGGGCCTCAAGCGCCCGCCTGTTCACCGGCCGGACCGTCACGGACGTCCTGCGGGCACCCGACGGGACGGTGCGCGCCGTCCGCACCGACCAGGGCGACATCCACGCCCCGGCCGTCGTCAACGCGGCCGGAACCTGGGGCGCGGACCTCGCGGCGCTCGCGGGCACCACCCTGCCCGTCCGGCCGCGACGCGGGTTCGTCCTGGTCACCGAACCGCTCCCGCGCCTGATCCACCACAAGGTGTACGCCGCCGAGTACGTGGCCGACGTGGCCAGCGACTCGGCCGCCCTCCAGACCTCACCGGTCGTCGAGGGCACGGCCGCCGGACCGGTCCTGATCGGCGCGAGCCGCGAACGGGTCGGCTTCGACCGGTCGTTCTCGCTGCCCGCCGTGCGGGCCCTGGCGGCCGGCGCCACCCGCCTGTTCCCCTTCCTGTCGGAGGTCCGCGCCATCCGCGCCTACCTCGGCTTCCGCCCCTACCTGCCCGACCACCTGCCCGCCGTCGGAGCCGACCCGCGGGTGCCCGGACTGCTGCACGCCTGCGGGCACGAGGGCGCAGGCATCGGACTCGCCACCGGCACCGGACACCTGATCGCGCAGGTACTGACCGGGACGACACCCGACCTGGACATCGCGCCGCTGCGGCCCGACCGGTTCACCGAGGAGGCGGCATGACAGACCCCTTCGACCTCGCCCGGGCCCGGCCCGAGCCGGCTTTCACCGTCACCCTCGACGGCCGGGACATCGAGGCGCTGCCCGGCCAGACAGTTGCCGCCGCACTCTGGACGGCGGGCGTCACCTCCTGGCGGACCACCCGCGGCGAGGGCCGTCCGCGCGGGGTCTTCTGCGGCATCGGCGTCTGCTTCGACTGCCTGCTGACCGTCAACGGCCGCCCGAACCAACGCGCCTGTCTGGTGCCACTGCGCCCGGGTGACGCGATCCGCACCCAGGAGGGGACGGGCCACGGTGACTGAGCGACCGCACCTCGCGGTGATCGGCGCGGGCCCGGCGGGCCTCGCCGCGACCGTCGCCGCCGCCGCGCACGGAGCCCGCGTCACGCTGATCGACTCGGCCACGGAGGCGGGCGGACAGTTCTACCGGCAGCCCGCCGCCGCACTGCGCGCGCGCCGACCGCAGGCCCTGCACCACGACTGGCGCACCTGGGAACGGCTGCGGGACGCCCTCGGATCCCACGTGCGGGCAGGCACCGTACGGCAGTTGACGGACCATCATGTCTGGTGCGTCGAGCGGCGCGCCGACGGCTTCACCGTGCACGCCCTGCTCGGCCGGAATCAGGAGGAACCCGCCGGCGAGCGGGCCGACGCCGTCCTGCTCGCCACCGGCGGATACGAGAGGGTGCTCCCCTTCCCCGGCTGGACCCTCCCCGGTGTCGTCACCGCGGGCGGCGCCCAGGCCATGCTCAAAGGCACCCTGGCGGTCTCCGGACGCACCGCCGTGGTCGCCGGGACCGGACCACTGCTGCTGCCCGTGGCGACCGGCCTCGCCGCCGCAGGGGTCGAGGTGGCCGCGCTCGTCGAGTCCGCCGCGCCCCGGGCGTTCCTGCGCCGGGCCGCCGCGCTGTCGGCGCGGCCGGGCAAGACCGCCGAGGGCGCCGGATACGCCGTACGACTGGCCCGGCACAGCGTCCGCACCCTCCTCGGCCACACCGTGGTCGAGGCGCACGGCACCGAGCGGCTGGAGGCGGTCACGGTCGCCGCGCTCGACCGTGACGGGCGGGCCGGGCCCGGCCCGCGGCGCCGTATCCCATGCGACACGCTCGCCGTCGGCCACGGCATGCTCCCGCACACCGACCTCGCCGAGAGCCTCGGCTGCCGGCTGGACGGGCCGCGCGTCCAGGTCGACGACGAGCAGCGCACCGACGTGGTCGGCGTGTGGGCCGCCGGCGAGAACACCGGAATCGGCGGCGCGGCCCTCGCGGTCGCGGAGGGCCACATCGCCGGGCGCTCCGCCGCTGCCCGGCTGCGCGGTGCCGTCCCGGACCCGCGCGGGTGGGCCGCCGCGGCGAAGGCCCGTACCCGGCTGCGGGCCTTCGCCGCCGCGCTCGACACCGTGTACGCGCCGCCCGCGCACTGGACCGAGCAGATCACCGACGACACCGTCGTGTGCCGCTGCGAGGAGGTCACCGGAGGGGCCGTGCGCGAGGCCGTGGGGAACCTTGGAGCCGGCGACGTACGCACCGTGAAACTGCTGACCCGGGCCGGCATGGGCTGGTGCCAGGGCCGGATGTGCGCACCGGCGGTCGCCGGCCTCGTCGGCTGCGCGTTCGACCCCGGCAGACGGCCGTTCGCCCGGCCCGTACCGCTCGGCGTCCTCGCGCAGGAGCCCGCCCACCCCACCGAGGAAGGACCCTCATGACCGACCACCGCCCCTGGCGCGGCGTCCTCGTCGCCACCGCCCTGCCCCTGAACGACGACCTCTCCGTCGACTACGACCGGTACGCCGAGCACTGCGCCTGGCTGGTCGACAACGGGTGCGACGGCGTCGTCCCCAACGGCTCGCTCGGCGAGTACCAGGTGCTCACCGCCGAGGAACGCGCCAAGGTCGTCGAGACGGCCGTCTCCGCCGTCGGCGGGCAGCGGGTCCTGCCCGGTGTCGCCGCCTACGGCTCCGCCGAGAGCCGCGGCTGGGCCGAGCAGGCCCGCGAGGCCGGCTGCCGCGCGGTGATGCTGCTGCCGCCCAACGCCTATCGCGCGGACGAGCGCTCGGTGCTCGCCCACTACGCGGAGGTCGCGCGGGCGGGCCTGCCGATCGTGGCGTACAACAACCCGATCGACACCAAGGTCGACCTGGTGCCGGAACTTCTCGCCCGACTCCACCGCGAGGGACACATCCACGCCGTGAAGGAGTTCTCCGGGGACGTCCGCCGCGCCTACCGGATCGCCGAACTCGCCCCGGAACTCGATCTGTTGATCGGCGCCGACGACGTCCTGCTCGAACTCGCGATCGCGGGCGCCAAGGGCTGGGTGGCGGGTTACCCCAACGCCCTGCCCGCCGCGAGCGTCGAGCTGTACCGCGCGGCCGTCGACGGTGACCTGGCCACGGCCGGGAGGCTGTACCGGCAGCTGCACCCGCTGCTGCGCTGGGACTCACAGGTCGAGTTCGTGCAGGCGATCAAGCTGTCCATGGACGTCGTCGGACGGCACGGCGGACCCGTTCGGCCGCCCCGCATGCCGCTGCTGCCCGAGCAGGAGGCCGCGATCCGGGCCGCCACCGAGAAGGCCGTCGCCGCGGTGCTCGCGTAGCCCGCGCCCTCCACCGCGTAGGCCGAAACAGGTCACGGAAAGGCCGGTTCATGCGCAGCAAACTCGTCCTGCACGCCGTCGACTCGCACACCGAGGGCATGCCCACCCGCGTGATCACCGGTGGGATCGGCACCATCCCCGGCGCGACGATGAACGAACGGCGGCTGTACTTCCGCGAACACCGCGACGACGTCAAGCAGTTGCTGATGAACGAGCCGCGCGGACACTCCGCGATGAGCGGCGCCGTCCTGCAGCCGCCGACCCGGCCCGACTGCGACTGGGGGGTCGTCTACATCGAGGTGTCCGGCTATCTGCCCATGTGCGGGCACGGCACCATCGGCGTCGCGACCGTCCTGGTGGAGACCGGCATGGTCGAGGTCGTCGAACCCGTCACCACCATCCGCCTCGACACCCCGGCGGGCGTCGTGGTCGCCGAGGTCGAGGTCCGGGACGGCGCGGCGAAGGCCGTCACCCTGCGGAACGTGCCGTCCTTCTCGGTGGGCCTCGACCGCAGGGTCACGCTGCCCGACGGGCGGACGGTGACCTACGACCTCGCGTACGGCGGCAACTTCTACGCCATCCTGCCGCTGGAGCAGTTCGGCCTGCCCTTCGACCGCTCCCGCAAGGACGACATCCTGAGAGCGGGGCTCGCGCTGATGGACGCCGTCAACGCCGAGGAGGAACCCGTCCATCCGCAGGACCCGTCCATCCGCGGCTGCCACCACGTCCACCTCTACGCGCCCGGAGCGAACGCCCGGCACTCCCGGCACGCGATGGCGATCCACCCCGGCTGGTTCGACCGCTCACCCTGCGGCACCGGGACGAGTGCGCGCATGGCGCAACTGCATGCGCGGGGCGAACTCCCCCTGCACACCGAGTTCGTCAACGAGTCCTTCATCGGCACCCGTTTCACCGGACGTCTGCTCGGCACCACCGAGGTCGCCGGCCGCCCCGCGGTCCTGCCCAGCTTCACCGGCCGCGCCTGGATCACCGGCACCGCCCAGTACCTGCTGGACCCGGACGACCCCTTCCCGGCGGGGTTCGTCCTGTAGGGCGCGTCGACAATGGCCGGTGACCTCCAGAGAAGGATGAACACGATGGCTTCGCAGCACAGCCCCGCCCTGCCCGCACTGGGCGGCAGGGCACCCAGCTACCGGGAGCGGGTCGCGGACGCGCTGCGGGCCGCGCTGATCGCCGGTGAACTGCGGCCGGGCGAGGTGTACTCGGCGCCCGGTCTGGCCACCCGCTTCGGCGTCTCCGCGACACCGGTGCGCGAGGCGATGCTCGATCTCGCGAAGGAGGGGCTGGTCGACACCGTCCCCAACAAGGGATTCCGGGTCACCGCCGTCTCGGAGCAGCAGCTCGACGAGTACACCCACGTCCGCTCACTGATCGAGATCCCGACGACGGCCGGACTCGCGACCACCGCGGACCCGGCCGCGCTCGAGGCGCTGCGCCCCCTGGCGCGGGAGATCGTCACCTCGGCGGCGGACGGCGACCTCATCGCCTACGTCGAGGCCGACCTGCGTTTCCATCTCGGACTGCTGGCCCTCGCCGGCAACGGACACCTCGTCGAGGTGGTCCGGGACCTGAGGCGCCGCTCACGCCTGTACGGGCTGACCGCGCTGGTCGAGGCGGGCCGGCTGGAGGCCTCCGCCGAGGAGCACCTGGAACTCCTCGACGCGCTGCTGGCGCGCGACACCGACGCGGTGCGCGCGGTCATGGTCCGGCATCTGGGCCACGTCCGGGGACTGTGGGCCGCACCCTGATCCAGGGCGCCGACCGTGGGCCCCGGCCCTGATTGTGAGCTGTACGGTGCCGGCCGTGGCGGGCCCGGCCCCGGACCGTGACCCGCTCGGCGCCGGCCGTGACCCGCACGGCGCCGGCCGTGACCCGCTCGGCCCCGGCTGTCCGCACCGCTGGGATCGCTTACGTCCTGGCGCAAGCCATTTGCATTTCTTGCGCTATTCTTGCGTACATGACGCGACGACTTGCTGAAGTGGCGCAGAAGGTCGGGGTCAGCGAGGCCACGGTCAGCCGGGTGCTCAACGGCAAGCCCGGGGTCTCGGCGACCACCCGGCAGGCGGTGCTGTCCGCCCTCGACGTCCTCGGCTACGAGCGGCCCACCCAGCTGCGCGGCGAACGCGCCCGGCTCGTCGGCCTCGTCCTGCCCGAGCTGCAGAACCCCATCTTCCCGGCGTTCGCCGAGGTGATCGGCGGCGCGCTCGCCCAGCTCGGCCTGACCCCGGTGCTGTGCACGCAGACCAAGGGCGGCGTCTCCGAGGCGGACTACGTGACGCTGCTGCTCCAGCAGCAGGTCTCCGGCGTCGTCTTCGCCGGCGGTCTCTACGCCCAGGCCGACGCGCCGCACGACCACTACCGGCTGCTCGCCGACCGCCACATCCCGGTCGTCCTCGTCAACGCCTCCATAGAGCACCTCGGCTTCCCCGGGGTGTCCTGCGACGACGCCGTCGCCGTGGAGCAGGCCTGGCGGCACCTCGCCTCACTGGGACACGAGCGGATCGGGCTGGTGCTCGGACCCGGCGACCACGTGCCGTCGGCGCGGAAACTGGCCGCGGCCAGGGAGTACGGCGATCTGCCGGACGAGCGGGTGGCACGGGCCATGTTCTCCATCGAGGGTGGTCACGCGGCCGCCGCCCGGCTCATCGACCGGGGGGTCACCGGCTTCATCTGCGCCAGCGACCCGCTGGCCCTCGGGGTGATCAGGGCCGCCCGCCGCAAGGGACTCGACGTGCCGGGGCAGGTGTCGGTGGTCGGCTACGACGACTCCGCGCTGATGAACTGCACCGAGCCCCCGCTCACCACCGTGCGGCAGCCCATCGAGGCCATGGGAAGGGCGGCGGTCGAGCTGCTGAACGCGCAGGTCGGTGGCGGTTCCGTACCCGCCGAGGAGCTCCTGTTCGAGCCGGAGCTGGTGGTGCGGGGGTCGACGGCGCAAGCCCCCCGGCCCTGAGCCCGGAACATTCCAGCGCACTGTTCGATAATTTCAAATTCTGCGCGACATCTTGCGGACGGATGTCGCCGGTGCTTGAGTGTGCGGCGCCCACCGCTCCTGCCCAGAGGGGTCCACCGATGAGAAGCACCGGGTTCCGCCGCACCCTCGCCGCGATCGGCGTCTCCTGTCTCGCCCTCACCGCCTGCGGGTCGAACGACGACTCGGCGAGCGGCAAGACCCGCATCACGGTCAACTGCATGCCGCCCAAGAGCGCCAAGGTCGACCGCCGGTTCTTCGAGCAGGACATCGCGTCCTTCGAGCGACAGAACCCGGACGTCGACGTGGTCGCGCACGACGCGTTCCCCTGCCAGGACCCGAAGACCTTCGACGCCAAGCTCGCCGGCGGGCAGATGGAGGACGTCTTCTACACGTACTTCACCGACGCCCGCCACGTCGTCGACATCCACCAGGCCGCCGACCTCACGCCCTACGTCAAGGACCTGAAGAGCTACGGCACCGTCCAGCGGCAGCTGCGCGACATCTACACCGTCGACGGGAAGGTGTACGGCATACCGCGTACCGGATACTCCATGGGCCTGATCTACAACCGCGCCCTCTTCGAGAAGGCCGGCCTCGATCCCGACCGGCCCCCGGCGACCTGGCCCGAACTCCGGGCGGCGGCCGAGAAGATCGCCGCACTCGGCAACGGCACCGTCGGCTACGCCGACTACAGCGCCCAGAACCAGGGAGGCTGGCACTTCACCGCCGAGCTGTACTCCCAGGGCGGCGACGTGGTGAGCGCCGACGGCAAGAAGGCCACCGTCGACACCCCCGAGGGTCACGCCGTCCTGCAGAACCTGCACGACATGCGCTGGAGCGACGACTCCATGGGCAGCAAGCAGCTCCTCGTCATCAACGACGTCCAGCAGTTGATGGGTTCGGGCAAGCTCGGCATGTACCTCTCCGCCCCCGACAACATCCCGATCCTGGTCAAGGAGAAGGGCGGCAACTACAAGGACCTCGCCCTCGCCCCCATGCCCGGCGGACAGGGCACGCTCATCGGCGGCGACGGCTACATGATCAACAAGAAGGCGAGCCCCGAGCAGATCAGGGCCGCGCTGAAGTGGCTCGACCACATGTTCCTCAGGCCGGGCAAGGGCTTCCTCGGCGACTACGCCCGCGCCAAGAAGACCGACGCCCCGGTCGGCCTGCCCGAACCCCGTCTGTTCACCGGCGCCGCCGACGCCGAGGACCAGCGGGTCAAGAAGGCCAACTCGAACGTTCCCGTGCAGAACTACCAGGCCTTCCTCGACGGCAACCAGAGCCTGAGGATGAAGATCGAGCCGCCGAACGCCCAGCAGATCTACTCCGTCCTCGACGGCGCCGTCTCCGCGGTCCTCACCAAGAAGGACGCCGACATCGACCGGCTCCTCGAGGACGCCTCCGGGAAGATCGACAGCATCCTGGCCCGGAGCTGAGTGACCATGACCCGGACCACCGAGGCGCGGCGGCCCGTCGAGTCCCTCACCGTCCACCCCGTACAGGCGCCGCCCCCGGCAGGGGACCGGAGGCGGCGCCGCCTCGCCGACCAGGCCCGTGCCTACGCGTTCCTCCTCGGCGGCCTCGTCTGCTTCGCCCTGTTCTCCTGGTATCCGGCGATCCGCGCCGTCGTGATCGCCTTCCAGAAGTACACCCCGGGCTCATCGCCCGAGTGGGTCGGCACCGCCAACTTCACCCGCGTCCTGCACGACCCGGAGTTCACCGCCGCCTGGCGCAACACGCTCACCTTCACCCTGCTCGCGCTGCTGATCGGCTTCGCGGTCCCGTTCGTGATGGCCCTCGTCCTCAACGAACTCCGGCACGCCAGAGCCTTCTTCCGGGTCGTCGTCTACCTCCCGGTGATGATCCCGCCGGTGGTCAGCGCCCTGCTGTGGAAGTGGTTCTACGACCCCGGTGCCGGGCTCGCCAACGAGGCGCTGCGCTTCCTGCACCTGCCCACCTCGAACTGGTCCAACGGCGCCGACACCGCCCTCGTCTCCCTCGTGATCGTCGCCACCTGGGCCAACATGGGCGGCACCGTCCTCATCTACCTGGCCGCGCTCCAGTCCATCCCCGGCGAGCTGTACGAGGCGGCGGAACTCGACGGCGCGAACATCCGCCAGCGCGTCCGGCACGTGACGATCCCCCAGACCCGCTTCGTCATCCTGATGCTGATGCTCCTGCAGATCATCGCGACCATGCAGGTCTTCACCGAGCCGTTCGTGATCACGGGCGGCGGCCCGGAGAACGCCACGGTCACCGTGCTCTACCTGATCTACAAGTACGCCTTCCTCTACAACGACTTCGGCGGCGCCTGCGCCCTCAGCGTCATGCTCCTGGTGCTGCTCGGCGTCTTCTCCGCCGCCTACCTGCGGCTCACCCGCTCCGGGGAGGACACGTGAGCGACACCAGAACCCTGCTCTCGCCTGCCGCGCTGGCCCGCCCGCGCGGAAGGGCCGCGTACTGGAGCGTCTTCACCGGCGTCGTCCTGCTGTTCACGCTCGCGTTCCTGTTCCCCGTCTACTGGATGGTGACCGGTGCCGCGAAGTCACCGGACGAGATCGCGCGGACCCCGCCGACCCTCGTCCCCGAGCAGTGGCACCTCAGCGGCTACACCGACGCCTGGGACCTCATGCAGCTCCCCGCCCACCTGTGGAACACGGTCGTCCAGGCCGCCGGCGCCTGGCTGTTCCAGCTGGTCCTGTGCACGGCCGCCGCCTACGCGCTGTCCCAGTTGCGGCCCGCCTTCGGCAAGGTCGTCCTCGGTGGCATCCTCGCCACCCTGATGGTTCCTGCCCAGGCCCTGGTCGTACCGAAGTACCTGACCGTCGCCGACCTTCCGCTGATCCATGTGAGCCTGCTCAACGATCCCCTCGCCATCTGGCTCCCGGCCGTCGCCAACGCCTTCAACCTGTACCTGCTCAAGCGGTTCTTCGACCAACTCCCGCGGGACGTGCTGGAGGCCGCCGAGATCGACGGCGCCGGAAAGCTGCGCATCCTCCGCTCGATCGTGCTGCCGATGTCACGGCCGGTCCTCGGCGTCGTGTCGATCTTCGCCCTGGTCGCCGTGTGGCAGGACTTCCTGTGGCCGCTGATGGTCTTCTCCGACACCGGCAGGCAACCGATCAGCGTGGCACTCGTCCAGCTGTCCCAGAACATCCAGCTGACCGTGCTCATCGCCGCGATGGTGATCGCGAGCATCCCCATGGTCGCGATGTTCCTGCTCTTCCAGCGGCACATCATCGCCGGGATCAGCGCGGGCAGCACGAAGGGCTGACACAGCCCCCCGACAGAAAGGCAGGCCCCGTGGGACAGCCCAGTCATGCCCGGAAGGACCAGGACTGGTGGCGCTCCGCCGTCATCTACCAGGTGTACGTCCGCAGCTTCGCCGACGGCGACGGCGACGGCACCGGCGACCTGCCGGGGGTCCGCGCCCGGCTGCCCTACCTCGCCCGACTCGGCGTGGACGCCCTGTGGTTCAACCCCTGGTACCTGTCGCCGATGAGGGACGGCGGCTACGACGTCGCCGACTACCGTGCGATCGACCCCGCCTTCGGCACCCTAGCCGAGGCCGAGAAACTGATCGCCGAGGCGACCGGGCTCGGCATCCGCACGATCATCGACATCGTGCCCAACCATGTCTCCGACCAGCACCCCTGGTTCCGTGCCGCCCTCGCCGGCGGCCCCGAGCGGGCCCTGTTCCACTTTCGTCCGGGACGCGGCCGGCACGGCGAACTCCCGCCCAACGACTGGCAGTCCCAGTTCGGCGGCCCGGCCTGGACCCGGGTGGGCGACGGCGACTGGTACCTCCATCTCTTCGCCCCCGAACAGCCGGACCTGAACTGGGCCGAGCCGGCCGTCCGCCGGGAGCACGAGGACATCCTGCGCTTCTGGTTCGAGCGGGGCGTCGCCGGCGTCCGCATCGACTCGGCCGCCCTCCTGGCGAAGGACCCCCGCCTGCCGGACTTCGTCGAGGGCCGCGACCCGCACCCGTACGTCGACCGGGACGAACTCCACGCCGTCTACCGGGCCTGGCGGGCGATCGCCGACGAGTACGGCGCCGTCTTCGTCGGTGAGGTCTGGCTGCCCGACACCGAGCGCTTCGCCCGCTACCTGCGCCCCGACGAACTCCACACCGCCTTCAACTTCTCCTTCATGACCTGCCCCTGGGACGCGGCGAGCCTGCGCACGTCGATCGACGAGACACTCGCCGAACACGCTCCCGTCGGCGCCCCCGCCACCTGGGTGCTGTGCAACCACGACGTCACGCGCACGGTCACCCGCTACGGCCGCGCCGACACCGGCTTCGACTTCGCCACGAAGGCCTTCGGCACCCCGACCGACCTGGCCCTCGGCACCCGGCGCGCACGCGCGGCCGCCCTGCTGTCGCTGGCCCTGCCGGGCGCTGTCTACGTGTACCAGGGCGAGGAACTCGGCCTGCCCGAGGCCGACATCCCCGTCGACCGCATACAAGATCCGATGTACCTCCGGTCCGGCGGCACCGATCCCGGCCGCGACGGCTGCCGGGTGCCGTTGCCCTGGGCGGCGGAGGCGCCGTTCGCCGGCTTCGGTTCGCGGGAGGAGCCGTGGCTGCCGCAGCCGGTCGGCTGGACATCGTATGCAGTCGACCGGCAGCAGAACGCCCCCGACTCCATGCTCACCCTCTACCGCGAGGCGATCCGCCTCCGCCCGGCCTTCGGCAGCGCCCCCCTCACCTGGCTGCCCGCCCCGGACGGCGTCCTCGCCTTCGCCCGCGCGGAGGGCGTGACCTGTGTGGTGAACCTCGCCGACGCCCCCGTCGACCTGCCCGCCCACACCCGACTCCTCCTCGGCAGCGGTCCGCTGGACACCACCGGACGGCTGCCGAAGGACACGGCGGTCTGGCTGCTCGCCTGAGACCGCGCCCACGTTGTTCCCGCTGTCCCCCGCAACCCCCACCCCTGAAGGGATCAGCACATGCGCAGAACCAGGACCTCCCGAGGCGTGATCGATCCGACTGTCAGGAGCATGACAGCAACCGTAAGGTCGGTTGCCCTGCCCTCGGCCGTCGCGACCGCCCTCGCCGCCGGCCTCCTCACGGCCGCCACCGCCCCCGCCGCCCACGCGGCCGCGGGCGCCACCCTCCCCTTCACCTCGGTCGAAGCCGAGGCCGGCCCGACGGGCGGCACGAAGATCGGCCCGGATCACACCCAGGGCACCCTCGCCTCCGAGGCCTCCGGCCGGCAGGCGGTGCGTCTGGCGTCCGGGCAGCGCGTGGAGTTCACCGTGCCGCGCGCGGCCAACGCCGTGAACGTCGCCTACAGCGTCCCCGACGGCCAGTCGGGCGCACTGAACGTCTACGTCAACGGGCAGAAGCTCGCGAGAACGCTCGCCGTCACCTCGAAGTACTCCTACATCGACACCAGTTGGATCCCCGGAGCGAAGACCCACCACTTCTACGACAACACCAGGCTGTTGCTCGGGCAGAACGTCCAGCCGGGGGACAAGGTCGCCGTCGAGGCGGCGGGCGTCCAGGTCACCGTCGACGTGGCCGACTTCGAGCAGGTCGCCGCACCGGCCGCCAAGCCCGCCGGAGCGGTCTCCGTCACCGACAAGGGCGCCGACCCCAGCGGCGGGGGTGACTCCACGCAGGCCTTCCGGGACGCGATCTCCGCCGCGCGAGGGGGAGTGGTCTGGATCCCGCCGGGCGACTTCCGGCTGACGGCCTCGCTCGGCGGCGTGGAGAACGTGACCCTCCAGGGCGCGGGCAGCTGGTACTCGGTCGTGCGTGCCTCGCGCTTCATCGACCAGTCGAGCTCAGCCGGTTCGGTGCACATCAAGGACTTCGCGGTGATCGGCGAGGTGACCGAGCGGGTGGACTCCAGCCCCGACAACTTCGTCAACGGGTCGCTGGGCCCGAACTCCAGCGTCTCCGGCATGTGGCTCCAGCACCTCAAGGTCGGCCTGTGGCTGATGGGCAACAACGACAACCTGGTCGTCGAGAACAACCGCGTCCTGGACACCACCGCCGACGGCCTCAACCTCAACGGCAACGCGCGCGGGGTCCGCGTCCGGGGCAACTTCCTGCGCAACCAGGGAGACGACTCCCTCGCCATGTGGTCCCTCTACGCGCCGAACACCGACAGCAGCTTCGAGAACAACACCATCACGCAGCCCAACCTCGCCAACGGCATCGCGATCTACGGCGGCACCGACATCGCCGTCAGGAACAACCTGGTCGCCGACACCAACGCCCTCGGCAGCGGCATCGCGATCTCCAACCAGAAGTTCCTCGACCCCTTCTCCCCGCTGGCCGGCACGATCACGGTCGACGGCAACACCCTGGTGCGCACCGGCGCGCTCAACCCCAACTGGAACCACCCCATGGGCGCACTGCGCGTCGACTCCTACGACAGCGCCATCAACGCCACCGTCGACATCACCGGTACGACGATCACCGACAGCCCCTACAGCGCCTTCGAGTTCGTGTCGGGAGGCGGGCACGGTCACCCGACGGGCAACGTCACGGTGAGGGGAGCCACCGTGCGCAACACCGGGACGGTCGTCGTGCAGGCGGAGACCCAGGGCTCGGCCCGGTTCGCCGACGTCCGGGCCACGGGTGTCGGCGCGGCAGGCATCTACAACTGCCCCTACCCGTCCAACTCCGGCACCTTCACCCTCGCCGACGGCGGGGGCAACACCGGTTGGAACAGCACCTGGTCGGACTGCTCCACCTGGCCGCAGCCCGGCCAGGGCAACCCGGACCCCGATCCGGGCCGCAACCTCGCCAAGGGGCGTCCGGCCACGGCGACCGGTTCGCAGGACGTCTACACGCCCGGCAAGGCGGCCGACGGCGACGCGAACAGCTACTGGGAGTCGGCCAACAACGCCTTCCCGCAGTCCTGGACGGTCGACCTGGGTACGAGCGAGGCCGTGCGCCGGCTGGTGCTGAGGCTTCCGCCGTCGTCCGCCTGGCAGGCGCGCACCCAGACCCTGTCCGTGCAGGGCAGCACCGACGGCTCCGGCTACACGACGGTGGTCGCCTCGAAGGACTACCGCTTCGACCCGGCCACCGGCAACACGGTGACCGTGACCCTGCCCGGCGGCACCGGCCTGCGCCACCTCAGGCTCCAGGTGACCGCCAACACCGGCTGGCCCGCCGCCCAGTTCAGTGAGGTGGAGGCGTATCTGTCCTAGCCGCCGGGCCACGTCCCGCGCTTCGCCGCCTGGATCTGCTCGTAGACATGCGTGCGCAGTTCGGCGAAGCGCGGTGACACCCGGGTGTGCAACTGATCGCGCCGCAGGGGCAGATCGACCTTCAGCTGCTCCTGGACGACGGTGGGGGACGCGGACAGGACGACCACCCGCTCCCCGAGGTACACCGCCTCGTCGATGTCGTGGGTGACGAACAGGATGGTGATGCCGCGCTCCTGCCACAGGCCCCGGACGAGGTCCTCCAGGTCGGCACGCGTCTGCGCGTCCACCGCGGCGAACGGCTCGTCCATCAGCAGGACCCGCGGCTCGTACGCCAGTGCCCGGGCGATGGCGACCCGCTGCTGCATCCCGCCCGACAGCTGCCAGGGATACGCCCCGGCGGCGTCGGCGAGACCCACCGAGGCCAGGGCGTCGGCGACCAGCTCCCGGCGCCGCGCCTTTCCCAGCGCCTTCTGCCTCAGGGGGAGTTCGACGTTCTCGCCGACTCGCATCCAGGGGAAGAGACTGCGGCCGTACTCCTGGAAGACGAACGCCATCCCGGGTGGCGGCCCGGTCACCTTCCGCCCCTCCAGGAGCACTTCGCCGGACGTGGGGGTGAGGAGTCCGCCCATGCACTTCAGCAGGGTGGTCTTGCCGCAGCCCGACGGGCCGACGAGACAGACGAGTTCGCCCGCCTCCACGGTGAAGGTGAGGTCGCGCACCGCCTCCACCCGCCGCCCGGACCCCTCGTAGACCTTCTTCAGGCCGCGTACGTCGAGCATGGGCCGCCCTTTCGTGAGCTGCGCTCAGGACCGTCGGGTGGATGCGCGCAGGCCGTGGTACCAGCCGAGCACCCGTCGTTCGACCAGCTGGAAGACGACGGACAGGAGGAAGCCGAGCAGACCCAGGAGCAGGATGCCGGTCCACATGTCGGGGATGGCGAAGCCGCGCTGGAACTGCACGATGGTGAAGCCGAGTCCGTTGCTGGCGGCGAACATCTCGCTGATGACCATGAGGATGATGCCGATGGACAGTGCCTGGCGCAGGCCCGCGAAGATCTGCGGGCTCGCGGACGGCAGCACGACGTGCCGCAGCCGTGCGGCGCCCGTGATGCCGTAGGAGCGGGCCGTCTCGGTCATCACCGAGTCCACCGCCCGTACGCCCTCGACCGTGTTGAGCAGGACCGGCCACACGCAGCCGCTCGCGATCACCACGATCTTCATGGTGTCGCCGATGCCGGCGAACAGCATGATGACCGGGATCAGCACGGGCGGCGGCACCGCCCGCAGGAACTCCAGGACCGGCTCGCACACGGCCCGCACCCGCCGGTAGGACCCGATGACCGTGCCGAGCGCGACGCCCGTCACGGCGGCCAGCGCGTATCCGGCTCCGAGCCTCAGCACGCTGGGCAGCGCGTCCGCGCGAAGCCGCTCACCCGTCCAGACGTCCGGGAAGGTCCTGAGGATGGTCCTCAGCGGCGGCCAGTAGATGTCGGTGCTGCCGTCGGAGGCCAGCCACCACACCAGGACGAGCACCGCGGGCAGGGCGAGGACGTACACCGGCCGCAGCAGCAGGCGCCTCACACCGCCACCTCCCCGCGCACCGACTGGTGCCAGGCCAGCGCCCGCCGCTCCACCGACCGCGCTCCCACGTTGATCAGCAGGCCCAGCAGGCCGGTGACCACGATCAGCGCGTACATGTCCGGCACCGCCTGCGAGGTCTGGGCGACCGCGATGCGCGAGCCCAACCCCGGTGCGCCGATGACGAGTTCGGCGGTGATGGCGAGGATGAGGGCGACGGCCGCGGCCAGCCGGACGCCCGTCATGACGTACGGCAGCGCGGTGGGCCACAGCACGTGCCGGACCCGCGCCCAGGGGCCGAGGCCGTAGGACCGCGCCGTCTCCTCGGCGACCGGGTCGACGTCCCGCACGCCGTACAGGACCTGGATGAGTACCTGCCAGAAGGAGGCGTAGACGACCAGCAGGAGCACCGAGCGCAGTTCGGTGCCGTACAGCAGCACCGCCAGCGGGATCAGCGCGACCGACGGGATGGGGCGCAGGAACTCAATCGTGGACGCGGTGGCCTCGCGGAGATGGGGGACGACCGCGAGGAGGACGCCCACGACGACTCCCGCGCAGGCCGCGATCGTCAGCCCGAGCGCCCAGCCGGTGAGCGTGTCGCCGAGCGCCGTCCAGAAGGCCTCGTCGGCGAGTTCGTCGCCGAGCGCGCCGGCGATCCGGCTGGTGGGCGGGAAGTAGGCCTCCTTGACCAGGCCGAGCCGCGGCACCGCCTCGCCCAGGGCGAGGAAGGCCGCGAGTCCGGCCGCACCGAGTGCGGTGTTCAGGCCCTTCACGGCAGCAGCTGGTCCAGGTCCGGGGTCTGCTTGAACAGACCGTCCTGCTCGCCCAGCTTCTCCAGCGCCTCGATGGACGCGCGGTCGGCGTCGGCCGGCCACTTCGGCAGGGTCACCTTCGCCAGCACCGCCGCCGGGATCTTCGTGTACGTCGTGACGACCTGCCGGACCTCGTCGGGGTGGGCGTCCGCGTAGGCGAGGGACTCCGCGGTGGCCTCCTGGAACTTCTTCACCACGTCCGGGTGCTGCTGCTGGTACCGCGTCGAGGTGAAGTACATGGCCACGGTGAGATGCGGCGCGACATCGACCAGGGGTGAGGCGATCTCGACGCCGCCCTGGCTCTTGACGGTGGCGAGGGCGGGCTCGACCACCATGGCGGCGTCGATCTGGCCGCCGTCGAGCGCGGCCGGCATCTGGTCGAAGGCGAGTTCCACGAACGTCACCTTGTCCGGGTCGCCGCCGGCCTTGCGCACCGACTCGCGCACCGCGCTCTCGTTGATGTTCTTCAGGGTGTTGATGGCGACCTTCTTGCCCTCGAGTTCCCTCGCCGACTTGATCGGGCTGTCCTTCTTGACGGTGATCGCGCCGAAGTCCTTGCCCTGTAAGCCGGTCGAGGCGATGCCGTTGGCGATGGCCCGCACGGGCACGCCGTTGGACTGCGCGACCATCAGCGAGGTCATGTTGGAGAACCCGAACTGGAACTGGCCGCTGGTGACACCGGGCACGATCGCCGCGCCGCCCTGAGCCGTCGTGATGGTGAGCTCGAGGCCGCGCTCGGCGTAGAAGCCCTGTTTCACGCCGAGATAGACCGGTGCCACGTCGACGATGGGGATGAGTCCCAGCTTGACCGTGGTGGTGCCGCCGGACGACGCGTCCTTGTCCGACGAACCGGAGTCGCCGGACGAGCCGCAGGCCGCCGTGGTGAGCAGGAAGGATCCGGCCGCGAGACCGGCGAGCAGACGACGCATGGGCTCCTCCTGTGCAGACATCGGTGTTCCGACAGGCTGTGCGCACACCGCACAGTAGTGCTCAATTGGTGTGCGGGGAACGTAGAACCGGCCGTCCGGCCGGGTCAATGGGTTTGGCTGACGAAATTGTTGACAGTCTGGAGGCGTCGCCGATGTCCACCGCGGCCCGCGCACCGTATTTCGTCCGGTCCTTCGAGCGTGGCCTCGCGGTCATCCGCTCCTTCGACGCCGAGCACCCCGCGCGCACGCTCAGTGAGGTGGCCCGTGCGTGCGACCTGACCCGGGCGGCCGCCCGGCGCCTGCTGCTGACCCTCGCCGACCTCGGATACGTGCACAGCGACGGCCGCCTCTTCCGGCTCACCCCGCGCGTGCTGGAACTCGGCTACGCCTACCTCGTCGGCCTGACGCTGCCTCAGCTGGCCCAGCCGCACCTGGAGCAACTCGTCGCGGAGGTACGGGAGTCGTCGTCGCTGTGCGTCCTGGACGGCGACGACATCGTGTACGTCGCCCGGGTGCCCACCCGGCGCATCATGTCCGCGACGATCACGGTCGGCACCCGGTTCCCGGGGCACGTCACCTCCGTCGGCCGGGTGATGCTCGCCGACCTGCCGGAGGAGGAACTCGAAGTCCGGCTCGCCCGGGCCGAGTTGCGCCCGCTGACCGCGCGCACACTCGTCACGGCGGAGGCGCTGCGCGCGGAACTCGGCCGCGTACGACGACAGGGGTACGCCCTCGTCGACCAGGAACTCGAGGAGGGGCTGCGGTCGGTGGCCGCCCCGGTCCGGGGGCCGGGCGGCGAGGTGGTGGCCGGAGTGAACATCGCCGTGCACGCCGGCCGCACCTCGGTGGAGTCCGTACACCGTGACCTGCTGCCGCCCCTGCTGGCCGCGGTGGCCCGGATCGAGGCCGACCTCCGGGTCACAGGTCCAGCACGAGCCGCTTCCCCCGGCACCGGGACACGCAGATGAGCATGGTCTCGCCGGCCTCCCGCTCCTCGTCCGAGAGCACCGAGTCCCGGTGGTCCGGGGCGCCTTCGAGGACGTCGGTCTCACAGGTGCCGCAGGTCCCCTCGGTGCACGAGAACAGCACCTCCACGCCGGCGGCGCGCACGGTGTCGAGCACGGAGACGTCCGGGGCGACGGTGAGTGTGCGACGGCTGCGCTCCAGGACGACCTCGAACTCGGTGTCGGCGCCCGCCTCCCGCTCCTTCGGCTGGAACCGCTCCACACGCAGCACCCCGGACGGGCACCCCCGCTCCACCGCGTCCAGCAGCGGTCCGGGCCCGCAGGAGTAGACGAGAGTGCCGGCCGGCAGCCCGTCCAGCACCGACGCCAGGTCCAGCAGTCCCGTCTCGTCCTGCGGAGCGATCGTCACGCGGTCCCCGTACCGCTCCAGCTCCGCTGTGAACGCCATGGACGCGCGGGTGCGGCCGCCGTACAGCAACGTCCACTCCGCGCCCGCCGCCTCGGCCGCGGCCAGCATCGGCAGGACCGGGGTGATGCCGATGCCGCCGACGACGAACCGGTAGCGCGGGGCGGGCTCCAGCCGGAAGTGGTTGCGCGGCCCGCGCACCCGGACCGTGTCGCCCGCCCCCAACCGCTCGTGCACATAGGCGGATCCACCGCGCCCGTCCGGCTCCCGCAGCACTCCGATCCGCCACCCGGACCGGTCGGCCGGGTCGCCGCACAGCGAGTACTGCCGCTCGAGTCCGGGACCGAGCACGACGTCGACGTGGGCGCCCGGCTCCCAGGCCGGCAGATCCACGCCGAGCGGGTGACGCAGGGTCAGGGCGAGGACGCCGTCGGCCGCCGACTCCCGCCGCTCCACGACGAGTTCGGCTTCGTACCCGGTCATGAACCGTCACCTCGCGACTCGGGCCCTGGCGGCCGGTGTCCTTCGGGATGGCCGAGCATCCACTCCCACATCTCGACCGGGTCCTGCGCGGTGTGCTCGGCGCCGCAGTGACAGGTGCCGTGCAGGACGTCGGTGCCCGGCAGCCAGTCGACGCGGTAGATCTCGCCGGTGGGACCGATGCTCACAGGACCTTCTCCACCGGCTTGTCGCCCTCCTCCACCAGCCGGGCGAGGATACGGCGGGCGGCCAGGCCGCCGGTGTCGATGTTGATGCTCAGCTCCTGGTAGCCGGAGCGCTCCGAACCCAGCGTGCGCTGGAGCAGGTTGAGCGCGTCGACGTCCTGCATGACGACGGTGTGGTTGTTGCCCCGCAGGAACTCGGTGACCTCCTCGTCGTCGGTCGCCCAGTCGCGCGAGACCATCCAGAAGTCGTACACGCTGCCGTCGCCGGACGGTGTGATCGCGTAGGTGATCTCGGTGTGGAAGCCGTTCGGGTCGCTGCCGTCCGCGTCGGGCAGCACGCCGACCGGCGCGATCCTGCTGTGCAGCAGATACAGGCAGGGCGCGTGGTACTCGATGTCCTGCCAGCGGGTGATGCGGCCCTGGATGCCGGTGGAACGGGCGTAGAACGGCGGGCACTCGGCGTCGTCCATGTGCCGGCTCACCCGGACGATCCCCGCGCCCTCGTCGACCTCGGTGGTGATCGGCGTCTCGGCGACCTCGGGGGTGCCGATGTAGCCGCCGTGCAGATACGTCTCGTGGGACAGGTCCAGGAGGTTGTCGACCAGCAGCCCGTAGTCGGCGTCGATCGGTTCCATGCCGCGGACCGTGGTCCAGCCGGGGGAGTCGAGGTGCCGGGCCCGCGGGATGCCCTGCGCGTCCGCGAGCCCCGGGTCGCCGATCCACACCCAGATCAGGGAGTCCTGCTCGACGACCGGGTAGGAGGCGACGCGCGCGGTGCGCGGCACGCGTTTCTGCCCCGGCACGTACACGCAGGTGCCGGTCGTGTCGTAGGTGAACCCGTGGTACCCGCAGACGATCCGGTCACCGTCGAGCCGGCTCTCCGACAGCGGGAAGCGGCGGTGCACACAGCGGTCGTGCAGCACGACGGGCGTCCCGTCCTCCTCGGTCCGGTAGAAGACGAGCGGCTCCCCGAGGATCGTCCGGCCGAGCAGTTCCTCGCGCCCGACCTCGTGACTGTAGGCGGCGACGTACCACTGGTTCCTGGCGAAGGCGGTGGTGTGAGGCATGGCGTTCCCGTCCCTGAGTGCGGGGCGCCGTCGCCCCGCGTGCCGTGGTCGCCTCAGGGTCCTGATGGCCGCGACCGCCGCGCAAGGCGGCTTCTGCCAGACGGAAGGACTTGCCGGACCCCGGGCTCGGCCGCCGCATGCGGCCCAGGCCACGGACGAGGGCGGAGGCGGTCTCCGCATGAGCACGGCCGCACCGGATCCGCTCGACCGCAGGGGGTTGCATCGCGTGCCGTACGGGCGTTTTCTGGACGTATCCAGCGGTGTAACCAGAACGCCAGCGGCTACGACGCGGGACGAGGGGCTCCACCTCGCGACCTGTTCTCCCGGCGAGGGCCCCGGCAGGGACGGTCCGTCGTCGGCACCCGGCGTTCGACGCGGAGGTGATCCAGGTGAAAGCCGTTGTCTATGAGAAGCCCTTCAGCGTCGCTGTGAGGGACGTCGACGATCCGCGGATCCAGCACCCGAACGACGTGCTGGTACGCGTCACATCAACCGCGATATGCGGATCCGACCTGCACATGTACGAGGGCCGCACGGCGGCCGAGTCGGGCATCGTCTTCGGACACGAGAACCTCGGCATCGTCGAGGAGGTCGGTACCGGTGTGGTCTCGCTGTCCAAGGGTGACCGTGTCGTCATGCCGTTCAATGTCGCCTGCGGGTTCTGCAAGAACTGCCTCGCCGGGAAGACCGGCTTCTGCCTGACGGTCAATCCGGGCTTCGCGGGCGGAGCGTACGGCTATGTCGCCATGGGTCCGTACACGGGCGGGCAGGCGGAGCTGCTACGGGTGCCCTTCGCCGATTTCAACTGCCTGAAGCTGCCGCCGGGCACCGAGTTCGAGACGGACTTCGTGCTGCTGGCCGACATCTTCCCGACCGGCTATCACGGCTGCGAGCTCGCTCAGGTGACCCCCGGAGAGAGCGTGGCCGTCTTCGGCGCCGGCCCGGTCGGGCTGATGGCCGCGTACTCCGCGATGCTGCGCGGTGCGTCGAAGGTGTTCTCCGTGGACCGGGTGCCCGAGCGGCTCGCCAAGGCCGAGGAGATCGGGGTCGTCCCGATCGACTTCACCCAGGGCGACCCGGCCGAACAGATCAAGGAACAGACCGGAGGTGAGGGAACCGACAAGGGTGTCGACGCCGTCGGCTACCAGGCCCAGGCGCACGACGCGAGCCATGAGGAACCCGCCGTCGTCCTCAACACACTCGTCGAGACGGTGCGGCCGACCGGCATGCTGGGCATACCGGGCCTGTACGTGCCCTCCGACCCGGGCGGACCCGACGAGCACGCCAAGCACGGCCAACTGTTGGTCTCCATCGGCCGGATGTTCGAGAAGGGCCAGCGGATGGGCACCGGGCAGTGCAACGTGAAGCAGTACAACCGTCAGCTGCGTGACCTGATCATCGCGGGGCGCGCCCGGCCCAGCTTCGTGGTCTCCCACGAACTGCCACTGGACCAGGCCCCGATCGCGTACGAGAAGTTCGACCAGCGGATCGAGGGCTACACCAAGGTCGTACTGCATCCCGCGCACGCGCTCGCCGCGTAGGAGCGGAAGAGGAAGGCTCGGTGCCCGGCCGCCGTCAGGCCGGGCGCCGAGCGTGAGGGCGTCTCGCGGTGGGTGCTCGGTCCAGGTTCACCGCGGTGATCGGAGCGGCGGTTCAGTCCGCGTCGGCGACGACGGAGCCGACGCGTTCGGCCAGGGTCGGGTCGCGGCGGACCAGAAGGGCCGCGTAGCCGACGGCGGCGAGCAGGGCGGCCAGCGCCGCGTAGGGAAACCAGTTGTACGGTGCGGGCTGGCCCGGCTTGGCGAGGTAGTACAGCGGAACCAGGATGGCCAGGGTGCCGAGCGCGGGCAGCACGAGGTGCCGGACCACCCGGAACTCCTGCGGCCGGTACCTGCGGTAGTACAGCGGCAGGGCGATGTTGGAGGCGAGGTAGACCAGCAGGATCAGGATGGTGCCGAGGGTCGAGGACTCGGTGAAGAAGACCACCGGGTTCATCGAGCCGCCGGCGGATCCCAGCAGGTGGCCCAGGCCCCAGCCGCCGATGATCAGCAGCGCGGTGGCGGCGAAGGCGATGATCGCGTTGTTCGGTGTGCGGCGGATGGGGTGTACGTAGCCGAAGAAGGAGGGGAGCAGTCCCTCTCGTCCGGCGTTGAACACCAGGCGGGCCTGGGAGTTGATGCCGGCGATCAGCACACCGAGCGTCGACGTCAGGCCACCCAGGTAGGTGAGGAACGCCAGCGCGCCGAGGGTGTGGTGGGCCACCTCGACGAAGGGGATGGGGGAGGCCCCGAGTCTGCTCACGTCGTAGTCGAAGCCGGTCGCCGTGGCGTAGGCGAAGACCACGTAGCTCACCGTCATGATCGCGATGGAGGAGAACACCGCGCGGCCGACGTTGCGCCGCGGGTTCTCCGTCTCCTCGGCGAGCGCGGCCGAGTTCTCCCAGCCGACGAACAGGTACACCGCCAGCGGAAAGCCCGCCGCCAGTCCCCTGAAGCCGTGGCTGAGGTGGCTGGGCAGGAACGGATCGAGGGAGAGGCCGCCGCGGTGTTCCACGAGCGCCGCGACCGAGACGACGGCCAGTACCAGCATCTCCACGCCGAAGAAGTAGCCGGCCCACTTGGTGGAGACCACCACCCCGCGCAGCATCAACCCCACGGCCAGCCCCGTCAGCAGCAGTGTCCAGATGATCCACGGCAGGTCCACACCGGTGTAGTGGTACAGGGTGATCTGCACGAACCCGCCGGAGATCGCGATGACGGAGGCCATCGCGATGATGTAGCCCAGCCCCGCCAGCAGTGCGGTGGTCACCGCGCTGACCGGTCCGAAGGTCTTGCCCACGAAGGTGGTGAAGCTGCCCGCCGACGGGTGCGCCCGGGAGAACTCCGCGAGCGTGTTGCCGAGCAGTGCGACCGCGATGCCCGCGGCGACGATGGTCAGGGGTGACGCCACGCCCGCGGTGGTGGACAGGAAGGCGAAACCGAAGAAGAAGCTCATGGCCGGGCCGACGTTGGCCATCGTGGCGGCGGCGATGTCCGCCATGCCGAGGACGCCGCCGCGCAGCCGCTGTGGCGCGCCGTCGGCGGGCCCCGGCGGGGACAGCGGGCCGGCTCCGGGGTCGGGCATGACGGCGACTCCTTGTGCGTGGGGCGTGGTGGGTGCGGATCCTCGACGGCCGGGCCGGGCGTCAGCGGTGCCGGAAACGCTGGTGTGCCTTCACCGCCTGCACCGCCGGATCGGTCGCGCCCCGCCCCAGTTCGGCGAGGAGTTCGGCATGGCAGTGGTTCTGTGCACGGACCACGTCGGGGTGCGGTGCGGGCAGCAGCAGGCACAGCCGGCCGAGCAGGTCGGCGGCGAACTCGCGCATTCCGGCACCGCCGAGCGTTTCCGCGAGGTCCAGGTGGAAGCGGGCCTCCAGCTCGGCCAGGTGGGCCGGGACGTCGGCCCGTTCCATCTCCTCGACCAGCGCCCGAAGCCCCTCCAGCCGCTCGGCCGGAACCTCTCCCGAACCGTGCGCCACGAGGCCGCATTCGAGCAGCAGATGGAAGGCGTCCAGTGCAGCCGCCTCCTCGGCGTCGTGCATCACGGCGACGACGGTGTCCCACTCCTGCGCGACGAAGGTTCCGCCCGCCCGTCCGCGCCGGCGGTCGAGCAGGCCGTCCTGGCACATACCCTCCAGGGCGCGTCGGACGGTGATCTCGCCGATCCCCAGTTCCTCGGCGAGGACCCCCGCGTCCGGGAGCCGGTCCCCCGGCCGCACGGAGCGCAGGCGTACCCGCAGGGCGATCCTCGACCGGACGAGGTCGGATCCGCTCTGGCCCCCGCCGGGCAGGGCGCGGGCATGTCCCACTCCGGTGACCGACGTCGTCCGGGCCGGGCCGGGCTGGTTGTACGGCCCGAACTTGCCCGCTGCATTCACCACGACGCCACCCTAACGGCCTGCTGACCGCGGTCGCGGTCCGCGACGGCCGGGGGCCGGCGCGCCCGCTCGGGGCCCCGCACCTGCCCCTGGCCGGCCGGACCCGAACCCGGGTCGCGGGGTCGGTCTCACGCCGGCCGGCGTCCCGCGTCGGCGTCCCGGCGTCCGACCCGGCAAGGGGGAGGGGCCGGCGGTGGTTCCCGCGACGACGCCACGGTGTGGTGCATGAGGGCTCCAAGGGTGTGGGGATCGTCGGAGGAGGTCGTCGGATCGGGCCTCGATCGCCGGGCCACGACCCGGCAAGGGTGTCGCCACGGGAGTGGCGGGCCGCGATGCAGGAAAAATTAGAGCAAGGTGAACAGTTAAACAAGACCCCGCTGCGACCGGTCCCGGAGCCGGCGCGGACGGTCGGGTCCGCGATCCGGCCGACACTGCCCTGACCTGCGGATTCGTACGACGCCGGACATCGCGCCGGGGTGTGTCGGCGGGGGGCGAGGGGGTGTCCGGGAGGTGCGGGGGCCCCGGGCCGACGGGGCGCGCAGGCCATGAGGGGGCGGCGGGACCCCTTGTTTTTTTCGATCGTCGTGAACTATTTTCCTGAGCGTCACCGGGGCGACCGACGCGGCAGACACCGGTCCCGGCGGCCGCGGTCCACCATGCCCTTCCCCCGACCGTGATCGCCACCTGCGACCTGCCACCCCGCACACCTCCCCACCGCCCCACCCCTGACCGGGCACCCCGCACGCCCTGCCCGGCGGAATCCAGGCGGCACCCCCGCCCGATCCCGCCGGAACCGTCCCTTGTCCCCGCCAGCTCCCTGGATGTCGCGATGACAACACGTCCCCCTCTTCCCGCCCCCGACACGGTGACCCCCACCGAAAGCGCCCCGGAAGGATCCGGCCTGCAGGCCGGGCTGAAGAACCGTCACCTGTCGATGATCGCGATCGGCGGTGTCATCGGCGCGGGCCTCTTCGTCGGCTCCGGCTCCGGCATCGCCGCCGCGGGGCCCGGCATCCTCGTGTCGTACGCCCTCGTGGGCGCCCTGGTCGTGCTCGTGATGCGGATGCTCGGCGAGATGGCCGCCGCGAACCCGACCTCCGGTTCCTTCTCCGCCTACGCCGACCGCGCGCTCGGCCGCTGGGCCGGCTTCTCCATCGGCTGGCTGTACTGGTTCTTCTGGGTCGTGGTGCTCGCCGTCGAGGCCACCGCCGGCGCGAAGATCCTGGAAGGCTGGATCCCGGCCGTGCCGCAGTGGGGCTGGGCCCTGATCGTGATGCTCGTGCTGACCGTCTCCAACCTCGCCTCGGTCGCCTCCTACGGCGAGTTCGAGTTCTGGTTCGCCGGGATCAAGGTCGTCGCGATCACCGCGTTCATCGCGGTCGGCCTCCTGGCGGTCTTCGGCATACTGCCGGGTGCCCACAGCGACACCGCCGGGCTGTCCAACCTCACCGCGCACGGCGGCTTCCTGCCCAACGGGCCCGGCAAGATCCTCACCGGCGTGCTGATGGTGGTCTTCTCCTTCATGGGCAGCGAGATCGTCACGCTGGCGGCCGGGGAGTCCGCGGACCCCCAGCGCGCCGTCGCCAAGGCCACCAACAGCGTCATCTGGCGGATCGGCGTGTTCTACCTCGGCTCGATCTTCGTCGTGCTGGCCCTGCTGCCCTGGAACTCCCCGGCCATCACCGAGGACGGCTCCTACGTCGCCGCCCTGAACTCCCTGGGCATCGCGCACGCCGGGGAGGTCATGAACTTCGTCGTCCTCACCTCGGTGCTGTCCTGCCTGAACTCCGGCCTCTACACCGCCTCCCGCATGGCCTTCTCCCTCGGCCGCCGCGGTGACGCCCCCGCCGCCTTCGGCCGCACCGAGCGCCGGGGCGTGCCGCAGACCGCGATCCTCGCCTCGGTCGTCTTCGGCTTCGTCGCGGTGTTCTTCAACTACGTCTGGCCCGACACCGTCTTCCTGTTCCTTCTCAACTCCTCCGGTGCCATCGCCCTGTTCGTCTGGCTGGTCATCTGCTTCTCGCAGCTGCGGATGCGCCGGATCATCCAGGCGGAGTCACCGGAGAAACTCGTCGTGCGCATGTGGCTCTTCCCGTACCTGACCTGGGCCACCATCGCCCTGATCGTGTTCGTGCTCGGCTACATGCTCACCGACACCGCCTCCGGCGGCGGCCGGGACCAGGTCGTCCTGTCCACCCTGGTGGCCGGGGGCGTGGTGGTCTTCGCGCTGGTCCGCGAGCGGCTGCCACGCAAGGCCCGGCAGAAGGCGACCATCTCCTCGTAGGCGCCGGGGCCGGACACGGCCGCTGCTGCCCGCCGGTGACGCGGCTTCCCCTCGCGTCACCGGCTTCGGCGCACCCGCCACGCGGGGCCGACAGGTCCCGCGAGGGTGGTCCGCCGCGGGACGTGAACCGAGCCGGCGCGATCGTCGCCCGCCTCGTGACGGCGGACCCGTTCGCGCACCGCCCACTCGGCCCGACGCCGCCCCGTCGAACGGGGACCCCGTTCCGGGTCTACAGGGGCGCCGGTGACGAAGCACTCGCGATCAGCAGGCGGGGGGTGCCCGTACCGTCCGCGGGCACGCTCCACAGGTCGCTGCTGCCGACCTTGCCCTCGGTGGGGAGGGCGTAGGCGACGGTGTCGTCGTCGAGCCAGGTGGCCTGGTCGTCGACGCTGTGGCGCTCGGCGAGCGCCGTCTCCTTGAGCGTGCTCAGGTCCAGGACGTACTCGTGCCAGAGGGAGGTGCGGGACAGGACCCGCTTCTTGAAGGCGACCCGGGTCCCGTCGGGGGAGAGGGAGGGGCACTCCACGTTCTCCACCAGCGTGGTGACCGTACGCCGGGCGAGGGAACCGCGGACCAGGTAGGTGCGGTTGGCGGTGTTGAGGGTGGCGTAGAAGGTGTCGTCGTCGGAGGCGAAGGTGACGCCCCAGAAGTTGATGTCCGAGGCGTGGTACGGCTTGCCGTCCAGGACGACGGAGAACGTCTCCAGGCTCGGCGTCAGCCGCATGGTGCGGGTGTCCAGGATCGAGGTCCGGGTGGAGAAGAACGCGGAGGAGTAGGACTCGCCGGAGACGAAGACGGTCCAGGCGGCGAAGCGGCCGCTGGGTGAGACCCGGGCCCGGCTGGGGGTGCCCGCGAGCGGGAAGGTCCGCTTGGTGCGGAGGCCGGCGTCCAGCAGCAGGGCACGGTTGCTCTGCTTGAGGACGCCGGGCACGGACTGCAGGCAGACGCCCGTGCCGGCCGCCGCGTAGAAGCGCGCGCACTTCAGGTCCGAGGCGGTCCGCCCGCCCCCGGGGTCGGTGGACGGGACCGACGCGACCGCGGTGCGGTGCGGGCCCGCGGCCGCGTTGACGAACGTCAGGCGGCCCTTGCGGTCGAGCGTCAACCTGCCCGTGTCGACTGCGGGGCCGCCGGCTTGAGGCCGGTTCGCCCGGTCGGCCCGGTTGGCGGCGTGCAGCACCACGGCGGTGCCCAGGCCCGCGAGGAGCAGGACCGCCGTGACGAGTATGAGCAGGCGGCGGCGCAGTGGTGGCATGTGGTTCCTCTGGGCTGTGGTGGTCATCGGGTTTCGCCGGCCGGCCGTAGCACCGTGCCCGCGACCATGGCGCAGCACAGCAGGCCGACCGCCGAGCCGGCCAGCGCCGGGCCGTCTCCCCACACGGTCCAGGCGGCGCCGAAGGCGAGCGAGCAGCAGAACCGGGCGAGCGCCTGGCTGGTGCCGACGATGGCCAGGCCGCTGGCGCGCAGCTGCGCGGGCACGATGTCGGCGAGGGCGGCCGGGAGTACGCCGTCGGTGGCCGCGTAGAACACGCCGTGCAGGGCGAGTACGACACAGGGCAGCACCGGCGTGGCCGGGGCCCACAGCAGGAGGGCGTAGCCGACGAGCAGGGCCACGTGCCCGGCGAGGAAGACGACGTGCCGTCCGACCCGGTCGGCCAGCGCGCCGACCGGCACGGCCAGCAGCAGGAACACCGCGGCGGTGCCCAGCGGCAGCAGCGGGAACCACTGCTCGCCGATGCCGGCGCGCCGTTGCAGCAGCAGGTAGACGAAGGCGTCGCTGACGGTGGTCAGGCCGAGCAGCGCGGCGCAGCCGGCGAGCGCCCGCAGCCGCGGCAGCCGCAGCAGGTCCAGTGCCTCGCGTACGCGGACCGGCGGTCTGGCGTCCGCCGCGCCCGCTTCGTCCTGCCGCGCGTCCTGCCGTCGGCCGGGTACGAACAGCACCAGCACGAGGACGCCGAGCGCGGCGACGCAGGCGCTCACGCCGAACACGGCGTCGTAGCCGTCGGTCGCCGCCCGCAGGATGAAGAAGGCCGCCAGCGGGCCGAGCATCGCGCCGGTGGTGTCCATCGCCCGGTGCACACCGAAGGCCCGGCCCTGCTTCTCGGACGGCGTGGACAGGGAGATCATCGCGTCCCGCGGGGCGGTGCGCAGGCCCTTGCCGGTCCGTTCCAGGGCGAGGACGGTGCCGAGCGTGCCGATGCTGCTCGCGAGCAGGAGCAGGGGCTTGCACAGCGCGGACAGGCCGTAGCCGAGTCCGGCCATCAACTTGTGGTTGCGCACCCGGTCGGCGAGGTGGCCGCCGGTGAGCTGGACCAGTGCGCTGACGCCGTTGTAGACGCCGTCGAGGGCGCCGAATCCCAGCGGGCTGAAGCCGAGTGTGGTGACGAAGTAGAGCGGCAGGACGGCGGTGACCATCTCCGAGGAGATGTCGGTGATCAGGCTGACCGTGCCCAGCACGTGGACGACCGGGGCGACCTTGGACCCCGGGCCGCGTCTTCGGCCCTGCTCGGTGTCCGCCGCCTGGGGCGTGGAGCGGTCGGTGAGGTACATGATCAAGTACTCCAGTGCGGTGCGATCAGTTCTGCCGACTGCTCTCGTCCCGTAGCCAGGTGCCGAAGTCCTGTGTCCGGACGGCCTTCCTGGCCTTTCGCCTGGCGACGACCGCCGCCGCGACGAAGACTACGACAGCCGTGAACAGCCTCGGCTCCCTGCGGAGCAGGGCGGTGAGATCCGCCTTGCTCGTGCGCGCCGAGGCGTCTTCCGGTCCCTGGTGCCGTTCGACCTGGGCGGTGGACACCGCGGCCCGGATCCGCCGTCTGATCAAGTCCGGCCAGGTGCGCGGCGGGTGGACCACGACCCGGGCCGCGCCGACCACGAGCCGCTCCCCGGGGGCGAACGCCAGGGAAGCCGCCAGATCGTCCGCCATCAGCGGCGGCAGCACGGCGATCCGGGCGTGCCCCGCCTCGGACACCGCGATGACCCCCCGGCCGAACAGCCCCTCCCGTACGGCGGGCAGGCGCTGCCACACCTGGTAGTAGGCGCGCACCCGCCATGCGCAGTCGGCCAGCGGGATCTGCCGTTCCGGGGCGGTGGCGAGAACGCCGGAGCCGTCGTCGTTCAGCGGCTCGGTCAACGCCCGTACGTCGGCGCCCGCGAGCACGACGTCGGCGTCCACGTAGAGGCGGGGGAAGCCGCGCGCGTGATCGTCACCCGCGCGCAGGGCGGCGTGTTTGGAGGGGACGGGGATCTCGACCACCCGGACGCGCGGGCCACGGGCGGCCGCGGTCCGGGCGGTGTCGTCCGTGCAGCCGTTGCATACGACCACGATGTCGGTGTCGTCCTCGGAGGAGCCCGCCAGTAGCGAATCGAGAAGCCGGCCGATGACTCGCGCCTCGTTGTGCGCCGGGATCACAATGCTCGTCACCTGGGCAGTATGCCGCCACTGTCACCCTTGCGAGGTGTGTTTCGTCCAAGTGTTCCCGTGACTGCGTTCAGTGGTCTAGATTGATGACCGCCAGACCCGGTTTGGGTGGGGAACGTGTCCTTGTCCGTACGCCAATTGACAGCGTGCGAAGGCGGATGCGGAACAGGCAGTAGCCAGCATGCGGAGAGCGTGCGGCGGTTGGGGAACCGCTGAAGCTCCGTCGTTCCAAGTGCCGCTGTGTGGAGGGCTCAACGGCACTGATGCAGCCTCCGGGTCACGGACTTTTCATGGCCGTTTGCCCGGTTTTGTTCTGTCAGGGGTAACCGCGCATGTGGTGGGGGGCGCATGACCATTGAGGTCACGCATGAGCTACTGGATGTGGAACGCAGAAGTCCAGAAGCTCGCCGAAGACGCTGGGAACAGAAGTACCGGATAGTCCTGTTGGTCGCCGACAGCCTCGCGGCTGTCGCCGCGGCCTTCGCGGTCCATGCGGCGTACGGCCGCTGGGCGGTGGCCCTGGTGCTGCCTCCGACGTGGATCGCGGTCATGCTCGCCCACCGCTCCTACGACCGCAGCGCCCTCGGCCTGGGTTCCGAGGAGTACCGGCGGGTGCTGCGCGGTGCCGTCGCGCTGCCGGCGCTGGCCGCGGGCGCGTACTGGTTCTTCACGCACGACCTGGGCCTCCTTCATGACATGACCATGGCCGCAGTGCCCGCGACCGCGATCGCCCTGCCGGTCCGGTACGCGCTCCGCCGCCGACTGCACCGACGATGGGCACGGGGCAGGGACCGGAGCGCGACCCTCCTGGTCGGACCGTCGCGCGGCGTCGTGGACCTGGTCGCCGTCCTGCGGCGCGGCGGCGGACACGAACTGCACGTCGCCGGCGTGTGCCTGAGCGATCCGGGAAACGCGGCGGAGATCCGCAAGCTGGGGCTGCCCGTCCTCGGTGGCGTCGACACCATGAACGACGTCGTCCGGGCCCTGGGCGTCAGCACCGTGGTGGCGCTGCCCGCGCCCGAGTTCGACGCCTCCGTCCTGCGCCGCATGTCCTGGACGGCGGCCGCGCAGGGCGTCGACTTTTTGTTCGCCCCCGTGCTGTCCGACGTGTCCGCCTCCCGCCTGACGGTACGGCCCGCCAACGGGGTGCCGCTGGTACGGATCGAGGCGCCGAACCTCTCCCGGATCTCCCGGCTGCCCAAGGAACTGCTGGACCGGTCGCTCGCGGCCGCGTTCCTGGTGCTCCTGGCGCTGCCCATGCTGCTGGTCGCCCTGGTCGTCCGGATGGACAGCTCCGGCCCGGCGCTGTTCCGGCAGCAGCGGGTGGGCCGTTACGGCGACCACTTCACCATGCTGAAGTTCCGCACCATGCGGCAGGACTCGGAGGTTCTCCGGGCGGAACTGGCACACCTCAACCAGAACAGCGACGGCCTGCTGTTCAAGGTGAAGCAGGACCCGCGGATCACCCGGGTCGGCTCGATGCTGCGCCGCTCCTCGCTCGACGAACTGCCGCAGCTGATCAACGTGATCAGCGGCCACATGTCGCTCGTCGGCCCCCGCCCCCCGCTGCCCGAGGAGGTGGAGGAGTACACGGCGGAGGTCAACCGCCGACTGCTGGTGAAGCCCGGACTGACCGGGCTGTGGCAGGTCAGCGGACGCTCCGACCTGCCCTGGGAAGAGGCGGTCAGGCTCGATCTCGGATACGTGGACAACTGGTCCACGAGCCTCGACGTGTCCATCCTGCTGCGCACCGCGTCGGCAGTGGTGCGCGGAACGGGGGCCTACTGATGGACCAAGGGGAGAGGAACACAGTGACGCAGACGGAGCCGTTGGGGGTCGCGGTCGTCGGGGCCGGCTACTGGGGCCCCAACCTCGTACGCAACTTCCAGGCCAGCCCGCAGTTCCGGCTGCGCTGGCTGTGCGACCTCGACGTGGACCGGGCCGAGCGGGTCCTCGGCGGCTACTCGACGGTCCAGGCCACCTCGGACTACGCGGCCGTCCTCGCCGACCCGTCGGTCGCCGCCGTCGCCGTCGCCACGCCCGCCGGAACCCACCTCGACATCGCCCTGGCCGCCCTGCGCGCCGGCAAGCACGTCCTCGTGGAGAAGCCGCTCGCGGCGACGTACGCAGACGGGATGCGCCTGGTGACCGAGGCGGAGGAGCGCGGGCTCACCCTGATGTGCGACCACACCTACTGCTACACACCCGCCGTGGGCCGCATCCGGGACCTGGTCCGCTCCGGCGAACTCGGCGAGATCCACTTCGTCGACTCGGTCCGGATCAATCTCGGGCTCGTCCAGAAGGACATCGACGTCATGTGGGACCTGGCCCCGCACGACCTGTCGATCCTGGACTTCATCCTCCCCGACAACGTCGAGCCGGTCGCCGTCGCCGCTCACGGGGCCGACCCGATCGGCGCGGGACAGGCCTGCGTCGCCTATCTGACGCTCCAGCTCAACACGGGGGCCATCGCCCACGTGCACGTCAACTGGCTGTCGCCGACCAAGGTGCGGACCACCATGGTGGGCGGCGCCAAACGCACCCTGGTGTGGGACGACCTCAACCCCGCCCAGCGCGTGGCGATCTTCGACCGGGGCGTGGACCTCGCGGCGCCGCAGGAGATCGGCGCGGACGAGCGCCGGGACATGCTCATCTCCTACCGCTCCGGAGACATGGTCGCGCCGGCCATCGGCGAGAAGGAAGCGCTGCGCAGCATGGTCGACGAGTTCGCCGACGCGGTCAACGAGCGCCGGGCGCCGCTGACCGACGGCCGGGCGGGCCTGCGGGTGCTGGACATTCTTGAGGCGGCGTCCCGGAGTCTGGAGTTCCGGGGCGCGGTCGTCGGCCTTCGTGCCGGGCGTTGACGGTTGATTTCACTGAGAGGGCAGCGCAGTTGAGCAGCGTACGAGGAAAGAAGATCCTGGTCACCGGGGGAGCGGGCACCATCGGCTCCAACCTCGTCGACCTCCTGGCCGAGGGCGGGGCACGCGAGATCGTGGTGCTCGACAACTTCGTGCGGGGGCGCAGGGCCAACCTCGCCAAGGCCCTGCCCAGCGGGGTCGTGGACGTCGTCGAGGGCGACATCCGGGACGCCGACACCGTACGGAAGGTCACCGAGGGCGCCGACCTGGTGTTCCACCTCGCCGCGATACGCATCACCCAGTGCGCGGAGGAGCCGCGGCTCGCCAACGAGGTCATGGTCGACGGCACCTTCAACGTCCTGGAGGCGGCGGTGGAGGCAGGGGTGGGCAAGGTGATCGCCTCCTCCTCGGCGTCCGTCTACGGCATGGCCGAGACCTTTCCGACGACCGAACGCCATCACGCGTACAACAACGACACGTTCTACGGCGCGGCGAAGGCCTTCAACGAGGGCATGCTGCGCAGCTTCCACGCCATGTACGGACTGGACTACGTGGCGCTGCGCTACTTCAACGTCTACGGCCCCCGGATGGACATCCACGGCCTCTACACCGAGGTGCTCATCCGCTGGATGGAGCGCATCGAGGCCGGCGAGCCGCCGCTGATCCTCGGCGACGGCACGCAGACCATGGACTTCGTCGACGTCCGGGACATCGCCAGGGCCAACCTGCTCGCCGCCGAGTCGGATCTGACCGACGAGGTGTTCAACGTCGCCAGCGGGACGGAGACGTCGCTGCGCGAACTCGCCGACGGCCTGCTGGAGGCGATGGACGCGTCGGGCCTGGAGCCGGAGCACGGGCCGGCCCGCGCGGTCAACGGCGTGAGCCGGCGGCTCGCGGACACCACGCGGGCCGCCGAGCGACTCGGCTTCGCCGCGCGGATCGACCTGCGTACGGGGCTGCGGGACCTGGTGGAGTGGTGGCGTGCCGAGCGTGCCGCGGCGGGGGAGGCGGCCAAGTGACCGCGGACCGCATCCCGGTGATGATCCCGTGGCTCGGCGAGGAGGAGGCCGCCGCCGCCTCCGACGCGGTGCTGTCCGGGTGGGTCGCCCAGGGACCCCGGGTCGCCGCCTTCGAGCGGGCCTTCGCGGAGCGGGTGGGCGCCGAGCACGGCATCGCGGTCAGCTCCTGCACCACCGCCCTGCACCTGGCGCTCGTCGCCCTCGGGCTGGGCCCGGGTGACGAGGTCGTGGTGCCCTCACTGTCGTTCATCGCCACCGCCAACGCCGTGCGCTACGTCGGGGCCGAGCCCGTGTTCGCCGACGTCGACCCCGGCACCGGCAACCTGACCACGGCCACCGTGGACGCCGTCCGGACGCCCCGGACCAAGGCTGTCCTCGTCGTCCACCAGGGCGGCGTGCCCGCCGACGTGCACACCCTGCGCGCCGCCTGCGCCGACCGGGACCTCCCCCTGGTCGAGGACGCGGCCTGCGCCATCGGCTCGACCGTCGGCGGCGAGCCCGTCGGGCGGGGCGCGCTGATCGCCGCCTGGTCCTTCCACCCCCGCAAGCTCGTCACCACCGGCGAGGGCGGCATGATCACCACCGACGACGCCGAGTGGGCGGCACGTCTGCGACGGCTGCGCGAGCATGGGATGAACGCGTCGGCGGCCCAGCGCCATGCGAGCAGCAAGCCGGTCCTGGAGAGCTACCTCGAGGTCGGCTACAACTACCGGATGACGGACGTCCAGGCCGCGATCGGCCTGGTCCAGCTCGGGAAACTCGACGCGATGATCGCCCGCCGCCGCGAGCTGGCGGCCCGTTACGAGACGCTGCTGAAGGACGTCCCCGGCCTCACCCCCGTACGCGACCCCGCGCACGGGCAGAGCAACTTCCAGTCCTACTGGGTGCTCCTGGACGAGGACTTCCCCGTCACCCGGGACGACCTGCTGGCCGCGCTCGCCGCGGCCGGCGTCTCCGCCCGGCGCGGGATCATGGCCTCGCACCTCGAACCCGCCTACGAGGGCCACCCCGGTGTACCGCTGCCGGTCACCGAGCGGATCACCCGCGACTCGCTGATCCTGCCGCTGTTCCACACGATGACCGAGGCCCAGCAGGACCGCGTCGTGGCGGCGCTGCGCGAACAGGCCGGACGATGAGCGCCCTCCTGATCGTCGGCGCCGGCGGCTTCGCGCGGGAGACCGCGCAGGCCGTGCACGACGCGGGCGACCTCAAGCTGCTCGGGCACCTCGACGACAACGCCGCCCTGCACGGCACCGAGGTGGACGGCGTGCCCGTGCTCGGCGGCTGCGACCTGGTCCACGACCGGCCCGAGGCCCGGGTGGTGATCTGTGTCGGCAACCCCGGGGACTACGCGGCCCGGGCCCGTCTGGTGCGCAGGCTCGGTCTGCCCGCCGAGCGTTACGCCACCGTGGTCCACCCGACGGCGGCGGTGTCGCGGACCTCGTCGGTCGGCCCCGGCTCGGTCCTGCTCGCGCACTGCGCGCTGACCGCCGCCGTCCGGGTGGGCGCGCACGTCGCGGTGATGCCCCACGTCGTCCTCACCCATGACGACGTGGTCGAGGACTGCGCCACGCTCGCCTCCGGCGCCCGCCTGGGTGGGGGAGCACGGCTGGAGCGGGGCGCCTATGTGGGCTCCGGGGCCCTGGTCAGGGAGGGCACGACGGTGGGGGCCTGGTCCCTGGTGGGGATGGGGAGCACGGTGCTCGGCGACGTGCCGCCGGGCGAGGTGTGGGCGGGCAGCCCGGCCCGGCGGCTGCGTGCGGCGGCCGCTCCGGCGCTCGACGAGCTGACAAGAACAACGGGGGGACCGGTCGCATGAACCAGATTCCGCTTGTGGACCTCAAGGCGGCCCATGAAGAGGTCGCCGACGACGTACGGGCCGGCTTCGAACGGGTCCTGGCCAACACCGCGTTCGTCGGCGGCGAGGAGGTCCGCGGGTTCGAGCGCGAGTACGCGGAGTTCGGCGGTGTCGCGCACTGCGTGGGCGTGGCCAACGGCACCGACGCCGTCGAACTCGCCCTGCGCGCCGTCGGGGTCGGGGCCGGCGACGAGGTCGTGGTGCCCGCCAACACCTTCATCGCCACCGCGGGCGCGGTGGCGAGGATCGGCGCGCGGCCGGTCCTGGCGGACTGCCTGCCCGGCAGTCACCTGCTCGACCCCCAGGGCGCCCTGGACGCGGTCGGCCCGGCCACGCGCGCGGTGGTGCCGGTGCACCTGTACGGGCAGTGCGCCGAGGTGACGGAGCTGGCCGCCGGGCTGCCCGAGCGTGTGCGGGTGGTCGAGGACGCCGCCCAGTGCCAGGGCGCGACCCGCGACGGCCGGTCGCCGGGCAGCGGACAGATCGCGGCCACCAGCTTCTACCCGGGCAAGAACCTGGGCGCCTACGGCGACGCGGGCGCGGTGCTGACCGACGACGAGGAACTGGCCGGCCTGGTGCGCGCGATCGCGAACCACGGCGGCGTGGCCAAGTACCGCCACGACGTGCCCGGGTTCAACAGCCGCCTGGACGGGCTGCAGGCCGTCGTCCTGCGGGCGAAGCTGGCCCGGCTGGCGGACGGCAACGCGGCCCGGCGGGCGGCCGCGGCCCGCTACGACGCCCTGCTCGGCGACCTGGCGGCCACCGGACGCGTGGTGCTCCCCACGACGGCGGACGGCAACGTGCACGTGTGGCACCTGTACGTCGTCCAGGTCGAAGGGGCGGACCGCGACGACGTCGTGGGCAAGCTCAACGCGGAGGGCATCGGCGCCGGGGTGCACTATCCCGCCCCGGTCCACCTCACGCCGGCGTACCGCCATCTCGGCCACGCCCGGGGCGACTTCCCGAACGCCGAGAAGGCGGCGGAGCGGATCCTGTCGCTCCCTCTCTACCCGCAGATCACCCCTGACCAGCAGCAGCGAGTCGTGGACGCGTTCGCCGACGCGCTTCGCGGCTGACCGGTCCCGGCTTCACGCACCACTCCGACTTCAGGTGTCGGTCCTGCACAGCACCGCTGAGAGGTACACATGAACAGATGGAGCAGACGGTTCCGGGGCGGCCGCCTCGCCGTGATAGCAGCGTTGGTATGGGCGGTCCTCCCAGGGGCGTCGCCCGCCCAGGCGGCATCCGACCCGTGCGGAACGGGCATGAACCCCATCGTCTGTGAGAACTCCAAGTCGGGCAGCCCCATGTCCGACTGGTACGCCCCCAACGCCTACGGTGACATCAAGGGCTTCTCCACCAAGGAGAGCGTCCAGGCCGGTGACACCGTCCAGTTCAAGATCCAGTCGAAGACCTCGTACCACGTCGAGATCTACCGCCTCGGCTGGTACGGCGGCGACGGCGCCCGCGAGATGTCGACCGCGGCCCAGGCGGCGGTGACCTACCCCGCCAACTACAACGCCAATCCCGCCAACTGCATCACCAGGACCACCGGCCTGGTCGACTGCGGCAACTGGCCCGTGACCGCGAGCTGGACGGTGCCCGCCGACGCCGTGTCCGGCCTGTACATCGCGAACCTGACCCAGACGGACGGCGACGGCCTGATGCCGTACCCGTTCGTCGTCCGCAAGGACTCCAGCACCTCCGACATCGTCGTGCAGACCAGCGACCAGACCTGGCAGGCCTACAACGACTACGGCGGCCAGGACTTCTACGGCGGCGCGGGACCCGCGCCGGACGGCCGCGCCTACGAGGTCAGCTACAACCGGCCGCTGGACATCGGCGGTGACAACGGCATCTACGGCTCCGAGTTCATGATGCTGTCCTGGCTGGAGCGCAACGGCTACGACGTGAGCTACCTATCGGGCGTGGACGTGTCGACCAACGGCGGCACCCTCCTGAAGAAGCACAAGGTGTATCTGTCCTCGGGCCACGACGAGTACTGGACGCAGAGCCAGTACTCCAACGTCCTGGCGGCCAGGAAGGCCGGCGTGCGGCAGGCCTTCTTCAGCGGCAACGAGGTCTTCTGGAAGACCCGGCTCGCCCCGAGCGTCGACGGCACGAGCACGGCGAACCGGACCCTGGTCTGCTACAAGATGACCAAGATGGCGCAGAACAACGGCATCGCCGACCCCAGCGGCACCTGGACCGGCACCTGGATGGACCCGACCAGCACCGACTACGGCCAGACCTACCAGCCGCCGAACGTCCTCACCGGCTCCATGTTCCAGGTGAACGGCTACCGCGAGGACGCGATCACGGTCCCCGGCTCGTACGGCAAGAACCGGCTGTGGCGCAACACCTCCATCGCGAACCTCAGCTCGAGCCAGACCGCCACCTTCCCGGCCGGCACCCTCGGCTACGAGTGGGACAGCGACCTCTCCAACAGCACCAGACCCGCCGGGGCGATCGACGTGTCGTCCACGACGGTGGACATCACCGACGGCAAGTACCGCCTCGACTGGGGCAACATGTACGGCAACGGCACGGCGACGCACAATCTCGTCGAGTTCCGTGACCAGGACTCCGGGGCCCTGGTCTTCGGGGCGGGGACCGTGCAGTGGTCGTGGGGCCTGAACAACCTGCCGACGTACGACCCCGACGACGTGGTGGTCACCGAGGACGCCCGCATGCAGCAGGCGACCGTGAACATCCTCGCCGACATGGGTGTGCAGCCGCAGTCCCGGCAGAGCAACCTCGTCAGCGCCACGGCCTCCACCGACACGACCGGCCCGGCCGTCACGGTGACGAGCCCGGCGTCCGGGGTCACCGTCCCGGCGCTCAAGCCGGTCAGCATCACCGGTACCGCCACCGACTCCGGCGGTGTGGTGGCCCGCGTGGAGGTGTCCACCGACGGCGGAACGACCTGGAACCCCACCAAGGGCCTCGCGTCCTGGAGCTACAGCTGGACGCCGACGACCCCGGGCCCGGCGTCGGTCAAGGTCCGCGCGGTGGACGACAGCGTCAACATCGGGGCCGTCACCACCATCCCGGTGACCGTCGGCCCGCAGGCCTGCCCGTGCACCATCTGGCCCGCCACCGCCGTGCCCGGCACGGTCAACGGCGGCGACGGCGGTTCGCTGGAGCTCGGCGTCAAGATCCGCACCACGGTGGCCGGATCGATCACCGGCGTCCGCTTCTACAAGTCCCCCGTCAACACCGGCACCCACACCGGCAGCCTGTGGAGCGCCTCCGGCACCCGCCTGGCCACCGGCACCTTCACCGGCGAGACGGCGTCCGGCTGGCAGCAGCTGAACTTCGCCACCCCGGTGACCGTCAAGGCCAACACCACCTACGTCGCCTCCTACTTCGCGCCGAACGGCGGATACTCCTACGACGGCGGCTACTTCTCCGACAACGCCGCCGGCCTGGCCCCGCTCACGGCACTCAAGTCGGGAACCGACGGCGGCAACGGCCTCTACCACTACGGCTCGACGAGCGCTTTCCCGTCCTCGGCGGCCCCGGGCGCCAACTACTGGGTCGACGTGGTGCTGGACACCTCGACGGCCAGTACGACCCCGCCCGCCGTCACCTCGACCTCACCGACCTCGGGGGCGACCGGCACGTCGATCACGGCACCGGTGTCGGCCGTCTTCGACCACGCCATCGACGCCGACAGCCTGACGTTCACCGTGAAGGACCCGGACGGCAACACCGTGCCGGGCACCAACACGCTCCCCGCGTCGAACAAGGCGACCTTCACACCGTCGACCGAGCTGGAACTGCACACCACGTACACCGCTTCCGTCCAGGCCTCCGACCTGTGGGGCAACGCGATGGGCGCCCCGGTCACCTGGAGCTTCACCACCAGCTCGAACCCGCCCGCGGTCACCTGCCCCTGCACGCTGTGGAACTCGAGCACCGTGCCGGCCAGAACCGACGTCACCGACGACCCCAACTCCCTGGAACTGGGCACCCGTTTCCAGTCCTCGGCGAGCGGATGGGTCACCGGCGTCACCTTCTACAAGGGCACCGGCAACACCGGCACCCACACCGGCAGCCTCTGGTCCGCCGACGGCACGCTCCTCGCCTCCGGCACCTTCACCAGCGAGTCGGCCACCGGCTGGCAGACGATGACCTTCGCCACCCCGGTCGCGATCAGCGCCGACACCGCGTACGTCGTCTCCTACCACGCGCCGAACGGCAACTACGCGGTGGACGGCGGGTACTTCGCGTCGGCCCACAAGTCCTATCCGCTGACCGCCACCGCCGACACCGTTTCGGCCCACAACGGGCTCTACCGGTACGGCAGTGACGTGGCCTTCCCCACCGGCTCCTACGGATCCGCGAACTACTGGGTGGGCCCGGTGTTCACCGCCGACAACCCGTCCGCGTCGCTTACCTCGGGCTCCGCCTCGGAGGTGACCACCTCCTCGCTGCAGCACACCGCCGACGCGACGAGCCCCCTCGCCACGTCGCTGCCCAGCACGACCAAGCTGTCGTCGGTGAAGGCGACGGTGACCGTCCTGCCGGGCGCGAAGGCAGCGGCGGCCAGGAAGCTCCACGTCAAGACCGTCCTCTCCTACGACCGGGCCACCCACAAGGTGTCCGTCCACCTGTCCGCCCCGCTGCCGGACGGCACGCGGTTCAAGATCACGGTCACGGCCCGGGACAAGCACCACCACACGGTGAAGTCCCGCAGCTGGGTCCTGAAGAGCAAGACCGTCCGCAAGAAGAACTAGTGCCCACCGGTGCCGGCCTCGCACGAGGCCGGCACCGGGGATTGGCTTCCTCACCGATGACCACCGTCAGTGTCGTGATCCCCTGCTACAAGTACGGCCATTTCCTCGCCGACTGCGTGAGCAGCGTCCTGGACGAGCAGGACGGCGTGGACGTCCGGGTCCTCATCATCGACGACGCCTCACCCGACGACTCGGCGGAGACCGCGCACAAGCTGGCGGCCGCCGACCCGCGCATCGAAGTCCACGTCCACCAGAGCAACAAGGGACACATCGCCACCTACAACGAGGGTCTCCTCGAGTGGGCCGACGGGGACTACGTAGCTCTCCTGTCCGCCGACGACCGGCTGGTCCCCGGCGCCCTGGTGCGCGCCGCCGCTCTGCTGGACGCCCACCCGGAGGCCGGGTTCGCCTACGGCCGCCCCCTGCGCTTCCAGCACGGCGGCCCGCTGCCCAAGGCCCGTACGCACAGCACCGGTTCGGCCGTCTACCCCGGGCACTGGTGGCTGGAGCGCCGGTTCCGTGAGGCCACCGGCTGCATCACCTCGCCCGAGGTCGTGGTCCGCACCAGCCTCCAGCGCGAGGTGGGCGGCTACGACCCCGCACTTCCCCACGCCGGCGACATCGAGATGTGGATGCGGCTCGCCGCCCGCGCCGACGTCGGCTACGTACGCGGGGCCGACCAGGCCTTCTACCGCGTCCACGGCAACAACATGTCCACCACCGACTTCGGCGGTCAGCTCGACGACCTCCGCCAGCGCCTCGTCGCCTACGACTCCGTACTCGGCAAATGTTCCGGCCTGCTGCCGCAGGCCGACCGACTGGCCGGCGCGGTGCACACCCGCCTCGCCCGCTTCGCGCTGCGCCGCGCCTATCGCGCCTACGACCGGGGGCGCACCGAGGTCGTCCCGGTCGACGAGCTCGTGGCCTTCGCCGAGGAGTGCCTGCCGGGCTTCGCGGCGCTGCCCGAGTACCGCGCGCTGCGGCTGCGGCAGCGCATCGGGGCGAAGACGATGCCGTATCTGCAACCGCTGGTGTGGTCGGCCGTGGCCGAACGCGGGCGGGAGTGGCTGTGGTGGGAGTCGTGGAAGCGCCGCGGCATCTGATGCCCACGCTCAACCAGAGGACCGCGGGAGGCCGGTGGCTTCCCCGGGGCGGAGCCGCCCATGTCGCGGCCTCGCGTCCCCGCCGGGGCTCAGCCCGCCACCGGAATCCCGCCGGTGTGGCGGCGCGGGTCCGGGGCGCTGTCCTTCCTGTTCCCGCGGCGCAGCGCGAACTGGTCGAACCACAGCGCGCCCAGGATCGCGGCGCTCACGCCCAGCAGAGCCGTGCCGGCCAGCGCGCGGCTCCTGGTGCCCTGCACCTGGGCCGCGCTCGGGGCGACCAGGACCGACGCGCTGATCCGCGAACCGGCCGAGATCCGCTGCGCGTCCTGCATGTCCGCCACGTGCCCGGAGTAGACCTCGATGATCCGGCGGACCGCCCGGTCGGCCTCGACGGGGTCGGCCCCTCGCGCCTGCACCTGCAGCGAGGGGATCAGATAGCGCGGCGTCGCGCTGGTGCCGCTGTTGCGCGGGATCAACTGGTACGTCCCGCGGACACCGGCGGAGTCGAGCTCCTTGCGCCCCGCGGGCGATTCGAGCTGCTGGATCACCCCGTACGAGAGGGCGGCGAGCGGCGGTTGGAGATTCGTCAGCTGGTTCGGCTGGTTCCCCGTCACCGGCGGTTTGAGGACGACCACCGCCGAACTCAGGTACTGCGGGGTGGGACGCATCACCGGGTAGGCCGCGGCGGCCGTCAGCAGGAGCGCGAACAGCAACACGTACCAGCGGCGGAGAAGCGCTTCGGCGACGTCGCGAGGCGACACAGGGATTCCTTCCGTCGGCACCGATCCTCGCAGGCGCCGGGGCGGGCCGCCACCGAATCACGAGGCCTATGCTGTGCCCGAGCCCGGACGACCGGTCCCGCAGCACCGGGCCGGGGGGAGTACTCATGAGCCTTGGCGACATCTGGGCGATCATGTGCAGGCGCTGGTACTTCATGGTGCCCCTCACCCTGCTCAGTCTCTTCGCGGGCGGGTACCTGTACCGGACCATCCCGGTGTCCTACCAGTCGCAGAGCTCCGTCACGCTGCTCGACTCCACGGCGGTCGCCGATCTGGCGCCGACCTTCGGCAACCCCATATCGAACGCGGGCGGTTCGCTGGTCGTCACGGCCGACGTGCTGATCAGGACGCTCCAGTCGAGCGACTCGGCCAAGGAACTGCACTCCCGAGGCGTCACGGACCGGTACACGGCCGGTTTCGCGCCGGAGGCCGACAGTCCGCTGCTCACCCTGAGCGTCACCGGGACCGACCGGGCGAAGGTGCTCCGGGAGACCACCACCCTCACCAAGTTCACCGGGGAGCAGCTGAAGGCCCTGCAGGCCGCGTCCAAGGTGCCCGCGGTGTACTTCGTGCAGGCCGCTCCGGTCGTGCTGCCGCAGACACCGGTCTCGCAGCCGAAGACCCGGTACCAGGACATCGCGGCGGTCGTCATCGTCGGGATCGTCAGCGCCTTCCTGCTGTCCATCCTGGCCGAAGGCGTCGCGGTGGTCCGCCGCCGCGGCCGCGCCCAGGCCGGATACGTCCCGCGGCGCCACCGCGCCCGGCCCCCCGAGCGGGCGCCCAGGGGGCTGCTGGTGCGCAGGCTGGACGCCACAACGATCCTCACCGGCTATCTGGCGCTGGCCTTCTTCGTCCCGTCGAACCTCACCCTGCCGGCGCTGGGCGGCGTCGGCACCCCGGCCAACGTCTTCGCCCTGCTGGGACTTCTCTGGTACCTCGCGACCTGGCTGGGCGGCCGCATCCGGCCCGCCGAGGGCACCAGACTGCCGCGCGTGGCGATGTGCCTGCTCGCCGTGGCGGTACTGCTGTCGTACCTCGCGGACGCGACCCGCGAAAGCTCGCACCAGGAGGTCCTCGGGGCCGACCGGGGACTGATCGGGCTCGGGGTGTGGGTGGCGCTGGTGGTGCTGGCGTCGGCCGGCATCCAGGAGCGCAGCCGGCTGGAGGTCCTGATGCGCCGGCTCGTCGTACTGGGCACGGTGGTCGCCCTGATCGGCTACTACGACTTCTTCGCCGCGACCAACATCGCCGACTCCATCCACATCCCCGGCCTGCAGTCGAGCACCGCCGGGATCAGCGCCATGGACCGCGGCTCGTTCACCCGGCCACGCTCCACGACGGCCCATCCGCTGGAGTTCGGGGGGATGCTGGCCATCCTGGTTCCCTTCGCCGTCCACCAGGCGTTCGATCCGGTACGGCGTCACGCCGGCGCGATGCGCCGCTGGGCCCCGGTGGCCGTGATGGCGGGGGCGCTTCCGCTGACGGTGTCCAGGACGTCCATCATCGGCGCCCTCATCGTGGCCCTGGTGATGGTGCCGCGCTGGAAGCCGCAGCGGCGCTGGGCCGCGATCGGGATCATCCTGGGCTCGGTGGCCGGCTTCAAGGTGATCATTCCCGGGCTGATCGGAACCATCACCAACCTGTTCGCCAGCTTCCTGTCCAACTCCGACAGCAGCACCCAGGCGCGCACCGTGAAGTACAGCGCGATCGTCCCCTACCTCGACGAACGCCCCTGGTTCGGACGCGGATTCGGGACCTTCACCCCCGACCTGTACTTCTTCACGGACAACCAGTACATGCTGACCCTGGCCGAGATGGGCTTCGTGGGGCTGGTCGCGCTGCTCGCCCTGTTCGTCACCGGGATCCACACCGGCGGCGCCATCCGCCGGCTGGCCCGCACCGATGCGGACCGCGAACTCGGGCAGGCGTTCCTCGCCTCCGCGCTGGTCGCCCTGGTCATCAGCGCCACCTTCGACGCGCTCAGTTTCCCCATGTACGCCGGGATGTTCTTCCTGACCCTGGGGGCCGGCGGCAGCTACCTCGGCTTCGTCCGCCGTGAGGCGGCCGCGGCCACGGCTGAGGCCGCGGCCGCCGCCGCGGTCCCCGGCCCCCGTACGGCATCCGAAGCCCCGGCCCCCCAACTCGCGGAGTCCCGATGAGTCCCGTCGCCGTCATCGTCGTCACCTGGAACAGTGCCTCGGTGCTGCCCGGGTTCCTCGCCGCGCTTCCCGACGGCATGGCCGGCCTCGACTGGCGGCTCGTCGTCGCCGACAACGACTCCGCCGACGACACCGTCGAGGTTCTCCGGACGCTGGCCCCCGACGCCACCGTCGTCCAGACGGGCCGCAACGCCGGGTACGCGGCCGGGGTCAACGCGGCGCTGCGTGCGGCCGGTGAACACGGGACCGCTCTCATCTGCAACCCCGACATCCGCATGCGGCAGGGCTGCGCCAAACGTCTCGTCGACGGACTCGGGGACGGAGTCGGGATCGCCGTACCCCTTCTGTACGAGGAAGGCAGGGACAGGCCCCACCACTCGCTGCGCCGCGAGTCGAGTGTGAGCCGGGCGCTCGGCGAGGCACTCATCGGAAACACCAGGGCCGGACGCTTCCCGCGCCTGAGCGAGCTCGTCACCGACCCGGCCGCCTACCAGCGGTCCACGCGCGCGGACTGGGCGACCGGCGCGCTCATGGCCGTCTCGGGGGAGTGCCTGGCCGCTTGCGGGCCGTGGGACGAGTCCTTCTTCCTCTACTCGGAGGAGACCGAGTACTGCCTGCGGGCGCGGGACCGGGGATACGCCACCCAGTTGGAGCCCACGGCCGAGGCCGTTCACCTGGGCGGCGACTCCCAGGTGTCGGCCCGGCTGTGGACCCTCCTCACCCTCAACCGTGTCCGTCTGTACCGGCGGCGGCACGGCGCCCTCGCCACGGCCGCCTTCCGCGCAGCGGTCCTGCTCCGGGAGACCTCACGCGCCGCGCTGGGCCGCCCGGCCAGCCGGGCGGCGGCGCTGGCCCTGATCCGACCGGGCGTTCTCCGCACGACGCCGGGCCCGTAATCGCCCGAGAGGGCACCTGCGCGACCGGCCACGACGGCCTACGACGCCGGGCCCGAAGGCGCCCCAAAGGGGCGCGAGGAACTGCGCGACCGGCCACGACGGCGCCCCGGTCGGCCGACGGCGCATCGCGGCACCCCCCTCAGCCCGCGGCACTCCGCGGCCGGCACACCATGGCGACGAAGTCGTGCCCCACGTCCGGGAGGACCGCGTCCTCCAGAGCGAAGCACCGTTCCAGCAACTCCAGTGTCCCGGGCTCCTGGTCGAGGAAGTTGTGCGCGATCCCGGAGAACGCGATGTGCAGCACCGTGCCTCCGTACGGCCGTTCCTCGACGACGTCGAAATGGCGCCGCAGGCCCGGCAGCAGCGCTGCCGCGTCGACCGCCTCCGAGGGGTCGTCCAGCACCATCGACAGCCTGCTGGGCCGTACGACACGGCGTTTGATCCGGCCGTCGGCCAGGCGCCGCCGCTCCTCGGGGAGCTGGTCGAGCAGCGCGTTCGCCGCCTCCAGCTGGCCGTCGGTCCACTGGAACCGGGTGGGGCCGACGAACTCGTCGACCACGAACATCCCGTCGGGCTCGATCAGTTGCGACAGTCGCGGCAGGGTCTCGCCCAGGTCGTCGAAGTGGTGGAGCGACTGCAGGCCCAGCAGCACGTCGAAGCGTTCCCCGTCGCTGGTCATCCGGTTGACGTCGGTGACCCGGAAGCGCAGGACGTCGGCGAGGCCCTGCTCGGCGGCTGCGCGGGTGGCGAAGTCGATCCGCTGCTGCGCCACGTCCACGCCCTCGAGGAGACCGAACGCGCCGGTCCTCGCCCAGAGCAGCTCGTTCCCGCCGGTGCCGCACCCCAGCGACAGGCCGCGCAGATCGGTGCGCGGCGCGAAGTGCTTGGCGGCCACGTACTGGGGAAAAGAGGTGTCCGGGTCGCCGGTCATCAGCAGGTTCCACCGCCTGACGACCGCGGGTATCGCCCACCACTCGGTCAGCGACGGGTCGACCTGGGACCAGTGCTGGACCACCCGCGCACCGCCGCGCACCCGCAGTTTGGCCAGCACCGGGTCGAGTTCCAGCCGCCGCACCTTGCGCAGCAGCCGGTCCGCGTCGTGTCTGTTGATCAGGTTGTTCAGCATGCGAGCTCCGTCCGTACGGCTGTCAGCGACTTCGTCGCACCGAGCACCCGCTCGCTGAGGAGCACCGAGCCGGGGAACAGGTAGCGCATCTCGGTGCGGGTCAGCAACTCGATGTTGATCACCGCGTCCATGGCCGACTCCGGGCTGTCGGGGCGGCTGTGGACCAGCGGCCAGCGCCGCACCAGACGGGCCCTGGCGGCCAGCGGCAGGAACTGGAAGCCGGGCGCCACGAAGTGCGGCTCGACCGGGAAGTACCGGTACGGCGTCTGGATCCAGTGCAGCGGGGCCAGCGACTCGACGGCGGCGACGAACTTCCGGCGCTGGCTGTGGCCGCCCACGTGCTCGATGGTCGAGTTGGAGAACACCAGGTCGTAGCCGCCGTGTCCGCTCAGTTCGGCGGCGACGGCCGGGTCGGTGACGTCGGCGACCTCCGCGGTGATCCAGTCGGGCAGTTCGGCGGGATGTTCCTCCAGGTTGATCAGGTGGACGTGCTTGGCGCGCAGCGGTGCGCGCAGCCACATGTCGGCCGTCCCGCCCAGGTCAACGACGCGCATGCCCTCGATGCCGGGGAAGCAGCGGTGAAACCGCTCCCAGCGGGCGACGCGCATGCGTTCGCCGAGCGAGCCCGGCGCGTCGACGAATCTGTTTCTGAGGGCGCGGGATCGGGTCACGGGATCAACCACCTGTGGTCGGAACGGAAGGGGAGCAGAGGGACGTGGAGCCGGGCCGCTTCATCCGGGCGGTCACCACCGGGTGTAGAAGCTGGCCGGGTTCACCAGGTAGCGGACGGTGGGGTGCGGCACGTGGAGCACCCGGTGGCCGCGGCCGTACCGGTGGATCAGCTCCCAGTCCTCACGGGGCAGCACCTCGGGGGTCCGGCGCAGTCGGCTGAAGTGCAGGGAGCGGGTGCGGCGGGCGACGAAGGCGTTCGTGTCCAGGAAGGACTCGCGGGCGGCCCTGCGCCGGTCGTAGGGCACCGAAAGGACGTCCTGCTCGCTTCCGTCGGGCAGGACGCGGCGCAGTGCCGTGTAGACGCCGTCGGGGCCGCCGGGGGACTCCAGCACCTCCAGCGCCCGGGCGAGATGGTCCGGTTCCCACAGGTTGTCGTCGTCCAGGAACGCCACATAGCGGGACCGGGTCAGCCGGAGGCCGACGTTGCGGACGACTCCGGCGGTGCCGGTGTTGCTCGCCAGTGACACCGCGAACAGCCGTGGATCGTCCGGCAGTTCGGGGAGCCCCGCGCCGTCGTCGACGACCATCACGACCTGGTCGCGCACGCTCTGCGCCAGCGCCGAGCGCACCGCAGCGCGCAGTGCCTCGGGGCGGCGGTGGGTGGCGATCACGGTGGCGACCAGCGCCGAGGGCGTGGCCGGGAGGCCGGCCGCGAGCCGTCGGACCTCGGCGTTCTCGACGCGGCGGAGCCGGATCGCGGAGGGGGCCAGCAGGATCTTGTTCCGGGTCTCGAAGAGCACCAGCCAGCCGAACACCGCCTTGAGCAGCGTCCAGGGCGCCCGGGCGACACGACGCGTCAGGGCGCTTCCTCTCCGTGCCGCCTTCCCGGCGGGTGCCCCGTTCACGCGGCCGGCTCGGGGTGGATCGGGCGGCCGTCGGACATCCGGTTGTTCCGCCACACGTTTCCGGCGCCCTCCGCGTTCCAGTGGGCGACCACGCCGTATCCGCCGGAGGCGGGGTGGTACTGCGTCGAGAAGACATTGTCGGTGACCCTGATCCCGGTGGCGCCCTTGTCGCCGCCGTACAGGGCGTACGCGCCGCCGGCCACCCAGTTGTGGTCCACGGTGACGTTGCGGACCACCCCGGTGTCGGCGAACAGGCCGATGCTCCCCGAGGCACCCTGCTTGAGGCTGGTCGGGTTGAGCAGGGTGTTGTGGCGGATGATCAGGTGGCCGGTGTTGCCGCCGCCGCTGATCACCGCGTTGGTGTGCTGCCACTCGCCGCCCAGGTTGACGAACGGAACGATGTCGTGCACGTAGTTGTCGTGCAGGTTTCCCTGTCCCATGGACAGGGCGTCGCCGAACACCGAGACGTCGCACCAGCCGACCTCGATGGAGCTGCCCCCCATGTTCGACACGGCGTAGTCCACGCCGCCGTTGTCCGGACCCTTGCCGGGGACGGCGGTGATGGTGGAGTGCAGGACCCGCAGACCGCTGAAGCCGGGGCGGAGGTTGATGCCCCACCAGCTGTCCGAGGTGATCCTGGTGTCGATGACGGTGACGTCGTTCGCGTAGATGTCGAGCGAGCCGGTGATGTCCCATCCCCGGATGACGAGCCCGTCGGTACGGATGGCCCTGTACCCGGTCTTGTGCGGGGTGAGGGGGACCCGCGGGCCGGTCGTGTCGGCGTCGGGGAAGCCGCAGGCGCCGGGAGAGGCGCAGGCGGCCTTCGCCGCGGGTGTGCCGGACGCGGTGCCGGCGGACGCGGTGCCGGTGGACGCGGTCGCGGTGGGCTTGCCCGTCGGGGACGGCGAGGCGGTGGGGCGGCCCGTCGCCCGGCCGTCCGTGGTCGACGGCCCGGCGCTCGGTGACGCCGAGGTCCCGCTCGTGGGACAGGTCAGCGCGTCGTCCGGGCAGTCCGGCAGCGCGGACTCCTCCGAACCCGAGCAGGCCACGCCCATGACCGCCAGCAGGACTGCGAGCAGCAGTCCCGAGAGCGTGTTCCGGCTGATGCGCCGTGACATCGGGCTCACCTCATGTCCTGTCGGGTAGGCCGAACCGGTGCGGACGCCCGGTGCCGGCCGCGGTGGGGCCGGTCGCCGCGGCCGACACCGCGCAGGAAGTCGCGGCTGGGCAGGACGCACACCGTGTAGGCGGCCAGGGCGATCGTGGCGATGGCGACGAGCGCGAGCCGGCCGTCGCCGAACGGGTGCTGCAGACCGAGGATGACCGCGGCCATCACGGCACCGCCGAGGAACGGCCACGCGCAGGCCCTGGCGATCCGGCCGACACCGATGCCGCCACGGCTGAGGGCGACCAGGAACACGGGCACCACCAGGCCGCCGGCGACCAGGACGTGGGCCTGGGAGACGCCGACGATGCCGTTCGTGCGGGCGGCGACCAGCAGCACCGGGATCAGGGCCGCCAGCCACAGGCCCTGCACCAGGAAGAGCGACCGGCGCTGTCCGACCGCGACCAGGCAGTCGTAGGCGAGTTCGCTGCCGATGCGGATCAGGCCGAGGGCCATCAGCCAGGGCAGTGCCGCGGCGGCGGGCGCCCAGTGGCTGCCGTAGATCAGCTGGACGGCCGGTCCCGCGAGGCCGGCCAGCAGGACGCACAGCGGGACGGTACCGGTGATCAGTACGCCCAGGGCGCGGCTGAAGCCCTGGGCGAGCGCCTGCGGTGAGTCGGCCAGGCGGGAGAAGCCGGCGAAGGAGACCCGGCGGGCGGCCTCGGAGATGATGCGCACGGGCCAGCCGGAGATGTTGAAGGCGAGCACGTAGAAGCCCAGGGACACGTTGCCCAGCGTCGCGCCCACCACCATGGTGTCGACGTTGACCACCGCGAGGGCCAGCATGCTCGCCCCCGCCAGCGGAAGTCCGAACCTCAGCAGCGCCCGGGCCTGCCCGGGGTCCCAGCCGAACTTCAGGGTGCCCGGAGCCGCCAGCCAACAGCCGAGGAGCGTCACGACGTTGCCCGCCACGGCCCCCCAGGCGAAGCTCATCGCGCCCCAGCCCTCGAAGGCCAGCACCAGTGTCACCGAGGTGCTGATCACGAAGTTGAGCCCGTCGATGATCATCCGCTTGCCCTGGGCGAACTCGCGCGTGAGGAAGCCGCCGGGCACCTGCGCCACGCCGTCGATCACCACACACAGGCACATCACCCGCAGGACGCCCGCGGCGTCCGGCGAGCCGAGCAGGCCGGCCACCGTCGGTGCCGCCGCGAACAGCGCGACGTACAGCAGGCCGCTGGAGAGGGTGCTGAGGGTCAGCACGGTCGGCGCGAACCGCCGCGCGTCGCCCTCCCAGCGCACGATGGCCAGGCCCACGCCCAGCTCGTTCGCGGACAGCAGGACCAGCAGCACGGTCTGGGCGACGCCGTACACGCCCCATTCCGCGGGGCCCAGGGCGAAGCGCGCCAGCACGATGCCGGTCGCGAAGTTGCCCAGGCGCATGACGACGGTGTTGATCAGGCTCCACCGGGCCGCCGAACGGACCTTGCCGCCGAACGAGGGTGAAGCGGGGAGTGCGGGAGCGGGAGGAGCGGGGGCGTCGCTCGACTCAGCGGTCTCGCTGCCCGGTGCGCGGGCGGTGTCCATGAGTCGACTCCTCGTCGAGCGGCTCGGAGGCGGACGCCACGGCCATGACGGGCTGTGGCGCCTTGGGCTCTGCGGCGGCCGGCCCGTCCCCGGCGGACCGCGACCAGCTGGGCGGCCGCCGCATGGCGAGCGTCTCCTCCACGACCGATTCACCGGTCGAGTGGCGGGGGGCGGGCGCCTCCTCCGGCTCGGCGTCCCGGGCCTCCGGCCCGGGCCTGTGCTCGGGATCCGGCCCGGGTTCGGGCCTGTGCTCGGAACCGGGCCCGGGCTCGGATCCGGGCCGCTGCCCGGGCCTGGGCGACCGCTTGCGTGCCTCCACGTAGAAGGCGGCGACCATGGTGAGGACGAAGCCCAGACCCCCAGCCATGATCATGTACTCGAGCCGGGTCTTGGTCTGCGCCACCGGGTTCTGCGGGGCCACGATGGTCGTCATCTGGATCATGGCCTTCGGGGCGACCGACTGCTGTTCCTGGAACTGCTTCAGCCGCTCCTTGGCGTACGCGGTCAGGATGCGGTCCGAGGCCAGGACGGAGGCCTTGTCGGTGCCGGTGACGGTGAGCCACATCAGTGGCCCCTGGGCGTTGTCGGCGAGCTTGGCCTCGAACGTGCCGGTGGCACCACGGGACTTGAGCTCACGGAGGGAGGCGTCGGAGTTGAGGTTGCGGGCCAGGCCGTCGGCCATGCCGGTGAGCGAGGTCTGTGTGCTCAGGAAGGGGTTGCCGTCGTAGGCGACGGTGGCCTTCTGCGAGTTCAGGAGGACCACGGTGCTCTGCGACTGGTAGGTGACGGGTACGACCGACGTCACCGCGAACGTGAGACCCGCGGCCAGCAGCAGTCCGGGCAGCAGGACGTACCAGCGCCTGCGCATGACCCGGAAGATCTCAGCGAGATCCATGGTGGTCCCCCCCTAGCGACCCGAAACACTCGACGAGCATATGTTGCAAGCGGATCATATGAGGAACGTTTGGTCAGTGGGTCTCGGTCGTGTGCTCGCACTGCCTCCCCCCAGCAGCACGTCGGCGATCCGGTCGCTCGCGCGGCCGTCCCACAGGGCCGGCCGACGCGGCTGTGGCGGGCTGTCCAGCACCCGGTTCACGGTGGCCGTGATCCGCTCCGGATCCCGGCCTGCCAGCACGTTGGTGCCCTGTTCCACGGTGATGGGCCGCTCCGTGTTGTCCCGCAGGGTCACACAGGGCACGCCCAGCGCGGTGGTCTCCTCCTGCACGCCGCCCGAGTCGGTCAGCACGAGGCGGGCGGAGTCCTGCAGGGCGATGAAGTCCAGGTATCCGGCGGGCGGCACGAGCCGGATGCCTCCGGGGACGCCGATGTCGGCCAGCCGCCCGGCGGCGCGCGGGTGCACGGGCAGCACGAGCGGGCAACGTCCGGCGATCTCGCCCAGGGCCTTCAGGAGCCCGGCGAGGACGCCGGGGTCGTCCACGTTGGCGGGGCGGTGCAGGGTCACCAGCCCGTACTCGCCCTTGACCAGCTCGTATCGGCCGAGGACGTCCGAGGCCCTGGCCCGCTCCAGGTTGGTCAGCAGGGTGTCGATCATGACGTTGCCGACCAGGTGGATCTGGTCCTCCCGGTACCCCTCCGCGCGCAGGTTCTCGACGGCGTCGGGCGAGGGGGCCAGCAGATAGTCGCTGACCCGGTCGGTGGCGACGCGGTTGACCTCCTCCGGCATGCTCCAGTCGCGGCTGCGCAGGCCGGCCTCGACGTGCGCGAGCAGCGGCCCGGCCTTGGCGGTCACCAGCGCGCAGGCCAGGGTGGAGTTGATGTCGCCGACCACGACGACGATGTCCGGGGACACCTCGCCGAGCAGCGGCTCGAACGCCGTCATCACCCGTCCGGTCTGCTCGGCGTGGGTGCCGGAGCCGACCCCGAGGAAACGGTCGGGCGGACGGATGCCGAGGTCGGCGAAGAACACGTCGTTCATGGCCGGGTCGTAGTGCTGACCGGTGTGGACGAGGAGCACCTCGGCGCCCCGGCGCTCCAGGGCGTCCATCACCGGCTTGATCTTCATGTAGTTGGGTCGCGCCCCGGCGACGCAGACGACTCGCGGCATTGCTCAGAGCACCTCGATCGTGGGTCCGGAAGTCAGCCGCCGGCGGCAGTCGAGCACGAAGGGCGCGTGTTCGGCGATGAGTTCGTAGTCGAAGCTGTCGTGGTCGGTGAGCAGGACCACCACGTCGGCGGCCGCCAGCTCCTCCGGCACCGGTTCGACCCGCACCAGTCGCGTGTCCACCGGCAGGCTCTCCACGACGTGCGGGTCCGCCGCCCTGACCTGTGCCCCCATGTCGAGCAGCAGTTGGGAGATGCGCAGCGCCGGCGACTCGCGGGCGTCGCCGGTGTTCTTCTTGTACGCCAGACCGAGCAGCAGGACGCGCGAGCCGTTCACGGATCTTCGTCTCGCGTTGAAGAGGTCGCTGATGCGGCGCGCCACGTACTCGGGCATGTGGCTGTTGATGTCGTTGGCCAGCTCCACGAAGCGGAAACTCTGGCCGAGTTCGCGCTGCACCCGCCAGGACAGGTACGAGGGGTCGATCGGCAGGCAGTGGCCACCGACGCCCGGTCCGGGGGTGAACTTCATGAAGCCGAAGGGTTTGGTGGAGGCGGCGTCGATGGCCTGCCAGACGTCGATGTCCAGGTGGTGGGCGAACATCGCGATCTCGTTGACCAGCGCGATGTTCACATGCCGGAAGGTGTTCTCGAGGAGCTTGGCGAGTTCGGCCTCCTTGGGCGACCGGACGGGCACGGTGGTGTCGACGAGCTGCGCGTAGAAGTCCTGAACGGCCGCGAGTGACGCCTCGTTGACGCCGGAGACGACTTTCGGGGTCTCCTGGAAGCCCCACACCGCGTTTCCGGGGTCGATCCGCTCGGGGCTGTAACCGAGGTGGAAGTCGGTGCCCGCGGTCAGGCCCGAGCCGTCCTCCAGGATCGGGGCGAACAGCTCCTGGGTGGTGCCGGGATAGGTGGTCGACTCCAGGACGACGGTGGCTCCGGGACGCAGGTACCGCGCCAGGGTGGCCGCCGACTCCCTGATGTACCGGAGATCGGGAGTGCCCTCGTGCAGCGGGGTCGGGACGGTCACGACGGCCACGTCGAAACCACCGCAGTCGCGGGCCGACTCGCTCGGACGGTAGGCGCCGCGGTCCAGTGCCGCGCGGATCCGCTCGGAGGAGACGTCCTCGACGAAGGACTCCCCGGCGGCCAGGCTCTTGACCCGCCGGGAGTCGACGTCGTAGCCGATCACCTCGTGTCCGACCTCGGCGGCGCGGATGGCCAGTGGCAGGCCGACGTATCCCTGTCCGACCACGACGACACGCATCAGTGACTCCTGTTCGCCGAAGCGGGTGACGGGGTGAGCCGGATGAGCTCGCGGGCCGTCATGAGGACGAAGGCAGCATTGGTGGTGAGGTAGCGCCGGCCCAGTCGGCGCGGCTCCTGCAGCGCGCGGTAGAGCCACTCGACTCCCCACCGCTGCCAGCGCTCGGGGGCCCGCCTGGTGACGCCGGCCAGGATGTCGAAGGAACCGCCGACGCCGTGCACGACGCGGGCGCCGGTGCTCTCGCCGTAGGCGGCGGTGAAGATCTCCTTCTTGGGCGAGGTCATGCCGAGGAACAGCATCTGGGCGCCGCTGTCGGCGATCGCGCCCGCTATGGCCTCCTGCTGCGCGTCGTCGAAGTAGCCGTTGCGGCTGCCGGCCACCTTCAGGCCGGGGAAGCGGTCGGCCACCTGCCGCAGCATCCGCTCCAGCACCTCCTCCTTCGCGCCGAGGAAGTACACGGACATGCCCGCCGACTCCGCCTCGGCCAGCAGCCGCAGGAACAGGTCGATCCCGGCCACGCGTTCCGGCAGCGGGGCACGCAGCACCCGGCCGGCCCACACGACGGCCTGTCCGTCGGCGAGGACCAGGTCACAGCCGGCCACGGCCTCGGCGAGCCGGGGGTCGCGCCGCATGTTCACCAGCTTCGCGGCGTTGACCACGCCGATCTCGAGCTGTCTGCCGTCCCGGACCGCTTCCAGGCAGCGTTGCACGGTCTGGTCCATGGTCAGCGGGTCCAGCTCGACCCCGAAAAGAGACTGACGCACCGTCATATTCGACCCCCCTGCCAGGCGTGGAGCATCCAGCCGAACTCGTACGGCCGGCATTCGCGGTCCACGGAGGCGGGGCGGTACACCCGGTCCAGGACCTTCAGCCGGAGCTTCGGGGCGACTCGGGTGCCGAGTCCCCGGGCGGCGCGTACGGCCTTCTTCGGGTCACCCCGGTAGACCTTGCGCCAGGTGGCGCCGAGGTCGTCGAGGATCAGCGGCTCCCGGTGCTCCGGGCGGTCGGCCAGTTCGGGCACGTCCGTCATCCAGCGCAGGCCCTTGCGGATCGACGCGCCGAAGTCGGTGCCGCCGGCGTCGGTCAGATCGAACAGGGCCGTCGGCGCCATCGCGTGCTGGTGGACGCTGTAGACCGGGTAGCCCTCCACGACGCCGCCGGTGCGCGCGTCGTAGTGCCACCACCACTGCCCGCCGTCGCCCTGCAGCTCACAGATGCGCGCCGCACACGCCTCGGCCGCGGCCAGCGCCTCCGGATCGCCACCCCCCTCGGCGGCGGCATGGGCGCGGGCCAGTGCCTGGAGCGGATACGTCTGGTCGGCGAAGCAGCTCACATGCGAGCGGTACCAGGGCACCAGGCCGGGCCCGGTGGCGTGCGGGAACAGTGGACCGTCCCCGATCCGGGCCCGCAGGAGACGGTCCCGGGCTGCGGAGAAACGTCTCTCCACATCCGCCGTGCTCCGGGCCGCCGCGAGGGCGGACAGCACCCACGCCGCCTCGACCGTGTACTGCGGCCGGCCCTCCTCGTCCAGGGCGTCGACCCGCGCGAGGGCGTCGGTCAGTTTGGGGTGTTCGGTGTCCGCGGCCGCCCAGGCGATGAGCGCCGCGTCACCGAGGTTGGTCACCGCCGGCAGCGACTCGACCAGCAGACCCGTGAACTCCTGGGCGGTACGCCCGCCGAGCACCGCGCGCTGGCGGTCCTCGGGGAGGAAGCGGGCCCCCAGCGCGGTGATGGCCGCGTACCGGGTGCTGATCCCGCGCCGCTCCAGGGCCCAGGAACCGTCGGGTGCCCGTCGCCCGGCCATGGTGAAGGCGAAGGCCTCACCGCCGGGAAGCAGCATCGGCGCGAGCCCCGACTCCGCCACCGCGAGAAGTCGTTGGGCGAGCGCGAGCAGCGGCGGCTCCTCACGACCGAGCGCCGCCAGACGTGTAGTGGTCATCGTTTGGGCACACCAACCCCCCTGTGGGTCCTGTTTTGAACAGACTTCTGATCGCCACGTGGCGGGTGGCCACGTGGCGGAAGACGGACGTCAGGTGCCGGAGCGGCCGGCATTCCTCGATTCGGGCACAGTCGTTCCCACCCGACCCCCCCTGGGCCCTCGTGGTTTGTGTGCTCACTGTGCACGGTCTGCACCGTTAGTGCACATGTTATGGCTGAAGATGTTCGAGGAATGGCGTTTTGGGGGTACGGGAGTCAGGTGCGTTCGACGAGTGCGTCGTCCTTCTCGTCGTACAGTTCGCCCGTCTCCGGGCACTCCCATCCGCCCGACCCGTCTTCCCGCGCGACCAGTCGCACGCCGGCCCTCCCGACCCAGCCGATCCGGCGCGCCGGAACTCCGGCCACGAGCGCGAAGTCCGGCACGTCCCGGGTCACCACGGCGCCCGCCGCGACCAGCGCCCACCGGCCGACGCGTACCGGCGCCACGCACACCGAACGGGCCCCCAGCGAGGCCCCCTCGGCCAGCACCACGGCCACGGCCTCCCAGTCGTCACCGCGCTTCAGCCGGCCCCCGGGATCCACCGAACGGGGAAAATGGTCGTTGGTGAGGACCGCCGCCGGGCCGACGAACACGCCGTCGCCGAGCACCGCGGGTTCGTAGACCAACGCGTAGTTCTGGAGCTTCACGTTGTCGCCGATCCGCACTCCGGGGCCGACATACGCGCCCCGGCCCACGATGCATCCGCTGCCCAGCCGGGCGTCCTCCCGGATCTGGGCCAGATCCCAGACCGTCGTCCCGTCACCGATCGTGGCCGTCTCGTCGACCTGGGCGGTCGGCTGGATCCTGAAGCTCACCGGGATGGACCTTCCTCTCGTGGGACAGAGCCGAAAACGCTGCCCTGAGCTCTACTTGGCGGACCCATGTTCGATCATCGTGTCGCAAAGATTCCCACCCTCCGCCCCGTAGAGCCAGACCCCGGGCACGACATACCCTGCGTCCGGGACCGCGTCGGCCGATCAGAGGGGGCAGCGGACGCGGTGCGGACATGACGATCCCGCCGACGGCCGGTGGGAGGCCGTCGGCGGGAGCCGGCCCTCGGGGGCCGGATGCGCCGTGGGTCAGTGGACGGGCCGGCTCTCCGGGTCGGGCACGGAGGCCGGAGCGGACCCCACGGCGGGCCGTCGGCTGAGGGCCTCGCCCTCCACGTCGATGTTCGGCAGCAGCCGGTCCAGCCAACGGGGCATCCACCAGGCCGCCTTGCCGAGCAGGGCGAGGACCGCGGGCACGAAGGCCATGCGGACGACGAACGCGTCGAACAGGACGGCGATGGCCAGGCCGAAGCCGATCATCTTGATCATGGATTCGCCGGCCCCGATGAAGCCGGAGAAGACGGCCATCATGATCAGTGCAGCGGCCACGACCACCCGGGCGCTGTAGCGGAACCCGGTGACGATCGCCTGGCCGGGCTGGTCCCCGTGGACGTACGCCTCCCGCATCCGGGAGACCAGGAACACCTCGTAGTCCATGGCCAGCCCGAAGACGATGCCCACCAGGAAGATCGGCATCAGACTCATGATCGGGCCGGTCGTCTCGACGCCGAGCAGAGCGGCGCCGTGGCCCTGCTGGAAGACCAGGACGACGGAGCCGAGGGCGGCGAGCACCGACAGCAGGAAGCCGACGGCCGCCTTGACGGGGACGAGAACGGAGCGGAAGACCAGCATCAGGAGCAAAATGGCCAGGCCCACCACCACGGCGAGGTAGGGGATCAGCGCGTCCTGCGTCTTCTGGGCCACGTCGATGTTCAGTGCGGTGGTCCCGGTGACCTCGAAGGTCGCGCCGTCGCCCGCGGACTCCGTGGCGGGACGCGCGTCGCGGATGGTGTGGACCAGGTCCTTGGTCCTCTCGCTGGTCGGCGCGTTCGCGGGGACGGCGGAGAACACCGCGGTGTCACCGGCCTCGTTGAACCGCGGCGCCGAGACGGAGACCACCCCGTCGGTGGCGCCGATCCTCTTCGCGATCACCTGGACCGCGGCCTTGGGATCGGCGGCCGCCCTGGCGTCGACGACGATGGAGAGCGGACCGTTGAAGCCGGGCCCGAAGCCCTCGGCGAGGTCGTCGTAGGCGCGGCGCTCGGTGGTGGAGGTGGACTTCGCCTCGTCGCCGGGCATCCCCAGCTGAAGGTCCGTCACCGGTAGGGCCAGCGCACCCAGACCGACGACGCCGAGCAGCAGCACCGGCAGCGGACGGCGCAGGACGAACCGGGCCCAGTGCGTGCCGCCGTTGGTCTCGCCGCCCTTCTCGATCCGGCCCTCGCGCCGGGCGGACCGCGACAGCACGGCGTTCGGCCAGAAACCGAGCAGGGCCGGGACCAGGGTCAGCGCGATGAGGACGCCGACGACGACCGCGCCCGCGGCGGCCAGGCCCATCGTGGTCAGCATCGGGATGCCCACCACCGAGAGGCCGGCCAGGGCGATGACCACGGTGAGTCCGGCGAAGACGACCGCGGACCCGGCCGTGCCGGTGGCCAGGGCCGCCGCCTCCTGCGGGGTACGGTCCCTGGCGCGTTCCTCGCGGTAGCGGGAGACGACGAACAGGGCGTAGTCGATACCGCAGGCGAGGCCCAGCATCGAGGCCAGCGTGCCGGTCGTCCCGGACAGGCCGAAGGCGCTCGCCAGGGCCATGATCGCGGCCATGCTGATGCCGACCCCGAGGACCGCCGTCAGCAGCGGCAGCCCGGCGGCGGCCAGTGAGCCGAACGTCATCAGCAGCACGAGCGCGGCGATGGCGATGCCGATGGCCTCGGCCGATCCGCCCGCCGAGGGCTGGGTGGCCAGCGCGGTGCCGCCGACCTCGACGGTCAGACCCGAGTCACGGGCCGCGTCGATGGCGTTCTCGAGGTGCTTCTTGCTCGCGTCGGTGAGGTCGTCCGCCTTCACCTTGAAGGTGACGGTCGCGTACGCCGTCGAGGCGTCCTCGCTCACCGCCTTCGCCCGGAAGGGGTCGACCGCGGCGGCGACCTGCGAACCGTCGGACGCCTGGTCGACCATCTTCTCGATGGCCGCCCTGTTGCCGGCGGCGGTGACCTTCTCGCCGTCCGGTGCGACGAAGACGACCCGGGCGTTCGCCCCGTCCGCCGTCGCGCCGGGGAAGCGCTGCTCCATCAGGTCGAAGGCCCGCTGGGACTCGATGCCCGGCATGGAGCTGCTGTCGTCGGGAGCGGCGGGTGCGTTGGCCGCACCGAAGCCCACGGCGGCGAGCAGCGCCACCCACAGCAGCGTGACGTGCCAGCGGCGCCGGAAGGCCAGCTGGCCCAGTCGGTGGAGAAGAGTAGCCATGGAAGGTGGGGTCTCCGCATCTGATGTCTCGGGTACCTGATCAGGCTCCCGGACGCGTCCCGTCCCGTCGTCGTCCGGCTGCCGACAGTCCTGGCTGCTGCGGACGCAGTACGTCGGCGGGCGCCGTAGTGCGGGCGCAGGCGTTTGCCGGAGGCGGATCCTCGCCTCGATCTTCCGGCCCCCCGGAGCATGAGGTCGTCAGCCGCTCTGGGCGCGGACCAGCCCCGTCTCGTAGGCCAGCACGACGAGTTGGGCGCGGTCGCGGGCGCCGAGTTTCGTCATGGCGCGGTTGGCGTGGGTCTTGACGGTGAGCGCGGTGATGAAGAGCCGTTCGGCGATCTCGTCGTTGGTCAGTCCCGTCGCCACGAGGGTCATGACCTCCCGCTCGCGTGGGGTGAGGGTGTTCAGACGGCCGGTCACCAGCCCCTTGTGCGGGACCGGCTGGGACAGGAAGCGGGCGATGAGTCTGCGGGTGGCGGTGGGTGACAGCAGGGCTTCGCCGCGGGCCACAAGACGGATCGCGTCGAGCAGGTCCGCCGGGTCGACGCCCTTGCCCAGAAAGCCGCTGGCGCCGGCGTGCAGCGCCTCGAAGATGTGCTCGTCCTCCTCGAACGTCGTCAGGACGAGGACCCTCACCCCTGCCAGATCCTCGTCCTCGCCGATGAGGCGGGTGGCGGCGAGGCCGTCGAGGTCGGGCATCCGGATGTCCATGAGGACCAGGTCCACGCGGTGGGTGCGGGCCAGTTCGACGGCCTCGCGGCCGGTGGAGGCCTCCGCGACGACCTCCATGTCGGGCTCGTTGTCGAGCAGGAGCCGGAAGGTGCCGCGCAGCAGTGCCTGGTCGTCGGCGAGCAGGATGCGGATGGTCATCGATTGCCTTTCGGGGCGGGCAGGGGGAGTTCGGCGTGGACGCGGAAGCCGCCCCGGGGGGAGGTGCCCGCGGTGAGGGTGCCGCCGAAGGCCGTGGCGCGTTCCCGCATGCCGATCAGCCCGTGGCCGGTGCCGGGACCGGGCCGCGCGGTGCCGTCCCCGTCGTCGGCGACCGTGAGGCGCAGGGTGTCCGGGCCGTAGACGAGCGTGATGTGAGCGGTGGCCGACCCCGCGTGCTTGTGGGTGTTGGTGAGGGCTTCCTGGACGATGCGGTAGGCGGCCAGGCCGGTGGCGGGCGTGAGAGGCCTGGCCGCTCCGGTGCGGGTCACGTCCACCGTCATCCCGGTACGGCGGAAGCCGTCGACCAGACCGTCCAGGTCCTCCAGGCCTGGCGCGGGCGCCAGGGACGGCGGTGAGTCGTCGGCCTGCCGCAGCAGTCCCACGGTGGCGCGGAGCTCCTCCAGCGCGGCGCGGCTGGTCTCCTTGATCGCGCCCAGCGCCCGGTACGCCTTCTCCGCGTCGGTGCGCACCAGGTGCTGGGCCACGCCGGCCTGGGCGTTGACGAGGGTGATGTGGTGGGCGACGACATCGTGCAGTTCGCGGGCGATGCGGACGCGTTCCTCGGTGACGCGGCGTCGGGCCTCCTCCTCGCGGGTCTGTTCGGCGAGCACCGCGCGCTGCTCCACCAGGGCCAGCTTGGCCCGGCGGCTGCGCACGGCGTCACCGAGGCCGGCGGCCAGCAGCACCAGGTCGATCCTGACCAGGACGCTGGTGGCCACCCCGCTCTGGTCACCGAGGCCGACGCCCACGGCGGTGGCCGCGACGGCCACGGCCACCGTCGCCGCGGTGATCCAGGCGGTGCGCCGCGGGCGCAGGGAGGCGACGGTGTAGACGGCGACCAGACTCGCTCCGGGCACCAGCGCCTGGGTTCCGGTCGCTGCCCGGGCGAGGACCTCCAGCACGGTGACGACGGCCGCCACCACGAGCGGCGCCCGGCTGCGGAACACCAGCGGGACGCAGGCCAGGGTGATCCAGCCGAGTTCCGCCGGCCGCGGCCACGTCCAGCCGTGGCCGTCGCTCGGGACGGCGGTCGCCCACAGCGCCACGAAGAGGACCACCGCCGCGGGAAGGGTGTCCCGGGCCCGGTCGTGAGCGGCGAGCCAGCGCCGCCAGTGGTTGAACATCGCCTGCATTCCCTCACCGTACGCAGCGCGGACCTGGCGGCGGTCCCACGGGCGGACCCGCACGCGCCGCGCCGCGGGGGCGCCGGGTGCGGCGCGTGCGGGTGCGTCCGTGGCGGGGCGAGCGTGAAGCGGTACGCGCTGCCCACCACCCCGCACGTACCGCTGACTTTCACACGGGCGCCATCGCGCCCTTCCCTGACGTTCGGTGCTCCTGGAACACTCCTTGCGCGCGCATCCCGTCATGATCCGGCGCTCGTGAGCCGATTCAGCACACCCCAAGGCGAGAGGTCCCTCACTCATGCCCGACGTCAACCGGCGCCGATTCCTCCAAGTCGCGGGCGCCACCACGGCGTTCACCGCGCTGTCCGCCAGCGTCCAGCGTGCCGCCGCACTGCCGGCCAACCACCGTTCGGGGACGATCGAGGACGTCGAGCACATCGTCGTCCTGATGCAGGAGAACCGTTCCTTCGACCACTACTTCGGCTCGCTGAGAGGCGTCCGCGGCTTCGGCGACCCGCGTCCGGTCACCCTGGCGAACGGCAAGTCGGTCTGGCACCAGTCCGACGGGACGAAGGACATCCTCCCCTTCCACCCCGACGCCGACGACCTGGGCCTCGCCTTCCTCCAGGACCTCCCGCACGGCTGGAACGACGGGCATGCCGCCTTCAACGCGGGCAAGTACGACAAGTGGGTGCCCTCGAAGGGCTCCACGACGATGGCGTATCTGACGCGCGAGGACATCCCGTTCCACTACGCGCTCGCCGACTCCTTCACCGTCTGCGACGCCTACCACTGCTCCTTCATCGGCTCCACCGACCCGAACCGCTACTACATGTGGACGGGTTACACCGGAAACGACGGCAAGGGCGGCGGCCCGGTCCTCGGCAACGACGAGGCCGGATACAGCTGGACGACGTACCCCGAGCGGCTGGAGCGGGCCGGGGTCTCCTGGAAGATCTACCAGGACGTCGGCGACGGCCTCGACGCGAACGGCTCCTGGGGCTGGATCCCGGACGCCTATCGCGGCAACTACGGCGACAACTCGCTGCTCTACTTCGACCAGTACCGCAACGCCAAGCCCGGCGACCCGCTCTACGACAAGGCCCGCACCGGTACCGACGCCCGCAAGGGTGAGGGCTTCTTCGACCGGCTGGAGGCCGACGTCAAGGGCGGCACGCTGCCGCAGGTCTCCTGGATCGTCGCCCCCGAGGCCTTCACCGAGCACCCCAACTGGCCCGCCAACTACGGTGCCTGGTACATCGCGCAGGTCCTCGACGCGCTCACCGCCGACCCAAAGGTGTGGGCGAAGACGGCCCTGTTCATCACCTACGACGAGAACGACGGCTTCTTCGACCACCTGGTCCCGCCGTTCCCACCGGCCTCCGCCGCGCAGGGCAGGTCGACGGTCGAGGTCGGCCCGGACCTGTTCAAGGGCGACGGCGGACACCCGGCCGGCCCGTACGGGCTCGGCCAGCGCGTGCCGATGCTCGTCGTCTCGCCCTGGAGCAAGGGCGGTTACGTCTGCTCCGAGACGCTCGACCACACCTCGATCATCCGGTTCGTGGAGCGCCGCTTCGGCGTGCGCGAGCCGAACATCTCGCCCTGGCGGCGCGCGGTCTGCGGCGACCTCACCGCCGCGTTCGACTTCACCCACCGGGACACCGGGCCGGTGGCCCTGCCCGACACCGACGGCTACCGGCCGCCGGACGGCGACCGTCACCCCGACTACGTCCCGACCCCTCCGGCCAACCCCGTGCTGCCCCGGCAGGAGCGCGGCCTGCGTCCGTCCCGCCCGCTCAGGTACACGCCGTACGTGGACGGTTCGGCGGACACGGCGGCCGGGAAGTTCACGCTCACCTTCGCGTCCGGCGCCAAGGCCGGCGCCGCGTTCCTGGTCACCTCCGGCAACCGCACCGACGGCCCCTGGAGTTACACCACCGGGGCCGGCGCGACCGTCTCCGACACCTGGAACTCGGCGTACTCCGGCGGCTCCTACGACCTGACGGTGAACGGCCCGAACGGCTTCCTGCGTGTCTTCAGGGGCCCGAACAGGACCGCCGGGCCCGAGGTGAGCGCACGGCACGCGGGCGACGACGTCGAGCTGACCTTCACCAACAAGGGGAAGAGCAGGACCCGTCTGCGGGTGGCCGACGGATACGGCGGCGCCGCCAGGGCCTTCACGGTGCGGGCCGGTGCCACCGTCCGGCACACCTTCGACCTGTCGGCCGGCCGGCGCTGGTACGACCTGACCGTCACCTCCGACGCCGACCCCGCGTTCCTGAGGCGATTCGCCGGACATGTCGAGAACGGCCGCGCGGGGGTGAGCGACCCGGCACTCGCCACCCGGTGAAAGGCGAGGTAAAAGCCTGATGAACGGGGTATCGCGGGGGCTGGTCAGGTACCGGTGGACTCGGGGTAGTGTGCCCCGGTGACCACGCAATCGAACACACCTGCAGGCTGGTACCCCGATCCGCACGGGGCGCCCCAGACGCTCCGTTACTGGGACGGCGTGCAGTGGACCGACAACACCAACCAGGCCCAGCAGGCCGCCGGGCAGGTGCCGCAGCAGCCGGCCGGCCCGGACGCGCGCGTGCAGCGTCAGGTGCAGCAGCAGGCCGGGGTCGCGGCGAGCGGCCCCGGCGGCGGCACCCTGTTCACCGAGCCGGTGCTGGTGGTGAACCAGAAGGCCAAGCTGATCGAGCTGACCAACGAGTACAAGGTCATGGATCAGGGCGGCAACCAGATCGGCTCGGTCGTACAGGTCGGGCAGAGCGCGCTGAAGAAGATCCTGCGCTTCATCGCCAGCATCGACCAGTTCATGACGCACAAGCTGGAGATCCGCGACGCCTACGGCCAGCCGCAGTTGCTGCTGACCCGGCCGCGGAAGTTCCTCAAGTCGCGGGTGCTCGTGGCGCGTCCGGACGGTTCACCGGTCGGTGAGATCGTCCAGCAGAACATGATCGGAAAGATCAACTTCGCGATCAGGGTCGACGGCCGGCAGGTCGGCGCGATCAAGGCGGAGAACTGGCGGGCGTGGAACTTCGCGATCGTCGACCACGCGGACAACGAGGTCGCCCGGATCACCAAGACCTGGGAAGGCCTCGCAAAGACGATGTTCACCACCGCGGACAACTATGTCCTGCAGATTCACTACCAGTTGCCCGAACCCCTGCTGAGCCTGGTCGTGGCGACGGCCCTGACCGTCGACACGGCCCTCAAGCAGGACTCGCGAGGGCTCGGCTGAGCAGGTTCACAGGGATGTGAGGTGTCCCGGCTCCGACTGCCGGGGCAGCAACGCCGGTTCGGCCGAGGCCGAGCCCGGCGCCAGTGCCAGTACCGCGGCCACGGGGTGTTCCTCGTGGCCGTCGGTGTGTCCGGCGTGCTCGAAGTCCCTGGCTCGCTCGACGTGCTCGACGCTCTCGCCGGGCGCGGTGCCCGCCGCGGGAGTCACCCGTGACAGCAGGACCACGCCCCACGACGCCAGTCCCGCTCCGGCCAGGGCCAGCAGCACGCCCGCCGCGCCGCCCTGGAGCCGTTCGCCCAGCAGCGAGAGCCCGATCACCGCGGCGGCCGTCGGGTTCGCCAGGGTCACCATCGCGAGCGGGGCACCGAGGCCGCCCCGGTACGCCGTCTGGGACAGCAGCAGTCCGCCCGCCGCGAAGGCCGCCACCAGCAGCGCCACACCGACCACCTGCACGCTGAGCAGCGGACCGGTCCGGTCCGTCGCGGCGACCGTCACGGTCTGGGTGAGCGCCGAGGCGACTCCGGAGGCGAAGCCGGACGCCGTCGCGTGCCGCAGACCCGGCCGCGTGCCCGGCCGCGCCAGCATGCCGATCAGCGCCGCCGTCGCTCCGGCGACCGCCAGCGCCTCGGGGGCGCTGAGCACGGTGTCGGGCGCGGACCCGGACGCCGTGACCAGGATCGCGGCCAGACCGGCGAGCGTGTAGGCGGTGCCCCGCCACTCGTTGGCGCTGACCCTGCGACCCGCGATCCGCGCTCCCAGCGGCACGGCCGCCACCAGGGTGAGCGCGCCGAGCGGCTGGACCACGGTGAGCGGCCCGTACCTCAGGGCCACGACGTGCAGCAGTGCGGCGGACGCGTTCAGCGCGACCGACCACCACCAGGCGCCGCTGCCCAGCAGTCGCAGTGTTCCCTCGCCGGAGGTGCGCGAGGCCAGTCGTTCCTGGGCGACGGCCGCGGCCGCGTAGGCGACGGCGGAGAAGAGGGACAGGACGACGGCGGTCAGGGTGGCGTTCATCGGGCCGCCCCCACCAGAACGGGCTCCTCGGCCGGTACGAGCTTCTCCTGGACGCGTCCGGCCGTCGTGACCGTCCGGTGCGGCGGGTGGATCACCGCGAGCGCGAGCCCGAGCAGGGCCGTCGCCGCGAGGGCGTCCAGCCAGTAGTGGTTGGCCGTACCGACGATCACCAGCAGCGTCAGCAGCGGATGCAGCAGCCACAGCGGGCGCCACCGCGACCGGGTCGCCACGATCAGGCCGATCGCCACCATCAGGGCCCAGCCGAAGTGCAGCGAGGGCATCGCGGCGAACTGGTTGGAGAGGTGGTCGGTGCGCGGCGGGCCGTACACCGAGGGGCCGTACATCCGCGCGGTGTCCACCAGGCCGGTCGCCGTGAGCATCCGCGGCGGGGCGAGCGGGAAGAGAAGGTGCGTCAGCAGCGCGGCGGAGGTGAGCGCCGCGAGGATCCGGCGGGCCCAGACGTAGTGCGCCGGGCGTCGCAGGTAGAGCCAGACCAGGAAGGCGACGGTGGCCGGGAAGTGGACGGTCGCGTAGTAGGTGTTCGCCAGGTGCGCGAGCGTGTCGCCGTGCAGCAGCAGGGACTGCGCCGAGCCCTCGCCGGGCAGGTGGACGGCACGTTCGAGGTCCCACACGCGGTGCGCGTTGTGGAACGCCTCCGTGGTGTGGCCCGCCGCCAGCTGCCGGCCGAACTTGTAGACGAGGAAGAGCCCTGCGACGAGCAGGAGCTCACGGACGAGCGGCGGTCGCGCTATCGCGCCCGGTTCCGCTTCTGCAGGCTCGGTGCGGGCATGCATCTCCCGACCCCTTCACTTTCACTGGCGATGGTGCGTGTAGTGGTGCTGGCCGTGCTGATGACTCGGCGTGCCCGCGAAACTCATCTCGACCCGTCTCGACTCATCTCGAGGACCGAGCTCGCGAACACGTGGAACTCATCGATACGTCAGCGTACCGATACGCCAGTGTACCGATACGATCGGGTACCGGTACACTGGCGTATCGATAGACGTACTTCACACCGAGGAAGTACGACACACTGGGAATAAGGCCGCCCAGGCGGTAAGAAACACGAGTGAGGAGCAGAGCCCATGACGTCGCAGGCCGCGGACGGACCGGACACGGTCGCCGCCTCGCGCCGCTCCAAGATCACGCCGGAGCGTGAACGGGAGTTCTTCGACGCCGTGCTGGAACAGATCCGTGAGTGCGGCTACGACTCCTTCACCATGGAGGCCATCGCAGCCAGCACCCGGTGCAGCAAGTCCACGCTCTACCGGCAGTGGAAGACCAAACCTCAGTTCGTCGCGGCGGCCCTGCGCGCCAGCCGCCGGGTGCCCCTCGCCGACATCGACTCCGGCTCCCTCGCCGAGGACCTGCGCCAGGCGGCGCGGGCCGCGGGGGAGTGGTCGGGCAAGGACAGCAAGCTGATCGAGGCGCTCGGGCACGCCGTCACCCAGGACCGGGAACTCGCGCTGGCGCTGCGCGAGGCGCTCGTCGAGCCGGAGATCGCCGCGCTCAAGGAGGTCCTGCGCCGAGGGGTCGAGCGGGGAGAGGTCGCCGCCGACAACCCGGCGCTGGAGTACATCCCGGCGCAGATGTTCGGCATCATGCGCGTGCGGCCCGTCCTGGAGGGCAAGTACGCCGACCCGGACTACGTGGTCCGGTTCGTCGAGGCCGCCGTACTTCCGGCCCTCGGCCTGTCCGGCGGAGCGGCCCCCGGCGCCACCTGATACCCAGGTCGCCGTCCACGGGATGACTGGACGGTGGCCTGCTCGCGCCGCACCGTGGGGACGGGGGCGGCGCGCACCCCCCGGCCGGGTGGGGTTCCTCTCGAGCGGAGAGGCGCCCCACCCGGCCGAACGGTGTGCGGGGGGCGGTCAGACCTTCTGGCCGGAGCCGCCGCCGGTCGACACCTTGATGCCCTTGGTGATGTCGTCGATCACCGACTGCTTCTCGCCGACGTCGACACCGAAGCGGACGACGACGATCTGCTGCGCGTTCGCCGGTGAGGGGAAGGCGAGCGACTGGACGTAGCCGTCCGAGCCCTTGCTCGTGACCGCCTTCCAGCGCACCAGGTAGCCCTTCTGCCCGGCCACCGTCACCGCCTTGGAGGCCAGCACGTCGTGCGAGGTGATCGAGCCGTAGGTGGTGCCGCCGTAGGACTCCTTCGCGTTGGCCGCGATGTCCGCCTTCGCGACCGCCTCGGCCGTGCTGCCGTTCGTGCCGAGCGCCACCGCGGGCGCCGAGTACGCACCGCCCTTCGTGCAGCTCTTGGAGGTCTCGCCGGGGCACTTGTAGGTGTCCTCGGACGTGATCTGCGCGCCCACGGACAGCTGCTGGCCGTACCAGCCGTCCGGGATCCGGATGCTGATCCCGTCGACCGAGTCGGTCACCGAACCGCTCTCGATCTTCGGCGCCTCGGACTGGTCGGGCGAGGGCGACGGAGACGCGCCGCCGGAGCCGCCGCCACCCGTGCCGCCCGAACCACCGAAGGGACCGCCCTGGCCGCCTTGTCCACCCTGGCCGCCCGGCCCCTGCGGTGCGGCGGTGCCGCTGCCCCCGCCGTCGTCCTTGGACAGCACGTACACGCCGACCCCGATGCTCGCGAGCACCGCCACCGCCACCGCGACGGCTATGCCGGTGCGCAGACCGCGCCGCGAGCCGCCGGCCGCCGACTGGGCGGGGTACGCCGGATACGCCGGATGCCCCCCGACGTCCGGTGGCAGCGTCGGGGGACCCCATACGGCCGCCGATCCCGTGGGCCGGGTCTGGTCCGACCATGCCTTGCCGTCCCACCAGCGCTCGGTGGCCGGACCGTCACTTGTCTGCCCGGGATCGGGGTACCACCCGGGGGGAGTCGCCTGCGTCATGCCCCCACCGTATGAGGCGAGGGTGAAAGAGGGATGAGAGGGTCCGCTCCGGATCCACCGAATCTCCGCCCGACGGCCACCCGGACCCGCGACGAGCCGCGTGAACCACCTGCGTGCGGAGGAGCGCAGCAGGCCGGTCCTGGCGGGGAGTGGGCGGCCGGGGACGGTTCTGCGCCATGGCCGGTCCTGGCGGGGAGTGGGCGGAGACGGTTCTCCGCCTGCCTGCCCGCAACCCGCAACCCGCGGTCTGTGGTCCGCAGTCCGAAGCCCGCAGCCGCAGTCCGAAGCCCGCAACCCGCAACCCGCGGTCTGCGGTCCGAAGCCCGAAGCCCGAAGCCCGAAGCCCGAAGCCCGAAGCCCGCAGCCCGCAGCCCGGAGCGGCAGCCCGCAGCCCGCAGCCCGCAGCCCGCAGTCCGAAGCCCGAAGCCCGGAGCCCGCAGCCCGGAGCGGCAGCCCGCGGCCCGACGGCGGCGCGGGCGCCGCGCGCCTGCCCCGCCGTCGGAGCTCCCGCGTGCCGACCCGCGTCGGTGGCGCCCCCTGCCCCGGGGCGGTGCCGGAGCGCCGCCGGCCCGGGCATGCGCGCTGATCTTCGTGCGTCGGGTGAGTCGCATGAGGCAGTCGCGCAGGCGCCGACCCCGTGCCACGCGTCCCACGCGTAAAACTCGGCCAAGTCGCCTGCGGCGCCCGTTTCCTGGAGGGCCGATGGTCCACCGCCAGGCGGTCGGCTCCGGAAGTCCGGTTCTGGCGACTCCTCTTGACTGACAGTCAGATCAGAGCGGGCCGGTCGCCCCGCCAGTGCGTCGTCCCGGCGTACCCCGAGTCACCCGTCACGGCAACAGGTGCCCGGACCGGCCTCCACTTCGGTGGTGGGGCGACTACGCTCGAGGTCTGTACGTCGTTCGGGCGACTTGGGGAGGTAGCGGGATGACGGAGGTACGGCCCATGACGGCCGCCTCGTTTTCCCTGTGGGAGCGTGACGAGGAAGTCGCCGCCGTGGAGCGCGCGGTCGACGTCCTGTGCGCGGACCGCTCCTCCACGGGCAGCCTGCTGGTGATCCGGGGCGAGGCGGGCTTCGGCAAGACCGCCCTGCTCGCCGAGACCCGTCGCATCGCCGAACGCCGTGGCTGCACGGTGTGGTCGGCCCGCGGCGGTGAGACGCTCAGGTCCGTTCCCTTCAACGTGGTAAGGCAGTTGTTGCAGCCGGCGCTCGTGTCGCTGCTGCCAGAGGAGGCCCGCGAGTACCTCGGGGACTGGTACGACATCGCCGGCCCCGCCCTCGGCATCACGGACCCCGGTGCGCGGCAGGCCGACCCGCAGGGCGTGTACGACGGCCTGGTCGCCGCGGTACGCCGGCTCGCCGAACGCGACTGGCCGCTCGTCCTGTTGATCGACGACGCCCACTGGGCCGACCAGGAGACCCTGCGCTGGCTGGCCGCGTTCGCCGAACGCCTCGACGACCTGTCCGTCCTGGTCGTGGTCGCCCGCCGCCCCGGTGAGGTGTCCGGCGAGAGCGCCCGGCTGCTCGAAGCGGTCGCCGGCACAGCGGGCCGTCCCGTCGCCAGCCTGAGCGCCCTCACGCCGGACGCGACGGCCGGGCTCACCCGCGCCACCCTGGGTGGACACGCCGACGCCCCGTTCTGCCGCGAGGTCTGGGCCGTCACCGGCGGCAACCCGTACGAGACGGTCGAACTCCTCGCCAAGGTGCGCGACAGCGAACTCGAGCCCGCCGAGTCGACGGCGGCCGAACTGCGCGAACTGAACCGCTCCGCCCGAGGCGGCGGCCTGGTCGCCCGCCTCGAGGAACTCGGCATCGACGCCACCCGGTTCGCCTGGGCGGCCGCGATCCTCGGCACCGGCATCTCCGTCAGCCTCGTGGCCCGCCTAGCCACCATGGGCCGCGACGAGGCGGTGCGCTGCGCCGACCTCCTGCGGACCGCCCGTATCCTCACCGCCCCCGACCCCGCGAACGGCCCCGCGGACAAGGGTGACCTGGAGTTCGTCCACCCGCTGATCGCCACCGCCGTCTACAACTCCATCCCCGACGCCCTGCGCACCGCCATGCACGGCATCGCCGCCCAGGTCGTCACCGACTCCGGGCTCGGGGCCGCGGCCGCCTCCCGCCACCTCCTCCAGGTCCACCCGGACGACGACGAGGAACTCGTCCAGCAACTGCGCGAGGCCGCCCGCGAACACCTCGCTGTCGGCGCCCCCGACGCCGCCCGCCGCTGCCTCGAACGCGCCCTGCTGGAACCGCCGCGGCCCGAGGTCCACGCCCGTGTGCTCTACGAACTGGGCTGCGCCACCCTGCTGACCGCGCCCGCCAGGACCATCGGTCATCTGCAGACCGCCCTCGCCATGCCGGGTCTCGACGGCCACGCGCGCGTGGACGCCGTGTTCCGCCTCTCCCAGGCACTGCTCCACAACGACCAGTTGGAGGAGGCCGTCCGCACCGTCGAGGCGGAGGCCACCCGGCACGAACCCGGGCCCGCCAAGCTGCGGCTGCAGGCAGTGCACTACATGTGGGAGGGCCTGCACGCCGGTGAGACCAGCTCACCCGGGCGCGCCGAGAGCCTCGCCGAACTCGTCCGTACCTGCACCGGCCGCGACAACTCCGAGCGCGCGCTGCTGATTCTGCGCGGTTTCGACGCCATGACCCGCGGTGAGAACGCCGAGGAGGTCGTCGAACTCTGCGACCGCGCCCTCGTCAACGGCCGCCTCGCTCCCGGTCTCGGCTGGACCGACACCGAGTGGGGCATCGAGCTGCTGCTGATGCTCGCCAACGCGTACGCCTACACCGACCGGCTCGACCGCGCCGAGGCCCTCTACACGGAGGGGCTGCGCGCCTACGAGACGGCCGGCTGGAGCGGCGGCCACCTCGCCCTCGCCCATGCCTACGTCGGCCTCGGCCACCGCAGGCGCGGCCGGCTGCGGGAGGCCGAGACGTCCCTGCGCGAGTCGCTGCGGCTGGCCGAGCGCGTCGGCCGCGGCCTGCCGCTGTACTGGTCGGCGACCTGCAACCTCGTCGACACGCTGCTCGCCCGCGGCCACGTCGAGGAGGCCTGGGCGATCGCCGAACAGTACGGCTTCGCGCCGCCGTACCCGTCCACCATCGTGCTGCCCGACCCGCGGTCCGTGCGCGGCCGGCTGCTGCTGGCCGTCGGCCGCACCAAGGACGGCGTCAACGAACTGGAGGCGGCCGAGAAGGCGGCGACCGCACGCGGCCACCACAACCCGGTCCTCGTTCCCTGGGCCGTCGACCTCGCTCGCGCCCTCGCCACGAAGGACCCCGTGCGGGCCGCCCGGCTCGCCACCGAGGTCCGCCGGCACGCCGAGCGCTTCGGCACCGACACCGCGATCGGCGAGGCACTGCGCTGTGCCGCGGCCCTGGAGACCGGCCAGCGCGCGGTCCGGCTGGCCGCCCAGGCCGTCGCCTACCTGGAGGCCTCGCCCTGCCAGTACGAACACGCGGCGGCCCGCGTCGAGTACGGCATCGCCGCCCGCTCCACGGCCGAGCTCAACCGCGGCCTGGCGCTGGCCCGTTCGTGCGGGGCGGACGGCCTGGTGGCCCAGGCCAGAAAGGTACTGGAGCAGGGCCGCGGTCTGCGGTGACCCGGGCCGGCCGTCGCCCCACGCGGCCTGTCCTGCGGGCAACTGCGCGCGACCGACGGCTCGCCCGGCGCCCAGGTGCGCAACCTGCGGACTCACGGAGCGGACAAGTGCGCGCACCCTGCGGACTCACGGAGCGGACAAGTGCGCGCACCCCGCGTACTCACGGAGCGGACAAGTGGGCGGGGCCCGCAGGCTCACTCCGCAGCGCCCTCCTCGTGCCCCTTCTCCTCCCGCTCCCCCCGCTCCCTCTCCTCCCGCTCCGTCTCCTCCTCGGCGAGCACTCGCTGTGCCGTGGCGAACGCCGAGTTCGCCGCCGGAACCCCGCAGTACACGGCCGTCTGGAGCAGCACGGCACCGATCTCGTCCTGCGTGAGCCCGTTGCGCCGCGCCGCTCGCACATGCATGGCCAGCTCGTCGTAGTGGCCGTGCGCGACCAGCGCGGTGAGGGTGATCATGCTGCGCTCGCGGCGGCTGAGCGTCTCGTCGGTCCAGATCTCGCCCCAGGCGTAGCGCGAGATGAAGTCCTGGAAGCGGGCGGTGAACGGGGTCTGCCGGGACTGCGCCCGGTCCACGTGGGTGTCGCCGAGCACGTCACGCCGTACCGCCATGCCCCGTCGGGCACCGGCGCCGAAGTGGGCGCGCAGCGCGGTGAGCACGGCCTCCGGGCATTGCGCGGGAGCCAGATGCGCGGCCCCCGGCAGCTCGACGAGCGTGGCGCCGGGCACCGCGTCCGCGATCTCCCGCAGATGCGCCGGCGGCGTCGCCCGGTCCTCGCGGCCGGCGATCAGCAGCGTGGGCACGGAGATCTCCGGGAGCCGGTCCCGCAGGTCGAAGGCGGCCAGCGCGTCGCAGCAGGCGGCGTACGCGTCCGGGTCGGCGTCCCGCTGGTCCCGCACCAGCCCCGGCACGGTGAACCCGGGTGTGAACCAGCGGGAGTCGGCGCTCTCGGCGAGCTGGGCGAGCCCCTCGCGCCGTACCAGCGCGGCCCGCTCCTGCCACGGCCCGGCGCCGTTGAAGTGGGCGGACGAGCAGATCACGGCCAGCGACGAGACCCGCTCCGGGTGGTGCGCGGCGAGATGCAGTCCGACCGCTCCGCCCAGCGACACCCCGGCGTACGCGAACCGTTCGACGCCCAGCGCGTCGGCGAGCGCGAGCACCAGTGCGGCCAGGTCGCCGACGGTGGCGCCGGGACCGATGGCACCGGCCGGGGAGCCGCCGTGCCCGGGCAAATCCCAGCGGACCACCCGGTGGGTGATGGACAGTTCCGGTGCCACCGCGTCCCACAGGGCGTACGACGTGCCCAGCGAGGGGCCGAGGAACAGCGGGGGAGCGGAAGTGGGGCCCTCCGCGCGGTGGTTGAGGAGGGTGTCGGTCAACGTCGCTCCAGGGCACGGTCGGTGAGGACTCCGGCGCAGCCGGTGTAGCGGGTGGGGTCGGTGAGTCCGGCGAGGTCGGCCTCCCGCAACTCGGGCACCTCCGACAGCAGTTCACCGAGGGTGCGGTTCTCGTTGTACGTGCGCTCGGCGAGGTCGGTGAGCAGGGACCTGGCGCGGGCGCGGCCGAGCAGTCCGGCCAGTTCCGCCGACAGCCGCTCGGAGACGATCAAGCCGTGGGTGAGTCCGAGGTGTTCCCGCATGGTGTCCGGACGGACCCGCAGTCCCTCGGCGAGTTCGGCGGCGTCCCGGGCCGCCCCGCCGGCCAGCCGGAGCAGGTCCCGCAGCGGTTCCCACTCGGCGTGCCAGGCCCCGGCCGGCCGCTCGTCCTCCGCGACCAGCGCCGCGTAGAGCGTGGCCGCGAGCTGCGGCGCGCGCCGGGCCGCGGCGGCGAGGAGCGTGGCCCGTACCGGGTTCGCCTTGTGCGGCATGGCCGACGACCCGCCGCCGCTGCCCTCCGCGACCTCCGCGATCTCGGTGCGGGAGAGGGTGAGCACGTCCGCCGCGATCTTGCCCAGCGCCCCGGCCGTGAACGCCAGGCACCCGGCGAGGTCGGCGATCGGGGTGCGCAGGGTGTGCCAGGGCAGGTCGGCCGCCCGCAGGCCGACCTCACGGGCATAGGCGGGCGGCAGCAGGGCCGGCTCGGGCGCTCCGTACGCCCCGAAGGCCGCCAGGGTCCCCGCCGCGCCGCCCAGTTGGGCGGGCAGCGAGTTGCGTACGGCGCTCACCCTGTCCCGCGCGTCCAGCACCAGCGACCGCCAGCCGGCCGCCTTGAGCCCGAACGTCGTGGGTACGGCGTGCTGGGTGAGCGTCCGTCCCGGCAGCGCGCTGTCCCGGTGTTCGGCGGCCAGTCGGGCGAGGGCCCGCTCGGTGCGGCCGAGGTCGGCGAGGACCGGGGCCAGCGCGCGCCGGGCGACCAGCATCGTCGCGGTGTCCATGATGTCCTGGCTGGTCGCGCCACGGTGCACGTACGGACCGTGCTCCTCGCCGACCGCCCTGGTCAGCTCGGCGACCAGTGGGATCACCGGGTTGCCGCCGGCCCGGGCCCGCTCGGCGAGCGAGCGTGCGTCGAAGCGGTCCGGGTCGGCGGCCTCGGTCACCGCCGTCGCCGCCTCGGCAGGTGCCAGGCCCAGCGAGGCCTGGGCCCGGGTCAGGGCGGTCTCCGCGTCGAGGAGGGCCCGCAGATAGGCGGTGTCACCGGTCGCGGCCGCCGCCGCGGAGCCCGCCCAGCCGGGGGCGAGCAGGCCGGTGTCGGGGTCGGCGGGGCCGGCCGGGTCGGCAGAGGGTGTCACTGGAACTCCAGGAAGACCGTTTCGCCTTCGCCCTGAAGGCGGATGTCGAAACGGTACGTGCCGAGGCCGCCGTCCGCCGCGATCAGCGTGCCGCGTCGTTCTTCCTCCACCCGGGACAGCAGCGGGTCCGCGGCCAGCGCCGCCTCGTCGCCCGGCAGGTAGATCCGGGTGAAGAGGTGCACGAGCAGGCCGCGCGCGAAGACGCACAGGCTGAGGTGGGGCGCGCTGCGTCCGCGCGCGCCGGGCCGCAGTGTACGGGCGTACCAGTGGCCGTTGGCGTCGGTCTGGACGCGACCCCAGCCGGTGAACTCCACGCCGTTGCGGCCCAGGTAGCCGCCGGTCGCCGGGTCGCGCCGGATCGAGCCGTCGGTGGTCGGCAGGTTGCCGTCCGGGTCCGGCCCCCACAGCTCCACGAAGGCGTCCGGCAGCGGCCGGCCCGCGCCGTCGTACACGTGTCCCTGCACGGTGATGGTGTCCGGGTGGCCGACGGGCGCGATGTCCCCGCCGCCGGGGAAGGGCAGCGCGTACCCGTAGAAGGGGCCGACCGTGTGCGACGGGGTGGGCGGCACGCTCTCCGGGCTGCTCGTGTCGATCTTCGTCATGGCAGGTCAGCGTCCTTCTTCGAGCCAGGTGGCGGAGGGGCCGTCGAGCACGATGTCCCAGTGGTAGCCGAGCGAGAACTCGGGCACGGACAGGCTGTGGTCGTAGGTGGCGACCAGGCGCTGGCGGGCCGCGTCGTCCGTCACGGACTGCAGGATCGGGTCGTAGGGGAAGAGCGGGTCGTTCGGGAAGTACATCTGGGTCACGAGCCGCTGGGTGAACGCCGCACCGAACAGGGAGAAGTGGATGTGCGCCGGCCGCCAGGCGTTGACGTGGTTGCGCCACGGGTAGGGGCCGGGCTGCACGGTGGTGAAGCGGTAGAAGCCGTCGTCGTCGGTGAGCGTGCGGCCGACGCCGGTGAAGTTGGGGTCCAGCGGCGCGTCGTGCTGTTCGCGCTGGTGGGCGTAGCGGCCGGCCGAGTTGGCCTGCCAGATCTCGACCAGCTGGCCGCGGACCGGGCGCCCGCCGCGGTTCAGGAGCCGGCCGGAGACGGTGATGCGTTCGCCGATCGGCTCGCCGGTGTGGTGCCGGGTCAGGTCGTTGTCGATCTCGGTGATGTCCCGCTCGCCGAAGGTGGGCGAGGACAGTTCCACCAGCTCCGGGTCCTGGCTCACGTCGATGGCGACCGGCGGCCGCCGGGGATGGCGCAGCAGTGAGGACCGGTAGGGCGCGTAGTCGCGGCGCGGGTGGTGCTCGACGGGCGCGCCGTCGGCGACCCGCTTCTCGTACGCGGCGTGTTCGGCCGCGATCTCCAGGTCGATGTCCTGCTGGGTGAGTTCCATGGGTGTTCCTACCGTTCGAGGACCAGGGCGGGCCCCTGGCCGACGCCGATGCAGAGCGCCCGGTCCAGAATTAATCAGGGCACTGAGTATTTCGGTGACGTTCCCTCACGCTGCCACCGGACCGTTTCAGCGTCAAGACCCTCGAATAACGCAAGGTAAACGACGCGTGGGAACCCCGAGACAGTCGCGCCATCGACGGGTATCCTTCAGTGCACCAACGAAAGTGCAGCAGCAAGACGCGGAGACGCGGACGACTTCGGGAGCGCTCATGGCCGCCGTGGACCTCAGCAGCCACCCCGGGCACCTGGCCCGGCGGCTGCAGCAGGCGCACTACCTGCTCTGGAACGCCATGGTCTCCGAGGAGATCACCTCGCCGCAGTTCGCGGTCCTCAACGCGCTCGTCGCGGAGCCGGGTCTCGACCAGCGCACGGTGGGGGAACGGGTGGGGCTCGACCGGTCCACCATCGCCGAGGTGATCAGCAGGCTCGGCCGGCGCGGCCTGCTCGACAAGGTCCGCGACCCGCAGGACGGCCGCCGCTTCCTGCTGCGCCTCACGGAGGAGGGGACGCGCACCCACCGCAAGCTGACCGTCCGCACGGCCCGGATGAACCAGGTCTTCCTGGCCCCCCTCTCCGGCGCCGAACAGGCTCAGTTCCTCGACCTCATCCAGCGCGTCTCGGACGCGGCCGAGGGACTCCGCAACCCGACGGAGCCCCTCGCCGCCACCGGACCCTGAGCACGCCCGCCGACCCGGCCTCACCGCGGCGCGTCCGCCGCCGGGCGGGGGTCAGGGCGCCTTCGCGAGCACCACCCACACCTGGCCGGGCGCGAAGTTCACCGGCGTGCCGTCCGGCGCGGTGAACTCCGTGCCGTCCACGGCCCGCCGCCGCGACCACTCGACGTCGTAGGCCCGTCCGTCGCGCAGCACCGTCGCCTTCCCGGTGCCCACCGTCTGCGTGTACGGCGTGTTGTTGCCGAGGAAGTCGTGGAAGGCGGACCGGCGCACCTTCACGTACTGCACGACGACCGTCGCGGGTGCCACCCGCTTCCCGCCCGGGCTCACGGCGGGGGTCCCGTCCATGGACACCGTCCAGCGCTCCCGGTCGCCGGACCAGGTGAAGGTGAAGCGGGCCGCCGGGTAGCGGACGGTGCGCGAGGTCTCCGGAGTGCCGCCCGCGGGCGCGGCCCCGTAGTGGAAGCCGGTCGTCAGCGCGTCGGAGCCCGGGGCCGAGGGGCCCAGCCGGGCGGGACGCAGGTAGAGGTTGTGCGGTGAGACTCTGCCGGAGCCGCGGTAGTAGGCGTCGGAGACCGTCTCGGGCCGCGCCGCCCGCAGGGACGCCTTGTCGATGAGCGGCAGCAGTTTGTGCTGTGCCCCGGAGAAGGCGAGCGTCGGCCTGTCGAACTGGCGCAGCAGCTCGAGATCGGACTCACGTGCGCTGCGCACCGGCCCGACGGCCTTGGGGAACCTGCTCGCGTAGACCGCCATGAGGCGGCTCAGACCGCCCTCGACCTGCTCGGCGTACACGACGTCCGCGGTGTCCAGACCGGTCTGCGGCCGGGCCGCGGGCACGTTGTCGATCTTCACGGCGAGTACGGAGCCGGTCCGGGCGGTGCCGGTGGGGCCGGGGCTTCGGCTGCTGTCGGTGGCGCGGCTCGGGACCGGGGTCCGCAGCTGCCCGCGTCCGTCGTCGGCCGGGCCGCCCTGCCCCGTGCACCCCACCGCCAGGGAGGCCGTCACCGTGGCGGCCAGCAGCGCCACCGTCGTTCTGGCGCGCGGTCTGCGCGCCGTGCGTCTCATGCCCACCGTGGCCACCACTTCTCGTGTCAGGGATGGTGCGCTTATACGTTCATCGGTGGCTATACCCGTTCGCTTCTGCTCGCGCCCGTCGAGTGAGCCGATCAGCCCACGGTCGCGGTTCGGGGCGCGGCCCCCGGGTACTCGGGCGCCACCCCAGAACCGGACAGCCGACTCGGCACAGGGAGTGCGCGCCATGAAGGCAGTGACCTGGCAGGGCAAGCGGGACGTGCGGGTGGACAACGTGCCCGACCCGAGGATCGAGAAGCCGACGGATGCCGTCATCCGCATCACCTCCAGCGGGCTGTGCGGCTCCGACCTGCACCTCTACGAGGTACTCACGCCCTTCATGACCCCTGGCGACATCCTCGGGCACGAGCCCATGGGCATCGTCGAGGAGGTCGGCGCCGGGGTGCCCGACCTGTCGGCCGGCGACCGGGTCGTGGTGCCGTTCCAGATCGCCTGCGGCGACTGCTGGATGTGCATCACCGGACTGCCCACCCAGTGCGAGACCACCCAGGTCAGCAGCGAGGGCATGGGCGCCGCCCTGTTCGGCTACACCCGTCTGTACGGCGCCGTACCGGGTGCCCAGGCCGAGTACCTGCGCGTCCCGCAGGCGCAGTTCGGCCCCATCAAGGTCCCCGAGGGCCCGCCCGACGACCGCTTCGTCTACCTCTCCGACGTCCTGCCCACCGCCTGGCAGGCGGTCTCCTACGCGGACATCCCCGAGGGCGGCAGCGTCGCGGTGCTCGGCCTCGGCCCGATCGGGGACATGGCCTGCCGGGTCGCCCAGGTGCGCGGCGCCGGCCGGGTGTTCGGCGTGGACCTGGTGAGCGACCGGATGCGCCGGGCCCGCGCCCGGGGCGTGGAGACGTTCGACCTCCGCAGCTTCGACACCGAGAAGGAACTCGTCCAGGCCATCCGCGACCAGACGGACGGCCGCGGCCCGGACGCCGTGATCGACGCGGTGGGCACCGAGGCACACGGCAGTGCGGCCGCCCGCATGATCCAGAACGCCTCCGCCCTGCTGCCCCGGAAGCTGAGCGGCCCGCTCTCGGAACGCTTCAGCGTCGACCGGCTCGCCGCCCTGCACACCGCCATCGAGCTGGTCCGGCGCGGCGGCACCATCTCGCTCTCCGGGGTGTACGGCGGCATGGCCGATCCGCTGCCGATGCTCACGATGTTCGACAAGCAGATCCAGATACGGATGGGCCAGGCCAACGTCCGCCGCTGGAGCGACGAGATCATCCCGTACCTCACCGACGAGGACCCGCTCGGTGTCGACGACTTCGCCACCCACCGCGTGCCGCTCACCGACGCCCCGCACGCGTACGAGATGTTCCAGCGCAAGCAGGACGGCGCGGTCAAGGTGCTGATGCAGCCCTGAGTCACGCCGGCGGGCCGAGGATCTCCGCCAGGTCATAGCTCACCGGTTCCTCCAGTTGCGCGTACGTGCAGCTCTCGGGCATACGGTCCGGCCGCCAGCGGCGGAACCGGGCCGTGTGCCGGAAGCGCGCCCCGTTCTCCATGTGGTCGTACGCCACCTCGGCCACCCGCTCCGGCCGCAGCGGTACCCAGGACAGGTCCTTCTTGCCGGACCAGCGGCTGGGCGCGCCCGGCAGCCGGGCCGACTCGTGCGCCGCCGCCTCGGACCAGGCCGCCCACGGGTGACCCGTGACGTCGGTCATGCGCAGCGGCTCCAGCTCCTCGACCAGTTCGGCGCGCCGAAGCATGGAGAAGGCCGCGGACACCCCCACGTGCTGGAGCCTGCCCTGCTCGTCGTGCAGGCCCAGCAGCAGCGAGCCCACGACGGGGCCGCTCTTGTGCAGGCGGTAGCCGGCGACGACGACATCCGCCGTACGCTCGTGCTTGATCTTGAACATGGCGCGTTCGTCCTGGCGGTACGGCAGGTCGAGCGGTTTGGCGACGACACCGTCCAGGCCCGCGCCCTCGAACTGCTCGAACCACTGCCGCGCCACCTCGGTGTCGGTCGTCGCAGGCGCCACGTGCACGGGAGCCGTCACCTCGGCCAGCGTCCCGGTCAACAGCGCCCTGCGGTCGCTCAGCGGGACGTCCAGCAGCGACTCGTCGGCGAGCGCCAGCAGGTCGAAGGCCACGAACGAGGATGGGGTCCGCTCGGCCAGCGTCCGCACCCGGGAGTCCGCCGGATGGATGCGCTCGGTGAGCGCGTCGAAGTCCAGCCGCCCCTCCCGTGCGATCACGATCTCCCCGTCCAGTACGCAGCGCTCGGGCAGCCGCTCCTTCAGTGCCGCGACCAGTTCGGGGAAATACCTGGTCAGCGGCTTGCCGGTGCGGCTGCCGAGTTCGACCTCGGCCCCGTCGCGGAACACGATCGCCCGGAAGCCGTCCCACTTCGCCTCGTAGTGCATACCGGGCGGGATCTTCGCCACCGACTTGGCGAGCATCGGCTTCACGGGCGGCATCACCGGCAGATCCATGCTCCGATTCTGCGCCCATCCGTCCGCTGTCGCCCGGTGTACGAGGGATGCGAGGGATGCGAGGTGCGCCTACCGTGGCTCGCATGGGCGAAGCGGTGGAACTGGAGGCGGGCGGCCGCAGCGTACGGCTGTCCAGCCCGGACAAGGTCTTCTTCCCGGAGCGGGGCTTCACCAAGCTGGACCTGGCCCGCTACTACCAGGCCGTCGCCCCCGGCATCCTGCGCGCCCTGCGCAACCGCCCCACCACCCTGGAGCGCTACCCGGACGGCGTCAGCGGCGAGTCCTTCTTCCAGAAGCGGGCGCCGAAGAACATGCCCGACTGGATCCCGACCGCCCACATCACCTTCCCCAGCGGCCGCAGCGCGGACGAGATGTGCCCCACCGAGGAGGCCGCCGTGCTGTGGGCCGCCCAGTACGGCACCCTCACCTTCCACCCGTGGCCGGTGCGCCGCGACGACGTCGACCGCCCGGACGAACTCCGCATCGACCTCGACCCGCAGCCCGGCACCGACTACGACGACGCGGCCCGCGCCGCCCACGAACTGCGCGCCGTCCTCGACGAGTTCGGCGGACTGCGCGGCTGGCCCAAGACCTCGGGCGGCCGCGGCCTGCACGTCTTCGTGCCCATCGAGCCGCGCTGGACCTTCACCCAGGTCCGGCGGGCGGCGATCGCGGTCGGCCGCGAGATGGAACGCCGGATGCCCGACCGGGTGACCATCAAGTGGTGGAAGGAGGAGCGGGGCGAGCGCATCTTCGTGGACTACAACCAGACCGCGCGCGACCGCACCATCGCCTCCGCCTACTCCGTACGTCCCCGTCCGCACGCCCCGGTCTCGGCACCGCTGCGCTGGGAGGAGGTCGGCGAGGCCCACCCGAGGGACTTCGACCTCGCCACCATGCCCCCGCGGTTCGCCGAACTCGGCGACGTGCACGCCGACATGGACGAGCACGCGTTCTCCCTCGAACCCCTGCTCGACCTCGCGCGCCGCGACGAGCACGACCACGGGCTCGGCGACCTGCCCTATCCGCCGGAGTACCCGAAGATGCCGGGGGAGCCGAGCAGGGTCCAGCCCAGCCGGGCGAAGAAGGCGCCGGGCCCGGTGGCGAAGAAGGAGCCGGGCCGGGCCGGGAAGGAGGCGCCCCCGCCGGAGGCACCTCCTTCGTCACCTACAACTCCTTGATCCGGATGTCACGGTACGAGACGACGTCCGTCGTGCTGTGCACCTGGAGTCCGAGGTAGCCCGAGGCGAACCGTCGCCCGTCCGTGCCCGGGTCGTCCGAGCGGGGCGGGGTGAAGTCCTGGCCGCCGGTGTTGTCGAACTCGTTGATCAGCAGGCCGTTGCGGTAGACCGAGTAGTGCTGGTCGACCACACGGATCTCGTAGTCGTTCCAGGTGCCCTTCTGGGTGACGCCGGCACCGGCGAGTCCCACCCGGTCGAAGCCGTAGACCGAACCCGTCTTGTACATGTCGCCGTCGGGGCGGTCGAGCACCTGCACCTCGTGCCCGTACTTGATGGCGGCCCACTCCGGCTGCGGTTCCTCGGGGTGGTCGTGGACCCAGGGGAACCGCACGAACACACCGGAGTTGGCGTTGCCGGTGCCCGGGGCGTCGTCGCGCCACTGCAGCCTGAGCGAGAAGTCGCCGTACTTGCGCTGCGGGAACCACAGCATGCCCAGGCCGTCCTTCGAGGTGCCGGAGGTGATCGACCCGTCGGGGTTCAGCCCGAACGAACCGCCGCCCACCTGCTCCCACCTGGCGAAGGAGTCCGCGCTGCCGTCGAGGATCGTGCGGTAGCCCTCCGTCTGGCCCGGTGTGCCGATGCCCGACCGGCGGGCGGCCTGCCGGATCGCGTCGTTCTCGCGCTGGTCGACGACTCCTTCCCTGAACAGCCCGTCCAGGACCGTCCGCACGTGCTTGAGGAACAGGGCCTGGGAGGTCCACTCCTTCTCGTCCTCGATCAGCTCGTTGATCCGGCACCGGTTGTCGGTCACCCGGTTGGGGACGCCCGAGTCGACCGTGCCGACGACGACGGTCCGCCGCTCGTCGTACTCCGGGCAGTTGGGGGCGGGGACCCCGCCGCCGGCCACCACCGTGAAGCTCACGGTGCGGGCCGCGGAGGTGTTGCCCGCCTTGTCGCTCGCCCGGTAGGCGACGGAGTGGGTGCCGGCGCGATCGACCACCACGGATGCGGTGTATGCGATATACGGTCCGCCGTCGAGTGAGTACTCGATCCGGTCGACACCCGAACCGCCCTCGTCCGTCGCACTCACGGTCACCCTGGCGTTGCCGACGTACGCACCGGCGGAGTTCCGCGTGCCGTCGACGCCCACACCGGTCACCGGCGCCGTCGTGTCCCGCGGGGGCGCGGCGGCCACCGTGAACTCCACGCGTTTGTCCGCGGACACGTTGCCCGCCCTGTCGGTGGCCCGGTAGCGCACGGCGTGCGTGCCCACCTGGTGCACCATCACGGGCGCGGTGTACGGCTGCCAGGCACCGGAGTCCACCGCGTACTCGATCGTGTTGACCCCGGAGCCGGTGTCCGAGGCCGAGACGGTCACCGTGGCCATGTCGATGTACGTGCCGTCGGCGTTCCGCTCCCCGCTCACCGTCGCCGAGGTCTCCGGCGGCGCGGTGTCGTCCGACGGCGGTGCGACGACCGTGAACGCGGCGCTCTTCTCGGCGGACACGTTTCCGGCCTTGTCGAGCGCGCGATAGCGGACCCGGTGGCTGCCGACCTGGTCCACGACGACCGGCGTGGTGTACGGCTGCCAGGCCCCCGCGTCGCCGAGCGCGTACTCGACGCGGTCGACGCCGGAGCCGCCGGTGTCGGTGGCGCTCACCGTCACCGTCGCCGAACCGACGTACTCGCCCTGCGCGTTGCGCGCACCGCTCACCTCGGCCGAGACCTCGGGCGCCGTGGTGTCCTCACCGCCGCCCTCGGTCACCACGAGGATGCCCTGCATCTGCCCGTGACCGGGGATCGTGCAGTGGTAGAAGTAGCGGCCCGGCGTGAGGGTGACCTCGGCGGTGTGGCGGCCGCCCTGGTCGTCGTTGGGGTTGGCGAGGATGTTGAGCTGGACGTCGTCGTTGTACTCCGGGTCCGAGGTGCCGAAGGTCAGCGTGTGCGGCATGCCGGTGGTGTTGCCGGTCGCCGCGCTGTTCTCGAAGACGATCGTCGTCGTGCCCGCCACCGCGGTCGTCGGCGCCGACCCGTACGCGGTGATGTCGTCGCCGGCGGTCCAGGTGAGCACCTGGGCGGCGGCGGCCGCCGACCGTTCGGGCTGCGCTCCGGCCGTCGACTGCAGCCCGAGCATCATCAGTACGGCGGCCAGCAGGGCCGTCAGGATTCTTCGCTGCCGTGTCACCGAGCTCCCCCCGCCAGCAGACCGGCGGCAGGAGTGGGCCCGCCGCCCGTGTAAGTGACCTTCCACAGAGCTGACTTGGAGTCCGAGGTGAAGAAGCCGCGGCCGTAGTCGAGGACGTACAGCGCACCGTCCGGACCGAACTTCCAGTCCATGAGGTTCTTGATGCCGTCGTTGCCGATCGGCACGATCTTCTTCAGGGACTCCGCGTGGACGGGCAGACCGCCCTCGCCCTGCGTCTTCGGATCCATGAGGACGGCGTTGCGCGGCTGGTCGGCGTCGTAGAAGTCGCCGACGAACCACTTGCCGTCCCAGTAGGAGGGCCACTTGGCCGCACTCGTGCTCGCCGCGTCGTACCGGTAGACCGGCCCGTTCATCGCGGCCTGCCCGCCGCCCTTGAGCCACGGCAGCAGATAGGTGGCCTCCTGCTGCTTGTACGACGGGACGCCGTTCGCGTCGCGCGGGTAGTCGGGGGCGCCGCCCTGGGGCGAGTACCAGATGTTGTTGCCGGTGACCGGGGGCAGGTTGACGAGGCCGTCGTTGTTCGGCGACTCGTTCCTCGGGTGGTCGCAGTCGTACCAGCCCAGCGGCTTGGAGGGATCCGGCAGGTTGCGGTCCCGGTAGGGCTGCTTGTTGCCCATGCAGTACGGCCAGCCCCGGTTGCCCGCCTTGGTGATCGCGGCGAAGGTGTCGTACTTGGCGGGGCCCCAGGTCGTCGACGGCTTGCCCGCGTCCGGGCCGACCCAGCCCGCGTACAGGACGTCCGTCCGCCGGTCGACGGAGATGCGTGCCGGGTTGCGCACGCCCATCACATAGATCTCGCCGCGCGTCTTGCCACCGCCCTCGTCGGTCTCCCGGCCGGTGAAGAGGTTGCCGTCGGGCAGCGTGTACGTCCCGTCCGGTTCGGGGTGGATGCGCAGGATCTTGCCGTTGAGGTTGTTGGTGTTGCCGGCGGTGCGGCGGGCGTCGGCGAAGGAGACACCCTTGTAGGCGGGCTGCGGGTTGTTGCCGGAGTAACCGCCGCTGAAGCCACTGGAGTTGTTGTCACCGGTGGCGATGTACAGGTTGCCCTTCGAGTCCCAGGCCATCCCGCCGCCCGCGTGGCAGCAACTGTGCACCTGTACCGGCCACTTGAGCAGCACCTTCTCGCTGCTCAGGTCGAGCCTGTCGGTGGCCGGGTCGAGGGTGAAGCGTGAGACACGCCGTTCGGCGGTCTGCGTGTCGCGGTCGAGGCGCGCGTGCGGGGTGTAGTGCAGGTACACCCAGCCGTTCTGCTCGAAGCGCGGGTCGAGTTCGATGCCGAGCAGACCCTCCTCGACCTTGACCAGCTCGTCGCCGCCGCCCTTGTTGCCGAAGACTGTCAACTCGCCGGCCAGTGTGACCTTCTTGGTCTTCGGGTCGTAGACGTGGATCTGGCCCTTGCCCTTGCCGACGTCCGGGTTGTTCCAGTCGGTGATCACCGGCCGGGAGGAGTCCGCTCCGCCCCGGCCGATGTAGAGCACCCGGCCGTCGGGTGCGGTGACCAGCCCGTGCGGCTCGCCGATCTGGTCGTTCTGGCCCGGCTGGTTGGGCTGGGTGAGCCGCTCCGCCCTGTAGTTGCCCGTGATCGTCGCCTTGCAGTCGGCCCGCACGAGGCGGGTGGTCCACAGCAGGGCTCCGCGCAGGTGCGCGCGGAAGTCCGTCTCGTCGTACGAGGACACCGTGCCACCCATGCCGGTGTAGAAGGAGCGTCCGCCGTCGTAGTCACGGCACCAACTGACCGGGTGGTCCGCGCCGTTCGCACTCGTGCCCGGCCGGTACGTCGACTCGCGCACCCGCGCCACGGTGTGCACGTCGCCCGACGGGTTCTTCACCCAGTTGAGCCACTGGTCGGGGCGCTTCCACTGCAACGGCAGGTCCTTGGTGGCCGGATGCTGCCGGTCACCAACTTCCACGGTGGCCCGTTGCACGTCCGTCGGTCCGCCGGCGGCCGGGCGGGCGCCGACCAGACCGGTGAACCAGTCCGAGTACGGTTCCGCCCGGGCGGCGTCATGGACGCCGAGGAAACCGCCACCGGCCTCCATGTAGGCCTCGAGGCCCGCCTCCTGCTCGGCATCGAGGACGTCGCCGCCGCCGGTCAGGAACACGATCGCGTGGTAACGGCCCAGCTCGGTCTCGTCGGTGAAGACCGAGGCGTCGTCCGTGGCCTCCACCGCGAAGCGCTGGTTCTCGGGTCCGGAGAGCCCGATCCGCTCGATCGCCTCGATCCCGGCGTCGACGACCGGCGACTCGTCACCGGCCGCCGCCGATCCGTGGAAGATCAGCACCCGTACGTTCGCGCCGCCCGGTGGCGAGATGATGGACATCGTTGTCAGGGACGGGTCCGGCGCCGGCCGCGCGCTCGCGGCAGGTCCCGACAGCAGTCCGGCGGCGACGATCCCGGCGGTCACGGTGGCCGCCCAGGTCCGTCTTCTGGCACTTCCCGTGCTCAACCCTCGTAAGTGCATGGGCACCTCCTCGGTCACAGCAACAACGCGAAGGAAGCTAGACCCCTTTGCGTGCCCCGCCAATAGCTATGACCGCAATGGCACGAACTTTGTCCTGAGTGTGGATAAACGGCGCCGGGGCCGGTACCGTCCCACAGGTTCATCACAGGTTCGTCTCCGCAAATTCCGTACCAGGGTGGGGAGTTCGCATGGACAGACGTGGTTTCAACCGGCGTGTCCTGCTGGGCGGCGCGGCCGTCGCGACATCGTTGTCTCTGGGGCCCGAGGCCGTGAGCGCGGACGGACCGGTGAGGACCGCGCCGGCCGGCGGCGTGGTCAGACACCTGAAGGTGTATGCCGAGAAGCTCCCGGACGGGCAGTTGGGCTACGGCTTCGAGAAGGGGAAGGCGACGATCCCCGGTCCGCTGATCGAACTCGACGAGGGCGACACCCTGCACATCGAGTTCGAGAACACCCTCGACGTCGCCGCGAGCCTGCACGTGCACGGCCTGGACTACGAGATCACCAGTGACGGCACGAAGCTGAACAGGAGTGACGTCGAGCCGGGCGGCACCCGCACCTACACCTGGCGCACGCATGCCCCCGGCCGCCGCACGGACGGCACCTGGCGGGCGGGCAGCGCGGGTTACTGGCACTACCACGATCACGTCGTCGGCACCGAACACGGCACCGGCGGCATCCGCAAGGGCCTGTACGGGCCGGTGATCGTGCGCCGCAAGGGAGACGTGCTGCCGGACCGGACGTACACGATCGTCTTCAACGACATGACGATCAACAACAGACCGGCGCACACGGGCCCCGACTTCGAGGCCACGGTCGGCGATCGCGTCGAATTCGTCATGATCACGCACGGCGAGTACTACCACACCTTCCATCTGCACGGTCACCGCTGGGCGGACAACCGCACGGGCATGCTCACCGGCCCCGACGACCCGAGTCAGGTCGTCGACAACAAGATCGTGGGCCCGGCGGACTCCTTCGGCTTCCAGGTGCTCGCGGGGGAGGGTGTGGGGGCGGGCGCGTGGATGTACCACTGCCATGTGCAGAGCCACTCCGACATGGGGATGGTGGGCCTGTTCCTGGTGAAGAAGCCGGACGGGACGATTCCGGGCCACGAGCCGCACGAGCACGGACTCCGGCACGGGCACTGACGGAACACCACCGGACGCACGACGCATCGAGAGCGCTCTCACCGCCTGGTCGGCCGCGGCTATCCTGATCCGCAACCGCCGACGAGGAGCCGCGAAGTGACCGAGACAGCGCAGCGCCCGACGCTGGAGGCCGTGGCCGCCCGGGCGGGTGTCTCACGGGCCACCGTCTCCCGTGTGGTCAACGGCGGGGACGGGGTGCGCGAACCCCTCGTCGAACGGGTCCGGCAGGCGGTGGAGGAACTGGGGTACGTCCCCAACCAGGCGGCCCGCAGCCTGGTGACGAAACGGCACGACGCGATCGCCGTGGTGGTCGCCGAACCGGAGACCCGGGTCTTCACCGACCCCTTCTTCGCCCTCCAGTTGCGCGGGATCAGCAAGGAGCTGACGGCACACGACAACCAGCTCGTGCTGCTGCTGACGGAAGGGCGGGACGACCACGCCCGCGTCGGCCGCTATCTCGCCGGCGGCCATGTCGACGGGGCCCTCGTCTTCTCGCTGCACCTCGACGATCCGCTGCCCGGACTGATCCAGCGCGCCGGCATCCCGACCGTGTTCGGCGGACGGCCCGGCTGGAGCGACGGCCGAAGCGGCGTGCTGTACGTCGACAGCGACAACCGGGGTGGTGCCCGTGAGGCCGTACGGCATCTCGTCGGCCTCGGCCGCAACCGCATCGCGCACATCACCGGGGCGCTCGACCAGACCTCCGCGGTGGACCGGCTCGACGGGTTCCGGGACGTCCGGGCCGACGCCGACCCGCGGCTCATCGCCCAGGGCGACTTCACACCGGCCGGCGGCGAGCGGGCGATGCGCGAACTCCTCGACCGCTGCCCCGACCTGGACGCGGTGTTCGCCGCCAACGACCTGACCGCGGCGGGCGCCCTGCGCGTGCTGCGCGAGCGGGGCCGGCGGGTGCCCGAGGACGTGGCCGTGATCGGCTTCGACGACATGCTGCCCGTCGCCGAACAGACCGACCCACCCCTCACGACGGTCCGTCAGGACATCGAGGAGATGGGCCGGCTGATGGCCCGTCTGCTGCTGCGCGGCCTGCGGCGCCCAACCGCCGGGGAGACGCGCGCGGGCGCGGCCGACGTGCCCTCCAGCATGGTCAGGCCGACGACCCTGGTCCTCCGCGCCTCCGCGTAGTCCCGCCGCCCCGGCTCCGCTCGGTGTTACGGCTGTGGCGGCGCGCTCTTGATCACCGCGAAGCGGGCTCCGTAGGGGTCGGCGAGCTTGGCGATGCTCCCGACGCCCTCGATGGCGGTGGCGGGCATCCGCACACTGCCGCCGAGCGCCAGCGCCCGGTCGACGGCGGCCGCGGCGTCGGTGACCTCGAAGTACGGCAGCCAGGACGCGCCGACCGCCGCCTCGACCGGGTCGTCGGCCAGGTCGACGAAGCCGCCGAACATGGCGTCCTCCCCGGCGCCGGCCGGATTGACGCAGGTGTATGTGCCGCCGGGGAAGGAGACGGCGGAGGTCTCCAGGCCGAGCGTCGCGTGGTAGAAGGCGGCGGCCGCCGCGATGTCCCGCGCGTACAGCTCGACCCAGCACAGGGAGCCCGGGTCGCCCGCCAGGTCGACGCCCTTGGTCAGGCCGGGCTGCCAGATCCCGAACGGCACGCCCGCCTGGTCGGCGAGGATCGCCATCCTGCCCCGGTCCATCACGTCCATGGGCGGCAGGAGCACGCTGCCGTGCGCCTGTTCGGCGGCCTTGGCCGTGGCCTCCGCGTCCGGGCTCTGGAAGTAGAGGTTCCAGGAGGGCGGCCCCTGCTCGGCGGAGGTCTGCATGCCGCCCGCGACGGTCCTGCCGTCCAGCTGGAAGAAGCCGTAGCCGCCGGCCTCCGGTCCCGCCGACTCGAACTGCCAGCCGAAGAGACCGCCGTAGAAAGAGGTGGCACCTTCGATGTCGGAGGTGCCGACGTCGATCCAGTTCGGTGCGCCGTTGACGAAACGGGTGGTGAGCATTCTCGCCCTCCTCGGATGGGTCCCGTTGTCTGCACAGCCGAGTCTGGCACCGCCCACTGACAATCGCTGCCGGAGCGCGACAGGTGGCCGGGAGACTACCGGGAGGGCACCGGATGACCGCCGAGGGCGGAGCCCGCCGCTCCGTGTCCCGGCGCGCCGCCGTGCGCCCGAGGGCCCGGCGGCGACATCATCTCGGCGACCGGCGACCGGCGACCGGCGACCGGCGACCGGCGACCGGCGACCGGCGACCGGCGACCGGCGACCGGCGACCGGCGACCGGCGACCGGCGACCGGCGACCGGCGACCGGCGACCGGCGACCGGCGACCGGCGACCGGCGACCGGCGACCGGCGACCGGCGACCGGCGACCGGCGACCGGCGACCGGCGACCGGCGACCGGCGACCGGCGACCGGCGACCGGCGACCGGCGACCGGCGACCGGCGACCGGCGACCGGCGACCGGCGACCGGCGACCGGCGACCGGCGACCGGCGACCGGCGACCGGCGACCGGCGACCGGTCGTTGATCCGGCGTTGATCGAACGTTTTTCGCCGCCCGGCACGATCTCGGCCATGCACATCGACACCATCACCCCGGCCGACAGCACCTGGCAGGGCCAGGCCCTGTGCGCGCAGACCGGGGCGGACTTCTTCTTTCCCGAACCGGGCAGCTCCGTGCGTGAGGCGAAGCGCATCTGCGGTATGTGCGAGATGCGCCCCGCCTGTCTCGAGTACGCGCTGCGCAACGACGAGCGCTTCGGCGTCTGGGGCGGCCTCTCCGAGAAGGAACGGCTGCAGCTCAGGCGTACGACGCGCTGACGCCCAGCCGGTCGCCCGCCGGTCCCGGACCACGGGACCGCGGGCACCGGACGATCGCGTCAGCCGGCCGCGCGTGCCGCCATCCGCGCCTTGCGCGCCGCCAGCTTCTCGTCGAACTTCGAGGCCTCGGCGTCCAGGCCACCCATGTACAGGCCGAGCTCCTCCTGCGCCTTGAGGCCCTCCGGGCCGAGGCCGTCGATCTCCATGACCTTCAGGAAGCGCAGCACGGGCTGGAGCACGTCGTCGTGGTGGATGCGCATGTTGTAGACCTCGCCGATGGCCATCTGCGCGGCGGCCCGCTCGAAGCCGGGCATGCCGTGGCCGGGCATGCGGAACTGGACGATCACGTCGCGCACGGCCTGCATGGTCAGGTCGGGGGCGAGCTCGAAGGCCGCCTTGAGCAGGTTCCGGTAGAAGACCATGTGCAGGTTCTCGTCGGTGGCGATGCGCGCCAGCATGCGGTCGCAGACCGGGTCGCCCGACTGGTGACCGGTGTTGCGGTGCGAGACGCGGGTCGCCAGCTCCTGGAACGCGACGTAGGCCACCGAGTGCAGCATCGAGTGGCGGTTGTCCGACTCGAAGCCCTCGCTCATGTGGGCCATGCGGAACTGCTCCAGCTTGTCCGGGTCGACCGCGCGCGAGGCGAGCAGGTAGTCGCGCATCACGATGCCGTGCCGGCCCTCCTCCGCGGTCCAGCGGTGCACCCAGGTGCCCCAGGCGCCGTCGCGGCCGAAGAGCGAGGCGATCTCGTGGTGGTAGCTGGGGAGGTTGTCCTCGGTGAGCAGGTTCACGACCAGGGCGATCCGGCCGAGCTCGGTGACCTTGGACTGCTCCTTGTCCCAGGCCTCGCCGTCCTCGAAGATGCCGGGGAAGTTGCGGGCGTCGCTCCACGGCACGTACTCGTGCGGCATCCAGTCCTTGGCCACCCCGAGGTGCCGGTTGAGTTCCTTCTCGACCACTTCCTCCAGGGCGTACAGCAGTCTGGCGTCGGTCCAGACGGAAGGGTTGCCGAGGTGAGGGGAAGTGATCGTCACGGAAACTCCAGGGGGACGCGTAACTCAATCGGGGCAAACCGGCCGCTGAGCCGGAACCTACGGCATCGTAGGCTACGAAACCGTAGGTTACGAGACCGTAGGTTAAGCCCGCTGTAAAGATCGCTGATCAGGCAGGGTGGCCAGGGCGCGCCGAGCAGTGTCAGCTTCGCAGGTCCCTGGGCTGAAAGGGTGCCCGGGTCCCTAGCGTCAAACGTACAGCTCCCGCAGCCGAACCGAGAGACATGTCACACAGCCCTCGAGTTTCTCGAACTCGCTGATGTCGACCGGCACCGGCTCGTGGCCGAGGTCCGCGAGCAGGTCCGCCGTCTTCGGCGCGCTCGCGGCCATGAGCAGTTTGCCGCCGCCCAGCAGAACCACGTGCGCCCCGGACTCCTCCGGCACCGGCAGGAAGCGCGGGAACAGTGACGGAGCGTCCAGCTGGGGAATGCGGCCCAGGACGGTCCCGTCGGGCAGCGCCGTGACCGCCGACTTCAGGTGCAGCACCTTGCTCACCGGCACGGCGACGACCCGCGCCCCCAACGGTTCGAAGACGGCACGCAGCTGCTGGACGCCGGCCGCGTTGGTGCGCCCGCCGCGGCCGACGTAGATCGTGTCGCCGATCTTCAGCACGTCGCCACCGTCGAGCGTGCCCGGCTCCCAGATCCAGTTCACCGAGCAGCCGAGCCGGGCCACGGCCTCCTCGACCCCCGCCGTCTCCTCGCGCCGCGACTCGGCGCCGGGCCGGGTGATCAGGGCGACGTTGCGGTACATCACCACGCTGTCCTCGACGAACACCGAGTCGGGGCAGTCGTCGGCCGGGTCCACCTCGATGGTCTCCCAGCCGTGCGTGCGCAGGGCCTCCGTGTAGGCCTCCCACTGCTCGAGCGCGAGCTCGACGTCGACCGGCTCGCGCTCGAGGTGGGTGACCAGACCCTCGGCGAGTCGGGGGCCGGGGCGGCGGATGAGGGCCTTCTTGCTGGGCACGAGGGTCTCCGTATCGGCGGGATGGTGACGGCGCCCCGTGTCGCGACGCCGGTCAGCCATCATGCAGGGCCGGTGGGCGCGGACGAAACCCCGGTGCTCAGGCTGTGGCCCGGTCGAGACGCCCCGCCGCCGGTGGCGGGCTCACCCGACGTCCTCCGGCCCGACCTCCCGCAGCCTCCCGTCCAGCAGCAGCCGGCGCGTGATCCCGATCGACTCCAGGAACGGCAGGTCGTGGCTCGCCACGATCAGCGCCCCCTCGTACGACTCCAGGGCCGTGGTCAGCTGTCGCACGCTCGCCATGTCGAGGTTGTTGGTCGGCTCGTCCAGCATCAGCAGCTGCGGCGCGGGCTCGGCCAGCATCAGCGCGGCCAGGGCCGCCCGGAAGCGTTCGCCGCCGGAGAGGGTCGCCGCCTTCTGGTCGGCCCGGGCACCGCGGAACAGGAAGCGGGCCAGCCGGGCCCGGATCCGGTTGTCGGTGGCGCCCGGCGCGAACCGGGCCACGTTCTCGGCGACCGTGAGCTCGCCGTCGAGGACGTCCAGCCGCTGGGGCAGGAAGCGCAGCGGGACGTGCGCCTTCGCCTCGCCCGCCACCGGCGGCAGTTCCCCGGCGATCGTGCGCAGCAGCGTCGTCTTGCCCGCGCCGTTGCGTCCGATCAGCGCGACGCGCTCCGGCCCGCGCAGGTCGAGGCCGCCGTCGACGCGGGCGCCGTGGGCGAGCCGGAGGTCCTGGAGGGTGAGGACGGTACGGCCGGGCGGCACGGCCGTGTACGGCAGTTCGACGCGGATCTCGTCGTCGTCCCGCACGGCCTCCACCGCCTCGTCGAGCCGCTCCCTGGCCCCGCTGAGCCTTTCCTCGTGCAGGATGCGGTGCTTGCCCGCGGACTCCTGTGCCGCGCGCCTGCGGGCGCCCATGACGATCTTCGGCTCCCGCTTCTGCTCGAACATCTTCTGCCCGTACCGCTTGCGGCGGGCCAACTTCACGTGGGCGTCGACCAGTTCACGCTTCTGTTTGCGGAAGTCGGCCTCGGCGGCGCGCACCGTGCGCTCGGCGGCCTCCTGTTCCGTGGCGAGCGCCTCCTCGTAGGCCGAGAAGTTGCCGCCGTACCAGGTGATCGAGCCGGCCCGCAGATCGGCGATCTGGTCGACGAGGTCCAGGAGTTCGCGGTCGTGGCTGACCACGACCATCACCCCCGGCCAGGACGCGACGGCCGCGTACAGACGCCTGCGCGCGTACAGGTCGAGGTTGTTGGTCGGCTCGTCGAGCAGCAGCACGTCCGGCCGGCGCAGCAGGAGGGCCGCCAGGCGCAGCAGCACCGACTCGCCGCCCGACACCTCGCCGATGGTGCGGTCCAACTCGATGTGGGGAAGCCCGAGTTCGCCGAGTGTGGCGAGGGCGCGCTCCTCGACGTCCCAGTCGTCGCCGAGCGTCTCGAAGTGCTCCTCGGCCGCGTCGCCCGCCTCGATGGCGTGCAGGGCGGCCCGCCGCGCGGCGATGCCGAGCGTCTCGTCGACCCGCAGTGCGGTGTCGAACGTGACGTTCTGCGGGAGGTAACCGACCTCGCCGGTGACGCGGACGGTGCCGTCGGCCGGGGCGAGTTCCCCGGCGATCAGTTTCAGCAGGGTCGACTTGCCGGATCCGTTGACGCCGACGAGTCCGGTCCTGCCGGGGCCGAAGGCGACGTCGAGGTCCTCGAGGACGCCGGTGCCGTCCGGCCAGTCGAAGGCGAGGGAGGTGCAGGTGATGGAAGCTGACATACGGGTCTCCGCGGTTGCTCGGTGCGGTCAGGGGCAAACGCGTATCGAGACACCGGGAGGCGACGACGGTCACCGAGCGGAGGGAGAACCCTGGGAAGGAAGGAGGCCCTGCTCGTCGGGGACGGCTCGAATGCCGAGGTCGCACGCGGAACACACACCTCAGGGGTGTGGCACGGTGTCTCAGAACCTCAGACGAGCAACGTCCTTCTCCGATCAACGGCAACAGAACCGTCATACACCGTAGGAACGGCCTCGGCGGCTGTCAACGAATTAAATTCGGCCCCGACCGCACCCCGTGAAGGAGACCCAGTGTCCGACGGCTCGCTCTCGCTACCGGCCCGGCTGTGCCTGCTGGCCTGGGACACCATGGGGACGGAGGTCTCCGGCGCCACCCGCATGCCCCAGCTGGTCCGGGCCGGCGCCCTCACCGAGCTGGCCCAGCGCGGCCTGCTCACCGACGAGGACGGCATCGCCACGCCCGTCGACCTCGACTCCGAGACCGGGGACCCGGTTCTCGACGGGCTGCTGGAGCTGGTCCGGGAGTCCCGCCCGCACCGGTGGCGGACCTGGGTGACGCTGCGGGCGCGGTTCACCCTGGACGCCGTCCGTGAGCAGCTGACCGCCGGCGGCTACCTGCGTGCGGAGAAGCGGCGGGTGCTCGGGGTCTTCCCGACGGTGGAGTACGTCCTGGAGCGCGGGGTCGTGGTGGAGGCACTGCGGGCCCGGGCGCGGGATGTCCTGCTGGGACCGGTGCCGGTCTCCGAGGTCTCCGAGCGGGACGCGGCCGTTGTCGCGCTGGCGGCCGCGGCGGAGCCGCGCACCCTGCTGCCCGGCAGGGACCGTGATGTCCCCGAGGAGCGTGTCGAGGCGCTGGCCGGGCGCTGCGGGGCCGCCGTGCCCGTGCTGCGGACGGTCGTCAGGGAGGTCCGTACGGCGATGGCGGCGGCGTCGGTGGCCGAGTGAGACCCGCACGGCGGGCCGGAGCTCCGTCCGAGGAGCCGTCGGACCGGGGACAGGCTGCTCAGCAGGCGTCCCGCATGAGTTCGGCCAGGTCGTGGTCCAGGTCGAGCTGGAGGTACTCCAGCCCGACCGGCACGAGCACGCTCGTGGCCTCCAGGAACCGGCGCAGCTCACCCGTCATCACGTGCACGACGGCGATGCCCTCGGGGGCGTGGAACTCCATGACCGTCCGGTCGTATCCGTAGGGCCGTACCCGGACGTCGCCGTGGCCCTCGGGCTCGTGGACACCGGCCGCGAGCAGCTCGCGGCTGAAGGTCCAGCAGACCTCCACACCCTCCAGCGTGGCGGGGGCGGGGAAGGTCATGCGGACCGCGTAGGGATCGCGCCGGTCGTAGTGCAGCATCGCGGGAATGTTCGGCATCCGCGGCGCGGCTGCGACGAGGCGGGCCTCAACGGGCTGCTCGATGACGATGGACAACGCCTTGCTCCCTTGTGACGGCGGGACGGACTGCCGGTGGACGAGGCCGGGCACTGGAAGAGACGCGAGAATCGGCCACTTCGTGCACACGAATGCCGAGTGACCTCGGTCACCACCTTCCATCACGGCGGTGACGCGGCGAGGGCGTCTGGACGGTGTCGGGGCGGTGGGCTAGCTTCGCCCGCCATGAGGCGCTTGGGAAACACGCGACGAACGGCACCGGCGATGCGGGCGACAGTGACGGGACGGAAGGTGCCGGTGACGCCCACGGTATCGACGCCCCGCCCGGCACCGGCGAAACGAACGACACTTTTGAGGCGTACGGCGGCCGGGGCGATGTGCGCGGCGGCGCTGGCCGCCCTGACGGCCGTACCCGCGCAGGCACACGCGCCGCGGCATCCGGTGCCGCACTGGGAACTCAAGGACAGCGGCAGCCCGGACGTGCGGTTCCGGGGCCTGTCGGCGGTCGGCCGGGACACGGCCTGGGTGGCCGGCACCGCGGGCACCGTCCTGCGTACCACGGACGGCGGGTCGAGCTGGCGGAACGTGTCGCCGCCGGGCGCCGCCGACCTCCAGTTCCGGGACATCGAGGCGTTCGACGCGCGGCGGGCCGTGGTCCTGGCCATCGGAGAGGGCGAGGCGTCCCGCGTGTACCGCACCGAGGACGGCGGGGCGACCTGGACCGAGTCCTTCCGCAACACCGACGCGAAGGCCTTCTACGACTGCCTCACCTTCTTCGACCGCCGCCACGGCCTGGCGATGAGCGACCCGGTGGACGGGAAGTTCCGCATCCTGTCCACCAGTGACGGCGGCCGCTCCTGGAAGGTGCTGCCGAGCGCGGGCATGCCGGCCGCGCAGGACGGGGAGGCCGGGTTCGCGGCCAGTGGCCAGTGCCTGGTCAGTTCCGGGCCGAAGGACGTGTGGCTGGCCACCGGCGGGGCCGCACGCGCGCGTGTGCTGCACTCGGCCGACCGCGGGCTGACCTGGACGGCCGCCGACACGCCGATTCCGGCCGGCGACCCGGCCCGCGGCGTCTTCGCCCTCGCCTTCCGCGACCGTACGCACGGCCTCGCGGTCGGCGGCGACTACCGCGCGGACCAGCCGTCACAGCGGTCGGCGGCCGTGACCGGCGACGGCGGCCGCACCTGGCGCGGCGCCGCCACGCCCCCGCCCGCCTACCGCTCCGGCGTCGCCTGGCTCCCGCACAGCCGCACGGCCGCGCTCGCGGTCGGCCCCACCGGCACCGACCTGACCACGGACGGCGGCCGCACCTGGCGCACGGTGGATCCGGGCTCGTACGACACCGTGGACTGTGCCACGGGCCTCGGCTGCTGGGCGGCGGGCGAGAAGGGGCGGGTGGCCCGGCTGGAGAACTGACCGCGCGACGACAGGGGGCATCCGCGCGCGACGGGGTACCCGGCCACCAGACCGGAGAGGAGTGAACGGACATGCCACGTGGTTCGAGCCCCAAGCGGGAACGCCAGTACGAGCACATCAAGGACAGCGCGCAGGACCGGGGCGAGAGCACCGAACGCGCCGAGGAGATCGCGGCGCGCACGGTGAACAAGGAACGCGCCCGGTCCGGCGAGTCGAAGACCGCGAGCCGCGTCTCGACCCAGGACAAGAAGTCGTCCGGGCAGCGGGGCGGCGAGCGGTCCGGCAAGGGCTCCCAGGGCCCCACCCGGGACCAGTTGTACGAGGAGGCCAAGCGCCGCAACATCCAGGGGCGTTCGGACATGAACAAGAGCGATCTGCAGCGCGCTCTGGGCAAGAGCTGACACCCGGGCCCCGGTCGGGCCGGGGGTCCGAAGGGCCGCCCGCGGCGGTCCTCGCGATCGGGTGCCATCCTCCGCGACGGCGGGAACCGACCTCGCCGTCGCGGATGTTCGCGCTCGCCCCGGGGCGAGCGCGGGCGGCCGGGGGCCCGTACGCTCGGCACCACCATGACGACGACCGTACGTACTCCGGCGGGCTGGCCCGCGACCGAGGAAGAGGCCCGCGCCGTCCAGGACGAGCTGCGGCGGCGAGTGGTCCTCGACGAGCCGGGCCCGCCGCCCGGGACGGGCCGGGTGACGGGTGTCGACGTGGCCTACGACGACGAGCTCGACGTGGTCGCGGCAGCGGCCGTCGTGCTGGACGCCGAGACCCTCGACGTCGTCGCCGAGGCCACCGCCGTCGGCCGGGTCTCCTTCCCGTACGTCCCCGGGCTGCTCGCCTTCCGCGAGATCCCCACGGTCCTGGCCGCCCTCGACGCCCTGCCCTGCCCGCCCGGCCTGGTGGTCTGCGACGGCTACGGCCTGGCCCACCCCCGCCGCTTCGGCCTCGCGAGCCACCTCGGCGTCCTCACCGGCCTGCCCACGATCGGCGTCGCCAAGAACCCCTTCACGTTCACCTACGGCGATCCGGCTCCCCAACGCGGCGCGTCCTCGCCCCTGTTGGCGGGCGACGAGGAGGTCGGCCGCGCGCTGCGCACCCGCGAGGCGGTCAAGCCGGTGTTCGTGTCCGTCGGCCACCGCGTGAGCCTCTCCGCCGCCTGCGCCCACACCCTCGCCCTCACCCCCCACTACCGTCTCCCGGAAACAACCCGCACAGCGGACTCCCTGTGCCGACGGGCCCTGCGGGAGGCGACTCGGTGACTCGGCGAAACCATGCGGCCGCGCGGGGGCGGATCGCCGTCGTGTCGGGGGAGCGACCGCAGGACGGGCCGGGCGGCACGTCCTGATGTGGGTGCCCGGGGCCCGCCGGGCTGAGTACGGGAACTGAGTACCTGTACGGATGCGGGCGCGTCACCGCCGTCGGCAGGCTGGGGCGCATGACGACGCACCGATCGCCCAAGCCCCTCGCCGACCCCGAGCGTCCCGTCGAGCGCGCCGTCACGGCGGCACTGATCCTGGCCGTGCTGGCGGGGCTCGCCTGGATCTGCGGGATGATCTACACCGTGGCGCAGTGGCCGCTGTAGGCCCGCAGGGCGAAGGACGGTCCGCGTACCGGGCGTACGTCCCCGGGTGATCCGGCGACGCGGGGACGTACCGTTCCGGACTCCGCCCGCTGATCCGGCGACGTGGCGACGTACCGTTCCGGACTCCGCCCGCTGGTCCGGCGACGCGGGGACGTACCGTTCCGGACTCCGCCCGCTGATCCGGCGACGCGGCGACGCGCCGTTCCCGACGCGCCCGCTGATCCGCCGCGCAGGACCGGACACGCCCCGGGACCCCGTCAGCGGCTCGCGGCCACCCGGAAGGTGAGGCCCGCCCGGCGCAGCCGCTCGGTCAGCGCGTCGCCCATCGCCTGCGCCGTGGTGACCTGACCCGCCGTCGGCGGCAGCTCGTCCAGGGCCAGGGACAGCGCGGACTCGGCGAACATCTTCGCCGTCTCGTCGTAGCCGGGATCGCCGCCCGAGACCTCCGTGAACACCTCCCGGCCGCCGCCCCGGCCGACGAAGCGGACCCGGAACCAGCTCTTCGCGCGCTTCTCGGCGCTCGGCCCGTCCCCGGGCCTGACCCGGTCGGACAACCAGCGCCGTGCGAACGGAAGCTGCGCGGCCGCGACGAGCGTGCCCACGCCCACGGCTCCGCCCACCGCCATCGGGAGATGCCTGACCGCCGCGTAGTGGCGGTAGCGGAAGTCGGGACCGTACCGCTCCAGGGCTTTCGCGGACCGCCGTACGATCTGCGCGTCGATGGTCGGCAGGGGCAGCGCCCAGGCGCCGACCTCCCCGGCGAACCGCGGCGCGCCCGTCGGGGCGGAGGCCCGCCGTCCCATCAGCCGCGGCTCGTGCCGGCGCCGCTCCCGCGCGGCGGCCAGCACCTGCCGTCCACGCGAGAACTGGCCGAGCGCCGAGGCGAACGTGCCGCCGGAGAAGGCGGCGTCCGCGGTCACGAACCCGTCGACGGTCAGCGGCACGCCCTCCGGAAGCTGCCGGACCGTGAAGTAGGCGCCCAGGTCGTGCGGTACCGAGTCGAACCCGCAGGCGTGCACCAGCCGGGAGCCGGTCTCCCGCGCGCGTGCGTCGTGGCGGACGTACGTCAGGTCCACGAACTCCGGCTCCCCGGTGAGGTCCAGATAGTCCGCGCCGGTGTCCGCGCAGGCGGCGACGAGCTCCTCGCCGTAGGTCACGTAGGGGCCCACCGTCGTGGCCACCACGCGCGCGTGCTCGGCGAGCGCGCGCAGCGAGGCCGGATCGGACACGTCCGCGCGCAGGACGCCGGGCTCCGCGCCCCCGGGCAGCCGCTCGCGCAGCCGCTCCAGCTTCTCCTCGCTGCGGCCCGCGATCGCCCAGCGCAGTCCGTCCGGCGCATGGGCGGCGAGGTACTCCGCGGTGAGCGTCCCGACGAAGCCGGTGGCTCCGAAGAGCACGATGTCGTAGGGACGGTCGGTCCTGTTCAGCCTGCTCATGACACCCCTCGGTCCAGCAGCACGCGCCGTTGTCGGTGGCCGAGGCTAGCGTGAGGGGTGCGAAGCCCGACGACGAGGTGGGAGGTGTGCGGTGGCCGTGCCCGGAAACGTCCTGACGAAGTGGCGGAAAGTGCGCGCGTTCGCCCTCGGTCTGCCGGGCGCCACCGAGGAGTTCCCCTGGGGCGAGACCGTCGCGAAGGTCAACGGCAAGGTCTTCGTCTTCCTCGGTGTCGTCGACGGCGGCCACCCGCCCGGCCTCACGGTGAAGCTCAGGGACGAGGCGGTCCACGCCCACGCCCTCACCTCTCCCGGCGCCGAACCCGCCGGGTACGGCCTGGGCAGGGCCGGCTGGGTGAGTGTCCCGCTGGCCCGGAAGGGCGCCCCGGCCGCCGAGCTGCTGTGCGACTGGGTGGAGGACAGCTACCGGGAGATCGCTCCCAAGCGCCTCATAGCGGAGCTCGACGGGCGCTGAGGCGGAGGGAAGACCCCCTGAGCCGAGGTTGCCGCCTGGCACGGCCGGGCCGTTGGCCAAGCGCTTGCTCGCCCAGGCCTTGTGCCGGGGAACACGTTCCTAGCATCATCGGTGTAACAGCAGTTGTGTCACGACCCATGGGGGCTGCATGGCAGCGGCAAGGACGCCAGGACACGGTCCGCTCACCGGCGTGCGCGTGGTCGAGCTGGCCGGCATCGGGCCGGGCCCGTTCGCCGCCATGCTCCTGGCCGACCTGGGCGCCGACGTCGTCCGCGTCGACCGGCCCGGCGGCGCGGGGCTGGCCATCGCCCCCGAGTACGACATCACCAACCGCAACAAGCGCTCGGTGATCCTCGACCTGAAGTCACCGGACGGCCCCGCCCGCGTCCTCGACCTCGCCCAACGCGCGGACATCCTCATCGAGGGCAACCGCCCCGGCGTCGCCGAGCGGCTCGGTGTCGGCCCCGAGGACTGCCACGCCCGCAACCCCTCTCTGGTCTACGGCCGGATGACCGGCTGGGGTCAGGACGGTCCCCTCGCCCAGCGCGCCGGCCACGACGTCGCGTACATCGCGCTCACCGGCACCCTCGGCATGATCGGCCAGCCGGACCGGCCGCCCGCCGTACCGGCCAACCTCCTCGGCGACTTCGCCGGCGGCTCGCTGTACCTCGTCGTCGGCGTCCTCGCCGCCCTCCACCACGCGCGCGCCACCGGCGCCGGCCAGGTCGTCGACGCGGCCATCGTCGACGGCACCTCCCACCTGTCGGCCATGATCCACGGCATGCTCGCCGCGGGCGGCTGGCAGGACCGGCGCGCGGCGAACCTCCTGGACGGCGGCTGCCCCTACTACGGCACCTACGAGACCGCCGACGGACGGCACATGGCGGTGGGCGCCCTGGAGCCGCTGTTCTACGAGGAGTTCCTGCGCCTGCTCGGCATCGAGGACCAGGCCGGGGCCCGCACGGACTGGACCCGCTGGGGAGAGCTGCGCGAGGCGGTCACGGCCCGCTTCAGGACCCGGACCAGGGACGAGTGGACCGCCGTCTTCGAGGACTCCGACGCGTGCGTGGCGCCCGTACTGTCGCTGCGCGAGGCCCCGCACCACCCGCACCTCGCGGCCCGCGGCACCTTCACCGACCACGGCGGCCTCAGCCAGCCCGCCCCCGCGCCCCGTTTCTCCGAGACCCCCACCACCGTCCGCACCGGCCCCGCGCGGCCCGGCGCGGGCACCGCCGACGTGGCCCGCGACTGGGACGTACCCGACCTCATGAAGGACCTTGGATGAAGCGGCGGATCTTCGCTCCCGAGCACGACGCGTTCCGCGCGACCGTGCGCAGCTTCCTGGACAGGGAGGTGCTGCCCCACTACGAGCAGTGGGAGAAGGACGGCATCGTCTCCCGGGACGCCTGGTCGGCGGCCGGCAAGCAGGGCCTGCTCGGGCTCGCCGTCCCCGAGGAGTACGGGGGCGGCGGCACCCCCGACTTCCGCCACAGCGCCGTGCTCGCCGAGGAGTTCACCCGGGCGGGCGCTCCCGGCCTCGCCCTCGGACTGCACAACGACATCATCGGCCCCTACCTCACCGGCCTCGGCACCGAGGAGCAGAAGCGCCGCTGGCTGCCCGGCTTCTGCGACGGCTCGCTGATCACGGCCATCGCCATGACCGAGCCGGGCGCCGGCTCCGACCTCCAGGGCATCCGGACCCACGCGGAGGACCGCGGCGACCACTGGCTGCTCAACGGCTCGAAGACGTTCATCTCCAACGGGATCCTCGCCGACCTCGTCGTCGTCGTCGCGAGGACGACCCCGCAGGGCGGTGCGCACGGCCTCTCCCTGCTCGTCGTCGAGCGCGGCACGGAGGGCTTCGAGCGGGGCCGCAACCTCGACAAGATCGGCCAGAAGGCGCAGGACACCGCCGAGCTGTTCTTCCACGACGTCCGCGTGCCCAAGGGGAACCTGCTCGGCGAACTCAACGGCGCCTTCGGGCACCTGATGACCAACCTCGCCCAGGAACGCCTGAGCATCGCCGTCTCCGCGATCGCCGCCGCGGAGCACCTCCTGGAGATCACCACGCGGTACGTCAAGGAGCGCGAGGCCTTCGGCCGGCCGCTCGCCCGACTGCAGCACATACGCTTCGAAACAGCCGAGATGGCCACTGAGTGCGCCGTCACCCGCGCCTTCCTCGACCGCTGCATCGAGGACCACGCGGACGGCGAACTCGACGCGGTGCACGCCTCCATGGCCAAGTGGTGGGCGACCGAACTGCAGAAGCGGGTGGCCGACCGCTGCCTGCAACTGCACGGCGGCTACGGCTACATGAGCGAACACCCCATAGCCCGGGCCTACACCGACGGCCGCATCCAGACCATCTACGGCGGGACCACCGAGATCATGAAGGAGATCATCGGCCGTTCCCTGCTCGGCTAACCCTCCCCGAAAGGCGTTTCAGTGAGCACCGAAGCGTACGTGTACGACGCGATCCGCACCCCCCGCGGACGCGGCAAGGCGAACGGATCCCTGCACGGCACCAAGCCCATCGACCTGGTCGTCGGACTCATCCACGAGATCCGGGGCCGCTTTCCGGGCCTGGACCCGGCCGCGATCGACGACATCGTGCTCGGTGTCGTCGGACCGGTCGGCGACCAGGGCTCCGACATCGCCCGGATCGCGGCCGTCGCCGCCGGACTGCCCGACACGGTGGCCGGCGTGCAGGAGAACCGCTTCTGTGCCTCCGGCCTGGAGGCCGTCAACATGGCCGCGGCCAAGGTCCGTTCGGGCTGGGAGGACCTCGTCCTCGCGGGCGGCGTCGAGTCCATGTCGCGGGTGCCGATGGCCTCCGACGGCGGCGCCTGGTTCAACGACCCGATGACCAACCTCGCCACCAACTTCGTGCCGCAGGGCATCGGCGCCGACCTCATCGCCACCATCGAGGGCTTCACCCGCCGGGACGTCGACGAGTACGCCGCCCTCTCGCAGGAGCGGGCCGCCACCGCCTGGAAGGAAGGCCGCTTCGAGCGGTCCGTCGTCCCGGTCGTGGACCGCGCCGGCCTCGTCGTCCTCGACCACGACGAGTTCCCGCGCCCCGGGACCACCGCCGACTCCCTCGCCAAGCTCAAGCCCTCCTTCGCCGACATCGGCGAACTGGGCGGCTTCGACGCCGTGGCCCTGCAGAAGTACCACTGGGTCGAGAAGATCGACCACGTCCACCACGCCGGCAACTCCTCCGGCATCGTCGACGGCGCCTCGCTGGTCGCGATCGGCTCCCGGGAGGTCGGCGAGCGCCACGGCCTCACCCCGCGCGCGCGGATCGTCTCCGCGGCCGTGTCCGGTTCCGAACCCACCATCATGCTCACCGGCCCCGCGCCCGCCACCCGCAAGGCGCTCGCCAAGGCCGGACTCACCATCGACGACATCGACCTGGTGGAGATCAACGAGGCGTTCGCGGCGGTCGTCCTGCGCTTCGTACGGGACATGGGACTGTCCCTGGACAAGGTCAACGTCAACGGCGGCGCGATCGCCCTGGGCCACCCGCTCGGCGCCACCGGCGCCATGATCCTCGGCACGCTCGTCGACGAACTGGAGCGCCAGGACAAGCGGTACGGCCTCGCCACGCTGTGCGTGGGCGGCGGCATGGGCGTGGCGACGATCGTCGAACGCATCTGACACCCGGCGGAATCCGGACCCGAGCGACTTCAACGGAGACCCTGTCATGACCGAGAGCACCACCATCCGCTGGGAACAGGACGACACCGGTGTCGTCACCCTCGTCCTCGACGACCCCGACCAGTCCGCGAACACCATGAACCAGGCGTTCCGCGACTCCCTCGCCGCGATCGCGGACCGCCTGGAGCGGGAAGTCCAGGCCAACCCCGACGCCGTCCGCGGCATCATCCTCACCTCGGCCAAGAAGACCTTCTTCGCCGGCGGCGACCTGCGCGACCTGATCCGGGTCACCCCCGAGACCGCGCGGGAACTGTTCGACGGCGGCCTCGCCATCAAGCGCGACCTGCGCCGCATCGAGACCCTCGGCAAGCCGGTCGTCGCCGCCATCAACGGCGCCGCGCTCGGCGGCGGTTACGAACTCGCCCTGGCCTGCCACCACCGGGTCGCGCTCGACGCTCCCGGCTCGAAGATCGGCTGCCCCGAGGTCACCCTCGGCCTGCTCCCCGGCGGCGGCGGCGTCGTCCGCACCGTACGCCTGCTGGGCATCGCCGACGCGCTGCTGAAGGTGCTGCTCCAGGGCACCCAGTACAGCCCGCGGCGCGCCCAGGAGAACGGCCTGGTCCACGAAGTGGCCGCCACCCCGGACGAGTTGATCGCCAAGGCCCGCGCCTACATCGACGCCAACCCCGTCTCCCAGCAGCCCTGGGACAAGCCCGGGTACCGGATTCCGGGAGGCACGCCCGCCCACCCCAAGTTCGCGGCGAACCTGCCCGCCTTCCCCGCCAACCTGCGCAAGCAGACGAACGGCGCGCCCTACCCGGCCCCCCGCAACATCCTCGCGGCCGCGGTCGAGGGCTCCCAGGTCGACTTCGAGACCGCGCAGGTCATCGAGGCCCGCTACTTCGTCGAGCTCGCGGCCGGCCAGACGTCGAAGAACATGATCCAGGCCTTCTTCTTCGACCTCCAGGCCGTCAACTCCGGCGTCAACCGTCCGGCGGGTGTCGAACCGCGCCCGGTCCGCAGGGCCGCCGTGCTCGGCGCCGGGATGATGGGCGCGGGCATCGCCTACTCGTGTGCCCGCGCGGGCATCGACGTCGTCCTGAAGGACGTGTCGCTGGAAGCCGCCGTCAAGGGCAAGGGCTACTCCGAGAAGCTGTGCGCCAAGGCCGTCTCCCGGGGCCGTACGACCCAGGAGCAGGCGGACGCGCTGCTCGCCCGCATCACCCCCACCGCCGACCCCCAGGACCTGGCCGGCTGCGACGCGGTCATCGAGGCCGTCTTCGAGGACGTCGCCCTCAAGCACAAGGTGTTCGAGGAGATCCAGGACGTCGTCGACCCCGACGCCCTGCTGTGCTCCAACACCTCCACCCTGCCCATCACCGCGCTCGCCGAGGGCGTCCGGCGCCAGGGCGACTTCATCGGGCTGCACTTCTTCTCGCCCGTCGACAAGATGCCGCTCGTCGAGATCATCAAGGGCGAGCGCACCGGCGAGGAGGCCCTCGCGCGCGCCTTCGACCTGGTCCGGCAGATCAAGAAGACCCCGATCGTCGTCAACGACTCCCGCGGCTTCTTCACCTCCCGGGTCATCGGGCACTTCATCAACGAGGGCGTGGCCATGGTCGGCGAGGGCATCGAGCCCGCGTCGGTCGAGCAGGCGGCCGCGCAGGCGGGCTACCCGGCCAAGGTCCTGTCCCTCATGGACGAACTGACGCTCACGCTGCCGCGCAAGATCCGGGCCGAGTCCAGGCGGGCCGTCGAGGAGGCCGGCGGCACCTGGCCAGGGCATCCGGCGGAGGCCGTCATCGACCGCATGGTCGACGAGTTCGGCCGCACCGGCCGCAGCGGCGGAGCCGGCTTCTACGACTACGCCGACGGCCGGCGCACCGGCCTGTGGCCGGGCCTGCGGGAGCACTTCACGCGTGCCGGCGCCGAGATTCCCTTCGAGGACATGCAGGAGCGCATGCTCTTCTCCGAGGCGCTCGACACCGTCAAGCTGCTGGAGGAGGGCGTCCTGACGTCCGTCGCCGACGCCAACATCGGGTCGATCTTCGGCATCGGGTTCCCGGGCTGGACGGGCGGCGTCCTGCAGTACATCAACGGCTACGAGGGCGGCCTGCCCGGATTCGTGGCACGCGCGCGGGAACTCGCCGAGCGTTACGGCGAGCGCTTCACGCCGCCGGCGCTGCTGGTGGAGAAGGCGGCGAAGGGGGAGCCGTTCAGCGACGCGCGCTGAGCGACACGCCCGCCGGTTCCCGGGGACGGGACGAGGACGGGGGAGGCGTCGACCCGCGCACCGGTCGGCGCCGTCCCCGTCCCCGTTTCCTGGGAAGTCTCCCGGCCGGCACCGGCACGCGCGGCCGGGTCAGCCGACCGAGGACGCCCCGCGGGCCGGCGCCCCGTCGAGCCACTCGCGCAGCTCCTCCTTGAGGGACCGCTGGAAGGTCGTCAGAAGCGCCTGCACCACCAGCGGGTGCATGTGGGCCGACAGGGACTTCACGTCCTGTGCGTCCCGCTCCGAGACCTCGCCGCGAAAGAGCAGCGACAGTTCGTGGGCCGCCGCCCGGGAGTGCTCGATGAGCACCGTGCGCGCCGCGAGGATCACCTCCTGCGACAGCGGTACGTCGAGGAGCCGCACACCGAGTCGGAGCAGGCCGAGGTCGACGCGGTAGGAGTCCTCCTCGGGCCGGACCACGCCCATCGCACCCAGCCGCTCCATCTCGTCGTCGCCGAGCGCCCGGCCCGCGCGCCGCTCCAGTTCCGCCCGCCCCACCGTCTCCACCGCCTCCGGGGCCCAGGACGCCACCACGGCGCGCTGGACCGCCAGGTCGCGGGCGCTCAGGCCGGCCGGCAGCTGGTGCAGATAGCGCTCGATGGCCGCCAGCGTCATGCCCTGGTTCTGCAGCTCCTCGATCAGTTCCAGCCGCGCCAGGTGCTCGCGGCCGTAGTGACCCACCCGGCGCGGACCGATCGCCGGCGGCGGCAGCAGACCCCGGGTGGCGTAGAAGCGGACGGTGCGGACCGTGACGCCCGCGCGTGCGGCCAGCTCGTCGATCGTGAGGGTCGGCTCCCCGGTGTCGGTCGTCATGTGCAGCAGTATCGCTGTCCCACCAGTGCTGTGAAACCTCGGCCGCACCATCCGCGCAGGCGGTGCCGCGCGCACAGCGGTCACGGACGGGGTGCCGCGGCGCCGTCGCCGTGCGGTGCGCACACCGCACGGCGACGCCGGGGATCAGGTCTGTCTGCGCCGGGCGACCGTGAGACCGATCGCGCCGGCGATGGCCAGCGGCGCCCCCAACAGGCTCAGCACGGGCACCTGGCCGATCAGGCCGATGGCGACGCACACCGCCCCGATGAGCGTCAGCGCTCGCCACAGCCCCAGACCCTCGTTGCTCTTCTGCGTACCGGACATGGTCCTCTCCCCACTCCCTCCCTGGTTCCTGCTCGCCGTTGTTACCCAAAGCGGCCGTACACCAGACGGGAGTTCGAGGTTCCGCCTCGGCGGGGCACGTCCGATTGCCGTCTTCTGCACAGGAGTTGACACCTGTACCGTCCCGCGCATGCCGACTCGCATGCGCTTCACGACCTGGAGATCGCTCGCCACGGGGATCATCGCCGTCCTGACGGCCGCCTTCCTCACCCCGGCGGCGGCCCACGGCTCCCCCCGGGAAAGCCGCCCCGTCTACTCGTACGAGAACGCCGTCCGCGAGGCGGTCTGGGTGGACACCGGCCTCGACGGCGACAACGACGGGCGCGCCGACCGCGTCGCCGTCGACATCGTCCGCCCCCGCGAACCCGCCCGCCAGGGCCGCAAGGTCCCCGTCATCATGGACGCCAGCCCGTACTACTCCTGCTGCGGGCGCGGCAACGAGAGCCAGCTGAAGACGTACGACGCGGACGGCGACGTCGTCCAGATGCCGCTGTTCTACGACAACTACTTCGTGCCCCGCGGCTACGCCTTCGTCGGCGTGGACCTCGCCGGCACCAACCGCTCCGACGGCTGCGTCGACGTCGGCGGCCGCTCCGACATCCAGTCCGCGAAGGCCGTCGTCGACTGGCTCAACGGCCGGGCCAGGGCCTACACCAGCCGCACCGGCACGGACCGCGCCAGGGCGAGCTGGACCAACGGGAAGACCGGCATGATCGGCAAGAGCTGGGACGGCACCATCGCCAACGGCGTGGCCGCCACCGGCGTCCGGGGCCTCGAGACCATCGTGCCGATCAGCGCCATCTCCTCCTGGTACGACTACTACTTCGCCAAGGGCGCCCCGCTCTACGACTCCGGCCCCGACTGGCTCTCCGACTACGTCGACAGCCCCGACGCCCGCGCCAAGTGCGCCGCCGTGCAGCGGAAACTCGTCGACCAGGCCCCGCGCAGCGGTGACTGGACCTCGCTGTGGACCGAGCGCGACTACGTGAAGGACGCCGCGAAGGTGAAGGCCAGCGTCTTCCTGGTGCACGGCATGCAGGACCTCAACGTGCGCACCAAGCACCTCGGGCAGTGGTGGGACGCCCTCGCGAAGCACGGCGTGGAGCGCAAGATCTGGCTCTCCCAGACCGGCCACGTCGACCCCTTCGACTTCCGCCGCACCGCCTGGGTCGACACCCTGCACCGCTGGTTCGACCACGAACTCCTCGGCTACGACAACGGCATCGACCGTGAGCCGGTGGCCGACATCGAGCGCCACCCCGACCAGTGGGTCACCTCCACCTCCTGGCCGCCGCGCGGCACGGCCGCCACCACCCTGCGCCCGGACGCGGGCACGCAGCCGGGCGTCGGCACCCTCGGTACGAGCAGGGGTCACGGCACGGCGACCTTCACCGACGACCCGCGGCTCGGTGAGACCGACTGGGCCGCGCGGTTCGACACCTCCACACCCGACAAGGCCGGCTTCGCGACCGGACCGCTCACCCGCGACCTGCGCCTGTCCGGCTCCTCCCGGGTCACCGTCACCGCGACCCCGACCACCGCGACCGCCCACCTGTCCGCCGTCCTGGTCGACCTCGGCCCCGACACCATCCGCGACTACGGCGCGAGCGGGGAGGGCATCACCACGCTCGCCGACCGCACCTGCTGGGGAGTGAGCACCACGGGCGACAGCGCCTGCTTCAGGCAGACACGGGCCCAGACGACCGACGTCGGCCACACCGTCGTCAGCCGCGGGTGGGCGGACCTCGGCAACCACGCCTCCGACCGCAGGGGCGTCCCGCTCACCCCGGGCAAGGCGTACACGATCACCCTGGACCTCGCGGCCACCGACCACGTCGTCCCGGCCGGCCACCGCCTGGCCCTGATCGTCGCGGGCACCGACAAGGACCTCATCGACCCCCCGTCGAGCACGCCGACGCTCACCCTCGACCTGTCCCGCACCTCGGCCCGGGTACCGCTGGTCGGCGGGGCGGCCGCGTTCGCGCGCGCCACCGCGGGTTCGGCGGCCGCCGCCCCCGCCGCCACGGCACCCGACGGCGTGCGGGCACCGCGCACCACCCAGCGGGTCCCCGGAGGAAGCGTGTGACGCCCCCCGTGCGCCCGCGTCCTCCCGCTCCCGGACGCGGGCGTCCCGCACCACCTCACGGCCGGTGAACCCGACACCGGCCGCTGAGCAGCTCAGCCGGACGGGGCGGCGGCCAGCGCCGCCGCCTCTTCCGCGCAGCCCCAGGCAACGGTCACCCCCGCGCCGCCATGACCGTAGTTGTGCACCAACACCCGCCCGTCGGACAGCAGTTCACGCTCCAGCCGGACCGTGTCCCGGGCCGGACGCAGCCCCACCAGGTGCTCCAGGATCCGCGCCCCGGCGATCTCGGGCCGCAGCGCGGCGCACCGTCGTACGATCGCCTCGGCGACCGCCGGATCCGGCACCGACGACCACGCGCCCTCCTCCGCGGTACCGCCCAGCAGGAGCCGGCCGGGCTGCGGGAAGAAGTACGCGAGCTGCCCGGAGGCGTCCGTGGAGACGGCCCAGGTGCGGATGCCGGGGTTCTCCATGACGACCAGCTGCCCCCGCACGGGACGCACGGAGTCGTCCGGTACGAGCTCGCGGGCCCCGAGCCCGGTGCAGTTGACCACGACCGGCGCGTCGGCCTCCGCGAGGTGGGACACCGTACGTTCCTCGATCCGGCCGCCCGCCCGCAGCAACCGCTCCCGCAGCCACGGCAGATGGGCCGGCATGTCGACGAGCGGCAGCCGCGCCCACACCCCCGAGCCGCGGTACTCCTCGGGCGTCGCCGCCCGCAGCCCCGGCACCCGCGCACCGGCCCACGCGTCCGCGCCGGCCAGGTCCGCCTCGCCCAGCACCCCCTCGACCATCCGCACGCCGGTCCGCGCCGGACGCGCCGCCAACCCCTCGTAGACCTCCAGCGAGCGCAACGCCCACGCGCGGGCGAGCGCCACCGGCCTGATCCGGTACGGCCACCACAACGCCCCCGCGACGGCCGAGGTGGTCCGCCCGACGGGATCCCGCGTCCACACCCGCACCCGACGGCCCCGCTCGGCCAGCACGACGGCCGTCGTCAGCCCGACCACCCCGGCCCCGACCACGACGACCTCGTCACCCGGCGCACTGTCCACGGGGAGACGATAGGACCTGCCCGGCGGAACGCGTCACGCCGGGCTCGGACCGCCGCCGGGTGGGAACACTCACACCATGTCTGGCGCATACGCGACCTTCGCCCTGGCACCGGCGACACGTGCCGGTGCCGTGCTCGGCAACGGTGACCACCGGATCCACCGCGACTACACGGACTTCGTCGTCGACGGACGCCCCCTGCTCTTCAGGCTCCGCGACCTGGACGCCGTCTCCCCGCTCGCCTCCGACATCCCGCCCGCGATCCTCACCGCCCGGATCCGGGCCCTGCTCCTGGAGTCGGACGCGCCCCTGCCCGGCGGCCGCCACATCGTCTACGGCTGCCCCGAGTGCCAGGACCTGGCCTGCGGCGCCGTCACCGCCGTCATCGCGCGCAGCGGCGACGACTACGTCTGGCGGGACTTCGCCTGGCAGACCGGCGCACACGCCGACCCGCGGCTCGACGGTCTGCACGGCATGGGCCCGTTCCGGTTCGACGGCACCGGCTACCGGGCGGCACTGGGCGCCCTCCGCGACAGAGCGGAGGCAACGCGTGAGGCGGACGAGGTGCACGGGGCGGACGGCGAGCTCCGCGGCACCCGCCCCCGGGTCCTGCTCATCGGCCCCCGGGTCGCCGTCCTGGCCCGGCTCGCCGCCGCCCTGCGCGCCATCGGGATCGGGGCCGACATCGCCCACGACACCGACGACGTTCCCGCCGGGGAACTGCGCGCCTACGGTGCCGTCGTCTTCGGCCTCGCCGTACCCCGGCGCGAACGTGCCGCCGTCCGCCGCTCCTTCGCGCGCGCCGGTCTCGACGTGGGCTACGCCGACGGCCTCGCGCCGATCGTCCCGCTGCTCGTCGCCCAGGTCGAACAGGCGCTGGACCGCGGCCCCCTGGAGCGGCGCCGGCTGACCAGGCTGGTGGCGGCCGACGGCGCGGCGGTCGTCGAGGTCACCTCCGCGTGCCGGGTCCGCCTCACCGCGTACCGGCTCGGCCGTCTGTCCCGCGGCCGCGACCACGAGGTCTTCGACGGCGTGCTGGAACCGGGCCGCCACCGCGTGGCCCTCGTGCCGGGAGCGGTGCGCGGCCGGTCCTTCGTGGTGGCGAGCACCGCGGGAAGCGTGCTGGTGGAGGCCGTGGCGCGGTGAAAACCCGGACACGGCCCGACCGGGACGACCGTTAGGATCGGGGGTCTGATGACTGCCACCCTCGTCGCCAAGAACCTCGCCGCCGGCCACGGCGACCGCTCCCTGTTCACCGGACTCGACCTCGTCGTCGCGCCCGGTGACGTCATCGGGCTGGTCGGGGCCAACGGTGCCGGCAAGTCCACGCTGCTGCGGCTGCTCGCCGGCCTGAGCACGCCGGAGGAGGGGGAGCTGCGGCTCTCCCCGCCGACGGCGACCGTCGGACACCTGCCGCAGGAGCCGGAGCGCCGGCCGGGCGAGACCGTACGCGAGTTCCTCGCCCGCCGCACCGGCGTCGCCGAGGCCCAGCGCACGATGGACGAGGCCACCCAGGCCCTCGTCGACGGCGCGCCCGGCGCCGACGACGCGTACGCGACGAGCCTGGAGCGATGGCTCGACCTGGGCGGCGCCGACCTGGACGAACGTGCCGAGGAGGTGGCCGACTCGCTGGGGCTGGCCGTCGACCTGGACCAGCCGATGACCTCGCTCTCCGGCGGACAGGCGGCCAGGGCCGGACTCGCCTCGCTCCTGCTGTCCCGCTACGACGTCTTCCTCCTGGACGAGCCGACCAACGACCTCGACCTGGACGGCCTGGAACGCCTCGAACGCTTCGTGAGCGGTCTGCGCGCCGGCACGGTCGTCGTCAGCCACGACCGCGAGTTCCTCCTCCGCACGGTCACCAAGGTGCTCGAACTCGACCTCGCCCAGCAGCAGATCAACCTCTACGGCGGCGGCTACGCGGCCTACCTGGAGGAACGGGAGGTCGCCCGCAGGCACGCCCGCGACGACTACGAGGAGTACGAGGGCAAGAAGGGCGCCCTCCAGGACCGGGCCCAGATGCAGCGCTCGTGGATGGACAAGGGCGTCAAGAACGCCCGCCGCAAGGCGAACAACGACAACGACAAGATCGGCCGCAAGTTCCGCAGCGAGGCCAGTGAGAAGCAGGCCGCCAAGGCCCGCCAGACCCAGCGCATGATCGAACGCCTCGACGTCGTCGAGGAGCCCCGCAAGGAGTGGGAGCTGCGCATGGAGATCGCGGCGGCACCGCGCTCCGGAGCGGTGGTCGCGACCCTGCGCGACGCCGAGGTGCGCCGGGGCGACTTCGTGCTCGGCCCGGTCTCGCTCCAGATCGACTGGGCGGACCGGGTGGCGGTGACGGGGGCGAACGGTGCCGGGAAGTCGACCCTGCTCGCAGCCCTGCTCGGGCGCGTCCCGCTGACCGCGGGTTCGGCCGCCCTCGGCTCGGGAGTCCTGGTCGGAGAGGTCGACCAGGCCCGCGCGCTGTTCTACGGCCCCGAGTCCCTGCTGGACGCCTTCGGCGCGGCGGTCCCGGACACCGAGCCGGCCGAAGTGCGCACCCTGCTGGCCAAGTTCGGCCTGAAAGCGGACCATGTCCTACGGCCGGCGGCCACCCTCTCCCCGGGCGAGCGCACCCGGGCCGCGCTGGCGCTGCTCCAGGGTCGGGGCGTCAACCTGCTGGTCCTCGACGAGCCGACCAACCACCTCGACCTCCCGGCGATCGAACAACTGGAGGCGGCCCTCGACACCTACGAGGGCACGCTGCTCCTGGTCACCCATGACCGGCGCATGCTGGACGCGGTGAGCGTCACACGCCGCCTCGAGGTCACGTCCGGCAAGGTGACCGAGCGCTAATCACCCCCAGGGCCTTCGCCGCGCGACTCGCGGGTGCGTCACGACTGGTCGCACCAACGCGGAGCCTCTCGCGGTGGCGCTCTCGGTTCTCGCGGTGGCGCTCTCGGTGTCTCGCGGTGGCGCCCTCGGTGTCTCGCGGTGGCACCCCGGCGTCTCGCCGTGGCACCCCGGCCTCTCGCCGTGGCACCCTCGGCGTCTCGCGGTGGCGCCCCCGGCCCTCGCGGTGGCACCCCCGGCCTCTCGCCGTGGCACCCTCGACTCGCGGTGGCACCCTCGGCCTCTCGCCGTGGCACCCCCGTGCCCCTTCGGGCGTCCCGAACCGCACCGGACCTCGCCGGGCTCGCCCGGAATGCGCTTCCGCGGGCGCCTGTCGGGCGCCCGCGGACGGCGGGCCGTCACCCGGGCGCCCGCGGACGGCGGGCCGTCACCCGGGCGGTTCGGCGGCGGGCCTCACCCGGGCGGTTCGGGCCGGGTCCGGACGGCGCGGCTCAGCGTTTGCCCTTCTTCGGGTCGAGGAGGCCCGCCCGGCGCAGCGCGTCGGCCATCGCGCCGTTGGCCGGTGGCGGCGTCTGTCGGGAGCCGCCACCACCGCCGGCGGCCGCGGGCCGGCCCTGCCGTTGCTGCGGCGGCCGCTGGCCGCGCTGCCGGCGCTCGCCTCCGCCGCCGCCCTGCTGCTTCTCCTGGGCCTGCGCCTCGTCGTCCAGCCGCAGGGTCAGCGAGATCCGCTTGCGCGGGATGTCGACCTCCATCACCTTGACCTTGACGATGTCCCCGGACTTCACCACGTCCCGCGGGTCCTTCACGAACGTCTTCGACATCGCGGAGACATGCACCAGCCCGTCCTGGTGGACGCCGACGTCCACGAACGCGCCGAAGGCGGCGACATTCGTGACGACACCCTCCAGGACCATGCCGGGCACCAGGTCGGAGATCTTCTCCACGCCGTCCTTGAAGGTGGCCGTCTTGAAGGCGGGCCGCGGGTCGCGCCCCGGCTTCTCCAGCTCCTTCAGGATGTCGGTCACCGTCGGCAGACCGAAGGTCTCGTCCACGAAGTCCCCGGCGCGCAGCGAGCGCAGCACGCCCGTGTTGCCGACGAGCGAGGCCACCTCCTGACCGGAGGTCTTCACCATCCGCCGGACGACCGGGTACGCCTCCGGGTGCACGCTGGACGCGTCCAGCGGGTCGTCGCCGCCGCGGATCCGCAGGAAACCCGCGCACTGCTCGTACGCCTTCGGCCCGAGCCGTGCCACGCCCTTCAGCTGGGTACGGGATGTGAACGGCCCGTTCGCGTCGCGGTGCGACACGATGTTCTCGGCGAGACCGGCGGTGATGCCGGAGACCCGGGAGAGCAGCGGGGCGGAAGCGGTGTTGACGTCCACCCCCACGCCGTTCACGCAGTCCTCCACGACCGCGTCCAGGGAGCGCGACAGCTTCAGCTCGGACAGGTCGTGCTGGTACTGCCCGACGCCGATCGACTTGGGGTCGATCTTCACCAGCTCCGCGAGCGGGTCCTGCAGCCGGCGGGCGATCGACACCGCGCCGCGCAGCGACACGTCCATGTCGGGCAGCTCCTGCGAGGCGAAGGCGGAGGCCGAGTACACGGACGCGCCCGCCTCGGACACCATCACCTTGGTGAGCTGCAACTCCGGGTGCCTGGTGATCAGTTCACCGGCGAGCTTGTCGGTCTCGCGGGAGGCCGTGCCGTTGCCGATCGCGACCAGATCGACCGCGTGCTCCTTCGCCAGCCGCGCCAGCTTGGCGATCGCCTCGTCCCACCTGTTGGCCGGGACGTGGGGGTGGATGACGTCGGTGGCGACCACCTTGCCCGTCGCGTCGACCACGGCGACCTTCACGCCCGTACGGAAACCGGGGTCCAGCCCCAGCGTCGCGCGCGTGCCGGCCGGCGCCGCGAGCAGCAGGTCGCGGAGGTTGGTCGCGAAGACGCCCACCGCCTCGTCCTCCGCCTTCGTGCGCAGCCGCAGCCGCAGGTCGATGCCCAGGTGCACCAGGATGCGGGTGCGCCAGGCCCAGCGGACCGTGTCCTTGAGCCACTTGTCGGCGGGGCGGCCACGCTCGGCGATGCCGAACCGCTGCGCCACGATCCCCTCGTACGAGGACGGCCCCTCGGTCGGCTCCTCGGGCTCCAGGACGAGGTCGAGGGCCTCCTCCTTCTCGCCGCGCAGCATGGCGAGAACGCGGTGCGAGGGCAGCTCGGTGAACGGCTCGGCGAAGTCGAAGTAGTCGGCGAACTTGGCGCCCGCCTCCTCCTTGCCCTCCCGCACCTTGGCGGCCAGCCGCCCCCGCACCCACATCCGCTCACGCAGCTCGCCGATCAGGTCGGCGTCCTCCGAGAACCGCTCGGTGAGGATCGCCCGGGCGCCGTCCAGCGCGGCCTGCGGGTCCGCGACCCCCTTGTCCGCGTCCACGAACGCGGCGGCCGCGGCGAGCGGCTCGACCGAGGCGTCGGTGAGCAGTCCCTCGGCCAGCGGCTCCAGCCCCGCCTCCCGCGCGATCTGTGCCTTCGTACGCCGCTTCGGCTTGTAGGGCAGATAGATGTCCTCGAGCCGCGCCTTGGTCTCGGCGGCCCGGATCCGTCCCTCCAGCTCCTCGGTGAGCTTGCCCTGCTCACGCACCGAGTCGAGGATCGACGTGCGCCGGTCCTCCAGCTCCCGCAGGTAGCGCAGCCGCTCCTCGAGCGTGCGCAGCTGCGCGTCGTCGAGCAGTTCGGTGGCTTCCTTGCGGTAGCGGGCGATGAAGGGCACCGTCGACCCGCCGTCGAGCAGTTCCACGGCAGCCCTGACCTGCCGCTCGCGTACGCCGAGTTCCGCGGCGATCCTGCCTTCGATGGACCCTACGAGGGGTGTCGTCACGCCCGTACCGCCTTCTCACAGAGGTTGCGCGGCAATTGTGGCAGGTGACACCGACAGCCGGGGATCAGGGCGCCGCCCCGGCGGGGCGTGAAGGCGGAATCAGGCCCGGCGTCCCCGGGCGGAGCCCGAGGCGCCGCCGAACAGGCGGGCCAGGGCCCTGAAGGGCAGGGTCACGACGGTGGCGACGGCGCCGCCGATCTGCCGGAAGACGTCAGCAATGGCACGGAACACGAACTTCCCCTTTCCTCTCCCGGCCACCACGGCCGGGAGACTCACGGGTACCTCGGCGACGGCGCGCCATGCATCGGCACGGTGAATCAGCCGGTCAGCGCTTGCCGACCAGGTCCGCGGGGAAGGCGCCGGCGGCGAGCGCGGCGCCCGCGAACACCCTGGCGAGCTCCGTCAGCCGGGCCACGCCCGCCGCCCCCAGGTGCTCGTACGGCGCCCGGTCCAGCAGGTCCGTGCGGTGCTCGACCTCCTCGCGCAGCGCGACACCCCGCTCCGTGAGCTCGCCCTGCCCGTCGAGCAGCCCGCGCTCGCGCAGCCGTCCGGTCGCCGCGTCCCAGTCCTGCTGACTCCAGCCGCGGGTCCCGAACACCCACTTCGGTGTCATGCCCTTGCCGGTCGCGGTGTGGGTCACCACGGCTTCCAGGCCGTCCAGGCCCGCCGCGATCAGGGCGGCCAGGTGCCCGTCGCCGCGGTGCTCGCGCAGCAGCGTGGTGGCGTGCCAGTAGGCGAGGTGCGGCTCTTCGGGGACCGGCAGGTCGGCGTGGGCGGCGTACAGCGGGCGGCCGCCGCGCGAGCACGCCTCGGCGGCGCGCAGCGCGAGGCCCGCGGCTTCCGCCATCTCCGGGCAGGCCACCGCCTCCGCGCCCAGCAGGCGGCGCAGCGAGGCGTCGACGGCCCGCGCGCGTGCCGCCAGCACCTGTGCGGGGGCGGCCGTCTCCCACACCGCGGGGACGTGCCGGGCCACGAGTTCGTACTTGTAGTTGTAGAAGGTGGCGGTCACCACCCCGGGGCCGACCGGCCCGAGGGCGGCCGCCCGCACGGCGAAGTTGACGGCACGGGGACTGGTGACCCCGAGGGCGCCGAGTTCCGCACCCAGTTCGGGGGCGAAGTAGTGGGTGGCGTGCAGCGAGTTGAGCGCGTTGTGGCAGCGGCGGCCGGCACGCGGCTCGAGAGCGGCGGTAGTCATGGCTCGTAGGATACCGACTGGTCGGTAACCGTCCAGGTGAACCGGGGCTGCCTGCGCTCCAGGAAGGCGCCGACGCCCTCCGCGGTGTCCTCGCTGCCGCCGGCCTGGCCGGCCCAGTACGTGTCGCGGTCGGTGCGCCCGTTCGCGAACTCCTTCGCCGCGGCCTGGGTCAGCTGCGAACGGGAGACCAGGACGCGGGTGAACCCGGCGACCCGGGGCGCGAGCCCGCCGGCCGGCAGCACCTCGTCCACCAGGCCCGTCGCGAGGGCGCGCGCCGAGTCGATCAACTCGCCCGAGAAGAGCAGGTACTTCGCGGCGGCCGGCCCCACCAGTGACACCAGCCGACGGGTCGAGGACGCCGGATAGACGATGCCGAGCTTGGCCGGCGTCACCCCGAACAGCGCGCCCTCCTCCGCGAACCGCAGATCGCAGGCCGCAGCGAGCTGGGACCCGCCGCCCACGCAGTGCCCCCGGATCGCCGCCAGCGTCGGCTTCGGGAACGCGGCGAGCGCCTCCTCCGCCTGCACGGCCAGCCGCTGCGCCTCCTGCGGCGACCCCCGCAGCGTGGAGATGTCGGCTCCGGCGCAGAACGTGCCGCCCTCGCCGGTCAGCACCAGGGCCCGTACGTCCGGATCGGCCGCCAGCGTGTCGAGCAGCGGCGGCAGCGCCCGCCACATCGCGGCCGTCATGGCGTTGCGCTTGGCCGGATGGTGGACGACGACGGTGGCCACCGAGTCGGTGACGCCGTGCAGCAGCTGGGGCTCCATGCGCCGGATGCTTCCACCCGCCCGGCGGCCGATCAAGAAGCGGCCGGTGAGAGTTACGGAACAGCGGGCAGAGGGGACTAGGAGCGCGAACGCGGGGCCGGTCCGACAGTGAGGAGGCGCTGATGTCCACCAAGCCCGAGGGTGAGACGGCGAAACTGCGGCGCGACTTCGGCCGGCTCGCGGCCCTCGGAGTCATCCTGGTCGTGGCCGGTCTGGTGGGACTCGTCTACACCGGGGTCGCGACGCTGACCTCCATGCTCCTGTTCGGCTGGCTGCTGCTGATCGGCGGCGCCGTCGGACTGCTGCACGCCGTCCAGGCCCGGGGCAGCAACTTCTTCTGGCTGGGCGTCATCGTCGCGGCCCTGAACATCGCCGCGGGCGTGGTGGTGATCAGCAGGCCCGACGCGGCCGCCGAGACGCTGACCATGTTCGCCGCCCTGCTGTTCCTCACCGCCGGCCTGTTCCGCCTGGTCGGCAGCCTGGTGGTGCGCGGCCCCCAGTTCGGCTGGACCCTCCTGCTGGGCGCCTTCGACCTCCTGCTCGGCATCCTGGTGCTGGCGGACTGGCCGAGCAGCAGCCAGTACGTCATCGGCACCTTCTTCTCCCTCGCCCTGCTCTTCGACGGGCTCGGCCTGATCGCGACCGGGTTCGGCGGCCGGCGCATCGTCGGGATGGTCACCGACCGCCTGGCCACGGACGAGGGCACGGGAGCGGCGCCCGGACAGGGCGTCCCGCGGGGTGGGGCGGCCGAGGTCGATCAGGGCGGCACACCGGGGCGGGGAACGGCGGTCGATCAGGGCGTCACCAAACCCGTACAACCCGAATAGTTCGCCAAATCGGTACAGGACGGGACAGGAGCGGTCCCAAAGTCGACCACTTCGCAAGCCGACGGTCAAAAGCGTGCGATAGGCGCTGACTTCTGTTCAGTCATCCGGAGTGGAGCTGGTCGTTACCAACACTCGACGTGTGGTGACAATCGAGCGCAAGGGTGGCGAACGGACAATGGACGATCATGGGCGCGGGCCCGCCCCACGCCCAGCAGGCGGCGAAGCCGAGCTCTCCGGGCCGACGCCGCCTGATCCTCTCCCGTACGAGGGTGTGTGGCGGTTCACCGCCTCCGCCGTCGACGCCTCGGTGCCGCAGGCCCGGCACGCCGTCCGGGACCTGCTGCACCGGCAGGGCGTGCCGGTCTCGGAGGACCTGGCGCAGGGAATCCTGCTGATCGTCTCGGAGCTGGTCACGAACGCCGTCCGGCACGCGGCGCTGCTGTCGCCGATGCTCGCCGTGGAGATCGCCGTCGGCGCCGAGTGGGTGCGGGTGTCCGTGGAGGACAACCACCCCTACCGCCCCACCGCCCTGGAGGCCGACCACGGCCGGACCGGTGGCCGCGGTCTGCTCCTGGTGCGCGAGATCACCCGGGAGGCGGGCGGGGTGTGCGACGTGGAACACACCTCGAGCGGCGGCAAGGTGATCTGGGCCGCCCTGCCGCTCACCTCCGCGCGGGTCCCTTAGCGTTCACCAGCCCGCCGACGGGCCCGTCAGCTCGCGGACCGCGGGACGGGCCGCGTCCAGGACCGTCATGAACCACGCGGAGAAGGTGTCCTTCACGTGCCGTTCCGCGAGCTCGGCGGGGGTCACGAACGCCGTGGCGCCGACCTCCTCCGCGTCCGGCCGCGGCGGCGACTGCACGAGTCCGACGTAGAGGTGGTTGTACTCCTGCTCGACCAGACCCGAGGCCGGGTCCGGGTGGTTGTAGCGGACCGTGCCCGCCTCCGCGAGCAGCGACGGGGAGACACCCAGTTCCTCGTACGTCCGCCGGGCCGCGGCCGCGAAGGGCGCCTCGCCGGGGTAGGGGTGGCCGCAGCAGGTGTTGGACCACACACCGGGGGAGTGGTACTTGCCCAGCGCCCGCTGCTGGAGCAGCAGCCGGCCGCGCTCGTCGAAGAGGAACACGGAGAAGGCGCGGTGCAGCTGCCCCGGCGGCTGGTGGGCGGCGAGCTTCTCGGCGGTGCCGACGGTCACACCGTTCTCGTCGACCAGTTCCAGCAAAATCGCGTCCACGGTGCCGTTCGACGAACTGTGCGTCGCGGTGGCAGGTGTGATCGGCATACCCATCCTTCGCATCGGTCTTCGCGCCCCAAGTCTGCCGTACGAATCCGGCACTCCCGGCACTTCGCGGCCCGCCCGCATGTCCCGCGCGCGTCACCGGCCGGACACCCGGAGTAGGCATCCGGTAGGTGATCGTGCCCTGCGGGGCGGACGGGGAACCGTCCTGGGCGGGGCTGTGGGCTCAAGGACGCGGGCGCACGCCGGACGGCTGCATTCCGGCTCCCGGGCGCCCCACCTGCCTCAATGGCACAGGCGCGCCTCGTGTTCCGCATGGCCGCCCGGTTCCAGCTGGAAGGTGCAGTGCTCCACGTCGAAGTGGTCGCCCAGGCAGCCCTGGAGCTCGTGCAGCATCTTCTCGTGGCCGATCGCACTCAACACGTCCGAGCGAACCACCACATGGGCCGAGAGGACCGGCATGCCGGAGGTGATGGTCCAGGCGTGCAGGTCGTGGACGTCCTCGACGCCGTCCAGGGCGAGGATGTGGGACCGCACCTGGGCCATGTCGACGTCCCGGGGGGCCGCCTCCAGCAGTACGTCCAGGGTCTCGCGCAGCAGCTTCCAGGTGCGCGGCACGATCATCAGACCGATGACCAGGGAGGCGATCGGGTCGGCGGCCTGCCAGCCGGTGGTGAGGATCACCGTCGCCGAGATCAGCACCGCGACCGAGCCCAGCGCGTCCGCCGCCACCTCCAGGAACGCGCCGCGCACGTTCAGACTGTCCTTCTGTCCGCGCATCAGCAGCGACAGCGACACCATGTTCGCGACCAGACCGATCAGGCCGAACACGATCATCAGCCCGCCCTCGGTGTCGGCGGGCGTCACGAACCGCTGGACCGCCTCGTACAGGACGTAGCCGCCGACCCCGAGCAGCAGCAGACAGTTGGCGAGGGCGGCGAGGATCTCGGCGCGGGCGTACCCGAAGGTGCGGTTCCCGGTCGGCGGGCGGTTCGCGAAGTGGATCGCGATCAGGGCCATGCCGAGACCCAGCGCGTCGGTCGCCATGTGCGCCGCGTCCGCGACGAGGGCGAGCGAGTCGGCGACCACACCGCCGACGATCTCGACGACCATGACCCCGAGCGTGATCGACAGCGCGACCCGCAGCCGGCCGCGGTACGCCGTGGTCGCCGTACCGCCGGCCGGCGGGCCGTGCGCGTGCCCGTGATCGTGCCCAGACCCCATGAAAGCCGCCTCCTGTGTTCCGCTCGGGATCAGTGAACTACGGGCGGGGGGTATCCGGCAACGCGGCACTGAACACCGTTGTCATGTGCTCTGACCTGCGAAAACGATGGACCAGGTCAGAGCGGCCGCGGACGGGACGCGCCGGCTCGGGCGCCGTGGTGCGACTGCCAGCCCCGCCACGCCGAATCGACCATCTCGGGCACCGTACGCCGGGCGCTCCAGCCGAGCTCCGCGGCGGCCCGGGCGGCCGAGGCGACCGCGCGGGGCGCGTCCCCGGGGCGGCGCGCCTCGACGAGGGCCGGTCGCCGGTCGCCGGTGACCTCGCCGATGAGGGTGACCAGTTCGCGGACCGAGACGCCCTCCCCGCGGCCGATGTTCACCGTCAGATCGCCCCGGACCTCCCCGCCGGCCAGCCTCCGGGCCGCCGCGAGGTGCGCCTCGGCCAGGTCGGCGACGTGGATGTAGTCCCGCACGCACGTGCCGTCCGGGGTCGGGTAGTCGTCGCCGAAGATCCGCGGTGCCTCGTCGCGGGTGAGCCGGTCGAAGACCATCGGGACGATGTTGAAGACACCGGTGTCGGCCAGTTCCGGCGCGGCCGCACCGGCCACGTTGAAGTAGCGCAGGCACACGGTGGAGATCCCGTGCGCCCGGCCCGCCGCCCGCACCAGCCACTCCCCGGCCAGCTTGGTCTCGCCGTACGGGTTCACCGGCGCGCAGCGGGTGTCCTCCGTGATGAGATCCACGTCGGGGTTGCCGTAGACGGCCGCCGACGAGGAGAACACGAACCGCTCCACGCCGGCCTCGGCGACCGCCTCGAGGAGCGTGGCGAGCCCGCCCACGTTCTCCCGGTAGTAGCGCGTCGGCTGCGCGACGGACTCGGCGACCTGCTTGCGCGCCGCGAGGTGCACCACTCCGGTCACCCCGTGCTCGGCCAGGACCCGCTTCAGCAGGTCGCCGTCGAGCGAGGAGCCGTGGACGAGCGGCACGTGTGCGGGGAGCCGTGCGGGGACCCCGGCCGACAGGTCGTCCAGGGCGAGAACGCGCTCACCGGCGTCGGCCATGGCGCGCGCCACATGGGCCCCGATGTATCCGGCACCGCCGGTGATCAGCCATGTCATGGTCGCCCACCCTATGCCGAGGCGGCGCGACCCGGCGCAATGTCCCGGATGCCCGGGCTTGGGAGCGCGGTTTGTGAGCCGGGCCCCCGATCCCCGATGATGATCGCGGCAAAGGCTTGGACGAACCACGTTGATCGGACCGCTGAACAGGCGGTGAACGCGGACTTCCGGGCATCCGATAGCCTCTGCCGACATGCCGCCCGGGTGCCACCGGCAAGGGGCGCCCCACCACGCAGACGACCGGCGCCAGGCGTCGGCACCAGGGAGTGAGTTCGGTTGTCGACCGCCATCCTCACCGGTCAGCCGGTCCCCGGATCGTCGATCGAGGGTGATCTGCGGTCCCTCGGCTTCGACGTACGGGTCGCCGCCGACCCCGCCGACGCCGAGACACTGCTCGCCCAGGTGCCGGCCGACCGGCGGGTCGCCGTCGTCGACGCCCGCTTCGTCGGCCACCTGCACGCGCTGCGCCTCGGCCTCACCGACCCCCGGTTCCCGCTCGCCGCGGTGCCGGGAGCGGTGACGGCCCGGCCGGAGGGCAGGCGGGAGCTGACCCGCGCGGTGGCCCGGGAGAACTCCGCGGGCGGCGGCACGGCCCTGGCCGTCGACAGCCTCGCCGACCGCATAGTCACCGCCCTCGAGGCCGACGGCGCCGACGTCCACCGTCCCGAGCTGGGCAGCCTGGTCGCCGCGGTGCCCGTCGACCCGCAGGCCCGCAACGAGGCACGGCAGGCCGTGGCCGACGTCGACGACGAGGCCGTACGCCTCAAGTCGGCGGTGAAGGCCCGCGACGGCTTCTTCACCACCTACTGCATCAGCCCGTACTCCCGCTACATCGCCCGCTGGTGCGCGCGCCGCGGACTGACCCCCAACCAGGTCACCACCGCCTCGCTGCTCACCGCGCTGATCGCGGCCGGCTGCGCGGCCACCGGCACCCGCGCCGGCTTCGTCGCCGCCGGCGTCCTGCTGATCGCCTCCTTCGTACTGGACTGCACCGACGGACAGCTCGCCCGCTACTCCCTGCAGTACTCCACGCTCGGCGCCTGGCTGGACGCCACCTTCGACCGGGCCAAGGAGTACGCCTACTACGCGGGTCTCGCGCTGGGCGCGGCCCGGGGCGGCGACGACGTGTGGGCCCTCGCGCTCGGCGCGATGATCCTCCAGACCTGCCGGCACGTCGTGGACTTCTCCTTCAACGAGGCCAACCACGACGCCACCGCCAACACCAGCCCCACCGCCGCGCTCTCCGACAAGCTCGACAGCGTCGGCTGGACGGTCTGGCTGCGCCGCATGATCGTCCTGCCGATCGGCGAACGCTGGGCGATGATCGCCGTCCTCACCGCGGTCACGACCCCGCGCATCACCTTCTACGTGCTGCTCGTCGGCTGCGCCTTCGCCGCGACCTACACCACGGCCGGCCGCGTCCTGCGCTCGCTGACCCGCAGGGCCACCCGAACGGACCGGGCGGCGCGGGCGCTGGCGGACCTCGCGGACAACGGGCCGCTGGCACAGTTCGTCGCGAAGTGGCGCAGCCCCAACACCCGCTTCTACCCCGGCTCCCCGCTGCTGGTGGCCGCGATCGGCGTCGTGGTCCTCGCCACCGCGGTGTTCTCCGGCGACCCCTGGGCGGCCGTCGGGGGTGCCGTGATCTACACCGCCACCTCCGGCCTGGCCCTGTCCCAGCCTCTCAAGGGCGCCCTCGACTGGCTGATCCCCCCGCTGTTCCGGGCGGCCGAGTACGGCACGGTCCTGGTACTGGCGGCGGACGCGGACGTGAACGGGGCGCTTCCTGCGGCTTTCGGGCTGGTGGCGGCTGTCGCCTACCATCACTACGACACGGTGTACCGCATCCGCGGCAACGCCGGAGCGCCCCCGGCCTGGCTGGTGCGTTCCATCGGGGGGCACGAAGGACGGACGCTGGTCGTCACCGTCCTGGCCGCGGCGCTCACCGCCGCGCAGTTCAAGGTCTCGCTCACGGTTCTCGCCGTGGCCGTCGCCCTGGTCGTGCTCGTCGAGAGCATCCGCTTCTGGGTGTCCGCCCACAAGGGTGGCGCGCCCGCCGTACACGACGAAGGAGAACCCGCATGATCGGCCTCGTGCTGGCGGCCGGCGCCGGAAGGCGTCTGCGCCCCTACACCGACAGCCTGCCGAAAGCGCTGGTGCCGGTGGGGCCCGCGGGTATAAAGGACAGCATCACGGTCCTGGACCTGACCCTCGGGAACTTCGCCGAGATCGGCCTGACCGAGGTCGCGATCATCGTCGGCTACCGCAAGGAGGCCGTGTACGAGCGCAAGGCCGCCCTGGAGCAGAAGTACGGCCTCAAGCTCACCCTCATCGACAACGACAAGGCCGAGGAGTGGAACAACGCCTACTCCCTGTGGTGCGGCCGGGACGCCCTCAAGGACGGCGTGATCCTCGCCAACGGCGACACCGTGCACCCGGTCTCCGTCGAGAAGACGCTGCTCGCCGCCCGCGGTGAGGGCAGGCGGATCATCCTCGCCCTCGACACCGTGAAGCCCCTCGCGGACGAGGAGATGAAGGTCGTCGTCGACCCCGAGAAGGGCATGACGAAGATCACCAAGCTGATGGACCCCGCCGAGGCGACCGGTGAGTACATCGGCGTCACGCTCATCGAGGGCGACGCCGCCCCGGAGCTGGCCGACGCGCTGAAGACCGTCTGGGAGACCGACCCGCAGCAGTTCTACGAGCACGGCTACCAGGAGCTCGTGAACCGCGGCTTCCGCATCGACGTGGCGCCGATCGGCGAGGTCACCTGGGTCGAGATCGACAACCACGACGACCTCGCCCGTGGACGGGAGATCGCGTGCCGGTACTGACCAGGCTCATTCCGTCGCCGGTCGTCGTGGACATCCGCCCGGGTGCTCTCGACGACCTGGCCGGGGTGCTCGCCGACGAGCGCGTCTCGCACTCCGGCAAGCTCGCCGTCGCGGTCAGCGGCGGCTCGGGAGCCAGACTGCGCGAGCGCATCGCCCCCTCGCTGCCCGGCGCGACCTGGTACGAGGTCGGCGGCGGCACCCTCGACGACGCGATCCGGCTGGCCGGTGACATAAAGGCCGGTCACTACGACGCGGTCGTGGGCCTCGGCGGCGGCAAGATCATCGACTGCGCGAAGTTCGCCGCGGCGCGTATCGGCCTGCCGCTGGTCGCCGTACCGACGAACCTCGCGCACGACGGACTGTGCTCCCCGGTCGCCACCCTCGACAACGACGCCGGCCGCGGCTCCTACGGGGTGCCGAACCCGATCGCCGTCGTCATCGACCTCGACGTCATCCGCGAGGCACCGGTGCGCTTCGTGCGGGCCGGCATCGGCGACGCCGTCTCCAACATCTCCGCGATCGCGGACTGGGAGCTCGCCCACCGCGTCACGGGCGAGAAGATCGACGGCCTGGCCGCGGCGATGGCCCGGCAGGCCGGCGAGGCGGTGCTGCGCCACCCCGGCGGCGTCGGCGACAACGCCTTCCTCCAGGTGCTCGCCGAGGCGCTGGTCCTCAGCGGCATCGCCATGTCGGTGTCGGGCGACTCCCGGCCGTCCTCCGGCGCCTGCCACGAGATCAACCACGCCTTCGACCTGCTCTTCCCCAAGCGCGCGGCCGCCCACGGCGAGCAGTGCGGCCTGGGCGCGGCCTTCGCGATGTACCTGCGGGGGGCGCACGAGGACTCGGCCCATATGGCCGGGGTGCTGCGCCGGCACGGGCTGCCGGTGCTGCCGGAGGAGATCGGCTTCACGCCGGACGAGTTCGTCCAGGTCGTGGAGTTCGCTCCCCAGACGCGGCCCGGCCGCTACACGATCCTCGAACACCTCGACCTCAAGACCGAACAGATCAAGGACATCTACGTCGACTATGTCAAGGCCATCGGTAGCTGAACTACGACCGGTCGTCCACCCCGCGGGGGTGAAGGACCGGCGCAGCGGTGAGCACTGGGCGGGACGCCTCTACATGCGTGAGGTGTCCCTGCGGATCGACCGCTACCTGGTCGACACCAGGATCACGCCCAACCAGCTCACGTATCTGATGACCGTCTTCGGCGTCCTCGCGGCCCCGGCCCTGCTGGTGCCGGGGATCGCGGGCGCCGTGCTCGGCGTGCTGATGGTCCAGCTCTACCTGCTGCTCGACTGCGTGGACGGCGAGATCGCGCGCTGGCGCCAGCAGTTCTCGCTCGGCGGGGTCTACATGGACCGGGTGGGTGCCTACCTGACCGACGCCGCGGTGCTCGTCGGCCTCGGGCTGCGCGCCGCCGACCTGTGGGGCTCGGGGCGGATCGACTGGCTCTGGGCCTTCCTCGGCACCCTGGCCGCCCTCGGCGCGATCCTGATCAAGGCCGAGACCGACCTCGTGGGCGTCGCCCGCCACCAGGTCGGACTGCCCCCGGTCAAGGAATCGGCGTCCGAGCCGCGCTCCTCCGGCGTGGCGCTGGCCCGCAGGGCCGCCTCCGCACTGAAGTTCCACCGCCTGGTGCTCGGCATCGAGGCCTCCCTGCTGATCCTGGTCCTCGCGGTCCTGGACCAGGTGCGCGGCGACCTGTTCTTCACCCGGCTCGGCGTCGCGGTGCTGGCCGGCATCGCGCTTCTGCAGGCCGTGCTGCACCTGGTGTCCGTCATGGCCTCGAGCAGGCTGCGATGAGTGCCGGGACGAAGGTCGGCGCGGTCATCATCACCATGGGCAACCGCCCCGACGAGCTCCGGGCCCTGCTCGACTCGATCGCCAAGCAGGACGGCGACCGGGTCGAGGTGGTCGTCGTCGGCAACGGCTCGCCCGTCCCCGACGTACCCGAGGGCGTCCGCACCGTCGAGCTGCCGGAGAACCTCGGCATCCCCGGCGGCCGCAACGTCGGCATCGAGGCCTTCGGCCCAGGCGGCGGTGACGTCGAGATACTGCTCTTCCTCGACGACGACGGACTCCTCGCCCAGCACGACACCGCCGAACTGTGCCGCTCGGCGTTCGAGACCGACCCGAAGCTCGGCATCATCAGCTTCCGCATCGCCGACCCGGACACCGGGGTCACCCAGCGCCGCCACGTGCCCCGGCTGCGCGCCGCCGACCCGATGCGCTCCTCCCGGGTCACCACCTTCCTCGGCGGCGCCAACGCCGTCCGGACCAAGGTCTTCGCCGAGGTCGGCGGACTCCCGGACGAGTTCTTCTACGCCCACGAGGAAACCGACCTGGCCTGGCGGGCCCTCGACGCGGGCTGGATGATCGACTACCGGTCCGACATGGTGCTGTACCACCCCACCACCGCGCCCTCCCGGCACGCGGTCTACCACCGCATGGTCGCGCGCAACCGCGTCTGGCTCGCCCGCCGCAACCTTCCCGCGCTCCTGGTCCCGGTCTACCTGGGCGTATGGCTGCTGCTCACCCTGCTGCGCCGCCCCTCGCGGTCCGCCCTGAAAGCGTGGTTCGGTGGATTCCGGGAAGGCTGGACCTCGCCGTGCGGACCGCGCCGGCCGATGAAGTGGCGTACGGTGTGGCGCCTGACCCGGCTGGGCCGGCCCCCGGTGATCTGACAAGCTCGTATCCGAGAGCAGGCGGGCCCCCACCCAGGGCCCCAGGCTCATGCCATGCCCGCGCGGGCTGGGCATCTCGAAGACGAAAGTTTCCACTAGTGAGTGAGACAACGCACGACGGCACGGTCGCGGTGAGCGCGTTCGCGTCGCCCGACGAGGGCCTCACGGCGAGCCGGCTCGCCGCCAAGTACGGGCTGACCGTGAGCGGGGCCCGGCCTTCACTCGTCGAGTACGTCCGCCAGCTCTGGGACCGGCGTCACTTCATCCTCGCCTTCTCCCGGGCGAAGCTGACCGCCCAGTACAGCCAGGCGAAGCTCGGCCAGCTGTGGCAGGTGGCCACCCCGCTGCTGAACGCGGCCGTGTACTTCTTCATCTTCGGCGTCATCCTGAACGCCAGCCGCGGCATGTCCAAGGACGTGTACATCCCGTTCCTGGTCACGGGCGTGTTCGTGTTCACCTTCACGCAGAGCTCGGTCATGGCGGGCGTCCGCGCGATCTCCGGCAACCTCGGCCTGGTGCGCGCCCTGCACTTCCCGCGCGCCTCGCTGCCCGTCTCCTTCGCGCTCCAACAGCTCCAGCAGCTGCTGGCCTCCATGATCGTGCTGTTCGCCGTGGTGATCGCCTTCGGCAGCTACCCGGACCTGTCCTGGGCGCTGATCGTCCCGGTGCTCGCCCTGCAGTTCCTCTTCAACACGGGTCTGGCCCTGATCATGGCCCGCGCGGGCTCCAAGACCCCCGACCTGGCGCAGCTGATGCCGTTCGTGATGCGTACGTGGATGTACGCGTCCGGCGTGATGTTCTCCATCCCGATCATGCTGGCCGACAAGCCGCAGTGGCTCGCGGACGTCCTGCAGTGGAACCCCGCCGCGATCTACATGGACCTGATGCGCTTCGCCCTGATCGACGGCTACGGCTCGGAGAACCTGCCGGAGCACGTCTGGGCGGCGGCGGGCGGCTGGGCCGTCCTGTTCGCCGTCGGCGGCTTCGTGTACTTCTGGAAGGCTGAGGAGAGGTACGGCCGTGGCTGAGGACAGGACCGACGGACACATCCCCACCGTCATCGCGGACGAACTGCACATCGTCTACCGCGTCAACGGCGCCAAGACCGGCAAGGGCAGCGCCACCGCCGCCCTCAGCCGCATCCTCAAGCGGGGCGAGGAGCGCGGGGTGCGCAAGGTGCACGCCGTCAAGGGCGTCTCCTTCGTGGCCTACCGCGGCGAGGCCATCGGCCTGATCGGCTCCAACGGCTCGGGCAAGTCGACCCTGCTGCGCGCCATCGCGGGCCTGCTCCCGGCCGAGGAGGGCAAGGTCTACACCGACGGCCAGCCCTCGCTGCTCGGCGTCAACGCGGCCCTGATGAACGACCTCACCGGTGAGCGGAACGTCATATTGGGCGGGCTCGCCATGGGGATGTCCCGGGAGGAGATCAGGGAGCGCTACCAGGAGATCGTCGACTTCTCCGGCATCAACGAGAAGGGCGACTTCATCACCCTGCCGATGCGCACCTACTCCTCCGGCATGGCGGCCCGCCTCCGCTTCTCCATCGCCGCGGCCAAGGACCACGACGTCCTGATGATCGACGAGGCCCTGGCCACCGGCGACCGCAAGTTCCAGAAGCGCTCCGAGGCGCGCATCCGGGAACTGCGCAAGGAGGCCGGCACGGTGTTTCTGGTCAGCCACAACAACAAGTCGATCAGGGACACCTGCGACCGCGTGCTGTGGCTGGAGCGTGGCGAGCTGCGCATGGACGGCCCGACGGACGAGGTGCTCAAGGAGTACGAGAAGTTCACCGGCAAGTAGACGCAACCACGCGGGGCCCCGCCGGAACTGATCCGGCGGGGCCCCGCGTCTGCAAAGGAAACGTCAACTTCGTTCCTGCTTAGGAATCTTGACGCCAATCGGTGTGTTGTTGTGATGTGCAGGACACCCCAACGGTCCTGACCGCGTTGTACAACGTAAACTGTACCGGTCCCGAAAGGCGGCAAGTGGGGCGATAATACGCGATGCCCTCTGCCGGGGCGGCTGTGCGGACGTCCGGGCGGCGTGTCCGAAATAGTGTGCATTGGGTCGGCAGTGTAGAACGGGAGATGTGACGGCAATGGCTACGGAGACTCCCCTGCTTCACGCAGCATGTGCCGTCCCCGCCCCGGGCAGTCAGCGGTGACGGGAACCGGCACGGTGCGTGCCGCCGACGCGGAGCGCGGCACGCTCGACAAGGCCGCGGCGGAGAACTTCCCCGTGGCCCCTTTCTTCCTGCCCAGGGACTGGCGCACCGACCTGATGGCCGTGTACGGCTTCGCCCGCCTCGTCGACGACATCGGCGACGGGGACCTGGCCCCCGGCGGCGCCGACGCCCGTCTGCTCGGCGTGTCGCCGGAGCGGGCCGAGGACCGGCTGTTCCTGCTGGACGCCTTCGAGGCGGACCTGAACCGGGTCTTCGACGCGACCCCCCGCCACCCGCTGCTGCGCCGCCTCCAGCCGACGGTCCGCCGCCGCTCGCTGACCCCCGAGCCCTTTCTCGGCCTGATCGCGGCCAACCGCCAGGACCAGCTGGTCACCCGGTACGAGACCTTCGACGACCTCGTCGCCTACTGCGAGCTGTCCGCCAACCCCGTCGGCCGCCTGGTCCTCTCCGTCACCGGCACCTCGACCCCCGAGCGGATCCGCCTCTCCGACGCCATCTGCACGGCGCTGCAGATCGTCGAGCATCTCCAGGACGTCGCCGAGGACCTCGGCCGCGACCGCATCTACCTGCCCGCCGAGGACATGAAGCGCTTTCATGTCCAGGAAGCGGATCTCGCCACGAAAATCACGAGCGCATCGGTGCGCGCACTGGTTGCATACGAAGCGCAACGCGCCCGCGATCTGCTGAATGAAGGCGCCCCCCTGGTGGGTAGCGTCCACGGCAGGTTGAAGCTGCTGCTCGCAGGGTTCGTGGCGGGGGGAAGGGCGGCGATCCAGGCGATCGCCGCCGCCGAATACGACGTACTTCAGGGCCCGCCCAAGCCCGGCAAGCTCCGATTGCTGCGTGAGGTGGGCGTGACTCTGCGAGGAGAGGGGTGATCCGGACCGTGGACTCTTCGCCACCCGTGTCCGCACCGGTACTCGCCGCCTACAGCTACTGCGAGGCCGTCACCGGGCAGCAGGCCCGTAACTTCGCGTACGGCATCAGGCTGCTGCCGACGCCCAAGCGCCGCGCGATGTCGGCGCTCTACGCGTTCTCCCGGCGGGTCGACGACATCGGCGACGGCGCACTGGCCCATGACGTCAAGACGGCGAGACTCGAGGACACCCGGGCGCTGCTCACCCGGGTCCGCGACGGCGTGGTCGACGAGGACGACACCGACCCGGTCGCGGTCGCCCTCACGCACGCCGCCGGGGCGTTCCCGATCCCGCTCGGCGGCCTGGACGAGCTCATCGACGGCGTCCTGAAGGACGTACGCGGCGAGACCTACGAGACCTGGGACGACCTGAAGGTCTACTGCCGCTGTGTGGCGGGTGCCATCGGACGGCTGTCGCTCGGGGTGTTCGGCACGGACCCGGGGGCGCGAGGCGCCGAGCGCGCGCCGGAGTATGCCGACACGCTCGGGCTCGCACTCCAGCTCACCAACATTCTCCGGGACGTCCGCGAGGACGCCGAGGCCGGACGTACCTACCTGCCCGCCGACGACCTCGCCAAGTTCGGCTGCTCGGCCGGGTTCAAGGGGCCGCAACCACCGGAGGGTTCCGACTTCGCGGGCCTCGTGCACTTCGAAGTGCGACGGGCCCGCGCTCTTTTCGCCGAGGGCTACCGGCTGCTCCCCATGCTCGACCGGCGCAGCGGCGCGTGCGTCGCCGCCATGGCCGGCATCTACCGCCGGCTGCTCGACCGCATCGAACGGGACCCGGAGGCCGTGCTGCGCGGCCGCGTCTCGCTGCCCGGGCGGGAGAAGGCGTACGTCGCCGTGCGCGGCCTGTCCGGTCTGGACAGCCGGCACGTGACCCGGCGGACCGTCAGGAGGCGTACCTGATGGACAAACCGGTCCAAGGTGATTCCGTCGGCGAAAAGCGGCACGCAACCCTCCGGTGCGGGCTCGCGTCCCTGACTGCGACGACCCGTGGTGCACGGTTTCGGCGGCACGGCGGAAGTTCGGGGGAGGGTGCGCGATGAGCCACGACACGGGGGCCGGGACTCTCGCGGACGCCGCGAGGGGAGCCGGGAGGCATGCCGTCGTGGTCGGCGGCGGTATCGCCGGCATCACCACCGCGCTCGCGCTCGCCGACGCCGGAGTCCGCGTGACCCTCCTCGAAGGCCGGCCGCGCCTCGGCGGGCTCGCCTTCTCCTTCCAGCGCGGCGCACTGACCGTCGACAACGGACAGCACGTGTACCTGCGCTGCTGCACCGCCTACCGCTGGTTCCTCGACCGCATCGAGGGCGCGGCGCTGGCGCCTCTGCAGGATCGTCTCGACGTGCCCGTACTCGACGTGGCGCGGCCCGCGGGACGGCGGCTCGGCAGGCTGAAACGCGACGCGCTGCCGGTGCCCCTGCATCTGGGGCGCAGCCTCGCGACGTATCCGCATCTCTCGCTCATCGAGCGAGCGAAGGTCGGGCGTGCCGCGCTCGCGCTCAAGGCGCTGGACCTCGCCGATCCGGAGCTGGACGCACACGACTTCGGCAGCTGGCTGGCCGCGCACGGTCAGTCGGCGCGTGCCGTCGAGGCACTGTGGGACCTGGTCGGGGTCGCCACCCTCAACGCGGTCGCCGGCGACTGTTCGCTGGCGCTGGCCGCGATGGTGTTCAAGACCGGTCTGCTGTCCGACCCGGGCGCCGCCGACATCGGCTGGGCCCATGTGCCGCTGGGCGAACTGCACGACCGTCTGGCCCGCAAGGCGCTCGACTCCGCGGGCGTGCGTACCGAGGTCCGTACACGCGTCACCTCCGTCTCTGTAAACGAGAACGGGGCGTGGAGCGTTCAGGTTCCCGGCGAGCGACTCGAAGCCGACGCGGTCGTCCTCGCCGTACCGCAGCGCGAGGCCCACGACCTGCTGCCCGACGGGGCCCTCGACGCCCCTGAGCGGCTGCTGAGAATCGACACCGCGCCGATCCTCAACATCCATGTCGTCTACGACCGCACGGTGCTGCACAAGCCCTTCTTCGCGGCCCTCGGCACCCCGGTGCAGTGGGTCTTCGACCGGACCGACGCCTCCGGGCTGACCGAGGGCCAGTACCTGGCGCTCTCCCAGTCGGCCGCCCAGGACGAGATCGACGAACCCGTCGCCGCCCTGCGCGAGCGGTACCTGCCGGAGCTGGAGCGGCTGCTGCCCGCCACCCGCGGCGCCGAGGTGAAGGACTTCTTCGTGACCAGGGAGCGCACGGCGACGTTCGCTCCGACGCCTGGCGTCGGGCGGCTGCGACCCGGTGCCCGCACCGAGGCACCCGGCCTGTATCTGGCCGGAGCGTGGACCGCCACTGGGTGGCCCGCGACCATGGAGAGTGCGGTTCGCAGTGGTGTGAGTGCGGCGGACGCCGCGCTCGCCGCCCTGGGCCGGCCCCGCCCCCGCCACCTCTTCGAGTTCGAGGAGGCGGCCTGATGCTCGATCAGCAGGCGGCAGGCCCCCGCACCCCCGGTACCGCAACAAGAGGAGAGACTGTGCCCACTGTGCCCCCGGCCGAGACGGCTGCCGACGCGGTGGACGTGACCGCGCTCCTGGAGCGCGGCCGGACCCTGGCCACACCGGTACTTCGGGCGGCCGTCGACCGCCTGGCTCCTCCCATGGACACCGTCGCCGCCTACCACTTCGGCTGGATCGACGCCGAGGGCAACCCCGCCGACGGCGACGGCGGCAAGGCCGTGCGCCCCGCGCTCGCCGTACTCTCCGCGGAGGTCACCGGCGCCGAGCCCGAGGCCGGCATCCCCGGCGCGGTCGCCGTCGAACTGGTCCACAACTTCTCGCTGCTGCACGACGACCTGATGGACGGCGACGAGCAGCGCCGCCACCGTGACACCGTCTGGAAGGTGCACGGCCCCGCCCAGGCCATCCTGGTCGGCGACGCCCTGTTCGCCCTGGCCAACGAGGTGCTGCTGGAACTGGGCACCGTCGAGGCCGGACGCGCCACCCGCCGTCTGACCACCGCCACCCGCGCCCTGATCGACGGTCAGGCACAGGACATCTCCTACGAGCACCGCGACCGGGTCAGCGTCGAGGAGTGCCTGGAGATGGAGGGCAACAAGACCGGCGCCCTGCTCGCCTGCGCCTGCTCCATCGGTGCCGTGCTCGGCGGCGCGGACGACCGCACCGCCGACACCCTGGAGAAGTACGGCTACCACCTCGGTCTCGCCTTCCAGGCCGTCGACGACCTCCTCGGCATCTGGGGCGACCCGGTGTCGACCGGCAAGCAGACCTGGAGCGACCTGCGCCAGCGCAAGAAGTCCCTGCCGGTCGTGGCCGCGCTCGCGGCGGGCGGCCCCGCCTCCGAGCGGCTCGGCGAGATCCTCGCCGCCGACGCCAAGAGCAGCGACTTCGCGAACTTCTCCGAGGAGGAGTTCGCGGCCCGCGCGGCTCTGATCGAGGAGGCGGGCGGCCGCGAGTGGACCGCCGGAGAGGCACGCCGCCAGCACACCGTCGCCATCGAGGCCCTCGACGCCATCGACATGCCCGACCGGGTGCGGGCACAGTTCGCGGCACTCGCCGACTTCGTCGTCGTACGAAAGAGATGATCACTATCGGTCGAATAACCCTCGCGTAGTCGCCGGCCGGTGCCGCGGGATCAGCGCACCGGCCGACGGCGGACCCACAGCAGCACGACTCGAACGACTGCACGAAGGGGAAGCCATGACAGCGACGACCGACGGAAGCACCGGGGCACTGCCGCCCCGCGCTGCCGCGGCCAGCGAAACCCACATCACCACTCCCGTGGCGGCCGGGGTGCACGACGCCGCTGTCCACGCCGTGCAACGCGCCACCGACTTCCTGCTCTCCCTGCAGGACTCCCAGGGCTGGTGGAAGGGCGACCTCGAGACGAACGTCACCATGGACGCCGAGGACCTGCTGCTCCGCCAGTTCCTGGGCATCCGTGACGAGGCGACGACGCATGCCGCCGGCCTCTTCATCCGCGGCGAACAGCGCCCGGACGGCACCTGGGCGAGCTTCTACGGCGGACCGGCGGAACTCTCCACCACCATCGAAGCCTACGTCGCCCTCCGCCTGGCCGGTGACGCGCCGGACGCGCCGCACATGGCGAGGGCCTCCGCCTGGATCCGCGAGCGGGGCGGGATCGCCTCCGCCCGCGTCTTCACCCGGATCTGGCTGGCCCTGTTCGGCTGGTGGAAGTGGGAGGACCTGCCCGAACTCCCGCCGGAGCTCATCTACTTCCCCAAGTGGGCGCCGCTCAACATCTACGACTTCGGGTGCTGGGCCCGGCAGACCATCGTCCCGCTGACGATCGTCTCCGCCAAGCGTCCGGTACGGCCCGCGCCCTTCGCGCTGGACGAACTGCACACCGACCCCGACAACCCCAACCCGGCCCAGCCCCTTGCCCCCGTGGTGAGTTGGGACGGTGCCTTCCAGCGCCTCGACAAGGCGCTGCACGCCCTGCGCAGGGTCGCGCCGCGCAGGCTGCGCCGAGCGGCGATGAACAGTGCCGCCCGCTGGATCATCGAACGGCAGGAGAACGACGGCTGCTGGGGCGGCATCCAGCCCCCGGCGGTGTACTCCGTCATCGCGCTGCACCTGCTGGGCTACGACCTCGAACACCCGGTGATGCGCGCCGGGCTGGAGTCGCTGGACCGTTTCACCGTGTGGCGCGAGGACGGGGCCCGGATGATCGAGGCCTGCCAGTCGCCGGTGTGGGACACCTGCCTCGCCACCATCGCGCTCGTCGACGCGGGCGTGCCGGCCGATCACCCGCAGGTGGTGAAGGCGGCGGACTGGATGCTGGGGGAGGAGATCGTCAGGCCCGGTGACTGGTCGGTCAAGCGGCCCGGACTGCCGCCGGGCGGCTGGGCGTTCGAGTTCCACAACGACAACTACCCGGACATCGACGACACCGCCGAAGTCGTCCTCGCGCTGCGCCGGGTCAGGCACCACGACCCGGAGCAGGTGGAGAACGCGATCGGGCGCGGGGTGCGGTGGAACCTCGGCATGCAGTCGAAGAACGGCGGCTGGGGCGCCTTCGACGTCGACAACACCAGCCCGTTCCCCAACCGGCTGCCGTTCTGCGACTTCGGCGAGGTGATCGACCCGCCGTCGGCCGACGTCACCGCGCACGTGGTGGAGATGCTGGCGGTCGAGGGACTCGCCCAGGACCCGCGCACCCGGCGCGGCGTCGAGTGGCTGCTGGCCGAACAGGAGCCGAACGGCTCGTGGTTCGGGCGCTGGGGCGTCAACTACGTCTACGGCACCGGGTCGGTGGTCCCCGCGCTGACGGCCGCCGGCCTTCCCACGGCGCACCCGGCGATCCGCCGGGCGGTGACCTGGCTGGAGTCCGTCCAGAACGACGACGGCGGCTGGGGCGAGGACCTGCGCTCCTACAGCCGGCCCGAGGAGTGGAGCGGCCGGGGCGCCTCGACCGCCTCCCAGACGGCATGGGCGCTGATGGCGCTGCTGGCGGCGGGGGAGCGGGACTCCAAGGCCGTCGAGCGCGGCGTCGCATGGCTCGCGGCCACCCAGCGGGAGGACGGCTCCTGGGACGAGCCGTACTTCACCGGCACCGGGTTCCCCTGGGACTTCTCCATCAACTACCACCTCTACCGGCAGGTGTTCCCGCTCACCGCACTCGGCCGGTACGTCCACGGGGAGCCCTTCGCGGAGAAGCCGCTCGCCGAGGCCAAGGGGGGCTGATGAGCACGCAGCCCGCCCCGTCCCCGCTGCTGATCGCCTGCGCGCTCGGCATCGAGCACCTCGCCCTGCGCACCGGCGACCGCACCGGCGCCGACGGGCCGGTCACCGTGCTGCGGACCGGCATGGGTCCCAGGGCGGCCGAGCGCTCGATCAGCGGGCTGCTGGCCGACCCGGCACTCGGCGGGGCCGCCGTGCTGGCCACGGGCTTCTGCGCGGGGCTCGCGCCCGGCATGCACCCCGGTGACCTGGTCGTCGCCGAGGAGACCCGCGACCCGCGGGGGAACGTCCCCTGCGTGGGTACCGACCTGCTCGTCAAGGAACTCGTGCGCGCCGTGCCCGGGCGCACCGTCCACACCGGACCGCTCACCGGGTCCGACCACGTCGTGCGCGGTCCGGAACGCTCGGACCTGCTCGCGACCGGTGCGATCGCGGTCGACATGGAGTCGGCGGCGACGCTGCTGAGCGCCGTGCGGGCGGGCGAGCGCCCGGTTGCGGCCGTCCGGGTGGTCGTGGACGCTCCTGAACATGAACTCGTCCGGATCGGCACGATACGCGGTGGAATATCAGCTTTCCGTGTTCTTCGTTCCGTACTTCCTGCTTTCTTCGAATGGCACCGTTCCTTGCTGCTCCCCAGGAGGTGAGCCAGATGGCCATGCCACTGCGCCAGACCATCAAGGTCGCTACATACTTGGCCGAACAGAAGCTCCGCAAGCGGGACAAGTTCCCGCTCATCGTCGAGCTGGAGCCCCTCTTCGCGTGCAACCTCGCCTGCGAGGGCTGCGGCAAGATCCAGCACCCCGCCGGGGTGCTCAAGCAGCGCATGCCGGTGGCGCAGGCCGTGGGGGCGGTGCTGGAGTCCGGTGCCCCGATGGTGTCGATCGCGGGCGGTGAGCCCCTGATGCACCCGCAGATCGACGAGATCGTGCGGCAGTTGGTGGCGAAGCGGAAGTACGTCTTCCTCTGCACCAACGCCATGCTGCTGCGCAAGAAGATGGACAAGTTCACGCCCTCTCCCTACTTCGCCTTCGCCGTGCACATCGACGGGCTGCGGGAGCGGCACGACGAGTCCGTCGCGAAGGAGGGTGTGTTCGACGAGGCCGTGGCGGCCATCAAGGAGGCCAAGCGGCGCGGCTTCCGGGTGACCACCAACTCGACCTTCTTCAACACCGACACCCCGCAGACCATCATCGAGGTGCTCAACTACCTCAACGACGACCTCAAGGTCGACGAGATGATGATCTCGCCCGCCTACGCCTACGAGAAGGCCCCCGACCAGGAGCACTTCCTGGGCGTGGAGCAGACCCGCGAGCTGTTCAAAAAGGCCTTCGCGGGCGGCAACAGGCGCCGCTGGCGGCTCAACCACTCCCCGCTGTTCCTCGACTTCCTCGAGGGCAAGGTCGACTTCCCGTGCACCGCGTGGGCGATCCCGAACTACTCGCTCTTCGGCTGGCAGCGCCCCTGCTACCTGATGAGCGACGGGTACGTCCCGACGTACCGCGAGCTGATCGAGGAGACCGACTGGGACAAGTACGGCCGCGGCAAGGACCCGCGCTGCGCCAACTGCATGGCGCACTGCGGCTACGAGCCCACCGCCGTCCTCGCCACCATGGGCTCCCTGAAGGAGTCGCTGCGGGCCATGCGCGAGACCGTCAACGGAAACCGGGAGTGACGTCGTGACCGCCGTCTCCTTGGGCGTTCCCGAGGTACCGGTCCGGCCGATCGCCGAGCGACGCCTGTCGCGCGGCATCCGGGTCGGGCCGGTGGCGGTCGGGGGCGGGGCCCCGGTGTCGGTGCAGTCGATGACGACGACCCGTACGTCGGACATCGGCGCCACCCTTCAGCAGATCGCGGAACTCACCGCGTCGGGCTGTCAGATCGTCCGCGTCGCCTGCCCCACGCAGGACGACGCGGACGCCCTCGCGACCATCGCCCGCAAGTCGCAGATCCCGGTGATCGCGGACATCCACTTCCAGCCGAAGTACGTGTTCGCCGCGATCGAGGCCGGCTGCGCGGCCGTACGCGTCAACCCCGGCAACATCAAGCAGTTCGACGACAAGGTGAAGGAGATCGCGCGAGCCGCCAGGGACCACGGCACGCCGATCCGTATCGGGGTCAACGCGGGTTCACTGGACCGGCGGCTGCTCCAGAAGCACGGCAGGGCGACCCCCGAGGCGCTCGTCGAGAGCGCCCTGTGGGAGGCGTCCCTGTTCGAGGAGCACGGCTTTCGCGACATCAAGATCTCGGTCAAGCACAACGACCCCGTGGTGATGGTCAACGCCTACCGGCTGCTGGCGGAGCGGTGCGACTATCCGCTGCACCTCGGGGTGACGGAGGCCGGTCCCGCCTTCCAGGGCACGATCAAGTCGGCGGTCGCCTTCGGCGCACTGCTCTCGCGGGGCATCGGCGACACCATCCGGGTGTCCCTGAGCGCCCCGCCCGTCGAGGAGGTCAAGGTCGGCATCCAGATCCTGGAGTCGCTCGGCCTCAGGCAGCGCCGGCTGGAGATCGTGTCGTGCCCCTCGTGCGGGCGCGCCCAGGTCGACGTCTACAAGCTGGCCGACGAGGTCACGGCGGGCCTCGAGGGTATGGAAGTCCCGTTGCGCGTGGCGGTCATGGGGTGCGTGGTCAACGGCCCCGGCGAGGCGCGGGAGGCGGACCTGGGGGTCGCCTCCGGCAACGGCAAGGGGCAGATCTTCGTCAGGGGCGAGGTCATCAAGACCGTCCCCGAGTCGAAGATCGTGGAGACCCTGATCGAGGAGGCGCTGAAGCTCGCCGAACAGATGGAGCGGGACGGCGTCGTGTCCGACGCCCCCGACGGCACGGGGACACCGGCAGTGACAGTGATGTGAAGCATGGCGAGGACCGAGAGGGGGCCCGAGCATGTCGATTCTGGAGAACATCCGGGGGCCGCGCGAACTGAAGGCGCTGTCCGAGGCGGAAGTCGGTGAACTGTCCGAGGAGATCAGGGAGTTCCTGGTGCACGCGGTCGCCAGGACCGGCGGACACCTCGGGCCCAACCTGGGGGTGGTGGAACTCTCCATCGCGCTCCACCGGGTCTTCGAGTCACCGGTCGACCGCATCCTGTGGGACACCGGCCACCAGAGCTACGTCCACAAGATCCTGACGGGACGCAAGGACTTCTCCAAGCTGCGCGGCAAGGGCGGCCTGTCCGGCTACCCATCGCGCGAGGAGTCCGAGCACGACGTCATCGAGAACAGCCACGCCTCCACCGTCCTCGGCTGGGCCGACGGACTCGCCAAGGCGCGTCAGGTGCAGGGCGAGAAGGGTCACGTCGTCGCGGTGATCGGCGACGGGGCGCTCACCGGCGGCATGGCCTGGGAGGCGCTCAACAACATCGCGGCCGCCAAGGACCGGCCGCTGATCATCGTCGTCAACGACAACGAACGGTCGTACTCCCCGACCATCGGCGGACTCGCCAACCACCTGGCCACCCTGCGGACCACCGACGGCTACGAGAAGGTGCTCGCCTGGGGCAAGGACGTGCTGCTGCGCACGCCGGTCGTCGGCCACACCGTCTACGAGTCGCTGCACGGCGCGAAGAAGGGCTTCAAGGACGCGTTCGCGCCGCAGGGCATGTTCGAGGACCTGGGCCTGAAGTACGTGGGCCCGATCGACGGACACGACGTCGGGGCCGTCGAGTCGGCGCTCCGGCGCGCGAAACGCTTCCACGGACCGGTTCTCGTGCACTGCCTGACGGAGAAGGGCCGCGGCTACGAACCGGCGCTCGCCCACGAGGAGGACCACTTCCACACCGTCGGTGTGATGGACCCGCTCACCTGCGAGCCCCTCGTGCCCTCGGCCGGACCGTCCTGGACCTCCGTGTTCGGCGAGGAGATCGTGCGCATCGGGGAGGAACGCGAGGACGTCGTGGCGATCACGGCGGCCATGCTGCACCCGGTCGGCCTCGGCAGCTTCGCCGCGCGGTTCCCGGACCGTGTGTGGGACGTCGGCATCGCCGAGCAGCACGCGGCGGTGTCCGCGGCCGGCCTCGCCACCGGTGGACTGCACCCGGTCGTGGCCGTCTACGCCACCTTCCTCAACCGCGCCTTCGACCAGCTGCTGATGGACGTGGCGCTGCACCGCTGCGGTGTCACCTTCGTCCTGGACCGCGCCGGGGTCACGGGGGTCGACGGACCCTCCCACAACGGCATGTGGGACATGTCGATCCTCCAGGTCGTGCCGGGGCTCAGAATCGCCGCGCCGCGCGACGCCGACCAGCTGCGGGCGCAGCTGCGGGAGGCGGTCGCCGTCGACGACGCGCCCACGCTGGTCCGCTTCCCGAAGGAGTCGGTGGGACCCCGGATCCCGGCGGTCGACCAGGTCGGGGGCATGGACGTCCTGCACCGCTCCGCCGGGCGGCCGCAGGTCCTGCTGGTCGCCGTCGGTGTGATGGCGCCGGTGTGCCTCCAGGCCGCCGACCTGCTGGAGGCCCGCGGCATCACCTGCACGGTCGTCGACCCCCGCTGGGTCAAACCCGTCGACCCGGCGCTTCCGGGCCTGGCCTCGGCACACCGCCTGGTCGCCGTCGTGGAGGACAACAGCCGCGCGGCCGGGGTCGGCGCGGCGGTGGCGCTGGCGCTGGGCGACGCCGAGGTCGACGTACCGGTGCGGCGGTTCGGCATCCCGGAGCAGTTCCTCGCGCACGCCAAGCGCGGGGAGGTGCTCGCCGACATCGGCCTCACCCCCGTCGAGGTGGCCGGCCGGATCAGCGCGAGCCTGGCCGTCAGGGAGCGGGCCGGGGGCGGCCAGCACAGTCCCGCCGGCGTGCCGGTCACCGTCGTGCCAGTCAAGGAGAAGGCCGAATGACCAAGGAGTTCGACCTCGGCGCGCTGCTGGCCGAACGCGGGGCCGAGCGCTACGAGCTGCACAGCAAGTACCTCAACCACCAGCTCCCGCGCATGCTGCACACGATCGGCTTCGACAAGGTCTACGAGCGGGCCGAGGGCGCCCACTTCTGGGACGCCGACGGCAACGACTACCTGGACATGCTCGCCGGGTTCGGCGTGATGGGGCTGGGGCGCCACCACCCCGTCGTCCGCCAGGCGCTGCACGACGTCCTCGACGCCCAGCTCGCCGACCTCACCCGCTTCGACTGCCAGCCGCTGCCCGGGCTGCTGGCCGAGAAGCTCCTCACGCACAGCCCGCACCTGGACCGGGTGTTCTTCGGCAACAGCGGTACGGAGGCGGTCGAGACCGCGCTGAAGTTCGCCCGGTACGCCACCGGCAGGCCCCGGATCCTGTACTGCGACCACGCCTTCCACGGCCTGACGACCGGCTCGCTCTCGGTCAACGGCGAGGACGGCTTCCGGGACGGCTTCGCCCCGCTGCTGCCCGACACGGCCGTGCCGCTCGGCGATCTCGACGCCCTGGCGCGGGAGTTGAAGAAGGGCGACGTGGCCGCCCTGGTCGTCGAGCCGATCCAGGGCAAGGGCGTGCACGAGGCGCCGCCCGGATACCTGCGCGCCGCCCAGGAGCTGCTGCGCCGGCACAAGGCCCTGCTCATCGCGGACGAGGTGCAGACGGGTCTGGGCCGGACCGGCGACTTCTACGCCTATCAGCGCGAGGAGGGCGTCGAACCGGACCTGGTGTGCGTGGCCAAGGCGCTCTCAGGCGGCTATGTGCCGGTCGGGGCCACCCTCGGCAAGGACTGGATCTTCAAGAAGGTCTACTCGTCGATGGACCGGGTCCTGGTCCACTCGGCGAGTTTCGGGTCCAACGCGCAGGCCATGGCGGCGGGCCTGGCCGTGCTGTCCGTCATGGAGAACGAGCAGATCGTCGCGAACGCCCGCACCACCGGCGACCTGCTCAGGTCCCGGCTCGCGGCGCTGACCGACACGTACGAGCTGCTCGCCGACGTCCGCGGCCGGGGCCTGATGATCGGCATCGAGTTCGGCCGACCCAGGTCGCTGAAGCTGCGCGGCCGCTGGACGATGCTGCAGGCTGCCCGCAAGGGGCTGTTCGCGCAGATGGTCGTCGTGCCGCTGCTGCAGCGGCACCGGATCCTGACCCAGGTCTCCGGCGACCACCTGGAGGTGATCAAGCTGATCCCGCCGCTGGTCGTCGACGAGCGGGATGTCGACCGGTTCGTCGACGCGTTCACGGCCGTGATGGACGACGCGCACAGCGGCGGCGGGCTGATGTGGGACTTCAGCCGGACGCTCGTCAAGCAGGCGGTCGCGAACCGGTAGGACGGAGGCTTTTGCCTTTGGGGCAAAAAATTTGCCGCAGAGGCAAACCTGCGGCTCAATGGAGTGCATGAGCTCTCCGGAAGCCGAGAACCAGCTGCCGGCCGGAACGGTCGCCGACCTTCCCGCCGTCGCCCCGCAGCTCCGCTCGCTGCGCCGCCGGGCCTCCCTCACCCTGGAGGCCGCGGCCCGCACCGCCGGTCTGTCGCCCGCCCACCTCTCCCGGCTGGAGACGGGGCAGCGGCAGCCCTCGCTGCCGATGCTGCTGGCGCTCGCCCGTATCTACGGTACGACGGTCTCGGAACTTCTCGGCGAGACGCTCGCCGAACGGGACGCCGTCGTGCGCGGAGCCGACATGGAGCCCACCGAGGCGGGCGGCTGGACCTACTGGCCGGCCGGCGCCCCGGGGCGGGGCATGCAGGCCCTGCGGGTGCACGTCCCCCACGGCTCCCAGGGCGACATCGTGCGCGTACACCCCGGCGAGGAGTGGCTCCACGTCCTGCGGGGCCGGCTGCGGCTGCGCCTGGGGGACGCCACGCACCGGCTCGACGCGGGGGACAGCGCGCACTTCGACTCGCTGACCCCGCACCGCATCGCCGCCGTCGACCCGGACGGGGTCGACCTGCTGTTCGTCCACACCCTGCTGCAGAGCCCCACAGCCGCGCTGTGCCTGGGCCCCATCACTGGAGAGACATCATGAGCGAACGCAACATCGAGGAGAAGTTCCCCCGCGCCCTGTGGGTGCGCCTGATCATCTACATCGCGGTGGGACACGTCTTCGCCGCCTTCCTCTACCTGCTGTTCGAGGTGGGCGCGAAGTAACCGCGGCCTGCCGCACCGGGGCGGGGCGGCCTCGGTGGCGGGCGGCTCAGTCGAGCAGTCGCTCCCGCAGGCGTTCCCGGATCTCCGGGGTGATCCCCAGCCCCTGCTCCAGGTAGGCGTCGACGCCGCCCCAGGTCTCCTCGATGGTGTCGAAGGCCGCCGCCAGATACTCGGCGCGCGCGTCGAACAGGGGACTGAGCAGTTCCATGACCTCGGGGGAGTACGCCGAGGAAGAGCTGCCGCTGCGGCGCACCTTGTAGCGGCGGTGCCGGGCGTTGGACTTCAGGTAGTCGGCCACGATGGCCTCGCGCTCCACGCCCAGGGCGAGCAGCGTCACCGCCACGGACAGTCCCGCGCGGTCCTTGCCGGCCGCGCAGTGCATCAGGGCCGGGACGCTGTCCTCGGCCAGCGCGCGCAGAACCAGTGAGTGCACGGCGGTGCGCTCCTTGACGATCTTGCGGTAGGACCTGATCATCCGGCCCGCGCCCTTGCCGTCGTCGAGGATCGCGCGCAGTTCGTCGATCTCGCCGTCGCGGACCATCTTCCAGAACTCGGAGCCGTCGGCCGGGTCGCTCAGCGGCAGGTTCACATTGCGCACACCCCGCAGTTCGACGTCGGGGCCCTCGAGCCTCTGGTCGGCCGCGTTGCGGAAGTCGAAGATCGTGTGCAGGCCCAGGGTGTCGAGGAACGCGGCGTCCTCCGGCGTCGCGTGCGCGAGGTGACCGCTGCGGAACAGCACTCCGTGTCGCACCCGGCGACCGTCCACCGTCGGCAGTCCGCCCACGTCACGGAAGTTGCGCACACCGGCCAGCTCGGGCTCGGTGGACGGGACCTGCTGCGTCACGGGGCTCCTCCCGGTCGGTCCCGCCGACGCGGCTCATCGGCGGGCTCCCCGACGACCATACGACATGCGTTCCTGGGGCAATCAGTTGTCCACAGGCGTTGCCTCACAGGCCCATGGCCGATGATGATGTTGATCCTTGAGCGCACCTGTCCGTATCTGTGAGGGCCCGATGCTGGAAATCGCCGAAAACGGCCGTACGTGGCTTCTGTCCGGGCCGGCCAGCAGTTACGCCGTCCATCTGACCGAGACCGACGAACTGCTGCACCTGCACTGGGGTTCGCGGATCGCGCTCGCCGACGCCGAGGCCCTGGCCGTCCGTCCGCTGCCCGACTACTGGCCCTTCGAGTCCCCGCTCGACGGACGCGAGGAGTACCCGGTCGAGGGCGGCCCCCGTTTCACGCGCCCCGCGCTGTCCGTGCGCACGGACGAGCGGCGCGGCACCGAGTGGACCTTCGAACGGTACGAGGTCGAGGGCGACGAGCTGCGGCTCCGCTTCCGGGACGCGGGCCTCGCCGTCACCCTGCACTACCGGATGCGCGACGACGTCGTGGAGCGCCGGGTGACGCTGGACAACGACGGGCCGGCGGTCGAGCTGCTGCGCGCCGACTCCGCCACCTGGACCCTGCCCGACCGTGACGGCTGGCGCCTGTCCCAGCTGCACGGCCGCTGGGCCGCGGAGTCCCGGCTCGTACGCGGCGAGCTCACCTACGGGGAGAAGGTCATCGGCAGCCGCCGCGGCCACACCGGGCACCAGCACCTGCCCTGGGTCGCGCTCGACACCGACGCGACCGAGGAACGCGGCGAGGTCTACGGCTGCGCCCTCGGCTGGTCCGGCACCTGGCGTATCGCCGTGGCCCAACTCCCGGACGCGCGCGTGCAGATCACCGGCGGGGCCGGCTACGACGAGTCCGGGCTGCTCCGCCTGGAGACGGGCGAGTCCTTCACGACGCCCGTCTTCGCGGGCCTGTGGAGCGACGGCGGCTTCGGCGGGGCGAGCCGCGCCTGGCACGCCTATCAGCGTGCCTACGTCATCCCTGACGCCGGCCAGGACCGGCCCGTGCTCTTCAACTCCTGGGAGGCCACCGAGTTCGACATCTCCGAGGAGCAGCAGGGCACGCTCGCGCGCCGGGCCGCGGCGATCGGGGTCGAGCTGTTCGTGGTCGACGACGGCTGGTTCGGGGCCCGCACCAGCGACCGCGCCGGACTCGGCGACTGGACGCCCAACCCGGACCGGTTCGCCGCCGGGCTCACCCCCCTCGCCGACCACGTGCACGAGCTCGGCATGCAGTTCGGTATCTGGGTCGAGCCGGAGATGGTCAACCCGGACAGCGACCTCTACCGGGCCCATCCGGACTGGGTGCAGTTCCAGCCGGGACGAAAGCGGACGGAACTCCGCAATCAGCTCGTACTGAACCTCGCTCGTGAAGATGTCCAGAACTATCTCTGGGAGCAGCTCGACGGACTCCTGTCCAGCGCCCCGATCGACTACGTCAAATGGGACTTCAACCGCTGCTTCACCGACGCCGGCTGGCCCGGCGAGCCGTACCCGCAGCGGTTGTGGGTCGACCACGTGCACGCCCTGTACCGCCTGTTGGACCGGCTGCGGGCGGCCCACCCGGGAGTCGCCTTCGAGTCCTGCTCCGGTGGGGGCGGCCGGATCGACCTCGGCGTCCTCGGCCGTACCGACCAGGTGTGGACCTCCGACAACACCGACCCGCTCGACCGGCTCGCCATCCAGTACGGGTTCAGTCAGATCCACCCCGCGCGCGTGATGGCCGCCTGGGTCACCGACAGCCCCAACACGCAGCTCAACGGCCGGGTCAGCTCGCTGCGCTTCCGGTTCGTGAGCGCGATGGCGGGGGTTCTCGGGGTCGGCGGTGACCTCTCTCGGTGGACGGAGGAGGAACTCGCCGAGGCGCGGGAGTGGGTGGAGCTCTACAAGGAGATCAGGCCTCTCGTGCAGCGCGGCGAGCTGTACCGGCTCCGTCCCCCGAGCGGCGGGCTGAGCGCCGTGCAGTACGTGCTCGGGGACGAGGCCGTCGTGCTCGCCTGGCTCCAGGCGCAGAGCCACGGTGAGCCCGCACCGGCGCTCCGGCTGCGCGGACTGGACCCGACAGCGACGTACGAATGCCGCGAAACGGGCGAAGTGCACCGAGGTGCGGTGCTGTTGCATCACGGATTGCGTACGGGATTGCGCGGCGACTTCGATGCGACGCTTTTCCGTTTCCGTCGCATCTGATCTGTCTGTCCGAATTGGCGCCTTCATTCCAACTCCGTGTGGAATGTGGGCTCCTGGGGTGGCGTGCGTGAGCAGCGTCATATTCGTGACCGTGAGTCGCCCGTCATGTTCACGTAATTCGCATGCTTTTCCAGGGCGTTCGGTCAATGCGGGTGCCTTTTGTTCCACGGAGGGTGACCGGTAATTCCCCGAAATGCGCAAAGGAAACGCATGCGCGGGGAACCGCCGCTTGTTCCTTCGCGTCCCGGTCGCTTACGTTCACCACCGATCCGGACGGACGCCCAATCCTGCCACCGCCCGGAGCCCGCACACACCCACCCGTCCATGGCAGGAGCGGGGGACCCACAGGTACAACCGCCTGTTCCGGTCTCCGGAACGGCTAGGGGTAAAGCCGCGTTTCGGCGCGGCCGGGCATCTCCAGTCCGCACCCGACAGCTCACCTCGCAGGCGCCGGAGAGGAATTCGCCATGCCCGCGAAGGGTAAGCACCGCCGTCCCAAGAGCCAGCGTTTCACCCGCTCGATCGCCGTCGCCGGAACCGGCGGCGCCGCGCTCGCCCTCCCGCTTCTGGGGGCCACCGGCGCCCATGCGGCCACTCCCCAGTCGGTTGCCCAGAACGTTTCGGAAAAGGCCGCTCAGTCCGCTCCCGTCACCGGGACGAAGGCCGCCGAGAAGAAGAGCACCACCAACAACGCGGGCACGCGGACCTATTCGGTCCGGGCCGGTGACTATCTCTCGAAGATCGCCGACGAGCAGAACGTCAGCGGTGGCTGGCACCGGCTCTACCAGGACAACCGGGCGGCCGTCGGCGAGGACCCCTCGCTGATCCACCCCGGCCTGAAGCTGAGCATCGGCAAGAAGGCCGCGACGAGCACGCCGAGCACCACGAAGACCAAGTCGTCCTCGTCCTCGTCGGCCAAGTCGTCCTCCAAGTCGGCCGCGAAGTCCTCGTCGTCCGCCTCCTCCTCGTCGAACACGACGGCCGCGACCAAGGCCGCCGAGTCGACGAGCACCTCCGGCGGTGACGTCCTCCCGGTCAGCGGTGCCACCGTCGGCACGGGCTACCGCGTGGCGGGCGGTATGTGGTCCAGCGGCTACCACACCGGCGTCGACTTCGTCGTCCCGACCGGTACCTCGCTCAAGGCGGTCGGCGCGGGCACGGTCGTCTCGGCGGGCTGGGGCGGCGCCTACGGCAACCAGGTCGTCATCAAGCTGGCCGACGGCTACTACGCGCAGTACGCCCACCTGTCGCAGCTCTCCGTCTCGGCCGGCCAGGCCGTCGGCGCGGGCCAGCAGGTCGGCCTCTCCGGTGCGACCGGCAACGTGACCGGCCCGCACCTGCACTTCGAGATCCGCACCACGCCGGACTACGGCTCCGACGTCGACCCGATCGCCTACCTGCGCGCGCACGGCGTCGCCGTAGGCTGATCCCCGCACCACCCCTGCCTGACACGCTGCCGAAGGCCGGACCCCTATCCCCTGGGTCCGGCCTTCGGTGTGTGTGGCGTTCATGATCGTCGTGTTGCGGTCGTGTGGCGCGGGACCTCGGGGTGTCGACAGGAGGGACGGGGTGGGACACAGTGAACTCCGTTGCGGGCAAGCGCTTTCCGTCCGTCGGTGGAGGTCTGCCCGCGACCTCGACGGCAGCGGGGCCGGACGCGCCCCGGAGCCCTCCCGCACCACTCCCGCCCACCGAAGGAGCCGTACCCCCGTGACGACCACGCGCAGAGCCTTCGGCGCCCTGACCGCCGGCGCCGCCCTGGCCGCCCTCGCCCCGGCCGCCACCGCGAGCGCCGCGCCCCGCCACCGCCGCCTGATCGCCCACGACGACTTTCGTCACGGCCTCGGCCGGTGGGCCGTCGAACTGGAGCAGGGCGGGACCGTCACCGCCTCCCGCGGCACGCTGGACGTCGACGTGCCCGCCGGGGCGACGATCTGGTTCACGCAGCGGCTCACGGGGCCGTACGTCATCGAGTACACCGCCACGCCCGTCTCGGAGGGCGGGGTCAACGACCGGGTCTCGGACCTCAACAACTTCTGGAACGCCCTCGACGTCCGCTCGCCCGACGACCTCTTCGCCACCCCGAGGGGCGGGGCGCTCGCGGAGTACGACCACCTCAGGACGTACTACGTCGGCTACGGCGCCAACGGCAACACCACGACCCGGCTGCGCCGTTACGTCGGCGAGGCCGGCGTGCGTCCGCTGATCTACGACTACACCGAACCGCTCCTCGTGGCGAACCGGCCCCACCATGTCCGGATCGTGTCCGACGGTTCGACCGTGCGGTGGTGGAACAACGGACGGCTCGTCTTCGACTTCGCCGACCCGCAGCCGTACACGAGTGGGCACTTCGCGTTCCGGACCACCTGGAGCCACTTCCGGCTCGCCGGCTTCCGGGTGTGGCAGTCGTCGCGTCAACAGCGCTGACCAGAAGCCTATTCCTGGCTTGGTGAACACTTTACGAGTGGCTTATCTCACCGGTAGTCAACCCATTCTTACGATCGCGTAGGTCACATCCGAAGGTGAATCATGGCTCGATGTGGCAGACGATTCGAAGAGTGACAACAGATCAGTGATCGGGTCGTACGTGGCGCTGGGGGACAGCTTCACCGAGGGCGTCGGTGACCCGGGCCCCGAAGGGGCGTTCGTCGGCTGGGCCGACCGGTTCGCGGTGCTTCTCGCGGACCGGCGACCCGAGGGCGACTTCGACTACGCGAACCTCGCGGTGCGCGGCAAGCTGCTCGACCAGATCGTCGAGGACCAGCTTCCGCAGGCCGTCGAACTGGCCCCCGACCTGGTGTCGTTCAGCGCCGGCGGCAACGACATCATCCGACCCGGCACGGACCCCGACGAGGTCGCCGAGCGCTTCGAGCGGGCGATCGCCCGGCTCACCGCGGTCTCCGGCACCGTCATGGTGACGACCGGCTTCGACACCCGTGGCGTGCCCGTGCTCAGGCATCTGCGCGGCAAGATCGCCACCTACAACGGCCATGTCCGGGCCGTGGCCGACCGGTACGGCTGTCCGGTGCTCGACCTGTGGTCCCTCAAGACCATTCAGGACCGGCGGGCCTGGGACGGCGACCGCCTCCACCTGTCGCCCGAGGGACACACGCGCGTGGCACTGCGGGCCGGTCAGGTCCTCGGCCTGGAAGTCCCGGCCGACCCGGACCAGCCCTGGCCGCCGCTCCCGCACCGCGGCCCCCTCGACGTCCGACGGGACGACGTCCACTGGGCACGCGAGTACCTGGTTCCGTGGATCGGACGCCGGCTGCGCGGGGAGTCGTCGGGGGACCACGTGACCGCCAAGGGTGCGCTGTCGCCGGACGACATCAAGATGCGGATCGCCGCGGTGGCTTGAGGGCGGGGCGGGGCGGGAGCGACGGGGCGGGGCGCGGGGGCCGGTTCGGGCCGACGCCGTCCGTGGTCCGGGCCGGCACCCCCAGCCCAGGCCGGTCCATGGACCGGCCTGGGCTGGGGGTGCCGGCCAGGGCTGTCGTCCGGAGGTGTCCGGTGCTGAAGCGCGGCGGGCGCTGGCTGGGCTGGTCGTTCACCGTTGTGGTCGTTCGCTGTGCGGTCCGTTCCGGGGCGGGGCGTTTCACTGGGTCGGAGGCTCGGCGTGCCGCGGGCTCGCCGTGGCGGGCGCTGGTCGCGGCGGGCGGGCCGTCAGCGCTCCGGGCTGGTCAACGCCTCTCGCTTCAGGCCGAGTTCACGGGCCAGGGCGTCGTCCACCCACTCCTGCGCCCGCGTGCGCGACACCGCTCCCGCGTAGGACGTCATCTGTACGGCGAGGCCGTCGAGCAGGGCCGTGAGGCGCAGGGCCGTACCGGCGGGGTCCGGGCACCGGAACTCGCCCGCGGCCACGCCCTCCGCGACGACCTCGGCGATCGCCGCCTTCCACTGCCGGTCGAGGTCCCGGGTGACGTCCTGCAAGGCGGGCTCGCGCAGCGCGGCCGCCCAGCCTTCGATCCACAGCCGCCAGCCCTTGGCCTGGCCGGTCGGCGCGTACCAGCGCACGGCCGACCGCAGTCGGCGCAGCGCGGTGGTACGGCGGCCGAGAAGCTTGCGCAGGTGCGCGAGGTCGTCCTCGGCGGCGTAGGTGAACGCCGCGGCGACCAGCTTCTCCTTGGTCGAGAAGTGATACAGCACCAGCGCGTTGCTCACGCCGAGCGCCGAGGCGACGTCGGCGATCCTGACCGCCGCGATGCCCCGCGCCTGGATCTGCTCGATGGCCGCCCGCAGCAACTCCTCGCGCCGCTCCGCCACGCTCAACCGCACTCTCGCCACGCGGTCACCCTAATGTGTCGATCTGTGCGCGCCGGACGAGGCGGCCGCCGTTCGGCCTGTTCCGGACGGTGCCCACGGGCGGTGGCCGGCCCGTCAGCGATACCAGCCGAACCGCTCGGCGATCACCGGCAGCCGGTCCGCGACGAGGGCGTGCGCGGCGGCCCGCGGTGTCGTCCCGTCGGCGTCGGCGCGGGCCAGCATCTGTTCGACCAGTGCGCGCATCGAGCGACGGGTGTGCGCGAACGCCTCGTCCGCGTCCGCCTCGATGTCGCCGAACAGCGTCCACCACCACCACGCGTTCGTCCCCGAGTTGACGACCACGTCCGGCAGCACGGTGATCCCGCGCGCCGCGAGCAGTTCCTCCGCCTCGGGCAGCACGGGCATGTTGGCCGCCTCGACGATCCAGCGGGCGGAGATCAGCTCCTGGTTCGCGGTGTCGACGGCGTACGAGACCGCCGCCGGAACCAGGATCTCCGCCCCGGTCGACAGCCAGGCCTCGCCGGGCAGTTCCCGGTCCTGCGGACGCAGCGCGGAGCGGTCCACGGTGCCGTAGGTGTCCCGTGCGGCGAGCAGCGCCTCGACGTCGAGGCCCGCCGGATTGGCGATCGTGCCCTTGATGTCGGCTACGGCCACGACCGTGAGCCCCGCCCGCGCGAGGAAGCGGGCCGTGGCTCCGCCCATGGTGCCCAGGCCCTGCACGGCGACCCGCGTGCCCGCGTACGGCACCCCGGCACGGTCCAGGGCCGCCAGCGCCGACTCGGCGACACCGCAGCCGCCGACCAGTTCGTCCAGGCCGATGCCGTCCACTTCGACCGCGAAGGCGTCCGCGAGCCGGCGCCGGGCGGTGGTCTCGTCGTCCAGCAGGGGATACACGGCCTGGATGGACGAGACGAGTCCCGCCTCCACGGCCGCCCGGTCCACGAGGTCCTGACTGAGCCCGAGGTCCTCGCCCGTGGTCCAGCAACTCTCGACGTAGGGCCGCATGGCGCGCAGGTAGCGCACCAGCAGTCCGTACGCCCCCGGGTCCTGGGGGTCGCAGTCGATGCCGCCCTTGGCGCCGCCCAGCGGGATGTAGCGGCCGTCGGGGTTGTAGTGCAGTGCCTCTTTCATGGTCATGCCGCGGGCCAGCCCGGCGACCTCGTCCGGGGTGCAGCCCGCGCGCATGCGCAGCCCGCCACTGGAGACGCCGCGCACCAGTCGGTCGACGACCAGGAAGCCCTGGCGGCCGGTGACGTGATCGGTCCAGGTGAGCGACATCAGGGGAGTGGTCATGCGGTCCTCTCGCGAACGCGCGGGTCGGCGAAGCACTGATGTTACTGAATGACGAGTCAGTGGTGAGTCGGTGTCCGAGCCGCTCGGTGCCCGGTCGACGGGCCGGACGGATCACCGTTGGCAGCGTGCGCGACCCCCCTGGGACCGGGCAGGTCCCGCACTGTCGGTCGGGCCGACCATAATGGAACGTCTTACCGACTCCACCTGGAGGTACCGTGGCCGGATTCCGTTCCCTCAGCTCCGGGCTCCGAGCGCTGCGGCCCGTGGCCTTCGGCGCGGACCCCGAGGGTGAGCGCATGGCGCGCATCCGTAGATCGCCCCATTTCAAGGACGGCGTCTTCCAGAATCCCGGGGGCGAGGCCAGGACCCGGCCCTCCGGCTCCATGACGGCGTTCGCGAAGGTCTTCTTCGACAAGGACTCGCGGCCCCGTCGCGCACCCAGCGGCACGATTCCGCTGCACACCACCACCCTCGCCGACATCGCCAGGCCGCCCGCCACCGGGCTGCGGCTGACCTGGACGGGCCACTCCAGTGTGCTCGCGGAGATCGACGGACAGCGGGTGCTGTTCGACCCCGTGTGGGGCGAGCGCTGCTCCCCGTTCCCCTTCGCCGGGCCGAAGCGGCTGCATCCGGTGCCGCTCGCGCTGACCGCGCTCGGTCCGGTCGACGTCGTGGTCATCTCCCACGACCACTACGACCATCTCGACCTGCCCACCATCAAGGCGCTGGCCGGCACGGACACCGTGTTCGCCGTACCGCTCGGCGTGGGCGCCCACCTCGAGCGCTGGGGCGTGTCCCCCGACCGCCTGCGCGAGCTGGACTGGCACGAGACGACCAAGGTCGGCGGGCTCACCCTGACCGCCACCCCGGCCCGCCACTTCTGTGGCCGGGGCCTGCGCAACACCCAGCACACGCTCTGGGCCTCCTGGGTCGTCACCGGAGCCGAGCACCGGATATTCCACAGTGGGGACACGGGGTACTTCGAGGGCTTCCGGGAGATCGGCGCGGCGCACGGTCCGTTCGACGCCACGATGATCCAGATCGGTGCCTATTCGGACTTCTGGCCCGACATCCACATGACGCCGGAGGAGGGAGTCCGTGCCCACCTCGACCTGCAGGGCGGGGATCCGGCCGTCGGTGTCCTGATGCCGATCCACTGGGGCACCTTCAACCTGGCGACACATCCGTGGGCGGAGCCCGGGGAGTGGACGATGCGGGAGGCTCACAAGGCCGGGGTCACCATGGCGGCGCCACGGCCCGGCGAGCCGTTCGAGCCGGCCGACTCGCCGCCCGCGACCCCGTGGTGGCGGGCCGTGGCGCTCGCGCCTGCCGATGGCTGGCCGACCTGGCCACCGGTGGTCTCCGGTCCGGAGCAGGCGCTCGTGGGGGAGTAGCCCGCCGCTGGGCGCACTGAGCCAGTGAGCCACTGAGTCACTGAGTACCGGGCCACTGAGCCCCCGGACCACCGATGCACCGATGCACCGAGCCGCCGTTGCACCGAGATACCGAGCCGCCGAGTGGGACAGGGTCTTGCGGACGGAGACCTCGTCGCTGCGGGAGCCGCCCTCGGTGGCCCGCGTGCTGTTCGTGCCCGCGCGGGAAGAACGCCGGGCTGCCGCAGGGCAAGCACGGCGCTGCTCTGCCCTGCGTCAGGAGGTCGCGAGTCGGGCCCACCGTGCGTCGGCCCGCCGTGTCCTGCGCCGGCGCCCCTGAGGCGGCCCGTCGTGTCGTAGGAGTGGGGTCCGCGAGTTGGCCCGCCGTGCCGGGGGAGTGCGGCTCGCGAGTCGGCCCGCCGTGTCCTGCGCGGGCGGCCCCTGAGGCGGCCCGTCGTGTCGTAGGAGTGGGGTCCGCGAGTTGGCCCGCCGTGCCGGCGGAGTGCCGCTCACGAGACGGTCCGTCGAGCCGTGGGAGTGCGGCGCCCCCGCGCCGTGCCTTGGGAGTGCGACGCTCGCACCGCCCGCGCCGTGCCTTGGGAGTGCGGCGCCCGCACCGCCCGCGTCGAGCCGTGGGAGTCCGATGCGCGCACGTCTCGCCGTGCCACGGCGGAGTGCGATGCGCGTACGTCCCGCCGTGCCGCGGCGGAGTGGCTGCCGACACGGCCCGTGACATCGTGCGGGGCGGGGCCGAGGTGGGCGGAGGTCCCGGAAGCGTTCGGGAGGGCCGGTCGTAGGTGGGGAACGGCGCGGGGCGAGGGACGGGGCGCGAGATGCGCCCGAACCCTCGAATGTGTCGCGCGACCGCTTCTGACCAGGTCTGATCAGTCTCTTCTGCATTCCGAGCGGACGTGAGAATGGCCTATCGGTCTGTCGTACGAGGCCTCATACCAGAGCGGGACGCTCCCTGCGGGACTTTGTCAACTGCCCACCGCACTTGATGGCTTGCCGACTACTGTCAGTGTCCGTCGGGCGACGTAGGGCCTCATTCCTGGGCTCTCTCGACCGGCACAAGCGATGGCGCACGCCCGCGACGCGCGGAGCGCGCGAGCCCAGGCCCCGACCGACGGACCAGTACGAGGACGCCGATGTCTCATCTCCGCGCCCCGGCCGCCCGTGCAGACCGCCGTGAGGGCGGACGGCACGGCCGGCCGCCGGCCGCCCGCACCGCACCCGGGCTGCCCGAGACCCACATACGTCCCCAGCTGATGCGTCTCGCCGTGCTGCCACCCGTCGCGGTCGCCCTCAGCGCCTGCGCGGCCCTTCTGTTCACCCTGCGCTCCACCGGCACCCATCTGGGCCTCACGCTGTGCGGAGTGCTCGCGGGCGCGGCCTCGGTGGCCCTCGCGGGCATCCTGATCGCCGCGGTGGCCGCCGACCGCGCCGCGACCTCCGTACGCGACCGCATCGGCGCCCTGCGCCGCGGCAACGCCCGCGGCGAGGCCGAGCTCCGGGCCCTGGTCGAGGCCCTCCGCCGGGGCGAGGGCCCACCACAGCGAAAGGCGCGCAGCGGTCCGCCCGCGGACGCCGACGACTTCGAACTGCTCGCCGCCGACCTGGCCCGTGCGCACGACGGCGCCGTCACCGCCGTCGTGCAGGCGGCACAGCTCTCCAGCCAGGCGGGCAGCGAACAGAAACTCGAGGTCTTCCTCAACCTCGCCCGGCGCCTGCAGTCGCTGGTGCACCGCGAGATCTCGATCCTCGACGAACTCGAGAACGAGATCGAGGATCCCGACCTGCTCAAGGGCCTGTTCCACGTCGACCACCTCGCCACCCGCATCCGCCGCCACGCCGAGAACCTCGCCGTGCTCGGCGGTGCGGTCTCCCGGCGCCAGTGGAGCAACCCGGTGGACATGACCGAGGTGCTGCGCTCCGCCATCGCCGAGGTCGAGCAGTACTCGCGGGTCAAGCTCGTCCCGCCGATCGACGGCACCCTGCGCGGCCACGCCGTCGCCGACGTCATCCACCTGCTGGCCGAACTCGTCGAGAACGCCACGGTGTTCTCCGCCCCGCACACCCAGGTCCTGCTGCGCGCCAACCTCGTCACCTCGGGCCTCGCCGTCGAGGTCGAGGACCGCGGACTCGGCATGCCCGTCGGGGAACAGCACCGGATGAACGCCCTGCTCGCCGACCCCGACCAGGTCAATGTCGCCAGCCTGCTGGCCGACGGCCGCATCGGGCTCTTCGTCGTCTCCCAGCTCGCCAAACGGCACGGGATCCACGTCCGGCTGCAGAACAACATCTACGGCGGGGTGCAGGCCGTACTCGTCGTCCCGCAGGCGCTGCTGGGTACGGCGCCGGGTGCCGGCGGGACGTTGGGCGGGCAGTCGGTGCAGGAGACGCCGGGCATCCCGGGGACGGCCTTGCCTCAGGGGTCCCGGGGGCTTGAGGGGCAGCAACGCCAGGGGCAGGGTGCCTCGGGCGTTCCGGGGGCGGTGTCCGGGGCACCGGGGCCGTCGGTGCCGGCGCCCCGACGGCACGCGCAAGCCGGGTCCGGGTCCGGTGCGGGGAAGCGGGAGGCGTCCGCCAGACCTCCGAACGATCCGCGCCCGGGACAACGGGAGAGCGGCCGCTCCGCGGCGCCGATGGCCGGGAACGGCGGTCCGGCCCCGTTGCCCCGGCGCGGCGCCCACGACGAGCGGCCCAACCCGGCCGAGGCGCGGCCCGGTATCCGGCCCGACGACCGGCGGGTCGTCGCGGAGCACACGGCCACGCCGCCCACGCCTCGGGGCGCCGGCACCGTGCGCGGCACCATGGAGAGACCCCAACTGCCCCGGCGCCGCGCCCAGGAGCACATCGCGCCCCAACTGCGCGACGGCCCCGCACCCCGCCTGGAAACCGACCAGCCGGCCGGGCACGACCCGGGTCTGATGGCGGCCTTCCAACGAGGTGTCGGACTTGCCGAGGCCCAGCAACACCTGGAGACGACGTACACCGAGCCGACGCCCCCCACCAACCCGGCAGCCATGGAGACCGGCCACATGGAGTCCGTCCCCATGGAGTCCGCCCACACGGAGCACGTCCCCACGGAGTCGACGATCAGGAGCTCGCCGTCGGCTTTGGACGGGTCCCCACATGGGCGCGAACCCTATGACTCCGCCCCACTTCATGGACGTATCGGCCACGGGTGAACGGCCCATGGATGTCCGGCCGGTCGACGCGTCGGACCGCGACGTGCCGGCCCTGGACGCTTCCCACGCGGGCGCGAGCCTCATGACTCCGCCGCACTTCGTGGACGTATCGGCTACTGGGCAGCGACCCATGGCAGAGCCACCCATGGACGGACGCCCGACCGGCGAGCGATCGACGGGTGAGCGACCCATGAACGGGCGAGCCATCGGGGAGCGGTCGGTGGACGTGTCCCGTCCGGACGGGTCCGCCCTGGACGCCCCCGGCATAACCGACACGCGTCCCGCGCACGCGTCCGCGCCCCATGAGGCGCGCGGAGTGCGGGACGGCGTGGCCGCGCCCGGCCGCGACCGCCTCGACCACACCACCCGGCACGACGGGAGCGCCCCGGCCGGATGACCACCCCCCTCTCCACCCCCACGCCCAGCGCTCCCGCAGACCTTCGTACCTCAAGGAGTCGATCCACCATGGCGAGCGAAGCGCCGACCGGCCATGTATCCGATCTCGACTGGCTGATGAGCGGCCTCGTGCAGCGCGTACCGCACACCACCAGCGCGGTTCTCCTCTCCTGCGACGGGCTGGTGAAGTCGGTCCACGGCCTCGACCCGGACAGCGCCGACCACATGGCGGCCCTGGCCTCCGGGCTCTACTCCCTCGGCCGCAGCGCCGGCGTCCGGTTCGGCGACGGCGGGGACGTCCGCCAGGTCGTCGTCGAGCTCGACTCGACCCTGCTGTTCGTGACCACGGCCGGCTCCGGCACCTGTCTCGCCGTCCTGGCCGGCCGCGAGGCCGACGCGGCGGTGCTCGGCTACGAGATGGCGATGCTGGTCAAGAGCGTGCGCCCCTACCTGGTGACGGCGCCCCGGCAGCACGCCGTCGAACCGTCGGCGATGAGGCCTTGAGCGTGGCGACGGCCGGTGACGGGCCCTGGCTCGACGACGCGGCCGGTCGGCTGGTGCGCCCCTTCACGGTCAGCAACGGTCGCACCCGGCCCAGCGTCGTCTTCGACCTGCTGTCGCACGTGCGGGCCACCGGGGCCACACCCCTCGGCTATCTCGGTCCGGAGCACGCGCAGGCGCTCGACCTGTGCCGCGCGCCCGTCTCGATCGCCGAGGTCGCCGCCCATCTCAGGTTGCCCGCGGTGGTCACCAAGGTGCTGCTGTCGGACCTCGTCGACTGCGGGGCGCTGACCACCAAGCCACCCGAGTTCCACCACAACCCGACTGACCGGGCCCTTCTGGAGGCAGTGCTCGATGGACTACGACGACAGCTCTGACCCCTTCCCCACCGCGCTCAAGATTTTGGTGGCCGGAGGGTTCGGAGTGGGCAAGACGACCTTCGTGGGCGCGGTCAGCGAGATCGCGCCCCTCAGCACAGAGGAGCTGCTCACCACGGTCAGTGCGGCGACCGACAACCTCGACGGCATCGAGAACAAGGTCGAGACGACGGTGGCCATGGACTTCGGCCGCATCACCCTCGATCCGCAACACGTCCTGTACCTGTTCGGCACGCCCGGACAGGAGCGGTTCTGGTTCATGTGGGACGAGCTCTCGGAGGGCGCGCTCGGCGCGGTCATCCTGGCCGACACGCGGCGGCTGGAGGAGTGCTTCGCCGCAGTCGACTTCTTCGAACAGCGCGGCGTCGGCTTCATCGTCGCGATCAACGAGTTCGACGGCTCCTACCGGTACGACCCGGAGGAGGTCCGCGCCGCCATCGACCTCGACCCGCAGATCCCCGTCGTGCGCTGCGACGCCCGGATCTCCAGCTCGGGCGTACAGACCCTGCTCACCCTTGTCCGGCATCTCATCGCCCATTCTCCCGCCCCCGCGCCGAGCCACGGTGCCCACATGTGACCCCCGCACACCCCCGTACACCCGCCACGGAGCCCTTATATGACCCACGTCCACAGTGACGGAGCCCGCCCATGAGGTACGACCCGTCACGCCCGGCCGGTCGTCTGCTGCTCACGCCGGAGGACAAGGAGGCCCCGGCCCGGGCCCTACGGCTGCGCAGACTCGGCCTGGGGGGCGGCCCCGACCCCGTGCTGGACTCCTTCGCGGACCGCCTCGCCGAGTGCACCGGAGCGCCGTACGCCATGGTCAACTTCATCGGCGAGAAGGGTCAGTTCTTCGCGGGCCTGCACGCCCCGGCCACCGGGCCCGTCGCGAAGAGTGACGGCACCAGACCTCGGGTCGGGCGGTCCATGCCGCGCGACCATGGTTTCTGCCCCCATGTGGTGGTCCGACGCAAGGCGCTGGTCCTGGAGGACGTCAGCGACTACCCGCGGTTCGCGGGCAATCCGGTGGTCGACGAGTTCGGTATGCGTTCGTATCTCGGCGCCCCGCTCATCGACACCACGGGCATGGTGCTGGGGACGGTGTGCGTCGTCGACGTCGAGCCGCGCGCCTGGGGGAAGGCGGGTCTGGAGACCATCAAGTCGACCGCGGCGGATCTCGCGGCACGGCTGGAGCGGCGGGCCGACGACGGATTCCCGCTGTGAGCCACTGGGATAGGCGACCGGTCTAGTACCCGCCGGCCGACCGGCCGTACGCTCTTGGCATGGGACGGACCAGTGACGCCAGGGAGAAGATCGTCAGCGCCGGGCGGACACTCATCGAGGCGCGCGGCTACTCGGCCCTGGGGGTGGCCGAGATCTGTAGGACGGCCGGGGTGCCGAAGGGGAGTTTCTACTACTTCTTCGAGTCGAAGGAGGCCCTCGCGCTGGCCGTCGTGGACGAGCACTGGGCGGTCCAGAAGGAGGACTGGACGCGCGTACTGGGCAGTGAGGCGGAGCCGCTGCGAAGACTGCGGCGGCTGTTCGAGGAGACGGAGGCCGGTCAGCGGGCGGGCCGGGAGAGCTGCGGTGCCGTGTCGGGCTGCATGTTCGGCAACCTGACCCTGGAGCTGAGCAACCAGACCGAGGCGATCCGCGCCCGCCTGCAGGAGATCTTCGAGGCACAGGTCGACATGGTGGACGCGGTCGTCACCGAGGCCCGTGCACGCGACGACGTCGCCGTGACCGACAGCCGGGAAGCGGCGCGGTCCGTCGTCGCCCAGCTCGAGGGCCAGGTGATGTTCGCCAAGCTCTACAACGACACGGGCCGGATGGCTCCGCTGTGGCAGAACTGCCTGGCCCTGCTGGGGGCCGCCCCGGTCGCGCACTGACCCCGTCCGGCCGGGCGGTCACGATCGTGGCGCGACCCGACGTGCCCCCGCGCTCTCAGCGCTCGCGCGCCGCCCGTCGCCCGCGCCTCACTGGCCTCGCCAGATGTTGTCGAAGGCAGCGTCCTCGATGGAACGCCGCTGGCGTACCGACTCCAGTTCCGTCACCGCCTCGCCGACCGTGGCCAGTACGGTCACGACCGCCTCGTCCGTGAGGTCCTCGAAGTCGTCCGCGGGCTTCTCGTCGATCCCGAGGGAGGCTGCCAGGGCGGCCAGTACGGGCTCGTCCGCCGCCCGGCGTGCCTCGGCCTGGCGCCGGGCCGGCGAGTCGACCAGTTCCCTCCGCCCGGTCGCGACGGGAATCCAGCGGCCGCGTGCCCGGGTGACGAGTCCGTCCCTCTCCAGGTCGGCGTGGTAGGCCGAGGACAGCCCGCGGCCCCGGCGCCACAGCCAGTCCTCGACCGACTCGTAGGGTTCCTGCCGGACGAGCGCCGACGCGGCCTGGTCCAACAAGTGGTCGTCCGTCGCCGGATGAAGGGCGGGCACGATGCGGTCGCCGTCCAGGGTGAGGGATTCGGCTCCGAGGAGGTCGATCAGCTCGGCTCCCGCGAGCGCGAGGGAAAGATCACCCTGCTCCACGGGACGACCGGGCGCCGTCCCCATGGCGACGATCAACAGATCCCGTGCTGTGGTCATGGGAGGCTCCCCGTCGGTAGACCGGTTTCGGGCGGCAGCGCCGGGCCGGGTCTCCAGTACCTGTCGTACGTCCGATGGTGTCGTCAGGGTCCTGAAGGTTCCGTCGCCCGGGCCGGGGCGCTGTCCAAGGTTGTGCTGTTGCGCTGTCGTGCTGTTTGCGCTGTCGTGCCGGGGCGAGTGTCGCACGACCACCATGGCGCGCGGGATGCCGATCCGCAGGACGGCGCTGCTCGGGACGGTACCGCTCGGGCCGGGAGTATTCGGCGGCCCACGTCAGACGGTGGAGCCGGACCGGTCGCCCGGGTCGTTGGGGTGGGGCTCGAGCGGGGTGACGGTGAGCGACATCCACGGGCGCAGCGGCAGCGTGCCGAGTACCTTCTCGTGCAGTTCCTCCTCGTCGGCGGCACGCCACACCCCGATGCTGCGCAGTTCGCCGACCGGGCGCCACAGCCGCGCCAGGTGGCCGTCGGCGGCGAGTTCCGCGGCGCGGACGGCTTCGGCGGCACGCCGTCGACCGACCTCGTCCTGGCTGGTGCCCTCGGGCACGGTGGTGGTGATCTGGACCAGGAACTCTCGCATGATCTCTCTCCGTTCGCGCACGCACCGGCAGGCCGCCGCGACGACCGCGGGCCGGCGGTCACCGCACTTCCTTCCGCGGCCGGTGAAGGCGCGCGACCACGGTGACGCGCGACCACGTCGACACGCCGCCGCCGGAATTCCGTGCTCCCATCGTGGGCCCACACCGGCCCGGCCGCCACGACCAGCTTCCTCCCTGCTGAGAGGTGCGGCCTCCCAGCCCGCGTAGCATGGCGGTCGTGGAGCTGCGCCAACTGCGGTACTTCGTCGCGGTCGCCGAGGAACTCAATTTCGGCCGGGCCGCCGAGCGGCTCCTCATCGCCGGACCCTCTCTCTCGCAGCAGATCAAGGCGCTCGAACGCGACCTGGGGGTACGGCTGTTCGACCGCGACCGCCGCTCGGTGACCCTCACTCCGGCCGGAGCCGCGCTGCTTCCGCACACCCGCGCCCTGCTGGAGCGGGCCGACGACCTCCGGCACCGGGCCGGCCGGCTGTCGGGATCGCGGCCGGTACGCCTGGGCTATGTCAACTGGCTTCCCGCGGACCTCGCCGTGCGCACCGCCGAGGTGGCGCAGGTGCACGTCGACGCCTGGGTCGCGCCCTCCCACACCCAGGCCGACCGCGTCGCCGCCGGCAGCCTGGACCTCGCCGTGTGCTGGGTACGGAACGAGGATCTGGCACAGCGCGGACTGCGGGCCCGTCTGATCGGCGCCGACCGGCTCTACGCCGTTTCCGTGGGCGGGGACACCGGTGCCGTGGCCGCAGCGGACACCGTCGTCCTCCTCGACGACGACACCGCCTCCTGGTCGTCCTGGAACGCCTACGCCGAAGCGCTGTCCCGCGACACCGGGGCCCGTGCGCTGCGGATCTCCGACGGCGGCGTCACCGGGCCCGCCTTCTTCGACCACGTGCGCCGCTCCCGCCGTCCGCTCGTCAACTGCCCCAAGGGACAAACCACTTCACTGCCGCCCGATCTGGTGCGGCGAGAGATCGTCGCGCCGGAGGTCCACTGGACCTGGTCACTCGTCCGGCGCGAGAACGAGTCCCGGTCCGCAGTCCTCGAGATCGCCGACGTCCTCTGCGGAGGGGACGGCGACCATGGGATCCACGCCCCGGACGTCTGGCTGCCCGACGACGACCCGCACCGCCTGCCGACTGCCTGAACGCCTGCCGCCGACTGCCTGGGCCGCTTCCGGCCCCCAGAACGTCCGCAGGCTGCCTGGGGCTGCTTCCGGCGTCCGGAACGTCCGCCGACCGCCTGGGGCCGCTTCCGGCCTCACGTCCGCCGACCGCCTGGGTGCTGCCCCCGGACTCCGGAACGCTCGCCGACTCCCTGAATGCCTGCCGCCGGCCTTTGCACCACCCGCCGCCGACTCCCAGAGCACCTGCCGCCGACCCCCAGAGCACCCGCCGCCGACTCCCAGAGCACCTGCCGCCGACCCCCAGAGCACCCGCCGCCGACTCCCAGAGCACCGCCGCGTCGGCGCTCTGAGCTGCGCTGCGAGCCCCTGCCTACCAACTGGGAGGAACCAGGTCCCGGGCGGAGTCCCGTCGGCCTTTGACTTCGTTCTGCGGGCGACCTAGCTTCCAAATAGTCGACCGGTCGGCTAGTGATCGGTCGGAGTCGGACTCCCCTCTTGGAGAAGGTCGTCATGAGCTCTCAGAACCAGAAGGTCGCCCTCGTCACCGGAGCCTCGCAGGGCATCGGTGCCGCTCTCGTCGACGCCTACCGCAAGCTCGGTCACGCCGTCGTGGCCACCTCGCGCACGATCGCCCCCTCCGACGACGTGGACCTGGTGACCGTCCGGGGCGACATCGCCGACCCGGCCACCGCCGAGCGGGTGATCGCCGCCGGACTCGAGCGGTTCGGCCGTATCGACACCCTGGTCAACAACGCGGGCATCTTCGTCGCCAAGCCGTTCACCGACTACACGGCCGACGACTACGCCGCGGTGACCGGTGTGAACCTGGCCGGGTTCTTCCACCTCACCCAGCTGACGGTCCCGCACATGCTCGCCCAGGGCGGCGGCCACATCGTCAACATCACCACCAGCCTGGTCGACAACGCGGACGCCGACGTCCCCTCCGTCCTGGCCTCGCTGACCAAGGGCGGTCTGCAGTCCGCCACCAAGTCCCTCGCCATCGAGTACGCCACCCGGGGTATCCGCGCCAACGCCGTGTCGCCCGGCACCATCAAGACCCCCATGCACGCGGAGGAGACCCATCAGGCCCTCGCCGCCCTGCACCCGGTGGGCCGGATGGGTGAGGTGAGCGACATCGTCGATGCCGTGCTCTACCTGGAGACGGCCCCGTTCGTCACCGGCGAGATCCTGCACGTCGACGGCGGCATGAGCGCCGGCCACTGATCCCCCGAAGGAGCGCCCGCGATGGACGACAGCAAGAAGACGTCACACGCCACCGACAGCACGGCGGACGACGGAGAAGTGATCCTGCGCGGTGTCCTCGACCGGTGGAAGGCGGGTGTCGACGCGCACGACCCGCAGCGGGTGGCGGCCGCCTTCACCGAGGACGCGATCTTCCAGGGGCTGCACCCGTACAGCGTGGGACGGCAGGGCGTCGCCGACTACTACGACTCCCAGCCCCTCGGTCTGCGGGCGGAGTACCGCGTCCTGGAGACCCGACGGCCCGCGGACGGCCTGGTGCTCGGCTACCTGGACGTCGACTTCTCCTTCACCGACCGGCCCACGCTGGGGGTCAAGCTCTCCGTGCTGGTCCAGCGGACGGACGACGGCTGGTACATCGGCCACCACCAGGTCTCCCGCCTCGACTGACGGACCCTCACCTCGTGCGCGTACGGCACCCGGCGACCCGGCATGCCGTGCCGGGTCGCCGGGTGCCGTACGGGGTGGGGTGGGTGTGAAGCGCAGCTGTGGCGCCGCTTAAGAAAGTCTCGATGGACCGGGCGGCACCGGTGCGGCAGATTGCCAGGTGATTCCACCTCACCCCCTCCCCGGAGCGGCTGCCTCGGCGTGCCCGGACCCGGGACCTCACCCACAGGAGCCGTAGCGTGAAGGCGCTGGTCAAGGAGAAGGCGGAACCCGGGCTGTGGCTCGCGGACGTTCCGGAACCCGCCGTCGGACCCGGCGACGTACTGATCAAGGTCCTGCGGACCGGCATCTGCGGCACCGACCTGCACATCCGGGCCTGGGACGGCTGGGCGCGGCAGACGATCCGCACTCCCCTCGTGCTCGGGCACGAGTTCGTCGGCGAGGTGGTGGAGACCGGCCGGGACGTCACCGAGATCGGCGTGGGCGACACGGTGAGCGGTGAGGGCCACCTGGTGTGCGGCAAGTGCCGTAACTGCCTCGCCGGACGCCGGCACCTGTGCCGGGCCACGGTCGGACTGGGCGTCGGCCGGGACGGCGCCTTCGCCGAGTACGTGGCGCTGCCCGCGTCCAACGTGTGGGTGCACCGGGCGCCGGTGGACCTCGACGTCGCCGCGATCTTCGACCCGTTCGGCAACGCGGTGCACACCGCCCTGTCGTTCCCGCTGGTCGGTGAGGACGTCCTGATCACCGGTGCGGGACCGATCGGCCTGATGGCCGCCGCCGTCGCCCGGCACGCCGGCGCGCGCAACGTCGTGATCACCGATGTGAGCGAGGAACGGCTCGAGCTGGCCCGCAAGATCGGGGTGAGCCTCGCGCTGAACGTCTCGCAGTCGACGATCGCCGACGGTCAGCGCGAACTGGGCCTGCGCGAGGGCTTCGACATCGGCCTGGAGATGTCCGGCCGCCCCGAGGCCATGCGCGACATGATCGCCAACATGACGCACGGCGGCCGGATCGCGATGCTCGGCCTGCCCGCCGAGCAGTTCCCGGTCGACTGGGCCCGGATCGTCACCTCCATGATCACGATCAAGGGCATCTACGGCCGTGAGATGTTCGAGACCTGGTACGCGATGTCGGTCCTGCTCGAAGGCGGACTCGACCTCGCCCCCGTGATCACCGGCCGGTACGGCCACCGCGACTTCGAGGCGGCGTTCGCCGACGCGGCGAGCGGCCGCGGCGGCAAGGTCATCCTCGACTGGACCCTCTGAGGACGTAAGGAACCGATGATGTTCGACTCCGTGCGCGACGACCTGCGCGCCACCCTGGACGAGATCCGCGCCGCGGGGCTGCACAAGCCCGAGCGCGTGATCGGCACCCCGCAGTCCGCGACCGTCGCCGTCACGGCCGGCGGCCGTCCGGGCGAGGTCCTCAACTTCTGCGCGAACAACTACCTGGGTCTCGCCGACCACCCCGAGGTCGTCGCCGCCGCCCACGAGGCGCTGGACCGCTGGGGTTACGGCATGGCCTCGGTGCGCTTCATCTGCGGTACGCAGGAGGTGCACAAGGAGCTGGAGGCCCGCCTCTCGGCCTTCCTCGGCCAGGAGGACACGATCCTCTACTCCTCCTGCTTCGACGCCAACGGCGGCGTGTTCGAGACGCTGCTCGGCCCCGAGGACGCGGTGATCTCCGACGCCCTCAACCACGCCTCGATCATCGACGGCATCCGCCTGTCCAAGGCCCGCCGCTTCCGCTACGCCAACCGTGATCTCGCCGATCTGGAAAGGCAGTTGAAGGAGGCCACCGAGGCCGGCGCCCGCCGGAAGCTGGTGGTCACCGACGGCGTCTTCTCCATGGACGGCTACGTGGCGCCGCTGCGCGAGATCTGCGACCTCGCCGACCGCCACGACGCCATGGTCATGGTCGACGACTCGCACGCCGTCGGCTTCGTCGGCCCCGGCGGCCGCGGCACGCCCGAGCTGCACGGGGTGATGGACCGCGTCGACATCATCACCGGCACGCTGGGCAAGGCACTGGGCGGCGCGTCCGGCGGCTACGTGGCGGCCCGCGCGGAGATCGTCGCCCTGCTGCGCCAGCGCTCCCGCCCCTACCTCTTCTCCAACACCCTCGCCCCCGTGATCGCGGCGGCCTCGCTGAAGGTGCTGGACCTGCTGGAGGCGGCGGACGACCTGCGCGTCCAACTGGCCGAGAACACCGCCCTGTTCCGCCGCCGGATGACCGAGGAGGGCTTCGACGTGCTGCCCGGCGACCACGCCATCGCGCCGGTGATGATCGGGGACGCGGCGCGCGCGGGGCGCCTGGCGGAGCTCCTGCTGGAGCGCGGCGTGTACGTCATCGGCTTCTCGTATCCGGTCGTGCCGCAGGGCAAGGCGCGTATCCGGGTGCAGCTGTCCGCAGCGCACTCGACGGCGGACGTGAACCGCGCGGTCGACGCGTTCGTGGCGGCGCGGGCCGAGCTGGAGGCCTGAGCAGGCGGATTCCCGCCATTTGAGAGAATCGGTCCCATGATCGAGGCGCGGCGGCTCCACATCCTCCGTGCGGTGGCCGACCACCGCACGGTGACGGCGGCTGCCGCCGCGCTGTATCTCACCCCGTCCGCCGTCTCCCAGCAGCTCACCGCCCTGGAGCAGGAGACCGGCCACCGGCTGGTCGAGCGCGGCGCCAAGGGTGTACGGCTGACCCCGGCCGGCGAGATCCTGCTCGGCCACACCAACGCGGTCCTGGCCCAGCTGGAGCGGGCGGAGGCGGAACTGGCCGCGTACAGCTCGGGCGCGGCCGGCACGGTCACGGTCGCCGCCTTCGCGACCGGCATCGCCCTGGTCGTCGCCCCGGCGCTGGCCCGTCTGACCGTCTCGGCGCCCGGTATCCGCCTCCGTGTCCAGGACGCCGAGGGCGACGCGAGTCTGCCGATGGTGCTGGACCGGCTGGTGGACGTCGCGGTCGCCGTCGAGTACCGCGGGGCCCCGCCGGCCGACGACCCCCGGCTGACGCACGTGCCGCTGTACGCCGAGCCCTTCGACGCGGTCGTGCCGGTCACCCACCGTCTCGCCGACACCGACGAGGTCCCGCTCGCCGAGCTGGCGAAGGACCCGTGGATCGGCCCCTACCCCGGCAACCCGTGCCATGACGTGGTGGTGCTGGCCTGCGAGAACGCGGGATTCCAGCCTCGTCTGGAGCACTCCTCGGACGACTTCCGCGCGGTCGTCGCGCTGGCGTCCGCCGACGCGGGCGTCGCCCTCGTACCCCGCTCCGCGCTGCGTGGCATGGACCTCACGGGTGTGGTCGTCCGGCCGGTCGACGCGGTGGCGCCGACCCGACGGGTGTTCGCGGCGGTGCGGCGCGGCGCCGAGGACCACCCCTTGATCCGTCCGGTGCTGGACGCCCTGGCCGAAGCGGCCGGCCCGTAACCTGTCCGTCTCATATCCGGGATAGCATCCCGGATATGAGACGCGAGGCGACACCCGACCCGCCCGAGGCGAACTCGGCGCCCCTGCCGGATCCCGTGCCGGTGCCGCGTTCCGTCGACGCCGTGCGGCTGGACGCCCGACTCGACACCCGGCTCGGCGCCCGGCTTGCCGAGCTGAGGGCCGAACGCGGCTGGTCCCTCGGCGAGTTGGCCGAGCGCAGCGGGGTGAGCAGGTCCACCCTGTCGCGGGCGGAGCGGGCGGAGATCAGCCCCACCGCCTCCCTGCTGAACCGCCTGTGCGGTGTGTACGGCCGGACCATGTCCCAGCTGCTCAGCGAGGTCGAGACGGCCCCGGCGCCGCTGCTGCGGGCCGCCGAGCAGCCGGTGTGGGAGGACAGGGCCTCCGGGTTCGTACGGCGATCCGTGTCCCCGCCGCATGAGGGGCTGCGGGGTGAGCTCGTCGAGGGGCGGCTCTCCGCGGGCGCCGACATCGCCTACGACCGGCCGCCCGTGCCCGGTCTCGAGCAGCACATCTGGGTGCTGGAGGGGGCGCTCGAGGTGACGGCGGGAGAAGCCGGGCACCGTCTCGACGCGGGGGACTGTCTGCGGCTTCGCGTCTGGGGGCCGACCCGGTTCCGCTGCGCCGACGCCGCCGGGGTGCGCTATCTGCTGGCGGTGGTGCTGCCGTGACCGTGACCCGACTGGATGGGGATCAACTCGCCCAATGCATCGACGAGTTGGCCACTCTGCTGATCGACGCCGTGGACGGCGGCGCCTCCGTCGGTTTCCTCGCGCCGCTCGACCACGCGGCGGCCGCCACGTGGTGGCGGGGGCGTGCCGAGCCGGTGGCCACGGGCCGGCTCGCCGTGTGGGCGGCGCGCGACGGGGCCAGGGTGCTCGGCACCGTGAGTCTGGCCTTTCCCGACAAACCCAACAGCCGGCACCGTGCCGAACTGGTCAAGCTGATGGTGCACCGGGACGCCCGCGGCCACGGCCTCGGCCGCACGCTCCTGGAAACGGCCGAGTCCGCGGCCGCCGCGACGGGTGTCACCCTGCTCCACCTGGACACCGAGACCGACAGCCCCGCCGAGTCGCTGTACCGCTCGGCCGGTTGGACCCGGGCCGGAGTGATCCCGGACTACGCGGCGGAACCGGGCGGGCTCCTGCGGCCGACGACGCTCTACTACAAGCACGTGAAGGCGTTGCCGGCAGCCGTGGACGAGGCCGCCGGTGCCGCCGGGCGCCCTCTGGCCAGGTGACTGTCAGTGCGAGCGGCTACGGTGCCTGTCATGCCGGACGCCGAAGACGTACGCCGTATCGCCCTGTCCCTGCCGGAGACGACGGAGAAGACCGCCTGGAACATGCCCACGTTCCGGGTGGCGGGGAAGATGTTCGCCACACTCCCCGAGGACGAGACGTCCCTCGCGGTGCGCTGCCCCAAGGAGGAGCGTGACGAGCTGGTCCTGGCCGAACCGGCGAAGTTCTGGATCGCCGACCACGAGGCGCAGTTCGCCTGGGTGCGGGCCCGCCTCGCCGGCATCGAGGACGAGGCCGAACTGCGCGACATCCTCGCCGACTCCTGGCACCAGGCGGCCCCGCCCCGGCTGATCGAGGACCACCCCGAGCTGGGGTTGCCGGCGGACTGATGGCGACCGGGCCACGGGTCGTGCGGCTCGGGCCCGCACGAAAGGGGTGCGCGACCACCAACCCGAGTGCGGTATTGTTTCCCTGCACGTTCGGCCAGGGGAAACCCCAGGTCAGACGGACACCGGGACGTGGCGCAGCTTGGTAGCGCACTTGACTGGGGGTCAAGGGGTCGCAGGTTCAAATCCTGTCGTCCCGACGGTGCGAAGGGTCTTCGCAGGCGAGAGCCTGCGGGGGCCCTTTTTGCGTGGCCTTGTTCCGCGTGACCCCTTTCGCCTGAGGCGCGCCCGCCGTCCCTCTCCGCCCTTCGCCCTTCCTCGCTCCTCCTCCGCCCTTCCTCCTCCCCTATCCGCTAACATAGAATAATTAGATAGATGAATGAGCTAGTGGTGGCGAGGAGTGGCCGTGGACTTCGGGCTGACCGACGAGCAGGACATGTTGCGCGCGACGGCACGGCAGTTCGTCGCCGACGTGTGTCCGGCCGAGAAGGCGAAGCAGTGGGACGAGGAGGGCGTCGTACCCCCCGAGCTGTTCGGGGGCATGGCCGACCTCGGATGGTTCTCCCTCCCCTTCAGTGAGGACGAGGGTGGGGACGGCGGCGGGCCGATCGAACTCATCCTGATCGCCGAAGAGCTGGGACGGGCCAGTTTCGACGTCGCGATGTGCTACATCGGGGTGCTCATCCCCGGCATCACGGTGTTCCGGTGGGGCAACGAGGCCCAGCGCGCCTTCATCCGCGAGCAGGTCATGACGGGACGCCACCGGCTCGCCGTCGGACTCAGCGAACCGGACAGCGGGTCCGACGCCGCCGCGCTGCGCACCAGCGCCGAGGAACACGGCGACCACTTCGTGGTCCGCGGCCAGAAGGCGTGGTGCACCGGCGGCGGGCTGCCCGACACGACCATCGCCACCTATGTGCGCACGGGCCCGCGCGAACCCAAGCACGGCGGCATCAGCCTGCTGCTCGTCGACCCCTCGACGAAGGGCGTCGAGGTGCGCCGCACGCCCACCCTGGCCCGGCACATCCTGGGGACCAACGAGGTCTTCTTCAACGACGCCCTGGTGCCCAGGGAGAACCTGGTCGGACCGCGCGACGAGGGCTGGAAGGTCATGCTCTCCAACATCGAACTGGAGAAGGTGATCATCACCGGCGGTTACCTCGGCGCCGCCCAGGCCACCCTGGACGAGATGCTGGAGTACTCCCGTACCCGGCACGCCTTCGGCCGTCCGATCGGCAACTTCCAGGCGCTGGCCCACGCCATGGCCGACCTGCAGACCGAGATCGACTCCGCCCGGCTGCTCGCCTACCGGGCCGCCTGGCTGCTCGCCCAGGGCAAGCCGTGCACCCGCGAGGGCTCGATGGCCAAGCTGAAGGGTTCGGAGACCTACGTGGCCGCCGCCCGGCTCGGGATGCAGGTCTGCGCGGGCCACGGCTTCTCCACGGAGAGCGTGATGAGCTTCCGCTACCGGGAGTCGATCGTGGCCACGATCTCCGGCGGGACCAGCCAGATCCAGCGCAACGGCATCGCGCGCAGCATGGGGCTGCGGACCTACTGAGGACTACTCGGCTCCGGTGCCCGTGGACGTGTCGGCACCGGAGCCGCCCTGGCCGGCCAGCCACGCCTGGTGCCGGGCGAAGTGGCCCTGGTCCCGGGTCACCCAGATGCCGGAGGCCCGGGCCAGCACGGCGCGCGTCGGCAGCAGCACCATCTCGCCCCTGATGTACCAGCGCGAGCCCTCCCGCCGCTCGACCCAGGCCCGCACCTCCAGCGGCCGCAGTACCGGCACCGGTTTCACGAAGCTCACGGTCAGTTCAGCCGTCACGCTCAACACCCGGTGGAGCAGCGGGAGATGGCCGAGGCAGTCGTCCAGCACGGCAGCCGTCCAGCCGCCGTGCGCGACGTCGGGGCCGCCCTCCTGATCACGGGGGCAGGTGAGCTCGAAGAGGGCCGCGCCCTCCTCGTCGAGCCGCTCGTGCTGCACGCCGAGGCGGCAGGCGCCGGCGACGCGGCACGCACCGCACAGCGCCACCCCGCCGGGGGTGCGGGGCGGCTCCTGGAAGTCCGCTCCCGCCCAGTGACCGCCCGGCGGGGTGGCCGCCGGCTCGCCGGTACTCGTCGACATGCCGTAACTCCTCGGATCAGACATCGGCAAGCAGCGGGCGCAGCTTCCCGGCGATGAGCTGGACCTGGCGGGCCACCATCTCCTCGGGCATCCCGGCCAGTGAGGCCCACAGGAACACCCCTTCGGCCGGCAGTCCGGCGACGTACCCCTTGATCGCGTCGGCGATGTCCTGCGGGGTGCCGTAGAGGAACTGGCCGACGCCGGTGGACCGGAGGCCCTTCTCCCGCCACTTCTCGGGGTCGATCGGCCGCGGGGCGGGCTGGTCGGTGCCCTCGACCATGTACCGGCGGTAGCTGTCCCACTGGTAGGCCAGGTGCTTGCGCACCACCGGCCAGTCGCCGTCCGGGTCCTCGGTGACGAAGGTGGTGAACGAGCCCTGCATCCGGGCCGTCGACAGGTCGTATCCGCTCTCGGCGAGTCCGTCCCGGTACGGGGTCAGCAGGGCGGGGTTGAGCGACAGCAGCCCGGTACCCAGCCGGCCGGCCCGCCGGGCGCCCTGCGGGCCCTGGTAGCCGAGCCAGATCGGCAGCGGGTCCTGCACCGGGCCGGGGGTGACCAGGGACTCCGCCCACAGGCCCCGGATCTCCCGCACCCGTTGGTCGGTCGTGGAGTAGCGCTTGGTGAGATCGCCTCCGTACAGCGCGTACTCGGGCACGCGGTAGCCGGTGCCGAGCCCGAGGTCCAGGCGCCCGTCGCTGATGATGTCCACGATCGCGGCCTGTTCGGCCAACTCGGGTGCCGCGTGCAGCGGTGCGGGGATCACCGCGGTGCCCAGGCGCACCCGCCGGGTACGGGCGGCGACCGCGGCCGCCATGGTGAGCGGCTGCGGGAGGTACCCGTCCTCGAAGCCGTGGTGCTCGGAGAACCACACCGAGTCCAGACCCAGCCGGTCCGCCTCCTCGCACATCTCCAGCGCGAAGCCGTAGACCCGCGACCAACTCTGCCGCCACGGCGGGGGGTTGCGCAGATCGAAGTAGATGCCCACCTTCATGGGGGACCGCCTCCTGTGGTGTTGTCGGCCGCCAGCCGGACCGTCGCCCGGGCGACGGCGATGCCGCGCCCGGGCGGCAGCAGCCGTACCGGCCTCAGTTCCAGTGACTCGATCTCGGGCAGGTCCTCGACCATCGCCGAGATCCGCAGAACGGTTTCCTCCAGCGCCGCCAGATCCACTCCGGCACCGCCCGCCCGGCCGTCCAGCAGGGGAGCCGCCCGCAGCGAGCGGACCATCTCCCGGGCGTCGCGGTCGGTCAGCGGGGTGACCCGGTGGGCGACGTCCGCCATGAGGTCGGCGTAGTCGCCCGTCAGGCCGAAGGCGATCACGGGGCCGAACACCGGGTCCGCGCTGACCGAGAGGAACGCGTCCGGGCCGGGGCCGGGACCGGTGTCGCCGACGGCGATGCCGTACGCGTCCAGCAGCTCGGCGACGAGCGGTGCGGGCGCGGGACCCGGCGCCCGCCCGGCGACGAGAGCGCGGCCTCGGTCGGTGTCCACCCCCGGGAGATCCGGGACGACGCCCGCGGGCGTGCCGCGCCAGGCCTGGTAGGCCGCCGCGTGGCCGAGCGAGGTCGCCGCCGCCTCGGGGAACGTGTACGTCGGTACGACCAGGCCGTCCCGGTGCAGCAGGTCGGCGACGCCCGCGCCGCCGAGGAAACTGGTCACCACCGGCTTCGCGGGCGCGGCGGCCGCCGCGTCGAGGATCGCCGAGGCGACCTCGTCGGGCTTGTCCGCGAGCGGCGGCATGAACAGCACGACGGCGGCGTCGATGCCGTCGTCGGCGAGCACCGCGTCCAGGGCCTGCCGGTAGTGCGCGGCGGTGGCCATCGGAGTCAGGTCGACGGGGTTGGCGACCTCCGCCCGGGGCGAGAGGGCCGCCCGCAGCGTCCGCCGGGTGCGCTCACCGAGTGCGGGCACGCTCAGGCCGCTGCCCGCGCACGCGCCGACGGTCAGCGCCGCGGGGCCGCCCGCGTTGGTGATCACGGCGACCCGGTTGCCGGGCGGCGGGGGCTGGTGGGCCAGCAGCAGCGCCACGTCGAACAGTTCCTGGAGACTGCGGGTGCGGATCACCCCGGACTGCGCGAACAGGGAACTCACCGCCGAATCCCCGTGGCCGGGGTGCACCGCGACGATCGGCTTGCGCGGCGCGACCCGGCGGGCGATCCGGGCGAAGCGGCGCGGATTGCCGAAGGTCTCGACGTGCAGCAGGATCACCGAGGTCGCGGGATCCTCCTCCCACCACTGAAGGAGGTCGTTGGTCGACACGTCGACGGCGTGGCCCACCGACACGAAGCCGGAGAAGCCGAGCCGCAGCCGCCGGGCGAAGTCGAGCACCGCGAGCCCCAGCGGCCCGGACTGGCTGGACATCGCCACCCGGCCCGGCGTCGGCAGAGCGGGCGAGAAGGTCGCGGCCAGCCGGGCCGCGGGCGTCGTGTTGACCACGCCCATGCAGTTCGGGCCCACCAGCCGCATCCCGGAGGCGCGGGCGAAGCGGGCCAGTTCCAGTTCGGTCGCCCGCCCCGCGGCGCCGGCCTCCCCGAAACCGGCCGAGACGACGACCACCGCCTTGACCCCGGCCTCCGCGCACTCCCGTACGACCCCGGGCACCGCCTCGGCCCGCACGGCCACCAGCGCCAGGTCGGGCGGTTCGGGAAGCTCCCGCACGCTGGGGTAGGCGCGTGCTCCGGCGATGCGCCCGGCCCGCGGGTTGACCGGGAAGACGCCGCCGCGGAAGCCGCCCCGCAGCAGGTTGGCCACGATCTCGTGACCGATCGTCAGGGGGTCGCGGTTCGCGCCGATCACCGCCACCGAGCGCGGTTCGAGCAGCGGCCGCAGGGAGCGCCGTACGGCCGTGTGCTCGCGGCGTTCGGCCCGCGCCGTGGCCTGGGCCTGCGGGTCGATGGCGATCTCGAAGTGGATGATCTGGCCGGGCGGTCCGGTCTCGATCCGGTAGCCGGAGCTGAGGAACACGTTGATCATGCGGGTGTTGTCGGCGAGGACGTCGGCCTCCAGCACGCGGATGCCCCGGGCCCGCGCGGCCGCCGCGATGTGTTCAAGCAGCAGCCGGCCGAAGCCCTCGCTCTGGTGGTCGTCGCGGATGGTGAACGTGACCTCGGCGTGCTCCGGCTCCTCGGGGTCGCGGGTGTAGCGCACCAGGCCGGCGATCTCCTCGCCGGCCAGGGCGACCAGCGCGAGCTCGTTGAGGTAGTCCACGTGCGCGCCGCGCCGGATGACGTCGTCACGGGCGCGGACCACCGGGCCGAGGGAACGGTAGGCCAGGGTCGCCCGGGACAGACCGCCGACGAAGGTCACCAGGCGGTCGGCGTCCTCGGGCCGGATGGGCCGGACGAACGTCGACCGCCCGGTCCGGACGAGCCCGGGGCGTTCCAGGTCCTCGGGGTACGACGGTTCCCGGTCCTCGGGGTACGGCCGTTCCCCGTTCTCGGGGTGCGGGGGAGTGGTCACATGGTGTCCTGTCCGACGCGGGCGCCCTCGGCGCCGCTCAGACGGCCGCCTCCTGGGGGGTCTGCGCCGGCAGGTCGAAGAGCTCGTTGAAGGTGCCGCGGGTGACACGCTCGCGGATGTCGTCGGGCACACCGTCGAACAGCTCGTGCAGCGTGGACTGGGTGTGGCCGTAGGTGCCCTCGAGGTGGGGGTAGTCGTCGCCCCACATCACGTTGCGGTAGCCGGTCGACTCGACGATCTCCACCGAGCTCTTGTCGTGCTGGAAGGAGGCGTACACCTGTTGCCTGATGATCTCGCTGGGCAGCCGGTCCAGCTTCGGCCGGACGAACATGCCGTGCTGGCGGTAGGCCTCGTCCATCCGGTCGCCGATGGCCGGCACCCAGCCCGCGCCGCCCTCCGCGATGAGGATCTTCAGGTCCGGGTGACGGTCCAGGGCACCGCCCGCGACCATGTGCGACACCACGCGCATGCCCGGGTAGGTGGTCTCCATGTAGTTGACGACGGCGCCGCCCGGGCCGCGGAAGACGACGTTCTCGCCGCCGGTGCCGATGTGGAAGCCGAGCACCAGCCCGGTCCGCTCGGCCGCGGTCCACAGCGGCTCCCAGCGGTCGAGGGCGTACTCCTCGCCGGGGCGGGTCCCGCACGGCAGGAAGACCGACTGGAAGCCCATTTCGGCCACCCGCTCGATCTCGGTGACCGCGTCCTCGACGTTCGCGGTCGAGACGCAGGCGGGGGTGATGACGCGCTTGTTCTTCCCGAGGACCTCGGAGTGCGCCCAGTCGTTCCAGGCCCGCACGGTCTCCCGGGCGAGCTCCCGCTCGGTGATCGACGGCAGCCAGAACCCCATGGAGGGGAAGGCCAGTTGGCCCCAGACGCCTTCCTGGTCCAGGTCCTTGAGCCGGACCTCGAGGTCCCGGGCGCCCGGCGGCCGCATGGCGTCCATGAAGTCGTTGAGCTGGCGGTCGATGCGCTCCCCGTCGATGTAGAGCACCTCGTACTTCTCGCCGCGTTCGCTGCGCGGAGCCCGGTCGGCCAGGCGGGGCGGCAGCGCCTCGGTCCACAGGTCGTCCGGTTCCATCACGTGGGAGTCCCCCGAGTTGACCCAGATCTTCGTCATGGCACTCCTTCGGGTCAATGGATGCAATCAGTTAAACAGTTTAGGTGTATCGATGGCCGGGTGGAAGGCCGGGAGGGGCCCGGATCAGCTACGGCGCCGCTCGATCTCCTCGACCAGCTGGGGAAGGACCTGGAAGAGATCCCCCACCACGCCGTAGTCGGCGAGCTCGAAGAGGGGAGCGTCCGCGTCCTTGTTGACGGCGACGATCGTCTTGGAGGTCTGCATACCCGCGCGGTGCTGGATCGCCCCGGAGATGCCGGCGGCGAGGTAGAGCTGCGGCGAGACCTGGGTGCCGGTCTGCCCCACCTGGTGGCTGTGCGGGTACCAGCCGGCGTCCACCGCGGCACGGGACGCCCCGACGGCCGCGCCCAGGGCGTCGGCGACCCGCTCGATCACCGCGAAGTTCTCGGCGCCGTTGACCCCGCGGCCGCCGGAGACCACGATGTCGGCCTCGGTCAGCTCGGGCCGGTCGCCCCGCTCGCGCGGGGTGCGGGACAGGACCCGGACGGCGGCGGAGGCCGGCCCGAAGACGACGTCCGGCTTCTCCACGACGGGTGTCACGGGCGCCGCTTCGGGGGCGACCGCGTTGGGCTTGACCGTGATGACCGGCACGCCCTCGGTGACGTGCGCGGTGACCTGGTACGTCGCCGCGAACGCGGACTGCTCGGTGACCGGGCCGTCCGGGCCGGCCGTGACGTCGACCGCGTCGGTGACGAGCCCCGACCCCAGGCGGAGCGCGAGCCGGGCGGCGGTCTCCTTGGCGTCCGGGTCCGAGGGCAGCAGGATCGCCGCCGGGGCTGCCCCGGCGGCGATCGCGGTGAGGGCGTCGACGGCCGGGGTGACCAGGAACTCCTGGACCTCGGGGGCGTCCACGACGTAGATCTTCCGTGCGCCGTACCGGCCGAGGGCCTCGGTCGCGGTGTCCGCGCCCGGGCCCAGGAAGACGGCCGACGGTTCACCCAGGCGGCGTGCCAGGGTGAGCAGTTCGAGGGTCGTTTTGCGCACAGCGCCGTCGGTGTGGTCGACGAGGACGAGGATCTCGGCCACGGTGATGCACTCCTCTTGCCGGGAACGGGTCTGATGTGAGGGGGAGGGGGAAAGAGCCGGGGGCCGGGGTGGGCCGGCGCCGGTCAGACGAACTTCCTCGCGGTGAGGAACGCGGCCAGCGCGGTGCCGCCGGTACCGTCGTCGGCGACGATCTCGCCCTTCGTGCGGGCGGGGCGTCTGGTGGCGGTGTCCACCGCCGAGCGCGCGCCGCCGCGGCCGACCTGCGCGGGGGCGATGCCCAGGTCGGCGAGGTCGAGGGTCTCCACCGGCTTCTTCTTCGCGGCCATGATCCCCTTGAAGGAGGGGTATCGGGCATCGCCGGAACGGTCGGTCACCGACACCACGGCCGGCAGGGCCGCGTCGATCCGTACGGTCGCGCTGTCGCCCTCGCGGCGGCCGCTCACCGTGCCGCCCTCGACCGTCAGTTCCTCGACGTGGGTGACCGCCGGGACACCCAGCCGTTCGGCCAGCAGCGCGGGTACGACGCCCATCGTGCCGTCCGTCGAGGCCATCCCGCAGAGCACGAGGTCGAAGCCGTGCCGCTCGATGGCCCGGGACAGGACGAGTGAGGTGCCGAAGGCGTCGCTGCCCTCGATGTCCTCGTCGCTCACATGGATCGCCGAGTCGCCGCCCATGGCGAGCGCCTTGCGCAGCGCGTCCCGTGCGTCCTCGGGACCGACGGTGAGATAGCTGATCTCGGCGTCGACGCCCGACTCGGCGATCCGCAGGGCCTGCTCGACGGCGTACTCGTCGAGCTCGGACAGCAGGGAGTCCGCCGACTCGCGGTCGGTGGTGCCGTCCTCGGTGAAGGTGCGGTCCGCGCCCGCGTCAGGCACGTGTTTCACACAGACAACGATCTTCACAGCACCCTCCAAGAGGTCTAATGAGTGTTAATAGTTAACTATATATGCGGCCAGAACGCGAGGTCCGGGTTCGAATCCGTCGAATTGGTTGACTGATTGCGCTGATAGCTGGAAGATCTGGTGAGCTGAGCCGCGAGGAGGCGACATGGTCGACGACAGGGACACCAGTGACAGGTACTTCGAGCCACAGGTGGAGACCATGCCCCGCGAGGAGCTGCGGGCGCGGCAGGAGGAGCGGGTGGTCGAACTCGTCGAGTACGCCTACGCCAACTCCTCCTTCTACCGTGAGCTCTGGGACGAGCACGGGGTCCACCCGCGCGACGTCCGCTGTCTGGAGGACTTCCGGGCACGCGTCCCGTTCATCACCAAGGACATGGTGCGCGCCAGCCGGGCCCGCACCGGCGACCCCTTCGGCGGCCTGCTGTGCGTCCCCGCGGAGGAGCTGACCTCGGTCTCCTCCAGCTCGGGCACCACCGGCGCCCCGGAGTTCTTCGCCGAGATCTGGCAGGACGCGCCGCCGCTGGTGACCGCGCAGGTGCGTGACCTATGGGAGCTGGGCCTGCGCCCCGGCGACCGGGTGCTCAGTCCGCCCGGCACCATGCGCAACTTCATGGACTCCGGCTACCAGGCGCTCGGCGCGGTCGTCATCGAGGTGAACACCTGGCTCGGCAACATGCGCGAGGTCGTCGAGGCCCTGCGCACCTACCGCCCGGCCTACCTCCAGATGATGTATCCGCAGATGGTGGAGCTGGAGCGGCTGGCCGAGCAGGTCGACCTGAAGGAGGCCTTCTCCTCCCTCAAGGGCGCCTCCTGCGCCGGACAGCCCCTCAGTCGGAAGATGCGCGAGCGGATCCGCGACGACTGGGGCATCGACGTCTACGAGTACACCAGCGCCGCCGACACCGGCACCGCGTGGGAGTGCCGCGAGCACGACGGCTTCCACCTCTGGGAGGACACCGTCTTCGCGGAGTGCGTGGACGTCGGCGAACACGGCTGGCGCGACACCGCCGAGACGGACCTCGGCGAACTCGTCGCCACCGACCTGGACAACCGCGCCGCCCCGCTGATCCGTTACCGCAGCGAGGATTTGGTCCGGCTGTCCCGCGACACCTGCGGCTGTGGGCGCACGCACGCCCGCATGTGGGTGGCGGGGCGGCGCGGTGACGAGACGCTGGTCCAGGGGCGGTCCGTGGTCCTGCGGGACATCTGGCAGGCGGTGGAGGACCAGCCGGAGACGGCCGCCGGTGTCTTCCAGATCGTCCGGGACCGCCGCGAGGTCGACGAGCTGCGGCTGCGCGTCGGCTACGACCCCCATCTCACCGACGACGTGGACGCCCTGGCCGGCCGGCTGGGCGCGGCCGTGCGCGAGCGCACCGGGGTCAAGCCGGTGCTCGACATGCGCACCGAGGAGGACCTGTTGAAGACCATGACCAGCGTCGCCAAGTTCCCCCGGGTGGTGAAGAGCTGATGGCACGCGCCGACACCCTCGCCCGGGCGAAGACCCTCGACCGGCCCGAACTCGCCTACCTGGTCCGCTTCCGCGCCGCCGACGGCACCACCGACATGGAGCTGACCTGGGCGGAACTCGCCCGGGACACCGTGTGGGTCACCGAAGGCCTGCGCGGGCACGGCCTGGCCGCCGGGCAGCGGGCCCTGCTCAACAACTCCGGCTTCGAGGGCTTCTGGGGTCACGCCGTGATCGGCGCCCTGCGCGAGCTGAAGGTGACGTACGGCATCGCCGAGGCGATGGGCTGGGACCACCGCCGCACCGCGGTCTTCCACCGCGAACTGAACCCGCACGCGGTCATCGGGCTGTCCGCCGAGACCCTGGAGGGACTCGCGGGCGCCGCCGACATCGCCGAGATGTTCCGGTCGACGTCCGTCGTCCTGGCCCGGCCCGCCGCCCTGCCGGTACTGCGCGGACTGGGCGTCCCCGCCGCCCTGATCACGGCCGTCGGACCGGCTCTCGCCCTGGAGTGCCCCGAGCGCCGTGGCGGGCACGTCAACGCCGCCGAGTGGCGGATCGGCGAACGGGACGGGGAGCTGTTCGTGGCGGCGGGCGAGCAGCGCACGTCGTCGCTGCCCGAGACGCCGCTCGGCATCGCGGGCCGCGTGGTCACCGGCAGGTGTGCCTGCGGCGGCGAGGATCCGCGGGTCCTGCTCGCCGAGGCCGACCCGTCACTGTCACCAAGGAGCTGAGTATGTCTGAACGAGTGGTCGACGGCCGTGTCGTCGTCGTCACCGGCGCCGGCAACGGCATCGGGCGGGCGCACGCACTGGCGTTCGCCGCGCACGGCGCGAAGGTCGTGGTCAACGACCTGGGCGGCGGGCGGGACGGGGCGGGTGCCTCGGCCGGGCCCGCGCAGAGCGTGGTGGACGAGATCGTCGCGGCCGGCGGCGAGGCGGTGGCCAACGCCGACGACATCTCCTCCTGGGACGGTGCCGCCCACCTGGTCCGGCAGGCCGTGGACACCTACGGCGGCCTCGACGTGCTGGTCAACAACGCGGGCATCCTGCGCGACCGGATGATCGTGTCGATGACCGAGCGGGACTTCGACAGTGTGCTCGCCGTGCACCTCAAGGGCAGCTTCGCCACCCTGCACCACGCGGCCGCCTACTGGCGCGAGCGCGCCAAGTCCGGTCTGGCCAACGACGCCCGGGTGATCAACACGACGTCCCCGTCCGGCATCTTCGGCAACCCGGGCCAGTCCAACTACGGCTCGGCCAAGGCCGGAATCGCCGGCCTCACCCTCATCGCCGCGGCCGAACTCGCCCGCTACGGCGTGACGGTGAACGCCATCGCGCCCACCGCGCTGACCCGGCTCACCGAGGACATCGAGATGATGAAGCGGGCCGCCGAGGCCCAGGACCTCACCCCGGAGGCCATCTCCCCGCTGGTGGTGTGGCTCGGCTCGGCCGCCTCCCGCGAGGTCACCGGCCGGGTGTTCGGCGTCGTCGGCAGCCGCATCACGGTCCTGGAGGGGTGGGTCAACGGCCCCGCCGCGAGCACGGAGTCCCGGTGGACACCGGAGGAACTGACCTCCGTCGTCCCGAACCTGGTGGCCAAGGCCGCTCCCAACGCGGACGCCCTGGGCAACCGGAACGGAGCCTGAGATGACCACGGCACAACGACCGGTCGCCGAGGGCCTGTTCACCTGGCCGGCCACCGAGTCCGCCCCGCCCCGGCTGATCGCCTCCGAGTGCGCGGACTGCGGCCTGGTGAGCTTCCCCTCCGCCGCGGACTGCGTCAGGTGCGCGAGCCGGGAGTCGAAGGAGCGGCTGCTGTCGGACCGCGGAACCCTGTGGACGTACACGACCCAGGGCTTCCGGCCGCCGTCCCCGCCGTACGACGGCCCGGCGGCCTTCGAGCCGTACACGGTGGGCTACGTCGAGCTGCCCGGTGAGCTGCTGGTCGAGGCCCGGCTCACCGAACCCGACCCGGACAGGCTGCGGATCGGGCAGGACATGCGGCTCACGCTCGTGCCCTACACCGTGCAGGACGACGGAACCGAGGTCATGACGTTCGCGTTCGCCCCGGCCGAGGAGGAGACATCGTGACCGAGGCCGTCATCATCGGGGTGGGACTCCACCCGTTCGGCCGGTTCGCCGGCAAGCCCGCGCTGGACATGGGCGCGGACGCGGTACGGCTGGCGCTCGCCGACGCGGGCGTGACCTGGCCGCAGATCCAGGGCGGCTACGTCGGCAGCTACGAGGTCGCCAACCCGGACGCGATCGTCGGCCGCCTCGGCCTGACCGGAGTGCCGCTGCGCGGGGTGTTCAACGGCTGCGCCACGGCCGGTACGGCGGTGGCACTGGCCGCGCGTGCCATCGAGACCGGCGAGCACGACCTGACTGTCGCGATCGGCATGGACAAGCACCCGCGCGGCGCGTTCGCCGCCGACCCGTCGGTGGCCGGCATCCCCGCCTGGTACGGGCAGACCGGGATGTTCCTCACCACCCACTTCTTCGGCATGAAGATCAACCGCTACATGCACGACCACGGCATCTCCCACGAGACGCTGGCGCGCGTCGCGTCGAAGAACTTCGGCAACGCCGCCGGCAACGACAAGGCCTGGCGCCGCACCCCCCTCACCCCGGAGGAGATCCTCGCCTCCCCGGTCCTCAACCACCCGCTGCGCCAGTTCATGTACTGCGGCCCCAACGAGGGTGCCGCGGCCCTCGTGCTCTGCCGCGCCGACCAGGCACACAAGTACACCTCCACCCCCGTCCGGGTCCGGGCCACCGCCCTGCGCAGCCGCCGGCTCGGCGCCTTCGAGGTGCAGAGCCCGTCCTTCCCGGTCGGAGAGCTCGTCGAGAGCCCGACCGTGGACGCCTCCCGGGCGGCGTACGAACTCGCCGGCATCGGCCCCGAGGACGTCGACGTCGCCCAGCTCCAGGACACCGACGCCGGGTCGGAGGTCATCCACATGGCCGAGAACGGCCTCTGCAAGGACGGCGAGCAGGAACGCCTCATCGCGGAGGGCGCCACCACGATCGGCGGCCGGCTCCCGGTCAACACCGACGGCGGCCTGCTTGGCAACGGCGAACCGATCGGCGCCTCCGGGCTCCGCCAGATCCACGAGATCGTGCTCCAGCTGCGCGGCACGGCCGGCAACCGGCAGATCTCCGGCACGCCCCGCGTCGGCTACACCCACCTGTACGGCGCGCCGGGCGTGTCGGCGGTGACGATCCTCTCGACCTGACTCGTTCGGAGCGCACACGCGATGGCAGACAACACGCAGGACTTCGCCGCCGAGGCGCGCCGCTTCCTCGACGCGCACGTGGCGAAGGCCCCCGATCCCGCCGCCTTCACCTGGGGCGAGGGCGACGACTCGACGGCGTACTTCAGCAGCCTGCCGCCCGAGGAGGACCGGGAGCACGTGCAGCGGGCGCGGGAGTGGCAGCGGATCCGTCACGAGAACGGCTTCGGCTGGATCACCGGCCCGCCCGAGTACGGCGGCCGCGGCCTGACCCCCGTGCACGACCTGGTCTACGACGCCGTCGAGGCCGAGTACGACGTCCCCGACACCGGTGTGCTGAGCGTGGTGGGCCTCGGCATGATCGGCCCGACGATCCTCGCCCACGCCCAGCCGCACCTCAAGGACCGCTGGCTGCCGGCCATGTACCGCGGGGACGCCATCGCCTGCCAGCTCTTCAGCGAGCCCGGCGCGGGATCGGACCTGGCGAGCGTGGCCACCCGCGCCGTCCGGGAGGGCGACGAGTGGGTCCTCGACGGCCAGAAGGTGTGGACGTCGGTCGCCCAGCACAGCCAGATCGGCATCGCGCTGACCCGCACGAACACCGACGCGCCCAAGCACCGCGGCATCACGGCCTTCCTGGTCCCGATGGACGCGCCCGGCGTGGAGGTCAGGCCGCTGCGCCAGATGACCGGCGGCGCCGACTTCAACGAGGTCTTCCTCACCGGCGTCCGCATCCCCGACGACCACCGCCTCGGCGAGGTCGACGGCGGCTGGACGGTCGCCCTGACCACGCTGATGAACGAACGGGCCACGGTCGGCAGCGAGGGCGCGGGCCCGGTGGGCGCCGCCCTCTCCCCGGACCGGCTCTCGGCGCTGATGCGCGCCACCTGGACCTGGGACGACCGTGCCCTGCGCGCCCGCCTCGCCGAACTCCTGGTGGACGCCATGGCCACCGGCCACCTCAACGCGCGCGCCGGGCGGACCCTGCGGGCCGGGGTCGCGCCCGGCCCCGAGAGGTCCGTCTCCAAGCTGATGTACGCCCAGAACCTGACCCGCGCCGCGCACTTCGTGTCCGACGTGCTCGGCCCCCGCCTCATCGCCGACACCGGCCGGTGGGGCACCTACGCCTGGACCGAACTGCTGCTGGCCACACCGGCGTTGCGGATCCTCGGCGGCACCGAGGAGATCATGAAGAACATCCTCGCGGAACGCGTCCTCGGCCTGCCCAAGGAACCCGTGAGCACCGCTGCCAAGGAGGTGCGGCCGTGACCGCCGACGAACGTGAGCTGCGGGAACTGCGGTCCGCCGTCAGGGAGTTCCTGGAGGCCAAGTCGCCCGAGGAAGCCGTCCGCAAGCTGATGGAGAGCGAACCGCGCTTCGACACGGCGGTGTGGGCACAGGCCGCCGACCAACTGCGGCTGCCCGGCCTGGCGATCCCGGAGGAGTACGGCGGCGACGGCTTCGGCCTCGTCGAACTCGGCGTCGTCCTGGAGGAGACGGGCCGCGCCCTGCTGTGCGCGCCGCTCTTCTCCACCGTCGTCCTGGCCGCCCAGGCCCTGCTGGCCTCGGGTGACCGCGAGGCCTGCGCACGCCATCTGCCGGGCATCGCCGCCGGACGGACCACGGCCGCCCTCGCCGTCGCCGAGGACAGCGGCTCCTGGGACCCCGCCCTGATCTCCGCCCGGGCCCAACCCGACGGCGACGGCGGCTGGCGGATCGGTGGGGGCAAGTGCTTCGTCATCGACGGTACGACGGCCGACCTGCTCCTCGTGGTCGCCCGCACCGTCGCCGGCCCGTCCCTGTTCGCCGTCGACCGGCAGGCCCCGGGGCTGGCGGCCGAGCCCATGGAGACGCTGGACGCCACCCGCGCCATGGCCCGGCTGACCCTCGACGGCGTGCCCGCCGTACTCGTCGGCACGGAAGGGGCGGCCGGCCGCGTCATGGCCAGGGTCCTGGACATCGCCTCGGTCGGGCTGGCCGCGGAGCAGGCGGGCGGGGCACGCCGGTGCCTGGAGGCGAGCGCGGAGTACGCCCGCACCCGCTACCAGTTCGGCCGGCCGATCGGCTCCTTCCAGGCGGTCAAGCACAAGTGCGCCGACATGCTGGTCCAGGTGGAACTGGCCGAGGCGTCCGCCCGCGAGGCGGCACGGCTGGCCGCGGAGGACTCTCCCGAGTTCCCGGTCGCGGCGGCGGTGGCACACGCCTGCTGCTCACGGGCGTACGTGTTCGCGGCCGCGGAGAACATCCAGGTGCACGGCGGCATCGGCTTCACCTGGGAGCACCCGGCGCACCTGTACTTCCGGCGGGCCAAGTCCTCGCAGCTCCTGTTCGGCGGACCGGCGGTCTACCACGAGCGGCTGCTGGACCGCCTCGGCATCTGACCGGGCCGCCCGGTCACCGCACCGGGCGGCGGCCGCCGCTCACGACCACTTCCCCACCTGATTGGTGCTGCCCGCGCAGCGCCGGCCCTGGACCGTCCGGCCGTTCTTGCCGGACGGTCCAGGGCATCCGCCTCCAGGCAGAAGCCGTCCGGGACGCTGAGCAGCGTACGGCCGCCGCCGGCACCGGAGTCGCCGAGCGTTGCGCGGGGAGGCCGTCGCAGCTTCTGCCGCGGATCTTCTGGCCGTTCCGGCCGGTGAAAACGCCGAGTTGCCCCCCTCCCAGGGGAAGGGGGGGCGGTGGTCACCGGGTGTCTCAGCCGCGCGCGGCCTCGCCGAGCAGAGCCTTCGCGATGATGACCTGCTGGACCTGGCTGGTTCCCTCGTAGATGCGGAACAGGCGGGCGTCGCGGTAGAAGCGTTCGACGGCGACCCCGCGCATGTAGCCCGCGCCGCCGTGGACCTGCACCGCGCGGTCCGCGACCCGCCACACCATCTCGCTGGCGAAGTACTTCGTGCAGGACGGGCCGATCTTGGTGTCCTCGCCGGAGTCGAAGCGCCGCGCGGCCTCCAGAACCGTGGCGCGCCCGGCGTAGTAGTCGGTCTGCGAGTCGGCGATCAGGCCCTGGACGAGCTGGAAGGAGCCGATGAGCTTCCCGGACTGCCTGCGCGTGCTCGCGTACGCCACCGACTCGTCGACCAGCCGCTCGGCCATGCCGACCATCAGTGCCGAGATGTGCACCCGCCCGTGCGCGATACAGCCCATCGCGGTGCCGAAGCCCCGGTTGAGACCCTGCTCCTCGCCCCCGACCAGGGCGTCGGCCGGTACGCGTACGTCGTCGAAGAACACGTCCGCCGTCCAGGCACCGAACTGGCCCATCTTGTGGTCCTTGGGCGCCACGGTGAGGCCCGGCGTGCCGGCCGGGACCAGGAAGGTGGAGATGCCCCGGGTGCGCGGGGCGTCGGGGTCGGTGCGGGCGAAGACCATGAAGACGTCGGCGAGCGGGGCGTTGGTGATGTACCGCTTGGCACCGTTGATCACCCAGTCGTCGCCGTCCCGGTGGGCGCGGGTCGTCAGCGTCGACGGGTCGGAGCCGGCCTCGGGCTCGGTGAGCGCGAACGACGCCAGGACGTCGCCCGAGGCGATCCGCGGCAGCCACCGCGCCTTCTGTTCCTCCGTGCCGCCGACCATCAGCACGTGTCCCGCGATGCCGTTGTTCGTGCCGAACATCGAGCGCAGCGACGGTGTGGTGTAGCCCAGCTCGAACATCAGCCGGGCCTCCTCGTACATCGACAGCCCGAGCCCGCCGTACTCCTCGGGCAGCGCGAAGCCGAACAGGCCCATCTTCTTGGCCGCCTCGCGGATGTCCGCGGGCATCTCGTCCGTCTCGTCGATCTCCGCCTCGAGCGGTACGACACGCTCGCGCACGAAGCGCCGGACCTCGGACAGCACCGCGCTGAAGTCATCCGCGTCCATGTCGACTCCCTTGTTGCCCATATCCGATGTCAGTCATCTGTCCGCTCCGGCTCCGCCGTCCCGGCGGGCTCCGCGGGCTTCGGCTCCGGCCGGTAGCACGCGGCCAGCAGCGCCACGGCCCCGGCCGTACCGAGACCGGCTGCCAGCAACGCGGCCCCGGTGCCCGCGTGTTGGCGCTTCAGGAGCCCGTCGAGCGAGTACCGGCCGTGGCCCAGGGCGGCCAGCGCGACGGCCGCGCCGCCCACCACACCCGTGTACTCCCAGCCGCCCTTGAAGACGAAGAAGCCCTTGCCGCGGTGGTCGGTCCGGGCCGCCACGGTCATCAGACCGACGGCCGCCGCCGCCGGGAGCGGACCGGCCGCGCCCACGGCGATGCCCACGCCCGCCGCCACCTCGGTCGCGGCGGCCATCCGGGCGTGCGCCCGCGCGGGCCGCAGGCCGAGCGCCTCGAACCAGCCGGTGGTCCCGGTCAGCCCGCCCGGTCCGGCGACCTTGTTCCAGCCGTGGGCGACCAGCATCGGGCCGAGCGTCGCGCGCAGCACGAGTGCCGCGACGTCGTGGCCGCGGGCGGTCACTGCCCGGCCCCGGTGGCCCGGCCGGCCGGAGCGGCACCGTACAACTCGGGTACGGCGTCGATGAGTTCCTCGGTCGTCAGGGCCCCGCCCGACCGGCTGGGGTGCACGCCGGCGACCGTCCAGCCTCGCAGGCGGTTCAGCTTGTGGCCCTCGATGCGCAGCACCTGGCCGGTGAGCCAGGCCGCCTCGTCGGAGGCCAGGTAGACGACGACGCCGGAGGCGTTCGCGGGGTCGCCCGGGTCGAAGCCGCCCTGCGCCGGGACCGGTTGCCCCACCGCGAGGTCGGCCGTCATCCGGGTCGTGGCGATGGGCGAGATGGCGTTCGCGGTGACGCCGTACCTGCGCATCTCCAGGGCGGTGATGACGGTCAGCCCGGCCACCCCGGCCTTCGCGGCGCCGTAGTTGGACTGGCCCTGGTTGCCGAACAACCCGGTCCCGGACGTCGTGTTGATGACGCGGCCGGCCACGCGCTCACCCCGTTTGGAGGCCGCCCGCCAGTAGGCGCAGGCGTGCCGGGTGAGCGCGAAGGTGCCTTTCAGGTGCACCGCGATGACGGCGTCGAACTCGGCCTCGGTCATGGAGAAGAGCATGCGGTCGCGCACGATGCCCGCGTTGTTCACGATGACGTCGAGGCGGCCGAACTCCGTGACCGTGTCCGCCACCATCGCCTCGATGGCGTCCCAGTCGGTGACCGAGGCGTGGTTGGCCGTCGCCCGGCCGCCGAGCTTGGTGATCTCGGCGACGACGTCGTCGGCGGGGGAGTCCCCCGTCCGCTCGCCGTGCACGCCCGAGCCGAGATCGTTCACCACCACGGTCGCGCCGGCCTCGGCGAGCGCCAGGCAGTGCGCCCGGCCCAGCCCTCTGCCTCCGCCGGTCACGATGGCGACCTTGTCGTCGAGGATGCCCACGACCTACCTCCTGAGCTGATGTACGGGGTCAGTTGAGTTCGCGCAGTACGTCGTCGGTGTGCTCGCCGAGGGTCGGTGCCCCGGCGCGCGGCTTGTCGTCGACGCCCCAGAAGCTGACCGGTGTGGCCACCGTCCGCAGGGGCGGCGCGTCGCCCATGCCGGGCTGTTCGACGAACGCGCCCACCGCCTCGGCCTGGGGATCGGCCGCCACCTCCGCGAGGGTCTGCACGGGCGCCCACCACACGCCCTCGGCGTCGAACCGCTCGGCCCACTCGGCAAGCGGTCGCTTCGCGAACTCCTCGTCGAAGGCGGCGATGAGTTCGCGCACGTGGCTGCGGCGGGCCTTGCCGGTGGCGAAGCGCTCGTCCACCGCGAGGTCCTCACGCCCGAGCGCCTTGACGACGCCGGGCCAGTGCCGGTTGCCCTCCAGGCCGACCAGCCACAACCAGCGGTCGTCGGCGGCCCGGTAGCAGTTGTAGAGGGGGGACTCGTGTTCGGTCCGAGGGCGGGTACGGCCGCGCCTGCCGAAGAAGTTCTGCAGGGCGAGGTCGTTGCCGTTGGCGTAGGTCCCCGAGCGCAGCAGGGACACGTCGACCACCCCGCCCTCGCCGGTGCGGGCCCGGCGCAGCAGCGCGGCCAGCACACCGGCCACCAGGTTGGCCGCGGCCGTACGGTCGCCGAGGCCGGGCCGGATGCCGGGCGGGGGCTCGCCGGCCGGGTTGAGCATGGCGGCGATGCCGGGCCGGGCCCAGAAGGCGGAGACGTCGTAGCCGGCCCGGTCGCGCTCGGCGCCGCTCCAGCCGTAGCCCGTGAGCGTGCCGACGACCAGGCGGGGATGACGGACCCGCAGTTCGTCCGGGGCGAGGCCCAGCCGCTCCAGGGCGCCGGGGCGGAGGTTGGTGACGAACACGTCGGCGCGCGCCAGCAGTTGCTCCAGCACGTCCTTGCCCTCCTGCGAACGCAGGTCGAGGACGATGCCGCGCTTGCCGCGGTTGTCGGTCTCGAACGGGGGCGCGCTGTCGATGTCCTGGCCGACGTGCCGCAGTGTGTACCGGTTGGGGTCGCCGGTGGGTGCCTCCACCTTGACCACGTCCGCGCCCCAGTCGGCCAGCATGGTGGCCGCGGCCGGGGCCGCGACCCACATGCCCAGCTCGACGACGGTAAAGCCCTCCAGTGGCCGCACGGCCCACCTCCACGCCTGGTTCGGATCTGTCGGTCTGTCGGGACGGGGCTCGCTACACGCCGCGGAACTCTCCGGGCCGGCGCTCCCGGAAGGCCTTGAGGCCCTCGACCCGGTCCTCGGTGGAGAACAGCACCGAGACGGTCTCGCGCTCGTAGGCGATCGCCGCCGTGAGGTCCATGCCGAGCCCGTGGTCGACGAGCCGCTTGCCGGCCGCGAGCGCGAGCGGGGCGCCGGCCGCGAGCCGCACGGCCAGGGCCTCGGCGGCCGCGAGCGTGCCGCCGGGTTCGGCGACCTCGTTGACCAGGCCGAGCTGCCAGGCGCGTTCCGCGTCGAGGGGCTCGCCGGTGAGGATCATCTGCTTGGCGACGGCCGGCGGCAGCAGTCGCGGCAGCCGCTGGGTGCCGCCCGCGCCGGGGAGCACTCCGAGCTTCATCTCGGGCAGGCCCAGCCGGGCGCCGCGTTCCGCCACCCGCAGGTCGCAGGCGAGCGCGAGTTCCAGGCCGCCGCCGAAGGCGAAGCCGTGGACGGCGGCGACCGAGGGCTTGGGAAAGTCCTCGAGGAGCGCGTACGCCTCGGTCAGCCTGCCCACGAACGCCCGGAACTGTCCGGGCGTGGTGAACGACTCGATCTCGCCGAGGTCGGCACCGGCCGAGAAGGCGCGGCCCGCGCCGGCCAGCACGAGGGCGCGGACGTCGTCGTCGTGCCGCAGATCCTCCAGGGCCCGCGTCAGCTGCTCGGCGGTGTCCGACCCGACGGCGTTGAGCCGCTCGGGCCGGTCGAGGGTCAACACGGCTATGTGGTCGCGGAGTTCCACCCGCAGCACACTGCTCATCCGGCTCACCTCAGACCATCGTGAGGCCGCCGCTGACGGACAGGGTCTGTCCGGTCACGTACGCGGCGGCGTCGGACGCGAGGAAGGCCACCACGTCGGCGATCTCGGTGGGGCGGGCCACGCGGCGCAGCGGGATCGCCCGCACGGTGGCGTCGTACATCTTCTGGCTGTACTCGGCGACCTGGCCGAGCAGCGCGGTGTCGGTGGGTCCGGGGCAGACGGTGTTGACGGTGATGTCGTGCCGGGCGACCTCGCGGGCCAGTGCCTTGCCGAAGGCGATGACGCCGCCCTTCGTCGCGGAGTACACCACCTCGCCGGAGGAGCCGACCCGGCCGGCGTCCGAGGCGATGTGGATGACGCGGCCGCCGCCGCGCTCGATCATCGAGTCGAGGACGGCCCGGGTCACCGTGATGGTGCCGCGCAGGTTGACGGCGATGATCCGGTCCCAGGTCTCCTCGTCGCTGTCCACGAAGCGGCCGATGACGTCCACGGCCGCGTTGTTGACGAGGATGCCGACCGGGCCGAGTTCGGCCTCCGCCCGGCCGACCGCGGCGCGTACGGCCGCGCTGTCGGAGATGTCCGCGCCGACTCCCGCGGCCCGCACCCCGTACTGCTCGGTGAGCCGGGCGGCGACCTTTCCGGCGGCCTCCGCGTCCACGTCGCAGACGGCGACCGAGGCCCCGCCGACGGCCAGCGCTTCGGCGATCGCCTCGCCGATGCCCCGCCCCGCGCCGGTGACGAGTGCCACCTTCTCCCGTACGCTCACGCGTCCTCCCGCTCTCGTGACCGGACCGTCGACCATCCGACGTTTCAGCTCTATCATATAACTACTTCAGCTAAATAATCGAGATCGTTGAACACCGACCGATGGTCGCCGAGGGACTGGGGACGAGCATGCGCCGTACGATCTTCACCGAGGAGCACGACCTGTTCCGGGACACCGCCCGCACCTACTACCTGCGCGAATGCGCCCCCCACGCGGAGCAGTGGGAACGGGACGGCCAGGTCAGCCGGGCCGCGTGGGCGGCCGCGGGCAAGGCCGGACTCATCGGCTGGCAGTTCCCGGAGGAGTACGGCGGCCAGGACATCCAGGACTTCCGCTACAACGCCATCATGGCCGAGGAGATGCACGCCACCGGCACGGTCGGCATCGGGCTCGGGCTGCAGAACGACGTCATCCCGCCCTACCTCATGCGTCTGACCACCCCGGAGCAGAAGGCCCGCTGGCTGCCCGGGGTGATCAGCGGCGAGACGATCTGCGCGCTCGCGCTCTCGGAGCCGTCCGCCGGGTCCGACCTCAAGGGCATCCGCACCACCGCCCGCCGGGACGGCGACGAGTGGGTCGTCGACGGGTCCAAGACCTTCATCACCAATGGCATCCTCGCCGACCTCGTCATCGTCGCCTGCAAGACCGACCCCGAGGCCGGGCACAAGGGCATCAGCCTGATCGTCGTCGAGCGTGGCACCGAGGGCTTCGAGCGGGGACGCAAGCTCGACAAGGTCGGGATGAAGGCCCAGGACACCGCCGAGCTGTTCTTCCACGAGGTCCGCGTTCCGGCCGAGAACCTCATCGGGCAGGAGAACCGCGGTTTCTACCACATGATGGGCAACCTGCCGACCGAGCGGCTCGCCATCGCCGTCGCCTCGCTGGCCTCGGCCGAGCGGGCCTTCGAGCTGGCGCTGGACTACGCCAAGTCCCGCACCGCCTTCGGTCAGCCGATCGGCGAGTTCCAGGCCAACCGGTTCGCCCTCGCCGCGATCAAGGCCAAGCTGGGCGCCGCCCGGGTCTACCTCGACGGCTGCATCATGGCGCTGTTCCAGGGCGAACTGACCGCCGAGGAGGCCGCCGCCGCGAAGTACTGGACCTCGGAGACCGGCTGGGAGGTCATCGACCGCTGCATGCAGCTCTTCGGCGGCTACGGCTACGTCAACGAGTACGAGATCGCCCGCATCTGGCGCGACAGCCGGGTGCAACGGGTGTTCGGCGGGACCTCGGAGATCATGCAGGAGATCATCGGCCGTTCGCTGGGGCTGTGAGGAGGGGTTCCGGTGGTGCCCCACTCATTGACTGTAGTGGATAAATAGGTTAGCTATTTAAGCGAGATGGGTGAGGCGGGTTCGAGGAGGCATTCGTGGTCACGGTCGATGTGAAGCTGCACCAGGACAGGGCCGAGCACGACCTGCCGCAACCGCGGCTCGTCATCGGCGGCAAGGACGTCACCGACGCCAGCGGCGGGGTGCACGAGCACCGGAACCCGGCGACCGGCCTGGTCCAGGCGCACATCCCGCTGGCCGGCGCCCTCGAGGTGGACCGGGCGGTGGCCGCCGCCCGCCAGGCTTTCGAGGTGTGGGGCACCATGCGCCCCGCCGAGCGCCGCCGCCTGCTCACCCGCTTCGCGCAACTGCTGCGCGACCACATCCACGACTTCGCCGCGATCTGCCCGCTGGAGAACGGCGTGTGCGTCGGCGGCTGGGCGGACAACGTCGGACCGCACGTCGCCGAGTGGACCGAGTACTACGCCGGCTGGGCCGACAAGATCGAGGGCATGGTCGGCGCGGCCTACAGCCCGCACGAGAACCTCGAGTACACCATCGCCGAGCCGTACGGCGTCATCGGTCACATCATCACCTGGAACTCGCCCGCGCTGTCCCTGGCGATGAAGGTCCCGCCGTCGCTCGCGGCCGGCAACACCGTGGTCATCAAACCGGCCGAGTCCACGCCGTTCTCCGCGCTGCTCTTCGCCGACCTGGCCCGTGAGGCGGGCATCCCCGAGGGCGTCGTCAACGTCGTCACCGGACTCGGCGACGCGGGCGCGGCCCTGGTGAGGCACCCCGGCGTCGACAAGATCTCCTTCACCGGCGGCCCCGCCACCGCGCGCCGCATCATGGCGGACGCGGCGCTCAGCCTGAAGCCGGTGGTGTTCGAGCTGGGCGGGAAGTCCGCCAACCTGCTCTTCGCCGACACCGACCTCGACACCGTCGTCCCGTACTGCGCGGCCTTCGCCATGAGCAACACCGGCCAGGGCTGCGCGCTGCCCACCCGGCTGCTCGTCGAGCGGTCGATCTACGACGAGGTCGTCGCGCGCGTCACCGGGGTCGTGGCCCACCTCCCCGTCGGCGACCCGCTCGACCCGGCGACGTACATCGGACCGCTGATCGACGCCGCCGCCCGCGACCGGGTGCGGGGTGTGGTCGACAAGGCGATCCAGGAGGGGGCGGGACGGCTCGTGTACGGCGGCGAACACATCGACGCCGACGGCTACTTCGTCACCCCGACCGTGTTCGCGGACGTCGACAACCGCAGCGACCTCGCCCAGCATGAGGTCTTCGGCCCGGTCCTGGCCCTCACCCCGTTCGACACGGAGGAGGAGGCCGTCGCCCTGGCCAACGACACCGAGTACGGCCTGTCCGCGTACATCCAGTCCCGTGACATCGCCCGGGTCAACCGCCTGGTGCCGCGCCTGAAGGCCGGCACGGTCTACGTCAACCCGGGCCCGAACCCGATCACCTCGCCGGCCACGCCGTTCGGCGGCGTCGGCCTCAGCGGGTTCGGCCGGGAGGGCGGCAGGGCCGGCCTGGACGAGTTCATCAACGTCAAGGGCGTCGGCATCGGCCGCGTCTGACCGCGCCCGGCCCTTCGCGGCAACTCGCACACCCTGTACGGCCGTCACGGCATGGCAGCCCTCACAGCCCTCGCAGCCTTCCGAGCTTTTTGGAGCAGACAGCATGCTGAGTTCTCCCGGGGGACAGGACCCCCGCGCCCGCCGGCTGACGTTCGGCGACGTCATCCGTGACCACCGGCGGTCCTTTCCCGAGGGTGTGGCCCTCGTCGACGGCGACGTCAGGACGACCTGGCCGGAGCTGGACGAGCGCACCAACCGGCTGGCCAACGCCCTGACAGACGCGGGCGTCGGCGCCGGCGACCGGATCCTGTGGCTGGGGCAGAACTCCTTCCGCGTCTGGGAGCTGCTCGGTGCCGCCGCGAAGGTCGGGGCCATGGTGTGTCCGGGCTACTGGCGCTGGGCCGCCCCCGAAATGGCCTTCGCCGTCCAGGACTTCGACCCCCGCGTGGTGGTCTGGCAGGACGAGGAGATCGGCGACACGGTCCGCAAGGCGCGCGCCGAACTGGGCGACGACCACCGGGCGTTGTGGCTGCGGCACGACACCGGGGGCGAGGAGTCCGAGGGCCCGGACACCTACGAGTCCTTCCTGGCCGCCGGCTCGCCCGAGGACCCGGCCGCCGACGTCGACCCCGACGCCGCGCTCCTGGTCATCTACACCGCGGCGATCTCCGGACGGCAGTCCGGTTCGATGCTCTCGCACCGCAACCTGCTCGCCATGGGCGCGAGCGCCGCCTGGATGGGCGACATCGGCCGGGAGACCGCCTTCCTCGGCGCCGGGCCGATGTTCCACATCGGCAACTACCAGTTCTGGGGCGTCCCGGCCTTCGTGCACGGCGGCAAGAACGTCGTCGTCCGCCGCGTGGTGGCCGAGGAACTGCTTCCCCTGCTGGCGGCGGAACAGTGCACCCACGCCTATCTGATGCCCCCGACCATCGCGCAGCTGGTCGCCCTCAACCGGGAGGCGGGCCACGACCTCTCCCATCTGCGGGCGAGTGTGGCCGCACCCCTGTGGCAGGGCACCGTGCCCACCGACCAGAGCCGCTTCACCCGCAACGGCGGTGGTGAGGGCCGCGGTTACGGACAGACCGAGGTCACCGGCTTCGCCGTGACGGGCGCCTACGGCGGCGCGGGCACCGGCAACGCGGGACGGCCGGGACCCTTCACCGCCGTACGCGTCCTGGACGGGACCGGTGCGGAGTGCGCGGCCGGTGTGGCCGGCGAGATCTGCGTCCGCGGCGACCTGGTGCACCTCGGCTACTGGAACCGGCCGGAGATCAACAAGGAGCGGTTCCGGTTCGGCTGGTGGCACACCACCGACCTCGGCCGGCGTGAGAGCGACGGCACGATCAGCTTCCTCGGGACGACGACCCGCATGCTGAAGTCGGCGGCCGAGAACATCTTCCCCGCCGAGGTGGAGAACTGCATCGAGTCCCACCCGGGCGTCCGGGAGGCCGCCGTGATCGGCGTGCCCAACGAACGCTGGGCACAGGACGTCAAGGCCGTCGTCGTCCTGGCGCCGGGAGCCGAACCGGTCACCGCCGCGGACGTCATCGAGCACTGCCGGGCGCGGATCGCCTCGTACAAGAAGCCCAAGACGGTGGAGTTCGTCGAGGCGCTGCCGCGTACCAAGGACTTCGCCAAGGACTACGAGGCGCTCGACGAACGGTTCGGCGGCGGCGGATATCCGGGCGGCGCCACACTGGGCGCCGGACGCTGAGGGGGTGCGGACGATGCAGGATCCCCGTCAGCCGGTCGTCGTGGGGGTGCACGCCACCGAACAGGCGCTGACACTCCCGGACCGCGACGCCATGGACCTCGCGCTCGAAGCGGTGCGCGGCGCGATCGAGGACGCCGGTCTTTCCCCGTCGGACGTCGACGGCGCCCAGGTGGACTGGCCCGGCCCGGGCGGGGTGCCCGGCGAGGGCAGCTCCTGGGCCCGGATGCTCGGCCGGGACCTGCGCTGGACCAGCGACTCGATGCTCGACAACGCGGGCTCGCGGGGACTGCTGAAGGCGGCGGCGGCCGTCCGGGCCGGATTCGCCGACACCGTCGTGGTCGGCGGCTGCAAGCTGGTCTCGCGCGGAGGAGGCCCGGTGGGTGCCGGGGTGCCGCTGGAGTTCGCGGACGTGTGGGGCAGCTATGTGGTCGCCCAGTTCGCGCTGGTGGCGGCACGGCACATGCACGAGTACGGGACCACCTCGCGCCAGCTCGCGGAGGTCGCGGCGACCATCCGCAACAACGGCACGACCAACCCGGAGGCGATGATGTACGGCCGGGGCCCGTACACCGCCGACGACGTGCTCGCCTCCCGCATGGTGGCCTCGCCGTTCCGTCTGCTGGACTGCTGCATCGTGGGGGAGGGCGGGGCGGCGCTCGTGGTGACCACCGCCGAACGGGCCCGCGACCTGCCGTCCACGCCCGTCGCCGTGCTCGGCGGCGCGATGGAGTACCACCAGGCCGCCTACGCCAACCCGGCACTGCACCGGGAGGTCGGCGGGCTCGGCCGGGAGGCGGCCCGCCGCGCCTACGCGATGGCCGGGATCGACCCGCAGGACGTCGACGTGTTCTCCCTCTACGACCCCAACTCCTTCGAGATCATCCGGCAGTTGGAGATCCTCGGACTGTGCGGCGAGGGCGAGGGCGGGCCGCTGGCCGCCAGTGGCGCCATCGCCGTGGACGGCAAGCATCCGGTCAACCCGGACGGCGGCTGTCTGGCCTACGCGTGGAACGGGACACAGCAGATGACACTGAAGGTCGTCGAAGCCGTACGGCAGCTGCGCGGCGGCGCCGTGCACCAGGTCGCGGGCGCCGGGCTCGCGGTGGTGGGCAACGCCGGATCGGGCGCGCAGCACTACGAGATGAGCGTGCTGGGGAGGATGCGATGAGTGCCAGGCCCGTCCCGCAGCCCACCGTCCTGTCCGAGCCGTTCTGGGCGGCCGCCCGGCGGGGTGACCTGGTCGTCCCGCAGTGCGCCTCCTGCGACCTGCGGTTCTTCGTACCCGAGCCCGCCTGCCCCGGGTGCATGTCCCGCGACTGGCGCTACGTGCCGAGCGCCGGGCGGGGCACCGTCTACTCGGTGACCGTGGTGCACCGGGCGCCCGGGCCCGGCTTCGACACCCCCTTCGCGCTCGCCGTGGTCGACCTGGACGACGGGGCCACCCTGCTGTCCCACGTCGACGCCGGTGACCCGGACGACGTCCTGATCGGTATGCGGGTACGGGTCGACTTCCGGGTCCTCACGGACACCATCACGCTGCCCTACTTCATGCCGGACAACTGACGCGCTGCGACGCCACGCTGAGACGAATTGGTGCTTCGTCACATTTTAAGCGTTGATTGCTCTAAGCGTATTTAGTTAGCGGTTTCTTGGGATAGCGTCTGCGCATCGCGCGGGCCCGTCGAGGCGGCCCGCCCTTCTGACCATCGCTGGGGACCCGAAGTGGCAGTGCATGCGCGTGCGTCGAAGAGGCAGGACCAAAGACAGGACCAGCGGGACCGGGCGGCCGGGCGGCAACTTTCGCTCCGCACGGTCCTGCTGGTGCTCGCCCTGGTGCCCATCGTGACCCTGGTGGCGTTGTGGGCCACGAGTTCGGCGCAGCTCTACACGGACTGGCGGCGGCAACAGGACCGCAACAACGTGTCGACCACGGCCGCCCGCCCGATCCTGGGAGCCTTCTTCAGCCTCCAGGAGGAACGCCGGCTCAGCGGCGCCGCGCTGGCCGACCCGGCCGCCTACCAGAAGCGGCTGCGCGAGCAACGCGCCCGCACCGACGTGGTCGTCAAGACCGTCGAGGAACTGCCCGCCAAGGGGTGGAGCGCTCCGGAGGACATCCGCGCCGCCGTCGTCGACCTGGGCCAGGACCTGCGGAAACTGGCCGACTACCGGACCGGTGTGGACGAGCGGACGGCCTCGCAGCAGCAGACGTTCGACCACTACACGGCTCTCGTCGCCCAGCACCTGAACGTCTTCAACACGCTGAGCAACGTGGGTCTGACCGGCATCGACCACCTCGCCAGGCCGGCCATCGACGAGGACTGGGGCCTGGAGATGATCTCGCGTGAGGACGCGCTCTTCACCCGCGCCTCCGTGACCGGCCGGCTCTCCGGCACCGACCGCGGTCAACTGGCCGGCTGGATCGGCTCCCAGCAGTTCGTCTACGACAGCAAGGTCGTCCCGCTGCTCCCGGACCACCAGGCGAAACTCTTCCGCGAGCTCATGACGAGCAGTGCGTGGCAGAAGAAGACCGACGTGGAGGAAGCCGTCCTGGCCGGCTCCGCGAGCGGGTCCGCCACCGACACCTTCCCCGCCACGCTCGGCAAGAGCTGGCGCGGCAGCGTCCAGCAGGTCACCGCGGGCCTTCAGGAGCGCAACACCGACTACGCGAAGATCCTGACGGCGGCCACCGACGACAAACTGCACGCGACGCAGACCCGCCTGATCGTCACCAGCGTGCTGAACGCGGTGGCCGTGGTCCTGGTGGCGCTGGTCACCGTGCTGTTCACCCGCCTGCTGCGCCGCCGCATCAAGGCGCTGCGCACGGCCGCCCTGGACCTGCAGACCCGGCTGCCGGACGTGGTCCGGCGCATGCGCAGGGGCGAGTCCGTCGACCCGGACGCCGAACTCCCGGTGATCCGCCACGGAGGCGACGAACTCGGCCAGTTGGGTCAGGCGCTCAACCTCGCGCGCCACACCGTCCTGGACACCACGGTGGCCCAGGTGGGCCAGTTCCACGGCTTCGAGAAGCTGCTCCAGCGCATCGCCCGGCGCACCCAGCTGCTCATCGGCCTGCAGATGAAGAAGCTCAGCGAACTGGAGCGCAAGCACGAGGACCCGGAGGTCCTGGAGGGCCTGTTCGACCTCGACCACCTGACCGCCCGGCTGCGCCGCTACGAGGAGAACCTGGTGATCCTCGGCGGTGGCCAGCCGCAGCGACGCTGGCGCAAGCCGGTGCTGCTGCTGGACGTGCTGCGCTCCGCCCAGAGCGAGGTGCAGGACTACCGGCGGATCCAGATCGAGGTGGAGAGCCGGGTGTGGCTGTCCGAGCGCGCGGTCGGACTGGTGATCCACGTACTGGCCGAACTCATGGAGAACGCCGTCGGCTTCTCCCGGCCGCCCACGCCGGTGGAGGTGTACGCGGCCCGGGTGGGGCGCGGGCTCGCGGTGGAGATCGAGGACCGCGGTGTGGGCATGGACGCCGAGCAGTACGAGGCGCTCAACCGGCTGATGGCCGAACCGCCCCGGATGGACGTCATGTCGCGGGCCGACGACGTCCGGCTCGGTCTGTACGTGGTCGCCCGGCTGGCGCAGGGCCTGGGCATCCACGTGGAACTGCGGCCCTCCGCGTTCGGCGGAACGCGCGTGGTCGTCCTCATCCCCGACGAACTCGTCGTCGCCGACGCCGTCGAACCGGCGCCCGCCGGACCGGCCGAGGCCGTCGCCTCCTGGCCACCGGCGTCGGAGCACGCCGTACCGTCCGGCCCCTCCGCGCACGCCGCGCCGTCCGGCCCCTCCGCGCACGCCGCGCCGTCCGGCCACTCCACGCCCTCCGCGCACGCCGTGGCGCCGTCCGCGCAGGCCGGGCCCTTCGCGAGGCGGGGGAACCCGCCGGGGCACGGAGTCGAGGTGGGCGCCCAGCACCCGGTCCCGGCCGCCGGACCGCCGGACGGCGCGCGGACCGGGCCGCCGCGGCCGTACGGAGTGCCGCGGCTGCCCGACGCGGTGCGCGCCGGCGCTCCGCCCGGAGACCTCGGGCCGGGGGTGGTACGGCCGTTGCCCAAGCGGGTGCGGCAGGCCAGCCTCGTCGACGAACTGCGGAGCCCGGACGCCGGCGTCCGGGCGCGCCCCGAGGGCGAGCCCCCCGGCCCACGTCCCGCTCCGGCCCGCTCCGGCGCCACGGTCGGCGCCTTCCAGCGCCAGTCCAGGATGGCGCGCCGTACGACTCCCACGGCAGACCACGGCCCCGCGGACGGCCTGCCGATCCGCCGACGGTTCACGACGGAAGACTGACCATGACACTGCGAACGACCGCCACTCATCAGGATCTCGACTGGCTGCTGGACGGCCTGGTCGAGCAGGTCCCCGGCACCCGGCACGCCATCGTGCTGTCCGACGACGGTCTGGTGGTGAGCCAGTCCGGCACCATCGCCCGCGGCGACGCCGAGCGGCTGGCCGCCGTGGCCACCGGCCAGCAGAGCCTGGCCCGAGGGGTCGGCACGCTGTTCGGCGGCGGTCCGGTGCACCAGGTGATCGTCGAACTGGCCGAGCTGTGGCTGTTCATCTCCGCCGCCGGCCGGGGCACGCACCTGGCCGTCGTGGCGTCCCAGGAGGTGGACGCCGAGCTGATGGCCGTGGCCATGCACACGCTCATGCAGCAGGTGGGCCAGCGGCTGGGCACCGAAGCACGCATGGTGACGCCCGCCGGCGAGGGCGGTGTGCGTGAGTGAGCCACTGGACGGACGGCATGGAACCGGGTGACGCGGAGGAACTGTCCGTACGGCCTTACACGATCACGCAGGGCCGGACCGCGCCGGCCCGTGACGACCTCACCCTGATCACGCTGGTCTCGACCGTCGAGCCCGAGCCCACCCGGGCGGGCTCCCGCGGCCTGCAACCCGAGCACCGGGCGATCCTGCGGCAGTGCCGGGCGCCCGCGGCTGTGGCCGAGATCGCCGCCGAACTGGACCTGCCGGTGTCGGTGACGAAGATCCTGATCGACGACCTGGTCGCCCTGGGCAGGGCGACCACCCGTCCGCCGCTCGCCGTAGCGGCAGGAAGCAACTGGGACATGAACCTACTTCGGGCGGTGAGGGATGGACTTCGCAGACTCTGACCTCGTCGAACGCACCCCGCGCGGCACGGCCCCCGCGGCGGTCAAGATCCTCGTGGCCGGCGGCTTCGGCGTCGGCAAGACCACCCTCGTCGGAGCGGTCAGCGAGGTGCCACCGCTGCGCACGGAGGAGTACCTGACCGTGGCGAGCGTCGGTGTCGACGACGTCGAGGGCGTCGAGCGGAAGACCACCACCACGGTGGCCATGGACTTCGGCCGCATCATGGTCAACCCCCAACTGGTGGTCTACCTCTTCGGCACGCCCGGTCAGGAACGCTTCTGGTTCATGTGGAACGACCTGGTGCAGGGCGCCCTCGGCGCGGTCGTCCTCGCCGACACCCGGCGCCTGGAGACGAGCTTCGCGTCCATCGACTTCTTCGAGAGCCGCAGGATTCCGTTCGTGGTCGGAGTCAACTGCTTCCACGGCCGCCGGGACCGCGACGAGCGGGAGGTCCGCGAGGCGCTCGACCTCGACCCCGAAGTCCCGCTGCTGATGGGGGACATGCGGGAGCGGTCGGTCGGCCGCGAACTGCTGCTGTCGCTGGCCGAACATCTCATCATGACGAACTCGATGACCTAGTTCAAAGAGTTATCTAGTTGTAGAGTGGGATCCACCCGGCGGGCGGGCTGTGTTTCACGCCCGCGGGCCGGACGGAGGTGGGCCCCGCGATGAGTGCGATGGGCAGACAGGGCGGTGGCGGGCTCAACGGCGTCCAGGTACGGGTGCCCAAGATGGCCGAGCTGGTCGCGGCACGGCTGCGCCGCATGATCGTGCGCGGCGAACTCGCCGAGGGCGACGCGCTGCCCTCCGAGACGGCCCTCATGGAGGAGTTCGCCGTGTCGCGGCCGACGCTGCGCGAGGCGTTCCGGGTCCTGGAGTCGGAGTCGCTGATCAGCGTGCGCCGAGGGGCCCGGGGCGGAGCACGGGTCCAGGTCCCGGAGGGCACGGTGGCCGCCCGCTACGCCGGGGTGGTCCTGGAGTACCGGGGCACGACCCTCAAGGACGTCTACGACGCCCGTACGGTGATCGAGGCGCCCTGCGCCGGACTGCTGGCCGAGCGGCGCACCGAGGAGGACCTGGAGCGGCTGCGCGCGGCCGTCGCCGAGGCGGAGCGGCTGATGGACGATCCGTCGGCCTTCATCCGGGCCCACATGGAGTTCCACGCCCTTGTCGTCGAACTGGCGGCCAACCAGACGCTGAACGTCCTCAACGGCATGGTCCGGCACATCATAGACCAGGCGAACTGGTCCCACGTCGACCTCGACGCCGGCAGCCCCGAGAACCTCCGGGCCAACCGCAGGGGCTTCCGCGCCCATGTCGCGCTCGTCGAGCTGGTGGCCGCCCGCCGGGCCGAGGACGCCGAGGAGCTGTGGCGCGTCCACCTCCAGGAGGCTGAGGACTACCTGCTGCAGAACAGGTCCATGACCACCGTCCTGGACCTGCTCGGCTGACCCCTCGGTGCCTGATCGCCCGTCAGTTGTCGCGCAGATCCCGGACGATGGGCTCCCACACCTCGGCGTCGATCTCGTAGGCGGTGTAGAAGGACACGCGGTCGACCAGCGCCCCGTACCGGCGGCGGATCTCGGCGGCCACCCGGTCCGGCTCGGCCACGACGGCGAAGGCGTGCAGGACCTCGTCGTCGACGAGATGCCCCATCGCCTCCCACTTGTCCTCGCGCGCGGACTTCGACAACGCGTTGAGCTCGTCGCCGAGTTCGCCCCAGCCGTGCAGTTCCAGCACACCGCGGTAGGCCGGGGTGCTGCCGTAGAAGGCGATCTGGCGGCGGGTGCCGTCGATCGCGCGGGCCAGCTCCTCCTCGGTGCGGCCGGTCGCGGTCAGGAGCAGGTGGGAGACGGAGAAGTCGGCGCGGGTGCGGCCCGAGGCCGTCAGGCCCGCCTCGAGGGTCGGCAGGGTCACCTCGCGCAGGTAGCGCTCGGTGGTGAAGCCGTGTGCCAGCAGCCCGTCCCCCACCTCGCCCGCCACCCGGGTCATCGCCTCCCCGACGGCGGCCACGAACACCTTCGGCGCTCCGCCGGGCGCGGGCGGAGGCGAGAAGAAGGGGGACATCAGGGTGTGCGTGTAGAAGTCACCCCGGAAGTCGAGCCCGGCGCCCTCGTTCCAGGCGTCCCAGATGGCGTGCAGCGCGCTGACGTACTCCCGCATGCGGGCCGCGGGCCGGCTCCACGGCATGGCGAAGCGGCGCTCGATGTGCGGTTTGATCTGGCTGCCGAGGCCGAGCGAGAAGCGTCCGCCGGAGTAGCTCTGCAGATCGTGCGCGGTGTACGCGAGCTGCATCGGGGAGCGGGCGAAGGCCACCGCGATGGCCGTGCCCACCTCGAGCCGGTCGGTGTGCTCGGCGGCGAGCAGCAGCGGCAGGAAGGGGTCGTGCTTGGACTCCGAGGCCCACAGGCCGTCGTAGCCGGCCTTCTCGTGGTGCCGGGCCTCCTCGACCACCTCGGCCGTGCCCCAGACGTTCAGTTTGCCGTCGACCTTCATGCCACTCCCTCGACCGTGTCCGTGTCCAGTCCGATGCGCCGTGCGAGCAGTTCCCGGTGGTACGCGGGATCGCCGAACAGCAGCTGGGACGTCTTGGCCCGCTTCAGATACAGGTGGGCCGGGTGTTCCCAGGTGAAGCCGATGCCGCCGTGCACCTGGATGTTCTCCGTCGTCGCCTGGAGGCAGGCGTCGGAGCAGAACGCCTTGGCGAGGCTCGCCGCGGCGGGCAGCTCCGGGTCCTCGTGCTCGGCCGCGAGCAGCGCGGAGTGGGCGGCGGCGCGCGCCGACTCCACCTCGAGCAGGACGTCGGCCAGCAGGTGCTTGACGGCCTGGAAGGAGCCGATGGGCCGGCCGAACTGCTGCCGCACCTTGGCGTACTCCACCGCCGTGTCCAGGGCGCGCGAGGCCACTCCGACCTGTTCGGCGGCCAGTGCCACCGCGGCCCGGTCCAGCACCTGCGACACCAGGTCCCAGCCGTCGCCGTCGTCGTGCGTGCGCAGCCGGGTCGCCCGTACGCCGGTGTACTCCAGCCGCGCCTGGCGACGCGTCGGGTCCAGGGTGGGCAGCGGCGTACGGGCGAGCCCCGCCGCGTCGCCCTCGACCAGGAACACGCCGATGCCCTCGTCGGCGGTACGGGCCACGGTGAGGACGACGTCGGCGGCGGCTCCGTCGAGGACGAACGTCTTGTGGCCGTCCAGCAGCCAGCTCCCGTCCGACGGGCGGGCGGTGAGCGCGACACCCGCCGCGTCCCAGCGGGCGGAGTCCTCGGTCAGGGCCAGGGTCGCGACCAGTTCGCCGGCGGCCAGTTGTGGCAGCAGCCGCTTGCGGGCGTCCTCGTCGGCGCAGCGCAACAGCGTGGTGGTCGCGAGGACGGCCGAGGAGAGGAACGGGGCGCACAGCAGCGCCCGGCCCATCTCCTCCATGACCACGCCCACCTCGACCGGACCGCAGCCGGCGCCGCCGTACTCCTCGGGGACGGCCAGGCCCTGCAGGCCCAGCTCCGTGCCCATCCGGCGCCACAGTCTCCGGTCGAAGCCCTCCGGGGTCTCCATCAACCGGCGTACCTCGGTCTCGGGCGAGGTGTCGGCGAGGAACGCCCGGACGGTACGCCGCAGTTCCTCCTGCTCGTCGCTGAACGCGAAGTCCATGCCTCGGTCCTCCTCTTCCTCTCGCGGCTCAGCGACGACCGCGGGCGGCGATGATCTTCTCGACGGCGGCGATGTGGTCCGGGGTGCGCATGCTGTCCCGCTCGGCGAGCAGGGCCGGTTCCAGCACGGTGGCGAGGGCCTGCTCCAGGTGCAGGTTCACCGCCCGCTTGGTCTCGCGCAGGGCCTGCGCCGGGAGGGCGGCCAGCCGTCCGGCGAGGTCCATGGCCTCGTCGAGGAGCTTGTCCTTGGGGACGGCGCGGTTGGCGACGCCGAGCCGGACCGCGTCCTCGGCGCTCACCCGGTCGCCGAGGAACAGCAGTTCCTTCGCGCGGGTCAGGCCGACGAGCAGGGGCAGGACGAGGGCCCCGCCGTCGCCCGCGACCAGGCCCACCTGGACGTGCGGGTCGGCGAGATAGGTGTCGTCGGCGATCAGCACCAGGTCGCTCAGCAGGGCCAGGCTGCAGCCGAGTCCCACGGCCGGCCCGTTGACCGCCGCGATGACCGGCAGCGGGCAGCGGACCATGCCGGTGATGATCCGGCGGGCCTCGTCGACGTTCCGCTGCCGGAAGACGCTGTCGCGCTGGACCCGGGTCATGATGTCGAAGTTGCCGCCGGCGCTGAACGCCCGGCCGCGTCCGGTGAGCACCACGGCCCGTGCCTGCGGGTCGGCGGCGAGCTCGTCCCAGACCGAGGCGAGGGCGGAATGCAGCTCCTCGCTCATCGAGTTGAGCTGCTCCGGCCGGTTCAGTTCGACCAGCCTGACCGGCCCGACCGCCGTCACCACGAGATCCGTTTCCACCAGGTCCGCCATCTCCACCGCCGTCGATCATGAATGGGTCAGTAGAGTTGAATGCTATAACTAATTAAGCTTTCTGAGAACCGGACAGCCGAGTGACGGAGGACGCGCCATGTCGAGTCGGACCTACGAGACCGTGCGTGCGGAGGTCGAGGACCGGATCCTCACCGTCACCCTCGACCGGCCCGAGAAGCTGAACGCCTTCAGCCCGCGGATGATGCAGGACCTGCTCGACGTCCTGGACGAGGCCGACGCCGACGACGAGGTACGGGTGATCGTGGTGACCGGGGCGGGCCGGGGCTTCTGCGCCGGCGCCGACGTCAGCGCCGGCCGGTCCACCTTCGACCACCGTACGGCGGGCGCCTGGCACCGGGACACCGGCGGCCGGGTCGCGCTGCGGATCTTCGCCAGTGCCAAGCCGGTGATCGGCGCGGTCAACGGGCCCGCCGCCGGAGTCGGGGCCAGCATGACCCTGCCCATGGACATCCGGCTCGCGTCGACCTCGGCGAAGTTCGGGTTCGTCTTCGCCCGCCGCGGCATCGTCCCCGAGTCCGCCGCGAGCTGGTTCCTGCCGCGGGCCGTGGGCATGCAGCGTGCCATGGAGTGGGTGGCCACCGGCAGGGTCTTCGGCCCCGACGAGGCCCTCGCGGCCGGCCTGGTGCGATCCGTCCACGCGCCCGACGAACTCCTCCCGGCCGCCTACGAACTGGCCCGTGAGATCGCCGCGAACACCTCCGCCGTCTCGGTCGCCCTGTCCCGCCAGATGATGTGGCGGATGCTCGGGGAGCCGCATCCCATGGCGGCGCACCCCCTCGACTCGCGGATCATGAGCCAGATCGGCGGCGGCCCGGACCCCACCGAGGGCGTCGAGTCGTTCCTCGCCAAGCGCCCGCCGGAGTTTCCGGGCCGGGTCAGCAAGGACATGCCGGCCGTCTATCCCTGGTGGCAGGAAGAGGAGTTCCGCCCCCTCGGGGAGTAGTCCCCTCGGGAGCAGGCCCCACGGGGAGCAGGCCACAGGCGAGCAGGTCCCCACGGGGGAGCAGGGCCCCTCGTGGTGCGTGACACCAACGGAGCAGGGGGATCGGATGACGACGTACGACTACATCGTGGTGGGAGCCGGATCGGCGGGGTGCGTGCTGGCCAACCGCCTCTCCGCGGACGCCGGGACGAGCGTGCTGCTGATCGAGGCGGGCGGCCGGGACGCCACCCCGCTGATCAGCATGCCCAAGGGCTTCGGCAAGCTGCTGGGCGACCCGCGGTTCGCCTGGCACTACCCGGTGGAGCCGGTGGGCCCGGCCGGCCGGGTCGAACACTGGGTCCGGGGCCGCACCCTCGGCGGCTCGAGCTCGGTGAACGGCATGGTCTACAACCGCGGCGACCGCGCCGACTACGACGAGCTGGAACGGCTCGGCAACCCCGGCTGGGGCTGGGACACGATGCTGCCCATCTTCCGGAGCATCGAGGACAACGCGCTCGGCGCCTCCGAAGTCCGGGGCGTGGGCGGGCCGTTGCACGTGTCGACCGCACCGGGACCCGAGCCGCTGTGCGAGGAGGCGATCGCCGCGGGGACGGCACTCGGCTGGCACCGCAGCGACGACCTCAACGCGAGCGACGACGAACGCATCGGCTACGCCATGGCCACCATCAGGAACGGGCGGCGGTTCAGCGCGGCCCGGGCCTTCCTGCACCCCGTCGCGCACCGCCCGAACCTCACCGTGACGGTGGACACGCACGTGACCAGCGTCCTGGTGGAGGGCGGCCGGGCGGTGGGCGTACGCACCAGGACCCAGGGCGGGGAGAGCGACGTCCGCGCCCGGCGCGAGGTGATCCTCTCCGCCGGCAGCATCGCCACGCCCAAGATCCTCCAGCTGTCGGGCATCGGCCCGGCCGGGACGCTGAAGTCGGCGGGCGTGGACGTGCTGGTCGACAGCCCGCACGTCGGCGGCCGGATGCGCGAACACCGCTGCTTCGTCGTCCAGTATCGGCTCAAGGACAACCTCGGCTACAACAAGGCGCTCAGCACCCCGCTGCGCCAGGGCCTGTCGGGCCTGAGGTACCTGGCGACCCGCCGTGGACCGCTGGCCGCGCCCGCCTTCGACGTGATCGCCTTCTTCAAGTCGCGGCCCGAACTCACCCGCCCGGACGCACAGCTGCTGATCGCCCCGGTGTCCCTGACGCCGGACGTCCCCGGCAAGGAGACCGGCGTGGAGCGCGAGCCCGGGGTGATGGGCCTCGGCTACATCCTGCGCCCCGACGCCGAGGGAAGCCTGCACATCACCTCCGCCGACCCCGACGCGCCCCTGACCATCACACCGAACTACTACGGCTCCGACCACGACCGCGCGGTGGGCACCGCGCTCTTCCGCCGGATGCGGGAACTGTTCGCGGCCGAGCCGATCGCCGGCCGGATCACCGCCGAGACACTGCCCGGCCCCGGCGTACGGGAGGACCAGGAGATCATCGACGCGGGTCTCGACCACGGCCGGTGCGGTTACCACGCCGTCGGCACCTGTGCCATGGGTCCGGACGAGGACGACGTCGTCGATTCCGAACTGCGCGTACGCGGTCTCGACGGCCTGCGGGTCGTGGACTGTTCGATCATGCCCACCATGGTCTCCGGCAACATGAACGCGCCGGTCATGGCCATGGCATGGCGGGCGGCGGATCTCATCCTCGGGGCTGCCTGATTTCGTGAGATGTGGCCGAAACATTGTCGTAGTTTGTTTGAACTGTTAGCGTCCGGATGGCGGGCATTCAGTTGAATGCGCTGGACCATTTACCGCCTGGACGGTAACCATGCACGATGGTTTCCTGCACGAATCCCTTCGCGGTGTCGACTGGGGAGTCGCCACCGCGGACTGCCTCGCGGCCCCGCCGCCGCCCCCGTCGGAACGCGTCGGGCACTTCCGGCAGTGGACCGAGGACATGCGGCAGCTGTTCGGCGTCACCCCCGACACGCACCGGATGGCCGCCGGCTGGCCGCGGCTCCAGCCCGACGGCCCCGGCACCTGGGACCGCGAGGCGCTGGACCGCTTCGACCGCGCCCTCGACGCCCTGCTCGCGGGCGGTGCGCGGCCCGCCGTGACCCTGCTCGACCGGACCCTCCCGCCGTGGCTCGACGCCGCCGGGGGCTGGCTGGACCGCGACACCGCCGAGCACTTCGCCGGGTACGCCGCCGAGCTGGGCCGCCGCTTCGGCGACCGGGTGGAGCGCTGGATCACCTCCACCGACCTGGCCGGCCCCACGCTCGCCGACCATGTGGCCGGAATGTATCCGCCCAGCCGGGGCATCGGCCGGGCCGGGCTGGCCTCGGTGCACCACATCCTGCTGGCCAACGGGCTCGCCGTGCGGGCCCTGGCCGCGGAAGGTGTGCGCGGCCGGATCGGGACCACCGTGACACTCGTCGGGGGCTACCCGGCCACCGACGACCCCTTCGACCGCCTCGCCCTGGAACGCCTGGAGAGCTGGACCAACCGGCTCTTCCTCGACCCGCTGCTGCTCGGCGAGCACATGGTCACCGAGGACGACGTCTCACCGGTCGAGGCCACCGGCTGCGTACGCCCCGGAGACCTGGAGACCATCGCCACCCGGCAGGGCCTGCTGGGCCTGTCCTGGCACACCCCGTTCCGCGTCACCGCACCGGAGAACCTGCCCCGGGTGCTGCCGACCACGAGGTGTCCCAGCGCCCTGAACGAGGTGAACCGGCTGCTGGTGGGCCTCGGCTTCGCCATCGTCCCGTTCGCCGACGTGGAGACCACGGCGTACGGCTGGCCGATCATTCCCGAGGGGCTCGCCGACGCCGTCGCCGGGCTGCACGACCTGTACGGCGACCTGCTGCCGCCGCTGTCCGTCATCGACAACGGCATGGCCGACCTGGACCTCGTCGACGCGAACGGACACAGCGACGACGCCCGGCGGCAAGCCCTGCTGCGCGCGCGGCTGTCCTGGCTCGCGGGGCTCGTCGCGGCCGGGGTCGAGGTGTGCGGCTACGAGTACTGGTCGGTGCTGGACAACCTGGAGGCGAAGTTCCGCTACACCCGCCTGTACGCGATGGCGGTCCCGGACCACGAGGCCCCGCCGCGTCCCGCGATCCCCTCGGACTGGGTGCACGGGGGAGCGTTCGCGGACGCGGTCGTGACCGGCCCCACGGGCAGACTGACCCTGGTGCCGGCCGCCGCCCGGGCTTCTCAGAGCGTCTCGGCCACGTAGTCCCGGCCCCGGATCAGCCGGACCGGCGTGTAGACGAGCACGGTCTCGTCCCGCTGGTTGCGCACCGTGATCCGGCTGGTCACCACACCCCGGCCGGGCTTGCTGGACGGGCGGCAGGCGGTGGTCTCCACGACGGCGTACAGCGTGTCGCCGACGTACACCGGGCCCTGCACGGTCAGCTCCATGTGCAGGAAGGCGAGACCGGTGCCGTGCAGCACGTTCGTCTGGAGGACGAGCCCCTCCGCGAGGCAGTACGTCAGCGCGCCCGGCACGAGCCGACCGGTGTAGCCACCGTCCGCGGCGTGCGAGGCGTCCCAGAAGAGCGGTTCGTTGAAGCCGCCCCAGGTGATGAAGTTGACCAGATCGGTCTCGGTGACGGTGCGGCGGGCGGTCCGGAAGACCTGCCCCACCGGCATGTCCTCGTAGGTCAGCCCCCGCACCAGCGGGGGGATCTCGGTGATGGTGTGCTCGGTCGTCATCGCGGGTTTCCTTTCGTGGGTCAGGACGTCACAGGTCGATCGGGTGCTTGCCGCCGACGCCCTCGAAGTCCGGGCTGCGCTTCTCGCGGTGGGCGGCCAGCCCCTCGACGACCTCGTGTCCCCCGAAGCCGAAGAACTCCAGCCCGAGCGAGGCCTCGAAGATCGGCTGGGCGGTGCGGTACCAGTGGTTGAGCGAGCGCTTGGTCCAGCTGATGGCGCTGGCGGGCCCGGCGGCCAGCGCGGTGGCCACCCGCAGTGCTTCGGCGTGCTCCTCGCCGGCGTCCACGCACTTGGAGACCAGGCCGATCCGCTCTGCCTCCTCGCCCGTGAGCACCTCGCAGGTGAGCAGGTAGTACTTGGCCTTCGCCATGCCGCACAACAGGGGCCAGCAGATGGCCGCGTGGTCACCGGCCGCGACGCCGAGGCGGGTGTGCCCGTCGACGATCTTCGCCGTACGGGCGGCGATCGAGATGTCCGCGAGCAGGCCGATGACCAGCCCCGCGCCGACCGCCGGGCCGTGGATCGCGGAGACCACCGGCTTGGAGCAGTTCATCACTCCGTAGACCATGTCCCTGGCCTCGCGCATCACCCGGGCGCGGACCGCGTAGTCCCCGGTCATTGCCTCGATGGAGTCGAAGGTCCCGCCGGCCGAGAACGCCTTGCCCGCTCCCTGGACCACCACCGCGCGGGTCTGCTCGTCCCGGTCGACGACCGGCCAGATGTCGGCCAGTTCCCCGTGCATCCGGGGATCGACGGCGTTGAGGTTCGGGGCGTCGAGCACGATGCGGAGCACGCCGGGCGCGGGCCGCTCGAAGGTCAGGCTCGTGAACTGGTCGTAGAGATCGGTCACGTCACGCTCCTGGTGCATTCAGTGTGGATACTATAATTATCTAACTGTATCGAGGGCGGGTCGACAAGCCGCCCGACAGGGCGAGCGGACCACACCGAGGACGGGAAGCGCGGCATGGATCTCACCTTCAGCGAGGAGCAGGACGAACTGCGCAAGGTCGTGCGGTCCTTCCTCGGCAAGTACTCCGGCGAGCCGGACGTGCGCCGGCTGGCCGACGACCCGCGCGGCTACGACCTCGTCGTCTGGCGGCGCATGGCCGCCGAACTCGGCCTCCAGGGACTCGCCGTACCGGAGGAGTACGGCGGCTCCGGCTTCGGCTACGTCGAACTCGGCATCGTCTTCGAGGAGGCGGGCCGCGCGCTGCTCGGCGGCCCGTACTTCGCCACCGTGGCCCTGGCCGCCGAGGCGCTGCTGCGCTGCGACGACGAGCGGGCCCGGGCCGACCTGCTGCCCGGCATCGCCGCCGGCTCGACCGTGGCCACACTGGCACTCACCGAGGACGGCGGCCGCTGGGACGAGCGCGGCATCGGGCTCACGGCCACCGGGGGACCGGACGGCTGGCGGCTGACCGGCGCGAAGACCTACGTCCCCGACGGCCACCTCGCCGACCTGCTCCTGGTGGCCGCCCGCACCCCCTCGGGCATCAGCCTCCTCGCGGTCGACGCCGGCGCGCCGGGCATGGTCCGCACCCCCCTGGCCACCCTCGACCAGACCCGCAAGCAGGCCAGGGTCGAGTTCACGGACACGCCCGCCCGACTCCTCGGCACCGAGGGCACGGCCTGGCCCGTCCTCGAACGCACCCTCGCCACCGCCTCCGTCCTGCTGGCCGCCGAACAGGCCGGCGGAGCCGCGGCCGCGCTGGACGCGGCGGTGGGCTACGCCAGGATCAGGGTGCAGTACGGCCGGGCCATCGGCTCGTTCCAGGGGATCAAGCACAAGTGCGCGGACATGCTCGTGGAGATCGAGTCCGCCCGCTCGGCCGCGTACGGCGGGCTGTGGGCACTGGAGGCCGGCGACGAGACGGAGATCGCCGTCGCGGCGGCCCTGGCCCAGACCTTCTGCTCGGAGGCCTTCACCAAGGTCGCCGGCGACAACATCCAGGTCCACGGCGGCATCGGTTTCACCTGGGAACACCCCGCCCACCTGTACTTCAAGCGCGCCAAGAGCTCCGAGGTGCTGCTCGGCACGCCCTCGTACCACCGTGAGCTGCTCGCCACCCGGCTCGGCATCTGAGCCGCGGCTTCCGAACCTCATCATCCGAACCGTCCGACTGTTACTGAAGGAGCCGGCATGGAGCTCGACTTCGGGCCCGCGGTACGCGACTTCCGCCAGGAGCTGCGCGACTGGCTGGCGGACCACCTCGTGGGCGAGTTCGCCGAGCACCGGGGCGTGGGCGGTCCCACCGACGGCGCGGCCTGGGAGGTCCGCCTCGCCTGGGACCGCGAACTGTCCGCCGGGAACTGGCTGGGCGTGGGCTGGCCGCGGGAGTACGGCGGCCGCGGCCTCGGCCTCGTCGAGGAGATCGTCTTCGAGTACGAGTACGCGCGTGCCAACGCCCCCTACCGGGCCACCGTCAACGCCCTGGACCTGCTCGGACCCATGCTCCTCAAGGCGGGCACCGAAACGCAGCGGAAGCGGTTCCTGCCGCCGATCCTCGGTGTCGAGGAACTGTGGGGCCAGGGCTTCAGCGAACCGGGCGCCGGCTCCGACCTGGCGTCGGTCCGGACCCGGGCCGCGCTGGACGGAGACCAGTGGGTGGTCGACGGCCAGAAGGTGTGGACCTCCTTCGGTCTGCACGCCGACTGGCTCTACGTCCTCACCCGCACCGACCCCGACTCCCGCCGGCACAAGGGGCTGACCATGCTGCTCGTCCCGGCCCGCCAGCCGGGCGTGGAGATCCGGCCCATCCGCAACCTCGCCGGCCAGGACGAGTTCGCCGAGGTCTTCCTCTCCGGCGCGCGCACCGGCGCCGACATGGTCGTCGGCGAGGTCGGTGAGGGCTGGCGCACCGCGATGGCCACCCTCGGCATCGAGCGCGGCACCACCCTGCTGCCCCAGCAGCTCGGCTTCGAGCGGGAGGCGGAGGCACTGATCGAACTGGCCCGGCGGCGGGGCGCGCTGGACGATCCCATGCTGCGCGGCCGGATCGTGGACGCCTGGATCTCCGTACGCATCATGCGCACCACCAATCTGCGGACCATCGGCGAACTCACCGCCGGGCGCACGCCGGGCGCGCAGGCCACCACCGCGAAGCTGTACGCCTCCACGCGTCACCAGCGGCTCGGCCACCTTGCGATGGAGCTGGCCGGACCCGCCGGACAGATCGTCGGGGAGGACTACGGCCTGGACACCCGGCAGCGCTCGTTCCTGCTCTCACTCGCGGAGACGATCTACGGCGGGTCGAGCGAGATCCAGCGGAACATCATCGGGGAGCAGCTCCTCGGTCTGCCGAAGGAGCCCCGGCCGTGACGCCGCCCGAGAACCGCGCCGGACGGTCGCTCGAGGACCGGGTCGACCGCATCGAGTCGCACCTGGCGATCCAGCAACTGCCGGTCCGCTACGCCCTCGCCGTGGACGCCCGTGACCTCGACGCCTGGGCCGGCTGTTTCCGGCCCGACGTGGAGATGGGGCGCCTGGGCCGGGGCCGGGAGGCGCTGCTGTCGTACATCGAACCCCTGGTCCGCGGCTTCCACCGGTCCGTTCACCAGATCTGCGGCCACCACATCGAGTTCACCGGCCCCGACACGGCCACCGGATCGGTGTACTGCCGGGCCGAACACGAGGTGGAGGAGCGGTGGATCGTCATGGCCATCCGCTACCTCGACGACTACGCGCGCGTGGACGGTGAGTGGTACTTCTCCCGGCGCCGCGAGCAGCACTGGTACGCGGCCGACACGACCGAGCGCCCGCAGGCGGTGGGATTCAGGGGTTGGGACGGGGCCGGCGAGCCGGCGCTCCCGGACGCCTTTCCCTCCTGGGCGGCCTTCTGGAAGGAGACGAAGTGACAGGGCGAGGAACCCGGCTGACCGGGCGGACGGCACTGGTGACCGGCGGTGGGCAGGGGGTGGGCCGCGGCATCGCGCTCGCGCTGGCGGCCGAGGGGGCGGCCGTGGCGATCACCGGCCGTACCGAGGGCAAGCTGAAGGACGTGGCCGAGGAGATCGCCGGGCGCGGCGGGCGGGCGCACACGGTGGTCGGGGACGTCGGCGAGCGGGAGGACGTCGACCGCATGGTGGCCGAGACGGTGGAGCGGTTCGGCGGGCTGGACGTGCTCGTCAACAACGCGCAGTCCTCCGTCCAGCGCCGACTGGCGGAGACCTCGTACGACGACGTCGAACTCACCTACCGCAGCGGTCCGTTGGCCGCGTTCCACGCCATGCAGGCGGCTCTGCCGCATCTGCGGGCCAGCCGAGGCAGTGTGGTGAACCTCGGTTCCTCGGCCGCCGTGCAGGGCGAGGTGACCTTCGCGGCGTACGCGATGGCCAAGGAGGCGGTCCGGGGGCTCACCCGGGTCGCCGCGCGCGAATGGGGGGCGTACGGGATTCGCGTGAACGTCGTCTGCCCGGCGGCGCTGAGTCCGGCGGCGGAGGAGTACCTCGCCGCCAACCCGGAGAAGGCCGAACGGGTCCTGGCCGGCATCCCGCTCGGACGGATGGGCGACCCGGAGACCGACATCGGCCGGGCGGTGGCCGCCCTCGTCAGCGACGACATGGCCTACCTGACCGGCGCGACGCTGATGCTGGAGGGCGGCCGAACCCTGATCGGCTGAGACACCGGGCCACGACCGGCCGTGGGGCCGGGCTGGGACATGGGGCAGGACCGGCCGTCGGGCCGGGCTGGGACATGGGGTCAGGGCCGGCCGTCGGGCCGGGCTGGGACATGGGGGCAGGACCGGCCGTCGGGCCGGTCGAGACACCGGGTCAGGACCGGTCCTCGGGCCGGCCGAGGCACCCGTCGGCGACCGGCCGTAGCACCCGGCTGAGGCTCCAGGCTACGACCGCCCGAGTCGCTGGCCGGGCCGCGAGCGGCCGTGGCGTCTGGCCGTGGTGGGCGGCCTCCGTCAGACGACGCCCCGCGCCCGCAGCTCGGCGAGCTGAGGCTCCGTCACATCGGCCAGCTCGCCCAGCACTTCCGCCGTGTGCTCGCCCAGTGCGGGTGGCGGGGTGTAGCCCTCGACCGGCGTCGCCGAGAAGCGGATCGGGTTGGCGAGCAGTGGCAGGCGGCCCGACACCGGGTCCTCGACCTCGACCAGCATCTCGCGGTGCCGTATCTGGGGATCGGCGAAGACCTCCGGCATCTCGTTGAACGGGCCCGCCGGCACGTCGTGTTCGGCCAGCACGGCCAGCCACTCGTCCCGGGTCCTGGTGCGCAGTACCCCCTCCAGGACCGGCAGGATCTCCTCGCGGTGGGCGATCCGGGCGGAGGTGGTGGCGAACCGCTCGTCCTGGAGCAGGTCGGTGCGGCCGGCCGCCGCGCAGAACCCGGCGAACTGCTTGTCGTTGCCCGCCACGAGGAAGATCGGCTGGTCCGCGCACGCGAAGGCCTGCGACGGGATGCCGCCGTAGCCGCCGTTGCCGCGGCGGCGCGGTACCTCGCCGGAGACGAGGTAGTTCATCGCGAAGTGCGACAGCGAGGCGAGCCCGCAGTCGAGCAGGGAGAGGTCGACGAACTGTCCCTCGCCGGTGGCGTCCCGGTGCCGCAGCGCCGCCAGCACGGCGGTGGAGGCGTACAGGCCGGTGAGGATGTCGACCATGCTGACGCCGACCTTCATCGGCTCGTCGGGGTGCCCGGAGACGCTCATCATGCCGGACATGGCCTGGAAGATGCCGTCGTAGCCGGGGCGTTCGGCGTACGGCCCGGTCTGCCCGAAGCCGGTCACGGAGAGGTACACCAGCCGCGGGTTGAGCGCCCGCAGGCTCTCGTGCCCGAGCCCGTACTTCGCCAGGGTTCCCGCGCGGAAGTTCTCGACGACGACGTCCGACCGGGCGGCCAGCGCGCGGATCAGGTCCTGCCCCGCCAGGGTGGCGTGGTTGACGGTGACCGACCGCTTGTTGCGGTTGCAGGAGAGGTAGAAGGCGGCGGTGTCCGTCCGGTCGCCCTCGGGTCCGACGGCGAAGGGCGGGCCGTAGGTCCGCGAGTCGTCGCCGCTGCCGGGGCGCTCGACCTTGATCACCTCGGCTCCCAGGTCGGCCAGCATCTGGGTGGCCAGCGGGGCCGCGAGGATGCGGGACAGGTCGAGGACGCGGATCCCGGCCAGGGCGGTCGACGGCATCGAAGGGGCCCCTCTCTGGGTGACGAACAGGCGAATGAGTTATATAAATAATACATCTAGCGCTCGGGCTCGTCCCGTACGATTGCCTCATCTGTTTAATCATGTAACTATATCGATCGGCCTGCTGGCCGAGACCGGAGGGCGTGCGGATGACCGTCGCGGCGAGGACCCTCACCGAGCAGGAACAGCGCGAACGCCGCGAGTGGTTCCGGGCCCGCTGGGAGCGCGGGGTCCCCTTCAACCGCCGTTGCGGGCTGCGGGTGACGCGCTGGGACCCGGACGGCGTGGAGATCGTGCTGCCCTACGCCGAGTCCCTCTCCGCCCACGAGGGCATCTTCCACGGCGGGGTGATCTCGGCGCTCATCGACACCGCGGGCGCCGGCGCGGTGATCGCCGGACACGACTTCGACAAGGGCAGCCGGCTCAGCACCGTGTCGATGTCGGTGCAGTTCCTCTCACCCGCCCGAGGCCGCGAGGCCGTGGCGTACGCCCGCTGTGTGCGGCGCGGCCGCAGGGTGCACTTCGCCGACGTCGACGTGATGACCGACGGACGCATCTGCGCCCGTGGCCAGGTGGTGGTGACCATCTCCGGGGAACGGCCGGGCGTCGGCGACCCCATCGAACCGCTGACCGAGGAGTGACGTGATGCCCGAGGAGCCCGAGGTGGCCCAGGACCCGGATCCGGACCTGGACCTGGTGCTGTACGAGGTGGACGAGGACGGAGTCGCCACCGTCACCCTCAACCGTCCCGAGCGCAAGAACGCGTGGAGCCTTCCCATGGAGCGCCGCTTCTTCGCCCTCCTGGACGAGGCCGCGCACGACCCCGCCGTCCGGGTCGTGATCGTCACGGGCGCGGGCCGGGCGTTCTGCCCCGGCATGGACGTGCAGCGGCTGGCACAGAACTCCCAGCCCGGCCAGTCCCTCAACCTCCAGGCCCGCGTGCCCATGTACAGCCGGCGCGACATGCCGAAGCCGATGATCGCCGCCGTCAACGGCGCCTGCGCGGGCATCGGCCTGATCCAGGCACTGATCTGCGACGTCCGCTTCGCCGCCCGCGGAGCCCGCTTCACCACCGCCTTCACCCGCCGCGGCCTGGCCGGCGAGTACAACCTGCCGTACGTCCTGCCCCGCGTCATCGGCCTGGAGAACGCGCTCGACCTGCTGCTCTCCGGCCGGGTCTTCGACGCCGACGAGGCCAGAGAACTCGGCCTGGTCAGCCGCGTGGTGGAACCGGAGAACCTGCTGGACGCCGCCCGCGCCTACGCCCGGGACATCGCCCGCAACTGCTCCCCGCGCGCCATGGCCGTCGTACGGCACCAGGTGTACGGCGATCTCGACCGGACCTTCACCGACGCCCTCGCCCGCTCCTACTCCGCCATGGAGTTCTTCGCGGGCTCACCCGACTTCCGCGAGGGCGTGGCCAGCTTCACCGAGAAGCGGGAGCCCAAGTTCGAGGGGCTCCCCGCGGACTTCGACCCCGACGAGGCGACGCGCGACGCGTTCCTGCCGTACTGACCCCGCAGCTCAGATCTGCCGTACCGACCGAGGAGACTGGACGATGACAGGGCAGCCGTTCCCCGTCGAAGCCGGGCACATCATGATGTTCGCCCGTGCCATCGGCGACGAGAACCCGGCGTTCCAGGGCGAGTCGGCGCTCGCGCCGCCGACCTTCACCATGGCGAGCGCCCACTACGACCCCGACTACCACCTGCGGCCCAAGCCGGACCAGGAGTGGTTCGGCTCCGGGGCGGGCCCCGGGGTCATGGTGGAGGGCGGCGGCGGGCTGCACGCCGAGCAGCACTTCGAGTACCACCGGCCGGTGCGCGCCGGCGAGACGCTGCACGCGCACACCGTCCCCGGACGCAGCTGGGAGAAGCAGGGCCGTACCGGCCGTCTGCTGTTCAGCGAGCGCATCACCGAGTACCGGGACGCCGACGGCGAACCGGTCGTCAGCGCCCGGACCGTGGCCGTCGTGCCCGAGGGCCCCGCAACCCCGAAGGACGCCTGATGAGCGTGAACGCGGCCGACATCAAGATCGGCGAGACCCGTGAGAGCGTGCTGGTCGACGACCTGAAGCGGACCCGGATCGTGCAGTACGCCGGTGCGTCCGGCGACTTCAATCCGCTGCACACCGACAACAGGTTCGCCACCGAGACCGCCGGGTACCCCGGTGTCTTCGCGCACGGCATGCTGACGATGGGCATGACCGGACGGGTCCTGACCGACTGGGTCGGCCCCGAGGCGCTGCTGCGCTTCGGTGTGCGCTTCAAGGCCCAGGTGTGGCCGGGGGACACCCTGACCGCCACGGCCACCGTCGAGTCGGTCGAGGTCACGCCGGACGGCCCGGTCGCCCACTTCGCCCTGCGCACCGTCACCCAGGACGGCGCCGAGGTGGTCACCGGCACCGCGACGGCCCGCCTGGAGCCCTGAACCGGTGGGCGCCGCGCAGGACACCGGGACGGCGGCCACCTGGACCGCCATGGTCGGCCGAGCCTACGACCACGCCCGCCCCGCCGTCCGGTTCGGCGACCTCGCCTGGACCGGACGCGAACTCCTCGACCGGGCGGGCGGCGCCGCCGACTGGCTGGACACGCTCGGCCTGGAGCCCGGCGCACCCGTGCCCGCCCTGGTGGCCACCTCCGCCGAGGCCCTCGCGCTGGTGGTCGGCGGCGCCGGATCGGGTCACCCGCTCGCGCCGCTCGGCGTGCGCATGACGGCGTACGAGATCGCCACGGTCGTCGAGGCGACGGGGTCACAGGTCCTCGTCGTCCAGCCGGAGTTCGCCGCACTGGGCCGCCAGGTGGCCGAACTCTCGGGCCGCCGCGTGGTACTCGTACCCGAACTGCGGCCCACCGCACGCATGTTGGCCGCCACCCCGGACGACCTCGCGGCCGTGCTGCACACCTCCGGGACGACGGGTCGGCCCAAACCCGTCACCATGACACAGCGGCGACTGGCCGCCCGCGCCCGCGTCAACGGCCGCCTCTGCGCCCTCGCCTCCGACAGCTTCTACGGCGGCAGCGCGCCCTTCCACCACATCGCGGGTCTCGGCAACATCGCCGTGGCCCTCGCCGCGGGCGCGCTGGTCACCGGACTGCCCCGCTTCACCGTCGAGGGCTGGACCCTGCTGGGGGAGCTGGGCACCACACACACCAGCATGGTCCCGGCGATGCTGGAGACCCTGCTGGCCGCCGGACAGGCCCGCCACGAAACCCTGCGGGTGCTCCAGTACGGCGGCGCGCCCGTCCGCCCCGAGACGCTGCGGCGGACCTACGAGGCCATGCCCGGGGTCCGCATGCTCAACATGTTCGGGCAGACCGAGGGCTCCCCGATCAGCGTGCTCACACCGGAGGACCACCGGGAGGCGGTCGCCGGACGCACCGAGCTGCTGCGCTCCGTCGGACGTGCCGCGCCCGGCGTCGAACTGCGCCTGCACGAGACCGGCCCGGACGGGATCGGTGAGATCCACGCCCGCGCGGACCACCTCTTCCGGGTGGACGCCGGTGGCTGGCTGCACAGTGGCGACCTCGGCCGGGTGGCGGCGGACGGCTACCTGTACCTGTCCGGCCGGCACTCCGACATGATCATCCGCGGCGGTGAGAACGTCCACCCGCTGGAGGTCGAGACCGTACTGGCCGCGCACCCCGGTGTCGCGGACGTGGCGGTCACCGGTGTACCGGACGAGCGGCTCGGCCAGACCGTGGTCGCCTTCCTCGTCCCGGCCGACCCCGGCGCCCCGCCGGACCCCGTGGCGCTCAGGACGTACGCCCGTGCCCGGCTGTCCGGGTTCAAGGTCCCCGTCCGCTGGTGGTTCACGGACGAACTGCCGCGCAACGCCAACGGCAAGGTCCTGCGGCGTGGTCTGCGGGAGCCGGCCACACGCGAAGGAGAGACACGTGACGCCTGACCACACGCTCGTCGCCCCCGAAGCCGTCGGCGTCGACCCGCACCGGCTGGACGTCCTGCTGCGCCGCGTCCGCCTGGAGGTCGAGCACGGACCGCTGCCGTCCGCGCAGGTCGCCGTCGCCCGCGGCGGCCGGCTCGTGGCTTTCGAGACCTGGGGCGACGCCGACCGGGACACCCGTTACGTCCTGCAGTCCGTCGGCCGGTCGATCGTCGCGGGCGTCGTCTGGAAGCTGATCGGTGACGAACTCCTCGACGTGAACGAGTACGTCGCCGCGATCATCCCGGAGTTCGCGCCGAACGGGAAGGAGACGGTGACGGTCGAGCAGGTGCTCACGCACACCGCCGGCTTCCCCTTCGCCCCCCTCGGCCACCCCAAGATGCTCGACCGTGAGCAGCGGCTCGCCGCCTTCGGGCGCTGGCGGCTCGACTACCCGCCCGGCAGCCGCTTCCAGTTCCATCTCACCTCGGCGGCCTGGCTGGTCGCCGAGATCGTGGAGCGGCGTACCGGACTGGCCTTCGCCGACTACCTGCGCGACCACATCGCCGGGCCGCTCGGTCTGTCGTCGGTCGAACTGGGGGTCCCGGTGGAGCGGCAGCCCGGCACCGTCGCCCCGATGACCGCCACCGACCGCACCAGCGACGACCAGGAGGCCGACCCGTGGGGGCCCTGGTACCTGTCCGACCCGCACGTCCTGGCGGCGGGCGAGCCGAGTCACGCCCTGGTCGCCACCGCCGCCGACGTCGCGCTGTACTTCCAGGCGCTCGAGCACTCGGGCCTGTGGAAGCCGGGGGCGGTGGCGGAGGGCACCCGGATCCGGCTGACCGACCATCCGCACGGAGAGCGCATCTACGGGGGCGGCGGTGGACCGCGGACCAGCATGGGGCTGTTCGTCACGGTGGCCGGACCCGACGCGGGCAGCGGGCTGCCGTCCACCGGTTCGGCCGCGCTCTTCGGCAGCGCCGGAGCCGCCTACCAGCTGGGCTTCATGGACCCGGAGACCGGCCTGTCCTTCGCCTGCCTGAGCAACGGCTATCCGCTCGCCGGCTACGACCACTCCCCGCGCGGCAAGGCGCTGTTGACGGACGTGGCGAACCTCGCGGCGGATCTCGTCGCCGGCTGAGTTCCGGCGGTCGGCGCCGAACGGGCCCGGTACCGAGTTCGGTACCGGGCCCGCTTCCGTGTGCCGTGCGGCTCAGCGGCTGATCAGCTGCTGGGCGTTGTTGTACATGATGTCGTCCTGGACCGACTCGTCGAGCTCCGCGAGGAGCTTGCGGTAGTCCGCCGGGTTGGCGATGCCCTCCGCGTGCGGGAAGTCGGAGCCCATCACGATGGACTCGTGGTATCCGAGACGCTTCACCAGGCTCGGGATGTCGTCCTCCGGGTAGGGCACCACCCGGATGTGCTTGCGGAAGACCTGGCTGGGACGCTCGGCCAGCTGGCCGCCGATCCAGGGTCCGTTGCGGCCCATGCCCCGGCTCTTGTCCATGTGCCGGACGAAGTGCGGCACCCACTCGGCGCCGAACTCGGACACCAGGACGTTGATGTCGGGGAAGCGTCCGAAGAGGTTGTCGAAGATCAGCGCGGACAGCGTCTCCTCGATCGGACGCTGGCCGTAGGTGTTCATCCACTGCCACGCCGACATCCGGAAGTGGATCGGGCTGGCGTCGTGGCCCCAGGCCGGGGCGACGTGCGAGTTGTAGTAGAACTCGCTGATGTGGTAACACACGCTGGCCTTGGCCTCGTTGACCAGTTTCCAGAACGGGTCGAAGTACGGGTCGCCGGGTGAGCGGCCGTACTGCGGTCCGGTCGGCAGCATGATGAACCGCGCGCCCTCGTTCAGGACGTACTCCAGCTCCTTGACCGCGCTGGGCAGGTCGCGCAGCGACAGCAGCGCGGGGGAGTAGATGCGGTCCTGGTGGTTGAAGCCCCAGACCTCGTTCATGTAGCGGTTGAACGAGTGGTAGTTGGCGTAGAGCGGTTCGACGCCCTGCACGTACTCCTCGGCGACCAGTGCCCAGCCGCCGGGGTAGATGATCGTCTGGTCCAGGCCCTGCTCGTCCATGACGCGCAGCCGGGCCTCGCGGTTCTGGTACGACTCGTGCATCGGCTCGAACTGGTACGTCTCGTCGGGGTTGCCCGAGGCCATGGCCTTGAGCATCTCCTTGAGGGAGCCGGGCCGGTAGACCTGCCCGAACTCCGGTTCCAGGCATACGACGATCCGGTCCCCGGCGAGGATGACCTCACGGCCGTCGGGCAGTGTCACCGGGGCCACTGCCTGGCTGAGGAACTCCTTCGGGAGATACCGGGTGAAGGAGTCCCTTTCCTCGTACATGTGCTGGTCGCAGTCGAAGATTCGCTTGCGCTGTTCGGCCATGGCCGTCGCCTCCGGACACCCCTGAGCTATTCAGTACGCCTTCTATAATTATCTAACTGATTGAAAGGCGCAAGGGGTGCGGGGGAGGCGGTGCGGGGAAGGTGGCCGGCCGGGTCAGTCGAGGAGTTCGAGCACCGTCTTGGGGCCGGCCGAGTTGACGACGTCGTCGGCGCTGGAGATGTGCCGCTGCCACAGCTTCTCGGCCTCGTCCGCCTTGCCGGACTCGATCAGGCCGACCAGCCGGACATGGGCCCGGTGTCCCTTGAGGGCCTGCGCCTTCTGGGCCTCCGCGTCCGTGGCGCCCGCGGTGTAGGAGGCGTTGGCGCGGTCGATGATGTTGCGCAGCATGCCGCACAGCAGGATCAGCGTCTGGTTGCCGGTGAGCTCGATCAGCAGGGCGTGGAAGGCGTCCTGCGCCTCCACCAGGGCGAGCGGGTCGTCCATGGCGGCCTTCTCGGTGGCCAGCGCGTCCCGCAGTCGCTTGATGTCGTCCGGCGAGTTCTTGGTGGCGAGCTGCCGGGCGCAGGGCGGCTCGATGACGGCGGCCGCGCGGTAGATGTCGCCGAGGGTGGCACCGCGGTACTCGAGGATCAGGCCGGCGAAGCGGGCCGCGACGTCGGAGTCCGGGGCGCTCACCCGGGCGCCGCCGTGGGCGCCGCGGCGCACGGTGATCAGGGACTCCGACTCCAGCACCCGGAACGCCTCGCGCAGGGTCGGCCGGGAGATGCCGAACTGCTCCATCAGGCCCGACTCCGGCGGCAGGGCGTCGCCGGGCTGCAGTTCGCCCCGTACGATCTGGCGGCGCAGGTGGGCGGCGACCAGCTCGGCGGTCTTCGGTACGCGCACCTGGCGCCCGACACGGCCGCGGAAGGGTGTCGGCACGGTCGGCGTTTCTGCTGCACGGGCTGCCTCGGCCACGGTGCACTCTCCTCGCTGGTGGTCTGCCCTGTTCAGTTTCGCCGTATATAGCAAAATGAATCTGCTTAGTGCATCGAGGGTACCAGGTCAAGGGGGCAATGATCACCTCTCGGACGCGGTTCTCTCTGGTGCCGGGGCTGCCCTTGGGTATATAGATGATTCATCTATCTATTAGCCCCCAATGACGGGCCGCCTCACGGGGAGTGACCTCGATGGACTCGACGGACTCGACGGACTCCATGGATCCGACGGACTCGACGGACTCGATGAACGAGAGCCCCGCCCCGGTGATCCTCACCGAGCTCACCGACGACGGGGTCCTGCTGCTCACCCTGAACCGTCCCGAGCGGCACAACGCCTGGACCCTGGAGATGGAACTGCTCTACAACGAGCTGTTCGACCGCGCCGAGCGGGACCCGGCCGTACGGGCCGTGGTGCTCACCGGCGCCGGCCGCAGCTTCTGCCCCGGGATGGACATGAGCGTGCTGGACGGAGCCTCGTCGGGCGCCCGCCCCTGGCCGACCGGCCAGTTGCCTCCGCGCACCCGGCCCATGTCCTTCCCCAAGCCCGTGGTGGCGGCCGTCAACGGCGCCTGTGCGGGCATCGGGTTCAACCAGGCGCTCATGTGCGACGTGCGGTTCGCCGTGCCGCACGCGAAGTTCGCCGCCGCCTTCAGCGCGCGCGGCCTGGTGGCCGAGGACGGTGTGTCGTGGCTCCTGCCCCGGCTCGTCGGCTACGGCAACGCCAGTGACCTGCTGCTGTCCTCGCGCCGGTTCACCGGCACCGAGGCGCTGGCCATGGGGCTGGTCAACCGGCTGGTCGAGCCGGCGGAGCTGCTCCCGGCGGCGCTCGCCTACGCGACGGAACTGGCCCGCTCGGCCAGTCCGTACGCGATGTCCCTCATCAAGCGGCAGCTCGCCGACGACCAGGCGAAGACCTTCGTCGAGAGCAGTGACGGCGCGGCCGCGCTGCTGGCCACCGCGAAGCAGGCCCCGGACTACCGCGAGGGCGTGCTCAGCTTCATCGAACGCAGACAGCCACAGTTCGCGGCGCTGCCCGGACAGAGCGCGCCGGTACCGGGAAAGGCCTTGTCATGACAGGCGCAGAACCCCTGCTGCACCGCCGCACCATCACCCTCACCGCCCGCCAGGAGGACGGCGACGAGATCTCGGTGGAGGCGGAACTGAGTGACGAGCGGCCCTGGGCGGAGCCGGCGGCCGCCACCGTGCACCGGATGGTGCTCGCGGTCCGCGTCCGCGTCACGGACATGGTCGTGGTGGCAGCCGAGGCCGACATGCTGACCTTCCCGCACGCCGAGTGCCCCCTGATCGCCCCGGCCTTCGACGGCCTGGTCGGACTCAGTGTCGCCGCCGGGTACAACCGGGCCATCCAGGAACGGTTCCGGGGCGTACTGGGCTGCTCGCACCTCTACGAGCTGGCCCGGCTGCTCGGCCCCGCGGTCGTGCAGGCCGCCATGTCGGCCAACGTCCGGCGCCGCGACGCGGGCGAGCCGGCCAACGGCCCGCGCGCGACCGCGGGAGTCCTGAACAGCTGCCACATCTGGGCCCCGGACGGGGTGGGCCTGCGCAAACTCGACGCGGGCTGGAATCCGGGGACCGGGCCACGTCCGGTCCCGGAACTCCACACCTTCGAACGGCCCTGATCCCCTGGGGGCTGTCCGGCCGATCACGGCGGGAGCGCCCGACGGACTCCCTGCTTTCCTCCGCCACGATCGGCCGGGCAGCTCCTAACCGGCCTGCGTCCGCGGCTCGCGCGGCAGCCCCAGCACCTTCTCCGCGAGGATGTTCCGCTGCACCTGGGAGGTCCCCGCGTAGATCGTGCCGGAGCGGGCGATCAGATACGTCGTCGACCAGGACGCCGAGGAGTTGGCGGCGCCGGGGTCGTCGGTGCGGTAGGTGCGCAGGGGCGGCCGCCCGGCGGGCACCTGGCCGTGCAGGCCCATGATGTCCAGCGCGAGGTCGGTGACCTTGGTGTGGTACTCGCTCCAGTACAGCTTGGCGATCGACGTCTCGGGGCCCGGCTCGGCGCCCTTGAGCCAGCCGGTGAGGATCCGGTAGCCGAGGAAGCGCATGATCTCGACCTTGGACCAGCACCAGGCGATCCGCTGCCGGATCACCGGGTCCTGGTCCTTGCCGTACTGGCGGGCCAGGGCGACGAGACGCTCCACCTCGGCCCGGAACAGGATGGGATTGGTGGCCGCCTCCTCGCCGCGCTCGACGCCCAGCAGGCTCTGGGCGACCGTCCAGCCGTTGTCGACGCCGCCGACGACGAGGTCGGCGCGGGTGCGGGCGCCGTCGAAGAAGACCTCGTTGAAGTGCAGCTGGCCGCTCATCATGCGAAACGGCCGTACCTCGACGCCGGGCTGGCGGAGCGGGACGAGAAGGAAGGAGATGCCCCGGTGCTTCGGGGCCTCGCGGTCGGTGCGGGCCAGCACGAAGATCCAGTCGCTGTGATGGGCGCCGGAGGTCCACACCTTCTGGCCGTCGATCACCCACTCCTCGCCCTCGCGCGTGGCGCGGGTGGTGAGCGAGGCGAGGTCCGAGCCGGCGTCCGGCTCCGAGTAGCCCTGGCACCAGGTGTCCTCGCCGCTGAGGATGCGCGGCAGGAAGTGGCTCTTCTGCTCCTCCGTGCCCCAGCGCAGCAGCGGTGCGGGTCGCGCCGTACGCCACCTTCGGCACCCCGGAACTCGCCGAGTCGGTACTCGCCGCGCTCGACGGCCGCGGCGCCGCGCTGATGGCCAACCACGGTGCGCTCACCCACGCGCCCACGCTCGACAAGGCGGTCGAGCACGCGCTGCTGCTGGAGTGGGCCTGCGGCGTCTACCAGCGCGCGGCCGCTCTCGGACCGCCCCGCGTCCTCGACGAACAGCAGCAACTCGCGGTGATCGAGGCCGCGATCGCCCGTGACTACGGCACCACCCAACCCGTACCACCCGCGCAGGAGGGAAAGCGATGAAGGTCGTGACGATGGGCGTGCACGTCCTGGACGTGCTGGTACGGCCGGTGGAGGCCATACCCGAGGGCCAGGGCGCCACACTGGTGGACGACATCAGGATGACCGCCGCAGGGACGGCCGGCGGAACCGCGCTGACCCTCGCCAAACTCGGCGCCTCGGTGCGCAGCGCCGGCGCGATCGGCACCGACCCCACCGGCGACATGCTGGTGCAACTCCTGGGCCGGGCGGGCATCGACACCGAGTTCCTCGTCCGCCGCGCGGACACCGCCACCTCCGCGAGCGTCCTGCCCATCCGCCCGAACGGCGACCGGCCCTCGCTGCACCTGCTCGGCGCGAACATCACCTACGGCCTCGACGACGTTCCCTGGGAAGCGCTCGCCGAAGCCACCCACCTGCACCTCGGCGGTCCCGAGCTGATCGGCGTCGACGTCGCCGCACGCGTCCTGTCGTACGCGAAGGAACACGGCGTGGTCACCTCCGTCGACCTCCTCGCACCCGGCGTGCTCGGCAGCTTCGAGCAGCTCGCGGCGGCCCTGCCGTACGTTGACCACCTGCTGCCCAACGAGGACCAGGTGCTCGGCTTCAGCGGCGAGGACGACCTGGTGACGGGCGCACGCAGGTTCCTCGACGCCGGTGCCGGCGCCGTCGCGGTCACCCGCGGCGGTGACGGGGCGGTCCTGGTCACCGCGGAGGGCACCGAAACCGTGCCCGCCTTCGAGATCGACGTGGTGGACACCACCGGCTGTGGCGACGCGTTCTCGGCCGGGTTCCTGCGCGGGGTCGGTCTGGGCCGAAGCCCGCGTGAGGCCGCCGTCCTCGGCAGCGCCGCGGCCGCGCTGGTCGCCCAGGGTCTCGGCAGCGACCACGGCGACTTCGACCTCCAGACAGCCGACGAGTTCGCCGCGACGCACAAGCCCCGCCCCTGAAGCGAGACGCCGGCGGCCGTCCCCCACGGGTGCCCGCACGCTCGGCGACCTGGCCGGGTCCCGCCCTTCATGGGGGCGGGACCCGGCCCTTCGCGTTTCCCCGTCCGCAGCCGGCCCTCGGGCAAGCGACGCGGACGGCGGGCGAACCTTGACCTCGTCGGCCGCCACCTGGTCCGTTTCGGCACCCGGGACGAGCTGGTCGTCGAGTGGCTGCGCGACACCGGTGAGCCGGGCAGTACGCAGCGCGACACCGCCGATCCCGCCCGATCCGACGGGGACCCGGCCGCGGCTGCACCGGCCCGGTGGCCCGAGTGGTGCCGCCGGTCTGGCGGGCCCCGCCCGCGTGTGCCTGACTGGGGGGAGCGGACGAAGGAGAGCGGCCATGACGATCCTGCCCACCGAGCGGTCCATCCGCAGCACCCCGGAAGGCCTCCTGTGGGAACCGAGCACCCGCTGGGTGCGCGGGTCCAAGAACGGCGTCACCGTCGTCGACAGCCGCCGTCCCGTCCTGGTGTGGGAGCCGGACCTGCCCGTCCCGCAGTACGCCTTCCCGCGCGAGGAGGTCCGCGAGGACCTGCTCCGCCCGGCGAAGAACCCGCCCACGGGCACCCACACCGGATCGCAGGTCTTCTACGACCTCGAGGTCGGCGGCGATCCGGTGGAGAACGCGGCCTGGACCTTCCCCGCCGAGGACCTGGCCGGCCACATCGCCTTCGAGTGGTTCCGGCGCTGGGGCACGGGCCTCGACCACTGGTACGAGGAAGAGGAGGAGATCTTCATCCACCCGCGCGACCCGCACAAACGGGTCGACGCCCTGTCGAGCAGCCGGCACGTCCGGGTCGAGATCGACGGTACGACGGTCGCGGACACCCGCCGTCCGGTACTCCTCTTCGAGACCGCCCTGCCCACCCGGTACTACATCCCCCGCGAGGACGTCCGCCTCGACCTGTTCGCGCCCACCGAGCACCACACCGGCTGCCCGTACAAGGGCACCGCCCAGTACTGGTCCTGGCGCGGCGACGCCGACGTCCCGCCGAACCTCGTCTGGAGCTACCCGGACCCGCTGCCCCAGGTGGCGGCCGTCCAGGGACTGCTCGCCTTCTTCAACGAGGCGGTGGACATCACCGTGGACGGCGAACGCGCGGCACGCCCGGTCACGCCGTTCAGCGAGATGCTCTCGAAGCGGACGGCCGAACAGGACAGGTCTTAGGGACGGTACGGTCCGGCGGCCCTGCCGCACCGCCTCAGATCACGCAGCCCACATGGGCCAGCGCCTGCTTGAGCAGCACCCCGTGGCCGCCGGGCATCTCGCTCGCCACCGCCGGCGACAACGCCTCCTGCGGGCTGAACCACACGAGGTCCAGGGCGTCCTGACGGGGACGGCAGTCGCCGGTCACCGGGACGACGTAGGCGAGCGAGACGGCGTGCTGGCGCGGGTCGTGGTACGGCGTCACCCCGTGCGTCGGGAAGTACTCCGCCACGGTGAAGGGCTGCAGTGAGGCCGGAACCCGGGGCAGTGCCACGGGTCCGAGGTCCTTCTCCAGATGCCGCAGCAGGGCGTCGCGCACCCGCTCGTGATGCAGCACCCGGCCGGAGACCAGGGTCCGGCTGACCGTGCCGTCCGGTCCGATGCGCAGCAACAGGCCGACGCTGGTGACTTCGCCGCTGTCGTCCACCCGCACGGGTACGGCCTCGACGTACAGGATGGGCATGCGGGCGCGGGCCATCCCGAGTTCGTCGTCGGTCAGCCAACCCGGCGTGGTATCGGTCATGTCAGACATTGCTTGATCATACTTTCCGGTCGGGGCGGGCGCCCAGTCGCCTTCGGATGCGCCTGCGAGCCTGGAAGGCGCCGCACCCGCGTGGAGTGCCGTCGCCCCGTCGGCCGACGGCCGCGGTGCGTCAGGGTTTCACGGCCACCGCGCCGAACTGCGGTACCGGGGCGGGAGAGTCGGGTTCCGCACGCCACTGCGCACACGACACCAGTCCCGGTTCGAGCAGTTCCAGTCCATCGAAGAACGCGGCGATGTCCTCGCGGCTGCGGGCGGTGATCGGCGGGGTGGCGTTCTCGTTCCAGAACGTCATCGCCGGGATCTGTCCCTCGCCGCCCAGGTCGGCCTCGAACGTGGGATGCGTCAGGACCAGGAAGCTGCCCGAGGGCGCCGCGGCCATGATCCCGCGCACGATGTCCCGCGCCTTCTCGGTGTCCAGCACGAAGTTGAGGATGCCGAGCATCATGACGGCGACCGGCCGCGTGAAGTCGAGGCTGCGGGCGGCGCGTTCGAGGATGGCCTCGGGGTCGTGCACGTCCGCGTCGATGTAGTCGGTGACGCCGTCGCGGCTGCCGGTCAGCAGCGTGCGGGCGTGGACGAGCACGATCGGGTCGTTGTCGACGTACACGATCCGTGCGTCGGGCGCGATCCGCTGGGCGATCTCATGGGTGTTGTCCGCCGTCGGCAGCCCGGTGCCGATGTCGAGGAACTGCCGTACTCCGCGCTCCTCGGCCAGAAACCGCACCGCGCGCCCGAGGAACTCGCGGTCCGCGCGGGCTATGTCCCTGATCAGCGGGAACATCGTGGCCACGTGCTCGCCGACCCGCTGGTCGACCTCGTAGTTGTCCTTGCCGCCGATCCAGTAGTTCCACACGCGGGCGTTGTGCGCCACACCGGTGTTCAGCCTCGCGGACCCGCCTGCCGGGGTGCGGCTCTCGCTCACGTCTCAGCTCCTTCGTACGCCTGTTGCCCTCACCGCCATTGTGCCGTCCGGTGATCACGTTGTCCGCTGAACGCGTGGAGCGGCCGCGGCCCGCGCGGGGGGAACGCCGGAGTCAGTCCTGCTCACCGGGGTCGGCCGAGGGTGTCTTGCCGGCCTGTACGTCCTTCAGACGCTGGGTGCCCAGCTTCGCCGCCTGCTTCGTGGAGTCGGACTCGTCCCCGTCGAGGCCGCCGGCCGTCACGGTGAGGGCGTCGCTGCCGACGCGCACGGCGGCGACGTCCAGGGTCAGCGTGGTGGGCGCGCCGTCGACCGTACCCCGCACGGTCACCCGCAGGCCCTGCCGGGCGTCGCCCTCCTCGGGCAGCGAGGTCTCGATCACCTCGACCGTCCGCTTGTCCTTGCCGTCGGTCACGGTGAAGCTGTCGCATTCGGTGGGGAGGGACTTCAGCCAGGTGAAGGAGTCGTCCAGCGCGGCCCGGTCGTACGCGGCGACCTGGTAGAGCAGGCGGGAGTCGCCCTGCTCGAAGCCGGTGAGCGCGGACGCCCCCGACGGCTTGCCCAGCAGGTCCTCCCCGTGGAGGGAGTCGAGCAGCTTCTGGCAGTCCGCGGCGTCCGCCTTCGCGGTGAGGAAGTCGGCGACGTCGACCGTGCCGACGAGCAACTTGTCGCGCCAGGTCGCGGCGTCCGTGACCTTCGACCAGTCGTCCTCGAGGTCGGCCTCGGTGACCAGGGCGGCCTGGGCGCCGGCCTCGGTGAGGGCGGCGCCGGACGCTGCGGCCGGGGAGTCGGCGCTGGGGGAGCCGGTCACGTCGGCGGAGCCCGAGCCGCCGTCGCCGTCGTCCGAGCAGGCCGCGGTGATCAGCAGCGCGCCCGCCGTCAGGGCCGAGGCGAGGAGTCGGACGGGACGGGACGGACGAGGGGTCATCGCGGCTGCCTCCTGAGGACGCGGTACATGTCCTCAGCGCACCATCGGCCGCGCCGGCCCACCAGTGCGTGGGACCGTCCGGGTGAGCGTCCGGTCACCGCGCGTCGACGTCGTGGATGCGCACCCGGCGCCCGCCGCAGCGGGGGCAGACCGCCTCGGACAGCGGTGACCTGACCGCCCGGCCCGTCTCGTCGACGTACTCCTGAGTGGTCAGGCCCCAGGGGTCCAGGGGGTCGGTGAAGAACATGACCAGGAAGGCGGTCCGCCAGGTGTTGCCGCACGTTCCGCAGGCGAACGCGAAGGTCTCCGGCACGGATCGGGGCTCCGCCGGCATGGCGCGGTCCTCCGTCGAGTCGGTCGTGCGGGCGCCCCCTGCCCTCCAGCGCACAGCACCGCACGTCGTACGGCAACTCGAACGCCGCGCCCGGCATGCCCGCACACGTCCGCGCGAGGACACTGGCCGCACCGCCGGCGCCCCGAGGTCCGGCCGCAGGCACGGCATTCCCGACCCGAAGGAGCGGCCATGCTGCCCGCATTCCTCGCCCGGGCGGTCGAGTCGCTGCTCGCCCGCGAGGGCCGTTCGCTGCATGTGAAGGCGGCGGGCGGCGCCACGCTCGTCCTCCTGGTGGTGATGCTCACCGGCTCATGGGCCGTGGTCGCGGCCGAGCGGGGCGCGCCGGGCGCCAATCTGACCTCGTACCCGAAGGCCGTCTGGTGGTCGGTGGAGACCGCCACGACCGTCGGATACGGCGACTTCTACCCGGTGACCTGGTGGGGCCGGACCGTCGGCGCGGTGATGATGGTCGTCGGCATCACCACCTACGGCATGGTCACCGCGGCCCTGGCGACCTGGTTCGTCGGACGGGAACGAGGGCGTCGGCACCGGCTCGCCCACGGCGCCCACGAGATGGGCGAGGAGGCCGTCCACGCCCTCCATGAGCGCTTCGACCGGCTGGAACGGCTGCTGGCCGAGCGTGACGGCGGGTGACCCGGACCGGGGCGGGCACGGCGGTCGCCGGGCACAGGCCGGCCGGACGCCCGCCTCCTCGGCGGACGCCCGGCCCTGTGCGGTGAGGATCTTCCGCGGCGGTCGCTCCCGGCGGCCTACGGCTTGAGCGGATCGTGGCCCAACGTCATCAGCCGGTGCCGGCGGCGCGTCTCCACGGCCTCGGGCTCGTTCTCGACGTCCACCTGCTCGGTGACCGTGTCCACGACCTTGTACATCACCCGTACGTCGTCGTCCGTGAGGTCGGTGCGCCGCTTCTGGAGGATCGCCAGGACGTGCTGCCCGGTCGGGGAGCCCGCGGTCTCCGGCAGCGGCTCCGCGTTCTCGTCGGCGTCACGGACCCGCAGCCAGGCGGCCAGCTCCGCGGAGGTCATGTTCACCACACGGTGGAAGTCCTCCCACAGCGCGTCGAGTTCAAGGGCGTCGGTCATCAAGGGGCCCCTTCCGTAGGTACGTGTCCGGGTTGTGCGCGGGTCAGTCGCGCGGCCAGTTCTCCGCCTCGAACATCCACCGCTGCTTCTCGAGCTCCGCGGTGATGCCGATCAGCAGGTCCTGCGTCACCGGATCCGGCTCCTCGGTCGCCGCGATGCGCTCGCGCAGCCGTCCGATCGCCGCCTCCAGGCCGTCGACCATCACCTGGACGACCTCCGTGTCGCGCAGCCAGCCCTCCTTGGGGCTGGGCAGACCGAAGGCGGCGGCCACCGTCTCCGGGCGGCCGTCCGGCGGCACGCCGAGAGCGGCGGCGCGCTCGGCCACCGTGTCCGCGAAATCACGTGCGGCCGTGACCACCTCGTCCAGCTGGAGGTGGATGGAACGGAACCTCGGCCCCACCACGTTCCAGTGCGCCTGCTTTCCCGTGAGGGACAGTCCGAGCAGATCGACCAGGGTGTCCTGGAGCGCGTCGCCGGCGACCCGGCGCGCGTCGTCCGGCAGCGTGCTCTTCACGACCGTCATAGCGCGCTTCTCCTTCTCGTGTCGTCCATGGTCATCCGGAGCAGTGCGTCGCGTTCCTCTTCGCAGGTCCCGCCCCACACTCCCGCGGTCTGGCCCGCGCTCAGCGCGAAGTCCAGACACTGGGTGCTCACCGGGCAGCGGGCACAGACGCGTTTCGCCGACGCGGCATCCCGCATGGCGGGGCCCCGATTGCCCACGGGAAAGAACAACTCGGGGTCTTCTCCCACGCAGGCGGCCTGCCGCAACCACTCCATGCGAACGCGGGTGCCCCGAGCGAATCCGTGCAAACGCGACGCGCCCCGCACCCGTCCCGGACGTTTCGGCAGGCGGGGCAGCCGCTTCCCAGGCGGCCGAGCGGCGGGCTATAGTCCCAAAACTAGCAGTGCTAATTAAGGTCGGCCGGGCGATCCGCCCGTGACCGCCCGGCTCGTGAGCGACGACTGTCAGGAGTCTGCCGTGCGTCCCGTCCACTTCGCGGCCGCCCGCCGCACCCCCATCGGCAAACTGCGCGGGGCCCTGTCCGGAACACGGCCCGACGACCTCGCCGCGACCGTGATCCGCGGCCTGGTCGCCGACGTCCCCGCGCTGGACCCGGCCCGGGTCGACGACGTCTACTGGGGCGCCGCCAACCAGGCCGGCGAGGACAACCGCAACGTCGCCCGGATGGCCGCGCTCCTGGCCGGCCTGCCCGAGACCGTGCCCGGCGCCACCGTCAACCGGCTGTGCGCCTCCGGACTGGAGGCGGTCACCACCGCCGCCCGCACGATCGCCGCCGGAGAGGCCGACGTCGTTCTCGCCGGCGGCTCCGAGTCGATGAGCCGCGCCCCCTTCGTGCTGCCCCGCCCCGACGAGGCCCTCCCGCACCGCATCGAGACCGTCGACACCCGGCTCGGCTGGCGCCTGGTCAACCCGGCGATGGCGGAACTGCACGGTCTGCTGTCGATGGGGGAGACGGCCGAGGAGGTCGCCGAACGGTACGGCGTCCCGCGCCGGCGGCAGGACGAGTTCGCCCTCCGCAGTCACCGACTGGCCGCCCTGGCCCGCGAGAACGGTCACTTCGACGACGAACTCCTGCCCGTCGAGCGCCCGGACGGCGTGGTCGTCGACCGCGACGAGTGCGTCCGCGAGGACACCTCGTACGAGAAGCTGGCACGGCTGAAGCCGGTCTTCCGGACCGGAGGCACAGTCACGGCGGGCAACGCCTCACCGATGAACGACGGCGCGGCCGGACTGCTCCTGGTCAGCGAGGAGGCCCTGAACGACCTGGGGCTGGAGTCCCTGGGCCGCTATGTCGCCGGTGCCTCGGCCGGGGTCCACCCCGACGTGATGGGCATCGGGCCGGTGCCCGCCACCCGCAAGGCGCTGGCCCGCGCCGGCTGGGACGTCGGCGACCTCCAGGAAGCCGAGTTCAACGAGGCGTTCGCCGCCCAGGCCCTGGCTTGCGTGGACCAGCTCGGCATCGACGAGGACCTGGTCAACCCGAGCGGCGGCGCGATCGCCCTGGGCCACCCGCTGGGCTGCTCGGGCGCCCGCATCCTGACGACCCTCCTGCACCGCATGCGGCGGACGGGAGCGGCCCGGGGACTGGCGACGATGTGCGTGGGCGTGGGCCAGGGCAGCGCGGTCCTGGTCGAGAGGCACTAGGAGCGGGCCTGTCGGACGAGGGGGACGGCGAGGGACGGACGAGGACGGAACGGGTCGGACGGCGTCGGACGGGGAGGCCGCCGCACGGTCCACCTCCCCTGACACCGGCCACCTGTCGAGACACTCCTTACGCGCTCTCGATGCATGCGCATAGCATCGGCGTCCGCATGAACACCATGACGCTCTGGTACATCACCGGCTGGGAGTTCGCCGCCCTCGCCGCCGCGGCCCTGCTCGTCGGCTTCTCGAAGACCGCCGTGAGCGGGGCCAACACGGTCAGCCTCGCGATCTTCGCGGCCGTGCTGCCGGCCCGCGCCTCCACGGGCGTACTGCTGCCGATCCTGATCGCCGGGGACGTCCTCGCCGTCCTCACCTACCGGCGGCACGCGCACTGGCCGACGCTGTGGCGGCTGTTCCCCGCGGTCGCGGCGGGCGTGGTCGCGGGCACCCTGTTCCTGGTGTGGGCCGACGACGCGATCGTCCGGACCTCGATCGGCGCGATCCTGCTGCTGATGGCCGCGGTGACGCTGTGGCGCCGCCGCACGGCCGACGCGCTGCGGGAGCCGGAGTCGGTCACCACCCGGGCCGGACGGGCCAAGGCGGGCTCGTACGGCGTCCTCGGCGGCTTCACCACGATGGTCGCCAACGCGGGCGGTCCGGTGATGTCGATGTACCTCCTGTCGGCGGGCTTCCGGAAGCTCGGCTTCCTCGGGACCTCCGCCTTCTTCTTCCTGATCGTCAATGTCTCCAAGGTGCCCTTCAGCATCGGCCTCGGGCTGATCGACGGCCACTCACTGCTGCTCGACGCGGCGCTCGTGGTGTTCGTCGTGCCCGGAGCGTTCTTCGGCAAATGGGCTGTGAACAGGATCAACCAGCGACTGTTCGAGCGACTGGTGATCGCGGCGACGGTCGTGGGCGGCGTGCAGCTCCTGCTGCGCTGAGCCGGTCGGCGTCGCGGTAACCGGCGTCACCCCGCGCGGGCCCACCACCCCGGGCCTCGTACGCTCGTCCCATGTCCCCCCACGTCCTGATCCTCGGCGGCACCGCCGAGGCCCGCGAGCTCGCCGCCGCACTGGTGGCGCGCCCCGGGACCCGCGTCACCACCTCCCTCGCGGGCCGGGTGGCACGGCCGGGGGCGCTCGCCGGCGAGGTGCGCGTCGGGGGGTTCGGCGGCGCGGAGGGGCTCGCGGACTGGCTGCGCGAGCACCGGGTGGACGCCCTCGTCGACGCCACGCACCCCTTCGCGGAGACGATCACGGCGAACGCGGCGCGAGCCGCGTCGGCGACCGGAGTCCCGGCGCTGGTGCTGCGCCGCCCGGGCTGGCGGCCCGGCCGGGAGGACCGCTGGCATCCGGTACCGTCCCTGGCCGCGGCGGCGGACCTGCTGCCACGGTTCGGCAGCCGGGTGTTCCTCACCACGGGACGGATGGGCCTGGCGGCCTTCGCTCATCTGACGGACCATCACTTCGTCGTACGGTCCGTGGAGTTGCCCGAGCCGCCGCTGCCGCCGCACACCGAAGTGCTGCTCGCCCGCGGCCCCTTCACCGTGGCCGACGAGTCGGCGCTGCTGCGCGAACACCTCGTCGACGTCCTGGTGACCAAGGACAGCGGCGGAGCTGCGACGGCGGCCAAACTGACGGCCGCACGTCACCTCGCGCTGCCCGTCGTGGTCGTACGACGGCCGCCCCTGCCCGACGGCGTGCAGGCGGTGCCCGACGTGGCGGGCGTCCTCGACCGACTCGGCCTCAGTCCGTCCTGATCACCGAGACCCGCATCCGGTCGACGACACGGAGCACCTCGGCGCGGTTCTTCGCGCTCTTGACCCAGGCGGGCAGGCGGCCGACGTAGGTCATCTTCCGCCCGTGCTCGTACCAGGGAGCCCGCTCCCGGAGTGACGCGGCCACGAACCGCCTGAGCAGGTCCAGGTGTTCGAGGTTGTACGCCCAGATCTCGCCGTGCCGGGTCCCGGCGCGCAGCCACAGCACCGGCCGGTCGGGCCGGCCCGGCGGGTGTCCGGCGCCCCTCGACGCGGTCGGACGGGTACGGCACAGGCCGCAGGACCGGCAGACCAGCCGCCACTGCGGGCACGATCCGCTCCGCGCGCCCGCGACCGTCGGCGCCCCGCGTGTGCTGTGGGCGATCCGTGCGCAGCGCGGACAGCGCACCAGTGCGTAGCCGGCGAAGTCGCCGGCCAGGACACCGGGGTCGTGGAAGCGGACGGGCGCGGGGGACATGCCGCGAGTATGCCGACCGCGGACCCCGCGCCGCCCGTGCTTTTTCCGGTGGCCACCGGTACCGCCCGGTTCGTTGCAGCGGTGGTGCCCGCTCTCGCTGCCCGGGGGTGCCGCCTGCCGGACGGCCGCGCCGGTGTCCCGCGGGTCCCGGGCCTCACTCCGGCCGGTGCCGGCGCAGCAGATAGGTGTCCATGATCCAGCCCTTGCGCTCGCGGGCCTCGGCCCGCAGGCGCTCGATGCGCGGCGCTGTCTCGGCGATCGGGCCGGAGGCGAGGATCTCGTCCGGGGTGCCGATGTAGGCGCCCCAGTAGATGTCGATGTCCTGGTCGGCGTACTGACGGAAGCTCTGGTGGGCGTCCAGCATCACGACCACGTCGTCCACGCCCTCCGGGAAGCCCTCGGCCAGCCGCCGACCGGTGGTGATCTGCACGGGCCGTCCGACCCGGTTGAGTCCGGTCCGGTGCCGCGCGACCAGCGCGGAGACGCTGCTGACGCCCGGGACGACGTCGTGGGTGAAGGCCACCGCGCCGCGCTCGCCGATCTCGTCGAGGATGCCCAGCGTGCTGTCGTACAGCGCCGGGTCGCCCCACACCAGGAACGCGCCGGTCTCGCTCTCGCCCAGCTCCTCGGCGATCAGTCGCTCGTAGATGTCGGCGCGGGCGCTGCGCCAGTCCCCGACGGCGGGGGAGTAGGCGGCGCCGCCCGCCGACCGGTCCCGGTCCGGGTCGCGGGCCTCGACCACGCGGTACGTCCCCTCCGGTACGTGCGTGTCCAGCAGGTCCCGGCGAAGCTGCACGAGGTCGTTCTTCACCTCGCCCTTGTCGAGGAGGAAGAACACGTCCGTGCCGCGCAGCGCCCGCACCGCCTGGAGGGTCAGCTGGTCGGGGTCGCCCGCGCCGATACCGATGACATGAATCTTTCGCACGCCCCGAGTCTGCCGCACGCCACTGCCGGCGGGTACACCGCGTCCGGGCTGCCGGGCCGGTGACCGGCGGTGCGGTGCACGGCCGGCCGCCGCGGAGGGGTCAGGGAAGCGCCCGGGGCCGCTGTCCCGCTACGCGCCCGGGTCTCCCCGCAGCCGTGGCGCCCGCTCCCGCGCGTCCACCGGGCCGGCACCCCCCTCCACGGCCTCCGCCAGCGTCCGCGCCCAGTCGGCCAGCGCCGCCAGGTCCATGTCGTACGGCCGCCGCCGCCCGGTGGACGACGCCCAGCCCTCCACCGCCCCGGCCCCGCGCCGCAGCAGCCGGGCGCCGCCCGTGACATTGCCGCGCGCGGAGTGCGTGAGCCCCACGGCGAGCTGGGCGAGACCGCGCCACAGCTCCCGTTCCTCCGCGGGCCCCGACTTCCAGGCGTCCTCGAACACCTCGTGCGCGTGGAAGGGACGGCCGGCGTCCAGCAGCTCCTGCGCCTCCGCGACGCTCGCCCGCGGCACCCGGACGACGCCCTCGGCCTGCCGGGCCACGCCCGTCGCGCCGTACGGCAGAGGCCGCCCGAGCCCGTCCCGCGGCCGGGCGTTCCGCGCCCGCCCCTCGTTGTCCCGGTCCCGCGCGTCCACCGGCCGTCCTGACGATGTGCTGCCCATGGACCGATTGTCCCGCGCCTCGGTCCGCTTCGGCGGGCCCCCCACGTGGGGTAAAGTACTGTCCGCGCGATCACGCGGTTCTGCCGCGGGCAGCGCACCGGGACGTGGCGCAGCTTGGTAGCGCACTTGACTGGGGGTCAAGGGGTCGCAGGTTCAAATCCTGTCGTCCCGACTTGGGAAGTAGCAGATCAGAGGTCGTTTCCTCAGAGGCTGAGGAGACGGCCTCCGCTGTGTGCGCACCCGTCACCCCAGCGGCAGCCATCGCGGGGTCCGCGGTCGGCCGATGGCCGGGAAAAACGCTTGGACCGCGCGGACGCCGTCACGGGACACTACGGAAATCCGGCCTCCCGTACTCGCTCTCCTCTCACCCCGCGAGCCGCGTGGAGGCTCCGTCGTCGTGCCCGCCCGCCGGATGACGCTCCGCACGGGGGCACCACTCGAACCGCGGCTTCGCACGGCCAATGACGAGAGCGGCGTCCCCCGGACACGCGGGCGGGTGCCGCACCACACCACGGAGTGGGGATGGGAACGCCTGAATCGCGCGAGTCCGCGCCGGGCAGGGGCGCGGTGCTGCTCGCCCTGCGTTACTACGGACGGGAGTTGGCCCGCCTGCGGCGGCTGACATTACCCGCGATGCTGCTGCCGGCGCTGGGCACCATCGGCATCAACTACATCGCGCCGCTGATCGTCGCCAAGCTCGTCGGCCGTATCGCCGGCGACGCCGGGATCGGCTTCGGCTCGACGCTGCCCTACGTCCTCGGCTTCGGCGGCGTCCTGCTGCTCGCGGAGGGACTGTGGCGCGTCGGCCTGCACTACCTGAACCGCCTGGACGCCCTCGGCATCGAGCACCTCTACGTGATCGGCATGGACGAACTGTTCGCCAAGGACGCCGCGTTCTTCCACGACAACTTCGCCGGATCGCTCACCAAACGGGTCCTGAGCTTCGCGTCCCGCTTCGAGGAGTGGGTCGACACCATGACATTCCAGGTCGTGGGCAGCTTCGTGCCGCTCGTCTTCGGGGCGGTGGTGCTGTGGCGCTACGAACCGCTGCTCGTGGTGGGACTGCTGGCGATGATCGCCCTGACGGCGCTGTGCGTGGTGCCGCTCATCCGCCGCCGCCAGGCGCTCGTCGACCAGCGCGAGGAGGCGATCGCACGGGTTTCCGGCCATGTCGCCGACAGCCTGATGAACATGGACACCGTCCGGGCGTTCGCCGCCGAGGAACGCGAGGCCGCCGAACACCGGTCACGCGTCGCGGCCTCACGCCGGCTCACCCTCCGGTCGTGGGACTACGGCAACCTGCGCATCGACACGCTGGTCGCGCCCATGTCCGTGCTGACCAACGCGCTGGGCCTGCTGCTCGCGGTCACGTTGGCCGGGGGCGGACACGGCGTGGAGGCGGTCGTGGTCGCCTTCACCTACTACTCGAACGCGACCCGCATCATGTTCGAGTTCAACCAGATCTACCGTCGGCTGGAGAGTTCGATGACGGAGGCAGCGCAGTTCACGGAACTGCTGCTGATCCCGCCGACCGTGCTCGACCCGCCGTCGCCCGAGCCGGTGCCGGGGACCGCCGACGTCCGCTTCGAACAGGTGACGTTCTCCCACGGGGGCGCGCGGCCGCTCTTCCAGGGCCTCGACCTGGCCGTGGCCGGCGGGGCGAGGATCGGGCTCGTCGGCCGGTCCGGCGGCGGCAAGACCACGCTGACCCGGCTGCTGCTGCGGATGACGGACATCGACGGCGGCCGGATCCTGATCGGTGGCCGGGACATCAGCCGCCTGCGCCAGGCCGACCTGCGCGGTCTGCTCGCCTACGTGCCGCAGGACCCGGCGATGTTCCACCGGAGCCTGCGGGACAACATCGCCTTCGCCCGGCCGGACGCCAGGGACGCCGAGATCCGACGCGCCGCCGAAGCGGCTCACGTCACCGAGTTCGCCGACGCGCTGCCGGACGGCTTCGACACCATGGTGGGCGAGCGGGGCGTCAAGCTGTCCGGCGGACAGCGTCAACGGGTCGCCCTCGCCAGGGCGATCCTGCGGGACGCGCCGATCCTGCTGCTCGACGAGGCGACCAGTGCCCTGGACTCCGAGAGCGAGATCCTCGTCCAGGAGGCGCTGTGGCGGCTCATGGAGGGGCGGACGGCGCTGGTGGTGGCGCACCGGCTGAGCACGGTCGCGACCATGGACCGGCTCGTGGTGCTGGACCGAGGACGCATCGTCGAGCAGGGCACCCACCAGGAGCTGCTCGCCTCGGACGGCGCCTACGCGAAGCTCTGGCAGCACCAGTCGGGCGGTTTCCTCGACGACAGTCCCGCCCGCGCCGACCTGCGCTGAACGACGGCACCCCGTTACGGCACGGGCCGGGCGGGGTTCCGGGACGGGCGCGCGGGGGAGCGCGGGCGACCGCGGTGTCGTACGGATGGTAGAAGCGAGCATGACCACCTTGTTCTTCTTCCGCCTCCCGCCCACCGCGGGTGACCGATGACCGCCGGCCTCGACACCCCCGACCGCCGGGGCCGCACCGGGCTGGACCGGACCGGCCGGGACCTGACCGGGAACCCACGCGTCAAGGTCCGGGACGTGACCCTCCTGTCCAGCCACTGGTACGTCGAGCGCACCACGACGTTCGACGTCCAGCGCGCCGACGGCACCTGGAGCACCCAGGAACGCGAGACGCACGACCGCGGCAACGGCGCCACCATGCTGCTGTACGACGCGGAACGCGAAACCGTACTGCTCACCCGCCAGTTCCGGTTCCCGGTGTACGTCAACGGGCACCCCGACGGAATGCTGGTCGAGACGCCGGGCGGGCTGCTCGACGACGATGACGAGCACCCGGAGGTCGCCGTGCGGCGCGAGGTGGTCGAGGAGACCGGGCACACCATCGGTGAGGTCCGGCACGTCTTCGACGTCTACATGAGCCCGGGCTCGGTCACCGAACGCGTCAGCTTCTACGCCGCCGCCTACGGCTCCTCGACCCGCACCCACGAGGGGGGCGGCCTGGACGAGGAGGGCGAGGACATCGAGATCCTCGAACTGCCCTTCCGCAGGGCGCTGGAGATGATCCGCACCGGCGAGATCGCCGACGCGAAGACCATCATGCTGCTCCAATGGGCGGCGCTGGACGGGCCGTTCGTCCGTCCCGCGTAGGTGGCAAGTCGTCGCGCGCGTACTTGACTTGAAGTGCGCTTCAGCACGAATACTCCCGTTCGTGCCCCGGACACGGGCGCGAACGGGAGGGATCACCATGAAGTACCGCACGATGGGCGCCGACCCGAAAACCCGGCGTGAGGTGAGCGTGCTCGCGCTCGGCGCGATGCTGTTCGGCTCCCGCACGGACGAGAAGACCTCCTTCGCCGTCCTCGACCGGTACGTCGAGGCCGGCGGGAACTTCGTCGACACGTCCGACAACTACGCGTTCTGGGTCGACGGCGGCCAGGGCGGGCAGAGCGAGGAACTGCTCGGCCGGTGGCGGCGCAGCCGCGGGATCGGCGACGAGATCGTCATCGCGACCAAGCTCGGCGCCCGCCCCCTGGCACCCGGCACCAGCTACACCGACAACCCGGAGGGACTGTCGGCGAAGGTCATCCGGGAGTCGGCGGAGCGCAGCCGCGAACGCCTCGGAGTGGACCGGCTCGACCTCCTCTACGCACACATCGACGACCCCGCCGTGCCGCAGCGGGAGACCGTCGAAGGCTTCGCCGCACTCGTCGCCGAGGGCACGGTCGGGCTGCTCGGCGTCAGCAACCAGGCCGTGTGGCGGGTGGAGCGGGCCCGCGCCCTGGCCGCCGCGGCCGGACTGCCCGGCTACGAGGTGGTCCAGTACCAGCACAGCTATCTGCGGCCCCGCACCGACGTGCCCAGCGACCTCTTCCCCGACGGCAGCCTCGGCCACGCGGGCGCGGAACTGCTCGGCTACCTGCGGGCCGAGCCCGGCCTGACCCTGGTCGCCTACTCGCCCCTGCTGACCGGTGCCTACGTCCGCCCCGACAAGCCGCTGCCGCCGGACTACGACCACCCGGGCACCCCGGCCCGGCTGGCGGTGCTGAACGAGGTGGCGCGGGAGACCGGGGCCACCGTCAACCAGGTGGTGCTGGCCTGGCAGATCGGCCACGAGCTGCCGGTGGTGCCGCTCGCCGGGGCCTCGTCGGTGGCGCAGTTGGAGGAGAACCTGGCCGCGGTGGACCTCGAGCTCACGCCGGAGCAGCGGGAGCGCCTCGACGGGGTCGTCACGGTCTGACGAGCAGCTGGAAGTCGAACGCGTACCGGGACGCGCGGTAGATGTGCGTGCCGTACTCGACCGGGCGCCCGGTGTCGTCGTACGCGGTCCGCTGCATGGTCAGCAGGGCTGCCCCCTCCTGTTCGTCGAGGCGGGCCGCCTCCCGCGCGGTGGCGCTGCGGGCGCCGATGGTCTGGCGGGCGCTGTGCAGGGTGATGCCGGCGGTGCGCATCATGCGGTAGAGGCCGGTCGACTCCAGCCGTTCGGTGTCGAGTTCGAGAAGGGCCGCGGGCAGGTGGTTGCAGAGGAGGGCGACGGGCTGGCCGTGCGTGCAGCGCAGCCGTTCCAGGAGCGTGACCTCGGCGCCCTCCGCGACGCCGAGGGCGGCCGCCACGTCGGCGGAGGCCGCCACCGGCTCGTTGCGCACGACCCGCGTGGTGGGCCCCTGCCCGGCCGCCTCCAGGTCGTCGTACAGGCTGCTGAGTTCCAGCGGGCGTTTCACCTGGCTGTGCACGACCTGCGTGCCGACCCCGCGGCGGCGCACCAGCAGGCCCTTCTCCACCAGGTTCTGGATGGCCTGGCGGACCGTGGGCCGGGACAGTCCGAGGCGTACGGACAGGTCGATCTCGTTGCCCAGGAGGTTTCCCGGGGCCAGCGCGCCGTGCTCGATCGCCGCCTCCAGCTGCTGCGCGAGCTGGTAGTACAGCGGCACCGGACTGCCCCGGTCCAGGGCGAAGTCCAGGGAGTCGAGTGCGGAGGCGGTCACGGCACGTGGGTGGCCGCGGGTCTTCGCCATGGACGTACCTCCCTCGAGAAGAGTCGGGAATGGCCGGGGAGCGGGGCGGTCACAGGTGGCGGCGGCGGGCGGCGACGTCGCGCTCGTACCGCTCGCGGGCGTTCGACGCCGCCTCGCGGGAGGCCACCTCGGCCACCGGCACGTCCCACCAGGCCTCGGCCGGGGGAGCGGTGGCCGCCGGGTCGGTCTCGACGTACACGCACGTCGGCCGGTCGGAGGCGCGGGCGGTGACCAGTGCCTCGCGCAGCTCGCGGACGGTCTTGGCGCGCAGTACGTCCATGCCGAGGCTGGCCGCGTTGGCGGCGAGGTCGACGGGGAGCGGGGCCCCGCTGAAGGTGCCGTCGGCGGCCCGGTAGCGGTAGGCGGTGCCGAAGCGCTCGCCGCCCACCGACTCCGACAGCCCGCCGATGGAGGCGTAGCCGTGGTTCTGGACCAGGACCAGGTTGACGGGCAGACCCTCCTGGACGGCGGTGACGATCTCGGTGGGCATCATCAGGTACGTGCCGTCGCCGACCAGGGCCCAGACGGGGGTGTCCGGCGCGGCCTGCTGAACGCCGATCGCGGCCGGGATCTCGTAGCCCATGCAGGAGTAGCCGTACTCCAGGTGGTACTGGCGCGGGCTGCGGGCCCGCCACAGCTTGTGCAGGTCCCCGGGGAGCGAGCCGGCCGCGTTGATCACCACGTCCTCGTCGCCGACGACCGCGTCCAGCGCGCCGAGCAGCTGCGTCTGGGTCGGTACGGCGCCGTCGTCGTCGGCGCGGTAGGCGGACTCGACGACCCGCTCCCACGCCTCCTTCCCGGCCCGGTACTCGGCCTCGTACGCGCTGTCCACCCGGTGCCCGTCCAGGGCCGCGCCGAGAGCCTCCAGGGCCGCCCTGGCATCGCCCACGACCGTACGGGCCGCGAGCTTGTGGGAGTCGAAGGCGGTGATGTTGAGGTTGAGGAACCGGACGCCCGGATGCTGGAAGAGCGTGCCGGAGGCGGTGGTGAAGTCGCTGTAGCGGGTGCCGACGCCGATCACCAGGTCCGCGGTGCGGGCGGTGGCGTCGCAGACCGCCGTGCCGGTGTGGCCGATGCCGCCGAGGTCGGCCGGGTGGTCGTGGCGCAGGGACCCCTTGCCCGCCTGGGTCGAGGCGACCGGGATGCCGGTGGCGTCGGCCAGCGCCCTCAGCGCCTCCTCGGCCTCGCTGTGGTGCACCCCGCCGCCCGCGACGAGCAGCGGGCGGGCGGCGGACCGGATCGCGCGGGCGGCCTCCTCCAGTTCGACCGGGTCGGGCACGGGACGCCGGACGCGCCAGACGCGGTCGGCGAAGAACTCCTCCGGCCAGTCGTACGCCTCCGCCTGCACGTCCTGCGGCAGTGCGAGGGTGACCGCGCCGGTCTCGGCCGGGTCGGCGAGCACGCGCATGGCGTTCAGCGCGGAGGGGATCAGCGCCTCGGGACGGGTGACGCGGTCGAAGTACCGCGACACCGGGCGCAGGGTGTCGTTGACGGACAGGTCGGCCTCGACCGGATGCTCCAGCTGCTGGAGCAGCGGGTCGGCGGGGCGGGTGGCGAAGTAGTCGCCGGGCAGCAGCAGGACCGGCAGGCGGTTGATCGTCGCGAGGGCCGCGCCGGTGACCAGGTTGGTGGCGCCCGGGCCGATGGAGGTCGTGACGGCCTGCGCCGACAGGCGGTTCAGCTGGCGCGCGTACCCGACGGCCGCGTGCACCATGGCCTGCTCGTTGCGGCCCTGGTGGAACGGCATCGCGGCGCCGTCCCCGATGCCCGCCTCCATCAGCGCCTGGCCGAGCCCCGCCACGTTGCCGTGGCCGAAGATGCCCCAGGTGCCGGCGATCAGCCGGCGGCGGACACCGTCCCGCTCCGTGTACTGGACGGACAGGAACCGCACCAGCGCCTGGGCGACGGTCAGGCGCCGGGTCGTGGACTCGCTCATCGGGGACCTCACGGAGAAGGGACGGGGAAGCGGGGGGTGTCGCCGGGAGTCACAGCGGGCCGGGTCCGGGGGCGGTCCGGTCGCCCGCGGTGGCGTACCGGACGGTCCTGGCCAGCTCCCAGCCGGACAGCAGCCCGTGGCACAGCGAGCCGCCGAACTCGTCGTCCGCGCCCGGGTCGCCGGCCGTCCCGTCGGGCGCGGGCGGGACCTCGGCGGTGGTGCCGTCGCGGTGCACCGCGAGCACGCCCCCGGAGCCCTGCCGGACCAGCGCCAGTTCCACGCCCGCCGCCAGCAGCGCCTCCGCGCAGGCGTGTGGTTCGCGCCGGCCGGTGGCCATCTCGCACTCGTCGAGGTCGCCGACCGCGACGGTGGCGTGGCGCAGAACCTCGGCGTAGTACGGGCGGGCCTCCTCCGGGTCCTTCCAGGCGGTGTCGTTCCACAGGGCCGGGCGCCAGTCGAGGTCGAAGACGGTGGTGCCGGCCCGCCCGCGTGCCTTGAGGGCGGCGAGGGTGGCGGATCGGCTCGGCTCCTCGCTGAGACCGGTGCCGGTGATCCAGAAGATGCGGGCCGCGCGGATGGCGAAGTAGTCCGGCGCGTCGGCGTGGATCACGACGCTGGTCCGGCCCAGGCGGGCGGCGGCGACGGCGACCCGAGCGGGCGAACGGCCGGGGAAGCTTCCGAACGACTCCGTACGGGCCAGGGGTACACCCGGTCGCAAGGGGTAGAGATCGACTCCGATACGGTCGATCGTGATCAGATCGAAGGACTGGGCTGACTCGGCCATGCGCGACGCTCCTCGAACTCTGCCGGGGCTGCGGGTCCCAAGGGGCCTGCCGCCCCCCAGGTGTAGGTCTCGGAGGGCGACGCTGTCAATACTTTGTACTTACATTCGGACCTGAGCGTGAAATGATGTCTTAACAAAGTATTGACAGCGGGCGCGCCAAGGGGTGGAATCCCGTCCCAGCGCATCAGCCGCTTTTGCGGCGCACGACCCGGACTTTTGCAGATCCAGGGCCTCGGATCCCGGTGATCCGCCTTGCCTTTCCCCCGTAGCACAGTGAGGTGCAGGACAGATGGACCGCTCTTCGCACTCCCGCTCCCGCAGATTCGCCCCCGTTGTGGCCGTGGCCGCGGCAGCGGCCCTGACCCTCGCGGGCTGCTCCAGCAGCTCCGGCGGCAAGAAAGCAGAGGAAAGCGCGGCCGGCGCCTCGGCCGGCAAGGCCGACACCCCGCAGATGACGATCGCCCTGGTCACCCACCAGTCGCCCGGCGACACCTTCTGGGACATCGTCCGCAAGGGTGCTGAGGCGGCCGCGGCCAAGGACAACGTCAAGCTCGTGTACTCCGCCGACCCCAACGCGGGCAGCCAGGCCACCCTGGTGCAGAACGCGATCGACCAGAAGGTCGACGGCATCGCCATCACCCTCGCCAAGCCGGACGCCATGAAGGACGTCGTGAGCAAGGCGAAGACTGCGGGCATCCCCGTGGTCGGCCTCAACTCCGGTGTGAGCGAGTGGCAGAAGCTCGGCCTCATGTCCTTCTTCGGCCAGGACGAGACCGTGGCCGGCGAGGCGCTGGGCAAGCGGCTCAACACCGCCGGCGCCAAGAAGGTCGTCTGTGTCGTGCAGGAACAGGGCAACATCGGCCTCACCCAGCGCTGCGACGGCGTGAAGAAGACGTTCACGGGCTCCACCCAGACGCTGTTCGTCAACGGCACCGACATGCCGTCCGTGAAGTCGACGATCACCGCCAAGCTCAAGCAGGACAGCGCCATCGACTACGTCGTCGCGCTCGGCGCCCCGTTCGCGCTGACCGCGGTGCAGTCGGTGGGCGACGCCGGCAGCAAGGCCAAGATCGCCACCTTCGACCTGAACAAGGAACTGACCGGCGCCATCAGCAAGGGCACGATCCAGTTCGCGGTCGACCAGCAGCCCTACCTCCAGGGCTACCTGGCCATCGACTCCCTGTGGCTCTACAAGAACAACGGCAACTACATGGGCGGCGGCGAGCAGCCGGTGCTGACCGGCCCCGCCTTCGTCGACAAGACCAACGTCGACACCGTCGCGCAGTTCGCCGCGAAGGGCACCCGGTGATCGGAATGTCCCAGCAGGCTGAGCCGGCGGTGACCTCACCGCCGGCCCCCGGCCCCAGGAGTACCGACGGGCGCACCTCGCGGCGCCCCCTGGTGTTCCGGCTGCTCGCGCGGCCCGAGGTCGGGGTCTTCCTCGGCGCGGTCGCCGTGTACGTGTTCTTCCTCGTCGCGGCACCCCCGGTGCGCGACGGCAGCTCCATGGCCAACATCCTGTACCAGTCGTCGACCATCGGGATCATGGCCCTGCCGGTCGCGCTGCTGATGATCGGCGGCGAGTTCGACCTGTCGGCCGGTGTCGCCGTGCTCACCTCGGCGCTCACCGCCAGCATGCTCAGCTACCAGCTCACCATGAACGTCTGGGTCGGCGTGTTCGTCGCCCTGCTGGTGTCCCTCGGTATCGGCGCGTTCAACGGCTGGATGCTCGTCAAGACGGGCCTGCCGAGCTTCCTGGTCACCCTGGGCACCTTCCTGATCCTCCAGGGCGTCAATCTTGCCGTCACCAAGCTGGTCACCAGCAACGTGGCCACCGACGACATCAGCACCATGGACGGCTTCGACCAGGCCAAGAAGGTCTTCGCCTCCTCCTTCGACGTCGGCGGCGTCCAGGTGAAGATCACCATCGTGTGGTGGCTGGTCTTCGCGGCCATCGCCACCTGGGTGCTCCTGCGCACCAAGTACGGCAACTGGATCTTCGCGGTCGGCGGCAACAAGGAGTCGGCCCGCGCGGTCGGTGTCCCGGTCACCTTCACCAAGATCTCCCTGTTCATGCTGGTCGGCTTCGGCGCCTGGTTCGTCGGCATGCACCAGCTGTTCACGTTCAACACCGTCCAGTCCGGCGAGGGCGTCGGCCAGGAGCTGATCTACATCGCCGCGGCGGTGATCGGCGGCTGTCTGCTGACCGGCGGCTACGGCTCGGCGATCGGCCCGGTCTTCGGCGCCTTCATGTTCGGCATGGTGCAGCAGGGCATCGTCTACGCCGGCTGGAACCCCGACTGGTTCAAGGCATTCCTCGGCGTGATGCTCCTCGGCGCCGTCCTCATCAATCTGTGGGTCCAGCGCACCGCGACCCGGAGGTGACGTGATCCCATGACAACCACCAACGGAACCGGCACGCACGGGGCCATCATCGAGGACACCGCCCAGAGCGCGGACGGCGCCATCGTCGAACTGCGCAACGCGGGCAAGTCCTACGGCAACATCCGCGCCCTGCACGGAGTCGACCTGACCGTCCACGCCGGCCGGGTGACCTGTGTGCTGGGCGACAACGGCGCGGGCAAGTCCACCCTCATCAAGATCATCTCCGGGCTGCACCAGCACACCGAGGGCGACTTCCTCGTCGACAACGCCCCGGTGCGCTTCTCCACCCCGCGCGAGGCCCTCGACAAGGGCATCGCCACCGTCTACCAGGACCTGGCCACCGTCCCCCTGATGCCGGTGTGGCGCAACTTCTTCCTCGGCTCCGAGATGACCAAGGGCCCCTGGCCCGTGCGCCGTCTCGACATCGAGCGGATGAAGAAGACCGCGGACGAGGAACTCCGCAACATGGGCATCGTCCTGGACGACCTGGAACAGCCCATCGGCACCCTCTCCGGCGGCCAGCGCCAGTGCGTGGCGATCGCCCGCGCCGTCTACTTCGGCGCCCGCGTCCTCATCCTGGACGAGCCCACCGCCGCCCTCGGCGTCAAGCAGTCCGGCGTGGTGCTGAAGTACATCGCCGCCGCCCGCGAACGCGGCCTCGGCGTCATCTTCATCACCCACAACCCCCACCACGCCTACATGGTCGGCGACCACTTCAGCGTGCTGCGCCTGGGCACCATGGAACTCACCGCCTCGCGCGACCAGGTCAGCCTCGAGGAACTCACCAACCACATGGCCGGCGGCACCGAACTCGCCGCGCTCAAGCACGAGTTGTCCCAGGTGCGGGGCGTCGACGTCGAAGAGCTCCCGGAGGAGAACGACCTCACCGCCCCCGTCGCGACGGCACCCGAGAAGACCCTCTGACAACCACCGTCCACCGCAAGGGAGTCGGGACCGGGCGGCCACCCGGTGACGGCCCCCGCGCGGCGGTCCGGCCGACGCCCGCCGTCGGTGAAGCCGACCGGTCACGGCCGGCCCCGGCGCGCACGCCGCCGAGCGCGCGCGGGGACGCACACCTGCGGGCACACCGCCCACCGGGCCCGCGTGCCACCGCCGACAGGCGGTCGCGCGCGGGCGCTTTTATGCTGGGAGGGACTCGGCCGCTCACGGCCTTCGCCTCATGACGGCTGTGGTCCGCGGCGTATTTCTCCTCGTGTGGGAGTACCCATGACACACCCGTGCAGCCGACTGCGCAGGGGGGTCGTCGTCGCCGCCGCGGTGGGAGCGCTGGTGGTGCCGGCCGCGAGTGGGGCCGCCGTGGCGCTGCCCCCCTCCGCCGCCCCGACCGGACAACCCTCGCCGCCCCCGTCGGGGGACGCCGTCCGCGAACTCACCCCCGATGTGCAGCGGCAGATCGACGCCGCCGTGCAACGGGTCATGAAACAGGCGAACGTGCCCGGCGTGAACGTGGGCATCTGGACACCCGACAAGGGTGAGTACGTCAAGTCCTTCGGCGTCGCCGACAAGAGCACCGGCGAGAGGATGTCGACCGACCTGTATCTGCGGATCGGCAGCGAGACCAAGACGTTCACCGTCACGGCACTGCTCGAACTCGTCGACCAGGGCAAGGTCGATCTGGACGACACGATCGACCAGTACGTCGACGGCGTCCCGAACGGCGACAGGATCACCCTGCGTCAGCTGGCCGGCATGCGCAGCGGACTGTTCAACTACAGCGCGGACGACGACTTCTTCAAGGCCCTGACGTCCGACCCGCAGCGGCAGTTCACCCCGCAGGAACTGCTCGACTACTCCTTCAAGCACCCCGTGCTGTTTCCGCCGGGCAAGGAGTTCTTCTACTGCAACACCAACCTGATCCTGCTCGGCCTGGTCGTGGAGAAGATGTCCGGGCAGTCGCTCTCGGACTACATCCACGACAACGTCCTGGAACCGACCGGCCTGAACCACACGGTGTTCCCCAACGGCGCGGAGTTCCCCGAGCCGCACGCCCAGGGGTACACGAACCAGACCGCGTCCGGGAACGTCGAGGGCACCGCCGACTGGAACCCGTCCTGGGGCTGGGCCGCCGGTGCCATGGTCTCCCAGCTGCAGGACCTCCGGGTCTGGGCCCGCACGGTCGCCACCGGCCAACTGCCCGACGGTGACCGGCTGATCAGTCCCGCCACCCAGAGGCAGCGCCTGGTCACGCCCCCGACCCCGATCCCGGGCGCCGGATACGGCCTCGGCATCTTCAACGTGCAGGGCTGGATCGGGCACAACGGCTCACTGCCGGGCTACGAGTCGCTGACGATCTATCTCCCGTCGGCGCAGGCGACCCTGGTCGTGATGCTGAACACCGACATCAACTACAAGAACACCGAGCCCAGCACCCTCTTCGGCGACGCGATCACGAAGATCATCTCTCCGGACCACATCTTCAACCTCCCGGCCGTACCGGCCGCCAGGTGAAGGCACCGGGTACGGACACGGCGTGACTCCCGCAGGGGCCGGGCCCCTGCGGGAGCGGCCCGTCAGACGGAGCGGACCTCCGCGATCGTCACCGGCCGGTGCTCGTGCAGGGACAACGTGCACGCCTCCGCGATCCACCCCGCCTCCAGCGCGTCCGCCACCGTGCACGGCGAAGGCCGGCTCCCGGCCACCACCTCGGTGAACGCCGTGAGTTCGGCGCGGTAGGCCGCGCTGAAGCGGTCCATGAAGAAGTCGTGCGGAGTGCCGGCCGGGAAGGTCACGCCGGGTTCCACCGACCGCAGCGGCAGCTTGTCCTCCAGCCCTACGGCGATGGAGTCCTGGAATCCGTGCAGCTCCATGCGGACGTCGTGACCCCGGGCGTTGTGGCGGCTGTTGGAGATGACGGCGATCGTGCCGTCGTCCAGGGTCAGCAGCGCGCCCGTGGTGTCGGCGTCGCCCGCCTCCCTGATGTAGTCCGCGCCCCGGTTGCCGCCCACGGCGTACACCTCGGTCACCTCACGGCCCGTCACCCAGCGGATGATGTCGAAGTCGTGCACCGAGCAGTCCCGGAAGATGCCGCCGGAGCCGGCGACGTACGCGGCCGGCGGCGGCGCCGGGTCCAGCGTGGTCGACCGTACGGTGTGCAGCTTGCCCAGCTCGCCGCCGCGCACCGCGGCCCGCGCGGCCACGAAGCCGGCGTCGAAGCGACGGTTGTAGCCGATCTGGATGGGGACGTCGCTGCCCTCCACCGCCTTCAGCACCGCGACGCCCTCCGGCATCGTGCGGGCGACGGGCTTCTCGCAGAAGACGGGGATGCCCGCCTCCACGGCGGCGAGGATCAGACCGGGGTGGGCGTCCGTCGCGGCGGCGACCACCACGCCGTCGACGCCGGCGGCGAGCACCGCCTCGGGCGAGTCCGCGACCTCGCCGCCGAACCGCTCGGCGGCCGACTTGGCGGCGTCCGCGAACGGGTCGGCGAGGACGAGCGAGTCGACCACGTCGAGTCCGGAGAGGGTCTCGGCGTGGAAGGCGCCGATGCGGCCGAGGCCGAGAATTCCGATGCGCATGAGCTCCGCTGCTTCCTTGTGTGTGGGTGCTGTCCGTTGCCGGGGCTCCGCCCCGGACCCCGATCGCCCTTCGGGCTCGTCCTCGGACGCGGGACGGGCTCGGTACAGGTCAAATCGGTTCAGTTCAGTTCAGTCCAGTCCGCCGAGGACGTTCTGGTCCCAGTCGATCACCGATCCGGTGACCACGCCCGACCGCTCGGACAGGAGGAACACCGCGAAGTCGGCGATCTCGTCCGGCTGGCCGAGCTTTCCCATCGGGAGCCGGGTGGCCGCCTCCTCGCGCCAGTCGTCCCCGGCGCCGTGGAAGGCCTTCTGCGTGGCGTCCTCGCCCTCGGTGGCGGTCCAGCCGATGTTCAGGCCGTTGATCCGGACGCGGTCCCAGCGGTGCGCGTGCGCGGCGTTGCGGGTCAGCCCGATCAGCCCGGCCTTGGCCGACACGTACGGCGCGAGGAACGCCTGCCCGCCGTGCGCGGACGACGTGATGATGTTGACGATCGTGCCGGGCGCCCGGCGCGCCACCATGTCCGCGACCGCCGCCTGCATCGCGAAGAACGGCGCCCGGAGGTTGATCGCGATGTGCTGGTCGAACAGCTCGGGCGTCGTGTCGAGCAGTGTGCCCCGCGAGGTCAGCCCCGCGGAGTTGACCAGGCAGTCGACGCGGCCGTACGCCGCCACCACCTCGGCCACGGAGGCCTTCGCCTGCTCGGCGTCGGAGAGGTCGGCCCGGACGTACATCGCCTTGCCGCCGAGGGCCGTCAGCTCGGTCACCAGTGCCTCGCCCGGTTCCGGACGCCGCCCGGTCACCGCCACCAGGGCTCCTTCGCGGGCCGCGGCCCGCGCGATGGCGGCGCCGACCCCCTGGCTGCCGCCGTTGACGAGGACGACCTTGTCGTCGAGAAGTCCCATGGATGAACGGCCCTTTCAGCTCTGGCGCCGCACCGCGGCGGCCCTCAGTTCGTCGCGCAGGTCCGCGGGCGCCCACGTCTCGCGCAGTGCCCGCCGCACGGTGTCGGCCTGGGAGGGCGGCGCGAGACCCTCGACCGGCGGGTCGCTGTCGAGGTTCGTGGGGAAGGGATAGCCCTCGGCGCTCGCGGCGATCACGTTCTCCAGCCAGTCCTCGCCGGCGCCCTCGGCCGCGCGCCGCAACAGCGCCGGGTACACCGCGTTCACGACCGCCTCGCGGTCCACCGTCTCCATCGACCGCCCGAACGCCGAGGACACCTGGAGGAGGTTGGCCGCGCGCCGGATGTCCGCGGAGCGGTTGGTGCCGGCGGCGTGGAACAGCGCGGGGTTGAAGAAGACGGCGTCGCCCTTGGCCAACGGGAGCTGGACGTGCCGCTCCTCGAAGTAGGCCCGGAACTCGGGGAGCCGCCACGCCAGGTAGCCCGGTTCGTACGCCTGCGAGTACGGCAGGTACATCGTGGGGCCCGACTCCACGGGCATGTCGCAGTGCGCGACCGCCCCCTGGAGGGTGAGCACGGGCGAGAGGCGGTGCACGTGCGCCGGATACGCGGCCGCCACGTCGTTGGAAAGGAACCCCAGGTGGTAGTCGCGGTGCACGCTCTGCGCCTCGCCGCCCGGATTGACCACGTTCACCTGCGAGGTGACCTGGTAGCCCGGGCCCAGCCACGCGGCCGAGACCAGCGCCAGAAGGTCGTTGGCGTAGTAGTCGGCGAAGGCCTCGGGGTCGTGGCGGGCCGCCTTCTCCAGGGCGTTCCAGACCCGGTCGTTGGCGCCCGGCCTGGCGAAGTGGTCACCGGCGCCCCCGCCCGAGGCGCGCTGCTCGGCGATCAGGGCGTCGAACACGGCGGTGAGCCGGTCGACGACCGCCAGGTCGGCGAACGCGCCCCGCAGGACCACGATGCCGGGCCCCTCGTCGAGGGCCCGCACGAGCTCGGCCTGGACGGCCCGGCGCTCCGGGAGCCGGCGCAGCCGCTCGCTGTCGTAGACGAGCGCGTTGCGGGCCACGGACGAGGCGTACGGGTAGTCGGCGAGGTCGGTGGTCCGCTCCACGAGGGCGCGGAGGGTGTCCAGGTCGCAGTCCTGCGCGGACAGCCACGCGGAGCGTCGTACGGAGATGGAGGACATCGTCGTCCCTTCGGGCACGGAGCGATACGGCTCTGTCATTCTTGTCAGTACAAAGCCGTCGAACAACCAGCAGGAACCCTTCAAAAACCCCTCAAGGAGTCTCCGCATGGGCCACCCTTTCCCCCTCCGGGAAATCGCGCGTCAGGCGGGCCTGAGCGAAGCCACCGTGGACCGGGTCCTCAACGGCCGCGGCGGGGTACGGACGAGCACCGCCCGGGAGGTCCGGCAGGCCATCGCCGACCTGGACCGCCAGCGCACCCAGGTCCGGCTGGTCGGCCGCACGTTCATGGTCGACATCGTCATGCAGACGCCGGAGCGGTTCTCCACCGCCGTACGGGCCGCGCTGGAGGCCGAACTGCCGGGGCTGCACCCCGCCGTGGTGCGCTCACGCTTCCACTTCCGCGAGACCGGTCCGGTGCCCGAGCTGGTCAGGACACTGGACCGGATCGCCCGGCGCGGCTCGCAGGGCGTGATCCTCAAGGCACCCGACGTCCCCGAGGTCGCCGCGGCGGTCGGCCGGATCGCCGAGGCCGGCATTCCCGTGGTGACCCTGGTGACCGACCTGCCGACCACGGCACGGCTCGCCTACGTCGGCATCGACAACCGGGCGGCGGGCGCCACGGCCGCCTATCTGATGGGCCAGTGGCTCGGCGACCGTCCCGGCAACGTGCTCACCAGCCTCAGCAGCGGCTTCTTCCGCAACGAGGAGGAGCGCGAGATGGGCTTCCGCAGCGCCATGCGGGCCCGGCACCCGGGGCGCACGCTGGTCGAGATCGCCGAGGGACAGGGCCTGGACGCCACCCAGTACGACCTGGTCCGGGCCGCCCTGGAACGCGATCCGCGGATCCGGGCGGTCTACTCCATCGGCGGCGGCAACATCGCCACCCTGCGGGCCTTCGAGGACCTCGGCCGCGAGTGCGCGGTGTTCATCGCGCACGACCTCGACCACGACAACACCCGGCTGCTGCGGGAACAGCGGCTGTCCGTCGTCCTCCACCACGACCTGCGCCGGGACATGCGGGAGGCCTGCCACATCGTGATGCGGGCGCACGGCGCGCTGCCGCCCGCGGGGCCCACGCTCCCGTCCGCGATACAGGTGGTCACGCCGTACAACATGCCGCCCCAGGTACCGTCCGGCTGACCGGCGATGGCACGCGAGGCCCCGCCGGGTCGGCGGTGGGTGGGCGCGCCGGGTGCGCGGGTTATGGCGCCCTACGCGGATCGGCCCGGGTGCCGGTCTCGGTGGAGCGCGCCATCGCGTTCAGTAGGGCGGCGTGTGGCGCCCTGGCCCGGCTCCGCCCCGGTGGGCGGGTGGCCGGGTCGGCGGTGGGTGGGCGCGCCGGGCGGTCAGGGCACGGTGCCTCCTGCAGATCGACCCAGGCGCCGGTTGCGGTGGAGGGCGCCGTACGGCGGCGCGTGGCGCTCTGACCCGGCTCCGCCCTGGTGGACGGGCGGCCGGGTCGGCGGCCGGTGGGCGCGCCGGGCGGGTGGCTCACGGCGCCTCGCGCAGATCGACCCAGGTGCCGGTCTCGGCCGAGCGCGCCATCGCGTCCAGTACGGCGGCGCTGCGCACGGCGTCCGGCAGTGTCGCGCCGTAGGGCCTGCCCTCGGCGACGGAGCGCAGGAACCGGTGCGCCTCGACGACCTTGAGGTCGTCGTAGCCCATGGAGTTGGCGGCGCCCGGCTGGAAGGCGCCGAACTCGCCGTCGCCCGGGCCCACATAGACCGTGCTGACGGGCTGGTCCTGGTAGGTCGTGCCGCGGCTGACGCCGAGCTCGTTCATCCGGCGGAAGTCCCAGAACACCGCGCCCCTGGTGCCGTGCACCTCGAAGCCGTAGTTGTTCTGCTCGCCCACCGAGACCCGGCAGGCCTCCAGGACGCCACGGGCGCCGGAGGCGAAGCGCAGCAGACAGCTGACGTAGTCCTCGTTCTCGACCGGGCCCAGTTCACCGCCCGCGGCGCGGGAGTGCCCCGCGGTCGCGCCCGTGGGACGGGCCCGGCGCGGAACGAAGATCGCGGTGTCGGCGGTCAGCGACGCGATGTCGCCGAGCAGGTGGCGGGCCAGATCCGCGCCGTGCGAGGCGAGGTCGCCCAGCACCCCGCTGCCACCGCGCTGCCGCTCGTACCGCCAGGTCAGCGCGCCCTCCGGATGTGCCGCGTAGTCGCTGAACAGACGGACACGGACGTGCGTGACCGTACCGATCTCCCCGGTCGCGATCAGCTCGCGGGCCGTCTCGACGGCGGGCGCGTTGCGGTAGTTGAAGCCCACCGCGCCCTGGACGCCGGCGGCGGCGACGGCGTCGGCGACCGCCCGCGCGTCGGCGGAGGTCAGGCCCACCGGTTTCTCGATCCAGATGTGCTTGCCGGCCTCGGCCATCGCCACGCCGATCTCGCGGTGCAGGAAGTTCGGGGCGGTGATGCTCACCGCCTCGACCCGCGGATCGGTGGCCACCTCACGCCAGTCGCGGGTGGTCGAGGCGAATCCGAACTGCGCGGCGGCCTGCTCGGCCCGGCCGGGCACCTCCTCGGCGACCGTCACCAGCCGCGGACGCAGGGGCAGGTCGGGGTAGTGGTGCGGGACACGGGCGTACGCCTGGGTGTGCACCCGGCCCATCCAGCCGAACCCGACGACCGCGACCCCGAGCCCATCTGCCGACGCATCCACCATGACAGCCCCTCTTCGGACTTCCTCGAACTGTTCGGACCGGACAGTGTGGACCGGCTGATCCGACCGGTGTTTGGACCGGTCCATATTCCTGCCCGGCCCACCCTGAGCGCGCTCGCGGCCGCTGTCAACCCTCTGATCGGCTGACGACGGAGCTCCGGCAGCCGCGGCCCACCCTTTGACAAGCCGAAGACCGCATGGAACGGTCCAGGCATGTGAGCGCCGACCATCCGCGACGTGGCCGACCACGCCGGCGTCTCCAAGTCGCTGGTGTCGCTGGTCCTGCGCGGCTCCGGCCAGGTGCGTCCGGAGAAGCGCGAGGCCGTGCTGCGCGCCGTACGCGAACTCGGCTACCGCCCCAACACCGCCGCGCGCAGCCTGAGCGAGCAGCGCACCCGGACCGTCGGCGTCCTGCTGCACGACCTGCGCAACCCCTGGTACGTGGACCTCCTGGACGGCCTGAACCCCCTGCTCCACGACCACGGTCTGCACATGCTGCTCGCCGACGCCCGGCTGAACCGCCGCACCGGGCAGGACCCGGCCGGCCCCTTCCTGGACCTCCGGGTCGACGGCCTGGTCGTGGTCGGCACCCTGCCCGACCCGGCCGCGCTCGACGCGGTCGCCGAGCGGGTCCCGGTCGTCGTCGCCGGCGCCCGCGAACCGGTGCCGTCCGGTGTCGACGTCGTCGCGGGCGACGACGAGCACGGCACCCGGCTGGCCACCGAGTACCTCATCGGCCTCGGCCACCGCCGCATCGCGCACCTCGCGGGTTTCGGAGCCGTGGGTGAGCTGCGCCGGCGCAGCTTCGAGGCGACCATGCGCGCCCACGGCCTCGCCGACGAGGCGGTGGTCGAGCCCGGCGACATGACCGAGGAGGGCGGACACCGCGGCACCGTCCGGCTGCTCGGCCGTCCGCGCCGGCCCACGGCCGTGCTCGCCGTCAACGACATCGCCGCCGTCGGCGCGTTGTCGGCCGCCGAGGAACTCGGCCTGCGCGTCCCGCACGACCTGTCGGTGACCGGCTACGACAACACCAGCATCTCCCGGCTGCGCCATCTGTGGCTCACCACCGTGGACAACGCCGGCCACGAGGTCGGCCGCCGCGCCGCCCGCTGCCTCCTGGCCCGCTTCGACGCGCCCCGGGGAGCGGGGCGGGTCCACCTGACCGCGCCCACGCTGGAGATCCGCGGCACCACGGCACGGCCGGGAGACGGCGGGCCTAGAGACTGACGGCGTACGCCTTGCGCAGCGTCTCGTGCACCGTCCACGTCGTACGGTCGCCCGCGCGCAGTACGGCCATGTCCCCGGGCCCGACACTCAGCGTCGGGCCGCCCGCCACCTCGATGGTGGCCGAACCGCTGATCACGACGAAGAGTTCGTCCGCCTCGGTGTCGGTGACCACCCCCGGAGTGATCTGCCAGACGCCCCGGACCTGACGGCCGTCCGCCGACTCCCACACGACCTTCCCGGTCACCTCGGGCGTTCCCGAGACGATCTGCTCGGGAGCGAGCGGCTCGGGTTCGAGCTCGGCGTCGGGGATGTGGAGAGCGAAACTGTGCGAAGCGTGGGTCATACGGCGACCCTAGCGAGCCCTTGCGCCGCCCCGGCGCCGACAGGGTGTGCGGTATCGGCCCAGGTGACAGGACACTTCGTCGCGGTTCGACGAGCCGGCGGCGCCGCCGGCCCGGGTGGTCGCGGACACCATGGCGGCCGGGCCCGGACCGCACCGGCACGCATGGCGGACACCATGGCGGCCCGCGCCGGACCGCACCGGCACGACCTACGCGAGGCCGTACTGTCCGGCGGTGTCCACGGCACGGACACCTGACCCGGCATGCCGGCCGTCGTGGCGGCGGTCGTGCCGAACGCGGTCGTGATCGAGCAGGCGGCGGCGCCTCACGGGCGGGGCGACGCGGGCGGCGGCCGGGGGTGGCCGCGCCGGAGCTTCCCGGCACACCCGGGCGCCCCCGTTGCGTAGGCTTCCGTCGCTGGAACCCGCCGCGCGGCGGGCCACCGGCGGCTCCAGGGACTGGCCGCCGGCGGGTGGTGCGCAGTCCCGGTGCGGTGGTGAGCATGACCGGCAGGACGGTACGGGCGGAGCAGGCGAGTGCGACCCGGGAGCTGATCCTGACCGCGGCGGAGCGGCTGTTCGCGGAGCGCGGCGTGTACGCGGTGTCCAACCGTCAGGTGAGCGAGGCGGCGGGACAGGGCAACAACGCGGCCGTCGGCTACCACTTCGGCACCAAGGCCGACCTGGTCCGCGCGATCGTCCGCAAGCACGTCGTGCGCATCGAGGAGATCCGCGCCCGGCTGCTCGCCGACGTCGGTGACTCCGACGAACTGCGGGACTGGGTGAACTGCGTGGTGCGCCCCCTGCTCGAACACCTGGCCGCGCTGGGCAGCCCCACCTGGTACGCCCGTTTCTGCGCCCAGGTGATGACCGACCCGGCGCTGCGGCAGATCATGGTGGAGGAGTCCCTCGCCGCCCCGACGCTGCGCCAGGCGGTCGAGGGTATGCACCGGTGCCTGCCCGAGGTGCCCGCGGAGGTCCGCGCCGAACGCGGTGAGCTGGCCCGTCACCTGATCGTCCACATGCCCGCCGAGCGTGAACGCGCCCTGGCCGCCGGAGTCCGCACTCCGCGCCGCACCTGGGAGGACGCGGCGACCGGTCTGACCGACGCGATCGTCGGCCTGTGGCGGGCTCCGGTCACGGGCGGCCCGCAGGGGGAGTGACCCGGCCGCCGGTGCGCCGGGAACGGCGGGGGCCGTTCACCGGGAGACCGGGCGGCGGCTCACTCCGAGTCGCCGAAGGTGACGACGACCTTCTCGGCGGCGCCCGGGGTCATCGCGAGCTCGAAGGCCCGGTCCACCTCCGCGAACGGGATGCGGTGGCTGATCAGCCGGGCGAACAGGTCCTTGTGCTCGGCGAGTTCGGGGGTGACCTCGAAGATCTCGGTGGGGTACCCCTGGGACGCGATCAGCGTGAGCTCGCTGCGGAGCATGCCCCCGAGGTCGATCGCGTCGGACTTCTTCTGTACGGCGACCATGACCAGCTTGGCGCCCCACTTCGCGGAGTCGACGGCGGCCTGGAAGACGGCGGGCGCTCCGGCGGCGTCGATGTAGATGTCGGTGCCGGCCCGGGGCTGGCCCAGGGCGTTGGCGGCCTGGCCGTGCAGCTCGGTGAGACGGGCGGTGACGTCCTCGCCGGCGGAGTTGATCACGGCGTCCGCGCCGACGGCGAGCGCGGTCTCCAGTCGCTCAGGGATGACGTCGGCGACGACCACGTGCTCGACGCCGCGCAGCTTCAGCCAGATCGTGGCGCCCAGGCCGATGGGTCCGGCGCCGAAGACCACGACCCTGTCGGCCGCCTTCGCCTCGGACCGGTTGACGCAGTGCCGGGCGACCGCCATCGGCTCGTTGAGGGCGGCCACGTCGAAGGGGACGTGGTCGGGGAAGACCGCGACGCTCCTGCCGACCTCGGCGTCCTCGATGAGCAGGTACTCGTTCATGCCGCCGAGTTCGCCGCCGCAGCCGATGATGCCGGACGGGGCACCCTGCGGGTTGACGACCACACGGTCACCGGCCTTCAGGCCCTCGACCTCGGCGCCCACCTCGACGACCTCACCGGCCGGTTCGTGGCCGAGGGGCAGGGCGGTCATCGACCCGCCGGGGCCGAACGGGGCACCGCCCATGTGCAGGAAGAAGGTGTCGGTGCCGCAGATGCCGCAGGCGCGGATCCGTACGAGCGCGTCCCTGGGGCCGGGCACCGGACGCTCCACGTCCACCACGTCGATCTTGTTCTGGGCGCCGGTCAGGACGGACTTCATCGTGGTCATGGAGGGCTCTCTTCTCGCTCTTCTCGGGGCACTGCTGACAGGTGTCGCCGGCTTACGCGAGCCGGACAGGGCGGGGGAGGACAGGAGGGTGCCGGTCTCGCCGGACCCGGCGGCGGGCCGGGAGAGTGGTCCGCCGCCGGGCCCGGACGACCGTGCAGGTCCCCGTCCCCACGAGGCCGGCACGAGGGGCCGTCTCCGCTCGACGCGGCCCCGCTCTGGGTGTGCTCGGTGCTTGACTTAGGCAAGCATGCGCGGCTTACTTAAGTCAAGCAACCTTCTCTGTCGTCCTTGAGTCAGGCCTCGCACTGCTCTTCTGCCGGTTGGTCAGCGACTTCGTCGCCCACGCGGAGGACCCACTGGAGGCGCCGCCCGCCGCCCGCCGCGTGACCGGGGTCGCCGATCCGGGTTGCGGCCTGCGGCCTGCGGCCTGCGGCCTGCGGCCTGCGGCCTGCGGCCTGCGGCCTGCGGCCTGCGGCCTGCGGCCTGCGGCCTGCGGCCTGCGGCCTGCGGCCTGCGGCCTGCGGCCTGCGGCCTGCGGCCTGCGGCCTGCGGCCTGCGGCCTGCGGCCTGCGGCCTGCGGCCTGCGGCCTGCGGCCTGCGGCCTGCGGCCTGCGGCCTGCGGCCTGCGGCCTGCGGCCTGCGGCCTGCGGCCTGCGGCCTGCGGCCTGCGGCCTGCGGCCTGCGGCCCTGCGGCCTGCGGCCTGCGGCCTGCGGCCTGCGGCCTGCGGCCTGCGGCCTGCGGCCTGCGGCCTGCGGCCTGCGGCCTGCGGCCTGCGGCCTGCGGCCTGCGGCCTGCGGCCTGCGGCCTGCGGCCTGCGGCCTGCGGCCTGCGGCCTGCGGCCTGCGGCCTGCGGCCTGCGGCCTGCGGCCTGCGGCCTGCGGCCTGCGGCCTGCGGCCTGCGGCCTGCGGCCTGCGGCCTGCGGCCTGCGGCCTGCGGCCTGCGGCCTGCGGCCTGCGGCCTGCGGCCTGCGGCCTGCGGCCTGCGGCCTGCGGCCTGCGGCCTGCGGCCTGCGGCCTGCGGCCTGCGGCCTGCGGCCTGCGGCCTGCGGCCTGCGGCCTGCGGCCTGCGGCCTGCGGCCTGCGGCCTGCGGCCTGCGGCCTGCGGCCTGCGGCCTGCGGCCTGCGGCCTGCGGCCTGCGGCCTGCGGCCTGCGGCCTGCGGCCTGCCCGACGCCGCGAGGCCGGGACGTAACGCAACGGCGCCCGCGGCCATTTCCGCGTTCACCCGCACCCGCACCCGCACCCGCACCCGAACCCGCACTCGCAGCCGCAGCCGCCCACACCCGCGCCCGCTGCCGTCTGTCACACCCGCACCCGCCGCTGGCCGCCCCCTTCGGGTGGCTGCCCGTCCCGCGCGAGTGATCCTGCGTCGCTCGGGTGATCCTGTGTCGCTCGGGTGATCCTGCATCGCCCGGGTGACCCTGCATCGCACCACCACGCCCGCCCCCTCGGGCGATTCCGCACCACGCCCGCCGGCCCCTCGGGCGCTCCCGTCCCGCACACCCCCTCCCAGTCACCTCCTGGCCCGCCCCCAGAGGACCCATGGCCTCGCGAACCACGCCCGCAATACGGCGGACAAAATTGTTGACAATCTTGTTTGACTAGATTTAGGTTCGACAGGCACTCACTCAGGGAGGGCAACGATGCCGAAAGAAGCCCGTCCGAGCACCGGAGAGCAGGCCAAGCAGCATGCGTTCGCGCAGCTGCGGCAGGCGATCCTGCACGGCGACATGGCACCGGCGCAGCGATTGGTCGAGAACGAACTCGCCGAGCAGTTCGACGTGACACGGGCGAGCATTCGCGCGGCACTCATCGATCTGGAGGCCCAGGGCCTCGTCGAGCGGATCCGCAACCGCGGCTCGCGGGTGCGGGTGGTGACCGTGGAGGAAGCGGTCGCCATCACCGAGTGCCGCATGGTCCTCGAAGGACTGTGCGCGGCCAAGGCGGCCGTCGCGGCGAGTGACGAGCAGGTGGCCGAACTGGCGGACCTTGGCACGGCGATGACCAAGGCCGTGGCCGACGGCGAGCCGGTGACGTACTCCGAGCTCAACCAGGAACTGCACGCCCGGATCCTGGAGTTCTCCGGCCAGCGGACGGCCGTCGAACTGCTGGAACGGCTCAACGCCCAACTGGTGCGTCACCGCTTCCAGTTGGCGCTCAGGCCGGGGCGTCCCCAGCACTCCCTGAGCGAGCATCTGGCGATGATCGAGGCGATCACGGCCAGGGACCCGCAGGCGGCCGAGGAGGCCGTCCGCGCCCATCTCACCAGCGTGATCGAGGCGCTGCGCGACTGACACGCGTGAGGCGGGCGCACACCTGTCCATCCAGGCGAACCGTCTGAACGAAGAGGGATCCGACCCATGACCCAGCCCAACGCGCCCGCCACTCCACGATCGACACTCGTCGTCACCGCGCACGCCGGTGACTTCGTGTGGCGGGCGGGCGGCGCCATCGCCCTGGCGGCCTCCCGCGGGGAGAAGGTCACCATCGCCTGTCTGACCTTCGGCGAGCGCGGTGAGTCCGCCAAGGCCTGGCGCGAGGGCCGGAAACTGGCGGAGATCAAGGCGATACGCAAGGACGAGGCGGAGCGTGCCGCCGCCACCCTCGGCGCCGAGGTCCGCTTCTTCGACGCCGGTGACTATCCGCTGGTCGCCACCGCCGAGCTGACCGACCAGCTGGTCGCCGTGTACCGCGACACCCAGCCCGACGTGGTGCTCACGCACCCCACGGAGGACCCGTACAACGGCGACCACCCGGCCGCCAACCGCATGGCGCTGGAGGCCCGGGTGCTGGCCCAGGCCATCGGCTACCCGGGCCCCGGCGAGATCATCGGTGCCCCGCCGGTCTTCTACTTCGAGCCGCACCAGCCGGAGATGAGCGGCTTCAGGCCCGAGGTGCTGCTCGACATCACCGAGGTGTGGGAGACCAAGCGCAAGGCGATGGAGTGCCTCGGCGCCCAGCAGCACCTGTGGGACTACTACACCGACCTCGCCGTCCGCCGCGGGGTCCAGCTCAAGCGCAACGCCGGGCCCAACCTCGGCCTGGCCCACAAGACCATGGCCGAGGCGTACATGCGTCCGTACCCGCAGATCGCGAAGGAGCTGGCATGAGCGGCGTGATCGTCACCAATCCGCCGAAGGCGGACGCGAAGGACGTCGAGGCGCTGGCGGGGTACGGGGTGGCCACCGTCAGCGAGGCGATGGGCCGCACGGGTCTGCTCGGGCCGGAGATCCGCCCGATCCAGCAGGGTGTCCGGGTGGCGGGCACCGCGGTCACGGTGCTCAGCTGGCCCGGCGACAACCTCATGATCCACGCCGCCGTGGAGCAGTGCGGCGAGGGCGACATCCTGGTCGTCACCACCACCTCCCCCTCCACGGACGGCATGTTCGGCGAGCTGTTCGCCACCGCGCTGCACCGGCGGGGGGTGCGCGGCATCGTGACCACCGCGGGTGTCCGCGACACGCAGGAACTGCGGGACATGGGCTTCGCCGCCTGGTCCCGGGCCGTCTCCGCGCAGGGCACGGTCAAGGCCACCGGCGGTTCGGTCAACGTGCCGGTGGCCGTCGACGGCCAGGTGATCCGCCCCGGCGACGTGATCCTCGCCGACGACGACGGTGTCGTGGTCGTTCCGCGCGAGCGGGCCCGTGCGACGGCCGAGGCCTCCGAGGCCCGTGAGGCCAAGGAGGCCGGCGCCCGCGCCGCCTTCCTCGACGGCCAACTGGGCCTGGACCGCTACGGGTTGCGCGAGACGCTCGTACGGCTGGGGGTCACCTACACGTCGTACGACGTGTACGCGCAGGACGGAGCCGGGGCGTGACCGGGCCCGCGGAGGTGCGCTGCATGCTCATGCGCGGAGGTACCTCCAAGGGCGCGTACTTCCTGGCCGAGGACCTTCCCGCGGACGAAGCCGCCCGCGACGACCTGCTGCTGCGCGTCATGGGCAGCCCCGACCCGCGCCAGATCGACGGCCTGGGCGGGGCCCACCCCCTGACGAGCAAGGTGGCCGTGGTCTCCCGCTCGGCCGACCCGCAGGCGGACGTCGACTACCTGTTCCTTCAGGTCGCCGTCGACCGGCCCGAGGTCACCGACCGGCAGAACTGCGGCAACATCCTGGCCGGGGTGGGTCCCTTCGCCGTCGAACGCGGCCTGGTGGCCGCCGGGGACGACGAGACCGTCGTACGCATCCGCATGCTGAACACCGGAGAGCTCGCCGTGGCGAGCTTCCCCACCCCCGGCGGGCGCGTCGACTACACCGGTGGCGCCGAGATCTCCGGCGTGCCGGGGAGCGCGGCGCCGGTGGTGATCGAGTTCCCGCGGGGCGGCAGTCCGCTGCTGCCCACCGGGCGGGTCCGGGACGTCGTCGTCGGCACCGAGGTGACCTGCGTGGACAACGGGATGCCGACCGTGCTGATCCCCGCGACCGCGGTCGGGATCAGTGGCCACGAGTCACCGAAGGACCTGGAGGAGGACCTGGCGCTCGCCGACCGGCTGCGCGAGATCAGGCTGGAGGCGGGGCGTCTGATGGGCCTCGGCGACGTCGAGAGCGCCACCGTTCCCAAGCTCAGCCTGCTCGCGCCGCCCAAGAACGGCGGCGCGGTCACCACCCGCACCTTCATCCCCGTGCGCTGCCACACCTCGATCGGCGTCCTGGGCGCCGCGAGCGTGGCGGCGGGGCTGCTCCTGCCCGGCGGGGTGGGGGAGGGGATAGGGGAGCTTCCCGCGCGAGGTGACCGGATGCGCATCGAGCATCCCGCCGGATTCCTGGACATCGAGACCAGCGTGGACCCCGGATCCGCTGAGGTCGCGCCCGCGGTCCGCCGTACCGCCGTCGTACGCACCGCACGCAAAATCCTCGACGGCACGGTCTTCCCCCGGTCCGCCGGGACGGCACCGATTCCCCCGCGACCCCAAGGAGGTCAACGATGACTCCGCCGCTCGGCGACATCGCCCACATCGGCCACGCCCAGCTGTTCACCCCGGACCTGGACGCCAGTGTCGCCTTCTTCACCGACTACCTGGGGCTCACCGTCAACGGGCAGGACGGCGACACGGTCCACCTGCGGACCTTCGACGACTACGAGCACCACAGCCTGGTGCTCACCGCCCGCGAGCAGCCCGGCCTCGGCCGGCTCGCGCTGCGCACCTCCAGCGAGGAGGCACTCCAGCGGCGGGTCAGGGCGGTCGAGGAGGCGGGCGGCACCGGGAAGTGGGTCGAGGACGAACCGGGCCTCGGCAAGCTCTACGTCACCACCGACCCGGACGGCCACGAGCACGCCCTCTACTGGGAGAGCGAGCACTACCGCGCCCCCGAGGAGCTCCGGCCCGCGCTGAAGAACCAGCCGCAGGCGAAGCCCAACCGGGGCGTGGGCGTGCGGCGCCTGGACCACATCAACTTCCTCGCGGCCGACGTACTGGCCAACGCGGAGTTCCAGCAGAACGTCCTCGGCGCCCGGCCCACCGAGCAGATCCGGCTCGACAGCGGGAGGATCGCGGCACGCTGGCTGACCTTCACCGACAAGTCGTACGACGTCGTCTACACGTCCGACTGGACCGGCAGCGCCGGCCGGCTGCACCACATCGCGTTCGCGACGGATACCCGGGAGGACGTCCTGCGCGCGGCCGATCTGGCCATCGACGCGGGGGTGTTCATCGAGACGGGCCCGCACAAGCACGCCATCCAGCAGACGTTCTTCCTGTACGTCTACGAGCCCGGCGGCAACCGCATCGAGCTGTGCAACCCGCTCACCCGCCTGGTCCTGGCGCCCGACTGGCCGCTGATCACCTGGACCGAGGAGGAGCGGAAGAAGGGGCAGGCCTGGGGCCTGAAGACCATCGAGTCGTTCCACACCCACGGCACTCCGCCGGTCGCCTGAGACAGGCAGCTCACAGGGGGGATGGGCCGCGCATCGACGTGCGTGGTTCACCCCCCTTTGTCGTCAACCATATTGTTGCTGAGATTGTTGACAAAACTGTTGACTGGTTTCGAACGGATCCTTAGCGTCTAGCGCACACCGGGTCAGCCGCACGAGCCGCCTCGACCCGAGCCCAGCTCTGATCCCCTCCAGGGAACCGCCCCTGGACGAGAGGAAAACAACGATGTCCTCCTCCCCGACGCTGTCCGCTCGCGGCAGCAGACTGGCCCTTCTGGTCGTCGGTCTGTGCTGGCTGGCCGTCCTCTTCGACGGCCTCGACATGTTCATCTACGGCTCGGTGCTGCCGCACCTGCTGGAGACGAAGACCTTCGGCCTCACCCCCGACCAGGCCGGCGACCTGGGCAGCTACGCCACCTTCGGCATGCTGGTGGGCGCCCTGACCGCGGGGACGGTCGCGGACCGGATCGGCCGCAAGAAGCTCATGGTCGCCTGCGTGACGCTCTTCTCGCTGGCCTCCGGTCTGTGCGCGGTCTCCGGCAGCGTCGAGGTCTTCGGCCTCGGCCGGACCCTGGCCGGCGTCGGCCTCGGCGGCCTGCTGCCCACCGCGATCAGCATGGTCTCCGACTACGCCCCGCGCGGCCGCGTCGCTCTCACCATCGGCCTGCTGATGACCGCCCACCACGCGGGCGGTATCCTCTCCGCCTACGTGGCCAAGTGGCTGGTCGACCCCGTCGGCTGGCGCGCCGCCTTCTGGGTCTGCGTGGTCCCGCTGCTCTTCGCCCCGGTGCTGGCGAAGTTCCTGCCCGAGTCGCTGAGTTTCCTGGTCGCCAAGGGCCGCGCCGACGAGGCCCGTGAACTGGCCGCCCGCTACCAGGTCGAGCTGCCCGCCGCGGCCGGCAGGAAGACGGCCGCGGACCGCTGGGACGCCCTGCGGAACCTGTTCCGCGGCGGGGAGTGGGTCCAGACCCTGCTCTACTGGCTGGCCTCCTTCGGCGGCCTGCTCCTGGTCTACGGCGTCGCCACCTGGCTGCCCACCCTGATGCGCGCCGAGGGCTACGCACTCGCCAACGCCCTGACCTTCGTCGTGGTCTTCAACCTCGGCGGCATCGTGGGCATGCTGGTCGCCGGCCGCGCGGCCGACCGCTTCGGCGCCCCGCGCATCTCGGCGGTCTGGTTCGCGCTGACCGCCGCCGGCGTCTTCCTGCTCAGCACCCACATGTCGATGGGCGTGACCACCGTCGTCGTGTTCTTCACCGGCGTCTTCCTCAACAGCGCCCAGACGATGATCTACGCGACGGTCTCCATCCGGTCGACCCCCGACAGCCGCGCCACCGCGGTCGGCTGGACCTCCGGCATGGGCCGCTTCGGCGCCGTCTTCGGCCCGTGGCTCGGCGGCCAGCTGCTCGCCGCAGGCAACGGCGACTGGGGCTTCACCGCCTTCGCCATCGCCGGACTGTCGTCCATGGTGTTCATCGGCATCGCCGCGCTGCGCGGCTCCAGGAAGGCGCCCAGCAGCGCCGCCGAGCAGGAGCTGATCGGCGCCCACTGACCGGAAGGGCCCCGCCCGGGCCGGTACGAACGGACGCCGGCCACCGCAGCGGATGCGGTGGCCGGCGTCCGTTCGTACCGGCCGGGACCCGGACGAGTTCGCTCAGCCCATCTGGTCCTGGGCCGACAGGTGTTCCCCCGCTCAGCGGGTGACGCGTACGCCGTCGAGGGCGACGGACAGGACGCGGTCGCGCTGGGTGTCGTCGGTGAAGGTCGTGGCGGTGATGCCCGCGACCATGCGCAGCAGGTCGCCGAAATCCATGTCCTCGCGGGCCACGCCGGCCTTCTGGGCCCGCTCGAACAGCGGCCCGCCGGCGGCGTACATCGAGTCGCGGCAGGCCAGGAAGACGTCCGACTCGTCGTCGAGCGCCTCGCGTACCGCCCGCTTGGTCACCATATAGTCCGTGAACCGGTCCAGCCACGAGGTCAGTGCCTGCCACGGCTCCAGTCCGGCGACCTCCTCGGCCACCCGGCACAGGGCGTTCACCTCGTCCGCGTAGACGCTCTCGAAGAGGTGGCGACGGGTGGGGAAGTTCCGGTAGAGGGTGCCGATGCCGACGCCCGCCCGGCGGGCGACGTCCTCGAGGGAGGCCTCCGCGCCCTTCTCGGCGAACGCCTCGCGCGCCGCGGCCAGCAGCGCGTCGTAGTTGCGGGCCGCGTCCTTCCGGTGCGGTCGCTGGGACGCGACGATCTCACTGACGGGGAACGACTGAGCCGGCACTGCTGCCTCCCGGGCGGGACGAGGTTGAAGCGGAGGTATACCTCCGCTACAGTGGAGGGGTACCTCCACTTTAGCAGTGCGGGGGTGCGCCCGCCGTGGGCGGAGTGTGCGGCCGCACACCCCGGCCACGACCCGCCACCCTCGCGCCGACCCGGGCCCCGCGCCGTCGCGCCGCCCGGCGGACACCTCACGCATCCCCTCCGCGACCGCTCCCCGCGGCCGTCGTGCGCGCCGCTGTGCCCGCCGCTGCCCCGCAGCGCGCGGCCCGCGGACCCGTGACGGCCGTGGCCGGCAGACCCAGGCCGCAACCAGTTCGGAGAGGCCCTTCATGCCCCGCAAGTCCACCCGCCTCACCTTCGCGGTCCTCGCGACCGGTGCCGGCGTGTTCTCCATGCTGCAGTCGCTGATCGCGCCGGCCCTGCCGACCGTCCAGCACGCGCTGCACACCTCGCAGTCCACCGCGACCTGGGTGATGACGGCCTACCTGCTGTCCGCCTCGATCTTCACGCCGATCCTCGGCCGGGTCGGCGACCTGGTCGGCAAGAAGCGCACGCTGGTCGCCGTCCTGTTCACCGTGGCCGTCGGCTGTCTGCTCGCCGCGCTCGCGCCGACCATCGGCGTACTGATCGCCGCCCGGGTCGTCCAGGGCGTCGGCGGGGCGCTGTTCCCGCTGTCCTTCGGCATCATCCGCGACGAGTTCGCCCCGTCCGAGGTGGGCCGCAGCATCAGCAACCTGTCCGCGGTGATCGCCGCGGGCGGCGGCGTCGGCATGGTGGCGGCCGGACCCATCGTGACCGCGCTCGACTACCGGTGGCTGTTCTGGATCCCCGTCGGCATCGTCGTCGTCGCCACCCTCATAGCCCTGCGCTACGTGCCCGAGTCGGTCAACAGGGCGAGCGGCAAGGTCAACTGGCTCGGTGCCGGTCTGCTGTCGGCCTGGCTGGTGGCCCTGCTCCTGCCGCTCAGCCAGGCGGCCGTGTGGGGCTGGGGCTCGGCCCGGGTGATCGGGCTGTTCACCGCAGCCGTCGTGCTGTTCGGGCTGTGGCTGCTCGCCGAGGCGCGCTCCCGCACCCCACTGATCGACCTGCGCGTCATGCGGCTGCCCGCCGTGTGGACCACCAACACCGCGGCCCTGCTGTTCGGCGCCGGCATGTACGCGATCTGGTCGTTCCTCCCCGGCTTCGTGCAGACGCCGCGCTCGCCCGGGTACGGCTTCGGCGCGAGCGTCACGGCCGCCGGTCTGCTGATGCTGCCCATGCTCGTCGCGATGTTCCTCTCCGGGATGCTCAGCGGTCGTCTCGAACCGGTGCTGGGTGCCAAGGCGCTCCTCACCACCGGTGCCGCGCTCGGCGCGCTCGCCTGCGGCTTCCTCGCCCTCTGGCACGACGAACAGTGGCAGATCGCCGTCGTGGCGGGGGTGTTCGGCCTCGGTATCGGTCTTGCCTTCGCCTCCATGGCCAACCTGATCGTCGGCAGCGTGCCCGCCGACCAGACCGGCGCCGCGACCGGCATGAACGCCAACATCCGCACCATCGGCGGATCGATCGGAGCCGCCGTGACCGGTGTGCTGGTGACCGGCCGGCTCCAGCCCTCGGGCCTGCCGTACGGCTCCGGCTACACCCACGGCTTCACCCTGCTGGCCGTGCTGTGCCTGGCGGCCGCGCTCGCCGCGCTGCTGGTGCCGTCCCGCCGGGCGGGACGCCTGTCCGGGACGGCCCGGGCTGCGTCCGACCCGTCGGGCACGCGGTCGGCGGACAGCACCGGCTCCGCCACGCCGGTCGCGACCTCTGTGTCCACCCCGCGCGGCTGACACCCGCCGTGGCCGCCCCGGTTCTCGTGCACCGGGGCGGCCCCGCGCATGGGGTAGGGTTTGGCTGCGCGTTCACACGGGTCACCGTGGGACGGCACCGGGACGTGGCGCAGCTTGGTAGCGCACTTGACTGGGGGTCAAGGGGTCGCAGGTTCAAATCCTGTCGTCCCGACTTGCGAAGTAGCAGGTCGGAGGTCATTTCCAGTTCATCGGAAGTGGCCTCTTCGTCGTTCTTGGGGACCGGACGGGGACCGAGCGCCAGGGTGCGCTCATATAACGCCCCTTGGCTCGGTGAAGTGCGTTACCAGGTTGATCGTCACTTGCTCTGAACCGCGCAGACCTTTCCCTTGATGCCGCGTCCGGCCGACAGCGCACGGCCGCGCACCACTGGCGCCCCCATGACGGGGCCATTGGGCCATTGGGCGATTAGGTGCGATATGTGCTTGATCTTGCCTTATGCGGTCTTTAGTGTTCGCCGGGAGGGAATCGCTGCGAGGTCCGAGTCCCGTGACGCCGTCCGGAAGCGAGGTGTGGAGCGCGTGCACGTGAAGTGCGGCTGCCGGCCCGTTCCGGGTCACAAGGGACGTCCCAGAGGGACGCGATGGCTGCGGGCGTTCGCCGTACTGCCGTTGCTGGCGTCGGGGGTCGCCGCTTGTGGCAGTGACGAGGGTTCAGGCACGCCCACCCTCAACTGGTACAACTTCCCCGACGACTCCGGTGCGCTCCAGAAGGCGGCCGACCGGTGCAGCCAGGCGTCGGGCGGCCGCTACAGGATCAGCTACAACAAGCTCCCGCGTGCCGCGGACGGCCAGCGCCAGCAGCTTGTCCGGAGACTCGCCGCCGAGGACGACTCGCTCGACATCCTGGGCCTGGACGTCACCTGGGCGGCGGAGTTCGCCGAGGCACGGTGGATCCGTGAATGGACGGGGACGGCGAGGCGGCAGGCCGTGGAGGGCACCCTGCGCGTACCGCTGCAGACCTCCACCTGGAAGGGCAAGCTGTACGCCGTCCCGTACAACACGAACACCCAACTCCTCTGGTATCGCAAGGATTTGGTGCCCACCCCGCCCAAGACCTGGGCCGAGATGCTGAACATGGCCAGCGACCTCGCCAAGCAGGGCAAGCCACACTTCGTGGAGATCCAGGGCGCCCAGTACGAGGGTCTGACCGTCTGGTTCAACAGCCTGATCAACAGCGCGGGCGGCTCCATCCTCAACAGGAGTGCGACCGCGCCCTCCCTCGGGGCGCCCGCCGTACGGGCCGCCGGAATCATGCGCGACCTGGCCAGGTCTCAGGCCGCGGACCCCTCCCTGTCCAACCAGATGGAGGACCAGAACCGCCTCGCGATGGAGTCGGGGGCGGCGGCGTTCGAGATCAACTACCCGTTCGTCTATCCGTCGATGAAGGCGAACAACCCGAAGCTGTTCAAGGACTTCCGCTGGGCGCCGTACCCCAGGGTCGACGCGGACCGTCCGTCACGGCCCACCATCGGCGGCATCGACCTGGCGGTGAGCGCCTACTCGCGCCACCCCCAGCTGGCCTTCGAGGCGGCCCTGTGCCTGCGAAACCGGGAGAACCAGCTCACCGCGGCGCTCGAGGGCGGCCTGCCGCCCACCCTGCGCGGTATCTACGACGAGGCGCCGTTCGTCAAGGCGTACCCCTTCGCCAAGGAAGTACTGGCCGCCCTGCAGACGGCGAGCGTCCGCCCGCTCACTCCGGCCTACCAGAACGTGTCGATCGCGGTCTCCCACACGTTGTCCCCGCCGTCCGGGATCAAGCCGGTGAGCTCGGTCAACACCATCAGCGAACAGATCGACGATGCCCTGCGATCCGAGGGTGTGATCCCGTGAACCACCGTCTCCCGCACCACCCCGCCGACCGGCGGCCCCGTGCGTGGGTCTCCGCCCCAGGCGGTCCGAGATGAGCATGCAGGCTGAACCGGCCGGCGCCCCACCGCCCCCCGAGGCGGAGCAGGCGCGACAGGACCAGGCGGCACTCTCGGCGGGCGCCCGGCAGGAGCGGCGGCTCGGCTGGCTGCTCTGCGCACCGGCCGTCGTCGTCATGATCGCCGTGACCGCCTACCCCATCGGGTACGCCGTCTACCTGTCCCTCCAGCGGTACGACCTGCGCTTCCCGGGACAGGCGAAGTTCGTGGGCCTGAGCAACTACGGGTCGGTGCTGTCCTCCCCGTTCTGGTGGGACGCCTTCTGGGTCACGGTGTTCATCACCGGCGTGTCCGTGGTCATCGAACTGGTCCTCGGCATGGGGCTCGCCCTGGTGATGCACCGGACGATCTTCTGGCGCGGCACCGTACGCACCGCGGTCCTCATCCCGTACGGGATCGTCACCGTCGTCGCCGCCTTCTCCTGGCAGTACGCCTGGACCCCGGACCTCGGGTACCTCGCCGAGCTGCTGCCCAGCGGAGACGCCCCGCTGACCGAGCAGTGGCCGGCCCTGTGGCTGATCATCCTCGCCGAGGTGTGGAAGACGACGCCGTTCATGGCCTTGCTGCTGCTCGCCGGTCTCGCCCTGGTCCCCGAGGAGACCCTGAAGGCGGCCATGGTGGACGGTGCCACCCCCTGGCAGCGCTTCATCAAGATCATGCTGCCGCTGATGAAACCGGCGATCCTGGTGGCGCTGCTCTTCCGCACCCTGGACGCCTTCCGCATCTTCGACAACATCTACATCCTGACCGCGGGTGCCCAGGGGACCGGCTCCCTGTCGATCCTCGGTTACGACAACCTGTTCACCGCGCTGAACCTGGGCATCGGGTCGGCCATCTCGGTCCTGATCTTCATCTGTGTCGGGATCATCGCCTTCGCCTTCGTCAAACTGTTCGGCGCGGCGGCACCCGGCGCGGAGGTGAAGCGCTGATGGCCGCCGTGGGAAAGACGCATGCCGCCCGATGGGGCGTCGTGAACGTGGTGGTGGTCCTGTACGCGCTGTTCCCGGTGTGGTGGATCGCCGCGCTGTCGTTCAAGAAGCCCAGCACCCTGACGGACGGCGACTACATCCCCAGGGAATGGACGTGGGAGAACTACAGCGGGATCTTCAAGACCTCCGAGTTCACCCGGGCGCTGATCAACTCGATCGGCATCGCCCTGATCTCCACGGTGATCGCGGTGGTGCTGGGCACCATGGCCGCCTACGCGGTGGCCAGGCTGCGCTTCCCCGGCAAGCGGGTGCTCATCGGCATGTCACTGCTGATCGCCATGTTCCCCCCGATCTCCCTGGTGTCACCACTGTTCAACATCGAGCGGGTCATCGGGATCTTCGACACCTGGGTCGGGCTGATCATCCCGTACATGACCTTCTCCCTGCCGCTCGCGATCTACACCCTGTCGGCGTTCTTCCGGGAGATCCCCTGGGATCTGGAGAAGGCCGCCAAGGTCGACGGGGCGACGCCCGCGCAGGCCTTCCGGATGGTGATCGTGCCGCTGGCCGCGCCGGGCGTGTTCACCACGGCCATTCTCGTGTTCATCTTCTGCTGGAACGACTTCCTGTTCGCGATCTCGCTGACTTCCACCGAGGCCGCGCGCACCGTGCCGGCCGCGATCGCGTTCTTCACCGGGAGCTCCCAGTTCCAGCAGCCCACAGGGTCGATCGCCGCCGCCGCTGTGGTCATCACCATCCCGATCATCGTTTTCGTCCTGTTCTTCCAGCGGCGGATCGTCGCCGGACTGACCTCCGGGGCAGTCAAGGGGTGAACGGGCCGACCGCGGCAGACAGGCCACCGGTCCGAGACACCGACCGCAGTGCTCGGACCCGGAAGGCATGAAGGCAAGGAGGCACCATCCATGGCCGAGATCATCCTTGAGGGAGTCACCAAACGTTTTCCCGACGGGGCCCTCGCCGTGAAGGACGTGGACCTCGAGATCGCCGACGGCGAGTTCGTGATCCTGGTCGGTCCGTCGGGATGCGGCAAGTCCACCACCCTGAACATGATCGCCGGACTTGAGGACATCACCGAGGGGACCCTGCGCATCGGAGGCCGAGTCGTCAACGACCTGGCTCCCAAGGAACGCGACGTCGCCATGGTGTTCCAGAGCTACGCCCTGTACCCGCACATGAACGTCCGGGAGAACATGGGCTTCCCGCTGCGCCTGGCCAAGGTGGACAAGGACACCGTCAACGCCAAGGTGACGGAAGCCGCTCGGATCCTTGACCTCACCGAGCACCTGGAGCGCAAGCCCGCCAACCTCTCGGGCGGGCAGCGCCAGCGGGTGGCCATGGGGCGGGCGATCGTCCGTGATCCCAAGGCGTTCCTGATGGACGAGCCGCTGTCCAACCTGGACGCGAAACTCCGGGTACAGATGCGCACTCAGATCTCCCGGCTACAGCGGCGTCTGGGCACGACCACCGTGTACGTCACCCACGACCAGACCGAGGCGATGACGCTCGGCGACCGGGTCGTGGTCATGAGACAGGGCCTGGTCCAGCAGATCGGCACACCCGCCGAACTGTACGACTTGCCGCGCAACATCTTCGTCGCGGGCTTCATCGGCTCCCCGGCGATGAACTTCCTGAACGCCACCTTGGAGGGCGGCGCCCTGCGCTCGCCCCTGGGCGATCTGACCCTCGACGACCGTACGAGGCAGGCGCTGGAAAGGCAGAACGCCCCTCGCGAGGTCATCCTCGGGCTTCGGCCGGAGGCCTTCGAGGACGCGGCCCTGTCACACGACCGGGACCGGACGGGCCCGGTCTTCACCGCCGCCGTGGAGGTGGTGGAGTCGCTGGGTTCCGATGTGTATTCCTACTTCAGCGCGGAGGGCGGGGCGGCGACGACTGCCGAACTGGAGGAGCTCGCCAAGGACTCGGGTCTGCGCGACACCGGCGCGGACACCCATCAGATCGTGGCCCGCCTCGACGCCGCCACGTCTGCCCGCGAGGGCGAAACGGTGGAGCTGCAGGTCGACATGACCAAGGCTCACGTGTTCGACCCGGCGACCGGAACGAACCTCACGCATCCCGTGAGGGCGGACTGACGATGCGGCAGCCGACTGCGCGGGCGTCCCGGAGAAGGGGTGTCCCTGTGGAGGTGGTGCGTAGTGTCAGGCGGCCCCGGCGGCCGGTGCACGGCACTCCTCTGAAGCGGCTTGCGTGACCGGTCCCGACGGTGCGAAGGGCCTTGCGGGCGAGAGCCCGCGGGGCCCTTTCACGTGCTGCGACACGCACCGCGTCGAGTGCCGCTTACTGCGCTCCGCCCACACCGCCGCAACCAGTCGGTGGACGTCCCCTTGACGCGGCCTGGATGCGGATTCACACTCCCTAGGGGAATCCTAGTGAACAGGTAGGGAAACATGGGGCGCGTCGGACCGGTCAGGAGTCGTGTGAGCCCTACGACCCCGCCGTCGCCCCTTCTGACCTCCCGCCGCCACATCGATCTGCAGCGTGTCTGCAGCGCGATCAGGCCGCCCCTCGGCTGAGCCCGGCCGCACCCCGCGCCCCCGGTGTCCTCCACGACACCGCCCCTGACGGCGCGCGCGAGTGCCCGCCGCACGCCGATCGCCCGACGTCGCTTCCGCCGCGCGTACGTCTGCGCACCTACCCCGGGGAGATCCATGTCCGTCACGCCGCTCGCCCCCGCCACCTCCGCATCCTCGGCCCCCGCCTTCCGCGGCCGCATCGGCCGGGACGCGCGCAGCGGGCACTACGCCGTACCGCGCCGCTACCGCCTCCATCTCTCGCCCGCCTGTCCCAACGGGCTGCGCATCGCCGTGGTCCACAGCCTGCTCGGCCTCACCGACGTCTGTCCGGTGACCGTCCTGGACGCCGTCCCCGACTGTTCCGACGGGGGGTACTCCGCACTGCGTCCGCTGTACGACGCGAGCGCGCACCGGTATGCCGGCGCGGCCGCGGGGCCGGTGCTCAGCGACGACTGGTCCGGCCGCATCGTCAGCACCCACGCCCCGGACGTGACGCGCGACCTGGCCCGGCACTTCGGCGGCGGCCGTCCGGCGCTGTACCCGTGCGGCGCCGAGACGGAGATCCACTCAGTGGAACGGCTGTGCGCCCGCGGCGTCGACGCGGCCGCGCAGCGCGCCGGACGTGCCGACGTCGACGCGACGGTGCGGGCGGCGGCGCTCGACACGCTGTTCGCCACGCTGGGATCGCTGGAGCGGCGGCTGGCCGCGCACGACTACCTGGTGGGCGACCAACTCACCGCAGCCGACGTCGAGTTGTGGGTCACTCTGGTCCAACTCGACACCGTGCACCGCCACCACCTGGACGCCGCGGCGGTACATCGCGTCGCCGACCACCCCGCCCTGTGGGCCCACGCCCGCCACCTGGCCGCCCACCCGGCCTTCGCCGCCCACCTCGACCTCGACGGCATCGCTCGCCGCCATCACGCCCGCTGCCGGGGGCTGGAGGCCGCCGGCGCGGCCGTACAGATCCTCGACTGGGCGGCCCACGCCGCCCGCAGGCCGTAGCCGTCCGGCCAACCGTCCACCCGGGCCGTCCACCTGATGGACCGGCGTTGACAGTCGTTCGGTGATTGTCTTGAATCAGCCCCAGAACGGTCATGAGTGTCAGCGACAAGCCCTGGCTAGCTGACCGGCAACCCTCGCACGCGGTGGGGTGCCCCAGGTGACGACCGGACCGGATGCCCTTTCGGTAAGCGCGAGGCCCACTGGGCCGTGACAGTGACAGGTGACGACATGTACGCAGCTCCCAGGACGGCCGCACGCCGCCCCTCGGGCTGCGTACCGCCCTGCGTGAACCGCCTGGTCGCCGATCGCCCCGTCGATCTGCTCCGCGTCAGCAGCGCACTGTGTAGCGCACCGGGCTGTGCCCGCTGTCGAGGCTGACGACTTCTCCGTAGGCCTGACCGCGCCGCCGCACCGCCTCTCGGCTCTCTGCCGACCCGTCTTCTGACGAACACCGCCCGCGCGGTGTGCCGTTGTCCGCCCAGCCCCCGGTTCCGCGCCATCCCGTGCGTCGCGTCGCGCAGCAGGCCTGTCCCCGTCCCGCTGCCGCGCCGTAGCCGCTCGACGCCGTCGCGGTCCCAGGTGTCCGACTCCGCCGGAGCCCCTCCATGAGTGAACCCCCTGGCGCCGCCGTGTCCCTCGCCGAGGCACCGCCACCCGCTGATACCCCGTCAAAATCCTTTACCGCCCAGCGGGTTCAGCCGCTGCGTCGGCCCGGCCGCTGGATCGCCACCGCGGTGGTCCTGGTCCTGGCGGCCCAGTTCGCCCACGGCCTGGTCTCCAACCCCTTCTACCAGTGGGACCGCTTCGGCTACTGGTTCCTGCGGCCGACCATCGTCGACGGGCTCCTGATCACCCTCGAAGTCGCCGCGTACAGCGCCGTGCTGGGGTTGCTCGGCGGCATCCTGCTCGCGCTGGCGCGGCTGTCGAAGAGCCCGGTGCTGCGGGCGGTCAGCTGGACCTACGTCTGGGTGCTGCGCTCGGTGCCGCTGATCGTGGTCCTGATCTTCCTGTACAACTTCAGCGCGCTCTACCAGACGTTGAGCGTCGGTGTGCCCTTCGGCCCCGCCTTCTTCAGGTTCGACGAGTCGAAACTCGCCACCGACATGGTCGTCGCCGTGATCGGCCTCAGCCTCAACGAGGCCGCGTACGCCGCCGAGGTGGTCCGTGGCGGCATCCTCTCCGTCGACCAGGGCCAGCACGAGGCGGCCGCCGCCCTCGGCCTGCCGAAGGGCTACCAGTTCACGAAGATCGTGTTCCCGCAGGCCCTGAGATCCATCACGCCGAACTACGTCAACCAGCTGATCGGCCTGATCAAGAGCACCTCGCTGGTCTTCTACGTGTCCCTGCTCGACCTGTTCGGCTCCGCACAGTCGATGGGCTCCACGTATCCCGGTGACATCGTGCCGCTGCTGCTGGTCGTCACCGTCTGGTACCTGATCCTCACGACCCTCGTCTCCGTCGTCCAGTTCTACGTCGAGCGGTACTACGCCCGGGGCGCCACGCGCTCCCTGCCGCCGACGCCGTTGCAGAAGCTGCGCACCGGTCTCACCGACCTGCGGGCCCGCATACGCAGGGAGGCAGCCGTATGACCGCCGAGATCCTCGAGATCGCGCCCGCCGCGGTCGAGATCCACGACGTGCACAAGTGGTACGGCGCCCACCGGGTGCTGGACGGCATCGACCTGACCGTGCGGCCCGGCGAGGTGACCGTCATCCTGGGCCCGTCCGGCTCCGGCAAGTCCACGCTGCTACGGGTGATCAACCACCTGGAGAAGCCGGAGATCGGCCACGTCAGCGTGGGCGGCGAGCTGATCGGCGTACGGCGGCACGGCGTGGGGCTCAAGGAGCTCAGCGAGCGGGCGATCCTGGCCCAGCGCAGCCGGATCGGCTTCGTCTTCCAGAACTTCAACCTCTTCCCGCACCTGACCGTTCTCGACAACGTCGCCGCCGCGCCGGTCGCCACCGGGAGGCTGTCCCGGCCCCGGGCCCTGGAGCTGGCGCGCGATCTGCTCGACCGGGTGGGCCTCGGCGACAAGATCGGCGCCTATCCGCGGCAGCTGTCGGGAGGCCAGCAGCAGCGCGTGGCCATCGCCCGCGCCCTCGCCCTGCGGCCCGGCGTCATCCTCTTCGACGAGCCGACCTCGGCCCTCGACCCCGAGCTCGTCGGCGAGGTCCTCGCCGTCATCAAGGATCTGGCGACCAGCGGTACCACCCTCGTCATCGTCACCCACGAGGTCGGTTTCGCCCGGGAGATCGCCGACCGGGTCGTCTTCATCGACGGCGGAAGGATCGTCGAACAGGGGCCGCCCGGCGAGGTGCTCGACCGGCCGCGCAACGAGCGGACGCGGGACTTCCTCAGCAAGGTGCTCTGACCCACCGGGACACCGTGCCCCACGACTTCCCCCCACGCCTCACCCTTCACCCTCTCTCCTCAGCGACAAAGGACGGCCATGCCTACCCACCTCACCCGACGCAGCCTGCTTCGCGGCATCACCGCGGCCACCGCGGTCGCCACCCTCGCCACCGGGCTCGCCGCCTGCGGTGGTGACAGCGACGCGGCCACCAGCACCGGGAGCGCCTCCGGAACCGTGACCGTGGGCCAGTTCTCCAACGGCGCCGCCAAGGAGACCACCCTCAAGGTGTCCGAGGTCAAGTCCATCAGCGCGGAACTGCCGGACGCCATCAGGAAGAGCGGCAAGCTCGTGATCGGCAGCGGCACTCTGCCGTCCGGTTCCGCGCCGCTGGGATACGTGGGCAGCGACCAGAAGACCCTCACCGGTTCGGAGCCCGATCTCGCCCGCCTGGTCGCCGCGGTGCTCGGTCTGAAGGCCGAGACCAAGCGGTTCACCTGGGAGAACCTCTTCGTCGGCATGGACAGCGGGAAGGTCGACGTGGCCTTCACCAACGTCACCGACACCGAGGAGCGGAAGAAGAAGTACGAGTTCGCCTCCTACCGGCAGGACAACCTCGGCTTCGAGGCGCTGAAGTCCGCCGGCTGGAAGTTCGACGGTGACTACGAGAACCTCGCGGGCAAGACCGTCTCGGTCGGCGCGGGCACCAACCAGGAGCGCATCCTGATCGCGTGGAAGAAGAAGCTGGAGAGCGAGGGCAAGAAGCTCACCATCAAGTACTTCCAGGACAACAACAGCACCTACCTGGCGCTCAGCAGCGGCAAGATCGACGCCTACTTCAGCCCCAACCCGAGCGTCGCCTACCACGTCACCCAGACCGCGCGCACGAACGCGCCGACGGTCAACGCGGGCACCTACTCAGGCGCCGGCGCGTCCCTCCAGGGTCTGATCGCGGCGACCGCCAAGAAGGACAGCGGGCTCGCCAAGCCCCTCGCCGACGCCATCAACCACCTGATAGACAACGGCCAGTACGCCAAGTGGCTCGCCGCCTGGAACCTCTCCAACGAGGCGGTCGCCAAGTCCGAGGTCAACCCGCCCGGGCTGCCGCTGACCGACTCCTGATCACCGCGATCCGGACGTACGAGTCGACCGGCCCCACCCCGCGCCGCCGCTCGACCGTCGTCCGGGTCCGCAGACCCGGAACAGACGGCGCGCCGGGACCGTTGTGACGAGGGACGAGACGCGCTCGACGCGGGCCCGCACGGCCCACCGGGCCCGACGCACGGAGGTGACGGACATGGCACGCGTACTGCGGTCCGTCCACCTCCACTCCCGGCCGCACATCGACCTCCAGCGTGTGGCCGGCGCGCTCTGTTGCTCCTGACCCCGTTGCCCATGCCCGGCCCCCCTCCCCGTGAGGGCCGGCGCTCTCGTACGGACCTCCAGGAAGGCACCCACTCGTGTCCCCTTCTCCTTCGCTGCATCTCGCCGTCGCCCTCGACGGCACCGGCTGGCACCCCGCCTCCTGGCGGGAGCCCGTGTCCCGGCCCCAGGACCTGTTCACCGCCGGCCACTGGGCCGGCCTGGTCGCCGAGGCAGAGCGCGGCCTGCTCGACTTCGTGACCTTCGAGGACGGCCTCGGTCTGCAGTCCTCGCACCTCCTCGAGCCGGACGACCGCACCGACCAGGTCCGCGGCCGTCTCGATGCCGTACTGCTCGCCGCACGCATCGCGCCGCTGACCCGGCACATAGGTTTCGTCCCGACCGTGGTGGCCACACACACGGAGCCGTTCCACATCTCCAAGGCGATCGCCACCCTCGACTATGTGAGCACCGGCCGGGCCGGCCTGCGGGTGCAGATCACCGCGCGCTCCAACGAGGCCGCCCACTTCGGCCGGCGCACGATCCCCCGCATCGAGGCCTTCGACAGCCCCGACGCCCAGGAGCTGGTCACCGACCTCTTCGACGAGGCCGCCGACTACGTGGAGGCCGTGCGCAGGCTCTGGGACAGCTGGGAGGACGACGCGGAGATCCGGGACGTCACCACGGGCCGCTTCATCGACCGCGACAAGCTGCACTACATCGACTTCGAGGGCGGCCACTTCAGCGTGAAGGGCCCGTCGATCACACCCCGGCCGCCGCAGGGCCAGCCGGTCGTCAGCGCCCTCGCCCATCGGACCGTGCCGTACCGGCTGGTGGCCCGCCAGGCCGACATCGGATACGTCACCCCGCACGACGCCGGCCAGGCCCGCGCGATCGTCGCGGAGATCCGCGCCGAACAGGAGGCGGCCGGACGTGCCGCCGAGCCGGTGCACGTCTTCGGCGATCTGGTGGTCTTCCTCGACGACGACCCGGCCGAGGCCGCCGCCCGCCGCGACCGCCTCGACACCCTGGCCGGCGAGGAGTACCGCAGCGACGCCCGGATCTTCACCGGCACCCCGGCCCAACTCGCGGACCTGCTGGAGGAGTTGCGAGCTGCCGGTCTCACCGGCTTCCGGCTGCGCCCCGCCGTGCACGGCCACGACCTCCCGGCCATCACCCGGGGCCTCGTCCCGGAACTCCAGCGCCGCGACGCCTTCCGCCGCACGTACGAGGCCGACACCCTGCGCGGACTGCTGGGCCTGACCCGCCCCGCCAGCCGCTACGCCACCGCCTGAGCCGGAAGGACCGCAGACCCATGAGCAAGCCGCTGAAGCAGATCCATCTGGCCGCCCACTTCCCGGGCGTCAACAACACCACCGTGTGGAGCGACCCCGCGGCCGGCAGCCACATCGAGTTCAGCTCCTTCGCGCACTTCGCGCGGACCGCCGAACGCGCCAGGTTCGACTTCCTGTTCCTCGCCGAGGGACTCCGGCTGCGCGAACAGGGCGGCAAGATCTACGACCTGGACGTCGTCGGCCGCCCCGACACCTTCACCGTCCTCGCCGCCCTCGCCGCCGTCACCGACCACCTCGGCCTGACCGGCACCATCAACTCCACCTTCAACGAGCCCTACGAGGTCGCCCGCCAGTTCGCCAGCCTCGACCACCTCTCCGGCGGCCGCGCCGCCTGGAACGTCGTCACCTCCTGGGACGCCTTCACCGGCGAGAACTTCCGCCGTGGCGGCTTCCTGCCGCAGGACGAGCGCTACTCCCGCGCCAAGGAGTTCCTGGCCACCACCCACGAGCTCTTCGACTCCTGGCACGGCGACGAGATCCTCGCCGACCAGGCCTCCGGCACCTTCCTGAGCGACGCCAAGGCCGGCGCCTTCGTGCACCAGGGGCAACACTTCGACATCGAGGGCCGGTTCAACGTCCCGCGCTCCCCGCAGGGCCGCCCGGTCATCTTCCAGGCCGGCGACTCCGACGAGGGCCGCGAGTTCGCCGCCTCCGGCGCCGACGCGATCTTCAGCCGGTACGCCACCCTCAAGGAGGGCCAGGAGTTCTACACGGACGTCAAGAGCCGCCTCGCCAAGTACGGCCGCGGCCACGACCAGCTGAAGATCCTTCCCGCCGCGAGCTTCGTGCTGGGCGACACCGACGCCGAGGCCGAGGAGCTGGCCAGGGAGGTGCGCCGCCGGCAGGTCAGCGGCGCCACGGCCATCAAGCACCTGGAGTTCGTCTGGAACCGGGACCTCTCCTCGTACGACCCGGAAGGCCCGCTGCCGGACATCGACCCGGACCTCGGCGAGCACCACATCGCCCGTGGCCGCGCCCAGGTGCGGATGTACCGGGACCCGCTGGCCGTCGCGCGCGAGTGGCGCGAGCGGGCGGCGGCCAACAACTGGTCGATCCGTGACCTGGTCATCGAGACGGGCAACCGGCAGAACTTCGTCGGCTCCCCGGCCACCGTCGCGAAGACCATCAACGACTACGTACAGGCCGACGCGAGCGACGGCTTCATCCTCGTCCCGCACATCACCCCGGGCGGCCTCGACGGTTTCGCCGACAAGGTCGTCCCGCTGCTCCAGGAGCAGGGCGTCTTCCGTACCGAGTACGAGGGCCCCACCCTGCGCGACCACCTGGGCCTCGCCCACCCGGACGCCGTGGCCGAAGAGCGGGCGGCCTCGTGAGGTTCCTCGCGATCACCCTGATCGTGCACGCCCCGGACCCGGTGACCGGCGTACGGAAGCCGACGCACGAGCGCTTCCGCGAGGTCCTGGACAACGCGGTGCTCGCCGAGGAGTTGGGCTTCGACGGATTCGGGGTGGGGGAGCGGCACGAGCGGCCGTTCATCTCCTCCTCGCCGCCGGTCGTCCTCAGCCACATCGCCGCGCTCACCCGCCGCATCCGCCTGTTCACCGCCGTGACCACGCTGAGCCTCCTCGACCCGGTGCGCGCCTACGAGGACTACGCCACCCTCGACCATCTCTCCGACGGACGCCTTGAGCTGATCATCGGCAAGGGCAACGGCGCCGCCCAGCGCGACCTGTTCGACGTCACGCCCGAGGACCAGTGGGAGCGCAACGCCGAGAGCTACGAGGTGTTCCGGCAGATCTGGAGGCAGGACAAGGTCACCGCCCGGACCCGCTTCCGTCCCGAGCTCACCGACGCCGAGGTGTGGCCGCGGCCGTTGCAGCAGCCCGTCCGGGTCTGGCACGGCAGTGCCACCAGCAAGGAGTCGGTCGACCTCGCCGCCCGCTACGGCGACCCGCTGTTCTCCGCGAACGTCACCAACCCCATCGAGCCGTACGCCGAGTTGATCCGCCACTACCGCGAGCGCTGGGAGCACTACGGCCACGACCCGGCGGACATCGCCGTCGGAGCCGGCACCGCGGGTCTGTACGCGGCCCCGACGTCACAGGAGGCGCTGGCCGCCTACCGGCCGGTGTTCGAAGGCAACCTGGCCTTCCAGAAACGGCTGGGCCTGGAACCCGTCTTCGCCACCCTGGAGGACTTCGTCGAGCGCAGCTCGGCGCTCGTCGGCAGCCCGCAGCAGATCATCGACAAGGTGCACCGCTACCACGAGCAGTTCGGGCACACCGTGCTGCATCTGCACGCCGACGCGGGCGGACTGACGGACACCCGGCACCGCGACTCGCTGGAGCTCTTCCAGTCCGCGGTCGCGCCGGTCCTGCGCCGCGAGATACCCGATCCGCCCTTCGCGTGGGGGCCGGTGCTCCCGGCGACCTCGCCGGCCGAGGAGCCCGCCCATGTCTGAGATCCCGCTCGGCGTCCTCGACCTGGTCCCGATCGCGTCCGGTGCCACCGCGGCCGACGCGCTGCGCAACTCCATCGACCTGGCGCAGCGGGCCGAGAGCTTCGGATACGCCCGCTACTGGTTCGCCGAACACCATCTCAACCCCGGCGTCGCGGGCACGTCCCCCGCGGTCGTCCTGGCCCTCACCGCCGCCGCCACCTCCACCATCAGGCTCGGCTCCGGGGCCGTACAACTCGGCCACCGCACCGCGCTGTCCACGGTCGAGGAGTTCGGCCTGGTCGACGCGCTGCACCCGGGCCGACTCGACCTCGGCCTCGGCCGCTCCGGCGGCCGCCCACCCGGGGCGACGGCCACGGCGGCGCCGCCGACGGCGACGCCCGTCGTGGACGGCCGCGCACCCAACGGTCTGCGCATCCCGCCCCGCTTCTCCTTCGAGCACCTGCTCGGCTCGCCCCGGATCGCGCTGCAGCGCCGGCTGCTTCTGCTGCCGGGCGCCCAGTCCCAGGACTACGCCGAGCAGATCGACGACATCCTCGCCCTGCTGGCCGGCACCTATCGCTCCCCGGAGGGCGAGGAGGCGCACGTCGTACCGGGGGAGGGAGCCGACGTCGAGCTGTGGATCCTGGGCAGCAGCGGGGGCGAGAGCGCCGAGACGGCCGGCGCCCGTGGCCTGCGCTTCGCGGCGAACTACCACGTCAGCCCGGCCACGGTCCTGGAGGCGGTGGACGGCTACCGGGCGTTCTTCCAGCCCTCCGAGTTCCTCGACAAGCCGCATGTCAGTGTGTCGGCCGACGTCGTCGTCGCCGAGGACGACGACACCGCCCGCGAACTCGCCACCGGCTACGGCCCGTGGGTCCGCAGCATCCGCACGGCCGAGGGAGCCATCGAGTTCCCGACGCCGGACGAGGCACGCGCCCACGTGTGGAACGAGCAGGACCGGGCGCTGGTCCAGGACCGCCTGGACACCCAGTTCGTCGGCTCCCCGGCCAGGGTCGCCGACCGGTTGGAGCAGCTTCAGGAGGCCACGCAGGCCGACGAGTTGCTCATCACGACGATCACCCACGGGCACGCGGCCCGGGTCCGTTCGTACGAACTCCTCGCGGAGGAGTGGCGCCGCAGGGGTCACTCCGCCCGGTCTGGCTGACGCCCGGGTCGCCACCGGCCTGTCGTACGAGAGCCCGGCGGGGGAGTGGCGTGGCCGGGGACGTCACCCTCCCCCGAAGGTGACGTCCCCGGCCGCTCCCCCGGTGCCGGACGGTGGTCCGTCCGCCCGTGTGCGGCTGACTCGTGCTGTCACCAGCACATGACCGCGGTTTCCCCCGAACCCCACGTGGAGTACAGGCGCACACGGACGAAGTAGCGGCGGCCCTTGACGAGACGGGCCCTTACGGTGGCGTTGTGCGGGGTTCCCCCGTCGTCCTCACCGGCGAGGTAGCGGGGTTCCCCGTCCCGCTCCTCGAAGACCACGACGACGGCGTCGTTGTCGCCGAAGGTGCCCACGGTGTACTCGCGGGTCTCCGGCGGCTCCACCGTGAAGTCGGCCTGTTCGCCCGCGCCGAGCACGACCGGCGCCGAACGGAAGGGCACCAGCGCGGTCGGCCGACGGGTGGGCCCGGCCGGCGGATACCAGCGCAGGACGTACTCCTTGTCGGCGGGGGAGAGGGTGCCGGGCGGGTTGAGGCCCGAGTGGTACTGCTCCGGCTCCAGGATCAGTCCCGCCGTGAAGGGGTACTCCATGATGGACTGCGGATCCCAGACGGAGCCGTTGACCTCGTCCGGGTCGAGCTTGCGCAGGATGTTGAACCAGGTCCTGTCCCGGCCCCAGAAGTTCGGCGGGCCCGACAGATCGGCGTACACGGCCTCGTCGTCCCAGTGGATGCCCGCGAACGGGCTCTGGTGCTCGTGCAGCAGACCGAGCGCGTGCCCGATCTCGTGCAGGGCCGTCCCACGCTCCCCGGGCGCGGTCAGGTCCCAGCCGAAGTTCATGGTGCGGTCGTGCAGACCGACCTGGAGCGCGTCCTTGCCCACGGTCGACCACGATCCGTCGCCGAGCTGGAACCCGACGCGCAGTTCCGCCTCCGAGCGGTCGGCGACCTCGACGAACGACAGTCCGATGCCGAGGTCCTGCCACTCCTGGAAGCACTCGCGCACCACGTCCTGTTGCTTCTTTGAACCGGCCCACGACACCCGCCGGGACTGCCCGGTTCCCGGTACGGGAATGACGGACCCGTCGGTGTCGCCGTCGAAGAAGTAGTAGTGCACGACCGTGCCGTTGACCCACATCGGGCGTCCCCCGACGAGCGCACCGATCCGCTCGGCGGTCAGCCCCGGTGCGAAGACGGGGGCCGACTGCTGCGCGAGGGAGCAGTAGCGTGCGGTCATGACGCTCAGACTGCCGCCGACGCGGCCTCGGGCGCCTGAGTCGGGGGCTACTCAAGTCGCCCTGTATCAGGAGTGAGTAGGCGGCCTCTAGTTCTCGTGACGACTTTCGAGCGGGACGCGAAGACCCTGGAACTGCCCTGGCCGTTCACCGGACGCACGGACGAACTCGATCTGGTCCGCCGGTCGGTGAGTGCCGGCCACGCCGGCATCGCGGTCACGGGCCCGGCGGGCTGCGGCAAGACCCGGCTCGTCACGGAGGCGCTGCGCGGCGGCGACTGTGCCAGGGTGGCCGGGACGCCCGAGACCCGGCAGCTGCCCTTCGCCGCGTTCGCCCACCTGCTGCCCGACACGGTCTCCCTGCACCGCGCCGTCCAACTGCTGGCCAGGGTAAGGCTGTTGCTGGTCGACGACGCGCATCTGCTGGACGACGCGTCCGCCGCCCTGGTCCACCAGCTCGCCGTGCAGGGACGCACCCGGCTGGTGGTCGTCGCCACGGACGGCGCTCCGATGCCCGGCGCGGTGTCCCGTCTGTGGACCGGGGAGGTGCTGCCGCGGCTCGCCCTCGCGCCGTTGCCCCGCGAGGAGACGGCGCAGCTGCTGGCCGCCGGACCGGAACCCCTGACCTTCCACCGCCTGTACCGCCTGTGCCAGGGCGACCTGCGGTTGCTGCGCGACCTGGTGGGCGCCGTACGCGATCGCCGCGTTCGCGTTCCGGGCCCGGACGAATGGGCCTGGCGCGGCCCGCTCCCGCTCACGGCGACCGTACGGGAACGGGCGGCCCGGGTCCTGGACCGCACCGACCCCGACGAGCGTGACCTCCTCGAACTCCTGGCCTTCGGCGAACCGTTACCGCTCGACATGGACGACCTCGACCTGCGCCGCCTCGAACGCCTGGAGGCCGACGGCCTGGTCCGCGTCGAGGACCACGGCGCCGTCCGGCTTGCCCACCCCCTGCACGGCCCCGCGTTGCGCGCGGCGGCCGGACGCCTGCGGGCCAGGCGGCTGGCGCGCGGACCGGAGGAGTGGAAGGCCGCCCTGGAGTCCGAGGAGGCCGAGCTGACCCGGCGGATCGAGGCGGCCGACGTACGGACGACGCCCACGCCGGTCGGGGAGTGGCTGGTGGCGGAGGGCGCGCCGGTCCCGGCCGGATACGCGGCCGTCCGCGCGCGGTTCTCGCGGCTGCGGGGAGAACTGCGGGAAGCGGCGGCCTGGGCGCGCGAGGGCCTGCGCGGCGCGGCGGACGACCCGCCGTGCCGGACCGAACTCGCCCTCGCCGCCGCCCAGTCCGGCGAGGGGACGGTCGCCCGGGACGGCGACGCCACGACGGCCCGACCCGGTGAAGCGGCGACCGCTCGTGGGGTCGTCGGCGGCGCGGCCGACACCTGGCTCGCGGTCGCGCGCGGTGACATCGGTACGGCGCTCGCGGCGGTCGGCGACGAGCCCTACGACGCCGTACGACTCGGCGCGCCCGAGAAGGCCGCCGGCCGGCTGCCGGGGGTCTTCGCCGCGCACGCCACCGCGCTCGCCCGTGCCGACGGACCCGCCCTGGACCGGGCGGCGGAGCTGCTGGCGGAGCGCGGCTTCCTGCTCTTCGCCGCCGAGGCGCACGCCCAGGCCGTCCGGGCTCACCGCGACCCGCGCGCCGCCCGCACCTCACGCACCCGCGCCGCCGCCCTGGCCCGGCGCTGCCAGGGCGCCCGCACCCCGGCCCTGTCCGGGCTGGTCCTCGGTGAACTCACCACCCGGCAGCGGCAGATCGTCACCCTCGCCGCCGCGGGGCTGAGCAACCGGCAGATCGCGGAACAGCTCACCCTGTCGATCCGTACCGTCGGCAACCACCTGTACAGCGCGTACGCCCGCCTCGGCACCGGCGACCGCGCCGCGCTGTCCTGGCTCGTGGAGACGCCGGAGGCCCAGCCGGCCTGAACCACGCACCGGACCGGCGGTCTGACCCCCGTGATCGGGGGAGGGGTCAGGCCGCCCCGAACGCCGTGAACGCCCACCCCGTGGCCTGGTGCACCGCGTCGCCCGGCAGCGCGCTCCGGGCGTCGCGCAGCGCCTCGGCCAGGGACAGACCGGAGCTGAGCCCCTTGTGCAGCGCCAGCATCAACGGCACCACGGCGGCGTCGTTGACGGGCGCGCTGCACGCCACCACCCCCGCCGTGCCCAGCGGCAGCAGGGCGGTGACCAGACCGAGCAGCTCGTCGGCGCCGACCGACGCGAACCGGGCGGTGTCGCAGCAGGACAGGATGATCCGGTACGGACTGCGGTCCAGGCGCTCGAAGTCGTGGACGATCAGCGGGCCGTCGGCCATCCGCAGCGCCGAGAACAGGGGACTGTCCGCGCGGAAGGTGCCGTGCGCGGCGATGTGGGCCAGCGCCGCACCGTCGAGTTCCGCCAGGACACGGGGCACGCGCGCGTCGTCCTCCTCCAGCACGACCGGCACGACGGGACTGCCGTAGCGGGCGGCCAGTTCGGGCACCTCCGCGCCGCCGGTGGCGAGGCCCGGTCCACGCACCAGCACCTGGCGGCCCCCGGGCGGCGGCTCGGTCTCCCGGGCGCGCAGCCAGCTGCTCGCCGACGGCGACACGCTGAGCACCCGCTCGCGCAGCGAGGGCAGCAGCGCCCACGGCACACGGTGCAGCCGGCCCGGCGGCACCACCACGACGGGCCCGCCGCCCAGGTGCGCCGCGGCCGGTCCGAGCAGCAGCTCCTCCAAGCGCCGCCCGGCCGCCTCCACCACCGGCAGCCTCGCCTCGGCCCCCGGATGGGCCAGCCGCCGCAGCCCGGCCTGCACATGCTCGGCCTCGCGTTCCGCGTCGGACAGCAGTCCCGCCTCGAACCGCCGCACCCGCCCCTGCCCGCACAGCAGCACGTGCACCCGCCCGTCGAGCACGGCCAGCTCCACCAGGCGTACGTCGTCACCGAGGCGTTCCAGCAGCCTGCCCGGGTCGAACCGGTGCCCGTCGCCGGGGGACTCGCCGCGGATGTGCAGGGTCCGCGAGCGGATCTCCCGTTCCAGGCGCCGCTGTTCCCGCTCCAGCGCCAGGACCGGGTGACCGTCCATGCGGGCGGCCTCCGCGCGGGCGGCGATCTCGCGGAACGCCGTCAGGCCGCTGAGCAGCGCGGGGTCGGCGGGCGGCCGGGTCGGCGGCGCGGACAGCGCGGTGGCCCGCCACCGCTCGCTCCACACCAGCAGCCGCCGCGGGCCGCCCGAGTCGAGACTGGCCCGCTGGGCGAGCGCGGCCAGCTCCGCGCCCTGCTCGGTGGCGCGGGCTCGCAACTCCGAGGCGCCGAGCGTCATCCGATGGTCGTCGAGTACGTCGAGGCCGCGCCGGCAGGCCTCCAGGACCCCCCGGCCGGATCCGGCGGCCCGGGCCCGCAGCGCCTGCGCCACCCAGCCCGTCAGCCGGGCGAGCGGCGGCCCGCTGTGCCGGCTGCGGGCGGCGACGGCGAAGTGCCGTTCGGCGTCCGCCGTCCAGCCGAGGCCCAGCGCCGTCCGGCCCGCGAGCAGCGAGGCCTCCGGCGCGGTCGGCGCGCCGAAGCCGGCCAGCCGGTCGGCCACCGCGGCCGCGTCCGCGACCAGCCGGCCCGAACCGCGCCCGGCGGCCAGCCGCGCCTCGATCAGCACCAGCCGGGCGTGCGTCTCCCACCAGGTGCGCCGCTGCCCCGCGAACAGCCGTACCGCCAGGGCGGCGCGCGCGATCGCGGTGTGCGGGTCGCCGGCGAGCCGGGCGGCCCGGGCGGCGACGAGCAGCAGTTCCGCCTTGCGGGTGGACTGCCCGCCGATGCCGTCGAGAACGCCGATTGCCGCGTCGGCCTCCGCGAGCGCCTCGGGAGCGAGGCCGGCGGCCATCAGGACCTCGGCGCGCCGGATGCTCAGCATGAACGTCGGCGTGCCGAGCTTGGCGTACCGCTCCTCGGCCTCGTCGAGCAGCCGCAGCGCCACCGGGACGTCACCCGAGCGGAACGCGGCGAGGCCCCGGCTCTCCACGGCGTCGGCCTTGTCGTGCTCCTGGCCGGTGGTGTCCCACAGTGCCTCGGCGGCGGAGAAGTCGGCGTCGGCGCGCTCCACCGCCCCCAGCGCGAGGTGCACGGTCGCGCGCAGGGTCAGCGCCCGTGCCGTCCAGATCACGTCGTCGGCCTGCCGCAGTACGGCGATCGCCCGGCGTACGTCCTCCAGCGCCTCGCCGTGACGGCCCAGCACCCACCAGACGTAGGCCCGCCGGTACAGGACACGCGCGCGGGTGAGGCCGGTGCCGCGCGCGACGCCCCGCTCGAAGGCGGTGAGCCCCTGCCGGGTGCGGCCCGCGTGGACCAGCGCCACACCGAGCGTGCCGAGGACGTCCGCCTCGCGGTCGGCCGACTCCGCGCGCGCCGCGAGGTCGCGGGCGCGCCGCAGATGGGTGAGCGCGAGCCGCAGATCGCCGAAGTCCCGCTGCCAGATGCCGATCACCTGGTGGGCGACGGAGGCATGCAACGGTGGAGCATCGTTGTCGAGCAGGCTCTCCGCCCTCGCCAGAGCCTCGCCCGGGGCGGCGAACACCATCGGCAGGAGTTCGAGAACAGAGTCGCTTCCCGCTGTCACTCCACGCATGGTAGTGCTCCCTGTTGCACCCCACACGCGTTTGGCGCTGTATCAATCGACGGCCCGGCCGCTCTGATTGAGGACCACCGCTTCTGTGGGAGGGACACGCCATGGCACCTCAGCGATTCCACGAGCAGTTCGACCAGATCCAGCGTTCGATGCCCGACGTTCCCCTGGCGATGGGGCCGGACGACGCGGCCGAGTTCTTCTACGAGAAGGGCGTCGTCCTCGCCCGCGACGGCGAGGAGGCCCGCGTCGTCGAGGACACCGTGCGCACGCACTTCACCGCCGCCACCGGGCTGGTCTCCGACCAGGTGCGCCGGGCGAGTCCGGAGACCAACCGCACGGGCATCACCCGTATCCAGGTCGGCGATCCGGGCCACGGCGACCGACGGGGCGACCGGGCGGTCGCCGGCGCCCTGCGCGCGCTCAGGGAGGCGGAGGGGCGCACGGGGCGACGCCTGGTCAGCCGCAACCACGTGGTGTCCATCGCCCCCGTCAACGCCTGCCCCGGCGACGAGCCGCTGCCCGCCCCGCTCACCGGCGGGCCCAACCCGGCGGTGGTCGAGGGTGCCTACGACGCCGACACCGCCATCGGCGTCCTCGTCATCGACAACGGCCTCATGCACGACTACCGCTCCTACCCGCTGCTGGCCCACACCCAGGGCGACGCCCAGATCCAGGAGACCGACGAACAGGGCGTCCTGCAGCAGTACGTGGGCCACGGCACGTTCATCGCCGGGATCGTCGCGGCCGTCGCGCCCAACACGGACGTCACCGTACGCAACACCCTGAACGACGCGGGCGCCGTCCTGGAGTCCGAGTTCGGCGCGAAGCTCTTCGAGGCCGTCGACCGGCACGGCTGGCCCGCGGTCCTCAGCCTGTCCGCCGGCACCTCCAACGGCCGTACCGACGGCCTGCTCGGCATGGACGCCTTCATGGAGGAGCTGCGGAACCAGCGCACCCTGCTCGTCGCGGCCGCCGGCAACAACGCCAGCGCCACGCCGTTCTGGCCCGCCGCCTACGCGGACCTGCCCGACTACCAGGACGCCGTGCTGTCGGTCGGAGCGCTGCGCAGCGACGGCGAGTTCGGTGCCTGCTTCAGCAACCACGGCGGCTGGGTCAAGGCCTACGCGCCCGGCGAGCGACTGGTCAGCTCCCTCACGGGCTTCGACGCGCCCGTCCCGTACGTGTACCACCACTCCACCTACGACGACTGCCGGTTCGGCTTCGCCTACAACTGCACCTGCCAGTACCCGCCGCACACCGGCCTGTTGAGCGAGGACGGCAGCACGGCCACACCCGACCGGGTGCTGTTCGACGGCTTCGCGTACTGGAGCGGCACCTCCTTCGCCACTCCCGTGGTGGCCGGCATGATCGCCGCCCACATGACCGCGCACAAGGAACCCGACGCGCGTGCCGCCCGGCGGGAACTGCTCGCGGCCAACACGGAGTTCGCCGAAGTGCGTGGGGCGCACGTACCGGCGCTCCGTCCGTCCAGCTGGCGCCCGGCCCCCGTCGTGCAGCTGGCTTACGGGTCATGAGGGTCGGAGCCGCCCCCTCCGCGGCGTACGATGACTTGCCGTACACGAGGGGTGGGGCCGTGGACCGTGCAGATGTCGGCGCGCTCGTCCAGTCAGCCGTCGACGGCGACGCGGCGGCCTGGAAAGCGCTGGTGGAGGGGCTGAGCCCGCTGGTGTGGTCGGTGGTGCGCGCACACCGGCTCTCCGACGCCGACGGCCACGAGGTCTACCAGACCGTGTGGTTCCGTTTCGCCCAGCACCTGGGGCGGATCCGCGAACCGCAGAAGGCCGGGTCGTGGCTGGCGAGCACCGCCCGCCACGAGTGCCTGAAGGTGCTCAAGGGCCTGCGGCGGCTGACGCCCACGGACGATCCGCATCTGCTCGACCGGATCAGCGAGGACCGTACGCCCGAGGAGTTCCTCATCGACTCGGAGGAGGCCGCCGCCGAGACCGAGCGGATTCGGCATCTGTGGCAGGAGTTCGGGGAACTCGGCGATCGGTGCAGGCAGTTGCTGCGCATCCTGATGGCCTCGCCACCGCCCAGCTACCAGGAGGTGTCCGCGGCACTGGGCATCGCCGTCGGCAGCATCGGCCCGCTGCGCCAGCGCTGTCTGCGCCGCCTGCGGGCCCGACTCGACGCACGGGAAGCCTTGTGAACGACATGGACGACTTAAACGGAATGAACGATCCGAACGGCATGGACCCGGAGGACGAGGCTCTCGGTGAAGAGGGCTTCGACGGCACGGAGTTCGACGCCGACCTGCTGGAGGAGGAGCTGCGCCGGGCCGCCGCCATCCTGGACCCGGTGCCGGCGGAGCTGGGCCGCATCGCCGTCGAGGCCTACGCGCTGCACGACCTCGACGCCTGTATCGCGGAGCTGACCTTCGACTCGGTGGTCGACGCCCTCCCGGTCAGAGGTGCCGCGGACGTGCCGCGGATGCTGACCTTCCACTCGGACGGGGTGACCATCGACGTGGAGGTGAGCGCGCAGGGCCTGATGGGGCAGCTGCTGCCTCCGCGGGCGGCCCGGATCGAGGTGCTCACCGGCCCGCAGTCGGCCGCGCCCCTGGAGGCCGACGACATGGGGCGCTTCGCATCCGCTGCGGCCCCCACCGGTCCGTTCGCGCTGCGGCTGCGGACCGACGGGGAGACGGTGGTCACGGAGTGGCTGCGGGCGTGAGCCGCCTCGACGTCACCCCGTCACCGCGTCCACCAGCTCCGCCAGCGCTTCGGCGAGCCGGGACAGCCCGGGGCCTGCCGGACCGCCCGGCTCGGTCATGTACGTGTCCCGGCGGATCTCCACCATCAGGGCACCGACCCGTTGCTCGGTGCCGTAGAACTCCAGCGGCACATAGGCGCCGCTGAACGGACTGTCGAGCCCTGTGTCACCGAGTCCCGCGAACGCCCGCCGGGCGGCGTCCAGCAGTTCGGGCGGCGTGTGGGAAGGGTCGGTACCCAGGCAGACCGGCGGCCGGGGGCCCGCGCCGTGCAGCTCGTACGGCAGCGGCTCGGTGGGATAGGAGTGCACGTCCACGATCACGGCCCGGCCCGTGGCGGCCAGCCGGTCCGCCACGGCGTCGGTCATCGCCCGGGCGTACGGGCGGAAATACCGCGCGACCAACGGCTCGGGGTCGGTGTCCGCGGGCCGTAGCACGGCACGGTGCGTGGTCCGCGTGTACACCGCGCCCATGCCCACCGAGAGCATCTCCTCCCGCTCGTCCGGGAACCGCTCGGGGTCGACGACCAGCCGGGAGAGCCGGTTGACGAACCGCCACGGGGCGACCGCGGCCAGCCGTGCGGCCTCGTCGGCGAGCCGTGCGGTGTGCGCGTCGGTGATGTGGTCGAGCTCCCGCTCCAGCTCTCCGTCGTCCAGCACGATCCCCGCGCGGACGGCCGGCGGGATCTCCCGCGCGGAGTGCGGAACATGGAGGATCACCGGGGACGCGTCCGCTCCGGGCAGGAACTCGAAGGACGGTGCGACAGGAGGCACGGGCTGCTCCGGGGGCGGTGTCAGTGGTCTCGGGCAGGATCAAGGTGCCACATGCCACATCACCGAGCACGCCGAGGACCGTCATGCCGATCAGCAACGAGCGGGTGAGCGCCCATCCGTTCCTGCGCGCCCTGTACAGGGACGACTACTACCCCGACCACGTGGTGGACCGGGGCAGGGCGATCCTCCTCGCCCTGTGCGAGCGCATCGAGGCCGAACGGCCCGCCGACCTCGACGCCCTGTATGCCCTGACCCGGGCGGCCACCGGGGAGTTCAACGACCTGGAGGCGGCGTTCGAGGAGGCCGGCAGCGAGATCGAGACGGTGGCCCGTGAGGAGATAGCCGAGAACTTCTGGTTCGTCGCCGACGCGTACGGCTTCGCGGAGGCGGACGTGGAGGAGCTGATCGCCACCCGCGAGTGGTGAGGCCGGTGCCCTGGCCCGGTGTCGCAGCACGACCGTCCACGAGCTGGGCCGCATCGCAGGCCGCCCACCGCATCGCCGTACGCGCGCGACTCCTGGACACCGCGCGGCCGACGGGCTGCCGGGCCTGGCGCGCGGGCTGACGCCGTCGCAGGTCGACCTGCGACGGCGGGCGCGCCGAGCACCGGGCGCCGACCTCGTGGTGAGGAGCCGGCTCGGACCGGTGTACGCACCGGCCGAGCCGTACCCCCGCGCCGCGGAAGGCGGTTGGAACCCGGGCGGTGCTCTTCGCGGAACCCGGGCGGTGCTCTTCGCTCTGCCCGGACGAGAGGGCCGGACGTGGCTCCGCCCCCGCGGGCGGGCTGCCCGCAGGGGCGGAGCTCGGAGGGCCGTCGGGCCCGACAGGCCGTCGGGCCGCGGACGTCAGCTCAGGGACGCCAGCGTCTCGTTCCAGGTGGCCGACGGGCGCATCACCGCGGCGGCCTTGGCCGGGTCGGGCCGGTAGTAGCCGCCGATGTCGGCCGGCTTGCCCTGGACGGCGTTCAGCTCGTCGACGATCTTCTGCTCGTTCGCCGCGAGGGTCTCGGCGAGCGCGGCGAAGGCCTTCGCCAGGTCCGCGTCGTCGGTCTGCTTCGCCAGCTCCTGCGCCCAGTACAGGGACAGGAAGAAGTGGCTGCCGCGGTTGTCGATGCCGCCGACGCGACGGGTCGGGGACTTGTCCTCGTTGAGGAAGGTCGCCGTGGCGCGGTCGAGGGTGTCGGCGAGGACCTTGGCGCGGGTGTTGCCGGTGAACGTCGCGTACTGCTCCAGGGACGGGACCAGCGCGAAGAACTCGCCGAGCGAGTCCCAGCGCAGGTAGTTCTCCCGGACCAGCTGCTGGACGTGCTTCGGGGCGGAGCCGCCGGCGCCCGTCTCGAACAGGCCGCCGCCCGCCATCAGCGGGACGACCGACAGCATCTTGGCGCTGGTGCCCAGCTCCAGGATCGGGAACAGGTCGGTGAGGTAGTCGCGCAGCACGTTGCCGGTGACCGAGATGGTGTCCTCGCCGCGGCGGATCCGCTCCACCGACAGCTTCGTGGCCTCGACCGGGTTCAGGATCCGGATGTCCAGGCCCTCGGTGTCGTGCTCCGTCAGGTACGTCTTGACCTTGGCGATCAGGTTGGCGTCGTGGGCGCGGGTCTCGTCCAGCCAGAACACCGCCGGGTTGCCGGTGGCGCGGGCGCGGGTGACGGCCAGCTTGACCCAGTCCCGGATCGGGGCGTCCTTGGTCTGGCAGGCGCGGAAGATGTCACCGGCCGAGACGGTCTGCTCGATCACGACGTTGCCGGCCTGGTCGACGAGGCGGACCGTGCCGGTGGTCGGGATCTCGAAGGTCTTGTCGTGGCTGCCGTACTCCTCGGCCTTCTGCGCCATGAGACCGACGTTGGGAACCGAGCCCATCGTCGACGGGTCGTAGGCGCCGTTGGCGCGGCAGTCGTCGATCACGGCCTGGTAGACGCCCGAGTAGCTGGAGTCCGGGAGGACGGCGAGGGTGTCGGCCTCCTGGCCGTCGGCGCCCCACATGTGGCCGGAGGTGCGGATCATGGCCGGCATCGAGGCGTCGACGATGACGTCGGACGGCACGTGCAGGTTGGTGATGCCCTTGTCGGAGTCGACCATCGCGAGCTCCGGGCCCTCGGCGAGCTCCGCGTCGAAGGAGGCCTTGATCTCGGCGCCCTCGGACAGGCCTTCGAGGCCCTTGTAGATGCCGCCCAGACCGTCGTTGGGGGTCAGGCCGGCCGCGGCGAGCGTCTCGCCGTACTTCGCGAACGTCTTGGGGAAGAAGGCGCGCAGCACGTGACCGAAGATGATCGGGTCGGAGACCTTCATCATCGTGGCCTTGAGGTGCACGGAGAACAGCACGCCCTCGGACTTGGCCCGGGCGACCTGCGCGGTCAGGAACTCGCGCAGCGCGGCCACGCGCAGCACGGACGCGTCGACGACCTCGTCGGCGAGGACCGGTACGGACTCGCGGAGGACCGTGGTGGTGCCGTCGTCGCCCACGAGCTCGATGCGCAGGGCACCGGCCTCGGCGATGACCGCGGACTTCTCGGTGGAGCGGAAGTCGTTCTGGCCCATGGTCGCCACGTTCGTCCGGGACTCGGAGGTCCAGGCGCCCATGCGGTGCGGGTGGTTCTTGGCGTAGTTCTTGACCGAGGCGGGGGCGCGGCGGTCCGAGTTGCCCTCACGCAGGACCGGGTTCACGGCGGAACCCTTGATCTTGTCGTAGCGGGCGCGGATCTCGCGCTCCTCGTCGCTCTTGGGGTCGTCCGGGTAGTCCGGCAGTGCGTAGCCCTGGCCCTGCAGCTCGGCGACCGCGGCCTTCAGCTGCGGGATCGACGCCGAGACGTTCGGCAGCTTGATGATGTTGGCCTCGGGCGTCTTGGCCAGTTCGCCCAGCTCCGCCAGTGCGTCGGGGATCCGCTGGTCCTCGGTCAGGTACTCCGGGAACACGGCGATGATGCGCCCGGCCAGCGAGATGTCGCGGGTCTCCACGGCGACACCCGCCTGAGAGGCGTACGCCTCGACCACCGGCAGGAAGGAATACGTCGCCAGGGCCGGGGCCTCGTCAGTGTGCGTGTAAATGATGGTCGAGTCAGTCACCGGGTGCTCCGCTCCACGTCTGCAACATTGCTCGACATCAAGATATCTCGTGACCGAGCCCGGTTCGACAGCGGTCTGCGTCCACTTCCGGACACGCCGTGTGCCCGGCCGGGCAACCGATCCGCGCGATCCTGCGGTCAAGTAGGCGGATCGCCCGCTCCACGGGGCAACCGATCCGCCCGATCCCGCAGTCAAGTAGGTAGATCGCCCATCCCGAAGACGGCCGGACCCGACCATCCGGCCGCCCGAGTGAAAGCTGACCATGAGATATCGCACCAGAGTGACGGCACCGGCGACCGCCCTGATCGGCACCGCCATGGCCCTGTCCGGGGGACACACCGCCTACGCGGCAGCGGGGAAGACGCCCGGAGGCAAGGGGACGCCGGGCCCCGAGACCCTCGGCGACCCCGTCTTCCCCGCCCTGGGCAACGACGGATACCGCGTCTCGGCCTACCACCTCGACCTCGCCTACGACGCGACGACCGGCCTCGTCGAGGCCACCACGACCCTGAACCTGCGCACCAGCCAGGCCCTCACCCGCTTCTCCCTCGACGCCCTCGGCCTGGACATACACTCCGTGCGCGTCGGCGGCCGCACCGCCGCCTTCGAGCAGGTCGACGAGAAACTGCGGATCACCCCGGACAGGGCCCTGCCGGACGGCGCCCGGGTCACCGTGCGGGTGGAGTACTCGGCCGACCCGCGCCGCACGCTCGCGCACACGGCCTGGGTCCCCACCCCCGACGGCTTCGCGGTGGCCGGCCAGCCGAACTCGGCGCACACCGTCTTCCCGTGCAACGACCACCCGCGCGACAAGGCGGACTTCACCTTCCGCATCACCGTCCCGGCCGGACTGCGCGGCGTCGCGAGCGGCCTGCTCGTGTGCACCGAGAACCTCGACGGCGGCCGGACGGCCTACACGTACCGCTCCCGCTCACCCATCGCCACCGAGCTGGTGCAGATCACGGTCGGCGACTACGTGATCAAGGACCGGCAGGGCCCGCACGGCCTGCCGCTGCGGGACGTCGTACCGGCCGCGCGGGCCCAGGCGCTGGAACCGGCGCTGGCCCTGACCCCCGGACTGGTGGAGTGGCTGGAGGCGCGACTGGGCGCCTACCCGTTCGAGACGTACGGACTGCTGCCCTGCAACTCCGACGACCCGAACGCCTTCGACTTCACCGGTCTGGAGACCCAGACCCTCACGCTGTACAAGCCGAACTACCTGCTCCAGGAGGAGTCGAAGATCGGCTCGCACATGATGCACGAGCTGGTCCACTCCTACTTCGGCAACAGCGTCTGCCCCGACACCTGGGCGGACCTGTGGCTGAACGAGGGCCACGCCGACTTCTACGGGCTGCTGTACCGCTACGAGCGCGGCTGGGCCGACTCCATCGGCCTCACCACGATGGAAGCCCGGATGAAGAACACGTACGCCCGCGGCGACCAGTGGCGCCACGACTCGGGGCCGGTCGCCGCGCCGAACGCGGTGAACCTCTTCGACAGCCAGCGCTACCTGGGCGGGGTCCTGGTCCTGTACGCCCTGCGGCAGGCGGTCGGCGAGGACGTTTTCAACGCCATCGAGCGCGCCTTCCTGGAGCGCCACCGGGGCGGGTCGGCGACGACCGAGGACTACATCGCCGTCGCCTCCCAGGTCTCCGGCCAGGACCAGTCGGGCTTCCTGCGGGAGTGGCTCTACGGCACGACGACGCCGCGGATGCCCGGGCACCCGGACTGGACGGTCACACCGGTGACCTCGTCCCTGGCCACCCCGCACAAGCGGACGGGCGGGCACTACCACGACGCGTCGGCGACGCTCTGAGTCAGTGGTCGAGCTGGGCGGAGGCCGCTTCGCCCAGCTCGTTCCCGACGCTCCGCTGCTGCGGGATGACGACCGAGCCCTGCTGGAGGGCCACCGTCCGGGTGGGCGCCGGGATGCGGATGCCCTCGTCGCGGTAGCGCCGGTGCAGGCGCTTGATGAACTCGTGCTTGATCCGGTACTGGTCGCTGAACTCGCCGACGCCCAGGATCACCGTGAAGCCGATGCGGGAGTCGCCGAAGGTGTGGAAACGGACGGCCGGCTCGTGCTCCGGGAGGGCGCCGGTGATCTCCGTCATCACCTCGGCGACGACCTCGCTCGTCACCCGCTCCACGTGCTCCAGGTCACTGTCGTAGGCCACACCCACCTGGACCAGGATCGTCAACTGCTGCTCGGGCCGCATGAAGTTGGTCATGTTGGTCTTGGCGAGCTCCCCGTTGGGGATGACGATCAGGTTGTTGGACAGCGCCCGGACGGTCGTCTGCCGCCAGTTGATGTCCTCGACGTACCCCTCCTCCCCGCTGCTCAGCCGGATGTAGTCACCGGGCTGGACGGTCTTGGAGGCCAGGATGTGGATGCCCGCGAAGAGGTTCGCAAGGGTGTCCTGCAGGGCGAGGGCGACCGCCAGACCGCCCACACCGAGGGCGGTGAGCATCGGGGCTATGGACACGCCCAGCGTCTGCAGCACCACCAGGAAACCGATGGCCAGCACCAGGACCCGGGTGATGTTGACGAAGATCGTGGCCGATCCCGCGACGCCGGAGCGGGACTGGGTGACCGAGCGCACCAGGCCGGCGATCACCCGGGCCGACGTCAGCGTCACCACGAAGATCAGCACCACGGTGAGAGCCTGGTTGACGTGGTTCTGCACCGTCCTCGTCAGCGGCAGCGCCGCCCCGGCGGAGGCCGCGCCGGCCACGAACGCGGCCCACGGGACCACGGTCCGCAGCGCGTCCACGATGACGTCGTCACCGCTCCAGCGCGTACGGTCGGCGTGCTTGCCCAGCCAGCGCAGCAGCATGCGCAGCAGGAACGCCGCGAGCAGGCCGGCCGCCAGCGCGATCCCGGCGATGACCAGGTCGTCGACTGTGAGCGCGCGCTTCACCGGGCACCTCCGGGGAGAAGAAAAGCGGCGAAAACCTTCGCCGACGGCCGGATGTGAGGACTCGTCACGTTGCCACCTGCTCGTTCACGGGATGTGCGTGTGGCGCCGGCCCGCACGGCCGCGGCCCGGCGCGACCGCTCATCCTGCCGTATCCGGTACGGGTGTTCCTACCAGGCCCGATGGTCCGCGGCGGGTTTCGGTCACCGTGCCGTGAACCAGCCGCGTCCCGCGGCTCAGTCGTCCCCGAACGCCCCGTGCCGCCCCGCGCCCGAGGCGAACCGTGCAGCCCCCGCCATGCCCTCGGCCAACACTCCCAGCCCGTACCGGAGTTCGCCCCGCATCGCCGTCTCCTCCGCCAGTCCCTCCTGATCGAGGACGGAGGCCCGGTCGCCGCGCAGACAGGCCTGGGGGAAGCGGGCGATGCCGGCGGCCAGTTCCTCGGCCGCGGCGCGGGCGGTGCCGGTGGCGACGACGCGGTTGGCGAGCCCCATCTCGTGGGCCTCACGGGCCGGCACCGGACGTCCGGTGAGGATCATGTCCAGCGCGCGGCTCGTGCCGATCAGCCGGGGCAGCCGTACCGTGCCGCCGTCGATGAGCGGGACGCCCCAGCGGCGGCAGAACACCCCGAAGACGGCGTCCTCCTCCGCCACCCGCAGGTCGCACCAGAGTGCCAGCTCCAGGCCCCCGGCCACGGCGTGCCCGGCGACGGCGGCGATCACGGGCTTCGACAGCCGCAGCCGGGTCGGCCCCATCGGGCCGTCGCCGTCCTCGGTGATCCGGTTGCCGCGCTCGGTGCCGATCGCCTTGAGATCCGCGCCCGCGCAGAAGGTGCCGCCCGCACCCCACAGCACCGCCACCCGGGCGTTTTCGTCGGCCTCGAACTCCCGGAAGGAGGCGGTCAGTTCGGCTGCCGTCGGGCCGTCCACCGCGTTCCTGGCGGCGGGGCGGGAGAGGACGACCGTGGTGACGTGACCCTGACGCTCGCTGCGCACCGGCATGAAGGAACCCTCCTCGCGACGGAAACGGACCGCACGTTACTCCCCGGTCACCGCGTACCGGACTCGTGGCGCGCTCCTGCCGACGCTCAGATGACCTTCAGGCGCAGCAGGGCGCCGAGCGTCAGCGCGCCCGGCAGCAGCGGCAGCCAGACCGTGATGATCCGGTAGGCCAGGACCACCGCGGTGGCGACGGCCGCCGGACCGCCCGCGGCGACCAGCGCGATGATCAGCGCCGCCTCGACCGAGCCGATACCGCCCGGAGTGGGCACCAGCGCGACGGCGACCGTCGCCGCGAGGTACGCGAGGGCCATGTGCACGGGCGGCACCGGAAGCCCCAACGCCAGCCCCACCGCGGCCAGACCGGTCGCCTGGAGTGCGGGGAAGGCGAGCGAGCCACCCCACAGGGCGAGCGCGCGGGCCGGGCGGGCGTGCACCGAGCGTGCCTCGCCCAGTGCCGTGCGCAGGAAGGAGCACACGGCGGTGCGCAGCCGTCGTACGAAGACGAGCACCCCCGCCGCCACGACGAGCACCGCGCCGACGGCGGCGAACAGCGGGCCGACCGCGCCGTGGGGCAGGAGGGTGCCGAGGCGCAGCGCGTCGGGGAACGCGACGAGCAGCGCGGCCAGCAGGCCGAGCCGGCCGACCGCCTCCGCCAGCAGGTACAGGGCGAGGGCGGCGGAGGAGCGGGCCAGCGGGACCCCGCACACGGTCATGAACCGCAGGTTGACCGCGCTCGCGCCGAGCCCCGTGGGCAGCAGGTGGTTGGCGGCGCCCGCCGCGAACTGCGTGGCCAGCAGCCGCCGTCTGGGCAGCCGCTCGACGACGGCACCCTGCCGGGTGAAGGCGGCGGCGACCCAGGTCAGACAGGTCGCACCGACCGCGACCAGCAGCCACGGCCACTCGGCCGTCCGCAGCTGACCGAAGCCCTCGGCGAGGACCGACCGGTGCCGCACCGCGACGACGGTGACGAGCAGAAGCGGTACCAGACACAGGATCTGGCGGACCGGGACGCGCCGTGGGAACCGTTTCCCCGGCAGATCCGGAAGCTCGGGCAGCTGAACCGCAGTCACACCGGGAGAGGGTTCCGGCACCGCGCCAACAGCGGGTTGCGGAAACGGAGACAGAGCATTACGTACGGTCATCGGGTCCTTCGCGCGGGGGACGCAGGGCGGGGCGGGCGGGCGGAGGGGCACGGAGCGGATCGGGAGGCGCACAGAGCGGGTCGGCGGGGCGGGTGTCGTCGAACCATTGACCTCAACGATGCTTGAGGTCCTAGGTTCTCTTCCATGAGCATGGAGACCACAGCCTGGACACAGCTGCACAGTGTCATGAACGCCGAGCAGGAGCGCCGCCCCTTCGCCCGCGCCACGCTGCGCCGCATCGGCGCGTTCGCCCGTCCGCACCGCGTCCGCATCGCCCAGTTCGTCCTGCTCGGGGTCGTGACCGCGCTGCTCGCCGTCGCCACCCCCGTGCTGGCCGGACGAGTCGTGGACGCGATCGTGTCCGGCGGAGACGAGGACACCGTCGTACGCCTGGCCCTGCTCATCGCGCTGATCGCGGTCGCGGAGGCGGCGCTCGGCATCCTCGGCCGCCGGCTGTCGGCGACCCTCGGGGAGGGCCTCATCGTCGATCTGCGCACAGCCGTGTTCGATCATGTCCAGCGCATGCCGGTCGCGTTCTTCACACGCACTCGTACGGGAGCGCTCGTCTCCCGACTCAACAACGACGTCATCGGCGCCCAGCGCGCCTTCAGCAACACCCTGTCCGGAGTGGTCAGCAACCTGGTCACGCTGGTGCTCACGCTCGCCGTGATGCTCACCCTGTCCTGGCAGATCACCCTGCTCGCGCTGGCCCTCCTCCCGGTGTTCGTGGTGCCGGCCCGGCGCATGGGCAGCCGAATGGCCCGTATGCAGCGCGAGGCGGCCACACTCAACGCGTCCATGGGCACCCGGATGACCGAGCGCTTCTCGGCGCCCGGCGCCACCCTGATCAAACTCTTCGGCCGGCCCGAGGAGGAGTCCGAGGAGTTCGCCGCCCGCGCCCGCAGGGTCCGGGACATCGGCGTCCGCACAGCGACGGCCCAGTCCGCCTTCATCACCTCCCTGACCCTCGTCTCGGCCCTCGCCCTCGCCCTCGTCTACGGCCTCGGCGGCTGGTTCGCCCTGCGCGGCACCCTGGAGCCGGGCGCCGTCGTCTCCCTGGCGCTGCTGCTGACCCGCATGTACGCGCCGCTCACCGCGCTGGCCGGAGCCCGGGTCGAGGTGATGAGCGCCCTCGTCAGCTTCGAGCGGGTCTTCGAGGTACTCGACCTCAAGCCGCTGATCGAGGAGCGGCCGGACGCCCGCGCGGTCCCCGACGGACCGGTCGCCGTCGAGTTCGACAACGTCCGCTTCGCCTACCCGTCCGCCGACAAGGTCTCTCTGGCCTCCCTCGAGGAGGTGGCCTCCCTCGACACCCGGGGCGGCACCGAGGTCCTGCACGGCGTCTCCTTCCGCGCCGAACCGGGCCGGACCGTCGCCCTGGTCGGCTCCTCCGGCGCGGGCAAGTCGACGATCGCGCAACTCCTGCCGCGCCTGTACGACGTCGACGAAGGTGCGGTCCGCGTGGGCGGCGTCGACGTCCGTGAGCTGACCGCGGACTCGCTGCGCGGCACCCTCGGCATGGTCACCCAGGACGGGCACCTCTTCCACGACTCGGTCCGCGCCAACCTCCTGCTGGCCCGCCCCGCGGCCACCGAGGACGAGCTGTGGGACGCCCTGCGCCGCTCCCGCCTCGACGATCTCGTACGGTCCCTGCCCGACGGCCTCGACACGGTGGTCGGCGAACGCGGCTACCGGCTGTCCGGCGGCGAGCGCCAGCGCATGACCATCGCCCGGCTGCTGCTGGCCCGCCAGCGCGTCGTCATCCTCGACGAGGCCACCGCCCACCTGGACAACACCTCGGAGGCCGCCGTCCAGGAGGCGCTCGCCGAGGCGCTGGAGGGCAGGACGGCGGTCGTGATCGCCCACCGGCTGTCCACGGTGCGGACGGCCGACCTGATCCTGGTGGTGGAGGCCGGCCGGATCGTGGAACGCGGCACCCACGACGACCTGCTCGCGGCGGACGGCCGGTACGCCGAGCTGTACCGCACCCAGTTCGATCAGCGGCGGGGCGAGGTGACGGACGTGACGCGGACGGGGGTGGAGGCGGTCCTGCCGAGCGTGGCGCCGGGCGTGCTGCCGGGCGCCGTCGCGGACGCCGCGGCCCCGGCCGGCTGACGTGGAGGGCGGCCGTCCCCCGGGCGGATGCCGCGGCCCCGGCCGGCTGCCGTGGAGGGCGACCGTCCCTGGGGCGGGCCGACGTCGGCAGGGCAGCCACCTGCCGTCGGCGTCGGCGTCGCCGCGGTGAAGACGGGGTGCACGGTCCGCGGTGGAGGCCGACAGCCCGCCGGCCCCGGGCCGGGACGGCGAGGTGGCCGTACGGCCGGAGGAGATCGTCGCGGCCGGAGCGGTGGGGCTGCAGAGGCCGTCGCGCGGGGCGGCGCAGGTCAGAGCCTTGATCGTCGTATCCGAGTCAGTAGCTGCGGCAGGCAGGACGTACGGTCGGTCCGCCGAAGTGATCGACGAACTGGCGGAGCACGTGCTGCCGCACTTCCCGCCCCGGGCGCTCCGGGCACGCGGGGAGCACCGGTCCGTGGGGCGGACCGGGCCCTGAGGAAGGACGAAACCCCGGTCGCCGCTGTGTGGCAGGGCCGGGCTCAGTCCAGGGCGGGCCAGGACGGCCGCTCCTGCGCGTAGTCGCACGTGCCCTCCGCCCGGAACTGCAGGGCCGCTCTGGTCACCTCTGCGCCGAGGCCGCGCAATTGGTCCGCGACCGCCTGGTCGGTGAGGCGTCCGTCGCCATCGAAGACCCGGGAGGACCGCGCGACCGCGAACACCAGCGGCACGGCCCAGCCGCGCAGCGACCGGACGATGAACTCCATCGCGTTGATCGCCTGCAGGCCCTGCACTCCACCGGCCGTCGTCAGCATCCCCACGGGTTTGTTGCTCAGGTAGGGCGGGTCGTGGTCGGCCAGGAGGGCGAGCCAGTCCACCGCGTTCTTGAACGCGCCGCTGACCGACCCGTGGTACGTCGGGCTGCTCCACAGCAGGGCGTCGGCGGCCTGAACGGTGTCCGCAAGCCGGCGGGCGGACGGAGGGATCCCGTGCGCGGAGGTGTAGAACGGAAGGTCCAGCCGCTTGAGGTCGAGCACCTGGGTGTCTGCGCCCGCCCCGGCCGCCCCCTCGACCGCCGCACACAGCGCGGTGAGGCTGGTCGACGGGGTGCGCAGCGAACCCCCCATTCCGACGACGAGCGGGGGGTGCGCCATCCCGTCAACTCCTTCAGAGCATCTCCAGGGGCGTGGGCCCGCTGGGCGGCGGGAACGCCTCGTCGAGGGCGTCGAGCGCCTCGGCGGGAAGGTGGAGGTCCACTGCGCCGCGGTTCTCCCGAACGTGGTCGGGTGATCCGGAACGCGGGATCGCGGCCACCCCCTGTTCCAGGACCCAGGCGAGGGCCACCTGGGTCGGCGTGACTCCGAGGGACCTGGCCACGGCACTCAGAGCCTCGACCTTCAGGAGCCGCCCCTGCTCGATCGGGGAGTAGGCCATGACCGCCACCCCGGCCTCGCGGCACCAGGGGAGCAGATCCCACTCGATGCCGCGCCGGGAGAGGTTGTACAGCACCTGGTCGACGGCCACGGCGTCGCCGCCGGGGAGGGCGGTCAGCTCGGCCATGTCGGCGACGTCCAGATTGCTCACGCCCCAGTAACGGATCTTCTCCGCCTCCATCAGGTCGGTGAATCCCGCAAAGGTCTCCTCGAGTGGCCACCGTCCCCGCCAGTGCAGCAGGTAGAGGTCCAGCCGTTCCGCCCGGAGCCGCCGCAGACTGCCCTCGCAGGCGGCGACAGTGCCTTTCCGGTCGGCGTGGCCGGGCAGCACCTTGCTGACGAGGAAGACCTCCTCCCGGCGTCCCCGGAGGGCCTCCCCGACGAGCTCCTCGGCTGCGCCGTCGCCGTACATCTCCGCCGTGTCGACGACGGTCATGCCCAGGTCCACGCCCAGCCGCAGCGCGGCGATCTCCTGTTCACGCCGGGCCGGGTCCTCGCCCAGGTACCAGGTGCCCTGCCCGAGCGCCGCGATCTCCTCACCGGAGGGGAGTGTGATCGTTCTGGCCGATTCCGCAGACATCTCGGGCCTCCGTCCGCCGCGGATCCGTGTCACGCGCACCCGCACCGAGTGCCCAGGTCCGCGCCTTCCAGGCAACCGGTGTCGCATGCGCCGCAAGGGAGGTCGGGAGGGGCGAGCGGACCGCGCCGAGAGCGCGCCGGGACCGGGTGCGCGGTCGCGCAACGCGACGGCTCCGGACACAACGACGCCGCGGGAGAGGACCGCCGCGAAGCCGATCATCGCGGTCGGCACGGGCGAAGTGCCGCAGGGCGATGCCCGACAGGACGGAGGGCAGGCCTGTTCAGCGGCAGCGAGGGACCAGTGGTCCGCGGGTGTCACCCACCGTGCCGTCCGTCCCCGGCGCGCACACGCAGGGTCCGGGCCGCTGTCGCGGGACGGGGGCGGCGGCGGGCTCCGGGGTCACCCGGCGGATTCGAGGGCCTGGGAGAAGTCCGTTCCGAGCTGCGACATCAGGTCGTTGAACTCCTTCTCGCTGATCGCCTCCCGGAGCACGGCCAGTACGGTCCGCACACCCCGGTCGACTTCCTCCTCCTTGAGCATGGTGCGTTCGGCCACGCGCCGTACGCTGTCGTGGTGGCCGAAGCGCTCGATGCGGTCCGTGGTTCCCCGGCGCACCGCCTCCGCGAGGCCCTTGGGGAGTTCGGTGATCAGGTCCCTGGCCTCCCCCCGGCTCAGCCTGTGGGCCAGCGTCTCGAGCGTGGCCCAGGTCAGGTCCGCCGCCTCCTGCTTGCTCAGTCCGGTGCGCTCGGCGACGGTCCGGACGAATTCCTGCTCATCCATGCGGCCTCCTCCTTCGCTGCTGTGTTGCGACGAACGGTGCGGCCCCCTGCCAGCCTGCCACGCCGACCCGGCCCGCGCACGGACGGCGGTGACCACGACCACCCACAGCTTGACGCCTCCGTGCACCGTGGTGTGCGGGGCCTCGCCGGCCAGGACGCTGTTGGGGACGTTGAATCCGGCGTAAGCAGAAGGCCATGAAGAAGGTGCCGATCACGGTGCCCGCCACGATGGCGATGAGGGACCGGACGAGGTTGCCGCCTTCGGTGACGCCGATCGGTCCCACCGCCGGTGTGGCGTCTGCGGAACCACGGCAAAGACATCAGCAGGTGTGAGCGGGGCCGGGCGTGGAAACCCGAGGTGCCCCGACCCCAGGGAGGCGCCATGGACGCCAATGTCACTGCCCAGGGAAGCCCTATCGCCACGGTCAATCCGTACACCGGTGAAAGGGTTCGGGAGTTCCCGGCGTTGAGCGCGGAGGACGTGGGGCGCGCGATCGAAGCGGCGCACCGCAGCTTTCCGGACTGGCGTGCCCGGTCGACGGCCGACCGTGGGGCCCTCGTGCGACGCGCCGGCCGGCTCATGCGGGAGCGCAAGGAGGAACTGGCGGGGTTGCTGACCCTGGAGGTCGGCAAGCTGATCGACTCGAGCCGTGCGGAGGTCGACCTCGCGGCCGACATCCTCGCCTACTACGGAGAGCACGGCCCCGAGCTGCTGGAAGAGCGACCCCTGCCGGTGCCCGACGGCACGGCCGTGCTGGCGAACGAGCCGCTCGGCGTCCTTCTCGGTGTGATGCCCTGGAATTTCCCGCTGTACCAGGTGGTCCGGTTCGCGGGTCCGAACCTCGTCCTCGGCAACACGATCCTGCTCAAGCACGCGAGCAGTTGCCCCCAGTCGGCACTGGCACTCGAGCAGCTGTTCACGGATGCGGGTGCGCCGGCCGGGGTCTATACCAATCTCTTCGTGCGGGGCAAGGATGTCCGGAAGATCATCGATGACTCCCGTGTGCAGGGAGCGTCACTTACCGGCAGCGAGCGGGCGGGTGTGAGCCTGGGCGAGATCGCCGGCCGCAACGTCAAGAAGTCCGTCCTCGAGCTGGGCGGCAGTGATCCCTTCGTCGTGCTGGACGGTCATCACCTCGAGCGCACCGTGTACGCCGCGTTCCTCGGCCGGATGGGCAACACCGGGCAGTGCTGCGTGGCGGCCAAGCGTTTCATCGTCCTTGCCGACGTCTACGACGCCTTCCTCACCGGGCTGCGTGACCGGATGAGCGAGGTGCAACCGGGAGATCCGGCCGACCCCGCCACCACGCTCGGCCCGTTGTCCTCCGAGGCCGCGGCCGAACTCCTGATGGAGCAGGTCCGTGACGCGGTGGACAAGGGAGCCACGGTGGTGCTGGGCGGCGGGCGGCCCGACCTGCCGGGCGCCTTCGTCGAGCCGACCGTCCTCGCCGACGTCACACCGGACATGCGGGCCTACCAGGAAGAGCTCTTCGGCCCCGTCGCCACGGTCTACCGGGTCGCCGACGAGGACGAGGCCGTGGCATTGGCCAACACCTCCCCCTACGGCCTGGGAGGCGCGGTCTTCGCCGCCGACCCGGAACGTGCTCGCGGGGTCGCGGACCGGCTGGAGGCGGGCATGGTGTGGATCAACCACCCGACCGCGTCCCGACCGGAGTTGCCCTTCGGCGGCATCAAGCGCTCCGGCTACGGGCGCGAACTCGGCGACGTGGGCATCGTGGAATTCGCGAACCGCAAGCTCGTGCGCTACGTGGACGCCGACGCCCCGATCGAAGAGGTGCTGGGCTGACCTCCGAGCCGGTCGACCGCGCTCGCCGGATGCCGACCGGCAAAGGCTGAAGCGCCTCCTTGCCGAGGGAGGGACAGCTCGATCTCGAAAGCACCGAGGGCGCACGCCCGGCCGTGTCGGGCACCCGCATCATGTGACGAGTCCTCGCGACAACCGCCGCGGTCCGGCACAACGACCACACCGACCGCCTGTGACCACTGACCCCGGCCGCATCCACGTACGGATCGCCGAAATGCCCGAGGGACAGCGCTACTTGTGGACCGGGCGTGCCGTCACCCCGTACCGCAGCGGCTGGGGCGAACCCGGCAAGACCTGCACCATCGGCCTCGGCTGGGAGATCCGCCACGCCCACCGCCTCGTCCACGCCGACTGACAGAGCACATGACCTGACCTGGCCGGCTCTCGTCTTATCGCGCGGCATCAGAAAAGTCGGCAACGGGTCAGTGTGAGTCCTCGAACACCTGGCGACAGCTGACCGAACACGCCAAACGATGTAATCTCCGAACACCGCCCTTGACCTGCAGTAGCAGGCAGGGAGCAGACGAACCGGGAGCCTCTTCATGCTGCGCACCATGTTCAAGTCCAAGATCCACCGTGCCACGGTCACCCAGGCCGACCTGCACTACGTCGGGTCCGTCACCATCGACGCCGACCTGCTCGACGCCGCCGACCTGCTGCCGGGCGAGCTCGTCCACATCGTCGACATCACCAACGGGGCCCGTCTGGAGACGTACGTCATCGAGGGTGAGCGCGGCTCGGGTGTCGTGGGCATCAACGGTGCCGCCGCCCATCTCGTGCACCCCGGTGATCTGGTGATCATCATCAGTTACGCTCAGGTGACCGACTCCGAGGCACGGGCACTCGAACCCCGGATCGTGCACGTGGACCGTGACAACCGCATCGTGGCTCTCGGGGCCGACCCGTCCGAGCCGGTGCCGGGTTCGGACCAGGAGCGCAGCCCGCAGGCCGTACCGGCCTGAGCCCCGGATCCACGGACCCGCGGACGACTTTCGGACCAGGAGCGTGCCCATGAGCGACATCGAGATCCGCGACGACCGGGCGGCGGGCCGCCTGGAGGCGATCGCCGATGGTGAAGTGGTCGGCCACATCGAGTACTTCGTCCTCGAAGCGCCCGAGCGCGCGCTCGTGCCCGTCCACACGATCGTCGAGCCGGCCCACGAGGGGAAGGGCATCGCGGGCTCGCTGGCGCGCGAGTTGTACGGCATCGCGAAGCGCGAGGGAATCGTCGTCGCCCCGCTGTGCCCGTACGTCGTGAAGTGGGCCGAGCGCCACCCGGAGGAGGCTCCGGCGGCCGACCCGGAGCTGCGGCGGGCCGCGAAGGCTTGGCTGGCGGCCCATCCCGACCGGTTCTGACCCGGCGCCTCACCGTCAGCGCCACCCCAACCCACGGGCGGGCTCGCCGGTGAGGCCACGCTGCGGCAACCCGTGAGTGGGTTCCGCCGCTGAGGCCACCCCCGCCGCACCCAGCGGCAGCGGCCAGTCACGCCACCCATCCCACCGACCGGGCCCCGCCCGCCTGCGAAACCGGGCCACCGCACCCCACCGACCCGCCCGGGTCTGCCCGTACGAACCGCGCCGCCAAGCCCCACCGGCCGGGCCTGCCCGTACGAACCGCGCCGCCACACCCCGCCGGCCGGACCCGCCCGGGCCTGCCCGTACGAACCGCGCCGCCAAGCCCCACCGGCCGGGCCTGCCCGTACGACCGCGCCGCCGCACCCCCGGCCGGACCGCCCGTACAACCGCGCCGCCACGCCACGTCACGCCACACCCCGCCGCCGCCCCTGCCCGTGAGCCCACTTGGGCCTCTGACGTCATGCTCGGGAGTGAGTGCCGGGGCCGTCGTCGGGTAGGCGGGGGAGTAGTCCAGAGCCGTGTGTGGACCGACTGGCTGGAGGACGCCATGACGAACCCGTACCCCGACCCCGTGCACCCCGGCCCGACACCGGGCCCCGGGCCGGGACCGGTGCCGACACCGGACCCCGAGCGCCCGCAGCCGTACCCCGACCCCGCCCCGGCCCCGTCACCGCCGGCCCCGGGGCCGAACCCGGACCCGAGCCCGGAACCGCCCGCCCCGTCGCCGCCCGCTCCGGGGCCGACTCCGGGCCCCGAGCCCTCCCCGTCCCCGATCCCGCCGGGCCCGGAGCCGGTTCCGGACCCCGAGCCGGGGCCTCCGCTGTCCTGAGCCGGGCACACCTCACAGAGCCCCCGGCACGACGAAGCGGTGGGCGGCCGTCCCGGCCGCCCACCGCTTCGTCACTCGCTCAGAACTCCGCAGGAGAGCCCTACGAGGACACCTCCGAGCGGTCACCGCCCCACAGCGTGTGGAACGAGCCGTCGCGGTCCGTGCGCCGGTAGGTGTGCGCACCGAAGAAGTCCCGCTGCCCCTGGGTGAGCGCGGCGGGCAGACGCTCGGCGCGCAGGGCGTCGTAGTAGGCGAGGGCGGCGGCGAAGCCGGGGGTGGCGACGCCCTGGCGGGTGGCCGCGACGAGGACCTCGCGCCAGTCGTCCTGCGCCGCGCCGATCTCCTGGGCGAACGTGTCGTCCGACAGCAGGCTCGGCAGGTCGGGGCGGGCGTCGTAGGCGGCGCGGATGCGGTCCAGGAAGGCCGCGCGGATGATGCAGCCGCCGCGCCAGAGCGCGGAGACGGCGCCCAGGTCGATGTCCCAGTCGTACTCCTCGCTGCCCGCGGCGATCTCGTGGAAGCCCTGGGTGTACGACACGATCTTCGAGGCGTACAGCGCCTGCTCCACGCGGTCGGCGAAGGCGCCGGCCTCCGACTCGCTCAGCGGCGTCGCCTTGGGACCGGCCAGGTCGCGCGAGGCCTCGCGCAGCGACGCGTGTCCGGACAGCGAGCGGGCGAACACCGCCTCCGCGATGCCCGACACCGGCACGCCGAGGTCCAGGGCGATCTGGACGGTCCAGCGGCCCGTGCCCTTCTGCTCCGCCTGGTCCACGACCACGTCCACGAAGGGCTTGCCGGTCCCGGCGTCGACGTGCGACAGCACCTCGGCCGTGATCTCGATCAGGTACGAGTCCAGCCGGCCGGTGTTCCAGGTGCGGAAGATGTCGGCGATCTGCGCGGGCGAGTAACCGGCCACGTCGCGCAGCAGTTGGTACGCCTCGCCGATCAGCTGCATGTCGGCGTACTCGATGCCGTTGTGGACCATCTTCACGAAGTGCCCGGCGCCGTCCGGACCCACGTGCGTGACGCAGGGCGATCCGTCCTTCGCCTTCGCGGAGATCTTCTCCAGCATGGGGCCGAGCGAGTCGTACGACTCCCGCGGGCCGCCCGGCATGATGCTCGGGCCGTGCAGCGCGCCCTCCTCGCCGCCGGAGACGCCCATGCCGACGAAGTGGATGCCCTGCTCGCGCAGTTCGCGCTCGCGGCGACGGGTGTCCGCGAAGTGCGCGTTGCCGCCGTCGATGATCATGTCGCCGGGCTCGAGGAGCGGGGCGAACTCCTGGATCACCGCGTCGGTCGGCTCGCCGGCCTTCACCATGATCACCAGGCGGCGGGGCCGCTCCAGCGCCGCCACGAACTCCTTGGCGGTCTCGGCCGCGACGAAGTCGCCCTCGTGCCCGAACTCCTCGACCAGAGCGTGTGTACGCGCCGCCGTCCGGTTGTGCAGAGCGACCGCGTAGCCGTTGCGCGCGAAGTTGCGGGCGAGGTTGCGGCCCATGACCGCGAGTCCCGTGACGCCGATCTGGGCTGAAGTGCTCATACGGTTTGGCTCCTAAGGATCCTGGATCGTGGTGCCGGTCGGGCTGTCAGTATGGTCGCTGTTGCCGTTGCGACCATCCTGACTTGCCGGTACGCCGACCGCACGTCCGGGGTGTTCGAGATTGCGTACGCCTGTCTACGCAGATACGCGCGGAAGACCCACCTGTTTCAGCCGTTCGGCAACCGGGGTTGATTCCCGGTCAGTTGAAACGCGGGGCGGCTGATTGCCGCCTTGTCATGGCCTGTTCCGGGCGCTTACTTTTGGCCCTCCTGACGCATGTCGAGGGGGCTCTCCATGGCCGTACGCGGCCGGCACCGCCGGTATCAGCCGAACAGGATCAACCGCGCCTCACTCACCGTCACGGCGGGCGGCGCCGGAATGGCGATCCCGCTCATCGGTGCCGGAGCCGCCCACGCGGCCGACGTGGACACCTGGAACAAGGTCGCCGCGTGCGAGTCGAGCAACAACTGGAGCATCAACACCGGCAACGGTTACTACGGCGGACTGCAGTTCACCAGGTCGACGTGGGAGGCCTACGGCGGCACGCGGTACGCGTCGCGGGCGGATCTGGCCACCAGGGACCAGCAGATCGCGGTGGCGGAGAAGGTGCTCGACGGGCAGGGACCCGGCGCCTGGCCGGTGTGCTCGGCACGGGCGGGGCTGACCCGGGGCGGTGACACCCCCGACGTCCACCCCGCCGGCCGGGCCGAGAGACCCGCCACCGTCAAGAAGGCCGCCAAGACCTCGGTGGAGGACGTACGGCCGCAGAGCACGCCCCAGTCCCGGGCGGGGACTGCCGAGATGTACACGGTGGTCCGCGGCGACACCCTCTCCGGCATCGCCGGGGAGGAGCACGTCCGGGGCGGCTGGCAACGCCTGTACGCGGCCAATCGCGAGCGCATCGGCGCGGACCCCGACCTGATCCTGCCGGGCCAGCGGCTGAGCCTGCGGGCGAAGGCCGCGGCGGGTGCGTCGACCGAGGCCGCCGCCGAGCGGTCGGAGCCGAAGTCGTCGGCGAAGCGGGACTCGAAGCAGGACTCCGCGGCCAGGAAGGCCGAGAAGAAGCAGTCCTCCGACAGCACCCGGCCGGCCACGACCGGCCACACCCTGGTCGCCCCGGTCGGCGCCGCCACGGGGACGCCGTACCACGCGACCGGTTCCTCCTGGTCGAAGGGCTACCACACCGGCGTCGACTTCCCCGTCGCGACCGGCACCTCCGTGAAGGCGGTCGCCGGGGGCCGGGTGGTCAGCGCGGGCTGGGCCGGTTCCTTCGGCTACGAGGTGGTGATCCGGCATGCCGACGGCCGCTACACCCAGTACGCCCACCTGTCGGCGATCTCGGTGAAGTCCGGTCAGTCGGTGGGCGGCGGCCAGCGGCTGGGACGCTCGGGGACCACGGGCAACAGCTCGGGCCCGCATCTGCACTTCGAGGTGCGGACGGGGCCCGGCTTCGGCTCGGACATCGACCCGGTCGCCTATCTCCGGGCCGGCGGCGTCAGGATTTGACACGCATGCGGTGCCGGTCGATGACGGGCATGGGTACGAAGGTGCCGTAGAGCGGCCCGTAGGAGAGGATCGGCAACTCGTCGGAGTCGGTGGAGTCCACGTCCCCGTACGCCGTCCTCCCGACCGCGGCAGCGGCCGCGGTCGGGGCCTGGAGGAGGATCTCCTTGACGAGTTCCGCCTCCCGGGCCGCCGCCGGGAGCGGGGCCTGCGACTGCGCCGGGACCGCCCGCCCGCCGGCCACCGGGACCCCGCCGGCCGGCGAGGCCACCGGGACCCCGGCGGACTCGGCCGCGGCGAGCGCCGGAGCGGCGAGCGGCTCGGCCGCCCCAGCCGTCCGGGCCGGCCTCGGGACCGGGGAGGCCTCGTGCGGGGTACGGGCCAGCCGCTCCGTGGTCAGCAGGATCAGGCCGCCGCCCGCCACCACACCGCAGCTGAGGGCCAGAGCGGTGCCCGTGGTGCCGTAGCGGAAGGTTTCGCCGAACATCGTGATGCCGACGGCGGCCGCCACCACCGGGTTCACGACCGTCAGCGTGGCCAGCGGCGCCGCGAGCCCGGCGCCCCGGTAGGAGGCCTGCGACAGCAGCATGCCGGCCGTGGCCAGCACACCGATCACGGCCAGGGACGGCACGTCGGCCGCCGTTACCCCGCCGGTCCAGTCGACCGCGACGGTCTTGGTGAACACCGAGGACATGCCGAACGCTATGCCGGCCGCGGTGGCGAGCAGCACGCTGCGCATCGCCGGGTGCCGGTGCGCCGCCCGGCCCGCGATCATCAGGGCGAGCACCGCGCAGGCGGTGACGAGGCCCGCGACGATCCGCTGCGTGGTGCCCAGCGACTGCGCGTCGGACGTACCGACCAGGGACAGCAGACCGGCGAGACCGACCGTCGCCATGATCGCGCCCCGCCACGCGGTCGATCCCGCCCTGCGGCCCACGAACAGGGCCGCCATGGGCAGTGCGAACACGATGGTCAGCGCGCCGAGCGGCTGGACCAGGCTCAGCGGACCGTAGGCGAGCGCCACGACGTGCAGCAGTCCGCCCAGGCCGTTCAGCGCGACCGCGGCCCACCAGACGGGGCGGCGCAACGGTGCGTACTGCTCGCCCGGGGAGGACACCGCGACCTGCTCCTGCACGATCGCTCCGCCGGCGTAGGCGACCGCGGACACGAGCGACAGCAGCACGGACAACGCGAGGGCACTCATGAGCTGCTCCTCTGCGTGAGGCGGGGGCGCTGGGCCCGGCGCGGCGAACGGTCGGCTTTCATAAGCAACACGATGCCGCTTAAAAGTCTTCCCGTCGTCGTACCTGAGCAGGCAATGGGTCCTACTGCCGATGGAGTAGGACGGGGGCGTCGTCCTCCCCAAGGTGGGTGACACAGGGTGGAGGCCCCCTAGAGGGAACCCTCACTCGCCCTGGTACTACTGCACCTCGTGGACCTCGACCCCTCACTCGCGGCGCTGCGGCCGCTCGGTGGCTTCTTCCTACTACGCACGACAGCGGAGCCGCGTTCACCGCTGCCGACGCTTGCGCAGGCCTACGCGAACGGGTCGTCGGATGTTTACGGAAATTTCCTGAATTTCCGGGTGTCGAAGGTCGCGGACGTCCTGCGCGCGCCCGAGACACGCATCGCCGCCTCGGTGGCGCACCAGGGGCTGGCGGCCCGGCTGTGGTCGGTCGCGCTCGGCTGCTGCGCCCTGTACGGCCACCTCCCCGACCTCGACGCCCGGCTGCTGCACTGGGACCCCGACGGCAGCGCCCCCGACGACCTGTGGCTGTCCCGGATGACGACTCTGCCCGGGGACGCGGAGACCGTCGCCGACGTCGTCCTGCACGGCCACCTCGAGCCGCTCGCCGCCGCGCTGCGGGCCCGGTACCGGGTCGCGCCGGGGCTGCTGCGGGGCAACGCCGCCTCCGCCCTGGCGGGCGCCGCCGGGCAGCTGGACCGGTGGGCGCGGGCGAACGGCCGTGGCGACGCGGCCGCCCGCACCCGCGCCCTGACCGCGCGCCTCCTCGCCCACCCGCTCCTGGCCGGCACCGGCACCCTCACGGGGACGGCCTTCCGGCGGCGCAGCTGCTGCCTCTACTACCGGGTACCCGGCGGAGGCGTCTGCGGGGACTGTTGCTTCAGACGGCCCCCGCGCTCTTCCCCGCACGCCGCATCTGGGTGACCATGGAAGAACCAGCCGCTGAGACAGGGGGTTTTGGGTGCGAGTGGGCCTGCTGACCCGGGAGTACCCGCCGGACGTGTACGGCGGCGCGGGCGTCCATGTCGAGTTCCTCGCCAGGGAACTGCGCTCCCTCGTCGACCTGGACGTGCACTGCTGGGGCGAGGGCCGCACGGACGGCGTGCTGCGGCACCGGCCCTGGCCGGCCCTCGACACCGCCAACGACGCGCTGCGCACCTTCGCCGTGGACCTCGCGATGACCGCCGCCCTGGAGGGCCGCGAACTCGTCCACTCCCACACCTGGTACGCCAACCTCGCCGGCCACCTCGGCAAACTCCTCTACGGCATCCCGCACGTGATGACGGCCCACTCCCTGGAGCCCCTGCGCCCCTGGAAGGCCGAGCAGCTCGGCGGCGGCTACGCCCTGTCCGGCTGGGCCGAGCGCACCGCGATCGAGACCGCCGACGCGGTGGTCGCCGTGTCGGGTGCGATGCGCGAGGACATCCTGGCCTGCTACCCGGTGCTCGATCCGGCCAAGGTCCACGTCGTGCACAACGGCATCGACACAGGCCTCTACCAGCCCGATCACGACACCGACGTGCTGCGCCGGATCGGCCTGGACGCGGACCGGCCGTACGTTTTGTTCGTCGGCCGCATCACCCGCCAGAAGGGCGTGCCCCATCTGCTGCGCGCGGTGCGGGACATCGACCCGGCGGCGCAGGTGGTGCTGTGCGCGGGAGCGCCCGACACGCCCGAGATCGACCAGGAGTTCCGCGACCTCTTCGAGGAGCTGAGCCGTCATCGCGCGGGCGTGCACTGGATCCCGCAGATGCTGCCCCGCCCGGAGGTGATCCAGCTGCTCACGCACGCCGCCGCGTTCGTCTGCCCCTCGGTGTACGAACCCCTGGGGATCGTGAACCTGGAGGCGATGGCCTGCGGCACGCCGGTCGTGGCCTCCCGGGTCGGCGGCATTCCCGAGGTCGTCGACGACGGCAGGACGGGTCTGCTCGTCCCGGTGGACGACGACTTCGAGGCCGGGCTGGCGCGGGCGCTGGACTCCGTCATCGGTGATCCGGAGGGGGCCCGCCGGATGGGTGAGGCCGGCCGGGAGCGCGCGGTGGGCGAGTTCGGCTGGGACGCGGTCGCCCGGCGCACGGTCCGGCTCTACGAGGAGATCCTCAAATCGGCGTGAGAACGACGGGGCGAGCCTCGAACAGGCGTAGACCCCCCTGCTCAGGGGCATTGATGGGGCAACGAGGATGAGGGGAGCGGCCATGCGTCGTGGTGGACCGTCGGTGCTCGGAATCGTGCTGGCGGGCGGAGAGGGCAAACGCCTGATGCCACTGACGGCGGACCGCGCCAAACCCGCGGTCACTTTCGGTGGCACCTACCGCCTCGTCGACTTCGTCCTGTCCAACCTGGTCAACGCCGACATCCTGCGGCTGTGCGTGCTCACGCAGTACAAGTCGCACTCGCTGGACCGGCACATCACCACCACCTGGCGGATGTCCAGTCTGCTCGGCAACTACATCACCCCGGTCCCCGCCCAGCAGCGGCTCGGCCCGCGCTGGTACCTGGGCAGCGCGGACGCCATCCTGCAGTCGCTGAACCTGATCTACGACGAGCGGCCCGAGTACGTCGCCGTCTTCGGTGCCGACCACGTCTACCGCATGGACCCGCGGCAGATGGTCGCCCAGCACATCGAGAGCGGCGCGGGCGTGACGGTGGCCGGGATCCGCGTGCCCCGCACCGAGTCGTCGTCCTTCGGGGTGATCAGTCCCGGCTCGGACGGCCAGACGGTGGAGCGCTTCCTGGAGAAGCCCGCCGACCCGCCCGGCCTGGAGGACGACCCGGAGAGCGTCTTCGCCTCGATGGGCAACTACATCTTCACCACCAAGGCACTGATCGAGGCGCTTCAGCGGGACGCCGAGGACCCGAACTCCGTGCACGACATGGGCGGCTCGATCCTGCCCCAGCTGACCGACCGCGGCGAGGCCCAGCTCTACGACTTCAGCGCCAACCACGTGCCGGGCGAGACCACGCGGGACCAGGGCTACTGGCGTGACGTCGGCACCCTCGACGCGTACTACGACGCCCACATGGACCTGATCGCCGAGCGTCCCGCCTTCAACCTCTACAACCGCCAGTGGCCCATCTACACCCACTCCGGCCAGCTCTCGCCCGCCCGCTTCAACGCCGGCGGCATCGCCAGCGAGTCCATCATCAGCGCGGGCTGCCTGATCCGCGGGCAGGTCAGCCGCTCGGTGCTCTCCCCGGGCGTCCTGGTGGACCCGGGAGCCGTCGTGCAGGGCTCGGTGCTGCACGACAACGTGCACATCGGGCGGGGTGCGGTGGTGCGCGGTGCCGTCCTCGACAAGAACGTCGAGGTGCCTCCGGGTGCGACGATCGGGGTGAATCCGGACCGGGACGCCGAGCTGTACACGGTGTCCAGGGGCGGGGTCATCGCGCTGGGAAAGGGCCAGCTGGTGCCCTGATCACGGGCAGCTGACGCCCCTGATGCCCCTGTGGCGGACGGGGCACGGAAGCATCCACTTAATCTGCTGTTAACTGTGCGTAGCCTGATCGTACTTGACCGTAATCGCCTGAGGGCGATTGACTGCTTGCCCACCCGTCGTCGACGCGAGGCAAGCCATTGACTTCCGACCTGCTCGCACCTCTCGACCTGGCGTTCTGGAACATCGAGTCCGACCGGCACCCGATGCACCTGGCCGCGCTCGGCGTCTTCACCGCGCACTCGCCGACCGCGGGCGCCCACGCGGCCGACCTGCTCGCCGCCCGGGCCGCCGCCGTGCCCGGACTGCGGATGCGGATCCGTGACGTCTGGCAGCCGCTGTCCTTCGGCAGCGCCACGCGTGAGCCCGACGCCGGCTTCGACCCCCTGAACCACGTCCGGCTGCACGCCCCCACCGCCGACTTCCACGACGTCGCCGGCCGCCTCATGGAACGCCCGCTGGAACGCGGCCGGCCGCCCTGGGAGGCCCATGTGCTGCCGGGAGAGGACGGCGAGTCCTTCGCCGTCCTCTTCAAGTTCCACCACGCGCTGGCCGACGGGCTGCGGGCGCTCGCCCTCGCCGCCGCCGTCATGGACCCGATCGACATGCCCGCCCCGCGCCCCCGGCCCCAGGAACCGCCGCGCGGCCGCCTGCCCGACGTCCGCAAACTGCCCGAACTGCTCCGCGGCGCCCTGTCCGACGTGGGCCGCGCCCTCGACATCGGCGCCTCCGTCGCCCTGTCCGGCGTGGCCGTTCGCTCCTCGCCCGCGCTGACCGCCGAGCCCACCGGCACCCGCCGCACCGCCGGAGTGGTCATCGACCTCGACGACGTGCACCGGGTCCGCAAGACCGTCGGCGGCACCGTCAACGACGTACTGATCGCCGTCGTCGCGGGCGCGCTGCGCCGCTGGCTCGACGAACGCGGCGACGGCAGCGAGGGCGTGGCGCCACGCGCCCTGATCCCCGTCTCCAAGCGCCGCCCACGCACCGCGCACCCGCAGGGCAACCGGCTCTCCGGCTACCTGATGCGGCTGCCCGTCCACGACCCCGACCCGCTCAGCCGGCTGAGCACGGTCCGCAGGGCCATGGACCGCAAGAAGGACGCCGGCCCCAACCGGGGCGCGGGCGCCGTCGCCCTGCTCGCCGACCACGTGCCGGCCCTCGGCCACCGGCTCGGCGGTCCTCTGGTCGGCTCGGCCGCCCGGCTCTGGTTCGACATCCTGGTCACCAGCGTGCCACTGCCCAGCCTCGGCCTGAAGCTCGGCGGCAACCCGGTCACCGAGGTCTACCCCTTCGCCCCGCTGGCCCGCGGCCAGTCCCTGGCGGTCGCGATCTCGACGTACCGCGGCAGCGTCCACTACGGGCTCGTCGCCGACGCCGAGGCCGTCCCGGATCTCGACCGGTTCGCCCGCGCCCTGTCCGAGGAGGTGCAGGCGCTGATCATCGCCTGCGACTCTTGATCATCCCGGTTTTGGTGGTACAGCCCGGCGCTCCGTAGAATTCCCCGTTCGAAAGCGGGCTCGGTCGGAGCACCGCGACGGGAGACCCAGGAAACGGCAGCGGCCATGACGGTGACAGACAACGGCTCGGCGACCACGGACGAGATCGTCTACGGGCCCGGCATCGACCCCGAGCGGCTCGCCCTGTGCCTCGGCGTGCTCGCGGAACTCGACGAACTGGACGTCGACCACCCCGACGCCGTCGCCGTCCGCCGGGCCACCGCGGGCATCTACCGCACCGTCAAGCAGCGCCGCCGCCAGGAGCGCAGGGCCGCGAAGACCGCGCACGACAAGGCCGTCACCGAGTCCACCGCGACGGGCTCCGCCCAGCGCATCGACGACGAGACGGAAGGCATCCTGCCCTCGTCGGTCACCGAGCAGGGGCAGATCGCGGGGATACTCCAGCGCCCCCGCTCCTGCTACACCTGCAAGGCCCGCTACGTCGAGGTCGACTACTTCTACCACCAGCTCTGCCAGGACTGCGCCGCCGAGAACCGCGCCCGCCGCGACGCCCGGACCGACCTCACCGGCAAGCGCGCGCTGCTCACCGGCGGCCGCGCCAAGATCGGCATGTACATTGCGCTGCGGCTGCTGCGTGACGGTGCCCACACCACCATCACCACGCGCTTTCCGAACGACGCGATCCGACGCTTCAAGGCGCAGCCCGACAGCGCCGACTGGATCCACCGCCTGAAGATCGTCGGCATCGACCTGCGCGACCCGGCGCAGGTCGTCGCGCTCGCCGACTCGGTCGCCGCCGCCGGCCCGCTGGACATCCTGATCAACAACGCGGCGCAGACGGTACGACGCTCCCCGCAGGCCTACGGCGAGCTGCTCAGCGCCGAGTCCGCACCGCTGCCGGCGGGCGAACTGCCCGCCGCCGAGGTGATCGGCACCTTCGGCTCCGGCGCGGTCGCCGCCCTCCCGGTGGCGGGCGGCGGCGCGCTCACCGCCCAGGACGTGACGGACCTGGCCCTGGTGTCGGGTTCCGCCTCCCTGGAGCGGATCGCGGCCGGCACGGCGATCGACGCGGGCGGTCTCGTGCCCGACCTGCACGACACCAACAGCTGGATCCAGGCGGTCGAGGAGGTCACGCCGGTCGAGCTGCTGGAGGTCCAGCTCTGCAACTCCACGGCCCCGTTCATCCTGATCAGCAGCCTGCGGGCGTCGATGGCGGCGGCCGAGGCGCGGCGGACGTACATCGTGAACGTCTCCGCGATGGAGGGCGTCTTCAACCGCGGTTACAAGGGGGCCGGCCACCCGCACACGAACATGGCCAAGGCCGCCCTGAACATGCTCACGCGCACCAGCGCGCAGGAGATGTTCGAGAAGGACGGCATCCTGATGACGGCGGTCGACACCGGCTGGATCACCGACGAGCGCCCGCACCCCGACAAGCTCCGCCTCGCCGAGGCCGGCTTCCACGCCCCGCTCGACCTGGTGGACGGCGCGGCCCGCGTCTACGACCCGATCGTGCGCGGCGAGGAGGGCGAGGACCTGTTCGGCGTCTTCCTGAAGGACTACGCGCCCGGCAAGTGGTGAGATCCGGGGGCGGGCTGCCGGCGGGCCGGCCCGGGCGGGCGTGAATCCGGTGGCCCCTCCGGGTGTGCCCGGCCTACGCTGGGACCGGAACGCCGGGTGCCCGGTGCGCCGGTCACGCTTACTTCCTGGTTCGACTCCAAGCAGGTCCACCCACGGGCCTGTCGCCCGTCCGGAGGGCGGTCGCGTGGTCACCTCGATCTCGGGCACCCCTTGCTCCGCCGCTGCCCACAGCACCACCGGGGGCGACGGCCGGGGACCCGTGGTCAGCTCTGTCCGGGCGGGCCCGCCGCGTCGGTGTCCGGGGGCTTCGCCGACCGCAGGCGCTCGTGCACCGCGTACCCGCCCGACGTGTACGCGGCCCGCACCCGGGTGCCGCCGTCCACCAGCAGGTCCGCGCCGGTGATCCACGCGGCGTCGTCGGACGCCAGCCAGGTCACGGCCCGCGCCACGTCCGCCGGTTCGCCGATCCGCCCGAGCGGCAGTCCGGCGGCCACCTCTCGCTCGTCCCGCTCCCACACGAACCGCGCCATCTCGGTGCGGACCAGGCCGGGGGAGACGGAGTTGACCCGCACCTTCGGCGCGAGCTCGCCCGCGAGCTGCCGCGTCAGGTGCAGCAGGGCCGCCTTGCTGGTGCCGTACGCGCCGACGTGCGGCCCGACGTGCCCGGCGCCCTCGGTGCAGACGTTGACGACGGCACCGCCGTGCCGGCACATCCACGCCCGCCACGCGCACCGCACGAGCCGCAGCGGGGCCTCGACGTTGACGGTGAACGCCTCGCGCCAGGCGTCCGGGTCGGCGTCCATGAGCGGTCCGTACGGCCGGTTGGTCGCCGCGTTGTTCACGACCACATCGATCCGGCCGAACTCGCGCAGCACCAGCTCTGTGACCTCCGCCAGGTGGGCCGGGTCGGCGACGCTGCCCGCCAGCCCGATGCCGCCCAGGTCCCCGGCGGTGCGCCGTACGTCCTCGGCGTTCCGCGCGGTCACGCACACGAGCGCCCCGGCCGCGGTCAACTCCCGGGCGACGGCCAGCCCGATGCCCCGGGTGCCCCCGGTGACGACGGCGGCCCTGCCCCGGAGTGCGTGTCGCGAGGTCATCGCCGTACCGTCTCATGACGGTCCGTCAGTCGACAGCCCCGAGACGTGAGTTCCGTGCCGCGACCAGCTCCAGCACGGTGCGCCAGTCCTCCAGGACGCCGGCGTCGAAGCGGGCGGTCCGGGCTTCCTCGTCGGCTTGGCGCAGGCGCAGCAGGTCGTCGTCGGCGGGGCCCGCGACGGAGCGGACGTGGCCGCGGACGAGGCCGGCGACCCGTGCGCCGAGCAGGGATCGCACCGCGTCGGCCGCGTGATCCCGGTGGCCGCGTTCGTCGCCGGGCCGCAGCAGCGGGCCGATGGCCTGCACCAGGCCCGCCAGCTGGAGCTCCTTGTCGGCGGGGCGGCCGCGGCGCAGCAGCGCGGCGGTCCGCAGCGCGTGCTGGTGCGGATCGGCCCGGCCGCCGGGAGCCGGGCCGGCCGGCGCGGCCCGGCAGGCGTACAGCAGATCCATCAGCTCTTCGACACCGCGCAGCTCCATGCGCCAGTCCTCCCGCCGGACGAGCCCTTGCCGTCCGACAGCAGATCATGGGCTTCTTGCGATGCGGCCAACGGGACCTGAACTACGCGGCGCGTTCGGTCCCCGCTCGCGGATGCTTTCGGCGACATAGGCCGAACGAGTGAGCGTAAATCGCACTTCACGTGACAAATGGGTGCAGACTCAGTACCGCTGTGCGCGGGGCGACTTGCGATAGTTACCGTTTGTTTTCAGCCCCATCGAGCGGACCCCCGCTCATTTGGTTAGTCTGTAGCGGACGGACAGCAGCAAAGGGTTCTACCCACACCCACGGTCCGTCATGGGACAAGCCGGTTCACAGCGGCCTGCTCTCGTACGAGGTACCGGCGCCACCGCGTCCGAACTGTTTTCCACTCAGACCCGAGCGGGCGCCGGGAGCCGGATCGCAGACTGGCAGGTGCCCCGAGGGTGATCCGACACATAAGGAGTGCGCGGTGACACCGGAGAAGACGAATCGCGATCAGCGCCCCAAGGAACGCACGGAGCGCGCAGGCCGCCGGCCCGGCGAGCTCGGCAGCCTCGACGTGTGGGCCCGGTCCGCACCGATCCGCCTGGCGGGCTACGAGGACGACCTCGCCGAGCCCCACATCCTGCCCAGCGTGGACTGACCCACCGGCACAACCGTTCGCGATCGCCGACCGCATGGGCGTGCGAGACTCACGCCCATGCTGATCAGAGAAGCCGCGGCCGAGGACTGGCCGCGGATCTGGCCTTTCTGGCACCGGATCGTCGCCGCCGGCGAGACCTACACCTGGGACCGGGACACCTCCGAGGAGGCGGCCCGGTCCCTGTGGATGAGCCCGGCGAAACGGGTCTACGTCGCCGAGGACGAGACCGGAGCCGTGCTCGCCTCCGCCTACGTCACCCCGAACTACGGCGGCCCCGCCGCCCGCGTCGCCAACGCCGCGTTCATGGTCGACCCCGACCGGGGCGGCCGCGGCATCGGCCGCGCCCTCGCCGAACACGTCCTCGCCGCGGCCGCGGCGGAGGGCTACCGGCCATGGTGTTCAACGCCGTCGTGGAGACCAACCCGGCCGTGCGGTTGTGGACCTCCCTCGGCTTCACGGTCCTGGGCACCGTCCCGGACGCCTACGACCATCCCCGGCAGGGGCGGGTGGGGCTGCACATCATGTACAAGGCGCTCTGAGGCACGGGGAGTTCAGTCGAGCGGTGCCGTCCGCTGCCACGGGTGGGCCTTCTCCAACTGCTTCGCGAGCGTCAGGAGTTCCTCCTCCGAACCCGGCCGCGCGACGAGCTGGACGGCACAGGGGGCGCCGGAGGGCAGGGTGCCGAACGGGACCGACATCGCGGGCCAGCCGGTGAGGTTCCACGGCGGGGTGAGCGGTGAGTAGTTCGTGTTGGCCAGGACGTTGCGCAGCCAGCCCCGCTCGTGCCAGGGGCCGGCCTTGGGGGAGCGGCGGGCGAGCGCCGGCATGAGCAGCACGTCGTACTCCGCGAAGAACGGCTCCAGGCGACGGCGCAGCCGTTCGCGCGCCTCGCCGGTCCGCACGGTGCCCACGAAGCGGCGGCCGACGGCCGCGTGGACCCGGGTGCGCCGGGTCAGCAGCCGCGGGTCGAGGTGCTGTGCGTCGACGGAGGTCCCGGCGGTCCAGTGCGCGAGCGAGGTGAGGCTCAGCGACTGCGGGTAGGGCGGGTCGGCGCGGCGGACCTGGTGACCGGCCTTCATCAGCAGCCCGGCCGCCTCGCGTACGGCGGCCGTGTACGGCCGGGTGACGACGATGCCGGTGAGCGGGCTGCGCAGGGAGACGGCGATCCTGCGGGTCCCGGCCTGCGGCGGCGCCGCGAACCCGGCGCCCGCCAGGACCGAGAGCATCAGGCGCGCGTCCTCGACCGTCGTCGCCAGGGGCCCGTTCTCGGACATGCCGAACCAGTCGCCCTCACCGATGCCGGCCGGGACCACGCCGGGGCCCGGCTTGATGGTGACCAGACCGCAGTTGGCCGCGGGGATGCGCAGGGAGCCCATGCCATCGTTGCCGAGCGCGACCGGCACCAGCCCGGCGGCCACCGCGGCGGCGCTGCCGCCGGAGGAGCCGCCCGCCGTGCGGGAGGTGTCCCAGGGGTTGCGGGCGGTGCCGTGCACGCCCTCCGTGGTGCCGAAGACGCACAGCTCCGGCACGTTCGTCAGACCCACCACCACCGCGCCCGCCGCCCGCAGCCGGGCCACCGTGACGTGATCCTCGTCCGCGGGGGTGTCCGGCGTCGCGGCGGAGCCGATCCGGGTGGACTCCCCGCGCACGGCCAGGTTGTCCTTGACGGCCACCGGCACGCCGGCGAGCGGCAGTTCGGCCAGGTCGCCGCGGGCGCCCACCTCCTCGGCCTCGGCGAGCGCCGCCCCGGTCCGCACCGTGCGGAAAGCGCCCACGCGGCCGTCGAGCCGCTCGATCCGGTCGAGGTGCTCGGCCACCACCTCGCTGGGTGTGGCCCGCTTCTCGCGTACGGCGGCGGCGATCTCGGCGGCGGTCCGGCCGACCCAGTTGGTCACTCGGGCTCCTCGGGGGTGCGATGCGGCGGGCGTACTGGCGAGTACGTGGTGGCAACTGTGCCCGGGGGCGGGGCTCCGCGTCGAGAGTACGCGCCCGGGACGTGCGGGCCGGTCCTCCCGCGCTGATCACAAGTCCTGGTCGCCCGCCATCCATTGACCGACTGGTCATCCGACCAATCGCTCAACATCCCTGCCCTTCTGCCCCATTGACAGGTCATCGAGTCCGCTCAATCATCAGACATCCGATGAATCTGGAGCCGTTCATGAGCACATACCCAAGACGTCAGGTCCTCGGCACGGCGGTCGGCGTCACGGCGGCGGCGGCCCTTCCGCTCGCATCGGCGACCGACGCGCACGCTGCCCAGCCACTCGACGCCCAGCCGCTCGGCGCCCCCGCCGCTCAGTGGGTTCCCGTCCCCGACCCCCTCCCCGTCCCGCTCGACGCGCTCTTCGACAACGACGCCATCGACTCGGCCTCCGCGCGGGGCGGCGACTTCGACGGCTCGGGCTACACGTTCCCGGGCGAGGAACTCCCCGCGGGCCCGGTCGAGGTCGACGGCATCCCCTTCCTCTTCCCGTCCTCAGCGGCGGGCGCCAAGAACAACATCGTCGCGATGGGCCAGCGGGTCGAACTGCCCGGCGGCCGTTACCTGTCGGCCGTCTTCCTCACCGCGGGCAGCTACGGCAACGCCTCCGGCAACGCCACCGTGCACTACGCGGACGGCTCGACCACGACCGCCGGCCTGGGCGGCGCCGACTGGTACGCGGCGGGCGGCTCCCTGTCCGCGCCCTACCGCTACACACCGGACGGCACCAAGGACGAGCACAGCGTCGGGATCGGCACCTCGGAGGTGTGGCTCGACCCGCAGCGGGAGGCCGTCGCGATCACCCTGCCGGTCACCAACCCGGCGAAGGCGAACACGACGTCGCTCCACGTCTTCGCGCTGTCCCTGCAGCCCGCCGCCCAGGGACGCGCGCTGGTCCTGCGGGACGCCCGCTCCACGAACTCGCTCCTCGAATCCACCGGCGCTCAGAGCGTCGAGGCCACGGTCGTCAACGCGGGCACGGTCGCCGTGCTCGCCCGCGACGCCGTGTCCGTGAGCGTCGACGTGCCGGGCGCCCGCACCGTGGAGCCCGCCCGCGTCCGCCGCCTCGACCCCGGCGAGCAGGCCCGGGTGCGCGTCGGCATCCGCAACCGCGCGGGCACCGCGCCCGGCACCACCCGCGACGGCTCGGTGACCGTCACCGGACGCGGCAGCCGGGTCACCGCGAAGAACAGCAGGCTGACCCTGGGCACCGCCGACTACCAGCCCACCGAGTCCTCCCTCTCCGGCCACCAGGCGCCCTACTGGTTCAACGGCGCCAAGTTCGGCATCTTCATCCACTGGGGCGTCTACTCCGTGCCCGCCTGGTCACCGGTCGGCAAGCAGTACGCCGAGTGGTACTGGAACAGCCTGCAGGACCCCAGCGACGCGGTGTACGCCTACCACCGCGAGAAGTACGGGGAGGACTTCGCCTACGACGACTTCATCCCGCAGTTCACCGCGAAGCGGTTCGATCCGCGCGCCTGGGTCGAACTGTTCCGGGACGCGGGCGCCCAGTACCACGTGCTGACCTCCAAGCACCACGAGGGATTCGCCCTGTGGGACACGAAGGTCTCCGACCGCAACTCCGTCAAGCTGGGCCCGCGCCGGGACCTGGTCAAGGAGTTGTTCGAGGCCTCGCGCCGCTACACGCCCGAACTCCACCGCGGGCTCTACTTCTCGATGCCCGAGTTCTTCAACCCGGACAACCCCTGGATGGGCCACGCCCCGCGCAACCCCTACACCCTGGAGCCGGTGCCGTACACCGGCTACACCGCGGGCAAGGACTTCGTGAAGGACTACCAGGCCCCGCAGATGCTGGAACTGATCGAGGGCTACGACCCCGAGGTCATCTGGTGCGACATCGGCGGCGCCAACGACAGCCTCCACGTGCTCGCCGAGTACTTCAACCACGCGAAGAACCGGGCGCGTCCGATCGACGTCACCGTCAACAACCGCTCGGGCATCGGCTTCCACGACTTCACGACCCCCGAGTACACGACGTACGACAACACGGTCGTCGCCAAGTGGGAGGCCAGCCGCGGCCTCGACCCCTTCAGCTACGGCTACAACCAGGCCACGCCCGACGACGCCTACATGACGGCCGAGGAGGTCGTGCACAGCCTGGTCGACATCGTGTCCAAGAACGGCAACTTCCTCCTCGACATCGGCCCCCGCGCCGACGGAACCATCCCCGAGATCATGCAGACCCGGCTGCGTGAGACGGGCCGCTGGCTGCGCACCAACGGGGAGGCGATCTACGACACCACCTACTGGTCGCGGACCGCGCAGCTCGGCGAGGACCTCCGCTTCACCGTCCGTCCCGACGAGGCGTTCTACATCCACTCGCTGGTCCGGCCGGGTGCCAAGCTCACCGTCGAGGCGCCGGTGCCCGTCCGAAGCGGGGACAAGGTGACGATGCTCGGCCACGACCGGCCCCTGACGTGGGCCGTGCGCAACGGAGCGCTGGTGATCGACGTGCCCGAGGCGGCCCGGAAGGCGGGTCGGTACGCGTGGGTGTTCAAGGTGGACTGGCGCAGCTGACGGTCGGCGGCTGACAGCCGGCGCACTGGCACAGGCACGGGCACGGGCACCGGCACGGGCGTGGCTGACGTCCGTGCCGGTGCCGGTGTCTCCACGGCGTCACCGGCCCGCGGCCGCGCACCCGAACAGCACGTCCGTGTCGCACGGTTGGAACCGCCCGCCGCAGGGGAGCTCTACACCTCGTCGGCCCCCGCGGCCGTCACCCATCCGGCGTGACCGACCCACCCAGCCATGGAGCACCCCGTATGCATGACGACCGCAGCCTGGTCGAAGCCCGCCTCAGCCGCGTCCTCGACGAGCGCATCCGTCCCGCCGTGTACCCCGAGTCCGTGCCGCTGGAGGTGGCGGTGTGGCACGCGCCGGGCGAGCCGGTGCCCGTCGCCGAGGGACTGGCGGCGGAACCCGAGCCGATCGGGGTCGGCGCCCGGTGGGGCGCGCCCTGGGGCACCAGTTGGTTCCGGGTGACCGGGAGGGTTCCCGACGCGTGGGCGGGCAGGGCCGTGGAGGCCCTGCTGGATCTCGGCTTCGACGAGGACATGGCCGGCTTCCAGTGCGAGGGCCTGGTGTACCGGCCCGACGGCTCCCCGGTGAAGGGCATCAACCCACGCAACCAGTGGGTCCGGATCGGCGCGCCCGCCGAGGGCGGCGAGGAGGTACGGCTGCACGTCGAGGCCGCGTCCAACCCCGTCGTCCTCGGCCACAGCGGCCACCACCGCTTCCTGCCCACGCGACTCGGCGAGAAGGAGACCGCCGGCAGCGAGCCGCAGTACACCCTGACGCGGATGGACCTTGCCGTCTTCGACGAGACCGTGTGGCAGCTGGTGATGGACCTGGAGGTGCTCGGTGAGCTGATGGCCGAGCTGCCGGCGGAGTCGGCGCGGCGGTGGGAGATCCTGCGCGCGGTCGACAGGGCGCTCGACGCCGTCGACCTCCAGGACGTGAACGGTACGGCGGCGCGGGCCCGTTCGCAGCTGACGGAGGTGCTGGCCGCCCCCGCCGCCGCCTCCGCGCACCGCGTCAGCGCGGTCGGGCACGCGCACATCGACTCGGCGTGGCTGTGGCCGCTGCGCGAGACGGTGCGCAAGGTGGCCCGCACGACCTCCAACATGACCGCCCTCCTGGAGGACGAGCCCGACTTCGTCTTCGCCATGTCGCAGGCCCAGCAGTGGGCGTGGGTGAAGGAACACCGGCCCGAGGTGTGGGCCCGGGTGAAGAAGGCGGTGGCCGACGGCCGGTTCGTGCCGGCCGGCGGCATGTGGGTGGAGTCGGACACCAACATGCCGGGCTCGGAGGCGATGGCGCGGCAGTTCGTGCACGGGAAGCGGTTCTTCCTCGACGAGTTCGGCATCGAGAACGACGAGGCCTGGCTGCCCGACACCTTCGGCTTCGCCGCCGGACTCCCGCAGATCATCCGGGCGGCCGGCTCCAAGTGGCTGCTGACCCAGAAGATCTCCTGGTCGCAGACGAACTCGTTCCCGCACCACAGCTTCCAGTGGGAGGGCATCGACGGCACCCGCGTCTTCACGCACTTCCCGCCGGTCGACACCTACACCTGCTCGATGACGGGCGGCGAGATCGCCCACGCGGCACGCAACTTCAAGGACAAGGGCGCCGCCCGCCACTCGCTCGCCCCCACCGGCTGGGGCGACGGAGGCGGCGGCACGACCCGCGAGATGATCGCCAAGGCCGCCCGGCTGCGCGACCTGGACGGCTCGGCCACCGTGGTCTGGGAGACGCCGGGGGAGTTCTTCGCGAAGGCCGAGGCGGAGTACCCCGACGCACCCGTCTGGGTCGGCGAGCTCTACCTCGAACTGCACCGCGCCACCCTCACCAGCCAGGCGCAGACCAAGCAGGGCAACCGCCGCAGCGAACACCTCCTGCGGGAGGCCGAACTGTGGGCCGCGACAGCCGCCGTACGCAGGGGATTCCCCTATCCGTACGAGGAGTTGGACCGCATCTGGAAGACGGTCCTGCTGCACCAGTTCCACGACATCCTGCCCGGCTCGTCCATCGCCTGGGTGCACCGCGAGGCACGCCGTACCTACCGGCAGGTCGCCGACGAGCTGAACCGGATCATCGAAGCGGCCCAGCAGGCCCTGGCCGGCGAGGGCCGCACGCCCCTCGTCTTCAACGCGGCCCCGCACACCCGCCACGGCGTTCCGGCGGGCGGCGCGCGCACTCCCGGCGCCGGCGGACGCACGGCCCACAGCGCACGCGCCGACGGCGGACACGTCCTGGACAACGATGTCCTGCGGGTCGAGATCGACGGCCGGGGCCTGGTCGTCTCCGTCCACGACATCGAGGCCGACCGTGAGACCCTCGCACCCGGCCGGGCCGCGAACCTGCTCCAGCTGCACCCCGACCTCCCGAACAGGTGGGACGCCTGGGACGTCGACGCGTTCTACCGTCACACCGTCACCGACCTCACCGACGCGGACGAGGTCGTCGCCGGTGCGGACGGCGCGTCGGTGCGGATCGTCCGGTCCTTCGGCGCGTCCCGCGTCACCCAGGTGCTGTCGCTGGCCCCGGGGGAGCGGCGGCTGGTGCTGGACACGGAGGTCGACTGGCACGAGACGGAGAAGTTCCTGAAGCTCGCCTTCCCGCTCGACGTGCACGCCGAACGGTACGCGTCCGAGACGCAGTTCGGGCATTTCCACCGGCCCACCCACACCAACACGTCCTGGGAGGCGGCGAAGTTCGAGGCGTGCAACCACCGCTTCGTCCACGTGGGCGAACCGGGCTGGGGCGTCGCGGTCGTCAACGACTCGACGTACGGCCACGACGTGACCCGCGCGGTCCGCACCGACGGCGACCGGGGGACCACCACCACCGTCCGGGTCTCGCTGCTGCGCGCCCCGCGCTTTCCCGACCCCGAGACCGACCAGGGCGTGCATCGCTTCCGGCACGCGCTGGTGCCCGGCGCGGACATCGGTGACGCCGTGCGGGAGGGCTGGCGGATCAATCTGCCGGAGAGGCGGGTGACCGGCGCCGGGGAGGTCGCGCCGCTGGTCGCGGTCGATCAGGACGCGGTCGTCGTCACGGCGGTCAAACTGGCCGACGACGGCAGCGGTGACGTGGTGGTCCGCTTCCACGAGGCCCACGGCGGCCGGGCCCGCGCCACGCTCACCGCCGGTTTCGCGGTGGCTGGCGCCGCGGTCACCGACCTGCTGGAGCGCCCGCTGCCCGAAGCGGCCGCGCCGCGGACCGAGGGCGACCGGATCGCCGTACGGCTGCGCCCGTTCGAACTGGTGACGCTGCGGCTGAAGCGGGCCTGAGCGAGGTCGCGGGTCCGGCTCAGGACGCGAGCTGGGCCCGCAGCCACTCCTCCACCTCGCCCACGTGCGCGGCCGCCGCCGCCCGCGCCGCCTCCGGGTCGTGGGCGACCAGGGCGCGGTGGATCGCGGCGTGCTCGCGGCGGGTGCGGGCGAAGGCGCCCTCCTCCTGGTAGCCGCGCCAGACGCGGGCGCGGAAGGTGCGCGAGGAGAGACCGTCCAGGATCGCGGCCATGGTGTCGTTGCCGGCCGCCGTCGCGATCTCGCGGTGGAAGGCCAGGTCGTGGGCGAGGATCTCCTCCGGGTCGTCGGTGGCGTTCATCGCCGTCAGGTGCTTCTCCACCTCGGCCAGCTGGTCCGGGGTGATCCGGGCCGCGGCCAGCGCGGTGGCCGTCGACTCCAGGATGCGGCGCACCTCCAGCAGCTCCACCAGCCGCGGGCCGCGGGACAGGTCGGCCACGACCCCGAAGGTCTCCAGCAGGTCGCCGGCCTCGAGTTGGGTCACGTAGATGCCCGAGCCGTGCCGGGCCTCCAGTACACCCAGCACCGTGAGCGCGCGGATCGCCTCGCGCATCGAGCTGCGGGAGATGCCCAGCTCGGCGGCGAGATCGCGTTCGGTGGGCAGCCGCTGGCCCGGTTCGAGGCTGCCGTCGCGGATCAGTGCCTTGATGCTGTCGATGGCGCGCTGGGTCACCGTGCCCTTCTGCGGAGCGGGTGGGGCCGCCCGGGTCTCCCCGGCCGCCAGGTTCTCGTCCACGCCCACACTCCTTCAGTCGCCGGTGCGCCGCAGTCTAACCGGCCATGTGGTCGGACCACTACAGCTCAAATTCGCGAAATTCTGCCGTCGAAGGGTGTTGTTCGACAGAAGTGGTCTGATAAATATGCGGGCAACCGCTCGATCACGCTCGATGAGGAGCTGACAAAATGGCCGGCAGCACGGTGCGGAACGAACGACGCAGCAGACGACTCACCTCATGGGCGGTGCGCACGACGGCCTCGGCCGGCGTGGCCGCCCTCGCCCTCACGGCGTGCGGCAGCACCAAGCACAGCGGCGCCGCCGACGCGTCGGGCGGCGGCAGCGGCAAGGTCGGGGTGATCCTGCCCCTGCTGACCTCGCCGTTCTGGCAGTCGTACAACGACTACGTGCCGAAGATGGCGAAGTCCGAGGGCGTGGAGGCGCTGAAGACGGTCAACTCCAACAGCGACCCCTCGCAGCAGATCACCGACATCAACAACCAGCTCAACCAGGGTGTGAAGGGGCTCGTCGTGGCTCCCCTGGACAGCGCCGCCATCGCGGCCGGACTCGACCAGGCGGAGCGTAAGGGCGTGCCGGTCGTGGCCGTGGACGTCGCCCCTGAGAAGGGCAAGGTCGCCATGGTCGTCCGCGCCGACAACGAGGCGTACGGCGAGAAGGCCTGTCAGTACCTGGGCAAGCAGATTCCCTCCGGCAAGGTCGTGCAGATCATGGGCGACCTCGCCTCGGTCAACGGCCGTGACCGCTCGGAGGCGTTCCGCGCCTGCGTGAAGAAGAACTTCCCGAAGCTGAAGGTGCTGGAGATCCCCGCCAAGTGGGAGTCCGACACCGCCGCATCGAAGCTGGACACCCTCCTCAACGCCAACCCCGACCTCAAGGGCATCTACATGCAGGCCGGCGGTGTCTACCTCGCGCCGACCCTGCAGACCCTGAAGTCGAAGGGAATGCTGAAGACGGCCGGCCAGGCGGGCCACATCACCATCGTCTCCAACGACGGCATCCCGCAGGAGTTCGACGCCATCCGCAAGGGTGAGATCGACGCCACCGTCTCCCAGCCCGCCGACGCGTACGCCAAGTACGGCATGTACTACATCAAGGCGGCGATGCAGGGGAAGACCTTCAAGCCCGGCCCGACCGACCACGACTCGACGATCGTCAAGCTGGCCAACGGCATCCTCGAGGACCAGCTGCCGGCGCCCCTGGTCACCAAGGACAACGTCGACGACGCCAAGCTCTGGGGCAACACGGTCAAATGAGCACGCCACTCGTCGAAGCGCGTGGGGTCGTCAAACGCTACGGCCCCACCACCGCCCTCGCCGACGGCAGGATCACCGTCCTGCCCGGCGAGTCCCACGCCCTCGTCGGCCGCAACGGTGCCGGCAAGTCCACCCTCGTCAGCCTCCTCACCGGACTCCAGGCGCCCGACGCGGGCACCGTCCACTTCGACGGTGAGCCGGCGCCACCGCTCACCGACCGTGATGCCTGGCGCACCAAGGTGGCCTGCGTCTACCAGCGGCCCACGGTGGTCCCGGAGCTCACCGTCGCCGAAAACCTCTTCCTCAACCGTCAGCCCGGCAGCCGGCGCGGCTTCTTCAGCTGGCGCCGGCTCCAGGCGGAGGCCGTCGAGGTCCTCGACACCTGGGACATCCACGTCGACCCCGCCGCCCGCACCGCCGACCTCAAGGTCGAGGACCGTCAGATGGTGGAGATCGCCCGGGCGCTGAGCCAGGGCGCTCGCTTCATCGTCCTGGACGAACCCACCGCCCAGCTCGACAACCGCGAGATCGAGCGCCTCTTCGCGAGGATGCGCGCGCTGCAGGAGTCGGGTGTCACCTTCCTGTTCATCTCGCACCACCTTCAGGAGGTGTACGAGGTCTGCCAGAAGGTGACGGTTCTCCGCGACGCCCGCTGGATCACGAGCGCGCCCGTCGCCGAACTGCCCAGGGCGGCCCTGGTGGAGGCGATGGCGGGGGAGGCGCTGGCCGAGCAGCAGGCGGCTGCCGCCGACGCCGTGGTGGAGCAGGCGGAACAGGTGGAGCAGGAGCGGGCCGACGCAGCCGTGGTCCTCGATGTCCGGGGCCTGACCTCGGACACCTACCAGGACATCGCTCTGAGCGTCCGCCGCGGTGAGGTCGTCGGCCTCGCCGGTTCCAGCGGCAGTGGGAAGATCGCGCTCGCGGAGTCCTTCGCCGGGCTGCACACTCCGAGCTCCGGCACCGCGCAGGTCGAGGGCAAGCAGCTCCCGTTCGGCGATGTCCAGGGAGCTTTGAAGGCCGGCGTCGGCTGCGTCCCACGCGACCGGCACGGCCAGGGGCTCGTCTTCGGCATGTCCATCGGCGACAACTCCACCATGAGCGTCCTGGGCCGGCTCGGGCGGTACGGGTTCGTCGGCGCGGCCCGCAAGCGCGCCTTCGCGGCCGAGCTGATCGAGCGGCTGGACATCCACGCGGAGGGACCCGATCAGCCGGTCTCCGACCTCTCCGGGGGCAACGCCCAGAAGGTCGTGATGGCCCGCGCCCTCGCCTCGGACCCGCGTCTGCTGGTGCTCATCAACCCCACCGCCGGCGTCGACGTGAAATCCAAGGAGTCCCTGCTGTCCCGGGTGGACACCGCCCGCGAGGACGGCACCGCCGTCCTGGTCGTCTCCGACGAACTCGACGACCTGCGCCGCTGCGACCGCGTCCTCGTCCTCTTCCACGGCCGGGTCGTGGCCGAGTACCCGGCCGGCTGGAACGACCACGAGCTGATCGCCTCCATCGAAGGAGTGGACCATGGCTGACACGAAGGCCCCGTCGGCCTCCGCATCCATCCCCGTCAAAGCGCCCGACAGCAAGACCCTCAGGAGTGTGCTGCTGCACCGGGCCCGCGAACTCGCCCTGGTCCCACCGCTGTTGCTGCTCATGGTGATCGGCGCCGTCGTCAATGACTCGTTCCTCACCGAGCGCACACTGATCTCCATCCTCGCCTCCTCCGCCGCGCTCGCGATGGTGGTGCTGGCCGAGGCGCTGGTGCTGATCATCGGCAAGATCGACCTGTCCCTGGAGTCGGTGGTCGGTATCGCGCCCGCCGTCGGTGCGCTGTTGGCGCTGCCCGCCGCACAGTACGGCTGGGGCACCGAATGGCCGGTGGCCCTCGCCCTCCTGGCGATCCTCGTCGTGGGCGGCGCGATCGGCGCGTTCAACGGCTTCCTCGTGGTGAAGCTCAAGCTGAACGCCTTCATCGTCTCCCTCGCCATGCTGATCATTCTGCGCGGTCTGCTGGTCGGCGCGACCAAGGGCAAGACACTGTTCGAGATGCCCGACGCGTTCTTCTCGCTGGCGACCACCACCTTCCTGCGCGTTCCGCTGTCGGTGTGGGTCGCCGCGATCTGCTTCGGCATTGCCGGACTGATCCTCAAGTACCACCGGATCGGCCGCGCCCTGTACGCCATCGGAGGCAACTCGGACGCCGCCCGCGCCGCCGGCATCCGGGTCGACCGGGTGGTGTTCGGCGTGTTCGTCGTAGCCGGCGTCCTCGCCTCGGTCGGCGGGATCATGTTGACCGGCTACGTGGGCGCGATCAGCGCCAACCAGGGCAACAACCTGATCTTCACGGTCATGGCGGCGGCGGTCATCGGCGGCATCAGTCTCGACGGCGGCAAGGGCACCATGTTCGGCGCCCTCACCGGCGTCCTGTTGCTCGGTGTCGTGCAGACCCTGCTGCAACTCGCCCAGGTGCCGTCCTTCTGGATCCAGGCCATCTACGGCGGCATCATCCTGCTCGCCCTCATGATCGCCCGCTTCACCACCGGCCGTGCCCAGGACTGACCCCCGTCCCTGCCACCGACCGAAAGGTCCCCCTGTGTCCCCGACGCCCGTCCGCATCACAGCGGTCGACACCTATGACATCCGCTTCCCCACCTCGCGCGAGCTGGACGGCTCCGACGCCATGAATCCGGACCCCGACTACTCGGCCGCGTACGTTGTGCTGCGTACCGACGGCGAGGACGGTGCCGGCGGACCGGAGGGGCACGGCTTCACCTTCACCATCGGGCGGGGCAACGAGGTCCAGGTCGCCGCGATCCACGCGCTGCGCCACCATGTGGTCGGACGGACCGTCGACGAGGTGTGCGACAACCCCGGATCGCTCTTCCGGGACCTGATCGGGGACAGCCAGCTGCGCTGGCTGGGGCCCGAGAAGGGGGTGATGCACATGGCGATCGGCGCGGTGATCAACGCCGTGTGGGACCTGGCGGCCAAGCGCGCCGGCAAACCGCTGTGGCGGCTGCTCGCCGAGGCCGAGCCCGCATGGCTGGTCGGCCAGATCGACTTCCGCTACCTCTCGGACGCGCTCACCCCCGAGGAGGCCCTGGACATCCTGCGCCGCGGCCGGGCGGGCGCCGCCGAGCGGACCGCCCGCCTCCTGGCCGGCGGATACCCCGCCTACACCACCTCCGCCGGCTGGCTCGGCTACAGCGACGAGAAGCTCACCCGGCTCGCCGCCCAGGCGGTCGCCGACGGCTTCCGGCAGATCAAGCTGAAGGTCGGCGCGGACCTCGAGGACGACATACGGCGCTGCCGCGTGGCCCGTTCCGTCGTCGGACCGGACATCCGGGTGGCCATCGACGCCAACCAGCGCTGGGACGTCGACGAGGCGATCAGCTGGACCAGAGCCCTCGCCGAGTTCGACCCCTACTGGATCGAGGAGCCTACCAGCCCCGACGACGTCCTCGGCCACGCGGCGATCCGCAAGGCCGTCGCCCCGGTGAAGGTCGCCACCGGCGAGCACGTCCAGAACAGGATCGTGTTCAAGCAGCTGCTGCAGGCGGGCGCCCTCGACGTCGTACAGATCGACGCGGCCCGCGTCGGCGGGGTCAACGAGAACCTCGCCATCCTGCTGCTGGCGGCCAAGTTCGGCGTGCCGGTGTGCCCGCACGCGGGCGGTGTCGGCCTGTGCGAACTCGTCCAGCACCTGTCGATGTTCGACTACGTCGCGGTCACCGGCACCACCGAGGACCGGGTCATCGAGTACGTCGACCACCTGCACGACCACTTCGTCGACCCGGTGGTGATCCGCGAGGGCCACTACACGGCACCCGGCGCGCCCGGCTTCTCGGCCACGATGCGGCCCGAGTCCATCGCGCGGTACACCTTCCCCGACGGCACCTTCTGGGCCGCCGACCTCGACACCGAGAAGGGGCACGCGGCATGAACGACTTCGAGGGTCTCAAGGCCCTGGTGACGGGCGGCGCCTCCGGCATCGGCCGGGCCACCGCCGAGCTCCTGGCCGAGCGCGGCGCCCAGGTCGCCGTCCTGGACCTGGACCCGGCGTCGGTCGAGAAGCCGCTGCTCGCGTACCGCGCGGACGTCACCGACGACGCCTCCCTGCGCGAGGCCGTGGCGGCGGCCGTCGCCGACCTCGGCGGACTGGACGTCGTCGTCAGCAACGCGGGCGTCGGCGCACAGGGCACCGTCGAGGACAACGACGACGAGGAGTGGCATCGCGTCCTGGACGTCAACGTCGTCGGCATGGTCCGCACGGCCCGGGCCGCGCTGCCGCACCTGCGCCGGTCGGCGCACGCGGCGATCGTCAACACCTGCTCCATCGCGGCCACCGCGGGCCTCCCGCAGCGGGCGCTGTACAGCGCCACCAAGGGCGCCGTGTACTCCCTCACCCTCGCGATGGCCGCCGACCACGTCCGCGAGGGCATCCGGGTGAACTGCGTCAACCCCGGTACGGCGGACACCCCCTGGGTCGGCCGGCTGCTGGACGCGGCGGACGACCCGGTCGGCGAGCGCGCCGCCCTGGAGGCCCGCCAGCCCACCGGCCGGCTCGTCTCGGCGGCCGAAGTGGCGGGCGCCATCGCCTACCTGGCGAGCCCCCTGTCCGGCGCCACCACCGGTACCGCGCTCGCGGTGGACGGCGGCATGCAGGGCCTGCGGCTGCGCCCGGTGGGCCAGTGAGGACGCTCGGCCGCACCGGCGTCGACGTCAGCCCGCTCGCCTTCGGCGGCGCCGCGATCGGCAACCTCTTCACCGAGGTCACCGAGGAGCGGGCGCACGAGGCCGTGGCGACGGCCTGGCAGCAGGGCGTCCGCTACTTCGACACCGCGCCGCACTACGGCCTCGGCCTGTCCGAACGCCGCCTCGGCGCGGCCCTGCGCGACCATCCCCGCTCCGCCTACACGGTGTCCACGAAGGTGGGCCGCCGCCTGGAGCCCTCGGCGGCGGGCGGCGACGACCTCGCCAACGGCTTCGCCGTGCCCGCCACGCTCCGCCGGGTGTGGGACTTCAGCGCCGACGGCGTACGGCGCACCCTGGAGGCCAGTCTGGAACGCCTCGGCCTCGACCACGTCGACGCCGTCTACCTCCACGACCCCGACGATCACGCCGAACAGGCCTTCCGGGACGGCTACCCGGCCCTGGAGAAGCTCCGCTCGGAAGGCGTGGTCGGCGCGATCGGCGCGGGCATGAACCAGGCGGAGATGCTGACCCGGTTCGTCCGTGACACGGACGTCGACATGGTGCTGTGCGCCGGCCGGTACACGCTGCTCGACCAGCGGGCCCTGACCGACCTGCTGCCCGCGGCCGAGGAACGAGGCACCTCGGTCGTCGTCGGTGGCGCCTTCAACTCCGGCCTGCTGGCGGATCCCAGGCCCGGTGCCACGTACAACTACGCTCCCGTCCCGCCCGGGTTGCTGGACCGCGCCCTGCGCCTGAACTCCCTCGCCGAACGCCACGGCACCACGCTGCGGGCCGCCGCTCTGGCCTTCTGCGCCGCCCATCCGGCCGTCGTGAGCGTCCTGGTGGGGGCCCGGTCGGCGGCCGAGGTCCGCGACTGCGCCGAACAGTTCGCGGCGCCCGTGCCCGCCGCCTTCTGGCAGGAGGCCCGCGCCACCGGCCTCCTGCCGCCGGACGCCCCCGTACCCGCCGAGGAGCCGACATGAGGATCGCCCTGCACACCCGGGTCCGCGCGGACCGCGTCGCCGAGTACGAGGCCGCCCACCGCGAGGTCCCGGAGGAACTCACCGACGCGATCCGCGCCGCCGGCGCGACCTCCTGGACCATCTGGCGCAGCGGAACGGAGCTCTTCCACCTGCTGGAGTGCGCGGACTACGCCCGGCTGCTCGCCGAGCTGGAGAAGCTCCCGGTCAACATGGCCTGGCAGGCCCGCATGGCCGGCCTGCTCGACGTGGTGCACGACTACTCCGGCGAGGGCGCCGACGCCGGCCTGCCCGTCGTCTGGGAGCTGCCGTGACCGTCGACGCCCACCACCACGTCTGGGACCTGTCCGTACGCGACCAGGACTGGATCGGTGCGGACGACCCGCTGCGCCGCGACTTCACCCTCGCCGAGCTCGGGTCGGAGGCCCGCGCGGCCGGGGTCGACCGCACGGTCCTGGTGCAGACGGTCACCGTGGCCGAGGAGACCCCCGAGTTCCTCGCGCTGGCGGCCGGACACGAACTGGTCGCCGGAGTCGTCGGCTGGACGGACCTCACGCAGCCCGGCGTCGCCGACGAGCTCGACCGGCTGCGGGAACTCCCCGGCGGCCGGTACCTCAAGGGCATCCGTCACCAGGTCCAGGGCGAGAGCGATCCGCGGTGGCTGCTGCGTCCGGACGTACGCCGGGGCCTCGCCGCGGTCGCCGACGCGGGACTCGCCTACGACCTGGTCGTGCTGCCCGGCCAGCTCCCGGCCTGTGCCGAGGCGGCGGCCCTGCTGCCCTCACTCACCTTCGTCCTGGACCACCTGGGGAAGCCGCCGATCGCCTCCGCCGCACTCGAACCCTGGGCGTCCGGCGTGCGCGCCCTCGCCGCCCTGCCCAACACCGTCTGCAAGCTCTCCGGGATGGTCACCGAGGCCGACCCGGCGTCCTGGAGCGTCGACGACCTGCGCCCGTACGCGGACGTGGTGCTGGAGGCCTTCGGCCCGCGGCGACTGATGTTCGGCTCCGACTGGCCGGTGTGCACCCCGCTGGCCTCGTACGGAGAAGTCCTGTCCCTGGCAAGGGAGTTGACCACCGACCTGGACGAGAGGGACCGCGACCGTATTTTCGAGACGACGGCCGCCCGCGTCTACGACCTCTGAGCCACCCCCGCCAGCCGGGTCGGCGGCAGATACTCCCGCACGAACGTCCGCTCCCAGCACGCGCCCGTCTCCCGCAGCTCGCGCCAGGTCGTGTACCGGTAGCGGAAGAGGCGGGCCCGGACGTAGCGCGGCGGCGCGTCCGGCGGGAAGGGGGAGCGGCGCAGCAGTTTCAGGGTGTCCCGGTCGTTCTCCAGGAGCCGTTCCACCAGGGTGCCGAACCATGATCCGGCGTACCCGGGCGACAGCGCCGCGAACCACATCAGCCAGTCCAGCCGCAGGTGGTACGGCGCGAACTGCCGCGGCCAGCGCCGGGGATCACCCGGCTTGCCCTTGAACTCGTACTCCCGCCAGTCCGAGTCCGGACGTGGGGCGGAGTCGTCGGTGCCCTCGATCACCACCTCGTACCGGACCCGGCTGACGCTGCCGAACGCGCCGTAGGTGTTGACCAGATGGAGCGGGTCGAAGGAACGGTTCATGACCTGGCGGCGGGAGAGCATGTTGCGGACCGGCTGGTAGCTGAGCGCCAGGAGCAGCGCGGCGACCGCGAGGACCACGATCTCGTACCAGAGCGGGGTGTCCGGCACGGACCGCGCGGCGGACGGGAACCGCACCGCCGGCAGGGCCAGCACGATGGTGATCCAGTTCAGCCAGGCGAAGTTGCCCGACAGGACCAGCCACAGCTGGGTGACGATCATCAGGCACGCGGCCACCGTGGCGACCGGCTGCGGTGCGAACAGCAGGAAGGGCACCACGAGCTGGGTGACGTGGTTGGCGGCCACCTCGACCCGGTGCAGGGGGCGCGGCAGATGGTGGAAGAACCAGCTCAGCGGGCCCGGCATGGGCTGCGTCTCGTGGTGGTGGTCGAGGCAGGTCAGCTTCCGCCAGCACTCGTCGCCGCGCAGCTTGATCAGGCCCGCGCCGAACTCCACCCGGAACAGGATCCAGCGCAGCAGGAACAGCACCACGACCGGCGGGGCCACGTCGTCGTTGCCGAGGAACACGGCGAGGAAGCCGACCTCCAGGAGCAGCGACTCCCAGCCGAAGGAGTACCAGGTCTGCCCCACGTTGACGACGGACAGATACAGCGCCCACGGCGCCAGCCACAGCAGCATGCCGCCCCACAGGGGGAGCCGGGAGTCGAGTCCGGCCAGCAGCGCCGCCGACACCGCGCAGCCCGACCAGGCGCAGAGCGCGAAGAAGCGGTCGGTGTAGTGGAGCTGGAAGAGACTCGGGGCCGTCCGGAACGGAATCCGCTCGACGAACCGGGGGACCGGCAGCATCCCGCGTTCGCCGATCAGCGGGCGGAACTGGAGGGCCGCCGCCAGAAACGCGATCAGGTACAGCCCGGCGAGGGCCCGCTGGAAGACCAGCCGGCTCAGCCAGTAGTCGGACGCGGTGAACCAGTCCACGGCAGTGCGCTCCTCTTTCCAGTGTCACGCGGGAACCCGGAGTCACTCTGTGTGTACCGCGCCTCCGTTTGCGTAACCCGAGGGGGTGCGGCAGAAAATGGTGGCGAACTGCCCGCGATGAAGTGCGATGAAGTGGGAGAACGTGGTGCGCATACCCACCGGAGCCATCGTCACCGCCTGGACGCTCTCGGCGGCGCTCCTCGTCACCGGCTGCGGTGGCGCGGGGGACAGGGACGCGAGGTCGAGCGGCGGACTCCTCCTGGAGCCGGCCGTCACCGGTGGACCGGAACACGTCAGGGAATCCGGTCCACCGGCGACGGCCGTCCCGTCCCCGGTCACCCGAACGCCGCAGGCGGCCGCGCCGCCGGCACCCGACTGCGCGTCCCCGGACGCCGCCGCAGCCCCGGGCGTCCCCGTCACCCCGCCCCTCACCGCCCCGGGCACCTCGGGCATCCCCGAGACGCGGATGTCCGAGCCCGGGCTTCTGCCGGACGGTTCGGACGGGGCCGTGACGAACCAGGACGGGGTCGGTGAGGGAGCGACCGCCGAGGACGGGATCGGCGAGGACAGGACCGCCGAGGACAGGACCGCCGCGGACAGGACCGCCACGGACGACCTCGCCGGAAGCGACCTCGCCGCGGGCGAACTCGGTGTTCCGTCGTGCGAGCCCGAGATCGGGCCCGAGGCCGAGACCGAGTCGCTTCCCGGGCTCTCGGACGAGATCGGGCCCGAGACCGTGCCGGAGATCCCCGACCTGCGCGACGGCGGGGGGCTGATTCCGGACGCCGATCCGACCGGGGAGGACGGCGTTACCGACGGTCCCGCCGACGTCTTCGACAGCTGATTCCGGACACCACCGGGAAGCCGGCAGGTTCGGTTTCCCGGTCGAATAATCGGACTAACCCTGGCAAGGTGGGCCCCATGGTTGATCGGGGAGCGAGCGCCCTGTCACTCCCGGACGACTGGCCCGCCCACCCGGATCCGATCCTGGCGCTCAATCACATGGGCAGTTTCGACTGGGACCTCGACAGTGGCCTGTTCCATATGGACGCCCAGGCCTACGAGGTCTTCGACCTGCGCCCCGACGAGTACGACGGCCACCCCTCCTCCCTCGCCCACCGGGTCCCGGGCGCGGAGGGTCACCGGCTCGACGCGCTGGTCGCCCGGGCCATGAAGGACGGCAGCGAGAACTACGGCACGTACTTCCGCCTCCGCTGCCGCGACGGCTCGCTGCGCTGGACCCACACCCAGGGCTACATCCGCCGGGACGCGACCGGCCGGCCGCGCCGGATCGTCGGCATCGTCCGCGACGCCACCCAGGAACTCAACGACATCCTGTCCCGGCAGGAGCAGGCCGCCCAGGACGAGGCCCGGCGCCGGCAGACCAACGTCGTGCAGCTCACCACCGCGGCCCTCGCGCACGCCCGTACCGTCCAGGACGTCATAGACGTCCTCAAGGACACCCACGGCCTCACCCACCTCGGTGCCGCCAGCCTGGTCATGGGGCTGGTCGAGGCGGGCCGGATCAGGCTGATCGCCGAGGGGCCGGAGGGAAGTTTCGTCCCCGGCACCGACGTCACCCGGATCGACGAGCCCTACCCGATGAGCGAGGTCGTACGGACCCTCACCCCCCGCTTCATCGAGTCGCCCGGCGAGTTCGCCGAGCGCTATCCGATCCTCTGGCCGCACCTCACCGGCCTGGACATCACCGCGGCGGCCTATCTGCCGCTGATCGTCGAGGCCCGGCCGATCGGCGCCATGGGCCTGCTCTACAACGACCGAAGCGGTTTCTCGCCCGAGGACCGCAACGTGCTGATCGCCCTCGGCAGCAGCATCGCGCAGAGCCTGCAGCGCGCCATGTTCTACGAGCAGGAGAAGGACCTCGCCACCGGACTCCAGCAGGCCATGCTGCCCCGCGCCATCCCCCGGGTGCCCGGCGCCGACGTCGCCGTCCGCTACCGCTCGGGCTCGCTCGGCCGTGACATCGGCGGCGACTGGTACGACGTGATCCCGCTGCCGGGCGGCCGCGTCGGCGCGGTCATCGGTGACGTACAGGGGCACGACACGCACGCGGCGGCCGTGATGGGCCAGCTGCGCATCGTCCTGAAGGCGTACGCCACCGAGGGCCACACCCCGGCCACCGTGATGGCCCGCGCCTCCGTCTTCCTGCACGAACTCGACACCGACCGCTTCGCGACCTGTCTCTACGCGGAGGCCGATCTGTCCACCGGGGTGGTCCAGGTGGTGCGGGCCGGCCACATCGACCCGCTGATCCGGCGCCCCGACGGCACCTGCCGCCGCGTGTCCGTCGAGGGCGGTCTCCCGCTGGGCCTGTCCGCCGAGTTCGGCCGTCTGGAGTACCCCGTCGCCACCGTCGAGCTGGATCCCGGCCACACGTTGGTGCTGTGCACCGACGGCCTGGTCGAACAGCCCGGCGCCGACCTCGACGACGGCATGCGGGCCCTCACCGCGCTCATCGCCACCGGCCCCGAGGACATCCGGGACCTCGCCGACCGGCTCATCGACGTGGCCGAGGAACGTGGCGGCGACGACGACGTGGCGCTGCTGCTGCTGCGCCGGCTCGGACCGGGCGCCCCGAGAGCCGGCGGCCGGCTCCAGCAGCACGTGGCACTCGGCGACGCCGAGGCCCTGACCGAGGCCCGGCACATGATCCGTACCGCCGTCCGGGCCTGGGGCGCCCGTGACCGCGCCGACGAGATCGAACTGGCCGCCGACGAGCTGATCACCAACGCTCTGATACACACCGAGGGCTCCTCGGTCGTCACTCTCCGGGTCCTCAGTGGCGGCGACCGGAGGCTGCGCGTCGACGTCGAGGACTCCTCCAGCGCGCTGCCCCGGCGCCGCGAGGCGGGGGAGTCCGGTGTCTCGGGGCGCGGCCTGCTCCTCGTCGACCTGCTCGCCGACCAGTGGGGCGTGGAGGCGCGGGGCGGCGGCAAGTGCGTGTGGTGCGAGTTCGTGGTGCCGGAGCCGAACTGAACACGGCGGCCGACGGTGGCACTCTGGACGTATGCCGGAACTCCCCGAGGTCGAAGCGCTCAAGGACTTCCTCACCGAGCACCTGGTCGGCCGACGGATCGTGCGGGTGCTGCCCGTCGCGATCAGCGTCCTGAAAACGTACGACCCGCCGGTCACGGCCGTCGAGGACCGCGTGGTCACCGCCGTGCGGCGGTACGGCAAGTTCCTGGGCCTGGAGACGGACGGCGGTCCCCACTTCGTGACCCACCTGGCCCGGGCCGGCTGGCTGCACTGGAAGGACCGGCTTCCCGACGGCCCGCCCCGCCCCGGCAAGGGACCCCTCGCCCTGCGCGCGGCTCTGGAGACCGGCGCGGGCTTCGACCTGACGGAGGCGGGCACCCAGAAGCGGCTGGCCGTCTACGTCGTACGGGATCCGCAGGAGGTCCCCGGCGTGGCCCGCCTCGGCCCCGACCCGCTCGCCGACGACTTCGACGAGGCCCGGCTCACGGCCCTGCTGGCGGGCGAACGGCGGCAGATCAAGGGCGCGCTGCGCGACCAGGGCCTGATCGCCGGTGTGGGCAACGCGTACAGCGACGAGATTCTGCACGCCGCGAGAATGTCCCCCTTCAAACCCACCTCGACCCTGACGCCCGAGGAGACCCACGGCCTGTACGAGGCGCTGCGCGGCACACTGACCGAGGCGGTCGAACGCTCCCGCGGCCTGGCCGCCGGACGCCTGAAGGCGGAGAAGAGGAGCGGCCTGCGCGTGCACGGCCGTACCGGCGAGCCCTGCCCCGTGTGCGGTGACACGATCCGTGAGGTCTCCTTCAGCGACTCCTCGCTGCAGTACTGCCCCACGTGCCAGACGGGCGGCAGGCCACTCGCGGACCGGAGGATGTCCCGACTGCTCAAGTAGCGTGCGCGGCAACCCTGTTGCTACTGAGCCGGGAGCGTCACCAGATGCTCGCCGGACTGGGTGCGGACCTCGTAGCGGACGATCTGGTCGGGGTGCATGTCGACGCTGCCGCGCATGGTGTTCGGACGGGCGTCGTGCGAGGGCACGTTCCAGCCGGTCACCGTCTGCTCGGAGCCGTCGCTGCCGACCGCGACGAGCCGGCAGGGGCGGGGTCCGGCCCCGTCCTTGATCTTGACCTCGACGTCGCTGCCCCAGTCCTCGTCGGCGACGGTGACCTGGGCCCACACGCCCGAGCGTTCGTCGGTCGCCGTGACCTGTACGGCCTGCTTCGTACCGCCGGTCGTCATCGCGAGTCCCGAACCGGCGACCGCGATCACCACCGAGGCGGCCACCGCGTACAGGATCCGCCGTCGCCCCGCCCGGTGCCGTGACGCCACCTCGCCGAGCAGCCGGTCCAGCAGCCTGGGCCCGGGCTGGGCCATGGGGTGCACCGAACGCGGCGTGGCCCGCCGGTAGAGCATCATCTGCCGGGTGATGGGCCCGAACTCGGTCACGGTTGCCGCACATTGCGGGCACTCCATGAGGTGGTCCTCGAAGCGGAAGGCGTCCGCCTCGTCCAGCACGCCGAGCGCGTACGCGCCGACGTCGCGATGCCTTTCCTGGGACCTCATGCCGAATCCTCGTGCCGTTGGGTGTGGGTGGGGTTACTCCTTGCTCCCACCGGTACGCACGAGGCTGCCGAATCACTCAAGGTACGTACCGAATCGCAACCTAGGGATTCGGAGCGGCCCGGGCCGCGGATTGGTGTGAGGTGAAACGAATCTAGAAGAGATGGATGGCGAGGTGTCCGAGAGGCAACCCGAGCTGCCAGGCGGGCGTCCACACCTTCGGTCCGTCGTCCTCGCCGACCACCGCGCCGCCCCCCGGGACCGCGTCCAGATCGGGGGCGAGCAACTCGGTCTCCTGTAGCCAGCGCCAGGCCGCCTCGGCCAGTTCCAGGTCGGGGGAGGGCCCGCCGGAGGTGACCGCGGCGGCGGCCAGCGCGGCCGTCCGTTCGCGGACCCAGTCCTGCCACGGCTGGTCGTAGGCCGTGAGCGACAGCCAGGTCTCCAGTTGGGTGACGACCTGGATGCCGGAGAGCTCGCCCTCGGTGTCGGAGAGGTAGATGGTCAGTGCCAGGGCGTCCCGCCCCGCGCGGAACTCGAAGGACGTCGGTGGCATCAGGTCACCGGTCCGCAGCAGTTCGTCGGCGATGTACTCGGCGTAGAACCAGGCCATGGGGACGGTGAGTTCGCCGTTGCCGGCCCCGTCCGTGCTCTCTTGACCTCTGTGCAGCATCCCTTCCTGCCTTCCTCCGGTGCGTGCGCGTCGCCCGACCCCGGGTCCTGGGACCCGGTCGCGGGATCCCCGCCCGCCCCGTCGGGCGGACTGCGCGAAACCGGCGGCCGGGTTCCATCCGGAACACGGATGAGGACAGCCGATTACTCAACCGGGGTCCTCAGCAAGGCGCTTTGCCGAGGTTTGACCCAGGCGTGAGTTTCATCGCAGGTCGGCCGCATAACCGGGAAGGACCCGGCGCAGGGCGCGCAGCGCGTAGTACGCGCGGGACTTCACGGTACCGGGCGGAATCCCGAGGGCTGCCGCGGCCTCCGCCACACTCGCCCCCTGGAAGTACACGAGCACCAGGACTTCACGGTGCTCCGGAGTGAGTGTCTTCACAGCCTCGCGTACGTCGAGGGTGGCGGCCGCGCGTTCGGCGTGGTCGGCGCAGACCCGCGCGTTCTCCAGGACGGCGTCGCCGACCTCGGCGGGCCGCGCCTGACGGGCCCGCCGCGCGTCGATCGCGAGGTGCCGTCCCACGGTGAGCAGCCACGGCCGTACGGACTCGAAGGCGTCCGCGCGCAGTGCCTCGGGGTGCTGCCAGGCGCGGACGAGCGTCTCCTGGACCAGGTCCTCGGCGCGCTGGCGGTCGCCGTCGCACAGCCTCAACAGCAGCGCGAACAGCGGCCGACCGTGCTCGCGCTGCAGCGCGGCGAGCTCGTGGTCGGCGGTCGTCCCGTTCTTCGTGAGGGTGGTTCCGGCCGTCATGGCCGTATGGCACCGCAGGGTGCCGTTTGTGGACAGGGCGGGCGCACAGGTCTGCGGCGGACGGTCGATCGCGTCGGCGAACGGTCCGACGAACGGTCCCCGGACCGCCGTTCGCGCGCTCCGGACGGGCTAAGGGTGCGCCGAGACCGTTTGAGGGCGCGGACAACTTCGTACCTATTTATGTGCAAATAGGACCTCAATGGGGTGAGCTGATGATTGCACGCAGACGACAGGTTGCCCTGGCCCTCACGGCCCTGCTCACCGCGGGTGCCGCCTGCCAGGCCCAGTCCGCCGGGGAGAAGGGGGCGGCCGGACGGCCGGCGCCGGACGCCTCCCGCGGCTTCACACTCGTCGCCTCCGGCGACGTCCTCCCGCACAGTTCGATCATCGACCGGGCGCACTTCGACGCGGGCGGCAGGGGCTACGACTTCCGCCCGATGTTCGCCGGCGTCCGATCCGTCGTCGCCCGCGCCGATCTGGCGCTGTGTCACATGGAGACCGTCTACGGCGCGGACGGCGACTACACCGGCTATCCCGCCTTCAAGTCCCCGCCCGAGGTGGCCGCCGCCCTCGCCGCCACCGGCTACGACGGCTGCTCCACCGCCTCCAACCACAGTCTCGACGACGGCGCCGAAGGCATCCGCCGCACCCTCGACGCCCTCGACCGCGCGGGCGTGCGACACGCCGGATCCGCGCGCACCGAGGGCGAGGCGCGCACCGTCACGGTGCTGCCCGTGGGTCCGGCGAAGGTCGCGCACCTCGCCTACACCTACGACACCAACGGCTACCCGCTCCCACCGGGCCGACCCTGGGCCGTCAACCTGATCGACGAGAACCGGATCCTGGCGGACGCCCGCGCCGCCCGGGCCGCCGGCGCCGACGTGGTCGTGGTGTCCGTGCACTGGGGAACCGAGTGGCAGGAAGCCCCCGACGAGCAGCAGTTGACCCTGGCCCGGCGGCTCACCGCGGCCCGCACGGGCGACCGCCCCGCCGTCGACCTGATCCTCGGCACGCACGCCCACGTCCCGCAGGCGTACGAGAAGGTCAACGGCACCTGGGTGGTCTACGGCATGGGCGACCAGATCGCAGGCGAGATGACCAACCACGAGGGGGCCCAGGACCCGCGCGGCAACGAGTCCACGATCGGCCGCTTCACCTTCGCCCCGCCCGGCCGTGCGGGCGGGCGCTGGAAGGTGACGAAGGCCGAGTTCGTGCCCCAGTGGTTCGACGTCGACGCCGGGCGGGCCGTCAACCTCAACGAGGCGCTGGCCCGGGGCGCGGACGTGCGGGGGGCGCGGGACCGGATCAGGCAGGTGGTGCTGAGCCGCGGCGCGGCCAAGGACGGGCTCGCCATGGGGCGGTGACGGCTCGCGCGCCACGCTGCCCGCGGGGCCGTCACGGCGCGAGGCGCGCCCGCGACGGGGTGGGGAGGTGCCCGGCTACGGCACCACCGTCACCGGCCACCGCCCCGCCTTCACCAGCCGCACCGCCACCGAACCCACGATCCGGTGGCCGGCCTGCTCCGAGGCGCCCACCACCACGGCGTCCGCCTTGAGTTCGTCCGCCGCCTTCACCAGGCCGTTGTAGGGGTCGCCGCGGAAGGTGTGGAACTCCCAGCGCACGTCGAATATCCCCTTCAGTCGTTCGGCCGAGTCCCGGATCTGCGCGACCAGGTCCTCGGCGATCCGGTCGGTCGTGTCGGCCACCGGGGCCCCGAGCGCCGCACCCGCCGCCATCACCGGCTGGACGTACACCACCGCGAGCAGCGCCCGCTGGCGCCGGGCCAGGCCGGCGGCATATGCCGCCGCGCGCAGTGAGGAGTCGGAGCCGTCCAGCCCGACCACGATGACCTTGGGCCCGTCCGTGCCCCGCTCGAACTGGTGCGCGTGCTGTTCCGTCACGTCAGCGAGGCTATCGGAACCCGCGGGCCCCACCACCACGAGGGACCTCTCGGCGGGCGCGCCCGCCGTGCTGTTCCTACAGTCGGAAACATGAGTGCCACCGTGGAGGCCGCCCCCGCGAAGGACCGGACGGGCCCGGAACGACCGTCCGGGAGCCGCCTCCTCAGCAGGGTGCCGGAAAACTTCGCGACCTTCTTCGGCGCCCTCGGACTGCTCTGCGTACTGCTGGCCTTCATCCCGCCGCTGCGCGCCCTGCTCCGCCCGGTCGTGCGTTTCCTGGACCAGCTGGTCGTCCCCGTCAGCGCCAACCTCGCGTACGCCGTCTTCCTGTTCCTGCTCGCCGCCGCCACCGCCGCCCGCAAGAAGGTCGCGTGGTGGCTGGTCGTCGTCTACCTGGGCCTGCTGGTCCTCACCGACGTCCTCGGCGTAGCCGTCGGCCAGTACACCGAGTCGATCCCCTCCCTGGCCGTGTGCGGACTCGGGCTGGCGCTGCTGATCGTCGCCCGCCGCGAGTTCTACGCCGCCTCCCGCCGGGCGGCGGTCCGACGGGCTCTGGTGGTGCTGCTCGTCGGGCTCGTCGCCGCGATCCTTCTCGGCTGGGGCCTGGTCGAGCTGTTCCCCGGCACGCTGCCGCGCGGCCGGCGCCTGCTGTGGGCCGCCGACCGGGTCTGCGGCGGCCTGGTCTCCGGCCGCACCTACGACGGCCGCCCGCCCCGCCCGCTGTTCTTCGTCCTCGGCCTGTTCGGCGCACTGGCCCTGCTGAACGCCGCCGCGACCCTCTTCCGCTCCCAGCGCATGGAAGCGGCCCTGCACGACGACGAGGAAGCCCGAATCCGGGCCCTTCTGAAGGCGTACGGCGACCAGGACTCCCTCGGCTACTTCGCCACCCGCCGGGACAAGGCCGTCGTGTTCTCACCCAGCGGCAAGGCCGCCGTCACCTACCGCGTCGAGGCCGGCGTGTGCCTGGCCAGCGGCGATCCGGTGGGCGACCGGGAGGCGTGGCCGCACGCCATCGCCGCCTGGTTGGACGTGGCCCGCCGGCACGCCTGGGCGACCGCGGCGATGGGCGCCTCGGAGGACGGCGCCAGGGCCTTCGCCCGGGCCGGACTCGGCGCGCTCCAGCTCGGCGACGAGGCGATCCTGCCCGTCGCCGGCTTCGACCTCGACGGCCGCGACATGCGCGTGACCCGTCAGGCCGTACACCGCGTCAGGCGCACCGGCGCCACCGGCCGCGTCCGCCGCCACTCCGCCCTCACCGACGAGGAGATGAAGGCGATCGTCGACAGCGCCGACGCCTGGCGCGACACCGAGACCGAACGCGGCTTCTCCATGGCCCTCGACCGGCTCGGCGACACCACCGACGGCGACCTCGACCTGTACCTGCGCATCGCCCCCGAGCTGTACCTGAAGCGGCTGTGCGTCGGCGGCCTGGAGAAGGTCTTCGAGCTGGGCCGCACCTTCCGCAACGAGGGCGTCTCCTACAAGCACAACCCCGAGTTCACGATGCTGGAGGCCTACCAGGCCTTCGCCGACTACGACGTGATGCTCGACCTCGCCCGCGAGCTGATCCAGGGCGCGGCGCCGCCTTCGGCTCACCCGTCGCGCGCAAGGACGGCGAGGAGTACGACATCTCGGGCCGGTGGCCGGTGAAGACCGTCCACGGCGCGATCTCCGAGGCGCTCGGCGAGGCGGTGGACGCCGACACCGGCCTGGAGGCGCTGCGGCGGCTGTGCGACCGCGCGGGCGTCCCCTACACCGACGACGACGGCCGCGGCGACGTCATCCTGGAGATGTACGAGCGGCTCGTCGAGGAGAGAACCCGACTGCCGACCTTCTACAAGGACTTCCCGACCGACGTCTCCCCGCTGACCCGGCAGCACCGCACCGACCCCCGGCTCGCCGAGCGCTGGGACCTCGTCGCCTTCGGCACCGAACTCGGCACCGCCTACTCCGAGCTGACCGACCCCGTCGAGCAGCGCCGCCGGCTGACCGCCCAGTCACTGCTGGCCGCCGGGGGAGACCCCGAGGCGATGGAACTGGACGAGGACTTCCTCGACGCCCTCGAGTACGCCATGCCGCCCACCGGCGGACTCGGCATCGGCGTCGACCGGCTGGTCATGTTCCTCACCGGACTGACGATCCGCGAGACGCTGCCCTTCCCGCTGGTGCGCCGCCGCTGACGGTGTTCCGTAGGCCGCGCGGGTGTTTTCGTGCCGCCGCTCCGGTGTCACCGGGGTGCGTCGGCCTTCCGCCGGGCGACTGATGACTCATGGAAAAGGATCAGTTGCTCTCCCGGCGGCGAATGTTGGTCACCGGCGTCGCTGTCCTGGGTGCGGCCGGCACGGCCGGAGTCCTCGCGGCGGGCGCCGGCGACGCTCCCGCCCCGCCCGCCCCGCCCGCCGCGGGCCCCCAGGCGCAGCCCGCGCTCAAGCCCTCCGCCTACCGCCTCCAGCCCCTGACCGGATACGGCCCGCCACAGGCCGCGCCCGCGGCGACCCGCGTACGGCACGAGCCGTTCCTGCGCATGTCGGGACGCGGCCGCACCATGCTGCTGACCTTCGACGACGGTCCCGACCCCCGCTACACCCCGCACATCCTGGACACCCTCGCCGAGTACGACGTCCGCGCGTCGTTCTTCGTGTGCGGGGAGATGGCCTCCTACAACAAGGACCTGCTGGCCCGGATGGCCGACGAGGGACACGTGGTCGGCAACCACACCTGGTCCCACCCCCTCCTCACCCGGCTCCGCCGCCGGCAGATCCGCACCGAGATGGAACGGACCAGCGACGTCATCGAGGACGCCTGCGGGGAGCGGCCCGTATGGTTCCGCGCGCCCTACGGCGCCTGGAACCGGGCGGCCTTCCAGCTCGGCGCCGGTCTGGGCATGGAGCCGCTGGCCTGGACGGTCGACACCCTCGACTGGACCAGGCCCGGTGCCCGCACCATCGTCGGCCGGGTCGAGAAGGGGGCCGCCCCGGGCGTCGTGGTGCTCTCGCACGACGCCGGGGGCGACCGCTCCCAGAGTGTCCGGGCCCTGCGCGACTATCTGCCGCGTCTGATCGACTCCGGCTACCACCTCACCGTCCCCCGGCGGTACTACGGCTGAGGCGGCTTTCCGCCCGCCCGGCCGGGGAACGCTCAGCGGACCCCGACCAGGCGGGCGAAGGCGACGACATTCCCGTCGTAGCCGTTCTGCTTGGAGAAACCGCCTCCGCAGGTGATGACCCGCAATTCGGGCGTGCCCTTGGACGCGTAGACACGGTCGCCGGGGAAGTTGTTCTTCTCGAACACCTCGATGCCGTAGATCTCGAACACGGCCGTCTTCGCATCCGTGCGGGCGACCTCGACGCGATTTCCCTTTTTCAGGGCTCCCAGTCCGTAGAACACGGCGGGGCCCTGTTTGTTGTCGACATGGCCCACCACGACGGCGGTGCCCTTCTCGCCGGGTGAGACGGCGCCGGTGAACCAGCCCGCCAGGTTCGGGTCCTCGGGCGGCGGTGCGCCGACCCAGCCGTCCGCGTCCAGGCCGACCGGCAGGACCGGCGCGTCGACCCGGATCGACGGGATCCGCACCCGGTCCGGCACCGAGTAGGGCAGCGGGTCCGGGAGGAGGGCGCCGTGGGCCGAGCGGCTGTCCGCGGCCGCCGCCGACGCCGGCTGCGGCGGTCCCACGTCGAATTCCCCGGAACCGTTGCGAATGAGCGCGAGTCCGGTCAGCAGAACCAGCGCTATCACGCCCCAAGGAGCACGCTTCTTCGGCTGCTCCTCCTCTTCGGTCAGTCCGGCCAGTTCGGACGCAGACATTCGACTTCCCCTCTCGGCGCGGCCGTCGCCACGTCATTCGCGCATACGAGAACGCTAAGTCCAGCGCGCGGAACCGGCGACGGATAAGACGCGAACGGGTGGCCCGGGCTCCCTTTGGTGCGCCATCCGAGTTGCCGCCGAAAGGAAATTTCTGACGGTCCGTGACCTGCGGCGATATCCCTCTGCCGGGTTTTCCCCGGGCGTGTCCTCTCACCAGGACGGACCAGCGCCGAAATGCGGGCTCGTGCACGGCATCTGAGGGTCTGTCTGGGAGGCGTTTCTCGCCGATCGACCGGGGACGGTTCCCGGGGCGTCTTCCGCGGAGGATCACATGCGTACTACTCGTGCCCTGGCGGCCGCCGGCGCCGCGGTCGCCGCTCTCGGGCTCGCCGCCCCAGCGGCCGTCGCGTGGGACGGCATGGGCGTCAGCCCCAGCAACATCGTCGCCCTGCCCAGCGTCATCGCCCGCGGCGGACAACTGACCGTCACGGTCGACGGCTGCCGCGGTGGCGGCACCATGACCTCGGACGCGTTCCCGAGTGCCCGCCTGACGCCCGTCAACGGCGCCAACGGCACCGCGAGGGGCACCGCGACGGTCAACCGCAACGCGCGCCCGGGCTCGCACAGCATCACGGTCGACTGCTCCGGCCGGACGCTGACGAACCCGGCCGCCTTCACCGTCATCGGCGGTGTCCAGGGTGGCCTGGGCGGCAGCAGCTCCAGCGGTGCGACCCCCACCGACATGGCCATCGGCGGCGGACTCGTGGCCGCGGCCGTCGTCGGCGGCGGGCTGTTCTGGATGCGCCGGCGCACCGAGAGGCGGATCTGACCCCCTTTCACCTCCTCAGCCCTTCAGTGGACACCCGAGCGCACGCGCGCAGACCTCCGCCCCGGAACCCGTGAGGGTCCGGGGCGGAGGTCTGGGCGGCCGGCGGCCGGCGGCCGGGTGCCGTCAGGTGCCGTCCTCGCCGGCGCGACGCCGGGAGAGGCGGTACGCCGCCGTGACGGAACCGGCGATGAGCGCGAGGCCCAGGCCGATCTCCTTGAGGTCGAAGCCGGCGACGCTGCCGCCCTCACCCGCGTGCACACCGCGGTACGGGGGCACCGGGACCGGGGTGATGTCGGCCGGGCGGCCGCCGGCGATGGTGAGGTCCTTGATCGCGCTGAGCCCGCCGCAGGTGAACGTCACCCGGTAGACCGCGCCCGGTCGGGCGTCCCAGTCGACCCCGGCCGTCGTCACCGAGGATCTCGGCGGGATGGTGACGGTGTCGAAGACGCCCGAGGAGATGGTCACGGACCCCTTGCAGCCACTCGCGTCGCGGTCCACCTGGAGGACGACCTGCCCGCCCGCCGCCACGGTGGAGGGCAGGACGCTGTAGCCGTTCGACATGACGTAGTGGTCGTCCGCGACGGCGGCCGGCGCGGAGAGGGCGAGGGCGCTGACGCCCAGCAGTGCGGCCGAAGCGGCGCGTATCGCGCGCATGGTGGTTCCTCCGGGTCCCCGAGGAGCAGCCGCGGACCTTTTCCGCTGCGCCAGAAATGCACCTCGATGACCGAAACGCTAGGAACGTGTGTGCGTCCGCGCGATCGGAGTAGCGCGAATGGGGCACACGTGTGGGCTGCTCAGGGGACGGCGTTCCCGCGAGCGGGGGACGGCTGCGGCGTGGCGCACGTCCCCCGGCCCGCGTCGGCCCGCGTCGGCCCGCGTCGAGCTCGGCGGGCCCGTCGAGCCCCTGGGGTGAGGGCCGGTCAGAAGCCGCCGTCGGCTTTCCGGGGAGGGCTTGTCAGCCTGAGATGTGCGGGAAGAGGTGCAGGAAAGGCTCCGCCGAGGCCGTGACGCCGCGACTGTAGGGCGCGTCGAAGTCCCAGATGAGGAAGAGCAGGAAGGCGATCAGGGCGGAGAACAGGCCGGCGAGGACCAGTTCGCGCAGCGTACGCCGGATCTGGAGCGCGAAGACCATGCCGATGGTGACCACCGCCCCGCCCAGCAGCCCGAACCACACCACGCCCGGCATGGTCGCCCCGGTCGACTCGGCCCGGGCGTTGCGTGCCTGGTCCGCCGCGGTCACCTGGTCGATGAGCGGCTGGTAGGCCTGGGCCTCGAAGTCCGTCTTCGGCTGGTAGTCGGTGACATCCGCGCGGACGCGGTCGAGGAGCCCGGTGCCGCGCTCGGTGACCCTGCCGTCGTCGGCCATCGTCTTCCACTCGGTGGTGACGACGTGTCCGACATAGGCGTTGACATCCGCCCGAATCCGGTCGCGGACGTCCGCCGGGTAGACCCGTACCCGCTCGGAGATCTCGTGCAGCGCGGCGGCCTCCGACTGGACGTGGTCCTGGGCGGTGCTGCGCGCCTCCCAGACACCGGCGATGGCCAGGCCCAGGACGATGGCGTACACCACTCCGATCCACATCGTCATGTACTCGATGACGTCCGGGGTCTCGCTGGGGTCCTCGTCCTCGGCCGCCGTGCGATGGCGGACGAGCGTGATGATGACGACCACGACGCAGGCCGCCAGCATCGCGAGGGTGAGAACAAGCCATTCCGGCAAGGGGTTCCTCCAGTATTCGGCTGATCAGCGCGGACGCAGCGCGGCGACGGCGATCACCGCGGGGACGGTGATGAGCAGGACGTAGGTGACCGGCGACGTGGTGCCGTGCGGGGTCCGCTCGGGCGGCCGGGCGCGGTGGCGCGGGTAGTTCACCGGGGTCGCGGAAGGGCGGGGGGTGGGCTTGGCGGACGGCGTCGGTGCGGGAGTGGGCGTGGGAGGCGGAGGCAGAGGTGGGGGCGTCGGCCGCGGGCGGGGCGGGGCTGGTGGGGGTGGCGCCTCGGGCCTGGGTGTCGGCTTGGGCGCGGGCTTCGGCGGCCTGGGCGTGGGGTGCGGGGTGGGGGTCGGCTTCGGGGTCGGCCGCGGTGGTGGCGGCGGGGGCGGTGGCGTCGGTTCGGGTGGCGGGGGAGTCGGGGTCGGCGTGGGCGGGCAGGGCGGGGGAGGCGGCTTCGGGCACGGCGGGGGAGTGGGCCAGGAGAGGTTCCCGGCGACCGCCACCGCCTCGGTGCCGTCCGGGCCGGTCGAGGCGTAGGCGCACGCGTCCGCCGCCGCCATCCCCGCGGGCGCGCCGACCAGCAGCCAGGTGAGCGCTACCAGGACCAATACCTTCGCGGCCAGGGCGGATTGAGTCGGTTCGGGTCCATACACGACGGAGATCATGAGCCCTGGCGCGCCACGCCGCGGGCGAGTACGGGGGGATTGCCCCGATCGGGCGAAGTTGGGGAACCCGGGTTTGATCCGCGGGCGCAGGGCCGTCGAGGGGGCGGGGGCGCCTGTCGGGACGTACGGATGTGAGCCCCGATGCGGGTGGTGTCACAGGTTCCGGAAAGAAATTTGTGCCGCCGTTGAACACTATGGCTGCTTCCGTGCGTACCCATGGTCGTGCGGCGGCGCAGAAGGGCGCTGCAACACCCTTGCGAATTTGGGGAGTTGACGATGAAGACCTCCTGGCGGAGCGCCTCACTCGTGGCGAGCGCCGTGGCGGTGCTGGCGCTGACCACCGCGTGCGGCCAGGAAGCCACCTCGTCCACGGGCAGCCAGAACGTTGGCGCCACGGCCGCGGCCGGTGACTACAGCACTGCGGGCACGGGCACGGGAACGAGCCTCGGATCGACCGGCTCCGGCAACGGGTACGGATCCGACTCGAGCGCACAGGGCGCGGCGCAGGCCGCGGCCGCCGGCAAGCTGTCCGTGTCGGCCAACTCGGAACTCGGCAAGGTGGTCACGGACAGTGCGGGGATGACCCTGTACCGCTTCGACCAGGACACCGCCGAACCGCCCAAGTCGAACTGTGACGGCGACTGCGCCTCGACCTGGCCGCCGGTTCCCGCGGACGACGCCACGGCCGGTGCGGGCATCGACAAGGCGCTGCTCGGCGAGGTCACCCGCACCGACGGCAGCAAGCAGCTGACCATCGGCGGCTGGCCCGCGTACCGCTATGCGAAGGACGTCACCGCGGGTGACGTCAACGGCCAGAACGTGGGCGGCAAGTGGTTCGCGCTGGCCCCCGACGGCAAGAAGGCCAAGCTGACCTCCCTGCCCGGCCTGTCCACCCGTAAGGACCCCAACCTCGGCGAGATCGTCGTCGACAAGAACGGCATGACGGTCTACCGCTTCCTCAAGGACACGGCCTGGCCCGACCCGATCTCCGCCTGCACCGGGGCCTGCCTGGAGAAGTGGCCGGCCGTGAGTCCGGTGGCGAACAACGACACCAAGGACGTCCAGAAGAAGGGCCTGATGAGCTTCACCCGGCCCGACGGCGTCAAGCAGCAGACCATCAACTGCTGGCCCATCTACACCTTCTCCGGTGACAAGGCCGCCGGGGAGACCAACGGTCAGGGCGTGGGCGGCACTTGGTACGCCGTGGCGCCCGACGGCAAGCCGGTCGGCGCGCCCAAGAAGTAGAGAGATCGCCCCCCCACGGCTGATCGCCCCACCAGGGCCGCTCGATCGCCGGTCCGCCCCCTCCGCGCCGCACGGAGGGGGCGGACCGGTTTGCCGTGTTTCACCCGCGTAGGTGGCCTGTCGACGAGGCACGTGCCGCAGGCAGTGACCGGGAACGGACGGTCAATTTCCGTTTCTGCTCGCCCCTTTGGCGGACGATCAGTAGCCTCTGCTCGAACACCGGATCGCCTACGCCTTGGAGAGATACATGGAGCGTCCCGCCTGGGCACCACGAAGCATCGACATCTCGGTGCCGAGCGTTTCGCGTATCTACGACTACTACCTGGGCGGTTCGCACAACTTCGAGGTCGACCGGGAAGCGGCCCGCAGGGCCATGGAGTTCATGCCGGGACTTCCCAAGGTGATGCAGGCCAACCGGGCGTTCATGCGCCGGGCGGTGCGCTTCGCCGCCGAGGAGGGCATCACCCAGTTCCTTGACATCGGCTCCGGCATCCCGACCTTCGGCAGCGTCCACGAGGTGGCCCGGGCGGCCGCTCCCGAGGCACACGTCGTCTACGTCGACCACGACCCGGTGGCCGTCGCGCACAGCCAGGCGGTCCTGGCGGGCGACGAGAGGACGCGTGTCGTCGCCGCGGACCTCCGCAAGCCCCGGGAGATCCTCGCGAGCGCCGAAGTACAGGACCTGATCGACCTCGACCGTCCGGTGGCACTGCTTCTCGTTGCCATACTGCATTTCGTGGAAGACGCGGACGACCCGTACGGAGCGGTGGCCGAACTGCGCGAGGCGCTCGCGCCCGGCAGTCTCGTCGTCCTCACGCATGCCTCGTACGAGGGAATCCCGCTGCCGACGGAGCGGGCCGAGGGCGCGGTGGACGTGTACCAGGACATCCGCAACCCGCTGATCATGCGCTCGCGCGAGGAGATCGCGCGGTTCTTCGAGGGGTACGACATGGTGGAACCGGGACTGGTGCCGATGCCGCGCTGGCGGCCGGACACGGCGCCCGAGGACGAGGATCCATGGGCCTTCTCCGGTTTCGCCGGCGTCGGGCGCAGCGCGTGAGCGCCGAGCCGGACGGGCCGGAGGACAGACTCCGCCGGTTCGCGACGATCTGGAGCCGGGCCGTGTTCCCGGTGACCTCCACCTCCGCCACCCGGCCGGAGTTCGAGGAACAACTCCTCCCGCTGGCGAGGCGGTTGAGCCAGGCGCTGCGGGCCAGGGCATTCGACCCGGACGAGGGCAGGGCAGTGGGCGCCGCGCTCGTCGCCGCGCACTGCACCGACCCGGAGGCGCTCAGCCGCACCCTGGACTGTGTGGACGCCTACCTCGTCCTCTACTGCGGCGAGGACGGCGCCCAGGAGGACCTGCGGGCACGGGCCTCGCGGCTGGAGCACGCCATGGCCGCCGGGTTCGCCGACGCGCTGCGCCGGCGGACGCTGGCCGAGCAGGAGGCCATCGCGCAGGCGGCGTTGCAGGCCCAGGGCGTGGTGGCGCAGGCGCTGCACGCCACCGAGGCCCGCTTCCGCGCCGTCTTCGAGGGCGCCGCCATAGGCATCGGCATCGCCGACCTGGACGGCAGGGTCCTCCAGGTCAACGGCGCGCTGCTGCGCATGTTCGGACTCACCGAGCAGACCATGCGCGGCCGTAACGTCATGGAGTGGACGCACCCCGACGACGCCCCGCAGACCTGGCGGCTCTACGAGGAACTCGTCCGCGGCGAGCGCGAGCACTACCACGTCGAAAAGGCCTTCTACCGGCCCGACGGAACGGCCCTGTGGACCAACCTGACGGTCTCCCTGCTGCGGGACGCCGACGGCGTCCCGCAGTACCAGCTCGCCCTCATGGAGGACACCACCGAGCGGCGGCTGCTCAACCTGCGGCTGCGCTACGAGGCCACGCACGACGCGCTCACCGGTCTGCCCAACCGCACCTTCTTCTTCGAACGCCTGGAGAAGGCCCTGGGCGCCGGCTCGGGGCAGCGGTTCGGGCTGTGCTACCTCGACCTCGACGGCTTCAAGACCATCAACGACAGTCTCGGACACGCGGCCGGCGACCGGCTGCTCGTCGAGGTCGCCGACCGGCTGCAGTCCTGCGCGACCGCGCCCGGCGAGATGGTCGCCCGGCTCGGCGGCGACGAGTTCGTGGCCCTGACCACGGGGCCGGACACCGAGCGCGAGGTCGACGATCTGGCGACCCGCATCATGAACGTCCTGATCGCCCCGGTCAGCGTCGACGGCCGGGACCTGACCGTGCGCGGCAGCATCGGCATCGTCGAGGGGCCGGCGGGGGAGCGCAGCCCCGCGGAGGTGCTGCGCAGCGCCGACATCACCATGTACCGGGCCAAGTCGGCGGGCGGCAACCGCTTCGAGCTCGCCGACCCGGAGGCCGACGCCCGCGCCATCACCCGGCACGGACTGACCACGGCCCTCCCCGCGGCGCTGGAACGCGGCGAGTTCTTCATCGAGTACCAGCCGCTGGTGCACCTCGGCGACGGCAGCGTCCGCGGCGCCGAGGCCCTGGTGCGCTGGCTGCACCCGCAGCACGGCGTCCTCGGGCCCGACCGGTTCATCCCGCTCGCCGAGCACACCGGCCTGATCGTTCCGCTCGGCCGCTGGGTCCTCGAGCAGTCGGTGCGGCAGGCCCGCGCATGGCGCGAGCGGTACGACGAGGCCGGCCCGCTGCGCATCAACGTCAACCTCTCGCCCTGCCAGCTCACCCACCCTGGCCTGGTGCAGGACACCGTCGACATCCTGGAGCGTGCCGGCGTCCAACCCGACGCCCTCTGCCTGGAGGTCACCGAGTCGGCCCTGATCGGCGCGGACGACGACCTGCTCAAACCGCTGCGCCGACTGGCCGAGATGGGCGTGGACATCGCCCTGGACGACTTCGGCACCGGCTACTCCAACCTGGCCAATCTGCGCCGCCTGCCGGTGAGCATCCTCAAGCTGGACCGCTCCTTCACCCAGAGCATGCAGCAGTTCCCGGCCGACCCCGTCGACCTCAAGATCGTCGAGGGAATCGTCTCCCTCGCCCACAGCCTCGACCTCGCGGTGACCGTGGAGGGCGTGGAGACGGGCGCGCAGGCCGAGCAACTGCGGATACTGGGCTGCGACACGGCCCAGGGCTGGTACTACGCCCGCCCCGGCCCCCCGGACCGCCTCCACGAACTGGCCCTGGTGGACGCGACGGGCTGAGCGCGGGGTGCGCGGCTCCGTCGGGGACGGCGTGCGGTGGATCAGCCGGGGGAGGCGTGCGGTGGATCGGCCGGCGGGCCGTTCTGCTGCCGTGCGGCCGGGTACGGCCGAGGCTGGCACAAGGCCCGCCCCGGCCCCCCTCAACAAGGCTCTGCCCGTCCCTGCTCCCCTCCCCGGACCGCTCCACGAACTGGCCTTGGTGCACGCGAGGGGTTGAGCGCGGGGTGCGCGGCTCCGTCGGGGGCGGCGTGCGGTGGATCGGCCGGCGGCGCCGGAGGCGTCTCGCTGACCGTTCCGCTGCCGTGCGGCCCGGTTCCGGGGGAGGATGGCCGTACGGCGGACGCGCGGCCGGTCCCGGCGGGAGTGGCTCGCGGAGTGACTCCGGCACGTGGCGTGGGCCGAGGGCTGTGCGGCGCCGTACCCGGGCGTGCCGGCAGCGCGCGGCCGAACCGGCTCCGGACCCCCGGCGGGTCTCCGCGGCCGGTGTCGGCGTTCGGACCGTGACCACCAGTGGCAGGAGTCTGAGGATGACCAGCGAGGAACTGCAGGGCAGGACCGCCGTGGTGACCGGGGCCAGCAAAGGCATCGGACTGGCGGTCACGCGGGCTCTGGCCGCGGCGGGAGCGACGGTCGTCGCCGGGTCCCGTACCACGTCCGAGGGCCTGGACGCCCTGGTCAAGGAGGGCTCCGTCACCTGGGTGCCCGTCGACCTCACCGAGCCCGAGGCGGCCGGGCAACTGGTCGCGGCGGCCGGCACCCGCGTCGACGTACTGGTCAACAACGTCGGCTCGGCCCCGGCCCGCACGGGCGGCTTCCTGTCCGTGACGGACGAGGACTGGCGGCGCTCCGTCGACCTCAACCTCCTCGCGGCGGTCCGCGTCACCCGAGCCGCCCTGCCGGTGATGCTGGCCGCCGGCGCGGGCTCGGTGATCACGATCGCGTCGGTCAACGCCACCCTCCCCGACCCGCTGGTGATCGACTACAGCGCGGGCAAGGCCGCTCTGGTCGCCTTCTCCAAGGCGCTGTCGAAGGAGGTCGGCCCCCGGGGCATCCGCGTCAACACCGTGAGCCCCGGGCCGGTGGAGACCGAGCTGTGGCTGGGTGACGGCGGAGTGGCCGAGACCGTGTCGGCGGCAGCCGGGCTCACCCCCGAAGAGGTGGTGGCCCAGGCCTCGGGCGCCATGGCCACCGGCCGCTTCTCCAAGCCCACCGAGGTCGCCGACCTGGTCCTCTTCCTGGCCGGCGACCGCGCGGGCAACATCACCGGCAGCGACCTGGTGATCGACGGAGGCTTCATCCCGACCTCGTGACGGGGGTCGCGCACGTCGGCTGACCGCTCACCGTTCAGGCGGCATGCGCCACAACCTCCGTTGCGGCCGGGTCTGCCAGGTCAGCCGCAGGCCGCGTGCCGACCAGGCGGCCGCTCACCGTTCCAGCAGCATCCGTTGCAGCTCGCGTGCCGCCCGGGGTGGTGCCACGTCGCTGCGGTGGGCCGGGGCGATGGTGCGGTGCAGGGTCGGCCGGGTCACCCGTGGGCCGACCTCGGGACCCGGGTCGCTCACCGTTCCAGCAGCATCCGTTGCAGCTCGCGTGCCGCCCGGGGTGGTGCCACGTCGCTGCGGTGGGCCGGGGCGATGGTGCGGTGCAGGGTCGGCCGGGTCACCCGTGGGCCGACCTCGGGACCCGGGCCGCTCACCGTTCCAGCAGCATCCGTTGCAGCTCGCGCGCCGCCCGGGGTGGTGCCACGTCGCTGCGGTGGGCCAGGGCGATGGTGCGGTGCAGGGCCGGGCGGGCCAAGGGGGTCACCCGCAGGCCGCGTCCCGACCGGGCGGCCACCATGCGCGGTACGACGGCCACGCCCAGCCCTGCCCGTACGAACCCCAGTACCGCGTCCATCTCCCCGCCCTCCACCGCGAAGTCCGGCTCGAAGCCCTCGGCGCGGCACGCGGCCACGGTCAGTTCCCGCAGGTCGTAGCCGTGCCGGAACATCACCATGCGCTCGCCCTCCAGATCGGCGACCTGGACGGTGCGCCGGCCCCGCCCGGGTGCGGGTGCCTCCGGCGACGACACCACGACCAGGTCCTCGCGCAGGAGCTCCACCGTGGTGAGCGCCGGGGACGGGCTCGGCAGCGGCAGGACGACGAGGGCGAGATCGAGTGCGCCGCGGGCCAGTTCCCGTACGAGATCGTGCGAGCCGCCCTCCTCGATCAGCAGCCGGATGCCCGGGTACCGGTCGTGGAAGGCGCGCAGCACGTCCGGCAGCAGACCGGTGCACACGCTCGGGGTGGCGCCCAGCCGGACCCGGCCGCTGCGCAGCTGCACCAGTTCCTGCACCTCGTGGCGGGCCGTGTCCGCGTCGGCCAGGATGCGCCGGGCCAGCGGCAGCAGCGCCTCGCCCGCGTCGGTCAGTGTGATGTTGCCGCGGGCCCGCAGGAACAGATCCGCTCCGAGCTCCCGCTCGAGGGCCTTGATCTGCTGGGAGAGCGACGGCTGCGCGACATGGACCAGGTCCGCGGCCCGGGTGAAGTGCCGGGTCTCGGCGACCGCCACGAAGTACTGGAGCTGCTGGAGCTGCATACCGTCATGGTAGACGCCAATAGTTGTTGCCTATCGAAACGAGCCATTCCATGTCTTGGACCGATGGAGGTGGGGGCCCGTAGCGTGCTGAGACATGGCTCTGGCAACGCGGACGGACCGACGACCGTCCATGGCACGCAGCGTGTGGGACAGCTCCGTCGGCAAGAAGACAGTGATGGCGGTCAGCGGCCTGATCATGCTGCTGTACCTGGTCGTCCACATGATCGGAAACCTGAAGATCTTCTTCGGGGCGGGCGAGTTCAACCACTACGCCCACTGGCTGCGCACGGTCGGCGAGCCGTTCATGCACGACGAGTGGACGCTGTGGCTGATCCGCGTCGTGCTGGTGGTGGCGGTCGTCGCCCACGCCACGTCCGCCTACCAGCTCAGCCGCCGTGACATCAGGGCACGGCCGAGCAAGTACGTCCACAAGAAGGCGCGGGCGAGCTACGCGACGCGCACCATGCGCTGGGGCGGGATCATCCTCGGCCTGTTCATCGTGTGGCACCTGCTCGACCTGACGACCGGCACCGCGCACCCGGGCGGCTTCCAGGAGGGTCACCCGTACCAGAACGTCGTGGACACCTTCTCCACCTGGTACGGCGACCTCGTCTACATCGTGGCGATGCTCGCCCTCGGCCTGCACGTGCGGCACGGCTTCTGGAGCGCCGCCCAGACCCTCGGCGTCGGCAGCCGCGCCCGCGACCGTGCCCTCAAGACCGTCGCCGACATCCTCGCGCTGCTGCTCACGGCCGGCTTCATCGCCGTACCCGTGGGCGTCATGACCGGAGTGGTGAGCTGAAGTGACCTCAAACAGCGAGCACAGCGAGTACAGCGAGTACGCGAACTACCCGACCGGTGAGCCGGTCGTCGACACCAAGGCTCCGTCCGGACCGGTCCACGAGCGCTGGGACAAGCGCCGGTTCGAGGCCAGGCTCGTCAACCCGGCCAACCGGCGCAAGCACACGGTGATCGTCGTCGGCACCGGCCTCGCCGGCGGTTCCGCCGGCGCCACCCTCGCCGAACAGGGCTACCACGTCGTCCAGTTCTGCTACCAGGACTCCCCGCGCCGCGCCCACTCGATCGCCGCGCAGGGCGGCATCAACGCGGCGAAGAACTACCGCAACGACGGCGACTCGGTCCACCGCCTCTTCTACGACACCGTCAAGGGCGGCGACTTCCGGGCGCGGGAGTCCAACGTGCACCGGCTGGCGCAGATCTCGGTGGAGATCATCGACCAGTGCGTGGCGCAGGGCGTGCCCTTCGCCCGCGAGTACGGCGGACTCCTCGACACCCGCTCGTTTGGCGGCGTCCAGGTCTCCCGCACCTTCTACGCCCGCGGCCAGACGGGCCAGCAGCTGCTGCTCGGCGCCTACCAGGCGCTGTCGCGGCAGATCGCCGCCGGGAACGTGGAGATGCACCCGCGCACCGAGATGCTCGACCTGATCGTCGTCGACGGGAAGGCGCGCGGCATCGTGGCGCGCGACCTCGTCAGCGGGCGCGTCGACACCTACTTCGCGGACGCCGTCGTCCTGGCCAGCGGCGGGTACGGCAACGTCTTCCACCTGTCGACGAACGCGATGAACTCCAACGCCACCGCCGTCTGGCGGGCCCACCGGCGCGGTGCCCTGTTCGCCAACCCCTGCTTCACCCAGATCCATCCGACCTGCATCCCGCGCACCGGCGACCACCAGTCCAAGCTGACGCTGATGAGCGAGTCGCTGCGCAACGACGGCCGGATCTGGGTGCCGAAGGCCAAGGGCGACACCCGCCCGCCGAACGAGATCCCCGAGGACGAGCGCGACTACTACCTGGAGCGCGTCTACCCCTCGTTCGGCAACCTGGTGCCGCGTGACATCGCCTCCCGCGCCGCGAAGAACGTCTGCGACGAGGGCAGGGGAGTGGGCCCCGGCGGGCAGGGCGTGTACCTGGACTTCGCCGACGCCATCCGGCGGATGGGCCGCGACAAGGTCGAGGAGAAGTACGGCAACCTCTTCGACATGTACGCGCGGATCACCGCGGAGGACCCGTACGAGGTGCCCATGCGGATCTACCCCGCCGTGCACTACACGATGGGCGGCCTCTGGGTCGACTACGACCTCCAGACCACCGTGCCGGGCCTGTTCGCGATCGGCGAGGCCAACTTCTCCGACCACGGCGCGAACCGCCTCGGCGCCTCCGCCCTGATGCAGGGCCTGGCCGACGGCTACTTCGTCCTGCCGGCCACCATCAACGACTACCTCGCCCGCAACCCGCACCACGAGACCGTCACCGCCGAACACCCCGTCGTACAGGAGGTGTTGGCGGAGACAGAGGACCGGCTCCACCTCCTCCTGTCCGTCGACGGCGACCGCACCCCCGACTCCTTCCACCGCGAAGTGGGCGAACTCATGTGGGAGTTCTGCGGAATGGCCCGCACCGACAGCGGGCTGCGCAAGGCTCTGGAGCGCATTCCGCAGATCCGCGAGGAGTTCTGGCGGCGCGTCAAAGTGCCCGGCACCGGCGAGGAGTTCAACCAGTCCCTGGAGAAGGCCAACCGCGTCGTCGACTACCTGGAGCTCGCCGAGCTCATGTGCCTCGACGCGCTGCACCGCGCCGAGTCCTGCGGCGGCCACTTCCGCGAGGAGTCGCAGACCCCGGACGGTGAGGCGGCCCGGCGGGACGACGCGTTCTCCTACGCCGCCGCCTGGGAGTTCACCGGTACGGGCACCCCGCCCGTGCTGCACCGGGAAGACCTGGTCTTCGAGTACGTCCACCCCACCCAGCGGAGCTACGCATGAAGCTCACCCTGCGCGTCTGGCGGCAGAAGAACGCCGACGCCGAAGGCGCCATGTCCACCTACGAGGTGGACGGCATCTCCACCGACATGTCCTTCCTGGAGATGCTGGACACCCTCAACGAGCAGCTCATCCTCAGCGGCGAGGACCCGGTCGCCTTCGACCACGACTGCCGCGAGGGCATCTGCGGCGCCTGCTCGCTCGTCATCAACGGCGACGCGCACGGACCCGAGCGCACCACCACCTGCCAGCTGCACATGCGGTCCTTCTCCGACGGCGACACGATCGACATCGAGCCGTGGCGGGCCTCCGCCTTCCCGGTGATCAAGGACCTGGTCGTCGACCGGTCGGCCTTCGACCGCATCATCCAGGCCGGCGGCTACGTCACCGCGCCGACGGGGGCCGCGCCCGAGGCCCACGCCACGCCCGTACCGAAGCCGGACGCCGACTTCGCGTTCGAGCACGCGGAGTGCATCGGGTGCGGTGCGTGCGTGGCCGCCTGCCCCAACGGGGCGGCGATGCTGTTCACCTCCGCCAAGGTCAACCACCTCAACGTGCTGCCGCAGGGCGCGCCCGAGCGGGAGACACGCGTGCTGGACATGGTGGCCCAGATGGACGAGGAGGGCTTCGGCGGATGCACGCTGGCGGGTGAGTGCGCGACGGCCTGCCCCAAGGGGATTCCGCTGGTGTCCATCACCGGCATGAACAAGGAATGGCTGCGGGCCACGCGGAAGGTGGCCAAGCGGTAGGTCCGTCCAGGACACGAGAGAACGTTCGCCGAGCAGGCGGACGGGCGGGACCGGGAGTGGTGCTCATCCCCGGTCCCGTCTGGCTTTCCGGGGCGCCCCAGGCATTCAGCGTTCCCACATCCGCTCTCCCGGCGCACGTCACGTACACGCCAACCGGTTTCGGAAGAAACAGGGGGTACGGCCGTCGTCCCCGAACCCGGCCCGTGACCAGGAGAGTGCTATGACCGGCGTTACGACCCTCGACCGCCCCTCGCAGCCCGAGGCACCCGTCCGCTACACCGTCGCCCTCGCCCGCGACGAGGCCGACGTACGCGCCGCGCAGCGGCTGCGGCACGACGTGTTCGCCGGAGAGATGGGTGCCCTGCTGCCCACCCCGCAGCCCGGCCTGGACGCCGACGCCTTCGACGCGTACTGCGACCACCTGCTCGTCCGGGACACCGGCACCGGGCAGGTGGTCGGCACCTACCGGCTGCTGCCGCCGGAACGGGCCGCGATCGCCGGACGCCTCTACTCGGAGAGCGAGTTCGACCTCACCCCGCTCGACCCGATCCGTCCCGGACTCGTCGAGGTCGGCCGCTCCTGCGTGCACCCCGACCACCGCGACGGCGCGGTCATCGGGCTCATCTGGGCCGGTATCGCCCGCTACATGACCGGCCGCGGCCACGAGTGGCTCGCCGGCTGCTGTTCCATCCCGCTCGCCGACGGGGGCGCCCTGGCCGCCGCCAGCTGGGACCGGGTCCGCGCCAAGCACCTCGCCCCGCCGGAGTTCCGGGTCAGGCCGCTGCTGCCCTGGAACGCCGAGGGCCTGTCCCGTCCCGCCCGCACCGAACTGCCCCCGCTGCTGCGCGGCTACCTGCGCCTGGGTGCATGGGTCTGCGCCGAACCCGCCCACGACACGGCCTTCGGCGTCGCCGACCTGTACGTGCTGCTGTCGATGCGCCGGGTGGACCCGCGCTATCTGCGGCACTTCCTCTCGCTCGTCCCGGCCTGATGAGCGGCTGGCTGCCCACCGCGCCCTGCACCCCGCGGGCGTGCCTGGAACCGAGGGGGCCGGTCACGGCCGTACCGCGTGCCGTGCTGCGGCTGGCGGCGGTCACGGCCCTGGTGGCCGTCGGGGCCGCGCTGTCGCCGTTCGGCGGGTGGATGCCCGCCGGGCCGGTGAGGTGGTGGGCCCGGACGATCGTCCGGGCCGCCGGGGTGCGGGTCCGCGTCACCGGCGCCGCGGCGTCCGACGGCGGTCTGCTCCTGGTCGCCAACCACATCTCCTGGCTGGACATCCCGCTGCTGGCCGCCGTACGCCCGGCCCGGATGGTGGCGAAGGCCGAGATCCGGCGGTGGCCCGTGGCGGGGCCGATCGCCGCCCGCGCCACCCTGTTCATCGACCGCGACCGGCTGCGCGCGCTCCCGGACACGGTCGGCCGGATCGCGGCGGTACTGCGCGGCGGCGGCGCGGTCGTGGCCTTCCCCGAGGGAAGCACCTGGTGCGGCCGCGCCCACGGCAGCTTCCGCCGGGCCGTGTTCCAGGCCGCCCTCGACGCGGGCGTCCCGGTGCAGCCGGTGCGTCTGGGCTACCGCGTCGCCGGGGGAGGGGCCAGCACGGCGCCCGCCTTCGTCGGCGAGGACACCCTGCTCGCCTCGGTGTGGCGGGTGGTGTCGGCCCGCGGCCTGGTGGCCGACGTGGAGATACGCCCCGCCATCCCCCCGAACACCCACCCGAACCGCCGGACACTGGCCCTGGCGGCCCAACAACCCACGACCACCCCCGAACTCGACCGGATCCACGCGTCGTTGGTCGCCTGAGAAACGGGGCACCGCCGGCGTGGGCCGGGCCCGCTCGACGGCATGACCAGGCCGGCAGACGTGCCCCCGCCGGGCGCCGGGTGGCTAGTCGGTGATGACGTGGGCGAGGCGGCGGTAGGAGTTCAGCAGGGCCTCGCGGTCGTATGTGCTGGTGGTGACGAGGAGTTCCTGGGCGCCCGTCTCCTTGAGCAGCGTCTCCAGTTCGTGGGCGACCTGTTCCTCGGTGCCGGCGATGTGTCCGGCGAGGCCGGAGTCGTAGAAGCCGCGTTCCCTGGCGCTCATGGTGAGCGCCTCGACGCGCTCGGCGGGCGGCAGCGGCGGGAAGGTGCCGTGGGTGCGCGAGTACGCCATCGACCAGGCCTCCGGGATCAGCAGCCGTCGCGCCTCGGCGGGCGTGGCGGCCACCGCGATCGTGCCGGAGATCACGACGTACGGCTCCCGCGCCCACGGCGAGGGCCGGAACGCCGCTCGATAGCGATCGATGCCGCGCCGCATCCTCTCGCGGTCGCGCAGATCGCCGATCACCATCGGCAGGCCCGCCCGGGCCGCGACGGCGGCACCCTCGCCCATGGCCAGGACGAACGGCGGCACGGTCAGCCCCTCGGCGGGCCGTGCGTGCACTCCGGTCGCGGACGTGCCCCGGAACCAGCCGAGCAGTTCGTCGAGCTGTCCGGCGAAGTCCTCGGCGTCACCCTTGTCGCGCCCCAGGGCTTTGCGGACCCCGTCCGTGAAGCCGACGGACCGTCCCAGCCCCATGTCGATCCGTCCGGGGAAGAGGGACTCCAGCACCCCGAACTGCTCGGCCACGACGAGCGGTTGGTGGTTGGGCAGCATCACGCCGCCGGTGCCGACCCGGATCGTCCGGGTCGCGGCGGCCACGGCGGCGGCCAGCACGGTCGGCGCGGAACCGGCGACCCCGGGCACGCCATGGTGCTCGGACACCCAGAACCGGTGATAGCCGAGCCCCTCCAGCTCCCGTGCCAGCCGTACGGTGTCGCGCAGCGCCTCGGCGTTCGTGTGCCCCTCGCGGGTGCGGGAGCGGTCGAGGACGGAGAAACGGGCGGCGGCGATCACGGAACTCACACCGGGTTCAACGCGTGGCGGGCCGGGGCATTCCCAGCGCGTCCCCGGCGAAAACCAGGTGACCGCGATTCCCGCAGGTCATCACAATGGGGCACGCCCGCGGGCCGGCCACGCGCGGCCCGTCACCCACGTCACCCTCGTCACCCAGTTCAGGAAGGCGGCCCACCGTGACCGTCCCCAACGTCCTGCTGTCCGGCATCGTCGGTTCGACCGCGTACGGGCTCGCCCACGAGGGTTCCGACATCGACCGGCTCGGTGTGTTCGCCGCGCCCACCGAGGCCCTGCACGGCCTGCACACGCCGAAGGAGTCCCACGTCGGCACGGCGCCCGACACCACCCTGCACGAGGCCGCCAAGTGGTGCCGGCTCGCGCTGGGGGGCAACCCGACCGCCATGGAACTGGTGTGGCTGCCGGACGAGCTGTACGAGGTGCGCACGCCGCTCGGCGACGAGCTGATCGGCATCCGCACCTCGCTGCTCGGCGCCCAGCGGGTCCGGGCCGCCTATCTCGGTTACGCCACCCAGCAGTTCCGCCGGCTGGAGGCCCGCGGTGACGGCTCCCGCCCGGCCGGACGGACCGCGAAGCACGCCCGGCACCTGAAGCGGCTGTGCCACCAGGGCCTGGAGCTGTACACCACGGGGCGGCTCACGATCCGCGTGGAGGACCCCGAGGAGTACCACGCGTTCGGAGAGCGTGTCGCCGCCGACGCCTCCGCCGCGCGGCCCCTGCTCAGCCACTACGAGGCCGCCTTCGGCGAGCGGCGCAGCGCGCTGCCGGAGCGGCCCGAGGAAGCGGCGGCCGAAGCGTGGCTGCGCCGGGTCCGCGAGCACTTCTACCGGCCCGAAGGCCGCTGAACGGCCCGGCCGGGGTCGGCGCGCCGACCCCGGCCGGGCAAGGCCTGCACGAGCACACTCAGGAGAGCGCGAGGTCAACACCCCCGCCGGAGCGCCGTCAGAACCGTGCGCCGACGTTCGCGCCGTTGCGCGGGACCAGGAACACCGCTGCCGCCGGCAGGGAGCCGTCCGCCGCGCGCGGCCCGGTGAGCGGAGCCGGGTCCGTGCTCAGCACCGAGGCGGCGTTCCATGTCCCGCCCAGGTTCCAGGAGTTGCCGCTGGACGTGGTGGCCGAGCCCAGCGCCACGGCCCTGAAGTCGGCGACCGAGAGGTTGCCGGTGAGGACGGCTTTCCCGCCCGAGGTGTCGACGTCGAAGCCCGTGCCCCCGTTCGCGTACGTGCTGTCCCGGGTCAGCGCGAGCGCGCCCGGATTGCCGTTGTCGGTGAATCCGTGCGCCGCGTTCCCGAAGGCGAGGCTGTTGCGCAGGGTGTGCGCGACGGCGGGTGCCGGGCTGCCCCCGCCCAGCTTGAAGCCGTTGCCGTCACCGGCGAAGTCCGGGAAGTTCCACCGGTTGACACCGTTGCCGTACGCGACCGTGTTCTCGACGAGGACCGGCGAGGCGAACTTCCAGGCGTCGAAGCCGTCGTCGACGTTGTTCCACAGCCGCGCGCCCCGCACCACGTTGCCGTTGCCGCTGCCCTCCTTGACGGCCAGACCGTCGGCGCTCTCGCCGTTCTTGCGCGGGTCGCGGTTGGCGTAACTGTCCAGGTTCAGGATCTGGTTGCCGCTGGAGGAACCCTGGAGCTGGAAACCGGACTCGTAGTTGTCGTGCGTGGACAGGCGCGTGAACACGTTGCCGTTGCAGCCGTCGCAGTACACGCCGTACGGGCCGTTGACGATCTCCAGGTCGGAGATCCGCCAGTACGACGCCTCCTGGTGGACCGCCCCGCGCTCCGCGCGCGGGATGCTGCCGCCGACCGGCGTGTGGCTCGCGGCCAGCCGCTCGCCGTCGACGACCACGCGCTCGCCCTGGTAGGCGCCGAGGGTGATGGGCTGGGACGCCGTGCCCGAGGTGGTGATGGTGATGTTTTCGGTGAGGGCGTACGTGCCGCCGCGTACGGCGATGACGTCACCGGCCCTCGCCAGGTCCACCGCCCGCTGAATGGTCCGCAGGGGCTGGGCGAGGGTGCCGGCGGCGGAGTCGTTCCCGCCCACCGCCACCACCAGGGTCGTGGGCGCCGCGGCTGCCCCGTTCGCCGGGCCCAGCACCGACATCAGTGCCGCTCCCGTGACCGCCGCCGTCCAGATCGCCGTGTTGCGCATGGGGCCTCCCGCCTCCGACTGACTGCCATGTCGCATCACAGTGGCCGCCCGCGGCGCGGAGGTTGCCGGGGTGCGAGGTCTGCCGGGAAGCTCCCGGGTCCTGTCGTCACCTTCCCGTCCGCCTCGCCCTCCGGGCGACGACGGGAAGGTGACGACAGGCCTAGGCTGAGTCGTGTGACCGACAGCAGCAGTGCGCTCCCGCTCGCCGTGTTCGACCTCGACAACACCCTCGCCGACACGGCGCACCGGCAGCCGTTCCTGGAGCGCTCGCCAAGGGACTGGGACGCCTTCTTCGCCGCCGCGCCGCAGGACCCGCCGATCCCGGAGGGTGTCCAGCTGGTGCGGGAGAGCGCGCGGGAGTGCGAGATCGTCTACCTCACCGGGCGGCCGGAGCGCTGCCGGCGCGACACGCTGGACTGGCTCGCCGCGCACGGGCTCCCCGAGGGCCGCGTCCACATGCGCCGCAACGACGACCGCAGGCCCGCCCGGCGCACCAAGCTGGAGATCCTCGGCCGGCTCGCCCGCACCCGGGAGATCCGCGTGCTCGTCGACGACGACGAACTGGTGTGCGCGGACGCGGAACGTGCGGGCCATCGCGTCGTACGGGCCCGCTGGACCGCCCCGTCCGGCGCCCTCAAGGCGGCGCAGGAGCGGGAGGGCCGCACCTGACGGCCGCGGTGTCCGACCCGTCCCGCCGGGCGGGCGTCGGCCGGCACGGCGCCTCGGCCCGCCACCGGATCACTCGGGTACGCCCAGCGCGCTTGTGCGTCCCGTGCGCGGGAGATCCCGCGCCTTGCGGCGCACCGCACCCCACCGGGTGCCGCCCGCTGATCCGACGCGCGGGCTCGGACACGGCCCGGCAGGGACCCTACGGCGGGGTCCCTGCCGGGCCGGGGCGGCCGGCTTCGGTCACCGAGGGCGTCAGTCCGAGTCCTCGATGCGGAATCCGACCTTGAGGCCGACCTGGTAGTGCTCGATCTGCCCGTTCTCGATCTGGCCCCTGACCTGGGTCACCTCGAACCAGTCCAGGTTGCGCAGGGTCTGTGAGGCACGGGCGACCGCGTTGCGGATGGCCTGGTCGATGCCCTCGTGCGAGGTGCCGACGATCTCCGTGACCCGGTAGGTGTGGTCCGACATGCGGGTGCTCCTCTCCGCCGTGACGGGGAACGTCAGGCGTTCGGCGGCGGCCCGGTGCCGGACCGCGACGGCGGTCGTCACCGACTCGACGACTCATTCCACCGTGCCCCACGCCACGGCGGAGCGCGAGACGGCCCGGGGCACCCGCTGCCGGACCCCGTTACCGCGCCACGCTCAGCGACAGCGCGAACCGGCCCTCCCGGTCCGTCCACCAGTGACTCAACTCGAGCCCCGCCACCGACAGTTCGGAGCGGACGCCCTCCCTGCGGAACTTCGCCGAGATCTCGGTGCGCAGTTCCTCGCCCGCCCCGAAGTCGACGGCGAGGTCGAGTGCCGGGATCTTCACGGTCTGCTCCGTACGGGAGCGCAGCCGCATCTCGATCCACTCGTTCGCGGTGTCCCACAGTGCCACGTGGTCGAACGCGTCCGGTGCGAAGTCGGCGCCCAGTTCCCGGTTGACGACGCTCAGCACGTTCTTGTTGAACGCGGCCGTCACCCCGGCCGCGTCGTCGTAGGCCCTGACCAGAACCTCTTCGTCCTTGACCAGGTCCGTGCCCAGCAGCACCGTGTCGCCCGGTGAGAGCAGCCCGCGGACCAGGGCCAGGAACGTGGCCCGTTCGGCCGGCAGCAGGTTGCCGATCGTGCCGCCGAGGAACGCCACCAGCCGGGGACCCGGTGTGTCCGGCAGCGTCAGCGCGGCGGTGAAGTCGGCGATCAGCGCGTGCACGTTCAGGTCCGGGCGCTCCGCGACGAGCGCCTGCCCCGCCTGGGTGAGCGCGCTCTCGCTGACGTCGACCGGAACGTAGGTGTGCAGGCCGGTGAGCGCGTCGATCAGGTACCGCGTCTTCTCCGAGGAGCCGGAGCCCAGCTCGACGAGGGTGCGGGCGCCCGTCGCGGCGGCGGCCTCGCCGGCCCGGGCGATCAGGATCTCCCGTTCGGCGCGCGTCGGGTAGTACTCGGGCAGTGCGGTGATCTGCTCGAACAGCTCGCTGCCGTGTGCGTCGTAGAACCACTTCGGCGGCAGCGTCTTGGGGGTGCGGGTCAGGCCCTGGTGGACGTCGGCGCGCAGCGCGGCCTCCGTGGCGTCCTCGGGCAGGGTGCGGGTGAGAAGGAACGGGCTCACGTACGGGGCTCCTTCGCGGATGCGGGCGGTGCGGGCGTCAGGATGTCGTCGGGCTCCTTGAGCGGGGTGAGCAGCACGTCCGTGCGGCTCGCCGCGAGCAGGGTGCGGTCGGGGACCTCCTGCCAGTGCGGGTCGTCGTCGTAGGGCTCGGAGGCCACGACGGTGCCGCCGCCGGGCCGGGACAGGTACCAGAGGGTGTCGCCCCAGGCGGTCGCGGCGATCGCCTCGCCGTTGGTGAGCAGCAGGTTGAGCCGGGAGGCGGGGGCCGCCGCGGCGACCTCCAGGACCGTGTCCGCCAGCGCCTGGCCCTCCTGGTCACCGCCGCGCAACCGCGCGAGGACCAGTGCCCACACCAGGGCCGAGTCGTTGCGGGCCTCCAGCGACAGCATGTCCACCGCGGGCAGACCCTGGACGAGGGGCGCGAGTGAGTCCGGCCAGCCCCTGACGGCCCCGTTGTGGCTGAACAGCCAGGGACCGGCGGCGAACGGCGCCGCCGCGGCCTCGGCGTCCGCGCCCGACAGGGTGGCGTCCCGCACGGCGGCGAGCACGGCCCCCGAGCGCACGACACGCGCCAGGTCGGTGAGGGACTGGTCGGCCCAGATGGGGCCGGCCCGCCGGTACCGGGCCGGCACCGGATCTCCCTCCGCGTACCAGCCGACGCCGAAACCGTCGGCGTTGACCGTCCCGTGGCGCTGCCGCCGGGGCGCCCACGACTGCTGGTACAGGCTGTGCGGTGGCTGGAGGAGGAGTCGCCCGAGCGGCTCCTCGGGCCCCAGATACGCCAGGTGACGGCACATCAGGCAGCCGCCGAACGGGCCGTGCGGAACCCGGAGAAGATCTGCCGCCGGATCGGCAGGTCCCAGTTGCGGAAGGTGCCGCGGCAGGCGACCGCGTCCACCGCGAACGAACCGCCGCGCAGCACCTTGTGCTCCGGCCCGAAGAACACCTCCGAGTACTCCTTGTACGGGAACGCGTTGAATCCCGGGTAGGGCGTGAGGTCGCTCGCGGTCCACTCCCACACGTCACCGATCAACTGCCGTACGCCGAGCGGCGACTCGCCCGCCGGGTAGCTGCCGGCCGGAGCGGGACGAAGGTGCCGCTGGCCGAGGTTGGCGTGCTCGGGGCCCGGGTCGGCGTCGCCCCACGGGTAGCGCAGGGAACGGTCGCCCGCCGGGTCGTACCGGGCCGCCTTCTCCCACTCGGGCTCGGTGGGCAGCCGGCGCCCGGCCCAGCGGGCGTAGGCGTCGGCCTCGTACCAGCACACGTGCAGCACGGGCTCGTCGGGCGGCACCACCTCGGTCACGCCGAACCTGCGGCGCAGCCACTGCCGTCCGTCGCGGCGCCAGAACAGTGGGGCGCCGATGGAGTTGCGGCGGATGTGGGACCAGCCGTCCGCCGTCCACCACCGCTCGTCGGCATAGCCGCCGTCCTCGATGAACGCCTGGTACGCGGCGTTGGTCACCGGCGTCGTGTCGATGTGGAACGCGGCCACCTCACGCCGGTGCGCGGGACGTTCGTTGTCCAGGGACCACGGCTCCGTCGACGTGCCCATGGTGAACGGGCCGCCCGGTACGAGGACTTCGGCCGGGCCGGTGAACAGGGGGACGGGTTCCGGGTCCGGTGCGGTCAGGGCCTGGGGGCCCTTTCGGAGCTGATGGGTGATCAGCATCGTCTCGTCGTGCTGCTGTTCGTGCTGCGCGATCATCCCGAAGGCGAAACCCGCCTCGGTCAGCCGCGTCCCGTGGAACGCGGTGCGCTCCAGCACGTCCATCACCCGTCCGCGTACGTCCGCCGCGTACCGGCGGGCCTCGGCCGGCGGCAGCAGGGGCAGGGAGGGGCGTTCGGACCGGGGGTGCTCGAAGGCGTCGTAGAGGCCGTCGATCTCCGGGCGTATCGCCTCCTGGCCGGCGACGGCCCGCAGCAGCCACTGCTCCTCCTGGTTGCCGATGTGCGCCAGGTCCCACACGAGTGGCGACATCAGCGGCGAGTGCTGCGCGGTGAGGTCGGGCTCCTCCACGCAACTGGTCAGCAGCGTCGTACGGTCCCGGGCCGTGACGAGCGTGGTCAGCGCCCGTTCCCGGAACGTCTCCGCGTCGAGGGCGGGGTCGGTCATGTGCGGATGTCCTTCCCGTGCGGACGACGGCTCGCGCCGTGCATCCGGTCCAGAAGATCGTCGGCGGGGCAGCGGCCGCGGCTGACATAGCGGTCGAGGTAGGCCCGTACGGCGTCGATGACCTCGGCGGTGGCTCCGAGCCGCGGCAGGGCGTCGAGGGCCGCTGTGAAGCAGGTGACGGCCACCTCCTGGAGCTCGGGGTCGCCCAGGCCGTGCCGCGCCGCGTCGATCCACAGCGGGTTGTGCGGCGCGGGCAGCGACAGCGCCCGCTCGACCAGCGGCTTCACCGTCCGGTAGGCGGTCTCGGCGGCCTGCGGATCGTCGAACAGCGCCATGGTGACGGCGAGCGGCACGATCCACCCGTCGTCGCCGGGCTGTGCGTCGATCATCCGGAACTCGAGGTGGCCGCGCGGCCGGACCGGCGGGAACAGGGTCGTGAGGTGGTAGTCGAGATCCGCCCGGGTCGGCGGCCTCGGCGACTTCGACCTGGTCCACTCCCGGAAGGTCAGCCCATCCGGGACGTCCCAGGGCCCGCCGTCCTGCCGTATGCACATCACTGGTGCGTCCAGCACGTGCCGGGCCCAGCTCTCACGCGGGTCCGCGTCCAGCGCGGGCCCGCCCGCGCGGCCGGGGCCGATCTCCGTCCACACCAGCTGGCGGGTGGAGAGCCAGCCGGTGGGCTCGTGGGCGGCGACGGGGGAGTTGGCGAAGGCGGCCACCAGGACCGCGCCCAGCTGGTGCGCCAGCCACCAGCGCCGCCCGTGCCCGAGGGGCCCCGGTTCCTCGTACCCGGCGTCCAGGCACACCTGGACCGAGGCCGAGGTGCACATCATGGCGCGGCCGGCCGGACCGGTGCGGTCCAGGCAGGCCTCCATGGCGTCGTAGCGGGGTTCCCGCAGGAACCGGCTGGGTGAGTGCCAGGGATCCTGGCCCATACCGACCAGACGGAGATCGTCCTCGGCCAGGACCGCGCGGACGGCGGCGAGGTCGGCGGAGACGGTACCGATGCACTCCATCAGGGAAGCGGCGGGCGGCGAGCTCAGTTCCAGCTGGCCGCCGGGCTCAACAGTGAGCGCCGACTTCAGGGGCACGGTCCGCAGTGCGGCGTAGGCCGCTTCGAGTCGTTCGCGGGACACGGGGAGCTGTGGTGTGCGCAGCTCGTGAACGAGCCATTCCACTTCCACCCCGACCGTGCGGGGTGGACCGGTCTTGAAACAGATGCCCCGGACCAGTGCCTCCACCTCTGCTGCGGTGAGGGCGGTACGGGGCTCCGTACAGTCGCGCGCCTGACAGGCGCTTGGTATGTCGGACATGTCGGAATCCTCCTGAGAATCCACCATGCCACCGGCCCGAGGCCGGATGGGCCGGGTCGACGGCACTCGTCCCACCCAAGCCTCTCGCGCCGCTCGGCACAAGGGGGCAAATCACCGTAATCAGGGCCGACGATCTCTCTTTCCGAGGTGTTTCCGGACCTGTCCCGGACCGAATCCCGCGACGGCGCGGGCTGGACTCGGGACGGGGCCGGGGGCTGGGCTCGGCACCGGGAAACTCTGTTGCACCGCATGACCAGCATCGCTCACGATGCGTTCATGAGCACGACGGGGGAGGGCGCGCGGCGCGTGCTCATGGCGCCCACGGGGGTGGCGCCATGAGCACGCGGCTGCGCGCGACAGCGCGGGAAACGGAACAGATCGTGGCCGAGGGTGCCTACGACGCCCCCGGCGGGCGCCGGGTGTCCGTCGCGGCGGCGGTGAAGGCGGCCCGGCACGGCACCCGCATGCACGGGCCCGGGCCCGTGCCGACGCCGGCGGTCGTGCCGGTGGACACGGCGTTCGAGGTCACCGGCGAGAGCAGCCTGGAGGCGGCACGCCGGCTCGCGGCCGCGGGTCCGGTGGCCGTCCTGAACTTCTCCTCGGCCCGCAACCCCGGTGGCGGCTACCTCAACGGCGCCCAGGCCCAGGAGGAGGCCCTGTGCCGGGCCTCCGCGCTGTACACGTGCCTGGTCGGGGTCCGGGAGTTCTACGACCATCACCGCGCCCACCGCGACCCGTTCTACACCGACCGTGTCATCCACTCACCCGGCGTACCCGTCTTCCGGGACGACCGCGGCAGACTGCTGGACGAGCCGTACGAGGCCTCGTTCCTGACGGCGGCCGCACCGAACGCGGGAGTCGTCCTGCGTGCCGCGCCGGAGCGCCGGGCGGAACTGCCGCGGGCCCTCGCCGAACGGGCCGAGCGGGTCCTCGAGACAGCCGCGGCCCACGGCCACCGGCGCATGGTCCTCGGCGCCTGGGGTTGCGGGGTCTTCCAGAACGACCCAGCCCAGGTCGCGGGCGCGTTCAGGACGCTGCTCGGCCCCGGCGGACGCTTCGCCGGGACCTTCGACCACGTGGTGTTCGGCATCCTGGACCGCACCCGGGGCAGCACGGTCCGCGAGGCGTTCGTACAGACGTTCCCGGAGGGCCGGGCGCAGCGGTGAACCGGTGGTGGTGCGGTCGGGCGGGTGCGTGAGCCGGTGATCGTGCGGCTGGGGGTGTCCGTGACCCGGTGGCGTGCGGCTCGGGCCGGCTGTGCCGGCCTCACCTCCGGCGGCCGGGTCTCGGTTCCGGTCGTGCCGGCCTCGGTTCCGGCCGCCCGGCCTCGGCACCGGTCACGCCGGCTCACCTCCGGCCGTCCTCTCTCACCTCCAGCCGTAGCGTTCCGCCAGGCGGTGTCGGACCAGGTTGAACCTCATCCGGTCGAGAGCACAGGCCTCCCTGCGCATGCCCTCTTCGTGGAGTCGCAGCACGCGGTCCACGTCCACCCATGAGTCGCGCCCCGTCCGGTCCCACGGGCCGCTGCCGATCGGCACCCATTCCCGGTCGCCGTCGTGCCGCTTGCTCGACAGCTGAACCGCGAGCAGGGTGCCGCCGGCCTCGCGGGCGACGACGAGAACGGGGCGGTCCTTGCCGCGGCCGTCGTTCTCCTCGAAGGGCACCCAGGTCCAGACGATCTCACCGGGATCCGGGTCCCCGTCGTGCGCGGGCGAGTACTCCGTGCGCACCCGGCCCACCTCGCGAGGGTCGGCCTGGACGGTCGCGGTGGGACCCGAGCGGCCCGGAACGTTCTCATCGATAGACGCAGTCACGGGGGTCACGTTAGAGCGTGACCCCCGTGACCGCTCGATCACCCCTCGTCCTTCTCCACCGGCACCCGCTGCGCCGGCGGCGTCCTGGACCCGTTCAGCGACGAAGTCCCGGGCGGTGTCTGCCCGTTCTGGTTCATCGAGGCCAGGAGCTGCCGGGCCACGCCGAGTCCGGTGCCGCCCATGGTGAGGGCCTTGGCGAACATGTCGGCCATGCCGTCGGCCCCGTTGAGGAGGACCATGTTGTCGACGTTGCCGAAGGCGGACGCGCCGGCCCGCACGATCTCGGGCCAGTTCTCGGCGAGTTGTTGGGCGACGACGGCCTCCTGGTTCTCCGCCAGGGCGGCGGCGCGCGCCTTGATGGCCGAGGCCTCCGCGAGCCCCTGTGCCTTGGTCGCCTCGGCCGCTGCCAGCCCCCTGGCCTGCGCGGCGGCCGCCTCGGCCTCACCGGTGGCCCGGGTCGCCGTGGCGGCCGCGGCGCCCCGCGCCCTGGTCGCCTCGGCCTCGGCGCCCGCGGCCGTCTTCACCCGGGTCGCCTCCGAGGCGGCCGCGAGTTCCGTCTCCTTGGCCTTGGCCTGCGCCGCCGAGATCCGCACGTCCCGCTCCGCCTCGGCCAGCGTGCGCTTCTCGTAGGCCTTGGCGTCCGCCGGCTTGCGGACGTCGGCCTGGAGCTGCTGCTCCCGCCGGTTGGCCTCGAGTTCGGCGACCCGCGTCTCCTGGACGACGACCTCCTGCCGGGCGGCGGCATCGGCGAGCGGACCCGCCTGCCGGGCCTTCGCGCCGGCCTTGTCGCGTTCGGCCTGGTAGCCGGCCTGGAGGATCTCGCTGTCCCGGGTGGCCTGCGCCATCCGGGCGAAGGACTGCTGCTCGGCCTCGGTGGCCAGCCGGTTTGCCTCGGCCTGCGCGATCCGCGCGTCCCGCTGCACGGCCGCCGCGTGCGGCATGGCGAGGTTCTGGATGTACCCGGTCGGGTCCTCGATCTCGTGGATCTGCAGCGAGTCGACGATGAGCCCGAGCTTCTCCATCTCCGTGCCGCAGGCCGCCCGGGTCTGCCCGGTGAGCTTCTCCCGGTCGCGGATCATGTCCTCGACCGTCAGCCCGCCGACGATGGACCGCAGATGGCCGGCGAAGACGTTGTGCACCCGCTCCGACATCAGCTTCTGCTGGTCGAGGAAACGCCGCCCCGCGTTGGCGATCGACACGAAGTCGTCGCCCACCTTGAAGATGACCACGCCCCGCACCTTGAGCGGAATGCCCTGGTGGGTCACGCAGTCCACGTGCAACTCGGTCTCGTTCAGGTCGAGCGAGAGTTTGCGCACCGCCTGCACGCCGGGCAGCACCAGCGTGCCGCGCCCCGTGACGATGCGGAACCCCATGCCCTCCCCGAGGCCCTCCGTCTTGTGTGTGGAGCCGGAGATGATGAGCGCCTCGTTGGGTTCCGCGACCCGCCACATCATTTTGAACAGACCGATGAGTACGAGGACGGCGACAAGCGCCACCCCCGCAACGACGCCGACAACCATCGGCATACGCCCCCTTTGGATGGTGCCCTTTCGGCACCGAACGAAGGGAGTGTGCTCCTGCGCGTCACCGGGGTACAGCCACCGGCCCATCCTTGTCGAAACCTTGATACATACGCCTTCACCTGCGCCCCGGCGCGCTCAACTGTCGTATGCGGCGGTGACGTAGACCGTCCTCGGCGGAAGGTACTCCACCACCATCACCACCGTGCCGGACTCGATGCGGCCGGTGCCGGGAGCGGCGTAGGCGAGGAAGTGCTCCGCGCCGCCGCGCACGCGGACGATCACCTCACCGACGAGTCCGGGCCCGATCGTTCCGGTGACCCGCCCCACGAGTCCGACCATCGACGCATCGCCCATGGTCACAGCGTACGGGCCGAACGCGACTACACCGCCGGGGAATCCGCGGCGAACTGTCGCGGTGGCCACGCCTCGTGCCAGCGCAGCTCCGCCTCCAGCTGCGCGGCGAGCGAGACCAGCAGCGGCTCGCTGTTCGCCGGGCCGAGCAGCTGGGCGCCGACGGGCAGACCGCCCGCGACGAAACCGGCGGGGACGTTGACCCCGGGCCAGCCGAGCACGTTCCACGGCCACGCGTACGGGCAGGCGGCGATCATGGCGCGGTCGGTGGCCGGACCGCTGAGTTCCAGCATCGCGCCGATGCGCGGCGGGGGAGCGGCCGTCGTCGGCGCGAGGATCACGTCGTACGACGTGAAGAACCCGCCGATCCGGCGGTGCAGGACCGCCTCCGCGCGCCGGGCCGCGCGCAGCGGGATGCCGCCCAGCACCCGGCCCAGCCTGGCGGCGCCATGGGTGCGGCGGTCCAGGAGCGCGGGGAAGGGTGCCTCGCGGACGTGTTCGGCGAGGCCGACGGTGGCGCGGGGCAGGAAGGTGAGGCCGATCTGGCCGTACGGCGGGTCGGCCTCCTCGACCACGTGCCCCAGCGCGGCCAACTTCTCGGCGAGTTCGACGACTTGGGCACGTACTTCCGGGAGAAGCCGGGCGGGCAGGGCGGTGAACGGCGGTTTCAGGGAGAGCGCGACGCGCAGCCGGCCGGGGTCGCGGCCCACGGAGTCGGACACCGTGAGGGCCGGCGGCCGGTGCGGGTCCCGCTCGTGGTTGCCGCTCGCCGCGTCCAGCAGGAGGGCCGCGTCGGCGACCGTACGGGCGAGTGTGCCGTTGACGGTGATGCCCTGGAAGGACTCGCCGCGCGGCCAGGTGGAGATGCGGCCGCGCTGCGGCTTGATGCCGATCAGGTGCGTCCAGGAGGCCGGGATGCGTACCGAACCGGCGCCGTCCGAACCGAGCGCGGCGGGCACCAGGCCGGCGGCGACGGCGGCGGCCGAGCCGCCGGAGGAGCCGCCCGGCGTGTGGTCGGGGCTCCAGGGATTGCGGGTCGCGCCGAAGGCGGGCCCTTCGGTGAACGGCCACTGCCCCAGTTCGCAGGTGTTGGTCTTGCCGACGATCACCGCCCCGGCCGCGCGCAGCCGCCGCACCGCCTCGCCGTCCTCGGCGACGGGCGGGTACTCACCACGGCAGCCGAACGCGGTCGGTTCGCCGGCCACGTCCATGTCGTCCTTCACGGCCACGGGCACCCCGAGCAGCGGCCGGCGTGCCCCGGCGGCCAGTTCCGCGTCCGCCGCGTCCGCCTCGGCGAGCGCGGCCTCGGCGCGCACGATCCGGAAGGCGTTGAGGGACCCCTGGCTGGCGTCGATCCTGGCGAGCGCCTCGGCCACGAGCGTCCGGGAGGTCGTCTCCCCGGCGGAGAGTGCGCGGGCGGTCTCCAGCAGGCCGGCGGAACGGTCGAGCGTCATGCGGGACACCTCCGGGAGCGTGGTCTACCGAACAGTAACGTCCGGTGGAGGTGCAGGGTACGGAATGTCGAACATCCCCGTGCGCGCCGGAGTGGGACCGCTCGGCACAGTGTTCACGCAGCCGTCGCCGCGTCGCGCGCAAAGCATTGACGCGCCTGGGCCTCACCTCTACCTTCTGACCGACTTTCCGAACCGTGTTCGGTATTCCGGACGTCGGTCTTTCGGTTGGACCAAGGAGCCGCACGTGAGCACACGTCCCCCCACGCCGTCCCGCCGCGCTCTGCTGCGCGCCCTCGCCGCCCTCCCCGCCTCGGCCCTGCTGCTGGGCGAGATGCCCGGACTGCTCGGCACGGCCCTGGCCGCCGCCCCGCCGAGCGGCTCGGCCACGCGGTACACGATCGTGCCGTTCCTCAACAGCAACGACGGCACGGTCAACGTCTACCAGTCCGACGACGCCACCGACTTCCGGCTGACCAAGGCCTCCGCGTACACGCCGCCGAGCAACAGGATCCGCGACGCCGGCGTCCTCAAGCACACCAACGGCTACTACTACCTGACGTACACCACCCACACCTGGCAGGACGTCAGCACCACCATCGGGTTCGCCCGCAGCTCCGACCGCGTCAACTGGACCTTCCTGTACGACTACACGGTGCCGCTCGCCAACCTGTCCCGGGCATGGGCGCCGGAGTGGTTCGTCGACAGCGACGGCAGCGTGTACGTCATCGTGTCCTGCTCCCTCACCAGCGACGAGTGGATCTTCACGCCCTACCTGCTGAAGGCCGCCAACTCGGCCCTGACCGCGTGGGGTTCGCCCGTCGCGCTGTCGGGTATCGGCAGCAACCACATCGACACCTTCCTCGTGCGCAACGGCTCGACGTACCACGCGTTCACGAAGAACGAGACGACCAAGTACATCGAGTACGCGACGGCCTCGAACCTCACCGGCCCCTACACGATCAGCAGGACCGGCGACTGGGCCGGCTGGGGCAGCTACCGCGAGGGCCCGGCGCTGGTGCAGCTCGACAACGGCGGCTGGCGGATCTTCTTCGACGGTTACGGCGACGGCACCTACTACTCCAGCGACAGCTACGACACCTTCGCGACCTGGTCGGCCCCGGCCGCGCTGCCCGTCGTCTCCGGTACGGCACGGCACTTCACGGTGGTGAAGGAGACGGTGTCCGGCGGCCCGAGCCTGGCGAAGGGCGTCACGCGTTCCTTCCGGTCGGCCAACTTCTCCACCCGGTACTGGCAGTCGCAGTCCGCCCTGCTCAACCTCCCCGTGGTGAGCGCCTCCAGCACCGCCGCCGAGAAGCAGGCGTCCACCTTCACGGTCGTGGCCGGTCTGGCCGACGCGAACGGCTACTCCTTCCGCGACACGTCCGGCAACTACCTGCGCCACTGGGACTTCCGCGGCCGCTTCGACGCGAACGACGGCACCTCGACCTTCGCCAAGGACGCCACCTTCATCGCCCGCACGGGCACGAGCAGCGGTTCGCTCCGCTTCGAGTCGTACAACTACCCCGGCTACTACCTGCGGCACTACAACTACCAGCTCCGCGTGGACCGAACGGACGGCACGGACCTGTTCCGGCAGGACAGTTCGTACGTGCCGGTGACCGCCTGGGCCTGAGCTCCGGCAACGACGGCCCGCCGCCCGCACGGCCGCGACCGGCCAACCGCGCGGGCGGACGAGTCCGGCGTCGTACGCGCGGATGACGGCCTGGATCCGGTCGCGGGCGCCGATCCCGGCCAGGGCGCGGCCGACGTGCTTCTCGACGGTGGACTCGGTCGGTACGAGGCGCTCGGCGATCTCGGTGTCGGTGTCGGTGCAGCCTCAGCCGATGACCTCCTCGGGGCGGGCGTCCTCGAGGAGGAACCCGCTGGCGCCCGCCCGGGGTCGAGCACCGCCATCGCGACGGACGACTGATCGGGCACCACGAATCCGAGCACAGCGTCTTGACAGCTCCGATGTATCGAAGCATTTTGTTCGAGCACACGGACTGAGAAAGCGCTGCCTCGTCGCCGGTCCCCACCCCGGCCGAACGCCCGCAGGAGCCATCGTGCCCCGCACTCGGCGCTGTTCAGGCCTTCGCCGACCAGGCCATGCCCCGGCTCGCCTGTCCGGTCCCGCGACGCGTTGCCGCTGCCGCCACCTCGGCGGGACCAGGCATCGAGTCATCCGATGACAATCGGTTCTCGCCGGGGCTCCCGCCGAGCCCGAGCCGAACGCCAACCAGTCCGCACCGGACCTCGTGCTGAGGAAAGTCGTCGTCAACGGAACAGAGGTCACGCATCCATGAGACCCGCACGGCACACCGCCCACCTGCTGTGGGTGGCCGTACTCGCCCTCCTCTGCGGCCTGTTCACCGCGCCCGCGTCCCAGGCCGCCGCAGCCCACCAGCCGGCGTACCCACCCCGTCAGGCCACGCTCCGCAACGCCACCGCCGGCCTGTTCCTGCACTGGGGCATGTTCACCGCCCCCAAGCACCTCGACTGCGCCTCCTGGGAGAAGGACGTCACCGACGGCGGCTGGAGCCCCGAGTACTGGGTCGACCAGGCCCGCAAGATCCGCGCGGGCTACATCGTGCTCGCCACCTTCCACTCCCGCCTCGGCTACGCCCGCCCCTGGCCGTCGAAGATCCCCGGCTCGTGCTCGACGCGGCGCGACCTTCTGGGTGAACTCGTCGACGCGGCCGCCAAGAAGGGCCTCAAGGTCATCCTCTACATGACGGACGACCCCCAGTGGCACAACGAGCAGGGTGTCGAGACCCTCGACTCGGCGGCCTACTCGGCCTCCAAGGGCCACGACGTCGATCTCACCACCCGCCAGGGCTTCGGGGAGTTCTCCTACGACAACTTCTTCGAGGTCATGAGGAACTACCCGAAGCTCGCGGGGTTCTGGATCGACAACGACAACGAGTACTGGGAACAACATCAACTCTACGAGCAGGTGCGGCAGTTGCGCCCGGACATGACCCTGAGCAACAACAACGAGGACACGCCGGTCATGGACATGGTGTCCCATGAGCAGAAGGTCGGCATGACCCCGCCGTACGACCAGCCGTCGGCGACCTGGACCCCCATGCCCCGCCTCACCGAGTCCTGCTACAAGGTCCCCGACACGGGCAGTTGGTGGTACGACGGTCAGGACCGCCCGGTGTCGACCGGCCTGAACGTCGACCGTTACGTCGCCAATGCCGGCAACTCCATCAAGTCCCTCATGGACTTCACCGCCATGGTCGACGGCCGCTTCCCGCCGCAGCAGGAGAAGTTCCTCGACCTGATGGAGGACTACCTCCCGCCCATCTGGCAGTCCCTGCACGGCGTCGACGCCGGCGGCTTCATGTACGGCGGCATGCAGCCCGGCGCCTGGAACGACGGGTCCTATGGCTACATCACACTCCGCCGCGGTGACCGCACGACGCAGTACGTCCACGTGACCACGAAGCCGGCCTCCGGCGACCGGGTCCGCATCCGCGACAACGGCTACCGGATCGAGCGGATCACCGACCTGCGCACCGGGAAGCGCTTCCGCTTCGACCAGCGCGACGGCACCCTCACCGTCAAAGGGATCACCGACTGGGACCCGTACGACACCGTCCTCGAGGTCCGCACGGCACCGCACCGGGAAGGCGTCCACCCGGCCGGCCTGGTCAAGGCGAGCGAACCCGCCCTCACGGACGGCGACTTCTCCACGTACTCCGACAACAGGGGTGTCCTGCCCCTGAGTCACGTCCTCGACCTCGGCCGGATCCGCAAGGCGTCCTTCCTCGGGATCAACCAGCGCGAGTGGTCGCCGACGTACAACAGGGAGACCTTCGGGCGGAAGGAGGACTCCGCGCGGATCAAGGACTACACGGTCTCCGTGAGTGACGACGGGGCCTCGTGGAGCCAGGTGAGGGCCGGGGTGCTGGAGAGCGCCCGCGGTGTCCGCTTCATCGATCTGGGCGATCGCCTCCGCACCCGCTACATCCGGCTCGACGTGCCCACCACCTGGGCCGCCGCCACCGTCCCGAACGTCTACCGGCAGCTGAGGATCGACGAGATACAGGTCGGCTACGGCCATCCCCGCGGCCACGGCTGACGCGTTCACCGTGGCTCTCCGGCCTGCCCGTCATGCCGGAGCCCGACCGTCCGAGGCCGGCCCCCGCGTGCTCCGTCGACGCGGGGGCCGCGCCGCGCCCCGGAGTGCCGTGGGCCGCGCGACGGCAGCCCCGGAAGGTCGTCCGTCTCGCAACGGAGCGTGCGCGGTCTCTTGACGTGTACTTGGCAGAGTGGGTTCATGGGAGCGCTCCCACAGCCCCATACCCCTCCCGGGCTCCCTGGCCCGCCCGATGCCTGAGTTTCCTGGCGCTCACTTTCTGGAGTCGCAGTGAGAACAACGAGAAGCACGACGCGAAAGAGCTCCCCGGCCGGCTTACTGACCGCACTCACCGCCTTCGTCGCGCTCGCCGTCCTCGGCCTCATGTGCCCGGCCGTCGCCCTGGCGCAGTCGGCCGGCGCCCTCGCCACCGGCCTGCACATCAGCGACGGCCGCCTGACCGAGGGCAACGGCAACGACTTCGTCATGCGGGGCGTCAACCACGCCCACACCTGGTATCCGGGCGAGACGCAGTCGCTGGCCGACATCAAGGCGCTGGGCGCCAACACCGTGCGGGTCGTCCTGTCCAACGGCCACCGCTGGACCGCGAACAGCCCCGCCGACGTCGCCGCCGTCGTCGCCCAGTGCAAGGCCAACCGGCTCATCTGCGTCCTGGAGGTGCACGACACCACCGGATACGGCGAGGAGGCCGCCGCCGCGACCCTCGACCAGGCGGCCGACTACTGGATCGGCCTGAAGGACGTGCTCGCCGGCGAAGAGAGCCACATCGTCATCAACATCGGCAACGAGCCCTGGGGCAACACCGACCCCGCCGGCTGGACCGCGCCCACGACCTCGGCCGTCAAGAAGCTGCGCGCCGCCGGCCTCGCCCACACGATCATGGTGGACGCGCCCAACTGGGGCCAGGACTGGCAGGGCGTGATGCGCGCCAACGCCCAGGCCGTGTACGACGCCGACCCCACCGGCGATTTGATCTTCTCGATCCACATGTACAGCGTCTACGACACCGCCGCCGAGATCACCGACTACCTGAACGCCTTCGTCAACGCCGGACTGCCCATCCTCATCGGTGAGTTCGGGGGCCCCGCCGACCAGTACGGCGATCCGGACGAGGACACCATGATGGCCGCCGCCGTACAACTGCGGCTCGGCTACCTCGCCTGGTCCTGGAGCGGCAACACCGACCCGGTCCTCGACCTCGCGACCGACTTCGACCCCAGCCGGCTCAGCGCCTGGGGTCAGCGTGTCTTCAACGGTGTCAACGGCATCGCCCAGACCGCGAAGGAAGCCACGGTCTACGGTGGCGGCACACCGGGCGACACCCAGTCCCCGACCATCCCCGGCACCCCGGCCGCCTCCGCGACGACAGCCACCTCCACCGCCCTCACCTGGGCCGCCGCCACCGCAACGTCGGCGTCACCGGCTACGACGTGGTCCGGGTCGGCGGCGGCTCCGAGACGAAGGTCGCCGCCTCCACCACCAACTCCGTGACGGTGACCGGCCTCACGCCCGACACGGCGTACACCTTCGCCGTCTACGCCCACGACGCGGCCGGCAACCGCTCGGCCCGCTCCGCCACGGTGAACGTCACCACCGGCAGCGCACCGGCCGTGAGCTGCTCGGTCGGCTACCGGGTCGTGGGTGAGTGGCCGGGCGGCTTCCAGGGCGAGATCGCCCTGCGCAACACCGGCACGACCGCCATCAGCGGCTGGACGCTGGGCTTCAGCTTCGCGGGTGGCCAGACCGTCACCAACATGTGGGGCGGCACCCCCACCCAGACCGGCGGCAAGGTGAGCGTCGCGCCCGCCTCCTACACCTCCACCATCGCCGCCGGAGGCTCGGTCACGGTCGGCTTCATCGGTGCCAAGGGCACCACGAACCCGGCCCCGACCGCCTTCACCCTCAACGGCAGCACCTGCGCGACCACGTGAACCGGCGGCGAGAAGAAGGGAGTTCGGCATGAGCACGCACCTCTCGCGGCTGGTCGCCGTCCTCGCCACCCTGGTCGCCCTGATCGCCGCGCCCGCGCTGACGGCCCCGGCGCAGGCGGCCGACGAGTGGAGGCCGCCGGCGAATCTGGTCCAGCCGCTGGGCGAGGTCTGGAACCACGTCGAGTCGACGTACCCGGACCTGTACGGCTTCCGCAACTACGGCTGGGACCAGGTCATGGCCAACCGGGGAAGCATCAACTACTGCGTCCGCTGGGAGTCGGACACGCCGGTCAGCGTGAGCCTGCGGGACCGGATCCACACCGCGCTGAAGAAGCAGTTCGCCAAGTGGGCGGCGGCCATGGTCGACAACGGCAAGGGAACCAACGCCTGGCCGTACACCACCGTGCCGGTCAACATCGTCGGTTGGGCGGTGAAGAACCGCTCGACCCTCCAGTGGACCGACAACTCGGTCGACGTCCACGCCGGCAACCTCGACGGCGGCGGCGCCCCGCAGTGCGCTCCCGACTGTGGCCGCTTCTTCCACCAGGACGGCACCTACCCGAAGTGCCCGGGCGGCGCCGCCCACCACTACGACCAGTCCCTCTGGCTCACCAAGGGGTTCCAGGGCGGCGCCGGCGGCGACTGGGGCCAGCGCGTCGGCCAGGAGTACTTCACCGGCGCCCTCGACCAGGAGGACATCCACATCTACCTGCACGAAGTCGGCCACACCTTCGGCCTCGACGACTTCTACGACTGGACCCCCGCCGGCCAGTGCTGCTTCCTCATGAACGCGGGCACAGCCACCCGGATCACCGAGTTCGACACGTGGATGCTCCGGGACTTCTGGCGCCATCTGAAGAGCCGCTACGGCCACTGACGACCCGTCGGGACGGCGGTCCGGGGTGAGATCATGCGCGCATGGATGCGAGTGCCCTGCTCACGATGATCGCCGTCCCACCGGGCCGGGTCACGCTGTCGGACCGGCGGACCCGGCGCAGCTGGGAGGTCGAGCTCGCACCCTGTGACATCGCTGCGCACCCGGTCACCCAGGAGCTCTACGCACGGGTGACCGGTCTGCGGCCGAGCACCGCCGAGGGGGACCGCCTGCCCGTCGAGGGAGTCTCCTGGTGGGACGCCGTCCGGTTCTGCAACGCCCTGTCCGCGCAGGAGGGCCGCACGCCCGCCTACCGCTTCGCGGACGACGGCGAGGAGGTCGAGTGGGTCGCGGCCGCCGACGGGTACCGGCTGCCCGGCGAGGCGGAGTGGGAACACGCCTGCCGCGCCGGTACCTCCGGACCGCGCTACGGGCCGCTCGACGAGATCGCCTGGTACCGGGGCAACTCCGGGGAGCGGATCCACGAGGTGGGCGGCCGCCGGCCCAACGCCTGGGGCTTCGGCGACACCCTGGGCAACGTCTGGGAGTGGTGCTGGGACGTCTACGACGCGGAGGTCTACGGCTCCTACCGGGTGCTGCGCGGCGGCGGCTGGTTCGACGAGCACTGGAGCTGCCGGGCCTCCGTACGGCGCCGTAGCCATCCCACCTTCCGGGTGGACGACGTGGGCTTCCGGGTCGCGCGCTCCCGGTCGGCCGGGGCCACGGTGCCCGGCGGGCACGATGACCCACGGCTCAAGGCCCGGTGAGCGTCCGGGTGCCCAGGACACCCAGCAGGGCCGGCCGTTCGCTGTCCGCCGTGGCGGGCTCGGCCGTGCGGACCAGGACGCGCAGGTCGCTGCCCGCCACGCCGAGCACGTCGCAGTCCAGCGTCAGCGGACCGACCTGTGGGTGTTCGACGGTCTTGCGCGAGCCCTCTCCTGCCGGCCGACGACTCCCGCGTCCCACGGCTCCGCGAAGCGTGCGCTGTTCGTGCGCAGTTCCGGCACCGGCCGCCGCGGCTGCCGGTCGACGGGATACCGGGCGGCCGTCGCGCGCAGATCGGCGGCCATGACGACTTCGAACGCGCGCGGCGCTACTCGGGCGTGTGCCGTACCCGGCTGCCCGAGCCGAGGAGGTTGCGCCACACGCCGTCGCGCTCGAAGTCGCGCAGGCCGGAGATGTCGCCCATCGGCGCCGCGTACAGCGGGTTGACCCTCAACGGGGTCGAACCCGGCTTCACCGCGACCGACCTGAACGGCCGCACGGGGACCAGACCGTCGAGCAGGGCGCCGAGATCATCGTCCGCCTGGCGCAGGCCGGCCCCGACGGGCCGACCGGCGGCTACGTCGACGCGGAGGGGCCGCTGCCCTGGTGAACCGGGGTGCTGGAGACCGCGACGGCCAGGGCGCACGGGCCGTGGGGGCCGAGCCTCGCGCGCGTTCGGCGGGCCCGGGCCGATGGCTCAGACGACGGCGTCGGCGCGCAGCGCGTCGATGTCGGCGCGGCTGCGGCCGAGTTCCCCGAGGATGGCCTCGGTGTGCTCGCCCACGGACGGCACGGGGTCCATGCGCGCCGACAGGCCCGCGAGGTCGGCCGGGGGGAGCAGGGCCTGGACCGTCGCCCCGGGTACGGCCACCTCGCGCCAGCGGTCGCGGGCGGCCAGCACCGGATGGTCGAGGAAGGCGGCGACGTCGTTGACTCCCGCGCAGGCGATGCCGATGTCCTCCAGCTCCTTGAGGACCTCCTCGGCGTCGGAGCGGGCGATGCGCTCGGCCACGAGGGCGTTGAGTTCCTCGCGGTGGGCGACCCGGTCGGAGCCGGTGGCGAAGCGCGGATCGGAGGTCAGCTCCGGCCGGCCGAGGAAGCGCTCGCACAGCGCGGCCCACTCCCGCTCGTTCTGGATGGAGAACAGGACGTCCTTGCCGTCGGCCGTGGAGAAGGCCCCGTACGGCGCGATCGTGGCGTGCTGGGTACCCAGGCGCGGGGGCTGGCTGCCGCCGTAGCGGGTGTAGTTGGCGGGCTGCCCCATCCACTCCGCCAGCGCCTCGAACAGGGACACCTCCACCGGGTGGGCCCGGCCGGTGGTGGCGCGGGTGTACAGCGCGGTGAGGACGCCGCTGTAGGCGTACATCCCGGCGGCGATGTCGGCGACCGAGATCCCGACCCGGGCCGTTTCCTCGGCGGTGCCGGTCAGGGACACCAGGCCGGTCTGGCACTGCACCAGCAGGTCGTACGACTTGCGGTCGGCCCACGGGCCCGAGGTGCCGTAGCCGGAGATGGTGCACGGGACGAGCCGGGGGTAGCGGCGGGTGAGGGTTTCGGTGCCGAGGCCCAGGCGGTTGGTGGCCCCCGGGGCGAGGTTCTGCACGAACACGTCGGCTCCGTCGAGGAGTTGGTGGAGGATCTCGAGCCCCCGCGGGTCCTTGAGGTCCAGCGTCAGCGACTCCTTGGACCGGTTGAGCCAGACGAAATAGCTGGAGTGGCCGTGCACGGTCGTGTCGTAGCGGCGGGCGAAGTCGCCGTCGCCCGGCCGCTCCACCTTGATCACACGCGCGCCGAGATCGGCCAGCTGCCGGGTGGCATAGGGCGCGGCCACGGCCTGTTCCAGGCTGACCACCGTGATGCCGGACAGGGGGCGCTGCGGCAGGCTCATGCGGCCCATTAGTACGGCGGCGGCCGAAGGCCTGTCAACGCCGGGCCCGCCCGCCACCTGCGTCTTCCCGGTCCGCGGACCGGTGGTCGGGGTGGCACAGCACCATCACCGCGCGGGCGACGAGTTCACCGGCGCCGCCGAGTTCCTCGCGGTAGCGGTCCGTGATCCCCCGGACGGATTCCACGAAGTCGGGGTCGACGGCGCGGGCGAGGGCCGGGGGAGGCAGCTCCCGCGCCATCGCACGGCGCCGGGCCAGGAGTGCGATGATCACGTCGTCGAGCCGCTCTATCTGCTCGGGCGACGTCCGTGCCGTGGGGGCGGCCTGCGCCGTGGGGGCCACGTGGTTCGTCGTCACGAAGGGTCTCCGTTCTCCGGCGGGCAGCGTGACACGCCTGTCGTGACGCGTCCCCCAGGACATTGCCCCTCCCGGCCCGCGGCGACGCATCCCGGAACTCCACGATCGGGACGCCCCGGGAACGGCCGCTTCGGGCATCGTCGCAAAGGTGCGGAAAGGTGCGGAAAGATCCGGCAGGAGTCCCACATCGGCAGGAGATCCGGGTGGCGCGCGCGTCGCGGCGACAGCCTTACGTGCGGGCCAGACGCCATGATCGGCGCGCCGGTGGCCGGCCCGGGCGCCGCCGTCCGGCGGAACCTGCCCGCCGTCCGGCGGGTGACACCGGCCGGCCGGGCCGGCCGTGGCGCGGAGAGCCACCCGGGCCGGCCGCCGGGACGTGGCGGTGGGCGGGCGGGCTCACCCGGGCACGGCGAAGGGGGCCGGAGCCCATCGGCGCCCCGGCCCCCTTACGGGACCTCGGATGAGACGGTGGCTCCGGCCCCCCTACGGGACCTCGGTGAGACGGTGGCTCCGGCCCCCTTACCGGGGAGCGACGGTGGCTCCGCCCCCTCACGGGACCCGGGTGAGACCGCGGCTCCAGCCCCGTTACGGGACCTCGGGCGTGACGGTCAGGCGGCGACGGTCTCGCCGGCGTGGCCGTGCAGGCGGGCGACCACCTCGGTCAGCTGCGCGGCGACCTCGGAGTCGTCGGCCGGGTGCGTCTCGGCGAAGCGGGTCACGGAACCGGGGATGGAGAGCTTGATGTCCTCGATCACCTTGCCGCCCGCGATGCCCACGGCCTTGCGGGCCTCGTCCTGCGCCCAGACGCCGCCGAACTGGCCGAAGGCCGTGCCGACCACGGCGACGGGCTTGCCGCCGAAGCCGCTGGCGCCGTACGGGCGGGACAGCCAGTCGATGGCGTTCTTCAGGACGGCCGGGATGGTGCCGTTGTACTCGGGCGAGAAGAAGAGGAACGCGTCGGCCTCGCCGGCTGCCTGGCGCAGCTTGGCCGCGGCGGCCGGCACGCTGCCCTCGACGTCGATGTCCTCGTTGTAGAAGGGGATGTCGGCCAGGCCCTCGAAGAGCACCACGTCGGCACCCTCGGGAGCGTGCTTGACGGCCGCCTCGGCGAGCTGGCGGTTGTGCGAACCGGCGCGAAGGCTGCCGACGAGCGCGAGGATGCGAACAGACATGGGAACTCCAATGGGCTGAAACACTGCCGTAACGAACCGGACCGAGGTCCGTTTAATGTTCTAGCACCCTAACCGGACCGCGGTCCAGTTTTGTTCCCGATGCTTTACGCTGTCTTCATGTCCGCCGCCCTGCCCCCTTTCCCGGCACCTCAGGAGCCCTTCGAACGGTCAGAGTTGCTGCAGCTGGGCTCCGGCGACGACGATCCGTGCCTGCGCGCCGACGCGGCGCGCAACCGGGCCCGGCTCCTGGAGGCCGCCGGTCGGCTGGTGGCGGAACACGGGGCGGCCGGCCTGACCATGGAAGCGGTGGCAGCGGCGGCCTCGGTGGGCAAGGGCACGGTGTTCCGCCGCTTCGGCGACCGCAACGGGCTGCTGATGGCGCTGCTCGACCACTCCGAGAAGAAGTTCCAGGCCGCGTTCGTCAGCGGCCCCCCGCCGCTGGGCCCGGGGGCGTCTCCCGTGGAGCGCCTGGACGCCTTCGGCCGGGCGCTGCTGCGCAGGATGGTGGACGAGCTGGAGCTGCAACTGGCCGCCGAGCCGAGCGGGGGCCGCCGCTTCTCCAACGCTCCCCGGCGACTGCTCCGCGGCCATGTCGCCCTGCTGCTGCGGCAGGCGGTACCGGACGCGGACTGCGAACTCCTCGCCATGACGCTGATGGCCTATGTCGATCCGGCCGCCATCCACTACCTGACCACTCAGTGCGGGATGCCGATGGAGCGGCTGGAGGCGGGCTGGACGGACCTGGTCAGGCGGGTGACGCGCTGAGGCGCTGACGCGGGCGGCCGTGACGGCGCTCCGGTACGGGCTTGTCATGTCCCCCGGCCGATTCCCGGGCCACGGCTTCTGCCAAGATGCCGTACGTCATGGTGCAGATACCCAGAACGCCCGCGCCCGCGTCGCCCGCGGCGCGCTCCGTGCCCACGAGCGCCGATGTGGCCCGCCTGGCCGGCGTCTCGCGCGCGACCGTCTCCTACGTCCTCAACAACACCAGCGCCGTCCGGATCAGCGAGCCCACCCGCCACCGGGTGCACGCGGCCGCGAAGGAACTCGGATACGTTCCGCACGCCGCCGCCCGCAGCCTGCGGGCCGGACACAGCCGTATGGTCCTGATGCCGGCGCCGTCGATCCCGGTCGGCCCGCTGTACGGCCAGTTCATCAACGAACTCCAGTGGGCGCTGGGCCGCCTCGACTACACCGTCGTGCAGTACGGCACCGTCGGTCTGCACGGTGACGAGGCCGCCCGTGCCTGGGCCGAACTCCGGCCGGTGGCCGTGCTGGTGCCCGGCTCGGGACTGGGTCCGCAGGGCGTGGCGGTACTCAAGCGCTCCGGGGCTCGCGCCGTGGTCACCCTCGGCCCCGAGTCGGTCGAGGGCGCCCACGCCCTGCTCATGAACCACGAGGGCGTCGGCCACTGCGCGGGCAGTCACCTCTACGCCCGCGGCCGCCGCCGGATCGGCGTCCTCGTGCCCGCGGAAGCCGGCCTGGAGGCGTTCTCGCTGCCCCGGCTCCAAGGGGTGCGCAACGCGCTGCGCGGAACGGACGCCGTCCTCACCGAACTGCCCCTCGCGCACGACGAGGAGGCCGCCGCGCGGCTCGCCGCCCGCTGGCGGTCCCTCGGCCTGGACGCGGTGTTCGCGTACAACGACGAGTACGCGATGCTCCTGATGCGAGCCCTGCAGGACGAGGGCATCTCCGTCCCGCGGGACACGGCCGTCATCGGCGCCGACGACCTGATGCTCGGCCGACTGCTGCGGCCCCGGCTCAGCACCGTCCACATCGAACTGCCGTCCGGCCGCGACCTCGCCGAGCTGGTGGACCGGGCGGTACGCAACCCGGACGCCGCGCCGGAGACGCACAAGGTGCTGGACGCGTCGGTGGTCCACCGCGACTCCACCTGACCGGGTCACGGGTCCGGCCGTCACGGGTCCGGCCGTCACTGGTCCGGCCGTTACCGGTCCGACCGTCACCGGTCCGACCGTCATCGCCCGGAGCCGGCCGATCCGGGCCACCGGTCGCCCTCGCGTCGCGCCACACACCCGCTCTGCTCGACCGACCCGACCCGACCCGACCCGACCCGACCCGACCCGACCCGACGGGACCCGACCCGACCCAACCCCGTGCCGACCGGCGCCTTCCGCGTGGCTCGTGATTAGGATGTTGCACGCTCAACCAAACCGGGATGCGGTGGAGAGCCCGAGGCAGCTCGGACGGCTGCGCCGGATCGCCGTATCCCGCTCGCGGTCGCCGAACAGGCCGCGAGAGTACGGGACTTCCGTACCCCGTGGAGTCCCGCCGGTGACCGAACGGAGAGCCCCCATGCCGTTGCTCGACCCGAAGACCTGGCAGTCCCGCCCCTTGTCCGGACCCCGGTACGCCGTCACCGAGCCCGCCACCGGCGACACGCTCGGCACCGTCACCGTGGCCACCGCCAGGGACGTCGAAGCGGCCGCCGAAGCCGCCTCGGGCGCCCAGGCCGAATGGGCCCGCCTGCCGCACTTCGTCCGCGCCGGCGTACTGCGCAAGGCCGGTGACCTGTTCGCCGCGCACGCCGGTGAACTGCGCGAATGGCTCGTGCGCGAGTCCGGCTCCATCCCGGGCAAGGCCGACTTCGAGCTGCACGTCGCCGCGCAGGAGTGCTACGAGGCCGCCGCGCTCGCCTCCCGCCCGGCCGGACAGGTCCTGCCCAGCGAGGCGCCCCGGCTGTCCTACACACGGCGCGTCCCGGTCGGCGTCGTCGGCGTGATCTCCCCCTTCAACGCCCCGCTGATCCTCTCCATCCGCTCCGTCGCCCCGGCCCTCGCCCTCGGCAACGGGGTCGTCCTGAAGCCGGACCCGCGTACGGCGGTCTGCGGCGGCCTCGCCCTCGCCGCCGTCCTCGCGGAGGCGGGTCTGCCCGAGGGTCTGCTGCACATCCTGCCCGGCGGTCCGGAGGCTGGTCAGGCACTGGTCGCCGATCCCCGCGTGCCCGTCATCTCCTTCACCGGGTCGACCGCGGCGGGCCGTGCCGTCGGTGAGGCGGCCGGGCGTCACCTCAAGCGCGCGCATCTGGAGCTCGGCGGCAACTCCGCCCTGATCGTGCTGGAGGACGCCGATCTCGACGCGGTGATCTCCACGGCGGCCTGGGGTTCCTTCTTCCACCAGGGCCAGATCTGCATGACGACCGGCCGCCACCTCGTCCACGAGTCCCTGTACGCGGAGTACGTCGAGCGCCTCGCCGCGAAGGCCGACGCCCTCGCCGTCGGAGACCCGCACCGCGAGCAGGTCCACCTCGGCCCGATCATCGACTCCGCCCAACTGGCCAAGATCCACGGCCTGGTGGAGGCGAGCACCGCCCAGGGCGCCAAGCTGGCGGCGGGCGGCACGCACGAGGACCTCTTCTACCGGCCGACGGTGCTCGCCGGCGTCGACGACCACACCCCCGCCTACGCGGAGGAGGTCTTCGGTCCGGTCGCGCCCGTCCGCGCCTTCAGCACGCCCGAGGAGGCGGCGGCGCTGGCGGCGGGCGGCCCGTACGGGCTCTCCCTGGGCATCGTCACCCGCGACGCCGCGCGCGGCCTCGACCTGGCCGAACGCATCCCCACGGGGATCGTCCACATCAACGACCAGACGGTGAACGACGAGGCCGTGGCGCCGTTCGGCGGCATCGCCGCGTCCGGCACCGGGGCCCGCTTCGGCGGCGAGGCCAACCTGGAGGCCTTCACCGACGTGCGCTGGACCACCGTGCGCTCGGACGTGGCGCCGTACCCGTTCTAGAACGTCCGGGACCGTCCCAGGGCGCTGTCCCGGAACCACGCCGTCCCGCCCGGCCGAGCGGTGCCGGGTCAGGCGCCGTTCTGCTCGGCCTGTCCCTGCTGCTCCTCGACCGACTTGCGGACCTCGTCCATGTCGAGCTTCCGGGCCTGTCCGATGACGTCCGTCAGGGCGGCCTCGGGCAGGGCGCCCGGCTGCGCGAACACGGCGACGCGGTCACGGACGATCATCAGCGTGGGGATGGACTGGATACCGAAGGCCGCCGCCAGCTCGGGCTGCGCCTCGGTGTCCACCTTGCCGAACACGAGGTCCGGGTTGTCCTCCGCCGCCTTCTCGTAGACGGGGGCGAACTGACGGCACGGCCCGCACCAGGACGCCCAGAAGTCGATCAGGACGAAGTCGTTGTCCGTGACCGTCTCGTCGAAGTTCTCCTTGGTCAGCTCCACGGTGCTGCTCATGGGTGATTCCCTCTTCCTGGTGTGGGGGCGAAGCCGTCGGCACAACACGACGACCGGGCCCGGTATTCCGCTCGGTATCCGGCGCACGTACCCATGTGGCCTCCGCGCACACCACCCAGCAGACTGGGCCCATGACGGAAACGGAAACCATCCAGTACGACGTCGTGGTGCTCGGTGCCGGGCCCGTGGGGGAGAACGTGGCCGACCGCACCCGTGCGGCCGGTCTCTCCACCGCGGTCGTGGAGAGCGAGCTCGTCGGCGGCGAATGCTCGTACTGGGCCTGCATGCCCAGCAAGGCTCTGCTGCGCCCGGTCATCGCCCGCGCCGACGCCCGCCGCGTACCCGGCCTGCGCCGGTCGGTGCAGGGCCCCCTCGACGCGGCCGAGGTCCTCGCCCACCGGGACGAATACACCTCCCACTGGAAGGACGACGGCCAGATCCAGTGGCTCGATGGCATCGGGGCCGACCTGTATCGCGGACACGGCCGCCTCACCGGGGAGCGCACGGTCACCGTGACCGGCCCCGGCGGCGAACGGCACGTCCTGACCGCCCGGCACGCCGTCGCCGTGTGCACCGGCACCAGTGCCGTCCTGCCCGACCTGCCCGGACTCGCCGACGTCCGTCCGTGGACCAGCAGGGAGGCCACCAGCGCGCAGGCGGTGCCGGGCCGGCTGGTCGTGGTCGGCGGCGGAGTCGTCGCCACCGAGATGGCCACGGCCTGGGGGGCCCTCGGCTCCGAGGTCACGCTGCTCGTCCGCGGCAAGGGCCTGCTGAACCGGATGGAGCCCTTCGCCGGCGAACTGGTCGCCGAGGCTCTCGGGGAGGCGGGCATCGACGTGCGCACCGGCACCTCGGTCGAGTCCGTGACCCGCGAGGCCGGCACGGTCGTCGTCGTCACCGACGCGGGCGACCGGATCGAGGCCGACGAGATCCTCTTCGCCACCGGCCGCGCCCCGCGGACCGACGACATCGGTCTGGACACGGTCGGACTGGAACCGGGCTCCTGGCTGACGGTCGACGACAGCCTGCGCGTGACCGGAAACGAATGGCTGTACGCGGTCGGCGACGTCAACCACCGTGCCCTGCTCACCCACCAGGGCAAGTATCAGGCCCGTATCGCCGGCGCGGCCATCGCCGCCCGCGCCTCCGGCGCCTCGCACCTGGAGTCCGACCCCTGGGGCGCCCACGCGGCCACCGCCGACCACGCCGCCGTCCCCCAGGTCGTCTTCACCGACCCGGAGGCCGCCGCCGTGGGGCTCTCCCTGGCGGAGGCGGAACAGGCCGGACACCGCGTCCGGGCCGTCGACCAGGACATCTCCGCGGTCGCCGGTGCCGGTCTGTACGGCGACGGCTACCGGGGCCGTGCCCGCATGGTCGTCGACCTGGAGCGGGAGATCCTGCTCGGCGTCACCTTCGTCGGTCCCGGTGTCGGCGAGCTGATCCACTCGGCGACCGTCGCCGTCGCCGGACAGGTGCCGATCAGCAGGCTGTGGCACGCGGTGCCGGCCTATCCGACGATCAGCGAGGTGTGGCTGCGGTTGCTGGAGGCCTACCGGGACAACTGAGCCGGCACCGGCGGGCGGTGGCGCCGGACGGTCAGCGGGGCAGCTCGAAGCCGAGCGATTCCGCGGCCTGTTCCGGCGTCGCCTGCGTCCACCGCTCCGCCATCGCCCGGTTCGAGGAGAGCGAGCGCAACTCCGCGCGGTCGAGGTACAGCGTGCCGTCGAGGTGGTCCGTCTCGTGCTGCACGATGCGCGCGGGCCAGCCGGTGAACACCTCGTCGACCGCGCGGCCGTTCTCGTCCAGGCCCGTCAGCCGCACCTCGGCCGGCCGGGCCACCACCGCCTGCCAGCCCGGCACGCTCAGACAGCCCTCGAAGAACGCGGCACGTCCGCCGCCGACGGGCTCGTACGACGGATTGACCAGCACCCGGAACGGCTGCGGCACCCGCCCGCGCGCCAGCCGTACCTCCTCCGGCACCGGCGCCGGATCCTCGACGACCGCGATCCGCAGCGCCACGCCCACCTGCGGTGCGGCGAGGCCCACGCCCGGCGCCGCGTGCATCGTGACGCGCAGGGCCTCGACGAAGCGGGCCAGCAGCGCGTCGTCCAGCTGGCCGTCGAAGGGTTCGGCCCGGCGCCGCAGGACCGGCTCACCGGCCGCGACGATGGGCAACGGGCCGTCGACGGCGAGGAGTTCCTCCACCTGCTCGGTCAGGGACGCGTGATCACGTGCGGATGCCATCGCGCCAGGATGCCACGGCCCCCACGGCGCCCGGGATCGGCGCCCGGGACCGTGCCGTGTGACGCACGCCACTCATGCCTCCGGGAACTCGGCGCCCCCTTCGTCCGACTACTGGACCACTACCGCCCCACGTCGTTCGGTCCCGTGTCGAGCCCACAGCCCGACCGCGGTCCCGGCGCCCCCGTTCCCGTCCCCCGGAGAAGCCGCCGATGTCCACCGCTCCCCCGACCACCACGGACGAGGCCCCGCCGGCCGCCGGCCCGGCGCCGTCCCCCGGCCGCTGGGCGCCACTGCGCCCGCTCGTGCTGCGTCTGCACTTCTACGCCGGTGTGTTCGTCGCGCCGTTCCTGTTGATCGCGGCCGTCACCGGCTTCCTGTACGCGGGCGCCTTCCAGGCCGAGAAGCTCGTGTACGCGCACGAGATGACGGTGCCCGTCGGCGACACCGAACTGCGCCTGTCCGAGCAGGTCGCCGCCGCCCGCAAGGCCCACCCCGAGGGCGCCGTGTCGGCCGTTCGGCCCTCCCCGGAGGCCGACGCGACCACCAGGGTGATGCTCTCCGGGGTCGAGGGCGTCGACCCCGGCCACACCCTCGCGGTCTTCGTCGACCCGTACACCGGCACGGTGCGCGGGGATCTCGAACAGTACGGCTCCACCGGGGCGTTGCCGCTGCGCACCTGGATCGACGAGTTCCACCGCGACCTGCACCTCGGTGACACCGGCCGCCTCTACAGCGAGCTCGCCGCGAGCTGGTTGTGGGTGATCGCGGGCGGCGGCCTGGTGCTGTGGTTCTCGCGCCGCCGTGCGCTGCGCAAGGTCCGGGGCACCAGCGGCCGCCGCCGCACCCTCGGTCTGCACGGCAGTGTCGGCGTCTGGGCCGCGGCCGGCTTCGTCTTCCTGTCGGCGACCGGTCTGACCTGGTCGACGTACGCCGGGGCCAACATCGACGAGCTGCGGACCTCGCTCGGCCAGGCCACCCCGTCGGTGACGGCGACGACCGGCGGCGATCACGCGGGTCACGGCGCGTCCGCCTCCGCCGGGGACGCCGAACACGGCGTCGGCCTCGACAAGGTCCTGGCCGCCGCCCGCGCCGAGGGACTCGGCGACCCGGTCGAGATCGTCCCGCCCGCCGACGAGTCGTCCGCGTACGTCGTGCGGCAGGTGCAGCGCGGCTGGCCCGAGAAGCAGGACTCCGTCGCGGTCGACCCGACCACCGGCGAGGTCACCGACGTGCTGCGGTTCGCGGACTACCCGCTGCTCGCCAAGCTGACCCGCTGGGGCATCGACCTGCACACCGGAGTGCTGTTCGGTCTGGTCAACCAGCTCGCCCTGATGCTCCTCGCGCTGTCGCTGATCCTGCTCATCGTGTGGGGCTACCGCATGTGGTGGCAGCGCGGGCGCGGCTCCTCCTTCGGCCGGCCCGTCCCGCGCGGAGCGTGGCGGCAGGTGCCCCCGTACATCGTCCTGCCGGGTGTGGTGGTCGTCGTCGTCCTCGGCTACTTCGTGCCGCTGCTCGGCATCCCGCTGGCCGCCTTCTTCGTCGCCGACGTGGCCCTCGGGGAGGTCGCCCACCGGCGGGCCCGGGGGAGCGGTGCCGGGGCGAAGTGACCCGGCGGAAGCGGTGACCTCGTGAAGTAGCGTGGTCCGACACCGCTCGCCCGGCTCGCGCCTGGCCGCCCGGACGGTCGCCCCGCTCGCCGAACCGTGTCTGCGTCCGCGCGCGGCGGCCCCGCCGGAGCGGGCGGCCGCCCGCCGAAACGGGCCCGTGGCCTTGGCGGACAGGCGTTCGCCCCGTCACGCATCGGGCGCGTGACGGGGCGAGGACGGGTGTACGGGCTCCGGAGCCGCGGCTCTAGAGCCGCTCGAAGTCACCCGCGAGTGCGGAGGCGATGCGCAGGTGCGATTCGGCCTCCTCGGGCCGGCCCTGCCGCTCGAGGGTGCGGCCGAGCATCAGCCGGGCGTAGTGCTCCACCGGGTCGCGCTCGACGAGGATGCGCAACTCGGCTTCCGCGCGGCGCAGTTGGGCCGAGTGGTAGTAGGAGCGCGCCAGCAGCAGCCGTGGTCCGGTCTGCTCCGGCACCTCCTCGACCAGCCCGTCCAGCACGCGCGCGGCGGCGGCGTAGTCCTTGGCCTCGAAGAACATCCGCCCGCGCTCCCAGCGCTCGGCCGGCGTTCCGTGGTCGTAGTACGTCATGTCCACTGCTGACCTCCTTCGACGGCCTACAACCCCACGAGGTCGTTTAACATTCCACTACGTGGGCGTGCGGCCCGCACCGGAGGACGGACGACGTGGGGTTGGACTGACGCGAAGCCCCTGGCGGGGCTAGGTTGGGCCGCATGAGCAATCTTGATCGCGAGGCGGTTCCCGCCCTGTGCGGCGGACGCGGCTTCGTGGTGGCGGAACCCGTACGTGAACTCCTCAGCCCGCGCCGCGTCAAACTGGGCGAGTCCAGCGAGGTCCGCCGCCTGCTGCCCAACCTGGGCCGCCGCATGGTGGGCGCCTGGTGCTTCGTCGACCACTACGGCCCCGACGACATCGCCGACGAGCCCGGGATGCAGGTGCCCCCGCACCCCCACATGGGGCTGCAGACGGTGAGCTGGCTGCACGAGGGCGAGGTGCTGCACCGCGACTCCACCGGCAGCCTCCAGACCATCCGCCCGCGCGAACTGGGCCTGATGACCTCCGGCCGGGCGATCAGCCACTCCGAGGAGAGCCCCGCGCCGCACGCCCGCTTCCTGCACGGCGCCCAGCTGTGGGTCGCCCTCCCGGACGGCCACCGGCACACCGACCCGCGCTTCGAACACCACGCGGACCTGCCGTCGGTCACGGCACCGGGCCTGACGGCCACGGTGATCCTCGGCGACCTCGACGGAGCGACCTCGCCCGGCACGGCGTACACCCCGATCGTCGGCGCCGACCTGACCCTCGCCCACGGCACGGACGTACGCCTGCCGCTGGAACCGGACTTCGAGTACGCCGTGCTGTCCATGTCCGGTGAGGCCCACGTCGACGGTGTGCCGCTGCTGCCCGGCTCGATGCTCTATCTCGGCTGCGGCCGCACCGAACTCCCGCTGCGCGCCGAGTCGGACGCGGGTCTGATGCTGCTGGGCGGTGAGCCGTTCGACGAGGAACTGATCATGTTCTGGAACTGGATCGGCCGCACCCGGCAGGAGATCGAACAGGCCCGTGAGGACTGGATGACGGGATCACGCTTCGGCGAGGTGAAGGGGTACGACGGTGCTCCGCTGCCCGCCCCGCGGCTTCCCGAGGGGGCGTTGAAACCGCGGGGACGGGTGCGCTGACCGCCGTCGTACCGGGGGACGGGGAGCCGCTCAGGCGGGCTGCGGGGTCAGGCGTCTGTGGCCCCTGCGGTCGTAGTACGCGGCCATCCCGAAGCCGAAGAGGAGGGCGAGGGCGGCGCCGACCCCGATCATGGTCCAGGCGCGGGTGAGACCGGCGTCGCCGCGCGCGTCGAAGTAGAGGATGGCGCGCACGCCGTCACTGAGCTGGCGCATCGGCTCGAAGTGGGACAGGAAGCGGTAGAAGCCGGGGACCGCCTGGAGCGGGACGGTGGCTCCCGAGGACGGCAGTCCCAGCACGATGAACACGAACATGGACACCAGTTGGCCGATGCCGCCGAAGGCCGCGTTGATGGCCTGCACGCCGAGGCCCACCGCGAGGGACGCGCAGTAGGAGTAGATCCACAGCAGGGGCAGACGGGTCGCGTCCATCCCGAGCAGGGTGACGCAGGCGAACATGATCAGGGAGGCGCTGAGCAGGGTGATGCCCGCGGTCATCGCCATCTTCAGCAGCAGCGTCTGCCTCCGGTCGATCGGCACGGTGGGCAGGCGGGTGTGCCAGGGACCGATCTCGTTGTCGGCGTAACCGAGGGACGTGTCCACGGCGTTGCTGATGACGTTGCCGCCGAGGAAGCCGGCCAGCACGAGCAGCAGGGTGTAGTAGAAGGCGGTAAGACCCAGGCCGCTGTGGTCGCCGAGCGGGTGGCCGGGCCGGGTGGTGAGGGCCACCGGGTCGGCGAGCAGCAGCTTCGTGGTGGAGTCTGCCTCGGTGGCCGCCGCGGTGAGCTGTCGGCCGATGTCCTGGGAGGACTGGCGTGCCACCTGCGTGACGATCTGACTGGCGAGGGACGAACCGAGGCTGCCCTTGCCGGGGTTGGTGAGCAGGGTGAGGGTCGGGCGTTCGGTCGCCCCGGTCGTGGTGAGCGCGGTGACGGACGCGGTGAAGTCCGGGGGGATGACCAGGGCGCCGTAGACCTTGCCGGAGTCCAGTTCGTCCTGCGCCCGCGCCAGGGTGAGGGTGCGCCATTCGGCCTTGCCGCCGGAGGTGTCGGCGGTGACGGCCCGCGTGATCTGGGTACCGAGGTTCTGTTTCTGGCCCGCCGGCGGGCTGCCCGTGTCGCCGTTGACGAGCGCGATCGGCAGATCGTGCAGATCCTGTTGCGGGTTGACGATGCCGCCCATGTAGAGCACGGACAGCAGCAGGGCGAGCAGCCCGGTCAGGATCGTGGGCAGCAGCCACAGCTTGGGGCGCCGCAGCAGTACGACGGCTCTGGCCTGGGGCGTGGCGTCGGCCATGGTTCTCCGTAGGTCGGGTGGGGGTTCGGCGGGCGGTTGTCGGCCGATCATCCGCGTGCCGTACGGCGGCGCAGGGGAACGACACGACCATGGACGCGCGAGCACGCGAAGGCAACCCCGAGCGGTGTCGGCCCCTCCTAACAGTCGAATCGACCGCGTGTTCGCGAAGGAGTGTCCGTTGGCACCTCAGCTGTCCCGCCGGAAGTTCGTGGTCTACTCGCTCGCCGCGACCACCCTCACCGTCGCGGCGCCGCTCGGCTGCGACACGTCGTCGGCGGCGGGCGCCGAGGCGACGCCGGACCGGGCCGCGAGAGCGTCCGACGTCCTGGTGACCGGCACCGACGAGGAGATGCTGGTCCTCGAGGTCACCGCCGCCAACAGGATCGTCGTACGGCTGCCGCGCGTCGAGGTCGGCCAGGGAGTCACCACCGCCGTCGCCATGATGATCGCCGAGGAGCTCGACGCCCGGCTCGCCGACGTGGACATGCCGCTCGCCGAGGCCCGCACCAAGGGCAACCAGTTCACCGGCGGTTCCAGCTCGGTGAGCTCGCTCTACGGCCCGGCCCGTCAACTGGCCGCCACCGCCCGCGCCCGGCTGGTCACCGCGGCCGCCCGGCGGTGGCACCTGCCCGCGCGGACCCTGCGCACCTGGAACACCCGGGTCGTCGCACCGGACGGACGTACGGCCACCTTCGGGTCCCTGACCGCGAGCGCCGCCGGAATCCGCCGGACGGCCGTGTCGAGCAAACCCAAGCCGGCCTCCCGGCACCGCGTGATCGGGCGGCCGACGACCCGGATCGACGCCCGGGACATCGTCACCGGCACGGCGCGCTACACCGGAGACCTGACGGTCGCCGGTGCCAGGCCCACGGTGGTGGCCAGGCCGCCGACGCTCGGCGGGAAGGTCGTCTCGGTCGACGACCGGGCTGCCCGTGCGATGCCGGGCGTCCACGCCGTCGTCAGGATCCCCGGCGGGGTCGCCGTGGTCGCGGAGACCTTCCACCACGCCTTTCAGGCGAGGGACGCGCTGCGCGTCACCTGGGCCCCGGGCCCGCTGGCCGGGCTGTCCGACGCGGCCATCCGGTACCGGCTGATCGCCGCCGTCCCCCGGCTCGGCCCGCCGCCGAGCGGATCGGCCCAGGTCGGGGGCGAGTTCGCGTTCGCGTTCGTCAGCCACGCCCCGATGGAGGTGCTGACCGCGGTGGCGGACGTACGCCCGCACAGCGCCGAGATCTGGTTCTCCTCGCAGTCACCGATGGGCGCCCGCGACAGCATCGCCTCGGCCATCGGACTGCCGGAGTCGAAGGTGCGGGTCCATGTCGTGCGGGGCGGCGGGTCGTTCGGGCGGCGCCTCGACCACGACGCCGCGCTCGAGGCGGCGCTGATCTCCAAGGCGGCGCGGCAACCGGTCAAGCTGATGTGGAGCCGCGCCGACGACATCCGGCACGGCCGGATGCGGCCCGCCTCCCACCACCGCGTCCGGGCCAGTCACGCCCGCGGCAGAGTGGTGGCCTTCGCCCACGCCACGGCCTCGGTGAGCGAGTCGTACGAGGAGCAGGGCGCCTCCGCCCAGGGCGGTGTACGCGCCGCCGCGCGACCGCTGCCCAGCGACAGCGGTCTGTACAACTTCGGCCGCCTCTCCGGCGATTCGGGCTCGGTCGAACTGGCGATGCCCCTCGGCGCGTGGCGGTCGGTGGACTCCGGCACGACGCGCACCGCCGAGGAGATCGTCGTGGACGAGGTCGCCGCGAGCCTGGGCAAGGACCCCGTCGCCTTCCGGCGCGCCACGCTCCGGAGCAAAACCGTCAAGGCCGTGCTCGACAAGGTCGCCGCCGCCGGACACTGGGGCCGGACCATGCCGGACGGCCACGCACAGGGCGTCGCCGTCCACGAGGAGTACGACTCCTGCGTGGCCTGTCTGGTCGAGATCGACGCCGGGGACCCCAAGAATCCCCGGGTCACGCGGGTGGTGATGGCGGCCGACGTCGGCACGGCCGTCAACCCGCGCGGACTCGAGGCCCAGCTCATGGGCACCGCCGTCGACGGCATCTCCACCGTGCTGCGGGCCGGCCTGCACATCGACCGGGGCGCGGTGCGCGAGGGCAGCTTCGCCGACTTCCGCTACGCCCGCCAACGGCACGCCCCGCTGCACTTCGAGGCGCACATCATGCCCTCGCGGCGGGACCCGGGCGGGGCCGGCGAACTCGGTGTCCCGGCCGCGGCCGGCGCCGTCGCCAACGCCTACGCCCGTGCCACCGGCACCACCCCCCGCCGCTTCCCGATCGACTACTGATCACCGTCCGAGAAGGTACCGATGCCCTCCTACTCCTTCGTCCTCAACGGGAAGTCCGTGACCGTCGAGGCGCCGGCCGACATGCCGCTGCTGTGGGTGCTGCGCGACCTGCTGCACGTCACCGGCCCCAAGTACGGCTGCGGGGTGGGCGTGTGCCGCGCCTGCACCAGCCATCTCGACGGCGCGGAGATCCAGCCGTGCGTCGTGCCGGTCGCCGACTGCGCCGACCGGGCGGTGACCACCATCGAGGGCCTGGCCGACGGCGACACCCTCCACCCCGTGCAACAGGCCTGGCTCGACTGCGACGTCTCCCAATGCGGCTTCTGCCAGCCGGGCCAGATCATGGCCGCGGCGGCCCTGCTCGACAGGACGTCCAGCCCCACGGACGACGACATCGACCGCATCGAGAACGTCTGCCGCTGCGGCACCTACTCCCGCATCCGCGAGGCCATCAAGAAGGCGGCGGCGCCGGACTGACCGCCGCCCAAGGACGGCCCGCGCGAACGCGCAGCCCGGTTCGCCCCGCGATCGCCGGCCGGCCGCGGGCCAGGTCAGCGACGCCGGCCGGTCGTGGTGGGCGGAACCCGGTCCGGGGCCGTCGGGTCGCGACGAGCGGTGCGGGCGGATCAGCCGGCGCCGCGCCCACCGCCGGGGCCGGTCCGGGGCGGCGGCGCGGTCGAGGCGCGGACGACGAGATCGACCGTCGGATCGGTCGGCGGCAGGGGGTCCGCCCGCGGGTTCTCGATGGAGTGCAGGAGACGCCTGAGTCCGTCCCGCGCCACGACGTCGAACAGTTGCCGCACCGTGGTCAGGGGAGGGGTGACATAGGCGGCGACCGGGATGTCGTCGAAACCGACGACGCTCACGTCCTGCGGCACCCGCCGGCCGGCTTCCGTCAGGGCCCGCATCAGACCGATGGCCATGTCGTCGTTGGCGGAGAACACCGCGGTCACCCCGGGGTCGGCGGCGAGCGCGCGCCCCGCCGCGTACCCGGACGCGGCCGACCAGTCGCCCTCGACGACGGGCGGCTCGTGTCTGCCGTGCGCGCTGAGCGCCGCCCGCCATCCCTCGAGCCGGTCCCGGGCCGCGTACCAGCGCTGCGGCCCTGCGAGGTGATGGACGGTGGCGTGCCCGAGGTCCAGCAGGTGTTCGGTGGCCGCCCGTGCCATCAGGTCGACGCCGCCGCCCGCGGCCAGCACCGTGGGGGCGGCGAAGGGCGGTGGCGCGCTGAGGACCAGGACCGGTACGGCGACGGACCGTTCGCCCTGGTCTCCCGCCTCGTCGATCGGCTCGGAGATGACGATGCCGTCGACGCCCTGCTCCAGCAGCGCGTCCACGGCGCCGGAGACACCGCCGGGGTCCCCCTCCACCGTGTTGACCACGCGCAGCGCGTACCCCGTGTCGCGGACGGCCCGCTCGACCCCCATGAGCAGCGAGGCGGGCCCGTACAGGGCCGTTCCCAGGGTGACCACGCCGATGGAGCGAGTGCGTCCCGAGGCCAGCGCCCGGGCCGCGTTGTTGCGGCGGTAACCGAGCTGTTCGGCGGCGTCGAGCACCCGGCGGCGCACGTCGGCGGACACGTACGGCTCGTCGTTGAAGACCCTGGAGACGGTCTTCTGCGAGACCTCGGCCAGCTGGGCGACGTCCACGCTGCGCGGTGCGGCGGAGCCTCCGCGCCGTCCTGTCCCTCGCGTCACGGTGCCTCCCCGGGCCGGTCGTGTGTCCGAGCCCGATGATGTCAGACGCCGTCCTGCCGGGGCTCCCGGGCTGCGCCGCCATGTCTGCGGAGTCAGGTCGGTGGAGCACGCGTGCTCGCATGCGGGCGGACGAGCCCCGTCGAGAGTCCGGACCGTGCCCCGGCACGAGCACGGGCACGCACGGTCGCGGTTCCTGCCGGGTCAGGGCACGGCGGGCGGCGTGCAGCCGGGGGCCGGTCCGCTGCTGCCCCGCACGACGAGCTCCACGGGAATCAGCGACTCGGCCCGCGGTGCCTCGGCCGGACCGTCGATCCGGTCGAGCAGGAGGCGCAGCGAGCGGGTGCCGATCTCGGCGAAGTCGGTGCGCACGGTGGTCAGCGGGGGCAGCAGATGGGCGGCTTCCGGGATGTCGTCGTAGCCGACCACGCTGACGTCACCGGGGACCGAACGGCCCGCCTCGTGCAGGGCGTGCAGGACGCCGAGGGCCATCTGGTCGTTGGACGCGAACACCGCGGTGACCTCCGGGTTCCGGGCCAGCCGACGACCGAGTTCGTAGCCCGAGTCGGCGCTCCAGTCGCCGACGAGCGGCTCGTGCACCTGCGCCCCGGCCGCCTCCAGCGTCGAGCGCCAGCTGGTCAGCCGCTGGTCGGCCGAGGTCCAGCCGGTCGGTCCGGCGAGGTGCCGTACGGTCCGGTGGCCGAGGGCCAGGAGGTGCTCGGTGGCCTTGCGGGCGCCGATCCGGGAGTCGCCGGTGACCAGCGCGGCCAGCGCCGCGCTGTCGTCGAGTCCGTTCTCCAGCACCACCAGCGGGGTGTCGAGCCGGGTGTCCGCCAGGGCCCTGCCCACCCAGAGCTGCGGGGCGATGGCGATCACCCCGTCCGCGCCCTCGGCCGACAGCCGGTCGACGGCCGCCACGACCGTGTCGTGGTCGGCCGTGTCGAGGGCGATGGAGCTGACCAGGTAACCGGCCTCCTGCGCCGCGGTGTTGATCGCGGTGAGGATGGCGGCCGGCCCGTAGCGGGCGGCGTCGAAGGAGATGACGCCGAGCATCCGGGTCCGGCCGCTGGCCAGCGACCGGGCGCTGCGGCTGGGGCGGTAGCCGAGCGAGCTCATCGCCTCCAGGACCGCCGCGCGTGTCTCGGCGCGGACGGAAGGGTGGTCGTTGAGCACGCGCGAGACGGTCTGCTTGGAGACACCGGCCAGCCGGGCCACGTCGTCCATCACCGGACGCGAGCCCGCGAAGTTCCGTCTGCTGCGCCCCTTCGGGACGGCTCCGCCGGCGGCGCTTGCGGTCATGGTGGCTGATCCCTCGGGGTTCCTCGACGTCGATACGGTCCGTGACGGCCGGCCTGTGGTCCGGCACGGCAGGACCACAGCATAGGCGGGCGGGCCCGGGATTCCGGGGCCGCCGGTCAGCCCGCCCGCCCGGTCAGCCCGCCCGCACCGACCAGGTGCGCGCGGTGATCCATTCGGCGTGCGTGACGGCGGCCGTCCGCGCTCCGCCGGCCGCGTCCGACGGCAGGTGGACGGGGGCCTCGGCGGGCAGTGGCAGCACGCTGAGCCGCAGTCCGTCGGTGCGCGGCAGGTCGGCGGGGAGGCGGTCGACGCCGATGTCCCACGCGCGGCCCGCGAAGAACTGGTCGGCGACCAGGGTGTCCCCCAGGTGGGCCCGGCCCACGTCTCCCGTCCAGTGGACGCGCAGCAGGGTGCCCGCCGGCAGGTCGTCCGGCAGGTCGACGCGGTACTCGGCGGCCACGGTGTCGAAGTGCTTGTCCGCCGGCGTGCTCGCCCGGCCCAGCACGCCCGTCACGGTGTCGGGCGCGGGACCGGCGGGCCTGACGGGGGTGATCCGCGCGGCCGTTGGACCGCCCACGTCGTCGGTGGCTGCCGTGTACCGGGTGAACACCCCGTCCGCCGCCGCGCTCACCGTCGTACCGTCCACCAGCGGTGCCCGTCCGGGAGCGGGCAGCACCGCGAAGGACGGGCGTGCGCCTCCGCCGTGCAGCCGCACCTCGTCCGCCCGTTCGTCGAAGACGACGCCGTCCCGGCTCAGGATCAGCCGCTCGGCACCCCAGGCGACACCCCGGTAGGCGGTCCGTGCCGTGGCCGCGTCCAGGACCAGCAGGCCGACCCGTCCGCCGTCCACCGTCTCCACCTCGACCAGGGCGTCGGTCCCGGGGCGCAGCCCGGTCACCAGGACGCGGCCGTCGACGGGGGTGAGGTCACCGGTCGGCGCGCTGACCGACGTCACCGTCGCGGCGTCCAGGGCGAGTTCGGGGACGATGCCGTCGGCGGCGGCCAGCACCAGGACCGTACGTCCGTCGGCGTCGACCGTGCACACGGGCTGGGCGGTGGCCCACTCCAGCCGCAGCCCGGCGACGTCCAGCCGCAGCGGCCAGCAGAAGGAGGCGCCGGTGGGGACCGTGACGGGACTGCTCGGCAGCGTCAACGAACCGCCTGCGGCGGGCAGTTCGACCGTGAAGACCGTCTCCGGGTGGTCCGGCAGCGGCTCGTGCGGCTGGTGGTTGTTGACGAACAGGAAGCCCGAGGCGCCGTCACCGCGCACGGCCCATCGCAGGGTGTCCCGGTCGTCCTGCGCCGTCGGCCGCCGTTCGGGCAGCACGGACGCCATCGGCGCGATGAGATGGCCGAAGTCCGCCAGCAGCAGGTGCTGCAGGCGCAGTTCGTGGTACGAGGGCCGGTACTGGCCGTACTCGCCGAGCGGGGCCTGGAAGTCGTACGTCAGCAGCGGCAGGTCGTTGGGATAGCCCGTGGCGTGGGACTCCTGGAGCGTGGTCAGCTCGCCGGGCGGGTTCGTGCCGCCGTGGAACATGTAGTAGCCCTGCCAGACCGAGCCGCAGCCGATCTTCGTGAGCCCCAGCGCGCCGATGTCGTCGGCGTCGACACGCGGCCGCCGGTGGTAGGCCACCGCCATGCCGCCGCCCAGCTCGCAGGTGGCCCAGGGGAACCGGTCCGCGAACGCGTCCGGTGCGCCGCCGCGCACGGTGGCCGGCCGCAGGTCGGCGCCGATCCCCTCGTCGTCACGCTGGTGGGTGAAGAAGAAGTGCTTGCGGCAGGTGTCGGGCCAGCCGCCGTCCGCCTCGGTCCAGAACGCCTCCGGATAGCCGCCGTACAGCGGCAGCAGTTCGTCCGGCGGCAGTTGCACCCCGCCCCAGGCCGTCGACGTCCACAGGGGTGCGTCGAGTCCGGCCTCCTGCGCCATCCGCTTCAGGGTGAGCAGGTGGCCGGGCTGGTCGTAGAGCTCGTTCTCGATCTGGATCGCCACGATCGGGCCGCCGTGCGCCCGGTCGAGGCCGGCCAACTGCCCGGCGACCGTCGCGAACCAGTCGCGTACGGGTTCCAGGTAGGCGGGGTCGTCGGTGCGCGGTGTGCAGTCACGGGCCAGCAGCCAGTCGGGCAGGCCCCCGTTGCGCACCTCCGCGTGGGACCAGGGGCCGATGCGGGGGATGAAGTCCAGGCCGTGCCGGGCGCACAGCTCGGCGAAACGCCGCAGGTCACGGTCGCCGTCGAAGCGGACGCGGCCCTCGATCTCCTCGTGGTGGATCCAGATGAGGTAGCTGGCGACCGCGGTCACCCCGCCCGCCTTCATCTTCAGCAGTTCCTCCGACCACTGTGCCGCGGGGTGGCGGGAGTAGTGGAACTCGCCGGAGACCGGGAACCAGGGGCGGCCGCCGCGTACCAGCCACCGGCTGGTGACCTCGATGGGATCGGAGACCCCGGGAGCGTCGGTGAAGGGCAGGTGTCCGGTCAGCGGGGGTGCCGCGGCGGCGGGGACGCGCAGGTGGTGCGGGGGCGTCGGCATCAGACGTTCTCCGGTCCGAGGTCGGGGGTGTCGGTGAACAGCGCACGCGTGCCGGTCGTGGCGTGCAGCTCCAGCAGGACGAGGTCGTTGGCGCCGGGGCGCAGGACCGGGCCGGGCACGTAGAGCGTGTGCTGCGGCCCGCGATTCCAGTAGCGGCCGAGGTGGAAGCCGTTGACCCACGCCTGGCCCTTGGTCCAGCCGGGCAGCGACAGGAACGTGTCGGCGGGGGACTCGACCTCGAACGTCCCGCGATGGAAGGCGGGTTCGGCGTCCGTGGCGGCGGAGGAAGGAGCGAACGGTACGGCCGCCAGGTCGTCCAGGGGCACCGGACGGCACTCCCAGTCGCGCAGCGCGGCGCCCTGGAAGGACACCGGGCCGAGCAGCCCCTTGGGCGCCCCGGTGCGCGGTCCGTAGTTGACCCCGCCCAGGTTCTCCACGAGCACCTCCAGCACGGCACCCGCGCGCGGCACCCGGACGGGGAGGGTCTCGTCGTGGCGTTCCCGTTCCAGCACGCCGGCCGGGGCACCGTCCACGAACACCTGGGCGCGGTCGCCCACCCCGCCCGCGAAGTGCAGCAGGCCGTCCCCGGCGGCCGGCACGGTGGTCCGGTAGAGCAGGTGGCCGCTGTGCACGCCGAGTTCGGCCATCGTCGCCGGACCGTCGCCGCGCACGGCCCCCGGCAGGCCGCGGACATACGGCAGCAGTGGCGCCCGCCGGTCCAACTCCACTGTCGTGAGCGGGAGTTTGGTGCCCGGCATGGGGGCGGGCTCCTCGGGCACGGGCGCGTGGCGGGCGATGACCTCGCGGAAGGCGTGGTACTTGGGGCCGGGGTCGCCGCACTCGGTGAGTGCCGCGTCGTAGTCGTACGACGTGACCGTGGGGGAGTAGGCGTGGTGGTGGTTGGCGCCGTTGGTGAGGCCGAAGTTGGTGCCGCCGTGGAACATGTAGATGTTGACGGACGCGCCGGCCGACAGCAGCCGGTCGAGGTCCGCCGCCGCGTCACCCGCCTCCCGCGTGTGGTGGGGTCCGCCCCAGTGGTCGAACCAGCCGATCCAGAACTCGGAGCACATCAGCGGCCCCTCGGGCCGGTGCGCCCGCAGCGCGCCGAGATGCTCCTCGACCCGGCTGCCGAAGGTCGCGGTGGCGAGGACGCCGGGCAGGCTGCCGGCGGACAGATCCCGGGAGTTGGCCTGGTCGCAGGTGAACAGCAGCTCCTCGACGCCCCGCCCGCGCAGGGCCTGCTCGACGTGTTTGAGGTACGCGGTGTCGTCGCCGTACGCCCCGTACTCGTTCTCCAGCTGTACGGCGATCACCGGGCCGCCGGACGCGGCCCACTGCGGCCGCAGCGCGGGCAGCAGCAGATCGAGGTAGCCGTCGAAGGCCTCGGCGAAGCGGGGATCGCTGCTGCGCAACCGGATGCCGGGGACGGAGAGGAGCCAGGCGGGCAGCCCGCCGTCGTTCCACTCGGCGCAGATGAACGGCCCGGGGCGCAGCAGGACGTGCAGATCCTCCGCCTGTGCCAGCCGCAGGAAGCGGGGCAGGTCGAGGAAGCCGTCGAGCATGAGCGGGCCGTCGGGCGCCGGCTGGTGGAGGTTCCAGGGCACGTACGTCTCCACCGTGTTGAGCCCCATCAGCCGGGCCTTGCGCAGCCGGTCCGCCCATTGGTCGGGGTGGACGCGGAAGTAGTGCATGGCCCCGGAGATGATCCGGAACGGTTCGCCGTGCAGGAGGAATCCGTCGGACGTCGTCGTCAGAGCGGGCATGCGGGGCTTCCCTTCGGATGGCGGGAGGTGCTCGGCGGGTGGTGCGGGTGGTGCGGGTGGTGCGGGTGGTGAGGGGGTGCGGGTGATGCCGCAATGCCGCAATGCCGCAATGCCGCGGTGCGGGTGGTGCAGGTGGTGCGAGTGATGCCACGGTGCCGCGATGCCGCGGTGCGGGTGGCGTCAGCGGTGTCGTGGTGCCGTTGGTGCGGGTGATGTCAGAGGTGCGAGTGGTGCCGGCGGTGCGGGCGTCGAGTGGCTTGTGGGGCTTCACGGGTCTGATGGGCCGGGTTTCTCGGCTGGCATCGGGTGTCGCGCGCGGTCAGTGGTGGGGACCCCATGTCACAGCGGCCGGTGCGGCCGGGTGTTGCGGATCAGCCAGAGCGTGGCGGCCAGACACAGCGCGGAGACGCCGCACAGCAGCAGCGGGACCGCGCGGACCCCGGCGCCCTCGATCGCCCTGCCGAGCAGCGGTCCCGCGGCCACACCCCCGACCATGGACGCGGCGATCACCAGGGCTCCGGCCCGCCGGGCCCGCGGGGCGGCCCTGTTGAGCCACGGCAGGCCGGTGGGGAAGATCGGCGCGATGAACAGACCGACGCCCGCGTAGGCGTAGGGGGCCAGCTCGCGCACCGATGCCAGCAACAGGCAGACCGTCATGCCGGCGCAGGACACGGTGATGATGGCCTGCGCGGAGAAGCGCAGCGCGATCGGAGCGACCAGGAAGCGGCCCGCGGTCATCATCAGCCAGTAGACGGAGGTGGCCGTCGCGGCGACCCCGGAGCCGTATCCCACGGTCTCCAGATGGGTCGGCTCCCAGCCGCCGACGCCCGCCTCGATGCCCACGTGCAGGACGTAGAGGGCGACGAACACGGCGAGCACCGAGCCCAGACTGCGGCCGAGCACCTGCCCGCCCCCGGCAGCGGGCGCCGGGAGTTCCCCGGCCTGCGTGGGCGGCCGGTCGCGCACGCCTCGCAGACACAGCAGCAGGGGCAGGTTGGCGACCGCGAAGGCGAGGAACACCGCCGGGTAGTGCTCGGCACCGACCACGCCGATCAGCACCGGGCCGAGGATCGCGCCCACGCCGAAGTGCGCGTTCAGGATGTTCAGCATCGCCGCCGAACGGTCGCCGAAGCCGGTCGCGAACAGCTGGTTGAGGCCGTAGTCGATGCCGCCGAAGCCGAGCCCGGCCAGCAGCGCCGTCGCCAGCGCCGTGGGCCAGTTCGGCGCCAGCGCGAAGCCCGCCGCGCCGACGGCCATGAGCAGGTACGAGGCGCCGAGGATCCGCCGGTTGCCGATCCGGCCGTAGAGCCGGTCGAAGAGCAGCACTCCGGCCACCCCGCCGACGAAGTGGGCGCTCAGACCCAGCCCCGCGGCCGAGGGGGTCAGCCCGAACTCCTCGCGGAGGGCGGGGATCGCCGGACCGTACAGGGCCTGGAGCGCGCCGATGAGGACGAAGCCCACGCAGGACGCGAGTACGGCGGCCGGACTGAAGACGGAGACGGGGATGTGCGGGTCGGGCGGTGGAGCGGTTCGCCCGGAAGGCGCGACCGCTGCGGACGATGCGGATGACACAGGTCGGCCGCTGTCGACAGCCCGTCTTTCCGTTGCCACGCGGACACCCCTTCGCTCACTCCGACGCCAGCGATGTTACCGGTAACATCACGCCCGTCAAGAGGTCCGTGGCGATGCGGGGGCGGGGCCGGAGCGCGCCAGGATCCGCGGTGCGCGGCCGCCGCGACGGGCCGACGCGCGCGCAAGGGCCGGCATGCGGATTGGACTGTCAGTCCAATCATTGGATGTGTAGTCTGGAACTCCTGGTGGAGACCGGAGGGAGCCGTCCCGTGGTGGTCGAAGTGAACGCGGGCACGAGCGCGGAGGCGTGTGCGGACGCGGAGCGGGATGCGATCCTCGCCGCGCTGGCCCCCGCCGTCGCGGGTATCGCGGCGACGTTCGGCCCGGTGTGCGAGGTGGTCCTCCACGACTACCGGCGGCCGGAGAGTTCGGTGGTCGCCGTCGCCGGCACGGTGACCGGGCGGGCGGTGGGCGGGGCGATGAGCGAGATCGGCCTGCGCGTCCTCGCCCGCGGCGACGACGCGGCCGACGAGCTCAACTACCTGACCCGCACCGACTCGGGCAAGCTGGTCAAGTCGTCCACGATGGTGCTGCGGGACTCGACGGGCACCGTCTTCGGTGCGCTCTGCGTGAACCTCGACGTCACCGCGGTCACCGAGGCCCACACCCTGCTCGGCGCGCTGGCCGGCCTCACCCCCGGCCCCGCCGAGCCGCCGGTCACCACCTTCGGAAACGACATCGACTCCGTAGTCGACGCCATCCTCGACGCCCACCGGCTCCGGCAGAACCTCACCTGGGCGGCACTCGACCGCACACGGCGCCTCGACCTCTTCCGCAGCCTGGACGAGCACGGCGTGTTCGCCGTCCGCCGCGCGGTCGAACAGGTCGCCGCCCGGCTCGGCATCTCCCGCGCCTCCGCCTACAGCTACCTCGCACAGTCCCGCGCCACCGACCACCCGACACCCGACGGAGGACACGCGTGACGACCACGACCCCACCGGTCACCCTCGACGACGTCCGTGCGGCCGCGGCCCGCATCGAAGGCGTCGCACACCGCACTCCGGTGCTGCGCTCACGGACCCTCGACGCCCTCGTCGGCGCGGAGGTCCATCTCAAGTGCGAGAACTTCCAGCGCGTGGGAGCCTTCAAGTTCCGCGGCGCCTACCACGCGGCGGCGCGCCTGACGCCGGAGCAGCTCGCCCGGGGCATCGCCGCCTACTCCTCGGGGAACCACGCCCAGGCCGTCGCCCTCGCCGCCCGGGAACTCGGCACCACCGCGGTGATCGTCATGCCGGAGGACGCCCCGCGCTCCAAGCGGGAGGCCACCGCCGGTTACGGGGCCGAGATCGTGACGTACGACCGCTACACCGAGGACCGCGTCGCCGTCGCCGAGGCCCTGGCCGCCGAGCGGGGCCTCGCCCTCATCCCGCCCTACGAGCATCCGCACGTCATCGCGGGACAGGGCACCGCCGCGCTCGAACTCCTCGAAGAATCAGGGGAGTTGGATGCTCTGGTCGTACCGGTCGGCGGCGGTGGGCTGATCGCCGGCAGTGCCACGGCGGCCAAGGGACTGCACCCCGGGATCCGGGTGATCGGGGTCGAGCCGGAGGCCGGGGACGACACCAAGCGGTCCCTCGCGGCCGGGCGGCGCGTCAGCGTCCCGGTACCGCGCACCATCGCCGACGGACAGGCCCTCGACACGCCGGGGGAGCTGACCTTCTCCGTGAACCGGCGGCTCGTCGACGACATCGCGCTGGTGTCCGACGACGAGATCCGGGACGCGATGCGGTTCGCCTTCGAACGGCTGAAGATCGTCGTGGAGCCCAGTGGTGCCACCCCGCTCGCGGCCCTGCTGACCGGCCGGACGGGCCCCCTCCCGCGACGGATCGGCGCGATCCTCTCCGGTGGCAACATCGACGCCGAGCGCTTCGCCCTCCTCTGCGGAGGCGGAGGCGTAGGCGGAAGCACGGGGGACGGGGAGGGCGGAGGCGGAGGCAACGCCGGCTGACCCAGCCGCCCCTGCCACCGGCCACCGGCTCCCGCCCCACCCCTCCTTCCCCTCAACGCCACCCCTCTCCCGCCTCCCCTCTCCCTCACCCGAATGGCCGTCCCGGATGGACAGGCGGACGATGGAGGGGTGGGGCCCGGCCCCCGCCGGTGCCGCGTGGGGCGGCCGGGTGACGGAGACCGGCCCCGGCCGTGTCGGACACGGCCGGAAGGGAGAGCGGTCATGTTTGAGGTGAAGACGCTCGACAAGCCGGACGAGCGACGAGATTTCCCCCGGGGCCACCTCGAAGCGGTCCACATGAGCGGACTGGACTTCGCCGTGGCCACCTTCGAGCCCGGCTGGCGCTGGACGGAGTCCGTGGGCCCCATCGCGGGCACCGAGACCTGCGAGGTCCACCACAACGGCTATGTGGTCCAAGGGCGCATGCACATCCGCATGAACGACGGCGGAGAGGGCGAACTCGGCCCCGGCGACGTCTTCGTGGTCGCGCCCGGACACGACGCCTGGGTCGTCGGCGACGAGCAGTGCGTGGTGTACGACTTCGCGGGAGGCATGGCGCAGGAGTACGCGAAGGCGGGCAACGACTAGGCCCGACCAACCATCGGCTGCCGTATCCGACGATTCCGTCGGTTGCGGCAGTTCGCGCCCCCGCGCCCGGTGTTGGAGGCCGGGTCACACCGGCAGCAGGCGCGTGACGAGTTCGCCCAGCTGGCGTGCGTTGCGGCACTCGTGCATCTCGACCAGCTCGGCGTACTCGGGAGCGGCGGAGTCGCCGGTGCCCCACTGGGAGCGCTGCTCGGGGTTCAACCAGTAGACGCGGCGGGCCCGTTCCCCGATGTGGCGCAGGGCCGGAAGGTTCGGGTCGCTCATGTTCGTACGGGCGTCACCGAGCACGAACACGGTGGTGCGCGGGCCCACCGCCTCGTCGTAGCGCTCCGCGAACTCGCCCAGCGCGAGCCCGTAGTCGCTGCTGCCGTGCCAGCCCGTGAGCGTCGCCTCCGCCCGGATGCGCGCTCCCAGCCCCTCGGGGTCCGCCGCACCGTGTACGAGCAGCCGGGTCACCTCGTCGATCCGGTTGACGAAGGCGAACACGCGCACCTTGCTGAACTGGTCGTGCAGCGCCTGCACCAGCAGCATCGTGAAGTCGGAGAAACCCGACACGGAGCCCGAGACATCGCACAGCAGCACCAGTTCGGGGCGGACGGGGCGCCGCCTGCGCAGCACGGGCCGCATCGGCACGCCTCCCGTCGACAGGGAACCCCGGAGCGTCCGCCGCAGGTCGATGCTGCCGCGGGCGGCCCGGCGACGGCGGGCCGCGAGCCGGGTGGCGAGCTTGCGCGCCAGCGGCTGCACGGTCCGGCGCAACTCGGCCAGCTGGGCCTTGCCCGCGAACAGGAAGTCGACCCGGTCGGCGGTCGGTGCCACCGCCCGCCGGGCGATCTCCTCCCGGCCACGCCGTTCCGCGACCCGGCGCCGGGCCTCCGCGGCGACCATCGCGCGGAACGCCTCGATGCGCCGCCGGATCTCGTCGTCGAGCAGCCGGTCGGCGAACGCCCCTCCGCCGCTCCCCGCCCGGACGCCGTCACGCACGCGCGCCAGCAGTGTCTGTGGCCGCAGCCGGTCGAGTGTCTGGTACGACGACCAGCCGTCCGACCCCGGCGAGGAGCCGTATCCGCCGAAGCCGTCGACCGCCTCGACGGCCAGCCGGCCCAGCAGGGCGGGGTCGTTGGCCGCGAGCGCAGCCGCGAGCCGGTCCCGCAGGTCGTCGCGGTCTTGGGGCTCCCCTTCGCGTTCCGCCGCGGGGGCGCCGACGCGTTGCGGGAAGTAGAGGTCGAAGACCGGGTCGAAGACCTGCCGCTGGCCCGTTCCGTGCAGGAGCGTCGCCGCCAGCCCCTCGCGCAGCCGCTCGCGGTCGGCGAACCCGAGGGCCGCCACCGCCCGCGCCGCGTCCACGGTCTCGCCGGTGCCGATGCGGATGCCGTGCGAGCGGAGCGCGGCGGCGAAGCCGGTCAGCCGGGTGGTGATCTCGGAGGGCGCGGTCACAGGGCGTCCAGGTCGAGCTTCGCGGCCGCCTTGAGGATGTCCTCCTGGTGCTTGAGCAGGACGCCGAGACTGTCGCGTACGACGGTCTCGCCGAGCGTGTCGGCGCCGAGCGCGATCAGGGTCCGCGCCCAGTCGACGGTCTCGGCGACCGACGGCACCTTCCGCAGGTCCAGGGCGCGCAGCGCGCCGACCACCCGGACCACCGACTCGGCCAGCGCCGCGTCGAGGCCCGGCACCTTCAGCCGTACGATCCGGCGCTCCAGCTCCTCGTCGGGGAAGCCGATGTGGAGGAAGAGGCAGCGGCGGCGCAGGGCCTCGGACAGCTCGCGGCTCGCGTTGGAGGTTAGGACGACGAAGGGGCGGCGGGTCGCGGTGATCGTGCCCAGTTCGGGGACCGTGACCTGGAAGTCGCTGAGTACTTCCAGGAGCAGGCCCTCGACCTCGACGTCCGCCTTGTCGGTCTCGTCGATGAGCAGCACCTTGGGCTCGTCCCCGCGAATGGCGGTGAGCAGTGGGCGGGGAAGCAGGAACTCCTCGCTGAAGATGTCGGTGCGTGCCTCGTCCCAGGTCTCGTCGCGGCCCGCGCTGATGCGCAGGAGCTGCTTGGCGTGGTTCCACTCGTACAGCGCCCGCGACTCGTCGACGCCCTCGTAGCACTGGAGGCGGACCAGTCGGGCTCCCGCGACCTCGGCGACGGCCTTGGCCAGCTCCGTCTTGCCGACCCCGGCGGGGCCCTCCACCAGGAGCGGCTTGCCGAGGCGGTCGGCGAGGAAGACGGTGGTGGCGACGGCGGGCGAGGCGAGGTAGCCGGTCTCGGCGAGCCGGGCGGAGACGTCGTCGACGGATGTGAACAGCAACGGGGGCCTCCAGCTCGGCGCGGACGGGGTCCGACCCATGGCGACGTCACCTGCTGCGACGTCACGCACTTCGATGTCACGTGCTTTGTTGTCGCCTACCGCGACGTCACTATCTAAGCGCTTGTTCAGCGCCCCTGTCACGGGTTCCCTTGCCGGGAGTGTGGTGCTCGGGAGGAGCTGTGACAGGGCTGTGACCGGAGGTGTGGCCTCCGTCACAGCCGTGCGGGGACGGGCTTGATCGACTCGGGGGATGCGCAGAACCACTGTTCGTCGGGCGCCCGCGCCCGCTCTCGCCCTCGTGGGCGTTCTCGGCCTGGCCGGCTGCGGCAGGGTGGACACCGCGCTCGCCCGGCTCGGCTACGGCGACAGGGAGGTCGAGCGGCTCGCCCCCCACGGCGAGGGCGTCCGGTTCACGCTCGGCCTCGGCGGTGTGTGCGTCGAGGGCACGCTGCTGCCCGGCCACGACAGCGCGATCGAGGCCCACGGCCCCTACCTCGAGGGCGGCTGCGTCGAGCCCGCCTACGGTCACTGATGGCGACCCGGCTGCGGGACGCGGCCCTGTGCGTCGTGGCGGGCATCGCCGCCACCTCCCTCATCTGGACCGTGGGAGACCTGACGTACGACGACCCGTCCGCCCGGAACACCGGCGAGGGCGCGTCACGGGAGTCGCCGGGGCCGGGGCCGGGGCCGGAGCCGTCCGAGGCCTGCTCGACCGGCATCCGCGTCACCGCCGGCCCGGTGGACGCCGCGATGGGCCTGCGCGCCATGGACGTCACGCTGCTGAACTGCGGCACGGACACCTACCGCGTCAAGGGCTACCCCGGGCTCCGCCTGCTCGACGACGACCAACAGACCGTCACCGGGGTGTCGATGATCCACGGAAGCGGTGGCATCACCGGACTGCCGGGATTCGACGACCCCCCGCGGGCCGTGTCGCTGCGCCCCGGCGAGACCGCGACAGCCGGGCTGGTGTGGCGCAACACCGTCACCGATGTGGGGGGCCCGGTCGACGTGCCGTATCTGACTGTGGAGGCGAGGCCCGGCGCTCTTCCGCTCCTCGTGACACCGGACGGCGGCCTCGATCTCGGCACCACGGGCAGGCTCGGTGTCAGCGCATGGCGGGCCACCGCTCCCGACGCCTCATGAGGAGTTCCGTGAAGACCGAGGACACGTCCGTCGCGGGCGGCCCGCCGCCGGGACTGCTCCGGCGCCTCCTGCGCAGGTCCTGGCGCCATCGGCAGGCGGACGGCGCGCTCACCGCGGTGTTCGTCATCGCCGACCTCCTCCTCGTCGGGGCGATCCTGCTCCTGGGCACCGAGGGCGTCTTCACCGAGGACTGGCTGGGTTACCCCGGGATGATGGACCCGAACGGCGCCACCTACCAGCCGGGTTGCGTGCGGTTCCTCTGGAGGGTCGAGGCCGTCACCGTCGGAATGGCGGTGGCCTGGCGTCTCTGGACCGCCGCCGCCACCCAGCTCGTCCTGCTCACCGCCGGGGCGGCCTTCATCGGATCCCTCTCCACCTACTGGAATCCCTGAGTGACAACCGTGGCGACGAGGTGGGCGCGCAAGGGCTGCCGATCGTGGCAGCATCGGCACCGACGCGCCCCGCGGAAGCGGCCCACCCCTCGTGTGCGGCACGCCGGGAACGCGTGCCGGGCCCGGGCGGTGGTCGGTTCCGCCGCGCAGCGGTACGCCCCTGCGGCCGCCCGCCGCCGCTCCGGAATGCGTTCACGAGGGCGGCCGCAGGGCGTCGGGCCCCGGACTTCGCGGACGGCGTCGCCTCCTGCCGGCTCCCGTCCGGCCGCTACGAGGTGCCCTCCGTGCCCGCCGGACTCTCGACCAGCACCACTTCCAGGGTGCGCGGGCCGTGCACTCCCTCGACGCGGTCCAGTTCGATGTCGCTGGTCGCCGACGGACCGGAGATCCAGGTCAACGGGCGGGCGGGGTCGAGGCGTTCGAGGGCCTGCGGGACGGAGGAGACGACCTGGTCCGGGACCCGCACGACACAGATGTGGTGGTCCGGGATCAGGGTGATGCGGCGGCGTCCCTGGTCGGGGCCGCCGTCCAGCACGATCGTGCCGGTCTCGGCGATCGCCACCGCGCAGGCGGTGACCACGCTGTCGAGGCGGTCCAGTTCGTGCGGGGTGCTCTCGGCGCGGTCGGGGACCTGCTCGGCGTCGGCCGACGTGAGCCAGCCGGGATCGAGGCCCGGCGGGACGATCACCGTCCGCGCGCCGCGCGCGGCCAGCATGCCGGCGAGCGTGGCCGGCAGGTCGGCGGCCGTGCAGCGGTGCACGATCGCGCGGTAGTCGGCGAGGTTCTCGGCGAGCAGGTCCACGGTCTGCCCGACGCTCCGGTCGCCGTGCTCGCGCGCGTAGCCGCGCTCGACGGCCTGCTCGTACGGTGTGTCGTCGGCCGGTACGTCCGCGAGTGCACGCCGCACCCGGCCCAGAATCCGTTCCCTGCTGCTCACTTCGCGCCGTCCTTTCCGCCGTTGGTGCGTTGCCACCAGTCGCGGAACGGCTCGGCGGGCACCGGCGGCAGGTCCCGGGTGGCGCTCCAGGCCCGGCCGGGCCCGGGCAGCGAGCGGGGGTGCAGCCGGCGGGTGCGGGAGGCGAGCCGCTGGCCGGTGCGCAGGGCGCCGGGGTGACTGAACGCCCAGCGCGCCGCCCGCATGGCCGCCCGCTCGGCGGCGTGTCCCTTCGCCGGCCGCAACACCACCTTGTTGCCCTCCCGGGTGACCTGGCCGCCCTCGACGACCCGCTCCCGCAGATGCACCAGCACCTCGGGGATGTCGATGGCGACCGGGCACACCTCGTAGCAGGCCCCGCACAGCGAGGAGGCGTACGGGAGTGAGGCGTCGATCTCGCTCTGGGTGCCCCGGAGTTGGGGACTCAGGATGGCGCCGATCGGCCCCGGGTAGACGGAGCCGTAGGCGTGGCCGCCCGCCCGCTCGTACACCGGGCAGACGTTGAGGCACGCCGAGCATCGGATGCAGCGCAGGGCCTGGCGGCCGACCTCGTCGGCGAGGGTGTCGGTGCGGCCGTTGTCGAGGAGGACCAGGTGGAAGGCCCGGGGACCGTCCTCGTCGGTGGTGCCGGTCCAGGTGGAGGTGTACGGGTTCATGCGCTCGGCGGTCGAGGAGCGGGGGAGGGTCTGCAGGAAGACCTCCAGGTCCTGCCAGGTCGGCAGGATCTTCTCGATGCCGACGACCGAGATCAGCGTCTCGGGCAGGGTCAGGCACATCCGACCGTTGCCCTCGGACTCGACGACGACCAGCGTGCCGGTCTCGGCGATCACGAAGTTGGCGCCGGAGACGCCGACCTTGGCGCGCAGGAACTTCTCCCGCAGGTGCAGGCGGGCGGCCTCGGCGAGTTCGGCGGGCGTGTCGGTGAGGCCCTCCGGTGCCGGGCGGCCCCACTCGCTCATCTCGCGCGCGAAGATGTCACGGATCTCGCCGCGGTTGCGGTGGATGGCCGGGACCAGGATGTGCGAGGGCCGGTCCTTGCCCAACTGGACGATCAGCTCGGCGAGATCGGTCTCGTAGGCGCGGATGCCCTCCGCCTCGAGGGCTTCGTTGAGCCCGATCTCCTGCGTGGCCATGGACTTGACCTTCACGACCTCGGTCTCACCGGTGGCCTTGACCAGGTCGGTCACGATCCGGTTGGCCTCGTCGGCGTCGGCGGCCCAGTGGACGGTGCCGCCCGCCGCGGTGACCGCCTCCTCCACCTGCACGAGATACCGGTCGAGATGCCGGAGCGTGTGGTCCTTGATCTGTTTCCCGGCCTCCCGCAGGGCGGCCCAGTCGGACACCTCCGCCACGGCCTTGGCCCGCTTGCCGCGGATCGTGTGGGTGGCGTGGCGCAGATTGCCGCGCAGGGTCTGGTTGTTGACGGCTTCGTGCGCGGCCTTGGGGAAGGCCGGCATGCCGACGAAGGTTCCGCTCATGCCGTCGGCTCCTCCTCCGTGCTCGCCAGGATCTCCGCGATGTGCACCGGCCGCATCCCCGTGCGGAGCCGTGTCATGGTGCCGCCGATGTGCATGAGGCACGAGTTGTCGGCCGCGCACAGCACCTCGGCGCCCGTCGACTCGGCGTTGCGCACCTTGTCCGCGCCCATCGCCGCCGAGACGTCGGCGTTCTTCAGCGCGAACGTGCCGCCGAAGCCGCAGCACTCGTCGGCGCCGGGCAGCTCGGCCAGCTCCAGTCCCTTCACGGCCCGGAGCAGCCGCAGCGGACGCTCGCCGAGGCCGAGGCCGCGCAGCCCGTGGCAGGTCGGGTGGTAGGTCACCTTGTGCGGGTAGTAGGCGCCGACGTCCGTCACCCCGAGCACGTCCACCAGGAACTCCGTCAGCTCGTACGTCTTGGGGACCACGGGTGCCAGGGTGGCCGCGAGGGTGTCCCCGCGCCCCTCCGCCCGGGCCCGCTCACCCATCCGCGGATACAGCTCGCGGACCATCGCCCCGCACGAGCCGGACGGCGTCACGATCGCCTCGTACTCCCCGAAGACATCGGAGAAATGCCGGGCGAGCGGCTCCGCCTCGTGCCGGTAGCCGGTGTTGTAGTGCGCCTGCCCGCAGCAGGTCTGGGCCATCGGAAAATCGACCTCGACGCCCAGCCTGGTCAGCAGTTTCACCACGGCGCGCCCGGTATCCGGATACAGCGTGTCGTTGACGCAGGTCAGGAACAGGGCGACACGCATCGCGGCTCCTTGTGGTCGGTCATCGGATGAGTGACAGCGTAGTCGGGGGAGGGGGCCTGGAGTGAGGTCCGGGGCAGACCTCGTCACGCCGGGTCTAGCCGGGCCTGCGCGGCGCGCCACCGTGCCGTGTCACCGCGGGGCTCGTACCGGGTCAACGGCTGGGTCCGGACGAGCAGTTCGCGCATGTCCGCACGGTCGCCGACCAGCCCGTGGGCGCGGGACTGTACGAGGACGTTGCCCAGGGCCGCCGCCTCCGTCGGGCCCGCCACCACCGGCAGCCCGCAGGCGTCGGCGGTCAGCTGGCACAGCAGCGCGTTGCGGGTACCCCCGCCGACCACGTGCACGACGTCGACCGGATGGCCGGCGAGCCGCTGCGCGTCCTCGACCGCCCTGCGGTGGGCGAGGGCCAGGGAGTCGAGGATGCAGCGCGTGACCTCGGCGGGGGACCGTGGCACCGGCTGCCCCGAGGCCCGGCATGCCCCGGCGATCCGCTCCGGCATCCGGCCCGGCGCGAGGAACGCCGCGTCGCCCGCGTCCACCACCGACCGCAGCGCCGGCACCTTGGCCGCGTCGAGCAGCAGCCCGCCGAGGTCGGGGTCACCCCAGGTACGCAGGCACTCCTGGAGCAGCCACAGGCCCATGATGTTGCGCAGATACCGGACGGTGCCGTCCAGCCCCAGTTCGTTGGTGAAGTTCGCGGCCCGGCTCTCCTCGGTGAGCACGGGCGCGTCCAGCTCCAGACCGGCCAGGGACCAGGTGCCGGTGCAGATGTACGCGAACCGCTCGCCCGTCGCCGGGACGGCCGCCACCGCGGACGCCGTGTCGTGCGAGCCGACCGCCGTCACCGGCACCGGCCCGTCGAGCCCGGTCTCCTCCAGCACCTCGGGCCGCAGCGCGCCCGCCCGGTCGCCGGGCCGGCGCAGCGGCGCGAACAGGCCGAGGTCGATGCCGAGCCGGGCCGCGGTGTCGTAGGACCAGTCGCGGGTGCGGGGGTCGATGAGCTGGGTGGTGGAGGCGTTGGTCAGCTCGGTGCCCTGCTCGCCGGTGAGCCAGTAGGCCAGCAGGTCCGGGATGAGCAACAGGCGTTCGGCGTGCTCCAGTTGGGCGGAGCCGCGGGCCGAGGTCAGCTGGTACAGCGTGTTGAAGGGGGCGTACTGGAGTCCGGTCGCCGCGTAGAGCTCGTCGGCCGGCACGGTCGCCCAGACCTTCTCCGCGACGCCGTCCGTGCGGGCGTCGCGGTAGTGCACGGGGTTGCCGAGCAGACTCCCGTCGGCGTCGAGCAGGCCGTAGTCGACCGCCCAGCTGTCGATGCCGACGGAGTCCAGTCGTCCACCGCGGAGGGCACCCGCCGCCCGCAGTCCGTCCAGGACGCCCGCGTACAGCGCGAGGACGTCCCAGCGCAGCCCTTCGGGCACCCGGACCGGCCGGTTGGGGAAGCGGTGCGCCTCGGTCAGCTCCAGCGCGTCGGCGCCGACCCGGCCGACCATGACGCGTCCGCTGGACGCGCCGAGGTCGACCGCGGCGTACGACCGCACACCCGGGTTCGGGGCAGTGCTCATCGCAGGAAGGCGGCCGCGACGCCGGCGTCGACCGGGACGTGCAGCCCGGTGGTGTGCGTCAGCTCTCCGCCGGTCAGCGCGAAGACGGCGTTCGCGACGTGCTCGGGCAGCACCTCCCGCTTGAGGATGGTGCGCTGGGCGTAGAACTCGCCGAGCTTGTCCTCCGCCACGCCGTACACCGCGGCCCGCTGCGCGCCCCAGCCGCCCGCGAAGATGCCGGAGCCGCGTACGACACCGTCCGGGTTGACCCCGTTGACGCGGATGCTGTGCTCGCCGAGTTCGGCGGCCAGCAACCGCACCTGGTGGGCCTGGTCGGCCTTGGTGGCGGAGTAGGCGATGTTGTTGGGGCCGGCGAACACGGCGTTCTTCGACGCGATGTAGACGATGTCGCCGCCCAGCTTCTGGGCGACCATCACCCGGGCCGCCTCGCGCGAGACGAGGAAGGAGCCGCGGGCCATGATGTCGTGCTGGAGGTCCCAGTCCCTCGCGGAGGTCTCCAGCAGCGGCTTGGAGATGGAGATGCCGGCGTTGTTGACCACCAGGTCCACCCCGCCGAAGGCGAGCGCCGCCGTCCTGAACGCCTCGGCGATCTGTTCCTCGGACGTCACGTCGACGATCGCGGCGACGGCCTTGTCGGGCCCGCCCAGCTCCTCGGCGACCTGCTCAGCGTTCCCGGCGTCGAGGTCGGCGACGACGACGCACGCGCCCTCGGCGACCAGCCGGTGCGCGATCGCCTTGCCGATCCCGCTGCCGGCGCCCGTCACCAGCGCCACCCGGGTGGCCAGCGCCTTGGGCTTCGGCATCCGCTGGAGCTTGGCCTCCTCCAGGGCCCAGTACTCGATGCGGAACTTCTCCGACTCCTCGATCGGCGCGTACGCGGAGACCGCCTCGGCCCCGCGCATCACGTTGATCGCGTTGACGTAGAACTCGCCGGCCACCCGCGCGGTCTGCTTGTCCTTGCCGAAGCTGAACATGCCCACACCCGGGACGAGGACGATCGCCGGGTCGGCGCCGCGCATCGCGGGGGAGTCGGGCGTGGCGTGTCGCCGGTAGTAGGCGGCGTACTCCTCGCGGTACGCGGCGTGCAGCTCCTCCAGCCGGCCGACGGCCTCCTCCAGGGGAGCGGTCGGCGGCACGTCGAGAACCAGCGGCCGTACCTTCGTCCGGAGGAAGTGGTCGGGGCAGGAGGTGCCGAGCGCGGCGAGCCGGGGGTGCCCCTCGCGGGCCAGGAAGTCGAGGACCACGTCGGAGTCGGTGAAGTGCCCGACCTGGGCCCGGTCGAGGGAGGCGATGCCGCGGACGTACGGCGCGAGGGCGGCCGCCCGCCCCCGCCGCTCGGCCTCGGGCAGCGCCTCGTAGCCCTCGATCACCGGCCCGAAGGGCTCCGGCCTGCCCCTGTCGGCGAGGAAGGCCTCAGCCGTGCGGATGATGTGCAGCGAGTTGCGCTCGCACTCCTCGGACGTGTCACCCCACGCCGTGATGCCGTGCCCGCCGAGGACACAGCCGACGGCCTGCGGGTTGGCCTCCTTGACGGCGGCGATGTCCAGCCCGAGCTGGAAGCCGGGCCGACGCCACGGCACCCACACCACGGTGTCGCCGAAACACTCGGCGGTCAGCTTCTCCCCGTCGGCCGCGCAGGCGAGCGCGATCCCGGAGTCGGGGTGCAGATGGTCGACGTGGGCGGCGTCCACGAGCCCGTGCATGGCCGTGTCGATGGACGGGGCCGCGCCGCCCTTGCCGTGCAGGCAGTAGTCGAAGGCGGCGACCATCTCGTCCTCGCGGTCGAGGCCCGGATAGACGCCGGCGAGCGCCCGCAGCCGGTCCAGCCGCAGGGCGGCGAGTCCCGCCTCGGTCAGCGTGCCCAGGTCGCCACCGGAGCCCTTGACCCACATCAGCTCGACGTCACCACCGGTGACGGGGTCGGTGTCGGTGCCCTTCGCGGAGGTGTTGCCGCCGGCGTAGTTGGTGTTGCGGGGGTCGGAGCCCAGCCGATGGGAGCGGGCCAGCAGAGCGGCGGCTTCGGGGTGCGGTGCCATGACGTGTCTTTCCTAACTTCTCGAACACGGGTGAGGGGGCCCCGGGAAAGGGGCGCGGGGAACTGCGCGACCAGTCACAACCGGCCCGCAGCCCGCGTACGACGCGAAGGGGCGGACGCTTACGCCCCCCACCCCGCCTGCTCCCCGCCGACGCGCTCGGCGACGATCTTCTCCGCCCACCCGGACGCCCGGTACGCGGCTGTGGGGTCGGAGTCCAGCCCCATCTCCTCGCGCACCTCGCGCAGCAGCGGACGTACGTCCGTGTTGTAGGCGTCCATGATCACCGCATTGGCCGCCAGCACGTCCCCGTCCCGCTGCGCGGCGCTCAGCGCGTCCTTGTCGACGAGCAGCGCCTTCGCCGTCGCCTCCTGCACGTTCATCACCGAGCGGATGATCGCCGGGATCTTGGCCTCGATGTTGTGGCACTGGTCGAGCATGAACGCGACCTCGGGCGTGAACCCCCCGCCCCGGATGACCTCGTACATGATCCGGAACAGCTGGAAGGGGTCCGCCGCGCCCACCATCAGGTCGTCGTCGGCGTAGAACCGCGAGTTGAAGTCGAACGCGCCGAGCTTCCCCTCGCGCAGCAGCGTGGCCACGATGAACTCGATGTTGGTGCCGGGCGCGTGGTGCCCCGTGTCGACCACGACCTGCGCCTTCGGGCCCAGCTTGAGGCAGTGCGCGTAGGCCGTTCCCCAGTCCGGCACGTCGGTCGCGTAGAAGGCCGGCTCGAAGAACTTGTACTCAAGGAGCATCCGCTGGTCCTCGCCGAGCCGTTCGTACACCGCGGCCAGGGCCTCGGCCAGCCGGTCCTGCCGGTCGCGGAGGTCGTCCTGCCCGGGATAGTTCGTTCCGTCCGCGAACCACAGCTTCAGGTCCCGCGAGCCCGTCGCGTCCATGATGTCGACGCACTCCAGCAGGTGGCCGACCGCCTTGCGCCGCACCGCCGCGTCCGGGTGGCAGACGCTGCCCAGCTTGTAGTCGTCGTCCTGGAAGGTGTTGGAGTTGATCGCGCCCAGCTTCACGCCGCGTTCCTCGGCGTGCTTGGCCAGGGCGGCGTAGTCCTCCACCTTGTCCCAGGGGATGTGCAGCGCCACGGTCGGCGCGACGCCGGTGAACGCGTGCACCTGGGCGGCGTCGTCCAGCTTCTCCTGCGGTGTGCGCGGAACACCGGGCTGCGCGAACACCTTGAAGCGGGTCCCCGAGTTCCCGTACGCCCATGACGGCGTCTCGACTGCCTGGGTCTTGAGTGCGGTCTTCACCGCGGCGAGCTCGGTCACTTCGGGGCTCCTGTGACGTCGGGTCGTAAGACGGGGCGAACACGTTCTGTGTGAAACGATTCAAGACGGGAAGCTATGAGCCTCCCGAAGGGGTGTCAAGCCCTGGGGCCCAAGCTGTTGCTCGTGACCCCGCTGTGACCTTAGTGCTTCGAAAGTTTTTCGATACGAACCCATTGACGTGACATGGGGCGCATGTCTAACGTCCCGGCAACCAAGTTGAAACCTTTCACGACGCCGTGAGGCCCGCCTGACGGGCGTCGTCGAGGAGCCCCCATGACCCACCCGTCCGACACGGGTCCGGCCCCCGTGCTGTCGCTCGAGGACGTTTCCAAGTCCTTCGGCGCGGTCCGCGCTCTGCGGGACGTCTCCCTGGAGCTGTTCCCCGGCGAGGTGCACGCCCTCGCCGGTGAGAACGGCGCGGGCAAGTCGACCCTCATCAAGACTCTCGCGGGAGTGCACCGACCTGATGCCGGTCGGGTGCTGCTCGACGGTGAGCCCGTCGTCTTCCACGGTCCCGGCGACGCCCGGGACGCCGGCATCGCCGTGATCTACCAGGAGCCCACGCTCTTCCCCGACCTGTCGATCGCCGAGAACATCTTCATGGGCCGGCAGCCCAGGCGCGCGGCGGGCCGGATCGACCACAGGGCCACCCACGCGGCCACCGCCGCCCTGATGCTGCGCCTCGGTGTCGAACTCGACCCCGACCGCCCGGCCCGCGGCCTGTCGATCGCCGACCAGCAGATCGTCGAGATCGCCAAGGCCCTCTCCTTCGACGCCCGCGTCCTGATCATGGACGAGCCCACCGCCGCCCTCACCGGCAGCGAGGTGGCCCGCCTCTTCGGCGTCGTCCGCACCCTGCGCGACCAGGGCGCCGCCGTCCTGTTCATCTCCCACCGGCTCGAGGAGATCTTCCAGATCTGCCGGCGCGTAACGACCCTGCGCGACGGTGCCTGGATCGCCAGCGAGGAACTGGACGGCATGACCGAGGACGACCTCGTCCGCCGCATGGTGGGCCGCGACCTCGACGACCTCTACCCCAAGCAGGACGTCGAGCCCGGCGCGGTCGCGCTGAGCGTCCGGCGGCTGACCCGCGAGGGCGTCTTCACCGACGTGTCCTTCGACGTGCGGCACGGCGAGATCGTCGGACTCGCCGGACTCGTCGGCGCCGGCCGCACCGAGGTGGCCCGGGCCGTCTTCGGCATCGACCGCTGGGACGCTGGCGAGGTGGAGGTCGAGGGCCGCGGCCTGACCAACGGCGCCCCGTCCACCGCGATGGCCGCCGGGCTCGCCCTCGTCCCCGAGGACCGCCGCGCCCAGGGCCTGGTGATGGACATGTCCATCGAGCGCAACATCGGGCTGACCGGCCTGCGGACGACCGTGCGGGCCGGCCTCGTCGACCGCGGCGCGGAACGCAGCCGCGCCCTCGACTGGGCGATGAAGCTCCAGGTCAAGTACGCCCGCATCGCCGACACCGTCAACACGCTGTCCGGCGGCAACCAGCAGAAGGTCGTCCTCGCCAAGTGGCTGGCGACCGGCCCGAAGGTGCTGATCGTGGACGAGCCCACCCGTGGCATCGACGTCGGCACCAAGGCCGAAGTGCACCGCCTTCTCAGCGAGTTGGCCGCCGAAGGTGTCGCCGTACTGATGATCTCCTCCGACCTGCCCGAAATTCTCGGCATGGCCGACCGGGTGCTCGTGATGCACGAGGGGCGCCTGACCGCCGAACTCCCGCGCTCCGTGGCCACCGAGGAGACCGTGATGGCCGCAGCCACGGGGAGGGCCGCCGCATGACGGTGACCGCACCCAACCCCGCCCCCGCCGCCGAGGTGCCCAAGTCCAGTGGCACCCGGCTGGTGGACCGCGTCTTCAAGATGCGCGAACTCGCCATCCTGGTCGTCTTCCTGGTGATGATCGGCATCACCCAGGCGGGCAACAGCGAGTTCCTGTCCGAACAGGGCATCAAGGACCTGCTGCTCAACGCGACCATCCTGGTGCTGGTCGCCACCGGCCAGTCGCTGGTCGTCATCACCCGCAACGTCGACCTGTCGGTCGGCTCCATCCTCGGCATCACCGCCTTCGCGGCCGGCGACTACCTCCAGAGCGGCGGCAACCCCGTCGTGGCGATCCTGCTGGCGATCCTGCTCGGCATCGGCTGCGGACTGGTCAACGGACTGCTCGTCAGCCTCGGCCAGGTGCCCGCGCTCGTCGTCACCCTCGGCACCCTCTACATCATCCGGGGCATCGACTCCATCTGGGTCGGCTCCCGCCAGATCACCGCGGCGGGCCTCCCCGACGGCTTCATCGACTTCGGCTCCGGCGGCCTCTCGGCGGTGCCGTGGCTGGCGATGATCGCGCTGGTGGTGCTGGTCGCCACCGCGTACTACCTCAAGCACTACGGCAGCGGGCGCGAACTGTACGCGCTCGGCTCCAACCCGGAGGCCGCCCGCCTCGCGGGAATCCCGGTCCGCAAGCGGATCCTGGCCGCGTACACCTTCTGCGGCGCCCTCGCCGGTCTCGCGGGCGCCCTCTACCTGGCCCGGTTCGGCAACGTCGACTCGGGCACCGGCAACGGCTACGAACTCACCGTCGTCAGCGCGGTCGTGGTCGGCGGCGTCGTCTTCACCGGCGGCTCCGGCAGCGTCTACGGCGCCGCCCTCGGCGCCCTGCTCCTGACCTCCATCAACAGCGTGCTGCCCGCCCTCGGCGTCAGCTCCGTCTGGGTGCTCGCCATCAACGGCATCCTGCTCATCCTCGCCATCGCGGTCGACCGGATCGTCGCGCTGCGCGTGGCCTCCGCCCTGAAGAAGAGGAACGCCCGCCATGGCTGACTCCGCTCTCGCGCGCGCCGTCCGCTGGTCCGGCTTGAAAAGGTGGGATTCCGCCGTCGGCGCCCTCCTCCTCGTCGTCCTGCTGCTGTCCTTCGGGTTCGTGGACGGCTTCGGCAACGCCCTCAACCTGTCCTTCCTCATCGGCAACACCCTGCCGATCGCCATGATCGCCCTGCCGATGACCCTGCTCGTGGTGGCCGGCGAGATCGACCTGTCGGTCGCCTCCACGGCCGGCCTTTCGGGGGCGGTCATGGGCGCCCTGTGGAACCAGGGCATGACGATCGAGACGATCATCCCGATCTGCCTGCTCCTCGGGGTGGTGTGCGGGCTGGTCAACGGCCTGCTGGTGACCCGGCTCGGACTGCCGTCCCTCGCCGTCACCATCGGCACGCTCGCCGCCTACCGGGGCATCGCCCAGATCATCCTCGGCTCGGACGCGGTCACCGACTTCCCCACCCAGTACCTGGACTTCGCGGCCGGCCGCGTCGGGGACACCTTCGTCCCCCAGGCGTTCCTGCCCTTCCTCGTCCTGCTCACGATCGCCGTGGTCGTCCTGCACCTCACCCCGTTCGGGCGCTCGGCGTTCGCGATCGGCGCCAGTGAGGAGGCCGCGCGGTTCGCCGGGATCCGGGTCAAGCGGCAGAAGCTGATCCTGTTCGTCGCCACCGGCTTCATGGCCTCCCTGACCGGCGTCTTCTGGGCGCTGCACTACGCCAGCGCCCGCTACGACAACGCCACCGGACTCGAACTCTCCGTCGTCGCGGCCGTCCTGCTCGGCGGCATCGACTTCGACGGCGGCAAGGGCACGCTGGGCGGCGCGATCGCGGGAGTCTTCCTCCTCGGCGCGCTGCAGAACGTGATGAGCCTCCAGGATGTCTCCGCCCAGTCGCAGATCGTCGTCACCGGCGTTCTGCTCGTCCTCTCCGTGCTCGGCCCCCGGGTGGCACGGCAGGTCGCCATCGCGAGGGCGGGGCGCAGAGCCGCCTCGGCGCCGGTCTCGAAAGCGCCCGCCCCGACCTCGTAACCGCTCCGCTCATCTTCGTAAAGGAATCCTCGCCATGCGCAAGTCATCCGTTCGCCGTGCCTGTGCGGCCCTCGTGGCCGTCACCTCCTTCGCCCTGGCCGCCACGGCCTGCGGCGGCACCACCAAGAACGACGTCAAGGACGACAGCGGCTCGGCCGCCACGGCCGGCAAGGCGGACCCGAACGCGGCCCTCAAGAAGGGCCTGACCGTCGGCTTCCTGCCCAAGGCGGTCAACAACCCGTACTTCACCTCCGCCGACAAGGGCGGCGAGAAGGCCCTGACGGAGCTGGGTTCGACGTACAAGGAGGTCGGCACCAGCAACGCCACGGACACCTCGGGCCAGGTGAGCTACGTCAACACGCTCACCCAGCAGCAGGTCGACGCGATGGCCGTCTCCGCGCAGGACCCGGGCGCCCTGTGCACCGCGCTCAAGCAGGCCATGACGAACAAGATCAAGGTCGTCACCTACGACTCCGACACCAAGCCCGAGTGCCGCAACGCCTTCGTCTCGCAGGCCAGCGCGGAGGACCTGGGCCGTACCGAGGTGCAGCTGCTCGCCGAACAGATCGGCTACAAGGGCGAGATCGCGATCCTGTCCGCCGCGCAGACCGCGACGAACCAGAACACCTGGATCGACTTCATGAAGGACGAGCTGACCGACCCCAAGTACAAGGACATGAAGCTGGTCAAGGTCGCCTACGGCAACGACGACGCCCAGCAGTCCTTCCAGCAGACCCAGGGCCTGCTCCAGGAGCACCCGAACCTGAAGGGGATCATCTCCCCGACCACCGTCGGCATCAAGGCCGCCGCCCAGTACCTGTCGGGCTCCAAGTACAAGGGCAAGGTCAAGTTGACCGGCCTCGGCACCCCCAACGACATGCGCAAGTACGTCAAGAACGGCACCGTCGAGGGCTTCGAGCTGTGGGACCCGGCGAAGCTCGGCGAGCTGGCCGCGCGTACGGCCGTGGCGATGGCCTCCGGGCAGATCACCGGCAAGGAGGGCGAGACCTTCAAGGCCGGTGCCATGGGTTCGTACACCATCGGCAAGGACGGTGTGATCAGCCTCGGCAAGCCGACCGTCTTCAACGCCAAGAACATCGACCAGTTCAACTTCTAGTGCCGCGGCAGGCAACGTTTGCCCGTCAAGGAGCGGCGTCCGGTGCGTGCTCTCGGTGTGCCGGCCGGAAGTCCTCGTACTGGATGTACTGGGGCTTTCGGCCGGTGCGGCGAGAGTGCGTGCTGGGCGTCGCGACGGGGCGAACGTTGCCTGTTGGGGCACTAGTCACCACGTCATTCCGGAGGAGCGGTACTTCATGCAGCGCGTCTGTTTCCTGCTCAAGGTCCGCCAGAGCCGGCTCGCCGAGTACCGCGAACGCCATGCCGCCGTGTGGCCCGAGATGCTCGCAGCGCTCTCGGCCACCGGCTGGCACAACTACTCCCTCTTCCTGCGCGACGACGGCCTGCTCGTCGGCTATCTGGAGACCGAGGACTTCCAGGCCGCCCTGGCCGGCATGGAGGCCACCGAGGTCAACGCCCGCTGGCAGGCCGACATGGCCCCCTTCTTCGAGTCCCTCGACGGCACCCGCCCCGACGAGGCGATGAAACCGCTCACCGAGGTCTTCCACCTCGCCTGACGTACGGCCCCTCCCCGGGGCCGGCCCCCCTCGGCCCGAACCACCTCGCCCGATCCGCCTCGCCCGACAATGGAGTCCCCGAGATGAGACGACGCACGCTGCTGGCCGCCACCCTCGTCGGTGCCGTGGGCGCCCCCGCCCTCGCCGCCGGCACCGCACGGGCGGCCGACCCCGGCCCGTCCGTCACCCAGACCGGCAGCACGCGACTCGACGCCCAGGCCGTCTTCTTCGTCTCCTACGACGGCCTGGTCAACAACAACGCGTTCCAGAAGAACGGGCTGCTGACCTACAAGGGCTACCAGTACGCCGTCTGGTACACCGCCGACAAGAACGCCGTCGTCGGCCGCCGGGCGCTCGGTGGAAGCAGCTGGTCCACCGTCCAGGTGGGCCACACCCTGAAGTCGAGCGACTCCCACAACGTCATCTCCATGGGTGTGTCGAAGACCGACGGCCGGCTGCACCTCAACATGGACTCCCACAGCGACGGCTTCACCTACGTCAAGTCGGTCGCCGGCCTCCTCGACAACCCCGCCGGACTGAGCTGGACCGCGAGCCGTTTCGGCGCCCCGCAGTCCACCCTGGACGGCCTGGCGCTCACCTCGCAGTTCACCTACCCCCAGTTCGTCTCCACGCCCGAGGGGAAGCTCCAGCTCAGCTACCGCGTCGGCATCTCCGGGAACGGACGCAACGCCCTCGCCGAGTACGACGGCACCTCGTGGACGAACCTCGGCGAGTGGAGCAGCTCCACCGGCACCTACGCCGGCTCGCACGGCTCCAGCACGGCCCGCAACATGTACCTGCACGGCATCGACTACGACAGGAACGGCCGGCTGCACTCCTTCTTCACCTGGCGCGAGCAGAACGGCGCCGTGATGTGCAACAGCGGCGGCATCACCAACCACGACACCGGCTACGTCTACTCCGACGACCGCGGCCGCACCTGGCGCAACAACGCCGGCACCGCGGTCGGCACCACCGGCGGGTCGGACAGGGTCGCGGTCACCGACGGCGGACTCGTGGTGGACGCGCTCAACCCCGACCACTCGCTGATGAACCAGGAGAGCCAGTTCACCGACTCCGCCGGCCTCCCGCACGCGATCATCAGTTACGTGCCCGGCCGGTTCGGCCAGTGCACCACGAACTACGTCACCGACCGCACCGCGAACGGCCGCGCCTTCCACCTGCGCAAGACCTCCGCGGGCAGCTGGCAGAAGACCGAGATACCGATCGCGCTCGGTTCCAGCCAGCGCACCAAGCTGGTCCTGGACAGGTACGACAACGCCTACGCGGTTCTGCCGTTCGGCCGTATCGCGGGCGCCTCGAAGTCCTCGGGACACACGGACTGGAAGCTGCTGTACGACGGCAGTGGCCTGAACGCCTTCGGTGAGGTCGTGATCGACGAGACGCGGATCGCCCAGGACGGCGTGCTGTCCGTGATGTACCAGGAGAAGTCCAGCGGGACGACTCCCTCCGCCCTGCACGTCGTCGACTTCAGGCTGCCCGCGTGAGGGGGGCCGGAGCGGGACGGCATGCCGGTAGTGTGAACGCCTGCCTGCCCCCCTCACCAGCCTCGGAGGTTTCTGCCTGATGGCTCAGTCGGTGGGTATCAAGGACGTCGCCCGCGTCGCCGGAGTCTCCGTCGGCACGGTCTCGAACGTGATCAACCGTCCGGACGCGGTCGCCACCGAGACCCGGGCGCGGGTGCTGTCCGCGATAGACCGCCTCGGCTACGTCCGCAGCGAGTCCGCGCGCCAACTGCGCGCGGGCCGCAGCCGGATCATGGGGCTGCTCGTCCTCGACATGGGCAACCCCTTCTTCGTGGACGTGGCGCGCGGTGCCGAGCGGGCCGCGCGCGACGCGGGCCTCGGTGTGATGGTCTGCAACAGCGCGCAGAGCCCGGGCGAGGAGGCCGAGTACCTGTCGCTCTTCGCCGAGCAGCGGGTCCGCGGTGTGCTGCTCACCCCCGCCGACGCCACCGGCCGCAACATCGAGTCGTTCCGGCGCCACAACATCCCCTTCGTCCTCGTCGACCGGGTCGCCGAGGGCACCACCGAGTGCTCGGTGTCCGTCGACGACGTGGCGGGCGGCGCCCTCGCCGTACGGCATCTGATCGATGCCGGGCACCGCTCGATCGCGTACGTCAGCGGACCGCCCGGCTTCAACCAGGTGCGCGACCGGCGTACCGGCGCCCTGAACGCGCTCGCCGAGGCCGGCCTCGGCCCCGACGCCCTGCGCGAACTGCCCACCGAGCGGCTCGACGTGGCCGCCGGCCGGGACGCCGGAGCCCGGCTGCTGGGCCTCGCCGCCCGTCCGACCGCCGTGTTCTGCGCCAACGACCTGCTCGCCCTCGGCGTCCTGCAGGCCATGTACGCGGCCGGGATCAAGGTTCCCGACGACCTCGCGATCGTGGGCTACGACGACATCGAGTTCGCGGCCGCCGCGGCCGTCCCCCTCACCTCGGTCCGGCAGCCCGCCGTCACCATGGGCGCCCTGGCCGCGGAACTCCTGCTGGAGGAGACGGAGACGGAGGCGGAGAGCGGGCCGCGCGCGCACGAGCACCGCCGGGTGGTGCTCCAGCCCGAACTCGTGGTGCGCCGTTCCAGCCTGTCGGCGCGCTGACCGCAGGTTCAGTAAGATTTCATGATCCCGGGGGTCGGCCACCGGACGAACATGTGCTGAACTGGGCTGCGGCCAGCAATCCGTCCGTCCCAGGAGCCCTGTTGAGTCTCACCTATCGCCAGCCCGGCGTCGTCCTCACCGACCGCCGCTTCACCGTCCCCCTCGACCACGACGACCCGGCGGGCGAGACGATCGAGCTCTACGGCCGTGAGGTCGTCGCGAGCGACAAGGCACGCCAGGGCCGCGGCCCGGACCTCCCGTGGCTGGTGTACCTCCAGGGCGGCCCCGGCTTCGGCGCCAACCGCTTCGTCGGCAGGCAGTCCTGGCTCGACCGCGCCCTCGACGAGTACCGCGTCCTGCTCCTGGACCAGCGCGGCACCGGTCACTCCACGCCCGCCAACCGGCAGACCCTCCCGCTGCGCGGCGGCCCCGCCGAACAGGCCGACTACCTGGCCCACTTCCGCGCCGACGCGATCGTCCGGGACTGCGAGACGATCCGCGCCCAGGTCACCGGCGGTGCGCCCTGGACCGTCCTCGGCCAGAGCTTCGGCGGCTTCTGCACGGTGCACTACCTGTCCGCCGCCCCGGAGGGCCTCGCCGCCGCCGTCGTCACCGGCGGCCTGCCCTCGCTCGACGCGCATGCCGACGACGTCTACCGGGCCGCCTTCCCGCGCATCGAACGCAAGGTCGCCGCGCACTACGCGCGGTACCCGCAGGACGTCGAACGCGCGCGGCGGATCGCCGAGCACCTGCTGCACCACGAGCCGGTGCTGCCGAACGGCTACCGCCTCACCGCCGAGGCCTTCCAGTCCCTGGGCATCCTCCTGGGCGGCGGCGAGGGCAGCCACCGCCTGCACCACCTGCTGGAACACGCCTTCGTCCGCACCCCGGGGGGATCCGCGCTGTCCGACGCGTTCCAGGAAGAGGTCCAGGGCCTCCTGTCGTACGCGGGCCACCCGCTGTACGCCCTCGTGCACGAGGCGGTCTACGGCCAGGACGAGCGTCCCACCGCCTGGTCGGCCGAACGCGTCCGCGCCGAGTTCCCGCAGTTCGACGCGGCCAAGGCCCTCGCGGGCGACGGACCGCTGCTGTTCACCGGCGAGTCGGTCCACCCGTGGATGTTCGACTGCGATCCGGCCCTGCGCCCGCTGCGGGAGACCGCGGAGCTGCTCGCCGCCCGCACCGACTGGCGGCCCCTCTACGACCGCGAGCGCCTGGCCGCCAACGAGGTGCCGGTCGCGGCGGCCGTCTACCACGACGACATGTACGTCGACGCCGGGCACTCCCTGGAGACCGCCCGAGCGGTCCGCGGTCTGCGCACCTGGGTGACGGACGAGTTCGAACACGACGGCGTACGGGCCGGCGGCCCCCGTGTCCTCGACCGGCTGCTGGCCCTGACCCGCGACGAGGCCTGAGACCGCCCCCCGGCCGGCCCCGCGACCCGGGCCGACATGCCCTGCCCCCTTTCCCGGCATATGGTTCATTTCGTCTATATGCCGGTGCAGGAGACAGGGGACGTCACCGATGAACCAGCCGTCACCCCACCCGACGGGACGCGCGGGCCGGCCCCGGGTCGTCGCCGCGGCACTGGCCATGGCCGCCGTGGCGGGCTCGCTGGCGCTGGTGTCGTGCAGCACGGACGACGGCGGCGGCGGCACGCCGACCACCACGCGGCCGTCCGCTCCCGACACGGCCTCCTTCTCCGGTTCGCCGCCCACGCCCCTGAAGTCGCTGGCGTCCTCGGCCGTCGCGTCGGCGCGTGCCTCGGCCTCGGCGGCCGCCTCCTCCGCCTCGGCCGCCGCGTCCTCCTTCGAGGCATCGGTGTCGGCCGAGGCGGCCCGCGCCAACAAGGCGGCCGAGACCGAGCTCAAGAAGGTCGACGGGCAGGGCAACGCGATGTCCGAGGTCGCCATGACCGGCAAACCGCGGTCCGGGACCGGCGGACTGCTCGCGGTTCTCGTCACCATCACCAACAAGACCGACAAGACGGCGTCGTACGCCGTGCAGGTCGACTTCCTCGACTCGTCCGGCAAGGTGGTGGAGACCCGGTACGTCGGCGCCGAGGACCTCGCGCCCGGCGACCAGGCCCAGCCGCTCGCCATCAGCCGCAAGCCCGCCGAGCCGGTGCTGACCCCGAAACTGGCCAAGGCACAGCGGTACTGACCTCCGGGACCGGGCCGCCCCACCCCGGTCCCGGAGGCGAACGCGCGCACGCGGCGGCGGGATCTCCGCCGCGTGCAGGTCAGTAGGCTGAGCGTCATGCGAGACGACACGACCGACCGGACCGCTCTGCGCGGCGACTGCGAGCAGTGCTTCGGCCTGTGCTGTGTCGCCCTGCCCTTCGCCGCCTCGGCCGACTTCGCGATCGGCAAACCGGCCGGCACGCCCTGCCGGAACCTCCAGGGCGACCACCGGTGCGGCATCCACACGAAGCTGCGGCAGAAGGGCTTCGGCGGTTGCACGGTCTACGACTGCTTCGGTGCCGGACAGAAGGTCTCGCAGGTCACCTTCGGCGGGCAGGACTGGCGCACGGGCCCGCCCGGACAGGTCCGCCGCATGTCCGAGGTGTTCCCGGCCGTCCGCCATCTGCACGAGCTGCTCTGGTACCTCACCGAGGCGCTCACCCTGTCCGCGGCCCGCCCGGTCCACGCCGATCTGCGGCGGGCCCTGGAGAAGACGGAGCGGCTCACCCGCGGAACCCCGGAGGAACTGGTCGCGCTGGACATCGGCGCACACCGGCAGGAGGTCAACGAGCTGCTGCTGAGGACCAGCGAGCTGGCCCGGGCCGGAACGCGCGGCCGCCGCAAGGACCGCCGGGGCGCCGATCTGATGGGAGCCCGGCTCGAAGGCGCCGACCTGCGCGGTGCGAGCCTGCGCGGCGCCTACCTCATCGCCGCCGATCTGCGGGGCGCGGACCTGCGGGGAGCGGACCTGATCGGCGCCGACCTGCGCGACGCCGACCTCACGGACGCCGACCTGACCGGCGCCCTCTTCCTGACCCAGCCTCAGGTGAACGCGGCCCGGGGCGGCGCCGGCACCCGGCTGCCCGAGTCAGTCACCCGCCCCGCGCACTGGACACCGTAGCTCCGGGGCGGGCAGCTCGGCCCCGGGCACCGGGACCGTGGCCGCGGGCCTGCGCTCCAGGTGCAGCCGCAGTCCCTCGGGCATCAGCGTGAGCCGCTCGGCCACGCGCAGCCGGTAGCCGGGGTCGGGACGCAGCTCATAGCGGCGCAGCAGCAGACCGAGGACCAGCGTGGCCTCGTGCAGCGCGAACTGGCGCCCGATGCACGCCCGCGCCCCGGTGCCGAACGGCTTGAAGGTGTGCGGGGGCCGGGACCGTACGGCCGCCGGGTCGAACCGGTCCGGGTCGAAACGTTCGGCGTCGGCGCCCCAGACGGCGGGGTCGCGGTGCAGCATCGGCGTGAGGACCAGTGCCCACGCGCCCCGGCGCATCGGGTGGTCCCCGGCCAGTACGGTGTCGTGCCGGGCCTCCCGGGCGAAGGCCGGTGCCGTCGGCCACAGCCGCAGCGACTCGTCGAGGATCCGGCGCAGGTAGCGCAGCCGGGCCACCTGGTCGTAGCCGGGCGCGGGCGTGTCGCCCCAGACCCGATCCACCTCGGCACGGGCGCGGGCCGCGACGTCGGGGTGCCGGGAGAGGTGGTGCAGAGCGAAGGACAGCGCACCCGAGGTGGTCTCGTGGCCGGCCACCAGGAAGGTGATGACCTGACGGCGTACGTTCTCCGGCGACAGCCGCTCCCCGGTCTCCGGGTGGGCCGTCTCCAGCATCCGGTCCAGCAGGTCACCGCCCCGGCCCGCCCCGCCGGCCGCACGGCGGGCTCGCACCAGGTCGTCGACCGTGCGGTCGAGGTGGGCGATGTCGGCCTCGTTGCGGCGGGCGGCCCCGCGCAACAGCAGCGGCGAGGGCACGGTGTTCAGCCGCTGGGCGTAGCCGAGCGTGCCCACCATCGCGGTCACGAAGGGATGCGGCCGGTCGCGTTCGAAGGAGCCGAAGTCGTGCCCGAAGCCGGTCCGCGCGATCGTCTCCAGGGTCAGTTTGGTCATGTCGCCGGGCACGTCCACCGGGCGGCCCGCCGTCAGCGCGCGGTCCCAGTGGCCGGTGAGCCGCTCCGCCACGGCGAGCATCATCGGGTGGTAGCCCTCCATCGCCTCGCGGCTGAAGCCCGGCGCCAGGACGTCGTGCGCCAGTTGCCAGTTGGGCTCGTGGTTGTACGCCGTGAACAGGCCGTCCCCGGCGACCGGCCGGAGGTTGGCGACCCCGAGCCCGACGTGCTTGGCGAAGCGCGCCTCGTCCGCCAGGTCCGCCACGAGATCCGCGCCCCACACGAACACGAACTCCCGGCCGAAGGCCCGGCGCCGGAATATCGGCCCCAGCCTGCGGGCGAACCGGAGGGAGTCCTGCAGGGGAGTGCGCCGGCTCGCGCCCAGCACGTCGCCGAGCAGCGGCACCCGGTACGGCGGACGCGGGATGCGGTGCAGTTCGGGCCAGCCCTGTTCCGCGCCGCGGAACCCGCTCGGCAGTCCGGCTCCGGTCGTCGTCTCCGCCATGACGCGATCTCCCTTGATCCGGCGACTGACCAGGCGACTCGTCCGGCGACCGATCCGGCGGTACGTCGCGCGCAGCGCGTGTTGTACGTGGGTTCAATAGCGTGTCCAGTCTCGTCCCCTTGTTGAACCGGCGTCAAGTAAGGTGCGGGGATGGCCGCGAACGAGGGCGGGCGCACGCGCCGCCGGCTCAGCACCGAGGAGCGCAGGGAGCAGCTTCTGACGGTCGGGGCGCGGCTGTTCTCGGAGAGCCCCTACGACGAGGTCCGGATCGAACGGGTCGCCGAGATCGCCGGAGTCTCGCGGGGGCTGCTCTACCACTACTTCCCGACCAAGCGGGACTTCTTCGCGGCCGTGGTCGAGCGCGAGAGCGAGCGGATGCTGCGCATGACGGCGGCGGTGCCCGGCGTCCCGGTGCGCGAACAGCTCGCCGCGGGGCTCGACACGTATCTGGAGTACGTCCAGGAGCACGCCCACGGGTACCGCGCCTTCCATCGTGCGGACGCGGCGGGGGACCAGGCCGTGCGCAGGGTCTATCAGCGGGCGCTGGCCGCGCAGGAGCGGCAGATCCTGGCGGCCCTCGGCGCCGACCCCGAGTTCGGCCCGGCCTTCGAGGGACGGGCCGACGTACGGCTGGCCGTGCGGGGCTGGCTGGCCTTCACCACCGCGGTCTGCCTGGAGTGGCTCCGGGGCGGAGGCCCGGACCGGGAGCAGGTGCGCGACCTGTGCGCGCGGGCGCTGCTGGGTGTCATCGCGGGCTGAGCACCACCACACCGGTTCGCCTCTGCCGGTTGGCGTGGACGCCGATCTTCGATAGGTTAGGCAAGCCTTACCTAATGGAGGACCGGAATGGGTGACAGTCAAGTCTGGACGGCCGCGCCTGCCGCGGCGGAACAGGTCCGCTCCGTGCTCGGCGCCGCGTGGTCCTGCGCGGTGACGGCGGACGGCGGGCGTGAGGAGTTCGTCGGCGCGCACAGTGTCGACGAGGACGGCCGGGTGTCCCTGCACGTGCCCGAGGACAGCGCCCTGCTCGCGGCCGCGATCTGCGCACCCCGCGGCGAGCCGTCCGCCGTCCTGGAGTTCGCCGACGTCGCGCCCGTCCCCGTACGCGACCGGGTCCGCGCCCGCGTCTGGCTCGCCGGCTGGTTCACCGCCGAGGACGGCCACCTGACGTTCCGGGCCACCCGCGTCGTGCTGCGCCGGCCGTCCGGCGCCGTGGTCGTCGGCGTCGAGGAGTACACCGCCGCGCGGCCCGACCCGCTGGCCCTGGCCGAGGCCCACCTGCTGACCCATCTCGCCGACTGCCACGGCGACGCCGTCGAACGCCTCACGCGTCTCGTCGACTCCGACAGCCTGCACGGCGCGGTGCGCGTCCAGCCCCTCGCCGTCGACCGCCACGGACTGACCCTGCGGATCGAGCGGGCCCGCACGCACGGCGACGTACGGCTGCCGTTCCACACGCCCGCCGACGACGTCTCGCAGCTCACCGAACGGATGCACGTCCTGCTCGCCCAGGCCGGTACGGCCTCCTGCCCGCGCCCCCTACAGCGGCAGCGCACAGACCGCGACCGGTGACGCGAACGGCTCGCCCGCGAGCCGCAGTCCGCCACTCGACCCGTCCACGTGGAACACGCTCACGGTGCCGGACTTCTGGTTCGCCGCGAACAGCAGCCGACCGTCCGGCGAGAAGGCGATCTGCCGCGGGAAGTCACCGGCCACCGGAACCGTGTCCAGCAGCCTGAGCCGGGCGCCGTCGGCCTCCACCGCGTACCGCGTCAGCGTGTTGTCGCCCCGGTTGGCGAGGTAGGCGTACGAGCCGTCCGAGGTCACCAGGAACTGCGCCGGGTAACTGGTGCCCGGCCCCGTTCCCGTGGACCGCGGCGCGCCGATGGACAGACGGCCGGTGGCCGGGTCGTAGGCGCAGACCGCGACCGTGTCGTCGACCTCGTTGGCCAGATAGGCGTACCGGCCGCCGGGATGGAAGGTGAGGTGGCGCGGACCGGCGCCCGGCCGGGTGTGCGCCCGGGAGGTCTCGGTCAGCGTGCCCTCGCGTTCGTCGAGGCGGTAGGTGTACACGGTGTCGGTGCCCAGATCGACGGCCAGCAGATGACCGCCGTCGGGACTCGTGACGAACTGGTGGGCGTGCGGGCCCTGTTGGCCCGGCCCGGGCGGCGGGCTGGAATGCGTGACCAGGTCGGTCCGCTCGCCGAGCGCGCCCGAGGCGTCGATGGGATGCACGGCCACGCTGCCGGAGCCGTAGTCGGCGCTGAGCAGCCAGCGCCCGCCCGGATGCACGGACACGTGACAGGGGCCCGAGCCGCCGGTGCCGCGGGTGCCGAGGATCGCGCGGTCGGCCAGCCGGACGGCGGTCACGGCGCCGGCCTCGCGCTCGTTCACCGCGTACAGCGTCCGGCCGCTGGGATGCCGTGCCAGAAACGACGGGTTCTCGATACCCGGGAGCGTTCCGTTCCCGGTGATCCGACCCGTCTCGGAGTCGTAGCCGGCGAAGCCGACGCCCTTGCCGCCGCCCTCGACCGAGGTGTAGGTCCCGAGGAGGAGCGGGCGCGTGCGGGCCGGCTTCCCCGTCGGTGGCGGCGGTGCGGCGGAGGTCTCGGCGCCCGCGGGGGTACGGCCGGATGCGGAACCGGGCGTGCCGGCGTCGGTACGGCCGGGCGCGGAACCGGGCGGCGCGGGCGCCGGCAGTGCCGTCACGGCGGCGGCTCCCGCGACGGCGCCGAGGAAACGGCGCCTGCTCCATACGCCGCGCGACGCCCGTGCCTCACTGCCCATGTCCCGCACGCGAATGCCCACCTGCCCCGTCCGTCGCCTGCTCGCGAACAGCCACCTTGACGCGGACGACCCGCGTCATGCAAGAAAGCCCCTCCCTGTTGCGCGGCACGCAACGATTGCCGGCGCCGGCAACCGTTGCGCGCCGCGAGGTCCGCCGACCGCGTCGGCGACGGTCCGCCGACCGCGCCGACACCGTCTGCAGCGTGCACCGTCGACGCCGACGGGCCCTGCCGCCGACGCCTGCCGCGCCGACGTCGCTGGTCTGCGGCTGCGCCGACGCCGACGGGCCGCGCGGCCGACGCCGGCCGCGCCGCCGCTGGTCTGCGGCTGCGCCGGCGCCGTATGGCGGGCGTGCCGCCGGGGTCTGCCGGTCGCGCTGCTGCCGCTGGCGCCCGGGCGTGCCGACGACGTCAGTGTGCGCCGAGGTGTGTCGGGTGGCCGCGTTGGCGACGTGTGACGAACGAGTCGAGACGTGTGCCGCCGCCAACAGGCGCCGCCGCTGGTTTCCAGCCGCGTCGGCGCCGTGCTGCGGGCGTGCCGCCGGTGTGTCGGGTGGCCGCGTTGGCGACGTGTGACGAACGAGTCGAGACGTGTGCCGCCGCCAACAGGCGCCGCCGCTGGTTTCCAGCCGCGTCGGCGCCGTGCTGCGGGCGTGCCGCCGGGGTCTGCCGGTCGCGCTGCTGCCGCTGGCGCCCGGGCGTGCTGCCGACAGCTGTCGTGCGCGCCGTCCGGCGGGCCGCCCGCGTCGCCGACCCCTGCCGACCGCGTCGGCGGCTGTCGGCCGCGTCTGCTGGCCCCCGTCGGGCGTCGTGTTCCGGGGCTACCAGTCGCCGTCCTCGATCGGCTTGCCCGGGGTGTCCTTCAGGGGTTTCACCTGGTGCGGTGTGGGCTCCTGCCAGGGATCGTGGTCGTCGCCGAGCCAGTCGCCCACCGGCTGTACGGCCCCGAGTGCGTCGGTGGGGGCGAGGTCCTCGGAGTCCTGGTCGTAGTAGTCGTACCAGGGCAGTCCGGCGCGCGTGTAGGCCGCGCGGTCCACCGGGGACGGCGGGGGAGCCTCCCCGGTGATGCGGCGCCACTCCGGGGGCGTCACCAGATGCACGAAGACCCGCCCGGCCGGTTTCCGGGCCCAGTCCCGCACGGACCGGTCGTCCCGGTACACCTCCTGGCGCATCGAACCGCCGACGCCGAGCCCCATCGCCGCGGCGGCCCGCGGCCGGGCGGCGCCGGCAGCCGCGGCGGGAGCCGGTGCCGCGCCGGGGGCGGGCGGTGCCGCCATGGGCATCGCGGCGCCGTAGGCCCCGGCCGTCTTCACCGAGCGGACGACCTGCTCCGCCCGGCGCCGCTCCTCCTCCCGCCAGCGGGCGAGCTCCGCGTCCTTCAGCGGGAACGACTGCAGCTGTACGCCGCCCCACACCTCCTCGCCCGTGACCTGTCCCTCGACGGTCGCGCCCAGTCCCAGAGGCACCGCCACGAACTGGCGGACGGTGCCCTTCCCCGAGTTGATGCCGTCCAGCCACGGCTGGCGCGGCAGTACGACGTAGTTCTGCGGCTCGCGGGACAGCCGGTCGCTCCACGGCCGCCCCGAGACCGCGCACACCTTGCCCACCCCGACCTGCAGCGCGGCCGGCTCCGTGGTGCCGGCGAAGCTCAGCCACATCGCCTCGCGCAGGTACACCGGCAGCATCACGCCGCCGCGCGCCCGCCAGGCCTCCGGCACGGTGTCGGGGTAGTCCGCGACACGGCGGACGGGGAACTCGCCGAGGCCGGGCGGCAACGCGTGCGTGCCCGTCTCGGGCAGGCGCAGTGTGCGCACGAACCGGACGGCCACACCGCCCGGCAGCCGCAGTGTGTTCCCGTCGATCCGCACGGTGGTGTCGGCCATCCGCCCGCCCCTCGTCGCTCCCGATGACTTCGTCACCTAGAACGACCGGCGGCCGTCCCCCGGTTCCGGCGCAACCGCTCCGGAACCCGCACGCTCTCGCGCAGCCGGGTGAGCCGGGGCCTCCGCCGGCGCTGCTCCTGGCTGACCCGGTCCAGTTCCTCGAAGAGCCGACGGGAGCGGTGCTCGGTGTCGAGCTCGTCGATGATGCGGTTGACCTCCGTCAGCAGAGCGCCGTGCAGTTGCCAGTGCCGGGTGTCGCGCTGTACCTCGTCGAGGAGGAGCTGGGCCAGTTTGTCGCGGGAGGTCGCGGCCTGCCGCAACTCGGCGCTGAGCCGTTCCTCCGCCGACTCCGCACTGTGGCTGACGTCCGTGGTGACCAGCACCGAGAAGCTCACCACCGCGTCGGCGATCTCGGACAGCAGCCGTTCCACGGCCGTACCCGTCCCCGGCGGGAACAGCGGCTGGGAATGACGCTCCTTCGCGAGGTCGGTGAAGGTGCGGGCGAGGACCCGCAGAACGACCGTGCAGATCTCCAGCGTGTCCAGACCGGTGCGCAGCACCACCCGGTGGAGCAGTCCCTCGCGGACCCGGGGATTGAGCCGCAGGCTGTCCTCCGCCTGCCGCAGGTCGGCGTCCACCTGCACGATGTCGTGGTCCAGCCGGCGTGCCTCATGCAGCTGGGCCGCCGCCTGCTCGACGGGCGTACGGCCCGCGGCCTGCTCGCCCAGGCGCAGCATCAGCTGCCGCACGCGCCGGGCCAGCTCCTCGATCGACTCGCCCGCCTCGTCCACCCACACCGGTGGGGCGAGCAGCAGGTTGCAGCCCATTCCGACGACCGCGCCGATCAGCGTCTCCAGGATGCGCGCCCACGCGGTGTCCCCGACGGTGGTGACCCCGAGCACCAGCATCGCGCTGATCGCCACTTCGGGCACGTACTCGTCGACCCGCACCAGATGCCCGACGCCCAGCGACGCCACGATCAGCAGCGCGAGGCTCCACCAGGTCAGTCCCACCAGCATGCTGAAGGCGATGGCGACCAGGACCCCGGCCACCACGGCGTTCACCCGGCGGATGCCGTTGGTGAGGGTGGCGTACAGGGTGACCTGGACGACCAGCAGCGCGGTCAGCGGCGCGGTGAGCGGCGCCGCCTCGGGACTCAGTCGCAGGGCGACGACGTACGCGAGTGACGCCGCGACCGCCGACCGCAGCGTCTGCACGACCACGGGGTCCCGGTGCCGCTTCACCAGCCGCACAGGCGACGCCGTCAACTCACGTACATCTCGCATCCTTGCGCTGACCCCTTCCACAGATGTACCGACGCTACTCATCGCGGACCGAAACTGTCCGCGACGCACCAGGACCCGTACCCGTCCGACCGCGAACATCCCGGACCGGCAGGTGAGGGAAACGCGACCAGGTCAGGGCCGACGCTCACGTACCCCCGGCCCAGGCTGTCGCGCGGGAAGGCACCCTGCATCTCGTCGATCTCCGCTCGGTCGGATCACCGGCCCGCTCGTGGCTGGAAAGGGGCCGGCCGACCGCAGCACCGGCACCGACTGTCCGGACGGTCCCTACGACATCGCCCTCGGTCCACCTTCACCGGGTGGAGGCGGCAGGGCTGCGAGACCGTTGACGGGTGACCGGCGACCTTCGTGAGGTTGCCGCAGGGGAGGCACGGCGCCGGCGGCTCGGACGTCAGACATAGAGCCTGTCGAGGAAGGCGGCCAGGTTGCCCGTGGTGCGGGCGATCTGTTCCTCCAGCGTGAGGCTCTCCTCGAAGCGGCTCCCGCTCTCCGGGACCTTCCTGCCCCGGACGTAGAGGGAGCAGGCCAGGTCGGTACACATGTACAGGCCGACCGAGTTGCCTTCGCGGCCCGCGGTTCCCGCCTTGCGGGCCGTCATCAGGGAGACGCCCCCGCCCGGATGCGTCGTCAGGCACAGCGAGCACATGCTTCGGTGCAGAAAGCCACGTGTGGCGGGCGGGAAGCGCAGTGTGACGCCGACGGGCCGGCCCTCCCGCTCGGTGACCAGATAGCTCCGGTCGGGCGCCCCCGGGTCGCGCCAGCCGAGGAAGTCGAGGTCGTCCCAGGGGCGTTCGTCGAGATTCCGGGGCACGGCGAGACGCTTGGCCTCTCCCTTCGAGCAGTTGACGAAGGAGTCACGGATGCGCTGCTCGGTGAGTGCTTTCATGGGGGAGGTCTCCTGGGTCGGTGGTCTCTGGAGCCCTGACTACTGCGGGCCCAACACAACCTAGGGTTACTAGGTTTACACCTAGGCTAGGCAGCCATATGCGGGGGAGCCAGTGAATTTCCGGGATGCCGTTTCGGCGCGGGCGCGTGCGGCGCTGCGCCATGTCGCCGCCTTCTCCGCGGGGCCGGCGGTCGACCAGGACCTGCGCATCACCATGAACCTGCACCCGGACCGACCGGCCGGTGACATGCCCCTCCTGGAGGGCGCGTTCCGTACGCTGTCGTCCCGAGCGTCGGCCCGACACCGGCCGACCGGCGGCCGGCATCGCCCACGCGGCGGCGTCATGGCGTCGCGGTGGTGACTCGCCGGCTCGGGACGGGCCGGGCGTCACGTCGAGGGCGTGCCGGGACCGGCCGGTCGAGGGAGGGGTGGGGGAGCTGTGGTGGATTCCTGGGAGCGGGCGCGGGGGGCTCTGGTCGCGGCGGGACTTCCGCCCGGCCGTCTCGTGGGCCTGCGCGCGATGACCGGCGGCACCTACAACACCGTCGAGGAACTCCTCCTCACCGACGGCGGTCGCTATGTGCTGAAGGTGCCGCCCGCGGAGACCGTCCCGGGCCTGCGGCACGAGCGGCGCCTTCTCGTCTCCGAAGCGGAGTTCTATCGGGCCGCCGAGCGGGCCGGCGTCACGGCGCCGAAGGTCGTGGGCAGCGGTGAACGCCACCTGTTGATGACCGCCTGCCCCGGTGATCCCTGGGACGACTCGCTCACGCCCGCCGAACGGGCTTCTCTGCGCGAGGAGTTGGGTCGTCAGGTGGCCCGCCTGCACCGCGTGACCGGGACGGGCTTCGGTTACCCGTCCGGGGCCCTCGGCCCGCCGGCCGCCGACTGGCGCACCGCGTTCACCGCCATGACCGACGCGGTCCTCGACGACGCCCGCCGCTACCGGGCCCGGCTGCCCCGCCCCGCCGACGAGGTGGCCCGCACACTGGGCACCGCCCACCACGTCCTCGACGAGATCACGGTCCCGCGCCTGGTCCACTTCGACCTGTGGCGGGGCAACATCCTGGTCGACCACTCGGCAGGGGTGCCGCGCGTCGGCGGGCTCATCGACGGGGAGCGCATGTTCTGGGGCGATCCGGTGGCCGACTTCGTGTCCCTCGCCCTGCTCGGCGACATCGAGAAGGACGAGGCGTTTCTGGCCGGCTACCGGGAAGCGGGCGGCCGGGCCGCGTTCGACGCCTCCGGCAGGCTCCGCCTCGCCCTCTACCGCAGCTACCTCTACCTGATCATGCTCACGGAGTCGGTGCCGCGGGAGATCGGCGCGGAGCAGAACCGGTGGCTCCAGGACACCGTGGCCCCGGAACTCGACGCCGCGCTGCGCGAGATCGAGGAGTCCGCCACCGTATGAGAGGTGTCTCCGGGGCGCATGTGGCCCGCGGTGCCGCGCACGGCTTCGTTCAGATCGTGAATTAAGGGGTGGACGAAACTCGCGCCCGGCGCCCCCGCAGGGGTATCTTGCAGGTCGGCGCGGTTCGGAGAAGGAGCCACATGGCGGGGCGGAACGGGCGCACGGTACGCGACCTCAGGCGGGCCAACCGCACGGCCGTACTACAACGGCTCTACTTCGACGGACCCCTCAGCCGCTTCGAGCTCGGCCCGGTGACCGGGCTCAGCTCCGGTTCCGTGAGCAACGTCGTCGCCGATCTCGTCGCCGACGGCCTGGTCGAGGAGGCCGGCAGTGTCGACTCCGACGGCGGCCGCCCCCGCACCCTGCTGCGCGCGGCACCCGACAGCGGTTACATGATCGGCGTCGACGTCGGCGAGACCCGGGTGCGGATCGAGCTGTTCGACCTGGCCCTGACCGAACTCGCCCGGGTGCAGCACCCGTTGGCGCGACAGCGGTACGAGGTCGAGGGCATCGTCGGTCACATCCGCGACGGCATCGCCGAGGTGCTCGCCGCCGCCCGCATCGCCCCCGAGCGGCTCCTCGGTGTCGGCATCGGCGTGCCCGGCATCGTCGAACGCACCCCGGACCGGGGCGCCGTCGTGCACGGGCAGACGATCGGCTGGGACGCGGTCCCGCTGGAAGAGCTGCTCCGCGCCGGATCCCAACTCCCGGACGCCGTCCCCTACTTCATCGACAACGGGGCCAAGACCCTCGGCCAGGCCGAGATGTGGTTCGGCGGTGGCCGCGGCGCCCGCAACGCGGTCGTCGTCCTCTTCGGTTCCGGTGTCGGTGCCTGCCTGGTGACGCCCGAGGTGGAGCACGGCCGGGCCGTCGAGTGGGGTCATCTGACGGTACGGGTCAGGGGGCGCCGCTGCCGCTGCGGAGCCCTCGGCTGCCTCGAGGCGTACGCGGGCGCCGAGTCGCTGCTCGAACGCTGGCGTGAGGAGGGCGGGCACCCGGTGGAGGGCGTCGACGAGGAGACCGCGCTGACCGCCATGCTGGCCGCCGCCTACCCGCCCGAGGGCACCGCGGCCGACCCGGTGGCGCTCGCCGTCCTGGAGGAGACCGCCGAGTACCTGGGGGCCGGCCTGTCCGACCTGATCAACCTCTTCCAGCCGGAGCGCATCCTCATCGGCGGCTGGGCCGGCCTCCAGCTGGGCGCGCGGTTCCTGCCCGCCGTACGCCGGCACGCGGTGTCGTACGCCCTGCGCCACCCGGCCGAGAAGGTCACCGTCGAGATGGGCCTGCTCGGCCCCGACGCGGTCACCGTCGGCGCCGCGATCCTGCCGCTGGCCGACTTCTTCGCCCGCGGCGGCAGGCGCGCCGAGCCCGAGCCGCAGGGGCCCCTCCCGGCCTGGCGCGCGGCCCTGGAGGAGCGGGCACCGCACTGAGGTTTCGCTGGTCGTCGCGGGGTACTCGCCTGTCGCCCAGCCGCGGTGAAGGGAGTACGTCGTGGCCGAACACCGCCACGAAGGACCAGGTGAGAACGGCAGCCCCATTCCGCGGGACCTGCCGGACCAGCAGGCGCACGCGGGGGAGGACCCCTGGGAGGTGGTGCCCTCGCGCGAACGCGGCGACACCGACGACGTGAACGAACCGGAAGGATCGGGCGAGCCGGGCCGGTCGGACGACGCGCGGGCTTCCGAGGTGCCGGACACCGACGTGCCGGACACCGACGTACCGGACACCGACGAGGCGGGCACGGGCCGACAGGGCGCCCCGAAGTCGGCGTCCGTACACCCGGAGCACCCCGTGCCCGACGAGTCCTCCGCCTGACCGCGAACCGATCGCGACTGGGAGCCAGCATGGGCATCTCCGACCGGGTCCGCTCCTGGCCCGTCTACCGCCAGCTCACCGGCACCGACCGCACGGGCCGGGGCAGCGCCGCGAAGTCCGCGCACACCGAACGGCTGCGCCCGCGCACCGACACCGCCGACCGGGTCGTGAAGTCCATCTGCCCGTACTGCGCCGTCGGGTGCGGCCAACAGGTCTACGTCAAGGACGAGCAGGTCGTCCAGATCGAGGGCGATCCCGACTCCCCGGTGAGCCGTGGCCGGCTGTGTCCCAAGGGCTCGGCCACCCTCCAGCTCACCACCGGGCCCGCGCGCCGCCACCAGGTCCTCCACCGTCGCCCGCACGCCACCGACTGGGAACCCCTCGACCTGGACACCGCGATGGACATGGTCGCCGAGCGGGTGATCCGCACCCGGCGCGAGACCTGGCAGTGGGAGCAGGACGGCAAACGCACCGCCCGCACCATGGGCATCGCCAGTCTCGGCGGCGCGACGCTCGACAACGAGGAGAACTACCTGATCAAGAAGCTGCTGACCGGTCTCGGCGTGGTGCAGGTGGAGAACCAGGCCCGGGTCTGTCACAGCGCCACCGTGGCCGGTCTCGGCACCTCCTTCGGGCGCGGCGGCGCCACCACCTTCATGCAGGACCTCCAGCACTCCGACTGCATCGTCATCCAGGGCTCCAACTACGCCGAGGCCCACCCGGTCGGCTTCCAGTGGGTCATGGAGGCCAAGAAGCGCGGCGCCCGGATCATCCACGTCGACCCGCGCTTCTCCCGCACCAGCGCCCTGGCCGACCTGCACGTCCCCATCCGCGCGGGCACCGACATCGCCTTCCTCGGCGGCATCATCAACCACGTGCTCACCGAGGAGAAGGACTTCCGCGAGTACGTCCTCAACTACACCAACGCCGCCACACTGGTCCGCGAGGACTTCCGCGACACCGAGGACCTCGACGGTGTCTTCTCCGGCCTCGACGAGGAGAAGCGGCACTACGACCCGCACAGCTGGCAGTACGAGGGCGTCGACGTCCAGCAGCCCACCGGCGAGGTCGACGAACAGTACGAGGAGCGGACCAAGTCGTTCGGCGGCGCGGAGACCCACGGCTCGGGCGGCGCCCGCACCAGCCCGAAGGCCCCCGCCGACCCGACGCTCCAGCACCCGCGCTGCGTCTACCAGGTCCTCAAGCGCCACTACGCCCGCTACACCCCCGAGGTGGTCGAGGAGATCTGCGGTGTGCCGCGCGCGACCTTTCTGCGCGTCTGCGCGGACCTGACCGCCAACTCCGGCCCGGATCGGACCAGTTCCTTCTGCTATGCCGTCGGCTGGACCCAGCACACGGTGGGCTCCCAGTACATCCGCGCGGCCGGCATCCTGCAGTTGCTGCTCGGCAACATCGGCCGCCCCGGCGGCGGCATCCAGGCCCTGCGCGGCCACGCCTCCATCCAGGGGTCGAGCGACATCCCGACCCTGTACAACCTGCTGCCCGGCTACCTGCCGATGCCGCACGCCCACACCCACATCGACCTCGACACCTTCGTGGAGGCCAGCCGCACGGAGAAGGGCTTCTGGGGCGACATGCGGGCGTACTTCGTGAGCCTGCTGAAGTCGTACTACGGCGACGCGGCCACGCCCGACAACGACTTCTGCTTCGACCACCTGCCACGGCTCACCGGCGACCACTCCACCTACCAGACGGTCGCCGCGCAGCTCGACGGCACCTGCAAGGGCTACTTCCTGATGGGGGAGAACCCGGCCGTCGGCTCCGCCAACACCCGCCTGCAACGTCTCGGCATGGCGAACCTCGAGTGGCTGGTCGTGCGCGACTTCTCCCTCATCGAGTCGGCGACCTGGTGGCAGGACGGCCCCGAGATCGAGACCGGGGAACTGCGCACCGAGGACATCGGCACCGAGGTGTTCTTCTTCCCGGCCGCCTCCCACACCGAGAAGTCCGGCTCCTTCACCAACACCAACCGCTGGGTGCAGTGGCACCACACGGCCGTGGAACCCGAGGGCGACGCGCGCAGCGACCTGTGGTTCACGTACCACCTCGGCCGGCGCATCCGGGAGAAGCTGGCCGGCTCCACCGACCCCATGGACCGCGCCATCCTCGACCTGGCCTGGGACTACCCCGTGAACGGCCCGCTCGAGGAACCCGTCGCCGACGCCGTACTCGCCGAGATCAACGGCCACGGCCCGGACGGCGCCCCGCTCAGCGCGTACACGCAGCTCAAGGACGACGGTTCCACCCGGTGCGGCTGCTGGATCTACTGCGGTGTGTACGCCGACGGCGTCAACCAGGCCGCCCGCCGCAAACCCGGCAGCGAACAGGACTGGGTGGCCGCCGAATGGGCCTGGGCGTGGCCCGCCAACCGGCGGATCCTCTACAACCGTGCCTCGGCGGCCCCCGACGGCAGCCCGTGGAGCGAACGCAAGAAGTACGTGTGGTGGGACGCGGACGCGGGCCGGTGGACCGGGCGGGACGTCCCCGACTTCATCCCCGACCGGGCGCCCGACCACGTACCCGACGACGACGCCAAGGGGCCCGACGCGCTGCGCGGCGACGACCCGTTCATCATGCAGGCCGACGGCAAGGGCTGGCTGTTCACCCCGGCCGGCCTGGAGGATGGACCGCTGCCCACCCACTACGAGCCCCAGGACTCGCCCTTCACCAACGCCCTGTACCCGTCGACCCCGCGCTCGCCGGTACGGCAGCTGCTGGCACGGGAGGGCAACCGCTACCACCCGAGCGGCGACGAGAAGGGCGCCGGCGTCTTCCCGTACATCGTCACCACGCACCGGCTGACCGAACACTTCACTGCGGGCGGAATGAGCCGTTGGTCGGGGTATCTCTCCGAGCTGCAACCGGAGTTCTTCTGCGAGATCTCGCCCGCGCTGGCACGGGAACGCGGCCTGGAACACGGCGGCTGGGCCACCATCGTCACCGCGCGCAACGCCGTCGAGGCGCGCGTGATGGTCACCGAACGGATCCGTCCGCTGAGGGTGCAGGGCCGCACGGTCCACCAGATCGGACTGCCTTTCCACTGGGGGCCCAACGGCGTCGCCACCGGGGACGCGGCCAACGAACTCGTCGCCATCGCCCTCGATCCCAACGCCCACATCCAGGAGGACAAGGCCCTGACCGCTGACATCCGTCCCGGCCGCCGCCCCCGCGGACCGGACCTGCCGAAGCTGGTCGCCGAATACCGCAGGCGGGCCCACATCAGCGACAAGACCGGGACGGAGCCCAGGAAATGAGCGAAGTACCCACGGACGGCGCGGAGCGGGTCGGCTTCTTCACCGACACCTCCGTCTGCATCGGCTGCAAGGCGTGCGAGGTGGCCTGCAAGGAGTGGAACGCGATCCCCGAGGACGGGCTGTCGCTGACCGGCATGTCGTACGACAACACGGAGGCGCTCGGCGCGTCCACATGGCGGCACGTCGCCTTCATCGAACAGCCCCGGCCCGACGGCCGCACCGAACTGCCCCTGGCCGCGCAGCAGTCGACACCGTCGCCGTCGCCGTCGTCGTCCCCGGAGGACGAGGGCGGCGAGATGCGCTGGCTGATGTCCTCCGACGTGTGCAAGCACTGCACCCACGCGGCGTGCCTGGACGTCTGCCCCACCGGCTCCCTGTTCCGCACCGAGTTCGGCACGGTCGTCGTGCAGGAGGACATCTGCAACGGCTGCGGCTACTGCGTACCCGCCTGCCCGTACGGCGTCATCGAGCAACGGCCCGCCGACGGACGGGCGTTCAAGTGCACGATGTGCTACGACCGCCTCGGTGCCGGTCAGGAACCCGCCTGCGCCAAGGCCTGTCCGACGGAGTCCATCCAGTTCGGCCCGCTGGACGAACTGCGGGAGCGGGCCGCGCTGCGCGTGGACGAACTCCACGAGGCGGGCGTCCCGGAGGCCCGGCTGTACGGCCACGACCCCGAGGACGGGGTCGGCGGCGACGGCGCGTTCTTCCTGCTGCTCGACGAACCGGAGGTGTACGGCCTGCCGCCGCACCCCGTCGTCACCACCCGCGATCTGCCGGCGATGTGGAAGCACGCCGGAGCGGCGGCCGTGTCGCTGCTGGGCGGCGTCGCGCTGTCCTTCGCGCTGTCCGGAAGGGGACGCCGATGACCAGCGCCCCGGGCACCCGTCGCCGGCGCGGGGGCGAGCGCTCCGTCGTACCGCGGGCCGAGTTCCAGTCGTACTACGGGCGGCCGGTCATCAAGGCGCCCTCCTGGGCGGCACCCGACATCGCCGGGTACTTCTTCCTCGGCGGGCTCGCGGGAGCCGGGTCGGTGCTGGCCGCGGGCGCCCAGCTCACCGGGCGTACCACCACCGCGACGGCGCTCAAGATCTCCTCGCTCACCGCGATCTCGCTGTCCACCGTCGCCCTCGTCCACGACCTGGGACGGCCCGGCCGTTTCGCGAACATGCTCCGCGTGTTCAAGCCGACCTCGCCGATGAACGTGGGCTCCTGGCTGCTGTCCGCCTACGCACCCGCGGCGGGGGTCGCCGCCGCGAGCGCGGTGAGCGGCCGGCTGCCCAGGACCGGAGCGGCGGCCACCACGGCGGCCGCCCTGCTGGGGCCCGCGGTCGCGACCTACACCGGAGTGCTGGCGGCGGACACGGCCGTGCCCGCCTGGCACGGCGTCCACCGTGAACTGCCCTACCTGTTCGCCGCCTCCGCGACGGCCGCCGCGGCCGGCATGGCGCTCGTCGCCGGGACGACGGCGGAGAACGCGCCCGCGCGCTGCGCCGCCGGGCTGGCCGCGGTCGCCGACACGGTGGTGTCGAAGGCGGCCGAGCAGCGGCTCGGCATCGTCGCCGAGACCTGGCAGGAGGGCCGGGCGGGCACCCTGCTGCGCACGGCGCGCCTGCTGACCGTCGCGGGCGCGGCGGGAGCCGTCCTGCTCGGCGACCGTCGCGGACCCGCCGTCGCCTCGGGTCTGGCCCTGCTCGCCGGGTCGGCGTGCACCCGGTTCGGGGTGTTCGCGGCGGGCGTCGCGTCGGCCCGCGACCCGAAGTACACGGTGGGCCCCCAGCGCGAACAGCTCGACCGGGAGCGGGCAGCGGGGGAAGCGCCCCGGCCCGAGGGGTGACCGGCGGGCATCATCCGGCCGGCGGGCCGTGCCCCCTCGCATGCCCGGCGCCGGGGGTCCTCCGTAGGGAGGCCACCCGGTCGCTCGTCCCGCCGCACGGGCGGCAACCGGTCAGCCGATCTTGCGGCCCCGCATCGGCTCGGTGTCCGCGCCCTCGCCGCGCTGGAGTCCCTGGAGGAACTCCGCCAGGACCTCCGTCGCCGTGTACCGCGGCTCCCAGCCCAGTTCGGCGCGTGCGCGCGTGGAGTCCATCAGGGGCAGCCTGAGGACCGCGTCGAACAGGTGGGGGGAGGCGGGCAGCAGATGCAGCCCCCACGCGGCGGCGATCGCCGAGCGGGCCGCGGTGCGTGGCAGCCGTACCGGACGGACGCCGAGCATCTCGCCCAGCAGTTCCGCGTCGACCGGCGGATCGGCCGCCAGGTTGAAGGCGCCGCGGACCTCGGAACGCACCGCCAGCCGGTACGCCTCGGCCGCGTCGTCGGTGTGCAGTGCCTGTACCCGCAGTCCCGGGATGTCGGGGAGGAAGGGGAGCAGCTCGGGTCGCGCCAGCGGGCCCGGCAGGAAGCGGCCGCCGAAGATGCGGCGCTGCTCGCTCGCCGACGCCCGCTTGAAGAGGAACGCGGGCCGCATCCGTACCACCCGGACGCGGGGGTGCTCGTGTTCGAAGGTGTCCAGGGCCCGCTCCAGGTAGGCCTTCTCCCGGCAGTACGCGGCGTCCGGCCAGCCGTGGGTCGGCCACGACTCGTCCACCGTGTGGTCCTTCGGCCCCGGCGAGTACGCGCCGACCGACGACGCGTGCACCAGCGTCGGCACCCCGGCCGCCGCCACCGCCTCGAACACCCGGATGGAGCCCAGCACGTTGGTGCGCCAGGTCGCCGCCGGATCGTGCGTCGGCTGGAACGCCCAGGCCAGGTGGATCACGGCGTCGGCGCCGGTGAACTCCTTGACGAGGTCGGCCTGTTCGGACGCCAGGTCGACCGCGGACCAGTCCGTCTTCCGGGGCGACCAGTCCGGCAGCCGGCGGGCGAGACCCCGCACGGACCCCACCTCCGGGTCCTCGGAGAGGAGGCGCACCACGCTGGTGCCGACATTGCCGGTGGCGCCCGTGACGACGATCCTGCTGCCCGTTGCGCTGTTCACCTTCGGCTCCTCTCGGCCACGTGGTCCCGGGGCGGCCGAGTACCCGGGCGCACCGCATGCACGCGCCGGGGCGGACCCGGCGCGTGGGCGACGGCCGTAGAGGTGTCGGCCCGGCGGCGAGGTGCCGGCCCGGCGGCAGGGCCGTCCCCGGCGTCAGGTTCCGGCGGTGAAGGCGTTCACGCCCGTCCGCTCGGCCGACAGGTCCCACAGGCGGGCCGCCTGCTCGGGGTCGGTCGCCCAGTCCTTGACGCCGGTCCGCTCGCCGTCGGCGGGGGCGGGCTCGGCGATGTCGCAGTCCTCCAGGTACACGCCGCCCAGTCCGGCCAGCTGCGGCGAGGTCGCGGCCCAGACCTGGGTGGCGGCGCCCTGCTGCGGGGTCTTCAGGCCCTCCTGCGGGATCGGGTTGCCTTCCTCGTCGATCCAGCCGTTCGCCACCATCTCCTCCTTGGGCAGGTGGCGTTGCAGCGGGGTGAGGATCCCGCCGGGGTGCAGCGCGAAGGCCCGGACGCCGTGATCGCGGCCGAGTCGGTCGAGGTGGACGGCGAACAGGACGTTCGCCGTCTTCGCCTGCCCGTACGCGGCCCACTTGTCGTAGCCCTCGCGCCAGTCGACGTCGTCCCAGCGGATACCGGAGAAGTGGTGGCCGCGCGAGGAGACGGACACCACCCGGGCGCCGCCGGGCTCGATCGCCGGCCACAGCCGGTTGACGAGCGCGAAGTGGCCGAGGTGGTTCGTCGCGAACTGCGCCTCCCAGCCGGGCCCGACGCGGGTTTCCGGGCAGGCCATGATGCCGGCGTTGTCGATCACGAGGTCGACCGGGCGGCCCGAGGCGAGGAACCGGTCGGCGAAGCCGCGGACGCTGTCCAGGTCACCGAGGTCCAGTTCGTCCACCTCGACCTCGTCGAGCCCGGCCAGGGCCTCCCGGGCCACGGCGGGACGGCGGGCCGGGACGACGACCCGGGCGCCCGCCGAGGTGAGCGCGCGCGTGGTCTCCAGGCCGATGCCCGAGTAGCCGCCGGTCACGATCGCGAGTTGCCCGCTCAGGTCGACGCCGGCGAGGACGTCGTCGGCGGTGCTGCGGGCGCCGAAGCCCGATCCGATCTTGTGCTGTGCAGTGCTCATACCGGGCACGCTACGGATTGGAGTGCTCTCGAAGTCAAGGACGCCGTGGCGGCGGGGCCGGGAAAGGGAAAGCCCCGACCGGACGGGGGAATCACGGTCGGGGCGGTACTGAGGTGGGCGCGGATGGCGGTCGCCTCTCGGCGAGACGCTCCACAGGGCTTCAGCCGAACGATCGTCCCTGTGGGCAGAAGGTGAGGCCCGGGGACACTGTCCCATCCGCACCCACGACTTGTTTAACTGACAACCACCCTTGGGTGTTCCGCGCTCTGTCGCGATATGGGGTGATCCGGGTCACTCCCTGTCGGAGAGGCGCGCCTTCTCCCGCGTCTCCCGCATGTGCCTCTTCCGGGTCTCGGGGACCACCTCGGCCCAGAGGCTCTCCGCCTGGAGGAGAAGGGTGCCGAGCGCCACCGCCTGCGAGGCGTCCTGTCCGGCGTGCTCGCGCAGTCCCTCCCGCAACCGCCGGTGCGTCTCCCGCGCGGTGTCCTCGCTCCGGCCGTCCGGTCCGGTCCCGTCGGCGCATCCGTCCAGGCGGCGGCCCTCCGCGTGACAGGCGTCGCCGATCAGCTCCAGCAGCCGCGCGTACGAGCGCTGCAGCGGCCCGTCGGGCGGGGCGGGGTTGCGCCCCTCGTCGGCTGTCACGGCCAGTGCTCTGGTCAGCGCCCTGATGTGGCCGGTGATCCGGCTCCAGCGCTCGTCCTCCTCCTCCGGCGGGGCCGACAGAGGCGCCCGTGCGAGGGCGCGGAGCGGCCCCGAGGTGAGGCGCAGGCCCTCCCTGCTCCAGCCGCGAGCCGAGCGCAGTGCGTCGAGGCGGTCCTCAAGGCGTCCCGAGGCGTGCGACCAGTCGGCGGCGGTCTGCGCGTCCCACTCGTCGTCCCGCAGGCCGGCGGCGACGGTGTGCAGGACGTCCCCCGCCTCCCGGGCGAGCGCCGCGAGGTTCTCCCGTACGTCCCGCAGATGGACCGGAGGCAGCACGAGCGCGTTGACGGCGATCCCGATCGCCGCGCCCAGCGCCGCCTGCCCCACCCGGTGCTCCACCGCGGAGGCGCTGACCGTGCCGGTGGCGAGGGTGAACACGGCGGTGGTGGCCGCGTAGATGCCCTGGTCCCCGAAATGGCGCCAGTTGGCGAGCAGCATCAGCACGGGCACGGACAGTGCCAGCGCGCCCAGCGTCTCGCCGGTGATCGCCTGGGCCGCCGACGCCAGCAGGGTCCCGGCGCAGATGGCCGTGACCTGCTGCGCGGCCTGCCGCAGCGAGCTGTAGACAGTGGCCTGGACCAGAACCAGGGCCGCCCAGGGTGCCATCAGGGCCATCGGGTCGCCGAGCCAGTCGCTCGCCACGAACCAGGCGAGCAGCGCGGCGGCCGCCGCCTTCAGCGACTGCACGACCAGGTCGCGCTCCCGGCCCGGGCCACGCAGTACGGCCAGCGCGGCCCGGCCGACGGCATGTGTCTCCCGGCGTACCGCATCCGTCACACGAGTCATCCGCTGTGGGTATCCCGCAGGACCCGCTGTCTCACCCGAACGGGCTACTCGCGAGGGAGGACAGCAGGTGCGCCGGGTCGTCGTAGATCGCCTGGGCGCCCGCTTCGGTCAGGTCGGCGCGGGGGATGCCCCCGCACAACAGGCCCACGCACCGCACTCCGGCCCGGGTGCCGGCCTCCATGTCCCACACGGTGTCGCCGACGAACACCGCCCGCTCGGCGGGCACCCCAGCGAGTTCCAGGGCGTGTTCGACCGGCTCGGGCGCGGGCTTGCCCGCGTCGACGTCGTCGGCGCTCGCGGTGCCGCGGATCGCGTCGTCCGCGTCGATCGCCCGGAGCAGCGCGGACAGTTCGGCGCCGCCGGCGGAGGTGGCGAGCACCACCGCCCAGCCCCTGCCGTCGAGCTGTCGCAGCAGCCGCCCTGCGTCCCGCAGGGCGGGCAGCCGGTCGAAGTACTGCCCGTAGAGGGTCTTGTGCGCGGCGCTGAGTTCCGCGTCCTGATCCTTGTCCCGGTCGTCGCCGAGCAGATGGGCGACGAGGTCGGTGGAGCCGAGCCCCACGGCCCGGTGGATGGCGTGTGTGGGAACCCGGTGGCCCGCCTGCCGAAAGGCCTCCCACCAGGTCACCACGTGGAGGTGGTTGGTGTCGACAAGGGTTCCGTCGACGTCGAACACGGCCGCCCGTTCCATACGCTGGTCCTTCCTTCCTGTTGCGCCGCGCGGGTACCACGTCAGGGGCCGGTCACGCCGGCCGGCGTGCGGCCCTCCCGGGTCCAGGCCAGCAGTTCGTCCCGCGACCACGTGGTGACCACCCGTTCGGCGGGCACCCCGCACTCCTCGGCCCGGGCGCAGCCGTAGATCTGCCAGTCCAACTGGCCGGGGGCGTGCGCGTCGGTGTCGACGGAGAACAGCACGCCCGCCTCGACGGCCCGGCGCAGCAGACGGCGCGGCGGGTCGAGCCGCTCGGGCCGGCTGTTGATCTCCACGGCCGTGCCCGACTCCGCGCAGGCCGCGAACACCTCGTCGGCGTCGAACTCCGACTCCGGCCGCCCCCGCCCGGTCACCAGCCGCCCGGTGCAGTGTCCGAGCACGTCTGCGTGCGGATCGCGTACGGCGGTCACCATGCGCCGCGTCATGGCGCGGGCTTCCATGCGCAGCTTGGAGTGCACGGACACCACCACCACGTCGAGCCGTTCGAGCAGTTCCGGTTCCTGGTCGAGCGAGCCGTCTTCGAGGATGTCGCACTCGATGCCGGTGAGCAGGCGGAAGGGCGCCCAGGTCCGGTTGAGCTCCGCCACGAGGTCCAGTTGCTCGCGCAGCCGCTCGGGCGAGAGTCCGCGCGCGACGGTCAGCCGCGGCGAGTGGTCGGTCAGCGCCGCCCACTCGTGGCCGAGGTCCGCCGCCGCCCGGCCCATCTCCTCGATCGGGCTGCCGCCGTCCGACCAGTCGGAGTGCAGATGGCAGTCGCCGCGCAGCAGCGCCCGCAGCCGCTCGCCACCCTGCGCGAGCGGCGCGTCGGACTCGCCCTCCAGCTTCTCCAGATAGCCGGGAATCCCGCCGTCCAGCGCCTCGCGCACCACCTGAGCGGTCTTCGGCCCGATGCCCTTGAGCGACTCCAGCGTTCCCTCGCGGGCTCGTTCGCGTACCTGGTCCGCGGGCAGCGCGGCCAGCGTCCGGGCCGCCGTACGGAAGGCGCGGACGCGGTAGGTCGGCGCCAGGGACCGCTCGAGCAGAAAGGCGATCCGGTCCAGGGCCTCGACAGGGTCCATCGCCACCTCCTCCTCCAGGGTTCCCCAGCTCTCCGGACGCCGCACGCCATGCGGCCGGTTTGTCCGCGAGCCGGGCCGGGTACTGCGATGCCCCGTCACCGGCGCCGGTCCACGAGGAGGCCCGCATGTCCGATCCCGCCGTACCAGGAAGCAAGGTGGCCGTGATCACCGGCGCCGACTCCGGCATCGGCCGGGCCACCGCCGTCCGGCTGGCCCGGGCGGGCATGGACGTCGGTGTCACCTGGCACAGCGACCTCGAGGGCGCCGAGGAGACCGCCGAGGAGGTCCGCGCACACGGGCGGCGCGCCGTCGTGGCGCAGATGGACCTCACGCGCCTGCCCGAGGCCGCCGACACCGTGGACGAACTCCACGAGCGGCTCGGCCGCCTCGACGTCCTGGTCAACAACGCCGGTACGGGCACCATGACGCCGTTTCTCGACCTGGAACCCGCCGATGTCCGCGCGGTCCTCGACGTCGACCTGCTCGGGCCCTTCCTGTGCGGGCAGCGGGCGGCTCGGCACATGATCGCGCGGGGCGAGGGCGGGCGGATCGTCAACGTGACTTCGGTCCACGAACACCAGCCGCGGGTGGGAGCGGCGCCGTACTGCGCGGCCAAGGGAGGCCTCGGCCTGCTCACCCAGGTGATGGCCCTGGAGCTCGCCGAGCACGGCATCACCGTCAACGCGGTGGCGCCCGGTGAGATCGCCACGCCGATGACCGGCCAGGAGGACACGGACGTGCACACCGAGAGCCGGCCCGGCATCCCGCTCGGGCGGCCCGGGGACGCCCGCGAGGTCGCCGCCGTCATCGCCTTCCTGGCCGGCCCGGACGCCTCGTACGTCACCGGTGCCTCCTGGACCGTGGACGGCGGCATGCTGCGGATGGGGCCGCAGGCCGGCTCGCACCTGACCAGTGACGACTGGCGGAGGCCGTGAGGCGACGCCCGTGAGACTGCGCACCAGTTCCTGCGACGGGCCCGGCTTCAGCCGGGTCCGCAGTGGCCGTGGCTTCCGCTACCGGGACGAGCGGGGCCAGCCGCTCACCGACCCGGGGCAGCTCGCCCGGATCCGGGACCTGACCATCCCGCCCGCCTGGCGCGACGTGTGGATCTGCCCGTGGCCCAACGGCCATCTCCAGGCCGTCGGCACCGACGCCGCCGGGCGCCGCCAGTACCTGTACCACGAGCGGTTCCGCGTCCAGCAGGAGCAGGCCAAGCACGAGCACGTCCGCGAGGTCGCGCGGGTCCCGCCGGAGCTGCGCGCCCAGGTCGCCCGCGACCTCGACGGGCGCGGACTGAGCCGGACACGGGTCACGGCCTGTGCCGTGCGCCTGCTCGACCTGGGCTTCTTCCGCATCGGCAGCGACCGGCACACCCGCGCGAACGAGACGTACGGTCTGACCACGATGCAGCGCGAGCACGTCACCTGCGGCCGGGGCGAGATCACCTTCAGCTACCCGGCCAAGGGCGGCGTCGAGGTCGTACGGGCGCTCGCGGACGAGCAGGCACTCGCCGTGGTCCGCGCCCTGCGCCGGCGGCCCCGCGGCGGGGAGCGGCTGTTCTCCCACTGGGACCGGGGTGCCTGGCACGACCTGCACGGCGGTGACCTCAACGAGGCGCTGCGCCGGCTGTCCGGCACCGAGATCACGGCGAAGGACTTCCGGACCTGGCACGCCACCGTCCTGGCCGCCGTCGCGCTCGCGGTCACCACCGAGGAGGCCCGCGCCACCGCGGCCGCCCGGCGCCGCCAGGCGAGCCGGGCCGTGCGCGAGGTCAGCCACTACCTCGGCAACACTCCCGCGGTGTGCCGCGCCTCCTACATCGCCCCGCGTGTCTTCGAGCTGTTCGAGCAGGGGCAGACCATCGCGCCCGTGCTCACCCGGCTGGGTGAGCACGGGCACTTCGGGCGCCCGGCCACGCAAGGAGCCGTCGAGGCGGCGGTTCTGGACCTGCTGGGCGGCTGACGAGCCCGCCCGTCTTCGCTCCTCCAGCTCTACGCTCTAGGCATGACCGAAGTCACGAGCCCGCACATCGCCCATCCGCGGATCACGGTGCTCGGGGTGCAGCCGAGCACGCCGCCGTTCCGGATCGTGGAAATCGACGGCCAGGTGGTCGGTGAGGCGAGGGACGTCACCGACGTGCTGGAGGCCGCCGCCGCGTTCGGCATCACGGTCCACGACCTGGACGACCCGGAGGTGGTCCGCTGGGTGGGCGGGGACAAGTTCACCTGGCGGCGGCACTAGCTGTTGCCTGTCGGGATACCAGGTTCGACGGACCTGGTACCGCGTCGGCGAGCAGGGCCCGGGCTAGCCGACCGTCCACTTCTGGTTGGCGCCGCCCCCGCAGGTCCACAGCTGCAACCGGGTGCCGTTGGCCGGGTTGTTGCCGGTCACGTCGAGGCACTTGTCGGCCTGCGGGTTGACGATGTCGTGCGCGGCGCTGACGGCCCATTTCTGGTTCGGGCCGCCGGTGCAGTCCCACAGCTGGACGGTCGTGCCGTCCGCGGTGCCGCCGCCGGTGACGTCCAGACACTTGCCGAGCGCGCGGAGCGTGCCGTCCGAGGCGGCGGTCCACTGCTGTGCGGGGGTGCCGTTGCAGTCGTAGAGCTGGACCGGGGTGCCGTTGGCGGGGTTCGCGCCGGCGATGTCCACGCACTTGCCGGACAGCCCCTTGATCGCCGTGCCGGTGGCCGTGTCACCGGTGGTGACCGACACCGAGTCGACGACGAGCTGTTGCGGGAAGGCGGTGGAGCCGTCCGGGTCGCCGGGCCAGTAGCCGCCCACCGCGAGGTTCATGATCAGGAAGAACGGCTTGTCGAACACCCAGGTCCGGCCGCCCAGGTCGGCCGGTGTGCGCCGCTGGTAGACGGTGCCGTCCACCGTCCAGGTGATCGAGCCGGGCGCCCAGTCGACGGCGAAGGTGTGGAAGGCGTCGGCGAAGGCCTGGCCGCCGGGCAGGGAGTAGGCCGCGCCGATGCCGCCGGAGCCCGAGTAGCCGGGGCCGTGGAGGGTGCCGTGGACCGTCCCGGGCTCGAAGCCGACGTTCTCCATGACGTCGATCTCGCCCGAGTTGGGCCAGCCGACCTGGCCGATGTCGTCGCCCAGCATCCAGAACGCGGGCCACATGCCCTGTCCGCGCGGGATCTTCATCCGCGCCTCGACGTGGCCGTACCGCGCCGAGAACTTCCCGGATGTGTTCAGCCGGGCCGAGGTGTACTGACACGTTCCGTACCAGCACTGGTAGTTGGCCGGGTTCTCGCGCCGGGCGGTGATCACCAGATGGCCCTGGCCGTCCAGGGCGGCGTTGCGGTTGTCGGCCGTGTAGTACTGCCGTTCGTGGTTGTTGACGTTGTCGCCGGTCTCGATCTGCCACTTCGAGGCGTCCGCGGCGGCGCCGGCGGGTCCGTCGAAGGTGTCGGAGAAGGCCACCGCGGCGGCGACGGTGGGGGGCGGGTCCGCGTGGGCCGGCCCGGTGGTGACCGAACCGACCAGCGCGGCGGACAGAGCGGCGAAGAGGCAACTGCGGAGCAGGCGTGGGCGGGCCACGGCTCTCCCTTCCGGACGGCGCGGCGTTGCGTCGCCCGAGGTGGGGGGTGGGTGTGCCTCTTGATTTAAGGAGTGAGATAAGGGGGAGTCAATACCTTGGTACGGACCAGTGATTCACGTCGGCCGAGGCGGTCACACCTTCCGTTCGCGCGCGTGCACCGCCCGGCTCAGCCGACGGCCCAGCAGGAGGTAGCCGATCAGCGCGCCGCTGGTGTTGAGGATGACGTCGTCGACGTCGAAGGCACGCCCGGTGATCAGCGCTCCCTGCGCGAACTCCACCAGGAGCATCACCGTCGCGGTCAGCAGCAGCACCTTCAGGATTCCGCGGGTCCGCGGGGCCACGATCGGCACCAGGACGCCGAACGGAACGCCCAGCAGCAGGTTCCCGCCGATCTGCTTCACCGCGTCACGCAACGCCGGCTGGTCCAGATAGGCCCGCAGGGAGCGGCCCGGATGCATGTTGGTGTGCGTCAGCGCCTCCGACGCGGGGGAGGGCTCCAGCGTCAGCCGGGCCAGCACCACGGCGAACGCCACCATCACGGCGAACGCGCAGAGCATCGCCAGCAGACGCAGCGGCCAGGGCAGCGGGCGCCGCTCCCGTTCCGGCTTCCGGGGCGGAGGCTCGGTCTTGACGGCGCGTCTGCGCAACGCCGTTCGGGTGCGTGAGGCTGCCCAGGCCATGTGTCCTCCAGTCGCCAACTTCCCTGCGTCTCACGCCGCTTACCCCCGAACAGGCCGACGATGCCGCCGTCCTGCCCCCCGCGTGGCGGGCGCGGACGGTTTCCCTTCGTACCGCCGGGGCACTCCGGGCTGAGACCCGCGCGCGCCGCCCCGTCCCGCACCGGGAGCGGTGTGTGGATGGCGCGGAACACCGAAACGGACATCTCGCCGCACCGGCGAACCGGCAGTGCCCGAGGAGGTACGGCGCATGACCCCCCGTACGACACTCCTCGCCCTGGCCGAGATCCTGGTCTGGTGGGCCGTTCTCGCCGCGCTCTGGCTGGTCCTCGTCAGCACGGTGGACACCCTGGAACTCGCGGTGGGGGCGGGCGCCGCCGGGGTGGCGGCGGTCGCGGCGCGGGCCGCCCGACGGGCGGTTGCGAGCCGGTGAACGGCTGGACGCTCGCCGCGACCGTCACCCTCGGCGCGGGCATGGGAGCGGCTCTGTGGGGCGTCGCCACTGGGCCGCTGCGACGGCGGGTCGTGGCACAGAACCTCTCGACCGCGCTCGCCTGCCCCGTCCTGCTCCTGCTCTCCGAGGGCTACGACCGCCCGTCCTACGTCGATCTCGCCCTGGTCCTGGCCCTGCTGGGCCCGGTCGGCACCCTCGTCTTCGCCCGGCTGCTCGCCGACGAACTGGCCGCCGACCCACCCCGCGCCCGCGGTCTGACCGGCGCGGCCGCGGGCCTCGGCGCGACGGTCGTCGTGGCGCTGTGCGGCAGCACCGGACCGAGCCGTGCCATGGCCAAACTCCTGTTCGTCGGCGCACTGCTGATCGGCGGAAACCTCGTCGCCTCACGTGCGCTGTCCGGCGCGTTCCGGGAGGCCCCCGTGACTGACGCGTTGATCATCGTCGCGCTGCTGTTGGTCGCCGGTGCGGCGACCGCGGCGGTGGCCGTCCGCGACCCCGCGCGCCAGGCCCTCGTGCTGGCCGTGCTCGGCGTCGTGCTCGCCCTCCTGTTCACCGTCCTGCAGGCACCCGACGTCGCGCTGTCGCAGCTGGCCGTGGGCTCCGCGCTCACCCCGCTGTTGCTGCTGCTCGCCGTCCGCAAGGTCGGACGGCGGGGCGTGAAGAAGGACGAAGGCGACCGCGGGAAGGGAGGCGGACGGTGAGCCGGCGCACCAGGCTCCGCCTCCTCGCGGTCGGCGGCGCGGGCCTGGCCGCCCTCCTCGTCGCGGCCTGCCTGAAGCTGCCGGCCTTCGGCGGCGACCGGCACCCCTACGGCGACCGGGCGGTCCGCGAGACCCTCGCCCGGCACACCGCCAACACCGTGGCCTCCGTCAACTTCGACCAGCGCGCCTACGACACCCTCGGCGAGATGACCATCCTGTTCGCCGCCGTCCTGGGCTGCGTGGTCCTGTTGCGGCAGACCCGCGGCGAACACCGGGCGCGGCCCGAACCCGAGGAGGTGGCCCGCCCCGTACGCCGCTACGCCCTCCTCGCCCTGCCGGTCGCCCTGCTCACCGGGCTGTACGTCGTCGCACACGGCCAACTCAGCCCGGGCGGCGGCTTCCAGGGCGGCATCGTCGCCGCCACCGCCCTGCACCTGCTGTACCTGGGTGTCGACTACCGCGCCCTGGAACGCGTCCGGCCGCTGGGCCCGTACGAGGTGGGGGACGCGGTCGCGGTCTGCGCCTTCCTCGTCACCGGACTCGCCGGCCTCATCGGCGGCACCGCCTTCCTGGCCAACACGCTGCTGCCGTACGGCACGTTCAACACGCTGTCCTCCGGCGGCTCGGTGCCCCTGCTGAACGCGGCCGTCGGCATGGAGGTCGCCTGCGCGGTCGTCGTCCTGCTCGCCCACTTCCTGGACCAGGCCGTCGAGATCGAGGACGCGGACGCGAAGGCCGGGAAGGGCAGCGGAGAGAAAAAGGAAGAGGGCGGAAGGTGAGAGCGCTGTGAGTGCCGTGACGCACGTCCTGCCGTACCTGGTGGCCGTGTGGGTCTTCCTGGCGGGCTGCTACGGCCTGGCCACCAGCCGCAACCTGATCCACGCCGTCGGCTGTCTGTCCGTGTGCCAGGCCGCCACCTACGTCCTGCTGCTCGCCGTCGGCTACCGCGACGACGCCACCGCGCCCGTCTTCTCCGACCTCGAACCCGGCGCCCGGCCGGTCGTCGACCCGGTCGTGCAGGCGCTGACCCTGACCGACGTCGTCGTCGGCGCCACCGTCACCGCGCTGCTGCTCGCGCTCGTCGTGCAGATCTCCAAGCGGCACGGCACGGTCGACCCCGACGAACTGTCGGAGCTGCGCGGCTGATGAGCCAGCTGCTGCCGCTCCTGGTCGCCGTACCCCTGCTCGGGGCCGCCCTGCTGGTCGCCGGCGGCCGCCTCCTGCCCAGGGTCGCCGCCGAGTCGGTGGGCTGCGCCGTCTGCGCCGGGACGGCCGGGCTCGCGCTGGTGCTGTTGCTGGACTCCTCGCCACCCGGGGTGGTGTGGGCCGGCGGTCACGTTCCGGTGAACGGCGAGAGCGTGGGAATCGTCCTCGTCGGGGACGGCCCCGGGCTCGGCATGGCCGCGCTCGCCTCGCTGCTGACCCTGGCGGCCCTGGCGTACTCCTGGCGCTACTTCGACGCGCCGCCGCGCCGGCACGCCGGTTCCTTCCCCGCGCTCATGCTGCTCTTCCAGGCGGGTATGTGCGGCTTCGCGATCGCGGGCGACCTCTTCAACGCGTTCGTGTGGTTCGAGCTGATGAGCGTCGTCGCGTACGCCCTGACCGGTTACCGCGTCGAGGACGCCAAGGCCGTGCAGGGCGCGCTGACCTTCGGCGTCGTCAACTCCCTGGGCGCGTACGCCATGCTGATGGGCATCGCCCTGCTCTACGCCCGCACCGGCGAACTCGCCATGACCCAGATCGGCCGCGGCCTCGACGCGCACGGCCGCCCCGACGCCCTCGTGCTCGCCGCCTTCGTCCTGGTCGTGACCGGCCTGCTGGTCAAGTCCGCCGCCGTGCCGTTCCACTTCTGGCTTCCGGACGCGCACGCCGTCGCGCCCACCCCGGTGTGCATGCTGCTGTCCGGCGTCATGGTCGAACTCGGTGTCTACGGCGTCTGGCGCGTGTACGGGACCGTGTTCTCCGGGCCCGGCGGCGTCCCGGCCGACGACTTCGAACGGGCCATGGTGGTGCTCGGCGTCCTGACGGCGGCCGTCGGCGCGGTGATGTGCTGGTACCAGCGGCACATCAAACGCCTGCTGGCGTACTCGACGGTCGCCCACACCGGGCTCTTCCTGATCGGCATCGGCGTCCTCAAGCCGGAGGCCGACGACGGGGTCGCGCTGTACATCCTCGGCCACGCCGGGGTGAAGGCGGCCCTGTTCGCCTGCGCCGGCATCCTCCTGGACCGGTACGGCAACGTCGACGAGCACGCGCTGCACGGCAGGGCCCGGGCCTCGCGCGGGGTCGCCGTGCTGTTCGGTGCCGGCGCGCTCGGTCTCGCCGGCCTGCCGCCGTTCGGCACCGCGCTCGGCAAGGCCGTCACGGAGGAGGCCGTGGGCGGCCCGCTGACCGTGCTGTACGTCGTGACATCAGCGGTGACCGCCGGTGCGGTCCTGCGGGTGGGCGCCCGGGTGTTCCTCGGGCTCGGCCCCGCACCGAAGGACGGCGCCGCCTACGAGACCACCGGCGTCGGCGAACGGCCCGAGACCCGGCAGCGGCTCGGCCGGGTCCCCGACACCATGACGGCGGTCCCCGCGGTCCTGCTCGCCGGGGCCCTCGCCGTCGGAGTGGCCCCCGGCCTCGCCGAGGTGGTGGCGCGGTCGGTGAACGAGGCCGGGTCCGGCGGCGTGTTCGTCTCCGTGCACTGGACCACGGCCGGCGTCCTGCTGGGTCTCGCCTCGACCCTGCTGGCCGTGGGCCTCGCGGCGGTCGCCGTCACCCGCCCGAGACTGCTCGCCGCGCCGGACCGGGCGCTGCCACTCAGGCGCCTGCAGTCCGGGCACGTGGGCGACTACGTGGCCTGGATGCTGGTGGGCACGACCGTGCTCGGCGCGCTGGCCGCGCCGGGCCTGCTCGGCACGTGAACAGGAACAGGCACCGAGCGGACCCGGCGTCCGGTCAGGTGTTGAGCGGACCCGGCGTCCAGTCAGGCACCGAGCAGGCCCGGCGTGCGGTCTGGCGCCGAGCGCTTCCGGCGTCGGATCAGGTGCCGAGTCGGCCCGGCGTCGGCCCGGGCATCGGGGGGACCGGCGGTTGCCGGCACCGAGCGGACCGGCCTCCGGTCAGGCACCGAGCTTGCCCGGCGTCCGGTCAGGCGCCGAGCGGACCCGGCATCCGGTCACGTGCCGAAGGCGACATGTACCTCCTTGAAGCCGAGGGAGCGCAGCAAGCCCTCGAGCATGCCCGTGGTGTTCTTCTCGGCGCGCGTGGTCAGCCCGCTCTCCTTGGCCGCGTCGCCGATGTGCCGCACCGCGAGCTTCTGCACGGCCTGTTCGCCGTTCGGGTTGTCCGAGAAGAGGTCGCCGAGCCGGTCCAGCAGGCCGCGCTGCTTGGAGACCGCGTAGGAGCGGTCGGGGTCGAGCGCCGGCTTGCCGAGTGCCGCGTGCGGCAGCCGCAGCGTGGCCGAGGTGCGGTCGTCGTTGACCGTCACGTCGTTCTTGCCGACCTTTCCGAGGTCGACGTAGGCGTCGACGGTGCCCGCCCCGACGTACAGGGTGCGGGAGCCGCGGATCGCGTCGGGCAGGTACTTGGTGTCCTTCTCCAGGTCCACCACGACCTGGAAGTTGCCGGAGGCGGCGTCGTAACGGCTGATGTCCTGGATGGACTGGAGCAGTGCCGGACCCGAACGGTCGTGGGTCTCGGTGCCGAACAGGTCCTTGAGACCAGGGAGCACGCTCAGCCGGATACCGGCGAAGAACACGACGAGCACCAGTACGACGGCACTCACCGCCTTCGCCCAGCCGGGCATGCGCCTGGACACGCGCCTGATGGGAGCAGTCATGGCGACGGCCCTCCTTCCTACAGTCCAGATGCCCCTCAAATCCCCCCTCAGACCGTGGCGTTGGCCGAACGCCGCTCCCGCCGGACGCGTAAGGGCGCACGAGGGGAGGTTCGGGGCGCTCACCCGGGGCGGGCCGCGGCGGATGCCGGGCCGTAGCATGAGCCAGGCAGCCGGAAATGATCACGCGAGGAGCGGATCGTGCGAGACATCGCCGTGTTCAGCGGAAGCGCCCACCCCGAACTCGCCCGGGAGGTCTGCGCGCATCTCGGAGTGCCGCTCAGCCCCACCCGGGTCAGCCGGTTCGCCAACGACTGCCTGGAGGTACAGCTCCAGGCCAACTGCCGCGAACGGGATGTCTTCCTCGTCCAGCCGCTGGTCAGGCCCGTCCAGGAGCATCTCGTCGAGCTGCTGCTGATGTGCGACGCGGCGCGCGGGGCGTCGGCGGGCCGGATCTCCGTGGTGATGCCGCACTACTCGTACGCCCGCTCCGACAAGAAGGACGAGCCCCGCATCTCCCTCGGCGGCCGGCTCGTCGCCGACCTGCTGGTGGCGGCCGGCGCGAGCCGTGTCCTCGCCATGACCCTGCACTCTCCGCAGGTGCACGGCTTCTTCTCGGTACCGGTAGACCACCTGCACGCGCTGCGCGAGCTGGCCGCGCACTTCCGCCGCTACGACCTGTCCCGCACGACCGTCGTCTCGCCGGACCTCGGCAACGCCAAGGAGGCCGCCGCGTTCGCCCGGATGATCGGCGCCCAGGTGGCCGCCGGCGCCAAGCAGCGGTTCGCGGACGACCGGGTGAGCATCAACGCGGTCATCGGCGAGGTCACGGGCCGGGACGTGATCGTGCTGGACGACGAGATCGCCAAGGGCAGTACCGTCCTGGAGTTGCTGGACCGGCTCCGGGAGCTCGGGCCGCGTTCGATCCGGGTGGCGTGCACGCACGGGCTGTTCGCGGCCGGCGCCCTCAAGCGGATCGGCGAGCAGCCCGACGTGCTGGAGATCGTGTGCACCAACACCGTGCCGGTTGCCGAGGAGGAGCGGACCGACAAGCTCCGCGTCCTCTCCATCGCCCCGGCCCTGGCCGAGGCGGTCCGGCGCATCCACAACGGTGAGTCGGTCAGCGCCCTGTTCGACGCGCGCAGCGACTAGGTTCCGCAGGTTGGTTCACACGGAGTTCGACGCGCGCAGCGACAAGATCCCGCAGGTTGGTTCACACGGAGCCGGACGCCGCCTCGGGCCGGCCAAGGGCCGCGTCCATCGTCGGGTGCGGTGGCAACAGCCGGGCCAGGCCGGTGGCGCGCATGACCCGCAGGGTGAGCGGGTGGGTGCAGACCACGTACAGCTGCCCGTCGCGGTCGAGCACCCGACTGCGGGCGCGGTAGAGCAGACGAAGGCCGGAGCAGTCGAAGAACTCGACCTGCCGGAGGTCGATCACGATCCGGGATTCCGGGCGGGCGGTCACCCGGTCCAGGTGGGGGATGATCTCCACCGCCGCGGCGATGTCGATCTCGCCGCGTAACTCCAGGACGGTGTGCCCACGGTCCTGGCGCACGCGCAGATGCCGACCGAGTGCCGCGGGTTCCTGCTGCACGACGACATCCCCCTCCAACCGGCTCATCCAGCGGTGGGGCCGCGGCTCACCGGGGCCCGGGTGACAGCGAGCGGCGAGCGTGAGAACGCAGACGTGTCACGGGGCCCCCGCGCGAGCGCAAAACCGTTCCCCGCCCAGCAAGTTACCCTCGATAGACCGAATTTGAGCATGTTCGATTGACATATGTCTGTGAATTGCGGCTGACGGATCTACGACAGGGCGTGCCACGCCTTGGAGAGCGCCTGGCGCAGCTGCTCGGTCTGGTGTGCGGTGAGCTCGCGGACCATCCGTTCCTCCAGTTCCCGGACCGGCCCGGCGTGGCGGGCCAGCAGCTCGCGGCCCGTCTCGGTCAGCAGGATCAGCAGTTCGCGCCGGTTGCGGGGGTTGCGTTCCCGGCGGATCAGCCCGCGACCCTCCAGGGAGCGGACGAGATCGGCGATGGACTGGGCGGTGACGAACGAGTCGCGGGCCAGCTGGGCGGCCGACAGCCCGTCGTGCCGTTCCAGGACGGTGAGCGCGGTGTACTGCAGGGCGGTGATGCCCGAGGGCTTGACCAGCTCGTCCAGGTGGGACCGCACGACCAGCTCCACCTGCTTCACCATGTAGAGAAGCGACGGGTGCGTCTTCGTTGCCTGGGTGCCGACCATGAGTTCATCCTAGGGCATTGACAGGAAACCTGTCCTTAATGAGACTGCGAGCGAGACGAGAGACCAGCAGGAATCCTGTTGGTTGAAAACTTGGCAATGACGCTGAGGAGTGGTGATGACCGCCTTCGAGATCCAACCCGGACGGCTGTTCGTCGGGGGGCAGTGGCGCGAGGCCGCCGACGGAGCCCGCACCGAGGTGGTCGACCCGTCCCGGGGCACGGTCCTCACCACGGTCGCGGAGGCCGGGGCCGCCGACGTGGACGCGGCCGTACGTGCCGCCCGCGAGGCCTTCGACGGGGGCGCGTGGTCCGGCCTCAGCGGCCGCGAGCGCGGCCGGGTGCTGCACCGCGTCGCCGAGCTGATCCGCGAGAACGCCGACGAACTCGCCGAGTTGGAGAGCCTGGACGTCGGCAAGCCGATCTCGCTGTGCCGTGCCGTCGACATCACCAACGCCGCCAACGACTACGAGCACTTCGCCGCGCTCGCCCACTCCCTGCACGGAGCGAACCGCGACACCCCCCTCAACGCCCTCGCCTACACCCGGCGTGAGCCCCTCGGTGTGGTGGCCGCGATCACCCCGTTCAACTTCCCGCTGATCCTGGCCGGCTCCAAGCTCGCCCCGGCGCTCGCCGCGGGCAACACGGTCGTCCACAAGCCCGCCGACGAGACCCCCCTCAGCGCGCTCTACATGGCGAGCCTGCTCCAGCGGGCCGGCGTCCCCGACGGTGTCGTCAACGTCGTCACCGGCGCCGGTCCGGTGGCCGGCGAGGCCCTGCTGCGGCACCCCGGCGTGGACAAGATCGCTTTCACCGGTTCCACCGCGGTCGGCCGGCACGCCGCGAGCGTCGCCGGGGAGGCCCTCAAGCCCGTCACCATGGAGCTCGGAGGCAACGCGGCCCACCTCGTCTTCGAGGACGCCGACCTGGAGAAGGCGGTCGGCGCGGTCATCAAGGGCTTCGTGTTCAACACCGGCCAGTTCTGCATGGGCGGCCCGCGACTGCTGGTGGCCCGCCCGGTCTACAGCACCCTGCTCGGCATCCTCGCCGACGCCGTCCCCGGCGTGCCGGTCGGCGATCCCCGGCTGCCCGAGACCGTCGTAGGACCGATGGCGGGGGAGCGGCACCTGCGGAAGGTCGAGGAGTACGTCGAGCTGGCCCGTAAGGAGGGCGGCCGGATCGTCTGCGGCGGTGAGCGGCTCGACCTCGACGGCGGCTACTACTACCGGCCCACCGTGATCGCCGACCTGCCCAACGACTCCCGGGTCATCCAGGAGGAGGTCTTCGGGCCCGTCCTCACCGTGCAGCCCTTCGACTCCGAGGACGAGGCCGTCGCGCTCGCCAACTCCACGCCGTACGGCCTTGCTTCGGGTGTCCAGACGACCAACCTCGCCCGCGCCCACCGCATCGCCGACCGGCTCCGGGCGGGCATCGTCTGGATCAACGACTGGGCGATGCTCGACCCCGCCGTCCCCTTCGGCGGAGTCAAGGACTCCGGCTTCGGGAGGGAGTACGGGCCCGAGGCGCTCGCCGGCTACACCAAGGTCAAGTCCGTCGTCGTCTCGCTCGACTGAGCGCGCCCGTCCCCGTCCAAGGGAGTTCTGCGATGTCCCTCACCACCCGCGCCGCCGTCGTCGAGTCAGGCGGAGCGCCCTTCACCCTCTCCGACGTGCAACTGGAGGCGCCCGGACCGCACGAGGCGCTGGTCCGCATGGTCGCGACCGGCCTGTGTCACACCGACCTGGGCGTGGCGAGCGGCGGGCTGCCCTTCCCGCTGCCCGGAGTCCTGGGCCACGAGGGGGCGGGCGTCGTCGAGGCGGTCGGGCCCGCCGTCACCGGCGTGGCACCCGGCGACCACGTCGTGCTGTCCTTCACCTCGTGCGGGGAGTGCCGCAACTGCCGCGGCGGTCACCCCGCCTACTGCGCGACCTGGCTGCCCCTGAACCTCATCGGCGGCCGCCGTGCGGACGGCAGCAGCACGATCAGCCGGGACGGCGAGCCGCTCGGCGGCCACTTCTTCGGCCAGTCCTCGTTCGCCGAACGGGCCCTGGTGGACGAGCGCAGCCTCGTCAAGGTCGACCGGGACGTGCCGCTGGAGTCGATCGCCCCGCTGGGCTGCGGCGTACAGACCGGGGTCGGCGCCGTGTGGAACGTGCTGGAGCCCACCACCGGCAGCACCGTCGTCGTCCTCGGCGCCGGAGCGGTCGGCCTCTCCGCGGTGATGGCCGCCGCCCTCACCCCGGCCACGCGGATCATCGCCGTGGACCGGGTGGCGGAGCGGCTCACGCTGGCCAGGGAACTGGGCGCCACCCACACGGTCGACGCCGGTGAGGCCGACCTCGGCGAGGCGATCGCCCTGCTGACGGACGGGCAGGGCGCGGACGGCGTCGTGGAGACCACGGGCAGCGTCGCCGTGCTGCGCCAGGGCGTCGACGCGCTCGCCGCCCGCGGCACCCTGGTCGTCGTGGGCGCCCCGCCCTTCGGCACCGAGGTCGCCCTGGACGTCAACGGGCTGCTCGGCGGCAAGCGGATCGTCGGCCTCACCCTCGGCGACAGCGAGACGCAGACCGTGATCCCCGCCCTGGTCCGGATGGTCAAGGAGGGGCGGCTGCCGCTGCACCGCCTGATCAGCCACTATCCGTTCGCGGACATCGACCGGGCGGTGCGGGACATGAGCGCGGGCAAGACCATCAAGCCCGTGCTCACCTTCTGATCACCCCGGTCAGTCGACCACGAGCACCAGCTTGCCCGTGGTCCGGCCGGTGTCGCCCAGCGCGTGCGCCTCGGCGGCATCGGCCAGCGGGAACGTGCCGGCGATCGTGGCGCGCAGCTTCCCCGCCTCGACGAGCTCCGCGATCGCCCGCAGCCCGGTGCGGGAGGCGTCGACCAGCATCCGCACCGCCCGTACGCCCAGCCGCTCCGCCTCCCGCGGGAAGTCGTCCGAGCCGACCGGCAGGATCGAGACGACGATCCCGCCGGGGCGCAGCACCCGCAGCGAGCGCGTGGAGTACTCGCCGCCGAGCGTGTCCAGAACGACGTCCACGTCCTTCACGGCCTCGGTGAAGTCGGTCTCCCGGTAGTCGATCGTCTCGTCCACGCCGAGCTCCCGCAGGAAGTCGTGCTTGCCGGCGCTCGCGGTGCCGATCACGTACGCGCCCCGCGCCTTGGCGATCTGCACGGCCACGTGCCCGACCCCGCCGGCCGCCGCGTGGACCAGCACCCGCTGTCCCGGTTGCACGTCGGCCGTCTCGACCAGGGCCTGCCACGCGGTCAGCGAGACCAGCGGCAGTGCGCCCGCCTGCGTGTGGTCGATCACGGCCGGCTTCGGCGCGAGGGCGCGGGCGGGCGCGATGACGTACTCGGCGTGCGAGCCGTGCCCGAACGGGTACGGCAGCAGGCCGAAGACCTCGTCGCCGGGCGCGAACCGGGCGACCCCGATGCCCACGGCCTCGACCACGCCGGAGACGTCCCAGCCGAGGACGAAGGGCGGCTCTCCGAGGAAGCCGCCGTTGGCCCGGTGCTTCCAGTCGGTGGGGTTGAGGCCGGCCGCGCGGACCCGGACCAGCACCTCGTTCGGCCGCGGCGACGGGCGCTCCACTTCTTTGACGCCGAGGACCTCGGGGCCGCCGAGGGTGTCCTGGCTGATGACTCGCATGGTGTTCACAGTGCTCATGGTGGATCAGCCTGCCGGTGGCGGCCCCACATGAAAATGGCAGAATTGCCAACCTTCGATAAGATCGTGCCATGCAGCATGTGGAACGCATCGTGGTCCTGGCGCTGGACGGCGTCTATCCCTTCGAACTGGGCATCCCCAGCCGGATCTTCGGCGCCGCCGACGGCCGGTACGAGGTGCTCACGTGCAGCGTCGACGGACTTCCGGTGCGCAGCAACGCGGACTTCGGCATCACCGTCGAGCACGGGCCCGAGGCGCTCGCCACGGCCGACACGGTGGTGATCGCGCCGGTCTCGCCCTCGAAGGTGATGGCCGAGCTGCCGGACGAGGTCGGCTCCGCCCTCGCGCACATCCGCCCCGACGCGCGCATCGTCTCCATCTGCACCGGCGCCTTCGTGCTGGCCGCCGCGGGGCTGCTCGACGGCCACCGGGCCACCACCCACTGGCAGGTCGCCGACCTCTTCCGCGACAGGTACCCGCACATCGCGCTCGACCCCGACGTCCTCTTCGTCGACGACGACCGGATCCTGACCTCGGCCGGGGCCGCCTCCGGCGTCGACGTCTGCCTGCACCTGGTGCGCAAGGACCACGGCAGCGAACTGGCCAACAAGGTCGCCCGCCGCTGTGTCGTCCCGCCGTTCCGGGACGGCGGCCAGGCGCAGTACATCGAACAGCCGGTGCCCGAGCAGGGCGCCGCCGGCACCGCCGCGACCCGCGCCTGGGCCCTCGCCCGCCTCGGAGAACCCCTGACGCTGACCGACCTGGCCGCCCACGCCCGGATGAGCCTGCGTACCTTCGCCCGCCGCTTCCACGACGAGGTCGGCCTCAGTCCGGGCCGCTGGCTGATCCAGCAGCGGGTCGCCCGGGCCCGCCATCTGCTGGAGTCCAGCGACCTGTCCGTGGACCAGATCGCCGGCCGGGTCGGCTTCGCGACGGGTGCCTCCCTGCGCCAGCACCTGCACGCGGCGATCGGGGTGTCGCCGCAGGCGTACCGGCGTACGTTCCAGGCGGCGGCCCACTGACCGGCGAACGTATCCCCGCCCCGCCGCGTCGGAGTACCGGGAGTCAGACGGGCGAACAGGGGTGGGTATGCGCAGAGGACTGGTGGCGGCAGCGGCGGCGATGACGGCGATGACGGCGGCGGGGTGTGCCGCCGGGGAGAGCGACCCCGTCGTGGAGGGGACGCCCCCCGCCACGCCGTACAGCGGTCCGCTGTACGTGGCCGCCCGGAACCTCGACGAGGACAGCGCGCGTGCCGTCCGGCTGTCGGCGGGTGCCGCGGGCCGGGCCCTGGAGTGCGACGGGGAGATCACCTCCGGTGAGGCGGGCGGCGAATGGGGCTCGGGCGACGGCGGTGCGACGCCGGAGGAGGGGCTGACGGCGTACTTCGACATGGATGGGCCGAACGTTCCGCGCCACGGCTATCGCGTGGAGCGCAGGGAGGCGGAGCGGGTCCTGTTCTCCTACGACGTCGACGGCAGCACCAAGGTCGCCGTCGTCGTGGCCAAGGACCGGAAGAACGCGCCCGGTTGGGGACCGGAGAGCAGCGCCTCCTGCGATCCGGCGGAGCTGCCGGCACGCTTCACCGACGGCCTGGACCTGGAGATCTGGACCGACGCGGACGGGCACCGGGTTGCCAGCACGACACTGAGCAGCTACGCGGGCGCGGAGCACTGCGGCTGGCGGAGCGCCCACTTCCTGGGCACGGGGCGGGGCAAGGACGTCAGACAGTACGTCCGTGATCCCGAGGGAGTGCTCGAGAGCGACAGCCTGACCGCCGCGTACGACGGGAAGGCACAGCTTCCCGACGACGCCCGCGACACCGGATACCGCCTCGGCGACCGGGAGTTGTGGCTCACGGACGACCGGTCCACGGCGTACGTCCGCACGTCCGACGGTGTGGAGGCCTGGCCGCGGGCGAGGCAGTTCATCGCCTGCAGATAGAGACCCCCGGTGGGGGAGTGACCGTCACCGGCTCGCGTGCAGGGCGACCAGCAACTGCCAGACCTGGTCGGCGATCTCCCCGGCGGTCGCCTCCAGCAGCCCGTGCAGCCAGTCGGCCAGCACTCCGGCGAAGGTGGCGGCGACCGCCGAGGCGACCAGCGGGGCGTCCGCCGCTCCCGCCAGCTCCCGTTCGCGCAGGCTGTAGGCCCGCAGGTCCCGGTGCAGCACCCGGCCGAGCGGGCCGCCGCCCCCCGGGCTCAGCAGCGCGCGGTACAGCCCGGCGTGCGGAGTGAGCGAGGCGAAGAACTCCGGTAGGGCGGGCGGCGCGTGCACCGGGTCGGGCCGCCCGCGCCAGGCGTGCAGGGCGTCCACCGCCTCACGTACGACGTCCGCGCAGGCGTCCACGGCGAGCGCCTCCAGGTCGGGGTAGTGCACGTAGAACGTGGCCCGGCCGACCCCGGCGCGCCGCACCAGCGCGGCGACACCGACCTCGTCCAGGGGCCGCTCGGCGCACTCGTCCAGGAGGGCCTGGCGGAGCCTGTCCCGGGTGCGCGCGGCCCGCGGGTCCTGCGGCGCGCCGCGGTTCACCGGGCGGCGAGGACCGCGGCCAGGGCGAGCGCGCCGGGCAGTGCCTGGGCGAACAGGATGCGCCGGTTCGCCGTGACGGCGCCGAAGACGCCCGCGACCACGACGCAGCACAGGAAGAACACCTGGACACGGAAGCCCGTCGGGTCGGCGGCGATCAGGCCCCACACCAGTCCGGCCGCGAGAAAGCCGTTGTAGAGCCCCTGGTTCGCGGCCATCGGGGCGGTGGCTCGCGCCATCTCCGGGTCGAAGCCGTGCAGCCCCCTGCCGGGCTTCTTCTGCCACAGGAACATCTCCATCACCAGGATGTAGGCGTGCAGGAGGGCCACCAGGCCGACCAGGACGTTCGCGACGGTTTCCATATCGGGCCGGCTCCTCAGCAATCACATGGACAGGTGTCCAGCATACATGGACACCTGTCTATGAAGTAGCCGTGTGTCGGAGCGGGCCGCGCCCGCCGCCCGCCGACTGAATCGGCGCAGCCGGGATATCCGAAGGGACAGGGCCCGGGGCACGAACGCCCCGGGCCGAACCTTCGGAGGAGACATGGCACTGGTGAAAGCGGGGGTGGTCGTGCTCGACTGTTCCGAGCCCGAGAAGCTCGCCGTGTTCTACAGGCAGCTGCTGGACGCCGAGCAGACGCACGAGAGTGCCAACCGCGTGGAGATCAGGGGAGCGGACGGGACCCGGCTGGCGTTCCGCCGCGACGTGAACGCGACGCCGCCGAGCTGGCCCCGCCCGGAGAACTCCCTGCAGGCTCATCTGGACTTCGTGGTCGAGGACCTGGACGAGGCGGAACGCCGGGTGATCGGGCTCGGCGGCCGCCCGCTGGACACGAAGGACGCGTCGGGGCCCTTCGAGGAGCGCGGTTACGCCGACCCGGCGGGCCACTCCTTCACCCTGCGCCTCGTCCCGTCGACCGCCCCGAAACAGGGCTGAGTCAGTCCCGGCCGCCCTTCTCGGCGGTCGGCCAGACACCGGTGGACCGCTCGATGGCCTTCGCGCCCGTGCGGTCCACCGCACTGCGCACCATGGCGAACAGGGCGCCCTGGACGGCGGCGGCCAGCAGGATCTCCCCCCAGCCGCGGTCCCGGTCCAGCGCGTCGGGCGCGTTGTCCTCGTGGCGGATCGCCTTCCACGTCTTCTGGAACGCCAGGCCCGCGAGCGTGCCGCTGGTCCAGCCCAGCAGGAATCCGACGGGCTTGTACGCGAGGGGAAGCTTCTTCTTCTTGTTCTTGGCCACGTGAGTCTCCTTGTCTCGGTGTGTGCTGTGTGCTGTGTGCGGCGGGCCGCGTGTCAGGGCCTGCCCTCCGAGGAGACCTTCTCCCCGGCGCGGACCGGCCCGGGCGGCGTCCCGTCGCCGAAGGGACGACCGCCGAGCTCCGCACGGTGATGCGGGGTCAGCCAGCCGGCGAGATCCGGCCCGAGGGGCACGATGCCGGTCGGGTTGATGCCGGTGTGCACCTCGTAGTAGTGCCGTTTGATGTGGTCGAAGTCGACCGTGTCGCCGAAGCCCGGCGTCTGGTAGAGGTCGCGGACATAAGCCCACAGCACCGGGTTCTCCGTCAGTTTCCAGCGGTTGCACTTGAAGTGACCGTGATAGACGGCGTCGAAACGGACCAGGGTGGTGAACAGCCTGATGTCGGCCTCGGTGATCGTGTCGCCGACGAGGTAGCGCTGCCGGGCCAGCCGGGGCGTCAGCAGCTCCAGCCGCCGGAAGACGCCCGCGCACGCGCTCTCGTACTCCTTCTGGTCCGCGGCGAAGCCCGCCCGGTACACGCCGTTGTTGACGTCCTCGTAGACGTCCGCCATCACCTCGTCGATCTCGTCCCGCAGCGCCCGCGGATACAGGTCCGGTGCTCCTTCCCGGTGCAGGTCCGTCCACTCGGTGGCGAGGTCCAGGGTGATCCGCTGGTAGTCGTTGGTGACCAGCTGCCCGCTGGGCACGTCCACGATCGCGGGCACGCTCACGCCGCCGGGGTAGTGGCTCTCCCTCCGGTCGTACGCCTCGCTGAGGTACCGGATGCCGAGGACGGGGTCGCGGCCGTCCGGATCGAGGGTGAAGCGCCAGCTGCGGTCGTCCTGGATGGGGTCGGCGACGGCCACCGGCAGGGCGTCCTCCAGGCCCAGAAGCCGCCGGGACACCAGGCTCCGGCTCGCCCAGGGGCAGGCACGGCTGACCACCAGGCGGTAGCGCCCCGCCGCCACCGGCCAGCCGTCCCGGCCGTCCTCGGTGATCCGGTCCGCGAAGTGGCTGCCGGACCGCTTGAAGGGCTTCCTGCCGTAGGCGTCGTTGCCGCCCTCGCCGCCGCTCATGATTCCTCCCTGTCCTCCGTCTGTCCCTGGTGGGCGCGTCCGTCCTTGGTGGACGCGTTCCCCGAAATCCGCCGACGGCACGGTGTGACTCACGACGGCGGGGGCATTCGGCGGGAGTGACTGGGACAGCGACGGATCATCAGGCAGACCGCAGGACACGCGTCACCGTGCTGGTGGCGCTCGTGGCCAATCTCGTGATCGCTCTCGCCAAGGCGGTCGGCGGTCTCTTCGCGGGCTCACCCGCGCTGTTGTCGGAGGCGGCGCACTCCGTGGCCGACAGCCTCAACGAGGTCTTCCTCCTGGCCGCGCTGCGCCGCAGCCGCCGCCCCGCCGACGAGAAGCACCCGTTCGGCTACGGCAAGGAGCGCTTCTTCTGGTCGCTCATCGCGGCCGTCGGGATCTTCGTCATGGGCGGCTGCTTCTCCTTCTTCCAGGGCGTCGAGGCCCTGCGCAACGGCGCCGAGGAGAAGCTCAGCGGATACGTGGCCGGTCTGATCGTGCTCGGGGTCGCCTTCGTGGCGGAAGGGATCTCGTTGCTGCGGGCCCTGCACCAGGTGCGCCGGCAGGGCGGTTCGGCCGGCCTGCGCGACCCGGCCCTGCGCACGGTCGTCGCCGAGGACGGCACGGCGGTCCTGGGCGTGACCCTCGCCATGATCGGCATGGCCCTGCACATGGTCACCGGGCAGGTCGTGTGGGAGGCCTCCGCCTCCCTCGCCATCGGCGTGCTCCTCGTGTACGTGGCCTACCGGCTGGGCCGCGACGCCCGCGACCAGCTGATCGGCGAGGCCATGGACCCGGAGACCACCGGCCGGATCCGCGCCCTGCTCCAGGCACAGCCCGAGATCGACAGCGTGGAGGCGCTGCTGACGATGAAGGTGGGACTCGACTCGACTCTGGTGGCCGCACGGGTGGACCTGGTGCCCGGACTGGACAGCGAGCAGGTCGAGGAGGTCGCCGTCCGCATCAAGCGGTCCATCGCCAGCCTGGTGCCCGAGGCGGGCGAGATCTTTCTCGACGTGACCGACCGGGCGGCGGCCCGGGAACGGGAAAGCCCCGCCGCGACGGGGGAGCGCGGCGGGGCCTGAGACACGCGTGCCCGGCGTTCACCGGTTCATGCACAGCGAGCCGGACTTCTTTCGGCCGGGTCGGTACGGGGCCGTTCGGGGGTCAGTTAGGTCAGTTCTCGTCGGCCGGCTCGAGCACGAAGACCGGGATCTCGCGGTCCGTCTTCGTCTGGTACTCGGCGTAGTCCGGGTACGCCGCGACGGCACGCTCCCACCACTCGTCCTTCTCCGCCCCGGTGACCTCACGGGCCCTCATGTCCCGCTTGACCGGGCCGTCCTGCAGTTCCACCCGGGGATCCGACAGCACGTTGAAGTACCAGACGGGGTGCTTGGGTGCCCCGCCCAGCGAGGCGACGGCGGCGTAACGCCCGTCGTGCTCCACGCGCATCAGCGGCGTCTTGCGGATCTTGCCGCTCTTGGCGCCCAGGGTCGTCAGCAGGATCACGGGCAGTCCCGTGTCCATGAGGGTCGTTCCCTTGGTGCCGCCTGAGCTCTCGTACAGCTCCACCTGCTCACGCACCCACGGCGTCGGACTGGGTTCGTACTCGCCCTCGAGAGGCATGGCATCCGTCCCATCGTCATCTGTCTCGGTCGGCTTGCACCGGTGCCAACACCGGTGCTTCCAGGATTCATCCGTACCGCCCCGCGGCCCGGTCACACACGACGACCCGGCGGATGCTCGCACCGACCACACTTCCGGCGCGGTCCGGTCACCCTCCCTTCACCTTCCGTGTCATCACCGGCGGAGGCGGCCACCGGGAGCGGACACTTCAGGCCGGTGAGGCCGGCGGCGTGGTGTCCGCCGGCCGGCGCCACCAGCCGGACGGCGGCCGGAACCGGGCGGCCGTATTCCGCCAGCCCCGTCGGCGGCCGTGGTGGACCGCAACAGCCTCCAGTCGCCGGACTCGCGGGCAGCGGGCCGGTTCGGCGCCGTCGCGGTCAGGACGAGGGTGCCACCACCATCCGTACGGCCAGTGCCGCGATCACCCCGCTCGACACCAGCGCCGTCACCAGCCGGCCCCGGCGGCCCGTGAGCACCCGGCCCAGCAGGGCGCCGCCCCCGGCGAGCGACACCTGCCAGCTCGCCGACGCGGTGAAGGCCGCCAGGACGAACACCCCCTGTTCCAGCGGCCGTACGGCCTCCTCGGCGCGGGTGCCGAGGACCAGGGCCGCGAAGTAGATCACGGTCGTGGGGTTGAGCAGGGTGACGCCGAGCAGCGCCCCGTACGCTCGCGCGGGGCTCGGGGGAGGCGGATCGGTCCGGGTGGCGAGCCGGTGGTCGTGGTACCGGCGCAGGGCTGTCACGGCGCCCAGGACCGCCAGCGCGAGCAGCACGACGGCGGAGGTCCAGCGCAATGGCGCCAGGAACGGCCGGAGCACGGCGGCCAGGGCGGAGCCCCCGACGGTGGCCCCCAGGGCGTACAGCCCGTCGGCGGTCGCCACACCGAGGGCGGCGCAGGTGCCGATGCGCAGAGACGTACGGGCCGTGAGGGACACGAGGTAGGTCCCGACCGCGCCGACGGGCATGGCGATGCCGTAGCCCGCGAGCAGTCCCGCGACCAGCGCGGCGGTCATGACCGCGGCGGCGTCGGCCTCCGGGGACGGCCGGTCTGCTGTCGGCCGCACACCGGACCAACGGCGGTGGCGGTCGACGGCAGCGGGGCGCATTTCGTGGGCATGGCCAGATCCTGCGGCCGGAGGGGGTACGGCGACAACCGGATTTCGACGGTGCCGGTGTCCCCCGGCCAGATCGGCCGCGCAACCGATCTGGCCGAACATCGCGTGGCCCTATAGATGCCCTGGGCATCTAATGGTGATCGGCACGACGCACCCTTCGTCTGCGAGGTCTTCCATGACGGAAACGGAACCCGTCGCCTACCCCCAGGACCGGACCTGCCCCTACCACCCGCCCGCCGCCTACGACCCGTTGCGCGACGCCCGCCCGCTGACCCGGATCAGGCTCTACGACGGCCGTCCGGCATGGCTGGTCAGCGGACACGCCGTAGCCCGCGCCCTGCTGGCCGACCAGCGCCTGTCCACCGACCGGACCCGTCCCGGCTTCCCGGTGCCCACCGAGCGACTGGCCGCGGTCCGTAACCGGAGCATCGCGCTGCTCGGCGTCGACGACCCCGTGCACCGCACCCAGCGCCGGATGATGATCCCGAGCTTCACCCTCAAGAGCGCCACCGCGCTGCGCCCGGAGATCCAGCGGATCGTGGACGAGCGGCTCGACGCGATGATCGGACAGGGACCGCCGGCGGAGCTGGTGACGGCCTTCGCGCTGCCCGTGCCCTCGATGGTGATCTGCGCCCTGCTCGGCGTCCCCTACGCCGATCACGACTTCTTCGAAGGACAGTCCCGACGGCTGCTGCGCGGCCCGACGGCCGCCGACATCCAGGACGCGCGCGACCGACTGGACGCCTACTTCGAGGAGTTGATCGACCGCAAGCTGAAGCAGTCGGAGCCGGGCGACGGCATCCTGGACGAACTGGTCCACCAGCGGCTGCGGGACGGCACGCTGGAGCGCGGCGAGCTCGTCTCGCTGGCGACCATCCTGCTGGTCGCCGGACACGAGACGACCGCCAACATGATCTCCCTCGGCACCTACGCCCTGCTGCAACACCCCGAGCGGCTCGGCGAGTTGCGTGCGGACCCCACGCTGCTGCCCGACGCCGTCGAGGAGCTGATGCGGATGCTGTCGATCGCGGACGGGCTCCTGCGGACGGCCACCGAGGACATCGAGGTGGGCGGGGCGACGATCCGGGCCGGCGACGGAGTGGTCTTCGCCACCTCGGTGATCAACCGCGACGAGGACGCCTACCCCGACCCGGACTCCCTGGACTGGCACCGGCCGGCCCGTCATCACGTGGCCTTCGGCTTCGGCATCCACCAGTGCCTCGGCCAGAACCTGGCCCGCGCCGAACTGGAGATCGCCCTGCGCTCCCTCTTCGGCCGACTGCCCACCCTCCGCCTCGCCGTCCCGGCGGACGAGATCCCCTTCAAGCCCGGCGACACGATCCAGGGGATGCTGGAACTCCCCGTGACCTGGTAAGAGGCTCGGTCATGCGCATCGACATCGACAGGGACGCCTGCATCGGCGCGGGCCAGTGCGCGCTGGCCGCCCCGGGCGTCTTCACACAGGACGACGACGGCTTCAGCACCGTCCTGCCCGGCGGTCAGGACAGGCTCCGCGACCCGATGCTGCGGGAGGCCGCCAGGGCCTGCCCGGTCAGTGCCATCGCCGTGACCGAGTAGGTCCGGCGTACTCGGCGAGGCCGGTCCGGTGCAGCCGGACCGGCCGGGCGCCGCCGCCCCGGCAGGAGCGGGCAGTCGGGCTGTCCCCCGGCGGCACCTCATGGTCCGGTGGCGGGTCAGCCCGCTTCCACCAGCAGTCGGGCCGCCTCGCGCGCCTCGGCGGCCGGCCGGGCGCGGCCCGTGACGCCCGCGGTGACCATCGCCCCCTCGGCCAGCAGGAACAGGGGTCCGGTCAGCGCGTCGGGCAGCCCGGCGTCGGCCACGAGGGAGGCGAGGTAGGCGCGGAACGCCTCTTTGTGCGCCCGTACCTGGCCGGCCACGCGTTCGGAGGTCGCTCCCAGTTCGCCGTACGCGTTGATCCAGGCGCAGCCGCGGAAACCGTCCTCGGTGAACCACTCCTCCAGCCAGTCGAACACGGCCGGGATACGCCGCAGGGGATCCTCGTGGCGTTCCACGGACGCGGCGAGCCGCTCGCGCCAGCGCACGTCGCGCCGTTCGAGGTACGCCTCGACCAGGTGCTCCTTCGCGGGGAAGAGCTGATAGAGCCGCTTGAGCGAGACGCCGGACGTGCCGCGGATGTCGTCCATGCCGACGGACCGGATGCCCCGCCCGTAGAACAGCGCCTCCGCTGCGTCCAGTGCCTGGTCCCGGGCGACAGCGCTGTCCAAAACCACCACTCCTTGACCGAGAACGTGCGTTCTCCTACGGTAGCAGCGAAACCGGAGAACGCTCGTTCTCAGCCGCTGTCGCAGCAGGAGAAGACCATGAACGACCGCCCGCCCCTGCCCCCCTTCACCCGCGAGACCGCCGCCCGGAAGGTGCAGGCCGCCGAGGACGCCTGGAACACCCGCGATCCGCACAAGGTGTCGCTCGCGTACTCGCCGGACTCGGTCTGGCGCAACCGGGACACCTTCGTCACCGGGCGCGCGGAGATCGTCGCCTTCCTCACCGCGAAGTGGGAGCGCGAGCGGGAGTACGCCCTGCGCAAGGACCTGTGGGCCTTCGACGGCAACCGCATCGCGGTCCGCTTCCAGTACGAGTGCCGTGACGCCGACGGGCAGTGCTGGCGGTCGTACGGCAACGAACTCTGGGAGTTCGACGAGCACGGGCTGATGACCCGGCGGGAGGCGAGCATCAACGACGTGGCCATCCAGGACGCACAGCGGCGCATCCGCGGACCGCGACCCGAGACGGAACGAGGGCTGTCCTTCCCGGTCGCATAGGGTTCGCGCGTGACCGAACCGGACGGGAAGCCCTTCCTCTACGTCGTCGTCTGCGCCGCCGGAATCGCCGCGGACGTCGGCCACCTGATCACCGCGGCGCGGGAGCGGGGCTGGGAGGTCGGCGCCTTCGCTACGCCGGTCGCCGTGGCCGGCGGCTTCCTCGACGCCGCCGCCGTCCAGGAGCTCACGGGCCGGCCCGTCCGCTCCGCGTGGCGCGCGCCCGGCGATCCGCGCCCCTTCCCGCCGCCGGACGCCGTCGTGGTCGCACCGGCCACCTTCAACACGGTCAACAAGTGGGCGGCCGGGCTGGCCGACACCCTCGCCGTGGCCACCCTGTGCGAGGCGTACGGCCTCGGCGTGCCCGTCGCCGTCCTGCCGTGCGTGTCCGAGGCGCTGGCCGCCCATCCCGCCTACCGGGACAGCCTGACACGGCTGCGCGGGATGGGCGTGCGGTTCGGCGACCCGTACTCGGGTGAGGCCCAAGCGGACGGCGGGCGGCCGGAGTTCGGCTGGGAACGGGCACTGGATCTGCTCGGGTGACCCGGCCCGCCCCGCGTCGTACGCTCCTTCCACACCCCATCCCGAAGGCAGGAGCAGCAACGATGCAGTACGTGAAGCTCGGTTCGACGGGCCTGGACGTGTCGCGGATCTGTCTGGGCTGCATGTCCTACGGCCTGCCCGACCGCGGTACGCACGAGTGGACCCTCGACGAGGAGGCCTCGCGTCCGCTGATCCGGCAGGCGCTGGAGGCCGGTGTCACCTTCTTCGACACGGCGAACGTCTACTCCGACGGCACCAGCGAGGAGATCGTCGGCAAGGCGCTCGCCGACTTCGCCGACCGGGACGAGATCGTGCTCGCGACCAAGGTGCACGGCCGGACGCGCCCCGGGCCCAACGGCGGCGGCCTGTCCCGCAAGGCGATCATGTCCGAGATCGACCACAGCCTCCGCCGGCTCGGCACCGACTACGTCGACCTCTACCAGATCCACCGCTACGACCCGCACACGCCGGTCGAGGAGACGATGGAGGCGCTGCACGACCTCGTCAAGGCGGGCAAGGTGCGCTACATCGGGGCCAGTTCGATGTACGCCTGGCAGTTCTCCAAGGCCCAGTACACCGCGGAGCGGCACGGCTGGACCAGGTTCGTCTCCATGCAGAACCACTACAACCTCCTCTACCGCGAGGAGGAGCGGGAGATGCTGCCCCTGTGCGCGGACCAGGGCGTCGGCGTGCTGCCCTGGAGCCCGCTCGCCCGCGGTCGCCTCACCCGGGACTGGAACACCGTCACCGAGCGCAGCGCGAGCGACGGCTTCGGCAGCCGTCTCTACCAGGAGGGCGACCGGACCGTCGTCGAGGCCGTCACCCGCATCGCGGACGACAGGGGCGTCCCGCGCGCCCAGGTCGCCCTCGCCTGGTTGCTGCACCAGGACACGGTGGCGGCACCGATCGTCGGCGCCGGCAGGCCGGGGCACATCGAGGACGCGGTGGCCGCCGTCGAACTCGAACTCAGCGACAAGGAGATCGAGGAGCTGGAGCGGCCCTACTCCCCGCACCCCGTCGTCGGTCACTGATCAGGTGGGGCGGTGATCGTGGTCACCGCTGTCGACGCCGTCCGTGCGGCGCGCACCGCGCGCCGCACGGACGGCGTCCGCGTTTCCCGGTGGCGTGGCGCGGAGGCCGGACCTGGACCCCAATGGTTGGGGCGAGGCCCGGTGAACCGGCCGGACATGAGGTGGGGTGCCCGTTCAATGGTTGGGGTGGAGCGGGCGCGGGCCCAGGTGAATGTCGTTCCCGATTACCGGTCCGATACGGAGGCAATCGCTTAACGGTCCGTATTGACGTTTCGTCAAACATCTTTGGCCCGCGGGCATTGCGTAAAACCGGGAGATCGCTTGTTCCATCCCGCTGACCTGTGCAAAGGTGTGCGTTGTCGGCGCACGGGTCATCGCTTTTCCGCTGTGCGCGCGAGGCTCCTCCCGTTCGCCCCCCACGCTTCAAAAGAGCCGCCCCAGGCGGGCGTTCGAGATGCCGAATCCTGTACGCAAGGACTCCGTCGCATCATCGACGGGTCCGCATACCTATTGGTATGGACTTTATGCCGCATGCCCTCGGGAGGAATGCCGCCGTGAATGACGCAGGCCTGTCGAATTCCCCGACTCCCGCTCGTCCGTCCGACGCCACGGACGAAGAACTGAGCGCGGAGCTCAAGAAGTGGACGGGGACGACGCCCGCGCTGCAACCGGTCGGCGAACTCCTCGACCGGCACTGGGAAGCGGCCTTCGCCTACGCCCGGCTGTGCACCGACGGCGCCCGTCCCGCCGGAATGCTCACCACCGCGGCATTCACGAGGCTTTTCGGTGAATCACTGCGCCAGAACGGGCCGACGGCCGCATGGCGGCCCCAACTGCTCGTCACCGTGCGCCGTATCGCCGCGGAATGGGACGGCGACCACAGACGCGAAGGACTTCACCCGACGCTGCGCGCGGCAGGCGGCGGCGACGACCGCCTCGCGGCCCGGCTGCTGCCGCCGGCCGGCCGGCGACTGCTGTCCGGGGCGTTCCAGCGGCTGCCCCAGTCGGCGCGCTGCCTGCTGTGGCACACCGAGGTGGAGGCCGAACCGCTCTCCGTGCCGGCCGCCCTGCTCGGCCTCGGCGAGGAGGACGCGGGCGTCGAACTGCGCCGGGCCCGCGAGCGGCTTCGCGAGGAGTGCCTCCAGGTCCACCGCGAACTCGCCCCCGAGCAGGAGTGCCGGCACTATCTGCGGCTGCTGGACGTGACCTACCGGCGCGGCGGCATCGACCTCGACCCCGACCTGCGCGCCCACCTCGACCGGTGCAGACACTGCCGGCACACGGCCGACCAGCTGAACCAGTTCAACGGCGACCTCGGCGGCGCACTGGCCGAAGCGGTGCTCGGCTGGGGCGCGCGGGCCTATGTCGAGGCCAGGGCCGGCAGTCCGGAGGACAACGCGGCCGAGGCGGGCCCCATGCCGCGCGCCTTCGCGGGCGAGGCGTTCTCCACCACGTCCGCCCCGCGCCACGGCTCCCGCCGCACGGCCCACAAGGCCGCCCGCCGTGCCGCCGCCCGCCGCCGCAACGTCGCCGCGGCCGCCCTGACCGTCAGCGCGCTGATCGTCCTGCCCCTGGTCCTGTGGTCCGCCCTCGCCCCCTCGGACGGCACCTCGCCGGCCGGTGGCACGAACCCCTCGGACGCCCCCGGCTCCGAGGCGGCCACCTCCAGCGGCAAACCGTCCTGGGCCGGCGCCGCCGAAGCCGCGCAGGGGGACCTCCAGGGCCGGCTGCACAACGTCGCGTCCGGGCTCTGTGTCGGCATCGTCGGCAAGAAGGCCGTCAAGGGAGCGGAGACCGAACTCGCCGACTGTTCCTCGGCGGCCGGCCAGCAGTGGTCGTACGAGACCGACGGACTGCTGCGCAGCGTCGCGGACCCCGGCCTCTGCCTGGACTCGCACCTCGGCTACTCGGTGCGCCTCGCCCCGTGCACGGGAGGCAAGGCGGCCACCAAGAGCATCCGCTACGACTTCACCCTGCAGGGCACGCTGGTGCCGCGCTGGGACCAGGACCTGGCCCTGACCCCCGCCGCCACCGACGGGGGCGGCGCGCTGGTCCTGAAGAACCGCGACGACAACACCGAACAGCACTGGGTGTTCGACACCTCGAAGACCGACCTCCAGATGAAGGTGGTCAACTGGGACGCGAACAGCGCCACCTCGTCGACACCGGTGCCCTCGCCCACTCCCAGGTCCGCGAAGACGTCCGCACCGGAGCCCTCCGCGACCCCGACGACCGAGCAGCCCGCACCGACCGCGACGCCCTCCTACCCCACCGGCGCCCCCTGCTACGGGTTCGCCTGCTCGCCCAACGGCCGGCCCGGCTACGGGTACGGCGGCGGCTACGGCTATGGGGGCGGGTACGGCGGAGGCCGCTGACCGAGGACGGCCGCTCAGGTCCCGAGGACCTGGAGCGACGCCCACAGCGCGACCACGGCGGCGACGAGCGAGGCCGGTACGGCGAGCAGGCCCAGCCCGGTGAACTCCTTCAGGTCGACGCCGTGTCCGTGGCCGTGCACGATGCGCCGCCACAGCAGCGTGGCCAGCGATCCGGCGTAGGTCAGGTTCGGGCCGAGGTTCACCCCGAGCAGCACCGCGAGGACCGCGCCGGGGCCGGCCGCGGCGGTCAGCGGAAGCAGGACCAGCACCGCGGGCAGGTTGTTGATCAGGTTCGCCAGTACGGCGGCCAGCGCGGCGATGCCGAGCAGCGCGGCCAGTCCCGTCCCCTCCGGCAGCACGTGCCGCAGCGCGTCGGCGAGCCCGTTGTCGACCACCGCCCGCACCACGATGCCGAGCGCGAGCACGAACGCCAGGAACGAGGGTGACGCCGCTCGCGCCACGGTGAGCGGGGTGGCCTGCCGCCGCACCAGGGCGCGGCCGGCCAGCACCAGCGCCCCCGCCGCAGCGGCCCAGGCCGGATCGACGCCCACCGCCGAGGCCACCACGAACCCGGCGAGCGTGCAGCCCACCGTGACCAGCGCGAACAGGGGCAGTTCGGGTGTGTCGACGGGTCCGGGCGCGTGGGTGGACGCCGTCAGGTCTCGCTGGAAGAAACGCCGGAAGACGGCGTACTCGGCCCCGATCGCGACCAGCCAGGGCAGCACCATCAGCGCCGCGAACCGGGTGAAGCTCAGCCCGCTCGCCGCGAACGCCAGCAGGTTGGTGAGGTTCGAGACGGGCAGCAGCAGCGAGGCCGTGTTCGACAGGTGCGCGCACGCGTAGACGTGCGGCCTGGCCCGCACGCCCATCCGGGTGGCGGTGGCGAACACCACCGGTGTCAGCAGCACCACCGTGGCGTCCAGGCTCAGCACCGCGGTGATCGCCGAGGCCAGTACGAACACCGAGGTCAGCAGCCGGGTCGGCGAACCGGCAGCCCGGCGGGCCATCCACGCGCCGCACGCCTGGAAGAGCCCCTCGACATCGCAGAAGTGGGCCAGTACCAGGACGGCGGCGAGGAAACCGATGACCGGCCCGAGCTGCTCGGCCTCCGCGCGGGCGTGCTCCAGGGAGATCACCCCGGAAGCCACCGCCACCCCCGCCGCCGGGACCGCCACCACCGCCTCGGGCCAGCCGAAGGGCCGCAGCACGGCCCAGGCGAGTACGGCGACGAGCAGTGCCACGGACAGGGATTCGGCGAGCGGGGTGTTCAGGGCGGGGTCCTTCGTCCGTGGATCAGGTCGTGCCCGGCCATCAAAGCAGGCGGCGGTAAGAAGTCCGTGGGGCGTCCGTGACGTGTTCGCGTGGGATCAGGCGCCGGTCCACGACGACTGGTGCCCCGCGGGGCGTGTGTGATGCCGGCGCTTCCCGCGCCGCCGCTCACTCCTCGTCGGAGGGGAGGGCGATCTCGGCCCATATCGTCTTGCCGTCGGGCGTGTGCCGGCTGCCCCAGCGCTCGGTGAGCTGGGCGACCAGCAGCAGACCGCGGCCGCCCTCGTCCCAGGTCTTGGCCCGGCGCAGGTGCGGAGCCGTGTGGCTGGTGTCGGACACCTCGCAGATCAGCGTGTCCGCGTCGTGGATGAGGCGCAGCCGGATCGGGTGGGAGCCGTAGCGGATGGCGTTGGTGACCAGCTCGCTGACCACCAGCTCGGCCGTGAAGGACGCCGCGCTCAGTGACCATCTGCCGAGCTGCTCGACGACCTGCCTGCGGATGGGGGAGACCAGCGCCGGGTCGGCCGGGATGTCCCAGGTCGCCACCTGGGACGGCGGCAGCCCCCGGGTGCGGGCGAGCAGCAGGGCCACGTCGTCGGCGGACCCGCCGGGCGGCAGCAGGGCGTGCAGCACCCGGTCGCAGGTCTCGTCCAGGGAGTCGGAGGGGGGTGCCAGAGCGGCGCGCAGCAGATCGTGGCCGGCGTCGACGTCCCGCTCCCGGCTCTCGACCAGCCCGTCGGTGAACAGGGCCAGCACGGTGCCCTCGGGCAGCTCGAACTCGGTCGACTCGAACGGCAGCCCGCCCAGGCCCAGCGCCGGTCCGGCGGGCAGCTCGATCTGTTCCGGCCGGCTTCCGGGTCTGGTCATCAGGGGCGCGGGATGCCCGGCCCCGGCCAGCGTGCAGCGCCGCGAGATGGGGTCGTACACCGCGTACAGACAGGTGGCGCCGACCTCGCCGGGGCTGCCCTCGTTGCCGGCCTCCTCGGACAGCCGTACGACCAGGTCGTCGAGGTGGGTGAGCAGCTCGTCCGGGGCCAGGTCGATGTCGGCGAGGGTGCGTACGGCGGTGCGCAGCCGTCCCATGGTCGCCGAGGCCTGGATGCCCTGCCCGATGACGTCCCCGACGACCATGGCGACCCGCATCCCCGACAGCGGGATCACGTCGAACCAGTCGCCGCCCACTCCGGCCCGCGCGGCCGGGAGATAGCGTGAGGCCGCCTCCACGGCGGCCGTGCGCGGCAGTGAACGGGGTAGCAGGCTGCGTTGCAGGGCCAGGGCGGTCTCCCGCTCGCGGGAGTAGCGGCGGGCGTTGTCGATACAGACGGCCGCGCGGGCGGTGACCTCCTCCGCGAGCAGCACGTCGTCGGGTGTGAACGTGTCGAGTCGCCGGAAGCGGGTGAGGACGGCGACCCCGAGGGTGAGACCGCGGGCCCGGATCGGCACGGACATCGTCGAGTGGATGCCGTACTCCTTGATCCGCTGGGCGCGGGCCTTGTCCCAGGAAAGCCACTCCGAGAGGTCGTCGGTGTCCGTGGACGCCACGATGGTGTGCCCCACCAGCAGCGAGTCGGCCTGGGGCGAGGAGGCGGGATAGAGGTCCACCTGTCCGGGCTTGGCCACGGCCTCGGGGCTGCCCGGGTTGATCGACCGGTGGGCGGCCCGCCGCAGGTGGACCGGGAGGGTGGGCGGACCGTTGAAGGGGTCGCCGCCGGGCTCCGCGGGGTCCAGCAGGTCGACGCTGACGAAGTCGGCGAGCGCGGGCACGCAGACGTCCGCCAGCTCCTGGGCCGTCCGGGTGACCTCGAGGGTGGTGCCGATGCGGACGCTCGCCTCGTTCACGAGCTGGAGCCGCTCGCGCGCCAGGTGCTGCTCGGTGAAGTCGTGGACGGTGACGCTCACGCCCAGTACCCGTCCCGTCTCGTCGCGGACCGGCGCCATGCGGGCCAGCCAGGCGGCGACCCCGCCGTCGCCGCCCACCTCGAGATATGTCCGCACGTCATGTCCCCGGCCGGTGGTGAGGACGCGGTGCAGGTGCCGTTCGCTGTCCGCGGTCTGGGGTCTGCCGCTCATCTCGGGCAGGCGCAGCCCCCGCACCCGCTCCTCCGGCAGACCGATGATCTCCTCCATGGCCGCGTTGATCCGGCGCAGCCGCAGCCGGTCGTCGTAGATCGCGAGGGCGCAGGGGGACTGGACGAGCGCGGCCGTGTCCAGCGGGTCGTCGGGCGAGCGCGGGGCGTCGCCCTCCAGGGGGGTGAGCAGGATCCAGCTGCCGGGGGTGCCGTTCTCGGGCGGTCTGCGGTGGGCGAGCAGCCATACGGACACGGTGCCGCCGTTGTGGTGACGCAAGGTGAGGACGCCGTCCCAGCGGAGCCCCTCGGGGGCGTCGTGCCCGCCGTGGTCCCCGCCGGCCAGGAGTTCCGCGGCGGGGCGGCCCACGACCTCGGCGGCGGGCCAGCCGAGCAGGCGCCGGGCACCCGCGTTCCACTCGACGAGTACGCCGTCGTCGTCGACGACGGCACGAGCCGTCGCGCCTTCATCGAATGGATACTCCGGGCTCATCCTCGCCACTCCATCGCGCACTCACAGTGAACAGGCGCGTCACCTGGGTTCCAGCCTAGTGGCTCGCGCACCTGCGCGGACGGTGAACCCTGTGTGTGCGGTGTGCGGCGGGCCATACACGGTCAAGGGGGAATTTCGGCCGTTGTGGCGTCCGGAACAGAAGCAGCTCACCGCACCCTTGACGGTTGCGCGTGGCGCACCGTCAGAATCTGTTTGTTCACGATCAGTTGTGAGTACTTCTGGTCCCTGATGAGGGAGAGTCGCCATGACGGTCACTCGCAGATCGGTTTTGATCGCCTCCACGGCCGCGCCGGCGACCGGGGTGCTCCTGAACGCCCCGGCTGCCTCGGCCACGGACGCGGCGGCCACGGGCGCGGCCGGCCGCAGTACGGTCGCCCTGCGCGACGGCTGGCGTTTCGCGCTGGTCGACCCGGCCGGGATCACCGACCCGACCGGTGCGTACGCCGACGCCGCGAGCCCCGGCCACGACGACTCGGGATGGCGCGAGGTCGCCGTACCGCACGACTGGAGCATCGAGCAGACCCCGACCACCGAGCACGGCACCACCAGCGGCACCGGGTTCTTCCCCGGCGGCCTCGGCTGGTACCGCATCGCCTTCACCCTGCCGCCCGCCCTCGCCGGCCGGCGGATCTCGGTGGAGTTCGACGGCGTCTACATGGACTCCACCGTCTACTGCAACGGCACCGAGGTGGGCCGTCATCCCTACGGCTACACCGGCTTCGCCTTCGACCTCACCGGCCTGCTGCACGCCGACGGCACCGCCCGGAACGTGATCGCGGTCAGGGTGCAGAACCGTCTGCCCAGCAGCCGCTGGTACTCGGGCAGCGGCATCTACCGCGAGGCCCGCCTGGTCGTGACCGACCCGGTGCACGTGGAGCGCTGGGGCACCCGGGTCAGCACGCCGGAGGTCACCGGGGAGCGGGCCGTCGTCCGGGTGCGGACCTCCGTGGCGAACGAGTCCGGCGCGCCGGGCCCGGTCGAGATCAGGTCGCGGATCAAGGGCCCGCACGGTCGCACCGTGGCCCGCGCCGCCACCACGGTGACCGTCGGCGACAGGGCGAGCGAGACACACGAACTCGTCGTCGGGCGGCCCCGGTTGTGGGACTTCGCCGACCCGTTCCGCTACACCCTGGAAACCGAACTGCGCGTCGGCGGCCGCACCGTGGACACCTACCGCACCCCCTTCGGCATACGAACCTTCCGCTTCGACCCGGACGAGGGCTTCCACCTCAACGGCGCCCACACCAAGATCCGGGGTGTCGACCTGCACCACGACCTGGGCGCGCTCGGCGCGGCGGTCAGCGCCGACGCCGTCCGCAGACAGATGACCCTCATGAAGTCCATGGGGGTCAACGCCTTCCGCACCTCGCACAACCCGCCCTCGCCGGAGATGATCCAGGTCTGCGAGGAGCTCGGCATCGTGATGATGGTGGAGGCGTTCGACTGCTGGCGCACCGCCAAGACGCGGTACGACTACGGCCGGTTCTTCGACGAGTGGTGCGAGCGGGACGCGACCGAGATGGTGCTCGCGGCCCGCAACTCGCCCGCCGTCGTCCTGTGGTCCATCGGCAACGAGATCCCGGACTCCACCTCCACCGCCGGGCTCGCCATGGCCGACCGGATCATCGCCGCCGTGCGGGCCGCCGACGACACCCGCCCGCTCGTCATCGGCTCCGACAAGTACCGCAGGCTGCCCGCGAAGGGCTCGGCCGCAGACCTCATGCTGGCCAAGCTGGACGGCCTCGGCCTCAACTACAACACCGCCAAGTCCGTGGACGCCCTGCACGAGGCCTACCCCCACCTCTTCCTCTTCGAGTCGGAGTCGTCGTCGGAGACCTCGACGCGGGGCGCCTACCAGGAGCCGGAACACCTGAACACCGGCGAGAACCACACCCCCGGCCGGCGCGCCACGTCGTCCTACGACAACAACCTCGCCTCCTGGACCATGAGCGGCGAGTACGGGCACAAGAAGGACCGGGACCGGAAGTGGTTCGCCGGGCAGTTCCTGTGGTCGGGCATCGACTACATCGGCGAGCCCACGCCGTACGACGTGTTCCCGGTGAAGGCGTCCTTCTTCGGCGCGGTGGACACGGCCGGGTTCCCCAAGGACATGTACCACCTGTTCCGGAGCCAGTGGACCGGCGAGCCCATGGTCCATCTGGTGCCCATGACCTGGAACCACGCGGCGGGCGACACGGTCGAGGTGTGGGCGTACAGCAACGTCGACACCGTCGAACTGTTCCTCGACGGCACCTCCCTCGGCACCCGCACCTTCGACACGAAGAAGACCGTCGACGGCCGTACGTACCTGGAGACCACCGAGGCCACGGGCGACGACAAGACCTTCACCGACGGCCCCCACCCCGGCAGCTACACCAGCCCGAACGGCAGCGCGGGCAAGCTCCACCTCACCTGGCAAGTGCCCTACAAAAAGGGAGAGTTGAAGGCCGTGGCGCGCCGGGGTGGCAAGGTGGTGGCCACCGACGTGCTGCGTACCGCCGGGGCGCCGCACGCCGTACGGCTCACCGCGGATCGCACGTCCCTCGCCGCGGACGGGCGTTCGCTGCTCTTCGTGACGGCGGAGGTCGTCGACGCCCACGGCGTGCTGGTGCCCGACGCCGAGGACCTGATCTCCTTCGCGGTGACGGGCGGCTCCCTCGCCGGACTCGACAACGGCCGCCAGGAGAGCGCCGAGCGGTACCAGGCGAGCACGCGCACCGCCTTCCACGGCAAGGCGCTCGCCATCGTCCGGTCCGGCAGCGCGCCGGGTCGCCTGAGGGTGACGGCCCGCGCGGCGGGACTGAGGGCCGGCACCGCGACCGTACGCACCACGCCCGTCCGGTCGGCCGCCACCACCCCGGCCGTCGCGTTCGAGCCGGACCACCCCGCGCCGAGGGACCACCCCTCCGCGGACGCCGGTTACTCCGGCCGCCCCGACACCCTGCCCGCCGCGATGCTGGACGGCGACCCGGCCACCGGCTGGTCCAACGCCTTCGCCAAGTCGGCGACCGCTCTGCTGCCCGCCTTCGCCGGGGCGCGGCCCGAGGACTGGGTGTCCGTCGACTGGGGGCGGTCCAGGACCTTCGACCGGGCGGAGATCTCCTTCACCGTCGACAGCACGCACAGCCTGCCCGCCTCGGTCGAGGCCGCGGTGTGGGACGGCCGCCGGTACGTCCCGGTCACCGGCGCGGCCGTCGACTGGGCCACCGTCTCGGACGCCCCGACGGTACTGACCTTCGACGGCGTGCGCGGCTCACGGTTGCGGCTGACACTCACCAGCGCCCATCCGGGCGGGGTCCGAGGGGCGGTGCGCATCAGCCGGCTGGAGATCCCGGCGGGCTGAGCGGGCCTCGATCCGGTCCGGACGGGAAAAGAGTCTCGTCCGGACCGTTGACGGGGTGTCATGCCTGCAACAAACATGGCCTGCGTCCGCCTCTGGGAGCGCTCCCACGGGAGCGTCACCCGCACCTCCCCCGAGGAGCCCAGACGTGAAACGACGCAGAACCACCGCGCTGACCCTGGCGGCCCTGCTGGGAGCGGCCCTCACCGCGCTGCCGGCCGGACCGGCCGCCGCCGACGAGGTCGAGCAGATCAGGAACGGAACCTTCGACACCACCACCGCCCCCTGGTGGACGACCGCCAACGTCACCGCGGGCCTGTCCGGCGGGCAGCTCTGCGCGGAAGTGCCCGGCGGCACCGCCAACCGCTGGGACGCCGCCGTCGGCCAGAACGACATCACCCTGGTCAAGGGGGAGTCCTACCGGTTCACGTTCACCGCGAACGGTTCGCCCGCGGGTCACGTGGTGCGGGCGATCGTGGGCCTGTCGGTGTCGCCGTACGACACCTACTTCGAGGTGAGCCCGCAGCTGAGCGTGTCCGGCGACGCGTACACCTACACCTTCACCTCGCCCGTCGACACCACCGAGGGCCAGGTCGCCCTCCAGGCCGGCGGCAGCGCGGACGCCTGGCGCCTGTGCATGGACGACGTGTCCCTGCTCGGCGGCGTACCGCCCGAGGTGTACGAGCCCGACACCGGACCGCGGGTGCGCGTCAACCAGGTGGCCTACCTGCCCTCCGGTCCGAAGAACGCCACCCTGGTCACCGGCGCGACCGGGAAGCTGCCCTGGCAGCTGAAGAACGCCCGCGGCGGGGTGGTCGCCCACGGCCGGACCGTGCCGCGCGGCGTCGACGCCTCCTCCGGGCAGAACGTCCACTCGATCGACTTCGGCGGCTACCGCGGGCGCGGCGACGGCTTCACCCTGGTCGCGGACGGGGAGGCGAGCCGCCCGTTCGACATCGGCACGAGCGCGTACGAGCGGCTGCGCCTGGACGCCCTGAAGTACTACTACACACAGCGCAGCGGCATCGCGATCCGCGACGACCTGCGCCCCGGCTACGCCCGCCCCGCCGGCCACCTCGGCGTGGCGCCCAACCGGGGCGACCTGGACGTGCCGTGCCAGGCGGGCGGCTGCGACTACCGCCTCGACGTCTCCGGCGGCTGGTACGACGCCGGCGACCACGGCAAGTACGTGGTCAACGGCGGCATCGCCACCTGGGAACTGCTCAGCACCTACGAACGCTCACAGCTGGCCCGCACCGGCCGCCCGGCGAAGCTCGGCGACGGCACCCTCGCCGTCCCCGAGAGCGGCAACAAGGTGCCGGACATCCTCGACGAGGCCCGCTGGGAGCTGGAGTTCCTGCTGAGCATGCAGGTGCCCGCCGGCCGGCTGCTGGCCGGCATGGCCCACCACAAGGTCCACGACGAGCAGTGGACCGGCCTTCCGCTGCTGCCGAGCGACGACCCGCAGCAGCGCGAGCTGCACCCGCCGTCCACCGCGGCCACCCTGAACCTCGCGGCGACGGCCGCGCAGGCCGCCCGCCTGTACCGGCCCTACGACCGGCGGTTCGCCGCGAAGGCGCTGACGGCGGCCCGCACGGCCTGGTCGGCGGCGCTCGCCCACCCCGAGGTGTACGCCTCGGAGAGCGACGCGACCGGAGGCGGCGCCTACGCGGACGCCGACGCGACCGACGAGTTCTACTGGGCGGCCGCGGAGCTGTACCTCACCACGGGTGAGAAGCAGTTCGCGGACCACGTCACCGGCTCCCCGGTCCACACCGCCGACATCTTCGGCCCCCTCGGCCTCGACTGGAGCCGGACGGCCGCGGCGGGACGACTGGACCTCGCCACGGTGCCGAGCAAGCTGCCCGGCCGGGACAGGGTGCGCCGGTCGGTCGTCCAGGCCGCGGGCCGCTACCTGGACACCCTCGAGGCACAGCCGTACGGCATGCCCTACGCCCCCGAGGGCAACCGCTACGACTGGGGCTCCAGTCACCAGGTCCTCAACAACGCGGTCGTCCTCGCCACCGCCTACGACCTCACCGGTGCCGCGAAGTACCGTGACGGCGCGCTCCAGAGCATGGACTACGTCCTGGGCCGCAACGCGCTGAACATCTCCTACGTGACCGGCTACGGGGAGGTCAACTCACACCGCCAGCACAGCCGTTGGTACGCCCGTGAACTCGACCCCGAGCTGCCCGATCCGCCGCCCGGCACCCTCGCCGGCGGCCCCAACTCCGCCATTCAGGACCCCTACGCGCAGAGCAAACTCCAGGGCTGCGTCGGCCAGTTCTGCTACATCGACGACATCCAGTCCTGGTCGACGAACGAGACGGCGATCAACTGGAACGCGGCGCTGGCCAGGATGGCGTCCTTCGTGGCGGACCAGGGATAGCCCGACAGGCGGGGAGCGGCCCCGGCGCCTCGCCGGGACCGCTCCCCACCTGTCCCGGCGGGTTCCGTCGGTACCGTCTGGAGGCGTGTCCGACCTGGTCTTATTTACGGGCGAGTACCCGCGCTGTACCGTGCGGACATGCCAGCTCTCAACGTGGAGTTCAGCGAACGCGAGCTTGAGGATCTGCGGCAGATCGCCAAGGAGCGGGGTACCTCGATGAAGGCCCTGGTGCGCGCGGCGGCCGCGGCCGACATCGCCCGGCACCGGGCGCTCCAGGAAGGCGCGGAGGCTTTCCGCCGCTTCTTCGCGTCCCACGCCGAGGAGTTCGCGGCCGCCTTCCCCGACGACGAACCGCCCGCCAAGGGCGAGGGACGGGCCGCCTGAGCGATGGCCCCCGTCATCCACATCGACGTGCCCTGGCTGCTCCAGCGCCATGAGGAAGTGCTGCCGGGCCGGCCCACGGTCAACGACTTGTCGGCGCTGGTGGCCGCCGTCGCCCGCCACCGCGTCGACCCGCCCCGGCCGGGCACCGACTCCGACCCCGCCTGGCGTGCCGCGGCGCTGCTGCACACGCTCGCGGTGCTCAAGCCCCTGCCGTCGGCCAACGCCCGCTTCGCCTGCTCCGTGGCGGTGGCGTACATGGTCGTCAGCGGCGCCGGCGTCGACCCGCCGTACGGCGCTCTCGTGGATCTCGCCCGTGACCTGATCTCCGGCAAGGCCGACGTCCACGCGGCCGCGGACCGGCTGCGCTCCTGGCAGCTCTGAGGTCCGCCGGCGGGCAGCGGTCCTGCCTTCTCGGGGCCGCCGACCGAGGGCGGGAGGAACGGGGTCGGCGGCCCGTTTCGCGCGGGAGAGCCGCCGTCCCGCGCGGGGCCTTCGAGAAGGGCCGCCTCCAGTGGACTACGCCGTCCCGAGCGCCGGGAGCGTGCGCGGCGCCCCTGCGTGTGCGCGCGATTCACACGGGGCTCGGCCTGTGCGCGCCTTTCACACCGGACTCATGGAATGTCGAAAGTCCTTACGAAAAAAGCCAGTTGCCCCCTCGCCTGACTTTCCTTCAATGGGGTGGAAGTTGCCCGGGTGCCTTGTTGGCCGTGAGTGACGTGTGCGAGGGTGAACCACCCGTGCGGGGGGTAAGGCCCGGGTCGCATTCGTCTCGTGGGGAACCGGGTCGGACGGACGTTCGTGAATTCATGCTCCCTGCGTATCCCGTGCGTGTGGGAAAGGAATCCGTTCAGTGCCCACCCCCCACCCCTCTCGCCCGCCTTACCCTCCGCCCGGCGGTGTTCCCGGAGAATCCGACGAGAACCTGGCCGCCCGGCTGAGAGGCCGCTCCGAGGGAGAGGCGGCCCATTCCGTCGCGCTGCTGATGGCCCGCCACTGGCAACCCGCACACTCCTACGCCGTCGGCTGTCTCGCCGCCCCGGCGGACACCGCCGCCCTGGTCACCGCGGCCGCCTTCCACCAGGTCCTCGACCGTCTCACGCTCGGCGAGCCGGCCCTCGCGCTGCGACCTCGCCTCCTGGTGGCGGTACGCGACACGGTCCTCCAGTGGTCGGCCGAGGAGCGCATATCAGGGGTTCTGCCGGGTCTGGGAAGAAATTCCGGGGGCGGCGGTAAGCGTTCGAGCATGTCCGTGACGCTCGAACACCGCAAGCTGGCGGAGCGCTCATTCCAGTCCCTTCCCGGACTCGCCCGGTGTCTGCTGTGGCACACCGAGGTCGAGGCGGAGCCGGTAAGTGTCCCGGCCGCTCTTCTGGGCATGGACACCGACATCGCGTCGGCCGCACTCGAACAGGCGCGGGAGAAATTCCGCGAAGGTTGTGTACACGCCCATCGGGAACTCGCGCCGACGAAGGACTGCCGCTTCTACAACCGTCTCCTCGACGTCCCGATTCGCCGGGGCGGAGCGCTGCTGCCGGATGTGCGGCAGCATCTGGACGGGTGTTCCCACTGCCGTCATGCCGCCGAACAACTGAGCCATTTCGACAGCGGGCTGGGCCTGCTCATCGCCGAGGCCGTACTCGGCCGGGGCGCCGGCCGCTATGTCGACTCCCGCCGGGAACGGCCGCGGGAGGAACCGCGGGCGCGCAGCGCCGCCCGGCACGGCCGCGGCCGCCGGCGCGTCCCGCCGAGGATCCCCGTGCCGGGCCGGCGCGTCCAGCCCGCCCTGCGGTCCTCGCGGGCGCTGCTCACCGGGGTCGCCCTGGTCTCCGTCGCGCTGCTCGCGAGCGTGCTCATGGCCGGACTGTGGTCGCCGGACGACGGCGCCGGCCCGGTCGCGTCCACCAGCGCGACCGGCGGCCGCGGCTCCCAGCTCCCGCCCGCGGCCTCCTCCGCCTCCCCGGGCACCGCCCAGCACCCCACCGGGTCCGGCCGCACCAGGCTCCGCAACGTCGGCGCCGACCTGTGCCTCGACATCCGCGGCGAGGTGAAGGCCGGGGCCGGGGCCCAGCTCGCAACCTGCTCCGCCGCCGGGACCCAGCAGTGGTCGTACGGGACCGACGGGCTGCTGCGCAGCGCTGCCGACCCCGACCTGTGCCTGGACTCGCACGTCGACGCCGGTGTGGTCGTCCTCGGCACCTGCGCCGGCCAGAAGTCGAAGCGCGCCGACGACGTCCGCTACGACCTCACCGTGCGGGGCGAGTTGCTGCCGCGCCGGCAGGAACAGCTCGCCCTCGCCGCCACCACCAGTGGCCCGGGCGCCGACATCGTCGTCAAGGTCCGCGACGGCTCCGACGACCAGCGCTGGCTGACCGAATCCGTTACGGCGAGCCCGAGTTCACTGTCGATCGAGGGGACGGACACCCCGTCCGCACGAGCGGTCGAGCTCGCCAGGCGGACCTGAGGGCGACGGCGGGGACGCCTGACGGAGGGCTCAGCCGGACTGTTCGACGAGGTCGGCGGGGCCGACGGTGGCCGGGGTGGCGTGTCCGGACAGCGCGAGCGTGAGGTCGAGCTCGGCGAGGAGGCAGCGGATCACGTGCTCGACGCCGGACCGGCCGTCGAGGCCGAGGCCGTACACGTAGGGCCGGCCGAGGAGGACCGCCCGTGCCCCCAGCGCGAGCGCCTTGAAAACGTCGTCCCCCGTGCGTACGCCGCTGTCGAACAGGACGGTCAGCCGGTCGCCCACCGCCTCGGCGACCCGGGGGAGCGCGTCCGCCGCCGCCACCGAACCGGCCACCTGGCGGCCGCCGTGGTTGGAGACCACCACGCCGTCCATCCCGGCGTCGGCGGCGAGCCGGGCGTCGTCCGGGTGCAGGACGCCCTTCAGCACGATCGGGCCGTCCCAGTTCTCCCGCAGGAGCGCCAGGTCCGGCCAGGTCTTGGCGGGGTCGGCGAACATGCCGACGAAGTGCATGACGGCCGCGTTCGGGTCCTCGTGCACCGGCTTCGCCAGGCCCGCCAGGAAGGCCGGGTCGGAGAAGTAGTTGGCGGTGCCCACGCCGTGCAGGAACGGCAGGTACGCCTGGTCGAGATCGCGCGGACGCCAGGACAGCAGCGGCGTGTCCAGCGTGACGAACAGAGCGGTGAACCCGGCCGCCTTCGCCCGGCGCAGGAAGCTCCGGGCGACTTCCGGGTCCTTCGGCCAGTACAGCTGGAACCAGCGCTCAGCGTCCCCCATCGCCTCGGCCACCTGCTCCATCGGCGTGCTGGACGCGGACGACAGGATGTAGGGCACGCCCTGCGCGGCCGCGGCCCGGGCGGCGGCCGGCTCGGCGTCCGGATGCATGATCGACAGGACGCCCACCGGTGCCAGCGCCAGCGGGGCGGGCAGGGCGCGGCCCAGCACCTCGACCGACAGATCGCGTTCGTGCACGTCCCTCAGCATCCGCGGGACGATCCGACGGCGTTCCAGGGCCGCCCGGTTGGCGCGCGCCGTGCTCCCGTCACCGGCGCTGCCCGCCACATAGCCGACCGGGCCGGGGCCGAGCCGCTGCTCGGTGAGCTCTTCCAGCCGGGTCAGGTCGGTGGGCAGCCGGGGGACCGCGCCCGTCATCCCGTTCAGGTAGATCTCGTACTGGAAGTCCGCCCAGTGCTTGGCCATGCGTACGTTCCGCCTCTCGTCGTCGAGCACGCGCTGCCCGCACGATACCGGGCGGTATGCCGGCCCTGGATCAGTCCGTGGCCGCCGACTCGCGCAGTACACGGGCCAGTTCGCGCGGCTGGGAGAACATCGGCCAGTGGCCGGTGGCCAGCCGCACCAACTGCCAGCCCTGGTCCCGCACGAGAGCGGACACGAGCGGATCGGGCTCCCCGCCGCCGTCGAGCGAGCACAGGACGTACGTGGCCGGGAGCTCACCGAGAGGCCGCTTCAGGACGGCCGGCTCGGTGAGGGTGGCGCCGGGATGGGGAGTGCCGCCGCCCACGAGCCGGGCGATCTGCTCGTCCGTCAGCCCCTCGCCGGCGTAGTCGTCCGTGCCGAACGGCGGCCAGAAGCCGGCGTTGTCCGCGATCGACTGCCGCACATGGTCGCTCGGCCAGCCCGAGAGGAACGACTCGCCGTCCACCGGCACGTTCGAGTCGACGAACACCACGCGCCGCAGCCGGTCGCCGATCCGCTCGGCCGCCTGGCCGACCGGCACGCCGGCGTAGCTGTGCCCGACCAGGACCACCTCCCGCAGGTCGAGCCGCTCGATCTCGTCGACGATGTCCTGGACGTGGGTCTGCTGTCCGGCGGGAACACCCTGCCGCTCGGCGAGGCCCGACAGCGTCAGGGGATGCGCGTCGTGCCCGGCCGCTCTCAGCTCGGCCGCCACCTCGTCCCACGCCCACGCCCCGAGCCACGACCCCGCCACCAATACGTAGTTGGTCATGCGGGCAACCTAGCCGAGGGGTCTGACAGTGCGGGCCGACGCGGAACCGCCCGGGGACTCGTTCCCGGTCGCTGTCGCCGCTGTCGCCGCTGTCGCCGCTGTCGTCCGTTCTCCGTCGTCCCGGGCGTTCGTGCTCAGTCGTTCCGGTCGTCGTCCGCGCGAGGCTCGGCCGGGGTGTCCTCCGCCTCGGCGTCGGGCCCCTGGGCGCGCACCCGCTGCACGTGTTCCAGGGAATCGCGCAGTTCCGTGAGCCAGTCGTCGGTGTGGCGCTGGACCAGGCGGACGCACCAGGCGAGGGCGTCGCTGCGGCTGCGGGCGACCCCGCCGGCGATCAGGGTGTCGAGGACCTGACGCTCGGGCTGGCGCAGCCGGGTCATGACGGGGGCCGCCACGTGGGTGAACAGGGCACGCCGGTCCCCGCACTCCACGCCCCAGGAGACCTTCCGGCCGAACCGGTGCTCGGCCTCGCGGGCCACCGCGATCCGGTCCTCCCGGCTGCGCTCCCGGAACTCCTGGATACGGGCCTGCAGGGCCGCGTCCCGCTCGGCGGCCGGGGCGTCCTCGGCCAGCCGGGGTTCGGGGATGCGGCCGACCACGGTGATCTCCTCCCGGTCCACCGTCACCTCGGCGGGGGACTCGAAGAGGTCGTCGGGCAGCCGGCCGGCGAACCAGCCGCGCAGCTTCTCTTGTTGCTCTGTCGTAATCATGTAATCACGATTACTCCGATCGAACGTGAACGCAAGGGATCGCGGCGGAGTGCGCTCAGGGCTGAAGCGGAATGTTTCAGGACTATTAACGAGCAGGGGGAATCCGGCCAACCGGCGGCATGAAGTGATCAAGAACCGCTTGGTTTCGGCGTTGAAACGTTCGACTTCCGTGACTTCACGCCACTGATTCAATACGCAAGGTTACTGAAACCCATGGGGTCGATGTGAGATTCGGCGGCGGACTCGGCAGACTCGCGCTCGCCGCTCCGGGCACAACCCGGCCGGAGACGGCACACCTCGAATCAAGCGGAAGGATGCACACAATGCGGAACACCGCGCGTTGGGCAGCGACCCTCGGCCTGACGGCCACCGCCGTCTGCGGGCCTCTCACCGGCGCCGCCCTCGCCGCCCCGCCCGCCGCCCCGGCCGGGCTCTACGCCCCGTCGGCCCTGGTGCTCACCATGGGACACGGCGAGGACGCGGCCACCGTGACCCCCGAACGGGCGGTCACCCTCAACTGCGCTCCGACGGCCTCCGGCACCCACCCGGCCCCGGCCCTCGCCTGCGCCGAACTTCGTGCCGCCGACGGGGACTTCGACGTCCTGACGGCCAGGGACGACGTGACGTGCACCAAGCAGTACGCCCCCGTGGTCGTCACGGTGGACGGCGTCTGGCGCGGCAAGCGCGTCTCCTACGAGCGCACCTTCGCCAACGAGTGCGTGAAGAGCTCCCTCGGGGTGAGCGTCTTCGCGTTCTGAGAGACCGGGATCGCGCGGTCCTCGTGAACGCCGAAGGGGTCCGCCTATGGGGAGTGCGGGCCCCTGTCGCGGGGACGTGCGATCTCGCACCGGGGGCCGGCGGGCGGAGTGGGGCCACCCGCCGGCACCTCGGCTCATGACCGTGTCAGCGACGGTTCCGGTCCTGTTCGCGGTCCCTGTGGCTGGTGTCGCACCACGGATAGCGGCGGCTGCGGCGACAGGTGCACAGGGCCACCCGGAAGCGGTCGGAGGACACCGTGGTCCCGTCCTCCAGTTCCACTTCCACCGGGCCCTCCACCAGCAACGGGCCCCGGCGCTGCACCTTGATCCGGCGGGGCGGGTCAGACGGGGAGTTCGGCACGGACGACCACCAGCTCTTCCTTCATCTCGGCGGGCGACAACAGCCCGCGTTCCCGCAGCCAGCCCGTTCTCGCGCGCAGCACCGGACCGAAGTCGATGCGGCTGCGCCGTGTCACGGCGGCCTTCAGACCCGCCGAGCGCAGGTCTCCCACCGTCAGTTCCGGGTCGCTGAGTGCCGAGTGCACCATCAACAGCACTCCTCCGGGGCACAGCAGCCCGGGTGCCTCCCCGCAGATCCGGTCCAGGACGAGCCGCCCGTCGTGGCCCGCGTCCCAGGCCCGGGCCCGGCCGCGCGGCGGCCGCACCGCCGTCGTGGGCGCCGGCACGTACGGCGGATTGCTGAGGATGAGGTCGTAGGACCGATCCCGTACGACGTCGAAGAGGTTCCCGTGGCGGACGCGCACCGGCACGCCGGCCAGCCAGGCGTTCAGTCGTGCCGTGCACACCGCGCGCCAGGAGACGTCCACCGCCGTCACCCGTGCCCCGCGGCGTGCGGCCGCCAGCGCCAGCGCGCCGGAACCGGTTCCCACGTCGAGGACGTCGGCACCCGGCGCGAGCGGTTCTTCGGACAGAGCTCCGGCCAGCAGGGCCGTGTCCTCCTGGGGTGCGTAGACGCCCGGGAGTGACAGGTGGGGTCGCAGTGAGTTCACCTCGGCCAAGTACCCCGACATTCAGGAAATATGGGAGGTTTGCGAAGTCCCGCCCGACGGCAGGGGCGTACGCAGCGAGGACCGGCCCGCATGCCAGTCGGAGAGCAGGCGCGCGGCGAGACGGTCCTCGACATGTCCGGTGGCGTCGAGGCCGAAGGCGACGTCGGCGGCGAGGTGCGGCTCCTCGGCCAGCAGGCCGCCGATGACCTCGTGCCGTACGACCTGCTCGTGGACCGCGTCGGCCTCGACGTGCTCGTCGTAGAAGTGCTCGGCGGCCGGGCCGGCCTGCGTCCGGCGCATCGCCTCCGCCAGCCGCCGCGAACCGGGCGAGGAGGTGATCTCGACCGCCGCGAAGTGGCCCACGAGTGCGCCCCTGAGGGACCGGTGCAGGCCGAAGAGGGACATGAGGTTCACCGTGGCGAGGACCTCCGCGCAGGCCGCGTCGAGGTAGTGCCCGTAAGTGGTGTCCAGGTCCAGGTCCGTCATCAGGTCGGCGAACAGCCGGGCGTGCACCCGGTCGGGGCGGCCGCCGCCGTACTCGTCGAACTCGATCGCCGCCATCCCGGCCTTGGCCCTGCCCCACAGCCTCGGCAGCACCCAGGCGTGCGGGTCGGCCTCCTTCAGGTGGTAGAGGGAACGCTGGGCCGCGTACTCGCGCACCTGCCACAGCTCGCCCTTGTCGCGCAGGAAGTGGGAGACACCCGTGCCGTCGACCGGTTCGACGAGCAGGTCCGCGAGGGCGTCCTCGACACTGTCGTGCGCCGGGGTGTCCGCGCGCAGGGCGGACAGGAAGCGGTGCTCGAGGGCCGCGCGGGTGCGCAGCAGCTCCGGATCCCACTCGCGGTCCGGGGACACGCCCGCGAAACCGCGGTAGTGCAGCTCATAGCAGAGGTACAGGGCCAGCTGGAGATCGTCGCCGTACACGTCCGCGCCCGCGGCGTCCTCGTGGCGCGGCAGCGGGCCGTTGTCCAGCAGGTACGCCATCACCGCGGCGGAGACGGGACCCCGCGCGGACGGCAGCCGTGGTTCAGGACCTTCGTGCGTCATGCGCCCCGGGTACCCGGGTGCGGGCGGGGCATCCGTGGGCGTGGAGCGGGGCAGTACGGGTACTTCGAGCCGGTATGAAGGCATTGGTGATCAGCTGCAGGCCGTCCTCCGTCGCCCAGCGGGTCCTGGAACGGATGGACGCGATGCTGTCCGAGACCGACGACGACGGCAGGCCCGTCGCCTTCAACCGGGTCGCGGGCGTGGTCGTCACCGGCAACGAGGACGGTGCGCACCACGTGTGGGTCGGCGGGGCCGGTGCGTCGGCTGCGGGTGCGTCGTGGCTGGTTGCGCAGTTCCCCGCGCTCCTTTTTTAGGCCGGTGCGTCGGCTGCGGGTGCGTCGTGGCCGGTCGCGCAGTTCCCCGCGCCCCTTCTTTAGGCCGGTGCGTCGGCTGCGGGTGCGTCGTGGCTGGTTGCGCAGTTCCCCGCGCCCCTTTTTTAGGCCCGTGCGTTGTCTGCGGGTGCGTCGTGGCCGGTCGCGCAGTTCCCCGCGCCCCTTTGGGGCGCGGGACTGTGGTGGTGTTCGCTTGCCTCGCGTTTCGTCACTCGCCTCGGGAATTCTCCTGGGCGGTCGGGTTCGGGGTGATGGTCTCTCCGGCCTCGCCGGTGTGGTGGCGTTGCTCTGTGGAGTCGCGGGTGCGGTTCTCCTGGTCCTCGACCTCCTTGAGGACTTCCTGGAGAGCTGTCTCGGGTCGCTCTCCGGAGCGGTTCTCGTCGGCTGACATGGGGATGGTCCTTTCCGTGTTCGACGGTGCTCGGCGGTGCGTTCCGCGCTGGTCAGCTGGTCGTGGTGGCGATGCGCAGGGGGACCGGTTCGCGGGTGGCGGCCTCCTCCTCGCGGCGGGAGATCTCCGCCCACCAGGAGGCGCCGTCCTCGATGTGGCGCAGCAGGATGCCCTCGCGTATCGCCCAGGGGCAGATGGTCACCGTCTCGATGCCGGTCAGCTTCATCGCGGTGTGGCCCACCACGGCGCCGGCCAGACTCTGCCCGGCGCGCGGTGCGGAGATGCCGGGCAGCAGGGCGCGCTCGGCGGTGGGCAGGGCGGCCAGCCGGTCGATCGCCAGGCCGAGGTCCGTGCGGTGCAACTGTCGTTCCACGAACGGACCGTGACGCCCGGGCTGGGCCCCGCAGAGCCGACCCAGTTGCTGGAAGGTGCGGGAGGTGGCGACCGCGATGCGCGGGCCCTCCCACCGGATGCGCGCCGCCGCGTCCCGCAGCTGGTGCCGGACCTTGCGGCGCAGCGCCCGCACCAGGTCGGGCGTCGGCGGGTCCTGGTCCGCGAAGAACTCGTGGGTGAGCCGGTTCGCGCCGAGTGGCAGCGACGCCGCGAAGTCCGGCAACCGGCCGCGCCCGAAGGCCACTTCCAACGAACCGCCGCCGATGTCCAGCAGGGCGAGAGGTCCCGACCGCCAGCCCATCCAGCGGCGGGCCGCCAGGAAGGTGAGCTCGGCCTCGACCTCGCCCGGCAGCGTGCACAGACCGACTCCGGTCCGGTCCCGTACGGCGTGCAGCACCTCCAGCCGGTTCGGCGCGCTGCGCACCACGGCGGTGGCGAAGGCCAGGGGGCCGGCAGCACCCCACCGGGTCGCGGTCCTGCTCGCCTCCGTGACCGCGGCGACGAGCCGCTCGACGGCGTGCTCGGGGACCGGCTGCCCGGGCTTGACGTCCTCGGACAGCCGCAGACGCCACTTGGCGGTGTGCACCGGCAGGGGCACCCCGTCCGCCGTGTCCGCCACCACGAGTCTGACCGTGTTCGACCCGACATCCACCACGCTGATTCGCATGAACCCGTGAGTACCCGATTACGGGACGACCCAACAGTGTGACCGGGGGAGTCGTGACTCACACTCCGGCGACGGGCGGCGCATTCCGTCCGGCCGCCGGACGGCGCCTCAGGCGAGCTGGCGCCGTACCAACTCGTGCAGTCGGCCGCCGGTGTCCGCGAGCAGCAGCGCGGGCGGCCCCTCCTGGGCGACCTTGCCGTCCTCCATCACAATGACGCGGTCGGCGTCCAGCACCGTCGACAGGCGGTGCGCGATGACGATCCGGGTGGCGTTGAGAGCCTTGGTGCTTTCGATCACAATGCGCTGCGTCTCGTTGTCGAGGGCGCTGGTCGCCTCGTCGAAGAAGAGGATGCGCGGGCGCCGGATCAACGCCTGGGCGATCATGAGGCGCTGGCGCTGGCCGCCGGAGATCGCGGCGCTGCCGGACACGATCGTGTGGAGGCCCATCGGCATCCGCCTGATGTCCTCGGCGAGCCCCGCCATCTCGGCGGCCGCCATCGCCTCCTCCGGCGTGTAGGGCTCGGTACCGCAGATGACGTCCAGCAGGGAACCGGTGAAGGGCTGCGCGTGCTGGAGCACCACCCCGCACTGCCGGCGTACGGCCGACTGGTCCAGTGCCGCCAGGTCCTGACCGTCGTAGAGCACAGTGCCCGAGACCGGTTTGTCGAAGCCGATCAGCAGCCTCAGCAGGGTCGACTTGCCGCAGCCGCTGGGGCCGACGACGGCCACGAACTCGCCCGGCCGGATGCGGAACGACACGTCGTCCAGGACCAGCGGACCGTCGTCCGCGTACCGGAACGACAGTCTGCGTGTCTCGATCGCCCCGGACAGCGGTCCGGGCCGGGTGCTCGCCGTGCGCACCTCGGGCGTCGCGTCGAGGACCGGCCGGATCTCCTCGAACAGCGGCAGCGCGGCCACCGCCGAGACGAAGGCGCCGGTCAGCTGGGTGACCGAGGTCAGCAGCATCGTCACCGAGGTGTTGAAGGTGAGGAACGCGGCAGCCGACATCGCCCCCCGCGCCGGGCCGGCCAGCAGCATGAACATCAGCAGGGTGCACAGGGGCAGGTACACCGCGCCCATCACCGTCGTGAGGTTCTTGATGCGCCCCACCTTCTGCTGGAGTTCGCGGCTGCGCGCGAACTGGGAGGCCCAGGCCGCGTACGCGTAGTTCTCGGCGGCCGCAACCCGCAGCTTCGGCAGACCGCGCAGCGTCTGGAACGCCTGGTTGTTCAGCTTGTTGCCGAGCACGACCAGCCGCCGCTGCCAGCGCACCTGCCACAGCCCGAGGCCGAGGAACCCGGCGGCGATGACGACGAGCATCCCGATCGCGGCCAGCGCCATGGGCGCGCTGAACCAGAACAGCAGCCCGAGGTTCATCGCGCCCACGGTCACCGACTGGGCGACCACCGGCCCGACTCCCGCCAGCAGCCTGCGGATCGCGCTGATGCCCATGGCGGCGCTCGCCAGCTCGCCCGTCGAGCGCTGTGTGAAGAACTTCGTCGGAAGCCGGAGCAGCCGGTCCCACACGGCCGGCTGGAGGGTGGCCTCGATGCGGCCCTCGAGCCGCAGCATCGTCAGGTTCTCCAGCAGCATGAACGCCGCCGCCACCACACTGCTGATCATCACCGCCAGACAGACCTGGACGATCAGTCCCTGCTGCGCCTTCGGCACGTACTCGCCGAGCACCTTGCCGGTGGCGATCGGCACCAGCGCCCCGATCGCCACCGTGACCAGGCCGGCGAACAGGAGGTTCGTCAGGTCGCCGCGCACGCCCCGCATGCTGAACCGCAGCAGGCCGAGCGGACCGAGCCGCCGCTCGGGCAGCGGACGGTAGAACATCACCGCGCGCGGCTCGAACTCCTCCGCGTTGGCCTTCTCGACCGGTGTCTCCCGGCCGGACGCCGGATGCACGGCCACGTATCCGCCGCGCCGCCACAGCAGTGCGACCGGCGCACCGGACAGGGCCCGGTGGCCCACCAGCGGGCCGACGTCGTCCCGCCACCAGCGGCCGTCCAGACGTACGGATCTGACGCGGACCCGGGAGGCGAGGGCGATCCGCTCCACCGGGTCGAGGCGGTCGCTCTCGGTCCCGCTGTGCGCGGGCTCGGCGAGCGTGATCCCGGCCGCTCGGGCGACCAGCCGGCAGGCCGCGTAGGAGGCGTCCGCGTCCGCGGCCGTGGTGCGGTTCGCGGACTGCCGGCCGATGGACGCGAGCAGCGTCCGGTCGGCCTGGGCGCGGACCGCCTCACCGGCCCTGATGCCCGCGGCCGTCCGTGTCTCGTGGGTGCGCTCCAGTTGTTCGATCCACCGGTCGAGCGTGGTCAGCAGCCGGTACTGCTGATCGACCATGCTCTGCCAGACCGCCGGGTCCATCAGCAGGTCGCCCGCCGCCTCCGCGCCGTACAGCGATCCGTACTGCACACTCCCCGGCGGCACCTGCATCCAGAACACGTCGTCGTCCGTGGGCGCGGTGGCCGGTTCGGTGGCCATCGGGGCCTGGAAGAGGATCGACAGGCCGCGGCCGACGCCCAGCGCGAGCGCGTACTCCAGCGGGCTCGACGTCGGCGGTACGTACTGGGGGTTGCCGTACTCGTCGTACGACCAGGTCTGGGTGTGCGGGGGCTGGTACAGCTCGCGCAGGCCGACGCGGTGCACGACGCAGTCCCGCAGCGGGCGCGCCACCAGCGTGTGCTGCGGCCCCGCGACCGGACCGAGCAGCAGCGAGCCCGCCTCCAGACGGCCGAGGTGGTGCCAGTGCCCCTGCTCCTCCGCGTCGACCGCGAACAGGTCCACGGCACCGGCCGCGACCAGCCACAGCACCTGCGGCCCCTCCAGGTCGAGCCGGTTGAGGCCCGAGCAGTCGACGGGAGTGCCCATCGAGCCCAACGCACCGAGAACCAGATCGCCTTCACCGACGGTCGTCATCTCACCGCTCCCTGACCAGCGCGGCGTACGCGCCACCGTGTGCCACCAGCTCGCCGTGCCGCCCGCGCTCGACGACCGTGCCGTGCTCCAGTACGACGATCTCGTCGCTGTCGCGCACGGTGCTGAGCCGGTGCGCGATCACCACGCACGCGCAGCCGCGCCTGCGCAGGTTGTCCATCACGACCTGCTCGGTCTCCGCGTCCAGCGCGCTCGTCACCTCGTCCAGCACCAGGATGCTGGGCCTGCGCACCAACGCCCGGGCGATCTCCAGGCGTTGCCGCTGCCCGCCGGAGAAGTTGCGGCCGTCCTGCTCGACCCGGCTGTGGATGCCGCCGGGGCGGCGCATGACCATGTCGTACAGGGCCGCGTCCCGCAGCGCCTCCACGACCGCGTCGTCCGGGATCGACGGATCCCACAGCGCCACGTTGTCGCGGACCGAGCCCTCGAAGAGGAACACGTCCTGGTCGACGAAGGAGACGGAGGCCGCCAGCGCGCCGCGCGGGATGTCCTCCAGCCGCCGGCCGTCGATCCGGATCACGCCCTCCCACGGTGTGTACAGGCCCGAGATCAGCCGGGAGACGGTCGACTTGCCGCTGCCCGAGCCGCCGACCAGCGCGACCTGCCGCCCCGGGCCGACCGTCAGGTCGAAGCCCGTCAACAGGGGCTTGTCCAGCGGGTTGTAGCCGAAGCTGATGTTCTCCAGCTCGACGTGCCCGTGCAGGCGACGGGTGGAGTCGCCGGCGCCCGGACGGCCGTAGAGCGGGTCGGTCCGGAAGTTCTCGACGTCCTTCAGCCGGGCCACGTCGGCCGCGAAGTCCTGGATGCGGCCCGCGACGCCGTTCAGCCGGGTGATCGGCGCGGTGAAGCGGGTGACGAGCGCCTGGAAGGCGACCAGCAGGCCGACCGAGATGCCGCCCTCCACCGCCCGCATCCCGCCGATCCACAGGATCAGCCCGCTGTTGAGGGACGCCAGTGTCGGCGCGACCACGCCCAGCCAGGCGCTCGGCACACCGAGCCGCTGCTGCTCCTCCAGGGTGGTGGCGTGCTGCCCGGCCCACTTGCGGAAGTAGCCGTCCTCGCCGCCGGTCGCCTTCATCGTCTCGATCAACTGCAGGCCGGTGTACGAGGTGTTGGTGAGCCGGGCGCTGTCGGCGCGCAGCTTCGCCGTCCGGGTGGCGCGCAGCCGGATGACGATCCGCATGGCCGCCACGTTCAGCAGCGCCACGGCGACGCCGACGAAGGTCAGCTGCGGGTCGTAGGTGTACAGCAGCACCGCGTAGAGGACGACGACGACGGCGTCCACGCCCGCCGCCGCGAGGTCGCGGGCCAGCGTCTCGGCCACGGCGTCGTTCGACTGGAGGCGCTGCACCAGGTCGGCCGGGCTGCGCTGGGAGAAGAAGGTGACGGGCAGCCGCAGCAGATGACGCAGGAAGCGGGCGCTGGAGAGCGTCGAGGAGATGATGCGGCCGTGCAGCAGGTTCGCCTGCTGGAGCCAGGTCAGCACGAGCGTGAGCAGCACGCACGCCCCCATCGACGCGAACAGCACGCCGAGCAGGGAGGTCTGGCCCCCGATCAGGAACATGTCGATATAGGTACGGCTGAGCGCGGGCACCGCCGCGCCGACCGCCACCAGCAGCAGGCTGGCCAGCACCGCGGCGGGCATCGTGCCCGCGGTGCCGCGCAGCCGGGCCGGCATCGCGCCGAGCACTCCCGGCTTGCGCCCGCCCCGCTCGAAGTCCTCACCCGGCTCCAGGACCAGCACGACACCGGTGAAGCTGCCGTCGAAGTCCTCCATCGGCACGAAACGCCGGCCCTTGCCCGGGTCGTTGACGTACACCCCGCGACGGCCGAAGCGCCGGCCCATCCCGTCGTAGACGACGTAGTGGTTGAACTCCCAGAAGAGGATGGCGGGCGTGCGCACCTCGGCGAGGGCCGCCGTGTCCATCTGCATGCCCTTGGCCGTCAGGCCGTAACTGCGGGCCGCCTTCAGGAGGTTGCTGGCACGCGAGCCGTCCCGGGAGACGCCGCAGGCGATGCGCAGTTCCTCCAGCGGGACATGCCGGCCGTAGTGGCCGAGCACCATCGCGAGGGAGGCGGCCCCGCACTCCACGGCCTCCATCTGGAGCACGGTGGGAGTGCGGACGGTCCTCACACGGCCCGTGGGGACCGGGCGCTTGGGCGGCGGGGCGGCGCGGCGCCTGCCCCGGGTGTCCGGCGCGGCACTCACGGCAGCAGCCAGTCGACGGGGCGCTGATCGGCCAGCCTGATCGAACCGGTGGCCATGGTCATGGAGGTGAGGGCGAACGGCGGGCCGTCCGCGGACGACCACCGGTAGCCGCTCTTCGTGCCGGCCGACCTCTCCAGCCGGACCAGTACCGCCACGGGCCTGCCGTCCTTGGTGAACTGCTCGCCGAGCTGGCTGTCGCCGAGGAACGCGGAGATCTGCTGCGCGGACTGGACGGCACGGTCCACCGACTTCACCCGGCCGCGCAGCACGCCGTACTCCTCGGTGGGCACCGACTGGACGGTCAGGTCCACGGCCGCGTTCGCCGGAATGGAGGCCGCGTTCTCGGCGGGCACGTACACCGTGGCGTACAGCGGGTCGGAGGCGCGGGTGATTTTCTCCACCGCGGCGACGTTCGCGCCGGTCTGGATGATCTGTCCGATGGTCGCGGCGAGCGCGGTGACGCGCCCCGCGGCGACGGTGCGTACGACGGTGTCGCCCTTCGCCGTCCGGACCTTGAGGACGGGTGCGCCGGCGGGCAGGCGCGCGCCCTGCTCGGCGAGGACCGCGGTGACCTGGCCGGCCGCGGGACTCTGCAGGATGTAGCTGCCCTCCCCGTGGGTGAGGACGGCGGGCGCGCCGACGGTGGAGGCGACGGAACCGGTGACCGCCCAGACGGACGCGGCCGCGACGACGACCACCGTCACCGTGAGGGCCAGCCAGCCCTGGGGGCGGGCGAAGCGCACCGGAAGGTCGAGCTCTTCGGGCGACTGGAGCTTGGCGAGGGCCTGTTGGCGGAACTGCAAGGGACTTCCCTCACCTGTGGGAGAGATCTTTTACGGCATCCAAGAGTCCCGGAGCCGGGTGACGGCTCCGGGACTCGAAGGAACGAGGTGCGGTCAGAGACCGGCGACCAGGCCCGTGACCGGGGCGGTGTTAAGGCCGGTGACACCCTCGACGGTGCCGACGACCGTGTTGACCAGGCCGGAGACCGGGGCAACGCCGTCCACCAGGCCGGTGACGGTGCCGACGGCGTTCAGGGACAGACCGCCGGAGACGTTGTCGAGCTCCGCGTCGGAGATCTCGACGGTCTCAACCTGGGGGGTGGAGTTCATGGGGGAACTTCCCTTCATATGGATATTCACAAGGGGGGAGCGGCCCCCTCTGGGGACAGATGACGGCCGCGACCGCAGGCGCCGGGCGTCCATTGTCCTGAAGCCCTTGGCGGCCCCCGCGGTGCGATGGATCAAAGCACGCGGCGGGTCGGCGCTTCCAATCAACCAAACGTCTCACCAGCGCACTTGTGCCTCGGGAGCACCGAACGGTGCAGGCGTGCGCACGGCTCGGCGGCGAGTTCTTCACACGCGGCACGTCATTCCCGCGTACGAACGCTTGCCGGGGCGGAGGGGAATCCGACACACCTCGCCAATGACGTGCGGGGCACCGGCTGCTTGTGCAGATCCTTCGTCCGCGGTGACTTGGTTGCGTATGAGGTGTGCAGATTCACTGAAGCCGGGATTCCGGTCCCTGTTCGCGACGGAGCGTCGCCTCCCGGTCGCCCACCGTGCCCGACCGTAGGGTCCCGCCCGGCCGGGAAGCGCGCACCCGGCACGGAGGCCTCCTCTCGGCCCGGAAGCGCGGGCACCGTGGCGGCCCGCGCCGCGAGTGAACCCGACACTTCGGCGGTTGCTTGCGGGGTCCGCGAGCGCCGTACGGCGGCACGGCTCGGTGATCACCGCTCGGATCCGGACATCCGAACCGGCCACCGTGCGGGGCCAAGGACGGTGACCGCCGCACCGTCGTCGTCGCCCGTGGCCGCCGCGGGCGGCCGACGCGGCGCTCGAGGTCGCCGCGTCCGCGGCGGCTGTCAGCGCCTGCCCCGACAGTGCAACGTCCTCCCGGGCCGGCCCTGTTGACCAGGGTGGTCGCGGGGTCGCGCGATCGTCTCCCAAGGACTCGACCGCCAGGCCCGGTTCGCCCACCCACGGGGCGAAGTCGACGGAGAGGATCTTGTCGGCTTCGGCGGTGGTCATCGTCATATGAGGGGTTGTTCCAGGCCTCCACCTGCCGGACGCGGTCCGTGGCCGATTCGCATCTGCACAAAGGTCGTTGGCGAACGGCGTTGAACGCGCCACGGGTCCCGTGCGTACCAACAGCCATCCAGGCGCCCCACACAGCTGCCGAACGGCGGCACAGACTCCGGTCCCTCAGGAGGTCGAGAAGTTTGAGTCACAAGCGAATTCCGAAGCGCAAGGCCATCATCGCGGTGGGCGGCGTGGCCGCACTCGGAGCGGCCGCGCTCCTGCTGCCGAACGCCAACGCGTCCCAGGACGGCGCCTCGAACGACGCCGCCGCCAAGACCCTGAAGGCGGACGACGCCTCGGATCTCGCCTCGCAGCTGCAGAACCTGCTCGGTGACGCCTTCGCGGGCTCCTACTACGACACCGACAGCAAGCAGCTCGTCGTCAACGTCGTATCCGGCGACGACAACAACGTGATCGTGCAGGCCAAGAAGGCCGGCGCGGCCGTCCGTGAGGTCGACAACAGCCTCGCCGAACTCGCCGCCGGCGCCAAGACGCTGAAGACCGAGGCGACCATCCCGGGCACCGCCTGGGCCCTCGACCCCAAGACGAACAAGATCCTCGTCACCGCGGACAGCACGGTGACCGGCGCCAAGTGGGACACGCTGGAGTCGACCGTCCAGAGCCTCGGCTCGAACATGGCGACCATCAAGAAGTCCGCCGGCACCTTCAAGACGTTCGTCTCGGGCGGTGACGCCATCTTCGGCGGCGGCGCGCGCTGCTCGCTCGGCTTCAACGTCACCGCGGGCGACGGCAGTCCCGCGTTCCTCACCGCGGGCCACTGCGGTGTCGCCGCCGAGCAGTGGTCGGACGCGCAGGACGGTCAGCCGATCGCCACCGTCGACCAGGCCACCTTCCCCGGCGACGGCGACTTCGCGCTCGTGAAGTACGACGACCCGGCGACCGTGGCCCCCAGCGAGGTCAACGTCGGCGACGGACAGACCGTCCAGATCGCCCAGGCCGAAGAGGCCACGGTCGGCACGCAGGTCTTCCGGATGGGCAGCACCACCGGTCTCAACGACGGAACCGTCCTCGGACTCGACGCCACGGTGAACTACCCGGAGGGCACGGTCACCGGTCTCATCCAGACCGACGTCTGCGCCGAACCCGGCGACAGTGGCGGCTCGTTGTTCACACAGGCGGGCGGCGCGGTCGGTCTGACCTCGGGCGGCAGCGGCGACTGCACGGCCGGTGGCGAGACCTTCTTCCAGCCGGTCACCACCGCCCTCACGGCGGTCGGCGCCACGCTCGGCGCGGGTGACGCGGCCGGCGGCGCCGGTGACGCGGCCGGCGGTGCGGACGAGCAGGCCGGCGGTGACGCGGTCGGCGGCGCGGACGAGCAGGCCGGCGGTGACGCGGCCGGTGGTGCGGACGAGCAGGCCGGCGGTGACGCGGTCGGCGGCGCGGATGAGCAGGCCGGTGGCGACGCGGTCGGCGGCGATGACACCGGCACCGGCACCGGCACCGGCGACGACACGGGTACCGGCGACGAGACGGGCACCGGCACCGGAGACGACTCCGGGGTGACGCAGCACTGACGCCGCACTGACCCACTCAGCTCCACCGTTCCGGACCGCCCGCGGTTCCGGTCGGCGGTGGATCGGTCCGGCCCTCCGGCGGGAGGGCCGGACCGCTGCGTGTGCGGGGTGCGGCGCACAGGGCGCGGGACGCTTGCCCCCAGGAGGTGCTGGTCAGTCCTCCGTCCGGGCTCTGAGCAGCAGCAGCGCGACATCGTCGATCCGTTCCTGGGTGGCCACGCTGTTCCGGACGAGGTGGTCGGCCAGCTCGTCCAGCGGCCGCTCCCCGGCCTCGGCGAGCCGCTGCCCGAGATCGGCGAGCGCGTCCTCCAGGTCCACTCCCGGCGCCTCGATCAGCCCGTCGGTGTAGAGGACGAGCACCGAGCCGGGGGCCAGCTCGACCTCCGTCGTCGGGTACGTGGCCGAGTCGTCGATGCCGAGCAGCGGACCACCGGCGAGGTCGAGCACCCGTACCCGGCCGTCCGGCCGTCTCAGCAGCGGTGGCGGATGACCCGCCCGCGCCATCACGGCCCGCCCCCTGGCCGGATCGAGCCGCAGGTACAGGCAGCTGGCGAACAGGTCGGAACCGAGGTCGAGCAGCAGCCGGTTGGTGCTGCGCATGACGTCCTGGGGGGCCTGGCCGACGGTCGTGTAGGCACGTACGGCGGTACGGATCTGGCCCATCAGCCCGGCCGCGGTCACGTTGTGGCCCTGCACGTCCCCGATCACCGCGGCCGCCACCCCCTGCGTAGGCACCAGGTCGTAGAAGTCGCCGCCGATGTCCATCCCCTGTGTCGCCGGAAGATAGCGGGCGGCCGCCTCGATGCCGGGCAGCGGCGGCAGCGAGTGGGGCAGCAGGGCCTCCTGAAGACCGTGCGCGAGCTGGTGCTTGGCGTCGTAGAGCTGGGCGCGTTCCAGAGCCTGCGCGATCAGCCCGCCCAGACTGGTGAGCACCGCCCGCTCGTCGGCGGGGAAGGGGTGCGGGTCGGCGTAGGCGAGCACACAGGTGCCCACCGGGCGCCCGGAGGCGATCAGCGGCAGGTAGGCCCAGGCGGCGAAGTCGTCCGGGGCCGCGTACCGGGCCGGGTAGAGGCGCTCCAGCTGCTGCCGGGACTCGAAGAACGCGGGCACTCCTGTCTTCAGGACCTGTGTGCCGGGCGTCTGCTCGGCCAGCGGCAGCCCGTCGAACCGCTGCACGACGCGCGCGTCCGGATAGCCCCGGTGGCCCAGCACGTGCATCCTGCCGGTCCGGGAGCCGAGGATCACCAGCGCCTGACCGCCCACAGCCGGGGCGATCTCGTCCGCGACCAGTTGCACCACGTCCTGGACGCCGACCGCCTCGGTCAGCGCACCGGCCAGCGACAGCACCTGGGAGATGGTGACCAGCCGGGACGGCGCGTCGCCGGGCTGCGGTCCGCGCCGGTTCATCTCCGCCACGGCCCGGGCCCGGCTGATGCGTACGCTCAGCCCGGTCGTACTCGGATAGAGACGGAACGACAGCCACTCGCCGGGCGGCCGCAGCGCGACGAACGACGTGGTGTCCTGGCTGAGCAGCGCGGCCCGGTAACGGTCCTCGTACACCGGGTCGTTGAGCCAGGGGACCGACGCCCACAGCTGGGCGCCGAGCAGTCGGCTCACCGGCACGCCCATCAGCTCGGCCGCAGCCCCGTTGGCGAAGCTCACCCGGCCGTGCAGGTCGAGCGAGCACAACCCGTACGGAAGCCGCGCCACCATCCGGGCCGCCTCGATCGTGCCGAGCGTTCCGGCCGGGCCCGCGAGCGGCGACCCGGCGAGCAGGTCCGGCTCGGGGTGCAGCGGGTTGTTCTGCGCGATGGCGCGCTCCAGCCGGACCGCGAGCCGGTCGCAGGCCGCCGTCAGATGCCCGCGCTCCCGCTCGGACAGCTCGGGGGGATGCGAGCCGGGCCAGGTCACGAAGATCGCGCCGTACGCGGTGGACTCGGTCGCCACCGGCAGGGCGGCCAGTGCGAAGGGGTAGGGCAGCACCACGGCGATCCGCGGGTAGCGGCTCGCCATGTCCTCCTCGCCGCCGACCCACACCAGGCGCCGTTCGCGCACCGCCTGGGCCACCGGGATCGGCGCGCTGAGGCCCACCCGCTCCCAGGGCGCGGCGAATGCCCGGGGCATCCCGGCCATCACCGCCATCTCCAGCACCGGCTCGTCGGCCGCCAGCAGGTACACCGCGCCCGAGTGCGCGTCGACCTCGTCCATCATCGACGCCAGCGCGAGGGACAGCAGCGGCCGGCCGACCCGCGTCCTGGCGGTCGTCGGTGCCTGCGCGGACGACTGTCCGTCGGACACGCCGACCACCTCCTCGGCACAGGGTCCGGCGCCCCGGATGCCACCGACACCGCTGTCGCGCGACGGGTCCCGGGAACAAATCTGCCTCCTGGCGGCCCGTCGCGCGCGGTGGGAGGCGCCGACGCCCGGGTGGCGGGACATGGGAATGCCCGGGACCCGATGTGCCGGCCCGTGTACCCCGACGGGCCCGGCTCATTCCCCCTTCGTCGATGCGCGCGGTGGAGGGCGGGCGCCGCGTGTGCGCCCCCGCGCCCCCTGTTGGCCGGATCCTCGCGCCCCTGAACGGTCACGGACGCGAACAATGGGGCACGCGTTCAGGACCGAGAACCGGCGGGCAAACTGAAGGGGCGGCAGTGATCCGGGTGCTTCTGGTGCAAGACGCGTGTCTGGTGAGATCGGCTCTGGCGGAGTGGTTACGCCGCGAACCCGACCTGGGGGTCTACGACACGCCATGGCGCGGTGCCTCCGTCGGTGTGCGGTCCGTGCGGCCGGACGTCTGCGCGGCCGACCTGGAGTGCGCGGAGACGTACGGCGTCCCGCCCCTGGGCGAGCTGTGCGCGCGGAGCCCGGAACCGGTCCCGCCGAGGCTGCTGGTGCTCGCCGACGCGAACCGGCCGGGCCTGCTGAAACGGGCCGCGGAGGCGGGCGCTCTCGGGTTCGTGGACAAGGGCGGCTCGCCGCAACACCTGGTCGACGGGATCCGCCTCGTCGCGAAGGGGAAACGTTTCGTTGACGACTCGCTGGGCTTCGGCTTCCTCAAGGCGGCAGAGATGCCGCTGACCCGGCGTGAGCTGAGCGTGTTATCCCTTGCCGCCGCGGGCGCCTCCATCGCCGAGATCGCCGGGAACCTGCACCTGTCCCACGGGACCGTGCGCAACTACATGGCGGCCATCACCCGCAAGACCGGGGCCCGCAACCGCATCGACGCGATCCGGATCTCGCAGGGCGAGGGCTGGCTGTGACAGCCCGGCGGTCACGGGGGCCCAGCCGCCGACCAGGTCGCGGTAGAGCGGCGAGCACCGTACGAGCTCGTCATGGGTCCCGTACGCCGTCTCCCGGCCGTCCATCACCAGCGTCCGGTCCGCCCGGCGGGCCGAGCTGATCCGGTGCGCGACCACGACCAGGGTGCCGCCGGGCCGGTTCGCGAACGCGGACTCCGCGCGCTCCTCCGCCCGCGGGTCCAGGTGGCAGGTCGCCTCGTCGAGCAGCACCAGGGGGGCATACGACAGGTAGGCCCGGGTCAGCGCGATCAGCTGCCGCTCACCTGCGGACAGGGCGCCCGGCTCCACCCGGGCTTCGGGACCGCCGAGCGCCTCGAGCAGCGGGGTGAGCCCGACCGCCTCGGCCGCGGCGAGCAGTTCCCTCTCCGGCACCGGGTCCGGCCGGAGATGGCCGAGGTTCTCGGCGAGGGCGCCCGTGAAGACGTACGCCTCCTGCGGGATGAGCACCCGGCGGGCGGCCGCCTCCCGGCCCGGCACCGGCCACCCGCACACCCGGACAGCCCCGCACCGCGGCCGCAGCACCCCCGCCACCAGCGCCGCCAGCGTCGACTTGCCGACACCGCTCGGACCGACGACAGCCAGATGGGCCCCGGCCGGGAGGACCAGGTCCAGATCCTCGATGACCGGGGCCGCGCCGGGACCGTAGGCGAAGGTGACGGAGGAGAAGGAGAGGGCGGGGGAGTCGGCGGGCGGCGTGGCCGGGGGGCAGCTGTGGGCGACGTGCGCGGAGGCGTGAGCGGTGTTTCGCTCGGGCGCGGGGCGCTTGCCGTCCTGTTGCGGGGCGGTGTGAGAGGCGTTTCGCCCGGGCGCGGTGTGCCTGCCGGACCGGTCGGGAGTGACGTGCTTGCCCAACAGCTCGGGTGCCGTGAGGTCGCCGTGTCGCCCGGGCACGGTGTGTGCGTCGCTCCGTGCCGGCACGGCGTGCTCATCGCCCGGCTCGGGTGGGATGTGCGCACCGCGCTGCACCGGCGGCGCGGCGTGGTCACCGTTTCGATCCAGTGGCACCAGGCGCGGGGTCGCATGCGTGCCGCCAGGTGGGGATCCTCCGGAGTCACGCGGTGGCGGGACCGCCGGAGCGCCGCCACCCCTCCGCCGCGGGTCCCCGGGCCCGGCCTGGGCGTCGCCCGGTGACCGGTGGGGGACGAGCCGCCGTAGCCCCACCGAGAAGCCCGGCGTCGACCGACGCCGTCCGGATCCGTCCTCGGTGTCGCCCCGCGACGGCTCCGGCACGAGTCGTCGTACCACCACCGCGAGGCGTGAGCCGCTTGTGCCCAGGCCGTGGACCAGGTTGTGCAGGGCGGGCAGCAGGGACTGGGTGACGTAGGCGAGGGCGCCGACCAGGGCGCCCGCGGTGACGCCCTGGGCGAGGAGCCAGGGCGCGGTGGCGAGCAGCAGCACGATCGGCAGTTGTCCGCCGAGCGCGAGGGCGATCACACGCAGCACGCCCTGGCGGGCGAGGGAGCGGGCGGCCCGCAGCTCCGCGTCCACCAGGCCCCCCGTGTCCGCGGCGATCTGCCGCTCCGCGCCGGCCGCCGTGACGTCCCGCAGCCCCGGACCGACGGCGCCCAGCCGGTCCGCCAGGGCCTCGTCGGCCCGGAGGAACGCCTCCTGTCTCCGGGCCAGTGGCCGCAGCGTCGCCGCGAACAGGCCCACCCCGGCGACGAGCGGCGGACCGACGACGAGCAGCAGCAGCGGGGCGAGCGAGAGCAGCCCGGCCAGGGCGCCGGCCGCGGTGAACACGAACGACCGGGAGACCATCACCAGCCCGGCGAAGGTGTCCCGGGCGATCTCCACCTGCTGGGTGAGCCCGGACAGCGCGCCCCGGTCCGCCTCTCGCACCCCGCGCTCGACCACCCGCGTCACGAGCCGGTCCCGCAGTGGCTCGACGAGCGCGGCGACGGCCGTGTAGACGCGCGCGGTGCCGTACGCACCGACCACGACCCCGAGGGCCGCCACTCCGAGCCAGCCGAGTCCGACCTCGCTCCGGCCCCGCAGGAAGCCGTCGTCCAGGGCGCGGGCCGGCGCGTAGCCGAGGAGGAATGTCTGCCCGGTTTCGAGCACGGACCAGGCGGCGAGCCGAAGCACAACCGGCCACCGCGCCCGCAGGAAGCCCAGCCCGCGCCGGTAGATCGCGGCACTCATGGCCTGTCTCCGGACGCCCTGTGCGCGAACGCGGTGTCTCCGCACGCCGTGTGGCCGGACGCCCTGTCTCCGGGCGCGCTCGGGAACTCCCCGCTCCCGAACTCCCCGCCCCCCAACCCCCCGTCCCCGAACGCCGACCGGTACTCCGGGTTCTGCCACAGCTGCTCGTGGGGGCCCACCGCCCGCACCCGGCCCCCGTCCAGCCATGCCACCGCGTCGGCCCGGGCCGCTGTCGCCGCCCGGTGGGCGACCAGGAGGCGGGTGGTGTCCGCGCCGCCGCTCAGCAGGGACTCGGTGATGTGCGCCTCCGTCACCGTGTCGAGGCTGGAGAGGGCGTCGTCGAGGATCAGCAGGCGGCCGCCGTGGGCGAACGCCCGGGCCAGGCCGAGGCGTTGGGCCTCTCCGCCGGAGCAGGGGGCGGCGCCGCAGGCGGTGGCGTAACCCTCGGGCAGGCGGCGGACGAAGTCGTCCGCGCGGGCGGTGCGGGCCGCTTCCCGGATACGGGCGGGGGAGGGGGACGCCAGGCCGAGACCGATCGTGTCCGCGACGGTGGCGCCCAGCAGGGCGGGGCGTTCGAAGGCGTAGCCGACCGCCCGGCGCAGCTCGCCGTGGGCCAGTGCGCGCAGCGGGACCCCGTCCAGCAGCACCTCCCCGGCGTCCGGGTCGGTCAGGCGGCCGGCGAGTGCGGCCAGCAGCGACTTGCCGGTGCCCGACCGGCCGACCACGGCGAGCGCCGTCCCGCCCGGTACGACGAGGTCGACCCCGTCGAGGACGGTCCGCCCGCCGCGCCGGACGCGCACGCCGCGCAGTTCCAGCCGGCCGGGACCGGCAGGCAGCACGCGTTCGCCGTACGCGGGGGCCGGCTCGGCCATGACCTCGTCGAGGCGTGCGGCCCCCGCCCGGGCGCGGGCCAGCGCGGCGAGCCGGCCGACCAGCATGCCGACGCCGCTCGCGAGGACCGCGTACCGGGAGGCCGCCAGCACCTCGCCCAGCGACAGCCGGTGCCGGGTGAGCAGGACACCGGCCACGGCGAGGACTCCGAGCTGGAGCAGCGGTGCCACGGTGACGGCCTGGCCCGCGGCCCGGCCCTGCACCCGCCACATGCGGTGGCCCGCGCGGGACAGGTCGGGCAACGGCCGCAGGATCCGCGCCGTCTCCCGGTCCGCCGTACCGGCGGCCGCGATGGTGCGGTGCCCGTCGACGGCCTCGGCCAGCGCGCTCGCGATCAGCCCCTGCGCCTGCTGGTAGTGCGCCGCGCAGCGCGAGGTGTCGCGGGCGAAGGCGCGCAGCAGCAGCGTCAGCACCGGTGCGCCGGCGAGGAAGACGGCCGCCAGCCACGGATCGAGCAGACCGAGCGCCACCGTCGCCCCGAGCGGCCCGGCGAGGGCGGCGAGCAGCGCGGCGCGGGCGGCCGGCGCCGTTCCGGCCTGGGCGGCGTTCCCGACCAGCCGTGCCACCAGGTCCCCCGCCCCGAAGCGGGCGGTCGCCCGCGGACCCACGGCCAGTACGTGTCCGGTCAGCCGGCGGCGCAGCCAGGCGGTGGTGCGGGCGTCGAGGGTGGCGCCGAGCACGGTCTCGCACGCGTCGAACAGGGCGAGCAGCAGCACGAGTCCCGCGCAGTACAACACCCACCGGGTCGCCGGGGCCTGCGCCAGCAGGAGGTCCAGGGTGCGGCCCAGCGCGGCCGGCAACAGCAGGGCGGCCCCGGTCCCCGCGACGCTCAGCAGGCACAGCGCCAGGCAGCGGGTGCCGCTGTGGCGGGTGGCGGGGCCGAGCAGGGTGGGGGTGGGCGCACGGGTCGTCATACGGCTGCGGCCCTCGCATCCTGGATCGAGGTGTCGGTGTAGCTGGGTGAAGGACCCCGGGCGGCCCGTCCCTCGCGGGAGCGGGCCGCCTGGAGCCCTGGATGCGCGGCGTCCGTCAGAGACAGAGCAGAACGCTCGCCGCGCTGATGCAGGAGAGCAGGCTGACGGTGCTGTTGCCGCCTCCCGTGTGCTCGTCGGACTCCATCGTCTGCAGGTCGAGAAGTGCCATTTCTTTTCCTTCCTTCGTGTGTGTTGTCCACCCGTGGGGACGGGTCGCGTCACGACTCCGTCAGATCGCGGAGCCGCGTGGTGTGGGCCGCCCGAGCGGCGGCAGGAACGGCAGGTGGGCGGTGGTCCCCGGGTCGAGGGCCGCGCCGAGCGCGAGCAGGCACCCTGCCGTTCCGGTGCCCAGGTCCATCGACAGACGCATCATCTGGTGACCGGGGAAGGCCAGTTGGCCCTGGTAGGACATGGCGAACCAGCCGAGGCCGGAGACCTGGCGCGCGAGCCGCTCCGCGGTGGCGCCGGGCGTGCTGGTGCGGGCGAGGTGCAGGATCATTCCCGCGCGGCCCTGGAAGAGGCCGGGCTGCGCGTAGAACCGGGAGCCGGCCGCGGTCAGGACGCCGGAGCGGGCCCGCTCGAACTCCCCGTCCCCGTCCGCGTCGTCGGCCTCGGCGTGGGTGAGGCAGTCGTCGAGAACCATGCCCAGCCCCACGCTGCCGTCGCCGAGATAGGGGAGGGTCCGCCAGCCCTCGTCGACCTCCAGCGCGCCGTCCTCGCGGAACGCGCAGCACTCCAGGTCGCGGCGTAGCGCCAGCCGGGCCGCCGACAGCAGTTCCGGCTCGCCGGTCGCCTCGTACTGGCGCAGCAGGAACAGGGCGGGCCCGCTCGCTCCCCGCATCAGCCCGGCCCGCGGCCTCGGCTTCGCGGGGCGCGGCTCGGCCAGCCGGCGGACCAGGATGTGCGCGGCCTCGGCGGCCCGCTCGCGCAGTTCCGCCTCGCCGGTCGTGCGCGCCAGTCCGCCCAGGACGAGGCCGAGGCCGGCGAGCCCGCCGTGCAGGTCGGAGGAGAGGTTCTGCCAGCGCTCCCGGAGGATCCCCTCGACCAGGTCCAGGGCCCGCTGCCGGTGTCCGAGCCGGTCGAGGACGTGGGCGACGCCCGCGAGACCGTCGTACAGACCGAGCGGGGTGCCCACGGGCGGCGGGGCGGTTCGGGCGAGGAGCCAGCGCTCGCCCTCCTCGTACCGTTCGGCGCCGGTCTCGGCCAGCGCGTGCAGCACCCCGGCCGCGCCGTGCGCGAGGCCGAGGCCGCCGCCGTCGGAGAACTGGGCGATGTCCCCGGGGAAGAGCCGGTCGTCGCGTTCGGGGGTGGCCGAGGCGAGGATCGCCTTGACCATGGAGTCGCGGCTGTAGGGCCAGTCGCCGGGCTCCACGAAGGAGGGCGGTGCGGGCGGGCGGGTACCCGCGGCGACGTCCCGCGTGATCTCCGCGACGGCCTCGTCCAGGAACTCCCTCGGTACGTCCGGGAACTGCTCCTTGACGACCTCGGCCAGATGGCCGGCCTTGCCCCGGTCGACCACGAAGAGCGTGGTGACGGGCAGGAACAGGGCGAGCCTGAGGCAGGCCAGCGCATAGCGGTCGACGTCGATGCCCCGGCGGTCGGGCGGGGCGAAGAACCCCGGGTGGGCGACCACCTGGCGGCCCTGTTCGGACACGGGGGCCGCCGCCTCGAAGTCGACCAGGTACACCGACTCCTCGTCCGGCGCCACCATGATGTTGAAGACGTGCAGGTCGTTGAAGACGATCCCGCGCGCGTGCACCGCCTCCACCGCCCGCTCCACCGCCCGGTGGATGCGCACCGCCCAGGCGGAGTAGGCGGCGACGGCGCCCGGATCGGGATCGGTCGCCAGCAGCGGGTGCCGCTCGGCGAAGAACGCGTTGAGCGGACGCCCCTCCAGGAAGTCCATCACCAGGAAACGGTGGTCGCCGAGCGTGAACCAGTCCCGCACCTCGGGCACCACACCGGTGCCCGCCACCCGCTCCAGGGCCTGCTTCTCGCGTTCCAGACGGGAGATCGCGTCCGCGCCGTCCGAGGCCAGCCCCGCGTGCGGCCGGCCCTCCTTGAGCACGACCCGGCGCCCGTCCCGGGTGTCGGTGCCGGCGTAGACCCCGCCGCCGTTGGAGAAGTGCAGCGCCTTCTCGATGCGGTACGGCAACTCGCCGACCGTCGTGGTGTTGCGGGCCGCCAGCTGCGGCCGGAGGAAGGCCGGCAGCGTTACCCACTCCGGCACCTGGAAGGACGGCGCCCGCCGGTCCGGCACCAGCCGCCCGTCGCCGTCCCGCACCGCCGGCACCAGCGAACCCCGCTCGTCGACCACGAACATGCGCGCGAAAGCGCCGTGGCGGACGTAGAGCGGACCGTCGTTCCAGCGCAGGTCGGTAAGGATGTACGGCCCCTCGAAGCCCTCCAGCAGGCCGCCCAGCTCGCGCAGCACGAGGTGCAGCCGCTCCTCGTCGGCCGGGTAGACGGTGACGAACTTGCCGCTGCCGTCGCGGGCCGCGTACTTGGTGTTGCGCAGATGCAGCAGATGCGGGCCCGGCACGAACTTGAACGGGATGCTACGCGGCACGCAGTAGTCCCACACGATCGCGGCGATCTCCTCGGCGTTGCGCCGGGTGGCCGAGGCGTGGATCTTCCAGCCCTGGGCCGGGCCGGGCGCCGGCGTGCCGTCCGGGCCGAGCGGTGTCAGCGTCAGCCAGTCCCCGACCCGGGCCGCGGACCACCCCTCGGGGACCTCGCGCCGAGCCGTCTCGTACAGCGGCGCGGCGTCCGGTCCGCCCGCCGACAGCCGGTCCGGCGTCTCGTAGAAGTGTCTGTCGGCGAGCGCGTACACCTCGTAGCGCTTGTCCATGCGTCCCCCTCTCGGGCCCGACACCGAGACTCCCAGGCGTGCGGCGGCCACGGACAGTCACGTCTGTCACGAGCTCACCGTGCGGAACGCATGCGTCAAGACATGTTCGGGCGGTTTCGAACGCGGTCGCGCCGGGGGCCTCCACGGAACGGTCACAGGGGCTGCGCGGGTGCCCGATACGCGCTGTAATGGCGGACGTGGTCAGAGAGGGCGCTACGGGACGCAGAAAGGGAACTCTGCGAGCCGAAGTTGCCCTCACATCGCTGTCGGACGGTCCGGACTCACCCCAACGGCTGCGCCGGGTGCTGGAACTGGCGCTCGTCTTCGCCGGGGCGACGTTCGCCGCCGTGTACGCACCCGGCGAGGACGGCGGCCAACTGGGCTTGGTCGAGTCGGCCGGGGTGCCGAGGACGCTGTACGGGCTGCGCGACAGCTATCCCGCGGCCGGCCGCTCCCCGGTGGCCGAGGCCCAGCGCACCGGACGGCCGGTGTGGCGGGACCCCGAGGAACTGGCCGCCTGCGCGGACGCCCGGCGCGCGCCCGCGAGGGACTTCTTCCTGGCGGCACTGCCCGCGCTCGGGGACGGCGACCGGGCCTGTCTGGCCGCCGTGAGCGAGGACCCCGGCGGCTTCGACGACGACGAGCGCGACTGCCTCGCACTGATCGCCGACGCGGTCGTCTGCCCCCCGACGGCCGCCGCGGCCGAGGGCGAGGAGCTGCGCTCCAACGCCTTCAGCCTGGCCATGGACACAGGCCGCGTCGAGGTCGGCGACGACATCCTGGAACTGTTCGGCCTCGGCCGGCCCGAGTTCGACGGCAAGGTCGAGACCCTGCTCGGCCGGACCGTGCCGGAGGACCTGCCCTCGCTGATGTCCGTGGTGGAGGCCGACCACATGTCCATCGGCGACCGCGAGCTGGAGTTCCGCATCCTCCAGCCCTCCGGCCCGCCGAAGTGGCTCCGGCTGCGCGGACGCCTGGTGCCGGGCGGCGAGGGACACCCGGCCCGGCTGGTGGGCACCGTCGCCGACGCCTCCACACTGCGTTCCGAGGTCACCGACGTGGCCCGCGTACAGCGGCTGGCCGCGGCCCTCGCCACCGCCGGCACGGTCCGCGACGTCAGCCAGGCCGTTGTCTCCGCCCTGCGCAGGCCGCTCCAGGCGGACCGGATCGCCCTCGCCGAGCTGGAGAACGACCGGCTCGTCGTCACCGTCCTCGACCCGCCGGAGCCCGAGGCGTGGCCGGAGCTGTGGCGCCTGGAGTGGCGCAGCGAGTGGCCCGACGCGCCGGTCCGTGCCATGCCCACCCTGGGCGCCGCCCTGCGCGAGGGCCGCGCCCAGATCTGGCCCGCCGGCACCGCCCTGGAACCCGCCCTCGCCGAGGTCGGGCCCGGCGGACTCGCCGTGCTGCCGCTGGCCGCCGCGGGCCACATGGCCGGCGCCTGTCTGATCGGCTGGGACACCCCGCACGACTTCGGCCCCGACGAACGCGCCCTGCTCACCGCCTCCGCCGGTCTCGCCGGACAGGCCCTGATGCGCGCCCACGCCTTCGACGCCGAACACGAGCTGGTCGGCATGCTCCAGCGCCAGCTGCTGCCCCGCCGGCTGCCCAAGCTGCCCGGCGCGGTGGCCGTCGCCCGCTATCTGCCGAGCACGGCCGGGCTCGAGCTCGGCGGCGACTGGTACGACGTCATCCCGCTGCCCGACAACCACGTCGCCCTCGTCATCGGCGACGTCCAGGGCCACAGCGCGGGCGCCGCCACCCTCATGGGCCAGATGCGCACCGCGCTGCGCGCGTACGCCATCGAGGGACACCCGCCGGACGTCGTGGTCTCGCGCGCGAACCGCCTCCTCGTGGACCTGGAGACCGACCTCTTCGCCACCTGCTGCTACGTCGACGTCGACCTGGAGCAGGGTTCCGCCTGGTACGTGCGGGCCGGACACCTGCCACCGGTGCTGCGTCACCCGGACGGCGTAACGGAGATCGCCGAGGCGGACGGCGGGCCGCCGCTGGGTGTGGTGCTGCGCGCCGACTTCCCGATGAGCCCGCTCCGGCTCCAGCCCGGCACCGTCATCGCGCTGACCACGGACGGCCTGGTCGAGACCCACGAGGCCGACATCGACGAGGGCATGGACCGCTTCGCCCACGGTTTGGCCGGCGCCGACCCCGGCCACCTCGGCCTCGTCGCCGACGTCCTGCTCGGCAACGCCCGCCGCAGCGACGACGTCGCCCTGCTCCTGATGCGCTACGACGGCATGGCCACCCGCCCGCAGCGCGAGGGCTGGACGGTGTGGCGGGTTCCCGAGGCGGTCCGGCACGCGCGCCGCTTCACCCGCCGCACCCTGCGCGCCTGGGGCGTGCCCGACGAGTCCATGGACGGCGGGCTGCTCGTGGTGTCCGAACTCGTCACCAACGCCCTCGTGCACACCGACGGCAGGGTCCGTCTCGACCTCACCCTCGTCAACCACCGGCTGCGCGTCGCCGTCACCGACGCCTCGCCCCGCACCCCCGTCAAGCCCACCAGCATCGGCTGGGAGGCCACGGGCGGCCGGGGCATCCTCCTCGTCGAGGCCATGTCGGCGACATGGGGGACCATGCCCGTCAGCGGGGGCAAGCAGGTGTGGAGCGAGATTGCGCTGGACGGATGACACACACCCGTTCGCGGGTACCCGGCGGCCGAGCGGCGGGGACCGTCGCCGCCGGACCCGAAGGCGAGGTATCCGCCATGACCCAGCACGTCAGCGACATCATGACCGGCGCACCCGTGACCGTGGAGCCGCAGGCCTCCGTCGGCGCGGTCGCCCGGATCATGCGGGACCAGGACCTGGGTGCCGTCCTGGTGACGGACGACGGCCGGCTACGCGGCCTGGTCACCGACCGCGACCTCGTGGTGCGGTCGCTCGCGGAGGGCAGCGACCCCGAGCGGACCACCGTGGCCGACGCGATCAGCGGCGACCTGGTCACCGTCAGCCCCGAGGACGACCTCGACCTCGCCATCGGGCTGATGCGCGAACACGCCGTACGCCGGATCCCGGTCGTCGAGGACGGTCGCGCCGTGGGCATCGTCGCCATCGGGGACCTGGCCATGGAACGCGACCCGGAGTCGGCCCTCGGCGACATCAGTGCGGCCAGGCCCAACACCTGAGCAGCGGGGGCCGGTCCGGAGACGGGCCGGGCGGGCGAGGCGGCCGGGGCGTTTGCCGGACATGTCTCCGGGGACCCGGCGGAGATCGAACAAAGATCCTGCTTCCGGCCTCGATCGAGTCGGAAGCCGACCGGACGCAGAAAGAAGATGAGGAGTCGTGACCTCGCAGACCACCGAGAAGCCAGTCGCCCGTCGTGCCGAGACGGGCTGGTCCCGAGCCCGCCGCCTGCGCGGCCACGCCGCGATGCGGACCTGTCAGCCGGCCGTCGAGGACGAGAGCGCACCGCCCACGGCGCACACGAACCCCGAATGGAACATCGTGCGGGGCGAGGACTGACCGCCCGCACGCCGCCTTTCCCCCGGCCGCGAGCCCTGCGTCCCACCGACTGCCTGTCGGGTAAGCCGTTCATGTGAACCCCCGGTTCCGGCGGATACGGGCTAAGGTGACGCAGATGAAGGCTCTCGTGCTGTCCGGAGGCGCCGGTACACGACTGCGGCCGATCACTCACACCTCGGCCAAACAGCTCGTGCCCGTGGCGAACAAAGCCGTACTTTTCTACGGCCTGGAGTCCATCGCCGCGGCCGGCATCACCGAGGTCGGGGTGGTCGTCGGAGACACCGCCGCCGAGATCGAGGAGGCGGTGGGCGACGGGTCGAAGTTCGGTCTGCGCATCACCTACATCCCCCAGGAGAAGCCCCTGGGCCTCGCCCACGCGGTGCTCATCGCCCGCGACTGGCTGGGCGACGACGACTTCGTGATGTACCTCGGCGACAACTTCATCGTCGGCGGCATCGCGGGCCTCGTCCAGGAGTTCCGCACCAACCGGCCCGACGCCCAGATCCTGCTGACCCGCGTGCCCGACCCCCGCTCGTTCGGCGTCGCCGAACTCGACGAGAGCGGGCAGGTCGTCTCCCTGGAGGAGAAACCCGAACACCCCAAGAGCGACCTCGCCCTGGTCGGGGTGTACCTGTTCACCCCCGCCATCCACGACGCGGTGCGCGCCATCGAGCCGTCCTGGCGGGGCGAGCTGGAGATCACCCACGCCATCCAGCACCTGATCGACGTCGACGCGGACGTCCGTTCGACGGTCATCAAGGGCTACTGGAAGGACACCGGGAACGTCGTCGACATGCTCGAGGTCAACCGGACCGTCCTGGAGACCCTCGAACCGCGCGTCGACGGCGAGGTGGACGAGGCCTCCGAGACCATCGGCCGGGTCGTGGTGGAGGAGGGCGCCCGCATCGTGCGCTCCCGCATCGTCGGCCCCGTCGTCATCGGCGCCGGAACCCTCGTCAGCGACTCCTACGTCGGCCCCTTCACCTCCGTCGCGGAGAACTGCCGTATCACCGACAGCGAGGTGGAGTTCTCCATCGTGCTGCGCGACTCCTCGATCCACGGGGTGGGCCGGATCGAGTCCTCACTGATCGGCCGGCACGTCGAGGTGACCCCGGCGCCCAGCGTGCCCAGTGCCCACCGCCTCGTACTCGGAGACCACAGCAAGGTGCAGATCCATACATGAACCTCCTCGTCACCGGCGCCGCCGGGTTCATCGGCTCGGCCTACGTCCGTGCGCTGCTCGCCACCGATCCGCCGGACGCGCCGCGGATCACCGTGCTCGACAAGCTCACCTACGCGGGCACCCTGGACAACCTCGAACTCGACCATCCCCGGCTGGAGTTCGTGCAGGGTGACATCTGCGACGCCGAGCTGGTCGACAAGCTGACGGCCGAGGCGGACCAGGTCGTGCACTTCGCGGCGGAGTCCCACGTGGACCGCTCGATCACCGGCGCGGCGGACTTCGTGCGCACCAACGTCCTCGGTACGCAGACCCTGTTGGACGCGGCCCTGCGCTACGGCGTCGGCACGTTCGTGCACGTCTCCACCGACGAGGTCTACGGCTCCATCGAGACGGGGTCGTGGCCGGAGACGCACCCGCTGCAGCCCAACTCCCCGTACTCCGCCTCCAAGGCGTCGTCCGACCTGCTCGCCCTGGCCTACCACCGCACCCACGGCCTGGACGTCCGGGTGACCCGCTGCTCCAACAACTACGGCCCGCACCAGTTCCCCGAGAAGGTCGTGCCGCTGTTCGTCACCAACCTCCTCGACGGCAAGAAGGTCCCGCTCTACGGGGAGGGCCTCAACGTCCGCGACTGGCTGCACGTCGAGGACCACTGCCACGGCATCGACCTCGTACGGACCAAGGGCCGTGCCGGCGAGGTGTACAACATCGGCGGCGGCACGGAGCTGAGCAACCGCGAACTCACCGGCCTGCTCCTGGAGGCCTGCGGAGCGGACTGGGACCGGGTGGAGCACGTCGAGGACCGCAAGGGCCACGACCTGCGCTACTCCGTCGACTGGTCCAAGGCCCGTGACGAGCTGGGCTACCAGCCGCGCCACGACTTCCGGACCGGCCTCGCGGACACCGTCGCCTGGTACCGGGACAACCGCGACTGGTGGGAGCCCCTCAAGCGACGTGTCAGCGGGGAGCGTGCATGAAGTGGCTGGTCACCGGCGCGGGCGGGATGCTCGGCCGGGACGTGGTCGAGGAACTGCTCCGGCGCGGTGAACAGGTGGCGGGAGCCGATCGCGCCGCCCTCGACATCACCCTGCCGGACAGCGTCGCCGCCGCCTTCGCCGAGCACCGTCCGGACGTGGTGGTCAACTGCGCCGCGTACACCGCCGTCGACGACGCCGAGCAGGACGAGAAGCGGGCGCTGCTGATCAACGGCGAGGGCCCGCGGCTGCTCGCCCGCGCGTGCGCCGCCCACGGCGCGCGGCTGGTGCACGTCTCCACCGACTACGTCTTCTCCGGCGAGGCCCGCGCCACCCCCTACCCGGAGGACCACCCCACAGCGCCGCGCACCGCGTACGGCCGCACCAAGCTGGCGGGGGAGCGGGCCGTCGCCGAGGAACTGCCCGGGGCGAGCGCCGTCGTGCGCACCGCCTGGCTCTACGGCGTCCACGGCGGGAACTTCGTCCGGACGATGCTCGACCTGGAGACCCGCCGGGACACCCTCGACGTCGTCGACGACCAGCGCGGCCAACCGACCTGGAGCGCCGACGTCGCCGAACGGATCGCCGAGCTCGGCACGCGGCTCGGCCGCGACGAGGGCGGGCTCGGCGTCTTCCACGCCACCGCCGCCGGCGAGGCCACCTGGCGTGACCTCGCCCAGGAGGTGTTCCGGCTCGTCGGCGCCGACCCCGAGCGGGTGCGCCCCACCGACAGCGCGGCCTTCGCCCGGCCGGCACCCCGTCCCGCGTACAGCGTCCTCGGACACGACCGCTGGCGTGAGATCGACCTGGCACCGCCGCGGGACTGGCGGGCCGCCCTGCAGGAAGCACTGCCTCTCATCCGCAAGGAGATTTCCCAGTGAAACGTCATGAGTTCCTTCGGGGGCTCCACAAGGCCAGCGCGAACCGCAACTACCTGGAGATCGGCGTCAACGACGGCCGAAGCCTGACGCTGTCCCGGGTTCCCAGTGTCGCCGTCGACCCCGCGTTCAAGGTGGTCACGGAGATCCGTTGCGACGTCCACCTGGCCAAGGCCACCAGCGACGACTTCTTCGCCCGCGAGAACCCGCTGGCGCACCTCAGGGGCGGCCGTCACCCGCTGCGCAACCTGGCCCGCAACCGCAGCCCGCTCGCCTACTGGCGGCGCACGACCCTGGACCTGTCGTTCATCGACGGCATGCACCTGTTCGAGTACGCGCTGCGCGACTTCATCAACATCGAGAAGCACTCGGACTGGGCCAGCGTGATCGTCTTCGACGACATGCTGCCGCGCAGTGTGGACGAGGCGGCCCGCGACCGGCACACCAACGCCTGGACCGGTGACGTCTACAAGGTCATCGAGATCCTGAACCGGTACCGCCCCGACCTGGTGACGGTCCTGGTCGACACCGCGCCCACCGGCCAGCTGGTGATCTTCGGTGCCGATCCCGGCAACACCGTGCTGACGGACAAGTACGACGAGATCATCGCGGAGTACGAGGTTCCCGACCCGCAGAAGGTGCCCGAGACGATTCTGGAGCGGGCGTCGGCCGTGAAGCCGGAGCAGCTGCTCGAGGCCGGGTTCTGGGCGCCGCTGGTGCGGGCCCGCAACCGCGGGACCAAGCGGTCCCGCGGCTGGGAGCCGCTGCGTCGTTCGCTGGAGCAGCTGAGCGTCAGCCGCTGAGCCGCTGGGCGCGCAGTCGCTCGTAGTGGGCGGAGCAGGTCTCGTACGACGGAAGTAGTCCGGACCGCTCCGCCTCGGCCAGTGAGGGCGCCTCGGCGTCCTTCGGCGACAACAGGGGCTCGATGCCCTCGGGCCAGGGCAGCGCGAGCTGCGGGTCCAGGGGGTTCACCCCGTGCTCGCGGCCCGGCGCGTATCCGGTGGAGCACAGGTACACCACCGTCGCGTCGTCGGTCAGCGCCATGAAGGCGTGCCCGAGCCCCTCCGCGATGAACACCGCGTGCCGGCTGTCGTCGTCGAGCCGTACGGCCTCCCACTGACCGAACGTGGGCGACCCCACCCGCAGGTCGACCACCACGTCGAGGACCGCGCCGCGCACGCAGGTGACGTACTTGGCCTGGCCGGGCGGCACGTCCGCGAAGTGCACGCCGCGCAGGACGCCCCGGCGGGACACCGAGCAGTTGGCCTGCGCGAGGTCGAGGTCGTACCCGGTGGCCTCGCGGAACTCCTCCCCGCGAAACCACTCGTGGAAGTTGCCCCGCTCGTCCGGGAAGACCTTGGGCTCCAGTACCCAGGCCCCCGTGATCCCCAGTGATCGCACTCCGTCACGCCTTCCGTGCGGTGAATCCGGATGTCCACTTGCCCAGCATCGTGCCGAGCGTGCGCCGCGTTCTGCGCGCCAGTCGCCGTGCGAGGCTCGCTCCGGCGGCCCGCCGCGCCAGGATGCGGCCGGCCCGGACGCGCAGGACGAGCGGCAGCGTCAGGAAGCGCGGCTCGTCGGCGCCGGGCGCCACGCTGAGCTGGACCCGCCATGCGGAGCCCCGCACGTCGGCGGCCGGCAGCTCGGCCTCCAGCACCGCTCCGGAACCGTCGGGAGCGGGGGAGAGGAGGCCGGGCACGTCGATGACCGAGCCGGCGGTGAGACGCACCAGCACCTTGGTCTCGGCCGGGACGTGCAGCGGCAGCGGGGCGCGCAGCAGCCCGCCGGACACGGTGACGTCGGCGGCGGTGAGGCGGGTCAGGCCGAGCCGCTTGGTCGCGCGGTCGACGTCCAGGGCGAGGTTGCCGGGCGGTTTCGTCCAGTACGGCAGGACCACGCGACCGCCGGCGACCGCGGGCGACGTGGCCGTCTGCCCTGCCCGGGGGACCGGGCCCAGCCGGCACTCCTTGGTCCAGCCGCCCAGCTTGACGCGGATGAAGACGTCCCACAGGCCACCGCCCAGCGGGGCGCCGCCGGCCGCGGTGGCCGGGTCGACGGTGGCGGTCGCGTGCAGCACCAGGCGGACCCGTCCGTCGGCGCCGGCCGCGACACTCTCCCGGGTGAACTTCACGGGCTGGAAGTACTGCGCGGCGCTGGACCGCTCCCGCAGCAGCAGGTCCACCGTGGCCTTCTCGAACGCGGCCACGGTGTCGGCCACCACCCAGGCGGCGGCGGCTGCGGCGTCCCTGGGCGGGTTCTCCAGCGGGGTGGCGCGACCGTCGGCGGGGAACGTCATCGGCTCGCCGCCGGAGGCGTACTCGGCCGACAGGGCGATCCGCAGCGCGTCGCCGTGCCACTGCACGTCCAGCGGCGCCGCGGTGGGCGCGATGCCTGCCTCCCAGGTGGCGAAGGCCACCAGGTCGTCGAAGCGGTCCGCGGCGATCAGCGCGGCGATCACCTGCTGGGTCGGCGGAAGGCCGCCCGCGACGCCGGGCCCGAAGCGCTCCACGACGACCCCACGGATCTCCTCGAACAGCTGCCGGCGGTAGCCGTCGTCGGGCAGGGCGAGAAGGCGCCGGCCGCGCATCCGCTCGACCATCTCGTTGCGCAGCCAGCGTCGGAACAGCCGGTCGCGCAGCGGCCCCGGCTCGGTGTACTGCTCGACGACGTCCAGGGCCTCGCGGAGGTTCTTGAAGTAGCCGACCGGGTCGAAGCGCTGGAACCCGGCGTTGCCGGCGTCGTCCCGCTTGACGTGGTAGTAGCAGACGTAGTCGCTGAGCACGGAGACGCCGTCGGCGCGCAGATACGCCTCGGTGACGAAGACGTGGTCCTCCAGCCGCCGCCTGCCCTCGGGGAAGCGCAGCTCGATCTTGTCGAGGAACTCCCGGCGGAACATCTTGTGCGGGGTGAGGCTGTCGATGAGCGGCGCGTTCTCGACGGTGGCGTGCGGGTGGTTCTGGCGGAACAGCTCCACGGGCACGGGGCGGCCCCGGCCGGCCATCTTGCCCACGACCACGTCTGCACCGTTGGCCACCGCGTAGTCGTACATCCGCTCGAGGGCTTCGTCCCCCAGGTAGTCGTCGTTGTCGACGAACATGACGTACTCCCCCACGGCGGCGGCGATGCCGACGTTGCGGGGCTTGCCCGACCAGCCCGAGTTCTCCTGATGCACCACCGTCACCCGGGAGTTCTCGGCGGCGAGGGCGTCCAGCCGGGCCGGCGATCCGTCGGTGGAACCGTCGTCGACGAAGATCACTTCGTACTCGTCGGGAGGCAGCGACTGCCTCAGCAGCGAGGAGACGCAGTCCTCGATGTATGTCCCCGGGTTGTAGACGGGAACGATGACGCTGACCTTGACCGGCATTGGGCTCCGGGCTTCCGTGGGTTACGTGCTGTGGGTGGTGCGACTACTGCGGGTGGCCAGATATTATCCCCATCGGGCGGGTTGTCCCCTGCGCCCCCACCGACGGAGACGTCCGCGGTGACGTGAAGGTTGTGCACACCAGGGTAAGAGCTTGCTCCTACGCTGGTGGCGTGCGCCTCCTCCTCATCTCCGACACACATCTCCCCAAGCGTGCCAAAGTGCTGCCGCCGGGGCTGCTCGACGAACTCCCGCGGGCCGATGTGGTGTTCCACGCCGGGGACTGGGTCGACACCGACACCCTCGATCTGCTGGAGAGCCGCAGCCGCCGGCTCGTCGCCGTGTACGGCAACAACGACGGGCCGGGGCTGCGCGCCCGGCTTCCCGAAGTGGCGTACGCGGAACTCGGCGGGCTGCGCTTCGGCGTCGTGCACGAGACGGGTCCGGCCCAGGGCCGGGAGGCACGCTGCGCGGCCCGCTTCCCCGACCTGGACGTCCTGGTCTTCGGGCACAGCCACATTCCCTGGGACACCACCGCCGCCACCGGTCTGCGCCTGCTCAATCCGGGATCCCCGACCGACCGCCGCCGCCAGCCCCACTGCACCTACCTCACGGCGACCGTGGCGGAGGGCCGGCTGACGGACCTGCGGCTGCACCGGCTGCCTCCGCGGTGACCGCCCCCGTCACGCTCCCGGCGAGGGGCCGGCCGGGTGGATCGTTCCCGCGGTGACCGTCAGCGGGGCGCCGCTGCCTCCCCAGCGCAGGGCGACGATCTCGGCGGCGACCGAAACGGCGACCTCCTCGGGCGTACGAGCCCCGAGGTCGAGCCCGACCGGAGAGCGCAGCCGGGACAGTTCGGCCTCCGGCACCCCGGCCTCCAGCAGCCGACCCATCCGGTCGTCGTGCGTACGGCGGCTGCCCATCGCCCCGATGTACGCGGCCGGCCGGCGCAGCGCCACCTCCAGCAGCGGGACGTCGAACTTCGGGTCGTGGGTGAGCACGCAGATCACGGTGCGTTCGTCGGTGTCGGTGCCCCGCAGGTAGCGGTGCGGCCAGTCCACGACCACCTCCACGCCCTCCGGGAAGCGCTTGGGTGTCGCGAAGACCGGGCGGGCGTCGCACACCGTGACCCGGTAGCCGAGGAAGGCGCCGATCCGGGCGACCGCGGCCGCGTAGTCGATCGCGCCGAACACCAGCAGGCGGGGCGGCGGCGCGTAGGAGTGCAGGAACACGGTGACCGCGTCCTCGCGCCGCTCGCCGTGCGGCCCGTAGTGCCTGAGTCCCGTGGCACCGAGGGCGAGTTCACCGCGGGCGTCGGCGGTCACCGCCACGTCCAGGCCGGGCGTGCCCAGGGTGCCGGAGGCCGTCTCCGGCCAGACGGCGAGCGTGGCCCCGCGCGGTGCGGGCCCGTCGGTCACGGTGGCCACGGTCACCGGACGGCCCGCGCCGACGGACTCGGCGACCGCGCCGAAGGACGGATCGGCCGACGCCGTGACGGGGCGTACCAGCAGGGTGATCTCCCCGCCACAGGTCAGCCCCACCGCGAACGCGTCCGTGTCGCTGTACCCGAAGGTCTCCAGGCGGGGCTCCCCGCTCGCCACCACCTCCCGGGCGAGTTCGAAGACCGCCGCCTCGACGCAGCCGCCGGACACGCTGCCCACGACCTCGTCGCCGGGGCCCACGGCCATGGCCGCGCCGGGGTCGCGCGGGGCGGAGCGGCTCACGGCGACGACCGTGGCCAGGCCGAAGGGTTCACCGGCCGCGTACCAGCCGCTCAGCACCGGAAGGATGTCCCGCACGATCCGCTCCTTTCACCGGCCGCCAGGGCCTGTCACCAGGATGCGCCGGGCGCGCTCCGGCCGGTGCAAGCCTCGCACCGGCGCCGCGAGCCGCCGCGGAGCGCCACGCGCCCGGCATCGACGTGTGCCGGTGCGACGGCGGAGCGGTCGTGGCCGAGCGTTAATCCGTTGCGGCGGCGCTCGGGGGACTGCTGCACTGAAGGGGATCCGTCGCCGCAGAACCAGGAGCAGCAATGCGCACACCGTTCATGTCCCGCCCGGAAGGAACACCCCACTCTTCAAAGGACATGACACTTCGTGCACTTGCTCAACCTCGGCATTCTCGCGCACGTCGACGCAGGTAAGACCAGCCTGACCGAGCGGCTGCTGCACGCGGTCGGAGTGATCGACGAGATCGGTCGCGTCGACGACGGCAACACCGTGACCGACACCCTCGCGCTGGAGCGCCGGCGCGGCATCACCATCAAGTCCGCCGTCGTGTCCTTCGCGGTCGACGACGTGACGGTCAACCTCATCGACACCCCAGGACACCCGGACTTCATCGCCGAGGTGGAGCGGGTGCTGGGCGTCCTCGACGGCGCCGTCCTGGTCGTCTCCGCCGTCGAGGGCGTACAGGCGCAGACCCGCGTCCTGATGCGGACCCTGCGACGACTGCGCATCCCCACGCTCGTCTTCGTCAACAAGATCGACCGGCGCGGGGCGCGGTACGAGGGCGTCCTGCGGGCGATCAGCGAGCGGCTCACTGCCGCGGTCGTGCCGATGGGGACGACCGCGGGACTCGGCACGCCCGGCGCCCGCTTCGTCCCCGGGCTCGGCCCGGCCGCGCTCGACGTCCTCGCCGACCGGGACGAGGACCTGCTGGCCGCGTACGTCGAGGGTGTCCTGTCCGGCGACCGGATCGGCGCGGCCCTCGCCGCCCAGACCGGGCAGGCACTGGTGCACCCCGTGTACTTCGGCTCCGCCGCTACCGGAGCGGGCGTGGACGACCTGGTCACGGGCGTCAGGAAGCTGCTCCCGGCCGCCGACGGCGACCCCGCCGGGCCCCTGTCGGGGACCGTGTTCAAGGTCGAGCGGGGTCCGGCGGGGGAGAAGGTGGCGTACGCCCGGGTCTTCTCCGGGACACTGCGCGTCCGCGACCGGATCCCCTTCGGTGAGGAGGCCGGGCGGGAACGGGGCGGCGCACGGGCGGAGGGCGTGGGCGCGGCCGCGTCCGAGCGGCCTCAGGACAGGGCCGCGGCGGGGAGAGCGGAGCCGAAGGGCGTGGGTTCGGCGGGCTCCGTACGGGCGGAGGGCGACGCGGCGGGATCCCCGGGCACTCGGGACCCTCGGGACCGGGGCGCGGCCGGGGGGAGTGCGAAGCCGGCGGGCGCGCTCGCGGCAGGCTCCGCACGGCCGGAAGGCCGGGTCACCGGGATCACCGTCTTCGACCAGGGAGAGGACGTCCGGGCCGAGGCGGTGGCCGCCGGCCGGATCGCCAGGCTGTGGGGCCTGACCGGCATCAGGATCGGCGACGCCATCGGCGAACCCCGCAAGCGGGAGGCGCGCTTCTTCGCCCCGCCGACCCTGGAGACGGTCGTCGTCACAGGCCCCGGCACGGACCGGCGGGCTCTGCACCTCGCGCTCACCCGGCTCGCCGAGCAGGACCCGCTGATCGACCTGCGGCACGACGAGGTGCGCCGGGAGATCTCCGTGTCCCTCTACGGCGAGGTGCAGAAGGAGGTCATCCAGGCCACCCTCGCCGAGGAGTTCGGACTCGAGGTCGCCTTCCGCGAGACCACGCCCCTGTGCATCGAGCGGCCGGCCGGGACAGGAGCCGCGGTCGAGTTCAACAAGAAGGACCCGAATCCGTTCCTGGCGACGGTCGGTCTGCGGGTCGACCCGGCGCCGGCCGGCTCCGGGGTGGACTTCCGGCTGGAGGTGGAGCTCGGCTCCATGCCGTACGCCTTCTTCAAGGCCGTCGAGGACACCGTGCGGGAGACCCTCGGACAGGGTCTGCACGGCTGGCGGGTGACCGACTGCACGGTCACCATGACCCACTGCGGCTACTCGCCCCGGCAGAGCCACGCCCACCAGGGTTTCGACAAGAGCATGTCCAGCACGGGCGCGGACTTCCGCGGCGTGACCCCGCTGGTCCTGGTCGAGGCGCTGCGGCGGGCGGGCACCCGGGTGTACGAGCCGATGCACCACTTCCGCGTCGAGGCCCCGGCGGACACGCTGGGCGCCCTGCTGCCGGTGCTGGCCGCGTCGCGGGCCGTACCGCGGGCGACGGACACGCGGGACGGCCTCGGCCTGCTGGAGGGAGCGGTTCCGGCAGCTCTGGTGCACGGTCTCGAGCAGCGGCTGCCGGGACTGACCCGCGGGGAGGGCGAGTGGGAGAGCGCCTTCGACCACTACGCGCCCGTCGTCCGGGGGACCGTCCCCGAGCGGCCGCGCACCGACCAGAATCCGCTCAACCGCAAGGAGTACTTGCTGAACGTGACGGGCAGGACGGGCAACTGAGCTGGTGGGTAGTCAACTTACTTGTGAGTCAGAAGGTATTGACGGTGTCGTGAAATCACCGGACTGTAGTGGACATGCCGAATATCCGGGCACGTCTGCTCGTTGTTCTGGTTGTCCTCTGCGGACTCTGCGGTTTCCTCACGGTGGCGGGCTCCCCGTCCGCCACGGCCGCCACCCTCCCCGACTCCCTCCCGTTCGACGGCACGGCGCTCACCGTGTCGAACGGCCGCTTCGTCGACGGCAACGGCCGCGAGGTCGTCCTGCGCGGCTACAACGTCTCCGGTGAGACCAAACTCGCGGAGAACAACGGCCTGCCCTTCGCGTCCGTCGCCGACGCCAGGAAGTCGGCGACGGCCCTGCGCACCCTCGGCGGCGGCAACTCCGTCCGGTTCCTGCTCTCCTGGGCCTACGCCGAACCGGTCCGCGGCCAGGTCGACACCGCCTACCTGGCCGCCGCGACGGACCAGATGCGCGTCTTCCTCGACGCCGGTATCCGCGTCTACCCCGACTTCCACCAGGACCTCTACTCCCGCTGGCTGTTCGACGACGACAGCTGGTACACCGGCGACGGCGCCCCCAAATGGGCGGTGGACGCCGCGAGTTACCCGGACGAGTCCTGCGGGATCTGCCTCTTCTGGGGGCAGAACATCACCCAGAACGGCGCGGTGAAGGCGGCCCAGTACGACTTCTGGCACAACGCCTACGGCCTCCAGGACGCCTTCCTGGCCACCGCCCAGCAGACCATGGCGTACGTCAGACAGCACCTGAGCGCCGAGGAGTTCGCGGGGGTCGTCGGTTTCGACCCGTACAACGAGCCGTACGCGGGCACCTACACCTCGGGGCAGACCAGCCGTACCTGGGAGCGCGACCTGCTCTGGCCCTTCTACGTGAAGTTCCGGGCCCGGATGGACGCGGCGGGCTGGCAGGACAAGCCGGCCATGGTCGAGGCGAACCTGTTCTGGAACGCCAACATCGACTCCCAGAAGCAGGAGGGCGGACTGCTCGACGCGGGCACGCTCGGCTCCCGCTACGTCTTCAACACCCACTTCTACGACCAGAAGGCCATCTCGGGCATCCTGATGTGGGGCAAGGCGGCCGACGGACAGTACGTCACCGACTTCGGGGCGATCCGCGACCGGGCCGCGGCGGCCGGCACGGCGGCCGTGGTCAGCGAGTTCGGCCACCCGCTGGCGGGCACCGTCGCCGACAAGGCCCCGACGGTCCTCAAGGCGATGTACCAGTCCCTCGACTCCCGACTGAAGGGTGCGAGTTGGTGGTCGTCCCCGGCCACCTCCGGTCCGGTCCTGTCCGGCAGCCAGTGGCAGTGGGACATCTACAACGGACGTCACCACGAGCTGATGAACGGCAACGCCGGCAAGGTGCTGACCTCCGGCGACGCCTGGAACGACGAGGACCTCTCGGCCGTGCGTCTCGACGACTCCGGCACGGCGGTACTGCGGCAGGACGCCCGGCTCCTCGATCGCGTCTACCCGAGCGCCACCTCCGGCTCGACCGTGGCCTTCAGCTACGAGGACCGCTCCCGGGACGGCTCCACGACCCTGACCTGGAATCCGGTGCCCGGTTCACTGCCGAACGTGGCGAACCTCGTCGGCTCCGGACAGTACGGGCTCCTGCTGTGGCGCTCCGGGGGCGGCTCCGCGCCCACCGAGCTGCACCTCCCGGCGAGCTTCCCGACCTCGTCGACGACGGTGGTCTCCGACCTGGGCACAGCCCATGCCCCGCCGGCGTACACGAGTACGACACCGATCGCGGCGGCCCCCGAGCCCGGTGGCACGGGCAGCCGTCGCCTCCTGCTCACCGACCAGGACTCCGGAGTCCTGCACTACGCGCTGGTGACCAACGGGGCGACGTCGCCGTCCTCGGCCGTGCTGAGCGCGGCGCGCTCCGAACTCGCCGCGTGGGCGGCCTCGCACACCTGACGCAGAACGGCTCCGGCACCGGTCCAGGACATGGACCGGTGCCGGAGCCGGTGTCGGCGTGGGTGCCGGTGGCGGGGCTGTCAACGAGCCGACGCACCGGTCCAGTTGGACAGCACGTGACCCAGTCGTACGCGCTGCGGGTGGTCGCCGACCGGGACCGACAGCGTCTTCTTGCCGGTGGCGAAGTCGATCGCCGTGACCTGGTCGGCGCCGCTCTCGGACACCACGCAGTCCTTGCCGTCCCCGCTGACGGTGGCCCAGTACGGCTTGGAGACGGTGTTCAGCGGGCCTTCCTGGAGGGTGGCCCGGTCGACGACCGTCGCGTAGTCGTCCATCGTGCCGGCGACGCACAGCTTGCTGCCGTCGGGGCTCATCGAAAGGCCGTGGTGACGCGAGTCGTTGACCCAGGTCGTACGGTCCTCACTGGTCGCCGGGTTCTTCGGCAGCGTCTTCACCCGGGTGATCTTGTCGGTGGCGACGTCGTACTCCATGAAGCCGTTGAAGAACGACACCTGGAAGTAGAGCTTCGACTCGTCCGGCGAGAACACGGCGGGCCGCACCGCGTCGGAGAAGTCCTTCAGGCCGATCGCGTCCAGGCGCGCGCGCATGTCGATGACCTTGACCTGCTTGTACGTCGTCGCGTCCACGACCGTGATGTAGCGGTTGCCCTTGGTCCAGTCCCAACCCGGGTCGTCCAGGTCGGTGTTGACGTCACCGATGGCCATGTTCCAGATGTACTTGCCGTCCTTGGTGAAGATGTTCTCGTGCGGCTTGTCCCCGGTGGCGAACGAACCCACCTGCTTGCCGCTGGTGATGTCGAGGACGTGCACGGTGTTCGCGGTCGAGGCCGACACCGCGACCCGGGTGCCGTCGGGGGAGACGGCCATGTGGTCCGAGCGGTAACCCGACACGGCGAAGCGCCAGTTGATGGCGCCGGTGCCAAGGTCGATCGAGACGACGTCGGCGAAACTCGGCCGGGAGACGACCACCGACTTGCCGTCGGGCGTGGAGTACATGTCGTCGACGAACTGGTCGTGTCCCTCCCCGACGCCGTTGCGGATCGCCATGAAGTAGATCCACTTGATCGGGTCGGCGTTGATCGCCGCCATCCGCGCGTCCTTGTCGGGGATCACGTTGATGCGGCCGACCTTCGCGAAGTCGCCGGACGACTTGATCACGTCGGCCGTGCCGTCCCAGTTGTTGCCGACGAACAGCACCTCGCGCAGGGCGGCGGCGGAGACCTCCGCGGGGGTGGCGGCGGTCGCGGCGCTCGCGGAGGCGGTGAGGGTCAGGACGAGGGCGGCGGCTACGGAGCAAAGGTGCCTGGGTCTGATAGCAGGCATGAGTGCTCTCTCCTCTGGAGTGGGGCGTCATGAGTGGAACATGCCAAGACGGCCTACGAGTCTGAACACGAACGCATTCAGAGTTAACTTACTGCAAAGTAAGGAAGGGGGTGCCTTCTCCACAAGACTGCGGACACGACAAAATCGACTGCGTGGCGATCGACGACGAGAGAGGGAGGCGCGGGTGACGGGCAGGCTCAAGGCGGCGACCGGCCGCTACGGCGGCAAGTCCGCCGAGGAGCGCCAGGCGGAGCGGCGCCGGCGGTTCCTGGACGCCGCCCTCCAGCTGTTCGGAGACGTCCCCGGCTACCGCTCCACCACCGTCGCCGCGCTCAGCGAGGCCGCCGGACTGTCCACCCGCCAGTTCTACGAGGAGTTCCGCACCCTCGAGGACGTCCTTGCCGCGCTGCACCTCCAGGTAAACGGCTGGGCCGAGGAGGCCGTCCTGGCCGCGATCACCGGCATCGGGCCCGTTCCGCTGGCCGAACGCGCCGCCGCGATCTTCCGGGCGTACGCCGCGAACGTCACCTCGGACCCGCGCCGGGTCCGCATCACCTTCGTCGAGATCATCGGCGTCAGCCCCCGGCTGGAGGAACAGCGGCTGGCCCGCCGTTCCCGTTGGGTGAACCTGGTGTGCGCCGAGGCGGCGGCGGCCGTCGCCCGGGGGGAGGCGGCGCCCCGGGACTTCCGGCTGGCGGCCACCGGATTCATCGGCAGCGTCAACGGCCTGCTGCACGACTGGAACGCGGGCTGGGTGGACGCGACACTCGACGAGGTCGTCGACGAACTGGTCCGGCAGCTGCTGTCCATCCTGCGGCCCCCGGGATGGCAACCCCCCGAGTCCTGACCAGCGGAAGCTGGACGTGGCGCGAGGTCGGCGCGTCCGCCGTCAGGCGGCGCAGTGGTACGGCGCGTGCCGGTGACCCGGGCCGCGTTCAGTCGGCCAGCCGGTTCACCGCGGCCACGACGGCGCCCACGCCGTCCTCGCTCCGGATGCGGGCACCGAGGGCTCGGGCGCGCTCGGCGTACGCGGGGTCGCGGACGGCCCGGACGAGCGCCGGGGCCAGCGCTTCGGCGGTCAGGCGGCGCAGTGGTACGGCGCGTGGGGCCACGCCGAGGCCGACCAGCCGGGCGGCCCAGAAACCCTCGTCGAACTGGACCGGGACGGGTACGGCGGGAACTCCGGCGCGCAGGCCGGCCGCGGTGGTGCCGGCGCCCGCGTGGTGGACCACCGCGGCCACGCGGGGGAAGAGCGCGGAGTGCGGGACCTCGTCGATGGTTAGCATGTCCTCGCCCTCGCCCGAGCCGTCGGCCGTGAGCCCGCCCCAGCCGCGCTGGATCACCCCGCGCAGCCCGGCCAGGCGCAGGGCACGTACGACCTCGGCGCTCAGGCGCCGGGCGTCGGGCACGGTCGCACTGCCCAGCCCCACGAAGACGGGCGCGGGGCCCGCGTCCAGGAAGTCCCGCAGCCGGGACGGGAGCGGGGCGGTTCCGTCGTACGGCCACCAGTAGCCGGTCACGTCGAGTCCGGCCCGCCAGTCGCGCGGCCGGGGTACCACCAGCGGGCTGAAGCCGTGCAGCACCGGCATGGCGCGGCGTTCCCGGTCCCGGCCGCGCAGCGCGGCCGTGGCCCGGGCGCGGGGCAGTCCGAGCCGGGCCCGCACGGCCGGCACGGCTTCGGCGAAGACCCGCTCCACGGCCAGGTTCACCCCGTGTCCGGCGATTCGGTTGGGGACGGCTCCCCATGAGCGGACGCCCAGTATCGGAGGCGCGAACTCCCGTGTGGGTGCGAGTGGTTGGAGGTGGACGCCGATGCTCGGCAGGGACAGCCCCTCGGCGATGGCGTGGCCCAGGGGGCCGAGGGAGGCGGCCGGCAGGAGCACGTCGCTCGTCCGGGCGGCCGCCACGAGATCGTCGGTCATCCGTCCGGCCAGCGCCCGCGCCATCGTGACGACCCGCACCAGTTTTCCCACGCCGGTCGTGCTGCGGTGCAGCCCGCGCCCCCGCGACGACTCCAGCTCCGCCCGGGGGTCCACCGGCAGGGGACGGAACCCGACTCCGGACCCCGCCACGAGCCGCTCGAAGCAGCCGTGGGTGACCAGGGTGACCTCGTGCCCGGCACGGACCAGGCCGTACGCCAGACCGGTGTACGGGGCGACGTCGCCCCTGGATCCCGCTGTCATGATCGCTACGCGCACGCCGGAAGTATGACGGTGCCAACCGCCGGACGGGGACAACGACCCGCTGACGACAGCGAGTTCACGCCGGACATCACCCCTGTCGCAGCCGTTGACTTTGCCCTCTCGCGGTTCTACGTTCGCCCCGCGATGCGTTCGGTTCATCGATCTGTGTCCGAAATACCGCACAACATGGGTTCTCCCCCCATCTGAAGGAGCCGCATGTCCCCCCGCACGTCCGCCCCGCCGCGCCCGCCCGTCAGAGGTCTCCTCCGCCGTTCCAGAGCCTCCACCGTACGCGTCCTGGTCCTCGTCCTGACCGTGGCCACCGCACTGCTCTTCGCCGGCCCCGGGCCGGCCCAGGCGGCCACGACCCGCCAGATACCGGTGTCCGCCGCCCCCATGGGCTGGGCCTCCTGGAACAGTTTCGCCGCCAAGATCGACTACAACGTCATCAAGAAGCAGGTCGACGCGTTCGTCGCGGCGGGCCTGCCGGCGGCCGGGTACACGTACATCAACATCGACGAGGGCTGGTGGCAGGGCACCCGCGACAGCGCCGGGAACATCACCGTCGACACCGCCGAGTGGCCCGGTGGCATGAGTGCCATCGCCGACTACATCCACAGCAAGGGCCTCAAGGCCGGCATCTACACCGACGCCGGCAAGGACGGCTGCGGCTACTACTTCCCGACCGGCCGCCCCGCCGCGCCCGGTTCGGGCAGCGAGGGCCACTACGACCAGGACATGCTGCAGTTCTCCACCTGGGGCTTCGACTTCGTCAAGGTCGACTGGTGCGGCGGCGACGCCGAGAAACTCGACGCGAAGACCACCTACCGGGCCATCAGCGACTCCGTCACCAGGGCCACGGCGGCCACCGGCCGTCCGCTGACGCTCTCGATCTGCAACTGGGGCTACCAGAACCCCTGGAACTGGGCACCGGGCCAGGCCCCCATGTGGCGGACCAGCACCGACATCATCTACTACGGCAACAAGCCGTCGATGAGCAGCCTGCTGTCCAACTTCGACCAGACGCTGCACCCCACGGCCCAGCACACCGGCTACTACAACGACCCGGACATGCTGATGGTCGGCATGGACGGCTTCACCGCCGCCCAGAACCGCACCCACATGAACCTGTGGGCGATCTCCGGCGCCCCGCTGCTGGCCGGCAACGACCTGACGACGATCACGTCGGAGACCGCGGCCGTCCTCAAGAACCCCGAGGTCATCGCCGTCGACCAGGACGCGCGCGGACTCCAGGGCGTCAAGGTCGCCGAGGACACCACCGGGGCACAGGTCTACGGCAGGGTGCTGTCGGGTACCGGCAAGCGCGCGGTCGTGCTGCTCAACCGGACGTCCGCCGCCAGGAACATCACCGTACGCTGGTCCGACCTCGGCCTGACCAACGCCTCCGCGACCGTCCGGGACCTGTGGACCCGTTCCGACGTGGGCAGTTACGGCACCGGCTACACCACTAGCGTCCCGGCCGGCGGCTCCGTCCTGCTCACGGTGACCGGCGGCACCGAGGCGGCCAGCAGCACGTACACCGGCGGCTCGGCCTTCACCGGCGTGGTCGCGGGCAGCACCGGGGTGAAGACCGTCGACGTCTCCTACACCAACACCGCCGCCACCGCCCGTACGGCCACCCTCCAGGTCAACGGCCAGAACGCCACCACGGTCTCCTTCCCGCCGACCGGGTCGAGCGCGGGCACGGTCTCCGTGGCCGTCGCCCTGTCCAAGGGTTCCGCCAACAGGCTCACCTTCTCGGGCGCCCCGACGCTCGACTCCATCACGGTCAGACCGCTGCCCGGAGCCAACGGCACCCTCGCCGTCGGCAAGCAGTCCGGCCGCTGCCTCGACATCTACGACAACACCATCGGCAACGGCACCCAGGCCGAGCTGTGGGACTGCAACGGCGGCCAGAACCAGTCCTGGACGTACACCTCCCGCAAGGAACTCGTGCTGTACGGCAACAAGTGCCTGGACGCCTACAACCTCGGCACGAGCAACGGGACCAAGGCCGTCATCTGGGACTGCAACGGCCAGGCCAACCAGCAGTGGAACGTGAACAGTGACGGCACGATCGTCAATGTCAACGCCGGTCTCTGCCTGGACGTGTACAACAACGCCACCGCCAACGGGAGCCCGCTGGACCTGTGGACCTGCGACGGCGGCGACAACCAGAAGTGGACCCTGACGTAGGGCGGAGCGGAACAGGTCCTACCCGAGGGTCAGCACCACGGCGGCGGCGGCCACGGCGCACACCAGCAGCCAGCCGGCCAGCAGGCGGCGCCGCAGGCCGCGGTACGTCTCCTCGTACTCGCCCCGCACCTCGCGGGCACGCTCCGCCGTGCGCTGCCAGGAGGTGCGGGCGAGGACGAGGTACTCCGCCTCGAACCGGCGCTCCACCTCCTCCCGCTGACCGTCCGTCAGCCAGAGGAGCGGGGCGCTGAAGTGCGCGGCCGCCCTGCGGCCCTCCTCGTGGGCGGCGGCGATCAGCAGATGGCCCTCGATCTCGTTGAGCAGCGCCCGGCTGTCCAAGGTGCTCACGCGCGGGTCAACTCCTTCTCCTGCGGCAGGATTTCGGGGTGGTGCAGGTCGAACGCCGGGGACTCGCTGCGGATCTGCGGCAGCCTGAGGAAGTTGTGCCGCGGCGGCGGGCAGGAGGTCGCCCACTCGAGTGAGCGGCCGTAGCCCCACGGGTCGTCCACCTCGACCGGCTTGCCGTACTTGGCCGTCTTCCACACGTTGTAGAGGAACGGCAGGAAGGAGAGGCCGAGCAGGAACGAGAAGATCGTCGACACCGTGTTGAGCGTGGTCAGGCCCTCCACGGCCAGATAGTCCGGAACCCGGCGCAGCATGCCGTTCACGCCCAGCCAGTGCTGGACCAGGAAGGTGCCGTGGAAGCCGATGAACAGCGTCCAGAAGGTGATCTTGCCGAGGCGCTCGTCGAGCATCTTGCCGGTGAACTTCGGCCACCAGAAATGGAAGCCGGAGAACATCGCGAAGACGACGGTGCCGAAGACGACGTAGTGGAAGTGCGCCACCACGAAGTAGGTGTCGGAGGTCGCGAAGTCTAGGGGTGGTGATGCCAGGATCACGCCCGTCAGGCCGCCGAAGACGAAGGTGAGCAGGAAACCCGTGGCCCACAGCATGGGCGTCTCGAAGGACAGGCTGCCCCTCCACATCGTGCCGATCCAGTTGAAGAACTTCACGCCCGTCGGTACGGCGATGAGGAACGTCATGAAGGAGAAGAACGGCAGCAGCACTCCGCCGGTGACGTACATGTGGTGGGCCCACACGGTCACGGACAGGCCGGCGATGGAGATGGTCGCGGCGATCAGGCCCATGTAGCCGAACATCGGCTTGCGGGAGAACACCGGGATCACTTCGGAGATGATGCCGAAGAACGGCAGCGCGATGATGTACACCTCTGGATGGCCGAAGAACCAGAAGAGGTGTTGCCACAGCAGCGCTCCGCCGTTGGCCGAGTCGAAGACGTGAGCGCCGAACTTCCGATCCGCCTCAAGGGCGAACAGCGCAGCCGCGAGTACCGGGAAGGCGAGCAGGACCAGGACCGCCGTCAGCAGCACGTTCCACACGAAGATCGGCATGCGGAACATCGTCATGCCGGGAGCGCGCATGCAGATGATCGTGGTGATGAAGTTGACCGCGCCGAGGATGGTGCCGAAGCCGGAGAAGGCCAGACCCATGATCCACAGGTCGGCGCCGATGCCCGGCGAGCGGACCGCGTCCGACAGCGGGGAGTAGGCGAACCAGCCGAAGTCGGCCGCGCCCTGCGGGGTCAGGAAGCCGCCCACCGCGATCGTCGAGCCGAACAGGTACAGCCAGTAGGCGAACATGTTCAGCCGCGGGAACGCCACGTCGGGCGCACCGATCTGCAGCGGCATGATCCAGTTCGTGAAGCCGGCGAACAGCGGCGTCGCGAACATCAGCAGCATGATCGTGCCGTGCATCGTGAACGCCTGGTTGAACTGCTCGCTCGACATGATCTGCAGACCCGGCCGGGCCAGCTCGGCGCGCATGAACAGCGCCATCACGCCGCCTATGCAGAAGAACGCGAACGACGTGATCAGGTACAGCGTTCCGATCGTCTTGTGGTCGGTGGTCGTCAGCCACTTGATGCTCTTGACGTTGAGATCTCTCACGCCCCGCCTGTGTCCGCGCCCGGCGGGGACGTCACACTTCGGGGATGCGAGGTGAATCACGGCGGACGGCTGTGACGATCGGACGGGTGCCGGACACGAACGGAACATGAGCAACGACGAGATCTTCGCCGCTGCCTATCGCGAGCACTACTGGGCGGTCAGCCGCTACGTCGCGCGACGGCTGGGCGGACGGACGAGCGAGGTCGAGGAGGTGGTGGCGGAGGTGTTCACGGTCGCCTGGCGCCGCCGGGCCGACCTGCCGCCGTCCCCGCTGCCCTGGCTGTACGGCGTGGCACGCAACTGCCTGTCCAACGCCGTACGCGGCCACGGTCGCCTGCGCCGGCTCGTCGACCGGCTGGGCAACGACGACACCGCGCACGGCCGGCACATCGCGGCGGGCCCGGACGCCGACACACCGGGCGGCTGGGTGCACGACGCTCTCGCCCGGCTCTCCCCGGCCGACCAGGAGGTGCTGCGCCTGACGGCCTGGGAGGAACTCGGGATCGAGGAGATCGCCGTCGCCCTCGGCTGCGGACAGCGGGCGGCGTCGATGCGGCTGCACCGGGCCAGGGGCCGGCTGAGAGCCGAGATAGACCGTATGCGCCCCGCAGCCGCCACCAGTGGGACAGCCACGAAGGAGCACGACCATGGCTGACGAACTCGAACTCGAACTCCTGCGCCGCGCCGACCCGGTGCCGGCCGACGGCCCCCACTTCGGTGACGGACCGCTGAATCACCGGGCCGAGCGGCACCTCGACGAACTGTTGCACAGGCGCCCCTCGCCCCGCACGGCGTGGCGGAGCGTCCCGCGTGTCCGGCCCCCGCACCTCGCCGCCCGTGGTCACAGGGCACGGCTGGCCTGGGGACTCGTGGCCGCGGCGGTCGTCTCCACCGTCACGCTGACCCTCGTCGTCAGCGGCCCCGGCACCCCGCCCGCCGTCGCCGCACCCCGCCCCCTGGTCGTCCAGGCCGATTCCACCTCCGTGCCCCTGAAGCTGCTGGCCGACCGGGCGGAGGCGGCCGCGGCCGACGGCTCGCCGAGCCTGAGCAAGGGCACGCACGTGCAGTCCTGGAGCATGGGCATGAGCGAGGACAAGCCCCCGATCACCCTCCCCGAGGAGCGCGTCGTGCGCTGGCACGCCGACGACAGCCACACGGAGGTCGTCGTCGCGACCGACCCCCGGCACCCCGGCCGCCCCGTCCTCAGCGACGCGGACGACTCCCCGCACCTGGTAGAGGACGGCCACGTCATCAGCCGGCAGACCTACCCCCCGAGCTGGAGCGACGCACCCCCCGAGTCACCGCCGCCGCACGACGTCGCCCAGCTGCGCGCCTATCTTCAGGAGGCCGCGTACCGCCACACCAGGCCGTCCACCAACGAACTCCTCGACGCCGTCGGCCTCCTGCTCGACAACTGGACCCTCGGCGCCCGCGAGTCCGCGACGCTCGCGCGGCTGCTCGCGGACACCGAGGGGCTGCGCCCGGTCGGCCGGGTGACCGACCGGCTCGGGCGCGGCGGGCAGGCGTACGTGTACAAGGGCGCCGGTTTCCGACGCATGCTGATCATGGACCCGGCCACCGGTGCCGTCCTCGGCCTGGAATCCACCGCGACAGTGGCCGAGCCCGAGTTCGGCCTCGAAGCCGGTGACGTGATGGAGTACAGCGCCTGGATGCGCTGATCACACCCGTCTGATCACACCCGTCTGATCATGCCGGTACGACCATGCCGGTACGACCACGCCTGTCTGATCACCCCCCGGTGATCAGACCCCGCCCGTCACTGTCACCCCGAGCTGCCGGCCCGCGGCCTCGACCGTCTGCTCCAGGAGCGTCGCGATCGTCATCGGACCGACACCGCCCGGCACCGGGGTGATCAGGGAAGCCCGCTCCACGGCCGAGTCGAAGTCGACGTCGCCGACGTTCCCGGGGTTGTAGCCCGCGTCCACCACGACCGCGCCGGGCTTCACGTCCTGGCCACGGATCAGCCGCGGCCGACCCACCGCGGCGACCACGATGTCCGCCTCGCGCACCACCGCGGAGAGGTCACGGGTTCGGGAGTGGCAGTACGTCACGGTCGCGTCGCGGGCCAGCAGCAGCATCCCGGCCGGCTTGCCGAGAATCGCGCTGCGGCCCACCACCACGGCCCGCTTACCGGCCGGGTCGACCTCGTACGCGTCGAGCAGCCGCATGATGCCGCCGGGTGTGCAGGAGACGAAGCCCGGCAGACCGAAGCTCATCGTCGCGAACGAGGCGAACGTGACGCCGTCGACGTCCTTCTCGGGCGCGATCGCCTCGAACGCGGCCCGCTCGTCGATGTGCGGGCCCATCGGGTGCTGCAGCAGGATGCCGTGCACCTCGGGGTCCTGCGACAGGGACCGCAAGGTGCCGACCAGTTCCGCGGTGGTCGTTGCGGCGGGCAGTTTCACGTGCCGCGACTCGATGCCCGCCTTGCGGGAACGGTTCTGCTTCATGCGGACGTACGTGACCGACGCGGGGTCCTCGCCGACCAGCACCGTGGCGAGGCAGGGCGCCGTGCCCGTCCGCCGGGTGAGGCCGGCCGCCCGCTCGGCGGTGTCCGCCACGATGCGGCGGGCGAGCGCGGTGCCGTCCATGAGCCGGGCCTGGGACATGATCCACTCCTGAGCTGGTTACGGATCGCCCAGGCGCACGGCATCGACTCTGCGTGGGCCGCTCCCCGGTGGTGCTCCACCTCAGCGCCAGTCACGGCCTCAGTCCAGCCTAAGCGCTACGGCACCTGCGGGTGGCTGCCGCGGCTGGTCGCGGCCTTCGCGGGCCGTACCGGCCCCGTCCTGCTCATCGGCAGGCACCCCGCAGGGCGTACGACCGGGGCGGGCGGTCTCGAACGGCCGAGGACCCCGCGCATAGTCCGGAGCCGTCGGACCGCTCCGGACCCCGTGAGCTCGCTCGGAGTGTGCCGACCGTGAGGCGACGACGGTCGCCGTGGCGATGTCAGGCCGCCAGGCGACCGGTTCCTGTGCGGCGGGACTGCTGTACGGGGCGGTGAGACCGGTCGGCCGCGCGGCCGACCGGTACGTGTGGTGCTTCGCCTGCTCCGTCGTCGCGATGCGCGTGCCCGCAGTGCTCGCCGGGGCCGAAACAGCCCCGGTTCAGGGCGACTTCGGCCGCGGCCAGGGCCGGACGGGTGCGCGTGCGGGTGTCCGGGGCTTGGCGTCGGGGCGCTCTCCGCTCGGACGGCGCCGCTGCGCCTGCTCGGCCGTGCCGGGCGGGCCGGCGGCGAGTGCGCGGAGCTCCTGTCGGCGGGGCTCGACCCCAGGACGGAGCCGGACTGGTTCGGCGTGTGCGCGAGCGGGCCGGTCGGCGGTGGGTGACCGTCAGGCTCGGCGGTGACGGTGACGGCGGGGGTGCCGGGGGCGGACCGGACGTGGTGGTGGAGGGAGGGGGCGGGAGCGTGCTCCCCGGACCAGCGAGCGCAACAGGAAGACGGACACCGGCAGACCCGCGCGAAGCGGTCGTGGCCGCGGGAAGGGGGTCGGACGAGCCCTCCCCAGCTGGGCCCGCGCCGAGAAGGTCCAGGTCAACCGGGACGTGATCTGGACCCTCGGCAGTATCCTCCCTACTCGTCCCATGCCTGGATCATGGTCTGCTGGACGATCTTGCCGTCGCGCAGCGACATCATCGACTCGGCGAGGACACGGACCCCGTCCGGGTACAGACAGGACTCGGTGAAGGCGACGCTGTCGCCCTGCACGACGCAGTTCTCCATCTTGTGCGTCATGTCGCGCTTGTAGACGTCCTCGAGCATCTTGCCGATCTCGTCACGGCCCTGCAGGACCATGGGTTTGCTCGGCTGGGTGTTGCGGTCCACGACCCGGATCTCCGCGTCGTCCGCGTAGAGCGACAGAAGAGTCGCCGCAGTGTGTCCTTCGATGCCCCGGCGCAGGGCTTCGGTGTCGAAGCCGGGGCCTGCCGCGGTGCCCATGATGACCTCCTTCGAGGGGCCGCGCCCCGCTGGGGAGCGGGCCGCGAAAGACCCCTCCTCCGAGACTCCTCCGCCCCGGCGGGCTCGGCAAGCGCAGCCGGTCCGCTCCGCCTGACGGGTGAGCGGTACGGGGTGCCCGTGTCCGCGGCGGACCCGCCGGCGTTGCGCAGTGCATGATCTCAACTCGACGTATCGTCGCAGCCGTCGGTCTCGCCGTCGGTGTCACCGGCCTCGCCGCGCCGCTCGCGAACGCCGCCGCTCCGGCCCCCGCCACGGGACAGCTGAACCCGATCGCCACCCTCGACTCGCTTGCCGCGAGCGGCATGCCGGCCGAGCACCAGGCCGCGACCCCGCGGGTCTCCCAGCAGCTGGCCCAGCTGAACAAGGTCGACGACCTCCGCGAGTTCGGCCACCTGCGCCAGCTCACGGACCTGGTCGCACCGGTCAGCGGGCTCCTCACCCTCGGGTGACGACGGCCGGTTCGCAGCACATCGAGGGCCGCCCCGAAACGGGCGGCCCTCGAACGCGTCCGGGGTGCGCTGGGGCCGGTCAGCCGGCCGTGGCCAGGAACTGGGTCGCCGCGAGCTCGGCGTACAGCGGGTCGGCGGCCACCAGTTCGCGATGGGTGCCGACCGCGCGTACCCGCCCCGCGTCCATCACCACGATCCGGTCGGCCATGGTCACCGTGGACAGCCGGTGGGCGACGACGAGGACGGTCGTCGTCCGGGCCACGTCGGCGACCGTGTCGCGCAGCGCCGCCTCGTTCACCGCGTCCAGCTGCGAGGTGGCCTCGTCGAGCAGCAGCAGCCGCGGGCGGCGCAGCAGGGCGCGGGCGATGGCGACCCGCTGGCGCTCACCGCCCGACAGCTTGGTGCCGCGGTGCCCGACCAGGGTGCCCAGGCCGCCCGGCAGCCGGGCCACCAGGCCGTCGAGACGGGTCGTCCTCAGTACCCCGGCGACCGCGTCCTCGTCCGCGTCCGGGTTGCCCAGCAGCAGGTTGTCGCGCAGCGAGCCCGACAGGACCGGCGCGTCCTGCTCCACGTATCCGATCGCGGAACGCAGCCCGGGCAGGTCCCAGTCCACGACGTCGCGCCCGTCGAGTGTGATCGCCCCGGATTCCGGGTCGTAGAACCGCTCGATGAGGGAGAAGACCGTCGTCTTGCCCGCGCCGGACGGTCCGACGAAGGCCGTCATGCCCCGCGCGGGCACGTCGAAGGTCACCCCGTGATGGACGTACGGCAGGTCGTCGGCGTACCGGAAGCGGACGTCGGTGAAGGCCACGGCGGCGGGCTCCGCGCCGGTGCCGGGCAACGGCGCGGACTCGCCCGCCGGTTCGGCGGGCAGGTGCAGCGCCTCCTGGATGCGGGAGAGGGCCGCGGCGCCCGTCTGGTACTGCGTGATCGCGCCGACGACCTGCTGGATCGGCGACATGAGATAGAAGACGTACAGCAGGAAGGCGACCAGCGTGCCCACCTCGATCGCGCCGGTCGCGACCCGCGCCCCGCCCACCGCGAGCACCGTGATGAACGCGATCTGCATCGCCAGTCCCGCGGTGTTGCCCGCCGCCGCCGACCACTTGGCGGCGCTCACGCTCTGCCGCCACGACTCCTCGGCGGCCGCGTGCAGCGTGCGCTCCTCCCGGTGCTCGGCGCCGGAGGCCTTCACGGTGCGCAACGCGCCGAGGATCCGCTCCAGCGAGGCGCCCATCACACCGACCGCGTCCTGCGCCCGCCGGCTCGCCCGGTTGATGCGCGGCACGATCACGCCGAGTACCGTCCCCGCGCCCAGGATCACCGCCAGCGTGACCCCCAGCAGCACCGGGTCCACCAGCCCCATCATGACCACCGTCGCCACGAGCGTGAGGCCGCCGGTGCCGAGGCCGACGAGCGAGTCGGTGGTGACCTCGCGCAGCAGGGTGGTGTCCGAGGTGATGCGCGCCATGAGGTCGCCCGGTTCGCTGCGGTCCACGGCCGGGATGCGCAGCCGCAGCAGGTACGACGACAGCGCGCGCCGTGCGCCGAGCACCACCGACTCGGCGGTGCGCCGCAGCACGTACGAACCGACCCCGCCCAGCGCCGCGTTGGTCACCACCAGACACGACATGACGACCAACGCGCCGGTGATGGCCCGGTCGTGCGACAGGTCGTCGATCAACTCCCGTGCCACCAGCGGCAGCAGCAGCCCGGTGGCTCCCGTGACGAGCGAGAGCAGGGCGCCGGTCAGCAGGGCCCACCGGTGCGGACGTACGTAGCCGAGGAGCAGCCGCCAGGCGGGTGGTCCGGTCTCCGTCTGTGCGATGCTCACGACGCTCCTTCGGACCGTGGGTCGGGCGAAGCCCTCAGGCTACGTCGGCGCGCTCCCGCCGGGTCCGCCGGTACGGTGTCCCGCCCCGGGGCGAGTGCCGGCCCGTCGTGCTCCGCGTGAACCGGGTGGCAGGTCGGGGGCGGGCCGCCGCGTGCGTTCCGTGCCCTTACCGATCAGTCACGCGTAGGGTCGCCAAGGGGGACTTCGGCCGACGAAAGGGTTCAGCACGATGGCGCAGGAAGTACGCGGCGTGATCGCACCGGGTAAGGACGAACCGGTGCGGATCGAGACGATCGTCGTGCCCGATCCGGGGCCCGGTGAGGCCGTGGTGAAGGTGCAGGCCTGCGGGGTCTGTCATACCGACCTGCACTACAAGCAGGGCGGCATCAACGACGAGTTCCCCTTCCTGCTGGGCCATGAGGCGGCGGGTGTGGTGGAGTCGGTCGGCGAGGGCGTCACCGACGTGGCGCCCGGTGACTTCGTGGTCCTCAACTGGCGTGCGGTGTGCGGACAGTGCCGGGCCTGTCTGCGCGGACGCCCCTGGTACTGCTTCGACACCCACAACGCCACGCAGCGGATGACCCTCACCGACGGCACCGAGCTCTCCCCGGCCCTCGGCATCGGGGCGTTCGCGGAGAAGACGCTGGTCGCGGTCGGGCAGTGCACGAAGGTCGACCCGTCCGTGGCCCCGCAGGTGGCGGGCCTGCTGGGGTGCGGCGTGATGGCGGGTATCGGGGCGGCCATCAACACCGGCAACGTCGGCCGGGGCGACTCGGTCGCGGTGATCGGCTGCGGCGGCGTGGGGGACGCGGCGATCGCCGGGTCGCGCCTGGCCGGCGCCGCGAGGATCATCGCCGTCGACATCGACGACCGTAAACTCGCCACCGCCCGCACCATGGGCGCCACCCACACCGTCAACTCGCGGGAGACCGACGCGGTGGCGGCGATCCAGGAACTGACCGGCGGGTTCGGCGCGGACGTGGTGATCGAGGCGGTCGGACGCCCGGAGACGTACCGGCAGGCGTTCTACGCCCGTGACCTGGCCGGCACGGTCGTCCTGGTCGGTGTGCCCACGCCGGAGATGAAGCTGGAGCTTCCGCTGCTGGACGTGTTCGGGCGCGGCGGGGCGCTGAAGTCCTCCTGGTACGGCGACTGTCTGCCCAGCCGGGACTTCCCGATGCTGATCGACCTGCACCTCCAGGGCCGGCTGGACCTCGGGGCGTTCGTCACCGAGACGATCCGGCTCGACGAGGTGGAGAAGGCGTTCGAGCGGATGCACCACGGTGACGTGCTGCGCTCGGTGGTGGTGCTGTGATGGCCGCCCGCATCGAACGCCTCGTCACCTCCGGGCAGTTCACGCTCGACGGCGGCAGCTGGGACGTCGACAACAACGTCTGGCTCGTCGGCGACGACCACGAGGTGGTGGTCATCGACGCCGCCCACGACGCCGACGCCATCGCCGCGGCCGTGGGGGACCGCCGGCTGACGGCCATCGTGTGCACCCACGCCCACAACGACCACATCGACGCGGCACCCGCCCTCGCCGAGCGCACCGGAGCCACCATCTGGCTGCACCACGACGATCTGCCGCTGTGGAAGCAGACCCACCCGGACCGTGAACCCGACGCCTGGCTGGTCGACGGCCAGGTCATCGAGGCCGCCGGCGCCGACCTGAGGGTGCTGCACACTCCCGGACACGCGCCCGGCGCGGTCTGCCTGTACGACCCGGGCCTGGCGACGGTCTTCACCGGGGACACCCTCTTCCAGGGCGGCCCGGGCGCCACCGGCCGCTCCTACTCCCACTTCCCTACGATCGTCGAGTCGATCCGTGCGCGGCTGCTGGGTCTGCCGGCCGAGACGAAGGTGCTCACCGGCCACGGCGAGTCGACCACCATCGGGGCCGAGGCGCCGCACCTGGAGGAGTGGATCGCCCGCGGCCACTGACACCCGGGCGCGCGCGACCGCCCCTACCCCCGCCCCGGACGGGCCGCCGCGTCCCGCGTACTGCGCCCGGCCGGGTGGTCCTTCGCGAGCGGCGCGGTAAAAGGCGACAGGAGATGTCCGGCTTCCCCGTCACCCTCGTAGGGACAGCGCAGTCGAGGGCCGGGAGGTCGGACATGTCACATCCGTTGGACGGCAGGGTCGCACTGGTGGCGGGGGCCACCCGGGGAGCCGGCCGGGGCATCGCCGTGGAGTTGGGCGCGGCCGGAGCCACCGTCTACGTCACCGGACGCAGCACCCGCGCCCGGCGCTCGGAGTACGACCGTCCCGAGACCATCGAGGACACCGCCGACCTGGTCACCGAAGCGGGCGGTCACGGCATCGCCGTACCCACCGACCACCTCGACCCGGCGCAGGTCCGCACCCTCGTGGACCGCATCGCCGAGGAGCGCGGCCGCCTGGACGTCCTCGTCAACGACGTCTGGGGCGGGGAGACCCTCTTCGAGTGGGACAGCACGGTGTGGGAGCACGACCTCGACAAGGGGCTCCGGCTGTTGCGGCTCGCGGTCGAGACGCACGCGATCACCAGCCACCACGCCCTGCCTCTGCTGCTGCGCCGGCCCGGCGGCCTGGTCGTCGAGATGACCGACGGCACCGCCGAGTACAACCGCGACACCTACCGCGTCTCCTTCTTCTACGACATCGCCAAGGCGTCCGTGCTGCGCATGGCCTTCGCCCTGGGCCACGAGCTGGGACCGCGCGGCGCCACCGCGGTGGCGCTGACCCCGGGCTGGCTGCGCTCGGAGATGATGCTCGACGCCTTCGAGGTGCGCGAGGACAACTGGCGCGACGCGCTGGAACGTTTCCCCCACTTCGCGATCTCCGAGACACCGCGCTACGTCGGCCGGGCCGTCGCCGCGCTCGCCGCGGACCCGGACCGGGCCCGCTGGAACGGCGGGTCCCTCTCCAGCGGTTCACTGGCCCAGGTGTACGGCTTCACCGATGTCGACGGCAGCCGTCCGGACGCCTGGCGCTACATGGTCGAGGTCCAGGACGCGGACAAGCCGGCGGACACGACCGGGTACCGGTGAGGCGGAGGGGCGCGGCGGGGGCCGGAGGACCCCGTCGGGGTGATGGCGTGGATCACACCTGCCCTCCCGGGGCCGAGGTCATGGTGCGGCAGTGCGTACTGTGGCTGGCGGTGCCCGTGGGGCAACGAATGTCACCGTTTGGTCGCAGCGCGAACGGTGCTACAACCGCGTGGGCCGGTGACCGGTCTAGGTGACTGAGGTCGCAGACCGGACGAGCAGCATCGTATGAAGGGGAATGGCCCACCATGGGGGACATACGCAGGCGGGGAGCCGTCGTACTGGGGATCACCGGACTGGTGGCACCGCTCACTCTCGCGCTCGGCGCCGCTCCGGCGCAGGCCGCGAGCTGTACCACGGCGGCGGGGCCGTACCAGAAGAAGGTGGAGAAGTTCCTCGGCCGTCCGGTCGACGGAAGGCAGTCCTCCGCCGACTGCAAGGCCATCCAGTCGTTCCAGAACAAGCACGGCATCACACCGAACATCGGCTACGCGGGTCCCGTCACCTGGGGCGTGATGGACCTGATGAACAAGCAGAAGGCCGTCGGGAACAACCCGAACAGGGACGGCAGGTGCCCGGTCAACAAGGGCCGGATCGCCTGCGTGAACCTGACGCTCCAGCTCAGCTGGATCCAGGACGGCAGCCGGCTCGTCTACGGCCCGGTGCCGGTCCGCACCGGCCGCGACGGCTACGAGACCCGCACCGGCCTGAAGAAGATCTACTGGCGCGACATCGACCACGTCTCGAGCATCTACGACGTGCCCATGCCCTACAGCCAGTTCTTCGACGGCGGCCAGGCCTTCCACTCGGTCGGCCTCAGCATGTGGAACCCGCCGGGCTCGCACGGCTGCGTCAACATGACCACGACCACCGCCAAGAAGTACTGGTCGCTTCTGAAGAAGGGCGACGACGTCTTCGTGTACGGCCGCAAGCCGGGCACCTGAGACGGCACGGGCGCCCGGTCCGCCGGGTGTCACAGCTCGGGGGCGTCCCCGAAGTCCGGGATCTCCAGCCTCGCCCCGCCCTGGCGTGCCGAGTCGTGCGCGACGATGCCCGGCAGGGTGTAGCGGGCGGCGACCCACGCGTTCACGGACGGCAGCGTCCGTGTGTTGACGGCGGTCACGAAGTCGTCCACCAGGAAGTGGTGGCTGCCCTCGTGGCCGTTGTGCAGCTCGTCGAACTCCCGCGGCAGCCGCGCCCGGTCGTGCACCGGTGCCGAGCCGGATGTGAAGGCCGCCCGCAGTTCCGGCGCGATGTGCTGGAGGGAGGGGTCGGACGGCGACATGGTCGGCTTGGGCTCGAGGAGTTCGCTGATGTCCTTGACCCCCTTCTTGTCCTGCCACAGCGCCACGGTGGCGAGCTGCTCCATGCTGGCCTCCGTGCCGAAGAAGCGGAAGCGTGACTCCCGTATGTGGGAGGGGTAGCCGACCCGCCGGAACTCGTTCGTACGGAACGAACCGCCGCCGGCGACCTCGAACAGCGCGCTCGCGTTGGAGAAGTCGTTGCCGAACTGGCTGACGTCCTTGTCGAAGACGCCGTCCCCCCGCTCGTCGACCACCCCGATCGCCGACACACTCACCGCGTGGGTCTGCCAGGCGCCGAGCACCCCGCCCACCGAGTGCGTCGGGTAGAGCAGCGGGGGATAGCTGGCGGTCGCCTTCCAGTTCTCGCCGCCGCTGTACTGGTAGGCGTCGTAGAACCCCAGGTCCATGTCGTGGACGTAGTCGCCCTCGGCGTAGAAGAGCCGCCCGAAGGCGCCCTCGGCGATCTGGTTGCGGGCGTGCACGGTCGCCGGGTTGTACTGGCTGGTCTCGCCCATCATGTACGTCAGTCCGGTCGCCCGGACCGTGTTGATGATCGCCGCGATTTCCTCCGTGGTGATCGCCATGGGGACCGCCGAGTACACGTGCTTGCCGGCGTTGAGGCCCTGCAGCACCAACGGCCCGTGCGTCCAGCGCTGGGTGAAGATCGCGACCGCGTCGACCGCCTCCGACTCCAGCATGGCCTGGTACGAGGAAAACGTTCCTGCCAGCCCCTGGTTGGCGGCGAGTCGCTCGGCCCGCTCCGGCAGCAGGTCGGTGACGTAGACATCGCCCACGCCGGGATGGGCCTGGAACAGGGTGGCGAACTGGCCGGAGAACTGGCCGGCGCCGACGATGCCGAGCGTGAATGTCATGGAACGCGCGTCCTTCGCTGATCGGGGAATCGGGTTGGTCTGGCTGTCAGATCGGGCTGTCAGATCGGGCTGTCAGATCGGGCGTCGGTCTCGTCGAGGCTGCTCGACCTCGGCCTACTTACTTTCGTCGCGAAATAATCCAACCGTCAAGAGGTGAGTACGCATCGTTTGTCCGAGCCATCCGGGGCCTTAGAGTGGCCTGGTTGCTTTTACGGTGAAAGAAATCCTGTGGGAGTCCGACCTCCATGACCGCAGCCGCCACCAGCTGGCCTCCGCTGAGCCGCCAGGAGCGCTCCGTGGCGATCGAGGTGCTCGTCCACGGGCCGCTGTCGCGCACCGACCTCGCCCGCCGGCTGCTCCTCTCGCCGGGCAGCCTCACCCGGCTGACCAAACCACTGATCGAGTCCGGCCTGCTGGTCGAGGTACCGGAAACGGACGCCGCCCCGGCGGAGTCGCGCCAGGGACGCCCCTCGCAGCCGCTGGACGTCGTCGCCGAATCCCGACTTTTCGTCGGCTTCAAGATCACCGGCGACATGGTCTACGGCGTCGTCACCACCCTCAGAAGCGACATCGTCGCCCGCCACGACCGCCCGCTCGCCGACCACGACCCGGTCCGGGTCGCCGACCTGCTCGCGGAGATGACCGAGGAGTTCGCCGGCGCCCACCCGCGCCTGGCCGGCATCGGCATCGGGGTCGGCGGCCTGGTCGAGGACCGTGCCGTGGTCGGGGAGTCGCCGTTCCTGCTGTGGCGTGACGTGCCGCTGGCCGAACTCGTCCAGCAGCGCACCGGCCTGCCCGTGGTCGTCGAGAACGATGTCGCGGCCCTCGTCGAGGCCGAGACCTGGTTCGGTGCCGGCCGCGGACTCGACCGCTTCGTCGTCCTCACCATCGGCGCCGGCCTCGGCTACGGACTGGTACTGGGCGGCCGGCGGGTGCCCTGCGCCGAGGAGGACCGCGGGTTCGGCCGCCACTGGATCCTCGACCCCAACGGCCCGCTCACCCCGGACGGTGAACGCGGCAGCGCCGTCTCGCTGCTGACCATCCCCAGCATCCGCTACCAGCTCCGGGCCGCCACCGGCCGCGACCTGACGTACGAGGAGATCCTCGCCGGTGCCGCCGCCGGTGAACCCATGGCCTCCCGCGTCGTCGACGAGGCGGCCCGCGCCCTGGGCACCCTGGTCGCCCACATCGCCAACTTCGCCATGCCGCAGAAGATCCTGCTCGCCGGAGAAGGCGTCGGTCTGATGGACGTCGCCGGCGGGACGGTGGCCGAGACCCTGCGTTCCCACCGGCACCCGATGGCGGCCCCGGTCGACCTGGAGACCAAGGTCTCCGACTTCCACGACTGGGCGCGCGGCGCCGCCGTGCCGGCCATCCGGGAACTGGTGCTGGGTAGTGCGGAGGTGTGAACTGCGTTACAGGTCTTGACAGATGACGTGATCAGCAACACGGTCTCAAATGTCCGGATCGCTCATACTTACTCACATCGCCTTCACCTGCCGCGCCGTATGCTTCACAGCATGTCCACCACCGTTGAACCCGCCTCCGATCGCTCGGCTGACGAGGTCAACGAGGAGATCAGGGCCCTGTGGCGCCGGTCGGGCGGGACACTGAGCGGCGAGCAGCGTGAGGAATACCGGCGCCTCGTCCTCGAGTGGGCCGCCGCCGTTCCCCAGCCGGTTCACGCGGCCTGAGGCACGTCCCCGAAGCCCACCGGGCATCGGAACGCCGTCCCGGGGCACTCCCCACCGGACGGGCCCCCTCCTCGCACTGGCCTCGGCCGTCTGCTACGGCATCGTCGTCCCCCACCTCTCGGCTTCGCTCGAGCCGAGGGATGCCCCCATCGCCGGCGGCCTGCTGTCCCGGCGCATCCACCACACCACCGTCACCTTCCTCGGCCAACTCGGCGGGCTGCTGCTCGCCGTCGCCGTGGTCCTCGCGTCCCTCAACCCGGCGCTCCCGGTCGTCCTCGGTCTGGCGCTCCTGCACGCGCGGGTGACCCGGCGCCAGGCGGCGGGGCTGCTCGGTGCGGCGGCGGCCACGGTGCTGCTGACCCTGGGCTGACGGGCCGGGGCCGCTCGTCGGGATCACGCCGGGCTCCCCGACCGGGACTGATCGCCACCGCGGACCCCGGTCGCGGCGAGCGCGTCCCGACGGCTCATCCCCACGTGGCCGAGTAGTGCCGGCGGAACGCCTTGCGGTCCTGCTCCGCGCGGATGAACCGGGTCGCCACCAGGGCGACCATACTGCCCGCCAGGACCAGCAGGCCGGGGCCGATGTTCCGCGGATCCGTGATCCGGGACAGCAGCGTCGACGCCTCGGCGCCGCCGGTGACCGTCGCCGAGGATCCGGGCGAGGCGGCGCCGGGGGCGATGGCGCTGTGCGTCGCGGACGCGGACGGCGCCGGTGCGGGGCTCTGGCCTGCCCCGGACCCGGCCTGCGTCGACACGATCATGCGGACGTTGAGCGCGGACAGCGCCTTCGTCACCGGCTGGAAGAACGTCGTACCGCCCGTGGTGCAGTCGCCGCTGCCGCCGGAGGTGACGCCGAGGGCGATGCCCTCGGAGAACATGGGGCCGCCGCTGTCGCCGGGTTCGGCGCACACGTTCGTCTCGATCAGCCCGGTGACGGTGCCCTCGGGGTAGTTCACCGTCGCGTTCAGACCCGTCACCTGGCCGTCGCGCAGACCGCTCGTGCTGCCGCTGCGGAACACCCGCTGCCCGACCGCCGGATCGGCCACGCCCGTGATCTGTACGCCCTTGCCGCCGCCGACCGCGACCACGTCGGCGCCGTCGCCCGCCTTGCCGCTCGCGTACTGCACCAGGGACCAGTCGTCGCCGGGGAAGCTCTGGTCGACCGTCCTGCCGATCTGCTGGGTGCCCTGGTTGTCCGCGAACCAGATCGAACCGGAGGGCCCGCAGTGTCCGGCCGTGAGGATGAAGTCGGTCTGCCCGTTGGTCACGTTGAACCCCGCCGAGCAGCGCCCGCCGGTCGACAGGATCGGCTGCGCGCCGTTCACCCGGGTGGTGAAGGAGCCCTGGACGCGCTCCATGCGGACGAAGCCGCCGATGCCGTCCGCGACCCGGGTCATGCCGGACCAGTCGGAGGCGGAGACGGAGCTGTCCGCCTGGACCACCACCTGGTTGGTCTTGTAGTCCATGACCCACGCCGTGCCGGCCACCCGGGGTGCGGAACGCAGCGTGGTGGTCGCCGACTTGAGTTCGTTCATGCTGTGGGAGACGACCTTCGCCTCGGCGCCGGCCCGCCGGACCTCGGCGGCCGCGGCAGCGTCGGTGACCGCCACGACCGGTCGCCCGTCCGCGCCGAGCCAGGTGCCCGCCGTACGGGAGGTGCCGAGCCGTGAGACGAGACCGGTGCCCATGTCCGCGGACGACTGGGCGTAGGTCCGGGGAACGGCGGCGCCGGACGGTTCGGCGGCCACGGCCCGTGTGACCATCGCCCCTCCCAGAAGGAGTCCGCCGACTGCCGCCAGCCGTGTCACTCGCCGGACGACCCGTCGTCGTGCGTGCCTCATGCATGGCTCCCGAACCCGAACGCGCGGTGTCAACACCGCGGGGCCCTCCGGTCGTTGAGCGCCCTCCTCCCATACGCGGTCCAGGACGCCCGCGTTCAGCGTGGAGGCGATCTGCTCACTTCCGGCCGGGTGCTCCGCCGTACCGGACGGCCGGACCGCACGGTCGCCGCTGTGGCGCACAGGGCCGGGAACCGTTGCGAAAGCCTAGACTTGCGGACATGGACGACACCCTGCTGGAGCGGCTCGGCGCCGGGAAATACCTGCTGGTCACCAGCTACCGGAAGAACGGCACCCCGGTCTCCACCCCGGTGTGGGTGGTGCGCGACGGTGACAGGCTCGGCGTGTGGACCGTCGCGGACTCGGGCAAGGTCAAGCGGATCCGAGCACGCGGCGAGATTCTCGTCGGCCCCTGCGACCTGCGCGGGAACCCGACCGGCGACCAGGTGCCGGCCACCGCCGAGATCGGCGACGCGGCCACCGCCGACCGCTACCGCCGGCTCCTCGCCGACAAGTACGGCATCGTCGGCCGTCTGACGCTGTTCGGCAGTCGGCTGCGCCGGGGAGCGAAGGGGACCGTGGCCATCCGGGTGGCGCTCACGCCGTGAAAGGCGGGCACCCGGGCCGACGGCACCTCCGGGGGTCGGTCAGGTCCAGGCCCGGTACGGCTCGTCGAGGAGCTGGAAGACCGGCTCGCCGCGGACCGGGTCCTTGGCGGTGGACAGGCGGACCCGGTCCCCGCTGTGGATGCCGATGGGCGGACCGATGACCCGGCCGCGCACGACGAAGCCCTCGGCCATCTCGATCAGCGACACGTTGCGGGCCGCGGGGGTGTTGCGGTGCACCACGGTCGAGTGCCGGACCGTACCCGTGCCCTCGCTGTGCTCGGTGCGCAGCTCACTGCCCTGACAGACCGGGCACAACAGCCGCTGGTACATCGCGGTGCCGCACCAGGCGCAGCGCTGGAAGAGCATCGCGTCCGATTCCGTGATCTTCGGATCCAGCAGGCTCGTGGCGAAGCCGACCGTCTCCCGGACAACGCTTCCTGAGTGGTGGTACACGCTGGTCAACTCCCTGCGCTCGGCCGGAATCCCGTGTGCGCGGTCACCCGTGCACGCACGTGCCCGGCTCACCGTGCCACCGTGCACGCCCACAGGGTATGGCACTCAGTGTCACGCGTAAAGGCACTCCGTACCCCCAAAATATCCGGCAGTCGCCTCGGCGTGGATCAGTCGCGGCCGAGCGTGGACTCGATCTCCTGGACGACCCTCCACAGCGGAGCTCCGCGCCGGGAGACGACGACCACGACGTCCTCGGGCCGTTCGGGGAGGGGCGGCGCGGACGGGGCGCCGAAGGCGGACTGCACGTACCCCAGTGCGTGGTCCACCGTGAGGCTCGCGTCGTCCTGTCCGTCCGAGCGCAGCCAGGACCGCAGCGCGTTGTTGTGCGCAGCGACCACGGCCGCGGCGATCACGTCGGCCTGCAGGGTGCCGTCGCGCCGGCCGGCGAAGCGGCCTCGCAGATAGTGGGCGAGGGCACGCTCGTAGCGCCACACCACGGACAGCTCGTACGCCCGCAGGCCCGGCACCTTCTTGGTCAGGCGGTAGCGCTGCACGGAGAAGGTCGGGTTCTCGGCGTACATGCCGAGGACCAGCCGGGCCGCGTCGCAGACCCGCCGCACCGGTTCGTGGGTGTCGTCGCCGGTGGCGAGGAAGGCCGTCATGTCGGCCAGACAGCGTTCGTGGTCGGGGAAGACCACGTCCTCCTTCGAGGGGAAGTAGCGGAAGAACGACCGCCGTCCCACCCCGGCGAGCGCCACGATGTCGTCGACCGTGGTCTCCTCGTAGCCGCGCTCCAGGAACAACCGGAAGGCCGCCGCCACCAGGGCGTCCCGCATGGGCGGCTTGGTGACCGCCGCCCGTGCCTTCTGGCCGCGCCGGGGGGTCGCACTGCTGGAGCTCATGCCCGGGAACGTAGCACTCGGCCGGGGTCGATGGCACTCAGTGCGCACCCAGGGGGGAACTGAGTGCGCTCGTCCCCTGCCGCAGGGCGCCCCACCAGGCGTTTGTTCGAGGCGGGCCCGCCGCATACGATCGGCTGCCGCCGCAAAGGGAGCCCACATGCCGTCCGTACGACCCCGCGTCCTCTACGTCACCGACCTCGCCTACCCGGCACGCGGACGCCGCTATTGCGACGAGGACATCTTCCTGTCCGCCCGGCTCCGGGAGGACTTCGACCTCGCCCTGTGTCATCCGCGGGACGCGGCTGCGCTCATGGACGGCTTCGACGGCGTCGTGGTCCGCAACAGCGGCCCCGTCCTCGGATACCAGGCCGCCCACGACGCGTTCCGTGCGCGCGCCGTCGAGCACGGGACACGCGTCTACAACCCGCTGACCGGCCGGGCCGACATGGCCGGCAAGCAGTACCTGGTGGAGCTCGGCGCCGCGGGACATCCGGTCATCCCGACCGTGGACCGCCCGGAGGATCTGCGCTTTCTGCCCGAGGCGGACGAGTACGTCGTCAAGCCGAAGACCGGTGCCGACTCGGTGGGCCTGCGGATCGTGTCCGCCGACCGGGCGCGCGAGCTGGCCGACGGAACCGTCCTGGTGCAGCCCCGCGTCGACTTCGCCTACGAGGTCTCCTTCTACTACGTCGACGACGACTTCCAGTACGCCCTGTACGCCCCGCGGCCCGACCGGCGCTGGCAGCTCGAGCCGTACGAACCGACCGGCTCCGACCTGGAGTTCGCCCGGCGGTTCATCGACTGGAACGGCCTCGGCCACGGCATCCAGCGCGTCGACGCCTGCCGGGCCCCGGGCGGAGAGCTCCTGCTGGTCGAACTCGAGGACCTCAATCCGTACCTGTCGCTGGACGCGGTGGACGCTCAGCGTCGGGACGCCTTCGTCGACGCGATGAAGGCGTCACTGCGCCGGTTCCTGACGGGCCCCGCCGTGGGCTGAACCCCGGTGGCGTCGGCCACGTATCACTCCCCGGGGGATCACGCAGACCCTGCGCACGGGGTCGGAAGGAGTCCAGCGTGCCGACACGTCCCGACCGGGAGCAGCCACAGGACGGCCCCGTGCTCGAACCGATCCATGTGCTGCGCCCGCGCCGCACCGACGCCCTCGCGGAGCTGTTCCGGGAGTTCGAGCAGGACGGCCTCGCCGCCTACGAGTCGGTGCAGCTGGACCGGCCGTCGCCGGGGGCGGAGGACGCCACCCAGGAACTGCCGCCGGTCACCGCCGAGCTCCGGTACCGCGGGCAGGCGGGCCGCACCGCCGGCCGGGTCCGTGGACGGCGTCGCACCGTCGCCGTGACCGTGGTGGCCGCGGCGGCCCTGATCGGCTTCGGCTGCGCGCTCCTGCTGCCCGGCCGCGACGACGCCTCCGCCGCACGGTCTCCGGCGGCGACCGCCTCCGCGGAACCCACCCCGACCACCCCGGCCGGCTCGGCCGCGGCCGACCCCGACGGGGCCGGCACCCTCCGGGAAGGGGACAGCGGTCCCGAGGTGACCGACCTCCAGGAACGTCTGCTGCGCATCCCCGACGTCTACCCGAACGGCCCCACCGGCGGCAGTTACGACACCGTCCTGACCGAGGCGGTGGCCCGGTTCCAGCTCTGGTACGGCATCCGGGGCGACGAGGACGGCGTGTACGGCGACGACACCCGGCTCGCGCTGGAATCCCGCACGGCACAGGGCAACACGGCACAGGGCAACACGGCACAGGGCAACACGGCACAGGGCAACGCGGCACAGGGCAACGGCTGATCCGCTGACGGGCGGGACGGCGACTCGAACGCCGGGCAACGGAGCGGGAAAGAACGGCCGGCGACGATCAATGGCGCGTCGGCGTGGGCAGTCATGCCGGGAGGCGGTCTCCGCGCCGCCCCCGGGTTTTCCGGCTCTCCCCGACGCCGTCCCCACCGCCGTCCCGAACCCAAAGGCCACGCCGATGAGCGGCTCCCGTGTCCCGGGCCTGGTGCTGCCCGCCGTCTTCCTGCTGGCCCTCGTCGTGTGCGCGTACTGGTTCTGGAGGCACCGCGGGGACGACTGACGCGATCTCCTCGCCCGTTCACCCGCGCCGTGGGCCCGGCACCGCACGGGTCGCGCCGTCACTCGGGGTTGACGGGCACCCGGATGTCGACGACACAGACGTCGTCGCGCCGCTCGCCCTCCAGGACCGCGGAGAGCAGGGGGTCCAGGGAGCCCGGCGAGTCCGTGTGGAGGGTCATGGCGGCCTCGGCGAAGCGATCCAGGCCTCGGTCGATGCCCTCCAGGGGGCGCTCGACCAGCCCGTCCGTGTACATGATCAACCGGTCTCCCGGCTCGAGGTGGCACTCCGCCTCCTCGTAGACCGGTGAGGTGTTCGCCCCGAGGAGCATCCCGCGCGGGCGGTCGAGATAGATCACCTTCCCGCCCCGCAGCAGCAGTGGCGGCGGATGGCCCGCCTGTGCCCAGATCAGCCGGCGCTCCGCGGCGTCGTAGCGGGCCAGGACCATGGTCGCGGTGCCGTAGGAGTCACGGGAGTGCAGCAGCAGTGCGTTGAGCCGGTGCAGGGCGCCGGTCAGCGACGAGCCCGTGATGACCATGCCCTTGGCGGTGAAGCGGAGCTGGGCCATCGTGGCGACGGCGCCGATGCCGTGACCGGCGACGTCACCGACGACGAACAGGGCGTCCCCGTCGGGGAGTTCCATGACGCTGAACCAGTCGCCGCCGACATGCAGCCCCGACTGGGCGGGCAGATAGGCGACCTCGACGCGCAGCCCGGCCACGAGCACGGGCCGGGTCGGCAGCGGAAGCAGCGCGTGCTGCAGCCGGGCGGCCATGCTCCGCTCGGCGGTCAGCACACCGTGCTGGGTGAGAATCGCCTGCTCGCTCCTGCGCAGGGCGAGTTCGGCGCTGCGCTGCGCGGTGAGGTCCTGCACGAAGCCGTGCACCTCGGCCGGTGTGCCGTGGACGTCCGTGACCGACTCGGCGACCACCCGCAGATGCCGTATGCCGCCGCTCGCCGCGACCCGGAACGGCACGTCGAACGGCCGCCCCCGGAGCATGAGTTCCCCTACCGCCCGGGACAGCGCGGGCATGTCCTCCGCCACGGCGAGACGGGGCAGGTCGGCGAGGGCGACCGGTCCGCTCTCCGGGGAACGGGCGAGGATGGTGAAGACCTGGGACGACCAGCTGACCTCCTCGCTGAGGAGATTCCAGTTCGCCCAGCCGAGGTTGCCCAGCCGCTGCACGTCGGCCAGCCGCTGCTCCTGCCGGTCCGAGGAGTCGTGCCGGATCCAGGTGATCACCAGGCCGTCGGCCAGCCGGGCCACCCGCACCGAGTAGGTGAGCAGTTGCGCGGTCCCGGCCACCACTTCCTGGGAGGCGAACGGCTCGCCCTCGTACGGTTCCCCGGTGGCCAGCGTGTGCAGGCTGCCCTGCCACAGGGCCTCGCCCGCCATGCTGGGGAAGCACTCCAGGATCCGCCGCCCGACCAGCTCCCGCCCGGTACGGCCGACGACGTCGACCGCCTCCGTGGTCGCCGCGTCGATACGGTAGTCCTCGATGTCTCCCGTGGGGGAGCGCAGCGGGGTGAGGAGCATCGCCGCGCTCGGCAGCGAGTCGAACACGGTCTGGACGGCACCGGCGGTGTCGTCCTCGGCCTGGTCCTGGCGGGCGGTGAGCGCGCGCAGCCGGCCTGCGCACAGCCGGGTGACGCCCCGCAGGAGTTGCCGGGCGTGCGGCCCGAACGACCCGCCGCGACCGCGCATGACGCCGATGCAGACGTCGGCCGCGTCGCCCGTGAGTACGGGCAGCCAGGCCCGGGACAGCCAGCGGTCGGGTGGATCCCCGATGAGCAGGTACTGTCTCCGGTCCGCGTCGATGTCCTCCAGCCAGCACGGCTCGCCCGTACGCAGCGCGTCGAGTGCGGGGATTCCGCTCAGCGGCGGCACCCGTTGCCACTGCTCGGCCAGTGTCTCGTCGATGCCGGCGTGACCGATCAGCGCCAGTCCTCCGACCGGCAGCCGTGAGTAGATCATGACCGCGTCCGCCCCCGTCTCGGGCGCGAGATGCTCCAGCAGGCACACGGCGAGCTCCTGCGGTGTGCCGACGTGGACCAGCGCCCTGCCGAGCCCGCCGAGCGCGGCGGAGCCGGTGGCCTGGTCCGCGTCGGCCGTCTCCCCGTCGGCCGTCTCCCCGTCGGCCGTCTCCGCGTCGGCCGTGTCGCCGTGCGGCGAGGGGTCGGACGGGACGGCGTCCGAGGCGGCGACGGGCCGCGGCTCCTTGCCCGGTCTGCGCAGCGGGGGGATCAGGCCGCCGAGCGTGATCCAGCACTCCTCCAGCAGCGTGCGGTTCGCGGCCCTGGCGCGTCGCAGCAGTTCCTCGCCGGCCGCGTCCGGGGCACACCCGGTCAGCGCCATCACCACGCCCTTGGCCCGCTCCAGGACGGCCGAGGTCGCCACCAGTTCCCGTAGTCGGTCCATTTCGGCGCGCTGACGGGCGACGACTCGGGCCAGCGCGGTCACGTCCGGTGCCGTACCGGACTCCGCCGGGATGGTTGGATCGCTCGTCACATCACCGAGCATTGCACACGGTGCGCCCGCGATCGCGGGTCCGTGCGCGGTCGATCCGGGGGCGGGCCGCTCTCGGTCGGCGGTCCGCGGCGGACCGTCGGTGGCTCGTGGTCGGTGGTCGGTGGTTCGGTGGCCGGTACCGACCCCGGCCGCCCCGGGCGGACCTGGTCCCCGTTCGGTGGTCAGTGGTTCGGTGGCCGGTACAGCCACAGCCGGAGCAGACGGCTGAGCCGCGGCATGACCAGGTAGGTCAGGGTCGGCAGCAGCAGCACCGGGAACACCGCGGCGCGCAGGAGCAGGGGCCAGGCGGCGGTGCGGGGCGTGAGCTGCCACTGGATGAGCAGGGTGAAGGGGTAGGCCGCGAGGAAGGTGGTCAGCACCATCTTCCAGCGGGGCGGCGCCTGCACGGTGGTGCCAGGCAGACCGAACCAGGTCTCCATTCCGGTCGTCGACTGCCGCTCACTGCCGATCTCGGTGGCGATGCCCTCGATCCGTGCGTGCCAGTCGGCCCGCTCCGGCGACTCCAGCCAGGCGGTGAGGCGGTGCGGATCGGAGAAGCGCAGCACCGCGTGGAAGCGGTGGCCGTCCTCGGGGCGCAGCCAGGAGACGCCCTCACTGCCGGGGAACCGTCTGACGCAGCGGGTGATCCCGTGCGTCCACTCCTCGAACTCCTGCTCCCGGCCGGGGCGCACCCGCCAGGTCAGCACCGTGGTGACGGGCTCGCCCCGCCGCAACTGAGTGGTACTCATGCTCATCACGTGTGCCACGGGCGGCGCGGGTCATGCCTTCCGTGGCGCGGGCTCAGCGCCCCAGGTTGTGATAGGCCAGCGCCTGGTTGACCGCGCGCACGCTCCGGGCGATGTGCTGCAACTGCAGCACCTCCGCCGCGTACAGCTTGATGGTGTGCTCGATCACCGACTCGGGCAGACCGAGCCCGGGCAGATCGGCGCGCGCCGTCTGCAGGGCGGTGCGCGCGATCCGGATCTCCTGCTGCACCTGGATCTGCGCATGGCGGGCGAGCAGAACGGGGTGGCGGATCAGGGCCGGGTAACTGGCGTAGCGGGCCGGCACCAGCTCGCGCAGCCACTTGGCCGCCGAGCGCTCCCAGTCGTAGCTGCCGGGGATCTTGACCTGGCACGGCCAGTCCGGGCTGATGCGCGTGGTCGTCAGAGTCATGGTCGTCGCTTCCGGGTCTACGGCGTCGAGAGGGGTGGTCCGACGGGCTTGGGCGGCCCCGGTCTAGGGGATGACCGGGGCCGCCGTGGGCGCTCGCGCAGGCGAGGCCCGACCGAACACCCTGGACGCCGACGCGGGTAGGAGACGGCGGTTTCGGGTGCTCGTGCAGGAGCCCGGGTGAGCGGACGGGGCCCGCGCGGCGGATGGAGCTGCGTGCGCATGGGCGGACCGTCGGCTTTCTGCGGGCGGATGCGGGGTGTGAGGACGGGGGTGCGGAACGTGTCCCGGAGCGGCCGGGGCGTGATCCGTGAGCAGTATTTATATATGCCGTGCCGTTTGCAAGACGTATGAAAACATTCATGCGTGATTTATGGTGGCTGGCCCGGTAGTAGCCGCATATGACCGGAGTCGGTCAGTCGCGCAGGAAGAACTGGTGCTGCTCGGAGATCTGCTCGTAGTCCTCGAGCCGCGCCTGGGTCCGCTCCGGGTCGGCGTCGGTCATGGCCTGGAGCAGCGCGGCTGCCATGACTCCGGGCGCGGCATAGGAGTCGAAGACCAGCCGGGAGCCGGTGCCGGTGGCGAAGACGACGTCGGCCTCGTCGGCGACCGCACCCAGCGCGAGGTCGGTGATCAGGACGACGCGCAGCCCGGCGCCGCGCGCGACGCGCAGCGCGGTGAGGGTCTCCTGCGCGTGCCGGGGCATGGAGAACGCCAGCACCCAGGTGCCGCCGGCCTCACGCGACTGGAGCAGCGCGTCGTAGGCGACACTGCCGCCCCGGGTCACCAGCCGTACGTCCGGGTGGATACGGCGGGCCGCGTAGGCGAAGTACTCGGCGAGGGAGACGGAGATGCGCAGCCCGAGGACGGTCAGCGGGGTCGACAGGGACAGCCGGCGGCCGATGTCGATCACCTGGTCGGGATTGGCGAAGTCCCGCCGGAGGTTCTCCAGGTTCTCCATCTCGGCGTCCACCGCCGCCTGGAGCTCGTTGCTCCCGTTCTCTTCCGTCGCTCCGGGGCCGCCCGCGAGGGTGCCGAGCGCGATGGACTGGAGCTTCTCCCGCAGCGCGGGGTAACCGCTGAAGCCGACGGCCGCGGCGAACCGGGTCACCGAGGGCTGGCTCACGCCGACCCGCTCCGCGAGATCGGTGATCGACAGGAACGCCGCTTCGGTGATGTGCTCGATCAGGTACTGCGCGATGCGGCGCTGGCCCGGGGACAGCCGCGGCCTGTCGAAGAGCGTCCTGAGCTGGGAGGCAGGGGCGGCCTCCGCCTCAGGGGCGGTCTTTCCCGAGGTGATCGATGATGCCTGTGCGCGTGCCTGTTGCGACGATGGCACCGGCGCGCTCCCTTTGTCTCCCACGGAGAGTCAACATAGCCCACACGACAGCCGTGACCAGGGCTTGTAGAGGATCATCCGACGACCCGCCCGAGGTGCGGATATCCGCCCGCCGATCGGGAACCCGCCCTGCGGCGACGACGTCGTCGCCCGAAGGCGTCCCGGCACACGAAACCAGATCTTTCGGCAGGTGAGACGGAATGAGCGCACTGAGCGCGCTGGAACAGGCCCTGGAACAGCGGTGGGAGTCGCTGTGGGCGAGGATCTTCGACAAGGAACCCGTCGAACTCCTCGACGCCCTGCGACGCGAGTGCGACAGCCACGCCGTCGTGTGCAGCGAGAATCTGGTCGTGGTCCCCAACGCCTACGACGTCGAGCTCGCCGACTCCGTGCACGACGAACTCACGCGCCGCGACAGCAGGGTGGGCCAGGCCCTCACCGACAGCCTGGCCAGGCACGCCGAACACCACGGCTACGCGTGGGCCGGCCCGCTCACGGTGCACATCACCAGGTCCGCACACGTGCCCAACGGCCGCTACCGCGTGGCCAGCAGCGTGATGGCGCACGTCAGCGCCGAGGGGTTCCAGCAGGCGGCGCGGTAGCGGTCGCAGTCCGCTCACCGGGGACCGGGTCACCGGCGGTAGATCGTGATCGAGTGACCGACCTCGTCGACCGGCCGGCTGCCGGCGATCAGCGCCTTCAGCCGCCCCTGCGCCTTGGCCACCGCCGAGTCGGACACGACCAGCAGTCCGCGCACGTCGGCGGCGGGCACCTCGCGCGGATCGGACGCCTCGATGCCGTAGGAGGACGCCACACCGCTGCCCTTGTACACGAGCCACACCCGTTCGCCCGGATACCGCTCGCGCAGCCGGTCGGCGAGCCGGCCCAGATCCTGGCCCCAGTCGACGTTGGAGTCGTGCAACCGCAGGTGCGTCTGCTCCGGGCCGCCGAACGCCTCGTTGGAGTACGGCAGATAGTAGGGATACGCCAGTAGGGAGCTGACCGCGACGAACAGGGCCAGTGCCCCCGTCACGACCGGCGCCCACCGCCGTCGTACCGTCACCACGCAGCCCGCCGCCACCGCGAGGAACATCGGCAGGAAGACGACGTAGCGGGTGCCGAAGTCGCGTGAGCCGTCCATGGCCGCGGCCAGCAGGACACCGGACGGGACCAGCAGATACGGCGCCGCGGGCCGCAGCCGCCGCAGCGCCACCACGACGACGGCACCGGCCGTCCACAGCGCGAGCAGACCGAGGGGGGTCTTCACCAGCAGCGCCGCCGGCAGGTAGTACCACAGCGACCCGGTGTAGAGCCGGCCGAAGAGGAAGCCCTGCCACGGGTAGTTCTCCAGTCCGAACTGGATGCGCATCCCGTCCCGGTACGCCTCGGGGAACGGCATGAGGTCCACCAGCAGCCCGCGCAGCCCGTGGACCGTGGGCACCTGCTGTTGCGGCGCCCACCGCAGCCGCGGATCCACCACCAGATACGTCATCCATACGACGGTGACGGCGGCCAGCGCCACCAGGCCCGCGCCCGCTGCCGCCCGCAGCAGCCGTCCGCGCCGGTCCCGTGAACCCGCGCGACCCGAGCACCACACGGACACCACGGCCAGCGCCATCAGGACCGGCAGCGCGGGCAGCGCGCTCATCTTCGTGGCCAGCGCCGCCCCCAGGGCCGCTCCGGCGAGCGGTACGTACAGTCGGGGCCGTCGCCGCGCCCGCCACAACAGCCACACCGACGTCAGCAGGAACCCGGCGGCCGGCACGTCGAGCGTGGCGAGGGATCCGTGGGCGATCAGGTCGGGGGAGAAGGCGTACAGCGCGAGGGCGGCCACCGCGCCGACCGGTCCGGCCAGATCACGGGCGAAGGCGAAGACGACAAGACCGAACAGCAGCGTCAGCGCGATCACCGGCAGGCGGGCCCACAGCATCAGCCGCCACGGATCGTTGCCCGACTCGTACAGCAGATGCCGGCCCAGTGCTCCCTGGTCGCCGGTGAACGACGGGTCCACGCGCGGATCGGCCAGGGCCACCCCGGCGGCGATCACCAGTTTGCCCAGCGGCGGATGTTCGGGGTTGTACCGCACCTCGTGCTCGTGCAGGTAGTCCGCGGCCGTGCCCACGTAGACGGGCTCGTCGATGGTCGGCGTCTGCCGTACGGCCGTGCTCACCATCGCGAAGGCCATCTGTGCGAGCAGCAGGAACACCAGCACCGGCACCGACCACCGCGCGGCGAGGCGACGCCTCGGCCCGGGGGCAGCCCTCTGCGGCGGGGCACCGTCTCGCGCCGCGGGGTCGAGGACCGATTGCTGTTCGCGCGTCATCATCCGCACCACGATGACACCGGCCGCGTCGCGGCGGGAGTGGCGCGGGGACACCCCGGGGGGTTCCTCCGCGCCGCTTCCCGCCGCTCGGGGCGTCACCGCTTCAGGAGTCGTACCGACAGACCTTCCGCCGTATAGACGGGTACGGCCCGCAGCCGGTCGGAGTTCAGCTCGACGCGGTCGAACTGGCCGCGCAGCACCAGCGCGCCCACCACGCGTACCGTGTGGCCCGCCGCCGGGGGCCTGTCGGCGTCCAGCCGCAGCGACAGCACACTGCCCTGCCCGAGGACCGCCCGCCGCGTGACCTCGAGCGCCGGCTCGTGGCCCGAACGCAGCGTCAGCTCCAGACCGGCGGACTGCTGGGTGTACGTACCGTGCACCTGGACCGGCCCGTCCAGCCGCAGTGTGCCGCCCGTCACCCGCACGTCGCCGTGCCCCAGGGCGTGGGCCGAACCGGCGACGAGCACGCCCTCCGCCAGCACGGTGCCGCCCGTGTACCGGTTGTGGCCGGTGAGGGTCAGGGTGCCGGTGCCTCGCTTGGTCAGGCCGCCGTCGCCGTCGATGTCGTTGCGCCAGCTGTCGGCGGCACCGAAGCCGCCGGCCGCCGCGTCGAGGGTGACCGTCACTCCGGAGTCGAAGGCGCCGTACCCGTCCGCCGCGGCGAACAGGTTCAGCCGTCCCCACTGCTCGAAGCCGTCCAGCAGGACGTATCCGGAGGGCAGCGCCGTCGTCCGCAGTACCTCGCGCCGCTGCGCCGCGTCCAGGTACGGCAGCCGCGTCTCCAGCAACACCTCCGCGCCCTTCGGCACGGTCAGGGGCTCGCTGCGGCCGTGCCGGGTCAGCACGTACGTCAGCCGGGGCCGCACCGCACGGGCGTTGGCCGCACGGTCGGCGTACGGGTCGGCGCCGGCGCCGGCCGCGTGGGCGTAGGCGTACAGCGTGTCGGCCGTCGTGCCGGTCCGCTGCTGGAAGTAGGCGAGGGCCTGGGCGCGCGCGGCGGCCTTGAGGGCGGCGTTCGCGGGGTCGGCCAGGGTGGCGGCGGCCAGTGCGGTGGCCATGATCCGTCCTCCGAGGACGTCGACCGTGGAGTGCATGCCGGCCATGATCCGGGTGTGGCTCAGCTCGAGGGCACGCGTCACCAGTTCCTGGAAGCGCTCGGGCACCGCGTACGCGTAGGCCAGGGACGCGAGATGGAAGGCGTTCGTGTGACCGCTGGGGAAGCCTCCGTCGTCCACCGGCGCCGTGCTGCGCTGGCGCAGCAGCTGAGGCGCGACGACCACCCGCGAGTCGTACACCGGGTAGCCGAGCGCGTCGGTCTTCCCGGTGTCGACGACCTCGCTGTCCTCGTTCATCCGCCACGGGCGCGGGTACTGGAAGGCGTACTTGCCGGGATTGCCTGAGGCGTACGGGCCGCGCACGGTGTCGACCAGCCTGGCGACCTGGCCGAGCTCCGAGTCGTAGGAGCCCGCGCCGAGTGCGGAGCCGGCGGGCGCGTCGGCCGGGACGGCGTCGCTGATCGTGGTGGCCGGGGTCCCCTCGGGCGCGGTGGTGATCGACGTGACCGCCTTGGCACCCGACCGGTACAGGTCGGCCAGCGGGCCCAGGCCGGCGATCATCGCGTAGCTCTGGTGCTGGCGGTCGTAGACGAACGCCTCCTTGGCCTGCGCGTCCGTCCGCGCGGACGTGATGCGGGCGCAGTAGCGCATGTTGGCGCGCAGCACGTCGGGGCGCAGGGGCGTACCGGTGTTCCAGGCGTCGCCGGTCCGCCACACCTGGGCCATGCCGCCGAGGGCGCGGACCACGGCGTTGGTCTCGGGCGTCAGGTTCGCCAGGACGTTGGACTTGTAGTCGTCGACGAACGCGGCGAGGCCGGTGGCGGCCTTCGCGTCCGCGGCGGCCAGCCATGTCACGAAGGTGGGCGCGGCCAGCACACCGGCCGAGGCGGCCAGGGACGTCTTGAGGAACCCCCTTCTGTCGACGGCGCGTTCACGGACTGACGCGGGGGAGTGGTGCCCGGCTGGTGACGGCATGCGTCTGCCTTCCTTGAGTGCTGCGGCTGAGTTCCCCGGCCCTGTGGCCGCGGGAGATCGTGCGATCGACGATGCGGTAGGCCGCACGTCGCATACGTGCCAGGTGGGGACCGTGGTCCGTGGTGCGTACGGGTGAAGATCTACGGCCGGTTCGTGTCCCGTCGACGCAGGTCCGGCGACCCGGACGTGTCCCGCGGGTGAACGGGGCCCGCCCGGCTCACAGGAATCCTCGGGCCGGCGTGACTCACGGGATCCCACCGCTCGGAGGGGTCCGCGGAAGCCCGCGGTCCGGCGCGGTTCGCGGAAGCCCGCTCTGCGACCGGCTGACGGATGCCGACCGCCGGGGTGGGCCACAGGAGCCCCCGCCTTACCGGCTCACGGGAACCAACCGCCCGACCGGCGCGGGAGCCGCCGGTGCACCGGCGCACGGCAACCCTTGACCGCCGTCGTTCACGGGTGCGGTCGAGGGTGACCGCGAGCGGTACGAAGGGCGCGGGAGTGATCGGACGAGGCTTCACAGGAGCGACCGGGCCAGTGCCGCCGCGCCCTCGACCGGTGCTACGCGCAACGGTCTCGGTCGGGCGCCGGGCACCGCTTCGGCGAGCGAGGACACGAAGGCGTCGTAGAGCGCGGGCTGGGCGAGGACGGTGCTGCCCGCGACCACCACGTCGTCCACCGCCACGCCGCGTGCGGCGAGCCGTTCGACGAGCGCGGACAGGGCGCGGCCGGCCTCGGCGATCACCGTGCGGGCGAGCGCCGAGCCTGCCTCGGCTGCCGCGAACACGGCCGGCGCGTGCCGGCCCCACTCCGCCGAGATGTCGGTGGCGCCCTCCAGCGCCGCGCCGAGCGCCGGAACCTCGCTGACGTGGAACGCGGCGAGGAGCCCTTCGGCGAGTGGGTCGGGGTCCGCTCCGCGGTCGTGGGCCGCCCACACGGCGCGGGCGGCCTCGCGGACGAGACCGGCCGAGCCGCCTTCGTCGCCGAGGACCGCGCCCCAGCCGCCGACCTGGACGGGGTTGCCGTCCGCGAGCCGGCCGACCGCCACCGAGCCGGTGCCGGCCACCAGGCCGACTCCCTTGTCCAGTCCCGCGGCGGGGACGAGCAGTTCGGCGTCGCCCACGACCAGCGCGGGCGCGTCGAAGTGCGGTCGGAGCGCGGAGCGGATGCCGGAGCACTGGCGAGGGGTCTCGCAGGCGTGTCCGCCCACGGCCACGGCCGCGGGGCGGGCGCCCGTCGGCAGGGCGTCGGCGGCCAGGGCGGCCAGCCAGGCCGCGGCGGCCACGGGGTCGTGCGGCCGCCAGCCGCTGCTCGTGCGGACGTGGTCGGCGACGACGTCGTCGCCCGCGAAGGCGCGCAGATGTGTCTTGGTGCCGCCCACGTCGATGCCCACCACAAGAGGGCACGAGGGGGAAGGGTCCTGCACGGATCCTCTTTCGTCGTTGCGCGGGGCTGCGACGGTGGGCGAACCGTGTATGGGGGAAAGGGAGTTGAAGAACTAGGGAAGCCCCGGGACGGGCCTCTTACCGAGCACGGCAGACGAGTACCGTGACCTTCGTTAGGAAGTTAACTAACGAAGTAGAGTGCGTGTCAAGAGGCATCGCGCACTCGACCACCGCGGGCGGCCCAGCCGGACCGCCGGGCGGGAACCGCGACGCCAGGGCATCCCATCGCCGCCTCCCCCGGAGCCGACCGACTCGGGAGCGCGGCCCTCGACCTGTGTGGGAGAACTGTGGAACACGACGTGGCGAACGCCCCCCGCCTGACCGAGAGCGCGAGCGCGGTGTTCGCCGTGCTGGCCCGGGCGGGCACGGCGACTCGGCCGCAGCTCGCGAGTCTGGCGGGCCTGTCGAAACCGACGGTGTCCTCCGCCGTGGCGGAGCTGGAGAGCGCCCGCCTGGCCGCCTGCTCCGGCACCGCCTCCAGCGGCACCGGCCGTTCCGCCGCCGTATACGGTCTCGGACAGGCGGCCGGGGCGGTACTCGCCGTCGACCTGGGCCCCGCCCTCACCCGGGTCCGTGGCTGTGCCCTGGACGGCACCCTGCTCGCCCAGGCCACCGGCCCCCGGGGCGACGCCGCCGACGTGGTGCGCGAGGCGCTGGTCGCGCTGCCCGCCGACGCCCCGCTGCGCACCATCGTGGTCGCCGTCGGTGACGTCACCGCGCGGGCGGAGGGTTCCGCCGTGCGCCCCGCGACGGCCAAGGCCGGCCCCGTCTTCGACGCCATGGCCGTCGCGCTGCCGCCGGGTGTTCCCGTGCACCTCGAGAACAACGTGAACTGTGCCGCGCTCGCCGAACTGCACGAGGGCGCGGCCCGCGGCCGGCACACCTTCGGCTATCTGCGGATCGGCGTGGGCATCGGCCTCGGCATCGTGGTCGGCGGGCAGGTGCTGCGGGGAGCCAACGGCGCCGCCGGTGAGCTGGCCCGGCTGCCCTACCCCTGGGACGACGACAGCGAGCCGCGCCACGAGGCGCTGGAGGAGTACATCGGCGCCCGCTCGCTGCTGCGGCGCGCGGCGGAGGCCTGGCCGGACGCCGAAGGGCCGCGTCCCGACACCGCCGAGCGGCTCTTCGCGCTCGCCCGCGAGGGCCGGTCCACGGCCCGCGCGCTGGTGGGCCGCCATGCCACGGACATCGGCCGCCTCGCCGCCGCCGTGACCGCCGTGCTGGACCCCGGACTGCTCGTGCTGGGCGGCAGTACCGGCGCGGACCCGCAGGTCCTGCCCGGTGTGCGGGCCGAACTGGCACGGCTCAGCTGGCCCACCGAAGTGGTCAGCAGCACGGTCGGAGATCTCGGCACGGCGGTGGGTGCCGCCCGGCTGGCGGTCGCCCGGGGAGTCCAAACCGTGACCGAGGCCGCGCGGACGAAGGATTGACGGCCTCCGACTCGGTCTGCCAATGTCCGGACAAGCGCTTTCTAAGTCGGTCGGGACACCGGCTTGGGGTGAGCGTCCCGCCCGTACTCGACGTACGGCAACCGCACCAGGGCGTGCTTGTGCGGTGACGGCCAGGAGGCCGGGGATCCTCGCCCGTCAGGATGACGCGGCCGGGCGAGGCCGCGCCCTCGGAAAGCAAAACTCTTCTGCACAATGCACCCGTGCCGCTCGGTCGGCGCCGTGCTCCGTCCCCGCGAGGAAAAGGGATCGAAGATGACCACTGTAGGTGTGCGGCGCTCCCGCCGACTCGGCCGCGGCGGCATGCGCCGCCTGGTTCCCCTCGCTGCCGTAGCCACGGCAGGTGTCATGCTGCTCTCCGCCTGCGGGTCGGGGTCCGACTCGGGCGGGACCGCCAAGTCGCTGACGTTCTGGATCTCCACGGTTCCGGGGCAGGACGCGGGCTGGAAGAAGATGGTGGCGCAGTACAAGAAGGAAACCGGCGTCAACGTCAAGCTCGTCAACATCCCCTACGACGGCTACACGACGAAGCTCCACAACGCCGCGCAGGCGAACTCCCTGCCCGACGTGGCGGCCGTGCCGGCGCTGGACCCGATCTGGTCGAGCAAGCTGATCGACCTCAGCTCCATCGCCAACAACAAGAGCAACAAGATCAACGCCAACTTCCTCGCCAAGGACTCGTCCGGGAAGGTGCTGTCCATCCCCTCGGACGTCACCGCGTCCGGCCTGTTCATCAACGAGACGCTGTTCAAGAAGGCCGGCGTCGCCTTCCCGGCCTCGCCCCAGAAGACCTGGACCTGGACCGACTTCATCGCCGCCGCGAACAAGGTCCGCGAGAAGACCGGCGCCAAGTACTCCCTGACGTTCGACCAGTCGCCGTCCCGGCTCCGCGCCATGGTGTACGAGATGGGCGGGAAGTACGTCCACGCGGACTCCTCCGGCAAGTTCTCGGTGGACGCGGCGACCAAGAAGGCCGTGAACTACTTCGTCGGACTGAACGACGACAAGACCATGCCGAAGTCGGTGTGGACCAGCGGCGCCGACCCGTCGGCCATGTTCCAGAGCGGTGACGTCGTCGCCTACTGGTCCGGCGTATGGCAGGTTCCCGCCTTCGCGGACAGCATCAAGAAGTTCGACTGGGCGAGCGTCCCGACTCCCGCCCAGCCGGTGCAGGCCAGTGACGTCAACAGCGGCGGCATGACGGTGGGCTTCAACAACAACGGCGACGCGGCGGGCGCAGCGACGAAGTTCCTGTCCTGGCTGTACGAGCCGGCCCACTACCAGGCGCTGTGCGAGGCGTCCGGGTTCCTGCCGGTCGAGAGCGGTCTGAGCCCGAAGTACCCCTTCAAGTCCGAGGCGGCGCAGGCGGCGTTCAAGCTGTACAACGAGGAGATCCCGCTCTACGACCCGATCTCCGGCTACTTCAACGGCGCGCAGACGAACTGGGTGCTGAAGGGCAAGAGCCTCACCGAGGACCCGACCAAGACGGAGCTCGGCAAGGCGATCAACGGCCAGCAGACGGCCGACAAGGCCCTGGAGAACATCGTGTCCGGCTACAACCAGCAGGTCGGCGGCTGATCGTGGGCCACAGGACCGGGCGGCGGGGCCGACACACCGCCGCCCGGCCTGGAAAACGCCCACGTGATGCCGGGCTCACGGCGTGAGCCCACAGCAATCCCATCCACCAGCACGGAGTCAGGAAGATGACAAAACGCGCCTCGGACGTGTCCGTGAGCCCGCCCAGGAGGCGCAGCAGCTACACCATTGCGCCGCTCGTCCTCATCACGGCCAATGTTGTGCTCTTCTCGCTGTTCTTCGTCTGGCCGGCGGTGATCGGGCTCGTCTACTCCTTCACGAACTACACGGGCGTAGGGGCGTTCCAGTTCGTCGGACTGGACAACTATCAGAACCTGTTCGGCGACTCCATCTTCTACGACGCGCTGGCCCGGACGCTGCTGTACGCCGTGCTCGTCGTTCCGCTGAACTTCGCGCTCTCGCTGCTCATCGCCAACCTGGTGGTGAGCAGGCAGGCCAAGGGCGCGTCGCTCGCCCGTGTCGTCTTCTTCATCCCGTGGCTCATCTCGCCCATCGTCGTGGGTGTCCTGTGGCGCTGGCTGTTCGGCGAGAACTTCGGACTGATCAACTACGTCATCGAGAAGCTCGGCGGGGACGCGATCCCCTGGCAGTCGAACGCGGACCTGTCCCTGGGCGTGGTGGTGATGGCGGGCGCCTGGTGGGGGACGGCGTTCTCGATGCTGTTGTTCATCGCGGCGATCAAGAACGTGCCCACCTCGTACTACGAGGCGGCCTCGCTCGACGGCGCGGGCCCCTGGCGCCAGTTCATCAGCATCACACTGCCGAGCATCGCGCCCACCTCCTTCATCGTCATCCTGCTCAACACGATCAACGCGATGAAGGAATACCCGCTGTTCCTCGCCCTCAACAACGGCGGACCGGGAACGTCGAACAACCTGCTTGTCCAGTACATCTACCAGACCGGCTTCAAAACGGGCCAGATCGGCTACGCGAGCGCCGCGTCGTTCGTGCTCATGCTCATCCTGATGGCCGTCGCGATCATCCAGCTGATCGTCAACCGGCGGATGGAGAACCGATGACAACCACAGACACGCCGCGTCCGGTCAAGGCCGATTCCGTACGGGCCCTTGCCAAGAGGCGGCCCCGCGGCGGGGGCGGCGGTGGGCTTCGGCGCGCGGTACCCGCGACGACACTGCTGTGGATCCTGGCGTGCCTCTACGGGCTGCCGGTGCTGTGGTTCGTCCTCAGCTCCTTCAAACCGGCCGGAGACCTGTTCTCCCTTCCGCTGACGGTGCTTCCGCACAACCCCACCCTGTCGGGCTACAAGGCAGCCTGGGACAGCGCCAACTTCTCCCAGTACTTCATCAACACGGCCATCGTGTGCGTGATCACGACGATCCTCACGGTGGGAGCCAGCTGCTGCACCGGGTACGCGCTGGCCAAGTACGACAACAAGTGGCTCAAGGTCTTCTTCCTCTGCATCCTGGCCACCACGATGCTGCCGTCCGAGGTCATGCTCGCCCCGGAGTTCCTGGTGGTCCGCGACCTCGGCCTCTACAACTCGTTCGGCGGCATCATCCTCCCGGCGGTGCTCACCGCGACCGGATGCTTCATGTTCCGCCAGTTCTTCCTGACGGTCCCCGACGAGCTCGTCGAGGCCGCCCGCATCGACGGGGCGCGTGAGCTGTCGATCTTCCTGAGGATCATGGTGCCGATCTCCCGGCCCATCATGCTGACGCTCGCCATCCTGTCGTTCCAGTGGCGGTGGAACGACTACATCTGGCCGCTTCTGATGCTCAACGACCCCGACAAGTTCACCGTGCAGATCGGCATCCAGAGCCTGGTCGGGGCGCAGAACATCAACTGGTCCGTGCTGCTCGGGGGATCGGTCATCTCCATGATCCCGCTGGTCCTCGTCTTCCTGGTCTTCCAGCGCTACGTCATGAGCGCCGACATCAATGCCGGACTGAAGGACTGACCGTGCCCACTGTGCTCGACCACGAGTTCGTCCGCGCGGTGGCCGGCGCCGCCGACCGGTCGGCCGTCCCGCTGGCGGCCTGCCCCGACCAGGAACCCGCCGGTGTGCCGCACCGTGGTCTGGCGCGCCGGGTGAAGACCCTGGTCGCGGCGTACCGTTCCCCGGACTCGGCACTGCACGGCAGCAGGCAGGCCGTCGCCGCCGCGATGACCCACCTCCGCGCCTTGCGGGCCGTGCAGACCACCACCGGCCTCTTCGCCGGCGGCGACAACGTGCAGTCACCGCCGGACTCCGCTTTCACCGTCAACGACGTGTGCGACGCGCACGTCCTCGCCGCGGGCGCGGGGCCGGAACTGCACGACGTCACGGCCGCGCTCGCCGAGATCGCCGGCGCCGCCTCCGGCAGTCTCCTGACCGGTGGGGTGCACACCCCGAACCACCGCTGGGAGCTGTGCGCGGCGCTGGCCCGGCTGCACCGGTCGTTCCCGGACGACCGGCTGCTCGACCGCGTGGCGGAATGGCTCGCCGAGGGCGTCGACATCGACGCGGAGGGCCTGTACTCGGAACGGAGCGCCAACTACGCGGCCCACGTGTCCAACCCGTCGCTGCTGCTGCTTGCCGACGTCCTCGGACGTGCCGACCTGCTCGACGCCGTCGAACGCAATCTCGCCACGACCCTGGACCTCATCAGGCCGGACGGCACGGTGGAGACCGTCCACTCGCGACGGCAGGACCAGAACCACCCGTTCCCGCTGGCGCCCTACCTGCCGCACTACCGGCTGCTCGCGATCCGCACGGGCCGGGGCGACTTCGGCCGGGCGGCGCGGCTGGCGGCCGCCGGCGGCATCGACGACCCCGACCTGCTCGCCCAGACCCTCCTCGCCCCGGACCTGTGCCGCGCCCTGCCGGACCCGGCCGCGGAGACACTTCCGCGCGACCGGTACATCACCACCGCACGCCTCGCCGCACGCGCCTCGGCCACCGCGCACACGGTGGTGTACGGCGGCTCCGACGTGCCCGAGCACCGGCGCATCCGCTCGGGCCTCGCCTGCAATCCCACCTTCCTGCGTCTGTTCGCCGGCGACGCCGTCCTCGACGCGGTCCGTCTCACGCGGGGGTTCTTCGACCTGGGCCCGTTCCGCGCCGCCGGCATGCAACGGCCCGCCGACAACCGGTACCGGCTCACCGAAACCCTCACGGCCGCCTACTACCAGCCGCTCCCGCCGGGTGGGCGACGGGACGACGGCGTCTACCGGCTGGCGGACGAGGGTCGCTTCGCGGCCGCGATGGCCTTCCCGGACCGGCCTCGGGACGAGGTCTCGCACACGACCCGCGTCGAGGTGGACCTGAGGGACGACGGTGCCGACCTGCGGATCGACATCAGCGGACCACGGGTGCCCTGGGCGCTCGAACTGACCTTCCGGCCGGGCGGCGTGCTGGAGGGTGCCGTACCGATCGGCGACGGACGCTGGTGCCTGACGACCGGGCCGATGACCTACCGGGTCGGCGACGACGAGATCCGGGTCGAGGCCGGCGTCGAGGCAGGCGAACTGCTCGCCGGGCCGGACCGGAGCGACGTACTACGGTACGACCCGGGTCAGGACTACACCGTGGCGGGCGGCACCGATGCGACGACCGGGAACCGCGTCTACATCGGTGGATCCGGCCCGCACACACTGACCGTGGCACTGCACGCCCGCCGGCCCGCACCTGTCGTGTGAGGAACCGGAACTCACCCGGCGCGACTGAGGACCGGAGGCCGGCGGCCCCGGTGGTGAACGTGACGGTGCCGCCCGGTTGTTGAGAGGAGTTGCCGGCCGCGTGGCGGGCGACGACGTCCGGCGTGTACGGGCTGTCGCGACCCCGCCCGCCACCGGAGTGACCGGCCGGGGAGGACCGGGTTCGCGGACGGCCCGGCCCCCCCGGAGTCCTCACGTCGCCGGGTCCACCCGCGGCATCGCCGTCACCGGTACGACGAGGTCGGCCCGGTCCCGCGTCGCCGCGACCAGCTCCGCGTTGGGCCGGTCGCTGCGGTGGACCCACGTCACCGCCTCCTCGTGTCCCTTGCCGAACTCCTCGTGCCGGGCCACCAGTCGGCGGACGCGTTCCTCCTCGTCCAGCTCGCAGAACCACACCTCGTCCAGCTGCGCCCGGACCCGCGCCCACGCGCCCGTGCCCAGCAGCAGGTAGTTGCCCTCCGTGACGATCAGCCGGGCGTCCGGCGGCACGGGCACCGCTCCGGCGAGGGGTTGTTCCAGCGTCCGTTCGAAGCCGGGGGCGTACACGATGCCCTGCTCACCGCCCTCCTCCTCGCGCAGGCGCCGTAGCAGTGCCGCGTACCCCGCCGCGTCGAAGGTGTCCGGCGCGCCCTTGCGGTCGCGGCGGCCGAGGCGGTCCAGTTCGACGTCGGCGAGGTGGAAGCCGTCCATGGGGACGTGCGCGACCCGGGGTGCTCCCGCCTCGTCGAGCGCGCGCACCAGGTGCTCGGCGAGGGTCGTCTTGCCCGAGCCGGGGCTGCCGGCGATGCCCAGGACGGCTCGCCGCCCGTCGCGGGTGAGCGCCCGGGCACGGATCAGCAGGTCGTCGAAGGTCAGCGGCACAGAGCAGAGTGTGTCACCCGGCGACTCGGACGCTTCGGCTGCCCTCGGCCGACCCGGAAAAGTCACGGAATCCCCGTTGTGGCGTGCGCCACTCACTGGACTCGCCTTCTCGGGGAACCGTCTCCTTATGACGCAGCTCGGTCTCCCCGAAGAAATTGTCGCCTGCCTCTTCGACCTCGACGGGGTCGTCACCAGGACGGCCGTGGTGCACGCGGCCGCCTGGAAGGAGACGTTCGACGCGTTCCTGCGCGAGCGGGAGGGCGACCGGTTCCGGCCGTTCGAACAGGCCGACTACGACGAGTACGTCGACGGACTCCCGCGCGCCGACGGCGTCCGCAGCTTCCTGGCCTCCCGCGGCGTCGAACTGCCCGAGGGCGATCCGGGCGACCCACCCGACGCGCCAACGGTCAACGGACTCGGCAACCGCAAGAACGACCTGGTCCTGGCGAAGATCCGGGCCGGCGGCGTCGAGGCCTACGACGGCACCCTGCGCTACATCGAGGCGGTCCGCGAGCAGGGACTGCGCACCGCGATCGTCTCCTCCAGCGCCAACTGCCGGGACGTGCTGCGCGCGATCGGCGCCGAAGACCTCTTCGACGTACGCATCGACGGCGTGGTGGCCGCCGAACGGCACCTGCCGGGCAAGCCGCACCCCGACACGTTCCTGGCCGCCGCCCAGGACCTCGGCACCGACGCGGCGCACTCCGCCGTCTTCGAGGACGCGCTGGCCGGCATGGACGCGGGACGCGCCGGGCGCTTCGGGTACGTCGTCGGCGTCGACCGGGTGGGGCAGGCCGAGGCGCTGTCCGCACACGGCGCGGACCGGGTCGTCAAGGACCTCGCCGACCTGGGAGGCAGGGCGTGATCACCCAGAGGTCGTACAGCGTCGAACCGTGGGCCGTGCGCGAGACCGAGCTGAACCTCGACGTCCTGGCGCAGAGCGAGTCCGTGTTCGCGCTCTCCAACGGCCATGTCGGCTGGCGCGGCAACCTCGACGAGGGCGAACCGCACGGACTGCCCGGTTCCTACCTGAACGGGGTGTACGAGCTGCATCCGCTGCCCTACGCCGAGGCCGGCTACGGCTACCCGGAGTCGGGCCAGACCGTCATCAACGTCACCAACGGCAAGGTGCTGCGGCTGCTGGTGGACGACGAGCCCTTCGACCTGCGCTACGGCCGCCTCGTCGCGCACGAGCGGACACTCGACCTGCGCCGCGGGACACTGGAGCGGGTCTGCGAGTGGGTCTCCCCGGCCGGCACGCGCATCCGGGTGCGCTCCACCCGGCTCGTCTCCCTCACCCAGCGGGCGATCGCCGCCGTGGCCTACGAGGTGGAGGCCGTCGACAGCGACATCCGCGTGGTGATCCAGTCGGAGCTCGTCGCCAACGAGACCCTTCCGGGAGCGAACGGCGACCCGCGGGCGGCCGTGGCGCTCAAGTCGCCGCTGGAACCCGAGGACGACTTCGCCGTCGGTCGCCGGCTGCGCCTGGTGCACCGCACCCGGCGCAGCGGCCTGCGGGTGGCCGTGGCCGCGGACCACGTGGTCGAGGGGCCGGAGGGGACCACCACCGGCGCCGAGAGCAACGTGGACGTCGCCCGGCTGACCGTCACCTCGGTCCTGGCGCCCGGTCAGCGGCTGAAGGTGGAGAAGCTGGTCGCCCACGGCTGGTCCGGCGCGCGGTCCCTGCCCGCGATGTGCGACCAGGTCGACGCGGCGCTGGCGGCGGCCGCGATGGGCGGCTGGCAGGGTCTCGTGGACGAACAGCGCACCGAACTCGACGACTTCTGGGCGCGCGCGGACGTCGAGATCGACGGCGACGAGGAAATCCAGCAGGCCGTCCGCTTCGCCCTCTTCCATGTGCTGCAGGCCGGCGCCCGGGCGGAACAGCGCGCGATCCCCGCGAAGGGACTGACCGGCTCCGGCTACGACGGCCACGCCTTCTGGGACACCGAGACCTTCGTGCTGCCGCTGCTGACCTACACCGCGCCCGACGCCGTGGCCGAAGCCCTGCGCTGGCGCCAGCGCACCCTGCCCGAGGCCAAGGAGCGCGCGGCCCAACTGGGCCTGAACGGAGCCGCGTTCCCGTGGCGGACCATCGCGGGCTCCGAGGGGTCCGCGTACTGGCCCGCCGGCACGGCCGCCTTCCACGTGAACGCCGCCGTCGCGGACGCGGTGGTGCGCTACACGGCGGCCACCGGCGACGAACGCTTCGCCCGCGACACCGGGATCGAACTGCTGGTGGAGACGGCCCGTCTGTGGCGCTCGCTGGGCCACCACGACCACCACGGCGTCTTCCACATCGACGGCGTCACCGGGCCCGACGAGTACAGCGCGGTCGCCGACGACAACGTGTACACCAACCTGATGGCCCGGGCGAACCTGCTGGCCGCCGCCGACGCCTGCGAACGCCACCCGGACCGGGCCGCCGGGCTCGGCGTCGACGAGGAGGAGAGTGCCGCCTGGCGGGACGCGGCCACCGCCGTGCACGTCCCCTACAACCACGAACTCGGCGTGCACGAACAGCACGCGGGCTTCACCCGCTACCAGCGCTGGGACTTCACCGACACTCGCGCCGACCAGTACCCGTTGCTGCTGCACTTCCCGTACTTCGACCTGTATCGCAAACAGGTCGTCAAGCAGGCTGACCTGGTGCTGGCGATGTACATGTGCAGCGGCTGGTTCGACGAGTTCTGCGACGAGGAGCAGATCGCCCGCAACTTCGCCTACTACGAGCCGCTGACCGTGCGGGACTCCTCCCTCTCGGCGTGCTGCCAGGCCGTCGTCGCCGCCCAGTCGGGCCATCTGGACCTCGCCTACGACTACGCGGCCGAGGCCGCGCTGATGGATCTGGCGGACCTGGAGCACAACACCCGCGACGGACTGCACATCGCCTCCCTCGCCGGTACCTGGACGGCGCTGGTGGCCGGCTTCGGCGGACTGCGCCGTGACGGCGACACCCTCCGGTTCGCTCCCCGCCTGCCCGAGCGGTTCAGCCGCCTGGCCTTCACGCTCCAGATCCTCGGCCGCCGCCTGCGCGTGGAGATCGGCCCGGACAAGGCGACGTACACGCTGCAGACCGGAGGGCCCCTGACGATCCGCCACCACGGCGCCCCGCTGACCCTCCGCGACGACGGCCCCGTCGTCCGCACGGTTCCCTGGCCGGCCGCACGCCCCGCGCCGGACCAGCCGCCGCACCGCAGGCCCAACGCCCACTGACCGGGCGGGCGGCCACGGCGGAAGCCCGGGGCCGCCCGGGGCCCGCACCGTCCGCCGGCGTTTCCCGCCCGTCCGACCAAGGTGGCGGGCTCGACCCGAACGCCGTCGGCTTCCTGATCGTCGGCCTCTTCCTCGCCACCCGGATCGTCGCCCTGCCGGTGTGGAAGTTCGGCCGGATCGAGGCGAAGCGGACGGCCGGGCTCGCCGCGGCCGACGAACTCCCGTGACGAGAAACCCGCCGCCGCGCCGGGGCCGGCGTCTTCGCCGTCACACCCGCAGCCGCAGTTCCCTGCGCCACTTGACCAGCTGCTGCTCCGGATCTCCCGTGTACGACCAGGGAGCCCGCGTGCCCCGGGGGCCGAGCAGCCGCAGCATCGAGACGGCGACGTCCGAGATGCCCGCCTGACAGGCCGCGTGGGCCAGGTAGTTGAGGTCACGCAGCTCGCCGGGCCGGATGTCGTCCCGCTCCCGGCTCATGATCCAGCGCTGCCAGGTACGGCGTGCGTCGCTGACGGCGCCGTCGTGCCGGAAGTGCTGGCCCAGTCCCACCGTCGCCCGACCGCCTTCGGTGGAGTCCACGGCGTACCGGTACTCCTCGACGCGGGCGTACTGCACCAGCACCGGCAGCGCGCAGCCAGGCGGCGCGACTCCGGCCGCGTCGCGCGCGAAGTCGTACATGAGACCGTGCGAGCCGTGCCAGCGGGAGGAGTAGTAGTGGAGCACCTGCAGGTGGCCCTCGACGTTGTAGGCGTCGCGCCCCTGCAACTCGTCCCACCAGCGCGCCAGTTCCTGCCGGCGCACCCCCGTCGGATACAGCCGGGCCACGGAGATCAGGGAGGTCCACGGCGTCGGGTCGTCCGGATACGACTCGGCGGCCTGCAGGCACGACATCACCGCGGTGTCGATGCGGTGCCGGTCGATGGGCGCGCCCCGGCCGGCGGCGATGGCCAGGTTGAAGGCCCGGGCCGTCTCCGTCGCCGCGCGCAGCACCAGCGCGTCGCCGCTGTTCGGTTCGGCGGCCAGCCAGGACTCCGCCGTGGAACTGCCCGCGCAGGCCTGTGCCAGAAGTCTGACCCGGTGGCCGCGCGAGACCCAGTCGGGCCCGGTGGAGCGCAGCAGTGCGCGCAGTCCCTGCCAGCGGCCGATGACGATGTCCTGGCGGGCGGAACTGAGCGGTGAGTCCCCGCAGTCGGGGTCGAAGTCGGGAGCGAAGCGGTCTCGCGCCATCGGGTGCCCCCTCAGAAGTCGGTGGAGAGACCCTCGTGGACGGGGGAGTCGGGGAGTGTCGCCCCGGTGGGGACGTAGTCCGCCGCCACGGTACGTGTCGCGTCCAGTCTGGCGGGCCGGTAGTAGTCGCTGCCCTGGCGCCAGTACCAGAGCATGGGGATCAGGCCGACGGCGAGCCCGCCGATGCCGATGACGATCGCCGTGGTGCTCAGCTGGCCCAGCGACTCGAAGAAGATCCAGAACATGAACAGGGCGCCGAACAGCGGCCACAGTCCGCCGAGGATGAAGTTGGACGCCGACTTCAGCAGCATCTTGCGGTAGGCGACGACCACCGCGAGACCGGCCAGGCCGTAGTAGACGGCGATCTGCAGACCGATCGCCGAGATGGCGTCGGCCAGGATGTCGCCCACCGAGCCCAGGGCGTTGGAGGCGATGAACATCCCCAGGGCCACGACGCCGACCACCACGATCGCCACCCACGGGGTGTTCCACCGGCGGTGCACCCGGCCCAGGGCGGACGGCATCGTACGGTCGCGTCCCATCGCGAACAGGGAGCGGGTGACCTGGATGAGCGTGGTCTCCAGGGTGGCGATGGTGGACAGCATCACGGACACGATGAGCAGCTTGCCGCCCCAGCCCGGCCAGATCTCCTCGCCCAGCACCGACAGCACGTTGGCGTTGTTGTCCTCGATCTGCTGCGCGGACAGGATGACGTTCGCGGTGATGGTGAACACCTCGAACAGCAGGAAGACGATGCCCACCCCGATGAGCCCCGCGAGCCCTGTCGTACGACGGCTGTCGCGGGTCTCCTCGCTCAGGTTGCTGGTGACGTCCCAGCCCCAGTAGTAGAACGCGGCGATGAGCGCGCCGGACGCGAAGCCGGCCGTCCCGTCGAAGTGGGAGAAGCCGAGCCAGGACCATTCGAAGGTGCGGGCGTTGCCCGTGTGGAAGAGGGCGAGGACCGCGAAGAGCGCCAGGACGGTGAGCTCGATGCCCGACATGACGAGCTGCGCGCGCACCGTCAGCCGGGCGCCGCCGAGCACCACCAGCAGCATGAGCACGAACCAGGCCGCTCCGACGACGGTGGACAGGGCGGTGTTGTCGGCGAGGTTCTCGTCGAAGAGGGCGAGCGTCATCGACCCGGCCGGCAGCGAACCCGCCACCATGAAGATGGTCGCCGAGATCACCAGGGCCCAGCCGCTCATGAAGCCGAGGAAGGGGTGGAGGGTCCGCCCCACCCAGGAGTAGCTGGCGCCCGCGTTCACGTCGATGCGGCTGAGATAGCTGAACGCGAGGGCGATGCCCAGCATGGGTATCGCGCAGTACAGCAGTGCCGCCGGGCTCGCCAGGCCCACCGCTCCGACGAGGACCGCGGTGGTCGCGGCCAGCGAGTAGGCCGGAGCGCTGCCGGCGACGGCCATCACCACGGTGTCGAAGGTACTGAGGGCATTGGCCTGGAGCCCTCTGCCCCTGCTGTTGCTCATGGTTGCGCTGCTTTCGTCGTGCACGACGCGGGGGCGACCGGCCCGGGCGGCGTAGGAGGGGCGGGGGGTGAACCGCCAGGGGTGGGTGAACCGGCGGGGGTGAACCCGTCCACAGCCGGAGAGGGATCGCCTCGGGCAGGGGGCGGTGCGAGACAGCAGGTGGTGGATACCGTTGTGCCTCGCCGTTGGCATACGGTCACACCGTGTGTGCGAGTGATGATAGCCGTACTCATTGAGCTTTCAAGATTGACCGGAGAGTAATCTTCCGGACAGCGCTATGCCCTTCGCCACCCGTCTCGTGAGGTTGGAGGGCGCGGATGGGGAAACGCGGATCAGGACACCGGAGACAAACGATCCGACGCACCGCGAGGGAGGCAGCCCATGGGCACCGAGCCGATGGCCGACGACGCGTACCAGCCCACCGGCGGCAACGAGGAGCAGGAGGACGCGGCGCCGCTCGACCTGCAGGACGCCGTCGACGAGCGGAACTACGACGACATCCTCGACGAGGGCTACTCGCCGCCGGAGAAACCCCTGGGCGCCACGAAGTACGGCACCACGGCCGCCGAGCAGCACGACGGCGAGAGCCTTGACCAACGGCTCGCCCAGGAGGTGCCCGACGCTCAGGCGCCGGCCGGGGACGGCATCGGTGACCTGCCCCAGGGGGAGGGCGAAGCCGTCGATCCGGAGGCGGGCACGGACCGGGCGGGCCGCCTGGTCGCCCCGGACGAGGGCGCGCACCCCGACACCACGAAGGAGGTCGTCGCCTCCGACGTGGGCATCGACGGGGGCGCCGCGGGGGCCGAGGAGGCCGCCGTGCACGTCGTCGAGGACGACACGGAGCTGCCCGAGGACGACCGGAGCGCCTGACCACTCCGCCCGGCCGGCCGGGTCGGAGTGACAGGAGGCCCGGTCGGTCCGCTCAGTCCGCGATCCGGTCGATCTGGCGGAGCTTGTTCGTGGCGTCCAGGGCCGCGATCTTGTAGGACTCCGCGAGCGTCGGGTAGTTGAACACGGCGTCGACCAGGTAGTCGACCGTGCCGCCGCAGCCCATCACGGACTGCCCGATGTGGATGAGTTCGGTGGCCCCGGTGCCGAAGCAGTGCACGCCGAGCAGCGTGCGGTCCACGGGCGAGACCAACAGCTTCAGCATGCCGTGCGAGTCGCCGATGATCTGCCCGCGGGCCAGCTCCCGGTAGCGCGAGATGCCCACCTCGAACGGCACCCGGTCGTCGGTGAGCTGGTCCTCGGTCCGGCCCACGAAGGAGATCTCCGGGATGGTGTAGATGCCGATGGGCTGGAGGTTGTGCATCCGGCCGACGGGTTCCCCGCAGGCGTGGTACGCCGCCGAACGCCCCTGCTCCATCGACGTCGCCGCCAGTGCCGGGAAGCCGATGACGTCGCCGACGGCGTAGATGTGCGGCACCTGCGTGCGGTAGTGCTCGTCGACCGTGATGCGGCCGCGCCGGTCCGCGGACAGCCCGGCCTTGTCGAGGTCGAGGTCGTCGGTCAGGCCCTGCCGGCCGGCGGAGTACATCACCGCGTCGGCCGGTATCTTCTTGCCGCTCTCCAGAACGGTGAGCGTGCCGCGGGCATGCCGCTCGACCGCGGCGACCGTCTCGCCGAAACGGAACGTCACGGCGAGGTCCCGCAGGTGGTACTTGAGCGACTCGATGACCTCGACGTCGCACATGTCGAGCATCCCGGCACGCTTCTCGACCACGGTGACCTTGCTGCCGAGGGCGGCGAACATGGACGCGTACTCCATGCCGATCACGCCGGCACCGACGATGACCATGGAACGCGGCACCCGTTCGAGAGCCAGGACGTTGTCCGAGTCCATGATCGTGCGGTCGTCGAACTCGACGCTGTCGGGCCGCGCCGGCCGGGTACCGGTCGCGATGACGATGTGCTCGGCGCTCAGCACCCGTTCCTGGCCGGTGATCTCGCGCAGGGCCACGGTGTGGTCGTCGACGAACCGTCCCGTACCGCCGTACAGCGACACGTGGTTGCGGGACAACTGGCTGCGGATGACGTCCACCTCGCGGCCGACCACGTGCTGGGTGCGGGCGGTCAGGTCGGCGACGGTGATGTCCTCCTTGAGCCGGTAACTCTGGCCGTAGAGGTCGCGTTGGGTGAGGCCGGTGAGGTAGAGCACCGCCTCCCGCAGGGTCTTGGAGGGGATGGTGCCGGTGTGGATGGAGACCCCGCCGACCATGTCGGGGCGGTCGATGACGGCCACCCGGCGGCCCAGTTTGGCCGCGGCGATGGCGGCCTTCTGGCCACCCGGACCGGATCCGAGGACGAGCATGTCGAAGTCGGGCACTTCAGGAGTCTGTCAGTCGTGGGGCCTTCACCGGAAGAGTGAACGAGCGACCACCGGCCCCGGTGTGCCGCCCGGCCGGACCGAAGACGCTCGGGTGAACATCGCAGGAAGCGGCGAAAGTTGGCTCCGGGGGCGCCGTGGTGGCGCCCGCCGACTGACGTGACAGGGGCCGCGGCGCGATACTGAGGGCATGGGCCATCACCTCGGCGACACCAGCACACCCGCCCGACTGGCCGCCCCCGGCGAGGGCATCGGCCGGGACGAACTGGCACTCGCCACCCGCAACCACGGCCTGCCGCTGGAAGCGCTGCGCCACGACCTCACTCCGCCGGGCCTGCACTACGTCCTGACGCACTACGACATCCCGTACGTCCCCGAGGGCTCGCCCTGGCCGCTGACCGTCACCGGCCGGGTGCGCCGCCCGCTGCGCCTGGAGGCGGCCGACCTGCGGGCGTTTCCCCGGGTCACCACGCGGGTGACGATGGAGTGCGCGGGCAACGGGCGGGCGCTGCTGAGCCCCCGCCCGGTGAGCCAGCCCTGGCTGGTGGAGGCCGTCGGCACCGCCGAGTGGACCGGTGTTCCGCTGCGGCTGCTGCTCGCCGAGGCCGGGATGGAGCCGGACGCCGTCGACGTGGTGTTCACCGGCGCCGACCACGGCGTGGAGCGCGGCGTCGAGCAGGACTACCAGCGCTCACTGCCCGTACGGGTGGCCACGGGCGGTGAACCCGAGGTACTGGTGGCGGACGAGATGAACGGCGCCCCGCTGCCCCCGCAGCACGGCAGCCCGCTGCGCCTGGTCGTCCCCGGCTGGTACGGGATGGCGCACGTGAAGTGGCTGCGCACGGTCACCGTCACGGACGAGCCCTTCACCGGCTTCCAGCAGACCGTCGCCTACCGGCTGCGGCAGCACCCCGGCGACGAGGGCGAGCCGGTCACCCGGATCGCGCCGCGCGCCCTGCTGGTCCCGCCCGGATTCCCGGACTTCATGTCCCGGACCCGGATCGTGCGGCCGGGCCCGCTGACCCTGGAGGGACGCGCCTGGTCGGGCACGGCACCGGTGCTGCGGGCCGAGGTCAGCACCGACGGCGGCCGCACCTGGCACGAGGCCGAGGTGGAGCCGGACGCCGGCCACCGCTGGGCGTGGCGGCGCTGGCGGTTCGCGTGGACGGCGACACCCGGCGAGCACGTGCTCTGCGCGCGGGCCACCGACGCCGACGGGCACCGCCAGCCGCTGGAACAGCCCTGGAACCGGGGCGGTTTCGCCAACAACCTCGTCCAACAGGTCCCGGTCGTCTGCCTGGAGGCCGAGGACTCCTAGGACCCCGAGGACCTCAGGACGCATGAGCGGCCGCGCGGCACCGGCCCGTGCAGAGGGCGTCGGCGGCCGCGCGGACGGGCTGGCGGGCGGGTCAGGGCAGCAGCTTCTCCATGGCGGCGGGCCCCTCCTCCGCCAGCTTGCGCCTGGCCCATTCCAGGCTCTTCGGGGTGAGGTCCTTGCCCGAGGCGAGCACCAGGTCCTCCGGTGACACATCGGTGCCGGTACGGGTGTGGAGCAGGGCGTCCGGGGTGGCACGGTCCTCGGACGGCCCGGACGCGTCGGGCTGTGACGTCGGCATGATCTGCTCCTCGGATCCGGATCAGTCTTCGGTCCCGGTGCTGTCATCGGGTCCGCTATCACCATTCAACGCGCGAGCGCACCGTGCATCCCGAGGCACCGGTCGCTTCCGGCTCGGCGGCTCCCGCACAGGACCGGAGTACCGCCCAGGACGGTACCCAACCCTCCACGGGGCGCGGCCTCGCGCCGGGATGCCCGGACCTGCGGGCGGGCGTCTAATGGTGATATCGAACGACTCGGCCGACAGGGAAAACGAGGGCCATGTCACCCACCCAAAGCAGCAGCGCAGGGGGCGGGAAGACCGAGACTCGAGGGGGTCTGCGACGGCTGGGGGAGTGGTGCGCCCGGCACTTCGTGATCGTCATCGTGGCCTGGCTCGTCGCGCTGGTCGCCCTCCAGGTCGTCAACCGCACCTTCAGCGGCACGTATTCAGACAACTTCTCGCTGCCCGGATCGCAGTCCCAGCAGGGCCTCGACATCCTGCAGAAGCACGACCCGGCCGCCGGTGGCTACAGCAGCCAGATCGTCCTGCACGACGGCCAGAAGCAGCTGTCCTCGCTGAGCTCGCAGATGTCCACCACGGTCGGGGACCTGCAGAAACTCCCGCACGTCCTGTCCGCGCAGAACCCGCTGACGGCGTCCTCGTCGCAGTCGCAGTCCTCGCCGAACGTCGGCCCCCTGTCCACCGACGGCAAGACGGCCTACATCACGGTCCGTTTCGACGTACAGCCCTCGACCCTGGGCGACGGCTATCTGCACGGCGTGGACGACTCCGTCCAGCCACTGAGGGCGGCCGGCGCCGACGTCGAGTACGGCGGACCGCTCGGTGAACTGGCGCGGCCGGCCGCCGACGACCGGGTCAGCGAACTGATCGGCTTCGCGGTGGCGATCGTCGTCCTGCTGATCGGCTTCGGCAGTGTCATCGCCGCCGGCCTGCCCCTGGTGACCGCCCTGATCAGCGTCATCTGCGGACTGGCCGGGCTCGGGCTGCTCGCCGCCGCGTTCACCTTCGCGACCGTGTCGCCGACCCTGGCCACGATGATCGGACTCGGCGTCGGCATCGACTACGCGCTGTTCCTGGTCACCCGTCACCGACAGAACCTCATCAACGGCGTCGGTCCGGTGCGCTCGGCAGGCCAGGCCACCGCCACCAGCGGCCGCGCGGTGCTCGTCTCCGGCTGCACGGTGATCATCGCCCTGGCCGGCCTGTACGCCTCCGGTGTGTCCTTCATCGGCAAACTCGGTCTCGCCGCCGCCGTGACGGTCGTCTCCGCCGTCCTGGGGGCGCTGACCCTGGTGCCCGCCCTGCTGGGCCTGATCGGCCGCCGCATCGACCGCCTCCGGGTGCGCCGCCCGGTCGCCGAGACGGACGCGGGGGAGGGCGAGACGCCTCACGGGACCTGGCACCGCTACGCGCAGCGGGTCGAGCGGCGGCCGTGGCAGTACCTGGCCGCGGGCGTGACGACGGTCGTGATCCTCGCCATTCCGCTCTTCTCCATCCAGCTCGGTCACATCGGTGACGGCGCCGATCCCACCTCCTTCACCGACCGGCGGGCCTACGACCTGATGACGAACGCCTTCGGCCCCGGCTCCAACGGTCCGCTCACCGTCGTCATCGACCAGACGTCGGTGTCGTCCTCGCAGCGCTCCGACCTCTCCTCGCAGGCCCAGAAGACGCTGAACGCGGTGGCGGGCGCCGCCAAGGTCACCCCGCTGACAGCCACCCAGGACGGGGACGTCCTGATCTCCACGGTCTACTCGAAGCAGTCCCCGCAGGACGCCGGCACCACGGACCTGACAAACCGTCTGGTCGACGACACGCTGCCCGCCGCGGTCTCCGGCACGGACGCCAAGGGGTACGTCACCGGGACCACGGCCGCACAGGTCGACTTCCGTGACATCGTCGCGAGCCGGCTGCCCCTGATCATCGGCGTGGTGGTCGCCCTGGCCTTCCTGATCATCCTCGCCGTCTTCCGCGGCCTGCTCGTCGCGCTCAAGGCCGCCGTCCTCAACGTGCTGTCGATCGCGGCCTCGTACGGCGTCGTCGTCGCCGTCTTCCAGTGGGGCTGGGGCGGCCCCGCGCTCGGCGTCAACGGCAAGGTGCCCATCGAGAGCTACGTCCCGATGATGATGTTCGCGATCATCTTCGGGCTGAGCATGGACTACGAGATCTTCCTGCTCACCCGTGTGCACGAGGCCTGGCTGCGCACCGGGGACGCCAAGGCGTCGGTCGCCCACGCGCTGGAGATCACGGCGCGGGTCATCACCTGCGCGGCACTGATCATGGTCAGTGTCTTCGCGGCCTTCATCGTGAGCGACAACATCGTGATCAAGATGATGGGACTGGGGCTGGCCGTGAGCGTGCTCATCGACGCCACCGTCGTACGCCTGCTGATGGTCCCCGCGGTGATGACCCTGCTCGGGCCGCGTGCCTGGTGGACACCCCGCTGGCTCGACAAGGTTTTGCCGCACATCGACGCGGAGGGCGGGGGCGAGGAGCCGGCCGGCGTCAGTGACTCTCCGGCGGCCCGGGCTTCAGGACGAGCATCGTGACGTCGTCGTCGATGCTCGTGCTGTAGCGGAGCAGGTCCGCCCACACCCGCTCGGCGAGCCCGTCCGGTCCGCCGTCGGCGAGGCTCACGAGCCGCTCGGTGAGGGGATAGAACGCGCCACTGTCGTCGCGGGCCTCCCAGACGCCGTCCGACGCGAGGAAGAGCCGGTCCCCGGGCAGCAGCCGCACCGTGAGCCCGGCGGGCGGCCGGACGTCGGCCAGCCCGAGACCCAGCGGGGCGCCCGGCGGGACCTCGAGCGCGACGGCCTTGCCGTGGCGCAGCAGAACCGGCGCCGGGTGGCCGCAGGCGACGATCCGTACCGCGTCCGCGGCGGGGGAGAAGTCGAGCAGTACGGCCGTGGCGAACAGTTCGGAGTGCCGTACGCCCGACGAGTCGACCACCAGCCTGCGGTCGAGCCGCTCGGCCACCGACTCCGGGTCCGGCTGGTCGAGGGCCGCCTCGCGGAACGCACCCAGCAGCGCGGCGACCGTCGAGACAGCGGCCAGACCGTGTCCCTGCACGTCGCCCATGACCGCCCGTGTGCCGAGCGGCCCCTCGCGTACGTCGAAGAAGTCCCCGCCCACCAGCGTGCCGCGCTGCGCCGCCCGGTACAGGCCCGCGCATCGCACCGGGCCGACCCGCTCCGGCAGTGGCGGTACGACCGCCCGCTGCGCGGCCTCCGCGACGGCGCGTTCGGTGACCAGTTGTGCGTCGCGACGGCTGCGGACGAAGGACACCACCACGCTCAGCGCCGCGACGAAGCAGACGGTGAGCAGGTCGGCGCTGCCGGGATCGTCGAGGTGGAAGACGGGAACGCTCAGCACGACGACCACCAGGCCGCCGAGGACGGCGGTTCCCGCGGGCCCGTACGACAGGACGGCCAGCGGCGGGATGGCGCCCAGCAGGAAACCGATGTCGAGCCGGTGTCCGTAGGCCAGTGTCGCGGCGCACACGCCCAGCAGGAGGGCGACGGGCAGGGCCCGGATCCAGCCCGGCGGCGGCGCGCCGCGCAGCCAGCTCCGCCGGTCCCGCTCGCCCGCCGCCGCCCCACCGCGCTCTCTGCTCACCCCTCCACGCTGCTACGCCGGAGTGGGCGCCGCACGCGGGGGCAGACCGTCTTCGCGTGCTCCACGGCGGAAACGGCAGCATGGATGACCTAAAGAGAAGGGCCATTTGCCTAAAGGCTTTAGGTAGCCGCATACTCGAATTCGCCGCACGAGGGGACGACGATGGCACGCGCAGGACTGACCACACAGCGCCTGGTCCAGGCGGGGGCGGAGCTGTCCGACGAGGTCGGCTTCGAGCAGGTGACCGTCTCGGCGCTGGCCCGGCGGTTCGACGTCAAGGTCGCGAGCCTGTACTCGCACGTGAGGAACTCCCAGGACCTCAAGACCGGGATCGCCCTGCTCGCCCTGGAGGAGCTCGCCGACCGGGGCGCCGCCGCGCTGGCCGGACGGGCGGGCAAGGACGCCCTGGCCGCCCTGGGCAACGTCTACCGGGACTACGCGCGCGAGCACCCCGGCCGTTATGCCGCGACCCGGCTGAGGCTGGACCCGGCGGCGGCCGCCGCCAGTGCCGGCGGCAGGCACGCCCAGATGACACGGGCGATCCTGCGCGGCTACGACCTGACCGAGCCGGACCAGACCCACGCGGTCCGGCTGCTGGGCAGCGTCTTCCACGGCTACGTCAGCCTCGAACTGGCCGGCGGGTTCAGCCACAGCGTCCCCGACTCGCAGGAGAGCTGGTCGAGGATCCTCGACGCCGTCGACGCCCTGCTGCGCAACTGGCCGCCCGCGGCCTGACGGGGCCGCCCGGCCGCCGTACGGCCGCGTTCCCGCCGGCCCGCGCGGCGGCGGACCCGAAGCCAAGCCCCCGAACACTTCGATCAACAGGTTGAGGCCATGCACAACGACGACTGGATCCACACGCCCGTCACCGCCGGCCTGCTGCGCGGCGCACTCGACGTGGAGCACACCGAGCACGGCATACTGCCGCACCGGCTGCCCGCCCGGGCCCGCGCCCAGTGCGCCGACGGACAGCTGGCCATGGCGGAGTCCCAGCCCTCCGGCGTACGGCTGGTCTTCCGCACCCGGGCCACCGCCGTCGAACTGGACACGATCCCCACCAAACGGGTCTACGTCGGCGCCCCGCCCCGCCCGGACGGCGTGTACGACCTGCTCGTCGACGGCCGCCTGACCGGTCGGGCCGGCGTGCCGGGCGGCAACACCCTGACCATCGACATGACCACCGGGACCACGGAGCGCCGGCCGGGCCCGCCCGGGACCCTCCGCTTCACCGACCTGCCGGAGGGCGTCAAGGACGTCGAGATCTGGCTCCCGCACAACGAGACCACCGAACTCCTCGCCCTGCGCACCGACGCCCCCGTCGAACCCGCCCGGGACCCGGGCCGCAGGGTGTGGCTGCACCACGGCAGTTCGATCAGCCACGGCTCCGACGCCGCCGGCCCCACCGCCACCTGGCCCGCGCTCGCCGCGGCCCTCGGCGGAGTGGAACTGATCAACCTGGGCCTGGGCGGTAGCGCCCTGCTGGACCCGTTCACCGCCCGCGCCCTCCGGGACACCTCCGCGGACCTGATCAGTGTCAAGATCGGCATCAACCTGGTCAACGCCGACCTGATGCGTCTGCGCGCCTTCGGCCCCGCGGTCCATGGATTCCTCGACACCATTCGCGAAGGCCACCCCGACACGCCCCTGTTGGTCGTCTCGCCGATCCTGTGCCCCATCCACGAGGACACGCCCGGCCCGAGCGCCCCGGACCTCGGGAACCTCAGCGACGGGCGACTGCGGTTCGTGGCCATGGGCGACCCCGCGGAGCGGGCGGGCGGGAAACTGACCCTGCGCGTCATCCGGGACGAGCTGGCCCGGATCGTGGCACAGCGGGCGGCCGAGGACCCGAACCTGCACCACCTCGACGGGCGCGACCTGTACGGCGAGGAGGATTTCGCCGAACTGCCGTTGCCCGACCAGCTCCACCCGGACGCCGCCGCCCACCGCCGCATCGGCGAACGCTTCGCCGCGCTCGCCTTCGACGGCCAGGGCGCCTTCACGGACCGCGACGTCTGAAACCGGACCGGCCGCCCCCCTCGGCGCGACCCCCCTAGAACGGCGTGAGCGTCAGCCGGATCCCGGTGGGTGCCGTGTCCTGGACGTAGGAGGCGAGGTCGGCCACGTCGTCGAAGGCGAAGCCGTACGCCCTGCCGTCCTCGGTGGCCGCGTGCATCGCCTTGGCGTAGTGGTTGGTGAGCGCCGTCCGGTAGAAGGCCGAGGCGTCGGTCGTCGGCTGCGCGGACGCGCCGAGCAGCGTCGAGCGGTTGAACCCGGCGCCGAGGACGGCGGCGACGGGGCCGGTCGTGCCGTCGTTGGGCGCGGCGAGACCGCCGTCGCAGAACAGCACGTCCCGGGTGGAGGGCTTGGCGAAGGAGACCTGGGCGGGCCCGTCGAAGGTGAGCCGCCCGCCGCGCACCCGCCCGGTGAAGGTACCGGCGTCGGTGGCGACGGTGAGGTCCCGGCCGGTGTACGTGCTCCACACCTCGTCGATGTACGGGGCGAAGTAGTCGGCCGGGAACAGACCGGCGTCCAGACCGTGGCCGGGGGCGAGGACGCGTGTGTCGTCCACCACCAGCGGCGCGAACTCCTCGACCTGCCGTACGGCGGTGAAGGCGGCCGCCCGTCCGCCGTCGCGCAGGGTTCCCGTCGTCTGGTCCTTGGCGCCGGTGAGCCGGATGCCGAGCGGCACACTGAACATGTCCACCATGGTCGTGTTGCAGAACATCCCGGCGGAGTTGTACGTGAACTCGCAACAGTCGTGCAGCACCGCGTAGTTGGGGTCCGAGGCCACCCAGCCGGCGGGGTACTGCAGGGCGGCGTCGCCGTTGCCGTCCGTCACGGCCCTGAACTTGAGCTTCCGGCCCAGCGCGACATAGACGCGGCCCGACATGTACGGCAGGGACAGCCGCGTCTCGCCGCTGCCGGAGAGGCTGATCGCGTAGTCGGTGAAGCCGTCGGCGCCGTTGTCCGCCAGGGCGACGGGCGCGAGGGTGCCGTCCGGAGTGACCCGCACCTGCCTGCCGTCCTGGTTCCCCACGATGTAGAGGTGGACGCTCGCATTGTCGAACGACCCGCTCGCGTTGACGATCGTCAGCGGAAGGCCGCCGGCGGCGGGCTCGGCCGCGTCGTCGCCCGCTGCCGGGCCCGCGAGAGCGTGCGGGGCCAGCGCGGCGACCGCGGGAACGGCCACCGCGGCACCGCCGAGGGCGGCGAGGAGCTTACGTCGGCTGAGGCCGCGTTGGTGACGTGCTGTCATGTGGGGGCTCTCCCGGTGTACTTGTGCGGGTGCGGGGCCCGGCAGGGCGAACAGGTGGTGAGAGCGCTCTCTCGATGTGCGTGGGCGCCCTTGCCGGGCCCCGATGCTACGGACGGACGCCGGTCCGGCCAAGCCGTCCGGATTGGCCTCAAATCCCGTTGACCTGCGGTTACTTGAGAAGGATGTAGAGCACCACGATCGCTTAACCCCGTTTTAAGGATCAGTTAAGCGGTGGACGCGGCCCATGTGGGCCCTCTAGCGTGTGAACCCGCGCCCCGAGACCGACGGAAGGAGGCGAGTGCCGTGCCGTTCACATCGTTCCAGCGCTCCCTTCCCGTCGACCCGGCGTGCACTGTCACCTGACCGGGAGCGCCACAGGCAGTACGCATCCCGGAGGAACCCATGACCGATCTGGTCATCCGTGCGCTCGACGCGAGCGACGCACAGCTTTTCGACACCATGCAGGACCCGCTCGACGTCGGTGCGGCGCACCGCACCACCCGCCACCGCCCCGACTGGAAGCGGGTGGCGCTGCGAGACGGCCGGGTCGTCGCACGCGGCGCCTGGTGGGGCGGCCCCGACGACACCGAGCCGGTCGTCCTCAACTGGTTCGACGTGGCCGAGGGGGAGCAGGAGGCGGGGGTCGAACTCCTGCGCACCGCGCCCTGGCAGGTGGAAGCCGAACTGAACCTGCCCGGCGGCTGGCGCGAGGACCCGTCGCTGCGCGCCGCCGCCGACACACGCTTCACCGCTCTGCGCGCCGCCGGCTACGAACTCCTCGTGGAGCGCTTCCTGTACCGGTGGACCCCCGAGTGCGGCCTGCCCGAGCGACCCGGACGCCTGGTGTTCGCCCCCGAGCCGGACGACGCCGTGTTCCTCGAGGCGCTGCGCCGCATCCACTCCGCCACACTGGACGCCCACGCGCTCATCGCCATCGAGCAGGGCGGTGTCGACCAGGCCGCCCGGGAGGAACTCGACTTCTTCAACTGGTGCCCCTCGCCCCGGGAGTGGTGGCAGGTCGCCCACACCCCGGCCGGAGAGCCGGTCGGGATCCACATCCCCGCGCACAATCCTTCGGGCCCCTGCGTCGGGTTCATCGGTGTGCTGCCGCAGCAGCGCGGCCACGGCTACGCCTTCGACCTCCTCGCGGAGTGCACCCACTTCCTCGTGGAACACGGGGCGGAGTTCGTCGCCGCCGCCACCGACCAGGGCAACCACCCGATGGCCGCCCAGTTCGCCCGGGCCGGGTACCCGGTGGTGCGGGAACGCGTCAACTTCCAGTTCCGCAAGGCCGCCGGCGAGGACAGGTCCTAGGCGCACACGCGGGTCCGGCCCGTGGCCGGGCGCCCGCCGCGCGTGGGTGCACCCCGTCTCTGACCCGCGGTTTTCCTTATTCCATGTTTACCTTCGCCATCTGCGTGCATTCGGCAGAGGAACGCAGTTTCGGATTGTTCGAGGAGGATGACGTGGGCATCATTGCCTGGATTCTGATCGGCCTGCTGGCCGGTGCCATCGCCAAGCTGCTGCTGCCCGGCAAGGACCCGGGCGGAATCATCATCACCATGCTGATCGGTATCGTGGGCGGCCTGCTCGGAGGCTGGCTGGGCAAGGTGATTTTCGGAGTCGACTCGATCGACGGTTTCTTCGACCTGTCGACCTGGGTGGCCGCGATCGTCGGTTCGCTGATCCTGCTCGTGCTCTACCGGGCGGTCACCGGGAACCGGCGTTCACACCGCCACGCCTGAGGCACCCGCCTCAGCCGGCGTCGCCGTTCAGCGCGAGGTCGGCCGAGGCGAGTATCTCCGTGACGCGTAGACCGAACGCGGCGTCACACGAGTGCGGCCGTCCACTGCGGGCGGCCGCACTCAGTGCGTCCGCGGCCCGCATCAGGGCCGGGACGACCCCCTGCGCGCTGTCCGGAAGCAGCGCCACTCCCGCCTCGCCCCGCAGTTCGACGGCGGTCCCCGCCGCCGCCGGCGGCGCCGTCAGGCTGAGCGTGAGGGTGCTGGAGGCACCACCGGTGTGATCGAGGACGAGATGGACGGTGTCCCGCGGCCCACGAGCGGCGGCCGCCACCCGTCGTACGTCGCCCAGCACCGGCAGGAGCACGGACAGGGCGTGCGGGCCCACGTCCCACAGCGCGCCGCTCTCCTGCCGCCAGGGTGAGGCGGCGAAGGGGCTGTCGCCGCCGGAGAAAACGGAACCCAGCCACTGTGCCCGGGCGGTGAACCAGCCCGCCCGGCCCGCCTGTTCGGCGATCCACGCCTCGGCCTCCGGCTGGAAGCGCGTCGTGAAGAACACCACGGAGGCCACCCCGGCCTCCCGTACCGCCTCGACCACCGCCCGGCCCTGCTGAACGGTCGGCGCGAGGGGCTTGTCCAGCAGCAGATGGCAGCCCGCCCGTGCGGCGCGCGGGGCGAGTTCGGCCTGGATCGCCGGAGGCAGCGCGACGGCGACGGCGTCGACGTCGGCGAACAGCGCGTCGACGTCGTCGTAGGACCGTGTGCCGTGACGCTCGGCCAGTTCCTTGGCGGCCTCCGGGCGGCGGCCCCACACACCGGCGAAGTCCAGCGCCGGGTGCTCGCTGAGAGCGGGCGCGTGAGCCATCTGGGCCCAGGGCCCGGTGCCGAGCAGTCCGATGCGCATACCGCCGCCTTCCACGCTGCCGAGTCCGGTGGACGGCCGACACCGTCCGGCCGCACGTGGGGCAGCGTTTCACAGGCACCGGGCCCGATGTCACCCCGGGCGGGGAGAACGGGCGGAGGCCGGACGCCGGGGTTGCTCGGCGGTGGTCGAGAGCCGGCGGCGGAATGGTGGTGGTCGGGCACCGGTGGCCGGGGGGCGGCAGAGGGAAGCCGGTGGTCGGGCGTTGGTGCCGGGAAGCCTGTGGTGGGGGCCGGAACTCGGATGCCGGTGCCGGGAAGGCGGTGGTGGCGGGGCCGGTGGTCGGATGCCGCCGGTCGGTGGCTCAGGCCGCGCGGTGCCGCGGGGCGTCGTGTTCCGCAGGGGCGTCCGGGACCGCGTGGACCCCTGCGCCCGCCTCCCTCGGCTCCGGAGCCGTCCCCGGCTCCGACCCGGGTTCCGCCGCTGAGTCCGCGTTCGCGCGGCCGCCTCGGATCAGGCGCAGATGCCTTCTCTGCGAGGCATGCCTGCGCCGCTGCGGCACGGGAGCGAGGAGACGGTCCTCCAGGCGGTCCGTGACCATCAGCAGGGTGGCCAGCAGGGGAAGCAGCAGAACGGCTACGAGGACCACGACGTACCTCTCGACCGGGTCATGGGGTGTGTCGGGTACTCCGCTCGCGGGGATTCATGGGTGCCCGGCAGGTGAAGAACCGGTGACGATCCATGGACTTGGCGTGGAGCGGCCTGGCGCGGCACCGCGCTGTGCCGGCGCACAGCGTCACGGCACGGCGTGAGTGACGGCCTCGCAGCCGTCGCCGCGGGCCGGGTCCGCCCGGGCCCGCCGTGCTCCCGGAGACCGGTGAGATTGCCGGTCCCAAGGGGCCGCACGGGCGCCGACAGTGGCATCGCCAGCCCAACGGCGACGGCGATCGGCCGAGTTCACGAACGCGTACCGCGTCCCCGTGCCCCGACTCCGGCCAGGCCGCTCCGCCACGACAGAGAGGACGACTCGTCGTGCAGCAACCCCCACACCCCATCGTTGCCGCCAGCCCCTCCAGCCCCACAGGTTCCGCACCCGCGTCCGTCCGCCGTCGGACGGGCCGGTTCGCGGCCCTCGTGACGGCGCTGGCCGCGGTCGCCGGACTCGGCACACTGGCGAGCCCGGGAGCCCACGCGGCGGACAACCCGTACGAGCGTGGCCCGGCGCCGACCAATGCGAGCATCGAGGCACAGCGCGGCCCGTACGCCGTGTCCCAGACCACCGTCTCCTCCCTCGCCGTCACCGGGTTCGGCGGCGGGACCGTCTACTACCCGACCAGCACGAGCGACGGAACCTTCGGCGCGATCGCCGTTTCGCCCGGCTACACCGGGACCCAGTCCTCCATCTCCTGGCTGGGACCGCGCCTGGCGTCCCAGGGCTTCGTCGTCTTCACCATCGACACGCTCACCACGCTGGACCAGCCGGACTCGCGCGGCCGCCAACTCCTGGCGGCCCTGGACTACCTCACCCAGCGCAGTGCGGTGCGCGGCCGGATCGACAGCGCCCGGCTCGGCGTCATGGGCCACTCCATGGGCGGCGGCGGCAGCCTCGAGGCCGCGAAGTCCCGTCCGTCCCTCCAGGCCGCGATTCCCCTCACTCCGTGGAACACGGACAAGACCTGGCCCGAGGTCACCACACCCACCCTGGTCGTCGGGGCGGACGGCGACACGATCGCCCCTGTCGCCACCCACGCCGAGCCCTTCTACGGCAGCCTTCCCAGCTCTCTCGACCGCGCCTACCTGGAGCTGAACGGCGCCACCCACTTCACCCCCAACTCGTCGAACACGACGATCGCGAAGTACAGCGTGTCCTGGCTCAAGCGGTTCATCGACAACGACACCCGCTACGAGCAGTTCCTGTGCCCGTTGCCGCAGCCGAGTCTGACGATCGAGGAGTACCGGGGCAACTGCCCGCACACGTCCTGACTCCGCCGGCGAAGGCGGTGGTGCGGCGGTCGCGCGCGGTGCGCGACCGCCGTCGTCGGTGTGCCGGTGCCCGCTTCCGCTCCGCGGTCACTGGGCGGTGGCACAAGCCGCGCCCTCACCCCGCCCGGGAAGGCGCTGGTGACACGGCTGATGGGCGTTCGGGCCTCGTGGACGTACCGCTTCCGGCTCGCGTTACGCGCGCGTAACTTCGCGGGATGACCGCACACACCGAGGCGACGGCGGCACCGCGGCTCCAGGGCGGTGAAACGGCACGACGAGCGGTGACCGCCGTGCTGGACCGGCTGAGGACCACAAGCGCGGTGCTCGTGATCGCCGGGGAGCCGGGCCTCGGCCGTACGACACTGCTGGACGAGGCCGTGCGTCGCTTCACGGCCGGACCCGTGCTTCATGTCCGGTGCGAGGAGCCGGAGTCACGCCTGCCGTACGGCGGGATGCGCGCGCTGATCCGAGCGGTGGCCGCCCTCACCGCCGCCCCGTCCGCCGCCGCCCCGTCCGCCGCCGCCCCGTCCGCCGCCGCCCCGGAGTCAGGGGTGGGGGCGGAGGAACTGCTCGCGGCCCTGGGGGCGGTGGCCGTCGATGTCCCGCTGCTGGTCTGCGTCGACGACGTGCACCGGTGGGGGGCGTCCTCGCGTGCCGTGCTGAGGCATGCGGCCGGCCGCCTCCACCCGGACGGACGGGTGGGCCTGATCGTCTCGGTCGCCCAACACCGCGGGACGGACCAGGAGTTCATCGGTCTGCCCATGGTGGAACTGGAGCCGCTCGACCCGTCCCGGGCCGCTGCCCTGCTCGACGAGGTGACGGACGCGACCATCGACCCCTGTGTGCGGGACGCGCTGGTGGAGGAGGCCGAGGGCAATCCGGCGCTGCTCCTGGCCCTGACCCGCCGGATGTCGTCGGCGCAGCTGCGCGGACGCCGGGCGTTACCGTCCCCGCCGGCCGACGCCGAGATGCTGGCGAGAGTGCTGGGGGAGCCCCCGAACGCGTTCGTGTCCGGCCGGGACGACCTGCTGCTGACCGCGGCGGCCGCCCTGCGCGAGGCGGAGGACGCCGACGTCGAACTTCTGGCGACGGCGGCGGGTCGCCCGGCCTCCGCCGCGATGATCACGACGGTCCCGGTGACGGCGGGATCCGGGACACTGCCCGACGGACTGGTCCTGGCAGACGGCCGCTTCCGATTCACGAGCCGGCTCCTGCGCAAGGCCGTCTACGCGGGGGCGTCCGCCGACCGACGCCATCGCGCGCACCTCGCGCTCGCCGGCCGGCTGGAGGCCCGGGGAGAACTCCTGCCCGCACTCCTGCACCGGTCCTGGTCCCTGTCTGACCGCGCGCCACAGATGGCGGCCGAACTGGCGGCCGCCGGTGCCGACATGACGGCCCCGGTCTCCCACCGGCTGCGCTCGGTGGCGTACGCCCGTGCCGCGGAACTGACCGTGAACGGCGCGGACCGGGCCGAGCGCTACACGGCCGCGGCCGAGCAGGCCCTGCTCGCTGGGCGGCCGCACCGGGCACTGCGGCTGCTCTCGGCGAGCCGCGCCTGTGCCGCCCCGGCCGCGGTGCACGGCCGCGCCGAACTGGTGCGGGGCAGAACGGAACTGCGCGACGGACCCGTCGCCGACGCGCACGCCTCCCTCCTGCTCGCCGCGACCCTGCTCGACACCGACGCCCCCGACCAGGCCGCCCTGGCCAGACTCGCGGCCGGAGACGCGGCCTGGTCGGCGGGTGACCGTGAGGCATGCCTCGCCGCGCTGGCGGACGGATGGACCGTGGGGGAGGAGACCGGCGTGACCCCGGGAGCCGGCGCCGACCTGTCGGCCCTCTCGGCCGGGACGAGCACGCCCACGGACGCGCCGTGTCCCGCCTCCGCGCCGCTCCCGACTGGGGCTGGTTCCCGCCCCGGGGTCGGTGCCGGCCCCGGTTCGGCCCGGTTCGAACCGGGACCCGCTCGTCCCCGTCCGGGGCGGAGCGAACCCGATGCCGTGCGTGACTACCGCCTCGGTATGCGGGCGGTACTGGAAGGGCGGCTGGACCGGGCGGCCCGGCCGCTCGGGCGGGTCGTGGGGTCGGCCGAAAGCGAGGACGACCCCGAGCGGCTCCTTCGGTCGGCGTCCGCGGCGCTGCTGCTCGGGCGGATCGGCGCCGCCCGCCGGGCCGGGGCGCGGGCACTGGCGGCGGCCCGTGCCAGGGGATCGGCCGTCCTCGTACCGCAGGCTCTGGAGTACCTGGCGTACGCGGAGTTGCGTGCCGGCCGGCACGCGCAGGCCCGCACACACGCGGAGGAGGGGCTGCGTGCCGCGTACGGTGCCGGCCAGCGGAACACCGCCGCCCATCACCACGCCGTGCTGGCTCTGGCCGCGTCCATCGAGGGGCACCCGGCCGTCGTCGGCGGACAGGTGACGGCCGCCCTGGCGACGGCCCGACGGCACGGACTGGCCCAGGTCGCCACCCTCGCCGAGTGGGCGGCGGCCCGTGCCGACCTGGGCCGCGGCCGCCCCGTCGACGCCGCCGACCGGCTCGGGCCCGTCGTGCGCCCGGGCTCCGGTCGCGGCCACTTCGCGGTGTGGATGCTCGCGGCGCCCTGCTTCGTGGAGGCCGCGGTGCTCGCCGGCCGGCCCGCGGACGCCCTGACGGTCGTGGCGGACTTCGCGGTGTGGGCGGACTTCGGCGCCGACCCGCAGGCTCCCGCCCAGCTGGTTCGCTGCCGGGCCCTGCTGGCCGAGCCGGACCGGGCCGACGCCCTGTACGGGCGGGCCCTGGCGCTGCACGAGGTGGCGGGCGGCGACTTCGAGCGGGCCCGGACCGCGCTGCTCTACGGCAGGTGGCTGCGGCGCCGCCGCCGGCTGCGCGAGGCCCGCGGCCACCTCGGGGCGGCGCTCGTGGGCTTCGAACGGTGCGGGGCGGCCGTATGGGCGGAGCAGGCCCGCGGAGAGCTCCGGGCGAACGGAACCGCTCCGCTCCCGGCGGGCGCGGGCACGCTGCGCCGGCTGACGCCGCAGCAACTGCGGATCGCGGGGTACGTCGCCCAGGGCGCCACCAACCGAGAGGTGGCCCTGAGCCTGGCCGTGAGCACCCGCACGGTCGACTACCACCTCCGGAACATCTTCGCCGTCCTCGGTGTGAGGTCCCGCATGGAACTGGCTCGCATGGTCGAGCAGGCGGAAAAGACCGCTGCACAACCCTAGGGACCGACCGGACGGTATGCCATCCTTCGGGGCAGGACGAGTCAGGTGGCAGGCACCGCACGGGCAGACGCGGCCGACCGGGCGCCGCGCGCGGCCCGCGCCGGCGGCACACCACCGCGAAGCCGACCTTGGGAGGACCGCGATGCACCCCGCCGTACGGTCACGAACAGCGATCCGCCTGGAAGCGGCGCCCGCACCACAGCCGCGGACACGGCGCGTGCGGTCGCTGATCGACGCGGACGCCCTACGGGTACTGCACCGGGCCGCCCGCGTCCTGCTGGACGACCTGCCCGAGCTGACCGACCGGCTGCTGGCCGTCCTCCAGGAACAGGAACCCGCCTACCGCACCGCGGTGGAGAACGACACCGTCGGCACCTGGCAGGAGGTGCACCGGTCGCTGCGGCACAGCGTGACCTCGCTGCTCGACCCTCGCGGCGCCCGGGACGCGGCCCGCCGCTGCTCGTGGAAGATCGGCGCCACGCGAGCCGAACAGGGCCTGCCGCTGGACGCCCTGCTGCACGCGTTCCGGCTGGGCGGGTCCCTGGTGTGGCAGGGACTGGTCGAGGAGATCTCCCGGACGGCACCCGAGGACGTACGCCTCCTCGTCCACGTGGCCGCCGACGTGTGGAACTTCGTCGACGAGCACTGCACCCTCGTCGCGGACGCCTACCGGCAGGTCGAACGGCAGCTGGCCTGGCGACGCGAGAACCGGGTGCGGCTGCTGACCGCCGCGCTGCTCGACGGCACCAGCCGCATCGTCGACCTGACCGAGGCGGCCGAGGTGCTGGACCTGCCCGAACAGGGGCGGTACGTCGTCGTCGCGATCGCCGGCGGACATCCCACGGGCGGCGCCGGCGCCCGGGCCGCGGCCGTGCCGGACGGCGGCCGCGTCCACTGGCACACCGGGGGCGAGGTGGACTACGGGATCGTCCTGGTCGGCGACGGTGACCTGCCGCGGCCGGAGTCCGGCCCGGCCGGCCCCGCCGCGGGCACGCGAATCGGCGTCGGCACCGTCGTGGAGGGGCTGGCCGCGGTGGGCGACGCGCGCCGGCTCGCGGACACGGCGCTGAGCATCTGCCCCGAGGACGGCGGCACCGTCGTGCTCACGGAGCACCTGCCCGCGGCCCTGGTGGTCTCACGCCCGGAACTCGGCAATGCCCTCGCCGTCCGGGTGCTCGGCCCGCTGCTGGCCCTGGAGCCCGCCGACCGGGAGGTGTTGCTCGACACCCTGGCCATGTGGCTGACCTGCGACGGTTCGGCGCAGCGGGCCGGAGAGCGGCTCTACTGCCACCGCAACACGGTCCTGAACCGGCTGCGCCGCTGCGAGCAGCTGACCGGACGCTCGCTGGCCCGCCCCACGGACGTCGTCGAGATCAGCCTCGCCCTGACGGCCCGCAGACTGCTCCCCGGCTGACCCACCCACCTCCCCCCTCTACCCTCGCCGCGCCGTCGCCGGACGACCCACCGCCGCCGCGCCCGCCGGCCCGCCGCGGGCACCGCCCGGCTGTCCGGTCGGCCGGGCCTGTCGCCCGTCGGCCGCGCTCCGCCCGCGCGATCGCGCGCTGGTTCGCCGCCCGCGCCGCCCTGGCGTCCGGTCGGCCCTGACTGCCGCGCGCCGACCGCTCTCCCTCTGCGTCGTCGCGGACGGCCCTGACTGCCGCGCGCCGGCCGTTCTCCACCCCCGCCTTTGCCGCTGGTTCGCCCCCAGCCGCCCGGCGGTGCGGTCGGCCTCGCCTGCCGCCCGCCGCCCGCACCCCCTTCGCCCGCTGGTTCGCCTCCGGGCTCACTCCACCCGCGCCGTCCCGCCGTGTGGTCGGCCTCGCCTGTCGCCCGCCGGACGGCCCGCCGCCCGCACCGCTTTCGCCCGCCGGTTCGCCTCCGGGCCCCTCTCCACCCGCACCGTCCCGCCGTCCGGTAGGCCCCGTCTGTCGCCCGCCGGACGGCCCGCTGTCTGGTCGGCCCCGCCGGCCCGCCGCCCGCACCGCCCCGTCGTCCGGTAGGCCCCATCTGCCGCCCGTCGGCCGCTCTCTACCCGCGCCGTCGCCAGACGGCGCGGGTACCGCGTCGTCCGAGCGTCCGCCGGGCTCGTCGTCCCGCGCCCTGCCCGCACCGCTCGCCCAGGCCGCCCGCTCCCACCAGGCGCTTGGGCATCCGCACAGACCCCTCGGGTTCGGACTGGGACGGCGCAGCGAGGCCGTTCGAAGCGCTGTACCGGTGGCCGATGTCCGTGTTGTCGTGAGCTCCCCTTCCACCCGAAGTGCCGTGCCCGCCGGTACGGCCCCGAGGAGCCGCGATGCCCGTAAGACCACCGGACGAGGAGTCCGCCCTGCACGTCGAGGGCCTCGACGTGACCTATGGCCGCGCCCTGTCCGCGCTCCGGTCCGTGTCGCTGACCGTCCCGCACGGCGGGGTCGTCACCCTGCTCGGCGCCAACGGCGCCGGCAAGACGACCCTTCTGCGGGCGGTCTCCGGCACACTGCGTCTGCACCGCGGCAGCGTCACGGCCGGTCACGTCCGGTACGGCGACACGGTGCTCGACGGCCGCGACCCGGTCGCCGCCGTACGCGCCGGAGTGGTCCAGGTCCCCGAGGGCAGGCGCGTGTTCGCCGGGCTCACGGTCGACGAGAACCTGCGCAGCGGCGGGCTCGGACTCGGGCGGCGCAGTCCCGCCCTGGTCCGTGAGTCCCGGGACCGGGTGTTCGCGCTGTTCCCCAGGCTCGCCGAACGCACCCGCCAGGCGGCCGGCCTGCTGTCGGGCGGGGAACAGCAGATGCTGGCCATCGGCCGGGCCCTGATGGCGGCCCCGCGCCTGCTCCTGCTGGACGAACCCTCGCTGGGCCTCGCCCCGCAGATGGTGTACCGGATCGCCGAGGTGATCCGCGAGATCAACACCCAGGGCACCGCCGTCCTGCTCGTCGAACAGAACGCCGGCATGGCGCTCTCCCTCGCCGACCACGCCTATGTCCTGGAGGTCGGCGAGGTCCGTCTGTCCGGCCCCGCGGACGAACTCGCCCGGACCGACGCGGTACGGCGCCTCTACCTCGGCGAGGAAACCGGCACCGACCACCCGTCCGTTCCCGGACAGGGGGTCGCGTGAACAGCGCGCGTCCCCGCGACGGTGGCCCCCGGACCGGCCCTCCTCCCGAGCTGCGGGTCGAGGACGTCACCGTGCGCTTCGCCGGCCTCACCGCGCTCGACGAGGTGTCGTTCACCGTCGCCCCGGGCTCGGTGCACGCCCTCATCGGACCCAACGGAGCCGGCAAGTCGACCTGCTTCAACGTCCTGTCGGGCCTGTGCCGGCCCGACGGCGGCACGGTACGGCTCGGCGACGAGGAGCTGACCCGGCTCGCCCCGCACCGGATCGCCGCCCTCGGCGTGGCCCGGACGTTCCAGAACATCGTCACCACCGGCGGCACGGTCGCCGACAACCTCATGCTGGGCAGGCACGCCCTGTCCCGGGCCGGCTTCGCCGCCAGCGCGCTGCGTCTGCCGAGGGCCGTCCGGGAACAGCGGGAGCACCTCGACCGGGCCCGCGAGATCGCCGAACTCACCGGTCTGGAGCGGCACTTCGAAAGGCCGGTGGCCCTCCTGTCGTACGGCGACCGCAAGCGCGTGGAACTCGCCCGCGCCCTGTGTCTGGAGCCCAGCGTGCTGCTCCTGGACGAACCGGTGGCGGGCATGAACGCGGCCGAACGCGCCCGCACCGTCGAGGTCGTCCAGGACGTCCGCGCCCGGCTCGGCCTGTCCGTGCTCCTGGTGGAACACGACATGGGCCTCGTCATGCGGCTCGCCGACGAGGTCACCGTGCTCGACTTCGGCCGGTCCATCGCCCACGGCACCCCCGACGAGGTCCGCCAGGACCCGGAGGTGCTCCGCGCCTACCTCGGCACCGAGACCCCACGAAAGGACGTGGCATGACCGGCGTCCTCGACAATCTCCTCAACGGCCTGGCCCTCGGCTCCGTCTACGCACTGGTCGCCCTCGGCTTCGTCGTCATCTTCAAGGCCTCGGGTGTACTGAACTTTGCCCACGGCTCGCTGCTCCTGCTCGGCGGCTACCTCACCGCAGTCCTCCACGACGACCTGGGCTTCGCCGCGGCGCTCGCCGTGGCCGTCCTGGCGACCGCGGTCGTGGCCGGCGCCCTGGACCGGCTGCTGCTCCAGCGCGGCGAACAGGACGCGCACGCCGCCCACGTGCAGACCATCGTGACCATCGGCGTCGACATCGTCCTGCTCACCGACCTGTCCCGGCGCATCGGCGGCGACCTGCTCTCCCTCGGCGACCCGTGGGGGGACTCGGTGAGCCGTGTCGGCCCGCTGACCGTCGCCGACAGCCGGCTCGCCGCCATCGTGGTGTCGGCCGTGGTCATCGGCGCGGTCTTCGCCCTCTTCCGGTTCACCGGCTGGGGCCTGTCCCTGAGGGCGTCGGCGGAGGACCCGGAGGCGGCCGCCCTCATGGGCATACGGCAGGCCCGCGTGCGGACCCTCGCCTGGTGCCTGGCCGGCGCGCTCGCCGCGCTGGCAGCGGTCTTCCTCGCCGCGTTCCCGGCTCCCGGCCTGGAGCGGGCCACCGGACAGATCGCCCTGAAGGCGTTCCCGGCGGCGATCCTCGGCGGGATGGCCTCACCGGCCGGCGCCCTCGCGGGCAGTCTGCTGATCGGCCTGACCGAGGCACTCGTCGCCGGGTACCAGACCGAACTGCACGTCCTGGGCGAGGGGTTCGGCGACGTCGCGCCGTACGCCGTGATGGTGCTCGTGCTCCTGGTGCGGCCCGCCGGGCTGTTCGGCGGCAAGGGAGCGGTCCGTGTCTGACCTCATGACCGGCGGGCCGGCGGTGCGCCGGGCCACGGTGATCCTGACCGTCCTCGTCCTGGGCGCCCTGCCCTTCTACCTCGACGCGTTCTGGCTGCGGATCGGCCTGTTCTCCCTGGCGGCGGCCATCGGCGCCGTCGGTCTGGGCCTGCTGACCGGTAGCGCCGGCCAGCTCTCCCTCGGCCACGCCTTCTTCCTCGCGGTCGGCGCGTACGGCTACGTATGGCTGGCGGGCGAGCCGGGACCGGCGCTGCCGCCCGCGCTCGCCGCCGTCCTCGCGGTGCTCCTCGCCGGCGCGGCGGGCGGCCTGTTCAGCCCGGTCGCGGGCCGGGTGCGCGGCGTCTACCTGGGCGTCGCGACCCTCGCACTGGTCTTCCTCGGCCACCACGTCCTGCTGACCGCGGACTCCGTCACCGGCGGATTCAACGGCCGTTCGGTCCCGCCCCTCACCCTCGGCGGCTTCGGCTTCACGGCCGACGACCCCGAACTCGTCCTGCTCGGCGTGCCGTTCGGCGCCGAGGAGCGGCTCTGGTACCTCGGCCTCGCCCTCTTCGCCCTCACCTGGTTCACCGCCCGCGGTCTGCTGCGCGGACGTCCGGGCCGGGCCCTGACGGCACTGCGCGACAGCGAGACCGCGGCGGCCGTGATGGGCGTGCACGTGGCCCGCTACCGCTCGGCCGCCTTCGTCACGTCCTCGATGTACGCCGGTCTCGCCGGCGTGCTCCTCGCGCTGGCCTTCCGCCGTGTCGTGCCCGACTACTTCGGGCTGGCCCTGTCGGTCGACTACCTCGCCATGATCGTGCTCGGTGGCCTCGGGTCCGTGGCCGGAGCCGCCGCGGGTGCCGTCTTCGTGACCGCGCTGCCCCTGCTGATGACCCGCTACGCCGACCAGTTGCCGCTGGTGACGGCACCCGGCTCCGCGGACGGCTCGGTCGGCCCGACCGAGGCGGCCCGCTACCTCTACGGCGCGGCGATCGTCCTGGTCCTGCTGTTCGCGCCCGACGGCCTGCACGGACTCACCCGGCGCGCCCGCGACCGCGTACGGCGCCGAAGCCCTCGTACCACCTCCCCCGACACCCCGACCTCAGCTCTGCCACCCGCCGAAGCCGTACGACCCAGGGAGCACACCCCGTGAACACCACGCACCACAGACACCGCACCTCCGGGATCGTCGCAGCCACGGCTCTGGCGCTGCTCCTCGCGGGCACCGGCTGCAGTTCCAAGGCCGACGGAAAGAACACCGGAAGCGGCGCCGACGGCGTCAAGACCGGCCCCGGCGTCACCGACAAGACCATCAGGCTCGGCGCGCTCACCGACCTCACCGGCCCCTACGCCACCCTCGGCAAGAGCATCGTGCAGGCCCAGAAGATGTGGGCCGACGAGACCAACGCCAAGGGCGGCGTCTGCGGCCGCCAGATCGAGATCGTCGTCAAGGACCACGGCTACGACGTACAGAAGGCGGTGACGACGTACGCCGACATCGCCCCCGACGTGGTGGCGCTGCCCCAGGTCATCGGATCGCCGGTGGTCGCGGCGCTGCTCGACGACATCGAGCGCGACCACATGCTCACCTTCCCGCAGGCCTGGGCCGCCTCCCTCCTCGGCAAGGACTCCGTCCAGGTCCTGGGCACCACGTACGACGTCGACATGCTCGCCGCGGTCGACTTCCTCACCCGCACCAAGGGCCTGGCCAAGGGCGACACGATCGGACACGTGTACTTCGAGGGCGACTACGGCGCCAACGCCCTGGAGGGATCGACCTGGGCGGCCGACAAGGCCGGTATGAAGGTGGTCGCCCAGAAGATCAAGGCGACGGACACCGACCTGTCCGCCCAGGTGTCCGCGCTGCGCAAGGCGAAGGTCAAGGCGATCCTGATCAGCGCCGGCCCCGCCCAGACCGCCTCGCTGGCCGGCGTCGCGGCCTCCCGGGGACTGCGTGTGCCGATCGTCAGCAACGCCCCGGGCTTCGCACCCCAGCTCATGAAGACGCCCGCGGCGGCCGCCCTCGAGGGCATGCTCAGCGTGGTGAGCGCGGCGCCGGCCGTCAGCTCCGACCTGCCGGGCGTACGGCGCATGGTCTCCGCCTACGAGAAGAAGTTCCCGGGCTCGCCGGTGGACTCCGGTGTCCTGTCCGGGTACAACGCGGCCCAGCTGATCGGCGCGGACCTGAAGAAGGCCTGCGCGGCGGGCAGCCTCGCCCGGGAGGACGTGGTCGCCGCCCACCGCGCGCAGAAGAACGCCGACACCGGGCTGGGCAGCCCGCTGGACTTCTCCGACGTCTCCCGGCCGGCCAGCCTGGAGACCTATGTGCTGAAGCCGGACCCGAAGGCGGCCGGCGCTCTGGTGAAGGTGGAGGACGCGCACAGCGCCCCCGGCGTGGAGGAGTACCTGAACTCGCGTACCTCGTGAGGCCCCGGCCCGGCCGGCCGGCCTGATTCAGTCGCACCGGTGCTGAATGCGTTCTCGTTCTCCTGTTGGACCTCGGGCGACCGGTCGGCCAGGCTGGAGTGCGTCCGGCGCGCCGCCCGCGCGGGGGTGCGCCGGACGCCATCGCTTCCGCGCGACAGCCGAAAGAGGTCACGAGCACATGCACACTCGCCGCATCGGTGACGTCGACGTCAGTGCCATCGGCCTGGGCGCCATGCCCATGTCCATCGAGGGGCGGCCGGACGAGGCGCGCTCCCTCGCCACCGTCCACGCCGCACTGGAGGCCGGCGTGACGCTCATCGACACCGCCGACGCCTACCACCTCGGCGCCGACGACCTGGGTCACAACGAGACCCTGATCGCCAAGGCGCTCGCCTCCCACGACCTGGGCCGGGACGTCCTGGTCGCCACCAAGGGCGGCCATCTGCGTCCCGGGGGCGGGAGTTGGACGCTCGACGGCAGCCCCGAGCACCTCAAGCGGGCCTGCGAGGACTCCCTGCGCCGGCTCGGCGTGGAGGCCATCGGCCTCTACCAGTTCCACCGCCCCGACCCGAGGGTGCCGTACGCCGAGTCCGTCGGCGCGCTGCGGGACCTCCTGGACGAGGGGAAGATCCGCATGGCGGGCATCTCCAACGCCGACCCGGACCAGATCAGGCAGGCCGGCGAGATCCTCGGCGGCAGGCTGGTCTCGGTGCAGAACCAGTTCTCCCCGGCCTTCCGCTCCAGCGAGCCGGAACTGCGCCTGTGCGACGAACTCGGCATCGCCTTCCTGCCCTGGAGCCCGCTCGGCGGCATCTCCCGGGCGAGCGAACTGGGCTCCTCGTACGCCCCGTTCGCACGGATCGCCGAGGCCCACGGGGTGAGTCCGCAGCGGGTGTGCCTGGCCTGGATGCTCGCCAGGTCGCCGGTGGTCGTGCCCATCCCGGGCGCGAGCCGGCCGGAGACCATCCGTGACTCGGTCGCGGCCGCCGAACTCGTGCTCGACGCCGGCGAACTCGCCGAACTGGACGCCGTCTGACGGACGGCGGCGGACACCGTCCGGCGCGCGGGGGCCGTCCCGCGCGTCGGATTCGTTCGGTCGTGGCCGGGATCGTCCATGGACTGGCACCGGCCGAGGGCGGTTCCCTAGGATGGACTCCCTGTCATGCCAGTCCAGTTGGCGCGGCGCGTATCTGGGGGAACGATGCACACCGGCAAGCAGCTGTCCACGTCGATCGACGCCACCGTGCCAACGGCCGCGCGGATGTACGACCACTACCTGGGCGGCAAGGACAACTACGCCGCGGACCGGGCAGCGTGCGAGGAACTCGACAAGGTCGTGCCCAGCACGCGTCGTCTGGCGGTCAACAACAGGCGCTTCCTCCAGCGGGCGGTGCGGACGCTGGCGGCGGAGTACGGAATCCGCCAGTTCCTCGACCACGGATCCGGCCTGCCCACGCAGGACAACGTGCACCAGGTCGCCCAGGGCATCAATCCCGACACCCACGTCGTCTACGTCGACAACGACCCGATGGTGCTCGTCCACGGCCGGGCACTGCTCGAACAGGACCAGCGCACCGCCGTCATCCACGCGGACATGCGGGAGACGGACGCGATCTTCTCGCACCCCGAGACGCAGCGCCTGATCGACTTCTCCCAGCCCGTCGCCGTGCTCTTCAACTCGGTGATGCACTGCATCCCCGACAGCGAGACGGACGGCCCCCTCGCCCTGGCCCGCCGGGTCGCCGACCGGCTGGCCCCGGGCAGCTTCATGCTGATGTGCCAGCTGGTCAGCGAGGACCCCGAGGTCCGCAGGTTCGTCACCGACTTCATGGGCCAGGTCACGCAGGGGCACTGGGGCCGGGTCCGCCAGGAGAAGGACGTCGCCGAGCTGTTCGAGGGACTGGAGATCCTCGACCCGGGCCTGGTGGAGGTGTCGACCTGGCGACCCGACTCCGAGGTGGCTCCCCGTCAGCTCACCCAGGAATGGATCGAGTTCGGCGGAGTGGGCCGCATTCGCTGACCGGCCGTCCGACCTGTCCCGGCGTATCCGCCGGGACAGGTTCCGGGCGGTCGCCGTCTGCCGGTGATCACGGGCCCGGGTAGCGCCGCTCCATCGTCTCGCGCAGCAGGTCCAGGGACTCGCGCGGGGTGAGGGCCTCGTCGGCGAGCCGGTCCAGTGCCACCCGGTACTCCTCGGTCTCGTCCTGGTCCTCGAGGAAGTTGGCGCTTCTGATGTGCTCCAGGTAGACGACGTCGGGCAGGTCGAGGCCCCCGAAACGCAGATAGGTCACCGGGATGGCCGGTGCCGACGCGTTCGTCACGTCCAACGGCACGATCTGCACGGTCACATGCGAGCGTTCGGCCATCATGACGAGGTGCTCGAGCTGCTCCCGCATGACCTCGCGGCTGCCCAGGACGCGCAACAGCACCGATTCGTCGATGACCGCCCACAGCTGCGGGGCGTCCGCCCGGTGCAGCAACTGCGCTCTGCGGGTGCGCAGTTCGACCCGGCGCCGGACCTCGCTCGCCGGTGCGGACGGCAGACCGCGCTGTACCACCGCCTCGGTGTAGGCGGGGGTCTGCAACAGGCCGGGCACGTACTGGATCTCGAAGGTACGGATCGCGGCGGCCGCTTCCTGGAGGCCGACCAGCCGGTCGAACCACTCCGGCATCAGCCGCTTGTCGTAGCGCTGCCACCAGCCCGGCTCGCCGGCGCGCTGCAACAGCTTGAGGAGCACCGACGCCTCGTAGTCCTCGGTGCCGTAGAGCTCCAGCAGCGCCCGGACGTCGGTTTCCGCCGGGGGCCTGCGCCCCTTGCCCGACTCGATGCGGGACAATTTCGCCGCACTGAATCCGAGGGTTCGAGCCGCCTGGTCCTGGGCGAACCCGGCATCCTCGCGGAAGCCCGCCAGCTGCACGCCGACCAGCATCTTCAGCAGGGTCGGCGCCGGCTCGGGGCGCTCCAGATAGGGTTCCAGGCGGGAGACGCGGGGCGATTCGGCGGACATCCTGACTCCCAGCGGACCGACACAGAGACCATTCACCCTAGCGCACCCCGCCGGACCGGCCCCATCCCCTGTGAGAAACAGGGGAGTTGGCCTCCGCTTCAGCCGGAGCGGCCGCAGCCGGCGTCACAGCAGATGATCGAACTCGCCGTCCTTCGCGCCCGCGAGGAACGCCGCGACCTCGGCCGGTGTGTAGACCAGTGCCGGCCCGTCGGGATCGCGGGAGTTGCGCAGGGCGACACCTCCGTTCGCCAGAGTGGCCACTTCGACACAGTTCCCCTCGGCGTTGCTGCGCCGGCTCTTGATCCATCGGGCGTCCAACGAGCTTGCCCGCACTCCGTTCCGCACTTGCGGCACTCCTGTCTCCTTGCTGTTCACGTTCCTCGCCGGACACCGGGCCCGGCTCCCCGAGGGGAGTCAGGCGGCTTCGCGGGTCCCTCCCGCATCACCCGTCCGACGCGCAATTTCTCGTGCAATTGCACACGAGCGCTCTCAGCGTGGATAATAGCTGTGGCGTCAACCCCCGTGGTGGCGCTTCGTCTTGACGTCGCATCAGGGAGATGCCGTGTCAGCACCTGTGGACCACACACACCGGCCGCTGGGCCGGACCGTGTCCGGGGCAGGTGGAGCGGCCTGGACCGATGGGTCCGCGCGACCGCCCCGCCCGGCCGCGCCGGGCGAGCAGCCGTTCGCGAAGCCACCGTGGGCAAGCGGTACCGTCCAGCCCGTCGCCCTGCGGATCGCCTGCAGCGGCGAGGGGTTCGCCCGGGCCCGTGCCTTCACCCATGAAACGCTGCACCGCTGGTCGCTCGGCCACCGCAGCGACGACGCCGCCCTCGTGATCACCGAACTCGCGGCCAACGCCGTGGAGCACGGGGTACCGCGCGCACCCAGGGCCGACCCGGAGGTGTGGCTGCGGCTCGTGCTCGACCCCGCCCATGTGCTGCTCGCCGTCTCCGATCCGGGCGACAATCCGCTCCCGTGCCACCCCGTCGACGACCTGCAACTGCGGGAGAACGGCCGGGGTCTGTGCATCGTCGACGCGCTGGCCGAGGAATGGGGCTGGACCCCCGATCCCCCGGCCGGCAAGACCGTGTGGGCCAGGTTGTCGACCCTCCCTCCCCCCTGACATGACCGCCGCGGAAAGGCCTCTCGCCATGCGCACCGCTCCGACGCACGCACCGAGCACCGAGCGCACCGACCACGCCACGCCCCAGAAGGGAGTGGCGAGGCCCACGCCCCTGATGGATCTCGCCCAGGTGCCCTGGTGCGAGATCCGGGACTCCACCGGTTGCGCGGCCGCCATCCCGCTGCTGCTGAACGGCGTCGCCTGGGGTGACGCCGCCACCGCCCGGGCCGCCGTCGGCGATCTGCGCAAACGCATCTGCCAGTACGGCTTCGTCGTGGAGCAGGCCACGGCCGCCACGGTGCCCTTCCTGTGGGAGCTCGCCCAGCTTCCCCACGTGACCTGCCGGGCGGAGATCATCCAGTTGCTGAAGAGCATCGCCGACGCCCGGCAGTGGGAGAGCACGGCCGCCGTCTACCCCAAACTCCTCAACCACCGTGAGAACCCCGTGGTGTGGGAGCGGGCCGCCAGGAAGGCGGTCCACGCCCGGCGCGGTGTCCTGCGCGGGCTGATGGACGACGAGGACACCGCGATCGCGCAGGCCACCACGGAACTCGCCCGCACGCTGGGGGAGTAGGGCGCCGCCGGCGTGTGTAGCCCGCGCCGCGGCAGGGGTCGTACTACGGCGTCTGGGGTGTCACGCCCGGCGACGTGGTGATGCTCAGCGCCTTTCTGACCACGCTCACCAACTCGACGACCACCCTCGCGGGGCTCGCCCCCGTCATCACCAAGGGGCTGGAGTCCGTCCGTTCGGTCGGCGAGGTGCTGCAGGCGCCCGAACTGGAGGACAACGAGGGCAAGGCGGAACTCACCTCGCTGCGTGGCGCGGTCACCTTCGAAGGGGTCGGCCACGCGTACGAGGACGGCGGCCGGTCCGCCGTACGCGACTTCACGCTCTCCGTCGCACCGGGAGAGACCGTCGCCCTGGTGGGGGCCTCCGGCGCGGGGAAGTCCACCGTGCTCAACCTCGTCATCGGGTTCATCCGCCCGACGGCGGGCCGGCTGCTGCTCGACGGCACCGACATGAACACCCTCGACCTGCGCACCTACCGCCGGTTCGTGTCCGTGGTGCCGCAGGAGTCGATCCTCTTCGACGGCACGATCCGCGAGAACGTCGCCTACGGCATGGACGACGCCGACGAGGAGACGGTGCGCGCGGCACTGCGCGACGCCAACGCGCTGGAGTTCGTCGAACAGCTCCCGCAGGGCCTCGACACCCTGGTCGGCGATCGCGGAGCCAGACTCTCCGGCGGACAGCGTCAACGGCTCGCCATCGCCCGCGCGCTGATACGCGACCCCCGGGTGCTGGTCCTGGACGAGGCGACCTCGGCGCTGGACACCCGCTCGGAGGCCCTCGTCCAGCAGGCGCTGGCCCGGCTGGTGCGCGGCCGGACCACGTTCGTGGTGGCCCACCGGCTGTCCACCGTGCGCGGCGCGGACCGGATCGTGGTGATGGACGAGGGACGGATCGATGAGATCGGGACGCACGACGAACTCCTGCGCCGGAACGGGGCGTACACCGCCCTGCACGGCGGACAGGTCGCGTGAGGAGCGGCGGACGGGCGGACGGCCGGCGCCCGGGGGAGCCGGTGGAGGCCGACGACTGAATTGCGCCATTCATGTACCGGTGTGCGGTGATGGCGAATGATTCGGCCCCATCCGGGCACACGAAGCGAAACACGAGAGAGGGGCGCTTCGTGCTCGTTCCGGACCCGAAGGTCGTCAGGGAACTACTGACGCGTTACGCATCGCTGCGGATCGCTCAGGCGCAGACGGAGAACGCGGCTGCGGCACGTGAACTGGAAGACGTCAGTTACACACTGTGTGTGACGATGGGCACCACGAGTCTCCACGAGGCGGTGGCCCGGGCGGACGCCGTACTCGTCGCCTCGGGGCGGACACCCGTCACCGCGACGGACCCCGCCGGCCGGACGGACTCCGTCACCACGGCGGACGCGGACGGGGAGAACGACCTGCTGGCGGTGTGACGCACGCGTGGGCGGCCGCGGTGCCGGCCGCCCACGGACCCGCTGTCCTCGTCAAGTCCCCCAGGGAATTCGCACCCCGGTGTACGGGGGCCCCTACACTTGACAGTCGTGCCCATGCGCGTGGGCCACGACTCGAAAGGCGCGTGCACGGGTGTTCCAGGATTCCCCCATCTACGACCGGCTCGTCGCGGAGCGCGGCGACATCCCCACTCAGACCCGCAGGGAGGCCGAGCGCGTGACCAGGGAACTGGAGTACGTGATGCGCCCCCTGCAGTCATTCGGCGCCCCCGCGCCCGCTCCCGAACGCCAGGCGTCCCCGGGCGCCGGATGGCAGCGGGCGGCGCTGCCGCCGCCGGGCCACCGGCCGTACTGATCCCGCGTCACGAGACCGCCGAGTTCGCGCCGTTGACACGGGCACCCCGCCCCGGCCCGGGATCGGCCAGCCACTCGGCGATGGCGCGTGCGATCGGCTGCCCCGTCTCCACCTCGACGAAGCCGAACTGACCCGACTGGTTGCACTCCAGGAACCACCAGGTTCCGTCGGCGTCCTCCGCGAAGTCGAAAGCGCCGTAGGCCAGTTCCGCCTCGCTCAGATATGCCCGCACGGCCGAGGCGATGCGCGGCGGCACGTCCGTGGCGCGCCAGGGTGAGGCGTTCGCGGCGAAACGGACGTCGACCTCGTCGGGATCCGCGTCCGGGGGGACCGCCTTGCGGGCGGCCAGCAACCGCTCGCCCACCGCGGTGAGCCGGATGTCGGCCCGTTTGGCGACCCGGCGCTGCAGCAGGGTGGGGCCGAACGCGACGGCCGAGAAGTCCGCGTCGGGGTTGACGCGGCTGGTCGGGACGGCCCTCGGCGGATCCTGCGGGTGGGCGCCGGAGACCGGCTTGACCACCAGGTCCGGGTAGCGCGCCGCGAACTCCCGGGCGGCCTGCGGGAACGTCGTGATGAGCGTGGCCGGCACGGGCAGGCCGCAGCGCTGGGCGAGCCGGAGCTGCCAGGGCTTGTGGCGGGCCCGGCGGGACGCGTCGGGATGGTTCATCCAACGGGCCTGCGATCCGCGGAGCATGCCGTAGAGCGCCTGGCCGGACTCCTCGGTCAGCCACTCGGAGCGCTCGGCCGCCCGTGAGGCGGCGGGGCCCGGCCTGCGCACCCAGATGGAACGCAGGCCGCTGATGCTCACCAGGCGCCCCGAGGCGGAGAGATGGCCTCGGAACGCGCCGTGGACGAACTCGCCGGACAGGGCGACACCGCCGGTCAGGTCGGCGGGATCGAGACGGACCACCGGGACGGCGGACGCGTTCAGGTGCACGATCACCATGTCCGCGGTCACGTCCTCTTCGCAGGTCAGAATCAACACGGTCATTTCGGCTGGTTCCGTGTTCAGTCGTCGAAGTGCGTCTTGGAGCCCGCCGTGGAGGTTGTCGTCCCCAGTTCTCTCAGCAGGGCTTTGTCGCAGGCGGCCACCCGCCCGTCGAAGAGCACGTTCAACTGCAGCCCGGAGTCGTAGACATAGGGCACAACGGCTTCGAACTCCGCTGCCGGACGTGCGTAGTTGAGCGTGAACGGTTGCATCGTTTTCCCCTCGCCGGTGCTGCTTCGGTCAGGCGGCCGTCACCCTTCGACCCCGCCCGGTCCGCCGACTTCCCTCGGCTTCCTGAGACTTATACGAATCGAACGGGTGATTGGTTTCCTTACTCTCCGTAGTCAGGGTCGGTCGAGCTCCTCGCGAGCCCGTTCTCCGGCCGGGCCGCGCACGGAGCGCAGGGCGAGGAGCAGGACGCCGATGTCGTCCAGATACACGGGGTCGGGCAGCAGATCGGTCGGCAGCACGAAGTAGAGAAGAGCGCCCCAGAAAACCCAGCGCGGACCGGTCGGAAGACCCGCCCGCCGCAACCCGCGCCGGGCCCGCACCAGCCGTACCAGCAGGCCGATCGCCACGGCCAGCACGAGTGCCGCGACGATCGCGACGCCGACGATCAGCGCTGTGGTCGAATCCATGGCGGCCCTCCCTCTGCTCGGTGCGCCGCGCGGCGGGCGCTGTTACTCGGATTCCCGCTGGGGGCGCCGGCAGGCACTCATCCGCCCGGATCACCCGAGTGGCGCGCGGGAACAGGGGGCCCTAGTAATGGTGATCGTGACGTCGCGGTCGCGCGTCGGGGGGCTAGAGAGCATCCGCACCCTTCCCCTGGAGCAGAGCATGACCACCGGGTCCTCACCAGCCCAGTCCCACCAAGCCGACACGTCCCCCACACAATCGATCGCCGCCGACGGGCCGATCGGCCCCGAGGGCCCGTCCGCCCCCGGCCGTCCTGTCGCCGCCGCCTCCACCGACTCGGACGCCGCCACCGGTGCGGTTGCCGGCTCCACGGACTCGGGCGTCGCCAACGGTCCGGTTGCCGGCTCCTCGGACTCGGGCGTCGCCAACGGTCCGGTCGACGCCCCCACCGATGGCCCGGCCGTCCACGCCGGCCCCGTCGCCGCCTCGACCGGCCACGTCACCGCCTCCACCGGTCAAGTCGCCGCCCACGCCGGTCAGGTCGCGGCCGACGAAGCCCGGTACGCAGCGAGCGGCCCGGCCGCGGCAGACCACTCATTCGCCCCTACGGCTCCGGTCGCCGCCGACGATTCCCTGTTCGCCCCCGGCGGGCAGGCACCCTCGGACCGTCCGTTCGCCGCTACGGGGCCGGTCGGCAGGGAGGATTCCGGGTTCGCGGCCGGCGGGGCGGCTTCCGTGGACCGTCCGATTGCGGCTACGGGTCCGGTCTCCGCCGACGATTCCGGGTTCGTGCCCGGCGGGCAGGCTCTCGGGGACCGTCCGTTCGCCGCTACGGGGCCGGTCGGCAGGGAGGATTCCGGGTTCGCGGCCGGCGAGTCGGTTCCCGCGGGCCGTCCGATTGCCGCTGCGGGTCCGGTCGCCGCCGACGAGCCTGCGTTCGCGGCCGGCGGGGCGGCTTCCGTGGACCGTCCGTTCGCCCCCACCGGTTCGGCCCGCGGGGAGGGTTGGATCGGACCCGGTGGGGTGATCGGTGCCATCCCTGCCGTCGGGCAGGCCCGCCCCACCGGTCCGGTCCGCGCCGACGGTCCCGCCGTATCGCCGTCCGTATCGCCGTCCGTATCGCCGTCCGTAGCGTCGTCCCCGGGGTCGTCCGTAGCGCCGTCCGGGGACGCGTTCGGTGATCCGGTCGGCGAGCTGGTGCGTGCTGTCGTGGTGGACCGGCCGCTGGAGGACGTCGTCCGGCTCGTCACGCTGTTGGAGCAGTCGCCCGCGTACGCGCGGGCCACGGTCGCCGCACTGCGGGCGGCCGGTGTGGATCGGTCCGTGGAGGACGTCGCCCGGCTGGTCGACCTGCTGACCCGGCCCCCGCGTGACGGGGGCAGTGCCGACGAGGCGATACGCGCCGCGGCCGAACACCGGCCGGTGGCGGACGTGACACGGCTGCTGGAGCTGCTGCACCGCACGCCGCTGGACGCGCGCTGCGGGCAGGAAGCGGTGCGGGCGGCCGCCGCGGGCCGGCCCGTCGAGGACCTCGTCGAGCTGATCGGCCGGCTGGCCGAGGAACGGCGAGAACAGGCGGACCCGCCGGAGCCGGAGCCGGCGACACCGCCGGAATCCGCCCGAGGAGCGGAATCGGACCCCGTGTCGGAGACGACCGGTGCGCCACCGCGCTCGGCCCGCGCGGCACCCGCCACCAGGCCCGCGCCCTGGCCGTCCCGTCTCGCCGCGCTGGCGCTGATCGGCTGCGCGCTGCTCTGCTTCCCGCACCGGGACGGCGCGTCCCTGCGCGTCTACGGCTTCGCCCTCGGCGTGTCGGCGCTGTGCGTGCTCCTGGCGGTGCTGCTGGCCGTACGTCCCGTACTGCCCGTGCTCATGCCGGCGATCTGGGTGCCGGCCGGCCTGGCCGTCGCCCAACTGTCGCGGAGCAGATTCCACTCGTCGGGCTTCTCCCGGGCCCTGGAGCTCACCCTCGCGCCGGGCTGGATCATCGGTACGGCCGCCGCGTTCGCCTCCCTGGCCGCGCTGACGGCTCTGTTCGCCCGCCTGGCGGCGCAGCCGGCGAGCCGCGCCACCTCGGCACGGCCCCTGGCGGAGGGCGACCGCGGCGCGGACTGATCCGTATCGGTACCGCCTGCCCTTCGCCTACCGTTCGCGCCGTTGGCCGGCGTGGCTCGCCAGGCCGGCCAGGACGCGGTCGGGCGTGAGGGGCAGTTCGCGGAAGCGGACGCCGGTGGCGTGGTGCACGGCGTTGCCGATCGCGGCGGCGGAGCCCACGATGCCGATCTCGCCGATTCCCTTGCTGCCCATGGGGTTGAGGTGGGGGTCGTCCTCGTCGATCCAGTGCGCTTCGATGTCGGGCACGTCGGCGTGCGCCGGCACGTGGTAGGACGCCAGGTCGGATTCCGCGAAGTCGCCGAAGGCCGCGTCCATCGTGCTGCCCTCGGTCAGTGCCATGCCCAGGCCCATGATCATGCCGCCGACGAACTGGGAGCGTCCGGTACGGGCGTTGAGGATGTGCCCGGCCGCGAAGACCCCCAGCAGGCGGCGGACCCGGGTCTCGCCGGTCACCGTGTCGACGGTGACCTCGGCGAAGTGCGCTCCGAAGGCGTGACGCGCCCAGGGACTGTCGGCGTCGGCCCGACCGGCCGTGTCGGCCCGCGCGGTGACGCCCTCCTCGGGCAGCGGCCCGGGGCGCTCGGCCAGCCGGGCCGCGAGTTCGGCGCACGCGTCGTGCACGGCCCAGCCCCAGGAGGCGGTGCCGGAGGAGCCGCCGGCCAGCGAAGCCCGCGGCAGGTCGGTGCTGCCGACCTCGGTCCTGACCCGTTCCAGGGCCACACCGAGGGCGTCGGCGGCGATCTGGGCGAGCACGGTGCGGGAGCCCGTCCCGATGTCGGCGGCGTTGACGCGGATCACGAACGAGCCGTCGGGCAGCGCCTGCGCCGCCGCGGCGGAGTCATGCACCAACACGGGATAGGTCGCGGCGGCCACCCCGGAGCCGACGAGCAGGGGCCCGGCCTCGCGGGAGCGCGGTCGGGGGTCGCGTCCGGACCATTCGAAGCGACGGGCACCCTCGCGCAGGCACTCCACGAGATGCCTGCTGCTGAAGGGCTTGCCGCTGTCGGGTTCGGCGTCGGGCTCGTTGACGATCCGCAACTCGACCGGATCCATGCCGAGTTCGTCGGCCAGCTCGTCCATGGCCGACTCCAGGGCGTACATGCCGGGCGCCTCGCCGGGGGCGCGCATCCAGGACGGTGTGGGCACGTCCAGTGGCGCGACGCGGTGCAGGGTACGGAGGTGGGGCGCGGCGTACATGACCCGGGCGGGTACCGCCGCCTGCTCCACGAACTCCTTGACGCGGGAGGTGTGGGTGACCACCTCGTGGACGACGCTGGTGAGACGGCCGTCGGCGGCCGCTCCGAGCCGCAGCCGGTGCAGGGTCGGCGCCCGGTGTCCGACGGTGGCGGGCAGGAAACGGCGGGGCAGGGCGACGGTGACCGGCCGCCCGGTCAGCCGTGCCGCCAGCGCGGCGAGTACGACGTCGGGGCGGGGCGTGCCCTTGGACCCGAAACCGCCGCCGACGTGCTCGGCCCGCACCCTGATCCGGTCGGCCGGCAGTTCGAACAGCCCGGCGAGCACGGCCTGTACCGCGGAGGAGCCCTGGCTGGAGGTGTCCACGGTGAGCCGGTCGCCGTCCCAGCGGGCGGTGGAGGTGTGCGGCTCCATGGGGTGGTTGTGCAGCGGCGGCACCCGGTAGCCGACGTCGATCCGGGCGGCCGAGGAGCCGAACGCCCCCTCGGGGTCACCGTGTTCGCTACGGGCCGGATAGCCGTCGTTGGCCTTGTCGGGGACGTACGCCGCCGGGTGGGTGTCGGTGAGCGTCACGTCGTGTGCCTCCACGTCGTACGCGACGTGCACCGCGGCGGCGCCGGCCCGGGCGGCCTCCAGGCTCTCGCCCACCACCAGCGCCACGAACCAACCGCGGTGCGGCACCGACGGGTTCTGCAGTACGGCGAGGGTGGGATCGTCCGCCTCGGCCAGTCGCGGCGCGTTCTCGTGGGTCAGCACGGCCAGGACGCCGGGCAACGCGAGGGCGTCCGCGGAGTCGACCCGGGTGACACGGCCCCGGGCGATCGTCGCCGGGACCGGCCAGGCGTGGACCCGACCCGCCGGCGCGTGCTCGGCGGCGTAGCGGGCGGTGCCGGTGACCTTGGCCCGTCCTTCCCTGCGCTCGACGGGAGCGCCGACGGCGGTTGTGCCGGCCATGAAGTCCTCCTCGGTGTGGCGGTTCAGGTCCTGGCGGCCGCGGTGAGCCGGGTCAGGACGTCCAGGGCCAGACCGCGGGCCAGCGGCACCTTGTAGGCGTTGTCCCGCAGGGGCCGGGCCTCGGCGAGTTCGAGGTCGACGGCGTGGGCGAAGGCGGCCGCGGTGGGAGCGGCGCCCACCAGTGCCTCTTCCGCCCGCCGGGCCCGCCAGGGCCGGTGCGCCAGCGCGCCGAACGCGATCCCGGCCTGTGCCACGACACCGTCCCGCACCTGCACCACGGCCGCCACGGACGCGAGGGCGAAGGCGTACGAGGCCCGGTCGCGGGCCTTGCGGTACAGCGACGGCAGCCCGCCGGTCGTCGCGGGGAGCAGCACCCCGGTGACGAGTTCGCCGGGCCGGATCTCGGTGTCCTGCTCCGGCCGGTCCCCGGGCAGCCGGTGGAAGTCGGCCGCGGCGACGCTCCGGGCGCCCTCGTCGCCGTACAGCTCGATCCGCGCGTCGAGGGCGGCCAGGGCGACGGCCATGTCGGAGGGGTGGGTGGCGATGCAGTGCGCGGAGTGTCCGAGGACCGCGTGGTCGCGGTGCACGCCGTCCAGGGCGCCGCAGCCGCTGCCCGGCTCGCGTTTGTTGCAGGGCTTGGAGACGTCCTGGAAGTAGGGGCAACGGGTGCGCTGCAGAAGGTTGCCGCCCGTGGTCGCCGCGTTGCGCAGTTGCCCGGAGGCGCCCGCCAGGAGGGACTGGGACAGCGCGGGGTAGCGGTCGCGGACGCGTGGCTGGGCCGCGAGGTCGCTGTTGCGGACCATGGAGCCGACGCGCAGCGAGCCGTCGGGCAGTTCCTCCACCTGGTCCAGCGGGAGTCGGCTGACGTCGATGAGGGCGGCCGGCCGCTCGACCCCGAGCTTCATCAGGTCGACGAGATTGGTGCCGCCGCCGAGATAGCGGGCGCCGGGGCGGGCGGAGAAGGCGTCGGCGGCCTCGGCCACGGTCCCGGCCCGTACGTAGTCGAAGGCCTTCACGGGATCACGTCCTCGACGGCATCGGCGATGCGCGGGTAGGCGCCGCACCGGCAGATGTTCCCGCTGAGCCGCTCGCGGATCTCCTCCCGGCCCAGCGGCACCGGCCGGCCGGAGGGCGCGGCCGGGTCGGTGACGTGCGAGGGGTGACCGGCGGCGGCCTCGGCGAGCGCGCCGATCGCGGAGCAGATCTGCCCCGGGGTGCAGTACCCGCACTGGAAGGCGTCGCGGTCCAGGAATGCCTGCTGGAGCGGATGCAGCGACTCCCCGTCGGCGGCGAGCCCCTCCACGGTCGTGATGTCGCAGCCGTCAAGGGCGACCGCGAGCAGCAGACAGCTGTTGACCCGCCGGCCGTCCACCAGGACGGTGCAGGCGCCGCACTGACCGTGGTCGCAGCCCTTCTTGGCGCCGCTGAGGCCGAGGTCCTCGCGCAGGAGGTCCAGCAGGACCCGCCGGTTGTCGACGGTCAGCATGTGCGGTTTGCCGTTGACCCGCAGCGCCGTCTCGGACTGCTGACGGGCGACGGCGCCCCCCGGGCCGTCGTCGTGGTGATCGGTGCCCATGTCGTGGATAGCCTTCCGGGACGCGGGGCGGCCGTGATGCCGTGCACACCGCGTATCCACACAGCGGCGGCTGACACGTCCGGACCGGTGCGGCGCGGAGTCCGGACCGCGTGGGGCGGACCGGTGCGGCGCGCGGAGTCCGGCCCTCGTGGGCATGCCACAGGCCCGGTGCGCCGCGCCGGGACTGCGGGCGCGACCACCGGTCCTCCGGGCCGGGTGCCGGATACGCCGGCCGGGGCCGACTCCGGGGTCGTACCGTCCCGCTCGACCGGAGCGGGAGCGGTACGGCGGTATCGCCACCGGCTGGAACCAGCCCACCCGCCTACCCCGCGAAACCCGCCGGCCGGGCCGGAACGGGTGCACTTGTGGCGGCGCGGGCCGGACCCGGTTCGCCCGGCCGGAACGCGTCCGCCCCTCCAGTCACCGGCTGGAACCAGCCCACCCGCCTACTCCGCGAAACCCGCCGGCCCGTCCGGGAACGCGTCCGCTTGTGGCGACGCGGGCCGGACCAGGCTCGCCCGGCCGGAACGCGTCCACTTTTGGCAACGTCGGCCGGACCCCGCTCGCCCGGCCGGAACGCCTCCGACCGTCCAGTCACCGGCCGGAACCCGCTGACCCGTCCGGGGCGCCTTCGCCGGGCATCGGACGGGGATGTTTCTTGCCGTCCGGATGGTCGAGGGTCAGGGGCCGGGGGTTTCGCGGGTGGCGTCGGAGCCGTTCTCCTCCGGCGTGGGACGGAACGTTCTGGCGGTGCTCCTGAGGCGTTCGAAGGTCCGGGTCAGCTGCTGGAGGGGAGATCCGGCCTGCGGACCGGGCGGGCTCGGCTTCTCCTCGGCGGGGGCGGGCGCGAGGGCAGGGGCCGATTCGCGGTAGACGGCCAGTGCCTCGCCGGCGCGCTCGGCGGCCTCCCGGTACAGGTCGCGGGACTTGGTCATCGCCTCGAGAGCCTCGGCGTACATCGCCACGAGTGCGCGCTGACGGGCGAGTTCCTCCTCGAGGCTCAGCAGGTGCCAGTTGTTCCGCAACGCGGTGAGGGCCTTGGCGGCACCGTCGGGCAGCGGTGTGGGCAAGGCCGCGAAGCGGGTCACCGCGTCGATGAGTTCGACGGGTTGCGAGCCGTCCAGGAAGACGCTGCGCACGGAGAAGCCGTGCTCGTCGGAGCCGGAGGGACGCGCCTTCGTCGGCAGGACCACCGCACCACCGCGCGGCACCTGCACGCCCACGTCCCGCAGGGCCCAGTTCACCACCCGGAACTGGTGCGGTGCCGCGCGGTGCTCCACCACCCGGTGGCGCAGACTCGGCGGCAGCAGCCGGGCCAGCGGCCGACGGCCCGCCTGGTCGGGGGTCATGGCCTCGTGCACCACGACATGGATGCTCCAGCTGTCCCGCACGGCGCTCTTGAGCAGACGCCGTACCTCTTTGTCGTCCTCGGGCAGGAGATTGAGGTCCCGCAGGCGCATCCCGGTCACCGGCTCGTGGTCCCAGGGGACGTCGGCCGCATCGGGCCAGAACATCGTGGCGGGGGAGGGCCAGCGCTGGTCCCACGGCTGCTCCGCCTCCGCCGCCAGCACCCACTCCCGCCCCTCGCCCGAGTCGGGCCCCGTCGCAAGCCGGGCCCGCACGGTCACCCCCTCGGGAGCGAGCCAACGGGCTTCGACGACCCGTTCGCCGGCCGTCTCCTCCTCGGGCAGTTCGAGGAAGTCGAGGACGACCCCGCTGTCCTTGAGCTCCTGGAGCCGGAGCCGGGAGACCTCTTCGGCGGCGGGCCCGGTGTGACGGCCGCGGGCGGTCCAGACGGTGGGGGGAACGGTGGCGGGGGTGCTGGAGGAACTTGGCATGAGTCCATCTGTGAGCAGGGGCGCGGGCGAGTGCCAGTATCGTCGCCGCGCCGCGGATCCGCCGCACCGGGGTTCGGCCTGCGGCGACGTTGCGTGTCGGCGATGGTGGGCAGGTGACCGGGAGGACACCCGTGGACCGTACGCCGAGACAAGGAGTGACCCCATGCATCTCGACCTCGCCGGGCGAACCGCCCTGGTGACAGGCTCTTCCCAAGGTATCGGTGCCGAGATCGCCGCGGGCCTGGCCCGTGCCGGAGCCCGCGTGGGTGTCAACGGACGCCATGCCGACCGGCTGGCGAAGAGCGTCGACGCGCTGCGCGCCGAGGTGCCCGACGGGCGATTCGTACCCGTCGCGGCGGACCTGGGCACGGAGGAGGGCGCCGCCCGGGCCGTCGAGGAGCTGCCCGACGTCGACATCCTGGTCAACAACCTGGGCATCTTCGGGTCCCGGCCCGCTCTGGAGATCAGCGACGAGGAGTGGCGCCGCTACTTCGAGATCAACGTTCTGGCGGGCGTGCGGCTGACCCGTGCGTACCTTCCCCGGATGACGGCGCGGGGCTGGGGACGGGTGCTGTACATCGCGAGCGACTCGGCCGTGGTGATCCCGGCCGAGATGATCCACTACGGAATGTCCAAGACGGCGTTGCTGGCGGTCAGCCGCGGCTTCGCCAAGGAGGCGGCCGGCAGCGGTGTCACGGTGAACTCCGTGATCGCCGGTCCCACCCACACGGAAGGCGTCGAGGACTTCGTGTACCAGCTCGTGGACCGCGACCTGCCCTGGGACGAGGCGCAACGGGCCTTCATGCGCGATCACCGGCCGCAGTCCCTGCTGGGCCGACTCATCGAGCCCGAGGAGATCGCGAACCTCGTGGTGTACCTGAGCTCCTCGCAGGCCTCCGCCACCACCGGCGCGGCCGTGCGTGTTGACGGGGGTTACGTCGACTCGATCCTGCCCTGACCTGCGCCACGTCGGCCGGCCGGACGCGGAGCGGTCAGGCTGCCGTACGCCCGCCGCCCGGGCCGTCCACACGGGAGGCGCGGCCCACGCGCGGGGTGTGCGGGGCGCGCTCCTGCCGGCTGCCGCGCACGCGTACCGCGGGCGAAGTGGGCCCGCCACAATGGCCGCTCGAACAGGGCCCGCCCACCATCCGCACAGGGGCGGGTCCTGTTCGCCGTCCGGGGCCGGTGCCGTGACAGGCGGCATCCGCCCCGCCGCGACGCCCGGCACGCCCGAACCGGACACCGTTCCGGCGGACGGTGGACGTCGCCTGCCGTGGCGCGGTCGCCGCAACGGCCGTGTCACGACGGCGGGCGGGGGAAACCGCCCTCTTATGGAGACGGTGGCGAAGACGACAACGTACGTACGGCGCCTGGCCGTTGTGCTGGTGATCCTCCCGCTGGTGGGCGCCTGCGGTGGAGGGAACCACACGGGGACGGGCGGTGACCGGCCGGTCGGCCGGCCGGGAACGCGGCTGGTGATCACCACCGACAACGGACTGCGGCTGCGGCCCGCGGACGGCGACCGGGTCGACGTCGACGGGAACGTCGGGCACCACTGGACGCACGACGGTGACACCTGGGTGATGGATCTGTCCTGCGCGCGGGAGAAGGACGCTGACGACCGGTGCCCGCGGATGCCCGAGGTCGACGTCCCGTCGGGGGTGGGTGTCACGGTCACCGCCCGCAACGCGGGCATCGACGCGGCGGGGGTGTCGGGGGCGCTGGACCTGACGACGGTCAACGGCGACGTGACCGTGACCCGGGCCGGGGACGGCGACGCCACGGTACGGCTGTCGACCCGCAACGGATCGGTGCGCGCGGTGGCCGTGCGGGCGGGTGCGCTGCACGCCGGCACGGTCAACGGTGACGTGGTGCTGACCTGCGCCACCTCGCCGACCGGTGTCAGCGCCGTCACCACCAACGGCTCGGTCGGTGTCCTCGTGCCGCACGACGCGCCCGCCTACCGGGTCACGGCGAGGACCGACAACGGCCGTCCGTCCGTCACCGTGCCCACGGACGCGGCCCGGGACGACCGCACGATGACGCTCACCACCGTGAACGGTGACGTCGGCGCCGGCCTGATGAGCGCCGAGGCGTCCTCCTGACAGCGACGCGGGCGGGCCCGGGACGGATCCCGTGGCCCGCCCGCGTCGGTGCGGTCGGCCGGCGCCCTAGAAGGCTCATGAAGATCTTGGGTTCTGGCCCTGCCGCGTCAGCGGCAGGGCCAGACTCGCCATGTGGCGATGGGTGAGTGGGTCGGCGAGATGGTCGGGCCGGACGTGTGGGAGACCTGCCGGGAGTTGATCCCGGCAGGGAGTGTGTTCGCGTTCCTGGCCGAGCACCGCGGCGAGCTGTTCCCGGCTGAGATGTTCGTGGACATGTACCCGTCGGCGAACGGACGGCCGAGCATGCCGCCGCAGATTCTGGCCGCCGCGATCACCTTGCAGGCCCTTAACGGGCTGTCGGACTTCGAGACGGTCCAGGAGCTGCGGTGCGACCTGCGGTGGAAGGCCGCCTGCGGGCTGGGCCTGCACGACATGGCCTTCGACCCGTCGCTGCTGGCCTACTTCCGCCGCCGGCTGGCCCGTTCCGCCCGCCCCAACCGCATCTTCGAGGCCGTGCGCGAGGTCGTGAAGGCCACCGGAGTCCTCAAGGGCAAGCACCGCCGGGCGCTGGACTCCACCGTGCTGGACGACGCGGTCGCCACCCAGGACACCGTCACCCAGCTCATCGCCGCCGTCCGCGCGGTGATCCGCGAGGTCCCCGGCGCCGACGCGGTCGTCGCTGCGCAGTGCACCGCCCACGACTACACCGACCCGGGCAAGCCCCGCATCGCCTGGAACGACGAGCAGGCCCGCGCCGAGCTGGTCGACGCGCTGGTCACCGATGCCCTGCGACTGCTGGGCCACCTGCCAGACCAGCAACTCGGCGACAAAGCCGCGAACGTGGTGGGCATCCTGGCCCTGGTCGCCGGCCAGGACGTCGAGCCCGCCGAGGACTCCGACGGCCGCGACGGACGCTGGCGCATCACCCAAGGCACCGCTCCCAGCCGGATGCTCTCCACCGTCGATCCCGAAGCCCGGCACATCCACAAGACCCGCAGCCACCAGCAGGACGGCTTCAAGGCCCACCTGGCCATCGAGCCCGAGACCGGCTTATACACCGCCGTCGCCCTGCGGCCCGGCGCCGGAGCCGAACACCACGAGGCCGCCGTCGGCCTGGACCTGCTCGCCGACGAGGACGACCCGCTGGACGTCTTCGGCGACACCGCCTACTCCGCCGCCGACGCCCGCCAGACCCTCCACGAGGCCGGCCACCGGCTGTTCCTCAAACCCGCCCCACTGCGACCCGCCATCCCCGGCGGTTTCATCCTCGACGACTTCGCCATCGACACCACAGCCGCCATCGTGACCTGCCCGGCCGGACACGCCGTGGCCCTGTCCGACCCCGGCGGGCAGCACCACCAACGCAAAGCCTCTTTCGGGGACTTATGCACCGCATGCCACCTGCGCGAGCGGTGCACCAAAGCCAAGGCCGGACGCATCCTGACCATCCGACCGCACCACGACCTCCAGACAGCCGCCCGCCACCAGGCCGCCACCGACCCTGGCTGGCAGGCCGACTACCGCCGCTGGAGACCACCGGTCGAACGCGCCGTCGCCTGGCTCGTCCACCACGGCAACCGGCGCCTGCGCTACCGCGGCACCATCAAGAACAACACCTGGCTCCACACCCGGGCCGCCGCCCTCAACCTCCGCCGACTGATCAACCTCGGACTCACCCACACCAGTGGCACCTGGCACCTCGCACCAGCCACTACATGACCGGAGGGGCTGTCCGGCCTGACGGCCGGACAGCCCCTCACCAAGATCTTCATCAGCCTTCTAGGCGCCGCTTCCCCTGAGCATGTCCTCACGCTCGACGATCTTCACGCGCTCGCGTCCCTGCGGCTCACCCAGCGCCTTCTCGGCGGCGTCCAGGCGGTACCAGCCGTCCCAGGTGGTGAACCGGACGTTCCGCTCGGCGAGGAACGCGTCCACGGCCTCGGGTGCGGGGGACGCGGGGGTCTGCAGCCGTCCGTTGGCGTGGTCGTCCAGCAGGTTGGCGACCGTCTCGTTGGCGTCGCCCTTGGTGTGGCCGATCAGGCCGACGGGTCCGCGCCGGATCCAGCCGGTGACGTACGTGGACTGCAGGTGCTCGCCGCTCTCCTGGATGACCCGGCCGCCCTCGTCCGGGACGGTGCCCGAGTCGAGGTCCCAGGGCAGCTTGGGCAGCTTGTCGGACAGGTAGCCGACGGCGCGGTAGACCGCGCTGACGTCCCAGTCCTTGAACTCGCCGGTGCCCTTCACGTTGCCGGTGCCGTCGAGGGCGGTGCGCTCGGTGCGCAGGCCGACCACCCTGCCGTCCTCGCCGAGGATCTCGTCCGGCGACTCGAAGAAGTGGAGGAACAGTTTGTGCGGCCGGTCGCCGACGTCGCGGATGGCCCACTTCTCCAGGGTCTTGGCGACCATGTCGGCCTGCTTGTTGCCGCGCCGGGTCTCGATCGAGCCCTCGTCGTAGTCGATGTCCTCGGGGTCGACGACGACCTCGATGGTGGGGGAGTGGTCGAGTTCCCGCAGCTCCATCGGGCTGAACTTCGCCTGGGCCGGGCCACGGCGGCCGAACACGTGGACCTCCAGGGCCTTGTTGGCCTTGAGACCCTCGTGGACGTTCGGCGGGATCTCCGTCGGCAGCAGTTCGTCCGCGGTCTTCGCCAGGATGCGGGCCACGTCCAGGGCGACGTTGCCGACGCCGAGGACGGCGACCTTCTCGGCTTCCAGCGGCCAGCTGCGGGGCACGTCCGGGTGGCCGTCGTACCAGGAGACGAAGTCGGCCGCGCCGTAGGAGCCGTCGAGCTCGATGCCGGGTATGGACAGTGCCCGGTCGGCCGTCGCGCCCGTGGAGAAGATCACGGCGTCGTAGAACGCGCGCAGGTCGTCGAGGCTGATGTCGCTCGGGTAGTCGACGTTGCCGAAGAGGCGGATCTGCGGCTTGTCGAGCACCTGGTGGAGGGCGTTGACGATGCCCTTGATCCGCGGGTGGTCGGGGGCGACGCCGTAGCGGATGAGCCCGAACGGGGCTGGCATGCGCTCGAAGAGGTCGATGGACACACCGGGTTCGGCGGCCACGTCGGACTTGAGCAGGGCGTCGGCGGCGTAGATCCCGGCGGGGCCGGCTCCGACGATGGCTACCCGCAGGGGGCGGGGCATGATCAGGTTCCCTTCGAGCGGTGACAACACGTCTCGTCGGGAAGCCTAAACTAAGGCAATCCTAAGTTGGTACGCGGGTCCGGTCTATGGGCTCATAAGTCCAGTTTATGAGTGACTCGTGGGGGATGCTCCGGGCAGCGGCTGTTCCGCCCAGATGACCTTGCCCGCGGGCGTGTACCGGGTGCCCCAGCGTTCGGAGAGCTGCGCCACGAGGAACAGTCCCCGGCCGCCCTCGTCCGTCATCGCGGCGTAGCGCAGGTGCGGTGAGGTGCTGCTGCTGTCGAACACCTCGCAGACCAGGCTGCGGTCGAAGAGCACGCGCACCTCGACGGAGTCACCGCCGTAGCGGATCGCGTTGGTGACGAGCTCGCTGAGGATCAGCTCCGTCGTGAACGTCAGCTCGTCCAGCCCCCACCCGGCCAGCTGCCGGCTGACCAGGGCCCGGACCTCGCCGACGGCCGCCGGGTCGGACGGTACCCGCCACTCGGCGACACGGTCGGCGGGAAGCGCCCGGGTGCGCGCCACGATCAGCGCGACGTCGTCACTGGGCCGGGCCGGCAGCCGGGAGTCGAGTACGGCCCGGCAGGTGTCCTCGGGTGACTGCCCCGCCCGCTCCAGGGCGCCGCGCAGCAGGTCGAGCCCCACGTCGATGTCCCGTTCCCGGTCCTCGACGAGGCCGTCCGTGTACAGGACGAGCCTGCTGCCCTCGGCGAGTTCGAGGTCGACCGTCTCGAAGGGCAGGCCCCCGAGACCCAGCGGCGGGCCGACCGGCACCTCGGGGAAGCCGACGCTGCCGTCCGGCTGGATCACCGCGGGGGGCGGGTGGCCGGCGCGGGCGACCGTGCACAGCCGCGAGACCGGATCGTAGATCGCGTACAGGCAGGTCGCGCCGGTGACCGGGGCGTTGCCGCCGTCCACCGTCTCGTCCTGGTCGATGCGCGCGACCAACTCGTCGAGCAGGGCGAGCAGTTCGTCGGGCGGGAGGTCCAGGGCCGAGAAGTTGTGCACCGCCGTACGCAGCCGTCCCATCGTCGCCGCGGCGTGCAGACCGTGCCCGACCACGTCACCCACCACCAGCGCGACCCGCGCCCCGGACAGCGGCAGCACGTCGAACCAGTCGCCGCCCACACCCTCCTGGGCCGGCAGATAGCGGTAGGCGATCTCCAGGGCGTCCTGGTCGGGCAGCCTGCGCGGCAGCAGGCTGCGCTGGAGCGTCACCGCCATGGTGTGCTCGCGGGTGTAGCGGCGCGCGTTGTCGATGGAGACCGCGGCCCGGGTGACCAGTTCCTCGGCGAGAGCCCGCTCCTCCGCGTCGAACGGCTCCGGCTTCTCGGAGCGCCAGAAGCTGACCACGCCCAGCATCTGGCTGCCCGCCCGCAGCGGCACCGCGATCAGCGAGTGGATGCCGTACGCCACGACCTGCGCGGACCGGTCCAGGTCCTGGGCACGCCAGCCGGGCGCCCTGCCCAGCCGCGGCTCCACGACGGGCCGGCCCGTCTCCAGGCTGCGGGCCTGCGGGGACGAGTCGACGAGCGTGATGTGCTGGCCCACCGGGTACAGCGGGGCGTCCTTGCGGATCCCGCTCACCGCCGTACGCAGCACAGCGGACGTCACCTCCGGCTGCCCGCCGTTGAGCACGGCGTCGAACAGGTCCACGGTGGCGAAGTCCGCGAACCGGGGGACCGCCAGTTCGGCCAGTTCCTCGGCGGTGCGGGTCACGTCCAGACTGGTGCCGATGGCCACCCCGGCGTCGTACAGCATGTTGAGGCGCTCCCGTGCCGCCTCGGCCCGGCCGGACAGGGCCCGCAGCTCCGTGGAGTCGCGCAGGGTGGCGACGCTTCCGGGCGGGCCGCCCTGGCTGTCGGTGGTGCGCTGGTTGACCGCCAGCAGCCGGTCCTTGACCAGGTGCACCTCGTCCGTGGCGACCCGGCCGGAGGTGAGCAGGGCGGTCATGTCGGGCGTGAGGCCGAGCTCCAGGACGTGGCGCCCCTCGGCGTCGTCGGGCAGGTCGAGCAGACGGTGCGCCTCGTCGTTGGCGAGCAGCAGCCGTCCCTCGTCGCCGACGATGAGCACTCCCTCGCGGACGGCGTGCAGCACCGCGTCGTGGTGCTCGTACATGCGCGTCATCTCGTGCGGGCCCAGACCGTGCGTCTGGCGCAGCAGCCGCCTGCTCACCAGGAAGGTGCCGGCGAGGGCCAGGGCGAGCGCCGCCGCGGCGGCGCCGAGGAGCAGCGGCAGCTGCCGGTTGGCGGCACCGCCCACGTTCTCCAGCGTCACCCCGGCCGACACCAGACCGACCACCGAACCGTCGGGCGCCTTGACGGGGACCACCGCCTGCACCAGCGGGCCGATGGTCCCCGTGATCTGCTCGGTCACGACGCCCCCGGCCAGCGCCGGTGCGATGTTCCCGACGAACTTCTTGCCGATCCGGTCCGGCTTGGGGTGGCTGTAGCGGATCCCGTCGGTGTTCATGACGACGATGAAGTCCACGTTCGTCGCCTTGCGGGCCGCCTCGGCACGCGGTTGCAGCACCGCGCTCGGGTCCGGCGATGCCAGCGCCGCGCGGGTGCCCGGAGCGTTGGCGAACGCCTCGGCCACGGCGACCGAGCGGTTGCGGGCCTCCTGGGTGCTGTCGTGGCGACTCTGCAGCACCAGTGCCACCACCGCCGCGACGACCAGCAGCAGCACGATCACCAACTGGAGCAGGAACACCTGTCCGGCGAGGCTGCGCCCGCCCAGCGCGGACCGTACGCTCGCAGCCGGTCCTCCGGGTGCCTCCGACGTGGTCTCCTGCGACCGGACGGACAGACCGCGCGGTATGTGCCCGGCCTGCCGTGCACGCGCTCCCCGGGCGTGCTCGGGCGCGCCGTCGGGGCGCGAAGCGCTGGGACGACGGGTCGACCGGGCCCCGGATCGACCGCCTAGTCGGACCATGTGCCCATGTCTACACTGCCCGGCCCCGCGAGGCGAGGGGTGTCACCGGGTGTGACGGGGGGAGCCCCCGCGGACCGCGGCGTCGGGTCCGGACGGGGACGGCGGCCGGGGGCGCGGCGGACGACGCCGCTCCGGGTGGGGCGCGGGCGCCGGAATCCGGTTCTGCTCCGGTTCATCGCCGGCGCGGCCGCGTCTCGGTACGGCGGGCGGCGAGCAGGAGAGCGATGTCGTCGGGGCGGTCGGCGGTGTGCCGGGCGGTCCCGGTGAGCCGGTCGGCCACCCCGCCCAGCGAACGCCCGACGGGCCGGGCGCCGGGACCGCCGGCCCGGGCGAGGGCGACCCGCAGTGAGGTGATGCCGTCGTCGATGTCCTCACCGGGGCGCTCGACCAGCCCGTCCGTGTAGAGCGCCAGGATGGCGCCGGGCTCCATCGTGAACTCCGTCACCGGGTAGTGGGCGTGCGCGTCGACGCCCAGCACGACCCCGCCGGGCAGGTCCAGGACGTGGGTGCGGCCTTCCGGGAAACGCAGCAGCGGCGGTGGGTGTCCGGCGCGGGCCGCGCGGGCGAGACCGGTGGCCGGGTCCAGCCGGATGTAGCAGCAGCTCGCGAACAGTCCCGGGTCGAGGTCGATGAGCAGGTGGTTGGTGCTGCTCATCACCTCGTCGGGCGGCCGGTCCCCCAGCGCGAACGCCCTCACCGCGCTGCGGAGCTGCCCCATGGTGGCGGCGGCCTGCACGCCGTGGCCCTGGACGTCGCCGATGACCAGGGCCAGGCCGTCCCCGGCCTCGATGACGTCGTACCAGTCCCCTCCCACGTCCATGCCCTGGGTGCCGGGCAGATAGCGGCCGGCGGTCTCCACCCGCGGGTGCGCCGACAGCCGCTGGGGCAGGAGGGCCTGCTGCAGCCCCCGGGCCAGCGCGGTCTCGGTCTCGTAGCGCTGGGCCTTCTCCATGGCGTGGGCGATCAGCCCGGCGAGGGCGGTGAGCACCGTGCGTTCCTGGGAGCTGAAGCTGCGGGGGCGGTCGAAGCCCAGGATGCAGGAGCCGACCGGGCGGCCGGAGGCGATCAGTGGCAGGAAGGCACGGGAACCGTCGGTCGCGTCCAGGGCGATGCCCGGGTAGGCGGCCGTGAGCTGGTCCATCGAATCGAAGAACAGCGGACGGCCACCGGTCAGCGTCTCCACCCCCGGCAGGTGCTGGTCCAGGCTCACTCCCTCGAACCTGGTGAGGAATCCCGGGGGGAAGCCGGTCTCCCACGCCAGGTACAGATGCTGGTCCTGCAACAGGTAGATGGCGAGCTGACGGCCGCCGAAGGCCGGCAGCAGTTCCCGCATGACCACGGCCGACACCTGGCGCGCGGTGACCGCCTCCGTCAGCGCGATGGCGAGCACGATCGGGCGGTACAGAGGAGCCAGCGAACCGGCACCGTCACCGTCACCGTCACCGAACAGCGCCGCCTCGCCGGGGACGCCGGAGAGTTCCGCGGCGGCGTCCACGATGTGGCTGGTCGGGCGGACCGTGCAGGTCAGGATGTCCGGCCCGGGGTGCACCGAGAAGGTCAGCCAGTCACCTTCCGACGGCTGCGGCGCGGGCTCGCGCCCTTCCTCCGGGGGCCGCCGGGCATCGAAGTGCACCGGATCGGGTGCCAGCAGGGCCCCGCGCAGGTGGTCGTCGTTGTCGGGCCGCTTCAGCCACGGCACCGCCTCCCACAGCGGCAGGCCGAGCAGAGCGGTCCGTGACCGGTTCAGCAACTGGGCGGCGCGCGGATTCGCGTAGGTGATCAGCCCCAGCCGGTCGAGGCACAGGACCCCCTCCGGCAGCAGGTCCGCCGCGGCGTCGCCCGCCGGGCCGGAGCCCGGCGCGAGGACGATGCCCCGCACCGGAAGGTTGCCGGAGGGTCCGACCGGATCTGCGGAGGTCTCGTCGTACGGGGTCCAGAGGTCCATCAGCCGCAGTCCGCCGTCGGCGGCACGCAGATACAGGGGCAGGAGCGGCGGTCTTCCCGCGGAGGTCTCCCGCAGCGCGGCCAGAACGCGCGGCGCGTCGCCCGGAGCGACCGCGTCCGCGAACCCGTCCGCGATCCCGGTGAGGGCCTCGGGCGCCACGCCGAGCAGGGCCGGGAGGCGGTCGTCCACGGTCACCACCGCTGTCACCGGATCCCAGGAGAAGCGCCCGAGGTGCCCCGAGTCCCGCTGCGTGGCAGGGGGCCGGACGGACAGGGGCTCGTCGTCCCACGTGACGGAGGACCCGGGGGAGTCCGCCAGCTTCCGCAGCGAGGAACCCAGGTCCTCGGCCACTCGCGTCAGCCGGTCCCGCTCGGTCAGCAACTCGGTGGTGTCCGACACGGCGGGACGCAGGACGGTCAGAACGCCGTAGGCCGTCGACCCGCCCACGACCGGCACGTACAGGGACCCGAACTGGAACGGCAGGCCGGCCGCGAACTGCGGGTAGCGGCGCATCGTCTCCGTGGCGTTCGGCAGGATCACCTGGACGCCGAGCCGGTGGGCGTCGGCGACGGGGAACGGACGGTCGGCGTGCAGCCGCCACCAGGGCCGGAACAGCGGTCCGGGCAGGCCCGCCAGCACGGCCAGGCGCAGCAGTCCGGGCGTGCGGGAGCGCAGATAGACCCCTCCCGCGAGGCCACCGGCCGAGCTGATCGCCTCCGACGAGGCATCGATCAGCAGCGCCGCCAGCCGCCCGGTCGTGGCGTGTCCGTCCTCGGCGCTCCCAGTCATCGGCCCTACCTCGTCCGTGCGCCGTCCTGCGGACGACACAGCAAGAATGCGCCACAACAGCCCCAGCACGCACCTGGGCGGCACGGATCCGAGGCTTTTCGGGTGGGATCGGCGCCCCGGTGCGGCACCGGCGACCGTGCGTCCGGCCCCTGCGGACCGGGTGTCGGGTCCACCCGCTCATGTACGTCCGATTTCGGCCAGGGCGGCTGTCGACGGCCGCCGGTGGCCGCCGGCGCGCACCCCGGCCGGCCTCCGCGATGTGGCCGAAGCCACGCCCGCGCCCGGTCTCGGGGCATGTCGCGCGGGACGACCGGAGGCTACGGTTCTGTGCAGTCTCCCCGAGCCCCGCTCTCCTGTTGCCCCTCTGTGTGTTGTTCTCGCCAGCCCCTCACCCCTGGATTCGGACGGCCCGGCAGTGCTCTCAGATCTCTCCCCGCTCATCGCGGCCACCGCCCAGTGGCTGACGCGCGCCTACCCGTCGGGCGGCGGCGCGCTGGCTTCCGCCCTGTGCGAGGTGCAGGCGCGGCAGGCCGTCACCGTCGCCGCCCGGCTGCGGTACCCGACGCCGACGGATGCCGCCCTGGTCGCCATCGCGGGCTCCGGAGGGTCGGCCCGGCTCGACTGGATCACGGGCGCCGACGGGGCCGGAGCCGACGACGCCGACGAGTACGCCTGGCGCACCTGGGTGGACGAGGTCGTGGCGAGTTGGGCCGCCTGTCTGCTCGCCGATCCCGATCTGGCCCGCCTCGCGGTGACCGCGGTCGCCGACGGCGGCCACCCGGCCGACGTGCCGACCGCGTTCCGGCGCCTGGTCGCGCCCGACGAGACCGACCGGCGGGCGTCGGCGCTGCTGCGCCACCCCGACCTCGTCGGCCCCGTGGCCGACCTGCACCACGCGCGGCTCCTCGACCGGCTGGGACCGGACCAGGCACTCATCGCCTGAACCCGCGCCACGAGGCGACCCCCGGAGACCGCGCGCGCCCGCCCGCCGCGCGGGGGCGCTGCGGGCGGGCGGGACGCAGAGGAACGGAGCGGCAGGGGCCGGGGCCGGTCAGCCGTGCTTGCCGCGGCCCGTCAGCGCGTCGCGCAGCCGGTCGACCAGCCCGGCGCCCGGAGCCAGCAGCTTGTTCGCCGGGGGCGTGTCCGGTGCCGAGGGGTGCGGCCGGGTCGGCGCCAACTTCTTGGCCGTACGCACCTTGTCCCCGAGCTTGTCGAGGGCCTCGGGCGAGCACGCCACACGCAGCTGCGGGAAGAGGTTCTGCTCCTCGTCGGCGATGTGTGAGCGGATCTCGCTCATCAGCGTGGTGATGAGCTGGTCGAACTCGGGGTCGGACGCGTCGCGGCTCTCCAGATCCTTCATGAGCTGCTCGGCCTTGGCGTGGTCCTCGATCTCCCGGTCCGCCATGGCGTTGCCGTTCACCAGGTGTTCGCGCACCGCCGGATACAGGTACTCCTCCTCCGCCACCGAGTGCCGCACCAGCTCCTGCGTGGCCTGGTCGGCGTACACCTTGCGGTCCTTGTCACCGGACGGCAGTGCCTCGATCCTGCCGAAGATCTCCTCGACCTCCCGGTGATCGGTCATGAGCTCGTCGATGACGTTTCCACCATGTCCCATGTTCTGCACCTCCAGCCAGGGTGGCGGCTCCGGGCCGGGGCCGCCACGACCACCGAGTGCCCCGGCCTCCGGCGGAGTAACTCGCTCGGGCCGCAGGCCCGGGACGCGTCGGTGTTCGTGCGGGCCGAGTGCCGGCCGGCGGCCCGCACCGCGCTCGGTGCGTCAGTCCGTGCCGAGCTGGTAGACGTTGAACGCCCGCCGGATGACCGGCTGGGCCACGTTGCGCACCCGGACACCGCCGGCCGTCATGCCGTGCTCCGTGCCCATGTGGGCGTGGCCGTGCACGGCGAGTTCGGCGCCGGCCGTGTCGATCGCCTCGGCCAGCAGGTAGCTGCCGAGGAACGGGTGGATCTCCGGCGGTTCGCCGGCGAGGGTGTCGGCCACCGGGGAGAAGTGGGTGAGGGCCACCCGCACCGCGCAGCCCTGCCCGTCCAGCTCCTCCAGCGCGCCCCGCAGGCTGTCCGCGCAGCGCCGGCTGTAGCGGACGAACTCCTTCATCAGCGGCTCGCCGAACTCCCCGGCGCTGCGCCCCACGAACCCACCGCCGAACCCCTTGGTACCGGCGATGCCGACGCGCGTTCCGCCGCACTCCACGATCGTGCTCTCGCCCTCGAGTACGGTCACCTCGGCGTCCTGGAGGATCGCGGTGACCTTCTCGGGCTGCTCGTCGTGGTGGTCGTGGTTGCCGAGGACCGCCACGACCGGCACCGGCAGGGCCCGCACCTCCTGGGCCACGACCCGGGCCTCCTCGGGTGTGCCGTGGCGGGTGAGGTCCCCGGCCAGGAGCAGCAGGTCGGCGCATTCGCCCAGGGTGTCGAAGGCGGGCCGCAGCAGGCCCTGGCTGTCGGCCCCCATGTGGATGTCCCCCACGGCGGCGACCCGGATCATGACAGGTCCTCGGCGTGGTCGGGACGGGCGGTCTCGGCCACCACGATGTCGTCGTGCAGCGGGATGCCTTCCAGGTTCTGCCGGGCCGTGCGCAGCAGGGTGTCGCGGCAGTGGGCGGAGGGGACGGTGCCGGTGATCACGACCGATCCGGCCCTGACCTCGACCTGCACTCCCAGTTCGGCGAGTTCCCCGGCTGCCAGGTGTTCGCGCAGGTGGGCGATGCGGTACTCGACGTTTCCGGCGGCGTCCCCGGCGCCGCCGACATTCGCGACGGGATCGTTCACGAGGGGTCCTCCTTGGGTGCGATGACCTCCAGCCGTTCCAGGAGGTACAGGAAGGCGTCGGGCATCGGGGCGTCCTGGCAGGTGCGGCGCACCCGGTCCCAGTCGACCTTCTCGCGCAGGGTGCGGGCGATGGGGAGTACCGCCCCGAAGTCGCAGTGGTGCTCGGAGAAGGCGGCCAGCAGGCTGCTCAGCAGGTCGGTCGGCGACAGGACGGGCATGAACACCGAGTCGACCGACAGTTCCTCGGCCCGCGACAGCAGCTCGGACGAGACGGGTTCGTGCGCCAGCACGAAGATGATGTCGACCTGTTGTCCGAGACAGCCGGCCTTCAGCAGCCAGTCCTCGGGAGGCGTGTGGACCGAAAGACCGGCCTCGCGCAGGGACGCGGCCACGGCGTCCGCGTCCTCGGGCCTGATGCAGAAGTCGACGTCGTGCTGGAGGTTCTGGGTGCCCCCGTGGGCGTACACGGCGACACTGCCCGCGAGGGCGAACGGGTGCCCCTGCCGTTTGAGGATCGAGCCGACCTGTTTGGCGGCCTGGAGGATCGCCTGGTTGCGGTCGAGCGGAAGGCTGTCGGTGAGTACGGCGTTCTGGGGTACGAGTGCGGGGTCCCCCGTGGCCAGACGCAGTTCGGCAACGCCGGCGTGCTGGTCGAGAGCATCGTCGTCGGCATGCTGCGTCATTGCTGCCCCTTTCTTTGCCGGAGCCTCCTCCGGCCGCTGCGAGTCGCCGTGGTCGACGTGGCGTGACGGTGGGTGTCCCAAGTACCCGGCGGGCGGCCTTCGACACGAGGCCCGGGCGCGGACGGGGGGCCCGGAGTTCCCAGGAGCGTGTTCTCGACCCAGCGGGCACTCTGAGGGGGTGAGCAAGACCGCGCTGATCGTCATCGACATGATCAACACCTACGATCACGACGATGCCGAGCTGCTGCTGCCGTCGGTGGAGAGTGTGGTGCCCGTGGTCGCCGAGCTGCTGGAGCGGGCGAGGCGCAGCGACGTACCCGTGGTCTACGTCAACGACAACTTCGGCGAGTGGCGGTCCCATCACGGCGAGCTCGTCGGCAAGGCGCTGGCCGGACCGCACGCCCGTCTGGTCGAACCGGTGCGGCCCGACGACGAGTCGCTCTTCGTCCTCAAGGCCCGTCACTCGATCTTCTTCGAGACGCCCCTGAACTACCTGCTCGGCCGGCTGGACGTCGACCGTCTCGTGCTGTGCGGGCAGGTCACCGAGCAGTGCGTGCTGTACTCGGCGCTCGACGCCCACATCCGCCACCTCCAGGTGAGCGTCCCCCGTGACGCCGTGGCCCACATCCATGCCGACCTCGCGGACGCGGCCCTGCGGATGATGGAGCGCAACATGGGGGCGCACCTGTGCGACAGCGCCGACCTCTGGCCCCGCGCACGCTGAGCGGGGCCGGGGGCGGGAGGGCGCGCGGAACCGGGTGACCGGCCAGACCCACTCGGGGCCGGCCGGCGTACCGGGGTTCCCGCGGAGCGCGCGGCCCTCAGCCCTCGACCTTCTGATCGGTCCAGGTCCAGGCGTACTGGAGCCAGTCCGCGAGGGTGACGGCGCTCAGGCCCGCACAGAGCAGACGGGCGCCCCGAGGCGCGCAGACGTAACAGGCGACCAGGCCGCCGGCCACCCAGGCGGCGGTGCAGAACGGACAGGACAGCAGCTCGCCGACGGCTCGGCGGGCACCGCCGCCACGCGGCGCGTCGTTCACCTCACCGGCCGCCCCCTCCTCCTCGCGCCGGGTGAACGGCGCCCGCAGGAAGCTGGTGATCTTGTCCTTGGTCAGCAGCCGGGACGCTTTGAAGGTCGCGGTGCCGAGCAGCGCCACGTCCCAGGGCGGGACCTGCTGGGGCAGCCGTACGCCCCGCATGCGGGACAGGACGGCGACCACGGTGCCGCCGGCGGCGAACGTCGAGGCGAGCGCCGCGTAGCCGGCGAGAGGTATCTCGCCCTGATCGTCGTAACGGAGTTCGTCGGTGGTCATGGCATCCTCCCTCGGCACCGGCTCCCGGATGATCGGGAGCGGCACGGGTGCCCGGTCCGCCGCGCCGCACACGCGGAGGACGGCGGGCGGCGTCGGCGGGCAGCGTGACCACGGCGGCCCGGGAGCAGTCCGGAAGGACGGCCGAAGCACAGCCAGGAGCACGGCTGGCACATATCGATACGTCGACTGTGCCGCCCCGGGGTGACGAGATCGCCGCCGGGTGACTGACCCGGTGCGGCCGGGTACCCGGCACGTTCGTGTGCGACCGCTCGGAAGCGTACGCGCGGTCCGCACCACGTTTCCGCAGCCGACAGCCACCGCCCCAGCCCGAAGGAGCTCACGACGATGACGGACGTATCCAGCAGCGGACCCGCTCCGGACGACGACCGGGAGGTACTGACCAACCGGCAGGGCCATCCCGTCTACGACAACCAGAACCAGCGCACGGTCGGCGCCCGCGGCCCGGCGACCCTGGAGAACTACCAGTTCCTGGAGAAGATCAGCCACTTCGACCGGGAACGGATCCCCGAGCGGGTCGTGCACGCCCGAGGCGTGACCGCCTACGGCTACTTCGAGGCCTACGGCGCCTGGGGCGACGAGCCCATCGACCGCTACACCCGCGCCAAGCTGTTCCAGGAGCGCGGCAAGCGCACCGACCTGGCCGTCCGGTTCTCCACCGTGATCGGCGGCCGCGACTCCTCCGAGGCCGCCCGCGACCCCCGGGGCTTCGCGGTGAAGTTCTACACGGAGGACGGCAACTGGGACCTCGTGGGCAACAACCTCGGCGTGTTCTTCATCCGGGACGCGATCAAGTTCCCGGACGTCATCCACGCCCTCAAGCCGGACCCCGTCACCTTCGAGCAGCAGCCCCGGCGGATCTTCGACTTCATGTCGCAGACGCCCGAGTCCATGCACATGCTGGTCAACCTGTTCAGCCCGCGCGGCATCCCGGCGGACTACCGCCACATGCAGGGTTTCGGCGTCAACACCTACAAGTGGGTCAACGCCGAGGGCAGGACCGTCCTGGTCAAGTACCACTGGATGCCCAAGCAGGGCGTGCGCAGCATGACCGAGGAGGACGCGGCGAACGTCCAGGCCGAGGGCCTCGGGCACGCCACCAAGGACCTGTACGAGGCGGTGGCGCGGGGCGACTTCCCGGAGTGGGAGCTCCTGGTGCAGGTGATGGACGACCACGACCACCCGGAGCTCGACTTCGACCCGCTGGACGACACCAAGACGTGGCCGGAGCAGGACTTCCCGCCGAAGCCGGTCGGCCGGATGGTGCTCGACCGGATGCCGGACAACTACTTCGCCGAGAACGAGCAGATCTCCTTCGGCACCGGCGTCCTCGTCGACGGGCTCGACTTCTCCGACGACAAGATGCTCGTCGGCCGCACCTTCTCCTACAGCGACACCCAGCGCTACCGGGTCGGCCCCAACTACCTCCAGCTGCCGGTGAACCAGGCGAAGCACGCGGAGGTGCGCACCAACCAGCGGGACGGCCTGATGACGTACCACGTCGACGGCGACGGCGAGAACCCGCAGGTCAACTACGAACCCTCGATCACAGGAGGGCTGCGGGAGGCCCAGTACCCGACCCACGACGAGCAGGGCCCGGAGATCCGGGGGCGGCTGACCCGCAAGCGGATTCCCCGCACCAACGACTACCAGCAGGCGGGGCAGCGGTACCTGCTGATGGAACAGTGGGAGCGCGACGACCTCGTGAAGAACTTCGCCGGCCTGCTGGCCCAGTGCGACCGGCCGGTGCAGGAGCGCATGGTCTGGCACTTCCTGCTGGTCGAGAACGAACTCGGCCTGAAGGTCGGCGAGCAGCTGGGCATCGGCCCCGAGGACGTCGTCGGCCTCGAGCCGCTCGCCTCGCAGGACCTCACCGAACAGGACCGTGAGCGGCTGGCTCACCTCGGCAAGAACCAGCCGCGCGATGTCGAGGGCCTCACCATGACGCACTGTGTTCCCGACGAGCGGCACGTCGTGAACCGGTGACCGGACAGAACCGGTGACCGGACAGCCGACCGGGCGCGGCCTCCAAGGCCGCGCCCGGCGGGTGTCGTCGCTTAAGCCGGCCCCGGCGGGGGCCGCCGGGGTCAGCCCAGCAGCTCTCCGGCCGCGGACTCATGGGCGGGGGAGTAGGCGTCGGTGTCCAGATCCCGGTGTCCGCCCCGCAGTTCGTAGCGCGTCCGCAGGGCCGACGCGGCCCGCTCGCGCGGGACCGCCGTGAGACCGAAGTGCTGCCGCGCGTACTCGAGTACGTCGTCGACGTCCACGCGGCCGCGCAGCACCCGTTCCCCGCCGGTCCCCGGATCGGACCGCAGCCGGTCGGCCAGTGCCCGGCGCCGTGCCGTGACGGCGATGTCGGCCGCGACTCCCAGCTGCGCGCGGAGGTGGCGTGCCTGACGTGCGGACAACTCCCGCGCCGAGCGGCCGCGCCGTCGGACCATGCGCTTCATTCCCAACCCCTTTGATGGCTCGGCGCCGCCCGGGCTCGGCGGACGGCGCGTGCGAAAACGTGTCCCGTCCGGTTACCCGAAGTGGCGGGGTTCAGACGGACCGGTTCGGGGTTCACGGCCGCTCGGCGCGCGCGACGGTGGCTTGGTCCCTACGATCGGTTGACGTGGGACACGTATTCGAAGAGCTCGTGGAGAAGCGGCGCGCGGCCGACCAGGCGCACAGCCGGGTCGACGAGCTGCGCCAGTCGTTCGGACCGCCTACCGAGCACAAGTGGACCAGGCAGCAGACCGCCACCTACGAGACCGCGTGGCGGGCCTGGCGCGACCTCGACCGTGATCTCCGCTCCGCGATGGCCGAGTACGCCAAGGAGCAGGGGCGACCGCGGCAGGAGGTCGAGAAGGAGGTGCAGACGACCGTACGGCGTACGGACGCGCGCGGACGGGCGGAGCCGAAACGGGAGCGGGAGTAGGGCCAGGACAGCCGTCGCGGCGGCGGGTTTGCCGTTACGGCAATTCCGTTTGCCCGTCGGCCTGGTGGAGGCGGAAGCTGCCTCGCGAGGGTGTTCGGGAGCGCGAGGGCTCGCAGGAGTTCGCGCCCGGCGAGCCCCGACGACCAGCCCGTCCCGTCCAGGAGGCGCCATGACCCACACCCCCGTCACGCAGGCCGCGGAGTTCTGGGAGGGCCGCTACCGGGACAGCGACCGCATCTGGAGCGGCCGCCCCAACCAGCTGCTCGTGCGGGAGGTGAGCGGCCTCGAGCCGGGCCGGGCGCTCGACCTGGGCTGCGGCGAGGGCGCGGACGCGGTGTGGCTGGCCTCGCGCGGATGGCAGGTCACCGGCGTCGACATCTCGCAGACGGCCCTGCGCCGCGCCGCCGCGCACGCCGCCGACGCCGGGACGGCCGACCGCGTCGGATGGGAGCGGCACGAACTGGGTGTGACATTCCCCGACGGCTCCTTCGACCTGGTGAACGCCCAGTACCTCCAGTCGCCGGTGCACATGGACCAGGACGCCGTGCTCCGGCAGGCCGCGCACGCCGTCGCGGAGGGCGGCACACTCCTGCTCGTCATGCACGCGGGATGGCCGTCCTGGCAGGAGCGGCCGCCCTTCGAGGCCGAGTTCCCCACGCTGGAGGGGACGCTCGCCGCGCTCGCGCTGCCCGAGGACGTCTGGAGCGTCGAGACGCTGGAGACGGTGCGCAGGCAGAACGTCTCCCCCGAGGGCGTCGAGGGCTTCCGCGAGGACAACGTGTGGCGTCTGCGCCGTACCGGGGCCTGACGGCCGACGCCGGCCGGCCCGGGACCCGTCAGTCCCGCCCGGCCGGCGACTCGCTGAGCGCCTCGTGCGCCGCCCCCAGCGCCGCGACCCGGTCCTCGGGCACCAGTCCGATGCGGGTACGGCGGTCCAGCAGATCCGCCTCGTCGAGCGCGCCCTCGTGGCGGACCGCCCACAGCAGTTCCGCGCGGGTGACGGGATGGCCCGGCAGCACGGGTTCACTCAGGCGGGGGTCCCGGGTGCCGAGCGCGTGCACGGCCGGGGCCTCGGTGCCGTAGCGACGGACCAGGCGGCGCGGTGCCCGAAGCGCGGCGAGGGCCCGTGGCGGGGCGGCGCCCACGAGGGGGAGCGAGGCGGTGGGAGAGCGGCCGGCGGGGAGGCGACAGGCCTCGACGGCGGCGTCCACGGCGTCCTCCGCCATGCGCCGGTAGGTGGTGAGCTTCCCCCCGACCACGGTGATCACGCCGTCCCGCGACGGGAGCACCGCGTGCCGGCGGGAGATGTCGGCGGTCCTGGCCGCGGTGCCGGTGTGCGCCGACGAGGTGTCCAGGAGCGGTCGCAGTCCGGCGAAGGCTCCTACGACGTCGTCGCGGTGGAGGGGGACGTCGAGGACGGAGCCGAGGACGTCGAGCAGGAAGCCGACGTCCGTCTCGGGCACCTCGGGCACGTCCGGGATGCCGCCTTCGACGGGTTCGTCGGTGAGTCCGACGTAGACGCGGCCGTCGCCCTGGGGCAGGACGAGGACGAAGCGGTTGGTCTCCCCGGGGACCGGCACGTGCAGACCCGCGGGCAGCGGCCCGAGCCGGTCCGAGCGCAGGACGAGGTGGGTGCCGCGGGAGGGGCGGATCCGGACGCCGTCCACCAGGTCGCCCGCCCACACGCCGGCCGCGTTCACCACCGCGCGGGCACGGATCAGTCCCTCCTCGCCGGTGAGTTCGTCGCGGACGCGGGCGCCGGAACCGGTGAGTTCCAGAGCCCGGACCCGGGTCAGGACACGGGCGCCGTGCGCGGCGGCGGTCCGGGCCAGCGCAGTCACCAGGCGGGCGTCGTCGGTGAGCCGGCCGTCCCAGGACAGCAGGCCGCCGCGCAGACCGTCGGGGCGCAGCGCCGGGGCCAGGTGCCGGGTCTCGACCACGGACAGGCGGCGCGGTGCGGGCAGGGTCGCCCGGGCCGTGCGAGCCGCCAGCCGTAGGGCGTCACCGGCCCGGAAACCGGCTTGGGCCAGCGCGGCCTGGCCGCCGGAGACCAGGGGAGTGAGGGGCAGTACGAACGGCTGGGCGTGCACCAGGTGGGGTGCGGTGCGCTCCATCAGCACGCCGCGCTCGACCGCGCTCTCGTGGGCCACGTCGAACTGGGCGGAGGCGAGATAGCGCAGCCCGCCGTGGATGAGTTTGGAGCTCCAGCGGGAGGTGCCGAACGCCAGATCGTGGGCGTCGACGGCGACGACGCTCAGGCCCCGGGCGGCGGCGTCGAGGGCGGCCCCGGCCCCGGTGGCGCCGAGTCCGACGACCAGGACGTCCACGACGGGTCCGTCGACGCTCTCGGTGAGTTCCCGCCCGCGCCGGGCGGCGGACAGGGACGCCCCGGGGGCGAGCGGGGCGGCGGGGGTGCGGCCGGCGGTGGGGCTCATGGCGTGAGAGTCCTCTCCAGGACGGTCCGCAGCTCCGCGAGGAAGGCCGCGGAGCTCAACTCGGTGTCGTCCTCGTCGGTCATGGTCCGCAGGGACAGGGTGAAGGACTGCACGACCAACAGCAGGGAACGGGCCTGCCGTTCGGTGTGGCCCGGCCGTACCGATCCGTCGGCGTGGCCCTCCCGCAGAGCGTCGGCCAGCAGCCCCAGCAGGGCTTCCTGGCTCGCCCCCCGCCGGTCCAGGACGTAGGGGAGGAGGAGCTCGGGGTCGACGTCGACGATCTTGCGGAAGAGGGGATGGGCGCGGAAGGCGTCCACCCCGGCCACGAGCCCTTCGACGATCAGGGTGCGCGCGTCCGTGCCGGGACGGGCCTCGGGCATGGCCCCGGTGGCCACCGCGACCCACTCCCGGGTCATGAGGTCGCCGACCAGGGACCGGACGTCGGGCCAGCGCCGGTAGAGCGTCATCCGGGAGACGCCCGCGCGGCGGGCCACGTCGGTGAGGGTGGTGCGGCGGACCCCGACGGCGAGGACGCAGTCGCGGACCGCGTCGAGCACCGCGTCGCCGTCCGAGTCATTGTGACGAATAGGCGTCATGTGTCACAGTGTAACTTCCCTGGGCCGCCCAGGGAACGGCAGCTCTCGAATCGACCGGTGAGGACGACAGTCATGGACATGCTGTGGAGCGGCTGGGGCGACCCGGCCCGAGCGACGCCGCTGCCCGACACGGTGACCGGGCTGCTGCACGAGCTGCTAGGAGTCGAGCCGCGCGGGACGGGGCCGGTCGCGCTGGAGAAGATCGACGTCCCCGAGCCGCCGCTGTCCCCGGCCGCGCGTCTCGGCCTGCTCACCGCCGTGGGCGGCGACGAGGACCACGTACGCACCGACGCGCAGAGCCGGATCCGGCACACCCGCGGCAAGTCCACTCCCGACCTGATGCGGATGCGCGCCGGCGACGTCGACGACCTGCCGGCGGCCGTCGTCCTGCCCGCGAGCCACGACGAGGTGAGCGCCGTCCTGCGGGTGTGCGCCGAACACGGCCTGACCGTCGTGCCGTTCGGCGGCGGCACCTCCGTGGTCGGCGGACTCGTCCCCGGCCGACGGCTCGCCTTCGTCGCCCTGGACCTGCGCCGCATGGACCGCATGGTCGCCCTCGACCCGGTGTCCCGGACCGCCACCCTGCAAGCCGGGCTGCGCGCCCCGCGGGCCGAGGCGCTGCTGGCCGAGCACGGCTTCACCCTCGGCCACTTCCCCCAGTCCTTCGAGTGGGCCACCATCGGCGGCTTCGCCGCCACCCGCTCCAGCGGGCAGGCCTCCGCGGGCTACGGCCGCTTCGACGACATGGTCCTCGGCCTCACCCTCGCCACCCCCGAAGGCACCCTCGACACGGGCCGCGCCCCGCGCTCGGCGGCCGGACCCGACCTGCGCCAGCTCGTCCTCGGCTCCGAGGGGGCGTTCGGAGTCATCACGTCCGTGACGGTGCGCGTCCGCCCCGTCCCGCGGGTCCGCCGCTACGAGGGCTGGCGCTTCGCCTCCTTCGACGAGGGGGCCGCCGCACTGCGCACACTCGCCCAGGACGGGCCGCTGCCGACGGTCCTGCGGCTGTCCGACGAGACCGAGACACTCGTCGGCCTCGCCCAGCCCGACGCCATCGGATCCGCCGGAGCGCGGGAAGCCGCCGGATGCACGGCGATCGCCGGCTTCGAGGGGACCGAGGAGGACACCGCGCATCGCCGGGAGCGGGCCGCGGCCGTCCTGCGCGCGTGCGGCGGAACCCTCCTCGGCGAGGAGCCGGGACAGCGCTGGGCCGACGGCCGCTACTCGGCCCCCTACCTGCGCGACTCCCTCCTCGACGCCGGGGCCTTCGCGGAAACACTGGAGACTGCGGCCTTCTGGTCCCGCGTCCCGGGGCTGTACGCCGCCGTCCGCGAGGCGCTGACCGCCACGCTCACCGAGGCCGGCACCCCGCCCCTGGTCATGTGCCACATCTCCCACGTCTACGAGAACGGGGCCTCGCTGTACTTCACCGTCGTCTCGGCCCAGGGCGAGGACCCGCTCGCCCACTGGACGCGCGCCAAGCACGCCGCCAACGAGGCGATCCTCGCCGCCGGCGGCACCATCACCCACCACCACGGGGTCGGCACCGACCACCGCGACTGGTACGTCCGTGAGGCCGGGCCCCTCGGGGTCGAGGCCCTGCGAGCCGTCAAACAGCGGCTGGACCCGTCCGGGCTGCTCAACCCGGGCGTGCTCCTTCCCGCAGACTGAACCGCCGGCCGGCGGCCGCACCCGCCGGCCCTACCCGCGGCGCGCAGACCGCATTTCGCACTCGGACCGCTCGTCCCGCGGCCCGCACCTCTCACTCAGCAGACCGCACTTCGCACCCGGACCATTCATTGCGCCCCGCACCTCCGACTCCGCAGGCCGCACCCCGCACCCGCACCGCTCATCCCGCGCCCCGCACTCCCACCCCGCAGACCGCACCCCGCACCCGCACCGCTCATCCCGCGCCCCGCACTCCCACCCCGCAGACCGCACCCCGCACCTCCCCGCCAGGCCCGCCGAGCTCCGTCAGAGCCCGTCCGGCACGGGGCTGTCCGCCCCCGTCCGTCCGCCCCCGTCCGTCCGTCCCGTCCCCTCCCGACCCCGTCAGCCCCGGAGGCACACCGATGCGACAGTTCACCGCCGTCGTCAACCCCACCGCGGGCGGATCCGCCGGAGCCGCCGCGCTGCTCGCGGTGGCCCGTCCGCTCCGGGAGGCGGGGGCCGAGCTGGAGACGGAGTACAGCCGCAGCCTCGCCCACGCCCAGGAGCTCGCACGGCAGGCCGGGGAGCGGGGCCGAGTGGTGCTCGCCGTCGGCGGGGACGGCATCGCCGGAGGGATCGGCGGGGCCCTCAGCGGAACCGGTGCGCTCCTCGGCCTCGTTCCGGCCGGCCGGGGCAACGACTTCGCCCGCGCCCTGGGACTGCCCTCCGACCCCGACGCCCTGGCCCGCGTCCTGCTGCGTGGCGAGCCCCGGCTCGTCGACACGATCGAGGTGCGCTCGGCCTTCCACGACCGCACCGTCGTCCTCGGCAGCGTGTACGCGGGCGTCGACGCGGTCGCCAACCGCCATGCCAACCACGCGCGACTGCTGCGCGGCACCGCCTCCTACTACGCGGGTGGGCTGCGGGCCGTCACCACCTGGCGCGCGGCGCACTACCGGGTCACGGTCGACGGCGAGGAGCACACGCACTCCGGCTACACGGTGGTGGCCGCCAACTCCGGCTACTACGGCTCGGGCCGCATCATCGCCCCCGACGCCCGCGTCGACGACGGTGTGCTGGACGTCGTGCTGATCAGCGCGGCGCCACGGCGGCTGTTCTTCGCCCTCATGAACGAACTCAAGTCCGGTGCCCACGTCCACCGCCCCCAGGTGCGGATCCTGCGGGGGCGGGAGATCCGCATCGAGGCCGACCGCGAGGTGCCCTACGGCGCCGACGGCGAGGTCGAGGCCGTACTCCCCGTGACCGCCAGAGTGCTGCCGGGAGCGCTGAGCGTCCTGTGCTGAACGCGCCGGACCGGCCGGGTCCTCACACCGCGTGCCGGGAGGTCCGGTCCGAGGCCGGCCAGACGTAGGGCAGGTCGTCGGGGACGTCCGGGAAGCGGGGCAGGTAGAACTCCGGGTCCTTGCGGACGAGCGCGGACCGGTGACTGAGATGGAACGCGGCATCGCCGAGCCACGGCGGGAGTTCGCCCGCCTCGGCGAGCCGCTCCTGGGTACGGATGCCGTCGCCCTGTCCGGCGAAGTCGGTCATCAGCGAGGCGGCGCAGGTGTCGGCGCGCCCGCCCGCCGTCCACACGCCGCACATCTCCAGGCCGTAGCGCACCAGGGCCTCCTCGTATCCGGCCCACATACGCACCGCCGGGTGGTGCCGCCAGCCGTAGCCGGCGACCGTCAGGCCACGCAGCACCTGGAGGGTCTCGACCCGCTGTTTGCCCAGCCGGCGCGGGTCCAGGGCATCGGCGGAGGCGCCGAAGTCGGGGTAGGGCAGGAAGGTCTGCATCGTCCGTCCCCTGTCATGGGCCCTGTCATGTCGCGTGTCGTGTCGCGATGGAGCGGCACGCTGTGCACAGCGTGCCGCCCCCGGCCGACGTCCCGACTGCCGTTCCGGCCGCCCCTGACCGTGACGGGGCTCGAAGGCGACGGCACGGGTCAGCGTGGTCCGGTCAGGCGCCGGTGAAGCGCTCCCAGGCCCGGTGCTTGCCCAGGAGACCGGTGAGCTGTTCCAGGGCGGCGCTCCCGGACTCCGCGACGACCACGCCCGGCGCGTCGACGGGCACCCCGGCCGCTTCGAGGGCGGCCTCGCCGCCCGCCCAGGCCCCGATGGCCTTGCCGTGCCGGAAGGCCTCGGACAGCAGCAGTGCGACCCGGGGATCGGCCGTCGCCGTGGGCGCGGCGGCGGGGAGCGCCTTGGCGTCGCGGGCGCCGTACGCGTCGCCGCCCACACCGGGGACGCCGGCCAGCAGCACCGCGTCGAACTCGACGGACCGTGCGGTGGCGTACGTGCGCTGCACGGTCACGGCACCCTCGCCCGAGCCGAGGACGCCGCCGACCGGGGCGACGACCAGGGGAACCATGCCCGCCTCCAGGACCGCCTCACGTACGGCCCGTACGCCGTCCAGGTCGCCGTCCTTGCCCACGAGGACGCCGATGAGGCGGCCGGCCGTCGGCCAGGTGTGCCCGACCTGGGACAGGGCGGGGCTGGGCTCGACGTCGGCCAGCGGCACGGTGGGCCCGGGTGCCGGCAGGCCGAGCCCCTCGGCGACCTCGGCGCACAGCTCCGGGTCGATGTTGGCGAGCACCTGCAGGGCCCGCTCCTTGATCGCCTGTTCGTAGCACTTGCCGAGCTCGAAGGTGTAGGCCCCGATGATGTGCTCACGCTCCACCGGGGACATGCTCAGCCAGAACCGCCGGGGCTGGCTGAAGTGGTCCGCGAACGACTCGGGAGCGTCGCGGACCTTGGCCGCCTCCGGTACCCGTACGGGCGTCTCGATGTACGCCCCGGTGTCCGCGCCGGCGGTGAAGGGGCAACCGCCGTCCAGTGAGTTGGGCCGGTAGGGGGCCACTCCCCGGTGTACCGCCGTCTGGTGCATGCCGTCGCGCAGCATGTCGTTGACCGGTGCGTGCGGGCGGTTGATCGGCAGCTGGGCGAAGTTCGGGCCGCCCAGGCGGGTGATCTGCGTGTCCAGGTAGGAGAACAGGCGCCCCGCGAGAAGCGGGTCGTCGGTGATGTCGACGCCGGGGACGAGGTGGCCGACGTGGAAGGCGACCTGCTCGGTCTCCGCGAAGTAGTTCGACGGGTTGCGGTCGAGGGTCAGCAGCCCGACCGGCTGCACCGGGGCGAGCTCCTCCGGGACGAGGTTCGTCGGGTCCAGCAGGTCGATGCCCTCGAAGGTCTGCTCGGGCGTGTCCGGGAAGGTCTGGATGCCCAGCTCCCACTGCGGGTACGCGCCCGCCTCGATGGCGTCCGCGAGGTCGCGCCGGTGGAAGTCCGGGTCGACACCGTTCGCGATCTGCGCCTCCTCCCACACCAGGGAGTGCACGCCCAGCTTCGGCTTCCAGTGGAACTTCACCAGCGTCGTGGCGCCCTCGGCGTTGACCAGGCGGAAGGTGTGGACGCCGAAGCCCTCCATCGTCCGGTACGAACGCGGGATGCCCCGGTCGGACATGTTCCACAGGGTGTGGTGGGTGGCCTCGGTGTGCAGGGTGACGAAGTCCCAGAAGGTGTCGTGCGCGCTCTGCGCCTGCGGGATCTCCCGGTCCGGATGTGGCTTGCCGGCGTGGATGACGTCCGGGAACTTGATCGCGTCCTGGATGAAGAAGACCGGGATGTTGTTGCCGACCAGGTCGAAGACACCTTCGCTGGTGTAGAACTTGGTCGCGAAGCCCCGGGTGTCCCGGACGGTGTCGGACGAGCCCCGGGAGCCCAGCACCGTGGAGAAGCGGACGAACACCGGGGTTTCCTCGTCCTCGGAGAGGAACGCGGCCTTGGTGACGGGCGCCGCCGTGCCGTAGCTCCGGAACGTTCCGTGCGCCGCCGCGCCCCGGGCGTGGACCACGCGCTCCGGGATGCGCTCGTGGTCGAAGTGCATGACCTTCTCGCGCAGATGGTGGTCCTGCAGCAGCACGGGTCCGCGGGGCCCTGCCTTGAGCGAGTGGTCGGTGTCGTACAGCCGCGTGCCCTGCGCCGTCGTGAGGTGGCTCCCGGACTGGGCCGCCCGCGCCTGGTCGGCTCCCGTCGGCTGGCCCGTCGGCGACACGGTGTCGGGACCGCTCTGGTCGGGCTTCGGCGGCAGCGGCTCCCTGGGCTCGGTCGGCTCCGCGACGGACGGGGACTGGACGTTGGGCTTGCCCGGGATCCCCTCCTCCGGCACGCCGTCGCCCTGCAGGCTGTCGGTGATCTTCCGGGCTGCCCGCTTGAGGGGATTGGCCTCGCTCATCAGGGATGTCCCTCCACTAGGACCGGCCACGGGCCGCGTGACCTGGTGTTCACTTGCCGATTGGGGGCGACCGGCGGGCAGTTCGCCCTGAATGGGCACTCGCTTCGTCAACGTCTCATGACGGCCAGAGCCGTGCACCGGGTGCGGGTCGAGGGGGTGAACCGGCCGCCTCCGCGGTCGCCACGACGGTGTACCCCCGTCCCGGGAGTCAAGGCATGCGATCCCGCTCAGCCTGCGAAGAAGGCGGCCAGCGAGGCCGCCAGCGGTTCCGGTGCCTCCTCGGCCATGTGGTGTCCGGAGTCGATCCCGTGACCGTGTACGTCGGCGGCCCAGTTCCGCCAGATGGCGACCGGATCGCCGTAGAGGTCCTCCAGGTCGTCCCGCAGGGACCACAGGATCAGCGCGGGGCAGCGGATCCTGACGCCCGAGGCACGGTCGGCGTCCTCGTGCCGGGCGTCGATCGTGAGGCCGGCCCGGTAGTCCTCCAGCATGGCGCGGACCACGTCGGGGTTCCGGGTGGCCTGGCGCATCTCGTCGTGGTTCTCCTGCCCCATCCTCACCGGGTCGCCCCGGTACCAGCTGTCGGGGTCGGCGGTGATGACCCGCTCCGGGATGTCCGGCTGGGCGAAGAAGAACCAGTGCCACCATTGGGTCGCGAACCGCGCGTCGACGCGTGCCAGGTGCTCGGTGAGCGGCAGGCCGTCCAGCAGGGCCACGCGGGACACCGCCTCGGGGTGGTCCAGGGTGAGGCGGAAGGCGACGGGGGCGCCGCGGTCGTGGCCGGCCACACCGAAACGGTCGTGGCCCAGCGACCGCATCACCTGCACCATGTCCTTCGCGACGGCGCGCTTGGCGTGGGCGGAGTGGTCCGCGGTGGGCGCCGGCCCCCGGGAGCGGCCGTAACCGCGCAGGTCGGGACAGACGACGGTGAAGCCGCGGGCGACCAGCAGGGGTGCCACGCGGTGCCAGGTCGCCGAGGTGCGGGGGTGGCCGTGCAGCAGGAGGAGGGGCGGGCCCTCGCCGCCGTGTCGGACGAAGACGGACGCCTCGTCCACCTCGATCGTCTCGGCATGGAAGTCGTCGAACATCGCCCCGTCGCCTCTCCCCGGTCGCTGGAACTGGGCGGGTCGCCTTCCGTGCCGGTCGGGAACAGGAAGAGCGGCCCGCGGGCAGCAGGTGCCCCGCGAGGCCGGGCGCACACCCGACGGCACCGATCCCGGTGTGCGGCCCCCGCGGCGGCGGGCCGCCCGGCGGTGGGCCGGAACACGAACGGGCCGGGCGCCGCGTACCTCCCCAGGACTACGGCGTCCGGCCCATCCATGTCATGCGCGCTCCGTGTACCCGCAGGTGGCCGGAGCAATCCTCCGGTGCGGAGTCCGGATCACCGGGTGGTCTGCAGCCCCTGCCGCAGCCGGGTCAGGACACGGTTGAGCAGGCGGGAGACGTGCATCTGGGAGATGCCGAGCCGCTCCCCGATCTGTGCCTGGGTGAGCTCTTCCACGAAGCGCAGGTGGATGATCTCCCGGTCGCGCGGGTCGAGCTCGGCGAGCAGCGGGGCGAGGCAGTGGAGGTCCTCCACCAGCTCCAGTCCGGCGTCCTCGGCACCGATGAAGTCGGCGAGGACGCTCTCGCCGTCCTCGCTGCTGCTGACGGCCGCGTCGAGGGAGGCCGACCGGTAGCCGTTCGACGCCACCTTCGCGTCGCGGACCTCCTGCTCCGGGAGGTTCATCAGCTCCGACAGTTCCCTGGTCGTGGGTGTGCGCCCCAGCCGGCTGGACAGTTCCTCCGTCGCCTTGGCCAGCTCCACGCGGGCCTCCTGCAGGCGCCGGGGCACGTGCACGGCCCAGGAGGTGTCCCGGAAGAACCGCTTGATCTCGCCGACGATGTAGGGCACGGCGAAGGAGGTGAACTCCACCTCGCGGGAGATGTCGAAGCGGTCGATCGCCTTGATGAGACCGATCATGCCGACCTGGACGATGTCCTCGAGCTCCTGCGGACCCCGGCTGCGGAAGCGGCCCGCGGCGTACCGCACCAGGGTCATGTTCATCTCGATCAGCGTGTTGCGCGCGTACTGGTATTCGGGTGTGCCCTCCTCCAGCGTCGCCAGCCGGTCGAAGAACAGCTTCGACAGCCCTCGTGCGTCGTTCGGCGGGACCTTCGAGGGGTCGGTCACCCTGGGCAGCTCGGTCGGAGCGTGAGGTGCCCTAACCTCCGTGGTCACGGCCATCGCGGGGGCCTCCGTCTCTGAGGATGTCTCTCGTGGGAACAATGCCCGCTCCTTGATCCGGAGCGGATGCCGCAGCGTCTACCCCCCTTCTCACCCTTCACACCCACCATTCGGCCGGCGCGCGCGGATGTGGCCGTCGTCACGCCGGGGGAGTGCCGCCGCCCGGCGGAAGGTGGATGTGGACGGCGCAGACGTCGTCCTGGCGCTCCTGCTCGACCAGCGCCGCGTGCAGGGCGGACAGGCTGTCCGGTCGGCCGGTCGCGAGCAGGGGCGAGGCCGCGGTGACGAGTCGGTCCAGACCGGTGAGCAGGTCCTGACCGGGGCGCTCGATCAGGCCGTCCGTGAACAGCAGGACGTGGTCGGCCTCCTGGAGCTGGAGGGTCGCCTCCTCGAAGACGGGTGTGCCGGTGGCGCCGAGGATGATTCCCGCCGGGCGCGCGAGGGGCTCGGCCCTGCCGTCGCGGACGAGCACCGGCGGCAGATGACCGGCCTGCGCCCAGGTGAGCGTGCGGTCGGACGGCCGGTAGCGCGCCACGATCATGGTCGCGGTGGTGTGCCCGCCGGTCGACGAGGTCAGGTGCATGAGCAGGGTGTTGAGCCGGGTGAGCGCGTCCGTCAGGCTCGAACCCGTGATGATCATGCCCTTGGCGGTGAAGCGCAGCTGGGCCATCGTGGCGACCGCGCTGATGCCGTGCCCCATGACGTCACCGATGACGAACAGGGCCTCCCCGTTGGGCAGTTCGATGGCGCTGTACCAGTCCCCGCCCACGCTGATGCCGCGCTCCGCGGGCAGGTAGAGGGCGTGGGTCCACAGACCGGCCAGGGTGACGGGGCCGGCGGGCAGCGGGAGCAGTGCCTGTTGCAGACGGGCGGCCACCCTGCGCTCGGCCTGGAGCAGGCCGCGCTGGGTGGAGACCGCCCGCTCGCTGTCGAGCAGGGCGAGTTCCGCGTCCCGCTGTCCCGAGAGGTCCTGGAAGAAGCCGTGCACGTCCAGCGGGGTGCCGGCCGCGTCGGTGGTGGCTTCGGCGACGATGCGCAGGTGCCGTACGCCGTCACGGGTCCTGACCCGGAAGGGCTGGTCGATCGGGGCGCCCTCGCTCAGCAGCTCCTGGGCGGCGGCGGTCAGCCCCGGCAGGTCCTCGGGCAGCACGTGGTCCGGCAGTTCCTCCAGGCGCATCGGACCGCGCCCCGGGTCGCGGTCGAAGATCGTGAAGACGTGGGGCGACCAGGTGACGGTGTCGGTGACCAGGTCCCAGTCGGCCCAGCCGAGGTTGCCGAGCCGCTGGAGCGCGGAGAGCCGTTCCTCCTGCCGGGTCGTGACGTCGTGCCGCACCCACGAGACGACGAGGTGCCCGCCCAGCCGGGAGGCGCGCAGCGAGTAGCTGGAGTGCTGCGGAACCCCGGCGACCACCTCCTCGTACGCGAACGGTTCGCCGGTGAAGGGCCGGCCGGTGGTCAGCGCCTCCAGGTAGCCGTCCCACAGCTCCGTGCCGACGATCGTGGGGTAGCACTCCAGCACCCTGAGGCCGATGAGCTGCCTGCCCCTGCGGTTCGCGATGTCGACGGAGTCCGGTGCGGCGGCCTCGATTCGGTAGTCCTCGACGGTGCCGTCGGCCGAGCGCAGCGGGGCGACGAGGATCACCGAGCCGGGCAGGGTGTCCAGGATCTGCTGCACGCTGTCGACGGACGGCTTCCGGGGCGGTGCGGTCGCGTCGAGACTGGCCATCCGGCCCGCGGACAGCTGGACGGCCGCCTCCAGCAGCTCCCGTTCGCCCGATGTGAAGACCCGCTCGGCCGTCCGCAGCACGAGGACGATCTCGTGCGCCTCTCCGCCGGCGACGACCGGCAGCCAGGCCTGTGACGCCCAGCGGTGTCCGTCGCGGTCCGGCACGGTGTACGGCTCGTCGGACTCGGGCTTCTCCGACCAGTACGGCTCCCGCGTCCTGAGCGGATCCCGCGCGCCGCCGCCGATCACTCGCGGCAGGTGCCTCCACCGGGCGGTGTCCACGTCGTCCAGTCCGGCCTGGCCGGACAGGCGCAGTGCCTCTCCCTCCCGGTCGTAGACCAGGACGGCGTCGGCCCCGGCCTCGGCCGAGAGATGGTCGAGCAGGCAGCGGGCGAGCTCCCGCGGATCGCGTACGGCGGCCAGGGCCATGCCCAGTCTGCCGAGCAGCAGGGCCGTACCGCTGCCCGTCGTACCGGTGCCGGGCCGGCTCGCTCTCGGGTGGTCGGGCCGGGTGGGGACCAGATACTGCTCGGAGGTGAACACCGATCCCGTGTCCCCTGCCTCGACGGCAGTCGCCGCGTGGCCGCGGTCCCGTACCGGACGGATACCGCCGAGCGTCAGCCAGCACTCCTCGACGAGGGTGCGTTCGCCGGCCCGGGACCGCTCGAGCAGGATCTCGTAGGCCTCCTGGGCGGAGCATCCCTCCTGGACCATGACGGCGCCCTTGGCGCGTTCGAGGACCGGCAACAGGGCGGCGACGCGCTGCAGTTCGGTGATCTCGTCACGCTGACGCACCACGACCCTCGCCAGGGCCAGGTAGTCGGAAGCCGCACCCGTTCGGGGCAGCTGTTCCTCTGCTGTCACGTCCCGAGCATGGCACAGTCGCAGGCCGCCGGTCAGCTCGCAACCGTGCCGTGACCAGCGGACGTCGGGGCGTGGCCACAAGGGGGCCCGGCGGCTTCGTTCAGGACGCGCGGACGTCCGGAAGTGGCCGCCGCCCGGCCGCCGGCGCACGACTCCCCCTCCCCGCGCTCAGGCGCTGTGGGCGAGGGCCTCGTCGAGACTCGGATGGTGCGGAATGAGCTCGTCGACCCCGACGATCCGCAGAGGTCTCAGGACGGCGGGGCCGGCGGCGGCCAGCCTGACGAACCCCCCGCCTTCGGCGGCGGTGAGGTGGGCGTGGATGAGGACGTCGATGCCGCTGGAGTCCAGGAAGGTGACCGCCGTCAGATCCAGCACCTGGCGCGGAACGGCCACCCGCGGGTCCTGAAGGGCCTCGCCGAGGTGCGGAGCGGTGGTGTGGTCGATCTCGCCGACCAGGATCAGTACGGCGGTGCTGTCGGTGGACTGCCGCCGTGAGATGGTCAGCGCGGAATGCCGCATCCGGTGGATCCCCTCGAAGGTCGTCGGGTGGGAGGTCCGGGACGAGCCGGTCCGGCTCCCAAGCAACCGTAGGAGCGCCAGGAACGTCAACCGGAGCACGGAGCGGTTGACCGGAACCCGGCCGGGCCGCACGCGACGGCTACGCGCGTACACGTGCCTCGTCCCTCTCGGCAAAAGTGAGGGCGGGGAGGGGTTCGATGCGTATCGTGGGGGACCGGACGCCCTTCGGCACCCTGGACCGGGCCCGGAACGGACAGTGAGGCGGTTGATGACTTCGGCTTACAGGCCCGACTCCGCCACCTCGTCCGCCGCCTCCGTGATGCGGGACTTCACCGGTGGGTCGGAGATGATCCCCGCGTCGAGGGACGTCGTCCAGGACTTCGTGGACCTCCTGCTCGAAGCACGGGTCGACATGGCCGACACCTTCGGGGACTCGGCGCGGCTGGTGGTCAGCGAACTGGTGACGAACGTCGTCCGGCACGCGCCGGGCCCGTCCCGGCTGCGGCTGACCCTGACGGACGACAGCGTGGAGATCGCGGTCACGGACACGGGCGAGGGCTGGCCCACGTTCCTGCCGCGCGACCCGCTGCGGATCGGGCAGCACGGTCTGGAGATCGTCACCCGGTTGTGCGGCGAAGTGATCACCAAGCCGGGCGAGACGGGCAAGACGGTCTCCGTGCGCCTGCCCCTGTGCTGAGCGACGGCGAGGCGGGCCGGGTTTGGCCGCCTCGACGCGGGTTACCCGGTGTGGTGACATCAAAGGTCAAGTGCGACTTGGAGTGATTCAAGGTGGCCGGAGAGCAGAAGGCCAAGGCGAAGACGGAACAGGCCAAGGGCAAGGCCAAGGAGACGGTCGGCCGGGCGCTGGGCAACGAGCGCATGACGGCCGAAGGCCGGGCCGAGCAGTCGAAGGGCGACGCGCGTCAGTCCAAGGAGAAGGCGAAGGACGCGTTCCGGCACTGACGAGCACCACCCCGAGCGGGGTCCCCGTCCGAACGGACGGGGACCCCGCTCGGTCCTGTCTGAGGTGACAAAGGCGCGGCCCCGGGCTGCGTTCTTGTGAGCACGGCCTGAGGACGCCGTGGGCACCGCCCTACGGTCCGGCCATGGACATGAGCCGCAGCAGAGGAAGAACCTGGTCCGGCGCCGCGCTGGCGGCGCTGTTGACGGCAGGCGCGCTCACCGCCGCCGCCCCGGACGCCCGAGGCCAGAACGCGCGCAGCGAGACGCCCGTCGTCTCGGCGTCCCCGGTCACCGGGGTGAGCGAGTCCGTGGTCCGGGTGCGGGTGCCCCTGCCGGCCTCGGCCGGAGCCCGGCCGGCGGCCTGCGACTGGCTGTCGTATCTGCGCTACCGCTCCACCGACGGGCCGGCCTCCTCGGCCGACGCCGACCGCGTCCTGGTCGCCCAGCCGGGCATCCTGGAGGGCGCCGGCGCGTTCGACAGCGTCGCCCGCAACACGGTCGCGCTCGCCGCCGGTCAGGGCCGCCACATCGAGTTCTGGGCCCTGGACCGGCGGTCCAACTGCCTGGAGGACCGCACCGGGATCGCCTCCGGCGACCAGCACACGGCCGTCGACTACTACTACCGGGGCAAGCAGGCGGGCGGCCGGACCTTCGGCGGCTTCCTCGGCAACGAACGGCTGGGATGGCTGGCGAAGCTCGGCATCGGGCAGACCGTGCGCGACCAGTACGACCTGCTGACCGCCGAGTTGCCCGACCAGGGTCTGCGCAAGCGCAAGGTGCTCTGCGGCGGGCACTCGCTCGGCGGGGTCATCACCGGATACTTCGCGGCCGCCGACTTCGACGGCGACCCCGGCACCACGGCCGACGCCGGCTACCAGCAGTGCGCCGGCTACTTCGCCCTCGACACCACCGTCTCCACCTCGCTCGCCGACCTGAGCGGCAGCATCCCGGACGACACCAACCTGCCCGACGTCGGTCTCGGCCACGCCGCCGTGCAGGCGGGCCTCGACTCCGGGGTACTGCCGCGCTCCCTGTCGGCGCCGGTGCTGCTGAACCCCGAGACCATGACACTGCTGGCCATCGCCGGTCTGGGCGCCACGCGGGATCCCCACGGCGAGGCCGACCTGCCCCGCTACCTGCCCGCCGGCCTCAACATCGAGGCCACGAACCGGTTCCTGTTCTCCAGGGACACCGCCACGTTCCTCTCCGGCTCACCCGCCGTGAAGGACTTCCGGCTCACCAACGAGGCGGTACTCGGCGCGCTGATGGACGACCACTCGGTTCCGTTGGCCTTCCTGCAGAGCAGCGTGGGCTTCTTCGACGGCGGCCCGGTCGTCGACAAGAACTTCCCCGCCGCCAACGGCAGTTCACAGCCGACCGGGCTGTACGGCACCGAGTACAAGGCCATCCCGGAGCAGCCGCACGGGCCGTTGTACACCTGGCGCGACTACGACCGGGTGGGCGACGCCGACGACCCCGGGCACCGGTCCGCCGACGGTACGCCGTTCACGAACGCGGGCAAGGAGGTCACCGGCATCCAGGAGCTGGCCCGCAGCCTGGCCGAGCAGCCGCTGGACTTCACCGAGCAGTATTTCCCCACCAGGCTGGTCACGGACCTCGAACTGGCCACCTCACCGCAGGTGAAGAAGCTGCTCGTGCACCCCGAGGGGCTGACGGCCAACCCGACGCTCACGGTGCTCGCGGGAGACGGCCTGCTGGCCGGACGCATCCCCGCCGACCTGCACCCCGTGGTCGCCGACGGCTACCAGCACCTCGACGTGCTGACCGCGGCGGCGGCGCAGAACGACGGCCGGCCGGAGCCCGTCTCCACCCACCTGGCCCTCTTCGCCCGCTCTCCGCGGTAGGGGCGCCGGGTTCCGCGCACGGGTCCGGGGCCCGGGAGGACGTCCTCCCGGGCCCCGGACCCGTGCGGTTGTGCGGCTGTGCAGGTCCGGCTCAGACCCGGCCCGCGGCGAAGGCGGCCGCCGCGTCGGCGTCGGCCGTGTAGCCGAGGTGCGCCAGCACGTCACCGCCACCGTTCTCACAGATGGGGTCGCCCTTCGCGCAGAAGTCGAGGGTGCGGCCCTGGTAGGTGCCGGTGACGCTCTTGCCGAGAGCCCGGATCGGGTTGCCGAACAGCAGCACCGCGGCGACCCTCGGTTCGAGGGCGGCGGGCAGGGTGGCCACGATGGGGCTGCCGACCACCGCGCCGGCGCTGCTGATGCCGATGGAGTTGTCGACGACGTTCGCGCCCTGCGAATAGCCCACGAGAACGAAACGCTGATTCGGGCACGATGCCGCCTGCCCGCGCACGTGATTCACCAGGTCCGTGTTTCCCTGGGCGGCCGAGGTGAGGGACAGGTCCGCGGGATAGTTCACCTTGTAGCTGGACAGGCTTTTGCCCGGCAGTTTCTTCTGTAGCGCGGAGAACACCGGATCGCCGACGATGGCGCCGAGCGTGCCCGGCTCGAAGGTGCCGCGGGCCGCCACCACGTCGATGTCCGTGCAGGCGACGGCGGTTGCGGTGGGCGTGGAGAGGGCGGCCAGTCCGGCTCCGCCGGCCAGGGAGAGCGCGGCGAGGCATAAACGGATACGCATGGGGGATCCTTTGCGGGTGGGGCGCTTTCTGCGCCTGCGAAAAAGGACGGTCCCGAACGTATTCGTGTTTCCCGGCCGAGCGTTATGGACGGAAATTCAGAATTCCAGTGTGTTTTTGTTCCGTGGTGAGTGGGGGGTGACTTCGGAGATTTTCCTACGGTGTGATCCCGCCCTGCTCCCGTAATGCCGCGGCGCGCAGGGAGAGGATGAGGTCCAGACGGGTGCCGGGGTCGTGCAGGGCGTCGCCGAAGAGCTTCTCGAGCTGGCGCAGGCGGTAACGGACCGTCTGTGGATGGACATGCAGCCGGGCGGCGACGTCGGGGACGTTGCTGCCGCTGAGCAGCCAGGCCAGCAGCGTCTCGGCCAGCCGCGGACGCTGCCCTTCGGAGGCCGCGTCGAGCGGCGCGAGGGCACGCGCCTCCAGCTGGGCGAGCAGCGGCTCGTCACTGTGCAGCACCAGGACCGACAGATGGTCGGCACACCGCACCACACCCTGGCGGGGCAGGATCCCGCGGCCCATCAGCCCGAGGGCCCGCGTCGCCCAGCGCAGCGACCGCGCGGCCTCGGTGTGGGCGAGGTCCTGCACGGCCTCGGGGGAGACCGGGCCGTCGCCGAGCAGCAGGTCCAGCAGGCGCCTGCGCCGTCGCTCCAGCTCGTCCGAGTCACGCAGCCGGGCCTCCGCGTACCCGGCCGCGGCCGCCTCCGCGACCTCGTGCACGGTCTGGAAGGCGAGCTCACCGAGCGCGGACACCACCGCGGAGTCCAGCCCGAGATCCTCCGCCGTGCGGCCCAGCAGCCGCCAGGCGTGCAGCCCGCCGACGCGCAGCGCCGACTGCAGCGCGTCCAGGCTGCGGCCCTCCAGGGCCTCACCGCGCCCGAGTTCGTGATACGTCGCGGCGATCGCCTCACCCCGCCCGCGCGGATCGGCGATGTGGTCGACGAAGAGGGTCAGCGCCTGCACCACTCCGGACCTGAGGTGCCGGCCGTAGGCGTCGTCGCCCAGCCTGCCGTACTCGGGCACCTGTCTGCGGACCTCCTCCTCCACCTCGTCGGCGACGGCCTCGAGCCGGGTGCGCAGCGGGCCGGCCAGCTCGGGCGGGACCACCGGTGCGGGTCCGGTACCGTCCGGCCGGCCCTGCGGGGTGGGGACAGCCATCGCGGACACTCCTTTCACCCGGAGGCGGCTCACCCGCGGAGTGTTTCCCGTGGGGCGAGGGACATGTCCTGGGTTGGACGCACGCCCCTTGCGCTCCGTTCCGTGCCCCGGCGGCACCGCCGTCACTCCGGCAGGCCCAGCGCACCGGCGAGCATCGGCCACGACGCGGTGAACTCCCGCTTCCAGTAGGCCCAGCTGTGTCCTCCTCCGGGGTAGAAGTGCGTGGTGACCGGGACGCGCAGCAGCGCGAGCGTGTCGGCGAAGCTGTGGGCGGAGAGCCACAGGGCGCTCTCCAGGGCCTCGGGGAGCCAGTCGCCGCTGCCGCCAACGACACCGCTGCCGCCGGAGACGTACAGGGGCGTGCCGCGCAGACCCCCGGCGCGGGCGCGCGGGTTGAAGTCGCGCCAGGTGAGGAGGTCGAGCAGCGGACTGCCCCAGAGGGAACGGGGCGAGAGGTTCTCGCGGGCCACGATGGCGTCCATGAGCGGGGGCACGCCGGGTGCGGTGGTGTCGAGGATGCCGCTGTAGGAGGCGGCGGCGGTGAACAGGCCGGGGTGGCGGGCGGCGTGTGCCATCGCTCCGTAGCCGCCGGTGGACACCCCGGCGACGGCCCGCACGCCGGAGGCCCGGAAGTCGCGGGCGAGCAGCGCCGGGACCTCGGTCAGCTGGAAGGTCTCGTAGTCGGGGCCGCCGCGCCAGGCGGTGGGAATGCCGGTGGGCCCGGCGTCCGGCATCGCCACGATCAGTTCGCGGCCCTCGGTGAAGGACTCGATGTCCGTCTCCCGGGTCCAGGAGGTGTAGTCGTCGTGGGCGCCGTGCAGCAGGTACAGGACGGGGTAGGTCCGCGTCGGCCGGGCGTCGAAGTCCGACGGCAGGATCAGCCGCAGTGGCGCGCCGCGGCCCAGCGCCGCGGAGGGCACGGACACGTCCAGGGTGCGTGGACCGATCCGGGTCGCGGCCCGCGCGCGGCCGGCCGCGGCCGGGACGCCGAAGGCGGAGGCCAGGCCCGCGGCGGCGGCCGCCCTGGTGACGGTACGTCGTGACACTCCGGCGGTTCGGTGGGACATGGCGGCTCCTCGGGTCCGGTTCAGCGGGTCTGCTCGGCGAGCACCCGCCGCAGATGGGCGGCGATCTCGTCGACGTGCGGCGGGTCGAGCAGCGACAGATGGTGGCCCGCCACCGGTACGACCTCCAGACGCGGGCACACCTCGTCCCAGCCGAGCGTCTCGTCGTCGCGCTCGTACGCCGGGTCGCGCACGGTGTGCGGAGCGGCCTCGGTGGCCCGGTACAGGACCACCGGGCCGTCGTGGCGCCCCGGCCGGTGGTCCTCGCCGGTCATCAGGTCCAGGTAGGAGGCGCGCTGGTGCGCGAGTGCGGCGGGCGGCACGTCAGCGGCCTCGCGCAGGGCCCGCAGCACGGCGTCGACGCGCTCCCGGTCGTCGTCCAGCGCGAGGAGGTCGGCGTAGGGCAGCTCCAGCCGTACTCCGTAGCTTTCGGCGACGTGGCGGGCGAAGCCCGTGAGGTGGGAGCGGATCCGGTCGGCGCGCGTCCGGCCGGCCAGGGGGAGGGGCCGTACGGAGTCGATGAGCACCACCAGCTCCACGGCCCGTCCGGCGGCGGTGAGCTGCCGCGCGGTCTCCTGGGCGACGAAGCCGCCGAAGGACCAACCGCCCAGCAGACAGGGGCCGTCGGGGTGGGCAGCGGCCACCGCGTCGGCGTATCGGCGTGCCTTGTCCGGCACCGTCCGGGCCTCTTCCAGCCGGTCCAGTCCGTAGACCGGCCGGTCGTCCCCGAGCCGTTCGGCGAGCCCTCGGTAGACGTCGGTCGTGCCGCCCGCCGCGTGGATGAGGAACAGCGGGGCGCCGGAGCCGGTGGCCCGCAGCGTCCGCAGGGCCGTCGGGGTCCCTCCGGCGAAGTTCTCGACCGCCGGGCCGTTCGCAACGGCCTGTTCGATACGGGTGGCCGCGGCCCCGACGCTGTCGGCGCCGAGCAGCTCGCGCAGGGGCAGCCCGATGCCGAACTCGCGCTCCACGGCCGTACGGACACGGACGGCCATCAGGGAGTCGAGGCCGAGGTCGGCCAGTGCGGTGGCGGAGGTGACCCGGGCCGGCGGGTGCCCGGTGACGGCCGAGATGTGGTGGCTCAGGCGGCCGAGGACCGAGGCGGGGCCGCCGGTGGCCGGCTCCGGCTCACGCTCCCGCTCGACGCCGCGGGGAGTCGGGGCCGCCGGATGGGCCGCGGCGGTGGTCCGGCCGTCCGTCCACCAGTGCCGTACGTGCCGCCAGCGCGGCGCGGGCAGGTCGATGACCCGGCCTGGCGGCAGCGGCAGCCGTCCGCCGGCGGCGTACAGGGCGCCCAGTCGGGTGCCGAACTCGGCGACGCCGTCCGAGTCGCGGCGCAGCGTGCCGACGAGGAGCGCGTCGGGCACGGTGTCGGTGACGGCCCGCGACAGGACCGGATGGGGCGAGATCTCGACGAACACGGTGTGGCCGTCGGCCGCGGCCGACGCGAGGGCCCGGTCCAGGCGCACGGGCCGGCGCAGGTTGGCGGCCCAGTGGGCGGCGTCGAACGCGCAGTCGCCGCGCGGGTCGTCGAGGACGGTGGAGTAGACGGGCACGCGAGGGCGTCCGCCCCGGACGTCGGACAGCGCGCCGGTCAGTTCCGGCAACAGCGCGTCGACCTGGGGGGAGTGCCCGGCGCCGACCACGCGCATGGCCCGGGCCGCCCGCCCCCGCTCCGTCAGCCGGGCGACCAACCGGGTCACCGCCGATTCCTCACCGGTGACGACCTTCTGCCGGGGCGAGGAGTGCACGGCGACGTGCACGTCGGGGAACTCCCGTCGCAGGGCGTCCAGTTCGTCGTCGTCCAGGTCGACGACCGCCATCGAGCCGCCGCGCAGCCCACTCAGCAGCCGGGCGCGTACGGTGATGACCCGGGCCGCGTCCGACACGTCGAGGGCGCCCGCGCACACGGCGGCGGCCACCTCACCCATGGAGTGGCCGATCACGGCGGCCGGTTCGACGCCGTGGGAGCGCCACAGTTCGGCGAGGGCGACCTGGAGGCCGAACAGGACGGGCTGGGCCACCTCCAGACGGTCGAGGGCGCCACCCGACGCCAGGTGGTCGTACAGGGACAGGCCGCACTCCGGGGCGAGTTGCGCGTCGAGCTTCTCCACGGCGGCGGCGAACACGGGCTCCTCGGCAAGCAGCCGGCGCCCCATGCCGCGCCACTGGCTGCCGTACCCGGAGAAGATCCACACCGGCGCCCGGCCGACGCGGTCACGATCGCCGGTCACGACCCGCGGGTGGGACCGCCCGGCCGCGAACGCGCCCAGGGCGTCGGAGAGTTCCTCCCGGTCGCGGGCGGTGACGGCGACGCGCACGGGTCCGCGGCCGGCGCGCCCGGCGAGGGTGCGCGCCACGTCGGCGCAGGACGCGGCACGCCCCTCGGGGGTGCGCAGCCAGTCGGCGAGCCGGGCCGCGGTGTCGCGGACGCGTTCGGTGTCGGCGTCGGACAGGAGGTGGAGGTGGGCGGCGGAACCGCCCTGCGGGGCGGGAAGGAGCGCGTCGGGACGCCATTCCTCCAGCACCGCATGGGCGTTGGTGCCGCCGAAGCCGAAACCGGAGACCCCCGCGGTGGCGGTCCCCCCGTAGCGGGGCCAGGGTTCGGGCTCGGTCGCCACCCGCAGCGGCGCGTCGCCGAGGACGCTGCCGTCGGTGCAGTGCAGGGAGGGCGGGATGCGGTCGTGGTGCAGCGCGAGCACCGTCTTGACCAGGCCCGCGATGCCCGCGGCGGCCTCCAGATGGCCGAGGTTGCCCTTCGCGGAGCCGAGCAGCAGCGGCTGGTCCGGGTCGCGCCCCTGGCCGAGGACCGCGCCGAGCGCGCCCGCCTCGATCGGGTCGCCGAGCGGGGTGCCGGTGCCGTGCGCCTCCACGTAGTCGATGTGTGCCGGGGTGAGTCCGGCGCGCGCGTACACGGTGTCCAGGAGCGCCCGTTGCGCGGCGGGGTTGGGCGCCAGGAGGCCGCCCGAACGGCCGTCGGAGTTGACGGCGGTGGCGCGGACGACCGCGAGGACGCGGTCGCCGTCCCGTTCGGCGTCGGAGAGCCGTTTCAGGATGACGGCCGCGCACCCCTCGCCGCGGCCGATGCCGTCGGCCGCGGCCGAGAACGGCTTGCACCGCCCGTCCGGGGCGAGGGCGCCGGCCCGGCGGAACGCGACCGAGACGACCGGCGACAGCAGCAGGTTGACGCCGGCGGCGATCGCCGTGTCGCTCTCGCCCGTGCGCAGGCTGACACAGGCGTGGTGCACGGCGACCAGCGAGGAGGAGCAGGCGGTGTCGACGGCCATGCTCGGGCCGCGGGTGTCCAGGACGTACGACAGCCGGCCCGCGGCGACGCTCAGGGCCGCTCCGGCCGGCGCCCACGGGTCGACCGCGGCCGGGTCGGCGCCGGTGAGCTGCCCGTACTCGGCGGCGGAGATGCCGACGAAGACGCCGGTGGCCGTGCCGGCGAGGGAATCGGCCGGGACGGCGGCGTGCGCGAGGGCCTCGTGGACGACCTCGAGGAGGATCCGCTGCTGGGGGTCCAGCACCGCGGCCTCACGCGGCGGGACGCGGAAGAAGTCCGCGTCGAATCCGGCGATGTCGTCGAGGTAGCCGCCGTGGGAGGGGGCGTCGGCGGGCGGGAAGGCGGTGAAGTCGCGCCAGCGGTCCTCGGGGACGCGCCGGATCGCGTCGACGCCCTCGCTCAGCAACCGCCAGTAGGCGTCCGGACCGTGCACACCGCCGGGCAGCCGGCAGCCGGTCCCGACGACCGCGACGGGCTCACCGGACGGTCCCGGTGCCGCCGGAGGTGCCGCCACCGGGGGAGCGCCCGCCTCCGGTCTGCGGCACAGGCGGATCACCAGGGCCTCGCAGGTGGGCGACTCCCACAGCAGTGTCGAGGGCAGCTCGCGGCCGGTCACCTCGGAGAGCTCCCCGGCCAGGGCGACCGCGTCCCGCGACGACATGCCGAGGTCCGCCAGCGGACGGTCCATCGGGATGTCCTCGGCCGCGGTGCCGCTCCAGACGGCCACCCGCTCGGCGATCAGTCGGCGCAGCGCGCCCTCGTCGGCGGGCCTCACCCGACGCTCCCCGGCGCGCTGTCGGCCGTGGGCGTGTAGGCGCCCTCCAGGTACCTCGTCCGTGTCAGGGCCCGTGACACCTTGCCGCTGGACGTGCGGGGCACGGTGCCCGGCGGGACGAGGACGACGTCCGCCAGCCGCAGCCCGTGCCGCACGGAGACGGCCGCGCGCACGGCCCGTACGAGAGCGGGGACGTCGATCCCGTCGAGGCGCGCGGTCCGCGCGTGTTCCGCCACGAGGACCACCCGTTCGCCCGCCTCGCCGGCCACCGCGAAGGCGGCCAGCCGGTCGCGGCGCACCGCCGGGTGCGCGTCCTGGGCCGTGCCCTCGACGTCCTGCGGATAGTGGTTGCGGCCGTCGACGACGATCAGGTCCTTGAGCCGGCCGGTGACGACCAGCTGTCCGTCCAGGACGGTGCCCAGGTCGCCGGTGCGCAGCCAGCGGTCCCGGACGGCCGTGCCGTCGGCCGGTCCGGCGCCGAAGACCTCCCGGGTGGTGCGCTCCTGGTTCCAATAACCCCGGCCGACGTTGGGGCCCTGCACCCGGATCTCGCCCACCTCGCCCTCGGGCAGTTCGGCGCCGGTCGCCGGGTCGGCGACACGGACCCGCTGGCCGGCCGGGGAGCCGCAGCCCGCCAGCAGGACGGCCCGGGGATCGTCCGGCCTGGCGGGCAGGGCCTTCCCGGCGGCGAGGGCGTCGCGGTCCAGTGCGAAGCGGCGTAATGGCTCGCCGGGCCGGGCGGCGCTGACGAAGACGGTCGCCTCGGCGAGCCCGTACGACGGGCAGTGGGTGTCCGGGGCGAGCCCCTGGGCGGCGAACGCCGTGTGGAAGCGGTCGGCCGTGCCGGGGCGGACCGGCTCGCTGCCGTTGATCAGCGCGGCGACGCCGTCCAGTCGCAGTTCGGCCCGCTGGGCGTCGGTGACGGCCGAGGCGCAGTAGTCGTAGGCGAAGTTGGGCGCGGCACTCAGCGCGTGCGGATGCGCGGCGAGCAGCCGGAGCCAGCGCGCGGGTTCGTGCAGGAACGCGGCGGGGTCCATGAGCACCGACAGCAGGCCGCGTACGACGGGGGCCGCCACGCTCAGGACGAGACCCATGTCGTGGTACAGGGGCAGCCAGCCCACGAAGGTCACGGGGCGGGTGTCGGCACCGTAGGCGGCGAGCGCCTGGCGGGCGTTGGCGACGACGTTGGCGTGGGTGATCTCCACGCCCGCCGGGGTGCGGGTCGAGCCGGAGGTGTACTGGAGGTAGGCGGTGCCGCCGGCGTCCGCCGCGGCCGGCGGCCGCCGGTCCCGGGCGGCGGCGTCCGGCACCAGGTCGGCGGCGACGACCCGCACCGGCTCCCGCGCGCACAGGGCCCGCACCCCGTCCAGGTCACGGCTCGTGGTCACGACGGCCGCCGGACGCGCGTCGGCGAGGACCGTGCCGAGCCGGTCGCCGTGCCCGGGCAGTCCCGGCGGATACAGCGGTACCGCGACCAGGCCGGCGGTGAGCGCCGCCAGGAAGGCGGTGACGTACTCCGTTCCCTGGGGACACAGCAGCGCGACGCGCGCCCCGGGCTCGGCCTCCTTCGCCAGTTCGGCGGCGAGCGCCCGCACCCGCAGGTCCAGGCGCCGCCAGGTCAGGGTGCGGTGGACGCCCCGCGAGTGCGGGGCGGGATGGTCGACGAACGTGAACGCCCGTCGGTCGGGGGCGGTTTCGGCCCAGTGCCGCACGTACTCCGGCAGGGTCCGGCACGCGGGCGCGAGCGGTGGGCGGCGGCTGTCCATCGGGCGTGGCTCCTTCGGGTCAGAGCGGGATGTTGCCGTGCCGGCGCTGCGGCATGGGCGCGCGCTTGCCGCGCAGCGCGCGCAGCGCACGGCAGACACGGGCGCGGGTCTCACGCGGGGCGATCACGTCGTCGACGTACCCGCGCTCGGCGGCGAGATAGGGAGTGCCGTGGGTGCTCTCGTACGCGGCGACGAGGCGGGCGCGCAGCGCCTCGGGGTCGTCGGCGGCGGCCAGTTCACGCCGGTGCAGCACGCCGACGGCACCCTCGGCGCCCATGACGGCGATGCGGGCGCTGGGCCAGGCGAGGTTGATGTCGGCGCCGAGGTGCTTGGAGCCCATCACCGCGTACCCGCCGCCGTACGCCTTGCGCACCACCACGGTGACCTTGGGGACGGTCGCCTCGGCGTAGGCGTACAGCAGTTTGGCGCCGCGCCGGATGATGCCGGCCTGCTCCTGGCGGATCCCGGAGAGATAGCCCGGCACGTCGGCGAAGGTCAGCAGCGGGATGCCGAAGGCGTCGCAGAACCGTACGAAGCGCGCGGCCTTCTCGGAGGCGTCGATGTCGAGAACACCGGCGGCGTGCAGCGGCTGGTTGGCCACGACACCCACCGAGCAGCCCTCGACCCGGGCCAGGGCGCAGATGATGTTCGGCGCGAACAGCTCCTGCACGTACAGCAGTTCACCGTCGTCGACGACCGCGCGCAGGATGTGGCGCATGTCGTAGCCCTCACCGGGCCGGTCCGGCACGATCCGGTCGAGCGGGTCCCCGGCGGGCACACCCGCGGGGGCGTACTCGGGCGGCCGCTCGAGGTTGTTGGCGGGCAGGTACGACAGCAGTTCGCGTACGGCGTCCAGGGCGTCCTCCTCGTCGGCGGCGAGGAAGTGGGCGTTGCCGTTGACCGTGTTGCTGACGCGGGCACCGCCCAGTTCCTCGGCGGTCGTCCGCTCGCCGGTGACCGCCTCGATGACGTCGGGGCCGGTGACGAACATGTGCGAGGCGCCGTCCACCATCACCGTGAAGTCGGTGATGGCCGGCGAGTAGGCGGCCCCGCCGGCGCACGGTCCGAGGACGACCGAGATCTGCGGGATCACCCCGGACGCCTGCACGTTGCGGCGCACCAGTTCGGCGTAGAGCGCGAGTGAGGCGACGCCCTCCTGGATGCGGGCACCGCCGGAGTCGTTGAGTCCGACGACGGGACAGCCGGTCTTCAGCGCCAGGTCCATGAGGGCGATCGTCTTCTCGCCGAAGGCCTCGCCCATGCTGCCGCCGAAGATGGTGGAGTCCTGGGCGAACACGCAGACGGGGCGGCCGTCGACGGTGCCGTGCCCGGTCACCACTCCGTCGCCGTAGGGTCGGTGGGCGCCGTCCGCGCCGGGCCGGGCCCGCACGAACATCCCGGTCTCGGTGAACGAGCCCTCGTCCAGCAGCCGTTCGATCCGCTCCCGGGCCCCGAACATCCCGCGTCTCGCGGGCCGGCCCGGTGTCACCGCCTGTGCCCGGCGGAGTTCGAGGTCGGCGATGCGGTCCTCGGTGCGATCGGCCGGGCGGTTCGTGATGCGGTCGGGCCCGTGTGCGGTCGGCCGCCTTGCCCCGGATGTTGTCGCCTCTGTCGTCACAGCCACCTCCGAAGGGGCCTTCGAATATGGCAGTGGCGGAGGGGCGCGAGGGTGGATCGCCGTTCTGTGTGCGTGAGATGAGTCCCGTGGGGCGGGCGTTCGTCCTGGCGTGACAAGGGATGCGGAGGCGGCGGCGCGCCGCGGGGCCGCGCCGCCTCCCCGCGTCACTCCTCGCGGGTGCGTTGTCCCTGGTCGGGCTCGGGTTCCGCCGTGACGTCCGCCGTGACGGCGTCCTTGGCGGCCTGGTGCTCGGCCGCGTGGAGGCCGCTCACCCTGGCGACCGCGGCGGAGAGCTGCCGCTGTACCGACTGCGGCAGTGGTGGGCCCTTCACCGTGTCCACCAGGTCCTGGGCGAGGTGGTGCAGCTTGGTGTTGGTGTTCTGGGAGGCCATGACGAGCGCGGTGAGGGCTTCGTCGGGGCTGAGCCCGAAGCCGGCCATGAGGAGGCCACGGGCCAGGTCGATCGTGGGCCGGGTCTGCATCGCCCGCCGGAGCTGAACCACCTCGATGCGCAGGTCCTCCTCCGTCGCGTCCGGTTCCGCCGGAGCGTGGTCGGTGGACGGCGCGTCGGGCTCCCGGTCCGGCCCGTCCTCGTCGTGGGAGGTGAACAGGGGTAGGACGTCGGTGAGTTCGAGTACCCGCGCGACGGCCGGGCCGACGGCTCGGATGGTCACCGTCTTGGACTCGGCCAGGGCCTGCCGGCGGACGGTCAGCAGGACGTTGAGGGCGGAGCAGTCGCAGAATCCGACGTCGTACAGGTCCAGGTCGATGCCCCGGACCGAACGGGCGAGGGCGGAGCGCAGGCACTGGCGCAGCCTCTGGTCGACCCCGAGGTCCAGTTCGCCCCGGATGGTGACGACCACGCGGTCCCCCTCGGCATGCGTGTCGATGACCGGCTCCTGGAGCGCCGAGGGGTCGGGGCCGACCATCGCATCGGTTGTCACCGCGCACGTGATCGCGTCCCCGGCCTCGGGCTGTTCTGAGTACGCCGACTCGGGCATGGCGGTCTCTCCCGGCATTGTTCGTCCTCTCCCTCCCAGACTCACTCCGGGGCACCGAACACGTCAACAGATACATGAAATAAATTTCGTGTTTTTGTCAACGTGAACGCTGGAGCGTATGATTCGGGCTATGGATGGAGTGCTCGAGCCGCACAACGGATGGACGTTCGTCACCAACCACGCCCGCGTGCTGGCTGCCATCGCGGACGACCAGTCCGCGCGTATCCGTGACATCGCCGCACGCTGCCGGCTGACGGAACGCGCGGTCCAGAAGATCATCTCCGACCTGGAGCAGGGCGGTTACCTCTCGCACACCCGGGAAGGGCGCGGCAACACCTACCGGATCGAAGCGGGCAAGGTGCTGCGCCATCCCGCCGAGGCCGGACTCAGCGTGGCCGCCCTGCTCTCCCTGCTCGTCCATGACGAGGCCCATCGCGCCGAGTGACCCGAGCGGCGGAGCCGAGCTGCCCGCCGCCGGTCCACCGCGCCGGACCGGCGGCAAGCTGTCCGTCGCCGGTCCGCCGCGCCGCCTGGCTCGCGCACCGTCGCTGAGACCTGTGCCTCGCTGGCGCGTGCCTCGCTGAGACGTGTCCCGCCCTCGCCGAAAGTTTCGGTCGCTGTGGCGACAGTTGGGGGAAAAGTAGGGGCGTCTCCTCGGCAAGGCAAGAGGCGGGGTGCCAACACCGTGTCCGTGCGGCCTTCTTGAGCCATCTGTGGCAGACCGTTGTCCACACCGTTGACGCTGACGGGGGCCGGTCGTAGGGTCTGCCGCGCAATTCCGGAATCTCATCGAAAGTTTCGGAGCATCCGTCCTGTCCGGATGCCCGTACCGCCCTGCTCCACTCACCGGAAGAAGGGGACGAGATGGTCACCCGCACGTCCATCGGACCGGCCTCGGCGAGCCCACGCCGCCACTCCCGCACCCACCCGGCCCTGGTGTTCGGCCTCACCGCCCTGCTCGCCGGGGCCGGCGTCACCGCCCTGTCGGGGACGGCCGACGCCGCGAGCACCCTGGGGTCGGCCGCGGCCGGCAAGGGCCGCTACTTCGGCACCGCGGTCGCCGCGAACCATCTGGGCGAAACCCCGTATGTCTCGACGCTCGACACCGAGTTCGGCTCGGTGACGCCCGAGAACGAGATGAAGTGGGACGCCGTCGAAAGCACCCGCAACTCGTTCACCTTCGGTGCCGCCGACCAGATCGTCGGCCACGCCCAGGGCAAGGGCATGAAGATCCGCGGGCACACGCTCGTGTGGCACTCCCAACTGCCCGGCTGGGTCTCGGGCCTGGCCGCCGGCGACCTCAGAACGGCGATGAACAACCACATCACCCAGGTCATGCAGCACTACAAGGGCCAGATCCACTCCTGGGACGTCGTCAACGAGGCGTTCCAGGACGGCAGCAGCGGCGCCCGGCGCAGCTCGCCCTTCCAGGACAAGCTCGGCAACGGCTTCATCGAGGAGGCGTTCCGCACCGCACGCGCGGCGGACCCCGCCGCCAAGCTCTGCTACAACGACTACAACACCGACGGCGTCAACGCGAAGAGCAATGCCGTCTACGCCATGGTCAAGGACTTCAAGGCACGCGGCGTACCCATCGACTGCGTGGGCTTCCAGTCCCACTTCAACTCCGCCTCACCCGTGCCCGGCGACTACCAGACGAACCTGCAGCGTTTCGCCGACCTCGGCGTCGACGTGCAGATCACCGAGCTGGACATCGAGGGCTCCGGCACCTCCCAGGCCACCAGCTACGGCAACGTGGTGAAGGCCTGTCTGGCCGTCTCGCGGTGTACCGGCATCACCGTGTGGGGCGTCACCGACAAGTACTCCTGGCGCAGCAGCGGAACACCGCTGCTGTTCGACGGCAACTACACCAAGAAGCCCGCCTACGACGCCGTCCTCACCGCCCTGGGCGGTTCGGGCTCCGGGTCCGGCGGCGGAACGGCCGCCTGCTCCGTCTCCTACAGCAAGGCGACGGAGTGGAGCGACCGCTTCAACGGCACGGTGACCGTCACCGCCGGCGGGTCCGCGATCAGCGGCTGGTCGACGACGGTCACCGTGACCCCGCCCCAGAAGATCAGCGCGACCTGGAACGGAACGCCCACCTGGGACAGCGGCGGCAACGTGATGACCATGAAGCCGAACGGCAACGGCACCCTCGCCGCGGGAGCGTCGACGAGCTTCGGCTTCACCGTCATGAAGAACGGCAGCGGCGCGGCCCCCACCCTCGGCGCCTGCACGGCCTCCTGACCGCACCCGCGCCGGCCGCGGTCATCGCGCCGGTCCGGTGGCCGCCGCACGAGCGGCCACCGGACCGGCGCACATCGCGGAAGAGGCGGCCGCGTCAGGGCTTGAGCGCCTTGCGCGGGCCGGGCTCGGAGGCGGCGGCCCACACCATCGGCAGTTCCCGTTCGCGTTCCCGGGCCACGGCCTGTTCCCGGCCGTACAGCAGACCCCAGGTGAAGCCCGGCTCGCCCGCCGCCTGGGCCGCCAGCGCGAGACCGCGCAGGGTGTCCCGTGCCACGACGCTGTCCTGGTGGTCGCCGAGCACCTGCTGTACGGCCTTGATCCGCTTGCCGAACCGCTTGGCGGGTTTGCCGAGCGAGGCCCGCGCCGGTTCGGTGGCGTAGCGCGTCTTCTTGGCCGCCTTGCGCGCCTGGTGCAGGGCCGCGTCGGCGTCCTTGCCCGGACGGAGCGCCAGCGCGCGGGCCATCCGGCCGGCCAGGCGGTCGTACTCCTTGGTGATCGCCTTCGTCATCACCTTCCGGGGTTTGCGGGCAGCCTTGCGACGCAGCGGGGGCTGCGCCGTGAGCGCGGCCAGAGAGTCCAGAAGGGTCAGGTAGCGCGGTGAGTTGAGAGCGTCGAGGCTCCGTTGGCGCGCGGCGGAGCTCTCCGTGACGTGCCACACCCGCAGCCGGGCCCTGACGGGTCCGAGGACGAGTTCGCGCGGCAGGGCCCCGATGCCCGAGTCGAGCCGCTCCAGCAGGACCTCGTGGTCGCGTTCCGCGCCCAGCTCGCCGCCCAGCCACTGCAGCTCCGCACGGACCGGATCCGTGACCTCGCGATCCAGCACCGACCGGTAGGACCGCAGCACACTGCGCAGCCGGCGGCAGGCCACGCGCATCCTGTGCACCGAGTCGGGCACACCGCGCCGTACGGCGGGATCGAGGTCCACGAGGGCGTGCACCTGCTTGTCCACATACGCGAGGACCTGCTCGCCGGCCGAACCGGGCTTGACCCGCTCCACGCGCGCGTCCGGCAGACGGGGCGCACCCGCGGCCGTCTCCTCCAGCGCCCGGGCCAGCTTGGACGGGTGGCGTGCCCGGTCGATGCCCTGCTTGCGCAGCGCCTTGTCCACGGCGTCCAGGACCGAGGGGTCGGCGCCTTCGGCGAGCTCCACCTCCATCTCCGTCCAGGCGGCCCGCGCGGTGCCGGCGAGCGGGGAGTCGGCCCGGACGGCGTCGACGGTGAGCTCGGCGAGGGGGGTGCCCTCGGCGTCGAGGAGCAGTCGGGTGTCGCGCCTGGACCGGATGCGGACGACCGGCCTCAGTTCCGCGCCCCGGGTGCGGGAGAGGGTCAAGTCGCGCAGCTCGTCCGGAAGTTCGTCGCTCGGCGGGGCCTGCACCTCCTCCCGGGTGTCGCCGGACCCGGGCAGCTTGAGGTGCCAGCCGGCGTCGCTCCCGCCACTCCTGCGCCGCAGCGTGGCCGAGCCGGCGGCGAGGCGCAGGTCGTCCGTGTCGAAGTAGACGGCGTCCAGGTCCTGGACGCCCTGCTTCACTACGGACCTGATGCCGTCCACGCCCGTGAGGTCGGGCAACCACGAGGTGTCGTCGGCCGAAGGTGCTTCGTACTTCCGCTCTGTCTCTCGCGTCGACTTGGCCATACCCTCCGCGTACTCCTCCCGGCGCGACTCAAACCCCGACGCGTCCTCGACCTGGCACCGCCGGCCGGTGCCTATGGGGCGCCCCGGGTGTCATGACAGTCGGGCGCCGGGGGAGGCCCCGGACCCGGCGGGGCGGTGAGAGGATCGTTGCCATGGACATCCATCGGAGGAACAACGTCACCGTCACGGGCAACCCCGCCGGACCGGCGGTGGTGCTCGCCCACGGGTTCGGCTGCGACCAGAACATGTGGCGCCTGACCGTGCCGGCCCTCGCCGACACCCACCGAGTGGTGTTGTTCGACTACGTCGGCGCCGGGCGCTCCGACCTCTCCGCCTTCCGGGAGGAGCGGTACTCCTCCCTGGACGGGTACGCCCAGGACGTCGTGGAGGTGTGCGAGGCGCTCGACCTCAGGGACGCGGTGTTCGTGGGGCACTCGGTCAGCGCCATGATCGGGGTGCTGGCCGCCCGGCGGGCGCCGGAGCGCATCGGTGCCCTGGTCATGGTCGCGCCCTCACCCCGGTACATCGACGACGTCGGCTACCACGGCGGCTTCGGCCGCGAGGACATCGAGGAGCTCCTGGCCTCCCTGGAGGCCAACTACCTGGGCTGGTCGGCCGCCATGGCTCCGATGATCATGGGCAACCCGGAGCGGCCGGAGCTCGGCGAGGAGCTGACCGCGAGCTTCTGCGCCACCGATCCGGCCATGGCGCTCGTCTTCGCGCGCACCACGTTCCTGTCCGACTCCCGGGACGACCTCAAGACGGTCGGCGTGCCGAGGCTGGTGCTGGAATGCACGCAGGACCTCATCGCGCCCCGGGCGGTCGGTGCCTTCGTGCACGCTGCCGTCCCGGGCTCGAAGCTGGTTACCCTGGAGGCCACGGGCCACTGTCCGCACATGTCCGCACCCGAGGCCACCAACGAGGCGATCGCCGGATTCCTGGCGGACCTGCGCTGATGGCCCGCCTCGGCCACACACCCGGGCCCCACGACGCCGACGACGGCGCCACGGAGACGGTGTTCGCCTCACTCCTGGAGGACAGCGCGGAAGAGCTCTACGAGACCGCACCCTGCGGCTATCTGTCGACGCTGATGGACGGAACCGTCGCGAAGATCAACGCGACGCTCCTCGGCTGGCTCGGCCTGCCCAGGGAGGCGGTGGTGGGGCGCATGCGCTTCCCCGACCTGCTCACCGTGGGCGGCAAGATCTACTACGAGACGCACTACGCCCCGCTGCTGCGCATGAAGGGCGAGGCGAGCGGGATCGCACTGGAACTCAGGGCGTCCGACGGCAGCAGGAGGCCGGTACTGGTGTCCTCGGCCGTGAAACACGGCAGCGGGGGTGAGCCGCAGCTGATCCGCACCTCCCTCTTCGACGCACGGGACCGGCGCGCCTACGAGCAGGAGCTCCTCAGCGGCAGGAAGGAGGCCGAGGCGGCACGCCGGCAGGCCGAGGCCGACCGGGCCCGGCTGCAGGAGGCGCTCGCCGTCCTCCAGCGGAGCCTGCTGCCCGACGCCCTGCCCGTCATACCCGGGCTCGAGGCCGCCGCGCACTACCACACGGCCTCACCCGACCGGCTCGGCGGCGACTTCTACGACGTCTTCGCCGTCGACGGCAGACGCTGGGCGTTCTTCCTGGGCGACGTGTGCGGCAAGGGCCCCGAAGCGGCGGCCGTCACCTCCCTGACCCGCTACACCCTCAGAGCCGCGGCCCTGCACGACCCCGATCCGGTCGCCGCCCTCTCCACGCTGAACACCGTGCTGCGCGAGCGGTACACCGGCAGCGACCCGCGCTACTGCACCGCCATATTCGGCACGCTCGAACCGGAACAGGACAGCGGCCGGGTCACCGTCCGCCTGGCCTCCGGCGGCCACCCCCCGGCCCTCGTCCTGCGTGCCGACGGCGGCTGCGACTTCCTGCCCACCCCCGGCGGCCTGCTGGTCGGCGTCCTGCCCGACGCGCACTTCACTCCCGTCACCACCACGCTGTCGCCCGGGGACAGCCTGCTGCTGTACACCGACGGCCTCACCGAGGCCCGCACCGGACCGGACCGCACCGAGTTGTACGGGGACCGGGCACTGCGGGACTTCGCCGCCCACCATGCCGGCGGCCCGCCGAAGGCGGTGATCAGCGCGCTGACCGAACTGCTGCGCACCTTCGGGGAGGGCCTGGACGACGACACGGCCCTGCTCGCTCTCGGCGTCCCCGCCGACACCCGGTCCCAGCCCGACACCACGACGAAGAACACATCATGAGCAGCCCGCTGAACATAGCCTCCCGCGACGCCGCCGCCGGTCCCGTACTGGAGATCGCCGGCCCTCTCGACTACGCCCACGCCACGGCACTGCGCGAGCACGTCTCCCGGTGCGCCCTCGATCCCGGCCAGTGCCTGACCCTCGACCTCGCCGGGATGGACTTCTGCGACTCCACCGGGATCACGGCGCTCATCGCCGCACGCAACCACGCCCTGGCCGCCGGCGCCGACATCGCGCTCACGGCCGTACCGCCGAACACCCTGCGGGTGTTGCGCATCGTGGGCCTGGACCAGATCTTCACGATCCGTCCGGGAACCGACGTGGCCGGCCCTTCGTGACCGCGCGCTGACCTCGGCGCCCACCGCGGACCCGGGGCAGGGTGAAGTCGTGGATCTTGGGAACACGCGTAAACGATCTTCGTGTCGGTCCCAAGAGGGGGGAATCACCACCGTGGCCACACCCGCGCGCCGCATACGCCGAGTGAACCGTCGGCGTGTGTTCGATCTCCGCGCCACAGCGATGTTCTTCACGTTTCTCGCCGTCCTGTTGAGTGTCGTGGGATTCGCCGCGCGCACCGCTGCGGGCGTTCTCGAGCGACGCCCCGGCTGGGCGCTGGTCCTGCTCGTCGTCGCAGCGGCCGGCTGCCTGATCCTGCGACACCGCCGGCGCCGGTTCTCGCCGGCCCGAGCGGCGCGCCGGGCCGCGGCCGCGCTCGATGAGGCGTCCAGAGCGGCCGCCGACCTCCTCGAACCGTCCCCGACCACGACTCCGACGCACGCCTGGACCGGCGTCGCCGGGGCGGAAACCGAAGCCCGGCCCGTCACGATCGAGGACGCGCGACCGGGCGTACCGGAGGAAGAGGGCGCCGTGGCGGACGCGACGCGCGTTCTCGTCCCCGAGACGCCCGTCGACGAAGCCGGCACCGCCCTCGCGGACGACGATCTCGACCCCTACGCGTTCGAGGAGACGGTCGCCGCCCTCTGCGAGCGGGACGGTTGCACCGAGGTCGAGGTGGTCGGCGGAGCCGGGGACCTCGGCGCCGACGTTGTCGCCGTGGCCCCCGACGGGCGGCGTCTCGTCATCCAGTGCAAGCGCTACGGCGACGGCAACAGAGTGGGCTCCCAGGACCTCCAGCGCTTCGGCGGCACCTGCTTCACCGTCCACGAGGCGGACGTGGCCGTCCTGGTCACCACGAGCGAGTTCACCGCGCCGGCGGTCGAGTACGCCGAGCAGTGCGGGATCGTGTGCTGGGACGGGCCCGCCGTGCGGGCGTGGAGCGACGGCACCGGGCCACGGCCCTGGGAGCAGCCCGAGGAGAGCGGCTGTACCGACGGGACGCCGTACTGACACGGCCGCCCGCGCCTGATCCGCCCGCTCAGGCTCCCGACCCCGGATCAGGCCGTACGGCCGCATGGATGCCGGCCCTGGCCGCCTCGAGCTGGGCGGCGAACGCGATGCCCAGAAACAGTGCGACGCCGGTGAGGTTGGCCCACAGCAGGAGCGCGACGAAGGCGGTGAGAGGCCCGTAGACGGCGCCGAACGTCCCGCTCTTCTCGACGTAGAGCGCCAGCAGCCAGGTGGCAGACACCCATACGAGGAGGTGGACGGCGGAGCCGAAGGCCAGCCAGGTGTAGCCGGGCTGGACGCGGCGCGGCGACCACCGGAAGATCACGGCCGAGGCCACCCAGGCGAGGAGCAGACCCACCACGAGTTCGAGCGGCTTCCACCACGAGGCGTCCTCGCCGGGGCGGCCGACGGACTCCACGACCGCGCTGCCGACGGCCTCACCTGCGACGAGCACCACGAACCCGAGCACCATCGGCATTCCGGCCGCGAGCGCGAGCAGCAGCGCCCGCCCGTATTTCCGCGGGAACGGCCGGTCGCGTTCGATGCCGTAGATGCGGTTGGCGCCCCGCTCGATCTGTCCCATCGCCGAAGCGAGGTTGAGCAGGGCGAACACCAGCCCCGTCCACAGGGCGAGGGTGCTCCACACGTCGCCGTCCGCACTGCGCCGCGTCCCGTTCAGCGCGTCCTCGACGACGTCGGCGCTGGCGCCGGGCACGATCCGGCCGAGCGTGTGCTCGATGATCCGGCCCACCCCCTCGGTGTGCACCGAAGTGGCCAGCCCCACCAAGGCGACGGTGAAGGGCACCAGACCCAGCACCACCTGGAACCCGAGGGCCCGCGCGTTCGTGAACCCGTCCGCGTAACGGAACCGGGCGAAGGAGTCGACCAGCAGGCGCACACCTCCGTAGTGGCGCAGCGCGGTCAGCGCCTCGTCGCCGGAGAGCTCGTCTCCGATCATGTCCCGGGTCTGCGGGACGTGGACGGCGGTACCCATTGGCTCGGTGTCTCCTCGGCTCGCGCGACCGGTCTGTTCCCCGGATGCCCCGTGACAGCACCTTTCAGCGGATCGGACGCGGAGGCGTACAGCGGTGCCGGATCGCGCGACGCGTCGGCCGTGGACGTGGGACGGTGGACATGGCTCCGGGTACAGGGAGGCTGACGCCCGTGCGTGTGATCGTGTGGATCGCCGAAGGTACATGGCCCGCCTGCGTGGACGCCGCTCGCGCGCACACCTCCGACGACAGCGGCGTCGTCCTCCTGCACGTCAGCAGTCCCGACGTCCCCGGCATCGCGCACGGCGCCTACGCCGGCCTCCTGGGCCGCGGCCACAACGAACGCGACCCGGGCACCCGGCTGGAGGAACTGGGCGTCACCTCGGCCGCGCTGCTCCTGGACGCCGCGGCGGAGCGTCTGCGCCGCCCGTGCGTACGGATGGAACGGACGGGACGCCCCGAACAGGAAGTGATCGCCGCCGTCGAAGGCGCCGACCTGCTGGTCCTGGCCCGCGACGGGGACCGCAGCCGTCTGGGACCCCGCAGTCTCGGGCACGCCTCCCGCTTCGTGCTCGACCACGCCCCCTGCCCGGTCCTGCTCGTCTGGCCGGAACCCGCTCCGGACACCCGCACCCTGCCGCCGCCACCACCGCCCCCTCCGCCGCATCACCGGTAGCGCCCGGCCCCAGGCGGGCAGCGCGCCGTCCGGACGACGGAGACCCGACGGTGTGGGTGTGGTGCGCACGGCGCCCACGGCTCGCGACGCGACACGGGTCGCTACCGGCTGTCCGGGCCTTCCGGTGTTGGGATGGGTGCGGCGGAAAGGGGCGGTGATGAAAAGCGACCGGGTGCTGGAGCCGGCGGTTCCGGCTGATCCCTTCGTCCTGGCCCAGCGGGCCGTCGCCGCGATCGGCTCGACACCCGACGACCGCAGGACCGCGGTGGAGTGCGCGCGTTTCCTGGTCGGGGAGTTGTGCGAGGCGGCCGCTGTCGACCTGTTCGCCCAGGACGAGGTGCGGCGCGCGCACCGCGGCCCGCTGCGCCCGGCGGCGGCCGAGGGCCGGCGTGAACTGCTGGCGGGCCTGCACGGCGTTCCCCGGACCGAGATCCTGGTCCGGGCCCTGGACGCGGGCCGTCCGATCACGGCGTCCCTGGCCGCCCACAGCAGCGGAACCGTGGCCGCGCTGTCCGTGCCGCTCCTGGCCCGGGGAAGGGTCTACGGAGCGGTGCTCGCCGTACGCGCCGATCGCCCCTTCGGCGACGAGGAAGCCGCGGCGGTGCACTACGTGGCCCGGCTCACCGCCGCGCATCTGCACGACAGCGCGCGGTACCCGCAACGGGTCCCGCTCGCCGAAGCGGGCCGCCCCCACCCCACCGTGGAGACGGCCACGCGCTACCTCCCGGCCGGCCGCGGCGCGCCGGTGGGCGGGGACTGGTTCGAGGCCGTACGCCTGCACCACGGCCGTACGCTCCTGGTCGTCGGCGACGTCATGGGGCACGGCCTGGACGCGGCCGTCGACATGAACGCCTACCGCTCGATGCTGCGATACGCCGCCGCCACGGATGCTGCTCCGCACCGGATCCTGAGCCGGACGGACACGGTCATGTCCGAGGAGAGCAACCGCCGGCCCGCGACCTGCCTGCTGGCCCTGCTGGATCCCGCCCGCGGCACGGTCGCCCTCAGCGGCGCGGGCCACCTTCCTCCGGCGCTCTTCCACCGCGACGGCACCGGGGAACTTGTCGTCGTGCCCGTCGGCCCTCCGCTCGGCACGGGTCTGGCCGCGTACGACATGACCACACTGAGCGTCCGCCCCGACGACACCCTGGTGATGTTCACCGACGGACTGGTCGAACGGCGGGGCGAGGACATCGACACCTCGCTCGCCCGCCTGGCCCACCTGCACCTGTCACCCGGCGGGAGCGTCACCGGCGTCCTCGACGAGATCCTGCTGCGTCTCGACGCCGGGGCGGCGGACGACGACGTCGCCGTCGTCACCGCCCGGCTGCGCCGCCGGCCCGGACGAGTGCGGCCCGGCGGCCCGGATGAGTGCGGCCCGGCACCCGCGGGGCCGGTCACATGAGGTGGGCGAAGACCACCAGGTTGTCCGTGTAGTCCCTGACCGAGCGGTCGTAGTCACCCGCGCAGGTGATGAGCCGGACCTGCGCCTCGGGGGTGTCGGCGTAGACCCGCCGGCTGGGGAAGCGGTCCTTCTCGAACGTCTCCACGCTGTCGACCACGAAGGACGCCCTGCGCCGGTCGGCTCGTACGACGGAGAAGACGTCGCCCTTCTCCAGCTCGCTGAGACCGGCGAACACCGCCGCTGACGTCGCCGTGTCGACATGCCCGGCGATGATCGACGTACCGGTCTCGCCGGGGGAGGCGCCCTTGGCGTGCCAGCCGACGAGGTTGACGTCGTCGGCGGGCGGGGGTTCGAGCTGCCCGTTGGGGGCGATGGCGAGGTCCGTGAACGGGGCGTCGACCGAGATCTTCGGGATCAGCAGGCGCAGCGGCTTCGAACGCGGCAGATGCCTTCCGACCGGTCGGACGGACGGCGAGACGTTCGTGGCGGACCCGGGGCGCGGCGGCGGAGCGCCGGTGGCGGTGCCGGAGGAAGCACCGACGGCGGTGTCGGACGACGTGTCCCGGCCGCCGAACAGGCTCGCGGCCAAGAGCAGGAGGACGACGGCGCCGAGCACCATCCAGCTGGTGCGCGGTCCTTGTTCGGGCGGCTCCGGATCGGTGCCTGTGGGGGGAGCGGGACGGGCTGCCATCGGACATCACCTCTATCTGGGCACGGCAGCAGAGACGGGCGGAGCGGGCGCACAGCAGGCCGGGCCGCCACAATGCGCACGGGTGGCGGCCCGACTGCTATCGCGTCCGGCATGGGTCAGGCCACGTTTCCGGCCGTCTTGTTGCGGCGCATCGCGACCACGCCGGCACCGGCGACCGCCAGGACGGCCAGGCCACCCGCGGTCACGCCCGGAGCGGCGAGCCCGCCCCCACCGGTGTGCATTCCGCCGCGCGGCTCCTCGTGGTCGCCGCCGCTCCACGAGTCCTTGTCGTGGCCGCCGGCCGAGGAGTCCTTGCCGTGCTCACTGCTGCCGGAGTCCTTGTGGGGCGCCTCGGTCCGGTACGTCTCCGGGTCGTGCTTGGGGTCCCGTGCGGTGGCCCAGTCGTCGCCCGTGGTGGCGGCGGTCAGCGCGCCCCCACCGGTGTGCACGCCGCCGTGCGGCGATTCGTGGCTGCTGTCCTTGTCGTGCTCCTTGCTGTAAGAGGAGGTGGAGGAGGAGTCCTCGTGGTCCCAGCCGTCGCCTGCCGCGTAGGCGCCGGGTGCGGTGAACGCGAGGACGGCAGAAGCCGCCGCAGTCGCCATGAACATGCGGGTAGAGCGCATCTGAAAGTCCTTCCGTCACAGCCGGGCAGCTGGTGCTTCGTCAGCTGTCGTGACCCGGCTCCGACGTGATCCACCGTCAGTCACGGCTGACGGTCCCACCAGTCGGGGCGCTCACTCGGGTTACGGACTAGGCCGTCCGGTTCCGGTACGGCGGCCCGGCCCCGCTCCCACGGGGGAGGGGGCCGAGCGTGTGCCGTGTTCACTCCGTCGGGTGACAGGGCGGCCTGACACCCCGTCGGCCGGCATGACGCGGGACGGCACGGGCAGAACCGGAGCGCCCCACCGACCCGGACAGACGGGAGCCCGACTGTGACAGAGGCCCTTTTCACGGCCGACTTCGGCTCCGAACGACAATGGGTCGCGGGCCGCTCGTGGGCGTATCCGGACGGCGGTCCCGTCAACCCGGACGACAACAAGCTGGACCACCTGGTCGTGGACCCCGGGTACAGCCGCTCCGGCACCTTCCGCGCCACGCGTCGCCCCGACGGCCTGTGGGACACCGGGCTGTTGACCACCGAGGGCAGCGAGGAGGACTTCGTCGTCCGGACCGGCGACCTGCTGCGCACGCGGGTCCGGCTGCCCACCGTGACGGGTGCGTGGCCGGCCGTCTGGACCTGGCGTGACGGCGGTCAGGAGATCGACGTCTTCGAGTACCACCCGGACAACCCCGACCTGCTGGAGTTCTCCAACCACGTGCGGGGCGGCCACCGTTACCACCGTGACGAGGCCGTCGGCCCCGGCGCCTGGATCGACCTGGCCGTGAGGTTCGGCAGCGACTCCGTCGTGTGGACGCTCAACGGCACCCGGGTCTTCGCCGACCGCCGAGGTGTGGGGCACGACTGGTACGCCCACCTCATCGTCAACCTCTCCGTGTGCGCCGGCCGGTACCACCCCGCACCCTCCGAGGCCGACACGGAGATGTCGTTCGAGGTCGAGAGCCTGAGCGTGCACCGCCCGCCGCACCACTGACCGGACGCCCGCAAGACGCGCCGTCTCGTGCAGCGGTGCCCGATTCGCCGGTTGACCGACCCGAGTGTGGGCACTTGGCGGTGAAACAGGGGGAACCGGTGTGGAGGTGGCTGTGGCGGTTCGGCATCGTCTGATCAAGGTCAGCCCGAGGACGGTATGGACCGTCCTCGCGGACGGCAGCCGGTACGCGGAGTGGGTGGTGGGCACGTCGGCGTCGAAGCCGGTACGGGGTCAGTGGCCCCAGGTCGACGCGGCGATCGCCTACGAGATCCGCCTCGGGCCGCTGAGCCTCACGAACGAGACCGTCGTACGGCGCTGCGACGAGGGAACCGCGCTGGAGCTCGAAGCACGCGCGGGCGCGCTGGGTACGGCGCGAATCGCCCTGGAACTGCGACCGTGGGGCAGCGACTGCCTGGTGATCGTGGACGAGCATCCGCTGCAGGGCGCGGGCGGGCTGCTGCACAACGCGGGCGTGGAAGCGCTGATCCAGGTCCGGCACCGCGCGATGCTCTCCCGCCTCGACAAGGTGTGCCGGGCCGAGAGCCGTGCCGACCCCGCCCGCGGCGACGACGAGCGGGCGCGGGAACCGGCGGCGCGGCACGCGACGGGAGGCGGCGATGCCTGACGCGGTGGTGATCGGGGCCGGACCCAACGGGATGGTCGCGGCGAACCTGCTGGCCGACGCCGGCTGGAGCGTGGCGGTCGTCGAGGAGCAGCCCGAACCCGGCGGCGGGGTGCGCCACGACAGGGGTGTCGACCCGGACTTCGTCAACGATCTCTTCAGCTCCTTCTACCCGCTGGCCGCCGCCTCCCCGGTCGTCGCCGGCCTGCGGCTGGAGGACCACGGGCTGCGCTGGAGTCACGCGCCGCACGTCCTGGCCCACCCCCTGAGCGACGGCCGGTGCGCGGTCCTCGACCGCAGGGTCGACGTCACCGCCGACTCCCTCGAGGCATTCCACCCGGGGGACGGCGCCGCCTGGCGCGGCCTCCACGAGGTGTGGGAACGCCTGCGCCCGGACCTCCTGGACGCCCTGTTCACGCCCTTCCCCCCGCTGAAGGCGACTGCCCGGCTGGCGGTCCGACTGCGGGGAGCGGGCGGGCTGCGCATGGCCCGCACGATGATCCTGCCGGTACGGCGGATGGGGGAGGAGGAGTTCCGGGGCGAGGGCGGCCGGCTCCTGCTGGCCGGCAACGCGCTGCACGCCGATCTGGCCCCCGAGGCCGCGGGCAGCGGCGGTTTCGGCTGGCTGATGTCCATGCTCGGACAGACCTACGGCTTCCCCGTGCCCGTCGGCGGCTCCGGCGCCCTCATCGAGGCCCTGACGCGCCGGCTGCGGTCGCGTGGCGGCACCGTGCGCTGCGGGCAGCGCGTCAACCGCGTCCTGGTCCGCGAGGGGCGCGCCGTGGGCGTGCGGACGGCCGACGGCGACACCGTCGCAGCGCGCCGTGCAGTGCTGGCCGACGTGTCCGTGCCCGCGCTGTACGGCGAACTCGTCGACTCCGAGCACCTCCCGTCCCAGCTGCTGTCCGACCTCGAACGCTTCCAGTGGGACTTCGCGACCTTCAAAGTGGACTGGGCACTCGACGGACCGGTGCCCTGGCAGGCCGAGCGGGCGGCGGGGGCAGGCACGGTCCACCTGGCCGACGGCGTCGACGAGCTCACCCGGTTCGCGGCCCAGGTGGCCATGCACCAGGTGCCCGACCGGCCCTTCGCGTTGTTCGGCCAGATGACCACGGCCGACCCCTCCCGCTCACCCCGCGGCACCGAGTCCGCGTGGGCCTACACCCACGTCCCGCAGCTCATCAAGTCCGACGCCGGGGACGAGGGTCTGACGGGAACCTGGGACACCAAGGAGCAGGAGCTGATGGCGGACCGGGTCGAGCGGCAGGTCGAGCGGTTCGCACCGGGATTCCGCTCCCTGATCCGCGCCCGCCGCATCCTGGCTCCACCCACCCTGCAGGCCCTCGACGGCAACCTGCACGGGGGCGCCATCAACGGCGGCACCGCGGCCATGCACCAGCAACTCGTCTTCCGCCCGGTCCCCGGCGCCGGGCGCCCGGAGACCCCGGTGCGCGGCCTGTTCCTCGCGTCCGCGTCCGCCCACCCCGGCGGTGGCGTACACGGTGCGCCGGGCGCCAACGCGGCCCGGGCCGCGCTGCGCCGCAACCAGCCGCCGGGACTCACCCGCCTGCAACGCGCCCTGGCGCACCGCGACCGGCGCGGTGAGGTCCGGCCGTCGTCACCGCGCTGACCGTCACCTCACCGACCGGGGCGGCCGACGGCGAGTCAGTTCCACAGCGGATAGGTCACGACGGGCGGGAACCCCTCCGGACGGGCCTCGGGGTACGTCAGGATCATCCGCGTGTAGTGCCGCAGCCGCGGATGCTTCTTCCAGGTCTCCGGACGGTCCAGGCTCACGACGACCGGGTAGTCGTGGAACGCCCCGGCCGCGCAGTACGGCTTGCAGTCGTTGACCGCGTTGACGCCCGTGGCCACGGCCGCGTCTCCCTTCCACTGCGACCAGTGCAGGGAGGACAGGCGGCTATTGCCGTCACCGCAGGCGAGGATGAACTCGGTGGGACGCACCTTGGGATGCCACAGGCAGTCGACGAGCACGGTCCGCGTCACCTGCTTCACGACCGGCGCGGCCGACGACGAGGCCGGCGCGACGGCGGAGGCCGGTTGCACGGCGGCCGCCAACAGCGCCGCCGCACCGAGAGCGAGAGCTGATCTTGCTGTGTGTCCGCGCATGTTCGCTCCCAGCCGCGTGTCTGCGGGCGCCCGGCCCCATGTCATGCCACCAACGATGTGGCCTGCTTCCGACGCTAAGGCCGCGTCGGGCACCGCACCACTCGAACGGCGTAACCGCAGGGCGTCCGCGGGCATGTCGGCCGCGTACCGGCAGGGCCGCCGGAGGAGGGGGACGCGTCTCGGGGCGCGCTCCCGGCCGCGGGCCTCCTCATGAGACGGTTGGCTCTCCACACGGCAGTCATCACCATGGAGGGGGAGGCGGGCAGGGACCCGAAGAGCACAGGGAGACCGATGACGCCGTGCACACGGATCACGGGCAACCCCGGGGACCACCCGGCGCATCATGAACGCGACGCGGACGAAGACCGAGGCGGAGCCGGACCGCTCCGACCGTGGCGTTGGGTGGGCGCGAGCGCTCGCCCGGCTGGCCCTGCTGTGCGTTGCCGGTGCCGTCGCGGCGGTGATCGCCGGTGCCGGCTCCGGCGAGTGGCTGATCCTGCTGGTCGGTCTGGCCGGCCTCGCCCTGGCCGGCGCGGGCCTGTGGTGGGCGTTGGCGCACCGGGGTGTGGCCCGCCTGTGCGGCGCCCTGCTGGCCCTGGCCGCTCCCGTGGGTGTCCTGGTGCTGTACGCCGTGTCCGGCCTGTGGCTGGTGGCGGTGACCGCCCTCGCCCTGTGGGTCGCGGCGCTGGCCTGCGCCCGCAGCGCCCTGCGCCGACTGCGTAAACCGCACGGCATGCGGCACCGTTCGAGCCGGCCGCCCCGCAGACCCGTACTGATCATGAATCCGCGGTCCGGGGGCGGGAAGGTCGGCGAGTACGGGCTCGTGGAGCGGGCCGAGGCGCTGGGCGCCCGCGTGCTGCTGCTCGACCTCGACGGCGATCCGGACCCGGTGGCGCTGGCCCGGCGGGCGGTGGCCGAGGGCGCGGACCTGCTCGGCGTCGCCGGCGGTGACGGCACCCAGGCCCTGGTGGCGGGTGTGGCCGCCGAACACGGGCTGCCGTTCCTCGTGCTGTCCGCCGGTACCCGCAACCACTTCGCCATGGACCTGGGCCTGGACCGCGACGATCCGGCGAGCGGTCTCGACGCCCTCTCGGACGGCGTGGAGCTCCGCATCGACCTGGGCGACGTGGCCGGGCGGCCCTTCGTCAACACGGTCTCCTTCGGGGCGTACGCGGAGATCGTGCAGAGTCCCGACTACCGGGAGGCCAAGACGGCGACCGTGCTCGACCAGTTGCCGGATCTGCTGGTCGGCGACGCCGTCACCCCGCTGGAGGTGCAGACGGACGACACCCGGATCGACGCCCCGCAGACCCTGCTGGTGAGCAACAACCCCTACGCGCGCGCCGACCCCCTCGGCGGCGGGCGCAGACCCCGGCTGGACGGAGGCGTGCTCGGAGTGATCGCGGTCCGGGTGGAGGGCGCGGCACAGGCCGCCGAGCTGGCCCTGCGCGGTGAACGGGCGAGCAGCGTCACGACGCTGACATCGCGGCGCGTGGTCGTCGACGCCGACGTGGAGCTCATCCCGGTGGCCGTCGACGGCGAGGCGCTCTCCCTGCCCACGCCGGTCGTCTGCCGGGTGCGCCACGGCGTGCTGCGGGTACGGGTACCGAGGCATCGCCCCGGCGCACCCTACGTGGCACCGTCCGTCGACTGGCGGCGCGTGGTCCGTCTCGCGCTGGGCAGGTCCCCCATCCGTCCCAGGACGAAGCAGGAGAAGAGCCATGCTTGACCGCCCCGCGCAGGAACACCGCGAGCAGCGAGGCCTGATGCGCGATCTCGCCACCCTCGACCAGGCGCTCTACGAGGCCGTGACGGTCACCAGCACTCCCACGCTGGACTCCGCGCTGCGCCGGCTGTCCGCGGCGGCGGACCACTCCAAGATCTCCTTCGCCGCGGCCGGGCTCCTGGCCCTGTTCCCCGGCCGGCCGCGCCGCGCGGCCGTGCTGGGTGTGGCCGCCATCGGCGTCGCCTCGACGACCGCCAACCTGCTCGGCAAGCGTCTCGTACGCCGCGCACGTCCGCACCGCGACGCGGACTCGCCGTTCCCGGGGCGGCACGTACCCATGCCGGAGTCCGCCTCCTTCCCCTCGGGCCACACGGCCTCGGCCGTGGCCTTCGCCGCGGCGGTCGGGCCCACCTTCCCGGCCGCCACGGTTCCGCTCGGCCTGCTGGCCTGCGCCGTGGGCTACTCGCGGATCCACACCGGTGTGCACTACCCGGGTGACGTCCTCGCGGGTGCCGTGCTGGGCACCGGTGCGGCGGCGGTGGCCCTCGCGGCTGCCGCCCGCTGGGAGAGGTGAACGGGGCCGGCCGCCGTCCGGTGCTTCCCGGGCCCGGCCGTACCGGCCTCATGCGCGGTCGGCCGGAGCGCCGCTGAGTTCGGCGGCGAACTGCGCGCCGGCCAGCAGGGCGAGGTTGGACAGCCACAGCCAGATGAGAAAGACGACCAGGCCGGCGAGGGAGCCGTACAGCCTGCTGTAGGCGCTCAGCGCCGACGCGTACAGCGCGAAGGCGGCGGAGACGGCCAGCCACAGTGTGGCGGCGAGGACGCCGCCCGGCAGGCTGTGCGCCCGGCGGCGGGCGGAGGCCGGGCCGGTGTGGAAGACGATGACGACCAGGACCGCCACCAGACACAGCAGGAGCGGCCAGCGCAGCAGGCTCCAGGCCATCGCGGCCGTGGCGTCGACCCCGAAGAAGCGTCCGGCGCTCTCGGCGACCGGGCCGCTCAGCAGCAGGACGAGGGCGCTGACGACGAGGAGCCCGAGCAGGGCGAGCGCGGTCAATACGATCCGGTGGGCCTTGCGCCAGGGGGACCGGTGGTCCTCCACGCGGTGCATCCGGTGCAGGGCGCGCCGGAACACGGCCAGGTAGCTGGAGGCGGACCACAGGGCGCTCACGGTGCCGGTGACCAGCAGGGTCCAGGCCGCGGAGCCGCCGCGCAGCATGCGGGACAGCGCGTCGTGCAGCGGACCCGCGGACTCCGCGGGGGCGTAGGCGGTGACGTGCGCGATGAAGCTCTCGGCCGTCTCGGGACTGATGAGGGCGAACCCGACGACGGTGGCAAGGAGCGCGGGCAGCACGGCAAGGACCGTGTAGTAGGTGAGAGCCGCCGCGTGGTCGGAGATGTCGTCGCGCCACATCGACACGGGAGTACGGCGCAGCGCGGGCCACCAGGTGGCGGGCACCCGGAAGCCGGGGTGCGGCAGGGCGAGGACGCGTGCCGGGTGCCCGGCCTTCGTCGTGCGGCCGGCCTGTGGTTCAGCGGACATGGGGCGCGCTCCCTCAGGGCGGGCCGTGCTCCCGGCCTCGGTCGTGAACTGATTCCCCCTGGACGCGGGATCAGTCGTGTGTGCGGCCTGCTCGCCGGTGCGGCCCTGATCCCGTCGCCGAGCCGTCGTCACCCCAAAGGATCACAATGGGTTCTGGACTCGGAGAGGTACTCATCTTCCGGAGTGTTCCATGTTCCGCAGGCGGCCTACGGACGACGGTGACGAACTGCTGGCCAGACTCGGGGCCCTGACCGCCCAGGCGCGCGAACGGGCGGAGCTGCAGCGCTCCCTGGTCGAGCTGGCCGTCGCCCTGCAACGCGGCATGCTGCCCGGGGACATGCCGGTCGCCCCCGGCTTCCACCTCGCCGTCCGGTACGCACCCGCCTTTCACGGCCTCAACGTGGGGGGTGACTGGTACGACGCCTTCACGCTGCCCGACGGCCGTATCGGGCTGTCCATCGGCGACGTCCAGGGCCACAACATCGAGGCGGCCGCGTTCATGGGCCAGGTGCGGGTGGGGCTGCGGGCGCTCGCCTCGGTCACCAGCGAGCCGGGCGAGCTCCTCTCCCGGACGAACGACCTCCTCCTGTCCCTCGGCAACGACCTCTTCGCGACCTGCACCTTCATGCGGCTCGACCCCTCGACGGGAGACCTGGAGAGCGCTCGGGCCGGGCACATCCCGTGCGTCTGGGCCACCGCGGACGGTAAGTCCGGTGTCGCCGAGGACGAGGGCGGGCCCCCGCTGGGCATCCAGACGGGGCAGGACTACCCGGTGACCCGGTACCGGCTCAACACCGGCGGAGTGTTCGTGCTGCTCACGGACGGCGTGGTGGAGGGGCCCTCGCTGAGCGTCGACGAGGGGCTCGAGCAGGTGGTCCGGCTGGCCGGCATCGCGGCCGTCGCGGGCATGGAAGCGGGGTCGCTCGCCGCCGCCGTGATCAAGGGTGCCGAGCGGGTGGGACACGAGGACGACGCGGCCGTGCTGGTGGTCGGCCACGACGCGTCCGCCGTACGGCCGTAGGACCGGCCGCCCCGACCCGGGCGCCCCGACCCGGCCGGCCCGTGCCGGGCGGCCCGAGGGCCGCACCGGGTCGTTCGCCTCGCCGACCGGGCGGTGTCGGTATCTGATGGCTGCTGTGGTGGCTATCCAGGATCTGCGTCGACCGGGGGACTACGTCCTCCAGACGCTCGCGGTCGCCACCTGCTACTACGCGGCCGGACGGCTGGGTCTGCTGCGCCGGCTCGTGGTGGAGGGGGCGGTCTTCACACCCATCTGGCCCCCCACCGGCGTCGCGGTGGCCTGCCTGCTGGTCTTCGGGCTGCGCTGCTGGCCGGGTATCACCCTCGGGGCCCTGCTCGTGGTCCTGTCCCTCACCACGCTGCGGCCCGCCGTGATCGGCAACCTGGCGGGCAACACCGCGGCTCCCGTCTGCGCGTACCTGATGCTGCGCAAGGTGGGGTTCCGCACCGACCTCAGTCGCCTGCGGGACGGTCTCGCGCTGGTGTTCCTGGGGGCGCTGACCGGCATGCTGATCAGTGCGACCGTCGGCGTCGGGCTTCTCGTCCTCACGGACAGACTCGCCGCGCAGGGCTTCTGGCCGGTGTGGCTGGCGTGGTGGGTGGGTGACGCGATGGGCGTCCTGCTCGTCACCCCGCTCCTGCTGCTGCTCCGCGCGGCACGGTGGCCACCGCTCTGGTCCCGGTGGAAGGAGGCCGCGGGCATGACGGTCGTCGCCTGCGCCCTCGTACCACTGGCCTCGTTCAGCACCGTCAGCCTCTTGTTTCTGGTCTACCCGCTCCTGATCTGGGTCGCGCTGCGTTTCCAGTTGCCGGGCAGCATCCTGTGCGCCCTGTTCGCCTCCACCATGGCCACCGTCGCGGCGACGGACGGGAGCGGCCCGTTCGAGCGGCTGACCGATGTCGAGGTCATGGCCAAACTGCAGGCCTTCAACGGGTCCATGGCCCTGACGGCGCTGCTGCTGTCCGCCCTCATCACGGAGCAGCGCAACACCCGGCGCTCGGTGGAACAGGCCTGCCTGGACCTGGCCGAAGTCCTGGAACACCTCACCGCCGGCGACGCCCCGCGCGGCCGCCCGCCCCGACCGCCGAAAGCCACCGACAGTCCGCCGGGGCGGCCGGGAGGGCAGTGAGGGGTTCCCTGCGGGCCCCGCCCCTGCCGCGTGCGACGGTCCTTGCCGCCGTGACCGTCGCACGCGTTCCCGGGCGGGCCGACCGGGGCGGTCGTGGGGTCAGCCGATGTGGAAGCTGTCCCCGTACACCTTCCAGTCGAGCGGCGGGTTCAGGTCGAGGTTCCCCTTGCGGACGAAGACCCGCTGCGCGGTGTCCACCCGGCTGGTGTCGCTGTGCGCCTCCTCCTGCTTCATCGCCCACACCCGCGCGTCGAGGAACGCGTTGAGGTACGTCACCTCGTCACCGCCCTGGGCCGGCGGCTTGGCCTTCGCGAGGGCGCGCTTGCGTATGTTGCGGAAGGAGGTCGGGTCGCTGCCGTCGCCGTGCATGACGATGGCGTCGTAGTACGTGAACTGGCCCAGGGCACGCAGTCCGTCGGTCTTGCCCTGCTTGACGGCGGGATTGAAGTACACCCGGTCGCGTTCGTCGTTCTGGGCCTGCTGGAACGCGGTGTCCTGCGCCGCCTTGCGCCAGTCCCCGGGGAACGACGGGTCGAGGCCGTCGTGCGAGTCGGAGTTGTTCACCCGCCGCAGGGCCGGGAGGTACTTGGCGAGGACGTTGCCGGGTTTGCGGGTGGCGTAGAGCTCCACGAGGTCGAGCATGTCGCCGGTGCCGGAGCAGAACCCGATGATGCCGGCGGTGTAGCCGCGGCCGTCACCTATGTCCTCGATGTACTTGTACTGGGCCTTCCAGTCGAGTGAGGAGTTCTCCGCGCTCGAGACCAGCTTCATGGCGATCTCCTTCTTCGCCGGGTCGTCGAGCCCCGCCGCCGCCCGTGCGACGGGGGAGGCCGAGGCGTGCTCGGGGCGCAGCAGCGGGACCGCCGCGAGGGATGCGCCGATCAGGAGGAGGGTGCGGCGGGAGGGGCTCGCGGCGGAGTTTGTTTCGCTGTTGGCGTGTTCCATGGTGGCTCCAATTGGCTTGTGGGGGGTGGCAGTTGTTGGTGTCCCTGCACTGATAGGAAGGTTTACTATCAGAACTTGGACCGGCTGGACACCTGTGCGAGCCAGGTTCGTAGATACGAACAAGAGGTGCGGGTGGGGCCGGCGCGCCCGCCGGTGGTCGCTGCGGGCCACGCCACGGCCGTCCCCAAGGCCGGGCGGGAACGACGGCGGGCTCGGCGCCGGGCCGGGCGGGGACGACGGCGGGCTCGGCGCCGGGCCGGGCGGGGACGACGGTCGGCCTCGGCTCCCGACCGGCCGGCACCGTCCCCTAAGCTCCCTGCCATGAACGACGGGGACAGCGGCAGACGGGTCGTCGACGGCCGCTTCGAGCTGGTCGCCCGGCTCGGCGGCGGTGGCATGGGCACGGTGTGGCGGGCCCACGATCTGGCGCTGCGGCGCGATGTGGCCGTCAAGGAGGTGAGGCCGCCCGACGCGGACCACTTCGACCGCGACCCGGACGCGGCGCGGATGCTGCGGGAGCGGGTCCTTCGCGAAGCCCGGGCGCTCGCCAGGATCGAACACCCCAACGTCGTGACGATCCATCACATCGTCGACGGCGGTGACGGCACCTACCCGTGGATCGTCATGGAACTGGTCGACGGCGGTTCGCTCGCCGACCGGCTCGCCCGGGGACCGATGACGCCCGAGGCGGCGGCCCGTCTCGGTGCCGAGGTGCTGGAGGCGCTGCGCGCGGCGCACCGCGCGGGTGTCCAGCACCGCGACGTGAAGCCCGCCAACGTCCTGCTGCGCGCCGACGGCCGGCCCGTGCTCACCGACTTCGGTATCGCCGCGATCCGCGAGTCCACGGCCCTCACCGCGACCGGATCGATCATCGGAACCCCCGACTACATGGCCCCCGAGCGCATCTCCGGTGACGGCGGCCCCGCCGGTGACGGGGCCGCGGCGGACCTGTGGTCGCTGGCGATGATGCTGTACGTGGCCGTCGAGAACCACCATCCCCTGCGCCGGGCGACCACCCTGGCCACGCTGGCCGCCGTACTCCACGACGACGTGCCGCCTCCCTCCCGGGCCGGGGCCCTGACCCCGGTGCTCAACCGGGTCCTGGTGCGCGACCCCGCGGAGCGGCCGGACGCCGAGGCGCTGGCGCGAATGCTGGAGAGGGCCGCGCGGGAAGGCGTGGACCCCCGGCCCACCTCCTACTCCCTGCCCCCACCCGCAGGGGCTCCCGCAACCGGCCCGTCGCTGCCGACAACCCGGCCCGCCGCGACGCCGTCGCCCGCACCGAACGACGCCGCGCCCTCGGGGTCGTACCCGTACGCGGCTGGATCGTCCGAGTCACGTGACGGCGTGCCGTCCGGGCCGTACTCGTACGCGACGCCGTCGCCCGCACCGAACGACGCCGCGCCCTCCGGGCCGTACCCGTACGCCGCCCCGTCGCCCGGACCGAGCGACGCCGTGCCCTTCGTACCGCACCCCTATGCGGCGCCGTCGCCCGGTTCGGGGCGGCCCACGCGGCCTGTGTCCGCCCCTCCCCGTCGGCCCGGGCCGCGGCGCGTGGCGGTCCTCGCCGCCGTCCTCGGTGCGGTGCTGGCGGGTGGTGGGATCTGGAAGGCGCTGCCCGGAAGCGGCCAGGACGACGCGGCCGGGTCCCCCGGAACCTCACTGGAGACGCACCGGGCCGCGACCACGCCGGCGGCGGACAACGACACACCGTCGGCGGCTGGGGAGGCCTCGACCGCCGGTGACCTGCTGACGCCCGCCGGGGTCCGGGAAGCCCTCCGGGCCATCGAGAAGGAGACCGGGAGGAGCAGTTTCGGCGCCTTCCTGGTCTATCCCGACTACGTCTCGGCCTCGGTGATGGTCAAGGGCAGTCAGACCCGGTACGACTCCTACACGTACCGGGTCGGCCAGGGCGTCGAGAAGGGCATCATCAAGGGCTCGTTGGCGGGCGGCCAGAGGCCCGTGCGCCTGGACGACTTCCGGTGGGACGCCCTGCCCGGGCTGCTGAAGCGGGCCGAGAAGGAACTGAAAGTCGACAAACCGACCACCCGCTACCTACTGGTGCGGCAGCCGAACGACATCTTCGACACGGCCGCGGGCATGGCGGTCTACATCAGTGACGAGTACGGCGAGGGCGGGTACATGGAGGCCGACCGGCAAGGCAGGGTGACCAGAACCGTGTCCTCCGGCTGAGCGCCGTCCCGCCGTGGTCGTCCGGGTGCGTCGAGGCGCTCTCGGTGTGCCCCCGTGCCGGACACTCCGGCGTGGCGTGCGGTCCGGGCTTCGGCTGCCGGGCACCCGGGTGTGACCCGCAACTACCCTCAGGACGTGGGCGGTTGGTGGGTCGGCGGACCGCTGAGTTGCTGGAGGGGTGTGCCGTCGCCCCAGCGCCGAAGACGCGGCGCGTCGATGAGGTGAACGTGGCCCTGGCGTCGGGCCCACTGGACATCCCGCCGAGTGAAGCTGCCCCGGTGCACGACAAGCCGTAATCGGCGGCCGGCCTGCGCGACCACGGGGCCATGGTTCGCCTCCTCGTCGGGCAGCGGCTCGGCCACGGGACGGAACGCCACGTCGAGCAGCCGGCCGCGGGCGTCCCGGGCGGTGAGCCGGGGGCGGTCGCGCTCGGGAACCGGCAGCACGTACCAGCCGTCGCGGCGCAGCATCCGGGCCACGGCGACCATCAGGCCGGACGTGTCCAACTCGGCCAGTTCCTCCGGGGTGTAGTAGCCGCGGCGCCGTCGGCCCAGCGGTCTGCGGTGCCGGCGTACGGCGGTGGCGGCGAACGTCAGGAGCGTGACGCCCAGCAGCGGAGCGCCGACGCCGAAGACGCGGTAGGCCGCCGCGAGCGCCGCGACCACGGCGCAGACGATGCTCACGCATCCGGCGAGGGCGGGCAGTACGTCCCGCAGGCGGGGGCCGTAGCGCCCCGTGGCCCTCAGTTCGCGCACGACGCGACGGCGCCGGGCACGACGTGATCCCTCCATGACCGCCCGTCGCCCCCTCCGAGCCATCAGGGTCGGCTTCCCCGCCCCGCACACGTCGGTGTGCAACGAGGTGATACCCGGTCACGGACCCGCTGATGGCCCGGCTCCGGCGGTGGCCCGCGGAGGGGACGGTATCCGGCCACCGGCCGACGGCCCCGTGCCCACCTCCGGTGCGGTCGTTGTGCGGCGGGGTGCCTGAACGGTCCGTCACCGGGTAGCAGGGGCGGAGAGGAAGCGACGACTGCCGAACGGTGGAGGGAGATCCATGCCGACTGTGATGCAGCGCATCAAGGAGTTCACCCGGAGCCCCCAGGGGCGACGGACGATGGAACAGGCGCGGCGGGCCGCTGCCGACCCGCGCCGCCGTGCCCAGGCGCAGCGCCTGCTGAGCAGGTTCCGCACGCGCCGGTGACGGACCACGCGCCCGGCCCGCACGCCGGTACGCGTTCGTCCGAGGAGCGAAGACCCCGAGTCCGGTTTCGGGGTCTTCGGTATGTCCGAAAGCTGTGCCAACGATGTCCGAGGCGCGTTCGAAGCCTGTTCGAGGACTTCGTGGGTGGTCGGTGCCCGTTCGCTCGGAGGCCGGCGCAGGCGTAGGTCGGTGGAGCGGGATACCCGTAGGGGGACGGTGGTGACCCCGGTGCCGAGGTGGGGCCCGCGCTGATCGGGTGATCGGCCCACGCGGGGCTTTTCCGGGCGCCGGGCGGTGGCGGAGAGGAGCCCGATGGGCGTGCGGACACAGGCGGGCGAACGCGGAGGAAGCCCGGCCGACGCGGCCGAAGGAGCCGACCCCAGGCGCTGGAAAGCGCTGTGGGTGACGCTGGTGGCCGGCTTCATGAGCCTGCTCGACGTGACGATCGTCGCGGTGGCGCTGCCCTCCATGCAACAGGACCTGCACGCCTCGGCGCCCGCCATCCAGTGGGTCGTCTCCGGGTACGCGCTGGCGTTCGCCCTCGTCCTCGTGACCGCGGGACGGGTGGGCGACGCGATCGGCAGACGCCGCATCTTCCTGCTGGCGCTCACGGCCTTCGTGCTGTGCAGCGCGGCGGCGGGTGCGGCACCCACGATCACGCTGCTGGTCGTGGCCCGACTGGCGCAGGGGGCCGCGGCGGGTTGTCTCGCCCCGCAGAACTCCGCCCTGATCCAGCAGATGTTCCGGGGAGCCGAGCGCGGCCGGGCGTTCGGCCTGTTCGGGGCCACCGTCGGCATCTCCAGCGCGGTCGGCCCCGTCGTCGGCGGACTCGTGCTCGCGCTGGCGGGCGGGCCGCAGGGATGGCGCTGGATCTTCTACGTCAACGTACCGGTCGGCGTGATCGCGCTCGTGCTCGGTCGGCGCCTGCTGCCCCACATCGCGCCCGGCCGCAGGGAACGGCTCGACGTGCCCGGTGTCGTCCTGCTCGGCTTCGGAGTCCTGGCCCTGATGCTGCCCCTGGTCCTGGCGGAGTCCGACGGTGTCCGGCGACTGTGGTGGCTGTTCCTCGTGGGAGCGGCGCTTCTGACGGCCTTCGCATGGTGGGAACGGCGGGTCGCCGCGCGGGACGGGCAACCCCTGCTCGACCCCCGACTCGTCACCGCCACCCGGGGATACGCCGCCGGGGCCGTCATCGCGACCCTGTACTTCATCGGCTTCAGCGGTGTGTGGCTGGTGTTCGCCCTCTTCTTCCAGAACGGTGAGGGGTATTCACCGCTGAGGTCGGGGCTCGCGGTGACACCCTTCGCCGTGGGGTCGGCCGTCGCCGCGGTGGTGGCGGGGCGCCTGGTCGAGCGGCTGGGCCGGCTGCTCACCGTGTGCGGCCTCGCCGCCGTGGCTCTCGGCCTGGGCGGCGCGGTGCTGATCCTCGGCCACGTCTCGGGCGACAACGCGGTGTGGCTCGCGGCGCCCGCTCTCTTCGCCGGCGGCCTGGGCAGCGGCTGCGTCATCTCGCCCAACGTCACCATGACCCTGCGGGACGTCCCGGTGCGGATGGCGGGGGCGGCCGGCGGAGCCCTGCAGACGGGACAGAGGCTGGGCGGGGCCATCGGTACGGCCGCCCTGCCCGGCCTGTTCTACCTGGTGCTCGGCCACGGCGGTCACGACTACCGTGCCGCGGTGACGATCGCGGTGGGCGCGGGCCTCGTGCCCGTGCTGTGTTCGCTCGCGGTGGCGGTGTACGACTGGCAGCGGGACCGCAGGGCGCGGCGGCGGCCCACCGGTCCCGAGGTGTCGCACAGCCACACGCACGCGAGCCGGAGCGCGGGCCCTCGGGCCTGGCGTTGGGCGCCCGAGATGGAGGAGATCGCCGAGGCCTCGCGGGGGAGCGGCCTGTCGGGAGCCCTCGCGGACGCGGCGGCGCACACCTTCGAGCGGTGGCAGGCCCACAAGGACGACGGGACCATGACCAGCGACCGGCTGATCGCCGACCTCAGGGGCGAGTGACCCGCCGACCTCGGGGGCGAGTGACCCGCCGACCTCGGGGGCGAGTGACCCGCCGACCTCGGGGGCGAGTGACCCGCCGACCTCGGGGGCGAGTGACCCGCCGACCTCGGGGGCGAGTGTCCGCCGGCCTCGGGGGCGAGTGATCCGGCGGGCAGAGCACGTTCGTCCGAGCGGGCCGGCGACGCGGGCCGCCCGAGGTTCGGAACAGTCCCTCCGGCGGTCGTCGCAAGGGCGGTCAGAGGAAACGCCGGATCGGTGTGACCGCCGCCTCGCGCAGACGCTGGGGCAGAGGGCGGCGCCGCCAGCGCACGGGGTCGATGGACTCGCCCGCCTTCCAGTCGTCCTCGAAGTCACCGTCGAGGGTGGCGGTGAAGTGCTCGTCGAGCACGGCGAGCATGACCTCCTCGTCGTGCTCCATCGACCGCCGGTTGAAGTTGGTCGAGCCGATCAGTGAGGCCACGCCGTCCACCGTCATGATCTTCGTGTGCAGCATCGTCGGCTGGTACTCGCGTATCTCGACGCCCGCGTCGAGCAGCGTCTGGTAGTGCTGCTGCCCGGCCAGACGGCAGGCCCGCTGGTCGGTGTGCGGGCCGGGCAGCAGGATCTCCACCCGTACCCCGCGCCGGGCGGTCTCCGCGAGCAGGCCGACGAAGTACGGGTCCGGGGCGAAGTAGGCGGTGGACAACCGGAATCGTTCCTCCACGGAGGACAGCACGACCCGGACGAGTGTCTGCATGTCCTGCCAGCCGAAGCTGGCCGACCCCCGCACGACCTGAACGGTGGCCCGCCCCGGCTGCTCGTGCTCCGTGAACCGGTCGCGCTCGTCGTAGAGCGTGTCGTGGCACTCGGCCCAGTTCTGCGCGAAGGCGGCGGCGATGCCGTCGACGGCGGGGCCGCGTACCTGTACGTGGGTGTCGCGCCACTCGTCCGGGTTGCGGGCGTCGCCGCACCACTCCTCGGCGATGCCGACCCCGCCCGTGAACGCCGTCGTCTCGTCGACGACGAGAGCCTTGCGATGGCAGCGGTGGTTCTGCTTCAGCGGCGACAGACGCGCGGGCTTGCGGAACCAGGCGACCTGGACTCCGGCGCTGTCCATCGCGTCGAGCAGGTCCTGCTCGATCTCCATGGCGCCGAAACCGTCGAGCAGCAGACGCACCCGCACGCCCGCCCGGGCGCGTTCGGCCAGCGCGTCCGCGAACTCGCGGGCGACCTCGCCCCGCCAGTAGACGAAGGTCATCAGGTCCACGGTGTGCCGGGCGGACCGGATGGCCGCGAGCATGGCCGGGAAGATCGCGTCGCCGTTGCGCAGCGGTATGAGCTCGTTGCCCTCCGTGGCGGCGATGCCGATGAGTCGCTCCAGGCGTCTTCGCAGACGCTGCTTGCGAAGGTCGGCGGTGCCCGACTCGCTCCCGCCCATGCCCACTTCGGCCACTTCCGTCGTTCGCTGCAGCACGCTCGCCTCCATGTCTCCGGCCTGTCCACCCCACCAGTGCCGGCCCGGCACTGCCCGGCTCGGCGGCGTACGTATACCCAGCCCATGCCATCTGTCCCACGGCAGGGCGGACGAAGGCGCGGAGCCGGAGGGCGGCCCGGGGAAGCCCACCACCGAAGCGGGATCCGGGGCCTCACGTCATGCGGCGCCGGTCCTCCTCGCTCCAGGCACGGGTGTCGCGCGGCGGGACGTACGGCTCCTCGTCCGCGGGGTGCCCGCCGGCGACCGCGCGCTGCCGGGCCATCTCCGCGTCGAACTCCAGGCCCAGCAGGATCGCGATGTTGCTGATCCAGAGCCACACGAGGAACACGATCACGCCGGCGAGTGTGCCGTAGGTCTTGTTGTACGAGGCGAAGTTCGCCACGTAGAAGGCGAACCCGGCGGACGCGAGCAGCCAGATCAGCAGGGCCAGCACGCTGCCCGGGGTGATCCACTTGAGGCCGCGGCCCTTCACGTTGGGGGACGCCCAGTACAGCAGCGCGATCATGATGGTGACCAGGACGACCAGCACCGGCCACTTCGCGATCGACCACGCGGTCAGCGCGGTGTCGCCGATCCCCAGCGCCGCGCCGGCCTGCCGGGCGATGCCACCGGTGAACACGACGATCAGGGCGCTGATCACGGCCAGCACCAGCAGCACCACCGTGACGCCGACCCGGATGGGCAGCACCTTCCACACCGGGCGGCCCTCGGGCATGTCGTAGATGGCGTTCGCGGTGCGGATGAACCCCGCGACGTAGCCGGACGCCGACCACACGGCCAGAACGATGCCGACGACCGCCATGAGCGATCCGATGCCGCCCCGGCCCTGGAGCTGCCGCACCGCGTCACTGATGATGTCGCGGGCGGAGCCGGGGGCGAGTTTGTTGACGTTGTCCAGGACCTGCTGGGTTGCCGACTGCCCGGAGATGCCCAGCAGCGAGACCAGGACCAGCAGGGCCGGGAAGAGGGAGAGCACCCCGTAGTACGTCAGGGCCGCCGCCCGGTCGGCGAGTTCGTCGTTCTGGAACTCTTTCGCAGTGCCCTTGAGGACGGCCAACCAGGACCGTCTCGACAACTGGGTGGGTCCGTCCGGCGCCTGTCGCTCCGCCTGTTCCTCCGGCCCTGGTGCCTGAGCCTCGGACGCTGACGCCGCACCACTGCCCTGATCGGATTTCGAAGTCCTTGCCATGAGGACCGGAGTAACCCCACGCGCCCGGCCCATGCCCCACGGGACAGAGTCGGAGCCGGGAGGACAGGCCCGGGCCTATGTTGGACCCATGTACTCGACGCGGGTCTCGTGGCATGTGAACGCCCCACGCGCGGCTGTGTACCGGGCGCTGGTGGACGCCGAGGCGATCGCGAAGTGGCGGGTGCCGGACGGCATGAGCAGCCACATCCATGTGTTCGACGCCCGCGAAGGCGGCGAGTTCCGTGTGTCGCTGACCTACGGGACGGCGGTCGGTGCCGGGAAGTCGGACTCCCGCACGGACACCTACGGCGGGCGTTTCGCCGAGCTCGTCCCGGACGAGAAGGTGGTCGAGGTGTTCGCGTTCGAGAGCGACGACCCGGCACTGCGGGGCACGATGACGATGACCACCACGCTCACCGACGCGAACGGTGGCACCGATGTGCTCGTCGTCCACGAGGGCATCCCCGAAGCGGTACCCGCCGCGGACAACGAGACGGGTACGCGCATGGCCTTGTCCAAGCTCGCGGGCCTCGTCGAGGCCGGGCGCCGCGGGTGAGTCGTCGCCGCCCGGGCGCGGTCAGGGGTGTTCGGTCTCGCGCCGCTCCGACGGGTGCGGCCATGTGCCGTCCGCGGCCAGTCGCAGGACCAGGGCCGCGATGTTCCAGGCGTCGTCCTCACCCCGGTGATGGCGCCCTTCGAGCGGCAGTCCGGCCAACCGCAGGGCCTGGGCCATCCCGGGCCGCTTGCGCAGCCCGTGCGCCTCGGTGAAGGCGGCCTTGGCGTTGGTGTGGAACCGGCCGAAGGGATAGGGCGTCCCGGTCGCCCGGCACTGGCGGGTGAACTGGTGGCGGTCGTAGTCGCCCCAACTGGTCCACGGCCGGATCCCGGCGTCGTGCCCGGCCGCGAGCAGCCGGCACGCCTCGGTGAAGGACAGACCCTGCTCGACCTCGTGCTGAGTGAGGCCGGTCAGCTCGGTGCAGAACGCGCTGACCCGGGAGCGCGCGGGCCGTACCAGGATCCGGTGGCGGGCGACTCGCTCACGGGCGGCCAGGTCGACGACGGTCATACCGATCTCGATGATCTCGCTGGTCTGGCCCGGCGGTGGAGAACCGGGCCAGCAGGTCGCCTCGACGTCCACGACGTTCAGCAGACGTTCGGTCCCTGTGCTGTCCATGACGGGAAGCGTAGGGACGACACCGGCGCACGGCACCTCGTTTTCGGTGCTCAGCTCACCCGCAGGGTCCGCTTCGCCAGTTCGAGGGCCGGGAGCATCGCCTCGTGCTCCTCGGTGTCCATGCCGCCCAGGTGCAGTACGACAGGACCATCGGGCGTCGTGACGGCGAGGGCGCGCTCCTTCTTCGTCTCCTCGAGGATCGCGCTGGTGTAGAGGTACTCCACCTCGGCGCCGACCACGTCACCGGCCTTGAACGAGTGGTACTTGGCCTTGCTCGCCTGCTCCTCGGCGCCGACGAAGGCCTCCAGGACGCTGCGCGCGCTGGCGCTGCCGGCCTTGCCGGTCCAGACCCGGAGGTAGCCGATGTTGCCCGCCGGCTTGGCGTCGACCTCGCAGGCCGCGGTGACCGGGCCCTGGCGCAGGAGCGAGTCGGCGACCTCCTCGGCGAGCTCGTCCTCGAGGTCACCGGAGCCGCTCGTGGCGCTGTCGGAGGCCGTACCGGACTCGACGGCTTCCGCCGTCCACCCCTTGGCGATGTCGAAGGTGACGGGCAGTTCGCAGGCCGATCCCTCGGCGCCGATCGTGCCGCCGCTCCGGGCAACCGTCCCGTCGTCACCGGACACGGCCGCCGAAGCGCCCGCGGACGTCTTCGCCGGCGCCTTCCCGTCCTCGTCCGTGGCCTCCGCGCAGCCCGCCAACACCCCCGCCAGCAAAGCCACATGGGCCATCCGACGCCATCGCTTCCCCACCCCGACCAGCATGCCCGTCTCCCCTCATGATCCAGACGGGACACAGTAGCCGAGGGCTCTGACAGGACGTCGATGCGGTCCGTCCGCGACGGTGGGTGCGGGCCCTGTGCCCGGCGGTCGGCCGACGGCCGGTGGGGCGCCCCCGTCCCCCGGGTGCGCCCCACCGCCTCACTCCGTCCCGGTGTGCCCGGGGTCCGCCGGGCTTCAGCAGTCCGGAACTCCGGCGATCTTCTCGCCGCCGCGGAGATACAGGTTGCTGACGTAGGCGACGTCGCTGCCGGAGAACTCCATCACCGCGGTCCACCAGTTGTTGGTGCCGACGGCGGGATCGCTGACGGTCTGGCCCTGCGTCTGGCACACGGCGTCCAGCCAGTACTGCGAACGGACCGCGAGGCGGTTCGACGCGCTGGTCGGCTGCTGGCGGAGGTTCACGTCGGTCGCCCAGATGTAGACGTCGGTGAGGGCCGGGTCACCGCTGTTCGCGGCGGCCGCGGCGGAGGTGTGCACCGTCGGCGCGGCCTCCGCCGTGGTGGCGAGGGCCCCGGCGGTGAGTGCGGCCACGGCCAGTGCGGTGGCCGAGCGGCGGATCAGTGTCTTCATGTCTTCCCCCATGGTTCGGTCGTGCGGATGTCGGTGTCGAGCGGTGGCGGTGGTCAGCCGCCGGACCACACGCAGTTGGTGGGTACGCCGTCGATCCAGTTGCTCTGGTTGTCGATGTAGTAGCTGGCCATCACGCCGTAGTGGGTCCACCCGGGAACCTCGACGACCACCCAGTACGGGTTTCCGCCGACCGGCTGGCCGGGGAACTGGCAGCGCACGAAGACCTGGGTCGGTGCGCTGACCTGCCCGAGCACCTCGGGGCAGTTGCCCGGGGACGGGTAGTCCCAGCAGGCGTCGGGATAGACCTCGCGGATGTTGACGTTGCTCGCCCACACCCCGTAGTAGCCCTGGCCGTGTCCGTCGGCGGCGGCCGTGGGCGCGGTGGCGCCCACCAGGGCGAGGGCCCCGGCGGCCGCGAGCAGTCCGGTCCTTTTACGCATGACTCCTGGCTCCTTCCGAGTGGTCCGGATCAGCAGGTCGCGGAGGCGGGCAGGTCGCCGTACTCGTTGCCCTTGAGGTAGACGGCGCTGACATAGCCCTCGACGAGCTGCACCCAGACGTCGTTGGTGTAGCCGTGGTCGCTGATGGTCTCGCCGTGGGTCCAGCAGTAGGCGCCACGCGGTTGGTTCGCCACCACGCTGCCGACCTTGTCGTACGAACGGGCGGGTCCCTTGCGGATGTTGACGGTCTCGTACGGCTCGACCGCGTACGGTGCCGCCAGGACGTGCGCGGAGCCCTGGCCGGCTGTCGACGCCACGACGGCCGTACCCGCGGTCGGGGAACCGGCGGTCGCGGTGGCGGTGAGCGAGCCGAGCAGGGTGAGGGCGCCGGCGCCGACGAGTGCGGCCCTGGCGAGAGTGCGAGTGGGCATGACGTGTTTCCCCCTGTACCGATGTGTGACTGCGCGGCACTTGGCCGGCACTCAGCACTCTAGGGAGAGGCGGGGTGAGAGGGTCCCTGACAGCTGTCAGGGACCCGGTGGCCTCAGCGGGGGCAGGGCAGCGGGCTGCGCTGCGGCAGCAGGGTGAGGTGTTCCTCGCGCACCAGGTCGAACCGCAGGGCGAGCGTGACCAGGTCCTCGCGCTTGGCACCCACCCGCGCCCCGTCCTTGGAGGCGCGCGGGGACGGGTCCTCCGTCCGGTCCGTCCGCAACCGCAGCTTCGTGGCCGTCAGGTAGTCGATGTGGTAGTTCACCGCCGAGCGGGTCAGGTCCCGGCACGACTCGAGGGGACTCAGGCGCTCGACGATCTCCCCGGCGCCGGGCAGCGCCGCACCGGTGGAGCTGCGGAGTCTGGGTTCGCACAGAGCGACGAGCACGAGGAAGTACTTGGACGTCGGGTCGAGGGAGAAAGGACTGACGGTTTGTTCCCCGTGGTCGGGCCCGGTGCCGTCCTGCGCGTAGGCGTGCTGTGGTGCGAAGACCTTGAAGGTCGCGGTGCCGTTCAGGGCGGGCAGCACCACTCTGGAGAATTCGAACGGTACGGGCGCGCCGAGCCGACCCGGCGCGACTTTGATGTGCTCGCCCGCACCTTCGAGGTTCTCCACGACATAGGTGGACGAGGTGCTGAAGTTCGACAACCGCCAGAAGTCCCCGGCGGCCTCGATGCGCCCGGCGCGACGCGAAACCCCCGGATCGGTTAACACGATGGGCAGCGCGGTGTCCGGACTTCCCCTGCCGAAGTCACGGGTTTCACCGGGGCCCATGTGTAAAAGCCGTGGTTTGCGGCGAATCGCTTCGGAGTGAGAATCTGTTTCCTCGGGCAACTGCACGATAACTGTGTCCATAACCCACTTCCCCCGTGTGTCGGGAGAATTCTAAAAGGCCCGCGCTCCTTTCTGAACACCGAAACAGGTCGCATACGGCCGACGCCGAACCGCCGTGGGAACGCGCCCGGAAGCGGGGCACCCCGAAGGCCACGCCGTGCGGGCCGGCTCAGCGGTGCGGCTGCTCCGGTGTCGCCCGCTGGAAGGTGGTGTACAGCAGCCACAGGGACGGGATCAGGACGACCGCGCCGAAGCCCAGCGAGACGAGGATCGCCGAGAGGACGGCCGGCGTCGCCGCCGCCTCGCTGACGGTGGTGCCGCCGACCAGCATGGCTGGGTACTGGGCGGCGCCCCAGGCCCACAGGATCGCGGCGACGGCGAGCGCGGCGGCCGCGCGGGCCACCACGAACCGGTGTTTCGCGAGGAGACCGAGGACCGCCAGACCGGCGACCGCGCTCAGGATCACGAGCGGCAGGGCCCGGTGGGTGAGGCCGTGGAACAGTTCCGGGGCATCGGCGTGCAGTACCGCGACACCGGCGCAGGCGACGGCACCCGCCGCCAGGCCGCTCAGCACGGCGTTGCGGGCGAAGCCCCGGGCCAGTTCGGGGCGGCCCTCGCGGTCGGCGTCCGCACACAGATAGACCGCGGCCAGATGGGCGCAGGTCAGCACCGCCAGGACGCCGCCCAGCGCTGACGTCGGGTTCAGCCAACTGGTGACGACGTCGCCCTCGGCGAGGCCCGGCGGAACACGGCCGGAAGCGACACCGCCGGCCACCGCACCGAGGAAGAACGGGGTGACCAGTGAGGACAGGGCGAAGCACGCGCCGAACAGTCGCTGCTGCCACAACTCGGTGCTGGCCTTGCGGAAGGCGAAGGCGGCACCGCGCGCGATGATGCCCAGGGCCGCGAGCGTCAACGGGATGTACAGGGTCGACATGACCGCGGCGAACACGGTGGAGAACGCCGACCACAGGGTCACCACCACGAAGATCAGCCACACGTGGTTGGCCTCCCACACGGGGCCGATGCTGTGTTCGATGAGTCCGCGCCGCGCCCGCCCGCGCTCCGCACCGCCGGACAGCAGGTCCCACACGCCCGCGCCGAAGTCGGCGCCGCCGAACAGGGCGTAGCAGGTCAGGCCCACCCACATCACAGCGAGCGCGGTGTTGGCGAGCACGGTCACCTCCAGGCGTTTCGAGGACGGGCGGACGGGCTGGGTGACAACACGTGCGTCCGGACGGTCTCAGACGACGGGATACCGGCTGACGTCCTCCTCCTGCGGGGCCTGCGGCACCGGCGTCCCACGGGTCATCCGGCGCAGTACGTACACGGTGGCGACCGTCATGGCCGCGTACACGACGAGCACCAGCCACAGGCCGGCCATCAGCCCCGGCGCGGGGTTGACGGCGTCGCGCACACTCATCACGCCCCACACGATCCACGGCTGCCGGCCCAGCTCGGTCACGCACCAGCCGCTCTCCAGCGCCACCACCGCGGCCGGGCCGCTCACCGCGGCCAGCATCAGGAAGAGACGGTTGAAGGGCAGTTCACCGCCCATGCGACGGCGGCGCCACCACGCCCACAGCAGCCACAGGCCCATCGCCAGCAGGAAGAACCCGATCGAGACCATCAGGTCGAAGGCCCAGTGCACGCCGGTGACCGCGGGCCACTGGCCGCGTGGGACACGGTCGAGGCCCTTGACGACGGTGTCGGGGCTGTAGCCGACCAGCAGGGACAGTCCGTTGGGGACCTCCAGGCCGTACTTCAGGCCGTCGTCGCCCGCGATGCCGCCGATGGTCAGCGGGACGTGCGAACCGGTGGTGTAGACCCCCTCGATCGCGGCCAGTTTCGCCGGCTGGTAGTCGGCGAGGAAGCGGGCCGCCCAGTCGCCCACCAGAATCTGGAAGGGGGTCACCGCGGCACCGAGCGTGAAGGGGATGACGAATCCCGCCCGATGGTAGGTGTCGCGGCGCCCGCGCAGGAGCGCCACCGCGTAGACGGACGCCGTCAGGAAGGACGCCACCATGAACGCGGCGAGGATCATGTGCACGGTCTGCGGCCAGCTCGCGGGGTTCAGCATCGCGGCCCACGGGTCGACGTCCACGACCTTGCCGTCGCGCAGGGTGAAGCCGCGCGGCTGGTTCATCCAGGCGTTGGCGCAGACGACGAAGAACGCGGAGGCGGTGCCCGCGATGACGATCGGGATGCCGGTCAGCAGGTGCCGTCGGGGCGGCAGGCGGTCCCAGGCGTAGAGATAGATGCCCAGGAAGATCGCCTCGATGAAGAAGGCGATGCCTTCCAGCGCGAAGGGCAGTCCGATGACCTGCCCGAACCGGCCCATCAGACCGGGCCACAGCAGTCCCATCTCGAAGCTCAGGATGGTGCCGGAGACGGCTCCGACCGCGAACAGGACGCCCATGGCGCGCGCCCACCGCCGGGCCAGCAGTTGGTGGGAGGGACTGCCGGTACGGATGCCCCACCACTCGGCGAGCAGGGTGAGCGCCGGCAGTCCCACTCCCAGACAGGCGATCACGATGTGCCAGGCCAGCGAGAACCCCATCTGGGCCCGCGCTGCCGACAGGTCGCCCGCCGACACCCGGTTCGCCGCGAGGGCGATGCCGGGCACCGAAGCGGAGAGCACACCGCGCATCATGAGTCCGGCCAGTACCCCTGAGGCAGGTGGTCAATCCGCTCCGCACGGGCGATCTGAGGTCCTTGTGCGGCGCCCGGGGTGTCGCGAGTGCCTGGCGGGCAGCGCGTCGCCGTGCGTGCGGCGGAGGGGGTCCGGACACCACGAAGCCCCGACTGGACGGGGGGACCAGCCGGGGCCGTACGTGGTGGTGTGCGGAGGGCGGTCGCCTCTCGGCGAAAGGCTCCACAGGGCTTCAGCCGAACGATCGTCCCTGTGGGCTATAGGTGAGGCCCGGGGACACTGTCCCCTCCGCAGCCACACACAGTCGAACGGTCGACTGACGGCGGTTGTTCCCCGCTCCGCCGTGGCAGCCGCTGTGAGGTGGCCCACCCGGCCGCCTGCGGGAGTCAGCCGAGGAAGTCGGCGACGAGGGCCGCGAACTCCTCGGGAGCGGCGAGGCGCACTCCCAGGGTCTCGGCCTTGGCGCGTTTGGATCCGGCGCCTTCTCCGGCGACGACCAGGGTGGTCTTCTTGGAGACGCTGGAGGAGGAGCGGCCACCGGCGCGCTCGATGAGTTCGTTCATCTGGTTGCGGCTGAGGGCCTCCAGCGCCCCGGTCATCGCGCCGGTGACGACCACGGTCATTCCGGCCAGTGGCCCGCCTGCCGCCGCCTCCGGCCCGGCCGCCGAGCCCGCGTCGACCGCCTGCTCCTCGGCGTCGCTGCCTGCCGGGGGAGGAGGAGTGGCGCCGGGTTCGGTCATGTTCACCCCGGCCGCCACGAGTCTGTCGATCAGCGGGGCGAGTTCGGCGAGTTCCGCGACGATCGACGGGGCCTTCTCCGTGCCGATGCCGTCGACCCGCTGCATCGCCTCGGCGTCGGCCGCGCGGATGGTGTCCATGGTCGCGAAGTGCCGGGCGATACGGCGGGACATGGAGCGGCCGGTGCCCCGCACGCCGAGCGCGCACAGCACCCGCGACAGGGGCCGGCCCTTGGCCGAGGCGATCGCCGCGAGGAGGTTGTCGGTGCTGGTCTCGCCCATCCGTTCCAGTCCCAGGAGCTGGTCGCGGGTGAGGGAGAACAGGTCCGCGAGGTCGGCGACCAGACCTGCCTCGACCAACTGCACGACACGGCTGTGGCCGAGGCCCTCGACGTCGAGCTGGTCGCGGCCGGCGGCGTAGGAGAGGGCGGCCACGAGATGGCAGTTGCGGCCGTTCTCACAGCGCCAGCGCTGCTCACTGGTGTCGATGCCGGAGCCGCAGTGCGGACACACCTCGGGGAAGGCGATCGGCCGTTCGTCACCGGTGCGCAGATGTGCCACCGGTGCCTCGATGCGGGGGATGACGTCTCCGGCGCGATATACCATGACGTGGTCGCCCAGGCGCAGGTCGCGGCGGGTGATGTCGGCCGGGTTGTGCAGGGTGGCGTAGGTGATCGTGGAGCCGTCGATCTCGACCGGTGCCAACACGGCACGCGGGGCGATGATGCCGGTACGGCCCACGTTCCACTCCACCTCGAGCAGCCGGGTGATCTTCTCCACGGCGGGCAGCTTGTAGGCGATCGCCCAGCGCGGGGCACGTGTCCCGGATCCGGCGGCCTGCTGGTCGGCCGCCAGGTCGGCCTTGACGACGATCCCGTCGATCCCGAACGGCAACTCCGCCCTCAGCGCGGCGATCTCCGCCACCCGGGCCAGCACCTGCTCTGCCGTGTCCGCGGTGCTGCCCGGAACGGCGGTGCCCGCGGTGGTGTTCACCCCGAGCGCGGCCGCCTCACGCATGAGGTCACTGTGCGCGAGGCCGCCCAGGCGTGCGGCGAGGTCCGCCTCGGTGTCGGGCAGCGGCAGCAGGCCGTAGCCGAAGAAGGTCATCGGCACGGTGTAGGCACGATCCTTGGCACGCAGGGTCCCCGCCGCGGCGTTGCGCGGGTTGGCGAACGGCTGTCCGCCGTGCCCGGTGCGCACCTCGTTGGCGTGCTCGAACTGGGCGGTGGTCATCAGGACTTCACCACGCACCTCCACCGTGACCGGCTCACCCAGTTCGTCCGGCAGGCCCTCGACGGTGCCGATGGCGTGTGAGACGTCCTCCCCGGCCGTCCCGTCGCCGCGGGTGATCAGCCGCGTCAGGCGGCCTCGGTCGTAGCGCGCGGCGATCGCCAGACCGTCGAGCTTGGGCTCGACGCTGAACCTCTCCGCCTCATGACCGATCCGCCGGGCCAACGAGGCGGCCCAGGCCGTGAACTCCTCGGCCGAGAAGACGTTGTCCAGGCTCAGCATCGCCACCGTGTGCGGGACGTCGCCCTCCACGGCACCGCCGGCGACCTTGCCGGTGGGTGAGCCGGGCAGTACCTGTTCGGGATGCTCGGCCTCCCACGCGGCGATGCCGCGCACCAGCAGGTCGTAGGTCTCGTCGTCCAACCCCGAGGTGCCGCCCGTGTAGTAGGCGGCCGAAGCCTTCACGGCGTCCTCGACGGCCTGTGCGTAGGCGGCGCCATCCACGATCACTGCTGCAGCTGTTGTCATGACTGCCATCCTGCCTGCCACCACTGACAACGTCGCCGCACCGCCGTGGGGCGCGGTGGACCGGCACACGGCCCTGCACGACGCCGGTGAGGGGACGCTGGACGCGGTCGGGTTCCGGGCTGCGGTCGCGCACCGCGGCGGCCGGTTGTCAGTGCCGGGTGCGAGGCTTCATGGCATGGATGAGCTCGAGTTCATGCGTGGGCGGGTCTACGGGGCCGACCACGACGACGCCGGCCCACAGCCCGGACGCGCGTACGTGGAGCTGGTCGGGGGGCCACTGGACGGCCTGCTGCTGGATGTCACCGGTCTGTCCGACCATGAGGTGCGCGCGGGTGTGGCACTGCCGACGGAGATAGGCAGCCACGGGCCAGGCGGCCGCGCCCTGTACGCCCCCCGAGCCACGGACAGCCGCCGCTTCGAATGGCGCGGAGACACACCCTGACCACATCCCGGCCCGGTGCTTCGGTGGCGCGCGCGGCGGGAGCGCGGGTTCGGTTGGATGCGCTGCCCGGGCGCGGCCCGCGATCGCCTGATGCTGACCCACGACAGCACCTGGCAATCCGGGCCGCGGCACGTCCCGGTGGGTCAGGCGTTCGCCGGCGCGGGCTGCTCGTCGGCCTGCTGCGGTGCGGTCTCCTGCGTCGCGTCGGGCGAGGTGTAGAAGACGGAGGAACCCTGCTTGGAGCGCTGCGCCAGGCTCTTGGCCACCAGTCCTTCGAGGGTGGTGCGCACGACGGTCACCTTGACGTTGCGCTCGGGGTGGGTCTGGCCGAGGGTCGTGGCGACCTCAGCCGCCGAGCGCGGTTCGCTCTGCTCGGTGAGGTGCTGACGCACCAGGTCGACCAGGGTCGGCTGCGGGGACTTCGTGGCCGACGCCTTGGTGGCAGGCTTGGCCGAAGCCTTGGGCGAAGCCTTGGGCGAGGACTTGACCGACGACTTGGCGGAGGGCTTGGCGGCAGGCTTGGCCGTGGACTTGCTCGCGCGCTTGGTGGCGGCCGGCTTCTCGGCCGCGGCGGGCGCGGGGGCGGGCGCGGCGGTGGCCTTCTTGGTCCGGGTGCGCTTGCCCGTGGTGGGCGTGGCGGCCTGCTTCTTGCGGGGGGCGGGCACCACGCTGCCCGCCGCGGGGGCCTGAGGTTCGGCGGCAGCCGGCGCAGGCGCCGTTCCGATGGCCCGCTGAATGTTGACCAGGATCGTGGCGTCACGCTGGAGGGCTGACAACTGCTCCTGCAGTGCGGCGATTTCGTCGCCGATGCGCTCCTGCTCCTTGGTGTTGCGGTCGAGGTCGCCGGTGACCTGGGCGGTGTAGTGCGAAGTCAGTTCGGTGGCGGAGGCGGTTTCAGACATGGGGTGCAACCTTTCCTCGGTTCGAGGCCGGAGTTGATGGGCCTGGAGCACATGTGTGGTGTCCGGGACTGATGTCTGTGGGGGCGGCAGCAGTCACCGATGCACAGGACCTTGCGTAGATAGTACGGACAACAGGAACACATGGTTCGCCTCGTGCATGCCGGGAAAACGACGGTGAGGCGCTGGGGGTACTGGCGGACTCGGTATTCGCGCTTCCGTCGGAGACACATCACCGCGCCGAAAGCCCATGCGCGGTGCAGGAGTTGATGTGTGAGGGGCGGGTCGCCGCGCAGGCCGGGGAGTGCGCTCGTCGGGATCGGGTACCCGCCTCACCTGGAGCGGATCTGGTCGACAACGCTGGAAATGAGGGACGATGGCGGTCAAGGCGATGGGCTGGGCCCACTCGTTTCCCGTGTCGGGAGGTGTGCGCGCGGGGCGGGAGTGGGTGCGCGGACATGTGGAATCACTGCCGTGGACGGCCGAGGAACCGGAGACGGTGGAGTCGATCGTGCTGGCCGTTTCGGAGCTGTTGACCAACGCCCATGTCCACGCCAACAGTGACGCGCACCTGATCCTGACCTGGGACGGCGACTGTCTGCACGTGAGTGTCCACGACGAGGACCCCACACTGCCCCGCCGTCGCGAGCCGGGCGAGGGTGAGGTGTCGGGACGTGGGGTGTCGATCGTCAGTGCCCTCGCCGACACCTGGGGCATGAAGTGCGGACGACACGGCAAGACAGTCACGGCCTGCTTCCGCCCCGCCCACCCCGCTCACACCGACGAGGCCGACTGACAGTCGCTCCTGAACGACCACCTCTCCGGTCGGCGTTCGCGCACTACCGTTGGAACGTGCGGGTCCGCCGGACGACCTCCTGGGCACTCACCCGACGTGAACTGACGGAGTTCGTGGCACAGGCCGGCTTCACCGACATCGCCTGGCACCCGCCGGCCACCAGCGGGTTCCACCAGCCCGTACTCACCGCACGGCGCCCCCGGTCCTGTTCCGCGCCCAGTCGTGCCGAGGGGACGCACGAGCCGTGAATCACCCCGTCTGCCTTGCCGGGACCGGGCGCCCGGCGCACGCTGGTCCTTATGGGTGCTCGCGACGGCCCGACGCTCATCGGCTCGGTGCAGCGGGCCTTCCGCCTGCTGGAGGCGGTGAGCGCACACGAGAACGGCGCGCCGGCGAAACAGCTGGCGCGTGAGACCGGCCTGTCCCTGCCCACCGCCTACCACCTGCTGCGGACCCTGGTGCACGACGGTTACCTGCGCAAACTCGCCGACGGCGGGTTCATCCTGGGTGACAAGGTGCAGACGCTGCACACCTCGGGCCGCGGCCAGGCGCTGCTCAGCCGGGTCCGTCCCACCCTCGTGGCGCTGCGCGACCAGTTCACGACCCCCGCCTACCTGACCTTCTACGAGGACGGCGAGATCCGGGTCGCCGAGATCGTCGACGGGCCCCGGGCGCCCCGTGTCGACCTGTGGGTGGGATTCGAGGACGCCGGACACGCCACCGCGCTGGGCAAGTCGGTGCTGCGCGAGCTGGACGACGACTCCCGCAAGGAGTACCTGTCCCGGCACACCCTCGCCGACCTCACACCACGCACCATCACCAGCTCTCCGGAACTGCTGCGGCGGCTCGACTCCTCACCCGTCGCCCCGGCCGTCACCGACCTGGAGGAGTACGCCCTCGGGACGGTCTGCGTGGCCGTGCCCGTCTACAGCGGGGACACGGTCGGCTCGCTCGGCGTCTCGATGCCGGTGAACCGGCTCTCCCGCATCGAGGAGATCAGGGCCCGGCTGCTCCCGACCGCGAGTCGGGTGACCAGGAGCCTGTCGCTCACTATCTGAAAACCGTGCGCTTGTGGTGCTTGAGCCGACTGCGTTTCCTGGATGAGGCAGACATTGCGATTGTTCACCCAGGTGAGGACTGCGGACAACACATGAGTCAGGCCCGAGACCATGGCGGCGACCACTGGCCGATACGGCCCCTCAAGAATCGCGCGGCCCGGGCCGGCTCGGCCCGGATACGCGCCGCCGCACGGCTGGGCGCCGCCACGCCCGTACTGCCCGTACTGATCGTCTCCGCCGTCGTCAGCGCCGATCTCGCCGGCGGGGCCGGCATGATCTGGCTGCCGCTGCTCGCGGCCGGGCCCGCGCTCGCCGCCACCACCAGCGGCCCCCGGGGAGTCCTGTGTGTCGGTCTCCTCGCCGCGGTACTGGGCGCCACGCTCGGCGCGCGGGACGGTGTACCGGGCCGTGAACTGGCAGCCGTCCTGTCCGCCCTGGTGGCCGTCACCCTGGCGAGTGGCCTGGCCAGTGCGCTGCGCGCGCGTCGGGAACGGGTGCTCGAGGACGTCCGCTCGGTCGCGGAGGCGGCCCAGCACGCGCTGCTCAAGCCCGTACCGGCGACTGTCGGCCCGTTCGAGGTCGCCGTCCGCTACAGCGCCGCGGCGGCGGAGGCCCGTATCGGCGGGGACCTCTACGCTCTGGTGCCCACCCCGTACGGCGTCAGGGTGATCGTCGGTGATGTGCGGGGCAAGGGGCTGCCGGCCGTGGGGACCGCCGCACTCGTCCTCGGTGTCTTCCGCGAGGCCGCCTACGACGAGCCGGACCTGCTCGCCGTCGTCGAGCGGATCGAGCGAAGCCTGGCGCGCAACCTGGGTCGCGACGACTTCGTCACCGCGGTGGTCGCCGGATACCCGAGGTCGGGGCAGCTGGAGCTGGTCAACTGCGGACACGCGCCGCCGCTGCAGGTACGTGAATCCGGTGGCGTCATGGCGATAGATCCCACGGATCCGGCGCCGCCGCTCGGGTTGCGCGCCCTCACGGGCGAGACCCCCTCGCTCCAGGTGGTGCCCTTCACGGACGGAGACCAGCTGCTCTTCTACACCGACGGGGTCACCGAGGCCCGCGACCACCGTCGTGAGTTCTATCCGCTCGCCGAGGGCTTCGCCCGGCACGTGTCGGACGAGCCGGCGGGCACCCTCACCGCGCTCCACGACGAACTGCTGACGCACGTGGGCGGCCGCCTGGACGACGACGCGGCGCTGCTCCTGCTCCGCAAGCCGCCGGGCTCGTCGGAAACGGCCACCCCGGCTCCGGAAGCTCCAGCCTCCATGGCCGGGGAAGCTGCTCCTTCCGTGGTCACGGACGAACCCGGCGCCACGGGTACCGAAGCCGGCAGCCGTGTGACCACCACCGAAGCGGCCGGGTCCGTGAGCCCCGAAGTCGGCAGGCCCGTGACCACCACGGAAGCACCCGGCCCCGCGACTACCGAGGCGCCCGGCTTCGTGGGCCCGCGAAGCCCGGCTGGGCCAAGCGAGACACGCCCCGAGCCGGCCTTCGGCGAGCGGCTCGAGACGCTCGCTCCGTGCGGGGAGCGGGACATGTGATGCTGGTGTCGTGATCGCGACGGGGTTCGGAGCGGAGGGGAACGCCGTTGCCGACGGGTGGAGCGGACCCGGCTCCACGGCCGCGCCCCTCCCCAGTGACTGGAGTACGCATGGCCCTCGACGTCGACGCCGTCCGCGCGCAGATCCCCGCCCTGAAGTCGGGCACCGCCCGCTTCGACGCGCCCGGCGGCACCCAGACCCCGCAACCGGTCATCGACGCCATCACCGACGCACTCGCCAACCCGCTGGCCAACCGGGGGCGGACCACGGAGGGTGAGCGCAACGCGGAGGCCATCGTCACCGCCGCCCGGGAGGCGCTGGCCGACCTGCTGGGCGCGCGACCGCGCGGCATCGTGTTCGGCCGCAGCGCCACCCAACTCGTGTACGACCTGTCCCGTACGCTCGCCAGGACCTGGGACACGGGTGACGAGGTGGTCGTCAGCCGGCTGGACCACGACGCCAACATCCGCCCCTGGATCCAGGCGGCGGACGCGGTCGGCGCCACCGTCCGATGGGCGGACTTCGACCCGGCCACCGGCGAGCTGCACCCCGAGGACATCGAAGCCGTGCTGTCGGCGCGGACCCGGCTGGTGGCCGTCACCGCCGCCTCCAACCTCATCGGCACCCGTCCCGACGTACCCGCGATAGCCGCCCTCGCCCACCGTGCCGGGGCCCTGCTGCACGTCGACGCGGTGCACTACGCCTCCCATGCCGCGGTCGACCTGACCGCGCTGGGCGCGGACACCCTGGTCTGCTCGCCGTACAAGTTCCTCGGCCCCCACCTCGGCGTCCTCGCGAGCAGCCCGGAACTCCTCGAGACCCTGCGCCCCGACAAGTTGGCGCCCTCCACCGACGTCGTCCCCGAACGCTTCGAACTGGGCACACTTCCCTACGAGTTGCTCGCGGGCGCCCGTGCGGCCGTGGACTTCCTCGCCGGCCTGGCACCGGAGGCGTCCGGCAGCCGCCGGGAACGTCTGGAGGCTGCTTTCACGGCGATCGAAGGCCATGAGGACATCCTGCGAGCCCGTATCGAGCGCGGGCTGGCCGACATCCGCGGACTCACCGTGTACTCGCGGGCCGAACGGCGTACGCCCACCCTGCTGTTCCGTGTGGACGGCCGTGAGTCGGCGGCCGTCTCGGCACACCTGGCAGAGCACGGCGTCGACGCCCCGGCCGGTACGTTCTACGCGGCGGAGGCCGCGCGTCGGCTGGGGCTCGCGGACGTGGGCGGAGTACGGGTCGGGCTCGCGCCGTACACCAGCATCGAGGACGTGGACCGGCTGCTCGAGGCGTTGGGGAACATCCGCCCCTGACTCACATACTCGGCAGAGTGCGTTCGCGGCTGAGGGGCGCATGGAGGGCGGGCGTGAGCCCTGTACGCGCCCCCGCGTGGCTGGGGACAATGCGCCATGTCAGCGTTCAAGTGGCCGAAGCGCGGTGCCCGTTCCGCTCCACGCCACGTCTCCGGGAAAGCAGGTCGGCCGCCGTGTTGTTGCGTCTGCCCACATCCGTGTCCGAAGCGCAGGAGTGCCTGACCGAGGGAGCGGTCCCGGTGGGCGGGGCGACGCTCGTGTGGGCCACCTGGCAGCGGGACGGCTTCCCCGAGCAGGCAATGTCGCTGCGTGAGGTGCCGGAGGCCAGGGTCGTCGACCGGGAGGCGCTGGGCGCGGCCGTACTGCTGAACCAGATCGACGAACGGCTGCCGGAGGTACTGCGACGGGCGGCCGCCACCATAGGCACCGGCGCCGTGCGCCGCGCTGCCACGGTCGGCGGCAACCTCGTCGGCAGCACGCTGCGTTGTCTGCTGCCCGCGGCGTACGTGCTGGACGCCCGGGCAGTGGTGCTGGCGGTGGACGGGACCTACGAGACGGACCTTGCGGAGGTCGTGGCCAAACGTCCTCTGCTGCTCGGCCTGCGCTGGCGCGAACCGGTCGTCAGCGGGTACCGCAAGCTGGCGGGCGAAGCGGGCGGACCGCCGCCCCTCGTCGTCGCCTGCGCGGTGCATGCCGAGGAGGGCGGCCGGCACCGTCTTCGTGTCGCCGTCCGCGACGGCTACGAGGTGCTCAGCGACGACACGACCTGTGCTGTGGGCGCCGACGTCGACCAGGTGCTCCGGGCCCTGCGTGGCACGACACTCGGTGCGCTGCCCGCCACCGCCTGGGACGTGGTCCACGAGCAGGTGACCGACCTGCTGGCCAGGGCCACCGACCGCTGAGGCGGGCGCCGGTCCGGACCACCGACCGCTGACGCGGGGTCAGCCGCGGTGTCCGGGTATGCGCGGTAGCCGCAGTCGTCGCGGTGTCCGCTGTCTTCGCGTGCGCGCGCCGAGGGGTGTTGAGGGGTGACGAACATCCCTCTCGGAGCATCCGCTGTTTGCAGATGCCATGAGCGAGCAGACGGCCTCCTGAGTCCCGCGCACGAAGGCAGAAAGGTACGTCTCATGGTGGCCACTGAGCCCGATCCCGTCGAGGCCGCCGCCCCTCCCGGAGCCGTCAGACGTCACCGCACCCTCTTCAGGGCGGTACGACGCCGCAGGAACCCGCCCCTTCGGCGGACCGACATCACGGTCACCGACGAGGCCGCCGTCAAGCGCGCCGTGCAGGCGGCCTCGCTCGGCAACGCCATGGAATGGTTCGACTTCGGCATCTACAGCTACCTCGCCGTCACCATCGGGCACGTGTTCTTCCCGTCCGGGAACGACACCGTCCAGCTCCTGTCGTCCTTCGCGACATTCGCGGTGTCCTTCCTGGTACGGCCGCTCGGCGGCATGGTCTTCGGGCCGTTGGGGGACAAGATCGGCCGCAAGAAGGTCCTCGCGACAACCATGATCATGATGGCTGTCGGCACCTTCGCCATCGGGCTGATCCCGTCGTACACCACGATCGGCTTCTGGGCCCCGGTGCTGTTGATCCTCTTCCGCCTCGTCCAGGGGTTCTCCACGGGCGGTGAGTACGGCGGTGCGTCCACCTTCATCGCCGAGTACGCGCCCGACCGGCGGCGCGGCTACTTCGGCAGCTTCCTCGAACTGGGCACGCTGGCCGGGTATGTGGGCGCGGCCGGTCTGGTGACGGCCCTCACCACGCTGCTGGGCGACGGCGGAATGCAGTCATGGGGCTGGCGCGTGCCGTTCCTGGTGGCCGGGCCGATCGGGCTGGTCGGCCTGTACCTGCGGCTGCGGCTGGACGAGACACCGGCGTTCCAGAAGCTGGCCGGCAACTCCGCCGGCAAGGCCTCCGACGCCGCGTCCACCGTCGAGACCACGGCCAAGGGCGACGTGGCCAGGATCTTCCGGGACCACTGGCCGACGCTGATCCTGTGCGTCTGTCTGGTCGGTGCCTACAACATCACGGACTACATGATCCTTTCGTACATGCCCACGTACCTGTCCGACGAGATGGGGTACTCCGAGGCGCACGGCCTGCTGATCCTGATCGCCACCATGGTGGTGCTGATGCTCGTGATCAGTCAGGTCGGCAGGCTCTCGGACCGGTGGGGACGCAAGCCCCTGCTCATGACGGGGATGCTCGGCTTCCTCCTCCTGTCCATACCGGCGTTTCTGCTGGTCGGGCAGGGGAGCCTGGTGGCTGTCTCGGCAGGCATGCTGATGCTGGGTCTGTCTCTGGTGTGCATGCTCGGCACCATGTCCGCCGCGCTGCCCGCGCTCTTCCCGACGCACGTGCGCTACGGTTCCCTGTCCATCGGCTACAACCTCGCCGCCTCCCTGTTCGGCGGGACGACACCCCTGGTGATCACGGCGCTGATCTCCGTGACCGGGACCGACATGATGCCCGCGTACTACGCGATGGCCGCGGCCCTGGTGGGTGTCGTCGCGGTGGCCTGTATGAAGGAGACGGCACGGCAGCCGCTGGAGGGTTCGCCGCCCTCGGTGGAGACGGCCCGGGAGGCCGCGGAACTCGTGGCGAGCAGGGCACCGGCACCGAGGTTCTGACAGCGGGGCCCGGCGGTTCGCGGCGTGGACCACCAAGTCCGCGCCGCGAACCGGCCTTTGTCTCTCAGATCTCCAACTCGTTCTCGATCCTGCGCAGTTGGTGGCGGGCCATGGCCAGGTTGGCCCTGCCGGAGTCCAGTACGAGGTAGAAGAACAAGCCCTGGCCCGTACGCCCCTTGATCAGGCGGATCAGGTGGTACTGCGTGTCCAGGGTGATCAGGATGTCCTCGATCTCCTCCTTCAGACCCAGGTGTTCGATGGTGCGCAGCTTGGCGCGGACGACGTCCGTGTTGCCGGCCGCGGCGACCTCGAGGTCGAACTCCTTGCTGCCGCCGAGCGTGCCGAGGGCCATGCCGCTCGTGTGGTCCACGAGGGCTGCCGCGGTCGCGCCGTCGATCGAACTCAGGCATTCCTTGAGCGAGGTCTCGAGGTTGGGCATGAGCTTGTCCTTTCCTGCGGTGGCGGAGGTCGGGCGGTGCGGTGGTGCGGCCGGTGGGGGCGTGTCGTCGACGCCCGTCGGACGGCCCGCGGCGCGGAGGCGCCCGGGCCTGGTGCCGTGGTGTGTCTACTCGCCGGTGTCCGGCCGCAGTCGCGGCCGCGACTGTCTGGGCAGGCGCACGGGCAACGTGCCGAGGGTGCGGCCCTGCGCCGGCGGGGCGATGTCGTCCAGGGCCGATGCCGGGCGGCGGTCGCGGCCCTGGGCCTGGGCGTCGAGGTGGGCCGCCACGAGCTCCGCGATCCGGGCCCCGCTGCGCCGGCCCTCCAGATGCAGCCGGCCGACGTTGGCCCGGCCGTCGGCCAGCAGTGTCAGTACGGCGGAGGGGCCGGCCGCGTAGGTGGCGACGTAGCCCTGCTTTCCCCGCATCAGCAGCTCGCAGAACTCCCCGCGCCGGGCCGTGTCCGCCAGGCGGTGGGCGATGCCGAGGGCGGCGGCCGTGAGGGCGGCGAGACCCTCGGGCTCCACGCCGGACATGTCCTGCGCGAGGACGAGACCGTCGGCGCTGGCCGCCAGGGACCCCGTCAGCTGCGGCATCCGGGTACGCAGCCCGCGTAACTCGTTGAGGACTTCGGCTTCGACGGCCATGACCAGTCTCCTTTCGGCACGCCGGCGCGCGCGGATCACAGGGCCTCCAGGGCGTCGCGTAAGCGCCGGAGCAATGCGGTGTCGGGCTCTTGCTGAGGCGCGGCCTGCGGCGGCAGACCGGCGGGGGCCGGCCCGGTCGCCCGGGACGTGGCGGTCACGAGTCCGTCGGCCGCCAGCCGGCGCAGTTCGACGAGGGTCGGGTAGGTGCGGCAGGCCAGGGTCGCCGCTATCTCCGCCGCCGTACGCACTCCGTCGACCTGCGCCAGTATCCGGCGCCTGCGCACGGGCAGCGCCCCGGTGGCGGCGTCCGGCACCCGGACGAGCGGGGCGCTGTCGAGGTCGGGTTCCGGCCAGATGAGCTGGAGCCGGTCACGCCGCCGCCGGGACTCCCGGACGACGGTGTCGACCGCCACGGACCGCACGGCACCCAGCCAGTGCGCCGCACCGGGGCGGAACCGCGGCGGACGACCGACGGCCCCCAGCGCGAAGTACGCGGCGTCGAACAGTGCCCCCAGATGGCACAGTTCCAGCGCTCCAGCGGCCAGCCGTCCGCTGTCCACCAGTTGACGGCCCACCCGCCGGTCGGCCCCCGCCTCCTCGAGTGCCTCGTGCCAGCCGAGCGCGTCCACGACACCGCTCCCGGTGAGGAGGACTCCGAGGTCGGGGGAGAGCGGGGAGTCGACGTGGGTGACGCCTCCCGCGCTGAGGAAGAACGTGCCCCGTTCGCTGGACAGGGCTCCGGTGGCGCGGTCGGCGGCGAGGAGGGCGAGCGAGTCGAGAACCGTGGCCGCGAGATGTGTGGACGTCATCCGAGAACCAGACGGTCGGCCGTCTCGGCCAGGCGGATGCGGGCCAGCGCGAGGTTCCCGGCGGCACGGTCGAGCCACAGGTGCAGGAAGACGCTGCTGTCGAACGGCGTGGCGATGAACCTGATCACGTGGTACGAGTCCGGGGTCGTCACGACCAGGTCCTCCACTGGAGGCGGACCGCCGGGCGTCGCCGGATCACCGCCGTTGCGGGTGAAGGCGCCGCCTTCCAGCGCGGAGCGGGCGAACTCCGCGGTCTCGGTGGCCGTCACCTCGTGGTCCCCGCTCGACGCCTCGCCCACCGCTCCCAGGGAGAGCCCGCTGATCCAGTCGACCACCGAAGCGCCCCGTGCGCCGGTCACGCGCATGGCGTCGAGCAGACTCTCGTCGATTCCGGGCACGCCGAATCCCTCCCCGCGCGGCTACCTCGACTGTGACGTCGACACTACGGAAAGTGGTGGCGCGAGGTGAGAGCTTTGGCATTTTCCACTGGAACATGCGCGATTTCGACCATGCCCGACCCCATACCCCGCGGTATCCGGCGGAGTCGACACTCGACGCGTGGGTATACGACAGACGCCTCGACCACCGGCCGAGGCGGACCATGGAAGGGAAGACACGTGAAGGTTGCGCCCGACGCCCGGGTCATCGCCGCGGGGGATCTGAACGACACCCACGTGGGCGAGCGCTTTTCGTACGAGAACGCGGAGGGGGTCGCCTTCCACGCGCGCATCGCCTTCGTCGAAGTCCGGCACGACCTCGTCAACGTCACCCTCGACGGCGTGGTGCACGAGGGGAACTCGGTCGTTCTCGGCCTTCGCCCCGAGGAGGAGCTGCACTTCACGCCCTGACGAGCGCCCTGGGACCACCAGGAAAAAGCCGAGGCCGGCCGTCACCGGCCGGCCTCGGCGTCATGTCGGACGGGGTCGGGACCTCACCCGGCGTCCGGACCTCAGACGAGGTCGAACCGGTCCAGGTTCATGACCTTGTCCCACGCCTTGACGAAGTCCTTCACGAACTTCTCCTTGGCGTCGTCGCTCGCGTAGACCTCGGCGAGCGCGCGCAGCTCGGAGTTGGAGCCGAAGACCAGGTCGGCACGGCTGCCGGCCCACTTGACCTCGCCGGAGTCGGCGTCGCGGCCCTCGAACGTGTTCTGGTCCTCGGACGTCGCCTTCCACGTCGTCCCCAGGTCGAGCAGGTTGACGAAGAAGTCGTTCGTCAGCGAGCCCGGGGTCGTGGTGAGGGCGCCGAGCTGCGACTGCTGGTAGTTCGCGCCCAGGACACGCAGGCCGCCGACGAGGACGGTCAGCTCGGGGGCGCTCAGGGTCAGCAGGTTCGCCCGGTCGAGCAGCAGGTACTCGGCCGGCAGCCGGTTGCCCTTGCCGAGGTAGTTGCGGAACCCGTCGGAGGTCGGCTCGAGCGCGACGAACGACTCCACGTCGGTCTGCTCCTGCGACGCGTCCACCCGGCCCGCGGTGAAGGGGACCTGGACCTCGAAGCCGGCCTCCTTGGCGGCCCGCTCGACCGCCGCGGCACCGCCCAGCACGATCAGGTCGGCCAGCGAGACCTTCTTGCCGCCGGAGTTGAACTCGTCCTGGATTCCCTCCAGGGTGCGCAGCACCTGCGCCAGCTGGTCGGGCTCGTTGACCTCCCAGCCGCGCTGCGGCTCGAGACGGATGCGGGCACCGTTGGCGCCGCCGCGCTTGTCGCTGCCGCGGAAGGTCGAGGCGGACGCCCAGGCGGTGGAGACCAGCTGCGAGACGGTCAGGCCCGAGTCGAGGAGCTTGGCCTTCAGGGCCGCGATGTCCTCGGCGCCGATGACCTCGCCCTCGGCCTCCGGCAGCGGGTCCTGCCACACCAGGGTCTCCTGGGGGACCTCCGGGCCCAGGTACAGCGACTTCGGGCCCATGTCACGGTGGGTCAGCTTGAACCAGGCGCGGGCGAAGGCGTCCGCGAACTGGTCGGGGTTCTCGTAGAAGCGCCGCGAGATCTGCTCGTAGACCGGGTCGAAGCGGAGCGAGAGGTCGGTCGTGAGCATCGTCGGGGCGTGGCTCTTCGACGGGTCGTGGGCGTCGGGGATGGTGCCCGCGCCCGCCCCGTCCTTGGCCACCCACTGGTGGGCGCCGGCGGGGCTGGTGGTCAGCTCCCACTCGTAGCCGAACAGGTTCTGGAAGAAGCCGTTGCTCCACTGGGTCGGCGAGCTGGTCCAGGTGACCTCCAGGCCACTGGTGATCGCGTCGCCGCCCTTGCCGGTGTTGTAGGTGCTCGCCCAGCCGAGGCCCTGCGCCTCGATCGGGGCGGCCTCGGGGTCGGCGCCGACGTTGTCCGCCGGGCCGGCGCCGTGGGTCTTGCCGAAGGTGTGGCCGCCCGCGATCAGGGCGACGGTCTCCTCGTCGTTCATCGCCATCCGGCGGAACGTCTCACGGATGTCGCGGGCCGCCGCGAGCGGGTCCGGGTTGCCGTTGGGGCCCTCCGGGTTGACGTAGATGAGGCCCATCTGGACCGCGCCGAGCGGGTTCTCCAGCTCGCGGTCGCCGGTGTAGCGCTGGTCGTCGAGCCAGGTGGTCTCGGGACCCCAGTAGACGTCCTCCTCGGCCTCCCAGACGTCGGCGCGGCCGCCGCCGAAGCCGAAGGTCTCGAAGCCCATCTGCTCCAGGGCGACGTTGCCGGTGAGGATCATGAGGTCGGCCCAGGAGATGCTCTGGCCGTACTTCTTCTTGACCGGCCACAGCAGACGGCGGGCCTTGTCCAGGTTGCCGTTGTCCGGCCAGCTGTTGAGGGGGGCGAAGCGCTGCTGACCGGCTCCGGCGCCGCCGCGGCCGTCGCTGATGCGGTAGGTGCCCGCGCTGTGCCAGGCCATACGGATCATCAGCGGGCCGTAGTTGCCGAAGTCGGCGGGCCACCAGTCCTGCGAGGTGGTGAGAACCTCGGCGATGTCCTGTTTCACGGCCGCGAGGTCGAGGGCCTGGAAGGCCGCCGCGTAGTCGAACTCCTCACCGAGCGGGTTCGCCACGGCGGGGTTCTTGGCGAGGATCTTCAGGTTGAGCCGCTCCGGCCACCACTGACGGTTTCCGCCGCCCTGGGTGGGGTGCGCGGCGCGCCCGTGCGCGACCGGGCAGCCACCGGCCTCCTCCGTCTTCGCGTCCGTGACGATCGCGTCGTGGTTCTCGGTCATGGGAATCCTTCCGAACGGGGTGGATCAGGGTGCTGAACCGGGGGCGGTGGAACAGTCGGGGCACAGGCCCCAGTAGATGACCTCGGCCTCGTCGATCGCGAAACCGCGGTCGTCGGACGCGGCGAGGCAGGGCGCATGGCCGACCGCGCAGTCGACGTCGGCGACGACGCCGCACGAGCGGCACACGAGATGGTGGTGGTTGTCCCCGACGCGTCCTTCGAACCGGGCGGCGCTGCCGGGCGGCTCGAGCCGGCGGACGAGGCCCGCCGTGGTGAGGGCGTGCAGCGCGTCGTAGACGGCTTGCAGGGATATGTGGCCCACGCGGTCACGTACCCCGGAGGCGATCGCCTCGACATCGAGGTGGTCACCGCTCCGGACGGTCTCGAGCAGCGCGACGCGGGCGGCCGTCACCCGCAGGCCGGCACCGCGCAGCTCCTCGGCGGTGGTCGGGGTCCGGGATGCGGTCATGGCGTCGAACCTATCGGCATTAAGACGAATGATTCAAGAGAACGAAGCGTTCAAGTTTGGTGTCGCGCCGGAGAACGGCCGCCCGGTCGGCCGGCGGTGCCGAGCGGTCGTACACGTGCGCTATGCTGGATCTTGAGCGGTCACCGGAAATCCGGCGCCCGGTCTCGCGTTGGTGGTCCAAGGAAAGACGCCCCGCTTCCCGCGGGGAAATGCAGGTGCAAGGCCTGCCCGGCGCTCCGCACACGAACCCCATCCCCCTGATTCACGGGATGGGGTTCGTCGTATGTGCGCTCCGTCGGATCGTGGCGCGCGCCTACGCCGGCAGCCTGGACGTCGACCTGTACGCGGTGAGACAGCCGTCTTTGTCCCGTCAGGGATGGTATTTCGCCCTTCTGTGCGGTTCGTTCTTGATCGCCTTATGCTGATACGGGGAGGGCTCTGGCAGTCGACAGCCGGTCCTGTGCCGGCGGGAAGCAGGCTTCCATGGCTGAGCGATTCAAAAGGACAGGGTTGATAGGCGAGGTGTCGGCCGAGTTCGCGGGCACGATGATCCTCATCCTCTTCGGCTGCGGCGTGGTCGCCCAGGTCGTCGCCGGTGGAGCGCTCACGACGCCGCCGGGAGGCCTCGGGAACCACGACAGCATCGCCTGGGCGTGGGGACTCGGCGTCACCCTCGGTGTCTACGTCGCGGCACGGCTGAGCGGCGCGCACCTCAACCCCGCGGTCACGGTCGCGCTCGCCACGTTCAAGGGGTTCCCCTGGAGCAAGGTGGCGCCCTACGCGCTGGCCCAGACGGCCGGCGCCTTCGCGGCGGCCCTCATCGTGCGCTGGAACTACACCGAGGCGCTGGCGAAGGCCGACCCCGGACACACCATCAAGACGCAGGGAGTTTTCTCCACCCTCCCCGCCAACGGCAACCCGAATCTGCCGGTCCACGAGTGGGGAGCGTTCCGCGACCAGGTCATCGGCACCGCGATCCTGCTGCTGCTGATCCTCGCCGTCACGGACCTGCTCAACACACCCCCCGGCGCCAACCTGGCTCCGTTCATCGTCGGTCTGATCGTCGTGGCGATCGGCATGGCCTGGGGCACCAACGCCGGCTACGCCATCAATCCGGCGCGTGACTTCGGACCGCGACTGGCAAGCTACTTCACGGGTTACGGAACAGCATGGCGAGATCAGTACGGCAACTTCTACTTCTGGGTGCCGATCATCGGTCCCCTCGTCGGCGGCCTGCTCGGCGCCGGCCTGTACAAGACCTTCATCGGCCGGTTCCTGCCCACGGCGGAGCCGGAGCCTCCCGGGCGCGTCCCGGCACCCGAGGAATGACACTGACACCCAGAGCAGAGGCGGCAACCCATGGCTGACTTCGTGGGCGCGGTGGACCAGGGGACCACCAGCACCCGTTTCATGATCTTCGACCACTCGGGCAACGAGGTGGCGAAGCACCAGTTGGAGCACGCCCAGATCCTTCCGCGTTCCGGCTGGGTCGAGCACGACCCGGTGGAGATCTGGGAGCGCACCAACTCCGTGATGCAGAACGCCCTGCGGCACGGAAACCTCTCCCCGGAGGATCTGGCGGCGATCGGCATCACCAACCAGCGGGAGACCACCGTCGTGTGGGATCCACGCAACGGACGCCCCTACTACAACGCCATCGTCTGGCAGGACACCCGCACCGACTCCATCGCCGCGGCCCTGGAGCGCTCGGGTCAGGGCGAGGTCATCCGGCGCAAGGCCGGGTTGCCGCCGGCGACGTACTTCTCCGGCGGCAAGATCCAGTGGATCCTGGAGAACGTCGACGGTGTCCGTGCGGCGGCCGAGGAAGGGCACGCCCTCTTCGGCAACACGGACGCGTGGGTCCTGTGGAACCTGACGGGCGGCCCCGACGGTGGCATCCATGCCACCGACGTGACCAATGCCAGCCGCACCATGTTGATGGACCTCGAAACCCTCGACTGGGACGACGAGTTGCTCGGCTTCTTCGACATCCCCCGGGCGATGCTGCCGACCATCAACGCCTCGTCCCACCGGGAGGCGTTCGGTGTGACGCGCACGTCCCGGCCGCTGCGCGCGCCGATCCCCATCTGTGGGGTGCTCGGCGACCAGCAGGCGGCCACGGTCGGACAGGTCTGCTACGCGCCGGGCGAGGCCAAGAACACCTACGGCACCGGCAACTTCCTGGTGCTCAACACCGGTACGGAGCTGGTCCGTTCACAGCACGGCCTGCTCACCACCGTGGCCTACCAGTTCGGGGACAGCCCCGCGATCTACGCCCTGGAGGGTTCCATCGCGGTCACCGGATCCGCGGTGCAGTGGCTGCGCGACCAGATGAAGATCATCTCGAGCGCGGCCGAGAGCGAGACGCTGGCCCGTACGGTCGAGGACAACGGGGGCATCTACTTCGTCCCCGCGTTCTCCGGCCTGTTTGCTCCGTACTGGCGCTCCGACGCCCGCGGCGCGATCGTCGGCCTGGCCCGCTACAACGACAACGGGCATCTCGCCCGGGCGACTCTGGAGTCCATCTGCTACCAGAGCCGTGATGTCGTCGAGGCCATGGAGCAGGACTCCGGTGTCCACCTCGACGTGCTCAAGGTCGACGGCGGTGTCACGGCGAACGACCTGTGCATGCAGATCCAGGCCGACGTTCTCGGCGTACCGGTCAGCCGCCCCGTCGTCGCCGAGACCACCGCGCTCGGCGCCGCGTACGCGGCGGGACTGGCCACCGGGTTCTGGCGTGACACCGACGAACTGCGCACCCACTGGCAGGAGTCCAAGCGCTGGGAGCCCCAGTGGTCCGACGACCAGCGCGCGGAGGGTTACGCGGGCTGGAAGAAGGCGGTGGAGCGCACGCTCGACTGGGCCAAGGTCGAATAGGTCCGCGGGAAGCGACCAGGCCCGCGGGAGGCACCAGGACCGCGGGAGGCACGGGAACCGGACGGGGTGTGTCGGACGGGCGGCTGAGGTCGTCGTCCGACACACCCCGTCGCCCTGCTCACGATGCGGAAGTCGGCACGTGGGCGTGAGTTGAGCAAGTCGGCATGAGTGAGGGTCCGGGGCGACGAACACCCCGGACCCTCACTCACCTTGCCGTTCCGCGGCCGGGAGGCGTCAGCGGTGGTGGCAGTCCCAGTGGGCCTTCACCCACACCTTCTCCCAGTGGGCGGGCACGTAGACCCACTTGAAGTGGTGGTGGCTCCAGTGACCCGGGTGCCAGTTGCCGTTCTGGTCGTGGTGACCCTTGTGCCAGGTGTCGTGGTGGAACCACTTCTTCTCCCAGTGGCCCTTCACCCACTTCTTCTCCCAGTGGCCCTTCTTCCACTCGCACTTGTCGTGGTGGTCGCTGGTCACCACGGATGTGGCGGACGTCGGCGTCGGAGCCGCGACGGCCGTGCCGGACATGCCGAGTGCGGCGCCGCCGGCAAGCAGACCTGAAGCGGCGGCACCGGCCAGCAGGCGCCGGACCTGGATGGATGTGGTCATCGGACTCACCTCCCTCAGAAAGTCGGCAGTTCGGGTACAGCGGGAGCCGTACGAGCATCTTCGAGCCGGACAGGGTTGCCGACTCCTGCGTGGCTCTCGCCGTGGTGGACACAAGGCATTCGGAGCGACGAGAGTGACGTATGAAGATCTTTCATCATAATTCGGTAGATAAGGGATTTCTTGTTGACGGGCGGCCATACGCGGCGCCGCGCGGCTACGAATACCTGACAGCGGCGGGAACCGCCCGCCGCGCCGGCCCCGGGAAGCCGGCCGGTCGGACGGACCCGCCGCGCTGCGGAGGCGGCTGACAGGCCGCACAGTCGATCCAGTGGGACCGGAGCGAACGTACGAGACGGATTGTGGGACGGATGTCCAACACCGGACAGGGCGGACACGGCCCGGCGCGTAGGCCTTCCGGGGACGCACGCCTGGACGGCCTGCTCACCCGGGTGGCCACGGGCGACCAAGCGGCGTTCGCGGACGTCTACGACGCTCTCGTGCGGCCGGTCAAGGGCCTGGTCTGCCGAGTGCTGCGGGACGAGTCGCAGGCGGAGGAGGTGACGCAGGACGTGATGGTCGAAGTCTGGCGCACCGCCGGCCGTTACCGCCCCGAGCTGGGCGCCGCGCGTGCCTGGGTGTTCACCCTCGCGCACCGACGAGCCGTCGACCGGGTACGGCATGCCCAGGCGGGCGCGTCACGCGAGCGGCGCAGCGCGCTGCTGCAGGAGGACCCGCCCTTCGACCAGGTGTCCGAAGCGGTCGAGCGGCGCGACGAGTGGCGGCGCGTCCGGCGCTGCCTGGCCGCCCTGGAGCGCCACCGGCGCGTACCACTGGTCCTGGCCTACTACCAGGGCATGACCTACCTGGAGGTGGCCGACTGCCTGGCCACCCCGGCCGGCACCGTGAAGTCCAGGATGCGCTCCGGACTGCGGCAGCTGCGCGAGTGTCTGGAGGCCGGGCCATGACCGCCACCGGAGACCCGCACCAGCCCGTCGGAGCGTATGTGCTGCACGCCCTTCCGCCGGACGAGGAAGCCGCCTTCGACAACCATCTGGCCGGTTGTGCCGCCTGCCGTCACGAGGTGGCGGAACTGTCGGCCGTCACGCTGCAACTCGCCGCGGCCGAGGACGCCGTCCCGTCCTCCGGGCTGCGGGAGCGCGTCCTCGACCAGATCGGCCGTACCCGGCAGGAACACACTCCGAGCCACACCCCCCGCCGGTGGCGAGCCCTTCGGGTGGCTCTGGCCGCCTGCCTCGCCGTCACTGTCGGGCTGGGCGGTGTCGCCGTGTGGCAGTACACGCGCGCCGATGACGCCCGCGCCGAACTCGCCCGCGAGGAGGCGGGCAGCTCCGCCCTCACCGACATCCTCGCCGCACCGGACGCGACGGTCAGCACCCGCACACTGGCCGACGGCGGCCGGGTGAGCGTGGTGGCCTCCCGTACGCAGGGCCGGGCCGCCGCCATCGCCACCGGGCTCCCACGCCTCGGCGGAGCCAAGGTCTACGAACTCTGGTACGCCGCGAAGGCCGGCGACATCCGCCCGGCCGGGCTCCTGCCCGGCTCCGGGGGACAGTACGCGCAGGTACTGGACGGCGATCTCGGCGACGCCAGTGCCGTCGGCATCACCGTCGAACCGGCGAACGGATCGAAGCAGCCCACCAGCGCACCACTCGGCATCATCACCATTCCGGCCTGACGGGCCTTCCAGCCCCCCGGCTCCGGTGTGAGACGGGGTGCGACCCGGACCATCCGCGGACCCCGCTGCCACGAATCACCTGTGAGAGCGAAAAGGGGTGATGGCCCATGGAAGGCGCATACACGTTCCTTCACGTCGGGCCGGCATGCTGCCCGAGCGCCGTACGCAAGGGCATCCGCGAGCAGCTGGCACGGTGGGGAACCAGCGAACTCGCCGACGACGCCACGCTCATCGCCAGCGAGCTGCTGGGCAACGCCATCCGCTACGGCACGCCGCCCGTCGGTCTCACGCTCGACCTCCATGGCGCGCCCGGCGACCGGAGACGGCTGTGGATCGGGGTCACCGACGCGGGACAGGCCTTCGACATCGACCTCGTCCAGGCGCGGTGGAGAAACCCTTCCGCGCGCCTGGGCACGGGAGGCCGGGGCCTTCGTCTGGTCGACGCCCTCTCCCGCGACTGGGGCGACCGGCCCCGTCGTAGCGGCCACACGGTCTGGGCCGAACTCGACTGCGGCACGCGGAGTTGACGGCGTGCCACCGGGGGCCACGCGGCCCCGGTGGTATGCCGGGTGGACGGGGTGCGCGGCGTCAGTGGGTGCGGATGCCCAGGTCGGCGGCGACCGAGTCGGCGCGGACGAAGACCGAGACCGGGAACTGCTCGTCGCAGTACTTGTTCCCGGCCGACACGATGCCCACCACCTTGCCCCCGCTGACCAGTGGCCCGCCCGAGTCGCCCGGGCAGATGCTGTCGGTGGTGCCCGGCCGCGGCATCCCGCACAGCATCGCCGCGGGATCGGTGTCCGCCTCGGTGTACGGCTGACAGTCGGCGACGGGCGAGAGCACCAGTCTGGCCTGCTTCAACCGGGTGCCCGAGACGCCGGGTCCGGTACGCCCCCAGCCGAGCGCGGTCGCCTTCCGACCGTCGGCGACCAGCGCGGCATCGCGCGGGCCGGCGACCGGGATCGTGCGGTACGGCATCGGACGGTCCAGGGTGAGGACCGCGGCGTCGTAGGCGTAGCCGGGTGAGGTGTACCGCGAGTCCAGCCGGTACGACGCCACCCGCCGTACGGTGCCGCCGGTGCCGGCCACCCGCGTACGGCCGCCGATCACGCGCAGCGCGGAGACGTCCCCGGCGTTGTCCACGCAGTGGGCGGCGGTGAGCACCTTGGTGGGCGCGACGAGCGTGCCGCCGCAGAACTGGCTGCCGTCGAGTTCGATCAGCATGGCGTACGGGCGGGCGGCGGTGGTGGCCGGGCCGCCGCCCTTCACCGCGGCGGCGGGGCCGGCGGTGGCCAGCAGCGCTCCCGCGGACAGAACGGCGGTGACGGCGGCCGCGGTGCGCAGCCCGGCGCGCCTGCGCCCGGTGGAACGGAACGGCATGTGGTTTCCCCCTGAACAGCTTCGTGCGTGGCCCCGACGGCACACGCACCCTTGTGGTCGGTGGGGAGGACGCGGCGCGGGCGCGAGCCGGTTTCACGGCGGGTCAGGACTAACGAAGTGGTAACGGGCCGCAACCGTAAGGGGAACTGTCGTGGTCTAGTCCGCCATGAAGATCTCTTTTCTGCTCCACAACGCCTATGGAATCGGAGGCACGATCACCACGACGTTCAACCTGGCCCAGGCCCTGGCCGAGCGGCACGAGGTGGAGATCGTCTCCGTGCTCCGGCACCGGGAGCGCCCCAACTTCAGGCTCGACCCGAAGGTGACGCTGCGGCCGCTGGTGGACCTCAGACAGGAGAAGGAACATCCGTTACACCTGAGACCGGCGAGGGTGTTCCCCCGGGCCGAGTACCGCTACGAGCAGTACAGCGAGCTGACCGACCAGCGCATCGGTGAGTGCCTCGCCACCATCGACGCCGACGTGGTGATCGGCACCCGGCCCGGGCTCAACGTGCACCTCGCGCTCCAGGCCCCGCGACACGTCGTACGCGTCGGGCAGGAACACCTCACCCTCGACAACCATCCGCCACGGCTGCGCAACGCGCTGCGCGGCGCCTACCGCGGGCTCGACGCGCTCACCACGGTGACCGAGGCGGACGCGGCCTCCTACCGGCGCAAGATGGCGCTGCCCGGAGTACTGGTCGAGGCGCTCCCGAACAGCGTGCCGGACCCCCTGCTCCCTCTCGCGGACGGCACGGCCAAGGTGGTCGTCGCGGCCGGTCGTCTGGTCCCGGTGAAACGGTACGACCTGCTCATAGAGGCCTTCGCCGCGGTCGCCGCCGAACGCCCCGACTGGCAGCTGCGCATCTACGGCAAGGGCGAGGAACGTGACCGGCTGAGGCAGCTCATCGAGGACCTGGGACTGTGGAACAACGTGTTCCTGATGGGCCCGGCGGCCCCCATGGAGGCGGAGTGGGTCAAGGGCTCGATCGGTGCGGCGGCCTCCAACTTCGAGCCGTTCGGCATGACGATCGTCGAGGCGATGCGCTGCGGCCTGCCCGTGGTGAGCACCGACTGCCCCTACGGACCCGGTGAGATCATCGCGGACGGGGCCGACGGCCGGCTCGTACCGGTCGGGGACCGCGACGCGCTGGCGGCGGCACTGCTGGAACTCGTCCGCGACGACGACAGGCGCCGCCGTATGGGCCGTGCCGCCGTGGAGAACGCGCGGCGGTTCGCGCCCGTCCCCGTCGTCGAGAAGGCCGAACGCCTCTTCGCTGAGGCGACAGCGGCGAGGAGTGCGGGACGACCGGCGACGCGGGAACGCGCCCGGATGCGACACTCCCTGGTCAGCCGGGGCTTCGCCGCGCGCGACGCGGCGTTCACCGTGACCGGCAATGCGCTGCGCGTGGTGCGGAAGGAACAGCGATGACCAGCGAACAGGACGCGCAGCCACGCGTCGGCTGTACGGCCGACGCGGACGGCCGGATCTCCTTCGACCTGCCGCTCTCCCCGGCTCCGGGCGGGCAGTTGCTGCTTCGGCTGCGTCCGAAGAAGGGACAGCCCGAGACGTTCCTCCACCACCTCGACCTGCGACCCGCCGACAAGGGGGGCCTACGCGCCGTCCTGGACCCGCGGACCGTACTGGAGGAGGGCCGCTGGGACGTGTACCTGCTCAGCGAGCCGGGATCGGCGCGACATCGCCTGCGCCCGGGCCTGCGCGACCTGCGGGCCCTCGTCGACGGACAGCTCCGTGACCGGCTCTCGCCGCTGGCCGTCCGGATTCCCTACGTCACCAGGGGCGGCCATCTCGCCGTACGGGCCTGGCTGCGGTCCGCACACGCCGAGGTCGACCGCGTCGACGTCACGGACCGCTCGATGACGGTCGGGGCACGTCTGCACGGTGCCTCGCTCCGGGAGACGGCGGTCGTGCGCCGGCGTGGCGGCGGAGGCATCGAACGCGCCCTGGAGCCAGTGGCCCGCAACGGCGGCCGGAGCTTCTCCTTCACCGTCGACCACCAGGAGTTGGCCGCGGAGGCGAGCACGGGCAAGGACGTCTGGGACGTCTTCGTCCAGCCCGCGGCGGACGCACCTCTCGTCCGGGTCGCCCGCCTCCTCGACGACCTGGCGGACCGCAAGGATGTGTTCGTCTACCCGACCGTCACCGCCGGCGGCGCAGCCCTGCGCCCCTACTACACGACCGACAACGACCTCTCCGTGGAGGTGACGAAGGCCGGTTGAGTCCGCGGGCGGGCCGGCGCGCCGACGGGGTGCGGCGTGAACCAGCTGGTCGCCGGCACCGGCCACGACCGGCGGCGACCCGGCACAAGCCCGGGCCGCGTACGGCGGCGGCCACCCGGCGTCATGCCGGCCGGGCACGGTTGTGGTGACCCGCGGGGTCGTCCTCGTCCCACGAGGAGGCCGCCCCTGGGCGCGGGAAGAGGCCCACCACCGTCCGGCACGGTGGTTGCGCGGTCGGCCAGGGTGTCTGTCCGTCCGTCAGGGCCACGATGACGTCGGGCCGGGCGCCCGCTCGGAGCGCCCTGGCGAAACCCGTACGCAGGTCCGTACCGCCTCCGCCCACCAGCGGAATCCCCTCACCGCGGCAGAGCGGGTGCACGATCCGTGCCGACGCGTCGCACGGCAGTACGGTGACCAGGTCCCGACGGCCGCCGACGGCCCGGGAGATCGCGGCGACCTCGAGGAGCGCGCTGCCGAGTTCGGCGTCGCTGACCGAGCCCGAGGTGTCGATGATCACGCAGACCCGGGGCGGCCTGCGCCGCAGACCGGGCAGCACGGCTCGGGGCACGCCCGCCGAGCGCCGTGACGGCCGGCCGTAGGTGTAGTCCTGGCCCGCGCCGGCACCGGAGGCCGCCGAGCGGACCGCCGCGCCCAGCAACTCCCGCCACGCCTGCGGTGGATGGAAGGCCTCCTCCGCCCACCGCTGCCATCCCTGCGGGGAGCTTCCCGGACGGCCCTTGATGCCCTGCGCCACCCGGAACCGGACGGCGTCGCGCTCCTGCTCGCTCAGGCCGTGCGCCCCGTCCGCTCCCAGGTCCCAGTCCCGCTCATGTCCGTCGGCGCCGCTGCCGCAGTCCAGCCAGGCCAGGCTCTGTGTGCGCGGCCCGAGCCGGAACCGACGCAGGTAGTCCTCCATGAGCTGCCCGTCCGGCAGCGTGAGGAAGGACGGGTCGACGGCGCCCTCCGGGCGGACCAGCCCGTCACCGAACGCGTCGTCGTTGATCTCGCAGTCCGCCGCGATGTTCATCCGCAGCCGTTCCGCGGGACCGCTCAGCCCGTGCTGTCGTGCGAACCGGTCGCTGCGCGTGTGGTGTTCGCGCAGCAGGTGCGACACCTCGTGGACCCATACGGCGGCCAGTTCCTCCGTCGGCGTGCGGTCGACGAAGGCCGGCGAGACATAGCACCGCCAGTGCCGGTCGACGGCCATGGTGGGTACCCGGCGGGACTCGACGGTGTGCAGGGCGAACAGCGCCGTGGCCAGATAGGGGCGGGCTCGGGCGGCGTGCAGCCGGGCGGCGAAGAGCTTGTCGAGGTCCAGTGTCCCCGGTGCGTCCGCGCTCACCGGCCGGCCTTCGTGGCGAGGTTGGCGCGGGCGGCGGCGTGGTCTGCCCGCCGGGACAGGGACACCACTCCGGTGAGCTTCTCGATCGAGGCGGGAACGTCCCAGTCCTCGCGGCGCAGCGCGGCCAGGGTGGTGGCGGGGACGACCACCAGGTCCGGGGCCCCGGTCTCCACCGCGCGGACCAGGAGTGCCCAGGCGGCGTCCCAGCGGGACTTCTCCGGGCGGTGGCGGACCGCGGCCACCACGCCGTCCAGCGTCGCCTGGCGCAGATCCCCCCGCCGGGGGAGGTCGGCACCCGCGGGGTCGGCGAGCAGCACCTCGGGGTCCGGAAGGTCCATCCGGTCCATGCTCGCCAGCAGTTCCAGGCCTGGACCGTCGCCCACGGTGCCCCGGACCAGCAGGGAGAGCACGTCTCGGGAGGAGCCGGCCGCGGTGGCGAAGGCGACGAGGCGCAGCGTCATCTCCCAGCTGCGGGGTGACGGCCAGGCGCCGCCCCGGCGGGTCTCGCTGCTGGGCAGCCGGTGCACGAGTGCGGGGCGCGCGGCCAGGAGCCCGCACACCGCACGGCGGGCGAAGTCCACCGCCTCCGCCAGCTTTTCCGGCTTCAGTCGCGGAAGTGTCGCCCGGGGCCAGGTCCCACCGAGCCCGCGCACCACGACCTCGTGGTCGTGGGTCCACTGGAGATGTACGAACCGGTTGGCCAGCGGCGGGCTCAGCTCCCAGCCGTCCGCTGCCGAGGACCGGGGATTGGCGGCGGCCACGATCCGCACTCCGGGCGGCAGTTGGAGGGAGCCGATCCGCCGCTCCAGCACCAGCCGGAGCAGGGCGGCCTGAACGGCCGGTGGCGCGGTGGACAGTTCGTCCAGGAACAGCAGCCCCCGCCCGGCCCTCACCAGGCGCACCGCCCAGTCCGGCGGTGCCATCGGCACACCCTGTTCCGCGGGGTCGTCTCCGACGATGGGCAGGCCCGAGAAGTCGGACGGTTCGTGCACGCTGGCGATCACGGTCGTCAGCGGAAGGCCGAGGGTCGCGGCCAGCTGGGTCAGGGCCGCGGTCTTGCCGATCCCCGGCTCACCCCACAGGAGGACGGGCAGATCGGCGGCCACGGCCAGCGTCAGGGCCTCGAGTTGGGGGTCGGGGCGCGGTTCGGTGCTCGCGTCTCGCAGCAGGGTCAGCAACTCGTCGGCGACGTCCAGTTGCGGGGTGTCGGCTGTGTCGAAGGGGGTGACGGGCGCAGTGAACGGGGCATGGTTCGGCATGTTTTTGATCACCTGTGGGTTCGTGGTGAGCGAGTGAAGGCAGGGGACGAGGCCCCTGGTCGGCGAGAGGGGGCTGGGCCGTGCTGGACGCCGGCCGCCCGGCGGGAACGGTCAGCGCCGGGCCAGGCGCGGGGGTGCGCTGCGGTGGCGGGAATCGCGGGGTGCCGGGGGAAAGCGGTCGCGCCCGGATCCGACCAGGCCTGCCCGGAACAGTCCGTGGGCGACCCGCCCCCGGGCGGCCCTCTCGAGCGCGTCCCGCAGCGCGCCGTCGCGCAGCAGTGCCTCGGGCCCGAGCAGGCCCTCGACGACGGCCAGCGCACCGGTGATGTCGCCGTGGTCGAGGCGTTCGCGGACGCCGGTGAGGCAGTCGGGGTGCCGGTGCGCCTCGTCGATGACCCGCAGGCAGGGAAGCGGGGTTCCGGTCAGCGCGACCAGCAGTTCCTCGCGCCGGATCTCCGCCGGATCATGGTCCAGGGGGGCCAGTACGCCCTTGACCAGGGCGATGCGGTGCCGCGCTCCCCGGCACTCCACGAGACGCGGTCGTCCCGCCCGGTCCCGGAGCGCGGGCGGACCGGTCGGTGAGCAGTCCGGTACGAGTGCGGAGGCGACCAGCGGGTGCAGCCGTTCCACTGGAACCGCGCCGGCGCGGAGCAGCCGCAGGTCGGGCAGCACCCAGGTCGCCGCGTCGGGCAGCACCGGCAGCGCGGAGGTGGCGCCACCCGTGAACGCCGGGGCGCTCCGCAGCGCGGGCGGCCCGTCGCCGTCGCCGGGGATCAGGTCCAGTACCAGTCGTCCGGCCCCGGGCCGCACCAGGACCGTACCGGTACGCCGCCGCCCCTCGGCGCGCAGCAGAATCGCCGCCTCGTCGGCCCACCGGTCAAGCGCGACATCGCACCCGTCGGGCAGCATCGCCGTCAACTCCTGTGCCGGTACGGCGGGTTCGGCGTCGTCTGCCCGATCGGCCCCGGAGCGGCCGGGCAGCTCACCGGTTCTGCGGGTGTCCCACAGGTGGCGGTGCAGGTCGAGACGGAACCGCCGGTCGGGATGGGGATGCGGGTGGCGGCGGGCGGTGTCCCCGGGGTGCGTTCCGTCCCACAGTGCCAGGCTGATCCGCTGACCGGCGGCGGCCCAGGCCGGGGGAGTCCGGACCACGAGGTGCACCGGGCCCAGGCCGTCCCGGCCCGGGGTGTCGTACCGGGCCAGGGCGATGGTCAGTCCTGGGCGCAGCAGTCCGTCGGGAGCGATCCTCGGCATGTGCCAGCGCAACAGGTCAGGAGCCAGGTGACGCAGGTCGGCCCGGAGACGGGCCGTGAGTTCACCGCCGTAGGCGCGCGCCACGGCGCGCAGGTGGATATCGACGTCGAAGCGTGCGGCGGCACACGCTCCAGCCCAGTCCCCGGCACGACGGCGGGCGGTCGCGGTCTCGATCATGGATGCCGGCACGGCGAACTCGCGCACGCGCGGCCAGAAGTCGAAGCGGGAATCCTCGTTCGCGGTCCGAGTGAGCATCAGCACTCACCTTGCGCGGACGGGACCCCCAATCTGCCAACACATTGAGTCGTCATCGTGATGACCGTAGCGGCCGGGAGTGTGATCCGCCAGGTATTTCGGTGCGGGCGCCGCCGCCCGTGCGCGGGAGCAGGGGCGGGACCCGCCCACGGCTCGTGGTCAAGGAGGCGTTGTCCTAGGGGAGTTGTACGGGTGGCCTCTGGTGGGAACCAGCCCCGGTGAAGCAAGGTATGGGCGTGGAATGGACTGGTCTCGTCAACACGACGATGGGTGCGCTCATCGCTCTCGCGGCGTCCGCGTTCGCCGAGCGCCGCCGCTGGGCGCGGGAGAGCGAACAGCGCACGAAGGACGATCGCCGTGCCGCGTACATCGCCTTTCTCAACGCCACGGCGGAGGCGAGCGAGATCCTCATCAACATCGCCCGCGGGCACGACCGTGACGAGACGGCGCTCGCCCGGGCCGGGACGGTGCTGCGGGACAGCAGTGTGCTGTCCCGGCGGCTGGAGCTGGCCCTGTTCGCCGAGGACGACGTGCGCGAGGAGGTCAACCGCACCGTCGGTGCGCTGCGGACGTACCGGGACCTCGTGTCGCAGGGGCTGGCGTACGAGGCCGACGAGTTCCAGCGTGCTCGTACCACCTTCAACGAACAGCGCGACCGGCTCACGCAGTTGATGCGCAGGACGCTGTGACACCGGGGGAAGCCGGTGCGCGGTCTGCCGTCGCCCGGCCTTCGGGGGCTGCGGAACGGGGCCGACGCAACCCTCTCGACCTGATCGCAAACTCTCGTATAGTGACGCCCAGTTGATCGCTGCACACAAATTTCTGCGCAAATTTTCCCAAGGACGACACGAGGCCGCGTCCCTGAGTGGCCGCCCGAGGACCTGATTGATGACCGCGCCCGCCCGTTCCTGCGACCGATCCACCGTCCGCTCCCTCCTCCCCGTTGCCCTGCTCACCGCAGCCGTGTCGGCCCTCGCCGTCGGCTGGGCCGTCTCCCTGGCGCCGTCCTCCGTACGTGGACCCCTGGGCTGGGGCGCGGGCGTCGCCGCCGTCCTCCTGTGCGTGGCCGTCACCGCTGCCGTACACGGCCTGCGGACGGCGCGAGCCGCCCGGGCCGAACTGCGCAGGCTCACCGGCGACGCCGTACGCGCCGCCCACGAGCGGGAGCGTCTCGCCGAGCAGTGGCGACAGGAGCAGCAACGGATCATCGACGCCGAGGCGCTCGAACACGCCCGCCTCGTCGAGGACTTCGCCCGGGAACGGGCGCACCTGACGCAGGCCGGTGAGGCTGAGCGCGCCCGCCTCGCACAGGACGCGCAGCGGTTGTCGGCGCAGCTCGACCGCGCCGTCGGTGAGCGCTCCGCGGCGATCTCGGCGACCGCGAACGCGGCGGCGCGCATGCAGGCGCTGGCCACCGGCACGCTCGCCGACCTGCGCGCCATGGAGGAGCGGCACGGCGACGAGGACGTGCTCGCCGACCTCCTGCACCTGGACCACCGGACCGCGCAGGCGGGACGGCTCGCCGACTCCATCGCCGTACTCACGGGCGCCCGCTCCGGACGTCGTTGGGCGCGGCCCATCGGCATGGAGTCCATCCTGCGCGGCGCGATGGGCCGGATCAGCGGCTATCAGCGCATCCGCCTCCACTCCGTCAGTGACATCGCGGTCGCCGGACACGCGGCGGAGGGCGTCATGCACGCCCTCGCCGAACTGCTCGACAACGCCGCCAACTTCTCGCCGCCGAACGCCGAGGTCCACGTCTACGTCGAAGAGGTCCCGGCGGGTGTCATCGTCTCCGTCGAGGACAGTGGCCTGGTCATGGGCGAGGTACAACTGCGCCGGGCGGAGAAGGCCGTCAGCGGCGAAGCGGTCGAACTCGGCGGCCTCACCGGCACCCGCCTGGGCCTCGCCGTGGTCGGCCGGCTCGCCCGCAAGTACGGCCTGAAGGTGTCCTTCCGGCCCTCGGCGCGCGGCGGCACCGGCGTGCTCATGCTCATTCCGCAGTCCATCCTCACCAGCGCCGTCGTCGATCCGCGGCCCGCCGCGGGAGAACGTCCCCGCCCCGAGTCCCCGCCCGCCACGCGGGAGGCCACGGTTTCCCCCGCCCGTGACACCCCGCGCACCGACGCCCCGGCTCCGCCGGCCGACGACACGCACGCGGCGACGCCGGAGGCACCCGGTGGGCTGCCCAAGCGCAGTCGCGGGCGAACCCTCGCCGCCGCCGAACGCGCACGTTCCGCGGCCGGCGGCGCCGAACGACGCCCGGCCGCAGCCGAGGACATCCGCGCCAAGGCCGCCCGCTTCAGCAGCTTCCGCGAGGCCGTACGCGCGGCCGGCTCCGAGGAGACCACCGGCCGGCACCCGCTGCCGCCGGACCCCGACACCCAGCAGGCCGCCCCGTCCGCTCCCGCCGACACCGCGTCCGACACCCCGTCCCACTCGCACACGCACCCGGAAGGCGACACCACCTCATGACCGGCACGAGTACCGCCGACGAGAAGCTCACCTGGCTCATCGAAGGGCTCCTGGAGCGCACCCCGGGCGCCCGGCACGCGCTCGTGCTGTCCCGTGACGGGCTGAAGCTGTGCCGCACCCCGGAGCTGACGGTCGACCAGGCGGACCAGCTCGCCGCCATCGCGGCCGGCATCCAGTCGCTCTCGCACGGCGCGTCGGTGGAGTTCGGCGACGGCAGCGGTGGTGTGCGCTCGTCGATGACCGAGTTCTACGGCGGAACCCTCTTCATCGTGGAGGCCGGCGAAGGCGCGCACCTCGCGGTGATCACCACCGAGGAGGCCGACGCCGGACTGGTCGGGCACAACATGAGCGAGTTGGTGGAACAACTCGGCGAGCACCTGACGGCCCATCCCCGTACCGCATGAGCCGCCCCGGCAGGGACGACGCGCCCGACCGTCTGTACACGCTCACCGGCGGACGCAGCGGTGCCGGGCCGGACAGTCCCTTCGACCTGGTCACCCTGGTGGTGGCCGAATGCGAACCGTCCCCCGGCATGCAGTCGGAGCACGCGGCGATCCTGCGCCTGGCGCAGACCCCCGCCGCCGTGGTGGAGGTCGCCGCGGACCTCGGACTCCCGGTGAGTATCACCAAGATCCTCCTCTCCGACCTGCTCGCCGCGGGCCGCGTCAGCGCCCGCCATCCACGCAGCTCGGCCCTTCCCGACCCCGACATCCTGGAGCAGGTGCTCGTTGGACTCCGCAGCCTCTGACGCCCGCAGCCCGCTGGGTGCCTCCGCCGACAACGGTCTGAAGATCGTGATCGTGGGCGGGTTCGGCGTCGGGAAAACCACCATGGTCCGGTCGGTCAGCGAGATCCGTCCCCTCAACACCGAGGAGACGATGACGCTGGCCGGCGAGGCGGTGGACGACATCAGCGCGGTGCGCGCCAAGACCGCGACCACCGTGGCCTTCGACTTCGGTCGCATCACCCTCGACGCGCGCAACGTGCTGTACCTGTTCGGCGCGCCCGGACAGGAGCGCTTCTGGTTCCTGTGGGACCGGCTGTTCTCCGGCACGCTCGGCGCGGTCGTTCTCGTCGACACCCGACGCATCGACGACTCCTGGTACGCGATCGACCGCCTGGAACGGCAGGGCACGCCGTTCATCGTGGCCCGCAACGACTTCGGCGGCCCCGGTCACACCCACGCGGACCTCCGTGCGGCCCTCGACCTCGACCCGCAGGTGCCGCTGGTCGACTGCGACGCCCGCTCCCGCGAGTCCGGCAAGCACACCCTCATCACCCTCGTCCAGCACATCAAGAACCAGTACGGCGGGCCGACGGCCCAGGCCGTGACGTCACCACGGGAGTTCGCGTGAGCACCGAAGCCGTTCCGCTGAGCGGCCCCCGCTTCCAGGCCGAACCCGCCCGGCTGTACCGGGAGATGCGCCGCGACCACGGTGCCGTCACCCCCGTGGTGCTGGACGGCGGCGTACCCGCGTGGCTCGTGCTCGGCTACCGCGAGCTGCACCAGGTCACCGGCGATCCGGTCCTCTTCAGCCGCGACTCGGACCTGTGGAACCAGTGGGACACCATCGCCGACGACTGGCCGCTGCTGCCGATGATCGGCCGCAAGCAGCCGTCCATCCTGTACACGGTGGGCGAGCGGCACCGTGAACGCGCCGGCATGATCAGCGACGCCCTGGAGGCGGTCCCCCCGTCCGAACTGCGCCACCTGGCGGAGCGGTTCGCCGACGAACTGATCGACTCCGTGTGTGCCCACGGTCAGGCGGACCTGATCGGCCAGTACGCCATGCTGCTGCCGGTACGGGTGCTGGCGCGACTGTACGGCTTCTCCGACGAGGAGGGGCCCGGGCTGGTCACCGCCCTCAACGACATGATCGACGGACGGGAGCGGGCCCTGGCGGGCCAGAGCCATCTGGCCACGTCCATGGTGGAGTTGCTGGCCGAGCGCAGGGCCACGGCCGCCCACGACGTCGTCTCCCGCATGGTGGCCGACCGCAGCGGTTTCACCGACGAGGAGATCGCACAGGACCTCATGGTGATGATGGCGGCCGGACACCAGCCGACCGCCGACTGGATCGGCAACTCGCTGCGCCTGATGCTCACCGACGACCGTTTCGCCGCCTCCCTGTTCGGCGGCCGCAACAGCGTCGCCGAGGCGATGAACGAGGTGCTCTGGGAGGACACGCCCACCCAGAACGTGGCCGGCCGCTGGGCCTCGCGCGACACCCAGCTCGGCGGCCACCACGTCCGGGCCGGCGATCTCCTGCTGCTCGGTCTGCAGGCCGCCAACTCCGACCCGCAGGTGCGGACCGACGGCTCCGCGCTCACCGGCGGGAACAGCGCGCACTTCTCGTTCGGCCACGGTGAGCACCGCTGCCCCTTCCCCGCCCAGGAGATCGCCGAGGTGATCGCCCGGACGGGCATCGAGGTCGTACTCGACCGTCTGCCCGACATCGACCTGGCCGTCCCCGCCGAGTCCCTCACCCGTCGTCCCTCGCCGTGGCTGCGCGGGCTGACGGAGCTGCCCGTGCGGTTCACACCCACACCTGCCCTGGGAGGCAACCGACCATGACGTCCGGCACCGAAGCACCGCGGATCGCGCTGGATCCGTTCGTCACCGACCTGGACGGCGAGAGCGCGAAGCTGCGTACGGCGGGACCGCTCGCGGCGGTCGAGCTGCCCGGCGGTGTCCCCGTGTGGGCCGTCACCCACCACGCCGAGGCCAAGGCGCTGCTCACCGACCCGCGGCTGGTCAAGGACATCAACGTGTGGGGTGCCTGGCAGCGCGGGGAGATACCGCCGGACTGGCCGCTGATCGGCCTGGCCAACCCGGGCCGTTCGATGCTCACCGTGGACGGCGCCGACCACCGCCGGATGCGCACCCTGGTGGCCCAGGCCCTCACCCCGCGCCGGGTGGAGGCGATGCGCGCCCGCATCAGCGACCTCACCGAGCAACTGCTGGACGGGCTGCCCACGGACGGCCAGGTCGTCGACCTCAAGGCGGCCTTCGCCTACCCGCTGCCCATGTTCGTGGTGGCGGACCTCATGGGCATCGACGAAGCCCGGCTGCCCCGGCTCAAGGTGCTGTTCGAGAGGTTCTTCTCGACCCAGACCCCGCCGCAGGAGGTGATCGCCACTCTCGTGGAGCTGGCCGGCATCATGGGTGAGACCGTCGCGGCGAAGCGGGCGGAGCCCGGTGACGACCTGACGAGCGCGCTCATCCTCGCCTCCGAGGACGGCGACCGCCTCACCGACGAGGAGATCGTCTCCACGCTGCAGCTGATGGTCGCGGCCGGCCACGAGACCACCATCTCCCTGATCGTCAACGCCGTCGTGAACCTCTCCACCCACCCCGGCCAGCGGGACCGGGTCCTGTCCGGCGCGGTGGACTGGTCGGCGGTGGTCGAGGAGACGCTGCGCTGGTCGACGCCGACCTCGCACGTCCTGATCCGGTTCGCGACCGAGGACGTACCCGTCGGCGACAAGGTGATTCCGGCGGGGGACGCGCTCATCGTGTCGTACGGCGCGATAGGCCGCGACGAGCAGGCGCACGGCCCTACGGCCGGTGACTTCGACATCACCCGTGAGACCCGGACCCGTCACATCTCCTTCGGCCACGGCCCGCACGTGTGCCCGGGAGCGGCGCTGTCCCGCCTGGAGGCGGGCGTGGCACTGCCCGCGCTGTACGCCCGCTTCCCGGAACTGGACCTCGCGGTCCCGGCGTCGGGCCTGAGCAACAAGCCGGTGGTGACCCAGAACGACCTCTTCGAACTGCCGGTCAAGCTGACCTGACCGGTGCCGTCACCATGACGAGCGGGCCCGGAGGTTTCCGGGCCCGCTCGTCCGTGCGGGGGCGGCCTTCGCGGGCCGGGTTGACCGGTCAGGCGTTGGCCGCCGGGACCGGTCGGTCGGACCGGGCGGAGCCGGGCCCGGGAGCCGGGTCGTCCGCATGCTCCGCCGGGCCGGACGAGTCGGTCCGCTGCTGCGGGAACACCAGGTCCCGGGGTCGGGCGCCGTCGGTCGCGGCCGTCTCGTTCTCTGCCCTCTCGGCCTCGGCCTTGGCGGCCAGGGCCTCGACGGCGGCGTTGAACCGGGTCATGGAGGTGGGGCTGTCCGGGCCCAGGACGTACTCCTTGAGGGTGCGGCGCCGCGCGGCCATCGGGTCGTGGCGCGGCTCGCGGACCGACCGCAGGATCTCGGGCAGCCGGGTGCAGTCACGGTCCAGCAGATAGGCGCCGCCGGCGGTGGTGTAGGCGGCGCGGAAGTCCTCGTCGGGCAGATCCTGGGCGTTGGTCAGGACGTACGGCTTGAGGCCGGCCACGAAGTCGGCGACCACCGAGGACACGTCGCTGATGAGGACGTCCGCCTGGTTGAAGCACTCGTACAGCGTGGGCAGTTGCTTGAGGATGACGCTGTGCCGGACCGGCCCCCGGCTCTCCCGGAAGAGCTCGTGCCATTCGGCGTGCAGTTCCCGCCACTCGGCGGCGTTCCCGGGGTCGGGGACCCGCGCGTCACCGGTCTGCTGGACGAGGTCGCCCCCGTGCCGCCCGGCCAGTTCGTCGAGCCGGGCCTGGATCTCCTTCAGCCGCGGCCTGGCGGCTTCGACGGCGGCTTCCGCCCGCTCGGCGTCGCGCTGTTCGTTGTCGGCGCTCAGCAGCGCCCGGATGGCCCGGTCGGCGGCGGCCGCCTCCTTGGAGCGTTTGCCGGTGAGCGGATGCGGCTTGTAGACGACCCGTACGTTCTCCGCGAGGAGCTTCTCCACCAGGGTCACGCCCATCGGGATCAGGGAGGTGTGGCAGTCGTCGTCGCTCCAGCCCTCCCAGGTGGGGGCGTACAGGACGACGGGCAGCGGGCCCGGCGTGTGGTCCTCGTGCAGGCGGATCGGGGACAGTTGGGGGCGGCCCACCTCGACGATCGCCTCGTCGCTGATGGCGTGCCGCACGCGCTGGTAGCGGTCCCGGCCGGCCCGGCCGGCCACCCATATCTCGTCGTACACCTTGCTGACACGGTTGCTGCTGGCGAGCTTGTCGCTGTCGCCGTGGCCGATGAAGACGTGCTTGGCCTCGGCGACGCGCAGCATGTGCACGTTCTTGCCGGCGTTGCCGGGATAGAGGACGACCCGGACGTCGGGCAGTTCCAGCTCGGCCAGGTCGTCTGCCTTGGGCACGCAGAGGACGGGGACCGAGGTGCGGCTCAGGTTCTGGAACGAGGGGTGCTCCCGGAGGATGATCAGCGGTCGCCGGTCGAGCTGCTCCAGCGTCTCGATCCACATGTTGACCTGGTACATGAAGTCCCGTGAGACCGCGGCGAAGCTGAAGTACAGCGCCACCTCGGGCCGGTGTCCGGCCAGCTGCCGGTTGACCTCGGAGATCACTTCCTCCCGCCGCGGCATCCGGCGGGCCCTGCCCAACTGCAGCAGCAGCGCCAGCACCGCCCCCACGGCCAGTCCGCCGGTCAGCGCGTAGCCGAGGTACGCCGGGTACCACGCTCCGCTCGCCAGCGCGGCGAGCAGCCCGGCGTGCGCCGGCAGGTCGAGATGGAGCATCTTGCGCAGATGACGCCGGTAGAGAAGCGTGGGCGGGCGCTGCGGGATGCCCGCCTCGCTCATGTCGAGATTGCGTACGAGCACGGGCAGTGTCCGCCGCCGGCGGATGGCGTGATGCACGGCCGAGTACAGCATCACCATGGCGAAGTGGGCGCAGAAGAGGGCCAGTCCGACGGCCAGCACCGCACGCGGCGCGTCCATCCGCTGGGCGAGGGCGAGCAGCATCAGTGTCCTGACGGCGAACCGCATCGTGCGGTCGACCTGCAGCATCGACAGTCGGCGGACGAACGTGGGGGCCCGGTGGTGCAACGCCTCGTCCGCGGCGTAGCTCACCGCCGAGGCCGCGGCGAACCCCCACAGGGACGGTGTCAGCGCGAACACCGGCAGCGCCGCGAAGCCGGCGCCGAACAGGAACACCAGCAGCAGGTCGAACTTTCCCCGCACCCGCAGCGCGTCGCACAACCAGCGGATCATCATCGGCAAGCCCCCCGGAGTTGCATACGGCGGACGCCGTCGTTGTTCAGTTCGACGTAACCGGGACGCGAATGGTTGTGCATCTGGCAGACGGAAGTAATTCACCTCGGATTAGTGGAAGGTTCTCATTCCGCTTACTTGCCTCACCCGCCTGACCTGCCTCACCTGTCGGCGGCGGGCCCACGACCGTCGGGATCGGCCGGCGGTGTGCGCCCGGCTCATCCGGCCCTGCGCCGCGGCGGACCGGCGAGAAGCAGGTGCTCGATCGTCTCGTAGCGCCCCCGTTCCCGCTCGGTCGCCCGCCGTCCGCACAGCAGGGTGCCGAACCAGCCGAAGAAGAAGCCGAGCGGCACCGAGACCAGTGCGGTCGTGGTGAACGGGAACCAGTTGAAGTCGGCGTCGGGGAACGCGGCGAGGGGCGACCCGGACACCAGGTTGGTGCCGGTCATCAGGACGAGGACGCTGAGGGAACCGCCGATGAGCGTGCACAGCAGCCCGGCGCGCGTGAAGCGCCGCCAGAAGAGGCCGTAGACGAGCGCGGGGGCGATGGCGGAGGCGCCCAGACAGAACGACAGGGTGGCGAGCGGCTGCAGGCTGCGGTGCTGGGCCAGCACGGCCAGCAGGATCACCGGCGCCCCCACGGCCAGGGCGGACGCGCGGGCCAGCGCCATCTCGCGCAGCGGCGGCATGTGCGTGCGCCGGGAGGCGGCGACATCGTGCGCCAGCGAGTTGGCGCAGGCCAGCGTCATACTGGCCACCGATGCCAGCAGGGTGAGGAAGATCGCCGTCGTGACCGTGGTGAACAGCAGGCCCTCCGGGCGGGACAGGTGCGGACCGAACGCCGCCCGGGAACCCAGCAGGTAGGCGGTGTTGCCGCGCGGGTCGGCGGCGGCGATGCCGGCTTTGCCGATGAGCGCCATCGCGCCGACGCCGACGACGGTGATCACGAGGACGAACAACGCGACGGAGGAGACCGCCCAGGACATCGCGCGGCGCACCTGGCGCGCGCTGCCCGCGGTGTACATCCGCATGGTGACGTGCGGCAGGCAGGCGCCGCCCAGCACGATCGCGCACTGCGTGCTGACCATGTCGAGCGCGGGATGGGGTCCGCCGGCGAACTGCAGGCCGTAGCGCAGGTAGCCCTGGCCGGACCCGCTGCGGTCCGCGGCGGCGTGGAACATCGTCCGGGGGCTCCAGCCGAAGGTGTGCAGGATGAGTACGGCGATGACGAGCCCCGAGCCCAGCAGCATCACCGTCTTGAGGATCTGGATCAGGGCGGTGCCTCGCATGCCCCCGAGGGCCGCGTAACTGATCATCAGTGTGCCCGCGCCGACGACGCAGCCGGTCTTCATGGCGCTGTCGGAGAAGCCCAGAATGTAGGCCAACAGCTGACCCACGCCCGCGAGTTGGACGACCATCATCGGTACAAGCGACAGAATGGTGACCACACAGGCGGTGATGCGGACCGCGCGCCCGGGCAGGCGCCGGCCGAGTGCGTCGCCCATGGTGAAGCGGCCCGTGTTGTGCAGGGGTTCGGCCAGCAGGAACATGAGCAGCAGCAGGGACAGCAGGGTGCTCAGGGCGAGGACGACGCCGTCGTAGCCGCACAGCGCGATGACCCCGCCGATGGTCAGCACGGTGGCGGCGGAGATGTAGTCGCCGGCGACGGCCAGGCCGTTGCGCAGGGGCGACAGTGACCGGTACCCGGTGTAGAACTCGTCGATGTCGTCGCGGTCGGGGCCGGTCAGCACGCACAGCAGGAGCGTGACCGTCACGACACTGCAGAAGGCCACGAGGGACCAGGACTGCGCGGTGCCGCCGAAGTCCGTCACGACCGCGGCTCGCTGTTCCGGTCGGCCGGATACTGCCGGCTCACCCGGCGGGCGAGGGGGTCGACGTACCGTCGTGCCGCGTACTCGTAGACGACGACGGCCAGCCAGGTGACGGGGAGTTGCAGCAGGGCGAGCACCAGTCCGGTGGGAAGGCCGCCCGGTGCGGGGCGGGTCATGACGGACGGGACTTCGACGGTGAGTGTCAGGAAGACGGCGAAGTAGCCGAGGGCCGCGAGGGTGGCGACGCGCCGCTGCCAGCGGCAGGCGCGGCGCAGGAGACGCAGATGGCGGTGCTGTCCGGTCCACGAGCGGGGCCGGTGCCCGCCCGGCCACGGGTGACCGGCTGCCGAGCCCGGCGTTCGGAGAACCGGGGCGGGTGCCGGTGCCGGTGCCGGTGCGGGTGCGGGGGAGGAGTGCCGTCCGTGCCGGCGTCGAGCCGGGTATAACTCGGAGCTGTCGTAGGACATCCCAGAATCTCCTAGCGAGGCAGGGGCCCGAGGAACGGGGACCGCGAGAACGTGGGGGAGCGGTTCGGGTCACCGCACGCTATGCGGGTGTCGGACAGTCCGCAGGGTCTTCCGCCGAACTTCCTGGTGGCGGCCCTGCGCCGCCCCTGACCTCGGGCGTTGGCCGAGTTGCCGCTGTTGCGAAAGGGCACCCGAGTGTTCTGTGGGCTCCGCCCGTCGAAGCGTTTCGCGTTGTCGTTGCGGCCGGGAGACGTTACCCGGGCGAGGGCGCCGAAGGAGCGGCCGGGCGCGCCCGCGCCCACCCGAGCAGCACCACGGAGCACATCGCCGCGAACGCACACCAGGTGGAGACGAACTCCAGCCGCCACAGCGCCCAGCAGCCCACCGCGCCCGCTCCGGCCAGCACCCCCAGCACCAGCAGCCACCGGTCGGCGGACAGCAGCAACGAGCCGACGGTGGCCAGGAGATAGCCGGCGACGAGCAGGGGCGCGTGGGGAAGGTCGAGTACGTAGCCCACCGTGCGGCCACGGATCTCGGCCGTCGCCGGCCCGGTGGCAAGGGCGTGGGCGAGCACCGCGGCCGTCACGGCTCCGGGGGCGAGGGGCAGCAGCAGACGGCGCCGGGCGTACCGGGGAGCGGCACACATCACCCCGGCCGGGACCCACACCGCGAGCAGCGGCAGCGCGATGACGGCCCACACGACGGTGGCGGGTCCGCTGCCGCCGCCCGAGTCCCAGAGCACCGACTCGATGATCTGATGCGCCCCCAGCAGCAACGGCAGCGCCGCCAGGGGGAGGTCCCGGACCCTGCGCACCCGCGCCACACAGGCCACCCCGAGGGCCGCGACACCTGTGCCCGCCACGAGGTCGGCCGTCGCACTCCAACACATCACGCCACCATGGGTCCGCCGTCGTGCGCATGCCCCTACGCCCGACCCACCGTACGACGATCACGCGCGGCGGCCCGGATGACACGGCAGCCGGCCGCCGGGGAGGTGCCACGGCAGCCGCCGACGCGGCGCGGCGCCAGGGTCGCCGGGCCCCGGCGGACCCATGGGTGATTGGCTGTGACCAGCCGGTACCACACCACCCTGGCCCCAGCGGCCGAAGGAAGGCTTCGCATCATGAGCAACCCGTACACGTACGAGTACAAGGTCGTCAGCTTCAGGGAGTCCCTGATCGGCGACGCACTGGACAGCGACAAGCTGGAGAAGGTCCTGAACAAGCACGCGGAGGACGGCTGGGCCCTGAAGGCGATCACCTCCGCCGACGTCAAGGGCCGCGTCGGCCCCGGAGCCGTCGAGGGTCTCCTGCTGACCTTCGAGCGTCCGCGCGGCTGATCATGGCGTGGCCGGGTGATCGCACGCGAGCCCGGCCGGAGGTTTCCGCGCCGTTGTGCGAGGCGGTCGTCGTGACGGGACGGCCGCCTCGCGCACGGGGAGGGTCAGGGCTTGCGGGCGAGGCCGCCGTGCTCGCCTATCTGGTCCGCGGGCGGGGCGGCGGGGTCCGGACGCCAGAGGGGAACGGAGACGACTCCCGGCTCCAGAAGCTCCAGACCGTCGAAGAACGCGGTGATCTGGTCGACGGTGCGCAGGTTGTAGGGGACCGCGCCGCTCTCGTTGTAGGCGTCCTGGGCCTGTTCGAAGACCGGGTCGACGCCCCGTGAGCCGTCGTTGATGGAGAGGTAGCTGCCGGACGGCAGGGCTTCCATCAGGTGGGTGACGATCGAGCGTGCCTGGTCGTAGTCGCCGATGTGCCCCAGGATGTTGCTGAGGATCAGGGCGGTGGGGCGGCCGAAGTCCAGCGTCTGCGCGGCGGACGCCAGAATACGGTCCGGGTCCAGCACGTCGGCGTCGACGTAGGCGGTCGCTCCCTCCGGGGTGGAGTAGAGCAGGGCGCGGGCGTGTGCCAGGACCATGGGGTCGTTGTCGACGTAGACGATCCGCGCCTCGGGGGCGATCCGCTGGGCGACCTCGTGGGTGTTGTCGGCTGTCGGCAGGCCCGTGCCGATGTCCAGGAACTGCCTGATGCCCGCCTCGGTGACCAGGTGGGTGATGTTGCGCCGCAGGAAGGCCCGGCTGCTGCGGGCGATGGTGACGATGCCGGGGAAGACGGCGGTGTACGCGTCGCCGGCCGCCTCGTCGACGGGGTAGTTGTCCTTGCCGCCGAGCCAGTAGTTCCAGATCCGGGCCGAGTGCGGCACCGACGTGTCGATCTTCGGGTGCGCCTCTGGTGCGGGCGTCGTTGCGGGGTCGGTCATGGCAGGCGTCCGTCTTTCAGCCGAGTCGTGAAGTGTTCACCGCACAACGTACGTCCCAACGGCACGCGCGCGTACACCAGTTCAGGTATCCGGTGGGTCGAGTCGCGGTGTTTCACCGCAGACGCTCCGGTCGTCCGTATTCGTTGCCTCCCGCCTCTGGCCCACGGGCCGTACCCGCCGGTATACAAGCCAGGTTGAAGGGGGAAGGACCGCGTGCGGTCTTCGCCCCGTCGTGCGGTCCGACCAGGGGGAGGCCCTACATGAACCGTGACACGCATCCTGTCGCACCGGCGCGGAATCGCCGTCGCGCCAGGGCGGCCGCGGCAGCGGTCGGTGGCTGCGCCCTCGTGGTGAGCCTGGCGGCACCGGCCGCGGCCCACGGCTCGGGCGGCGGCCGCGACACGGACTACGTGGCGCTCGGGGACTCCTACACCTCGGGCCCCCTCATCCCGCGTCAGGTGGACGCCAACTGCGCCCGCTCCGACCACAACTACCCCGCACTCCTGGCGGCGACCCGAAGAGCGGTCGTCCTCAGGGACGTGAGCTGCGCCGGAGCGACGACCGAGCAGATGTGGACGGCGCAGGGCACCAACGGACCCCAACTCGACGCGGTGGACCGCGACACGGACCTGGTGACGCTCCAGATCGGGGGCAACGACATCGGGTTCGGCTCCATCATCGCCACCTGCGCCCAGCTCAGTTCCCAGGACCTGGCGGGCAACCCGTGCCAGCGCTCCTACGCCTCCTCCGGCGTCGACCGGCTGACGCTGGCCGTCCTGGAGACGGCACCGAAGGTGACGCGCGTGCTGAGGGCCGTGCACGCCAGGGCGCCGCACGCCCGGGTGCTGGTCGTCGGATACCCCGACCTCCTGCCCGACGACGGCAGCGGCTGCTATCCGTCGGTGCCGTTCGCCGCGAAGGACTTCCCCTATCTGCGCGACACCACCAAGCGGCTGAACCTGATGCTCCGGCTGGTGGCAGCGCTGAACCGCGCCGAGTACGTCGACACCTACGGCCCCACCCGCGGCCACGACATGTGCAAGCCGCCGGCCGACCGCTGGATCGAGCCACTGCGGCCGGCCTCCCCGGCGGCCCCGGCACACCCCAACGCCAAGGGTGAGGAAGCCATGGCGGGGGCGGTGCAGCAGAAGCTGGGCAGGGAGGGCAGGCACTGAGACGCCGGCACCCGGGGCAGGCGCCTTCCGGCAGAACACCTCACAGACAGGCCGGAAGGTGCCCTTCACCTCGCCGTGTTGCATGATCATGCGGGAAGTTGCATAATCTTGCCATGTCCAAGGTCCTCACCTCCCTTCCCGCCGGCGAACGCGTCGGCATTGCCTTCTCCGGCGGGCTCGACACCTCGGTCGCCGTCGCCTGGATGCGCGACAAGGGCGCCGTGCCGTGCACGTACACCGCCGACATCGGTCAGTACGACGAGCCCGACATCGGCTCGGTGCCCGGCCGTGCCTCCGCGTACGGCGCCGAGATCACCCGGCTCGTCGACTGCCGTGCCGCGCTGGTCGAGGAGGGGCTGGCCGCGCTCGCGTGCGGTGCGTTCCACATCAGGTCGGGCGGGCGCCCGTACTTCAACACCACACCCTTGGGGCGCGCCGTGACCGGCACGCTGCTGGTGCGCGCCATGCTCGAGGACGGGGTGCAGATCTGGGGCGACGGCTCCACCTTCAAGGGCAACGACATCGAGCGGTTCTACCGCTACGGGCTGCTCGCCAACCCGCACCTGCGGATCTACAAGCCCTGGCTGGACGCGGACTTCGTCACGGAGCTCGGCGGCCGCAAGGAGATGTCGGAGTGGCTGCTCGCGCACGGGCTGCCGTACCGCGACTCGACGGAGAAGGCCTACTCCACGGACGCCAACATCTGGGGCGCCACCCACGAGGCCAAGACGCTGGAGCACCTCGACACCGGCATCGAAACCGTCGACCCGATCATGGGCGTGCGGTTCTGGGACCCGTCGGTGGAGATCGCCACGGAGGACGTGACGATCGGCTTCGACCAGGGCCGCCCCGTCACCGTCAACGGCAAGGAGTTCGCCTCCCCGGTCGACCTCGTCATGGAGGCGAACGCGATCGGCGGCCGGCACGGTCTGGGCATGTCCGACCAGATCGAGAACCGGATCATCGAGGCGAAGAGCCGCGGCATCTACGAGGCGCCCGGCATGGCCCTGCTGCACATCGCCTACGAGCGCCTGGTCAACGCGATCCACAACGAGGACACCCTGGCCGCGTACCACAACGAGGGCCGGCGGCTCGGCCGGCTGATGTACGAGGGCCGCTGGCTGGACCCGCAGGCGCTGATGATCCGCGAGTCGCTGCAGCGCTGGGTCGGCGCGGCGGTCACCGGTGAGGTGACACTGCGGCTGCGGCGCGGCGAGGACTACTCGATCCTCGACACCACGGGCCCGGCGTTCAGCTACCACCCGGACAAGCTCTCCATGGAGCGGACCGAGGACTCGGCGTTCGGTCCGGTGGACCGGATCGGCCAGCTGACCATGCGGAACCTGGACATCGCCGACTCCCGCGCGCGGCTGGAGCAGTACGCCGGCCTGGGCATGGTCGGCACCGCCCACCCGACGCTGATCGGCGCCGCGCAGGCGGCCTCGACCGGTCTGATCGGCGCCATGGACGAGGGCGGCGCGGAGGTGATCGCCTCGCGCGGCGAGGCCACGGACGAGGAGACCATGCTGGACCGGGCCGCGATGGAGTCCGGCACGGACTGAGACCGTCACCGGTCGGCAGGAACCTGGGCGGCGGGCCCCGGCGGACTTCGGTCCGCCGGGGCCCGCTCCCGTCGTACGGCGGGCGGACCCCGGCGGCGCCCGCCGCGGTTACGGCAGTACTCAGGGCTACGGCAGCCCCCACGGCTCGCCCGGCTCGCTCGGGCTGACCGGAGCGATGTCGAGGTCGGGCCGCGCACCCGTGTACAGCAGCACCTCGCGGTTCTTGGCTAGCTCGACGGCGAGAGTGCCGTCGCCCTTCGCCCGGGTACGGGCCGGGGTCCCGTCGTCGAGGACCGCGGTCACCGGGCCGCCGGACAGGGAGTGGCGGATCACGAGCGGCTCGCCGGCCAGGCTCCGTACCCGCACGAAGCGGGTCGCTCCGTCGGCGCGGACCGCGCTGACGAGGAAGGCGCCCTGGGTGCGGAAGTCGTGGAGGGTGACATCGGCCCAGGCGCCCGGCACGGCGGGAAAGACCCGGACGACGCCGCCCCAGCTCTGGCAGAGCATGTCGTGCAGGGACTGCGACGCCGAGAGCGGGGTCTCGATGACCGGACCGGCCTCGGTGTAGTGCGTGTTGGCGCGGCACGGGTAGCGCGTGGTGGGGTCGAAGAACTTCTTCAGGTAGGTGAGCGCGGTGTCGCCGCGGCCCATCATCGCGTACAGGGACGCGGCACCCGTGTAGCTGTATCCGCGGTGGGCGCCGGTCAGCGCGTGCCAGCGGACCACCGACTTCTCGATCAGCTCGCGCTGCTCCGGCTGGTCCCAGTTCACCAGGTAGAGGGGGTACACCATGAGCATGTGGGAGTAGTGGCGGTGGGACTGGGCGTACGGGGTGTCCCCGCCGATCATGAAGCCGTTGTCGTCCACCGGGTACGGCGTGAGCTTGGCCAGCACCTCCTGCCAGCGCTGCTTCAGCGGATCGTCGATCTTCAGCCGGGCGCTCGCCTCCAGCAGAGTGGTGCAGCCCCAACGGATCAGCGACAGGTCGTAGTTGGTGTCCCTCGGGGGCACCACGGGGTACTCCGGGGAAAGCGTGGACGGCAGGTGCAGTTTCCCGTCGTCTCCGGGCTGAAGGAAGTGCAGGTAGTAGTTGATCGCGCGGCGCAGCAGGGGGAACACCGTGTCGCGCAGCAGCGACTCGTCCATGCTGTGCCGGTAGCTGAGCCAGGCGTTGTGCAGGGCCCACGTCAGATCGCCCACCTCGGCGCCGCTGCCCGGCGTGCCGACGCCGCGGGTGGCGAACATGTCGGAGCTACGGCCGACTCCGGCGCTGTCCGCCCGGTAGGCGGCGGGCACGTTGGCGGTCAGCTGCTCCTGGTTCTGCCGCAGGGTGGTGGCGAGCGCGTCGAGTTCCAGGTGGTTCGAGCCGTGGATGAGCCAGTACTCGAGCTGGAGGTTCAGGTTCCACCACACGGCGGGCCACGGGGTGGGCTCGAGCCAGGGCCCGCAGGTCGCCATCACGGGGCCGCCCGCACGGCTGGCCGAGGCGACCTTGTAGAGCTGGATCCAGTGGAAGCTCTGCAGTCGCTCGTCGGGGACGGAGACGAAACTCCTGCGGTAGAACGCCTGCCACCAACCGGTGTGCTGCTTGCGGAGCGCGTTGTACGTGCCGGCTCGCTGGATCTTCCTGAGTGAGTCCGTCGCGGCCCGGGTGTCGGAAGGGAAGCTGTGGCTCACGTTGAGCAGGAGGGTGTCTCCCGTGCGGCGGTGGGCCGTCGCGGTCTGTCCGCCGCCGACCAGCGGCTGGAGGACCTGCTGGACGTCGCCGGTGGATCGGGTGGTCCAGGCGGGGTTGGGGACGTAGCCGGCCGGCGGCGCCTCGCTGATTTTGCGGGGGCTGAGGGCCTCCTCGGGGTGGAACGTCCAGTGCACCTCCTCGTCGCCGGAGGCCGTCACCCGGGCCGCGAATATCCCGTCGTGGATGAGGGCGGAGAGCTTCAGGACGCCCTTGTCGGTGGTGACCGTGCCGGTGAGCTCGGCGTTCCACAGGCTCAGCCGCCAGTCGACGGCGGTGATGGTGCCGACCGGGTCGAGCGTCAGATGGCCCACGGGCAGCCGGCAGGTGCCCCAGCCGCTGCCGAACTCGGGCCGGTGGTCCTGTACTTCACCGTGCTGGACGGTGAAGCGGACGCTGTTGGCACCGGGCTCCTGGTACACCATGCTGCCCAGCCGTCCGTCCCCGAGGAACGGTCCCTCGTGCCACAGCTTGGGCAGTCGGTGCCACACCAGGTCCTGTCCGCGCAGGAACGCGGACCACGCGCCGTCCGAGGCCACGCGGTTGCGGAGTTTCCAGGGAGCGCGGACGCCGGGCGCGGCGGCACCGCCATCGGCGTCGACTGTGCCGGCCGCGTGGGCGACCGAGGGGAGCGCGGCAAGCGCCGTACCGCCCAGCGCCGAGCCGAGCACGGTTCTGCGAGAGGTCATGCGGGTGCCTCCAACGAGTGGGGAAGTCAGGGGGAAGGCGGGTGAGAGGGGCCGGCGGGAGGAAGCGTCACGCCCATCCGGCCGGTTCGGCGAGGGCGTACGTCGAGGCGATCCGGTGGTTGTCGTGCAGGATCGTCAGCTCGCGCGGCCCGCTGGGCGCTCCGTCGCGCCAGGCGGTGCAGTAGATCCCGTTGGACCAGCGGATGGTCCGCGAGGTCGACGGCAGGACGGTCAGACCCGTCCGGCTCACCCTCCTGGTTCCGTTCAGCCACACCTCGAAGGCGCCCTGGCCGCTGCCGGCCAGCCTGAGCCGGGTGACGACGCTGATCCAGGTGTCCTGGAGCCCGCTGATCGATCCGGCCGTGCCCGAGATGCCGCCGGAACCGCCGAAACGGATCTGGGACCCCATGACGAACATCAACAGCCAGGGCCCTTCCGGGTCTTCGGGCGACCACTGCTGGAAGGTGACGTTCTGGTCGTGGAACGTCCAGCCGGGCCCGAGACGGATCACCTGGCCGTAGTACCGGTCCTCGCCGACGCTCTGCGCGCCGCGCTTGATCACCTCGGAGTGGTAGCCCCCGGTCTCCCCGATGTACGTCTGGGTCGCGGCGAGGGCGTGCGCGCCCTTGTACGTCGGCGAGTCGACGGTCTCGATCACGCCGTCCTTCTGGGCGTAGGCGTAGTCCCAGCCCTCGACGCTGCCCCGGTTCTGGAAGAAGACCTCGTCGGCGGCCTGGGCCCGGGCGGGCAGGAGGGCGGTGGCGGCGCCGGCGAGGCCGAGTCCGGCGAGGGTGGTGAGCGCCTGTCGTCTGCGCACGGCTCACCGCGTCCAGTACGTGATGTTGCGGAAGCGTGCCTCGGCACGGCCGCTGCCGTGGTGGTAGACGCCGTTCTTGAAGTGCCGGGTGGCCGGGCCGCGATCCTGCCTCGTCAGTACGAGCTCGTCGTCGAAGTAGACCTTGACGGTGCCGCTGGAGGCGTTGTGCTCGAGCTTGACGTTGAACCACGTGTCGAAGGCGTTCGTCTTCAGGACGGTGGTGTCGAACGCCCGCACCGTGCCGCCGCTCGCGCTGTAGACGTTGAGCATGAAGTCCGTGGCGGGGGTGCCCTCGGGGTGGATCACCCGCAGGATCTGCACGAAGGTCGCGCCGTTCGTGCCGGACGGCAGGTACACGTCGGCGTCCCACATGTGCGGCCCGGAGGTGTACTGCTGCTGCCAGCGCATCTCGGTGCGCGGGTCGGTGGAACTGCCCTGCGACAAGGGCTCGTCGGTGCTGTAGACCCACATGCGGTGGACGCCGCCGCTGTAGCTGTACCGGTCGCTCAGGGCGAGGTTCCACGGCTTCTGCAGGGCATACGTGAAGGCTGTTCTGCTCCAGCCGTCCGTCGGTGAAGCGGCCGCGGCGGAGGACACCGAGGGGGTCATCGCCCAGACGGCACCTCCGGCGAGTAAGCCGCCCGCCGCGAGCACGTTGCGCCTTGATGGGTCCATGTCACTTCCTTGTGGGTCGGGGTCACTCGAAGGGGGCCCGGCCGCGCCCCGAAGGCGCCGACCGAGCTGAGGTGATCCGACGATTCATCGGATCTATATCGAGGTTCAAGGTATGAGCGGGGGCTGAGCGCGTCAATATTTCTGTCACGCAGAGAAGAGATCCGATGTGCGCGAGGGAAGTGGCGCTGGATCGGCTGGATCGGACGGTCGGTGCACCGGTTCGCGCGGCGCCGCGGCGCCGCGCCCGATCAGGAGCCGTGGGCGGAGGGCGGCCGGAACTGGGGGCCGTAGTTTCCGGGTGCGTCGGGAAGGGTGATGTCCATCAGTTCCACCGCCGGACCCTCCAGCCCGCGCATGGCGTGGACGGACGCACGCAGGGCCCTCCCGTCGCCGTCGGCCCAGGCCCCCTCCAACGCGTCCAGCACGGTTGCGTAGGCGTCGTCGAAATGGTCCAGGGCCTCCTGGACCCGCCGCGGCGGGTGGGGCCAGCCGCCGGCCGGGACCCGCGCCATGGGACGCGTGTCGGGGAAGGGCACGGGCGCGCCCGTGAACGTCCAGCCGTCGCCCTCCTTGCGCAGCCGCCGCCCGTGGTAGATCTCCCCGAAGGCGTAGTAGTGCGCCGGGTGGTCGTCGCCGAAGGCATCGGACGGGGAACTGGTGGTGCCCTCGCCCTGCTCCTTGATGATCTGGAGGGAACGCTCGACAGCGTCGAGGCTGTCGACCGGTCGCAGGACGTCGGCACCGATGTGTTCGGACACCTGCCCCCGCGTCGACAGTTCCGGCGCCGTCCTCCGGAACGCCTGCAGCAGGCCGTCGTAGAAGGTGCCGATGGTGGGCGAGGTGTGCGCGTCGCGGGCGAGCGGAGTCTCGGGTTCCTCGAGCGCCATCATCACGTCGTGCACGTAGGGCTTGGTGAGGCCCGACAGGTAGACGTAAACGCCGCTGCGCACACCACCGGGCAGCGGTCCGGGGTAGGCCGGTGCCACGTCCTTGAGTCGCGGCCGCCCGCCCACGGCCACCAGCAGGTTGCAGACGACGCCCAGGTGGTACATCTCGTCCCCGACGATGCGCCGGATCAGTCGCGCGGCCTCGCTGCCCCGGTCCTTGACGGACCACCAGCCGCACAAGTAGGGCGGAATAGTGGCGAGTTCGAGTTCCACGGCGACCTGGAGGGCCTGCCTGAGCCAGTCGACATCGCGACCGTGATCGGGCACGGCGAGCAGGCGCGCCACGGACCCCGGGCCGGGTGCGGCGGGCGGCGGCTGGCTCGGCGGCGGTCCGGCGGCGTGCGCGGGAACGGCGGCGGAGACCGGGGCGGCGGCCGTCAGGGCGGCCGACGCGATGAAGGTCCGGCGCTTGAGCGGGACAACGGCCTGCCGGTCAGAACTCTCGCTTGTATCAGTCACCGTGGTCTCCTCATGAGCTTGGCCCCGCCCCGGCTCCGGCTGTGCCGGGACCTCCGACGGCTCGCGAAGCTAGCAACGATCATGACCGATCCCAAGGCGCGCGGCTGCGGGCGGCCCACGCACCACCCTGTCGGCCCACGGGCGGTCCTCAGGGAGCGCTTCGCTTCCGCGGCACACCTCGGCGCGCTCGGCGGGACCTGCCGCCTGCTCCGGGCTGGATGTGGACCGATTCTGTTACTCAGGGTCACAGGGCGCGGGGCGTAGGGTCAGGGGGCGGGGCGGGAGAGCTGAGGGGTGTGGGGTGTCGCCGGAGCCGGTGCGGTTTGCGGTCCTTGGACCGGTGCGGGTCTGGCGGGCGGGGGTGGAACTGGAGCCGGGGCGTCCCCAGGAGCGAGCGCTGCTGGCGTTGTTGCTGGCCCGGGCGGGGCAGCCGGTCGCTGTCGGTGAGATCGTCGAGGTGCTGTGGGGTGGGCGTCCGCCGGACAGCGCGGTGAACGTGGTACGCCGCCATGTGGGGGCGCTGCGCCGCCTGTTGGAGCCGGGCCTTCCCGCCCGGGCGGCGGGCCGCTGGCTGGTGCGAGGGGCAGGCGGCTATCAGCTGGTGGCCGACCGCGACTCGCTGGACCTGTTGCGTTTTCGCGCGTTGCGGGCCGAGGCGCGGCGGACGGTCGCGGAGGGGGCGCCGGGGCGGGCGGTGGAGGTGTTCATGGCGGCGCTGTCGCTGTGGAAGCAGCCCGCAGCCTCGGGGATCCCGGCCCGGGCACGGGCCCATGCGGTGTTCGACGCGCTGGACGGCGAGTATCTCGAGGCGGTGAAGGAGGCCGCCGATCTCGCGTTGCGGGCCGGGGTTCCCGAGGTGGTGCTGTCCCGGCTGCGGGAGGCGGCCGTCGGCAGTGGACTGGACGAGCCGCTGCTGGCCCGGCTGATCCTGGTCCTCAAGGCCACCGGCCGGCAGTCGGAGGCGCTGAGCACCTATCGGGCGGTGGCGGCGCGGCTCGCCGAGACTCTGGGCATCGACCCGGGCCCGGAGCTGCGCGAGGCGCACCGGACGGCCGCCCGCCGGCCGGCATCCCCTTTCCCGGGAACCGGAACCGGAACCGGAACCGGAGTCGGACCGGTCACCGGCGAAGAGGAGACATCCTCCGAGCATGATCCGGCGGACTCCCACGTCACCGGTCCACAGGTGGCCGCGCTGCCGGTGCCCGCTCAACTGCCGCACGATCTGGCGGCGTTCACCGGTCGGCGGGCGGAGATGGACGAGGTCCTCGCGCTGCTGTCGGGCGGGGCGCGGTCGGCGGAGACAGTGGTGATCAGCGCGGTCGGCGGGATGGCCGGGGTGGGCAAGACGACGCTCGCGGTGCACTGGGCGCACCGGGTCGCGGAGCGCTATCCCGACGGGCAGCTGTACGTGAACCTGCGGGGTTTCGACCCGTCGGGGGCGGTACTCAATCCGGCCGAGGCGGTGCGGGGTTTCCTGGCCGCGCTGGGCGTGGCGCCGGACAGGATTCCGCAGGGTCTGGACGCGCAGGCCGCGCTGTACCGCAGCCTGCTGGCCGGGCGCCGCTTCCTGGTGCTGCTGGACAACGCGCGAGACAGCGATCATGTACGGCCGCTGCTGCCCGGCACACCGGGCTGTCTCGCTATCGTCACCAGCCGCAACCAGCTCACCGCCCTGGTGGCCGCCCACGGCGCGCACTCCCTCACCCTGCACTCGCTGGCGGCCGACGAGGCGCGGGAGTTCCTGATCCGCCGGCTGGGAGCGGAACGGGTGGCCGCGGAACCGGAGGCGGTTACGGAGATCATCGCGCTGTGTGCCGGGCTGCCGCTGGCGCTCGCGTGTGTCGCGGCCCGGGCGGCCGCCCACCCGCATTTCGCGCTGGCGGACATCGCCGTCGAACTGCGCCAGACCCACGGCAGCCTGGACGCCTTCACCCGCGCCGACACGTCCGCCGATGTCGGCGCCGTCTTCTCCTGGTCCTCACGCGCCCTGTCACCTGCCGCCGGCCGCCTCTTGCGGCTGCTGGGCCTGCACCCGGGGCCGGATGTCACCGCACCGGCGGCCGCCGCCCTCGCCGGAGTGGAGACACGTCAGGCACGGCTGCTGCTGAGCGAACTGGCCCGGGTGCATCTCATCAACGAGCACGTTCCCGGCCGCTACGCCTTCCACGACCTGCTGCGGGCCTACGCCGCCGAACTCGCCCACACCGAGCTGGGCGAGGCCGAACGCCACGAGGCGGTGCGGCGGCTGTTCGAGCACTACCTGTACACGGCGCATGCGGCGGGCCTGCTGATCGCCCCGTACGCGGACGCGATCCCCCTCCCGCCGGCCCCGGCCGGACTCCTCACCGAGCCACTCGCGGACGACGGGCAGGCCCTGTCCTGGCTCACGGCCGAGCATCAGGTGCTCCTGGCCGTGATCGACGCGGCCGCGACCGTCGGCCCGGGCTCGGGCGGGGAGCGTCTTGCCTGCATGCTCGTCTCCTGCCTGGAGCGGTTCTTCGACCGGCGTGGTCACTGGCACGGCTGGGCGGCCGCTCAGCGGACCGCGCTCGACGTCGCCCTCCGGCTGGCCGATCCCGTCCTGCAAGCCCACGCCCTGCGCGGACTGGGCCGGGTGGAGGGCCGGCTGGGGCTGCGCGACGAAGCGGGTGCCCATCTCGAACAAGCCCTGGAACTCTTCACGAAGATCGGGGACGACGTCGGCCGGGCCTACGTCCACCTGAGTCTCGGCTGGGAGGCGGAACAGCGCGGTGACCTCCCCGACGGACTCAGGCACGACCAGCGTGCGCTGGACCTGTTCCGGACCACCGGCCAGAAGGCCCCGCTGGCATCGGCGCTCAACGCGGTCGGCTGGGATCACGCCGTGCTCGGGCAGTACGCGCAAGCCCTCAGCCACTGCCTGGAGGCCGTGGCCATCCAGCGGGAACTCGGCGACCACGTCGGCGAGGCCGCCACCTGGGACAGCATCGCCTACGCCCACCACCGGCTCGGCGACCACGCGCAGGCCCTCATCGGCTACCGCAACGCCCTCGCCCTCTACCGGCAGGCGGGTGTGCCGGCAGAGGAGGCCGGGTCCCTGGCCCGTATCGGCGACACGCACCACGCCACCGGGGATCACGAGGCCGCCCGCACCGCCTGGCAGAGCGCCCTCACCCTCCTCACCGACCTCGCTCACCCCGACGCGGAACGCATCCGCGCCCGCCTCCGGCGACTGGACGAACCCGGCGACCACGCGTGACCGGGACGGCGACGGGAAGGGCGGGTCCAGGGCGGGTCCAGGGCCTGATCCCAACGGCGGGCCCTAGCCGTCCGTGGGCCTCGTGACGGCCGCCAGGGCCAGTCGACGGCCGGTGAGGTCCTGCGCGGTGGCGGCCAGGCCGACCTGGTGGCGCTCGGCGTAGGCGCGGAGCATGCGGGTCGCTTCGGCGATGGAGACGCCCGCGTACTGCGCGACCATGCCCTTGGCGGTCTCCAGGACCGCCTTGGCGGCCAGGGCGCTCTGCACCTTGATGACGATTTCCGTCTCTTCGGCCGGTTCCGCCGACCAGTGCATGAGGGCGAGGGCGGCCACGTCGGCCATGGCCTGTGCCACCTGCTCGTCGTCACCCGAGAGGTCGCCGGTCTCACGGCGGAAGATGTTGAGGGCGCCCAGTACCCGGTCGTGCAGGCGCAGCGGCACCGTGTGCACCGACCGGTAACCGATCTCCAGGGCGGGCGGCACGAACCCGGGCCAGCGCGCCTCCTCCAGTGAGATGTCGGCGGTTCCGGAGGATGCACCGCTGCGGTAGCAGTCCATGCACGGACCCTCACCGCTCTGCAACTGCAGCAGTTCCAGGAACGCCGCCTCCTCGCTGGAGGCGGCCATCGTGCGCAGGGTGCCGTGGGCGTTGGCCATCATGACCGCCGCGGCGTCCGCGTCCAGCAGGGCGACGCAGTCGCCGACCAGGCGCTGGAACAGGGTCAGGGGGTCGAACGCGGTGGAGAGCGTGTCCGACAAGCCCACGAACGCTCTCGCCAGTTGCTGTTCGCGGCTCATGGTCTCTCCTCCGTGACGGCGCTGTCGGTACCCGCCGGCGCTTCAGTCATGATCGCCGATGTCCGACGTCCGGTTGACGATGTCCCGGGCCAGCTCGCTCGCGGTCCTGCCCTGGGCGAAGGCACGCGCACGCAGCCGGGCCAGGGCCTCCTCGGGCGAGACGGCCAACTGCACCATGATCATTCCAGTGGCCTGGTGGACCTCCTCCCGGTCCGTCTCCGCCCCCTTGAGCCACGCTACGACTTCCTCGGGGTTCCGCGCGCTGCCGTGGACGGCCGTGATGCCCGCGTTGACGGCGTCGGCGGCCAGGAGGGCGACGTGGATGTCGCTGTCGGAGAGGGGCCCGGGCTCGCGGCGGTACATGTCCATCGTGCCGAGGGTCCTGACGGGGCTGCTGAGCGGAACGGAGAACACGGCCTTCGCGCCCGCCCGTACGGCCTGCGCGGCGAACATGGGCCACCGGCGCACCTGGCGGGCGTCCAGCAGGTCGGGAGCGAAGACGGGGGCCTGCACCATACGCGCCTGGAGGCAGGGTCCCTCGCCGAGCGTGTACTGGATCTCGGCGAGCTGGGCGGAGACGGCGTCACTCGCGCACAGCAGCGTGTCCGTACCCGTCCCCGCCCCCTGCAGCGAGACGGATACGCCGGTGACCGGAAGCAGCCGTAGGCACAGCCGGCACAGCGTGACGGGGGCGTCCTCGGGTGGGACATCGCGCAGAGCCTCCGCCAGGATGTCGGCCACCCGGCACTGCTCCTCGGCCGACCCGTCCACGTCGCTGTCGGACGGGTCCTCGTCCTCCGTCACGATGGTCTCCAGTGCGAGGCAGGTGTTGCCGTGCATGCTATCCCCGGCCGCGCCCCGGGCCGCCGCGCCCGATCCGACGCCCGATCCGACGCAGCGGGCCGCCGTCGGGGCCACGGCACCCGCGGGCCGGCGGGCTCCCGACGAGCCGCACGCGAGGTGGTCGTGGCGGGCCCGCGCGGCCCACGCCGAAGGCCGCGCTCGGTCGGACGCGGCCTCCGCGCTGACGGAAACCGGAAGACCTGAGCTCACCTGTGGTGCGGCGAGGTCAGGTAGTGCTGTCGGAGGAGCTCCTTCCCGTAGTCGTTGCCGTTGGGGGTGCGGACGACGGAGTGGACGTGCTTCTGGGTCGGGCCGTCGCCCTGTCTCGCGCCGTACGCGCCGGCCGGCGGGCCCGGGCCCTGGCAGTCGACCTCGACCCGGACGACGGGGCTGTGCCCGCGGACGTGGAAGGCGGCGTCGTCACCGGTGCCGCCGGCCCAGGTGACGTAGGTGTCGTCGAGCTGGGCCCGGACCTCGGCCATCCGCACCTTCGCCGCGTCGGCCCTGGCGTGGCCGACGAACGCCTCGACGATGCCGAGGAGCTTCTTCTTCTGGGCGGCGGTGAGCTTGTCGCCGCGCAGACCGACGTGCTCCTGCACCGCGTTGTCGGAGAAGGCGCCCGCCTTCATCGGCTCCCTGTCCGCCGACCCTGTCCGACGGCTGAGGGCGGTCCGGGGGCCGGTTGGGGATCGTGACGCGATGCGGTGAAGGTGATCCGGCGGACGTGAACGTGCGGACGCGAACCGGCGCACGCGCGCGGGGCATTGACCGCCGTGGTGTCTGCTCCCTAGCGTAGAATACGTTTACTGTCGCCCCCGGTCGCCCCACTCCCGGAGGACTTCCCGGAGCTCGCCTTTCACGCCCCCTCCCTTCAGGAGCAGCATGTCGACGGCCGCCCGCCCCCGTGCCCTCTTCGCGTTGGACCCGGTCCATCTGCCCGGGCTCTTCCCCGCCCCTCTCATGGAGCGCCTGCGGCGGCTCGTCCGCATCGATCCCGCGCTGGTGGTGCGGGACTTCACCGACCCCGGGGCCGCTCGGGCGCTGGCCGAGGCGGAGGTGCTGATCACGGGCTGGGGCTGTCCCCGGATCGACGCCGAGGTGCTCGACGCGGCCCCCCGGCTCCGTACCGTCCTGCACGCGGCGGGCAGTGTGCGCGGCATCCTGTCGGACACCTTCTGGGAGCGCGGGCTCGTCGTCTCCAGCGCCGTGCGGGCCAACGCCCTGCCCGTCGCGGAGTACACGCTCGCCGCCATCCTGTTCGCCGGCAAGGACGCCTTCCGCCTCCGCGAGCGCTCCCGGACCGAACACCTCCCGCCGGCGCCGGCCGACTGCGCGGCGGTCGGCAACCTCGGCCGGCGGATCGGCGTGATCGGCGCCTCCCAGGTGGGCCGCCGGGTACTCGAACTGCTGCGCCCCTTCGACCTCTGCGTCAGCCTCTACGACCCGTACGTGGACGACGCGGGGGCGGCGGCGCTGGGTGCCGTTCCGCTTCCGCTGGACGAACTGCTGCGCACCAGCGACGTCGTGAGCGTGCACGCCCCCGACACTCCGGAGACCCACCGGATGCTCAGCCGCGAACGGCTGGCCCTGATCCCGGACGGCGCGACCCTGATCAACACCTCACGCGGTGCCCTCATCGATCCCGAGGCACTCACCGAAGAGCTGGTCGGCGGCCGGATCAACGCGGTCCTGGATGTCACCGAGCCGGAACCGCTGCCCGCCGACTCCCCGCTCCGGCAGCTCCCCAACGTCTTCCTCACCCCCCACATCGCCGGCTCCCTCGGCAACGAACTGGCCCGCCTCGGGGGCACCGTCGTGGCGGAGCTGGAACGCCTCGCGGAAGGGCTCACGCCCGCGCACGCCGTCCAGCGTGCCCAACTGGCCAACAGCGCCTGACCGTTCGGCGTGTGCCGGCTCCGCCCTGCCGTCGGACGGTCGTCCCGCCGGACGGTCGCTCTTCGCGGCCGAAGGTCGACTCGCGACCGGGTCAACGGTTACCGCCGGGAGGGGTGCGCTCGCCGTCGACCCCACGACCGTACGGGTGCGGTCAGGTCAGGACCCGGCCGCCGCGTTGGCGTAGCGGTGGGCCAACCGGGCGAAGGCGTGCCGGAGTTCGGCCGGACCGACGACCTCGATGTCGGCGTCGAACCGGCCGACGGCCGCGGCGAGGCCGGCCCACGACCACGAGCCGAGGACGAGGCGGCAGCGGTCCGGGCCGAGTTCCTCGACGACCCCGTCGTGGGTGTGCCGGGACACGGCGGCGGCCGGCAGGCCGAGGATGACCTCGCCGCGGCACGGCCAGTCGCCCGAGCCCTGGGAGCCCCGGAACCTGGCGGCCATGAAGGCGGCCACGGTTCCTCCGGGCAGTTCACGCGGGGTGAATCGGGGCCCCGTCGGGGTGCGTGGGGTGACCCGGTCGGCGCGGAAGGTGCGCCAGTCGTCGCGGTCGAGGTCGAAGGCCACGAGGTACCAGCACCCGCCCCACGCGACGAGGTGATGGGGCTGAACCCGGCGGGGCGGAAGCGCGCCGGGGCCGTCGTCGTCACCGGCTCCCGGGGTGGCCGCGGGGGCGTGGTCGAAGCGGAGCACCTCGCGGGCGTGGACGGCGGCGGCGAGGACCACGAGCACGTTGCTGTCGGCCTGTGGTCCCGGCCGGGCCGCGGGCCCCTCGACCGCGGCGACCTGAAGGGTGTCGATGCGGCGACGCAGCCGTGCGGGCATGACCTGCCGGACGGTGACCAGCGCGCGCGCCGCCGCCTCCTCGATGCCCGCACCGGTGGTGGTGGCGATCCGGAGCGCGAGCGCGAGCGCGACGGCCTGCTCCTCGTCGAACAGCATCGGGGGCGGTTCCGCACCCGGGTCGAGCCGGTATCCGCCGTCGGGACCCTTGAAGGCCGCGATGGGATAGCCGAGTTCGCGCAGGCGGTCGACATCACGGCGCACGGTGCGCGGACTGATGTCCAGCCGCTCGGCAAGAAGCGCCCCCGGCCAGTCCCGGCGCGCCTGGAGCAGCGAGAGCAGTGCCAGCAGTCGTGCTGATGTCTTCGGCATGACGCGCATCCTCCCCGCAGAAGCGGCCACATCCTGACCTCTTCCCTTGCGACTGTTGTCCCGTGCCGAACAACGAGAACGACCGGAAGGACACCGTCACCGTGACCGCCACGACCCCGCCCTCCTCCACCGCCGACGCCGAGCGGGCCGACCTGCTCGCCGCACTCGCGACCGCCCGGACGGCGCTCGTCACCACCACGCGCGGGCTCAGCGACGAGCAGGCCGGCGAACGCCCCACCGTCAGCGCGCTGTGCCTGGGCGGCCTGATCAAGCATGTCGCGTCCGTCGAGGAGGGGTGGATGCGGTTCGTCGTCGAGGGCCCGTCGGCGATGCGCTACGACCTGCCCGACGGTGTCACCTGGGCCGACCTCACGGCCGGTACCGCACGCGAGTTCCCGCAGTGGGCGATCGAGCACCAGAACGACTTCCGGATGCTGCCCGGCGAGACACTGGCCGGAGTGGTCGAGCGCTATGAGCAGGTAGCCGCCCGGAGCGAGAAGGTCATCGCCTCCGTCGCGGACCTGTCGGCGACACACCCGCTGCCGGAGGCACCGTGGAACGAGCCGGGCGCCGTGCGCAGTGTGCGCAGGGTGCTCACGCACCTCATCGCCGAGACCGCCCAGCACGCCGGGCACGCGGACATTCTGCGCGAGGCGCTCGACGGGCAGAAGTCGACCTGACCGGTGAGGGGACCGGCCGCGTCGAGCACATCACCCGCCTTCCCGTAGCGCCGCGACGAGGAAGTGCCGGTTGCGGGGCGGGCCGTCAGGGCGTGGGGCCGGAAGCCGTGGCGACGCACCAGCCGAGCGGCGGCAGGGACACCGAGCCCCCGCCGGGGGCGGGCGTCGCGTCGCCCGCAGCCGGTACCCACGCGGCGGCCGGCACGGCGGCCGTGGCCGGCTCACTCCCGTAGTTCAGCGCGACGGCGATCCCGGCACCGGTGCCGGGATCGCCGAGGCTGTAGGAGAGGACGGTGTCGTCGACGGTGTGCAGACGGGGCTGGGCGCGTACGAGCCAGGGGTGGCGTCGGCGGATGCCGATCAGGGTCTGGTGCAGGCGCTGGACGTCCAGGCCGTCGGGGCCGAGGCCGGAGGGGGAGTGAGGGAAGGCCGGACGGACGGCGTCGTCACCGCCCACCCGCTCCTCCTTGACGCCCCGCCAGGCCCGTTCGTCGCCGGCGTAGACGGACGGTACGCCGCCGACGGTGAAGAGCACGGCGAGCGCGTGCGCCAGGTGGCGGGGCTCGCGGAGTCGACTGGCGATGCGGGTCACGTCGTGGTTGCCGACGAACGTCTGCGGGACGAAGACGTCGAGCAAGGCGCTGTGCCGCTTGAGCGACCAGGCCAGTTCGTGGGGGTTGACGTCGTTGAGCGAGCTCCAGATCGCCTTCCACAGTTCGTACTGTGTGACGGAGTCCAGACCGCCCTCGGTGACCTGGGCGGCGTAGTCGCCGTGGATCACCTCACCGCACCACCACGCCTGCGGATGGCGGGCGCGGACCCGACCGGTGACGGTGTGCCAGAACGGGCGGGGAACGGCGTAGGCGGCATCCAGTCGCCAGCCCGAGACGCCCCGCTCCAGCCAGTGGTCCATGACCTCGGTGACGTAGTCGGCGACGGCCGGCGAGGCGTGGTTGAGGGTGACCAGGTGGCCGTGGCCCTCGAAGGTGCGGAAGTCGTCCCTCTCGGGGACGAACCAGTCGGCGAACGAGGAGGCGGCGCCGTGGCGTGCCAGGTCGGCGAAGGGGCCGAAGGAGCGGCCCACATGGTTGAAGACGCCGTCCAGCAGTACGCGCACCCCGCGGGCGGTGGCCTGCTCGATCAGCGCGCTCAGGTCGTCCTCGGTGCCCAGGCGGGGATCGACCCGGAAGTGGTCGACCGTGTCGTAGCCGTGGGTCTCGGAGGCGAAGACGGGCCCCAGTGCGAGGCCGTTGCAGCCGAGCCCGATCAGGTGGTCGAGCCAGTCGGCCAGGTTCGTGAGCCGGTGGTGGGGGAGGGCGTCCGGTGGAAGGGCGTCGGGCTCCGCGCCGAGGAAGCTCAGCGGGTGGACGTGCCACCAGATGGCGTGGTCGGACCAGGACACGGCAGCCTCCATCAGCGAGTACGGGACGTACGGTCGGTCCCTTCTGCACGACCTCTGCGAGACCCGGTCCGGGCCTGGGACATTCGGGTGGTGATGACGCGGCGGTGATAGGTGCTGCCCAGTTTATGACCGCCGTTGCGCCAGGGGCCTGTCCGGCCGGTCCTGCCGGACAGGCCCCTGGCCTTGGAAAGGGCTCAGCGCTTGAGCGTGAAGCTGAAGTCGCCGGAGAGCTTGCCGCTCAGCCGGACTGCCGACACGAGATTCCCCTCCACTATCAGCCTCTCGACCTCGGCCCGCGAAAGACCGCATCCTTCAGCGATCAGTCGCACCGGCCGGACGGGAATCCGCGCCGCGAAGCGGACCGAGACGTCGATGACCTCATGGTCCAGGTGATCCGATCCGTCGGCGTCGAGGCGCCAGGCGTTGTCCCAGTCGAGGGCGATGCGATTACGGCGCCGCACGACCGGATCCTGGAGCAGCTCGGCTGCCAGGCCGAGGTCGTTGTCATGGAGCCGGTCCAGCAGTTCGGGTCGTACGGAGCGCACGTTCATCCGCTCCAGGACCGTGAGCTTCGCGGTCTCCCCGCAGGCGGTACAGAGGACCAGGAGCCAGGCGTCGATGAGCTTGTGGTTCGCGTTGACGCGAAACTTGCCGTTCGCCCGGAAGCGCTCGGACGCGCACGCATGGCAACGACGGACGACGAGGGGCAGGCAGGTGGGCGCGACCACCCAGGTTTTGAGCACAGAAGTACACCGGTTTCAGTGAGAAGTCCGCAGCAAAAAGGAGCGCGGCGCAAAGGCGCGACGCGCGACGATTCAGCACTCGGGAGGTCTCACAGGGTGTACAACGGGACGTCCTTGCCTAGACGACGTGGTTCGGCAGCACGCTAGTGGCGCGGGGCGGCGCTGTTCCACTGGTTTTCGATCGCCCTACCGGCAGGGCGGGTTGCTGCCTCGATGAGGCGTCCGCCCTCGTCCATCCCGCGGAGCTCGGCGTCCCCGCTGTCCGGCGCGGCCGGGTCAGCGGGTGCTCCACTTCTGGTTGTCCTTGCCGTTGCAGGACCACAGTTGAAGGCGGGTGCCGTTGCCGGTCTGGCGGTCCTTCACGTCGACGCACTTGTCGGCCTGCGAGTTGACCAGGTCGTGAGAGGAGTTGAGACGGAACTGCTGTGCCGGGTTGCCGCTGCAGACGGCCAACTGGATCACGGCGCCGTCGGTCTTGGAACCCCAGGCGACGTCCATGCACCGGCCCATGGACCGCACGGTGCCGTCCGACTTGAACTCCCACTTCTGCCAGTTGTCGCCGCCGCAGTCCCATATCTCCAGCGGGGAGCCGTCCTTGCCCTTGTTGCCGACGATGTCGATGCAACGGCCGCCGGCGTGACTGTAGATCAGTACGCCGGGCGCGCTGCTCGTCGTATCGGCGCTGCCGGTGCCGGTGCCGCTGCCCGTGCTCGTACTGGTCCCGCCCTTGGTGCCGCTGCTGCCGCTCGTTCCGCTCTTCGACGTGGACGTGCCACTGCCGCTCTTCGACCCGGAGCCGCCCTTGGAGGAGGACGAGCCGGAGCCCGCGTGCGACGTGTCCGTGTCGGACACCGGCTTGTGCCTGGAGCCCGAGGCCGTCGTGGACTTCCCGTCGTGCGAGTTCTTCGACGGCGATGACGAGTTCGGGGCTCCCGGCACCGGGGCCGCGGAGCCGAAGCTGCCCGGGGAGTCGCCGTTGAGCGAGTCGCCCAGCACGGTGCCCGAGGTACTGCCGGCGCCGGCTGACCGTACCGCGCTGTCGTCGTCCTTGCGCGTGTTGATCAGGAAGGGCACCGACACGAGGAGCGCGCCGGCGATCGCCGCGGCCGCCAGCATGGCTCTGGGTGGGCGCCCGGGGCGGCTCTCCTGCCCGGCGTCGGCCTCGGAGCCGCTGTCCGCCGCATCCGTCGCCGCAGCCGCCGTCGTCGCCGAACCGGGTTCGGTGACGGCTTCGCCCGCGCCCTCACCTTCCCCCGCGCCCTCGGCTTCACCCTCGCCCGCGGCTTCGCTCTCGCCATCGGCTTCCCCGATGCCTTCGGCTTGCCCGGCGCTCTCGGCTTCCCCGGTGCCTTCGGCCTCCGCGGGGTCGTCCTCGCCGTCGGCCCGTGTCGGCCGGGTGGCCTGGCGGCCCGCGACGGCGGAGGTTGGCGCCGCGCCGGAGGAGGTCGCGGTCTGTGCCTCCGTCTCCGGTTCGGGACCGGGGTCGGGCTCCGGGGCTGCTGTCAGAACGGCGGACGGCGACAGCAAGGGTCTCCTCGCGGATCCCGAGCCCGAGGCAGCCGCCCGCGCGGTCGGCTCGCTCTCGGGATCAGGTCCGGCGGTCGCGCGCTCGGGTCCGGACTCGGCGGGGTTCTGGGCGGTGGTCAAGACGTCCTCCTGGCGGAGTTGCTGTGGGGGTGGGGACCCACCGGGCCCCGGGGCTGCTGTCGGGTCTCACCGGCCATGCCTCAGGCCTCCCGCGGACGAGGAGGGCGCACGGAATACACCACGCCGTCGAACTCGATCCGCATCGGAACGCCCGAGCCGGGGCCGTACCGGTGTTCGGTGGTGCCCGGACCGGTGATCACGATATCCCGGCCGGCGGCATGCGCGGCAAGCATCGCCACGGTTGCGGGATAGTCCGTCAACCGAGCCCGGTCGAGCAGGAGTTGCACTCTGTGCGCGCGGTTCAGTGGTACGGCGGCCACCGTCAGCCGGTCGCCGAGGAGCGCGGCCTCGGCCTGCTTGTTCTGCGGGAGGTCGATACCCAGTGCGCGTATCTCCTCCAGCGAGACGGTGTCACCGTCGGCCGCGAGCCCGATGAGGGGCACGCCCGACGGTTCCCCGATCGACCCCTCGGTGCCCGAGCCCGCGTCGGGCGCGTCCGCCCCCCGCTGGCTCGCGAGCCGGTCGATCAGCCAGCGGTGGAGGGCGTCCTTGCCGCCTCGGGTCGGTGCCGCGGCGCCGCGGTCAGGGGAGTTCTCGTCCCGGTGCGAGTCGTCACCCGGGTGGGAGCCGTCCTCCCGGCTCGTCCGCAGTGCCTCGTGCAGCGCGGCGACCAAGGACTCCTGCGGGGACTGGTGGACGCGCGGCGGCGTCGAGCGAGGGGTGGGCAGGGGCCAACGAGCCGAGCTGGAGGCCAGCGACCCCGTCGGCACGTCGACGCGCGGGCTCGCGGGCACGGCGGCCGCCAACGTGAGGAGCTGTTGTTCGGCGCGGGTCTGGGCGTCGGTCGCGGTCGCCTGCCGGTCGCGGGTGGCCTGGATCAAGTCGGGCAGTTCCCGCAGGCGTTGACGAGCCGTCTGTGCCGCCCGCTCCGCGGTCCGGCGCCGTTCGAGGGCGTGCGTGAGGTCGGTGGCGCGCTGCTCGGCCGTCCGGTGGGCCTGCTCCGCCTCGCTCAGCAGGCCCGGCAGAGTACGCTCGGTGGCGTCGGCGCTCCTGCGCTCCTCGCCCATGGCGGCCCGGATCCTGTCCAGCTCCGTCCGGCCCTCTTCCCGGCTACCGCGCAGCCTCTCCAGTGCCTCCGCCGCCTCGCGTGCCCGGACCTGGTCGGGGCGCTCTTCCTCCTGCTCGGCCGGATGGTTGCGTTCGATGCTGGTCACGACCGCCTCCGCTTCCCGGAGTGCGACTTCGGCGGCACGCAGCTCGCCGTCGAGGGTGCCGACGCGCGTCGTGAGCCGGGTGGCGAGCGTGGTGAGACGCGTGATCTCCGCGGACGACCGAAGCCGGTTCCGCTCGGCCAGCTCAACGGCTTCCCGCGCCGCGCGGCCACGTCCTTCCGCGGCCTGTGACACCTCGCGGATCCCGTCCACGCTTTCGGCCGCGCGACGGACCGCCTCGTCGGCGTCGGCCACTCGCGCGGGTTGCGCCTCGGCCTCGCTGCCGAGTACGAACTCCGTCCGGCGAGCCTCGTGTTCGGTCTCCGCGGCGGTGGTCAGCGCGGTGGCCTGTCCGTCGAAGAGCTGCCAGGCCCGCTGGGCCTCGGCGGGCAGACCCTGGACGGCGCCGGCGGCGTCGAAGTTCCACAGGCGCAGGCTGTTGTCGTCCCCCCGGACGACGAGTTCGATGGGCTTCCCGGCGAGCGCGGCGGCGCGGGAGGCGGCGAACAGGGCACGCCCCAGGTGCTGTTGCACGGAGGGGGCGTCACTCCCGAACGTCGTGGCGGGGTCGGTGTCCAGGGCGAGCCAGAGTTGCGCCGCCTGGTCGGTGTCCGCGATCTGCGAGGCGAGGAGGCCGGGCAGCCCACGGAGCGGATGCCGTCGCCAGTCCCGCAGGTCGCTGTCGGCGACGATGCCCGGCCGGGTTTCGCGGACGGTGTCCGGTACGGCGTCGGGGGTTGTCCCGTCGGCGGGCCGGGCGTTGGTCAGGGCCTCCGCGTCGGCGGCCGCGCGCACCATCGAGGGCAGGTCGTACACCTGCGGATGCGTGCGAGGCGGGGTGATTCCGTGCCCCAGCGCGTCCCGCTCGCCGATGCGCACGGTGGCGGTGCCCGTGACGTGACGTACGCCCCGCGGGCCGCGAGCCGTGATGTGGGTGTCGACCAGTGCCTCGTACGTCCGGGTGCCGTGGGAGTCGTCCGTGGGAGCGGTCGTCGTCCCGGTCTTGAGCCATTCGCGGCGGCCTCCGCCCGCGCCTTCCGTGGTGCCCGCCGTCCGCGGCTGCCGGGTCAGGACGGGGACGGTCGCGCCGCCGAGCGTCTGGTTGGTGTCGTCGTGACTGTAGGCGCCCTGGAAGCCGAGGCCCCCGGTGGTGCCACCGCTCCGGGACGATCCGCCACTGACAGCGCTGACCCGCAGTCGGTCGAGGGTCACGTCGGCGGCCTGCGTGACGCGGCGCGGGTGGTGCAGGCTCACGGCGAGTGTGGGCGGGTGCGCGGGATCGGACTCGAAGGGGTAGGCGCCGGGCATGGTGTCGGTCAGACCGGCGGCGGTGCGCGGGTGGTCGAGGGCGATGTCGCCCGCCTGGATGAGCTCACCGATGCGGACGGTCGTGCTCTCCGCCGACGTCGACGCTTTCAGGGACCGCCACGTGCGGGCCTGCCCGGGCGCCACCTCGCCGAGGGCGGTGCTGAGTTCGTCCCCCGCGTTGAACTCGAAGACGGGAGCCGGCCCGGTCGGCACGAACCGTCCGCCCGAGAGGTCGGGCGGGGCCGCGCCGACGGTCGGCGGGCGCGGTCCCGCCACGTCCTCGGCGGTGGTGGCCTCGCTGCCCGTGAAGCGCAGGGTGACGGTGGCAGGCACGGATGCCCTGCGATACGGCCCGTTGCCGAGCACACGGTTGATCCAACTCGCCGTCCCGTCACCGGAATCCGTGTCCTGGTCGCCGTAGGCGAGGATGCCGCCCTGGAGGAGCCCGCCGATGACGTTGGGCGGCCAGTCCGCGACGAGTTCCGAGCGGACGGCCACCTCGTAGTCGTAGTCGAGTTCGAAGTCGGCGGCGTTGTCGGTCCGCAGCCAGAACCGGTCCTCCGCCGTGGAGACGGCTTTCGTGCCGTGGCTGCGCGTGCTGCTCGCGGTCACGACGGGGCCGGTCCGGTCCGTACGGGTGTCGTGTTCCGGGCGCGGGTAGCGCGTGGTCGGGTTGAGGGTGAGACCGTGCTGCGTGGTGCGGGTCGTGCCGGTGGTGTCACCGGTCGCGGTGTGCGCGTGGTACTGCTCGAGTCCCGTGCCGGGACCGGCGTGCCGGCCGCGCACGGTGCGCAGGGCGTTGGCGTCGCCCCGTGGCCTGGCGGTGAGCGTGACCTCGACCAGGCGGGCCCCGCCGAGAGCGAGATGCCGGAAGTGGAAGCGCTGTACCCCTCGCGGGCCGCGCCCGGGCAGAGCGCGCAGACCGGCGGTGGAGGTGTAGTCGGCGATCCGGGAGGCCACGCCGGGGAGATAGGCGGAGTGCCCGGGCCGGGTCACGCCCGGAGCCTCCGCCTCGACGAGGGCGGTCAGTTCCGTGCGGAGACGGTCCCGCCGTTCGACGGGACCGGTGGCCGGGGCGGTGTGCGGTTGGTCGGGTGCGTGGGTGTTCGTCAGGTCGGCGAGTGTGTCGTTCGGCCCGGTTGCCCGGCCGCTGGGCGGTTCTACGGCTCCGGCGTCGGCCGGCCGCGCCGCCGGTTCGCCGAGCTGGGTGACGGACAGGACGCTTGCCAGGCCCGGTTCCCCGGTGCGGGTGAAGCGCTGCGGCAGCGGGAGGGTCTCGGCGGCCGCCGGCGAGGGAGTGAGCCCGTCGACCCCGGCGAACCACTCCTGATGGCGGGTGAGTTGGCCCTCCGTCATGAGGAACTGCACGGCCTGCGGTATGTCCACGGCCACTGTCACCGGGGTGTCGCTGCCGTAGCCGAGGGTGTTGCCGACGGCGTTGCGGGTTCCGCGCCTCAGGGTGACCAGAAGGGTCGCGTCGGCGGCGATGCGGTGTTCGTCGCCGCTCTCGGTGGCGGTGCGGTTGACGGAGGTGCCGGCGGAGAGGGTGGCCGAGTTCTCCGTCCTGGTCGTGCGGGTGTACTTCGCGGACGGTCCGAAGGCCGACGGGCGGTGCGTAGCGGCGACGGACGCGTTGTTCGCCGTGGCCTGCTCCGGCACCGCTGTGGCTGTCGGTGCCGCACTCGGGTTCGTGCTCGGTGGCGGAGGCGTGGAGGCGGTCGTCGTGGCCGGAGTCCTGGTGCCGGTGACGGCGACACCTTGTTGGCGGCTCGTACCGACGGACTTCTGCTGGGCGCCGGAGTCGACGGAGACCACGCCCGTCTCCAGGTACTGCTTGGCGCTGTGGAGATGACGTGCGTTGCGCAGTACGCCGCGGATCTCCAGTGCGTAGTCCTGGTCGGCGCCCAGGCCCGGCAGCGTGATGCCCTCCACGATGTAGGCGCCCTTGAAGATCTGGTGCCCGCGCGCCAGGAGGCCGGCGGGTGACAGGGCCGCCTGTGCCACCTCGGCGGCGAGTGTGGTCGGATCGGTGGCGCTCTGCCCCGCCAGGCTGGACGACAGCAGGCGGGCCGTGTCCTTGAGCACCTGAGGGCTCAGGGCGCTCGCCGCCCCGCTGACGGCGGCCAGCAGACCCGGTTCCGGGCGGCCCGGGTGTGTGCCCTCCGTGATCTGTCGTATCGCCTCCTGAAGGGCGGCAGCGCCGCGGAACACGTCCACGATCGCGTCGTCCGGGAGCTTGACGACCCCGGCCACCGGACTGCCGTCCGGACCGGTCATCGCCAGTCGCTCCAGGTCGGCGTCGTCGGGACGGCGAACGGCGGGTGGCGGTGCGGGCGCCGCGAGGGTGCCGGGGGCCGCCGGGAGGGTGCGGTGGTGGGGGACGGCCAGGGTGATGGTGCCGGCGACGGTCCTGGGCGGCGGACCCGCCGGAGGCGGAACCTCGCCGGGCGGCACGTAGGGGTGGGAGGCGGTGTGCTCGGCGAACCGTACGGCGGGTTCGGCGCCGGAACCGTCGTACAGATCGAGGGCGAAGAGGGCGGGGACCTCGAATTCCTCGCTGCCCTGGTGGGAGCCGATGAACAGCTGGTCGTGGCCGAGACCGGAACCGGCGGTGGCCGTGTGCGTCGTCTGGTGGGCGAAGGTGTGGTCGGCGGCCCCGCCGAGAGTGCCCGAGCCTTTGGTGAAGGGGCCTACGGGACCGCTGACGGAGCCGCCGAAGCCGGCCGACCAGCCGTAGCCGGACGACTGCTGCTCGGTGCCACCCATGCCGAAGGAGGTGAGCGAGACGTGCTGGATGGACGAGCGGGTACGGGTGTGCCGGCTGGGCGGCGCGGAGCCCGACCCGGCGCCCGGGGCTCGGGTGGCGGTGAGGTTGAGCTTGACGCGGTGGGTGCCCGTGGCCGTGGGGCGTTCGAGCCACAGCGCGTGGCCGCCGTCCACCATGGCGTCGGTGGCGGCGCGCAGCCCGATGTCCGAGCGGGTCTGTTCGAACCGGCGCAGGTTGTTCAACTGCGCCTGTACGAGCGCCTCGTCGGGCAGGACACGGTTGCGCACCGGTGCGTCCGCCCGGGGAGGCAGGTATCCGTTGGCGCGCAGCCAGTCCTCGGCGTGCCCGAAGAGCTGCTGCGGCCCTTCGACGGTCAGCGGCGTCGTGGTGATGCCGATGCTCTGAAGGTTCTCCAACTCGGCGGGCAGAGCACGCCGTTCGTCTTCGGCCGGCGGGTGCCCCTCGGCGTCCGGCTTGGCCGGCAGTCGCAGATGCATGCCGTTGGGCCAGGAGTCGAACGTGTGGGTGGTGGCGCCGCCGCCCGGACGGATGAGAGTGACCGTGTGCCGGATGTCGGCGGGTGTGAGCAGGTGACCGCGGTTGGTGCGCAGCGCGTGCATGATGCCGGCGCTGCCGCCGCTGCCGAGCGTGTCGCTGGTCTGCCAGCGGACCCCGCCCTTGCCCAGGACACCGCCGGAAACCATGCCGGAGGCGTCGGGATGGCCGGCCGCGAGGCTGCCGGTGAACGCCGGACCGACACCGACGTCCACCCCGACCGCATTGGTGATCTTGGCCTGGCCGTCCACCTTGACCGTGTGGACGAGATGACTCTCCAGGTTGATCTTTCCGTCCAGACTCCTGTGGGTGGGCTGCCCCGGTACGACTTCGGTGGTGACCTTCAGCATCCCGATGGCCCGGCCCCGCGCGTCCAGCAGCAGCGGAGAGAAGATGCCGCCCGAGCGCTGCATGGGCAGGGTGCCGCGGAGCACGGGTTCGGAGAGGAACGCCTCCAGCTCCTGTGCGGACGACTCTCCGAGAGCGGACAGGTCGGTGTGGAAGGTGCCGTGTACGGCCTCCAGCAGGCGGTGCGGTTCCGCGACGGTGTCCACACCCCACAACGGGAGGGCGTCCAGCTCGGCCGGCTCCGGCAGCGCGGTGTCCGCGTCGGCGTCGACGGCCAGGTGCTCGGGGAACCAGACCGTGACCGGCCCATGTCCTTCCGCCACGCCCCAGTTGTCCGTCGGTGCCATGCGCGGCACGTCGACCCGCACCTCCCAGTCGGTGTCGAACCGGTAGGCGTGGGACAGCTCGTTGCTGCGCTGGGCCGTCGTGGTCTGCACGGCCTGTGTGACCGAGGTCGACATGGACAGCTGATTGTGTGTCAACGACAGCGAGGGGCCGAAGTCCCAGGCCCGCACAGGACCGGCCTTGGGAATCGGCAACGAAGCCGACCAAGGCACCACCACCGCCCGGTAGTTGCCCGACGACTCGGAGTCGCCCCATTCCTGAGTCCCCAGACCCCGGCGCTCGACCCGTACGTCCGGATCCGACGGGTCCTGGCTGCCCTGCCGGGCCGAGGGCACGGGATCGCGCAGGGCGAGGCGCACGTCCACCGTACGCCGCCGTCCGCCGACCTCGACGGTGACCCGGTGTCCCATGCTGCTGCGCAGATAGGGCAGGTTCAGCACCAACTGCTCGCCGCTGAGCAGGCGCCGCAACTCGGCCCGCACCGGGTGGTCCTGCGCCACGGGGGCGGTGAGACGCAGGGCCCGCAGAACCTGCTCGTGCAGACCCTCCACGACGTGCGCCGGCAACGGCTCGACCTGCACGAGCCCGACATTGCCGTCCCGTTGGGCGCCGTACTTCTGGACGTACGACGAGGGTGTCACCGGTGCGAGGGGGGAGGCGCCGGTGGTGGTTCGGGTGGTTCTGGCGTGGGGTGGGGGTGTGGTGTCGTCGGGGTTGCCGATGAGGGTGTGGAGGAGGGCGAGGTGGCGGGGTCGGAGGCCGCCTTGTGTGTAGTTGGCCGCCTGTTCGTGGGTGGTGGTCGTGTGGATGTGGTGGGGGACGGGGCGTTGGTAGGTGCCCATGAGGCTGCCGTCGATCTGGGGGCGTTGTGGTGCGGTGTTGTCGCGGTTTTCGTCGCGGAGGCCGAGTTGGTGGCCTATTTCGTGGGTGAAGTCGGTGGCGGTGCCGTTGGTGCGCCAGACGTGGTGGGAGGTGCGGCGTCCGGAGGCGGGGTCGGCGAGTTCGACGGTGAGGTGTGCTGTGGTGCCGGGTGGGGTGGGGGCGATGGTGACGTGGAGGCGTTCGCCGGTGGGGAGGCGGTGGCCGGGGGCGTTGAAGGTGTGCTGCACGCCTTGCGTCATGCGGTCCCAGACGGCCTGGCGTTGGGTGTCGGAGATGGTGTCGGCGTGGGTGAGGGTGAGGTGGATGGTGAGGTCGACTATGGGTTCGCCGTCGTGGGTGAAGCGGCGGACGTCGAAGCCGGAGTGGACCATGTACTGGGTGGGTGTGCCGTTGGCGGTCTTCGGTCGGGAGACCGGGTCCAGCCATGAGTGGGATCGCGGGTCGGGGGTGGCGGCCGAACGCGCCTCCTCCCAACCAACTGGTAGGGCGGCCACATCGATCGGCGCCGGTGTCGGTGACACGTCGATCGAGTCGGTCGGCGGGGCCAGCGGGGCCGGTGGGTCGGCCGGGTCAGACGATGCCGCTGCGGCCACCGCGTTGCGCAGTCGGCCGACACGCACGCGTGCGTCCGCGACCGCCGACCTGGTCTGCTCAAGCTCTTCGGTGACCTCCCGGAGAGCTGTCCGCTGCTGGGCGAGTTCCGTGTTCAGCCCCGTCAGATGGTCACTCGCCGTACGGGCGTCTCTCTGGTCCGGGCGTTCGGTCTGCGGTGTCGGCGTCGGTGTCGTGGTGCCGTAGCGCCGGCGGTTGACGTCGTCGACGATCGCGGCGAGTTGTCGCAGACGAAGCCTGGCCGCCTGGATCTCGGTGGTGAGCTGACGGATGCGTCGCTGGTGTTCGCTTCTGCGCGCCGTGAGTTGGGCCATCTCGCTTTCGAGGTGGTCGATCTCGCCCTCGATCACCGTGATGGCCTCACGCGTCTGACGGATCTGTGCCTGTTCCGGCGTCTCCCGGTGTCCTACGAGGTACGTCGAGATGGCGGCCAGGTCGACTGTCGTGAAGCCCTTGTGCCGGGTGTTCGGATCACCTTTGAGATCCGGCTTGTCCTCCTTGCGCTGGTTCTCGCGCCCCCGCACCCAGACGGGGTGGTTCACGGCGGCCGTGGTGCGCAGGATCGTCGCCTTGAGTGTTTCGTTCTTCTTGTCGGTCCTGAGTTGCTCCTTGTATCCGTCCAGCAGGTTCCGGATCTGGACGATGTACTTTCCGGAGCGGGTGGGCGGGGTGACCTGGAGGCGTTCGTAGCCGGGTGCCAGACCGCCGCTGCTGGTCTTCCCGTCCTCGGTGGCCGCATGCCATTTGGCCATGCGTTCGCCGCCGTGGCTGCCTTCCTCCTCCATGTAGCGCACGGTGTGGCCCGCCAACGCGAGCGCTTCGAGGTTTCCGCTGCGGAAGCCAAGATGCCGGAGCCCGGCGGAATTGCCGCCGTCGCCCCTGCTCTGCCGGTCGAGGTATTCGTACAGCCGCATCTGTCCGATGCGGCTGTCACCGCCCCAGGTCCGAACGCCTTCCCTGTCCGTCCAGAAGTCGGTCAGGTCGTGGACGTCCAGTCCCGCAGCCCGCTGCTTGTCGACGATCGCCGGGTATTTGTCGCGCATTTCGTGATGTGTCTTCGCGTCCCCCGCGATGATCACGAGTGGGCCCTTGTCGCTTCCCGGGCGCGGACGCTCGTTGATGCTCGTGAGGATCTGGTCGATGCCGGTGTAGCTGGTGTCGTGTTCGACGTGGACGTCGCCGCGCTTGCCGCTGAATCGCGACCACAGGACGATCGTGTCCCGTCCCGGCTCGACGGTGATTCCCCGGCCCGCCAGCCACGATGCCACCGCCTCCCGCTGATCCGGCGGAAAACCAGTGTCGTCAAGACGCCAGTTGGCGCGGATACGGTCGCGCAGATCCTGATTGAAGTGTTTCGCGACGAGGGTCGTGCCCGATCCGACCGGGACCAGGTAGTCCTTCCGCTTGGTCTTGCTGAGGCGCATCAGGTAGCCGGAGGAGACACTTTCGGTCTCCTTCTCGGCGGCGGCCTTGATGCCCTCCGAGTCGAAGGTCGCGGCTTCGGCGAAGTGCACCTGCCGGGCCGGGACACCGCCGGCCAGATAGAAGTCCCGGATGTCCCTGCCCTTGTCACGGGGGTCGGCTCCGGCACCCCGCGGACCGCCGACCACCACGACATGGAGGTGGGGATCGCGGAGCAGGGCGGCGGCGATGCCGAACTGGTCGCCTGTCGCATAACCCGGCTGGTGGATGACCATGCTCGGCCGCACGGCCGGGTCCGGTGCGCCGACGAACGCGTTGAGGCGGGCGAGGTCGTCGAAGGCGCCGTCGCCCGGGTCCCCCTGCGAATCCGAGGCGTCACCGAGGCCGAGTGAACGGACGAATGCGTGGGTGAGGTCGGCGGCGGTGCCGTCGGTGCGCCAGACCTGGCGGGAGGTGGGACGTCCGGAGGACGGGTCGGCCAACTCCACCGTGAGATGGGCTTCGGCACCGGGCGGAACCCGCTCGACGGTGACGTGGACGCGTTCGCCGGTGGGGAGTCGGTGGCCTGGGGCGTTGAAGGTCTGCTCCACGCCTTCGGCCAGCCGGTCCCAGACGGTCTCCAGGTCGGCAGCGGGGACGCTGTCGGCGTTGGGGAAGGCCACCCTGACGGTGAGATCCGCGATCGGGATGTCGCTGTGGCTGAAGCGGCGGACGGTGAAGCCGGACGAGGCCTCGGCCGGGGTGGTCCGGCCGTCGGTGGCCCGTGGCGCGGAGTCCTCGTCCACCCACGTGTACGACCGCTCCACCGCGAGAGCCGCCGCACGTGCTGTCTGCCAGTTCTCGGGCAGGGCCGGCACCACAGCCGGCGTGGCGGACCCGTCGGGCGTGTCGACGACGGGTGCCAACGGGTCGGCGCCGGCCGGCGGGACGGACCGCGACGCATGGATCGCCGTCCGCAGGTCGGTGAGACGGGCGCTGGTGCCGGCGAGCTGGACGCGCGTCCGGGCCAGCTCGTCGTTGACCTGTCGTAGGGCGGACCGCTGCTCAGTCAGCTCCGTGTTCAGTCTGGCGAGGTCTTCGCTCGCCACCCGAGCCCGTTGCTGATCCGATCGCTCGGAGCCGGGCGACGGCGGTGCGGCGTTCTTCGGGACCTTGAGGTTGCGGTTGATGGAGCGGACGATCGCTTCGAGCTCCCGAAGGCGCCGACCGGCGTTTTCTATCTCCCCGTTGAGTTCGGCGATGCGCCTGCGGTGTTCGACCCTGCTCGCCTCGAGCAGGGTGAGCTGGCCGCTCAGGTGCGCGATGTCGGCCTCGACCGCCGCGATGGCCTCGTGCGCCAGACGGATCTGGGCCTCCTCCGGCGTCTCCGGATCCGGTCGCAGGTAGGCCGCTATCGCGTCGAGATCCTGGTCCGTGAAGCCCTTGGGGTACGCGTTGACGTCCTCGTAGATGACGGCAGGCTTGTCCCCCTTACGGAGATCGGTCTTGCCGCGTACCCACAGAGGGTGATGGACGTCGTTCGCGGGATCCGCGATCCTGTTCTGCAGTTCCCGGTTGTTCCTGTCGGCCTTGAGCGCCGTCTTGTACGTCTCCACATCCTTGCGGATCTTGACGATGTACTTTCCGGAGCGCGTGGGAGGGGCCACGTGGATGCGTTCGTATCCGGGTGCCAGACCGCCGCTGCCGGTCTTCCCGTCCTCGGTGGCCGCATGCCACTTGGCCATGCGATCGCCGCCCTGGCTGCCTTCCTCCTCCATGTAGCGCACGGTGTGGCCCGCCAGGGCGAGCGCTTCGAGATTGCCGCTGCGGAAACCCAGGTGCTTCAGCCTGGACCTGCCGCCACTCGAGCCCTTGCTCCGGCGGTCGAGGTACTCGTACAACCGCATCTGCCCGATGCGGCTGTCACCGCCCCATGTCGCCACGCCCTCCTCGTCCGTCCAGAAATCCGTGAGGTCGTGCACGTCCAGGTTCGGCCCCCGGTGCTTGGCGACGAGGTCCGGATACTTGTCCGGCCGCTGGGCGTTCGTCTTCGCGTCCCCCGCGATGATGACGAGCGGGGGCCGGGAGCCGTCCGGGCGCGGCTGCTCGGCGATGCGCTCAAGGATCTGGTCGATGCCGGTGTAACTGGTGTCGTGTTCGACGTGGACGTCGCCGCGTTTGCCGCTGAAACGGGACCACAGGACGATCGTTTCCCGGCCGGGCTCCACGGTGATCCCCCGGCCGGCCAGCCAGGAAGCCACCGCGCTGTGGTCCTCAGGCGGGAACGCGGTGTCGTCGAGGCCCCACGCCGAACGGACGCGGCCGCGGAGTTGCTCGCTGAAGTGTTTCGCCACCCAGGTCGTGCCCGACCCCACGGGGATCAGGAACTTCTTCTTGTTGTTGCCGCTCAGCCTGCCGTACGCGCCCGCGGTCACCGCCCCGGCCGCCCTCTCGGCCGCGGTCTTGATCCCGCCCGCATCGAAGGTGGCCGCTTCCTCGAAATGCACCTGGTGCGCCGGAACACCGCTGGCCAGGTAGAAGGCCGCGATGTCCCTGCCCTTGTCGCGGGAATCCGCACCGTCGCCCGAAGGACCGCCCACGACCACCACGTGCAGGGCGGGATCGCCGAGCAGCGCGGCGGCGATCCCGAACTGGTCACCCGTCGCGTAACCCGGATGCATCAGCAACTCCCGGACGGGCGGAGGGGGTTGTGTCGCCGCAAGGGACGTGGTCGGTCCGGTCGACGTACCGGCATCGTCGCTGTTGCTGACCGGTGCGAGGGGGGAGGCGCCGGTGGTGGTTCGGGTGGTTCTGGCGTGGGGTGGGGGTGTGGTGTCGTTGGGGTTGCCGATGAGGGTGTGGAGGAGGGCGAGGTGGCGGGGTCGGAGGCCGCCTTGTGTGTAGTTGGCCGCCTGTTCGTGGGTGGTGGTCGTGTGGATGTGGTGGGGGACGGGGCGTTGGTAGGTGCCCATGAGGCTGCCGTCGATCTGGGGGCGTTGTGGTGCGGTGTTGTCGCGGTTTTCGTCGCGGAGGCCGAGTTGGTGGCCTATTTCGTGGGTGAAGTCGGTGGCGGTGCCGTTGGTGCGCCAGACGTGGTGGGAGGTGCGGCGTCCGGAGGCGGGGTCGGCGAGTTCGACGGTGAGGTGTGCTGTGGTGCCGGGTGGGGTGGGGGCGATGGTGACGTGGAGGCGTTCGCCGGTGGGGAGGCGGTGGCCGGGGGCGTTGAAGGTGTGCTGCACGCCTTGCGTCATGCGGTCCCAGACGGCCTGGCGTTGGGTGTCGGAGATGGTGTCGGCGTGGGTGAGGGTGAGGTGGATGGTGAGGTCGACTATGGGTTCGCCGTCGTGGGTGAAGCGGCGGACGTCGAAGCCGGAGTGGACCATGTACTGGGTGGGTGTGCCGTTGGCGGTCTTCGGTCGGGAGACCGGGTCCAGCCATGAGTGGGATCGCGGGTCGGGGGTGGCGGCCGAACGCGCCTCCTCCCAACCAGGGCGCAGGGCGGGGACCGCGTGCGGAGTGACGGCCGTGTGCGCCGCGTCGGCCCCCTGGGCCACGGGAACGGCCGTGTCCGGGGCCGGGGTTGAGATGTCCGTGGCGAGGACTGTGGGCGCCGCTGTCGTCGCCACGGGAGTCGGTGGGGCGGCGAGGTTGTCCCCGCTCGGGGTCGAGTCGGGCGCGGTGTTCTCCTCCACCGTCCCGGTGAGAGGCGCGAACGAGTCTGCGCCGCCGGTGGATTCGGTCCTGACGCGGGGCGGGGGAGTGGTGTCGTCGGCGGTCTTCGGCGTCGACACCGGATCGACCCAGGTGTGCGACCGCCCCACGGGAGGGGCAGCCGCCCGCGCGGCATTCCACCCTGCCGGCGCCGAGGAGGACGAGGCGGGCGAGGAGAACGGTGACGGCGAGAGGGACGAGACCGGGGCGGCGGACGGGACGGGAGTGGTCGACGTGGTCTCGGTCTGGATCGGCGCCGAGGCTGACGCCGAAGGCGAGGGAGAGGGAGAGGGAGAGGTCGAGGTCGAGGTCGAGGTCGAGGTCGAGGTCGAGGTCGAGGTCGAGGTCGAGGTCGAGGTCGAGGTCGAGGTCGAGGTCGACGATGGTGATTCCGGCGAGCTTGAACCGGCGGAGTCGTCGGCGGCATCCGTCGACGTGGCGCTGTCGGCCTCGGGCTGCTCCGAGGCGTCCCGCGTGTTCGTCGTCTCCGTCGTCTCCGTCGTCTCCGTCGTCTCCGTCGAGTCCGACGACTCCGACGAGTCGGACGAGTTCGGGGAACTCCGGTGGTTCGAGTTGGACCCCGAGGGCTGGTTGCCCCGCCCCCCACTGCCCGGAGTGGGAGTGCCACCCCCGCTGTTCGCACCCGGCGGCACGCTGGACGACGACGTGGGCACCGGCCCCGGGGCACCGACGCCTCCGACGTCCTCCAGTCCACCCCGGTCCCCCGACCCACCGACGCCCACCGTGGGCAGGTCGGGGTCCACGGAACCCGAGCTCGAGCCCCCATCCGAACCAGTGCCCGACCCCGCCCCGTCGTCCAGCCCAGCCGTCCCCGCCGTCCCCGGCGTGTCCGCGTCGGACGTGGTGCGGGTCCCCTTCCCCCGCGTCCCACCCCCGTTGCCCTTCCCCCGGCTGTCGGAGCCCTGGGTTCCGTCGGCCCCGCCGACCGGCAGCACGTTGACGCCGCCGAAGTCGAAGCCGGAGCGGAAGGCGCCGCCGAACTTGGAGGCGCTGTCGAAGAGCGCCGAGGTGACCACGGAGCTGAGACCCGCACCGAGGAAGGTGTCCCAGCTGCCCTCCCACTTGCCATTGAAGATGCCGTTGACGAAGACCTCGGCGAGCGCCTCCGAGCCGCCCGCCACCAGGAACTCGTTGGCGCCGCTCCCGGTACCGCGCGCGAAGCGGTCGCCGAAGGAGTTCGACCTCGGCGGGTTGTCGAACTTCGAGGTGATGTCGTCGGTGATGTTCTTGGTGTTGTTCTTGCCGAACCGGGTTCCGCCAGGGCCGTCCAGGAGGTTGCGGAATCCCTTGCCGATGTTCTTCGTGAGGGAGTCGAAGGCCCCGTGGAACAGCCCGGTGAAGGCGCCGAACACGCCGTCCTGGAAGATCTGGCCCCAGTCGAAGTTGTCCGGTCTGCGTCCGGGTGGGGCGAGGGTCATCATCGCCAGCCGGACGGCGAAGGTCTGGAACGCCTCGTCGAAGGCCTCCGACAGGCTCGGCAGTACGTGGGTGCGCTTGAGCAGGTGGTCCAGGGTGGCCAGAATCGCCACCCGGCTGCGGGCCTTGGCGGTGGCGGCCTGGCTGGCGGCCGAGCCGCCGGTGAAGAAGGACAGTGCCGTGATGATGGCCAACTCGATGAGCAGCCTGATGAGTTCGGCGATGATCTGCCATTTCGCCTCCATGATGTCCATGGAGATCTTGACCCGGCCGTCGCCGACGTCGTCCAGCTGCTTCGAGAACTCCCGCAGGTAGTTGGTGCCACCGTTGTCCACGAACAGCCGCATGGCCCGTACGTACTGCTGGCCGACCTGCGGCGGCAGCGACTGGCCGACGCCGAGGACGGACTGCTCGATCAGGTCGGACAGGTCCCGGACGTTCTTGCCGAGCCGCTTGTAGGGCTTGTGGCTCGCGTACGCCAGGTCCTCGTCCGCTTGCAGCATCTTCTCGCCGATGAGCACGAAGAGCAGGTTGTTGAGCTGGGGCGAGACGACGATGCTCATCGGACGGTCAGTGCCTTCCGCCGCGACGGCCCGCCGAGTTGATCGAGTCGATGACGCCGCTCTGGGTGTTACGGATGTTGTCGAGGTTGGCCAGGGTTCCGTCGGCGACGCTGACCACGGCGTCCACCAGGGAGGTACCGGTGTCGACGGCCGTCTTGCGCTCGCGCTTGTCCTGCGGGACGACCTCCTGCGCGAAGCTGTCGTCGCGGCCGGTCCAGCCGACGGTCGCGTTGAGGCCGATGGTGAAGTCACGGAGCATCTCGTGGGCGAGAGCGCTGATCTGGTCGATCTGCCGCACGCCGGAGGCCAGCCGCTCGGGCTCGGCGTAGTACGCGTTTCCTTCGCTCATCCGGGATCAGTCCTCCGTGTCCTCGTGGATCTCGTCGCGCAGTCTGCGGGACGAGGGTCGGTCGTCCCCGGCCCGAGGGCCGTCGAGGACGCCTGGGCCGAAGATCTTGTTCCAGTCGACGTTCACACCGGGCAGTTCGGGCACCGCGTCGTGGGGGCGGGTGAACGGCTCGAAGGCGTGCATCACCTGACGGGCCATCACCGACCGGGCCTCCTGAGCGGCCTCCAGCACACTGGCGGCCAGTTGGGCGGCCGGCATGGTGCGGTACTTGCCGTCCAGGAAGCGGAGCGCGGTCAGGTCGCCCTGCGCGCTGACGGTGACCTCCACCGCGCGGTCCTGGGAGCGCACCGTGGAGCTGGCGGTGCTCAGTTCGCGCTCCGCCTCGGTCACCGCCGCCCGGGTCGCCTCCAGATCGGCCATGGCCTGGGCGAGGCGCTGCTCGATCGTTTCCTTCATGTCGCTCATGTCCGTGTCGCCTCCGTGGGTCCGCGCATCACGATCAGCGCCCGATGACGGCGGGAGCGCCGCCCTCGTCGGTGCCCCACACGTCCTCGTCCTCCTGGACCCAGCTGCTGCGGCCGCGGTCACCGCTCTGGGTGGACTGGCCGCCCTGGGTGTTGCCGCCCACGGGGTAGTACGGGCTGCCCGAGCCGGTCGTCGCGGTTCGGCCCCGGGTGACGACCACGTCCTCGTCGTCCTCGGCGGCGCGCCGCGCCCGCGACCGGCCGCGAGTGGCGCCGCCCGCGTCGGTGAGGACGGTGCGGACACGTTCACCGCTGCCGCTGTTGTTCCCGGCCCCGCCCATGCCGCCCATGCCGCCCATGCCCGGGAACAGCGGGGTCCCGCCGGAACCGTCCGCCGATCCCGTGCCGGCCGTGCCCGAGGTTCCGTCCGCGAGGCCGGCGGACGCCGGGGCACCGAGGGCGCCCCCGGACAGCAGGTCGCCGGTGGTGCCGTCGTCGTAGTCGGAGTACCCGGAGTAGTCGGCGTACTGGTTGCCGGCGCCCGCGCCGAGACCGTCCAGCAGACTCGAACCGAGTGCGGAGGACCCACTGCCGTCGAGCGCGCCGAGGCCGTCCCCGAGGTTGCCGGATGAGGACAGGTCGTCCAGGTCGAGGCTGCTGCTCGTGGTGGGTGTGACGGTGTGGTCCGCGAGGTCGAGGTCGTCCAGGCCGTCCCCGAGGCCGCTGATGTTGCCCGTGGTGACCGTGCCGTCGGGGGCGGTGGTGGTCAGGTCGCCGGTCTCCGGGTCGATGGTCGTCTTGGTGCCGTCGGGGAAGGTGGTGGTGAGCGTGCCGTCCGGGTTGAGCGTGGTCGTGCTGCCGTCCGGGTTGACGTGGCCGCCGGGGATCGTCAGGTCACCGGTGGTCTTGGTGCCGTCGGGGGCGGTGGTGGTGACGATGCCCGTCTCCGGGTCCAGAAGCTGGGTCGTGCCGTCCGGGTAGCGGGTGGTCAGGGTGCCGTCCGGGTTGAGGGTCGTGGTGCTGCCGTCGGGGTTGGTGAGCGTGGAGCCCTTGGTGGCGGAGTTGCCGTCGTCCGTCGTACCGCCGAGGCCGAGGCCCAGGCCCCCGCCGAGGTTGGTGGAGGTGCCGTCACCCAGGCCGTCCCCGAGTCCGTCACCCAGGCCGTCCCCGAGACCGTCCCCGAGGTTGGACAGGTCGCCGAGGCCGTCGGTGAGACTGTTGGTGTCGCCCAGCCCGTCGCCCAGGTCGCCGAGGCCGTCACCCAGGTTGTCCAGCCCGTCGCCGAGGCCGTCGCCCAGATTGTCCAGACTGTCTCCCAGTCCGTCCCCGAGGTTGTTGAAGCTGTCGCCGAGGTTGTTCAGGCCGTCGCCGAGGTTCTGGCCGAGGTTGTTCAGCGAGTTGTTGAGGTCCTCCCGGTGCTGGTCGGCCTCGTCCTCGGCGATCTGCCGCTGGTCGTCGGCGTAGCTCTCCGAGAGGGTGGAGGTGTCCTTGGTGCGGATTTCGGAGAAGGCGTCCTCCAGGTCGCTCCACGCCGTCTTGAGGTTCGTGAGCGAGGTCTGGGCCTTCGCCACCAGGTCCGTCTGCACGTTGTCGTTCCACTGCTTGACGGCGTCCTCGCCCATCTTCTTCCACGAGGCCATGTCGTGGAGGTCGCCGTATTCGGGGTGGACCTGTTTGAAGCCGGAGTCGGTGTCGTAGCTCTTGGCCGCGCCGAGCGAGGTCACCGTGGTGTGCTTGATGTTGTTCTGGAGCACCCATACGGACACCTTGTCGAGGATCTCCATCAGGATGCGGTGCGGGTCGTGACGGCCGTCGGCGGCCCACGCGTCCCAGGCGTCGCTGAGCGCCTTCGCCTCCGTCATCAGCGCCTTCTCCGCGGCCGCGAGCGCCTGGCTGAACCGGGACTTCGGGACGTGACCGCCGGGCATCGCCTCCGCGGTGGCGGCCGCCTCGGGGGCGAGCTGGTCCACGTAGCCGTCGTAGTTCCTGTGCAGCTGGTGGATCAGCTGCCAGAACAGTCCGGCCGCCTGGCCGCGCCAGGCCGCGTTCTCCTCACCGAGCGAGGTCTCCCACTGTTCGAGCGTCGCCGCGTGGTCCTCGAAGAACTTCATCGCCCGGTCGAAGGCCTGGGCGGTGCGTTCGAAGGAGTCGGCGTCCACGGCCTCGCTGTTGACCACCGTCAGTCCGTTGTACGAGAACCCGCGCGTGGTGCGGGCGGAGCGCAGTTGGTCGATCGCCGCCTTGGATCCGCTCTGGTACTGCGAGAGCAGACTCAGGTCCCATTCGTTGCCGAGTACGCCGGTGAACTTGCCCGCGCTCCAGAGTTCCCCGGCGTCCAGCAGCCGGGCTCGGCCGTTGCCGTCCACCGGCACGCCGATGAAGACGATGTTCGCCTGGTACAGGGTGCCGTCATCGTGCCTGCCGTCGCCGCCGGCGTGGACGAACGCCAGGTCGTAGTCCTCGCCCTGCTGGGTGTGCCAGCCGACCAGGACGGAGAAGTTGCTCGACGTCAGCTCGGTCGACGACATGATCGAGATGTCCATGCGGAAGAGCGGGAAGCCCTCGCTGCTCATGAGCGTGTCGAACAGCTTCTTCCTGCTGGGGAGCGGGTAGCCGGTGTAGAGGGTGACCGCCTTTCCCCAGTAGTCGTCGGTGTCGGAAACTATCGGCATGGCGGGGCTCCGCTGCGTGGGGGTGGAGGAGGTGGGCGGCGATGCGGCGGTGGCCGCGGGTCAGTCGTCGGACGACCCCGCGTCCTCCAGGTCCTCGTCGACTCCGGACCAGACGTCGAGCAGCTTCTCGCCGCTGATGCTCTCCAGCGTGCTGCCCTGGGTGTGGAGGAGGGTGGTGATGGTCTCCTCCAGGCTGTCGTCGATGTCGTCGAAGAGGATCTTCTGATCGCCGAGGATGTCGTCGATGGACTTCGCGGACCCCAGGGCCGACGCCACCAGTGTCTTGCCGTAGACCGTGTCGTCGCCCGTCATGAGGCCGATGCCGAGGACGGGGTTCTCGTCCATGTACGCGGCGGGGATGGTTCCCTTCACGATGCTGTGCAGGGCCAGGATCCCGTTGGGGTCGTCCTTCACGATGTTCTTGAGGGCCGTGATGAACGTGGCCAGGTCGTTCTCCCTGAACGTCTTGAGCTTCTGGGCGTCGAGATGGGTCAGGTCCGCCATGGCGTGGTCCTCTGGGGTGCTCGTGGGGCGACGGGAAACCGGACGGGTCGTCCCGGCGGGGCCGGCCGTCCGCCCGGTTCGTCGGGCTGGTGCCTCCGGCTGGGCCGGGTCAGCGGCCGATGCGGACTTCGGACCACATCTGGGAGAGCGAGTTCTCGCTGTACCGGTAGCTGTCGGAGATGTCCGTGAGCAGCGAGGAGTGCGAGGTGAGCAGGTTCTCCATGTTCTTGACCGCCGCGTCCCATGCCGCCTGCTTCTGCGTGTACATCGCGGCGTCCTCGCCGTACCAGGACTTCTTCAGCTCGCCGAGCTCGGCCTCCAGGGACGCCAGCGTGTTGGCTATCGCCCTGGTCTGCTGGACCATGTCGTCGGCGGCGTTGTTCATGTGGTTGTAGTCGACGTAGATGTAGCCGTCGGTCAGGTTGTCGGCCATGAGGGGTCTCCTGCTCGGTGGGGGAGGGGCGAGGGCCGGGGCCCGGCGGCCCCGTGGTGGTCGATTCGGGTCAGCCGACGAGCTGGTCGAAGGCGGCCTGCGACTGGCTGTACGCCTGGTTGATCGACTCGTTGGAGGAGCCCTGCGTCCTGCCGTGCTGCGTGAGGCTCTGGTTGAGCTTGTCGACCATGTCCTCGAGGCTGCGCAGGATGCTGTCGCACTGGTCGTCCCACTGCTTGAGCAGTCCGCCGAACTGGCCGCCGTCGCTGCCCTGGTAGCCGCTGGACAGCGTGGCGCGGGTGTTGTCGACGTCCTGGCGGGACTTCAGGATGCCGCTGAACGCGCTCTCCAGTGCCTGGATGCCGTTGCGGGTCGCCTGTTCGTTCGACTGCTGGCCATTGCCTGCCATGGTTCTGCCTTTCGGTCCGGTCCTGCCGCGACTGCGACTTCGGGAGATTAGGGTTGCTGGTGAGAAGGGTGCAACACGGCGCGGCCGAACACCTGTCGCATCGGCCAAAACGTCAACTACGTTTACCTGCCCGCAACTTGTCGTCGTCGGCCGGTCCGGCGTCCTTCGGCGCGGCCTTGTCCGCGGTGGCCGTCGGGCAGGTGGAGGTCGTCGACGCGGGTACGGCTCCGGCCGCCGCCTCGGGGCTCAGGTCGGGGCCGGTCGGCAGCATCGCCAGCAGCGGCGAGGGCAGTCGCCGGGCCTCGGCCTCGCCGTAGCCCAGCGCCTTGAGCGCCTTCTCGGACGTCACCCGGTACTTGACCCCGTCGTCGCCCACGAAGTAGGTCGTACCGCCGATCGTGCCGCCGCCCGCGCCCAGCACTCGGGCCAGCAGTCCGTGCCCGGGCCGGACGACGACCGCGTCCACCGGCAGACAGGCCCGGGACACCCGGTCCCCGCCGCTCTGAGCGACCGGGGACAGCGAGCTCTCCCGCACCAGGACGGAGCTGACCCGCACGCCGTCCGAACCCGGCAGCACCTGCGCGCACGCCGACCAGCCGTCGGGGACCCGGGCCGCACGCGGCGGCGTGTCGGGCAGACCGGCGGTGGACGGGTCGCGGCCCGTGCTGCCGGGCGCCTGGTGGTCCTTGAGGACGTCCGCGCCGACCGGGAGGGCGGTCGGGGAGCTGCCGCCGTACGCCTTCTTCCGGGTGGCGGGGTCGCCGAGGACCAGGGCCGCGGTGGTCGCGGTGACCGGGGTGAGGCCCTCGTCGCGGAGCAGGAAGTACTGGCTGTTCGGGTCCTCCTGGCCGCCGGGTGAGGCGTTCGTGCCGGAGTCGGCGGCTCCGCCCGGCACCGTGATCTGGAATACCTGGCCGATTCTGGTCGCCGTACCGCCGAGGGAGGGCCCGGCCGAACCCAGGCCCGGCACCGACGGCGGGGCCAGCTCAGGGCCCGCCACGAGGGCGTCCAGGAAGGCGGCGGACACCGGACGGGGGGTCACCGAGCTGTAGCCCAGCGACAGCAGGGCCCCGGACCTGGTGTCCAGCGGCAGCCGACTGCCCTGCCACACCAGGTACGTCCTCGCGTCCGGGCCGCCGACCAGCACCGCTTCGTCGGCCTCGAGCGGGTCGCCGTCCAGCGGGACCCCGGCCGCGAGTGCCGTCACCGCGCGCGTGCCGTCCGTCCGGTCGGCGCCGACCGTGCCGCTCGCGTCGCCCGAGGAGGTTCCCGCCGCCTTCGCGGGGGCCAGCGCCGAGCACACCGTCCAGGCGCCGCTCTCCAGGTCGCCCGGGGCGGGTACGGCGTCCGGTGCCCCCGTGATGCCCACCGCGGCGCCCACCGGGGTGCCGCGCAGTGAGGAGGTGCCCACGTCCGTGGTCGCCAGGTCCGCGCCGCCGATGAGCAGGGCCGACGCGTAGTTGCGCACCGGGCGCAGCCGTTCGCCGAGGTAGAGGTAGCGGGCGCCGGTGTCCTTGTTGACGATCAGGGCCTCGCCGCTGCGCCAGGAGTCGTTGCCGCCGGGGGAGATCAGGCCGAACACCACCGCCCCCGCGGCGATCAGGACCGCGATCACCACCCCGATGCCCGCGCCCCGCGTCGTGCGGCCCAGGGGGCTTTCGGGGGCGTCGGGTTCGGCGAGCAGCATGCCCGAGGTGAGCCGGCCCATGACGAAGGCGTGCGCCTGCACCTGGTCGCGCTTGGATTGCATGAACCGCGGTCCTTCCAGTCGGCCGATCCGCGTCGGCCGGGTCAGCTGTGCGTCGGCAGGAGTCAGCCGTTGAGGGCGCGCAGTGCGGCGAAGACGCCGAGCACCCACAGCGTCAGCGGCAGCAGGGCGATCGCCAGCAGCGACTGCAGGAGTTCCGCCGCCCGGCCCCAGTACGGCAGCATCCGCCGCCCCGGCACCGTCCACGACGCCACCGCGAGGACCGTGGCCAGCGCCAGCAGGCCCGCCACCACCAGCGGCCGGTCCGCGGGCGCGGTGTCCGCGGCCAGCGCGGCCACCAGCAGCACGACGCCCCAGGCGCCCGGCAGCACCAGCGCCAGCCGCTGCCACACGTTGACCATGCCCCGGCCGTGCACCAGCAGGAGCAGCGCCAGGGCCACGGCGGTCAGGATCTCGGCGAGGCCGGGGTGGCGGGACAGCGGGACCAGGCAGCCGGCGCACAGGATGCCGGAGGCGGCGTAGAGGCCGGTCATCCAGCCGCTCGCGAGCTCGGTACGGGTGGCCACGTCCCCGCTGTCGTAGGGCTCGATGCCCTCCTGGAGCTGCTGCGGGTTGGTCGGCAGGGCCGGCATCCGCAGGCCGGCCAGCCGGAACGACAGCGACGGCACGAAGCCGCCGAGCAGCACGGCCAGCGAGGCCACCGTGGCGGCCGCCCCGTCGGCGGCCAGGTCGAAGACGCTCATCAGGCCGCCCGCCACCGCGCCCGCGACGGCCACCAGCGCGGAGGCCGCGAACAGCGGGGTGCGTACGGCCGTCAGCGCCAGGGCGAGCACCGCGCCGCCCGCTCCGGCGGCCGAGGCCGCGAGCAGCCGGGCGCCGAGCACCTGGTAGGCGTGTGGGCCGGCGATCTCGCCGCCGGGCAGCAGCCAGCCCGCCAGCGCCAGGAAGGGCGCGGCCATGAAGCCGAGGGTGGCGCCCGCCGCAGCGTCGCCGACGGCGCGGCTCGCGGAGGCCGCCCCGGCGAGCAGCAGCAGCCCGGCGACGCCGGCCGTGACGACGCGCGGACCGGCAGGGCCGCCGGGCCAGGCCAGCACCAGCAACCCCAGTGTGAGGACGGTCACCACCAGGCCGAGCAGCAGACGGCGGCCCGCGGCCGGGGTCCAGCCGTGCAGCCGGTCCCGGGTGACGGTGGCGATGCCGTCCACCAGGTCGTCGAGCCGTACCTGCGGCAACGCCTCGGTGTGCGGGCGGAGATAGAGGACCTCGCCGTCCTTGAGGTCCACCGCCGCCAGCGTGGCCTCCTCGTCCAGCGGGGTGCCGCCGAGCCGTTGCAGGACCCAGCCGTCGTGCTCCAGACCGTTCTCCTCGATGTCCTCTCCGGCGTAGCGCAGCAGGGTGGGCAGCAGATCGGCCACGGGTACGTCCGCGGGCACCGCCAGGTCGATGGTCCTGGCCGGGGCACGTACCGTCAGGCGGCACAGTCCCGCAACGGAGCTGTCGGTCATCGGGAGTCTCACGTCTCCAGGGAAATCGGGGCCGCGAGGGGGCCGCGGGGCGAAGGGCCGGACGTGACACGCGGATCGAGGTGTCGGCCCGGGGCTGCTTGGACGTAGGAGTCGTCGGCATGCAGACTACTGACCGACAACCGAACGGAATTATGAGCCCCGGAACAGTGGCGTGTCACAACGCCGCCCGGCGAGCGGCCCGTTGGGTGCGGCAGACCGGGCGTTAAGGCCCATTTCCGCTAAGGAGCATGTGCGTTGAGCGTGGTTCTCTTCCGTCGGCCTGCGCGCCGCAGGGGCCCCGACATGCCCGAGGGCGAACTGAGCCTGCAGGAACCGCCGACGCTCCCGGAGACCGTCCCGGACAGCTCCGCGGTGTGGACGTACCTGCCGATGGCGATGATGTCGGTGTCGATGATGCTGATCTTCATCAAACCCGGTGGCGGCAGCGGCGCCTTCAGCTACATCGCGCTCGGCATGATGGTGATGGCCTCCGCCGCCATGATGGTCGGCCAGGTCATGCGCAAGGCGGGCGAGCGCAAGCAGCGGCTGCGCGGCGAGCGGCGCGACTACCTGCGCTACCTCACCCAGACGCGGCGCCAGGTCCATCGGGCCGTCGTCGAGCAGCAACTCGCGCTCGCCTGGCGCCACCCCGACCCCAGGGTCCTTCCGGCCATGGTCCGCACCACCCGGCTGTGGGAACGCCGGGTCAAGGACGAGGACTTCGGCGAGGTCCGCATAGCCGTCGGCGACCAGCAGCTGTCGATGCGGCTCAACCCGCTGGCCACCAAGCCCGTGGAGGACCTCGAACCCCTCAGCGCGCACGCGCTGCGCCGCTTCATCCGCGCCTACAGCACCGTCCCCGACCAGCCGATCGCCCTGTATCTGCGGTCGTGGTCACGGGTGCTGACACGCGGCGACGAGGCCGCCGCCCGGGCCATGGTCCGCGCCGCGCTCAGCCAACTGGCACTCTTCCACCCGCCGGAGGAGCTGTGGATCGCGCTGTGCGTCTCGGACGAGCGGCGTGCCGAGTGGGAGTGGGTCAAGTGGCTCCCGCACAACCTGCATCCGCAGGAGCAGGACGGCGCCGGCCCGGCCCGGATGGTCGCGGGCGCCTTCAACGACCTGGAGGACCTGCTCGGCGCCGAGTTCGCCGAACGGCCGGTGTTCGACCCGGACGCGGTGCCCGGACGCGACGAGCCGCTCACCGTGATCGTGGTGGACGGCGTCCCCGTCCCCGCAGGTCACCGCCTCGACGGGCAGGGCTTCCGCAACACCATCGTGCTGGACCTGTCCGGCGCCCTCACCTGGCGCCCGGGACGCAGCACCCTGCGCCTGGACGTCACCCCGGCGGCGGTACGGCTGGTGCGCACCGACCGCACCCGCAAGGAACAGGCCACCCTGCTGGGCCGCCCCGACCGGATGGGTCCGGCCGCGGCGGAGGCACTGGCCCGGCTCATCTCCCCGTACCGGATGAGCCTGACCGCCGATGCCGCCGAACCACTCACCAGCGACGTGCAGTTGACCGCTCTGCTCGGCATCCCCGACCTGTACCGACACGATCCGGCCACGCTGTGGAGGCGCAACACCGGCGCCGCGCGGCTACGGGTGCCGATCGCGGTCGGCGCCGACGGCGCACCCGTGGACCTCGACATCAAGGAGTCCGCGCAGGGCGGCATGGGCCCGCACGGCATGCTGATCGGCGCCACCGGTTCCGGCAAGAGCGAACTGCTGCGCACACTCGTCCTGGGCCTGGCCCTCACCAACTCCTCCGAGACCCTCAACTTCATCCTCGTCGACTTCAAGGGCGGTGCGACCTTCCTCGGCCTGGACGAACTCCCGCACACCTCGGCCGTCATCACCAACCTCGCCGACGAGGTCGCCCTGGTGGAACGGATGCAGGACGCCCTGCACGGTGAACTGATCCGACGTCAGGAGCTGTTGCGCGCGGCCGGCAACTACACCTCCGCCCTGGAGTACGAGAAGGCGCGCGCGTCCGGCACCCCGCTCGCCCCGCTGCCCAGCCTCTTCGTCGTCGTCGACGAGTTCAGCGAACTGCTCGCCGCGCACCGGGAGTTCATGGACCTGTTCGTGATGATCGGCCGCCTCGGCCGGTCCCTGGGCGTGCACCTGCTGCTCGCCTCGCAGCGCCTGGACGAGGGCCGCATGCACCAACTGGAGAGCCACCTCTCCTACCGGCTGGGCCTGCGCACCTTCTCCGCGATGGAGAGCCGCGGCGTGCTCGGCGTGCCCGACGCCTACCAGCTTCCCTCACAGCCCGGCGCGGGTTTCCTCAAGAGCGGCGTGGAGGCGCTGACCCGCTTCCGCGCCGCCTACGTCTCCGGCCCCTACCGGCACCGGCGCGGGGCCGCCGTCCAGGCCCGGGTCGCCAGCCAGGTCGTGCCCTGGACGGCGGGCTGGGTGGTGCCCCGTACCTCCGCCCCCGCACCCGAGCCGCGGCCGGAGGAGGAGACCGAGTCCGCCGAGAGCCTGCTGTCGGTGGCCGTGGACCGGCTGCGCGACTCCGGTCCCGCCGCACACCAGGTGTGGCTGCCGCCGCTCGGCGCGCCCCCCACCCTCGACGCGGTACTGCCCGGCCTGGAGGTCACCGCCGACCGCGGCCTGAGCGCCACCCGCTGGCCCGGCACCGGACGCCTGCGGGTACCCGTCGGACTGGTCGACAAACCCTTCGACCAGCGCCGCGACCCGCTCGTCCTCGACCTGTCGGCCGGCGGCGGGCATGTCGCCGTCGCGGGCGGTTCGCAGAGCGGCAAGTCGACCGTGCTGCGCACCCTGATCGCCTCCCTGGCCCTCACCCACACGCCGGCCGAGGTGCAGTTCTACTGCCTGGACTTCGGCGGCGGCACGCTCTCCTCCCTGGCCGGGCTGCCGCACGTCGGAGGGGTCGCGGCCCGACTGGACAGCGAGCGCATCAGCCGTACGGTCGCCGAGGTCACCGCCGTGTTCAACCACCGCGAGCAGTTCTTCCTCGACCACGGCATCGACTCCATGGCCAGCTACCGGCGGCGCCGGGCGGCCGGCGAGTTCGCCGACGAGTCCCACGGCGACGTGTTCCTCGTGGTCGACGGCTGGGCGCAGGTCAAGCAGAACTTCGACCATCTGCTGCCGACCCTCAACCAGATCGCCACCGGCGGCCTGAACTACGGCATCCACCTCGTCGTCAGCACGACACGCTGGGTGGAGCTGAGCGCCCAGGTCCGCGACCAGAGCGCGACCCGCCTGGAACTGCGGCTCGGCGATCCCATGGACTCCGTGGTGGACGTCCGCAAGGCCGCCACCGTGCCCCGGCAGCCGGGACGCGGCCTGACCGTCGACGGGAAGCTGCACTTCCTGACCGCCCTGCCCCGCACCGACGGCAGCGACGCTGCCGAGGACCTCTCCGACGGAGTCGCCGCCCTCGCGGAGAGCATCGCCGCGGGCTGGTCCGGCCCGCCCGCTCCCGCCGTACGGATGCTTCCGCACCGCCTGTCGTCCTCGGCGCTGCCCGCGCCCGAACTCGGCGACGGACTGCGGCTGCCGCTGGGCCAGGACGAGGAGGCCCTCTCCACCCTGTGGCACGACTTCGGCCGGACCCCGCACCTGGTGGCGGTCGGCGACACCGAGAGCGGCAAGACCAACCTGCTGCGGCTGGTCGCGAACGCCGTCACCGCCCGCTACAGCCCGGCCGAGGCCCGGGTCCTGGTGGTCGACTACCGGCGCGAGCTGGTGGACGCCGTCCCGGCCGACTACCAGCTCGGCCACGCGGTCTCCCTGGACGCCCTCAAGGAACTGGTGGGCGGCTCGGCCCGGGCCATCAAGACCCGCCTGCCCGGCCAGGACATCACCCCGGCCCGGATGCGGCTGGCCGACTGGTGGAACGGGCCGCGACTGTTCATCCTGGTCGACGACTACGACATGGTCGTGGGCAGCAACAACTTCGACCATCCCTTCGCCCCGCTCTTCGACCACATCGCCCTCGGCCACGAACTCGGGCTGCACATCGTCGCGGTGCGCTCCGCGACGGGCGCCGGCCGCGGGCTGAACGACCAGCTCCTGCGCCGCCTCGACGAGGCCAACACGCCCGGCGTCCTGCTGTCCTGCCCGCCGTCGGAGGGCTACGTCTTCGGCAACATCAAGCCGCGCAACCTGCCGCCCGGGCGGGCCCAGTACATCGCGCGGCGCAAGGCGACCCTGATCCAGACGGCGCTGCTCGACGAGGAGGGCGGGGAGGACCGGGGGACCACCTGAGAGGCGGTGGTGGCCGTCCCTCGTCTGCCACCACGACCCGTCCGGTGGCGGCGGGGTCTCAGACCTCGCCGCCCGGCTCCGGCGAGATGTCGGAGCCCGCGGGCCGCCAGCGACGTGCCCGGCCGCGCGGGACGACCACCGCGGCCCAGGCCACCAGCAGCATCACCGCACCTCCGCCCGCCGCGAGCAGCACGGCACGCCGGGTGGGCCGGGACCCGGCGTCGGCGGGCAGAGCGACCGGCACCTGCCGGTCCGGGGTCCCCGGCCGTGCGGCCCGGTCCGACCGTGGGGCGCTCACGGCGGTCACGGCCGCGTACGGGTCGAGGCGGGGAACGGTGTCGGGGTAGGCGGTCGAGACGAGCCGCTCGGCCGACTGCTGCCCGGTCAACTCCGGGTGCGCCGAGCGCACTTGCGCGGCCGCACCCGCCACGAACGCCGCCGCGAAGGAGGCGCCCGAGCCGATGAAGTGTCCCGAGCCCCGGGGGCCGATGCCGATCACACCGTCGCCCGGAGCCGTCAGGTCCGCGCCGCGGGGCAGCAGCGCGTCGTCCGGGCGGCCGCCGTCCGCGCCGACGTCCAGCACCGACAGGACCCCGGACTGGGCGGCGGGCCAGTAGTCACGAGGCGCCGGCGTCTCCTGGTCCGCGCCGCTCTTGGCGGGCGGATCGGGCACGGCCGCGGCCACTATCACCGCGTCGTGCGCGACGGCGCTCCTGACGGCCGCGGTGAGCTGCGCCGACCCGGTCTCCAGGGCGGGCGACACGACGATCACCTCGGCCTCGGCCTGCACCGCGGCGCTGATGCCGGCCGCGACACTCGCGGCCGTCGCCGCTCCCCGGGCGTCCGTTCCCCGTACGGCCACGATCCGGGCCCGCTGCGCGACACCGGCGAACCGGACGCCGTCGGAGGCGGCCGCGGCGACCAGCCCCGCGACGAAACTGCCGTGGCCCACGCAGTCCTCACCGGCCTGGCCCACCGCCGTCACCCGGCCCTTCAGCGCGGGCGCCGCCGTGGACACGCCGGTGTCCACCACGGCCACGGTCACCCAGGAACCGGAGGAGAACTCCCAGGCGCGTGTCAGCTGGAGCCTCTGCTGCTCCCACGGCACGGTGGTGGCACGCTGGGCCGAACTCCCGGTGCAGTCGGCGTCGGCGTCGAGCCGGGCGGGCATCACCGGCAACCGCAGCGGCTTCGGGTCCGCCGCCACGGCCGCGGGCGCGCCGACGAACGGCATGAGTGCTCCGAGGCCGAGGCCGAGGGCCAACGCCCGTGCGTGGGGCGGAAGATGAGGCCGGAGCGGGGGGCGACGCATGAAACGCATCCTACGGTCCGCTCCGAGCCGCCCGCCGCCGCACCCTCCCCGGACGGAAGCCGCGCACCCCCAGTCTCCGGGACGAGCGGCGACGGTCCGCGCCGGTCCGTTCCGGGCTCGGGTCAGGCGCCCTGGGGCGTCACCCGGACCGCCGGTACGTCGTCCGGCAGCAGCAACCGCAGGTCGTCCAGGCCCGGCGCGGCCATCGCGCTCACCCGGCCGGCCTGGCGCGTCATCATGGACTCCAGTACCTGCCGGGCGAGCCGGGCGTTGCCGAACGAGCGGTCCCTGGAGAGCGAGTCGAAGTGCTTGCGCAGCAGCGTGCCGACACCCGGCCCGCACTCGTATCCCGAGCTGTCCGCGTGCATCCGTACGATCGTGACCAACTCGTCCGACGTGTAGTCGGCGAACTCCACGCGCCGCGAGAACCGCGAGGACAGACCGGGGTTGGAGGCCATGAAGCCCTCCATCTCCCGGGTGTAGCCGGCGGCGATCACGACCACCTCGTCCCGGTGGTCCTCCATCAGCTTGAGCAGCGTGTCCACCGCCTCCTGGCCGAAGTCCGAGCCGGAGGAGCCGCCGGCCGGGGTCAGCGTGTACGCCTCGTCGATGAACAGCACGCCGCCGCGGGCCCGTTCGAAGACCTCGCGGGTGAGCTGCGCGGTGTGGCCGACGTACCGGCCGACGAGGTCGGCGCGGCTCACCTCGACCAGCTGGCCGCGCGGCAGCACGCCGAGCGAGACCAGGAGTTCGCCGTAGAGGCGGGCGACGGTGGTCTTGCCGGTGCCGGGAGGGCCGGTGAAGACGAGGTGATGGCTGATACGCGGGGCGGGCAGCCCGGCCGCCTCCCGGCGGCGCGCGGTCGAGAGCAGGTTGACCAGGTCCGTGACGTCCCGCTTGACCGCGTCCAGGCCCACCATGTCGCCGAGGCGTGACAGCGCGTCGCCCCGCGCGGGGCCGCCCGCGCCCTCGGCGGCCCCGGTCTGCTCGCCGACGTCCTGGGGGAGCAGCAGCGACAGGTCGCGCTCACCGACCTCGGTCAACGTGGCCAGCCGTACGGCCTGCCGGTCGACCATCTCCTCGAACACCTGCCGGGCGGCACGGCCGTTGCCGAACGTGGCGTCCTTGGGCATGCGCTCGAAGTGGGCGGCGAGCGCGGCACCGGTGCCCTCGCCGAGCTCGTACTGGTGGCGGGTACACATGCTCTCCATGATCGCCACCAGCTCGTGCACCGCGTAGTTCTCGAACTCCACGGTCCGGGAGAAACGCGAGGCGAGACCCGGGTTGGAGCCGAGAAAGGACTGCATCTCACCGGAGTAGCCGGCGGCGACGACCACCACGTCCTCGCGGTGGTCCTCCATCAGCTTCAGCAGCGTGTCCACGGCCTCCCGCCCGAAGTCGGCCCCGGAGTGACCGCTGTCGCTGGTCAGGGTGTACGCCTCGTCGATGAACAGCACACCGCCCAGCGCCCGGTTGAAGGTCTCGGTCGTCTTGATGGCGGTACCGCCGATGACCTGGGCCACCAGGTCGGCGCGTGACACCTCGACCAGGTGCCCGGAGCGCAGCGCGCCGAGCTGCGCCAGAACGGTCCCGTAGAGGCGGGCCACGGTGGTCTTGCCGGTGCCGGGAGGGCCGGCGAACACCAGGTGGCGGCTCATCGGCGGCGCGGACATGCCGAGTTGGGCACGGCGCTGGGCGAGCTGGGTGAGGTTGACGAGGGTACGGACCTGCTGTTTGACGTTGGACAGGCCGATCAGGGACTCCAGTTCGGCCAGCGGACCCGTCTCGGGGGCGGCGCCGCCCCCGCCCGGCAGGGTGCCGGCGGGGTCGGTGCCCTCGCGGTCGCCGTAACCCCAGGCGTCGCGCCGTCCGTTGCCGGTGCTGGTGAGTCCCTCGACGGCCAGTCGGTCGCCGGCCTTGGACTGGACGAGGCCGCTGCCCGTGTTGTCGCGCACGGTGCAGTTGACGACGGAGACCGGCGTGGTCGTCTCCACCCGGAGGCCGTCCTTGGCGCTGCCGGCGAGCGTGCAGCCGTTGAGCGAGGCACGTCCGCCCTCGTGGATCACGGCTCCGTTCCCGGCCGCGGTGGTGACCTGGACGCGGGTGGCGGTGAGTTCGCCCTCCGCCTCGACCGTCACACCGTCGGCGCCGGGCTCGCGGATCTCGCAGTCGCGGGCGGTCGCGCTGCCCTCCGCGGCCACCGACAGGCCGGGGCCGGCGGGAGCGAGCACGGTGGTGCCGCCGACGTAGAGGTTGCCGAGGCCCTCGACGTGGATGCCCGCGCCGCCCGCGCGGTCGATCTCGCTGTCCTCCAGCCGTCCCCGCCCGTCCTTGACGACCTCGACGCCGTTGCCGCCCGTTCCGCCGATCCGGACCCGCCGGAGCATCGGGTTGGCGCCCGTGCGGATACGGACCGCGGTGCCGGTGGTGTCGAGCACCTCCAGCCGGTCGATCTCGGCGGTGGACTCCTCCTCCAGGAGCACGGCGCTGTCCGCCGCGCAGTCCCGGACGGTCAGCGAGGTGAGCGTGGGCGAGGCGGAGCCCGCCACCCGCAGCGCGGGCGCCTGGGAGGAGTCCAGCCAGCAGTCCTCGAACGTGCCCCGGGCCCGGTCGGTGACCAGCAGACCGTTGCCCTCGGTGCGGGCGGTACGGCAGCGGCGCAGCAGCGGGTCGCTGCCGTGCGAGACGACGAACGCCGGCCCCGTCGTCGCGGTGACGCGGATGTCCTCCAGGACCGTGCGGGAGGCGCTGGTCAGGTGGACGCCGACCGCCGTGTCGTGCACGACCGTGCGCAGTACGCGCGTGGTGCAGTGCTCCTCCAGCGTGATGGACGGCTTGTCGGTGGAGGAGATGTCACAGTCCTCGACGGAGCCCTGGGCCTCACCGTTGGCGAGGACTCCGTGGCCCCGCGCGTCCCGGACGGTGCAGCCGCGCACCGTGACCCGGCCGCGTTCGCCGATGACGACACCCGAGGTACCCAGGTGCTCGACGGTGCACGAGTCCAGGGAACTCTCGACGGCCGAGGTGACGACCACGCCGGCGCCGCCCGGATTGCTGACCCGGCAGTCCCGCATGGCGAGCGAGCCGTTGCCCCGTGCGAGAACGGCGGTCCACGCCGCGCCGGTCACCTCGCAACCGTCCATCGCGGCCTGCCCCCGGACGGCGTCCACGGCGGGCATGTCCTCGTCCCGTCCCCGCAGCACCAGGTCGGTGAGCATCACGGCGTCCGCCCGCAGGCTCAGGACGCTGCCGTGCCGGGGCCGTATCTCCACCGTGCCCCGGGCCTGCTCGGCCACCAGCGTCACCCGGGTGCCGATGACGAGACTCTCCTCGTAGATCCCGGGCCGCACACTGATCACGGCACCGCTGCGCGCCCGCGCCAGGGCCTCGCCGATCGTTCGGAAACCCTCGGTTCCCTCCGGACAGACCGTCAGTAGCTGGCGTGACACGCGCTCTCCATCTCTCACAGCCGCAGCGGGCACGTGCTGCCCGGCGGCGGGGGAAGCCCCCATCATGCCGGTGCGCAGGGGCGGTTGACACGTCGGCCCGTGCGCGGAGGACCGTGTCCGGGCACCTCGTGCCGGGCGGGCGTGGTTCATTTCGATCGGGGATGCACCAATCCGGCCGCCTCTGGGGCCCGGATTCCCCGTGTGACGGAGAAGCAGGAGAAACGACGCACGGCCGGTTGCCGGTCGAGGCTGGTCGCGGGCGTTCTGAGCGGGGTCATGGCGGGGTTCGCCGCGCTGTGTGCGGCCGAGTCGGTGGCGGCGCGAGTGCGTCCCCAGGCGGGGCCCGTCGTGGCCGTGGGCGGGGCGGCCGTCGACCGTACGCCGGCCGGCGTGAAGGACTGGGCGATCCAGAACTTCGGCACCGACGACAAGCTGGTCCTCCAGGCCGGCATTCTCGCGGTCCTCGCGTTGTTCGCGTCGACTCTGGGCTTCCTCGCGCTGCGTCACCGGCGGACCGGTGCCTGCGGTGTCCTGGTCTTCGGCGTGGTGGGAGCGGTGGCGGCCACCGGTCGGCCCGACTCCGCGGGCCTCACCGACGCCCTCCCCTCCGTCGTGGGAGCGGTCGCCGGTGCCGTACTGCTGTATGTCCTGGCGGGCCGCCTGCGATGGGCGGGTCAGGCATCCGAGGAGCCCGGTCGGTCGGCCGGCGGGTCCGGTGCCGCCGAGGGGTGGGACCGGCGCGGTTTCGTGCGCGTGGCGACCGCCGCCGCGGCCGCCTCGGCCGGGGCGGGCGTGCTGGGCCGCACCCTCGCCGGCACGAGGAGCCGGGACGCGGTCGCCTCCCGCGAGGACGTCGTTCTGCCGTCGCCCGGGTCACGCGCCGCCGCGACGCCCGCGGGCGCCCAGGTCAGGGTCGACGGCGTCAGCCCTTTCGTCACGCCCAACAAGGACTTCTACCGGGTGGACACCGCGCTCGTGGTGCCGAAGGTGGATGCCACCACCTGGCGTCTGCGCATCCACGGCAAGGGGGTGCGCCGGCCGCTCACGGTGTCCTTCGACGACCTGTTGCGGCGGGAGCTGATCGAACGCGACATCACACTCACCTGTGTGTCGAACGAGGTCGGAGGCGCCTACGTCGGCACCGCGCGCTGGACCGGCGTACGGCTCGCCGATCTGCTCGCCGAGTGTGGGGTGCGGCTGCCGTCGCACGGTGGGCCGGCGGATCAGCTGGTGGCCCGCTCGGTGGACGGGATGACGATCGGCAGCCCGGTCGAGGACGTCATGGACGGGCGGGACGCCATGCTCGCGCTCGGCATGAACGGTGAGCCGCTGCCGTTCGCACACGGCTTCCCGGTGCGGATGGTGGTGCCCGGCCTGTACGGCTACGTCTCCGCTTGCAAGTGGGTCGAGGACCTCGAACTGACCACGTTCGACACCTACGACCCCTACTGGATCCGGCGCGGCTGGGCTCGGCGGGCACCCGTGAAGACCCAGTCGCGGATCGACACCCCGAAGCCGTTCGCCCGGCCGAAGGCCGGAGCGGTCATGGTCGCCGGAGTCGCCTGGGCGCAGCACCGGGGTATCGACAAGGTCGAGGTGCGTGTCGACGACGGCCCCTGGCGGGAGGCCACCCTGGCGGCCGAGGACTCCCGCGACACCTGGCGTCAGTGGTCCTACGCGTGGCAGGCCACCAAGGGCGGCCACACGCTCACCGTGCGGGCCACCGACCGCACGGGGACGGTGCAGACGCAGAAGCGCGCCCGCACCGTCCCCGACGGCGCCTCCGGACGTCACTCCGTGGTGGTGACCGTCGAATGAACCGCCCCCCGTTGTGCGCGGCCGGCTCACGGCGACTCGCCGTGAGGACCGGGAAGGCCGGTCACTCCCTCGCCGCCTGTGCCACGGCCACGCCCGCCCGGAGCGCGGCGAGGGGATCGGCCGCCTCGTCGAGTTCGATGAGCACGACACCGGCGCCGGGAGTCCGTGACATCGCCTCCGCCCATCCCGGCCAGTCCACGATGCCCGTGCCCAGTTCGGTCATGTAGGGCTGCTGCTGGGCGAACACCGTGTCGTCGATGGTGAGTTCCACGTCGATGGGCTTGACCGCGTCCTTCCAGTGCGCCAGTGCGACGCGCCGGGAGTGGCGACGCGCGACGGCGACGGGGTCGCCTCCGCCGAGTGCGATGTGGCAGGAGTCGGGACACAGCCACACGTAGCGCGGATCGGTCAGGGCCATGAACAGGTCGATGTCCCGCTCGTACCAGAGCGTGCTGTTGGACTCCGTGTGGAGGACGAGTTTCACCCCGTGCGCCGCGACGGCCTCGCCGACCACGTGGGCGATGTCGGCCATCCGGGACATGTACGCGGCATCGACGAAGAAGGGCGGCCGGGTCCCGAACGTCGTCCGCATCGGCAGCCCGGTGACGAGGAACTCCGCGCCCACCTCGGCGAGGAAGGCCGCCCGTCGCTCGGCGTCGGCGACGATCGCGGGCAGATTGCCGCCGTGCCGCCAGTCGGGAGCGTCGCCGCCCGCGACGAACGCGCTCACGACACGCAGGCCGCGGGACCGCAGCGCGCGGCGGAACGACGGCGCGTCGCCGAAGGCGCGCAGGGCCGAGTCGATGTCGCCGGGGGCGAAGGTCAGCTCCAGACCGGTCACGCCGGCCTCGGCCAGCGTGTCCATCACCCGCTCCCAGAACCGCCCGGGGTTCCTCACCGCCCAGTCACGCAGCGCGTCGGCGGACTCCAGCCCCCAGAAACCCGGGTGGTAGAAGGTGACGATGTCGGTGGCGAAACGTGGTGGTGCAACGCCCGGTGCCTCCGGACGGGCCCGGGGCGTCATGCGGCACCCGCACGAGCGTTGTAGACGACGAGGCTGCCCGTGTCGACGGCGTCCCGGTAGCTGCGGAACACGCCGAGTGCCTCGTCGCGGAGGACGTCGCGGACGATGTCGATGCCGCGTGCCTCGAACTGCTCGGCCCAGTCCGCGCCGAGCGGGCCCTCGTCGAACGTGGTGATGTCCTCGAGTTCGGGGCCGTCGCCGGCGATCACGAGAGAACGGACCCCGGACCACATGGTCGCGCCGTAACACTGCACGCACGGACGCCAGTTGACGACAAGTTCGTGTGCCGGGAGCCCGTCGCCGCCGAGGTCCCAGCCGCCGGTCGCGGTCTGGGCCAGCCCGAGTGCGAGGACCTCGGCGTGGGCGCTCGACACTCCCGAGGCGAGGACGACGTTCACGCCCACCGAGACGATCCGGCCGGTGTCCCGTTCGGCGACGAGTGCCGCGAACGGACCGCCGTCGCCCTCGCGCCAGTTGCGGTCGGCGAGCCGGTGCACGAGGCGCATCCGGTCCTCGCGGTCGGGGACCGTGGCGGGTACCCCGGTCAGCTCGTCGTCGATCCACGACGGCAGCGCCACGCGGTATTCCTTCGCGATGTCGATCACGGTCGGGCTTCCCTTCTCACTGTGCGGTCTCACCGGGCGGCGAGTGCGCTGGTGCGTCCGGTGACGGCCCGGGCGGTTCGTACGGCGGTCACCGCGCCGGTCAGGGTGACGTTGGCGGCCATCGAGGTGGGGATCACGCCGTTGCCGGCGAGGTACAGGTTCTCGAAGTCCCACACCCTGCCGTCCGGGTCGCACACGCTGGTGCCGTCGTCGGCGGCGCCGGCCCGGACGGTGCCGGTCTGGTGCAGTGACGAGCCGGGCGGAAGCAGCGCGCACTCGGTCGCCGGGTCGAGCGTGCCGAACTCACCGGCGATCGACCGAACCACGTCGAGCGCCCGCCCCAGGAGCGCGCGGTCGGCGTCGGAGTAGGCGAACTCGACGCTGATCCGCGGCATCCCGGCGAGGTCGGTCTCGGTGTCGGAGAACACGAGCCGGTTCTCGGGCCGTGATTCGACGGGGGCGTACAGGGAGAGGCCCACCGAGTGCGCGAGGGGGCGGCCGGCCTCGTCCAGGTAGGTGCGGTTCATGATCTGGCCGTGGAAGGGCTGCGCCGCTCCGTTGTGCGGCAGCCAGAGCGAGTCCGTGCTGAACTCACCGGTGCGCGGCCGGGGCAGGGCGTCGAGATCGATGCCGAACCGCTCGAGGTCGAGCAGCACCCGGGCGGTGATGAACGCGTGCTCGTTGAGATGGCGGCCCAGCGCCGGGGGGCGGATGCCGGAGGCGAACAGCAGTTGCGGGGTGCGCAGCGCGTCGGCACACACCACCACCGTGTCCGCGAGCACCTGTGACTCGGCGCCGTCGGTGACGCGGCGCAGCCGGGCGCCGCGGGCCCGGCCGTCCGAGACGAGGAGCCGTGTGACGAGTGTTCCGGTCACGAGGGTGAAGGCGGGGTCCGTGCCGGTCGCGATCGCGGGGAAGATCGTGCCCGGAGCGGTGCGCGGCAGGCGACCCGAGGCGTGTGAGGTGACGGCCATGGGCATCGGCTGCGGTCGCCGGTCGTCCGGTCCGATGCCGTCGAAGCGCCGTCGCAGCACGTCGAGGACCATCCGGCCGGTGCGGGTCGGGCCGATCGCGCGGGGGGTGACGGCGAGCAGCCGGCGTGCGGTGTCCAGGTCCGCCGTCCAGCGGACCGGGTCGCCGAAGTCGAACACCTCGTGTCCGGCGGGCCACGGCGTCGCGGCGGTCCAGTGCACGCCCATGCCGCCGGCGTTCCAGGCGAGCGCGGCCTGGGGCATCGCCTCGGCGTCCTCACCGAAGGCGAGCGCGTGGAACATCCCGGGTGTCAGGTCGCTGAGGCTGTCCGCCACCTCACGGACCACCTCGGCGCCGGTGTACATGCCCTGGATGCCGGTGCCGGTCCGTTCGTTGTAGCGCGACCAGAGCACCGGATCGTCGATGTCGTGCAGGTGCCGGCCGGGGGAGGCGCCGATCGCGCTGCCGCCCTCGACCATGGTGATGTGCAGCGCCGGGTCGCTCTCGCGCAGCAGCCGGGCCACGACGGATCCCATGATGCCGCTGCCCACGACGAGGACGTCGGTGCGGTCGGTTTCGGTCACGGTGAGACTCCTGATCTTCGTGCCACGGGTACCGCTGCGGAGCTCCGTGACACGGGTGCGGGTGTGGGGGGTTCGCCGCGCGGGCGAGGGTGCTGAGCTCCCGGTCATGCGCCGGGCACGAGGGGGCCGAACAGTTCGGTGTCCATGCGGTCGAGTGCCAGCTTCACGGCGCCGACGAGCGCCGCGTCGCGGCCCAGACTCGTGGCGCGCAGTTCGACCGCGGGGGTGCGGGCGGCGCGCATCGCCCGGCGCACCCGCGGCAGCAGCACGTCGGCCGCGTCCTCCAGACCGCCGCCGAGCACGATGAGCGACGGGGCGACCGTCCACGACAGGGTGGTGAGGATCGACGCGATGTTGTCGACGAACTCGTCGACCTCCGCGAGCGCGCCCGCGTCGCCGGCCCGGGCGGCGTCGAAGCGGCCGAGCGCCACTCGGCGCCGCTCCGGTTCGGGCGAGGTGAGCCCGGCCACGGGGTGGTTCTCGACCGAACCGGCCGGCATCGACGCGGCCTCGACGATCTCGCCGGCGGCCCCGTCGAGGCCGCGGTGCACGGCACCCCGGATGAGGATGCCGAGGCCCGTGCGGTTGCCGAGCACCGCCCAGACGACGTTGTCGTGATCGCCGGCCGCGCCCCGCCAACGCTCCGCCAGGGCACCCAGGTTGGAGTCGTTGTCCGCGAACCAGGGCATCCGGACGCGCCGTTCGAGTTCCTCGGGCAGGCGCACGCCCTCCCATCGTGTGGTGTGCACCAGGCGCCGTACGACTCCGTCGTCGTCGATGGCGCCACCGGCGGCGACCGCGCCGGCGCGAAGCCGGTCGGGTGAGCCGCCCGCGTCGTCGAGCGCCTCCAGCACCAGCGCCGCCGCGTCGTCCAGGGCGGCCCTCGGATCCTGGTAGGCGCGCAGCGGCCGGTGCGCCCGGCCGACGATCCGGCCGCGCACGTCGGCGACGACCGCGGACACGTCCAGGGTGGTGATGCGTACGGCTGCCAGCAGCGCGTGGTCGGCCCGCAGGTCGTAGCGGCGGGCGGGTCGCCCGGCGCTGCCGCTGGTCGGCACCCGTTCCAGCTCGGTGACCCAGCCCGACTCGACGAGGGAGTCCAGGATGAGTTCGATGGTGCGGCGGGAGAGGCCGGTCCGGTCGGCGAGCCCGGTGAGCGTGGTCGGCGCGGCCGACACCGCCAGCGCGCGGAGGATGACCGAGGTGTTGACCCGTCGGACAGCGCTCTGGTTCATTCCCGGCATCAGCACTCCTTCGCCGCCTCGGACACCGCGTGGACGAGGGGACCGTGGACGACGGGATCGAACACGCCCGTGGTGTCGGCGGCGAACGCCGCGCCCGGCCGCCCGTACTCGCGGACCGGATCGCCGTGTCCCCCGGTCGCTCTCGCCCAGGCCGGCTCCCGGCCGTGGACGAACGCCACCAGGTCGGCGTGCATACGGGTCGCCAGTTCCGCGGGCGGATTCGGCCCGAGGGCCCGGGCGGCGCCCGGTGCGTCGAGCAGGTCGAAGAAGAACGGGATGTCGACGCAGTGCGTGGCGCCGCCGAGGGCGGGGGAGGGCCATTCGAAGGAGTACAGCCAGGTGCCGGCGGTGGCCGCGCGGCGGGAGGCCGCGACGCGCGGGCAGACGGCGCGGAACAGGGTGTCCGTCAGGCGGGTGCCCGCCGCGCGTGCGGTGGCGCGTCCGGCCGCTGCGTCCGGGCTCGGGTGAGGGTTCTCCGGTGCGGTCGCGCCGTCGAACTCGTCGCCCGTCGCACCGAGCAGCAACGGCACGTCCCTCCCGTGCACGGCGAGTCCGTCGACGACGGACACCGGCAGGATGTCGTCGCCGACGTACGGACCGAGCACGATCGGACCGTCGTTCCGCTCGTTTCGCAGGCCGATGACCTCGCGTTGGATGTCCGCCACGCCGCGGCCGGCGAATCCCGCTCGCGTGGGTGGCACACCGAGCCGGTCCCCCAGCGCCGCGAGGAATGCACGCGCCGCTGCCTCGTCCACATCGAGGGTGACGCCGGACAGGCTGACCGCGCGGTGGAAGCGGCCGGTGCCGGCGGGCGACGAGAGCAGCGCGAGCACCGCACCGCCCCCGGCCGACTGGCCGGCCACGGTGACCCGGCCCGGATCACCTCCGAAGGCGCTGATGTTCTCGCGCACCCAGTCGAGGGCGAGCAGCAGGTCACGCAGGCCGAGGTTGGCCGGGACGTCGTCCAGTACGGCGAATCCGTCGACGCCCAGCCGATAGCCGACGGTGACGGTGACGACCCCGTCGCGGGCGAAGGCACGGCCGTCGTACCAGGGACTGACGGGGCTGCCCGCGAGGAAGCCACCTCCGTGGACCCACACCAGGACCGGGAAGGGCGCGCGGTCGTCGGCCGTGTCCGGGGCGACGACGCCGAGGTTCAGCACGTCGTCGCCCGGGACCGAAGGCTCCGGCACGGTGGTCGTGGTGAACAGGGGAACCGCCTGTGCGGTGGCACCTGGCCGGGACGCGTCGAACGGCTCCGTGAACCGGGCGCGCGCGACCGGCGCGGCGAACCGCCGTACGCCGGTGGGTGCTTCGGCGAACGGGATGCCGGGGAAGCGCCGTACCCGGCCGGTACGGCGGCCGACGACGGTGCCCGCGGGGGCGTGTACGGCGACCTTCTCCACGGGCGCGTCGAACGAGCCCTGCCGGTCGGTCATGGCGGTCACCGCATTCCCGTGCCGGCGATGCCCTGCACGAAGTAGCGCTGGAGGAACAGGAAGAGGACGAGCACCGGCAGCATCACGACGATCGCACCGGCGAGCATCAGGCCGTAGTCGGTGACGTGCGCCGCGGCCTGACTGGTGGCGGCGAGCCCGACCGGCAGCGTGTAACTGGACGTGCTCTGCGCGACGATGAGCGGCCAGATGAAGTTGTTCCAGGACACCAGGAACGACATGATCGTGATCGTCGCGACCGCGGGGCCGGCCAGCGGAAGGAAGATCCGGAAGAAGATCCGGAACTCGCCCGCCCCGTCGATGCGGGCCGCCTCCAGCAGTTCGTCGGGGACCGACAGGGCGTACTGGCGCATGATGAACACCGACAGCGGCAGGGCCATGCCGGGCAGTGCGATGCCGGTGAGCGTGTCTGCCAGACCCAGGTCGACGGTGATCACGAACTGCGTGACGAACACCGTCGTGGACGGCACCATCATCGCCGCCATGACCGCGGCGAACGCGATCCGCCGGCCGGCGAAGTCCAGCTTCGCCAGCGCGTAGCCGGCCGCCGACGCCGCGACGACGTTGCCGGCCACCACCAGCGCCGCGACCACGACGCTGTTGGTGAGGAAGCGGGCGAAGCCCTCGGTGCGGAACAGCCGTACGAAGTTGTCGAGGGTGACGTGGAGGGGGAGCCAGGCACCGGGGTCGGCGCGGATCTCGTCGAGACCGCGCAGGGAGCCGCTGATCACCCAGAGGAACGGCAGCATCGTGAGGAGCGCGCACAGCACCAGTGCCGCGTACAGCAGCGGTCGGGACACGGACCCGCGGCGCACGGCGGTCCGGTCGGCGGACGTCACTTCGGCGCTCCGCGGCGCGGTGAGGGCCGTCATGCGCGGGGCCTGAGCAGTCGGAACTGGACGAGACTCACCAGCGTCACCAGCGCGAGCGTCACGAAGGACGCGGCCGAGGACAGCCCGAACTGGCCGGCGCCGAACTGGTGGTAGGTGTACAACGCGACCGACTCGGTGGAGCCCAGCGGGCCGCCGTCGGTCAGCAGATAGGGCTCGTCGAAAACCTGGAGGTAGAAGACGCTCAGGAGCACCGACACCAGCAGCGTGGTGGGCATCAGCAGCGGCAGAGTGATGTGCCGCAGCTGCCGCCACCGGCCGGCGCCGTCGAGGGCGGCGGCCTCGTACACGTCCTGCGGAATGGCCTGCAGACCGGCGAGGAACAGCACCATCGCGGTGCCGAAGTTGCGCCAGACGCCGAGCAGGATGACCACGGGCATGGCCAGGTGCTGGTCGTCCAGCCAGTTCGGTCCGGCCAGGCCGACCCCGCCGAGCACCTTGTTGACGGTGCCGTTGGCGTTGAAGGCGTACTGCCAGATCAGCGCCACCGCCACGATGTTGGTGACGACCGGGGCGAAGAAGACGGACCGGAACAGGCCGCCGAGGCGCCGGATGCCGGAGTTCAGCGCGAGGGCCAGCGCGAAACCGATGCCCATGGTCAGCGGCACACCGAAGGCCACGAACACGGAGGTGTTCAGGATGTCCCGCACGAAGGTGTCGTCCTGGAACAGGCGGAGGTAGTTCTCCAGGCCGGTGAAGTCCACCGCGAGCGGATGCCGCAGATCCGTACCCCGCAGGTCGGTGAGGCTGAACCCGAGCGCGGCGACGGTCGGAATGGCCGTGAAGAGCAGGAACAGCAGGGCGAACGGCGCGAGGAACAGCCAGGCGACGACGCTTCGGCGAGAGCCCGGGGAGCGCCGCGCGCCGCGTGACACCCCCGGGAGGGTGGTGGTCATCGGCTGATCACCCCGTACCCGTGCCGAGGCTTTCGGCGTACGACTGGACGTTCGAGGCCGCTCTCTCGGCGGTCCGGGTGCCCTTGGCGACGGCTTCCGTCTCCTTGCCCAGCCGGGTCGCGACCTGCTGCCAGGTGCTCACCCGCGGGAACGCCCGGGAGTTCTTCAGCTGGGTGCGGAAGGCGTCAAGGAGCGGCTGGCCCGCGATGGCGGTGTCGTCCCACGCGGAGGCGACCGCCGGCAGCGAGCCGTACGCCTTGTACTGGGCGACCTGGGTGCTGGGCCGCACGATGTGCCGGATGAGCTTCCACGAGGCATCGGCGTTGCCGCTGCCGGCGAGCACACCCCAGGTGCCGCCGCCGGAGAAGGAGGCGTTGCCCGACGCTCCGGCCGGCAGGGGCGCGGTGGCGACGTGCGACGCGGTCCAGCCGTTCTTCTTCGCGGCGGTGTCGAGCTGAGCGATGACCCAGGGGCCGGTGATCATCGCGGCGGTCTTGCCGGCGACGAAGTACGGCTGAGCGTCGAGGAACGTGGGACCGGACGTGTCGGCGGCACCCGAGGTGAAGAAGGAGGCGTTGTACTTGAGCGCGTCGACCATGGCCGGCGTGTCGAGCGTCCACCTGCCTCCGGCGGAGAGCAGCGAGCCGCCGGCCTGCCAGGCGTACATCGCCACGTCCTGGCCGTTGAAGATGTCCCAGCCGTTGTCGGCGCCGAGGCCGCGGCGCGCGCCGGCGTCCTGGAGCGACCTGAAGAAGGGCACCATCTCCTGCCAGGTGGTGGGCGCCTTGACACCCGCCTTCTCCGCCAGGTCGGCGCGGTAGACGAGCGCGTAGGTGTACGCGTACCAGGGCACCGTGTACGCGACGTCGCCGGCCACTCCCGCGTCCCAGAGACTCGTGAAGAAGCTGCCCGGCTCCACGAGGCCGTCCGGGACGGCCCGAAGGATCGACGGATCGAGGAACTGCGCCTGCGACTCGGGGAAGAACTGGGCGACGTCCGGGCCCTTCCCCGCCGCGATCGCCGCCTGGAGCTTGGTGTAGTAGTCGGCGTTCGGTATGAGCGTGAACTTCGCGGTGACATCCGGGTTCGCGGCCTCGAAGGGCTTGATGACGTTGTCGAGCACGTCGGCGTCACCCTGGGCGGCCCAGACATTGACGGTGCCGGTGGCCGGGGAGCTGTCGACGGGCCGGACGGTGGCTTTCGCGACGGGGTCTTCGCCGCGGCCGCAGCCCGCGAGGGCGAGGGTGCCGAGGAGGGCTGTGCCGCCGGTCAGCTTGAGGATGCCGCGTCGGGAGGGGTGGGACACGCTGGGCTCCTGTCTCATGGAGGTGCCGGGGACCGTGAGGGGGTTTTCGGGAAAAGCAGCAATTTCACGCCGGAGGACCTGACAGGACGGATGGGGGGGTCTGTGCGGCTGATGGTGACGCTATGGACGCTCTGTTTCGGCGGCATGCCCCGCACCGTCACGAATAATTTCGGAACGTGTAGCGAAATCCGTTCGCCCGACTATGGGCCCTTTCGCCCTGTTTCCTGAGAGTGGCGGTCCACGGCTGTTGACGGGTGTCGATCCCTACGAAACGGTCTCGATCCCGGACAGTCCTTGGGCGTCGTTGGCCGGCGGGCAATCATGTGGCCATGCAGTGGCCGCTCAGCCTTGACACCCCCGAGTGGTTCACGGCGGACGATTCGACCCTGAACGTCGCGCTCGTGTACCCGATGCAGGGGCCTGCCGGGATCTTCGGACCCGCCTGTGAGGCGTGCGCCCGGCTCGCGGCCGAGGAGGTCAACAAGGGCGGCGGAGTACTCGGCAGGGAGGTCCGGCTGCTGGAGGTCGACGGCGGCGCCGATCCGCGGCAGGTCGCCGACGAGGTCGAGGCACTGGTGGCGACGGGCGTGGTGCACGGCGTCACCGGCTGGCACATCTCCTCGGTCCGGCAGGCGGTGGCGCCCCGCATCGCGCACCGGGTGCCGTACGTCTACACCGCCCTGTACGAGGGCGGCGAGCACACCGACGGTGTCTTCCTGACCAGCGAGACGCCCGACCGGCAACTCCTGCCCGCCATGCGGCTCCTGGCCGAGACGCGGCAGGTGCGGCGGTGGTTCGTCGTCGGCAACAACTACGTCTGGCCCCGGCACACCGCCCGGGCCGCCCGCCGATACGCCCGCGCGTGCGGCGGCGGGCGGGTCTGCGGCGAGGCCTATCTCCCGCTGGGCGCCGAGGACTTCCATGACGTGCTGCGGCGCATCGAGCACGCGGACGCGGACGGCGTGCTGATGCTGCTGGTCGGCAGCGACGCGGTCCGCTTCAACCGGGCCTTCGCCGCCTCCGGCCTCGACCGGCGCTGCCTGCGGCTGAGCACACTGATGGACGAGAACATGCTGATGGCCAGCGGTCCGGAGGCGACCGCCGACCTGTTCAGTACGGCCGGATTCTTCGCCTCGCTGGCGAACCAGGACACCCTGGACTTCCACGGCCAGTACGCCGGCCGCTTCGGCCTCGACGCTCCGGCCCCCGGCAGCCTGGGCGAATCCTGCTACGAGGGGGTGCTGCTGCTCGCGTCACTCATCGAGCGGGCCCGCACCCTGGACGTCTCCGCGATCTCGGCCGCCGCCGAAACCGTCTCCTACGAAGGGCCGCGCGGCCTGCTGCGTCTCCACGACCGGCATGTGCGCCAGCGCATCTACCTGGCCGAGGCGGACGGGCTCGACTTCAACGTGCTCGCCCAACTCCGCGCTCCTGACCACCTGTTGTGACGCGCCGCGGACCGCGCGTGCCCGGGTCCTCCAGCGTCCCCGCCAGCCGGTCCAGCAGCTCGTCCAGCCGCCGCGTCTCCTCGTCCGTGAGCGGAGTCTCCAACTCGCCCCAGTCGGCCCGCACCTCGCGGGCCAGCAGCTGCCAGCGCCGCTTACCGCGCGGGGTGAGATGCGCCAGCACACGACGCCGGTCGGCGGGATCGACGCGCCGGAAGAGCAGGTTCTGGTCGACGAGCTGGTCGACCAGCTTGGTGAGGCTGGGCGCCGGCAGGAACGCGTGGTCGGCGAGGGCCGTCATGTTGTGGCCCTGTCCGTCGGACAGCAGATCCAGCACCCGCCACGCCTCGACGGTGCAGTCGAACTCGTCCAGCACGGACCGCACTCGGCGCACGGCGAGACGTTCGGTCCGGGTGAGCAGGTAGAGCAGTTCCTGGGGCCGTCTCGGCATCGCGCTCCTCCGCTCGTGTCGTCGGCCGGTACCCGAGCCTACCGTCGATCACCCGGCCCGCGACAAGGGAAAGCGGAAAACTGATCCTTTCGGCAGGAAGCATTAATTGCCAATACCGCACTGCTGTCAACCCTGTATCTCCCGTGACGACATCACAGTTTTGGGCCACTTGATTACTTCCTCTGGAAACTGTTCTTCAATTGCGCGGAAACGCAGTGGAAACAGTTTCCTCGCAGGCTGTGGTCGCACTTCAGCAACCAGCCCGGACGTCACCCCGGAACGGCTGGGGAACCCGTGCGTCAACGCCGCCGCTTCTGAAGCGCGTTCACCTCCATTCCCTCCCCGGGCTCCGCCACGGAGCCCTTCCGCTCTTATCGCATCGCCCTTCGGGGCAAGGAGGTTGTGCATGTCCGGGATCAGCATCAGCAGACGCGGTCTTCTCGCAGGTATATCGGCCGCCGGCGCGTCCGCCGCTCTCAGCGCCTGTGGCGCCAAGACGGGCAGTGAGACGGCGTCGGACTCCGGCGCCAAGGCGGACACGTCCGGCGACACCGTCAAGGTCGGTCTGCTGAACTCGCTGTCGGGCACGATGGCCATCAGTGAGGTCACGGTCCACAACGCGCTCCTGCTCGCCGTCAAGGAGATCAACGCCGCCGGTGGCGTCCTGGGCAAGAAGCTCAAGCCCATCAGCCAGGACGGCGCCTCCGACTGGCCGACCTTCGCGGAGAAGGCCGAGGCGCTCATCACGGACGACAAGGTCGCCGCCACCTTCGGCTGCTGGACCTCGGCCAGCCGCAAGGCCGTCAAGCCGGTGTTCGAGCGGTACAAGTCACCGCTGTTCTATCCCGTGCAGTACGAGGGCCTGGAGCAGTCGCCGTACATCTTCTACATCGGCGCCACCACCAACCAGCAGATCGTGCCGGCCCTGGACTACCTGAAGAAGCAGGGCCTGACCAAGCTCTACCTGGTCGGCAGCGACTACGTCTTCCCGCGCACCGCCAACAAGATCATCAAGGCGTACGCGAAGGCCAACGGCATGCAGGTGATGGGCGAGGACTACGCGCCGCTGGGCTCCACGGAGTTCAGCACCATCGTCAACAAGGTCAAGGGCTCCGGTGCCGACGCGGTGTTCAACACCCTCAACGGCGACAGCAACGTGGCCTTCTTCAAGGAGTACAAGTCCTCCGGAATGACCGCGAAGAGCATGCCGGTCCTCTCCGTCTCCATCGCCGAGGAGGAGGTCAAGAGCATCGGCACCCAGTACCTGGCCGACCAGCTGACGGCCTGGAACTACTACGAGACCACACCGGGCGCGGCCAACACGAAGTTCGTCGCGGCCTACCAGGCGGCCTACGGCAAGGACAAGCCGACCTCCGACCCCATGGAGGCGGCCTACATCTCCGTCTACCTGTGGAAGGAGATGGTCGAGAAGGCCGGCTCGTTCGACGTCGCCAAGATCAAGGCGGCAGCCGGCGGCATCACCCTGGACGCACCCGAGGGCAAGGTCACCGTCGACGGCACCACCCAGCACGTCTACAAGACGGCCCGGATCGGCAAGGTCGGCTCCGACGGCCTCATCACCGAGGTGTGGAACTCGGGCAAGCCGATCAAGCCGGACCCGTACCTCAAGGGCTACTCCTGGGCCTCCGGCCTCTCCTGAGCCCCGGCCCGACGGATGGACCCGGCCCCCTCACCGGGCCGGGTCGCCCCCACGGCAAGCCCGCACTCCCGTCCCCGAACCGGAGCCGACCCATGACGGTCATCCTCAACCAGTCATTCACCGGCATCAGCATCGGTGCCGTCCTCCTGCTCATCGCGCTCGGCCTGACCCTGACCTTCGGTCAGATGGGCGTGATCAACATGGCGCACGGCGAGTTCATCATGGCCGGCGCCTACACGACGTACGTCCTCCAGAAGTCCATCAGCGACGCCGGCCTCTCCCTGCTCGTCGCGCTTCCGGTGGCGTTCGTGGTCGCGGGCACCATGGGCGCGCTGCTGGAGTGGCTGCTCATCCGCCGGCTCTACACACGGCCGCTGGACACCCTGCTGGTCACCTGGGGCGTCTCGCTCATGCTCCAGCAACTCGCACGGGACGTCTTCGGCGCACCCAACGTGCAGACCCACGCCCCCGACCTGCTCACCGGCAACATCTCGCTGGGCGGCGGCGTCACCTTCGCCAACAGCAGGCTGTTCATCCTCGGTCTCGCCCTGCTGAGCGTCCTCGCCCTCACCCTCATCCTGCGGCTCACCCCGCTCGGCCGGCGTATCCGGGCCGTCGTACAGAACCGGGACCTCGCCGAGGTGTCCGGCATCGCCACCGGACAGGTCGACCGCGTGACCTTCTTCATCGGCTCGGGCCTCGCGGGCGTGGCCGGCGTAGCGCTCACCCTGGTCGGCCCGATCGGCCCGACGATGGGCACCAACTACATCGTCGACGCCTTCCTCGTCGTCGTCGTGGGCGGCATCGGCCAGCTCAAGGGCAGCGTCATCACCGCCTTCGCGCTCGGCGTGCTCCAGTCGGTCCTGGAGTACTCGACGACGGTCAGCGTCGCGAAGGTCGTCGTACTGGTGGCGATCGTCGCCTTCCTCCAGTGGCGTCCCCAGGGCCTGTACACACTGCGCACCCGGAGCCTCGCATGACGACAACGACCCCGTCCGCGGCGACCCCGGCGGCCATGCCCCTCGCGGCACGCCTACGGGTACCCGGCGCCTTCGCCCTCGGCGCCGTCCTCCTGCTCGGCGTCGCCCCCCTCGCCCTCTCCGACTTCCGCCTCTCCCTCCTCGCGAAGTACCTCTGCTACGCCATCGTGGCCGTCGGTGTCAGCCTCGCCTGGGGCCGCGGCGGACTCATGGTGCTCGGCCAGGGAGTCTTCTTCGGCCTCGGCGGCTACGCCATGGCCATGCACCTCAAGCTCGCCGACGCCGCCGCCACCGGCGAGACGCTGCCCGACTTCATGCAGCTCTACGGCACCGGCGACGCCCTGCCCTGGTGGTGGCGGCCCTTCGCCAACCCGGCCTTCGCCCTGCTCATGACCGTACTGCTGCCGATGGCGGTCGCCGCACTGCTCGGCTTCTTCGTCTTCCAACGCCGGGTCAAGGGCGCCTACTTCGCGATCCTGAGCCAGGCACTCGCCGCCGCCCTGTCCATCTGGCTGGTCGGCCAGCAGGCCACCACCGGAGGCACCAACGGCCTGACCGACATCCAGGGCTTCTTCGGCTACTCGCTGGACGACCCCGTCAACCAGCGCCTGGTGTACCTCGTCATCGCCGTCGTCCTGCTCCTGCTGATGATCGCCGCCCGTCAACTGTTCGTCAGCCGCTACGGCGAACTCCTGGTCGCCGTACGGGACTCCGAGGAACGGGTCCGCTTCCTCGGCTACAACCCGGCCACCGTCAAACTCGTCGCCTACGTCGTCGCGGCCGGCATGGCGGGCCTCGCGGGCGCACTGTTCGTGCCGGCCGTCGGCATCATCTCCCCGGCGCTGATCGGGATCGTGCCGTCCATCGGCTTCGTCATCGGTGCCGCCGTCGGCGGCCGGGCCTCGCTGGTCGGCGCGGTCCTCGGCGCGATCGCCGTCGCCTGGGCACAGAGCACCCTGTCGGACGCCTTCCCCGCAGCGTGGACCTACCTCCAGGGCCTGCTGTTCGTCCTCGCGGTCGGCTTCCTGCCGGGCGGACTGGCCTCCCTGCTGACCGTCGTGCGCAGGCGTCGCCGTACCACCACTCCCACCCCTGGTGAGACCGGTATCCGCACGAAGTCGGGCGGGACCGGCATCCGTACGACCGCGGGTGACACCGGAACCGTCGCGGCGATCGGCGAGGCCGGGACCCTGACGACGACCGGCGAGACCGGGTCTCGCACGACCGGAGGGACGACATGAGCGGCGACAGCGTGCGAGGGGAGGGGCTGACCGTCCGCGACCTGCGGGTGACGTTCGACGGGTTCACCGCCGTCGACGGCGTCGACCTGGACATCCGACCGGGCGACCTGCGTTTCCTCATCGGCCCGAACGGCGCCGGCAAGACCACCCTGGTCGACGCCGTGACCGGTCTGGTGAAGGCCACCGGGTCCGTCCGCTTCGGCGATCAGGACCTGCTCGGCAAGCCCGTGCAGAAGATCGCCCGCATGGGCATCGGCCGCACCTTCCAGACGGCCACGGTCTTCGAGGAACTGACCGTCCTGCAGAACCTCGACATCGCCGCCGGCGCCGGGCGCGGCGTGTGGACGATGCTGCGCCGCCGCCGGAGCATTCCCGAGCCGGTCGCGAAGGCCCTGGAGACCACCGGTCTGACCGCGCTGTGCGACCGCCCGGCGGGCGCCCTCGCCCACGGGCAGAAGCAGTGGCTGGAGATCGGCATGCTGCTCGTGCAGGACGTACGACTGCTGCTGCTCGACGAGCCGGTGGCCGGCATGAGCCACGAGGAGCGCGAGGCGACCGGTGAGCTGTTGCAGCGCGTCGGCGCGGACCACACAGTCGTCGTCATCGAACACGACATGGACTTCATGCGCTCCTTCGCCCGTAGCGTCACCGTCCTGCACGCCGGCAAGGTCCTCAGCGAGGGCACGGTCGCCGAGGTCCAGGCCGACGCCAAGGTCCAGGAGGTCTACCTGGGCCGAGCCTCGGAAGCCGAACCCGAACCCGAACCCGAACCCGAACCCGTACCGGAGCCGGCTTCGCCCGTCGCTCCCGTCGCCGTCGCCGAGGAGGCATGAGACCCATGCTGGACATCAGTTCCGTCCAGGCCGGCTACGACCGCACCACGGTCCTCCACGGTGTGACGGTCTCGGTCCCGAAGAACGGTGTCGCCGCCGTCCTCGGCCACAACGGCGCCGGCAAGAGCACCCTGCTGCGCGTCGCCATGGGCCTGATCAAGCCGAAGAACGGCGCCGTCCTGCTGGACGGCGAGGACATCACCCGCCTCGCCCCCCACCAGCGGGTCGCCCGCGGCATGGCCTACGTCCCCCAGGGCCAGCAGTCCTTCCCTCACCTGACCACCGCCGAGAACCTCCAACTCGTCGCCGACGGACGCCCCGAGGGCAAAGGGGCGGTGGCCGAGGCCCTCGACCTCTTCCCCGTGCTGCGCGAGCTCTCCGGCCGCCGCGCCGGCCTGCTGTCCGGCGGACAGCGTCAGCAACTCGCCATCGCCCGCGCCCTGATCACCCGGCCGAAGCTCCTCCTGCTCGACGAACCCACCGAAGGCATCCAGCCGTCCGTCGTCGCCGAGATCGAGGAGACGATCCTCGCCCTGACCCGGCGCGGCGGACTGTCCGTCCTCCTGGTCGAGCAGCATGTCGGCTTCGCCATGCGCGCCGCCCGGCAGTACTACGTGCTCGAGGCGGGCCGCGTCACGTCCTCGGGCGCGGGCGGAACAGCCGCCGAGCAGACGGTACGCGCCGCGCTCAGCGTCTGAGAACCAGCGAAGCATCCGGACCTCGACCGCGGCCCACCGCATCCGGTCGAGGTCCGGATGCGTCGGCTGCCGGACCGCTCACCAGCGGCTCCGCCACGACATCGGCCGGTGCGTTCCGCGCGAGGCGGGCGGCCTGACCGAATAGGAAGCCCGCCCGACGCCGTACCGCGTAGCTTCGACGTCATGAGTCATGCCTTCGTCCCCGACGACTTCGTCGTCCCCCTGGAGCTGATCACCCCCCGATTCCGCCTGGAACCGCTCGGGCCGCAGCACAACGCCGACGACCTGGCCGCCTGGACCGGCAGCATCGAGCACATCCGCGCGACCCCGGGCTTCCATGACCGGGACTGGCCCCCCGCGAACGGCATGACCTCCGAGGAGAACCTCGCTGACCTGCGACGTCACGCGGACGACTTCGCCCGGCGCAGCGGATTCACCTACACCGTCATCGAGACCACCGGCGACGAGGTGATCGGATGCGTCTACATCTACCCGTCCCGCTCCGACAACCATGACACCGACGTCCGCACCTGGGTACGGGCCGACCGCGCCCATCTGGACGCCCCACTGCACGAGGCGGTGACCACCTGGCTGACCAAGGACTGGCCTCTCGGCACGCTCAACTGTCATCCCCGCTGACAAGCATGAGACCCATGGCCGGCCGCGGCGGAATCCGTGCACTGGGTGGGGAAGCAGACGAAGCCGCGGGCGTCCGGCTCCGCGGCGTCGCCGATCTCGGACTGACCGCAGTTCCGGCCGGGACCGTGACGCGACTGCCTTGTTCCGCAGGCACTGACCGTCCGACCCGGTGATAGACATGGGGGATGGAACGCCAGATCGCCTTCGGCCACCGCGTGCCCGCAGCGCGGCCCCTGGATGTGCGGTGGATCCACGGCTCGCCCTCGGCGAAGCACAACACGGATCCCGACATCCAGGTCCACGCCTACGACGAGCACACCTTCGTGCTTCGGCAGAACAAGGCGGTGCACTACGAAGCGCCGTTCCTCTTCCTGCTGTTCGGGAACGAGCGTGCGGTCCTCATCGACACCGGTGCCACCGAGAACCCCGAGCACTTCCCGCTGCGTCATGTCGTCGACGGCCTGGTCGACGCCTGGCTCTCGGCCCACCCGCGTGACCGCTACCGGCTGCTGGTGCTGCACACGCACGGACACGCGGACCACGTCGCGGGCGACGGTCAGTTCACCGACCGCCCCGACACCGAGGTCGTCGGGGCCGACGTCGACGAGGCGTGGGCGTTCCTCGGCCTGACAGCGGATCCGGATCGGGCGGTACGGCTCGACCTGGGTGGACGCGAGCTGGAATGTCTGGCCACCCCCGGCCACCACGAGGCCGCCGTGACCTACTACGACCCCCACACCGGCATTCTCCTCACGGGGGACACCGTCTACCGGGGACGTCTGTACGTCGACCGGTGGGACGACTTCCGGCGCAGCGTCCACCGCCTCGCGGACTTCGCCGGAACACGCACCGTCACCCATGTCCTGGGATGCCACATCGAGATGACCACCACCCCCGGCAAGGACTATCCGGTGCGCACCACCTACCAGCCCGACGAGCCACCGCTGGAGATGAACGGCGAGCACCTGCGCCGCCTGCGCGCGGCCGTCGACGACATCGCGGGCCGCGAGGGCGTACATGTCTACGACGACTTCGTCATCCACAACTGACGGGCCGGCCGTCGCGTGATGCGCGGACCGGTCGGTCGTAGTTCTTAAGAGAGTGTGACGAGGCGGAAGGATCTCTGCCGCTTCACCGTCGGGTGGGCGAGCATGGTGGCTTCATCACCGATGAAGTGCCCGAACGTGCCCATTACGACACGGCGGGTTCACCGCGGTTCGGGAAGCGGCAACCGCGGCGCGGCGTCCTGGAACGGTTCCAGGACGCCGTATCCGTGCTCCGGGTGAATCTCAGACGCTGAACCGTTCGACCAGTCGCCTCATCGTCTCGAAGGCGGGCTTGGGCGCGTAGTCGTCGCTGGTCAGACCGAACTGGTGGAACAGCCCCGGATGCGCGCTGTCGGCGTCACGGAGCGCGAAGTGGGTGTAGCCGCTCAGCCCGAGACGTGTCGCCTGGGCCGCGATCACGCAGACCACTGTGTCGACGACCTCCGCCTGGCGGTGCGCGGGCCGCTCGGGTCCGGTGGGCCAGCCGTGTTCCGTGATGTGCAGCGGCAGGTGCCCGAGGCCGGCGGGGGTCAGCACCGACTCACGGTGATGGCGCAGCACTCCCTCCACGGCGTCGGCGAGGTCGGATGCGGAAACCGGTCGGAAGACGTCGGGGAAGAAGTCCAGTCCGACGTAGTCGAGGTCGGCGACGAAACCGTCCCCGCCGAGGTCGGTCAGTTCGGTGACGAAGGAGGCGGCCGGCCCGAACAGCGGCGTGGTGTTGAATCCGATCCGCAGGTGCGAGTGACCCAGTTCGCGGGCCTGCGCCTTGGCGGCGGACACTCCCTGAACGATCGCTTCGCGCACCGACGGGTAGTAACCGTCCAGGACGGGGTTCGAGGTGACGTTCGGTTCTTCCGTCACCTGCAGTGTGCTGGTGATCGAGCCGTACTGGTGGACCAACTCCCGCAGGAAGGCGCAGTAGCCGGCGACGTCCCCGCCGGCGGATCGGTACTGCGCCACCAGGTCCAAGCGGCGTCCGTGGACGGCGAATTGGACCGCGGCGGTGGGCGTCGCGATCGGGTGCGGCCCGCCGAGCCGGGTGGCGGTGTCGAACGCCGTGTAGGCGCGTACGAGGAAGGGGCGGTCTGCCCGGCCCTGGAGACGGTCGAGCGATTGCGATATGAGTGCCGGGTCGTCGGGTTTGCCGCTGGTCAGGCCCCCGGCGTCATCTCCGGTGACTCCGCCCGGATAGATCCCGAAGAGCAGGACGGTAGGTGCTTTCGGCGTCACGCGGGTGCTCCCTCTCCGTTCGGGGGGTCGGCAGGCGCGGGAGTCGCCGCCGGGGCGACCGGCCACGTGAGTGAGCCGGTGCGGATGTCGTCGATGACGGAGTCGATCCAGGCCATCTCCGCGCGGGCGAGCCCCAGCGCGTATTCGGCCTCGATGACGTGCAGGCGAGGCACACCGGTCGCCAGGGCGTCGGCGAGGCGCCGTTCGTCCTCGGCCGTGCGCTGTCGGAGGCGCCGGCCGCGCTCGCTCAGCGCCTGTTCCGCACCGCTCGGCCCGAGGGCACCGAGGTAGCTGACGGCTCCCAGGAACTGTGAGAACTCCCGCTGCGGGTTGCGGATCTGCGAGTCGAGCCGTCGTACGAGTTCGGCATGTCCCGCTTCGGTGAGGGCGTAGACGGTCCGCTCCGGGCGGTTCCCAGACCGCTGTTGTCCTTGCGAGGCCACCCACCCGGCCTCGGCCAGGGCCGCAACGGTGTTGTAGAGGGTGCCCCGGGTGATCACGGCCGCGTGGTTGTCGCTGCGTTTTTGCAGTTCGGAGAGCATGTGGTGGGGGTGTGAGCTCTGTTCGAGCAGAAGGCCCAGCACCGCGAGTACGAGGGGGTTGTCAAGAGCGCGACGTGGCATAGTCGAACTGTACCAGTCGAAATAGACTAAGTCAGTCCGAGCAGAGTGCCCTCTCCGAATCCGCACCCATCCGCGCGGGCGGCGGCTCCGGATTACCGGCGAGGGATGCTGAGCGGCCTCCCCGTGCTCGTCGCCCGCCGTGGCAGGGACGCTCCGTCCGGGCGACGAGCCCGCTCGCGCCGAAGCCTCGCGGCGACCGGCACGCGCGGCGACCGGCACGCGACGACCGTCCCCCGCCCGGTGGGCGGCGGACGGTCGTCGCGGAGGTTCGCTCAGAAGCTCGATCCCAGGCGTTCCGTCGTGTAGGCGCACTCGGTGTAGATGTAGCCGGGCGAGATCTTCGCCGTGTCCGAGGCGGGCGAGGAAAGGCTGTCGCCCTTCGGCTTGTGCAGGAAGTACGTGGTGCCGGCGGGCAGGTTGATGGTGCGCTGCGGGTAGTTCCTGCCGCTGTCGCTGCACGGTTCGAAGCCCGGGGTGATGGTGCTGCTCCAGGGGTACGTCTTGCAGCCGCCGCAGCCCTGGAGGGTGAAGCTGCCGGTGACCGGGCCCGTGTAGAGCACGGTGACCTCGTCCGGGCTGTCGTTCTGGACGGTGACCGAGATGCTGCCGCCGGTGCTTGTCGTGGGCAGGTGCCTGCCCGCGGCGGGCACCGTCTGGGCGATCTCCGCGGCGATCGCGATCTTCTTCGCCCGGGCCGCGTTGCCGGCGTTCTTGTGGGCCGACGCGTACTCGGTCATGGTCGTCTGCGCGGTCTTGAAGTCGCCGTCCTGGTACTGGTCGACCCCGCACGTGTACGTGCCCGCGTCGGCACTGTCCACCGCCCGCTGGGTGTCCTTGGCGAGGGCGGCGACGATGTCCGCCTTGTCGCCCGGCAGGCTCTCTATCTGGGAGCCGAGACCGCGCAGCTGCTCGACCGCGGCGCAGGGGTCGTCGCCGCGAAGGTCCTTCTCCCCCCGGCTGACGGCGGAGCCCACGGCCGGTTCCACCTTCGCGGCCGGCCCCGACTCCGGGAACGTGGTGAGCAGTTCACCGAACTGTGTCGTCCAGGTGGCCTCACCGCCCGTGAGCGCCTTCGACCCGCACGCGTACAGGGAGGTGGCCAGGCGATCGTCGGGCCAGGTTCTCAGTTCCCCGAGGTCCGTCCCGCGCAGGGTTGCCGGAACCGTGCGCAGGAAAGTCAGCGGCGGGATCGCCTCGCAGTACTCGCCCCGCGCGTAGGCGGCGCCGACCGTCGCGTAGTAGGTCTTCATCCGGGCGGGCACCCGCTCGGCCGCACGGGAGTCCGGGTGGTCGGCACGCAGGTCCCTGTAGCCCGCGAGTGCCTTGCGGAAGCCGTCTTCGCCGGTGCTGAACGGCTGCTTCCCGGCCGCCGTCACCAGCCGGTCGGCCCGGTCCAGCCGGTCCAGGAGCATCTGCTGCACCGCCTCGTCCCGCGCGTCGTCGTACAGCACGGCACCTCCGGCCGGTACGAGGAGCAGGACCAGCCCCAGCGCGAGGGCGAGCGGCGCCCGTCCGGGCCACACCAGAGGGGTGCGCAGGCCCACGCTCGCGCCGTGCGCCACCACGAGGACGAGGAACACGGCGTACAGGACGACCGCGAACACCGGGACACCGTCCGGGTCGGCCGGCAGCGCCGCGAGCAGCAGAGCGGCGGTGGCCACCCAGCAGAGCACCATCAGGAGCCAGCGGCGCACGAGCGCGTAGCCCAGTCCGATGCCGCTGAGGTTGAGTACCGCGACAGCGACGGCGCGCGCACCGTCGGCGGGTGCCGGCGGCGGTGCCGACGGCATGGGTGGGACGACGAAATCCTGCTCGTGCATGCCGAACTGATCACCGGTCATGGCGGCCTCCCCCGCTCAAAAGCGCCCGCACACCTGCGAGTTGACAGTGTACGGCTGAGCAGGCGATACAGACAGGGCCGATGGGAGCCGGGCGGCGGAGCGACCGGATCCCTTTGCGGGCGGGTGTGTCTGCCGTTGCGCACGCGGACCGGTGAGGGAGTTGTGGCGACGCCGGACCCGGACGAGGCCGGTGCCCCGTCGGCGGCGCTCAGTCCTTCAGCGGTGTCAACTCGGCCAGCAGGAGCGTGCGGTCGTCGGTGACACCGGTGTCACCGGTGGCGTACGGGGCGAGCAGCCGCCGGGAGAGGGATCGCAGCCCGTCCTGCTCGGTGCCGTCCACGGGGTCGGCGCTGCCCGCGTCGAGGGCCTGCGCGAGGCGGGCGATGCCCTGGTCGATGTCGGCGTGGCGGGACTCGACCAGACCGTCGCTGTAGAGCAGGAGCAGCGTCGGCTCGGTCACGTCCAGCACGGTGGGCTCGTAGGTGCCCGTGCCGATGCCGAGAGGCAGGCCTGCACTGGTGAGCGTGACCGGGGTGCTGCGTCCGTCCGAGCCACGGATCAGCGGGGGAGGGTGACCGGCTCCGACGAGGGTGCAGGTGCGTTGGTCCGGGTCCCACTCGGCGTACATGCAGGTGGCGAAGGAGGCGCCCGGTGTGTCACAGGCGAGGGCGTCGAGCCGGTGCATGAGCTCGGCCGGCGGGATGTCGAGCCGGGCCAGCGTACGGACGGCCGTACGCAGTTGGATCATGGCCACGGCCGAGGCGGGGCCGTGGCCCATGGCGTCCCCGACGATCAGGCTGACCTGGCCGCCCGGCCTCCGCAGGACGTCGAACCAGTCGCCGCCGACGATGTTGTCCTGCCCGGCGGGAAGGTAGCCGTGGGCGATGTGGCAGCCGGGGAACGTCCGTGCCGTGTCGGGGAAGAGGCTCTTGCGGATGGCGAGGGCCATGCGCCGTTCACGTTCGTAGCGGCGGGCGTTGTCCAGGGCCACGCAGGCCCGCGCGGCCAGTGACTCCACCGCCACGGCCTCCCCGATCAGGAAGGGGGCCTTGTCCGGGCCGCGGGTGCAGGCGATGAACCCGACGGCCGTTCCCCGCAGTTGCAGAGGCACGACGAGGAAGGAGGCGCTCTCGAGGAGGTCGTGTATGCGGGCGTCGCCCGGCCCGGACGCGCTGAGCCGCTCGGAGGTGTGGGTGTCGACCGCGTCGAGCAGTTGCGTCTGCCCGGTGGCGAGGGCACGCGCGTAGGGCGTTTCGCGGGGAAAGACGATGACCTGGCCGACCGGCAGCACCGGTTCCCAGTCCTCCGCCGCGTCGGCTCCCACACGCAGCGCCAGGCGCCGGGCCTCTATCTGTGGCGGGTCCGCGGTGGCGTAGGAGTTCTCCTCCAGGAGCCAGCGCTCCAGCAGGTACACGGATGCCGCGTCGCAGAATCCGGGCGTCAGCGCGTGCACGACATGCCTGCCGGTCAGGTGCAGGTCGAGTTCCGAGCCGATCACGTCGGCCGCGGGGGAGAAGACGAGCCGTCGGCGTGTGGGCACCGGCGACGGCACGTCTTCGCCGGGGCCGGGCTTTTCGTACCGCAGGGTGGTGCCTTTCCGGGGTGGGGACCGGGTCCGGCCGCGGGTCAGGAGATGGCCTCGCCGCGCGTCCCGGGCAACTATATGATGTTGCGTCAAGGCGGTTCTGGAACAGGGGAGTTGCGCGTTGCCTGACAGTGAAGGTCTTCCGCCGGGGGCTGATCCGGACAAGGCGAGCGTTGCCCGGATGTACGACGCGATGCTGGGCGGACAGCACAATTTCGCCATAGACCGTGAAGCTGTCGCTGCGTTCACGGGCATCGACCCCCAGGTGCGTCCGCTGGCGCGGGCCAACCGCGCGTTCCTCGGGCGGGCCGTGCGTTTCCTCGTCGACTCCGGTGTGCGGCAGTTCATCGACCTGGGCTCGGGCATCCCCACGCAGGGCAACGTGCACGAGGTGGCACAGGCGGCCAGCCCGGGAGCCCGGGTGGTCTACGTGGACAACGACCCGGTGGCCGTGGCGCACAGCGCCTCGCTGCTCGGGGACAACCCGGACGCGGACATCGTCGACGCCGACATCCGCAGGCCCGCCGATGTCCTGTCCTCGCCGCAGGTGCGCAAACTCATCGACTTCGACCAGCCCGTCGCCGTACTGATGATCACGATCCTGCACTTCATCACGCCGGAGGAGAACCCCGCCGGCCTGGTGGCCGCCTTCCGGGACGCGCTCCCCGACGGCAGCTGGCTGGCGCTCACGCACGCGACGGACCAGGACCGTCCGGACACCGCCGCCGCCGTGGGACAGCTGTACCGCTCCCGGGCCACGTCCCCGGTCACCGCCCGCTCGCACGACGAGATCCTCGGCCTCTTCGACGGCTTCGACCTGGTGGACCCGGGGCTGGTGTACGTCCCGCTGTGGCGTCCGGGCCCGGACGACGTGGTCCCCGAGGATCCGTCGCAGTACTGGGTCTACGCGGGCGTGGGCCGCAAACAGCGGTAACCCGCCGTACGGGCCGGTGAGCCCGCGGCGCCTGGCCGAGAACGTCGAGGCACCACGGGTCGGCCCCACGCGAAACCTCACCGGCATCCGGGCGATCCGCGGGGCTCGCCGCCAGGACCGGTCCGCGACCACCACGCCGGACGGATCGCCCGCCGGCTCACAAGCTGGGGGCCGCAGCCGTCAGGACGCCTCCACCGCGGTCTTGATCCGCTGCCCGAACGCGTTCGCGTCCTTGCGTGCCGCACCCAGCGCGAAGCCCACCAGCAGCTTGCCGATGCCGTGGCCTTCGAGGATGTTGAAGATCCGCACGTTGGTGGTGCCCGAAGCGGTGGCTTCCAGGTCGTAGCCGCCCTCGTCCGCCGTCACGACGTTCTTCGAGATCTCCGTCCACCGGATGCGGTGGGGAGCCTCGAACTCGGTGATCCGGAACTTCCGGCCCGTCTTCATGCCGGCGTCCTTGACCGTGCTCGTGAAGACCGTGCCCACTGCGGTCGGGCCCTCCGGAGTCTTCGTGATCTCCTGGACCCTGGGGCTGAACTTGGGGTCGTTGGTGCCCGCGGCGAGGAAGGCGAAGACCTCCTCGACGGGGCGGTTGATCTCGGCTCTCGCCTCGAACTGACCGGCCACGGTTCCTCCTGTGCTGCGGTCGACGGGGCTCCGTCCGGGAGGGAGCTCCGGGTGCGGGCATGCGAGTCCGCCAAGCACCCTCAGCCTATCGGCCCGGCCCCGCCCGTGCCGCTCAAGTCGGCAGCCCGGAGGAGCCGCGGCGGAGAGCGCGGCGGGGTGTGGCGGGCCGCACCCTGATGCGCGCTCGTCCACCGCGAGGCCGCGCGCGTACGACGGGTAACGCCCTTTCGTGGCCGTCGCGGAGCCGCCGTGTCCCGGCGCCCGGCACCCGGCCGGATCTCCACCGGCGCCGTGTCGCCCGCCGCCTCGACGGTCCCGCACCGTGTCGCGGTTGCCCGGAGCGCAACCTGTCCTGACCGGCCGCGTTGAATTCGTTGGGTGATGTCAAGGAATCACGGGGAAGTAGTGGCGACAACGGATAGGAGGTTGCCGTGGAGGGTGGAGATCTGGAACTGGGTGAGCTTCTGGCCGCCGCGGAGGCGGCTCCGCCCGGGGAGTCCGTCTACGTGGTCGCGCGCGATCTGCGCAAGCGGCTCGGGGCGGAGCGGGTGTCGTTTCTGTTCGTCGACCTCATCGGTGAGCGGCTGGTGCGCCTGACCGCGGAGGCCGAGGGTGACACACCGGCCCGGGCCCAGCGGATCGAGCTGCAAGGGAGCGTCTACGACAAGGTTCTGCGGAGCCAGCGCCAGTACGCGGAACCGGACGGGCAGGGCGGGCGGCGCGTCATCACGCCGGTCACCAACCGCGGCGACTGCATCGGCGTCCTGGAGGTGACACTGCAGTACGCCGACGACACCGTGCTCGGACAGGTCGCCGAGGCGGCACACGCGCTGGCCTACATCATCGTCACGGACCGCCGCTTCACCGACCTGTACCACCTGGGCCGGCGCACCACCAAGACGAGCCTGGCCGCCGAGATCCAGCACCAGTTGCTGCCCTCGGCCCCCTGCTGCGAGGCCCCCCAGTTCACCCTGGCGGCGGGGCTGGTCCCGGCCGACGACATCGGTGGCGACACGTACGACTACACGCTCGACCGCGACATGCTGCACCTGTCCATCACCGACGCCATGGGCCACGACACCAACTCCGCCCTGCTGGCGACGCTGCTGGTCGGTGCGCTGCGCGGGGCCCGCCGCAGCGGCTGTGACGCCCTCGCGCAGGCTCACAGCGCCCACGAGGCCCTGTTGACCCACAGCCGTGGCCTGGCCACCGGGCAACTGCTGTGCGTCGAGCTCGAGACGGGCATCTGCGAACTGGTCAACGCCGGACATCCCTGGCCGCTGCTGCTGCGCGACGGCACCGTCGAGGAGGTCCGACTCGCCGTGAACCTGCCGTTCGGCGTGGCGGCGCCCACCTCTTTCCGCGTGCAGGAACTGCGGCTGCGCCCCGGGGACCGGCTGATCCTGCTCACGGACGGCATGCAGGAGCGCGGTGCGGGAGCGGTCGATCTGGCGGCGCTGATCCGCGACACCCGCGCCGCGCATCCGAGGGACGCCGTCCGCGCCCTGACGACCGCCGTGCTGGACGCCTGCCACGGCAATCTCAAGGACGACGCCACCGTCATGGTCCTGGACTGGCACGGCCCCCAGCAAAAGGACCAACCGGAACCGTGAGGGCCGGCGGGGGCCGGCGGGGTGGTGGTCCGGGAAGCGCCCGGAGTGACGTAGGGTGGGTATCACCGACGCGGGGTGGAGCAGCTCGGTAGCTCGCTGGGCTCATAACCCAGAGGTCGCAGGTTCAAATCCTGTCCCCGCTACTGCCGACCAGGGCCCGGATCTCACGATCCGGGCCCTGTGTCGTTCCCCACCACCGCCAACGGAGGCGGGTGGCCGGACCGCGCTCGGAGCGAGGACGCCGGTCAACCCGCGATGGAGTCCAGTTGCTCCGCTGCCGGACGCAGGGCCCACAGATCGCCGCCCGGTGGTTCCTCCAGCAGGCGTACGGCCTTCCGCGCCCGGGGGTCTCCCGCGTCGGCGGCCGCGTGCACGATGTCGGCAGCCGCGTAACGGTGGAACTCGAGCTCCGGGTGCGGCCAGGGGGCGGCCGCGGTCGCGGCGGGCAGCAGGTAGTCCACCGCTCCGAACAGGCTCTGTCCGTCCGGGCCCCGGTACGTCCACAGGTTCACGCCGACGTGCCGGCCGATGTCCGCGAGCCGGGTGTAGGCGACCAGGTCGAAGGTCGAGTAGTGCCAGCTGCGGGTACGGGCCAGTTCCTGTGGCTGGCTGCCGTCGGCGGCGATCTGCGGAGCGATGCGCTTGTCGCGGGCGTCCAGGACCGTTCGGCGAGCCAGCTCCTTGTCGCCGGTCGCGTAGGCGAGGGCGGCGAGCTGCATGTCGTAGAAGGTGCCGTGGTTGTTGGCTGCGGCACCCTCCTGCTTGCCGAAGTCGCTGTCGCGGAGCCAGCCGAGGAAGTCGCTGTTCCACTTCGCCATGGCGGTGCGGTCCGTCCTGGTCCAGCCGGCCGCGCCGGTGTCGAGGATGGCGAGTGCGTCGAGGACGCTGGTGTACGACTGCGAGAAGTCGATGATGCCGATGGCGCGGCCGTCGTACTTGCACGGGATGAACTGCGCGTGGTCCAGGTTCGGGTTCATCCGGGTGGCCGGAGTGAGGAACCAGGCGCGCAGGATCTGCCCGGCCTTCACGGCGTACCGCTTCTCGCCGGTGTAGTACCAGGCGAGGGAGAGGTCGTAGGCGGAGTCGAAGACCTTCTCGACGTCCTGGCGGTCGGTGCCGGTGTCGACCTCGGGGTTGCGCTGACCGTCGCGCTGGACGTACGGACAGCCCCACGGGTTGTCGGCGGTCGGCGGCTGGGAGGGCCACCAGTACGGGGCCTGGCTGAGGTAGTCGTGGACGTCGCCGCCGGGTGCGGGCCTGGGTTTGTCGACCACGGTCCAGGGGCCCTGGTTCAGCCACCCGTCGGCCCTGGCCGTCAACGCCCTTGCAGCGCGCCGCAGTTGTGGGTCGCCGCGATCCAGACGGATCTTCGCCTGTTGCAGGCGGCTGCCGTCGAGGACGGCGGTGCGCGGAACCTTCGGTGCGGTGTGCGCGGGGTGTGCGGCCTGCGCCGAGGCGGCGGGTACGGCGCCCGCGATGAGAGCGACCAGGGCCGCCAGGAGGACGCCGAGGCGGGGACGAGCACGCATCGATCAACTCCGATCAGGTAGGTGCTGAACACGGCCCGCGGGCGAGGGGCGGTCCGGCCGCTCGCCCAGGCGGGCCGCATGCGGTGGGCGGCCGTCCGCTAGGGCCGCAGCTCGCGCTGGGCGTCGTACAGGTTCCGCGGTCGTACGGCGTCGGGGCGGCCGTACATTTCCAGGCGCGTGTGCAGGTCGCCCGCGAAGTCGGGGACGTCGATCTGGTCGAACTCCGTGACCTCGCCGATGCCGACGGTGGCGGAGTACGGTGCCAGGGCGTCGATCTTCATCAGGCCCGCTCGGCCGTTGGTCACGCGGATGTTCCAGTGGGCGAAGCGGGCGCCGAACAGCGGACCCGCGCTCGCGTCACCACCGTGGCGGCCGGTGTTGTTCACGGTGATGTCGGTGCGGACGTTGGCGAACGGCAGGCCGCGGTGACTGTCGAAGGTGCCCATCCGCATGTCGCCCCGCGACCAGACGTTGTACGAGGACAGCCCCTCGACGTTGATGCCGTGCAGCTGGGTGTTCGACGGCGCCGGGGTGGTGCGTTCCTCGATCGTGAAGTCCTCGATGAGGTTGTCGTGCGAGCCCTCGCGGCAGAAATAGGGGTGATGGGAGCCGCGGCCCGCGACCCGGGTCCCGCGCAGGGTGCAGGCGGACGCGGCCACCAGGCCGAAGCCGTTGTCGACATGGCGCACGGTCACGTCGTCCACCCAGCAGTCGTACGCGCACTGCAGGACGACGCCGTTGTGCCCCTTGTCGAGCAGGTGCTGCTGCTGCGGCGTCTCCACCGCCTCCAGGGTCAGGCCCTCGACACCTGAGCCCGTCAGCTCCGGTACGTGGGTGGTGAACTGTGGGTCCCATTCCGGGCGTACGTCGAGGGGGAGCGGGCGTTCCAGCGTGACCGTCCGGCCGTGGACGCGGGTGATGCGGACCGGCCACTCGTAGGGGACGTAGGAGGTCAGCTTCGTCTTGTCGTCCCAGTAGTACGCCTCGGGGCCCGGGCCGCCGCCGGCCATGTGCTCCAGCAGCGTGTGCCCCGGGTCGTCGGCGAGCCGGAGGAGGACGAGACTGCCGGGGCGCAGCTCGGCGGGTCGGGCGACCGTCACCGTCCGGGAGCCCTGGCGGGCGGGGGCGACGCTCGTCAGCGGCCGCCATTCGTCGCGCCGGTTGCCGGTCCAGCCCTCGAACGGCCATGCCCTCGCCCGGATCGCGGCGACGAGGGAATCCCAACGGGCCTCGGGTGCCAGCCAGATGAGCCCGCCCGCCCAGGACCAGGAGGACTTGTCCCCGCCGTAGCGAGAGCCGTAGACGCCGATCAGCTCGGTGAGATTGCGCGTCGCGTACAGCCGTGTGCGGCCGCTGCCGGCGCCGCGCAGGACGACGTTCGAGTGACCGACGCGGATGACGTCGTCGATCCGGAAGGTGCCGGGCGGAATGGAGACCGTGCCACCGCCGGCCCTTCCGGCAGCGGCGATGGCACGGTTGATCGCGGGGGCGGAGTCGGTCGTGCCGCCCGCCGAGGCGCCGAAGGCGCGGACGTCGAACACGAGGGGGCGGCGGGCGAAACGCGTCGCCCCGCCGCGGTAGCCGGCTCGGCCGACGTAGGGGATCTGGGGGTGGGTGTAGGGGGTGTGGGCGAACTCCCTCCAGAGACGGGGAATTTCACCGTGCGGTGCGGGTGCGGGTGCGGATGCGGCGGCGGTAGCCGCGGCGCCACTGCCGACCACGCCGGCCGCTACGACCGCGGCGCCGCCCAGCAGTTTTCGTCTCGTGATGCCGGGGAACCCGCCCCCGCTTTCGTTGACGTTCCCTTCGCTCATGTCCGCCCGCCCTTCGTCGGAATTCATGTACATGAACAACGTCCATAATTGTGTCGGCCGTGAGCATGCCATGACTTCTCTCAGGCGGAAAGAGGTCTGCACGGCGCAACTCAGGAGGCGAAGTCGTTGGCGGGGTTGTTCACGTAGCTGACCTCAGATCTCGATTCGGCCCGGGTCGCCCTCGGGTCGACCGTGGGCCGCCGACGGGACGGGAGCCCTTGGCTGTGGCACAGATTGCGCCTACTGTCCTGTTATGGCTGGTGTGCGCGTCGGGCCGGTGAGCGCGTGACCGGTCCGACTTGTTCGCCGTGGCGACGGAGGAGGCATGTGGCCCGATGAAGCGCAGGGGGGCGACGGGTCACTGGACGCGGCCCTGGCGGTCGCCTTGGCCGGCACCGTGCGCCGTACCGGGGCCTCCATCGGAGGCCTCTATCTCATCGAGGACGCGGCACCGATGCTGCGCCTGGTGGCGCTGTGCGGCCTGCCGATCGAATTCTCCGCGCCGTGGCACAGGCTGCCGCTGAGCGCTCCGGTGCCGGTCGCCGACGCCATCCGGGACGACCGGCTCGTCTGGATCGGGGGCCAGGAGGAGATGGCCCGCCGCTATCCTCGCGCGGCCGCCGTCCTGCCGTACCAGTTCGCACTCGCCGCGACCGCGGTGACGGGGACGCACCGCTGCTGGGGCGGCGTCGTGCTGATGTGGCCCGCCGACCATCCGCGCGAGACCACGCCACGCGAACGAGGCCACATCGCCTCCAGCGCCCGCCTCCTGGGGCGTCTCCTGGAGGATTCGCCCCGGCCCTCACCGCTGCCCGAGCAGCCCCACGTCGTCTCCGTCGACCTGGTGCGGCACCCCGCGCAGACGGGGCTGGCCGCCGTCGACTACCTGGAGCGCCTGCCCGAGGGCGCCATGGCCCTCGACTTCGAGGGCCGCGTCACGTTCCTCAACACGACAGCGGCCCGTCTCCTCGGACGCGGCGCCGACCCCCGCGTCCGTGCCGTCCTCGGGGACGCCGTCTTCCGCTCGGACGTGCTCGCCACCAGCGGTCTGGACGACCGGACCTCCTCGCACGGCGTCATCCAGCGGGCCCAGGAGCTGATGGCGGACGCGGTCGGAGCCGAGCACACCTTCTTCTCCACCTGCGGCAGTTCCCTGTCCGTGAAGGCGGCCATGCTGTCCGTCGCGGGCCCGCACGAGAAGCTGATCGTCGGACGGGACGCCCACAAGGCCGTGGTCTCCGGCCTCGTCCTCGCCGGTATCCGGCCCATCTGGGTGGAACCCCAGTGGGATCCCGAACGGCATCTGGCCCATCCGCCCTCGGCGGAGGCGTTCCGCGCGGCACTCGCCGAGCATCCGGACGCACGGGGTGTCCTGGTGACGACGCCCACGCCCTACGGCACCTGCTCGGACCTGGCCGGCATCGCCGGCGTGTGCCACGAGCGGGGCGTCCCCCTCGTCGTCGACGAGGCGTGGGGCGCGCACCTGCCGTTCCATCCTGATCTGCCGACCTGGGCGATGGACGCGGGCGCGGACGTCTGCGTCACCTCGGTGCACAAGATGGGCTCCGGTCTGGAGCAGAGCTCCGTCTTCCACCTCCAGGGCGACCTCATCCAGCCGGAGGTGCTGAAGAGCCGAGAGGACCTCCTCGGGACGACCAGCCCCTCGGTACTGCTGTATGCGGCGCTCGACGGGTGGCGCCGCCAGATGGTGCAGCACGGCCGGGGGCTGTACGACGACGCGCTGGGCCTGGCCGGAAGGACCCGCGGACTGATCGCGGAGATCGACGGACTGCACGTGCACGGCCGTGACGACTTCTGCGGCCCCACGGCGGCCTTCGACCTGGATCCCCTCCAGATCGTCATCGACATCACGAGTCTGGGCACGACCGGGTACCGGCTGTCCGACTGGTTGCGCGAGCATCACGCCATCAACCTGCATCTGGCCGACCATCGCCGCATCAGCGCCCAGCTGACCCACGCCGACGGCGAGCGGAGCGCCGCCGCCCTGCTGAGGGCGTTCTCCGACATGGTGGAGCACGCGCCGCAGCTGCGGCCCGCTCCCGGGGTGGAGGTGCCCGATCCGGCACAACTGCGCCTGGAACAGGTACTCCTGCCGCGCGACGCCTACTTCGGGCGCGTGGAGCAGGTGCCCTGGGACAAGGCCGTCGGCAGGATCACCGCCGAGATGCTGACCCCGTACCCGCCGGGCATCCCGGCCGCACTGCCCGGTGAGCGGCTGAACGCCGACGTCGTGCGCTATCTGCGTACCGGGGTGGAGGCCGGGATGGTCGTCCCGGACGCCGCGGACCCGGAGGTCATGTCCCTGCGGGTAGCCGTGGAGGACTGACCGCGCCCGGTCGCTCCGGGCCACCGGAACGCCTCCCGTACGGTCACGGGCGAGACGTCTTCCGTACGGTCACGCGCGAGACGTCTTCCGTACGGCCGGGCGAGACGCCTTCCGTACGATCATGCGGTCACGCCGTCTCCGTACGATCATGCGGTCACGCCGTCTCCGTACGATCATGCGGTCACGCCGTCTCCGTACGATCGTGCGGTCACGCCGTCTCCGCCTTCTCCCGCTCCCGCAGCCGTGACCACGCCTCCTCGCGTATCGCGGAGTCCATGAGGACGTCTGCCGCCGTGCAGGCCAGCGCCTCCGCCGAGGCGAGCATCACCCGCCGGGCGCGTTCCCCGGCCGCTGCCCGAGCGAAATCGGGGGTGTGGTCGGAGCCGTCGGCCCCCATGATCGCGACGAACGGGTGCAGGGCGGGCACGCGGGTGCTGACGTTGCCGATGTCTGACGAGCCCAGGTACACCCCGGCGGTGGGCTGGGTCAGCTCGATCCCGGACCGGGCGATGTGGTCGGTGAACCGTCCCGCCAGGACGTCGTTGGGGCGGAAGTGTTCATAGACCTCGCCCACCTGTGTCACCTCCGCCCGGCTGCCGGTCGCCAGCGCCACGCCCTCGGCACACGAACGCAGTTCGGCCACCAGTCGGTGCAGGGCGCCGGTGGTGCCGCCTCGCAGTCCGAACAGCCCTTCGGCGTAGTCGGGCACGATGTTGGTGGCCTTGCCGCCCTGCGACACGATGCCCTGGACATGGGAGCCGGACGGCAGGCGCCTGCTCAGTACGGCGATCGTGTTGAAGAACTGGATGAGCGCGGCGAGGGCGTCGATGCCCTCGGTGGGGTTGCCGGTGGGATGTGCGGCGCGGCCGTGGAAGCCCACCCGCAGCTGTGCCGACGCCGTCAGCGGCGCCCACGACCAGTCGTAGACCCCGGGGTGGAACATCAGGGCGGCGTCCACGCCGTCGAACACGCCGGCCGCCACCTCGTTCACCTTCCCGCCGCCGCCCTCCTCCGCCGGGGTGCCCACCGCCAGCAGGGTCCCCGGGACCTCCCCGAAGGTGTCGCGCAGCGCGAGGGCCGCGCCCAGACCGGCTCCGGCGATGAGATTGTGGCCGCAGGCGTGACCCAGGCCGGGCAGAGCGTCGTACTCCATCAGAAGCGCCACGCGCGGCCCGTCGCCGTCGCCCGTTCGCGCGACGAACGCGGTCGGCAGCCCGGCCACTCCGTGGTCCACCCGGAACCCGGCGCGCTCCAGTTCCCCGCTCAGCAGGGCCGCCGCCCGGTGTTCCGCCCAGGACGTCTCGGGATCCCTGTGCAGGGCCGTACTCACGTCCCACAGCCGGTCGGCCCGAGCGGCGACGTTCCCCGCGACGGTGGCGTACACGGCTTCGACGGTGTCCTGCACGACGCCTCCTGATAGCTCGCCCACCTGGCTGCCCACTCGTCCGAGCGGGTTCCACGCATGGCGCCACCGATGCCCGGTCCGCCCCGCCGGGTTCGCCTGCCGGGGGCCGACTGTGGGGCCGTACCGTGACGCGGCCGGCGAACGAGACCCGAGACACGGGCGACCGACCGGTGGGGCCCAGCGGCCTGTGGTCGCCCGCCGCCGCCCACCGCCGGGGGCGGGGCCGGGCACGGCGGACGGCGGCAGCAGGGCATGACCGGGCGGACGGCGACAGCAGGGCGTAGGCGCTTCCGCGAGGCGGGATGCGGGAAGCGGCGGCGATACGGCGCCCCGAGTGTGCCGGAGGCGAGCGTGCCGAGGGCCGGCCCGGATGATTACCGGGCCGGCCCTCGTGCGGTCGGTGGTCTACGGGTGGTCAGCAGGTGCGTCCGACGTAGTGGGCGCCGTCGATCTTTCCGGAGGAGCCGAGCCAGGTGCGCCCCGGAGCGACGCAACGCTCGTAGTTGGGACCCCATACCTCCACCTCGATCACGACGCGCGACCCGTCGCCGGTGCAGTGGTTGTAGAAGGCATCGCTTCCGGTCGCGTAGAACCCGCAGGGGTCGGCCGTCGCCGGGGCGGCCGAGACGAATGACCCGGTCACCGCGGCGGTGGCGACGGCGAGGGCGGCAAGGACACGCTTGGTGTTGATCATGGCCTGCTAACGATCTTCACTTCCCGCGGTTACGTCGTTCCCCGGCCTCGGCCGAAACAGGTCCCGTGCCCGGTCAGCGAGCGGCGAGGAGTTCGAGCGTGTCGATCACACGGTTCGAGAAGCCCCACTCGTTGTCGTACCAGGCGACCACCTTGATGTGGCGGCCGTCGACGCGGGTGAGCGCCGAGTCGAAGATCGACGAGGCCGGATTGCCGGTGATGTCGGACGACACGAGCTCGTCGTCCGAGTACTCGAGGACGCCGGCGAGCGGTCCCTGCGCCGCCGCGCGGTAGGCCGCCAGCACGTCCTCGCGCGTCACGTCGCGGGCGACGGTCGTGTTGAGTTCGACGATCGAGCCCACCGGAACCGGCACGCGGATCGAGTCGCCCGACAGCTTGCCTTCGAGGTTCGGCAGCACGAGGCCGATCGCCTTGGCGGCGCCCGTCGTGGTCGGCACGATGTTGACGGCGGCGGCACGGGCACGGCGGGCGTCGCGGTGCGGACCGTCCTGCAGGTTCTGCTCCTGCGTGTAGGCGTGCACCGTCGTCATGAAGCCGTGTTCGATGCCGGCGAGTTCGTCGAGGACCGCGGCGAGGGGGGCCAGCGCGTTGGTCGTGCAGGAGGCGTTCGAGACGATCGTGTGCAGGTCCGGGTTGTACGCGTCGGTGTTGACCCCGAACGCGAGCGTGACGTCGGCGCCGTCCGAGGGTGCGCTGACGAGCACCTTCCTCGCGCCCGCGTCGAGGTGGGCGCGGGCGTCCTTGGCCGAGGTGAAGCGACCGGTCGCCTCCAGGACGATGTCGACACCGAGCTCGCGCCAGGGCAGCTGTGCCGGTTCACGCTCGGCGAGCACCCGAACGCGACGGCCGTCGACGACGAGCGCGTCCTCGTCGGCGGTGACCGGGCGGCCGAGCCGGCCCGCCGTCGAGTCGTAGGCCAGCAGGCGTGCGAGGGTGGCGGGCTTCGTGAGGTCGTTGACGGCGACGAGTTCGAGGTCGCTGTCGCGTTCGAGGAGTGCGCGCAGCACGTTGCGTCCGATGCGGCCGAATCCGTTGATGGCGATGCGAGTCATGAGAGTGTCCCTTCGGTTCGCCACCAGGCTCGCGCGCGGCGTCCGCTCGTGACAGCGGCGGGATCGCCATGGTTCGAAAGGATCGCGCCAGGCGGTGGGGGTGCCGCGCGGCGGCGGACGACCGCTCGGTGGCGGGGACTACTCGCCCCGCGCGAAAGTGCGCCGGTACTCGCTCGGGGTCGTGCCGAGGATGCGCTGGAAGTGCATCCGCAGATTCGCGCCGGTGCCCAGACCCACGTCGGCGGCGATCTGCTCGACGCTCCGCTCCGAACGCTCCAGCAGTTCACGGGCCATGTCGATGCGGGCACGCATCACCCACTGCATCGGCGTGTACCCCGTGTCCTCGACGAAGCGTCGCGAGAACGTGCGCGGGGCCACCGCCGCATGCCGGGCCAGGACGTCGAGGGTGAGGGGTTCACCGAGCCGGTGCAGCGCCCACTCACGGGTGGCGGCGAACCGCTCCCCGAGCGGTTCGGGCACACTGCGCGGTACGTACTGTGCCTGGCCGCCGCTGCGGTAGGGGGCCGCGACCAGACGCCGGGCGGCGTGGTTGGACGCGGCCACCCCGAGTTCCCCGCGCAGGATGTGCAGGCAGAGGTCGATGCCCGAGGCGGCGCCGGCCGACGTCAGCACACTGCCCTCGTCGACGAACAGGACGTTCTCGTCGACCCGGACGAGCGGATGCTTCGCCGCGAGTGCCCGTGTGTAGTGCCAGTGTGTCGTGGCACGCCTGCCGTCGAGCAGGCCCGTGGCGGCGAGCGCGAAGGCGCCCGTCGAGATGGCGGCGAGCCGTGCGCCCCGGTCGTGGGCGGTGACCAGCGCGTCGACGACGGCTCGCGGTGGGTCGTCCCGGTCCGGGAACCGGTAGCCGGGGATGAACACGACGTCGGCCCAGGTGAGCGTGTCCAGGCCGTGGGCGACGTGGTACGACAGGCCGTCGCCGCCCGTCACCAGACCGGGTTCGGCCCCGCACACCCGCACCTCGTACGGCATGCTCGCTCGGGTCGTGAACACCTGGGCGGGGATGCCCACATCGAGCGGCTTCGCACCTTCGAGCACGAGGACGGCGACACGATGCAGGCGGGAGGCTGACACGGGGACAGGGTATGCGGGGTGTGGGTGCCCGCCATGTCCGCTGCGCCGATCGCGATCGCGATCACGAGCGCGGCCGGACTCCGGACCGACGGGCCGTCCCGCGCGGCTCGGCAGGTGCGGCCGTTGTCACGTCCTCACCGGAACCGGTCGCCGGAGCAGGTAGACGCCCGCGGCCGAGACCAGGACGCCCATGCAGACGATGAAGATCAGACCGGCGCCCTCCAGGCCGACCGGGCCGACCAGCACTCCGACCCCGATCACCGGTACCGAGATGCCCGTGTAGGCCACCACGAACAGGGTCGAGATGACCGCCGCGCGCCGGCCCGCGGGAGACGCCTCGGCCACGGCGGACAGGGCCCCGCGGAAGGCCAGCCCCTGCCCGGCGCCGCCCACGACCGCGCTCAGCACGACCAGGGACAGCAGGTCCCACCGGAGCGCGCCGGCGAGCAGCGCCAGCCCCGCGAAGAGGGTCGCGCAGCCCAGGGGCAGCGACCGCCCCACACCGATCCGGCCGACGGCCAGTTGCCCGGCGGTGGAGGCGAAGAAGGCGAGGGCGACGACCAGCCCGCTCACGGCATGGTTGGTCACGTTCAGGGACTGTGCGAGGAAGGCGGGGCTGACCGACGTGAACACGCCGAACAGGGCGAACCCCACGAACGCGGCGATCGCAGCCGGCCCGAACACCGCCCGCACCTGGGTGGGGAGTTGGGGGCGCTGTGGGCGTACGGAGCGCAGCGGCCGCCTCTCTCCCACCGTTTCCGGAAGCCGCAGCAGGACGGCGGCCGAGCAGGCCACCAGGGCGAGGTGCACGGCGAACGGCAGGTACAGCGGCCAGGGGGCGTACTGCGCGAGCACTCCGGCGAGCAGCGGACCACAGCCCAGCCCGCCCATGTTGGCGGCCGTCGCCACGAACGTGGCCCGGGCAGCGCCGCCCGAAGGCGCCAGATCCATCACGTAGGCCGTGGCGGCTCCGGTGAACAGGCCGGCGGACACTCCCGACAGGAGCCGTCCCACGTACAGCCAGCCCAGCCCGGTGGCGCACAGGAAGCAGACGGCGCTCGCCGCCGCGAATCCCAGGCCCCAGAGCAGGGCGGGGCGCCTTCCCACGGTGTCGGAGGCGTTGCCCGTCAGCAGCAGTACACCGATGACGCCGAAGGCGTACACGGCGTACACGACGGTGACCGTCAGCTCGGAGAAGCCGAACTTCTCCTGGTAGAGACCGTAGAGGGGGGTCGGGAGGGTGGTCCCGGCCATGCACACGGCGAACACCGCCCCACTGAGCGAACACAGGCGCCATCCTCGGCGATCACCGTCCATGCCGCAGACGGTATCCCCGCGGACCGTGCCGCTCCGGCCGTTGGCGCCCGGCGAGCCGCCGTGCGCGGGCGGTGTCCTACCGGGCGTTGCCGGTCAGGGCCGCCGGAAGCTGTCGGTGATGCGTTCCCAACGGGAGCGGGTGGCCCCGAAACCGGTTTCGTGTGTCCAGATGTGGGTGCACGACGGGCACTGCAGGTGGAGGAGGCTGCCGGTGTGGGACAGCAGGTAGCGCCAGTGCTCGGAGCACGTGCGCCGCTGTCCGCAGACGGTGCAGCCACGGACGTCGTCGCAGCTGGGGCAGGCCACCCAGGCGCGGCGTCCTATCTCGGCCTGCGGGTCAAGTGGCAGCACGGCCGCTCCCGGTGCCGGGGAGTACGCCGGCCGCGACCAGGTCGTCGTACACGCGCTGCTGCTCCTCGCTCAGGCCCGAGTACAGGAGGCCGTACGCGGCGCTCTCGTCGCGCAGTGCGCCGAGGGGGTCCCAGTCGGGGCCGAGGGCGTCCAGGACGTGGGCGCGGCGGAGCAGCTCGTGCGAGGTGAGGTCGACGGCGAAGTCGGTCAGCGCGGGGGAGACCGGCCGACCCGCCGCCGGACGGCTCCGCGCGTCGGGTTCGTCCGGGTCGCCGGGGGTGGGGGCGTCAGGGTGCATGGGGCCGAACTTAGGTAGGCCTTCCTGACTGAAGCAAGGGAACGTTAGGCACGTCACAGGAGGTGGGCGGCGCCTCGGCCTCGTGGCGCCGATCAGTGCGGGGACCGCCGCGGTGTCGGCGCAAGCCTCGCGTCCACCCGTCACGGCCGCCGGCCCACGCATGAGGGAACGTGTGGAGCGGGTCGACGAGCAGGACGAGGTGCTGGCTGTCGTGGACAGGAGCGAGGCGATCCGTCAAAGGTGGTTGCACCGCATAGCGACGATCGTGTGCCGCGGCAGCGCTGGGCGGATCCTCGTCCGTCGCCGAGGCGTTCGACCGCTGGCAGGCCCTGCGGTAGCGGAGGCAAGCGGGAGGTGGGCCCGCGACAGTCGACACCGTTCACGGCACAGTGGACACATGAACACAGAAGACGGCAACCAGGACAGGCACCTGCTGGCTCAGGGTCGTGTGGCGAGCAGGCTTCCGGCCCAGGACCTGGAACGGGCGCGGCGCTTCTACGCCGAGCGGCTCGGCCTGGAGCCCGTCGACGAACGGCCCGGTGGGCTGCTGTACCGGTGCGGGGGCACGGACTTCGCGCTGTTCCAGTCGACGGGAGCCTCGCCCGGCACCTTCACCCAGATGGGATGGGAGGTCGCCGACCTGGAGGCCGTCGTGGCCGAACTCGAGCGGCGTGGCGTGGTCTTCGAGAAGGTCGAGGTGCCCGGCTTCCGGACACGGGACGGGATCGCGGAGATCGACGGGAACTACCCGAGCAAGGGCGCACGGGGTGAACGCGCCGCCTGGTTCCGTGACAGCGAGGGAAACCTGCTGGGCATCGGCCAGCCGATCGTGTGAGGACGCCGTCGTGCGGGGTGACGCACCTGACCGGGTGACGCATCTGACCGGACCGGTCAGGAATGGAGAAGCGCCCGTCGCCGAGCCGCGGCTAACGTCACTGCCATGCGCATCACGATGCACTCACGCTTCCCCACGCGCGGCGAGCCGGACCGGCCCCGCTCCGAACTCCGTACCGACGTCGTGTACGGCGAGACGGACGACCCGGTGACGAACTCCCGGCGCGACGCCGGCGGCCGCCGGATGGGCGCTGCCGCCGGCTCCGGTCGCGGTGTCCCCGAGCTGTCTCTCGACCGATGAGCGCCGCCCCCCGCTCCCGCGCTCAGCGCCGTCGGGACACGGAGCATCGGCTCAGCCACGACGTCGACGTCTGGGTGGCCAGTGCCTCGGCCGAGGGTGCGCCCCACCTGGTGCCGCTGTCCTTCGACTGGGACGGCGAAGCGCTGCTGATGGCCACGCCGGCGGACAGCCCGACCGGCAGGAACCTGGCCGCGAGCCGGGCCGTTCGGCTGGGACTGGGCGACACCCGCGACGTGTCCATGATCGAGGGTGAGGTCGAGATCCTCGAGATCGACGCGTTGCCGCGGGAGCGAGGTGACCGGTTCGCGGCGCGGACCGGCTTCGACCCGCGCGCACTGGCCACGCCGTACCGGTGGTTCCGTGTCTCCCCGCGCCGCGTCCAGGCCTGGCGCGAGGTGGACGAGCTGCCCGACCGCGAGCTGATGCGCGACGGCCGCTGGCTGGTCTGACGCCCCGAAAGGCGAAGCAGGCCTAGGAGAAGCAGACGTACGCTCGGAGCCGATCGGATCGAGTCAGGCGGTACCGACGGGGACCGCGACGGCGGCCCCGCCCGACAGATGGAGACACGATGAGCATGGCCACGAGGGCGGACCAGCAGTCGTCTGCGCCGCACGCCGCCGACAGCCACGATCTGATCCGTGTGCACGGGGCGCGCGAGAACAACCTCAAGGACGTCAGCGTCGAGATCCCCAAGCGCCGGCTGACCGTGTTCACCGGCGTCTCCGGCTCCGGCAAGAGCTCGCTGGTCTTCGACACGATCGCCGCGGAGTCGCAGCGACTGATCAACGAGACCTACAGCGCCTTCGTGCAGGGCTTCATGCCGACGCTGGCCCGGCCCGAGGTCGACATCCTCGACGGACTGACGACCGTGATCAGCGTCGACCAGCAGCGGATGGGCGGTGACCCCCGCTCCACCGTCGGCACCGCCACCGACGCCAACGCGATGCTGCGCATCCTGTTCAGCCGGCTCGGCACGCCGCACATCGGCCCGCCCAGCGCGTACTCCTTCAACACCGCCTCGGTCCGGGCGAGCGGCGCCATCACGGTCGAGCGCGGCGCCAAGAAGGCGGTGAAGGCGACCTACGAGCGCACCGGCGGCATGTGTCCGCGCTGCGAGGGCCGGGGCACCGTCTCCGACATCGACCTGACGCAGCTCTACGACGACTCCAAGTCCCTCAACGGGGGTGCGCTCACGATCCCCGGCTACAGCATGGACGGCTGGTACGGCCGCATCTTCGCCGGCTGCGGCTTCTTCGACCCGGACAAGCCGATCCGCGAGTACACCAAGAGGCAGCTGCACGACCTCCTCCACAAGGAGCCGACCAAGATCAAGGTCGAGGGCATCAACCTGACGTACGAGGGTCTGATCCCGAAGATCCAGAAGTCGATGCTGTCCAAGGACGTCGAGGCGCTGCAACCGCACGTCCGCGCGTTCGTGGAGCGGGCGACGACGTTCGCCACCTGCCCCGAGTGCGACGGCACCCGGCTCAGCGAGGGGGCCCGGAACTCGAGGATCGGGAAGATCAGCATCGCGGACGCCTGTGCGATGGAGATCAGAGACCTGGCCGCATGGATCCGGGGCCTCGACGAGCCGTCGGTGGCGCCACTGCTCACCGCGCTGCGGGACACCCTCGACTCGTTCGTGGAGATCGGCCTCGGCTACCTCTCGCTCGACCGTCCCTCGGGCACGCTGTCGGGCGGCGAGGCGCAGCGCGTCAAGATGATCCGCCACCTCGGGTCCTCGCTCACCGACGTCACGTACGTCTTCGACGAGCCCACCATCGGGCTGCACCCCCATGACATCCAGCGGATGAACGACCTGCTGCTGCGGCTGCGGGACAAGGGCAACACGGTGCTCGTCGTGGAGCACAAGCCGGAGACGATCGCCATCGCCGACCACGTCGTCGACCTCGGCCCCGGAGCCGGCACGGGGGGCGGCACCGTCTGCTTCGAGGGCACCGTCGAGGAGCTGCGGGTCGCCGGTACCATCACCGGCCGCCACTTCGACGACCGGGCCACTCTCAAGGAAACGGTGCGTAAGCCCACCGGAGCGCTGGAGATCCGCGGCGCGAGCACGCACAACCTGCGGGGCGTCGACGTCGACATCCCGCTCGGCGTGCTGTGCGTGGTCACCGGCGTGGCGGGCTCCGGCAAGAGCTCCCTCGTGCACGGCTCGATCCCGGGCGGCGCGGGCGTGGTCTCGGTCGACCAGGGCGCGATCCGTGGCTCCAGGCGCAGCAACCCGGCGACGTACACCGGACTGCTCGAGCCGATCCGCAAGGCGTTCGCCAAGGCCAACGGCGTGAAGCCGGCGCTGTTCAGTGCCAACTCCGAGGGCGCCTGCCCCACCTGCAACGGCGCGGGCGTCATCTACACCGACCTGGCGATGATGGCCGGCGTCGCCACCACCTGCGAGGACTGCGAGGGCAAGCGGTTCGACGCCTCGGTGCTGGAGTACCACCTCGGTGGCCGCGACATCAGTGAGGTGCTCGCGATGCCGGTGATGGAGGCGGAGAAGTTCTTCGGCGCCGGCGAGGCCCGCACCCCGGCCGCGCACAGGATCCTCGAGCGGCTCGCCGACGTCGGGCTCGGCTACCTGACCCTCGGCCAGCCGCTCACCACGCTGTCCGGCGGCGAGCGGCAGCGGCTCAAGCTGGCCACCCACATGGGAGAGAAGGGCGGCGTCTACGTCCTCGACGAGCCGACCGCCGGCCTGCACCTCGCCGACGTGGAGCAGTTGCTCGGCCTGCTCGACCGGCTTGTCGACTCCGGCAAGTCGGTGATCGTGGTCGAGCACCATCAGGCGGTCATGGCGCATGCCGACTGGATCATCGACCTCGGTCCCGGCGCCGGTCACGACGGCGGCCGTCTCGTCTTCGAGGGCACACCGGCCGACCTCGTCGCCACCGGCTCCACCCTCACCGGCGAACACCTCGCCTCCTACGTCGGCACCTGACCCGGCCCACCGAGATCCCTGCGGCGGGCCGGCTCGACAGCCCGCCGCAGGGATCTCGGTGGGCCACCGCGGGCCACCGCGGGCCACCGCGGGCCACCGCGGGCCACCGCGGGCCACCGCGGGCCACCGCGGGCCACCGCGGGCCACCGCGGGCCACCGCGGGCCACCGCGGGCCACCGCGGGCAGCCGCTAGCCGCCAGCCAGCAGGCAGCAGGCAGTCGGCAGGCTGTGAGACGCGGGTGGCACAACTGCTTCCGTCATGGCGGCTGCCCGCGGCACACCGGCTTCCGGCCTCCCGCCCCCTCCGATGCCGGGCCCGATGCCGGGCCCGATGCCCGGCCCGATGACCGATCCGGCGTCCGGCCCCACGCCCGATCCAGTGTCCGGCTCACCGACCGGCCCAAGGACCGGCCGGGGGCTTCGACACAGCGCTGGGTCAGCACGCACAGGGGCAACAGCACGGCGAAGAACGCGACTTCGAGTACGACGTTGTTCTGACGCCACCGGCCGATCGTGCCGTCGATCACCGCCAGCAGCACCGGATGCACCAGGTAGACCGAGTAGCTGATCGTGCCCAGTCCGGTCAGCCAGTACGGCATCCGGCGGCGACGCAGCGCCCGCCCGGCACCGAAGGTGAGCACGGCCAGCAGAAACGCGGAGATCCAGCCGAGCCGGGTGGAGGAGGCGCCGGCGCCGTACCGGTACGCGCTTCCTACGGCGCAGGCGACCACCACGGCGACCGTGACCGCCGCCGCCCGCCGACTGCTCTGACCGGAGTCGGCCCGGTACACAGCGGTGCCGAGGAACATCACGGCGAGGATCATCAGGCTCTCCCAGACGCGCACCGTGCTGTTGAGAGGGACCAGGACGAGCGCCAGCGACCCGCCCAGAAGGCCCCCGAACACGCGCAGTGCGGGTGACCCGGTGCTCGCACAGCAGACGGCCACCACCATGGCGACCGAGCCGAGCGCGACCAACGGGCCGGTACCGACGGATGTGGAGAGGGCGGACTCCGGCAGCACGCATCCGGCCGTCGCGCTCACGGCGGCGAGCGCGGCCAGAGTGACGGCGACCGCTGCCGAACGCCGATGCAGGCGGACCGTGAAGAGCGCCACGGCCAGCAGGTAGAAGGCCATCTCGTAGGAGAGCGTCCACAGGACACGCAGGAGGCTGGGCGTCCCCAACAGCTCCTGGAGCAAGGTCACATGGGCGACGGCTGCCGTGGCGGCGTCCTGCCCGCCGAACTCCGCGCGCGTCTCCGCGACGCCGACCAGGTCGAGGACGACGACCGAGGTGACGGCGACCGCCCACATCGGGTAGACGCGGAAGGCCCGGCTGATCCAGAAGTCCCGCACGCAGCCCCTGCGCTCGAGCGACGCGGGGATGATGTAGCCGCTCACGAGGAAGAACACCATGACGCCGTACCGGCCGGCATTGAAGTGCGGCGCCAGCGACTGCCGGAACTCCGCCAGGAAGGCGTACGACGAGTGGTCGAACACCACGACGAGTGCCGCGATGCCGCGCAACGCGTCCAGCCAGCCCAACCGGTACGCACCGGCCGACGCGCGGGAGGCGGGTGGTCGTGGCGTCGTGGAGGACAACCGCTCCGACGGAGGGGGAGGGTGAGGGTGAGGGGGGAGTGCGGGTTCCATACGGAGACCGGGTTCTGTGGGGGTGCGGGGTCCGCGGGCGGGTGTGGGGCCTCGCGAACGTCGGTGTGCCGGTCGAACGCGGGGCTCGACCCCGGCCAGGTAGCGGCAGGGCGGAGGGCGTGGCGTCCTGTGCGTCACCCGGTCCGTGTCACCGGGTCAGAGCCGGAGGGCCACCAGCGCGATGTCGTCGGTGTTGCCGGCGGGCGGGAGGAGGTCGGTCAGGAGGTGGTCCGACAGCGCCTCGGGGTCGGCGTGCCGGTGGCGGGTGAGTGAGTCGGCGAGGCGGGCCAGGCCGACGTCGATGTCCTCGGTGCGGCGTTCGACCAGACCGTCGGTGTACAGGACGAGGGTGGCGCCCTCGACGAAGGGCGTACTCGCCTGGGGGCGGGGGATGTGTTCGGGGCGGGCGCCGAGCGGCGGGTCGGTCGCCTGGTCGAGGAAGAGCACGGTGCCGTCGGGGTGCAGCAGCGCGGGGGGCAGATGGCCGGCGCTGCTGTAGGTGAGGGTGTGGCTGCCCCAGTCGATGAAGGTGTTCACCGCGGTGGTCGACTCGGCGCCGTCGACGTAGCGGGCGTAGAGACCGAGGACGTCCAGGGCCTGGGCGGGGCCGTCGGCGACGCGCGCGGCGGCGCTCAGGGCGCTGCGCAGCTGCCCCATGACGCAGGCCGCTCTCAGACCGTGGCCCACGACATCGCCGACCGCGATCGCGATCCGGTCACCTTCGCCGGGCAGGTCGACGAGGTCGTACCAGTCGCCGCAGACGTTGAGCGCGTCGGTGGCGGGCCGGTAGCGGACGGCCACCCGGTGGTGCCCCACGGGGCTGGGGGCGGGGAGCAGCGCTTCTTGCAGGGCCAGGGCGACCTCGCGTTCGCGGGCGTGGGCCAGGCGCAGGCGCTCGTTGACCTCCTGCAGCTCTCGGGAACGGGTGTACAGCTCGGCTTCGAGCACGCGGGCCCGGTTGGTGTCGTTGTCGTGGCCGCCGCGGGCGCGGATGAGTCCGGTGACCTCCTCGACCCGGTGCACGATCGGTGCCACCTGCCCGTCGGGACCGAGGACGGGAGCGTTGACCGGGCTCCAGAAGTGCTCCTGCCAGTGGCCGGGCTGTGCGACGTCCTCGATGTCGTAGCGGAGCAGCGCCATCGTGTCGCGCTCGCCGGTGGCCACCACGCGGAGCATCGACGCCTCGGTCTCCCGCATGCCGGCTGCGGCCTGGTCGTTCGGGTTCTCGGGGAAGGCATCGAAGATGTAGCGGCCCAGCAGCTGCTCGCGGGTGCGCCCGGCCAGCCGCAGGAAGTCGTCGTTGGCGTCGGCGTAGACGAGTTCGGGAGTCAGCAGCGCCACCATGCCGGGCAAGGCCTGGAAGACCGCCGCGTAGTCGATCTGTGGTTCCTTCATGCACTGTCCGCCTCGGCAAGAGCCATCATGGTGTGATTTTCCATGATAGAAGCGCACGTGCCCCGGGACGGACCACTCTGCGTATCGGGGCCCGTCGGACCGGTTGCACCCCTCCGCCGGGATGGCCGGGCTGACCGGGACCGCCGACGTGGACCGCCGTTCAGACCGGGCGGAGAGGCCGACTGTACGGCTCGGAAGAAGCCGCCGAGGCGCCTTCGGCGGGTTCGCGGGGTGCCGGAGCCGCTCGGCCGGGCGATCGTTCGGAGGTCACGGCAGTGGCCGTGCCGCAGGGCCCGGCCGGGCGGTGACGTCGGAGGGGGTCAGGGCGGAATGGTCCTCGGCGCACTCGACGACGACCCGTACCGGGGCCCCGCACTCGCTGTGCCGGATCTCCAGGACCGACCCCTCCGGTTCGCCGTCGTACGTCTCGCCCCACTGCCGCAGCGCCACGAGGACGGGCCACAGGTCCCAGCCCTTGCGGGTCAGGCGGTACTCGTGGCGCACGCGACTGCCCGGCTCCTGATACGGCACGGCCTTCAGAATGCCGGCCGCCGTCAACGTCCGGAGCCGGTTGCTGAGCACGGCCTCCGACAGGCCGATGTGGCGCCGGAACTCGTCGAAGCGGCGCACCCCGTTGCTGGCGTCCCGAAGGATCAACAGCGTCCACTTCTCGCCGACCACGTCGAGCGTGCGCTGAACCGGGCAGTTCTCCGTGCTCACCTCAAGCCACGTCATGCCGTCATCGTAGGCGCCTGGCTTCACCATTGACAGTCAGGTGACGCCACGACTAGCTTCGTTTCACGAAGCCAGACCGGGAGGTACAGGAACGTGGGACGAACGCGTACGTACGAGTGGGAGGATCCCGCGATCTCGGCAGCCGTCGCCGGCCGCACCTCTGGCCTGGACATGATGCGCGACCTGCTCGCGCGACGCCTGCCCGGACCGCCCGTCGCGGCCACCCTGGACTTCGCCCTCGAAGAAGTGGAGGAGGGCCGCGCGGTCTTCTCGCTGCTGCCCGGGGAGGAGCACTACAACCCGATCGGCAGCGTGCACGGCGGGGTCTACGCCACCCTGCTCGACTCCGCCGCTGGCTGCGCCGTCCACTCCACGCTGCCGCCGGGCATGGGCTACACCTCACTCGATCTGACCGTGAAGTTCCTCCGGCGGATCACGGTGGACACCGGCAAGGTCCGCGCCATCGGCACCGTCATCAGCCGGGGACGTCAAACCGCCCTCGCCCAGGCCCAACTGCTCGACGGCGCCGACCGCCTGCTCGCCCACGCCACCAGCAGCTGCATGCTCATTCCGGTACCCTCGCCCTGATCCGCGAGGCGTTCCCACGGCTCACAGCAGAGCCGGCAGGAGTCACGGGCATGGCGGACCGCGCGCCGCGGCAGCGCGTCGCACCACGTGGTCCCGGTCCGGCCGTCCCGGCACGACATCTCCCGCGAAGCGTCACGGCTTTCCGGCACTCGGCCCCCACGGGCGGGAGAATCAAGGAATGAGCATGCCGCCAGCGTCCCCCAACCTGTCCGGCCGGACCGAGTGCGGCAACGACATGCGCACCCCCCTGCGCGACTTCCTCAGAACCGAGACGGGCAGCGCCCTCATCCTTCTCCTCGCCGCGATCACCGCCCTGGCCTGGGCGAACCTCGGCCCGCACGCGTACGAGGAGTTCTGGCACACCCACCTGTCGGTGAGCCTGGGCTCCGCGGGGGTCTCCCTGGACCTGCGTGAATGGGTCAACAGCGGCCTCATGACACTGTTCTTCTTCGTCGTCGGCCTCGAGGCCCGGCGCGAGTTCGACATGGGCGAACTGCGCGAACGCAGCCGTGTCACCCTCCCGCTGCTGGCCGGCATCAGTGGAATGGTCGTTCCGGTCGCCGTCTACCTCGCCGTCAACGCCGGGCACTCCTCCCTGCACGGCTGGGGGGTGGCGATGTCGACGGACACCGCCTTCGCCCTGGGCATGCTGGCACTGCTCGGCAACCGTCTTCCCGGCGGGCTGCGCATCTTCATCCTCACCGTGGCCGTGGTCGACGACTTCGTGGCCCTGGTCGTCATCGCCGTCGCCTACAGCGGCCACATCCAGTGGCCGGCCCTCCTGGCGGCGCTCGGGCTGTTCGGCCTGATCCTCCTGGTGCGCGCGACGGGAGTCCGGCGAGGCGCGGTCTACGGGCTGCTGGCCACGGCAACCTGGGTGGCCTTGCTGGAGTCCGGCGTGGACCCGGTGGTCGTCGGCCTGGCCATGGGCCTGCTCACCTACGCCTACCCGGCCAGCCGCAGCGACCTCGAGCGCGCGAGCGGCCTGTTCCGTCTCTTCCGGGAACAGCCGACGCCCGAACTCGAACGCGAGGTGCGGCTCGGACTCGCCTCCGCGCTGTCCCCGAACGAGCGGCTGCAACGCCTGTACCACCCCTGGACCAGCTTCGTCATCGTGCCGCTGTTCGCCCTCGCCAACGCCGGCATCACGGTCAGCGCCGGCCAGCTCGCCGACGCCTTCGCCTCGCCCATCACCCTCGGCATTCTCCTCGGCTACGTGCTCGGCAAACCGGTGGGCATCTTCGGCGTCTCCTGGCTGGTCTCACGGCTCAGCCGCGGCCGTCTGCACCCACCGGTCGGGTGGGGAGCGACACTCGCCGGCGGATCCATCGCCGGAGTCGGGTTCACCGTGTCCCTCCTCATCGGAACGCTCGCCTTCTCCGGGGAACAACTCGCCCAGGCCAAGGTGGGCATCCTGAGCGCCGTGGTGTGCTCGTTCGCCATGACCTGGGCCGTCACCTGGGTCATCGGGCTCCTTCCCGGACGCTCGCGCAGCCGCGCCCTGCTCGGCACCGGGGAGTGGATCATCGACCTGGCCGTGCCGGTCGACAACGAGCGGGACCACATCCGCGGACCGCTCGACGCCCCCGTGACGGTCGTCGAGTACGGCGACTTCGAATGCCCCTACTGCGGGCTCGCGGAACCCGTCGTCCGCGAACTGCTCGCCGACTTCGGAGACGTCCGCTACGTCTGGAGGCACCTACCCCTCGAAGACGTCCACCCCCACGCCCAACTCGCCGCCGAGGCCGCCGAAGCGGCAGCCGACCAGGGCAGGTACTGGGACATGCACGACCTGCTGATGACCCACCAGGGCGACCTCACGGCCATCGACCTCATCCGCTATGCCGGGCAACTGGGACTCGACACCGACCGGTTCCGCAAAGCCCTGCGCGAGCACACCGGCGCCTCGCGCGTCGCCGAGGACGTGGAGTCCGCCGACCTCAGCGGTGTCTCCGGAACACCGACGTTCTTCGTCAACGGACGCCGGCATCACGGGGCGTACGACATCGAAAGCCTCTCCGCGGCCGTACGAGCCGCGAAGGAACGGGCCGCGCTCACCTGACGCGAGCCCGCCTCCCGCGCTGCGGGCGGGCGAGCTGGGGGCCGACGGATGGAGTTGGCCGAGCCACGAATATCCATTGGACATGCCCCCGGCGCGGCGGCGACCGTTGGCGGAATGGAACAGGACGAGATCTGGGACACCGAGGCCGCGCAGCGCTACGACACGCCCGGGTCCGGCATGTTCGAACCCGCGGTCCTGGAACCGGCAGTGGACCGCCTCGCCCAACTCGCTGGCGACGGAGCGGCGTTGGAGTTCGCCATCGGTACCGGCCGGGTGGCGGTTCCGCTCGCCGCGCGAGGAGTCCCGGTCACCGGTGTCGAGTTGTCACTGCCGATGGTGGAGCAACTGCGCACCAAGGCCGACGAGGCGACGATCCCGGTGGTCATCGGTGACATGGCGACGACGGTCGCACCCGGCCGGTTCAGCCTCGTCTACCTCGTGTACAACACGATCTCGAACCTGCTCACCCAGGCCGAGCAGGTCGAGTGCTTCCGCAACGCCGCCCGTCATCTCGCGCCCGGTGGCCGGTTCGTGATCGAGCTCTGGGTGCCTGAGCTGCGCAAGCTGCCACCGGGCCAGACCGCCACCGTCTGGCAGTCCGACCCCGGCTACATCGGCCTGGACACCTATGACGTCCTGCGCCAGCAGGTCGTGTCGCACCACATCCGTTTCGGCGAGACCAGACAGGCACGGCTGACGCGCAGCCCGCACCGCTACATCTGGCCCGCCGAACTCGATCTCATGGCGCAGCTGGCCGGACTCGACCTGGAAACCCGGCATGCGGACTGGACCGGTGCCGAGTTCACCGCCGAGTCGCGGTCCCACGTCTCCGTGTACCGATCCGAACCCGCACGCTGATCCCCGGCGCTCGAAGGCACTTGTCGGCCTCGTGGCGACGGCCCGCCGCCTCCTCAGCCGGTTGATCCCGGACTTCACCGCGTGGCGCCGTCCAGCGTCGACACGAACGTCCCCAGACGTGCGATGCCCTCTCGCAGGTCCTCCGCCGACGCCGCGTACGACAGGCGGACGTGGGTCTCCGCCGTGGCCGCCCCGAAGTCCCTGCCCGGGGTGAGAGCGACGTGCGCCTCCCGCAGGGCCCGGCCGCAGAACTCCCACGAGGTGAGGCCGGTGCCGCTGACGTCGAAGTAGACGTAGAACGCGCCGTCGGGCGGGACGGGGACCGGCAGGCCGATCCGCTCCAGGCCGGCCAGGACGAGCGCGCGGCGCTCGGCGAACTCGGCGCGGCGGGCCTCGCAGACGGCGAGGGAGTCGGGGGTGAAGCAGGCCAGGGCGGCCTGCTGGGCGGGCGCGGAGGCACAGAGGAAATAGTTCTGGGCCAGCCGTTCCAGGGCCGGTACGAGGGCTTCGGGGACGACGCACCAGCCGAGCCGCCAGCCGGTCATGCCGAAGTACTTCGAGAAGCTGTTGACGACGACGGCGTCGGGGTCGTGCGAGAGGGCGCTGCGCGGGGGCCGGCCGGCGGCGTCGGGGTCGCTGAGATCGAGATAGATCTCGTCCACCAGACGCCAGGCCTCGCGCTCGCGGGCGAGAGCGCACAGGGCGGCCAGCTCGGCCGCCGGCACCGAGGTACCCGTCGGATTGGAGGGAGTGGCGATCATGAGGCCGCGTGTGCGGTCCGTCCAGGACGTGCGTACGGCGGCCGTGTCCAGCTGGTATCGGGACGCGGCGGTGGTGGGGACCAGGGTGACGCGGGCGCCGAAGCTCTCGACGATCTGCCGGTTGCACGGGTACGACGGGTCCGCGATGAGCACCTCGTCACCGGGGTCGACCAGCGCGGCGGTGGCCAGCACGAGCGCGGCGGAGGCGCCTGCGGTCACGACCACCCGGGCCGGATCGACCTCGACGCGGTGCCGGTCCGCGTAGAAGCCCGCGATCGCCTGTCGCAGGGCGGGCAGGCCGAGCGCCGCCGTGTAGGTGAGGGGCCTGCCGTCCATGGCTTCGCGCATCGCCGTGAGGACGGCCGGGGGTGCCCCGAAGTCGGGTTCGCCCAGGCTGAGTTTGGCGACGTGCTGCCCCTGGGTCTCCAGGGCGGCGGCCTGCTTGCCGAACTCCATGGCGTAGAAGGGCGCGATGGACTGGGCGCGCTGCGAGATCCTCATGCCACGACATTGTCCGGTAGGGACCGTGGAGGCCGAGGGCCCGGGGCCGGACCGTCGCATTCCGCGTCAGCGAGTGCCTGCGGGTCGGGCACCCGCTGTACGGCGCCCTGCCGGCCGGACCGGCGGTGCGGGCCGGGCGGTGCCGGCCGGGCTCAGTCCTGGCCCTGTGCCCGGCCGATGTTCACCATCCACGGGATGCCGAACCGGTCCGTGCACATGCCGAACACGTCGCCCCACATCTGCTTCTCCAACGGGACGGACACCGAGCCGCCGGCGGACAGCTTCTCCCAGTAGCCGCGCAGCTCGGCGTCGTCGTCGCCGCTCAGGCTCACGGCGAAGCTGTTGCCGGGGTTGTGCTCCATGTCCGGCGGGACGTCGGCGCCCATCAGGGTGAAGCCGTTCGGCGCCTCCAGCATGCCGTGCATGATCCGGTCGGCGACCGGTGAGTCCGGCTGGCCGAACTCCCCGTAGGTGTTGAGTCTCAGCGTGCCGCCGAAGATCTCCCGGTAGAGCTCCATCGCCGCCCGGGCGTCGCCGTCGAAGCTGAGGTACGGGTTGAGTCGCGAGGCCATCGAGGTTCCCTTCGCGGTGTTCGGGTCAGTGCTGCGGAGACTATCCGGGGGCACTGACAACGGCATGCCGAGAAGGGAGGGGCGGCTCGTGGCGTTCGCGACGGGGCAGGTCAGGGACGGGGCGGGAGCCAGCCCTGCTGGACGGCGCGGACACCGGCCTCGAAGCGGCTGCGGGCGCCGAGGCGTTCCATCAGCTCGGAGGCGATCCGCCGGGCCGTGCGGTGCGACACCCCGAGCCGCTTGGCGATCGTCTCGTCCGTGTGCCCCTCCGCCAGCAGGCGCAGGGCGGTCGCCTGCTGGCCGGTGAGCCCGTTCGGGTCGGTGGGGACGCCCTCGCCCAGCGGCTGCGCGGTCTCCCACGTGGTCTCGAAGAGCGCGTACAGCGCGGTGAGCGTTCCCTGCCCGGTCAGCAGGACCGCTCCGGCGGCCGTGTCGTCGCTGCTCACCGAGATCATGGCGGTCCGCCGGTCCATGAGGATCATCCTCGTCGGCAGGGACGGCACCGTACGGACGAGGCCACCCAGCCGGGCCAGCCAGTCGGCGTGCTCGACGGTGGGCCGGTTGCTGCGGACACTGTCGAGGTAGATCGTCCGCATGCGCACCCCGCGGCTCAGCAGATCCTGGTTGAGAGGCCGGGACGCGGCCATGTTCTCCCTGGTCTGCGGTCCGCCCGGGGCGAAGGTCAGGAACTCCTCGGTCACCTCCCGGGTCAGCACGGCCAGCCGGTCGCGTACCTGGTCGAGGCCGACCAGCTGTTCCACGCCCGGATGGCTGGTGGCCGGACGGAGCTCGGCGTACTCGGAGATGAGCTGGGCCGCGGCCGCCCGCGAGGCTTCGAGGCGCTGTCGTTGGGCCGCCAGCTGGGCCTGCTGCCGGGCCATGAGGATCTCCATCCCGATGTCGGGGGAGACCGCGCGCAGCCTGCCCGCGTCCCCCGCGGCGGGGCGTACCAGGGCCAGCTCGCTCAGCGTGTCGAGGGCGTCGCGCACCTCCTCCCCGGACAGCCCCACGGAGTCTGCGAGGGCGGCGACTCCGGCCGCCGGCTGTCTGAGCATGGCGCGGTACACGGTCTCCGCGACAGAGTCGAGTCCGAGAGCGGTCAGCATGTGTCTCCCCGTTGTCCCCGTTGTTCTTCACACGATGTCTGCCGTGCTCCGATGATCTTCGCAGAGGGTGAGGGATCGTCACAGGGCAGGGACTCAATGGGCCGTGGCCGCAACCGTCCATGTGTGGACCGGGGTTGCTGACAGCATCCGTTGAGACGCTGGAGCGCATGTACCTCGTCCACGCGCATCTGGAACTGCCCACGGGTGAACAACTGCCCGCGAACATCAGGGCCGTGGTGCGATCCGCCATCGTGCCCGGCGACCGTGTCGAGCATGTCGCCGTACATCCCCGCTCCGCGTCCGGGCTCACCCTCGGCTTCTATCTGCTGGCCGGTGTGCTGGAGGAGGCGGAGGAGCGGGCCGTCCAGGTCTGCGGCCGACTGCTGCGCGAGGTACCGCAGTTGGGTGCGGCGAGCATGACCTCGGCGGGCGTGCCGCTGCTGCCGCCGGCCTTCCTGCCCCAACCGGTGGACTGACGCGGCGTCGGGTGGACCGACGCGGCCCGCGTGGACGCATCAGTCCAAGGCCCTTTCCGTCCAGCCGTGAACCCTTCTCACGGGCCTGAGCTGCGACGAAGCTACTGAGCACCGGCCACACCGAGCGTCACCGCGGAACGCGAGGAAAACCGGACACCGCACTTCAGCCCGGAAGGAACGGAAACAGCCATGCTGCGCACTCGTCTCGCCAAGGCCGCCGCGGTCGCCTCTCTTCTCGTCACCTCCCTCGCCGCCCCGGCCCTCGTGTCCCCTTCCGAGACGGACGGGCCGGCGGTCTCTTCCTCCGTTCTGGCCGACGCCGGCTGGCAGGTCGCCCCGGCCGACGCCGGCTGGCAGGTCGCCCCGGCGGACGCCGGCTGGCAGTAGCCCGCCCGCCGCCACGCACGGGTCACCGACGACGTTTTCCGGAGCCTGTCCGCGCTGCCCGTCTGCCCTTCCCCATGCCTGTCTGCTTTCCCACCGCCTGTCCGATCGCCACTGTCCCGGGGGGACCAAGAAGTGAAGAACATCCGTAAGAACGGCCGCAGAGCAGCAGGCCTGCTGACCGCCGGCGTGCTGACCACCGGACTCCTCGCGGTGACGGCCCCCACCGCCGAAGCGGCCACCACCTGCTCGGGCGGCGTCAACATCTACGGCGTCCTCGACGACGGCAGGCTGACCTTCAGCAGCATCAACCCCGCCACCGGAAACCTCGCCAAGGTGCTCGTCGGCCCGGACCTCGGCTTCGAGCCGAAGGCCATGGCGACGCTCAACTTCAACACCGTGCTGGTCACGTCGACCTCCGGTGCCCTCTACCGCGTCGACGTCAAGACCAACAGCAGCAACCTCGCCCTGCTGAACGCACCGGTGAAGATAGCCGACAGCGGCTGGACCCACGACAAGCTGACCTACGACGGTCACGGCCACCTCTACGGCACCACTGCCGCTGGCCTGCTGCTGCGCTACAACGTGACCGAGGACAAGCCCGCCGGCTCCCAGCACATCGGCGTGCGCACCGAGATCGACACCGGGTTCGTCCTCAAGACCCTCACAGCCACCGGCGACGACCGGCTCGGGGCCACCACGGAGGACGGGCGGCTGCTCGACTACACGATCTCCGGCGCGGGCTCCTGGAAGGCCAACTCCCTGAAGTCCTCCGGCTGGTCGGGCTTCAACCAGATGGTCTCGCCCGGCGGCGGCCTCTACTACGGGCGCCTCGCGACCGGTGCCATGTACTGGTACAAGGACGCCAACCCGACCGACGGCTCCGGCTCCGACATCTCGTACCACCTGGACGATCCGGTCAACACGAGCGGCTGGACGCAGAAGCTGCTGTCCGCCCAGCCGGGCACCTACACGTGCACCACCACCACGGACACGGTCGACCGCGACAACATCACCGAGGTCAAGGCCGCAGGCCGGCAGATGATGAACAACAAGGACGCGTCCTGGGCCACCTCCGCGCAGTGGGCCTGCCTGGAGACTCTCTGGGACCACGAGAGCAACTGGCGCTGGAACGCGACCAACCCGTCCTCCGGCGCCTACGGAATCCCGCAGTCGCTGCCCGCCTCCAAGATGGACGTCGCGGGCGACGACTGGAAGGAGAATCCCCTCACCCAGATCAAGTGGGGGCTGAGCTACATCGACGGCCGCTACGGCTCCCCGTGCGACGCGTGGAACTTCTGGCAGGCGAACAACTGGTACTGACGCCGCGGCGAAGGTGCGACGGGCGGTGCCCCCTCGGTTCGAGGGGGCACCGCCCGTTTCGGCGTGTTCGGGGTTCTCAGATGGGGAGGCATTCGGTCTTCGGGGAGTTCATGGAGTTCGCCACGCCGTTGACGGTGAGGCGCACGGCACCGCCGTAGACCTGCTCCTCGGGGTCGGGGATCCCGGCCCCGTACTGACAGTCCGGCACGTGTGCGGTCGTACCGAAGCAGCCCCGCCGCTGGCCGGCCGGCAGGGTGTACGTCGAACAGCTCGCGTCGGCGGCGAAGTCGGAGGTGACGGTGCCCGAGATCGTCACGTCGGAGCCCGAGTTGTTGACGACCACCAGGACCGTCTGCGCGTCGTCGCCCGCGTTGCGCACCAGGCAGGCCTGGAAGCCGACACCGGCCTTGGCCGAGTGGACGACGGTGGGGGCGCAGCTCCAGTTGGAGTTGGTGGAGACCGTCTGCCAGGTGGGAGCGGCCCCGGCCGGCGCGGCGGCCAGGAGCACGCTGCCGACGACGCCGGCAGTGGTGGTGAGGATTCTGGTAGTGGTCTTCCGCACGGTGGGGCGCTCCCTTGGTCATGGGGGTCTGGTGTCACGGGGGTCCGGTGACTGAACGGACGTTAAGTGATCTTGGTAGGGGGACGACAGGATTCCGCGGTGGCCGTTTTGGGACAGCCGTCGGAACGCCGGAGGGCCCCGCCGTACGGCGGGGCCCTGAGGGTGTGGGGCGGTGGGTCAGGCGATCTTGTCGTAGCGCAGGGCGACGTACGACGAGGCCGGGTGGCTGTCGATGGTGCCGCTGTAGACGTTGGCGACCGAGTAGTTCATGTCGGAGCTCGGGCTGCCCTCGGAGTAGTAGTAGAAGGTGCCCGCGTCCTGGTCCTTCCAGCCCGCGAAGAGGACCACGTGCCCCTCGCCGCTGGAGTTGAGCGCGTCACCGGGCCGGAGGTCGGCCTTGGAGATCTGCGTTCCCGCGCTGGGCAGGCTCGACGTCGTGAGCGAGGTGGTGAGGTGCCAGGCCATGGAGACGAAGCCGGAGCAGTCGGTGCGGTAGGAGTGGTCGCCGTCGACGTCGCCGGCGTAGGCGCTCTGGCTGTACTGGACGTTGCGGTTGTACCAGTCCTTGGCCCGGGCCATGACCTCGTTGCGGTAGATCGTGCCGCCCTGCACGGACTTCGGCGGGGCCGGGGCCACGTAGGCGCAGTTGTCCGCGTAGGCCGACAGCAGGCTCTGGGTCCAGCCGGACGCGTCCACCGGGTCGCTGGGGTGGTACGCGATGTCGCTGCCGTCACCGTCGGTCGGGTCCGAGTCGTGGTACCAGTACATGCCGCCGTTGGTACGGCCGTAGTAGAGGCCGCCGCCGGGGGAGGAGAGCGAGTCCACCGACGACCAGCCGCTCGACTTCAGGACCGATCGGTCCCAGTCGTTCACGCCGTTGATCTTGTAGCTGAGCAGGCGGCCGTCGGAGGTCGAGGCGACGATGCGGTCGTCTCCCGCGGCGGCCAGCGTCTTGAGCACGAACCCGGTGTCGATGACCACGTGCTGGCCGATGTGCGCCGAACCCGAGGGCTTCGCCTGCGACACGAGGTACTGGTGCAACTGGCCCTCGACCGTGCCGTAGAGGTGACCGGCACCGTCGTAGACCATCTTGTCGAAGGTCCAGCCGCCGTCCCAGATCTTGGTGACACCCGCGAGCGTCAGCGAGGTGTTGTTCGTCTGGACATCCACCCGGTAGAGGTCGCCGGCGGTTGAGGTGACCAGCACCGTGTTGAAGTTGAGGGTCGCCATGGCCTTCGGGGTGAACCCGAGGCCTGGGCCGACGAGCGTCTTGGCGCGATCGCCGGTGTTCGGCTCGATCTGGGTGTACGTCAGCCGGCCGTCCGACAGCGTGCCGTAGATCGACACGTCACCGGTGCACGAGGCGACGGCCTGCGCGGCCCCGCCGGTGACGGTCACCAGTCCGAGGGACATCGCGCCGACGGCCAGGGCGGCGGAGGTACGGCGGATGACGTTGCTCAGCTTCATGAAGGTGCTCCTGCGGTTGAGAAGTCGAGCGGGCGAAGCCACGTTCCGGCCTGGACAGCTGCCCTGCAGGTACAGCTGTGAAGGTTGTCGAAGGTGTGGCGCCCGGTGGCAGGAACTACTTTCGTCGCAGGTCACAGGGGTGGGAAGAGAGATCGTCTGGACGCAACCGTCCCTGGCCGGTTGCGTCCTGACGGGGAGTAGGTCGGGCCCGGCGCGGCAGCCGGACCTCCTGACGCGTGCCCCGCCTTCGCCGCGCCCCGCGGACATGCGGCAGGCTGGGACGGTGAGCAACCTCAACGACTCCCCGGGCTCCTACGGCTCCCTCTTCGTCAAGATCTGCGGTCTGAAGACGGAGCGGGACGTCGACACCGCCGTGGCCGCCGGCGCCGACGCCGTCGGGTTCGTCTTCTCGGCCAGCCCGCGCCGTATCGACGCCACCACGGCCGCACGGCTGTGCCGCCGTGTGCCGGAGCACGTCCTGACGGTCGGCGTCTTCCGCGACGAGCCCCTGCGGGACGTACGGTCCCTGGCCACCGCCGTGGGCATCCGCGCCGTCCAGCTGCACGGGCCGGAGGACCGTGGCTACTACGACGACCTGGCGGCGGGCGGATGGACACTGATCCGCGCCACGGCGTTCGGTGAATCCGTGCCGCGCTGCGGGGAGTTGGGCGAGGACATGCTGCTGCTCGACGCGCCCGTCCCTGGCTCCGGCGTCGCCTGGGACTGGTCGAGGAAGCCCAGGTCCCATCTGATGTCGCATACGAAGTCGTCTGCCGGTGCTGATTCTGACGCCGGTTCCGGTTCCGGTTCCGGTTCCGCTTCGGGCTCCGGTGAGAAGTGGCTGCTGGCCGGCGGGCTCACCCCGGACAACGTCCGGGAAGCCGTCGCCGCCACCCGCCCCTGGGGAGTCGACGTGTCCAGCGGTGTGGAGCGGAGCCGGGGCGTCAAGGACCCCGCTCTGATCACCGCGTTCGTCGAGGCCAGCCGTAAGACGTCCTGAAGGGGCCGGGTGCGCCGGTGATGGGCCGTCCTCACGTGACGGGACTCCGGGCATCACGGCAGAGGCCATATTCGGTTGTTCCGACGAACCGATCCGCTCTACGGTGGGACCACTTCGACGAGACGTTCCCCAGAAGCACGCCGCAGGGCGGGAGCGTCCCACCTCGCTGAGGTGCCGGAGGGGCGGCAGCTGTATTCGTCGACCCTTCCTTCGGAGGTCTCTGTCATGAACGTCGGAATCGGCCTGCCCATCGGCGACCCGGCCCGCCTGCTCACCTGGGCCCAGCGCGCCGACGCCGGGCCCTTCAGTACGCTCGGACTGCTCGACCGGCTCGTCTACGACAACCCGGAGCCCCTCGTCGCGCTCGCCGTCCTCGCCGGCGCGACCTCCCGCATTCGCGTCCAGACCGAGGTGCTTCTCGCCCCGCTGCGCGACACCGCCCTCCTCGCCAAACAGGCCGCCACCCTGGACCGGATGACCGGTGGCCGTCTGGTGCTCGGCCTGGGCATCGGCGGCCGCGACGACGACCACCAGGTCACGGGCGTCGACCTGCGCACGCGAGGCCGACGCCTCGACGAGCAGATGGCGGTGATGCGCCGCCTGTGGTCCGGTGAGCCGTACAGCGACGACGTCGGCACGATCGGCCCCGCGCCCTCCCGGCCCGGCGGCCCCGAAGTCCTCTTCGGGGGCTTCAAGCCCGCCGCACTCGAGCGCGTCGCACGCTGGGGGGACGGCTACCTCGCCGCGGCGGCGCCCTCCTGGGCGGGCGGCCTGTTCGACACCGTCCGCGCCTACTGGAAGGAGTACGGCCGGGACGGCGAACCGCGCATCGTCGCCCAGGTCAACATCGCGCTCGGCCCTCAGCACGTGATCGACGACGCCCGGGCCGCCATGCACGCGTACTACAGCTTCACCGGCATGGCCGACCGGATGGTCGCCGGAATGCTCACCACCCCCACCGGGATCCGCGAGGCGATCTCCGGCTTCGCGGACCTCGGCGCGGACGAGGTCATGTTCTACTGCTACGGCCTCGACCCGAACCAGGTGGACCGCCTCGCCGACGTTGTGTGAGCGGCCGTAGGAGGTGGGGGCCGGAGTGCCGGCCCCCACCGGGGGCGGACTTCAGCGGCTGTCCTCGTGCGGGCGGCGCAGTCCCGCGACGAGGAGCTCGACCAGTCGACGCGCGTCGTAGCGGGGGTCGCTGTCCGCGCCGACGCAGAGGTTCCCGACGCCGCGCATGAGCTCGTAGGCCTTCAGGTCGGAGCGGATCTCGCCGGAGGCGACCGCGGCGTCGAGGAGTTGGGCGCAGACGGGCACGAGGCGGTCGAGAAAGTAGGCGTGCAGCGTGTCGAAGCCGGTGTTGTCGGACTGCAGCACCCCGGCGAGTCCGTGCTTGGTGACCAGGAAATCGACGAAGAGGTCGATCCACTGCGCGAGTGCGGTGTGCGGTGTCGCGCCGGTCGCCAGCAGGGCCGGACCGGCCTCGGCGCAGGCTTCGACCTGGTGCCGGTAGACGGCGATGATGAGATCCGCCCGCGTGGGGAAGTGGCGGTAGATCGTGCCCGTTCCGACGCCTGCCTTGGCCGCGATATCGCGTACCGGCGCTTCCACGCCGGCCGTGACGAACACCGAGGCGGCCGCGTCGAGCAGGGTCTCCTTGTTGCGCTGGGCGTCCTTCCGCTTGGAACGGGCGGTGCTTCCCGTGCCCTCGTCGCCGTCGTTCATTGCGCCGCTCCTTCCGTCACCGGGCTTGATAAACGGAACATGGTTCCGTATCTTTAACGGAACGAGGTTCCGTTTGCTCATGATGTCAGAGCGGGACCCCGACAACCAAGCCATGCGTCGCCACCATGATTCACCCGCAACGGAGGAACACAGTCATGCAGTACCGCACCCTGGGCCGCACCGGTGTACAGGTCAGCTCTCTCGCGCTCGGCGCGATGAACTTCGGCAGGATCGGACGCACCACCCAGGCCGAGGCCACCGCCATCGTCGACGCCGCTCTCGAAGGCGGGATCAACGTCATCGACACCGCCGACAGGTACAGCGACGGTGAGTCGGAGGAGATGGTCGGCAAGGCCATCGCCGGCCGCCGTGACGACATCGTGCTGGCCACGAAGGCGAGCATGCCGATGGGCGACGAGCGCAACCACCAGGGGAGTTCGCGCCGCTGGCTGGTCACCGAGCTGGACAACAGTCTGCGTCGCCTCGGCGTCGACCACGTGGATCTCTACCAGATCCACCGGTGGGACCCGCGCACCAGCGACGAGGAGACACTGTCGGCCCTGACCGACCTGCAACGCGCGGGAAAGATCCGCTACTTCGGCTCCTCGACCTTCCCCGCCCACCGCATCGTGCAGGCGCAGTGGGCCGCCCGCGAGCACCACCTGAGCCGTTACGTCACCGAACAGCCCAGCTACTCGATCCTGCAGCGCGGGATCGAGACCCATGTCCTGCCCGTGACCGAGGAGTACGGGCTCGGTGTGCTGGTGTGGAGCCCACTGGCCTCGGGCTGGCTGTCGGGCGTGGTCCGCGCGGGCCGGGACATCACCACCAGCCGCTCGGCGTTCATGCCCGAGCGCTTCGACACCGCCCTCCCCGCCAACCGTGCCAGGCTCGACGCCGTCGAGAAGCTGGCGGGAGTCGCCGACCAGGCGGGCCTGACGATGATCCAGCTGGCACTCGGTTTCGTTACCGCGCACCCCGCCGTCACCAGCGCGCTGATCGGCCCCCGTACGACGGACCACCTGCACTCGCAGCTCGCCGCCGCCGACACCGTGCTCTCCGCCGACGTACTCGACGCGATCGACGCGATCGTCGCCCCCGGCACCGACCTCGCCCCAGACGAGAAGTTCGACACTCCGCCCGCGCTGCTCGACCCCTCGCTGCGCCGGCGCTGACGGTCCGAGGCGCGACGCACAGGCGAAGGCGTTCATCCTCCAGCCGGCCGGCGCTCCGGCCGGACTGGCCTGCTCCTCCTCGGACTGCCGGCGCCGTATCCCGACGGCGTCGCACAGTGGGTCGCCGACGAGCTCATCATTACGTCGGCCTGAACATCGCGGCGCCAGGTCCTCAACTCCCTTGCGGCGAGGGCGTTCAGGGAATCCTGGTGGCCTTGTCCGGGAGCGGGGCACCGGCCCGACCTCCCCGGAAGCGGACTGGGATACTTCCGTTCATGGACGCAGGGGGCACAGGAGCCGGGACGCGATCGCAGGTGGCGGTGTCCGCACGGGCCGCGCCGGCGCGCGGTGCGGGCTGGGTGCTCCGTGCTGCCGCGGCAGAAGACCTCGAGGAGCTCGTGGACTTGCGGGCCACGGTCATGCGCCCGGATCTGGAACGCCTCGGGCGCTACGACGAGCACCGGGTGCGGCAGCGGTTGCGGGACGCCTTCTCACCGCGGCACACGTCGATCGTCATGGTCGAAGGCGAACTCGTAGGCTGCGTCGCGGTTCGGCCCGCTGAGAGCCGGCACTGGCTGGAGCACTTCTACCTCGCTCCCCGGCAACAGGGCCGGGGGCTCGGATCCGCCGTCCTGCGCACGGTGCTGGAACGGACCGACGCGCAGGGCCTGACCGTGGGCCTGAACGTCCTGCAGGGCAGTTCCGCCCGCCGACTCTACGAGCGCCACGGATTCGTCGTGGAAGCCCAGGACCCGATCGACGTCTTCATGGTGCGGCCGCCGACGGCCAAGGCGAGCACCGCCGCGAAGGCCTGACCGACGGCGGCGAGAACGGCCTCGATCCGGTCCGCCCGGCGCCCGGCCCGCCGTGCCGAGGTCCGTCCCGAGCCGGTCAGCCCGAACCACCCACTCCGCAGGGCTGTTCGCCACAACCGGAACCATGGCTTCTCACACCAGTGGGGGCCCAATGGAGCGGGAGTGGCGTTCGGTCACTACGATCGGAGCCCAAGACAACCATTCGACCGGCTCGGCAATGAGGGCCGACCGAGGTCGCCGATGCCGGGGTCCGCTCCCCGGGCTGCGGTGATCTTCCTGTCCAGGAGGACCCCCCGCATGTTTCGACGTATTGGGAACACTGTCGTCCGACATCCGGTCTGGACGATCGTGGCATGGCTGATCGCGGCGGTGGCGATCGTCGCCACCGCTCCGGGCCTGCCCTCGAACAGCGACGAGAGCAGTTTCCTGCCCAAGAGTTACGAGTCCATCAAGGCGGCGAGTCTCCAGGAGAAGGCGTTCCCCAGCGCCTTCACCCCGTCCGCCATCGCGCTGTACCAGCGCACCGACGGCGGCAGGCTGACCGCCGCCGACAAGAAGGATGTCGCCCGGATCACCTCCGAGCTGGGCAAGAAGCACATCGACCAGGTGCAGAAGGTCGTCCCCGGCCAGCCGTCCAAGGACGGCAGGTATGCCCTCACCCTGGTCCAGATGGACAGCAAGAACGCCGGCCAGCCCAAACAGGCGGACGCGGCCAAGGTGTTGCGGGAGGACGCCAAGGAGCTGGCCAAGGGCACGCATCTCGACGTCAAACTCGGCGGCTCCGCCGCGCAGGCACTCGACCAGCAGGATTCCTCCAAACGAGGCCAGGCGCTGATCGGCATCGGCACCTTCGTGATCATCCTGCTGACCATGCTGATCATCTTCCGGGCGCCGATCCTGGCCGTACTGCCCCTGGTTCTGATCGGTGTGGTGGCCGCCATCGCCAACGGGCTGATCGCCTACGCCACCAAGCTGTTCGACCTGCAGGCCAACAGTTCGGTCTCGTCGATCCTGATCGTCGTGCTCTTCGGCGTGGGCACGGACTACTTCCTCTTCCTGATGTTCCGCTACCGCGAACGCCTGCGCGCCGGGGACGAGTCCAAGCAGGCGATGATCAACGCGGTCGACCGGGTCGGTGAGGCCATCGCCTCGGCCGCGGGGGCCGTCATCATCGCCTTCCTCGCGCTGGTGCTGTCCACGCTGGGCTTCCTCAAGCAGATGGGTCCGGCACTCGCCATCGCGGTCGGCGTCACCCTGGTGGCGGGTCTGACCCTGGTCCCGGCCGTGGTCTCGCTCATCGGGCCGAAGGTCTTCTGGCCCTCGAAGTCCTGGCAGCGTGAGCCGGAGAACGCCCGGTTCGCCGCCCTCGGCCGTGGCGTGCAGCGCCGCCCGGCGCTGACCGCCGCGGTCTCCGGCCTCGTCCTGATCGCGCTGTCCCTCGGGATCTTCGGCTACAAGGCCACGTTCGACCTGGCGTCGGGCTCCATGCCCAAGACCAAGGAGTCCATGGTCGTCCAGGACGAGATGCAGAAGGCGTACTCGGCGGGCGCCGCCGCACCCACCGACGTCTATCTGTCCAGCACCGACGGCAGCCCGCTGGACAAGGCGGCCTTCGACGCGTACGCGAAGAAACTCGGAGCGGTGGACGGGGTCGCGAGCGCGCGCATGACCCAGCTGAACAAGGACGGCACCACCGCGGACTTCACCGTCACACTCAAGTACGAGGCGTCGACGGACCAGGCGATCGACACCGTGGGCGAGGTGCGCGACGTCGCGCACTCCGACGCACCCGAGGGCACCAAGGCCCTCGTGGGTGGCATGTCCTCGATCTACAAGGACATCGACACCGCGGTCAACCACGACTACCGGACGGTCTTCCCCGTCGCCGCCATCCTGATCATGGTCATCCTGGGGTTGCTGCTGCGCAGTATCGTCGCCCCCTGGTATCTGATGGCCTCGGTGGGCCTCGGCTTCGGCGCGACCCTGGGCGCCACCGTATGGATCTTCCAGGAAGGGCAGGGACACTCGGGTCTGATGTTCATGCTGCCGGTGATCATGTATCTCTTCGTGGTCGCCATCGGCACCGACTACAACATCCTCATGATCGCCCGGCTCCGCGAGGAGGCCCGCGAGGGTCGCGACCCCCGGGAAGCGGCCGGCATGGCGGTGAGGCACGCCGGGCCGACCGTGGCCGCGGCGGGCTTCATCCTCGCGGCGACCTTCGCCACGATGATGCTCGCGGGCAACGCGCTGCTCACGGAGATGGGTTTCGCGGTCTCCTTCGGCATCGCGGTGGCCGCCTTCGTGATGGCCATGTTCTTCACGCCGAGCCTCACCGCGCTGATCGGCCACGCGGCATGGTGGCCGGGGCATGCGGACCGGGCCCGGGAGACGGCATCCGGCGCAGGCGCCGAATCCCTGACCTCCGGGCCGGTCCCCGATGAGGACCGGGACACGGTCGCTCAGGACCGTTCCTAGGGACTGAGCGGGAGTGAGTCCTGTTGCCAGGTCTCATGCTCGGCCGAACGCCCCGGACGGTGTCGGGCACTCCAGCGGCAGCAGCTCCAAACCCCTCGGCCGACGCGGCTAGCGCCCGGTGCGACGGGCGGGTCCGGCGGGCACTCGACCCGCCGGACCCGCCCACCGCTTCGGGGGGCGTCCGCACGAGCGGGCGCCGGCCGCTCCGCCGCCGCCGGGCGCGGAGCCGCGAACCATCGGGAGAGCGTTTCTGAGGTCTGCGGGCAGTGGTCGTAGTCAGTCTCAACCGCCCGTTCGTGGCTGTCGCGGGCGGGACATGGGGAGCGCGGGGAACCGGTGGATGGGGCAACAGGTCAGTTCGTTGTCGGTGCGGCGGAGAAGCCGTTCCTGATGTCTGTCGAAGACGTCTTCTCCCTGCGGCAGGGCAGGGCGGTCATGCTTGCGGGCAGGATCGAGCGCGGCCGGGTGCGCTGCGGAGACGAGGTGGAGATCGTCGGCCCTGGCGGCGGCGCGACCGCCCACGTCGCGGGCGTCGAAGAAGGCCGCGCGCCTGTCGACGAGGCGAGTGCGGGCATGAACGTCGGGGTGCTGCTTCGTGACATCGCCGCAGACGCCGTCGCGCGGGGACAGGTGCTCGCGGCGCCGGGCTCGATCGCCGCCCACACCGCCTTCACCGCCGACCTCACCCTGTGGTCCGAGGAGCAGGGTGGCGCGGACGTGGTCTCGGGAGATCGCCTCCGCTTCCACACCCGCGCCGCCGCGGTGTGGGGCACCGTCGTGCTGCCCCAGGGCATCGAGGTGGTACGGCCGCTCCACGGTGGTGAGGTGACGGTCACCCTCGAGGAGCCTGTCGCTCTGGAGCACGGCCAGCGATTCGCTTTCCGCCACCACACTCGTGCAGCCGGCTGCGGCACGGTGACGCGACTCCCGCGCTGAGCGTTCCGCGCAGAGCCGGAGCCGGAGCCGGGTCGCCCCGCCGGGACGGTGGGGGGCCGGAAGCGGGCCGGCGCGGTGTCCCGGATCTGCCGCTGGGGCCGTCGTCGCCCACATGGGCGGCGACGGCCCCGGGTCCGTCCTGGTCGTGGCGGTGCTACTTGCCGGTGTCGAGCGGGTCGTGGCCCCAGTTCATGAGTGAGTGACGCCAGGTGGTGTCACGTACGTCGCCGGACGGGCGCTGCGCGAGGTGGCGGCGAACGTAGCCCACGACCTTCCGCATGTGCTGGTGGTCCGGGTCCGACAGGTCGCCCTTCTTCTTGCGCAGGATGTCGACGATCTGTCGGCCCGATGCGTGCCCGGTGGACTCGCCGCCCCCGTCGTGCTGCCCCGCGTCGCGGGACTCCGCCGTGCCGAGCCAGTCGTCGAGGCGGGACGGCGTCATGTTGACCACCTCACGGAACTCGTCCCACGTCTGGCGCTCGGCGTCCGCTTCCACGTCGCTTACTTCTTCTTCTTGAGCGCCGAGGGCTTGTGCACGGCTGAGCGGCCGGACTTGTCGCTGCGCACCTCGTACTGCGGGTCGTCGGGTGAGGCGTCCACCGTTCGCCCGGAGGACTTCGTCCTCTCGGTGATCTTCTTCTCCACGGTGCCCTCCGTCTGGCTGCCGTGGCTGCTCCAGGTCACCTTGTCGCCCTTGCCGAGGTTCTTCTTGCGGCCGCTGCTCTTGGCCATGCCGGTGCTCCTTTCGGTGAGGCCCCCCTGTCCACCCTGCTGAGTGCCCGTGCATCACGCATCCCGAGCCGGTCCCGTCGCGACCCGCGCCACGTTCAGGTCGGCGTACCCGTTCGGACGCCGTCCACGCGGGACGGGAAGTCTCCCGCGGACGTCGCGGTACGGCTGGTCAGACGGCACTGCCAGGCGTGTCGAAGTAGTGGCCCTTGTCGAGGTCCGTGAGGAGGTCGGGGTGGGTCGGCTCCCAGTCCAGCAGTGTGCGGGTGAGGCTGCTCGACGCCGAGGAGTCGAGGCCGAGGAAGGCGCTCAGCCAGGCGAAGTGCTCCTCCGCGTCCTCGGGAGCCACGGAGACCACCGGCACGTCGAGGTGACGGCCGATCACCTCGGCGATGTCGCGGATCGAGATGCCTTCCTCCGCGGCACCGTGCAGCACTGATCCGGCCGGGGCCTTCTCCACCGCCAGGTGGAACAGCCGTGCGGCGTCGAGGCGGTGGACGGCGGGCCAGCGGCCGGTGTCGTCGCCGAGGTAGCCGGAGACACCCCTCGCGCGAGCCAGGGAGACCAGGGTGGCCATGAAACCGTTGTCTCCTTCGCCGTGGCAGGTCGGAGAGAGCCGTACGACGGATGAGCGCACACCGCGGGAGGCGAGGGCGAGCGCCGCCAGGGCGGTCGCCGACCGGATCGAGATCGGCGAGCCGTCGATCTTGGGCATGTCCCGCTCGGTCGCCACCCGTCCGGGTGCGAGGCCGACCAGTCCGGCGGCGAGGACGAAGGGGCGGTCGGTGCCGGCGAGGGCGTCGCCGAAGGTGTCGACGCGCGGCGGTCGGCCTCGGCGGCGCCCTTGAAGTCGCCGGTGAAGGCGATGTCGTGCTTGAAGGCGAGGTGGATCACCCCGTCCGACGCGGCGGCCGCGTCCCGCAGGAGATCGAGATCGTCGAGGGTGCCGCGGACGACCTCCGCTCCGGCCGCGGTGAGCGAGGCGGCGGAGGCGTCGGAGCGGGCGAGGCCGATGACCTGGTGCCCCGCGTCGAGGAGCTCGGGAACGACGGCGGAGCCGAGCCAGCCGGACGCGCCGGTCACGAAGATGCGCATGGAGGATGCCCAAACTGTTGATGTCAGTTACTGTCATCGACGCTAGCACCTGATGTCAGTCGCTGTCATCACGTAGGATCTGCGCATGGGCAGATGGGAGCCGAACGCGCGCGGGCGCCTGGCGGAAGCGGCGTTGGGGCTTTACAGCGAGCGCGGGTTCGAGCAGACCACCGTGGCGGAGATCGCCAAACGGGCGGGTCTCACGGAGCGGACCTTCTTCCGGCACTACGCCGACAAGCGCGAAGTGCTGTTCGGCGCCAGCGAGTTGCAGGAGCGGTTCGTGCGAGCGGTCGCCGACGCTCCGGAGTCCGCGGCGCCGATCGACGCGCTGGCGTCGGGGCTCGACGCGGCCTCCGAGATGTTCGTCGACCGCCGCGAGTACGCGAGGAAGCGACAGGCCGTGATCATCGCGAACCCGGAGCTCCAGGAGCGCGAGCTGATCAAGCTCGCCTCCCTGTCGGCCGCGCTCGCCGACACACTGCGCCGACGCGGAGTCGCGGAGCCGGCCGCGAGCCTGACCGCGGAGGCGGGGGTCGCCGTCTTCAAGGTCGGCTTCGAACGCTGGATCGCGGTGATCGAGGAGCGCACGCTCTCGCAGTTGCTGCGGGAGTCACTCGCCGAGCTCAAGACCGTCACCGCGGGCGGTTACCGAGGTTGACCCGTGCCGTCGTGTGGCCTGACGGCCGGCCGGTGGCTGCGATCTCCTCCTCGGCGACGGCAGCGAGCGTGAAGCGGCGGCCGGCCGAGGGAGCGGGCAGCACTGCCTCGTCGACATCGTCGGAGTCGACGAGGCCGAGCGCCTCGTCGATCGCCGTGGATTCGCGCAGCGTGATCGCGACTTGAGCGAAGGCGGGGTCTGGTGTCACCCGCGGCCGGACCGGCCGGGCCGGCCAGGACACCGGCACGGTCGGCAGAGGCGCCGCGCCCTGGCGAGGGTGGGGCCGGCGTCAGGGCGACGAGCGGTCTCGTGACTCAGACGCCGGTCGGCGGAGCCGCGTCGGCTTCCCGAGCCGCACGCTCCAGCCGGCTTCGGTAGTCCTCCCACCATGCCGGGTCGCCGGGCGGCAAGCTGTTCTTGCCCTCGTTCTCTCCCACCGCACCGTCGATGAGTTCCCGGACGATGTCGGCATGCCCGGCGTGCCGCTGCGTGTCAGCGAGCACGCGCACCACGGCATGATGCAACGTCATCTCGTCTCTTCCGCTCGGCCACCACGGCACCGTGCCGATCGTGTCCAGCGCCAGCGCGTCGATCGTCGCGTCCGCGTGCGTCCATGCCCGGCGGTACAGGCCCACGATCTGCTCGCGTGCCTCGTCGGCCGTGGCCCACATGTCCGCGTTGAGTTCAGAACTCTCCCCGAGCCAGGGCAGCGGCTCGCCCGACGGCCGTCCGAAAGTATCGCCGAGGTAGCCCAACTCCACACCGGCCACGTGTTTCACCAGGCCCAGGAGGTTGGTGCCGGTCGGCGTCAGCGGGCGCCGGATGTCGTACTCCGAGAGCCCTTCGAGCTTCCACAGCAGGGCATCGCGGGCGGCCTGCAGGTAGCGGTGGAGATCAGCCTTGGCATCAGATGCGGTCATGGGGCCAGTCTGGTGTTCCCGCGATCTTTGTCCACCGCCTTTCCATCGCCGGCAGCCGCCTGCCTCCAACGCCTTCGTCCGTCGCCGGCGCCGCGTGCCTCCAACGCCCCTGTCCGTCGCCGGTGTCCACCGCCTCCACCCCCTTCGCCGACCGCCCTTGTCGCCGATCGCGGCGCACCAGACCATCAGGCATGACGTGGTGGGGCACCGGCGCTGTCACCCAAGGCCGATCTCCTCTCCGACGGCCTGTCGGCGTGCGGCGTTGACCACGAGGGCGGCGGCCGCGGCGTCCTGGACGGCGACGCCCACGGACTTGTAGAGGGTGATCTGGTCCGGGGAGGTGCGTCCCGGTCTGCTGCCCGCGATGATTTCGCCGAGCTCGGCGTGCACGTGGTCGGCGGTGATGACGCCGTCGCGAATCGGCGCCAGCAGGTCGTTGCTGCCCGCCGGGAAGGGCGCCAGCGCGGCACGGCGCGACTCGACACACACCAGTGCCTCGGCGATCGTCGCGTCGTCGACTTCGCGTCCGGCCGGATTGAACCCCACCGAGGTGACGTGCACCCCGGGCGTCAGCCAGGCGCGGCGGATGACGGGTTCCGCGGCGTGGGTGGTCGCGGCGGCGATGTCGGCGCCGTCGAGTGCATCGGCGTACGTGGGCACCGCCCGGATGTCCGCGTCGAGGACGTGTGACAGCTCTTCGGCCAGGGCGGATGCCTTCGCCGGATTCCGGCCCGCCACCCGGACGCTCCGGATGGGGCGCACCCGGCAGATGGCGAGCGCGTGGGAGCGGGCCTGGACCCCTGTGCCCAGGACGGCCAGCGCCGTGGACTCCTCGCGGGCCAGCAACCTCGCCGACAACGCCGAACACGCCGCGGTCCGGGCCGCGGTGATGGCCGTACCGTCCAGCAGTGCCACGGGCTCACCGGTGGCCGGGTCGAAGACGAGGATCAGGGCCTGGTGAGTCGGCAGCGATGTTCCCGCATTGCCCGGGAACAGCGAGACCAGCTTGCTCACCAGGACCCGCGCCGACGGCAGGAAGCCCGGCATCGCCGCCAGGAAGCCCTGCTGTTCGGGCACCAAGGCGGCCACGCGGTCGGGCACCGAGGCGCGGCCCGAGCTGAGATCCGCCATCGCCGGGGCCAGGGCGTCGATCAACTCGTCGGTGTCCAGCAGCGATTCGACCTGCGACTGCCCGAGCACAAGCATGTGGCTCGTCCTTCCGACGACGGCCGTCCTGATCGGCCGGCACAGGTGAAGCCTCGGCCACGGCCCGCATCGACCCGGTGCTGACACGCCGTCCGCGACGTGCTCGATCCACGTGACACCGGGCGCGCGACCGTCAGCAGTACGGCGCCTGGTTGGTCAGGGAGGCGGCCACCCGCATCCATACGCCGAAGAGCCGGTACAGGGTGGGCAGAGGGCCCTGCGTCTGGACGGTCCGCGTGTCCGTGGCGTTGACGCCCGGTATTCCCAGGAGGGTGGAGGCCACTGAGGCCGACTGCCACCGGACGGCGAGGGTGGACGGACCCGAAGGTACTGCCGCACCCGACGGTCGTGCGGAGAGGGCGGCGGCGACGGCCTCCTCGATGGCCGCGCGTGCTTCCTCGGCCGGGCGCAGCTCCGCCGCGAAACGGTCCCGCGCATGCTTCACGGCGACGGTCGAGACCGATACGTCCCAGTCCGCCATCTCCGCGCAGGCGCAGTCGTCACCGGTGAGGGCCACCACCGGAACGCCGATGGCCGCCGCGGTGGCGTGGGCCAGGCCGATCTCGCCCACCGGCCGGCCGTCCAGCCACATGTCCTCGATCTCGTGGCCCATGAAGCTGTGGCTCAGCACGCCGAGCGCGCCGGCCCGGGAGTGGTAGCCGACGCAGACCACGGCGTCGTGCTCGGGCGTGAGGCCTTCGAGCATGCCCATCTGCTTGGGTTTGCCGCGGATGAGGCGGGCTGCCGGGTGCAGGGCCTCCGGAAGGAGGTTGCGCATGGGGCCGTGAGCGTCGTTGACGGTGACGTCGGTCGCGCCGGCCGCGACGGCCCCACGGATGGCGGCGTTGACGTCCTCCGCCATCATCAGCCGTCCGCGCTCGTAGTCCCGGCCGCCGGGCTGGACGTCGTCGGCGTCGACGAGCCCCGTGATGCCCTCCATGTCGGCACTGATGTAAATCCGCACTGGCCGTACTCCTCAGACGTGATCGTTGAGGAGAGCCTCCCACGCACGCCGCGGGTCCCGAAAAGGGGCGACCGCCCGCGGAGCCGACGACCTGCTCCACTCACTGTTCATGTGTGGGACAACATTCCTTCATTGCGTGAATGATTTCCCTTTCCTCGCGGGCTGCGACTCGTTCCGCAATAGCTGTCGGTGAACGCGGAATTCGCTTTTCGTCGTCCGTCGCGGCACAACCATGCGGAGGTTTTCCCCGTCTAATTCGGCGAATTGCCGCCGTGCGGGGGAGGGGAACCCCCGGACGAGACGCCATGCGGCGGATACACGTGGGGGACTGCTGTGACCGGTTTGTTCGATCCTGCCCGGAGCGCTGCGGTGACCAGCGGCGAGCGGGCTTCCGGGGCCCGCTCCGAGCTGTCCGCCGGGCAGCCTTCCGGTCGGGAAAGCGGGCGTACGCGGCGGCTGTTGCGGCTGCTGCGGCCTGCCGGCCCCCGGCAGGCCGCGGCCCTTCTCGCGGCGGCGATCACTGTCACGGCGTTGTGTGCGGCCAGTGCCGTTGCCCGCAGTTATCCCTTCGGACCGCGTACCCGCAGCATCAACGACCTGGGCAACCAGTACCTGCCCTTTCACGCCCACTTGTGGGACCTGCTGCACGGAAAGGCCGACGGCGGTCTCCTCGTCAACTGGCAGTCAGGGTTCGGCGCCAGTTTCGTGCCCGACTTCGGTACCTATCTCAGCAGTCCGTTCGCTCTGCTCGTGGTGGTGTTCCCGCGGGACGAGATCGACCTCGCCGTGTATGTGATCACGCTGCTCAAGACGGCGTGTGCGGGCGCGGTCATGGCCTCGCTGCTGCTCACCCTGCGTCCGGGCCGCTGGTGGGCGGCAGGCCTGCTGGGTGCCTCGTACGCCTTGTGCGGCTGGAGTGTGGCGGATGCGGCGTACAACCCGATGTGGCTCGACGGGCTGATCGCGCTGCCGTTGTTGTGCCTGGTGGGCGAGTGGACGCTCCATGGCCGGCGCCGAATCCTGGGTGTGCTGGTCGTGGCCCTGGCCTGGATCGCGAACTTCTACACCGCGTACATGGCCACTCTCGCCGCCTGCCTGGTGCTGCTGCTGCGGCTGGTGCTGACCGATCTGCCGCCGCGCCGGAGGTTCGCGGTCGCCGGCCGGGCGGGTGTGAGTTTCGGGCTGGGGGTGGGCCTGGCGGCACCGCTGGTGACGGTGGTGTATTTCGGAACCAGGCACGCCTCTCCCGGCCGGTTCACCCACTTCACCCCGGTGTCGGGGGAGGACCTGACGGCCCGGCTGCTGCCGGCGACGTACAGCTTCGGCTCGCCGGCTCTGTTCGTGGGCACCACGGCGTTGTTGCTCGCTCTCGCCCTGCCCTTCCACCGGGCGGTGCCTCGGCGGGTGCGCGCCGGCTGGACGCTGCTGGTGGTCGCCGTGACGGTGTCGATGCAGTGGGAGCCGACCCATCTGGCCTGGCACGCCTTCACCACCCCGCAGGGCAGTTCGTACCGCGAGGCCTTCGTGGTGTGTGCGCTGCTGGTGATCGCCGCTTGGCAGGCGCTGTCCTACGGCCCACCCGACCGGCGCGCGCTGTCCGCGGCGGCCGCGCTGCTCGTGCTGCTCGCCGCCGTCGGGAGCCGCGGCGGTCTGGTGCGGCCCTTCGTCTGGCCGGTCCTGGCGGTCGCCGCGTCGGCGGCGGCGACCGGGCTGTTCCTGCTCAGCCGCACGGCCGGCCCGCGGCCGGCGGGCGGCGGGCGTCGTACCGCTCTGGTGGGGTGCGCGGCGGCGCTGCTCATCACCGTCCAGTTCGGCGAGGCGACCGCCACTACGGCCGTGGCCGCCCGGCTGCGGCTGGTGAGCATGGACGACTACGCGCCCTGGGGAGCACGGCAGCAGCAGCAGTCGGAGGCGGTCTCGGAGGCCGACGGATGGCCCCGTCACCGCACCGACCCGGGCCGGGAGCAGACCGTCGGCAACGACCCGCTGATGGTGGGTGGACAGGGCGCCCAGTACTACAGCAGTCACACCTCCGACGTCCTCAGCGGCACCCTCACCGCGCTCGGCGGCGGCTGGACCTCGGGCGGGCGTAGCCTGCAAAGCCTTGACAACGCGGTCACCGACGTCATCTTCTCGGTCGGAGCGCGGGTGCGTTCCCCGCCGGATCCGCACCAGAACTGGTTCGCCCAGGACGGCAGCGGGGTGACGGTCTCCCGGCAGGACGTGCCGCCTCTGGTCACGGTGCGGCCGCACGACCTCGCCGGTGCGGCCGTACGCGCGGGCGGTTACGGGTCGTCGCCCTACCGCAATCAGGAACTGCTGCTGGGCGATCGGGTCTACACCGTGCCCCGCCTGACGGTGCGCACCGGCGAGGGAAGGACGGCGGCCCGCGAGGAGGGGAAGCGGCCGGGGCGGCGCCTGGACGCCCTGTCCACGCGGAGCGCCGGGGCCCCGGCGCCGAAGCCCACGATCACCGCGCGCTGCCCGGCCGGCAGCGAGGTCTACCTGTGGGCTCCGCACTTCGCGGGCACCGCACGGCTCAGCGGTGCCTCTGCGCGCAGCCTGACCGGCCGCTTCAGGTCCGACCCGGTCACCAAGATCGCCGCCATGCAGCGACTCGGCACGGTCGCGGCCTCCGGCGGACTCGTGGTCGAGCTGTCCCCGAACCGGCCCAGCCACGTCCCCGACGGTGCGGTCGGCTGCCTCGACACCGCTCGGCTGCGCACCGTCGCCGCACGGCTGAGAACCACCGGCGCCACCGACGTGAGTGTCTCGGACAACACCGTCCGGGCCCGCCTCCCGGTCGGCAGCGCGGGGACCGCGGTCCTCGCGGCTCCCCGGATCGCCGGCTGGCGCTGCGCCACCGGTGACGCCTCCGCCGTACCCGCCGGGAACTTCCACGGGCTGGTCGCCGTGCCCCTCGACGGCTCCTCGACCAGCCTCACCTGCACCTTCCGCCCGCCCGGGCTGCGCCTGGGTGCGGTCGTCGGAGCCGCCTCGCTGTTCGGTCTGTGCCTGTTGGCCGGTTTCCCCGCCGTTCGTCGACGGCTTGGCCGCCACCGGGGATCGCAGGGCCGACCGTGAGGGGAAGCCACGCGTTTCCTCATGGCGGTCGCCGAGCGCGGGGACGGGAGACCGGCCGTGGGCAGGCCGGCTCCGACCGGTCGGTCAGGAGCCTTGACTCCAGGGGACAAGAGGGGCAAAGTCGGATATATACGCCGTAAACGTACGGCGTCCCGGGTCCGTGTCACAGCGGACTCCCCGAGCGCGGCCGCCACATACGGGAGCGGGCCATGAGCGGACCGTCAACCGTCCTCGTCACCGGCGGGGCCGGCTTCATCGGCAGCCATGCCTGCGCAGAACTGCTGGACCACGGATACGAGTTGATCGTGGTCGACGACTACTCGAACAGTACGCCGCAGGCTCTCGCCCGCGTGGAACGGATCGCGGGCCGCTTCGCGGGCGCCGTCTACGAACTGGACATCCGCGACCGGCGCTCCCTCTCCGCGGTCTTCGACCGGCACTCGGTGGACGCCGTCGTGCACTTCGCCGCGTTCAAGAGCGTGAGCGCGTCGGTCCAGCGGCCCGTGGAGTACTACGACGCCAACGTCGGCGGCACGACCGCCCTGCTGCGGACCATGCACGAGCACGGAGTGCACCAGCTCGTGTACTCCTCGTCCTGTTCCGTCTACGGCGACGCCGGCACGGGGCCGCTCGACGAGTCCACCCCCGCCAGGCCCACCAACCCCTACGCGGCCTCCAAGTGGACCTGCGAGCAGATCCTCTCCGACGTCTGCCGCCGCCGCCCCGAGTACACCGTGGTGTGCCTGCGCTACTTCAACCCGGTCGGCGCCCACCCGAGCGGACTGCTCGGCGAGGACCCGTGCGGCGTTCCCGACAACCTCCTGCCGTACGTGGCCCAGGTGGCCGTCGGCCGACACGACAGGCTGCGGGTCTTCGGCACCGACTATCCCACCCGTGACGGGACCGCGATCCGCGACTACATCCACGTCATGGACCTCGTCGAGGCCCACCGGGTCGCGCTCGACCACCTCGCCGACGCGCCGGGTATGCACGTGTACAACCTCGGGGTCGGCGAGGGCAGTTCCGTGCTCGACGTCGTCACCGCGTTCTCCGCCGCCTGCGGCAGGCGGATTCCCTACGAGGCCGCGCCGCGCCGGCCGGGCGACGTGGCGGAACTCGTCGCCGACGCGCGTGCCGTGACCCGTGCCTGGGGGTGGCACCCCACCCGTGACCTCGACGCCATGTGCCGGGACGCCTGGCGGTTCCAGCGGCTCAATCCGCAGGGCTATGCCGGGTCCGCGCGGCGGACGGAGAGTGAGAGATGAGGTTCCGGCCTCCCGCGCCGAGATGCAGCCGGGCCTGTCACGTGCCTACGATCGTGGAAGAAAGCCCTGGTTGACGCGGGCTCCGGACCCGGTGTCGTCCAACTCGGGGAGGCGCTTGCCCTTGTTGCCGGCCCGCCGTCTGATGGCCGCCTACCTTGCCCTGGTCGGGACTGTCACCTGTCTCTACATGACCTTTCCCGTCCTGCGCGCGCCGCTGTGGGCGGTCATCGGGCTGGCGGGTGCCGCGGCCGTCGTCACCGGGGTCCTCGTCCACCGGCCCGTCCACCGCTGGCCGTGGCTGGTGCTGGCCGCCGGGCTGCTGGCCTTCGCCGCGGGAGACACGTACTACAACGTGCAGGAGCAGTACTTCCAGGCGTCCAACCCGTTTCCCTCCCCGTCGGACGCCTGCTACCTCCTCGTCTACCCGCTGTTCGCCGTCGGCCTGTCCGGCCTCGTCCGCTACCGCTGGACCGACCGTGACGTGCCCAGCCTGCTCGACGCGCTGATCATCACGGCGGGTCTGGCACTGCCGGTCTGGGTCTACCTGGTACAGCCGCTGACCACGCTGGAAGGCCTGACCTGGCAGCAGCGCGCGATCAGCATCGCCTATCCGCTCGGGGACGTCCTGGTGCTGGCCCTGCTGATCCGCCTGCTCGCCCCGAGCCCCCTCTCCGGCCGCAACCGCGCCGTACAACTGCTCGTCGTGGGCACGCTCACCCTGCTCCTGTTCGACATCGCCTACGGGATCCTGCAACTCAACGGATCATGGCAGGCCGGCACCCTGCTGGACTCCGGCTGGATCGTCTTCTACACGGCCTGGGGACTGGCCGCGCTGCACCCGTCCATGGCGGATCTGACCTCGGCGCAACCCCAGCCGCAGACCCTGCTCCTGCCCTGGCGCCGACTCGCGCTGCTCACCGCGGCCACACTGATCGCGCCGGCGGTCCAGCTCTTCGAGGAGCGGGTCGGCACGGTCCGCGACGCGACCGTGCTGGCCGTCTTCTCCAGCGTTCTGCTGCTGCTGGTCATCCTGCGTCTGGCGGGCATGCTCGTGGCACACCGCAAGGCGGTGGCGCGCGAGCTGGCCCTGCGCGGGGCGACCGCCTCGCTCGTCGCCGCCGGAGGGACGCGGGAGATCGCCCGCTCCTGCGACCGGGCGGTGCACGCGCTGTTCGGGCCGAAGACCCACCACGCGGTCGTGCTCCTGACCGACCGGAAGGCACAGGACCTCTACGCGAGCCTGTCGCGGGCGCACGTGGACCGGCTGGTCGCCGCGCCGGTCAGTGCGACCCCCTCGGCCGACATCGTCCGCCACCGCACCCTGATGGTGCCCGTCGCCGAGCTTCCGCCCGATGTCGCCGCACGGCTCGGCGACCTGCCGAGCGCACTGGTGTGCCCCATGGTCGCGCCCGACCGCCCGGCCGGCGGCGAGCTCCCGGGCGTGCTGTTGGCCGCGGGCCCCGAGCGCCGGCTCGCCGAGATGCGCGGCTCGCTGGAGATCCTGGCCTCGCACGCGGGGCTGGCGGCCGACCGCGTCGGGCTGCGGCAGGAGATCAGCCGCAAGGAGAGCGAGGCGTACTTCCGCACCCTGGTGCGCAACGCCTCGGACGTCATCCTCATCGTCAACGACGACACGACCGTGCGGTACGCCAGCCCGTCCGCCGAAGCCGTGTTCGGCACCTCCGCGCTGACCGGTGCGGCCCTGCGGGAGCTGGTCGATCCCCAGGATCGCGACCGGGTGCACCGCACACTGACCGCCCTGCTCAACGGGCACGAGGAGGCCCACGACCACTGGTGGGTGGTCCGGGACACCGGCCGCATCGAGGTGGAGGTGCGCTGTCGTGACCTGCGCCAGGACCGGACCGTGGGCGGGCTGGTCGTGACCCTGCGGGACGTGACCGAGCAGCGGCAGCTGGAGCACGAGCTGACCCAGCGCGCCTTCCACGACCCGCTGACCGGGCTGCCCAACAGGACGCTGCTTCTGGAGCGGACCGAGCGCGCCCTGCTGCGCGGCCGCCGCGAGTCGACGCTCACCTGTCTGCTCTTCATCGACCTGGACGACTTCAAGGTCGTCAACGACACCCTGGGGCACTCGGTGGGTGACCGGCTCCTCGTTGCGGTGTCGGAGCGGCTGGCGGGGGCGCTCCGGCGCACCGACACCGCGGCCCGGCTCGGCGGCGACGAGTTCGCGGTGCTGATGGAGGACGCCAGACAGCCCCTCGACGCCGAGCTGTTGGCCGCCCAGGTGATCCAGACCCTCAGCCATCCCTTCCAGTTGTCCGACGGCTCCGTGAGCGTCTGCGCCAGCGTGGGAGTCGCCACCGCGAGGGACAGCACGGACGCCGAGGAACTGCTCGCCCTCTCCGATCTCGCCCTGTACGCGGCCAAGGCCGCCGGAAAACGCCAATGGCGACGTTTCCGGCCGCAGTTGCGCGTCCGGATGACAGAGCGGCAGGACCTCCAGGCGCGCCTGGACCGGGCGGTCACACGGCAGGAGTTCGCGCTGCGCTACCAGCCGGTCGTGGACATCACCGACGGCGAGGTCGTCGGCTTCGAGGCGCTGGCCCGGTGGCCGGGTGGCCGGCACGGCCCGGTCCCGCCCGAGCAGTTCATCCCGCTCGCCGAGGAGACCGGGCACATAGCGCCGCTCGGCGCCTGGGTGCTGCACAACGCCGCGGCCGACATGGCCCGGCTGCAACAGCGGGCGCGCCGGCCGACAACGCCGTACATCAGTGTCAACGTGTCCGGGCGGCAGTGGCAGGACGGCACGTTCCTCGACGAGGTGCGCCAGGCCCTGCAGACACCGGGCCTCGCGTCGGGCTCGCTGCTGCTGGAGCTGACCGAGTCGGTGCTCATGCAGCGCGACACCCATATCGACACGATGGTCCGATCCCTGAAGAACCTCGGTGTGCGGATCGCCGTCGACGATTTCGGCACCGGCTTCTCCTCGCTGGGTTATCTACGGGACTTTCCCATCGACGTACTGAAGATCGACAAGTCGTTCATCGACGACATCCCCAAGGATCCCCGGCAGTTCGCGCTCGTCGAGGGCATCGTCCGTATGGCCGACACACTCGGTCTGCAGGTGATCGCGGAGGGCGTCGAGCAGCAGGTGCAGCGAGAGATGCTGGCCGACATGGGCTGCCGGTTCGGGCAGGGTTTCCTGTTCGCCCCACCGATGACCGTGGAGCAGGGCGAGGTCGTCCTGCGCCGCGGCAACGGCGACCGGCCACCGGCCCGGAACGTCGGCGCGTCCTCTCCCACACCAGCGGCAGACAGGGAGCACATCACCATGCGCCACACCACCACCGATCCGCCGGAGATCCGGCACGATCCCCGCTGGGCCGATCTCGACCACCTGCGGCGCACCAGCCCCATGAGCGACGCGGTCCTGGACGAGGTGCGCGGCCGGCACATCCGCTGCGGGGACCACTGGTTGATCGACTTCGCCTCCTGCAACTACCTGGGCTTCGACTGCGACCCGGAGATCATCGACGCCATCGAGCCCGCGGTGCGAAAGTGGGGCACCCACCCCAGCTGGTCCCGTCTGCTCGGCAGCCCACGCCTCTACCCGGAGATCGAGGAGCGGCTGACCGAGCTGCTCGGCGCGCCGGACACGCTGCTGCTGCCGACCGCCACCCTGATCCACGCCTCGGTGATCCCCATCCTCGCGGGCCAGGGACACGTCTTCGTCGAGGCCACCGCGCACCGGACCGTCTACGACGGCTGCGTCGCGGCCCGCGGCCAGGGCGCGACGCTGTACCGCTTCCGCGCCGACGCTCCCGACGAACTCGACGCCCTGCTGCGCGCCGTACCCTCCCGTGAACCCAGGCTCGTCTGCCTCGACGGCGTCGACAGCATGAGCGGAAACATTCCCGACCTGCCCCGGCTGGCCGGGATCTGCCGGGAGCGGGGAGCGCTCCTGTACATCGACGACACGCACGGCTTCGGCGTCATCGGTGAGCGGACACCCGGCGAGACGTGTCCGTACGGGTCCCGCGGCAACGGCGTGGTACGGCACACCGGCGAGCAGTACGACGGCATCGTGCTCGTCGGCGGCTTCTCCAAGGCGTACTCGTCGTTGCTGGCCTTCATCGCGTTGCCTCCCTCGCTCAAGGACCATCTCAAGATCGCCGCCGGCCCGTACCTCTACTCGGGGCCCTCGCCGACGGCCTCGCTCGCCACCACGCTGGCCGGGCTGGAGGTCAACGACCGCCGGGGCGACGCGATCCGGGCCGATCTGCACCGCAAGACGGTGCGGGTGCTCGAGCACGTCCGCGGCCTCGGGCTCGCCACGCCGGGGGTGTGCGAACTGCCGATCGTGGAGATCCCCCTCGCGAACGCGTCGGACCTGGACGCGGTCGCCGCGTTCCTGTGGGAGCAGGGCATCTACGTGACCCTGGCGGCCTACCCCCTCGTCCCCCGCGACCGGGTCGGCTTCCGGGTGCAGCTCACGGCCCTCAACTCCGACGAGGACGTCGAGCGGCTCAACGACGCGCTGAGCCGGCTCTCCACACGCTTCGCCCTGCGGCCGGGAGCTGACCCGGGATGACCGAACCCGAGGCCACCGCTCCCGCGCCGACCCGCAACGACGATGTGGACTGGGACGGCTGGCCCGTCGAGGACTACCTCGCTGAGAACTACCGTGAGTTGCACCAGGCCGACGCGGCGGTCATCGCCCACCACGCGGCCTTCTACCGGAACCTGCCGCCGGGCGGTATCGAGCGGTCTCTGGAGTTCGGGGCCGGGCCCAACCTGTATCCGCTGATGCTCGCGGCCGCCGCGAGCCTCAGCATCGAGGCGGTGGAGGGGGGTGCCGCCAACATCGCCTATCTGAGGAGGCAGTTGACGCACGGCCCGGACGCGAGCTGGCAGCCGTTCTACGCGCTGTGCCGACAACTCGACCCGAATCTGCCGCCCACCCTGCCGGACGCGCTGGCGCGGGTCCGGATCGTCCACGGCGACGTCCGGACCGTGCCGTTGAGCGGCTACGGGCTCGCGTCGATGCACTTCGTGGCCGAGGGCGCGACCGAGGATTTCGAGGAGTTCACGGAGTTCTGCGGCCGGTTCGCCCAGTCCGTCGTGCCGGGCGGCTACCTGGTGGCGGCGTTCATGGAGAACATGCCCACCTACCGGATCGGAGCCGCTTCGATCTGGCCGGGCTGCCCGGTGAACCCCGACGTCGTCACCGAGGTGTTCGCGCCGCTGACCGAGGAGCTCGCGGTGACCCGCATCAACGCTGATCCGACGCTGCCGGACTACGGGGACTCGGGGATGGTTCTGCTGCGAGGGCGAACGCGGTCTCTACCAGGGCGACATGACTGAACGCCTGCGGCGCGTTTCCCAGTTGGCGGCCGGTGCGCGGATCCCACTGCTCCGAGAGCAGCCCCACGTCGTTACGGGTGCCGAGCACCCGCTCGAACGCCTCCCGTCCCTCTTCGGCGTGGCCGGTCATGGCGAGAGCGTGCGCGTACCAGAGGGAACACGCGACGAACGTGCCCTCCCGGCCGCGCATGCCGTCCACGTCGTGCACCCCGCGGCCGCCCTGGGCGTACCGCCGTACGAACCCGCCGTCGTCCAGCCCGCGCATCGCCCGGACCGTGCCGCGCACCCTGGGGTCGCCGGCGGGCAGGAAGCCGAGCCGGGGGATGAGCAGCGCGGAGGCGTCCAGCTCCGCCGAGCCGTAGGACTGCGTGAAGGTCCCTTGTTCCGCGTCCCAGCCTTGGCTGCAGACCTGCAGGTGCACCTGGTCCCGCATGGCGCGCCACCGGGCCGAGGAGCCGTTGCGGCCGAGCAACTCGCCCATCCGCAGGGCCCGGTCGGCGGCGACCCACGCCATCACCTTGGAGTGCACGAACTGGCGGCGCGGTCCCCGCACCTGCCACGGTCCCTGGTCCGGTTCCCGCCAGTGCCGGTGCAGGAAGCCCATGAGGGCCTCGACCAGACTCCACACGTGGGAGGGCAGCGGGATGCCCGCCTGAGCCGCCCCGTAGAGGGCGTCCAACACCTCGCCGTACACGTCCAGTTGGAACTGGCCGACGGCGGAGTTGCCGAAGCGGACCGGACGCGAGTCCCGGTAGCCGGGCAGCCAGGGCGCCTCGGACTCGGCCAGCAATCGCTGTCCGCCGACCCCGTACACGGTCTGCAGGTCGGCAGGGTCGCCCGCGATGGCCCGCACCAGCCAGTCCAGCCACGCCGTCGCCTCCTCGCGGTAGCCGCTGCGCAGCAGGCAGGACAGGGCGCGGGTGGAGTCGCGCAGCCAGCAGTAGCGGTAGTCCCAGTTCCGTTCGCCGCCGACGCACCCCGGCAGCGAGGTGGTCGGTGCGGCGACCATGCCGCCCGTGGGCGCGTAGGTGAGGGCCTTGAGGGTGATGAGGGACCGCACCACGGCGTCCCGCCATGGGCCCCGGTAGGGGCACCGGCCGGTCCAGCGCCGCCAGTAGTCGCCGGTCTCCTTCAGGACCGTCTCCGCCGGAACGCTCAGGGCGGCGGGCGGGACCGGCCGGTGCGAGGGCGCCCACACCAGCGTCAGGGCGAGCCGGTGGCCGGCCGAGACGGTGAAGTCGACCGTGGAGTCCTCCTCGCCCGGTGACCCCACGGTGCCGTCGGCGCTCAGCCACACGGCGTCCGGCCCGGCGACCGCGACCGTGAACTGGTCGGCGACCCGGATCCATGGCACGACCCGGCCCTGGTGGAAGCGCAGGCGCAGTTCGCTGCGCATCGGCACGGAACCCGACAGGCACTCGATCACCCGTACCAGGCAGGGGAGTTGGGTGCGCGGCGGCATGAAGTCGGTGACCCGGACCGTCCCTGTCGCGGTCTCCCACACGGAGTCCAGGATGAGGGTGTCGGGCCGGTAGGCCCGGTGCGTGCAGGGACCGCGGGCGAGGGGGGCCACCTGCCAGAACCCGTTCTCCCGGGTGCCGAGCAGCGCGGCCAGACAGGCGGGTGAGTCGAAGCGGGGAAGGCACAGCCAGTCGACGGAGCCATCCCGGCCGACCATGGCGGCGGTTTCCAGGTCGCTGAGGAGGGCGTAGTCCTCGATGGCGTTGTCGATTACCGGAGTACTCATGATCGGTGCCTCTGTCGTGCGGGGTGTACGGGTCCCCCGAAATCCGCCCTCTGCCGCGGTCGTCGGCCGCGGGAGAGCGCGGGGTCGCCGGTCACCCCACCGCGGGACGCTCCGGTGGTCGTCCGGAGGTGACCGGCTGCGTCGAGAACCAGGTGACGGTGCGGCGCAGACCTTCCTCCAGCGGCACCCTCGGGTGCCAGCCGAGTTCTTCGCGGGCCCGGGTGATGGCGGGGCGCCGGCGGGCCGGATCGTCGACGGGCAGGGGCAGGAAGCGCAGTTCGCTGTCCGAGCCGGTGAGGCGCAGGACGAGCTCGGCGAGTTCCCGCACGGTGCGTTCCAGGGAGTTGCCGAGGTTGAAGGGGCCCGGCAGACGTCTGTCGATCATGGCGAGCAGACCGCGGATCAGGTCGTCGACGTAACAGAGGCTGCGGGTCTGGCTGCCGTCTCCGAAGACGGTCAGCGGCTCTCCGTCCAGGGCCTGCCGGACGAAGGTGGAGACCACCCGGCCGTCGTGCGCGCGCATCCTCGGCCCGTAGGTGTTGAAGATCCTCGCGATGCCGGTGTTGACGTCCCTGCTGCGGCGGTAGGCCATGGTGAGGGCCTCGGCGAAGCGCTTGGACTCGTCGTAGACGCTGCGGGGTCCGATCGGGTTGACGTGCCCCCAGTAGTCCTCGTCCTGCGGATGTTCCCTGGGGTCGCCGTAGACCTCGCTGGTGGACGCCAGGACGAAGCGCGCGCGGTGGCCGGCCGCCAGTCTCAGCAGGTTCTCCGTGCCCCGGCTGCCGGCGGCCAGCGTCTCCAGGGGGCGGCGCGCGTAGTCGAAGGGTGAGGCGGGGCTGGCGAGATGGACGACGGCGTCGACGTCCCCGATGACCCGGAAGCGTTCGGTGACGTCGCACGTGGTGGATTCGAAGCCGGGCTCGTGGAGGAGGTGGGCGATGTTCGAGACACGGCCCGAGGAGAAGTCGTCCAGGCAGCGGACACTGTCGCCCCGGCGCAACAGCGCTTCGCACAGGTGCGATCCGAGGAAGCCGCTTCCGCCGGACACCACGACACGCATGATTCCTCCCGCCGTTCAGCCGAGCCGCGGGCGGCCGGGGGCACGGAGTGTCCAGCCCGCCGACCGCCAGGCGACCGGATCGAGGGTGTTGCGCGCGTCGACGATGGCCGGCGACCGGACCACCGTGGCGAGCGCGGCGGGGTCGAGGTCACGGTACTGGGGCCATTCGGTGAGGTGCAGGACGACGTCGGCGCGCTCGCAGGCCTTCGACACCTCCAGAGCGAACTGGAGCGCGGGAAAGGCCGCCCGGGCGTTGTCGACCGCCTCGGGGTCGTGGACGCGGACCTGGGCTCCCTGCCGTCGGATCGTGTCCGCGACCGCCAGCGCCGGCGAGTCCCGTACGTCGTCGCTGCACGGCTTGAAGGCGGCCCCGAGGACGGCGACGCTGCGCTCCGCGAAGCTCCCGCCGGCGAGTTGGCGCGCGAGGTCGACGGTGCGGGTGCGCTGGCGTGTGTTGATCTCGTCGACCTGCCGGAGGAAGGCCACGGACTCGCCCTGGCCGAGTTCCTCGGCACGGGCGGCGAAGGCCCGGATGTCCTTGGGCAGGCAGCTGCCGCCGAAGCCGAGGCCGGGGGACAGGAAGCGGGGGCCGATGCGGGAGTCGGCACCCATGGCCTCGGCCAGGGCGAGGACGTCGGCCCCCGTGACATCGCAGATCTCGGCCATGGCGTTGACGAACGAGATCTTGGTGGCGAGGAAGGAGTTGGAGGCCACCTTGACCAGTTCGGCGGTGGCCGGGTCCGTGGCGATGAACCGGGTTCCGGTCGCGAGCAGGGGAGCGTAGAGCTCCCGCATCCGGGCCTCGGCCCGCGCCGATCCGGCACCCACCACGATCCGTTCCGGACTCAGGGTGTCCCGGACCGCGCAGCCCTCGCGCAGGAACTCCGGGTTCCAGGCCACCTCCGCGTCCGGTGCGCTCGTCCGCAGTCGCGTGGAGAGCCGGCTGGCCGTACCGACGGGCACCGTGGACTTGCCGACCACCAGCACCCTCTCGTACCCGCTGCGCGGCAGATGCGGCGCGAGGCCGTCCACCGCCGCCTCCACATGCCTCAGGTCGGCGGCGCCCGAGCCGGGCCGCTGCGGGGTGCCGACGCAGACGAAGTGGGTGTCGGCGAACCACGCGGCCTCGGCCAGGGAGGTCGTGAAGCGCAGCCGTCCCGCGTCCACCGCCGCCTTGAGCATGCCGGACAGGCCGGGCTCGAAGAAGGGCGGCCGGCCCGCGGCGAGGGCGGTGATCCGGTCGGTGTCGATGTCGACGCCCAGGACATCGTGGCCGATGTCCGCCATGCAGGCGGCGTGAACGGCTCCGACGTATCCGGTGCCAATGACTGTGAGGCGCATGGCGATCTCCGTGGTCGAGGTGCCGGCGGGGCTCTGCTCCGGCGGCGCGCTCCGGTTCAGGGGCCCGGGGACGCTCCCGGGGTCCGGCTCTGTGGCGGGAGGCCCAGCAGGCCTCGGTAACAGGCGTCGACGGCCGCGCACATGGCCTGCGGTGCGAAGCCGGCCCGTACGCGCTGCCGGCCCTGTCGGCCCATCTCGGCCGCCTCCCGGGGATGGTCGAGCAGCCAGCAGACCGCCCGTGCCGCGCCTTCCGGATCGGCCGGTGCCACCAGCAGTCCCGTGGCGCCGTGCTCCACCAGGTCCGGCACGCCGTTCACGGCCGTGGCGACCACCGGACGCGCGGTGGCCAGCGCCTCGGTGAGGGCCCTCCCCAGACCTTCGTACAGGGACGGCATCACGAACACGTCCAGGCCGGCCACCAGCCAGGAGGCGTCCGGCCGGTCGCCGGTGAGGGTCAGCTCGATGTCGAGGTGCGCGGCGAGTCGCCGGACCTCGTCCTCCAGTGGACCGTCGCCGATCATGGTGAACGCGGTGTCGGGGCGTTCGGCACGGATCGCGGCCGCCATGCGGACGAAGTCCAGCGGAGCCTTCTGCGTGTCGATCCGGCCGACGGTGCCGATCAGGGCGGTGGAGCGGGGTGGGCCGAGCACCCGCCGGGCGAGGGGATCGAACCTCTGGGGTATGTGGCCCAGGTCGACGGCGGAGGGGATCACCCGCACCAGGCCGGGCAGGGCCAGGTGTTCCTCGACGGCCTGCCGGGCCACGCGGGGGGCGACGGCCAGGAACCCGTGGGTGAAGCGGCGGGTCGCGCGTTCCAGGCAGCGGTACACCGTGCGCCGGGAGCGTGACTGGTACGGATGGAAGCTGAGGCCGTGGAAGGTGTGCACCACGACGGGGGTGCGGCACAGCCGGGCGGCGAGTCGGCCGAGGAAACCACCCTTGGCCGAGTGGGTGTGCACGACGGTGAACCGCTCCCGCCGCATCAGGCGCACCAGCCGTGCCAGCACGAGCAGGTCGGCGGGCGTGAGGGTGTGCCGGAAACCGCATAGCTCGACCGTGTGCACTCCGGCCGCGCGAGCCCGCTCCCAGAGGCCGCCGCCGGGAACTCCGGCGATCCAGACCTCGTACCGCTCGGGGTCCAGGCCGACGGCCGACAGCAGCGTGTTGCCACCGGCTCCCGCCTGGAACCTGGTGATCACGTGCAGGACCTTGATGCGGGCCGGCGCGGGGGGCGACGGCAGCGAGGCGGTCGGCACCACCCGCGGGGGTGCCGCGGGCCAGGTGAAGGCCGGGGTGTCGGACCGTCCGGAGCCGGGGACGAGCGTCCCGTTCCGCATGGTGGACCACCGCCGTCCCGGTTCCGTTTGATCGCCGTATGTTTACGTCGTATACGTACATCTTCACTCTTCAGGCGGTATCGGTCAAATCGTAGGAAAATGGTCGAGGGGAATACCTCGGAGGAACGCGCATGCCGCTTGCCGAGCTGAGTGCCATCAGGAAGCTGCTGGTGTGCCCGCGCTGCCGGTCCGACCTGGCGGACCGGCCCGGCGGGCTCGGCTGCACCGCGTCCTCCTGTCCGTACGGGACGGCCGCGGCCGTCTTTCCCACGGTCGGCCGGTGGCCCGTGCTCGTCGACTTCGAGCGCAGTGTCGTGGCCGCGGACAGGGCACCCGTGGCGCCGGCCGCCGGTGCCGGCGCCGAGGGCCTCCCCGCCCCGCTGCGACGCGTCCTCAAGCCGCCCAACCGGATCGCGGCACACAACGTCGACCTGATGCTGCGGGCCCTGCCCCACCCCGCGCCGAGACTGCTCGTCGTCGGTGGCGCCACGGTCGGCAACGGAGTGGAGGCCGTCTACCGGGACCCTCGCGTCCAGGTGATCGGGTTCGACATCGTCGGCAGTCCCGTGACCCAGTTCGTCGCCGACGCCCACCGCATTCCGCTGTCCGCGGGAAGCGTCGACGCGGTGCTGGTGCAGGCCGTCCTGGAGCATGTCCTGGACCCGTCCCTGGTCGTCGCGGAGATCCACCGGGTCCTCACGGACGGCGGGCTCGTCTACGCGGAGACCCCCTTCCTGCAGCAAGTGCACGCCGGCGCCCACGACTTCACCCGCTTCACGGCGAGCGGCCACCGCTACCTCTTCCGCCGTTTCGAGGAACTCGCCGCCGGCCCGGTGGCCGGCCCCGGCACCCAGCTCCTGTGGAGCCTCGACCACGTGGTCCGGGGCCTCACCCGCTCCGCCTCCGCGGGCCGCGCGACCCGCGGCCTCCTGTTCTGGCTGCGCGGCCTCGACCACCTCGTCCCTCCGGACTTCGCCCAGGACGACGCGTCGGCGGTGTTCTTCCTGGGGCGCAGGAGGGAACGGGAGATGACGGCGGCGGAGATCGTCGACTACTACCGGGGAGCGCAGCGGCGGGAGTGAGCGCGGCCCGCCGCGCTCCCGGTGTCCCGGCCGATGCTGCATCGGACCGCTCGTCAGGCCTTGCTCCGGTGCAGGGGGCGGTGTCCGTCAACGGCGGCGGAGTCGTCCGGCCCGGACCGCTGCAGGACCCGTTCGGCCCGCACCATCGCGGCGAGCCCCGTGCGGATGTCGGTGTCCGGCCGGTAGCCGAAGGCGTCGCGGGCCAGGGTGATGTCGGCCGCGGTACGGCGGGCGTCGCCCGGGAGGTCCGGACCCGATACGACGTCCACCGGGGTCGCCAACTCATCCAGCAGGGCAATGGCCTGATTCATTGTCACCTCACTGCCGCCGCCGAGGTTGGCGACGCCGGTCCACGAGGAGAGGGCGGCCGAACGCATCGCGGTCACCACGTCGCCGACGTAGGTGAAGTCGCGGCTCTGGCCGCCGTCGCCGTACAGCGGGAAGGAGCGGCGGGTGCAGGCGGCGTCGACGAGCCGTGCGAACGCCATGTCGGGGCGCTGCCGGGGGCCGTAGACGCTGAACAGCCGCAAGGAGGCCGCCGGAACGCCGAAGACGGTCCGGTAGGTCTCGCACAGCTGCTCCGCGGCGAGCTTGGTGACGCCGTACGGGGAGACGGGTCGGGGGCGCACCGACTCCGGGGTGGGATACGACTCCGCGTCGCCGTACACCGACGAGCTGGAGGCGAAGACCAGCCGGGGCAGTCCCGAATCCCGGGCCGCCTCCAGTACGTGCTGGGTGACCAGGACGTTGCGTTCGAGGTAGACGGCGAACTCCGCGCCCCAGGAGTCGCGCACGCCGGGCTGGCCGGCGAGGTGGTAGACGGCGTCGGCGTCGGCGAACAGCGACTGGAGGGGCAGGTCGAGCAGGTCACCGCGGCGGAAGGTGAACCGGTCCCGGTCCAGCAGGCGGGCGAGGTTGCGCCGCTTGCGCGCGGGTGCGTAGAAATCGGTCAGCGCGTCGATGCCGACGACCTCGTCGCCGCGGGACAGCAGGTGCTCGCACAGGTGCGAGCCGATGAATCCGGCGACGCCGGTCACGACGGCACGCATCACGACCCTCCTTCCCGGTCCCACACCGCGGACAGCACGTACACGGCGGTCCGGGCGGTGAACCCCACGACGTGCCACGCGGTGGCACGCTTCAGGAACTCGGCGTCCAGCGCGGTGCGTTGGGGAACGAGGACCGACAGGTAGTACTCCTCGGGATCGGGCCGGCCGTCCAGCCGGGCGGCGTAGCCGCGCGACCGCAGCGCGCAGGGTCCGGTCAGTCCGGGGCGGTGCCGGAACACCCAGCGGTGCTGCGGTGGATAGCGGCGGGCGAGGCGCGGTATCTCGGGGCGGGGGCCGACCAGGGTCATGTCGCCGCGCAGCACGTTCCACAGTTGCGGGAGTTCGTCCAGGCTGAGCCGGCGCAGGACGCGCCCGGTGCGGGTCACCCTCGGGTCCACGCCGCAGGTCACCCCGGGGCCCGTGCAACCCGTCCGCATGCTGCGGAACTTGAGCAGCGTGAACGTGCCGCCGCCCGCGCCGATCCGCGGCTGGCGGAACAGCACCGGTGGCCCGCTCGTGCCCGCGACCAGCAGGGCCACCAGCAGGAGGAGCGGGGCGAACACCAGCAGCAGAGTGAGGGACACGGCGACGTCCAGAGTGCGGCGCGCCGGTGAGAGCCGCACGGCGCTCATGGCCGGCAGTGTCTTCGGGGAAGCTCGGTCAGCGGTGTGCATGGAGAACGTCCTCAGCCGGTTCCGTCGTCAGGGGTGGTGGTGTGGGCGCGGTCGGGCCCGGGGCGGGTGCCGTCGCCTGGAGGAGACCGCGTTCGAGCAGGCGTCCGGTGGTGGTGCAGAGCCACCGCAGGTATCCGCCGTAGCCGGCGAGTGTCGCTCGGCATTCGGACGGGCTCGCGTGCAGCGCGGACCGCGCGAGCCTGGCGGCGAGTTCGACCGTCAGCGTGAGGGCCACCAGCAGCCAGGCGTGTGATCGGGGCCAGTGCCGGAAGGCGTACCGGGTACGGCTGCACAGCGAGTGGCGCAGTCGCCGGCCACCGAGTTGGGCGGAGCTGACCTGACCGATGTGGTGGACCCGGGCTTCGTGGACGTAGTAGCTGCCGCGGCCGAGTTGACGGGCACGACGGGCGAGGTCGGCTTCCTCGAAGTAGAGGAAGTAGCGCTCGTCGAAGCCGCCGAGCCGGTCGAAGAGTGGGCGGCGCAGCAGGAAGAAGGCGCCGATGACCTGGTCGACCGGTCGCGAGGCGGTGGTCTCCGCGGGCCGCAGGTGGTGCGGCGGGAAGAGCGCGGGAGCCAGCCGGTCGAGGCCGGTCGCCTTGCCGAGGAAGGTGCGCAGGGTGGGGGCGCGCGAACAGGAGACCGCGGGCCGTCCCCGCGCGTCGACCATCCGGCCGCCGCAGATGCCGGGGCCCCGGGCGGCCGGGGACCGGAGGAAGTCGCCCACGGCACGCAGGGTGTCGGGATACAGCTCCGTGTCCGGGTTGAGGAAGAGCAGGAAGTCGCTGTCGCCCAGAGCGGCGCCCTGGTTGCAGGCGACGGCGAAGCCGTGGTTACGGCTGTTGCGGACGACGGTGAGCGGGATGCCGGGCGTGGTCAGGTGCTCGTGGGAACGGTCGGTGGAGGCGTTGTCGACGACGACGACCCGGGCCACCCGCAGGAGCGACCGGTCGGTCCGGACGATCGAGCGCAGGCAGTCCGCGAGATGACGGCCCGTGTTCCAGTTGACGATCACGATGTCGGCGGCCGGCGCGGACCGCTCGCCCGGCCTCATCACGTCACCGGTCCGAGTTCGAGCGCGGCGGCCCAGCGGGGCAGCCACGCGTTGTAGGAGTACCGCCGCGCGGTGACTCCCCGTGCGGTCCGGCCCAGCCGCTCCCGGGCGTCCTGGGGGGAGTCGATCAGTTCGAGGAGCGCCGCGGTCCAGTCGTCCTGGGTGTGTGGCGCCGGCAGCTCGAACTGGCGCAGCAGGTCCGCGTTGACGCCCAGTGGGCTGGCCACGGCGGGCAGGCCGGCGGCGGCGTACTGGAGCAGTTTGTAACCGCACTTGCCGAGGTTGTAGGTGGTCGCCGGAAGCGGCATGAGACCGATGTCCATGTCGGCCAGCGCCGTCCGCTGGCTCGCCGGACTCCAGGCGATCCGGTCGATGAAGGACTCCAGGGCGCCGAGGGATCGTGTGGTCGTGCCGACGAGCGTCAGCCGCGCACCGGTCCTGCGGTGGACCTCGGTGAGCGCGTCGGCGATGAGCAGCAGGGACGCCTCGTTGTGGCGCGAGCCGATCCAGCCGAGCCGTGGCGGGTCGCGCAGTACGTAGGCGGGTTTGCGCGTGTAGTCCTCCAGGGACACACAGCTCGGGATGATCACCACGTCCCGCTGGAAGCGGGAGGCCCAGTCCGCCAGTACGGCGTTGCCCGCGATCACCCGGTCGGCGTGGCGTACGGCCAGCTCGGCCTTGCCTGCCTTGGGGGCCAGTCTGCGGGCGAGTCCGCCCTCGCCCCGGTCCCACTGCAGGGCGTCGTCGAAGTCGTACACGGCGAACTCCGCGCTCGTCAGCAGCCGGCGTTCCCACCAGCCCCGGCTGAGCGGGGACGCCTCCCGGTGCAGCAGCAGCCGCCGGGGCCGGGCCCTGACGAAGGCTCCCAGCCGCAGTTCCGCACCGGCCACGGACACCGGGTGGCGCAGCAGCCGCGAGGCGGAGGCGTCGGGCAGCGACAGATAGCTGCCGACGGTGAAGTTCGTGCCCACGCGGTCCAGCCACTCGAAGACGCGGACCCGGGAGCTTCCGGCTTCGCGGCCGTAGGGGGTGATCGCGCAGCGATCCAGGTGACGTTTCATAGTTCCGGGTCCAGCCGTAAGCTGATATCGTACGTTTACGCCGTAAATCCACATATTGCGCCTCAGGTCGGATGACGTCAAGAGCACGTGCAGCGGCCCGGGCGGAGGGGAGCCCTCCATGGATTTCCGCGACTATCTCGACGCGCTGCGCCGCCGCTGGCGGTTCGTCACCGTGTGCGTCCTGCTCGGACTGGCGACGGCCGCCCTCATGACCGCGCTGATTCCGCGCACCTACACGGCGACCGCCCAGCTCTTCATCGCCACCAGTGACAAGACCGGCGGCGACGCCTACCAGGGCGGTCTGTTCACGCAGCAGCGGGTCAAGTCCTACACCCGCATCGTCACCAGCCCCGCGGTCCTGACCGGCGTCATCTCCGATCTCAACCTGCGGACGACGCCCGGCGACCTCGCCGGCAGGATCAGCGCCCAGGCCCCGCTCGACACGACCCTGGTCGACATCAGGGTCACCGACGGATCGGCCACCCGGGCGCAGGCGATCGCCGACGAGACCGCGCGTCAGTTCTCGAAGTACATCGACACCGTCGAAGGCACCTCGACGGACAGCCCGCCGCTGGTCAAGGCGAGCGTGGTCGGAGGATCCCAGCCCCCGTCGAGCCCGACGAGTCCGCGCCCGGAGCTGAACATGGCCATCGGGCTGCTCGCCGGCATCGCCGTCGGCGTCGGGGGAGCCGTGCTCCGGCACGCCCTCGACACAAGCCTCCGCACCCCCGAGGACATACGGACCCACCTGGGCCTGACCACTCTCGGCGCCGTTCCCTCACCCGACCGGCGCCGCCGGCGCCCGTCGCGGCCGACGGACGACGGCCGGCGGACCGAGGCACTGAACCAGCTGCGCACCCAGCTGCGGTTCAGTACCGAGGGCGGCATCCCGGACTCGCTGCTGATCACCAGCGCGCTGCCCGGGGAAGGCCGGACCCGCACCGCGCTCGACCTGGCGGTGAGCGTCGCCCGCACCGGCAGACGTGTCGTGCTCCTCGAGGCGGATCTGCGCCGACCGCGCCTCACCGCCGAACTCGGCCTGCGCGCCGGCCCGGGACTCGCCGATGTCATCGAGGGCCGAGCGGCGCTGCACGACGCCCTGCAGACCCTGCCCGGCGGCCGCGTGCTCGTGCTGCCGAGCGGCCCCGTCCCGGCGGACCCGAGCAGGCTCGTGTCCGGGCCGGTCATGACCCAGCTGGTGCGCGCCCTGGAGGCGGACGCCGACCTCGTGGTGGTGGACAGCCCGCCACTGCTGTCGTTCGCCGACGGTGCCGCCCTCGCCTCCGTGACGGACGGCGTGCTGTTCGTCGTACGCGCCGGAAAGACCCGCCGCGACGACGCCCGCCGTGCCCTGGACACCCTTGAGGCGGTCCGGGCGCGGGTGCTCGGCGCGGTCCTGACGGGCACGCACGACGAAGGCCTCGCGGACTGGCAGCCGCCGGCCGAACCGCAGCGACCGATGGACCTCCGGTCGCCCGGTGACGACCACGCGAACGACGCGGAGCCGACCGCGGCCGCGGTCCGGCACCACGAATAGACGGGGTGAAGCAGCGCATGACGAGCGACCAGGCCGCCAAAGCACTGATCATCGGCATTCTGGCCCTGGTGTCGCTGTTCCCGGTGACGAAGGCCCTCAGACGCGCCCGCGCCTTCGGGGACTGGGATCTGACCTCCACGGCGGTCTTCCTGACGGGCCTGCTGGCCAACGTGCCGAGCGTCGCGTATGTCTTCCGGTCGGGCCGCACGCAACGCCTGGACCCGGTCGGCGAGGTGGAGATCGGGTTCCCGACGTGGGTGAACCGGCTCGGGACGGTCACGAACGGCATCCTGCTCGTCATCTGCGTCGCGTTCGTCGTCCACCGGCTGCTGTTCGCCCGCGCCCGGATCAACACCGCGCCGCTGGTCGCCCTCTTCCTCGCCGTGCTGTTCGCCCTCTCCGACGGGCTGCACGGCCAGCAGTTCCTCGTGCCCCGCCAACTCGTCCTGCTCGCCGCCCTGCTGCTGGCGACGGTCGCCAGGCCGGGCCGCTCCGCGTTCCTGGGCGCGGCGGCCGTCGTGCTGCTGTTCTCGGTGCTGGGCGGAGTCGAAGCGCTCGTCGAACCGGCCACCGTCCTGCGCGAGTGCCGGGCCGACAACCCGTGCGGCCTGCTCGGAGTCCACTACGCGGGCGTGTTCTCCAACGAGAACATCTTCGCCATGATGCTGGTCCTCGGGATCCCGTTCCTCTGGCTGGGGTTGCGCGGACGCGTGCGCACCGTCCTGGTGGGCTACGTCGCCGTCCTGGCCGTCGCCACCGGAAGCACGATGGCCACCGTCGCCGCGGTCGCGACCGTCGCCCTGCTGGTGCTGCTGCGCCCCAGGCTCCCCGACGAGCCGGACGTGAGAACCCGGCCCGGCCGGATCCTGATCACGGTGCCGATCCTGGCCACGGTGGCGGCGGTCGGCCTCGCGCTCCCGTTCAGTCATCCGAGCGCCGAGCGGCTCGGGGACCGCGCCACCATCTGGGACATCGCCGGTCAGGAGCTGCGCGCGTCACCCTTCATCGGCTTCGGCGGCAAGACCTGGTCGGCGAAGTATCCGGCCGGTGAGATTCCGGCCGCCGTCTCGCCGTCCCTGCACAACCAGTGGATCGACGTCCTGTACGCGGGCGGCATCATCGGCCTCGCGCTGTTCGTGATCCTGCTGGTTCACCTGCTGGCCAGGGGCGGTGTTCCCGGCTTCCCGGCCGCCGCCGTCGTCCTGCTGCCGGTGCTGCTCACCTCGGTGATCGAGCGCCCCTGGTCGTTCGGCATCAGCAACGCGCTGACCTTCGCCCTCATCGCCGCCGTGCTCATGCCCGCGGCGGTGCGGCGAGCAGTGCCTCCAGCGGCTCCAGAGTGCGGTTCCAGTCCAGCCGACGTGCCTGCTCATAGGCCTGGTCGGCGGCCTGCCCCCACCGGACCGGGTCGCTGAGGCCGCCCACCACCGAGCCGAACGACTCCTCGGTGTACGGCACGGACCCACGCAGCAGGTCGAGGTGGCGCCGCCAGCCGGGCACCAGCACCGGCAGCCCGTAGGCCAGGTAGTGCAGGTGCTTGGCCGAGAAGCCCTCGCGGCGCAACAGGTCACGGGTGCAGGTGATCAGCCCGAACTGGTACGTCCGCAGGACGTCGGGCGAGGCGTAGCCGCGGTAGTTGATCCCGAGGGCAGGATCGGGCGACGGCCCTCCGTAGACGTCGATGTTCGGATACCGCCGGCACAGGCGGGCCAGCAGCGCGAGGTCGATGAACCGTGAGCTGAGCGATCCGAGATAGGCCACGCGCGGCGGATCGGCGAACCGGGCCCGCTCCTCCGTCGGCGTACAACCCCAGTTGAGCTGAAGGAAGTTACGGCCACTGATCCCGTAGTGCTCGCGCGCGTAGCGGCCGTAGGACTCCCAGGAGAAGGACAGGTGCTCCATGTCCTCCAGGAAGCCGGTCTCCCAGCGGCGGAACCTCCGGTGCTGCTTCTTCGAGAGCCGGTTCTCGAAGAACACCTCGTCGGCCCAGGGGTTGGGGCAGTCGTAGAGGGTCTGGGCCGAGGTCTCGGTGGCCAGCACCCCGGCGTCGTACGGCGTCTCGCAGATGACGAGGTCGTAGTCGTCGAGTTCGAGTTGACGGGTGAGGATGCGGCGCCGCAGCCGGTGGTCGGTCAGCAGCACGTGGTACGACAGGTGACGGCGCCCGAAGGCCCAGCGGCGGGTGAGCGCCTTGGACGCGACGTCGTTGGCGTACAGCAGGAGACGCGACGGCCGCAAAGAACCCGGCAGCATCCGTCCCAGGGATCCCGGGGCGTCGGAGGCCCGGGCCAGGCAGTTGGTGTCCGCCAGGTGCACCTCGTGCCCGCGGTCCCGCAGGAACCGCTGGATGGCCAGTGGTTTGACGCTGTTGGCGTAGCCGTCCAGCTGGGCCACGATGAGAACGCGCCTGGCGCGGGACGCACGGGGACCTCGTGAGGCGGCGGGGTTCATGGCGCTTCCTCCTTCTGGGGACTTCTCTCGGGTGTCGTCTCGGCGGCCGGGTGAGCCGTGAGTTCGGGCAGCAGTAGGGCGGTCGCGGCGGCGAGACCGGCCAGCACCGGCAGGCCCGCCAGAAGCAGCGGCAGGACTCCGTGCAGGCCCAGCCGCAGGACCAGCAGGTTGCCGAGGACGGCCACAAGCGCGGCCGGCAGGGTCGCGAGCAGCCAGCGCCTGGGAAGGCGCCGCTCCCGCAGGCCGGCGAGCCGCCGGCACAGGACGACGAAGTACACGGAGCCGGCCATGATGCCCACGGACGTGGCCAGCACCACGCCGACGACGCCGAACATCAGGGTCAGCGGCACGGTGAGGGCGAGGTTGATCACCGTCGAGCACCACGAGTAACGCGTCTCGTACCCGGGCCGGCCGATCGCCCGCACGAAACAGGTCCGGATGCCGGTCAGCGCCACCTGGACCGAGTAGCCGGACAGCAGCACCGCGGCGACCGCCCCGCTCAGCGCGAGCGCGGGCCCGAGCCACACCTGGACGGCGAGGCCCACCGCGGCGGTCGTCACCACTCCGTAGGTGAGTACGGCGGGCAACCAGCGGGGCTGCAGGACATGGAACTCCCTTACCGCGCCCGCGAGTCCGCGCACGGTGAAGACATGCGTCATGCGGGTGAGGATCGGCGGGAAGGCGTACAGCGGCAGGCTGCGCAGGGCGTTGGCGACCTGGTATCCGGCGGCGTAGATGCCGACGTAGCGAACGGGCAGCAGCGCGGCGACGACCAGGGCGTCGATCTCCCCGTTGAGGAAGACCGTGAACCCGGACAGTTGCATGCGCACCGCGTAGTGCCAGAACTCGCGGAGCTCGACGCGCGGCGGCAGCAGCGGACGCCGGATGCGGACATGCCGCGCGCCGGCGACGAGTCCGCCGACCGTCACGAGCAGATACCGGCCGGCCGCGAGGACGGCGAGCAGGGGCAGATCCGCTCCCTGGTCGATCAGCACGACGACGGCGACGGCGTACGCCAGACACGAACCGCCGCTGACGCCCGCCAGGGTCCGGAAGCGGGCGTTGGCCTGGAGCAGCGCGGTGGCCGAGTTGGACGCCAGCGCCAGGGTCAGCAGTGGCCCGAGGGCCAGCAGCAACAGCCCCGCTTCCTCGCGCAGTTGGGGCGGCACATCCACCGCGGAGGTGAGCATGGGCGCGAGTAGCAGACACAGGCCGGTGACCACCACGCCCAGCGCGACGAAGAGGACGAGCGCCCCGGTCACCAGACGCCCCGCGCCCTCCCGGTCCCCGCGTGCGGCGTGGTAGGCGTGGAACCGCGCCAGGGAGGCGCCGACGCCGCCGTCCAGCACGGTGAGCGTGGCGAGGAAGACCAGGACGAGCGACCACACGCCGAACCGGTCCAGGCCCAGGTGGCGGATGAGATACGGCGTGAGCACCAGGTTGGTCAGCAGCGGCGCCGCCTGGGCCACCGCGCTGAAACCCACCGACGGCAGCAGTCCCCGCGCCGTCCGGTCGCGGTCGGACCGTCCTGCCGTCCCGGGAGCCGCTTGCTCCGCCTTCCCGGCCGACTCGTTGCCGACGGGGTGCCGGGGGCGCATGGCGTGCCTCACCTCCCGGCGCCGGGCCGGTCTCCCGTCTCGGCCGCCCGCCACTGTGCCCGCAGCTTCTGCTTGTCCAGGATCAGCGTGTACTGGCCGTGGATGAACTCGGAGCGGACGATCGGCGCGGTGCTGAAGACGGCGCCCGCGGTGTCGAACCCGCGCAGGCCGAAGGCCAGGTCGCGGAGGTCTCCGTTGGACATCCCGTCGTCGATGCTCACGGCGCTGGTGATGGCGTCGAGCGTCTTGTCGGTGCCGAGCGGATCGGTGAGTTTCACACCGCCGCGCACCTCTTTGACCAGGCTGCGCAGAAACTGCTGTTGGTGCTTGATCCGGTCCAGCTCACCACCGGGCAGCCCGTGCCGCTGCCGGACGTAGGCCAGGGCCTCCTCGCCGTTCATCACCTGGGTGCCGGCGGTGAAGTGGCGGTGCTGCTGCGGGTCGTAGGAATTCTGCGCGACGGTGACGGGGACGCCGCCGATGGCATCGGTGAGGGCGCGGAAACCGTGCCAGTCGATGACGCCGAAGTGGTCGACGCGGGCCCCGGTGAGCTGCTCCACCGTGCGGATGAGGAGAGGTGGGCCGCCCCAGGAGAACGCTGCGTTGATCTTGGCCGAGCCGTGCCCGGCGATGGGCACCCAGCTGTCGCGCGGGATGGACATCGTGTACGCGGTGTCCTCACCGGCGCTGAGGTGCACCAGCATCAGCGTGTCGCTGCGCTGCGCCCCGTACCGCCACAGCTGGGCCGTGGCGCCGGTTCCGGTGGTCGGCCGCTTGGAGCGGCTGTCGACTCCGGCCAGCAGGAAGGTGGTACCGCCGTCGTGCCCGGTGGGCCTGGGAGGGCGGGGTCCGGTCGGGAACGAGTCGGGGATGCGGGTGACCTGGTCCCCGTAGTGGTTGGTGCCCCACCAGACGCCACCGGCGGCGAGGCCGACGAGTGCGAGGACGGCGGCGAGGCCGACCACCAGGACGGCACGCAGGACCCGGTGGCGCGGCCGGGGCCGCGCTCCCGGAGCCGGCCTCGGTGGCCACTGGGGCGGGTGCCGTCGCGCGGACATCAGAAGTCGTCCGGGTACGGGTCGGTCATCCCGGTGTGCGCGTGCTCCTGCTCGGCCGCGGGGAAGCCGGGGAGGAGGTCGGCCAGTACGTGGCGGACCTCGGGCGTGTCGTTGCGTTCCGCCGCGGCGTAGAGCGCGGGCAGGGCCTGGCGCAGCGCGGCCGGGCCTTCGGGCCGGGCGGCGGAGGTCGCGGCGAGGATGCGCGGGTGGGAGGTGGAGGTGTGCCCCTCCTGCGCGGCGAACAGCGTCTCGTTGAGCTTCTCGCCCGGCCGCAGACCGGTGAAGCGGATGTCGATGTCCGGCACGTGCACGGACCGGGCGAACTTGCGGACCAGGTCGACGATCCGCACCGGGACGCTCATGTCGAGGACGAACACCTCCCCGCCGCGGGCCATGCGCGCCGCCTCCAGCACGAGGCCGACGGCCTCCTCGACGGTCATGAAGAAGCGGGTCGCGTCGGGGTGGGTGACCGTCACCTGGGCGCCCTCGCCCAGTTGCTGCGCCACGACCGACAGCAGCGAACCGCGGCTGCCCAGCACGTTGCCGAAGCGGACGGCGGAGAACACCGTTCCGGGCGGCGAGTCCTGCTGGCCGTCGCGCACGATCAGCTCGGCCAGCCGCTTCGTCGCGCCGAGCACCGAGACCGGGTCGGCCGCCTTGTCCGTGGAGATCAGGACGAACCGTGAGGTGCCGGCGGCGATCGCGGCGCGGACGAGGTTGTCGGTGCCGCGCACGTTCGACTTGACGCCTTCGCACGGATGCCGTTCGAGCAGGGGGAGGTGCTTGTGCGCGGCGGCGTGGAAGACCACGTCGGGGCGCAGTTGCCGGAAGACCTGGTCGATACGGGGGCGGTCGCGGATGTCCGAGATCACGATGTCGTCGTTGCGCAGGGCGTCGCCGTAGAGCTCCAGTTGCAGCCGGTGCAGGTTGGACTCGTCGTGGTCGAGCAGGAAGAGGCGGCTCGGGCCGAAGGCGCGCACCTGGTGGCACAGCTCGCTGCCGATCGAGCCGCCGGCGCCGGTCACCAGGACCCGCTTCCCGGCGATGGTCGCGCGCACCTCGGGGCTCACGATGTGCATCTCGGCCCGGCCGATCAGCGCGGGCACGTCCAGCGCCCGCATGTCACTGCCCACCACGTCACGGCGCAGGGCCGCGATGAACGACGGCAGGTACCGCACACTCGCCCCCGAGGCCTCGGCGGCCCCCGCCACCTGGCGGAAGCGCTCCGAGCCCAGTCCCGGGATCGCGACGACGACCGCCTCGGCCCGGTGGGTGAGGACGGCCTCGCGGCTGTCGTCCAGCTCTCCGAGCACCGGCAGCCCCCCGATGACGGCGGCGCGGAGCTTGACCGGGTCGTCGTCGAGGAATCCGACCGGGGCGAGCCCGAACTGCGGGGTCCGCGCGAGGTCCCGCGCGAGCGCCTGGCCGGCCTCCCCGGCGCCGATCACCAGGGTGCGCAGTCCGGCGGGGAGCGGGTGCACCGGAGCGAGGGCGGGGAGTGCGTCGGCGGGCACGGCGGATCGTGCGGCCCTTGCCGTGCCGTGCCGGTCGCCGAGCCGGGCCAGTTCGGCGCACACCCGGTCGACCTCCCTGTCCGTGAGGTGCGGATACAGCGGGAGCGACAGCAGCCGGGGGAACAGCGCGTCGGCTCCCGGCAGGCCGCCGGGCGGAGTGATCGCGGTGTCGCGGAAGTACGGCATGTGGTGCAGCGGCTCGAAATGGACGGAGGTGCCGATGCCGTGCTCGGCGAGACGGTCGATCAGTTCGTCGCGGCCGGTCCCGTACTCCTCCTCCACCCGCACCACGTACAGGTGACGGGCGTGCCGTCCCGAAGCGGGGACGTCCAGCGGCTCGATCCCGGCCAGGGGCGCGAGTGCCGCGTCGTACTGTGCGGCCAGGGCGTGCCGCCGTATCTGCCAGTCGTCGAGATGGCGCAACTGGGCCCGCCCGACAGCGGCCTGTACGTCGGTCATGTTCGCCTTGAGCCCGGCCTCCTCCACGGAGTACCGCCAGTTGCCGCCGGTCGTGTTCCGGCGCCATGCGTCGGCGCTCATGCCGTGGAGCCTGGCTCGCCGGATCCACCGGGCGAACTCCGAGTCGTCCGTGGTCACCATGCCGCCCTCACCGATGGGCAGGTTCTTGGTGGCGTAGAAGCTGAAGCAGGCCGCCCGGGAAAGGCTCCCCACCGGCTGGTCGTCCACCCAGGTGCCGAGGGCGTGGGCGGCGTCCTCGACGATGTGCGTGAGGGGCAGCCGCGCGGCCTCGGCGAGCTCGGCGACCGGCGCCGGGGCTCCCGCGTAGTGCAGGACCATCATGGCCCGGGGGCAGCCGCACACCCTGGCGGCCCGGGCGACGGTCGCCGCGTTCACCTGCCCGGTGCGCGGGTCGACGTCGACCAGCACGGGGCGCAGCCGGGCGTGCAGCACCGCCTGGACCGCCCCGCAGAACGTCACGGCGGGAACGAGCACCGGCGCGCCGACCGGCAGCCTGAGCGCGCGCAGCGCCAGTTCGAGCGCCGCCGTGCAGGAACTCACCGCGATCGCGTGCCGCGCCCCCAGGTGCGCCGCGAACTCGTCCTCGAAGAGCTCCGTCTGCGGGCCGGTGGTCACCCAGCCGGACGCGAGTACGCGCCGAGCGGCACGCCGGGCCTCCGGACTGATCCAGGTCGCGGCGAAGGGGATGTCCGACTCAGGCGAGGGTTCCAGGGTGCGGGTGCGGGGGCCGGATCCGGCGTCGGCGGGGGACACGGTGTCCGGGGCGGGGCGGATCCGCTCGACCTGTTCCCGCTGGGGCAGCAACCGATGGACTGTCATGGAGAGCTCCCCGGTCTGTGGCGTTCTTGGAGAAGACGACGCCGACCGTGCGTCCAGAAGGCGTATATTTACGTCGTATACGTACACATTGCCCCCAAGAGTGCATAGAGTCAACACAAGAGGGGCACTGTGACGGGGCGGCCGTATGGAGGCGGGGCATGGTCAAGGAGCAGGCGAAGACCGGGGGCAAGGACGCGGGCGGTGCTCCGGCGCGCCGCGCCGCCGACCGCGGGCGCTACGGACGGCTGAGCCGGGAACGCGTGCTGGCCAGCGCACTCGACCTGGTGGACCGGGAAGGCCTCTCGGCGCTGAGCATGCGGCGGCTGGGCGCCGAGCTGGGTGTGGAGGCCATGGCGCTCTACCGGTACGCGGAGGGCAAGGACGCTCTCCTGGACGGCCTGGTGGAGGCCCTGTACCTCAAGCTGGAGGAACGCCTGGCGGCCGAGGCGGACGTGAGCGCCGAGGAACCCGACTGGCGCGGCATGCTCCACCGCATCGCGTCGGCGACCTACGACGTCTGCCTCGCTCACCCCCAGGTGGTCCCGCTGCTGACCACGCGCATGCTGGCGGTCCCGCTGGCCCGACGCCCCCTCGCCGTCCTGAAGGACCACGAGAGGGTGCTCGTCCTGCTCCGTGAGGCCGGCCTGGACGAGCGCCGTACCGCCGACGCCTTCCGCGCCTTCACCGCGTGGCTCCTCGGTTACGTGTCCGCGGAACTCCGGCCCATGGTGGACAACGCCGAGGAGTCGGACCCCGCCTTCCGTCTCGGGCTCCATCGCATGCCGTCCCACGAACTGCCACGGCTCCGCGAAATGGCCCCCGCGCTCGCCGGGCGGGGCGGGCCGGAGGGCCTGGCGGCCGGGCTGGACGCCCTGCTCGACCGCTTCACGGAAGCGCGGTAGCAAGGCTGATCCCCTGGCACCCGAGTGAGGAGCGGCACATCGGCGTATCGATGTCGACTTAGCGGCTTGCCGATAAAATGCTCGTGCGAGCGGCACCGACCGCCGAGCTGTCCCCCACACACGGAGTTCCTGGTCTTGTTCCGAGCGCAGAAGTCACCGGCGAAGATGTTGTCCGGTGCCCGTCCCGTCTCCCGCAGGTCGATGCTGGCCCTGGTTTCCCTCCCTCTTCTGGCCGCCGGGCCACGCCTTCCCCGCGGCGGCAACGACGATGTGCTCGTGAAGGACCACCCCACGCCGCAGTCGGCGGCCGACGCCGCCGCCGGCAAGCGTCTGGTCTTCCCGGAGGGGCGGACGTACACGGTCACCTCGCTGTCGATACCCGCCGGCTGCCACGTCGTGGGCAACGGTTCGACCCTGCGGTTCCCGGACGACTCCACGAAGTCCACCACACACAGTGACGAGATCCTGGCCGTGCGCGGATCGGGTGTCACGATCGAGAACCTCAGGTTCGACGGGCGCGCGTCGAAGCAGGGGGCCACCTGGTCCCAGTACCGGCACTGCGTGAGAATCCAGGGCAACCTCAGCGACGTCGTCGTCAAGAACTGCGAGTTCGGCGACATCATCGGCGACGGCGTCTACGTCAACATCGGAAGTACCGCCAAGAACTGCACGATCGGGCCGGACAACACGTTCACGTCCGACCACTTCAACCGGAACGGTGTTTCCATCGTCACCGGCACCCGCATCGAGGTGCACCACAACAGGTTCGTCAAGTGTTCGCGCTCCGGGATGCCCGGACCCATCGACCTCGAACCCAACTCGTCCGCCGAGACCCTGTCCGACGTGTCCATCCACCACAACACGATCGTCGGCGGTTCCGAGAGCGGTACGGGAACCCTGCCGGGCATCGTGTACAGCGGCTTCCAGAACGCGGCGGCCAAGAACATCAACATCCACGACAACGACATCAGTGGGACCCGGTTCACGGACGGCATCCTGATCATCGGCATCAGTGGCGGTCCGTTCAACGCCGTGACGAATCTGAACGTCTACAACAACCGCATCCACGACATCGGAGGTGCGGGCAGGTTCGGCGTGGGAATCAACCACTACATCGGCGCGAACGTGTACGACAACACCTTCAGCGGCATGCAGTGGGCTATCTACAACTACAAGGGCGCGCTGGGTACTTCGGCCGGCAACACGTTCATCGGAGTGGCGACCGACATCACCAACGACGACCCCCACCTCGCGTAGGCCAGAAGACGGCGACTCCGGCCGCATCACCTGCCGCTCCGGTGGCACCCGAAAGGTCTTGGGTGCGCCCGTCCTACCGGGCCACAGGACGGAGCAGGGTATGTCGGTCGATCTCGCGGGGTTCCTCGGTGTGGTGCTGCTCGCCTACCTCGTCCCAGGACCCGACTTCCTGGTGATCGTGCGGGCGGCCGCGCGGCGACGCGCGCTGGGCAGGGCCGCCGCGCTGGGCGCACAGGCCGGCCTGTGCGTGCACATGTGTGCCGCCGCCCTCGGCCTGTCGGTCATCGCCACCCGGTCCGCCTACGCCTTCACCGCGATCAAACTGGCCGGGGCCGCCTATCTGGTGTATCTGGGCGTACGGGCGCTGCGCGACGCCCGGCACGGCGCTGGGGCGGGCCGGCGCGACCCGCACGCCGCCCCGCAAAGGCGCCCGGAAGCAGACCGGACCCAGGGAACCGCCAACGCCCCGGACGGGGCTGTGCGTTGCGGCCGCCGCGGCAGTTTCGTCGAGGGGTTCCTGACCAACGTCCTCAATCCCAAGGCGGCCCTGTTCTTCCTCAGCATCGTGCCGCAGTTCGCGGACCGCGGTGGGTCGCTCACCGAGCAGGTCTTCCTTCTGGGCCTGATCGACGTCGTCGTCGGCATCCTCTACTGGCTGCTCCTGGTCGGTGTCGCCGTCCGTCTGCGGTCGGTGCTGGGTCGCCCCTCCTGGCGGCGCCGTTGGGAACGCGTCACCGGCTGCCTGTTCATCGGCATCGGAATCGGCGTCGCGGCGATCGAGTGACATGCGCCCGCACTTGCGGTCCCCTCGCGGCTCGGCACGTGCACGCGCCAAGTCGCGGGCGGCCACTGGGTCGCCTACGCTGCCGACGTCAGCCGTCGTGTCCGGGGGAGCCGATGAAACTGCCCGTCACCATCCACCAGGCACGCTTCGGCGCGGCGGAGTTCAAGGTCATCCGGCCCGCCAGGCCGCTGTCGCGTGCGCTGCTGCTCGACCACGACCGGCATCTGGACGCCTACCTCGACCAGGACGCGGCGCGGCGGATCGGCGGCCTGTGGAAGCTCGCCGCCTCGTCACCGCGTTCACTGATCCACCTGCCGATGCGAGGTAACCGGCCTCCCTCCGGCGCACTGGCCGAAGGCGGCACACGCCAACTCGATCTCGTTCTGCTGCACCACTCGCTGCAGTTCGCGCCCGCACGCTGGAAGGAGGTCCGCGGACGACTCGGCGTGGGCCGTCCGCAGACCGTGACGCTGCCCGGCCCGAAGGACACGGGCGAGGCCGTGATCGACTACGAGGCGAGGCGCTACCGGGAGAACCGGGACCTGTTCCAGCAGCATCTCCACGCCGAGACGCTGTTCATGACCGGCAGCGCGAAGGTGTTCCGGGAAACCGCCCGGCACTTCTTCGACATCGCCCGAAACGGCCCCGGTTACGTCCCCGTCCATCCGAACTACCCGCACTACTGCACCGAGTTCCATTCCAACGAAGGCGTTCTCGGCGACGCGCGCGAGATCCACATCGAGTACCGCGACCGGTGGGAGGCGTGATCCGACGGCCATGACCTGGCCGGGCAGACCGCGGGTGACCGGACGCTGAGGCGTCGGTCAGGGGCGGATCGTCAGCCAGTCGAGCGCGGCGACCCGGGGCCCGCCCTTCGCCACGGCGTACAGGTCGTGGGTGCCGGTGACCTCGCGTCGCAGAGCCACGGACTGCTCCCGCCATTCCCCGTCGGTACCCGCGAGGGGTACCGTCGCGGCCACCGGGCCGGCAGGTGAGTCCAGGCGCAACTGGAGCGAGCAGCCCTGTGCGCAGGTGGAGGCGAGACGTACGGTGAGGTGCCCGCCACGGACATTCACCGTGCCGAAGCCCAGCCTGTCGCCTGAGCCGAGGACGCCGGTGGCCGCCGTCCCGCGCTCCACGCCCCGCACGGTCGTGGCCTGTTCGGCCTGGAGCGCCGAGGTGGCGTCGGGCCCCTCCCCGTACAGCCTGATGTCGTTGACGACCCAGGGCGCCGGCCCGCTCACGGTCAGCGTGATGCGCACCTGGCGGGCGGTGGTCTGCCGGGGGAACACCGCGTCCTGGGTGAAGGAGCGTCCGGAGACCCGGGCGAGCGGTTCACTCCAGTGCGTGCCGTCGCGGCTGACGGAGACCGTGAAGCCGTACGGCTGGCCGCTGGTGTCGCGGCCGGCGTCGAGGGAGAGCCGGCCGAAGGTCTTGCTCTCGCCGAGGTCGACGGTCAGGGACTGGCCGGCGGTCTGCGGGGTGGCGCTGGTCCAGCGGGTGTTGATGTCGCCGTCGACGGTGGCGGAGGCGCTGGTGCCGTCGCTCGCGGTGGCGGTCCAGTCGCCGTGGCGTACCCGCTGTCGGCAGCCGGGCAGATCGCAGCCGGTCGACCAGACGGGTGCGCCGTACTCGTAGGCGCCCTGGTCGGGAGCCGTGCCCAGGACGTCGGTGGTGACGCCGTCGACCGCCTCGCCCGCGTCGATGGCGGGTGAACCGGGCGTCAGCCACAGTTCGCCGTTGACGGCGTCGGTGTAGCCGGGCTTGTCGCTGATCAGGTTGGAGCGGACGACCGGCAGCGGATCTCCGGCCTTCGTCGCGGTGACCGGCTTGGGTCCGACGATGTTGCTGAAGTACGAGCCCGACGCGTCCGTCGCGCCGCCGAGGGCGACCGAGGCGACGTTGATGCCCACGCCGTAGCTGGAGTTGTGGTCCTCGTTGGCGACGCTGGGGCCGGTGTGGCCGTTGAAGTAGACGCCCCGGCTTCCGGTGTTCCAGGCGACGTTGTGATGCAGCCGGAAGTGGTGGGAGTAGTTGTCGACGTAGTAGCCGTTCTGGCCGTCGGCGTCGTGCGCGGTGTTGTGGTCGATGGACGTGCCGGAACCGTTCAGGCTGCAGCAGACATAGAAGGGTGAGCCGTCGCGGGAGGTGCGCATCGCCTCGGAGATGTCGTTGTAGGCGATGCGGTTGCCGTGGAACTCGGTGCCGTTGAGCTGCCAGGCGGTGTCGATGGCCGCCCGTCCGGTGCGCCGGACGGTGTTGTGGGTGACCGTGTGGCCGTTGCCGTTGATCTCGATGCCCGGGGTGTAGCTGCCCATCCAGCCGACGTCGTGGATGTAGTTGTTGGTGACGGTGTTGCCGGTGCCGCGGACCAGGACGCCGTCGCCGGCCGACTGCGCGATCTCACTGTTCCTCAGCGTGTTGCCGGTGCCGAGGATCTGCACGCCCGAGTCGAGGATCCGGGAGGCGACGATGTTGCCTTCGAACGGCTCGACCGCGAGATCGCTGTCCGGCGGCATGGGCAGGGTGGAGAACTCGGAGACGTACGTGGCGTGCAGTCGGTCGACCACGACTCCCGTACTGGACTTGCCCGTTCGCAGGGAGGTGCCCCACAGGTTCAGGTCGCGGACGGTGACGTACGAGCTGTCGCTCAGGTCGACGGCCCACAGCCGGTGCTTGGCGGTCACCGTGTGTCCGGCGATGCCGCCCTTCGGGGGGACGAGGTACAGGCGGTGGGCGGTCCTGTCGTAGTACCACTCGCCCGGCTGGTCGAGGGCGGCCTTCGACCCGACGAGGTAGTAGTTGCGGTAGGTCTGGTTGCCCATGCACAGCGGCGGGCAGCGGTAGTTGCCGCCCTTGAAGTCCAGCTTGCCCGGTGCCGTGGCGGTGACCGTTCCGGTCTGCTGGGCCCACGGGTTGGAGCCCGCCCACACGTGCACGGTGGCGCCGGTCCAGTCGGCGTCGGGCAGGTCGGTGTCGTCGATGTGCTGGTCGGTGGAGGTGGTGTCGGCCTCGGCCCAGGTGGTGTTCAGCGGATCGGAGCCGGAGTTGGGCCAACGGCCCTCGGCGGCACGGGCGTCGTCCACGAACACGGCGTTGAAGTCCGGGTCCGGGGGCAGGTCGGTGTCGGCGGCGACCAGTCCGTCGCCGGCGTCCTTCCAGCCGGTCACCCGTTCCGTCCCGTCGACGGTCACCGGACCGTCGCCGTACGCGGCGATCGTGATCGGAGCGCCCTCGGTGCCGGAGGGAGGGGTGAGCTGTTCGCGGTAGGTGCCCCGGTGGACGAGGCAGGTGTCGCCGGGGCGGACTCGTTCGAGGCAGGCGCCGATGGTGCGCAGCGGGCTTGCCTGCGTGCCGTGTGCGTGGTCACTGCCCCGGGGGGCGACGTGGTAGGTGTGGCCGGACTGCGCCGCGTGCGCCTGGACCGGGAAGGTCAGCAGTGCGGTCACGGCGGCCAGTACGGACAGATGTCTGAGTCTCAAGTCCTGTCTCCAGTCGTCGGATGTGCGGTGGTCGGTGGGTGTGCCGTGGTCGGGGGTCTCCGCCAGGCCGCCCCGGCCTCGGGTCCGTCCGGGGCGCCGAGCACGGCACACCTCAACCAGTGCTCGCCGGGCGGCAGCCGGCCCACGAGTACGGGCAGTGCGGTGCGTCGTGCGAGGACGTTCGTGCCCGGCAGGCAGTCGAGGACCTCGCCCTCGCGCCGGCCGTCGAGGTCGCGCAGCCCGGTGAGTCCCGCGGGCGCCGACACCCGCGCGCGTCCCGGTCCGCTCTCGCGGTCCGTGCCCGCGTCCCGGTCGACGGCGAAACCGCCCTCGGCGGTGTGCAGGGCGCGCGCGGTGCGGACGCGGTGGGTGCGCACGTGCCAGGGTGCGGCGGCCGTCAGCCAGGTCGTGATCTCCACGTCGGGCCACGGGTGCCAGGTACTGAGGACCGTGTCCGCGGTGACGTAGGACGCGGCCGGCTCCTCGCGCACCCGGTAGTGCGCCCCGCCGTCGTCGCTCAGCGCCAGCATCGAGTCGTGGGCGCCCTGTTCGAGGCCGAGTGTGCCGTTCGGCAGGCTGAAGCCGAAGCGGGTCGAGTAGGCGAACTTGGCGTACTTCTCCGCTCCGTGGCGCACCCAAGGGTGGTGCTGGCGCCCGGCGAGCAGGGTGACGTCGCCGGACGCGCGCATCAGGACCGCCCCGGCGTGCGGCTGGGAGCTGACGGCGGGCAGGACGGGAGGAGGCTCCTCCTTCGCGGTCCAGAACGCGTGCCGGGCCGGCAGGGCGAGCGGCAGATACGCCTTGAGTGACCAGTAGGGCGAGCCCGGCGCGTTGTACTGCTCGGCGATCGCGGGCTGCGGATAGCCGTACCCGATGGACAGCAGTCCGTCGGGACCGGTCACCGGCCGCCCGCGCCACCAGCGCAGATGCCGAAGCAGATAGCCCTTGACCTCGCCCCAGGGCAGTACGTCGACGCCCGCGAACGGCAGCGCGCCCCAGAACGCGGCCTGCGCCCAGCGGTAGGTGAGGCTGCGGCCGTACGGGACGGCGGCGCCGTCGTCGGCGAACCAGTGGCGGAAGTCCCCGGCGAACCGGGCGGCCCGCTCCTTGAAGCGGTCGCCGCCGGCGAGTGTGTCGTACAGGAGCCCGTAGAAGTGCATCGCCCACGGGACGTAGTAGTCGCGCCGTTCGGTGGGGCCGTCCGCGTACCAGCCGTCGCCGAGCCAGAAGGTCTCCAGCCGGTCGAGGCGGGCGGTGCTCAGCGAGCGGTCGTAGGGCACTCCCACCCGGTCGAGGCCGAGGCCGACCAGCACCGGGAAGAAGAGCCAGTTGTTGTCGGTGGTCTCCCGGTGCAGCGCACTGAGCAGCCAGCGGGCGAGCCGGTCGCGCTCGGGGCCGGTCAGCGGGTCCCACCACTGCTGGGGGGCGAGGGCGAGCGCGAAGCCGATGGCGGCCATCTCGACGATGCGCTGGTCGTGGTCGACGGGTTCGCCCCAGTACTCGGGGTGCGCGGGGTCGCTGCCGTTCGCGAGTCCCCGGACCCACGACTCGGCGTGGGGCACGGCCTGTCCGCCCGCCGCCAGGGGCGCGAGTCCCCACAACGGGCGGGCGAACGCCTCCAGTTCGGCGGTCGTGTCGTCGTGGATCGCGGTGTTCACGCCGAGCCGTACGCGGGCCCGGCCCGCGCTGAAACGGGATGCGAGGGGCTCGACCAGTTCCCGTACTTCGGAGGCGAGTTCGGTACGCGTGTCGTCCATCAGCCCTTCTCCGTCCATCAGCCCTTCTCCGCCCCGGCCAGCAGCCCGGTGCGCAGGAAGCGCTGGGCGAGGACGAAACCGATCAGCAGTGGTGCGCAGGCCACGAGTCCGGCCAGGGCCGCCTCCGGCTGGTGGATGTCGAGGTCGGCGAAGCCGCTGGAGTTGTTGACCGCGCCGGTGGACTGCAGCAGGGACATCAGGCCGAGCTGGAGGGTGAAGGTGCGGTCGTCGGAGAGCATCACGAAGGGCAGGAAGAAGTCGGTCCAGCAGCGGGCGAAGCCGAAGAAGGCGATCAGCGCGATGGCGGGGCGGGCCAGTGGCACCGCGACCGACCAGAACAGCCGCAGTTCGCTCGCCCCGTCGACGCGTCCGGCGTCCAGCAGACTGTCGGGCAGGTTGGCCTGGAAGTGGAGGAAGGCCAGGTAGACGCCGAAGGGGTAGAAGGACAACGGCAGGATCACCGACCAGACGGTGCCGGTGAGGTCGAGCGCCGACATCTCCAGGTACAGCGGGAGCACCAGCGCGGCCGGGGGCAGGATCATCGTCACCACCGACAGGGTGAGCAGCGCCCGGCGGCCGGCGAAGTCGTGCTTGGCGAGCGCGTAGCCGGCCGGCACGCACAACAGCAGGGCGAGGGCCACGCTGGCCGCCGCGTAGACGATCGAGTTGCCGATCCACAGGGTGATCTCGCCGTCGTTGTACGACGTCAGGTGCGACCAGGCGTCGCCCACGTTGCCCAGCGAACCGAAGCCGAGCGGTGAGCCGGTGGTCAGGTCGTCGGCCGTGCGGGTGGGTGCCAACAGCAGCCAGAGCAGGGGCAGTCCGAAGAAGACGGCCGCGCCGAGCAGGAACAGGACGCGGGCGCCGCGTGACAGAGCGGTCATCGCCTCACTCACCGGGAGTCGGAGGAGTCGGTGGCGTACATGCGCGTACGGGTGATCACGATCCAGGCGGCCAGTACGCCGACCGCGAGCATGGCCAGCGACAGCGCGGCGGCCTTGCCGAAGTCGCCGTCCTGGGTGGCGTACACGTAGGCGAGCTGGTTGACGGACCAGGTGGGGCTGATCTGGCCGGGGGCGCCGGTGGACAGCACGGTGGGCTCGACGAACACCTGGCTGCCGGAGGCGAAACTGGAGATCAGCACGAAGGCGACGTAGGTGCGGACCATCGGCAGCTTGACGTGCCACATGGTCCGCCAGGCCGAGGCGCCGTCGACCTGCGCCGCCTCCAGTACGTCCTTCGGGAGGGCGTTGAGCGCTCCGTACAGGACCACGATCCAGCCGCCGGCGTGCACCGCGACGCCCATCACGGTGAGGACGGCGATGAGGCTGCCGCCGGACAGCGCGTCCGTGGCGCTCTTGACGTCCATCAGCCTGAGCAGGGGGGAGAACGGGCTGCTGTCCGGGCTGACCATGAACAGCCACAGCAGCGCCGCGGCCGAGCCGGTGACCGCGCCGGGCAGGTAGTAGACGAGCTGGAGCGCGCTCGTCGTGCGGCCGGGGCGGGCGTGCAGGGTGAAGGCGAGGGACAGGACGGCCAGCAGCAGGATCGGCAGCCACAGCAGCAGATACGTCGCCACGTGGGCGGCCGCGTCGCCGAGCCGGTAGTCGTGGAAGACGGCCGCCCAGTCGCGCCCGCCGGAGAAGGAGCCGTCGTCGACGAACGAGGTCCACAGGGCGTATCCGGCGGGCGCGAGCCCGAAGACAGCGAGGAACAGCGTGTAGGGGCCGACGAGGATCCAGACGGCGGCGGTACGGGCGGGGCGGCGCCGGCGGCGGGGCATCGCCGGTGCGGCCGCCGCGACCGTAGGCGAGCGGGGTGTCGTGAGCGTCCTCATCCGACCGTGTACCCGCTGGTCCCGGCCGCCGCTTCCAGCTTGTCCTGCCAACTGTCCAAGGAGTCACGGAGGTTGCCGTCGGAGTCGACCGCCTTGACGAACGTGTCGTTGAAGCTGCTCTGCCAGTCGGCCTCGAAGCGGACCGCGCCGAAGCCGGGGCGCAGCGCGTTCGCCGCCGCGGTGAGAGCGGGCATCGGGTCGGAGGCGTAGTACGGGTCCTTCGACTTGGCCTCGCCCCACTTCTTCGCCGCTGCCGTGAAGGCGGGGTAAGTGGGCTGCCTCGCCTGGAGGTTCACGTCGGTGGTCATCCAGCGCACCAGGTCCGCGGCCTGCTCGGTGCGCGCGCCGGCGTGTGCGGAGACGAGGAAGGCGCCGCCGCCGACCTGTCCCGCGTACGGCTTGCTCTCGCCGGGCCAGGTGGGCATGGGGGCGGCGGCGACCCGGCCCCCCGGCACCTTGAAGGCGGGGCCGAACATGAAGTCGCCGAACCAGGCCGGGGCCGGCAGCATGAGGATCTTGTCGCCCTTGCCGAACTTGGCGAAGCCGGGGTCGATGGGCAGGACGGTGGTGACGGCCTTCTCGCGGGCGAGCGGCTGGAGCAGATCGGCCACCCGGGTGCAGTTCGGTCCGCCGAGGTCGATGTGGACCTCGGTGAGGCTGCGGGTGTCGCGGGTGGGGCAGCCGCTGCTGCCGAAGTAGATGCCGGCGCCGTACTTGCCGTTGACGGCCCCGACGATGGTGCCGGGGTGCTCCTCGGCGGCCTTCAGTCCGGTCCGCTGGTACTCCGCCCAGGTCTTGGGGACCTGGTAGCCGTATCGCTTCATCAGCTTGGCGTCGTACCAAAGGACCGTGGGGGCGATGTCGTTGCGCAGGCAGTACACCTTGCCGCCGAAGGTGCAGGTCTCGAGGGAGCCGGGGGTGAAACCGTCCCGGACGGTCTTCGGGACGAGGTCGTCGAGCGGGGCCGCGTAGCCGAACTTCTCGCTCGCGAGCGTCGCCGCCTCGGCCGGGTTGGCCAGGAAGACGACGTCGGGCCAGCCGCTCTTGGTGCGGTTGGCGAGCGAGACCTTGGTGGGCACGTAGCCGGCGTCGGGCGGGATGGTGACGATGCGCATCCTCAGGTCGGGGTGGGCCTTCTCGTACTGCTGGGCCGCGGGCATGCGGGTGTTGTCCACCCAGACCAGTAACTCGCCCTTCCCGTCGCCCGAACCGCCGCCACCACCGGTTCCTCCGCATCCGGAGAGCACCAGAGCCGCGGCCGCGGCCGCGGCCAGCGAAGCCGCGCGCCATCTCTTCATGGGGACCACCTTTGCGCCGAGGAGCCTTACGTCCGGAACGAGGATTGCGATAGTTTTCGCAAAACTCGATCGCCCGGCAACGTAGGAGATTCATCCGATGACGTCAACGGTTCGGGCAGGATCCGGTCAGGAAAGACGGCGCACTCTGGCCGCAATTGCCGACCAGGCAGGCGTTTCGGTGTCCACGGTCTCCAAGGTGCTGCACAACAGGTCCGATGTATCGGCGGAGACGCGGGCCAAGGTGCAGCGGTTGCTGGAGCAGCACGGCTATCTGGCGAAACACCACCCGGCGGCCACCACGGCGCCGGCCGGCGGGCTGATCGACTTCGTCATCAACGAACTGGACAGCCCCTGGGCGGTCGAGCTGATCCGGGGCGCGGAGGACGTGCTGCACGACGCGGGCATGGGGCTGGTCGTCTCCTCCACCCACGGCCGGACCCGACGCGCCCGCCAGTGGCTGGACTCGCTGGCCACCCGTTCCACGCGCGGCGCGATTCTCGTGGTGCCCGAGCTGACCCCCGAGCAGCACGAGGAGCTGAGCCGGCTCGGCATCCCCTACGCGCTGGTGATGCCGATCGACGAACCCGCGCCGGGCACGCCGTGGGTGGGCGCGACCAACTGGCCCGGCGGACTGGCCGCGACCCGCCACCTCGTCGAGCTGGGCCACCGGCGCATCGCGATCATCAGCGGCCCGGAGCGCCGGCTCACCTCCCGGGCACGCGTCGACGGCTACCGCTCAGCCCTGGCGGAAGCCGGTCTGCCCTTCGACCCCGAGCTGGTGCGCTACGGCGACTTCACCCACGGCCTCGCGCACCAACACGCCCTGGAAATCCTGTCGTTGGCCGACCGTCCGACGGCGATCTTCGCCGGCAGCGACCACCAGGCACTGGGCACCTACCGGGCCGCCGCCGAACTGGGCCTGCGCATCCCGGCCGACGTCAGCGTGGTCGGCTTCGACGACCTGCCCTTCGCCGACTGGGTCACCCCACGCCTGACGACGGTCCGCACACCGCTGGCCGACATGACCGCGCTCGCCGCCCGGATGGTGCTGCGGCTGCTGTCCGGGGAGCAGCCGGAGACGACACGAGTGGAGGTGGCGACGGAACTGGTGGTACGGGAGAGCAGCGGACCTCCTCCGGCACCGTGAGCAGCCTGACCCGCCACAGCGTTGTGACAGGACGAGCAGCTTCTCGGCCCCCGCTGCCCGCCTCGCCGACGACAGAACCGGGAGCCTGGCGTCACAGCCGGGATGTCGCCCGGGAACGACGCCTGCGGCGGTGGACGACGAGGGCGACGGCGCCCAGGACGGCCGTCCCGGCTGTAGCGGTGGCGACAACCGCCGCGCGGCCGGCGCCCGTCGTGGGGAGCGTGCCGTCGGACCGTGCGGCCGGCTCGCCGAAGGTGAAGGAGACGCTGTCGTTGGAGGTGTCCGGATCGTGCAGGGGGAAGCCGGCCGGACCCGGACGCACGGTGGCCGTGCCCTCGGAGCCGTCGTACCCCTCCGTCGTCCTCACCGACAGTCTGAACAGCTGGCTCCTGCCCACGGCGACCCCGAACGGCACGGTGCAGACGTAGTGCCGGTGACCCGCTTCGAAGGGTGCCGGCCGACTGCCGCCGGTCCACGGGAAGCAGGGGCCGTAGCGGTCGTCCTCCTGCTCCATGTCGGCGGTACCGGTCACGACCGAGCCCTTGGGCAGGACGATGTCCATCAGGGCGACGGCCTTGCGGTCGATGGCGTACACGGAGGCCGGGCCGTGGTTCACGGCGCTGACGTCGAGGGTCCATTCGGCTGCCCCGCGGCCCGGTTGCGCCCTGGCGACGGCCGCGAGATCCGCGGAGCTGTCGGACGTCACGGTGACCCGGCCCTCGGCGCTGGTTGCGAATCCGCCGCCCGTCCTCGCCGCCGTCACCAGGGTGAGCGCCGGACCGGTGCCCTTCCGGTTCTGTGTGGTGGGTTGTTCGCTCGCGTTCAGCAGCCTGGCCGAGTAGTCGACCACGGCGGTCAGGACGCGCTGGCCGACCGTGGCTGTGAGGGGGCTGCTCAGCTCCACGGTGGCCCCGGCGGACACGGAGGCCGGGAAGACACAGGTGACGGATGCCTGGCTGCCGGGCTCGCCGGGTTCATCGCCTTCGCCGTAGACGCAGTTGGAGAACTTCCTGTCGAAGACCAGACCGCCCACCGCTTCCCAGCGCAGCATGACGCGCCGGTCGGTGGCCAGGTCGCCGGTGTTGCGGAGGCGGAGCGGCAGTTCGATCCGGGACCCGGGTTCGGCGTGCGTCACGTCCGGCAGTTGACCGACCACGAGTTTCGGAGCGCCGACGACCACCTTCGTCCGCGCGGTGGCGCCGGTGGCATGGTCGGCGGTGAGGGTGTACGTGATCCTTCCGCTGTCGCCGGTGGCGGCACCCGCGTCGGCACGCAGGGAGAACTCCACGTGGGGGCTCCGCGAGCCGTTCTTGCCGTTGACGCAGGTGAAGACCTGCCCGCGACTCTCGCATCTCGGGTCGTCGACCGTGACCTTCGCGACGCCCGCCAGGTCACGGGCGTCGATGACGACCGATTCGTTCGTGGGCACGGGAACCTGTGCCCCGCCGTCCCAGAACATCCAGCTCACCTCCGCGGACCGCGCCGCCGACGTCACGTTGACCTGCTCCTCGGCGCCGACGGTGGCGTACGCCTGGGTCGGCAGGGGCGACGGATCGGCGGCCACGGCGGCGGCGCCGGGCGCCAGGGCGAGCAGCACGGCAGCCGGCACCGCCACGAACGCCGTGCACGTCGGATTCATACCTGTTCGATGCACGGCGTGCCCCGAAGGTTGCCCGTCGTCCGGTCACCGGGCGGGGCCGGGAAAGGTCTTCGGAGATCAGACGAGAAGTGGCCCATCCACAGTGGGCGATGAAGGGAAAGGGGGAGTACCCGCTCCTTTCCACTCTCAACGTATAGCGCACCGGGGGCCTTGCGGCAAGGCCCCCGTCGTACCGCAGAATCACCGACCGAAGCCGGAACCTACGGAAACGAGAGTCACGAAATGCGTGTGGTGTTGTCGGGGTACGACTCGCGCGGGGGCATCGAACCGCTGGTGGGACTCTCGGTGCGGCTACGGGAACTCGGCGCGGAGGTACGCGTGTGCGCGTCGCCGGACGAGGAGTTCGCGAAGCGGCTGGCCGGGATCGGCGTGGAGATGGTGCCGACCGGCCAGTCCGTGCGCCGGTTGGTGACCGGCAGGACACCGCCGACGGCGGCAGGCGTGCCCCGGCGCGCGGCCGAGCTGGTCGCCGCGTTCTACGACACCGTCCGCGCGGCCGCGGAGGGGTGTGACGTGCTGGTGGCGACGGGCCTCCTGCCGGCCGCGGCCGGCGTGAAGGCGGTCGCCGAGAAACTCGGTATCCGCTATGTGTACGGGAGTTACCAGCCGGTCAGCCTGCCGTCGCCGCACCACCCGCCGATCCCGCGGCCGGGCCGGCCGCTCCCGTCGGACGTGACCGACAACCGGGTGCTGTGGGACCAGGACGCCCAGGACGCGCAGGCGGTGTTCGGCGAGGCGGTCAACACCCACCGGGCGTCGATCGGCCTGCGGCTGTTGGACAACGTCCGCGACCACGTCTTCACCGACCGCCCGTGGCTGGCCGCGGACCCGGTCCTGGCCCCGTGGCGGCAGCCCGCGGACCTCGACGTGGTGCAGACCGGGGCGTGGGTGCTGCCCGACGAACGCCCGCTCTCCGCGGAGTTGTCGGCGTTCCTGGACGCCGGTACACCGCCGGTGTACGTGGGTTTCGGCAGCATTCCCCTGCGCGATCCGGAGGACGTCACCCGGGTGGCCGTCGAAGCGATCCGCGCCCAGGGCCGCCGCGCGGTCATCTCCCGCGGCTGGGCCGACCTGGCCCTGATCGACGACCAGGACGACTGCTTCGCCGTCGGCGAGGTCAACCATCAGGCACTGTTCCGCCGGGTGGCCGCCGCCGTGCACCACGGCGGCGCGGGCACCACGACGACGGCCACCTGGGCCGGCGCGCCCCAGGTGCTGGTACCTCAGGGAGGGGACCAGCCGTACTTCGCCGGCCGGGTGGCCGACCTGGGGATCGGCGCGGCGCACGACGGTCCCGCCTTCACCTTCGAGTCGCTGTCGGCCGCGCTCAGGACGGCCCTGACCCCGGAGACCCTCGTACGAGCGAGGGCCGTGGCCGACACGTTCCGCACCGACGGGGCGACGGTGGCCGCGAAGCTCCTGCTCGACACCGCCGACCAGGAGAGGCCGCCGCTGTCCGCGTGAACCGCATGTCACCGTCGGGCCAGGACCCGGAGCACGAGCACCCGCACGTCCTGGCGGCCTGAGCCGACGACGGCCACGGAACGTCACGCCCCTGCCGGACGGAGCATCGCTCGTCACGGCCGTCCGGCCACACCGCCACCAGAGTTGTCACGCCGGTCCGGACGTTTCGCCGCCGCGTGCAACGGCCGCCATCGACCCCTGTCGGAGCCATCGAAGTGAATTCCCTGACCACCAGTGCGTTCGACCTCCCCGACCGTCTCTCCGCCAAGGCCGACCCGACGCTGATCGCGGGCGACGAGCAACACTTCGCGGCTGTCGCGCGGTGCCTCAAGGAGTCGATCGCCGAACTGTCCGACCGCCTCGACGCCGCGCGCAAGGCGCCCGGCGGCATCGGCCGCCAGGCGATGGAACGGGACATGGAAGTCCACCGGCTGACCGCCCGCCTGCGCACACTGCGGCGCTTCGGCCTCGACCTGTGCCTCGGACGCATGGTCGGCGTGGACGACTCCGAGCCCGTGTACGTCGGACGGCTCGGCCTCACCGACCGCGAGGGGCGTCGGCTGCTGCTCGACTGGCGTTCCCCCGCGGCCGAGCCGTTCTTCGGAGCCACCCACGCCGACCCGATGGGTCTGGCGAGCCGCCGCAGGTACCGCTGGACCCGTGGCCGGATCGGCGACTACTGGGACGAGGTGTTCACCGTGGACGGGTTCGCCGGGCACGCCGCGCTCGACGACCAGTCCGCCTTCATCGCCAGTCTGGGCAGCGACCGGTCGCCGCGGATGCGAGACGTGCTCGGCACCATCCAGGCCGACCAGGACGCCGTCATCCGCGCGGGGTCCCGCGGCGCGCTCGTCGTCGACGGCGGGCCGGGTACGGGCAAGACCGTCGTCGCGCTGCACCGCTCCGCCTACCTCCTCCACTCCGACCCCCGCCTCGGTCACCGCCGGGGCGGCGTGCTGTTCGTCGGCCCGCACCGGCCCTACCTGGCCTACGTCGCGGACGTCCTGCCCAGCCTCGGAGAGGAGGGGGTGCAGACCTGCGTCCTGCGAGACCTCGTCCCCGAGGGAGCGGCGGCAGCCGTCGAGGGCGACCCGGAGGTTGCCCTGCTGAAGTCGTCCGCGGACCTGGTGAGGGCGGTCGAGACGGCTGTCCGGTTCTACGAGGAGCCGCCCACCGAGGGGATGACGGTCACGACCCCCTGGTCCGACATCCGGCTCAGTGCCGAGGACTGGGCCGTGGCGTTCGAGACGGCGGCATCCAATGTTCCGCACAACGAGGCGCGTGAGCAGATCTGGGAGGAGCTGCTGAGCGTCCTGGTGGACAGGTACGACGGCGACGCCCCGGTCGACCAGCTCCGCGAGTCACTGCGGCACAACAGGGAGCTGCGCACCGCCCTCGACCGCGCCTGGCCGCTGCTCGAAGCGGCCGACCTCGTCGGAGACCTCTGGACGGTACCCGCCTACCTGCGGATGTGCGCTCCCTGGCTCGGCCGCGAGGACGTTCGGCGACTGCTGCGCGAGGACGCCCAGGCCTGGACGGTGTCCGATCTGCCGCTCCTGGACGCGGCCCGGCAGCGGCTCGGCGACCCGGAGGCGTCACGACGCGACCGCCGGCAGCGGGCAACCGTCGCCGCCGAACGCGAGCGCATGACCAGGGTCGTCGACGACCTGATCGAGGTCGCCGACGACGAGTACGGGACGGGCCTGGTGACGATGCTTCGCGGCGAGGACTTCCAGGACGCCCTGGTCGACAAGAGCGCGTCGCCCGGCACCGAACCGGATCTGCTCGCCGGTCCGTTCGCACACATCGTCGTGGACGAGGCCCAGGAACTGACCGACGCGGAGTGGCAGATGCTGCTGCTCCGGTGCCCGTCCAGGAGCTTCACCATCGTCGGGGACCGCGCGCAGGCCCGGCACGGGTTCACGGAGTCGTGGCAGGAACGGCTCGAGCGGGTCGGGCTCGACCGGATCAGGCTGGCCTCGCTGACCGTCAACTACCGGACGCCGGAGGAGATCATGGCGGAGGCCGAGCCGGTCATCCGGGCCGTGCTGCCGGACGCCAACGTGCCGACCTCCATCCGCCGCGGCGGCGTCCCCGTCGTATACGGATCTGCCACCGATCTGAGCTCGATCCTCGACACCTGGCTCGCCGCACATGCCGACGGGATCGCCTGCGTCATCGGCGATCCGGCCTTCCGGGCGACCTCCCGCGTCCGGTCGCTGACGCCGGAGCTGGCGAAGGGGCTCGAGTTCGACCTGGTCGTCCTCGTCGACCCGGTGGCGCTCGGCGAGGGCATCGAAGGAGCGGTCGACCGCTATGTCGCGATGACCCGGGCGACCCAGCGGCTCGTGGTCCTCACGAGCCCCTGACGCCGGACGACTTCCCTGCTCGGGCCGGTCCGGCGCAGGGCGGAAGTCGAACGGGCCTGCTGCAGAAGGTCATTCACGTGATCGAGGAGTACGCGCGGCACAACGGTCACGCCGGCCTCCTCCTCGAGCGCATCAACACCGGCGATCAGCCGCCCGCGTTCCTCGTCCACACGGACCGCTCGAACGGTGACGAGGCGCGGGTCAGGGCGTTTTCGTGGCGGACGGCTTCGCGGCCCTGTTCTTGCCCGTGCTGGTCCGCCCGGGCTTGGCGGGCGCGCTCTTCCGCCCCCTCGGGGCCTCGTCCGTGTCTGCCGTCGCTTGCGAGGACGCGGTCCGGGAGGATGCGGTCGGCCACTTGAGTTCGATCTCGAGCTCGATCTCGCCGTTGCCTGCCTCGATCTCCACCTCGCTGCGCAGGTTGTCGGGAATCCGCAGACTCACCTTTCCGGAGCCGAGGTCGAGTTCGGCGTCTCCACCTTCCCTGAGCGCGGCCGCGAGCGCCGTCAGCTGATCGGCGGCTTCACGGCGTGACAGCGAGCGCTTCTGCTCGAACTTCAGGTCCCTCATGTGCTGTCTCCGATCCGACGGAACGTTCCACCCGAGGTGTCCGCTTCTGTCACCGACGTCGACCCGCCGCGTCAGGTCACCCCTCGCCCGGACCGGGACGCGGCACGTTCGAGCGTGTTTCCCGACCCCTGCTCCGGTGCCGCACGGCCGCGATCGCCCGGGTCCGCGGTGGCCGGGCCGCCCCGTGCCTCCTCGCTCAAGCGTGCACCGCGACTGTGCTCACCGCACCCCGGACAATGCTCCCCGACTCGTGCGCCCCGCGACAGGCGCACACCCGTCGACCGGGGCGACCCGGCGGGGCTCCTCCGTGCCGGGCGCCGCCCGCGAGACCGACCGCTGACCGCGCGCGGCAGGCCGGGAGGCGGCACCCCGCCGGGGTCCGGGGTGCCCGCCGGGGCAGGGGCGCGGGCACGGCACCTCGCAGCCGGTCCGGTCCGTCACGGCGCAGTCGAAGGGCCGGCTACGGAGCTCCCGGCCCCGGGGCGGCCGCCGTCGCGTCCCGGGCACCGGAGAAGATGACACCGGGGTGGGTCGGGGTCTGGTTCAGCACCCACAGGCCGATCAGGGTGGCCAGGGTGAAGACGACGGCGACCAGGACGGCGAGGACGAGCCGGCGTCGGCGCTCCCGGCGCCGCCACTCGCCGCGCGCCGTGCGATAGGCGTCGGGCGCCGCCCGCACACCGCCGGCCAGCGCCTCCAGTGCCGCGCGCAGTTCCTTCTCGGTCTGTTCCGGGCCGGTCCGGTCCGGGCTGGTGTCGTTCATCGCCGGGCCTCCATCGCCTGGGTCAGGGCGGCGAGGCCGCGCGAGGTGTGTGTCTTGACGGACCCGCAGGAGATCCCCATCGCCGCCGCGATCTCGCTCTCCTTCAGCCCGAGCCAGTGCCGCAGCACGAGCGCCTCGCGCTGCCGGGCGGGCAACTGCTGGAGGGCGTCGATCAGCACGCGCTGGTCGTCGTGGAGGAGGGCGGTGCTCTCGGCGGAGGCGACGACCTCGTCCGGTGGGTTCACCACGTGCCGGCGGGCGACCTGGAGGTGACGTATGCGCATCCGGGTCAGATTGCAGACGGTGGAGCGCAGATACGCCTCCGCGGCCTCGATGTCCCGCAGCCGCCGCCACTTGCGGTAGATCTGGTAGTAGGCCTCGGCCACCACGTTCTCCGGGTCATCGGCGCCGAGCAGGACGGCGAGGCGCAGCATGGAGGCGTAGTGCAGCTCGAAGAGGCCGGCCAGGGCGGCCTCCCGCTCCAGGTCGTCAGGGTCGCCGGGAGCGGGGGAGAGGGTCTCGGCCGGACCTGCGGGCCGTGGCACCTGCGGCAGCGTGACGGGTGGGGTGTCTCTGCGTCTCACGGGTTGTTCGCTCCCGTCTCGGGGCTCCGCCTGACGGTCAGGCGGGACGGTAGGTCGGTCGAGTCGGCGCCACGCGGGACACCGAGACGTTCCAGGGCCGCGGTGCCGGCCGCGGCGACGGTCAGGTTGAGCAGCAGGGCCGCGAGACCGGCGTAGATCTCCAGCGGCTGTTCGCCGCTCCCGAGGGACACGACGGACGAGAACCCCTCACGGACCACCATGAAGGTCCCGGCAGCCATGCCCACGGCCCAGCCGGCCAGCAGCGCCCGCGGGTGCAGCCGGCCGGTGAACAGTCCGACGGCCACGGCGGGGAAGATCTGCAGGATCCACACCCCGCCGAGCAGTTGGAGATTGACCGCGTCCTGGTCGCGCAGCCCGAACACGAACGCGACCGCGCCCACCTTCGCGGTCAGCGACACCGCCTTGGCGATGCGTACCTGCCGCTTGGGCGTGGCGGTGGGGTGGACGTACTCGACGTACACGTTCCGCACGAAACTGGTGGCGGCGGCGATCGACATCACGGCGGCCGGGACCAGCGCGCCCACGGTGATCGCGGCGAACACGAGCCCGGCGAGCGGTGCCGGCATGAGCCGGTCGACCAGCATCGGTACCGCGGCCTCGGCACCGCCCTCCGGCGCCCGCACCCCCGCCGCCAGGGCCGCGATGCCGAGGAAGCCGAAGAGCGCGAGCAGTCCGGTCCAGGCGGGCAGTGCCACGGTGACCTTGCGCAGGGTGCGCGGGCCGTCGGCGGCGAAACCGGCGGTGAGCACGTGCGGGTACATCAGCAGGGCCAGCGCGGAGCCGAGGGCGAGCGTGGCGTAGGCGGGCTGCTGTGCGGGGGACAGCAGCAGGGCGGAGTGGGCCGCGTCCGCTCCGCCGAGCCGCCGTGCCGCGCCGTCGAAGACCGCGCCGGGGCCGCCGAGCCGGCCCAGGACCAGCCAGCAGACGGCGGTGAGGGAGACGAAGACGGCCACCGCCTTCAGCGCCGAGATGACCGCGGGCGCGCGCAGCCCGTGCCGGTACGTCGCCACCGCGAGCCCGGCGAACAACGCCACCATGACCAGATCGCCCGCCGCACCCCGCGGATACACGCCCCCGGCGGTCAGCACCGCCCGTATGCCGAGCAGTTGCAGCGCCAGGTACGGCATCGTCGCGAGGATCCCGGTCAGCGCGACCACCAGTGCCAGCGGCGGCGAACCGTATCGTCCGCGCACGAAGTCGGCGACGGTGACGTACCCGTGGCGGCGGGCCACGCTCCACAGGCGGCTGAGCAGGACGAAGGCGAGCGGGCAGACGATCACCGTGTACGGCACCGCGAAGAAGGCGGCCGCACCGTTGCCGTACGCCAGTCCCGGTACGGCGGTGAAGGTGTACGCCGTGAAGATCGTGCCGCCGAGCAGCAGCCAGGTCCACACCGGGCCGAGGCTCCGGTCGGCCAGGGCCCAGCCCTCCAGGGACGGCAGCCGGTCGTTCGGGCGCAGCCGGCGCGCGGTGACGGCGAGCAGCGACGCTCCGCCGATCACGGCGAGGAACGTCGCGGTCATGGCTCCGTCGGCCATGGGTCACCGTCCTTGGTGTGCCTGAGCTCTCGCGGGAGAGTTGCGCGAGCGGCCGGTTCCGATGACAGAAAACCGGCGGGAAATCTTCTGGAAATTCGCTGTCAACCACTTCCGGCGGGTGGGCAACTCTTGCACAGACCGACAGCCACGGGGAGAGGAGCGCAGGCCATGGCACGGACCGGTCACCACCGGCTGCGACGCGTCGCCGTCGCCGTACTGCTCCTCGCTCCCGCGGCGGGGCTGCTGTGGGTCCCCTGGTACGCCGGTGCGGACCCACGGCTCGCGGGGACGCCGTTCTTCTACTGGTACCAGCTCGCCTGGGTGCCGGGCTGCGGCCTCTGCCTGCTCGCCGCGTACGCGCTGACCAGGCACGAACGCCGCGATCCCTGATCCCCGCGCGCCTCCGCGCATCCGTACCGCCACACACCACCGTCGAGGTGAGGAGCCGCCATGTCCACGTCCGTCCTGCCCGAATCCGGTCTCCCGGCACCGGAAGGTCCGCCGCCCCCGCGTTTCCGTACGAGCCCGAGATCGGTTCTCCTGTGGAGCGCCGTCGCGCTCCTCGGGGCGCTCGCCTGGGGCGTCGTCGCGCTCGCCCGGGGCGAGCGGATCTCCGCGGTCTGGCTGGTGGTGGCGGCCCTCGGCTCGTACGCCATCGCCTACCGCTTCTACGCCCGTTTCATCGCCCGCCGGGTCCTCGAACCCGACGACCGCCGGGCAACCCCGGCCGAACGCCTCGAGGACGGTGTCGACTTCCAGCCGACCGACCGGCGGGTCCTGCTGGGCCACCACTTCGCCGCGATCGCCGGTGCCGGGCCACTGGTGGGGCCGGTGCTCGCGGCCCAGATGGGCTACCTGCCCGGCACCCTGTGGATCGTCGCCGGGGTGATCTTCGCCGGGGCGGTGCAGGACATGGTGGTGCTCTTCCTCTCCATGCGACGGGACGGCACGTCCCTCGGGCAGATGGCCCGCAACGAGATCGGCCGGGCGGGCGGGGCGGCCGCCCTCATCGCCGTCTTCGCCATCATGATCATCCTGCTGGGCGTGCTGGCGCTGGTCGTGGTCAACGCGCTCGCCCACTCCCCGTGGGGCACCTTCTCCGTCGCGATGACCATTCCGATCGGCCTCTTCATGGGCCTGTGGATGCACCGGATCCGGCCGGGCCGGGTCCTGGAGACCAGCCTGATGGGCGTGGCACTGCTGCTGCTCGCCATCGCCGGCGGCAGCTGGATCCAGGACTCCTCGCTGGCCGGCGCCTTCACCCTCAGCCCGACGACCCTCGTCTTCTGCCTGATCGGCTATGGCTTCGTCGCCTCCGTCCTGCCGGTGTGGATGCTGCTCGCGCCCCGCGACTACCTCTCCACCTTCATGAAGATCGGCACCATCGCCCTGCTCGCCGTCGGGGTCGTCGTGGCCGCACCCGTGCTGCGCGCCGACGCGGTCAGTGACTTCGCCACCTCGGGCGCCGGTCCCGTCTTCGCCGGTTCACTGTTCCCCTTCCTGTTCATCACCATCGCCTGCGGCGCGCTGTCCGGCTTCCACGCGCTGGTGTCCTCCGGGACCACCCCGAAGCTGATCCAGAAGGAGTCCCAGGTCCGGCTGATCGGCTACGGCGCCATGCTGATGGAGTCGTTCGTGGCGATCATGGCGTTGATCGCCGCGGCCACCCTCGAGCCCGGCCTGTACTACGCGATGAACGCCCCGGCCGGTCTCCTCGGCGCCACCGCCGAGTCCGCCTCCCACGCGGTGGCAGGCCTCGGCTTCACCATCACCCCCGACCAGCTGACGCAGGCCGCGAAGTCGGTGGAGGAACAGACGCTGATCGCCCGGTCCGGTGGCGCGCCGACCCTCGCCGTCGGCATGTCCGAGATCTTCTCCGGGGTCTTCGGCGGCACCGCGATGAAGGCCTTCTGGTACCACTTCGCGATCATGTTCGAGGCGTTGTTCATCCTGACGACGGTCGACGCGGGCACCCGGGTCGGACGCTTCATGCTCCAGGACATGCTCGGCAACGTCTGGAAGCCCGTCGGCCGGGTCAACTGGAAGCCGGGCATCTGGCTGTGCAGCGGCATCGTCGTGGCCGCCTGGGGCTACTTCCTCTACACCGGCGCCACGGACCCGCTGGGCGGGATCAACCAGTTGTTCCCGCTGTTCGGCATCGCCAACCAACTGCTCGCCGCCGTCGCGCTCACCGTCTGCACCACCGTCCTGATCAAGTCCGGCCGACTGCGCTGGGCGTGGGTCACCGGCATCCCGCTGGGCTGGGTGGTCGCGGTCACCTTCACCGCCGGCTGGCAGAAGATCTTCTCCGACGACCCCCGCGTCGGCTTCTTCGCCCAACGCGCGCGCTACGCCGACGGCATCGACGCCGGGCAGGTCCTGCCGCCCGCCAAGACGCTCGACGACATGCACACCGTGGTCGCCAACTCCACTGTCGACGGCGTCCTCATCGCACTGTTCCTGCTGCTGGTCGCCGTGGTGATCGTCAACGCGGCGGTGGTGTGCGCACGCGCCGTACGGTCCCGGGTACCGCTGCCGACGACCGAGGCACCGTACGTCGAGTCCCGTATCGACGTGCCCGAGCGGGACGCCGAGCCGTTGGTGGGGTCCCGATCGTGAACGCCCGCCGATGGGCGACGGCCGTGCGCTGGTATCTGCGTGAACTCACCGGCGAGGCGGAGTACGACCGCTACTGCGAGCGGCACCGCCGCCACCACCCGCTCGCCCCGCCGCCCACCCGCCGGGAGTACCAGGTACTCCGCACCCTGCACCGGGAGACCCACCCGCAGAGCCGCTGCTGCTGAGGCGCCGGCACCGACCGCGGGGCGGGCGGCGCGTGCCCGTCGTGACGCCGCCGCCCGCTGCGTGTCCCTGACGCCGCCGCCCGCCCCCGCGTTCCTGATGTCGGCGCCAGTCGCCGCGTCCCGTCAACCTCCGGCACCCGCCGCGGCTGCACGGCGGTCCCGCACTCCGCGGCCCGCTCGCGAACCCGGCCCGCGGCCAGGTGCCACACCCCCGCCCGCGTTCCCTCCTTCGGTGAGGCCCTTCGGTGAGACCGAGATGCTGAGACGTCGACCCTCCCTGCTCATCCGCCCCGAACTCGACGACCACGCCCTGCACACGACCCTGGCCGAACTCCGCCCCGCCCAGCAGCTCCACGGGCTCGGCGCCGGGCGCAGCCGCCCCGTGTGGGAACCGGCCGCCCGGTTGCTGCGCGCCACCGGGCGGGACTGGGACCGCCGGACGCACCGCGTCCGCGTATTGGCGCGGGCCGCGCCGGCGGCGGTCTTCGAGGGGTGGGCCGCCGCCCGGCCCGACGACGGTGACGCCCTGGTGCTGCGCGCCTTCGTGCTCTCGGCGCGGGCTGCGGCCGACGGACGGTCTGCCGCCCGGACGGCGGAGCAGGCGTGTCTGCGCGCCGCCACGGCCTGCCCCGAGGATCCCGCCCCGTGGCTGGCGTTGCTGGATCTGATGCACGCGTACGCCGTGCCGGTCCGGGACGCCGTGCCCGTGTGGACCGAGGCCGTCGGCAGGGCCCCTTGGCATCGCGCCGCCTACCACCGGCTGCTGAGGTACCTGTCTCCGCGCGGACACGGCGCGGTGGCCGACATGATGGACTTCGCCGGGCAGAGCGCCACCCGGGCACCGCTCGGCTCACCCCTCGCCCTGTTGCCCGTCGCGGCCCGCGTGGAACTCGTCGCCCACCGCCGGAGCCAGAACTCCCTCACGGCGCTCGGCGCCGACGGCCACTGGAACGAACCGCGGGCGGCTGAGGAGATCGACGCGGCCCTGAACGGCTGGTTCCGGACCGCCGCGGCACCGCACGCCGAGGCGGTCACCGATCTCAACATGCTGGCCTTCGCCCTGGCCCGGACCCACCGCCCGGCCGACGCCGCACCCGTCTTCCGCCGCATCGGCCGCCACATGACCCGCCATCCCTGGGACCTGCTGCCCGAACCGCAACGCACCTTCCTGTACTGGCGCGACCGTCCGGACCGACGAGCTCCGTGACGGGACACCGCTCAAAAGCCCATGGAGGAAGGACGATCCGGCCGGTCCCGGGCCAAGAGGCGTCCCACCGTGGTCGTTTACGTAGTTCCACGGATGCCGCCGGGTGCCGTGCGGTGAAACGCTGCGAGACGTCAAGTCGGTCCGGCCGAAGGGGAACTCGGCCGGTCCTCTCGCTCTACGTGGGGATCTCCTATGCGCGTACGCGCCGTATCCGCCCTTGCCTCCGGTGCCGCCGTCCTTGCCGTTCTCTCCCTGCCCACGGCCGCCCAGGCGCAGCCGCTTCCGAACGCCGCGGGCCGGCTGCAGGGCCTCGCCGTGCAGCCGAACGTCAGGCTCGGCAACGCCGAGTTCAGCAACGGCGTCGTCAACGGCGGCAAGGACATCGTCATCGGGACGACCGCCAGGAAGACCTTCAAGGTCACGTACGACGTCTACGACGCGAACGGTGTCGTCCTCTCCCAGGCCTTCCTGTGGCAGGGCACCGACAGCTCCGACGTCGACACCATCACCGGCGCCCTGGAGGCGAACGACACCGCGGACTGCACGGCGTCGACCACCAGCACCGGCCACTACAGCTGCGAGGCCACCTTCACCGTGGACCCGAAGCGCGACCTGGCCGGGAACGGTGTCGCCGGTACCTGGAAGCTGATCCTCGGCGTGTACGACTTCTACGCGAACGTCAGCACCGACGACGACGTCACGCGGACGCTGATCAAGCGCGCGTCCAAGCTGACCGCCGACGCCTCGCCGGAACCGGTGAAGAAGGGCAGAACCATCACGGTCAAGGGCAAGCTGACCCGGGCCAACTGGGACACCGGCACCTACCAGGGCTACAAGGGGCAGTCCGCGAAACTGCAGTTCCGCAAGAAGGGCAGCAGCGTGTACACCACCGTCAAGACCGTCACGAGTTCTACCGGCGGCGCCCTGACGGCCACCACCGTGGCCAAGGACGACGGGTACTACCGCTTCGTCTACGCGGGAACCAAGGCCACCCAAGCCGCCAAGACCGCCGGGGACTTCGTCGACGTCAGGTGACCGACCGAGGAGGCACAGGGGGCGTGGAGGTGGTGGGCTCGCCGACGGTGAAGCCCGGACCGACCTCTCAGGCCTGTTCCAGCTTCTCGATCTGAGCGGAGACGAGCGCCTCGGGCACCTCGGCCGCGGAGTCGGTGCCGGACACGGTGGAGAAGAGGACGACCGTGGCGCCGCTGCGCACGACGACGAAGGCGTCCGAGGTGTCCCCGTCGGTCTTCAGGTGGAAGGCGACGGCGTCGTCGCCCGCGTCAGGGGCCTTGGCGGTGTCGGCGGTGGTTCGGGCGGGCACGCCGCCCGTGTAGGCGGTGCACGTCTTCAGGGCGGTTCGGAGACCGTCGAGGACGCCTTGCGCGTCGGACTGCTCGTAGGCCATGAGGCCGACAGTGGTGGCGGAACCGGCCGCGGAGCCGGAGGTGGCGTAGGCGAGGAGTCCTTCGAACGCCTTGGGGGCCGGGTCCGGGGAAGCGGTACGCATGTTCTCCAGTGGCTGACAGGCCGCGGGCGCGGCGGTGCCACCACCGGCGGGCTTGGCCGGGAAGGCGGCGACCTGGAAGCCGTCCGCGTCACTGCCCGACAGCGCGGCGGACTTCAACTGAGCGGCGCTGAGCGGGTCGCCGGGTCTCTCGGACGACGCCTCGGCGGATGCGGGCGCGGATCCCGGCGCCGACGGGGACGTCGACCCCGACACTGAGGGGGAGACCTTCGCGTCGGAACCGTCGCCGTTGCCGCCGCTCCGGCATCCGGCTGCCAGGAGCGCTGTGAAGAGGACCGTCGCCGTCATTCCGAACCGCACTCGCTGACTCCCCGCCCTCGGTATCAACCGATTCGACCACAACTTCTCAGCCTCGTACCGTGAATGGGGCAAAGACAACCGGCTGCACGCCGTGTCGCCGTGTGCCCGAGGGTCCGTCCGACCGCATCCTCGCGACCTCACCACGTGGACCGGGTTGGCAGGTGTCCGTTGGTCCGCACCCTCACAGCTGACGCCAGACGCGGGCGATGCGGCCCAACCGGGTGGGTTGATAGGGGTCGTAGCCGGGTGTGGTGGCGAGGCGGCGGAGCAGCTCGAACTGGCTGGGTGCCCGCTGGCCGTCGCGGATCGGATTCCACTCGTCGGCGACCGGCCACTGCTGCAACTGCAGCTCGATACCCGGGCGCCACTGATCCCAGGTCCGGCCGCCGACCCAGCCGAGCTGGCGCAGCTCGAGTTCGTCCTCACACAGGCGCAGGTAGAGACGCACGGCTCGTTGGGCGTCTTCCGGCAGGGGGGTCGGGCCCTGTATGCCGACGAGCGCCTCTGTGGGAAAGCTGTCCAGGATCTGCCAGTACCGGGCGATGTAGGCGTCCTCGATGGTTTTCACGCGGGCCCGGGCGGCGCTGGCCGAGCTGGTGATCAGTGTCAGCAGGGCGATGCCGGCGGCGCCGAGAGTGATCCAGTCTGCCGGGTCCACGTCGTGTTCCGTTCCTCGAATCCGGGGTGGGGCTGCCAGACAGTACCTGCGACGAACCGAAGGCTGCCGACGGGGGTGTGCGGAGTCCGGGGAGCCGGGCCCGGCGGGGTTCAGAGGTGGATTCCGTACTCGGACAACCACGCGGCGGCCGAGTCAACGGACGTACCCGGCGCACGGGTTGTACCGCCTGTTCGGCACGTGAGCGGTCTGTCCGTGGCCGGCGAGGCCGTCTCAGTGCCGGTCCGCGTCGAACTGGGCGAACATGTCGAGAAGGGGGCGGGGAGCGCTCGGGTCGAAGATGATCTCCAGGCCCCGGGCAGAATCGTTGGCGGTCTCCTCGGAGCGCGGGAACAGGATCTTCTCGTACTCGGCCAAGGCGGCCTCGGTGTCGCCGGGGTGCTCGGCCAGGGATCGGCCGAGGTCCGCGCCGTCGATCAGGGCGAGGTTGGCGCCCTCTCCGGCGAAGGGTGACATGAGGTGGGCCGCGTCGCCGAGGAGGGTGACACCCGGCGTCCTGGCCCAGCGGTGGCCGACGGGCAGGGCGTGGATGGAGCGCGGCACGAGCGGGCCGTCCGCCTCGGCGATGAGGTCGCGGAGGCCGGGGGCCCAGTCGTCGAAGTACGTGAGCAGGGCGGACTTGGCGGCGTCGGCATCGGTGAAGTCGATCGTGCCCAGCCATGATTCGTCCGCGCGCAGGGCCACGTAGACATGCAGACTGCCGTCCGTCTCGCGGTGAGCGAGGAAGCCCTTCTCGTCGCCGAGCGCGAAGAACATGCCGCCGCCGATCAGTCGCGCACCCTCGGGGTGGCGGGCGTCCGCGTCGAGCAGGTCGAGTTCGACGAACGAGACACCCGTGTAGGCCGGGGTCGCCGCGGACACCAGGGGTCGCACACGGGACCAGGCGCCGTCGGCGCCGACGAGCAGGTCCGTGGTGAACACCGTGCCGTCGGCCAGCGTGACCTCGTGCCGGCCGTCACCCAGTGCGCGGCAGGAGAGTGCCCTGGCGTTCCAGCGGACGGTGCCCTCGGGCAGGGAGTGCAGCAGGAGGTCGCGCAGGTCGCCGCGGTCGATCTCGGGGCGGTCCCCGGCGCCGTCGTCCGCTTCCTCACGCAGGACGTGCGCATGCTTGTCCAGTACGCGCAGCTGCTCGCCGCCGGGGTGGACCTTGGCCAGGAAGTCCTCGTACAGGCGGGCTTCGCGCAGCGCGGCCTGACCCGTTTCCTCGTGGATGTCGAGCATGCCGCCCTGGGACCGTGCCTCGGGTGAGGCGTCCAGGTCGAAGACGGCGGCCCGCAGGCCGTTCACGTGCAGGACGCGGGCGAGGGTGAGGCCGCCGAGGCCGCCGCCGATGACGGCGATGGGGTGGTGGAGGGCAGTCATGACACATCTCCTGGTGACGGTGACGGTGACGGTGACGGTGACGGTGACGGTGGGGGTGGGGTCAGGGACCGGTGGGCGCGGCTGGGCCGGGCCCGGGGGTGGGGGTGTGGATGACGCCGTTGATCAGGACGTGGAAGCCCCAGGACAGGCGCGCGCGCGGCGGGCCGGACAGCAGCTGGGCGCCCAGGGCGGCGATCCGCGGGTGGGTGCGCTCGTCAGCGGTCATGACGGCGTGGGTGAGCGCGTCCCGGTCGTCCTGGGCGTCGGACGACTGGCCGCGGGTGGCGTGCTCTGCGGCGGTCGCGGTGGCGTACTGCATCAGCACGTCGACTCCCCAGGCCGCCTGGTCTCCGGGGACACCCCCCTCGTCCAGAAGGGCCAGAAGCGCCTCGATCAGGCGCAGGTAGTGCGGTCCGCCGGGGCGGGCCACCAGCGCCGAACGTGCCAGACCGGGATGGGTGAAGAGCATCAGCGTGTAGGCGGTGAGCAGTTCTTCCAGGCGCTCGCGCCATGACCCGCCCACCGGATCGGGCAGGCCGCCCAGCAGTTCGTCGAGGACGGCCGCGTGCAGTTCAGCGGTGTTGCTGACGTAGACGTAGAGGGAGGCCGGGCCCGTGTCCAGCTCCTGCGCCAGTCGGCGCATGGTGACCTTCTCCAGGCCTTCGGCCCGCATGATCTCCACGGCGACCGCCACGATCCCGTCCCGGGTCAGTGCGGGCTTGGCGGGCCGCTCGCGACGACTGCGAGGTTCGGGGCGAGGTTTCATGCCTCCCACGATAACGAACATGTTCGTTGAGAACAAGTTCTGGACGAACATGTTCGTTGGTGGTGAACGCCTCCGGCTGCTTCGCGTGTCGGGCGCCGGTTCCTGGACGGCCGACGACGGCTACCGCCCCGTCGCCGCAGGCTCGTACAAGCTGAGCCGAGTGGGAGCCGGCCGGTCGACTGCGCCTGAAATGGCGGCTGGTGACGGTCTGTCATCAAGTGGCCGTGCTGTCGGGCCGTAGGACCCATGGTCGCTGGTCCCTATCCCCGGCAGGGAGAGGCGGCGGGGTTCGGGTCGGCCCATACTCGAACCCATGAACGGAACAGTGCGGCTCGGGGACTTCCTGCAGGCGCGACGCTCGCAGCTGCGTCCCGAGGATGTCGGGATGCCCACCTACGGGGAGGCGCGGCGCGTGCCGGGTCTTCGGCGTGAGGAACTGGCGGTGCTCGCGGGCGTGAGCGCGTCCTACTACGCCAGGCTGGAGCAGGGGCATTCGACGAACGCGTCGGCGGAGGTGCTGGACGCGATAGCCCGGGCCCTGCGACTTGACGAGTTCGAGCGTCTGCACCTGCACGCCCTGGCCCGGTCGGCCAAGCATCGCGGTCGGCGCCGGCGGCCCACGCCCGAGCGCGTGACGGCGGCGACCGGTCAGCTGCTGGACTCGATGACGGACATCCCCGCGATCGTGACCGGCCGCCGCAGTGACGTCCTGGCGTGGAACCGCCTGGGACACGCGCTGTTCGCCGGACACCTGGACCCCGGTGCCGCGGACCGGCCGGACGAGCGCCCCAACATGGCCCGACTGGTGTTCCTCGACGCCCACACACGCGACCTGTACACGGACTGGCCGAGCAAGGCCAGGGCGGTGGTGGGGAACCTGCGTCTGGTGGCGGGCCAGTACCCGGACGACTCCGCGCTGCACGAGCTGATCGGTGAACTGAGCGCGAGGAACGAGGACTTCGCCTCCATGTGGGCCGACCACCGCGTCAGGTCCTGTGACGTCGCCGTCTACGAGATGCGACATCCGCTGGTCGGCACGCTGACCGTCACCCAGCAGACCCTGGGCCACGGAGGGGGCCCCAACATCGTGGTCGCCACCGCGGAAGCGGGTTCGCCCTCACGGGCCGCGCTGACCCTGCTCGCCCAGGCCGTCACCCCGGCCGCCCCGGCGCGCCCGCGGACCCGCATCGACGCCGGCTGACCGCACCACGCCACCCGGGCGCTCGACCGCGGACCCGCATCGACGCCGGCTGACCACACCACGCCACCGGGCGCTCGACCGCGGACCCGCGTCGACGCCGGCTGACCACACGACGCCACCGGGCGCTCGACCGTACCGGCGAGGACCCGTCCTACGACCTCTCCACGCCATGAGGCGCTCGGCCGGTACCCGCGAGGACCTGTCGGCGACCCCACATCGCCACCCGGCGCTCGGCCGGCATCCGCGAGCGCCCGTCTCACCGGGCATGGCCGCCGACCGGCCGCTGCCCGAACCAGCAATGGCGCACCGTGCCCCGGGCGCCAGTCATCCGTCCCTGTGCGTCGGCCCACCGCTGCCGCATGTCCGAAAACAGTGAAGGAATCATGATCAAGAAGCTGTCCAAGACCGCCGTATCGGCCGCTGTCCTGACCGCGGCCGCCGTCGTGACGATCAGCCCGATGCCGGCTTCGGCCACCTCGGCCCCACTGAACGCGCGGATCGCCGCGCACTTCGACCTGGCCGCGGGCCAGACGCCGGAGAACATCGCACTGGCCCCCGACGGCACCGCGTACGTCACCTTTGCCGCCGCCCGCCAGGTCGCTCGGATCACCCCCGGAGGCAGCGCCCGCGTCCTGGCCACACTGCCCGAGCCCGCTGACGGAGGCGTCCACACCCCGGTCCTGGGCTTCGCCCTGACCACCGGCATCGTCCGCGCCCACGACGGCACCCTGTACTTCCTCTACGCCACGGGCACCGCCGACCTCACCGGCCTGTGGCGGCTGCGCCCCGGTGGTGAACCGCAGCGCATCGCCGCGCTGTCGGCCGCCGGCCTGCCCAACGGTCTGGCCCTGGACCGGCGGACCCACACCCTCTACATCACCGATTCCGTACTCGGCACCATCCAGAGCGTGCCCACCACCGGCGGCACCCCCACCACCTGGTCCGCCGCCCCCGAACTGGCCCCCGCGGGGTTCCTCGGCGCCAACGGCCTGAAGATCCACAACGGGGCGGTGTGGGCCACCAACCTCGACAAGGGAACCGTCCTGCGTATCCCCGTCCGCCACGACGGCCGCGCCGACCGGGTCCAGACGCGTGCCACCGGCCTGACCGGAATCGACGACTTCGCCTTCAGCGGCCACGGCAACCGGATCCTGGCCACCCTCAACGGCCCCAGCGAGGTCGCGCTCGTCCGTCCCGACGGCACCAGCTCCACCGTCCTGTCCGCCGCCGACGGCCTGCAGAACCCCACCTCCGTCGCGCTGCGCGGCGACACCGTCTACGTACTGAGTGCCGCCTACGTCACCGCAAAGGACCCCAACCTCATCCTCGCCCGCAAGAACGGCCGGTAGGGCTCGGCCGGTTCACGGCGCCGGAGCAGCAGCCCGGCGGCCCCCCGACGACAGGTCCGCGGGGACCGGGTTCGGAGGGCCGTCGGGCCGCCCCGGCCGACTCGACGGTGAGGGCGGGGCGTCGAACACGGACAAACGGGGCTCCGTGCGAGATGCTGCCCCAGTCCAGGCCCGGGGTCTCGGCACACGGCCGGCCCCCAGGGCGCCCCATCGCCTGTGCGAAGGATCCCGTCATGGCCGCCTCGCCCGAACCTTCCCTCGACGACACCCATCGCTTCGACGAACTGCGCGCGCTGTTCGTCAACTGCACGCTGAAGCGATCGCCGGAGCTCAGCCACACGCAGGGCCTGATCGACAAAAGCCGGGCGATCATGGAGTCGCGGGGGGTGGCCACGGAGGTGGTGCGCGCCGTCGACCACGACATCGCGCCCGGCGTCTACCCGGACATGACCGAGCACGGCTTCGCCACCGACGCCTGGCCGGCGCTGTACGAGCAGGTGATGGCCGCGGACATCCTGGTGCTCGCCGGCCCCATCTGGCTGGGGGACAACAGCTCCGTCACCAAGAAGGTCGTCGAGCGCCTCTACAGTTGCTCGAGCCTGCTCAACGCCGCCGGCCAGTACGCCTATTACGGCCGCGTCGGTGGCTGTCTGATCACCGGCAACGAGGACGGCGTGAAGCACTGTGCCATGAACGTCCTCTACAGCCTTCAGCATCTGGGCTACACGATCCCGCCACAGGCGGACGCGGGCTGGATCGGCGCCGCGGGACCGGGCCCGTCGTACCTGGATCCAGGATCGGGCGGCCCGGACAACGACTTCACCAACCGCAACACGTCCTTCATGAGCTGGAACCTGATGCACCTGGCCGCGATGCTCAAGCGGGCCGACGGCATCCCGGCCTACGGCAACCAGCGCTCGGAATGGGACGCCGGCTGCCGGCCGGGGGCGGACAACCCCGAACACCGCTGAGTCGGGGACCGCCGCCGGCTCACGCGGGCCGGGGCGGTCCGCCCATGCGGAGCGCCTGGGTCACGAGTCGAGGATCCTGCGCTTCTGCTCCTCGAACTCGGCCTCGGTGAGCACGCCCTGTGCCTTGAGTTCGCCGAGCTGCTGCAACTGGTCGATCTTGCTGCTCATGTCGGGGGGAGGGGGCGCGGCGGCGGGTGCCGGCTGCTGAGGTGCGTTCGCCTCGGATCCACCCTGCTGGGTCGCCCACCGTCCCTGTTGGCGGCGAGAGACACGATTCGACACGGCGGTCGCCGTTCCGGCGACGACGGCGGTACGCGCGACGCCGCGGAGTAGACCTGGCATGGCTGTTTCCCTTCTGCGCGGCGGTGCTCGGAAGCCGGCCGGAACGCCGCTCAGTGAGCGGCTTCGGCCGCGTTGAGCGCGTCGAGGACGGCGGGCACGGGAATTCGCCCGGAGGCGACCATTCTGGCGCCGCCCCGGCGCAGGGCGGTGGCGAACGGAGCGGCCCACAGGTTCTCGTAGACCAGGATGCCCGCGGAGCTGCCGGGCTGTAGCGCGGCGCCCGCCTCGACGATGTCGTCCTGCCCGAGGAGACCGGAGGACGCGCCCTCGAAGACCGCCAGGTCGAGTTCGCCGTCGCCGGTGAAGTCGGCGATCTCCATGCCGGACATGGAACCGTCTTCCTCTTTCCTGACGAACATCAGGTCGAGGATCCTGATCACGCCTCGGTCCACCAGATCGACCAGCAGGGGGAAGCCCTCGCCGGTCATTCGGTTACCGGGGAACTCGACGACGACATAGTCGATCGGGCCCACTTCTTCGAATTCGTCGCTCACTGCGTCACCTCTGGTGCTCGCGGCTCCCCTGTGCACCCCCTGTAGGCCAATTGCACCATCGGACCCGGGCCTCCGCACCTCGGTGGGCCGTGGTGGCACCGGAGGGACACCGCCCGTCGGGAGATCGCGTGCGGGATGGCTGTGCCGCTCATAGTCTGGTGGTGCTCGGGGCAACTGCGGAGGTCTGCCATGCCCCGAACCATCTGGTCCGGAGCCATCAGCTTCGGTCTGGTCACGGTACCGATCCACGTGCAGTCGGCGAGGGAGGACCACTCGATCCGCTTCCACCAGTACCACCTGGCCGACATGGGCCGGATCCGTACCCGCAAGGTGTGCGAGGTGGAGGACCGTGAGCTGTCGAACGCGGAGATCGGCAAGGGGTACGAGTACTCCAAGGACAAGGTCGTGCCGATCAGCGACGAGGACCTGAGCAACCTGCCGCTGCCGACGGCGAAGGCGATCGAGATCGAGGCGTTCGTGCCGCTGGAGTCCATCGACCCGATCCGGATCGGGGAGGGCTACTACCTGGCCCCGGACGGCCAGGTCGCGGCGAAGCCGTACAAGCTGCTGCGTGAGGCGCTGGCGCGTTCGTCGAAGGTGGCCATCGCGAAGTACGCGTGGTCGGGTCGTGAGCGGCTGGGCCTGTTGCGGGTACGTGAGGACGCGATCGTGCTGCACGCGATGCGCTGGCCGGACGAGATCCGAGACCCCTCGGAGCTGCTGCCGCCCCCGGTGGAGCTGAGTGAGCAGGAAGTCGAGGGCGCGCTCGCCCTGATGGACAGCATGAGCCGCGAGGACCTCGAAGGGCCGGAGTTCCAGGATGCGTACACCGAGGCCATCGCGAAGATCATCGAAGCGAAGCGGGAGGACCGCGAGCTGCCCGAGGTGCCGGAGCCGGAGAAGCCGGGCCAGGTCCTGGACCTCATGGCCGCGCTGACGCAGTCCGTGCAGAAGGCCAGGTCCGCCCGTGGTGAGAGCGCGGACGCCGAGGTGCACGAGCTGCCGAAGCCGAAGAAGAAGGCAGCCGCGAAGAAGACGGCGGCGAAGAAGCAGCCGGCCAGGAAGGCCGCGGCGAAGAAGACCGCGGCGAAGAAGTCGACGGGACGCCGGCCGCGCAGCGCATGAGGGAAGGGTCCGGTTCCGTGGCGAGGGAAGGGCAGCGCTCAGAAACTGGTCTCGTGCTGGGAGGCACGCCCCGCGGTCGCTCGGTGAGTCCCGGGCTGACGCGCGTGGACGAGCGACGTCGGTCGCGGACCCCGACGCGGGAAAGCAAGCGGGCGGCCGCATAAGTCCAGGATGTGGAGTTGGGTGTCGGGCTGGCAGTGGATGCAGGCGCCGACGCCTGTGGCGAGGAGGCGGCGGGCCTCGTCGCGGCCGACGGGGCGCCGGCGTGTGCCGGCCATGTGGCAGTCGCCGGCGTGGACCTGCACGGGTGGGCGTCCGGTGCTGATGCCCAGTTCGACGATCCATTCCGGCTTCGCGGGCCGGCTTTCGCGGCCGTGCTCCGTTTCGGCCTGCCGCTGCTCCAGGGTCGCGATCTTGGCGTTGATACGGCTCAACCAGAGGGTGTGCCAGATCCGCAGGGTGTGCAGACGGTCGAGGTCGGGCGGCAGGTCATCGAACATACATTTGATTCTATGCCCATGATCCAGAGCCGCGCTCTCGTGTGGCCGGTGTCCTGTACCGCGGTCCCTCCCGCATGTCTCGCCCGCAGTCCTCGGTTGAGCTGCTCGGCCAGTCCGACGACGATGCCCTCGGGGCCGCGGACGTAGCTGGGGGCGAGTGACACCGGCGCACCGGGTGTAGACGCAGCGTCAAGAGACTGTAGATCGACTGCCAACGACAGCCTGACAGTGATCGGGCATTCTCGATCTTGCGAACACGGGGGCGGCTTCGGTCGCGCAACTGCTCCCCTCCGCGACTGCGGAGGGGAGTGTGGGGGAGGGGCACACGTCCCCCCGGGCCAGAGATCCGAGGGCACGGTGGGGACGCTGCCTGCCGTCTACTCCCGCTCCCGCTCGGCCGACGCCTAATGGGAGCTGCCGGGTCGGAGAGACTCGGTGCCGTAGCCGCCAGCAGGTGAGCACTACCGACGCCGGAACCGTTCGAGTTCTGGGTTCAGACCGTGCCCCTGCTGGTCGGCCGGGAGGCCAGACCGCTGATGGGGTGGCGTGCCTGCCCCGCGGGGCGTGAGCACTGAATCCATTAGGCCGCGCGCCGTGCCTTCCGCAGGCTGCACCGCCCTGTGCCGTACGTGATTGGGGAGAGTCTGTTGCTGCTGATCGGTGATGACTGGGCCGAGGACCACCACGATGTCGAGCTCCAGGACGAGACGGGCCGCAAGCTCGCCGCGGCGAAACTACCCGAAGGCGTGGAGGGCATCGCCAGGCTGCACGAACTCGTGGGCCGACACGGTGGTGAGGGCCTGGACCCGGCCGGGGTGGTGGTGGGGATCGAGACCGACCGCGGTTCGTGGGTGCAGGCCCTGGCCGCCTCGGGTTACCAGGTCTATGCGATCAACCCGCGGCAGGTGGCCCGTTTCAAGGAGCGCTACGGCACTTCCGGGGCCAAGAGCGACAAGGGCGACGCGCACGCGTTGGCTGACATGGTCCGCATCGACCGGGACCAGCTGCGGCCGGTGGCCGGCGACAGCGAACAGGCCCAGGCCGTCAAGGTCGTCGCCCGCGCCCATCAGACCCTGATCTGGGAACGCACCCGCACCTTCCAGCGGTTGCGCACCACGCTGCGCGAGTACTTCCCTGCCGCCCTGAACGCCTACGCCGACCTGACGCTGAACAGCACGGACGCGATGGAACTGCTGATCAAGGCCCCTACCCCGACGGCAGCGGCGAAGCTGACCCGCACCCAGATCATTGCGGTCCTGGCCCGCGCCCGCCGCCGCAACCGGGACGCGAAAGCGGTCACCATCCAGACCGCCTTACGCGAACAGCAGCTCGGCCTGCCCGAGCCGGTCACCGCCGCCTACGCGGCCACCACCACCGCACACGCACGGCTGATCATCGCGCTGAACGAACAGATAGCCGCGATGGAAGAGCAGGTGAAGGCACATTTTCTCGCGCACCCGGACGCTGAGATCTACCTCTCGATGCCCGGCATTGCGGAGATCACCGGCGCCCGGGTGCTCGCCGAGTTCGGGGACGACCCCGCCCGATACGCCAGCGCGAAGGCCAGAAAGAACTACGCCGGCACCAGCCCCATCACCCGGGCCTCCGGTAAGAGCCACACCGTCCAGTCCCGCTACGTCCGCAACAACCGTCTCGCCGACGCCCTCCAGCACCAGGCATTCGCCGCCCTGCGCGTCTCACCCGGCGCCCGCCGCTACTACGACAAACAACGCGCCCGCGAAGCGGGCTACAACCCCGCCCTACGCCAGGTAGGCAACCGCCTCGTCGGCATCCTCCACGGCTGCCTCAAAACCCGCACCACCTACAGCGAAGCAACCGCCTGGTCACACCACGCCCAGACACACGCCCCTTGACGTCAAACGACATGGGGTGTCTGAACCGATTCCCGCGCCGGTGCTGCTGTCGGCATCCTTCCACGTGGAGATCATGCCGATGCCGTTGCGTGCATCACGCGGGATCCGTAGGGGCGTTGGGGTGCTGGGGTGCTGGGGTGCTGGGGTGCTGGGGTGCTTGGGCGAAGGGGCTGGCCCGGGGCCGTGCGTCTTCCCGCCCGAGCGGCTCAAGTGCCGTACTGGTAGGCCGGGTAGGTCAGACAGCCGGTATCGCCGCCCTCATAGCCGGCCGCTGACTTCAGCCGCGCCCATCGGTCATGCCGGCGACAGCGGAGCATCGAACAACACCGACGGACGGGACACCGCCGACATGACTGACAGCGTCAAGGGCCCTGCCGGCTACTTCCCTTCGATCGAGAAGAAGCACGGTCGCCCGATAGCGGAGTGGAAGGACCTCATCCGCTCATCGCCCCTGACCAAGCACATGGAACTCGTGAACTGGCTCAAGGCCGAACACGGACTGGGCCACGGCCACGCCAACGCCCTCGTCGCCCACACCCTCGCGGAAGGACGCGACAATAGGTCCCGAGCGAGCTCATGTGCGAGATGCCGGATCGACAGCCGACAGGTAACGTCGACAGGAACTCGCGAGACAGGCGCAGCTCGTCGGATGTCGCCGCCGGCCCGGTCGTCGCGGCCCCCTTTCGCAGCCCCCGCGCAGGCGCCCGTCAGGTGACCGATCCGGTCCGGCGCGGGCGCCCGCGCCGGACGAGGAGTTCTGTCGATGAACCACCTGAGACGCGTCGGACGCAGCGGACGTGAGGTCGTACGGGCCCGCGAGCCCGCGCGTCACGTCGCACCGGCCCGGCCGGTCCGATGAGGCCCGTCGCACCTGGCCGGCGGGCCCGATGAGCTCGCGCCCGCCGCCGACCCCGCACCGCATGTCCGAGGCGGACTTCCGCGCCCTGTACCGATCCCTGCGCGAGCACGCGCACAGGCCCGGGGCCGCCCGGCACGGTGCCCTGGGTGAGCTGACGCCGGAGCGTGTCCTGGCCGCCGTCTCCGGGGTTCGGTACGGCCGTACGGTGTCGATGGCCGCCCCGATCGAGACCGGCTCGGGCCCCGACAACCCACAGCCCGCTTCCCATGAGATGACCGCCGCGGTGGACCCGGACGACGCGGGCGAGGGCGTGCGGTTCCTTCGGGACCGGTTCGCCATGAACGTGCACGGGGACGCCGACAGTCACCTCGACGCGCTCTGCCACGTGGTGTTCGACGGGAAGCTCTTCGGAGGTGTCCCGGCGAGCGGCGCGACGCCGGACGGGGCGGCCGACCTGACGCTGGATCCGGTGCGGAACGGCATCGTGGGCCGAGGTGTGCTGCTGGACATCCCCCGCCTGCGGGGCACGCCCTGGCTCGCCCCGGGCGAGCACGTGACCGCCGGCGACCTGACGGCCGCCGAGACCGCACAGGACGTCACGGTGGGCCAGGGTGACCTGCTGTTCGTACGCGTCGGACACCGTCACAGGCGGCGGGTCCAGGGTCCCTGGAACGCGGCACAGGAACGCGTGGGCCTGCACCCGTCAGCGATGCGCTTCCTGGCCGAGCGGCGGGTGGCCGTCCTCGGATCGGACGGCAACAACGACTCGGCGCCCAGCGCGGTGGCGGAGGTGCCGTTTCCCGTGCACGTACTGGCGGTCAACGCGCTCGGTATGCACCTCATGGACTATCTCGACTTCGAGGCGCTGGCGTCGGCGTGCGGCGAGCAGGCCCGCTGGCACTTCCTGTGCGTCGTCGCCCCGTTGCGGCTGCCGGACGCCACCGGCTCTCCTGTGAATCCGATAGCGGTCCTCTGACCTCGTCGGGGCGCGGACAGCCCCGGATGCCGTATCGGCGCTCGGGAGATACGTTCGAAAGAGGGACCTCCGGCTCCGCAAGCGGCCGGTGACCACAGCAGCGAGGACGGTGGTCGTCATGGGCGACTCGACCGGGTACGACGTCATCATCATTGGCACCGGCGCCGGCGGTGGAACGCTCGCCCACCGACTCGCCCCGTCGGGCAAACGGGTCCTCGTCCTCGAGCGCGGTGACTACCTGCGACGCGAACTCGACAACTGGAGTTCGACGGCCGTGTTCGTCAGGGGCAAGTACCGGGCTGCGGAGTTCTGGCTCGACCGGCACGGGAACGAGTTCCCTCCGGAGGTCAACTACTACGTCGGCGGCAACACCAAGTTCTACGGCGCGGCGCTGTTCCGGCTGCGGCCCGAGGACTTCGGGGAACTGCGCCACCACGGCGGTCTCTCTCCCGCGTGGCCGCTGCGCTACGAGGACATGGAGTCGTACTACACCGAGGCCGAGCACCTGTACCTGGTGCACGGCCGACACGGTGAGGACCCCTGGGAGGGCCCGAGCAGCGGCCAGTACGCCTACCCGCCGGTCGAACACGAGCCGCGCATCCAGCAGTTGAGTGACGACCTGGAGAAGCAGGGGCTGCATCCCTTCCACCTGCCCATCGGCGTCGACCTCACCCAGGACGAGAACGGCGAGGCCACCCACTCGAGCGTCTGCATCCGCTGCAACCGGGTCGACGGATTCCCGTGCCTGGTCCGCGGCAAGTCCGACGCCCAGGTGATCTGTGTGGAACCGGCCTTGCGCCACCCAAACGTCGAGATGGTCACCAACGCCCGGGTGACGCGGCTCGAGACCGACCCGACGGGCCGTAGTGTCACCGCCGTCGTCGCTCGACTCGCCGACGAGGAGGTCCGCTTCTCGGCGGACGTCGTGGTCGTGGCCTGCGGGGCGGTCAACTCCGCCGCACTGCTGCTCGCTTCGGCGAACGACCGGCATCCGGGCGGCCTGGCCAACTCCTCCGACATGGTCGGCCGCAACTACATGCGGCACAACAACCTTGCCCTGATGGCCGTTTCGAAGGAGCCGAACGACACCCGGTTCCAGAAGACCCTCGCCCTGAACGACTGGTATCTCGGCGCGGACGACTGGGAGTACCCCCTCGGCGGCATCCAGATGCTCGGCAAGTCGGACGCCGAGCAGATACACGGCGAGGCCCCCCGCTGGGCCGGAGCGGCGGTCCCGGACATGCCCTTCGAGGTACTGGCCCATCACGCCGTCGACTTCTGGCTGTGTGGAGAGGATCTGCCCCAGCCCGACAACCGGGTCACCCTGGACGACGACGGCCGCATCCGCCTCACGCTCGACGAGACCAACAACACGGCCGGCCTCGAGCGGCTGCGGCACAAGCTCCAGCACATGCTCGGGCACCTCGGGATGCACGAGCACCACCTGCTGTCCCACAGCATCTACCTGCACAAGGGCATGCCCATCGGGGCCACCGCCCATCAGGCGGGCACCGTGCGGTTCGGCGCCGATCCGCAGTCGTCCGTCCTGGACGTCAACTGCAAGGCGCACGACGTGGACAACCTGTACGTCGTCGACACGAGCTTCTTCCCGAGCATCGGCGCGGTGAACCCGTCGCTCACCGCCATCGCGAACGCCCTGCGCGTGGGTGACCACCTCGTGGAGCGACTCGGCTGACCTGACGGCACAAGCGACGGCACCGGCCGTACGGCACCGGTACGTCACCGGCGAACGGCACCGGAATCGGCGTACGGCACCGGAATCGGCGTACGGCACCGGAATCGGTGTACGGCACCGGAATCGGCGTACGGCACCAGCACCGGCGTAGGACATCGGCGACCCGCCGACCGGGCGAATCACCCAGCCGCTCGGCCCAACCCGAGCCCCGCACGGCTGGCCGCTCCCGGCCACGGTGGTTGTGTGGCCCTGGAAACCCCCGGCCGTGGCCGGGGGCGATGAGGGTCGGACGGCGGAGGAGAAGAGCATCGTGAGTTCCACCGAGGGCGCGCCCGAAGGTGTGGTCCCCGCGCATCTGCTCAAGGGCCAGAAGGCGCTGGTCACCGGCGCGAACTCCGGGATCGGCCGTGCCACGGCCGTCGCCCTGGGACGGGCCGGGGCCGACGTGGTGGTGAACTACGTGGCCGGCCGTGAGGAAGCCGACAAGGTCGTCGAGGAGATCGCGTCCTACGGTGTGCGGGCTGCCGCCTACGAGGCGGACGTCTCGAACGAGGACCAGGTCGTCGCGATGACGCAACGGATGGTCGAGGAGTTCGGCACGATCGACATCCTGGTCGCCAACGCCGGCATGCAGCGGGACGCCGCGTTCACCGAGATGACGCTCGCGCAGTGGCAGAAGGTCCTGGACGTCAACCTGACCGGGCAGTTCCTGTGCGCCCGTGAGGCGGCCAAGGAGTTCGTGCGGCGCGGGGTCGTCCCGGAGGTCTCGCGGGCCGCCGGCAAGATCATCTGCATGAGTTCGGTGCACCAGATCATCCCGTGGGCGGGCCACGTCAACTACGCGGCCTCCAAGGGCGGTGTGCAGATGATGATGGAGACGCTGGCGCAGGAACTCGCCCCGAAGAAGATCCGCGTGAACGCCATCGCGCCGGGAGCCATCAAGACCCCCATCAACCGCAGCGCCTGGCAGACGCCGGAAGCCGAGAACGACCTGCTGCGGCTGATCCCCTACCACCGTGTCGGCGACCCCGAGGACATCGCGCACGCGGCCGTCGGCCTGGCCTCCGACCTCATGGACTACGTGGTCGGGACGACTCTCTACGTGGACGGCGGGATGACTCTGTTCCCCGGGTTCGCCACCGGCGGCTGACTCGTCCCGTCCGCGCCGGCCCTCGGAGAGTTCTCCATGCACACGACTGTCGAGTTGCTGGCCGACGCGCCGGCGCAGATGCTCCCGGCCAGATCCCTGATGGCCTTCACCCTCGCCTCGCACATCATCCTCGTCCCCCTCGGCGTGGCGCTGCCGCTGATCACCCTCATCCTGCACGGCTACGGTCTGCGCCGCGGGGACCGAACGGCGCTGCTGCTGGCGCGGCGGTGGTCGGCGGTGATGGCGGTCCAGTTCGCCATCGGCGTGGTCACCGGCACCGTGCTGTCCTTCGAGTTCGGGCTGCTGTGGCCGGGTCTCATGGGGCGGTGGGGAGATGTCTTCGGTATCGGGTTCGGCGTCGAGGCGTGGGCCTTCTTCCTCGAATCCGTTCTCATCGCGATCTACCTGTACGGCTGGCGGAGGCTTCCCGCCCGGACACACTTCCTGCTCGGGCTGCCCCTGCCCCTCGCGGCCCTGCTCGGCGCCTTCGGCATCCTGGCGGCGAACTCCTGGATGAACACCCCGCGGGGCTTCAGCCTGGACTCCGCCGGCAATCCCGTCGACGTGGACATCTGGAAAGCGATCTTCACGCCCATGTTCGGCCCCGAGTACTGGCACTTCGTCGTGGCGATGCTTGTGACGGCGGGGTACGTCGTGGCCGGCGTCTACGCCGTCGGCTGGCTGCGCGGCCGCAGGGACCGCTACCACCGGCTCGGTTTCGCCGTCCCCTTCACCGTCGCGGCCGTCTGCACCCCCGTGCAGTTCATGCTGGGCGACTCCATCGCCCGGCAGGTGTTCCACAAGCAGCCGGTGAAGTTCGCCGCCATGGAGATCGTCTGGAAGACCGACACCCATGTGCCGGAGTACCTGTTCGGCCGCCTGCACGCGGACGGGAGCATCTCCGGAGGCATCCGGATCCCGCAGCTCGACTCCATCCTCGCGGGCTTCCGTCCGGACACCAAGGTGACCGGACTGACCTCCGTCGCCGCGAGTGACCGGCCCACGCCCGCCCAGGCGACCATCGCCCACTGGGCGTTCGACATCATGGTCGGCATCGGCTCCGTACTGCTGCTGCTCGCCCTCTGGTACGCGTGGGTGTGGCTGCGCCACCGCAGACTGCCGGCCTCGCCGTGGTTCTTCCGGTGCGCGGCGATCGCGGGCGTGGCCTCCGTCGTCGCCGTCGAGTGCGGCTGGATCACCACCGAGGTGGGCCGCCAGCCCTGGATCGTGTACGAGAACATGCGGGTCGCCGAAGCGGTGACGTCGACGCGTTCCAGCAGCCTGTGGATTCTGTTCACCCTGGTCGTGGTGATGTACGTCCTCGTGTTCGGGTCCTTCCTCGCGGTGCTGCTGAAGATGCGCGGACGTTGGCGCCTCGCCGACGCGGCGCGTGCGGTAGGCGGGCCGGCGGAGGCCCCGGAGACGGACACCCCGTACGGGCCGCGCTCCGCGGTGCCCGCGGCGGCAGCCCGGCCCGCCGACGGCAGTACCCCGCCCGAGGGGGAGAGAGAGTGATGGCCGATGTCATGGCCGTCGTGCTGCTGCTCGCCGTCGCCGCGTACGCCTGCGCCGGCGGCACCGACTACGGCGCCGGATTCTGGGACCTGACGGCGGGCGGGACCAGGCGCGGCAGCTGCCCCCGTCGGCTGATCGATCACGCGATGGCTCCGGTGTGGGAGGTCAACAACGTGTGGCTGATCTTCGTGCTGGTCATCATGTGGACGGGTTTCCCCGCCTTCTTCCAGCAGGTCTTCACGGCGCTGTGGCTGCCGCTGGCGCTGGCAGGCCTGGGCATCGTGCTGCGCGGGGCGGGGTTCGCCCTGCGCAAGGCGGCCCGGCGGCTGGCGGGCCGCCGTCTGTACGGCGCCGTGTTCGCCGTCTCCTCGCTCCTGACGCCGTTCTTCCTCGGCGCCGCGGTCGGCGGAGTGGCGTCCGGCCGGGTGAAGCAGGGGACGAAGGCGTCCGCGGACGCCTGGGCCAACCCCACCTCGCTGCTGTTCGGGCTGCTCGCCGTGGCGGCGACGGCGCTGCTCGGCGCGGTTTTCCTCGCCGCCGACGCCCGTCGGTTCTCCGCACCGGATCTGGAGGGCTACTTCCGGCGCCGGGCCCTGGGCGCCCTGCCCGTCCTCGGCGTTCTCGCCGTGATCACGTTCGTGGTGACGCACTCGGACGCGCCCCATGTGTGGCACGGACTGACGCACGGGGTGGGACTGGTCTTCGTCGTCCTTTCGGTGCTGGGCGCGCTCGCCACCGCCTGGCTGCTGATCCGGTCCTCCGCCGGCTGGTCCCGCGTGGCCGCGGTCGGCACCGTCGCCTGCGCCGTCATCGCCTGGGGCATGGCGCAGCGCCCCTACCTCATCCCGACCTCGCTGACGGTCGCCGAAGGCGCGGGCGCGAGCACGACGCTTCGCTGGCTGGGGATCGTCACCCTCGTGGCGGTCGTCCTGATCTTCCCCGCGGTGGCCCTGCTCTACTGGATGGACACCCACGGTGAACTCGAGGCCCTGACGGACGCGGACCTGCGGCGCGGAGCCGCCGGTGACGAGGGCTGACCCCATGGCCCTGGCAGGCGCGCGGTGAGCGAGAACGACGTTCTGCTGGGCATGGCCCTGACCGTGGGCCTCGCCGTGGCCTCGCAGATCCTGGCGAGCCGGCTGCGGATCCCGGCTCTGGTGGTGCTGCTGCCGGCCGGGTTCGCCGCCGGCGCCCTCACCGACGTCGTCCATCCCGACAAGCTCGTGGGCCCGGACTTCTCGGTCCTGGTCTCGCTGTCGGTGGCCATCATCCTGTACGACGCCGGACTGGCCCTGAACCTGCGGCACCTCAAGGGCGCCACGCGCAGCGTCGTGGTACGCCTCCTGGTGCTCGGCGTCGTGTTCACCTGGGCCGCGGTCATGTGCCTGGGGCTGACCCTGTTCGGGGTGCCCGCGGCCGTGGCCAGCATGCTCGGTGTGATCCTGGTGGTGTCCGGGCCCACCGTCGTGGGACCCCTGCTGGAGCACGTGAGACCCTCGGAGCAGGTGCGACGGGTCCTGGTGTGGGAAGGATCCCTGGTCGACCCCGTCGGCGGCATCCTCGGGGCCGTCGTCTTTCACTCCCTTCTGTCCGGCGGACTGCAGACCGGCAACTTCCGCTTCGGTTCCTTCATCGCCGGGATCGCCGTCGGGCTGGCCGGCGGGGCGGTCGGCACCGTGCTGTTGTGGTGCACGCTGAGGTTGCTGCGCCTCGGGGAGACGCTCGGCACGCTGGCCCAGCTGGCCACGGTCGTCGTGATCTCCGCGGGCTGCGACATGGCGTACGACGACTCGGGGCTCATCGCCGCGATCGTCGCCGGACTGGCGGTCGCGAACCTGCCCGGCTTCGACATCCCGGCCCGTCGGCCGTTCTTCGAGACGCTGGTGCAGCTCATCATCGGCCTGCTGTTCATCTCCATCTCGGCCACGGTGACCCCGGAGTCCCTCGTGCCGGTGCTGCTCCCCACCGTCGTCCTGATCATCGTGCTGGTGGTGGTCGTCCGGCCGCTCGTCGCGCTGCTCGCCGGTATCGGGTCGGATCTCAGCGGGAGCGAGCGTGCCTTCGTCGGCTGGATGGCTCCCCGTGGCATCGTCGCCGCGTCGACCGCGACGACGTTCTCCGCCGGGCTCGCCTCGGCGGGACTGGACGACGCCGACAAGATCCTTCCCATCACGTTCCTGGTGATCGTCGGAACGGTCGTCGTCTACGCGCTGACCGCGAAGCCGGTGGCCGTCAGGCTGGGCGTCGTGCGGACCGTGCGGGACCGGCCCCTGCTGGTGGGTGGCGATCGCTGGGTCGTCGACCTCGCCCGTGCGCTGCGCGACGCCGGGATCGACGTGCTGATGTGGGCGGGGTCCGCGCGGGAGAGGGCCCTCGTCGAGGAGGCCGGACTCGAACTGGCCGCCGGGGAGCTGATGGCCGCGGCCACCGATCCCCAGGCGCGGTGGGAAGGAGTCACCTCGGTCTATCTCCTCACGGACGACGACGACTTCAACGCGCTGGCCTCCGTCGCCCTGCGGGACAGCGTCGACGGCCCGGTCCGCCGCATCAGCCCGCCCCGGGACAGCCGTGGGGTCGTCGCCCTCTACACCGCCGAGGACACCGTCCTCCGTCCCGAGCTCGCCCCGCACGCCCTCGCGGCCCGGCACGAACAGGGCGCCCGCTTCCGCGCACAGCCCGCCTCCGACCCGCGCCCGTCCGACGCACACGAGGTCGTCTTCGTCGTCCGGGGTGACGGCAGGCTGGTACCGGTCACCGAGGAGGGGCCGACCGCCACCGAGGAGGGCGACATACTGGTCCTCCTGACGCCCGCTCAGGTTCCGGGCGCGGGCCGGGCGCGCTGAACGCGGTGTGCGTGTCGGTGGGACAGCGCGCGGTCCGCGCGTGAAAGGGGGCTTCGGCCCCACGCCGGGACAGCTCGCACCGCGGGCCCTCGTGCGGTGCGCGCCGCAGACGATCGCCCGGACAGGTGCGCGGGTCGGCGCCGTAGGCCAGAGCGGCCGAACGGCGCCACGAGCGCACCGGCCACGGCCTAGGTGGCCGAGCGAGTGATCAGGTCGGGGGTGGCGGCTCTTCGGGCGGGCCGACGAGTCACGGCTCCAGTCTCCCGAGCGGCTGTCCGACCGTCAGGTTCCAGCGTCCGGAGCGCCCGCTGACCGTGGTCGCGGTCAGCGGTGGTACGTCGATGCGCCAGAACGCGGACTCGGGCGCCCCAAGGACGCGTACTCCCACAGCTCGTACGATCTCCGGCTCCACCACGGCGACGGTGCGGCCCGCGGCGTGTGCGGCTGTCTCCAGCCAGGCCGTCACGCGGTCGCAGAGCTCGCGTACCGATTCACCGCCGTGCGGCGCGGAGGCCGGGTCGGTCATCCAGACGGCGATCGCATCGGGTTCGTCCGCGCTGACCTCCTCGAGGGTGCGTCCCTGCCATCGGCCCACGCGGAGCCCTGCCAGTTCCGGCACCGGGGCGGCGTCAAGACCCAGTGCCGACGCGGTCTCCTCGCAGCGCACGGTGGGTGAGAACAGGGCGCGGTCAGGCGGTCGGAGGGTGTCTCCGGCCGACCGGGCACGCGCCGCTCCCGTCTCGTCGAGGGGGCAGCCGTCGTCGAAACGGGCCTCGCGCAGTGACCGGCTGACGGCGGGTGAGATCAACGTCACTCTGCTTGTCATGTGCCTGCTCTCATGGTCAACAACGCGGTCGCCGCACGGAATTCTCGCCATGGCGATACCGCCGACGCGCCCCCGGAGGTTCTACGCGCCCTTGGCCGCACCCTCGTGACGCGGTACGTTCTCGAGGATATCGACGACGGTACTGCGGAAGCCGGTGGGAGTCCGGCACGGTCGCGCCACTGTAAGTCCGGTACTGCCGCCCCGACACGGGACGGCGGGAGCGGGCGAGTCAGACCCGTGGCCGTCGTCTTGTGCACCACCGACATGGGACGCGAGTTCCCCCAGGAGGTCCTGCCATGGCGCAGTCCACCGTGCAGCCCAGCGCTGCCCCCACCGCCCTTCCCGCCAAGCTGCCGATCGGCGCGATCGCTCCGTGGGCGGTCTTCTTCGGCATCCTGATGCTGGTGCTGCTCTACTTCGTCGGCGCCGAGCAGGGCGCCACCTCCGTGGTGAGCGGTGAGAACGTGCACGAGTGGGTGCACGACGCCCGCCACCTCCTCGGCTTCCCCTGCCACTGACGGCCGAGCCGGAGCCTACGAGCCCATGAACTCCGTAACCGTCAGAAACCTCCTGGTCCGCGGCATGCTGGCGGGCCTCGCCGCCGGCCTGCTCGCCCTCGTCGTCGCCTACTTCCTGGGCGAGCCTCGCGTGGACTCGGCCATCGCCTACGAGGAGGCGCACTCCCACGAGCACGGCATGGAGGCCGTCAGCCGCACCATGCAGTCCACCGGTGGTCTGAGCACCGGTGTGCTGCTCTACGGCGTCGCGTTCGGCGGCATCGCCGCCCTCGCGTACTGCTTCGCGCTCGGCCGGATCGGCCGCTTCGGGCCGCGGGCGAGCGCGCTGCTCCTGGCCGCCGCCGGCCTGATCGCGGTCTACGTCGTGCCGTTCCTGAAGTACCCGGCCAACCCCCCGTCCGTCGGCGACCCGGACACCATCGGCAAGCGCACCACCCTGTACTTCCTGATGATGCTCCTCAGCGTCCTGCTGGCCGTCGCCACCGTGATCCTGGGCAAACGGCTCGCACCGCGGCTGGGCAACTGGAACGCGAGCCTTTCCGCCGGGGCGTTCTTCGTCCTCGCCGTCGGTCTCGCGTACGCCTTTCTCCCGGCCGTCAACGAAGTCCCCAACGACTTCTCGGCGAGCCTGCTCTGGCAGTTCCGTCTCGCGGCCCTCGCCATCCAACTGACCCTGTGGGCCTCCTTCGGGCTGGTCTTCGGGGTGCTCGCGGAACGCGTGCTGACACCCAAGCCCGCGGTCGCCGCGGCGGAGGGCGCCGGTACGCGAACCACCCCCGTACCGCACTGAGGCATCGCCCCGCCAGGGCGAACCCGACACCGCGATCCGGCCCCCGCACTTCCTGTGCGGGGCCGGATCGCTGTTTTCCGGACGGCCGTACGGAACGGTGCCGTCGCCGCCCGGCATTCACGGCGAGCGCACCGAGAGCCGGAAGCGCCGCACCAGGGGCGGGGTTTCGGGCCGTAACCCGCCGTCTCCCGGGTGGACGCGCGGCGGTTCGTGGCCGGGTGCTCCGGCCTCGGCGGATGCCGTGTCGGGCGGCACCGCAGGTGAACGGCGCGCGAACCGAGCCCGTGTGACGTGCGGATCGCTGGGTAGCAGGACGCTTTCGAGCGGCGCAGTCGGCGGTGGAAAGCGATCCTCTTCATGAGCAGGGCAGTGAACGTGCCAGTGACGGTCGGCGGCCGGGATGCGGAGGTGGACAAGAAAAGCCCAGGGCCTGCCCCCGAGTCGAAGGAGTCGTCGAGACGTGTGACACCCGGCGGGGGTTTCCCGTCGGCGGCCACACGCGGCGGCCGCGTGAGCGGGCTCGACGGTCTGAGGACCCTCGCGGTGGCGATGGTCCTCCTCTACCACGTGGAACCGGACCTGTTGCCGGGCGGATCGGTCGCGGTGGACGTCTTCTTCACCATCAGCGGATTCGTCATCACCCGGCTGCTCGTCGCCGAACACGCCCGGACCGGCGGCATCGACCTGCGCAGCTTCTACCGGCGGCGATGGCTGCGACTCGTCCCCGCCCTGCTGGCGGTGTGCGCGGCCTGCGTGGCGCTGTCGCTGACCACCTCGCTGTGGGCGTTCGACGGCGCCTCGGCGGCCGCCGGACTCGCGGCGCTGTTCGTGGTGAACATCGTGCGTGCCGGGGATGCCGGGGTCTACTCCGACGTGACCGGACCGCTGGCGCACACCTGGTCGCTGAGCGTGGAGGAGCAGTTCTACCTGCTGTGGCCGCTGGCCCTGTTGTTCCTGTTGCGGTGGTTCCGGGCCCGCGCGGTGCTGGTGTGCACGGCGGTCCTGTGCGCCCTGCCGGTGCTGTGGCGGTACGCACTGTGGAACCCCGACGCGGCGCACCGCATATACAACGGCACGGACGCCCGCGCCGACCAGTTGCTCGCCGGTGCCCTGGTGGCTTTGGTCCTGGCCCGGCTGCGTGCCGACGACCCCCGGCTGGAAAGCCTGCGCACGTGGACCGGCCGGCTGGCCCTGCCGGCACTCGCGCTGTTGTGCCTCACCGCCTGGAAGGTTCCGGTCACCGCCGACGAGGGCCGATGGACCGCCGCCTGGTACACCGCCGGATTCCTGGCGGTCGCGGCGGTGTCCGCCACGCTCGTCGCGGGACTCGAACTGTGCCCGGGCGGATGGCTGTCACGGATGCTGTCGATGGCGCCGCTGGCCTGGGCGGGCCGTAACCTCAGTTACGGCATGTACTTGTGGCACTACCCGGTCGTGCGCCTGCTCGCCTCGCTGGGTGTGCGGGAGGGGCGGCTGTCGGTCACGGTGGTGCTGACCACCGTCATGGCCCTGCTGTCGTACGTCGTCGTCGAGGCGCCGCTCCAGCGCCGGGGCCGACGCGTCCGCCGCCCGACGGCCGCACGAGCCGCCACGACGATCACCTCGACGCCGTCACCGCCACCCGCGCCCAGTGCCAACGCGGTGGCCGCGGAGGCGTGCGCCAAGAGCGCGTAGCGGGCGATGTGTTGCCTTCCGGGCCCGGGGGGCCGAGGTCCGGGGGCGGGGCAGGGGGGTCGGCCGCCGGTGGCTGGTGGCCGGCAGAGGGCGGCCCTCCCGGAGCGGTCGTCGCCGAGGACGTCGACTGCGGCGGCTGGTGAGGGAGGCCCTCGGCCGTGCCGCGCCGATCACCCGGCGGGCGAAGAGCACCGCACGAACGAGGGGCGACGACCGGCCGAGGGCCTCGGTGCCTGCTACTGCTGGGCGCCGGCCCTGCGCCGTACGAGATAGAGGGCGCCGCCTGCCACGACCACCACCGCGGCACCGATGCCGATCCAGGCACCGGCCGACATGCCGTCGTCGTCCTTCTCCTCGGCCCGGGCCGCGGGGGAGGCCGAGGGCTCGGTCTCCTCGGGCGTGGGCGCCGCGGACGCCGACTCGCTCGCACCGGGAGAGGGGCTGACCGGCTTCGCCCCGGGGGCGGCGGCCTTCAACTTGAGGACGGGCGCCGGGTTCTCGCCGTCCTCGTCCAGACCGATCCAGCGGTCGACGCGGTCGTCGCTGTAGGTCTGCAGAGTCTTGAACGTGAGCTCCTTCGCGTCGGGAAGCTGCTTGACGACGATCGAGTACTCGGCGTTCACGCCGGCCTTGAGCTCCGGACCCCCGACGGTGTAGCCGTCGTCGCCGGCCGTGAACTTCCAACCCTTCGGCCCCTCGCCGTACGTCACGTCGGCGGGAGCGATGCCCTCGGGCAGGACCACACGGACCTTGACGACTCCGGCAGTGTCGGACTCCGACTCGGCGTCGAAGCTGATCTCGACGTTCTCGGCGAGGGCCTGGGCCTTGCCGGCCTCGACCTCCACGTGGGCGGAGGCCGGTCCTGCGGTCAGTAGGACGGCGATCGCGCTCGCCGCGGTCACGAGGGTCAGACGGCGGGCGGTACGGTGCGATGTACGGGCGTACGACATGGGTTTCTCCAGGCATGGGGGCGCCGAGGACGGCTCAACAGCCTTCCTGGCGAGGTCAGATGGCGTGAGAGAACCGCGCCCGGGGAGGACCCCGCCGAACCACTACGTCTGTGAGGACCGCCTCCTTGAAGGGCGGTCGGTCAAGCCGGGCGCGGACGAGCGCCGGCAGCTCCGGTTCCGCCGGTGCGGCGCGCCGGGCGAGCAGCGCCCAGGCCGTGGCGATCCGCGCGCGCACGGCGTCGACGGCGGTCGTCAGGCCGCGCGCCAGTGACCAGCACACGGTGTCCGCGCGGTGCAGCAGCACGGCGACGAGCACAGCCGCGGCCACGTGGACGGCCGTCATCGTCAGTGAGTCGTGCAGTCGTCCGTGCCATGCCGGACGGGTGTCCATGGCGTGTACGTGCGCGGGCATGGCCTCGGCCGTGTCCGCGGGTGCTGAGCCGTGTGCGTGCGTGGTCGCCAGCCACAGGTGCAAGGCCAACTGCGCGGCACCGCACGCCGCTACGACCGCCGCGAGTGAACGCCGGCGCCTCGTGCCCACCAACCCCACGGCGAACAGCACCGAAGCTGCCGCGGCGCTGTGCCGCCACGGCATCGGCGCCTCGGTGACGACATGGTGAGCGCTTACCCCCAGCACCGTCCCGACGAGCGCGAACACGGCCGCCCGCAGAACGGGCAGCGGGGCGTGGCGCGTCGGCGTACCTGAGGTGCTGAGCGTGGTCATGGCCTGCCCATCATCGGGCATGCCTCGGCCGGGCCGGAGGCGGGATCCCCAAAGAGGCGGCTCGTCCGGAAATCCGCCCTTTGTGTCCCGGTGCGCCGAAACCTTCGGGTGCCGCGTCCGTGTGTGTCCGGGCCTGGTCTTCTGCTGCTACCAGCAGGACGTACGGCGCCAGTTCGAGGCCACCCGGACCCGCCTGATCGACGAGCCGCTCGTCGACTACGTCTCCCCGACCGGTGGCGGCTACTTCTTCGCCCTGCCCGGCGCCCGCGACTCCGCCGACCGGCTCGGCCGGGGCCTGCTCGCGGCCTGAAGCCCGACCGCGCGAAGTCACAGGTCTGTCGGCAAGTGATGCGAGAATGGCCGGGCACATCGACGCGACGCCGTACAACCAGCTTTCACCCCCGATGCCGGTGGGCGGCCGGTTCGAAGATCGGGAAGGCAATCGTGGCGGACCACGCAGCTGACGGACCGGCGGCCCACACGAACGGGCAGGGTGACACCTCGAGGCCGGTCACCATCGCGTACATCGCCGAGTCGGCGGGCGTGTCGGTCCCGACCGTGTCCAAGGTGATCAACGGTAAGGCGGGGGTGTCCGCGGACACGCGCGCCCGGGTCGAGGAACTGGTCAACAGGTACCGCTACCGCAAGCCCGCCGGAGCAGGCCGGAGCAATGTCGTGGAGCTCGTGTTCCGTGAGCTCAAGGACATGTGGGCGGTGGAGATCATCCGCGGCGTGGAGCAGGTGGCCCGCCGACACCGCGCCGGCCTCATGGTGTCCCGGTTCGGTCTGCACGACGCCACCCCGACCTGGGAGGACACCGTCTCCCGGCGCCCCAACTGCGTGCTGTCGGTGGCCCAGCTGTCCGAGACGGAGCGGGAGCAGCTGACGGCGAAGGGGATTCCGTTCGTCGTCGTCGACCCCATCACGGAGCTGCCGGACGACGTCCCGTTCGTGGGCGCCACGAACTGGTCCGGCGGCCGGGCGGCGACCCGCCACCTCACCCAGCTCGGGCACCGCCGCATCGCCATGATCAGCGGACCCGAGGACCAGCTCTGCTGCTGCGCCCGGCTGGACGGCTACCGCTCCGCGATGCAGGCCGCCCGCCTGCCGGTCGACCCGGAGCTGGTCGTACACGCGCAACTCACCCGTGAGGACGGCTGCGTGGCGGGGCGCTCCCTGCTGGCCCTGCCCGAACCCCCGACAGCGATCTTCGCCGCCAACGACCTGCAGGCGCTCGGCGTCTACCAGGCGGCGCGCGAGGCGGGCCTGCGCGTTCCCGACGACCTGAGCGTGGTCGGTTTCGACGACCTGCCGGTGGTGGCCTGGGTGGACCCACCCCTGACCACTGTTCACCAGCCCCTGACCGAGATGGCGGCGGCGGCCACCGAGCTGGCGCTCACCCTCGGCCGTGGTGAGGCGGCACCCCAGGTCGGGCTGGAGATCGCGACCACCCTGACGGTCCGCGCCAGTACCGCTCCTCCCAAGCGCTGAGGGCCGAAGGACGGAGCGGCCTCCACCACAGGAGCGATCGGTCACTCCGCCCCTGTGCCGCCGGGCTGTTCTCGTCTCGGCGGCACCCGACTCCCGCGAGGTGTCCGCGGGTTCCGGCAGGGCATGGTCAGCCGGTCATGGCGTCGCGCACGAGTGCGGTGTCGACGAACTGCTCGAAGCGGACGATGAGTCCGCCGCGTACGACGAAGTGGTGGGCGACGCGGACATCGATCGGTTTGCCGGTGGCGGTGTTGACGGCGGTGTAGCGGGCGAGGACGACGACGTTCTCGCCGTCGACGACGTAGGTGTCGTCGTGGGCGGTCCAGCCCTCCCAGTCCTGGCCGAGCTTCTCCATCACGTTGGCGGTGACCCCGTCGGGTGTGCGGTAGGTGCCGGCGAGCGGGAAGCCGGCCATCTCCGTCCACTCCACGTCGGGGGCGAGGGTGGCGCGCAGGGCCTCCAGATCACCGGCCGCGGAGGCGAGGTACTGGCGGCGTACGACGTCGGCGGGGGCCGTGGACGTGGCGAACTCGGTGCTGTCGTGTGACATGGCGGTCAGCCCCACTTCATTTCGCCCTTGGCGACCTTGGCGCCGATCTGGGCGGCGATCAGCATGCCGTTGTCGGGGTAGCGCTTGACGAGCGCGTCGGTGAGCGCGGCACCGTCCGCGGCCTTGGCCAGCTCCTCCTCGAAGGCGACCAGGTACGCGCGGGTGTTGCCGATGGCGGTGGCGTCGGCCGGCGCGCCGGGCAGGCGGTGGCCGGGCACGACCAGCAGGGGGTCGAGAGCGGCCATCTCGTCCAGCAGGTCGATCCAGGCCGCGCGGTCGCCCGGGGTGGCGGTGTCGGCCACCCAGACGTGCTCCTGCTGGAACAGCAGCACGCCGCCGAGGATCGCCCGCTGGTCCGCCAGCCACAGGTAGTGACGGTCGGGCAGGCCGGCCGGGCCGCCCCTGAGCTCGAAGCGGTGGCCCTCCAGGGTGAGGTCCCCGGCCAGCGGCTCGATGTCGACGAGGCGGGTGGGCAGGTTCGGACCCAGGGATGCCCACGCCTTGAGCTTGCCCTCGTAGGAGTGCTTGATGTGGTCGATGACGATCGGCGTGGCGACGAAGCGGGCATCGGGGAACGCGTCGGCAATGACTTCGGCGCCGAAGTAGAAGTCGGGGTCGGCATGGCTGACGAAGACGGTGGTGAGCCGCTTGCCGGAGTCGAGGATCTCGGCGGTCAGGCGGTGGCCGTCGGCGCGGGTGAAGGCGGCGTCGACCAACAGGGCTTCACTCTCGCCGGTGACGAGCGTGGCGGTCTTGTTCCTGGTGCCTGCGGGGAAGTCGAGGTCGAGGACCTTGAAGGAGAGGGTGCTCATTGCGTGCTCCTTGAGGGGGGTGGGCACAGTCGGCGGAGGTTCGCGGTGGGTGGCCGACGGGAAGGCCGTCCGCCTCGTCGACCACGGCGGGACCGGGAGCCGGGCCGGTGACGCGTCCGCCGTCGGTGGCAGCGAAGGCGGCGAGGGCGACGGCGGCGATGGGCGACCGACGACCAGCTGTCCCCCCAGACTATCTGACTAGTCAGGTATATCTCCAGTCCTGCACCGTGCACCACGCCCGTGTCGTCCTCCGTGCTGCCCCGCACACGGCGTACGGACGTGGTCACGGCAGACGTGGCAGGAGGTCCCGCGCCGACTGACTGAGGATGCGCAGGTCTTCCGCGAACCGCTCCCGGTCCCCGGCGGGCAGCGGGTCCAGGAAGTAGCGCTTGATGTTCTCCACGTGGACGCCGGAGGCGCGAACCGTGGTCTCCGTCCCGAGCGGAGTGAGCCGTACCAGCCGCCCACGCCGGTCGTCTGGTGCCTCGGTGCGCTCGACCAGGCCGGCCGCCTCCATCCGGTCCACCAGGCGCGTCGCACCGCCGGTCGTCAGGACCTGTTCCTGGGCGATGGCACGCATCGGCAGTCCCGGATCGCCGGCCCGCCCGAGGATCAGCAGGACCTCGAACGTGAGGTGGTTGATCCCGCACTCCCGCTCGAGAGCTCGCCCGAGGATGTACTCCAGCCGGTTGGCGGCCCCCTGCAACCGGCCGAAGGTCAGAATCAGCTGGTGATCCGCGGCCTCCTTGGCCGTCGTGATGTCCGCTCCTTCGCTCACGGCCTCGCCGCCTTTCCGATCGCCTCTGGCACCAACGTATCGATCATGGCCTGCGGGCGAGGCGGCGGGCGGTGATTCCGGCGGTCTCGGCCGGGTTCGGCGGACCTGGTGAGCCGTGCGAGGCCGTGCCCCCCGGGCCGCGGACGCCGGGGCGGGGCGGCACGCGGACCGGCTGTGCGGCGGAACAGCCGTGGTCGGGGGCCCGGCGAGGTCCGCCCGGAGCGCTTCGTCAGGTGAGATCCAGCAGGCCGTGACGGACCGCCTCGGACACCGCCGCTGCCCGGTTGTCCACGCCGAGCTTGCGGTAGATGCGCACCAGGTGGGTCTTGACCGTCGCCTCGCTCAGGTGCAGGGACTGCGCGATGGAGCGGTTGCTGTGACCGTCGGCAGTCAACCGGACGACCTGTGCTTCACGGAGGGTCAACTCCGGTGTCGGGCTGACGACTTGCCCGATCAGGTGGCCGACCAGCTCCGGGGCGAGCCCGATGCCGCCCTCGGCCGCGCTGAGCACGGCTCGGAAGAGCTCCTCGGGAGGCCCCGCCTTGAGCACGTAACCGCGGGCGCCGGCCTCCAGCGCCCGCACGACGTCGGCGCGTCCCGAATAGCTGGTCAGCATCACCACCGGCACCTGAGGGGCTTGGGAAACCAGCCTGCGTACGGCTTCCACCCCGTCGATGCCACGGTCGCCGCCCGCGAACCGCAGATCCATCAGCACGACGTCGGGTGTCAGCTCGACGGCGAGGCGCACGGCCTCCTCGCCGCTGTTCGCCTCCGCGATCACGTCGAGGTTCGCGGCGCTCTCCAGCAGCGCCCGCAGCCCGGCCCGGACGACCGCGTGGTCGTCGGCGACCAGCAGGCGCAGGGGAGAGGACGTCGTCATCGGGGCACCGCCGACGCCACGGGCACGACCGCGCCGGATCGGCGGCCGGCGGGAAGGGTGGCCCGGACTCGCGTGCCCCGGCCGGGCAGACTGTCGACATCAAGATCGCCGCCACCCTCGCGCATCCGCGCCCGGGCGGCGGGGAGACCGAACCCCCGGTCGGGCCGGGACGCCCCGCCGACGCGCGCGAGGTCGAAGCCGACGCCGTCGTCGCACACGTCCAGCTCGACGTGGCCCGGGTGATGATGCAGCGTCACCAGCAGGCTGGTGGCCTGCGCGTGTTCGCGGACGTTCGCCAACATGCCCTGCGCGACGCGGAACAGGCTGGTCTCGGCTGCCTTGTCGACGTCGGGGCGAGGCGTTCCGATGGAGCGGAACCGCACCTGAGCCGCGGCTCCCTCCAGTTGCGCACGGGCGCACAGCAGCCGCAGTGAATCCTCCAGCCCGGCTTCGGCGACCGTGACCGGGGTGAGGTCCCGGATGATCCGACGGGTTTCGGCGAGCCCCGCCTCGAGGCCCTCGGTCACCGCGCGCACCCGGGAACGCGCCCTGTCGGGCCGCTCGGCCCAGTCGTGCTCGGCCGCCTGCAACAGCATCAGACTTCCGGACAGTTCCTGGGCGAGCGTGTCATGCAGGTCCCTGGCGATACGCGCGCGTTCCTCCAGCACACCGGTCCGGTGTCGCTCCTCCGCCAGCACGTCGCGGGTGCCGCGCAACTCCTCGACCAGCCGCCCGCGTTCCACGAGGCTTTGTTGCTGGGTCCGGTACAAAGCGACGGTGCCCCAGACGGCCGCCACGGGGATGAGCACCATCTCCGGGTCGAATCCCCCAGCGCTTCTGGTCAGTTGGCCGACCAGAAGGAGGGTGATGACGAGCACGGCGACACCGGCGGCCCTGGGGGCGAGCGCACGCAGAGCCGCACAGGCCAGCGGCACGGCACACCAGACGTAGGAGCCGGTCAGTGACGGCGGGGTGAGGAGGACGAGGATCGCCCACTGCAGGAGGAGAACCGTGACCCACGCATGCCGGGCGAGCCGGCCCAGTCTGCTCCACAGGGCGAGACCTGCCGCATACGTCACGGCGAGCAGCCCACTGGCCATGACGATGTCCCAGCACAGCGGGATGTTCAGGCGGGCGAGGCGAACCAGCGCGGCACCGACCACGAGGAAGAACACGAGGTGGGGCAGGTGGTGCGTGATGAGCCGGAGGCGATGGCTCGACGGGGGAGCGTCAGCGGGCCTGTGGTGGGACAAGGCGAACCCCCTGGACGAATGATCCATTGGGACAGGGGGGCCGAGTCTATCCATCGCCTGTAGGCGCGCAGTGAGGAGCGGGGCCGCCGGTCGGCCCGGTGGGGCGGGGCGGCCGGCGGCCGGGGCGGGAGTCAGGCGCCCGGATGCAGTCCGGGCCAGCCGGGTGTGGGGTCGCCCTTGACCTCGCCGAAGTAGAGGGCGAAGGTCTGCTTCCAGCGCTCCACCTCGGCGCGGTCGGCCATGAAGCGGGGGAAGCCGTCCACGTGGGCGTCGGGGTACTCCCAGAGCTGCTTCAGGCCGGCCGGGGGAGTGACGTCGGTGCGCACCGACCAGCCGTTGAAGGAGTTCTTCTGCCGCTCGGTGGACAGCTGCCAATTGAGGAACAGCTTGGCGGCCGTGGAGTTTCTGGCCTGCTTGAGGATGGCCGTGCGCTGGCCCCAGCCCATGAACGGGTGCCCGTCGGCGATGACGAACTTCGCGGGGGAGGACGAGGAGGGAATCGCCGAGCCCGCGGTGCCGATGCCGATCGCCTTCTGCCCGGCGAAGACGGCGTCGCCCGGGGAGTTGCTGCCTCGGGCGAACCGCACGTCCTGGGCGGCGAGTCTGGCCACCCACTCCCAGCCGTACTTCCGGGCGTACAGCGTGTAGAGGTAGAGGACCGCGTCGTCGTCGTGCGGGTAGGACGAGGCGATCCTGCCCTTCCACTTCGGGTCGACGAGGTCGCGCGGGTCGTGGGGTGCGTCCGAGCCAACGGCCGCCGTGCCGTACAGGAAGCTGAAGGCGATCGCTCCGGTGGCCACCCACGCGCCCCGCGGGTCCTTGAACGCGTCGTAGACGTGGGAGAACCCGGCCGGCTTGTAGTGCAGCAGCCTGCCCTGCTGGTTCCAGCGGACGAAGTCCTGCAGGGTCTGCAGTTGTACGACGTCGGGGACGAGGGTGTCGGTGGCGAACTGGTTGTCGACGCGGACGTCGTGGTACTTGCTGTAGTCGACGATCAGCGTCAGGTCGATGTCGGGAAAGCGGGCCTTGAAGCCCGCCTTGGTGCCGTCCTGCTGGGTCGGCGTGTCGCCGCCCGCGTAGACGACGAGCTTTCCGCCCTCCGCGAGGGCGGCCCGGTACAGCTCGTCGAGCGACCGGGTCTCCTCGGACCCGGCCGAGGACCGCGACGCGGTGGGAGAGGCCGAGGCGGGGACCGCTGAGGCACCGAGGGCACCGACGCCGAGGGCCGCACCGGCGCCGGCGGTCAGGACGCGTCGCCTGCTGGGGAAGGTGGACATGCCGAGGAGACCTCTTTCATGGGGGGTGGCGTACAGGGCCCGGCACGATGGGGGGCGCTGGTCATTGTGCTGCGCCGGGTGTCGCCTTCGCGTCGTCCGTACGGACAGACCAGGTCTGCGGGAGATGGAAGCCGCGTTCAACCGTTCGGTTGAACGACCCGGCCGGTCCGGTTCACAGCGGCCGGCCGGCAGGGGGAGCGGAGGCCCGGCGGGGCACCAGGGTGGGGGCCAGCCACACGGGTCCCGGGCTCGCACGAGTCGCCCTGCGGCGAGATCGGGAGCGAGTGGAGGCTCCAGGACGGAGCGAGGACGCCGGCCTACGACGCGGCCGTGCCCGCGAACAGTCGGGCGACCCCGCATCTTCCGGCCGCCTCGGTGGACTCGGTCCGTGAGGGTCGGGCACCGCCGGCCCGGACGGACGGTGTGCGGTACCTCGGTCATGCGGACGGCGTCGCCTCGTATCGCCTGCCGGCCGGGCGGTGTCGACTGACCAGCGCGCCGCGTTGACGCCCACGCGCGTGCTGCGGTGTGGTGGCCGGATGACGCCGGCACCCGGTGGACGGCCCACGGACGGGCCGTCCACCGGGTGCGGCACAGCGTCGTTCAGCCCGCGGTGACGCGTGCGTTGACCCGGCGCATCCATACCGCGTCGGTGTGCCACATCGGGTGATGCGGGGCCGCGTTGGAGGTCAGGACGACTCCCTGGTAGCCCGCGTCGAGGCACCGGTCGACGACGAACTCCGCGATGTCCTTGCCGACGGCGTCCTCCTCGAAGCGGGTGAGGAGCGGCGTGTAACCCACCACGGATTCGCCGAGCACGGCGGGGACTTGGCGGCGGCGGGCGAAGTCCGCGACGGAGTCGACCCACTCGGCCAGGGTCTCGCGCATGGCCTCGCGGTGCGACTGGTAGTTCTCGTACAGCCACAGGTCCCAGCGGTCGGGATCGACCCAGTCGTGCGCGTAGAACAGTTCGCGCGGGATCCCGGTGGCTTGCAGTCGCCAGGGCTCGTCGGGCTGGTAGTCGGAGAACGGGGGCGCGTCGGTGCGCAGCATGCGGGCCAGTTCGGGCGTGGGCCACGCGGCTGTCGCGGGCGCCGGTTCGGTGCCGTGCCCCAGGCCCACCGCCTCGTACAGCGCGCCGAGCACGCCGTAGACGTAGAAATGGAAGTGGGCGATCTGTGCCTGCTCCGGCAGGTCGTCCAACTCCCGTGGCCAGGGCTCGCCCAGCGAGTACGTGACGGGGACGCGCGGGTGGCGTGACCGCAGCAGGTCGACGGCGCGGCCGAGGGGGGCGCGCAGCCTGCCGTAGTGGCTGCCTCCGTCGCTGGGCACCAGGGAGCAGTTGTCGACCTCGTTGTGCACCTCGACGTAGGCGACGCGGTCGGCCAGCCCGCGCTCGGTGAGGAAGTCCAGCAGCCCGGCGAGCGCTTCGGCCATCGCCTCGGCCCGGTCCGGTGCGGGGACCGCGGCCAGGGCGCGGTGCCAGGCGTCGGTGTCGGCGAAGCTGGGGGACTGCTGGTACTCCCAGGAGGACACGATGACGCGGCAGTCGTACCGGGCGGCGGCCTCGAACAGCTCGACAAGCCGTCGGCTGCCGTCCAGCTTGTAGCCGCCGCGCACGTTGTACCAGCGGGTGCGCTGCCCGAAGTCCTCGCCCAGGCCGCGGACGTGGAGCGAGTCCGGGTCCTGGACCAGACCGGAGAACAGCAGGAAGGGCATCGCGCAGATCCGCACGGTGTTGAAGCCGCGTTCCACCGTCTCGGCGAAGGCGCGGTCGAGGTCGGCGAAGGGTTCCCCGGGGCCCGCCTGGGTGTACCAGCTGAAGTCCCACAGCGTGATGGCGAGCCGACCGGTGGTCTCGCCCCTAGTGGCCTGTTCCTGAGCGGTCATGAAGTCACCCGTCGTTCGTGTGCGGTGGGTTGTGGCGGCCGGCCGGACAGCACGCTACATCAATTCATTATTTATGAATAATCCTTGACGGTGGCCGTGGAGCTGTAACAGGCTCACGGGCGAACCCAGCCCGCCGCGCGGGCGGCGACCCGAGGGAGTGTCCTGTCATGACCGATCGCACCCGACCGTCCCGACGCGCCATCGTCGCCGCGCTCGGCACCGCCGCCGTCGTCACCCTGCCGGCCTGGCCGGACCGGGCATGGGCCGCGGACGCCACGGAAACGGCCCCGCCGGACGGGCCGGTGCTCGACACGCACGCGGCCACCGAGCCGTCCGGGACGCATGTCCGTGAGGTGGGCGGCACCGACGTCGTCTTCCAGTACGGTGCGGTGCTCCCCGCCTTCGACGGTTGGCGCACCCATGAGCCCACCCGCTCCTACCTCTCGCTCGACAAGCGGTGGCGCTTCCGCTTCGACCCCGGCAACCGCGGCATCGGCGAAGGCTGGCAGTCCCCCCGCCACGACGACGCGGCATGGGGCCACATCGACGTCCCGGCGGCCTGGGATCTGCTGGACACTCCCGGATTCGCCTCACAGACCGCCGCCTTCGGCAAGGGCACGGCGTTCGCCGACGGCTATGCCTGGTACCGCACGACCGTCGACACACCCGAGTCCTGGCGTGGCCGCCACGTCCGGATGGCCTTCCTGGCCGCCGGTTACAGCGCGGAGGTCTGGCTCGACGGCGCGTATCTCGGCAAGCACGAGGGTGCCAACAGCCCCTTCGCGCTTCCCGTGGCAGGGGCGCTCCGGCCGGGGGAGCGGCAGACGATCGCCGTGCGGGTCTTCCGCAGGGCGAGCTACACCGACTACGCGGCGACGACTCCGCAGCCGGTCACCGACGACCACGAGATCCCGTACAAGCCGGTCGACTACTGGCCCTACGCGGGTCTGACCCGGTCCGCCTGGATCGAGGCCGTTCCGCGGGTCACCATCGCTAAACTGCTCGTCGCCGGAGCGAACGGGCGGGCGGAGGTCCGGGCCGTGGTCGAGAACCACGGCTCCTCCGACTTCGACGGCTGCCTGACACTGGACACCGGCCGCGGGAGCGGCGGCCGGCCCGCCGTCGTCGCGGTGCGCATCGCGGCCCGGTCGGTCGGCGTCGTACGCGCCTCGGTGCCGGTGCCCGGTGCACCCCGCTGGAGCCCGGCTTCCCCGCACACGCTCACCGCCCGCGCCACACTCACCGCCTCCACCCAGCACGGCCCACGGGTGGACACGCTGTCCACCGTCTACGGCGTGCGCGAACTGTCCGTCGAGCGGGCGCGGTTGCGGTTGAACGGCAGGCCCCTGTTCCTCAAGGGGATGAGCTGGCACGAGGAGACCGCGGCGCACGGCAGGGCGATGACCCCCACCGAGTACGACCGGGAACTCGGCCACATACCGGCACTGGGCGCGAACTTCATCCGCAACTGCGTTTACAACCGGCACCCGTACGTCTACGACTGGGCGGACGCGCACGGCGTGATGGTGATGGACGACATCGACACCATGTGGCTCAACACGGCCCAGGAAAAGCTGCAGACCGAGCGTTACGGCCTCGCCCGGGCCCTGGCGCTGACCATGGCGTGGAACCAGCACAACCACCCCTCGGTGATCCTCTGGGGCCTGCAGAACGAGTCGGAGATCGACGCCGCCGGCGCCCCGGCCTACCGCGCCTGGCTCGCCGATCTCAAGGCGGCCGTGAAGGCGGTCGACCTCACCGCCCGCCCCGTGACCTGGGCCTCCTCCACCAGCAACGACCCCGCCTTCGACCTCGCCGACGTGATCGGGTTCAACGAGTACTTCGGCTACTTCTACGGCAAGGACGCCGATCTCGGCCCGACCCTGGACGCGGTGCACGCGAAGTACCCCGACAAGCCGATCCTGATCACCGAGAACGGCACCTGGTCGGAGGCCGGCAACCACGGCCCGAGTACCACCCAGGGCACCGAGGAGTGGCAGGCGGCCTCGTTCACCGCCCACTGGGCGCAGGTGGCCGAACGAAGCGACTTCGTCGCCGGATACACCTACTGGGTGCTGAAGGACTACAAGCAACGGGCCGGGTACAACCAGGCCTACAACGGCATCTCGGTCATGGGCATGCTGACCTTCGCGGACAAGCGGCCCAAGCTCGTCCACGAGGCGTTCCGCGAGGCGGTCAACCCGAGGCCGGTGTAGTCGGCTTGTCCCGCGCTGCCGCCCCGTCGCCCGTCGGGGGCGGCAGCGCTGTACGCCTCGCGTTCGGGTTCCGGCAGGCGTCGTGTGATGCTGACGCCATGACTGATCACCGCGAGGTCGCCGTCGTCCGCTGGCCGGGGCAGACTCGGTCGGCTCAGGACGGGCCGGCCGAGCTGCTGGCCGCCTACCATCTGCGGACGCAGGCCGAGAAGGGCGAGGCCGTCGCCGGAGTGGACGAGTTGCCGGACCGCTACCGGGCGGAGATCTCGGATCCGCGGGCCGCGTTCGCCGACGACGTCGTGCTGCTCGCGTTGAGCGGGAACACCGCGGTGGGGTGCCTCGTGGTGACCACCGCCGCCGACGGACGGTGCGAGCTGAAGCGACTCTGGACGGATCCGGCCTTCCGCGGCCGAGGCGTCGCGTCCGGCCTCGTCGGCTGCGCGCTCTCGCACGCTGCCGAGAGCGGAGCCGGGTCGGTGCGGTTGTCGGTGTGGAAGTGGCGGTCAGCCGCGACAGCGCTGTACGAGCGGCTCGGATTCACGGTCACCGACTCATGGGACGACCGGGATCAGCTGGTCTGCATGGAACGAGCCGTGTGAGCGGCCACACCCACTCGTCGTGGCCGGCGCGAAGCAGGGGGCTACGACGGCCTCCTCCCACGAAGTCCGGAGGTCCGGGGACGTTCGCCGGACCTCCGGGAGGCGAGCGGCTCAGCCCTTGACGCTGCCCTGGGTCAGGCCGGAACGCCAGTAGCGCTGGAGAACGAGCATCGCGGCGGCCAGCGGGAGGATCGACAGGAACGCGCCGCCCACCGTGAGCTGGTAGAGCTCGGGGTGCCGTTCCGCCTGCGACTGCCACGTGGTGAGACCCAGCGTCAGGGGGTACTTGTGGTCGTCGGAGAGCATGACCAGCGGCAGGAAGTAGTTGTTCCAGATGCCCACGAACTGGAACAGGAACACGGTCACCAGCGCGGGTGCCATCGTGCGCAGGACGAGGGTGTGGAAGATCCGCCACTCGCCGGCGCCGTCGACCCGGGCCGCCTCCAGCATCTCCACGGGTACCGCCGCCTCGGCGTAGATGCGGCACAGGTACACCCCGAACGGGCTCACCATGCCGGGGATCAGCACGGCCCCGTACGTGTTGGCCAGGCCCACCTTGCTGAACAGCAGGTAGAGGGGGAGTGCGAGGGCGGTGCTGGGCAGCAGCACCCCGGCGAGCACGACCTTGAAGACCGACTCCCGCCCCCGGAAGCCGTACACGGCGAGGGCGTACCCGGCCGCACACGCGAGCAGGGTCGCCAGCGCGCCGCCGACCCCGGCGTACAGGAAGCTGTTCCAGGTCCAGTTCCAGAAGACGCCGTCGCCGTAGGAGAAGACCTGCGACAGGTTGTGCAGCCACTGCGGGTCGGAGAACCACAGCCCGAAACTGCCGAAGAGATCCGCGCTGTTCTTGGTGGAGGCCACCACCAGCCAGTAGACGGGCAGCAGGAAGTAGAGGGCCGCGACCGTGAGCAGGGCGACCATCAGGATCCGCGATGGCTTCATCCCTCGGCGCGGCCGGTGCTCCCGGCCCGCCGCGGTGGCCCGTGAGGCGTCGGTGGAGATGTCCACCGACTTCGTCGTCTGCGGTGTGGACACGCTCACCGTGCACCCCTTTCCCTGCGGTTCACCAGGCTGAGGAAGCCGAAGGACAGCACGCTCGCGACGAGGGCGAGGATCACCGACTCGGCTGCGGCGAGGTAGATGTTGTTGTTGGCGAACGCCTCGTTGTAGGCGGCCAGGTTGGGTGTGTACGAACTGGTCACCGTCGAGGTCAGCGGCTTGATGACCAGCGGTTCGGCGAACAGTTGCAGGGTGCCGATGATGGAGAAGACGCCGGTGAGCACCAGGGCGGGCCGGGCCAGCGGCAGCTTGATCCTGACCGCCGTCTGCCAGGCGCTCGCGCCGTCGATGCGCGCGGCCTCGTAGAGCTCCTGCGGGATCGACTTCAGCTGGGCGACGATCACCAGCATGTTGTAGCCGGTGAACTCCCAGATCACGATGTTGGCGATGGACCACAGCACGTTGTGGTAGCCGAGGAAGTCGGGTGCGAGACCCACCCTGCCGAGCAGGTCGACCAGCGGGCTGACGCCCGGGACGTAGAGGAAGCCCCACAGGATCGAGGCGATGACGCCGGGGACGCCGTACGGCAGGAAGTAGGCGGCTCGCAGGATGCCGGCCCAGCGCTGGGAGAGGGTGTCGAGAACCAGCGCCAGCGCGGTGGCAAGCAGCAGCATCACGGGGACCTGCACGATGCCGAAGAGCAGTACCCGCCCGAAGCCGTCGAGGAAGTCCGACTGCTGGAGCGCGAGGGTGTAGTTGTCGAGCCCGGCGAAGCCGACGGTGGCCGGGCCGAGGCCCAGCGGCCCGGAGCGGATCGGCTTCAGCAGGCTCTCGTAGAGCGCGTAGCCGAGCGGAAGGACGAAGACGAACAGGAAGAGGGCCACGAAGGGGAGGAGGAATCCCCAGGCGGCGCGGTCCGGGCGCGGGGTCCGTCGCTGACCGCTCCTGGGAGAGGGCGTGCCGTTCATGACTGGCTCCTCGCCTTCAGTCCCTTGGCCAGCAGATCGTCCACGGCGCGTTTCTGCGCGTCTGCAAGAGCCGAGGCGAGGGTGCCCTGCCCGGCTATGGAGGCGCCGAAGGCGTCACCGAGGTGGGCGAAGTCGGCGTCCGTGGTGGGCGACCACTTCCACGAGGTGTCGATGGCCCGGTCGGAGGCGGTGAAGACGTCGTTGTAGCGCTGTCCGCCGAAGAACGGGTCGGGCTTGTCGAGGGCCGATCCGCGGAAGACGCCGGTGGCGGCGGGCCATCCGTAGCCGACGGCGATGTTGAGGTCGACGGCCCGCGGGTCGCTGTTGATCCAGTGCGCGAACCGCAGCGCCTCACGCGGGTGGCGGCTGCCCTGGAGGACGGCGGTGGATGCTCCACCCCAGTTGGCGGAGGCGTTCTGTCCCGCCTTCCACTGGGGGAGCGGTGCGACGCGCCACCTTCCCTTGGTGCCGGGCGCGTTGCCGCGCAGCAGGGCGTCGCCCCACTGCGGTCCGATCCAGGTGGCGACCTGCCCGGTCTGAACCTGCCGGTACCAGGCGCTGGACATGTCGGGTTCGACGAAGACGAGGTCGTCGCGGACCATCCTCTGCCAGTATTCGGCGACCTCGCGGGAAAGGTCGTCGTTCATGCCGACGACCCAGGTGTCGCCCTCGGTGCGTACCCAGTGAGACCCGCGCTGCCAGCACATCGCGGCGAACCAGGCGGGCGAGTTGGGGTTGAACGCGGAGAGCCTGGCGCCGTTGCCGCGGGCCTTGACCACCCGGGCGGCACGCTCGAAGTCGGCCCAGGTGGCGGGTGTTTCGATGTCCCACTTCGCGAGGAGGTCCCGGCGGTGGAAGAGTCCCATCGGGCCGGACGCCTGGGGGATGGTGTGGACCCGCCCGCCGAAGACGCCCTGGTTCCACTGCCACGGCACATAACTGTCGCGCAGCTTGTCGGCCCCGTAACGGCTCAGATCGGTGAGGCCGTTGACGAGCATGAAGGCGGGAAGCTCCTGGTACTCGACCTGTGCCAGGTCCGGCGGGTTGCCGGCCGTCAGGGCGGAGTACATCTTCTGGTAGCCGCCCTGGGTGCTCGCGGGGATGGTCTGCATCTCGACGTGGATGTCGGGGTGCGTCCGGTTCCACAGGTCGACGGTCTTCTGCATCGGCACCCAGGTCCAGAAGGTCAACGACACCTTCCGGCCGGGGCGGGTGGGGTCCTGCCTGGTCGTGCGGGCGGCTCCGACGCTCTGGCCGCATGCGGTGAGGGCGGAGCCGGCGGCGAGCGCCGTGGCCGCCCCCGTCCCCCACCGCAGGACGGCCCTGCGCGATGGTGTTGAGGTGTTCATCGTTGTCCCTTTGTGTGCCTTGTCCACGGCGTGCTCAGCACGGCTACTCCGGCGCCCGGCAGCCTGATGCGGTCCGAGGGCGCCGTTCCCTGGGTGAGGAGGTCGCTCATGGGCTCGGGCAGGCCGACCTCGACCTGTTCCCGGCCGTGGTTCAGAAGGAAGACGAACCGCCCGCCGTCGCCCTCGCGGACGGTCGCCTGGACCTGTTCGGGAAGCCCGGTCACCACGGGTCCGACGCCTGCCGTGTCGCGGACCTCGTCCATCAGGTTCCGCATGGCCCGTGGCGCGAGGCGGGTCGCGACGTACCAGGCGCTGCCCTCGCCGAAGGCGTGGCGGGTGACGGCCGGCTGTCCGGTCAGTGCCCCCGAGTCGAACACGGCGACCGTCTCCGCGCTTTCGGGCACGACGACCTCCGACCACAGGTCGGCGCCGCTGACCGTGCCGTCGCGGTGTCGCACGTTCACCGTCTCCCGCTCGGCCGGCGGCCAGAACTCCTCCACGTGCAGGCCCAGGACCTCGCGCAGCGGCGCGGGGTATCCGCCCGGATGGACGCGGTCGCATTCGTCGACGACGCCGGAGAAGAACGACACCAGCAGATGGCCGCCACCCCGTACGAAGTCGGTGAGGCGTTCGGCGTCCCGTTCCCGGATCAGGTAGAGGTTGGGCACGACCACGAGGCGGTAGCCGGACAGGTCACGGTCGGGGGGTACGACGTCGCAGGTGATGCCGGCCTCGAACAGGGGCCGGTAGTGGGCGAGCGCGATGTTCATCTGGTCCAGGGCGGTGGACGGGTGCGAGTCCAGCTCCAGTGCCCACCAGCTGTTCCAGTCCAGCACGAGGGCGACCTCGGCGGTGGACCGGGCTCCGGCGATCTGTGGCACCGAGGCGAGTTCACGGCCCAGCTCCCGCACCTCGCGGAAGGTGCGGGTCTCGGTGCCGCCGTGCGGGAGCATCGCCGAGTGGTACTTCTCGGCGCCGCCCCTGGACTGACGCCACTGGAAGTACAGCACCGCGTCCGCGCCCTGGGCGATGGCCTGCCAGCTCCACAGCCGCATCCGTCCCGGCGGCTTGGGCCCGTTGCGGTCACGCCAGTTGACGGCACTGGGGGCCTGTTCCATCAGCATCCACGGCCGGCCGCCCCGGGCGGAGCGGGTGACGTCGAAGATGAAGCCCGCCGCGATGTGGGTGTCGTGGTCGTGCGGGTCCTGGTAGACGTCGACCGACACGACGTCCTGCTCGGCGGCCCAGCGGAAGGCGTCGACGGGCTTGTGCACGCCGATGAAGTTCGTCGTCACGGGAACGTCCGGGGTGATCCGGCGCAGCACCTCCTTCTCCGCCAGGTAGCACTGAAGGAGCGCGTCGTCGGAGAACCGGGCGAAGTCGAGTTGCTGTCCGGGGTTGGGAAAGGTCGGCGCGAGGCGCGGGGGGAGGACTTCGTCGAAGCTGTCGTACCCCTGTGACCAGAACGCGGTCGACCAGGCGTCGTTGAGTGCCCCGATGTCGCCGTACCGGTCGGACAGCCAGCGTCGGAAGTCGGCCGCCGACCCGTCGCACCAGCACATCGGGGTGTGGCAGCCGTACTCGTTGCCGATGTGCCACATCTCCAGAGCGGGGTGGTCCGCGTACCGGGTGGCCAGCTGCTCGACGAGACGTGTGGCGTAGCGGCGGTAGACGCCGCTGGAGGGGCAGTAGTGCTGCCGTCCGCCCGGCCACATGCGGCGGCCGTCGGCGGTCTCCGGCAGGATCTCGGGGTGCAGCCGGGACAGCCAGGGCGGCGGGGACGCCGTCATGGTCGCCAGGCACACGGCCACACCCGCTCCGGCGAGGTTGTCCATGACCCGGTCGGACCAGGCGAAGTCGAACTCGCCGGGGCGCGGTTCGACCTTGGCCCAGGAGAAGATGCCGGCCGTCACGAGGGAGACTCCCGCCTCCTTCATCAGAGCGACGTCCTCGGCCCACACCTCCTCGGGCCACTGTTCGGGGTTGTAGTCGCCGCCGAAGGCGATCCCGGCCGGGCGCAGGCGCTGCCGGGCGTCGGTTGCTACCTCATCAGGCTGTTGCATGCCGGTCAGTCTTGAAGCGCGATCACAGGTCCGTCAAGATATATGCATTATTAATTGAAAGAGTTATCGTGGGTCGGACTTCGAAGGGGAGAGCGTGCGATGACGGATTGCCGCAGGATGGCGGGGCGCGTGGTGGTGATCACCGGCGCCGCGCACGGGATCGGTGCGGCCACGGCCCGCAGGCTCGCGGAGGAGGGCGCCGCGGTCGTGGTCACGGACGTGGACGACGAGGCGGGGGAAGCCGTCGCCGCGGGCATCGAGGAAGCCGGAGGGCAGGCGGAGTACCTACGCTGCGACGTGACCTCCGCCTCCGACTGGGAGCGTCTGCGACGTCACGTCGACGAACGTCACGGTCGGCTGGACGTCCTGCACAGCAACGCCTTCGCCCAGGTGAACAAGCCCGCCCACGAACTGAGCGAGGCCGAGTGGGACGGCCAGATGGCCGTACTGCTGAAGCCCGCCTGGCGGGCGGTGAAGACGTTCGCGGCGCCGCTGCGCGAGGCGTCCGGATCCGTCGTCCTCACCTCCTCGGTGCACGCGATCATGGGCCTGCCCGGCCATGCCGCATACGCCGCGGCGAAGGGAGCGCTGTGCGCGCTGGGGCGGCAGCTGGCGGTCGAGTACGGTCCGTACATCAGGGTCAACACCGTGCTCCCCGGTCCGATCATCACCGCCGCCTGGGACGGCATCCCGGAGGCCGACCGGGCGCGCAGCGTGGCGGCCACGGCGGCCAAGAGGTTCGGGCAGCCGGAGGAGGTGGCGGCGGCCGTCGCCTTCCTGGCATCGGCGGACGCCTCCTACGTCACCGGCGCCAGCCTCGTGGTCGACGGAGGATGGAGCGTCATGAAGGAATCATCGTGAACAGCACGCACGACGCGGTGAGATGTGCGCGACACCCGCGGTCAGGATCCGAGCGGAAACGGAGAACGTGGTGACCCAACCAGGCAGGGGACTGCACGGCCAGGCCGTCGAGGAGATAGGCCGACGCATCATCCGCGGTGACTACCCGCCCGGCTCCGTGCTGTACCCCGAGAAACTCGAAGCCGAACTGGGCGTCAGCAAGACCGTCGTACGGGAGGCGCTCCGTGTGCTGGCCTCCAAGGGACTGATCGAGTCACGGCAGAAGCGCGGCACGACGATCCGCCTCCGAGTCCACTGGAACCTGCTCGACAGCGACCTGCTGCGTTGGCAGGGCAGCAGTGCTCCGACCGAGGGATTCCTCGAGGACCTCGCCGAGGTCCGTGCCATCGTCGAGCCCGCCGGCGCCCGGCTCGCCGCGACCCGCCGCACCGAGTCCGACCTGACCGCGATGCGGCAGGCACTCGACGCGATGGCGGCGGCCGGGGCGGACACGGAGGCGATGGTGGACGCCGACCTGGCCTTCCACCGCGCCCTCCTGGACGCCGCGCACAACGAGCTGCTGAGCCGGATGGAGGTCGTCATCGAGGCAGGCCTCGGCATCCGCGACCGCATCGTGCACGGCGCCCAGCACTTCTCCGACTCCGTGCCCGTGCACCAGGACCTGCTGAGAGCCGTCGAGGCGGGCGATCCGGACGCCGCCGTGGCCGCCGTCGAGTCACTGCTCGCCCAGGCCTCCCAGGATCTGGTGGCCGTGCAGTCGCAGGACGAGGCCGGTGACGACGCAGCCGACTCCGCGCCGGAGGAAACCCAGTGAAAATCACCGGACTTGAGACGTTCCTGGTGGCTCCGCGCTGGCTGTTCCTGCGCGTCGAAACCGACGAGGGGATCACCGGCTGGGGAGAACCGGTGATCGAGGGCCGCGCCGAGACCGTACGCGCGGCCGTCCACGAACTGTCCGACTACCTGCTGGGCCAGGACCCGCTGCGTATCGAGGACCACTGGCAGGTGCTGACCAAGGGCGGCTTCTACCGGGGCGGCCCGATCCTGTCCAGCGCCGTCGCCGGCATCGACCAGGCGCTGTGGGACATCGCCGGCAAGACCTACGGCGTCCCGGTGCACCAACTCCTCGGCGGCCCGGTGCGCGACCGGGTACGGATGTACGCCTGGATCGGCGGAGACCGCCCGTCCGACGTGGCGGAGCAGGCCGGCCAGCAGGTGGAGGCCGGCTTCACCGCGGTGAAGATGAACGGCGCCGCCGAACTCGGCCCGCTCGACACCCCGGCACGCACGAAGGAGGTCGTCGACCGCGTCGCCGCCGTCCGCGAGGTCCTCGGGGACGAGCGGGACGTGGCCGTGGACTTCCACGGCCGGGTCTCCACCGCCATGTCGCGCCGCCTGCTGCCCCTGCTCGAACCGCTGCACCCGTTGTTCGTGGAAGAACCCGTCCTGCCGGAACACTCGGGCCATCTGCGCAGCCTGGTGGAGTCCACCAGCGTGCCGCTCGCGGTCGGCGAACGCCTCTACTCCCGCTGGGACTTCCGCGACGTACTGAGCAGTGGCATCGCCGTCGCCCAGCCCGACCTGTCGCACGCGGGCGGCATCTCCGAGGTCCGCCGCATCGCGGCCATGGCCGAGACGTACGACGTCGCCCTGGCACCACACTGCCCCCTCGGCCCGATCGCCCTCGCCGCCAGCCTGCAGATCGCCTTCGCCGTACCGAACTTCCTCATCCAGGAGCAGAGCCTGGGCATCCACTACAACCAGCAGCGCGACCTGCTGGACTACGTGATGGACCCCACGCCCTTCCAGTTCGAGAACGGTCACGCCGTCGCCGCCTCCCGTCCGGGACTGGGCGTGGAGATCGACGAGAAGGCCGTACGCCACGCCGCCGAGACCGGCCACCGCTGGCGCAACCCCGTCTGGCGGCGCGCCGACGGCTCGTTCACCGAATGGTGATCCCGCACCGGGACGACCGGTCGTCAAGGCTGCCCGAAACCCCGCCCCAGGAGAGTCCCCGTCCCATGAACCTCGTGGAATCGCTCCGTGCGCACCGGCTGCTCGCGATCATCCGGGGTACCGACCCCACCGCTGCCCTGCGCACCGTACTGGCCCTCGCCGAGGAGGGCATCGAGGCCGTAGAGGTCTCGCTGACGACCAAGGACGCCACGTCGGTGATCGCGCAGGCACGCGCCGAGCTCGGTCCGAAGGCGCTGGTGGGTGCCGGAACCGTGCGTACGGCAGCCGACGCCGCCCGCGCCGTGGACGCCGGCGCGTCGTTTCTCGTCACCCCGGCTCTCGTCGACGGACTCCAGTCCGGTGACGGTCCCGACGTACCGGTACTCATGGGCGCCCTGACACCCAGTGAGATCGAAGGTGCCCTGGCCCGCGGTGCCTGTGCGGTGAAACTCTTCCCCGGCTCCCTCGGCGGCCCCGGCTACCTGCGAGCACTGCGCGACCCGTTCCCCGAGGTGCCATTCGTGCCGGTCGGCGGCGTGGACGCGGCGGCGGCCCGCGCGTATCTGGCACTGGGCGCGACAGCCGTCGGCGTGGGCTCACCACTCGTCGGGGACGCGGCCGACGGCGGCGACCTCGGCGAACTCCGCGCCCGCGTCGCTGTGTTCCGCGCGGCGACAGCAGCGGAGGAGGCACCGTGACGACATCGGCGCCACCGGCGGCCCCCGACGTCGTCACCTTCGGCGAGACCATGGCGGCGATGCGCGCCGACAGTGCTCTGCGGCTCGGCGGAAACCTCCGCCTCTCCGTAGCGGGCGCCGAATCGAACGTCGCCATCGGCCTGGCCCGGCTCGGACACCGGGTGCGCTGGGTCGGCCGGGTCGGTGCGGACGAACTCGGCGCGCTGGTGCTGCGCACGCTCCGCGCCGAGAACATCGACACCGGTCACGCCGTCACCGACGACACGGGACGGCCCACGGGACTGTTGCTGACCGAGCCCCGCGTGGGCACGCTCACCCGCGTCAGTTACTACCGCTCGGGCAGCGCGGGCTCGGCCGTGTCACCGTCCGACGTGCTGCCCGCACTGACTCCCGGAACGCGCGTGCTGCATCTGACCGGCATCACACCGGCGCTCGGCCCGTCGGCGGCCGAAGCCGCACTGGCCGCCGTCACGGCAGCTCACGAATCCGGGATCACCGTATGCCTCGACGTCAACCACCGATCTCGGCTGTGGACCGCGGAGTGCGCTCGCACGGCGCTGCGGCCGTTGCTGGCCCACACCGACCTGCTGGTCGCCTCCGAGGACGAGTTGCCGCTGGCGCAGGAGCGGCCGGACGCGACCGAGTCCGAGATCGTGCGCGGTCTCCTGGCCGAAGGCGTCACCGAGGTGGTCATCAAGCGCGGTGCGCGCGGAGCGACCAGCCTCACCGCCGACGGGACGGCCGACCGCGCGGCACGGCAGGTCCACGCCGTGGATCTCGTCGGCGCGGGCGACGCCTTCGTGGCCGGATACCTGTCGGCACTCCTCGAAGGCGCGGACCTCGAGGCCCGCCTGCACCGAGCCGTCACCACCGCGGCCTTCGCCGTGGCCACCCGGGGTGACTGGGAAGGCCTGCCGACGAAGGACGAACTCGGCCTGTTCGACCGACCCGACGGCACGACCATTCGCTGACCGCGGTCGCCGACCGCACTGGGCGTCCTGGGGTCGCTGACCGCATTGGGCGTCTGCGGTCGCCGACCGCACTGGGCGCCCACGGTCGCCGACCGCATTGGCGTACGCGTTCGCCTGACCGCGTTCGCCTGACCGCGTTCGCCGACCGAGGAGATCGACCATGGCATCCGCCACCACCCGACAGCCGACGACGATCTCCGTCCACGGCGGTTACGAACTGGCCGAAGGAGGCCGCTGGGTCGGCGACAGGTACATCTACGTCGACATCCTGACCGGACGGCTCTTCGAACTGCGCGACGGCGCCGACCAGGGCCCGCGCCAACTGGCCCGGCTCGACGTGCCGCTCGGCGCCGTGGCGCCCGTACGCAACCGGCCGGGCCACTGGATCGCCGCCGCGGGCACCGGGATCGCGCTGATCGGCGCCGACGGCGAAGTGGAATGGCTGGACCGTCCCGAGGACCACAACAGCGTCCCCAGCCGGATGAACGACGGCGTCACGGACCCAGCCGGCCGCTTCTGGGCCGGCAGCATGGCCTACGACGGCACCCGCGGCGCCGGCTCGTTGTACCGCACGGACCACGACGGCACCGTGGTCCGCGTGCTCGACGGTCTCACCGTCGTCAACGGGCCGGCGTTCACGGCCGACGGCACGACGCTGTACCTCGCGGACAGCGCCGCCGGCACCGTCCACCGCTTCGGGGTCGACCCGGACACGGGCGACCTCACCGGCCCCGAGACCTTCCTCCAGTTCGGCGGCGACGAGGGCAGCCCCGACGGAATGACCGTCGACGACGAGGGCTGCCTGTGGGTCGCGGTGTGGGGCGGCGGAGAGGTCCGCCGCTACCACCCCGACGGGCGGCTGCTGCACACCCTGGCGGTGCCCGCTCCGCAGCCCACCTCCGTGTGCCTGCACCCCACGGACTTCCGCATCCTGATCACCACGGCCCGGCACGGGTTGACCCACCCGACGGCGAGGTCGGGCGCGGTGCTGACCGCCCCCGTAGCGGCCCGCGCCCCGGAAACCCGTCCGTGGCGCCAGGGGTAGGGGGTCGGGCGGCCGAAGCCGCCGGCGGCGTCCGCTCGGACGTCCGGTCGGTCAGGCGCCGGCGTTGTGGTGCGGCCCGCCGTACTCGTCGTCGGTGACGTGGTGCAGCCAGTCGACCTCGTCCGTCTCCCACAGGGCGATGTGGGTCATGAAGTGGTCGGGGGCGGCGCCGTGCCAGTGTTCCTCGCCGGGCGGGGTCCAGATGACGTCGCCGGGGTGGGCCTCCAGGATGGTCCCGCCGCGGGACTGGATCAGGGCTATGCCCTCGATGATGTACAGAGTCTGGCCCAGGCCGTGGGAGTGCCACGCCGTGCGGGCGCCGGGGGCGAAGTGGACCGCGTTGGCCCGGGTGCGGGAGGGTTCCTCACCGCGGTAGAGGACGTCGGCCCAGGCGTCCCCGGTGAACCACTTCTCGGGCAGCTTGGCGGTCGGCTGCTTCTTCAACAGTTCCATCGTGCTTGTGCTCCTTGCTGTCGCGGGTCGGGTGGTCCGGCTGCCAGGCGGTCCAGGAGAAGCGCGGGGTGGCGCGGTGTGGCGGACCGGATGGGGCGGGTCGGCCGGTTCAGGTGGCGGAGCTCTCGGCTTCCTCGGCGATGCTCTTCAGCTGGGTCACCGCGGTCATGGCGGTCGGCCAGCCGGCGTAGAAGGCCAGGTGCGTCAGCGCCTCACCGAGCTCTTCCTTCGTCAGGCCGTTGTCCAGGGCGAGCTTGAGGTGGAAGCCGAGCTGCTCGGTGCGGTAGAGCGCGGCGAGCGCGGTGACGGTGACCAGGCTGCGATCTCGCGGCGACAGCTCAGTGCGCTCCCACACGTCCCCGAAGAGAACCTCATCGGTCAGCTCGACCAGCTTGGGGGCCACAGCGGCGAGGGCCTGCGGTGCGGTCTGCTTGGCCATGGTGTGAAACTCCTTGCAGTGGTGGTTCAGGCGGTTCGCGACCGCCGGTCGTTCACTCACGGTGAGCGGAAGGACAGGGAGCGGAGGCCGGGGGAGCCGCGGCCCACTGCCGACGGCGGTTCGGCGCCGCAGCTCCGTGTTGAGGGCCACCAGCGATGCGCGTCGGCTCCGTCCCCGCATGCCACCATCGATGGTCCCGCCCGTCGGGCGGGCGGGGAAGGTAAGGCTGTTCCAGGTAATGGCAGTACTCCCCTGCCACAGCGCACCGGCCCCGCCCTCGCCCTAGCCTGGGATGCGTGGACAGCAGGAACGAGATCAAGGACTTCCTGGCCTCACGCCGGGCCAGGATCACGCCCCGGCAAGCGGGCCTGCCCGCCTACGGCGGCAATCGCCGCGTACCCGGACTGCGCCGCGAGGAAGTCGCGATGCTCGCCGGAATGAGCGTCGACTACTACGTCCGCCTGGAGCGCGGCAACCTCGCCGGGGTGTCCGAGGCGGTCCTCGACTCCCTCGCCCGCGCCCTCCAGCTGGACGAAGCCGAACGCGACCACCTCAATGACCTGGCCCGCGCCGCCAACAGCACCTCGCAAAGACGCCGCCGCCCCACCCAGCAGCAGACCCAGGTCCCGCCGAGCGTCCAACGCATCCTGGACTCCATGACGGACGCGCCCGCGTTCGTCCGCAACGGCCGCCTCGACTTCCTCGCCGCCAACCGGCTCGGCTACGCCCTGTACGCCCCGCTGTTCGCCGACGGTCGGAAGCCACCGGCGAACATCGCACGGTTCCAGTTCCTCGACCCCGGCGGCCGCGAGTTCTTCGGCCTGAACTGGGAGGAGTCGATGAACAACACCGTCGCCCTGCTGCGCACGGAGGCGGGCCGCAATCCGCACGACAAGGGGCTGACCGACCTCATCGGGGAACTGGTCACCCGTAGCGAGGAGTTCCGTACCGCCTGGGCTCGGCACAACGTGCGCCTGCACTACAGCGGCTTCAAGCATGTGCACCATCCCGTCGTCGGCGACCTCACCCTCGCCTTCGACTCCCTGCAACTGCCCGCACAACCTTCCCTGAGCCTGGCCGCCATGAGCGCGGAACCCGGCTCCCCCGCCGAGGACGCCCTCAAGCTGCTGGCCAGCTGGGCCGCCACCTCCGGCGAGGCACTGCCCGACAACGTTCTAGGCCCGCGCGGCGCGTGAGGTCCGCGACCCGAGCCGCCGCACCCGTCGGCAGGATCCGGGGCCGGTTCGCGCTGCTGCGCGATCAGCGGCACCCCCCGTCCAGCGCATCGAGGATGCCGGCCCCGGGAGAACCGAAGAGGGTGGCCCCACGAGTGCGACCACGGCCTGGGGTACTCGCCCGCAGCGAGGAAGACCAGACCGGAACCATCCGGAACACGTACGACCAAGCAATCGGAGAACATCTCATGCGTGCAACCCTCCTCTACGGCGCCGGTGACGTCCGAGTCGAGAACGTCCCCGACTCCGTCATCAAGCAGCCCACCGACGCGCTGGTCCGTGTCACCGCCTCCTGCGTCTGCGGCAGCGACCTGTGGCCGTACGGCTCGATGAAGCCGGAGGACGGTCCGGCACGGATGGGCCACGAGTTCATCGGCGTCGTCGAGGAGACCGGCTCGCAGGTGACCACCGTCAAGCGGGGCGACCTCGTGGTCGCGCCCTTCGCCATCTCCGACAACACCTGCCAGTTCTGCCGCGAGGGCCTGCACACGTCGTGCGAGCACGGCACCTTCTGGGACATGGAGCCCGAGGAGGGCGGTCAGGCCGAAGCGGTCCGCGTTCCGCTCGCCGACGGCACCCTCGTCAAGCTCCCCGTCGCGGCGGACTCCGCCCTGGTCCCGTCCCTGCTGACGCTCTCGGACGTCTTCGGCACCGGATATCACGCCGCGGTGGCGGGCGGTGTCGACGAGCGCACCCGCGTCACCGTGATCGGTGACGGCGCGGTCGGCCTGCTGGCGGTCCTGTCGGCCAAGCGCCTGGGCGCCGAACAAATTATTCTCATGGGGCGCCATCAGGCGCGCACCGACCTCGGCCGGGAGTTCGGCGCCACCGACGTCGTCTCCGCCCGCGGCGAGGAAGGCATCGAGGCGGCCCGTGAGCTGACCGGCGGGCACGGCACGCACGTGGTCCTGGAGGCCGTCGGCGGCATGCCCGCCTACGAGCAGGCGCTCGGCATCGTGCGCCCCGGCGGTGTCATCAGCCGCGTCGGCGTTCCGCAGTACGAGGAGGCGCCGATCGGCTTCGGCAGCCTCTTCCGCCACAACATCCGCCTGGCCGGCGGACCCGCACCGGTCCGCGCCTACATCGAGGAACTGATGCCCGACATCCTCGACGGCACCATCGAGCCCGGGAAGGTCTTCGACGCCACCACCGACCTCGACGGCGTCCCGGCCGGCTACCAGGACATGGCCGACCGCAAGAGCCTCAAGGTCCTCATCAAGCCCTGACCCAGCCAGGAGGACACCACGAGGGGTGCGGCCCGGCCCGCACCTCCGCACCCCTCGTCCCGGCCCTGTCACCACCGCTTCGAGCCGGTCCGGGACGGTGTGGCCCCCAGACGCTGCTGACTTTCGTCCAGCCGGTCGCCGCGGTGGCGTCGCACGTTGCGCGGACCCCGCGATCACCTTCAACGGCGGCTACTCCTAGCTCTTCCTGGTACGCGAGCGCCGCTGAGGGCACAGCCGTGAACTCGGGCGACTGCAACTCCGGAACCGTGGGTGCTGAGCAAGGCGGGGTCGAGCTCGGCTGTGCGCCCGGTCGGCCGCAGCGCCGGGGGATCAGGGGCGTGGGGTGACAACCTCGCTGAGGAAGGCTCGAATTGACGTGGTGTCATGCCCGAGGATCTTTTCGAGCGTGGGCCCGGTGGTGGTGAACTCGCCGCGTCGGGACGCGTGGAACATCGCGGCAGCCGTCGCGTTCCGGACCGTCGTACCCCGGCTTCCGACGCTCACCGATGCCGAGCGAACCCTGCTGTCCGAGTGGCTGGACCGAGCCATCGAAGGATGACGAGGGTGAGCACGATTGCGCCCTGACCGCGTTGTCGCCGCTGTGCCGCTGTGGCCTCGCCGTCCCGAACCCGGTGAGCTTCGGGACGGGGGACTTCTGCCTGTCGGCGAAATGGCGCACCCCAGCCGGGAGTTCGGGACGCGAAGCGGCGGTCGACAGGCCACCCGGCGCTGATTGGCCCTCGACCCGGCAGGGGATGCCCGCGAGACTGCGGATCCGATGCCGTACGTGAGGGAGTTGCGATGCAGGTAGCCGTGGTCACTTTCGACGGGTTCAACGAGCTCGACAGCTTCATCGCCTCCGCGCTGATCAACCGATGCCGCAAGGACGGTCTGGAAGCCCTCATCACGACGCCGACACCGGTGGTCACGTCGATGAACGGCGTCGAGGTGACCGGGCAGCGCCCGATGGAGTTCGTGACCGAGGCCGACGTCGTGCTGATCGGCAGCGGGGTGAAGACGCGCGACGTGGTCGCGGACGACCGGCTGATCTCCCGGCTGCCGCTTGATCCCTCGCGACAGCTGATCGGTGCGCAGTGCTCCGGCGCGCTGGTGCTCGCCCGGCTCGGGTTGCTGGACGGCATGCCGGCTTGCACGGACAGGACGAGCCGGCCCTTCGTCGAAGCCTGGGACGTCACCGTGCTGGACGCGCCGTTCCACGCCGAGGGCAACATCGCCACGGCGGGCGGCTGTCTGGCGTCCCAGTACCTCGCCACGTGGGTGATCACCAGAACGCTCGGGGAGGACGCCGCGCGCGAGGTCATCGACTACGTGGCTCCGGTCGGCGAGAACCAGGAGACCGTCGAGCGCGCCCTGCGCACCGTCCACGCGGGCGAGGTCGCGGTGCGCTGACGGGCGCGGCCCGACCACGCTCGCCACGACCGGGGCAGGCGTGGGGAGCGTGGCCGTGGCCGTGGCCGGTGTCGGGGCGTCAGCGCTTGGTGTAGATGAAGCCGAGCTTGTCCAGTTCGTCGGCGGAGCGTCCGTGGAAGCCGGCGATCTGCCAGCCGGAGGGCGCGGTGCGGGTCACGCAGTCCGACGTGGTGGAGCCGCCCGACAGGGTGTTGCCGAGGTTGGTGGTGAACCTGGCGTAGAAGATCCGGGTGTGGCCGTCCTTGTCGGCCCGGCACAGGTGGGCGGTGGTGACGTACTCGCCGCTGCCCAGTGTCAGCGAGGAGGCGGTGCCGCCGGTGCCGCCGTGGGCGAGAGTGGTGCCGCTGGCGAGGGTGATGCCGACCTGGTCGACGCGGGAGCCGGCCCGCAGTGAGATCTTGGTGGCGCGGGCGGCCGCCGGGACCCTGTCGATGTCCTGGTAGTAGGTGCCGTGCGGGCCGCCGAACTGGTCGCTGAGCTGGAAGTCGGGGTTCTGTGACCAGGTGAAGCCGGCGGTGATCGGGTCGTGGTCGGAGAGCATCAGCCCGTCGGAGTTGAGGAACTTGGCGTGTTCGTTGTTGTACGAGGTCGCGTTGAGCGTGACGAGCCTGCTGCCGCGGTAGAGGATCTTGTCGACGACTTCGCAGGTGTTGGGCACGGTGGTCCCGGTCTGGTCGCAGACCAGCGGGTCGCTGCCCTTGGTGGGTGCCACACCGCCGCGGATCACCTTGACCCACGCGTCGGTGAGCCCGTTGGCGGCGGTGAATTCGGCGATGGTGTCGGCGGCGCGGGTGTAGCGGGTGTTGGTGTCGCCCATGACCACGACCGCGTTGCCGGCCGAGTGGGTGGCGATGAACGACGTGAGCTGGTTGAGGTTGTCGGCGCGGGAGGCTTCGTCGCCGTCGTTGGTGCCCGCGTTGGTGTGCAGGTTGTAGAAGTCGACGTACACGCCCTCGGCGAGGCGCTCCCGCATGAAGGTGAAGCCCTTGGGGGTGAGGCAGTCGCCCGAGTCGATCTGGCAGGAGTTCCAGCCGGCGCGCTCGAAGTCGTCACCGTCCCAGGCGTAGTGGGAGACGGTGTTCAGCCCGCTGCCGATGCCCGCGCTGCCGCTGGTCGCGGTGCGGTAGGGATGCGTGTCGGTGGAGTAGAGGTACGCGTGGTAGTTGAAATCCTCCTCGACGTTGACGATGTCGTAGGGCGCGATGCGCCGGCCGATCTCGGTGGTGCTCGTGTCGCGCGGCGTCGAGGCGCTGGACAGCCACTCGGGCAGACCGGCGACGTTGTAGGTGAGAACACTGAAGGTGCCCGAGTCGGCGGCCGCGGCGGTGGGTGCTGTCGTGATGAGCCCGCCGAGGGCGGCGGCTACTGCCGCCAGGGAGGCGAAGAATCTGCGCATGGGGGAGTGGCTCCTGGAGGGATCCTGAGGAGGGGTGGTGAGGGCATGTCAAAATGTAGCGACAAGCGCTTTCCCTGCCCACACCCCGGAAGCGCTTTTCTTACCCTCCGGTAACGTCTCCCGGGCATCATGCGCCGGCGTCCGTTCCGCGCGGCCGGCTCACCGTACTGTCCCGGGCGGGCGAGGCGACGATCAGGTGAACTCTTCGTGGCGAAGCGGAGTGTTGTCGGCACCGAGGGCGACGGCATGCCGGGCGGGACGGGTGACGCGGCAGCGTGAGGGTGGCCGCGCCGTCAAAGCTGCGTAAAGGTCGCCAAGTCGCCGTTCGGATAGGCCTGTTGGGGACGTGATGACTGATAAGATCTTTTTACCCCCCAGTAAGTTGACTATGCGTCAGCCGTGTGTGCGGGGACCTTCTCTGATTCCCCCTCGCGAAGGAGCGGCTGTTGGTGCGCAGGTCACGTCCGCGGCCCAGAGGGTCAGGGGGCTCGGGAGGAATGTGAACTGCCGGGCCCCTGTGGAAATCGACTCGCAGAGAGTCTCATCAACCGCTTCCAGCGCCCGCCGGTGAGCTCCAACATGCCTGCTCAGCAGCCAAGTTGGTGTTGGCTGCTGAACTGGGGGCGCGCTCTCCGGGGCTCGTTCCGCAGTGATAGCATCCCCGCATCTGCGACCTTGATCCACTCATTCGGGCGCTGATTTGAGGTCGGTCTGCTCTCCACGCAACAGCGGTCGAGCGGTCACCGGCCTGTGTCGCGGGTCCTCGCGGGGGGTGTATCCGTCTACGTCTGCATTTCATGCGTCGGGAAAGGTTTCCATGAATCGAGACACCCTTGCGTGGTGCCTGGCTGCGGTTGCGGCGATAGCCGTCGCCGCGGTGGTAGTGCTCGTCGTCCGCAACAGAGCCCTGAGTGAGAGGAAGCGGCAGGCCGAAGACGCGCTGACGCAGCGCCTGAAGGTGACCGAAAGTCAACTGATCGCGTCACGAATCGAGTTGCAGAAGTACACGCAGGAGCTTGACGGGACGATCCGGGAGGCCGAGGAGGCGGCGGAGGAGAGCACCAAGGCGGTCCTCAAGGGTGCTGCCCGCTTCCTGCAGAGTCTCGCCGCCGAACAGATGGCGCTCCTCGAAGGGGTCCAGCGGAAGTACGGCGGTCATGCCGTGCTCGGCGATCTGCTGGAAGTGAACCACGCCAACGCGCAGATGGCGCGCAAGGCGCAGGGCATCGCGGTGCTGTGCGGTGCGCCGGTCGGCCGCCGCAGCCGACCCGCGAGCGTCTACGACGTGGTGCGCAGCGCTCAGGGGCAGATCCGCAACTTCCGACGTGTCGAGATCATGCAGCAGACCGGCTTCGCGCTGAAGGCGTCCGCCGTCTCTCCCGTCGCGCTCGCCGTGGCCGAACTGCTCGACAACGCCGCCAGCTTCTCCCAGCAGGACGCGCCGATCGAGGTGACGTTCCAGCGGGTCCAGAGCAACCTCTGCATCATCATCGACGACGCGGGCGTCAGCATGAGCGACGAGGACCGGCAGACGGCGAGCGCGCTGTTGTCCGGAGACTTCGTCCCCCGCCTGTCGCAGCTGGGCAACCAGCCGAAGTTCGGTTTCCCCGTGATCGGCCTGCTCGCCCGCCACTACGGGTTCCGGGTCGACGTCACCGGCGTCTCCCGCTACGGCGGTGTCCGCGCGGTCGTCCTGCTGCCCGAGGAGCTGTGGACCGAGGAGCAGGCGCCACCACCGGTGGAAGAGGCTCCGGTGAGCAGGATCCGCAGCGCCGGGGGGCGGACGCAGGATGTGACGCGCACGGCGCACGGCCTGCCCAAGCGCGGGGCCCGGCAGGTACCGGTCGCCAGCGTTCCCGACAGTGACGACGTCCGGTCGTCCTCGCGGACGCCCGAGGAGGCCGGCCGCGCGTCGGGCCGCAGCCTGGGTGCCTTCCAGCGAGGCACTCTTTCGGGCCGCAACCTCGATCCCGCGCCCACCGAAGGGTCCGAAGACGCATGAGCGCAGACCTGTCGTGGATGCTCGAGGACATCGTCACCAACGTGCCCAAGGCGCGGCATGCCGTCCTGCTGTCCGCGGACGGCCTTCCCCGGGGAGCCACCGAGGGCCTTGTCGAGAAGGATGTGCGCACCATCTCCGCCGCCATGGCGGGGATGCAGTCGCTCAGCCGGGCCACGTCCCACTTCGCCGGGCTGTCGGAGGACCGGGAGTGGCACCAGACGATCATCGAGTTCTCCCACGGGTGGATCTTCCTGATCGGAGCGGGGCAGGGTGCCTACCTGGCCGCCGCCGCGGCGCCCGACGTCGACATGCAGCAGATCTCCTTCCGTATGCACCGGCTTGTCGCCAGGTTGGGCAACAACCTCACCTCACCGCCGCGGGTGAACACGGAGGAGTCGGCCCGGGAAGCTCACGGTGCGCGGGCCCGGCGCGAGGAGACGGGCGGTGCGGACAGCGTGCTCGCCGATCTCGACGAGGTGATCGCCGACGTCAAGGGCGCCCGGCACGCCGTACTGCTGGGATCCGACGGTCTGCCCCGCGGAACGACCTCCGGGATGCACCGGGACCTGGCGGACACGATCTCCGCGGCCATGACGGGCATCCACGCCTACAGCCGTGTCACGTCGCAGTTCGCGGGAGTGCGTGACGACGCCGAGTGGCGGCAGACCGTCATCGAGTTCCAGCACGGCTGGATCTTCCTGATCGCGGCCAGCCACGGCACCTTCCTGGCAGCTGCCGCCGAACACGACTCCAACATCGAGGAGTTCACCACCCGCCTGCACGAGGTGGTGCCCCGCCTGAGCAAGCAGGGGACACCGCGGGGGGAGGCAGGCAGCGATGTCTGACGAGCATGGCCCGGACCTGGAACTGACATCCGCATTAGTGCCTCTCTTCGTGATCACGAACGGGCGTGGCCTGCCTCCGGACCAGGAGTACGAGCGCACCGCCCTCGTGACCGCGCACAAGGGTGCCTCGGCCGCGGCCCGCGCGCTGGCGCCCGAGGCGCGGACGATCATGGACCTGGTCGAGGACGGCTTCCTGTCCGTGGCCGAGGTGGCCGGTCACACGCACCTGCCGCTGGGCATCGTGCGCATCCTCCTGGCGCAGATGGAGGAGAGCGGTCTGATCCTCGTGAGGAAGTCCGTGCCGCGCGCCGAACGGGTCGACAGAGAACTGCTCGGCGCCGTGCTGGACGGCCTCAAATCCCGATTCGGAGCGTGACCTGTGTACCTGGATCCAGACGTCTCCCGCTCGGTGAAGATCCTTGTCGTGGGTCACTTCGGGGTCGGGAAGACCACCTGCATCGGCAGCATCTCCGAGATCGAGCCGCTGCAGACCGAGGAAGAGATCACCGAGGCCAGCGAGGGCTTCGACGACCTGTCGGGCACACCGGACAAGACGACCACCACCGTCGCCATGGACTTCGGCCGGCTGACCCTCAGCGAAACGCTGGTCCTCTACATCTTCGGAACGCCCGGGCAGGAGCGCTTCAAGGAGATGTGGGAGGAGCTGTCCCGGGGCGCGCTGGGCGCGCTGGTCCTCGTCGACCCGCAGCGGTTGCACGAGTCCTTCCCGGTGCTGGACCTGGTCGAGAGCTTCGGCCTGACGTACGCCATCGGCGTCAACCACTTCGAGGGCGCCACCACCTACCCGATCGAGGAAGTCCGTGAGGCGCTGAACCTCCCCGCGGACACCCCCATCGTGGGCTGCGACGTGCGCGACCAGCACTCCGCGGCCCAGGCACTCATCACCCTCGTGAAGCACCTCATGTCCCTACTCGGCTAGGAGCTCCGGTATGCAACAGCATTACGACACGCAGGGGATACCGCCCGGTTGCCCGGCGCACGGGAACCTTCCCCTGTACGGCCCCGAGTTCGGCTCCGACCCCGAGGGCAGCTACGCCTACCTGCGCTCGCTCGGCCCGAGCGCACCCGTCGACATCGCTCCCGACGTCCAGGTGGAGCTGATCACCAGCTACGACGCCGCCCTGTACATCCTCCAGAACCCCGCGTCCTTCGTCCGTGACTCCCGCCGCTGGAACGCCCTGAACGAAGGCCGCGTCCCCATGGACAGCCCGGCCGTGCCCATGATGGGCTACCGCCCCAACGCGCTGTTCAGCGACGGAGCGGCGCACGCCCGCCTCCGTCAGGCGGTCACCGACAGCCTGGCCACCGTCAACGAACACCGGCTCCTGCGGCAGACCCAGCAGTCCGCCGACTACCTGATCAGCCGCTTCAGTGCCGAAGCCCGCGGCCAGGCCGAGCTGATGGCCTCCTACGCCCAGCCCCTGCCGCTGTTGGTCTTCAGCGACCTGTTCGGCTGCCCGCCCGAGATCGGCGACCGTGTGATCGTCGGGATCAGCGGCATCTTCGACGGCACCGCCGGCGCCGACCAGGTGCTGGGCGGGGCACTCGCCGAGCTGATCGCACTCAAGCGGCGCGCCCCCGGAGCGGACCTGACGACGCGTCTGATGGAGCACTCCGCTCAGTTGACCGACGAGGAGGTGCTGCACCAGCTCGTCACCCTGCTCTCCGGCGGAACGGCGCCGCTGGCGGCCGCCATCGGCACCAGCACCGCGCTGTACCTCAGTGAGGAATGGCAGGCCGGCCTGCCGGTCGAGGACGCGGTGTCACAGACCCTGTGGAACTACGCGCCGATCGCCAACTACGCGGCGCACTACCCGACCCACGATGCCGAACTCGGCGGCAGGATCCTCAGGGCCAACGACCCGGTCCTGATCTCGTTCGCGGCGGCCAACACCGACCCCAAGCTGACCGAGCACCGCGAACAGCTCAGTGCGAAGGCGCACTTGGCGTTCGGTGCGGGCCCCCACGCGTGCCCCGCCAAGGACCCCGCGTTCATGATCGCGGTCACGGCTGTCGAGTCGCTCCTCCACCGGCTGCCCGATCTCGAGGTGCGCGTCCCGTTCACGTCGCTCTCCTGGGCGCCGTCGCCGTGGAGCCGCACGCTGGTGACCCTTCCGGTCCGGTTTACGCCCCGTACGGTGACGTCGGCCGCCTCGGAGCCCGCGAGCCCTCAGCATCCGCAGCCTTCGGCGCAGGCCGCGCAGCGTTCCGCTCCTCCGGTGTCGCGGGGGGCGTCCACGGCGGCTCCGCATGCCAAGGGCCTGTTCAGCCGCTTCCTTGCCTGGACCAGGGGGGAGTGACGTAGGTAACCCTCACCCTTCCGCTTTTGGTGGATGGTTCAAGAACCTTGTGGGTACGTATGGCGGCTGATGCTCAGGAAGGAGCCGTCATCGTGGTGGTTGCCGCAAACGCGTCGCACGACCGCCGTTCAGCCGTCACCCTCTTCTCCCGTCTCCGTACGGCGAAGGGGCAGGCCGATCCCTTCCCCATCTATACGGCGTTGCGGTCCATGGGCGGAGTCAGCCCTGCTCCCTGGGGCGGCTCCCTCGTGACCAGCTTCGACCTCTGCGACCAGGTGCTCCGCAGTCGGCACTGGCTCGAGCCCGACAAGCGCTGGCGCGACCAGCAGGGCCCGGGCACCCGCTGGAACGCACCCTCCTCACGGGAGATGAGCAACACCCTGCCCGCGCTCAACCCCCCGGACCACACCCGAATACGGAGGGCGGCCGGCACGTTCGGCCGCCCCGCCCTGCAACGGATCGGCCGGACGATAAGCCGGACGACCGACCAGCTCCTCTCCGGCCTGGCCGAGCAACTCCACGCCGGCGAGGCCGACTTCGCCGCCCTGGTGAGCGAGGAACTGCCCGTCGCCGCCATCGGCGACTGGCTAGCCCTGCCGACCGCCGACCGTTCGCGCCTGCGCCGGCTGACCCACGACCAGGTGTTCACCCAGGAACTGCTGCCCTCCGCCAGCCAGTTGGCGCGCTCGGACGCCGCCACAGCCGAGCTACGCGCCTACTTCATGGACCTGGTGCGTCACCGGCGTACCCACCCGGGCGAGGATCCCGTGTCGGGCTGGATACGGACATGGGACGCCATCGAACCGGACCGCGACAAAGCCGATGAAGCGGTCTACTTTCTGGCCCTGTTCGTCCTGCTCGCGGCACTGGAGACCACCTCCAGCCTGCTGTCGATCATGACACTGCGCCTCGTCGAGCACCCGGAGCGGTGGGACACGGTCGCCACCCGCCCCGACCTGGTGCCCGCGTTCGTCGAGGAGACGCTGCGCTACGACCCGCCCACGCACGTGATCAGCCGTATCGCCGCGAAGGACTGCGTCCTCGGGGGAATCGAGATCCGCAAGGACGACATGGCCCACCTCATGGTGGGCGCGGCACACTGGGATCCGGCCCGGCACACGGATCCCGAACGTTTCGACCTCCAACGCAAACCCGACCATCTCGCCTTCAGCGGAGGCATCCACTACTGCCTCGGCGCGCCGCTCGCACGGCTGGAAGCCCAGACCCTCCTCCATCAACTGGTCAGACGCCTGCCCCGCCTCACCCTCGTACGCCGCCCGGCGTGGGCTCCAAGGGTGGCGTTCCGGCGTCTGCTGAACCTGGACGTCGCCCTCGCATGACCGAAACCGGCAGTATCCTTTCCGCGCACAGACGTGAAGCCGTGGCCGTCGAGCAGGACGGCCCCGTGCTTCGCGTCCGGCTCAACCCCTCGGGGAAGGACGACACGCTCGGCGTCGCCGTCCTCGACGACCTCATCGCCCTCCTCGACGACCTCCACGAACGACCCGACGTCCGCATCCTGCACCTGTCGTCCCTGGGTGAGGACTTCTGCCTGGGAGCCGACCGCGGCGAGTACCAGGAGGCGCTGGCCGCGGATCCGACCGGGGCCGCCCTGCGCCGTATCGCGGACAAGGCGCACCGGCTGTGCCAGGCCCTGGAGATCACCCACGCGGTCACGATCGCCCAGCTCCACGGCAAAGTCATCGGCGCCGGTCTCGCGCTCGCCTCCTTCTGCGACCTGCGCGCAGGCGCGGACACCTGCCGCTTCCGGATGCCGGAGGTGGGCCTGGGTCTCCCGCCGGCCTGGGGAGGTGCCATGGGCCGCCTCGTAGCGGAGGCCGGTGCCGCACGAATCCGCGAACTCATGCTCACCTGCGACACGTTCGACGCACCCACCGCGCACCGGCTCGGCCTCCTGCACAAGGTCGTCCCCCTCGACCAGCTGGACCAGGCCGTCAACGCCTGGACGAGACCACTGGTCCGGCGCGCGCCGGAAGCCCTCATCCTGACCAAACGCATGCTGGCCGGCTACGCACGCGCCGATCGCACCGCCGACATCACTCTCCTCGACTCCCACCTCCTGACCGCCCAGCTCAACCACCCCCCGGTCCGCGGCTGACTCCCGGCGGGAGAGGGCCATGGGGCAGCCGTACGGCGCGGGGCGCGGTCCCCGTCCCCGAAGCGACTCCGCGCTCAGCCGACCGCGGCGCCGAACCACTTGGGCAGCTGGTCGTGCAGATCCCGCTCGTCTTCACCGGCCCACGCCACGTGGCCGTCGGGCCGCAACAGAACGGCGGGCACGTCCAGTTCCCCGCTGACGTCGACGACGTGGTCGACCCGATCCGCCCAGCCCGTCACCGAGAGCCGACCGGTCCGGTCGAGCAGCAGTCCGCGGCCGCCGTGCATCAACTCGTAGAGGCGGCCACGCTTCAGCCCGACGTCCCGCAACCGTCGGCCGAGCAGTTCGTGCCCCTCGCCGAGGTCGTAACGGATGCCGATCGCCGAGATCTTCTCGATGAGGTAGCGGTTCACGTCTTCGAACTCGACCAGTTCCGACATCAGCCGCCGTACCGAGCGGGGCCCGGGCTCGGTGGACATCAGCTGGATCTGCGCGCGGGTGTTGTCCAGCACGTCGGCGGCCACCGGGTGCCGTTCGGCGTGATAGGTGTCCAACAGCCCTTCCGGCGCCCAGCCGTTCACCTCGGCGGCCAGTTTCCAGCCGAGGTTGAACGCGTCCTGGACGCCGAGATTGAGGCCCTGCCCGCCGGTCGGGGGGTGGACGTGCGCCGCGTCGCCGGCCAGCAGCACCCGGCCGACCCGGTAGCGGTCGGCGAGCCGGGTGGCGTCGCCGAAGCGGGAGATCCACCGCGGTGAGTGCACGCCGAAGTCGGTTCCGGCGAACGTCCGCAGCTGGTCGGCGAGTTCACCAAGGGTCGGCGCCGTCGCACGGTCCTCGGCCACCCCCTCGGCGGGCACGACGACGCGGTACACCCCGTCCTTCAGGGGCATGAAGCCGAACCGCAGCTGGGTCTTGCGGACTTCTGCCGACGCGGCGGCCAGCGTCTCCGCCGGCACGGTCACCTTCACCTCGCCCAGGAGTGTCTCGACCCGGGAGGGCTCACCGGGGAAGCCGACGCCGAGCAGCTTGCGCACCGTGCTGCGGCCGCCGTCGCAGCCGGCCAGATGGCGCGAGCGCAGCCGCGTGCCGTCCGCCAGCTCGACGGTCACCCCCTGTTCGTCCTGACTCAGCCCGACCAGTTCACAGCCTCGGCGGATCTCGGTGCCCAGTTCGGTGGCTCGTTCGGTCAGCAATCGTTCGGTGACCTCCTGCGGGATGTGAAGGACGTAGGAGTGTGCGGTGTCCAGCCGGTCGGGCCACGATGTGCCGAGGCCGGCGAAGAAGCCGCCGACCGTGACCTGCTTGCCGAGCGCGAGGAACCGCTCCAGCAGACCGCGCTGGTCCATCACCTCGACACTGCGGGCGTGCAGGCCCTGCGCGCGGGACTGTACGGTCGGTTCGGCCTCCTTCTCCAGCACGAGCACGTGCACGCCGTGCAGCCGCAACTCGCCGGCCAGCATCAGGCCGGTCGGTCCGCCGCCGGCAATGATCACGTCGATCATCAAGATCCCCCATGGTGCAGGACTGCGTTTCGGTTCGGCCGGCTGCGCTGCGAGGTCAGCGGCGCGCACGCCCGCATCCGCGCGCACAGCGCCCGCGGCCACGTCGCGATTCCCGCCGACGGTCCCACGCCCCGCGAGACCACGCGTCGACGAAAACGCATGTGTTTCGCGAGTCGCCGATTTCCGCAGGTTCCGGCTTTCGGTCGGAGATTCTGCAGCACGACCCGGGTCTTGTGGCAAGGCCCCCACTGCGCTATATCTTGACAGTGGCAAGGAGTGGGAACTCCTTGCCTTTTGTTTTGCCGTCACAGGTGCTCACGGAGTACCCGAGGAGGCTGCCACTCCCGTTACGGGGCATGGTGGAAGGGTGACCATACTGGCCGCGCTGTTCGCCGTCCTGGGTGCCGCAAGCAACGCGCTGGGTACCGTCTTCCAACGCAAGGCAGCCTCCACCGTCCCGAGTGGTGGTGGTCTACGGCTCATCCTCACCCTGGCCCGGAAGCCGGCCTGGCTGATCGGCATCGGCGGCGTCGTCGGCGCGGCCCTGTTCCAGGCGCTGGCGCTGCTGAACGGGCCCATCGCCCTGGTGCAGCCGCTGTTCATCATGGAACTGCCGTTCGCCCTGCTGTTCGCCATCCCGCTGCTGCACCGGCGCTTGCCCGGGGCGGGCTGGTGGGCCGTGGCGGGTGTCGTCGGGGGTCTGAGCCTGCTGCTCGCGGCAGCCGCGCCGACGGGTGCGCGGGACCAGGCGTCGATGGCTCGGTGGATCCCGGCGCTGGTGCTGTGCCTGGGGGCGGTGGGCGTGCTGGTCGTGCTGGCCCGGCAGAAGCGTTCGTCCCTGTTCCGGGCGGCCGTGCTCGGCAGCGCGTCGGCCATCAGCAACGCCCTGACCGCAGCCCTGCTGAAGTCGGCGACGAGTACCTTCGCCGACGACGGCCTGGGCGCGTTCCTCTCGACGTGGCAGACCTACGGGTTCGCCGTCACCGGGGTGGGCGCCGTCCTGCTCCTGGAGAACGCGCTCCAGGCGGGCTCGCTGGCGGCCTCGCAACCCGCCCTGACCATCGGCGACGCCACGGTCAGCCTGCTGCTGGGCGTCAGCCTGTTCGGGGAGAGCATCCGCACGGGGTGGTGGCTGGTGCCCGAGGCGATCGGAGCCGGTCTCATCGTGTGGGGCGTGCTGCGGCTGACCCGGGTGGTACCGCACGTGCGCGACCTGGCGGGGTGACCCGACGCCGTCGCGCGTCGCACGTGGTGGAGAGGCGCTCGTCGCCCGTGAACGGCGTGGCTTTCGTGCCGGCTCGCTCGGGCGTCACGACGAGCGGGTGGCACCGCCGGGAGGTGTCGCGGGGTCCGGTGGTCACCTCCCGTACGGCGCCGGCCCCGGCACCGGCTCACGCACCGGCGCCGTCAGCCTGGCGGGGGAGGTGGCAGGAGCATGCCGTTTCATGACGGTCCTGGTCGCCCTGAAACCTCCCCCTCATCCGCTTCAGCCCTTGCCGCCGCGGCGGCAGGCCAGCCACAGCACGACGGCCGCGCCCCCCACCGCCAGGAGCAGGTTGCGGTTGTCGCGGGCCAACTGCGCTCCCTGTGCCGTCTTGTGCCGTACCGGCTCCGGAGCCTTGTCCTCCCACAGCCGGCCGGCCTGTGCGGCCTTGGCCCTGGCCTGCTCGGCGGCCTGGGTGGCGGTCTCCTTGACCGGGTCGGGGAGCTTGTCCTGCACTTGGTGGGCGACGTCGGCGGCCTTGGCCTTCAGCTCCTCCGCCTTGGCCAGCGTCTGTCCCTTCAGCTCGCCTGTCCTGGCGGCGGCCTGGTCCTTGACCTCGGCGGCCTTGGCCTGGGCGCGGGCCTTCACATCCGTCCTGGCCGAGAGTGCGTCGACCGTCTCGCCGAGTTCGTGGCGGGTCTGCTCGACCTGCTCACGCAGTTCCTCGGGGCTGGAGGCGGTGGAGTCGTCGTGGGGTGGCTGGGTCATCGCTGCGCGCTCTCCTTGATCTCGGCCACGTCGGCCTTCACGTTCTCGATCGTCTTCTCGGGCGTGGGCGGTGCGGCCTCACTGACCTGCTTCTTCCCGGTCGCGGCCATCACCGCGGCGATCACGCCGAGCACCGCCGTCACGATGAGGGCCGCGGCCCATACCGACAGCGGTTCCGCCAAGGCGGCGATCGCGGTGGCCACGAGGGCCTCAAGCATCAGGAACCCGACGAGGCCGGCGCCGCCGAACAGCCCGCCGCCCTTGCCGTAGCGCTTGCCCTTCTCTTTCATCTCCGCCTGAGCCAGGCGCAGTTCGCCGCGTACCAGCTCGGTCAGCTGCTGTGACGCGCGCGCCACCAGCTCGCCCACCGGCTCCGCGCCCTGCGTCTGCCGGCCCGATCCCTGATGGGGCTGTGTACTCGACATGGCGATCACCTCCCGTCACTCGCTTCTTCCGCCGAGCGCGCTGCGGCGCCCGGTCGTGAGCGCGCGAGTACCCCGATACGGCCAGTTCACCGGGGTGACCTGACGGACGGCTGCCGACAGCACGGTTTGCCGCAATGCGGGGGAATGGGCCGGTACGCAGTGGTTACACGGTCAATATGACTCGAATACCAAAAATCGGACAAAATCAGTCGGGAGTCGCCGAGCGCCGCGCGGCTCCGGAACGCGGCCGGGATTCCGGCCCACCCGCTTCGGCCGATGACTCCAGGGAGCGGTTTGGGCCCGGTCCCGAGGCGGAGCGGAAGGCGCCGGACACGCCGGGCAAGCTGCCGAAGCAATCATGGCGTGCGGTGCTCAAGGGCAGTCTGCGAGAGTTCAAGGACGACGAGCTGACCGACCGGGCCGCGGCTCTGACCTACTACGGAATCCTCGCGCTGTTCCCGGCTCTGCTGGCGTTGGTGTCGTTGCTGGGCCTCACCGGCAGGTCGACGACGGACAAGTTGCTGAACAACCTCCAGCAGTTCGCTCCCGGCTCGGCCCGAGACATCATCACGAGTGCGGTGCAGCAGATGCAGGGGCGCGGCGGCCTCGGCTCGATCATGGCGATCGTCGGGCTGGCGCTGGCCATCTGGTCGGCGTCCGGGTACGTGGCGGCGTTCACCCGGGCCGCCAACGCCGTGTACGACATGCCCGAGGGCCGGCCGGCGTGGAAGATCCTTCCCGTGCGCGTCGGCGTGACGGTGGCGCTGCTGATACTCGCCGTGGTCAGCGCGCTGATCGTGGTCTTCACCGGCGCTCTCGCACGTCAGGCCGGCACGGCTCTGGGTATCGGCGACACCGCTCTGACGGTGTGGTCGATCGCCAAGTGGCCGGTCCTGGTCGTTCTCGTCACCACCATGATCGCGATTCTGTACTGGGCGACCCCCAACGCCAAGGTGAAGGGGTTCCGGTGGATCACCCCGGGCAGCGTCCTGGCCCTGGTGATCTGGCTGATCGCCTCCGCCGGGTTCGCCCTCTACGTCGCCAACTTCGCCTCGTACAACAAGACCTACGGCACCATGGCCGGCGTGATCGTCTTCCTGGTCTGGCTGTGGATCAGCAACCTGGCGATCCTGCTGGGCCTGGAGTTCGACGCCGAGACCCTGCGGCAGCGGGCCATCGCCGGCGGCCACCCGGCGGAGAAGGAGCCGTACACGCAGCCGCGCGACACACGCAAGTGGGACGAGCAGGACCGACGCCGCATGGACAGCCGCTGATACCTGTGGCGTGTCCGCGTGGGTCCGGGGTGAGCAGAACCCAGTCCATGAACCGATGGGCATGTGCCCCAACTCCGCGGCATGCCACAGGAGTCCTCGCGAAACGGTGCTGACAGGCACTCAGGGGGTCGGCGTCTCGGAGCGGTTCGGCCGTGCGAAACTTTTCACATGGGTCGCAGCCGTACAGTCAGCGCCGTCGGATTCGCCGCGATGGTGGTCGTGAGTGCGGCGGCCTTGTCAGCCTGCGATGGTGGCGGGTCCGCCGGCAAAGGCAGCCGGACCGAATTCGTCGCAGGCGCGGACGGTGTCTCCACCGTGCCCAAGGGTGAACGGCGGCTCCCGAACGAGTTGAGAGGCGACACTCTCCAGGGGAAGCATCTCGACGTCGCCGACCTCAAAGGGAAGATCGTCGTGATCAACGTCTGGGGATCCACGTGTCCGCCCTGCCGCGCCGAAGCACCCCTCTTCTCGAAGGTCGCCCGGGAAACCAGGGCCAAGGGTGTGGCGTTCGTCGGGATCGACACCCGCGACGCCAGTCGGACGGCCGGCCTGGCCTTCGAAGCGAACCACGGCGTCACCTATCCCAGTCTGTACGACCCGGTGGGGAAGCTGGTCCTCTACGGCTTCCCCAGGGGCAGCCTGAACCCGCAGGCCATTCCGTCCACGATCGTTCTCGACCGGGAAGGAAAGATCGCGGCCCGCGCGTTGCAGCCGCTCTCCGGTGAACGGCTGCACAAAATGATCGACCCGCTGATCGGGGAGAAGTGATGCGGGCGTGATGAGCGAACCTGCCCGGGCCGCTTCCCGGAAGTGTGTCCTGTTCGACGTCGACGGCACGCTGATCGACGCCCTGGACAACCAGCGACGGGTATGGACGACGTGGGCGAGTCGATACGGACTGGATCCTGACACGGTCTACCGGACGGCGCTGCGGACGAGGCCCTCGGAGACCTTCGCGGTGGTCGCTCCGGATCGGGACCCGCGGCAGTGCCTGGCCGCGTTGCACGAACTGGAGGACGAAGACGTCCGGTCAGGTGTCTATACCGCCTTCGAAGGTGCCTCCCAGCTGCTGACCGACCTGCCCTTGGGATGCTGGGGACTGGTGACCTCGAACTACGAGCACCGGGTGCGAGGGCGGTTCGCCCGGACCGGACTGCCGGTTCCCGTCGTGGTCGTGGACGCTGCCGCCGTGGAGGAAGGGAAGCCGTCCCCGGTTCCCTACCTGCTGGCCGCCGAGCGGCTCGGGGCCGCACCGGAGGACTGCCTGGTCATCGAGGACGCGCCGTCCGGAGTCGCCTCCGGACTGCGGGCGGGCATGACGGTGTGGGGAGTCAACGTTCCCGTCGCTGTTGACGGGGTCCACCGGCACTTCGAGAGCCTGCGCGAGGCGGTCCCCGACATCCTCGCCTTCGCGACCGGAGGACACCGGCCGTCCGTCGGGTGATCGTCGTACCGTTGTCACCAGCGGTGGCCACGTGCCAGCCCCGCGCGGATGCACAACGGGCGCGGTGAGGAGACGTCGCGATGGCCGAGCGCATGATCGACGCGGACGGTGTGGAGCTGTGCACCGAGGCCTTCGGTGACCGGTCGGACCCGCCGGTTCTGCTCATCATGGGCACGGGGGCGTCGATGCTCTGGTGGGAGGAGGGTTTCTGCCGGATGCTCGCTGAGGGCGGACGGTTCGTGATCCGTTACGACCATCGCGACACCGGCCGATCGGTCACCTATCAGGCGGGCCATCCCGGCTACACCGGCGCCGACCTGGTCGGCGACGCCGTCAGTGTGCTCGACGCCCACGGCATTCCGGCCGCCCACGTGGTGGGCGTCTCGGCCGGAGGGGCGTTGGCGCAGCGGGTCGCGCTCGACCATGCGGATCGAGTCCTCTCGCTCGTGCTGATCAGCACCTCGCGTGCGGTGTCCGGCGGCGGCCGCGAACTGCCCCCGCCGACCGAGGAGTTCGTTCGGTTCGTGTCGTCCGCGGAGGTCGACTGGTCGCGGACCGCCTCGGTGATCGACTACCTCGTCGCCTACTCGCGTGTACTCGCGGGAGGCATGCGCCCCTTCGACGAGACCGCCGTCCGCGACCTGGTCCGTCGCGATGTCGAGCGTGCGCACGACTTCGCCGCTGTACGCAACCACGACTCACTTCCAGACGGTGAGCGTGCGCGAGAGACCCTGGCGGCCGTCTCCGTGCCCACGCTGGTGATCCACGGGACCGCGGACCCGATGTTCCCGTTCGGGCACGGCGAGTCGCTCGCGGAAGAGATCCCCGCCGCGCGGCTGCTGGCTCTGCCCGGTGCCGGCCATGGGGTCGACCGAGCGGACTGGGAGACCGTCGTCCGCGCGCTCATCACGCACACCGCCACGGAGGCAGGGCCTTAGCCTGGGCTTACGGTCTGTGGCCGTCGAAGAGGCCACCGTGCCGGTAGACGACCACGCCGGGACAAGGGGTGTCACGCCCACGGCGCACCGCTGGTGCTGTCGCCATGAGGCGTGAACCGGCCATTACAGCAAGGCTGTTCGAGTCAATCGTCGTACGTGTGGACGCCGCGGCGGCTATTTTGCTTCCGGTCCCGAGCAGCGGGACCGTTCGCCCCCGCCGCAGAGAGCCGAGTCGATGACCGTGCCCGCCTCCGTCCCGCCGCCACCCGTCACCCCGCCGGTTCCCGCCGCCCAAGGCCGACCCTCCGCCCGGTGGCGGGCACCCCTCATCGCGGCGCTCGTGGCCGCCGGCGCGGGAGTGTGCCTCGGCTGGCTGATCTGGGCCGGCGGCGACAGCGCGGCGGCCGGCGCCGGTCTCGGCGACGCGCGGGCCGACGCGGTGGGCGCGTGTCAGGCGTTCGGCCGAGTCCCGGAACTGAGCGCCGTCTACGTCGACTCCGACCGTGCGTCCCAGGCCCGCTACAACCGGGCGGGTGCCGCCGCCGCGCTGGCCCATTCCGCGGCCCAGTTGGACGGCGACTACAAACGCCTGGACACCGCGATGCAGGACGTCATGCGCCGTCTGCAGACGTACGACGTGAAGGACGCCGGCGCGGTGGCCGCCCACAAGAAGGTACGCACCCTCTGCTCGGCGTACGACGGCTAGAAGGCTGATGAAGATCTTGGTGAGGGGCTGTCCGGCCGTCAGGCCGGACAGCCCCTCCGGTCATGTAGTGGCTGGTGCGAGGTGCCAGGTGCCACTGGTGTGGGTGAGTCCGAGGTTGATCAGTCGGCGGAGGTTGAGGGCGGCGGCCCGGGTGTGGAGCCAGGTGTTGTTCTTGATGGTGCCGCGGTAGCGCAGGCGCCGGTTGCCGTGGTGGACGAGCCAGGCGACGGCGCGTTCGACCGGTGGTCTCCAGCGGCGGTAGTCGGCCTGCCAGCCAGGGTCGGTGGCGGCCTGGTGGCGGGCGGCTGTCTGGAGGTCGTGGTGCGGTCGGATGGTCAGGATGCGTCCGGCCTTGGCTTTGGTGCACCGCTCGCGCAGGTGGCATGCGGTGCATAAGTCCCCGAAAGAGGCTTTGCGTTGGTGGTGCTGCCCGCCGGGGTCGGACAGGGCCACGGCGTGTCCGGCCGGGCAGGTCACGATGGCGGCTGTGGTGTCGATGGCGAAGTCGTCGAGGATGAAACCGCCGGGGATGGCGGGTCGCAGTGGGGCGGGTTTGAGGAACAGCCGGTGGCCGGCCTCGTGGAGGGTCTGGCGGGCGTCGGCGGCGGAGTAGGCGGTGTCGCCGAAGACGTCCAGCGGGTCGTCCTCGTCGGCGAGCAGGTCCAGGCCGACGGCGGCCTCGTGGTGTTCGGCTCCGGCGCCGGGCCGCAGGGCGACGGCGGTGTATAAGCCGGTCTCGGGCTCGATGGCCAGGTGGGCCTTGAAGCCGTCCTGCTGGTGGCTGCGGGTCTTGTGGATGTGCCGGGCTTCGGGATCGACGGTGGAGAGCATCCGGCTGGGAGCGGTGCCTTGGGTGATGCGCCAGCGTCCGTCGCGGCCGTCGGAGTCCTCGGCGGGCTCGACGTCCTGGCCGGCGACCAGGGCCAGGATGCCCACCACGTTCGCGGCTTTGTCGCCGAGTTGCTGGTCTGGCAGGTGGCCCAGCAGTCGCAGGGCATCGGTGACCAGCGCGTCGACCAGCTCGGCGCGGGCCTGCTCGTCGTTCCAGGCGATGCGGGGCTTGCCCGGGTCGGTGTAGTCGTGGGCGGTGCACTGCGCAGCGACGACCGCGTCGGCGCCGGGGACCTCGCGGATCACCGCGCGGACGGCGGCGATGAGCTGGGTGACGGTGTCCTGGGTGGCGACCGCGTCGTCCAGCACGGTGGAGTCCAGCGCCCGGCGGTGCTTGCCCTTGAGGACTCCGGTGGCCTTCACGACCTCGCGCACGGCCTCGAAGATGCGGTTGGGGCGGGCGGAACGGGCCAGCCGGCGGCGGAAGTAGGCCAGCAGCGACGGGTCGAAGGCCATGTCGTGCAGGCCCAGCCCGCAGGCGGCCTTCCACCGCAGGTCGCACCGCAGCTCCTGGACCGTCTCGAAGTCCGACAGCCCGTTAAGGGCCTGCAAGGTGATCGCGGCGGCCAGAATCTGCGGCGGCATGCTCGGCCGTCCGTTCGCCGACGGGTACATGTCCACGAACATCTCAGCCGGGAACAGCTCGCCGCGGTGCTCGGCCAGGAACGCGAACACACTCCCTGCCGGGATCAACTCCCGGCAGGTCTCCCACACGTCCGGCCCGACCATCTCGCCGACCCACTCACCCATCGCCACATGGCGAGTCTGGCCCTGCCGCTGACGCGGCAGGGCCAGAACCCAAGATCTTCATGAGCCTTCTAGGGTCCGTTGTTCGGATCACCGCCCCCCGGCCGCGAGGCCGTTCCGCGCGCAGGGCGCGAATCGGGCGCTGCCGACAGCCGACGGACAGGCGGATGGCACAACAGGCCCGCGCCTCCGGCCCCTTGGGTCCATGGGCCTGGTCAGGTGGGGTGCAGTCGCTCATTGCCCGTTCAGTGATGGGGTGTTGGTACAGGCGCGCTTGGCCGGACGGGCGCGCTTGCCCGGACCGGCTCAGCTGCCCGATCGAGGGCGCTTCCGGCCCGCTCGGCTGTCCGTCAGCTGATCGAGCGAGGGATTCGACCAAATCCGTTGCGCGGTGTTGCTCTGCCCATATTCTGGGTCCTTGCCCTGACAGGCCTTCAGCAAGCGGGCCGCAGGAACGAGAGAAACGGTGCATCGTGGACAAGATCCACGTTTTGCATCGTGAGTCAACCATAACCGGGGGCGGGCATGCGGTGGACGTCAGGAAGAAGCGCACTCTACGAGTGGCATGCCGATATCGGGGCCCAGTTCCCAGAGTGTGACCAAATAGTACGAAGGCTGCTGGTCAGGCATCAGAAGCGCTCGCACTTCTTCGCGCGGGCATCCGTTTTCTGGTTCCGTCTTTTTGGTGGGCTCGAAGTGGTGATGGGAGTGATTCTCCCGCTTCTCTTCATCTACCCCCAGACGCAGAACAACGTGGGCCTTCTGGCCACAGTCAGCGTGCTCGTTGCGGTATTCGCGGCGCTGAGTGCATTTTGGGGCTGGCGAGAGAACTGGGGGACTTACAGAGCCCAGAACATTCTTCTCGCCGAAGCTCTTGCGACGTGGGAGCTGACCTTGATAGAGATCATCAGCAGCAACACTCCCGATCAGAAGAAGCAGGCTCTGAGTAAAACAAAGGAAGTGGTGGTCAACCTTTTCGCGATCCTGAACCAGGAGCATGAGACCTATTTCTCCGCTGTTCAGTCGCCCGAGGACATTGTGGCGACGATCAACAGGAGAAGCGCTCAGCGTAGCGCCCGGAGCGAGGTCCCGTAGGGCGTCCAGGGTGCCACCCGGGGAGTGTGCGGTCCGTACTGCCGCGTGAACCTGGCCGACATCCCCTCGTCTCGGGCCGCCCGCATGCCATCGCGGCGCCACGTACCGTCTTGCGCGAACTGCCCCCTGCGACTGGTGTGTTGGGGGTAGGCTCGAACGGTTCACGGATGTCGGCTTTGGCCGGAGACTTCATGCGCAGGTGCGCCTGGGGTGCCCAGTTCGCGTCGCCATCCAGCACGGTTCCCCTTGTCCGGGACAAGTCGTGGAGGTTGACGCATGCCCGTGTGGCCGGCGCGCCCGTTTTTCGTTGCCCTGTTCCTGCTGCCCCTCACGGCAGTCGTGTTGCTGTCGGCACCCGCATGGCTGACGTGGCCTTTCCTTCCGTCCCGGCGCCAGGATGTCGTGTTGGCCGTCCTTGACCGGCTTGTTCAGTGGACCCGTGCGGTGATGCCCTGTGCAGACCGTGGCGGGTCCGGGGCGCAATGACGAGATCACCCGAAGTCCGAAGGTGAACGCTCGTCAGCGTTCGCCCGTACCTCTCGTCGTAAGGTGTCCGCCGTGCGGGCAGGAACAGCCTGGATACGGAGCGAGCGACGTGCCCCAGCCACAACTGCGAACGCGCACCGGCCGCGCCCCCTCCGCCACCCGTCTGGTGCGTGGCGCCGCGGTCGGCGCCAGCCTGGCCCTTCTGCCCCTGGCGACGGCGTGCGGCGGTGCCGAAGACGACTCGGCCGTCGGGAAGAAGGCTTCGAAGACCCCGGCGATCTCGGCCGTCAAGGCCGAGGTCGTGGCGCCCGCGAAGGTCGAGGTCATCGCGAGCCTGACGAACTGCAAGGCCAAGATCCGCGTCGAGGCGGACGAGTTGCGCCAGGGTGTCTGCCACACCAAGAAGGCCGACTACCTCATCACGACGTTCCCCGAGGAGCGGTTCCAGCAGACCTGGCTGGACACCGCCGGCATGTACCAGGGCGATTTCCTGGTGGGATTCCGCTGGGTGATCAGCGCCGAGCTACAGTCGCTCGAGCAGTTCCGCCCCAAGGTGGGCGGCACCATCGTCCACATGTCCGGCATGGGCCCCAGCGCCGCCCCGAGCCCCTCCTGACGCCTCGGTCCGGCGCACCACACGCAGACGCTTGTCGGCCCGGGGCGGCTCACGCCTCCGGCATCGACGGCCATCGCGCCGGGTGCCCGGGTGGTAGCCGCAGGTCCTCGCGTACGGCCGCGTAGTAGCCCTCGCGGCCGGCACGCTGGCGCTCCAGCAGCACCTGCCAGGCCTGCGGGTCGCGCGTGCCCTCGCGCAGGAACCGCTCCATCTCCATCACCACGGTCACCCAGACCCGGGCTCGCTCCACAACCTCCCGGCTGCCCAGCATGATCAGAGCCTCGTCGGACGGATCGCGGTCGTCGTTCGCCTGGGCCAGCTCGCATGCTTCGGTCGCACGATTGCCAATTCCGCGCCGGTGAAGGCGGACAGCTGGGTCTTCCTGAATACCGACTACGGTGACTTCACCGACACCGCTGTCTACAACTGACCCGCGACAGCCGGCGACTGTCCCCCTGCCCGAGCATTCCGGGTAGGGGGTTTCGTATGCCGGGGAAGCGTCCGAGCCGACCGCGCGGGTTCGGTGCGTGCTGGGCCGGACGTCAGGCGTCCGGGGTCGCGTGGACGCGTTCGCCTTCCACGAAGGTCTCCAGGACGCGGGTGGTGGCGATCTCCTCGGGTGGGCCGGAGAAGGGGTCGCGGTCGAGGAGGACGAGGTCGGCCGACTTGCCGACGGTGATGCTGCCGGTGCTGTCGTCGAGGTGGTTCACGTAGGCGCTGCCGGCCGTGTACGCGGCGATGGCGGCTCCCAGGTCGAGGCGCTGCTGGGGAAGGAAGGCGGGGGTGCCTTCGGGCGCCCCCTGGGCGATGCGGTTGACGGCGACGTGGATGGCCTGGAGCGGGTCGGGGCTGCTGACCGGCCAGTCGCTGCCCGCGGCCAGGGTCGCTCCGGCGCGCAGGAGATCGCCGAAGGGATACTGCCGGGTGCCGCGTTCCGCGCCGAGGAAGGGCAGGGTCAGTTCGTCCATCTGCGGTTCGTGGGCGGCCCACAGCATTTGCAGGTTGGCGCTCGCGCCCAGAGTGCGGAAGCGCGGCACGTCGTGGGGATGGACGACCTGGAGGTGTGCGAGGTGGTGCCGTGTGTCGCGCCAGCCGTTGGCCGTCCGGGCGGCCTCCACGGCATCGAGCGCCTCACGTACCGCGCGGTCGCCCAGCGCGTGGAAGTGGACCTGGAAGCCGGACGCGTCGAGTTCGGTGACGTGTTTCCGCAGCTCGCCCGGGTCGACGAAGCTGATGCCGCTGTTGTCCGAGGTGCAGCCGCAGCCGGTCAGATAGGGGTCGAGCATGGCGGCGGTGTGGTTCTCGGCGATGCCGTCCTGCATGATCTTCACGGTGGTGGCGTGGAACCGGTCCCGGCTCAACTCCTCCCTGCGGGAGAGGAGTTCGGCGATCTGCTCGGTGCCGCGCTCGCGGTCCCACCACAGGGCGCCGACGACGCGGGCGGTGAGCAGGCCCCGGTCGTGGGCGGTCAGGTAGGCGGGCGACGGATCGGTCATGTTGGCGTAGGTGCCGATGATGGCGTCCTGCCAGGCGGTGACGCCGTGGGAGTGCAGCACGGCCTGGGCGCGGAGCAGGCCGGCGAGCTGCTGTTCCGGCGTGGGATCCGGCACCAGTCTTCCCACGAGGTGGACCGCGCCCTCCTGGAGCGTCCCGGTCGGGTTGCCGTCGGCGTCGCGCTCGATGCGGCCGTCGGCGGGGTCGGGGGTGCGGGAGTCGATGCCGGCACGCTCCAGTGCCCGGCTGTTGACCCAGGCGCCGTGATGGTCGCGGTTGGGCAGGAAGACGGGGCGGTCGGGGACGATCGCGTCGAGGGCGCCGGCGGTGGGAGTGCCGCCCGGGAACGCCTCCAGGGACCAGCCGCCGCCGGTGATCCACTCGATGTCCGGGTGCTCATCGGCGTACGCCTTGATCCTGCGCAGGTACTCGGCGGGGTCGACGGTGTCGGCGAGGTGGCACAGGCCGAGCTCGATACCCGCGCCCTGCGGGTGGACGTGAGCGTCCTGGAAGCCGGGCAACAGCAGCTTTCCGGCGAGGTCGACCACCTCGGTGCGCGGCCCGATCAGCTCGTGCACCTCGTGGTGGCCGACGGCGGCGATCCGTCCGTGGCGCACGGCCACGGCGGTGGCGCGGCTGCGGGCGGGATCGACGGTGTGCACGGGGCCGCCGGTGAGAACGAGGTCGGCCGGCCCCGTGGCCGAGTGGTGTGACATGGGGTGAACTCCGTGGGAAGGCGGGGAACGCGGTGATGGTGGGGAGGGGGTGAGGGCTCAGACCGCCGTGTGGTCCATCGGGAGGGTGAGGGATTCGGCGTCGGTGCCGCGCCCGGTCGTGAAGTACCGGGAGCGGCGCACGTACTTGGCGTAGGCGGCCATACCGAGCCCGGTCAGCACGATCGCGGCGGGCAGCGAGAACATGAACCAGCCGTTGTCCGGGCTCAGTTCGAAGTGGTCACTCATGGTCAGGTAGGAGTATCCGAGGTAGCCGCCGAGGCTGAGCAGGACCAGCGCGGACACCGTGGGCACGCCGACGGCGAGCAGTGCCTCGCGGGCTCCCTCGCGAAGGGCGGAGCGGAAGCGTACGGCGCAGGCGAGCGCGGTGAGGCCGTAGTAGAGGGCGACGACGAGGCCGATGGCGTTGACAGCGGCCAGCAGCATGTCGCTCAGCTTGGGTATCGCGACGGCGAGCAGGGCGATCACAGCGGCGATGGTCGTGACGACGAGCGTGCCGAGGGCGGGAGTTCCGTAGCGCGAGTGGACGCGGGTCCACAGCGGCCCCATGGTGCGGTCGCGGCCCATGGCGAGCAGTCCGCGCGCTGTGGGAATCAGGGTGGCCTGCACGGAGGCGACCGCGGAGAACATCAGCGCGATCAGAGGCAGGGTCGCCCACGGCTCGGCGGCCAGTTTCTCCCCGAGGTAGGGAAGCGCCTGGGGGCCGTTGCGGACGAGTTCGGCCAGGCTCATCTCCCGCTGGAAGGCGACCGAGGCGAAGAGGAAGAGGCCGAGCATGGCGAAGAGGGCGATGAGGCCTCCGCGGGCCGCGTCGCCCGGGCTTCTGGTCTCCTCGTTGACGCTGAAGGCCGCGTCCCAGCCCCAGAAGAAGAAGACCGCGAGGACCATGCCCTGGGCGAAGGCGGTGCCGTCGGTGATCTCGAAGGGGTTGAACCACGAGAGCGACACGGCGTGGTCGCCGGTGACCAGGGCCCAGCCGCAGAAGCCCAGCAGCACCGTGTACTCGAAGATGAGCAGGGCGAACTGGAACCGGGTGGCGGCCCGCATTCCGGTGACGGTGAGTGCTGCCAGGGCGAGGAGGATCACCAGTCCGACCGCCGTGCTGACACCGGTGGACGTCGGATCGAGTGCGATGCCGGCGAGTGTGTGCAGACCTGCCTTGTTGGCCAGGATCAGAACGACCGAGCCCATGATCGCGCTGGTGTAGGCGCAGAAGATGAGCGAGCCGACCACGGTGACCCAGCCGGTCAGGAAGCCGGGCCAGGGGCCGAGGGACTTGCCGACCCACACGTAGCCGTTGCCGCAGTTCGGTTCCGAGCGGTTGAGACGGGCGTACGCGGTGGCGATGCCGAGCACCGGAAGGAATGCCAGGAGCAGGAGGGCGGGGGCCTGGAGGCCGACGATGGACGCGATCGTGCCCATGCCGATGGCGATGCTGGTGGTGGCCGCGGTGCTGGACGCGGCGATGGCGACGCCGTCGACGACACCGAGGGAACGGCGCAGGGCGGGTTGGGCCTCGGCCGACGGGCTCGGCTGTGAGGACGGGGGGAGTGCGGATGACATGGAGGGCTCCTCGGGGACGAGGGAGTGGGAAGAGCCGCGCGGAATGCGATGGAACAGCGTGCGTCCACATTGCGTCAATCCTGTTGACGTAAGGGGGGTGCGGGTCGTTCACTGCCGATACGCAGTACGCGGTCGGCGCGCGACGAGAGGAATCCCGGTCATGTCCACCCGTGTCCCGCAGGAACGCAGACGCCGACGGCCCACCCGCTCCGGGGTTCTGCTGTCCCAGGACCTGATCGTGGAGACCGCCCTGCGGCTGATCGGCGAACACGGTCCCGACGCGCTGAGCGTGCGCCGGCTCGGGGCGGCACTGGGCTGCGACCCGACCGCTCTCTACCGCTACTTCCACGGCACCGACGACCTGGTGCTCGCCATCGCCGACCGGATCATCGGCGACGCGATGGCGGGGTTCGTCCCCGGGGACGACTGGGTGGCCTCGCTGCGGGAGATGGCCCGGCGCGTACGCGCCGGATACCTCGCCCATCCCCGGGCGGCGGCCATGGCATCGCACCGGGTCACGCGCCGCGAGAACGAGATGCGGGCCGTGGAGGCGGGCGTCGGCCTGCTGCTGTCCGCGGGCTTCGAGCCGGCCAAGGCCGTACGGCTCTACCTGGCCTTCATCGACACCGTCCTCAGCCACGCGGCCACGGAGGCGGCGTTCAAGGCGCTCCCGCGGCAACAACGCGAGGCCGACCAGCGGGCGTGGAGAGACGTCTACCAGGGCTTGGACCCTGCCCTGTACCCGGCGCTCAACGCGGTGCGACGGGAGCTGTCCGGGCTGACGGACAGCACCTTCGAGGAAGCGGTGGACCTCGTGCTGGAGGCCCTGGCGGCTCGCGCTCCGGCGGGGCGGGGCACGGACGGTTGAACGATGCCGGGAAGCTGCCCCGCCGTTGCGAGGCGGGTGGAGCCAGGCGCCCGGCCCATGGGCCTGATCGCGGCCCGCGCCCGGTTCGGCACGACGGCCGGCTCCGGGTCGTGCAGGTCAGGAACGCCGGATCGTGCCAGGTCAGGAGCGCGTCGCGGACCACAACGTGTTCCCGGCTGCCGAGGTACGGGAGGGGACGGACCGCGGCGTGAGGTGGCCGGGCATCGGGAGGGGGCAGTTCAGCACGGGCGCTCGCCTCACTTCGAAAGCCGTGCGGCACCGGGCGGTCCGCGTCGCTCAGCGGATCATTCCGTTCGAGGCGATCGAACGGATGCATGGGGCGGACGCCTGCGTGAAGCGTTTCGGAACGGCTGACCTGTGGCGTTCCGCGGCCGGAGTGGGCACCGGTCGCCGAAAGCGCGGCCGCCGCGCAGGACCCGCACGCCCGAGTTCGAGCACGTCACGGGAATCCGCCTCAGCCGGGGAAGCGGCCGGTGGAGCGCAGCTGCCAGCGCCGCTCGGCGTATGCCAGGTCGTCGCGCCACAGGCGTCCGGCGGCGGCCCGCATGAGCGGCCGTAGCACCGGGGCCACCGTGCGCGCGGCGGCGAACCCGCGACGGTCGGAGGCCGAAACGATCGCCTCGATGACGGCTGTCCGCGGCCTGCCCCGGTCGTCGGGGCCGAGGGGGGTGGCATGCGTCTCGACGACGGAGCCCTGCCCCTCGCCCTCCGTGATGTGCATGACGACCGTACGCGGCTCAGGGGCCGTGAACACGGCCCGCACCGGCACGACGAGCCGCCCGGCCAGCTTGAACGAGACGTCGACGGCGAAACCGTCCGCGCCGCCCGCGCCTGTCGCTCCGGCCTCGGGTACGTCGACGACCGTGAGGTCGACGAACGAGTACGGGTGGAACCAGGCGCCGTGCCACGGGTCCAGCCGGTTGGCGACCACGTCCTCCGGTTGGCAGGTGCCGACGCCCACGTACACGGCCGCCAGCGCGTCCGGCAGCGCGGGCCGGACCGGTACCACCGGCGCGTCCAGCGGTGGCTCGCCGCCGACGCCGTCCAGCCGCACCCACACCAGCAGGCCGTCGTCGTGCACGGGCAGCGGTTCCCAGCCCGCGAACGGCGTGCCCTTCAGGGCGAGTCCGTGCCAGTGGCACACGAGCGTGCCGCACCGCACAGGGCTGTCCCGGAGCGGCGCTCCCAGGTGCGGGCAGACACCGGGGCCGGCCACGAGCCCGCCCTCGGCGTCGCGCCAGACGACGACCTCCTGTCCCGCGACGGTCCGCGCGAGGGGCCGGTCGGCGCCGACGTCACGGGTGGCGCCCACGACGTACCAGTTGCCCGAGGGGCGCGCCTGCGCCCGCTTCAGCGCCTGGGCGATCACGGCCGGCCGGGCCTCCCGCCAGGTCGGACGCTGGCGCTCCCAGGGCACCGGGCGCCTGCGCAGCGACAACGGGAAGCGTCCGCGCGGGGCGGAACGGTCGGGGCTCACGCGACCTCCTCATGGACCTGCTCGGGTGAGGGTCCGCACGTCCCGGTTCGCAGCCGCCTCGGGTCCGGGAGCGGGGCTTTCCGGGCGCCGGCACGGGCTCCGGCCCGGGCCGCCGCGACGCGCGCCAGGCCGTCGAGGGCGACCGCGGCGCGGCGCCGGCGGGGGACCACGGCACGCCGGTGCACCACCGCGTACCCGTCGTCGGCGACGGCATCCAGGATTCCGCCGTACAGCACGAAGGCCGTACGGATGCACGGGCGGGACACCGGATCGAGCATCGGGAGTCCCGGCGCCGCCTCGCGGTAGACACCGCGGGTGAGGGCTTCGGCGGCCTTCAAGGCCTCGGTGATGCGCCGGTCGCGGCGGCCGGTGCTCCGGCTCCAGTACAGCAGCTCCCGGTCGACGTCGTGCGCCTTCAGCAGGTCGGCGGGCAGGTAGACACGGCCGCGGTCCAGGTCCTCGCCCACGTCCCGCAGGAAGTTGGTCAGCTGGAAGGCGACGCCGAGGGCAGCCGCGTGCGGCGCGGCCTCCTCGCGCGGTGCGACCGTGCCGAGGACGGGCAGCATCTGCAGTCCGATGACAGCGGCGGAGCCGTGCATGTACGTCCGCAGGTCGTCGTAGGTCGGATAGTCGGTGACCTCCAGATCGCTGCGCATGGACGCCATGAAGTCGATGAAGTGCCGGTGGTCGATGCCGTACCGCCGGGCGGTGTCGGCGAGCGCGAGAACCACCGGCTCGGTGCTGGTCCGGTCCAGGAGCCCTCGTTCCAGGTCCGTGTGCAGGCGGGCGAGGTCCGCCGAACGTGCGGCGGTGGCGACGCCGCTGTCCAGGGAGTCGACGATGTCGTCCGCCCAGCGGGCGAAGCCGTAGAGCGCGTGGACGGCCGGCCGGCGTTCGACCGGCAGCAGCCGGGTGGCGAGGAAGTACGTCTTGCCGTGCCGGGCGTTGAGCCGCCGGCAGCGCGTGTACGCGTCGCGCAGCGCCGGGTCGGTGATGCCCGCCGCGTCGAGTTCGCGGACGGTCATGAGGGCGTCCCTTCCGATGTGGCCCGCGCCCTGCTCGTGCGGGCGGGCGGGCGGGTCGTGCGCCCGGTGACGCGGGCCGCGGCGAGCTTGCCGGACAGCAGGACGGTCGGCACGCCCACGCCGGGCGTGGTGCCGCAGCCGGCGAGCACCGCGTTCTCGGTGCCGCGGACCAGGTTGCGGGGGCGGAACGGGCCGGTCTGCGCGAAGGTGTGGGCCGCCGAGAAGGGGGTGCCGGCCGCGTGGCCCTGGGCCTGCCATTCGGCCGGCGTGACGAGGCACTGCTCCTCGATGGCGGAGCCGATGCCGTCCAGGCCGCGCTGTTCGAGTTCCTTGAGGATGCTGTCGCGGTAGCGCGGCGCCAGGTCGCCCCACTCGGCGGCGTCCGGACCGATGTCCGTGTTGGGGCAGGGGGCGAGGATGTAGTGCAGGTGGCGGCCGGGCGGGGCGAGGCTGGGATCCGTGGCCGTCGGGCGGGTGATGAGCAGTGACGGGTCGCTCATCAGCTCGCCGGTGCGCGTCAGTTCGTCGAAGGTGCGGCTCCACGCGGCGCCGAACGACAGCGTGTGGTGGGCGAGTCCGGGCCAGGTCCGGTCCGTGCCGGCGTGCAGGACGACGGCCGACGGCGAGTGCCTGATGCGCAGGGGACGGCGGGGTGCGTGGCCGAGGAGACGGTAGGCGACGGGCAGGTCCGGGGTCAGGACGACGGCGTCGCACGGAATGCGGTCCTTCGTGGTCACGACGGCGGTGACACGGTCCCCGGAGCGTTCCAGGCGGGTCACGTCCTGCCCGAAGCGCAGGTCGGCGCCCGCGTCCGCGGCGGCGTCCGCCATGGCCTGGGGCACGGCGTGCATGCCGCCGCGCGGGAAGTACACGCCGGCGACGGTGTCCATGTAGGCGATGACCGCGTAGGCGGCCAGCGCCCGCGCCGGCGGGACACCCGCGTACAGGGCCTGGAAGGAGAACACGCGGCGCAGACGCTCGTCACTCAGGTAGCGGCCGATGCGCGCGTCCAGCCTGCCGAAGCCGCCGAGGGCCGCGAGCCGGGCCAGGTCGGGGGTCAGCAACTGAAAGGGGGAGTCGAAGTTGGCGTCGATGAAGTGGCGCATCTGGGCCCGGTACAGCCGTTCCAGCCAGTCGCGCAGCCGCCGGTAGCCCGCGGCCTCACCGGCGTCGGCGAAGCGCTCGATCTCCGCCTCCATGGCTTCCGCGCCGGTGTGCACGTCGATACCGCTGCCGTCGGCGAAACGGGCGCGGTAGGCCGGGTGGAGGGGGATGAGCTCGACGCGTTCGCGCAGGCTGTCGCCGACGGCGGCGAAGGCCTCGTCGGCGAGGTCGGGCATGGTCAGCACGGTGGGGCCGGTGTCGAAGCGGTAGCCGCCGCGCACCAGGCGTCCGGCGCGGCCGCCGGGCAGCGGGTCGCGCTCCACGACGGTGACCCTGCGTCCGGCACCGAGCAGATGCAGCGCGGCCGAGAGCCCGGCGAGTCCGGCGCCGACGACCACGACGTGGTCCGTGCGCCCGGGCAGGGCCTTGGTCATCGGGTGGCCCCCTCGGCGCCGGCGGCCAGCAGCAGCGACAAGGGCATGCCGTCCTCGGAGCCGGACGGGCCGGGCGGGCCGCATGCGCCGGGCGAGCCGGGCGTGCCGGGCGTGCCGGGCGAGCCGGAGGGCCGTCGCTGGGCCGGAGGTGCCCCGGCGGTGGCGTGCAGCAGTTCGCGCAGGCGTCGGCGGCCGTCCGGCTCGAGCACCGCGGTGTCCAGATGGCGCATGCCCTGCGCGACCAGCCGGTCGATCTTCCCCTCGACCGTCTCCCGCGCGCCGGTGGTCACGAGTACGTCCCGGACCTCGGCGAGACCGGCCTCGGACAGGTCGGCGCGGCCGAGTGAGCGCCGTAGCACCGCGAGCGCGTGGTGGTCGTCGGCCGCCTCGGCCCGGGCCCGCGCCACGGCGACGAGGTAGGTGGGTTTGCCGGAGCGGATGTCGCCGCCCGAGGGCTTACCGGTGCGCCCTGGACTGCCGTAGACGTCGTGGAGGTCGTCGCGCAGCTGGAAGGCGATGCCGACGCACCGGCCGGCCGAGCACAGGGCCGTGGTCGTGGCGGCGTCCGCGCCCGCGAGGGCGGCGCCGAGTGCCAGCGGCCGTTCCACGGAGTACCGGGCGCTCTTCAGGCAGGCGGCGCGGATCGCGCGGGCCAGGGAGCGCGACGACGTGGCCTGGCCCTGGATGTCCAGGTACTGCCCGGCGACCATCTCCATGCGCATGGCGCTCCACAGCTCGCGCACCTGCCGCGCGGTGTCCGCGGCCGGCTCGGTGTCGGCCAGTACGTCGTCGGCCCAGGCCAGCGCCAGGTCCCCGGCGAGGATCGCCGCCGCCTCGCCGAAGCGCGTGCCCTGCGGGGACGCGGCGGCGTCGGCGTACTGGGCTTCGACGTCCGTGTGCAGGGTGAGCCGTCCGCGGCGCAGCCGGGAACCGTCCATCACGTCGTCGTGGACGAGGGCGCACGTCTGGATGAGTTCGAGGGCGGCGCCGACGCGCAGGGCGGCCTCCGCGTCGCGGGTGTCGCCGCCGCAGGCGCGCAGCGCCCACCACACGAACTGGGACCGGGTGCGCTTGCCGCCGTCGAGGGTGAAGCGGGCGACGCGCTCGGCGAGGTCGTGGGCGAACACCGGGTCGAGGGCGGTGGCCTGCGCCGTGCGCTCGGCCAGGAGACGGCCGAGGAGGCGGCCCACGGCAGCGGGGACGTCGGCGTCGATGGCGCGGAGGTCGGTCACGTCCAAGGCGGATGGGTCGGGCATGTCGCCTTCGGGTCGGCTGTCGGGGGAGGGGGCGGGGCCCTCGAGGCGCGGGTGCTCCGCGGGGGCCGAGGTCCGCCGGGACGCGCGGGGCGGGCCGGGCGGCGGCCCGGCCGCGTGGTGGTCCTTCGCCTTGCTGGGGCGCATCCCGGTTCCTCTCGTCGTGATCGGAGCTGGCCTCGTCCATACGCATTCCGCGCCGACGGCGGAGTCGGATGCGCCACGCGGTGGAAAGTGGAGCGGCCCGCTTCCGGGCAGCGACCACCGACCACCGCATGACGCCTTAGACGTGTGCCACGCGAGCCGGCATCGCTCACCTGACGACTCGGTTCACATCCGATGCAGAGTCGATGCAAGTTGCCGCATCGATTCATCGCTTCGCATGGTGAGGGGGCCGCAGTCGCTCCGAGCGACCGGCAACCCGGAATCCGCGGGGCGGCTCGGCTCCAGACAGGCGGCCCGCCCCGGAGACGGAACGGACACCGCCCGCACGAGGAGCAGTCACCATGACCGCACGGCAGACCACCGAGCAGACCCTCGAGGACCTTCCGCTGTGGGCTCCGGCCGAGGAGTCGCTGGCCGACGAGGAACTCGCGGCGGGCTTCGTCGCGGGCGACGACGCCTGCCTGGCCGCCGCCTACCACCGGTGGGGCGCGCTGGTGTACACCCTGGCGCGGCGCTCCCTCGGGGACGCCCGGGAGGCGGAGGACGTCACGCAGCTCGTGTTCCTGGCGGCGTGGCGGGGTCGCGGCGGCTTCGTACCGGAGCGCGGCACGCTGTCCGCCTGGCTCGTCGGGATCACCCGCCGCAAGATCGCCGACGCGTTGTCCGCCAGAACCCGTAGGGCCGAACTCGTCGCCGCGGCCGGATCCCTGATGTCCGTTCACGTACAGGAGAACGACTCCCAGCCGGACGCCGTGCTCGACCGCGTGCTCGTCGGCCACGAACTCGCGAAACTTCCCGCCCCGCAGCGCCGCGTCCTGAGTCTGGCGTTCTACGACGACTTGACGCAGACCCAGATCGCGGATCTGACCGGCTGGCCGCTGGGTACGGTCAAGAGCCACGCCCGGCGCGGTCTGCACCGGCTCAGCTGCTGCCTCCGCGAGGACGGCGTCCTTCGTCACCAGAGGTAACCCGATGCGAAAACGATGCGGTCGCACTGCTGCCCGATCGCGTCGGTCGCATCGGACGACGGGGCCGTTCGGGGTGCTCGTCACCCGGTCGTGCATCCGAACGGGCGGCTCGCCCGTGAAGGAGTGATGGCAAGGCTCACACCCGGACAGCGAGACCCGCACCCCGGAACACTGCCCGGCATCCGTCACGGCGGGAGGCGACGCGAGGTGTCGACACCGCACGTGACGGGGCCGAGTGGACGTAGAGAGGCGACGCATGACCGAACCCGGGGCGGCCGCTCACATCCCTCCCGACGAACTGGCGGCCCACGCCCTCGACGGCTCGCGGACGCCCTGGTCCCCGGAGGAGGCCGGGCACCTGCGCCTCTGCGGACCCTGCCGCGACCGGCTCGCCGCGCTCGAACGCGCTGCCGAGACGGGCAGGCACACCTACCCGCACGAGACGCTCGCCGGGCCGCCGGCGCACGTGTGGGACGCGATCCGCACCCAGATGCGCGCCGAGCGGGCGCGGTGGCAGGGGGCCGCCGCGTCCCGCCCGGCGGTCCGACCGTGTCGGCGGCAACGCGCCGCGCGAGGCCCGCGCGGTACGGGGAGCCCGGACGACGAGGGGAAACCGCGGGGGACGTGGCTCGTCCTGGTCCGGATTCTGGAACGGCTGGGGTCCGTCGCGGTCCGCTTCGCGCGCCGACACGGCGGACCAGAGGCGTAGCGCCGCCACGCCTGAGGCTCTGCTTCTGCCTTTGCCCTTGCCTCTGCCTGTCTCTGCCTGCCCCTGCCCGTCTCTGCCTGCCCCTGCCTGCCCCTGCCTCTGACCGTCTGTCGGACGTCCCATGTCGACACCCCCCCCGGGCGGGTCACGGTGACGGCTTGTCACGTGGCTCGATCTCCGCGGGTCCTGCCCCCCCCGCGGGACCTGACCCCCGCGAGTCCCGAACCCGCGGGTTCCAGCTGCGCGCGTCCCGGCTCCACCGGCCCCCGGCCCGCGGGTCCCGACCCCACCGGCCCCGGCAGGCGCGCGCCCGGCCGTGCGCGAGTGCGACGAAGTCCATCGCGCGGCCGACTGCCCAGCGTGGCCTGCATCCGGAAGGGCACACGAGCAGGAATGCTTCCGACAGCGCGCGTGGGGACGCGCGGAAGGAGGAGACGCTCGTGCTCGAGGCGGACGTGGCCATCGTGGGCGCGGGAGCCGCGGGACTGTCCCTGGCCCACCGTCTGGCCTGCCCCGCGCCCGGGACACGCCGGCTGTCGGTGCTTCTGGTGGACGCCCCGCCGGGCCCCCTGCGGCCGCCCCGACGTACGTGGTGCTTCTGGGAGCGTGGCCGCGGAAGATACGACGCGGCCCTGACCGCCGCGTGGCGACACCTGCGGGTGCACACCCCGGACGGCCGGATGATCGAGGACGACATCGCGCCGCTGCGGTACAAGATGATCCGCTCCGACGACTTCGAGGACCTGATCGGCCACGACCTCGCGCGGAGCGAGGAGGTCCAGCGCCTCCAGGCGACCGTGGAGACGGTAGAGGGCATCACCGAGGGCGCCCACGTCCACACTCGCGCCGTCGACGGACGTCCGCTGACCGTACGCGCCCGCTGGGTCTTCGACTCGCGGCCGCTCGGCAGTCTCCCGGCTGCCCGCACCACGCTGCTGCAGCATTTCCACGGCTGGTTCGTCCACTGCGACCGGCCGGTCTTCGACCCCGGCACGGTCGAGCTCATGGACTTCCGGACGCCGCAGCCGCCGCGCGGCCTCTCCTTCGGCTACGTCCTGCCCACCGGCGGCCGGCAGGCGCTCGTCGAGTACACGGAGTTCTCCCCCGAGGTCCTGTCCCGGCAGGGCTACGAAGCCGCGCTGCGTCACTACACCGAGGACGTTCTCGGCCTCACCGGCCTCGAGGTCGTCGGGACCGAGACGGGCGTGATCCCCATGACCGACGCGCCGTTCGCCCGGCAGACCGCGCCGTCGGTCTTCCGTATCGGCGCGGCCGGCGGCGCGACCCGCCCGTCGACGGGCTACACCTTCGCCGCCGTGCAGCGTCAGACGCGGGCCGTCGCGAGCGCCCTGGCGGCGGGGCGCCGTCCGCTGCCGCCGCCCGCTCACTCGGCACGCTCCCGCGCCATGGACGCCGTGATGCTGCGTGCCCTGGACAGCGGCCGCGTCGACGGCGCCGACTTCTTCGCGCGCCTGTTCACCCAGGTGCCGATGGAGCGGCTGCTGCGCTTCCTCGACGGCCGCACCCGGCTCCACGAGGACCTCTCGGTGGGGATACGCACCCCTGTGCTGCCGATGCTCCGCTCCGCCGCGGAACTCCCGTACCTGCCCCGCCGCCCCTTTCCCGGACCGTGACCGCCGCGCGGAGGTGGACCGTGCCCCCGTTCAAGGAGACCGAATGACCCTGCTGCGCGACGCGGACCTGGCCGCCGCGTTCGACCACGCCTCTCGCACCTACGACACGCTGGTGGCCGCCAACCCCGGCTACCACGCCCATCTGCGCCGCTCGGCGCGCCGTCTCGGTCTGCCGGACGGTGGGAGCGGCATGCGGGTGCTGGACCTCGGCTGCGGTACCGGCGCCTCGACCGCCGCCCTCGCCGCCGTACTGCCCGGGGCGGAGATCACCGCGGTGGACGCCTCCGCCGGCATGCTGGAGAAAGCGGCCGCGAAGTCCTGGCCGGACAACGTCACCTTCGTGCACGCCCCGGCGGAACGGCTGGCGGAGAGGGGCGTCGGGGGCCCGTTCGACGCGGTGTTCGCCGCCTATCTCTTCCGTAACGCGGCCGACCCCGAGGGCGTCCTCGCGACCGTACGCGACCTGCTGGCGCCGCACGGGCGGCTCGCGGTGCACGAGTACACCCTCAGCGGCCGGCCCGCCCACCGCGCGGTGTGGACGGCGGTGTGCGGCGGCATCGTCCTGCCCGTGGCCACCGCCCTCGGGGACGGAAGGCTGTACCGCCATCTGTGGCGCAGCGTCGTCGAGTTCGACACCGCCGACGAGTTCGCCGCACGTGTCGGGTCGGCCGGGTTCGACCGCGTACGGCTGTTGCCGCTGCCGGGCTGGCAGACCGGCATCACCCACACCGTCGTCGCCAGGCGCGCGGTCCTCGGCGCGGCCGGTGACCGGTGAGGGCCTCCGAGCGGCAGAACGCGGCCCGGCGCGGCCGGGACCGGCGCGCCCGGATGCTGCCCGCACGGCCCGGGGCGCCGCGGGTCGGCGGTGACCGCCCGCCGACGACCGCTGTCGTGGGCGGCGGCATCGCCGGCCTTGCGGCCGCGACCGCCCTGGCCGAGCGCGAGGTGCGGGTCACGCTCTACGAGCGCGAACCGGCCCTCGGCGGGCGTCTGGCCGGCTGGCCGGTGAACCTCAACGACGGCAGCGCGGTGACGATGAGCCGTGGCTTCCACGCCGTCTTCCGCCAGTACTACAACCTGCGCGGACTGCTGCGTCGGACCGACCCGGGGCTGGAGCGTCTGACGGGCCTCGCCGACTACCCACTGCGTCACAGCGGGGGACTGAACGACAGCTTCCGCCGCGTCCCGCGGACCCCGCCGTGGAGTGCGCTCGGATTCGTCGCCCTCAGCCCCACCTTCGGTGTCCGCGACCTGGCCCGCATGAACCCGGTGGCCGCGCTGCCTCTGCTCGACGTCCGCGTGCCCGAGGTCTACGAGCGTTTCGACGCCGTCAGTGCCCATGACTTCCTCGAGTCGATCCGGTTCCCGAAGGCCGCGCACCATCTCGCCTTCGAGGTGTTCTCCCGCAGCTTCTTCGCGGATCCCCGCGAGTTGTCGGCCGCGGAGATGGTGCTGATGTTCCACATCTACTTCCTCGGCTCCGCCGAGGGACTGCTCTTCGACGTGCCCGACGAGCCCTTCCCCGACGCTCTGTGGGAACCCCTCGGCGGATATCTGCGAGGCCACGGCGTCGACGTACGCACCTCGACGGCCGTCGAGCACATCGCGCCCACGGATGACGGCGGCTTCGTCGTGGCCACCGGGGACGGGGAGCGGCGGTACGACACGGCGGTGCTGGCTCTGGACACGGCCGGTCTGCGGTCGGTGGTCGGCCGCTCCCCGGAGCTGGCCGAAGCGCCGTGGCGCGAGCGGGTGGGCCGGCTGCGCAACGCGCCCCCGTTCCTGGTCACGCGCCTCTGGCTGGACCGGCCCGTCGCCCGCGACCGCCCCGGCTTCCTGGGCACCAGCGGCTACGGCACCCTCGACAACGTCAGCGTGCTGGAGCGCTGGGAGGGCGAGGCGGCCCGCTGGTCGGCGCGCACCGGCGGCTCCGTGGTCGAACTGCACGCCTACGCCCTGCCGGAGGGCGCGGCCCGTGACGTGGAGGAGAAGCGTCTCGTCGAGCAGTTGTACGCCGTGTACCCGGAGACCCGGGAGGCGACGGTCGTCGACGAGCGGCACGAGTGGCGGGCCGACTGCCCCCTGTTCCCGGTCGGCGGATACACCGACCGGCCGACGGTCCGCACCGGTGACCCGGGCCTGGTGGTGGCCGGCGACCTGGTCCGTACGGACCTGCCCGTGGCGCTGATGGAACGCGCGGCGACCAGCGGCTTCATGGCGGCCAACGCACTGCTGGAACGCTGGGGGGTCCGGGGCCAGACACTGTGGACCGTGCCCGACCGGGGCTACAACGCCGCGCTGCGGGGCTTGGCGCGATGGGGGAGGAGCTGACCGGTCAGGCGGTAGGTGGTGCGGGTGCGCGGTGCCGCATGAGCAGCCGAACGTGCCGCCGTACGACGGAACTCGAGCTCAGGGCTGGAGACGGACCGTCATCCGCACCGACACGTCGTCGCCCGCGGAGACGCTGTGCGTCTTGCGCACAGCGGCCTTGAGTGGCAGCAGGTAGCCGCCGTCCTTGGGGAAGAGCGAGGTCCGGAAGGCGACCTCACCGATCCGAGCCTCCACCGGGATCACCCCCCAGCCGTAGGTGGCCATCGCGGCCACCTCGCGGATGTCGGCGGACTCCTCGTCCGGAACGGGAACGAAGAAGTACGGCGACGGCCCGCGCCACTCGATCACCCGGCCGGAAAAGGCGAACTCCACGAAGTCAGTCTCCTTTCCGGACGCGGGTCTGATCGCTCTCGACGAACATCTGGTCCTGGCCTACGCGGGAGTGGCGAAGCGGGCCCGCCACAGGTCGCGGAGCAACGCGATCTCCGCCATGTGGTGGATGAACTCGAGGTTGGTTCCCGACAGCACGTCGAGGAACGAGTCCTCGGCGTGGGAGCCGTACGGGTACTGCGAGAAGCCGACCGTGTCGAGCTGCTTCTCGGTGACGGTGGCGACGCTGTCGCGCCAGCGGTCGATCACCGCCCAGAACCGCTCCAGCGTGACCGAGGCGGAGGGGGAGAAGTCGACCATCAGCTTCGGGTCCTGCCGCCGTTCGCCGAAGGCCCACTCCCACCCGCCCGCGAATTCGAAGTGCAGGTGCCCCAGCCGCCACGCGATGGTCGTGACCGGCGGTGCGTCGGGCTCCGCCACAGCGGTGCCGGCGAGGATCTCCTCGACCCGCTCGACACCCACGCTCCAGTCATCGGCGATCTTGGCTACGGTCATGCCGTCGGCGGCCTGCCGGGCGACCTCGGCGTACTCGTTGGCAGGGATGTCAGGGTTGCCCAGGTCGAGCACCCACTCGCCCGGTCCGAACGCCCTGGGCGTCGCCGCCTCGCTCCGCCGCCGGATCGACCAGCAGTCGGGTACCGGCTCCCACAGGTACTCCTCGTCGCCGAGTCCGGTCAGCCTGACCTGGGCCATCTCCCTGGCGCGGTCGAACTGGTCGAGCAGTAAGCCCAAACGGTCGGCCCCTGTGCCCTCGCTGCTCATGCCCGGCTCCCCTCGCGATCGCGCCCCGTACCTCACTGCGCTCAGCGGAAGATAACGGCGCGGTTCACGGAGCGCCACCGATTTTCCTGGGGGTCGGAACCGGGTCAGCAGGCCCAGGAGGGCGGGCAGGACGTTCACCTGCCGAGTCCGCAAGGCGACCGCAGCGTCGAGCGGCAGTCGGCAGTCGCAGTGGGCAGTGGGCAGTCGGTAGTCGGTAGTCGGTAGTCGGTAGTCGGGCTGACGGTCGAGTTCGGAGTCGCATCCGCCGGGTGCCGCCGTCAGGCCCTGGAGGAGCCGGCGGCGCCGGCCCGATCGACAGTGGACCGCACGTCGGCCCGCCCCGCCGAAGCTCAGCCGCGCACCGGGGTGAGCACCACGAAGTCCGCGTTCGACGGGTCGAGACAGACGGCCAGCCGGCCGACACCCTCCGCGTCGTCCGGCCCCATCTGCACACTGCCGCCGTTCTCGGTGACCTTCGCGACCGCGGCGTCGCAGTCGGTGACATTGAAGACTGGGTGCCAGTACGGCCGTCCGTTCGTCAGGGCGAGGTGCTCCGTGGGAAGTTCCATGAGGCCGCCCTGCATGCGTTCCTCGGGAAGCCCGGCGGGGGTGATGAGGGTGTACGTGCCCCCGCCGCCGGGCAGTTGCATGTCGCTGAACTGCCAGCCGAAGACGGCACCGTAGAACTCCTTCGCCACGGTGGCGTCGCTCGTGTACAACTCCGTCCAGGACAGCGAGCCCGGCTGGTCCACGAGTTCGACGCCCTTGTTCGTCCCCGGCTGCCAGACGGCGAACTGGCCGCCCAGCGGGTCGCTGTACTGCGCCATACGGCCCCAGTCGTCGAGGTCCATCGGTGCCAGCCGCACGGTGCCGCCCGCGCGCTCCACGGCCTGGGTCGTGGCGTCCGCGTCGGTGACGTTGTAGTAGATCATCCAGGCCGAGCGCGCACCCGCCTCGGTGAGCTTGCCGAGACCGGCGACGATCTTGCCGTCCTTACGGAACATGCCGCCTTCCATGTCCTCCGCCTGGCCCATGGACTCGTACTCCCACCCGAACACCGCACTGTAGAAGGCGGAGGCGGCGCGGACATCGGGAGCACCGAGGTCGAGCCAACACGGGGAACCGGGGGCGAACTCCGAGGTGATCATGACCATGACTTCCTTCCGCGGGCCGAGTCTGTGCCCAGCCTGACACCGGGCACGTGCCCTCGCCCGTCGGTCGCTTCCGAGCGGGTGACGCGGAACAGCCGGATGAGCCGGCCGAGGTGGGCAGGCCACCGTCCTCGGCGTGACTCCGCCGCGGGGCCGTCCGCCGACCCGAGACGGTACGTCACGGTGGTGCTGCGGGCTCTCGGTGACGGCCCGGACCTCGCCGCCGCCCCGTGCCCGTCAGGTGACCGACGGGCACGGGGCGGGTGGACTCGGCGTCAGAAGATCGAGGCGGGCCAGGTGCCGACCACGGCGAGGATGACGTTCGGCAGTCAGGAAGGTCTGTCCCACAGCACCTGCAGGGTGGGGGGCTTGCGGAAGACCAGACCCCGCGGGGTGGTGGGGTGGTTCGCGTCCAGGCGTAGGCGGGGGAGGCGTTCGAGCAGACCCTTGAGGGCGATGCGTGTTTCCAGGCGTGCCAGATGTGCGGCGAGGCAGTAGTGCGGGCCGTGGGCGAAGGCCAGTTGGAGACGGGCGTTCTCGCGGCGGACGTCGAACCGGTCGGGATCCGGGAAGACGGCAGGGTCACGGTTGGCGCCCGTCAGGGAGACGGTGACCAGGTGGCCCTGGCGGACCGTGGCCGGTCCGAGGACTGTGTCGCGGGTGGCGTAGCGGTCCACGACCGCCGCACCGGGCTCGAGGCGCAGCGATTCCTCGATCGCACCGTCCAGCAGACCGAAGTCGGCTCGCACAAGGGCGAGTTGGTCTGGATGAAGCAGTAGGTGCAGCAGCGCGTTCGTGATCATCGCCTCGGTGGTCTCTATGCCGCCGAACATCAGGACCGCGGCGTTGGACGCCACCTCGGGTGCCGTCAACTGCCCAGCAGCGGAGACGAGGAGCGAGGCGGCGTCACGGTCGGCGACGGTGGCTTCCACAGCGGCCCGTAGCCGCGCGTACGCCGCGGCGCCGGCACGACCCGCCGTATGTCCCGCGGTGATGTCCGAGACCGACTGCACGATGGCGTCGTACCAGGAGAGGACCGTGTCCGCGGTGGTGCCGACCAGTCCGAGGGCCTTGGTGACGACGGCGACGGCGAGCGGTCCGGCGAAGGTACGTCTCAGTTCGACGGCCCCCGTCGGCTCCAGCGCGGTGATGAGCCGGTCGGTCTCCCGCTCGATGAACGAGGCGAAGCCGTCGTGCACCTCCCGGGGGCGGAAGGGGGCGGTGAAGGGCTCGCGGTGTCGGGTGTGTTGGGCACCGTCCAGGGACAGCATGCTCGGTCCGACGACCTGTGCGGTGGAGAAACGGGGGTCGTCGACGGTGAAGGTCGTGGCGTCCCGCATCACGCTCAGCGCGAGGTCGCGACGGGTGACCAGCCAGCCGCCCAGCTCGGGCAACCAGGACACCGGCTCCTGAGCACGCAGCAGGGCCAGTCGCGGATGCGGATCCCGGGCGAGTTCGGCGAGCGTCGTCGCGGAACCGAGCGGGAAGGCGCCGACGGTGCTCACGGCGCACTCCTGCCGGGCATGGGGAAGCCGATCACAGGACCGAGGCTATCAATGGGTGCGAGGGCGCCCCTCCTCGGAGGTGGGCATCGCCCCACCCCCACCCCGCCACGCCGTATGTACTGATCGTCACTGCCGGGCACCGGCCACTCATGCGGCCGTTGTTCACGCGTCTGTTTCCAGAGATGTTGCGCAACCCCTTGACGCGCAACCTTCCGCTGCGTAGATATGTCTGCGCAGTCATGGCAGCGCAGTCATACGAGGACTGGTCACGTTGCGGACTGCCGGAGATCAGGAGACCCCGCATGGCACGACTGGCCGGCCGCAGCGCAGGTGCCCCACCGCGCAGCACCGATGTGGCGCGTCTGGCGGGCGTCTCGCAGAAGACGGTGTCCCGGGTCATGAACAGCGAGCAGTACGTCTCCGCCGACGTGCGGCGACGTGTCATGGAAGCCGCCGAAGAACTCGGTTACCGGCTGAACCACGCGGCACGGGCGCTGGCCTCCGGGCGGACCCGGTCCATCGGGGTGGTGACACTCGGAACAGCCCTGTACGGACCTGCCTCGCTGCTGATGGGCGTCGAGCGGGCCGTCCGGGACACCGGCTACGCGCTCCGCGTGGTCAACACGTTCGAAGGCGACACGATGGGCATCGCCGGTGCCGTCAACTCACTGCTCGACCAGGGCGTGGACGGCATCGTCATCTCCGAGCCGATCGACGAGGAGGACGGCGACAACCTCTCCGTCCGCGTCGACGTGCCGTTCCTCGTCCTCGGCGCGCCGCCGCCCTTCGTCGCACCCCGGGTGGTGACCGCGGGGCTCGTCGCCCGTCAGCTGGCCCGCGCCGTCACCGAGCACCTGCTCGAACTGGGACACACGACCGTCCACCACCTCGCCGGTCCCCAACGCTGGTACGCCGCAAGGGACCGCCTCGAGGGATGGCGGGCGACGCTGGCCGCGCACGGCAGACGCGAACCGTCTGTCATCGCGGGCGACTGGTCGGCGGCCTCCGGCTACACGGCCGGTCGTCGACTGGCCGCCGACGACAGCGTGACCGCCGTCTTCGCAGCCAACGACGACATGGCCATCGGCCTGATCCGCGCGCTGCTGGAAGCCGGCCGACGCGTACCGGAGGACGTCAGTGTCGTCGGTCTCGACGACATCCCCGTCGCCGCCTACGTGTCTCCTCCCCTGACGACCGTGCGACAGCCGTTCGACGCGACGGCACAGGACGGCCTCAAGCGCCTCGTGCACGCCATCGAGAACCCGGACGCGGACCCGATCCCGGTGCACGACCCGCCGGTCAACCTGGTCGTCCGCTCATCTACCGCATCCCCGCCGAACCGGACGACCCCGTCCGGCAGATCACGGTCTGACGCGCCGGATCACGGCCTGACGCGCTCGATCACGGCCCGACTCGCCAGAACCCCGCCCCGAACATGAGGGAAGACCCACCCGCACCTCGTCAACTGCTCTGACCTCCTTCAACACCTGCACCTGAGTGCGCGAGCCGACCCACCCGCACCTGGTCGGCGCACCTCCCACTCACCACCAGCGCCGTGACCCGGGCGGCCCCCTCGAGCCGCTCACCGCCCAGGCCCGTGCCCCGCCTCACGCCTTCGCCGGCGCGAGCCCCCCCCCCGCAGCCCCAGCCCCAGCCGACGAGCGTGACGTGCTCGGCCCCGAAATACGCGGCACACATGCGCACCCCGCCGTCCTCGCGCAGCTCGTCACGCCCGAATCCCTCTCCGGGCATTCCACCCTGCACGCCGTCACCCCATGCGCCGATCCCTACGCCCCTCCGCGGAGTTCACCATGTCCAGATTTCTCGCCACCCCCTCCTCAGCCGCGTTGAGCCGTCGTGGCTTCCTCGCCGCGACCGGAGCCCTGACGCTCGCGACCACCCTGTCCGCCTGCGGCGGAGACGACACGGGCGGCGGCGCGCCCGCCAAGCGGGTCAGTCAGGCCGACATCGACAAGGCGATGAAGACGCCCACCGAGCTGACGTTCTGGACCTGGGTCCCGAACATCGACAAGGAGGTCGCGCTCTTCCGGCAGAAGTACCCGGCCATCAAGATCAAGGTCGTCAACGCCGGCCAGGGCGTGGCCCACTACACGAAGCTGCGCACCGCGCTCAAGGCGGGCAGTGGTGCCCCGGACGCCGTGCAGATCGAGTACCAGGCGATCCCGACGTTCACGATCACGGGCAGCCTGCTGGACCTGAGCCCGTACGGCGCCACGGCGCTGAAGAACAAGTTCGTCGACTGGACGTGGGGGCAGGTCAGCGGCCCGAAGGGCGAGGTCTGGGCGATCCCCCAGGACACCGGCCCGATGGGCATGCTCTACCGCAAGGACATCTTCGACCAGCACAAGATCGACGTGCCCGAGACCTGGGACGAGTTCGCGGCTGCGGCCCGCAAGCTCCACAAGGCCGACCCGGACGTGTATCTGACCAACCTCGCGGCGAACGAGGCGGCCGCGTGGCACGGTCTGCTCTGGCAGGCGGGCGCCAGGCCCTACGTGACATCCGGCAAGAGCAACATCGCCATCGACGTCGACGCCCCCGCCTCCCGGATGCTCGGCCAGTTCTGGGGCGACCTCGCGAAGGAGGGAGTCATCGGCACCGAGCCCGACTTCGCCGACTCCTGGTACGCGGCGCTCAACAAGGGCAAGTACGCCACCTGGATCACCGCCGCGTGGGGTCCGGCGTTCCTCTCCGGTTCGGCCAAGGCGACCTCCGGTCACTGGCGGGCCGCGCCGTTGCCGCAGTGGGACTCCGCCAACCCGAGCTCGGGCAACTGGGGCGGCTCGACGACCGCCGTCACCAAGGACAGCAAGAACCCGATCGCGGCGGCGCTGTTCGCCCAGTTCCTCAACAGTGACCCCGCGAGCGCGAAGATGTTCGCCACCGAGCAGTTCTTCTTCCCCGCGACCAAGGCGCTCCTCACGGACGCCGAGTTCGTGGGGAGCGCGCCGTCCTTCTACGGGGGCCAGAAGGTCAACCAGGTGTTCGCCGACGTCAGTTCCACGCTCAACTCCCGCTTCCAGTGGCCGCCGTTCCTCGACCAGGCGGCGACCGACTGGACCGAGACCGTCGGCAAGTCCCTGGCCGACCGTACCGACACCGTCCGCGCGCTCGGCGCCTGGCAGTCGCGTCTCACCGCCTACGCCAAGACCCAGGGTTTCACGGTCACGACCTGACGGTTGGCCGGGTCCCGCGCCGCGGCGCGGGACCCGCCCGTCCCACCAGCACACTCCACTCCTCAGAAAGGCCCGATGATGACTGCCACAACCGCGGCCTCCGCCAAGGGCCGGCGCCGAGACGGGCCGGCGCGCCCCCGGCGCGGCGGCACGCGCCGCCGCCGGTCGGCAGGGCCGTTGTTCGTCGCACCCTTCATGGTGCTGTTCCTCCTGCTCTTCCTGGCTCCCCTCGGTTACGCGGCCTACCTCAGCCTCTTCCAGGAACGCCTGATCGGCGGGACGGCCTTCGTCGGGTTCGACAACTACGTCCGGGCCCTGAAGGACCCGCAACTCCTCCACGGTGTCGGACGCGTCGCGCTGTTCTTCGCGATCCAGGTGCCCGTGATGCTGGTGCTGGCCCTGTTGTTCGCACTCGCTCTCGACAGTGGTCTGCTGCGGCTCGCCCGCGTGATCCGCCTGGGCATCTTCATTCCCTACGCCGTCCCCAGCGTGGTCGCCGCGCTCATGTGGGGCTACCTGTACGGCCGGGACTTCGGACCGTTCGCCCAGATGAGCCGGAATCTCGACCTGCCGGTCCCCGACTTCCTCAGCGACGGCTGGATGCTGGGCAGCCTGGCGAACATCGTGACCTGGGAGTTCGTCGGCTACAACATGATCATCTTGTACGCCGCCCTGCGCACCGTTCCGCAGGAGCTGTACGAGGCGGCCGGGATGGACGGCGCCGGTGCCTGGCGGATCGCCTGGTCGATCAAGCTGCCGGCACTGCGATCGGCGCTCCAGCTGACCCTGCTGTTCTCCGTGATCGGCAGCTTCCAGTTGTTCAACGAGCCGAACCTGCTGATGAAGATCGCCCCGGACGTGATCAGCAGCTCCTACACCGCCAACCTCTACGCCTACTCCCTCGCCTTCACCGGCAACCAGGTCAACTACGCGGCCACCGTGTCCTTCCTCCTCGGCCTCGTCATCGTGATCGCCTCCTACGCCGTCCTGCTCACCGCGAACCGCAGGAGGACCGCGTGACGACCTCCCCCAAGTACTCGGCCCCACTCGCCCAGGGGGCGCCCCCGGCCCCCACGGCCAGGAGTACCCCGACCGCGGAGCACGCTCACTCCGTGCCGCCGAAGAGGCGCCGGCGCCGCGTCCGGCGCAGCACCCCGCTGACGATCGCGATGCTGGCCGCCCTGGCCTACTTCCTCCTGCCGCTGCTGTGGCTGCTGATCGCCTCGACCAAGAACACCCAGGACCTGTTCAACACCTTCGGTCTGTGGTTCTCGCACACCCCGCAGCTGGTGACGAACGTCAGGGAGACCTTCACCCAGGACGACGGCGTCTTCGTGCACTGGCTGCTCAACACGGCCCTGTACGCGGGCGTCAGCGCCTTCGGGGCCGCGCTGCTCGCGGCGGCCGGCGGATACGGGTTCGCCAAGTTCCGGTTCCGCGGCGACGGGGCCGCCTTCAACCTCGTCGTGGGCGCCGTCATGGTTCCGGCCACCGCCCTGGCGATCCCGACCTACCTACTCTTCGCGAAGGCGGGCCTGGTCAACACCCCCTGGGCCGTCATCCTGCCCTCCCTGGTCAATCCGTTCGGCCTCTACCTCATGCGCGTCTACGCCGAGGACGCCGTCCCCGACAGCCTCCTGGAGGCCGCCCGCATCGACGGGGCCGGCGAGGTGCGGATCTTCTTCCGGATCGTTCTCAGGCTGCTCGGTCCCGGCCTGGTGACCGTCCTGCTGTTCACGCTGGTGGCGACCTGGAACAACTACTTCCTGCCGCTGATCATGCTCAACGACCCGAAGCTGTACCCGATCACGGTCGGTCTCTCCTCCTGGGCCGCGCGGGCCCAGAACGGCGGCGGGGGCGCCAGCAGCGACATGCTCGCCCTGGTCGTGACCGGCTCCCTGATCTCGATCGTCCCGCTCGTGGTGGCCTTCCTGCTGCTCCAGCGGTACTGGCAGAGCGGGCTGGCCGCCGGCGGCGTCAAGCAGTAGCGGACCCATCCCTCACCTCACTCCCTTTCCCTCGGAGGTTCTTCTTCATGGCGGCCCTGCCTGCCCGTGTCCTCTTCGGCGCCGCGTACTACCACGAGTACACGCCTGCCTACGACCCCCAACTGCGCCCCGACGAACGGCTGAAGACCGACCTCGACCTGATGGCCGAAGCCCACTTCACCGTGATCCGGGTCGGCGAGTCGGTCTGGTCGACCTGGGAGCCGGAGAACGGCCGGTTCGACCTCAACTGGCTCCAGCCCGTGCTGGACGGCGCCCACGAGCGAGGCATCTCCGTCGTCATCGGCACGCCGACGTACGCCGCGCCGCTGTGGCTGGCCCGGCAGTATCCGGAGATCACCGCCGAGTCCTCCACCGGGCAGCGCCTCGGCTGGGGCGCCAGGCAGGAGATCGACTTCACCCACCCCGCCTTCCGGTTCCACGCCGAGCGGATGATCCGCAAGATGGTGGCCCGCTACGCCGACCACCCGGCGGTCATCGGGTGGCAGGTCGACAACGAGCCGGGCCTGCACCTCTTCCACAACCACGGTGTCTTCCAGCGCTTCGTGGACCACCTGCGCGACAAGTACGGCGACGTCGAGACCCTGAACGGCGAATGGGGCCTGGTCTACTGGTCGCACCGCCTGTCGACCTGGGCCGACCTGTGGACGCCGGACGCCAACGAACAGCCCCAGTACGACGTCGCCTGGCGCGAGTTCCAGGCCCGCCAGGTGACCGAGTTCATCGGCTGGCAGGCCGACATCGTGCGCGAGTACACGCTGCCCGGACAGTTCGTCACCACCTGCATCTCCTACACCCGGCAGGGCGTGGAGGACGACGAGATGTCGGACCGCCTCGACATCGCCTCGGGCAACCCGTACTACGACATGCAGGACGGCCTGCTGCTGCCCGACCCCACTCCCGACACCCACGAGCAGAAGTGGAAGACCACCGGCGTGTGGTCGATGTACCAGACGGCGGACTGGATGTTCTCCTCGCGTCAGGAGCCGTTCCTGGTCACCGAGACCAACGCCCAGAGCATCGGCTTCGCGTGGGACAACCGGCCCGGCTACGACGGCCAGTGGCGGCAGACCGCGTGGGCGCTCGTCGCGCGCGGGGCCCGGATGATCGAGTACTGGCAGTGGCAGACCCTGCGCTTCGGCGCGGAGACCTACTGGGGCGGCGTCCTTCCGCACAGCGGACAGCCCGGTCGTACCTACGCCGAGATCGCCCGGCTCGGCGCGGAGTTCGACACCGTCGGCCCGCTCGTCGCCGGGCTGGAGCCGGACGCCGACATCACGATGGTCTACTCGATGCCGAGTAAGTGGCTGATGCAGAAGTACCCGCCGCTCGCGACCGCCGACGGCCAACCGGACCCCGCCGCCTACCACCGCGTCTTCGACCCCTTCTACCGCGGCGCTTTCGACGCGGGCCGCCAGGTGCGGGTCGTCCATGCCCGGCAGCTGCACGACCCGAGCGGGCAGCGGGAGGGGATGACCCCAGAGGAGGCCGTACGGCGCCACCCCGTCCTCGTCGCCCCGGCCCTGTACGTCGTCGACGACGCCACGCTCGACTGGCTGGAGGCCTACGCCCGAGCGGGCGGCCACCTGGTGCTCGGCCCGCGCACCGCCTACGCCGACCACGAGGCCCGGGCCCGCCACGAGCCGACACCCGGACGTCTGGTCCCCGCCGCGGGAGTCCGGTACGACGAGTTCAGCAACCTTCACGGCGAGGTCCCGGTCCGAGCCGTGTCCGGCGGCCCGCTCGAGGTGCCCGCGAACGCCACGGCGACGCAGTGGATCGAGGGCCTCACGGTCGTCGACGCCGACGTCCTCGCCGGCTACGAGCACCCGCACTTCGGCCGTTGGCCGGCGATCACCACCCGCCGCCACGGCGAGGGACGCGTCACCTGCGTCGGCACGGTGCCGGGCCGCGACCTCGCCCGGACGCTGGCCGAGTGGCTGGCCCCGGCCGCGACCAGCGGGTGGAGCGACCTCCCCGCGTCCGTCACCGCGACCACCGGCACCTCACCCGACGGACGTCGCGTCCACATCGTCCACAACTGGAACTGGGAGCCCGCGAGCGCCCCCGCACCGGTGGACCTCACCGACGCCCTGACGGGCGCCTCCATCTTCGCGGGCTCGGCGCTGGACCTCGGCCCCTGGGACGTACGCGTTCTCGTCTCCACCGGCGCCGCCCCGGCGCCGGCCCCCGAAGCCTCCGACCGATCCTGATCCATCCCCTGAGGAGGGGCCATGCAGAGAAGAAGGCTTGGACGAGCTTTCGGAACCTTCGCGGCGACATCCGCGATCCTCGCGATACCCATGGTCAGCGCCCAGGCGTACGACCCGACCGGCGGGACCATGTACCAGCTCGGCAGCGACCCGTGCCTGAAGGGGCGGGGCAACTGCGCGGTCTACCCGAAGTCGGCGGAGCTGCCGAGCGGACGTCTGGTGGCGTCGTTCGAGAAGTCCACCGTCGTGACGGCGACCGGGAGCGCCGACAGGCAGACCCTCCCGGTCTACAAGAGCGACGACCACGGAACCACCTGGCAGGCGCTGTCGGAGGTCAAGGCTCCGGCGTACCTGTCCAGCGACCCCCAGTACGCCAAGTACACGAGCAACTGGACCAACCCCTACCTCTACACGCTTCCGCAGGACGTCGGGAACCTGAAGCAGGGCACGCTCCTCCTCGCCGGCGTCGTGTCGGGCGACGACTACTACTACAAGGAGCACAAGGCGGCCGACCCCAACTGGACGCCGACCAACGACGGCGACCGCAAGGACCTGGCGATCGCCCTGTACTCCAGCACCGACGAAGGTGCGACGTGGAAGGTCGTCAACGTGATCGCGACGGGCGGCTGGCAGGGTGGCAGCGCGGGCGCGGTCGGCCAGAACATCGCGGCCGCGAACACCAACAGCCAGGTGGACCCCATCTGGGAGCCGTACCTGATGGTCTACAAGGGCCAACTCGTCTGCTACTACTCCGACGAGAACGACTACACCGGCTTCAACGCGACCACCGGTGTCCCGACCCTGGACCCCGCCAACGACACCGCCACGGACTCGCACGGCCAGATCCTCGCCCACAAGACCTGGGACGGCGCCGCCGCCGCGTGGAGCGCACCCGTCGTCGACGTCGCCGGACTCACCCAGAACATGGGCGGCGGCAAGACGGAGATCGGCGGCGGCCGGCCGGGCATGGCCAACGTCGTCCGGACGACCGACGGCAAGTGGCTGCTGACCTTCGAGTACTGGGGCGGCGGAGTCAACACCAAGTACGTCCTCGCCGACAACCCGCTGAAGTTCTACACCGGCTCTCCCACCGGCACGGGCGTCACCACCCTGCCGCTCGACTCCGGTTCCCACCCCCTCGCGACGAACGGCAGTCCGGTCCTCATCAGGCTGCCCGGCGGGCGCCTGGTCTACAACGCGGCCGGCAGCGGCAACGTCTGGGTCAACGACAGCGGGCGCAGCGACGGCGCGTGGAAGGAGTACCAGACCACCTCGCAGGCCGGCTACAGCCGCAACCTGCAGTACGTCGAGGCCACCGGCCGCATCGCGATCCTCAACAACCAGGGCACCTCCACGATCGCCTACGCCGAGGTCGACCTCGGCCACTCGAACGGCGCCTACCACCAGCTGGTCAACCGCAAGACCGACCAGGTGATCGGCACCGGGAACAAGACCAACGACGCGAACATCGGCAACGGGGACGTTCCCGACGTCCGGCTCGAGGCACCGGGCTCGGCGGCCAACGCGGACACCCAGTACTGGCACCTGACGACCGAGCCGAACGGCGGCGTGAGCCTGCTGAACAAGTCGGGCGGCCGCGCGGCGGCCATCTGGACCGGGACCGCCACGGTGGGCCAGAAGATCGGCCAGTGGGTCGACAACAGCGACACCGGCAGCTGGAACCTCGTCAAGACCAGCGACGGGTTCTACAAGCTGCAGTCGGTCAAGAACACGAGCCTGTACGTGACCGGTGCCTCCGCCGGGGCACAACTGACCCTGCAGAACGTACTCACGGATGGTTCGCAGGACTGGGAACTCGTCCAGTAGCACCTGAGGCCGCTACCGCGACAGGCCCCGCGCGGCGGCCCACCGCGCCATCCCGGTGGGCCGTCCGTCGTCACCTGGTCCGGTGTTCACCCGTCTCCGGATGCTCCAGGTGGGAGGCGAGGACCGCGGCCTGGACCCGGCGCTGCACACCCAGCTTGGCCAGAAGCCGGGAGATGTGGTTCTTGACGGTCTTCTCCGACAGGTAGAGCTTCTTGCCGATCTCGCGGTTGGTCAGACCGTCGCCGATCAGGGCCAGGATGTCCCTCTCCCGTGGTGACAGGCTCGCCAGCTCGGACGGCACGGCCGGGTTGTCCGCGGGGTCGGCCCGCAGGGAGCGCATGAGGCGGGCCGTGGTGGCGGGATCCAGCATGGACTGGCCCGAGGCCACCGTGCGTACCGCTGATACCAGATCCGATCCCTTGATCTGCTTGAGGACGTAGCCGGCGGCGCCGGCCATGATCGCGTCGAGCAGGGCGTCCTCGTCGTCGAACGAGGTCAGCATCAGACAGGCCAGCTCCGGCATCTGGCTGCGCAGCTCACGGCAGACGGAGATGCCGTCGCCGTCGGGCAGCCGTACGTCGAGGACGGCGACGTCGGGACGCAGTGCGGGGCCCCGGGCGAGCGCCTGGCCGACGGTGCCGGCGTCACCGATCACCGAGATGTCCGGCTCGCCGTCGAGCAGGTCGGCCAGACCGCGGCGGACGACCTCGTGATCGTCCAGCAGGAACACCCGGATCGGGTTCTGCTCGGTGAAGCTGCGCGCCTCTGGCATGGTGACCTCGTTCCCCGGTGGAGGACAGGCCGCGGGCTGTCCATGACATCGATCATCACGTGTCCGGGCCGAATGTACTAGGGCCGACCGGCCCACCCACTCGGAGAAACCGGCCCGACAGGCTCGACGTGCGGGGACGGCCACCCGGTCTCGGCGGGTTCACGCGGAGTCGGCCCTGTCGGTGTCGCCCGCGGGCACGTCCTTCGGCAGGGCCGGCTCGCTGTGGCGCGTGAGGTCGAAGTCCACGTCCACGACCCCCTCGACCGCGCGGACCAGGCGTGCCGCCACCGGGATCAGGGAGGTGTCCCGGACCTGGCCCACGAGCTTCACCACCCCGTCCCGCACGTCCACGCGCACGTTGGAGTTCGGGGTGGGGAAGAGGTACGACACGACTTCGCGCCGTGCTTCCTCGGCGATCTCCTCATCGGTGCGGAGGAAGACCTTGAGCAGGTCGGCACGGCTGACGATGCCTTCGAGCAGGCCCACGGCGTCGACCACGGGAAGTCGCTTGACCCTCGCCCGGGCCATGGTCCGGGCGGCTTGGGCCAGCGTGGTGTCCGGGCGGACGGTGAGGGCGGGGGAGCTCATGAGCTCCTCCGCGGTGACCGCGCCGGCCTTCGCCAGGTCGGACAGGCGGCGCAGTTGCGTGTACCGGTCCGGGTCGCTGTCGCGGAACTCCTCCTTGGGCAGGAGATCCGCCTCGGAGACGACACCGACCACACGGCCCTCGCCCTCGATGACGGGCAGAGCGCTGATCTTCCCGTCGTGCATCAGCTGCACGATCTCCTTGAAGGTCGCCCGGCGACCGACGGCGGCGACCGTATGGGTCATGACATCGCTGACGATGTGCGGGGTGCCGTGCATGATCACTCCTCTGTCACTTGTCGCGACCGGGGTCAGACGACGCTGTCGGCGCCGTACGGGGCGTACAGGTCCAGCAGGCGGGTCCTGGCCGAGCGGAGACGGTGGGCGAGTACCTCACCGACCCACCGGGCGATGTCGTTGCCGAGGGCCGCGTCGTCCTGGCACATGGACCGGACGGCCGTGGCGTCGAACTCGTAGGCCCTCACCGGCGTGGCCGCCTCGGCGCCCAGGTGCCAGACGTGCGGGGTGAAAAGCCAGGACCAGCCGACCAGTTCGTTGTGCCCGAGGTTCTCGATGACAGCCGCCCGACGGCCCGGCACACGCATGTCGAGCTCGACCCTGCCGGTGCGGATGATCCAGAAGCGGTCTGCGCGTCCACCTTCGTCGAACAGACGTGTGCCCTGAGGGATGGATACCTCCCGGGCGACGTGCAGCAGCCGCCGGCGGTGTTCGGCGGACAGCGCGCGCAGCATGCCGGGGCTGGGAGTGAGGGCAGCGTTCATGGCGTACCTCCGGGGCGAGGTGAGGACTTCCACGTCCAGCGTGTGCCGGGCCTCGCAGGACGGGCCATGGGCCATCCGGTGCATCGCTCGGGCCGGTCGGTCCCGAAGCAGAAGGTGGGCCTGCGCCCTGCACGACACCCTGCCCGGTCTACGAGGACTACAGGACACCCGCTCAGCGGCCCCTTCTCGACGCGCCCCCGCCGAGCTGCGTCGCAGGGGCTCCCGGCCGGCTGACGGGCCGGTCCGGGAGCGGCTGGGCCGTCCGGCCCCGAGGGCCGGGGCCGGACGGCCCGCCCGTGGGCGCTGTCCGGCACTCCCCGTGACGATCACGGGCGACGAGCATCGAGGTGCAGGACACGAACCGAGGAGAGGAACGGCGATGACCGCAACCGTGACAGTGGGTGACCGTGTCACCGTGGCCTGGCGAGGCTTCGCCGGGACGCGCTGGCGCGAGCTGATCGACGTCCGCGACTTCATCCAGGCCAACTACACCCCCTATCAGGGTGACGCGTCCTTCCTGACCGGTCCCACGGACCGCACCCGTGCCGTCTGGGAGAAGGTCAGCTCACTGTTCCCCGAGGAGCGGGCGCGCGGCATCCTCGACGTGGACGCCGCGACGCCGTCGACGATCACCTCGCACGCCCCCGGCTGGATCGACCGCGACCGCGAACTGATCGTCGGGCTGCAGACCGACGCCCCGCTGAAGCGCGCGATCATGCCCAACGGCGGTCTGCGCATGGTGGAGAGCGGCCTGAAGGCGTACGGCTATGAGCCCGACCAGTTCGTGACCAAGGTTTTCGGGACCTACCGCAAGACCCACAACGACGGCGTCTTCGACGCGTACACGGCCGCTATGCGGACCGCACGCAAGGTCGGCATCATCACCGGTCTGCCCGACGCCTACGGCCGTGGCCGGATCATCGGTGACTACCGACGCGTCGCCCTGTACGGCACCGACCGGCTGACCGAGGCCAAGCGCGTCGAAAAAGCCCTGCTGGACGGCCGGCCGTCCACCGAGCACGTCATCCGTGACCGTGAGGAGCTCGCCGAGCAGATCAGGGCACTGGGCGAGCTGACCCGCATGGCGGCGACCTACGGCTGCGACGTCTCGCGTCCCGCGGTCACCGCGCACGAGGCGGTGCAGTGGCTCTACCTCGGCTACCTCGCCGCGGTGAAGGAGCAGAACGGCGCCGCGATGTCGCTGGGCCGCACCTCGACCTTCCTCGACGTCTACCTCCAGCGGGACCTGGACGAGGGGTTCGTCGACGAGACGCGCGCCCAGGAACTGATCGACGACTTCGTGATCAAGTTGCGGATCGTCCGGTTCCTGCGCACCCCCGAGTACGACGTCCTCTTCTCCGGCGATCCCACCTGGGTCACCGAATCGATCGGAGGCGTCGGCGACGACGGCCGCCCGCTGGTCACCCGTACCTCCTTCCGCTTCCTGCAGACCCTCTACAACCTCGGCCCCGCCCCCGAGCCGAACCTGACCGTGCTGTGGTCGCCCCGGCTGTCGGCCGGTTTCAAGGAGTTCTGTGCCCAGGTGTCGATCGACACCAGCGCCGTCCAGTACGAGTCCGACGACTTGATCCGGCCCCGCAACGGCGACGACACCGCGATCGCCTGCTGTGTCTCCGCCATGGCGGTGGGCAAGGAAATGCAGTTCTTCGGGGCCCGGGTGAACCTCGCGAAGGCGCTGCTCTACGCCGTCAACGGCGGCCGGGACGAGATGACCGGCGACCAGGTCACTCCCGCGAGGTCCCCTCTGACGGGCGAGTACCTGGACTACGAGGAGCTGTCGGCGGCCTATGACGGTGTCCTGGACTGGCTGGCGGGGACGTACGTCAACACGCTGAACGTCATCCACTACATGCACGACAAGTACGCCTACGAGCGCGTCGAGATGGCGTTGCACGACCACCCGGTACACCGTTTCATGGCCTGTGGCATCGCGGGGCTGTCCGTCGCGGCGGACAGTCTGTCCGCGGTGAAGTACGCCCGGGTGAAGGTCATCAGGGACGCCACCGGGCTGGCCGTCGACTTCCGGACCGAGGGCGAGTTCCCGGCGTACGGCAACAACGACGACCGAGCGGACGCTCTCGCCGTCGGCCTCGTGGAGTCCTTCATGGCGAAGGTCCGCAGGTACCCCACCTACCGGGGTGCCGAGCACACGCAGTCCGTGCTGACGATCACCTCGAACGTCGTCTACGGCAAGCACACCGGCAACACCCCCGACGGGCGCCGGTCCGGACAGCCCTTCGCCCCGGGCGCCAACCCGATGAACGGCCGTGACCGGCACGGCGTGGCCGCCTCCGCGCTGTCGGTGGCGAAGCTGCCGTACGAGCAGGCTCGCGACGGCATCTCGCTGACCACGACGATCACCCCGGAGGGACTGGGGCACGCCGCTCATGAGCGGGCGGGCCACCTGGTGGGCATTCTCGACGCCTACATGGCGGCCGGCGGCTTCCACATGAACGTCAACGTGCTCGACCGGGGCACCCTGGAGGACGCGATGGAGCACCCGGAGAAGTACCCGGACCTGACCATCCGCGTCTCGGGGTACGCCGTCAACTTCGTCCGGCTGACCCGCGAGCAGCAGCTCGACGTGATCAGCCGCACCTTCCACGGAACGCTGTGAAGGCCATGACGACCGGCCGGATCCACTCCTGGGACCTGTCCACCGGCGTGGACGGTCCCGGGACCCGGTTCGTCCTCTTCGTCAGCGGCTGCCCCCTGCGCTGCCTGTACTGCGCCAACCCCGACACCTGGCACATGCGCGACGGCCGGGAGATGACGGTGGACGAGGTGATGGCGGAGATCGAGAAGTACCGCTCCTTCATCACCACCGCCGGCGGCGGGGTGACGATCACCGGGGGAGAGCCGCTGCTCCAGCCCGCGTTCACCGGCGAGGTGCTGCGCCGCTGCAAGGAGGCCGGACTGCACACCGCCCTGGACACCTCCGGCTTCCTCGGCGCCCGTGCCACCGACGAACTCCTCGCCGACACCGACCTGGTCCTGCTGGACATCAAGTCCTTCAACCTCGGCACCTACCGGAAACTGACCGGCGGCCGCCTCGCCCCCACCCTGAACTTCGCCACCCGCCTCGACCGCCTCGGCGTTTCGATGTGGATCCGATACGTGCTGGTCCCCGGCTGGACCGACGATCCGCGCTCCGTGGACGCCCTGGCCGGTTTCGTCGCGGGACTCGGCGCGGTCGAGCGCGTCGACGTACTGCCCTTCCACAAGCTCGGCGCCCCGAAGTACGAGGCTCTCGGCATCCCCTTCCCGCTGCGCGACACCCCGGTTCCCGACCCGGTCCTGACCGACAGCGTCCGCGAACGCTTCAGGGAGCAGGGCGTGCCCGCCTACTGACGTCCCAGCCACGCGCGGTACGCGGCCACGGCCGTCGGCAGCGTCGGAAAGATTCGCTCCCTGCCGACCGAGTCCACCAGCCCGTACGCCTCCAGGTCCGCCAGCAGTTCCTGCTTCACGCGGGCGAGGCAGAACACGACGTCCCGGCCGACCAGTTCGCGGCGCAGTTCCTCGACCGCGTCGAGGGCGGTGATGTCGACCTCGACATTGGCCTCGGTGTTGAGGACGAACCAGCGGACGGGCTCGGTCTGCTCGCCGACGGCGGCCAGGGCGCGGCGCCTGAAGTTCTCCGCGTTGGCGAAGAACAGCGGGGAGTCGTAGCGGTACACGAGCAGACCGGGGATCGTGCGGGCCCGCGGGTAGTCGTCGATGTCGTGCATGCCGGCCACGCCCGGGACCAGGCCCTCGACCGCGTCGTGCGGGCGGGCCACCCGGGTCAGCAGCTCGGCCACCGACAGCCCGACGGCCACGATCACCCCGTACAGGATGTCCAGTGCGAGCACTCCGGCGAGGCAGCCGAGGGCCAGGAGCAGTTCCCGGCGGCGGAAGGACGCCAGCCGGCGGAAGCCCGCGAGGTCGATCATGCGGACCGCCGCGTAGACGACGAGCGCACCGAGCACGGCGGAGGGGGTGCGCGTCAGCAGGGGGCTGAGGAAGAGCAGTACGGCGAGCACCACCGCCCCCGCGACCAGGGAGTACGCCTGGCTGCGGGCGCCTGCCGAGGAGGCAAGCGCGGTGCGGCTGGCGCTGCTGCTCACCGGGAAGCCGTGCAGCACCCCGGCACCGAGGTTCGCCGCCCCCAGAGCGAGGAACTCCTGGTTGGCGTCGAGCCCGGGACCGTCGTCGTGGCCGGTGAACGCCCGCGCGGTGAGGATGAAGTCGGTGTACGCGACGAGCAGCACGCCGAGCGCGGGGAGCACGAGACGCGGCAGCTCGCTCAGGTCCGGGACGGCGAGGCTCGGCAGTCCGGACGGCACCTCGCCGATCACCTTGAGCCCGTACCGGCCGTCGAGGTCGAAGGCCACGACGGCGGCGGTGCCCAGGACGACGGCGACCAGGGGGCCGGGTACGGCCCGGACGTAGCGGGCCATCAGGAGGAGGAACACCAGGGTGATGGCAGAGAAGACCACGGTGGCCGGGTGCGCGTCTGTCAGGTGGCTGACGAAGAACCACAGTTGAGGGAAGAAGTCCGTACCGGTCGTCGGGACCCCGGTGAGTTTTGGCAGCTGATCCACCATCATGATGCAGGCCACGCCCGCCAGGTAGCCGATCAGGACGGGCCGGGAGAGCAGGTCGGCGAGGAAGCCCAGCCGTACCGCCCGGGCGACCAGGCAGAGCAGTCCGACCGTGACCGCGAGGGCCGCCGCCAGTGCCGCGTAGCGCCCGGCGTCTCCGGCGGCGAGCGGGGCGACCACGGTGGCCGTCATGAGGGCGGTGGTGGACTCGGGGCCGACCGACAGCAGTCGCGAGGAGCCGAACAGGGCGTACGTCGCGAGGGCCGGGAGGATCGCCCACAGGCCTGCGACCGGTGGCAGCCCCGCCACTCCCGCGTACGCCATGACCTGCGGCACGAGGTACGCGGCCACGGTCACACCGGCGAGCAGGTCACCCGTGAGCCACGAGCGCCGGTAGCCGAGGAGCGAGACGAGACCGGGCACCACACGGTGCCACCCTTCGACGCCTCTGCCCGAGCCCTGGGACATCTGCCGCCTTCCGTCGTCCGACCTCATGATCCACCGGTGTGCGACCCGGCGCGAGAGGCACGGCGGGGGCCCGCGCGTCCGATGTGTCACACCGAGCCCAACGGCCCGCGAACACAGGGCCGTTCGGCCCAGCGGTCACGGACCTTCGGCATCCGGCACCGCCCGGCGCGTGGGGCCAGAGTGAGTGACGTCAGGCAACGACCCGACCCCCTCGAAGGGAATCACGACCATGGCCGTGCACGAGCACCCTCGCCGGAGCTCCGGCTTCCCCCTGCCGTCGCTGCGCAGGAGCCGGACCGCCTCCACTCCCGAGTCCGCCGTGTCGGAACACGCCGGCCTGAGCACCTGGCGGGCTTATGCCTTCGCGTCCCTGCGCCTGACCACCGGGTTCGTCTTCCTGTGGGCCTTCCTCGACAAGACCTTCGGCTTCGGCTACGCCACCCCCTCCGGCAACGGCTGGATCGACGGTGGCTCGCCGACGAAGGGCTTCCTCGGCTCGGTCGCCGTCGGGCCGATGGAGTCCACCTTCCACTCCTGGGCCGGCGACCCGTGGGCGAACTGGCTGTTCATGCTCGGCCTGCTCGGCATCGGCCTCGCCCTGGTCGCCGGGGTCGCGCTGCGCTTCGCCGCCGTCGCGGGCACCGCGATGATGGCGCTGATGTGGATCGCCGAGTGGCCGCCCGCCAAGCACCTCTCGGACGGCTCGGCGAGCATGTCGACGAACCCGTTCGTCGACTACCACCTGATCTACGCCGTCGCCCTGATCGCCCTGGCCGCGGCCGCCGCCGGCGACACCCTGGGCGCTGGTCGGATGTGGGCCAAGCTGCCGTTCGTCCGTGACCACAGCTGGCTGCGCTGAGTACCCGCGGCGCGGTGGGCCTCGCACCCGGCCCGCCGCGCCGAGCCGTGCGGGGGGTCGGTCGGCCCCGGTTCGGGACCAGTGGCCCCTGCACGAGGAACGTCCCGAAGACGACGCTGGAATCAGATCCCTCGCCCCAGGAGGTGGAGATCATGCTCCGCACCATCATCGTAGGTCTCGACGGCTCGCGTGAGAGCCGGGCCGCCGCGGAGTGGGCGGCCCGCGAGGCCGAGCTGCGCGGCCTGCCACTGAAGATCGTCCATGTCTGGGAGCCGGTTCCGGAGCCGATGGCTCAGGCGCCTCTTCTGGGAGCCGAGACCCAGCAGCACTGGATCGATCGCGTTCCTCGGGAAGCCGCCGAGGGCATCGGTCTCCGTCACCCGGGCGTCGAGGTGATCAGCGAGCAGCTCTCCGGACACCCGGGTGACGTCCTTGCCGAGGCGGCGAAGAGCGCCGAACTGCTCGTCCTGGGCTCGCGCGGCCTCGGCGGGATCGGCGGGTTCATGGTCGGCTCCGTGGGCCTGTCCGCCGTCGCGCACGCGGACCGCCCCGTGGTGCTGGTCCGCGCGCTGGAGGCGGCCGCCGACGAGCACGAGATGGACCCGGCGGGGATTCCGTCCGCGGCGACGCCGTTCCGGCCCGTGGCGCTCGGACTGGACATCGAGCACCCGGACGACACGCTGATCGAGTTCGCCTTCGACGCCGCCGAGCGCCGCGCGACATCCCTGCGGGTCGTCCACGGCTGGAACCCACCGCCCTACTACGCGTACGGCACGCCCGCCAACCCCGCCCTGCACGAGGCACTGGCCCTCGCCGACGCCGAAGCCCTGGCCGAGGTGCTGCGGCCGTGGCGGACGAAGTACCCGGACGTCGACGTCGTCGAGGAGTCCCGCTACGGCAGCGCGGCCGTCCACGTGGTGGACGCCTCGCGTGGGGCCTCCCTCGTCGTCGTGGGCCGGCGCATCCGCCGCAGCCCGTTCGGCGCCCACATCGGGCACGTCACGCACGCGGTCCTGCACCACTCCGCCGCCCCCGTCGCCGTCGTCCCCCACAGCTGACCCGTCCCTGAGGAGAAGAAACCCATGAAGGCAGCGGTCGTACGAGCGTTCGGCGAACCCCTCGTCATCGAGGAGCGTCCCGACCCGGAGCCCGGCCCCGGCCAGGTCCGCGTCCGGGTGGAGGCGTCCGGACTGTGCCACACCGACATCCACGCGGCGCACGGCGACTGGCCGGTCAAGCCGAACCCGCCGTTCGTCCCCGGGCACGAGGGCGTCGGCCTGGTGGAGGCGCTCGGCGAGGGCGTCACCCACCTGTCCGTCGGGCAGCGCGTCGCCGTGCCCTGGCTCGGCAGGGCCTGCGGGCGGTGCGAGCACTGTTTGTCCGGCTGGGAGACCCTGTGCGAGCAGCAGGTCAACACCGGCTACGGCTGCGACGGCGGATACGCCGAGAAGATGCTGGCCTGGGCCGACTTCGCGCAGCGCGTGCCCGACGGGATCACCGCCCTGGACGCCGCCCCGCTGACCTGCGCGGGCGTGACGACGTACAAGGCGCTGAAGGTCGCCGACGTCAAGCCCACCCAACTGGTCGCGGTCTCCGGCATCGGCGGCCTCGGCCACCTCGCCGTGCAGTACGCGAAGATCGCCGGTGCCACCGTCGCCGCGATCGACGTCACCGACGAGAAGCTCGAACTCGCCGCCGAACTCGGCGCGGACCTCCTCATCGACGCTCGCAAGGACAACGTCGGCGAGGTGCTCAAGCAGCACGGCGGAGCCCACGCCGCCATCGCGCTCGCGGTGAACGACGCGGCCTTCGAGGCCGTCAACTCCGGGCTGCGACGCGGCGGCAAGCTGGTCATGGTGGCCCTGCCGGCACACGGCACGGTCCGCGTGCCCATCTTCGACACCGTGCTCAACGGCACCTCCGTGATCGGCTCGATCGTCGGCACCCGGCAGGACCTCGCCGAGGTCTTCCAGCTGCACGCGGCCGGCCGCACCAAAGTCATCTACGAGGCCCGCCCCCTCGTCTCCGTCAACGACTCCATCGACGAGGTGCTGCGCGGTGAGGTCAAGGCCCGGATCGTCTTCGACATGGGCGCGGGGCGGTGAGGACGATGGACCTTCCGATCGTGGTCGGCGTGGACGGCTCCGAGCCGAGCCTGCGGGCCGCCGACTGGGCGGCCGACGAGGCCGCCCTGCGCGGCGCCCCGCTGCGCCTGGTGTACGCCTCGCTCTGGGAACGGTACGAGGGCGAGTCCCTCGCGGCCGACTTCGGCAAGCCGGCCGAGCAGGTCACGGCCGAGGACATCGTGCGGACCGCCGCACAGCGGCTCCGCCTGCGTCGGCCCGACGTCGACGTCTCCACCGACGTGCTGCCCGAGGAACCCGAGTACGCCCTCGTCCGGGAGGGACGCAACGCCTCCGCGCTGGTGCTCGGCACCCGCGGTCGCAGCGGCCTCCTGGAGGTGCTGCTCGGGTCGGTCGGCCTGACCGTCGCCGCTCACGCGGACTGCCCGGTGATCGTGCTGCGCGGCGGCGACGACAACCAGGGCCGGGCCACAGCCCACGGCCGCGTCGTCGTGGGTGTCGGCGAGACCGGGCCGGGCTCCGCCGCACTTCGCTTCGCCGTCCAGGAGGCGAGGCTGCGCCGGGCGACCCTGGACGCCGTACGCGCCTGGCGATGCCCCGCGCACGAGACCACCGACCACCCCCTGCTCGTCGGGGAACCCGCCAGACTGCACGAACAGCAGGCCGTCGAGGCCCTGGAGCAGGCGCTGAAGGACGCGCCCGCGGATGTGGAACTACGCGGTCGCACAGAGGAGGGCCCCGCCCGCAGGGTGCTCCTGGCCGCCTCCCACGAGGCCGACCTCCTGGTGGTCGGCGCCCGGCGCGACCAGGGGCACCTCGGGCTTCAGCTGGGGCGCGTCGCCCACGCGGTGCTGCACCACGCCGCCTGCGCCGTCGCCGTCGTACCCGAGCGGGTGTGACAGTGGTGGCCGGCTCCTCAGAGATTCGCCGCGTGGTCGGGGACGTAGGTCTGCAGATCGCGCGAGGTGCGCACGTAGCCGGTCGACTCCGGTCGCTTCGGAAGCTCGAGGACGGCCGGGGGCACATCACGGTAGGGCACGGAGTCCAGCAGATGGGCGATCATGTTCAGCCGTGCCCGGCGCTTGTCGTCGCTCTCGACCACGTACCAGGGCGCCTCGGAGATGTCGGTGTGCACCATCATCTCGTCCTTGGCCCGGGAGTACGCCTCCCAGCGGGTGATCGACTCGAGGTCCATCGGGGACAGCTTCCAGCGCCGCAGTGGATCATCGAGGCGGCGCCGGAAGCGCTCCTGCTGCTCGGTGTCGCTCACCGAGAACCAGTACTTGCGCAGCAGGATGCCGTCCTCGACCAGCATGCGCTCGAAGATCGGGCACTGGCGCAGGAAGAGCTGGTGCTCCTCCTTCGTGCAGAAGTCCATCACGTGCTCGACCCCGGCCCGGTTGTACCAGGACCGGTCGAACAGCACGATCTCCCCGGCCGCCGGCAGGTTCTCGACGTACCGCTGGAAGTACCACTGCGTACGCTCGCGCTCGGTCGGCTTGGGGAGCGCCGTGATCGTGGCCACCCGCGGGTTGAGGTGTTCGGCGACCCGTTTGATCGTGCCGCCCTTGCCCGCCGCGTCCCGTCCCTCGAAGACGACCACCAGCCGGGTGCCCGACGCCCGCACCCATTCCTGCAGCTTCACCAACTCGGTCTGCAGGCGCAGCAGTTCCTTCTCGTACGCCTTGCGCGGCAGTGTCGCCGCCTTCTTGCCGGCCATGCCGCCTCCACCGCCCGATGACCTCTACGCCGACGACTTCCGGAGTCTCACTCATGTCCAAGGTCGAACACCAGGACGCCACCGTACTTTCCGACGAGGAACTGCGCACCCTGGACGCGCACTGGCGCGCCGCCAACTATCTCACCGCCGGCCAGATCTACCTGATGTCCAATCCGTTGCTCACCGAGCCCCTGCGCCCCGAGCACATCAAGCCCAGGCTGCTCGGCCACTGGGGCACCTCGCCCGGCCTCAACCTGGTCCACACCCACCTCAACCGGGTGATCAAGGCCAGGGGGCTGGACGCGCTGTGCGTGTGGGGGCCTGGGCACGGGGGTCCGGCGATCCTGGCCAACTCGTGGCTGGAGGGCAGCTACAGCCAGACCTATCCGGACGTGTCGCGGGACGGGGAGGGCATGGCGCGGCTGTTCCGGCAGTTCTCCTTCCCGGGCGGTGTGCCCAGTCACGTCGCCCCGGAGACGCCCGGCTCGATCCACGAGGGCGGCGAGCTCGGCTACTCGCTGGCCCACGCCTACGGAGCCGCGTTCGACCACCCCGACCTGCTGGTCGCCTGCGTGATCGGCGACGGTGAGGCGGAGACCGGCCCGCTGGCCGCCGCCTGGCACTCCAACAAGTTCCTCGATCCGGTCCACGACGGCGCGGTGCTGCCGATCCTGCACCTCAACGGCTACAAGATCGCCAACCCGACGGTGCTCTCCCGCCTTCCGGAGGCCGAACTCGACCAGCTGCTGCGCGGCTACGGGCACGAGCCGATCCACGTCACCGGAGACGACCCCGCCCGGGTGCACCGGGCGATGGCGGCGGCGATGGACACGGCGCTGGACCGCATCGCCGTGATGCAGCGGACCGCCCGCGAGAACGGCGTCACCGAGCGCGTGCACTGGCCCGTGATCGTGCTGCGTACGCCCAAGGGCTGGACCGGGCCCGCCGAGGTGGACGGCGAGCCCGTCGAGGGCACCTGGCGCGCCCACCAGGTGCCGCTCGCGGGCGTTCGCGAAAACCCCGACCACCTCCGCCAGTTGGAGGCGTGGCTGCGCTCGTACCGGCCCCGGGAGCTCTTCGGCTCCGACGGCCGGCCCGTCGCGGACGTCCTCGCCTGCGTCCCCGACGGCACCAAGCGGCTGGGCGCGAGCCCCTACGCCAACGGCGGACTGCTCGTCCGGGACCTCCCTCTCGCCCCGCTCGACGACTTCGCGGTGCCCGTCGACAAGCCCGGCACGACCCTGCACGAGCCCACCCGTGTGCTCGGCGACCTCCTCGCCCAGGTGATGAAGGACACCGGCGGACGCCGGGACTTCCGCCTCGTCGGACCGGACGAGACGGCCTCCAACCGGCTCCAGGCCGTCTTCGACGTCAGCGGAAAGGCCTGGCAGGCCGAACACCTGCCGGTCGACGAACACCTCGAACACCACGGCCGGGTGATGGAGATCCTCTCGGAGCACACCTGCCAGGGCTGGCTGGAGGGCTACCTGCTGACCGGCCGGCACGGGCTGTTCTCCTGCTACGAGGCGTTCGTCCACATCGTCGACTCGATGGTCAACCAGCACATCAAGTGGCTCAAGACATCCCGGGAGCTGCCGTGGCGCGCCCCCATCGCCTCCCTCAACTACCTGCTCACCTCACACGTGTGGCGTCAGGACCACAACGGCTTCTCCCACCAGGACCCCGGCTTCGTCGACCACGTCCTCAACAAGAGCCCGGACGTCGTGCGCGTCTACCTGCCGCCGGACGCCAACACCCTGCTGTCGGTGGCCGACCACGCCCTGCGCAGCCGCGACTACGTCAACGTGATCGTGGCCGGCAAGCAGCCGTCCTTCGACTGGCTGTCCATGGACGCCGCCCGCGCGCACTGCGCCCGCGGCGCCGGGATCTGGGAGTGGGCCGGCACGGAGAACGGCGGCGAGCCCGACGTCGTCCTCGCCTGCGCCGGAGACGTGCCCACCCTGGAGGTGCTGGCCGCCGCGCAGTTGCTGCGCCGACACCTGCCGGACCTCGCCGTCCGCGTGGTCAACGTGGTCGACATGACCCGGCTCCTGCCTCGGGAGGAACACCCGCACGGCATGAGCGACTTCGAGTACGACGGACTGTTCACCCAGGACAAGCCGGTGATCTTCGCCTACCACGGCTACCCCTGGCTGATCCACCGCCTCGCCTACCGCCGTACCGGGCACCGCAACCTGCACGTGCGCGGCTACAAGGAGTCGGGCACCACGACCACGCCGTTCGACATGGTCGTCCGCAACGACCTCGACCGCTACCGGCTCGTCATGGACGTCGTCGACCGGGTCCCCGGCCTCGCGGTGCGCGCCGCCGCCGTACGCCAGGAGATGGCCGACGCCCGTACCCGCCACCAGTCCTGGATCCGCGAGCACGGCACCGACCTGCCCGAAGTCGCCGACTGGACCTGGAACTCCTGAACCTCCCCACGCCCGGGAAGGAACCCACCGCCATGCCCGTACGCGTCGGCATCAACGGCTTCGGCCGCATCGGCCGCACCTATCTGCGCGCGGCCCTCGACCGGGCCGAGGAAGGGACCCAGGTCGCCCAGGTGGTCGCCGTCAACGACATCACCTCACCCGCCACCCTGGCCCACCTGCTCGAGTACGACTCGACGTTCGGGCGCATCGGACGCGACGTCCAGCACGACGACAGCTCCATCACGGTCGACGGGCGACGCATCGAGGTCACCGCCGAGCGCGACCCGGCCGCCCTGCACTGGTCCGACTACGGCGCCGGCATCGTCGTCGAGTCCACCGGCCGCTTCCGCGACCGCGACTCCGCGGCCCTGCACCTGAAGGGCGGAGCCCACACCGTGCTGTTGTCGGCCCCCGGCAGGGGTGTGGACGCCACCATCGTGATGGGCGTCAACGACAACGTCTACGACCGGCACCGCGACCGGATCGTCTCCGCCGCCTCCTGCACCACCAACTGCGTCGCCCCGATGGTCAAGGTGCTCCACGACGCCTTCGGCATCGAACGCGGCATGATGACCACCATCCACGGCTACACCAACGACCAGTCCCTGCTCGACGGCCCGCACAAGGACCTCCGCCGGGCCCGCTCGGCAGCCCTGAGCATCATCCCCACCAGCACCGGAGCCGCCCGTGCCGTGGGCCTGGTGCTGCCGGAGCTGGCCGGGGCCCTGGAGGGGATCGCGGTCCGGGTGCCCGTGGAGGACGGCTCGCTCACCGACCTGGCCGTCGTCCTTGGCCGGGAGACCACCGCGGACGAGATCAACGCCGTGTTCGAGGAGGCCGCGGAGGGCCCGCTGAACGGCATCCTGCGCGTGTCGAAGGCCCCGATCGTGTCCCGCGACGTCATCGGCGATCCCGTGTCCTGCGTCTTCGACCCGGCGCTGACCCAGGCCAACGGCACGCTGGCCAAGGTGTTCGGCTGGTACGACAACGAATGGGGATACACCAACCGCCTCCTGGACCTGACGGCGCTGGTGGCGGACGAATGACGCGCTGATCGTTCGGTGTGCCGGGGCCGGCCGGCCGCGGCGAAAGGGCCGACCGGCCCCGGGGTGGCCCCGCACAGCCCATGGGCTCCGCCGCCGCCCCGCCGGACGATCGAAGTACGGGAAGCCATGGAGGAGACCAGCGATGACGGACGACCTGCTCGACCGATCCTCGGTCCACGCCCTGCTCGCGGACGGCACCACCGTGTGCATACGACGGGTGCTGCCGAGTGACCACGACCAGCTGCGGGGGCTCTACGGGGAGATGTCGCAGGACAACCTCCGCCTGCGGTTCTTCGCGGCGAGCCGGCGCTCCGCGGCCATGGCGGCCGACCGGGCCTGCGCCTCCGCGCGCCCGGGCTACCGGGCCCTGCTGGCCGAGGCGAACGGCGCGGTGATCGGGCTGGCCGAATACGACACCGGCGGGGAGAAGGACGGCGCGGAGATCTCCATCGCCGTCGCCGACGGCCTGCACCACCGGGGCGTGGGCACCCTGCTCGTCGAGCACCTGGTCTCGGCGGCGCGGGCGGAGGGCATCACCACCTTCACCGCCGACGCGCTCAGCGAGAACCACGAGGTGCTCCGCCTGTTCGCCGACCTCGGTCTGCGCACCTCCCGCCGCTTCGAGGGGCCGGAGGTGCGCTGCACCGTCCACCTCGACCAGGACGACGCATACCTGTCGGCCGTCGAGGCCCGGGGCCGGTCCGCCGACATCGCCAGCCTGCTGCCCCTGCTGCGACCGTCCGTGGTCGCCGTGGTCGGCGCGGGACGCACGCCCGGATCAGTGGGCCGGGCCGTCCTGCACCACCTGCAGACCGGCGGCTTCACCCATCGCCTGTTCGCCGTGAACCCCTGCGTCACCTCGGTGCTCGGCGTGCCGGCCCATCCGTCCGTCGCGGAGCTGCCGAAGACGCCCGACCTGGTGATCGTGGCCGTCCCGGCCGCCGCCGTCCCGGTCGTCGCCGACGAGTGCGGAAGGGCCGGGGTACGCGCGCTCGTCGTCGTCACCGCCGGACTCGACCACGTTCAGGCGAGGACCCTGCTGACCGCATGCCGTACCTACGGCATGCGGCTGGTCGGACCCAACTGCCTCGGCGTCTCCAACACGGAAGCCGGACTGAGCCTCGACGCCACCTTCGCCGCCGAACATCCCCGCCCCGGGACGGCCGGTGTCGCCGTGCAGTCCGGCGGAGTCGGCATCGCGCTGCTCGACGGACTGTCCCGGCTGGGCATCGGCGTCTCGTCCTTCGCCTCCCTCGGCGACAAGTACGACGTCAGCGGCAATGACATGCTCCAGTGGTGGGAGAGCGACGGCCGCACCGACCTCGCCCTGCTGCACCTGGAGTCCTTCGGCAACCCGCGCGCCTTCTCCCGTACCGCCCGGCGCGTGACCCGCCGCATCCCGGTACTGACCGTCGACGCCGGCCGTACCGAGGCGGGTCGCAAGGCGGCTGCCTCGCACACAGCGGCCGCCGCCACCCGCACCATGACCCGCGGCGCACTGTTCACCCAGGCCGGCATCACCGCGACCCGCTCGGTCGGCGAACTCCTGGAAACGGCCGCCCTGTTCCACTCACAGCCGTTGCCGGAAGGCAGCCGCGTCGCGATCGTCACCAACGCGGGCGGCGCAGGAGTGCTCACCGCCGACGCCTGCGCGGAGGCGGGACTGGCGCTGCCCCCCTTCACTCCAGCGATGATCGACGAACTGCTCGGTGTGCTGCCGGACGGCGCCGCCATCGGCAATCCCGTCGACGCCACCGCCACCGTGTCCGAGGAGCAGCTCACCGAGTGCGTCGACCGCCTCACCCGGTGCCCCGGCATCGACGCTGTCGTGGTGGCTCTCGTGCCCACGGCGCTCGCCGCCGCCACCGGCGACGACCTGGCGCGGGCCCTCACCGCGGCTCCCGGACGGCGGGCGCGGCCCGTGCTCGCCGTACGTCTGGAGCAGGACCGGTCCGTACGGCTGCTCCCCGCCGCCGACGGCGCCACGATCCCCTCGTACGCCGAACCGCAGGCGGCCGCCCGCGCACTGGCCCACGCCGCCGAGCGTGCCGAATGGCTCGCCCGGCCCGCCGGCGTCGTCCCGGATCTCGACGACACCGAGACCGGGCGGGCCCGCACCGTCGTCGCGGAGTACCTGGCGGCGCATTCCGACGGCGGCTGGCTCGACCCGCGCACCTGCGCCGACCTGCTGGCCTGCTACGGCATCCCACAGACCCCCTGGGCCTGGGCGGAGACCGAGGACGACGCCGTGCTCGCCGCCTCCCGGCTGCGCGGCTTCGACGGCCGGGTGGTCATGAAGGCCCACTGGCCCGGACTCCTGCACAAGACCCAGCAGCACGCCGTCCACCTCGACCTGCGCGGTGACTCCCAGGTGCGGGCCGCGTTCCGGGACCTGGAGACCCGCTTCGCCGGACTCATGACCGGCGTGGTCGTGCAACCCCTCGCCGCCCGCGGCACCGAGCTGTTCGCGGGCGTGGCCCAGGACGAGGTCTTCGGACCGCTGGTCCTGTTCGGGCTGGGCGGCACGGCCACCGAGGTGCTCGCCGACCACGCGGCCCGCCTCGCCCCGCTCACCGACCGCGACGTGCACGAGCTGATCATCTCGCCGCGGTGGGCCCCGCTGCTGGTGGGCGCGAACGGAAACTCCCCCGTCGACCTCGAGGAACTGGAACAGCTACTGCTGCGGCTGTCCCGGATGGCGGCGGACCTGCCGCAACTGGCCGAGGCCGACCTCAACCCCGTCCTGGCGACACCGGGCGGCGTCACCGTGCTCGACGCACGGGTACGCCTGCTGCCGCGTCGCCCCCAGGACCCGTATCTGCGCCGACTGCGCTGAGGAGGGAACGACCATGAGGCACCACAAGGTCGGCTCCATGATGACTACGGACGTCGTCCGCGCCGAGCACGGCACACCGTTCAAGGAGGTGGCCCGGTTGCTGGCGACCCACCGGATCAGCGGACTGCCGGTGGTCGACGAGGACGAGAGGGTCGTCGGTGTGCTGTCCGAAACGGACCTGATGATGCACCAGGCGACCGCAGCCGACCCGTACGAGCCGAAGCGTCATGCGGGGCTCACCGCGCTGACACCAGGCGCCAGGCGTCAGGCCGCCAAAGGCACGGCCCGCACCGCCGGTGAGCTGATGACGCGGCCGCCCGTCACGGTGCACGCCGACGACACCATCGTCCAGGCCGCCCGCACCATGGCGCAGCGGCGCGTGGAACGGCTGCCCGTCCTCGACGAGGAGGACCGGCTCGTCGGGATCGTGACCCGCCGCGAGCTGCTCCAGGTCTTCCTGCGGCCCGACAAGGAGATCCGCGACGTGGTGATCGAGGAAGTCCTGGTGCGCGCTCTGTGGTTGCCGCCGGGCAGCGTCGAGGTCTCCGTGGCGGAGGGCGTCGTCACCCTCACCGGCCACATGGAACGCAAGAGCGAGACGGAGATCGCCCTCGCCATGACCCGTCGGATCGACGGGGTGGTCGAGGTGATCGGCAAGCTCACCTACCGGCTGGACGACGCTCACCTGCGCACCGAGCAACAGGGGCAGGCGATGCACGGCGTGGCCGACGACTGGCTGCGCCGAATGTGAGAGGAGGCGGACCGCCATGACCGACACCGTGTTGGTCGCCTACGGAACGACGAACGGATCCACCGCGGAGATCGCCGAAGCCGTCGCTGACGTCCTGCGCAAGGACGGGCTGACGGTCGAGTCGCGCCCGGCCCAATCCGTGACGAATGTGGCCCGGTACGACGCCGTCGTGGTCGGCGGCGGGCTCTACGGGGGGCGCTGGCACAAGGACGCGCGGCGGTTCGTCCGCCGGCACCGCGCCGTGCTCGCGGAGCGTCCGGTGTGGTTGTTCAGCAGCGGACCGCTCGACGCCTCGGCCTCCGAGCGGGACATCCCGCCCGTGCGCGGCGTGCGGCGGGCCGTGATCCGACTGGATGCCCGGGAGCACGTCACCTTCGGAGGATGCCTGGAGGAAGGCGCCAGGGGGCGAGTGGCCGGGATGATCCTCCGCTCCGGGAAGGGCGGCGACTTCCGGGACTTCGGTGTGATCCAGGCATGGGCGCACGGCATCGCCGACGAGTTGACGCACGCGTAGGAGGCCGACGCACGCGGAGGAGAGCGAGAGGAGTCGTTCGGCTCATGCAGGTCGGCCCCGATGCCCGGCGCGAACCCGGCATCGGGGCCGACTCGTGGAGTCATCGGGCCGGCACCACGGCAACCGGGCAGGTCGCGGCGCGCAGGAGGGCCCGGGCGACGCTGCCGCACTCCGCACCGGGCTGCCGGCCCACCACGACCAGTTCGGCGCTCTCGCAGCGGTGCAGGAGCGCTTGATCCGGCGTGAGGAGGACGACGTCCTCGAGCACCGGCACCTCCCGGTACTTCTCGCGCCACGGACGCAGCACGTCGGCCAGGCACTGCACCTCGTGGTCCTCCCAGGTCGCACGCTCCGTCTCGGGCAGGGCGAAGGGCCACTCGGCGGCACAGGAAGAGAGCGACCAGGAGTGCACGACGTGCAGGAGCGCACCTCGTACCCGGGCGCTGGCGAAGGCGAAGTCGATCGCGGCGCCAGAGGGGGCTCGGGCGTCCACTCCGAGGACGACCCTGCCGGAACGGTGAGTGGATGCGGGTCCGTCCGGAACGAGCACCAGCGGACAGTCCCAAGCCCGGACGGCCACCGGCGAACGGGAGCCGAGAGGGGGGCCTGTGGCGTCCGCCTCGTCAGGGATGTTGCCCACGACCATGGCCACCCGGCTCGGGTCCGGCGCCGAGCCGGGGACCGCACACAGCGGCAGACCGTGCAGTCGGGCCTCCCGCTCGGCCCAGTCGACCGCGGAACGGCCGTGCGACGACGGGTCGGTACAGACAAGGATCACTCGTTCCATCGCGGTAGGCCTCTCCGGCGCAGCGGGACACGCACCTTCGCGGCTTCAGCCTGTCGTGCACCCTCCCTCAGGGGGAGGGGCCGAACGGCCCGCGGAGCCGGGCATCGGAAGCGAGCCGCGCGCACCACAGCACGCCCGGCCCGGCGGCCAGTGGGTCCATGCGCGCCGCGAGCGTGGGCACCGCCAGGAGACGATCTCGCCCTGCGGGCCGATGACGGTCGCGCCACCGACAGTGTGTGGGGCCCGTTGCGGCCCGTCCGGCAGCCGATGGGGCCGGACGGCCCAAGCGGGTCGGGTGGTTACGGAACAAGCTGGAGGTGCGGGGCGATCGGCAATCCGACACACATTGGTGAGGAGCGTCATGAAAGGCTTCGTCTTCCACGGCCCCGGGCAGTCCGCCTGGGAGGAGGTCCCGGACCCTGCCGTCAAGGAGTCCACCGACGCCATCGTGCGGGTCGGCGCCGTCACCATCTGCGGCACGGACCTGCACATACTCAAAGGCGACGTGCCCGAGGTGAGTCCGGGCACGGTCCTGGGCCACGAGGCCGTCGGCGAGATCGTGGAGGTCGGCAGCGACGTCCGGACCGTACGTCCGGGCGACCGCGTGCTGGTCTCCTGCATCAGCGCCTGCGGCCGCTGCCGCTACTGCCGCGAGAGCAGCTACGGCCAGTGCCGGGGCGGCGGAGGCTGGATCCTGGGGCACCTGATCGACGGGACCCAGGCCGAGTACGTCCGCGTCCCCTATGCCGACCTGTCCGTGCACGCCCTGCCCAGCGCGGTGGAGAGCAAGGACGCCGTCCTGCTCGCGGACATCTTCCCGACCGCCTACGAGGTGGGCGTGCTCAACGGGCACGTGCGCCCGGGCGACACCGTCGCCATCGTGGGGGCCGGCCCCATCGGCCTCGCGGCGATCGCGACGGCGCGCCTGTTCGCGCCCGAGCGCATCGTCGCCGTCGACCTGGCCGCGTCCCGTCTGGAGGCCGCCAAACGGTTCGGAGCCGACGCCGTGGCACACGCAGGCGAGGACCCCGAGCAGCTGATCGCCGATCTCACCGACGGACTCGGCGCGGACGTGGTCATCGAGGCGGTCGGCGTGCCGGAGAGCTTCGAACTGTGCACCCGCGTGGTGCGGCCCGGCGGGCATGTGGCCAACGTCGGCGTGCACGGCAAGCCCGCGACCCTGCACCTCGAAGACCTGTGGATCAAGAACGTGACCATCACGACCGGTCTGGTGGACACCCACTCCACGCCCACCCTGCTCCGCATGGCCGCCGCGGGCCGACTGCCCACCGGGCAACTGGTCACCCACACCTTCCCGCTGGAGAAGATGGAGGAGGCGTACGACGTCTTCGCCCGGGCCGCGGACACCGGAGCCCTCAAGGTGGTGCTCGGCGGCCGGCCGCACGAGGAGGTCGCCGTCCGGGCGGCCTGAGGAGAGGGGCACTCCCAGGCGGCCGGGGACCGGCCACACCGCTTTGTCAGGTGAGAGACGGGAAGGCAGATGTACGCCAACGACGGATTCCGTGAACTCGACCGGCAGGAGTGTCTGCGCCTGCTCGCCAAGGTGCCTGTGGGGCGCGTCGTGTACACCCGGCGGGCACTGCCCGCCGTCCTGCCGGTCAACTTCTGTCTCGACCACGACGCCGCGGTGCTGGTGCGCACCTCGGCCTCCTCCGAACTGGTGCACGCGATCGACGGAGCGGTGGTCGCCTTCGAGGCCGACGAGGTCGACGTCACCACCCACTCCGGCTGGAGTGTCGTGGTCACGGGAGCGGCCACCGCGGTGACCGACCCGGCCGAGCACGCACGGCTGCTGCGGAACGGACCGCGTCCCTGGGTGCCGGCGCCTCAAGAGGTGTTCGTGCGCATCGCCCCGGAACTGATCACCGGACGCGCACTCGTCGGCGGACACACCCTGTACGGCGTGCGCCTGCCTCACTGAACTCCGGCGGGTGCCGCACGAACGACGCCGTTCAGGCCGACGAGGCCGGATCGTGGGGCGTGAGGCGAACCCCGGTGATCAGGTCGGGGCTGATGCGGACGGCCTGATCCATCCTCTCCGACACCCAGGGACGCAACAGAGCCCGATAGCGGGCCAGTTCGTCCGGGTCGGTCACCAGCCGCGCATAGCCCGTGACGACGACGCTCCACCCGAGATGGGTGTCGGGGTCGATGTCGTCGGCCTCGTAGGCGACCACGGCCCCCTCGCCCCCGGTCTGGCGGGTGTACCGGGTCAGCGCGGCGTCACCGTGGGTGCGGATGACGATGTCACCGTCGACCAGGACGTGGTTGACGGGCCGGACGGTCGGCAGGGCGTGCCGGGTGAAGACGATTCGCCCCAGGGAGACGCTGCCCAGGAGCCGTAGCGCCTCGACGCCGTCCAACTCGGCACTCCGGTGTGTTTCCGGGACGTTCGATCGGTCGTCGTCGACCATGGCTGCTGTCCGTATCGTTTCGTCACTCACGGTTCTCTGTCTTCCGCCGTGGCCGTGGTCCTGACCGCGCCATTCGAACCGCGTGGAAGTCTCTCGCACCAGGGCCGTTCGGCCGGGCCGGCGTCCGGTGGTCCCTGCCTGCGCGGCTGACGGCGCGGCGATGCGAACGGAGCGACACCGCGGGGGATCGGTGCCGCTCCTGTCTTCACTGTCTCTCGGACCGCTGTGTGCCCACAGGTGCGACGGTCCCCGATCGTGGGCCGGACGTCCCCCGGTCGTCCGGTGACCTACCGGCGGTGCATGGTTTCTAGAGCGGCGGCCAGCACGTGGGGATCATGGTGGCCCTTGTGGACGTCCGGCGGCTGGCTGTCCAGCCTCAGGAGCTGCGCCACCGCCGGCCAGGCGGTTCGTACGGAGTACTCGACGGTGAAGACGACGTCGTCGGGCACCTCGGCGAACTGCCCGATGAAGGCGAGGTTGACGACCCCCTCCGGGACCACCCGGGGCCGGTCGCCGCGGCGACGGACCAGGAACTGGCTGGTGATGTACGGCATCACGCAGGGCACGACGGTGGACGTCTCCAGGACCCCGGCCGCGGTCCGTTCGCCGAACGGAAGGTGGTGCAGGATTTCTTCGAGGATCTCGCGGCCGGTGCACATCGTCATCGGCTTGGGTGTGTGGTTGCCGGCGCGGCCGGGGAACAGGCCGTAGCCCCACCAGACGGAGACGTCCTCGGGCTGGTCGCGGTAGACGGGCTGGCGGTTGGCGACGATGGTGAGCTGCCAGTTGGAGTCGGTGAAGGTCATCAGGCCGCCCTTGCTGGCGGGACGGCCGCTGAACTCCTCGAGTGCCTTCAGGAAGGAGGGGTCCCTCGCGGTGACTGTGAACGACTCCCAGCGGGACTCCTTGACGTGCTTGTCGAAGGCGGCCGGGTCGCCGAAGTTCCCGCGTCCGCGGGCCAGCCGGTGCCACAGCAGCCAGGCGTCGGAGCGGTGCGGGGCGGGTAGGGGCGCGGAGGTGTGCGAGCCGAGGCTGGAGGCGTCGGTCATGGAGCCGTTGGTGACCAGGACCAGGTCCTCGGGCGCGATGGTGATCTTCTCGTCGTGGCCCTTCCGGCTCAGGTAGAGGGTTTTGACCGTCCCGCTGCGGATGCCCGGTGTGAACCCGAGGTCGGTGACACCGCAGCCGGTGTGTACGGTGACTCCCCGCTCGCGCAGCCAGGAGGTCAGCGGTCGCACGATGGAGTCGTACTGGTTGTAGCGGGTCCGGTGGATGCCCGACATGGTGGCGAACTCGGAGAACAGGTGGATGAAGAGCCTGAGGTAGCGGCGGAACTCGATCGCGCTGTGCCAGGGCTGGAAGGCGAAGGTGGTGCACCACATGAACCAGAAGTTGGTGGTGAAGAAGTGTTCGCCGAAGCAGTCGGTGATTCGCTTGCCGTCCAGGTGCCCTTCGGGGGTGGCGAGACAGCGCACCAGTTCCAGTCGATCACGCTCGGAGAAACCCATGGAGGCCGTGTCGACGATCTTGCCGTTCCCGTCGACGAGACGGGCGATGTCGTCCCAGGCGAAGTCCTCGTGTCCGGCCAGGATCTCCTCGGTCACGGAGACGGCGGGGTCGTCGAGAGTGGGGATGCCGGACAACAGGTCGTACGTGCAGCGGAACTCGGCCTCGAGCATCCGCCCGCCGCGCATGGTGTAGCCGGTGTCCGGTGTGCCGCCCGCGTCCAGACTGCCGCCGACGGTCCGCTGTTCCTCGAAGAGGTGGATGTCGGATCCTCGAAGCCGCCTTCGCGGATCAGGAACGTCGCCGCGGCGAGTGCCGCGATGCCGCTGCCCACCAGATATGCCTTCGCCATCACACAACTCCTCGTGCTCGCCCGTAGGTCGGGAACCGCGCATCCCACGATTTACTGCCGCGTAGGGCCCCGTCAGTGGGCCGTTGGTCACCTCACCGGTCCGGACGGCCCTGGCGGTCGTGTCCCGGCGGTGTCCGCCCGCGGGTGGCGGGCAGGCCGGCGGCCCGGTCGGTGGACCGTGACCGACCGGGCCCGATGTCACTGCGGACTCACGCCGTGCGGGAGTCCTCCGCCGCGCTGCCGGATCCCGCGGCGGGACCTGACGTCCGCTCCCACCGCGCCAGGGCGGGGCAGCCGTCCGGTGTCCGTCGGCCCAGGCCTGGGCCGCCTTGTCCGTCTGCCGGCGAAGTCGCCCTGGAGCCGGTCGACGACCTCCGTGCCCGTCGCCTCCTCGGCGACCGCGACCACCTGACGACCGCCGACGCGCAGGTCGGCCGTGGCCGACCACGGGTGGCCTGAGTGGTGGGCTGCCGCTCGCGCGATGTGCACCTCGCCGGTGACGACGGGCAGACCCGGCCTGCCGAGGAAGCCGACCTTCGCCCGGGCGTATGCCAGGGTCTTCTCGTCCACGGCGCCGTCGCAGCGCGGCCGGACCGGGGGTGACTGCTGGGTGTGGTCGATGGTCATTCGGTGTCCCTCCTTCGTTACGGCGGACAGGTTCGGCGTCGCCTCGGGGCGGTCTTCCGCGCGGGACGCGGCCGGCTGCCGTGGTGGCGCACATCGCGGGTGAACCACGTCGGGCTCGGTCAGTTCGTCGGAGCGGCGGCGTCGGTGCGCTCGCCCGGGCCGTAGTAGGCCGCCCGCATGAGCCCCCGCATGTCGTCGAGCATGGGCATCCGCGGGTTGGCGGGCGCGCACTGGTCCTCGTAGGCGTTCAGGGCCTGCTGGGGCAGGGCGCCCAGAAAGGACACCTCGTCGACACCGAGAGCTTGGAACGTGGGCTCGATGCCCACGGCGTCACGGAGCCGTTCCACCGCCGAGGCCAGCGACTCGACGCCGTCCGCCGGGGTGGCGGCGGGCAGACCCAGCGTGAGGGCGATGTCCTGGAAGCGTTCGGGGGCGCGGTAACTCTCGTACTTGGGCCACCCGGTGAGCTTGGTGGGGACCGTGCCGTTGTCGCGGATGACGTGCGGCAGCAGGACGGCGTTGGTACGGCCGTGCGCGATGTGGAAGGTGGCGCCGAGGGTGTGAGACATGGCGTGGACGATGCCGAGGAAGGCGTTGCCGAACGCCATGCCGGCGAGGGTGCCGGCGTTGTGCATCTTCTCCTGTGCCCGGGGCCGGGCCGCGCGGTCGTTGACCGCCGCCTCGATGTTGTCGAAGACCAGCCGGATCGCGTGCAGGGCGAGGCCGTCGGTGAAGTCGTTCGCGTACACGGACACGTACGCCTCGATGGCGTGGGTGAGGGCGTCGAAGCCGCTGTCGGCGGCCAGCGCGCGGGGCAGTCCGGTGGTGAGCAGCGGGTCGACGATGGCCACGCTCGGCGTGAGCGCGTAGTCGGCCAGCGGGTACTTCTTGCCGGTCGCGGGGTCGGAGATGACGGCGAACGGGGTCACCTCGGCGCCGGTGCCGGACGTGGTGGGGATACACACCAGACGGGCCAGCTTGCCCAGGACGGGGAAGCGGAAGGCGCGCTTGCGGATGTCGGAGAACTTGTGCCGCATGTCGGCGAAGTCGACGTCCTTGCCCTCGGCCTGCTGCTCGTACAGCAGCCACATCACCTTGGCCGCGTCCTGGGGGAGCCGCCACCGAGGGCGATGATGGTGTCGGGGCGGAAGTCGCCCATGAGGCGGGCGCCGCGCCGGACGGAGTCGATGCTGGGCTCGGGCTCGACGTTGTCGATGACCTGGATGGTGACGGGCTCCCGGCGTCGCCGCAGTACACGCTCGACCCGGTCGACGAAGCCGAGGCGGGTCATGGTCGCGTCGGTGACGACGGTGACGCGGTGGACGTCCGGCATGGAGGCGAGGTAGCGGATGGCCTGCGGCTCGAAGTAGATCTTCGGGGGGACCTTGAACCACTGCAGGTTGTTGCGACGCATGGACACGCGCTTGACGTTCAGCAGCTGGGCGGCGGAGACGTTGTTGGACACCGACGTGCTGCCCCAGGAGCCACAGCCCAGCGTCAGCGACGGCAGCAGGCTGTTGTATATGCCGCCGATCGCGCCCTGTGAGGAGGGGGCGTTGACGATGATCCGTACGGTCTTCATGCGCCTTCCGTAGGACTCGGCCAGTCCGAGGTCCCCGGTGTGGATGACGGCGCTGTGGCCCTGCCCGTGGAAGGCGACCATGTCGGCGGCCAGGTCGAAGCCCTGCTGCACGGAGCCGGCGCGAAGGACGGCGAGGACGGGGCAGAGCTTCTCCCGGGTGAGGGGCTCCTGCGGGCCGACCCGGTCGGCCTCGACCAGGATGAGCGAGGTGTTCTCCGGAACGGAGAATCCGGCCTGCTCGGCGATCCAGGACGGGCTCTGCCCGACGGCCGCGGAGTTGACCTTGGGCTCACATCCCGAACCGGCGGCGCCTATGGGGAATAGGTACGTCTCCAGCTTCGCCTTCTCCTCGGCGGTGGCCACGTGGGCGTGCAGGGTGCGGAATTCGGCGAGGACCGCGTCGTGGATCTCCTCGTCCAGGATGACGGCCTGCTCGGAGGCGCAGATCATGCCGTTGTCGAACGACTTGGACAGCACCAGGTCGTTGACGGCCCGGCGCACATCCGCGCTCCGGTGGACATAGGCGGGCACGTTGCCGGCCCCCACGCCGAGGGCCGGCTTTCCGGCCGAGTAGGCGGCCCTCACCATGGCGTTGCCGCCGGTGGCGAGGATCAGGGAGACGCCGGGGTGCCGCATCAGGGTGCCGGTCGCTTCGACGGACGGGGTCTCGATCCACTGCACGCAGTGCTCGGGCGCGCCTGCGGCGACCGCCGCGTCGCGCACGACGCGGGCCGCCTGCGCGCTGCAGCGCTGGGCGGAGGGATGGAAGGCGAACACCACCGGATTGCGGGTCTTCAGCGCCATCAGCGCCTTGAAGATCGTGGTGGAGGTCGGGTTGGTGACGGGCGTGACCGCGCAGACCACACCGACGGGCTCGGCCACCTCGATCATGTCGTCGATGTCGTCGCGGGCGATGACGCCGACGGTCTTCATCGGGCCCATGCTGTGCGTGACGTACTCGCACGCGAACATGTTCTTGGCGGCCTTGTCCTCGAAGACGCCGCGCCCGGTCTCCTCCACCGCGAGCAGCGCGAGCGCGGTGTGCTGGTCCAGGGCAGCGACCGAGGCCTTCTTCACGATGTGGTCGACCTGCTCCTGATCGAGCGCCTCGTAGTCGGTCAGCGCCTTGAGACCGTTCGTCACCAGCCGGTCCACCGCGATGACGGTGTCGGAGGGCGTGGCGGCGGGGCCGGTGGTCGCGCTGCGGTCGTCGTGGCGGGTCATCTGGGCGAGCCTCCGTCGTCGGAAGGGCCGCGCCGCACGGGTGGCGGTGCGGGAAGGGGGAGCGGAACCGTGGGGATGTGACGGGGACCGTTCCCACCAGCAGCGTCTCTCGTCGCCCTCTTCCCACCCAGGTCCCGTTGGTCCCCGCGAAGGGCTGACCGGCCCCAGGCCGGCCGGGCCGGATGTCCCGCTTGTCGCGGCTCTAGTCGTGCCGGGGACCGGGGGCGGGAGGCTTCTCGGACGGGCGGGTGTCGTCGACGCGGAAGGTCAGGCCGTTGACGACACCGACCACCCCGTCCACTCGGTACGTCAGCCGGATCGCGAGCGGAATGTCGCTGCGGTGTTGCACAGCCCCTTCCAGCGTCACCATGCCGTCCCGGACCGAGACGGCCACGCCGTGGGCCGGCAGCCCGAGGGCGCGGGGCATCACCTCGGCGTGGACCTCCTGACGGATCTCGTCGTCCGTGCGGAGGAACACCCGCAGCAGGTCGCGCCGGGTGGCGATGCCGATCAGCCGGTCCTCCTCGTCCACGACCGGCAGGCGCTCGACGCCGCGACGCTCCATCACGCGCGCGGCGTCCGCGATCCGCTGTTCCGGATGCACGGTGATCGCGGGCGTCGACATCAGCTCCGCCGCCGTACCCGCGCGGGCGAGGGCATCGGCGCGACGGGCGGCGCGTCCCAGCGGGAGCATCCGAAACCGCCGTGCCCCTGTACCCGTCGGCTGGGCGGTCTGGCGGTGGATCAGATCGGTCTCGGAGATCACCCCCACGACCTTGTCGTCGTCATCCACGACGGGCAGCCCGCTGATCCGGTGCCGGTCCAGCAGCCGCACGACGTCTTTGAACGACGTCTCCGGGTGCGCCTCGACGACGTCGACGGTCATCACCTCACCAACGATGCGGGCCATGTCACCCACTTCCTTTCTCGTCGCCCCTCGGTGGGAACAGGGGCCGGGAGTTCCGTGCCGGGAGAGCGGCCCGTCCACCGGCTCGGCGGGCGGCAACCTGGGGCACATGGTGCTGCCGACGCCCGCGACGGCCTCCCCTGAGGGAGACCGCCCCGTGTCACGTGCTGTCGCTCGCCCCCGTCTCGGGGAGCGCGGCCCGTCCGGCCTCCAGGCGTGCGACCGGGACGCGGAACGGCGAGCAGGAGACGTAGTCCAGTCCCGCGGTGTGGAAGAAGTGGACGGAGTCGGGATCCCCGCCGTGCTCGCCGCAGACGCCGATCTTCAGACCGGGGCGCGCGGCGCGGCCTTCGGCGACCGCCATCCGGACGAGGCGTCCCACTCCGTCGCGGTCGAGGGTCTCGAACGGTGAGGTGGCGAAGATGCCCTTGTCGAGGTAGGCGGAGAAGAAGGCGGCCTCGACGTCGTCGCGGGAGAAGCCCCAGGTGGTCTGGGTGAGGTCGTTGGTGCCGAAGGAGAAGAACTCCGCCTCCTCGGCGATCCGGCCGGCCGTCAGCGCGGCCCGGGGCAGTTCGATCATGGTGCCGACCGGGCAGTGCACGGGGACACCGGACTCCTTGGAGACCTCGGCCAGGACTCGTTCCACTTCCTCGCGCTCGATGCGCAGTTCTTCGACGGCGCCGACCAGCGGCACCATGATCTCCGCCTCCGGGGAGCCCCCGGCCCTTGTGCGTTCCACGACCGCCTCGGCGATGGCCCGCACCTGCATGGCGACCAGTCCTGGCACGACCAGGCCCAGACGGACACCACGCAGACCGAGCATCGGGTTCTCCTCGTGCATCCGGTCGACGGCGTCGAGGAGTTCCGCGTCGTGCGGGCCGGGCACGCTGCCCTGGGCCTCGGCGGTGGCGATGCGCACGGCGAGCTCGGTGCGGTCGGGCAGGAACTCGTGCAAGGGCGGGTCGATGAGCCGGATGGTGACCGGCAGACCGTCCATCGCCTCCAGGATGCCGATGAAGTCCTGCCGCTGGAGCGGCAGCAGCGCACTCAGTGCCGCCTCGCGCTCCGTCTCGTCGCGGGCCAGGATCATCGCCTCGACCAGCTTGCGGCGCTCGCCTAGGAACATGTGCTCCGTGCGGCACAGTCCGACGCCCTGCGCGCCGAACCGCCGGGCCCGGGCGGCGTCCTCGGGGGTGTCGGCGTTCGCCCGCACTTCCAGCCGCCGGACGCAGTCGGCCCGTTCCATGGCGCCGGCCACGGCCTCGACCAGCCCGTCCTGCCGTTCACCCGTCTCGAAGTACCGCATCACCACGGAGTCGACCAGCGGAGCGGCACCCAGGTACACGGCGCCCTCGGAGCCGTCGACGGAGACGACCGTGCCCTCTTCGACGACGGTGCCGCCCACGGTGAAGCGGCGCGCCCCGAGCTCCACGCTCAGTTCCTCGGCACCGCACACGCACACCGTGCCCATGCCACGGGCGACCACGGCCGCGTGGCTGGTCTTGCCGCCGCGGCTGGTCAGCACCGCCTGTGCGGCGATCATCCCGGGCAGGTCGTCGGGAGTGGTCTCCTGGCGTACCAGGACGACCTTCTCGCCGGTGGTGGCCCGGCGGACGGCTTCGGCGGAGTCGAACACCGCGGCCCCCACGGCCGCGCCCGGCGAGGCCGGGAGGCCGTGTGCGAGCGCCTCGCCGACGGCCGAGGTGTCGAACCGGGGGAACATCAGCCGGGCGAGGCCGTCCCCGCTGACGCGTGCCAGGCTCTCGTCGGCGGTGATCAGGTGCTCGTCGGCCAGTTCGGCGGCGATGGCGAACGCCGCCTCGGCGGTGCGCTTGCCCACCCGGGTCTGCAGCATCCACAGCCGGCCGCGCTCGATGGTGAACTCGATGTCGCACAGGTCCCGGTAGAGGGTCTCCAACGTCCCCAGGTAGCTGCACAGTTGCTCGTACGAGACCGGATCCAGATCTGCCAGCGCGGTCAGCGGGACGGTGTTGCGGATGCCGGCGACGACGTCCTCGCCCTGCGCGTTCGCCAGGTAGTCGCCGTACAGCCCGGGCCGCCCCGTAGCCGGGTCGCGGGTGAAGGCGACGCCGCTGCCGGAGTCGGCCCCGAGGTTGCCGAAGACCATGGTCTGCACGTTGACCGCGGTACCCAGGTCCTCGGAGATGTGCTCGCGCCGACGGTAGAGCCGGGCGCGCTCGCCGTTCCAGGACTCGAAGACGGCGAGGACGGCCCGGCGCAGCTGCTCGTCCGGGGACTGCGGGAAGTCCTCGCCGGTCTCCCGACGGATCAGGTCCTTGTACGCCCCGACGAGCCAGGTCAGGTCCACGGCGTTCAGGCCCGGGTCGTTCTTCGCGCCCCGACGCCGCTTGAGGTCGGCCATGGCGTTCTCGAACAGGGAGCCGTCGACGCCCATGACGGTGGTGCCGAACATCTGGACAAGGCGACGGTAGGAGTCCCAGGCGAAGCGTTCGTTCCCCGAAACCTTCGCCAGGCCGATGACGGAGTCGTCGCCGAGGCCGATGTCGAGGATCGTCTCCATCATGCCGGGCATGGAGAACCGTGCCCCGGAGCGGACGGACAGCAGCAGCGGGTCGTCGGGCTGCCCCAGCCGCCGTCCCGCGACCTGCTCCAGTGCCACCAGGCGCCCGGAGATCTCACCGGCCAGACCGTCCGGCTCGGTGCCGGTGGCGAGGAAGACACGGCATGCCTCGGTGGTCACGGTGAAACCCGGCGGGACCGGCAGCCCCAGCCGGGTCATCTCGGCCAGGTTCGCGCCCTTGCCGCCGAGCAGGTCGGCGAGGTCACGGCCGCCCTCTGCGAAGTCGTACACGTAACGGACCATGACGCCGGTCTCCTCTGTCAGGCTTCGGACTCGATACACCTCCAGCGTCCGACCGCCGGAACCGGAAGGGGCAGGTGCTGTCGGTCCCCCTCACTGGGCCGGTCGGCCCAGGCGGGTACGCCCCTCACCCGGAGGCGCGCTCGAAGCGTCTGGGCGTGAGGTGCGACGGACGGCGGGCAGCGGTGCAGGCCAGGAGCGGTGTCGGCCGAGGCGGCGGCGGGGCGGGCGCCGAAGCGGAGGCGCTGCGGCGGAGCCCCCCGCACGAGTCTTGATTCACTATCGCGCCCTGCGGCCGACCACTAACGTGAGAGCAGACCGGGCCGGTGGGTGTCCGTGCGTCGACAGACCTGGAGGATTTCGGGTGCCAAACCCCGAGGAGGCTCGCGTAGGGCTGCCTCAGCTTCGGCTCGACGAGCTGCTGGAGGAGCTGCAGGCACGGCTGGACGCGGCGCGCGGCACCCGTGACCGGGTGCACAGCCTGCTCGAGGCGGTACTGTCCGTCGGCCGGGAACTGGACCTGGAGCAGGCCCTGTTCAGCATTGTGGAGGCCGCCGCGGCGCTGGTCGACGCGGAGTACGCGGCGCTGGGCGTGATCGGGCCGGACGGCAAGCGACTCTCGGCCTTCCACACCGTCGGGGTCACCGAGGAGCAGATCGCCGACATCGGACCGTTTCCCGAGGGGCACGGCATCCTGGGGGAGCTGATCCGCCACCCCGAGCCGCTGCGCCTGGCGAAGATCTCCGAACACCCGGCCTCGTACGGTTTCCCGGTCCACCACCCGCCGATGAACAGCTTCCTCGGCGTCCCGATCCGCGTGCGCGACCAGGTCTTCGGCAACCTCTACTTGACCGAGAAACGGGGCGGCGGCCAGTTCGACGAGGAGGACGTCTCGGTCACGCAGACGCTGGCCGTGGCGGCCGGCGTCGCGATCGACAACGCGCGTCTGTACGAGGAGTCCCGTCTGCGGGAACGCTGGCTGCGGGCCAACGCGGAGATCACTTACAGCCTGATGTCCGGCGGTGAACGCGCCGAGGTCCTCACCCTGATCGCGGAGCGGGCCGGTGAGATCACCGGATCCGCCCTGGCGGCGGTCGCGCTGCCCATGGCGGACACCGGGTCGCTCGCCGTGGAGATCGCCGTCGGGATGGACGCCGAGGCGCACCGAGGCCTCATACTGCGGATGGACAGCACCTTGATGGGGCTGGCCTTCGCCGACGACGCCCCGGTGACCAGCGCGGACGTCACCCACGATGAACGGATCTCCCTGGAGCCACCGCGTTTTGGGGGACTCGGCCCCGCCGTGGCCGTGCCCATCGGCGCGGGCGAGGCGGGTCCACGGGGCGTGGTCCTCCTGGCCCGAAAGGCCGGCCAACCGGTGTTCTCGGCCACGGAGACGGAGCCCCTGAAGGCGTTCGCCGCGCAGGCCGCCATCGCGATGGAGCTGGCGGAACGCCGCCAGGACGCTGAGGAGGTCGCGGTGCTCAAGGACCGCGACCGCATCGCGCGAGACCTGCACGACCTGGCGATCCAGCGGCTGTTCGCCACCGGCATGACCCTGCAGAGCGCCGGACGTTTCATCGAGCACGATGAGGCCGCCGAGCGCGTGGCGCGCGCGGTCGACGACCTGGACGAGACCATCAAGATCATCAGGTCGACGATCTTCGGCCTGCGCACGCGCGACGCCACCGTTGAGTCGGGGTTGCGGGCGCGCGCCGTACGGGTGGTGGGCGAAGCGGCGCCGATCCTGGGCTTCGCCCCCAGCGTGCGCATGGAGGGCCTGCTGGACACCGATGTGCCGAAGGAGATCGCCGACCACGTGGTGGCGGTGCTCTCCGAGGCCCTGACCAACATCGCCCGCCACGCTCGTGCAGACCGGGCCGATGTGGTCCTGGCCACGGACGGGAGGGCGGTGCGGCTGTCCGTCACCGACAACGGTGTGGGGATCCCGGAGGGCGGCCGCCGCAGCGGGCTGCGCAACATAGCGGAGCGTGCCGAGCAATTGGGCGGCCGACTGGAACTGGGCAGACCCGCGTGCGGCGGCAGCACGCTGCTGTGGTGTGTGCCGTCGCGGAAGTCGTAGACGCCGGGGGCACGGCACCACGGCACCACGGAAACAGGGCCATAGGGCCCATGCCCTCACAGACTTGACGGCGGAGTCTGGAGGTGACAGGGGACGGCATCCCACACGGCGTCAGCGGCGCCGCCCCGAGGGCCGATCGGCTCCTGACGGGGACCTCTGGCCCCTCCTGTCCTGACGCGTGCGGCTCCGAAACTGGCGGTGCACCCCTGAAGGAGGTCCGCATGCCCGCCATCACCGTCGGTCTCGACGGCTCGCCCGAAAGCCTCGCCGCCGCAGACTGGGCCGCTCGCGAGGCAGCACAACGAGAGGTGCCCCTGCGTCTCCTGCACGCCGGGGACTCGCTGAGCCCTCTGTACGCGCCCTTCATGGGTGTTTCGGCGCCAGGTGTGATCGACGCACAGCGCGAGTGGGCGGCCCATCTCCTGCACGAGTCCGCGTCCCGGCTCGCAGAACGCCACCCCGGTCTGCGGATCACCACCCAGCAGTCCGGGGAACAGGCCGTCCCGGCCCTGCTGACCGTCGCGGACGACACCGAACTACTGGTCCTGGGTTCCCGGCGCCTCGGTACCGTGGTGGGATTCCTGGTCGGCTCCGTCGCACTCGCCGTTGTGGCACGCACGGAACGGCCCGTCGTCCTCGTGCGGGCCGGTGGGCGCGCAGAGGACGAGCATCTGGCGGACGCCACGGGCGCCGACGCGATGACCACGCCGTACCGCGAGGTCGTGCTGGGGTTGGACCTGGAGAGCCCGGGCGACGCCGCCGTCGAGTTCGCGTTCGAGGCCGCCCGGCGTCGCGCGGCCGGTCTGCGGGTTGTGCATGGCTGGGACCCGCCTGCCGTCTACGGCTACGGCGCCGTCATGGACTCGGGTCTCGACGCGGAACTCGCGGAGGAGACACGGCGCGGGCTGCGTGACGTCCTGCGCCCGTGGAAGGACAAGTTCCCCGGGGTGGCAGTGCGGGAGCAGGCCGTCGTCGGAAGCGCCGGCCGTCATCTCGTGCAGGCCTCACGGGACGCGTCACTGGTCGTCGTCGGGCGGAGGAGGCGCCAAGCGGTGGTCGGCGGCCGCATCGGCCCCGTGACGCACGCGGTGCTGCAGCACGCCGTCGCGCCGGTTGCGATGGTGCCGCACGAGTGACACGTGGGAGCGGGCCGTCCCGCGCCGGCGCCACCGCGCGCCGAAATACCCGGTCTCGACCCCGACAAGGATGTCGAGATCACTGCGGAGGACCACGTTCTGACCCTGCGGGCCGAGCTTGGTCGGGAGACGACGGAAAAGCGCCGTACGGAGTTCCGCCCCGGCACCTTCGCCCGTTCCGTTCGACTGCGGGCCGGAGCGCAGGGTGACAGGCGACCGCCGAGTACAAGGACGGTGTTGTGACCATCACGGTCCCGGTCCGGCGGGAGACCGGGACCATCCAGGTGCGGCGCGGCTGAGGCCGGGGGGCGTCGACCGCACCCGGTTTGCGTGGCCGGTGGACTGCCGGCCACGCACACTGCCGTGCTCGGCGGCATCGAAGGACGGGATGGCGGCCACCGGGCCGAGTGGCTCTCGGTATCTCGCCGCCGACCCGGGACAAGGGCCGGATGCCCCCGTCAAGGGCCCATGCGGCACTCGTACGGCCCGCCGACCGGTGCGACCGTTCAATCGGAACTCCGTGCTACCCGGAAGGCGGTGGGGACAATGACACCTCCCCTGGTCGTGGGCGTCGACGGATCCGATGCGAGCCTGCTGGCGGTCGACTGGGTAGTGGACGAGGCCGCGCGGCACGGCCTCCCTCTGCGGCTGGTGCACGCCTCGCGCTGGGAGCGGTACGAACGAGCCCTTCCCTCCACCGGTCTCGGCCGCCCGTCGGAGCGTGTGCTTGGCGAGCACCTCGTCGCCTCCGCCGCCGAGCGCGCCGGGCGGCGCGATCCGGAGGTGAAGGTCACCACCGGTACCGTCCCCGACGAGGCGGCCGAGGCCCTGCTGCGCAAGGGGAACAACGCCTTCGCCCTGGTGACGGGTTCGCGCGGCTGCGGTGAGCTGACCGGCATGCTCCTCGGCTCGGTCGGCCTGGCAGTGGCGGCCCGCGCGCACCGTCCGGTGATCGTGGTCCGGGGCGACAGGGCGGCCCTGTCCGGATCCCAACGGATCCTGCTGGGCGCGGGCGAACCAGAGACCGGCGCGGACGCCGTGCGTTTCGCCTTCCGAGAGGCCGAGGCGCGCGGGTGCGCTCTCGACGTCGTACGCGCATGGCGTTGCCCCGCGCACGAAAGCGCCGACGATCCCGCGCTCGCCGACGAACCGGCGCGTCGGCACGAGGAGCGGGCCTCGGCCCAGCTCGACGCGGTACTGAAGGACTCGATGGTCGACCATCCGGATGTGCGGGTGCGTCGGGTCACGATCGAGGGGCCGGCCCACAGCGTCCTGGTACGCCGCTCCGCCGCTGCCGACCTGGTGGTCGTCGGGGCCCGGCGCCGGCACGGCCACCTCGGGCTCCAACTGGGCCGGGTGAGCCACACCCTGCTCCACCACGCGGACCGCCCGGTGGCGGTCGTGCCGCAGACGGTGTGACTTGTTGTACGTGCCTGCCTGTAGGGGGAACCATGAAGGCTGCCCGGTCCCGTGACGTGCTCGCACCCGCGCTGCGGGAGGTCGACGCGGTCGTGTTCGACACCGACGGGGTGATCACCGACTCGGCGAAGGTGCACGCGGCCGCCTGGAAGACCGCCTTCGACACCTTCCTGACCGAGCACCCGCCGAAGGACCCCGCGCAGCGGCGCCCGTTCGACCCCGGCGACGACTACCTGCGCCATGTGGACGGCAAGTCCCGGCTCGACGGCGCGGCCGCCTTTCTGGCGTCACGTGGCCTCGACCCGACGGCGGCGGCCGTGCGCGCCGTGGCGGCGGACAAGGAGTCGCTGTTCGTCGAGCGGCTCCGCGAGCACGCCGTCGACGCGTATCCGGGAACCGTGCGGCTGGTGCACGCCCTGCGCTCCGCCGGCGTGTCCGTCGCCGCGGCCTCCGCGTCCAGACACGCCCGCGAGCTGCTTACCGGGGCGGGTGTGTCGAACCTCTTCGAGGTCCTGGTCGACGGCGGCGAGGCGACCCGCCTGGGGCTCGCCGGCAAGCCGCGGCCCGACCTGTTCCTGGAAGCCGCCCGCAGGCTCGGCGTGCCCCCGGCCCGCGCCGCTGTGGTGGAGGACGCCCTGGCGGGTGTCGAAGCGGGCCGCCGCGGCGGTTTCGCCCTCGTTGTCGGCGTGGACCGGGCCGCCGGTCCGGACACCCGCCCCAGACTGCTGCGGCACGGCGCCGACATCGTCGTACCCGACCTCGGCGAGCTGCTCGACGAGGGAGTACGGCGGTGACGGGCTGGACATGGGAGTACGACGGCTACGACCCGGCGGACGAACGCCTACGGGAGTCGCTGTGCACACTGGGCAACGGCTACTTCGCCACTCGGGGAGCCCTTCCGGAGTGCACCGCGGACGACGTGCACTACCCCGGTACCTACGTGGCCGGCTGCTACGACCAGCTCACCACGGACATGGCAGGTCGACGGGTGCGGAACGAGGACATGGTCAACGTCCCGAACTGGCTGCCGCTCCGCTTCCGCCTCGCCGGGCAGCGATGGCTCAGCCCCGACACCGCGAAGGTGCTGGAGCACGTTCAGGTGCTGCACCTGGCCTCGGGACTGCTGGAGCGCCGCACGCGCTACGCGCTCGGCGAGGGCCGGGTGCTGGCGGTGCGGCAGCAGCGTCTCGTGCACATGGCAGACCCCCATCTGGCGGCGCTGCGCACCGAGTTCACGGCCGAGGGCTTCGCCGGAGACCTCGACGTCGAGGCGGCGCTGGACGGCGGGGTCACCAACGCCGGGGTCACGCGCTACCGGGACCTGGACGGCCGTCACCTGACCCGGGTGCGCACGGGATCCGTCGAACCGGACACGGTGTGGCTGCACTGCACGACCCGCACCTCCGCCATCCGCATCGGCATGGCGGCCCGACTGAGCGCCGACACAGCGGTCACCGACTGGCACGAGGCACCACGTGTGGGCCAGCGCGTGCGCCTCGGCCTGCTTCCCGGCCGCAGCGTCACCGTCGACAAGACCGTCGCCCTGCACACCTCCCGCGACCCGGCGATCAGCGACCCGCTGGACGCCGCGATCGACCGGGTGGCCGCGGCGCCCGCCTTCGACGAACTGCTCGAAGCCCATCTGACGGCCTGGGACCAGCTGTGGCGGCGGGCCGAGCTGGAGGTGGCCGGGGAGGCGGGACGCATCCTGCGCCTGCACCTCTTCCACGTCCTGCAGACCCTATCCCCGCACACGGCGGACCTCGACGTCGGCGTACCGGCCAGAGGACTGCACGGCGAGGCGTACCGCGGTCATGTCTTCTGGGACGAGCTGTTCGTGCTGCCGTACCTCAACCTGCACTTCCCCGAGGTCTCCCGTGCCCTGCTGCGCTACCGTCACCGGCGCCTCGACCAGGCCCGCGCTGCCGCTCGGGCGCTCGGCCGGCGCGGCGCGCTGTACCCGTGGCAGAGCGGAAGCGACGGGCGCGAGGAGACACAAGAGCTCCACCTCAACCCCCGCTCGGGGCGATGGCTGGCCGATCACTCACGGCTTCAGCGGCACGTCGGCTCGGCGGTGGCATACAACGTGTGGCAGTACTGCGAGACCAGCCAGGACGCCGAGTTCCTGCACACCAAGGGTGCCGAGATGCTGTTGGAGATCGCCCGCTTCTGGGCGGACTCGGCAACCTGGGACGAGGGGCTGGGCCGGCACCGCATCCGGGGCGTCATGGGACCCGACGAATACCACGACGCCTACCCCGGGGCACGGCAGCCGGGTCTCGACGACAACGCCTACACCAACGTCACCGCCGCCTGGGTGCTCACCCGCGCGCTGGAGGTCATGCGGACCCTGCCGGAACCCCGGCGGCGTGAACTCGCCGAGCGCACCGGTCTGGACGACGGTGAGCTGGAACAGTGGGAGGACGTCTCGCGCACCCTCCATGTGCCGTACCACGACGGCGTCATCAGCCAGTTCGAGGGCTACGGCGACCTCGCCGAACTCGACTGGAAGGACTACCGCGCGCGGTACGGCGACATCCGGCGCCTGGACCGGATCCTCGAGGCGGAGGGCGACACCGTCAACCGCTACAAGGCGTCCAAGCAGGCCGACGTGCTCATGCTCGGCTACCTCTTCTCACCGCTCGAACTCCGGGGCGTGTTCAAGCGGTTGGGCCACCGGCTGGACGACGACATCTGGCGCCGGACAGTCGACCACTACCTCCTGCGCACCAGCCACGGCTCCACCCTCAGCGGCCTGGTCCACGGCTGGGTCCTGGCACGGGCCCGGCGCACCGAGGCATGGACGTACTGCCAGGAGGCGCTGCGCGGCGACATCGCCGACCTGCAGGGCGGCACCACCGGCGAGGGCATCCACCTGGGTGCCATGGCCGGCACGCTCGACCTCGTCCAGCGGGGGCTGACCGGGCTGGAGACCCGCGCCGGCGCGCTGTGGCTCGATCCCGTGCCGCTGCCGGAGCTGTCAACCTACGGGTTCTCCCTCCGATATCAGGGGCACTGGGGCGTTCGGCTGCGCCTGGAGCGCGGTGGGCTGGAGGTGACGGTGCCGCCGTCCGATCGCTCACCGATCGACATCCGGTTGCCGGACCGAGCCGTCCGCGTGCGGCCGGGGGAGAGCTGCCACCTCCTCCTGCCGGACTGACGGCTGGTGTCACGCGGAGGATAACTGTGCGCTCCACCTCGTCGGTTCACGGGGTTTCCGGCGGCTGAGGGAGGGCCGGACGGCGCACTCAGGGGCCCGACCGGCTCCTGCCGGAGAGCCTTGCGCCACGAGAGCGTGGGGTCCGCAAGCAGGGGAGGGTCGCCGGACTCCCGGCGTCGGCAGTAGAAGCCGTCCGAAGTCGCACCGAGGAGCGCGCTGCCCGGATCCTGAGGGAGCGCCAGAGAAAAGGGGGGAGTCGCCATGAGCGGCCCCGTACTGGTGGGAGTGGACGGCTCGGTGACGAGCGTGGCCGCGGTGGAGACCGCCGCGCGGCTGGCCGATCGTCTGGGGGTGGGCATCCGGTTGACGCAGGCCTGCGAATGGCCCGCGGCCCATGTACCGCCCGGCGCGCCGCCGTGGAACGCGGGCGGGAGCGGGACACACGGTTTGGTGAAGGGGGCGCTGACGGAGGCCGAACGGCTGGCACGTTGCACCGCGCCCTGGCTGCGTGTCACGCACCAGGTCCTGGTGGGCGATCCCGTGACCGTGCTCGAGTCCGAGTCCCGCGGGGCCTCTCTCACTGTCGTCGGGAGTCGGCCGACGAGCCGATCCGGCGGCGAGCGACGCGGCTCGGTCGCCGTGCGGCTGGCGGCCCGCGGACGTTGTTCGGTGCTGGTGGTGCGAGGAGGGCCGGACCGGACCGGTCCCGTCGTGCTCACCGGCGAGCACGGACATGCGGGCCGGGAAGCGGCCGAGTTCGCCTTCGCCGAAGCGTCCGCCCGCGGAACGGATCTGGTGGTGCTGGACGGGCTCGGGATGCACGACCGCCGGCGCCGGAACACGTTCGACGACAGGCTGTCCGTGCTGCGGGAGAAGTACCCGGACGTCGACGTCCGCCGTCCGCGGGTCCCGGGCAGGACCCGCCGAGCGGTCATCGAGGCGAGCACGCACGCTCAGCTCGTCGTGGTCGGCACACCAGGTCGGCGCGGAGCCGCGGCCTCCTTGCCGACCCGGGTCGGCCGAACGGCTCTGCGGCACGCCGACTGCTCTGTCGCGGTCATCCGCGCGGAGGAGGAGAACCGGCGGCGAGACCGCTGACGACCGCGGTCAGTGCAGGATCTTCTCCTTGGCCCGCTGGAACTCCTCGTCGGTGATGTCTCCCCCGGAGCGGATGTCGGAGAGTTTCGCGAGCCGCTCCGTTTCGTTGCCGGACTCCGCACCCTGGCCGGCGGTGGTGCGGATGCAGTCGTCGAGCGCCTGCTGCTCTGCCTGGGTGTGCCGGGTCTCGCACCTGCCTACGTTCTTGCCACGTGAATCGGCATCGCCCGCAGCGGGTGATTCGGGTCCGCTGCCGTCCGGCGACGGCTTGAGCCGACATGCCGCACCGCACACCGCCGCTGCGCCGACGAGAACGGTGCGGACCGGTGCGAGGCGCCCCGGGCGCTCAGCCCAGCGACAGGGAGCCAAGGCGGCAGCCGACCCGCTCCGACGCTCAGCGACAGACAGACGCGGCAAGCCGACCCTGACGCAACGCCCCCTCGCCGGCTTGTCCGCCTCCGGCGGCCTGCGATCCGCGGCACGGAATTCACCCGCCTGGGGTGATCTCCCTTCGCCGGCCACCGCACAGGCTGGGAGACGCAGCCCTGGACGCTGCGTCTCACCGACGAAGTGAGGAATCCGCCATGACCACAGGCACGATGCACCACCACTCGGCCAGGTCCGAGGGAGCAGCCGGCGGGCTGGTGACGTTCGCCGGCGTCATGCTGTTCATCGCAGGCATCCTCGACCTGTTCCGGGGAATCATGGCCATCGCCAACGACGACGTCTATGTGTCCACACCCAACTACGTCTTCAAGTTCGACCTGACCAGCTGGGGCTGGATCCAGCTGGTCCTCGGAGTGATCGCCATGGGCGTGAGCGCCGGGCTCTTCTCGCGCGCCACGTGGGCCCGGGTCGTCGCGGTCGGCATCGCCGGACTGCTGATCATCACCAACTTCCTGTCCATCCCGTACTACCCCGTGTGGTCGCTGACGCTGATCGCGCTGTACGCCTTCGTCATCTGGGCCCTGTGCACGGTCCCGCGGGATGGCTGACGCCGACGAGGCGAAGCCGCCGTCTGTGGCGGAGCTGCCGGAGCCGATCGGTGAACCGGTCGGCCGGCGAATTGCCGGAGTGACGACCTGCCAATCGGATGATCTCCATGGCGGGTCGCTCACCGGTTCTCCACGGCCGTTGCGACGATACGGTCATGAGCCCCAAGGCGGAGACACGCGGGAGTTCCTCGACGGCCCGGATCGTCCTGCTCACGCTCGCGGCGGGCCAGTTCCTGATGGCGCTCGACAGCTCCGTCATGAACGTGTCGATCGCCACGGTGGCCGAGGACGTGGGCTCGACCGTGACCGGGATCCAGGGCGCGATCACGGCGTACACGCTCGTGATGGCGATGTTCATGATCCCCGGCGGCAAGGTCGGCGCGCTGATCGGCCGCAAGCGGGCCTTCATGATCGGCTGCGTCATCTACGGCTGCGGGTCCCTGACGACGGCGCTCGCCCCGAACCTGCCGGTGCTGCTGATCGGCTGGGCGTTCCTGGAGGGCGTCGGCGCGGCACTGATCCTGCCCGCGATCGTGGCCCTCGTCGCCGGGAACTTCGCCGTGGAACGCCGTCCCGCCGCCTACGGGCTGGTCGCCGCCGCGGGGGCCGTGGCGATCGCGGTGGGGCCGCTCATCGGAGGCGTGGCGACGACGTACTTCTCCTGGCGCTGGGTGTTCGCCGGTGAGGTGCTGCTGGTGCTCGGCATCCTGGTGCTCGCCCGCAGGGTCGCCGACGCGGCGCCCGACCGGCGGCCCCGCATCGATCTCCTCGGCGCCGTGCTCTCCGCTCTGGGGCTCGGGATCTTCGTGTTCGGCGTACTGCGTTCGGACGAGTGGGGCTGGTTCCGGCCGAAGCCCGACGCGCCCTCGTGGCTCGGGGTTTCGCTGGTCGTGTGGCTGATGCTGGCCGGCCTGTTCCTGATCTGGGGCTTCCTGCGCTGGGAGGCCCGGCTCGTCGGACAGGGCAGGGAGCCGCTCGTGGATCCGGCGTTGCTGGAGAACAAGCAGCTCACCGGCGGCCTGACGATGTTCTTCTTCCAGTACCTCGTGCAGATGGGCGTGTTCTTCGTCGTACCGCTCTATCTGTCGGTGGCCCTTGGCCTCTCCGCACTGAAGACCGGCGCATGCATTCTGCCGCTCTCGCTGACGCTGCTGGCCGCCGCGATCCTTGTCCCCCGACTCCTCCCTGACGTCTCACCGCGACGGGTGGTACGGCTGGGGATCCTCTCCATGTTCGCGGGGGCGCTGGTGCTCATGGCCGCGCTCGACGCGGACGCGGGCGCGGAGATCGTCACGATTCCGCTGCTGCTGATCGGGCTGGGTATGGGCGCGCTGGCCTCCCAGCTCGGCTCGGTCACCGTGTCCGCGGTGCCCGACCGGCAGAGCGCGGAGGTCGGCGGCATCCAGAACTCCGTCACCAACCTCGGGGCCTCGATCGGTACGGCACTCGCCGGGTCGATCCTGATCGCGACGCTCACCACGTCGTTCCTGACCAGCATCGAACAGAATCCCGCGGTCCCGGCCAAGGTCAAGGACCAGGCGAACGTCCAGCTCCAGAGCGGCGCGCCCTTCCTGTCGGACGCCCAGCTCAAGACGGCCCTCGCCGATGCCGACGCGAGCACGGAGGTGACCGACGCCGCGCTCGACGCGAACGCCGAGGCGAGACTGGACGGCCTGCGCGCCGCACTCGCCATCCTCGCGCTCAGCGCGCTCCTCGCGCTGTTCTTCACCCACCGGATCCCGACGACCCAGCCCGGCTCGACCAAGCCGTAGCGGCAGGCGGCGATGTCGCCGGCGCGCGTACGCCGTTGGTGTACGGGTAACTGGTTCCCACCAAAGCGGTTGATCAACTTGTGGGCCGAGAGGTGACCAGCCGCTCGGTCGCCCGGTTGGAAGGTCAGGCCACCAGCGCCTCAACTCCTGTTTCTTCAAAGGCACTTGCTCCGAGATACGGTCAATTTCCGTTACTCGCGTGATCAAAGTGCGGCACTCGTCCGCACGTAGCCAAGCTCCTTGCGCCAGGTTCGGAGGGCGTCACTCCTACGAGCGACCCCTCCGTACGGTTGGGGACACGAACGGGCCGGAGGAGTCCGGTCCCGTGCAATCGGCAGAAGCCGCAGGAGGACCGCCATGACGAATGTGGAAATCTCCCTCAAGGAGACGATGACCGTGGTGGAGGGGGCACTGGGCGCGGCCGTCGTCGACTACACCAGCGGCATGGCGCTCGGCACGTTGGGCGGAGGCAAGGACCTCGACCTGGTCGTCGCCGCAGCGGGTAACACCGATGTGGTCCGTGCCAAGGTCCGCACGATGGAGCACCTGGGGCTGAAGGGCGAGATCGAGGACATCGTGATCACCCTGGGGACCCAGTACCACCTCATCCGGCTGGTGAAGGGACGGCAGGGCAGCGGTTTGTTCGTCTATCTCGTCCTGGACCGGGGCCGCTCCAACCTCGCGATGGCCCGCCACCAGCTCAGGCGGATCGAAACGGACCTCGAGGTGTAACCGATTCCGTGACGTAGGGCTTCGCATGCCCGTGACTTGAAGATTTCTTCATCTCGGCACATCCACATCGGTGCATCACCAGAGCGTGCGGAGCCCGCAGTCGCCAGAATCGTGACGGACACATGACTACGAGAGCGGCAGGGAGCGGTTGAGCGTGCAGGTCCCCCTCTATCAGGCCAAGGCCGAGTTCTTCCGCATGCTGGGGCACCCGGTGCGCATCAGGGTCCTCGAGCTGCTTCAGAGCGGGCCCGTCGCGGTGCGGGACCTGCTCGCCGAGATAGAGATCGAACCGTCCAGCCTGTCCCAGCAGCTGGCCGTGCTGCGCCGTTCCGGGATCGTGGTGTCGATCCGGGAGGGATCTACGGTCAGCTACGCGCTGGCCGGCGGTGACGTCGCCGAACTGCTCCGTGCGGCCCGGCGAATCCTGACGGAACTCATCGCCGGACAGAACGAGTTGCTGGCCGAGCTGCAACACCTCGAACCGCCGGTGCCGGCACCCCCGCTGCCCTGACCACTCCCACCCAGGCGCCCAGGCCCGGTCACCGCGACCTCCGTTGAACAGCGTCCGGACTGACGGGAACCGCGTGGGTCAGCCGTCGCCCAGGCGGGCGCGCAGGAGATCCCTCGCGTGTTTGTCACTCCCCGGGTTCGGGCGAAGGCCCGGTGCGGTAGCGAAGGGCGGCGAGGTCGAGGACGGTTGCGGCGACGGAGCCGGGCGAGGCGTGGAGGATGAGAGCCTGGCCGTGGTCGTCGAGGACCGTGGCGGCGTGGTGCAGCACTTGCACGCCGGCGCTGGCGAGATGGGTGACACCGTCGAGGTTCACCGTCAGGGAGACGGTTCCGCCGCGGGACGCGGTCATGAGCCGGTCGATCAGGCGCTGAGCGGTGGTGGTGTCGACCGTGCCGCGTACGTTCAGCAGGCCGGGGACGTCAGGGTCGGCGCGGAGGGTGAGTTCGTGCTGTTGGGGGACGCCCGTGCGGGTGCCTTCCGTGACGGTGACGGCTTTGCGCAGTCCGCGGCTGATCCGGACGGTGGTGCCCTCGCTGCCGGCGCCGCCGCGGTCGACGGTGAAGGTGTCGGTGAACATCTCGACCATGGCCAGACCGCGGCCCCGGAAACGGTCGGACCGGTCCGCCTGTGACCAGCGGCCGTGATCGGCGACCTCGATCTCGCACGTGCCGTCGGCGACGATTCGGGCGTGGACGGTGACCTCGCGCGGCACACCTTCCGCGTCCGGATGTCCGTAGGCGTGATCGACGGCATTGGTGACCAGTTCGACCACGGAGTGCTGAAGAGCGGACTCGTCCTCACCCCGGCAGCCCAGGGCGACCAGCCACCGCCCCAGCTCGAACTGGATCGTCCGCGTGCTTTCGACGGTGGCCGGCAGGACCACGTGCAGGTCGTGCGGCGCGGGGCCGCGGTGTGCGGCCAGGAGGGTCACATCGTCGCTGTGGCCGGTGTCGCGCAGCAGGATCTCCAGCGTCTGGTTGACGATCCGTTCGGCGCTCGCGCAAGGGCTGTTACGGGGCATCAACCGGTCCAGAGCCGCGTCGCGGGCGGTGCTCGCCAGTTTCCGGCGGCCTGCCTCGGGTGTCAGGCCCGGGCGCTCGATGATGCCGTCGGTGTACAGCAGCACGGTGGCGTCATCGGGAAGCTGCCCGTCGTGTTCGCTGTAGGTCGCGCCGGTGGCCAGTGGGCCCTGCCCCGACCCCGGCAGGAACGCGGTGGAGCCGTCCGGTGCGATGAGCAACGGCGACGGGTGCCCGGCGCTGGCGTAGCACAGGCGGCCGGAGGGATCCACGACGGTGACGCAACAGGTGGCGGCCTGCGCGCCGGGCACATGGCGAGCGTGCGCGTCGACTGCCTGCAGGGCCTGGGCGGGGCTGCAGCCGGCGCGCAGCCGCTCCTGGACGACGGTGCGGAGCTGGCCCATGACGGCCGATGCCTGGACTCCGTGGCCGACGACGTCCCCCACGACCAGTGCGACCCGGCCATCGGACAGGCCCACGGTGTCGTACCAGTCCCCGCCGGCCGCGGTGTCCCTCTCGGCCAGCACGTAGCGTGCGGCAAGGTTGAGTTGGGGCAGCAGCGGCAGATCGGGTGGCAGAAGTGCCTGCTGCAACGTGGTGAGGGTGGAACGCGCCTGCTTGTAGCGGGCCTCCGCCTCGGCCGCCCGGCTCTCCGCGGCCTGGCGCCGGCGGACCTGCTCCGTCGCGTCGGCGAGGAACACGGTGACGCCGGCGATCACACCGTCCCTGTCGTACCAGGGCGTCACAGTGAAGTCGAAGGAGAACTCCTGCAACCCCTGGTCCGACATCAGTTGCATCCGCCACGCCTTCTTGGACTCCGCGACGCCGGTCGCGTAGACCCGGTCGAAGACCGGGGCGATCCCCTGCCGCACGGATTCCGGATACAGGTCCGCCACCGTCGAGCCGACCAGTTCCCGCCGCCCGGTCATCGCACGGTAAGCACCGTTGATCGCCACGATCAGATGGTCCGGTCCGGCCAGTCCGCAAACCGCCACCGGTGCCTGCTCGAACACCTCCCGCGCCAGCAAGGGCTCACCGGTGAGACGGTCGCGGTCTTCCGGCACGGGACGCGGCATCAGGATGCTCCTTGGACTTGCGGAGGACACGGTGTGCGGGCGGGCCACTCTGTACCGGCTATGGCGGCAAGGAAGGCGACAGTCGGATGAGGGAGGAGACCCGTCCTGGCGCGTCCTTGCCCATCCACCTCGGTGCGCCTGTCAACTGTGGCCCGTCGAGCCGGGATTGTGCGCTGCGGGGCGGTGGCCCTGTCGGCTACTTGCCGGTGCGGCCGACCACAGACACTCAGTGCCCCGCCTGCTCCTGCTTGCGGGCACCGGTGTGCACATCCTCCAGAGCGTCCAGGATGATCGTACGGCGATGCCAGTGCAGCCAGGCGCCGGCCCGGTCGACGACGTCGTGGAGGATGTGTGACCGTTCCGCGCCCAGCACGTGGTTGACCGCGTTCCGGTGCGGGTAGTGCGCGGACACCACCCCGATGAGGTCACCGTTGGGGGTGGTCATCGGAACGCTGTGACAGGCCGCCGAGCCCGACTCCAGCATGGCGGCCCGCCCAGGCGCGTCGTAGACGGGATCGGTGGCTACGTCCAGCACCGTCACCGGCACACCCCACGAGGAAGCCAGACCGCATGCCGAATCCTCGGATCCCGGGGACGCGGCGGGACCGGGGGCGCTCACACAGTCGAAGAAGTCCAAGAAGACATCGCTGTGGTTGCGTTGCGCCTCGATCCACAGATCCCCGGTCGAGGTGTCGGCCAACTGCACGTTGCCCATCCGCGATCCGGCGGCTTCCAGCGCAACCGGCAGGAGCGCCTCCACCACCTCGGCGGTGTTGGCTTTGCCCGGAGGGCGGCCCCTGAGGAACGGCAGCGTCGGCGCCGGACGGCGCGCGCGCCCCGCAAACCACCGGGAGGCTCCCGGGGCCGGTGGCGACGCGGCGACCAATCCGGCCGACAGCGAACGCAACTTGACGTTGTGCCGTGTCGAGACGTGCTGCAGCAGCGACAAAGCGGCGCGGCCGTCCAGCCCGTAGCGGCCCTGCAGCACGCCTTGCGCCTGTGCCACGATCGGCCACCCGCGGGCACGCCTCCGCACATCGCGGAACGCACGGCTGGACGGCCAGCCGGCAGCGGCTGTGGCTGTGGCCGTCCCGTCCACGTGCACCGGACGGTCCATCGACACCGCCGTGGAGCGACCCGGCCCGACAGCTCCCACCGCAGCACCCGCCGACGCCCCGCCCCAGCCGGCGTACACCGTCTCCGCCTGCTCCGCCCGCTCCGCTTCCGCTGCTCGGGAGGTGTCCCACGCGATCACAGCCGCCGCAGAGACCGCGGCCTCCACCGACGGCAGGAATTCCAGCCGCCGTGTCGGGTGCGGTCCAGCGGCCTGTACGCGATGCAACACGCGCTCCACCGTCGAGGTGGCCCCCACCAGGGACACGGGGATTCCTGCCGCGGCCAGCGCCGCCACCTGGTTCAGAATGTGACCGGCGCTCTCCGCCGAGACCAGGACCGTCGAGGAAAGGTCCACCACCGCCGCCCGGCAACCGCTGTGCGGCCGCAGCAGGCAATCCGCCTCCAGGCCGGGCGAGCGACGGTCCGGAACCTCCCCCGGTCGCATCAGCCACAGCCACCCTGCCGCGCCCGGCAACCGCACGACCTGCCCGCACATAGACACTCCTCCCCTGGTAAAAGGAGGGCAGCGCTTCCGTACCCGACCGGTCCAACCTAACCTGCCCCGCAGCGTGCGGTGCACACGGGCACCCACCGCGCGCTGTCCGACGCTCAGCCCAGGATTCGCCGTCCCGCACGGTCACACGCAACGACATCCATGCCGAGGTGACCTCCGCCGGAGCCGGTCTCACCTCCGTGTTCCGGCACCCACCCAGAAGGGGCGCCCTGCTCGGGATCGACGCACGCCGCGCACCGCGCCCCATTCGTTGTCATCGGTGAGGTTTGTGTGACTCGTGAACTCCCGTTGATAGCAGGAACGTTCGGACGCTCCGTGCTGGGTGAGCGCATCGAGCTGCGGGTCGGGTCCGCTCGGCCATCCGATGTGTGCCAGGGTGGCCGATGGTGACGTTGGGACCAGTGTCAGCAATGGTGCAAATGTCAACTCGTTCGACTGTTGGGGAAGTTGTGAATTCCGGTGGGTGGGACCGGTGACTTCCGCACAGTGGGATCGGGCAGGCGTCACTTCGCATGTCTTGACCAGGGCAACACGTACAAGGGGAAATTCCTTGCAAAGATCCGCACACAAAAGATCTTCCCGGAAGCTGCTGGCCGGGATTCTGGCAGGCGGCGCCGTGGCCGCCGGCTGCTTCGCCGTTCTGCCGTCGATGGCAGAGGCCGCCCAGAGCCCCGATGCCGGTCGGCAGTCCTCCTTCGCCGACGCGGCGCGGGAGTTCGGTGTGCCGCTGCCCGTACTGCTGGCCGTGTCGTACCAGGAGTCGCGGTGGGACGACCACGAGGGACAGCACAACACCTCGGGCGGGTACGGTCCGATGAACCTGACGGACGTCACCGCCAAGATGGTGTCCGGAGGCGCGGCGGGTGCGGTCGGCCGCGGCGACCTCGCCGAGCTGACCTCGGACCCCGCCTTGCACACCCTGGACGCCGCGGCCGGACTGACCGGCACCTCGGCGGCGAAGCTGCGCACCGACGACCGGCAGAACATCCGAGCCGGCGCCGCGCTTCTCGCGTCGTACCAGGAGAAACTGACGGGGGAGACCTCCTCGGACCCTGCCGCCTGGTACGGAGCGGTGGCCAGGTACAGCCAGTCGTCGGACCGGAAGGCAGCACAGCTCTTCGCCGACCGGGTCTTCAAGACCGTCTCGTCGGGCGCCTCGCGCACGACCGTCGACGGAGAGCACGTCAAGCTCGCGGCGCAGGGTTCGGTCCGCCCCGAGACCGAGCAACTGTCCGCGCTGAAGCTGAAGGCCGCCGCGGACGCCGGGGACACGGAGTGTCCGCCCACGGTGGACTGCACCTTCCTTGCCGCGGCCGCTTCCAACGGGCAGGTAGCCGGCCGCCCGGGCGACGGGGTGCAGATCAAGTACCTCGTCCTGCACGACACCGAGTCGTCCTACAGCTCCGCGATCAAGACCTTCCAGACGGCCGGTTCCGGTGACTCGGCGCACTACGTCGTGCAGGCTTCCGACGGCGCCGTCACCCAGATGACGCGGACCAAGGACATCGCGTTCCACGCCGGCAACTACTGGTTCAACATGCACGCGATCGGCATCGAGCACGAGGGATACGCCGCGCAGGGTGCCACCTGGTACTCGCAGACGCAGTACCAGGCGACGGCCGATCTGGTGAAGTACCTCGCCAGGAAGTTCGACATCCCGCTCGACCGTCAGCACGTCATCGGCCACGACAACGTGCCCGGTCCACGGGACAGTTACCTCGCCGGCATGCACTGGGACCCGGGCCCGTACTGGGACTGGACGGCGTTCATGGGCATGCTCAGCCCCTCGACCGTGCGCGGCGCCCAGGGCCACCACGTACCGCGGGTGGGTTCGGCGGTGACCATCGCCCCCGAATTCTCGACCAACCAGCAGACCGTCCAGGTCTGTCCGGCCGACGACCCCACGGGCGCCACCCCCGAGTGCACCGACCGTACGGCGCCGGCGAACTTCCTGCCCGTGCGCACCGCGCCCAGCGCCGACGCGCCCCTGTTCGCCGACCCGGCCGTCCACCCCGGCGCCGGCGCGGGCAGCGACAGCATCCACGACTGGGGCAGCACCGTGCAGGCGGGCCAGCAGTTCGTGGTCGCCGACGTCGACGGTGACTGGACCGCCATCTGGTTCAGCGGCTCGAAGGTGTGGTTCCACAACCCGGAGGGTGCCAACACCTGCGGCGCACCGGGCGTCACCGTCGTCCACTCCGGAGACCGGGCCGCGACCCTCTACGGCTCCGGCTACCCGCAGGCCTCGGAGTACCCGTCCGGCCTGTCCCCGTCCACGCAGAAGCCGCTGACCCTCTACACGTTCCCGGCCGGCCAGGCCTACGTGGCCACCCAGCCGCCGATGAGCGCGGACGACTTCTTCGTCTCGGGCGACACCTACGTCACAGGCGCCGCCAAGTACTACACCATCCAGTACAACCACCGGGTCGTCCTGGTCGACGCCGCCGGAGTTTCCTGAACCGGCCGGTATGGGCGGGACGGCCAGATGTCCCGCCCATACCGGAGACGGTCGCCGAGCTCGCAAGGAGGGCGCTGGGACTGGGCACTTCGGGCTCGAAAGATCCACCGTTGACCGTGGTCACAGAGCGATGGGGCCGAGGTCGGCGGCGGTTTGGGCTCAGGCCGGAGGACCTGGGGCCGAGCGCACCGGCACAGCAGCGGCCCCGCTGCTGTCACCATCCACCACTGCCTCCTCCCGCCGCCTGGCCGTCAGCGGCGCCGCTGAGCCTGCCGATCACGGAGGTGAGCGCCGTCCCCAGGGGGAGCGCCACCCGTGTGACGGCATGCTGGTCGCCCCGGGTCGGGTCCCGGTTGACGATCAGCACCGGCTTGCCTGCCTGGGCCGCTTGGCGGACGAACCGGAGCCCGGACATCACCGTCAGCGAGGATCCGAGAACCAGCAGTGAGGTCGCCTCACGCACCAGCTCGCGGCAGTGTTCGACCCGCGGCGGTGGAACGGTTTCGCCGAAGAACACCACGTCCGGCTTGAGGACGCCGCCGCAGACCGTGCAGGGCACCACGTGGAAGTCCCCGACCTGTTCGTCGCTGAGGTCGGCGTCGCCGTCCGGGTTGATTCCGGCGGCCATCGGCTCGAAGGCGGCATTGGCCTCCTCCAGCCGCCGGGCGAGCGCGCGACGCGAACTGAAGGCACCGCAGGAAAGGCATACGACCCGCTCCAGGCTTCCGTGCAGTTCCACGACGCCCTCGCTGCCGGCCGCCTGATGCAGGCCGTCGACGTTCTGGGTGATCACACCCGAGAGCAGGCCGAGCTGCCCGAACGCGGCCACGGCCCGGTGTCCGGCGTTGGGGCGGGCGCGGCCGAAGGTACGCCAGCCGAGGTGGCTCCGCGCCCAGTACCGGCGCCGGGCCTGGGGGCTTGCGGTGAAGTCCTGGTAGGTCATCGGGGTGTGCCGGGCAAGGCTCCCGCCCTCGCCCCGGTAGTCGGGGATGCCCGACTCCGTGGAGATGCCCGCCCCACTGAGCACCAGCACACCGCCGGCGCTCAGTGCGTCGGCGATCGGCGTCAGATCCGTGGTACCCGGCGGCAGGTCCTCGGTGGGGGTCCAGCTGAGGGTGGGGCGCATGCGCATGCCGCCAGGGTACGGAACGGGCCGCCCCCTCGTTTCCGCCCGCGGCGGCGTCCTCGGCCGGGCAACGTCGAGGTGCCAGGGGCCGACGACGGTTTCCCCGAAGACGATGCCCAGGCCGAGGCGGACGGGCCGACCTCTCTCGACGCGCCTGTGCACCCTCGACGGCACAGGGAAGCATGACCCTCCGCCACAGCAGTTGGGGGAGACCAGCACACCGCCGATAATCGCTTGCGCACCATCGCCTCCCGGGCCAACGTCGCCTGACACCTGAGGAAGGCGGAGAAGTGACCACGCAGACCCACCACGTCGATCACGAACTCATCCAGACCGCGGCCCACGTCGCGCGTACTCGCTGCATGGGCGACAACCACACCATGGCGGCCGCGGCCCGCGCCAAGGACGGCCTGATCGTCACCGCGGTGAACGCCTACCACTTCACCGGCGGCCCTTGCGCGGAGCTGGTCCTCATCGGCACGGCAGCCGCCCAAGGCACCTACGACCTGGACACCATCGTCGCCGTGGGCGACCGCGACCGAGGGGTTGTACCCCCGTGCGGACGCTGCCGCCAGGTCCTTCTCGACTACTTCCCAGCCCTCAAGGTCATCGTCGGCACAAGCGATGGCCTCCGCACCGTCTCCATCAGCGACCTGCTGCCCCATGGCTACATCTGGGCGGACCACCAGCTCGACGCCGAAATGAGCGAACCCTCAGCACGAGCTCACACCGAAGAGGGAAACCAGGCAGCCATTGCCTGACGAGGCGCCAGGGCGTGGCCCTGGGCTGCGGTCGGACTCCGAGGTCCACCGTGCCGCAGGTACGAACTCGCTGCTGAGCCAAGGGAGTTCGAGGTCGTCTCGAACGCCGGCCACGTGCATCTGTACGACGGCGTCCTCGCTGCCTCACGCCTGGGCGAGGGGTGCGGCCGGAACGGTGGCGCCGAGCGCGGCGCTCTGCAACGCCGTGATGCGTTCGATGACAAGCCCCAGCAGCACGGCCGCCGCGATCATGAGCGCCTCCGCCACCACGAGGAAGGCCATCGACCCCGGGGCCACCCGGCCCGCCATCACGAGTAGCGCGTGCGTGATCCCGGCGCCCCACCACAGGTTCACCAGTGTCGTGTCTCGCTTCGGCTCCCATGACGCGGAGCTCGCGCGCCCGATGTCGAGGACGAACCGGCGCGGGACGAAGAAGTTGACCACCGGTATGAACCACGCGCCGATCGTCCAGCCCCGACTCGGGAGCGAGGCCTGGGGCGAAAGCTCCTGGGCGTTGCGCCGGGACCGGGCGAGCCAGACGAGGAACAGCACGATCGCGAGGCTCGTCAGATAGACGAAGACCATGGAGATGAAGCCCGACCTGTGCAGGGACACGTCCGTGCGGTGCAGGTAGTGATCCCGGACTGCCGCCGCGCGGAACGCGTCCGCGACGGCGGCCGCCGCTATGGCCGCCTGGGCGGAGCGGGCAAGGACCCAGGAAGCCTTGCGGGCGGTGATCGTCATCGTCTTCGGCCTGTCTCGGAGGCGTGTGCGGCCCGCAGCGGACACTGGGGCGGAGTGATCATAGAGTCTGCTCGCCGCACACGCGTACGACTTCGGGTCCTCGGTCCCGGGATCACGGCCCCTACGACTCACGCCGGTGTCGACCGACACATCCGGCCGATGCCGCTGGACGTGACTATTGGGAAATCTCGCTTCCCCGTGTGTGGATCACCCGTTACGCTCCCCCAGCGCGCACCGGGCGCGATCAGGGGGTACCGCGGGTAATGGGGGACATGGCAGGGGAAGTTGTCGCGCCCGAGAAGGGTCCGAACCCATGGGGCCAAGCCATCGCGGCGCTGGTGGTGGTCGGAGTGCTCGGGGGCGGGCTGTACGTGATCCAGAAGAACGACGCCGAGGCCGCCGACAAGCCAGCGGTCTGCTCGGCCGACGAGCAGGACAAGAAGGCCGCCAACGACGCCAAGGCGGCGCACCGCGTCTCCGGGACGGAGCTGTGCACGGCGTTGAACCGCGCGGACCTGCCGACGCTGCTCGGCACCCCGCGGGAGCACGCGCGGACGGCCTACGGCAGTGACGGCTCCGTCGAGATGGCGGGCGGTACCAAGATCCATCCTTTGATCTTCGCAGGGAATCCCGGCCTTCAGGCCGGGCGGGAGTGTGGTCCTCGGTGTGGAGGTGCGAAGCGCCGGAGGTCGCTGCGTTTGCGTGGTGGCGGTCAGGCGGGGCGTTTTTGGTTGTCGATGTAGTCCTTGACGATGCTCAGTGGTGGGCCGCCGCAGGATGCTGCGAAGTAGGACGGGGACCAGAACACCGAGCCCGTCCCGATCCGGTTGATCCGGCCGGTGTACTCCGCGCGCAGGTAGCGGGAACTGACGCCCTTGAGGGAGTTGACGAGCTTGGAGAGGGCGATTTTCGGCGGGTAGTGCACGAGGAGGTGGACGTGATCGCCTTCGCCGTTGAACTCCCGCAGCTGGGCGCCGAAGCTCTCGCACACGTCCCGCATGATCGTCTCGCAGCGCGTCAGCATCTCGTCGTTGAAGATCTCACGCCGGTACTTCGTGACAAACACCAAGTGTGCGTGGAGGTTGAAAACGACATGATTTCCTCGTCGGACATCCGGATCTGCTTCCCAGCGTGGTGACATACGCCAAGGGTAGTAGGATCAAGTGAACTCGACCGGAGGGGGTGGGCTGGATGATCCGTGCGTACAAGTTCCTCCTGCGGCCCACCGTCCGCCAGCAGCAGGCGCTCGCCGAGATGCTGCGCGACCACTGCTCCCTCTACAACGGGGCCTTGCAGGAACGCCGCGACGCCTGGCGGCACCCGTCGAAGACCACCGTCGCGTACGGGATGCAGTCGGCGCAGCTCAAAGAGATCCGGGCGTTCGACCCGGAGCGGCAGGGCCGCTGGTCGTTCTCCTCGCAGCAGGCCACCCTGCGCCGCCTTGACAAGGCGTTCGCCGCGTTCTTCCGCCGGGTCAGGTCCGGGCAGACGCCCGGCTATCCGCGCTTTCGCGGCGTGAACTGGTTCGACACGGTGGACTTCCCCAAGGACGGCGACGGCTGCCGGTGGAATGCCACCCCGCACGACCCCGTCACCCGTGTCCGCTTCCAGGGCGTCGGGCATGTGAAGGTCAACCAGCACCGGCCGGTGGCCGGCCGGGTCAAGACCGTCTCCGTCAAGCGTGAGGGACGTCGGTGGTTCGTCGTACTGACCGCCGAGCAGGAGCAGCCCGAGCCGCTGCCCGCGACCGGCAGCATGGTCGGCATCGACCTGGGCATCGCCAACTTCCTCGCCGACTCCAACGGCGAGTTCGTACCCAACCCGCGCCACGGGCGTACGGCCGCCGCGAAACTGCAAGCAGCGCAGCAGGCGCTGTCCCGGTTCCCGCGCCGCAAGGCCACAGACCGCACCGCAGGCCACCAGCGCGCCGTGGACAAGGTTGCCCAACTCCACGGCAAGGTACGGCGCCAGCGGCTCGACCACGCACACAAGACCGCCCTTAGCCTCAATACCAGTGACTTAGGGTGGTGGCTGGTAGGGTGCGTGGCGGGGAGGTGCCGGGATGCCACGGCCGGGTCAGGTGAAGCCGGAGACGGACGAGCGGTTGTCGGATCGCATCGCGGTCGGGCTGTTGACGCGGTCGTTCCCGCCGGAGCTGGTGGATCGGGTGGTGGCCCAGTGCGGGAGGTCCGGGCAGCGTAACCGGCTGCTGCCGCCGCGCGTGGTGGTCTACTTCGTGCTGGCGATGTGCTTGTTCTCCGGCCAGGGCTACGAAGAGGTCGCTCGGCTGCTGACGCATGGGCTGACCTGGGCGAAGCGCTGGTCGGGGTCGTGGCAGGTGCCGACCACGGGGGCGATCTCGAGGGCACGCGCGAGACTCGGTCCAGAACCGCTGAAGGCCCTGTTCGCCTCGGTGGCCCGGCCGTTGGCCACGGAAGCGACACCGGGTGCCTTCTACGGCCGGTGGCGGCTGATGGCCATCGACGGCACAGTCTTCGACGTTCCGGACAGCCAGGAGAACGTGGCGCACTTCGGGCGCCCGAAGACCCACCGCACCCAGCGGTGTGCGTATCCGCAGGTGCGGGTGGTCGCGCTGGCCGAGTGCGGCACCCATGCCATCACCACGGCGGCTCTCGGCCCATGCACCACGTCCGAACCCGTGCTGGCCCGCGAGCTGTTCGGCCACCTGGGCGAGGACGATCTGCTGCTGGCCGACCGCGGCTTCACCGGCCTGGAGCTGTGGCGGGCGGCCTCGGCCGGCGGTGCGGACCTGCTGTGGCGCATTCGTTCCCACCAGGTGCTGCCGGTCCGCGAAGAGCTGCCCGACGGCTCGTACCTGTCAGAGATCGTCGCGGCCAGAGACCACCGCAAGCGTGCCGACCCGGAAATGGTGCGGGTGATCGAGTACACCCTGGACGATCCCGGGCAGGACGCCCCTTACCGGCTGATCACCACGGTCCTCGATCCCGATGCCGCCCCGGCCACCGAGCTGGCCGCCCTCTACCACCAGCGGTGGGAGTTCGAGAACACGCTGGACGAGCTGAAGACCCATCAACGCGGACCTGCCCAGGTCCTGCGCTCCCGCTCGCCTGAAGGCGTCGAGCAGGAGGTCTGGGCACACCTGCTGGTCCACCACGCCATCCGCACCCTGATGCACGACGCCGCCGAGCAGGCCGGCCTCGACCCCGACCGGCTCTCCTTCACCCGGAGCATCCGCCTCGCACGCCGCCAGGTCACCGCGCAGGCGGCCTTTTCCCCCTGACCGTCTGACCGCCGCCCTCACCGACGGACTCCGCGAGATCACTGCGCGCCTGTTATCCACCCGCCGCAGACGCTCCAACCCGCGCGTGGTCAAACGCAAGATGTCCAACTTCGGCGTCAAACGCGACGAGCACTACACCTGGCCTCAGCCCACCCGGGACCCAGCAGACGCCGTGACCATCGCCCCGCACTGGCGCACCGCCCCGATCAACCCGCCAACCAAAGCCCGACGAAGCTAGGTCCACTAAGTCACTGGTATTGCCCTTAGCCTGGTCCGCGCACACGACGTCATCGCGCACGAAGACCTCAAAATCCGCAACATGAGCAGGGCCCCCGCACCGAAGCCCGACCCCGACCGGCCGGGCACCTTCCTGCCCAACGGGGCCGCCGCCAAGGCCGGGCTCAACACGTCGATCAACGATGCCGGTTGGGGGGTGTTTTTGACGATCCTGCTTGCCAAGGCTGAAAGCGCCGGACGGGAAGTGATCGCCGTCAACCCCCGCAACACCTCCCGCACCTGCCCCGAATGCGGGCACACGGCCAAGGAGAACCGGCCCACACAGGAAACATTCCACTGCCTTGCCTGCGGCCACACCGCGCACGCCGACACAGTCGGAGCCACCAACGTTCTACGGGCCGGGCTGGTCCGCCGCAACGCCAACCCGGCATAGCGAGAAGCCCCCGACTTCAGGACTTTGTTGGCGGATTCGCTTGCTCAGGCGATCAGTTCGAGGCCGAGGCGGGCGAATCGACTGATGTGGGTGGTGCGGATGGGGGTGCCGGTCCACCAGGCGTCGAGGCGGTGGAGGTTGAGTCCGGCGGCGATCAGGGCGTGACCGAGGTGGGTCTTGCGCAGCCCGCGGTAGGGGGTGGTGCGTGTCCGTGTCACCCGGACGGCCTGGGAGATGGTGCCCTCGACTCCGGCGCGGGTGCCGTAGGCGGCCTGCCACTCGTCGGTCTTCTGCTCGCGTCGGCGTTGGTCGAGAGCTTGCTGCTGGGGCTGGGTGAGCAAGGTCAGGCTGCGGCCCCACTTGCTCTTGGCACTGGTGCACGCCGCGCGCACCGGGCAGGCGTCGCAGTCGGTCTTGGCGAAGTGGACCCGGATGATCTCGGTGCCGGTGGGCTTGCGCTGAGCGGACCAGCTGATACTGCGCTGCCCGCGGGGACAGGTGACGGTGCGGGCCGGCCAGTCGACGGTGAAGGCGTCCTGCCCCAGGCCGCCCCCGGCCCGGCCCTGGGCCGCGGTATCGCCGCGGACCGGCCCCATCAGCTCGATGTTCTGCCCAGCGGCGGCCACCAGCAGCGCGGCGGAGGTATAGCCGGAGTCGACCAGATGGACAGCGGGCAGCAGGCGGCGTGCGGCCAGCGCGTCGTGGACGGGCGCCGTGATCTCCACGTCGGGAACGGTGGCGTCGGTGGTGACCACGTTCGTGATCAGATGCGGGGCGTCCGGCTCGCACGTCTCGGTGAAGTGAACCTTGTAGCCGTCCCAGCCCGCGCCGCGCTTGACGCTGTAGCGGGTGTCGATGTCGTAGGGGCTGGACAGCCTCAGCCTGCCCGGCGGGAGGTCCTTGCCCTCCCGCCAGCGCACCCCCTTCTCGTCGCGGTGATACTGCTGCACCCACGCGGTCCGCAGGACCTGCACCGCCTCGACGTGCCGCAGCCAGGCTGGTGTGTCAGGCGCGTAGAGGGCCTGAAGCAGCGTAAATCCGTCCTCTCCCACGGTCAGCGCCCACCGCTGGCGGGCGTCGGCTCCCTTGGGGAAGCGGAAGGAGTCGATGCGCTTGCCGTAGCGTTCGAACCACTCCGGCGCGACGGTCTGTCGCAGCCAGGCAGGCGCTGCGACGGCCAGCGTCTCCAAGGCGGCGCGCAGGGTCTCGCCCACGAACTCCATCCGGTTCAGCGTCCGCACCTGGGCCAGCACATGCGTGGAGTCGGTGCGTTGGCGGCCTCCCGCCCGCAGCAGACCTAACTCATCGACCCGTTCCAGCACCCGGTTAAGGACCAGCTTCTCCAGGCCGTGCGCGATCAGCCGGTCCCGGAACTCGCTGAGCACCGAGAAGTCGAACCCGGGGTCATCCAGCTCCAGCCCCAGCGCGTACTTGACGTCGATCCGCCCGCGCACCGCGTCCGCGGCCTGCCGGTCCGTCAGCCCCTCTGCGAACTGCAGCACGCTGACCATCGCCAGCTGCCCCGGCGACCACGCCGGCCCACCCCTGCGCGGAAACGCCCGGGCGAACTGCTCGTCCTCGAACAACGGACCGAGCTCATCCCGGATCCGCATGGCCAGACAGCCCTTGCGGAACGCTGCCCGCGCCACCCGCGCGGTGGCCTCCGGGACGGACGGAGCAGGCACAGGGCGCAGCGACATCGCAGCCCCTCCTTGCCTCCCCGCGCGATGGAACCGAACCCCACCAGACTGCCCGACCAAACAAGATCACCAAGCGCAGTCACCGGATCCGCCAACAAAGTCCTTCAGCCGGGGGAGGAGTCACACCCCCGAGGGGACCGTGCAACTGGACACCTACACCGTGAAGCTCTCGCGGTCCTACGACGATCTTCCGGTCGCCGGGATGGCGGACCTGCTCGACGACGCGGAGACGAAGAAGATCCAGGACCACCCCGCGGTGCTCTGCTCGAGCCCGACGATCGCCATCCGCTTCAACCTCGGCGGCGGCAAGTCCGACACCGGCCCCGGCGGCATCGCCCGCACGCTGCTCGTCGCCCCCGACACCAAGGACGGCGGCGGTTCGTACGAACTCGCCATCTGGCGCCAGGACGACGTGCGGCCGGACGACACGGCACTGCTGCGCATCGCCCACGAGGTCCTGCCCACGATCCCGGGCTGGACGACGGCCCGCTGACGGCCGGCCCGGCAGCGTCACGCCACTGACCACGCCGAAAGCCGGCACGGTGTCACCCTCCAGGCGAACCGCCCACCGATCGAGCGGGCGAGGGCCGTACGCATCGTCCGGAGGTTCCGCACGGCACCTGACACTCGTGTCACCAACGGCGACTGACAGCGCGCCGACGCACAGGCCGCAGGGGCGGGCTGCGGGACTGCGGCCGTGGTCGAGCAGCCGTGGCCAGTGGCGTGACGGGCACGGCTCCCGTCGCGACGAGGCCGGCACCCTCTGACGCTAACCGTGGCCGAACGGCGTCCTCCCGGAGACGCCGCCGCCTAAACGGTCGCGTCGGCCCGACAGCGCCGTACCGCCGACGCCGGCGGCCGACCACGACGACCGCCACAGATCAAGCGGGCTTGCTGCCCGCGCTGCCCGCGCTGCCCGCGCTGCCCGCGCTGCCTGCGCTGCCTGCGCTGCCCGCGCTGCCCGCGCTGCCCGCGCTCGGCGCGGCCGGCTGAGCCCGCGGGTGAACGGGAAACAGATGCCGCACGCCCCCGCCGCACAGGTCGAGGGCGAGTTCGCAGAACAGGGCGTTGGCCCAGCCGAACCAGTCCCGGGTGAACCTGCCGGGGTCGTCGACATGGAAGCTCTCGTGCATCAGGCCGGTGCCCGCGGTCGTGGCCGCCAGTGTTTCCAGGGCCTGTGCCGCGGCGTTCTCGTCGCCGGTCAGACCGGCGGTGGCGATCGCCAGCGGCCAGACGTGATCGTCCGGCGTATGTGTACTGCCGACACCGGACGCGTACCGGCCGGCGAAGAACGAGGGGTTCGCCTCGGAGAGCACGAGATGCCGGGTGGCCTGGTAGAGCGGGTCCTGCGGTGTGCACCAGCCGCTCAGGGGGAGGCTCAGCAGGCTCGGGAGGTTGGCGTCGTCGCCGAGCAGCACCGCTCCGAGGCCGTCCACCTCGTAGGCGAGTACGGACGCGCCGTCGGCCCCGACGACCGCGTGCGCCAGGATTCCGGCGTCGATCTCGTCGGCCAACGTCAGTGATTCGCGGGCGAGTTCAGCGTCGTGGAGGACGGACGAGGCCAGTTCGGCCAGCCCGTGCAGGGTCGCCGAGGCCAGCGCGTTGGCCGGGACGAGGTAGCCGTGGCCGCAGGGATCATCGCTCGGCCGGAAGCCCGACCAGGTCATACCGGTCGGTCCGACCAGGGCTCCGCGGCCGTCGTGCGGGAGGCTGTCACCGGCGAAGGGGCCGGACGGGCGGACGAACCGGTAGGGCGAGTGCGCGTGGGCCTGTTCCGCCCGCCACAGCCGTACGATCGTCCAGGCGGCGCGGTGGAAGGCGTCGTCGAGGTGGTCCTCGCGACCGGTGGCCCGTCGGATCGCGTACGCGAGCTGCAACGGCGCGCACAGGGAGTCGAGTTCGTACTTGCGCTCCCACACCCACTCCTCCGGCGGGGGCCGGTCGGCGGGCTCGCCGTGCAGGCTGGTGGGTCCGTCGTTGAAGGCGTTGGCGTACGGGTCCAGCAGGACGCAGCGGATCTGGCGGCGGGATACGCCGGCCAGGACGTCGCCGACTGCCGGATCGGTGGCCACGGCGAGGTAGGGGCGGACCTGGGCCGTGCTGTCACGCAGCCACATGGCTGGGATGTCTCCGGTTTTGACGAAGACCTCCGACGGCTCGGCGCCCCAACTCATCGATGTGGTCCATGTGTTGGTCAGGCAGTGCTCGACGATGTCCGCCGCCGGGCCGCCCCGCAGTTCGGTGGCCAGACGTCGGCCGAGCGACGTCAGTGACTCCGGAACCGCCCACACTGTTCCGGATGTTGATCCGGGAAACGTTACCATCGCGCCTCTTGACTCCCTCTGTGACGTGCGCCACCGTGTGATCAACAGGGAATGGAAACGTTACCTTGAAGGAGCTGGAGAGCGCCAGACGGTCGGGCCCGCCCCGATCGGCGGCATCGCCAACTCCTGGAAGGAGAAGGTGAGCGCGCGTGACAGCCACTCCGGACCAGCAGTTGCACCGACCCCCGCACCCACCGCCACATCCGCCACCGCGCCGCCCCTGGCGCCGGCGAGGGAAGCTCGGGTCGGACACCCGGGCCGCGTACGTGTTCATGGCGCCGGCTCTCATCGGCTTCACGGTCTTCGTCGTGTACCCGCTGATCCGGTCGGCCTACTTCGCGCTGACGCGGTACAACGGCCTGACCGCCCCGACCTTCGTCGGCCTCGACAACTTCCGCAGGATGTTCACCACCGACCCGTCGTTCTGGCCCTCGGTGCGCGCCACCCTGCTGCTGGTCGTCCTGTACGTGCCGCTGTCGCTGGCCATCGGACTGGCGTTGGCGGTGTTCTGCAACCGGCGCATCCGTGGCGTCCGCGTCCTGCGCACCCTGGTCTACCTTCCGGTGGTGCTGCCGGTGGTCGCCACGATCACCCTGTGGAAGTTCGTCTTCAACCCGCAGGTCGGCCTGGCCAACCAGGTGCTGACGTGGCTTCACCTCCCGACCAGCGAGTGGCTGTCGGGTTCGAACTCGGCGATGCCGTCGATCGTGATCGTCATGCTGTGGAGCGTCGGCTCCACGATGATCATCTTTCTCGCCGCGCTCCAGGCGGTGCCCACCGAGCTCTACGAGGCGGCCCGCATCGACGGCGCCGGTCCCCGGACCATGTTCTTCCGGATCACCCTGCCGCTGATCAGTCCCATCATGGTGCTGCAGGTCGTGCTGCAGCTGGTCACCGCCCTGCAGACCTTCAACCAGCCGAAGATCCTCTCGCCAGACGGGCAGGGCGGACCCGGCTTCAGCACCAGGGTCCTGATGCTGTCGATCTACAACAACGGCTTCCCCACGCTCGGCCGGGTCGCCGACTTCGGCTACGCGTCCGCCCAGGTGTGGGTGCTCTTCCTGGTCATCGTGGTCGTGATCGCCGCCACCGCCCGCTTCTCCTCGGTCTGGACCTACAGTGACCATGTCTCCTGACGTCACGACGGCGGCGAAGCCGGTGCCGTCCTCTCCTCCGATCGCCGCCACGAGTGCGCCCCGGCCGCCGCGGAAGGTCGTACGAACCGCGTCCTGGTACGCCGTCGCGCTGCTGATCTCCTCGGTGATGGTCCTGCCCATCCTGTGGATGCTCACCATCGCGCTGAAGGGCCACACGGCCGTCTTCCAGGTCCCGCCCCGGCTGCTGCCCGACGAGTTCCACTTCGAGAACTTCATCGACGGACCGAAGGCGATCCACTTCCCCCGCCTGTTGCTCAACTCCTTCGTCATCACCGGCCTGTCGGTGCTCGGCGGCGTCATGACCTCGATGATGGCCGGATACGCTCTGGCCCGGCTCCGCTTCCCGGGCCGGAAGATCTGGTTCTACGTCTTCGTCGGCAGCATGATGCTGCCCCCGGTGGTCGGCATCATCCCGCTGTTCCAGCTCTTCAAGGACATCGGCTGGTACGACACCTGGCTGCCGCTGATCGTGCCGGCCTGGCTGGGCGGCAATCCGCTCTTCATCTTCCTCGCCCGCCAGTACTTCCTCTCGGTGCCCTACTCGATCGACGAGGCCGCCAAGGTGGACGGCGCCGGACACGTCCGGATCTTCTTCAGCGTCATGCTCCCCATCACCCGGCCGGCCTGGATCACCATGGCCATCCTGGCCTTCCAGTTGTCGTGGAACGACTATCTCAACCCGCTCATCTACCTGTACTCGTCCGAGAAGTGGCCGCTGAGTGTCGGCATGGCCTCCTTCGTCTCCCAGTTCGCCGGCCAGACCCCGGACTGGAACCTCTACATGGCCGCGAACCTGCTCTACATGCTCCCCCCACTGGCCGTGTTCTTCGTGGCCCAGCGCTACTTCATCCAGGGCCTGAGCGCGCTGGGCACCGTCAACCAGCGCTGACCCACACCGCGGTCAGCCGATCCACATCTCGTACCAGGAGGCCACGTTGAAGAGAACAGTGCACGCCGCCGGAGCGCTACTGGCGGCAGGCGGGCTGCTGGCCGTATCCGCCTGCGGCGGCTCCTCGGGGAAGGAGTCCGGCGGGAAGACCACGGTCACCGTGATGACCTGGGAGTCGAGCGCGACCAACAAGCTGATAGACAAGGCTCTGGCCGCCTTCCACGACCCCGACATCACGGTCAAGCGCATCGACACCCCCAACGGCAACTACGGGGACAAGCTCGCCTCCCTCACCCAGGCCAAGAAGCTGCCCGATCTCTTCTGGTGCGGCAACGACACCGAACTGCAGTACACCGGCCAGGGCCTGCTCACCGACTGGTCGTCCAAGCTGTCCGGCTCCGGTGACTTCACCTCCGGCAGCTTCGAGCCCACCGCCATGAAGAACTGGAAGACCGCCGACGGAAAGATCGGCGGAGTCCCCTCCCTGATGAACACCTACGGCATCTGGTACGACATCGACGCCTTCAAGGCCGCCGGAGTACCTCTGCCGGCCGCGGGCTGGACGTGGGACGAGATGTACGCGGCCGCCGACAAGCTGCACAAGAAGGGCGCCAAGTACGGCCTGGTCGCCGACGCCATGACCGGTGTGGACGCCCCCTTCAGCCTCAGTCTCTACTCCCTGTCCGCCGGCGGCGCCCCCTTCGCCGACAGTGTCAACCAGCCCACCAAGGCGACCGTCGACGCGAAGTACACCGAAGGCGTCGGCAAACTCGTGGCGGGCATCAAGAGCGGTGCCGTGGCGCCTCCCGGCTACGACGTCTCCAACCAGCAGTCGCTGTTCGCGGCGGGACAGATCCCGATGCTGTGGAGCGGTCAGTGGCTGGCCGCGGGCTTCCTCACGGACAAGCCGAAGATCAAGTACGGCTTCGCGCCCCTGCCCCAGGTCGACAAGCCGGCCACCCTGTACGACGCGGTGGGCATCTGCACCCCGTCGTACACCCAGAACGCGGACGCCACCTTCAAGGTGCTCTCGTACCTCGACTCCACCGTGTGGACCAAGGTGCTCCCGGACTCGCCGGTGGCCGTGCCGGCCTACTCCGCCGCCCAGAACGCGTACTACGACGCCCTGAGCAAGGCCGGACTGCCGACCGTGGCGTCCACGGTCAAGGCGGACCTGAACGCCCCGCTGACCATGGGCGTCCGCTTCACCACACAGTGGGCCAGCCAGTCCAACGACCTGATCACGGCGTACTGGCCGGACATCCTCCAGGGCAAGAAGCCGCTGTCCGATCTGCAGACCATGACGGACAAGATCAACGATGTGATCAAGAGCAACGGTTAGTGCCCGAGTCCCACGGACACAGAGCCCCGGTCACCCCAGGTGACCGGGGCATGCGCCCAGAACCGGAAACGTATCCTGAGGGCCGTCACCCGGCCGCCCGGCGAGAAAGTTGGTCTCCACCCCACGTGAGCAGTCGTCCCCCACAACACCAGAGCACCAGGCCGACGATGCGCGATGTCGCAGAGCGGGCCGGAGTCGCCATCGTCACCGTCTCACGCGTCGTCAACGGAATCGGCACGGTCCGCGAGGAGACGGCCGAGCGGGTCATGGCCGCCATCAACGCCATCGGGTACCAGCGCAACGAGATCGCGCGATCGCTCCGCCCCGGGCAGAACTCCATGACCATCGGGCTGTTGCTCGGTGACCTGACCAATCCCTTCTACGCGTCCCTGGCGAAGGCGGCCGTCGACGTGGCGAACCGGGCCGGGTACGCGGTGCTGCTCAGCACCGCCGACGAGGATCCGGAGGTCGAGCGGCGCGCGGTGGGCGAACTCATCGGGCGGCGGGTCGCGGGACTCATCATCGTGCCCGACCAGGGTGACCACGCCTTTCTCGACGAGGTCAACGCCCACGACCACGTGCCCATCGTCTTCGTCGACCGACCGGCCACCGGCGCCGAGTCCGACGTCGTCCTGGTCGACAACGAGGGCGGGGGAGCGGCGGCGACACAGCACCTCATCGACCACGGTCACCGCCGGATCGCGATCCTGGTCGCGCCCTCGTACTACACCACCGGCCGCAGGCTGCGCGGCTACCGCAAGGCGTTGCGGCGCAGCGGCATCCCTGTCGACGAGGATCTGGTCGTCACCCTGCGGCGCGGCACCACGGACGACGCCTCCGCAGCCGCCCACGACCTGCTGACGTCGGAGCGACCGCCGACAGCGATCTTCTCGACCACGGGCTTCCTGACCGAGGGCGTCCTGCGGGCGAGCCAGCAACTTCGGCTGCCCGTCGCGGTGGTGGGGTTCGACGACTTCAAGCTGGCCGACATGCTCCCCACCCCGGTGACAGTGGTGACGTCGGACACCGAGGAGCTGGGCCGACACGCAGCCCACCTCCTCATCGACCGCATCAACGGCGAGGGTGCCCCGTTCCGCAGGACCGTGCTGCCGGTGCGGCTCATCGCCCGGGGAACGGGGGAGCTGCGCCCTCAGGTTCCGGCTCAGTAGAGCGTGGGCCAGAGGGCACGGGGCCACGCGAGCACGGCGTAGAGCTGTGCCAAGGCCGCCTGCTGGATCGCCTGTGTGCCACCGGACGAGTCGAAGTGCACGAGCCCGGTCGAGGGATCGCGCATGGTGGACCACACCTGGTCGGCGTAGTCGGCCATCGCGCGGTGGTATGTGTCGTCTCCGGTCACCGACTCGAGGAGCAGCAGGTTCTTGAAGAAGATCGAGTTGAAGAACACGGGCTGGCTGAACAGTCGCCCCTGTGTGACGTAGTAGGCGTACGCGGCCTCCGCGATCCGCTCGGCCCGGCGCAGGTAGACGCGTTCCCGGGTCGCCCGGTGCAGCAGGACGTTCACGCCGACCGGGACGCCCTGGTTGTACGACCAGATGGTCTTCTCGATCGTGCCCTCGAGGTCGAGATGGTCCCAGTACAGTCCGCCGGGGCTCTGCAGATGGGTGTTCGTCCAGTCGTAGAACCGTTTCGCCCAGTCCAGGTAGCCGCTCTCGCCGGTGATCAGGTGAAGGCGCAGGCCGAGCTGGGCGCCCGGCATGTTGGAGACGGTGTTGCGGTCGTGGCTCCAGGTCGCCTGGGTCCAGAAGACGCCGCCGGGCGCGGCATGCGAGGTGTCGGTGTCCCAGCCCGACCTGACGAGCGCGAAGATCTCCTTGGCGCGTGCCAGCGCGGCGGTGTCCCCGGTCTGCAGGTGGCGCTGGACCTTCGCCAGCCCGACCCACTCGTTGTCGTCGTAGAACATGTCGCCGCCCGAGCCGTACGGGGCGTCGGGGTAGGAGTCGTATCCGGGCAGCCCGGTCGTGCCTCCGCCGGCGTGCCAGTAGTGCTCCTGGGCCTTCGCGCGGGCGGTCAGCTCCGACTCGTACGCCTTGTCCGCCGCCGCGAGGTCCAGAGCGGCGATGTGCACCTGGGAGAAGGGCCACTCGTAGGAGTACGGGTTGTCGCCCGAGGCCGCCGGATACTGCTCACGGACCAGACCGGACCCGTCCGTCGCGCCGAGGTGTTTGTCCAGGGCGGCGTAGGCGGCTCTGGCGCGGGACAGCGCGCGAGACCGGTGTTCTGCGTCTTCCGCGTTGCCGCCGTCCGCGACCGAGGCGTTCGCGGTGGACGGTGCCGCCATCGTGGCCATGGCGGCCATGGCCGTCAGACCGGATCCGACCAGCGCTCGGCGGGAGGGGTGTCTGCGCATGGAAACGTCTCCATTCGGATGGGGGCGGGTGGGGGCGGGTGAGGGTCCGGGGTGATGGAAACGTTGTCATGACGCTGGGGGAGTCGTCAACGATCCGGACGACATCAGTAGTTGGCAGCGGTGACGGTACACACGCGAGCGCGGCGAGGGACATGAGCCCGGGAGGGGAAGTCAACGAGTGAGCCCGGCCTCCTCGCAGGCGGACCGGAGCAGCCGGGGGCAGAGCTGGGCGATGGTGTAGACGCCGTCCTCGACCAGGGTCCGCTCGATGGTGTCGACCGTCACGGCTGTCGGTGTGAGCAGGACGGACGGGATGTTCTCGGTGGTGGGGCTGTCGGTGGTCGTGGTGGCGACGTCTCGGGCGTCCCCGCCCCGTCCCAGGGCGACGGCCATGGCGGCGGCCGCGGCGGCCTCCTTTTCGAACGGCTTGTAGACCGTCATGTACTGCTCGCCCTTGATGATGCGCTGAACCGCTTCGAGTTCGGCGTCCTGGCCGGTGACCGGAGGAAGCTTCGTGACGCGGGCGCTCTTGAGGGCGGAGATGACGCCCGCGGCGATCGCGTCGTTGGCCGCCAGAACCCCGCCGATCCGGTCCGGGCCCAGAGCCGCCATGGCGGCGGACATGTTGGCGTGCGCGTTGGCCGAGTCCCAGTCCAGGGTGTCGTACGACTTGGCGATCCTCGTCTTGCCCGCGATGACGGACAGGGCGCCCTTGCGGTACGCCGCCGCGTTGGGGCTGGTCGGATCGCCGTTCATCATGACGACGTTCTCGCCGCCCGCCCCCGCGCCCATGGCCTTCAGGAGCGCCTCGCCCTGGAGCCTGCCGACCTGGACGCCGTCGAAACTGACATAGCCCGAGATCGGCCCCTCGGCGAGCCGGTCGTAGGCGACGACCGGGACGCCCTCCCGCCGCGCCTCCCGGGTCGAGGAACGCAGTGCCCTGGTGTCGGCGGCGTCGAGGATCAGGACCTTGGCGCCGTTGGTGATCATCGAGGTCATTTGCTGCCGCTGTCTCGCCGCGTCGTTCTCGGCGTTGGCGTACTCCATCGTGCAGTGCGGACAGAGTTTCCTCAGGTGCCGCTCGATGAGCGGCTTGTCGGAGTGCTCCCAGCGCGGGAGAGCCCGGCTGGGGAGCATCAGGCCGACGGTGAAGTTGTCCGTCTTCGCTTCGCCGTCTCCGGCGCAGGCGGCCAGGGAGATCGTCATGATCCCCGCGACGAGCGCCGCGACGGTGCGGCGGGTACGCCTGCTCACGGCAGGGCCCGTGGGGATGCCGCGGGCTCGGGGCCGGTCGGCGCCGACGCGTGCCGCGGTACGGCGATCTCGCTCCACACCTGTTTGCCTCCGGCCACGGGCATCGAGCCGAAGGACTCCGACATCGCCTCGACCAGAAGCAGGCCGCGGCCGCCGGTCGCCTCCCAGTCCACGATCACCGGCTTGGCGGGCGTCCGCGGCGAGGAGTCGCTCACGCTGACCCGCACCCGGTCACCGCGGAGTGTCAGGTCGACACGGACCGGGCCCTGGGTGTGCACCAGCGCGTTGGTGACCAGCTCGGACACGACCAGGAGCACCTCGTCGGCTGCTTCCCCTGCCTTCCACCGACGCAGCGTGCGCGCGGTGAAACGGCGGGCGTGCATGACGGCGTCGGGCAGCCGCCACACCACCCAGTCGGCCCGTGTCGGCCGCGTCTTCATGCCGTCGTAGCGCAGCAACAACAGCGCCACGTCGTCCTCGCGGCGGCCGACGTCGCCGAGGAGTTCGTCGGCCATGTGCCCGGGGTCCGCCGGATCGGCCGCGGCGAGCGAGGTGAGCGTTCGGCGCATCCCCTCGTCCAGGGGCAGGTCGGAGGCTTCGACCAGACCGTCGGTGATCAACGCGAGGACCGTGCCCGGGGACAGCGTGAGCGCGGTCATCGGAAAGTCCGCCTCTGCGAGGACGCCCAGCGGGAGTCCGCCCTCGACCTGCACCTCCTCGGTTCGACCGTCGGCATGGCGTACGAGAGGTGAGAGGTGGCCGGCCCGGACGAACAGGGTGTTGCCCTCCTCCAGGTCCAGTTCGACGTAGCAGCAGGTGGCGAACAGATCGGTCTCCATACCGACGAGGAGGCGGTTGGCGTGGGAGACGACCACGTCGGGTGGGTGGCCCTCCACCGCGTAGGCCCTGACCGCGGTACGCATCTGCCCCATGATCGTCGCGGCTCCGGCACTGTGTCCCTGCACGTCGCCGATGACCAGCGCGACCTTTTCCTCGGAGAGGGCGATGACGTCGTACCAGTCGCCGCCCACCTGCAACCCCCGCCTGGCGGGCAGGTACCGTGCGACGGCCGTGCAGCCGGGCAGCTCGGGCAGGCGTCGGGGCAGCAGACTGCGCTGGAGCATCGTCGCGAGTTCCTGCTCCGCGTCGTAGGCGTGCGCACGCTTGAGGGCTTGTCCGATCAGCGCGGCGGTGGCGGTCAGCAGGGTCCGTTCCTCGGGGACGAACTCGTGCGGCCGGTCCCAGCCGACGAGGCACACGCCGGCGACCCGGCCCTCGGCGGGAAGGGGCAGCACGGCCAGCCCTCCGCTCCCGATGCCCGCGAGCCCGGGTTCGAGAGGCGAACCGGCGGGCCACAGATCCATCCGTCCGTCCTGCAGGGCCGTCCGCAGCGAGGGCAGGGCGGTGACCGGTGCGTCGGGCCACTCCGAACGCCACTGCGAACGCCAGACCTGCGGCCAGACGACGGGCTGCGGCGGATCGAGCACGGTGACCATGAGCCGGTTGTCCTGCAGCTCGGCCAGCGCCACCCGGTCGGCGCCCAGCGGCTCGCGCAGCGCGGTGACCGCCACCTGCCCGACGTCACGGACCGTCTCGGCGGCATCGAGCGCGGCGGTCAGCCACTGGATCCTGGAGACGTCATCGGCGCTACGGCTCAGGACCGACGTCGCCGTCACCACGCCCAGTACCTGCTCAGGCCGTTCGGCGGTGCACGGAGTCACCCGGCAGCTCAGGCTCAGCCAGCGCATTTCGCCCGTCGGGCGCCGGATGCGGAACTCCAGTTCCCGCCGGCCGTAGTCCTGGCCGGTCGACTCCACGATCGACATCAGCGCGTGCATGTCCTCCGGGAAGGCGTGCGCGAGCAGGGTGTCGGCCTTGCCGTCGAAGTCGTCCGGTGTGATGCCGACCAGCTCGAGCAGTTTCTCGTCCGCTTCGATGACGCCGGTGTCGCGCTCCAGGACGAAGGAACCCACGCGCAGACTCCGCAGGGCGGGACTCAGCAGGGGCGCGGGCACGGGGCGACCGGCCCCGGCCTTCAGCATGCCGGCGACCGCGTCGGCGTACCGCTCGAGAAAGCGCCGTTGCCCGGTTTCGAAGCCGTCCGTGGACGCGCCCATGACGATCAGGCAGCCCAGTCGCCTGCCGTCCGAGGTCAGCGGCAGAGCACCGAGAGACGTCTCCGCTCGCACGGGAGTCAGTCCTCCTTCGGAGGAGGAGGAGGAGGGGGCGGGAGTGAGCCACAGGGGTCGGTCGGCGCGGAAGGCCCGCGCGGCGGACGAGCCACCGGACACGGGCAGGCGTTCCGGCACACAGTCGGGGGCGGTGGTGCGTCCGGCCGTTTCCACCAGGCGCAGCTCTTCGTCTCCGGCATCGGACACGTAGACGGCGAGCAGCTCGGCTCCGGCGAACATCAGGGCCCGATCGCGCAGGGCGGCTCGCGGCATCGGAGGCGGAGCGTCGGCGCCCGCGGTGTCGGCCTCGATTGCCCGCAGTTCGGTGTCCCCGGCTCGGGCACGGCCGTCATGAGGCATGTGCGCGAGGTACCTCCTGTCCGGTGCGGCCACGCTGAGATGGCCGAGCACCACTTACCAGAATCTCACAAGGGAACTGAACGGACAGATCGGACTCTTCGCTCGCGACAGGGCGAGCCGCTCACCGCCGACAGCCCGACGTGCTGCATTCGCAGATCACCACCGCCGGTGCCACACTGACGACGTGGTCGTCCTGCTGCTTCCACGTGGTGCGTTCCCGGTCGGCGTCCGGCCTCGGCACCACGGCCGCCCACCGAATTCCGATGCCGGAACGGTCGGGCGCAGGGCCCCCCACGCCCGGACGCGCGGCTTCGTGACATCAGGACCTCACCCGTCGTCACGTCGCGACTCCCGCGCCCCGTACGGCCCGCGGATTCCCGCACCGACTCCTGTGCGCACCCGCCGATCCTCCGAGAGCCGGACCCCGACCCATCGACGTACGCCGTAGAGGCGGAGCGCCACAAGCTCATACCGCGAACGCCGGTCGCGGGTAGCCGGCAAGGGAGGTCCTTCCCATGAAGGCCTGCACACGCGAGGCGGCCATCGCCATGACCGCCGTCTCCACGGCCGTCGCCCTCGCGGCCTGCGGGGCCGACGCGGGGAACGACGCCGACGGGAAGAAGGCGCCGAGTATCGGACTCCTGTTGCCGGACGCCACCACGGCGCGATGGGAGACGCAGGACAGGCCCCTGCTCGAGAAGAAGATCGCCGAGTTGTGCGCCGCCTGCACGGTCGAGCACGCCAACGCCAAGAACGACGTGGCCATCCAGCAGGAACAGATGGACTCGATGATCACCAAGGGCGTCGACGCCATCGTGCTCGTGGCCGTGGACGCCCGATCGCTCGGCACCACGGTCGGCAGGGCCGCCGAAGCGGACATCCCGGTCATCGCCTACGACCGTCTGGCCGAGGGCCCGATCGCGGGCTATGTCTCCTTCGACGGTGAGGAGGTCGGCAGGCTCCAGGGCCGGGCGCTCCTCGCCGCCATGGAGGCCCAGGTCCGCGGCGACCAGATCGTCATGATGAACGGCGATCCCAGCGACCCCAACGCGGTGTCGTTCAAGAAGGGCGCGCTGTCCGTGCTGCAGGGGAAGGTCAAGATCGGCAAGGAGTACGACACTCTGCAATGGAGGACGGAGACCGCGAACATGAACATGTCCGGCGCCATCGCGGCTCTCGGCATCGGCGACATCGACGGGGTCTACGCCGCCAACGACGGCCTCGCCGCCGGCAGCATCACCGCCCTCAAGGCCAACAAGGTCGACCCGCTGCCCCCCGTCACCGGGCAGGACGCCGAACTCGGAGCGGTACGGCGCATCGTCGGCGGCGATCAGTACATGACCGTCTACAAGCCCTTCAGGCCCGAGGCGTCGGCCGGCGCCGCCCTGGCGGTGGCCGCGGCCCGTGGTGAAAGCCTCGCCGAGCTCGCCCCGGACAAGGTGCGGACCCGCGATGGCGAGGACGCACCGGCCGTCATGCTCAGGCCCGTGTCCGTGACCCTCGACAACATCGACGACACCCTGGTGAAGGACGGCGTGTACACGGTCCAACAGATCTGCACCCCCCGGCTCGGGGCCGCCTGCAACGAGGCCGGGCTGACCTGACAGGCCGGCTCCCGCCAGGTCGGGGCCCCGGGAAGGAGATGTTCTCCGTGCCGAATCTCCCCTTGCTGGTGCTGCACGGCGTGTGCAAGCGCTACGGCGTCGTCGACGTCCTCACGGACATCGAGCTGGAGATTCGCACCGGCCAGGTTGTCGCTCTGCTGGGCGACAACGGCGCCGGCAAGTCCACCCTCGTCAAGGCGATCTCCGGAGTCGCCCCCGCGGACAAGGGCGTCATCGAGTGGGAGGGCCGGACGGTCCAGATCAGGCGCCCCCACGACGCCCGGGACCTCGGCATCGCCACGGTCTACCAGGACCTCGCACTGTGCGGGAACATCGACGTCGTCGGCAATCTGTTCCTCGGACGCGAGATCCGCAGGTTCGGGTTCCTCGACGAGGTCGAGATGGAGCGCCGCAGCAGACACCTGCTCGAACGCCTGACCAGGGGTATTCCGGATCTGCGTGCTCCCGTCGTCTCCCTGTCCAGCGGTCAGCGGCAGACGGTCGCCATCGCTCGCTCACTGCTGGGGAACCCGCGAGTCCTCCTCCTGGACGAACCGACCGCGGCCCTGGGGTTCGAGCAGACCACCGAGGTGCTGGACCTCGTCGACGAACTGCGTGACCGCGGTATGGGGGTCCTGCTCATCAGCCACAACATGGGCGACGTCAAGGCCCTCGCGGATCAGGCCGCCGTACTGCGACTCGGCCGCAACAACGGCTTCTTCGACGTGAACACCGCGTCGCAGGAACAGATCATCTCCTCCATCACCGGCGCCACCGAGAACGTGCCCCGCCGGACGGTCCACCGAGAGGCGGGATGGTGAAAGAGATGCGCAACGCGGCGGACAGCACCCAGTCCCGACCCGCCGCGCCCACCGACCGGACGGGACGGCCGCACCCCGGCAAGGCCGTCATCAGTGCGATGGAGGGCTGGGCCGCCGTCTTCCGGCGCAAGCTGAGCGCCGGTGAACTGGGCTCACTGCCGGTCGTCCTCGTTCTCGCCGTCGTCTGGATCATCTTCCAGGCCCTCAACGACAACTTCCTCTCCCCACGGAACCTGTCCAACCTCAGCGTGGACATCGTGGGCACCGGGCTGATCGCGGTCGGCATCGTCTTCGTCCTCCTCCTCGGTGAACTCGACCTGTCGGTCGGCTCCATCAGCGGTCTCGCGGCAGCGGTCTTCGCCGTGCTGAACGTGAACAACGGTGTGCCGGAATGGCTGGCCCTCATCGTGGCGGTGCTCACGGGCACCGCCGCGGGCACCCTCCAGGGCTTCTCCTTCGCCAAGACCCGCGTGCCGGCGTTCGTCGTCACCCTCGCGGGACTGCTGACCTGGAACGGCATCATGCTGTCCATCCTCGGGACCAGCGGCACGATCAACCTCGACGAGGACGGCCTCGTGGCCAGACTGACCAGCTACTACTTCACCAACGACGCCGCCGCCTACGCGCTGGCGGGAGTCGCCGCGGGCCTCGTCTTCCTGGTGTCCTACCAGGACAGACGACGCCGCAGGGCCGTCGGCATGCCACACCGCACACTGCGCGGAATCGGCGTCCGCACCGGAGTCCTCGCGGTGATCGCGTTCGCCGCCGCGCACATGCTCAACCGGTTCCAGGGCCTGCCGCTCGCCCTCCTCATCTTCCTCGTGATCGTGGCCGCCCTCGACATCGTCCTGCGCCGCACCCACTACGGACGGCAGGTGTACGCGCTGGGCGGTGGCGTCGAGGCGGCCCGCCGTGCCAGCCTCAGCGTCACCCGGGTGCAGACCGCCGTGCTCGCGGTCTCGGCCACCATGGCCGCGCTCGGCGGGCTGTTCCTGGCCTCGCGCATCACCTCGGTGAGCCAGAACTCCGGCTCCGGCGTCCTGCTGCTCAACGCCATCGCCGCGGCCGTCATCGGTGGCGCCAGTCTCTTCGGCGGACGCGGGACGACCTGGAACGCGGTGCTCGGCATCCTGGTCATCCAGTCGATCGCCTCCGGCATGTCGATCACGGACACCCCCGCCGCCCTCCAGTTCGTCATCACGGGCGGAGTGCTCTTCGCCGCCGTGGTCATCGACTCGCTTTCGCGACGCTCACAGGAGGCACACGGGCGGGCCTGACCGGCCCGTCGCAGCACTACGGGACGACCGAACACCTCCGTCGTTCGTCAACTCCTCGCGCGGTGACCGCTGACGAGGCGATTCGCGACGGGTCCACCATCGACCCCGAGCACGAGGCGCCGCCTGCCGGAGTCGGTCCCGGCGGTTTCCGTTCGGATTGACACCGGGCAGTCGGGGGCTCGTACTGAACATGAGGGACTCGTGTCCCTGTGGTGTGTTCCACCATCCGCAATCTCCCCCCTTTTCAGGGAGGCGCCATGACGGTGCAACAACAAGCGACGATCCCGACGGTTCTGGTGTACGAGGACGACCCCGGATTTCCTCTCCAGGTCAACATGCCTGTCCCGCATCCCGTTCCACAGCTCGACACCCTCCCCCTGCCCATGGCGATCGCGGAAGCCGCGCCGCAGCCGGACGGTGCCGGCCCGGGCACCGAGGCCTTCCGCTACTGGGTGGCGGCCGACGCGCTGAGCAGAACGAGCAAGGCCTGGGGGCCACTGGTTCCGGAAGGAACCCAGTGGCATCCGACGGTCGGCCGGGCCCTCACCTCGCACCTCGACGCGGGAAACGACCTCAACGCCTTCTACGACCGTGAAGGACTGTGGTTCTTCCGCCGCACGGTCGCGGGTGTCACGGTTGCCGCCTGCGAGAGCTCCGAGGTCGTCGAGCACGAGGCGGGGCACGCGATCCTCGACGCACTGCGCCCTCAGCTGTTCAACGCGGCGAGCGCGGAGACGGCCGCCCTGCACGAGGCGTTCGGTGACATCAGCGCGCTGACAACCTCACTCGGGCTGGAATCCCTGCGGATCGCCGTGCTGGCCGAGACGCAGGGTGACCTGGAGTTGACCTCGCGGGTGTCGAGGATGGCCGAGCAACTGGGGTGGGCGATCCGCCAGGGCCACCCGAACGCGGTCGACCGGGACTGCCTGCGCAACCTGTCGAACAGCTTCTTCTACCGCGATCCGGTGCAGCTGCCGCCGAACGCGCCCGCGAACACGCTCTCCAGCGAGTCGCACTCGTTCTCCCGGGTGTTCAGCGGAGCGTTCCTCAAGATCGTCGCCGGGATCTTCCGGCAGCAGGATCTGCAGGACCAGGCAGGCCTGGCGAGGGCGGCCGAGATCGCGGGACAGCTGCTGGTGGACGCCACCGTGGCCGCGCCCGTCGTATCCGCCTACTACGCACAGGTCGCGGGTCACATGATCGCCGCGGACCAGCGCCGCAACGGAGGCGAGTACGGTCAGTCGCTGCGCTCGGCGTTCATCCGCCACGGCATCCTCTCCCTGGAGGCCGCGGCGTCCCTGACCGAGCCGGAGATGGCACGCCGGGGAGCCGGAATGGCCGAGGCGATGCCGGGCGGTGGCGCTGACGAGGGGCTCATGGCCGTCACGGTCCACGGGGCGCCGTACGGCGTCACCCAGCCCGTCACCCTCTCCGCGCCCGCGGCGGAACGACGGTTCGGCATCGCGGGCTCCGACCCCGCCGGCGGCTCCGTGCGGCCGGCCGACCCCGAGCGGGTCGCGACCTCGTACCTCGAGGACCTCCTCCGCCGCGACCGCGTCCACGTACCCGAGGAGCACCGCTCCGACGCGGCGTTCGTCGACGACAACTCCTCCCGGCTCAAGACGCACGAGATCGCACGGAGCGAGACCGGCGAGGGTCTCACCCTGGTCCGGCGGTGCTTCGACTGATCAGACCGCGGGCTCAGCCACCGAAGAAACGCAGACGGCGGACGGTGAGCCGCCCGCCGTCCCCGCGCTTGACGACGTGCGTCGTCCTCGGAGTGGGCTCCTCACCCTCGAACACCGCCTCACCCCGCGCCAGCAGGTCGCTGATGAACTTGTCGGTCGCCCGGCGCTCGGCGTCGTCGCTCTGTCCGCCTTCGCCGGTGTCCTGCCGGCCGTCATCGCTGTTCGCACTCATACAGTGCACGCTAATTTCGTCGGGGGCCGGATGCCCACCGGGGACTGACGGCGCGCCCGCGGGATGCGGACGTCGTCCCGCCTCCCACGGGACTTCGTGGGGGCGTCCGCCTACGATTCGGCCGCCGAAGCCGACTGATCGTCCCGCACGGTGAAGGCCACCGTGTCATCCGCCGGCCCCCGCAGGTCCACGGTGAAACCGGCACGTTCGAGCGCCTCGGCGCCCTGCTCGGTCACCGTGGCATGCGCGAGCCGGCCGGAGACGACCTGCACGACAAGGGCCTCGGTCTCGTTCACGGCCGCGGCCAACTCCGGCAGACTCAGGTCGTCGTGGAGGTCGATCCGCGCCCGGAGCAAGGGACGGTTCTCCATCGCGGCGAGAGCGAAGACGGGGTGGGCGGCCGTACGCATCCCCGCTTCCCGGGCGAACGCGCGCTCCTGGGCGTCCTCACCCACGAAGACACAGTCGTCCGCGACCGCGTTTCCCGTGCTCGCGACCGCCTGGTCGAAGATCCCGCGACCGTCCTTCACGCCCCAGTGCACGAGCACCTCGTCCGTGAAACGGCCGGGGAACGCCTCGCGCAGGGCGGCCGCTGCCCGTGCGGCGGCACCGTCGCCCTGCCCGGGGTTGGAGATGATGCCGGTGCGTACGTCACGCAGGGCGTCGAGCACGGCCATGACACGTGGTCGGGGTTGAAGCGTCAGGGAACCGTCGGGTTCCACGTGGGCGTCCGCCAGGGTCGCCCCGATATCGAAGAAGATCACAGACATGTGAGGTGCCTTCCCGCGGCGAACGCCTCCGAGTCGGGACCGCACAGGTGAAGAAACCTGGCTCGTTCCGAAGAGGGGCTACCCGCCGGCCGGGCCGCAGACGCGGTCACCCCCCATGTGATTTGCCGCGGTGGGGTGAACGGCACAGACTGGAGTGAAGGACGTGGAGCCACCGTTGGCCGACTCTGCGCCGCCCCTCGTCGTACGAGAAGGGGCTGAACCGGTGGACACAGAACTGCGAATCCTCCTTTCCGAAGAGGGAGCGGAAGCCGAGCGCGTGGCCGATCTGACCCGGTATCTGCGCGAGGAACTGCTCCAACTCGATGTTGAAGACGTAACAACCGTGCCGGGCGAAGCGGTGCCGGCCGGTGCGCGGGCAGTGGACGTGACGCAGATCGGCTCCCTCCTGGTGGCCCTCGGTGGTTCCGCCACCGCGCTGAACCAGGTGGTGACCGTGCTCCGTGAGTGGCTCGGTCGACGCCATCACACCCGCCCATCGCTGCGCCTGACGCTGGACGAGGACGTCCTGGACATCTCGGAGGCGTCGGACGAGCAGGTCGCGCAAGCCTTCGACCTCTTCGTGCAACGCCATTCGACGGTGAGGACCCAGCCATGACCGGACCCCGGCAGGCGCTGATCATCGCCAACGACCGTTACGACGACCAGGGACTCAAGAAACTCAGGGCACCGGCGCAGGACGCCGCCGCTCTCGCCGAGGTCCTGCGCAATCCGGAGATCGGTGACTTCGACGTCGACGTCGTGCACAACGCACCGGCCGACCTGATGCGCCGGCGCATCCAGGGCTTCTTCAACGACCGCCGACGCGACGACACCATGGTGCTGCACTTCTCCTGCCACGGCATCAAAAGCGAGTCCGGCGAACTCTACTTCGCCGCCAGCGACACCGATCCCCGGCTGCTGGACGCCACGGCCGTCCCCGCCCAGTTCGTCCGCCAGTGCATGTCCCGCACCCGGGCCCGCAGCACGGTCCTGTTCCTCGACTGCTGCTACGGCGGGGCCTTCTCCCGCGGGTCGTCCTCCGTGCGTGCCTCCGGGGAGGTGAACGTCCTCGAGTCGTTCGCCGCTGCCAAGTCGCCCGCCGGGCGGGGCTGGGCGGTCATCACCGCGTCCAATTCCATGGAGTACGCCTTCGAGGGCCCCGACCTCGCCGAGAACTCGGCTCCCCGGCCTTCGGTGTTCACCCATGCGGTGGTCGAGGGCCTGGAGACCGGCGAAGCCGATCTCGACGCGGACGGTGAGGTCTCCCTCGACGAGCTGTACGACTACGTCTTCGAGCACGTTCGGGACCAGAACCCGAACCAGACGCCCAGCAAGACCATGGAGATGCAGGGAGACCTGCACCTGGCGCACAGCCGGCGCGGCCGCATCAAGATCGCGGCGGTTCCCTCGCCGCCTTCCCTGCGGGCGGCCATCAACAGCGAGAACGCCTTCACCCGGCAGGGCGCCGTCCACGAACTGGGCGCCCGACTGCAGGACGACCGCCTCCCCATCGCCGAAGGCGCACGCCAGGATCTGGAGCAGATCACGAGCAACGACATCCGGCAGATAGCCGAACAGGCGGCCGGCGCGCTGCGCGGAATCCGCCTGGCACCCTCCCCGGACCGCCTGGACTTCGGCACGGTGGAGGCGGGTTCGTCCTCGCAGCAGAAGTCCGTGACGTTGAGCGGCCCACCCCTCGCCCGCCACTGCGTGGCCCAGTCCACGCAGTCATGGCTGCGGGTCGAGCCGTCCATCACCGGCCTGGACGTCCGTGTGGAGACGTACCTCGAGGGCCACCTCACGGGAGAGGTCGTACTGAAGGGCGTCGCCGACGAGACGGTGGTTCACGTAGAGGTGGTGGTGACTCCGGCACCCGAGCTCGAGACAACGCACGAACCGCCACCGCGTGACAGCACGGAGGAGGGGGAAACGGTCGTCGTGCACGACCCGCCTCCCGAGCGGCCACCGAGGACGGACGGGGGCCAGGAGGAGAATCAGGGGCGCGAAGGGGACGAGACCGGCGAGCATGGCCGGAGGGAAAGCGGACCTCCGTCCAGGTCCCGCCGAGCCGTTGCCGTCGCGTCCGCCGCCCTCGCCACCGCCACCGCCGCAGTCGTCACGGCCGTCCTGACCATTCTGGCGACGGTGGCAGCGGTGGGGGACCGAACCACAGACGGTGGGGGAGGCAACATCGAGGACAACGTGAGCGACCACGAGGTGCTCACGACGCTCAACGTTTCCCTGATCACCGCCGCGGTCGCGCTCCTTCTCGGCGCCATCGCGCGACACGACCTGGACGGTCACCGGGACCTCTACACGAGGTCGGCGTCGAGCCTCACGCGGACCATGACCGCGATCTCGAAAGGCATGGCGCTCGCGGCCCTGATCGTGGTCGTCCTCATGCTCATCGTCTACCTCGTGGGCAGTCGTTGGTGGTGACCCGCGACAACCGGGGGCGGGAGACGGGCTGTACCCAGGCGGCTGTCCGCCCAACGCACCTGACCTTCCGTCAATTGCCCCTCCCGTCATCCGGATACCGGTGTTTCGCACCAACATGAAGAGGCGAGTTCGATGTCACGTCAGTACTACCAACGTGGCCATCTCGTCGAGGCTGAAGAACTCGACGATGTCGTCGCGGTCAAGATAAGCGCGGATACCCCTGGCAGAGTCGCCGCCGAGATGGAGGCGGATCTGGGGAGCAGTGCCCGCGGGGAGATACGCGAAAGCGGCGTCGACGACGAGACTGCCGACGCCTTCGCCCGCGCGAGCTGGATGTTCGTCAGACCAAACCCGCGGACTCGTGAAGCCTTCACCACAGGTGCCGAGATCCCACGGGCCGAGGCGACCGGCAAGGTCATCAGGCGGCCCAACGGCAGGATCGGTATTGCGACGGACGCGTTGACCGTCCGACTGGAGCCGGCGCTCTCGGAGGAGGAGGTCGAACGCGAGCTCGAGGCGGCCGGTCTGACCGTTGTCAACCAACTCCTTTTCGCGACCCACTTGTACGAGGTGCGCGCTCCGGCGCCACAGGATGCTCTCGCGGCCTCCGTCGAGCTCCATGACAACGACCGTTTCATCTTCGCCGAACCGTCGTTCATCGAGCACGTCCCCGCCCGGTTCAGGCCCACCGGTGCCAGGTACCCCCAGCAGTGGCAATGGAGGAACGCTGGGTCCAACGGCGGCACCGTGGACGCCGACGTCCACATCGAGCCGGCCTGGGACCGCACCTTCGGGGCAGGGATACGAGTCGCCGTCATCGACAACGGATTCGACGCGCAACACCCAGACCTCGCCGCCGCGGTGGATCCGTTGTCGGGATCGTATGCCGACGGCGTGGGGAGCGCGGTCTTCGGCCAAGGCACATCAGGGATTCCCGACAGCGGTCACGGCACGTTCTGCGCCGGCATGGTCGGGGCCCGGCACAACAACGGGGCGGGCGGGACGGGCGCGGCCCCCGAGTGCACGCTGATTCTGCTGGCGTGCCTGCCAGATCAGGTCGGCACACAGACGACGCTGGCCCGCGCCGTGGCCTACGCGACCGACCCCGCGACGGAGGTTCCCGACATCGGCCCCGGGAACGGGGCGGACATCCTGGTCAGCAGCCTGGGTCCGAACGGGGCGGACTGGGATCTGACCAGCACGCTGGATCTCGCCCTCGACTTCGCCGCCACGAACGGCCGCCGGGGAAAGGGATTGCCGATCTTCTGGGCGGCCAGTAACGGCAGGAACGTCGACATCGGCAAGGACGAGGTGGTCTCCCATCCGGATGTGATCGCCGTGGTGAGGTCGACCAACCAGGACCGGGAGGACAACGCGGCACGCGGCCCGGACGTCGAACTGATCGCTCCTGGGGTCAACGTTCTCAGCACCACGTCCGGGGGCGGGTACAGCACCAACACCGGCACCAGCTTCGCCGCTCCCTGCGCGGCCGGCTGCGCAGCACTGGCGCTGTCGGTCAACCCCCACCTCACGCGGGACCAGCTGCGCCAGGTGATGCACCAGTCGGCCGACAAGGTCGGGGGACCGGGAGTCCAGTACGACACGGTCGGTCACAACGACGACTACGGCTTCGGCCGGGTCAACGCCTCCCAAGCCGTCACACTTGCCGACGGGATGCGGCCATGAGCGAGGAACCCGCGGTCTTCCGCTGCCACGTCATCGCCGAGAACACCGAAGCGCTCAGGGAGTTCGTCCGCGAGACGCAGCCTGATGTCGGCTGCCGTCCCGTCGTGCGCGACAGCCGGGCGGGGGTCGGACTGGACCTCTACTTCCGCCAGGATCAGCTCGACCGGGTACGAGCGGCCAGATCGGCACCGTCGGTGGACATCACCGCCGTCGAGAACGTCACGGAGAACTGGCGCGCCCGTAAGGAAGAAGTGGGCGGCGGCGACCGGTTCGCCGACCGCGACGCCGTCCCGCACGGCGTCGGTCGGAAGGAGTGACCGTGTATCTCAACGTGGCCGAGATCGAATCGGCGATCACCAGTCTGCACGGCATGTATCCCGAGGCGACCGAGATCATCACTCCGCCCCACACCACCCACGAGGGGCGAACAACGCGGCTGTTGCGGGTCGGGGCGCGACAGGCCGACGAGGTACCCGGAATCCTGCTGCTGGGCGGGATGCATGCCCGGGAGTGGGTGCCGCCCGACGCACTGATCTCGCTGGCGGCAGACCTGCTGGAGGCACACGGCTCTGCCACCGGACTCGGCTACGGGTCGTCGTCGTTCACGGCGGCCCAGGTCTCGCACGTCGTGGAGAACCTGAATCTGTTCGTCCTGCCCTGCGTCAACCCCGACGGCCGGGCCTGGAGCCAGACCACCTCCGCGATGTGGCGCAAGAACCGCCGGCCGGCGCCCGCCGGGTCAACCGGTCCGTCGTGCGTGGGCGTTGACCTCAACCGAAACTTCGACTTCCTGTGGGACCACACCACGAAGTTCGCCCCGGACGCGGATGTCCACACGTCGGACCATCCGTGCGATCCGCAGGTCTACCGGGGGCCGGCCGCCGCATCGGAGCCCGAGACCCGGAACGTGGTCTGGACGCTCGACAGCCACCCGCGGATTCGGTGGATGGTCGACGTCCACAGCGCGGTTCCGGTGATCCTGCACAACTGGGGCTCCGACCAGAATCAGTCCACCACGCCGACCGACAACTTCCGCAACCCCGATCTCGACGCGGTGCGAGGCCGGCCGAATGACGGCATAGGCGAGTTCATGCCCGAAACAGACCTGAAGATCGCGGTCGAACTGGCGGAGCGGATGAACAACGCGGTACGCGCGGTGCGCCAGGTCGACTACGGTGTCGAGGCGGCGTACGGGCTGTACGCCACCTCGGGGACGAGTGACGACTACGCGTACAGCCGACACGTCACGAACCCGGCAACCACGAAGGTGTTCGGTTACACGATCGAATGTGGTGAGGCCTTCCAGCCGGTGTTCAGTGAGGCCGAGGAGGTCATGCGAGAAGTCTCGGCGGCGTTGCTGGCGCTCGCGCTCAGCGCCCCAGAGGTCACTGATGGCTTGGAGGAGCGAGCGGACGCCGGTGGGGCCCGGCCCGCCGGGCCCGACAGAGTCGCCAGGTAGTCAACCCTCCTCGTTGCCGGCCGCAGGGGGCACGTCGCCGTAGGGCGGGGTCTCGCCGGAGGTCGTCACCCCGAAGGTGTTGAGGAAGTCGCACACGAGTTGGTAGAAGCCGACGGTGATGACGAGATCGGCGAGCTGGTTGACCGTCAGGAAGGCCAGCAGCTGGTCACGTTCCGCTGCGTTGAGGCTGTGCCGGTCGAGCAGCCGGTCCGTGGCGGTGAGGACGGCGGCTTCGGGGGCGGACAGGCCTTGGGCGGACCCGGTCGCGGCGGCGGCGACCGCTTGCTCGGAGAGTCCGACGAGACGGCCGATGTTCTCGTGGTGGTGGACCTCGTACTCAGCCTTGTAGACGTGGCCGACCCGGACGATGGCGAGTTCGCGCAGGGTGTCCGGCAGCGAGTTCCGTCGCAGAACCGCGTCCCCCAGCGCCAGCATGCCCTTCGCCAGGTTCGGTGAGTGCATCAACATCCGGAAGACGTTGAGCGAGCCATGACTCGTCACGGCCTCCTGCAGTTCCGCGGGCAGCGCGGAAAGATCCGGGTACTTCATGTCGGCTCCGTTCGAGGGGGCGATGGACTCCACCCGACGGAGATCCCCCCTCGGTGCTCGCACCGAACATCCTGTGAGCACAGTGACAGCGGGCAGTGCGGCGATGGCAGAAGGCGGACCATCAGGCGGCGTACGACGACAACGACCGTACGGCGAGGCATCGGCTGCGGACGCTTGGTGGAGGCCATGTCCGCGCTGCGCGCCGAGCCTCGTCAGGATTTCTGCCCTACGGCCGGAACCGGCGCGAGTTCCTGAGACACACACGCGTCCGGTCCAGCCCGATCCCGCCCGGACTCGAGCCCCACGCCCGGGGAGACGAGGGACTCAGCCCGCTGCCACGCTCGCGGTCAGGGCTTCGCGGAGGTGGAGGTCCGCCCCGCCGAGAGTCAGGTCGGGCGTCAACTGCCCTGCCAGTTGCCAGTAGCGGGACATCACCGGGTGATCCGCCATGGCGAGGCGGACGACGAGGGAGCGGCGGAAGGCTGGGCTGTCGCGGGTGTCGGAGGCTCGGGCGTGGGCGGCGACGTAGCAGTCCAGCGCCTCGCCCAGGCTGGGGGAGTGGTCGGTTCGCAGGGCGGCGTCCGCCAGTTGGTACGCCTCGTGCAGACCGTCGTAGAGGAGGTCCGGGTGTGCGGCGGTGTCCGTGGCGGGCCGGTGGGAGGCGAGGCAGTGATCGGTGGCGGCCGCTGCCAGGGCGTGGAGGCGAGCGAAGGCCAGGACCTGCTCCGGCGTCGGGTCGGCCGGGGGCTGCGGGACGGCCGCATCGGTGACGGCGGCGCGGAGGCGAGCGGAGAGGCGGACCGGAAGCAGGCGGCGCCAGTACTGCGCGAGGGCGGACGTGCTCGGCGGGACGCTGACCGCCCCGATCAGCTCCAGGCGCTCCGCGAGCTGCTCCGGGGAGCCGTCCTGGACCGCCCGCAGCGCGGCCTCGCGCCAGCGCAGGGCGGCGAGTTCGGTGCCGAGGTCGTCCAGCCGGCGGGCCACGACCGCCTCCAGGGTGTCCCCGCGGTCGAGGACCCTTCCGATCTCGGGGACGGGCACGCCGAGTGAGCGCAGTGCGCGGATCGTGCGCAGCCGGGCCGGTGCCTCGGGGCCGTAGCGGCGGTGGCCGCCGCCGCTGCGTGAGGCTTCGGGCAGCAGGCCCTGGTCGGAGTAGAAGCGGACGGTCTTGACCGTGGTCTTCGCCTGCGCGGCGAGTTCGCCGATGCTCAGGGTGCCGTCTTCTGGCAAGGGTTGAACCTCCCTCAGGGGGAGTTCCTAGGTTACCCGGGACAGGCCCACCCCTTGGAGGTACTGATGTCTGTGTTGATCCTGGTCTCCGGCCCGTTCACCGACGGACAGGTCTGGAGCGAGGTGATCGTCCGGCTGCGGGAGTCGGGGGCCGAGGCGCACCCGGTGACGCTGAGCGGGCGGCCCGAGGCCGATCTGGAGACACATGTCGAGGATGTGGTCCGCCTGATCGATTCCATCGACTCGCCCGCGGAGTTGGTGCTGGTCGGTCACGACTATGCCGTCCACCCCGTGCTGGGCGCGGCGGACCGCCGCCCGGAGCGGGTCGCGCGGATCGTGTACCTGGATGCGGGGTTGCCGCAGGACGGCGACGCGGCGCTGGCCCTGGTACCGGACCCGTCGGTGCATGAACTGCTGCGGGCGGAAGGCAGCCCCGGGCCGGTCCCGGCGCCGGAACCGGCGGAGTGGCAGCGGTGGGGCAGCACGGAAGGGCTCTCGGCTCAGCAGCTGGAGCTGCTCAGCCGGCTGGCCACCCCGCAGCCGGCGCGCACACTGACGCAGCCGCTGCGGCTGACCGGCGCCGCCGCGGCCGTGCCGACCAGCGGAATCCTGTGCACGGCGGGAGGGATGACCCTGGAGCTGGTCGAGGCGCTGGTGCGCACCGGTCCGCCGCAGTTCCGGAAGCTGGCAGATCCACAGGTGGGCTTCTTCGAACTGGCCACCGGCCACTGGCCGATGCTCTCCTGCCCTGACGAACTGGCCGGGGTGCTGCTCCGCGCGGCCGTGGGCGAGGGGCGGCGGCTGACCGCGTCCGAGGGCGAGTCGCCGTCCCTGCGGCCCTTCCTGCTCGACACCCCGGAGCGGCCGCGGATGCGCAACGGACGTGTGGACCTGCACTTGCCGGAACCGGGAGAAGCCCAACCGCCTTACCCCGCAGTGCTGTTCGTGCACGGCGGCCCGCTGCCGCCCGACTTGGTCCCGGCGCCCCGCGATTGGCCGTTCTACCTCGGCTACGCCCGCTACGCGGCGAGCCTGGGCGTGGTGGGTGCCGTCGTGGAGCACCGCCTGCACGGCATCGGCCAGTACGCGGAGGCCGCCGACGACGTGGCCGAGGCTCTTGAACTGCTGCGGGCCGACCCCCGCGTGGACGCGCAGCGCATCGCCCTGTGGATCTTCTCCGGCGCGGGACTGCTCGCCGCGGACTGGATCACCGGCCCGCCCCCATGGCTGCGTTGCCTCGCTCTCACCTACCCGATCCTGGCCCCCCTCCCGAGCTGGGGTGCGGTCGGGGCCCGCTTCAGTCCGGTCGGCGCGCTCCACTCCGCCGACGGGACGCCGCCGCCACTCGTGCTCACCCGGGCAGGCCTGGAAACGCCGCAGATCGCCGCCACGGTGGAGGAGTTCGTCACCGCGGCGGAGGAGACGAAGACCCCGGTCGAGATCATCGACGTCCCGCACGGCCGCCACGGCTTCGAGATCCACGAACCGACAGACGAGTCCCGCGAGGCCGTGTCCAGGGCGGTGCGCATGGTGCTCGCGCATCTGGGGCGGGCATCGTGATGTCTTTCTCCGGACCGGCTTGCCTGCTCTGCCTGTTGCCCTGACCGACCGGTCGCCATGACGGCCGCCGTGCGCGAGGGCCGAAGAAGGTGGTCGACCTCCGTCTGCGTTGCGTGGAGCAGACGGAGGTCACAGACGGCGTCGAACCGGCTGACGATCTTTCCGGGCCTGTGGACCCTCCTCCGCCACGGCGCCACCACTCCCGTTCACGCGGAGGGGGAAAGCTGTTCGCGCACCCACTCTGGATCGGGGTTGACGTGCGGTCGGCCCTCCACGAGGACGGTCGGCACGGTCTCATCGCCGTCATTGGCAGCCCTCACGACCGCCGCTCCGGCCGGATCACGCCAGATGTCGACCCAATGCAACCGGCGGCCGGTACGGCCCAACCGCATGCGGAGCCTGAGGCAGTACATGCAGCCCGGCCGCCAGAAGACGACCGGCCGGCCGTCGACCGCGCTGCGCCGTTGTGCCTCCAGCGCACCGATCGACCTCGGGAAGACAAGAGACGAGTTCACGCCCGCGAGCAGCACGAACACCAACATGAGTGCTGCGGCCGCGCCGTGGGCTCCCCTGGGGAACGGCCCGGTCGCAACGGCTGAACCGCAGAGGACAAGCAGCATCGGTAGCAGCCAGGCGCGCATCATGAAGACGAAGACTATCGACGAGTCGAAACGCTCTCCGAACCAGTCCGCTCACCGAGTGACCGATGCTCCAGCGGTATCACTCGGCGCCTCGGGATCCGGGGCGCTTCGCGTGGTGCCCCCGCTGCGTGCTGGTGGGCCCGGCACCGGGCGGGGTCCACACCCGCCATGCTCCAGTCGATCTCCCCGCCGGCATCGGCATCCGCCAGGACCGCCCGGAGAATCCGCTCCCGGATGCCGTCCGCCGACCGGCCGCGGTGGCGTTCGTGCAGGGCCTGGCAATCGCATGATCCGCCGACGGGGTCTAGCGCTGTGCGAGGCCGTCGGTCATGAGGACGAGGGTGAAGTCGAACCGGTCGTGACCCTCGCCGGCGGTGAGTTCGGCCGCGTGGCGGGTGGTGTGGGGGAAGGTGTCGGCGGGCAGGGCCGTGAGCCGGCGTCGTAGTTCGTCGCGGTCGAGGACCCAGGCGGTGTCGTCGTGTGCTGATCGCCGGCGTGCGATCGACGTCTCGAGGCAGTAGGCGGCCACGTACAGCAGGAGGGCGTCGATGGCCCAGGCGGCGGCCTGCGGGGCGACGCCGCCGGCGAGCAGGATCGCCAGCATTCCTTCGCTGACGCGCATGGCCTCGAGGTCGGTGGGTGCCATGGCGAGCGCCGCACGGGAGATCCCGGGGTACCTCAGGTACTGGTCGCGCAGTTGGACGCACACGCCGCGGATCTGCTCCCGCCAGGCCCCCCGGTCGGGTTCGGGCAGTACGAGCTGGGCGCACAGCCGCCCGATGAGCAGCTCGTCGAGGTCGGCCTTGTTGACCACGTGGGCGTAGAGCGAGGCGGGTCCGGTGTCGAGCGCGCCTGCGAGTCGGCGCATGGTCAGTGCCTCGTAGCCCTCTGTGGCGATGATGCCGAGGGCGGTGTCGACGACCTGCTCCACGGTGATCGGGGCCGTGCGGCGCCGCGGTCTGACTGCGGCCTCGGCCTCGGGGTTGGGCGGCTGGTGGCGCGCCGCCCGTCGCTCTCTCGGGTTCACCGGACCATCATAGCTTGACGCGAACAGTGTTCGTCGATAGAACAGTGTTCGTGAACATGGATATGAACCCAGGTGTGGACGTGACCGTGGTCGGAGCCGGGCCGGTGGGCCTCGTGCTCGCCGCGGAGCTGGCGCTCGCGGGAGCGTCGGTACAGGTACTGGAGCGACGGGCCGAACCGGACGAGGCGATGAAGGCGCAGGGGATCAACCTGCCGACGGCCGAGGCACTCGACCGCCGCGGCCTGCTGCCCGCCGCCGAACAGGTGCAGCGAGAGATCCTCGAGCGGATGGGGTCGTTCTCCCGCATGGCCGACGACCCGCCGCCCGGTGAGGTCAGACGAACGCCCGACTCACGATTCACCGGGCACTTCGCCGGGATGATCCTCGACCCCGACCTCGTGGACTGGTCCGATCCCGACCTCGCCGCACACACGGCGGCCGCCGGAGCGAGGATGGTGCCGCAGCGTGAGCTGGTGGCGCTGCTCACCGAGTACCTCACGCGCTGGGGCGTACCGGTGCGTCGCGGCGTTGAGGTCACCGCGCTCGAAGACACCGGCGACGGCGTGCTCGTCGGCACCACCGCCGGCACGGTGCGTACCGGGTGGCTGGTCGGCTGCGACGGCGGGCACAGCACCGTACGCCGTCTCGCGGGCATCGACTTCCCCGGAACCGACCCCGAACTCACCGGCTACCAGGCGATCGTCGACATCGCCGACCCGCAGAAGCTCACGAACGGATGGGTGTGGTCACCCGAGGGCGCCTACCGATACGGCCCGCAGCCCGGGCGGGTGGCCACCGTCGAGTTCGACAACCCTCCCGCCGACCTCCCCCACGCTCGGCTTCGCTCGCGCGAGAGGACCCCCATGGCGCCGGTCACCCTCGACGAGGTGCAGAACAGTCTGCGCCGGGTCTCGGGCACCGACGTCACGCTCACCGCACTGCGCGCCACCCCGACCCGCTGGACCGACAACACTCGCCAGGCCGCGTCCTACCGGTCGGGGCGGATCCTTCTGGCCGGCGACGCCGCACACGTGCACCCGCCGTTCGGTGGCCAGGGGCTCAACCTCGGGGTCGGCGACGCGACGAACCTCGGCTGGAAGCTCGGTGCCGTGGTCGCCGGATGGGCGCCCGAAGGGCTGCTCGACACCTACGACGCCGAACGTCGTCCCCTCGGTGCCTGGGTGATGGACTGGACGCGGGCCCAGATCGCGGTGCTGCGCGGGGACCCCAAGTCGGGCGCGCTCCGAGGGATCATGGCCGACTTGCTGAGCACCCGAGACGGCACGACCTACGCGGTCAGGAAGATCTCCGGAGTCGACCAGCGCATCGATCTGCCCGGCGATCACCCGCTGGTCGGCCGGTACGTCCCCGACCTGTGGCTGAAGGACGGCAGCCGGCTGGCCGACCACGCTCACAACGGCGGATTCCTGCTGCTCGACCGCACTCCGGACGGCGCGTTCGCCCGCCTCTCCGCCGACTGGCGCGGGCGAGTGAGCAGCGTGACCGACGACCCGGCGTCGCCGACTGCGGTGTTGGTACGCCCGGACGGGGTGGTTGCCTGGGCCGCTGACACCACCGACGTCGCCGCCCGCACCGGCCTCGAAGCCGCTCTGCGCCGATGGACCGGCGCGCCGTCGTCCTCACCCGAACGCGAGCCGGTGGGCTGACCTGCCGACCTGCCGACCTGCCGACCTGCCGACCTGCTGACCTGCTGACCACATCGATGTCAGTTGATCGGGCCGCGCGGCCGACGAGTGGGAAGGGGGACCGCTCCGAAGAAGGGCGGGAACGGCCCGATCGCGGTGACGGCCGTGACAGCCGTGACGGCCGTGACAGCCGTGACGGCCGTGACAGCCGTGCAGACCGTGGCGGCCCGTCACGCGCCACTCGGTGCCGGCTTCGACTCCGGCTCGGGCTTCGGCTCGGAGAGATGTGCTGCCGGGCGGCGGGGGAGTAGCAGTGGGGTGGCCAGCAGGAGTACGCCGGCCAGGCCGATGGCCGTACGCGGGCCGAGGAGGCCGCCCAGCACGCCCCAGACGGCCGTCAGGATCGCGGTCGAGGCCTTGGTCGTCACCGCCCAGGCGGACAGGGTGCGGGTGACCCGGTCGGTCGCGGTGCGCTGGAGGCGGTAGGTGGCGTGGACGGGGTTGAAGACCCCGCAGCAGAAGATGAGCCCGAGTTCGACGCCCATCACCAGCAGCAGCCCTCCGGTGCCCGACCCCGGGAGGGCCAGGCCGACCGGCCAGATCGCGCGCAGTACCCCGGTCACGACCAGGACCTGGTGCTGTCCGAACCGGGTGACGAGCGGTCGGGCCAGCCGTGAACCGAGCAGCCCGCCGATCGAGGGCACGGCGAAGGCGAGGCCGTACTGCCACGGTGCGAACCCGAGTCGGCCGAGCATCAGGACGGCCAGCAGCGGTTGGGCGGCCATCACCAGGCCGTTGAACAAGGCGGTGTTGAAGAACAGCGGACGCAGCGTCGCGTCGGCGAGGATGTAGCGCCAGCCGTCGATCAGGTCCCGGGGGCGCATGCGCGCGGCCTCCCGGTGCTCGGGCCGCGGCTCATGCCCGCCCGTCGCGCGGATGCCCAGGGCCGAGAGCAGGTAGCTGATCGCGTCGGCCACCACCGTCGCCACCGGACCGAGGAGTCCGATCGCGGCGCCGCCCAGTGGCGGTCCGACGATCGTGGTCATCCAGGCCGTGGACTCGAACCGGGCGTTGGCGACGAGCAGGTCCTCGGCCGGCAGCAGCGACTTCAGATACGCGCCCGAGGCGGCGCGGAAGGTGATGTCCGCCGCCGCGACGACGACCGAGACCAGCAGCAGCTGAAGGAAGGAGAGCACGCCGAACGCGAACGCGGCGGGGATCGTCAGCAGCGCCACGAACCGCACCAGGTCCATCGAGATCAGCACCGGCCGCTTGCGGCGGAACTCCACCCACGGGCCGAGCGGCACCGCTACGGCCGCGCCGACCGCAGCACCCACGGAGGCGAGCGCGGCGACCTGGGCCGGTCCGGCGTGCAGGACCCGGATGGCGAGTACGGGGAAGGCGCCGAAGGCGAGCCACGTGCCGAGCGCGCTGGTCCCGTACGCTCCCCAGAGCCACCCGAACTGCCGGCCCAGCCGAGGCCCGAGCAGATGTCCCAGCCGGTGCCCACTGCCCATGCCCGACACCCTCTCCGACCCACCCGCACAACCGATCCGCGATCGGAAGTATCAAAGCGAGTGGCATGACCGCAGATCAAACAACCACGAGGTGGCCTGGCAACAACCAGCGGTTGTACCCGTAGGGTGTCGCAGTGGACCTGGACACCGTACGGACCTTCGTCGTCGCCGCCGACGCGGGGCAGTTCCAAGAGGCCGCCGCCGAGCTGGCCGTCACCCAGCAGGCTGTCTCCAAGCGCATCGCCGCGCTGGAGCGCAACCTCGGCGTGAGGCTGTTCACCCGCACGCCCCGCGGCGCCGAGCTCACCATCGACGGCCAGGCGTTCCTGCCCCATGCGCGCGAGTTGCTGCGCGTCGCCGAGCGTGCGGCCGGCTCCGTGCGCCCCGGCCGCCGTCCGCTGCGCGTCGACGTGATCGCCTCCCGAGGCGCGGGATCGGGTCTGATGCGCGGATTCCACCGCACACACCCGGAGGTCGAACTCGACGTGGTGTGGCTGTTCGACATCGATACGGCCGTCGCCGCCATCCTGTCGGGTTCGATCGACGCGTCATTCCGCGCGGTCAGCGTGCCAGGCAGGCCCCTTCCCGAGGACATCGAGTCCGTCCGGGTGCTCGACGAGCCGCTCCAGCTTCTCACCGGCCCCGCCCACGCGCTGGCAGGTGCCCGGTCGGTGACCATCGCTGAGCTGGCCGGGCACCGGATCTGGATGCCGGGCATCGTCCCCGGCACCGAGTGGGCCGCCTACTACGACGACCTCATCGGCGAGTTCGGCCTCACCATCGAGGCGACCGGCCCCAACTTCGGCTCCGACGCGCTCCTTGACACCGTCGCCGACACCCCGGCCCTGGCCACCTTCATGGGCGAACACACCCGCCTCGTCTGGCCCACGGACCACGGTTTGCGCCGTATCCCGGTGACCGACCCGACGCCCGTCTACCCGCACTCCCTCCTGTGGCACCGCGACAACCCCCACCCGGCACTGGCCACCCTCCGCGCCCACCTCGCCGCCACAGCGGCCGGCCACGACGCCGCCGGGACCTGGGCGCCGGGCTGGGTGACTCCGCGTTGAACCCCGCCGCGTCCGCGACCGGCACGAGCAGCGTCTCCCCACCCCGGGGCCCATCGTCCGGTCGAGACAGCAGAACAGGACGGTCGGCGCCCCGAACGCCTCCGAGTGCGGCGATCTTCCGCTGGGCGAGCGGGACCGGTCCGGCGGGCTGGATATCGGCCTGAACGATTCGCCCGACGCCGTCGCTGCCGCGCGCGAGCGCGCCGAGGTGGCGTCGTCGGACAGAGGCAAGGACCTCGACGTCGTTCTCATGGGCGGTGGCGCCACGATCGGCTCGGCGCTCGACGCCGGACTGGTCGATGCGCTGACACTGCATCTCGCACCCGTCGTGCTGGGCGCCGGGACCCCGCTGTTCACCGGAGGAGCGCCGCGCAACCTGGTGCAGAGGAGTGTGGTCTCGACATCGACAGCAACGCATCTGACTTACGACGTCCTGTGACGAGCTCTGCCCGACGAGCTCTGCCCGACGGACTCTGCCCGACGAAGTCCGCCTCACGCATGACGGATCGGCAGGCCTCCCCATGCCCCTCGCTGGGCCACGCCAAGCGCTGGGCAATGTTTTCGGGCCCGGTGCTTGGAAGCACCGGGCCCGTTGCCCGTTCCCGCCCCGTCCCCACAGGTGGGCGCGGGCTACCACATGCCGCTTACATGTGGACTGTGGGGGCGGCGTCCGCGTCGACCGTCGGGGCACCGCGTCGGTAGAGGAGCACGGTGATCAGTGCGCCGGCCGCGAAGAAGCCGGCCGACCACCAGTAGGCGGTGGAGTAGGACTCCAGGGCGGCGTGGGCCTGGTTGAGCTTGTTGGTGGGGTCCTTGCCGACCAGGTAGGAGGTCGCGGCGCTGGCGGCGAGGGTGTTGAGCAGTGCCGTACCGATGGAACCGCCGACCTGCTGCATGGTGTTGACGGAAGCCGAGGCGACTCCGGCGTCGTCCGTGGACACACCGCTGGTGGCGAGGCTCATGGCCGGGGCCATGATCAGGCCGATGCCGAGGCCGGTGACCAGCAGCGGCGGCAGGACGTGGGCCGCGTACGTGCTGTCCAGGCCGAGGCCGGTCAGCCAGACCATGCCGACGGCTCCGAGAACCATGCCGAGCGGAACCACGACCTTCGGCCCGATGCGGGGGATCAGGAAGCTGGTGGACATGGTGGCACTCACCATGAGGGCACCGACCATCGGGAGGAAGGCCAGGCCCGTCTGGACCGCGGAGAACCCGAGGCTGAGCTGCAGGTAGTAGGTGAGGAACAGGAACACGCCGAACATTCCGGCACTGGAGACCAGCATGGCGACGAAGGACGCGCCGCGGTCACGGTCCAGGAGCACGCGCAGCGGCAGCAGCGGGTGCGAGGCCTTGGTCTGCCACCAGGTGAAGACCGTCAGCAGCACGGAACCGGCGGCGAGGAATCCCCAGGACAGCGGCGAACTCCAGTCGTGGGACTCGGCGTTGGAGAAGCCGTAGACGATGCTGAAGAGACCGGTGGTGACCAGCGCCGTGCCGGGGATGTCGAGCTTGGAGTTGCGGTCACGAGAGGTGCGCTGGAGCAGCATCAGGCCGCCGACGATGGCGAAGGCCGCGATGAACAGGTTGACGAAGAGGGTCCAGCGCCAGTCCAGGTACTCGGTGAGAACGCCGCCGAGCAGCAGGCCGACGGCCGCGCCGGAGCCGGCGATGGCGCCGAAGATGCCGAACGCCTTGGCGCGTTCCTTGGGGTCGGTGAAGGTGGTCGTCAGCAGGGAGAGCGCGGCGGGGGCGAGCAGTGCGCCGAACAGACCCTGGAGGGCGCGGCCCGCGACGAGCATCTCGAAGTTGACGGCGGCGCCGGCCACGGCGGAGGCGGCCGCGAAGCCGCTCACGCCGATCAGGAAGGCGGGCTTGCGGCCGAAGAGGTCGGCTATCCGGCCGCCGAGCAGCAGCATGCTGCCGAAGGCGAGTGAGTAGGCGGTGACGATCCAGGTCCGGTTGCCGTCGGAGAAGCCGAGGTCGGCCTGGGCGGACGGCAGGGCGATGTTCACGATGGTCGCGTCCAGCACGACCATCAGTTGGGCGAGCCCGATGATGGCGAGAATCCACCACCGATGGCGAGGACCCGCCTTGTCGGCCTGGGCGCCGCTCTTGCCGAGCGACACCGTGTCTGGTGCAGCGGCTGTCTGAGCCATGGGGACGTACTCCACTCGTGATCCAGGTGACGAACTGGTAAAACGAAACGGTTTCGTACGCCTACCTTAGGCAGTACCCGAGCGAAACGCAAGCGTTTCGTTCGGGCGCCCGCAGCACCCTCTGACTGCGACGGCCATCGGTGGGGTGGCGCGGCCGGAACTCGGACCTGCCCCGAGTGACAGGTCAGACGGGGGCGGCGGACGGTGTGGCCCCGGATGACGTCGACGGTGCGCGCGAAGCACTTCTCGGTTTCCGCTCCGGGCATGGTGCGCGAGGGGGTGATCGGCTCCGGCGGCGCGGCAGCCGGCCGGCCGCTTCGTCGGCGAAGGTGGCGTCCCGTCCCATGCCGACGGCGGTGCGGAAAGTGCGATTAGGCGTGTATGCGTGTGGTTGGGGATGGCAAGTCCCTGCCATGGCGAGGACTTGTCGTCACCATGGCTTCTCGGCGGCGCGAGTGGGCCGATAGACCCAGGGACATGTTCTCTCCCTCCCAGTCTTCCGCCTTGCGGCGCAGACGCCGGCAGCTGCTCTCGGCTCTCACCGCGGTGCCACTGCTGGCCTCGGGGCTCACCCTCCTTCAAGAGCCCGCACAAGCCGCTCCGAGCAGACCCACCGTTCCCGCCGAACCGACCGCGACCCACAAGGTCACCCTGGTCACCGGCGATGTCGTCACGGTCACCACGATGGCCGACGGCCGGCAGACCGCCGATGTCGACCGGCCGGACAGCGCGCTCGGCGGCGTGAAGGTGCAGCAGATCCAGGGCGATCTCTTCGTCGTCCCGGACGAGGCGGCGCCGCTGCTGGGCACGGACAAGCTCGACCGGCGGCTGTTCAACGTCACCGACCTGATCGAGATGGGGTACGACGACGCGAAGACGTCCTCGACACCGCTGATCGCGACATACGCCCGGTCCACGTCCCGTGCGGCCGCCGAGCCGACGGCCCCGCGTGGCAGCAAGCTGACCCGCTCGCTCAAGAAGATCCGCGGCGCGGTGCTCTCCGCCCAGAAGCGGCGGGCCCGCACCTTCTGGACAGCCGTCGCGCCGCAGGGCGGCGCGGCGATGGGCGCGGGCCTGGAGAAGCTCTGGCTCGACGGCCGTGTGAAGGCCAACCTGAAGGAAAGTGTGCCGCTGATCGGTGCGCCCGAGGCCTGGGCGGCCGGATACACCGGCAAGGGCGTCAAGGTCGCGGTGCTCGACACCGGCATCGACGTCAACCACCCCGACTTCGCCGGCCTGATCGACGGCACGGCCAGCTTCGTGCCCGGTGAGGGCGTCACCGACGTCAACGGGCACGGCACCCATGTGGCCGGCACCATCGTCGGTTCGGGCGTCGCCTCCGGAGGCGACTACAAGGGTGTCGCGCCGGACGCCGACCTGTACGTGGGCAAGGTGCTCGGCGGCGCGGAGGGGTACGGCCAGGACTCCTGGGTCATGGCCGGCATGCAGTGGGCCGCGGAGTCCGGCGCCGACGTCGTGAACATGAGCCTCGGCGACTCCTACCCGACGGACGGCAGCGACCCGATGTCGCAGACCGTGGACGCGCTGTCCGCGCAGTACGGCACGCTGTTCGTGATCGCGGCCGGCAACGCGGGCCCGGAGAGCATCTCCGCCCCGGGCGCCGCCGCCTCGGCGTTGACCGTGGCCGCAACGGACAAGCAGGACCGGCTGGCGTCCTTCTCGAGCACCGGCCCCCTGGCCTCCTCCGGTGGAATGAAGCCGGACATCGCGGCTCCCGGGGTGGACATCACCGCGGCACGCTCGCAGGACATGACCGACGGCGGTGAGGGTCTGTACCGCACCCTCAGCGGCACTTCGATGGCCACCCCGCACGTGGTCGGCGCGGCGGCGATCCTCGCCCAGCAGCACCCGGACTGGACCGGCCAGCAGCTCAAGGAACAGTTGACGAGCACGGCGAAGGGCCTGGACGACGCGTACTCGCCGTACGAGGTGGGCACCGGCCGCGTCGACGTGGCCGCAGCGGTGCGCGCCACGGTCCGCGGTACGGGGTCGCTCTTCTTCGGCAACCACACGTGGCCGCACGAGCCGAGCGATATCGCCGTCACGAAGGACCTGACCTTCACGAACACCGGTTCCTCCGATGTCACGCTGAACCTGGCGCTGAGCAACGGCGACGGGCCGTTCACGCTCGGTGCCACCGAGGTGACCGTCCCGGCGGGCGGAACCGCCGCCGTCCCGGTGACCGGCGACCCGCGATCCGCCTCGGCAGGCCGGCACGTCGGCTACGTGACGGCCACCGACGCGGCCACCGGAAAGCCGGTGGCCCGCACGTCACTGGGGCTGATCAAGGAGGAGGAGCGCTACGACCTGAACATCAGGCTGGTCGGCCGGGACGGCAAGGCCGCCTCCGGATGGGTCGCGGTCAACCTGGCCGGTGACGTATGGCCATGGTCCGTGTACGTCGAAGGCTCGACCACCATGCGCATGGCACCGGGTCTCTACACCGTCGCCGGGTACCTCGACGTGGCCGGCGAGCGGGCTGACCGCTCGGGCCTGGCCGTCCTGGTCGACCCGGAAACCGTGCTCAAGGACGGCTCCGCGGATGTGGTGCTGGATGCGAGCAAGGCCCGACTGCTGCAGACCGAGGCGCCGCAGCGCACCGAGGACCGCCAGCGCAAGGTCGACTTCAACGTCCACTACACGGGTCAGGACGCGTACACCGACTACCGCAGCGCGTACGTACTCCCGCCGACCTACGACGACGTCTACGTCGCGCCGACGAAGCCGATGAAGCGGGGCGAGTTCATCCTGACGACCCGTTGGCGCAAGGGCGAGCCGCGGCTCGCCCTCAGCGCACTGGGCGGACGCCTCCGCTTCGACACCCTGGTGCAGGCGGGCAGCGCACTGGGCACCGCGACGGACAGGCTGCACGCCGTCTATGCGGGCAACGGCACGGCGGCCGCGTACGAGAACGTCAGGGCCAAGAACAAGATCGTTGTTGTCAGGCGCAGCGACGAGGTGTCGCCACAGGAGCGCGCCGAGGCCGCGACCGCGGCCGGCGCCAAGGCCCTGATCGTGGTCGACGACGGTGTCGGATCCCTGATGGAGTACGTCGGCGCGTCACCGATCCCGGTGGCCACCGTGCACCGAGACGCCGGCAAGACCCTTGTCGCGATGGCCAAGTCCGGCATCCTGAAGCTGACGGTCAAGCAGACCGCATACACGCCGTTCGTCTACGACCTGACCCGGAACTACCCCGGTCAGGTGCCGAACCGAGCCCTGGTCTACAAGCCGTCACAGCGCGACCTCGCCCGGATCGACGCCCGCTACTACTCGGCCACACAGGGCAGGACGGCCGAAGGGTACCGGTCCGACTTCACGCTCAGCCCGTCGTTCAACCTTCCCGAGACCGAGTGGCATCCGGGCACGCGAACCGAATGGGTCACTCCGGGGCAGGTCTGGAGGGAGTTCCACACACAGGGCGTCGACGAAGCCCTGCCGTGGTCGATGGTGTCGGGCGACAACACCTACGCCAGGAACAGCACCACCCGACTGGACTGGTTCGCCCCGGCCACACGGCCCGGACAGGGCGAGGCCTTCGGTGTCTACAACTCCCGTTGGCAGAACCACATGACCTGGAACGTCCAGGCGTGGGCCTCCGCCAGCGACACCATGCGGCTCGGAGGCTACCTGCCCTGGGGGGAGACGCCGTCCCACCTCCAGGTGTTCCAGGGCAAGAAGCGGATCTACGACAACCCGCACAGCGGAGACATGCAGTGGCAGGAGGTACCGGCGGGCAACCTGCCCTACCGCGCCGTCCTCGACGCGGAGCGGCCCGGTGACGTCTTCCGGCTGTCGACGCGCACCCACACGGAGTGGACCTTCATGTCCGACACCGTGGACTCCGACTTCTTCGAACCGTTCTCGGTGCTGAACCTGAACTACCGGCTGGAGTCGGACCTCCACGGCGACATCAAAGCCGGCACGGCCCAGAAGCTCGCGATCAAGCCGGTGTCGATGGACGGCGGCACCGTGCCGGGCACAGTCAAGCCGGTGAAGCTGGAGGTTTCGTACGACGACGGCGCCACCTGGCAGAAAGTGACCCTGACCAAGGGCGCCGACGGCTACCGGACCGGTTCGTTCAGGACGGCCAAGAAGCCCGGCGGGTTCCTCTCGGTCCGCGCGAGCGCCGAGACGAGCAGGGGCTTCGAGGTCAGAAACGAGATCATCCGGGCGTACGGCCTGCGATGAACCGCACTGGACGGTCCCGGGGAGGCGACTCCCCGGGACCCCTCCCTTCACACCCGCTCCCACCAGGGGCTATTCAAGATCTCGCACCATGGCGCATACTCTCACCGCTGCGACAAACGGAAGAGAGTCGGTCGCCGATGCTGGATGTCCTGGGCCTCGAACCAGACGATGAGCGGGTCTACCGGGCACTCCTCGGACAACCGAACTCCACCGCGGTCACACTCTCGGACCAGCTCGCCCTGACGCCTCCTCAGGTCGACAGCACCTTGTCCCGCCTGGTCGCGTGGGGACTGGTGATCAGGTCGGCCGACGAGCAGTTCACCGCCGCGCCACCCGCCATGGCCCTCGGCGCTCTCATCAGCCAGCGCCGGGACGGGCTGCGCGCGGCCGAGCACGCACTGGTGACCTTCGCGGAGGAACACCGGGCGGCGATGACCCCGAGCAGCATCGTCGATCTGATCGAGGTCGTCACGGGCGTCGACGCCATCCGCCACCGCTACCTCCAGGTACAGCAGGCGGCCCGCACGCAGGTCCGCACCTTCATCACCGCACCGTTCATCGCCCTGCCCCCGGAGGAGAACACGGCCGAACCCATGGCCCTCGGCCGCGGCGTGCGGTTCCGGGCGGTGCTGGACCGCGCCGTCCTGGCGGAGCCCGGGATCATCGGCGACGCGATCGATTCCCTGCGCAACGGAGTACAGCTGCGCGTCGCCGACGAACTGCCCATGAAGCTCATGCTGGCCGACGCCGAACTCGGTCTCGTCCCGCTCGCGACCACGCCGGCCGGCGAACCCGGAGCGGTGCTGCTCCACCGCAGCGGCCTGCTGGACGCGATGGACACGCTGTTCGAGACGGTATGGCGCACCGCCCACCCGCTGGAACTCTCGGCCACCGTCGAAGAGGCCGAGACCACCGTCGAGCTCGGTGCGGAGGGACCCACCAACCTCGACCGCAGGCTGCTCGCTCTCCTGCTGGCGGGCGTGACGGACTTGACGGCGGCGACACAGCTCGGCCTGTCACCGCGCACACTCCACCGGCGCCTTCGCCGCCTCATGGACATCGCCGGAGTACGGACCCGGATGCAGCTCGGCGGTCACGCCGTCCGACACGGCTGGACAGAGGCACAGGCGCCGAAGTGGACGTGACAGTGCGCCTCGTGAGCCGTGACGACCAGCGGTGCCGCCTCAGCCGGACGCGGGTGCAGGCGGCTGAAGAAGGACTGCCTGTCGCGGACCGTCGGACACGGCGCACTCGGCCACCGTCCTCGCCGTCGGCAGGCGCGTGTCCGACAGCCGTGGGGAAGGCGGCCCCGGACGCCCGGTCGGGCAGCGGGTCAGGAAGCGGCGCGGGTCACCGGAAGCACCGGATGGGGTCCGTCAGTCGGCCGGGAGTTCCTTTGCGGGCAGCCGGCCGGCGTGCACCGCGTCGACCAGTGCCTGATGGTCGCGCTCGTTCTGGTCGGCGTACGACTCCGCGAAGGTCACCAGGGCCCGGTCGAAGGACTCGCCGCTGCCGAGATAGGAGGCGATCGCGATCCGGTCGCCGGATCGGGCATGCGCGCGGGCCAGGGTGAGGCCGCAGATGCCGCCGAACGCCTCCAGCTGCCGGGGTGACATCGTCTCCGGCATCGCGATGCCCTTCCAGTCGCGCAGTTGGCGGACGTAGAAGTCGCGGCGTCTGCCGTCGATCCCGTCCACCCGTTCCCAGCCGAGGAAGATGTCGCTGGCCGCCTGCATCAGCCGCTGTCCCGAGACGACCCGCTCGCCCTGGTTGCGGTACTGGCTGGCTCCGACGTGCTCGGCGAGCACGGACGTGTCGGCCTCCTTGGCCTGAAGAAACAGCGGATCCTGACCGTCTCGTCCCAGGAGGAGGAAGATCCAGCACCGAGTGCCGACGCTGCCGACTCCGACCACTTTGCGGGCGACGTCCGCCAGACGGTAGTCGGCGAGGAGGAAGCGCCGGTCGGACGGAAGGGTGGCACCGTACCGCTCGACGAGACCCTGGAACTGGCGCTGGAGGGTGGCGCGCTCGGTGTCCGGCAACAGGTCGGCGATGGGTGTCAGCAAGGGGGGATCCGCCGCGATCATCGGCCGGCCGTCGACGAGATGCGTGAGCTTGCCGAAGACCTGCAGGGCGTCGCGGGAGCGGGCCTTGGTCATGGCGCGGGACAGCTTTTTCTGGCCTCGCTTGTGGAGCTGGGCCATGGCGAGGGTCTCGAGACGGGCAGCGTCGATCTTCGCGTACCAGACGTCGAGGTTGCTCATGCCGGCGAAGCGCGTCATCGCCTCGCGGTACGAGCGCACGGTGCCGCTCACGATGCGGGCACGCTCGGCGTCGTCGAAGCCGTTGGCCCGGGCGGCGATGACGAAACTCGCCGACAGTCGCTTGACGTCCCACTCCCAGGGGCCCGGCAAGGTCTCGTCGAAGTCGTTGATGTCGAACATCAGATCCCGCTCCGGCGAGGCCAGCAGCCGGAAGTTCAGCAGGTGCGCATCCCCGCAGAGCTGGGCGGTGATCCCCGAGCGGGGCGTGTCGGCCAGGTCGGACGCCATGATCGCCGCCGCGCCCCGGTAGAAGCGGAAAGGCGACTCGCTCATCCGGGCGTACCGGATCGGCACCAGCTCCGGCACTCGCGTCGCGGACTGCGCCTCCAGGATCGCCAGCGGGTCCGGTCGGTGAGGTGAGGGTTTGTACTCGGCGTGTCCGGAGCGCGGCGAGCGGCGCCGGGCTTCCTTGCCGAGAGCCGCACGATCCTCGGGTGTGGCGTGCGGCATCATCCGCATCGCCGTAGTCGCATGCTCGGGCATCGATGGCCCTCCTGCCTGGCCCGGAGGCCGTCGGATAGCCCGGGTGGCCATGCCAGACGCCTTTCCCGTGTGCTTCCTACGCCGAGGCGGGACAGATGGCGGAGCACCGGGTGTCCGCAGGCGTAGCGCTCCCCACCACCGTAGATCCGGACCGGGCCTCCCGCATGGCAGCGCATATCCAGCCTGGGCTGTGGTCTGTGGGTCCACCGAGGACTCGACGGGGCTGATGGGGTGGCGGGAACCGTGTCCGGGTTCGATAGGCAGGTGCGGGATCTGTGCGCGGGGTTCAATCTCACGGTCCCCGTGCGTGAAGAGGAGGAGGACCGCTTTGACCGGTGAGGACATCCTCTGGGGCATCGCCCTGACCGTTGCTCTGGCCACGGGCTCGCAGATCCTCGCCAACAAGCTGGGTGTTCCCGCACTGATCGTCCTTCTGCCGGTCGGCTTCACGGCGGGCGCTCTCACCGACGTCATCCACCCCGGACGGCTCGTCGGCCCGGACTTTCCCGCGCTGGTATCGCTGTCCGTCGCCTTGATCCTCTACGACGCCGGTCTCGGGCTGAACCTGCGCAACCTCACCGGCCCGACCCGCTCGGTCGTCGTACGGCTGCTGATCATCGGCATCGTGGTCACCTTCTTCGCCGTCTCGGGCCTCGGGCCCGCCCTGTTCGGCATCCCGTTGCGGGTGGCGGCGATGATCGGCGTGATCCTCGTCGTGTCCGGTCCCACGGTCGTCGGCCCGCTGCTCGAATTCGTCCGGCCCACGGAGAAGGTGCGACGCATCCTGATCTGGGAAGGAACACTGACCGACCCGATCGGCGGCATCCTCGGAGCCGTCGTGTTCCATGCCGTCGCCACCTCTCACCAGATCGACATCGGCCGGGGCTACCAGATCGGCCAGTTCCTCCTCAGCATGAGCGTCGGTCTCGCGGGCGGTGCGGTGGGCACCGTCATCCTGTGGCTGGCGCTGCACAAGCTGCGACTCGGCGAGACGCTCGGGACCCTCGCCCAGTTGGCGACGGTCATCCTCGTCTCCGCGGTCTGCGACATCGTCCGCGACGACACCGGCCTCATCGCCGCCATCGTGACCGGACTCGCGATCACCAACCTCCCCGGCCTGGACATGCCGGCTCGCAGGCCCTTCCTCGAGACACTGGTCCAGATGATCATCGGCCTGCTGTTCATCTCCATCTCCTCCGCCGTCACCCCCGCGTCGGTGGTGCCCGTGCTCGTGCCCTCCCTGATCCTGATCGGCGTTCTCGTCCTCCTGGTCCGGCCCCTCGTCGCGTACGCCGCCGCCCGGGGTTCCGATCTGACCGTGGGCGAATGGGGGTTCATCGGGTGGATGGCGCCCCGCGGCATCGTCGCCGCCTCCACCGCGTCCGCGTTCGCTGCCACGCTGGTGGAAAAGGGGTTGCCCGGCGCGTCCAAGATCCTGCCGATCACGTTCCTCGTGATCGTGGGGACGGTCCTGGTCTACGCCCTGACCGCCGCGCCCGTGGCACGGAAACTGGGCGTCGTCCGCTCGGCGCGGACACGACCGCTCCTGGTGGGCGGGGCTCCGTGGGTCATCGACCTCGGAAAGGCGTTGGAAGCCACGGGGCTCGATGTGCTGATGTGGGCCGGGGCCGACGAGGAACGCGAGCGGATCACCGCGGCGGGAATCGAGCTCGCCCACGGAGAGATGCTGGCGACCGCGACCAACCCCCGAGCGCGTCTGGAGGGTGTCACGGCGGTGTTCCTGCTCACCGACGACGACGACTTCAACGCTCTGGCGTCCGTCGTCATCAAGGACAACGTGCGGGGGCCGGTCTACCGGGTGGGGCCGCCGCACGACAGCCACGGCGTGGTCGCCCCCTACACCGGCGGCGACATCCTCTTCGGCCAGGCACTGGTCCGGCACCGTCTGGCGGCTCGCTACGGGCAGGGCGCCCGCTTCCGCGTGCAGCCAGGATCCCGGCCGATCCCCGCGGACTGCGACATCCTGTTCGTCGTCCGCGCCGACGGCCAGCTGGCCCCGGTCACCGGGACGCACAAGATCGCACCGCGGCCGGACGACACCGCCGTCCTCCTGGGCTCCGCATGACCTCGTGGGCCACCCGCTTCCGGCTACGGCAGTACGCCAAGGCGAGTCTGTGGATCGTCCCGCTGTTCGGGCTCGTCCTCGGCGTCGCCCTGGCCCAGGCGGCGTCCGCCGTCGACGGGGCGTCCTGGCTGCCGGAGACCTGGGACTATTCCGCGTCGACCGCGAGCAGCGTCCTCAGCTCCGTGGTCGGCTCGATGATCGCTCTGCTCGGGTTCGTCGTCACCATCGGCGTCCTCGTCATCCAGCAGGCCACCGGTACCCTCTCACCGCGTTACATGCGGCTGTGGTACCGCGACCGGCTGCAGAAGGCCGTACTGGCCACCTTCACCGGCACCTTCGCGTTCGCCTACACGCTGCTGCGGAGCATCGAGGCCGACTCCGTGCCCAACCTCGGCGTGACCCTGGCCGGTATCGCCGTCTCCGTGAGCCTCCTGCTCCTGCTGATCTACCTCAACCGCTTCACCCACAACCTGCGGCCGGTGGCCATCGCCGACATCGTGGGACGTCTGGGCGAGCGGGTCCTCGGCCACGCGGCAGCGCGGGTACGGAGCACGAACGTGCCCGACGGGGCACTGCCGACGGCCCGCTCGGTGAACCGGATCCGGTCGGAACGCGGCGGCGTCATCCAGGCGTTCGACGCTGCCGGCCTGGTCGCGCTCGCGGCCAGGCACGACTGCGTGCTCGTACTGGGCGCCTCGGTCGGCGACTTCGTGCCACCCGGCGGCACTGTCGTCGAGATCCACGGCGGTGCGTCCGCGCCCGACCCACGCCGGGTGACCGGCCTCCTCGCCCTCGGCACGGAGCGAACGATCGAGCAGGACCCGGCCTTCGCTCTGCGCATCCTGGTCGACATCGCCATCCGCGCCCTCTCCCCGGCCGTCAACGACCCCACCACAGCCGTCCAGGTGTTGAACCACATCGAGGCGTTCCTGCACGAGGTCGGACGCGCCGGATCCCGCAGCCACTACGTGCTCGCCGACGACCGTGGCCGGCCGCGCCTCGTGGTGCCCGGCCGGCCCTGGGAGAGCTACCTGGACCTCGCCGTCACAGAGATCCGTGACTACGGCGCGACCTCCGTCCAGGTCTGCCGACGGCTCCGGGCCCTTCTCGAAGGACTCCTGGCGACGCTGCCGGACGCGTGCGGGCCCGCTCTCCGGACCGAGCTCGGCCTCCTCGACGACGCGGTCGACAGGGAGTTCACCGACGCACCCCGCCGCGCGAGGGCGCGGACGGCCGACTCCCAGGGCATCGGCGGACGTCCCGCCCGGGACGCGCTGCCCGGTGCGCCGCCCGGCGAGACAGGCCGCTAGGACACCGCAGGCGGCCCGGCAGGTCATCGAAAGCGGGTGGCCCTCGCACTGCGGTGCGCCCGCACCAGCTGCCAGGCTCAGCCGTTCAGTCGCTCCCGGTCAATGGCCTCGTCCAGGGTCGATGCCGCCATGATGAGTGACAGGTGGGTGAAGGCCTGCGGGAAGTTGCCGAGTTGCTCGCCGCTCGGGCCGATCTCCTCGGCGAAGAGGCCGACGTGGTTGGCGTAGGTGTGCATCTTCTCGAAGGTGTAGCGGGCCGGTCGGACACGCCCGGCGCGGGCGAGGGCGTCGACGTAGAGGTAGGTGCAGAGGCTGAAGGTGCCCTCCGAGCCGCGCAGGCCGTCCGGGGACGCGGCAGGGTCGTAGCGGTACACGAGGCTGTCCGAGACGAGCTTGCGCTCCATGGCGTCCAGGGTGGACAGCCAGCCGGGACTCTTCGCGGCGAGAAACCCCACGCGCGGGATCAGCAGGAGGGAGGCGTCCAGGACGTCCCCGCCGTAGTGCTGCACCAGCGCCTGCTCGGACTGACTCCAGCCCTTCTCCATCACCTGTTCCAGGATGCTGTCACGGGCGTTGCGCCAGCGTGGAATGTCGGCGGGCCGGCTGAGCTCGGTCGCCAGCCGCAGGCCCCGGTCGAAGGCGACCCAGCACATCACCCGGCTGAACGTGAAGTCCTTGCGTCCCCCGCGCGTCTCCCAGACACCCTCGTCCGGGCGATCCCAGTTGTCGGACAGCCAGTCCAGCGTCCGGGCGAGCCCCTTCCAGCCGTGGTAACCCAGTTCCACGCCGACATCCATGCCCTCGGCCATCGCGTAGAGGGCCTCGCCGTAGATGTCCAGTTGCAGCTGGTCGGCAGCGGCGTTGCCGGCGCGGACGGGACTCGATCCCCGGTAGCCCTCCCAATGGTCGAGGATCTCCTCGGTCAGGTAGGGGTCCCCGTCGACCCGGTACATGATCTGCAGGCGCTCGCCCGGCAGCTCCGCCCGGTCGTGCATCCGATCGCCCAGCCACTTGGTGAACGCCGACGCCTCCTCGGCGAACCCGAGGTCGAGCAGGGCCCGCACCGAGAGCGCCCCGTCCCTCACCCACGAATACCGGTAGTCCCAGTTCCGCTCACCGCCGACCTGCTCCGGCAGACCCATGGTGGCGGCGGCGACCGGCGCACCGGTGGGGTGGTAGGTCATGATCTTGATCGTGATGGCAGAGCGGTTCACCATCTCGCCCCAGCGCCCCCGGTAGTGGGAGGTGTGCAACCACTTCTGCCAGAAGTCCACCTCGCGCCACAATCCCGCTGTCACGCTGTCGGCCGTGATCGGAGGCGGGGCATCACCGTCGGCGGCGCACGTGGTGAAGACGGCGACTGCCGACTCGCCGACTCCGAGAGTGACCGCCGCCTGCACGTCCTGCCCGTCCCGCGTCAGAGGAAAGGTCGTCTGCAGGTGACCCGCGATCCCGTTGCTCCGGAACACGGCGTCCTGGGACCGCAGATCGAGTTTGTGGTCGGCCCGGCCGTAGTCGAACCGTGGCCTGCACTCCATGACGAACCGCACGGTTCCGCGCACCACACGAATCACTCGCATCAGGCTGTGGCGGTCGGTGGGGGTGCGGCTGGTGTTCGCCGGCATCCAGTCGATGACCTCGCCGACGCCCTCCGGCGACATGAACCTGGTGACGAGCACGCCGGTGTCCGGGTAGTAGAGCTGCTTGCACGACACGTCCGAGTGCTCCGGTGCCAGCTGGAAGTACCCGCCACGCTCGTGATCGAGCAGTGAGGCGAAGACGCTGGGGGAGTCGAACCGCGGCGAGCAGAACCAGTCCACCACGCCTTGCGAGGAGACCAGGGCCGCGGTCTGCAGATCACCCACCAGACCGTGGTTGGCTATGGGGGGATAGCGGTCCATGAGCGTCCAATCCCTGAGGGTTCCGACGCATCCACTATCCGGCAGCCCATCTCAGGGCGCCTGTCCTAGCCACGGCCAGGGCCATCGCACGCCCACCCTCGTCGCCGTCCGCGGTCGACTACCTCACTTTTGAACTCGCGGAAATCTACGTCGGCCGGAGTAGACATTGGCCGGTGGGCCGGTTATGGTTTCTCTCGTAGCCAGAGAGAACGCAGGACCTGGCAGAGACGAACGGCCGGGCAGCAGTGACCGCAGTCGCAGTACGCAGGACGTGCGGTGGTGGAGTTTCGAAGCCCGGGTTGGTGCAGGACGGGCGACGAGGCTGACCGCCGAAGCGCGACACTCAGTTTCGGGGCCCTGGTGCCGTACAGCACCAGGGCCCCTCCACGCGTTCCACACAGAGAGGTGCGATGACAGCAGACGACATGTACGGCCGTCTCGATGACGACGACTACCCCGCTTACACCATGGGCCGGGCCGCCGAGATGCTCGGTACCACCCAGGGCTTCTTGCGTGCCATCGGCGAAGCCCGCCTCATCACCCCGCTGCGCTCCGCAGGCGGACACCGCCGCTACTCCCGCTACCAGCTGCGCATCGCCGCTCGCGCCCGGGAACTCGTCGACCAGGGGACTCCGATAGAGGCCGCCTGCCGCATCGTCATCCTCGAAGACCAACTCGAAGACGCTCAGCGACTCAACGCCGAGTACCTCCGCGACGCCGAATCGACGAACCGGGCAACCGCGACCTGAGACAGCTGAACACTCGCCGACTCGGCTGCCGCGCACGCCGTACCCCCGAGGGCCGTTCGGCTCAGGGGCGGCGCGCCTCGGCCGTGCGTGCGGGCGGGCGCCGATGGAGGATCGGTGGTGCAGCGGCCTTGGGATGGGCCGCCCCGCACCGCTCCATCGCTTGAAGAGGTCCGCCCATGAGACGGTTCGACGACCCGCTGTCCCAGTCCCTCACCGGCCGGGCGCCGGAACTCGTCGAGGGCGTCGCGCCCGGCGTCACACCGAGGGCGACGTGACCGGCGCTGCGCGCGGAGACGTGCCGGGCCGCGGCCGTTACGGCGATGCCGTGTTCCCTCCCGAACAGGCGGGTGAGGGTGAGCGCATCGACTTCGGCGCACTGGCCTACGACGACATCACCATGGCGCGGCTGCTGTCACTCGGAGCCGGCCCGGGGTGGCGCTGCCTCGACGTGGGTGCCGGCACCGGCACGGTCTCCCGCCGACTGCTGGACGAGGCCGGGGTGGCGAGCGTGCTCGCCGTGGACCGCGACGTACGTTTCCTCTCCGAGCGGCCCACGCCCGGGCTCGACGTGCTGGAGGCGGACATCACTGCCCCGGACTCCGTCCCCGGCCGGTTCCGACTCGTCCACGCACGCTTCGTGCTGATGCACCTGCCCGAACGCGAGCGCCTGATCACGGCACTGACCGAGCTCGTCGCGCCCGGCGGTGTGCTGGTGCTCAGCGACGCGGTCGACCTGACGACCGACCGGACGCCCGGCACGCCGTACAGCGTGGTGATGCGGGCGATGTGGCAGGGGCTGCGAGCGACGATCGGCACCGATGTCTCCTGGGTGCCGTCGTACCCACATCTGCTGCGCGGGGCAGGGCTCGTGCCCGTCGCCGCCGAGGTCCATGTGCCTCCGCTGCTGCCCGGCAGTCCCATCAGTCGCTTCTGGGCGGACACATGGGAGCGGAGCAGAGCGACGATGCTTGCCACCGGCCTGGTCGACGACTCGGCCGTCGACGCGGCGGTCCGCTACCTGGACTCAGAGGGGTGCGCCTCGCTGTCGGCCGGCATGCTCACCGTCTGGGGATGGAAGCCGGAGGAGGCCCCCCGCTGACCGCCCCCGACTGACGTTGTCTCTCTGCACGGCCCGCGGCGGACGGTGCCCGTCGACGCCGGAGAGCTGATCTCCGGCGACGTGATCGCGGCACTGTCTGCATTGCCCCGTCCAGAGCGGGGGTCTAGCGTGGCCTGCGTGTGGGCACGCGCCATCTGAAGCACCACAGCGCGATCGGGAGAAGGATCGTAGGTTCCCGTCCGGCGAGCTCCGCCACTTGAAGCCGCGTCCAAGTCGGTTGCGTCGAGGGCGAGTTGACGCGGGGGCCCGGAGCCGGCCGCAGGAAGGGTGGCGTGATGGCTACGTTGACCGCCGTGAACGTCGGTATGCCCAAGGACGTTCCGTGGCGCGGCAGGACCGTGCACACCGGTGTCTACAAGCAAACGGTGCAGGGGCCGCGGACGGTGCGGCGGCTGAACGTCGACGGGGACGGGCAGGGGGATCTGGGCGGCCACGGCGGGGAACAGCGCGCGGTACTGGTGTATCAGAAGGAGTCCTACCAGTTCTGGGCCGGGCGGTTGGGCCGCGACGACCTGAGGCCCGGGCAGTTCGGGGAGAACTTCACCGTCGAGGGCCTGCCCGACGACGAGGTGTGCATCGGTGACCGCTACCGCATCGGGGGCGCCACCTTCGAGGTCACCCAACCACGCGTGACCTGCTATCGGGTCGGCCTGCGCATGGGTGAGCCGCGGATGGCGGCACTGTTGGTGGCTCATCACCGGCCCGGCTTCTATCTGCGGGTGATCGAAGAGGGAGAGGTCGAGGCCGGGCAGGAGATCGTCAAGGTGTCGTCCGGCCCGGAGGCGATGACCGTCGAGGAGATCGACCGGGTGCTCTACCTGCCCGGGCACACCCGTGAGCAGGTCGAACGGGCGTTGCGGATCCCCGCTCTCAGCCCGGGCTGGCAGACCTCCATGCGGGCCCTGCTGGCTCAGGCCGACGCTGGTACGGCCGCGGGATCGGGCAGCGCGGGACTGACCGCGGCGGCCACCGCCCCGCCGCCCGCCTGGCAGGGCTTCCGGCCGCTGACCGTCACGCGCGTCCAGCCCGAGAGCCACAGTGTGTTCTCCCTGTCACTGGCCGCTGTGGACGGCTCCCCCCTGCCGGCCGGACGGCCCGGGCAGTTCCTCACCGTCAAGGTCGTCACCGAAGAAGGTGCGCTTCCGCTGATCCGCAGCTACTCGCTGTCCGGAGAACCGGACACCGGCACCTACCGCATCAGCGTGAAAGTCGAACCGCGCGGCGCGGTCGGCAACCATCTGCGCGCCCACCTGCGCACCGGCGACACGCTGGAATGCGCGGCGCCGCGCGGCACGTTCCGTCTGTCCGACGGCGACAACCCGGTGGTGCTGCTGTCGGCCGGTGTCGGCGTCACGCCCGTCCTGGCCATGCTCCACGCGCTCGCACGCGCGGAATCCACCCGCCAGGTGTGGTGGCTGCACGGCGCCCGCGACGGGACGGAGCACCCGTTCGCCCAGGAGTGCCGCGAACTGCTCGGACATCTGCCGAACGCCAGGTCGATCGTCTTCTACAGCAAGCCGGCCCCGGGCGACCGCCAGGGTGTCGACTATGAGGAGGTCGGCCGTCTGTCGGCCGAACGCGTTCTCGGCCTCGGGCTGCCCACCGACGCCGACGCCTATCTGTGCGGGCCCGACGCGTTCATGGGCAGCGTCACCGCTGCCCTGATCGAGGCGGGGCTGACGGCGCCGCGGGTGCACAGCGAGACGTTCGGCTCGGGCGCCTCCCTGACTCCGGGGGTGGAGGGCCGGGCGGACGCGCCCGCGCCCCACCGGCCCGCCGGACCCGCCGGCACCGGACCTGAGGTGTCCTTCGCCCGTAGCGGCCTGACCGTCTTCTGGGACGACGCCCAGGAGTCCCTGCTCGAACTCGCCGAGGCCTGCGACGTGCCCGTCCAGTGGTCGTGCCGTACGGGCGTCTGTCACACCTGCGAACTCGCCCTCCTGTCCGGCTCCGTCGCCTACGCCCCTGACCCCGTCGAACCCCCCGCCGACGGCAACGTCCTCATCTGCTGCTCCAAGCCCACGGCCGGCGTCGTCCTGGACCTGTGAGGAGACACCACGAAGCGCCGCTCACGAGACCGCGGACCCGGCTCTGTACGGACAACGTGTACGTGGCCGCGGTGCTCGACGAGCGCACCGGCTCAGTCCGGCAGTCCCCACGGCTTCGTGTCTCCGACGGCCGGCACGTCACGCGGGCTCAGGTCCGGACGGGTGCCGCGTGGAACGACGACGGCCGTTTCCTGCCGGCCGAGCGGGATCTGGATACGGTCGGGTCCTGTCTGCCGGTACCGCAGGCGCCGTCCGTGCTCGTCCCGGACGTCGACGGCGCCGTCGATGCCGTGGTGCAGCACGAGCGGGGCGCCGGCCTCGCTGCGGACGCGCACCCATCGGGTCCGGCCGCCGGCTCGGTCCGCGTCGACGAGGAACGCGCCCTGAGTACGCAGCCCTTGGACCGAGAGGTCCGGCCAGCGCTGTGATACGGAGGGGAAGACCCTCACGGCCCCGCCGTGGCTCTGCACGGTCATGTCGAGGACCGACTGAGCCGCCGTGAGCGGGCTCTCGACGGCCAGGTTCCCGCCCTCCACGTACATGGTGTTCGCGGTCATCCACGCGTTCTTGATGACGTTGCCGTCGGTGAAGAAGGTCAGGAAGTCGAGTGCCTCCTCCGGCCGTTCCATCAGGGAGGCCATGGAGGACGCGGCGGCGTAGCTGTAACCGGCCCACAGGCCGCGGTCCTTGACCCAGTGGTCGAAGGTCGTCCGCATGATGTCGCGGTCGGACGGCCGGTCCCAGGTCAGTTCGTGCAGCGGGAAGAGCCAGAGCATGTGCGAGAAGTGCCGGTGCGACTCGGTGAGCGGCTTCGCGGCGCCGATGTTGACGCCGGTCGCGTCACGCGGATAGTCCACCAGGCGTTGGAGGATCTCGCTCCAGCGCCCGGCACGCGGATGGGTCGTACGCAGAACGCGCAGGCAGTCCAGGAGGGTGGCGCAGCCCCAGCGGATCAAGGAGAGGTCGTAGGTGCAGTCGGTGGCGTCCGCCCACTCCGGCGACCGCGTGAGGGGCAGGTGCAGCTTTCCGTCGCTGCCTTCGTACAGGAAGTGGTCGTAGAAGTTCACCGCCTTGACGAGGATTGGGTAGAGGACGTCGCGCACGATCCGCACGTCCATGGTGTGGCGGTAGCTGAGCCAGACGTTGTGCATGGCCCAGATGAGGTTGCCGTTGTTGTCGGTCTTGGTGGAGGTGCCGGGGATGCCGACCGTCTTGGCGCCTGGGCGCAGCATCCAGTCCGAGGGGTGGGCCAGGGCGTAGGTGTCGCCGTCCTGGTACTCCGGCGGGACGGAGAGCGGCAGGTACTGCTCGAAGTTCTTGAAGGTGGAGGTGACGGAGTCGAGTTCGGGGTGATCGGAGCCCTGGATCAGCCATGTGGCGATCTGGACGTTGAGGTTCCACCAGACGGCGCTCCAGCTGCCGCCGGTCTCCGGGTACCACGGCCCCCACTCGGACATCGAGGGCCCGCCGGCCCGGGTGGCGCAGGCGGCCTTGTAGAGCTGGATCCAGTAGAAGTTCTGGATGCGCTTGTCCGGTACCGACACCAGGCTGCGCCGGTAGAAGCGGTGCCACCAGGCGCGGTGTTCGCGTACCAGCTCGTCCGGGTCCGCGGAGAGCGTGCGGGCGACGTCGGCCACGGCCAACTCGGTGGTGCGCGAGAGGTCTTCGGGGAAGCGGTAGACGATCTTCGCGGCCAGAAGCCTGCCGGTGCCGACGCGCCGTTCGCGCCAGGCGGTGGTCCACCCGCCGCCGGCGATCAGCGGCTGCTCGACGTAGTGGGTGGCGCCGGCGGAGCCGGTGCGGGGGTCGGGGTTGCCCGTGTAGTCCGCGGGCTTGTCCTTCTCACGCGGCGAAATGGCGGGCAGCCAGGTGAACGACCAGCCCGCGGTCTCCTCACCGGCACTGGGCCGGGTGGAGATCAGCAGCGCGGTACGGGCGTTGTGCACCAGCATCGAGAAGCGGACGCTGCCCCGGGTGGTGGTGACGGTGCCGCGCAGCTCGGCGTCCCAGAGGTCCAGGGTCCAGTCGACATCGGTCACTTCGCCGGCGAGGGTGAGGTCGAAGTGCCCTATGGGCAGCCGGGAGAATCCGTACGGTGCGCGCCACTGGGGTCGCTGGTCCTGCACCTGGCTGTGGCTGACCATGACCTTCACGGAGTTGGCCGTCGCACCTCGGTAGACCTGAACTCCGAGCAGACCGTTGCCCAGGAAGGGGCCGTCCTTCCAGTCGCCGGGCATCCGCCGCCACCGTAACGCGGCGCCCCTGGCCATCCGTTCGTACAGGTCCTCCGTCCCTGCGGGCGGCCGGGATGTCGCCCAGGCGGTGCCGGATCCGGTCGTCCAGCCCCCGGCGGCGACTGCGGCTGCCGTGCCGATCACACCTCTTCGAGAGATCCCGTTCCCTGACGTGCGGGTCACGTATGTGCCTCCCAGTTCTGCTTGTGAACCTCCAGGCATAGTGCAGGTCTGGTGAGCGGGAGGGAAGACCTCCGACGTATCGGAAATGCGGCAGGGCTGAATGCCCAGGTGAGTCGAGTCCGCTCGGTCGACCTGTCGACGGCAGTGGGGCAAGCGGACCGATGTCTGCGAGGCGGGGTCCAGGCGGCGCTACGTTGTCAAACGCTTCTAGAGAGCCGGGATCGCCACGCATGGCGCCCCTCGTTCACAGATCAAGGCGAGCTGAGCAGGTCTCACCCTCGCGGGCGCTGCGGACACCGCGGGTGCCGACGAACACGGTCCGCTTTTCCGCCGGTACGGCCGGAAGACTCAGCGAGATCCGCCGCTGGTCAACTCTTGCCGGGCAGGCGCCAGATCTGGTTCCTCTTGGTGCTCAGAGCACTTGCGGAGTCGCAGGTCCACTGGTGGATCCTCGCGCCGGTGCTGGTCGACACGTTGCTGACGTCGACGCACTTGCCGCTGTTGACGGCGACCAGCTGGTAGTCCTGGCTGTTGCCGAGTGCGGTGACGGGCTTGAGGGTGAACCGCTGGTTGGTGTCGCCGTGGCAGGTCCACTGCTGGACGGCGGCCCCGTTGGCCGTGGAGTAGGCGGAGATGTCGAGGCACTTGCCGCTGGAGTGGTTGACGACGGTGTAGGTGTCGGTCGCGCCGCTCACGGGGTGGAAGTCGAAGCGCTGTTCCTGGCCGGCGCCGCAGGTGTTCTGCTGGTACTGGGTGCCGTCGGCGGTGGACTGGGCGGGGTCCTCGAGGCAGAGCGCGCTGTGCTGGGCGACGGCCGTGGAGGAGAAGCCGGTCGAGGCGCCGATGTGTAGGCTCGCCGGCGCGAAGGAGACCTGGTCGAGGTGGGGCGCGGAACTGGAGCGCATGGGCTGTCCGATGTCGCTGCCGCCGCCGGAGTAGACCAGGCCGATGGTGGTGCCGTCGTGGTTGTAGAGCTGTGAGGCGGTGAACCTGACGGTGTTGGCGCCCTTGGCGAGGGTCACGGGGACGGTGTAGTCGTTGAACTGGTTCCAGTGCAGGGTGCTGGCGAAGTTGACGCGGATGGCGTCGCCGCCGTTGACGCTGACGTCGGCGTGCTCTGCGTACAGGTCGGGGTTGTAGTGGTTGGAGGGCAGTTCCTCGGCGTTGGCGTAGCGCGTGGTCATGGCGTAGGTGCCGGCCGTGGGGGCGGTGACGTTGAGGGTGAGGGAGTTGGCCGTTCCGTCGCCGATGCCGGTGACGACGCCGCCGTTGGCCTGGCTGTAGGTGGTGTCGGCCGCCGCGGTGCCGGTGAGGGTGCCGTTCTCGGCCTGGTAGGTGACGACGTTTCCGGTGGTGACGGCGTCGGTGGCGCCGAACGGGGTGACGGCCAGGTCGTCCAGGGCGAGTGTGCCGCCGCTGCCGGTCACCCTGACCTTGTTGATGCCGGTGTTGAGATGGACCCGGTTGGTGGAGGTGGACCAGGCGTTGGGGGTCGCGCCGGCGAGGGTCTGGTCGTCGGCGGTCTTGCCGTTGACGGTGAGGCCGGCCTGGCCGGTGTTGCGGTAGCGGGCCCTCAGGTCCGCGTATCCGTCCCGCGCGGAGTACACCCAGAACGTCGCGGACTTGCCGGAGGTGAGGTTCACCGCGCCGGCGCCGGACTGGCCCTGGGAGGTGTAGGTGGCGGTGCCGCTGTCGGACAGGGCCGCCTGCTCGGCCTCGTACAGCGTGGTGCCCTGGACGCCGGCGTCCTTGTACTGGAGATCCATCTTGTCGATGATCGCGTCGCCGACAGTCCCCGCGCTGTTGTCGCCGGTGGTGGCCAGGGTGATGGTGTGGCTGCCCGGGGTGAGGTGCACGGTGGTGTCGCTGTGCCCCCACACGACCCACTGGAAGCCCACGGGTATGTCCATCCGGGTCGAGGCGCCGCCGTCGACCCGCATGTACACGTTCGTCGGCCCCTTGACGTCGGCATCCTTGGCGTAGCTGTTGCCGAACACCGAGAGGTTGTAGTCGCCTGCCGTGGGGACGGAGACGGGGAAGGAGATCACCGTGGTCGAGCCGGTGCGCAGGCCCCCGACGTCCTTGGTGCCCGAGGTGGCGAACGTGCCGACGTTGCCGGTGGTGCCCTCGGTGTTGATGTTGTAGCCGCTGCCGCTGAGCGTGGCGTTCTCGGCCTCGTACGTGGCCGACCACGTGCTGTCGGAGGCGGTCGTGCTGCCCGCGCCGCCGGGGGAGACGATCACCTGGTACGCGGACATCGCGTCGAGGGTGACGGGGACGGTGATCGAGCCGTCGGAGCCCACGGCGACATCGGCGTCGGAGAGCCGGGTCGGGGTGGCCGCCGCGCCGATGTAGCCGCTGTAGCGGTCCTGGAACACGCTGACGTGGACGGTGCTGCCGAAGACCGCGGGGTCGATGTTCTTGACGACCGTGTTCGAGTCACCGCTGGTGCCGCCGCCGGCGAGGATGACGCGGGCCTGCTTCTTGGCCGTGTCGAGGCTCGCCAGACCCTGGAGGGTGTACGCGGCGTTGCCGGCGGCGCCGGTGACCTTGACGGTGTTGCCGCTCATGGAGCTGTACCAGTTGTACAGCCACCACTGGGCGTTGGGCGTGTTCTGGGCGGCGGCGGAGTCCCCGAGGTTGCCGTTGATGTTCCAGTAGGGCAGGTTGCCGTCGATCTTCTCGTCCTCGATCGCCGCGATCCACTGGACCATCTGGCCGGGGTTGGTGAGGTGGTAGCGGTGGGCGTACTCGTTGAGGTTGACGGTGATCGGGGAGGTGATCCCCGCGGCGGTCTCCACCGCCCGGTACGAGTCGACGGTGCCGCGTACGTCCGCCGGGCTGCCCAGGGTGTGCCAGGTCACCACGTCGGGCAGACAGTGGTTGGCCTTGCAGTAGGTGAGGAAGCCGCTGAGGGAGGAGGAGGTGTAGCTCGAGGTGTTGGGGCCCGCCAGCCGTGCCTGGGGCCAGATGCCCTTGATGAACTCGTAGGTCTGGCGCCATTCGGCGTTGAAGTTGGCCAGCGCGGTCGAGTTGGTGCGCATGCCGCTGAACCAGTTGAGGTCGGGCTCGTTGTAGGGGATGAAGACGATGTGGCTCGCGTAGGGACTGGCCTTCGCCTGCTCGACCTGGGTCCTCATGGTCGTCTGGTAGGCCGAGTAGCTCGTGCGTTCATAGCCGGCGCGGTACACGTCCGTCATGTAGATGAAGACGTCCCCGCCGCCGCTGTCCACGAAGGGCCTGGCGATCTCCAGGGCGTCCGAGCCGGGATGCTGCTGTCCGTCCTGGTACTTCGTGTTGGTGGTCTTCAGCCCCATCCCCTCGATGAGGTTGTTCGTCGGCACGTCCGGGCCGTACAGGCCGTACAGCGCTCCGGAGGCGCCGCCGCGGAAGGCTCCGGTGCTGGTGCCCAGGTCGACGGTGAGGGTGGGGGTGGCGGCGGATGCAGGCGTCGCCATGACGGTGGTGGCGCCGGCGATGACGGCGAGCGAGAGCAGCGTCTTGGTGAAGCCGTGGAGAAGGCGTCTCGTGGTCGAGCGCCTTTGCCCGATTCTCGGCATGTGCTTACGTCCCTTCAGGGTACGGCTGGTCGTTGCTGCGCCGGCCCCCGTGCCGGACGTGTGGGTGGGGTGGTGCTCGCGGTCAGGCGGCGGCGGTGTCGGTCCCGGCGTCCAGGCGGTGGTGGTGGTCACGGGCGAGCAGCAGGTAGCTGCCGGCGGTCCAGGTGTAGGCGCGGTCGCGTAGCCCGTGGCCGGTCAGCGCGTCGAAGTTCTCGGCGAAGCCGGAGGTTTCGCACAGGGCGCGGAAGCGGACGTTGATCTCGTCCGCGAGGCGTTCGTGCCCGGCGCGGCGCAGGCCGTCCTCGATGAGGACGGTGGCGGGGGCCCAGATCGGTCCGCGCCAGTAGCCGTCGGGCTCGTAGTGAGGGGAGCGCGGATGTTCGGTCGCCAGGCCGAACGCGGTGAGGTGGGCTTCGATTCGTTCGGCCAGCCGGTCACGCATCTTGGGGGGAAGGCGGTCGCCGAGCACGATCGGCATCAGATCCAGCAGGCTGGCGCTCGCGGAGGTGGCGCCGCCGTGAGCCGGGCGGCTCAGGAACCGTTCGCCGTCCCACAACTCGTCCAGCAGGGCGACCTGGAGTGCGTCGGCCGTCTCGGTGCGGCACCGGGCGTCGTCCGGAAAGCCCAGCTCGTCGGCCAGCCGGGCCAGTTCGTCGAGCTGGAGGATCAGTACGGCGGCGAGGTCGGCGGTGACGGCCACGCGTTCGGGGTCGAAGGTGGTGGCGTTGTCCCAGCCGCTGTCGTTTCCGTGCTGGTAGTGGGGAAGGACGGCGCCCGGTGCGCGGCGCGCGGTGAGCCAGAAGTCCGTCCAGCGGGTCAGTCCGCCGTACGCCTCGGTCAGTTGCGCCGGGGTGAGCGGCTGGGGGAGCCGTCGGCGCAGGTGGCCGAAGGCCCAGCCGTGAATGGGCGGTTTGACGAAGTTGTAGAGGACCTCGGAGTGGGTGACGGAGTCGGGCAGAGCGCCGCTGTCGTCCTGGTGGTCGAAGGGCAGCGCGAACTGGTCCCAGGCCAGACCGGGCGACCCGGGGGCCAGGGCGAGGGCGTTGAAGCAGTGGTCCCAGCTCCAGACCTTGTCCATCCAGTGTTTGGACATCAGCACCGCGGGCCGGGTGATCAGGCCCGCCGGGAGTACCGTCGCGGACCACAGCACATAGGTGGCGAGTTCGGCTGCCGGGGTGCCGGCCGAGCGCCACGGGGCGACCGTGTCGGCGAACTCGGCGAACGATTGCCGAGCGGCCTCCACGACCTCGCCGAACGCCGACGCCGAGCGGTAGGGCTGTCGCGCACTGTCGAGTTCCTCGACCGCGACCTCCCACGATCCGCCGGCCTGGGCGGTGACCGAGAGACCGCGGTCGCCGGCGCCCACGGCCTGGGAACCGTGGACGTCGCCGACCGTGCCGGACAGCACGGTGATCCGGTAGCGGCGCCCGGTCTCGTAGGAGGTGAACGTGTGCGCGCCGTCGACCGGATCGCGGTAGAGGTAGGTTCCGCTGAAGGGGGTCAGGGAGTGTGCCGCCGCGCTGATACCGAACCCGAGACCGGTGCCGCGCACGCGGACGGTGTCGGGTGACTCGTAGGCGAGGTCGACGCGCCCGTCCGCACCCGCCCAGCTGAGCAGACTCGGTGTCGCCCGGATGTCCGTCGCTGCCCGCCCGCCCGTCGCCGCGTCGAGGGGGACGAGGCGCAGGACGGCGTGCATGCCGTTCTGGTGCGAGACGAGGTGCAGGTCCTCGGCGCGCGTCTGCTCCGCCAGCACGGGGGAGATGCCGAACCAGGACCCGTGCGTGCTGAAGGGTATGTCGAGGACGGAGAAGGCCGGACCGGGTGGGGCGGCGGTCATGAAGGGGCACTCATTTCTTGAGCGGGGGTGATCTGCGGTCCGCCTGGCGGGCGACGGGGCCGGCGCGGCGGCTCACGGAGAGCGCGGCTGCGCGTGGGCAGCGGGGTCAGTCCTTGACGGCGCCGGCACTGACTCCGGCGGCGACGTAGCGCTGGGCGAGGACGAGGATGACCGCGGCCGGCAGTGAGGCCACGACGGCGGTGGCCATGATGGCGTTCCACTGCTGGTTGTTGTTGCCGATGTAGTGGTAGATGCCGAGGGTGATGGGCTCGTGGGCGCCGCCGTTGACGAGGGTGCCGGCGAAGACGAAGTCGGACCAGGACCACAGGAACGCGAACAGGGACACCGTGACGACGGAGTTGCGGCTCATGGGCAGGACGATCGCCCAGAAGGTGCGCAGGGGCCCGGCGCCGTCCGTCTTGGCGGCCTGGAGCAGTTCGCCGGGGATGCCGGACATGAACGCGGTGAAGATGAGGACCGCGAAGGGGACGGCCAGCGTGGAGTCGGCGATGATCAGGCCGGGTACGGACTGGAGCAGGCCGAGGCTGAGGTAGATGGCGTAGAAACCCATCGCCATGATGATTCCGGGGATCATCTGGGCGGCCAGGAGGACGAAGTTGAGGATGCCGCCGCCGCGCGGGCGCAGTTTGGCCAGCGCGTAGCCGGCGGGTGCGGAAAGCGCCACGGTCAGCGCCACGGTGCCGAGACCGATGACGAGGCTGGTGCCCAGGTAGGGCAACTGCTGGTCGACGACGGCCCGGTAGCCCTCCAGGGTGGCGTGGGCGGGGAAGAGGTCCGGCGGGCTCTTGCGCATGTCCTGGTCGCGGGTGAAGGACACGTTGAGCATCCAGTAGACCGGGAAGAGCATGACCGCGGTCAGCAGGAGCCCGATGACCGTCTTGCCCCGGGTACGGCGGCGCCGGTTGAGGACGGTCCGTGCACGTGTCATGACAGCGCCTGCTTTCGCTGGAGTCGGACGTGGACCAGGCCGAAGACCAGGGCCGCGACGACGAGCAGGTTGCCGACGGCCGCGCCGGGGCCGAAGGACGGGAGCAGGTTGCCGAAGCCGAGTTGGTAGGACCAGGTGGCGAACGTGGTGGACGAGCCGGCCGGGCCGCCCTTGGTCATGATCCAGATGATGTCGAAGACCTTGAGCGTGTAGACCAGCCCCAGCAGCAGGGTGATCGCGGACACCGGACGCAGCAGCGGGAGGGTGATGCGCCAGAACCGGTGCCACGCGTTCGCGCCGTCGAGGGCTGCCGCCTCGTACAGGCTGGCGGGGATCGACTGCAGGCCGCTGTAGAGCACGACCAGGTTGAAGGGAACGCCGATCCAGACGTTCGCGATGATCACCGAGGCCAGCGACCAGGACGGCGACGTCAGCCAGTTCACCGGGCCGATGCCGACGGCGTGCAGGGCGGCGTTGACGATGCCGGATTCGCTGTTGAGCATCCACGACCAGGTGGAGGCGGACACGATCAGCGGCAGCAGCCACGGCACCAGGAACAGTGCGCGCAGGGTGGCGGAGAGCCGGAAGTGCTGGTTGAAGAAGACGGCGAGGGCCAGGCCGATGGCGTACTGGAAGAGCAGGCACACGGCGGTGAACACCACGGTGTGCAGCAGCGCCGGAGCGAACGTCGGATCGTCGAAGACGGTCCGGTAGTTCGTCAGGCCCGTGAACGGAGCGTCGCCCCGGACGAAGGAGCGGACGGTGTAGTCGCGCAGGCTCAGGTCGAGGTTGCGGTAGAGCGGATAGGCGTAGAAGAGGGCGAGATAGAGGGTCACCGGGGCGAGGAACGCCCAGGCGGCCCACTGCTGGGAGGCGGGACGGCGGCGGGTCGCGATGCGGGCCGGGGGCGGGGCGGCGGTCGCCGCCCCGTTCCGGTCGAGCGCCCGTCGGCGGTCCGGCAACTGTGTCGTGGGCTTCATCGGCGGGCGGGAGTCCTGGTCACTTGACGGCGGACTGGGCCGAGCCGAGCGCGTCCCTGGGCGACGCCGACCCGCTCAGAGCGGACTGGACCGCCTTCCACAACTGCTCGGAGATCTTGGGGTACTTGGTGCCGAGGTCGTCACTGGTGCGCCCCTTGGCGGCCTTGACCGCGTCGACCCAGGGCTTCAGCTCGGCGTCGGCCGCCACCTGCTTGTCCTGGACCTCGGTCGTGGGTGCCACGTAGGACAGAGTGGTGTCGGTTTCGAGCAGGTTCTGGCTGTTGCCCAGGCAGGACACGAGCTTCTGCGAGGTGGCGTAGCGGTCCGTCTCTCCCTGCACCGGCATGGTGACGAACTCGCCGCCGGTCGGGGCCGCGGCACTGCCTCCGGAGGCGGCGGGGACGGGGACGACCCCGTACTCGAAGCCGGCCTTCCGCGCGTTGGCCAGCTGCCAGGTGCCGTTCTCCGCGAACGCGTAGTCACCGCCGGCGAACTCCTGCCAGCTGGTCGTCTGGGTGTTGTTGATCACCGAGTTGGGGGCGTAGCCCTTGTCCAGCCAGTTCTTCCACAGCGACAGCGCGGAGACCGCCTGTCCGGAGTCGAGTGCGGTCAGTTCGGCTCCCGAGCCCCAGAACCAGGGCAGGAACTGGAAGCTGCCCTCCTCCGTGCCGATCGCGGAGAACGTGATGCCCTTCTTGCCCGCGCCCTTGACCTTCGCCAGCGCCGCCGTCAGCGACTTCCAGTCCTTGACCGAGGCGATGTCCACCCCGGCCTTCTTCAGCACCGCCTTGTTGTAGTACAGCGCGAGGGTGTTCGCGCCGATCGGCGTGCCGTACGTCTTCCCGCCCGACTGACCGGCCGCGAGGAGGTTGGGATCGACCTTCGAGACGTCCAGCTTGTTGTCGTCGGTCGAGGTCAGCATCCCCGCCTCGGCCAGGGTCGACACCACCGGGTTGTCGACGATGAGGACGTCCGCGGAGTTGTCCTGCTGCGCCGCCAGCAGCGCCTTGTTCGTCAGGTCACTGGTGTCGAAGGCGGTCCGCTTGATCTTCACCCCGGCCTCGGTGCCACAGCCGTCCACCAGCTTCGCCCACGCCGAGCTCTTGTCGAACTGCGGGTACGGGTCCCAGATCGTGTACGTGTCGCCGTCCGCCTTCGCGGAGCTGCCGCCTGTGCCGGAGGAGCACGCGGTGGCGCCGGCGGTGACGGCGACGGCGGTCAGGACTGCGGCGGTGAGACGCCGTCTGGCAGATCGGTTCATTGCGGTTCCTCATGGCTTTTGGCACAGGTGTGCCCTGGGATCGGCACAGGTGTGCCGTGGGAGGGGTGAGGGGGGCTTCTGGGGTCGCCGAACCGTGGTGGTGGGGTGCGCAGCCGGCAGAGGTGGAGGTGCGGAGGCGAGGGGGAGACAGACGGGGTGACGGTCAGGGGTGCGGAGGCGAGGGGGAGACAGACGGGGTGACGGTCAGGGGTGCGGAGGCGAGGGGGAGACAGACGGGGTGACGGTCAGGGGTGCGGAGGCGAGAGGGAGACAGACGGGGTGACGGTCAGGGGTGCGTGGAGGCGCCCGGGTCCGGAGCGGGTTCGGCGGGCGTGACGCCGACGCGCGAGGTGCCGACGGGGGCGGTGCTCGCTCGCAACGAGATCGGCGGCGCGAGCAGGTGGTGTCGGGCCGGTGTGTCGGGGTGGTCGAGCCGCTCGACGAGCAGGTCGACGGCGAGGCGGCCCATCTGTTCCGCCGGGACGTCCGCCGCGGTGAGCTGTGGGGTGACCGTCTCCGCCCACCTGCCGGCCACGACACCGGTGACGGAGAAGTCGCGTGGCACATGGCGGCCCGACTGGGTGAGCCCTCGGTAGAGGCCCCCGAGCGCGGCTTCGTTCAGGGTGACCAGGGCCGTGGTGGCCGGGTCGTCGTGCAGGATCCGTTCCAGACAGGCCAGGCCGGAGGCCGCGTCGTCCCCGCAGCAGTACGTCCGGACGGTGAGCCCGCGTTCCGCCGCGGCCTTGGTGAACCCGTCCAGGCCCCGATGGGCGGACTCGTATCCCGCCCGCAGCAGCTGTTCGGGTCGGTTGACGAAGGCGACACGGCGGTGGCCCAGGTCGGCGAGGTGGTGGACGCAGGCAGCCGCCAGCGCCGTGTGGTCCAGGCCCACCCACCAGCTGCCCCGCGGGTCGGCGGTGCGGCCGATGGCGACGGAGGGGAAGTCCAGCGCGGTGAGGTGGTCCAGTCGGTCGTCCTGCAGCCGGATCTCCATCAGGATCGCTCCGTCGACCCGGCGCTCGCCCAGCAGCCGCTGGAACGAGCGATCGCTGTCCGCACCACTCGGGGAGAGCAGCACGTCGTAGTCGTAGGCAGCGGCGGCCTCGGTGACGCTGCCGATGAAGTCCAGCTGCATGCCGGTGTAGTGGTTGCCGGCCGGCGGGAAGACCAGACCGATGGTGTTGGTCCGGCCGTTGGCCAGGGCACGCGCACTCGCGTTGGGCTGGTAGCCCAGTTCGTCGATGACGCGCTGGATCTTCTGGCGGGTGTCCTCGGACACCGGGCGCTTCCCGCTCAGGGCGTACGACACGGTGCTCCGCGAGACACCGGCCCGCTTGGCGATCTCACCGATGTTCACGGGACTCCTTGCTGAGAGGGGTCGAACCGGTTCTTTGACTTCGCGAAGAGGATAGGACCGGGACGGTCGTCGAACCGGTTCGCGTGAAGTGAAGGTAGGAGCAACCCGGACGGGTGTCAACGCCTCGGGTCGGAATTCTCGTAACGGCCCGGAAACGCGAGTGGGTGGAGGTGTGGTGCCGGGCTTGTCCGGGTGTGCACCGGCTGACCAGGGGAGCAGGGCTCGAATGCGACGGCCCGGGATCGCCCGCCCCGGTCGGAACGGTCGGCGGTGAGTGGTCGAAGGGCTCTGCGCAGAGGGTGTTGTCGGCCGGTTTCCTCGGTGCTAGGTTCCGTCGAACCGGTTCGACGGAGCGGCGAGCGCGATGTCGCACCCGGTACGGCCGGCACTCGCCCGGGACCGGCGGCTGGAGCCAGGAGAATCGATGCGTCCGACCACTCCCGGACATGGCGGCGAGGACGACCGATTTTGCGCCGCCGTGAGGGACGGGATCGGCCATTCCGCGGATCGCATCGGATTTGTACAAACCACGGAGGTGGCGCGCACGCCAGGATCACGCCGCCACCTCCCGGTGGTGACGAGACCTGCATGCAACGGGGAGTTGAGGCATGTCCACTGGTACCCGATCTGTCCGGCCGCGCACGGGGATGTGGCGCAGGGCGCTGGCCACGGCGGCGGTGCTGGCCGCCACAGGCAGCGCGCTCACGGTCGCTCCGCAGCCCGCCCAGGCGGCACTCCCGAGACAGCAGATCGCCGATCCCGTCCACTACTGGAACGACGTCCTGCTCCAGGTCATCCGGCGTGAGGGCGGCGGACCGGGGCCGATGGCCCGTTCCGCGGCGATGCTGAACGCGGCGATCTACGACGCGGAGAGTTCGTACCAGCTGAAATGGAAGGGCAAGATCACCTCGGAGCCGTACATCTACGCCCACAAGTACGACGGCTGGGTCGAGGGCCCCGACGAAGAGGAGCGGGTGATCGGTCGTACGGCGTACAACATCCTGCTGGGGCTGTACGGCAGGAACCAGACGCAGTTCCTCGACGCGAAGTTCCGCGAGCGGTTCGGCACCGAGCCCACCGGGTTCGACCTGCTCGACGCCACGGTCGTCGGCCGCATGGTCACGCAGATGAGGGACGCCCGAAACGGCGACGGCTCCGACAACGATCAGGTGTACGTCGGCGACGACAAGCCGGGCGCGTGGCGAGCCACCAGCTACCCCGACATGCCCGATCCCTCGTGCGAGCGCGACAGTCAGGCAGTCACACCGTTCTGGGGCCAGATGAAGCCCTTCGCCCTCACCTCCGGCTCGCAGTTCCGCCCGGCCAACCCGGGTCTGTACGGGACGTACGAGAAGCTGCTGGCCAGCGACGCCTACAAGGCTCAGGTCGAGGCGGTGCGGTCGCTCGGCGCCGACAAACCGACCGCACGTACGCCCGCCGTCACTCGGACTCAGGAGCAGGAGGCGGCGGCCTGGTTCTGGGCCAACGATCTGGACGGTACCTACAAGCCGCCCGGGCAGCTGCTTCAGGCGACCCGAGACGTCTCCCAGGCCCGCGGCCTGAACACGTACGAGAACGCTCGGCTGTTCGCGCTTGTCTCCCTCGCCATGGCGGACGCCGGGATCGCGGTACGGGACGTGAAGTTCCTGACACCGATCGACCTGTGGCGGCCGGTGTCCGCGATCCGGGAAGGCGGGCTCGACCCGGAGTGGAAGCCGCTGCTGAAAACCCGGGCGGGCGTGAACGTCAGCCCGTGCTTCCCGGCCTGGGCCTCGGGGCACGCGACGTTCGGCGCGGCCTGGGCAGGGGTGATGAAGCGCTACTTCGGCAGCGACAACATCGCCTTCGACATGACCACCGACGAGCCTCAGTCACCGGTGAAGACCCGCCACTTCACCAGCTTCAGCGCTGCGGCCACCGAGGACGCCTACAGCAGGGTCTGGCTCGGAGTCCACTTCCCGTGGGACGCGGAGGACGGTCTCACCCTGGGTGACAAGGTCGCAGCCCAGGTCTTCACCACGAAGTTGCGCAAGCTCTAGCCCGCGCGTCTCGCTCCCGGTCGTCCTGCCCCGGCACCATGACACCGGTCCGTCCGCCGGTCATCCTGCCCCGGAGCGCGCACACCGCCGGCATCGGTCGAAGCCGTCCCTGCCTGCCCCGCGAGGGGAAGTGAGTCTCGGCCACTACTCCGCGGTCTTCTTCAGGGCGTCGAGCCAGGTGTTGAGCGAGTCGTCCAGCGCGGCGGCGAGGTTGGCCCGGTCGGCGTCCACCGGCGCGCCCGCCCAGGACTCCCGGGTGCGGACCACGACACCGTCGCCGTCCTCGGTGAAGGTCCACTCGTGCACACCGGTGATGCCGTGTGCGGGACCGCCCCACACTATGCGGTGCGGGGCGTCGACCACGTAGATGGTGGAGTCGATGGACAGACCCGCGGTCACCCAGTGGAAGGTGATGGCCGGGGCGATGGGGCCGTCGAGCCGGGCCTCGGTGATGGCGAGCTGCCAGTCGGGCCAGGAGCCGATCCCGGTGTGCAGCTGCCAGACCCGCTCGAGAGGAGCGGCGATCCGGATGGTGTGGTCGGCGACGACGGGGGCGTTCTCGTCGATGGTCGTGGGGTAGGTCATCGTGGTTCGGTTTCCTCTGCGTCGGGGGCCCGGGAGGTCGTCGGGGAGTCGACGCCAACCGGGCGGCTGGGGCGGCCGGGGCGGGTCAGGCGGGCAGTTCGGGGTCGGGGATCCAGTGGCCGTGGATGCCTGCGGGCACCCTGCGGGGGAGTTCGACGGCGGCCACGGTGCTCAGGTCGCTCGCGTCCAGGACGAGCAGTTCCGAGGCGTCTGCCTCGATGTCGCTGACGATGGTGAGCAGATAGCCGTCGTCCTCGGCGATCCCGCCCTCGGCCGGCGCGAAGACGGCCTCGCCGGGCATCCGGCCCTCGCCGTGCGCGAGCAGCTTCTCCTGGCCGGTCCGTGTGTCGAACTTGACGGTGTGGTAGCCCGACAGACCCGCTCCGGGAAAGGCGATGGCGTAGCTGTAGCGGTACGCCGAACCGGTGTGGGCGTCGTTGATCGACGGGAACTCGGTGGCCAGGTCGTTGAGGGACTCAGTGGTGACCTTGCCCGTGGCCGGGTCCATGATCCACCGGTGGAAGGTCGAACCGGCGTCGGGGCTGGTGCCGTAGCCGGGAGCGCCGACCCACCACTTCCACGAGTTCTCCCAGGCGGAGCGGTCGAAGCATGGTGCTTCCAGGACGATCCGGCCCTGCGCGTCGGTGTAGGCGTTGGCGACGTGCAACAGCGCCGCCTGGTCCGCCACCTCGAACCACGTGGTCCTGCCCCCGGCGCGCGGCAGCACGCCGATGCGCAGCGGGACGTCGTCGTGCCAGCGGTAGGGGATGCCGGAGTGCTCGGCGTGGTCGAAGACCACCGGCGCGTTGATGAAGACGACGTGCTCGCGGGTGATGGCGAAGTCGTGCATGAGCGAGGGGCCGGAGCCGTCGATGACCTCCGACGTGACGATGTCCCCGGAGGCGTTGGCGACGTAGTAGGTCAGGTACGGCGGGAAGGGGCTGTAGCTGAAGAAGTGGAGCTCGCCCGTCTCCGGGTCCTCTTTGGGGTGGGCGGTCATAGCGCTGGTGAGCTTGCCGCCGAAGTCGTGGACGCCGATCGTGTCGAGGTCGGCGCTCACCTCCCACGGCAGGTTGGCCTCCTGCAGGGCCAGGTAACGGCCCCCGTGGAAGATGATGTTGGTGGCGGCGGCGCTGACCTCGAGCTCGGTTCCGGTGAACGGCACGCCGTCCAGGAACGGGGTGCGGACCCAGCGGTTGCGGTACCACTCGGCCCGGCCGCCCGTGAGACGGACGCCGTGGATCATGCCTTCGCCGCGGAACCAGTGGGTGGGGGTGATGCCCGGTCTGGGGTTGTGGCCGTTGCGGAAGTAGCGGCCGTTCAGCTCGGGCGGGAGGGTGCCGCGCACGGTCAGCTCGCGGCCGGTGATCTCGTCGGTGACGGGGGTGAAGTGGCCGCTGACGTACGGCTTGTCCAAGGGCATGATCATGCCTTTCGCGTCGAGAGGACCGAGATGAGCAGGGCGAGGGCGGCGCAGGCCAGGAAGGCCGCGCCGAAGGAGGGGAGCAGGGTCAGGAAGGACAGGCCGATGGCTCCGCCGATCTGCCGGGTGGCGTTGACCAGCCCGCCCGCCAGGCCACTGTCGGCGGCCGGGACGCCCGTGGCGGACATCGCGGTGAGCCGGACGAAGGCCACGCCCAGCCCGATGCCGATGAGGAGGGTCGGGCCGAGCAGGTCGACAGGGAAGGTGCCGTCGGCCGGAGTTCGGGAGAGCCAGGCCAGTCCGGCCGCGAGAACCAGCAGGCCCACGGGGAGCACAGCGCGGCCGGAGACTCTGCCGGTGATCCACGACGAGAGGGTGATCAGGAGGGCGAGGGGAAGCTGGGTCAGCCCGGCTTCCAGGGGCGAGTAGCCGAGGGTGCGCTGCTGGTAGAGGGGCAGGAAGTAGAACAGGCCGAGCCAGACCGCGCCCAGCAGGGCCATCAGCACATTGGGCCCCGCCACCACGCGCATGCGCGCCGGCAGCAGCGGGTCGACGGCACGGCGCTGAAGCACCACGAACAGGCCGAGCAGCGCCAGACCGATCACGGCGAGCGGCCAAGGGCCGGAGAGGCCGTAGGTGAGCGCGACCAGTCCCGCCGCCACCGTCACCGCGCCCGGCGCGTCCAGGCTTCCGCCGCGTGGCCGGTCGGCCCCGACCAGCAGCCAGGTGGCCACCAGGACGGCCAGGGCGAGGGGCACCATCACGACGAACACCGCACGCCAACCGAACAGGCTGGTGAGCAGCCCGCTCAGCAGCACGCCCGCCGCCCCGCCGGCACCGGAGACCGCGCCCCACACGCCGAGCGTGGTGCCACGCCGCTCACTCTCCGGATAGAGCGTCAGCACGAGGGCCAGCGCCGTGGGCGCCAGCAGCGCGGCGCCGATTCCCTGCACCGCCCTGCACGCGATCAGCACGCTCGCTGTGGGCGCCCCTGCCGCGCCCAGGCAGGAGAGGGCGAACAGGCTGATGCCGAGCAGAAACACGCGGCGAAGGCCGTAGACGTCGCCCGCGCGCCCGCCCGGCAGCAGCAGCGCGCCGAAGACCAGTACGTAGGCGTTGACCGTCCATGCCTGCCCCGTGTCCGACAGATCGAGTCCGGCCCGGATCTGAGGCAGGGCGACGTTCACGATCGACGTGCTCAGCACGACCAGGAACTGGGCCGTGGCCAGAACCGCCAGCGGTATCCAGCCGGTGGTGGTCTGTCGCGGTGTGGTGCGGGTCATGGCTCGACACTGGCAGCGGGCGTGTGCCGTTCGCGTCGGTGGTCATCGCCTATACGACGCTGTCACGCACCAACTCGTCAGGGCTCGCGGCCGCCGGCACCAACACCGGCCGGGGCTGCACGGCTCAGCCGCATGCGGTTCGGCCCGGCGCCCGGGAGCGAGTCCGGTGAAGATGCGCTTGGGCAAGGCTGTCCGGCAGAGATGGGGCGCCACCACAATACCCGCGCCGCACGGCCTACTTCATGCCCCGGCAGTCCCTCGATCGCTACCATGCGCCGCGTCGTCGCCACCACGAACCTCCCCTGTCCCGTACAACCCTTCAGGCTCACCAGAGGTCCTTCTTGAGTCCACGCGTATGTCCTGGAGAGGAACCCATGTCCCGGCCCCATCACAAGCGCTCCCGGCGTCCCGTCGTCCTGGGCGCCACCGTCGTCGCGGCCGCCCTGGCCGGTGGCCTGCTCATCACCCTGCCCGGCGGCGCGAGTGCCGCCGCGTCGGGCCTCGCCGACGACTTCAACGGTGACGGCTACCGCGATCTGGCGTCCGGCGCCCCGGGTGCTGTCGTGGGCGGGAAGGCGAAGGCGGGTGCCGTGGTCGTCAACTACGGTTCGTCGAGCGGTATCAGCGCCGCACGCCACAAGACCACGTCGCAGAGTTCCGCCGGTGTGCCGAGCACCTCGGAGACCTCCGACCGTTTCGGCACCGAACTCGCGCACGGCGACCTCAACAAGGACGGCTACGGCGATCTCGTCGTGGGTACCCCGCTGGAGGACGTCAGCGGCGATGTCGACGGCGGTTCGGTCACGATCCTGTGGGGCGGCTCGTCCGGCCTGTCGGGCGGCACGACGATCAGTGACCCGAACGCCTCGGGCCACGACCGGTTCGGCCAGTCCCTCGCGGTCGGCGACTTCACCGGTGACGGGAAGGCCGATCTGGCGGTCGGTTCCACCGGCAAGGACGTGTGGATCTTCAAGGGCGGCTTCACCAAGTCCGGTGGCCCGGCCGGGAAGCTGCGCCTCGACACGCAGATCGACTCCGGCGCGTACCCCGACGGCGCCGTCCAACTGGCCGCCGGGGACTTCGACAACGACGGGGCGGACGACGTGGTGGTGGGGTCCGCCGCGGGCAACTTCGTCTACCTGGGCGCCTCGACCGGACCCACGCTGCAGACCGAGGTGGGCAACGGGTACGCGGGCGCGCTCACCGCGGCCGACTTCGACCGCGACGGGCACGACGACCTGGTCGTCGGCACCGACTTCGTCGACGTCATGGACCAGACGGCGAAGGGCGGCTACGTCACCGTGTTCTACGGCGGTGCGGCGGGCGTCGACACCACGCGCAGCGCCGTGTTCAGCCAGGACACCGCCGGTGTGCCCGGAGCAGACGAATACCACGACTCGTTCGGTGGCACCCTCGCCGCGGGCGACGTCAACGGTGACCGCTACCCGGACCTCGCCGTCGGTGCGGACTTCGAGACCATCGGCTCCGCGGACCAGGCAGGCAACGTGTGGGTGCTGCGCGGCGGCGCCTCCGGTCTGACGGGGACCGGCGCCCAGTCCTTCAACCAGGGCACCTCGGGTGTTCCGGGGGCCAACGAGTCGTCGGACATGTTCGGGCACGCCATCCACCTCGCCGACCACAACAAGGACGGCCGCGCCGATCTGTCGGTGGGCGCGGGCGGCGAGAACAGCGACGACGGCACGGTGTCGGTCCTGCGCGGTTCCACCGGCGGTGTCACGACCACCGGTGCGGTGAGCTTCGGCGCCGCGTCCGTGGGCATCGGGAACTCGGGGGACGACCCCGTGTTCGGGAACGTCATGTCAGGCTCCTGAGCACGTGGACAGCCGGAAGGGGCGGCGCCGGAGGACCCCGGCGCCGCCCCTTCCGTTGTGCTGACTCGGCGAGGTGCGCGACGGTCGGCGACGTCGCCCGGCGCGCACCACGTCGTCAGGCGACGGGGGTCGTACCCGGATTTCCGTGCGGCGCACCACCGCATAGGTTGTCGGGCATGCCCGGGACACACGCGGATGCGCTGATCGGTCGCCAGGACGAGTCACGCCGGCTCGATGCCCTGCTCCAAGCGGCACGGGAGGGTAGGGGCGGCGCCCTGGTCCTGCGCGGTGAGCCGGGCATCGGCAAGAGCGCGCTGCTGCGGCGTCTGGACGAGGCCGCGACCGGGTTCCTCGTCATGCGGGCGTCCGGCGCGGAGTTCGAGATGGAGCTGCCGTTCGCCGCGCTGCACCAGTTGTTCGCGCCCGTCACCGGGCGGCTGGCGGCGTTGCCCACGCCGCACCGCAAGGCACTGGAGATCGCTTTCGGCCTCGACACCGGCACACCCGATCCGTTCCTGGTGGGCGCCGCGTCGCTGGGACTCCTGGTGGAGACCGCGCAGGAACGGCCGCTCCTGTGCGTCGTCGACGACGCACAGTGGCTGGACCGGGCGTCGGCCAAGGCGCTGGCCTTCCTGGCCCGCCGGGTCTCGGCCGAGTCCGTCGCCCTCGTGTTCGCTGCGCGCGAGCCGAGCCGCCTGCCCGAGCTGGACGAGCTGCCCGGCCATTCGCTTCAGCGTCTTGACGCATCGGATGCCCGCGCGCTGCTGGCCGCGGCGATCCGCGCCCCGTTGGACGAGCGGGTGCGCGACCGCATCCTGGCCGAGGCGCGCGGCAACCCCCTCGCGCTGGTGGAGCTTCCCAGGACGGCCGGACTCGCCGGGATGGCGGGCGGATTCGCCCAGCCCGACTCGGTACCCGGCGTGATCGAGCAGAGCTTCCGGTTCCGGCTGGAGCTTCTGCCGCCGGCGGCCCGGCTGTTGGTGACCGTCGCCGCCGCCGACCCGCTCGGCGACCCCGGCCTGCTGTGGCGGGCGGCCGCACTCCTGGGCATCGACGCGGCTGCCGCCGCGGAGTCCGTACCGCTGGTCGAGTTCGGCACCCGGATCCGATTCAGCCACCCCCTCGCCCGCTCGGCCGCTTACCGCGCGGCGGCGCCGGAGGAGCGGCGCAGAGCGCACGAGGCGCTGGCCGCGGTGACCGACCCGGTCGCCGACCCCGACCGGCGGGCCTGGCATCGTGCCCAGGCCAGTGCCGGCCCTGACGAACAGGTCGCCGCCGAGCTCGAAACCTCCGCCACCCGCGCCCGGGAACGCGGCGGTGTCGCGGCGGCGGCCGCCTTCCTCGAACGCTCGGCCGCGCTCACGATCAGCCCGGTCCAACGCACCGAGCGGGCCCTCGCCGCGGTGGAGGCCAAGCTCTCCATGGGCGACTTCGACACGGCGGCCGACCTGCTCACCACCGTCCGGACCGGCGATCCGAGCCAGGCCGCCCGGGCCGACCTGGTCCGCGGCAGGCTGTCGTTCGCCCGCCGTCGGGGGGACGAAGACCCGACGGCGTACCTCCTGCGTGCCGCCGCCCGGCTGGCGGCCACCGACCCGGCCCGGTCACGGGAGTGCTGTCTGGACGCCGTCGAGATGGGCCTGCTGCTCGGCAGTCTCGACCACGTGGTGGAGGCCGTCAGGAAGGCACCGCCGTCGGGTGAGCCGGTATCCGGCGCGGCGGCGGTCCTGACCGGCCTGATCAGTCTGGTCGGCGACGGGCATACGGCGGCGGGGGAGATCCTCGGGCCGGTCGTCGCCGACGCCGACGACGAGGTGTGGGCCAGGCGGCCGTCACTGGGCTTCATGCTGGCCACCGAGCTGTGGAACTTCGACGCCCTGCGCGGCATCGCCACCCGTGCCGTCGCGGCCGGCCGCGAGTCTGGCTCCTTCCACGCGCTGCCCGTCGGACTGGCCATGCAGGCCACCGCGGCCGTACACATGGGCGACTTCGGTGCCGCGATGGAGCTGATCTCCGAGGAGGAGGCGATCGCCGACGCCACCGGCGCGGCACCGCTGGTCTACCCACGCCTCCACCTGGCCGCGATGCGCGGGCGGCGCGGGAGTGCCGTCGAACTGTTCGCGTCGGTGGATCACCGGATGAGCCTCAGCGCGCGGTGGGCGACGGCCGTGCTCAGCAACGGCGTGGCCGACTACCCGGCCGCGCTGAAGGCGGCGAGGCAGGCGGTCGAGTACGGCGCCGTCGGCACGGCGGGCCTGGCCCTGCCCGAGCTGGTCGAGTCGGCCATGCGGTGCGGCGAGACCGAGGTCGCCGCCGCGGCCCTCGCATCCCTCCAGGAGCGCACGCGGGCCGGCCGGCAGGCGTGGGGTCTTGGCGTCGAAGCGTATGCGCGGGCCCTGGTGAACGAGGACGAGTCCGCCTACCAGGAGGCGATCGGCATGCTCGACGACAGCGCACTGGTCGTCTACCGCGCCCGGGCGCAACTGCTGTACGGGGAATGGCTGCGCCGCCAGGGCCGACGGCGTGACGCCCGGGTCGTACTGCGGTCGGCGCACGAGTCGCTGTCCGACCTCGGTGTGGAGGCGTTCGCCGAGCGCGCCGCCGGCGAGTTGCGCGCCACGGGCGAGCAGGCCCGCAGCCGCACGTCGAAGGCATCGGACCAGCTGACGATGCAGGAGGTGCACATCGCACGCCTGGTCGCCGACGGCGCCACCTCCAAGGAGGTGGCGGCAAAGCTGTTCCTCAGCCCGCGGACGGTCGACGCGCACCTGCGCAACATCTTCCGCAAGCTCGGGCTCACTTCACGCCGGCAACTGCGAGACCTGCCCGACATCCGTTAGCCGCATGGCGGTTCATACGCCTCCGCCCCGATTCCGGCCGAGCCATGGCCGCAGGTCCCGGTCGCCGTCCTGGTCCTGGCGATCTTTCCTCGGGACCGACCTGGGCGCCGCCGGGAGGCGAACCTCCTCGCCGCGCGCGGCGAGTCTTGAGACACGTTTTACGCGGCGCGTGCAACTGCCACCCACCTGGCCACTGTCTGACAGGGAGTCGGGCCCGTCAGGGCCGAAGGGCGAGAGAACGGGGCAGGTCGTGGGACGGCGCAAGGGCGGCATAGGGATCGCACTCCTCACGGGCGTGATGCTGGTGGGCGCAAGCGCCTGCGGCGGGGGCAGCGGTGACACGGCGGGCGGGGACGCGAAGGCGTCGGGAAAGCCGAGCGCGACCGCCTCTCCGTCACCGACGAAGCCCGCGGGTCCGCCGATGTTGCTGGAGACGATCACCCCGCAGACGGGAACCACGGTCGGCGTGGCCATGCCGATCTCGGTGATCTTCACGAACCCGGTGGCGGCGAAGGCCCGGGCCACGGTCGAGAAGCACATGAAGGTGAGCGCCTCGCAGCCGGTGGCCGGCGCCTGGCACTGGTTCGGCGACAAGCGCGCCGACTGGCGACCGAAGACGTACTGGCCCTCCAACACCACGGTGAAGATCGACGCCGACATGGAGGGCGTCAGCAACGGCAACGGACGCTACGGCGTACACGGCTACACGCACACGTTCAAGATCGGTGACGACGTGCGCGCGGATGTCTCGGTCACCGGCCACACCATGAAGGTGACCCGGAACGGGCAGGAGGTGCGCACGCTGTCGATCAACGCCGGCAGCGCCGAGTACCCGACGTGGAACGGCACGATGGCCGTCATCGACAAGCAGGAGAAGGTCCACATGACCTCCTGCAGCGTCGGTATCAGCTGCGACAAGGGCAGCCCCGACTACTACGACCTGACGCTGCCCTGGGACGTCCACCTCACCCAGTCGGGCACGTACGTGCACTACTCGACCGGCGACCCGAACCCGGGCAGCGGCAGCGCCCGCGGCTCACACGGCTGCGTCCACCTGTCCATGTCCGACGCCAAGTGGTTCTACGGCCAGGTCAAGCAGGGCGACCCCGTCACCGTCACCGGCTCACCCCGCGCCAAGGCCTCGGCCGACAACGGCTACGCCGGCTTCAATCTGGAATGGGACCAGTGGCTCGCGGGCAGCGCCTCGGGGGAGGGCACGACCGCGGCGCTGTGACGGCACGAAGTCCGCTCCCGTACCGCAAGCGGAGCCGCCGATGGCGCACGGCAGCGGGTCTGTCGTGCGCACGGCTACCGTGACGGCGACCTTGCCACTAGATTTGACGTCATGACTGCCATCACCCTGCGGATCCCCGACGCCATGGACAAGCCGCTGCGCGACGCCGCAGCCGGTGCCCCGTCACTGAACGACTACATCCTGCGTGCCGTACGCCGACAGATGACCCTCGACGCCGCCCGCAAGCTCGTCGCCCTCGCCCCTCTCGACCTCGCGGGCGAGGGCGACGCCCTGTGACCGTCCGCAAGGGCGACGTCTGGGACGTCGACACCGGCAAGGGCACCCGTACCGTTCTCGTCGTGAGCCTCGACGGGCTCGCAGAGGCCTACGGTGCGGTCGTCGCCCTGGTTCTCCACGCTCCGGCACAGCACCCCGACACGGCGATGAGCGTGCATCTGACCGCTCCGGTCGACGCCTCCCTCGTCGCCGTCAACCTCCTTCAGCTCTCCGCCATCCGCTTCGAAACCGGCACGCTGCACGGCAACATCGGCCCCGAACAGCAAGAGCTCGTCGACAACGCCCTGCGCGCAGTCCTCGACCTGTAGACGGCACGCCGTCGCGTGCGGCGGGCGAGGCGCGAACTGCGTTGTTCGTGCCGGTCGCCCCCTGCGGACCCGGTCATGGGGTGCTGCCCATCTCCGCCGTGAAGACCGTGGGCTCGCTGTCGAAGCCTCGGCCCATCGTGTGGAACTCCCACGCCGCGGAGGGGCCCCGGGCGAATTCCGCGACGGTGGCGGCGGTGGACCCGGCGACCCGCGCGAAGTCGTCCTTCAGCAGCTCCTCGTACCCGGCGACCACCAGAACTCCGGCGTTCGACATGTCGCCGAAGGTCTTGGGACCGCTGTTCTGGTGGATCGCCACGCCCACGACCACACGGGTGAAGGAGGACGCGAGGCGATCGAGCTCGAGAGTCATCACTTCGACATAGCCGAAACCCTGACCGGTCTGGCTGTGCCGGCTCATGTTGATGGTGCCGTCCGGTGAGCGGCTGTCGAAGTGGACGACGTACACAGGCCGCCCGTAGGGGGCCTCCGCCGAGTAGGTCGCGGCGATGATGTCGAGGTGATGAGGTGGCTGATCCCAGGGACTCGGGTCCCACTTGAGCCGCACCTCGACCCGCTCCAGTCCCCTGTTGTCGCTGCTCACCGGATCGCTGCCTCCCCCGTACCGAGCCACCACGGGATGGACCCCGCATGGTCAAGTATGGCTCGAACCGGTCGGGTTGAAGCCTCGTGGGTCCGGTCCTCACAGCCGTCACCCGCTGTCGGCGACTCCGGTCCGTCGATCGCGGACGGCGTCGTCCGGCCTCGGTGGGGGTTTGCGCGGTATGCCGGGTTCAGTCGCCGAGGTGACTGCCGATCGACCGGGCGACTTCGGCGTGGGAGAGGTACTCGACGATGCTGTGCGCACGGTCGCGGGCGTTGACGACGGCAAGGTCGGACAGTCCGTCCGCCCAGTCGTCGCCCAGGGGGCATCCGATGGCCACCGCGTCGTTCGGGCACCAGACGTTGAGCCAGTCCGCCACGATGTTCGGACGCTTCGGCCCCCCGACGAGCAGCCTGTTGTACACGCTGTCCAAGCCGAGAGGACTGCCCGCCGTGGTCAGGTGGACGAGGTCCACTCCGGGGGACAGCCGTGTGGCGAGATCCATGCCGACGACCGTCCCGAGACTGTGACTGACGAGCACCACTTCTCCCTCGTCGGGCATCGTCTCGAGTACGCAGTCCAGGACCTCGTCCCGGATGCGCCGGTCGTCGAGGTACGCGGCCACGTCACGGACGACCAGGGCGATGGCCCAGGCGTCGAGGTCGCTCCTGGCGGCCAGCCAGCTCAGCCGCTTCTGCAGGGCTCCGACCACGTCGTCCAGGCCGATTCGTTCGGTGGCCGGTTGGCTGTCGTGCGGCATGTCCCACTTGGCGGCCGCCTCGCCGATGATCTCCTCGTACACCGCGCGGGCGGTGGGGCTGGCGGGTGCGACCGCCTCCGCAGCCCCGGCGGCCGGCGACGCGGTGATGTGGGGGACAGCCTCGTGCGCGGCCAGGGCGTCCACCAGCCGGTCGCCGTAGTAGGGGAACCAGACGTCCGCCGGGTCGACGGGAGGGAGCCCGGCGCGGACGAGACCCTGGTTGAGTCCGGCCGTCCAGTCACGGCGCAGGTTTTCGGGCACCAAGTGTTCCTGGGAGCGACCGTGCAGGAAGACCAGATGCCGCCCGCCGCCGAACGCGCCGTCCCGGCCGCGCAGCCCCACATGTGCGGTGACCTTCTCGACGGCCGAGCGCGACGCTGCGGCGGCGGGCGCCGGAGCCGCCACCGGACCGACGGCGGCCTCTGCCGGGCGCATCCCCGACTCCGGGCCCATCTCGGCCAGCAGCGCCTGCTGCCCGGAGGTGAGGGGCAGGGCGGTGAGGTGCTTGAGGATGGAGCTGATCCGTACGCCCTCGTTGGACACCCAGTCGATGGCGTCGTCGCCGTCACCGGGCTGCCAGACCTGTCCGTCACGCCGCAGTACACGGCCTTGTTCGTCGGTCCTGGGCACACCGCTGTGGTGGAGCGCGACGACCTCCCACTGGTCGTTGAAGACGGGAGAGCCCGAGTTTCCCGGCTCGGTGTCCGTCAGGTACTGGAGGAAGTCGTCCAGGCGTACCTGGAGCATGTTGTCGCGTACGGCGATCTCCTTCAGGCGTCCCATCGGATGACCGATGACGTTGACCGGCTCGCCGATCACCAGCTTTCCCGTCTGGGCGCTGAGCCGGTTCCAGCCGAACGTGTCCCCCGGAGGCCGCCGGTCCGGACCGGGGGCGAGCAACACCAGGGCGAAGTCCAGACGTTGGTCCGCCAGGAAGAACCCGTCGGGGGCGAGCTCCAGCCGTGTCGGCGACTGTGGGGTGTTGTCGACGGTGACCTGGGCGTCGAACTCCACGAAGCACTGCCGGGCGGCCTCCGCGTCGGTGAGCACGTGATGGTTGGTCATCAGCAGGCTCGGCGACACCAGGAAGCCGGTGCCGAGGGGCAGCTCGCGCCCGTTCTCCCGGACCGAGATCCGGGCGACGGTGCGTGCGGCCCGGGCGCCGCGCGGCAGGAAGCTCGATGCCTGCAGATCCCTGGACACCCCGAGGATGCGTTCGTACGCGGCGGTCGCGGCCAGCGGTTCCGCCCGGACGGCCTCCACCACCAAGGCGGCGGGCACCGCGTGGCGGTCGAGCAGTCGTGCCGCGCGCGCCGCGAGCGCTTCCTCGGAATCCGGGAACGTGACCCCGGCGTCCTGGCTCCGCTCGACCGCCCGCCGCGCGTCGCCGGTCTCTCCGTAGCGCGCGGCGGCCGCCGCGACCTGGCGCTCGCGTTCCTCGCGGGACCTCTCCGTCGCTGCCATCTCAGGTCACCGTCCTTCCGGCGGTCTGCCACGGCGCGAAGGCGTTCGTCAGCCCCGTGAGAGCCGTACGCAGCTCCGGGTGGTGACGCAGCAGCACCGTGATCAGGGAGTTGTCGTCGATCCAGGCCATGCCGGCCTTGGAGTACACCTCGGGGGTGTAGTGCTCGGTGAAGAAGCGGTCGCTGTTCAGCCGGCGTGAGGCCATCAGGATGAAGATGCGGAACGCCGTGTCGCTGAAAGCGAATCCGGCCGGGAGCTTCTCCGCGTACAGCCCGACCATGAGGTCGACCTTCTCGATGTCGCCGTCGTAGAGCGACTGGATCTGCTCGGCCCACGCCCGGTTCCCTGTCAGATCCTGGAAGTCCGCCGCCGGCTTCAGCCGCAGCAGCCGCCGGAACTCGTTGTAGCGGGGCACGCCCAACTCCCGTGAACGCAGGATGTCGGTGGCGGCGAGGTCCTGCAGTTGCCCGTCTGGACGCTCGAACTCCTGGAGGAACCTGGGGAAGTTGTGCAGGGTGACCAGTCCGGGGTGGAGGGTGCCGAAGCTGTAGAGCAGATCGGCCATCTCGGTGGTCTCCAGAACCTTCAGCGCTCCGGGGCCCGAGATGTCGCGGAGGGTGCAGTGGCGCAGGCTCGTGTCGTCGGCGGCGGTGCGCAGGTGCCACTCGTCGCGGATGAGCGGGTGCATGCGGTAGACGGCCACGAACTCCTCGGTGAGGGAGTACGGGACGCCGTAGTGGTCCGTCTCGCCGCCGGGGATGCCGCTGACGACCTCGCTGTCGCTGATCCGGCCGAAGAGGTCGTGGACGCGTTCGCCCGCGAGGCCCCACCAGTTGGCGCGCAGTGCCATGACGGTGGTGGGGTGGCTGATCACGGCCGGTGTCCACTCCACGGTGTGGATCTTGGCGAGGAGTGCGGCGTTGACGAGCCGGGCGCGCTGGAAGAGTTCCTCGTCGTTCCAGGACGGGTAGGCGCCGTGCAGGTGGTCGCAGATCGCGTTGTGCTCACGGGCGAACAGGTCGTGCATCATGGCGAGGCCCAGCCAGAAGCCGGGGGTGTGCGAGGGGTCCCGGGAGGGGTCCGAGGGGAACGGAGGCCGCTCGTCGTCCCACAGACGCAACTTGCCCAACTCCCCGGAGCGCATCAGGCGCTGCTCGGTCTGGTTGGCGCCGTAGATCTGCGAGGCGTCCCACCAGTGGGAGGACACGTTGACGCGGGTGTCGGGCGTCCCGGCCGGTGCCCGCGGGTCGCGGGTCGGGTCGTCCGGTGTCCGCATGATCCGCATGGGGTGTTCCGGCCAGGGGTCGTCGTCCATGAGGGGGACTTCCCAGGGCCGTTCCGTGGGGCTGGTCCCATGGCTGAACCAGTCGCGGACCATGAACTGAAGCCAGGCGGCGACCAGGGAGTTGACCGATTCGGCAGGGGTGAGCTCGTCGCGGGTGAGCAGGGCGCGGCTGACCTCGCGCGGGTTCGGCGCGGACAGTACGTCCTCGGGTGCGGCCGGTGCGATCCGGTCCAGCGGGATGTTCCGGCCGAAACGGGTGCCCGCCATGCCCATCCGGGGATCGTGGAGGTCGTTGTGGCTGCCGTCGGCGGTCCGGTTGACCTGGTGGGTCGCTGAAGGGGGTGCGGGATCGGGCAGATCGACCGACGGCAGCAGCCCGGTGTCGTGGAGGTTCTTCTGCCGGAGCTTGACGCGCAGTCCGAGGAGCGTCAGCAGGCCCGGGATGACGGGCAGTCTGTCCCAGCCGATGCGCCGGTCCACGTACTGGGCGCCGGTGGTGACGATCCGCCAGGGCAGTGACGTACGGTAGCCGGCTGCGGTACGTCGTGCGGCGCGTGGTTGCTTGTCCATCGGGGTACTCCTTGGGTCACTCCCGGGCGTGGCGTCGGTGACGGCGAGGGGCCGTCCCGACATCTGTCAACCGCTGGTCCCTTTGAACTGCGAGCCTGGGGCTTCACCGGTGTCTGCGACGCGCGTGTGTGCCCTTACGGCTCCGCAGACGGGGCTTCGGCTGATGACGGCTGCGCCGTTTGCCCGACCGGTTCACCGCGGCCTCCGCTCGGGGCTGGACGGGCGGTCCCGTCTGTCTGAGGCCTTCGATCGCAGCCTGGATCTTCCGCACTTCGTCCTCGGCCCGCCCCGGCTCCTCGGCGTCGAGCCGGACGAACGCGTCCTTGGCCTGCTCGTGCGCGCGCAGGACCTTGCCCCGAGGGCGGCCTCGACCTCCGTACGACCTGGCCAGCACCCATTGCGCGTGTGCTCTGTCGAATCTGAGCTTCCAGGCGCGTACGTCCATCTCGTCGTACAGGGACAGCGCCTTGCGGGCCGCGGCCTCGGCCCGGCGATCCGTGGCGCCGAGCGCCAGCAGTACTTCCGCCTGCAGGCGGCTCGTCCAGGCCTCATGGACGCGGTTCGCCCATCTGTCCTCCTTGCGCATCCTGTCGTACTGGTCCAACGCCTGCGCGACGTGGTCCAAAGCCCTCTGGAGGTCTTCCTGTCGGCTCTCGGCCGGAAGGGACCGCGCTCTGCCCAGATACGCGTCCGCCAACCGGACCAGCGCGAGGGCGTGTTGCGGACGTACGGCCTCGCGGTACTCCCGCTCCAGGGCGTTGTAGTGACCCTCCACGGCTTCGCTGTGCCGGGCGACGCAGGCACCCCACTCCTCCCTGGCGGCATGCTGGACGCCGAGGACGGACAGGGCCTCGGCGATGTCCCTCTTCCACAGCCCGGGACATCTCTCGCGCAGCGTTTCGTACGTTTCGACGCTCTCGGTGGCCCTGGCCACTGCCTGGTCGGTGCGTCCGCTCGCGCCGAGCTGCCAGGCCAGGCCGCGCAACGCGAACGCCTTCATGCCCTGGATCTCGTCCGGCTGGTGCTCGGCGTCGCCGTCGCGCGCCGGTGGCAACTGCTCGATCAGGTCACATGCCTCGTTCGCCGCCTGCAATGCCTCGCGCTGGCGCCCAGTGCCGTGAGCGGCGGTGGCCAGGGTGCACAAGGCCTTCACCAGACCGAAGGCGTGGCTGTGGGTGGGGTTGCGCTGGTACAGCGGCTCCAGGCGCCGGATGGCGTCACGGGCGCAGTTGTCGGCGTCCTCGAACCGCCCGACGTCGACCAGCCGGTCCGCCAGGTCCTTGAGAGCCTGGGCCAGGTCGAACTCGTTGCCCTCGGACGGACTGAGCTGTTGCAGCGCGTGATAGGTGTCGACGGCTTGCCCGGCGACACTGTGCGCCCGGATGCGCAGGCCCGAACTGGCCAGGTACAGCGACCAGCGTTGCAGGGCCTGAGCCAGTCCTCTGCGGCTTTCCCGCGTGGGCGTCCCGGCGACGCGCCGGTGGTACTGCACCGCGTGCTCGGCGACGGACGTGGCCAGCTCCAGCAGGGCATCGGGGCAGGACACGTCGAACTCCCGCAGTACCCGGGCGGCGACGGCCTGCGCCGACTTCTTGGGGAGCGTGCAGTTCAGTGCGGAGGCCAGCGAGGTGCCGATGGCATGCGCGGAGTCGTCCTGATCGGCGACCGCGACGCGTTTGACCAGCCGGACCAGAGCGGCTGCGTGGTGATGGAGTGCCTCTGTCAAAGCCTCGCGTGCCTTGCGCTGCGCCGCGTCAGGCTGCGCTGCCGGACATGTCTCGTCCCTCTCCGTGCCGGGCCGGTCCGCCGCGCCGCCGGCGTCGGCCATGGTGAACTGAAGCAGTTGCAGCACGTTGAGCACCTGGCGTGACTGTGCGGCCGGATCCCGTGGCGTGCCGTCGCCGGTTCCCTCGACGTCGAGCAGTTGCATGGCCAGGTCCGGGAACGCCGCGATCACCTTGCATCCCAGACGGTCGGCGAGTCGCAGAGGTTGGAGCGTACGCAGATAGCCCTCACCGCTGAGCTGCGCGTTCTGCCAGCGGGCGAACGCGCGCCTGCGCCACTCCGGTTCGTCGGCGAGATCAGGAACCAGCCGCAGCCGACGCGCGGCTTCCGTCTCACCGGCGCCCTCTTCGGAGCCATCGGCTGCTGCCAGGCTGGAGATGGCGACAACCCGTTCGAGAAGCACCGGATCGTCATGTAGTCCTGCTTGGCCGGCGGTCTTTCGCCATGCTTCCCGCTCCACGTCGATGGCGTAGTCCAGCAGTGCCGCACGCAGGGAGGCCGGTCGGGGCCCGCCTACGACCGCCGTGCTCTCCTCGATGCCGATGCGTGCGCGCGCGTCCACCAGAGCCTGTATGAGGACGAGCAGGTAGCTGGCGAAGTCGGGTTCCTCGAGATCCGGCCCGTCCTCCGCTCCGTCCAACTGTTCCTGCGGCGGCGGGACATCGTCGCTCTCCTGATCGGCAGCCGTCTTCTTCTGTGATTCCTTCTGTCGGTACCAGGAGGCGAACGATTCCAGGGCGGCGTCGTAGACGACTCTGCGTTCTTCGGGAGCCGGTGCGGTAAGGAGGAGTGGGGGGTCGCGTTCCTCCAGGAGCGCTTCGTATCGTCGCCTGAGCGCCTGCCACCACTGGCCGTCGCTGTGGGCAATACTCAGTATCCGCAGGGGCAGACCACTCCGGTCCTTCGTGGCCTCGTCGAGGAGAGTGTTCAACTGGCCGGCGTATGAGTCCGCGTCATCGACGACCACCAGCCTGCTTTCCGCCAGGTCGAGGAGTTGGGAGAAGCCGACGCGCAAGAGATCGACGGGGTCGATGATTCCCGCGATCCATCCCCTGTCGCCCATCCGGCGGCACAACTCCCGGGCCAGACGGGTCTTGCCCACGGCACCGTCCCCGTACAAAAGCCGCACATGTACGCGCCGCTCGGAGTTTCTCTCGCACCATTCGGTGAGCTCCTCGAGCTGCTCTCTTCGGCCCCGGAAGGGTACGACGTCGTGGCGGGCCCGCAGGAGGTCCGCCTCCGACCACTGGTAGCGGATCGGCATGGGTTCGTAAGCCGGCCGCAGAACGTCACCGCCCGCCCACACGGGATTGAGCTTCACCCGTGTCGCCGGTTCGAGCCCGAGTGCCCGGTCGAGGCACTGGTTCGCGTCCCGCCGTCCCTGCCCGCCGAAGATTCTGCCGGCGGGAACGGCATGCAATCGACCGTTGATGGACGCGCGGTCTTCCACGATGACACCCACGAGGTGGTCGCCGCTGAACAGGGCCGAGCCGGACATGCCACTCCACAGGGACGGCCCCGGACGGCTCGTCGGCACCCCGGTCTCGACCTGGAAGTTCAACCTCTCCACCAACGCGCCGGCATCGTTCGCCGAGCGGGAGCCGGTCAGCGGACGCACCGTGCCGCGGGCGTCCTCGACGTTCATGCGGCCCGAGCCGATCTGTGCCCGGGGGAAGCCGAGGGCCTGCGCGGGAACGGCGTCCGTGCCGACGAGACGGCCCAGCCGCACTTCTTCGGGCCAGGTGCCCGCACGTGCGGCGAAGGGATCCTCGTCGGTGCTGGCCAATAGAGCGAAATCGGCTTCTTGTTCGCCTGCTGGTGCGTTCTCGCCGCTCACCACGACCTTGAAGACGTGCGGGTCCGTCAGACCGTACCGACCGTCTGCGTGCCGCTTGAACCTCTTCACCTCGACCAGGGTGCCCTCCGACTCGACGCAATGCCCTGCCGTCAGGACGAGGTTCGGTGCCAGCAAGTAACCGGAGCCACGCTTATCGGTTGTCTCGACGCACACCAGACACTCGGCGTTCATGCGCGTCATTGCACGTTCCCCTTGGGGTCGGTGATGCGCATCTCCTCGGGTACGGTCAGAGCCAGCTTGATGTGCTGGCTTGTGGAATTGCCGCGCGTTCGGCTGCCACCCGCCTCGATGACCCAGAACTTCACACCGCCCCTGCCTTCCCATTCTTTGGAGACCTGGACGTCGGCTTCGACCTCGACGCCGGAAATGCCGAATCGCAGATGTGCTTCCTGCGCGTTCAGCTGGGCCTGTTCGAGCTCGTCGCGGAGTGCCGAGATCATCTGGGAGAGCTGCAGACCGCTCTCTTGCGGATCTTTCATCACCGTCACCCCTTGAAAGGCGCTGCACGCCGTGGTGCAGAGGTTGCTCGGGTGAAGCGGGGCCCTCGACCTGCCGGTCGCTTCCGTTGACAGGGCTTGCGTGCCCCGCGCGATCAGATGTCGTCGTACACGGCGAAGCGGGCGGGTTCGCCGACGCCCGCTCGCTTCAGGTGCTCGACCGTGGTCTCCATCGTGCTCAGGCGCGACTGCGCGGCGTCGGCCTCGGTGGTGCCCGGCCGAGCCCGCAGCGCGAGTTCGGCCACGGGGTGGTGGTGGGGGTGGCCGCCCGCGGGTCCGCTCCAGGGAGGGGCGAAGCTCCACGGAACCGGCCCTGTCAGCTCGTTGGCCGCCATCCAGTCGTCGATCCGGGCGTCCACCCAGCCATGGAGCTTCCAGAAGATCGGGTTCACGTGGGCGGAGTAGGTGTCGGCGAGCCAGTCGTAGTCGGAGTTGTCCCATAGGGGGGCGACACTGAAAGCGTCCCCACCCGGCCGGTAGTCGGGCATCCGGGCTGCCCAGCGCAGATGCATCCTGTTGTGGATGCCGAACTCGATCCTGGCGCCGAGGCGGCCGAGAGTCATCTGCCGCAGATTCGCCGGTTCGGTGAACTCCGCCTCCCACGCGCGAATCCGGTCGAACGACTCCGGTGTCTTGGCGCTCCGGATGGCCTCGGCGGTCTCGATGTCATCCGAGATGTCGAACGGGGGTGGGACCGGGTACGTGGTGTCCTCCGGAGGGGGAACCGTCGGCCATCCCTCCACACGAGCATGCTGGGGATCACCCACCTCCACGAGGATCTCGTCGACCGCGGCGATCATCTGCCGGTGCATGAACAGGAAGTCCTCGCCCGAGCCGTTGCCGAGTTCGACGGAACGCCTCCCCGTAAGAGGGTCCGGAGCCGTCAGGGACGGGCGGGGCGGCTCCCAGCCATGGTGGTGGAACACCTCCCGCTGCTCAGGTGTCAGAGCCGCCCAGGAGTCGCGTGCGGTGTGCCACAACATGTGGTGCAGGCGCATGGCCCGATCGGCCATCGCGTCGATCACGGGCTTCGGAAAGGCGTTCACTTCACTCAACCTTCCTGGAGTCAGCCAGGAGTGCGTCCGCGGCGCGGGTTTGACGGCGCCGCCGTGGCAGCCCTCGGCGTGACAGACCGTCGGATGAAGCAGGTGGGCCAGGTCCCTACGAAGGCCGCGCTGGGGTGATGTGGCGTCCGCCGTCGTGCCCGCGCCCGAAGGGTCCCGTACGTGAGCACCGCCGCGGGACAGGTGCGTCGACGACTTGGAGTGTGGCGGGGTGAGCCCTTCCGCTCGCTATTCCACTGTGCGCCAGAACATCTGCTGACGCATCCCGGCACCCGAGCGCGGCCGCTGCCCCACGACCTCGAGCCACGGTTGCGTCCAGGGAAGTGGTGTACGGGGCCGACATGATCGGCCGGGCGGGCGGCCCGTCCGCCCCCGACCCTCGCCGTACACCGAGTGCCAACCCGTTCGTACGGCGAGGCCGCCGGCTGCCCCGTCACCGGTGCCTGGTGCGCCGTGCTCGTGTGTGTGGGCGGCATTCAGAAGGGCACGCGCGGACCCGCGCCCCTTCGGAGCGGCATCCGAAGGCTCCCCACCGGGGTGGCTGGTCCGGCAGGTTCGATGCGCCCCAGGCCGCGTGACGAGCCACTGGCGAAAGGCGGGGGAGAGGACGACGATTTTCTCGGCTCGCCTCAGCGTCAGGAACTACTGTCGTGACCATGGTCGAACACGATGCCCTCACTGCCACCCGTGAGGCCTACGACGCCGCTGCCCCCACGTATGCGGAGCTGTTCCGTGACACGCTGCGTGACAGACCCCTGGACCGTGCGATCTTGGGTGCCTTCGCCGAGGTCGTACGTGCGAGTGGGGACGGCCAGGTCGCGGATCTGGGGTGTGGGCCTGGCCATGTCACCGCTCATCTGAACGAGTTGGGGCTGGCGGCGTGTGGTGTCGATGCCTCTCCTACGATGATCGAGTTGGCTCGACAGGCCTATCCGGGCCTGCGGTTCGACGTGGGCTCGATGGCGGCGTTGGACATCGCTGACGGCCTCCTGGGCGGCGTACTCTCGCGGTGGTCCATCATCCACACACCTCCGCAGGAACTCCCCGTCATCTTGGCGGAGTTCCACCGTGTGCTGGCTCCCGGCGGGCACCTTCTGCTCGGCTTCTCGGCAAGCGAGGACGCGTCTCATCCGACGCAGGCCTTCGATCACGCCGTCGCGCTTGCCTATCGGTGGTCCCCTGATCATCTTGTCGCGATGCTGCGTGAGTTCGGGTTGGCCGAGGTGGCCCGGCTGGTGCGCGAGCCTCAGCCCACAGACCGACGGCAGTTCCAGGAGATCCAGCTACTCGCCCGCAAGGCATGAGCGGGGACTGCCCGACCGACCTCGCGCCGGACGGCACCGACCACCGCCGCCGGTGACGCGTCAAGTCCCGGTGTATCCGGTGCAGATCGCAGGTGCTCGGAGCCGACGACCGTGGCACGCCGGTGATCGTCACCGTCGCAGAGACCGAGAGCCCGAGTACGGCAGAGGTCAGGTGGTCGTGCCCGTCACTGTGCTCCCCGTCCTGGTGACGTGGTACGTGACCGAGGTGCCGCTCCAGAAGTGGAAGGTGAGCGTCACCCTGGAGTCTTCCCTGAGCGAGTTGACGAAGTCGGGGGTGAGCTTGATCGAGTCGCCGGTGTAGGCCGAGAACGCGCTGTCCCACTGCTGGTAGGAGGTCCAGTCGGCTGGTCCCGCGTTTCCTCCGTCGTCGTAGTTGGCCTCCATCGTCGCCAGCATGTCGCCCCGGAACCGGGTGGGGACGGTCAGGCCGCCGGTGTCCCCGGAGGCGTCCGACAGGATGGGTGTGTCGTACGTGACCACGTCGATCCGCCACGGGACGCCGCGGGAAAACCTGCCTTCCAGCGTCGCGTCGACTCCGTAGTCCCTGTCACCCGCCAGCTCGGTGAGCGCGGCGGACGTCAGCGTGAGCTGGTTGCCGGAAACGGTGTAGTCCCTGCCCTTCAGCAGGTTGCGGGAGCCGTGCCGCAGGCCCTGGAAGTCGGTGCCGTTCGGGTTGAGCGTGAGGGTCTGGTCCGTGATGGGCGCCGACTTCGCGAGGAACACCAGGTCGCTGGAGGCGGTTCCCGAACGCGTGGCCCAGCTCGATCTGATCTGGGCGAACAGCTCCGGGTCCCGCCACTGGAGGGTGTCGCGGTTCAGGAACTGGCCGGCGTCCCAGAGCATGGTGGTGAGACCGCGACGGCGGGCGTAGTCGCCCAGGAACTCGAAGTACTTGCGTTGCTCGCCGCGCTCGATGATGCCGGGACGGTTGTGGTCGTAGGCGAGCAACGCGTACTCGCCGATGATCACCGGGATGCCGTGTGCGACGAAGGTGTTGTACACACGGTCGAACTGCTCGGTGAGGTCCTGCTGTGAGGTGGAGTCGAACCGTGTGTACCCGGCGATGTTGACGCTGAACGGCCACCACCCGTAGAAGTGGATGGTCGTCGCCACCATGGGATCGCGCAGGTCGGCGAGTTCGGTGGCCAACGCGTCGAGCCGGCCCTGTTCGGAGTTCGTGTACAGGGTGGGCAGGACGAGCAGCCGGTCGGCGTTGCGGCCGCCTGACTCGCGGACGATCCGGTGGAAGACGGTGTTGAGTTCGGCCAACAGCCGATAGTTCTCGTCGTCACCCGAAGTGCCGCTGAAGGTGGGCTCGTTGATGCTCTCGAACACCAGCCGGGAAGGCTTGTCGCGGAACTCCGCCGCTATCTGGGTCCAGGTGGCGGTGTACCGGCCGAGGACGGCGCCGTGATCCGTGGAGAGGTTGTTGACCCACATCCACGAGTCGTGGTGCATGTTGAGCAGCACGTAGAGGTTTTCGTCCAGCGCCAGGTCGACGACCTGCCGCACCTTGGCCATCCAGGCCGGGTCGATGGTGTAGTCGGGGGCGGCGCCCTGGTGGACGCCCCAAGTGACGGGCAGCCGGATGCTTCTGAAACCCTGCGACTTGACCTTTTTGAGGAGCGCCCTGGTGACCGGCGGGTTGCCCCAGGAGGTCTCGTCGGGGATGGCGTCGTAGGTGTTGCCCAGGTTCCAGCCCGGTTGCATCGCCGCCACCGCGCTGCGGGCGGAGGGGGCGCTGGGTGGGGGCGGGTCTGCAGCCTGCGCGGTGGCGGGCACCAGCGGGAGCAGGGCGATCGCCAGCAGGAGTGCCGCGAGTCTCGGTAAGGACCGCGACCGCCGGGGCCGTGGGCGAAGGAAGTCGAGTCTCCTCGTCATCAGGTGACCTTCCGGTCGTGGGGGAGGCGGGCTGCCAAGAAACTGCTGTCCCGGAACTGTGGAAACTTTCGCTGTTCGCGGCGGAGAAATTAACACGAAGCTGTGTCGCAGGCCACAGGTTCGTCGGTAGCCGGTCTGTGCATCCCCGACGATCCGAGCGTCGTCGGCTTCGACGTCCTGCCGGTCGTGGCCTGGGTGGACCCGCCCCTGACGACCGTCCATCAGCCCCTGACCGATGGCCGTGGCCGCGACCGAGCCCTTCCCGTTCCGTTGTCGACCAGCCCGGACGTCCGGAAGTGCACGCGGCATGGCCCGCTCGGCATCGACCACCGGGACAGCCATCGTTGCTCTCCCGCTCGGCTGAAACTATCCAGTGAAGTTCTGCGAAAGTTTCGAGTTCTGGGCCAGGTACTTGCCAAGTGAGCGTCGACCCGTGGACCGTGGTGCGCGCCCCGAGTCCACCCAGACCGTCCCGGCCTACTCGATCACGGTCGTACAACTCCATCCCGCCCGCTGAACCGGCGGCCCCCGAACCCTTTGCCCACGCCGGCTCGGCGTGGGCGGAGCCGTGAGAACACGAACCACTGAAAGGACCGATCAGGGTGTCGAGCATGCCCGAGACGGGCACCACCGTCAGCAACCCCGTGATCCCCGGCTTCCACCCCGATCCGAGCGTCTGCCGGGTGGGCGAGGACTACTACGTCGCGTGTTCCAGCTTTGAGTACTTCCCCGGTGTGCCCCTCTTCCACAGCCGGGACCTCGTGCACTGGACGCAGATCGGCAACGCGCTGGACCGGCCGAGCCAGTTGCGCCTGCCGCTGGACGCGCCCTCCTCGGGAGGGATCTACGCGCCCACCCTGCGGCACCACGACGGCCGGTTCTGGCTGATCGTCACAAACGTCAGCGGCGACGGCAACATGCTGTTCACGGCCACCGACCCGGCAGGCCCCTGGTCCGATCCGATCCGGCTGCCGGGCGTGCCCGGCATCGACCCGGATCTCGCCTGGGACGACGACGGCACCTGCTGGTGCACCGTCGCCGGTGTGGGGCAGGTCCGTCTCGACCCCCACACCGGGGAGACGCTGGGCGCGCCCACGCGGCTCTGGTCCGGCACGCCCGGCGCCAAGGCCCCGGAAGCCCCGCACCTGTACCGGATCGGCGACTACTGGTACCTGCTCATCGCCGAGGGTGGTACCGAGCGGTGTCACGGCGTCTCGATCGCCCGTTCCCGCACGCCCAACGGCCCGTTCGAGCCGTGCCCGGACAACCCGATCCTCACCCACCGCGGCACCGAACACCCCATCCAGAACACCGGCCACGCGGACCTGGTCCAGGCGCCCGACGGTTCGTGGTGGATGGTGCTGCTCGGCGTACGGCCGGGCGGTGGCAGTCCGGGCTGGCACGTCATCGGCCGCGAGACGTTTCTCGTGGCGGTCGACTGGGTCGACGGCTGGCCCGTGGTCGGCGAACTGTCGTCCCTCCTGCCCGCGCCCCCCTGGCCGCTCCAGCCCCAGCCGGCCGTGCCGAACCGGGACGACTTCGACCTGAGCGAGCTGGCCCCGCACTGGGTGTCACTGCGTCACCGTCCCGCGGAGGACTGCACCACCAAGGAACGGGCCGGCTGGCTGACCCTCCGCGCCCGCGGCGCATCGCTCGACGACACCGACGTGACGTTCGTCGGCCGCCGGCAACAGCATCTCTCCTGCCGCGCGCGAACCCTGGTCGACGTGGGAGAGGGACGCGGCGGCTTGGCCGTCCGCCTCGACGAGCAGCACCACTACGACATCGAGGCCGTGTCCGGCGAGGTCCACGTGCGCGCCCGTATCGGCCCGTTGAGCACCGTCGTGGCGTCCCGTCCGGTACCGCCCGGGCCCGTGGTGCTCCGCGTCGAGGTGACCGCCGTAGCCACCATGCACGACCCGCGCACCGGCCCCGACACCGTCTCGATCGGCATCGAGGAACCCGACGGCACGTTCGTCGAACTGACCTCGCTCGACGGCCGCTACCTGTCCACGGAGGTCGCGGGCGGTTTCACCGGCCGGGTCCTCGGCATGTTCGCGGCGTCCGGCTCCGTTCACTTCGACTGGTTCGACTACCGGTCGCTCGACCACTGAGCATTGCCCCGGCCGTGCATGTGCGGTGACTCGGGGAGCGAGCTGTCCGGGCACGAGCTCCTGACGCGGTGCCGGTTTCGAACCGGCACCGCGTCGTCGCGCTTCGGCCCGGTTCCAGGATCTGACGGTCGGCCATGTCGGTGCGATGGGTTCCCGGCGTGACCATGACGAACGCCCCTGTCCGGGCTGTCCGGTGCGATCGGCTCAGGCGGGCCGGCACGGCGATGCAGGTCGTCACCGGGCCCGGACCGGGGGACGCCGAGCCCTTCACCCACCGCGTCGACGGGCCGGGAACATGTGCCGTCCATGACGCGGTCACGGCGGCTGGTCGGCCGCAACCATGGTCTCGTGTGCGGCGTGTGATCAGGTGGGACGGCTTTCGCCCGTCCTCGAACACGAGCGAGGGCGGCCGATGACGCAGGAACGGACCGGGGACACGACGTCGCGGACGACACCGGGCGGGAGTCCGACCAGGACGGTACGAGCCCGTGTGGTGCGCTGGGTCTTCCGCCTGGTCATGGCTGCCCTGATCCTGCTGCTCGCCGTGCGCACCTACGAGGAGACGGCCATAGCGCACGCTCGGTCGAACGGCTCGCTGCGCACGGCCGAGGCCACCGTCACCAAGCTGACGACCCACACGTCGAGCGGGACGGACGGCGGAGGACAGGACGGCGGTGACGGCCACTGGTTCGTCACCACCACGCACACCATCGAACTGCGCGTCGGCGCCGACACGAAGACCGTGAACGACGTCCCGGACCGGTCCGCGGACGACCTCCGGGAGGGACAGCGGGTCGCGGCGAGCCTCTGGCACGGGCGGGTCGTGGAGATCGACGGGCGGGACGTGTGGCACGGCTGGCACCCCGGGGGTTGGGACATCACGCTGTTCGTCACGTATCCGTTGATCACGGGGTACGTGATCGCCCTCGCCCTGGCCGCCGCCGGCTACCTGGCCGGGCTCGGCGGCCGGGTGCGGTTCGAGCAGGAGCACCGGATCGGGCCCTTGGGACTGGGGCTCGTCGTCGGGGCGGCGGCGGCCTTCGTGCTCATCGCGCGCGCGGCTTCGGGACACGTCGTCCCGTTCTGGCCGCTCATTCCCATCGGCGCCGGAACCGCGGCCGCGCTGGCCGGGCTGCGCGGGAAGCGCCGGTGGGCCCGGGTGCCCACCGTCACGGACACACCGGACGGGAGTGCGCCGGCCCAGGGGTGAGAGCCGGGTCTCCGGCCATCCTGTGGGACCACTCTGTAATGATCAGGCGAACTCGGTGGGGAAGGGAGACGCGCTGGTGCCGGCACGGGACGAGACGGCGACGACACTGGTCGGCAGAGCCGAGGAAATGACCCGGCTCGACTCGGTGATCGGCCGACTCGGCCAGGACGGCGTTCCCGCTGTCGTCGACCTCGCGGCGGACGCCGGCATGGGCAAGAGCCGGTTGCTGAGCGAACTCTGCGCACGGGCGCGGCGGAGCGGGCTGACCGTGCTGCGCGGCAGGGCCACGGAGTACGAGCGGCACACTCCGTTCCAGACCTTCACGGACGCGTTCGCCGACGTCGATCGCGCCGTCCTCGACTCGGATGCCGTGTCCGAAGCGGCGGCACCGGTGCTGCGCGGCGCCGACAGTGTGCGGGGCGCCGCGTCGGGCACCGGAAACCGCGATCGCTTCGGGCTCTATCGCGCCGTGGCGGAGGTGCTGACCAGGCTCGGGGAACGGAGCGGGCTGGTGATGGCCCTGGACGACCTGCACTGGGCCGATCCCGCGTCCCTTGAGCTGCTGGACCACTTGATCCGGCACCCCCCGCGGGGCCGGGTGCTGCTGGTCGTGGCGCGGCGGGAACGGCAGACGCCGCACTCGCTCGTCGCCGCTCTGACACGCGGCGTCGACAGCGGAGCCGTACTGCCCATGGCGCTGCGGCCGCTGCCCGAACGGGACGCCATCGAGGCGCTGGCCTGCGACCTGGCACCACGTGACGCCCAGGAGATCTACGCATCCAGCGAGGGCAACCCGCTGTATCTCCTCGCCCTTCTGCACGCCCACCGGCACGGCACGTCATCCGCGCGGGACACGATCGCCCGGGCCGACGACGGCACCGCGTCGGAAGTGCCGAGCGGACTGGGCTCGCTGCTCCTGGACGAACTGACCGCGCTGACCGAGGCCCAGCGCCGCACCGTGGAAGCGGTGGCGGTCCTCGGCGATCACGCGACGCTCGCCATGCTGAGCCGGACGACCGGCCCCGTCACGGCCGAGGAACTCGACGACCGCATCGGCGCGTTGGTACGGCGCGATCTGCTGCGCAGGAGGTCCGACGGCCGCTGGACGCTGCGTCACCCGCTGCTGCGGACACTGGTCTACGAGAACACCCCCGCGTCGCGCCGTGCCGGGATCCATCGCGCCGCGGCGGACGAACAGGCGCGGGCAGGCATCCCCGCGACCGAGCGGGCTCACCACGTGGAGAGGTCGTTGGTCGGCTGGGATCCGGTGGCGGCGGCCGTGTTGAGCGAGGCGGCCGCCCAGTTCGCCCACACGGCGCCCGCGACCGCCGCCCATCTGCTGGACGTCGTCCTCCGGCTCATGCCGGACACCCCCGCATTCGCCAACCGGCGTGGGGAGTTGACGCTGGCGCGCGCCAGAGCCCTCGGTACGGGCGGCAGTCTGCGGGAGAGCCGCGATCTGCTCCACACACTGATCAGCAGGTCCGGGCAGGACGACGCGTTGCTGCGGGGGGACGCCATCGCGCTGTGCGCCATGATGGAACGGCACCTCGGACACTCCCCGGAAGCCATCGCCCTGTTGCAGCGGGAACTGGTCCGCAGCCCCGGCCCCGGGCCGCGCCAGGCGGTCTCCCTGGGGCTCGCGCTGGGCATGGCCGCCCTCAACACCGTCTCCTACCCCGACGTACGCGACGACGTCGAACGGACGCTCGCCGTGGCCCGCTCCCACGGCGATCTCACGGGAGAGCTGGGGGCCTTGGCGCTGGCGTCGTTGGGCGAGGCCTACGAAGGGGAGACCGCGGCGGCCCGGCGGTTCGCCGATGCCGCCGCCGGGCTCGCCGACGGTCTGACCGACCCCAGCCTCACCGAACTGTGCGAGTCGCTGGTGTGGTTGGCCTGGGCGGAAGCCCTGCTGGAGCGCTACGCCGACGCGGAACGCCACGCCGACCGGGGACTGGACATCGCCCGCCGCGGCGGCCAGGTCCACGTCCTGCCCCACCTGCTGAGCAGCAAGGCCTTCGTGCACCTCAACACCTGTCGGCTGCCGTCCGCCCTGGAGCAGGCCGAGGAGGCGGAATCCGTCGCACGAGCCATCGGCAGCAGCGATCTCCTGGCTTTCACCCTGACCTTCAAGGCACTGATCCTTCTCCTGCACCGCCCCCTGGGCGACACCGGCGCCCTGGCGACCGCCGAGGAGGCCGTGGCCACGGCCGGCCGAAGCAGCCACTGGTGGGCGTCGCTGGCCAGGTGCGTGCTCGGTCACACCGCGCTCGTGAGCGGCGACCCGCGCCGCGCGCAGGACTCCATCCTGAAGGCCGGCGGTCCCGAACTTCTGGGACTGCAGCCCTCCACCCGGCCCGGCCAGCTGGACACGCTCGTGGGTACCGCCCTCGCTACCGGCGACGTGGCGCAGGCCGCGCGCTGGGCGGCACGAGCCGCCGAGGAAGCCGACCGGATGGGTCTGCACGGCCAGCGCGGGGCGGCTCTGCGCGCCGAGGCGGCGCTCGCCCAGCACCGCGGCGACGCCCGCGCGGCCGCGGACCTCTTCGAGCGCGCCGCGCAGGCGTACGCACCGTCCGGAGCGGTGACCTGGGAGGCGTACTCCCTGTTGCTGGCGAGTGTCCAGGCGCGTGCCGCGGGTGAGGGTCCGAGCGCGGTCGCGATGTGGGAGCGGGCCTGCCGCATCGCCGACGCCGGGGGCGCGCGCCTGCTGTCCGACCTGGCCGCGCTCGTACGCCCGCAGGCCCCGGAAGTCCCGCGCGCACCCACAGAGCTCGACCAACTGACCGCACGGGAAGGGGAGATCGCCGAACTCGTCGCCGAAGGGCTGAGCAACCAGGCCATCGCGACGAAGCTGTACCTCAGCCGCCGTACGGTCGAGACGCACCTGTCGGCCATCTACCGCAAGACCTCCGTGTCGTCCCGCTCGGCACTGGCGGCACTCATGACGCGTGCCGCCCTCGACCGGAGCACGTGAACGGTGAACGCTCAGGTCGTGGCGTCCCGGTAGTCGCCGAGACAGCGGAAGACGCCCCCGGTCGCCCGGAACAGGTACATCGCGTCCGCGTAGCGGTAGGTGGACGAGTCGTAGTGCAGCCGTTTGGCGATCCCCCGGTAGTCGGTCTCGCGCAAGCGGCCCGTGATCGCGGCCCGTTGCGGACGGGACGTGCCCAGGGCCGTCATGGCGCGGGCGACGAAGAGCGTCGCGTCATAGGCCTCGACGGAGTACCAGGGCGGTGCGGCGGCGAAGCGTGCGCGGTAGGCGGTGACGAACGACTTCGCGGCCGGCACCCGGGTCGGATCGAGGAAAGAGGCGGCGAACACCCAGCCCTCGGCGGCAGCGCCCGCCGAGGTGAGGAAGCGGGGGTCGAGGGCGCGCTGCGTGGCCAGCCGCGCACCGGAGTAGCCGGCGGAGCGCAGCGCGCGGGCCAGCCGCGCGGTCCGCGCGTACCCGCCGCCGAAGACCACCGCGTCCGCTCCCGCATGCGTCACCGACTCCGCGAGGGCGCGGAAGTCGCCGTCCGCGTCGTCCCCGGCGGCGAGGGTGCGCCGCATCGTGGTGCGCTGCCCGGATCGCACGGCCTCGTCGACGCTTGCGCACAGACGCCAGCTGAAGTCGCCCTCGGCGGCGTCGTCGATCAGCACCGTCCTGCGGGCTGCGACCGTGCGCACGAGGTACCTCACGACCGGCGTGGCCAGGGTCGAGTCATTGGGGCGGGTGGCCGCGTACACCCGGTACTTGGTGGGGGACACCTCGTCGAGTCCGACCGACACGGTGACCATCGGGAGCCGTGCCTGCTGGTAGAGGCCGAGGGTCGCCTCGGCACAGGTGTCGGTGGTCGGCCCGATCACGGCTCGGACCCGGTCGTCGGCCGCCAGCCGCCGGGCGATCTCCCGCGCCCGGGCCGGGCTGCCTTCGTCGTCGTGCACCTGGACAGCCAGGTCGAAGCGGCGGCCGGTGCGCGAGTTGAGGTGGTCGACGGCGAGGCGGAGGCCGTTCTCCTGGGCGCGGCCCGTCGTACGACCGCTGTCGCTCAGGTCGGCGTGCAGGGCGACGACCAGGCGTGGCCGCCGGGTTCCGGTGCTCTGGGCGGACGTGCGGCCGGGACCTCGTGCCGTCCACCACGCCGCCGTTCCGCCGGCTGCCACGACACCCGTGACCGAACCCAGGACCAGGAAGCGGCGGCGGGAAGCGCCGGCCGGGGGGACGGCCGTCGTGTCACCGGACGACGCGTCGGTGACCGTTGGCGCGGTCACCTCGGTCGCCTCGACGGCGGGCAGGGCGAGCACCACGGCCGAGCGGCGCGCGATCAGCCGGATCAGGGACTCCGGCAACCAGGCCCCGCCCTCGCCCACGCCGTCCAGAGCCTGCCGTACGTCGGCCACCGTCGGCCGGGAGCCGGGCTCCTTCGCCATGCACCCCCGCAGCAGCGGCAGCAACTCCCTTGGTACGTCGTCCAGTTGGGGCTCGTCGTGGACCGTGCGCACCAGCGTCTCGGCCGCGGAGCCGTGCCCGAAGGGGCGCTCGCCCGTCACCGCGTACACCAGCAGACAGCCGAGGGAGAAGACGTCACTGGCCGGGCCGATCTCCCGGCCCCTGCCCTGGGCCTGTTCGGGGGAGAGGAACCCGGGGGAGCCGACCACCATTCCGCTGGCGGTGAGCGCCGTGTCCTCCGGCATCCGGGCGATCCCGAAGTCGATCATCCGGGGCCCGTCGACCGCGAGAAGCACATTGCCAGGCTTCACGTCCCGGTGCACAAGACCCGCCCCGTGCACCGCGTCGAGCGCCTCGGCCAGCCGCGCGCCCAGGACGCGGACGGTCCCGTACGGCAGCGGCCCGCGTTCCTCCACCGCCTCCGCCAGCGAGGGTCCCGGCACGAACGCCGTGGCGAGCCACGGCGACTCGGCGTCCGGGTCGGCGTCGAGCAGCGGCACCACCCAGGGGTTGGCAACCCGGCCCGCCGTCTCCACCTCACGGCGGAAACGGGCCCGGAACCCCGCGTCGTCCGAGTGCGCCGGGCGGATCACCTTGACCGCGGCGAGCGCACCTCCGGGGGAGCGGGCCAGGTACACCACACCCATGCCGCCCGCGCCCAGTCGTCGCAGCAGCCGGTAGCCGGCGATCCTGGCCGGGTCGGCGCCGCGCAACGGCTCCATCAGCGTCCCGTCGGATGGACGGCCGGGACGAACCGCCCCATCAGGTCGACACCTGGAAAGGCGCCACGCCCTGGTAGGCGAACCTGCCGTCGTCGACCTTCCACAGGTACACACCGCTGCCGTCGATGACCAGAGCGCCGGTCGTCTTGTCGAACGCGAGGTTCCTGGAGATGCCCTTGTAGGTGGCCGAGCGCAGCGCCCTCGTCAGATTCGGCCGGGTACGACGCCCGACGGTCAGCGAGCGCAGACCGCGCACGGCGAGCTGCGCCACGTCGTACGTCTCGACGGCGTACCGCTCAGGCTCCGCCTGGAAACGCTTGCGGTAAGCGGCCCTGAACGTCTTGGCCTCGGGCGCCACAGTGGCGTCCATGACCGGCGCGACGAGCACCCACCCGTCGGCCGCGTCCCCCGCGGCGGCCAGGAACCGCGCGTCGAGCACCCCTTGGGCCGCGGCCCTGGCTCCCGGGAAGTCACGGCTGGTCAGTTCCCGCGCCAGCAGCGCTGCCCGGACGTGATAGCCGGCGAACACCACGGAGTCCGCGCCCCCGTCGAGCAGGGCGTCGAGGGTCGGCCCGAAGTCGGTGCGCAGGGCACTGACCACCTTCGGCACGGCCGGCTGCCGTGCCTTCCGCAGGATGGTGGCGAGGGTGCTGCTGAGCTCCCAGCCGTAGGAGTCCGCCGCTCGGTCGTCGACGATCCCGACCGTGCGCGACTTCGCGGTGCCGCGCAGATACGCGTCGAGGTGGAACGGCAGGATCGTGTCCGTCACGCGGGCGTGCAGGAAGGACCGGCTTCCCATCACCGTCAACACGGTGGCGCCGGGCGACACGGCGATCAGGGGCAGCGAGGCGGCGTCGTACGTCGCCAGGGAGGCCAGGGCGGTGGCGTCCGTGGTGGGACCGATCACGGCCAGCACGGAAGGGTCGGCGACGAGCTTCTTGGCCGCGCCGACCGACGCGGCCGGCTCACCGCCGTCGTCCACCGTCTTCACTTCGAGAGCGAAGGGGCTGCCCGGACGGGCGTTGAACTCGTCGACGGCGAGCCGCAGTCCCCGCTCCTGAGCCCGGCCGACCGCCTTCTGGTCGCCGCTCAGGTCGGCATGCAGCCCGAGCGTGTACACGGGACTGCCGGCCTTCGGGGTGGCGGCGTCGTTCTCGTCGTCACGGGAGAGGGTGGCCCACGCGGCCACTCCACCACCGGCCGCGACGACCGCCGCGCCGCCGGTCAGGAGGAGGAAACGGCGTCTGCCGCCGGCACGGGGCGCGGGCTGCGCGGCAGTGGTGTCCGCCGAAGCGGTACCGGCGGACGCGGGGTCGACCTCGGTGTCGTCGATGGAGGGCAGCGCGAGTCCTGCGGCCGACCGTTCCGCGATCAGCCGGACCAGCGGCTCGGGCAGCCAGGCCTCTTCGGTGGCGTCCGGCTGCTTCTCGCCGCCGGTTTTGTCCTCATCGGGGGCTGGAACAGGTACGACTCTCAGGGCCTCCCGGGGGTCGGGCGGCGAGGACGGCGCGGCGGCCGTGAGGGCCTCGGACAGCGTCTCGGCCGTGGGCCGCAGCTCCGGGTCCTTCTCCAGACAGCTGCCCACCAGCTCGGCGAGTTCGGCCGGAACACCCTCCAGGTCCGGCGCGTCGTGCACCGTCCGGTACAGCAGTGCGTCGATCGACCCGGTGCCGAACGGAAGGCGGCCGGTCGCCGCGAAGGCCAGCACACAGCCCAACGAGAAGACGTCTCCGGCCGGTCCCGGATCCCCCGCGCCCTGGGCCTGTTCCGGCGGCAGGAACCCCGGCGTGCCGACCACGACACCGGTCGAGGTGAGAGCGGTGTCCTCGGGATCGCGGGCCACACCGAAGTCGATCAGCCGCGGTCCGTCGAGCGCCAGCAGTACGTTGCCGGGCTTGACGTCCCGGTGCACGAGACCGGCAGCGTGGAGCTCACCCAGCGCCTCGGCGAGCCGCGCCCCCAGCACCCGCAGGCTCGACACCGGAAGCGGACCGTGCTCGGCAAGGGCCTCGGCGAGCGAGGGACCGGGGACGAACGTGGTCGCGAGCCAGGGCTGCGCCGCCTCGGGGTCCGCGTCCACCAGCGACGCCACCCAGGGGCTGGTCATCCGGCGAGCCGTGTCCGCCTCACGTCGGAACCGCTCCCGGAAATCGGTGTCTTCGGCGTACTCGGCCTGAATCACCTTGAGCGCGACCAGTGTTCCGCCGGCCGAGCGGGCCAGGTACACCACGCCCATGCCGCCGGCGCCGAGCCGTCCGAGCAGCCGGTAGTCCGCCAGCCTGGCGGGGTCGGAGTTACGCAGCGGCTCCATCACTTCCCCTTCAGCCGCTGCTCGATGCGCGTCAGCATCTGAGCCAGGGCCTTGCTGCCGATTTCATTGACTTCCTGCCCGGTGTAGCCGGTGCCGGACGTCACGGAGACGGCCACGACGACCGTGCCCAGCCGGGCGAGCATCCACCGGTACGGCTGCGCGGCACCGCCGCCCTCGACGAACTGTCCCGCCTCCAGCACGGAGTCGTCGGCGTACTCCTGCTCGCGGGCGCCGAAGGGGGTGCCCAGCGACGCCAGACCCGTGATGTGCTCGTCCGACCTCGGCTGTTGGTCCGGGCAGCGCAGCACCTCTTCGAGAGTGGTGCTCAGCTGTTCGTCGGCGCCGAGGACGGAGGCGTGCACGGTGGCCACCGCCGTCACCTTGACCGCGCCCTTGCCCTCGCCGGCGGGCAGGCGGCCGTAGCGGGACGTGCTCGCCAGCACCCCGCGCGGAAGCCTCTCCCGCTGCCACCGACAACTCTCCATCAGCACGGCCCAGGTGCCGGGAGTGCTCTCGGCCGGGGTCCGGGCGACGTAACCCCGCCCCCAGTCGTCAGGTTCGAGCACGACGGACTCGGCCAGTCGGCGCCCGTCCTTCGAGGTCCGGGGAACGAGGGAGGCGTCGGCCGTGAACACGGAAGAGGCGCCGGACGAGCTGCTCGACGGGCTCGCTTCGACACTCGGCGAAGGACTGCCGGAAGCGTTCGGCGAAGCGCCGGCCGCGGGCGAACCGCTCCGCTGGGGTGCCGCGTCACCCGCCCCCTGGGCCGAACACCCGGCCAGCAGACTGCCCGTCACCAACAGAGCCAACCAACCGACCCGCCCTCCAAGGGAGTTGTCTGTCACTCCGTCCCCTCAACACCGTTCGCACCGTCCGAGGCTTCGAACATAGACGGCCATGAGGGAAGGGACCTCAGTGGAATTACGTATCGGGCTACGTAGTTTGCGGCACCGGCACAACGACCTCGCGGCCGGCGCCCATGCGCCCGCGTACACGCACAGCATCCGTATGAAGAAGCGCGGCGGTGTCACCAAGGACGCTGACGGGGTTGAGGATGTGACGTGCCCGTCGCCGGACCGACACTCGCCCCGTGGGCCGAGCGGGTGTCGAGCACCGATGACGCAGCGCACACCGTGCATGGTGCCGCGCGGATGGAAATGACCACGAGGGGCGGGAATGAGCCCCTCCGGAACGGCGTTGCCCTGACATGAGCGTAGTGGTGGTAGCGAGCGCATACGGCGGGCCCGAGGTGCTGTCGGTGATCGACGAACCGGTCCAGGAGCCCGGGCCGGGCCAGGTGCGCATCGCGGTCCGTGCCGCCGGCGTCAACCCCTTCGATCACAAGGTGTACAGCGGCGCTCTCGGGACCGATCCGGCGAACCTGCCGCTGCGGCTCGGCTCCGAGGCGGCGGGTGTGGTGACCGCGGTGGGCGCCGGCGCGGCCGGCCCAGCGGGTCCGGTCGAGGTCGGCGACGAGGTGATCGCCTATCGTGCGTCCGGCGCGTATGCCGCCGATCTGGTGGTGCCGGCATCGTCGGTGGTGCCGAAGCCCGCGGGGTTGTCCTGGGAACAGGCCGGCGGCCTGCTCGCCGTCGGCGCCACGGCCGTACACGTTCTCGAAGCGATCGGCCTGCGTAAGGGCGAGTCGGTGCTGGTCCACGGCGCCGCCGGAGGAGTCGGCCTGACGGCTGTGCAGCTGGCGGTGGCGCGCGGCGCCACCGTTTTGGCAACGGCGAGCCCGGCCAAGCATGACCTGCTGCGCGACCTGGGGGCGATCCCGATCGCGTACGGGCCCGGCCTGGCCGACCGGGTACGCGCGGCAGCGCCGGGAGGCGTCCACGCGGCGGCCGACCTGGTGGGCACCGACGAGGCGGTGGACGTCTCCGTGGAACTCGTGGCGGACCGTTCCCGCATCGCCACCATCGCGGGCTTCGGACGCGGGGCCCAGGCCGGCATCAAGCTCCTCGGCGGCGGTCCCGGCGCGGATCCGGGTACGGACGTCCGCGCCGCCGCCCGCCTGCAGCTCACCGAGGCTGCGGCGGCCGGGCGACTGCGCGTCCTGGTCGCCGGCAGCTACCCGCTCAGCGAAGCCGCTGCCGCCCATCGCCAGATCATGACCGGTCACACCAGCGGAAAAATCGTCCTGGTGCCGTGACTCCTTGATCAGGCTGTGGCGCGGCAGCGCTGCACCACAGCCTGATCAAGGGCCGGCGTGGGAGCGGACGCCGCCTCAGCCCCTGTAGACGATCTCGGCCCGGTCGCGCTGGGTGGTGTGCAGGTCCCAGTACACGGAGGAGACGGCCTCGGGCGTGGCCGCCTTGAGCGCGGGGTCGATCGAGGCGCCGCCGAGCGCCACGTCGATGGCGATGTGGGCGGCCTGGACGCCGGTGCCGTCCAGTTCCTTGTGCAGGTTGACGACCCAGTTGCGCAGTGCCGCGGCGGCGGCGTTGACGTTTCCGACCATCGGCAGCGGGTCGAGAGAGCCGGCGCCGGTGGTGTAGAGCAGGGTGCCCGTGCCGGCCTCGCGCATCGCGGGCAGTACGGCCTTGGTGGCGGCCATGGCCCCGTACAGCTGGACCTCGATCTCGTGCTGGATGTGGGAGGGGTCGCTCTCGGCCGGAGTGGCCAGCACGGTGGATTCCATGGCGAGCGGGGAGTACTCCAGGACGTCGATGCCACCGAACCTGGCGGCGGCGTCCTTGAGCGCCTGGGCGAGCGCGGCATGGTCGAGTACGTCCGCGGGGAAGGCGGCGGCGGTGATGCCCTCGGCGGTGAGTGTGGCGACGAGGCCGTCGAGCTTCTCGCGGTTGCGGGAGATGAGGGCGACGTCGAGGCCCTGGGAGCCAAAAGTGCGGGCGATGGCCATGCCCATCTGGGGGCCGGCTCCGATGATGGCGATGCTGGTCACAGCGATCCTTTCGCGAACACCCGGTCGGGTGCGCAGGGGCAAATTCGGATAGACCTATCCGATTAGGGAACCGGATAGGTCTATCCGGCTCGTCGCCAACACGCTAGCACCAAAAATGGATAGGTCAATCCGATTGCTAGACTGGTCGGCATGACCCCTGGCTCCCAGTACCCCGACGACACCGCCGCCCAGCCGCTGCGCAGCGATGCCGAGCGCAACCGGGGGCGGATCATCGCCGCCGCGCGCAGGGTCTTCGCCCGTGACGGCCTGAGCGCCTCCATGGCGTCCGTGGCCCGCGAGGCGGGCGTGGGCATCGCCACCATGTTCCGCCGCTTCCCCACCAAGGAAGAGCTGGTCGCCGCCGTCTTCGCCGACCGTATGGACGCCTACGCCGACGCGGTCGCCACCGCGCTCGAGGACCCCGACCCCTGGAACGGGTTCGTCGGCTACATCGAGACCGCCTGCGCGATGCAGGCCGCCGACTACGGCTTCGCCGACGTGCTGACCACGTCCTTTCCCACCGCCAAGGCCATGGAGGAGCGCCGCAACGAGGCGTACGAGGGCATGGTGCGGCTCATCGGCCGTGCCAAGGCCGCGGGCAGGCTGCGCGAGGACTTCGACTCCTCGGACATCGTGCTGCTCCACATGGCCAACGCCGGTGTCGTCAACGCCACCGCCGGTGCCGCCCCCGACGCCTGGCGGCGCGTCGTCGCCCTGTTCGTCCAGTCCTTCGAGGCCCCTGCCCGCGGCGCCCTGCCCCCGTCGCCCCCGCACGACGACCTCCACAAGGCCATGCTCCGTGACAGCCCGTCCGCTCTCACCCCGCCGGAACCGGACACGACCAGCTGATCGAAGGTCGGTGCCGCCGTACCTGGGTCAGGTGCGGCGGCAGCATGTCGCGAGCCTACGATCACTCGCGCTCCTGGTTGGACGTTCGCGCGTCACGCGCCGACTGTGTTGAGCACTTACTACCGCTCGAGGAACTCCAGCGCTGCGGCAACGAACTGGTCGTGGAACTGGAAGATGCCGCCGTGTCCGGCGTCGGGGTAGATCACCAGCTCGCTGTTCGGCAGCCGCCGGGCCAGGTCGGCCGAGTTCTTCGTCGGCACCATCCTGTCGTGGTCACCGTTTGCGACGAGCACGGGCTGGCGGATGACAGAGAGGTCGTGGGGCTGCTCCAGGCCCCAGCGGTGGATGGCCTTGAGCTGGTTGCTGTACGAGATCGGGGAGATCGCCCTGTCACGGTCGACGGTGCGCTCCTTCAGGCGGGCCAGGAACTCCTTGCCGGCTCGACGCCCGCCCGCGGTGCGGGTGAAGAAGAGGAACCGCTTCGGGTCCTGGAGGGTGAACAGGGCTCGGACGGTGTCGAGATGGGACAGCACCGTCACGTTCCTGATGCCCTCGCCTCCCGCGGGACCGGTGCCGCTGAGGATGAGCTTGCGGACGAGGTGCGGGTCGGTCTGCGCGATCACCTGGGCGATCATGCCGCCCATCGAGAAGCCGTGGATGTCGACGTGCTCCAGTCCGAGTGCCCGGATGAACGTGACGGCATCCTTGGCCATCGCCTGGATGGTGCGCGGCGTTGAACCGGTGGCGGCGCCGACGCCCCTGTTGTCGAACGTGATGACCCGGTGCTTGGCGGCGATGCCGTCGACGACCCTGGGGTCCCAGTTGTCGAGGACCGCGGCGAGGTGGGTGATGAAGACCACCGGGGTGCCGGTCCGGGGGCCGAGCTCGCGGTACGCGAAGGTCACTCCACCGGCGGTGATGGTGCGGGTCGGCGCGTCCTTGTAGGACCTCACCACGTCGTTTCGTGCTTCCTGCTTCTCACTCATGGCCGTGTCCTTCGGGTGGGGTGTCAGCGAGGGCCGCTCGTCAGGCCGGGTATCGCGCTTCGATGATTGAAGTATGACCGTAATTCTATGAAGACGCAAGAGTGCACGGGCGGACGGAACGAGAGGAACGTCAAGGCAGTAGTGGCGGCACCGGATGTCATGGGCGCACGTGCCGCGCCAGGGTCGGTGCCACCGTCTCGCCGAAAGGCGACGCACCGGGCACCCCGCCGGCCGGGCCACTGCCTGCCGCGACGAGCTCGCGCCAATAGTCAGGACGGCAAGAAGGTGGCCGCCGCTAGACAGGTGCAGTGGCGGACCGAGGGGGAGGACCCCCGTGCCGGGCCGGATTCACCTCGTCCGGAAGGTGAACCTTCCGGACCGATCCGCCGCGGCGGCCCGACAGCTGAGGCTCACGGCGTGCGGCCGTTGCGGCGGAGAACCGGTCGCAGCGTCTCGATGACACCCGGGTCGTCCACCGTGGACGGGATGGGCTCGTCGTGGCCGTCGGCGATGCCGCGCATGGTCTTGCGCAGGATCTTCCCCGAGCGGGTCTTGGGCAGGGCGGCGACGACCGTGACGTCCTTGAGTGAGGCGACGGCGCCGATGCGTTCGCGCACGAGCTGGACGAGTTCGGCCTCGATCTCGCCTGCTTCGCGGGAGGTGCCGGCCTTCAGGACGACGAAGCCGCGCGGGATCTGTCCCTTGAGTTCGTCGGCGACCCCGATGACGGCGCATTCGGCGACGTCGGGGTGGGCGGCGAGGGCTTCCTCCATGCTGCCGGTGGACAGCCGGTGACCGGCGACGTTGATGACGTCGTCGGTGCGGCCCATGACGAACACATACCCGTCGTCGTCGATGTGTCCGCTGTCACCCGTCAGGTAGTAGCCGTCGAAGGCGGAGAGATAGGAGGCGACGAAGCGGTCGTCGTCGTTCCAGAGAGTGGGCAGCGCACCGGGTGGCAGGGGGAGCTTCACGACGATCGCCCCGTCCGTGCCCGCGGGCACCGGCTCTCCCGCGGCGTCGAACACGCGGACGTCCCAACCTGGCAGCGGGCGGGTCGGGGAGCCGGGCTTGAGGGGAGCGGCTTCGATGCCGACCGGGTTGGCGACGATGGGCCAGCCGGTCTCGGTCTGCCACCAGTGGTCGATCACCGGGACGCCCAGGAGGGCGCTCGCCCAGTGGTAGGTCTCCGGGTCGAGCCGCTCTCCGGCCAGGAAGAGATAGCGCAGGTGGGAGAGGTCGTAGCCGGTGGTGAGCGTTCCCTTCGGGTCCTCCTTCCTGATCGCCCGGAAGGCGGTGGGCGCCGTGAACATGGTCTTGACCCGGTACTCGGCGGCGACCCGCCAGAACTGGCCCGCGTCCGGTGTGCCGACCGGCTTGCCCTCGTACAGGACGGTTGTCGCACCGACCAGCAGGGGTGCGTAGACGATGTAGGAGTGCCCGACGACCCAGCCGACGTCGGAACCGGTGAACATCGTCTCGCCCGGGCCCACGTCGTACACAGCGCCCATCGACCAGTGCAGCGCCACCGCGCAGCCGCCGCAGTCGCGAACAACTCCCTTGGGCTTCCCGGTTGTTCCCGACGTGTAGAGGATGTACAGGGGATCGGTGGCGGCGACGGGAACGCAGTCGGCCGGGGGTGCGGCGGCGATCACGTCGGCCCAGTCGAGATCGTCGGGCCCCAACTCGGCCACCGCCTGCGGGCGTTGCAGGATGACCCGCTTCTGCGGCTTGTGGCCCGCGAGTTCGATCGCCCGGTCCAGCAGCGGCTTGTACGCGATGACACGCTTGCCTTCGATGCCGCAGGAGGCGGAGACGACCACCTTGGGGGTCGCGTCGTCGATGCGGACGGCGAGTTCGTGCGGGGCGAACCCGCCGAAGACAACCGAGTGGACCGCGCCGATGCGTGCGCAGGCCAGCATCGCGATCGCGGCCTCGGGGACCATCGGCATGTAGATCACGACCCGGTCGCCGTGCCCCACACCGAGCTGCACGAGCACTCCGGCGAAGGCGGCCACCTCGTCCTTCAGTTGCGCGTACGTGTAGGTGCGTCGGCTGTCGGTCACGGGGGAGTCGTGGATGAGCGCGGGCTGTTCGCCCCGGCCCGCTTCCACGTGCCGGTCCACCGCGTTGAAACAGACGTTGAGCCGCCCGTCGGGAAACCAGCGGTAGAAGGGTGCGCCCGAGCGGTCCAGGGCCCGGCGCGGAGCGACATCCCAGTCGATGGCCTCCGCCGCCCTCAGCCAGAAGCTCTCCGGGTCTTCGGTACTGGCGCGATAGACATCCTCGTAGGTTCCCACTGCGCACTCCTTTGTCGCATCGAGGGACCGGGCAGCGATGGCGGCGCACCGGAGTACCGGCGTAGCCGCGTAACCGCGTAGGACGAGCGTATGCGCCAGGCATCCGGTCTCGGTTCGTCGCCCGGTCGTGCGGCGCGCGTCAGCCCGACTGCTTGATGCCCAGTGCGGTGAGGGCGTTGTGGATGCCCTCTTCGAGGAGTGCGTCGGAGAGTTCCCGGTCGGCCAGAGCGCGGGAGAGCTGCAGTGTCCCGATCATCATGGCGTAGACGCTGAGGGTCTTCGAGCGTTCCGAGCCGGGATCGGCTGGTGCCAGGCGGGCGGCGATACCGTCGATCACTTCCAGTACGCCGTCGGTGTACGCCTGCTTGGTCGCGTCCGTGCAGCGCCCGATCTCGTCGAGGAGCGCGGCGGACGGGCAGCCGTCGTCGGGACTGTCGCGGTGCTGGGGCGACAGATACCACCGCACGATCTGCTCCAGCCCGGCGATGCCAGGCGCCGCCTGCTCGACGACGTTCGCGTTCAGCACGCGCAGTTGGTCGGCGACCGCGGTCGCGACCAGGTCGTCCTTGGACTCGAAGTGGGCGTAGAACGCGCCGTTGGTCAGCCCGGCGTCGGCCATGAGCGTCGCGATTCCCGAGCCGTCGATGCCGTCCCGCTTGAACCGGCGGCCGGCCGTCTCGATGATGTGCTTCCTCGTCGCCTGCTTGTGCTCTTTGCTGTACCGCACCACACGCTCCTCCAGGCGTCGGAAGGGTCCCGTGCCCTCCGCCGACTCCCTCATTGTATGGTATTGCGAGTGTAATCCAATGAGGCGTAGGCGCCGGCGGGGGATTCGCCCGAGGCCGGGTTCACGGCCGTATGGGCATCGGCCTTGCGCTGCCCGGGAATCAGGAACAGCAGTACCGCCGCGAGGGTGACCGCGCCGGCGCCGGCCCAGAGTGCGGGCGTGAGCCCGTCCACGAACATCGCGGCGGAGCCGTAGCCGCCCTGGGCGGAGAAGACGGCCGCCAGTGACGCCACGCCGAGGGCGCCGCCGACTTCGCGGATGGCGTTGTTGGCGCCGGAGGCGATGCCCTCCTCCTCCGGGCGGACGGTGCTCATGACGAGGTTCGCGGACGGGGCGAAGAACATTCCCATGCCGATCCCGCACACGATGAGGGCTGGCAGCAAGGAGGTGTACGACACCTGCGGCTCGACGGCCAGCGCCCAGAGGCCCAGGCCCACCGCGTTCAGGGCCATTCCCACCCCGACGACCGGGCGGCCGCCGATGCGGTCGGAAAGCGCTCCGGCGAGCGGTCCGGCGATCATGGGCATGGCGGTCCAGGGCAGCATCCGTACTCCGGCCTGCATCGGGGAGTAGCCGCCGACGGTCTGCAGGTACTGGCTGAGCAGGAAGATCGAGCCGAACATCCCCAGGAACATCAGCAGGCTCGTCGCGTTGATGGCGCTGAAGGAGGAATTGCGGAACAGCCGCATGGGAAGCATCGGGTGCTTGGCGCGCAGTTCCCACGCGACGAAGGCGGCGAGCAGGACCGTACCGCCGATCAGGCCGCCCAGCACCGGGGTGCTGGTCCAGCCGTCGGCGTCACCGCGGACGAGGGCGTAGACGATGCCGAACAGGCCGCCGCTGGCCAGCACCGTGCCGGGCAGGTCCAGGGTCGGGTTCGGACCGTGGCTCTCGGTCAGCCTGAGCCGGGCGAGGGGAATGAGCGCCAGTCCGATCGGGACGTTCACCCAGAAGATCCACTGCCAGGAGAGGTGCTCGGTGAGCGTGCCGCCGATCAGCGGTCCGGTGGCGACGGCGATGCCACTGGCCGCGCCCCAGATGCCGAAGGCCACGCCTCGCCGCTCGGGCGGGACGGCGGCCGACAGCAGAGTGAGCGTCAGAGGGGTGACGATCGCGGCACCGACGCCCTGTGCCGCGCGGGCGGCGATCAGTTCGCTCATTCCCGGAGCGAGCGCGGCACCGGCGGAGGCGGCGGTGAAGATGCCGAGCCCGAGGACGAAGAGCCGTCGGCGGCCGAAACGGTCACCGAGGGAGGCGCCGAACATGAGCAGCACCGCGAAGGTGAGCGTGTAGGCGCTCACCGTCCATTCGAGGTCTTGAAGTCCCCCGCCGAGGTCCTCGCGGATGGAGGGGAGGGCGGTGGTGACGATCAGGTTGTCGAGCGCGGTGATGAATCCCGCAACGCTGGTGATGATGATCGCCCATACGGTGGCGTTGCGCCCCGCCGACTGCTGTTGCTGGTGCATGGAGCTGCTCCTCGCGGACACAATGGTGGTTGATCAATAAGTGCTTGGGCGCAGAACTTCTCCTGCGCGGTCACCGTGCGGTTCTCGGTCGGCAGGCCTTCAGGGCAGCTGGGGATAGAGCGCCGACACGCCTACGGCCAGCGCCGCCTGGGCCTGGCGGGCGGCGTCGTCCGCGAGGATCTCGTAGGCGCCGGCGGCGAGGCCGTCGACGGCGATCCGGGCGATGTCGGCGGGGTTCGACTTCGCCGCGTCGACTTCCCTGACCATGTCGGTGTCCATGTAGCCGACGTGCAGCCCGGCGACCCGGATGCCCTGGTCGGCGAGTTGCACACGCAGGGCGTTGGTGAGCGACCACTCGGCGGACTTGGCGGCGCAGTAGGCGCCGAGTTCGGGGAAGCTGACCCAGGACAGACCGGAGAGAACGTTCAGGATCGCCCCGCCGCCGTTGGCCGCGATCTGGGGCGCGAAGGCGCGGACCACCGACAGGGTGCCGAAGTAGTGGGTGTCCATCTCCAGGCGGATGTCGGCGAGGTCGGCCGCGAGCAGGTCCGCACCGGTGGACGACCCCGCGTTGTTGACCAGGAGGGTCACGTCGCCGGTGGCCTTGACGGCGGCCGCGACGGAGTCGGGGTCGGTGATGTCGAGCGCGATCGGCTTGGCGCCGGGCAGGTCGATTTGGTCGGGGTTGCGGGCGCCGGCGTGGACGGTGGCGCCGCGGCTGAGCAGTTCGGCGGCGAGTGCTCGGCCGAAGCCCCGGTTGGCGCCGGTGACGAGGACCGTGCTGGTGGAGATGTCCATGAAGAAGCTCCTGACGAGGTGAAAGGCAGGTTGGTGGGATCGGGCCTTGAAGGCCGCACCGATGTCCGTGGAGGGCGCACCGCCGTGAGCCTGTGCCCAAGCCGTCGGTGGTGAGGACTTGGCAGCTTTGAAGTATGACCGTAATTCTATGAGAGGAGGAGCGGTGATCACAAGTGCTGGTCGCGATGAGTGTGGGGAGCGTGCTGTCCGACCGGTGAGGGCGCGAGCATGAGCCGAGGTGGCGGCCCGACCCCAGGGCCGACCGCCTTGGCGCTAGGGGTCCACGGCGGGCCCCTGGCTCAACCTGCTGCTACCGGAGCGGCGGACCGCCCGCCCGCCGGCGAGCGGTTCCCGGCGGGCGCCCGCCTCGCGCGTGTCCCACGGTCGGCGCGCGCGGGACCTTGGGGAAGACGTACCCCCACGCGTACGCGCTGTTCATTCCCGGCGGACCCGGCGGACCCGGCGGCCCTCGATGAGCGGAAATCCCACCGTGCCTCGAATGGGTAGGCAATGACCTGCTGGGTCTTACGACTGGACGAACCTATGCTGGCTGCCATGAGACGGACATCCTTTGCGCAGTGGCCCTGCTCGATCGCCCGGACCATGGACCTGCTCGGGGACTGGTGGACGCCGCTCGTGCTGCGCGAGGCGTTCTACGGGATCCAGCGGTTCGACGCCTTCCAGGAGGCGTTGGGGATCGCCCGCAACACCCTGACGGACCGGCTGCGCCGCCTGGTCGACGAGGGACTGCTGGAGAAGCGGCCGTATCAGTGCGAGCCGGTCCGCTACGACTACGTGCTCACCGAGATGGGGCGAGACTTCTACGGCGTACTGCTGGTGATGAACCGGTGGGGGGACCGCTGGCTGGCCGGTGAGGCGGGCCCGCCGGTGGCCATGCACCACGACGTGTGCGGGCAGGAGAGCCACGCCGCGGTGGTGTGCGCGGCCTGCGGCGAGCCGATGACCGCCGACAACACCCACGCCCGGATGGGTCCCGGCTATCCGCCGCACCTGGCCGAACGGCCCGACGTGCGCGAGCGCTTCGCCGGCTGACCTGGCCGGCCGCAGCGGCTGTGTCCGCCCCGGTCTACCCTTGACAAGTAAGTCTATCTACGCAACTTTACTGGTCAGAGCCTCAAAGGTGAGGGACTCGGGAAGAGCAGGGAGGGCCGCGAAACCATGGAGTGGACGGGCGCGCGCTATGCGGACAAGCCGACGGTCGAGGTGCGGACCTGGATCGACGCCCCGGCGGGACGGGTGTGGACGCTGGTCTCCGACATCGGGCTGATGCCGCGCATGAGCCCCGAGTTGCAGTCGGTGGAATGGCTTGACGGCCGGAGCGGTGCTGCCCTGGGCGCCCGGTTCGTCGGCCGGAGCAAGCACGATGCGCTGGGGGAGTGGGCCACCACGTCCCATGTCGTCGAGTACGAGCCGCCGCGAACACTCGCCTGGGCGGTCGAGGATCCACAAGAACCCACGGCCATCTGGCGATTCACCCTGGAGCCGGAGAACGGCGGCACGCTGCTGCGGCAGTGGATGCAGATGGGGCCGGGCCGCTCGGGCCTGTCCTTCGCCATCGACCGTATGCCGGACAAGGAGCAGAAGATCGTCTTCGTACGGATGCGGGAGTTCGAGACCAACATGACCGGCACCCTCGAAGCGATCAAGAAAATGGCCGAGAGCGCCCGGACCACGGGAGAGGGGGGTCGGTGATGCGTACGTCCACCACGATCGAAGCCTCCGGCGCCGACTGGCGGGAGATCGTCGACTACGTCACCGAGGCGGAGAAGCTCGGCCTGGACATCTGCTGGGTCGCGGAGGCCTGGGGCTCCGAGGCGCCGTCACCGCTGGGCTACCTCGCCGCCAGGACCGAGCGCATGCTGCTCGGCTCCGGCATCATCCAGCTCGGCACCCGCACTCCGATGGCCATCGCCCGCGCCGCGATCACGCTGTCCCAGATCTCCGGGGGACGATTCCTCCTCGGCCTCGGCCCCTCCGGTCCGCAGGTGATCGAGGGGCTGCACGGGGTGCCCTTCGCCCGGCCGCTGGCACGGATGCGGGAGACCGTCGAGATCGTGCGCCAGGCCGCCTCGGGGGAGAAGGTCTCCTATTCCGGGCGGGAGTTCCACATCCCGTTGCCGGGCGGGGAGGCCAGGCCCATGCGCCTGTCGATGCGCGCCGAGCACGACATCCCCGTCTACCTGGCGACCCTCTCGCCGAAGATGCTGCGTCTGACCGGCGAGATCGCCGACGGCTGGCTGGGCACCAGCTTCGTGCCCGAGGGCGCCAAGGAGGCGTACTTCGACCACCTGGACCAGGGCCTGGCAGCATCCGGCCGTACGCGTGCCGACCTCGACATCTGCCAGGGCGCCGAGGTCGCCTTCGCCGACGACGAGGACGCGCTGCGCGCGATGGTGGCCGGACGCAAGAAGGAACTCGCCTTCAGCCTGGGCGGCATGGGCTCCTCGACCACCAACTTCTACAACAGCGCCTACAGCCGGCAGGGTTGGGCGGAGGTGGCGGAAGAGATCCGGACCCGCTGGCAGGCCGGGGACCGCGACGGTGCGGCCGGACTGGTCACCGACGAGATGGTGCTGGCGACCACCCTGATCGGAACCGAGGCCATGGTGCGTGAGCGGCTGCGGGTGTGGCGCGAGGCCGGCGTGGACACCGTACGTCTCTATCCTGCCGGCGAGACCCTCGACGCCCGGCTCACCACCCTGGGCCGCGCCCTCGACCTGGTCCGTGACACCGAGGACGCGGGCACGGCGTAGCGACCCCACCTGGCGCCCCGGCGTGGCCACGGCGACCAGGGTCGGGGCGGAGGCGGCCCGCCGTGCGTCTGCCGCCTCCGGTCGCTGTACGGCGCCGTCCGCGAGCCCCGTTCAGGTCTCCGGCCGCCGTGCGTCGGCGTCCGCCGCCAGTCCTACATCAGAGCCTCGCATCGGCCCACCGGTCGGGCCCGATGCGGACGGGACGACGGGGCCCCTCCTGGTCCGGGCCGCCGTCCACGCGGCGGCATCGGCCGCCGGGACCCCGGACTGCACGAGGACGACAAGGCGTGAGACAACCGTCCATGGGCGACTGTTGGAGCATGCTTGCGGAATGGCTTTCCCGTGGCCGCTGCTGAACTGATGGACGAGCTGTTGGACCGGGAGTGCGTCGGCCCCCGTACGAGGCCGGCCACCCCATCAGAAAGGAACCTTTCATGGATGAGCAGGGCGAGCACTTCGACGTCGTCGTCCTCGGAGCGGGCCCCGGCGGATATGTCGCCGCCGTTCGCGCCGCACAGCTCGGCAAGAGCGTCGCGGTCGTCGAGGAGAAGTACTGGGGCGGCGTCTGTCTGAACGTCGGCTGCATCCCGACCAAGGCCCTGCTGCGCAACGCCGAGCTGGCGGATGTCTTCACGCGCGAGGCGAAGACCTTCGGCATCAAGGTCGAGGGAAAGGTGTCCTTCGACTACGGCGAGGCCTACCGCCGCAGCCGCAAGGTGGCCGACGGCCGGGTCAAGGGCGTCCACTACCTCATGAAGAAGAACAAGATCACGGAGATCAGCGGGCGCGGCACCTTCCGTGACCCGCACACGCTCGACGTGGCCCTCTTCGACGGCTCGACACAGACGGTCGGGTTCGACCACTGCATCATCGCCACCGGCGCCACGCCGAAGCTGCTGCCCGGCACCCGCCGCACCTCCCGCGTGGTGACGTACGAGGAGCAGATCCTCGCCGAGGACCTCCCGGAGTCGATCGTGATCGCGGGCGCCGGCGCGATCGGCATCGAGTTCGCCTACGTCCTGCACAACTACGGTGTGAAGGTCACGATCGTCGAGTTCCTGGACCGGGTGGCACCCCTGGAGGACGCCGAGGTCTCCGCCGAGCTCGCCCGCCAGTACCGCAAGCTGGGCATCGACGTGCTCACCTCCACCCGGGTGGAGTCCATCGACGAGTCCGGCCCGCAGGTCCGCGTCACGGTCACCGGCAAGGACGGCAACCAGCAGGTTCTGGAAGCCGACAAGGTGCTCCAGGCGATCGGCTTCGCCCCCAACGTGACCGGTTACGGCCTGGAGAACACGGGTGTGGCGGTCACCGAGCGCGGCGCCATCGACGTCGACGGGCGCTGCCGTACCTCCGTCCCGCACATCTACGCCATCGGCGACGTCACCGCGAAGCTGATGCTCGCGCACGCCGCCGAGGCGATGGGCGTCATCGCCGCCGAGACCCTCGCGGACGCGGAGACCATGGAGCTCGACTACGCGATGATCCCGCGCGCCACCTTCTGCCAGCCCCAGATCGCCAGCTTCGGCTACACCGAGGCCCAGGCCCGGGAGAAGGGCTACGACGTCAAGGTCGCGAAGTTCCCCTTCACCGCGAACGCCAAGGCACACGGACTGGGCGACGCGAGCGGCTTCGTGAAGCTCATCAGCGACGCCAAGTACGGGGAGCTGATCGGCGGCCATCTGATCGGCCCGGACGTCACCGAACTGCTGCCCGAACTGACCCTGGCCCAGCAGTGGGATCTCACCGTGCACGAGGTGGCCCGCAACGTCCACGCGCACCCGACCCTGGGCGAGGCGGTCAAGGAAGCCGTCCATGGCCTCGCCGGACACATGATCAACATGTGAGACAGGGAGGCCTGACCTGAGAGGGCGCGGCCTCGGCTCCTAAACGGGAGCAGTGCCGCGCCCTCGGATGTCAGGCCGGAGATACGGCCGCAGCGTCAGGCCACCGGTATGACGACAGCAGGCACGCGACCGGCGTCGCCTCCCCTGACGGCGTCCCGGGCGCGGGCGACGGCCTCGGGGGGACCCCGAGGGGCACCGCGCTGACGTCGGACAGACGGGTGAACTGCTCCGGGGTCAGCCGGACGTCCAGGGCGCCCAGGTAGTCGTCGAGCCGGGTGAGGTTGCGCGGGCCGATGATCGGCGCGAACGAGGTCGACGTCTGGGCGGCGCGCCCATGGCCGACGATGAACCGGGGTCCGAGTTCCGAGAGGCGCTCATGCGCGCGGGCCCTGCATCCTCACGACGACCTTGCCGGCCTTCGCCCGCCCTTCCTCGGCGTAGTCCAGTGCCTCCGGGGTCGACTCGAACGGGAACACGCGGTCGACGACGGGTCGGATCCTGCCCGCGTCGACGAGCGCGGCGAGCTCGCGCAGCTGGTCCCCGCTGGAGCTCATGAAGAGGAACGAATACGTCACATGACGGCGTCGGGCACGTCGCCGGGTGCGAAAGCTGAGCGCGCTGATCGCCAGTTTGATGACCGGGTTCGCCCCCAGCTCCCTGGCGAAATCGGGATCCGGAGGGCCCGCGATGCTGATGACCTTGCCGCCGGGCCTGAGCACCTGGAGCGACTTCTCGAGAGTCTTGCCGCCGAGGGGGTCCAGCACGACGTCGTAGTCGCGCAGGACCGTCTCGAAATCCTGCTTCCTGTAGTCGACGACGACGTCCGCGCCCAGGCTCTTCACCAGGTCGACGTTGGCCGTGCTCGTGGTCGTGGCCACGGTCGCACCCAGCTGCTTCGCCAACTGGATGGCGATGGTGCCGACGCCGCCGGAACCCGCGTGGATGAGGACCTTCTGGCCCGGCTGGACATCCGCCCGTTCGACCAGTGCCTGCCACGAGGTCAGGGCTACGAGGGGAAGGGACGCGGCCTCCTCCATGGTCAGCGAGGCCGGCTTGACCGCCACGTCGTCCTGGTGCAGCGCGATGAACTCCGCGAACGTGCCGATACGGTCCTTGGCCGGACGTGCGTAGACCTCGTCGCCCACGGCGAATCGCGTGACGGCCTCGCCGACCTTGATCACGACACCGGACAGGTCGTTGCCCAGGATGAACGGCACCCGGTAGGGGAGGATCGCCTTGAACTCCCCGTCCCGCGTCTTGTAGTCGAGCGGGTTGACGCTCGCCGCGTGGACGCGGACCAGGACATCGTCGGCGCCGACCTGCGGATCCGGCATCTCACCCGCACGGAGGCCGGACTTGTCGCCGTAGCGCTCGACCACGAAGGCCTTCATTGTTCTCTCCGTCGCTGCTGGGGAATTCTCTGCGACCAGTAGGTCAAAGGCATAGATTGTGCAAATTTATGCCTTTTCGGAACACGGATCACTCCGCGTTCGGCGCGGCGGAGAGGCTCTGCTTGACGTACCGGGTGGTGTCGTCCGCGAGGATCTCCAGCAGTCCCTGCTCGAGGCCGGTCAGTGCCTGGGTGGCGACGTCCGCGGGGTCGACCTTCTGGTCGGCGGGGATTGCGGCGGCCATGTCGGTGTCCATGTATCCGACGTGCAGTGCGGAAACCGTGATGCCGCGGGGTGCCAGCTCTTCCCGTGCCGCGTTGGTCAGCGCCCAGGCGGCCGCCTTCGCCGCCGCGTAGGCCCCGAGGCCGGCGGGGTGGAGCCAGGAGAGCACGGACAGGACGTTGAGTACGGCGCCGCCGCCGTTGCCCTCGATGACCGGGGCGAAGGCCCGTGTCACCGCGAGCGGGCCGAAGAAGTTCGTCTCCATCTCCAGCCGTACCGCGTCCGTGCCGCCGGCGATCAGAGGGGTGGCGGTGGAGATGCCGGCGTTGTTCACCAGCAGCGTGGCGTCCGACGCGATGCGGGCCGCGGCGCGGATCGACTCCTCGTCCGTCACGTCCAGGCGCAGCGGCGTCACGCCGGCCAGGTCGACGGTCTCGGGGCGGCGGGCCGCCGCGTAGACCTTGGCGCCGCGCTCCAGGAGCTGGGTGGCCAGTTGGCGGCCGAGGCCCCGGTTGGCGCCGGTGACGACTGCGACGGTGTTCTTGAGTTCCATGTCTGCTCCCGGTGCTGCGGGGCCATGGTGTTCGGGCCCCAATTGGATTACGGTCACAATCTAAACCAGAGTCTAGGATAGATTGCAAGTGACATCCAAATGGAGGTGGCCGATGGGTCGCGTATCACAGGCGCAGGCGCGGGAGAACCGTGAGCGGGTCGTGCGTACCGCCTCCCGGCTGTTCCGGGAGCAGGGCACGCACGTCGGCGTCGCCGAGCTGATGAAGGCTGCCGGTCTGACACACGGCGGCTTCTACAAGCAGTTCGCCTCAAAGGAGGCGCTCATCGACGAGGCCACCGCCCAGGCCTTCGAGGAACTCGCCGAGCGCCGGACGGCCGCACTGGAACAGGGCGCCGGCGGGCGTACCGCCGCCCAGCGTGCGCTGATCGACGCCTATCTCTCCGTCGAGCACCGCGACAACGCGGCGGAGGGCTGCCCCGCCGCCGCGCTCGCCCACGACATGGCACGTGAGAGCGGCGGTCGTGAGGCCCACCGCGTCTACGCCGAGGGTGTGGGCGACTTCGCCGAGTTCCTCGCCACCGAGGACCAGGACGGCATCACCCGGCTGTGCACGATGCTCGGCGCGCTCGTCCTGGCCCGCGCCACCAAGGACGTCCCGATCTCGGAGGAGATCCTCAGGGCCGCGCACGCGGCTCTGACGGAAACCCGCTGATCACCCGCGCGCCGACGGCCCGGGATCTCAGAACCGACGACCCGACGGCTGACGGCCACCTCAACTAGGCAGCGCGCTATGCGTCGATGCGCGCTGGAAGGTCACAGGGCACCGGTGAGCCCGTCCAACCGGAGATGCGCCGTGGGGCGAGTAGGCGAAGAAGGGGATGATCGGCCTACCGCGCAGGTGCAGCACATCGGCCGGCTCGGCGTCGGCGACGCCATGACGATTCTCTACGGCGTCGATCGCGGTGATGCGACGGGCTTCGTGAAGCCGCGACGTCTCAACAGCCGGCCGGACGTACCGTCTCCGGCAGATGGGTCTGCGCCCACCGCTCGAGCTCCTCGAACGCGGGCTTCAGCGCGGTGCCCGCCCGCGTCAGCCGGTAGGACACCCGCAAGGGCGGCCCCCCGTCCACCCCACGCACGATCAGCTCTGCGGCGGCGAGCTCGGCGAGGCGGTTGGAGAGCATGCGCTCGCTGATCCCGGGGATCGCGCGGCGCAGGTCGGCGAAGTACGCCGGTCCCGCGGTGAGTACGGACACGATCTGGCCGGTCCAGCGCTTTCCGAGCAGATGGAAGACGCGGGTGATGCCGGCGTCGACCTGCATGCGGGTCTCCGGGTCGTGACGGCCCGCACCGACGTCGGTGAGCGGCCCGCTCGGGAGCACCGAAGGCCGCGGCGTGATCTCGGAGTCGTACGCGTAGGTCATGGCGCCTCCTTGGCGGGCGCGTGCGGGGACGACTTGGACGAGTGCTGGTCGGCCGGTGCGGCGTCAGCCCCTGAAGATGTGCTCGGCCTGGTCTCGGTGGGTGGCGTGGAGGTCCCAGTGGACGCGCGCGATCTGGTCGGCCGTGACCCGTGCCTGTCCGTAGAAGGTGGGTGTGCCGATCGTCGCGTCGATGCCGACGTGCGCGGCCTGCGTGCCGGTGCCGGCCAGCTCCTTGTGCAGGTTGATCGCCCAGTTGCGCAGAGCCGCGGCGGCGGCGTTGATGTTGGCGGTCGGCGGCTGGGGGTCGACGGAGCGAGCGCTGGTGGTGAACAGCAGAGTGCCGGTGCCGGCCTCGCGCATCGCCGGCAGTACCGCTCGGGTCGCGGTGACGGCTCCGTAGAGCTGGAACTCGAGCTCCTGCTGCACGTGGGAGGGGTCCGTGTCGGCCGGAGTGGTCAGGGTGGTGGAGTCCGGCTCGCCCAGCGGGGAGTACTCCAGGACGTCGATCCCGCCGAAATGTGTGGCGGCGCGCTTGAGCGCCTGGGTGAGTGCCTCGCGGTCGAGTACGTCCGCGGGAAAGGCGGCAGCGGTGATGTCCTCGGCGGCGAGCGTGCCGACGAGATCGTGGAGCCTGGTGCGGTTGCGGGAGATCAGGGCGACGTCGAAGCCGTGGGAGCCGAACGTGCGGGCGATGGCCAGGCCCAGGTGGGGGCCGGCTCCGACAATGGCGATGCTGGTCACGGCGGTCCCTTCGGATAGGGCTATCCACTTCGGGATCCGGATAGGGTGATCCGGTTCGCTTGGTAGCGTAGCAGAAAATTGGATAGGTCTATCCGATTGGTGGGCTTGCCTGCCGCCACGGCCCCACCGCCCAGGCCCTTCGCGATGTGCCGGAGGGTGCGCAAACCTGACACGGCGGTGTGTCGTCAGGGCCCGCGTCAGGACGGGGCGAGGACGCAGAACTCGTGGCCCTCCGGGTCCGTCAGGCACGTCCACGGGACGTCGCCCTGGCCGACGTCGAGGTCGGTGGCGCCGAGGGCTCGCAGCCGAGCCACCTCCGCTGCTTTGTCGTCACCGGGGTACGGCAGCAGGTCAAGATGGACGCGGTCCGGCACGGTCCTCACGCCCGGCGTGCGGAGGAACTCGAGATACGGCCCCGTGCCGTTGGCGGAGCGCAACCCCGCATGATCGTCGGTCACCTCGTGCAGGGTCCAGTCCACCGCCTCGCCCCAGAACCGGGCCATGGCCCGCGGATCCGCACAGTCGACCACGACCGCGGCGATCGGCCCGGTGTCCCGGTACATCTCCCGAGGCTCCAGCACGCAGAACTCGTTGCCTTCCGGGTCGGCGAGGACCGTCCACGGCACGTCGCCCTGGCCCACGTGGGCGGGCGTCGCACCGAGAGCCTGGAGGCGCGCGACCAACTCCGCCTGATGGGCCGCGGAGGTGGTGGCGAGATCGAGGTGCACACGGTTCTTCGCCGTCGTCTTGGGTTCCGGGACGGGAACGACGTCGATGCCGACGGCGACCGGGTCCGGCCAGACGAGGCCGCCTGCGGGTCCGACGTAGGTGGTCACACCCGGGCTGTAAGCACTCCAGCCGAGCGCTTCCGCCCAGAACCGGCCGACCGCCGAGGCATCGAGAGCCTTGATGTTCACCTGGACAGGTCGCAGTGTCATGCCGGCGATCCTATGCACCCGCTCGGCAACGACAGCCGCAGGTGCCGTCGCCGAACGGGGATCAACCCGCTCACCGACCGAAGGGCCGGCCGGCCGACCGGTTTGCTCGGCCCCGCCAGGTCAACTGCCCAGCCGTCAGGGCGATTTGCTACGTCACGCGACCGAAAGTCGGCGATATGGACGCTCCCGCGACGGCGTAGGCAGCGGTGCCGGCGACCGCGAGGACCAGCGCCGTCCAGGTGCCCGCTGCCGTGCCGGGTGGCAGCAGCATCCAGGTCGCCACCCGCATGGGCGTACTCGTCGGGGGCGGGGCGAAGAACGCGAACGACAGCCAGGCGAACGGCGGCGTCCATGCGTACTGGCCGCCCGAGAACGTCGCGCCCAGGGCGACCAGTCCCATCAGCCCCGCGCTGTCCCGGACGACGAACGCGGTGGTGGCCATGTCCTCGCCCATGCTCTGCACGGTCAGCAGCACCGCGGCGACGACCGCCGCGGCAAGCAGCACGTGAGCCGCTCTGCGGGGCACCCAGTGGATCGCGGCCGTCCGGTCCAGCGCGACGTCCTGCCCGCTGAGACCGATCGAGGCGGCCATCGCCCCCGTAGCGAGGACGAGCACGGCCGGCCGCGGGTCACCGGGCCCCTCGCCCCCGTCCCCGGCGAGTGCCCACACCGCCACCGCGCTGATCACCACCGCGACGAGCGAGGCGGGCACTTGCCGCGAGCGCGCGTACAGCGTCAGCCATCTCACCGGGACGCACCGCCTTTCAGCGCGTCGTACACGTCGCCCTCGCAGGAGAGCGCCGCGGCGCGCATGGCGTTGATCCGTGAGAGCTGTTCGGCCCGCGGCAGCGTCCTGAGTTTCGCCCATATCGGGCGGGCCTCGGCGTCGACCTCGCGGCCCAGACCTGCCGACTGTGTGCCGGGCAGGGATTTGAGGTCCCCGAGGACCCAGCCCGCCGCGACGGTCTGCGCGACGCCGTCTCCCGAGCCGCTCCAGCCGACGGGAGTGCACCCCGGCACCATGCCCTTGGCGATCAGGGCCCACGTCAGCTCCCGGCCCTTCGCGGCGGCGATGATGTCGTCGTCGAAGTCGAAGAGCACGGTCGTGCGGGACCACCGCGGCATCGCGCCGTCCGGCAGTACGGCGGTGTTCTCCCGCACGGAGACCGGCGCCTGTCCGCCCAGGGCGCCGTGCAGCAGGCGCAGCGCCTCCTGACCGGGACCCGCCAGGTCGGCGAGCCGTGACTGGTGCGTCCTGGCCACGCACACCGGCCCCTCGCACACCAACTCCGCGGCGGTCTTGTCGAGGACATACATCCGGCGAGGGTCGGAGGGGAGGACGAGCAGGGCGATCACCGCGCCCGCCAGGACGGGCGTGAGGGCGGTCAGCCGGGCGCGCGGCGTCGCGGCGACCAGCAGCGCGAAGCCGGTGGCGGCCATGCCGAGCAGCCAGATCGTCTGCCCGACGTGCACGCGGGCGGAGAGCGTGACGAGCACATCGCGCACCTCCTCCACCGCTGGTGACAGCAAGGAGATGCGGTTCGGCTCCGTGCTCGGGATCCCCATCGCCGTGGTCGTCTCCGTCCGGCCCAACGACATGTGCATGAGCGCCGTGAACACGAAGGCGCACATGGCCAGCGCGGGCGGGGTGAGCGCGGACGGCAGGGCCCGTCCGGCCCCCATGCCCAGCACGGCCCCCGCGACGAGGAACAGTGCCCCCACCAGCGAGATCGGCAGCCAACCGAGGTGCGTGTACTCGGTGTTGCCGAGCACCTGGACCGCGCCCACGAGGACCAGGAGCCCAAAGGCCGAGGCCAGCGTGATCGCCGTCGTGCCGGCCAGCGCGCCCGCGCGGTGCCAGGCGGGCCTGGGCGTGCTCGTCAGTAGCTCGGACATCCTCGACCGGTGGTCGCGCAGGCCCTGCAGCGCTCCGAGCCCCACGGCCGGCGGCCACAGGTAGAACAGTAGGGCGCGGGTCCACATCGCCATGGACGTCCACTGCGCCGTCCACGCCGTGGTGCCCCTCCACCACGCGGCGTCCACCAGGTACAGGAACGCCAGGGCGCTCGTCAGAACCACGGCCCCGGCCCACGGGGCGACGGAGCGCCTCAGCTCGATGCGCAGGACGCGGACGTTCACCAAGTCCCCCCTTCCTGGCGGGGCTTGAGGAGCAGCGCCGAGTAGCCGCGCTCCAGCGGGCTGTCGCCCTCGTGCTCGGGGCCGCCCGCCGCGGCCAGCTCGTCCGGAGTGCCCTGGAAGACCAGCCGCCCCTCGGCGAAGAGCACCACGTCGGTGCACGCGGCGGCGACGTCCTCCACCAGATGGGTCGAGACGAGCACGCAGGTGTCCGTACCCAGCTCCTGCAGCAGCTCGCGGAAGCGCAGCCGCTGCGCCGGGTCCAGGCCTACCGTCGGCTCGTCCAGCAACAGGATCGACGGGTCGTTGACGATGGCCTGGGCGATACCGACCCTGCGCACCATGCCGCCCGACAGCGCCTTCATCTTCTCGTCGGCGCGGTCCGCCAGACCCACCCGCTCCACGGCGCGCTGCACCGCCGCGGGGATGTGCGCCTTCGGCACCTCCTTCAGCCAGGCCATGTACTCGACGAACTCGCGCACCGTGAAGCGCTTGTAGTAGCCGAACTCCTGCGGCAGATAGCCGATCCGGCGGCGCAGCGCACGATGCTCGCCCATACCGCCCACGGACTCGCCGAGCATCTCCAGGGTGCCCTCGGTGGGGCGCAGTACGGTGGCCAGCGCCCGGATGAGGGTGGTCTTCCCCGCCCCGTTGGGGCCGAGGAGACCATGTACGCCGGTGCCCAGCGACAGATCCAGGCCGTCGACGGCCATCCGTTTCCTGCCGACCCGTACCTTCAGCCCGCTGGCCCGGATCTCCCAGGCGTAGGCCGTCGGTGCGATGTCGGCCGCGCTCACCGCGGACGTCATGTGGTGTTCCACCTTTCTGTTCGTCATCGATGGGCTCCCAGCACGGAGTACGCGCCTCTGCGGGCGATCACGACACCGATGCCGAGTGCGAGGACCAGCCCCCACGCGGGCAGACCGGCCGTCCGCAGGGCGAACGTCGTACGGCTGGTGGCCAGGGTCGGCGCCACGACCACCCCGGCCCACACCGCGGCCAGCACGACGGCGGCGCGCGTCACACCGACAACCCCGCCGAGCGCCAGCGTCGCCGCCGTGAAGGCCAGACAGGGCAGCAGCCACTGAGCCACCATCACCCCCGTCATCCAGCCACCCACCAGCAGCCCGGGGACGACCACGCCGAGCACGGACGCTGTCCGCCGCAGCACCAGATAGAGCCCGGCCCGGGGTACCGAGGCCGTCAGTTCGTACGCCGGGTCCAGACCACGCGACCACGACGCCGCGACGCCGAGCACGGGCAGGACCGGTGCGAACAGCAGCACCAGCGACACCTCACCGGAGCCGGTGTCGACCAGGTCGAACAACAGGGCCAGCAACGTCACTCCCACGACCATGGCCAGCCACGGCACCATCGAGGGCGTCATCCACCTCGACAGCCGCGCCGACCAGCGCCGTCCGCGCGGCATCATGGCGGTGACCGTCAACCGCGGTTCGAGGGCTGACCAGACGGTGTCCACCAGCGACGCCACCACGGGCACCTCGGCACCGACAGCGGCAGACAGCCGGTCACGGCACACCCGGCACGTCTCCAGGTGAGCCTCCACGGCCCACACCTCGTCGGCGGCGAGATCCGCGCCACCGCGCGCGTAACCCTCGATGGTCCGCATCGACGCATGTTCCCCACTCACGCCAGCGCCCTCCGCATCGCGATCCGGGCCCGCCGAGCACGGGTCTTGACCGTGCCCTCGGGCAGCCCGAGCAGGACCGCGGTCTCCCGGACGGACAGCCCGTCGAGCACCATGGCCTGCAGTACCTGTCTCAACTCCGGCGCGAGGCACCGCAGCGCGTCACCGACATCACCGCCGACGGTCGCCGCGAGCGCCTCCTCCTCTGCGGCGGGCGCCAGGTCGGGCACAGCGGCGGCCGGCGGCGGCTCCGCGTGGTGAGCCCTGCGCCGGAACGCGTCGACGAGGCGGCGCGCCGCGATCGTCCACAGCCAACCAGTGGCCGAACCTCCGACCGCGGCCTCGGCGAACGCACCCGCCGCCCGCCACACCGCCAAGTAGGTCTCCTGCATGACCTCCGCGACGATCTGGTCGTCGACACAACGGCGGCGCAGTCGCACCGCCATCCACGGCGACGTACGCCGGTACAACTCTTCGAACGCGGCACGGTCGCCCTTCGCCACCAGTCGGACGAGACGTTCCTCGTCCAGCTCGTGCAGCGGTGCCCTGATTGATCTCACACCGGCTAGACGCCCGAGCCGGGCCGCAGGTTTTCTCCCTCACGTGATCCCCGCCACATGTGTGCTCGTGGGCCCTACCTGATCAAGCAACAGTTTCGGGAACGTCCGGGCCGGGGCTGTCGACCATGCTCCCGGATCGTCTGCCGCCGGCTTGTGCGGGCTGCGGACATCCTCCCCTGATCGGCGAGGGTGGGGACCGGCTTCGCGCCCACGCCGGGTGGGCATCATCCGGGGAATCGCCGAAGCCGTACCGGATTTCCGGCCTGCCGCTCCCGCGGCGCGCACGGCGTTAGCATCGCGTCCCATGATCGTATGGCTCAACGGCACCCACGGCGCAGGCAAGACGACGACCAGTGCGCTCGTGCAGCAACTGATCCCGGATTCACGGGTGTTCGATGCCGAGAAGGTCGGCGAGACGCTCATGGACATCACGCCGGGGTTGCCCGGGACGGACAACTTCCAGCACTGGCCGCCGTGGCGGCCGCTCGTCGTCGAGACCGCCCGCCACGTACTCGACTACACCGGCGGCACTCTGGTGATGCCCATGACCGTCCTGGTCGAGCGGTACTGGCGCGAGATCAGCACGGGCCTCGCCCAACACGCCATCCCGGTACGGCACTTCGTCCTCCACGCGGACCAGGAGACCCTCCGCGGACGTATCGAGGGGGACACTGTTCTTGGCCCGTCCCAGTTCCGTCTCGCATACCTCGAGCCGTACGCCGAGGCGGCCCGCGCGTGGCTGCACGACGAGGCCGAGGTCGTCGACACCACGCACCTCACGCCCGCCCAGGCCGCCCTGCGGATCGCGGAAGCCGTGAGGAGCTGAGGTCCGTCCGCCACCTACTGGGCCTTCTTGATCAGGAGGTCGGGCCCTGAGCAGCGCTGTCCGGATGCCCCTGTGGACCGTGCGCGAGAGCTCGCCGCCGTCGCTGTCTCGCGCCGTCGATCATTGAGCACATGCCATTCGGGTGGTCGGGGCCCCTTGTGGTCGGCATGGCGATGAGTTTCGAGAGCGCGCTGGGTCTACTGGGTGCGACGGCTGCCGAAGCCCACCACCCGTACAAGGTCGCCGGTTCTGTACCCACACCCATCAATCCCACTCGAGGAGAACGACATGACCGCTACCTACACCTTCGACGTCTTCTCCAGCCTCGACGGCTTCGGCGCCGCCAGCGCCAACTGGACCGGATACTGGGGTAAACAAGGCCCCGAACTGCTCGACCACCGCCTGTCCCTGTACAGCCCGGAACAGCGGATGGTGATGGGGGCCAACACGTATCGGGCGTTCGCGCGAATGCTGGCCTCGAGCACCGAGGAGTCCGATGTGCGGGACGCATGGGTGACTCGGATGAGGAGCCTGCCGGCAACGGTGGTGTCGACGACGCTGAAGGGCCCCCTCGACTGGCCGGACGCGACCGTCGTGAGCGGTGACGCCGTCGACGTGGTCGCCCGGCTCAAGGAGGAGTCCGAGGTGCCGTTGCGTTCGCACGGCAGTCTGTCGTTGAACCGGGCGCTGATGGCCGCGGGCCTGGTCGACCGCTTGCAGGTGACGCTCTTCCCTGTCATCACCGGTCAGACCGGGCTGGACGCGATCTTCCAGGGCGCGGCCGACTTCGACCTGGAGCTGGTCGAGAACCGGACGCTCGACGGCCACATCCAGGAGCTCATCTACCGACCCACCCTCCACTGACCTGTACGGATCCGCGGCGGATCGTCGGCAACTCGAACCAGCCGAAGATCACCGACAGGTCGTGCGCAGTGGCTCGTTGCCTCATCGAGTGGGGCGGAAGGGGCAACGCCCGTAGCAGTTCCGGCCGCGTGCCCGCTGGCTTCTCGGCAGACCCTACGGGCCCGGTGCGGAGGCGTGACCGGTGAGCGTCAGAGTGGGGCGAGGCGGGCCTTGAGCAGGCAGAACTCGTTGCCTTCGGGGTCGGCCAGGACATGCCACTGCTCGTCCCCGGTCTGACCGATGTCCGCCGGGCGAGCACCAAGCTGCAGAAGGCGTTCGAGCTCGGCGTCCTGATCGCGGTCGGTGGCATTGACGTCGATGTGCAGCCGGGATTTCCCCTTCTCCGGCTCGTCCCTGCGACTGAGGAAGATCGTCGGCTGTGGACCGCCGAACCCTTCGCGCGGCCCGATCTCCATCGAGCCGTCGTCCTCGCGATCGAGCACGACGAAGTCCAGGACCTCGCACCAGAACCGCGCCAGCACCTCAGGGTCGCGGCAACCGAGCACGAGCTCACCGATACGACATGCCATGGACGAAACCCACTTTCAGCCTGGGAACCGCGGGGGGACCACGCGCGTACCTCGTGGGCTCCCCGGCAGAAAACAATCACGCGACCGTACCTGACGAGGCGAGCACGAACGAATCGATTTTCAGCCGTCGAGGGCGGAGTCGCCGCCGGAGTTGAGGACGTCTGCGGGTGGCCAAGAACAGGCCACCCGCAGGCCGGCACCGGCACCAACGCCCGCTCCTCGTCGCGGCGGTGAAGAAGTTGCCTGCGCGCAGGTTGACACGCGCGGGCCTAGTGGGGTCAGCCGTTCGTGTGACGGTAGTGTGTTCGAGACTTGAACGGTCCTCCGTACACATCGCGGTGGCGACGGCGATGGGCAGGTCGTCCATCCGAGCCGCATGCACGCGACCTCTGAAAGTGGAGCGCTCATGAACGTGTCGACCGGCGGCCGACGGCTGCGGAGTCGGGTCACCACGGCAACCCTCCTCTTAGCGATCGCCCTGATACCTGGGCCGAGTTACGCGACGCCGAGCGAACCCGACCCGCAGGGCGACAAGTCGATCGAGGACATCCGCGCCGAACTGGACGGCCTCTACCGCGAGGCGGAGGTGGCCACCGAGGCGTACAACGCCGCGGACGAGAAGGCGGCCAAGCAGGAGAAGCGGCTGACGTCGCTCAAGAAGGGCCTGGCCCGCGCCGAGAGCCGGGTGGACGATCTGCACGACCTCGCGGGGGCGGCCGCCCGGACGCAGTACCGCGGGGGCGATCTCGCCGCCACGGGCATTCAGTTGCTGCTCGGCGACCACCCCGACCAGGCCCTGGACGAGGCATCCCAGGCCCGACAGGCCCTGCGGAGCCTGGTCAACGTCTCAGAAACCCAGCAAACCGCCCGCGCGCAGCTGAGCCGGCAGACCGACACCGCCGCGAAGGAGCTGCGGGAGCTGAACAGCAGCCGCGCGGACAAAGCCGAGGCGAAGCAGAAGATCGAGGTGAAGATCGCCGAGGCCGAGCAGATCGAGTCGGGGCTTGAGAAGGAACAGACCCGTAAGCTGGCCCAGTTGGAGAAGGAAAAGGCGAAGGAGGCCAGGTCCAAGTGGACAGGCACCGGCGCGGGCGGCGGCGGTACCTCGACCGGGACCGGCGCGGGCGGCAGCGGGACGAAGGCGAGCGGAGCGGCCGGGAAGGCCGTCGACTTCGCGATGGCGCAGATCGGCAAACCGTACGTGTGGGGCGCCGTGGGCCCCTCCTCGTACGACTGCTCGGGACTCACCTCCGCGGCGTGGGCGGCGGCCGGTCACCCCATACCCCGTACGTCGCAGGCGCAGTGGCAGGGACTGACCCGGGTCGGCCTGGCGTCCGCGCAGCCCGGAGACCTGATCATCTACTACAGCGACGCCACGCACGTGGGCATGTACATCGGGGGTGGGCAGATCGTCCACGCCCCACGGCCCGGACGCACGGTCACGACCGCGCCGGCCGCCTCCATGTCCATTCTCGGTGTCGTCCGACCTGGAGTCTGACCGGATGTCCCACTCGCTGACACCCCGTGACGAGGGGCGCCTGCCCGCGCTCAGCGCACCGCCGCTGATCCGTCTCGACGCCTACGTGGCCGAGGACGGGTCGACGGTGGTCAACGGCCATCTGCTGGAGATGGGCGGCAGACGGCAGCCCAACGAGGCGATTCTCGACGCCGTCGCCATGTTCGCCCGCACCCTGGGGGCCCCGGTGGCGGCCACGGTCATCGACCGCACCGCGCAGCAGGTGGCACGCCTGCGCGTGTATCCCGACGGGTCGAGCCGGACCATCGCCGACGAGGACGACCTGCCGCCAGGGCTCGAGCGCACCGCCGCGGAAGAGGAGGCGTTCCCTCCGCTCGCCCGCGTCGAGCGCATCATCCAGCACGCGCAGCACGAGGAGCTCCACGCCGCGTTCGTCCTCGCCAGCGCGCTGCGGGAACACCTCACGCTGCGCAGGGGCGCGGAGGACGAACTCTCGCTGGAGGCACGGGCGATCGAGGCGTACCTCGCCTATCTGCGCAGCGACTACACGCTCTCCATCACCCTCGCGCTGACCGTCGCGCGCATCCGCTCCCGCACCGACCTGAACCGGGCGGCGCCCGATGTGGCGCGCGCCACCGCGGCGTGGCAGCGGCTGATGGACGAGAGGCAGGTGGCCACCCGGGGACAGGAGCTGCTGCACATGTGGGAGCGGCTGTCCGCGGAGGGTCTGCTGCTGGAACCGTCCCACCAGGCCATGGCCCAGGCCGTCCGGAGCCGGCTCGAACAGGGCGGGCGGTCGATGCCGCCCTCGGCCGCGGCACCGGCCCTGACCGCAGGCCAGGGGCCGCTCGCCCCCGAGGACAAGCCCCTCAAGCCCACACGGCGGGGACTGCGCCGTTTCACCCGATGGCCCGGCCGGTCCGCCGAATCATCGGCCTAGGACCCGCAGGTGTCCGCCGGGTCCGGTGGATCGGGCGGGGGCTGCCCGTGGCTGGTTCTCGCCGCATGCGGTGGGGATTCGGTTCGGCCATCTGTCACGTACCAGCCAGGTCCGGTGGAGCTGCCTCGACAGGGGCGTCCTGGTGCCGAAGGGCCTTTACCAGCGGCGTCAGTTGGGTGATGCTGACCCGGCGTTGGAGGGATGATCGACACGGGAGGGGCCGGTCGGTCCGGAGGGGGAGGCCGTGGTGGTGCGCGTAGTGCTGCTTGGACCGATACAGGTGTACGCCGACGATGCGACGCCGATCGTGGTGGGTGGCGTCCGGCTGCGGATGCTCGTCGCCAGGCTCGCGCTCGAATACGGTCGGGCGGTGTCCGTCGATTCGCTCGTCGACGGCCTGTGGGGAGAGGAGCCGCCCGCCGACGCGGCCAACGCGCTGCAGGCGCTGGTGTCCCGGCTGCGCAGGGCGCTGCGCGGGTCCGCGGCGGTGGAGTCCGCGCCCGGCGGCTACCGGCTCTCGGTACAGGCGGAGGACGTGGACGTTCACCGTTTCGAGGATCTGACCGCGCAGGGCAGGCGGGCACTCGCGGCCGGTCGGGTCGATGAGGCGGCCTCGCTGTTCACAACGGGGCTCGGGCTGTGGCAGGGCGCGGCGCTCGCCGATGTCCTCGACGCCCCGTTCGCCGGGCCCGTCGCGACCCGGCTGGATGATCTGCGGACCGCGGCGGCCGAGGACCGCTGCGATGCCGAGCTGCGGCTCGGGCGGCACAGGGAGGTGCTGGCCGACCTCGAAACGGCTGGTGCTGAACGGCCGTTGAGCGAGAGGGTTGCCGGACTGCGGATGCGGGCGCTGTCCGCGGCCGGACGGCAGTCCGACGCGCTCGCGGTGTACGAGGCGATACGCAAGCGGCTCGGCGAGGAACTCGGCGTCGATCCGTCGGCCGAACTGCGGGAGGTCCACCTGGTCCTGCTGCGGGGTGAGTTGGTGACGCCCGCCGAGCGGACCGAGGCCGCCCCGAGCCGCCTCCCGGCCCGGCTGACCAGCTTCGTCGGCCGGACCAGTGAACTGGACCTGCTTGCGAAGCAGTTGGACCGCAGTCGGCTGGTCACGATCGTCGGCCCCGGCGGTGCGGGCAAGACCCGGCTTGCCCTCGAAGCGGCCACCCGTGACGGCGCCCACGCACGCGGCCGGGTCTGGTTCGTGCCGCTCGCCGGTGTGAGCGCACCGGACCAGCTGGCCGACGCGGTACTCGGCGCCCTCAGCTCCACCGACGGCCGCCTCTACGACGCCGGCCAGGGGCAGCGGGACATCCCGGTCGAGCGCATGGCCGGACTCCTCGGCAGCGGCGACGCCCTGCTGTTGCTCGACAACTGCGAGCATCTCGTCGAGGCGGCGGCCGAACTCACCACCGAACTCCTCGACGCATCACCAGAGTTGCGCATTCTCGCCACCAGCCGTGAGGCCCTCGCGATCACCGGCGAGTCTCTGTGCCACCTCGGCCCCCTCGCCATGCCGACCGGGTCACCGGAGCCCGCCGAGGCCGCGCAGTCGCCCGCCGTCCGCCTCTTCGTCGACCGGGCCGCCGGAGTCCGGCCGGACTTCACGCTCGACGACTCCGTCCTCGACGCCGTGGTCGAAATCTGCCGACGGCTCGACGGGATGCCGCTCGCCCTCGAACTGGCCGCGGCGAAGCTCCGATCGATGAGCGTCGAGCAGGTCGCGAGCCGCCTCGACGACCGCTTCCGCCTCCTCGCCTCGGGCAGCCGCACCGCTCTGCCCCGCCAGCGCACCCTGCTCGCGCTGGTCGAGTGGAGCTGGGACCTGCTCGACGAACCCGAGCGGATTCTCGCCCGCAGACTGTCGGTTTTCCCGGGCGGAGCGACCGTCCCCGCGCTCGAAGCGGTCTGCGGGGACCCGTCGCTTCCGGCCGCCGACATCCCCTACGTCCTCGACGCCCTGGTCGAGAAATCGCTGGTCCACACCGTCGGCGAAGGGGTGGGCGAGCCGCGCTACCGGATGCTTGAGACGGTACGCGCGTACGCGGCGAGGCAGCTCGCCGACGCCGAGTCGGCAGATGCCGTCACCAAGCGCTATGCCGCGTACTTCCTGGCCCTCGCGGAAGAGCACGAACCCCGCCTCCGTACCGGGGAGCAACTGCGTGCGATCGAGGTCTTCGACACCGAACACGACAACCTGGTGCTCGCGCTGCGCTCGGTCGCCGACGCCCGGGACAAGAACCTGGCCGCACGCTTCGCCGGGGCGATGTACTGGTACTGGGGGATCAGGGGGATGAGCACTCAGCTCGCCACATATCCGGCTGCGGCCACGGAGCCGGATTCCCCACAGACACGGGATTCGACACGCGCAGGCGGCAGCGAACGTCCGGCCGCCGAGGGCGAGTCGGCGACGGCACGCGAGTTCCACCCGGCCGTACTGCTCCTGCGGATGTCCCAGGTCTCCTTCCCCGCAAGCGCGTCAGGACCGGGCGAGACCGTGGGCCGGGATCCCCTCGACTCGCCCGACCCGTGGGTGCGGGCCAGCGCCCACCTGGCACGCGACTTCGCCCTCACCGAACAGGGCGACCTGGTCACCGGCGCCGGATCCCGGATCGAGGCCTTGCGCGGCTTCGAGGAGGTGGGCGACCGCTGGGGGATCGTGATGAGCCTGTTCCCGATCGGCCGCGACCACTCCCTGCGCGGCGAGTACCCCCAGGCCATCGCCACCTTCGAACGGACCGTGGCACTCAGCTCCGAACTCGGCACCGAGGACTACCTCTACCTCAGCAAGGCCCGACTCGCCCGCGAACGCCGGCGCAGCGGCGATCTGGCAGGCGCCTTCCGCGATCTGCACGCCGCCCACCGGCTGGCCCGCGAGCGTGGACAGCTGCGCCTGGAGGCCAACATCCTCGTGGGCCTGGCCAATGTGCACCGCAGGGCCGGTGACCTGGCACAGTCCGACGCGACCCTCGACCGGCTCGAGGCGCTGAGCGCCCGGCGCCCCTCCCTCAGGGGACTGGCCCGCGACCTGATCGTCAGCACCCGCATCGAGAACCGTCTCGCCGAGGGGGACGCCGTGCGGGCCAGGGCCCTGCTGCCCGAGGCGGCCGGCGCGCTGTTCGGCCAGGGAGCGGGCGCCGCGCTGGCCTGGGTGGCGGAACTGCTCGGCGCACTGCGGACTTTGGAGGGCGCTCCCGAGGAGGGAGCCAGGTCGCTCGGCATGAGCCAGGTGATGCGCGGCGCCTTCGACTGGGGCGAGCCGGAGTGGTGCGAGCTGGTCGACCGCATCGTGGCCACTCTGGGCGAGGAGGGCTTCAAGAAGGCGTACGAGCCGGGGGCCGAGTACTCCCGCGAGGACGCGCTGCGATGGCTGGAGGCGGAGACCTTGCGCGCGGAACCGCGGATGTGACGATCCGCGTGCGGTCATACGGACGAGGCGCGTGCGGTCATGCGGCCGAGGCGTGCGGTTACACGGACGAGGCGCGTGCGGTCATGCGGCCGAGGCGTGCGGTTACACGGACGAGGCGCGTGCGGTCATGCGGCCGAGGCGTGCGGTTACACGGACGAGGCGCGTGCGGTCATGCGGCCGAGGCGTGCGGTTACACGGTCGAGGCGCGTGCGGTCATACGGCCGAGGCGTGCGGTCGTACGGCCGAGGCGCGAGCGGTCATGCGGACAGGCCGGGTGGGGTCCGCACTCTGGGTGCGGACCCCACCCGGCCGGGCCGTGTCACCGGAGGATCATGAGGATCAGCCGGCGTTCTTGCGGTAGGCGCGCATGGCCAGCGGGAAGAAGACCACGACCACTCCGGCCATCCAGGCGAAGGTGCCGGCCAGGGAGGAGGCGACCGGGCCACCGTTGAGCAGGCCGCGGACCGCGTCGGCCACCAGGGAGACGGGGTTGACGTCGGACCAGGCCTGGAGCCAGCCGGCCATGTCGTCCCTGGGGACGAAGACGTTGCTGGCGAAGGTGAGCGGCAGGATCAGGATGGTCATCAGCCCCTGGACGGAGGCGGGGTTCTTGATCAGCATGCCGAGGTACACCGAGATCCAGGAGAAGCTGAGGGCGAAGCCGACGAGCAGGGCGAGCGCGGCGAGCGAGGCGACCGGCCCGGTCTCGACGCGGTAGCCCATGACCAGGGCCAGGACGACCAGGGTGCCCAGACAGACGACGTAGCGGACGATGTCGGCGAGAACGGCGCCGATCAGAGGGCTGGAGCGGGCGATCGGCAGGCTGCGGAACCGGTCGAAGATTCCGGTACTGGCGTCCGCGCAGAGCGAGGCGCCGATGCCGACACTGGCCTGGAAGACGGCCATGACCATGACGCCGGGGGTGACGAGTTGCAGGTAGCGGTCGGTGTCGCCGCCGGACATGGCGTCCCCGAAGAGGTAGACGAACATCAGCAGGCTGATGATCGGAGTGAGGATCACATCGACCAGCTGGATCGGCGACTTCGCGAACTTGGTGACGCCCCGGCCGGCGAGGGCGAAGCTGTGCTGGGCGGTCTGCGCGAGGCCGATACGGCTGGAGAGCTCTGCGTGGGCGGTGAGGGGCTGGGTGCTCATGACGGGGTCCTCTCGGGAGTCTGCGCGGAACGGGGGAGCCGGTGGCTCATACGGCGACGGGCTGGTCGTCGGTGACGGCGGGCGCGTGTCCGGTCAGGGCGAGGAAGACCTCGTCCAGGCTGGGCAGCCGCAGGCCGAGTTCGTCGGCGGTGATGCCGGCGCCATCCAGACGGCGAGCGACCGCGGCGACGACCAGCGGGTCGTCGGCCGGCACGGTGAGTACGCCGGAGTCCTGGGCGGGGGCGTGTCCGGTCAGCTCGGCGAGGATCCCCGCGACCTGCGGTACATCGGCGGCCACGGTGGGCCGGACCTGGAGGATCTGGCCGCCGACGCGGCGCTTGAGCTCACCGGGCCGGCCTTCGGCGACCGTGCGGCCCTTGTCGAAGACGGTGATGGAGTCGGCGAGCTGGTCGGCCTCCTCCAGGTACTGGGTGGTGAGCAGCACCGTGGAGCCGTCGGCGACCAACTGCCTGACGACATCCCAGACTTCCTGCCGGGCGTGCGGGTCCAGGCCGGTGGTGGGCTCGTCCAGGAAAAGCACGTGAGGCCGGCCGACCAGGGAGGCGGCCAGGTCCAGACGCCGTCGCATACCACCGGAGAAGGTGGTGATCGGCTTGCGGGCCGCCTCGGCGAGGGAGAAGTTCTCCAGGAGCTCGGCGGCCCGCGCCCTCGCGTCGCGCCGGGACAGGCCGAGCAGCCGCCCGATGAGCACGAGGTTCTCGGTGCCTGACAGGGTCTCGTCCACGGAGGCGTACTGACCGGTCAGCCCGATCAGCTGCCGGACCCTGACCGGGTCCTTGACGATGTCGTGGCCGCCGATGGTGGCATGTCCGCCATCGGGGCGCATCAGCGTGGCCAGGATCCGCACGGTGGTGGTCTTGCCGGCGCCGTTGGGGCCCAGGACGCCGACGACCTTGCCGGCCGGGACCTCCAGGTCGACGCCGTCCAGCGCGGTGAAGTCGCCGTACTTCTTGACCAGTCCCTCGGCCCGGATCGCGTACGCCATGTTCAACAACTCCTCGTCAGGTCCTCGTCGTTCTCGATGACCATGACGATGCCGGGCCCCGCTGACAGCCGGCGGACAGCACGCTGACAGCGGTCGTCGACAGCTGTCAGGACCTGACAGGCGGTATCAGAGGACCCGCCGACAAGCCCTGCACGCGCGCTCCCTCGGCGGATCCCGGCGGTCCTGGCCGCGTGCGCGCGCCTCGATCCTGCCCAACTCCGTGACGTTGTCGCAGGCCTTCGTTGCCCGCGGGCGACGGTCGCGCCGCCGCGACACCCATGCGCCTGGCTGCTCGACGGTGCGGCGGGGGCCTCCGGTACCACTCAGGCGGTCGGGCTGCCGGGCAACCACAGGTCCGGGCAGAAGACTTCGTAGCGGATACGCCGGGCCGCGACTCCGGCGCGCAACAGCTGCCCGCGCACGTACCTCACGCCCCACTCCGGCTGGAGCGTCGTGGTCACCGGCACGGCCAGCCTGATCGATTCCGTACCACCCCGCCTGGTCGCTGATCCTGATCGCGATCTACGGCTTCGTCATCTGGGCCCTGCGTGTCGCGCAGCGGACCCCTGACGGGGGAAGGGCCGAAGCAGCCGCCCCCTGGGAGTCGCTGTCGGCAAGATGGAACCCTCCCCTCCCTTCAAGGCGGAGAGGATGCACTCGACAAGTGGTCCGCGGCGCCCGGTCTGTTCTCTTCCGGGTGGCGGGCGGAGGTGGGCAGGGGGAGTGAGAACCACACGGCTTTGCCTTCCTGGGTGGGCAGCGTGCCCCAGGCCGAGGCCAGCTGGTCGAGCAGGACCAGTCCACGGCCTGACTCCTCATCAGCACTCGCGGTCCTGGCCTGGGGCAGGACCGGGCTGCCGTCGCAGACCTCGATGTGCAGTTCGTCCCTGGTGCGGCGCATGCGCAGGCGCAGTGGGTCGCATGCGTGGCGCACCGAGTTGGCCATGAGTTCGGAGGCCAGCAGGCAGGCCGTGTCGGTGAGATCGTCGCAGTGCCAGTCGTGCAGTGTGCGGCGCAGGAAGCGGCGTCCTTCCCTCACGCTGACCGGTTGGGCGGGCAGGAGCGCGGACAGCGCGGTCACCGGAGCGGGGGGAATACGGGTCAGGAGGAGGGTGACGTCGTCGGCGTAGTCCTGGGGGTCGGGCAGCAGTGCGGTGAGTACGGAGTCGGCGGCCCGCTCCAGGCAGGAAGTGTCGGCGACGGCTTTCTCCAGGGCGATGGCGAGGGCGTCGATCTGCAACTCGATGTCGCTGGTGGGGGTTTCGACCAGACCGTCGGTGTACAGCGCCAGTACTGAGGCCGGCGGGACGGTCAGCCGGGTCTCCTGGTGGGGCACTTCACCGACGCCCAGGGGCACGCTGACGGGAACCGGGAGTCTGCGGACCTGCCCGGTGGGGTCTACGAGTAGTACTGGCAGGTGTCCGGCGGAGCACACGGTCAGGGTGCTCTCGTCGGGGTCCAGTACCAGGTAGCAGCAGGTGACGAGCTGGTCGGGCAGTTCGCTGACGACCGCGTCCAGGGCTCGCATCAGCTGCCAGGGGGGCATGCCTGTCTTGGCCAACGCGTGCGAGGCCGAGCGGAGTTGGCCCATTACGGCGGCGGCCTCCAGGCCGCGCCCCATGACGTCACCTATCAGTACCCCCATGCGACCGCCACCCAGTGCGATCAGGTCGAACCAGTCCCCGCCCACGCCGAGCCCCTGGCGTGCGGGGAAATAGCGGCTGGAGGTGTCCATGCCGGGCAGCGGGGCGGGTGAGCCCATCAGGCTGCGTTGCAGAGTCAGGGCGACGTGGCGCTGCTGCTCGTACAGTTCGGCGAGTTGGGCTTCGGCCTTCTTGCGCTCGCTGACGTCGCGGATGGCGGCGGAGACCAGGGTGCCGTCCGGAGTTTCCAGGGGGCTGAGGCTGATCTCGACCGGGAACTCGACTCCGTCCTTGCGCAGCCCGTACAGGTCCAGGCCGGCGCCCATGGGGCGCACGCGGCGGTTGTCGACGTAGCCGTGGCGGTGGGCGGGATGATGGTGGTGGAACCTCTGGGGGACCAGTACTTCGACCGGGCGTCCCAGGAGTTCTTCGCGCCGATAGCCGAACAGGGCTTCGGTCTGAGCGTTGACGAGCTGGATGGTGCCGGTGTCATCCACGATGACGATGGCATCGGGAGCCGCCTCCAGCAGGGCGCGGAAGCGCGCTTCGGCGGCCTTGCGCTCGCTGACGTCACGCACCGCGGCGGAGATCAGTAGTCCGTCGGGGGTCTGCAGCGGGCTGAGGCTGATCTCGACCGGGAACTCGGCCCCGTCGCGGCGCAGCCCGTACAGTTCGAGGCTGGCTCCCATCGGACGGACCTGCTGGTTGCCGGAGTAGCCGGCACGGTGTCCCGGATGCTGGGCCCGGAAGCGCTGCGGAACCAGAATCTCGATCGGGCGGCCGAGCAGTTCGTGGCGAGGATGACCGAACAAGGCCTCGGTCTGGGCATTGACCAGGCGGATCACCCCGGAGTCGTCCACGATCACCATCGCGTCGGGAGCCGCCTCCAGCAGCGCCCGAAACGGTTCCTCAGCCACGGGGGCCGTGCGGGGCTGCGCCTTGCGCTTGCCTGGGTCCATGCGACATCTCAGCATCAATGAGGCCTGGTGCGGACCCCTTGTCGCAAAGTGTCCAACCACGACATTTCCCTGCCGAAATGGAAGCGGTTCCCGGGCATCGAGGGCCAGTTCGAAGGCGGACACCCCCTGCCACGGGGCGCCGAGCCCGCGTCATCCGGCGGACCAGTCACCAGCCTCACGGGCCGGGTTCGTGGTCCTGATGGGATTGGACCGTGCGGGGGAGGAAGGCAGCTACGGGCGCCGCGCCAGTGGCTGCACGCGACGTTGCCAACCTTTGGCCCCATGCCTGGCTCGGTGCGCGACGCCAGTCCGGCGCCGAAGGTGAGTACAGCCAGCAGGAAAGCGACGATCCAGCCGCGCCGTGAGAAGTGGTCACCGTCGCCGTACCAGTACGCACACCTCACGGCACAGGCGATCACCTCGCGGTGCTCGGCGCAGCGGCCGGAACTCCGCCCACAAAGTGGCAGGCCAGGGGTGCCCCTGGCCTGCCACTGTCTGGCGATGCCGTCGGCTCCTAGTGGCTGCTGTAGGGCCGTGTGATGATCTCCATGCCATGCCCGGACGGATCCTTGAAGTACAGTCCGCGCCCACCGTGGTGGTGGTTGATCTCTCCGGGCTGCTTCAGATGCGGATCGGCGTAGTACGTGATTCCGGCCTGCTGGATACGCGCGAAAGCCGCGTCGAACTCTTCGTCGGACACGAGGAACGCATAGTGCTGCATGACGATCGACTCCGCGGGGATGGCGGCGAAGTCCAGGGTGACCCCGTTGCTGGTGGCCACGGGAATGAACGGACCCCACTCGGTCCCGACCTCGAGCCCCAGGATGTGCGCCAGGAACTCGGCCGACTCCCGGTTGTCCCGGGCATGGATGATGGTGTGGTTCAACTCGACTGGCATGTGTGGAATGCCTCCGCAAGGCAGTCTCACGGGCACCTCCATGCCTCACCCAGCCGGTGACCGACACGCGATGCCGTGCCTTGATCCTAAGCAGCACCGCTCACGGAGTCGAGAGCCGCCCCCGTCCGGTCCACGAGGACGACCACCCAGCGTCATGAACGCGCCGGCCCAGGGCAGTTCGGTGCTTGGACGAGATCAACACATGGCTCCGACGTCACGGCTGTGCGCGCTTCGGCAAGGTGAGGATTTCGGCTCCGTCGTCCGTGATGGCGATCGTGTGCTCGCTGTGGGCTGTCCGGCAGCCTGTCGCGCTTCGGAGCGTCCACCCGTCGGTGTCAGTGACGAGTTCGGCGGTGTCCGCCATCACCCACGGCTCCAGTGCCAGCAGCAGCCCAGGACGCAGTTTGTATCCACGGCCAGGTCGTCCGGTGTTCGAGACGTGCGGGTCCTGGTGCATGGTTGATCCGATGCCATGGCCTCCGAACTCGGTGTTGATCGGGTACCCCGCCTCGCTCAGAACCGTGCCGATGGCATGGGAGATGTCGCCGATGCGAGCCCCGGGCCCGGCGGCGGCGATGCCTGCGGCCAGTGCGCGTTCGGTCGCACTGATCATCGCGACGCTCTCCGGGGGCTTTGTGTCGCCCACGATGAAACTGATGGCAGCGTCCGCAGCCACTCCGCCTTGGGCGACGGCGAGGTCGAGCGTCAGCAGATCGCCGTCGGCCAGCGTGTAGTCGTACGGCCGCCCGTGGAGCACCGCGTCGTTGACGGCCGTGCAGATGTAATGGCCGAACGGGCCGCGTCCGAAGGACGGCTCGTAGTCGACGTAACAGGACACTGCTCCCGCCTCGACAATCATGGCCTTGGCCCACCGGTCGATGTCCAGAAGGTTCGTGCCGATCGCGCTACGGCTCTTCAGCGTCTGCAGGATGTCAGCGACCAGGGTGCCTGTGTCTTTTGCTCGGGCCAACAGGGTGGGGTTCAGGATCTCGATCATGCGGCGCCCTTCTCATGCAACCAATAACTATACCGGTAATACTGTACCGGTACTAGAATCGGAGTCATGGTCAGGTTGCCGCTCACTCCCGCAGAGGTCGAACGCGGACAGCGCCTCGGCGCCCTCTTGCGTCGGGCCAGGGGAGAGCGCTCGATGATCGATACCGCGCTCGACGCACGTATCTCGCCGGAGACCCTCCGGAAGATCGAGTCGGGCCGCGTGGCCACCCCCGCCTTCCCGACCATCGCGGCGATCGCCGATGTCCTCGGCCTCTCCCTCGACGCGGTGTGGGCCGAGATCAGCCGGCCCGAAGGCGGCGTCAGACCGGCCAACTCTGTTCACAACGTACGTGAGCAGCTGACCGCGTAAGCCCCAATCTCGCCACTGCGTCGCGAGGACCTTCGCCCGTTCGGCCTGCTGTCCGCAGGCGCTCAGGACTGACTGCGTGCTCTGGGGTCGCTCGCGTCCGGCAGTCGGATGCTGCGAGGGACGGGGCGCTGTCCCGCGGCCGGCACCAGTCAGACGGCGCCCGCGTGTTCGACTCGCCCCGCCATGGTGCCAATTTCGATGACGACGTCGAGGGTGTCCTCAACGGCGACGGCGACGAGAGGGGCGTGGTGTCGAGGGACCCGGGGCCCAGGGCACACGCCCGACGAGCGTGGGGGCTCGTTGGAGAAGTTCGACTCGCGGGATCACCTCGACCGCGAGGATGAGGGCGTCACGCGACACAGGAGTGGAGACCATGGGCAGGGTTCAGAACGAGGCGCCGGCGATCAGTCTGTCCAAGATGCAGGCGCAGGCCCCGGACTTGGTGAGTCTTTACAAGTCGGCCGGATCCAGTGTGCGCGCGCACGGTCTCGAGGGAGTGCGTGCTGCTGTGTATCTCGTGCTGGATCGCTCGGGTTCGATGCGGCCCTACTACAAGGACGGCACCATGCAGCATCTTGGTGAGCAGGTCCTTTCCCTGTCCGCTCATCTCGATGACGACGGCACGGTGCCGGTGGTGTTCTTCTCCACCGACGTCGACGGATCCACTGATCTCAGGCTCGGAAGACATCGTGGCCGTATCAACAAGCTGCACGAGAACCTTGGTCACATGGGTCGGACGAACTACCACTGGGCCATGGACGATGTCATCGACCACTATCTGGCTTCCGGCAGTGAGGCGCCGGCCCTGGTGATCTTCCAGACCGACGGCGGGCCGACCAGCAAGTTCGCCGCCGAACGTTACCTGTGCAAGGCTGCCCGTCTCCCACTGTTCTGGCAGTTCGTCGGGTTCGGTGATCCCGACGACAACGAGTTCGCCTTTCTCCGCCGTCTCGACGACCTGGCCGTGCCCGGACATCGCATCGTCGACAACGCGGGCTTCTTCCACGCCGGCCGTGATCCCCGCACCGTAGGCGACGATCTCCTCTACGACCGGCTGCTGCACGAGTTCCCCAGCTGGCTCTCGTCGGCTCGCACAGCTCAGGTCCTGTAGGAGCGCGGCACCGGTTTACGTAAGCCGGATCGGGAGTGCGGGGACGCCCTCGTGGTTCAGCTCGCCCCAGCCGGTCGCAGGGCACCTACCTGAAGCACCCCCGACGGGCGGCTGCGAACCCTGGCCGATCTGGCAGTGCAGCTACCGGGCGGGTGATGACGGCCACCCAGCTTTTCGGAGAGCTGTCCTGGCCGCCCTGTCGCCGGAACTGACATGATCTTCATAGGGACGGATGCGGGTGGGAGCGTCTGATAGGGCATGGGGGAGTGGGACGCAAATGATCGGGACCGTGTTCCAAAGCGAGGACGTGCCGACGGCAGACCGGTTCGACTACTGGCGGGAACTGATCAGCCGGACTCGCTCGACCGACTTCATCAGCCCCTACTCGGCCCAGTTCTGGGGGGAGCTACAGCTGCTGGAGCTGGGGCCGGCGACGGTGATGCAGGCGTCGTTCCTGCCGACGCGTTTCCGGCGGAGCCCGAAAATGGTGCGGCAGTCTGACCCCGGGCTGTATCACCTGACGCTGCTGCTCGACGGAGAGATGGCTCTCGAACACGCCAGCCGGACCAACACGTTCCGCACGTATGACCTACATCTGGCCGACAGCTCACAACCGTGGGACCTGCGGTCCCTGGACAACCAGGAGTCCCGCGTCTTCAAGGGCGTGGGCGTGGACTTCCCCAAGGCGCTGCTGCCTCTGCCACCACACCGGGTCCGCGAGGTACTGGGCCGGGGACTGTCGGGACGAGAGGGCGTCGGGGCGCTGCTGACGGAGTTCCTCGTCGGCCTGGTCCGACAGGCGGAAACCCTCCAACCCTGCGATGCACCACGCCTGGGCACGGTCGCACTCGACCTGATCTCGGCCTGGCTCGCCCAGACACTGGACGCGGAAGCCGCCCTGCCGCAGGAGACCCGTCAGCGAGCCACGGCGCGGCGCATCCATGCGTTCATCCGTCAGAACCTGCATGACCCTGAGCTGACCCCACCTGCGATCGCCGCCGCGCTTCACATATCCCTCAGCTATCTGCACCGTATTTTTCAGCAGCAGTCGCCAGGCGAAACGGTCGCCGCAGGGATCCGCAACCTGCGGCTGGAGGGTGCCCACCGCGACTTGACGGACCCCTCGATGCGCACCACACCCATCCATGTCATCGCTGGTCGCTGGGGATTCGCTCGAGCCTCCGACTTCACCCGCGCCTTCCGCGTCGCCTACGGCCATTCCCCCAGAGAACACCGCCTCCAGGCAGCGTCTGAGCGGGAGTAGAGGCTCAGCCCAGCTGCGGGAAGGGCCGAGGGTGTCCGGGAGTTGCCGCCTCGCGTCCTCAGCAGTCAGCCGGCGGGCGAAGGCGCCCTCTGTCTCACTTCTCCCCGGTCACATGCAAACGCTACGAGCCGAGCCGCTGCGGACGGACGACCATGAGCGAACCTTCCAAGGTCGCCAGCATGGCAAAGGGGAACCGGTCGACCTCAAGGCAGAGGGCAACGTCATCAGAGTGGACTCCTTCACGCACACCCTCCGCCAACTCGGCGGCGGCATGTGACTCGGCAGCCCGGCGGACGAACTCAGCAGCATTCGTCCCGGCCTCCGTGGCCCTTCTAGCGATGTACTGAGCACACGCCAGATCTTCATCGGCCTGCCCGTCTTCGCCGGTGACCACGAACGTGACACTGTCACTCCTGCGCGTCCGCAAGAGCCGAGCCGTTGCCTCCGCCACCACGAAGCTGGCGCACAGCACCAGCGAGGCCTCCTTGACCGCGAGGGCGCCGACCGTCCCTGCGGTGGTCTTCTGTACGACGGTCTGTCCGCCAAGGTCCACAGACCGCAGCAGTCCAGGCGAGTTGACCAGTTCGAACCCGGGCGCGGGGGGACCGTCTTTGAGTGCCACCCAGTCCGGGTTGCGAGCCTTGAGCGCCAGGGCTTCGTCCAGCGACTCAGCGAGAACGATCTTTTCCGCCCCCTGGGCAAAGGCCCAGGCAGCCACGGTGAAAGCACGCATAACGTCGACCACGACCGCCACGGACGGCGCTTCGACCAGATCACCGATGCCAAGGAAACAAGCGTCCATTCCGATCATGATCGCGTACGCCCGACCCTAGGTAGCCGCAGAGTGATCCACATCACCGTCTCATGAATTGGTTGCCGTGTACTCACGCGCGGGGGAGGCGCGGACTGGCCTTCGGCGGTGTGTCCTGCGTGGCCGGAAGCGTCTTTCCAAGCCCCGCCAGCGGAGACAGAGCCATCACCATGGGGGACAGCATCATGCCTGCGGCCGTGGCCAAGAGGCTGGTGCGCGGCCCCCATTCCTGCGCGAGCAATCCGCCGAGCAGGGAGCCGAGTGGGGACATTCCCATGCCGACAAACGTGATCGTCGCGGCCACGCGGCCTTGCATCCCGTCTGGGGTGACGGTCTGCCGGACGGCCATGATCATGACGTTCACCAACTGGCCGCCGACCCCGAACACTAAGTTGACCGCAAGGAGCGCGAGAACGGTCACCGCAGAGGAGCCGTGCAATGCGGGTACACACAGAAACGCCCCATCGCCCACTGCCGCCGCGGCCACGAGCACCGGGCCGTACCCGAACCGGTTCGGCAGGCGGGCGGCCAGCATGGAACCCAGGAGCGCGCCCGGTCCCGTCGCCGCGAGTGCCAGCCCGACGGCGGTGGCGGACAGGTGCAGTTCCCGCGGCAGGAAGAGCAGGTAGCCGGTCATCACGGCGGCGAAGGAGAACTGGAAGGCGGCCGAGGCCAGGCACACGGTCCGCAGCGAGGTATCGCTGACGACGAAGCGGAGACCCTCGTGGATCCGCTGCCAGACCCGAGGGCGAGGTTCCAGACGTTCCGGAGTCGATTCGACCCGACGGATGCCTCGGATGGACAGGAACGACAGCGCGAAGAACAGCGCGCCGGAGGCAGCAGCGATCGGGGCCGACAGCAGGGACACCAACGCTCCGCCGAGGGCGGGACCGCCGATCTGAGCCGCGGAACGGCTGCTCTCGAGGGCGCTGTTGCCCCGTACCAGCTGATCCCGTCGCACCAGCCGTACGAGTGACGCCTGGTAGGCCACGTCGAAGAACACGGACAGGGCCCCGACGGCGAAGGCGGCCACGAGAAGCGCGGGCAGGTCGAGCCAGCCGAAGAGCCCGGCCACGGCGGCGGCACCCAGGACCAGGGTCCGGCCGGCGTCCGTCAGCACCATGACTGTGCGGGTCCGCCAGCCGTCCACCCACGCGCCGACGAAGAGCGAGAGCAACAGGACCGGGGCCTGGCCTACGGCGCGCAGTAGGCCCAGGTCGTCGGCACTGGAGTCGAGTGTCAGGACGGCGAAGAGCGGAAGAACCACCAGGCTTGCGTGTTCCCCGAGTTGGGAGACGCTCTGCCCCACCCAGAGTCTGCGGAAGTCGCCGTCCCGCCACAGGCTTGACGGAACAGGGCGACCGGAATCGGATACGGGGCAGGAGGCGGACGGCATCAGGGTTCCTTGGGTTGCCGACAACGAGGCCGGCTACCGGGCACACGACATGTGCGCCGACGGTTCAGGCAGGAGAAGGCTCGCTGTGCCGCAACATCAAGGGCAGCACGCGATGACAGGCCGATCACGGCCTACAACGTCAACGCGCGCTCGGACGACCGACCATGTCTTCGCTCCTCGTGGATCACTCGCTGCCCCCGAACGTTAGCCGCCGGTGGCTCAACCCGAAAGGCAATTCGGGCCCGGGCTTCAGCAGCACAGAACGCCGCCGGCTGATCTTCCCCGGCTGGTGGGAGGCGATGCCGCCTCGTCCCGCACGCGGGAGTCGAAACGTCGCCACCCGCTATTGCGGTGCGATGACCTTGAGCCAGGCTCGGTGAGAGGCCTCGCCCGTCGTCGGTGACGAAGCCGCCCGGTGTCCCCGCGGATCGCGGCGCGCGCCGGCCCGCGTGTCACGGTCACCGCGGGATTGGTGCTGATCGCGGTTGGCTCGGCCGCCCTTGTCCCGTGAGGTTGGCGGCTTGCCCCGTGACGAGGCCGGGCACCAGATACCGATTGGCGCCACCTCGGCCGCCGGGGGCGGTGTGAGAACGCTTGGCCCCCGCATGCCAGCCGCGCGTCGAGCCTGCGACCTGGGCGATCGGTAGACGACGCAGCACTACGTGTCCGACGCCGTGTCGGTGCTGGTAGTGCCGCTGCCTGCGCGCTCCTCGGAGCGGTGGGCGGTTGAGCTGTCGCCGCTGGACAGTTGCTCGACTGTGGTGACGAAGTCACGGAAGGCCCGGTCGGTGCGGGTGGTGTCGCCGGTGGCGTCGAGGTCCATGATGAGGCCGCGGATGACAGCGAGGACGAGCGTCGCGAGCTCCGGTCGGCCGATGCTGCGCAGGCCGTCCTCGAGCGGCCCGAGCCAGTCGGTCGTCGCCGTGCGCCGGAAGTCGGGCCACAGCTGCTGCACTGCGCTCTCGCGCAGTTGACCGAACATCCGCAGGTACGGCTGCCCGTCCGGGCCGGTGATGGAGGTCCAGGCGCGGTTGAGGGTCGCGGTGTAGGGCTCGTCGGGTCGCGCCCGCAGGAGGTCCCCGAATGCGTCGAGTTGACGTTGTCGCGCGTGCCCGAGAACGGCCCGCAGCAGGGCGTCACGGGTGCCGAAGTGATAGATCAGCATGCGGGCCGAGGTGCCGGTGGCGGTGGCCAGCGGCTCGAGCCGGTCGGGGAGACCGTGCGCGAGGGCGTGATCGGCGCAGGCGTCCAGCAGCCTGTCCTTGATGTGCGGTTGCGGTCGTCTGCCCACGCCCCGAATTTTTCACGTAACGACTACTACGTCTACCGTTGATCGAAAGGTGCTCACAGCAGACGTGGTTGCTCACAGCAGACGTGGAGGCAGCGATGAGGGTCGTGTTCGTGCATGGGGCGTGCGTACGGGACGGGTCGTGGTGGTGGCACCGCACCGCCGAGCTGCTGCGGGAGCGAGGTGTGCCGAGCGTGGCTCCGGCGCTGCCGAGCTGCGGCGAGGCGGGCCTGCCCGCAGGCGCAGACGGTCCGGGGTTGTCCGAGGACGTTGCCGCGGTGCGGCAGGTCCTGGAGGACGGGGATGAGCCGACCGTTGTGGTCGCCCACAGCTACGGCGGCATCATCACCGCGGAAGCCGCCGCGGGAATCGGGTCGGTACGCCACCTGCTGCTGATCTCAAGCTACCTGCCCGAGGTCGGGCAGAGCCTGTCGGAGTTCGGGGACGGCAGCCCCGCCCCCTTCCTCGACGTCGACCCAGACACCGGCACCTTCGAGGTCCGCGCAGAGCTCCTCGTCGACACGTTCCTGCAGGACTGCGACCCCACGGTCCAGGTGCGGGCGGCGGACCACCTCGCCCGGCAGAGCGTGCAGGTGACCGGGCAGGTGGTCGGGGCGGCCGCATGGCAGCAGGTGCCCTCGACGTACCTCGTCTGCGCCCAGGACCGCGGCACCCCGCCGCGCCTGCAGCACGAGTTCGCCCGCCGGGCCGGCAGCGTCGTCGAACTCGACACCGGCCATCACCCGTTCCTGTCCCGGCCCGCCGCGGTCAGGGACCTGCTGCTGAGCTTGTGACGGCAGGGTGCGGACGAGCCGAGCCGGGCTGCCGACCCGAGGAGCAGGAGGCCGTAGCGGAGAGGGTGCGTCTACGCCGACCACTTCCCCGACCACACCATCGCCGTGTGCTGCTTCGACAACGCCGACGCGCAACGCGCCAAGCCCTTGCTGATGTGGTACTCGCCCCTCGACCCCGACCGACTGACAGTGCCGGCCCTGGACAGCCACACCGGAACTGCGCCGGACCTCGACGCCGCCGTGCCCGTCGACCACTGGGTCCTGCTCGCCACCGACCGGGCCCCCTCAGACTGGGGCGCACCCGTCACGTATCCCGGGGACATGCGCCATAGCCTGCGCGCTTTCCTCCCCGCCGCCGTCGCGGGCCGGCACTACGGACCCGAGCAGAAGCTGCCCAACGGAGACTTCACCATCAGCCACCGCGACCTGCTCACCGGCGACCTCGACCGCATCGAGCGCCTGCGGCCAACCCGCCGCTGAAGGAGCGGGACGGGCGAGAGGTCGCACGTGAGCCGAACCCGACAGCAGCCCCCATCAGGTCCACTAGTGCGGTCAACGCGCCATGCGGACCCTCCCGTTCGCGCATTTTCCAGGTACGGAGCCGGCTCACGTTCTCCAGAAGTGAGCGACGTGCCGTAAATGATCTACGGGTGTTGTCGGCACGCTCATGTGCCGGGTAGGTCGGCGATGCCGCGGTCTGTTAAGCGGTGGGACCATCTCGCCGTCGGCTTGCGCCAGTTCCTTGATGGCAGGGACTTCGGGTATGGCGGGCGTATTGAAAATCGCATACGCCGCCGCAACGGCCCTCCGTCTCCAATGAGGGCATGAGCCACGACGCATCCATGTCAGCACCGCCCCGCCGCACGCGCGGGATCCTGCTTCTCAGCCTGGTGATCCTCGGCATGGCGAGCGCCGTGCTCGTCGTACGGCGGCCGTTCATGATGTCCGCTCCGATGTGCATGGCCGGGCGGTGGCACGGCTGCTACGACACGTTCAACGGAGTGGTGCTCATGACATTGGTCGCGCTGCCGGTGGCGGTGCTGGTGGCGTGGGTTCTGGCGCGCTGTCGGCGTGCCGCCGGCGACACATCGGCGTGGCGGATGTCGCTGGCCGAGGTGGGGATGGTCCACGGAACGGTGCCGTTCGTGTGGATGACCATGATGCCGGGTGCCGGGGCCGGCACCGTGCCCGCCCGGGTGAGCCTGGTACCGCTGCGGGACCTGGTCACGATGGGGCCGCCCGGAATCGTCGGTAACCTGCTGGTCTTCGCGGCCCTGGGATTCTTCGCACCGATGCGGTTCTCGGCGCTGGCGTCCGTGCCGCGGATCCTGGCCCTTGGGGCGGGCTGCTCGGTCCTGGTCGAAACCGCACAGTACGTCCTGCGGCTGGACCGGGTGTCCTCCGTGGACGACGTACTGGTCAACGCCGCCGGCGCCGTGCTGGCCGCGCTGGCGTCGCGCCCCTGGCGGCGTACGACGGCCGAAGTGCCGTCGGACCAGCCTCGCCCGGCGCCGGCGCGGGCAGGGTGAGTCGCGTGTCCGGTGTGCACACGTCTTTGCATACGTCGGCGATATGGTGCCCTGCTTAGTGGTCTGAGTCGTAAGTCCTTCGGGGGTTGATCATGTTTCCGGCGTCGCGGAGGATTCTTCTGGGTGATCGGCGGTGTGCCGGTCGAGCCTGGCCAGCAGATCGTCCAGGTCGGAGGTGGTGCACCTCCATTGGAACGGCTGTGCCGTGGCGTTGTAGCGGTCTTCGAAGGCTCGGAGCCGGTTCTCGACCTCGTTGAGGTCGGTGAAGTCGTTGGGCGAGACGACCTTGCGCTGCACGACGGAGAAGTAGATCTCCACCTGGTTTAACCAGGAGGCGTGGACCGGGGTGTGGACGAGGACCGCGTTCGGGTGGGCGGCGGTGAGCCGGCCGGCGGCCTTCTTGCCGCGGTGGGAGGAGCCGTTGTCCACGACCCAGAACACGCGTTTCGCGCTGGCGTAGGGCTCTTGGGTCATGACCTGGTCGACCAGGGCCATGAACGGGGCGATGCCGGTTCTCGGCTCGCAGCGGCCGAAGATCTTCGCGTGGTGGACGTCGTAGGCGGCCAGGTAGGCCAGCGCTCCACCGCGTCCGTAGGTGTGGTTCACCCGCATCGCCCTGGCCTGCCCAGGGGCCAGGGTGGGGTGGCAGCGGCAGCGGGCCTGGACGGAGGTCTTCTCATCCGCACTGATCACGTACTCGTCCGCGCCGAGCGCTTCGCCGTTCCAGATGCGGGCATAGAGGTCGAGCACGCGCTCGGCCCTGGAGCGGAAGGCGGGGTCGGTGATGAAGATCCAGGACTGGTACTGCCAGGGCTTGAGCGCGTCCTGCTTGAGCCAACGCCGCACGGTGGAGGCGGAGATCGCGCCGGCGATGGCGCGGGCGACGACCTCGCGGGCCAGCTCCGGGGCCGACCAGCGCGACAGCGGCATCCCGCTCTCGGCGGGCAGCTGACAGGCCAGGGCCTTGACCTGGGCGGCCTGCAGCGGCGTGAAGGAGGCCGGACGGCCGGAGCGCTTGCGGTCGGACAGGGCGGGCAGCCGGTGCCCGGCAAATCGGCCGCGCCAGGTGCGGACGGTGTCCAGGTGCAGCCTGGTCTCCCGGGCGATGCGGGCGTTGGAGCGGTTCCGGGCCGCGTGCAGGACGACCTGGGCGCGCTGGCGGTGCCGGTGCTCGGTTTTGTGACCGTAGGCCATGGTCTTGAGCCGCTTGCGCTCGGAGGCGGTCAGAGTGATCGGGCAGGCGGAGGCAACGGGCAAGGCAGACATGCCGATCACGAGAAGTGGATCAGGACAGGCCGCATCCTGCCGCATCCCGGTCCCCGGCCCTGCGGCAGGATGTCCGCTGTGCCAACGCCCTCGGAACATACCCGGCTCCAGCTTGAGCTGTACCTGAATATGCGCGCCCAGGCCGCCTGGCCGCAGCTGGCCGGCCTCCACGTCCGCCACCGGGGCCAGTTCGCCTACGTGGAAGGCGAACTGGCCGACGGCGAGTGCATCAAGCTGATGCGCCTGCGCTACCACGGCACCGCGAGCCGCTGGGGCTTCGCCCCGCACGACCCGGCCAGCGACCGCTACCAGGACGCCCTCCTGCCCACCGGCAGCGCAAGCGGCACCCCCGAGGACGCCCTCGACACCGCCTGCCACCTCCACCTCACCGCCCTCGACACCTGACCGCGCACACCCACAACCAGCTCCGAAGTCAACCCCCGAAGGACTTACGACTCAGACCACTTAGGCTGGGGACATGCGCGTACTGATCGTGGAGGACGAGCCCTACCTGGCCGAGGCCGTCCGTGACGGTCTGCGGCTGGAGGCGATCGCCGCCGACATCGCCGGCGACGGCGACTCTGCCCTGGAACTGCTCGGCGTCAACTCCTACGACCTCGCGGTCCTCGACCGCGACATCCCCGGCCCCTCCGGCGACGAGGTCGCCCGGCACATCGTCGCCTCCGGCAGCGGCATCCCGATCCTCATGCTCACCGCAGCCGACCGGATCGACGACAAGGCTTCCGGGTTCGGGCTCGGCGCCGACGACTACCTCACCAAACCGTTCGAGCTGCGGGAGCTGGTCCTGCGGCTGAGGGCGCTCGACCGCAGACGCGCGTATGCGCGGCCTCCGGTCCGCGAGATCGCGGGCCTGAGGCTCGACCCCTTCCGCCGCGAGGTCTTCCGAGACGGACGCTACGTCGCCCTCACCCGCAAACAGTTCGCCGTGCTGGAGGTTCTCGTCGCCTCCGAGGGCGGGGTCGTCAGCGCCGAAGAACTGCTGGAGCGGGCCTGGGACGAGAACGCCGACCCCCTCACCAACGCCGTGCGCATCACCGTCTCCGCGCTGCGCAAACGGCTCGGCGAACCATGGGTCATCGCCACGGTGTCCGGCGTCGGCTACCGGATCGACACCGGTATGGGCGCCATCGCCCACGGCAAGGACACCACCGATCCCGGCAGTACGCATGCGTAGGCGCCCAGGCTTCAGCGCCCGACTGAAACTCACCCTCAGCTATGTCGGATTCCTCGCCCTCGCCGGCGCGCTCCTGCTGAGCGTGGTCTGGGTGTTCCTGCTGCGCTACGTACCCGACAACTCCCAAGGTCTTCTCGGGGTCTCACCCAACCGCTACCTCCTTCTCCACACCTTCGTCCCCGCCGCGGCCGTGGCGATGCTCTTCCTGCTCCTGTTCGGCCTCCTGGGGGGATGGATCCTCGCCGGCCGGATGCTCGCGCCCCTCACACAGATCGCGGATGCGGCACGGACGGCGGGGAACGGGTCGCTGTCCCACCGGATCCACATGAAGGGGCGGCAGGACGAATTCCGTGAACTCTCCGATGCGTTCGACTCGATGCTCGACCAACTCGAGTCCCACGTCGCCGAGCAGCAGAGGTTCGCCGCGAACGCCTCGCACGAACTGCGCACCCCGCTGGCGATCTCGCGGACGCTCCTCGATGTCGCCCGTAAGGATCCCACGCGGGACCGGGGCGAACTCATCGAACGCCTGCACGCCGTCAATACGCGGGCGATCGGCCTCACCGAGGCACTCCTGCTGCTCAGCCGTGGTGACCGCGGAAACTTCACCCGGGAGAGCGTCGACCTCTCCCTCATTGCCGAAGAGGCCGCCGAAACGCTGCTTCCCCTCGCCGAACAACGCCGGATCACGCTCGACGTCACCGGCGGGGCAGCCCGGGCCGGCGGCTCCGCGGAGCTCCTGCTGCGGATGGTGACGAACCTCGTCCAGAACGCCATCGTCCACAATCTCCCCACCGGCGGCACCGTGACGGTCCACACCGAGACGTACGGCGACACGAGCGTGCTGCGGGTCGAGAACACGGGCCGTCGACTCGCACCGGAACTGGTACCAACCCTCACCGAACCCTTCCAGCGCGCAACGGAACGCGTACGGACCGACGAACACGCCGGAGTCGGCCTCGGCCTGGCCATCGTGCACAGCATCGTCCGCGCCCACGACGGGATCCTCGACCTCGTCCCCCGCCCCGCAGGCGGTCTCCTCGTCACCGTCCGGCTCCCCGGCACGCCGTAGGCGTCGTCCCTGACCGGGGTCCCACCAGATCGTTGCTGCCGGGAAGTTCGGCGCAGGCCAAGGTGACCCGTGGCAGCGATTGGTCAGCGGAGCTTCGAGGGGAACACTCTCCGGTGAAAGGCCACGCCGGCCCCCGCCCGGAGTCGGCAGACGCAGCCCTCCCCGCTGCCGATCTCACCAGGTACGTCAGGCGCGTTCACTGGAAGGCAACCGTTCAGGCGCGGCAAGCAGCGAGCGGCGCGCGATCCCTTCGGCACCGAACTCGCACAGGAGAGTGGCCCGCCTGCTCGGTCGCGGCAGGGAGGGCAGACACGGTATCCGTCTCCTCCGGTGACATGGTGGTCGGCACCCGTACAGCGCCTTCGTGTGGTCCGGATCCGCGCGAAAGCACTGGACGGGTTGCCGCCTGGGCCCTGCAATGATCTTCCAAGGCCGTAGGCGACAGCCGGCACAGCGAATCCCGCCAGGACCGTAGCGGTGTACGCATGGTTGGGCAGCGCCTGCCCTCGTCGGGAAGCGCGGCGAGGGCCGTGGCCTTGGCCGTGGTTCGGCCCGAAACGGCAGGCAACACTTTGGAGGCGTCGACATCGGTTCACACTCCTGCGACCGCACGACACGGCAACGGCCAGCAGGGGGCCGTCCAGTCGACAACAAGCAGATCCACCTGGGGAATTGAGCGACGAAGCCCCCTGGTATGGTGCGCCGATGTCATCGGTCAAGCAGTTCCAAGTCACCTTCGACTGTGCAGATCCTGAGCGGGTCGCTCGCTTCTGGTGTGAGGTGTTGGGGTACGTCGTACCCTCGCCGCCGAAGGGGTTCGCCACTTGGGACGATTTCAACCGCTCCCAGTCTCCGGAGGATCAGGGTTCATGGTTCGCCTGCAGTGATCCCTCAGGTGTGGGCCCGCGTCTGTACTTTCAGCGCGTCCCCGAAGGCAAGGTCGCCAAGAATCGGCTGCATCTCGATGTGCGGGTCGGCACCGGACTCGTGGGGGAAGAGCGCCTCGCCACACTCGAAGCCGAATGCGTACGACTGGTCGCGCTCGGCGCGGTACGCGTCCAACTCCTTTATGACGGCACCGATTCGTGCATCGTGATGCGGGACATCGAGGGCAACGAGTTCTGTCTCGACTGAGCAGCTATGGGCGGCCTGGCCACCCTTCCCTCGGGAGCGACCCGAGCCACAGGCCTCGTTGCGTGACAACGCACCTCACGACGCCTGTTTCGGCGTGGTCGGGTGGACCGCAGCCTGTCCTTCAAGACGGGGAGGAGTCACGTACCCGATGGCACGCTCGAACTCCTCGAACCGCTTGGCCGCAGTAGGGCGGAACACCTCCGCCGCACGGCCGCAAGGCAGACATGTACGTCGGAGGTGCATCAGACATTCGGGCAAGCGCACGATTCAGTTCTGCGGTGATCAGTAACGTACGGGAAGACTGAGCAGACCGTGGGCGCGCATGGACGGCCGCCACCGCGGTCCGTCCGGTGGGAGGTCGAGCGCCAGCCCAGGGAAGCGGTCCAGGAGCGCGGCGAGGGCGATCTCGGTCTCCATACGGGCCAGGGGTGCGCCGAGGCAGTAGTGGATGCCGTGGCCGAGGGCGAGGTGGGCGGTGGCGTCGCGGCCGATGTCGAGACGGTCGGGTTCGGAGAAGCGGCGGGGGTCGCGGTGGGCGGCGGCCAAGGACAGCAGGACGGTTTCTCCAGCCGGAATGCTGACACCGCCGATGGTGACGTCTTCGGTGGGGAAGCGGCGGATGGCCAGGGGTGCGGGACCGTCGTAGCGGGCCAGCTCTTCGACGGCGGGGCCCAGTCGGCCCGGGTCGGTGCGGAGTTCGGCCAGCTGGTCGGGATGGCTGAGCAGGGCCAGGGCGGCGTTGCCGATGAGGTGGACGGTGTTTTCGTACCCGGCGAACAGAATCAGGAAGGCCAGGGACATGAGTTCGTCCTCGGTCAGCCGGTCTGCGTCGTCGCGTACGGCGATCAGGGCAGACAGCAGATCATCGGTGGGGGCGGCCCGCTTGGCGGCGAGGAGCTCGGTGAAGAAGGCGAGCATGGCCCGGACGGCTTCCTTCGCCTTCTCGGGCCGGGCCGCGTCGGGGGCCACCAGGGCGTCGGTCCAGGACCGGAAGTCCTGCTGCCCGTCCATCGGCACGCCCAGCAGATCGCAGATCACGGTGATCGGTAGCGGCGCGGCGTACGAGGAGATGAGGTCGCAGCGGCCGAGCGGCGCGAAGGCGTCGAGCAGCGCGTCGGCGGTCTTCCTGATGGGTTCCCGCAGGAGTTCGACACGACGCGGTGTGAACGCCTTGGAGACCAGGCGCCGGATGCGGGTGTGGTCAGGCGGGTCCATGTTGAGGAGGTTCGCGTCCAGTGCCGGCGGCAGCGCGAGTCCTCGGTAGCCACCGGGTGCCGCGTTGCGTTTGTCCAGGGAGAGTCGGGGATCGGCGAATGCCTGGCGTACGTCGTCGTAGCGGGTGACCAGCCAGGCCGGAAGTCCGTCCGTCCCGGTGATCCGGTGGACAGGCCCAGCCTCGCGAAGTCGCGCGTACACGGAATAGGGGTCGGCGATCAGCTCGGCGGGATCAACCAGCGGCGAGTGTCCGGGCGTTGTGGTTGGCATGGTCTCCACCCTAGACAAACGAGTCGTCTCCTCCGTTCCGGCCCTGCCGTCGAACTCGCCTCGGCGTACGACGCGAAATCTGATGGTGAGGCGGTTTCCGGAGGGCCGGAGTCGTGTCGGCTGCTCGCGATCCCCTGACAGATGTCAGGACCGTTGGACGCGCTCACTCCCTCATCCTTACGAGGCTGCTTCGGAATTGCCGGCTGACGGCGCGTCCGAACCCGAGTCCGCTTCGCCTCGGACGCACTGATCAAGACGGCATGTCAAACTTGCCTTCGGTTAGGGGAATTTCATGCGCGTCTTCATCCGTCCGCTGGCGGTGTTGGCCGTCGCCGCAGCGTTGGTCACCGGATCGCTCACCTCAGCGACGGCGGCGCCGGCTCGCTCCAGCTCGACGGATTCGGCTTTGCTGGCTGATGTGTTCCGACTCGTCAATCGCGGTACCGGGCGCTGCCTCGACGCCTTCTGGTCCGGCGGTGGTGGCAACGGCAACTCCGTCGGACTGTGGAACTGCAACGACGGCATCACCGAGCAGTGGCGGCTCGTCGCCTCGGGCAACCCCAGCTATCCCTACGCACTCGTGAACCAGCGTCAGACGCCAGAGGGTAATCGCTGCCTCGACTACCCGGCCGAGTCCCAGGGCGTCATCGGCTGGCAGTTCAAGCTGTGGGACTGCAACCGCTCGGAGTCGCAGGATCTTGCCCTGGTCCCTCACGGTGACGCCTACAAGATCTACGTGCAGCGCGGCGGGAGCGCGCCGATGGACGCCTACGCCAGCAGTGGTGGCCTCAACGGCAACCCGGTCGGCATCTGGAACGAGACGGGCAGCCCCCTGCAGCACTGGACGTTGCAGCCGTACTGAGATGTCAGCCACCTGCCGGGTTGGCATGGGGTACCTGTCCGGAAACGTCTGATGTCCTCCTGGACCTTGGCCCACGAGGCCTTCCCCGAGAGTGGCGGTCGGCCCCACTTCGCTTGGGAGCTGTCCGGGCGGTCGCGTCACCGGTGTCCACGGGACCAGTGCCGTCGGCGTCTGGAGTGAGACGGCCGAGCTGTAGAGTCCAACCGGGGGTGATCGTGTGGCTGATCGCAGCTGGGACGACGACAGTGAGTATCGCGAGGCGGTCCAACAGGCCGACCGGGCAACGCGGTTCGGGTGGACGGCGATTGCCGGCACGACAGGGGTGCTCGGCTGCGTACTGATCGCCATGGCCGTTATGTGTGTGGTCGCAGTCGTCGCGTGCCTGTACGTCGTGGCGACGATGAATTCCTAGAACCTGTGAGGCCACTCCTGAGCCGTAGGCCCGTAGGCCGCGGGGGGGATCAGACTCGTGGTGATCAGCGGCACCCTCCGATGGCCGTGCCGACGAGGACAGCGGCCAAGTCGGCCGGCCTACCCCTGACTACGCCATGGGCACGCCGGGCCACCATCTGGAGCGGCTGGTCCGCCCTACTTGAGTGGCCGCGCCGCGTCCGGCCCAGCCGTCGTCCTACGGTGTGCCGGGTGTCTTGCTGGCCACGTAGATGGTGTTGGTCGAGGTACCGCCTTGCAGGGGGTTGTCGAAGTCGACGACTTGGGACGCTGCCTGTGCGAAGACCTCCCTGAGCGCGGAGGTGAACTGGTCGTCGGGCGGGTCGTTCGACCACAGGGCGAACACCCCGCCGGGGTGGAGGTGTTCGGCGAGGGCACGGAGCCCGGCGGGCTGGTAGAGGGCCGCGTGGCGTGGGTGGAGCACATGGCGTGGTGAGTGGTCGACGTCCAGCAGGACGGCGTGGAAGCGACGGCCCGGGGCCTCGGGATCCAGGCCTCCAGGGTCGGCCGCCAGCGCGAAGAAGTCGCCGTGCACCAGGCGACAGCGGGCGTCCGAGGTCAGCTGGGCTCCGAGGGGCACCAGGTGCCGCTGGTGCCAGTCGATGACTTCGGCGAGCGCATCGATCACGGTCAGCGAGCGCACCCGGGGGTCGTCCAGAGCCGCCTGGGCGGTGTAGCCGAGTCCGAGTCCGCCGACGACGACGTCCAGTTCGGGCTGTCCGGTGTTCGGCAGCTCGGCCAGTCCGAGTTCCGTGAGCGCGATCTCGCCGGTGGTGAAGTGACTGGACATCAGGAACTCGTCGCCGAGCTTCACCTCGTACACGGTGTCTCCCGAGACCGGGTGGCGGCGGCGCCGCAGACTGATCTCGCCGATTGGCGTCTGCTGCCAGTCGATCTCCTCGAAGCGCAGGCCCATCCGCTCACCTTTCTGACGTTCGTGGATCCATGGACGCCGTTTCCGGCGTGGCGACGGATACCTGCCGCCCCGGCGTGGAGTGAGGAGCCGGGGCGGCGGGCCTGATCAGGCGTCGATGATGACGGGGATGATCAGCGGCCTGCGGCGGTGGGTGCGGAAGGCCCAGTTGGCCACGGCGCGGGCGATGAGCTGTTCGAGCTGGTGGGCGTCGCCGACGCCCTCCTGCGCGGCGTTGGCCAGCGTTTTCTCGATGACGGGGATGACCGGCTCGAAGGTGGTCTCGTCGTGGACGAAGCCGCGGGCCAGGAAGTCGGGGGCCTCGGCGAGGGCACCGGTGTTGGCGTCGACGATGGCCACGACCGTGATGACGCCCTCCTGCGCGAGGGTGACCCGGTCCTTGAGGGACGCCTCGGTCGCGCCGCCGACTTCCATGCCGTCCACGTAGACGTTCCCGGCGGGCACCTTGCCGGTGATGGAGGCGCGGCCGTCGACGAGGTCGACGACGACACCGTCCTCCGCGATGACGACCCGGTCGGGGTCGACGCCGGTGCGGATGGCGAGGTCTGCGTTGGCCCGCAGGTGGCGGAACTCGCCGTGAACGGGCATGACGTTGCGAGGGCGGACGATGTTGTAGCAGTAGACGAGTTCCCCGGCGCTGGCGTGGCCGGAGACGTGCACCTTGGCGTTGCCCTTGTGGACGACGTTGGCACCCCACCGGGTCAGGCCGTTGATCACCCGGTAGATGGCGTTCTCGTTGCCGGGGATGAGGGAGCTGGCGAGCAGGACGGTGTCGCCCTTGCCGATGCGGATCGCGTGGTCGCGGTTGGCCATCCGGGACAGCGCGGCCATCGGCTCACCCTGCGAGCCCGTGCACACCAGGGTGATCCGGTGGTCCGGCAACTTCTCCAGTTCCTTGGCGTTCACGACCAGGCCGGAGGGGACCTTGAGGTAGCCGAGGTCGCGGGCGATGCCCATGTTGCGGACCATCGAGCGGCCCACGAAGGCCACCTTGCGGCCGTGCTGGTGGGCGGCGTCCAGGACCTGCTGGATGCGGTGTACATGGCTGGCGAAGCTGGAGACGATGACCCGGCGTGGCGCGGTGCGCAGGACCTGTTCGATCGCGGGGTTCAGTTCGCGCTCGGAGGTGGTGAAGCCGGGGACCTCGGCGTTGGTGGAGTCGGTGAGGAACAGGTCCACGCCCTCCTCACCGAGGCGGGCGAAGGCGCGCAGGTCGGTGATCCGGTCGTCCAGGGGGAACTGGTCCATCTTGAAGTCGCCGGTGTGCAGCACCAGGCCGGCCGCGGTCCGCAAAGCCACCGCGAGCCCATCCGGGATGGAGTGGTTGACGGCCACGAACTCGCAGTCGAACGGGCCGAAGCCGCGCCGGTCGCCCTCGCGCACGCGCACCGTGCGGGGCCTGATTCCGTGCTCCTTGAGCTTGGCCTCCAGGAACGCAAGGGTGAGCTTCGAGCCGACGACCGGAATGTCCGCCCGCTCCCGCAGCAAATAGGGCACGCCCCCGATGTGGTCCTCGTGGCCGTGGGTGAGCACGACGGCCACGATGTCGTCCAGGCGGTCCCGGATGGAGGTGAAGTCGGGCAGAATCACGTCCACCCCGGGCTGGTTCTCCTCGGGGAACAGCACACCGCAGTCCACGATCAACAGCTTGCCGGCATGCTCGAAGACGGTCATGTTGCGGCCGATTTCGCCCAAGCCGCCCAAGGCGGTCACCCTCAGCCCCCCTTCGGGAAGCGGAGGGGCGGCTTTGAGTTCTGGGTGCGGATGGCTCATAACCCCACGTTACCGAAGAGTCTGCCGGTGTGATCCACCACCTCCACCCTCGACACGAGGCGCGGCGCGGATCCCGGGCGCCACAGCCGCCGCACGGGGAGAGACAGGGGGCGGAAAAGGCAAACGCCGCGCCCGTAACCCCCTCGGCATCACCGGTGCCGTCGGCACCGTCCACCTCGGCACCGCCCACATCATCACCATCGTCGTCGGCGTCCGTCTTCGGCTCGCTCACGTGTTCCCCGGCCACGACCTGACCGCCGCACTCCACCCGGCGGCCATCCTCATCCGGGCACGACGCTGACCAAGGAGGTGGAACCTTGCCATGCCAAGCTTCGAGGTCACACCGAGAGGTACAGTCCGGAACGACCGGATGGACGTCCAGCACACGGACAACTGGGGTCCCGTCCGCAGCACGATCACGACGGTGGTGGGTCCTCTCGACGGGGTCTCGGGCAGCCCGGTCATGGACCTGAAGCCGACGATGGCGGAGTTCCGTGCGGTGAAGGTCAAGCAGTCGGAACGGGGCAGCCGCCTGATGTGGGGGCGGGCTCACCGTCCTGGGCCGGGAGCGCCAGGACGCTGGTGCGGGTAGTGCGCGAATGCTCCGACTGCCGCTCTCGCTGAGGGAGTTGCGTGGTTCGCGCTCGATCTCGGTCGCACCTGCTGGTGGTGTTAGGGACACCCCTCATTCGGGTGTTCAGCCCCAGCGACGACGACGGTCGCGAAGGGCAGGATTCACAGGGTCGGCGACCGGGTCGACGAGGCATCCATCCCACACACCAATCAGGGGACACTCATGACCGAAACCTTTGCGCGGCGCCTGACCGGTGTCGCGGCCATCGTTGCTGCAGTCGCGTTCATCGTCGAAGTGCCCCTGTACTTCGTCTACTCGGGCCCGCCGCCGGACGTGAACGTGCTGAGCAGGCTGCTGATCGGAATCGTCGCCCTCGCCTGCCTGGTCGTGTTCGTGACCGCCTTGCGGGAGTTGGTCAAGCAGGTGAGCCCGGCGTACGAGTGGGCCGGCTCGATCGCCGGCGCGGCGGGGCTGGTCTACGCGACGATCACGCTGGTCTCCAGCGGGCTGGAAGCCGGTGCGGTCATCGCCACCGACCACCCGATCGATCCGACCATCGCGGTCAGCGGCACCTACATTCTCTACGGGTCGATCTCCCGCCTGATGCTGGCGCTGTTCCTGACCGCCGTGGGTCTCATCGTCTCGCGCACGAAGCTGTTGCCGCGCTGGGCCGGTCGGTCGGCCTTCGTCCTGGCGGGGGTCAATCTGGCCTTCGTGCCGTCCCTGTTCTTCGGCAACGCTCCCGCGCACTTCTACGCAGCCAATGGTTGGGGGACCACTGCCCTGATGGGGGCGTTCCTCAGCTACTGGCTGCTGGCGCTGGGCATCTCCGCCTATCGCAGCGGTACACGGCTCTCTCCGGCCCGAGCGGCGGCGAACCTCCACTGACCGTCCTCGCCGCATGCGGTAGTGGTGGCGGCCCGCCCCGGGCCGGCACCACCTGCGTACCCCCGACCACCCTTGCCTGCTGCCTGCTGGGAGGGCGACGTCGGCGATCGGCGTTCTGGACCAGAGGGCCTCTATGGCTGACGGAGCGTCAGGTAAGGCCTCGCGGCGCCGTTCTGGGGCCCCTGTTGTAGCGGTGTGTGCCGTATCACCCTCTCCAAGGCCGCCCAAGTTGTCTGCATCACAGCGCAAATGTCCATTTGGCGTCCATGCTCGACAGAGACAGCGACTCCCGCAGTGGAGCCCGTCGTGTGGGCGCGAAGTTCCGAAGTGGCCCATGACGCAACTCCCGTGACGTTCCTCATTGATCCCTCGGAAAGGTGCCCACCATGGCCGCATACCTCTGTCCTCCTGCCGTGATACACGGCGAGCACGCCATAGAGACCAGCCAGATCGCGGCAGAGGTGCGCGACCGGCACCCGCACGCGGCGTGGGCCCCGCGGATCGACGGCATCGCGGCCAGTACGGGCATAGAGACCCGCGGGTGGATGCTGCCGCTGGAGACAGCCGTCGCGCCCGGCAACGGCGGCGGCCTGGAGGCTGTCGGCGTCGGGCCCGCCCAAGAAGCCCTGGCACGCGATGGGTTCACCCAGCGGGAAGTGGACCGTGCGATCGCCGCCCTCCAGGCGATACCCGCGCCGCAGACCGTCCAGGAGCGCACCGCGCCGGCCTGGGAGGCCGTGCAGTCCTACGGGGAGCACGCGGCGCGCGGGGCCCTGCAGATCGCGGGGCTGGACGCCGCAGACGTCGACTGCGTGATCACCAGCAACTCCACCACCCCGGCGCTGCCGGGTCTGGACGTCGCCCTGGCCAACAGGCTTTCGCTCCGTGACGACGCGATGCTGCTGCCGGCCACGCAGTGGGCCTGTATCGCGGGGACCCGTTCCCTTGCCCTGGCGGCGGATCTCGTGGCCGCGGACCCCGAGCGGGTGGTCCTGGTCGTGATCGCGGAGGCGTTGAGCACGACCTACCAGCCCGCGGACGACACCCTCGAGTCCCTGATCGTCCGGTTGCTGTTCGCGGACACCGCGGTCGCCGCGGTGGTCACGGGCCGCCCGAGGCGCGAGTCGGTACTGCGGCTGGACGCCGCCTGGAACCACACCCTGCCCGGTACCCAGGACCTGCACCGCTTGGAAACGCGGGCGGACGGCACCCACTTCGTGATGGATCGGCGCGGGCCGCGCGCCGTACAGGAGACGGTCACCGCGATGTGGGAGTGGCTGCGCGTCCGTTACCAGGACGACCCTGCCTCCTGGCACCCCGACGTGCTGCTCGCGCACCCCGGCGGCACCCGGGTGCTGGAGTACATGGAGCAGACTATGCCCGACGGATGGCCGTCGGGGCTGCTGGACTACAGCCGGGACAGCTACACCAGCGGCAACCGCGGAGGCGCCGCCGTGTTCGACATCCTGAGGCGGGCATGCGACGCCGGGCAGAAGCCGGGCAGTCGCGCGGTCCTCTACGCGGCGGCACCGGGCCTCACCGCCACCGCCCTGGAAGGGGAGTGGCTGTAGCGGGAGCCCGCGCCGGCCGTACCGGCAAACGGGCCGCCCGCATCACCGGTCACACCACCGGTACCGCTGAGGCGCCGTACGTACCGTCATGGCGGCGGCTGACGCGGACAACGCCCCGACACTCCCGCGCAGCCCTCGCGTACGCCGGCCGCGCCCCACCCCGCCCCGCGGTCACGTCACCTGGCGACGTCCGCCCAGACCACCTTGCCGGTGTCCGTCCACCGGACCCCCCACCGGGTGGTGAGCCTGTGCAGGATGTGCAGGCCACGTCCGCCGTCGTCGAGAAGGTCGCCCCGGCTCAGACGGGGCCTGCCGTTTCCGGTGTCGCCCACCTCGCACAGCAGGCCGTGACTGGTCCTGATCAGTCGTATCGTGATGGGACCGGTGGCAAAGCGGACCGCGTTCGTGACCAGCTCGCTGACCAGCAACGGCACGTCGTCCCGGGTGTGGCCCGTGGTGTGCCACCGCCGCAGCAGCGCGGAGACGAGCGCGCGGGCACGGGCGGGCGCGTCGTCGCGGGCGGGCAGTCGCCAGGTCGCGGTGTCCCCCTTGCGGTAGCCGATCATGCGCGCGAGCAGCAGGGTCACGTCGTCGCGCTGGCGCACGGGCGCGAGCGCGGAGACGACGTGCCGTGCGGCCTGCTGCAGGGCGTCCCAGGGGTGCACCGTGGACACGGCCTCCGCCAGCCTGCTGATGCCCTCGTCGATCGACAGGGTCCGGTCCTCCACCAGGCCATCGGTGTAGAGGGCGAGCAGGGAGCCCGGTGGCGCGGCGAACGTGTGCACGTCGAAGGGCTCCCGCAGCGCGAACTCGGCACCCAGGCCGGGGTGGGGGCGGACCGCCAGCGTGCCCGCGTGCCCGTTCGGGAGCACCAGGACAGGGGGGAGGTGCCCGGCGCTGGAGAGCGTCACCTGGTGGCTGACCGGGTCGTAGAGGGCGATGCAGCAGGTGGAGCCGAGGGCGCTGTAGCCGGCCGCCAGCCCGGCTTCCGCGTCGTCCAGCAGCGTCACGGTCTCGTCCAGGTGCTCCAGCACTTCGTCGGGGGCCAGCCCCGCGGACAGCAGCGCGCGGGCCTCCATGCTCAGCTGGCCCATGGCCGCCGCCGCTCCCAGGCCGTGCCCGACGACGTCACCGACCACCAGCGCGGTACGGCCGTCCGGCAACGGGAAGCTGTTCACCCAGTCGCCGCCGACGCCCGCGCTGTCGGGGGTGGCGGGCTGATAGACGCTGGCGATCTCCAGGGTGTCGCCGCCGCTCCGGGGCAGCAGCCGGCGCTGCAACGCCAGTACCTGCGTGTGCTCGCGCTGGTGCTGACGGGCCAGGTCGACGTGATGAGCGGTCCTGGCCACCAGTTCCTGCAGGTCGAACAACTCGCTGTCGCGGAAGGGGGAGTCCGCCCGCCTCCAGACCTCCGCCACGCCCAGCACGACGGGCGGCGTGCCGTCCAGGACCAGCGGGATGCACGCCACACTCGCCGACCGGTCACCGGGCACCAGGGCACGGATGACCCGCGGACTGCCGAGCAGTCGCTCGACCGCCTCACGGTCGGGTACGACGATGGCCTGCGGGGCATCGTCCCGCCGTACCGCCTGCGCCAGCAGGCGACTCGCGTCGCTCGGAAGATCCCCGCCCGGAGTCACGTAACCCTCCGGCCACACCCGGTCCGGCACCAGGGCTGCCCGCCGCAGCCGGATGCGGCCCTGGGCCTGCTCGGTGAATCCCTCGCCCGTCCACACGGCGAAGTCGAGGTCGACGGCGGCCACGTCTCCCCAGGCCAGCAGGGAGTCCGCCAGTGACTGCGCAGTCTCGCCGATGTCCAGCGAGGTGCCGATCGCGGTCTCGGCGGCGTACAGGTGCAGCCTCGTGGCCATGGCGATCAAGGAGACGGTCAGGCCCTCCTGAGGCGGCGCGGCGGGCAGGATGCTCATCGACACCACCAGCTCCGACCCGTCGCCGCGCCGCAGACGCTGGATCCGGGCGACGTGCGCCTCACCGACCTCCAGGACCTGCCGCAACCGCCGGGTGACCGTCGGTACGTCCCGGGGAGGCAGGAAATCAGCGAAAGCGCTCCCGGCCACGGCGCCCAGACCGGCGAACACCGGGGCATCCAGATTGCAGCGGGTGATTCTCAGATCCCTGTCGAGATTGACCACGCCGAGAATCTGGTCCTGACGGTCGGGTTCCGGGTTGTCGGGTCCGTGTCCGCTGGTGGTGCGGTCGCCCTCGGCGTCGGCAGGACCGGCAGCCGTCTCCGCTCCGCCGCGCGGGATATAGCGCCCCAAGGCGCTGCTGACCAGGTCAAAAGGCGATGAAGGCGAGGGGGAGGGCGTGGAGTCCATGCGGCTCTCTCAGCAATCCCCGGGGTATTTCCGGGGCCGTACTCGGACCCGTGCGACGGGGCCCCGAGATCCCTGACCGCACACCTCATTGAATAACACCGGGGCTCGCTTCGCCCACAGCAGCGGATCGCGCGGTGAACGCTGACAGTGAGGAAACGCCGTTGCCGGTGGGGCCGCGCTCACCTTGCCGGGAGCGCCAGTGTCCAGACCCCCACCGGCTCGCCATGACTCCGCCGACGGTGACCATCAGGGCGAGGCCGGTCAGGCTGACCAGGAGCGACCCGACCCGACCCGACCCGGCCTGCGGCGGTCGCCATCCTCACGCGGACGCAAGGCTGAGCGGTACGGCCCCGGCGGCGGCCTACGACTTCGGGTCCGGCTTCCACTCCTCGACAAGGAGCCCGAGCAGCACCTCGTCCAGGAACTCGCCCATCACCCAGGCCGAAGAGCGCAGCACGCCCTCACGGACGAAGCCGTTGCGCTCGGCGGAGCCCAGCATCGCGGCGTTGTCCGCCAGCGTCTCGATCTGCAGCCGCCGCAGGCCGCGCACGACGAAGCCGTAATGGCACAGCACCGCGACGACGTCGGTGCCATAGCCCTTGCCGCGGGCGGACGGCAGCAGGCCGAGGCCGATGTGCGCGTTCCGGTGGTGGTTGTCGATGCCCCACAGCGTCGCGGTGCCGACCAGCGTGCCGCCGTCCAGCTCCACCACGGAGAAGGGGACGTGCCCGTGCTCCGTGTCGTCCACCACGAGCCGCGAGTCCTTCGAACCGGGCGTGATCGGCCGCCACGGCCGGCCTTCCGCCCGCGAGGCGTTGACCACGTCGTCGTAAAGCTCGGCCCGCAGGACCGGGATGTCGTCCTCGTGCCGGGCCCTGAGCCCGATCTTGCTGCCGCTCAACATGCGAGCTTCCTATCCGACCGGGATGGGCCGCGGCAAACCAATATCAACGGCGATGCACCGAGTCAGGTCCCAGAGCGGCGCCACAGCCGGCACGGCTGACGCCGGAGCGGGGGCCTTCAGATCGGCGCCACCATGACTTGGGTGGCGAGGTGGGGACAGAGGTGGGGATAGGGGGCTGTGAGCGTTCCATGTCGAGGACGTCGCGACGCCGCTGCCATCCGCTATCAGGCAGGCCATACGGTCTCCTCTCGGAGCCGGGGCAGGCTATGTGCCCGCGGTATCCACGAGCCGCGCGCCCGAGAGCACGGGCTCTGCCGTGCCACACCCACGGGCCCCTACTGATTGCGAACTGCGGTCGCGCTGCGTCTCATGGATCCCATGCAGCAACGGACTCCTCCACCAGACAGTGCCGTGCCTCCGATGGAGCGATCGCACTGGGTGGCCTTCGCCGGCATCCTGCTCCTGGTCAGCGCCCTCTTCAACCTGCTCAACGGATTCGTGGCGATCTTCAATCACGGCTACTACTCGGCTGTCTATGCCCAGGGCAACCGGTTGCTGATCTTCAACTACACGGCCTGGGGCTGGATCTGGGTCGCCACCGGCATCGTGATGGCCCTGGCGGGTCTCGGCGTGCTCGTGGGCTCCAGAGCGGCGCGGCTGACGGGCATCTGTCTGGCAGTACTCTGTCTCGTCGGTCAGATGATCTTCCTTCCGGTCTACCCCTTCTGGTCACTGTTCACGATGTTGGTGTCCGTGCTGGTCATCTACGGTCTGCTGGCCGAACCGCGGCACGTGCACGGCGCACGCGTGTAAGGCATCGCAGGCCCGGGTCCGACGCTCGCCCGGTCACCTTCCGCTTCGTCCCCACTCCCGCTCGAGAAAGCTCCCCACCACCGGCCCGCCCCGTCACGCCCGGGTTCGCCTCGCCCGTAGATGCCTGCCCCGCTGGCGGCACTGACTTACACCTACACCTGGGTGAGGTGCTCTTGGGGCTGGCCAGAGCAGCAGGTACGCCGGCCCGCTGCGTGGTGCGTGCGGGAAGCGGGCCGGCGTACGGCTGAGGACCCAGATCGGTAGCAGGGGGCCGGGTTCTCACCCTCGCTGGCGTCGGCACTTGCACGGCGACCGCTGGTGCAACGAAGCCTGTCGCCTGCGTACACGGCACTCCGGCCCGGTGACGTCAGTGGGAGGGCCCCGGCCTGGAACCATCGGGTTTCACCGGCACCGTTCGTGTCAGGCGACCAGTTCGTAGATGCTCCGGGCCGCCAGCCACAGGCCCAGGAGCAGGGAGAGCGTCACGATCAGCTGTTCCTGGTGCTGCGCGAGCCAGCTCCGCAGGGCGTTCAACCGGGCGTTCGCCACCGCGGGCGCCCAGACCACGTACATCTCCATGACGACGAGGCTGAGTGTGGCCAGCAGACAGTAACCGGTCAGTGCGAGCCAGCCGGCGAGGGTGGAGAGGTTCGCCTCGACGGCGGTCGCGGCGCCCGCGCCCACCAGCGCCCAGGGCTGCAGCAGCCATGCCAGGCTGGCTGCCGTGACCAGTGAGGCGTTGTCGATCCGGGCGGTCCAGCGTGGCGGGCCGTGCGGGCGGGGCGGTCGACGGTGCCGGTGTGCGCCGTACAGCACCAGGGCCAGGCCGAGGGCGAGTTTCGCACCGATCGCGGCAGTCGAGGGCACGCTGTGACGGGCCGGAGGGTGACCGCCGGTCAGCAGCACCACACAGGCGATCACCACAACCATGTTGGCCAGCCATGACAGCACGAACGCCAGACCCTGGCGAACGCCGCGCCGCGAGGAGAGCAGCAGGATGAAGGCGCTGTTGTGCAAGGGCCCCAGGGTGATGGCCGTACCGATCACAACCAGGTCGAGGACCATCGGATCAGCCGCTCCCGGGTGTCAGGGCCGTCTGCCATCCGTGGACGGGCGGACCGGTCGGCAAGGTGCGGCGGTGCTGCTGTGGTGCCGCATTTCGACTCTGCGGGCGGCGGCCTGGCTGGTCAAGCAGGCCACGCCCGCATGGCGGCACCGGCTGCCCGGCGGGCTCCCGACCGAGCTATGGCCTGGGAACGCCGGTGGCCGTCGAGGGCGTCCGGTGGGTGGTCCCGCGAGTCGCGATGAGTCCCGTGGCGTCCGGCGGTCGTACTGTCGACCCCGATAGCGAGGAGGACCGCCGATGCGCAGCGTGACCTATTCGATGAACGTCTCACTTGATGGCTACATCGTCGGACCGGAAGGCGACTTCGACTGGACGGGACCCGACGAGGAGGTCTTTCGCTTCTGGATCGACGACATTCGAGAGGTCGGCGTCCACCTGTTGGGACGACGGCTGTACGAGACGATGCTGTACTGGGAGACCGCCGACCAGGATGCCTCGCTTGACGACTCACAGCTCGAGTGGGCCGCGCTCTGGAACCCGCTCCCGAAGGTGGTGTTCTCGACCACCCTGTCGGCGGTGCAGGGCAATGCCCGCCTCGCCTCCGGCGGCCTGGCGGAGGAGGTCGAGCGGTTGCGAGCCGAGCGAGGGGAGAGCGACATCGCGATCGGCGGGGCGACTCTCGCCGCAGAGGCGGCCGCGCTGGGTGTGATCGACGAGTACCGGGTCGTGGTCCACCCGGTGCTGGTCGGTGGTGGCATTCCGTTCTTTCCCCAGCGCGAGCGCCGGGTGGATCTCGAACTCGTCGAGACCCGCACCTTCCGCGCGGGAGTCGTCTACCTCCGCTACCGCGTGGCGCGCTGAGGAGGTCTCCTCATTGGTCTGATCGGGCAAGCCGCCGGCCCGCAGCGGGATCGTTGGGCGGCTGGTGCCGGATGATTTGTGGGCGTTGTCGGGGCGGGGGCGGTCCGTGAAGACCGCCCCCTGACGCGTCATCAGTCACCTACAGGTGAGACGACGTCGCTGACCAGGCCAGATAGCGAGGCGTTGCTGGAGTACGAGTGGGGAGACGGTGCTTACCTGGTCCCCTACCAGGGCACTTCTCCGTTTTCGTCCTGGAAGGTTCCCGTCGGGCCGTCCGCGTCGAGAGTTGCCAAGCGCACGACGACCCTGGCGCTCTCCTCCGGCTCCCTTCCGATTCCGAATGCCGCGGTCAGGTCGGTCGCGGTGGTGCCGGGCTCGACCGCGTTGAACTTGATGCCCGGCTGGGACTTGGCGTACTGGACCGTGAGCATGGTGGCCGCGGCCTTGGAGGCGGAGTAGAGCGCCAAGGGCAAGTTGAACTCCGGCCGGTCCGGATTGGTCACTGCCCAGAACGACCCGGCGCTGCTCGAAACGGTGACCACGGTCGGATTCGATGATCTGCGCAGCAGGGGCAGCGCCGCCTCCGTGACGCGCACGATTCCCACCGCGTTGGTGTCGAAGGCCCGGGAGGCCGTGGGACCGTCGGTGACTCCGTCCCCCAGGATGCCCGCGTTGTTCACCAGGACGTCGAGTCGGCCCTCGGCAGAGCCGATCGTCGCCAGCGCGCGGCTCACCGAGGCGTCGTCGGTCACGTCGAGCTGCACGAATCGTGCGCCGAGCGCTGCCGCGGCCTTCTCGCCTCGCTCGACATCACGCGCGCCGACGTAGACGACGTGGCCCAACGCCAGAAGCTGTCTGGCCGTCTCGAAGCCGATTCCCTTGTTGGCCCCAGTGATCAGTGTGACGGTCACGCGTATCCCTTCGAAGGTGGCCCGAGTGGGCCGTTAGCGGTGCGGATTTGTCTTTGGGTCGCCGGCACTGATCCCGGAGGTCAGCCGGTCAGCTGCCGGTGTAGTTCGCCGGCGTCGTGCAGGGCGGTCATGTGCACGAACCGCCCGTTGCGGACCTGATAGATGGCGTACTCGACGATCTCGAAAGAGGCGCCGGTAGGAGCCACGCCGAGCCATTCCTTCACCGGCGTACCCGTGTTGACCAGACGCGCGGCCAGACGGTCACCGTCGAAAAGTAGTTCCTTGAGCTCCCAGTGGAGGTCCGGAACCGCGTCCACGTCAGTCTTCTGAACAGTGATGAGGTCGTTTCGGGTGGCCGGCTCACCGTTCAGGGTGGTCTGGTCGTTGATGAACTCGGCCATGCCATCGAACTTGTGGGCGTTGAGCGCCTCGATGTAGCGCAGGTAGAACGCGCGCAGGTCGCTGTCGGACATCAAGGGGCCTTTCTATGGGGTGAGTTGGCGATGGCGACGCCGCAACCGTCGTATCCCTGGTATCCGACCGATGCCGGTGCTGCCTCCGGTGACGAGAGCGGTCTTTCCCTCAAGAGGTCGCACGTGAGTCGCTCCTCCAACTTGTGCAGCGATCGCTGCGGAAGTCGAATGTAGCACTTCCGCAGCGATCGCTGCGGAAGAGGTAGGCTGGGGGAGTGGAGACGAAACAGAGCGGCCCTATGGGTCGACCGCGAGGATTCGACACCGACGAAGCTCTCGAGCGCGCCATGCTGGTCTTCTGGAAGCATGGCTACGAGGGAGCCAGCACGGCCAACCTGACGAACGCGATGGGCATCTCCACCACCAGCATGTACGCAGCTTTCGGCAACAAGGAGAAGCTGTTCCGCAAAGCCCTGGAGCGCTACACCGAAGGCCCGAGCGCATACCTCGCCCGAGCCATGGAGGAGCCGACCGCCCTCGGCGTCGCCACCGCGATCATGGCCGGCGTCGTTCGAACCACCACCCGCCCGGCCAACCCCCACGGCTGCCTGGGCGTCCAGAGCGCCCTGACCGTCAGCGACTCCGGGCAGGACGTCCGTGATCTCCTCGTCGCCTGGCGCAACGACGGCTGCTCCCGCATCCGAGAGCGGTTCCAGCGAGCCGTCGACGACGGCGATCTGCCGGCCGACACCGATCCGGGGCTACTGGCCCGCTACCTCACCACCTTCGCCTACGGCATCGCCGTACAAGCCGCGAGCGGTCTTGGCCGCGATGAACTCCAGGAGATGGCCGACGCCGCTCTGCGCAACTGGCCACCCTCCTGAGTGACCGCACTTTGATTCCGCGGTTGCGCAGGTGCGCGCGGATCGCGCGGGAGGAGTACGCATCGTCGGCCAGGACCACATCGGGCCGGGTGCGGGGCCGTCCCCGCGGGCGGGCAACACGCAGGCGGGCCATCACGTGGGTGATGGCCCGGGCGTCGCCGGCCTGCCCGGCGGTCAGGACGGAGGCCAGGGGCCTGCACCGGTCGTCGGGCGCGAGGTGGACCTTCGTCGTCAGCCCGCCGCGGTACCGGCCAGTGGCAGGCCTGGTTGCCGACGAGAAGGCCCTCGCCATACCCCGGATCCTGGAAGGGGCAGGCGTCCCCTCCGCCACCGTCCAGGCGAACCCGTCCCCAGGGAGACCGCTGGCGAGGTTCGACGCGAAGCTGGACAGCGGAACGTGACTCCTCCCGAGGCAGACCTGCAGCGAGGAGAGCGCTAGATGGTCCAAATGTCCTTGACGCCGTTGACCGTGAGCGTCCCCTGGATCCACCAGGCATCGCTGGAGTATCGAACGGTCTGCCCGAAACATCCGCGAGTGAAGTCGGGGTTGAGAGTGGACGTGTAGCACGTTCCAGAGCTGCCATAACTGCTGTTGACGGAGCCCCCGATGGTGATCGCCACGCTTGCCGCGTTCTGCACGATCACGACGACCTGGGCGTCGTTGTTCGCATTGACGACTTCGCACACCTTCCAGTTGACGTTGTTGGACACCGAGTGATGCTTGTACGCGGTGCAGAACTTGAAGTTCACGCCCGTGGTCGTCTGCCAGTACGGCGCGGCGCTGGCCGGCGCCACGCCGAAGGTGAGGGCACCGGCGGCTACGGCAGCCACGGTCAGGGCCTTGAAACGCATGGATTGTCCTTCCCTCTTCCACATCCCGCCCCGCGATGACGGACCGGGTCGACCGCGCAACCGAGATCTCCGGATGGCGCTTGATCGAGAATGCCCCGGGGGCCGTCCTGCTGTCGTTGGCACTCGGTCCACACTTCGTTGCCATTGCGTCCACAGGCCCGTCGTCATCTTCCGGACGATTCCGGTTGCCTCGCACCGGGGCGCATCGGCTGCAAGAGCTGTCCCGCAAGGGCTGGCTGCGCGCCGTCGGGATCGTGTCCGGCGGCGCTCCTCACTGGTGCGCGGTCGAACAGGGTTTCGTCGCGCCTGTGAACCGAGCATCCCGCCCCCGCCGGAACCGGCCGCCTCCTGCGGTCGTCTTGTGCGCTGACTGTGTACGAACCAGGGCTGTGGGGGACGTTGTGACTCGGAACGTAACAAAGGCCGGTATCACGGTGATGGCCATGGCGACGGTGTTCGGGGCCTCGGCCTGCGCCGGGGAAGCCGGCGCGCAGGCCGGAGACAGCGGCAGGACCCTCCCCGCGCACGGGAAGAGGGAGTCCGTGGCACCTTTGGGGGAGGCCGCGTCGTCCGGCTCGGCGCCAGCGTCCCCCGGCGCTGTGGGGAAGTTGTCCGCAGTGGCGCAGACCGCGGCGTTGCCCATCACCCGGCACGTGCCGTGGAATCTCGACATTCTGGACCAGCGGTCGCGGCCGCTGAACGGAAAGTTCACCACCACCGCCACGGGCAAGGGCGTTCACGTCTATGTGATCGACACCGGGCTGGACATCGCCCACAAGGAATTCGGCGGCCGCGCCGGCCTCGGCGCCGACTTCGTGGGCCCCAAGGACTCCGGTGACTGCTTCAGCGAGGAGGGGATCGGCCACGGCACGTTCGTCGCGGGCATTATCGGCGGGGCGAAGTACGGGGTGGCGCCCAAGGCGAAGCTCGTACGGGTCCAGGGCATCCTGTGCGAGAGCGAGGGCGGCAGCTCCCCGGCGGCGGCCGAGGCGGCCGCGGTGAAGTCGGTCAAGTGGGTCACCGCACACGCGCAGAAGCCCGCGGTGGTGAACATGTCGCTCAACTTCGACCACCGGTCGGCCGCTCTGGAATCCGCCGTGAAGAAGATGGTCGACGCGGGAATCCCGACGGTGGTGTCGGCCGGCAACTTCCACGACGACGCCTGCAAACACTCCCCGGCCGGTGTCCCCGGCACGATCGTCGTGGCGGCTTCCACTTCCAACGACCGCGCGTGGAGCGACGGCAGCTCCTACGGATCGGGCTACGGACGCTGCGTGGACCTGTACGCCCCCGGCCAGAAGGTGACTGCCGCCCTCGCCGGCGGCGGTACGACCACGGAGAACTACGGCGCGACATCCTGGGCCGCGCCGCATGCGACCGGCGTGATCGCGCTGTACCTGTCGGCGCACCCCCACGCCACGGCCCACCAGGTCCACGTCTGGCTCGACCACACGGCCACCCCCGGTGTCGTGCGCGGCGTCCGCTCCGACACCCCCAACCGGCTGCTCAACACCGGCGGCCTCTGACCTGCCCCGGGCGACGGTCACCCGCTGTCCGTGCCGCACGGATCCAGGCTGCGCCCGCATGACCCACATGTACCCGGCCAGACCAACCGATCCGCGCACCATGGTGTCAGCCCACGCTGCCCAACGTATGTAGGTGTAGGTCATGGTAGCCAGGCGATTTCCCCGTCCTCGCACGGTCCAGCGCGTCCGTAGGCTGCCGACTGCATCTGCCGGGGTGGCGGGTGGAGTTGGCGTCATGGGTTGGTTCCGGTCGCAGCGGGCGGTTCGCATCGGCTCCGCGGGGCCGCGGATGACCCGGCTGGTCGGCGAGGCCGACGATAGGCACAGCGCGGTCACGTGCGAGTGGCTGATGAGGTACGGGCGGGCCGCCCCTGGACGCCGACTACGGCTCGGACCCTGCTCGACCAGCGCGGTCTGCACGCGGCAACTTCGCGGTCGGCGAACATGCGTAGCCGATTGCGTAGTTCTACTGATTTCTTCCGCGTCCGCTTAGGGAAGGGTCTTCATCGAGAGGGGGCTGCTATGGGTAAGCGGGAATTGGGGCCGTATCCAGGTCTGAGATATGCGCACATGGTGTCCAAGGACGTCCACAGCAGCCATGTCGTCCGCCAGTTTGCTCTCCATCCGATCGACATCGAGCGGCCGGAGAAGGGCCGGCGGGTGGGGGCGCTGGAATGCGGGAGCTGCCAGAAGCCGTTGAAGTTCAAGGTGCTCAGTGTCGCGGCGACCAGGAGCCGCCGGTGGGCGTGGCTGGTGCTGGGCCTGGCCGGGGTGGCGGCGGCGCTCGGGTTCGGGGTGGCGATCTTCGAGGTCGGCGGGCAAGTGGTCGAGGAGGGGGCCCCCAACCCGGTGGGCCCGCTGGCTCTGGGCTTTCTTGCCGGGTTCCTTTCCGGGACCGTCGGCCTGAGCTACTGGCGGTACGAGGACGGGGTGCGCGGGCCCGGCTCGCCGCTGATGTCGTTCGGTGGGCACGCTCTGCGGTGGCCGCCCAGCTAGCGCGACCCCCTGGCGAGATGCCTGATCTGCGCACCAGACACCATCCGCAGGACCAAGCGCTCGTTGAGCCTAGGTCCTACAGTTATGAACCCTTCAAAGCCAAGCTGGCCTGCAGCGATGCCCTCGAAGATGAACGTATCTAGGAAACTCGGGCTAGGGTTCCCAGTGCATGCGGATCACCGCGTAGCTCTCTCCGTCCGCGGGCGGCCGTGTCCAGGAGCGGGTGGCAAACGTGTGTAGCCGCCCGTTCACGATCGCATGACGCGGCAGATGGGTACCGAACTCCCCAGTCACCGCTTCCAGTAGCGACCGTTCCGTCTCGGCGCCGTCCTCCAGGTCACCGAAGAACCGGCGCGGATTGAGCGCCTGCGGGATCGCCCCGCTTGACTGGACCTCTCCGTCCGCGTAGGTGAACGCGTACTGCTCGACACCGTCTCGCGCCACCGAAAGATGGAAGAACCGTTCACCGTGCCATGTCCGCAGGCCGCTCCACACCACCACCGCGCGGGTGCCCGTGCTGGCGGCTGCGGCCGGGGACACGAACCGCCGCCGGTCGAATGGGGCGGGGTCACCGTCGAAGGCGAAACTCCAACCTGCGCCGGCCCGGCCGACCGCCACGAGAGTTCTGTCGTCATAGGACGAGAACTCCCTTTGGTTGCCCAGCAATCTGTGGCGCGCCTCCCGTAGCGTCATGGGGTCGTTCAGCACCGGGCCGTCCCCGTCCCCATCCCCATCCCCGTCCCCGTCCCCGTCCGCCAGACGTCCGGGCAGCTCCTCCGGCTTCACACCCTCCACCAGGACGAACCGGTAGGACGTGCGGTTGCCCGTGTCCGGCTCCGCGAGCCACGCCAGGTTGCCTGGGTCGAGCGCGGCCGTCGGACTCGGTGCCTCACCCGTATGCCCTCCTCTGGGAGTTGACAGCAGCTCGCGGCCCCGCTCCTCGGTCAGGAGCGGGCCGAGTACGGGGTCGGCCACCCACCCCAGCGGCGCCAGGTGGTCCGGTCCCAGCGGCTCCCACAGAGGCACAGCGTTGATGAGCGTCCGCCAGGCGCCGTCGGTGTCTCCCCACCGCGCCCGTTCGACCGCCTCACCGAACGGTCCGGACGCCGTGTACCGGTACGTGCCGTTGCGCACCTGATCCAACGTCGCGTAGGCGAGCGCCACCAGGTCGTCGTCAGCGCCCCGCAGATTGAACGTCAGCGTGGAGTCGTCCCGGTACGAGTGCGCCGCGTGCTCGGCGACCAGTGACGGCAGCAGCTCGGGCGCGTACCGCGGGTCCGTCACCAGGCCGTCGAAGTACATCATCACCTATCTAGCGAGGAGACTCGCGCCTTTAGGCGTGGGGGGAATCGCTTCTCTGGGCTGCTTGGACCTCAACTGTGCTCACAGGTCCGTACTGTTGACCCGAGCCGACGAGATGTGCTGCGCGTGTATCGTGATCGGTGTGACGGTGGCGCGGAAGGTTCGCCGGTATTCCGGTGGCGTGCACGACTTGGGGCTGCATGTGGTGTGGTGCCCCAAGTACCGCCGCCGGGTTCTTGGTGGCCGGGTCGCGGTCCGGCTGCGCGAGCTGATCGAGACGAAGGCGGCGGAGAAGGGCTGGGAGATCATCGCGCTTGAGGTGACCCGACCATGTGCATCTGTTCGTCAAGCACGAGCCCAAGGCGTCCGCGTCCTACGTCGCGAACCAGTTCAAGGGCTTCACCTCCCGCGTGCTGCGCTCGGAGTTCCCGCACCTGAAGTCGCAGATGCCCACCCTGTGGTCGTCGTCGTTCTTCGTCGCCTCGGCCGGCGCCCTCAGCGCGGACACGGTTCAGAAGTACATCGACACGCAGTGGGAACGCCCCTGGACGACACAGCAGAAGGAGGACGCCGGGCGTGCACCGCGCGTATAAGTTCCTCCTGCGCCCCACCGTCCGTCAGACGCAAGCCCTGTCCGAGATGCTGCGGGATCACTGCTCGCTCTACAACGGGGCCTTACAGGAACGCCGCGACGCCTACCGGCACAGCTCGAAGACGGGCATCAAGTACGGCGCGCAGTCCGCACAGCTCAAGGAGATCCGAACGTTCGATCCGGAGCGTCAGGGCCGCTGGTCGTTCTCCTCGCAGCAGGCCACCCTGCGCCGCCTGGACAAAGCGATGCAGGCCTTCTTCCGGCGGGTCAAGGCCGGACAGAAGCCCGGCTATCCCAGATCCCGGGGCGTGAACTGGTTCGACACGGTGGACTTCCCTAAGGACGGGGACGGCTGCCGGTGGGACTCCACCCCGCATGACCCGCTCACCCGCGTCCGGCTCCAAGGCGTCGGACACATCCGTGTGCATCAGCACCGCCCCGTGAAGGGCCGGGTCAAGACCGTCAGCATCAAGCGCGAGGGACGGCAGTGGTATGTCATCCTCGCCTGCGACAACGTGCCTGCCGAACCGCTACCGGCGACCGGCGCCGCGTGCGGCATCGACATGGGCGTGGCCCACTTTCTCACCACCTCCCAGGGCGAGCACCAGCCCAGCCCGAGGCACGGACGGCGCAATGCCGAAGCCCTCGCCGACGCTCAGCGAGCACTCACGGCGTTCGGCCGCCGCACGCGGGCAAACCGCACCGCCAAGCACCGCCGGGCGGTCGAGAAAGTTGCCGCTGTGCACCGCAAGGTGCGACGTCAGCGCACCGACCACGCACACAAGACCGCGCTGGCGATGGTCCGCGACTACGACGTGATAGCGCACGAGCGCCTGAGCATCGCGAACATGGTCCGCGCGCCCAAACCCCAACCCGACACCGCCAATCCCGGCGCGTTCCTCCCGAATGGAGCCGCCGCGAAGGCCGGGCTGAACAAGAGCATCCACGACGCGGGTTGGGGGGTGTTCCTGGGCATCCTCGCGCACAAGGCTGAAAGCGCCGGTCGTGTATTGATCCCGGTGGACCCCCGCAACACCTCCCGCACGTGCCCCGCCTGCGGGCACGTGTCCGGTGAGAACCGCCCCACACAAGAGAAGTTCGAGTGCACCCAGTGCGGCCACACCGCCCACGCCGATCAGGTCGGCGCACTCAACGTCGCTATCAGGGCCGGGCTGGTCCTTCCCAACGTGGCCTAGCCACGACAGGAGAAGCCCCCCGGATTCATCCAGGGGGAGGAGTCACGTACTCCTCGAACGTGTCCCCGAGTCCTGACTCGTTGTTGTGCCAGTGCGTGTCCTCGGTCCCTGCCAGCAGCCACACGAACCCGCCCGCGTGTCGCCAGCCGTCGCTGACTTTGAGGAACTCCCGGTACGACGGGGGCATCTTTCGGCCGAGGCGCTCCTCGAGGGCTGCGATCCCCTCCTCGGACGCGGGTGGGAAGCCCAGCCACCGCGCCTGCCGTGCGGCTTCGTCGTCCTCGCCCCGCGTCTCGGCGTCCGGCAGGGAATCCGCCCACTCCCCACTCCACTTGAGCAGGAAGGATCGCCAGTCGAATGCTGTGGTGTCCGTCATACGCCCGATGCTGCCCCCCACCACTGACAGCGCTCCGTCGCTTGGCGCGGCCAACGGGATCTCTCGTGTGCGACACCCGGTCGGAGCGGAGCCGAATGCGACGCGGCCCCCGGCGGTGGGGCCGCGTCACCCCTCGTCGGTCGGTAGCGCGCGGTAGGGGTGTCCCGTCACGGCCCTGGCCCTGCGGTACGCCCGCCAGCCCCTGGTCCTGAGTCCCTCGGCGAACGGGGCGACAGGAGCGCCCTCACCCTGTGCCCAGAGTTCGAAGCGTTTCCGGTCGGTGTCGGCCCGCACCATGAGGCGGGCGAACCTCAGCGGGTCGTCGCGGTTCGAACTGAGCGCCGACGGACCTCGGACGGCGGCGGCGGAGGTCCAGCCCGTCTCCCACACCAGCGTGCGGACGGTGCGGCTGGAATAGCCGTGCGGGTAGGCGAACGAGTCGACGGGGTGCCCCAAGGCGTCCTCGATCTCTCGTTTGCAGCCGCCGACCTCCTCCCGCACCGAGGTCCGGGGCAGCGTGTCCAGTTGCGGGTGGGTTTTGGTGTGTCCGCCGATCTCGAATCCGGCCGCGTCCAGTTCCCTGAGCTGGCCCCAGCTCAGGGTGGCGGCGGAGGGGAACGGTCCACGGCCTGAGGGTGTGCCCGAGGCGTGCAGTGCCCCCGTGGTGACGTACAAGGTGGCCGGGAGTCCACGCCCGGCGAGCAGCGGGGCCACCGTGGAGGCGAAGTCCGCGTATCCGTCGTCGAAGGTCAGCACCGCGGACCGGGGTGGCAGCGGGGGGCCGCCGAGCAGTGTCGTGACCAACTGCCGCAGTGGGACGACGCGTAGGCCACTGTCGGCGATCATGTTGAGGTGCTCCACGAACGTGCGGGGGCTCACCGTGAACGGGGCGAGCCATCGCGGCGGGTTGTCGGACACCGCGTGGTAGAGAAAGACGGGTACGGCAGTCATGAGCCGGCCCTCGCCCGAGGCCGTGCCGATGTCTGCGGATGCCAGAACAAGCGCGGGGAATCCAGCGGCCGGACCCATCCCACGAGGTAGCCGGTGGCGGTCGCGCACACTCCCGCGGCCAGTGCCCCGATCGTGCGCAGCGCGCCGGGGCTGCCGATGCGGCTGAGGTTCCGGGCGAGGGCCCGGGGGATGGTCGAGCGCAGGTACGCGCGTTCGCTGGCGAGCGCCGGCCCGGTCCCGCAGCGCCGGGCCACCAGTGCCTTGGACAGCCCCTCCACGTAGCAGCGGTACCGGAAGTAGGCCCAGCGGGCACGGGACTCGGGGACTCGGTGGTGTATCTCGGCGGCGGGCTCGTACAGCAGCACGGCCTTCGGGTCGCGGGCCGCGATGCGTAGACACAGGTCTGTCTCGTCGCAACTGGCCACCGGGCGGGTGCCTACTCGTCCCAGGGCGTCGAGGAACCCGCCGACGGCGAGCAACTGTGTTCTGCGGAAGGACATGTTGGCGCCGATGAAGTTGCGCACCGGGGATGCTTGATCGGGCTGTCCTTGGTAGGAGCAACCCACCACCCAGTCGAACTCCGGCGGGAACCATACCGGCCGCCCGGTCGTCCACGACGGGCGGACAAGCCCGCCGACGCCCATGACCCGGGGATCGGCGTAGGACGCGAGCAGACGGCCCGTCCATCCCGGTTGCGCGGTGGCGTCGTCGTCGAGAAAGGCCACCACGTCGCCGTGTGAGACCGCCACTCCGGTGTTGCGCCCCCCGGACAGGCCGCGCCGCTCCTGGTTGGGCACCACCCGGACACCGTTCAGGTTCCGCTCGGCCCGCTCCTGGAGTGCCTGGTTGTGGTCGATGACCAGCACGATCTCGTCCGCGGGCGGATCCTGGGCGAGCACCGACCCGATCGCGGCCCGCAGGTCCTCCCATCGATCGAGGGTGTAGGCGCAGATGACGACCGACAGTGTGGGGACGGGCGGTGCGTTGTTCATGAGGGCCTCTCGAGAACCGGAACGAGCCGGTGAGGCGGGTGACCGGTACGGCGGGACGTGGTGAACGTGCCCGCCTCACCTCGCCGGGTTGGTCATCGCCGTGCGCGGGTCAGACGTCCGCGCAGATAGCCGTAGGGTCCGTAGGCCGTCCCGCGCGCTTCCACGAGGGCCAGGCGCGCGGACCAGCCGGCCTCGGGGTCGGCGCTCCTGTCGCGGGAGCGGGTCGCCATGTGGCGGACGCCGCCCGGGAGGCGGCGCAGCAGGGCGGGCAGGATGCGGGGATGGGTCACTACGGCTGCGGTGAGATAGGCGCCGAGTCCGGCGCCGTAGCCGAACGCCTGCGCGGCCACAGCGTTCTGCGTACGGCGGTGACGGTGCCAGACGACGGCGCTCGGCTGGTAGGCGAGCGTGTGGCCGGCGGCGAGGACCTCGAAGAAGGCGAGCAGGTCGTCGCCGCCCCGAGCCGGGGTGCCGGTGCCGGTAGCGGTGTCGAAGCCGCCAAGGGAGCGCAGTAGGCCGGTGCGGAAGGCCATGTTGGCGCCGGAACCGAAGCGCCCGGCGGTGAAGGGGAACAGCGGGTCATCCGGCGGTTCGGACAGCGACCAGGCACGCGGCGTGTATCCCTTGGCGAAGCCACCCTGGCGTTCGAGAGCTGTCTGGGCCGGTGTCTCCAGCTCCGCGGGCACGATGAGTCCGGTGACGCAGCCGATGCCCGCGTTCTGCGCGAATGTCTCGGCGAGTGCGGACAGCCACTGTGGGTCGACGAGGGTGTCGTCGTCCGTGAAGGCGACTATGGCTCCGCGTGCGTGAGCCAGTCCCCGGTTGTGGGCCCGGGCCAGGCCGGCGGCCGGCTCGCGAACGTAGCGGACCCGCTCCCGGTATGTTTCGCGCAGCAGGGCTTGGGCCGCGTCGTCGGCCGGAGCGTTGTCGACCACGATGACCTCGAAGGCGGGGTAGGGCGACCGCAGGAGTGAGGCCAGGCAGCGGCGCAGTAGTTGCGGCCGGTCGTGGGTTGCGACGATCACGCTGATGGTGGGGGCCTGGCGCAGGGTGCGCCGGCGCAGGGCCTGGCAGGGCCATTCGCCGGGGTCGCCGCTCTGGGCGCAGGCGGCGTCTTCGGCAAGGTGGCGGGTGATGGCGCCGGCCAGTTCCCGGCCGGCGCCGATTTCCACGGCCCGCCACAATCTCTCGGGGCCGGAGTCGTCCTTGGCGTTGACCATGCCCAGCGGGACGCCGTGCAGACGTACCAGGGCTCGGACCCGTCTTTGGGGGAGGACCGGCTCGGGGGCACCCGGGATCCGGAACTCACCGGGACGGGCCAGGTCCACGTCGACGACCTGGACCGGAGCCCAGGCGGGTGCGGGGGTGAGGGTCGCCGGGCTCATCCGGCACTCGGCTCTGGGCCGTGGACGGAGCGTGTGGCGGTCCGTTCGGACAGCAGAGTGCGTAGCACTCGGCGTCCGTCGGAGATGGCGTGGAGGTTCGAGTTACCGCTGCGTCGGGGCAGTTCGAGGCTGGGAACCTCGGCGATGCGCAGTCCGCAGCGCAGGGCGTGCACGACCATCTCGGTCTCGATCTCGAAGCCGACGGCGTGCAGGTCCAGCTGGTCGAGGAAGCTTCGCCGGAAGGCGCAGAATCCGTAGCAGAGATCGGTCAGGGACGCGTGGTAGAGCTGGTTGGCGGCGGCCACGAGCAGGCGGTTTCCCATCCGCCGGAAGCGGGTGATGTCCAGGGAGCCGCCGCCCTGTACGAATCTCGAGCCTTTGACGAAGTCGTAGCCGTTGTTCAGGAAGTGCAGGTAGTGCGGGATCTCGGCCGGTGACATGCTGCCGTCGGCGTCCATCATGACGATGTAGTCCCCGGTCGCGGCGAGGAAGCCGGTGCGCAGGGCGTTTCCCTTGCCGGGACCGCTCTGCCGGACGCTGCGCACGCTCGGCAGGCAGAGCACGGCCATGGAGACGGTCGCGTCGTGGGAGTCGCCGTCGACGAGGATCACCTCGTCCACGCAGTCCGGGATCTGCTCGAAGACCCAGGGGATGTTCCGCGCCTCGTTGCGGGCCGGGACGATCAGGCTGACGGTGGTGGGGGTGCTGCCGGTCTCCTGGCTTGTCTTGGTTCCCCGGTCGGTGTCGATCTTATGGGGGATGAATGGGTCGCTGTTCATGGGCACAGCCTCTGTTACGGCATACGTTTACGACATATACGTACACATTCAGCCGTTTTGGCCGCAAGGTCAAGACCGTGGGCGGTTCTTTCGGAAGGAGGCGTGTCCGGCCGCCTGTCCGGTGCGGGGTTCACTCCTGCCAGACCCTGACCCAGTCCACCGCCATCCGCGCCGAGTCCACCGAGGGCGGTGGCGACTGCGGTACCCCCACGGCCAGAGTGATCAGGACCTCCATGGGGACCTGGGGAACACGCTCCGCCCCCGTCACCTGGAACCGCTTGACGCCGTCCACATACCAGGTCAGCGCGTCGGGCTTCCACAGGAGGCCGAAGACGTGGTGCCCGGCAGGGAAGTCGACCGGACCGAAGCCGCCTGCCGCCAGCTGGTCGGAGCCGGCACGATCACGCCAGTGCGCGTACATCCTCACGCGCTGCGTGCTGCCGCGAAACTCCATGATGTCCACTTCGGGGGGCGTGTACCGCGATGCCGGCATCAGCCAGAAGTCCGTGAACATGCCTGTCTGCGAGGGGATGCGGACGGACGCCTCGAAGTAGCCGTAGGTGAAGGTCCGCCGGGGGCGGGCGTCCCAGTGGTCCCTGCCGGTGGAGATCATGCCGGAGACCCAGGGATAGGTCCTGCCGTCGCTGCCCCGTGCGGACCGCCGCTCGGCGTTCAGCGTCACGACGCCGTCGCGCACCGAGACCTGGCCGGGGAGGTACCACTGCTGCTCGTCGTTGCTGCTGTTGGTGCATCCCCTCTCGTTCCAGTCGTAGCAGGTGGTCCAGCGCCCGGAGTCCAGACGCGCACCGCGGAAGTCGTCGTGGAAGACCAACCCCCAGTCGCCCGGGGCGGGCGGGCTGGGCTCCTCCGTCCCGCTCGGGCCGCAGGATGCCGTAAGCACCAGCGCGATGGCGGCCAGCGCCCGCCCCGCACGCATGGCAGGCACCGCTACCACCGGTCCCCGGGCGTCGTCGGCGCCGGCTGACGCAGATCCGAAGCTCCCTCGCTGCCGAACGGGCCGTTCATCGCGGCGACCCGGTCGTCTCTGCCGGGCCGTGCGTGTGCGGCGCCGCGTTCCGGCGCCTTCTGCCGGGGCGCGGCGCGAGCGCCAGCACGGAGGTCACTGCCGCGAGGACAAGCACCGCACCGACGAGGGTGAAGGCCCCGGCCAGGAACAGGACCTCCGCCACCAGGACCGACAGGGTCAGGCTGAGCACCACGGCCAGCACACAGGACTCCAGTACGGCGACCCGCTGCGGGTCGCGCACCGCTGCTGGCGGCCGGGCCCATCGGACGGCCGCCAGGCCGGGGCAGACGACCAGGAAGACCGTGACCACGGCCACGCGCAGGAACAGGCCCGGCGGCAGCGCGGTGAACGCCGCGGCCACCCAGCCGGACAGGGCGAGCCCCACTCGGCGGAAGCTCATGACAGCTGCCTCCTCACCGGAGGGTCGTAGCGGTAGACCACCGCGTCACGGTTGCGGTAGGCGAGGGTGAAGCCGGGCGTCCTGGGAAGCACCGCCTGAAGCCTGCTGATGGTCCGGGCGGGCAGCAGTCCGTTGAGACGGTTGTCGGCGAGCGCAGCCCTGTTGAGGATGACGAAGGTCGGTTTGATCGTGCTGTTCCCGGTGATCTTCAGAAGAGCTGCTTGCAGATCCCCGGGCTGCTGCCGGTCCGTGATGAATCTTTGCAGGTCGATCTGGGTCCCGAGGTGATCGTCGTAGTGCATGTCGATGCCCGGACTCGATCCGCCGAGCGAGACGAACTGCGATCCTGACGGGGCGGTGGCGACCGCGTACCTGGCCGCGGCCAGCTCCTGGGGAGTGAAGGAGTAGATCGCCTCCTTGCCGTAGTAGGCGAAGACCAGACTCCCGGCCAGGGCCAGCAGCACGGGGTACACGGCGAGGGTGCGCAGGCGCGGTCGACCGGTCCGTCCGAAGAGCAGGGTGGCGACCAGGAAGGCGGCGGCAGGCAGGGCGAACAGATAGGCCCGGAAGAGCATCTCGCCGCCGTAGGCGTTCGCGGCGAGGAGCGGGAACGGCGAGAGCGCGACCAGGGGCAGCCCGGTCCGGCGGGTCCATGGAACGCGCAGCAGCGCGATCGCGGCCAGCAGCAGGACAGCCGCGGTCAGAGACCGGTCGACCCACGCCACGAAGACCTGCGCCGGGGGAGAGGTACCGAGTCGGTGAAGCCCCGAGGTGACATTGGTGTCCGGTGTGACCAGCGCCCGCAGCATGCCCGCGATGTTCTTCGACATGTAGGGCCGGGCCACGGTGGAGTCCCATACGGCCGTGATCGCGAGCGCTCCCGCCAGGACCGGCACGGTCACTCTCCGGTTGCGGCGCGGCAGTGAGAGGAACGCCAGCGCGGTGATCAGCATGATCGGGGTGAGCTGGTGCGACGAGGCGACCACGGCCACGATCAGCAGTACCGCGATCAGCCGGCCCCGCGGCCAGCTTCGGTCGTGCGGCTGTGGATGTGGCAGCGCGGACGTCGGCAACTGCCGCAGAACCAGGGCGATCACGGTCACGCAGAGCAGGAAGGCGAAGGCCTGGGGGGCGAAGTAGTCCTGTCCCACCCAGGAACAGACGTAGTAGATCCACACGCCTCCCCAGATCAGGCGGCGGTCACGGGTGACACTTCGGTAGAGCAGAAGCAGCGGACCGAGCAGCGCCACGTTGAAGACGGGCTGCGCCCACTGCGCGTAGCCGAGGCAGGATTCGAGACCGGTGGCGCGCAGGAACAGGACGTTGAGCTGGAAGAAGCCCGGCCACTGGTTGTAGATGTCGAACCCGGTCGGGTTCGGCACGTCGCCGTTGTGCCGCAGCATCGCGTCCACCACCGCCACGTGCTTCCAGGCCCAGGAGTAGCGCAGTTCCGGGTACAACAGCGACGGGGTGGCGTGGATCATCCCGATCAGCCCCAGCACGTAGGCCAGAAGCCGGCCGTTGCCGGTCCGCCTGTCGCCCAGTGACAGGCAGAAGCCGAGGGTGAGCAGCGCCAGAGCGACCCAGAACAGTACGGGAAGCACCTGCAACAGCCCCAGGTCGTCCATGCCGCGCAGGTTCACATGGCGCAACGCGAGCAGCCAGAGGACGATCGCTGTCGGCAACACGAGGTGGATCGCCCGGCGGCCGGGAAGCCGCCCGCCCGTGGCGCCCGTGCGCGACATGCCTGTTCTGGGCAGTAGGGAGGCGATGGCCCCGGAACGCGCAGGTTCCCCTGTCACCGTCGCGCGATCGCCCATCGGGCTGCCTCCTCACGTACCGATGCGGGCCCGCGTGGAGACCGCCGTACCCTCTTCAGCACCAGTCAGCGACCCGCCGCCAGCAAGAGCATGTGATGTCCGGTTCGTTCAAGATTAGGCGATTCATCCCGGTTTCTACTCGTCAGGGTTCGTGCACAACCGGGCCGCGACAACGGGTGGGTCGAGCGGTGCTGCCGCCAGATGGGCGCGCTGTCGGCGACGACCGGCGCGTAGCCGCTCGGCGTCTCATCCCCGCGCATCAGCCGCGTGCTGGTACCCGGGCAGCCAGTGCGCCCGACACCACCACAGCGTGGCGGCAACGGTGGTCTGCGCGACGAGCCACGCCGCGCCCACTCCGGCGATGCCCATGGGACCCAGCAGGACGTAGGACAAAACGGTGGCCAGCGTGCACACCGTGGCCAGGATGCCCATCAGCAGACGCAGCCGGCGCTGGGCCCGGCAGATACTGACGGCGGCGACCACCACCAGGTTCGGCAGGGCGGATACGGCGGTCAGCCGGAGCAGATCGGCGCCGTTCCTGGCGTACTCGGGACCGAAGATCCGCAGGATCAGCGGTGCCGCCGCGCACAGCGCGGTGGCAGCGCAGGCCAGCAGCACAAGGGTGTGCCTGAGCACCAGCCTGCAGTGGGCGGCCAGCTGGGAAGGATCGTGGGCCGCCTCGACGATGAGGGAGGCGCCCATGTTGCTGTTCAGCTGGTAGAGCGAGAAGGCGACCAGCCAGGCGAGGGAGAAGTAGGCGGCCTGGCTCGGACCGAGACGGTTGAGGACGATGATCGGCAGGGACGCGGTGGCGGCCAGCCAGAACAGGGCCGCCGTCCAGTCGGCGACCAGGTAGCGCCCGGTGGGCCCGCTGGTGTCCGCGCGGTCGTCGCGCACGGGATCCCCACGCCGGGGCAGGAACCGGGCGAACAGCAGGACGTTGGCCAGCGCGATGGCGACGACGACCGCGAGGGCCCAGGACCACAGGATGCCGGTGGCAGCGAGGGAGGCGAGTGCCACCACGAGCACGATCTTCACCAGCGCGAAGACGACGTTCTCCAGCACCACCCAGCCCGGCCTGCGCAGACCCGTCAGCACGCCGTCCTGCAGCACGAAGATCGCATAGCCGGCGGTCGCCACGACGAACCCGCAGGCGACCAGGGGATGGCGAAGGAACATCAGGCCCGGCGACAGGGCCGGGATCAGGAACACGAACGCTACGGCGAGGACGGTGGTGCTCCCACACGCGGCCAGGTAGGCCGTCGCAACCAGGCGGCGGCTCCTGAGCCCGGCGCCCGGAGTGAACCGGACCAACATGTTGGTCATGTTGAGCTGCCCCGCTCCGGCCAGCAGCATCATCGCCGCGACCGCCGAGTAGTTCCGGCCGACGGTGTCGTCACTGTAGGAGTGGGCGGCCAGCGCCCAGTACAGGGCGCCGAGGGCGGAGGTGAGCATCGAGCTGAAAGTCAGCACGTGCCCGTTGCGCAGCACCATCTCCAGCGACCAGAGCTCCACGGACCGCACCCGCGCGGGCGCGGTGCCCGCGCCCCGCTTCAGCAGACGGGAGACGAGCGCGGCCATCATCGTGACCGCCCCGTACGGCCCCGCCCGGCGGCCCGACGCCCGGGCGGGGCGGACGGCCACCCGGCCGCCGGCTCGGAGCCGGGCACGGTCACGGCCGCACGAGCTCGGGCGAGGCGGACGAGCCGGACGGGCATTCCGGCCCGGCCGGCCTCGGGCACGGCAAGCAGAGCCGTCAGGGCCGCGTCAGCGGGTGACAGTGCCGGCACGCGACACATCGTGCAGTGGCCCGGCGCGTGTCCGAGCAGCCGCGCCACCGCGTCGGCCAGCCCGGCCTGGTAGGGCCGCCGCAAGACCGTCACTCCCGCCGCCCGCACCTCGGGCGCGGCGTTACCCGGAGCGAAGCCGGCGTGGGCCCACCGCAGCAGCGGGATGTCGGTGGCGCTGTCGCCGACGGCCAGCACCGGGCGCACCCCCGCCGGGGCGCCGAGCAGGTCCAGCAGTGCCGCGAAGCCGGTCGCCTTGTCGACGCCCACAGGAACGAAGTCGGTCTGTGTCTCGCCCTGCACCGCGACGAAACCGGCGGCATGCGGACTGTCCGCCAGCTCTCGCACGGTCCGGGAGTCGAGCGCCACACGGCCCGCGCCCCACCCTCTGGACGCCCGCACGCAGTACCGGTACTGGGGGTCGACGCTCACGGACGGCAGCCCGGACAGCACCCGCACCAGCGCCGAGCGATCGGGACCGGTCACGAGCGGGACGCAACGGTCCCACCCGGCGTCGTACACCACAGCGCCGTACTCGGCGACGCCGCCGCGCAGCCCGTACGCCCGGCAGCGGTCGCGCAACTCCGGCACGGAACGCCCGGTTGCCAGCAGCACCCGGTATCCGTGCCCGCGCAGACCGCGCAGGGCCAGCATTCCGGCCGGCGAGGAGGCCGGGGCGCCGGCCAGGTCCGACTCCAGGACGCCGTCCACGTCCAGCGCACACCATTGCCCCGGTGACCGCGCGGTCCGGTCCATGTCCCCGGTCTCCCCGACGGTGTCGAGGTAGAGCCCGGCGAGGTACTCCTGCAGGGCCCGCGAACGCGCCCGTCTGGCCTCGGCCTCCCCAGGTTCCGCGGCCGCCCCCGAGTGGGCGAGACGCTCGGCGTTCCAACCGTGGGCGGCCCCGTACACACACCACCGTGCGGCCGGCACCCGGCTGCCGGTGAGGCGCTCGTAGTCGGCCAGCATCCGGTCCGCGTGCTCCGGATGACTCTGCGCGGCGCCCGCGAGGTCGAAAGCCGCGTCATACGCGGCCAGGTCCAGATGGCTGAAGTGCCCTTCGTCGAAGTCGGCCTTGCTCCATCCACCGGGGCCGGGCCACCAGCGCCCGCACATCATTTCCCCGTCCACCAGCGAAGCGGACGGGGTGTGCAGCAGGTCGCGGAGCAGCGGATCGATCAGCAGCGCCCGCAGCGGCACCGCCAGTCGGCCGCACCGGACGGCGAACACCCGCGCCGCGATCTCCCATGCCGGTTGACGTCCCGTCAGCAGCGGTCCCCGGTCGGTCGGCAGCGGCAGCCGGGAGCGGCGTTGGACGACATAGCGAACGACATCGTCGGCCGGGATCTGTCGTGTGGGGGCGAGGTCCGGCAGCAGATCCGGCTCCCCGGGACGGCGCACCCTCAGGAGCACTCCGTCATGGAACCCCTGGATGGGTGGCACCAGACCATCGAGCGCGTCGGCGACCGCCAGGGCATGGCGCCCGAAGTATCCGGTCCCCGCCCCCTGGGCGACCAGCTGCACATCTGTGTCGCCGGTGCCGGAGCGCAGCCGGGCGGTAAGGGGTACCTCGAGGTGCGACCAGCGAGACGGCAGGCTGGGCTCGTCCGCCGACACGGCGAGCACCTCCTGGTCCGGCAGCAGTGCCGCCAGCGTGCGGCGCAGTTCCCGGGCCCGCATGCGGTCACGGATGTGCCACTCCTGCGGCGGCAGCACAACGTGGGGGAAGTCGTGCACGAGTGCGGGAAGCGACCGGTCGCCGAAGGCGGCCGTGAGCAGGACCACCCGTTCGGTGGGAAAGCCGGCCCGCAACAGCCCTCGTGCCACCCTGACCAGACTGGCGCCGGTGATCGGCGGATCGTCGATCAGCAGGGCCAGCGTGTCGTCCCGCGCGGCGGAGCGCAGCTCGGCTGCGTCCGCGCGGAGGGACGGGCCCGCGGGCCGCGTCGTGCGGACCTGGACACGGGTGTATCCCTCGGCGCGCAGGAGGGCCCCGGCCAGCGGCGCCAGATAGGTGCCCGAGGTGCGCACCCCGATCACCAGGAGGGCGCGGCGGCGATCGGGGTACCGGCGTACGAAGCGGGTGACGAGCTCGGCGATGTCGCGGGGGTGCTGGTCGAAGCTGCGGAAGCAGGACGGCGGCCGCAGGACACAGCCGTCGAGCAGGGCCGCGACGGGCCTCGGCACCTCGCCACCCAGTCGCTCGAGCAGTACGGCGGCCCGTTCGCCGCATCCGCCCCGGTCGGTGTCGCCGTCGGGGAGCCGCGCCGTCACCTCGTCCGCCAGGGCGTCCGTGAGCTGCCACATCACTGACAGCCAGGCCCGCAGCCGACGGATGGCGAGCGTCAGCCCGGACGCCGTCACGGTGCCGTTCAGCGCGTGCCTCAGCACAGTCCCCGCACCCGTCCCGTCGAGGTGCACAGCGGCCCGGCTGAGCAGCCACGACGTGCCGGTCAAGCGGTCCTCGCAGACCTGCGTGATGCCTGCCGCGTAGAGGTAGGCGTCCAGCGGATCGCCGCGTCCGGCGGCATCGAGCAGCCCGCGGTGCAGTTCCGGCACATCGGCGTGGAGGTCGGGCACCGCCCGCCGGGGGAGGGCGTCAAGGGGATGGCTGCCTGGAATGGGGACCACTCCTCTCCTCCCCGCACCCGCGTGGGGCGAGCGCGGCGTGCGCGGCCCTCGCGCTGCCTCCGGTTGGCGCCCGGTGGGTGGGGAACGTCAGACGTCCTGGAAACGGATCACGCGCTTGACGGCTGTCCGCAGCCCGTGCTCGGCCCTTGAGACAGGAAGCCGTTCACGGAAGTAGCGCGGGGACGAGCAGGCGACGGCCCCGAACCCCGCCTTGAAGTGCGCCAGTGAGGAATCCGGGGTGGACTCTCCCATGTCGTAGCACCGGCAGCCTGCCTCGCAAGCCTCTTCGATCGCCAGCTGGTGCAGCAGGAAGTTGGCCCGAACCGGATGGGCCAGCTCCCGGTTCATGGCCCCGCGCCAGAACTTGGCCTGGCCGCCCTGCCGCAGTACGACGATCGCCGCTGCGGGTTCCCCGCCGTGCCAGGCCACCCAGATCGCGCAGGCTTCGCCGAACCTGGCGGCCACCGCGGCGAGCCGTTGGCCGGGAAACTCCCTCCTCCTGCGCCACCGGGCCAGCGCCAGCGGCTCGTGCTGCTGCCCGGCCCAGCGCTCGATCGACTGCTCGTACAGCTGGTGGAAGACCGGGACCAGCCGACCGGTGCGGTCCACCTGCACGTTCAGGGACACACGCTCGGCCCGGCGCACATCGCGCCGCGCACGGGTACGGAAACGCTGATCCCAGACGGTGCCGAAGCCGCCGTCGAGGCTCAGCACCTGTGTCATGTGGGGCTCCAGCCGGAACTCCGCCGGGACAGCCTTCTCCCACGTCTCCGCATCCCCCGGCCGGAAGCGCACGCCGACCCGGAGAGCGGGCCGGTCCGCCAGGTCGGCGAACAGCACCCGTGCCTTCCGCAGACCGACGCCGCCCGGGGTCACCGGCCCGCCGATTCCCCACCCGACCGGCCAAGACTCCACCGCGTCCAGCCGCTGGGGCCGCCGCGCCCGGCTCACCAGCGGAAGCACCATACGGCTGCCGTCCTCGAACGCGTAGAGCCGGCTGGAGTCCCGGTACGACCCCGTGGCGCACAGACAGTCGAGCCAGGCCGGTGTCTGGGTGGCGTGACTACCGCCGTCCTGTGCGGCCAGCTCCCACCAGATCTCCCGGGGCGCCGGCGTCGTCACACGCGCACTGCCGGCGGCGGTGTCGATCAGGAGTTCAGCGGGTGCGTTCACGACCTTCTCCTGCAGAAGGGGTGGTCCCGCAAGAAGGATGCTCACGGAGCGAAGACGCACCGACCTCCACGTTCAGATCCTAGATGAGGTGAATCGGGCAGGCATCCCAGGCGATCGCCACCCCGGCGCAGAGCCCGGACGGTGCGGACCCCCGCTCGCCCGCCGCGTTCACCGCCCCGACGCTCCCACCGCCCGGCCACGGAGTCCGCGCGCGGACGTCTCGTCCGCGGCCACCTCGGCCAGTACGGGCACGACGTTCTCACCGATCCAGCGGCGGCTGCGCCCGTACCGGCCCGACTTCGTCACGTTGCCCGCGACATGCCACAGCCAGGTCAGCAGCGTCATCGCGATCTCACCCTCGGCGTCCGCAACCAGTGCACCCGCCTCTTTGAGGAGACGCTGGTCGGCGGGCAGCAGGGAGCCGCGCCGCACCGTGTCGGCGACGATCCGCCCCAACTGCCGCCCGCCGAGCTGATGCCGAAGGGTCAGGACGAAGGTGTGGCAGTCGAGCGCCGCCGGACCATCGGGCAGGGCACCGGCCCAGTCGATCACCCCGCACAGAGTCCCCTGCGGCCCCGTCAGCAGCACGTTGCCGGGGTGAAAGTCGCCGTGCGTCCATGCCACCAGCAGCCGGCGGCCCTCCAGCGCGCGCACCAGGCGGTGGCGCAGCACCGTCACGCCGTCCGCGCCTCTGCCCCGGCGGCACCACCCCACTTCCGCGGTGAGGGCGGCCAACTGAGGATCAACCCAGTCACCCACCCGCCCCGTCACGTCCTCCGCCCGTCCGGTGGCCTGGTGCACCTCACCGATGGTGCCAAGCGCGGACACCGCGACCCGGCGGGCCAGTGCCGGGCGATACCGCAGCAGTCTGTCGCCCTCGACGCCGGGCAGAGCGCGCTCCACCACGAGGGGTAGCGGCCCTTCAAGGCGGCACTGGTCCACGACGGGCAGCAGCCGCCGCCATGCGCCAAGACGCTCGTCACCCAGCAGGCACCGGACGGCATCACATTCCCGCGTCAGCGACGTGACCGCGCGAGAACTGCGAGGATGCTTGACCACGACGGGCCCTACGCCGTCACCGTCCAGGCGGAACACCAGCAGGTCGGAGAACGTCCGTCGCGCACCCCTCGGATCCCCGTAGGCGACGCCGCCGACCCGGAGGGATGCCGTGAGCCGACGGGCGGTCAGAACATCGGCAGGGCGGGTCAGCAGCCCGACCGGGCGCAGCGGCAGGAGGCCGCGCAGCTCCGCTGAAAGGGTCATCCGGCCCTCCTTCCGGCCAGCCGACCGTAGAACCGCCAGGGCCCTGTCTTCATCGTCGCCGCTGCCCGCCCCAGGGGCGACTCGACAGCGAAAGGGCCCGCGAGCGCCGGCGTCACCGTTCCTGCGGACATCGGACGGCCTCCTGGCCACGGTGAACACGGGATGCGGTCCAACAATGTGCACGGCCTGGGCAGCAGGTCATGGCACATGACTCCGGAACCGACTCGGCACGACGCGCCAGCGATCGCTACGTCCTGCTGAGCCGGAAGCGCGTGCCGGCCGGCGCTCTGGACCGGGCCGCGACGGTGCGCATCGCCAGGACGCCGCTTGTGCAGTAGCCGGTCACGCGATCGGTCCGCCGCCGACCTCGGGCTGGGTGGTGAGCAACCTGAGTAGGCGCCGGCATCGCTCGGTTCACCTTCGGTCGCGGTGCCCGCGCCCCTGCGAGGCAGTGGGTCTGCGCCTTCTGCCGGCGCGGCCGTTGCGATTCAGGATGGGGCGGGCCACATGCAAGACCGCTGCCGCCGTCCACCGGGCATCCGGCAATCCGGCAATATGACCCCGTGACCCTCATCCACGGAACCGACAACGGTGGCATCGGCGCCGCCGCCGATCCGGCGCGGACCCGTCTGGCGGCGGTCGGCGCCATGGTGGTGACCGCTGGTGCGGGGCTGGGGCTCAGGGCAGTAGCGGCAGGAAGCGTGGCGAAGTTCGGCGGAGACGCGCTGTACACCGTCTTGATACAGGCTCTTGTCGTCCTGATAGTGCCACGGGTGAGGCCTGTGACGGCCGCCGGGAGCGCGCTGGTGGTCAGTTGGGTCGTCGAGTTCCTTCAGCTCAGCGAGGTGCCGGCGGAACTCTCCGAGCGCAGCTCCGTCGCTCGCCTCGTACTCGGTTCCACTTTCAATCCGCCCGACCTGTTCTGGTACGGAGTGGGCGCGGCGGCGGGCTGGCTCGTCCACACGGCGCTGAACTCCTTCCTGTCACGCCGACATACGGGGCGCGACTGAAGTCACGATCCCCACGACTTCTGATCCCGACGTGTCCCGCCTGCTCGAGCGTGCGTTCCAAGTCGGCTGCCGCATGATCGCTGCGGGAGGACGAAGGGAAGGTGAAGGGTAGAGGGTAGGCGGGCGTCAGGACTTGCGACGGGAGCAGTCGAGTGAGCGAGCAGCACAGGCGGAACTGGGTGCGTATGACACCGGACGACTTCGACCGGGACGCCCCACTGCGCCTGGATGTGCCCGTCGGGCCGACCGCCGTCCCGGCGGTGCCCGACGAGTGCGGCACGTCTCCACTGTTCGGCGATGAGATGTCAACACAGGGTGCGGCACGGCCAGGGCGGCGGCGTTCCGTAGCGTCCGCCGAGCAGCAAGAGCTGTTCTGAGCTGTGGTGTCGGTCGACGTTCTCGTCTCCACCGGCGCCAGGAATAGCGGCGGCGACGCCCCGCGTTCTGATGGCCATGACGACGAACGTGCCGCGACCCGAGGTCCTGCGATACACCGCCTTCTCCAGCGCCCCCGACGGCGGAAACCTCGCCGGCGTAGTCCTCGACGCCGCTGCCCTGGGCGACAGCGACATGCTGGCCATCGCCGCCGAGCTCGGATACTCGGAGTCCGCGTTCCTGACAGCGCCCCCGGCGGCCCTTGGCGGCCAGGAGGGACGGGCGTACAGCATCCGCTACTTCAGCCCCAAGGCCGAGGTGCCGTTCTGTGGGCACGCCACCGTCGCGGCCGCCGTTGCGCTCGCCGAGCGCATCGGCCCCGGAGAGCTGCTGTTCGCGACGCGCGCCGGCACGGTGCCCGTGGAGGTGGCCGAGGAGAGTGGCGCCGTCCGGGCCACCCTCACCAGTGTCGAGCCGTACATCGAGGAGGTCGCTGACGCCGACCTCGATGAGGCGCTCGCCGCGCTCGATTGGCCGGCCGCTGATCTCGACCCGGCCTTCTCGCCCCGTATCGCGTTCGCCGGCGCCCGCCACCTGGTTCTCGCGGCGGCAACCCGGGCTCGCCTCGCGGACCTCGCGTACGACTTCCCGCGCCTCGAAGCTCTCATGCACCGCTTGGACCTGACCACGGTTCAGTTGGTGTGGCGGGAGTCGGCCACCGTCTTCCATGTCCGTGACCCGTTCCCCGTCGGAGGCGTCGTCGAGGACCCGGCGACCGGGGCCGCTGCCGCCGCGTTCGGTGCGTACGCCCGTGAACTGGGCCTCGTTCCCGACGACGCCGTCCTCTTCCTGCACCAGGGCGAAGACCTGGGCCGCCCCGGCGAACTGACGGTGACGCTGCGCGCAGGTGATCAGCGCGTCCGTGTGAGCGGTGCAGGAGCTCGCATCGGCTGAACGGCTACCGCAGCTACGTCAGCTCGGTACGGTCCCGGCGGCCGGTCGCGGCGGCACTGCCGTCGCCGTCGCGCCGGCCCCGGGGGCGCACGCAAGGCGCATTCCTTCCTGCGGTCTGCGGATTCGGCCCGACGGAACACCCACCAGTCGTGGTCGGAGGACCCACCGGCGGCCCGTCCTGGTGAACTCAACCGGGCCGGAGGCCTTGGCGCACCCGTATCGCCCCTGCTCGGCGTCCGTCGCGCCGCCGCCACGAGTCGAAAATGCCGCTCACCGCAATTGGGCAACCTTGCACGGCAGTTACGAGTCTAGCCATCACGCCTCGTCGTGACGAGACGGCGAGCAACGACCCCGAAGGAGGATGCCATGCGTATCCGTCCTGTCGTCACTGTCGTGTGCCTTGCGACTGCCCTTTCCGCTTCTGCATCGATTCCGGCAGCCGCCCAGGCGGCGGACCGGTCCGCCGCGCCCAGCGACACGACGTTCTCGAACGTCGTCGTCAACGGCGGCGAGGACATCGTGCTCGGCCTGACCACCAGGAAGACCATCACCATCACGTGGACAGCGACGGACCCGGACGGCGTCGCCGCGTCGTGGGCCTACCTGTGGCACGGCCCCAACACCGACGACGCCGACGGCGTACTGCCGTACTACGCACCGGCAGGCACGTGCACCGTGTCGCCCACCGACCCCACCACGTCCGCCTGCACGGTGAGCTTCGGCGTGGACGCCGCGCGGAGCTTCGGCCACAACGGCCTCGCCGGCACCTGGAAGGTGCTCGCCGGAGCGCAGGATGCCAGCGACGACTGGACAGAGATCGACGCCGCCGGCACGGCGCAGTTCAAGCGGTACGCCAAGCTGACAGTCAACGCCTCACCCGAGCCGGTACAGAAGGGCAAGACCATCACGGTCACCGGCAAGCTGACCCGCGCGAACTGGGAGAGCGGCACCTACACCGGCTACCAGGGCCGATCGGTCAACCTGCAGTTCCGCAAGAAGGGCAGCACCACCTACACCACCCTGAAGACCATCACCAGCGGCAGCGGAGGCGCGCTGAAGACCACCACGAAGGCCAGGACCGACGGCTATTTCCGTTTCGCCTTCCCTGGCACCGTCACCACCGGCTCGTCAACGGCAGCCGGTGACTTCGTCGACGTCAGGTGAGGTGCTGGGTGGGTCTGTCAAGCGAACCGCTCTGTCATGCTGGGTCGAGCGACCGCGATCCCCGTCGTACTCCTCGCGGCAGATGGGCTCGGCGGCCTGGGACGGTGGCCGAGCGTCTGGCGACTGTCGGGTGGCGAGGTGTCAGCTGCAGGTCCGGTAGTCGTAGCCGGCGAGCCGGGCGTTGCCGTCGCCGTCGTAGAAGTTGTACCGGCCCTCACTGTCACGGGTCATGTTGATGTGGTACGTGGAGCCGTTGTAGTGGTCGACGGCACCACTCTGATCATTATCCGCCACGTTGTACGACGCGAACCTGAAGGTGTCCTTGCCAACCACCCCGTCAACCGGCTGGCTCCGCTCTCTCTGCCAGGTCTCGGTCGCGGTCTTGGTGCCGGCACCGAAGACGCCGTCGATGGCCGAGGAGGAGAGGAGACCGTCTGCCCACAGGATCTTCTGCCACAGGCAGGTGGCATTGGAGGACGTGTTCGAGCTGGTCGACAGGATTCCTTCGTCGTTCCAGTCGTCGGGGTCCAGGCCGCCGCGCCGTAGACGTAGGCACGGCCGTTGTAGGAATTGCTCGCGGAGGCGGGTGAGGCGCTCAGCACGAGCGTGAAGGCGGCGAGCGCGCCGATGGTGCCGGCGGCCAGCTGGGCTTGCTTCGTACGTACACTCACGGATGTCTCCTCTTTCGGTGACTGTGCACGGGCCCCGGCCCAGCGGGGTTCAGGAAACCGCGCCCGTTACCCGACGCGATGTTGGCCTGGGGTGCGTGGAACGCTAGTCGCAAGTGCTGCTCCCTTACGCCCAACTGTGGGTTGAACTGCTCCTGCAACCAGGGTGGTTGCCCGCCTACCCCCAGGGGTGTACCTGCGGGTGAAAGCGAGGTGCCGGCCACACCGTGCGCGGACGGACATACGGGTCTGCCGGACGGCTGGGGTTGACCCTCGACTTGGTGGAGGGCTCAGGGTCTTGGGTGTGGAGAGCGAGATGCGCGGTATTGGTGAGATGGCCCGGGACAGTGGACTGAGCGTGAGCGCCCTGCGGTTCTACGACGGTGCCGGCGTGCTGGTCCCGGCCTGGGTGGATCCGGTGAGCGGCTATCGCTGGTACGGCTCACAGCAGCTCGAAGAGGCCCGCCTGCTGGCCCGGTTGCGCCGGGCCGGTATGCCGTTGGCGGACATCCGGCTGGTGCTGGCCGGATCGTCCGGTGAGGACACCGACCTGGTGCGGAAGCTGCTTCAGACGCATCTGCGCCGTCTCGAACTGGGGCTGTCCGATGCCCGCATCGAGTTCTCCGCGGTCCGAGCGCTACTCGAACGCAGGGAGAATCCCATGACTTTGCTCCGCACCGCCAGTACTGTCCGATTGGCCGTCTCTACGGCTGAGTTGGCCGCCGCATTGGACGCCGTCCGCTTCGCCGCCAGTACCGACCCGGAGCTGCCGATGCTCGGCGGCGTCCTGTTCGACATCGAGGACGAGACGCTCCATGTCGTGGCCACCGACCGGTACCGGATGGCGATCGCACAAGCAGGTGTCACCGGGCATGGCGGGCCCCGTACGCAGGTGATCGTGCCGTCTCCGCTCGCCGACGCGATGCGAGCGCTGCTCAGTGACGACGCAGCCGTCCAGTTCACTGTGGATGGCGATCGGGTGGCCTTGGAGGCAGGGGACCGTCAGGCGGCCGGTCAGGTTCTCGATCACGACTTCCCTGACTACCGTCGCCTCATCCGCCTGCCGGCAGGGCACCGTGCGCTCGTGGATGTCCGTGCTTTCAGGACGGCGGTGGAAACCGGCCCCGTCCGCGTCAGTGAGGTGCGCGAGCAGGACGGCGTGGCCTGTGAGCTCAGCGTGCTCAAGATCGCGGGTGACGGGACGGTGTGCGTCTGTGAAGACGGCGACGACGGCCAGGGCAACATCGCCGTCAATCGCGAGTTCTTGCTGCATGCCCTCGCCGCCGGGGCTCGGGACCAGCTGATTCTGGAGGTCGGCGCCCCCACAGCACCCCTGGCGATCCGCCGGACCGATGCCGAGGACACCTTCTCGATACTGATGCCTGTCCGCCTGGAAAACTGACTGGCCGGCTCGTTGCCGGATCCGCTCGCGCAACGGCCGCCGCTCCGCGGTCAGTCCGCCACCTGTGCGTTCCGCCCAGCACGGGCCTACCGCAGGAACCAGCACACGTCACCCACACTGGAGTGGGCTGCCAGGCTCGCTGCCGCGTGCCGCTGTGCGCAGGAGGTCCGGGAGATCATGCCCGATCCGGCCGTCTGATCGTTGAGTCGAGCGTCCCCTTCGCCCGCTCGGCCCCTCCCGGTCCGGGCCGGCCGCGGCCTGCCCGGACCGGGGCGGTTTGTCATGAGGAGGCGTCGTCCACCGGGCAGGTGTAGCTGTCGTCGGGGCCCCAGTGGGTGACGGATTGTGCGCCGTCGGCCAGGATTCCGCAGGTCAGGTCGGTGATCTTGGTGCCTGTGGGGGTGATCTCGCGGATGTGGATCTCCTTGTTCGGGGGGTAGTTGTGGCTGCCGTCCAGGGTGATGACCCCGGACTCTCCGACGTACTCGGGGACGCCGGGATCCTGCAGGTAGGTGACGAGTGCGCTGGGGGAGAAGGAGCGGTCCGTGGTGAAGATGGCGTCCATGGCCTCGGAGAGGATGTTGACGGCGTCGTGGCCGACCGCGGAGTCGTTCTCGGCGGACAGGCCGAAGGCCTCGCGGAAGGTCTTGGCGAACGGGCCGTCGGGGGCCGGCAGGCTGAACTGGTTGTAGAAGAGCGTCAGGGCGCCGTACTTCTGCGGCATCAGGCTCGGATGCAGGACCAGGTCCGGGGCGGGGCTCTCCGCCAGTACCGCCACACCTCCCCGGTGGGCGCGGCATTGCCGGTTGTGCTGCATGTAGAGGAACAGGTCCTCCATGACGCTGGAGCGGGCCGCGTAGAAGACGAATCCGTTGGTGCGCTGGACCAGGGTGCAGACGGTGTCGGCGACGGCTCGTGTGCGGCGGCCGTCGTCCACCTCGCCGTAGGGCACCAGACGCACGAGCCCGGTGGAGCGGTAGGCGGACTGGAAGCGGTGGGCGAGGTCGGCGCTGAAGTACGTGTCCTGCGGGTCGAAGACGACGACTGCGGCCGGTCCGAGGGCTCCGGGGGCGGGTGCGGCCATGGGCTGCAGCCGGGGCGAGTGGCGGGCGAAGGCGGCCACCACCGCCGCGATGCGTGAGTCGGGTGGTGAGAGCTGGAAGTACGACACGGGTGAGGCGCCCTGGACCATGCGCTGCCCGGAGACGCCGGTGCCGAGGACGGTGATGCCTCGGGCCCCGAGTTCGATGGCGGCCTGCTGGGATTCCGGGCGGCTCTGGGTGAGGCCGATGACGGCCGCGATGTGGTCCCGTTCCGCCCGGTCGATGATGATCTGCGCGACGTCCACGCCGGAGTGGCCGCCGTCGGCGGTGGTGCCGGCTGCGGTGCGTGAGCCGTAGCGGAAGTATTCGCCGGCGTTGGCGATGAGCAGCCGCACGGGCACCTGCGACTTGCGGTGGCCGTCGTTGACCTGCTTCTGGGCGAGCAGAGCGCCGCGCAGCATCTGGAAACCGGTGGGCACGGTGCGTTTGGACTCCGAGCCCACGCTCAGCGGCGCGAAGAAGACGAGACTGCGATACGGCCGGCTGGTGTCCACCTGTGCGTTCTGGTGGCCGAGGGTCTGCTCCAGCTTCCTCAGGTCCGGTGCGTACAGGCCGTGGGCGAGGTCGCAGCCGTCGGTGCCGTCGGTGAGACCGACCACCTCCCCGCTCGGCACGTGCCGGCAGGAGGAAGAAGCGGCGACAGGACGGGGGGCGGGGGAGTGTGCGCCGAAGAAGTGCTCCACCAGTGCCCGGGACAGGAGGAAGCCGCCGGTGCACAGCAGCGCCGCGGCGGTGACGGCGGCCACCGGACGCGCCCAGTCCAGGGCGCGGGGGCGCTGGGACTTCACGGCGCGGTGGACGGCCAGCCAGTCCTTGGCCGTGCCGTCGTCGTCGGTGCGCGGCAGGGCCAGCACCTGCACGGCCTCGGTGGCCCGGCCCGCGACCACCGCCGCGAACAGTGCGGCCAGTGCCCCTTCGGCGCGGCGGGCGTCGGGGATGGCGCGCTGCTGCGCCGGCAGGACCGGGCGGAGCGGCCCGGCGGCGTAGGAGGGGAGTTCGGCGGTGGCGGCGCCCAGCACGAGCAGGGGGCTGGTGCCGGTGTCGCGGACGACGGCGGCGTAGGTGTCCAGGAACTTGCGGCAGGCCGATCCCTCACCGCCCACGGTCGGCAGGAGCAGAACGAAGGCCCACCGCCGCCTGGGGCGGCGCCGGCTCCACACCCGGGGCCGTGCCGCTTTGACCAGGTCCCGGATCAGCGCGGTGAGCAGGATCTGGCGGACCACCGCCTCGTCGCGGACAGCCAGGGCCGCCGCCTCCGGGTGACCGGGCTCCGCCGGGTCCTGGGCGAGCGTGTGCTGGTGTGCCGCGCGCAGGGCCGACGCCGCGTTGAGGAAGCTGCGTCCGGCCTGGTTCAGCATGCGGCCCACCCACGGGTGATGCCGGTCGACCCGCATGCCGTACCACTTACGCCACAGCCAGCCGGCCGGTACGACGGTCAGCAGCCGGAGCAGCGCTCCCCATCTCCCGCCGACGGCGTCGCCGAGCCGCGCCGCGTTGGGGGGAGCCTGGAATCTCTGGGTGAACCGGTCGCAGAGCACGCTCTGCAGGGCCTGGCGTTCCTCTTCCGCGCCGGGCGGGAGGACGGCGCGCAGGACTGCCAGGCAGGTGTCGAACTCGGGCAGCCGCAAGGGTCCGGCTCCCTCGGGCATGGAGGCGCGGAGTTGGAATGCCACGTCCTCCAGCAGCCGCACGTGCGGGGCGCCCGCGGGGTCCTCCTGCGGGCCGGTGCGTGCGAGCCGTGCGTCGTCGACGACCGCGTGCGGCGCGAGGCTGGCCAGATACCGGTCCGGCTCGTTTGCGGAGGACACCAGGCGTTGCCGGTAGGCCAGTACGAGTGGGGTGAGTGCTGGATCCGGCCCGGCGGCGGCGGTGCCTGCCGCCGTTGTGCCGTCCGGTTCGCGGGCGAGCAGGAGGGCCGGCAGCCGGTGCCCGCGGGACTGTGCCAGGCGCGGCCTGCCGGTCTGCCGGTCGGCGACGTAGCGGTCGATGGCCTGGACGACCTTGTCGAAGCCGGCCGGCAGGACGAGCTGTTGCTCGTCTCCGGGGGGTGGGTGCAGCACGCAGTACCTCCACGTCGCATAGGTCCGTGGAGTGTTCCGCGCGGCTGGGAAGCGCATGGGCGATGCGAGGATTTTGTCGCTATTCGATGGCTGATGAAGTGATGTGGCCGCCGTGCGCCCGCATGGCGGCCGTTCGCACCTCGTTCCTCAGCCGTTTCCGCGCGTCACCGTGAATGTCGACGCCTTGGCGGAGTAGGTCGTGTCGCCGTCCTTCGCGGTGACCAGGACCGCCATGTTCCAGGTTCCGGTGGGCACGGTGGTGGATTCCTTGCTCGGCTCGATCGGCAAGCTGTAGGTGCACACCGAGGTCTTCTTCGAGGTCGCCTCGCAGCTGGCGCTCTCCACGTCCTTCATCTCGGCCGCCTTCGGGTCGAGCTTCGAACTCTTCGGCCAGGCAAGCACCTTCACGCTCTTGATGCCGGAGTCGTCGCTCGCGGTCGCGGTGAACGTGAAGCTCTCGGTGCTGTCGGCCCCCAGTACCACCGAGGTGGCCGTGGCCTTGTCGATCGTCGGACGTGCGGCGGCGGCATCGGCCGTGCCGACCAGGGCGACGGTGGCGGCGGCCACACCGCCCAGAACGGCGACACCCGCGAGTGAAGAAAGAACCAGACGTGCGGACATGTGAATCCCCCAAGGACGAATCAGCGTGAAAGTGAGAGCGGGTGGGAAGCCGGGCCTGCGCTTGCCCCCTGCGTGCTGTGTCCATGGTGTGGCACGCGGCCATCCCCGGGCATGAGTACATCTACTCACCCACTACTCGAACAGACGCTTTGAGTACGGGAGTTACGCGGTAGACATCCCGCCCGGCCCGACCGGTCCGCTCTCACACGCCAGGATCGTCGAAGGGCGGCCCGGCCCCGCGCGGTCACGAAGGCGCGGTGACAGTGCTGCCCCGGGTGAACTCCGGCTTGATGGAGGCATGTTGAGGATGTGAAGAATTGACGGGAGCTGTGAAGACCGGCGAGAATCCGCTCTACTTCGCTGCGCCTGGAGCGAGCGGAGTGACACGAGTGGCGTCATGGGCACATCGCGGTGCGCTTCCCGTCGATTTGGCCGCCTCCACTCGTCGAAGCCACCTCCCACACTTCGATCCGCCAGAGGTCAACCTTGTCGCGTTTGCGCCAACCAAGAATCGCTGCGGTATTCACCGCAACCGCTTTCACCGCCGCCGTGCCTGTGCTCACCGCGGGCAGCGCTCATGCCACCGAGGGCGGGGCATGCGAGTCCGCCACAGTCCAGTACCGCATCGTCGACGCCGACGGCAAGACCGTGGGCGCGGACTGGACCTCGCAGGGGGGATTCCACAGCTGGGACACCATGCCCGGAACCGTTGAGGTCCGACTGGCCCCCGGCCAGAGCGTCGGCGACAGCTGCAAATACCCCGTCTCGCTGGCCGAATACACCACCGAAGGCCCGAACTGGTACACCTCGGGCCACCAGACCCTCACCGACAAGAGCACCGTGTACCTCACCGCCGCCGATGTCGCCGGCGCAGGCGACGAGAAGCGCACCTGGCAGAAACTGGGGGTGAAGACACCGGACTGCTACGGCCAGATCGACCTCTACGGCGACGACGTCACCTACGACGGCGGCACGGGAGAAGGCCACGGCCCCGCCCCCTACCAGCCAGACAACGTCGTCACGCCGTTCCACCTCATCGCGGCGTGGAACGGCGGCGAGAAGCCCTGCGCTCCGACGCAGCCGAGCTCGCCCGCGGCGCCCCCGTCGGAGTCGACCCCCGCCACGCCCTCGACGCCCACGACTCCCGCGAGCAGTGAACCCCCGGCCGGGCAGTCGAAGCCCCCCACGAGCCCCGGCACATCCACCACGCCCCCCACCGACTCGGACGTACCGCCGCAGGAGTCGACCCCACCCACGACTCCGACACCCTCGCCGAGCGAGAGCACACCGCCGCTCGCGGAGACGGGAGCGAGCGCACCGGTCGGGCTGATCGCCGGAGCCGCCGCCGTAGTGGTCGCCGCAGGAGCGGGAACACTGTACGCCGCCGGCCGACGCCGCCGCTCCTGAAAGCCGTGGGGAGCGCTCGGAACTCCGACCACTCCCCACCGGGTCACGGGACATGACCGACGGCTCCGCCGTGGACACCGGTACCTCGGTGCCCGTCCGGCGGAGCCGCCGTTCGCTGTTCCCGATCGTTGCGCACCTGATCGCCGAAGAGGTCGGTGACCGCATCCGCGCCAGGTTCGGACCGGACGAGCCCGGTCACATTCGCACGGTCTGTTCTCGCGGGTGTCTGACGCTGTACAACCATCGGCCGCCGCAATCGGTCGTCTCTGGGAACATGGCTACGGGGGGAGTTGGCATGCGGCGGATGCGATGGATGGCGTTGTCGGCGGGCGTGGCGTTGATCGCCGGGTGCTCCGGTACGGGCACCGCGCAGCCCGCCCCCTCCACGGCGCACACCTCGGTGGCCGTCGACGGTCCGTGGCGGGCATGGACGAAGTCCATCACCCGCCAGGAGGCGTCCGGATTCTGTGGCGCCACGAGCCACCAGGTCGTGTGCAGCACCGCCCCCGACGGCCTCGTCGGGGTCTCCCGGGCCACCGGCGCGATCACCTGGACGGTCGCCACCGGTGGCGGCGGAAAGAACGGCGGGCTCGTCCTCGACGCAGCCGACGAACGTGCCGCCACCAGCGGCGGTCACACGCTGCGCGCCGCGAATCTGCGCACGGGAAAGGAGGCCTGGACCCACCGGCTGCCCTCCACCCGTTCCTACCTCGGCATGGCCGCGGCGGACGGCGTCGTCTACGCCCTCGACGCCAAGAGCGACGCCGTGCGGACCAAGGGCTACACGAACATCGCCCTCGGCGCCTTCCGGGCGTCCGACGGTACGACGCTGTGGCACAGGGCCGTCGACGCGACCCCGTACGAAGGCATCGCCGCGTTCGGCAGCCGGGTCTACAGCACCGACGGCACGAAGGTCACCGCCCGCGAGGCCCCTACCGGCAGGCGCGTCGCGACCAGCCCGCCGGGCACCGAGTGCCCGCACCTGATCTCCGGCGGCGGCTACCTGGTGTGCACCGGTAGCCCTTCTTCCGCCGGCGACGTCTTCCCGCCCCTCCGCCGTCTCGACCCGGCCACGCTCGCACCGCTCAGGACCGCCGAGGACACGGGCATGAAGCCCGAACGCGGTGTGATCTCGCCAGACGGTGTGCTGGTGCTGTTCGAGGACAGTGCGGAGGATCCGGGTGCCGGTACCTGGAGCGCCTACGATCTCAACCGTCCCCGCAGGCTGTGGGGTTACGAGACCACCACGGAGGAAGCCGAGTTGTCCGGTGGGCGGTTCGTGACGTTCACCCCCGACAACGACGACACCAGGGGACGGGTGATCACGATCGACCTGCACGCCGGCCCGGACGGGACCGGAGCCGCCGCGGCGCGCATGTCCCCGCCGTACCCGCAGTCCAGGGGCGGCGAACACCCCGCGCTCGTCGCGCCGGGAGGCCGCTCGGGCCATGGTGTCGTCGAGCCGAGGGCCCAGCCCGCCCTGCGCTCGATCCCGCTTCCCTGAGCTGCCCGTCGTGGCCGTCACGTGGGCATCGTCCGCGGCTCCGTTCCCAAGGGGCGGAGCGAGTTTTGGCTATCCGCAATGTGAGACCTGGCCGGAACTCATTGACCGGCGAGGTCGGCATCTGCTGAACTCACGTTCATGAACCCGCGCGTGGATTTGACTCGGAGGCGCCACATCGATCTGGCGCATGTCTCCAGCGCGTTCTGTTGTCGTTGATCCAAAAGGCGTGTAGCCGATCCGTCCAGCGGGCCTCGACAGCGACTGGTGTGCGCCGAAGGCGTACTTCCCCGTCGTATCCGCCGCGCGGCTGCCCTCTTCCGTAGCTCGCCTCTGCGCTCCTGCTCTCCCTCTGGGGGAGAGGTGTGCGCGGCACGAGTCGAGCCCTGCGAGGGGATGTGCCGTCGGCTGCGGGCGAAGGCCTGTCACGCAAGTGACGCAATCGCGGCGGAACTTGCGTAGGACACCTCGGCCGGCGTGCGTTGACCGGTGCGGTCGCACGACCTTCTCCGCACAGCTTGACCTTCGCCCGGCACTCCTCGCGTAGTCGTCGGACACGCCTCACGGCCGGACGGGGTGCCGGCTTCGTGATGCCTCACCTCTGCCCCGCTCACTCGTTCACTCCGACTCTCAGCACCGGCAGTGCGCCCAATTCCTCGAGAGGGACCTTTTCATGCCTCCGACCATTCGCAAGCTCACGAGCCGTATCGGCGCGCTCGTCGAGGGCGTCGACTTCTCTGCGCACCCCGATCCCTCGACGATCACGACGCTCCGTCATGCTCTCAACGAGCACAAGGCGATCGTGTTCGGCGACGTGAATCTCGACAACGCCGCTCAGGAGCGTGTGGCCGGGTGGTTCGGCGACCTGACAACCGCGCACCCCAATGTCCCGGCCGCCGACGGCACGACGAACGTACTCGCCGTCGACAGTGAGACATCGAAGGCGAACGAGTGGCACACGGATGTCACCTTCGTGCTCAATCCACCGCAGCTGACGACGCTCCGGTCCATCGTGACCGCGCCGTACGGCGGCGAGACGCTCATCGCGAACGCGGCAGCGGCCTACCATGACCTGCCCGAGCCGCTCCGCGCCCTCGCGGACTCACTGCGCGTCGTACACACCAACCAGTACGACTACGCGCGCCCTTCGGCCACGACGGCATCGCGTGAGGAGTACGACCGGGCCTTCGTCTCGACGCCGTACGAAACGGAGCACCCCGTCGTAAGGGTCCACCCGCTGACCGGCGAACGCGGGCTTTTCATCGGCGGGTTCGCCAAGCGGATCGTCGGTCTGTCGAGCAGCGACTCGGCGGATCTGCTGCGCATCCTTCAGTCGTACGTGACCCGCCCGGAGAACATCCTGCGCTGGACCTGGGCCCCCGGCCAGCTGCTGATCTTCGACAACAGGATCACCCAGCACTACGGGGTGGACAACTACGACGACCACCCGCGCCGCCTCAATCGTGTGACGGTTGCCGGAGACGTGCCGGCCGGTGTCGACGGCCGCCGCAGCGAGCAACTCGTCGGTGACGCCTCGCACTACAGCAAGGTGCTGGAGGTGGCGGCATGACCGAGGTCAGCCTCAGGAGGCCGGCCGTCGGCTCGCCGGTCGCCGAGACGACGAGTGCGCCCGCGCGCGAGGTCTTCCTGCCGCGCGACGCCCGCCGCCGGACCCTGTTCCGCACCCTTCGCGAGCGCCTGCGCTGGCCCTTGGGCATCTACACCACTCCGGTCGTGATCCTGTTCGCCTGGGAGACCCTGGCCAGGGCCGGCGTGCTGAAGAAGACCTACGCTCCGGCGCCGACCTCGATCGTCAAGTCCGCCGTCGACCTGTGGCGACAGGGCGTCCTCGGGCCGGACTTGGCCATCTCACTGCAACGGGCCGGCATCGGTCTCGCGATCGGTCTGACGGTGGGCATCGTCGCCGGGGTACTGGGCGGGCTGCTGCGCAGCGGCGAGTACCTGTTCAACGGCGTTGTGCAGATCCTGAACACGATCCCGCTGCTGGCGGTGCTGCCACTGATGATCGTGTGGTTCGGCATCGACGAACTCACGAAGGTGCTGCTGATCTCCTTCGGCGCCGGTGTCCCGATGTACGTCAACCTCTTCGCCGCGATCCGCGGTGTCGACCAGCGTCTGATCGAGATGACGCGGACGACGGGTGCGGGCACCTGGCGCCTCGTGACGCGGGTGCTGGTGCCCGGAGCCGTGCCGGGGTTCCTGGTCGGGCTCCGCTTCTCCCTCGCCTACAGCGTCCTGGGTCTCGTGGCCGCCGAGACGGTCAACGCCGACAAGGGTCTCGGCTTCCTCATCACCCAGGGGCAGACGTACCTACAGACCGGCCAGGTGTTCGTGGGGCTCGTCATCTACTCGCTCCTCGGCCTGCTCGCCGACCAGTTCGTCCGGGTTCTCGAACGGGTGCTGCTGCGGTGGCGCCCCAGTTATGAGGCAGCATGAGCACCACGGTCGCTCCCCACGGCACACGGCCCCGCCGACAGACCGGCGCCGTCGCCGAACAGGTCGTCCGCCGGTTCGGGGACAGGATCGTCCTCGACCACCTGGACCTGACCATCGCCGACGAGGAACTGGTGGTCCTTCTGGGCCCCTCCGGCTGCGGCAAGAGCACCCTCCTCAGGTTGCTGGCCGGGCTGGACCGGCCCGACGGCGGGCGGGTGGAGGTCCCGGCCAGGCGGGCGATCGTGTTCCAGGCCGACCGGCTGCTGCCCTGGCAGCGGGTGCTGCGCAACGTCACCCTCGGCCTGCACGGACCGGACGCCGACCGGCGGGCCCTCGACGTGCTCGCCGAGGTCGGACTCTCGGGCCGCGAGAAGGCATGGCCCAAGGAGCTCTCCGGCGGTGAGGCCCAGCGTGTGTCGCTGGCGCGCGCGCTCGTCTCGGAGCCCGAACTCGTGCTGCTGGACGAACCGTTCGCGGCGCTCGACGCGATCACGCGGCTGCGTATGCACGACCTCGTACGAGCGCTGCGGAGCAGGCACCACGCGGCCATGCTGCTCGTCACCCACGACGTCGACGAGGCGATCGCGCTGGCCGACCGCGTCGTCGTCATGAGCAACGGACGCATCGGCACCTCCCACCTCGTCGAGCTGTCGGCCGCCGACCGCGAGGCCAGCATCGCGCGGGAGGAGCTGCGCTCCGCGCTCCTGGAAGACCTCGGTCTGGCCAACCAGCACTGACGTCCCACACCACACCCCCCGACTTCTCATACGACAGCACAGAAAGCACGTGAGAACCCATGTCCAGAAGATCCTCCCGAATCGTCGCCGCCCTCGGCCTGCTCGCCCTCGGGAGCACCCTCGTGGCCTGCGCATCGACGTCGGAGGCCGCCGCGCCCCTGAGCAGCGCCGGCGGATCGGGTGCCGGCAGTCACCCCGAGTGGAAGAAGTACACCTTCACCATCGGGGACAACGGCGGTGACGGCAGCCAGGAACTGGCGAAGATCACCGGTGTGTTCGACAACGCGCCCTACAAGGTGAAGTTCGCCCGCTTCACCTACGGCCCGCCGCTCGTGCAGGCGGCCGCGTCGGGTGACATCGACCTGGGCAGCGTCGGCGACGTACCGCCGATCACCGGCGCCGCCAAGGAGTACGGCTTCAAGGTCGTCGCCGTCAACCGTTCCCTCAGGCCCACCCAGGCGAACGAGAACATCATCGTGCCGAAGGGCTCGACCCTGAAGACACTCGCGGACCTCAAGGGCAAGAAGCTCGCTGTGCCGCAGGGCAGTTCGGCTCACGGTCTGGCACTCAACGCGCTCAAGAGCGCGGGCCTCACCCCCAAGGACGTGAAGCTGGTCTTCCTCGACCCGGCAGCCGCCGCCACGGCGTTCAACACCGGCAAGGTGGACGCCTGGTCGATCTGGAACCCCCAGTCGGCGATCGCGGTGAAGAACGGCGCACGGATCCTGGCGAAGGGTCTTCCCCCGATCGACCAGACGAGCAGCTACTACGTCGCGAGTGAGAGTTCGCTGAACGACAAGACCAAGCGGGCGGCTCTCACCGATGTCCTGAAGCGGCTGGCCCACGAGTTCGCGTGGGCGATCAAGCACGAGGACAAGTACGCGGAGGCGATCTCCAAGGAGGAGGGCATCCCCTTGGACGATGCCAAGACGTCCCTGGAGACCTTCGAGACCCGGGTGACCCCGGTGGAGAAGTCGGACATCGCGGCGGAGCAGAAGCTCGCCGACGCCTTCCTGGAGGCGGGCCAGATCACCAAGAAGGTCGACGTCTCGTCGATCACCGACAACCTCCTCCCGGCCGGCTACGACAGCTCGAAGCTGTCGGTCGGCTGAGCCGGCGCACCACGAAGGAACGGAAAAGCAGTCATGACCGATCAGAGAAGACGCCGGCTCCACCTCAACGCCTTCCTCATGGAGGCCGGCCACCACGAAGCGGCCTGGCGGCTGCCGCACAGCAACCCGCGGGCCGACTTCGACCTTCAGCACTGGATCAGGCTCGCCCAGCTGGCCGAGAGCGCCAAGTTCGACTCGCTGTTCCTCGCGGACGGCCCGGCCCTCATCGGCACCGGCGAGTTCCGGCCGCCGGGCCAGCTCGAGCCGCTGACGCTGCTGACCGCACTCTCCCAGGCGACCAGCAGGATCGGCCTCATCGCGACCGTGTCGTCGACGTACAACGAGCCCTACAACCTCGCCCGCCGCCTCGCGTCGGTCGACCACGTCAGCGGCGGCCGCGCCGGCTGGAACATCGTCACCTCGGCAGGCGCCGACGAGGCCGCCAACTTCGGCCTCGTCAACCGTCCCGACCACGCAGAACGGTACGCCCGGGCCGACGAGTTCCTGCGCCTCGCCAAGACACTGTGGGACAGCTGGGAGGCCGAAGCCGTCGTGGCCGACAAGGCCACAGGGCGCTACGCCGACCCCGCCCGGCTCCACAAGCCCGACCACCGGGGCACATACTTCTCGGTGGCCGGCCCGCTCAACGTGGAGCGCCCGCCGCAGGGTTACCCCCTGCTCGTGCAGGCCGGTTCCTCCGAGGACGGCAAGGACTTCGCGGCACGCCACGCCGAGGCGATCTTCACCGCCCACCAGACCTACGAGCGCGCAGCCGCCTTCTACGCCGACATCAAGGCCAGGACCATCACCGCGGGGCGTGACCCGGACGGCGTGATCGTGCTGCCGGGCATCGTCCCGTACATCGGGTCGACCGAGGCGGAGGCCCGGGCGCTGGCGAAGCAGTTCGACGAGCTGCGCGTACCCGAGTACGGACTCCGTCAGCTGGCCGCGGTCTTCGAGACCGAGCCGTCGGTCTTCGAACTCGACGAGCCACTACCGGACTTCATCCTCGCCCGACCGAAGCTGGAGGGCACCCAGAGCCGCTCCGACCTGATCATCGAACTCGCCGTACGCGAAAAACTGACGGTCCGCCAGATCATCTCGCGGCTGGGTGGCGGCCGCGGCCACTTCGAGTTCATCGGCACGCCCGAACAGGTGGCGGACACGATCCTCACCTGGTTCGAGGACGGCGCGGCGGACGGGTTCAACATCATGGCACCGTCCCTGCCGTCCGGCCTGGAAAGCTTCATCGAGCACGTCCTGCCGATCCTTCGCGGCAAGGGCCTGTTCCGTGAGGAGTACAAAGGTACGACCCTTCGCGAGCACTACGGTCTCCCGGTGCCGGCCAACCAGTTCCACCCGGAAGCCACCCATGTGTCCGGCCACTGACAGCAAGCCGCCGGCTCTGCTCGTCCAGGGGCTCAGCAAGACCTACGCGGACGGCTTCACCGCCGTCGCCGGACTGGATCTGGAGATTCCCGACGGGGCCTTCTTCGGGTTGCTGGGCCCCAACGGGGCGGGCAAGACCACGCTGATCGGCTCGGTCTGCAACATCGTCCGTCCCACCACCGGCACGCTCACCGTCTTCGGCCACGACCACCGAAGCCGTGCGGCCCGACGCCTGCTGGGTCTGGCCGAGCAGGAGATCAACGTCGACCGTTTCCTGTCGATCCGGCAAATCCTGATCTACCACGCCGGGTACCACGGCATCGGCCGGAAGGCGGCTGTCCGGCGCGCGGACGAGTTGCTGGAGGTGTTCCGCCTCGACAGCAAGGCCACCGCGCGCGCCTACGAACTGTCCGGCGGGATGCAGCGGCGTCTCGTTCTCGCCCGGGCGCTCATGCACCGTCCCCGTCTGCTCATCCTCGACGAGCCGACCGCCGGCGTCGATGTCGAGCTGCGCTCGGAGATCTGGCGGCTCGTCAAAGGCCTCAACGCGGCAGGCACCACAGTCCTGCTGACGACGCACTACCTGGAGGAGGCGGAGACCTTGTGCGACGAGATCGCGCTGCTGCGCGCGGGCCGGATCGTCGACCGCGGCTCCGCGGCCCTGCTGCGGGACCGCTACGCGGCGCGGGACATCTCCGAGGTCTACGACCGGGTGATCACCGGGGAGGAGGTGGCGTGACCAGCAGCACCGACTCCCCGCCGGCTCTCCCGTCGTACGACGAGCCCTTCACGCCCGAACGGTCGCCGTTCCTGTGGCTCTTCGAACGCGAGTGCCTGCGGTTCCTGACCATCTGGCGCTACAGCGTCGTCGGTCCCGTGCTGTCGACCGTACTGTTCGTCGTCGTCTTCGGATCTGCTCTCGGACAGCACGTCGACACGGTCGACGGCGTCTCCTACGGCAGGTTCATCGTGCCCGGTCTGTTCGCCCAGGCGATCGTCAACGTCGGCTTCTTCAACGGGACGACCAGCCTGTTCGAGGCCCGGCGCGACCGGTACATCCACGACGTGTTCGCCAGTCCGCTGCGCTGGTGGGAGATCAACGCGGCACTGGTGAGCGGTGGCGTCGTCCGAGGCGCCGTCGTGGGCACAGGAGTGCTCGCGGTGGCTCTCCCGCTCACCGGCGGCGGGAGCGTAGCCCGCCCCCTCGTCCTGCTGTTCGGCACCCTCGGCGTGCTCCTGGTCGCCGCAGGTGGGCGTGATCGCGGGCAGCCTCGCCAAGTCCCTCGACCACGTCTACTCCATCCTTTGATCTTCGCAGGGAATCCCGGCCTTCAGGCCGGGCGGGAGTGTGGTCCTCGGTGCGGAGGGGCGAAGCGCCGGAGGTCACTGCGTTTGCGTGGTGGCGGTCAGGCGGGGCGTTTTTGGTGTCGATGTAGTCCTTGACGATGCTCAGCGGTGCGCCGCCGCAGGATGCTGCGAAGTAGGACGGGGACCAGAACACCGCGCCCGTCCCGATCTGGTTGATCCGGCCGGTGTACTCCGCGCGCAGGTAGCGGGAACTGACGCCCTTGAGGGAGTTGACGAGCTTGGACAGGGCGATTTTCGGCGGGTAGTGCACGAGCAGGTGGACGTGATCGCCTTCGCCGTTGAACTCTTGCAGCTGGGCGCCGAAGCTCTCGCACACGTCCCGCATGATCGTCTCGCAGCGCGTCAGCATCTCGTCGTTGAAGATCTCACGCCGGTACTTCGTGACAAACACCAAGTGTGCGTGGAGGTTGAAGACGACATGATTTCCTCGTCGGACATCGGGATCTGGTTGCCAGCGTGGTGACATACGCCAAGGGTAGTAGGATCAGGTGAACTCGACCGGATGGGGTGGGCTGGATGATCCGTGCGTACAAGTTCCTCCTGCGGCCCACCGTCCGCCAGGCCCAGGCGCTCGCCGAGATGCTGCGCGACCACTGCTCCCTCTACAACGGGGCCTTGCAGGAACGGCGCGACGCCTGGCGGCACGTCTCCAAGACCAGCGTTACGTACGGCATGCAGTCCGCTCAGCTCAAAGAGATCCGGGCGTTCGACCCGGAGCGGCAGGGCCGCTGGTCGTTCTCCTCACAGCAGGCCACCCTGCGCCGCCTGGACAAGGCGTTCGCCGCGTTCTTCCGCCGGGTCAGGTCCCGCGAGACGCCCGGCTATCCGCGCTTTCGCGGCGTGAACTGGTTCGACACGGTGGACTTCCCGAAGGACGGCGACGGCTGCCGGTGGAATGCCACCCCGCACGACCCCGTCACCCGCGTCCGCTTCCAGGGCGTCGGGCATGTGAAGGTCAACCAGCACCGGCCGGTGGCCGGCCGGGTCAAGACCGTCTCCGTCAAGCGTGAGGGACGTCGGTGGTTCGTCGTACTGACCGCCGAACACGAGCAGCCCGAGCCGCTGCCCGCGACCGGCAGCATGGTCGGCATCGACCTGGGCATCGCCAACTTCCTCGCCGACTCCAACGGCGAGTTCGTACCCAACCCGCGCCACGGGCGTACGGCCGCCGCGAAACTGCAAGCAGCGCAGCAGGCCCTGTCCCGGTTCCCGCGCCGCAAGGCCACAGACCGCACCGCAGGCCACCAGCGCGCCGTGGACAAGGTTGCCCAACTCCACGGCAAGGTACGCCGCCAGCGGCTCGACCACGCACACAAGACCGCCCTTAGCCTCAATACCAGTGACTTAGTGGACCTAGCTTCGTCGGGCTTTGGTTGGCGGGTTGATCGGGGCGGTGCGCCAGTGCGGGGCGATGGTCACGGCGTCTGCTGGGTCCCGGGTGGGCTGAGGCCAGGTGTAGTGCTCGTCGCGTTTGACGCCGAAGTTGGACATCTTGCGTTTGACCACGCGCGGGTTGGAGCGTCTGCGGCGGGTGGATAACAGGCGCGCAGTGATCTCGCGGAGTCCGTCGGTGAGGGCGGCGGTCAGACGGTCAGGGGAAAAGGCCGCCTGCGCGGTGACCTGGCGGCGTGCGAGGCGGATGCTCCGGGTGAAGGAGAGCCGGTCGGGGTCGAGGCCGGCCTGCTCGGCGGCGTCGTGCATCAGGGTGCGGATGGCGTGGTGGACCAGCAGGTGTGCCCAGACCTCCTGCTCGACGCCTTCAGGCGAGCGGGAGCGCAGGACCTGGGCAGGTCCGCGTTGATGGGTCTTCAGCTCGTCCAGCGTGTTCTCGAACTCCCACCGCTGGTGGTAGAGGGCGGCCAGCTCGGTGGCCGGGGCGGCATCGGGATCGAGGACCGTGGTGATCAGCCGGTAAGGGGCGTCCTGCCCGGGATCGTCCAGGGTGTACTCGATCACCCGCACCATTTCCGGGTCGGCACGCTTGCGGTGGTCTCTGGCCGCGACGATCTCTGACAGGTACGAGCCGTCGGGCAGCTCTTCGCGGACCGGCAGCACCTGGTGGGAACGAATGCGCCACAGCAGGTCCGCACCGCCGGCCGAGGCCGCCCGCCACAGCTCCAGGCCGGTGAAGCCGCGGTCGGCCAGCAGCAGATCGTCCTCGCCCAGGTGGCCGAACAGCTCGCGGGCCAGCACGGGTTCGGACGTGGTGCATGGGCCGAGAGCCGCCGTGGTGATGGCATGGGTGCCGCACTCGGCCAGCGCGACCACCCGCACCTGCGGATACGCACACCGCTGGGTGCGGTGGGTCTTCGGGCGCCCGAAGTGCGCCACGTTCTCCTGGCTGTCCGGAACGTCGAAGACTGTGCCGTCGATGGCCATCAGCCGCCACCGGCCGTAGAAGGCACCCGGTGTCGCTTCCGTGGCCAACGGCCGGGCCACCGAGGCGAACAGGGCCTTCAGCGGTTCTGGACCGAGTCTCGCGCGTGCCCTCGAGATCGCCCCCGTGGTCGGCACCTGCCACGACCCCGACCAGCGCTTCGCCCAGGTCAGCCCATGCGTCAGCAGCCGAGCGACCTCTTCGTAGCCCTGGCCGGAGAACAAGCACATCGCCAGCACGAAGTAGACCACCACGCGCGGCGGCAGCAGCCGGTTACGCTGCCCGGACCTCCCGCACTGGGCCACCACCCGATCCACCAGCTCCGGCGGGAACGACCGCGTCAACAGCCCGACCGCGATGCGATCCGACAACCGCTCGTCCGTCTCCGGCTTCACCTGACCCGGCCGTGGCATCCCGGCACCTCCCCGCCACGCACCCTACCAGCCACCACCCTAAGTCACTGGTATTGCCCTTAGCCTGGTCCGCGCACACGACGTCATCGCGCACGAAGACCTCCAGATCCGCAACATGAGCAAGACGCCCGCGCCGAAACCCGACCCCGAGCAGGCAGGCGCGTTCCTGCCCAACGGGGCAGCGGCGAAGGCCGGGCTCAACACGTCGATCCACGACGCCGGTTGGGGGGTGTTTTTGACGATCCTGCACGCTAAGGCTGAAAGCGCCGGACGGGAAGTGATCGCCGTCAACCCCCGCAACACCTCCCGCACCTGCCCCGAGTGCGGACACACCGCGAAGGAGAACCGGCCCACACAGGAAACATTTCACTGCCTGGCCTGCGGCCACCACGCGCACGCCGACACAGTCGCAGCCACCAACGTTCTACGGGCCGGGCTGGTCCGTCGCAACGCCAACCCGGCATAGCGAGAAGCCCCCGGCATCAGCCGGGGGAGGAGTCACGGAGTCGATCGTTCTGCTGCCGCTGGGCTTCCTCGGCGGCGTCTTCTACTCGGTCCGCGAGCTCCCGCCGGTCTGGGATGTCCTGAGCCACCTCGACCCGGTCTTCTGGCTGGTCCAGGTCGAGCGGATCGGCTTCCTCGGGCGGGGCGACGTCGGCGCGGGATGGGCCCTGCTCGTGGTCTGGTCCCTCGCCGCAGCGCTCTCGGCGTGGTCCGCCGGGATGTTCGCCTCCGGCCGCCTCAAGCCCTGATGTCTGCGGACTCGTCCAGGCCACTCACGGCGGTTGCGTGAACGGTTCAGCCGGTCCTGGCGGTTGTTCCTGCGGAAGACGTGTCGTCACGGTTGTCCGTACGTGCGCAGTGCCAGGCGGTTGCGCAGCGCCGTGAGGCGGTCGATCTCGGTGTCGAGGGCCGTGAGTCTGCGGTCGACCACGTGGGAGCCGGGGACGTCGGAGTCGGGTTGCCCGCACTTCCGTTGGGGATTCTCCACCAGCAGGCCGATCCGGTCGGCGATGCTGCGCAGATCCTCGACGGTGAGCCCGAGCGCCAGCAACTCACGGATGACGCGGACTCTCGCCACCTCGTCGGGCCCGTACTCACGTTGCCCGGTGGTGGTGCGCCGCGGTGGTGGCAGCAGACCCCGTTCCTCGTAGAACCGCAGTGCCCGCGGGGTCGTCCCCGCCGCTGCCGCCGCATCTCCGATCCGCATGTCCGACCTCGCGCCTCAGCCCAGGTCGCCGCGACAGGGCGCGACGACGCGTCACCGTGGCGGCACCTCCACGACGACGGTTCCGAAGTGCCGCCCCTCGAACAGTTCCTGCAACGCCTGCGGCGCGTGATCCATGCCCGGGATCCGTACATGCGGAAACGTGATCTCCCCGGAACGCAGCCAGCCCCCGAAGCGCTTGGTCCATTCCTCCGTCACCTCCGGATGGTCCTGGCCGCTGTAGCCGTGCAGCGAGACGCCTTGGTTGACGAGCCGGAAGGTGTCGATCTCCGCGGGTGCGCTGCCACCGTCGCGGCACGGCGACAACTGTCCGGACAGCGCCCCGACGAGTGCGAAGCGGGCGCCCCGGCGCGCCGCGCGAACGGCCGCGGCGAGCTGTTCACCGCCGACGGTGTCCAGCAGCACGTCGACACCGTCCGGTGCCGCCGTGGCGAGCTGCTCGTCGATCGGCCGGGACCCCGGCACCAGGACCGCGTCGTAGCCCAGTTCGGCCCGCAGCCGCTCGGCCTTGTCCGGCGACCGGGTGCTCCCGATGACCCTCCCGGCGCCCAGCAGCCGGGCGAGGGGGCCCGCCAGCGTTCCCACTGCTCCCGCCGCACCCGTGACCAACACGGTGTCGCCGGGGCGGACTTCGGCGAGTCGGGTCAGCGCCCCGTAGGCGGCCGACCCGGACGACAAGTGGGCCACCGCATCGGGCAGGACATCGCCCAGCGGAGTGCAGTCGGCCGCCGCCACCAGCGCGTGCTCACGCCACCCGAGCAGATGCGTGACCGCGTCCCCCGGGCGCAACGGGCCGCCCGGCGCGGCCGCGACGACCTCACCGACAGCGGGGCCGAACAGTGTCTCGCCCGGGTGGATGCGGGGTAGCGGTACGCCGTCGGCCTGGCCACCGATCAGAGTGCGCAGCCCGGGGAACACGAGGAAGTACCGGTTGCGGACGACGACTTGTCCTGGGCCGGGGAGGGGGACCGGCTTCTGCGTGATCGTGAAGTTCTCAGGCTTGGGCAGCCCGGCGGGCAGGCCGGCCAGCAGGATCTCGCGGGATGTGGAGGGCAGATCAGCGGACATGTCCAAACTCCTGAGCGGGTTCGAGAGTGAGCGCGGGCGCCGACAGCCGGACTGGTCCGGCCGTCGGCGTGCCCAGACGCTAATCCCTGACGCGTGCGTCAAAGGCAACACCGTTGCGGCCGCCCCGGGCCGGGGACAGCAACTCCAGTGCGGTCGCGCCACGTTCGCTCACCCGATGCCAGGCCGGTACGCACCGCCGCGAACGCTTCGTTGACACCTTCCGCCCCACGTGCTTGCATCCCGCCATGCCGTTGTCGGAGTTTCTGACCCGCCGCCGCGCCGTGGACCTTGTCCGGGTGGCCGCCGCGCTGTGTCGGACGACCGGCTGATCATCCGCTTCCTCGCATCTCCTGTCCTTCAACAGGACGGTTGAACAAGCCGGTTGCCCGAGCCCTGGGTTCCGCCCACGGACGCCTGTGCCCCATCCCGCGCCGGTCTCTCTCGTTCTTCTCGCCCCATCATGAGGAGGTCCCGCCATGCCTTCACCCACCCCCGCCGGTCACCGCTACGAAACCGACTACGACCGTCGCAGACTGCGCCAGTGGCTCGCCGGTGAGGCCCGGGCCGACGGGGTCACCCGCCGTCGGCTGCTCACCCTGCTCGCCGCGACCGCCGCCGGGACCGCACTCGGCGCCACGCGGCCCGCCCACGCTGCCGACGGACCGATCGTCAAGCCCCTGCCGCCCGAGTGGTTCATCGAGCGCGGCACCAACGCCGAGACCCGCTGGGAGGCGCTGCGCGGAACCGGCCACCACACCCCCAACGAACGGTTCTTCGTGCGCAACCACACCGCCACCCCTGTCCTGGAGGCCGACGAGTGGCGGCTGCGGCTGTGGGGGAGCGGGCTGCGCGGCGCCCCCGGTGAGGACCGGCCGGTGGAGTTCGGATACGACGATCTGCGAGCCCTGCCGGCCGTCACCCGTTCCGCCTTCGTCGAGTGCGCAGGAAACGGTCGCTCCTACTACACGACGCAGCAGAGCGAAACGGTCACCGGCACCCCGTGGACCCTGGGGGCGATCGGCGTCGGACGCTGGCGCGGGGTGCGCCTGGCCGACGTGCTGCGAAGGGCCGGGCTGTCCCCGCACGCCGTGGACGTGCAGCCGCGCGGTCTGGACGCCGAGTACGTCAGCGGCGGCGAGAGCCTGGGCCGGGTACGCCGTCCGCTGCCACTGGCCAAGGCGCTGGACGACGTACTCCTCGCGTACGAGATGAACGGTGAGCGGCTTCCCTACGACCACGGGTATCCGGTGCGGGTGCTGGTGCCCTCCTGGGTGGGGATCGCGTCGATCAAATGGGTCGGCGACATCGAGGTGTCCGCGCAGCCGCTCTACTCGCCCTGGAACACCACCTTCTACCGTCTGTTCGGCGACTCCTTCCCGGAGGGCGGCAGCGCGCCGCTCACCCGGCAGGCCACGAAGAGCGCCTTCGAGCTGGCGAGCGAGGCCACCTTCACGGCAGGTCAAAGGCATGTACTGCATGGACGGTCGTGGTCGGGTGCGGGCGCCGTCGCCCGGGTCGACGTCAGCACGGACGGCGGGGCCAACTGGCGACCCGCCCGCCTGCACGACCGGCCTCGCGCCGGTACCTGGACCCGCTGGTCCCTCAACTGGCACCCCGACGCACCAGGCGCCACCCACCTGCTGGCCCGCGCCACGGACACGGCCGGCCGTACCCAGCCGGACGTCGCCGTGCCCAACACACAGGGCTACCTGTTCGACGCGGTGGTGCGGCACCCGGTGAGCGTGGTGTGACGGACGGCCGTGTCGCGGAACTGGTGCCGACGGCGCGCGGGGCGACGGCCGCGGCGATCCGCTGCGACGGGACAGCCGTCGGCCGAAAGGGTGACCCGCTCGTCCTTGTCGCACTCGATGCCGACTACCTCGCCACCGGGTGGACGAAAATCTGTGTTGGCTGAAGTAGACATTGGGTGATCGTGCGGCTATGGTTTCTCTCGTAGCCGAGATCGAGAAGGGCCCGGCAGAGATGAACTGCCGGGCAGCAGTACGCAGTTGCAGTGCGCAAGACGGTACGGCGGTGGAGTTCCGAAGCCAGCGTGGTCTTAGGACGGCGACGGGACTGACGGCCGGACCGGGTGGCCCGCAGTGATCAGGGGCCGCCGTAGCGGTACCGCAGTACCAGCAGCACGGTTTTCGAGTGGTTCCCCGGTGAAGGCGTCTGGCTGCGGGCGCGCGCACCGGGAGGTTCGGCAGCGGGGTTCCAAGCCAGAGCAGGTGCAGGACGGGCGACGGGGCTGGCTGTCGAAACGTGGCGCTGTTGAAGGCCACCAGCAGTACGCAGTACCGGTTTGGCAAGTGATTGATTCAGAGGGAAGAACGGAGGGGTTGAGCGCCATCAGGATCGCCCGGGCGGAATGCATGGGCCCGGGTACCGCAGGACATCGATAGTGAGGTGGTCTCCGGTCACGCATTCGCGATCCCCGCACTCCCGGCAGCGTTCAGGCCGGGGCCGCGGAAACAGAAGGCCGGCGCAGGATGAGGGCCGGCAGATGGTGTGACAGTTCCTTCGGGGCCCTGGTGCCGGTACGGCACCGGGGCCCCTCGTGCTCGTCGACCACGGGCTTCCCGTCGAGGCCGCCTGCCGCATCGTCATCCTCGAGGACCAGCTCGAAGAAGCCCAGCGTCTCGACGCCGCCCGCGCCGGCATAGGCCGGGCGGCCGATCCACCGACCGCCCCCTCCCGCCGGGCTGCACCCCCACGGCCACCGTGCCACAGACAGCGCGGCAACAAGGGCGAACAAGGACGCGATCAGCGGGCCGCCGCCGTCAGGGGCCCGGGACAGGGACATCGTCCACGTGGACGGGGCCGGCCCTGCGGCCCGGGCACGACGTCGCGATCGTTCGCCGCGTTCGCGTTCGGCCGACGCCGCCACCTGGTGGCGCCGGCCGGTGCTGCTGTCGGTGGACTGGGCTACGGCCGCCCTCGCGTCAGCCACACGTCCTGTTTGGGGGTGTGTTGTGTGGCGGTTGTCCGCCGGGAACAGCCACACACCACACCGGCGAGGGCGAAGTGGTTCCTTGGGAACCTGAGCTGGTTCAGTCCGGGAGCGATTGGCGTCTCGTCTTTTGGGATGATCCGTCCCGCCTCTTTCGTCTCACTTCCACCACGAGCATGATGTGGCACGACGCTATGGCAACGTTGTCATTCCTCCGTATGCACTTCCTTGGGAGACACCATGTACGGCAGAGTCGTCCCTGTCCGGTTCAGAGCGCAGGCCGTGTTATCTCGGGGGATACGGCCGCAGCCGACGCCGCCGGCCCGGGCTGTCCTCATACTCATCGCCCTGCTGGCCGCGCTCATCCCGCCGCTCGGCACTGCGAACCTGGCGTCCGCAGCCCAGGCCGACCCCTCTGCCGGGTCGAACGTGGACCAGGTCAACCCGTTCATCGGGACGACCGGCAGCAGTAGCACCGAGTACGGGGGAATGCTGCCGACCACCGCACCGCCCTTCGGGATGACGCGGTGGTCGCCGATGACGCGCGAGAACTACGTCAGCCGCCTGCCGTACCACCTCGGCGATCCGAAGATCACGGGCTTCATCGGCACCCATCAGCCGGCGATCTGGATGGGCGACTCCGGCTACGTGGTCGGGATGCCCGGAGTTGGCGCCGTCAAGACCGCGGAAACGGACCGTGGTCTGCCTTACAGCCACAGCGATGAGACGGCCTCGCCCGAGCTGTACACGGTGAACATGCACCCCGCGGCCGGACAGACGCTCCGCGCCGAGCTGACCGCGACCTCCCGGGTCGGCGTTCAGCGACTGACCTACCCTCAGGACACGGCGACGCATTACGTGGTGCAGGCGACCCGCTCCGGTGTCACCGGCAACGTGCACATCGATCCGGCTCGGCGGGAGATCAGTGGTTACAACCCCGACCGCCAGGACAGCAACCTCGGGCCCTTCAACGCCCCCGGTTTCAAGGGCTACTTCGTAGCGCGCTTCGACACCTCCTTCGCCGGCTACGGCACGGCGACCGGTGCTGCACAGCACGACCAGCAGAGCGACCGCACAGACCAGAACGTCTCGGGCTACGTGCGGTTCCCGGCCGGCACCGTGCGTGTCGCCGTGAGGATCGCGACCTCGTTCCTCTCGGTCGACCAGGCGCGGGCCAACCTCGACAAGGAGGTACCCGACCGGCAGGCCTTCGGCACCACGGTGGCCAGAACCAAGGCGGCCTGGGCCGACAAGCTCGACCGGGTCGACATCGACGGCGCGACCCACGGCCAACGGGCCATCTTCTACACCGCGATGTACCACGCCCTCCAGTACCCCTCGGAGATGTCCGAGTACGGCCGCTACTACAGCGCGTACGACGACAAGGTGCACAAGGGGGTCAGCTACACCGGATATTCGCTGTGGGACACCTTCCGCGCGGAGAACGCCTTCCTCACCCTCTTCGCGCCGGAACGCATCAACGGCATGGTGACCTCCATGCTCCAGGACTACCAGCAGGGCGGCTGGCTCCCGTTGTGGAAGAACCTCACCGAGACCAACATCATGGAGGGCACGAACGCCGACTCGGTGATCGCCGAGGACATCGCCAAGGGCTTCCACGGCTTCGACCTGAAACTCGCCTACCAGGCCGTCCGCAAGGATGCGATGACACCGCCGGACGACGACACCACGCTCTGGTACGGCGACCGCCAGCAAGGCACACCGGTCGAGGCCCGGGCGGGCCTGACGACCTACCTGAAGAACGGCTGGGTCGCGGCGGACCGCACAGCCGAAGCGGGCGCCCGCACCCTGGACTTCGCCTACGAGGACTGGGCCGTCGCGCAGGTCGCCAGAGCAGCGGGCAAGACCTCCGACGCCGCGTACTTCCTCAGGCGCAGCAAGAACTACCGGAACCAGTACAACGCCGCGACCGGTTTCATGCAGGCCCGCAACCTCGACGGCTCCTGGGCCGACGGCGCCTGGACCGAGGGTGACCAGTGGGTCTACACGAACGACGTCCTGCACGACGTCCCCGGCCTGATCGCCCTCAAGGGAGGGGACACCGCGTTCGCCTCCTGGCTCGACACCTACTTCGCCGGGGGACACAACAATCAGACCAACGAGCCCAGCCACCACATCCCCTACCTGTACGACTACGCCGGCCGCCCGTGGCGGACCCAGCAACTGGTACGGCAGATCGCCGACGCCAACTACCACAACACCCCCGACGGACTCACCGGCAACGAGGACGCCGGCCAGATGCCGGCCTGGTACCTGTTGTCCGCCATGGGCTTCTACCCGGTGAACCCGGCCTCGGGACAATACGCCGTGGGCAGTCCCTTCTTCGACAAGGTCACCCTCAAGCTCCCCGGGGCACAGCGCCCGCTGGTCATCTCGTCCCCGCACGCGGCGTCCCGCCCGTACGTGCAGGCACTCAGCCTGAACGGCAAGAGCATCACCAAGCCCTTCCTCAGCCAGGCGGACCTGACGGGCGGCGGCCACCTCGACTTCACCATGAACGCCGCACCGCAGGCCTGGAGCGCTTCGACGACGCCGCCCCCGGCGGCGTCGAACCTCGCACAGTCCAAGCCGGCCGAGATGATCAACGGGACCCCGGCGGTCGACTGGGGCAAACCCACCGCGTACGCCGTCGACGGTGACCCCTCGACCGAGGCGCAGTCGACCAGCGGCGCGCCGTGGAGCCTACGGGTGGACCTGGGCACCGCCACCACCGTGGGACGCGTGGTGGTCAATCCCGACTGGGAGAACTACCCCGTGAACTACGCCATCAAGGTCTCCGACGACGGCACCACCTGGACCACGGCGGCCACGGAAACCGCCGCAGGCGGCACTGCCACCTGCTCTGCCTACGGCGTGACGACGTGCGGTCAACTGCACACGTACACCTTCACGCCGACGAGGGCCCGCTATGTGCTGCTGAGCGTCAACAACTGGGCCTACGCCAAGACGGGCGCGCCGGCCGGCGGGTACGGCTGGGCACTCAGAGAGTTCGAGGTCTACCCCCGCTGACGCACACCCCTCCGGTTACCGCCGAACCTCCGAGTCGGCTATCGGGTCGGAGGCCACGCGGTGATGGCGACGGCCGGCGGGGTCCAGCGGCGGGCGCGAGGCACCGCGTCGGAGACGCCGAAGTCCTTCTTCATGTCTTCGGGAATGGCGTAGTGCATGACGCGTCCGCGGGTCAGGGAGGACAGCTCGAGGACGGTGGTGAGGTGGCCGAGGCGGTCAAGGGCCCAAGCGCCGAGGGGGGAGCGGTCCTCGATGGTCTCCAGGACCCCCAGGAGATGGGGGACGGTTTTGACGACTGTGTCCCACGCGGTACGGGGGACTTCCAGCCAGTCGGAGCAGGAGTCGCCGATGAGGTGCCGGATGAGGGCGGAAACGATCGGGTCGAAGAACGTGCCGGGGACGACTTCCTCGTAGAGGTCGATGAGCTGCCGGGTCAGGTGGGCGCCCTCCTCGGAGGGACCCATGTGCCGGACCATGTACAGGTCCAGGAACTGCCGAGCTTCCTCAAGGGACTTGGGTACGGCGTCCTGGTCGACTCCAAGCATGGCGCCGACCACACGCCAGGCGTAGAAGTAGGCTTCGGCGCCCTCCACGGACATGTGGATGCCGAGGCGGTGCAGGCTGTCGAGGACGAGCAGTGAGAAGAACATCTGCCCGCCGATCATGTCCTCCTGGCAGATCGGCGTACCCAACGACGTGATGTCCCACCGGTTTTCCCGCGCCAGGTGGTGGCGGATGGAGGCGTGCAGCAGGCGCACCTTCTGCGCGGCGGGGATGAAGCGGCTGCCGGCCTCGAACGCATCGGGCTGCATGAGGTGGACGGTGAACTGTCCGGTCTCCGCCATGCGCTTGGAGGGATACTCCAGCGAGTGTGTCGACGACAGTAGCTTCGCCACGTGAGGCACCACATAGCAGGCGGGCATGGCGGCGAACGACAGGGCGGTGGAGATGTGCACGTTGTTGTCGATGAAGAACAGCCGGGCCTTCTCCATCTCGCCCCAATCCACCCAGGCCGGCGGCACACTGGTCGCCTCGAGATAGTCGCGCGCCACGTCCGGCAGCCCGTCGGGCAGCGGAGCGCCCGCTGTGGAGACGTACCGCATCAGCGCGTTGAACTTGCCCACTTCCCCGCGTTGAAACAGGGTGGCGACGGTGGCATCGGCGAGTTCGTCGCCCACCTGCCGCAAGCCGTCCATCGACGCCTCGGTATAAGTCATGGCAATGGCTCCCTTGGTCTGTGACGGCCTGCCGGGTCAGTACTGGCGGTGCGCGGCCGAGTGCGCCAGGGCATGCAGAGCCGTGGCGGCGGGTTTGGGCAGGGGCAGGTCATCCAGCGCGCTGAGCGCCTCGTCGATGCGCTGGGAGATCATGGTCTCGACGCGGTCCGGCGCCTTCAGGCGACGCATCAGCTCCCGCGCCTCCCGCAGCAACCGCCCGTCCGGATCCGGGCGGCCCACAATGGCGCGCAACCGCTTGCGTTCCGCGCCATCGGCACGGTTCCACGTCTCGGCGAGCAGGGCGGTGGGGCGGTGACCGCGCAGATCGTCGCTGCTCTCCTTGCCCGTGACGTGCGGATCGCCGAACAGGCCGAGCAGGTCGTCGCGCAGCTGGAACGCCTCCCCGAGAGGCAGGCCGTAGGCGCTGTAGCCCGCGCGCAGGGACTCGCCGGCCCCGGCGAGGACGCCGCCGATCAGCAGGGGCTGCTCGACGGTGTACTTGGCGGTCTTGTAGCGGACCACTTTCAGCGAGGCCGTCGTGTCCGGGGCGCCGGCGGTGTGCAGGATCTCCAGACACTCACCCGCGATCAGCTCCCTGGCCAGGGCTCCCCACAAGGGGCGCGCCCGGCTGAGGTAGGCGGCCGGCAGGCCGCTGGTGGCGAACAGTTGTCCCGCCAGCGACATCAACAGATCCCCGACCAGCATCGCCAGCGACCGCGCCGCATGGCCGACGCGACCGCCGCCGCACACCGCCGAGCGCAAGGCGAGGTGAACGGTTGGCCGGCCGTGCCGCAGCGGACTGTCGTCGATGAGGTCGTCATGGACCACCGCCGCGGCGTGTACCAGCTCCATCGATGCCGCCGCCCGCACCATCGCGTCGCTGTCCGGCTGGCCGACCGCTCGCCAGCCCCAATAGCAGAATGCCGCCCGCAGTCGTTTGCCCTCCGCCACCACCGACTCCAGCTGCCCGGCGACCGAGCCGAGCGCCGGATCGATCGCCGTCAGCTGATCGGCCTCCGCGCTCACGAACTCACGCAGCACCTCATCGACGCGCGCCTTGAACGCCGTCGCATCCCACCACTCAGACACCATCGCCTGCCTGCCGGGCCAGGACGTGCTGGGCCAGGACCTCCAGATGGGCAGGCGGCACTGTCGCGTACCGGTCCAGCGTCAGGCGGCCACGGGCCAGCAGATCCTGCTCCGCGTCTGACGCCAGCTGTGCGGCGTCCGACCGGCGCAACAGCCCGCGCACCGTCCCCAGGGCCGACCCCAGTGTGCTCACCGCCAGGTCGGCGAGACCTGCCACCAGCAACACGGCCTGCTCGTCCAGGCCCTCACGGCGTTCAGCACCATGCGTCACGTCTTCCCCCTCGTGGAATCTCCCGGGCGATGCCGGTTGCGGCGCATGCAACAGCGTTGCGATCCAACTGCCGGGAAAGGAGGCGAACTCACCAACGGGTGATCACTTCGCATGGACGTACGTGTTGATGCCTCCGTTCGCTTCGGCGCGCGCCCCCACTGCTCCGAGGCCAGCGTCAGCACTGTCCGGAGCGTCCGGGCCGCGCACGCGGACCCGTCACGCCGCCGCACCGAAGCCCTGTCAGACGGAACGCGACTCCGAAGCCGTGCGTAGGGCCCTCGCCGCCCAACCGGTGCTGTCCGATGCCCCCGACGGCGCCTCGGACCCTGCCGACTACCGCGGCGCGGGCGTCTCCACCGGCTGCGACGATGACAGCGTGGGTGCGGCGTGGCTGCACGCGGACCGTGTCTACGCCGTCACCCGCACCCGTCAGGCGGTCATCGACCACTACGCCCGCACCGCCGCCGCGGCGGGCTGGCGCCGCGATCCCCGCGGCGGCCACCACCGGCGGTCAGGGCACATGTTGGACCAAGACCGCCCACGGCGGTCATCTGGTGCTCGCCGTCGACTTCCGACTCGGTGGCTGGTCGCCTGCCCCCGACCCCGGTTCGGGCATCACCTATGAGGTCTCGGTCGGCGCGAATGCCGACGGCGGCGCCGAGGACGCCGACTGCTGGAACGACATCGAGGTGTCCCGGGGGAGCCGTCCCGGCCGCCACCTCTCCTCGGTCGACTCCCGCGTCTTCACCGGCCTTTGGCTCACCGTGGCGTCGCCTCGACCGATCCCGTCGACCTTGTGGGCACGCCGTGGAAAAGGGATTGAGTGAGGCGGCGCCCCGCTGCTACCTTCGCGCTGGACCGTGAATTCGTCGTATGGAGGTGAGCCCCGTGAACACAGTTACCCAGGGGTGCTCCCTCAACCCGTCACGGTCCGGCGGCTGACGTTCGGTGTCGCCAGGAGCGCCTGAGATCGAGGCACTCTTGAAGGAGACTCCGATGGACATGAAGCCTTTCACAGCTGGCCTGAGCGAGAACGCGGTGATGATCACGCGCGTCGCGGACAGGCAATGGCATGCACTGGATGACGACCTGGTGGTCGGCCGCGGGCACGCGGCACACCGGCCCGACGGACGCTTGTTCGTCAGCATCGACGCCTGGCACGACGCCACCTTCGACCGGCTCGCCGAGGCGATGGTGGCGGAGCTGCCGGCGCCGCTGTACACGGTGGTCGACGAAGCCGACGTCGAGCTGGCGGCCGGCTGGCGGCGGGCCGGTTTCACGATCCGGCGCCGCGAGTGGGAGTACGTCGTGCCGACCGACCCGCGCGTCACAGGACTCGAAGCAGTCCTGCCGCCCTCGGGCGTGACGATCGTGCCCGCCGGTCAGGCGGACGAGAGTCTGCTGCGGGCGGTGGACCGCGCGATCCGTGACGAAGTCGAGGCGAACGTCGGGTGGCAGTCGATGCCCGCGGAGGTGATTCCCCGCCCCGAAGGCGACACCATCGTCGACCCGTCGAAGTACGCGGTGGCCGCTGCGCCGGACCGCTACCTGGGTCTGATCCGGGTGGTGAGGGTGAACCGGCCGCGCATCGGGCTGGTCGCCGTCCGAGCCGGCGAGCAGCGCCGCGGCATCGCGCGGGCGCTGCTGGCCCACGCGCTGGGGACGCTGCACCGCTCCGGGTACGCCGCGGCCTGGACCGAGGTCCAGGAGTCCAACCAAGCAGCCTCGGCGCTGTTCGACGGCATCGGCGCCCGGCCGATGAGCAGCAACCTGGAGCTGGTGCGATGACAAAGAACAAGAACGTCATCGAAGTCGAGGGCAAGGTCGTCGAGTGCCTGCGCAGCGCCATGTTCACCGTGGAGCTCGGGAACGGCCACCAGGTGCTCGCGCACATCAGCGGGAAGATCCGCAAGAACTACATCAAGATCATGCTGGAGGACCGGGTGCTGGTGGAGCTCCCGCCGTACGACCTGACGCGCGGCCGGATCGTGTTCCGGTACCGGAACTAGCGGCGGTCGGCACCTTCCGCAGTAGCTGATCCTGGGCCCCGGTCACGGCGTTTCCGTGACCGGGGCTCCGATGATCGCTCGCACTGCCACGGCGGCCACCGCTTCAGCCGCCGCCGGGTTGGTGTGACCACCCGGCCGTGGATTGTGGACGCAGACCTGTGGGCGCTGATCGCGCCGCTGCTGCCGTCCTGGCCCGAGAAGGGTCCTGGCCGGCGACCGGTGCCGGACCGGCTGTGCCTGCGGGCATCCCGCAGGTGCTGCACCGACATCGCCCGGTGACTATGACCCGCCTCTGCGCCGGCACCGGCAACAACGGCTCGATCAACGACCACGGTTCATGGTGCGTCTTGGTCCGCTGTGGCGAAGGCGTGCTTTCGCGTGAGGGTGATCACGGTCAGGCTGACGGCTCCGAGCGCTGCCGCGGCGATGGCGTCGGCGGCGATGTCGACGCGTTGCAGGAGTATGCCGCCGATGATGCCGCCGAGTGCCATGGCCGCGTTCCACAAGGTGACAAGGATGGCTTGCGCGGTGTCGGCGATGGCTGGGCTGCGTCGCATCCCGGCATGACCGGCGGCGGTCTGAAGGAGCGTGGGTGTACCGCCCCATCCCAGGCCCCACGCGAGGGCTGCGACCCAGATGCCGGCCTGTGCCGTGGTGGCGGCGAAGGTGGCCGTGGCGACAGTGAACAGCGTTGCGGCGGTCAGCGCGAGTCGACGAAGGTGTCTGTCTATGTGGCTGCCGGTGTACCAGATGCTGACCAGGCATGCGATGCCGAAGGCCAGCAGGATCGCGTCCACTTGGGTGGCGAGGCCGGCCTGCCGCAGGTACGGCGCGATGTACGCGTAGATGATCGTGTGACCAAGGACGAAGGTCACGACGACGGTCATGATGGTGGTGACCCCAGGGACCCGGAGCGTTTGCCGGGTGGTCGGCTTCGGCTCTGCGGCCGATGCCGTCGGTTGGCTGATGGCGGGAACGCTGAACGTGATCCACCCGACGACGGCGAGGGAGACCACTGAGACGGCAGCGAAGGACGCTCGCCACCCGATCTGTTGCCCGATCAGCGTTCCGGCGGGAACACCTAGCGACAGCGCCAGGGGGATCCCGGTCATCGCGATCGCGATGGCACGGCCTTCCTGGCCGGCAGGCGCGATTCGCCGCGCGTTTCCGGCAAGGATGGCCCACGCGAGTCCGGCGGCGACGCCGGCGAGGAACCGTGCGACCAGCATTACCGCGTAGCCGGGCGCGGCAGCGGTGAGCGTGTTCGCGACCAGGAAGACGGTCATGGCGGCCAGCAGCAACGGCTTGCGCCGCATGCCCGTCGTGGCTGCGGCCAACGGTATGGCGGTCAGGGCAGTCCCGGCGGCGTACACGGTGACGGCCTGGCCCGCCGCACCGGAGCTGACTCCGAGAGAGGAGGACATCGGCGGGAGGACGCCCGCCGGGAGGGTCTCGGTCAGGCTGGTGATGAAGACCGCGGTGCCCAGTGCCAGAAGAGCGGACCAGGGCAGGACGTCACGTCGTGTCGGAGAGGCTGTTGTGGTCGTCATGCACTGATCGTGAAACCCTCACATTGATGTGATGGTCAAGTTCGGACCGCGCGGCTATTCTCGAGTGTGTGCGCATCGGTGAACTGGCCCGTCTGACGGGCGTGTCCCGGCGCCTGCTGCGGTACTACGAGGAGCAGGGGCTGATCGTGCCGGATCGGTCGACGAACGGATACCGGACCTACGATGAGCGGTATGTGGACCGCGTGAAGCAGATACGCGGTCTGCTGGCGGCCGGGTTGCCGACGCGGATCATCAAGCAGATCCTGCCGTGCCTGGACAAGCCCAGGTCCATTCACTTTCCGGACGCGACCCCGGAGATGCTGGCATTGCTGACCACGGAGCGGGACAAGCTCAGTGATCGGATCGAGATGCTCACCCGTAACAGGAACGCGATGACCGAGTACTTGACCGAGGTGGAGCAACATCGCGCCCCGATCGCACCCGGTCAACTGCGCAGTACCTGAAGGCCGTTCCTCACCAGACCAACTTCTGGATAATCCTGTCGGCGTCGTCCGGAAGCACCGCGGGGCGCAGCCGGACCCCGGTCAGGCCGAACTGCTCACGCCAGCGGGCGAGTTCATGAGTGAGGCGGTCCGCGGTTCCCACGAAGACGTGCGTGTCCGGTACCCAGACGAAACCGGCGGCATCGTTCAGCCGGGCCAGCCTGGACTCCGCGTGTTCGTCCGTGTCGCCCAGGACAACCGCCACGTCCGCGTACACCTCGGTCCCGGTGGCGTCCGGCGTCAGCTTCTCGATTTCTCGAAACGCCGCCAGGAGCACGGGAATCGGATGCTCGTCGGACGGAGTCACGAAGACTCTGTCAGCGACGGCGGCAGCGAGTCGATACGGCTCCAGGGCATGGTGCGCGAGCACCGCGACCTTCGGGGTGCTCGCCACCGGGACGGTCAGCGGGCCGGCCGCCGGGTACCTTTCCCTCCCGGTGAGCCGCGACGGCGCGACCATGTCCCGGTGCAGGAACGTGTCCCCGGAGCTCAGGCTCTCGGCGGGAAACGTCCTCCACAGCTCGCGCACTGTTCGCACGTAGTCCTCAGCGTCACGAAAGAGATCCCGGAGCCGTCGCGCGATGCGAGTCGGGACGTACACGTCCTCGGCCTGCAGCTGAGGCGTCGCCGGTCCACCGACCACCGTGGCATCGCGTGCGTCGGCGGAAACCTGCGGCCGCCACACCACCCGGCCCGGCCCGATTGCCGCCAAGGACGCCAGCTGGGCGGCGACATGGAACGGGTTGGTGTGCGTCACGTTGCGCGAAACCACCACCTCGCTGATGTCTGTCGTCGCCAGCAGGACCGCTGCGGTGACAACAGGATCCAGTCTGCCGCGCACCCGGTCATGGGCCTGGTCGGCGGTGCCGAAGCGATCGGTTTGCAGGCTCAGGCCGTCCTCCAGCGTGACGAAGTCGATGCCGGCTGACGCGGCCGCGCGCCCCCAGTTCGTCCAGTAGCCGCCCGTGAAGACTTCCTCGGCGTCGGTCACCGACGACAAGAGCCACGAGGCAGGGTGCCAACCCGTGCCCTCCAACGCCAGGCCGAGCCGAAACGAGCCGGGGCTCATCGAGTCTCTTTTCATGCCTCGATTGCACAACCGTCACACTGGTGTGAAGGTCAACCCGTCAATAATCTCAGTGACGCGTCTCGGAGCCTTGAGGCGGTGGCGCGGCTCGCAGCGGAAGGGCGCGTCCTGTGCCCTCGCCCACCAGGCGGAGCACCGCTGCGACCTCAGGTGTACTGGTGGCTGGCCGTCTCGGCCGCCTGTGAGGCCTCGTGGCGGGCGCCGGGTCGCTCGGGCAGCCCCACGAGCAGCAAGGACATGGCCGCCGGCACCGGCCGACCACGCCCACGGCCGGCTCGTTGCGATGCGGCCTCAGCCGGCCGCGCTCGCGCGTGAGCCTGTACCGCACGGTACGGACTGAAGGACACCGCCTCGGGGAGAAGCTGGACAATCTTCGTGTGGAAACACCGTGGCCGGATACCTGCAGATCATGAGTGTGTGGGCGGGAATGCGTGAGGTGGACGGGGTGCTGACGCGGCGGGTCGCGTCCCGTATTTCGCCGGGTGTGGGTAAGGCGTTGTCGGTGGTGGAGGAGGCTGCGGAGAGCACGAAGCTGTGGTGCGGCGCTGCCGTGGTGATGGCGACGACCGGGGGCTGGCGGGGTAGGAAGGCGGCGGCCGGGGGACTGGCGGCTTTGGCGGTGGCGCAGCTGGTGTGCAACGGGTTGTGCAAGCAGGTCGCCTGCCGTGAGCGGCCGCCCAAGGAATGGTTTGCGCATGACGAGGTGGACGATCGTCCCGGGTCGTCCTCGTTTCCCTCCGGGCACACCGCCGCAGCGGTCGCTTTCACCGCGGCTGTGGCACCGATGTGGCCGGCCGCCGGTGCGGTGTGTGCTGTGCCTGCGGCGATGGTGGCCCTGGAGCGTGTGCAGTCCGGCGCCCACTACCCCAGCGACGTGGCCGCCGGCGCCGTGATCGGCCAGGCCGCCGCTGTCCTGGTGCGCCGCGTGCCGCGGCTTGTTCTTCGCTGGTGGCGCTGACGAGCAGGCCTCGGCTGCGCGGTGTGGATCGGCGGCCTGCTCGGCGGTGCGTCGATCGCGTCGAAGTGCATGCAGGGGACGCTGCAGCGGTCAGGTACGCAAGGGTGGCGGCCTGCCGGGCCCTCGCCCACCTGCCGGCGGCCTCGGAGGGCCGGCCGGTGACGGTCCCGGACGGTGTGATCGCGGAGGTGTTCCAGCGCCCTCGACGGCCTGCTGTCCGCAGGTCCGCCGGCACGGCGCGCCGTCATGGCCGCCCAGGACGGCCCGCCCCCGACACGGACGCCGACATCCACCTCGACCGGATCGGGGAACGCCTCGCCGTGGTGGAGGTGCAGCAGGATCGGTCAGCCGCCGTCGAAGCCGCCGAGGTCCATGTCGGCGCTGTCTCCCCAGTCGGGCCCGCCCAGCGGCCCGGCCGTTTCGTGGAGCCGTTTGCTCGCCTCGGCGGAGAGGGCCGTCCCGGTGATCCCGCCTGCTACGCAGGCCATCATGAGGGCCATCCCCGAGAAGAAGCGGGCGGCCCTTGGTGGGCTGTCGGTGTCCACGTCGGGGCGCAAGAGAGGCACGGAGGGCCGCGCCGTAGCAGGCGGAATAGCCGGAAGCCACATGTGGATGAGCGAATCCACGGCTCTCACCCCCTCTACTGCCTGAGTCCCCGCTCTGATCACCGCCTGAGTCCCCGCTCTGATCACCAAAAATCACTCAAGCGGTCGAGTTGGTGTGTAGTGGAGGGTCGCGAGCCGAGGCGGGCGGTGTGCCCAGGTGCCGAGGGCGCCGACGAACGGTAGAACGTAAGGGTGAGGGACGAGAGCAGCCCTGATGAGGATGCTCGGCCGCAGCATGTGACGAGGCCGGGGATCGACTACCAGGCGCTGTTCGCGGTCACCCCCAGCCCCTGCATGGTCTTGGACCCGGATCTGGTGCTCGCCGACGTCAACGAGGCGGCCTGTCGGGTGACCGGCCGTACGCGGGAGGATCTGCTCGGACGCTACCTCTTCGATGCCTTCCCTGAGAATCCGGCGGACCCGGATGCCGACGGGGTGCGGAATCTGCATGCCTCCCTGCACCGGGTCCTGCGCTCGAGAGAGCCGGACACGATGGCGCCGATGAAGTACGACATTCCCGTGGCCGACCGGCCCGGCGAGTTCGAGGAACGGTGGTGGTCCGCGATCAACACCCCGGTGCTCGGACGGGATGGGCAGCTGGAGTGGATCATCCACCGAGGTGAGGACGTGACCTCGTTCATCCTCTCCCACCCTCGCCTGCGAGGAGGCGCGGCGCTCAGCGACGTGGAGGCGATGGAAGTCGAACTGTACGCGCGGACGCGCGAGCTCAAACGACTGAACGAGGAACTGCGCCAAGCCCACGGCCGGGAACGCCAGATCGCCGTCACCTTGCAGGAGGCCATGCTCCACTCGCCCCACCTTGCCCGCCACCAGGACATCGCGGTGCGCTACTTGCCCGCCGCCGGATCACTGAACGTGTGCGGCGACTGGTACGAAGTGGTCGACCTCCCCGAGAACAGATTCGCCGTCGCTGTCGGCGATGTCGTCGGCCACGGCCTGGAGGCCGCCGCCGTCATGGGCATGCTCCGCAGCGCGCTGTCCGCCGTCGTCCGGGCCGTCGAACGGCCCGCGAGTGCCCTGGACGTCCTGGGTCTGTACGCACGTGACGTGGAGGGTGCGCTGGCCACCACCGTCGTCCAAGCCGTCGTGGACCTCCACGCTCGCCGCATCGTGTACAGCTGTGCCGGCCACCCGCCCCCCGTCCTGCTCCACCCAGATGGCACGTGCCAGCTTCTCGACCAGGCCACCGACCCTCCGCTGGGGGCCCGTCCCGAACCCGTCCCCCGCCTCCAGTCCGACTTGCCCTACACTCCCGGCGACACCTTCGTGCTCTACACCGACGGCCTCATCGAACGGCGCGGTGAGGACATCGACGCCGGCCTACGACGCCTCACCGACGCGCTCGCCTGCCTTGCCCGCCACAACCCCGAACGTCTCGCCGACGCCTTGCTCGCGCACCTCGGTGTCAGCAGCGGCGCCCGCGACGACATCGCCCTGATCGTGCTCCGCCTATGACCGGCGCACCGCCAGTTGAACGCCACAGATGGCTACGGCCCTCCACCTCGACTCGCGGCGCACTACCGATCTCGCAGGGTTCCCTGAGTTCACGGTGCAAGCGGCGCAACTGCTGGACATGGCAGCGCTGGATAGTGGTACGGCCTGCGGAAATCTCAACCTTCCGCGACTGAGATCGATAGGGTGCTCGATCTTTGCGGTCGAGGGAAACAGGGCTGCGTCGGATCGTGGAGCCGGGCAGCATGGCGGTGTGGCTGACCTTTTGTGGGATGACGTGAGCAGTTTCTTCACCCCGGATCTGATGGGGACGTTGCCAGACCTGCATGTCCCTGAGGTTTCGGTCGAGGACTGGCAGGCGGTCCTTCAACTCGTCGCGGCGCAGGGCTGGGAGAGCGAGTACTCCGAAGGTGAGACAGCGCTGCCGCTGCCTCGGGCGGAGATCGTGCTGTCCCGCCCGGCGGACGCGGACCTGGTTGGCGCTCAGCCTGTGCGCCTTGACGCACCGGGCTGTTGCAGGGGCAGGAGCGATGGCGCTCCGGGGAACGATGCGACATGACCCGCAGTTTGCCGAGTCGGGTGGATGGCGGGACGGTCGTCTCGCTGGACTGGTCAGCCCGTTCGTCCCGCCGCCCGCAGTTCGCGGGCAAGGCGGCCCGAGCTGCCCTCGGAGGGCGCGCCCCGGATCACCTGCGTGGCAGCTGACCGCGGGCGGCTGTTCCACCCTGGCCAAGTCCGCTCCATGGGGCCACACATCCCTGGTTGGCCGGGATGAAAGCGCGGTGGTGTACTTCGGTCGTTTCTCAGCTCTCTTCCTGTCGGTCAGGCGCTGGTTCACCTCACGGGACAGTTCTTCCAGCCGCTCCGCCACCGCGTGTTTTAGAGTGACTGTCACCTTTTCCAGCTATGTAGGCACTGTGAGGGAACGCGACCATGCCGACCGAAATGTTTGAGTTCCAAGTAGAGGCCCGTCAGCTGCTCCAGCTGATGATCCACTCGGTCTACTCGAACAAGGATGTCTTCCTTCGGGAGCTCGTCTCCAATGCCTCGGACGCGCTCGACAAGCTGCGTCTGGAGGCGCTGCGGGACGACAGCCTCGACGCCGACACGTCCGACCTGCACATCGAGATCGAACTCGACCAGGACGGCCGTACGCTCACCGTGCGGGACAACGGCATCGGAATGTCGTACGAGGAGGTCGGCAAGCTCATCGGCACCATCGCCAACTCGGGCACGGCCGCCTTCCTCCAGGAGCTGAAAGAGGCTCAGGACGCTGCCGGGGCGGAGGGGCTGATCGGGCAATTCGGCGTCGGCTTCTACTCCGGTTTCATGGTGGCCGACGAGATGACCCTGGTGACCCGGCGCACCGGGGAGAGCAGCGGCACCCGGTGGTCGTCGCGCGGCGAGGGCACGTACACCCTGGAGACTGTCGACGAGGCTCCCCAGGGAACGGCCGTCACGCTCCACCTCAAGCCGGCCGATCCCGACAACCAGCTGCACGACTACACCGCCGTCTGGACAATCAAGGAGATCGTCAAGCGGTACTCGGACTTCATCACCTGGCCGATCCGGCTCGTCCCGGAGGCGGGCGACGGAGAGGCCACGCCCGAAGTCGAGACGCTGAACTCGATGAAGGCCCTGTGGGCGCGCTCGCGCGACGAGGTCTCCGACGACGAGTACCACGAGCTGTACAAGCACGTCAGCCACGACTGGCGCGACCCGCTCGAGACGATCCGCCTCCAGGCCGAGGGCACCTTCGAGTACCAGGCCCTGCTGTTCCTGCCGGCGCACGCCCCGCACGATCTGTTCACCCGGGACTTCCGGCGCGGCCTCCAGCTGTACGTCAAGCGTGTGCTGATCATGGACGACTGCGAAGCGCTGCTGCCGCCGTACCTGCGCTTCGTCAAGGGCGTCGTCGACGCGCAGGACCTCTCCCTCAACGTCTCCCGCGAGATCCTCCAGCAGGACCGGCACATCCGGATGATCCAGCGCCGGCTGACCAAGAAGGTCCTGTCCTCGGTCAAGGACATGAAGGCCAAGGACCCCGACAAGTACGCCACGTTCTGGCAGGAGTTCGGCGCCGTACTCAAAGAGGGACTGCTCAGCGACTCCGACAACCGTGACGCCCTGCTCGCTGTCGCGTCCTTCGCCAGCACCCACGCCGAGGATGAGCCGACCACGCTCCAGCAGTACGTGGAGCGGATGAAGGACGGGCAGGACGACATCTACTACATGACCGGCGAGTCCCGGCAGAGCATCGAGAACTCCCCGCACATGGAGGCGTTCGCAGCCCGGGGCATCGAGGTCCTGCTGCTCACCGACCCTGTCGACGAGGTGTGGGTCGATGCCGTGGGCGACTTCAAGGGCAAGCGGCTGAGGTCCGTCGCCAAGGGCGAGATCGACCTCGACGCCGAGGGTGACGAACCGTCCGACGATAGCCGCGACAAGCAAGCCGGGGCGTACGCCGCTCTGCTGAACTGGATGAAGGAGGAGCTGGGGGAGGAGGTGAAGGACGTCCGCCTGTCGACGCGGCTCACCGTCTCCCCGGCCTGCGTCGTCTCCGACGCGCATGACCTCACTCCGGCGCTGGAGAACATGTACCGGGCGATGGGCCAGGAGATCCCCCCGACCAAGCGCATCCTCGAACTGAACCCCGCGCATCCGCTCGTGCGGGGCTTGAACGAGGCGTACCAGCAGCGCGAGGACCGCGCTGAACTCGTCGAGACCGCCGAGCTGCTGCACGGCCTGGCGGTACTCGCGGAGGGCGGCCAGCCCAAGGAGCCCGCGCGGTTCGTGAAACTGGTGGCGCAGCGGCTGGAGCGCACCCTTCACTGATGGGGCAGGGGCGCCCGCGGATCGGCAGCCCGACGGGCACCCCGCCACAGGCCGTCGGACACCTTCGCTGAGGGGCCGGGCGACGCTGCGGAGTGAGCGGTCCGGTGTCTGGACGGAGGAGTCCACCCCAGCAGCCAGCCGGGCGCTACCTCCAAGCCCAGCCCTTCAGGACTTTGTTGGCGGATTCGCTTGCTCAGGCGATCAGTTCGAGGCCGAGGCGGGCGAATCGACTGATGTGGGTGGTGCGGATGGGGGTGCCGGTCCACCAGGCGTCGAGGCGGTGGAGGTTGAGTCCGGCGGCGATCAGGGCGTGACCGAGGTGGGTCTTGCGCAGCCCGCGGTAGGGGGTGGTGCGTGTCCGTGTCACCCGGACGGCCTGGGAGATGGTGCCCTCGACTCCGGCGCGGGTGCCGTAGGCGGCCTGCCACTCGTCGGTCTTCTGCTCGCGTCGGCGTTGGTCGAGAGCTTGCTGCTGGGGCTGGGTGAGCAAGGTCAGGCTGCGGCCCCACTTGCTCTTGGCACTGGTGCACGCCGCGCGCACCGGGCAGGCGTCGCAGTCGGTCTTGGCGAAGTGGACCCGGATGATCTCGGTGCCGGTGGGCTTGCGCTGAGCGGACCAGCTGATACTGCGCTGCCCGCGGGGACAGGTGACGGTGCGGGCCGGCCAGTCGACGGTGAAGGCGTCCTGCCCCAGGCCGCCCCCGGCCCGGCCCTGGGCCGCGGTATCGCCGCGGACCGGCCCCATCAGCTCGATGTTCTGCCCAGCGGCGGCCACCAGCAGCGCGGCGGAGGTATAGCCGGAGTCGACCAGATGGACAGCGGGCAGCAGGCGGCGTGCGGCCAGCGCGTCGTGGACGGGCGCCGTGATCTCCACGTCGGGAACGGTGGCGTCGGTGGTGACCACGTTCGTGATCAGATGCGGGGCGTCCGGCTCGCACGTCTCGGTGAAGTGAACCTTGTAGCCGTCCCAGCCCGCGCCGCGCTTGACGCTGTAGCGGGTGTCGATGTCGTAGGGGCTGGACAGCCTCAGCCTGCCCGGCGGGAGGTCCTTGCCCTCCCGCCAGCGCACCCCCTTCTCGTCGCGGTGATACTGCTGCACCCACGCGGTCCGCAGGACCTGCACCGCCTCGACGTGCCGCAGCCAGGCTGGTGTGTCAGGCGCGTAGAGGGCCTGAAGCAGCGTAAATCCGTCCTCTCCCACGGTCAGCGCCCACCGCTGGCGGGCGTCGGCTCCCTTGGGGAAGCGGAAGGAGTCGATGCGCTTGCCGTAGCGTTCGAACCACTCCGGCGCGACGGTCTGTCGCAGCCAGGCAGGCGCTGCGACGGCCAGCGTCTCCAAGGCGGCGCGCAGGGTCTCGCCCACGAACTCCATCCGGTTCAGCGTCCGCACCTGGGCCAGCACATGCGTGGAGTCGGTGCGTTGGCGGCCTCCCGCCCGCAGCAGACCTAACTCATCGACCCGTTCCAGCACCCGGTTAAGGACCAGCTTCTCCAGGCCGTGCGCGATCAGCCGGTCCCGGAACTCGCTGAGCACCGAGAAGTCGAACCCGGGGTCATCCAGCTCCAGCCCCAGCGCGTACTTGACGTCGATCCGCCCGCGCACCGCGTCCGCGGCCTGCCGGTCCGTCAGCCCCTCTGCGAACTGCAGCACGCTGACCATCGCCAGCTGCCCCGGCGACCACGCCGGCCCACCCCTGCGCGGAAACGCCCGGGCGAACTGCTCGTCCTCGAACAACGGACCGAGCTCATCCCGGATCCGCATGGCCAGACAGCCCTTGCGGAACGCTGCCCGCGCCACCCGCGCGGTGGCCTCCGGGACGGACGGAGCAGGCACAGGGCGCAGCGACATCGCAGCCCCTCCTTGCCTCCCCGCGCGATGGAACCGAACCCCACCAGACTGCCCGACCAAACAAGATCACCAAGCGCAGTCACCGGATCCGCCAACAAAGTCCTTCAGAGCCGGGGTAAGTTGACGAGAGCAGTTCGTATCCAGCGGCGTAGACAGTAGGCAGCGATCGAGTGGAGGTCAGGTGGCGAGGGTGGCCACCGGCTTCAGGCCGTAGGTGCGGGCGTAGCCGTTCTCGGTGCCCACCAGTAGGTCGACGACCTCGAAGTAGCGGTCCCAGAAGGGGGTCTCGCGCAGCGCGTCGATCAGTAGCCGGTAGGCGTCGTGGTCGTCGGCCTCCCAGACCCATATGTCGGTGACCCGCGCCGAGTAGAACTCCGTGTCGTAGAAGCGGGAGCGGACGCCGCGAGTGCGGGCCTCGATCACCGGCAGGACTTGGGTGGTGAAGGCCTGGACGCGTTCGGCCACCGTCATCGCCAGCCACTCGGGCGTGGTCTTGACCAGCATGAACGCGGTGACCGGCGGTTCGGTTCGGTCAGTGGGCATCGGCTGCCTCCGGTGTGGCGAGGACGGCGGGCTTGAGAGTCTGCGCGCACCACTGCGCGAATCCGGTGGCCGGGCCCGTCCGCGGCGAGCGGTCGACGCCCGAGTCCAGGCCCTGGTCCTTGGCGCGCTTCATGTCGACCATTGCCTCGACGAACGCCTCGTTGAGGCCGTGGCCGAGCAGGGTGGAGCGCAGTTCGTCGAGCGGCTGGCGCTGGTAGCGGACCGGACGGCCCAGCTCCCGGGTCATGATGCGGGCCAGGTCGTTGGGTGACAGGTCCTGCGGGCCGAGTACCGGAACGCTGCCGGCGCCGGTCCAGGAGCGGTCCAGCAGCAGCCCGGCCGCCGTCGCGGCGATGTCAGCGGCGGCCACCAGCGGGGCCGGACGGTCCGCGGCGACGGTGTCGGTGAAGACGCCGTTCTCGCGGATCGAGTCGGCCTCCTCCAGCAGGTTCTCGAAGAAGGACGGGTTGGCCAGGGCGCGGTAGGCGACGCCGGAGTCGGCGATCAGGTCGTCCATGGCCAGACAGGCGGTGACCAGTCCGGCCCGGGCGGCCTGCGGGGTGCCGCGGCCGAGCGCCGAGACGCCGACGACATGGCCGACGCCGTGGTCGGCGAACGCCCGCGCGGCCGGGCGGGTGAAGCCGCTGTACGCCTCGTCGGGCGTGGCCGACGCGTCCGGCGGCACCAGCCAGAAAACGGCGTCGGCCCCGGTGAAGGCGCGCTCGACGGTCGCGGCGTCGCCGTGAGAGCCGGTGACCACCTCGACCCGTCCGCGCACGGCCTCGGGGAGCCGGGCAGGGTCGCGGACCACGACGCGCAACTCGTCTCCGCGTGCGGGCGCGGCCTCGACCAGCAGTGATAGGAGCCGCCGGCCGATGTTCCCGGTGGGGGCGGTAATGACGATCATGAAAACCTCGCGGTGTTTGTCGGATCGATACGGCCCCTCCATCGTGAAGACGCCAACCGCGTTGCCACAATGGGAACTTCAGCATCCAATCATTGCCCGGAACGGAATAATGCCGGTGAGCAGCCCAGCCCCGAACCTCGACGCCAACCTCGCCGTCGCCCTCGACGCCCTGCTGAGCGAGCAGAGCGTCACCCGTGCCGCCGCGCGGCTGCACACGTCCCCCGCGGCGATGAGCCGCACCCTGTCCCGACTGCGCCGGGTGCTCCAGGATCCGCTGCTGGTGCGGGCAGGACAGGCGATGGTGCCCACGCCCCGCGCCGAGGCGCTACGGGAGGAGGCCGCCTCGGTGGTGCGCCGGCTGGAGGCGTTGCTCACCCCGAGCGGAGGGATCGACCCCGCCGCACTGCGGCGCACCTTCGCCGTCCAGGCCTCGGACCTGGTCGGCGCGGCACTGGCGCCGGGACTGCTCGGGCTGGCCCGGCGTCGGGCGCCGGGCGTCTCACTGCGGGTGCTGGCCGAGGAGTGGGAGGCGGGCCCCGCACTGCGCGAAGGCCGGATCGATCTGGAGATCGGGGCGATCGACCACGTCGACCCGGAGACCCGGGTCGAAGAGCTGGTCACGCTGCGGATGGCGGCCGGCGTCAGGGCCGGGCACCCGCTCGCCGAAGGCACCCTGACGCCCGCCAGGCTGGCCGCGGCCGAGCACGTGGCGGTCAGCCGCCGGGGACGCTTCACCGGCCCGCTGGACGCGGCCTTGGCCGAGCAAGGGCTCAGCCGGCAGGTCAGCGCCGTCCTGCCGGGACATCTGGCAGCGATGGCGCTGGCTGCAGTCGGCGACGTGGTGTGCCTGGTGCCGACCGCGCTGCCGGGCGAGCCCCCTTCACCACTCAGCGACGCGGCGCACACGCTGGGACTGCGCCTGCTGGACATCCCGCTGCCGCTCCCACCACTGACGATCGGCATGGCCTGGCACCCGCGCCACACCGCCGACGGGGCCCACCAATGGCTGCGTGACGCGGTACACCGGGTACTCCGCCCGGCCCGTGTCGGCGTACTCTCGCTTCGGGCCGGGCCGGTACGTTTGAACGTCCCCAGGTGTTAGGCCACTTCGTTCTCCCGCTCGATGGCCTGGAGGCGGTTCTTGAGCCGGTAGCTCGGGCCGTTGATCGCGATCACTTCGCAGTGGTGGAGGAGCCGGTCGAGGATCGCGGTGGCGAGGACCTCGTCGCCGAACACCTGTCCCCATTCGCTGAAGGTCTTGTTGGAGGTCAGGATGATGGAGCCCTTCTCGTAACGCTTGGAGATGACCTGAAAGACCAGGTTCGCCTCGGCCCGTTCGAGGGGCTGGTAGCCCACCTCATCGATCACAAGGACGCTCGGCCGCAGGTAGGTGCCGAGTTTGTTGACCAGCCGTCCGGCCGACTCGGCAGCCTTCAGATTGCGGACCATGTCGTCGAGACTGGTGAAGTAGATCGAGTAGCCGGCCCGGCAGGCCGCGACAGCGAGAGCGACAGCGATATGCGTCTTGCCCACTCCCGGTGGCCCCAGCAGCGCGGCGTTCGCCTTGCCGTCGACGAAGGAGAGGCTGGCGAGGTCTTTGACCTTGCGCGGGTCGAGCTCGGGCTGGAACGAGAAGTCGTATTCGTCCAGCGTCTTGTGGTGTGGCAGCTTGGACAGTCGCAGGCCCTGGCGGAAGCGGCGGTCGTCGCGGACGGCGAGCTCTTCGGAAAGGACCAGGTCGAGGAAGTCGAGGTAGCCCATCTTCGCCTCGTCGGCTCGGCGGGTGTACTCGTTGATGGTCTCCGCCAGGTGGGGCAGGCCGAGCTTGCCGGCCGTGGTGCGGATGCGGTTGCCGGTCAGCTCGCTCAAGACGACTCCTTCGTCGGGGAGTTGGTGGTGAAGGGCCGGGTGCCGGTCAGTTCGTCATAGACCGACAGCGGCCGCCGCCCGACCTCGATCTGGGTTGCAGCGGCCCGGTTCAACAGGGCCTGCAAGGGCCCGATGCGACCCGCCGCGGGGAACTCGCTCTGCGGTGGTGGCGGCTCGTCGCCCGTCGTAGTGCGGCGGTTCTTGCCGGTTGGCAGGCCGTCCCAGTGCTCATCCTGCTTGACAACCACGCCGCGGCCGACCGCCCGCGGATGGCTGGACAGCAACGTCTCGCCGCTGGCATCGGGGACGGTCGTGTGCAGCATGACCTGGGATTTCGTCGCTCTGATCTCCACCAGCTGACGCGGGCGGACCTTGCGGGCGGGCACCGAGTAGAGGTTCCCGCCGAACGCGACCAGACAGTCCTTGCCCACCGGCCGCAGATGCCGCTCGGCCACCAGATAGGGCGAGGACGGCAACGGCTTCAGGGCGGCGTGATCCCGGGCGGCCCGGTGTCCGATGACCTCGTGGTGGGTGGCGTGGGTGCGGGCGCGTCGCTGCGGCACCCACGCCAAGAACGCGGCATCCAACTCCTCGAGCGAGGAGAACGCCCGCCCGGCCAGCACGTGATCACGCACGATCAACACCTGGCGTTCGACCCGACCCTTCCCGGTGGGCCGGTAGGCGGCCAGCACGTCGATGTCGAAGTCGTAGTGGCCGGCGAAGCCGACCGCTTCCGGATGCAGCGGAACCGCCTCACCGGGAGCGACGTGCCGGCGCACGACGGTCTTGGTCCGGTCGTAGACGATCGACATCGGCACCCCGCCGAAGTGCGCAAATGCCCGCCGGTGGCAGTCGAAGAAGGTCTGCAGGTCCTGGCTCGTGGTGAAGCAGCAGAACGGATCGCGCGAGTACGACAGCACCATATGGAACGAGTAGACCTTCGGGATTCCCAGGTGGGCGAGGATCTTGCCTTCATCGCCCCAGTCGACCTGAGCCTGGGCCCCGGGAACCACCTCGAAGCGGCGGTGCATACCCGCCAACTCCCGCGGCTCGATCCCCAGTTCACCCGCGATCCGCGGCCGGGCCTCCTGCAGATAGAGCTTGACCCGCTGGTAGTTGATCGTCGAGCCGTACTCCTTCACCAGGCGTTCGTGCACCACAGCACCCTTGATGAGGATCTCTGCCCGCAGCATCGCGTCGATCAACGGGGCGACCTCGTCGACCGCCTTCTTCCGGGGCCGGCCGTTCGACGTCCGCCTCGGCGGCACCGACGCCGCCGTGCTCGACAGATACTTGCGGACCGTCTTGCGGTCCAGCCCAGTCTCCTTGGCCACCTCGGTCAGACTGACCGCCCCTGACTCGACCAGAGCACGGAACCGCCGCAGTTCCAGCCAGCGCTGCGGGTCCAAAACCACCGCGTCACCACCCTCCGCCACCCTTCACCGGACGAGCAGAAGAGTGCCGGGCACCACGATTCACCGCACCATCAAGCGTCCCTTTTCACTCGTACGCGACCGGGGACGATCGTGTGTACGCCGACAGCCCGCCAGGAATAGCCCACGGTGCAGCTCCGCGCATACACGGGGGCCCGGACACAGGCGACTCCGTCCGTCCGTTTCACCGAGAGAGGGCGCAGGACACGTCCCCGCCAGACGAAGCGTGCGAAACGAACAGGTGCCCGTAGACCCCAGGCGGCTCTGATCCGGGAGCGTTCCAGAAACCCGCTGCGTTCCGCGGACATGATGGCGATCGCCAGCGCCGCCGGGCCGCACGCGGCGAACCGGCCACCGTCACGGTCGGGGATGTGACCAGGGTGGCGTGCGAGCCCTACGGGCACCTCTTCGTGGAGCGCGAAGAAACAGCTGCGGCCCTGCGCCAGCGCTATGAGGCCGCCGACTGCCGGGTGCGCCTCAAGCGGCGACGTGGTCGGTCAGCCAGCCGAGCAGTGGTCTGAGTTCCTCGTGCGTGGCCAGCACGCGGTCGACGACCTCCGGCGTCTGCAACCATTCGTCACAGCCGAGGTATCGCACGGCGAGCAGCGATCGGTGGCGCAAGAGCGCTGCTCGAGGATGGTCGGCGGGATACTCCCGGGGCGCGCGCTTCAGAAGGTCTCCGGTGATCTCGAACCCCTTGCCACGCAGTTCCGCCACCACATCGCCCAATACGCAACCACTTGTCTCGGCGGCGGCCGCCGCCCTGAACCTGCTGATCTGAGCGGAGTCGGCGTACCACCACGCACCCTGCACGTGCAGGCCGTCCAGATTGAAGCGCAGCCCGATCTCGACGTTCCGGGCGATGCGTGCCACGGCGGACTGGTTCTGCCACCACCACGGTGTCTTCCCGTACCGCCACACCGAATGGTCCTCGAACGCGGGATCCGCCCATGCCAAGTCATGGAGCAACGAGACCATCGGTTGCCGCACGAGGCGTTCGCGATCCTTGCGGATCTCGCGCATCACTTCTGGTGACGGCTCACCTTCCAGACGCAACAGCACGTCGAACGCCGACTCGTCCCAACCGGCGAACTGCCTGGGCATATCCGTCAACTCCAGCCCTCTGATCTTTCCATGCCGCCAAGGCTCCACAGGGCGGCCACCAGGACTCGCGGTGCACGCAGGACGCGATGCTACGCAACCGGAACGACATGCCTGGTTCGAGTCGACGCACGAAAGGCTCCTGTCGCCCCACAGCGGGGTCTTGGTCATCGCCTCCACGCCCGGTTGAGCGTTCAGTGGATGAGCGGCCGCAGGTGCCGCACCGATCGCTCCCCGTCAGCCGACGGGACCGGCCGCTGCGAGGTCGAACGCGCCTGCGTCAGGCAGCCCAGCGCACCGCCGCACGTCTCGTCTTCAAACTCCTCCTACCCGGCACCGACTGGGACGGGTTACTCACGTCCACCACGCCCCACCAGAAGCCGAGGGCGGGCGGAAGGCCGTCGCGACCGGCCGCGCCGGCCAACCACGGCCTCGGGCCGGATCGCGGCGAGGCAACAGCGATGGTGGCCGCCGACGGTCTTTTATGGCTACGATGTATCCGTAAGGTGGTCGTCGGCCCACTCCGCAGCCGATTACCGGTCTTCGGCGTCCGGATCACGAGCCGGAGCGATGCGAGACCGCGGTGTGTTTCCCCAGTCAAGGAGAGCAGTGATGAAGGCAGCAGTGGTGACGACGGCAGGCGCGGCCCCCGAGTACCTCGACTTTCCCGATCCCCAGGCCGACCAGGGCCTGCAGATCGTCGACCTGGTCGCCACCGCGATCCACCCCATCGTGCGCGCCAAGGCCTCCGGCGAGCACTACAGCAGCACCGGGCAGTACCCGCTCGTACCGGGCGTGGACGCGGTGGCCCGCACCGCCGACGGCACACTGGTGTACACGGGTGAGATCGAGGCGCCCTGGGGCACGTACGCCGAGCGGATGGCGGTCGCCATGACCCTCCCGCTTCCGGACGGCGCCGACCCCGTCGCCGTGGCGGCGGGCGTCAACCCGGGCATGTCGTCCTGGATGCCGCTGACCGCCCATGCGGACGAGCACGGCGCCCCGGACACCGTGATGATCCTCGGGGTGACCGGAGCGGCCGGCGGCCTCGCCGTCCAGAACGCCCGAGCACTCGGCGTGCGGCGCGTGATCGGCGTGGGCCGCGGCGTCGACGACCTCAAGCGCGTCGCCGGACTCGGTGCCGAGACCGTCGAGATCATCGGCGACAAGGGCGTGGACGCGGCAGCCATCGGTGCGGCCCTCGACGGCAAGGCGCCCGACCTTGTTCTGGACTTCCTGTGGGGCGGCGCGGCCGAGTCCGCGTTCAAGGCACTGGCGAACGTGCCCGGCACCGGCGCCACCAGTTACGTGGAGATCGGAGGTGCGGCCGGCGAACAGGCCGCCGTTCCCGCCTCGCTGCTGCGCAGCCGCCCCTTCCGCCTCAGCGGCAGCGGCATAGGCTCCTTCGACATGCGCCGATACTTCACCCAGGTCGCCGCCTACGTACAGCTCATCACCGACGGCAAGGTGGAGGTGAATGCCCAGGCCTACCCGCTCTCCCGGATCAGCGAGGCGTGGACGGCCCCAGCGGGACCCCGGCCGGTCCTGATCGCCGACTGACGCGGATCGACCACGGCATCCCGCGGGGTCCGCAAACCCGTCCCGTACCGTGGATCTCACCACCGCAGGGCGGCCGGCCACCCAAGCACGGCAAGGAGTTCCGATTCGCCAAGCCCGATGCCTGGGGAGAAACCGAACGCCGCGACGATGCAGGTCACAGAGCGGTACGGCACCGCCCACGCCATGGCCTGGGACCGCATCCACCCCGGCACGCCACGCGCTCGGTGTGGATCAGCCACGAGGGCGAACTTCCGATCCTCGAAGGCACGCTGATCCGCCTCCTGGTGGACCACCTGCCGAGAGCGTCACCGAACGTGATCAACTCACCGCTCGCAAACGGTAAGGATCAACCTCAGGGACGCAAACGCGAGAGTCCGTCCGCGCGGCGGTGGTCCTTGGGGCGACCGAGGGAGCGCCGCATGTGGATCAGGTCTTCCAAGGCGGTGGAGCAGCAGTCTCATTCACTCAGCTCATTCAACAGCAACCGCAGCAGCCTCACTCGCTACGTCCCTGGCCCTACCGCTGCATGACGGACCTTCACCGGTCGCCGACAGCCGGCAGCGGACGCCGGGCCACCTCGCGGGCCTCGTCCGACGGCACGCCCAGCATGCGCAGGGTCATCTCGGCCATGTTCGAAGCGGCCTCTTCGCCGTCGAGGTAGGGGTGGGCGAACCTCAGCTCCACCAGGGACATCAGAACTCCTCCCGTGGCGGACAGCGCGCTGAGGGGTTCGGCGTCGGCGAAGCGGCCGGTGGCCATGCCGTGTTCCAGATCGCGCAGGGCGCGCTGAGCGACGCCGAGCTCGGAGTGAATGTGGCGCAGGCCGCGGTGACGGAGGATCCGCATCAGCTCCGGGTGTGAGTCGGCCATGCGGGTCGTGAGGCGGAAACCTGCCGCGACGAGCTCCGCCGGGTCGTCGACAACCCCCTGTAGGCGCTCGTCGATGGCTTGGCCGAACTCGTCCAACGCGTCCGCCACCGCCGCGTCGAACAGCTCCGTCTTGGACTCGAAGTGGTTGTAGAAGGACCCGAAGCCGACGTCGGCCCGTTCGGCGATGGACTGGATGCTCGCGCTGGTGTCCCCGCTCTCGGCGAGGAGCTCTCGGGCTGCGCGGATCAGAGCCTTACGGGTCTCGGCCCGGCGTCGTTCGAAGCGGTTGAGGGGCGGCGCGGGTGTCGGCATGCCAGTCATTGTAGCGACGGTCCGATCACATCCACACATCTGATGAGTCCATCAGTTTTCTTGGCTGGAACTATTGACGACCTCTTCAGCAGAGTTGATGATTCCCTCATTGCAGCAGTGTTGCTTGGAGGACACCATGGCCGTAACCCGGGCCGACGAGGTCGACCGCGCGGACCTCACGACGCCCCATCAAGATCTCCACAGCGAGGAGGGCGCCCTGCGCGGCGAGCACCCCGGTCGCTCCCGGAACCCAGTGATCAAGGTGGCGGACCTGGCGTGGCTGGAGTTCGAGAAGTCGGACCTGGACCGGGCGGAGGTGTTCGCGCGGGACTTCGGCTTCGCGATCGCCGCCCGCACCGAAGGGGCGCTGTGGCTGCGAGGCACGTTCGCGGGATCGCCGTGCATGGTGATCCGCAAGGGGCGTACGTCCCGGTTCATCGGCCCGGCGTACAGGGCCGGTGAACGGGCCGACCTGGACCGGCTGGCCCGTGTCACCGGCAGCTCGGTGCGGGAAGCCGACGCCCCGGGCGGCGGCCAGGCGGTCGACCTGCTCGACCCGTCCGGTCTCCCGGTACGGGTCGTGCACTGCGGCGAGGAACTGCCCGCCCTGCCCGAACAGCAGCCGCAGCTCCTCAACTTCGGCACCGAACACCGCCGCGTCAACGAGACGCAGCGCCCGCCACGCGAACCGTCCCGCATCCAGCGGCTTGGACACCTGGTGCTGGAGACCCGCGTCTTCCGCAAAGCTCTGGACTGGTACCTGGACACACTCGGCATGATCGTCAGCGACTTCAATTTCCTGGACGGTCAGCGCGACCGGGGTCCGGCGATGGCGTTCATCCGCTGCGACCGGGGAAGCGAGCCGGCCGATCACCACACACTGGCCATACATCTCGGCCCGGCCAACGGCTACGTCCACTCCGCCTACCAGGTCACCGACCTGGACGCGATCGCCGCCGGCGGGGAGTACCTCGCCGAGCGCGGCTACCGGCGCAGCTGGGGGATCGGCCGGCACATCCTCGGCAGCCAGTTGTTCGACTACTGGCGTGACCCCGACCGCTTCATGCTGGAGCACTTCGCCGACGGCGACCTGTTCTCCTGCGACGTCGCACCCGGCTGGTCGCCCATGTCGGCCAGCGGTCTCGCCCAGTGGGGGCCGCCCGTCACCCGCGACTTCCTCGGTACGAATCCGTCCCCCGCCAAGCTCCGAGAGGTCATGCGGGCCCTGCGCGGCGACAACGAACTCGACCCGGCGCGGCTGCTGGGCCTGATGAAAGCGATCAACTCATGAGCACCAACGTCCTGCGCACTGCCGAAGGCTGGTGGGTGGTGAGCGCCGAACACGCCGTCCGCATCGACACCGGAGCGGCCACCACGGCCGAGCTGCTCATCGATCGCGATGCGGTCCGCGAGGCCGCCACTTCCGGGGAGACGGGCACGCCGGTCGCCGACCTGGCGGCGCTGGCCCCGGTCACCACCCCCTGCCGGGTGGTCGCCCAGATGGTCAACTACCGAAGCCACGCCCGCGATTCGGGCTTCACCGGCGAGATCCCGCCCACGTTCTTCCGTAAGGCGTCAACTTCGGTGGGCGGTCCGCAGGACACCGTCGTGCGGCCCTCACACGTGGAGTTCCTGGACTACGAGATCGAGCTCGGCCTGGTCATGGGCGCACCGCTGCCACTGGACACCGTCGTCACGGAGAACGACCTGCCCGAGTACGTCGCCGGGCTCGTCATCACCAACGACGTCAGCGCCCGCGACGTGCAGCTGACCAAGACGCAGTTCTACGAGAGCAAGTCGTACCGGACCTTCACCCCCACCGGGCCCTACCTCGCGTTGCTGGAGCCGGAGGACTTCACGCACCTTCTCAACCTGCGGCTGAAGCTGTCGGTCAACGGCGACCTGCGCCAGGACCGCACCCTCGCCGACATGATCGTCCGCCCCGCAGAGGCGCTGACCCTGCTGGCCCGGTTCCAGACCCTGGAACCGGGTGACCTGCTCCTGACCGGCACCCCGGGCGGTACGGCCCTGAAGGCCCCGCCCAAGCCGGTGGAGAAGATCGCCGCGCTGCTGCCGCCCGCCGTGAAGTGGAAGGTGTTCTTCAACGGCCAGCGCAAGAACCCGCGCTACCTCCACGAGGGCGACCTGATCACCGCCACCATCGCCACCCCGGACGGGCGGATCGATCTCGGGGAGCAGCGCACCCCGGTCAGCCACGCGCGATAGGGACCTGAGGTGAGCCGCACCATGAGACCCGACCAGGCCGCACCACCGGGCACCGCGCCCCGGCCGGCCCCCCACGTACCCGTCGTGATCATCGGAGCCGGGCCGGTGGGCGTGACTGCCGCCCTGCTGCTCGCCCGGCGCGGTGTGCGCAGCATCGTCCTTGAGCGCCACCAGGACGTCTACCCGCTGCCACGTGCCGTGGCCACCGACGACGAGGTGCGCAGGATCCTCCAAGCCGTAGGCATCGACGAGGAGTTCGACGCCATCGCCCGTCCGGCGAGAGGGCTTCGGCTGCTGGACGCCCGGCACCGGACGATCGCCGAGTTTCCGCGCTCCCCGCAGGGACACCACGGCTTCCCGCAGACGAGCATGTACGACCAGCCCGAGCTGGAGCGGTTGCTGCGCGGTGCCCTGGCCCGCCGGCCCGAATCCGAGCTTCGGGGCGGGCTGGAGGTCGTCGGTGTGACGCGGGAGGGTGACGGCCCCGTCCGGGTGACCTACCGCGGCGACCACGGTGAGGAAGAACTGTGGGCCGACGCCGTGCTCGGCTGTGACGGCGCCAACGGCATCACCCGCGACGCCATCGGCGCCGTATGGGAAGACCTGCACTTCGAAGAGCGCTGGACCGTCATCGACGTCCGCACCCGCGCCCGCGTGCGCTCCTGGGAGGGAGTCGACCAGGTCTGCGATCCCGCCCGGCCCGCGACGTTCATGCGTATCGGGGAGGACCGCTACCGTTGGGAGTTCCGACTGCCGGACGGGGAGGAACCGAACCCCGGACGGCTGCGCGAACTCATGGCCCCCTGGACCGATGCCGCGGACGGCGACTTCGAGGTCGTCCGGCAGGCTCAGTACACCTTCCGGGCCCGTATCGCCGACCGCTGGCGACAGGGCCGTGTGTTCCTGCTGGGAGACGCCGCCCACCTCACCCCGCCCTTCATCGGGCAGGGCCTGTGCACGGGAATGCGTGACGCCCGCAACCTCACCTGGAAACTCGCCCACGTCCTGCAACACGGCGCGGACGAGCGCTTGTTGGACACCTACGAGAGTGAACGCAAACCCCACGCCCGGCACGTCATCCGGCTCGCGGTGGCGATGGGCTGGGCCATGACCGGTGGGCAGGACGGCGCTGCCGCGATGCGCCGCGGCCTCGTGGCCGCGGCCTGCCGTATCCCCGGGCTGGTGTCGCTGGCCGGCCGTGACCTCAGTCCCGCCCTGATGCGAGGACCCCTGGTACGACGCCGAAAGCGCATGGGCGGCCGCGACCTGGCGGGCACGTTCTGCCCGCAGCCATGGGTGACCGTGGACGACCGGCGAGCCCGCTCGGACGACGTGCTCGGCGACTCCTTCGCCATCGTGACGGCCGTACCGCCCACGCCCTCGCTGCGCGCCGTCGCCGCGGGCATCGGCGCGCCGATCGTCGTCACCGACACCCTCGGTGACGACGGCACCCTCGCCGCCTGGCTGCGCGCCGGCCGGGCGGACGCCGTCCTGCTGCGCCCCGACCGGGTCGTCCTGGACGTCGTCCCCGCCGGGGCGGACGACTTCACCGACTCCGCCGCCTGGGCGCCCATGCTGTGCACCACCCGCCGCACCGACGGCATCGAACTGAACCAACCGCCCGGAACACACCCCCTTTTGAGGAGCCTCACGTCATGACCAGGCAGCGTCCGTTCTGGCTCCCCGACCCGGAGGCCACCACGACCAGCCGCATCGCGGAATTCGGGCGCTGGGTGGCTGACAACAAGGGCGTTGCGGTCGCCCACGACCACACCGACTACGGCGCCCTGCACCGCTGGTCCGTCACGGACCTCGAAGGGTTCTGGAGTGCGGTGTGGGAGTTCTTCGACATCGAGGCGGATGCCCCCTACGAACGGGTCCTGAGCGACGAGATCATGCCCGGCGCCCGCTGGTTCGAGGGCGCCACCCTCAACTACGCCCACCACGCCCTGCGCAACCTGCGTGAGGACGCGCCCGCGATCGTCGCACTGGACGAGACCGGCTCCGGCTACGAAGTGACGGGCGGCCGAATGCGCGCCCAGGTCGCCTCGGTCGCCGCCACCCTGCGCGACCTGGGCGTCGGCCGCGGGGACCGGGTCGTCGGCTATCTGCCCAACACCCCGCACGCGATCGTCGCCTTTCTCGCCGCGGCCAGCCTGGGGGCCGTCTGGTCGGTGTGCGGCCAGGACTACGCTCCGCAGGCCGCAGCCGACCGTTTCGGCCAGCTTGACCCGACCGTACTCATCACGACCGACGGCTACCTCTTCAACGGCACCACCCACGACCGCCGCGACGCCGTCCTCGAACTGGCCGGCGCCCTGCCCGGCCTGAAGGCGATGCTGCTGGTCGACCACGTGGGCCTGCCCTGGCCGTCCGGGAGTTACCCGGCGCTGACCGTCCCCTGGGAGGACGCAGCCACCCGCACCGAGGAACTCGCCTGTACGGCAGTGCCGTTCGACCACCCGCTGTGGGTCGTCTTCTCCTCCGGCACCACCGGCCTGCCCAAGGGCATCGTCCACGGCCACGGCGGCGTCCTCCTCGAACACCTCAAGACCCTCGCCCTGCATTCCGACCTCGGCCCCGGCGACCGGCTGCTGTGGTACACCACCACGCACTGGATGATGTGGAACCTGGTCGTCTCGGCGCTGCTGACCGGCGCCACGACGTGTACCTACGACGGCAGTCCGGCCCCCGTCGCGCGCCCGGACGTCCTGTGGGAGCTGACCGCGCGGCACCGGGTCACCATTTTCGGCACCAGTCCCCAATACCTGTTGGGTATGGCCAAGTTCGGCATCGAGCCGACCACGCACGACCTGTCGGCCATCCGCGCCATCGGCTGTACCGGTTCCACCCTCCCCGCCTCCGCCTACCCCTGGGTCCGCGATCACGTGGGCAGCGGCATCCAGCTGGCCTCCACCAGCGGCGGCACCGACGTCGTATCCGGTTTCGCCGGCAGTGCCCCCACCACGCCGGTCTGGGCAGGGGAGTTGTCGGCCCCGTACCTGGGCGTGGCGCTGGCCGCATACGACGGTGAGGGCCACCCGGTCGTCGACCAGGTCGGCGAACTGGTGATCACCCGCCCCATGCCGTCGATGCCCCTGTACTTCTGGAACGACCCCGACGGCAGCCGCTGTCGCGAGGCGTACTACTCCACCTACCCGGGTGTGTGGCGGCACGGTGACTGGATCACGCTCACGGGAGACGGCTCGGTGATCGTGCACGGACGGTCCGACTCCACCCTCAACCGCAACGGCGTACGGCTGGGCAGCGCCGACATCCACGATGTCGTCGAGCGTCTCCCGGAGATCACGGAGGCGCTCGTCATCGGGGCCGAGGAGCCGGACGGAGGCTACTGGATGCCGCTGTTCGTCGTCCTCGCCGACGGAGCCGAGCTCGACGACGCCCTCCATGACCGCATCCGGGACACCATCCGCACGGGCGTATCACCCCGCCACGTCCCGGACGAGATCCTCGTCGTGCCGGGCGTCCCGCACACCCGTACCGGCAAGAAGCTGGAAGTCCCGGTCAAGCGGCTCCTCCAGGGCGCCCCGGTCGAGCAGGTGGTCAACCCCGCCGCCGTCGACGCCCCCGAACTCATCGCCCACTTCGCGCGGCTGGGCGCCGAACGTCGGCAAGCGCGCAGGCGGGCGACCCACGCCGGATAACGCTGCCCAAGCGCATCGATCGGCCCGCCCGTCCGGCTGATCCGAGGCGGCCACCCATGGACTCCTCAGCGGCTGACCAAGGGTCGTCACCCGAACACCACCAGGAGTGCCTGGCCCGCTGCTGTTTCCGCCGGGCTGCGCCTCACCAGCAGCGCGGTCACACTGCGATCGGTCAGGTGCGCAGATCGAGCATGGCGGACATCGCGGCGACCACGGACGGGGCGACCCGGTAGTAGACCCAGGTCCCGCGCCGCTCCGAAGTGAGCAGTCCGGCCTCGCGCAACTTCTTCAGATGGTGGGAGACGGTTGGCTGGGACACGCCGACGTCGGAGATGTCGCAGACGCACGCCTCGCCACCCGCATACGAGGCGATCTTGGAGAACAGCCGCAGCCGCACAGGGTCGGACAGCGCCTTGAACATCGCGGCCATCTTCTCCGCGTCGGCCTGCGACAGTTCCGCGGCGGTGATCGGCGGGCAGCACGGCACCGCCGTCTCGGCGTCAAGGACGGGCAGCTCTGACTTCGACATACGTCTATGTTGACACTCGTCGATACAGGTGGCAAGGTCGAGACATCGACAGGTATCGAAACAAGGGGTCGTCGTGACCGCTCGGATTCGCACCGCATCCATCACAGCCCGGGCCCGCCGCACCGCTCGTCACCTGGCGGGCGTCAGGGTTTGCGACAGCTGCGCACAGGTCCGCGATGCCTCCTGCCGGGCCACGGCCCGCCGGCGGCGCGCCCAGTCCGCACTCTCTTTCGCCCGCTGATCCGTCCATATCCAGTCAGGGAGATCGACCACCATGAGCGAGCAGCAGCTCCCCGTCGTCGTCATCGGAGCCGGCCCCGCCGGCCTGGCCGCAGCCGCCCACCTTGCCGAGCGGGGCATCGAGCTCCTGGTCCTGGAAGCCGGACCGGCCACCGCGTCCGCGGTGCGCGAGTGGAGCCACGTCCGCCTGTTCTCCACCTGGGGCGAGCTCACCGACCCGGCCGCCGAAAAGCTGCTCGCCCCGACCGGCTGGACCAAGCCGGACGCCACCAGCTATCCCACGGGCGGCGACTGGGCCGAGCTCTACCTGCAGCCGCTGGCCGACGTCCTGGGCGACCGCGTCCGCTACGGCGCGCGCGTCACCGGCGTCTCCCGCGCCGGACGCGACCGCATCGTCGACGCCGACCGCGAAGCTCAGCCCTTCGTCCTGCACCTGGCCACCGCCGACGGCCACGAGGAGCGCCTCTTCGCCCGCACTGTCATCGACGCCTCAGGCACCTGGACCAGGCCCAGTCCAGCCGGAGCCAGCGGGCTGCCCGCCCTCGGAGAGAAGGCCGCCGCCGACCGCGTCGCCTACCGTGTTCCCGACCTGAAGAACCCCGCAGTGCGCGCCCGTTACGCCGGCAGGCACACCGCCGTCATCGGCTCCGGCGCCTCCGCCTTCACCGCGCTGGCCACCCTCGCCGACGTCGCCAAGGACGAGCCCGGTACACACGCCGTGTGGGTGCTGCGCCGCGGCATCAGCGGCTCCACGTTCGGCGGCGGAGAAGCCGACCAACTGCCCGCCCGCGGCGCCCTCGGCCTCGCCGCGAAGGCCGCGGTCGACAACGGCTACGCCGACGCCGTCACCGGCTTCCGCACCGAAGCGATCGAACGTGCCATCGACGGCCGACTGATCCTGGTCGGCGAGGACGGCCGACGCCTCGACCCCGTCGACGAAGTCATCGTGCTCACCGGCTTCCGACCCGACCTCTCCTTCCTCTCCGAGATCCGACTCGGCCTGGACGAACGCCTCCAGGCACCCACCGCGCTGGCCCCGCTGATCGACCCCAACCAGCATTCCTGCGGCACCGTCTACCCGCACGGCCACCGCGAGCTGTCCCACCCCGAACCCGGCGTGTACCTGGTCGGCATGAAGTCCTACGGCCGCGCCCCCACCTTCCTCGCCATGACCGGCTACGAGCAGGTCCGCTCCGTCACCGCAGCCATCGCCGGGGACCTCGAGTCCGCCGACCGCGTCGAACTCAGCCTCCCCGAAACCGGAGTGTGCGGCGGCGCCGGACTCTTCGACGACCCGGCAGCCGGGCAGGCCGACGGCGGCGGGTGCCGCGCTCCGGCGCCCGCACTCGTCCAACTCGGTGTCGGCGCGCCCGCCACCGTGGTCGCCGAGGACGCGTCAGCGGGTGGCTGCTGCGGCTCGTGACGGCCGGATGGGCAACCGCGAAGACGCTGAGCTGCATCGGGAGCAGGAACACCGCCCCTGACACTCCGGCCGGTGCGATCACGATGGCTGTCAGCATCCCGACCAGGAGGCCGGCGCCCTGCCAGTCCACCCGACGCCCCTCGCGTCGCCTGAGTCTGTCCTGCTCGACCTCCCGCCACAGAGTAGATCGCCCGTGTCCCGCTGCCTCGACACGCTCGTGCGCTGCTCATCTCCAGCGGGAGGTCGTCTCATGAGGGGAAAAACGTTGTTGGCAGGGCTGGATGGAATCCCACCGATCCCGGCATCACGCACTGGGAGGCCATTCCGGGGGCGAACAGTTTGAGACACCGTTCGAGGCCTGAAGCCACGAACAGCTCAGGGCGAACAGCACCCCTTCAGTCGATAACTGCGGTGGCTTCGATCTCGACCAGGATGTCGGGCTCGGCCAGGGCGGCGACGCCCACGCCTGTGAGCGGCGGGCCCGGGGTGATTCCCAGTTTCGCGGCCGCCCGAGCGAGCCCCTCCATGAACAGGGGCATCTTGTCGGGGGTCCAGTCGACGAGGTAGACGGTCAGTTTCGCCACGTCGTCGAAGGAAGCACCGGCCTCGGCCAGGGCCGTGCCGACGTTGAGGTAGCACTGCTCGACCTGAGCGGCGAGGTCACCTTTACCAACCGTGACCCCGTCGGCATCCCAGGCGACCTGCCCGGCGATGAAGACCAGCTTCGACCCGGTCGCGACCGACATCTGCCGGTAGAGATCGACCTGCACCAGTCCTTCGGGGTTTGCCAGGGTGATGGCCATACTGACTCCTTGCCATGAGAGCTCGTGGTCTCGCTTCCACCGAACCAGGGCACTCGTAGTCTCTTGTGGTTACTGAGGAACCGTAGGAGAGTTTCCCCGACCAGGGAAGAACGCACTTTTCAGTGACTGGGGAACCTAATGGTGACCAAGCAGCTCAACGACTCACCCGACGAGGCGGACCTGACGCGCGCGGACTCTCTGGCGCGGGAGATCTTCTCGGACGTCGCAAACAAGTGGGCGCTCCTGATCATCGAGTCACTCGGTGAGGGCACCATGCGCTTCAGTGAACTGCGGGACAAGGTCGAGGGCATCAGCCACAAGATGCTCACCCAGAACCTGCGCATGCTGGAGCGCAACGGCCTGGTGGATCGAAACGTGCACCCCACCGTGCCGCCGCGGGTCGAGTACACCCTCACCGAGCCGGGCCAGGCCCTCCGGGCAACCGTCGATGGAATGTGTGACTGGACCCACCGCTACTTCGGTCACATAGAGGCATCCCGCCACCGCTTCGACACCTGACGACCAAGCAGTCGCACGCGAAGCGTCATAGCGCACCGGCCGGCCATACCGGTCTGCCCAGTCGGGCGTCACGAGAGCGGCCAGCCACCCTTCGCCCTGCAGCGTGAGTTCCTCCAGGGGCCGCGACGGCTGCGGTCGATAAGGCCACGTGCGTCCGCTGCGGCGAGCGGGCGTACGGGGCGCTCGCCACCCGGCTGGGCCGACGCGGCGAACGCCCGTCCGGTCAGCCGATGATGCGGTGCGTGATCCAGAACGAGGTCAGGTCCGTGGTCGTGGCGGCCTGTGCCGCCGCCTTGAACTCGCCCGTGGTTGAGACGCCGTTCCAGTGCGAAGTGGCGTAGTCCTTGAGGAGTTTGGCCATCGTCGTGTCACCGAGGGCACGACGCAGATCGTGCAGGGCGCACTTGCCGTAGCCGTAGACGACGGTGGAGTAGCGGGAGGAGTGGGCGTCCCAGTAGGCCATCGAGTTGGTGATGTTCTCCGCCGACGAGGCCCAGGAAACGCTGTTCCAGCAGTTGGTGCCGGTCAGCCCCCGCGCGAGGTCGGTGGCGTAGTCGGTGAACGCCTCGTCCAGCCACGGGTTGTTGTACTCGTCGTCGCCGACGATCCCGTAGAACCACTGGTGCCCGATCTCGTGGGTGAGCGCCGTGGTGCTGACCAGGTCGAGGACGAATCCCGGGTACTCCATGCCGCCGAACCAGAAGTTGTTGTCGATCACGGCGTCCAACTCGCCGTATGGGTAGGCACCGAAGCGGCCCGCGTGGGTGTCCACGGCGGTCTTCGCGGTGGAGAGCATGGACTGGGCGCTGGAGGAGCTGATGCCGGAGACGGAGTAGATGTTGACCGCGGTGCCCGCCGCCGACGTACCGGAGATCTTGGTGAACGGGCCCGCCGCCCACGCGAAGTCACGGACCTTGGACGCCGTCGCCGTGGTCACCGTGCGCCCGCTGGTGCCGGGGGTGTCGACGGAGGTGCCGGTGGCCGGGACCGACAGGCTCGTCGGGTGGTCGAGGGTGACCTTGAAGTCGGCGGCCAGGGAGTAGAACGACTCGCCGTTGTTGGTGTACGGGTCGAGGTGCCAGCCCGAACCGTCCTTGACCGCGAGTACCGGCAGCGCGTTGCCGATCATGCTGAACGCGCCGTCGTAGCCGAATCGGTCGGCGCCGCTGGGGACGGTGATCCCGAGGTCGAAGCCGATGGTGGTCGACTGGCCCTGCGCCAGCGGGGTCGGCAGGGCGATCTGGAGGGCCGTGCAGCCCACCGAGAGGGCGCCCGCGGTGCCGCCGGTCATGTTGCTGACCGCGATCGGCATCGCCGAGCAGGTGCCGTGGTAGTTGTCCCACAGCCGCAGGTACACCTCGGTCAGTGGGGTGGCCGAGGCGTTGGTGAAGGTCGTGCTCTCGTGCCCGGTCCAGACGGTGCCACTGGTGTTGCTGCTCAGGCTGACGGTGTACGACGGCGCGGCCGGTGTACGGGTGGAGTCGGCCGGCGGGGTGGTGTCGCCCGAGGTGTCGAGGGCGATGTCGTCGAGGACGAAGCTCGTCTGGAGGCTGGAGTCCTCGGCAGCGCTGAAGGCGAGGCTCACGGTCTGGCCCGCGAAGGCGGACACGTCGAAGGACTTCTGGACATAGCCGGAGGCCTTGTTCAGGTTCGAGTACGTCGCCAGGGTCGTGCCGCCGATCTTCGCCGTGAGTTTGTCGTACGCGGTGGACGACGTCGTCTCGGCGGTGTCGATGTGCAGCCAGAACGTGAGGGTGGCGCGGGAGCATCCCGAGGGGATGGTGACGCTCTGGGAGAGCGTGTCGGTGTGCGTACTGCCGACGCCGTCGAGCCAGGCGAAGCTGGTGCCGCCGTGGGCGCTCTGCCCGGTGCGACTGGTGATCACACTGGTCGAGGACGGCGTCCAGGACGAAGTGCCGCTCTCGAAGCCGCCGTTGGCGACCACTTGGGCCGGGGTGCAGGCGGCGGCCACGGGCGCTGCGGCGGGCGTGGCGGCGGCCGGGGTGACGGGAAGCGAGACAGCGGCCAGTGCGGCGACGGCGAACACGCCGGCGGCGAAAGCCTTGTGGGGGGTCGATCTCACACGGAACTCCTTTGGCGGCGGCCGGGATCCCGGCCTGCTCGGTGGACGCCCGGCCGGCCTGGGTGTGCCGACGGGCGGCCGCGTGGGGTGCGCGCAGCGATTGCGTGATCGCGGGAGGAAGCGTCGTAGATTGTCCGGAGCATGCCACAAACGCAAGGGTGTGTACATCGCGGGAAGAACGGGTGTGCGCATCGGGGAGGAAGTGCCGCTCAGGTGCGAAGGCGGGGGCGCTCACGCGACCAGCGGGCGCGGGCCTGGTGGCGCCGGCCAGACCGAGCCAGGTGGAACTCGGCGTCCGGGGTCGGTGATATTCGCGGTGTGGTGGCCGTGGTCAGCAGGAAAGGCTCGTACTCTGCGATCATCGCCTGTGCCGTCGCAACGGCGGCGAGGACGCGGGTCATGCTTGGAGGTTGATGGGGGTCATGCGGGAGACCAATGAAAGATCAGCGGTGCCGGAAGTGGTGGAGGGTCCTGCCCTGTTGCCGCAGCCGAGCAGCAAGGTAGCCCGGTGGTTGCTGCGCCATCGCGTGCAGCCGGTCGGCCCGGCAGCCGGTGAGCAGCAGGGTGAGCAGCACGCTTGGTGGAAGGTGATGTGCCTGACCGGCGTCGACTACTTCTCCAGTCTGGCGTACGTGCCGGCGATCGCCGCGCTCGCGGCCGGGGCGGTCTCGCCTCTGGCGACGCTGTTGATCGTGGCGCTGACTTTGCTGGGGATGCTGCCGATGTACCGGAGGGTGGCCAAGGCGAGCCCGCACGGTGCCGGGTCGGTAGCGATGCTGGAGGACCTGCTGCCGTTTTGGTGGGGCAAGCTCCTGATCCTGATTCTGCTCGGCTTCGTGGCCACCTCGTGGCTCATCACGATCACCCTGTCGACCGCGGACGCCTCCGTGCACGTCATGGAGAATCCTTTCTTCCCCGCCGCGCTGCACGGTCACGAGGTGGCTCTCACGGTGGCGCTGCTGCTGATCCTGGGAGGTGTGTTCCTGCTCGGATTCAGCGAGGCGGTCAGCGTGGCCATCCCCCTGGTCGCGCTCTTCCTCATCCTCAACGCGGTGGTCATCGCGGTAGGCCTGGTGGAGGTGTTCACCACACCGGGGGCCTTTTCGGCGTGGACGCACGCCCTCGTGAAGGGCGGAGGCGGCTTCGGTGACCTGATCACTCCCGCGCTCCTGGCATTCCCGTTGCTGGTCCTGGGGCTGTCGGGCTTCGAGACCGGGGTGAGCATGATGCCTCTCATCTCCGCCGACGGCGCCGATGACGAGCAGCGGCTGCACGCGCGGATCCGCAACACCCGCAGGCTGCTGACGACGGCAGCGCTCGTCATGAGCGTCTACCTGCTGTCCTCGAGCTTCGTGACCACCGTGCTGATTCCCCATCACGAGTTCGAAGCCGGTGGCGGTGCCAACGGCCGCGCCCTGGCGTGGCTGGCCCACGAAGACGTCGGGGAGGCGTTCGGAACGTTCTACGACATCAGCACGATCCTGATCCTGTGGTTCGCCGGCGCGTCCGCCATGGCAGGGCTGATCAACATCGTGCCCCGATACCTGCCCGAGTACGGCATGGCACCCGAATGGGGACGGGCGGTACGGCCCGTCGTCCTCGTCTACACCGCCCTGTGCGTCCTGATCACCATCACCTTCGACGCCGACGTCGACGCCCAGGCCGGCGCCTACGCCACCGGAATCCTCGCCATGATGGTCTCCGGGGCCTTCGCCGTCACCATCGCCGCCGCCCGCCACGGCCGGCGGCCGGCCGCAGTCGGATTCGGCCTGCTGACCCTGATCCTTCTCTACGCCCTGGTGTACAACATCGTCGACAAGCCCGACGGCATCGCCATCTCCGGCCTCTTCATCGCCGGCATCCTCCTCGTGTCCCTGATCTCCCGGGTCGCGCGCACCACCGAACTGCGCGCGGACCGCATCGTCTTCGACAAGGCCGCCCGACAGTTCATCACCGACACCCTCGCCCATGACAACGCCATCAACATCATCGCCAACCGGCGCCAGGCCGGCGATGGCGCCGAGTACAGGGACAAGGAACTGGAACAGCGCGGCGCCAACCCTGTGCCCGGCCCGGCCGACATCCTGTTCCTGGAGATCGAAGTGGTCGACCCCTCCGACTTCAGCGAAACCCTTACCGTGCACGGTGTCGAGGTCGACAGCTACCGCGTCCTGCGCGCCCAGGCACCAGCTGCCCCGAACGCCATAGCCGCCATCCTGCTGGCCCTCCGCGATGCCACCGGAGTGCGACCGCACTGCTACTTCGCCTGGGCCGAAGGCAGCCCGCTGAAGCACATGTTCCGCTACTTCCTCCTCGGCCGCGGCGACACCGCACCCGTCACACGCGAAATCATCCGCAGCAACGAACCCGACCCCGCGATGCGTCCCGGCATCCACGTCGGAAGCTGACGACTCCTGTGAACCCGCACCGAAAATGGACGGTGCCGGGCTGACGGGGAGCGTGTCTGCGCGCGACAAAGACAGGGTGGTGGCGGGCGCCGGCTTCCCCCGGGCCCGCTTCCGGACCCCGCGTCGCGCAGCATGTCGGCAACCCTCGACGCGGCCTCCCACGGCAGCAGCGGCCGGCAAGTCAAGGTCCGTATTTTCCGGAGCGAGACAGCGTGACGGCGGTGGTGCCGGCCGGGCCGCCTCCAGTCGCGGTCACCTCATCACCCCACCGCTCGCTCCCGGGCTGTTGGATGCGGGACCGGCCTTCGGAGACGGGTCGTGGTCTCGGACATAGACGGTGACTCGCGCCCCGTTGACGTGGGTTGTTCCGTACTCGCGGAAGTGGCGCCGCAGGGTGCTTGTTTTCGCTTCCTCCTGCGGGTTGGTCGGCGAGTGCGCATCCGCCGGGGCGCGGACCGTGACGATCCGGTCGAATTCCAGCATGCGTGCCGCTATTTCCTGGGCGGGAAGCTCGACACCTGCAAGTGTGTTCGACGAGACGGGGTCCTGGGCCAGGGCGAGATCTGTCAGGAAACGGGTGTCCTCGGGGTTGGCCGCAGTCAAGATCCGGTGCCGGCCGGAGAGATAGAGCAGCCCGTCGCCGGGACGGCCTTCCCTGCGTACGGTGGCGCCGATGGCGGTGGCGTCATTGCTCCGGCTCTGGGGCGTCCTCAGCGAAAGGCTCGGCGGGACGAGCGCGGCCAGTACGGCAACCGCCGCGATCCACGCCTTGCGGGAAGACTGCTGCCGCCGCTGGAAGTGATCCATCCAGGCGCCCAGCAGCAAGGCGATCCCGATATTGCTGTAGAGCACATACCGGTCGACGAAAAGGGGTTTGACCAGTGAGGCGATCAGCAGCAGAAGGCCCGGAAGCACAAGAATCGGCACAGCCAGCACGGAAAGCCGCACGGGCCCCTTCACCCCCAGGGGCGCTCGGGCACACGCCACGCCCACGACCGCCACAACCAGGAGATAACGAAGCCGCACCGGTCCGCCGATCCAGGACACCTGTCCCGACTGCCCCGCACTGCGGATCGCCAGCGGCAACAGCCCGGCCACCACGCACGCGGCAGCCGCACTCCACGCCCTCAGCACCGGTCGTGGAGCACGGGAGACGACCAGTGTGACGCCGTGTGCAACCAGGGCGAGGACCGCGAACTCATGCAGCAGACAGGCCAGCAGCATGGTGGAGCCGTAGACCGCCCACCGCCACCGGGCGCGATGCGGGACGCTGACCACGAGCGCATAGGTGGCCCAGGTGACCAGGGCACAGACCATGGCATACGAGCGGCCTTCCTGCGCGTACTTCTGTACCTGGGGAAGGAGCGGAAACACCAGCCCGGCCAGCAGCCCGGCACGGGGTCCCGCCAGGCGTAGCGCCAGAAGCCCGACTCCGCTCGCCGCCACGGACATGGCCAGCACAGACGGCAGCCGCAACGTCAGCAGCCCTTCACCGAAAAGACCGAAGATCTCATGCATCACGGCGTAGTAGAGGGCATGGACCAGATCAACATGCTGGGCGGTGAGCCATATCTGCGAAAGATCGCGGTGCGCGAGCTCATAGGTGACGGACTCGTCCCCCCACATGGTGTTCTTCCTGCGGATACCCCAGAGCCCCAGAGCGATGGTCAGTGACAAGGGCGCGATGACGACAACGGCTTTGGCCGGGCTCGGTGATTGTCGACGGGCGGGTACGGGAGGGGAAACCGTCGTGGCCACGGCGGGAGCACGTTCATCAACGGACATCGGTAGCAGGGCCTTTCAGCAGTGGCGAAGACACTGCGCCAGCGTGCCCGGACCTCGTTGACCGGATGCTGACCCAACCTGACCGGCCGATCAGGAAGGGGGGCCAACGCTGTGCGAGGCTGCACCACATGCGCATTCTGGTGGTCGAAGACGAGGTGGACCTTGCCCACACCCTGCACACCGGTCTGACCGCCGAGGGCTACAGCGTCGACCTCGCCCATGACGGCCGGCAGGGACTGTGGATGGCCCGGACCGGCGAATACGCCCTTGTCGTACTGGACTTGATGCTGCCCGGACTCAACGGCTACAAGGTCTGCGCCCAGTTGCGCCGGGAGGGCAACGCGACCCCCATCCTGGTACTCACCGCCAAGGACGGGGAGTGGGATCAGGCAGAGGCCCTGGACACGGGGGCCGACGACTACCTGGCCAAACCCTTCTCCTACGTGGTGCTCGTCGCACGGCTGCGAGCGCTGGTCAGACGGGCCGCCACGGTCGCCCCGCCCGTCCTTGCTGTGGGCGACCTCTCGTTGGATGTCGCCGGCCGGGTCTGCCGCCGGGCCGGGGCCCGGGTGGAACTCACGCCCAGGGAGTTCGCCGTGCTGGAGCTGCTGGCCCGCCGGGCGGGTCAGGCGGTCTCCAAATCGGATCTGCTCTATCACGCGTGGCCCGAGGAAGCCCTGGATCCCAACCTGGTGGAGGCACGCGTCAGCGCACTGCGCAAGAAGGTGGACTCCGCGTTCGGCCGACGGTCCCTGCAGACCGTACGGGGTACCGGTTACCGGCTGGTGGACGACCGTGAACGCGACTGAGCCGCGGCGCCGTTGGTGGCCGCGTTCGGTACGGGCCCGCGCGGCCCTGGCCGCTGCCTCGGCCGCCGCCGTCATCCTGGTCGGCATCGGCTGGTGGCTGCACCACGACGTCTACCGCCAGAGCACGCAGATCGCCGAAGACCAAGCCAAGGAACAACTCTGGTCTCTCTGCGACAAGTTGCAACAGGGTGTCATTCCTGACTCCATAAGCACTGTGCCGTACGAGGTCGTCGCGACCGGTCGGCGCACCGCTGTCGCCTACGGCGGAGGCATGGACGACTTCGCTCCCGGCACCCACCACGTGATGCCCGCCCCGCCGAAAGCCTTGAGGGCCGAGCTCATTACTACCGTTCGCCTGCCTGCGAACCCCGACTACGACCCCCATGACAAATCCTCTGTGGCCGGCGGGACCAATCAGGTCATCACGGCCAATATCCCGGCCGATGTTCTGGGCGATGACAAAGCCGCTGCTCTGGGCGTCACCGCCGACGCCAACCTGCGGGTATATGTGGTGGTGCTCCCGCACACAGCCGAGGCAATCACCGAGACCACCGACCTCCTGCTGCTGCGGGCCGGGCTCGTGAGCCTCGTACTGATCGCCGCCGCCGCCTACTTCGCCGTCCGAATCGCGCTGCGGCCGGTCGAAGCCATCCGCGTCCTCACCGCCTCGGTCACCGCGAGCGACCCCCGCGAACGCGTCACCGTCCCCGCCACGGGACACGAGATCACCGCCCTGGCCACCACCATCAACAGCACCCTGCAACGCCTGGACGACGCCGCCGCCCAGCAACGCCGCTTCGTCGCGGACGCCGCCCACGAACTACGCAGCCCCCTCACCACACTGCTGGCCAGCCTGGAAGTCGCGCTCGCCTACCCGGAACGCACCGACTGGCCCGCCGCGGCCACCACCGCCGCCCGACAGACCCGCCGCCTCCACGCCCTCGCCGAAGACCTGCTGCTCCTCGCCCGCCTCGACACCCGCACCCCCGTAGCCGGCCCCGACACCGTCGATCTGACAGCCCTCGCCTCCCGGCTGACCGAGCAATACCCCCTGCTCGAACGGCCGTTGACCCTCACCTGCGACAGCACCGCCCCCGCACACGCACACGGCAACCCAGACGAATACGAACGGCTGCTGCGCAACCTCATCGACAACGCCGCCCGCCACGCCGCACACCGCATCCAGATCACCATCCGAAACCAGGACGCCTGGGTCGTCCTCACGGTGCACGACGACGGACCGGGCGTGCCCACCGAGGACGCCGAGCGCATCTTCGAACGCTTCGTCCGGCTCGACGACGCCCGCTCCCGCGACCACGGCGGCACCGGCCTGGGCCTCGCCATCGCCCGCGACCTGGCCCACCGTCACCGAGGCACCCTCACCCTCACCCTCACCCCCCGGCCCCTCGGAGCATGCTTCCAGCTACGCCTTCCCCGAGCCCCCACTCCGGTCGAGGAATGACGCGCTTCACCGCGGCAGCCCTTCGGAACCGGAGGACCACCAGATGACCACGCCCACCGCCACTGCCGCAGAAACGATCATTCACTTCACCCGCCACCTGGCGAGGCCGGCTGCCGCGGACCTCCACCGCCCGACCCGCGCGCGGCTCGGAGCTCACCACCTGCCGCCACGACGACCTGGTCGGCCGACTCCGCGCGGCCGGCCTCGCCGCGATCGCCGGCCCCGGCTTCGTCGGCCTCGACGATGGTGGCGACGACACTCGATCCGTCCGGCCAGCGGTTTGCGCTGGTCGAGGACGGCGGTCAGCGAGGCGGCGAGGCTCGCGACGATCAGCGCGGCTGCTTCGGTCCCCGGAACGGTGACGGTCTACTCGTCCAAGCCATCGACGATGTCCTCGGCCAGTCGCTCGGTCATGCTCGGCGCCTTCGGCCGCAGCCGGGTGACCACCCGGCGCCTGCCTGCTGTGCGGGATCTCCAGGGCCTTGTCCGGCTGGTGGCGGCCGCAGGCGCGTGCGCCCGAGGTGAGAAGCCGGCGTGCTTCCTCGCGCGGGACGGGGCGTCGTCCCTGCCCGCCGCGTAGCAGCCGCGGACGTGGACTTCGACGGGCGGGCGTCCGGCGCCGATGCCGAGTTCCACGATCCAGTCCGGCTCCGCGGGCCGGTTGGTGCGACCGTGTTCCTGTTCGGCTTCCCGCTGCTGGATGGCGGCGATCTCGGTGTCGATGCGCTGCAGCCACAGGGTGTGCCACACCCGGAGGGTGAGCAGTCGCGCCATGCCAGGCGGCAGGTCGTCGAACACTTCCGATTCTGGATTCACGGCGGCTCTGCGCTCACGAACTCGCGTGTTCGAATATATGTTCGATAGCGTGGGGTGATGGAGGTGGGCGCAGTGAATACAGGAACTGAAGCACGGCAGGTGGCGAGCGTGATGCATGTGCGCTGCCCGGACCGCCTGCCGGAGGACGCCTACCGGCAGGTTCTGGAGCAGATGGCGGAGCTGGCAGCGGTCGTCCAGGCGCTGCCGCCGACAGCGGCCCTGGCGGAGCTCAAGGGTGCGCTGCGCTATCACGGCGTGGACGCGAGTCGGCTGGGGGAGGTGCTGCGGGTGCGAACGATCTCGAGGCTGGGCGTCGACGTGCGGGTCGGGGTCGGCCCGTCCATCACCGTCGCGGCCACCGCCTCCGCCCAGATCACCGGACCGGGCGGCGTCCTCGCGATCGCACCCGGGCAGGTCGCGGACTTCCTCGGGCCGCTTCCGGTGGAGGCCATGCACGGCATCGGGCCACGGCAGGCCCGCGCGCTGCACGACTACGGCGTGCACTGCATCGGCGTGCTCGCCTCAATCCCGGCCGTCACCGTCCAGCGCCTGCTGGGGGGCCGGGCCGGGCGGCGGGCAGCCGACCGGGCCCGCGGTATCGACCCGCGCCCCGTCGTCCCGTGCACCCTGCCCGCCACCGCGAGCGTCCACCGGAGTTTTTCCCGGCACACCCTGGACGGCGCCGCAGTGCGCGCGGCCCTCCTCGATGTGGTCGTCACCCTCGCTCTTCGGCTGCGCCGCCGGGATCAGGTGGCCCGCGGTCTGACCCTGACGCTGCGCTTCGCCGGCGGCACCACATGGGAGAAGACCCGGCGCCTTGCGGAAGCCTCCGCGCACGACGACGATCTACGGGCGATGGCGTACCGGCTGATCGACGCGGCGGGACTGCAGCGCGGCCGGATCACCCAGATCACCCTGAAAGGCGAAGACCTCGTGCCGGCCGGCCAGATCGCCGAACAGGTCAGCCTCGACCAGGCCCGCGAAACCCGCCTGGTCGCCGAAGAGGTCAGCGACCGCATCCGCGCCAAGTTCGGACCGGACGCGATCCGCCCCGCCACTACACTCCTGCGCGTCTCCTGATGGCACCCTCCGGCAGCGCGGCCCCTTACGGCCCGGATGATCCCGAGGGCTTGTCCGGAGCGATACGCGTGGTCGTGCATGCGCCGACACAGACGGGTGGCCGACGGGTGCGTGTGAACGGCGAGAGCCTCGGTCTGGCGTGCGGACTGCGCGATGTCGCGGAGTTCCTCCGCCGGGCCGGGCTGGAGATCGACCTGGCGGAGGTGGTGCAGGTGCCGTGGATCGACTGGCGCGGGGGAGGACCGGAGCACTGGGGGCCGCCGGGCGGACCGCCCACCCACGGCTAGGCAGCGACCGGCGGATCCTGTTCGCGGATCACCTTGATCGCCGGTCGCGGTCGCCTGCGCCAGCTCCCCGTCGGAGCAGGAAGGACGCGAGGCCGGGCACCAGGGAAGTCGTCCTGGAGCGGAGCGCGTTTCAGTCGTCGCCGGGAGCCGGCGTGTCCGCGCGCGTCACCCGCATGGACAGCCCGAGTGGCACATCGACGTGTACCGGCGCTTGCTGGTTTCAGCCGCCCGCCGGGCGTCCGCGCGAGGCTGCGGCGCCCCGTCCGACCCATGACGCAGCGGGCGGAACCCGCGCCCTCGGAGCTCGGCCACGCCACCGCCTCCGGACGGGGGAGAGAGTGTCACCTGACGGGGACACATCGGCTGGGAGAGGAAGCGAAAGCCGCCCATGGAAAGGAAGCTTCAGGCACTGCGCACTCCACGAGCCGCAGGACTGGTGGGGATCGTCTTCGCCCTCCTGCTCGCGGCGACCATCGTTCTGATCCGAGTGGCCGTACCGGACGAGCCCGGCAACGCGGGCAACAGCTGGGTCACCGATCCCTCGCGTCGGCGCACCGTGCAGACGGCGCTCAACCTCGTTCCCTTCGCGGGCATCTTCTTCCTGTGGTTCATGGGCGCAGTGCGCGCACGCATCGGAGAGGCCGAGGACCAGTTCTTCGCCATGGTCTTCCTGGGCAGCGGTCTGCTGTTCGTGGCGACTCTTTTCGGCGCCGCGGCTGCGGCCGGTGGCCTGCTTGTCACGGCCGAGGTGCCCGGGGCCGGCTCCAACCCGCAAGGGTTGTCGTTCGGCCGTCACGTCACCTACAGCCTCCTGACGACCTACGCGATGCGCATGGCCGCGGTGTTCGCCTTCTCGACCTCCACCATCGGGCATCGGCTCGGAGTCCTTCCGCGCTGGCTTGCCCTTCTCGGCTGTCTCGTCGCTCTGACGCTGCTTCTCCTGTCGGGCAGCGTCGACTGGTCCGAGTTGGTCTTCCCGCTGTGGGCTCTTGTCGTCAGCTTGCACATTCTCGTGGCCAGTTTTCGCGCAAGGCCGGGATCTGCCGACGCGTCCTGACCGGTGCTCAGAAGTCGAGGATCCTGCCCTTCCGGTCCTCGAAGTCGGTTTTGGTGCGGATCGCTTGGGCCTCGAGTTCCTGCTCGACCACGAAGGCGGCGACCTTTCCCTCCTCGCGATCGAGCTCCCGAGGGGACCTGGGAGGCGCTCCACCAGGTCGGCTTCCAGCGGCCGGCAACCGGGGGCTCACGGCATTCACCCATCGCTCCCTCATCATGGGCGCGACGACGCTGGACGACGCGCTCGACCGGCCCTCGGACTGAACGCGGGAATCCCCGGCCCCTGTGGCAACAACTCGGTGGTCACGAACGACACCACGACAGCCAGCACGATCACGGGCACCGTTTCCCCGTTGCCCACCATGAGGACGACCAGCACCACTGTACTGACGGGCAGCCGCAGCGCGGCGGCGCACGCGGCCGCCATACCCGCCGCCATGCCCGCTACGACGCCGAGTCCCGGCAGGGGTGACAGCAGGACCCCCACCGCCCCGCCCAGGAACAGAGAGGGAAAGGTCGGACCGCCGCGAAGGCTTCCCAGGCAGAGCGAGTACGCGACGCCCTTGAACGCGAGGACAGCCACCAGAGCGCCGACCGACCAGGCGTGGGGGTTTTCGGCGAGTTGCGTCAGGGCGGCCTGGCCGGACAGGGAGACCTCGGACGGCGAACGGCCGGTGATGACCGCGTAGAGAGCCGCGCAGCCCGCGGCGGCGAGTGCGCAGAGCACCGTGTTGCGAAACGGATGTGCGGACACGAACCGCGCCGCGATCCGTCCGCCCACCATGACCCAGTGGACTGCCGCCCCGATGGCGAGCGCCATCCGCGCCGACCACAGCACGTCCCCGACGTCGAGGGGCGGAGGCGTGGGCAGGCCGATGTTGAGGCTCCCGGTCTTCAACCCGGTCGAAGCCCGTGAACACGATGGCGCCGATTCCGCTGGACAGCAGGGCAGGCAGCATCACCGCGAACAGCTGCGGTCCGCCCACCCCGGCCACCTCCATGAGCAGCACGGCCGCCACCAATGGATTGCCGAAGATCGCGGAGATGGCCGCGGCGGCGCCGGCGGCACCGAGCAGCGCCGTGCTCGCCTCGGTCGCGGGAGCGCGTACGAGATCTCGAAACACCAGGGCCAGGCCACCGCCGAGGGCGATCAGCGGAGCCTCGGGTCCGAGCACGGCTCCCAGCGGCAGGCTGGCCACAGCGGCGAGGACCACACCGGGAACCGCTGCTTTCGACGCCCCTCCGGAGTGCAGACCCGCTGCCGGAATGTGTCCTCCCCGGCCGGGAAACCGCAGGACGACCAGGGCGACGACGACACCCGACACCAAAGCCAGGGGAAAGGGCCACCACCACGGCGGATCCGTCCACCCGAGATCGTGGGGCCAGTCCACCCAGATCAGGTTCTCCAGCGCCTGGAGCAGGACGAGAAACCAGAATGCGACCAACGACACCGGGATCCCGATCAGGCCGCAGAACACCAACGCCCGCCGGTACTCGGGCCGACGCAGCATGTTCCTCAACTGGTCGGCCTCTTGGGGCTGGTCTCCCGGAGTGGTCCCAGCCTTTCCGGGCTTCTGCTCGGCGATGGCTCTTCTCCTGATGGTGTTGAGTCTGCTGCGAGGCGACGCGGCAAGTGGCAGCGCGACATTACTCACCAGGTCAGGCGATATCGCCCCGAGCCCCGCTGCAACGTCCCAAAACCCCTCCGGATGGCCGCCCACCCAGGCACGCCGGTCGCCGGTGGCGCCTGGGGCGGCCGGGTGGCAGGCGAGGAGGTCGACTTCGCCGTCCAGGACGTAGAACACCTCCTCGGCCCGGCAGTGCAGGTGCGCTCGGACATCGCGGCAGACGAAGTACACCCCCTCTGCCAGACGCTGCCTGAAGGAATGCAGGCGTAAGGAGGCACGACGGGCACGGGACATCAACGTGCGGTGCGCCAACATCGTCTGATCGCGGGCTCCACAGCGATCACTCCATCCGGCTTTCCATCACCACTACACCCCTGGTGGTAGGCCTGCAACTGCCCTGGTTGCAGGGGCAGTTCATCTCCTGGTTGGACGAGCGGGAGCAGCTCTTCCAGCTAGCTTTCCATCTGTCACAACGACTGGATGCAAGATCTTTTCGCCTCAAAGGGGTTCTTCATGAGCATGTCCGTCAAGCGTATGTTCGTCGGTGCTGCGTCTCTGGCAGCAACTGTCGTTCTTGGAGTCGCCAGCTCCGCGAGCGCGACCACCATGGGCTTCTCGGCGACTTCTACCAGCGGCAAGTCCAAGATCGGCGGCACCTACGAGTACCACTCGGTGGGCACCGCAGACGGACGTACCCTCTACGACGGATCGTTCCAGAACGCATCGGCCCAGGACCAGCAGGCTGGTGACGGTGTCGAGGCAGTCCTGGCACTGTCGTACGACGAGTGGACGAACGGCGCCTGGCATCACGTGACCAACAAGGTCGCGGTGGTCAACGGCACCGACAGCTGGAGCTTCCACGACAAGGCGAACGTCAAGGCCTGGGCCTGCGACCGCAAGGTCGGCACAACTGCCTTGCTCAACATCAAAGCCGCCTGGTAGTAGCCGGCGAGCTCACCGGGGGTCTTCGGGCGCCCGCCGTTCCATGCTCGTTCACGGCAAGGCGGTCCAAGGTTATGGGGTCTGGCTTCGGCCGGGGCCCGAGCCTTCGGTCTCGTAGACCGGGCAAAAAGGCCGCTCCCGCCTACGGCGAGCAGTACAAGGCCGGCGACCCGTCGCGGATAGCGGACTGTCGTAGGGGGCGGCCATCTCCGCGGCGTCCCATGGGACCTGATTCGGAACACGTTTCCCGTAGACGGGTCTGACTCGCGACCGTGGGTGTCCATGCGATGTTCGCATCGGGCAGGGGGAGTGGGAGTCCGCGATCAGCCATGTCCTGCGCCACTTCGCATACGGAGCACCCAAAGCTCAAGTAGATCACCTCTGCGATGTACCGAGCCCAGTCTGATCGCTCGCAGGAGCGGGCCGGTCGCCCCGAGAAGATCGCGCAGACGGCCGCATAGTCCTTCCTTCCGGTACGAAGGCCCTCACCCAGCACCGCCGGGGTGGGGGCTTTCATCGCTCCGGAGGTTACGCAAGCGTCGGCTTCCAAGCCGGCGTGGGCATCTTCGCGGCAGCGGACACACGCCCCCGCATGAGCCGACACCGCCGAGTCACCTCGATGTGCCGGCCGGGCGGGGCTGTCCTTCCGTGCGCCGCCTGCCGGTGGATAGGTCCGGAAGTGACTGATCGCTAGACGACCGGTCTAATCGTGCGCTACGGTTGGCGGTATGCCAGCCACCGCACGCACCGCCGATACTCGTGGGGACATCCTTGACGCCGCCCAGCGGATCATGGCTCACAAGGGCTACTCCGCGGTCGGCATCAATGAGGTGCTCGCGGAGGTCGGCGTCCCGAAGGGCTCCTTCTACCACTACTTCGTCTCGAAGGACGCCTTCGGAGAGGCACTGCTGCGGCGCTACTTCGACGAGTACGTCGCCGACATGGATCGCGTCTTCGCGCGGTCCGGCCAGTCGGCCGCCGAGCGGCTCACGGCCTACTGGGGGCAGTGGCGGGAGACACAGAGCCTCGACGACTGCCAGGGCAAGTGCCTCGCCGTCAAGCTCGGCGCCGAGGTCTCCGACCTTTCCGAGCCGATGCGTCTGGCTCTCAAGGCGGGGACGGATGCGATCGTCGAACGCCTTGAGCGGACGATCGCCGACGGCCTCATAGACGGGTCGATCGCCATTGACAGTGATCCGCGCAGCACCGCGCAGGCCCTCTACGGCATGTGGCTCGGCGCCAGCGTCATGGCGAAGATCCAGCGCAGTCCCGCGCCGCTCGACACCACCACGGCGATGACCCGTCAAATCCTGCACCTGTAGTCACTGACCCGCATTTCTCGGAAGACCAGAACGCTGGGCTTCGTTCGCCCACCTGTAGACGACCGGTCTACTCAACCAGAAGAAGGCACACATGAAGGTTCTTGTCGTTCTCACCTCGCACGACGAACTCGGCACCACCGGCCTCAAGACCGGCTTCTGGCTGGAGGAACTGGCCGCGCCCTACTACCGCTTCAAGGAGGCCGGCTGGGAGATCGTGCTCGCCTCCCCCAAGGGCGGCCGCCCGCCGCTGGACCCGAAGAGCAACGAGCCCGACTTCCAGACCGACCTGACCCGCCGGTTCGAGTCCGACGCGGAGGCCACGGCGGCCCTGGCGGACACCGTGCGCCTGGACTCGGTCTCGGCCGAGGACTTCGACACGGTCTTCTACCCCGGCGGCCACGGCCCGCTGTGGGACCTGGCCGAGGACGCGCAGTCCGCGCGGCTGATCGAGGCGACCCTGCGCGCGGGCAAGCCGCTCGCGGTGGTCTGCCACGCCCCTGGCGTCCTGCGCCACACGGTCAACGAGGACGGTACGCCGCTGGTGCAGGGCAAGAAGGTCACCGGCTTCGCCAACTCCGAGGAAGAGGGGGTCGCGCTCACCGAGATCGTCCCCTTCCTCGTCGAGGACGAGCTGAAGCGCCTGGGCGGCATCTACTCCAAGGGCGACGACTGGGCGCCCTACGTCGTCCAGGACGGCCTGCTGATCACCGGACAGAACCCGGCCTCCTCGGGCCCGGCGGCCGACGCGCTCGTTGAACTTCTCGCCAAGAGCGCCGCGTAACTGCCCACGTTGTGATGCCTGCCCGGCAGTGAGCGTCCCGGGCCCGGGCCGACCCTCCACGTCGGCCCGGGCCGAGCTCGCGGCTGGGCAGAGCAGGCAGAAGACCAGTCGTGAGCTGCAGCGGCTCCAGGACTGGGTGAACTCCACATCCCCTCGGCCGATGGGGGCACCGCAATCCCCCCAGACCCCGTCAAGCACCTGCACGCGTCGCGCTTCCGCCGCACGCTCGCATACTTCATCGTGCGCCGCCCCCATCGTCTCGTCGCGGCCGCCCGACGTACGGCGAGGAGAAGAACTGCTCGACGGCGTCGAACTGGTGAAGGGCGACCTCGAGGATCCCGCCTCCCTGCGGAGCGCGGTCCACGGAGCCGATGCCATCGTCCTCACGCACGGATCCGGCAGCGACTCCCCCCGGATGCCCGTGCGCACGTCGACCACGGCGGCGTGCGAAACATCCCGCAAGCCCGCGACGGCGTCCGGCCGCGCATGGCGCTGATGACCTCCATTTACGCGACGCGCAGCGACATCCCCTGGCGCCACTCAGTGGAAGCGGCGCTTCGAGCGTCTGCCCGAGCGCGACCATCGGGGAAGGGCTCGCGGTGCACGGCGAGGGAGTCCAGAAAGCCGATGCCGAAGTCGAGTCGTGGCTGCGGCGCATCGGTGTTCTCCGGGACTGACCCCGTTGCAAGCCGCGCCTGTTCCTCGCGGTCGCGGACACCGTGAGGCTAGGGTCCTGGTCATGGCCATCACCGCTGTCGTCTTCGACTTCTTCGGGACCCTCACCCCCAGTACACCGACGAACGTGTGGGACGACCATGCCGCCCGAAGCGCGGCTCCCCTCGGCATACCGGCCCGTACGTGGCGCGCGGTCCTGGACGTCTCGTTCCCCGAGCGGGCGACCGGCAGCCTGGGCGATCTGGCTGCGACATTTCGCATCCTCGCCCACCGCGCCGGCGCTGATCCGAGCGAGGAGGCCCTCGTCTCCGCCTGCACCGCACGGATGGCAGCACAACGAGAACTGTTCGGACTGCGGGCCGACGCCGTCTCGACCCTGACGGAGCTGCGCGCCCGGGGACTGCGGCTGGGAGTGCTCAGCGACTGCACGGCGGAACTGGCTGAGACCTGGTCGCAGCTGTCGTTGGCCACGCTGGTCGACGCACGCGTGCTCTCCTGCGAAGAGGGTCGGCGCAAGCCCGATCCGGAGCTTTTCCGCCTGATCGCACGCCGCCTCGACGCCGACCCGCAAAACTGCCTCTACATCGGCGACGGCGGCGGAGACGAACTCACCGGGGCATCCAACTGCGGCATGCAGGCGTTCATGCTTCAGGCCGCTGACTGGGCCGACAACGACGCCCACGCACGTGAGGACAACTGGCCGGATCGTCCATACCCTCACTGGCCGACGTACTGTCCCTGCTCGAACCCTCTCCAGCAGTCGTCGATTGACCTGACAGTCAATCAGAGACGAAACCTGGGTGCCGTTGCGGAGGTTCGTCTGTTGCCGTGGCCAACAAGCCGCAGCAGACCGGTCGTCAGGGCTGGTCGTACCAGGCGAACGCTGCGATCCGCCAGCCCTCAGAGGTGCGGACGAACTGAATGGTCTTTGTCCCGCCCCCCTCGAACGGCTCACCGTTCAAGATCCCGGACTTGCGGTATTCGCCGAACCGTGACGCGATATCGCCCGCGATCTCCGTCCGCTCGGCGGTCTCCCACTCGGAGAACTCGACCAGTCGTCCGTCGGACAGCAGTCGCTGGCGGGGCTCGATGAACTCGTCCACGGTGTAGATCGTGAACGCCGGGCCGGCCTTGACGATGACGCCACCCGGAAGAACGAGTCGGCGGATCCGGGCCACGTCGGCGACCTTGCCGCCCCGGTTGTCGAAGGCGTCGAAGAAGTCGGCCGTCACCACATCTATCTCGGTCTTGGACATGGCGTGACAGTAACAGCGAAGGCGTGCCCGACACCGTCGGCCCCAGCACTGACTACAGCGGCAGCCCGGCGTGGTCGGAGAGGGCGAACGGTGAGGGACCTCAGGTGATCGCCGGTAGGCTGCGACGGTGCGTACGGTCGAGCTTTTGCTGGATGAGGCGGCGGATGTGGCCGTCCGGGAGGCATGGCGGCGGCTGGCGGATGCGGGGCTGCCCAGTCAGGCGCGCCACCGTTCACCGACCAACAGCCCGCACCTCACGTTGGCCGCCTGCGGGGAGTTGACCGCCCCGATTCGCTGGGAGCTCGCCGAGGTGGCCGCCGCTCTCCCGCTGCCGGTGCGGTTCACCGGCGTGGTCCGCTTCGAACGGCCCACCTCGGTGCTGGCCTGGGCGTTGGACTGCGACTCCGCACTGGCGGGCCTGCACCGCCGGGTGTGGGAGGCGATTGCCTCGGACAGCCCGCCCGCCACCCTCAACCCCTTCCACGAACCCGGACGCTGGAGCCCGCACGTCACCCTCGGCCGGACCAGGCGGGCCGGTGCCTTCGCCGGCCGGCGGGTCGCCGAGCTGCTGCCGGCGCCGCCGCTGTCGGTCCGGCTCACGACCTTGCGCAGCTACGACACCGAAACCGGCGCCCTGGAAGTGCTTGAGCCCCATTCCTGAGACGAACCGTCGGCCCCGACCGGTCAGCGCACCGTGAAGTGGCACCCGCGTTGTCGCGGCGGTGGGCGGCTGCATCGCAGCTCCTGTCACAGTGCCCGCAGCTGGAAGCGTCCAGGGCTTGCGGGGCCCAGGCCCGTGCCTGGGACTCGCACAGGGTCTCTGCTGCTGCACCGGTGGCCGGTGACAGCGGCACGGTCTCCGTTCGGAGTGTGGGTGGCTGCTACGTCTACAAGGCCAAGCGAGCCGGTGTGCCGCTCATCTACGTCGATCCCGCCTACACGTCGCAGATGTGCTGCGAATGCCGGCACATCGACAAGCGCAACCGTGTCGGCCAGGGACTTTTCATCTGCCGGGGGTGCGGGGTCGTTGCCCACGCCGACCGGAATGCTTCCCACAACATCGCCACCCGTGGCGAGAGCGTGTGGAATGCGGGGCGTGAGTCACGCGTCCCTGCCACCCCATAACGGGGTGTCTGGACGGAGGAGTCCACCCCAGCAGCCATCTGGGTTCTACCTCCAAGCCCAGCCCTTCAGGGCCGGGTCAAGTTGACGACAGACTGAAGGGAGCCGGCCGATGTCGACGAGGCGTTCGTGCTCGCCCCCGTCCCTGGACGTGGCGAGCGCCGTACCGCGGTTCGCCACGAGCGCCGGTGCGCGGTTTGAGACGAACCGCGGTTTGTGTCGAACTCGGGCCCGCCGTCCCGCCACCCGTGAGCCACCAGGAGGCACCGCCCATGACCATCCGCAGGATCGTCCCCGACATCCAGGTCGGCTCCGAGCAGGACATGTCGTCCAACCGTGACTTCTACGGCCTGCTCGGCTTCGAGGAGGTCATGAACCTGGGCTGGGTCATGACCCTCGCCTCCCCGGCCAACCCCACCGCCCAGATCAGCTTCCTCACGGAGGAACGCACGGCGCCCGTCGTCCCCGACCTGAGCGTGGAGGTCGAGGACGTCGAAACCGTGTACGCGCAGGTGCTCGCATCGGGCGCGGAGGTCCTGCGGGACCTGCGGGACGAGGAGTGGGGCGTACGACGGTTCTTCGTCCGCGATCCGAACGGGCGGGTGGTGAATGTGCTGGGCCACCGGGCCTGACCGCGCCGACGACTCACTGACTGTAGAAGTACCGCGTCCCCTTCTCGATGAAGTACGAGGCGTAGACGCGGCCGAGGGCCGGCTTGCCGCGGTACATCCCCACGTACTGACGTGAACTGTCGACCACGACGGGCCGCGTCATGCAGGCGAACTTGACCCGCTGCTGCGCCTCCGCCCACTGCACGGCCGCCGGGTCGACCCGGTCGCTGACCAGCAGCGGGAAGGCGCCGACGCCGTTTTGCAGGCCGACGGGCAGTCCGCCCTTGGTGTCCTTGGCGTATTTCATGACCTGGTCGGTGAAGGCGGAGACGACGGGCACGGTTATCTCCGGCACCGCCGCGGCCACGGTGAACAGGTGCAGTTTCGTCGCCATCCAGCGCATCCGGAACTCGGCCCGCCGCCCGACGAGCACGGGAACTCCGGCCCAGTCCTCCCACCGCGTGGCGCATCCGTCCTCGGCCAACCGGCCCTCCACGAAGGCCAGATAAGCGCCGGGCGCCGACTGCTGTTGCTGCTGTGCGTTCATGCGCGGATCTTAAGCACCCGGGCGGCGTACTGAGCCGTGGGGGTGAGGAGAGTCAGGCCTCCTCGAGCTCGCGTGTGCCCTGTTGGCGGTGTTGTTGTCTGTCGGACTGCTCAACCGTGCTGTGAATCGGCATCGCTTATGAGGTGCCACATTTCATAGTTCCCGCATTCTGCCGTGATCTCGGCCGTCGCCTGAGCCGCGGTGAAGAAGTCATCGACCACTGGCGAGGTGCGCGATGCCGCCACTGCGAGGCACACCTGGTCGGGCGCCAGGTCCGGGATGGGCACATAGACGACGTCTGGATGTGAGTAGAACACGGACGCCGAACGGGCCAGGAACGAGATGCCCCGGCCGGCCGCGACATGCTCGAGCGTCTCGTCCACCCCGCGCACCACATACCCGGCGTTGGGGTGCGGGCGCCTGGTGGGCTGCGTGCTCGGGTCGGCATGCCAGACCAGTGGTTCGCCGGCCAGGTCGGCCTCGGTGACCTCCTCCTTGCCGGCCAACCGGTGTCCGGCGGGCAGCACCGCCACCCGCGGCTCGGTGTACAGCGGGGTGACGCGCAGGCCGGCCTCGTCGATGGGCAGCCGCACATAGCCGACGTCGATGCGGCCGTCGAGCAGCATCGGGGCCTGGTCGTCCCCTTCGATCCGCTGCACGTCCACGACCACGTCCGGGTGTCGGGCCTCGAACGCCTGCGCCGCCGGGGTGACCGGGATGCCGGCCCGGAATCCGACCACCAGCCGCCGGCTGCCGTGGGCGGCCGCGGACACCCGGCGGCGGACCGCGTGCGCGGAGGCGAGCAGCGGACCGGCGTCGGCCATCAGTTGTCGGCCCGCGTCGGTCAGCGCCACGCCGTGGCGATCCCTGGTGAACAGCGGGGCGCCGAGATCCTGCTCGAGCGCGCGGATCTGCCGGCTGAGCACCGGCTGCGCGATATGCAGTTCATCGGCGGCGCGTCCGAAGTGCAACTGGTCGGCCACGGCGGCGAAGTAGCGGAGTTTGCGCAGGTCCATATCCATGGCGCTCCCCAGTCCTGTGATGCCTTCAGGGAGCCTTTTTCACTTGTACGGCCTGCGGGTGAGCGTCGGTGAAGTGTTGACGGTGGCGTGCCGAACGGGGCATCCCGTTGGTTTGGAGAGTCGCCAGGCATAACCTTCACCTGCGGAGATGCCCCGTGTTCTCCTATCCTGCCGGATGCGATGTCGATCCGGAGCTCCTGGAGCTGGTCACGATGGTGATCGCGTCCTGTGAAGCCGGCCGGCGCTGCAGACTGCGTCCGTACGACCGGGCCCGGTGCACCCTGGTCTACCTGCGCAAGCACGACACCCTCGAACAGATCGCCGCAGGCTTCGGCATCAGCACGGCCACCGCCTGGCGCTACGTGAACCACACGATCGGGCAACTTGCGGAGCACGCGCCGTCGTTGACCGAGGCGCTCACCAGTCATCACACGGACGGCTACGTGCTGCTGGATGGCACCGTCGCGGAGACCGACCGGGTCCAGGCGCCGGGGCACTTCTCCGGCAAGGTCCGCCGCGAGGGCGTGAATCTGCAGGTCATTGCGGCAGAAGAGGGCAAACTGCTGTGGATGTCACCCGCCCTTCCGGGCGGCACCCACGATGTGACGGCCGCCCGCGAGCACGCCATCGTCGACACCTGCGCGCGACTGGACCTCGAGATCCTCGCGGACAAAGGGTACGTCGGGGCCGGCGGCACTGTGATCACCCCGATCAAACGACGGCCCGGAACTGAACTGCCCGACAAGCACAAGACGTCGAACAAGGTCCACGCCGCACTGCGTGCTCCCGTCGAGCGAACCATCTCCCGGATCAAGCAGTGGCGGATCTTCCGGCATGCCCGCGTCAGTCCGAACAGACTCACGTCAGTAGCTGCCGCGATCCTCACCCTCATGATCTACACGTGAAAAAGGCTCAGGGTATCACCACGACTAAAAGAGGTCTTGGACACCCGCTCAGGCCAATGGCAACCTGAATAGGTAACTGATGGGGCACCGAAGCGAATTCGGGCCATGAATTCGACATCGGAGCTTGATATCAGGGGCCAGGCCCAGAATGAGCCCATCAGGAATTGAGCACCACCCATCGCGTCATTCGACGGCGTCGACGACACAACCGCTGACAACGACGGGGTGGTCATGGCGTCCTGTCCAGCTCCAGAAAGCAGGAACACCAATGAGCAGCATCAGCATTATCGGCCTGGGAAACATGGCCGGCGCCCTGGCCCAACGGGCGCTCGCCGGCGGCAACACCGTCGAGATCATCGGCCGTAACCCGGCCAAGGCCAAGGAACTGGCCGCCGCGCTCGGCGGCGCCACTGTCGGGACGGCCGGCGCCGCCCCGGCCGGGGACATCGTTGTCCTCGCCATGCCGTACGCCGGTGCGGCGGCGGTGGTGAGCGAGTACGGGGACGCACTACAGGGCAAGGTCATCATCGACGTCACCAACCCCGTCGCCCCCGATCTCCAGGGCTTTGTCACCCCCGACGGCAGTTCCGGCGCACAGGAGATCGCCAAGGCCGCCCCCGCCGGCGCGCATGTCGTCAAGGCGTTCAACACCGTGTTCTCCCATGTTCTGGCGGCCGGCCCAGCCGAGGGTCGCCCGTTGGACGTGTTCATCGCCGGCGACGACGCGCAGGCGAAGGCGCGCGTGTCGGCGTTCATCGAGAGCCTGGGGCTGCGCCCGATGGACACCGGGGATCTCCCGATGGCGCGGGCACTGGAGAACGTCGGCCTGCTCGAGCTGGGCCTCATGACCCATTCCGTCAAGCACGCCAACTTCTCCCTCGGCATCACCGTTCTCGGCTGAGCGCACCCGCCACCACCACTTCTCGCGCCACATCACGCCAGTCGATCCACGGCACGAGAAGAACAGCCCCTCCACCTACCTCACAAGGACAGTGAAATGCGCGTTTTCGTCGCTGGCGGGACCGGCCATTCCGGTTCGTACATCATCCCCGAGCTCATCGCCGCCGGGCACGAAGTCACCGGCCTGGCCCGGTCGGACACAGCCGCGGCGGCGGTGTCGGCGCTCGGCGCGAAGGCGCGTCGCGGCGACCTTCAGGATCTCGACGGGCTCAAGGAGGCGGCCGCGGACTCCGACGGCGTCATCCACCTTGCCCACAGGCAAGACCTGCTTCCCTCCGGCGGGCTCGACGCCGTGGCCGCCGCAGAGCTCCCGATCGTGCTCGCGTACGGCGAGGCACTCGCGGGAACTGGAAAGCCACTGGTCGCGGCGGGGAGCATAGGCTCGCCCGGGAACCTGGGCCGGCCGGCCACCGAGGAGGACCCGGCCCTTCCCGGCGGCGATGAGTACAAGGGCACCCTGCGGGTTCGCAACGTCGTGGAAACCGCCGTAATCGGCCTCGCCGAGCGGGGAGTGCGGTCTTCGGTCGTGCGATTTGCCAACATCGCGCACAGCACGACCGATCGTGCCGGCTTCCTCCCCACGCTGATCGCGCTCTCGCAGGAGAAGGGCTTCGTCGGCTATCCCGGCGACGGCGCGAACCTGTGGAACGCCGTGCACGTCCGCGATGTCGCCTCCTTGTTCCGCTTGGCGCTGGAGAAGGGGCCGGCCGGCAAGTACTGGCACGCGGTCGGGGACGGGGGCATCCCGTTTCGCGAGATCGCCGAGGCCATTGCCAGCCGTCTGGGCCTGCCCGCCGTGAGCATTCCCGCGGACGTACTGATGGTGCCGGGATACTTCGGTTTCCTCGCGAACATCGTCACGCAGAGCTACCCGGCATCCAACCTCATCACCCGCCGGACCCTTGGCTGGGAACCCGCTCAGCCCGGCCTGCTCGCCGATTTGGACAACGGCCGTTACTTCCCCGCCAGTTGACGGCAGGGACCCGAATCGCAACGAGTCCGGCACATGGCAAGGGTTCGGCTCTTCCGGAGGGACGCTGAGAATATGACGACTGTGGGATTCATCGGAAGCGGATACATCGGCAGTACCATCGCGCGGCTCGCCATCGGGGCTGGGCACCAGGTCGTGCTCAGCAACTCGCGCGGTCCCGAAACGCTCGCGGACACGGCCGCGGAACTGGGGCCGCGGGCGTCCGCGGCGACGAGCGGGGAGGCCGCGGCGGCCGGTGACATCGTCGTGGTCACGGTGCCGGTCAAGGCCTTCCCCCACTTGCCCGCCGCGCCACTGGCCGGGAAGACGGTCATCGACACATGCAACTACGGCCCCGAGCGAGACGGGCACATCCCCGAGTTCGACAGCAGGTCGCTCACCTCGAGCGAACTGCTGCTGCGGTACATCCCGGACGCCATGCTCGTGAAAGCGTTCAACAACATCTTCTTCAAGCACCTGTTGTCACTCGCCCGCCCAACGGGGGCGGCCGACCGCTCCTACCTGCCGATCGCCGGGGACTCCGCGCCGGCGAAGGCGGCGGTGACCGAATTCATCGAATCCATCGGGTACGGCGTGGTGGACGCGGGACCGCTGGCCGACAGCTGGCGGCAGGCGACGGACACGCCGGTGTGGGGGACACCGTACGGGCCGTACTCGAACGAGAAGGGCCGGCCGGTCGACGAGGACGCCATCCGCGCGGCACTGGCCGCCGCAACGCGGTAACGGCAAGTCGGCGCGGGCAGCGGTATAGACCGGCCGTGCTATGGCCCCGTCCGGTAGGCCTTGCGTTCTAGTGGTCGTCGCAACACCCCAGCTCAGGGGGCGCGATGGCCTTCAAGATGCGGGAGGACCGCGGGCAGGCGCCAGGCCGTGGAGCCCTGGTCCGTGAGCGGGAGGAATACTTCCGGCTCATGCACCAGGGCTTCAGCAGCATGGAGGCTTGCCGGATGGTCACGGGGGCCCGGCCGGCCCCGGCGCGCGGATCACGAGCGCCTTCGTCGACGCGGTCCGCATCGCGTTCGGTCAGGGTGGGCGCGAGGCCGGCCAGGAGTTCGACAGCCTCGGTGACATAAGCGCAGGGCAGAACTGGACACGTCGACACCCGGCGGGTAGACAAGCATGCGAAGCCACTGGTGGAGACGGTTCTCTTGGTCGAAAACCCATCTACCAGGGGCTTTACCGCATTTGTCAGCCCAACAACACTGTCCTTGAGGGAGGTTGGAGGGTGCTCACTGCTTCCCCGCCCTCTCGGTCAACATCCGTTCGCTCCCGGTAAAGGTCTACAGACCCGTGAATGCTTCAGACCCGCACGTCAACGCCTTCGCCGCGATCTTCGGCGATCCGCCGGCCGACTTCGCCGTACCTGTCGACTGGGCGGCAGTCGAGTCCTGGTTGGGGACGAGCCTTCCCGCCGACTACAAGGCCATCGCTGCCGCGTACGGCCCACTCGACATCGGCGCCCGGCTCTGGCTTCACGTCCCCTGCGTCAACCGTGGTTGGTTCGACTACGGAGCCTGGGTCCAGCAGACTCGGCGTAACGCCCCCGGCGTCCTTCCCTTCGGCGCCACTCGTACCGCCGACACCCTCTACTGGGACACCACGGCATCCGACGACCCCGACCAGTGGCCGGTCGTCATGCACTGTCAGGACGACGAGAACGCGGGCCGCGACCCCTGGCGGCGCTTCGCGACCCCGCTCGTGCCGACGCTGGCCCAGCTCGTGGCCGACGGCATGCACCCGGTGGCGGCCCGAAGTGGTATGCAATCCGACTTGGAGAACACCTCATGGACACCGCCGCCCCGGCGGCCGGAACCAACCGCTCACCAGCGGGCGGCGCTCACCACAGGCAGCGGGCTGGAGACTTTGATCAGGCTCGTCCCGCCGCCGGAGATACCCATGCTCGGTAAGCACAACTGGGACTGGCTGTATGAACAGCTGGGCACTCGTCTGCCCGGCGAGTACGTACGACTGATGGAGCGTTACGGGGCCGGCTCCTGGTGCGGCTGGCTGCGCTTCAACACCCCCTTCGGTGAGGATCGGTACGCGCTCGCACCGTGGGCCGAGTGGTACGCGGAGACCTACCAGGGGCAGCGAGCCGAGTTCCCTGAGTATCATCCGCTGGCCGTGTATCCCGAGCCCGGGGGATTCCTGCCCTTCGCCGACTCCATCGACGGCGACCAACTGTGCTGGCTGACCGAAGGTGCCACGCCGGACGACTGGCCATTGATCGTTCTACCGCGCCATGCCGATCAAGGTCCACCGCTCCACACCGACCTCACCACAACCCTGCTGGAGTGGCTGCGCGGTCGGTTCGCGACCGAGGGCCTACCCCCGCTCGGACGCCGCGACGAGGACCCCCTCGACTACATCGAATTCGAGCCCTACGACCCAGAACCGGCCGCTGGTGACCAGTAGTTCGCCGCCTCATCGGTCCAGTTCGAGGTAGGTAGCCGACTTCATGGGCCGGGCTGGTCCGTCGCAACGCAACCCGACATGGCGAAAGACCCCGTTCCCAGGCGGGCGAGGAGTCACCGGCACAACCCACCCTGTGGCTGCCGCTCCACGGCGGGCTTCCGTGATGCCGGCCTGGCGGCGACAAGGGGCTACGCGCAGTTGGCCGTGGTGGCCCGCTGATTCAAGCGCGTGCGCCGTGGGTGCTCGGGTCGCTGGGGGGGAGTGGTGGCGCGGCTACCGTGGGTGTACGGCGTAGGTCAGGTGCGTCACCCGCGGCGACGGCTCCGAACGGACCGGCTCCAGCGCGACCCTGGACGCGTCCACGCCGTCGAACAGGCGGGTGCCGGCGCCGAAAAGCACCGGTGACAGCGTGATCGAGAACTCGTCGACCAGGCCGGCGTTCAGGTGCTCCAGGATCGTCGCGCCGCCGCCGGCGATGCGGACGTCGCGGTCGCCGGCGGCGGCGCGGGCCTGGTCGAGGGCGTGCTCGATGCCGTCGTTGACGAAGTGGAACGTGGTGCCGCCGGGCCGCTCCCACGGGTCACGCTTGGTGTGCGTGACGACGAAGACCGGGGTGTGGAAGGGCGCCTCCTCCGGCCATGACTGCTCGCCGAGGTCGAACATGCGCTTGCCCATGACGCTCGCGCCGGTGCGTTCGAACGTCTCCCGAGCGACGTCGTTGTCGTGGCCCTCCTCGCCGCCCTCGCCCAGCTTCAGGTTCTCCCGGAGGAACCGCAGCGGGAACAGCCACTGCTGCAGCTCCGTCCACTGCGCCATCCAGCGCTGAACGTCCGGGTCGTCCTGCTTGTCGGGCGCGAGGAAGTCGTCAACGGGCGGCGGCTCGGGCGCGATGAAGCCGTCCAGCGACATCGTCACGCTGAAGAACACCTTCCCGGCCATCAGCCCTGCGCCCCCTTCCGCGCGAGGTCGGTGACGTAGGCAGCCAGGCTGCTCAGGGTCTGCCGGCCGCCCTCGATCGCGTGGTACTTGTCGACCGCCTCGTCGCGCAGTTCCTTGGTGGGGAACAGTGTGCGCATCTCGATCCGGGTCGCCGCGCCGTCGGGCGCGAACGTCAAGGCCGACTCGAAGGCGTTCGGGTCGCCGCGGGACTCGCCGTGCAGCAGTGCGATCCGCTCCGGCGGGGCGATCTCGGTCCAGGAGATCCACTCCTGGTAGTCCGTCCCGTCCGGTCCGTGCATCACGAAGTCCCACTCCCCGCCGACGCGGAACTCGAAGAACCGTGTGGTGGTGGTGAACCCCTCCGGGCCCCACCACTGCGACAGGTGCCGGATCTCGGTGAACGCCTCGAACACCAGCTCCCGTGGGGCATTGATGACCCGGGTGATCACGATTTCGCGGTCGGCCGTCGCTGACTGCGCCGGCGCGTCCCGTCCTGTCGCTGCCATCGGTCACTCCTCCTGCTGTGCCTGCCTGAGGTCCTGCACGTACGCGTCCAGCCGGTCGAAGCTCTGGTTCCAGAACCGCTCGAACCCGCCGGTCCACTCGTGGACCGGTCGCAGCCCGCGGGCGTCAAGGCCGTACAGGCGCTGCTTGCCTGCCTTGCGGTCCCGCACCAGCCCGACCTCCCGGAGCACCCGCAGGTGTTTGGACGCCCCCGGCTGGGTCATCCCCAGCTCCTGGGCCAACTCGGTGACCGGCCGCTCACCCGCCCGCAGCAGCAACAGGATCTCCCGACGCTGCGGCTCGGCGATCGCGTTGAAGACGTCCGACGTCGTCGCTGCTCGTGCCATGACCACCATCGTATGCCGATATCGGCATACGTCAAGCCGGAGGAATCACCTTCAGCCCTGATCCACCGATGAGGTCGGTGAGGTGAGCCTGGCGTACGGGCGAGTGGGTCTTCCCGGGAGCGCTGCCTGCCGTAGCGGGTGCAAGGCCTGCCCGGAGCTCTGTGAGGACAGCGTGCCGGAACAGCCCGTCACGTCAGGCTCGACGGGACGATCCCGTAGCGACGCATCTTGCGGTACATCGTGGCGCGGGAGATCCCGAGGTCCTGCGCGGTCCGCTGGACATTGGAGTCGCGGGCCATCAGCCCACGCAGAATGGCGTCGCGTTCCAATGCCTCGATGGTGGTGAGGACCTTGCTCGACGACACCCGGCTTTCCGGCGGCAGGTCCTCCACGTGGATCACCTGGCCCGAAGGCCGCCGCGCCAAGCCCCGTATCACCGACTCCAGCTGCCTGACGTTCTCCGGCCAGGGGCAGCGCTGCAGCATGGTCAGCGCATCCGGGGAGAACCTGCTCTCGCCGCTCGGCCGGTACTTGCGCAGGAAGAACCGTGCCAGGTGCTCGATGTCCCCATAGCGGTGACGCAGGGGAGGAACCTCGACCGAGGCACCACAGAGCTGGTCGAGCTGGTCGTCGGCGCTGACCATCGACGGCTGGCTGGTCATGACCAGTTGCCCGGTCGCGTTGCCGTCCAGCTGCACCAGCAGGCTCGTCAGCCGCTGCCGCAGCCGGTCGCCCAGCAGGTGGACGTCGCTGACGACGAGCACGGTGGACGGGATGACAAGCAGCTCTCCGACGTCGTGCAGCCAGCGCTCGGTGACGGCCGGTGAGCCGGACAGCGGCGCTTCCGTCATCTCCAGCCGACGTCCGGCGCCATGGGCCCGGTGCAGAGCCTTGGCCAGCGTCCTCTTGCCGACGCCGGCTTCGCCCAGGAGATGGAGCCATGTCCCGGTGACGAACGCGGTTTCGCTGTCGGCGACCGCGCGCAGCCAGTGTGGGGACGAGCCCACCAGTCTCAGGTCGGAGTGGGCCAGCGCGGCGGAAACCGCAGGGGTGGGCTGGGGCCGCCCGATCAGCCGGACCCGGAAGACGGCGCCTGCGTCGCTGCCCTCGCGCCGGCAGCGTCTGATCCGAAGTTCGGCGACCCGTCCGGAGGGCAGGGCGATGCTGCGGGTCCCCTCCACCCGGGAGTGGCCGGCGAGCTCACGGGCGTGGTCGAGCAACGCGTAGTTGTCCGGCCCGGTCACGGCGGCACTGAGCTGCTCGTTCATCATGACGACATCGCGGTTGAGGGCCAGCACGGGTCCCGGGCGCGTCGACGAGCACGCTTCCAAGTAGTCCTGGAACAGAGCCCGCTCGCGCCGGGAGGTGATCGCCGCGATTTCGGCCTCGATCTGGGCCGCGACCGAGCGGGCGAAGGCCATCAGCATGCCGTCGGAGCCTTCACGGATGGTGGTGAGGTTGAAGGCTCCCAGCAAGGTGCGCCGGGTGGGATGCAGGATCGGTACGGCCGCGCAGCGGAAGTCCCGCAGCGCCTCGACGTAGTGCTCCGTTCCGGCGATCATGACCGGGCGGCCGCTGGCCAGCGCGGTCCCTATGCCGTTGGTGCCCACGTAGCGCTCGGCGAACACGTGGCCCGGGGCCAGGTGCACGCGGTTGAGGTTCGTCGTCAATCCCTCGTGAGAGACCTTCCGGGAGAGGACCACGCCGTTGCGGTCTGTGATCATCGTGGAGACGGGGTCGTCGGCGAGCTGCTCTCGCAGCCGGTCCAGGATCGGCAGCGCCGCCCTCGCCAGGTGGCTGTCCAGATCGGGGTTGTCCTGGTACGGAGCGTCGAGGCTGCTCGGCTGCACCTCGTATTCCAGCGAGCGATGCCATGAAGCCACCACAAGCGGACGGGCGCTTGGATCCTTGGTGACTTCCAGGTAGAGCTCTCTGGCTGCTCTCAGTGAGCTTCCGGGTGGTTGGCGGGGCATTAACCCTCCCGTACTACGCACGTCACAATCCATCGGTTCGGTGATTGGACCACCTCGACGACGTGACGCCTAAGGCGTGTATCACATTGAGACATTCGAGGGCGGATTTTGAGACATCGGCCTGGGATCGGCGGCCTGTGTAATCGGCGCATCACCCGCCGACTCGCAGGGAGCCCTCATGAAAGCCGTGCAGGTCATCGAGTACGACGAGCCGCCCGTGCTCGTAGACGTGCCGGACCCGCAGATCACCGGACCGCTGGATGTGATCGTGAAGATCGGGGGTGCCGGAGTCTGCCGGACCGATCTTCACATCCTCGAAGGACAGTGGAAGGAGAAGAGCGGGGTCGCCCTTCCGTACACGATCGGTCACGAGAACGCCGGCTGGGTCGCGGAGGTCGGGCAGGCCGTCACCAACGTCAAGGTCGGTGACCCGGTCATCCTGCACCCGCTGCTGACGTGTGGTCTGTGCCGCGCCTGCCGGGACGGCGACGACGTGCACTGCATGAACTCAGCCTTCCCCGGCATCGACACCGACGGGGGCTACGCCGAGTACCTGAAGACCAGCGCCCGCTCGGTCGTGCCTCTCGCCCCGTCCCTGGAGCCGGCCTCGGTGGCGGCCCTGGCCGACGCCGGGCTCACGGCCTACCACGCCGTCGCCAAGGCTGCCCGTGTGCTGCGGCCCGGCGACAAGACGGTGGTCATCGGCGCCGGGGGACTCGGACACATCGGAATTCAGGTGCTGCGGGCCCTGTCGCCGGTCGAGATGATCGTCATCGACCGCAGCCAGGAGGCCCTGGCCCTGGCCAAGGAACTGGGCGCCGACCACACTCTCGTCGCGGATGGAAGCGAAGCCGAGCGCGTACAGGACCTGACCGGCGGTCACGGGGCGGAGGCCGTCCTGGACTTCGTCGGCGAGGGGGGCGCTGTCGAGACGGGCGTGGCCTGCCTGCGCCGCAACGGCAACTACTACGTCATCGGCTACGGCGGCCAACTCCACGTGCCGACGATCGACGTCATCTCCACGGAGATCAACTTCATCGGCAACCTCGTGGGGTCCTACAACGACCTCTCCGAGCTGATGGTCCTGGCAGCCCAGGACAAGGTCACCCTGCACACCCGGCGATACCCCCTCGCTTCCTTCCGGCAGGCCCTCGACGACCTGGACACCGGCGCCGTACGCGGCCGAGCGATCTTGATCCCCTGACACCGTAGGAGAAGCCCCATGCGCAGCAGACCGTACACAGCCCTGGTCGCCGTCGCCGTGGCCCTGACCGCCACCGCGTGCACCGCTCAGAACCAGGAACAGCAGAAGCCCAAGGCCAAGGCAGCCCTCTTCAAGTCCGGCTCGGAGATCAGCTACAAGAAGTACGGCAAGGACTACCCGGCGACCAAGGCCAAGGACGTCCCCGGCCCCTGCAGCTACGAGTCCATCAGCCGCAAGGACTACTCCGGACAGACGCTGAAGATCATCAGCCATGCCGTTCCCGTCATCGGCGAGCCGACCCAGCTGCACGCCAAGCAGTTCGAGGACATCACCGGCGGCAAGGTCGAAGTGGTCAACGTTCCCTTCGGCGAACTGCACCAGAAGATCCTCACGCCCCTCCAGGCGGGCCAGCCGGCGTACGACGTCATGTTCTATCCGTCCCTGTGGATCGGCGACATGGCCCCCTATCTGGCCCCGGTGCCGAAGACGTATCTGAACAGCCCCGGCATGAAGGACGTCACCAAGGCCTACATGGACGTGGCGACCTGGAACGGGAAGGTCGTGCAATACCCGATAGACGGTGACCGGCACTACCTCAAGGTCCGCACCGATGTGCTGATGGACCCCAAGCGGCAGGCGGAGTACAAGAAGGCCACGGGCAAGGAGCTTCGGGTCCCCAGGACGTGGGCCGAGTACCAGCAGACCGCCAAGTTCTTCAGCGGCAAGGACTTTGATGGCGACGGCAAGGCCAACTACGGCAGTGCCGAGGTGACCAAGCGCGACGACCTGACCTTCTCCGCGTTCATCAGCCGTGCGGCGCCGTACGTGAAGAACCCGGACGTCAAGGGCGGTGTCTTCTTCGACGTCAAGACCATGAAACCGCTGATCAACACACCGGGCTTCGTCCGCGCCCTGGACGACATGGTGAAGGCCAAGTCGACCTGGGCGCCCGGCGGCGCCAACTTCGGCCTGGGGGACGAGATCTTCTCCTTCGGTGGCGGCCAGACGCTGATGTCCTACTCCTGGGACGACGCCTTCATCCAGGCCCAGCAGCCGGACAGCAGGATCCGCAACAAGATCCAGGCGGCGCCGCTGCCCGGCTCCACCGAGGTCTACAACCGCACCACGAAGTCGTGGGACAGCAAGGCGAACCAGGCGCCCTACTTCACGTGGGGATGGACCTCAGCGGTGGCTAAGCCCTCGCCCCACCAGCAGATGGCCTTCGACTACCTCTGCTTCTTCGGCAACGAGGCCAACACCGCCCTCGACCTGACCATCGGCCGATTCGGTGTCAACCCCTACCGCAACGCCCACTTCGACCCGGCGTTCTGGGAGAAGCAGGGCTGGGACAAGGACGTCGCCGAGTCCTACGTGCACACGCTCTCCGGCATGGAGAAGAGCACCAACCGCGTCTTCGACCTGCGCGTTCCCGGTGTCAACCAGTACATGTCCGCGCTGGCCAACGGCGTCGCCGCGGCTCTGGCAGGACAGAGCTCCCCCCAGCAGGCACTGGACGACGTGGCCAAGGAATGGTCCAAGATCACCGACCAGATCGGCACGGACAAGGTCCAAAGCGCCTACCGCAACGTGGTCGAGCTTGAGGACAACTCCTGACCCGACCGCAGGACACACCCCGGGTGGCCGGACCGGACCGGCCGGCCGCCCAGGGACGTCCGCCCCCTTCCGCAAGGAGAACCATGGACGGCCTGCGCCGGCACAAGAGCATGTTCCTGTTGCCGGGACTGCTCACCCTCTTCCTGATCATCATTTTCCCGCTCCTGTTCACCATCCGCGTCAGCTTCTCCGGCTGGAACGTCAGCAACCCTGCGATGGACTTCATCGGAGGCGCCAACTACACGGCGATGCTGCATGACAGCCGCTTCTGGGCGTCCATCACCCGGCTGATCCTGCTGGCCGGCGGCACGGTCCTGATCCAGTACGTCGTCGGGTTCGGTATGGCCCTGCTGGTCTGGCGCGAGACACGCGGCCGCAGACTCTGGCGGGTGCTCTTCCTCATCCCCATGATGACCACACCCGTGGTGATGGCCGCCATCTGGCAGACGATCTTCCATGAATCCCTGGGCCCGGCGAACGACCTTCTGGACATGCTGGGCCTGACAGGAATCCCCTGGCTTACCGAGTCGGGCCCGGCGCTGGTCGCGCTGATGACCGTCGAGGTCTGGCAATGGACGCCGTTCATGTTCCTGTTGCTGCTGGCCGGCCTGCTCAGCCTTCCCAAGGAACCGTTCATGGCCGCCGCGATCGACGGCGCCGGCACCTGGCGCACCTTCTGGAAGGTGACCTTCCCGCTGATGGCACCCGTCTCGGTCGCGGCGGTCATCATCCGGCTTATCGAGGCGTCCAAACTCTCCGACAGCGTCTACGTACTGACGTCCGGCGGGCCGGGGTCCTCCACGGAGACCCCGGGCTACTACCTCTACATCCAAGGGCTCCGCGATCAACAGACCGGCTACGGCGGGGCGATGTCCCTGACCTACCTCGTCCTCATGATTGTCACACTCACGGTCGTTGCCGCCCTGCTCACCAGAGCCTTCAAGCTGAAGGGGGACTCATGAGGTCGCGCCTTTATCCCGTGTTCAAGTACACCGTGATCGCACTGTGGGCGTGCTTCGTCGCCGGACCGTTCTTCTGGGCGATGACGACCAGCTTCAAGAACGCCAATGCCGTCCAGGGCGGTCCCACCTACATACCCTGGGCGCAGTACAAGCCCACCCTCACCGGCTGGCGCAACATCTTCGGCGGAGCCGGCGGCATCGATGTGATCGATCCCTTCGTCAACAGCGCGATCATCACCGTCGCCGCATCCGCCATCAGCCTGGCCCTGGGATCCCTGGCCGCCTACGCGCTGTCCCGATACCGGTTCAAGCTGGGCTTCATCAAGAACAGCGACATCGTCTTCTTCTTCGTCTCCCAACGGATCATGCCGCCCGTCGTCCTGGTGATCCCCTTCTTCTATCTCCTGCAGTGGGGTGGCCTTCTGGACAGCATCCCGGGCCTCGTCATCGTGACGGTCGCGCTGCTGCTGCCCATCGCGGTCTGGGTGATGGTGGACTTCTTCAACGGCATCCCCCGGGAGATCGACGAGATGGCGATGCTGGACGGCTGCCCCCCGTTCCAGACCTTCGTACGGGCGATCCTGCCGAACTCCCTGCCCGGGCTGACCGTGGCGGCGATGTTCTGCGCCGTGTTCGGCTGGAACGACTTCTTCTTCGCCTTCCGGCTCACCTTCACCGAGGTCCAGACACTGCCCCAGGCAGTCGTCGCCCTCAACTCCTCCATTCCACCGTGGTGGACGCTGTCCGCCGCCGCGCTCTTCGGCGTTGCGCCGCTGATCCTGCTCGCCCTCTGGGTGGAGCGTCTACTGTCCAAGGGGAACCTGTCGGGAGCGGTCCGATGAACCTCAGTGCCAACGATCTATGCCTGACCGTCGACGGCGTCGACCACCTCAAGAACGTGACCGCCACCTTCCAGCCGGGACGGCTCCACACCGTCATCGGCCGGACGATGGCCGGGAAGACGACGCTGCTGCGGGCCCTGGCCGGCCTGCAGAAAGTGGACTCCGGCTCGCTGACCCGAGCGGGGTCGGACTTCCTGAAGACGCCGGTGTGGCGGCGCGACACCGCCATGGTCTACCAGCAGTTCATCAACTACCCGCATCTCAACGTGTTCGGCAACGTGGCCTTCCCGCTGAAACGGGCCGGGCTGCCACGGGACGACATCCAGCGACGGGTCAGGCAGAGCCTGGCGAGCGTGGGGCTTGCGGACTTCGAGAAGCGCAAGCCCTCCCAACTCTCCGGCGGCCAGCAGCAGCGCGTCGCGATGGCTCGCGCCCTGGCCCGGGGTACGGGCATCCTCCTGCTCGACGAGCCACTCGCCAACCTGGACTACAAGTTGCGCGAACAACTGCGCGACGAGTTCAAGGCCCTCTTCTCGGACCAGGGCGACACAATCGTCATCTACACGACCACCGAACCCGCCGAGGCGATGATGCTCGGGGACGTGGTCCTGGTCATGCACGAGGGGCGGATCCTCCAGACCGGCAGCCCGCAGGAGGTCTTCGAACGCCCGGCGACCACCACGGTGGCCTCCATCATCAACGACCCGCCCATGAACATCTTCGCGGGCCGGCTCGAAGGCGGCCAAGTCACGGTGGCCGGCTTCCAGGCCACGCACGTCTCCGCGCACCTGGCCGACCTGCCCGACGGCGCCTACCAGTTCGGCCTGCGCGCCACCGACGTCAGCCTGGCTTCCAGCGGCGTCGAGGGCCGCGTCACCTTTGTCGAGATCTCCGGCTCCGAGACCTTCGTCCATGTCGTCGTCGGCGAGGCCCCCTTCGTCGTACAGATCCAGGGCATCCACGATGTCGCCCTCGGCGACCTGGTCAGACTTCGGATCCGTCCCGACCGGCTGTTCGCCTTCGACGAGCAGGGGACGCTCGTGCGCACGCCTTCATACGATCTCGCTTCTGTGGAAGGGCGTTGACATGGCGCAGTTGGACATCATCGACGTCGGGCACGCGTACGCGCCGGGCGCCGAGCAGGAGCGGTGGGCTCTCAAGCCGCTGCGGCTGACCTTCGAGTCCGGCAAGACCTACGCGCTGGTCGGACCCTCGGGCTGCGGCAAGACGACGCTGCTGAACATCCTTTCCGGCCTGGTCAGACCATCCCGGGGACAGGTCCTGTTCGACGGCGTCGACGTCTCCGCCATGCCGACCAAGGCGCGCAACATTGCCCAGGTCTTCCAGTTCCCCGTCATCTACAAGTCGATGACGGTCTACGAGAACCTCGCCTTCCCGCTGCAGTGCCGGCGCTGGGACAAGGCGAGGATCGACGCCAAGGTGCAGCAGGTCGCCGAGGCCCTGGACCTGCACGACCGGCTTCAGCAGCCGGCGCGCGGGCTCACCGCCGACGACAAGCAGCTGATCTCACTCGGCCGCGGCCTGGTCCGTGATGACGTGGCGGCCGTCCTGATGGACGAGCCACTCACCGTGATCGACCCGCAGCTGAAGCACTCGCTGCGGCGCAAGATCCGTGAGATCACCGACCAGTTCCAGCCCACGGTGATCTACGTGACCCACGACCAGTACGAGGCGATGAGCTTCGCGCAGGAATTGCTTGTCATGAAGGATGGCCGGGCTGTGCAGCAGGGCACCCCAGAGCAGCTCTTCGAAGCGCCCTCCTCCACGTACGTCGGCTACTTCATCGGCTCACCGGCGATGAACTTTCTGACCGTGGACCGGAACGGCGGGCGCTTCGCGCTGTCCGGTCGGCCGCTGTCCGTCGCCTGGGACATCATTCCCCAGAGCACGACCGAGCTGCAGGTCGGCGTCCGCCCCGAATACGTCAAGGTCGTCACGGACCCCGGCCCCAACACCTTCCCCGGCCGGCTGCGGGGCGTCAGCGACCACGGCGCACAGCGCGTGCTCGAGGTCGAGGTCGCCGGGCAACTCGTCAGGGCCAAGACACCGCGGGAGGAGGGAGTCCCGGTCGGCGAGGAGGTCCTCGTGCACCTGCCGCGTGCCAAAGTCCTTCCGTACGCGGACGGTCAGTTGGTAGTGCGGTCGTAACGATCCGTCCGTATCCCCACCACGCCCACCCAGTCCCTCGCGGTGGGCCGCCCATCAGACGGCCCACCGCGACGCGCCCGGGCATAGGGTCCGCAAGCCGGCAAACAAGCCGCCAAGTTCTAATGGTGTGATCGGACGGCAATCAAGGCACCGCCTGCCCGTGGATCGCCTCGTCGTCCCTGCCCACGCCACCGCTTGTTCGATGCAGGACGCACAGACATCAGCGAAGGAATCCCATGATCTTCATTACCGCCAGGTTCCGAGTCCGTCCCGAGCACGCCGACCGCTGGCCGGAGATCACCGCCGACTTCACCCGGGCCACGCGCGCCGAGCCCGGCTGCCTGTGGTTCGACTGGTCGCGCAGCGTGGCGGACCCCACGGAGTACATCCTGGTCGAAGCCTTCCGCGACGACGAGGCCGGGGCCGCGCATGTGCAGTCCGCGCACTTCAAGGCCGCGCAGCAGACGCTGCCGCCTCACCTGGTCGAGACGCCTCGCATCGTCAACGCGACGGTTCAGCAGGACGACTGGTCGCTCCTTGGGGAGATGGCGGTCCCGGGACAGGAGTAGTCGCTGTCCAGACGCATCCTCCCGAACGGCTACGAGCAGTCCGCTCCCGGTCCGTCCGCTGCGGTCGCGCCGGTCCGTCCGCTGCGGTCGCGCCGGTCCGTCCGCTGCGGTCGCGCCGGTCCGTCCGCTGCGGTCGCGGGGGAACGGCACAGGCGGCGCGATCCGGTCCCACATCGCAGCATGATCACTAATGGGACAGATACATCCGATCAACCGACCGACCCGTCAAAGAGACACGCGCCAGTCCTGGCGACAGGACCGAAGACGCACGGCAGGCGGTGTGACTCGAACGTCTGCCGAAGCGGCACAACGGGGCTGCTGCACGGTGTGGTGACATCTGATCTGGCTTGCCCGTGGGGCGGCCCGGAAGGACGTTGTTGTGCCTGTCCCATATCCGTGGCGTCGTAGAAGCTGGTCTTGCCGTCGACGTCGGCGTACTTCTTCAGCAGCCTCAGTCGGAGCCGCGGCTGTCGACGAGGGGCATCCGGACGGGCACCCGCCGTGTCACTCGCTGCGCCAGGACTCCAGGCGCTGCGCGACAGTGCGCAGATCGGCTTCCTGTGCTCGGACGGCCTGGGCGAGTTCGTACAGGTCATCGTCCTTGGCCTGGAGGGGCTGGCCGGAGAGGTGCATGTACTGGCTGGCGCAGGCCCAGCCGATGACCAGGTTGTAGTCGGTGAACGGGCGCAGCAGTAGCGCGGTGTGCAGGAAGGTCGCGGCCCGCGAGGCGGCCTCCTCGTAGTACAGGACGCCGCGCTCCCGCTCGAAAGTGTGCCGGCCAGCCATGTACCCCAGGCTGCCCCAGTCAGAGATGGGCACGTTCAGCGGGGAGATCGCCGACTGGATCTGAAGGACCCAGCCGACGTCCACACGAATGATCGGGCTCATCGCTGTCCGACGGGGAAGCGGGCCTCGACGCCGGGCAGCACTCGGGCGGCTTCGGCGACCGCGCCCTCCACGAAGGCGAGCCGGTCGGCTTCCTGAACCGTCACGTCGTGCACGTGCTGCTTCAGGCTCCGGCCCGCCAGAGCCGCCCGCTCGCGCAGCCGCGCCATCTCGTCCTCGCTGAATTCCACATTGAGTGCAGGCATGGCCCCAAGGTACCCCACTGGGTACCGGCCACGGTACCTAGCTGCGCTGTCGAGGTGAGACGTGCCGTAGCCGGCCGCCTGAAGCACCGTGGCCGTGCGCGCGGCGCGGTCTCCGGCGGGCGCCGCCGCGGCGGAGAAGGCATCGAGCAGGGCGCTACCGCCGGCGTAAGCGGGCCAACAATTGAGACACCCAGGTCAGTGCCCGCTGGAACAGCGGGGACGGCACGCTGTGGCTGTTCGTCTTTATGCAAGCGGTCACCTTGGCCGTACCCCCCTCGCTGGCGGCGCCTGGCTCGCGGGTCTGCTGCAGCGGTGCTGAGGCGCGCTTAAGATTTTTCGGAGTTCGGCGGTCTGAGGATGTCGAGAACGTGCCACCGGCTCCGTCCCAGGGACATCAGCGGCCACCACCGGCCGCCACGAGCCAAGAAGGAGAAGCCAGCATGGCGATTCAGCGGATGGACAACGTCGGCATCGTCGTCGAGGACTTGGATGCCGCCGTCGCGTTCTTCCTGGAACTGGGGATGGAGCTGGAGGGCAGGGCGGAGGTCGAGGGCCTCGTCGCCGACCAGTGCACCGGACTCGACGGCGTCCGCTGTGAGATCGCGATGGTCCGGACCCCGGACGGACACAGCCGGCTCGAGCTCGCGAAGTACCGCAGCCCCGCAGTGATCAGCGCCGGGCCGCGCAACCGGCCGCACAACATTCTCGGCACGCACCGCGTCATGTTCGCCGTCGACGACATCGAGGACACCGTTGCCCGCCTGCGCCCTCTCGGCGGCGAACTCGTCGGCGAGATCGCCCGGTTCGAGGACAGCTATCTGCTCTGCTACCTCCGCGGCCCGGAGGGCATCATCGTCGGACTGGCCGAGCAACTGCGGTGAGATGGAGTAGCCGAACCCTGCGGCCGAACGGGGTCATCGAGGTTGTGAACCGCCCGGTCAGCCAGTAGCTGCTGGCCACTGACGTGACCCGCCTGGCCTGCGTCGCCAAGGACAAAACCCCGCGCAACGTACCGATCGCCTTCACCGGGAACGGGTGGCACATCGAGGTGAGACACATCTGAGTGTCTGGAACACCGTCCCATTTCGGCTCGCCTGCCCAGCCCGGCCTCAGTTCGGGCTCGGGTAGGTGAGTGGTGAGCATCGGACGCTCCGAGTCCAGCCGGTTTCCGTACGCCCCTGTCCCCGCGCCTGGGCGCACCACCAGCCGATCCCATCGTTCACCGACCCTCAAGATCTCCGGCTGTAGTACACGGGTCTCGAATCGCATCAGCGTGCTTATTTGGCCACCACAACCGTCGGCCGTGTGCTGATATAGGAACGAGTCGTCACCGTGCAACAACGGGGAGTCGTATGGGCGCTGTTGGACCTGCCGCATGTGCCGATGCAGTGATCGTCCTGCCCGGGATCATGGGTAGTGAGCTGGTGGATGCCACCTCGGGAAAGACCTTGTGGGGATTGGCGGATCCCGGGTGGTACCTGCGGGCCTGGACGTCTGGTTCCTCGCTCGACGCACTGCGGGTCACCGACGAGGAGAGAGCCGGCAGTGCGGGCCGTATCAAAGCGACAAGGCTTCTGCAATTCCCCGCGTTCGCGCCGGTGTTGCGAGGTTTCGAGCCGTACACCGCTTTGGTCCGCAGCATAAGGCGCGTGGTGCTGGATCCTGCCGCAGTCCTTTCGTTTGCCTATGACTGGCGACTGTCAACGGCCCACAACGCGCGCATCCTCGCCGACGCCGCTGAAAACCACCTGCGGATGTGGAGAGCGCACCCTCGAGGCAGCGCAGGCGCCAAGTTGGTCCTAGTCGCACACTCCATGGGCGGCCTGGTAGCGCGGTATTTCACCGGTGTACTTGGCGGTGACAGTGAGGTGCGCACCACTGTCACTCTCGGGACCCCGTTCCGCGGAGCGGTCAAAGCGGCTCTCATTCTCAGCTCAGGGCGGGGGAGCCCCGTACCCCTGCCCCGATCCCTTTTGCGCCGCCTCTGTGCGACGATGCCCGGACTCCATGATCTGCTGCCGTCCTACCGCTGTGTCCTCGATGGCACCCGTGTCCGCAGACTGATCCCGTCAGATGTGACCGCGTTGGGCGGTGACGAGGAGCTTGCCGAGGACGCGGCCCGTTTGCATGATCAGCTCACCGCAGTGAGCGTCGACAGGCTTCGTACCGTGGTGGGTGTAGGTCAACCCACGATGCAGAGTCTGACAGTTGAAGGAGGTGCGGTCACGCCACAACTCTGGGCCTACCAACCGGGTCTGGAACCAGGGCAAATGCGCTTCGCCGACCGGGGCGGCGACGAGACCGTCTACCGCGAATCTGCGGCCGGAGGCGTCGAGCCCCTCTACCTCGCACAATCTCATGGAGCCCTGGCATCCACCTCCGAGGCCGTGAGCCACGTCTGCGGAGTGCTCACCGAGGAGCCTCTGGGACCCTGGCTGGGAGCGCCCTCTTCACTGGGCTTACACGTGCCTGACATGGCTACGGTCGGTGAACCCATTGAAATCGTCGCATCGAGCGACGAGGACTTCGCGGCGGTGACGTGCAGGGTGACCGATGCACGCAGCGGCGCGCCGATCGCCTACCCGATGCTGACGTCCCGCGACGGCACCTTGAAGGTGCGGCTCACCGTCGATCAGCCCGGGGTGTACCGGGTGGCGCTCAAGGGTGAGGCGTTCTCCCCAGTGACTCAATTGGTCATGGTCACGCCCCGGGCACCGGAGGTCGGATGACAGCGGAGGGGGAACCCGCCGACAGACTGGACGTACTTCCGGTGGTGGTGAGTACCTATCTTCACCATGCGCCGCTTCCCGAGGCGGAGCATGAGGCGGAGGCGATCGTTACTCTTCTCGCCGAGCATCTCAATGGCGTGTTGGCCCCCTGGACGGAGAATGGCCACCGGACCGAGACCAGCATCAAACTCCAGCTCAACACATGGGCGGAGCGCGGCGACAGCAACTCCGTGCTGATATGGCTCGGTCACGGAACGTCCAACGGGTTTGACGCCTGGCTCGCGACGTACGAGACCCCGTCCTCCATCAGCTACAGCGGGGTGAATCCGCAGACCATTGCCGAGCAGATCAACAAGCAGTGGCAGCGTCGTCATGCGCACCAGAGCCTGTGGCTGCTCCTGGTTATCGAGGCATGCGGAGCGGCCACCTTCGTACGGAAACTGGCTGCCGCGCTTCTGCACATGGTCAATGCCCCGGAGCGGTTTGCCCTGATCGGGGTCGGGGGTGACGACAGCGCCACCCCTCTCGGCCAGTTCCGGCGCGCGTTGGCGTCCGCCCTGAACTCGTATACCGACAACGACGAGCAGATAGCCGTCGCCGAACTCGTGTCGAATCTGCGGAACCGTATCGCACCCAACGAGGTCATCGAGCGTGGCCTGCACGTGGTGGAACCGATCCGCCGACGGCGGTTGTTGCCGTCCGGGGTCACCGCTCCGCTGGACGTCTACGCGGAGCTACGTGCCTTCCTCGGCGGGCTCTCGCACGACGAACGCGGGCACTTCCTCCCCAAGGCGCAAGGCGCTGAACACGGTGAGCTGGTCTGGTACTTCGTTGGTCGGCACACCGAGCGGGAACGCGTCGCCTCCTGGATACGAGACCACGACTGCGGAATGCTCATCGTGACCGGCCGAGCGGGAGCAGGCAAGTCCGCGCTTCTGGGCAATGTCCTGGTGCAGAGTAACGCCGCACTGTGCGATCTGCTCGCACGGGCCGGCTATCTGGAACCGACGCCCAGCCAGGCAGCGGTGAGGCCGTTTGACGCCGTCGTCCACCTCACCGGGATTACCACCGGCGACTTGGTACTGCGGCTGGCTGCCGCAGCAGGTCTGCCGCCGCCGAGACGTGCGGAGACGAGCGGCAGCGTCGACTGGCTCGTCTCCCGGCTACGGGACCGGGCAGTCTCCTTCCTCGTGCTCGCCGACGCCCTTGACGAAGCCCAGGAACCAGGGGTAATCGCAGGTTCGGTTCTACGGAGTATTGCCGCGCTGCCCCATGTCAAAGTAGTGGTTGGGACGCGTGCCTCCACCCTGGAGGGCCCGGACCAGCCGGACACCGCTGACGAGGACCTTCTCGACGCCCTGGGACGGGCCCCGACCACCCAGATCCTCACGGTCGACCGCGACCCTGCCGCCGTCGCCACCTATGCGCACCTCAGGCTCATGGCTGCTCGTGCCGCACAGCACTTGGACGCCACGGACAACACTGTTGCAAGTCTTTCCGCCCTCATCGGAGAGAAAGCCCGACAGTTTCTTTTCGCCCGACTCGTCGTGCACGAAATCGTTGCCCGCCCGGACCTGCTCCGGCCGGAGCGCCGAGGCGACTTGGTCGCACTGCTTGAAACCGATCATCAGACCCTCTTTTCCGTCGCCATCAACCGGCTCACGGAGACTCATCCCGCGTTCGCTCCTTTGCTCGAGGCGCTCGCAATGGCCCCCGGCCGGGGGATCCCGCGATCTGACCGGATCTGGGTCATCATGGCGAACGCGATCGCCGCCCCGGGCGTCCGCGTGACCGAAGCAGACATCGACGCCCTCTTGGTCGCCGCCGCCCCGTACATCATGCTTGACTCGGAGGACGGTCAGAGCGTCTATCGTCTGGCTCATCGCACATTTCAGGAAGCATTTCACACCCTTGGCCCTTTCTAGGCATCTTCGTCTGCATCCCAGGGGGGAACACGTTGTCCCTTTTTCAGCCCCTTTCGTTCCCGCGCGCCTATATAGCCTTTCAGCGTGCGGTGGGTGCCGACAGGCTGCGGTATTTATGCATGGATAGATTGGCGTTGAAGCCAGGGGATCGAGTCCTGGATATCGGTTGCGGCCCCGGCTACTATCTGGACCGCCTACCGGCCGGTGTTCGCTACGACGGCTATGACACGTCCGGGCGCTACATCGCATACGCTCGCCGTCGGCACTGGGGAAGCGGAATCGCTTTCCATCACCGCAGCTATCACGCCGACGCGAGCAGCGGCCGAGGGCAGTTCACGGCGGTCATACTGATGGGCATCCTCCACCACCTGCCCGATGAGGAGTGCCGCGAACTGCTGGGGCAGGTAAGCGAGGCCCTCACAGACGGCGGATGCGTAGTGAGCGTGGACACCTGCTTTTCACCCGGGCAGGGGATCGTTTCACGATGGATGTCCGAGAACGACAGGGGTTCCTTCGTTCGCACTTCTGAATCACTACTGTCCCTGGCGGGTGATGTCTTTTTGGACGTCTCAGGCGATGTCCTGGACGGTGTCACCCGGATACCGGGAAGTTACTTGACGATGTGCATGCGTCCGTGACCGGGCATACAGAAGGCCGCGTTATGGGGGAGCCAGGAGATGGATGACTCCGAGATCATGCAACTCGCAAAGCTCGAGGCCAGCCACTGGTGGTACGCGGAAAGGCGCGCGATGCTGGCTCGGGAATTACCGGGCCCAGGAGCGGCCAGGCTTGCCCTGGACATCGGTGCGGGTGTGGGTGGAAACACGGAAGTCCTGGTCCGTGAAGGGTGGCGTGCGGTAGGCGTGGAATATGCGGCCCTGGGCGCCGCCGCGATGTCTTCCCGGGGCCTGACCACAGTGCGAGCCGACGCTTGCTCGCTTCCGTTCCCGAGTCGCGCGGCCTCCTTGATCGTCGCGTATGACGTGCTTGAGCACATAACGGATGATCTACGCGTGGCGCGCGAGTTGTTCCGTGTCCTGCGACCCCATGGGCACGTACTGGTCTCGGTTCCCAGCGACATGCGGTTGTGGTCCCAGCACGATGTGGCGGTCGGCCACGTCCGGCGATACTCACAGGATCGACTTCTATGGGTCATGCGCCGGGCAGGCTTCAGCATTGATCACGTCCGGAACTGGAATGTCATGCTTCGCCCGGTGGTCTCGCTGCGGCGGAAGCGGTCCACCGGCAGCGACCTGAAGGAGATGTCGACGTTCGCCAACTCCGCGCTCAGAGCCGTTATCAGAGCCGAAAGGTATCTGCCGCTGGGGCGGCTTCCCGGTGTCTCGCTCATCCTCCGGGCTCACCATCCCGGCTGACGGACCCCCGTAACGCACCGACCGTCGTCCGGAGACAGAAAGTGCCGAGGTTGCTGCCGACGACTGCCCGCAAGCCCACGGACAGCAGGCAGTGGGGCTCCAGATCCAGTGGCAGCGCATGCAAGGGCTTCCCTGACCCAGGACACCAAAGCCGGAGGAAGCCGTCGTGTCCGACCGAGGCCAGCAACGGGCCCTGCTCAAGCTCGAGGAAGGCGAGTCCGCTCACGCCACCCTGGTGCGCCTTGAACGCCCCCTTCTTGGAGGGGCCCGAAGTCTGGAGGTCCCAGGTGTGCACCACACCGCCGCTGTCGCCGGTCACCAACAACCACGTCGACGGTCCGGTCGCCGCGATCTGCGCGGAGGTGACGGCATGCGCGTGCCCCGTCAGCACCGTTGCTTCGAGGCGGCCCGCTCTACATCGCCAGAGGCGAACCGTGTTGTCGCTCCCTCCGGTGACCAGCATGGAGTTTCCGTCGGGGCCGGCGCAGCTGATGACCGTCCGTACGCCTCGGGCGTGGGCCATCGTGACGACTTTTTCCTGCTCTCCGGTCTGGATGTTCCACAGCCGAATGCTCGCATCGTTGCTCCCGCTGGCGACAAGCGTGCGGCCCTCGAGGAGGACAGGGGCCACCGCGTTCACTCCGCCGGCATGCCCCGAGAGGACGGGTCCGATCTGACGGCCGGTGTTCACCTCCCACAGCCGGACGGTGGCGTCGTACCCTCCACTCGCCAGAAGCAGCGGCCCAGGGCCCGGCGTCACAAAGCAAACTCCGTTCACTGTGTCCGCATGGCCGACGAACGGCCGGCCGAGCGTCTCGCCCGTTGCGATGTCCCAGATTCGGATCGTCGTGTCGTTGCCTGCGCTTGCCACCAGGACGCCGCCGTCCCACGGAGCAGCGGCCAGCGAGTTGACGGTCCCGAAGTGACCGGAGACCGGTGAGCTGATCGCCGTACCGGACGGCAGATCCCAGAGCTGGATCGTGGTGTTGGCCGCACTTGTGGTGAGGAGCGTGCGTCCATCCGGCAGGGATACCGTGGCATCGGTGTCCTTCATGTCGCCGATGCGTCTGACCGTCGGTCGCTCCGCTGTGCGGAGGGCGGCATTGGCCCAGAGCCGGATGCTGCCGTCCCGGCTACCGGTGGCCAGCAGTGGGCTGCCGGTCGGCGTTGGCAGGCTTGCCGCCGCACCGACCCACCCGCTGTGGCCGGTCAGGATTCGGCTGCTGCGCCGTTCTTGCGCTGACAGATCCCACAGTCTTACGGTCCCGTCGTCACCGCCCGCCGCCAGCAGAGTTCGGCCCTCCAGGCGGAAGGTCGCGAGAGAGAGAATCCATCCCACGTGTCCCGTGAGCGGCGGGCCGACGGGCCGCATGCGGACGGGATCCCACAACCGTACGGTGGAGTCGTTGCCGGCGCTGGCGAGCAAGGTCTCACCGTTGGGCATCGTGACAGCGGTCAGAGCGTTTACGGCATCACAGTGCAGTGCGAACGGTTCACCGCATGGTTCGCCAGATTGCGCGTCCCAGAGCCTGACGGTGGCATCCCGTCCTGCGGTCGCCCACAGGGCTCGTCCCTCCGAGGAGGTCAGGCCCAGAACAGCGTTCACCCATCCTTCGTGGCCGCGAAGCGGTGGCGTGGCCGACTCGCCCGTCCTTGGGTCCCAGAGTGTGACCAGGGCGTCGTCTCCTGCCACGGCCAGGACCGTGCGGTCGTTCAAAGTATCCAGGGAGGACACGGAGTTGATGCCGGAACCGTGGCGTAGTACAGGCCAGCCAGTGGGCTGAAACGTGCGGCAGTTCCAGGACCGAATCGTGCCGTCTCTCGAACCGGTGATGAGTATGGGGTCGTGTTCGTAGAGCAACGCAGACAACGCGGTGACTCTGTCGGTGTGACCCGCAATGAGCGGCCCGACAGGTTGCCCGATGGTTGCGTCCCACAGCCTGACAGACGTGTCCGCAGCGCTCGCGAGCAACGCTCCTTTGCCGGGAAAGTTGACGGCGGTGAGTACGTCGACGGCTCTGTCATATCGGGCCAGAACCACGTGCAAAGGGTCGTGCCGCAGACTGGCCCAGCCCCAGTCCCACGTCCTGCCCTCCAAGATGCCGCCCCCCGGACAGGAGGCGCCGGCATAGCGGGCCATGGCCAGTCCGCGTACCACCTCCCGGTCGGGCAGAGGTGCGGTCGACAAGGCGTGTTTGGCGGCGGCGACTGCGGCAAGGGGAGCGGGCAGATCGGCCCGATGGAACATGCCGGACAGGATATGCGCTGCAACCGAGTTGGGATCCAGACGGTCGAGAACGTCCGGCCTTGAGGCCAGTTCCTGCCATAGGTTTCCCTTTGCCACATGTGCCGCCAGATACCGGATGACGTAGGGGTTCGCATAGGCCTCGTCGTCGAGCGACATGAGGGCGCGGCTCACTGCACGATGTTTTTCCGTATCCATCAGCTGTCCAGGAACGTAGTCATCGGCATCGCAGAAGATAGAAACCGGCGCGGTGTCCCGCTACGCTTGCGTGCCCCGCCACCGTGCCTTTTGGTCGGGTGAAAAGGTATCCGTGCAAGGAGACTTCCGGGGGATCCAGCGTGCCCTGACCGGATGTGATGAGATGGATTGCGTGTCCAACAGGACCGCTGGCCAGTTTGCAGGACAGTCGTCTGGGCGGAGCGCCTTCCCGAACGGATCGCCCGGCAAGCACTCCCGTCTTTCGGTCATAGGTGAACTCGACGTCGGACACATCGCCGTCGAGGTTGAGACGCCAGTCGCCTAAGAAGTCGGTGAAGTCCACGGGACCCGGTCGGAAATTTCCGGGGATCGGTGCCGGATGGCGAAAGGCGACGAATCCGTACCTCTCGCTCCGCCAATACGAGTATCCGGCAATCGTATTCTTGCCGACTGTGAAGAGGAATCCGAAGTAGTCCTGTCTGGGCAGCCAGTTGTAGTTGTGAAAGCTGAGTCTTATAGCGTGCGGAGCGTCCCTCGAAACGGTGGCTGTGACGCTGTACTCGACGCGGAACCGGTCGCTGTAGAAGGTTCCCGTCAGGCGGTCCTCCGCCTGAATCTCCAGGGAGAGTAGACCCGGCCATCCGTCGTCGTAGAATCGCCATCTACCGGCGAATGACAGGGTAGTTATCTCCGACAGCGCTGATTTCCGCATGCAACTCTCCGACGCCGGGGTCAAGTTGAGGCTATCATGGCGAAATGTGCAGCGCCATAATGGTGCAGAGCGGCGCTTGTGGCGGGATCTCGATCGGGCGGACTGTTTGGCTCCACCATGAGTGCGGCAGGCTTGGTGAGACCCATCCGCGGCAGTTTCTGTGATCGACGATGAGGAGGCTCATGCAACGCCTCGCCGGCAAGGTGGCGCTAGTGACCGGAGGCGCTCATGGCATTGGAGCCGCATGCTCGAAACGTTTGGCTGCGGAAGGTGCCGCAGTTGTGCTCTCGGATCTTGTCGATCCGTCAGAGGTCGTGCGTGACATCGCTGCCAACGGAGGCAGAGCCGTCGCAGTGATCGCAGATGTGGCGGACGAGCATGCCTGGCAGGATGCGGTCGCTCTCGCTCATAGGCGTTTCGGGGAAGTGGACATCCTGGTGAGCAATGCCTACGCGTCTGAGGTCCGTCCGGCACATGAGACGAGCCGTGCTTCGTGGGATCAGCAGCTCGCGGTCTGCCTGACAGGGACCTTTCTCGGCGTGCGCGCCTGCCTCCCCGATCTGAACCGAAAGCATGGGGCGGTGGTCATCATTTCTTCGGTGCATGCGCTGTTTGGGATTCCCGGCCACGCGGCGTATGCCGCCGCGAAGGGCGGCCTGGTCGCATTGGGGAGGCAGCTGGCCGTGGAGTACGGTCCAGGGGTGCGGATCAACTCGATCCTGCCCGGTCCCATCCTTACCGCGGCCTGGAGCGAAGTGTCCGAGGAGGACATGCGGCAGACAGGACAGGCGACGATCGCGGGACGACTCGGCAACCCCGACGAGGTAGCCGCGGCGGCGGCGTTCCTCGTCTCCGACGAGGCGTCCTTCATTACCGGGACCACCCTGGTGGTCGATGGAGGCTGGAGCGCATCCAAAGCCTCACGCTGAATGCGCTGACCCGGCAGGGCCACGGGCCGCGGCGGACACTGTGGCGGCGGCCGTGCTGCGCGACGAGGGCTTCGGTCTCCAAGTCAACGCCAAGGCTGTCGAAGGGCTCCAACGCCCGTACCGCGAACCGCAGTTCCGCTGTATCAACGACCAGGCCAAGAACTTCCAGCTTGCCGGACACCCGGTGATCAGCGTGGATACCCAGAAGAAGGAGTTGGTAGGCAACTGCAGGAACGCCGGCCACGAGTGGCGTCGCGAAGGTGATCCGGTCCGGGCCCACACTCGCGACTTCCCCGACGCCGATCTGGGCAAGGCGATCCCGTAGGGGATCTACGACCTGACTGCGGACGCGGGCTGAGGTGCACGTCGGCAGACGCCTTCGACACCCTGCTCGACATCAACGTCATGTGCGCTTGGTGAACAGGCCCAACGGGGCTTGTTCGGGGATGCCGGTCAGCCAGTCGCGGTGCAACAGCGGCAGGGTGTGCGCCACGTCCGGGATGCCAGTGGCCGGCAGGTACAGCTCGAAGCGGGTGCCGGGCTGTCCAGCAGGACGGTCCCACACTGTGATTCGCCCTCGGTGCAGGGCGACCTGCTGGGCGACCAGGGTCAGCCCGAGGCCGGAGCCGGGGCTGTCCGGGCCCCGGCGGAAGCGCTGGAAGATCTCCTCGCGGCGTTCCGGTGGGATGCCGGAGCCATGGTCGTCCATGGTGAGAAGCGCGGTCGGCTGTTGCGGGTCGCCCGTCAGGCGCAGGGTCACCTCGATGCGGGCGACGCCGTCGTCGGCGCGGCCGTGGGTGCAGGCGTTGGTCAGCAGGTTGTCCACCGCCGAGCGCAGCCCTTGTTCCCAGCCGTGGACACGCACGCCCGCGGTGGTGCGTACGGCCACTTCGGCGTCGGGGTGGGCGCGCCGCAGGTCGGAGACCGACGCGTCCACGAGTTCCGCGAGGTCCAGCGCTGTGAACGCGTCCGCCTCGATCAGATCGCCCTGCGCGAGCGCCTTGATCATCACCAGCAGCCCGAGCAGCCGGGCGTGTTCGCGCCCGAGGTCGTCGAGCACCTCCGCCCGGTCCTCGGGGTCGAGTGCGGGGTGGTCGGTGAGGATGTCGAGGTTGGTGCGCATGCTCATCAGCGGGGTACGCAGCTCGTGGGACGCGGTCGCGGCGAAGGCGCGGGCGGTGGCCAGCGCCTCCCCGGTGCGTGCGACCTGCTCGTCGTAGCGGGCGAGCACGGTCTGCACCGTGTACGCCAGGTCGTCCACCTCGGCGACCCGGGTCGGCCTGTGCTCCAGGCGCGCGGCGCTGGTCCTGGGGTCCAGGCCACTGGTACGCCGCTGCAGCCGCCGTAGCGGAAGAACCGCCCGGGCGGCGATGGCCCAGGCAGCTGCCCCGCCGAGTGCGGCGGCCAGCAGCGCGCCGGTCAGCACCCGGCGGCGCACCAGCGCCAGTTCGTCCTCGGCGGTGTCCGGCGACAGCAGCCACAGATTCGGGGTGGTGCCCTCCTTCGCGGCACCGACGCGCAACGACAGGACCTGCCAGTCCTTGCCACCGGACGTCACGGTGACGGGGTTCGGGGCGCTGCGGGGCAGTGTGGGGTACGGCTCGGGCTGCGGGCCTGCCGAGAGCGGGTCCGCCGGGCCGGTCAGCCGGACGCCCACGTCCCGCGCGGAGTTGATCAGCCGGCGTCGGCGGACCTGCTCCAGGAGCGGGTGGTCGGTCCCGGCGACGTCCAGATACGCCTTGGCGTTCTTGGCGACGACCGTTGCGCGGGCGCGTAATTGGGCGTCCTGGTGTGTGCGCAGGTCGCCGGCGACCAGGTGCAGCAGCAGCCAGCCGGAGGCAAGGACCAGCAGGGGCACGCTCGCGCCGACCGCGAGCGCGATACGGGTGGACAGTTTCACGGGGCGTCCCCGCCGTCTCGGTCCTGGCCGTTCGCGCGCAGGACGAAGCCGACCCCGCGGACGGTGTGCAGGATCCGGGGCCTGCCGCCCGCCTCCAGCTTGCGTCGCAGATAGCTGACGAAGGTGTCGACGGCATCGCTGCGGACCTGGAAGTCGTATCCCCAGACCCAGTCGAGCAGTTGCTCGCGGGTGAGCACGATGCCGGCGTTGCGGGCCAGGACCTCCAGCAGTGCGAACTCGCGCCGGGTCAGCACCAGGGGCTGACCGTCAACAGTGGCCTGATGGGCGGCCGGGTCGAGGAAGAGGCCGCCGGCACGCACGGGGGCGGTGGCGGGCGGGCGGCGACGCAGCAGGGCATGCAGCCGCAGGACCAACTCCTGGAGTGCGAACGGTTTGACGAGGTAGTCGTCCCCGCCCACCTGCAGACCTGCCACCCGGTCGGCCGTCTCGTCCAGGGCGGAGAGCATCAGCACGGGGACGTCGTCGCCGTCCTCGCGCAGGACACGGCACACGTCGATGCCGTTGAGGTCGGGCATGCAGACGTCCAGGACGACGATGTCGGGGCGGTCGCTGCGTGCCTCCGCCAGGCCGGCACGGCCGCCGTCCGCGAGTGCCACCGAGAAGCCGCTCAGCCGCAGCCCCCGCGCCAGTGACCGCCGTATCGCCGCGTCGTCGTCGACCACCAGCACCCGCCCGGCCTTGCCTTCCATGCACACCCCCGGTTTCGCCGCTTCGCGGCAACTTGTCCGGAGGAGGCCGGTCACGGCATCGGCACGGCCGCCGCCCCCGGACCGAACAGAACCCGACCGTAGTCCTCCGCGGCGGTGCTGGGGCTGAACTGCGGCCCGCACGTGATGATCGCCACGTTGAGCCGGATTCGCCGCAGCCGGGACGTTCGCAGCGAAGCCGCGCCGGCCCGCCTGCCTTCTCCTGCGGCTGCCGGCGCTCCGGCTCGGCTCCGGCCTGCCGAGTTCGGCGGTCGCCTGCACCTGGGTCCGCGGACCGTCCTGGGCCGTGTAGCGACCGCATACCTGGTCATGGGTGCGCCCTGTCACCTGCACGAACGCTTCGTGGAGCGGTCGGCTTACTGGCGGGCCATGTGCATGTGCATCTCGCTCTCCGCATCGACGATGAGGTCGCCGGACAGGTCGACGGTGACGCTGTGGAGGGTGCCAGTGAAGTGGAATGGCGCGTGGTAGTCGGGGGTGACGGCAGACCCGGGGTTGGCGCCGCAGGTCATGCCGCCCGGGTTGATGGCGATCGGGGTGGTGACCGGCATGTCGTTCTGTCCGACGAGGCGGTCGTCGATGTAGAGCTGGGCTCGGCCGGGTGCGCCCTTGCCGTGGGTGATGTCCGGGGCGCCGGTGGGCTCGAACTCGAAACGCAGCGCGTGCCGCCCCTCGGGCAGGGTCTCGCTGGAGACCACGTGGTGCAGGGCCCGCTGGACGAAGTTGTGGGCGTAGTGCAGGTGGTTGTCCTTGACGTAGAGGGACCAGCCGCCGGCGTTGGTGCCCTGGCAGAGCAGGACGCCTTGTGCGCCGCCGGGCGGGATCTCGACGTCGGCGGTGACGCTGTGCGGGCGGTTGAGGAGCCGGGGGGCGACGGCGGCGGGCACGGTCTGGGTGCCGGAACGGAAGGTGTAGCGGGTGCGGTTCTCGGTGATCTGCGGGCGCTCGGTCATGATGCGCTGCAGGACACTGCCGTCGATCGGCATGACGTTGTACTTGCCCGCCTCCACGTACCACAGCGTGATCATCTCGATGAGTTTGCTGCGGTGGTCCCGGGCGAGGTTCTTGGTCTCGGCGATGTCCTCGTCGACGTGGTAGAGCTCCCAGTGGTGAGCGTCGAGGTCGTCGAGGTCCGCCAATGTGATCGGAGTGCCGAAGGGCCGCCCGGCCTCCTGGAATGAGGGGCCGGGCCAGGGGCAGACCGCGCGCCACCCGTCGTGGTCGATCGCCCGGTGTCCGAGCATTTCGTAGTACTGGGTGCGGTGGCGGCTCGCTACGTCGGCGTCGTCGAAGGTGTGTGCGAAGCTGACGCCGTGCAGGGGCGACTGGGTGACGCCCCGAATGGTCGCGGGCGCCTCGATGCCGAGCACGTCCAGGACGGTGGGGACCATGTCGATGATGTGCGCGAACTGGTCGCGGATCTCACCACGGGCCCGGATGCCGTCGGGCCAGTGCACGAGGAACGGGTCGCTGACTCCGCCGCGGTAGGTCTCCCGCTTCCACCTCCGGAACGGCGTGTTGCCCGCCCACGTCCATCCCCACGGGTAATGGTTGAACGTGGCCGGGCCACCGAGCTCGTCGATCCGCGCCAGGCTCTCCTCCAGCGTCTCGGGCGCGTTGTTGAAGAACTGCATCTCGTTGGTGGTGCCGGTCACCCCGCCCTCGGCGCTCGCCCCGTTGTCGGACACCACCATGATCAGCGTGTTGTCGAACTCGCCGGTCTCCTTCAGGAAGGCCAGCAGCCGCCCGAGGTGGTGGTCGGCGTGGGAGAGGAATCCTGCGTAGACCTCCATCAACCGCGCCGCAAGTCGCTTCGCCTCAGCAGACAGCGACTCCCACGCGGGCACGTCCGGATCGCGCGGGGACAGCTGCGCGTCCGAGGGCACCACGCCGAGCTGCTTCTGCCGGGCGAAGGTCTGCTCGCGGTAGGCGTCCCAGCCGTCGTCGAACCGTCCCCGGTAGCGATTGGCCCACTCCTGCGGCACGTGGTGCGGGGCATGCGTCGCACCGAGGCACAGGTTCAGGAAGAACGGCTTGTCCGGGGCCACCTGCTTGGCGTCGGCGATGAACGACATCGACCGCTCCACCAGGTCCTCCGTCAGGTGGTAGCCCTCCTCCGGCGTGGCCGGCGGCTCGACCTGGTGGTTGTCGTACACCAGGTCCGGATACCACTGGCTCGTGTCGCCGCCCAGGAACCCGTAGAACCGCTCGAAGCCCCGCCCCAGCGGCCACCGGTCGTACGGGCCCGCAGCCGACTCCTGCTCCGAGGGCATCAGATGCCACTTGCCGACCATGTACGTGTTGTAGCCGTGCTGCAGCAGCATCTCCGACAGGAACCCGTTCTCGAACGGGATCTGCCCGTTGTAGCCCGGGTAGCCGGTGGCCAGCTCCGTGATCGCCGCCATGCCGTTGGCGTGGTGGTTGCGGCCCGTGACAATGCACGAGCGCGACGGCGAGCACAGCGCGGTGGTGTGCATATTGCTGTACAGCAGCCCGCCCGCGGCCAGAGCATCCAGGTTCGGCGTCTCGATCGGACTGCCGTAGCAGCCCAGCTGCCCGAACCCGGTGTCGTCGAACACGATGAACAGCACGTTCGGCGCACCCGCCGCCGCCCGCACCGGCTGCGGCCACGCCGGACCCGACTCATCAGTCGTCCGACCGATCACCCCCGGGAACCGCTGCCCCGGCCGGTACTCATTCCGCGACGGTTGCGCCATTCGAGTTCTCCATCCCACCGACCGGCCGGTGATTCTTGTGCGGCTGTTCCACGCTAGGCCGCCACCACCGCCCCCGCGATCGGAGTGCGCTGTCTGGTCCTTCTCTGTACGACTGAGAGCTTGGCGGCCGTCCGGCTTCACGCACGAGGTGGTGTTCCGGCGGTATCCCGACTGCCAGGAGCACAACATAGTGCGCGAGATCATTCATCGTTCGAGAGCCACTTTCGATACACGGCCCAGTATTCCGTGCTCGTGACAGATACTTTGCATTAATGAACACACATGCTTTCGTCGTCCGCTGCAAGTCCTGCGGGGCCTCAGGCGCGCATCGTCCGATACTGCGACGGGGTGCATCCCACGATTCGACGAAAGCTCCGCGAGAAGTGTCCCGAACCGGAGAATCCGCAGCACTGGCCGATGCGGGCGATCGTATCGTTGCTGTTCTCCAGATACTTGCGTGCCAGGTCGATGCGGAGTTCGGTGAGATAGCGGTAGGGCGTGGATCCGGTGGTGGCCTTGAAGCAGCGTACGAAGTGGAAACGGCTGAAGGAGACGAGGGACGCCAGGTCGTCGACTGAGATGGGCTGGCCGATATTCTCCCGCATATAGGTCAGAATCGTCTCCAGTTGTCGTGAGCCCAGCGCACCGGGCGTCTTCGCCGAGCCGGTGGTGTGCGGTGCGAGAACATGGGCGGCGATGAACTGGGCCGCCGACTGCGCGTACAGGTCGTCCGCACCGACCTCGCTCGCGACAGCGACCGCCTTCACCATCGCCGCGAGGACCGGGTCGAACCGCATCGCCGGATACCTGTCACGCAGTTGAGAGACGCGTGAGCGCAAGTCCTCCTCGCCGACGAACCGGTGCAGCGTCTCGAGTGGAACGGTGAGTGAGGCGATCGTCGCAGGCTCGTCCCCCTTGGGTGCGACGACCAGCGTCCGGCTCAGTCCCGGAGGGATGACGCACACGTCGTCGGGCAGCGGGAACGTCTCTTTGACGGCAAGAGCGTCGCGCTCCCCGCGAATTCCCAGAAGGCCGCTCACATGGGCGTTCAGCGTGATTCCTGGCGACGCCGGAAGATGAAGCGAGTGGAGGCCCTTCTGAAACGTCCTCTTCCGCACATGGAGGCAGCGCCACGTTCCACCGCCCACCCCGCTGGTTACCTCCAACGCCTGCTTCCCCTCTTCCGCTTGCTAACCGCTTTCGGCCCAGGTGCCGTATCAAGAGTGCATGCGCACCAAAGGTGCTCGCAAGGCGACCGGTGCCGGATTAATTCTCCTCGCGCCGGAATAATTCGTCCGGCGGCAATCAGATATTGACCGGCGCAGAACCATGCTGACACGCTTCTCGCATGATTCGCACTCGTCAATTGCTGACAGGAATAGTCGGCGTGGCGGCGCTGGTGTTCGCCGCCCAGAGCGGAGTGAGTGCGGCGACGAACGGCGCCGCCACCACGACCGACGCTGCCGCTACGACAAGCCCAGCCACCACGACCCCGGCACCGTCGGCCGCAGCCGCCGCCGGTCGACCGAACATTGTCTTCATGCTCACCGACGACATGTCCTCCAACCTCCTGCAGTACATGCCGGAGGTACGGAAGCTCCAGTCGCAGGGCACTTCGTTCAGCGACTACGTGGTGAGCAACTCGCTCTGCTGCCCGTCCCGTTCGTCGATCTACACCGGTCTGTACCCGCACAACACCGGCGTCCTGGGCAACGAAGGACCGAACGGCGGTTTCGACGCCTTCCACAACAACGGACTGGAGCGGGACACGTTCGCCACGGCCCTGAAGGCAAAGGGCTATCGCACCGCGATGATGGGCAAGTACCTCAACGGGTACGACCCCACGGACACCGTGGACGGGCAGCAGCCGTATGTGCCGCCGGGCTGGAGCCAGTGGGACGTCGTCGGCAACGGCTATAGGGAGTACAACTACAAGCTCGCCCACAACCACAGGATCGAACCGCACGGGAACCAGAACAAGGACTATCTGACCGACGTCCTCAGCAAGAAGGGCCAGTCGTTCATCGAGAAGTCCGCAGCGGCGAACAAGCCGTTCATGCTGGAGGTCGCGCTCTTCGCTCCGCACGGTCCGTCCAAGCCGGCACGCCGGGACAAGCACGATTTCCCCGGGCTGAGCGCGCCGCAGGGCCCCGCCTTCGACAAGCTGCCGACCAACGCGCCGCCGTGGCTGGCCAGGCAGGACAAGCTGACCGAGCACGAGAAGAACACGATCGACAAGAAGTTCCGCAAACGCGCACAGTCGCTCCAGGCGGTCGACAAGATGCTCGGCAAGCTGCGTCAGACCCTGGAACGGGCCCACGTCGCCGACGACACCTACGTTGTCTTCAGCTCCGACAACGGCTTCCACCTTGGCGAATACCGGCTCAAGGCCGGTAAGCAGACGGCCTTCGACACCGACGTCCGAGTACCGCTGGTGATCGCAGGCCCCCACGTCGCCGCCGCACAGACGAGCCATGCCCAGGTGTCGAACATCGACTTCGCCCCCACCTTCCAGAAGATCGGCGGCGCACCGGTGTCGTCCCGCGTGGACGGACACAGCATGCTCCAGCTGCTGGACGGCGGATCGGACGCGGGCTGGCGCACAGCCAACCTGATTGAGCACCAACACGCCAAGCAGTCGCCGGGCGACCCCGACAACCACGGCGGGGAGAGCATCAGCCCGCCCGACTACCACGCCATGCGCACCGACTCCCACACCTACCTCGAGTACGACAGCGGCGCGAAGGAGTACTACGACCTGCGCACCGACCCCGACCAACTGCACAACATCGCCGACCGGTTGAGCGGGGCCCGGCTGGCGAAGTTGCACGATGCGCTGATCCGGCTGGAGAACTGCCGCGGCGACGGCTGCTGGAGTGCGGGACACGCGTAGGCCCTTCTGCCCACGGCCGTCCGGCCAGGGCACCGATGTCAGTTCTCCCGTACGGGGTCTCGCACGGAGACCCCGTACGGACCCGTATGAGAAAGGACGCGGACATGCACAGTGGCAAGCTCTCGCGGCACGTCATCCCGGCGACGCCGGCGACCGCGGGCCTCACCGCGACCGTGGCGATGCGGCGACCGCACACACCGCGACGCGTCACCCCGTGGGTGCCATCGAGGACTGCTGCTGAAGCAGAGCGATGGCGCCGAGGGCGGTACCGGCATCACCGAGTCCGGCCGGAAGTACCCTCGGCCACCCGCACGAGCGGGGCGCCACGTTCGCATTGAGCTTGCGCTCGATCGGCTCCATCAGGGCCGGACCGGCCTCGACCAACTCGCCGCCCAGGACGATCACATCCGGCCCGAGGGCATGACACACATCTGCCAGCACCCGGCCGACGTACCCGCCGACCTGCGCCAGAACCGCATGCGCGCCCCTGTCACCCGACTCCAACGCGGCCACCAGCTCCGGCACATCCGCCACCGCACACCCCGCGGCGCGACAGGCGTCGAGTACGGCTTCGATTGACGCCACCGTCTCCAGGCACCCGGTCCCGCCGCACTCGCAGGCAGCGCCGTCCGGGTCCACGGTGATGTGGCCGAACCTCCCAGAATTGCCGTGAGCGCCGCGATGCAGTGCGCCGGCCACCACGAGACCGCCCCCGACACCGTGGGACAACCGCAGGTACAGCACGTTCTGCCAACCTGCTGCCGCGCCGCAGATCGTCTCGGCCAGTGCCGCCAGCCGGGTGTTGTTGTCGATGAGCACCTGTGACCCGAAGCGCTCGCGCACCAGCGCCGCCACGGTGTCGTGCGGGGGCGCCCACGGTGAGCGACGGTCCGGTGGGCCGACCGGTCCGACCGTCCCCACGCCGATGCCCTCCAGGGTGCCCGATCGCAGCGTCCCGTCCGTCAGCCCGTCCGCAAGCTGCCAGGCGAGGTCGATGCGGGTCTGCCACGGCGTGTCGGGGCCGTGCTGCTCACCCGCGGTGCCGGCGATCTCGTGCGCCGCGTCCATCGCCGCCACCCGCACCGCCCGACGCGCGAACTCGATGCCCAACAGCCGGCCGGCCCCAGGATTCAGGGCCAGCACCTCCGCCGGGCGACCTCGCTTGCGCCGGGCCGCCTCCGGAACCGACGCGACGACGGTGCCCTTGTCCATGAGGGCTCCGACGATGTCGTAGAGCGTGGTGCGGGACAGGCCGCACAGGGCCCCTAACTCACCCCGCGTCAAGGGGCCGTGCTCGCGCAGAAGACGCAGCACCAGGGCCTCGTGCATTGGACGAGGCCGGGACGGAGCGCCTCGCTGTCCTCGCCGTCCCGGCTGTCCTGGCATGGCGATCGAGCTGAAGGACCGTGTCGTCTCAGTCGGCATGGCGAAAGTGGCGTTCCCCTCTGTGATCACAGCTGTGACGTGCTGGGACGCAGGTGTGTCCGTCGTCCCGTGGCGCGAGGAAGCTAGACGGTGTCCTTGTGGGAATTCTGTGGGCTTCCGATGTGCGGCTCCGCCGGTCCGGTGTGGTGGACCCCCGGTGTGACACGCCCCTCACCGTTCTCGACATGTCATTTCTGTCATCACTTGGCGGAAAAATTCACCGTGCGTAACGTCCCTCTTTGCCGGAGGTGAACCGGTCGATGCCCGGAGGCAGTTACGGGCGTCGGCTGGTGCCGGCCACAGGCGGGACTGTTCCCGCCGGACCCCAAGAGGCGTCGTACGCGCGCCCGTCTCCCACCTGTTTTCTGTCCGTCTTCCGCCACTCACGGCGTAAGGAGAGGAACCTCGGTATGACCTCGCCCTACTCACACCTGTTCACCCGCCGCACACTGCTCACCTCGATGGCCGGTGCCGTCGCGGCCGGATCGACCCTCGTCTCCGCCGCCCCGCGTGCCGTGGCCGAGTCCGACGCTGGCCCGACCATGGACTCCACCGCAGACCTCGCCGCCGCGGCCGCTCAGGGGCTGCCGCTGACGATCGTCAACAACAGCGGCGAGTTCGCCAACCACTCGGTCCACCTGTATATCGTGGGCAGCAAGGGAGGCCGACAGGTGCGGGTCACCCGGCGCGGCACCCTGGCCCCCGTCAAGCTCTCCGACAACCACGCGGGCGGCTTCACCGACTACGCCATCCCGATGGCCGCCCGGGGAAAGACCACGCTGCGACTGCCGTCCATGTCCGGCCGCATCTACGTCGCACTGGGCCACAAGCTGAAGTTCAAGGCCGTCATGGGCGCCGACGGAAAGGTCGCCCTGCAGCACCCGGCGGGCTGGGTGGAGTCCGACCCCAACTATCCCGTGCTGCACGACTTCGTGGAGTTCACCCACAACGCGTCCGGCATGTACTGCAACACCACCATGGTGGACATGTTCAGCGTGCCGATGACGATCCGGCTGAACGGAGCGAAGGACCACAGCACCGGCCGGATGCGCGACGGTGGCCGCGCCCGGGTCTTCCACGCCCTGCGGAACCACCCTGACTTCTCGCGCCTCGTCGTGGGGGAGCGGCGCGTCATCGCCCCGAGCCACGGCCTCGACACCGGCCGGTTCCCCCAGCACTACTTCGACCACTACATCGACAGGGTCTGGCACACCTACCAGAACAAGAACCTCATCGTCAGGACGAACGCCGGCACCTTCACCGGCCGGGTCAGCGACCACCGCCTCACCTTCACCGGCCCGGCATCGGTGTCCTTCGCCAAGCCCTCCACCCGTGACGTCCTCTTCTGCGACGGGGCGCTCGCCGCCCCCAACGACGGGACCACCGGCCCCGTCGCGGCCGCCCTGGGCGCCGGCTTCAACCGCTCGACGCTGCTGAGCCACCGCAAGCAGCCCACCACCCACGCGGCCGCCTTCTACGACACGACCGTCACCAACCACTACGCCAAGGCCATCCACGCCGCGACCACCAACGGCAAGGCCTACGGCTTCGCCTTCGATGACGTCGCGGACTGGGCCTCCTACATCGAGGACGCCAGGCCCCGGCACATGCACCTGACGCTGACCCCGTTCTGATGCGCCCGTTCCTCCACGCAGCAAGCGACCACAGAGGGAGTACCAGGTGAAGAGATTCCGCGAGTTGCTTTTCGCGGCCGCGCTGTGCGTCATGCCGGTCCTCGCGGGCGCCGGAGCCGCGCACACCGCTGCGGCCGACGCATCGCGCACCGCGCCCAGCGCCACCGCGCTCACCGCCTCGGCAGCCACGCCCGCGGCCCGTGCGGCCGCCGGCGCGCACACGGTGACGTTCGTGAACCGGTCCGGGAAGAAGCTGTGGATCGGCAGCACCGTCAACAAAGGGGAGCCCGACGGCAATTCGAAGAACTTGAAGTCGCTCCCTGTGCTCAAGCCCGGGCAGTCGGCGACCGTGACGATCCCGGAGAACAAGGCGCCCCACCACTGGCGCGGCAAGTTCTTCGCCCGCCAGGGGTGTTCCGGCAAGTCGGGGAGTAGCTTCCACTGCGCCATCGGCGACTGCGGGAAATTCGCCAAGCGCTGCGTGACGGGTGAACAGCCGGTCAGTCTGGCCGAATTCAACTTCGACAAGAAGGACGCCGACGCACCCTGGTACGACGTCAGCTACGTCAACGCCGTCTCACTGCCGATCACGATCGCACCCAAGGGCGCCGAGGAAGTCACCCAGAACGGCCCGTGCTCCAAGCAGGGTTGCAGGAAGAACCTGCTCCGCTACTGCCCGAGGACCGATCGGGTGCACAACTCCGACGGAATGACGGTCCTGTGCGTGAACCCCAGCCGGGATGCCCCATCCGCCTACAGCGACGCCGTCAAGAGGCACTGCCCCAAGGCGTATGCCTGGTCCAAGCAGGACACGGAGACCGGCAACAGGACAATGCGGCAGTGCAGCAAGTGCAAGGGCTTCGTCGTGACCTTCTGGTAAGGGCTGTCCCGTAAATGATCTTTGAGTGGCTGGGGCAGGGTCGGGCGGGTGCGGTCCACTCGCCTATCCGGCGAGGGCGAGGTTGTGCATGCGGGCGATGCCGCGCATGGCGTGGTGGACTCCGTCGCCTTTGAGGCGGCAGTCGCGGAGGACCTTCCAGGTCTTCATCCGGGCGAAGACGTGCTCGACGCGGGCGCGGACCTGCTTGTGGGACTTGTTGTGCGCTTCCTTCCAGTCGGGCAGGTCTTCACCCATGCGTCGGCGATGGGGCATGACGAGTCCCGTGCCGGGATAGCCGCCGTCGGCGATCGTGAGTGTCCTGCCGACGGCGGCCTTGGCGCCTGATTCCTCCCACGCCTTGCAGTCGTTGCGGTTCCCGGGCAGCGGTCGCCCGACCATGACGACGAGCCGGGTGTCGGCGTCGATGACGACCTGGTGGTTGGTGGAGTACCGGTAGTTCTTCGACTGCGCAGCGATGGTGTGGTCGCGGGTGGGGACCAGGGTGCCGTCCACGATGAGCACGGTGTCCTTGGCGAACCGCTTGCGGGGCTGGAGCGCGAGCATCGGCCCGAGGTGGTCGATGATGCGGTCCGCTGCCGATTTGGACACCCCGAACAGCGGAGCGAGCTGGCGCATCGTCAAGTTCGTGCGCCAGTACGCCGCGACCAGCAGTGCCCGGTCCTCCAGCGGAAGGCTCCATGGCCGGCCCCTGCGGACCGCGTCTGCACCCCCGCGCCGCAGTACGTTCACCAGCTTGCCGAACAGGCGAGGGCTCAGACCGGTGAACGGGGCTATCCAGGACGGCTCCGACGCCGTGATCACACCAGCCACCGCAAGATCGTCTCATCTGCCGGTGGGGCAGTTGGCGAGCCAGTCTGCTTGTTCTGCACGATTGACGCCGGCATCGCCGTCCACCACGTAGGCCAGTGCCTCCGCGAAGGTCGACCCCAGGAGCCAGAGGGAGTTCGGCCCGACGGCGACGACGCGCCCGCTGGCCGCGATATACGACCTGAACTGGACCGACCACATGCCCAGAGGGCTGTAGTTCTCTGCGTATCGGTGCCTCAGCTTGGACGCTTCCGCGGTGGTGTCGACGCAAGCGTCAACGGGGTCTACGTGCAGTGACGAGGCAGGGACGCGAGCGGGGCAGCTCTTGATCGTCAGCTCGCCGAACTCGGCCCAGACCCCGACCGCCGTGTCATTGAGCTCGAACCCAGCGGCTGTCAGTTGCTGGGCCCAGTCCCCTGCGGCGATCTTGCGGCCTGCTGTCCACCCAGCAACGCCAAGCGCGTCCAACACCGACGGACCACAGCCCGTCAACGACTCACTGATGTGTTCTATGCGTCCCCCATCCCCTCGGCTGTGTCTGTTGCCCGAAGTCTGCCGCACATACGGACCAGCAGACAGGGCTACCGGTCGCGGAAGGTACGGAGATCGTTTACGGGACAAGCCTTAGTCGCTCCAGCCGGTAGATCGGTGCAGCCGAGGCCGCGCCGGTAAGCACACTCACGCCGTCCGCCGTCACCGTGACGCTCTTGCATGTGCCGGAGTCGCCGATGAGGCGGAGTGGTAGGCGTCGCCGGCCTGGGCGGCCGGGTCACCATCGCAGGACGGCCTCCGGGTCACGCGCCGCGGCGTATGCGTATTCCCAGAAATCCAAGTGTCCGATGGCCAGGTTGACATGCACCTCGTTGACCAGCGTGGCCAACAGGCGGAACGTGCAGCCGAGTTCCTCGTCGCCCTCGTCCAGTACCTCGGGCCTGGTCGAGATCGCGAGGAGGGTGTGGTCACCTCTCATGGTCGCGGCGTCGGCAATGAACACCACTTCGAGCGCCGGGTCGGCGGCGACGGTCGACAGGGCCACTTCATCGGGGCTTGCGCCGATGAAGGCGGGGTCGTCCACGAAGTGGGATCGGATCTCGAACTCGCCGTCGGGCTGATCGACCAGTTCCACGACTGCTCGCCACGCCTCGTCGTCCGAGTGGTCTGTGCGCACGACCAGGGCCTCGGTCTCGTAGTCATGACCTGCACGGTTGATGATGGGTCGCATCCCACTCCTCTCCTTCGCACCGATGAATCACTGGCTCCGTGGGCATGCGCGCCACATTGGCTGACGTTCCATCAGTCGCGTTGTGAATTGTTGCTGCGTCACCGGCAGTTGTTGCGCTGTGACATTCCGAGCAACAACTGCCGCTCTCCCAGCAATTTCTGAAACCTTTCTCGGGGCGTTGGCATGTAGCTTCATCACCGGATTACCGATGGGCAACCCGCCTTTACCTCAAGGAGTTTCCATAGTGCGAAAGCCAGGTGCCGTCCACGCCGTGCTCACCGCCGTACTGATAGCGATCTCCGCGATCAATCTGAGCGTCACCACGGCGTCCGCGGCAGAGCACAGGGGCGGATTCGTCGTCAGCAAGGCGCAGTACAACAAGATGTTCCCGCACCACAAGAAGCTCTACACGTACAAAGGCCTGGTCAAGGCGATGAAGGCGTTCCCTGCCTTCGCGCACACGGGCGACGCCAAGACCAGGAAGCGTGAGGCCGCCGCCTTCCTCGCGAACGTCAGCCACGAGACCAGCGGACTGATCTACATCAACGAGCAGAACAAGGCCGCCTGGCCGACCTACTGCGCAGACGAGCCATACGGCTGCCCGGCCGGCCAGTCCGCGTACCACGGCCGGGGCCCGCTCCAGATCAGCTGGAACTACAACTACAAGGCCGCGGGCGACGCGTTCCACGTCGATCTGCTGCACCACCCCGACCTCGCGGCGAAGAACTCCACCGTGACCTGGAAGCTCGCGCTCTGGTACTGGATGACCCAGTCCGGCCCCGGCACTATGACGCCGCATCACGCGATGGTCGAGAGCGGCGGCTTCGGCGAGACGATCCGCAGCATCAACGGCGGCATCGAGTGCAACGGCGGTAACCCGGCCGAGGTGCAGGACCGGATCGCCAAGTACAAGAAGTTCACCAGGAAGCTCCACGTCGGCACCGGCAAGCACCTCAGCTGCTGACGAGGGAGACGTCATGCGGAAGATTCATGCCCTCGCCCTGTCGTTCCTGCTGTCGGCCGCGCTCGTGGCCGGCGGCCAGGGTGATGCGTCCACGGCGGTCGCGGCGGAAAGCCATTCCGCCACCACAGCCGCAGCCACCGCCGCAGCGAAGAAGAAGGGCATCAGCGCCTGGAAGTTCCGCGGTGTCACCAAGTCGCTGGCCGACTCGAACGTCGGCTGGTTTTACACCTGGTCGTCGAGCAAGGGCGGCATCAAGCCGCCGCGCGGTGTCGAGTTCGTACCCATGATTCACGACGCGGGCTCGGTAACCGAGAAGGAGCTCGGCCGAGCCAAGAAGCAGGGCAAGACCCTGCTCGGCTTCAACGAGCCGGACAGGCCGGATCAGGCGCACATGACCGTGAACCAGGCACTCGACCTGTGGCCCCGGCTGCAGTCGACCGCTATGCGTCTGGGCGCTCCCGCCGTGGCTACCGGCGGAGATGTCACCGGCGGCTGGCTGGACCGATTCATGAAGGGGGCCGCGGCACGGCACTACCGGGTCGATTTCATCCCCCTGCACTGGTACGGCGCGGACTTCGACGCCCACCGCGCGGCACGTCAGTTGCGCAGCTACATCGAGGCCGTGCACCAGCGCTACAAGAGGCCGGTCTGGCTCACGGAATACGCCTTGACCGACTTTTCGTCCAGCACCCCGCGCTATCCGAACAAAGCGCAGCAGGCGGCATTCGTGAAGAAGTCGACGGTCATGCTCCAGCACCTGCCCTACGTCCACCGATACGCGTGGTTCACCCTCTCCACAAACCGCGGCGACGGCACCGGCCTTTACCACAATGCGCGGGCCAACCGCGTGGGCGCCGCCTACCGCTCGGCAGGCTGAACAAAAGTGAGCCCCCGCCCCCTTCCGTTCAACGGCAAGACAGATCAAGGGAAACGAGGCAAAGAACATGAGTAGGCGCATCCTGCAAGCCTCCGTCGCGGCCGGAGCAGCCGCGCTGACCGTAATGGTCGCCCTCGCTCCGGCGAGTTCGGCCGAGCCCCACTCCGCACAGGCACACAGAAGCACGTGCTGGGCAACGCACTACGGCCCGATACCCCCCGGCAGCACCACGGCCAACGGCGACATTTTCGACAACAGCAAGAACACCGCGGCGACTTCGCTGACGCGCAGGCACCAACTGCCGTTCGGCACCCGGGTGAAGGTCACCAACGTGGCGAACGGCAAGTCCCTGGTCGTGCGCATCAACGACCGCGGCACCTTCAGGCACACGAAGCAGGAACCCAAGTGTCTGGACCTGACCGACGGAGCCTTCCGCCGGCTCGGCGGCAGCCTCAATCCCGACGCCGGTCACATCGTCGTAAGGCAGAAGGTCCTGAGGTGACCGGGCAGGTGCGGCCGCCGTACGGCGGGGCGGGGGTGAGGTTGATCGTGCCGGTGACGATGCCCTCGAGCTTGGCCCCGCACAGATTCACCCAGGTCGCGACCCGGCTCTGCGGCTTCTCGTGCGGGCCGGCCGCGTAGTACAGATCGCGGGTAGCGTCGTGCGCGAGGGCGCTACTCATACTCCAGCAGGATCTCGCTGCCTGACGGCGGGTTTCGCTCGGCGGCTGGAATGTAGCTGGTCGCGGAGTGGTCGGGGCGGTCTCACGGAGGCCGCCCCCTCGAACGTGCGGCTACGCCGCCGCAGGTAATGGCAGTGGCGGGCGATTGCTCGGCGTCGCCGGCGCCAGTGTGACCAGCTCATCGCGTGGCGTCGGCCTCCGCGTCCGCGCCGCCTGTCGACCCAGTCTGGTCGCTGTTGCCGAGGAACTGGGCTACCTCGGCAACCGTCCTTCCGGACGCGACGAGATCGAGAACCCTGCGGGTCGTCGGGTGCGACGGGTCAGCAAGTCGCCAGGGCGTCAGATCACCGGTCGATGGTGGCCATGTTCGCCTCGTCGTGCCGCTCGCCCGCGGCCGGCGTCAGGCTGTTCAGGCGGTCGAGCTGGGCAGCGCTGAGTTCGATGCCGTCAGCGGCGGTGTTCTCTTCGACGCGCGTAACCCGCCGGGTGCCGGGGATGGGGGCGATGTCGTTGCCGCGGGTCAGCAGCCACGCCAGCGCGGTCTGGGCCGGGGTGGCTCCGATCTCGGCGCCGATGGCCTGTACTTCGTCGACGATGCGCAGGTTGCGCTGGAAGTTCTCGCCGGTGAAGCGCGGGTTGGTCTTGCGCCAGTCGTCGTCGGCGAAGTCGTCGACGGTGCGGATCCGCCCGGTCAGCATGCCGTGCCCGAGCGGGGAGTAGGGCACGAATCCGATGCCCAACTCGCGCAGCAGCGGGAGGATCTCGGCTTCGACGTCGCGGGTCCACAGGGAGTATTCGGTCTGCAGCGCGGCCACCGGGTGCACGGCGTGTGCCCGGCGGATCGTCTCCGGGCCGGCCTCCGAGAGTCCGATGTGGCGCACTTTGCCCTCGGCGACCAGTTCGGCCAGCGCGCCGACGGTCTCTTCGATGGGCGTGTTCGGGTCGACGCGGTGCTGGTAGCAGAGGTCGATGTGGTCGGTGCCGAGCCGCAGGAGCGAGCCTTCGACCGCGGTCTTCACGTTTCCGGCGCTGCTGTCGATGACGCCGGGGCCGTCGCCGGCGTGGGAGACGAGGCCGAACTTCGTCGCCACGACGACGTCGTCACGCCGGCCCTTGATGGCCTTGCAGACGACTTTCTCGCTGTGGAAGGGGCCGTAGATCTCGGCGGTGTCGATGTGGGTGACTCCGAGGTCCACCGCCCGGTGGATGGTGCGGATCGACTCGGCGTCATCGAGCCCCCCGCCCGTGGTGTAGGTGCCGGCCATGGTCATGGCTCCCAGGCCGATGCGGGAGACATCGAGCCCGCCCAGTGATACGTGCTTCATCGGGTACTCCTTCTCGTGACGGCCGTCGGGCCGGTCGGTGGTCGTGATCAGTGGGGTGTGCCACCAGCTGGTGGGCCGTGCTTCGGTGCTCCACGCGCCGCTGGCGCGGGCGCCGTTGCCCGGGTAGCGGAGCAGCGCCGTAGGTGCACCCGACGGCTGCCGACCTCGGCCGGGGCATGGTGCTCAGGCGTGGGCGTCGTCGTAGGCCAGGCTGTCGCCCAGTTCTCGGGATGCCTCGGCCTGGGCGAGGAGTTCCTTCGCCTTGGCCTCGGCAGCTTCGATGGCGTCGGCACCGGCGACGAATCGCAGCAGCGGCTTCTCCTGCTGGGCGATGGTCAGCAGGGCGCGGGCGAGCTTGGCGGGGTCGCCGGGCTGCCGGCCGTTCATGCTCTTCATGCCCTCGATCCTCGGGACGGTGCGCGGGGCGTAGTCGTCGATGGACAACTCGGGCCAGGTGGTGGAGCCGTCCACGAGGAGTTCGGTGCGGAAGTAGCCGGGCTCCACGATCGTGGTGTGGATGTTGTACGGCTCGACGTCGTAGCGCAGGGACTCCATCCAGCCCTCTTCCGCGAACTTGGAGGCGGCGTAGGCCGAGGTGAATTCCATGCCGACCAGGCCGGCGGTCGAGGTGATGGTGATGACGTGGCCGTCGCGCTGCCTGCGCATGATCGGCAGGACGGCGCGGGTGACGTTCATCGGGCCGAAGAGGTTGGTGTCGAACTGCTGGCGCATCTGCGCGGGCGAGATCTCCTCGAAGTAGCCGGTGAAGAGGTTCCCGGCGTTGTTGATCAGGACGTCGATCCGGCCGAAACGGTCGACGGCTGCCTGCGCGGCGGCCTCGGCATCCTCCAGGGTGGTCACGTCCAGCCTGGTGACCAGCAGGTTGTCCTGCGGCCCACCGAGGGTCTTCTCGACCTCTTCGGGGCGGCGGCCGGTGGCGACGACCTGGTGGCCTGCGGCGAGGGCTTCGCGGGCGATGTCCGTGCCCAGACCGCGTCCGGCACCGGTGACGAGAATGACCTTGCTCATGGGGTTTCCTTTCAGGCGCCGTGATCCGGCACCCGCGGTGTGCGGGGTGATGCGTGCAGCGCAAAGTGCGCCGCGGAGGGGGCTGGGTCGGCGGCACGAGCGCCGTCTGTCTGGACGGTTCACACCGCCGTGGGCGGTGCACCACCAACAAAACCGGCTGTCACGCGAGGGTGGGAGTCCCTGATGAGGGGGTCACTGACAGGGACCCCCAACCCGGCGGACGCGCTCGTAGAGTGAAGCGCATGGCAGGCAGAAACGACCCACATGGCGGCAACCGCGATATCCGTGATGATTTCCGTGCGGAGATCCGGGAATTCCTGGTCACGCGACGGGCCAGGGTCACCCCCGAGCAGGCCGGACTGCCCCTGTACGGCGGAGAGCGCCGACGGGTCACCGGGCTGCGCCGCGAGGAGGTCGCCCTCCTCGCGGGCATCTCCAGCGAGTACTACACCCGGCTGGAGCGCGGCAACGCCACCGGAGTCTCCGAGAGCGTCATCGAAGGCATCGCTCAAGCACTTCAGCTCGACGAGGCCGAACGCATCCACCTGCTCGACCTCCTGCGCGGCGCCGGCACGACCCGTCCGCCACGCCGCCGCCCGGCCCAGCAGCGGGTCCGGCCCGCGGTGCAGCGCGTGCTCGACTCGATGGCCGGCACACCCGCGTTCATCCTCAGCGGACGCGGGGACATCCTGGCCGCCAACCACCTCGGGCGCGCCCTGTTCTCACCGGTCTACGCCAATCCGGTACGGCCGCCGAACAACGCCCGGTTCGTCTTTCTCAGCCCGCACGCGACCGAGTTCTTCCGCCACTGGGACGAAGTCGCCAACGACACGGTCGCCATGCTGCGCGCCGAGGCCGGCCGCGATCTCTACGATCGACGGCTGACGGACCTGATCGGGGAGCTGTCGACCCGCAGCGAGGAATTTCGTCGCCGCTGGGCGGCCCACAACGTCCGGATGCACACCACGGGCGTGAAGCTCCTCCACCACCCGGTGGTCGGCGACCTCGACCTGCCCTTCGAAACCTTCCCGCTCCCCGACGGCCCCAGCCAGTTCCTCCTCACCTACACCGCCGAGCCCCACTCACCCTCGCAGGACGCCCTGAATCTGCTGGCCAGTTGGGCCGCGACCAACGACGACATCGAGCGGTCCGCGTCGACCGCCGACCCCCAGCCCGCCGACTCGGGCGAGACCCCCGACTGACCGACGCGGCAAACCATCCCCCACATTCACGACGGGGGACGAAGTCAATGTGTCCACGCAAGGGCAGGCCATGGTTCCTTCCGGTGGAGGACCAGGTGCTGGGTGGTGATCCGCCCCTGCCGGCTGCCGAAGTCCCCGCCCTTGACCTGCACCCGAAGTCCCGGCCCTTGACCTGCGTTTCCGGACACCGGGCGCCGGCCGCGGCAGGGGAGCAGGTGCTGCCGCGTCGGCGCGTGGCCGTTTTCCGCGGTGCCGGTGTCCCCTTGTTCGCAAACTGTGATGATCGGCGTTTCCGGCTTTCTCACCTGCACTGTCGTACGCCCTGCCACGATCTGGGCACACCGTGTATACACGCCGCGTATACACGGTGTGTAGAGTGTCGGTCATGTCCATCGGTCACACCCTTTTAGGGCTCCTGGAGTCCGGCCCGCGTCACGGTTACGACCTCAAGCGGGCCTTCGACGAGAAGTTCGGTCACGACCGGCCGCTGCACTACGGCCAGGTCTACTCGACAATGTCCCGGCTGCTGAAGAACGGTCTCGTCGAGGTCGACGGCATCGAGGCGGGCGGCGGCCCGGAGCGGAAGCGGTATGCGATCACCGACGCCGGGATCACCGACGTACAGCGGTGGCTGGCGACCCCGGAGAAGCCGGAGGAATACCTCCAGTCCACGCTCTACACCAAGGTCGTCCTCGCCCTGCTCACCCGGCGCGACGCCGCCGAGATCCTCGACATCCAGCGCTCCGAACATCTGCGCAGCATGCGGATCCTCACCGACCGCAAGCGCAGGGCGACCTGGCGGATCAGCTGATCTGCGACCACGCCCTGTTCCACCAGGAAGCCGACCTGCGCTGGCTGGAGCTGACCGCCGCCCGACTCGACACCCTCCGTGAGGCTGTGACCCGATGACGACTTCTCCCCCCGGCCCCCTGCTCACCGCGCACGGCCTGCGCAAGGCGTACGGACCGACCCGCGCGCTGGACGGCGCCGAGTTCTCCATACACCCCGGCGAGGTCGTCGCCCTCATGGGCCCCTCCGGGTCCGGCAAGTCCACGCTGCTGCACTGCCTCGCGGGGATCGTGCCGCCCGACTCCGGGTCGATCACCTACAACGGGCGCGAACTGACGAAGATGAGCGATGCCCAGCGCAGCGCGCTGCGCCGCTCCGAGTTCGGATTCGTGTTCCAGTTCGGTCAGCTGGTGCCCGAGCTGACCTGTGTGGAGAACGTCGCCCTGCCGCTGCGGCTGAACGGCTCCACGCGCAAGGACGCCGAGCGGACCGCGCTGGGCTGGATGGAGCGCCTGGAGGTCGAGGACCTCAAGGCCAAGCGTCCCGGCGAGGTCTCCGGCGGCCAGGGCCAGCGCGTCGCGGTGGCCCGCGCGCTGGTCACCGGACCGCGCCTGCTGTTCGCCGACGAACCCACCGGCGCGCTCGACTCGTTCAACGGAGAACGCGTGATGGAACTGCTGACCGAGGCGGCCCGCTCGACCGACGCCGCCGTCGTCCTGGTCACCCACGAGACACGTGTGGCCGCCTACTCCGACCGCGAGATCGTCGTCCGCGACGGCAAGTCCCGCGACATGGAGCGCGCCGTATGAGTCCTCGCCAGTGGGCCACGGACCTGGCCATGGGGGCCCGCTTCGCCGTCACCGGCGGTCGCGAGGGCTGGGTTCGGGTGACGCTCACCGCCGTCGGCGTCGGCCTCGGCGTGGCACTGCTCCTGCTGTGCACCGCCCTGCCCAACGTGTTCGCCGCCCGCAACAAGGTGGAGGACGCCCGCTTCGACTACAGGTACTCCGACAAGGCCCCGCCGAAGGCCGACAACACCTTCCTGATCGCCGTCACCGACACCGTCTGGCACGACGACGACGTCCGCGGCCGGCTCCTCGAGCCCGAGGGAAAGCGGGCGCCGCTGCCCCCGGGGGTCGACAGCTTCCCGGGCAAGGGCGAGATGGTGGTCTCCTCCGCGCTGGGGGACCTGCTCGCCTCGGACGGCGCCAAGCTGCTACGGGAGCGGCTGCCCTACAAGATCATCGGCACGATCGGCGAGAGCGGACTCATCGGCTCCCACGAACTGGCCTACTATGCGGGCGCCTCGGGGCTGAAACTCACCGACTTCTCCCCGGTGCACCGGCTGACCGAGTATGGCCGCCCGGACGCCACACCCGAGAAGACCGACCCGGTGCTGCTGCTCATGGTCCTGGTCGTGTTCGTGGTGCTGCTGACTCCGGTCGCGGTGTTCATCGCCGCCGCCGTCCGCTTCGGCGGCGAGCGCCGCGACCGCCGGCTGGCCGCGCTGCGCCTGGTCGGCTCGGACAGCCACATGACCCGGCGGATCGCGGCCGGCGAAGCACTCGCCGGAGCCCTGCTGGGTCTGGTGGTCGGCACCGGCTTCTTCCTCCTGGGCCGTCAGACGCTGGGCTCCGCCGAGGTGCTGGGCGTGAGCGTCTGGCCCAGCTACCTCGATCCCTCCCCGGCGCTCGCCGCGCTGGTCGCGGTGGCGATCCCGGTCGCCGCCGTGCTCGTCACGCTGCTCGCGTTGCGCGGCGTGGTGGTGGAACCGCTCGGCGTCGTGCGCGCGGCCAGGCAGCGCCGCCGCCGGCTGTGGTGGCGGCTGCTGCCGCCGCTGGCCGGCCTCGCGATGCTCTACCCGATGCTCGGCAAGGGCCGCAAGAACGGCGACTTCAACCAGTACCTCGTCATCGGCGGCGTGTTGCTGCTGCTGATCGGCATCACCGCGCTGCTCCCCTGGGTCGTGGAGGCGGTGGTCGTGCGCCTCGGCAAGGGCGCGCTGTCCTGGCAGCTGGCGGTACGGCGGCTGCAGCTGAGCAGCGGAACCGCGGCACGTATGGTCAACGGCATCGCCGTCGCCGTGGCCGGAGCCATCGCCCTGCAGATGCTGTTCACCGGAACACAGAGCCAGTACACCAAGGCCACCGGCCAGGACCCCGGCCGAGTCCAGATGCAGGTCGACTTCAGCGACCGCAAGCCGCTGTCCGGCATCGAGCGCGAATTCACCGGCACCAAGGGGGTACGGGCCGCAGTGGCCCTGGCCTCCTCGCAGTACGGGCAAGCGCGTCGCAACCCGGAGAACACCAACGGCCTCACCGTGGGCAACTGCACCGCCCTGCGTGAACTCGCCACGCTTCCCTCCTGCAAGGACGGCGACGTGTTCGTCACGCGAACGAGGAGCCACTACATCACCCCCAGCAACGCCGAAGAAATCGCCGTGGTGAAGCCCGGCCGACAGCTCTACATCGACCCGTCGTACGACGACGCCACGGAACGCGGCATCGAGGTGCCCTGGACCGTTCCGGCGAACGTGCGGGTGGTCAACGTGCGCAAGGACTCACTGCAGGACGCCAACGGTCTGCTGGTCACCCCCGCCGCCCTGCCCGCCAAGGCCGCGCCCGCGTTGTACTCGGACGGCGTCTACCTGCGTCTGGACCCGTCGGTGCCGGGCTCACGGGAGTACATACGCAACGTCGTCGCCCGAATCGACCCCCTGGCAGCCACCTACAGCTGGTCGGCGACCCAGGAGGACGCCAAGTACACCTCCATCCGCACCGGCCTGTTCGTCGGCTCCGCCTTCGTGCTGGCACTGATCGGCGCCAGTCTGCTGGTCTCCCAGCTGGAGCAGCTGCGCGAGCGCAGGAAGCTGCTTTCCGCGCTGGTCGCCTTCGGCACCCGGCGCCGCACGCTGAGCCTGTCGGTGCTGTGGCAGACGGCCCTCCCGGTCGGACTCGGCCTCGTACTGGCCACAACGGTGGGTATCACCCTCGGCTCGGTGCTGCTGAAGATGACCCGCACACCGGTCGCCATGGACTGGGCGAGCGTCCTGACCATGACCGGCGTGGGCGCGGCCGTGGTCGGCGTGGTCACGCTGCTCAGCCTGCCGCCGCTGCTGCGGATGATGCGCCCGGAAGGCCTGCGCACGGAATAAGTAGGACGGCTCCACTGATTGGACAGTCCCACACGCGGATCGCCGCGGCCTCCAGGGCGTCGAGGCGCCCAGGTGCAGCCGCTGCGGACGAGCCTCGCGTCCCCTTGACCACGGCCTCGGGGGAGGCAACGTCTGCAGCGGCTGCTACGCCCGCGCGAACACGCCCCGCGCCAAGTGCACCGAATGCGGCCGGCTGATGCAGCAGTCGTCATCACGAACTGGTACGGAGAACTGGTCGCCGGGCAGTAGCCGCCGAAACAGCGCTCCGATAGCGTACCGACCAGACGGTATCAATGGGGGTCCCTCACTCGCCGTTGTGTGCTCGATGAACAGCATCGTTCCATCCGCCGCAGGACGGAGAGCCGCTCATGACGCAGAACTTGGACCGCGACAGCCTGGCCCTCGTGCGCAAGACCTGGAGAACTCTCGAGCCCTACCATGGGGCTGTCTACTTCTCGCCCGAAGCCGCAGGGCTGTACGCCGAGTTGGGCGTGGACGCCAGGACGGGGTACTTCGCATCCCGCTCCGCCGCGCTCGGCGCCGCTCCGGCGGATCTGGTCGTCGCCACGTTCTACAACTTCAATCCCCAACTCGTGCGCCGAGCCATACCCGCGGCATGGGAAGCGGCCACGCCGCAGCGGTTCGCTGCCGCCCGGCTCACCGGGATCGATGCCACGCTCCGCCGCATCCTCGGCGCCGACGTCTCCTCACCAGCGCTGGCCCGCGCGGCGGAACTGGCTCGTACCGCGGCTGAGGTGACCGTGCACCATCCGCAAGGCCGCCCCCTGTTCGCCGCGCACGCAGCACTGCCGTGGCCGAGCGCACCCCACTTGGTGCTCTGGCACGCGCAGACTCTGCTGCGGGAGTTCCGTGGCGACGGGCATGTGGCGGCACTGCTGACTGCCGGACTGAGCGGGATCGAGGCTCTCGTCACGCACGCCGCCGGGGGCGACATCGACGCAGAGGTGCTGCGCGCATCGCGGGCATGGACGCCGGAGGAGTGGGGGCAGGCCGTGGAGGGTCTGCGTGAGCGTGGATGGCTCGACGACGTGTCCCACCTGGCTCTGACCGAGGAGGGTGCGCGGCGCAGGGCGGAGATCGAGGACACCACCGACAGGCTGGCCGCCCTGCCCTACATCACGCTCGGTCCGGCCGCCTGCGCCGAACTCAGCTCGCTGGTGCGGCCCTTCAGCCTGTCCGTGGCCAAGGAGCTTCTGCCGTGGGCAGTCGACCGCCTCAGCGAAGAAAGCACATGAGAGAAGAGGACGAGGTCGAGGAATCTCGACACGGGTCGTAGCGGTCGCCACAGGTGTGGCGGCCACTCGCTCCACCTTCCGGTCCCCGCCCCTGCCCGGAACGGCCTCGTGGCCACCGCCCTGCATTCCGACCGGTTCCTCGGCCTCGAGCAGGGCACCGGCGATCGCCCGGAGTCCAGCATGCCCGTCACGTACGACAGCACCCCGGACCTCGAGGTCGGTGCCCGGGTGTTCGCCGGTACCGAACGGGCCCGGCCGGCGCGCCTGGCCGACGGCGCACGCGTGGCCCCGCCGCGGGCACGCGACGGGGCCACGTGTGTGACCAAGGCCGGTCAGGGCTGTGCGGTGAGCGCGAAGCTCTGCGCCGCCGAGCCGTCACAGGCCCGCTGGGTGAGCTGCACACTGTTCGCGGCCGAACCCGCTGCGGTCAGACACTTGCCGCTGTGCCGTGCGGTGAAGTGATAGCGCCCGCCGCTCTCCTGCACCGGCTGCCACTGCTGGTTCAGGCCGCCCGACCAACTCCACAGCTGCAGAGTCGCGTTGTCAGCCGTGGACCGGTCGGTCACGTCGACGACCTGCTGCGGATTCGGACGGATCGTGATCCGCGTGTAGCCGCTGTCCGTCGAGCGGAACTGGAACTGCTGCGCCTGCGTCCCGTTGCAGGCGTACTGCTGGATCGCGGTCCCGTTGGCCGTGGCGGCCGCCCGGGCGTCCACGCAGGTGCCGTTGCCGGCGTTGGCCAGGGAGTACCAGGTGGTCTCGGAGATCGGACCGGTCGGCGGGACCGACCCGCCCGCTCCGCCGAGCCACTTCAGCCCGTCCAGCAGGAACCGGTTCTGGGTCGCGCTCGCGAAGGTCGACGACAGGGTGGTGTTCGTTGCGTAGTCCATCGCGTTGTGGCCGAAGTTGGCGTACAGCATCTTGTACTTCGTGTTGGTCCACAGGATCGGGTAGTAGCCGCTGTACCAGGTCTGGTTCGGGTCCGTGCCCAGCGGGAAGCTGCTGGGGTCGATCGAGGCGAGGATCCGGATGTCCGGGTTCTGCCGCAGGTCGTTGGACCAGCTGTACCACTCGCTGACCGACGAGGTGAACGTCGCCGGAAGGTTCACGGTGGAGGGATGGGTCCGGTCCTCCACCTTGAGGACGGCCGTGGTCGGCCCCCAGGTGTTGGACCGGAAGTTGCCGGTGCCGAGGAGCTGGTTGTGGTACCAGGGCCAGCTCTGCGCGTCGGTGGTGAAGGCGGAGACGTGGAAGCCCATCCAGGCGCCGCCGGCGCGCATGTACTGCTCGAAACCGGTGCGTTGGGCGGCGGTCTGCGGCAGGTCGTCGAGGAACAGCACGACCTGGTAGGCGTTCACGCCCCCGTTGCTGAGCAGGTCCCAGTTGTTGCTGGCCGTGTAGGTGAAGCCGTTGGCCGCGGCCTGCTTCGGGAACCAGTCGTTGGCCTCGTGGACGAAGCTGATGTGGGCCGCGTCCCAGGTGCCGTTGTAGAGGGCGAGCACCTTGAAGGGTGCCGCCGAGGTGTTCGCGTGCGCGGCCGGCGGTGAGGCCAGGCCGAGCAGGCTCGCCAGCAGGACGAGGAATCCGAGGATCCCGCGTGCCGGACCGGATCTGCTGATGTGCATCGGACGGTCCTTCCCGGACGGGTCAGGGGTAGCTGACGAGGTTGGCGACGTTGGTCGAGGAGTTGGACGGTCCGCCCCGGTCGTTGACCACGTGCCGGATGGTGCCGGTGCCGCCCAGCGAGACCGTCACCATGTCCTTGAAGCGCACGTTGGCGTTGTTCGGCGCCTCGATGGCGTGCTCGGCGGCGACGGACGAGTTGACGTTGAAGTAGCAGTAGCTGCCGAACCCGTACACCTGATGGCTCGTCACGGACGGCGCGACCTTGTAGGCGGCGTAGCCCTGCGTCGAACCGTTCATCCAGGCAGCCTGGTTGGGCGGGTCGTACGGCATCTCGTTCTGGTAGAAGTACGTACGCCCGCCGTTGCCGTTCCAGACGGTCTGGTACTTCTGGTAGTGCTCGACGAACAGGCCGTACATGGTCACGTCGTCGCCGTTCACGACGAGCCCGGTGTCCGCCGTGTTGCTGGTCCAGCCGACTCCGCTGCCGTGGTCCGCTCGCCACAGCCACAGGTGGTCGCCGATGACGTCGTCGCTGTTGATCGTCAGGCTGGTGGTGGCCTTCCCCACGCCCGCGCCGCCGATGCGGAAGAACACGTCGTGCAGCGAACTGGGGTCGGCGGCGTGGTCCGCGGAGGAACCGTTCGGCCCCATCTCCAGCAGTTGCGCGGAGTTGGTGGTGCCCGCGTCGATCAGCAGCCCGGCGAGCTGGACGCCGTCCACGTCGGCCACCGTCATGGCGGTGATGCCGTTGTCGGGGATGAGGGTGGCGAGTCCGAGACCCAGCACCACGGTGTCGGGCCGGGTGACCTTGAGCGTCTGGTCGAGGTGGTAGACGCCGGGCGTCACCAGCAGGTTCTTGCCCTGCGCCAACGCGTCGTTCAGCTGCGCGGCCGTCGCACCCGGCTTCACGACGAAGAAGTCCGAGAGGGGCAGCGACGTCCCGGCCGGCGTCCCCGAACCCCACGAGACCCCGGTGGAGTTGGTGCGGACGGCCGGTACGAACACCTTCCAGGCGCCCGCGGAGTCGACGTACAGGAACGGCTTCTCGCGGGAGACGGGGCTCTGGTTCACCGTGGTGTACGGCGGGCTGGGGAAGCTGTTCGCGGGAGCGTTCTTCGCGCCGACGAACACCATGTTCCAGTTCGAGCCGGTCCAGTTGGACCACTCGGTGTTCCGCGACAGCCACTGCTGCTGTGAACCGGAGTTGACCTGGCCGTCGATCCTGGTGTCGGCCATGTAGCCGCCGCTGGACCAGCCGCCGTCGTCGAGGGCGAGGTTGCCCCGCAGGTGCATCCGCCGGTACGGCGCCGCCTGCGACACCGCCCACCGGTCGGAACCCGAGGTCGGGGTCACCGACAGGTTCTCCGCCGAACGCCAGAAGTTCTGGGTCGCGTTGCCTTGGAACCAGTCGGCCTCGGTGTGCACCGCGCCCCGGATGGTGACGTCGTCGGGGGACAGCCCGAGGCCTGCCACCTGGGTGTAGAAGCCGACGTTGGCGTTGGCGTCGTAGCTGCCGGGCTTGAAGAGGAAGGCCTTGCGCGCGGTGCCGAACTGGTTGGTCTGCTGCTGCTGGAACGCCGCGTCGAGGCTGCTCTGGATGGTGGCCGCGGGCGTCGACGGGTCGAAGACGGTGACGTTCGGGCCGAGGTCCGGTGTGCCGGGCGGCTGTTGGACGTCGACGGGGTTGAGGGAGAAGGACTGCGCCGCCGAGCCGTTGCACGCGTACTGCTGGAGCTGCACGCTGTCGGCGGTCGACGCGCTCGGCACGTCGAGGCACTTGCCGCTGTTGCGGTTCACGAAGTGGTAGGTGCCGCCGGACTCCGCCACGGTCTGCCACTGCTGGTTGGCGCCGCCGCTGTACGTCCACAGCTGGACCGGGGCGGCGTCCGCGGCCGAGACGCCGGTGACGTCCCATGCCTTGGTCGCGTCGGCACGGTTGTCGACCCGGTAGTAGCCGCCCGAGGTGGCCGTGAGGCGCCACTGCTGTGCCTGGCTGCTGTTGCACGCGTACTGCTGGACGGCCGTTCCGTCGGCCGTACCGGCGGCGCGGGCGTCGACGTACTTGCCGCTGCCCGTGTTGACGACGGTGGCCCAGCCGGTCGGCAGGGCCGCGGCCTGGGCGGCCGCGCCGGTGGCTGCCACCGCGTCGCCCTGCGCCGCGACGGACAGGCCCGACAGGGTCGTCGCCACCAGGGCGGTCACCGTGAGCAGTCTCGGTATCCGGTGCCGGCCGGACGTTCTTCTGTTTCTGGACAGGGTGGAACGGGACATGGGAGCACTCCTGCGCTGGTGGGGGGTGTGACGAAGGTCAGCCGGTGTACTTCGCGAGGACGCGGGTGTAGTCCCAGTCCGACTGGCCCACGCCGGAGCAGCTGTCGGCGACCCCGCTCGTGCAGGGGCGGTCCCGGTTGACCGACCAGAAGGTCAGCCGTGCCAGATGGTGCTGCTGCGCGTAGCCGAGGATCGTCTGGAAGTCGGCGACGGTCACCGTCTCGTTCTGGTCGGTGATCCCGTTCATCGAGGAGATGCCCATGTCCCGGTACGCCTGGTCGTCGCTGTAGCCGTAGGCGTTCTTGAGCGCGGTCTTCAGGCCCTCGGCGGCCCGCGTGGTGAGCGTCCCCATGTTCTGGCCGGCGCCGCCGAAGTCGAACGGCATGATGGTCCAGCTGTCCACACTCAGGCCGGAGTTGGCGGCCCGGTTGATGAGGCTGGTGTCGGGGCCGCTCGTGCCGGTGCCGATGGTGACGTACACCTTCAGGCCGGGGTTGTTGGTCTTCACCGTCTTGAGGGCGTCGACCGTGCGCTGCTGGACGGTTCCGTTGCTGTAGGCGTCGGCCTCGATGTCGATGTCGATGGCCTTGAGCCCGTAGGCGTTGATGACCTTCTGGTAAGCGGCGGCGAGCTCGCCCGCGCTGGAGCAGGAGCTCTCCAGCTTGTTGCCGCTGTAGCCGCCGAACGACGGGATGACGTCACCGCCGTTCGCGCGGACGGTGTTGACGGTCTGCTGGTCGACACCGCCGGTCAGAGGACGGCTTCCGTCCCACTGCGGATTGCAGTAGCCGTTGCTGAGCACGAAGGCCAGGGTGAACCACTTCACGCCGGTCGCGTTCATCACCGTCGCCGGGTTCGGCGGGCTGCCCCAGCCGTTGTACAGGTAGGGGGCGACGGCCATCGGCGCGCTGGGAGCGGTGCCTCCGCTGCCGGGGGCGGTCCATTTCTGGTTGGCCGCGCCCGTGCAGTTCCATATCTGGACCGGGGTCGCGTTGGCCGAGGTGTTGCCGGTGACGTCTGCGCACTTGTTCGACTGAGGGTTGACGAGGTCGCGGGCGGCGGTGACCGTCCACTTCTGGTTCGCGCCGCCGCCGCAGTCCCACAGCTGGAGGCGTGCGCCGTTGGCGGTGGAGTTGCCGGTGATGTCGAGGCACTTGCCGAGCGCGCGGATCGTGCCGTCCGAGCCGACCGTCCACTGCTGGGCGGCGGTGCCGTTGCAGTCGTAGAGCTGGACGGCGGTGCCGTTCGCCGGGTTCGCCGCGGCGACGTCGAGACACTTGCCGCCGAGCCAGGTGATCGCGCCGGTGGCGGCCGCGGCCGGGGTGGCGCTCAGGGCGCCGACGGAGAGTGTGAGCGCTGCGGTGGAGAGGGTGAGTCGGAGCGCGGTGGAGCGTGCGAGGGATGAATGGATCATCTGGGGGGATCACAGCCCTTCACAGACGGCTGACGTGGGGGGTGTTCGCATCCATGAACGACAACTGCATTCATGGAGTCTTGGTGATCGGTGAACCTAAAGGTCTGTACCAGAAGCGTCAAGAGATGAAGCAAAGAACGGTCCGAAATGGAGCGAGGGCATGAGGAGTTGAACGTCTCCGATGGGTGGTGACAGACCTTCTCGACTCGATCGTTATGCATCCGTCCAGCGCGGTGGACCCACGTTCCGCGGTTCACTTCTTGAAGTGCGTTCACGCAGGCGCTCTGCTCGCAGGATCGACACGTCGACCACCTCGGGCGGCCGAGCGTGTGCCGCTCTCCGCAGACGGTGGCGCGCCGCGCCGCGCCGCGGTAGCAGGGACGCCGCCGTCCGTGCCGCGCCGATCCGCCTCAGGCGGTCGGCCGAAACAGGGCAGAGCTACGTTCCCATCAGCCCAGACCGTCAGCGTCCGGTCGGCCAGTGCCTGGTGGATACCGACTCGCTGCCTGCCCGCCACCAAGGTGATCTCGCCACTGGGAGGCACCCGCACCTCGAACTCGATCGCGGTGCCCTCCGGCGGCAGGACGGGCGGTTCGGCGACCCCGACAGACAACTCCGGCTCGGAGACCACCTGTTCAGGATGCTCGTCATCGCCGCCGACGGCGGTGTGGGGCCAGAACAGGCTGACGGGGTGGCCATGTTGAGCCACTGGTGCGGGCGCTGCTGGTTGTAGGCGTGCACCCAGCCGTCGATCGCTTCCTGGGCGGCGGCCAGCGACTCGAACGGCACCATGTGATCGAGGAATTCCTCGCGCAGGGTGCGGTGAAAGCGTTCGATCTTGCCCGTGGTGGTGGGCGAGCGCGGCTTGGTCAGCCGCTGGGTGATGCCGTTGTCCCCACGCCGACTCCAGCCCGCGGCCCGCGAGTTCGTGGACGATCCGGCGGGCACCCAGACGGGGATGCCGACCGGGGTCGGCCACTCGTCGGAGCGGCACCGGATGGTCGGGGTGCAGTTGTTGGCCGACCGCATCCGGGCCGAGTCCGTCTGGCCGGCGCAACGTCGTCAGGTCGGCGGGCGGGAGGTGCTGTCATGCGCGGGCGTGGGGTGCAAGCCGTGGGTTTCAGGGGAGCGGTGATTGTCTGGTGGTGTTTGGCCGGTCAGGTGCGGTCGTGGAGTGTGATCTGGTAGCCGTCGGGGTCCGCGAAGGTGAAGGTCCGGCCGAAGGGGCCGTCGATCGGTGCGGAGACGATGGTGTGAGCGTCGGCGGCGAGAGCGTCGTGGATGGCCTGAACGTCGGTGGCGTGGAGCCAGATCGCGGTACCGATGCCGGGCTGGGCGACGGATGCGAGATCGGTGCCGGGAATGACGTCGCGGAGTGCGAAGGCGATCGGCTTCGTCTCGAAGACGACGGCATGCGGGGGGCCGGTCTGCGAGCGGACGAGGCCGAGGTACTGCTCGTAGAACGCCTGTGACGCGTCGAGGTCGCGCGTTTGGAGGGAGATGAAGTCGGGGCCGGTGGCGGGCATGGTGATGCTCCTTCTTTTTCATGTCAGCTTTCTGACACAGGTCAATGTATGTCAGAATGCTGACATGAATCAAGACGGTGTCGACCTGCAGACGTCACTGGGCTACCTGTTGAAAGAGGCGTCGAGCGCCCTCCGTACAGCGATGGAGGAGGTGTTGCGGCCGCTCGGGATGAGCGTGACGCACTACTCCTGCCTCGAGCTGCTGGCGCAACGGCCGGGCTTGTCGAACTCCGAGCTCGCGCGAGGTGCGTTCGTGACGCGGCAGTCGATGAACGTGCTGCTCAAGACCCTGGAACGCGACGGCTACGTGAGCAGGCCTGCGCAGGCACCGGTGGGGAAGGTGCTTCCCACGCGGCTGACGCCGAGCGGCCGGCGGAGCCTTGCGAAGGCGACCGTGGCGGTCCGGTCCGTCGAAGTCAGAATGCTGGCCGGCATGACCGAGACCGAGCAGTCGGGCGCGTTCCGGATCCTGCAGAGCATGATCCATTCCCTGCGTGAGGGCGGCGACGGTGCGTAGCTCGTGTTTTGGCGCGCGTCTGGTCGCGCCCGGACAGGAGTGCGGCCGAGTGTGAACTTCCGTGTCGGCGGCCTCGGAAACCGTCAGGCCCGGACTGCACCCTCTGGTGCCGTTCGCCTTCCTGCTCGCAGTCATCGGTGTCTGGCGGCTGCGGCGGTGTACGGAGGCCCGCAGCCGCTTCGGCGAGAAGCTGACCGTCGTCATCGTTGTGGTGCTGGGTGTGCTGGGCCGGGGAATCCGGAAACGTCCTGGGGCAGTCGGCGAGCGGCGTCAGGCGGGCCGGTCGATGAGCCCTGACACCCGCAAGGGTCGGGCGAGGCGGTCAGGTGCCGGCCGGCGCGTCCGCGCACTCGCCGGACCGGCCGGCGGCAGCGCGCGGCCGATCGGCTGACCGGTCTCCTCGTGAGCGTGGTTCTGGCCGTCGCCCTGGTGGTGACGGTCGTCAACTGGCTGCTGTCCCACGGGTGGATCGTGGTCGTCATCGGTGTGCTCGCGGTGCTGGCCGGCGGCGGCTGGATGTACCGGAAGCAGGAGCAGGCGCGTTGGGAAGCGGTCCGCACGCAGGGCCTGCGCTACGGGCTGTGGCAGCTGGACGCCCTGCGAGCGGCGTCCAGGACCGAGAGAAGGTCGAGGTCACCAGGGATCTCAACGGGCGTCAGGCGGGGCAGGCGAGCGAGGCGAGGGCGGCGTCCAGGCGGGCGGCGGCTTCCTGGGCGACCGGCTGCAGGGCGGACAGGCCGGTGAGAGTGACCACGGTGTTGGGGTCCAGGGCCTGGACGAGCGTGTGGTCGCCCTCTCGGCGTACGACGACGTTGCAGGGCAGCAGCAGGCCGATGGTGCGGTCGGCTTCGAGGGCGCGGTGGGCCAGGGGCGGGTTGCAGGCGCCGAGGATCAGGTAGTCCTCCATGTCGTGGCCGAGCTTGGTCTTGAGGGTGGCCGTGACGTCGATTGCGGTGAGGATGCCGAAGCCCTGGGCGGCGAGGGCTTCGCGTACGGCGTCGACCGTGGTCGCGAAGTCGCTGGTCAGGCTGATGGTGCGGTCGTAGCTCACGGGTTCCTCCGCTGATGGCCAAGCATGCGAACGCAATCGATAATACCCCCAGGGGTATCGTGTACGCTCGTCGCAACATTACCCCCCGGGGTATCAGGGAGGATTCCATGACGAGCGTCGACCATGCCCCCAAGACCGGAGCCACACCGTCCCCGCCCACTCCACCCAGCCCTCTGGGGCGCCTTGGCGGCTGGACGGTGAGCCATTTCAAATCCGTGCTGGCGGGGTGGGTGATCGTGGTCGCCGTGCTCGGCGTCTTCGCGCCGCAGGTGACCACGGCACTGTCCGGTGCGGGCTGGCAGAGCAACGGATCGGAGTCCGTCGCGGTCCGTGAGCTGGCCCAGCAGCAATTCGGCGGCACCGGCTCCACCGCGATCCAGGTCGTCGTCCACGCCGACCGTCCGGTCACCGACCCCGCCGTGCAGAACGTGCTTGCCGAGGCGACCAGGCTGCTGACCGCTGACGACCGGATCTCCGAGGTCGTCCAGCCTCGGGCCGGGGCGACGATCAGTCGGGACGGCAGGACCGCCGTGCTGCTGGGCGGTGCCGAGGCCAAGCCGGACGACATGGTGCGAGCCTCCGACGACCTCAAGCATCCGCTGCGCGCGCTGTCCACCGACGGCATCGCCGTGCGGGCCACCGGTTCGTCCGTGCTGTGGAGCGACTTCAACACCGCCAACCTCGATGCGATGATCCACGCCGAGATCCTGTCCTGGCCGGTCATCCTGGTCGTCCTGGTGATTGCCTTCGGCTCGCTCGTCGCCGCCGGCCTGCCCCTGCTGCTCACCGTGGCTGGGCTGGCTGCCTCCGTGGGCTCGTTGGTCCTGATCAGCCATGTCACGCCGATCTCCATCTGGGCCATGGACTTCGCCCTGATGTTCGCCCTGGCGCTCGGTATCGACTACGCCCTCTTCCTCGTCATCCGATTCCGCGGCGCCCTCGCCCGTCACGGCGACCCGCGCCGCGCGGTGGAGGAGACCATGGACACCGCGGGCAAGGCCGTCCTGCTGTCCGGACTGACCGTGCTCGTCAGCCTGTCCGCCGTGATGCTTGTGCCCGCCCCGGCGGTCCGCACCATGGCCGTCGGCATCATGCTCTCCGTCGTCTTCGTGCTCGCGGCGACGCTGACGCTGCTGCCCGCCGCCCTCGGCAAGCTGGGCCCGCGCGTCAACAAGCTCGCCCTGCCGCGGACCCGCACCGACCAGGTCGTCTCCCCGCGCTTCGGCGCCTGGGGCGAGCGGCTGTGGCGTCACCCGCTGCGCTACGGGGTGCCCGCAGTGCTGGTCCTGACCGCGCTCGCCGTCCCCGCGTTCGGGCTGAAGACCGCGATGCCGTCCATCACCGTCGTCCCCGCCGCCGACAGCTCACGGCAGGGCTACGAGATGGTGCAGCAGGCCCTCGGCAAGGGCGCCCCCGGCATGCTCCAGATCGTCGCGCCCACCGCCCAGGCACAGGCCACGGCCCTCACCCTCGCCTCCGCCGACGGCATCGCGGCCGTCCTGCCCGCCCAGGCGGCCGCCGACGGCTCGCACTGGAGCCTGATCCAGGCCATGCCGTCGGTCGACCCCTCCGACCCGTCACTGAAGGACATCGTCAAGACCCTCCGGGCCGAACTCCCGAGCCAGGCGTCGGTCGGCGGCGCGGCCGTGGAGAACATCGACCTCAAACAGGCCCTGGACGACAAGGCCCCGCTGGTCATCGGCGTCATCCTGGCCCTCGGCTTCGTCCTGCTGCTCATCGCCCTCCAGGCCCCACTGATCGCGGCCCTCGGGGTGCTCACCAACCTCCTGGCCACCGCCGCCGCCTTCGGCGTCGCCCGGCTGATCTTCCAGGACGGACACGGCTCCGGGCTGCTCGGCTTGGACCCGCAGGGATTCCTGGACGGCTGGGGCCCGGTCTTCTTCTTCGCGATGATCTTCGCCATCGCCATGGACTACACCGTCTTTCTGCTGTCCTCCGCCAAGGAACACTTCGAGCACACGGGCGACCCCCGCAAGGCCATGACCGCCGCCCTCGCTCACTCCGGCCGCGTCATCTTCGCGGCAGCGGGCGTCATGGTCGCCGTCTTCTTCACCTTCGCCCTGGCCAAGCCGCTCCCGCCCAAGGAGATGGGCATCGTCCTCGGCACCGCCGTCCTCCTGGACGCCTTCCTGATCCGACTCGTGCTGCTCCCCGCCCTGCTCCGCGTCACCGGCCGCGCCGCGTGGTGGAGCCCGGCGTGGCTGCGCAGGGTCCTGCCCGACATCCGTTTCTCCCATGACTGACCACTTCGCGCCCCGGTGGCCCGGGTCCCGCCCGGGTCCACCGATACCCCAGGGGGTACGATCCACCGTAAGAAACCCACTCGGAGGAGCCGCCCGTGAAGGTCGACGAGGAAGCCAGCACCGCCGTTCTCAACCGCCTCCGTCGCGCCCAGGGGCAGCTCGCCGGTGTCATCGCCATGATCGAGGCCGGCCGCGACTGCAAGGACGTCGTCACTCAGCTCGCCGCGGTCTCCCGCGCCCTGGACCGCGCCGGCTTTAAAATCATCGCCAGTGGCATGCGCCAGTGCATGGCCGCCGCCGACGAGGACGCACCCCCGATGAGCGAAGCCGAACTCGAAAAGCTCTTCCTCGCCCTCGCCTGAGACACCTCGAGCGCGCACGACGGCCATGAGGGAAGATCGCGCCGGAAGGCGGACACGACCGGGAAAGTCACGGTGGCTGCCGCGACGCTGACCATCACTGTCAGTCCCGGGCGGAATTCAAGCAGTGCCGCCTTCCGTGTGTCGGCACGGCGCCGCCGTGACCGTCGGACTCGAAGGGCAGCCAGTACGCCCGCAGCAGGGCCGCACAGGGTTCCGCGTCGTCGTGGTCGGCATTCACGCGCTGCCTGACGAGCGATGACGCAGTCGTATCGCGTGTCAGTCGTGATCGGTGGACTGATGGATTCCAGCCCGTGGGTCCGCGTGGGACAGGTGGGTGTCGGGGCCAAGTCATTCGCACCAAGAGGCTGGCGTCGTCGTCGAGTTGGTTGTTGTGCTGCTTGAGCAGGCGCGGACGAGGCGGCGCAGGGTTTCGGGGACGGAGAGCCGGTCTGCGTGGTGGCGGACGAGGCTCGCCGGGTCGGGTGAGTTCGTATCGGGCGGGGCGGCCGACGCGAGTTGCCGGCCAATTGGCCGAGTACACCTGGCATCGACCAGTCGTCGCCGTCGGCGGGACCGCGGCGGTAGCCGAGGCTGGCGTCGGGGATGAAGGCATGCTGTTGCCGATGGGGTGACGGGCCTCGGGAATACAGTCCGGCGGCTGGTACGGCTCGCTGCGGCGTCGTGCGTCAGGCGGTCGGTTCTCACGCGATGAGCGCTCAGGCGATCGATCGATGTGGGGTGATGCGGTGGTGTGACGAAATGGGTTTGGGGGCATTCAGGTGGTTCGTTGCCGGTCCTGCAACCGTCCACCGGACAGGCCGCCTCCTCGGCACCAAAGGAGTACCGAACGCTGGAGGTTGTCATGCAGGAGTGGAAGTACTCACCAACAGCCGGGACGGCGCCTGTGCTGATCCTGGACCCCTACCGCTGCGGATTCGACGCGCATGCGACGTCGAGCGAGGCGGAGGCTGGGGAGCAGTGGGAAGACGAGGACTGGCGCGTGCCGCCCCAGGCGCGGGCTGCCGAGGAGCAGACGACGTGGCCTGCTCCCGACCGGGGCCGGCGGCTGCCCCTGACGATGGCTCCGGCCGACCGGCGCCGCCTGGAGTTGCACGCGGCACTCACCCGAGCGGGAATCGCGCCCGCGCCAGGAGACCTGCAAGCCGTGCAAGCGTTGAGCGCCCTCGACGACACCGTCAACGATGCCGTCAGGCGCTGGATCGCCGCCTATTGACCGTGGGGTGTCTTGCTGGGTGCAGGCGATGCTCACTCGCTGCCTGTTCCACCTCGCGTGGCCACCCACTCCTCCGACGGGGCCCTAGCGTTCGCCGCGCTGGAGGCATGGGTGCATCTGCTGGGCCCGGAGGGGGAACGCGAGGTTTCCTTCGCCGGCTTCCTGCTGCGGCCGGGCAGCACCCCGAATCGTGAACGCCCTTCGCGGACTTGGTGACTTGTCGTCTGATGCCGTGCGCACGCCGCTCGCGGGCATGACAGCGCTCGTCATGCGGGAACGGCAGCGGGCTTCCCGTTGGAGGTGGGGTGAGCCGTCGAACACAGTCAGGGGCGAGGGCCGGCCCGGCCGAGGGAGGGCGCGTCCGGCCCGCACACCTCACCGGCGACGGGAGCGGTGACCGTCGTCGAGCACTCCCGCCAGGTCGGAACGGGTTCGGTGCCCCGGACAGGTTCTCCAGGGCGCCGGGCCGCAGTGGCAGCTTCTTCACACAGCGGCTATGCCCTCCATGCCGGACTCGGCGAAGGGGGGCAGTCCGGTGGCTGTGGTGACCTTGGTGAGGGAGCCGTTCCTGCCGATGCGGAAGCCGTCGACGGTGCCGGAGGTCCCGTTCTGCACGTACAGGAACCTTTCGTCCTGCGTCACGGCCAGGTCGATGACCCCCTGGGACATCGCCGACGGCGGGGTGGCGATGCCGATCTCGTTGGTGAGCGCGAGCCTGCCGTGCCGGTCGCTGCGGTAGCCGGTGACGGTTGAGTTGCCGGTGTTGCCGCCGTAGAAGAAGTCGCCGGCGCGCTCCAGCCAGCACAGCGTGTTCTGGCCGTTGGCGAGGGGCTTCTGGACGACCTTGAGGCTGCCGTCGGCGAGCACCTTGTACGTACTGACCGTCGATTTCTCGGCTTCCGCCACCAACATCCGGCCCGCCTTGTCGAAGGTGATCGCGAACGGCACGCCGCCGGCCGAGTCGTTGACCTTCGCCCGGTGTGCGGGACGTCCGTCGGGCCGTATCGGGAACACCTCGATGGTGTTGGCCGACTTCGTGGTGACGACCAGCTCACGGCCGTCCGGCGTGAATGCGACCTGGCCGGGCGAGCTGCTGAACAACGGCACCTTGTCGTTCTTCAGCCCGAGGGAGCGATACGAACGGCTGAGCGGCTTGAGGCCGTTGGCGGTGATCTTGAAGCCCTGGACGCTGCCCGCGCCTCCCGCGTTCATGACGTAGGCGAGGTTGCCGGACACCGCGATGGATGAGGGGAAGTCCCCTGCCGAGCGCACCACCTGCCGGCCCGTCAGTTTCTGTCCCTCGACCCGGAACGAGGTCACGGTGCCGCTGCCGGCGTTGACTGCCAGCAGCAGATGTGAGCCGCGGTCGTAAACGAGTGAGCCCTGAGAGGCGAGGGAGTCGGTGGGCGCGTCGACCTGGTCCCCGCCCTTGCCGCCGGTCGCGTAGGTGCCCGAGGCGGTCAGCTTTCCGTCCTCGCCGCGCTTGAAGACGTGGATGGTGTTTCCGGCGAGTTCGTTGCCCTGTACGAAGACGGCGTGGTCGGCTCCTGCCTTGGCGCTCTTCGTCGTCGCGCCTTCGTGTGCGCGGGGGACCTCGCCCGCCGAAGCGATGGCCACCATGGTCGCGACTGCCGCCGACGCGAGGATGCCGGCCCCGGCAATGGTCATTCGGACCTGCGACTTCGACCTGCGCCTGATATGCCTGCTCACGTCTGACTCCTCGTGCCTCGTTGCCACCGCCGGTCGGTGACGTACAGAGCCAGAGTTGACTGTGGGGCAGGTGGGAGGCGGATGTTTCGGTCCCGTGTCAGCTTCTCGTAAGAACTTCCGCTCGTCCCGGAGAAGTTGGTGCCCGTTCGGCCTGCGGCTCACCTGCCACCCTTGCCGCTGGTGTCAGGGTATTCATCCCGATTTTCAAGCGATGGGCGGTTGAGCAGATCTAGGGCTGGCTCACGGTCCACCGTCGTGGCTGCGGGCAGCGGACCGCGCTGCAAAGTGGCAGGTCGGAGCGTATTCTGGAACCAGACCGCGCTTGCGGAAGTGCGGCATTCCTTCACCTTCCGCATCACCCACCTAGTTCCTGCGTCAACTTCTTGGCGCGGTCGACCGTGTGCCTCGGGTCGGAGACACGGGGAAAGAAGCGCTGACGCTCTCAGAAAGCGGGCATCACATGGTTTCGTACGCTTCCCCAGAACAGGTCGAGATCGACGTCCGGGATGAACTCCTGGAACCCGGGAACGAAGCCGGCGGAGAGCAGCGGATCGTCGATTACACGACGTTCTTCTTCCCCGCGCACGGCGTCTTCGCGAGGCGGCTCATCTGCGGCCCCACTCTCAAGTCGTACAGCCGGGCGTTTGTGTCGCTCTGCGAAGTCGACGGGAACAATGTCCCGTTCCGAGGGCTGGCAACGATGAGCGTCGCCAACGTCGTTCCGCACGACGACGGCATCCTGGAAATAGTGGGCTCCATCCAGTGGAACTCCGACATCAAGGTGCGGGCCAGCGTGCTCTGGCAGTGACCGAGCCTTCAGCACCAAACCTTCCGGAGCGAACGGTGCCCGACGAGAACGGCGCAAGTGAACAGCGGACACAGGAAAGCCGCCTGCTGGACCGGTTTCCCGGGCTGCGTGAGTCCGTTGCGTCGCTGCCGGAGTTCATCGCCTGGAACAACAGCTTCCCTCTCATCGATGTGGACGCCGAGTCGCTCCGGGTCGCCCGGGGCGACCAGCTCATGGATCGCGACCAGATGATGGTCGAGTGGATCAGGTTGTTCCGGCCGCAACTGCTCGAAAGAGGAACGGAAAATGACAGATAGCTCCGACGTGCGGCGCCCCGAGATCGTCATCGACGGCCAGGTGTTCTATCGGGCGGAGGGTGATCTGCTGCTCGACGCCGACGAACTCGACGTCTACATCCAGGCGCAGAGGGCACTGCGGGCACAGCGCGAGGCGGCCCGGCTGCTGGCACAGACAGGGGTCGGCGCCATAGGCAGCGGCATCAGCCCGCTCGGGCAGCCGAGCAGCGGCCTGCTCGGCATCCTGCAGGACGGCAAGTTCCTGCGCTGGGAGCCGGGTACGGTCCTGAAGTACTGCGTCCTGCGCAAGACCTTCCCAGAGCGGGAGTGGTACGAGTCGGTCGTCGAGAACATGCGACGCGCCACCGACGACTGGTCGGCGACCTGCGGCGTGCAGTTCGCGCACGTGGAGGCCGCCGACGAAAGCGATTCGTTGCGGCCGCCCGAAGTCGTCTTCCCGGTACGGCACCTCGACTCCGGGGGCCAGTTCATCGCCGCGGCGTTCTTCCCGAACGACCCGGAGAACCGCAGGCGCGTCTTCATCGACCCGTCGTACCAGACCACCAGTTTCGACCGGGTGGGGGTACTGCGGCATGAGTTGGGCCATGCCATCGGCTTCCGGCACGAACACATCCGCTCGGGCGCGCCCGCCGTGTGCCCCGACGAATCCACCGAGGGAACGGTGGACCTCACGCAGTACGACCCGCAATCGGTCATGCACTACTTCTGTGGTGGTGTGGGATCACGGGAGCTCGCAATCTCCGAACTCGACCGCGTGGGTGCCCAGAAGGTTTACGGGCCTCCGCTGTCCAGTTTCAACCTCCTCGCCGCCTGACGGAGTGGACGCAGCGCCGCTCGGCCCGCGAGAACCGGCTCGATCAGCCCCTGGACCTGGCCCGTGCGGCGCGCACCGCCCGCCGACCGGTGGGCGATGCTGCCGAGGAGTGAGGATGCCTGCGAGGCTGCGCTCCTTTGCGACCATGAGTCGGGCTCCGCCGGCGTATGGAGTCGACGGTCTTGCTGAAGAGGCCAGGCGGCCGGATGTCGTATGGACACGCCAATGCTCGGACGGAGGCGCGCGGGTCATGTTTCCTGGGCGGCCGACGCGGGTTGCTCGCCTGAACCTCGGAGGATCAGGCGTGTCGGAACGGTGATGGTGCGGGCGCGAGAGCGGTCGCCGTCGAGTCGGGACAGGGCGGTGGCCGCGGCGGCTCTGCCAAGTTCTTCCGGGTCCTGGGCGACGACAGTCAGGGCCGGTTCGAGTGCCTCGGCGAGCGCGACGTCGTCGAAGGCGACGACGGCCACGTGCTTGCGCTTGCTGCGGGCCAGTTCGGCGACGATGCCCAGCGCCATGATGTTGTTTCCGGCGAACAGGGCGGTGGGGGGATCGGCCAGGTCGAGGAGTTGGGCGGTCGCGGTCTCGGCGCCCTGCTGGTCGTGGGCGTTGGCGACGAGGGAGCGGTCGAGGGGGATGTCGGCTTCCTCCAGCGCCGATCGGTAACCGGCCAGACGTTCGCGCCGGGTGTAGAGCTTCAGGGGAAGGTCGCCGACGAAGCCGATGCGGCGGTGCCCCTGGGCGACGAGGTGGGCGATGCCGGCATGGGCTCCGGCACGGTTGGTGCTGACGATGCTGTCCGTCGACAGGCCGACTCCGGGGCGGTCCAGGAAGATCACGGGCAGTCCCGCCATCCGGTGGGGCTTGAGGTGGGAGTGGTCGGCGCCGACGGACGGGACGACGATCAGGATGCTGACGCGGCGGGCGAGGAACTTGTCCGTCAGGGCGCGTTCGCGGTCGGGGTCGTCGGCGGAGGAGCCCATGAGGAGGGTCAGTCCGCGTTCACGGACGGTGTCCTCGATGGCGCGGGCCACCGCTCCGAAGAAGGGGTTGGCGAGGTCGGGGATGACCAGGCCGATGGTGGTGTCGGGTCCGCCGACGCGGATGTTGCGGGCCATGAGGTTCGGCTGGAAGCCGAGCTTGGCCACTGCGGTCAGTACCAGTTCCCTGGTCTGCGCGGAAGCGGGTCCGTCCTCGTTGAGGACTCGAGAGACCGTCTTGGCGCTGACGCCCACTTCTCGCGCGACGTCGGCCAGGGTGGGGCGGCGGTTCGCTGCCATGGAGGAAACCGTCTCCTGAGGGCTCTCGGTTCCGGCCGCGGCCTCGGCCGGAAACTGCGAGAGCGGGGTTGTGCTGTCAGGTGGCCTGGACTCCGGCGGCCTTCGCGGCCTCCGAGTCCGCTACGACAGTATCTCCGGCCGCATCAACGGTGAGAGCGCCGGTCATAATGGCGACGACCTCGGCCATGGAGTAGTCGGAGGGCTTGATCACGGCGGCGCGCCGGCCAAGGCGGTGCACGTGGATCCGGTCGGCGATCTCGAAAACATGGGGCATGTTGTGGCTGATCAGGACCACCGGCATGCCTTTGTCGCGGACACGGCGGATGAGATCCAGGACCTGGCCGGACTCCTTGACGCCGAGGGCGGCGGTGGGTTCGTCCATGACGACGACGGAACGGGCCCAGGCGACGGAGCGGGCGACCGCGACGGCCTGGCGCTGTCCGCCGGAGAGGGTCTCGACCGACTGGGTCAGAGAGCGCAGGCCGATCTTCAGGTCGGCCATGTGCTCGGCGGCCTCTTGGCGCATGCGCTTCTTGTCGAGCATCCGGAAGGCGCTGCCGAGGATGCCGGCGCGGCGGAGCTCCCGCCCCAGGAACATGTTCGAGGCGATGTCCATCGAGGCGGCCACGGCGAGGTCCTGGTACACCGTCTCGATGCCGTGGGCGCGGGCGCTTTGGGGACCGGAGAAGGTGATGGGTTCGCCGTTGAGCCGTATCTCACCGGCATCGGGAACCACTGCGCCGGTGAGGGCCTTGATGAGACTGGTCTTGCCGGCGCCGTTGTCGCCGATGACGGCGAGGACCTCCCCGGGGAGCAGGTCGAAGTCGGCGCCGTCGATGGCGGTGACCTGGCCGTACCGCTTGACCAGGCCGCGGGCCTGGAGAACGGGCGTGGGGGCGGTGGTGGCGGTCATCGTGCCTTCCTCCGGGAGATCTGGTCGACGGTCACCGCGAGGATCACCAGGACGCCGGTGATCAGGGTCTGGTAGATGGAGGCGACGCCCATCAACTGGAGGCCGTTGCGGAACACACCGACGATGAGGACACCGATGAAGGTGCCCAGGACCGAACCGCGGCCGCCGAAGAGGCTGGTGCCGCCGAGCACCACGGCGGTGATGCTGTCCAGGTTGTCGGTCTGCCCGGCCTGGGGATCGCCGACCCCGGTACGGGAGATGAGCAGCAGGGCGGCGATGCCGTACAGCAGGCCGGCCACGGTGTAAATGCCTATGGTCAGGCGGGAGGTGCGGATGCCGTTCAGCCGGGCAGCCTCGGCGCTGTTGCCCAGGGCATAGACGTGGCGGCCCCAGCCGGTGCTGCTCAGCGCGTAGGCGAGGAGGAGGAACAGGGCGATGGTGACCAGGGAGCCGTAGGTGATGTCCGTGTGGCCCAGCGGGAAGGTTTCACCGAGGGCCGTCAGCGGGCCGGGCAGGCTGGTGACCGTCTGCTCCTCGGAGTAGATGTGGGTCAGTGCGAACGCCACGTTGAGCATGCCGAGGGTCACGATGAACGGCGGTAGCGGGATCTTCTGCACCAACAGTCCGTTGAGCAGCCCGAAGCCGCCGCAGACGGCCAATCCCAGAGCGATCGCGACGAATGGTGGGACGGAGCCCTCGGCCGCCATCTTGGCGATCACGATGCTGCCGAAGGCCATCACCGCCCCGCAGGACAGGTCGATGCCCGCGGTGAGGATGATCAGGGTTTGTCCGATGGCGAGGGTGCCGACGACCATGACCTGCTGCACGATCAGCGAGAAGTTCCCGCCGGTGAGGAACTGGTCGGTCGAGAAGGAGAAGAAGGCGCAGGCCAGGAGGAGGGCGGCCAGGGGCCCGGTGGTCGGCGCCGTGAGCAGTCGGCGGGCCGTGGTCGGCGCTTTGAGCTCCGAGTACGGCGTTGTCGTGGCTGTCATGCGAAGTCCTTGTCGGAAGACAGATGTCCTTGTCGGAGGACGAGGGCTGAAGCCCCGCCGCCAGGACAAGGGGGCGGCCGTCCCTGACCGGGAGGTGGGTCGACCGCCCCGCTGAGAGAAGTGGCGGTGTCGTACGCTAGATGGGGTCGATTAGCCCCAGCAGTTCTCCAGGCCATAGCCGGTGTCCTTCGACGTGACCCCGTCCTGGGCCTTGTCGGTGATCAGTGTGACGCCGGTGTCGGTGTAACCCGAGGCCTTCTTGCCGTCCTTGGCGTACGTCACGACGGCCTTGACGCCCTCGGCGGCCATCTTCAGCGGATACTGCTGCGAAGTCGCGGCGATCTTGCCGTCCTTGACCGCCTGGGTGCCGGTGCAGCCGCCGTCGACGGATACGATCAGGACGTCCTTCTCGCGGCCCTTGGCCTTCAGCGCGGTGTACGCGCCCAGGGCCGCAGGTTCGTTGATGGTGTAGACGACGTTGATGTCGGGCGACTTCTGCAGGCAGTTCTCCATCGCGGTCTGGCCCTTGGCCTGGTCGCCGCCGGTGTCCTGGGCGCACACGACGTCCTTGTCGGTGGCGCCGAAGCCCTTCAGGAAACCGTCGTGGCGCTGCACGCCGACGGAGACGCCCGGCGCCAGGTCGAGGGCGGCTATCTTCGCCGTCTTGCCCTTCATGGCCGCCTTGGCGTACTCGCCGATCAACTGGCCGGCCTTGAGGTTGTCGGTGGCGAAGAGGGCGTCGACCGCGCTCTCCGGCTCGGTCGGCGTGTCCAGAGCGATGACCAGGACACCCTTGGCACGGGCTTTCTGAATCGCGGGCACGATCGCCTTGGAGTCGCTCGGGGTGATCAGGATGCCCTTCACTCCGGCAGCGACCATGTTCTCGATGGCTGTGACCTGCCCGGCATTGTCCCCGTCGAACTTGCCCGCAGCGGTGGACAGTTTGGCACCGTTTTCCTTGGCGGCCTTCTCCGCGCCCTCCTTCATCTTCACGAAGAACGGGTTGGTGTCGGTCTTGGTGATCAGACCGACCTTGACCTCTCCCGAGCCGGAACTCGATGAGCCCGAACCGGAGCCGGACCCGCAGGCCGTCAGGGTGAGGGCCGCGACGCCCGTGACCGCGGCGGCTCTGAGGAGGGTGGAGGACAGGCGAGTGGTGCGAGACATGATCGACTCCTGTGGGATAGCGGGCGGCACGGGGTGTGGGATCAGAGCGTGCCGCTCGGGGTGTCATCGTTGACTTATGTCATCGTTGACACTGCCTGGCCAGGATGATGGACTCCGGATCCCGGCAACGTCAATGCCTTCCACTCGTCACAAATCGGCAACGCTCGTGCTCGTCGTCCGCCCGAAGCCGTTCCGCGACCGCCCGTTACGTGCCCGATTCCGCCCGTTGTTCCAAGAGATGAGCAGCCCATGAGCCCGCGCCAGATCACCGTCCTGGGGGAGTGCGTCGCGGACGCCTTCACCGAACCGGCACACGCCTCGAACGAACTCGCTCTTCGGGTGCTGCCCGGCGGCGGACCTGCCAATACGGCGGTGGCCCTGGCCCGGCTCGGTACGCCGGCCCGCTTCCTCGCCCGCCTGTCCGGCGACGTGTTCGGCCGCCTGTTCCGGTCCCGTCTGGAAGCGTCCGGCGTCGACCTGTCGTACGCCGTCGCCGCCGCCGAGCCCAGCACGCTGGCCGTGGCGGAGCTGGACGCCGCCGGGCAGGCCGCGTTCTCGTTCCACGCGCAGAACACGGCCGACTGGCAGTGGACTTCCGGGGAACTGGCAGGGGTGGATCTGTCCGAGACGGCCTGTGTGCACACCGGGTCGCTGGCGCTGGTCCGAGAGCCCGGCGGAGCGGTGGTGGAGGAGTTCCTGTCGGCAGCGGCTCCGCGGGCCACCATCAGCATCGATCCCAACGTCAGGCCGCTGCTGGTGCACCCCGAGGCCTACCGCGCCCGGCTGGCGCACTGGTGCGCTCTCGCCGACATCCTGCGGCTGAGCGAGGACGACCTCGAACTCCTCCTGCCCGGCACCCCGCCCGAGCAGGCGTGCGACACCTGGCACGCCGCGGGGGTACGGCTCGTCGTGATCACGCTGGGTGTCGACGGCGCACTCGCCTCGCTCGACGGCGTACGGCTGCGGGTTCCCGGAGTGGCCACGCAGGTCGTCGACACGGTCGGTGCGGGGGACTCCTTCACCGCCGGCCTGCTGCACCACCTCGGCGCCCACGGACTCCTCGGTGGCCGGCTGGACGGTCTCGGTCTCGACGATGTCGCGGAAGCCTGCCGGTTCGCCACCCGGGTCGCTGCCCTGACCTGCTCGGTGGCCGGTCCCAATCCGCCGTGGGGGAACCGGTTGGAGCAGCTCCCGGCTGCCGGCGGCGCCTGACGGGCGGGCGGGCCGCGCCGGGCAATCCCGCCCGCACCGTTGACGCATCGGCCGGACTCCGCTCATCATCGGGCCACCCGATGTCATCGATGACACAAGTCAACGATGACACGCCCTCGGCCGGCGGCGTGGACGACGGCGCCGATCAGGGCGTCACTTTCCGCTCGGTCCACGCCAGAGCCACAGGCTCCGCCAGATGGGCGGCCACAGCACAGGAGACACCATGAGCTCAAGACGTTTATCCCGGCATGCCCGCGTACGGATGACGGCAGCGGTGGCGACCGTCTGCGCCCTGTCCGCAGCCCTGCTCGCCCCGCAGGCCGTGGCCGCCGGCACTCCGCCGTACTCCGAGACCTACCGTCCCCAGTTCCACTTCACGCCGGAGAAGAACTGGATGAACGACCCCAACGGCCTCGTGTACTACAGGGGCGAATACCACCTCTTCTACCAGTACAACCCCAACGGCAACGCGTGGGGCGACATGTCATGGGGGCACGCGGTGAGCAACGACCTCGTGCACTGGAAGCAACTGCCGCTCGCCCTGTCGCACGACGACAAGGAGATGGTGTTCTCCGGCAGCGCGGTCGTCGACCGGGACAACTCCACCGGCTTCGGCACGAAGAAGAACCCGCCCATGGTGGCGATCTACACCAGCCACAACAAGACCACGGGCATACAGGCCCAGTCGCTCGCCTACAGCACCGACCGCGGCCGCACCTGGACCAAGTACCAGGGCAACCCCGTCATCGACATCGGCTCCAAGGACTTCCGCGACCCCAAGGTCCAGTGGTACGCGCCGACGAAAAGCTGGCTGATGACGGTGTCGATGTCCGCCGAACACAAGGTACGGTTCTACTCCTCCAAGAACCTCAAGGACTGGACGCTGCGAAGCGAGTTCGGGCCGTCCGGCGCGACGGGCGGCGTGTGGGAGTGCCCCGACCTGTTCCCCCTGGCGGTCGACGGGGACAAGAAGAAGATCAGGTGGGTCCTGGTCGTCAACATCAACCCCGGTGGCATCGCGGGCGGTTCGGCCGCCCAGTACTTCCTCGGCGCCTTCGACGGCAAGAAGTTCACCGCAGAGGACAAGGGCACCTACACCCCGCCCACCGGCACGGTGGTGCAGGACTTCGAGGGCACCGACTTCGGCTCGTGGACGACCACGGGCACCGCGTTCGGAACGGCTCCCGCCGCCGGGGCGGTGGACGGTCAGGGCACGGTCGACGGCTTCGACGGCAAGGGCCTCGCCAACAGCTTCCACTCGGGAGACGCCACCACCGGCACGCTGACCTCGCCCTCCTTCACCGTCGACAGCAAGTACCTGAACTTCAAGGTCGGCGGCGGCCGGCACCCTCACGTGGACGGCACTGTCATGGAGCAGGCCCCGCCGCCCGCGGGCACGGTCCTCGCCGACTTCGAGGCCGGCACCTACGGCGACTGGACGACCACCGGGGACGCCTTCGGCACCGCACCGGCCACCGGCACCCTCCCCAACCAGCAGGAGGTCTCCGGCTTCCTGGGAAGCGGCCTCGCCAACAGCTACCTGAACGGCGACTCCACCACCGGCACCCTCACCTCGCCCGAGTTCACCATCGACAAGGACTACGTCAACCTCCTTGTCGGCGGCGGCAACCACCCCGCCGGCTCCGGCAACCCCACCGCCGTCGAACTCCTCGTCGACGGCCAGGTGGTCCGCAGCACCACCGGACAGGACAGCGAGGCACTCAACTGGGCCTCCTGGGACGTCAAAAACCTCGCCGGCAAGAAGGCGCAGGTAAAGATCGTCGACGACAACAGTGGCGGCTGGGGCCACCTCAACGTCGACCACATCATGCTCTCGGGCACCCAGGCCCAACCCGTCTCCCAGGAGACGGCCGTCAACCTCGTCGTCGACGGCAAGGTCGTTCGCAGCGCCACCGGCTCCAACAGCGAGACCCTCGACTGGGCCTCCTTCGACATGCGCCCCTACGCGGGCAAACAGGCGCAGATCCAGATCGCCGACATGAACACCGCCGGCTGGGGTCACCTCCTCGCCGACCAGTTCACCGCCGCGCAGGCGCCCGCGAAGTCCGTCGTCCAGCGCGCCGACTGGGCCGACTATGGCAAGGACTACTACGCGGCGGTCTCCTGGGACAACGCGCCGGGCGGCAAGCGGTACATGATCGGCTGGATGAACAACTGGGACTACAGCGGTGCCATCCCCACGTCCGCCTGGCGGGGAGCGCAGAGCATCCCCCGGGAAATGGCCCTGCGTACCATCGACGGCCGCGTCCGGCTGACCAGCGAGCCCGTGAACAGCGTGACGTCCCTACGACAGCCCCACGCGGTGTCCACGGTCGGCGTCAGCGTCAAGAACACGTCCAAGACCCTGATCGGCCCCGCTGCGCAGGGCAAGGCGCTCGACATCGAGGCGACCTTCTCCCTCGAGGACGCGGACCGGTTCGGCCTGAAAGTGCGCACGGGAGCCAATGGCGAGGAGACCGTCATCGGCTACGACACCACGACACAGGAGCTGTACGTCGACCGCACACACTCCGGCGCCGTCGACTTCAACAGCACCTTCCCCGGCGCTCAGACCGCACCTCTGAAGGCCAAGAACGGCAAGGTCAAGCTGCGGATCCTCGTCGACTGGTCGTCAGTCGAGGTCTTCGGCGGCAGCGGCGAGGCCACGATCACCGACCAGATCTTCCCCGACCCCGCCAGCCAGGGAGTGCAGGTTTTCGCCGAGAACGGCTCGGTGAAGCTGGACAGGGCCGCCGTCTGGCACCTCGACTCCGCCCACAAGTGACGCCTACAACCGACATGGAGAACGAGACCATGAAGAAGACCCTGCTCGCCGAGTTCACCGCCCGTGAGGGAGCGGAGGACGAGGTCGCCCGCCTGATCGCGGACTACGCCCTGAAGGTCCGCGAGGAGGAAGGCAACATCGCCTTCGACGTCTACACCAGGGCGGCCGACCCGCGCGCCTTCTGGATATTCGAGGTGTACCGGGACGAGGACGCCTTCCAGGAACACCTGAACGCCCCCTATGGCGGCCCCTTCAACGCCGTTCTCGTCCCACTGATCGAGGAGGATGCCTCAGTTCTGACCTTCCTCGATCCGCTGGCCACGACCCCGTAGCGAGCTGTCGACAGGGGCTCCCGACAGGCGCGATCTCCTTCCGTGCCCAGCTTTCACGTGGGCGGGCGTCCGAGGGCTGATCCTAGACGAGAGAAGTGCTTCTGACCTGCAACGACGGGGCTTGTCGAAGGTCCCGTCGGTTGCGAGGGAAAGAAGCACTTCCCAGGTGAATGAGGTCCGCAAGTCCGGCCTGGATCAGGGGATGTCGGCGGCAGTGTTGCCGTGGCGCAGGCCGCGGACGGGGAGACAGGTGGGTCGGCGGACCTCGGGGTTCCTCACTTCTTGTGGCCGTTGCCGTGTCCGTTCGGATGCAGGACCACCTTGGTCCAGCCCTCGTCACGGGCGTCGAAGTGCTCGTAGGCGCTGGGGGCCTCGTCCAGGCTGAACTCGTGGGAGACGACGAAGCTCGGCGTTGCCTTCCCGCCGGCGATCAGATCCCGCAGCGCCCGGTTGTACTTCTTCACCGGCGCCTGCCCGGTCCCCATGTGCTGGCCCTTGAACCACATCATGCCGAAGTCGATCGGGACCTTGCCCTGCGCCTCCAACTCTCCCTGGGCCTCGGCGCCGCCGGGGTCCTCGGGCAGGAACACGCCGACCACGCCGATGTGGCCGGTGAACCTGACTGAGTCGATCAGTCCGTTGAGGGTGAGGCTGGCGTCCTCGTGTCCCTGTGGGTCGTGTGCCTGGTAGCCGACGCACTCACAACCGTTGTCGGCGCCCAGGCCGAGGGTGGCCTCCTTGACGACCTCGGCCGGATTCTGGTCGGCGGTGTTGATCGGGATGGCGCCGATCTCCTCCGCCTTGCGCAGTCGGTCGGGCTGGTGGTCGGCCACCCAGACGCGGCCGGCGCCCTTGAGGAGGGCGGAGTATGTCGCCATCAGCCCGACGGGACCGGCTCCGAAGACGATGGTCTGGTCGCCGGGCTTGACGTCGGCCATCTCGGTGGCGTGATAGCCGGTGGGGAAGATGTCGGCGAGCATCACGTAGTCGGTCTGCCGGTCGGCGGCGTCCTCGCCCAGACGCAGCGCGTTGAAGTCGCCATAGGGTACGCGCAGCAGTTCCGCCTGGCCGCCCTGGTAGGGGCCCATGTCGGCGAATCCGTAGGCGGCTCCGGCGAGGGCCGGCTCGGGCTGCATGGTCAGGCAGTAGTTGGTCAGGCCCCGTTCGCACTGCTTGCAGAAGCCGCAGGCGATGTTGAAGGGCAGGACCACATACTCGCCGACCTGGACCTTGCGGACGGCCGAGCCGACCTCCACGACCTGGCCCATGTTCTCGTGTCCCAGGGTTCGGCCGGACTCGAACGAGGTGCGGCCCTCGTACATGTGCAGGTCCGAACCGCAGATGTTGGTGGTGGTGATCTTGACGATGATGTCGCAGGGGTGTTCGATCTTCGCGTCGGGTACGTCCTTCACTGTGACCGTTCGCGGGCCTTCATATACCGCTGCTTTCATGATGGCTTCCTTCGGTGCCGCGACATGACCGCAGCACGGCGGTGATGGAGGCGACGCAAGGAGCCCGACGTCCGGGAGTTGGTGCGCGGGGTCAGTGGCTCCGGCATGCCTCTGCGGGCCGTTCACCCGGTTCGAGGGAGCGGTGCCGCCGCCGGCCGGCCATACGGAGCTTTGGCGCTTCGGCGGCGTAGCGCCCGGGTCCCCGTCGGCCCTGGCGCGAAACGGGCAGGCACTGATCGATCAGCTGATCCGAACCGCCCGATGCGATGGGCGCGGGCTGGACCCCGAAGGAGGCGTCGCGGGGGCCCTAACTCCCGGCACATCGAACTGCGGTGAGGGGGGCGATGCCGGCACGCTCGCGTCCCGTGGGCCGTTTGTGCCGTCACCGGTTCAGCATGATCTAGCGCGGAACCCTGGGCGTTCACGCCCGGGAGGAAGCGCTTGTCGACACTGCTGTGATCCGCGCGGGTGCGCGGGTCTGCGCTGGTGACCTCAGCCGGGATGTTCCTGGTTGTCGATGTACTTCTTGATGACGGCGTGTGGGGCGCCCCCGCACGAGGCGGCGAAGTAGGACGGCGGTCAGAAGTGCTCGCCCCACAGGTACGTGCGGATGTGGCCGGGGAACTCCTGCCGCAGGCGCCGGGCGGAAACACCCTTGAGGGAGCCTACGAGCCGGGAGATGGCGACCTGGGGCGGGTAGTGCACGAGCAGGTGAACGTGATCGCGTTCGCCGTTGAACACCCGCAGCTCCGCGCCGAAGTCGGTGCACACGTCGCGCATGACCTCTTCGCAGCGCCGAAGGATCTCGTCGGTGAATGGTCCGCGCCGGTACGTGGGAGTGAAGACCAGGTGGGCGTGCACGGTGCAGACGACGCTGCGGCCCCTGCGGCGGACATCGGGGTTTGGCCCCCCAGCGGGGTGACATAGATCAACGCTACGATCACGCCTGTGAAGATCGTGACGCAGGTCAAACTCATGCCGGATGCGGGGCAGGCATCCGTGCTTGAGCGCACCCTGCGCACGGTCAATGACGCCGCGAACTGGGTGTCGGAGGTGGCGTTCGAGCACGGCGTGCCGCGTGAGTACGAGCTGCGCAAGCACACCTACGCCGAGCTCAAAGCTCGTGGGCTGGGAGCACAGGCCGCGCAACATGTCGTCAAGAAGGTGCGCGACTCGTACACCACGCTCAAGGCCAACATCCGTGCGGGGAATCTCGGCCCGGAAGGCTCCAGGCGTCGCCGCAAGGCTGAGTCCAAGCCGGTCAGGTTCCGGCCCCGGGCCGCGCAGCCGTATGACGACCGGTGTTTGAGCTGGCAGTACGACCAGCAGACGGTGTCCATCTGGACCATGGACGGCCGGGTCAAGAACGTCTCATTCGTGTGCTCCGCGGAGGCGCTCACGATGCTCCAGGCGCACCGGCAGGGCGAATCCGACCTGATCGAGCGCGACGGCGTGTTCTACCTCGTCGCCACCTGTGACGTGCCCGAGGCCGAGCAGTACGAGCCGGCCGGGTTCCTCGGCGTGGACCTCGGTATCGTCAACATCGCCACCACGTCCGACGGCTACCGCGCCGCCGGGCGGGGGCTGAAGCGGTACCGCAAGCGACAGCTTGCCCTGCGTGCCAAGCTCCAGAAGAAGCGCACCAAGAGCGCCAAGCGGCGGCTCAAGGCCCGTGCCCGCAAGGAAGCACGGCACGTGGCGAACACCAACCACATCATCTCCAAGACGATCGTGACCGAGGCTGAACGCACCGGACGCGGCCTGTCCCTGGAAGAACTCAAGGGCATCCGCACCCGGGTACGGCTCCGCAAGCCCCAACGGGTCGCACTCCACTCCTGGGCCTTCGCCCAGCTCGGAGAGTTCATCGTCTACAAGGCCAAGCGAGCGGGAGTGCCGCTCATCTACGTCGATCCCGCGTACACGTCGCAGATGTGCTGCGAATGCCGGCACATCGACAAGCGCAACCGTGTCGGCCAGGGACTTTTCATCTGCCGGGGGTGCGGGGTCGTTGCCCACGCCGACCGGAATGCTTCCCGCAACATCGCCACCCGTGGCGAGAGCGTGTGGAATGCGGGGCGTGAGTCACGCGTCCCTGCCACCCCATAACGGGGTGTCTGGACCGGGGAGTCCACCCCAGCAGCCAGCTGGGTTCTACCTCCAAGCCCAGCCCTTCAGGGCCGGGTCAAGTTGACTTCACTTCGAGGGCCGGTCACCGTGGTTGTTCCGGACCATGCGGCGGCGTTCCTGTTCGCGTTTGGAGTAGGCGGCTGCCCGGATCGCCTCGTCGCTCTCCAGGCTTGATCCCAGCGCGCCGCCCACGGTGGCGATCGAAGCGACGAACCAGGACAACGTCAGGTACTCCGTGGTGTCCAGCGGGGTTCGTGTCGCGGAGGCGAACACCCGGTCGTTGAGGATGAACAGGGCCCACACCAGGTTGATGACCAGCAAACCCAGGTAGCAGACGAGCACTCCGATACTCACGGTTACGATCGTCGAGGCGTTGTAGAGAGCCGTCCTCTTCCTCGCCTCCGGCGAGGACTCTGTCGATCGATGCCACAGGTGCGCGTCCACGATCAGCCAGCCGATCATGAGCCCGATGGACCCGACCATGGCGATCACCAGGCGTGGTGCGCTCAGGGCCGCTGCCACGCTCCAGACGGTGGAGTTCACGGTGGCGACAGCTCCCGTGGCGAGTGCGGCCGCCAGGGCTTTCGACAAGCCCGGAATCAGCCGCCACGGCCGATTGGCGCGGACCATACCGATGAGCACGCGCAGATAGCCGCGCGGTCCGCTGACGACATACCGGAGATCGGCGGTCTCCTCCTCCTCACCGACCGGGCCCGGGTGGATAGGGTTGAGACGACCGGTGAAGGGCCCCAGAAGCGGCTGGTCTTGCGGAGTTTCTCCAGCCCCGTTGGTCTGCGCGGCCGTCAGGCCGAGCACGGCTTCTTCCACTGCGCGCCGGGCCCTGGTCTGCAGCCGCAAGCCCCCCAGTGCGGGAAGGGACAGCAGGGCCAAGCCGTGTTCGTGACTCAGGTTCACCACGAGCTTGCGCCCGTGTGAGTGGAGGGGAAGGTCGGTGAGGGCTACGACGATGTCCCAGTTCTCCGCACTTCCCCGGTCCATGATTCGCCGCATCAACTTGGCCAGGTCCTCGGTCTCCGAGGTGAAGGGCTCACTGACCACCTCGACGTCGAAGCGTTGCCCCTCTCCCGACTTGTCGGCGAGCCGAGCGGGAAGCGTCCGGGCCATGAGCCGCGCGACTTCTGTCGGCGTGTCCGGGTCCGCCAGGAGAGCCACGACCGTTACGCCCTGAGACGGCTCCCGCATGACTGCCTCTTCTCGTCGGCTGACCCCGCGATCCCGAGTGCCCGTGGATGCCCAGAGGTAACGGCGACGCCGCGTGACCCGCCGGCGCCCGGCCGTCAGGCGCGGGCGGTACGGCAGCACCTGCCTCTGCACCAGGCTGTTGGTGACCGGGCCGCCCGTCCGGGGGAGGTCAGCGCCAGGGCACGGATTGGCCCGTCACCGGCCGAGGGCCCTGGGGGTCGGCGGCGCGGACCAGGTTGCCTGCCTTTTCCCGGTGCTCGTGCACGAGGCGGATCGCCATGGCACCCTCGCCTGCCGCCGAGGTCACCCGTTTGACCGAGCCGCTCCTGACGTCGCCGGCGGCGAAGACTCCGGGGAGGGTGGTCTCCAGCAGCAACGGACCACGGCCGAGCGAGTCCCACCGGGTCGCGTCGGCCGCCGCCTGTGCGTCGGCGCCGGTGAGGACGAAGCCCTTCTCGTCCAGGGCCAGCACGCCTCTGAGCCATTCCGTGTGCGGCCGGGCACCGATGAACACGAACAGTGCCGTGGCCCGCAGTTGGCGGTTCTCACCGTGTGCGTTGTCCTCCACGGTCAGCGACTCCAGCTTCTCCTCCCCGCAGACGCCCCGGACTTCGGTGCGCAGCAGCACCTCTATTTTCGGGTGCCGTTCCACCCGGTCCACGAGGTAGCGCGACATGTCCGCGTTGAGGTCACCGCCCCGGACGAGGAGGTGGACCGTGGATGCGTGGTTCGCGAGGAACAGCGCCGCCTGCCCGGCGGAGTTCCCGCCGCCGACCACGGCGACCGGATCCGCCTGGCAGAGACTGGCCTCGTGGACGGTCGCCGCGTAGTAGACGCTGATGCCTTCCAGGCGGTCGATGCCGGGCACCTCGAGCCTGCGGTACCACACGCCCGAGGCGAGCACCACGGTGCCGGCGCGCGTCCTGGATCCGTCTGTGAAGGTGACAAGGTACTCGTCGTCCTGCGGAGTGAGGCCGTTGACCTGGGCCGGTACCATGAGGCGAGCGCCGAACTTGCGGGTCTGGAACACCGCGCGCTCGATGAGCTCGCCTCCGGAGATGCCCGAAGGGAAGCCGAGGTAGTTCTCGATGCGGGACGTGGTGGCGGCCTGGCCTCCGGTGGCGACGGCGTCGACGGTGACCGTGGTGAGGCCGTCGGAGGCGCCGTACACGGCGGCGGCGAGTCCCGCGGGGCCCGCACCGACCACCATGACCTCGCACCGCTCGGCCTCCGGTGAGGGGGCGGGCAGCCCGATGAGCCGGGCCAGTTCGGCGTTGCTCGGATTGCGCAGCACCTGCTCGCCCTTCCAGAGGACCACCGGGGTGTCTTCGGGACGGATGGCGAACCGACGGAGCAGTGCCTCCGCCTCCTTGTCCTTCTCCAGGTCCACCCAGCGGTGGGGCAGCCGGTTGCGGGCGGCGAACTCGCGCAACCGCATGGTGTCCGGTGAATAGCACGATCCCAGGATCCGGAAGCCGGCGCCGAGGCCGATGAGCAGATACCTGCGGCCCAGGTAGGCGCGGAGGATCAGGTCGCCCAGGACGGGATCGCGGCCGACCAGGGCGCGTTGTCGCTCCACCGGTATGGCCAGGATCTCGCCCGCCTCGCGCACCACGGCGGTGTCGAACGCGGCCTCGCCCTCCAGCAGCCCGAGTTCACCCAGGAACCTGCCGGGTCCGTGCACCGCCATGGTGCGTTCCTCGGGCCCGCCGTAGTCATGGAGCATCTCGACGGTCCCGCTGAGGATCGCGAGGAACTCCCGGAACGGCTCGCCCTCGCGGTACAGCACCTCGCCCTCGGTGGTTCCGCGGCGCTCGCCGTGTGCGGCCAGATCCTCGAGCTGCTCCGGTGTCAGGCGTGGAAACGCCCCGTACTGGTCCGGTGTCTCGCGGACCGCACTCTGCTTGTGCTCGGCCGTGCTCATCAGACCATGGCCTCGTGGACGTAACACCAGCGCCAGTTCTCTCCCGGCTGGAAGGACTGTACGACGGGGTGGTGGGCGCTGCCCGCGTGCCCCCTCGCGTGCTTGAGAGGCGAGGAGTCGCAGCAGCCGACATGTCCGCAGGTGAGGCAGAGCCGCAGGTGCACCCACGGGGAGTGCAACTTGAGGCACTCCTCGCAGCCCTCCGGGGTGCGCGGTGTCACTGGGCGCACCATCGCCAGGTGCGGGTCGGAAATCGTGGCCATGAGGGTTCTCCTTCCGTGGTCGGGACTGCCCGACTGCGGCCCGCGGTGGATTTCTGCACCGAACGGCGCCGCTTCGGGCGGGGTGGCACCGGCCCGGCGGGACATCTCCGCTGTCATGTCGAGCAGGACTGGTCGGTGCCGCTGTGACCCTGGAGTCGCTGTGCGGGGGCGGCGATGGGTCGCGTCCGGGGCTTGGGTTTCGAGGGGCTCGGGCGGTGGCTGATCCATCACTTTCCGGCAGTGGTTTGTCGGCCCTCCATGGCCTGCTCGACCCACGAGCGCAGAACGTGCGCGGGAGCCGCGCCGGCCTGCCGGGCGACCGTCTCGCCCCGGTCCAGGATGAGCAGGGTCGGCACCGCCTGCACCTCGAACCGTCGGCTGAGCCGTGGGTTCTTGTCGACGTCGACCTTGACGAGCTTGATGCGTCCTGCGAGGTCGCGGGCGACCTGTTCGAGGGCGGGGCTGACCATGCGGCAGGGGCCGCACCAGGTGGCCCAGAGGTCGACGACGACGGGCATGGTGGCCTGCTCGACGACCTCGGTGAAGTCGTCGTCGCCCGCGTCGACGATCCAGGGGATTGGCTGCTTGCAGTGGCCGCATTTGGGGCGTCCCTCGGCGGCCACGGAGATCCGGTTGGCACGCCCACAGTTGGGGCACGTCACCGTCGTCGTCCGGGTGGTGTTCATGCCGCCCTCGCTTCTCCAGTGCCCTGGTCGTAGGTGACCACCAGTTCTCCGTGCTGGGCGTCGACGCGGACGGTGGCGCCGTCCTGGACGTCGCCGCGCAGCAGGGCGCGTCCGACCAGTGTCTCGACCTCGTGGGAGATGTAGCGTCGCAGCGGGCGGGCCCCGTACACCGGGTCGTAGCCCTGGTGGGCGATGACCTCCCTTGCCGCGTCGGTGAGTTCGACGGTGATGCGGCGTTCGGCGAGGCGGCGGCGGAGTTCGTCGAACTGCAGTTCAACGATCCGCTCGATCTGCCGCTCGCCGAGCGGCTTGAACAGCACGATGTCGTCGACGCGGTTGAGGAACTCCGGGCGGAAGTGGCCGCGCAGCTCGCCCATCACCAGGGCCCGGGCGTCGGGCTTGATCTCGCCCTCGGCGGTGGCGCCGTCGAGGAGGTGCTCGGAGCCGATGTTGGACGTCATGATGATCACGGTGTTGCGGAAGTCGACGGTGCGGCCCTGGGCATCGGTGATGCGGCCGTCGTCGAGGACCTGCAGCAGGGTGTTGAAGACGTCGGTGTGCGCCTTCTCGATCTCGTCGAACAGCACTACCGAGTACGGCTTGCGGCGTACGGCCTCGGTGAGCTGGCCGCCTTCCTCGTAGCCGACGTATCCGGGCGGTGCGCCCATGACCCGGCTGACGGTGTGCCGCTCCTGGTATTCGCTCATGTCGAGGCGGACCATGTTGTCCTCGGAGTCGAACAGGGCCCGGGCGAGGGTCTTGGCCAGCTCGGTCTTCCCGACGCCGGTGGGGCCGAGGAAGATGAACGAGCCGATGGGGCGGCGAGGGTCGCGGATGCCGGAGCGGGCGCGGATGATGGCGTCGGCGACGAGCTTGACGGCCTCGTCCTGGCCGATGACGCGCTCGCGCAGGATCTCGTCGAGGCGCAGCAGTTTCTCGCGTTCGCCCTCCTGGAGGCGGCTGACGGGGATGCCGGTCCAGGCGGCGACGATCTCGGCGATCTCCTCCTCGGTGACGACCTCCCGCAGCAGCCGGTTCTGGCCCTGCCTGGAGGCCAGCTGCTCCTCCTCGGCGGCCAGCCGGCGTTCGAGGTCCTGGAGGCGGCCGTAGCGGAGTTCGGCGGCGCGGTTGAGGTCGTAGGCGCGCTCGGCCTCCTCCGCCTCGTGACGGACCTGCTCCAGTTCCTGCCGCAGCTCCTGTACGCGGCGAATGCTCTGTCGTTCCGCCTCCCACTGGGCGTGCTTGGCGTCGGCCTCGGCGCGCAGGTCGGCCAGTTCCTTGCGCAGTTCTTCGAGGCGGGTTTGGCTGGCGGGGTCGGTCTCCTTGGAGAGGGCGGCTTCCTCGATCTCCAGGCGGGTGACGCGGCGGGTGATCTCGTCGAGTTCGGCGGGCATGGAGTCGATTTCGGTACGCAGCCGGGCGCAGGCCTCGTCGACGAGGTCGATGGCCTTGTCGGGCAGGAACCGGTCGGTGATGTAGCGGTGGGAGAGCGTCGCCGCCGCGACCAGGGAGGTGTCCTGGATCTTGACGCCGTGGAAGACCTCCAGGCGTTCGCGCAGGCCGCGCAGGATGGAGATGGTGTCCTCCACGCTGGGTTCGTCGACCAGCACTTGCTGGAAGCGGCGTTCGAGGGCGGCGTCCTTCTCGATGTGCTTGCGGTATTCGTCGAGGGTGGTGGCGCCGATCATGTGGAGTTCGCCGCGGGCGAGCATCGGCTTGAGCATGTTGCCCGCGTCCATGGCCCCTTCGGCGGCGCCCGCCCCGACGACGGTGTGGAGTTCGTCGACGAAGAGCAGGATCCGCCCTTGGGCGGCCTTGACCTCGCTGAGCACGGCCTTGAGGCGTTCCTCGAACTCACCGCGGTACTTGGCGCCGGCGACCAGGGAGCCCATGTCGAGGGCGAAGACGACCTTGTCGCGGAGTCCTTCGGGTACGTCGCCGCGGACGATGCGCTGGGCGAGGCCCTCGACGATGGCGGTCTTGCCGACGCCGGGGTCGCCGATGAGGACGGGGTTGTTCTTGGTCTTGCGGCTGAGGATCTGGGTGACACGGCGGATCTCGGCGTCCCGGCCGATGACCGGGTCGAGCCTGCCGGACCTGGCCTCGGTGACCAGGTCACGGCCGTACTTTTCCAGGGCCTCGTAGGCCACTTCGGGGTTGGCGGAGGTCACGCGCTGGTTGCCGCGGATCTTGGTGAGTGCGCTCAGGAACGAGTCCCTGGTGATGCCGGCCTGGTTGAGCAGTCGGCCGGCGGCGGTCGCCGAGCCCTCCTCGGCCAGGGCCAGGAGCAGGTGTTCCACGGACACGTACTCGTCTTTGAGGCGTTTGGCCTCCCGCTCGGCGGCATCGAGCAGGCGGGAGAGGCGCTGAGTGACGAAGACCTGGCCCGGCGCCGCGCCCGGACCGGTCACCCTCGGGCGGCGGGAGAGCTCCTCGCGCACAGCCGCGCGCAGTTCCTTCGGCTCGCTGCCCGACTGTTGCAGCAGCCGCGGGATCAGACCGTCCTCCTGATCGAGAAGGGCGAGCAGCAGATGCTCCCCGTCGACCTCGGTCTGCCCCATGCCGACGGCCGCGCTCTGGGCCTCCTGCAGGGCTTCCTGGGACTTCTGGGTGAGACGGTTCATGTCCATGGGGGTGGTTCACTCCTCATGCCGCGGCCGCGCAGAGCGGCTTCGAGCAGGCTGATGCGGTCGAGCAGGTCGATTACCAGCCCGATGGATGCGTAGTTGAGGCAGAGGCCTGAGCGCAGCCGCTGGATTCGGGCGAGGACAACTGGGGCCGTGGGGCCGAACACCAGGTGCCCCGCGGCGTCGCGCTCGGCGTCGACCAGGCCGAGGGCGACGAACCGGCGGATGAGATCGGGATGCAGGCCCGAGCGGCGGGCCACGGTCGCCAGGGACAGTCTGGGGGCGGGCACGAGTGCGTACCGGACGGACGTCGAGGCGGTGAGGTCGGCGCCCGGTCGTACCGGACGGGCGCCGACACCGGCCCGGCCGACGCCTGCCGCTCCCGTGGGTCGGTCGTTCATCGCGTCCTCCTGGGGTCGAACGAGGAGGTGGCGGCGAGCTCCTCGAACAGTTCGCGCTCCCGGTCGCCGAGGGTGGGCGGCACCATGATCCGGAGCTCGGCGTACAGGTCGCCGTTCGCGCCGCGTGGGTTCGGCATGCCCTCGCCGCGCAGCCGCAGCCGCCGGCCGCTGGACGAACCCGCGGGCACCGTGACCTTGGCCGTGCCACCGCCGGGGGTGGGCACCGGTACGGTCGCGCCCAGGGCCGCCTCCCAGGGGGCGACCGGGAGCTGGACGTGTACGTCGCGGCCGTCGAGGCGGAATTGGGGGTGGGGCTGGATACGCACCCGCAGGTACAGGTCGCCGCCGGGGGCGTCGCCACTGCCCCGGCCGCCCTCGCCCGCCAGCCGGATGCGCTGCCCGTCGGTGACGCCCGGCGGGACGTCGACCTCGTACCGCCGCGGCTGCCCGGTGGGACCGGCCAGTGTGACGCTGCGGCGGCCGCCTCGGTACGCCTCCTCGACGGTGAGCGGCAGTTCGGCCTCCTGGTCGGCTCCCGGTACCCCGGCGGGGGCGCCGCCTGCTCCGAAGAGCGAGCCGAACAGATCCTCGATGTTGACGCCCTCCGTTGCGAAGTCGTCGCCGAAGCCGGTGGTGTAGCGGACGCGGGGGCCGCCCGCGCCCGCCGTCCGCCGACCGCGGAAGCCGCTGCCCGCACCGGCCGCGACCCGTTCGTCGAAGTCCTCGGGGATCTGGCGGAAGTCCTCGCCGAAGCGGTCGTAACGGGCCCGGGTCTTCGGGTCCGACAGGACGCTGTACGCCTCGTTGAGGTCCTTGAACTGTTCCTCCGCACCCGGGTCCTTGTTGACGTCGGGGTGGTACTTGCGGGCGAGCTTGCGATATGCCTGCTGGATCTCGTCCTGGCTCGCGGTCCGTGACACGCCCAGCGTCTCGTAGAAGTCCCGTGCCATGGCCGCTCACTCCCGCTTCGCGACGGTCACGGCGGCAGGCCTGAGCTGTCGTTCGCCGTCCCCGTAGCCCGCGCGCAGCACCTCCACGACCGTGCCCGGTGTGGCATCGGGGTCCTGGACGACGCCGACGACCTCGTGCCGGGCGGGGTCGAAGGCGACGCCGGTCTCCGCGTGGCGCGGATAGCCGAGCAATTCGACGACGTTGACCGCCTGGTCGTGGACCGCCTGAACGCCCTGCACGATCGCGCCGGGGTCGGCACCCGCGTGAGCCAGTGCGAGTTCGAGGTTGTCGAGGACGGGCAGGAAGGCGGCGGCCGTACGGGACCGCTCGGCCGCCCGCTCCCGCTCCAGTTCCCTGGCGTGGCGCTTGCGCAGGTTGTCGAGGTCGGCGAGCGCCCGCCGCCAGCGGTCCTCCAGCTCCCGGATCGCGGTCGTGTACTCGTCCTCGGACGGAGCAGGGCCGCCGGCCGCGTCGGGTCCGGGTTCCTCGTCCGCGGCAGGCCCCGGCCCGGTCGGGCCCGCGGGCGGAAGATCCCCTTGGGGAGGGTGTACGGCGCCCTCCGGAGCCGGGTCGGTGTGGTCCGGCACGACCGGGTCGGGTTCCCTGGGGTGGATCGGCATGGCAGTTCCTCAGTCCTTGTCGAACTCGGCGTCGATGACGTCGTCGTCACCGCCACCGCCGCTGGGGCCGCCGGCGGTCGCGCCGCCCTCGGTGGTGTCCTGGCCCGGACCGTCCGTGGTGGCGCCGCCCTGGTGGGCCGCCAGCCCGGCGAGCACCTGCTGGAGTTCGGAGGTCAGGGGCCGTACACGCTCCACACCCGCCTCTTCCTTGATCGCCGTCCTGGCGTCGGACACCAGCATTTCGGCGCGTGCCTTCTCGTGCGCGGGAGCTGCGTCGCCCAGTTCGGCCAGGCGCTTCTCGACCTGGTACGCGACGGCGTCGAGCTCGTTGCGGGCGTCGACGGCCTCGCGCAGGGCCTGGTCCTGGTCCTGGTTGCGTTCGGCCTCCTGGACCATGCGTTCGACCTCGCTGCGGTCCAGGTTGGAGCTCTCGGTGATGGTGATGCCCTGTTCCTTGCCGGTGTCCCGGTCGCGGGCCTTGACGTTGAGGATGCCGTTGGCGTCGATGTCGAAGGTGACCTCGATCTGTGCTTCGCCCCGCGGCGCCGGACGGATGTCGGTCAGCTGGAAGCGGCCGAGCACCCGGTTGTCGGCGGCCCGTTCGCGCTCGCCCTGGAGGACCACCACGTCGACGGCCGGCTGATTGTCCTCGGCGGTGGAGAAGGTCTCGCTGCGGCGCACCGGGATGGTGGTGTTCCGCTCGATGATCTTCGTCATCACTCCGCCGCGCGTCTCGACGCCCAGCGACAGGGGGGTGACGTCGAGCAGCAGGACGTCCTTGACCTCGCCCTTGAGCACCCCGGCCTGGATCGCGGCGCCCAGGGCCACGACCTCGTCGGGGTTGACGCTCATGTTGGGTTCCTTGCCGCCGGTCAGCCGGCGCACGAGGGCCTGAACCGCCGGGATGCGGGTGGAACCACCGACGAGGATGACCTCGTCGATGTCGCTCTCGCCGACCTTGGCGTCGGTCATGGCCTGCTGGACCGGCCCCAGGCAGCGTTCCACCAGGTCGCTGGTGATCTGCTCGAACGTGGACCGCATGATCGAGTCGGTGAGGTGCTTGGGGCCCGAGGCATCGGCGGTGATGAAGGGCAGGCTGACCTGCGTCTGCGTCACCGAACTCAGCTCGGTCTTGGCCTTCTCCGCCGCCTCGAACAGGCGTTGCAGGGCCTGCGCGTCCTTGCGCAGGTCGATGCCGTTCTCCTTCTGGAAGTCGTCCGCGAGGTAGTCCACCAGACGGCGGTCGAAGTCGTCGCCGCCCAGGTGGCTGTCGCCGGCGGTGGAGCGCACCTCCACCACGCCGTCGCCGACGTCGAGGATGCTCACGTCGAAGGTGCCGCCGCCGAGGTCGAAGACGAGGATGGTCTCGTGCTCCTTCTTGTCCATGCCGTAGGCGAGGGCGGCCGCCGTCGGCTCGTTGATGATCCGCAGCACCTCCAGTCCCGCGATCCGTCCGGCGTCCTTGGTGGCGGTGCGCTGGGCGTCGTTGAAGTAGGCGGGCACCGTGATGACAGCCTCCGTGACCCGTTCCCCCAGCTGCTTGGACGCGTCGTCGGCGAGTTTGCGCAGCACCTGGGCACTGATCTCCTCAGGCGCGTACAGCTTGTCGCGCACCTTGAATCGGGCCGCCCCACCGTCGCCCTCGACGACGTCGTACGTCACCGCCTTGGCCTCTTCGGAGATCTCGTCGAAGTGCCGGCCGATGAACCGCTTGGCCGAGTAGATGGTGCCCTTGGGGTTGAGGATCGCCTGGCGGCGGGCCAGCTGGCCCACCAGGCGCTCGCCGGTGTCGGTGAAGGCCACGACGGACGGTGTCGTGCGGTTGCCCTCGCTGTTGGGCACCACGGACGCCTCGCCGCCCTCCCACACGGCGATCACCGAGTTGGTGGTGCCCAGGTCGATGCCCACTGCTTTGGCCATGAGTAACTCCTCCTGGGTGCGGCGGCCTGCGCCGACTCTTCGGATCACGTTCGTTCGGATATGGGTGGAACCTTCGACGGGGGTACGCAGCGTGCCGATCAGCCGTACCGCCTCGCCCACGACGAACCTCGCACCGCCTCGGCCGCATCGAGCGCAGCGAGGCGACATCCCGGTGGCCGCCCCGCAGCGTGCTTGCGATCGCTCCGAAGATCAGCCCGTACAGGGCGAGGAGCAGGGCCGAGCCAAGGTGTCGGGCCAGTCCACACGGCGGGACAACTGCTCATCAGGCACGGGTGGCCCGTCTCCCGCCGTTGCGTGGAGTGCGGCCGTGCCGTCGTGCATCCAGCCGATCACCTCGGCCAGGTGCACGTGCCGGCCGATGATCGCTGCCCTCCCCACGGGGAACGCGGGGTGATAAAGGTCGTCATCGGCGCGTTCGGCCTTCGGGGATTTCTTGTACAGCCGACCGGCCTGCGACGCTGTTCGGTCATCGCCCAGTCCTTCCTGCCGGTGCGCGCGGAGGTTGCGAAGTTCCAGGGTGGCCAGCCGAGTGGCTTGACGCCTGCGCCTGGCGAGTCAGAAACGAGCGGGTCCGGTCGCCCCACGAGTACGAAGAATCCAAACATTTCGAATGAGCGGCCTGACAGCGGGTACCCGTCGCGTCTCTCCTCCCTGAAAGCGTGGGGAGAACGGAGTGATCCCAATGGCCGGCAGTTGGGCGCACAACCTGTACCGCCGCCGCTCCGACCGGGAGGGCAGCCTTCCGCGGGACGGAGCCGGGCGGCCTCCGACGGCCGCGCGGAGAGAGACCGGCCCATCCGCTACCACCACGGCCGACCATGCCCTCCACGACGTGACGGTGCTCTCCCGCACCCTCTTCGACACTCCGGACGAGGGCGAGATCCTGCGCCTGGCCATGGACCACATAGCCGCCGCAGGGCCGTACAGCGCCGAGGCCGCATACCTCACGGTGGACGGCTGCCTGGTCCCCAGCCGGACGAACGTGCAGCGCCACGCCTTGGCCGTGGACCACAGGGTGCGGGAACTGGCCGGGCACGACGGCCCTGTGACCGTACCGGGCCAGCTCTGGGGCCGGGCCCTGGGACTGCGCGGCCTTGAGAGGCTCCACGGCTACCTCGTGGTGACGTCCCACTCCCAGCCCACCGAGGCCGAGCGCTCCCTGCTCGCCACGCTCGTCCGGAACACCGCTGCCGCTTTGTCGGTCGCCTTCGCGCGCCGCCGCCAAGGCGAGGAAGCGCTGGAGCTGCACCGGCTCAGGCAGGAACGCACAGTCCTCCAGCGGCAGCTGATCTCCGTCATGGCCGAGCTGGGGTACCAGCGTGCCGTTCACGCGCTCATGGCCGACGTCGCCGCCTCGGGTGGCGGCGAGGAAGCCATCACCCGCGCACTGCACCGGCTCACCGGACTCCCCGCGCTGGTGGAGGACCGCTTCGGCCGGCTGAGGTCCTGGACCGGCCCCAGCCGCCCCGACCCCTATCCGGAACCGGACCCCAGACGCCAGGACGAAATGCTGCAGGCCGTCGCCCGGGAGGCCGGGCCGGTGCGGATAAAGGACCGGCTGATCACTTTGGTCCGCCCACACGGCGAGATTCTGGGCGTGCTGGCCCTGGTCGATGCCCGGAACGAGGCCGACGAGCACACCGTGCTCGCACTGGCACACGCCGCCACGTCGCTCGCCCTGGAACTGGCGCACCTGCGCAATCTGGCCGAAGTGGAACTCCGGCTGCGCCGCGAGCTGGTCGACGACCTCCTGGCGGGGACCGACGAGGCGAGCGCCTACGCCCGGTCCGAGGCAGTCGGGCACGACCTGCACCGCAGCCACTACGTCGTCGTGGTGCAGTGGTCGAACCGGACTGCCGACGACTCCTTCGCGCAGACCGTGGGGCGGGCGGCCTCGGCCGTGGGCATGCGCTCACTGCTGACCCGGCGATCCGACCACGTGGTCCTGGTCGTCTACGACCGGCCGCACGCCCGCGCGCTGTACGAGGCGCTCGCCAGGGAGACCGGGACACGGTCCGGGACGATCGGGGTGAGCGCCCCGTGTGACTCCCCGGACGACATCCCCCACCGCTACCAGGAGGCGCAGCGCGCCCTGGAAGTGCGCCGCCACTCCCGCGAGCGCTACGGCACGACGTTCTTCGACGAGCTGGGCCTCTACCGCATCCTGGGACCCGGCAACGATTACCGGGAACTGGAGACGTTCGTCCACGAGTGGCTGGGGAAGCTCATCGACTACGACGCCCAACACCACACAGCCTTGGTGGAGACCCTGTCCCGGTACTTCGACTGCGGCGGCAACTACGACGAGACCGCCGAATCCCTCGCGGTTCACCGCAGCACACTGCGGTACCGGCTCCAGCGCATCCGCGACATCAGCGGCAACGACCTCGCGAACGTCGAGAACCGGCTCAACCTCCAGGTGGCGACCCGGGTGTGGAGGATCGTGCTGGGCGGACACGGCTGAGTTGAGGAGGCGCGGTGCGGATGCTGCCGGAGATCGGGGCCGGGCGCGCCTGCCTGCGTGGCGCGCCGGGCGGGGCCGTCGCGGCCGGACGCCGACGGTGAGCGGCCAGGGGACAGGAGTCGTCGGTGGGGACTCGACGAGGTGGCCGAAGCCGTGGAACACAGGTGTCCGGTCGTGTTTGGATACGGACCGCGCGGAAACTCCGGCGTTGTCCGACATGCGTGCTTCGCTACCGCACTTGAGTGGCCTGACGCTTTCCCGTCACCTCATCGCACGTGGGGAGAACCCATGAAGACAGACACCCGCTTCACCTCCCGCCTACGGCACGATCCCCTCGTGCGCGGCCTCGGCTGGACCAGTGCGCTCCTGGGAGTGCCCCAGGTCGTGGCCCCGGCGGACTTCGCCCGGGCACTGGGCGTGGACGACACCCCCCGGAACCGTCTGGCCACGACCGCCGTCGGAGTGCGTGAGCTGGCGGCGGCGGCCGGGCTGCTGGGGCGGCCGCATCCCGCGTGGCTGTGGGGGCGTGTCAGCGGCGACCTCATCGATCTGGCATCGCTGACGCGGGCCCTGAAGAACCACGACGGCCGCGGCCTCGGCCGCACGGTCGCGGCAACCGCCGCGGTCAGCGCCATCACGGCCACGGACGTGTACGCGGCCGTCACCCGCACACGGGGGAGCGCCCCCATGCAACTGACCGCGACGACCACCGTCACCGAACCGCCGGACGAGGTCTACGGTCTGTGGAGCGACCTTGAGCGACTGCCCTCCTTCATGGCGCACTTGGACGAGGTGCGCGTCACCGGCCCGCGCACCAGCCGCTGGCGGGCGAGCGCGCCGTTCGGCAAGACGGTCGAGTGGGACGCCGAGACCACGCAACAGATCCCCGGCCGGCTGATCGCCTGGCGGTCGGTCGATGGCGCCGACATCGACAACTCCGGCGAGGTCCGCCTGGAGCCCGCCCCCGGCGACCGCGGCACGGAGATCCGGGTGACCCTGCGCTACGACCTGCCCGGCGGGGCGCTGGGCAAGGCTGCGGCGCGCTACTTCGGCGAGGAACCGCACCAGCAACTGGACGACGACCTGCGCCGCTTCAAGCAGATCGCGGAGACCGGCGAGGTCGTCCGCTCGGAGGGCGCACCCGGCGGCAAGCGCGCCCGCGGAGAATTCCCGCAGCACCCGGCCCGACCGCTGACCGAGGACGAACTGAAGGAGGCTGCGGCATGAAGGCAAGCTGCTGGACCGGGCGCAACTCGGTCAAAGTGCGGGACGTCCCCGAACCGTCGATCCTGAACAGCCGCGACGCCATCGTCAAAATCACCTCGACGGCGATCTGCGGCTCCGACCTCCATCTGCTCGACGGCTACGTCCCCACCATGCAAAAGGGCGACATCATGGGCCACGAGTTCATGGGCGAGGTCGTCGAGGTCGGTCCCGGCATCCGCAACGGCAAACTGCGCGTCGGCGACCGGGTCGTCGTGCCCTTCCCGATCGCCTGCGGCGCCTGCGCGTCCTGCCGCGCGGAGCTGTACTCGTGCTGCGAGAACAGCAACCCCAACTCCGGCATCTCGGAAAAGCTCTTCGGGCATCCCACCGCCGGCATCTACGGCTACTCCCATCTCACCGGTGGCTTCGCCGGCGGTCAGGCAGAGTACGCCCGGGTGGTGTTCGCCGACGTCAACGCCTTCAAAATCGAGTCGGACCTCAGCGACGAGCAGGTGCTGTTCCTGTCCGACATCCTGCCGACCGGGTACATGGGCGCCGAGCTGTGCGACATTCAGGAGGGTGACGTCGTCGCCGTCTGGGGCGCCGGGCCGGTCGGCCAGTTCGCGATGGACAGCGCCCGGGTTCTGGGCGCGGAGAAGGTCATCGCGATCGACAAGGAGACCTATCGGCTCGACATGGCCGCCGCTCAGGGCTACGCGACCGTCGACTTCGAGGAGGTCGACGTACGCTCGGCCCTGCTGGAACTCACTGGCGGCCGGGGCCCCGACAAGTGCATCGACGCGGTCGGAATGGAAGCCACGCACGGTGCCTCCCACCTCGACCTCTACGACCGCGCCAAGCAGGCGGTCCGCTCCGAGACCGACCGGCCGCACGCCCTGCGCCAGGCCATCCTGTCCTGCCGGAGCGGCGGCGTGGTGTCGGTCATCGGTGTCTACGGCGGGCTGATCGACAAGTTCCCGGCGGGTGCCTGGATGAACAGGTCCCTGACCCTGCGCACCGGGCAGTGCCATGTGCAGAAGTACATGAAGCCGCTGCTGGGTCTGATCGAGCAGGGCAGCATCGACCCCACCCGGGTGATCACCCACCGGCTGCCCCTGACCGAGGCAGCGACCGGCTACGACATGTTCAAGAACAAGAAGGACCACTGCGAGAAGGTCGTCCTCAAGCCGTGAGGCCCCGCCGCTGAACTCGGGTGCTTCCTCCACCGCGCCGAACTCCCGGGCGCGCAGGCGTTCCGCACCACCAGGAGCCTCGCGCGGTACGCAAATGGCGGCCGCGCGAACTGCCCCTCGGGCCGCAGCCCGAGGGGCGGGCTCGGCTCCTCGAGGTTTTCCGTACTGAGCCGCGACGCAGGGCGACGACTGGTGTGCCGCAGGCCATGGCCTCCACCATGACCATGCCGGGCCGGGAGCTCCTCCTAGTCCTGGGCGCCGACCAGAGCCTCGAAGTCCCGGGGCAGCTGGGACAGTACATGGCGGAACTCTCCATCACTGACCGCGTTCTTCAGGGTGCTCAGCTCGGCCCGTACACCCTCACGGGCCTCCTCCGGGCTCACCCCCGCTCGCCTGCTCACCCGATTGATGAACTCGTCGAGTCCGAACGGTTCGGCCTCCGGAGTGGGAGAGACCAGCGTCTCCTTCAGCTGCTTGGGCAGTTCGGAGGCGAGGTCGTCCGCCTCACCCCTGGTGAGCCGCTCGGCCAGGGTTTCCAGGGTGGCACGGGTGAGGGGCTCCGCCTTCTCCGGGGGGACATTGCCGCGCCGGGTGATGGTGTCGAGGAAGGTGTTGTAGTCCATGGGCCGTCCTGCTCTCTGTAGCTGTGCAGCCCCCGGCGGGGGAGACAGCCGTCGAAGGGGGCGTGGTGCGTGGGAGATGGCGGGCTGCGGCGCGACCAAGGCGCGCGCCCCAGCCAAGGCCAAGTAGAGGGGGGTGCTTCGTCGGTTCCATACTCCGGATGTGGGCCCCACCCGGCCTGCTCCCCACGGGAGGAAAAGTGCAAGGCTCGATAGGCCTCCGAGCGCAAATGCAGACAACCTGCGCCACGGCAAGGGGAGGCCGAGCTGGTCTGCCGTACGTGCGTCGGGGTGCCGTACAGGGAACTCCGGACCCGCAGTGGCCGGCGCGATACCACCCGACTTCACCACCTCGGACTGCCTCCGCCGCCCCGGCTGCCTTTACGTCTGCCCGCGGCCGCCCCAGCTCGTCCGACCAGGGGTGGACCATCTCGTGAAGCGGACAGGCGGCCGGCCGATGGAGGCCTGACCACTGGTCGCTGCTCTGCTAGGAGAAGAGGGAGTGCTCCTTTTCGGCCTGGCGTGCGGAGGCGCTCACCCCGGGGGCCCTGCGAATCTCGACCGGGTAACAGCAGATGGCGGCGCGGCCGGGAGCGAGCGACGCCGTAACGGTTCTCGGTGAGGAGGCGAGAGGCATGACCGTGATGGGTGTGTCGAAGTTCGAGAGGTTCTTCCGCGCTGCCGCAGGCCTCGACGTGGACAAGAACGATCTGAAGCGGTACGGCGACTTCGTCGACGCCAAGCTCTATGACCTCCTGCTCGTGGGCCAGGCATCGGCCAAGGCCAATGGCCGGGACACCGTCGAACCGTGGGACCTACCGATTACCAAGGGCCTCCAGGAGGCCATCCACCGCTTCCGCCGGCTCGACGAGGAGGTCGAGCTGAAGCCGATCCTGGAAGCCCTCGCCGCGCATCCTCCCCTCGACAGGGCGCCCACCCAGGAGACCGAAGAGCGCTACCCCGAGATCATCGGCGGTCTCAGCGTCGCCCTCGCCGAGACGTTCAAGATCATGTATTCGGACATCAAGAACCCGCAGACCAAGCACTGGGAGGGTGTAACCGCGGTCTTCGACCGGCTCCTGTAGCAGTCTGAGCGGCTCAGATCTGCACATCTTCCCTCTCAGGACGGCAGCCCCCCGCACCGCGCCCGGACACACGCCTGGGGCACGTCCTGGCCCGGCCTTGCCGTCCCCGGTCCGGCAGGGGACCCCTACGTGCCCTGCCAGATGTATCTGCCACTCGCAACGCACAGACCAGTGACTCGTGAAGGGAGCCGTACCATGACACAGGAACTCCGGGGGATGAGGGTGGGGATTCTGGCCACCGACGGCGTCGAACGGGTGGAACTCGACCAGCCGCGCGGCGCGTTGCAGGGCGCGGGGGCGAAGACCGAAATCCTCTCACTCCACCCCGGCGAGATACAGGCACGTCAGTTCGACCTCAACGCGGCCGGAACCTTCCCCGTGGACCGCACGGTCGACGACGCCTCCGTCGACGACTACCACGCGCTGCTCCTGCCCGGCGGCACTATGAACCCCGACCAACTGCGCATGAACCGCGACGCGGTGCAGTTCGTCAAGGACTTCATGACCACCGGGAAACCGGTCGCATCCATCTGCCACGGCCCGTGGACTCTGGCGGAAGCCGACTCCGTGCGCGGCCGTCGCCTGACGTCCTGGCCCAGTATCCGCACCGACCTGCGCAACGCCGGCGCGGAGGTCGTCGACGAGGAGGTGGTCGTCGACGGGCAGTTGGTCACCAGCCGCAGTCCGGCGGACCTGCCCGCCTTCTGCGCCGCCATCGTGGAGCAGTTCGCCCGGGCACACCACCCCATGCCCGGCTGACCCGGCAGGTCTGGTCGCCGGCGGTGGCAGCAGACGGTCCACGGTGGAGTTGTGCGGGAAAGCTCTCGACCCCCACGGGCCGGAAAGCCGGGGCGGTCGCCTCCGTACGGCTGCCCGTCCATAGCGTCGCGCAGCCGCATCGCGTGCCGCTGTGCCCAGGTGGGGATCGCCATGACCAGGACGAGCGCCACCAGGATGACCCTCGGGTACCCGGCCGCCACCGACATCGCCAAGAGGGCCCTCGCCACCGGCCGGGGATTGGCCGAACCCGTCCCCGCAGCTGCGCGCCGAAGTCGGTGCAGATGCTGGACCTGGCCGCAGATCCGGCCTGCGCCGACTTCGTCGGCTAGACCGCGGTGAAGGCCCACAAGAGGTTGGTGCTGATGCCGTAGGTCCACTGCTTGGTGATGGAGCCCGAGTCGACGTTGCCGCCGCCGTCGAGGACCAGACCGGTGGTGCGGTTGGCGATCGAGTAACGGTCGCCGCCGCGGTGGGTGATGGTCCACTGCTGATTGGTGCCGCCGTTCCAGGCGGCCTGTCTGGCCGGGGAGCCGTCGGCGGTGGCGCCCCAGCCGTCGGCGACCATGCCGTTGGTACGGTTGACCAGCCTGTAGTAACCGCCTCCGACAGCCACCGCGTGCCACTGCAGGTTCGGACTCCCGTCCCAGGTCCACTGCTTGAGGTTGGAACCGGAGGCGACGTTGCCGCCGCTGTCCAGGACGAAGCCGTTGGTGGCGTTGGTGATCCGGAAGTATGTCGCCGGGTTGAACTGGACCTTGAGTGAGGTGATCTGGTCGTTGTTGCCGGTGACTCCGAGGTCGGGGTTGTCGGCGGTGAAGGTCCAGGAGGTGCCGGTGAAGTTGTCTCCGGAGTAGCCGATCACCTGGTAGCCGGGGGCCGGCCGGAGGGAGGAGACGGTGCGTGGGCCCGGTCCGGCCGCGGTCAGGCCGGCCGAGTTGTAGTCGCCGACGGTGAGGGCAGCGGAGTTGCCGGTGTAGTTGACGTCCGTGAAGGCGATGGCGCCGGCGAGCGGCCGCAAGCCCGGGATCGTGCCGGAGAAGGTGAGCTTCAGGACGTAGGCGCCCGCGCTGTAGGGCGCCGAGGACGGCAGGCCGATCGTGAGGCCTGAGGCGTTCTGGGCCGGCGTGGGCAGGTCGATGTAGGTGCCGGCGGTGGAGCCGAGGAGCGTGACCGAGGTCAGCGAGGAGAGGTTGATCCGGTCCGAGCCGAGGGTCTTGATCGTCAGCGCGCTGCCGGGCCAGCCCAGGACGGTGGCGTACAGGACGTTGTCGGCCTTGTTGCGGGTGAAGCGGATGTCCTGCGCGGTGCCGGCGTGCGGAGTGGTGAACGCGCCGCCGCCCATCTTCGTCGGGCCCTCGCCGTACGCCGTCCAGGCGCGGGTCGCGTACACCGATTCGCCGAAGCGCCTCAGGTGGTCTCCGATGCCGAGCAGGATGTCCTTCTGCGCCTGGGGGATGGTCCCGTCGGCCATCGGCGCGAGGTTCAGCAGCACGCTGCCGTTCTTGCTGACCCGGTCGATGAACGAGTGCAGCATCTGCTGCACGGTGTAGTAGCCGATGCCCTGGGTGTAGCACCAGCTGCTGCTGGAGATGCTGTCGTCGGTCAGCCAGTACGGGGTGGTCAGATCGGCCGGGCCGCCACGTTCGTAGTCGAAGACCTCGCCCTCGCCGTTCATGCCGTCCTTGTAGGTGGCGACGACTTCACGGCCCCAGCTGTCGGCCTGGTTGTAGTAGTACGCCAGGAACTTCAGGCGCTGTGTCTCGTCGACCGCGTCCAGCTTGAAGTCCTGCCACAGGATGTCGGGCTGGGCGCGGTCGATGACCTCTTTGAGTTTGTCGAACCAGAGCTGGTTCTCCGCGGATGAACCCAGCTGTCCGTAGAACTTCTTGAGGCTGCCGTCCGTCTGTGCGGGGGCGAATTCGTAGAAGCCGTTGAAGTGGTAGGCGTGGTGCATGGCCACCAGTAGCTTCAGGCCCTTGGCGCGGATGGCCGTGGTGAAGAGCCGAAGCAGGTCGAGGCCGGGCCCCTTGTTCACCGAGTTCCACTCGTTGACCTGGCTGTCCCACATGGAGAAGCCGTCATGGTGCTCGGCGACCGGGCCGGCGAACCTCGCGCCCGCGTCGACGAACAGTTGAACCCACTCGTCGGGGTCGAACTTCCCGCCGGCCGACTTCAGCTTCGGCGCGAACTGCACGGTGTTGCCCGCCAGGTCCCGCGCTCCGTCGATGAAGTTGTGGTACGGCCACGCCGACGGCTGACCGTAGGTCGCGGTGTGGTGCCGATTGGCGTTGCTGCCACTCTGGTACATGCTGCGCGGGTACCACTCGTTGTCGAAGGCGGGGACGCTGAAGACGCCCCAGTGGAAGTAGATCCCGAACTTCGCGTCCTGGAACCACTCCGGAGCCGGCGGGTGCTGGTCGAGCGAGTTCCAGTCGGGCGTATACGCGCTGGACGCCGCCTCGGCGACTCCTGCACCAGACACACCTCCGTCAACGGCCGCTGTGGCCACGCAGGTTGCGGAGGCCAGGAACTGGCGTCGGTTGATCGAGCTCGACATGGACACATCCCTGATGCGGAAGGGGACGGGGGAATGCAGGGGCCACGCTTGAAGGTCGGCCATATCGCCATGGGATGTCAACCGCGTGCAGGGATGAAAGTGTCCATCGCTTCGAATGAACAAGCTCATTTGTCAGGATTTAGCGTGTGTTGAGATCGGGCAAAGATAGAATGTCTTACCGTGATTCACGGTCGGCGATAGTCATCAAGTGGCGACTGTTGACGGGATGAACCGTGCCCTGCGGCGGCACCACCCTGCCCGGCGTCGCGGTCGCCTTCCCGCACACGCGTCCCAGTATCATCAACGTCACCCTCGGCATGCGGACTCCGGAACAGGTCAGGCGAAACGTGGAACCTCGTGATCAGCAAGTCCTGGGCGGCCTCTGGGATGATCTCCGCACTCAGGGGCCGAACAGGTCTGGGCACGGTGGGGGGAGGGACGAGCGGTGTCTTTGACGGACAAGGCCATCGAGGAGATCCGTGAGCTGATCCGGACCGGTGCCCTGCCTCCGGGCTCGAAGCTCCCACCGGAGGCGGACCTGGCCGCACAGCTGGGCCTGTCCCGCAACCTCGCCCGGGAAGCGGTCAAGGCGTTGGCCGTCGCCCGGGTCCTGGAGGTCCGGCGGGGCGACGGCACCTATGTGACCAGCCTGCAGCCGAGCCTGCTGCTGGAGGGGCTCGGCGGCGCGGTGGAACTCCTGCAGGGCGACTCGGTCGCCCTGCAGGACCTCATGGAGGTACGGCGGCTCCTCGAACCGATCGCCACGGCCCTTGCCGCCACCCGGATCTCCGACGCCCAACTGGCCGAGGTGAAGCGGCACCTGGACGCCATGCGCGAGGCCCGCGACGACGTCGGACAGCTCAACGCCCATGACGCGGCCTTCCACCGCGCTGTCATCTCGGCCACGGGCAACGAGACTCTGCTCACCCTTCTCGAAGGCATCTCCGGCCGCACCCTGCGCGCCCGCATCTGGCGCGGCCTGGTCGACACCCAGGCCGCCGGACGCACCCTCGCCGAGCACGAGGCCATCTTCAACGCGCTGGCCACCCGTGACTCCGCCCTGAGCCAGGCTGCCGCCCTGCTGCACGTCAGCAACACCGAGCAGTGGCTGAGACAGCACCTGCGCTCCGGCGAACCCCTTCCCTTCGGGACGACAGCGCGGAAGTGACGGGCGGGCGCTGCCCGCCACGGTGCCCCGCGACAGGCGGCACGCGGGATGAATGCAGGGTGCCTCGGGAATGCGTCTTATCGCACGGCCTTCGCCCACCCCCGGGGCGTGCCGCTGCCTGCGACGGCCCCGCCGGCTGAGCCCTTCATACGCCCTGACCCGGTACGGAACTTCGCCCGAGCGGTCCCGGATCAGTAGCCGTAGACCATCTTGTAGGCGACCTCGGGGAGGAACTGTCCGGCCGAGGAGCCGCTTCCGGCGCCGCAGTTGCCGTCGGACTCACCCGGTACCTTGATCCACAGGAGCATCTCCGCGCCTCCCCCCAGCCGGGTGGGCGTGCCGATACGGCGGCCTGAGGGGTTGCACCACTGGCCGTTGGAGCCGTTGCCGTTGCGGCTGGTGTCCACGACGAACGGCTTGGTGTAGCCGTAGCGGGCGTTGAGTTCGGTGTTGACGGCGTTGCCGTATGCGGTGTTCTCGGCCGTGGTCAGGTAGTTGGAGACGTTGAGCGAGAAGCCGTGGGCCTGTCGGAGGCCGGCTTCGTGCAGGCGCCGGGCCATGGTCGCCGCGCTGGCCCAGGCCGGGTTGCCGGCGTCGAGATAGACCCAGGTGTTGGGGGCCTGGCGGTTGAACTCGGCGAGCGCGCCGGTGAGCATGGCCTCGCGTTCGTCGATCTGGGCCTGGGTCATGCAGCCGTAGTCCCCGAGGGAGTCCGGTTCGAGGACCACGACGGCGGGGCGGCCCGCGATCCCGCCCGCGAACTGGGCGATCCAGCTCGTGTAGGCGGACGGCGAGGAGGCTCCGCCCGCGGAGTGCCCGCCGCAGTAGTCGCGGTTGTAGATGTTGTAGGCGACAAGGACGGGCAGCTTGTCCCGGGCGTCCGCGGCGCCCGCGTACGCGCCGGTGGCGGTGCCGATGGTGCCGCTCCACGAGCCGAACCAGCGGGCCGTCGGGGTGCCCGCGATGGAGGCGTTGACCGCGGGTGCCCGGCCGTCGCCGGGGTTGGCGGCCACCCATCGCTTCGCGCTGGAGTCGGGGTCCGCGTAGAACCCGTTGGTCATCGTCGTCGGATCCGCCGCGTGGGCGGACGGTGCGGCGGCGAGCGTCAGCGGCAGCGAGGAGAGCGCTGCTGCCAGGGCGAGCAGTCTGCGGCGCATGACGGTACCTCGGTTCTCTGGCAGGGATGCGTCCGGTGGTCGGCGGTGAGTGTGGGGAGCGCTCCCGTCGGGAGCGCTCCCCACGGGCCTGGTCGGTCAGCAGGTCGAGTTGGTCTGGGTCAGGAGGCCGAGCCGCCACGGGAGGAGGTTGTAGTCGCCGCCCGCGTTGGGATTCAGGCCCTGGTAGAGGTACTGGAGCCGACACGCGGGGATGGTGAGTGTCTGGTCGTAGCCCGCGCGGATCATCTCGCCGTGGCTGACGTCCCGGGTCCACGCGCCCGCGGGGAAACTGACGTTGTTCGCCCGGGCGAAGGGATTGCTCTCGGACGCGGCGAGCTGCGTCCAGGAGCCGGCGAGACTGGCGGAGGTCCAGGAGCGGAAGTAGCGCCGCCCGTCGGAACCGATGGCCTCAACCAGGAGCAGGTACTGGTTGCTGCCCTGCACCTTGTACACGTTGCTCGCTTCGAACAACGCGTTCTTGGAGTCCTGCAGTGCGATGACGGTGTTCGTGAAACCGTTCGGGAACTGGCCGACGGTCGTCTGCGAGCGGTAGAGGTGTCCGTTGTCGTCGGAGGAGAACAGGTAGCAGTTGGCGCTGTCGCAGATCACCCACATGTCGACCCAGTAGCCGTTGCCGATGTTCTGCCGGATGATGTCAGGCATCGACGAGTAGAAGTTGCGGGGTGCGCTCCACCCGTTGGGGTTGCTGATGTCGGGGTTGGTGGAGTACGAGGCGTTGCCGGTCTGGTAGACGAGATACCACAGGCGCTGCTGCGCGTTGTAGAAGACCTGCGGCGCGGCCCGGTAGCCGGAGCCGATGGCGGTGCGGTCCAGGTAGTGGTGGGTGGCCGAGCCGGCCTGGGACCAGTCGCTGAAGTTCAGGTAGACGAGGTTGTAGCCGGAGGAGCTCGCGGTACTGGCGAACACGTGGTACTTGCCGTTGTACTGGACGACCGTCGGGTCCTTGATGCCGGCGATGTTGTGGGTCGAGTCGGGCTTCGGTGCGATCAGTTGGCCGCTGGAGCTCCACGAGTACCTGCTGGGCAGGGCGGTGGCGTCAGGGGCGCCGCGCGTGGTGGCGGGCGTGCCGCCCAGTGTCGTCAGCGCCGCGTTGTACGCCGACTTCTTGTTGCCGTTGCGGTCGAACAGCAGCGGGTTCTCGCTACTGCGCCAGGAGTCGCTGTCGCGGATGCCCCAGACCGTGATGCCGGTGCAGCGTGCCACGTTCATGCAGGCCCTGACCGTGTTCGCATACGCGGTCGGTGACGCCTGCGCGATGTCCAGTTCGGTGATCTGGACGTCCACGCCGAGGGCGGCGAAGCTCGACAGCGTCGTCTGGAAGCTGCCGGGGGGACCACCGGCGCCGAAGTGGGCCTGGAGGCCGACGCAGTCGATGGGCACGCCGCGTGCCTTGAAGTCGCGCACCATGCGGTAGACGCCCTGGGTCTTGGCGGCGTTCCAGTCGTCGATGTTGTAGTCGTTGTAGCAGAGCTTGGCCCCTGGGTCGGCCGTCCGGGCCGTGTGGAACGCCTCTTCCAGGAAGCCGTTGCCCAGCACGTCCCGGAAGACCGAGCTGCGGAGCTGGCCGCTGCCGCCGTCGGCGAAGGCCTCGTTCACCACGTCCCAGGCGTAGATCTTTCCCCTGTAGTGGTTCGCCACGGTGTTGATGTGGTTGTTCATCACGGATCGCAGGGTGTTCGCGTCCCTGATGGAGCTGACCCAGCCGGGCAGTTGGGAGTGCCACACCAGGGTGTGGCCACGCATGCGCTGACCGTGGGACGTCGCGCGGTTGACGATCTGGTCGCCGGGGCCGAAGTTGAACGAGCCGCGGGACGGCTCGGTGGCGTCCCACTTCATCTCGTTCTCGGGCGTGACCATATTGAACTCACGGTCAAGAATGCCGGTGTACGTACGGTCGCCGAGCCGGCCCGCGGCCACCGCGGTTCCGAAGTACCGGCCGGACTGGGCCGCTTGCGCGCCCAGGGTGGAGGCCCGGACGGCGTCGGGCGCGCCGGTCGCGGTCCCGGGTGTCGCCAGGACGGTCGCGGCCAGCAGGCCCAGGATCGAGGTTCGGCGACAGCCGAGCCGTTTGAGAGGGTTCATGGTTCTCCTCGTGGGGTGGGGGGTTGCGTGGTGCGATCGGTGGACCTCTTCAGGGCGTGGTCAGCTCGAACCGCGTGAAGCGGACCGCGCCGCCGAGTGCCTGGGTGGCGTGGTTGAAGAGGGCGAATCGGTAGCCCATGAAGAACCGCCAGTCGTTGCCCAGGGAGAAGGCGGGTCCGAGGCGGGCGAAGGTGGCGCCGTCGGTGCTGTAGGAGAAGGTGCCGAGGCGTCCGGTGCCGGGACGGATGTCCGCGCTCGCGCGCAGCCAGACGCGGCTGCCCGAGACGGCCGCGCTCGCGACCTCGGTGCCGGTGCCGGTGGTGTTCCAGTTGGTGTCCATGGTCAGCCCGTTGACCATGGACACGCGCGTCCCCGCGCCGTCGCGCTTGACGCCGATCCAGGCGGAGGAGTCACGCAGCAGTGCGAGTCCGGCCCGGTCGCCGTTTCGCATCGCGGTGTGGTCGAGCTGGACCGTGGCGGTGGAGGTGGGGCCCTGGATGCGGTGCGTGAGGGTGTTGCGGGCCCAGTAGAGATCGTTGGTGACGGTCGCGGTCCGCAGGGTCAGGCCGTTGTTGACCGACCAACTGGTGTTGTCCGGGTTGTGGTTCCACTCCCATCTCGGCTTGAGGGTTGTGCCGTCGAAGGTGTCGACGCCGGTCATGGGGGGGGTCTGGCGGGGCGGAGGGGGAACGGCCGGACTGGGATACGAAGTGCCCCAGGCGCCGTTGACGAGTTGCACGACCGGCCAGCCGTCCGCGGTCCAGGTGACCGGCGCCAGGGCGGGCATCCGGCCACCGGGGTACGCGTCGACGAAAGCCAGGTAGTACCAGGCGCCGTTCCCCGTCTGCACCAGCCCGCCCTGGTGGGGGACTCCACCCCCGGGGATCGGCCCGGGCAGGTCGAGGAGGACCTGCCGCATCGTGTAGGGGCCGAAGGGGCCGCTCGACGACTTCAGGATGTACTGGCCGTTCGCGGGGCGGGTCAGGAAGATGTAGTACTGCCCGTTGATCTTGTAGAAGCGGGAGCCCTCGAGGGTGCCGACGCTCGACGGAGCGGTGAACACCTGCTGCGTGCGGACCTGGTTGCGGCCGTCGGCCGAGAGCTGGGCCACGCTGATGGTGGTGTTCCCGTACGCCACGTAGAGGGTGTCGTCGGTGTCGACGAGCAGCCCCGCGTCGTAGTAGGGGGTGTTGATCGTCGTCAGCCTGTTCCATGGCCCCTCGGCCGCGGTGGCGGTGTAGAGGTACGTCTTGGCGAAGTCGATCTGGCCGAGCCAGTAGAACGTCCTGTTGCTCGGCCGGTAGGCCAGCGACGACGCCCAGATCCCTCGGACGTAGCCGCGGGCACCGTTCAGGTCGTACTTGGCGCCGAAGTCGAGCACGGGCACCGAGTGACCGGCGATCTCCCAGTTGACCAGGTCGTACGAACGCAGGACGGGCGCGCCCGGCGAGTAGTGCATGGTCGAGGCCGAGGCGTAGAAGGTGTCACCGACGCGGATGACGTCGATGTCCGCGAAGTCCTGCCAGATCACCGGGTTCGTGAAGGCCGCCGCGGTCGCGAGGGCCGGCGCTTGGGTGGAAGCCGTGCCGGAGGCCGTTGTCGGAGGAAGCAGAGTGACGGCGGCCAGGCCTGTGGCAGTCGTGAGCGCGCGGCGACGGGACAGGAGGTGATGAGTCCATGACATCTGCACGTGTGGCGTTCTCCTTCTGTGGCCCAGCCGTTGATGGTGGGAGGGGTCCGGAGGTGCCCTGCTGGTTCGCGCGAAGCGTCTACTCGTATACGAGATATCGAACAAGGATCGGCTTGTCGAGCAATCTGGATGATAGGGGGCCGGTGAATCCCGTCAATACCCCTCGCATGAATCGTCAGTAGTCTCGAAACATTCGAAGAAGACGTCTGATTTCGTGTCGCCGCTGGCCAGTTGCCCAGGCAGTGCAAATACGGCACCTTCCGTGGGCCTGCCTGGCCGGATCGTGGGGGGCGGTTCGGCCATGGGTGTTGACATGTTCGACCGCCTCCCTAGTATCCGAGAGGCTCACAGTTTCCGAACGGTCAACGAAATTTCGAACCAACCTTAGTGTCATGGACGTGACATCGATCTTCCCGTCACCCTCCCATGGCGCCCTTCCGGAAAGGGAGCACTTGGTGCCCAGACGATCAGGCGGACGGCTGCTCCACCTCCTCGCGGCGGCCGCGCTGACGATCACCGCGGCCGTGACCGCTTCCGCCCACTCCACCGCCTCGGCCGCGCCCGGCAGCCCGGCGCTCACCTCGCCGCTGGGCTGGAACAGCTGGAACAGCTTCGGGTGCGGGATCATAGAGGCGCAGGTTCACCAGGCCGCCGACGCGATGGCGTCCTCCGGCATGCGGGAAGCCGGCTACCGGTACGTGGTGGTCGACGACTGCTGGTTCGACCCGCAGCGTGACGCGTCGGGCCACCTCCGGGCCAACGCGGCCAAGTTCCCGAGCGGAATGAAGGCGCTCGGGGACTACATCCACGCCAAGGGACTGAAATTCGGCATCTACCAGGTGCCGGGCGAGCGCACCTGCGCGCAGGCCACGGGCGGCTACCCGGGGTCCACCGGCAGCAGGGGTCACGAGGCCCAGGACGCCGCCACATTCGCGTCGTGGGGCGTCGACTACCTGAAGTATGACTGGTGTTCCTCCAGCGGTACCCGCGACGAACAGGTCGCGCGGTTCACGCTCATGCGCGACGCCCTGCGCGCCACCGGGCGGCCGATCGTCTACAGCATCAACCCCAACAGCCTGCACGCCATCACCGGCGCCACGTACAACTGGGGCGAGGTCGCCGACCTGTGGCGGACGACCGAGGACCTGCTCGACATCTGGCAGAACGGCAACACCAACAGCTATCCGATGGGCGTCGGCAACGTCCTGGATGTCACCGCGCCGCTGGCGGCCCAGTCCGGCCCGGGTCACTGGAACGACCCCGACATGCTGGTCGTCGGCCGCCCCGGCCTGTCACTGACCGAGTCCCGCTCGCACTTCGCCCTATGGGCACTGCTGGGCGCACCGCTCATGGCCGGCAACGACATCCGAACCATGTCAGCCGACGTGAGCGCGATCCTGCGCAACCCGCGTCTGCTGGCGGTGAACCAGGATCAGCTGGGCGCGGGTGGGCGCAGGGTGCGCGACGACGGCAGCACCGAGGTGTTCGCCAAACGGATGTCCGACGGCTCGGTCGCGGTGGGCCTGTTCAACCGGGGAGGCGACACGACGACGGTCACCACCAACGTGGGACAAGTCGGCCTGTCCGGCGGGCCGTTCACCCTCACCGACCTGTGGACCGGCGGCACGTCGAGCACGGCCGGGCAAATTTCCGCGAGCGTCCCCGCGCACGGCGTGGCCGTGTTTCGGGTCAGCGGTGGCAGCCCGCAGGCCGCCACCACCTCGCGGCTGCGCGGCAACGCGTCCGGCCGCTGCCTGGACGTGGACAACGCCTCCACCGCTTCCGGCGCCACGGCACTCATCTGGGACTGCCACACGGCCGCCAACCAGCTGTGGACCACCTGGGCCGGCGGCGAGATCCGCGTCTTCGGCGACAAGTGCCTGGACGCCGACAACCAGGGCACCGCCAACCGCACCCGGGTCATCACCTGGCCCTGCAACGGCCAGAACAACCAGAAGTGGACCGTCGGCTCCGACGGGTCGATCCGCAACGCCCACGCCGGGCTGTGCCTCGACGCCGGCCGGGCCGGCACCACCAACGGAACCCCGCTGGTCCTGTGGAGCTGCAACGGCCAGGCCAACCAGAAGTGGACCCGCGCGTGAGCAACCGCGGCTTCAAAAGGAGAGCTTCACGATGACAAGGACAAGATCCCTGCTCTGGTCCGCCGTGGTCGCGGTGCTGGTCGTCCTGAGCCTGGGAGGCACGGCACTGGGACGCGGCCAGGGCGAGGACGCCCCGCGTGCGGCCTCCGACACGGTGGCCGCGTCCGTCGGCACCGCCGCCCCGAGCCCCGGTTGCGGCAAGATCCCCGCCCTGACGAGCGGAACGCACACCATCCAGAGCGGCGGCAAGATCCGGGACTTCATCCTGCGCATCCCCGACGGCTACGACCACAACCGTCCCTACCGGCTGGTCTTCGGGTTCCACTGGCTGGGCGGCACCTCCACCGACGTCGCCACCGGCCGCACCGTGGAAACGGGCACCTGGGCCTACTACGGGCTCCAGCGACTGGCGAACAACAGCGCCATCTTCGTAGCACCCCAAGGCCTCGACAACGGCTGGGCCAATGCCGGCGGGGAAGACGTCACCTTCGTCGACGACATGCTCAGGCGGATCGAGACGGACCTGTGCGTCGACACGACACAGCGCTTCGCCCTGGGATTCAGCTATGGCGCCGCCATGTCGTACGCGCTGGCCTGTTCCCGCGCGACGGTCTTCCGCGCGGTCGCGGTCCAGAGCGGCGGCCAGCTCAGCGGATGCAGCGGTGGCACCCAGCCCATCGCCTACCTCGGGGTACACGGCCTCAGGGACAACGTCCTCATGATCTCCGGCGGACGGACGTTGCGAGACAGGTTCGTCAGGAACAACGGCTGCGCCGGCCAGAACCCGCCAGAACCGGCCCAGGGCAGCCTGACGCACCGGATCACCGCCTACTCGGGCTGCTCGGCCGGACATCCGGTCGTCTGGGCCGCCTTCGACGAAGGACACATCGCAGCTCCCCAGGACGGGGCCGCAGGTGACAGCGGATCCAGGACCTGGCTGCCGGCGGAGGTGTGGAAGTTCTTCACACAGTTCCAGACCTCCAACCCGCCGCCGGGGACGGCGACCTGCCGCGTCACCGCCTCCGTCAGTGCCTGGAACACCGGCCTGTCGTCGAACATCAGCATCGCCAACACCGGCACCACCACGATCGACGGCTGGTCCCTCGTCTTCACCCTGCCTGCCGGCCAGACCGTCACCTCCGGCTGGAACGCGGACTACTCGCCCACCTCCGGCAAGGTGACGGCCAGGCACGTCGCCCACAACGCCACGATCGCCCCAGGCGCGTCCGTCGACATCGGATTCCAGGCGACCCACACCGGCAACACCGCCGCGCCGAGCTCCTACACCCTCAACGGCACAGCCTGCGCCATGACGGTGACCGCGCCGAAGTGACCAACGGTTCCTCGCAGCCCGCCTGGTGTTCTCCGCCCCCGGCTGAGCACCCGGCCGGGCGGCCGTGGTCAGGAGGTCGTGCCGGTCACCGTGCTGCCCGACCTGGTCACGTGGTAGGTCACGGTGGCGCCGCTCCAGAAAGGGAAGGTGAGCTTGACGCGCGCATTGTCCTCGAGCGCGTTGAGGAAGGCGGGGGTCAGGCGGATGGTCCTCTCGGCGTAGTCCGGTGCGAAGGCGGTGTTGAACTGCTGGTACGGCGTCCAGCTGGTCGGGCCCGCGTTGCTGCCGTCGGCGTACGTGGCCTGCATCGTCGCCAGCACGTCACCCCGGAACCGTGTGGGAATGCGGAACGACGCGGTCGTACCGGTCGTGTCCGACTGCACCGGGGTGTCATAGGTGATCACCTGGATGCGCCAGGGTACCCCTCGGGAGAACCCGGCCCGGAGCGTCGCGTTGACCCCGGGGGAGCGGTCGCCGACGAGCCGGGTGAGGGTGGTCGCCTTCAGGGTGAGCCGGTTGCCGGAGAGTGTGTAGTCCCGGCCGCTGACCAGCTTGGTGGTGCCCTGCTTGAGCGAGGTGAAGCCTGCGCCGTTCAGGTCCAGGGTGAGCGAACGGTCCGTGACCGGCCCGGACTTCGGCACGAAGACGCGGTCGGAGGAGACTGTCGCCGAGCGGGTCGTCCAGCTCGACTTGATCTGCCGGAACAGCCCCGCGTCCTTCCAGAGCAGCTTGCCGCGGTCGTAGAAGGAGCCGTTGTCCCACAGCACCGTGGTGATCTTGTTGGTGCGGGCGGCGTGGCCGAGCGCCTCGAAGTACTTCAGCATCTCACCGCGTTCCACCGCGCCGGGACCGTGGTCGTAGCCGAGGAGACCGTACTCGCCGAGCACGACGGGGATGCCCTGGGCGACGAAGGTGTCGCGCATCAGCCTGAACGTCGTGTCCAGGTCGCCCCGGGCCTGCGCGTCGAAGCGGGTGGAGCCGGCGACGTTCACACTGAACGGGAAATAGCCGTAGTAGTGCACGGTCGCGATCAGTCGGGAATCGTGCAGCGACTTGATCGAGGTGGCCAGGTTGTCCATCAGCCGTTGGCTGGGGGTACAGGCCTCGGTGGGCAGCATGAGCAGACGGTTCTTGTTGGTGCCGCCCGACGCACGCACGACCTTGTGGAAGGACGTGTTGAGCTCGCTGAGCAGCTGGGCCTTGCGGGCGTTGTCGGCGTTGTCGAACTGGGGTTCGTTGACGCTCTCGAAGACCAGCTGGGCAGGCTCGTCACGGAACGCGGTGGCGATCTGCGTCCAGGTCGCGTCGAAGCGGGCCAGGATCTGGTCGTGATCGGTGGACATCTTGCTGGTCCACTGCCAGGAGTCATGATGCACGTCGATGATCACGTAGAGGCCGTCGGTGATCGCCCAGTCGACGACCTGCTTGACCCGGCTCATGTACGCCGGGCCGATGGTGTAGTTCGGCGCCGCCCCTTGGTGGTCACTCCAGGTCACGGGGACACGGATGCTCTTGAAGCCCTGGGCGCGGACCGAGTCCAGCAGGGTCTTGGTGGTGCGCGGCTGACCCCAACTTGTCTCGTCGGGGCCGGCGTCCAGGCTGTTGCCCAGGTTCCAGCCCGGCTGCATCGCGGCCACGGCCGCCGACGCGTCGCGGGGCACCGGAGCCGGCGCCGCCGCAGCGTGGGGCTCGGCGTCGTCTCCGAACGTCCCGAAGACCGCGCCATAGGCGAGAACGCCAGCGGCGATCAGCGCCAGCGGCGTACCCACGGCCAGCCGGATCCTGCGTCGGCGGTGCTGTGGGGCTTGCTGCTTTCTCATTGCTCATCCGTTCTGGAATGCCGAGCCGGTGTTGCTTTCCAGTGGTCGCCGCAGGACGGAAGGTTGCCGCGCTCCACAGAAAGAGCACAGAAAGGACTCCGTGCGTGTCTGCCCGCAGCCGGGGCGGGCGCCCCCGAAGAGAGAGCCCTCCAAGTGCGGCCGGGCGGGCCGCGACCGGTCGGACGCCGGTGCGGGTGGCCATCGTGGTTCTGAGCGGGCGGGGGTCGTTGTCGACGCCGACGGCGGTGCCGTCATGCCGGGTGTCCGGGACGGGCACGTACGCCCGCCGGGGGCGGCGGCGCAGCCGCTGAACCCGACGCCGGGCAGTGCGACCGCTTGCGCAATTGGTGCCAGGATCTGGGCTGATCAGGGGTCGGGGCGCAAGCCTGTAGTGCACAGTGTGGTCAGCACGACCAGGGTGCCGATCGCGGAACGAGCACGACCGAGGCCAAACAGCGCACTCGTTTCGTCACGTTTCCTTTTCCTGCCCCTACCGGGGCCGTATCAGATCAGCGTGCTCGAGTCCTCGCGGCCTCGGGGGTGCCGGGCGCGAACACGTCACATGGACATATGAAGGGGAAGCGGTGGAAGCGACGAGTACACAGGTGCGGACAGGCACCAGACCTCCGGTCGTTGCGGCGCAGTGGGCGTTGTGGACTTTTGTCATTGTCAACTTGGTGATCCTCGAGGGCTTGTTCCTCGCTGCCGGGACCGGCCAGAACGGGGTGCTCACGGTCGCCAGGTTCTTTGGTCTGCACGCCGCCGTGCTCGTGCTGTTCCAGCTGTTGCTGGTGGCGCGGCTGCCGTGGCTCGACCGCCGTATCGGCATGGACCGGCTGACGGTGTGGCACCGGTGGGTCGGGTTCACCTTGTTGTGGACCGTGCTCACCCACGCCCTGCTGGTGGTGCTGGGCTTTGCGAGGCTCGATGACGCGTCGATGGCGAAGACGTTCTCCGCACTGGCCGGAGTGCCCGCCTCGTTGCTCGGGATGGGGGCCGCGGCGATCATCGTCGTGGTCGCCGCGGTGTCCGCCCGGCAGGTCAGACGGCGGCTTCGGTACGAGACCTGGCACGGCCTGCATCTGCTGTTGTACGTGGCGTTGGGGCTGGCATTTGTCCACCAGTTGCAGGAGACGACGACGTTCAGCTATTCCGCGCCGGCGAAGGTCTACTGGTGGGCTCTGTGGCTGTTCGCGTTCGGTGCTCTGGTCACGGGGCGGATCGTCCTGCCGCTGTGGCGCAACGCCTATCACCGGTTCCGGGTTGCTGAGGTGGTGCTGGAGTCGGACGACGTGGTGTCGGTGCGCGTCACCGGCCGTCACCTCGACAGGTTGCCGGCCCGGGCCGGCCAGTTCTGCATCTGGCGGTTCCCCGGGCACAACCACTGGTGGCTGGCGAATCCGTTCTCGCTGTCGGCGGCGCCCGACGGCCGCACGTTGCGCCTGACCGCCAAGGCGGTCGGCAGCGCCAGCGCCGGTCTGCGGCACGTCCCGGTCGGGAGCCGCGCATTCGTCGAAGGTCCGTACGGGGCGTTCACCGCGTTGCACCGAACGCGGCCGGGTGCGCTCCTGATCGCCGGAGGAGTGGGGATCACGCCGGTCAGAGCCCTGTTGGAGGAGGAAGCGGGCGACGACGTCGTCGTGCTCTACCGGGTGCGCAGTGAGAGCGATGCCGTGCTGGTCGACGAGGTACGAGCCCTGATCGCGGACCGGGGTGGGCGGTTGCACCTGCTCACCGGCCGCACGGGGGAGACGAGCCCGCCGTTCGAGCCCGACGGTCTCCTCGGCCTGGTTCCCGACATAGCCGAACGCGACGTCTACGTCTGTGGTCCGCCCGCGATGACCTCGACCGTGCTCGGCGCCCTGCGCAGGCTGAAGGTTCCGCACCTGCAGGTGCACGCCGAGCGGTTCGGCCTGGCCTGACGCAAGGGGGGCGACGGGCGCGATGACGTCTCAGCGCGGTCCACGGGCTTCGCTCGCCGCCCCCTCCGTGCGGTTGCGAAGTCCTGTGTCCCGGAGGTGTCGGGCTGAGTGAGACGAGGCCGATTTCCGTGAAGGCCTCAGGGCGACGGCGCCCGCGCCCCGGTTGGGGCCGGCGTCCTTCTTGCGGTCCATGGCCCTGCGGACCGTAGTCGCATGGTCACAGGCTCGTCGCCGGGGCCGTCACCCACCCTGGCGTGTGGATTCTGGTCGGTCACCTTCCGCAGCTACGGCCGCCCGCACGCGCTGCTCCTCGCGAGCAGAGCCGACGTCCCGTTCCAGGGGTGTGCGGCTCACGGCCGTCGCGAGGTCGTCCAAGGCCTGCTTCTGCAGTTCCGCTCCGCGCCGCACTACCGGGCTTTGGTCGCCGGCGGCGTCCTCCCACGCGTGGAGTGCCTGCTTCACGCGTTGCCAGTCGGGATTCTTGTGCTCGCGCACGTCGGCTGCCGCCTGCGCGGTGTCGGCCTCCAAGGCTTCGGCGAACTGCTGCGCCTCGGGGGCGAATCGGCTGTCGGCCCGCGGGATGTGGCTCTCCATGAGCATCGCCGCGCGGTCGAGTCCCTTGAGCGCCTGTTGTGCGTCCTCCGCCTCGCGCGATGTCAGACCTCTCGGGCGGACCGGTTCCTGTTTTGCCTGGTCGTAGGCCTCCTGCCAGGCGGCACGTGCCTCCCTGCTCGCCAGGAGGGCCCTGCGCGTGTCGGCGCGATGCTCCCGGGTCGGTTCGGCGTAGCTGCGGAGCACCGCGGCGGCGTAGCGGCCGTTGGCGGCGAGCCAGTCCGCAAGGCGGCTCGGCAGTCGGGGGGTCTCCCATGCTGGGAACACCACGTACGCCAGCATTGCCAGAGCCCCGCCGAGCAGGGTGAGCACTACCCGTTCCGGGACCGTCTGCTCCCATGCCTGGCCGCCCATGCCGAGCAGGAAGACGACGTACGCGGCGGTGAAGCACTGGGAGTAGGCGTAGCCGGTACGGATCAGCGTGTACGACAGGCCCGCCGAGACCACCGCCAGCGCGCCGAACACATGGGCGTCCGGGCCCAGGGCCCGCACCATCCCGGTGGCGAGCGTGACCCCCGCCAGGGTCCCGGCGAGACGGGCCACTGCACGCGCGTACGTCCGGTGGAAGTCCGGCCGCATCACCATCACCGCAGCGATGGGCGCCCAGTAGCCGTGGCCCAGGGGTAGCAGGGCGGCGATGAGATAGCCGAGCGTGGCCACCGCCGCCAGGCGGACGGCGTGCCGGAACACGGGCGAGTCCCGGCGGAGCTCACAGCGGGCCGCCCGGACGACGACCGGGAGCAGCCGGTGCATGGTCGGGCGCACCAGGAAGTGGGCGCTGGCGGGGCCGGGCGGCGTTGGCGCCTTGTCGCGCGCGCCGCCGCTCCCGGCGATCTCCAAGGCCTCGTCGAGCAGTTCCACGAGCCGTTGGGCGGCCTGTCGGGCGGGCCCCTCCAGCACTTCGTGTTCCTCGTCGACGCGCAGGACTTCCGTGCTCCGGGGCGGCACTTCGGTCGGAGTGCCGCAGCGGATCGAACGGGCGGCCGCGTCCAGGACGTCGGCGGCCGCGTTGAGCAACTCCCGTGCGCGGTCCCGCCCGGGTCCCTCCGCCGGGGCGCCGACGTCCGGGTCGGCGAGCGCGGCGACGACCGGCAGAATGCGCTCGGCGAGGCCGCGGGGGCCGTGGAGGACGGGGGGACGGGTGCGGGCCTGTGACGGCGTTACGGCGGCCGCGTCCCGGGCCGTCATCAGCGGCTCCGGGTCGAACGGGGCGGTCGGGTCCTGCCGCAGCCGGCGGGCGTAGTCCGCCACGGCGGCCAGGGCGTCGGCGAGCGCGTCACGATGCGCCCCCCAGCGGCGGATCGGGAACAGCAGGATCAGCAGGGCCTGCGCCACCCCTCCGAGCGCGATGACCCCGGCGTGCTCCAGGGCTCGCCCGACGCTCGTGGGCAGGGTGATGGTCACCAGCATGCTGCCGACCGTCGTCGCTGCGACGATCCCTGCGGTCGATCCGAGGGCCCACGCCATCCCGGCGACGAAGGCCCATACAGCCAGCAGTGGGAGGAACGTCGCGAGTCGCCCCGCCGCCAGGTAGCCCACGAAGGTGCTGACCGCCAGGCCCGAGCCCGCGGCGAGCGCGATGACCTTGCGTGGGCGCCAGGTGCGCTGGAAGGTGGCCCCACCCGCGGAGTAGGCACCGAGGGCGGCGGACGCGGCGTACGTGGGGGAGACCAGCCACAGCGCGGGCCCGATGACGAGCGCCACCCCAGCAGCCGTGCGCAGCGCGAGCAGGGGCTCCAGCCGCGTCTCCTCGATCGTGAGCCCGGATCGCACGACCTCGCCGAGGGCCCGCAGCCACGTCACGGTGTGAGCCTAGCCGGAACGCCCTGCTGGGTCGCGTTGGCCGGGCTGCCTCCTGGCGGCGCCGCGCTGGGCGGACGGGCGCGGCCATCGCGGCGTTCGGCGTCATCAGCAGCGCCGTGTGGTTTACGTGGGGCCTGCTCCATTTCCGACGCGACATGGGCGCCGGGACGGCCGGAACGGACACGCTCGACGAGCAGCCGCGTGCCGTGAACGGTCGGCCGGGCATCATGGTGGGACACGAAGACCTCCGTGCGGTGCAGTCCTGGACAGCTGCGCGACACCGGAGGTCTTCGCCGTGATCAAGCACCGGCGAGCGTCAACAGCGCTCGTGATCACTACACCTGGGTGTTGGGACGGCCGGGGCGCCGCATGCCTGTTCGGGGGCTGAGCCGCACTCGTGATCGTCTCCGGCCGGATCACGGCAGGAGCGCGGCAAGGGATTTCGGCACCCGGGATTTGAGGTGCTGCCATTCGCCGGCGCTCACGTGGCGCTCCAGGGATTTCAGTACGGTGCGCACCAGTTTTTCGCTGCCGCCCTCGACCGTGTAGGGGAATTCGCTCCGGACCCGTGCGAAGAACTCCTCGTTGCTCATCTTCACGGGCGTCTCGGCGGGTTTCCAGCCGTCGTAGTAGACGCCTCTGATGAGGGTCGGCAGCTGGGCGCCGAATTGTACGGCGGTCTCGACCGGGAGACGGTCCCGGAGTGGGTGCAGCACGGCCCGAAGTGCCGCGTACGACTGCTTGCGGCGTTCTTTGGGCCACTCGAAGGCCTCCTCGACGTCCTTGAGGAGCCGATTGGCCTTGTCCACCATGGTGTCGAACGAGGAGAAACCTGTGTCGACCATTTTCGTGGGCCTTTCGTTCTGGGCGCCTCACGGGCTCAGTCCGCGAGGTCGGCCTTGCCGAACAGGACCGCGTAACTGGAGGGGAGTTGGCTGATGAGCTGGTTCAGTTCTCCGCCCGTGACAGCGTCGGCGACGGTGGTCAGGACCGCGCTGGCGTCCCACTGCGCGGTACGCGGCCGGGCATGGGTGCGTTCGGCGACCCGGCGGTAGAACTCTTCGATCCCGAAGCTCCGCGCCTGCTGTGGCGTGGCGTGGTGCAGAACTTGTCCCAGTGGGCCGGGCAGCTGGGATGCGAGGTCTTTGACCTCTCCCGGGCTGATCCGCTGGGCCAGCACTTCCAGCACGGCGTTGGTGACGTCCGCGGCTTCGTCCTGGTCGTTGTATTCGCCGAGCTCGCGTACACGGGCGAGGAATCCGTCGTATTTCATCGCTGCCTTCCTTCTGTCCCGGTCACCGCTGGTCATGGGGGCGGCCCGGTGTGCCGTCGGGCCGGCCGGGTCAGTCCGCCGGCGCATAGGTGCCGTTCGCAAGGCTCTTGGTTCGGGACTCGCGCGCGGACTCACGCAGGGCGCGCCGGAAGCGCCCGGGGCCCCAGGAACGGCCGCCCACGGCCTGTTCGAGTCGGTCTCGGCTCGTCGGGCCGGCTTTTTGGAGCGCGTGGGTGATCTGTTCGATCTCGTCGTCGAGGCGTTGTTCGGCCACGGCGGACGTACGGCTTGCCGTGCCCGCTGTGCCGGCCATCCCGGGCGAGTACAGGGTGCTGCCCGGTCCGGTGCCTGGGCGGTAGCGGTGGGCTCCGGCGCGCTGCCGCTCCCGGCGGCGGGCGGTGCGGTCGGCGATCCGCAGTTCCCGCTCGTGCGCGGCCTGCCGGACGGGCGCGGGCCGGAGGCGGTCTCGTGCGTCCTGTGGCGCGGGCTCGTCGCGCCAGGCCGCGTCGGCTTCCTCGGCGGTGAGCGGCCGGGCGATGTTCTCCAGGGACTGTTGTTCGGCCTGGACACCGAAGAAGACCTCGGCCAGTCCGCCCAGCGCCATGGCTGCCGCTCCGACGAGGAAGCCGACGGCGACCAGGTTGGCATCGCCGCTGTGGATCAGGTGGCCGAACAGCAGCGGGCCGGTGATTCCGCCGACGGCCGTGCCGATCGCGAAGAACAGCGAGATGGACAGGGCTCGGGTCTCCATGGGGAAGACCTCGCTCACCGTCAGGTAGGCCGAGCTGGCTCCCGCGGACGCCACGAAGAAGGTCAGCGAGACCAGCAGGAAGAACGACCAGGTTGTCAGGGAACCGTTGATCAGCAGGACGGCGAGGACGGCTGCCACGACTGCCGAGCCGAAGTAGGTGCCTGCGATCATCGGCTTTCTGCCCACGGTGTCGAACAGTCGGCCGAGAAGGAGTGGTCCGAGGAAGTTGACGATGGCGAAGAGGGCAAGGAAGTAGGGGATCGAGCCGGAGCCGATGTCGAAGAAGCCGTTCAGGATCGTGCCCAGGTCGAAGACGATCGCGTTGTACAGGAACGCCTGTCCGATGAAGAGCGCCAGACCGAGAAGGGCGCGACGCGGGTACCGCCGCAGAGCCACGCCGGCGATCTCCCTGAACGGGATGACGTCGCGCTGCCGTACGGTGACCGCCTCGCCCGGTTCCGGCAGCTCGCGGCCGGTCTCCTGGCGCACCTCGGCCTCGATCTGGTCGACGATGCGTTCAGCCTCGGCTTGATGTCCGTGGATGAACAGCCAGCGCGGACTCTCCGGCACGTGGCGGCGTACCAGCATGATGCCCAGGCCCAGAACGCCGCCCAGGCCGAAGGCGAGTCGCCAGCCGAGGTCGGCTGCCAGCAGACTCTCGTTGAGAAGCAGCACGGCGACCAGGCTGCCGATCGCCGCACCGACCCAGTAGCTGCCGTTGATGGCCAGGTCCACCTGTCCGCGGTTGCGGGCAGGAATCAGCTCGTCGATGGCCGAGTTGATCGCGGCGTACTCTCCGCCGATGCCCATACCGGTGATGAAGCGGGCGAGGTAGAGATACCAGGCGTCGTGGGCGAACGCGGTCGCGACGGTGGCGAGGATGTAGATGCCGAGCGTGAGCATGAACAGCTTCTTGCGCCCGTAGCGGTCGGTGAGCCTCCCGAACAGCAGAGCCCCCGCACATGCGCCTGCCACGTAGATGGCGGCGGCCGTGCCGATGTCTGCGCTGGTCAGGTTGATGCCGCTGCCCGGCTCGGTCATACGGGCGGCAACCGCCCCGACGATCGTGACTTCCAGTCCGTCCAGAATCCAGACGGTTCCCAGACCGATGACGATCCGCCAATGGAACCGGGACCACGGCAGCCGGTCAAGCCGGGCGGGAACCTTGGTCGTGACGATACCGAGCTCGGCGGTGGTGGTCATGCCATGCCTCCTCGTTCAGGGCCTTGGGCTGTTGCCTGGAGGGACAGAACAGGCCGGAATGGGCTGGTCCGCATAGGGTGGTTCTCTGTGCTGCGCTGCCACCTTCTGGGACACCGTTTTCGCTTTCTCCACGAGAGCGACACGATGCTCTGGCGCTGCGCGCGTGGGTGCGGAGCGGAGGGAAGCAAGCGATATGCGACGGCCCAGGACGCCGAGCGTTACGCACGGGCATTCGACCGCGAGGACCAGGCGGACCTGGGCCGGCGAGCACCGCTGGGTCTGCTCCCGCTGCGGCTGCTGCGCGCCTGGCGTCTGCGGCGCCGAAAGCCGGCCGATGGGGAGCCACGTGCGGCGTCTCCGCCGCCGTGAGGGGTTGTGGACGCCGTGAAACGGGACGTCATTCATGAGTCACCCCGGGTGTTGAGCCTCGCCGGCCCGGGCCGCGGTGCCGGACGTGTGTCCGGAACCGCGGCGTTCGGTCTCAGCCGCTGCTCTCAGTGCTTTCACTCCTGTCGCTGATCTCGACATGCCGGGGCTTGGCGGCCTCCGCCTTGGGGACGGTGATGGTGAGCACCCCGCCCGACATGTGCGCATCGATCTTTTCGGTGTCGAGCTCTCCGGGCAGCCGCAGCCGGTACTCGAAGGCTCCGGTGCGGCGGGTGCTCCGGCGCAGGACGCCCTTGCGTTCCTTCTCCTTGATCTCTCCGGTGACCACCAGCTCCTGGCCGTTGGCGTCGACGCTGATGTCCTTGCTCTTGACGCCGGGAAGCTCGATCTCCACCTGGAAGGCGTCGTCGGACTCCGTGACATCCGCCAGGGGTGTCCACGCCACGGCGGGCACAGTGCCCCCCACCGTGGATTCCATCAGTCCGCTCATCTCGCTGAGCAGTTGGTCGAACTCCGTCAGCGGATTGCGTGCCCAGCCAGCGGGCCTGTCCTGCATCGCGCCACCGCGGTGACGTCGGACGGGCGTGGTCATTTCCATCGCCTCCATTTCCTTCTCGGGATCTCCTCGCCCGCTGAGCGGCATGCGAGCCAAGCGGACTGTTTCGGACGGGTGCGCGGGGACTACCGCCGGGCGCGGCCGTGTGGGCCAGGTAGCGGTGCGCGACGTGGATGCTCATCGCGCCTTCGCCGACCGCTGAGGCCACGTGCTTCACCGAGCCGCTGCCAGGCAGTCGCGGCCCTGGCTCTGCCACAGTTCGGGAAGGGAGCAGGCTCGTGCCTCCGCGCCGGTGAGCACGTAGCCGAGCGCGTCGAGGCCGAGCGCGCCGGACAGCCAATTGGTGTGGCGTCCGCGCCGGTGAAGACGAACAAGGCCCGCACCCGGACGGTGTCGTGTGGCTGCCGTGGCTGTCGGGCACCACGGACGGGCCGCCGTCCTCCCGCACGGCGAGCACCGAGTTGGTGGTGTCGATGCCCACTGCTTCGGCCACGAGTACCTCCTCCCGGGTGCGGCGGCCCCCGTTCGCCTCGGAATCGAGCCCGGTCTTTCAGCACTCGCTCAGGTGACGGCGGGACCGCTCCGCGGGTGGCTGCTCTTCCAAGCCCCGCTGCCTGTGCCCGTACCGGTCCCGCTGGGCAGCTCGGCCAGCAGCCGCACCGCCTCGTCGGCGACCGCGTCGTCGACGACGACGTCGTACCGGTCGGGCTGCATGAAGCTCACCGAGGCGAAATCCCGGCGGCCACCTTGGGCCGCGTGCACCAGCAAGCCCAGCAGCGCGCCGACGAGTGCTCCGAAAACCAGCCCGTACAAGGCGAGGAGCAGCCCAGACACGACAGGGTCCAGCCAGTTCAGCAGCCCGAAGATCCATCCGATCAGTGCGCCGGGCAGGGCGCCGCTCGCCGCGCCGTGCAGGGCGGCCCCGCCATATCCCATGCGGCCGGTCACCTGCTCGACCAGGCGCACGTCCTGCCCGATGATGGCCACCCTCTCGACGGGAAAACCCTGATCAGAGAGGTGATCGACGGCGCGTTCCGCCTCCTGGTACGTCGTGTACGAGGCGATGGTCCTGCGGGCCTGCTCCTTCATCAGCCAGTCCTTTCCTCCCACGGTCGCCGGTGCGCCGGCGATCCCTGAAAAGCCAAGCGTGGCAAGAGAGCAGCGCGCTCCGCCTGCGCCCGGCAGGTCAGAAACCGACGCAGCCGGTCGGTCCACGAGAACAGGAACAAATCCATACGAGCCGGATGGTCTTGCCGGGGCTGGGTACTCAGGGCTCGCCCCGGCGTGGATCCCACGATTCGCTTGATCGCCTCCGATGACCGGAGAACGGAGTGATCTATGGCCTGCCGTCCGTCACAGAGGCAGAGGCTGTCCTCTCATGTCCCCGACCAGGAAGTGACCCGCCCGGGCGACACCGCGGGCACCGAACGGCGCGACCCCGGTCTGCTCGCGGCGCTGGACCCGCACGGGCTGTTGATGCTGTCCCGCACCCTGTTCACCTGCGCGGAGCAGAGTGAGATCCTGCGGTTGGCCATGCGGCACGTCAGTGCCCTTGGTCCCTACCACGCCGATGCCGGGTACCTCGCGACGGGCGACGGTTTGGCCCGCGTCCCCGGCCACGACGCGGGAGCGCCAACGGTCGACGACGCGCAGGTGGAGGAGTTGGGCGAGGCTGACGGCTCCGTATCCCTTCCGGAGCGGTCCTGGAACTGGGCGTTCGGCCTGCGCGGGGCCGACGGTCTGCTGGGCTACATCCTCGTCTCCTCCCACTCCGGGCCCGACGAGCAGGGGCACTTTCTCCTCTCCACCCTCGTGGGGCTCACATCGGCGGCCCTGTCACTGACGGTCACGCACGCCGCGCAGCACGACAACGCCGGCGAACTGAGCCGACTCGGCACCGAACGCGACACCGCACTGCGGCGGCTGGACGCGATGCGCTCCGAGCTGCACCTGCAGAAGACCGTGCACGAGACCCTGGCCCGTGTCGCTGCCCGGGATGGCGGGGAGGACGCCATCACCCAAGCGCTGTACGAGCTCACCGGGCTGTCGGCGCTCGTCGAGGACCGGTTCGGCAACCTGAGGTCCTGGGCAGGTCCCGACCGGCCCGACCCCTATCCGGTGCGGTCCTCGACCTACCAGGAAGAGATGCTGGGGCAGGTCGCGCGCGAGGCGGGCCCGGTCAGAGTCAAGAATCGGCTGATCGCCCTGGCCCGCCCGCGCGGCGACGTCCTCGGCGTACTCGCCATCGAGGACCCCGACGCGACGGCCGACGAGCACACCATGTTCGCCCTGGATCACGCCCAGCAGTCGCTCGCCCAGGAACTCATGCACATGCGCGAACTCGCCGAGGTCGAACTGCGGCTGCGCCGCCAGCTGGTCGACGACCTGTTGGAGGGCACCGACCAGCAGGGCGCCTACGCCCGGGCCGAAGCCGTGGGCCACGACCTGCAACGTACCCATTACGTGGTCGTGGTGCACTGGCCGGGCAACGCCGCAGACGGCTCCTTCACCCGCGCCGTCGAGCAAGCAACGGCCGCCACGGCCACCACGGCGACCCGTCCGCTGATCACCCGTCGCGGCGACCGGGTGGTCCTGCTGACCGAAGCACGGCCCGACGACAATGCCGTGCACGCGGTGCTGGCCCATGAGCTGGGGACGCCCGACGGAGCGATCGGGGTGAGCACCCGCTGCGACTCCCCAGACGCCATTCCCCGCTGCTATCAGGAGGCAATGCGGGCCCTGGAGGTGCGGCAGAACTCCCGCCAGCGCAGCGGGACGACGTTCTTCGACGACCTCGGGCTGTACCGGATCCTGGGGCCCGGCAACGATCTTCGAGAGCTACAAGGCTTCGTGCGAGAGTGGCTCGGCCAGCTGATCGACTACGACGCAGAGCACGACACGGAGTTGGTGGAGACGCTCTCGCGCTACTTCGACTGCGGAGGCAACTACGACGATGCGGCCGCCGCGCTGACGGTCCACCGCAGCACCCTGCGCTACCGCCTCCAGCGCATCCGCGAGATCAGCGACCGCGACCTGGCGGATGTGGACACCCGCCTCAATCTCCAGGTGGCAACCCGCATCTGGAGGATCATCTTGGGCGGGCAGCGCTGACCCAAGCCATACCTGGGGCCCCGCGACGGTGACGAAGCCCGGCATGCCGCCGCGGTGTGACGAGTCCGCGCCGTGCTCGGCGGCGCGGCTTGCGATGAAGAAGGTGGCGGCCTGCTCGATCCAGCGTCGCCGGCCGTCGGTGAGCTCCTCGCCGGTGCGCGCTTTCCCGGCCGGCGCGGCATCGGCCGGCCCGGTGATGACGCGGCTCTGCGGGTAGTTCGGGCAGTTGCCGAGTACTTGCTCGGCGCGCATCCGCAGGCCGTCGGAAGTGGGTGCGGACACTGTGCCATGAAGCCCTCCGGGGTTCTTGAACGAACCCCTTGCGCAATGGTCAAGAAACGTTGACCATTGAGGGCATGCCTACCGATGATCTCCCCGAGACGTTTCACGTCACCACGGACGAGCAGCTGCGCGCCGTCTCCAACCTCACGCGTCACCGGATCATGGCCGTGCTCCGCTTCGAGCCGGCGACGATCACGCAGATCGCCGAGCGGGTGGGCCTTGCGAAGGGGAGTTCCAGCTATCACGTACGGCTGCTGGAGCGGGCCGGCCTGGTGAAGGTGGTACGGACGCGGAAGGTGCGGGGGGTCACCGAGCGGTACTACGCGATGGCCGCGCGGGCGATCGCGCTGCCGGATCCGGGCGAGGGAGGGCCGGATGTGCTGATGCGGCATGCGGTGGCGGACCTGGAGGCGTCGCCGGTGGATGGCGAGCGGCACGTACGGATGGCGCATCTGCGGCTCACCGAGGAGCAGTTCGCGCAGCTGGGGGAGCGGCTGCAGGCGCTGGCGGACGAGTACCGGGAGCTGTCCGATCCGTCGCTGCCGGACGCGTCACTCGTCTTCGCGCTGTTCCACCCGGCATCGCGCCAGCAGGCCGAAGGGGGCGCCAAGTGACCTCAGACTTCCGGAAGTTGCCGACCGGGTTCGGACGGCTGTGGACCGCGCAGACGATCTCCTCGCTCGGTGACGGGGTGTCGCATGCCGCGCTGCCGCTGCTCGCGTTGACGTTGACACGGGATCCGATGGCGCTCGCCGTCGTCACGGCCGCCGGGACGCTGCCGTGGCTGCTCTTCGGGGTGCTCGGCGGCGCGCTCGTGGACCGCTGGGACCGCCGGCGCACGATGTGGGCCGCGGACGCGGCGCGTGCGGTGCTGCTCGCGATAGCCGCGGCGGCGGCCGCGCTCGACATGCTGAGCATTCCGCTGCTCGCGGCCGTCGCCTTCCTGCTCGGCCTCGGCGGACTCTTCTTCGACACGGCCGCCACGGCCTATCTACCGGATCTGCTCGGCCGCGACCCCGCACTCCTGGAGCGCGCCAACTCCCGCCTGCGCGGCGCCCAGACCGCCATGTCCGGCTTCGCCGGGCCCCCTGCGGGCAGTGCGCTGCTCGCGCTCGGGCGGGCGGTTCCACTGCTCACCGACGCGGTGTCGTTCGCGCTCTCCGCATTGCTCGTACGGTCGCTGCCCGCCATGCCCCGGCCCGTGCCGGAGGTCCGCGAGTCGCTGCTTCGGCAGGCGCGGGCCGGGGCCTCGTACGTCTTCCGGGACCGGGTGCTGCTCGGGCTCGCGCTCCGCCCGGCGGTCGGGAACATCGCCTTCCTCGCCGTGGAGACCGTCCTCGCCCTCTTCGCGCACGACCGCCTCGGCATCGACACCTACGGCTTCGGGCTGCTCCTCGCAGCGGAGGCCACCGGCGGCCTGCTCGGCGCGGGCATCGCCTCCTTCCTCGGCCGCCGACTTGGCACCGGCGCCGCGCTCAGCTGCACGGCCGCGGTGGAAGGGCTCGCCATCCTGGGCCTGGCCGTCGCCCCGAACCCGTACGTCGCCGGACTGGCGCTCGCCGTCTGCGGGGCCGGCATGGGCGCCACGATGGTGCTCGGCCCCTCCCTCCGGCAGGCGATCGTCCCCGCCCGCCTGATGGGCCGGGTCGCCTCCACCTCCCGCATGTTGGCCATGTGCGCCGCCCCCATGGGGGCCTTCCTCGGCGGCTGGCTGGCCACCACCTACGACATCCGCACCCCGCTCTACGCCGCTGCCGTCCTCCTCCTGGCGATGACGGCCGTCACGGCATCCATGACCAGCAACCGCCGGGTCGAAGCGGCGCTGCGTGCCGCCGCCCCGGCCGCCGGTCCAGATCACCCGGCATCCGAGGATCCCGCCCAGGAGAGTGCACCTGACTTGGTGTGACACCCCTGCCGCGAACGTCACCACAGGGCGGGTCGCAGGCACCCGCGGGGCGCGACGAGTGGCCGAGTCGCTCGGGTGTGCCGGCCGTCGATCCTCGTCCTCCTCGGAGGCGTCCGGGTCCCGGAGGCAAGGCACCGGACCAGCGGGCGGGTGCCGCGCGCACAGGACGTTGAGGGCCCGCCGCGCCGGAGAGTGGCGGTCGCGATTGCCGTTCGATGATCGTGGCGTCGGCGAGCGCACTGTCCGGCCCGCGGGCGGCTCTCGGGAACGGTGCGACGCGGCCCGGTGCGCCGCCACGGGAATGCGGCGGAGAGGCTGCGGCCACCACGGAGAAGGCTGCGACACCACAGAGGCCTGAGGGTGCCGGGGCCGAAACCGCCGCTTCAGACGCGGGAGGGTTGGTGTAGCCGCCAGATGCCTTCCCGCAGGCGGTCGCTCGCCTTGTGCACGTCCACTGGGTTCAGTCCGCGTCGGCGACGACAGGGCCGAGGCGTTCGGGCAGGGTCGGGTCGCGGCTGACCAGGAGGGCGCTCAACTCCGCGGATGCGAGCGGATGTTCGTTGAGACGGAAAGTTACGGTCCGGTTCCGGAGCGAGGCTGGAGTTGCCGCCCGGGGGAGAGGGATCGATACCGTGGCACAGCGATCTTCTCGTGCGCACTGCCCAGGACGGTCGCCGAAAGTACACAAGAAACGGGGATACCTTGCCATGGCTCACTTGGCCCGCTCTGCTCACATGACCCGTGCCACGCGCATGGGCGTGTTCGCCGCGGTCGTCTTCTCAACTGCGGCTTCCTTGACCGGATGTTCCACCGCCGACATAGCCTCCGAGGCCCCGGACGCTGCGCCGGCCGAGAGGCCGTTGCTCACCAAGGCCGAGGCGAACAAGACGGTGGACGCCTATCAGAAGCTCAACAACCGGGCCAACGCCCAGCGTTCCGCCTCGCTCATGGCGAAGGCGGAAGGTGGCGCTGTCCTTGCGATGGACCAGGCGTACTTCACACAGATCCCAGCCCTCGACAAGAGCGACGTCGCGGACAATCTCGCTCCGTTCGCGTACGTCAACCGCACCTTCTACATCCCGCCCGCCTCCTCGAAGACCAACTGGTTCCTGGTGCGCACCCAAGGCGCGGACCTCACCCATGGCAAGCCGGGCAAGCTGTGGTCGAAGAACATCAGGTTCCTCGTCTTCAAGCGCTCCGGTGACGGCTGGCGGATGGTCGTTGCCCGCGACTTCGGGGGGTCTGACGTGGCCAAGGTGCCGCACATCGCCCTCGACAAGTCCGGGCTGATGAAGGTCGCCGACCCGGACACCAAGATCGGTAAGACGGCGCCCTCGCAGTTGCCGGAACTGGTCACCGACCTGTGGGTGACAGGCGGCCACAACACCCCGCTCGCCAACACCTCAGCCCGACGCACCGGCAGTTCCTGGTACACCGAGCGGGCCAGCAACCTGGACGAGCACGCCTGGGTCGACTTCACAAAGACCGCCCCCCACCCCGGGGACGTCTTCGCCGCGAAAACCGCTGACGGAGGCGCGCTCGTGTTGTCCGACAGCGCCGTCGATGAGACCTTCCTCGCCAAGGACCTCAACTCCTATATCAACCTCGGCGACTCGGACAAGCCGTTGGTCCAGCACAACCCGGACGCGCGCATGAACAAGGTCGTCCGCCACTACGCACAGACGGAACTCGGAATCATCTCCGCAGACGGCAAACCTGCCGTCTACTCCATCGGCACCCAGGTGACCAAGGTGGACGCCACACCAACACCTGACCTCTAGTAGGGCTTGGTCAGGTCCGTATCGGTGTGGGTATGTCGCGGTGGCAGGTGGGGCAAGCACCGGTCCAGGCGGCGAGAAGTGTCTGGAGTTCTCGGACGACTTGGTAGAGGCTCAGACCTGCGCCGCGTCTTTTGGGTCTCGTGCCAGTCGTTGCAGGGTGCAGAAGGCGTGGGCGGCGGAGACGAGGGTGACGTGGTGGTGCCAGCCGTTCCAGGTGCGGCCTTCGAAGTGGGCAAGTCCCAGGGCCTGTTTCATCTCGCGGTAGTCGTGTTCGATGCGCCAGCGCAGCTTGGCCAGCCTCACCAGGGTCGCCAGTGGCATGCCGGAGGGCAGGCTGGAGAGCCAGAACTGCACGGGTTCGGGTTCGGTGGCGGGCCATTCGGCCAGCAGCCAGCGTTCGGGCAGTTCAGGGCCGTCGGTGGCCTGGCGGACGCCGCGTCCGGCCGGGCGGATGCGCAGAGCCACGAACCGCGAGTAGATGCGTTTGAAGCCGCTGATTCCTTTGCCCGGGCGGGAGCCTTCCCGCCAGGACACCGGCCTCGTGGCCGTCCTCCCGGCCGCGATGACCAGGTCTTTCACGGTCTGCGCAGGCTCGGGATACTGCATTCGCGGTGGCCGGCCGGTTCCCGCGTAGGCGGGCTGGACGGGCCGGGCGTCGGCCGGATGGGCGGTGTGGCGGGAGGAAATGCCCACCGCGTAGGGCAGGTTGCGTTCTTCCAGACCGTGGCGGAAGGCGGCGGCGTCCCCGTATCCGGCGTCCGCGACGACCAGGGGGATGTCGATGCCCCACGACCGGCTCTCGTCGATCATGTCCAGGGCCAGCTGCCACTTCTCGACATGCCCCACCCGGTCGGGGATGCCGCAGCGACTGCGGCGGGCGACCTTGTCCGGGTCCGCCTCCGGCGAGTCGGGATCCCAGGACGCGGGCAGGAACAGCCGCCAGTTCACCGCCGCCGAGGCCCTCTCGCGCGCCAGATGCAGCGAAACCCCCACCTGGCACTTGGTGACCTTGCCCGCGGTGCCGGTGTACTGCCGTGACACACACGCCGAGGCATCCCCGTCCTTCAAAAAGCCGGTGTCATCGACGATCAATGCCTCTGGACCGATCGCCTCGTGCATCCGCCAGGCCAGCCGGGCCCGCACATGCGCCGGATCCCACGGACTGGAGGTGATGAAATGCGCCAGCGCCTGACGATTACCGTCCTCACCCAGTCGGGCCGCCATCGGCTCCACCGACTTACGCCGCCCGTCCAGCAACAATCCGCGCACGTACGCCTGCCCCCACCGCCGCTGATCCGCACGGAAGAACCCGTCGAACAACTCCGCCGCGAACGCCTCCAGGTCCTCCCGGACCGAGGCCATCTCCTCAGGTGTCACACCACCTCAACGACCCTCACGGACCAGCGGACACGCCACCCACGAGTGAAGCTGACCAAGCTCTACTAGTGCTCTGACCTGGTCCGCGAACTGAACCTCGACGCCGGTGAGTTCCTGGCAAGATCTCCGCATGTCCGAAGAGAGGGTCGACGCCCTCACGCAGAGGATGGCCGAGCACATGGCCATGCCGTTCCCACCCGGCTTTCGCGGCCTCGACATCGAGAGCCAGGACATGGTGATGCTCGACGCGGACGCCTATGGCTATGCCCTCGGCGTCGTCGAAGGTCCGCTCAACGAACAGCGCCGCGCGGGCCTGACGCGGCTGATGACCGTGTTCGAGCGGGTCCTTCCGGCGATCGACGACGAGTACGCGACCAGGTACTACACGCACGTACGCGACATGGCTGCTATGGCCGCCGAAATCGAGGCCCAGCGCGACATGTAGTCCTCTGACATGGAACGTTCGGCGCGGCGACGATCGGGACGGCTGGATGTGCGGTGACGTCCGATCCGATCGTGGGGGTGTGGTGGCCGAGCCTGTCCGTGTGCGCAGACTGACCGACCAGGAGGGGCAGAAGCTGCAGCAGATCGTGCGCCGGGGCAGCACCAGCACGGTGCGTTACCGGCGGGCGATGATGCTGCTGGCCTCGGCCGGCGGCAACCGGGTCCCGGTGATCGCCCGTTCGCCCTGGTCTCCCCGTGGTCGCAGGCCCGTACCCTCGTGGGGTGCACTCTCATCTGCGCTTCGAGAATCCGCCCGCGCTGCCTCACGAGGCGGTGGTCGAGACGCTGGAGCGGGCGCTTCGCGACCGCGCGCACGAGGGTGAGGCGGCAAGTGTCTTGGTCGGGAGTGCGTTGAACGACGAGGATCGGGAGTTCGTCGAGCACTGGTGCGTGCAGGTCGGGACGCGGGCTGTGCCGGGGAGCCCTTTGCTGGGCCTGGCTGGTCTGTGCCTTGGACATACCGCCCGGCGCTTCGGATACCTCAGTGCTGAGGCCCTTGCGCTCGTGGAGTCGCTGGCGGCGCGTGCGGAGGCGGATCCGAAGGAGGTGGACGGTCGGGCTCTTGATGGCTTTGACGACGCCCGGAGCTTCCTGCATCTGTGGTGAGGAGAGCTGTCACAGCCGGAGTCAGGCGGCGTCCGCCCTGGTTGCGACGTCGTTGAGGCGCTTGTCGGTGGCGTGCTTGTTCCGCCAGATGATGTAGCGGCGGATCATGCTGCCCTGGGCCTCGTGGGTGGGGCGGTCGGTGCCGTCCAGGGCGAAGTAGCGAAGGGCCGTGAACTGGGCCTCGATCCGGTTCAGCCAGGACCGCAAGGCCGAGATGCACACCGCGAAGGAGACCTCGCACGAGGCTCACCGCGCGGTCGTCGACGCGGTCATCGCCGGTGACGCGCGTGCCCAGACCGTGCTGGGCCCCCATCTGGAGTCGGTGGCCGCCTGGATCGAGAAGCACCGGGTGCGTCGGCGAGGGCCGCGGATCGCGGGGAACGTGGTCGAGCCGGACTGGTCGAGGGAGCGCGGGCCAAGCTCGCCGAGGTGGTCGCCGCCCGGATCCACGACGACATCGCCGCTCGTAGGAGCCCCCGGGGTCCAGGACGTCAGGGTGTGAGCTGTTGGTGTCCGATGACGGAGAGCAGCTCGAGTTTGCTGTGGCTCTCCGTGCCTGGGCGAGTGGTCAGCACGACCAGGGTTTGGGCGCGGTTCTCGGTGTACAGGAGCTGGGCGTCGACGTCGATGCGGCCGAGTTCGGGATGGAGGACGGCCTTGCAGTCGTCGTAGCGTTGCGCGACTTCCTGAAGTTCCCACATGCGGACGAACTCGGGGCTGTGTTCCTGGAGTTCGGCGAGGATCAGGGCGGCCCGGGGGGTGTCGCTGCCGGATGTCAGCGCGGCCCGCAGGCGCGCTGCCTGGGCACGGCCGTGGCGTTCGTGGGTCTCCTCGGGAACCATCAGACGCTCGGCCGGGTCCATGAACCAGCGGTAGTAGCCGCTGCGGGCCAGACCGGTGTGGCGGGTCTGGTCGCCGAGCAGCGCGACGGCCACGGGGTTCATCGCGAGGGTGTCGAACAGGTCGGTCTGCACCATGGCCGGGGAGTCGTCCAGGCGGTCCAGGACCCGCAGCAGCGTCGGGCTGACATGTTCGGAGCGTTGGAAGCGGGCCGGGGCGTTGTGGCCGATGAGGACGAAGAGATGGTCGCGTTCGTCCAGGGTCAGCCGCAGTGCCCGGGCGAGAGCCGTGGTGATCTGGACGGAGGGCTGCGGAGCACGCCGCTGTTCCAGCCGGGCGTAGTAGTCGGTGGACATGCCGGCGAGCTGCGCGACCTCCTCGCGGCGCAGCCCCCGCGTACGCCTGCGTGGCCCCTCGGCCAGCCCGACGTCGCGGGGCCGCAGCGTCTCGCGCCGGTGGCGCAGGAATTCCGCCAGTTCCTTCTTGTCCATGCCCCCATCCTCGCCGCATCCCGCCCGCCTATCCAGAGACCGCCGATCCATGGCTGAGCGCTCCTCTTCCACCCGCGCGAAGCCGCCCATGAGGCCGATGCCGAGGCCGAGGGCGCTCGGGGTGGGACGGGCCCGATGGTCCCTTGAGCTGCATGGCTCGCTGGGAAAGTCGCTGACCGTCGGCGGTGCGCCGCTGGCCGTCGGCAGGGAAGACGGCCTGCGGCGACGGTCCTCGTCGACGACGTCCAATGTGTTGGACCGGGCCCGGGCCGCGTCGCCTGGACCGGCCGACACGACGATGTTCGCCGTGTCAGACGGGTGCACGCGTGCCTCTCGGCACTCGGGACGGAGCCGAAGACGCTTCCCTATTCGTTCCGCGTCTTTGGTGAGGACCTCCGCGAGGCGGGTCCAGCTCGCGTTCGCCCATGACGTGACCTCTCACGGCCCGCCCGCGTGCTGTTCTTCCGCGTCGGTCACTACAGGTCGGTCAGCTGCCGCTGATCATGGCGAGGACGTCGTCGTAGGAGCCGTTGGCCTCCGCGTCGCGGATGAACCTGGCGCGCTCGACGACAAGCTCCTTCGCGCCGGGCTTCTCGCGCAGCAGGTCGAGGGTCTCGGTGAGGAAGTCGTCCAACGGCATGGATTGGTCGTTGTTTTGCTGGCCCAGCAGGGTCGTGCGCACGCCCGGCGGCACCATCTCGATCACCTGGACGCCGGCACCGGCACCGGCGAGCTGGATGCGCAGGCTCTCGGAGAAGGAGTGCAGCGCGGCCTTGGTCGCAGAGTAGGTCGGGGTGCTGGGGAACGGTACGAACGCCAGCGCGGAGGTGACGTTCATGACGGTCGCGTCGTCCTTGCCCGCGAGCAGGGGCAGGAAGGCGTACGTCATCCGGATCGTGCCGAGCAGGTTGACCGTGACCTGATCCTCGGCGACCTGGAGACCGGCCGGGTCGAGGAGGTTCTCCCGCAGCATGATGCCGGCGTTGTTGACCAGGACGTTCAGCCCCGGGTGGGTCGCCGCCACGGTCTCACGGGCCCGGGCAATCGACTCGGGGTCGGCGACATCGAGGACGAGCGCGTCGATGCCCGGGTACTCGGCCGTGATCTCGTCGAGGAGTTCCTTGCGCCGGCCGGCGACGACCACCTTGTTGCCGGCCTCGTGCAGGCGCAGGGCCAGGCCGAGGCCGATGCCCGAGGTTCCGCCGGTGATCAGGATCGTGTTGCCGGTCATCTTCATGGGGGTCTCGCTCCTTCGTTGCGGCGGGCCGGTGAGCGCCCGCAGCCTCGACCGTAGGAGCGCCCGCGCAGGGGCGGGAGAGGAAGGTTTATCCATGGATCGGCGGTCCCTGGCGAGCCGTAGAAGACGCCACAGCCGGTCAGCGCCTCCAGACCAGGCGCAGCGAGCCGCCGGTAGCAGACCTCGGTGGCCAGGATCACGGTCTGAGCGGGTAACAGTGGATTCGTCGTTGAACCGCGCCGACGCCGCCGCCCTCGGGCCATTGCGTGTACGAGGGCAGCCTCGGGTGACTCAGCGGTGGGCGGCGCGGTTCATCTCGACGACGTCGTCGACGGTGGGATGGGCACCGAGGGCGGCGAAGCGTTCCGGGAGGCTGTCGCGGACGCGCGCGTCCTTGGCGCGGTCGGCCGCGGCCAGGGCCGCCGGCAGCTCGTCGAGGGTCAACTCGGTGCAGTACGCGGGGCTGTTGGGCTGCTGACGCCAGGAGTCGGCAAGCGTGCCGGCGTCGTAGGGGTCGAAGCCGGTGTCGTCCACGAGGCGCATGGCCACGCGCCGCGCCTCTTCGGAGTCGCCGGCGACGGGGATGGCGAGGCGGCCGGGCGTTCCGGCCGGGACGCCCTTGGTCCGCTGGGTTTCGGCCAGCGCGGCGTTCCACGCCTTGACCACGGGGCGGCCGAGTAGCTCGGCGGTGTACACGCTCTCCACCTGGCCGTTGTCCACCGCCTCGATCGGCTCGCTGAGCATGCCGGGGTAGTAGTTCGAGGTGTCGATGACCACCGTCTCGTCGGGCACCGACGCGAACAGGTCCGCCAGCTGGCCCGCCACCCCGAACGGGATCGACAGAACGATGACGTCCCGGCCCTGGACGGCGTCGGAGAGGTCCGACGCGCGGGCCCCGGACTCGAGCACCTCGGCCGGGACGGCCACGGGGCGGCGGGCGTCGGCCACCTGGACGTCGTGACCCGCCGTGCTGAGCTTGGCAGCGAGGCTCCCGCCGATGGCACCGACACCTATGACGGTAATTTTCATGATTTGTTCCTCAGGAGGTTGTGCTGCCCCCGAGGGCAGCGCGACGTGTTGGCTGTGTGGTGGTGCCTCTTGGCGTTGCGAGGACGGGGTGCCTGGCGTTTTACGCCTGGGTGTCCCGCTGGCGGTAGCCGCTCGCGATGAGCGTGCGGAGCCGGTCGAGCGACTCCTCCTCGGTGCCGGTGCCCTTGATCCAGGCAACGGAACAGGCGGCGAGGAACAGGTCGTGCCCCCGCACCGACGCGCGCACGTGCCCCGCGAGCTGCGCCGCTCGCACGTACTGATCGGTGGCGGAGATGAGGATGTCGCAGGGGATCGTGAGCGGGTTGTCCGGCTCCTGCGCCCGGGCCGCGGCCATGAGCGGGTCCGGCAACCCGCTGAAGGCGCTGAAGTACTCCTCCATCGCCCGCAGCCACTGCTCCAGCGCCTCGCCGGCGTCGCCGAGTTGCTCGATGTCCGCCTGACGGGCCACCAGCTCCTCGGAGCGCGTCTGCAACACGGCCGCGAGCAGCGCCTCCCGGGTGGGGAAGTGTCGGTACAAGGTCCCGGGCCCGACGCCTGCCTCCTTGGCCACCGCCTCGAGCGAGGTGCCGACCCCGTGCTGCAGGAAGTGACGTTGCGCGGTCTCAATGAGGGCAGCGCGGTTGCGCTGGACGTCCGCGCGGGGCTTGCGTCCCCGCTGCTCACCGACGCTCATGTGCCCTCCTGTCCGCCGTGATCCTGCGGCCGCATCAAAACGGATGCTGCCTCCGTACGCATACGACAGTAAAGCGGAGGCGGCATCCGGTCAAACCGGCGGGACCGGCCACGGACAACGCAGGGGGCCGACATACCTGGCCGCAAAGCGCAGGGCAAGAGCCGTACAGAGGGGCCTGCGGCGTCATCCGGTTCAGCCTCTACCAGTCCATCACGCGATGAGCGGCATCGCCCGTCTCCACAACCTCGCACCTGGCCGATAGGCGGGCGAGCAGTGGACGACGACCTACCCTGCCCAGATTTTCGGCCCCTGCTTAACGACGACGAGTCCGTGAGTCCGGTCGGATGGCCAGAGATCTATCTGATAGAGAAAGTGGTCACCGGGACCTCCGACCCGCCCGTCGGTCCCGTCCTGCTCGACAGGGGGGACCGGCGTGGCCGGGGCGTCAGTCGAAGAGGATGCACCGCAGTGTCCGAGTGAGGTGTTCGGTGAGTTTGGCGGGTGGCATCGAGGCGAGGGGTTCCGTTCGGGCGATGTAGCGGCTGAAGGCCACGCCGATCAGGTGTGACCCCACGAGCGCCACGCGGGTGTCCAGGTCGTCGCCTGGTGTTGCCGCTGCGTTGGGGGAGAGTACGGACCGGTAGACGGTGGCGCTGTGCTCCTGCATCGCGACCAGGAGGTGAGCGGCCGCGCGCTCGTCGGACGCGGCGCTGCGCACAAGGGCCACGAGCGGGTCGTTGGCGGCGTCGGTCTCCATCCGTTGCACGAAGGCGTGGGAGATCCGGTCGGGCAGTGTCGCCGGATCCCCGGCGGCTACCCGCTCCAGGTCGCGGTTGCCGGGTACAGCGGCGAGGAAGAGCCGTTCCTTGGACGCGAACTGACGTGTGATCAGGCCGTGGGTGACGTCGGCCCGGCGGGCGATCTCGCGCAGGGTGGTACGAGCGTAACCGCGCTCGGCGAAGGTGTGGCGGGCCGCCTCCAGGATGGCCGCCCGGTGTCCCTCGGGGTCCCGTCGGCGGCTGCGCTGCGGCTTCTCGGGCGCTTCCTGGTCGTTCATGGCGGGCTCCTTCATGTGATCACTGTAATGCGGGTTGGCGGGGTCATCGGGGCCTCGAGCGGGCCACTGATACTCTTAATATCCAAGTGGATATTAACGATCGATCCCATGAGGATGGAGTCTGTTGTGAGCACGAATCCGCCGGAGTCGGCCGCGATCGTCGAGACCCGGTTACTGCACAAGATGCACCGGGCCGCGACGTCCCTGTTGGCCGACGCCACACAGCGCGACACGGCCCCGTCGACCGCGCTGGCCGAGCTGCGTGACTTTCTGGTGGCCGCGCTGCGCCATCACCACGAGAGTGAGGACCACGTGCTCTGGCCCCGGTTGACCGCCGCCGACCCGGCAGCCGGTGCGGGGCTGATCGAACTCGGAGCGGAGCACGCGGCGTTGGACGCGGCGCTGGACGCGCTGGCCGCCGCTCCCATACGGGACGACGAGGACCGGGCGGAGCTGGCCTCGGCTGCGGTGACCGTGCGCGACCTGGTGCACCGGCACCTCGAACACGAGGAGCCGGTGCTGTTTCCCGCGCTGGCGGCGCACATGTCCGACCAGGCCTGGTCGGAGTTCTCCCGCGCGGTGATCGCCTCGGCCCCGCCCGTGGGCGCCCACCTCAACATCGGCTTCTTCGAGCAGGTGGGCACCCCGGCCGAACTCGCGGTGGTCACGGCGAACCTGCCGCAGACCGCTCTTCCACTGGTCCCGGCCATGCGCGAGCAGGCCCTGGCCACCCTCAGCAGCCTTCGGGCAATCGACCACGTAAGGACGGTCAAGGCGTGACCAGCACACTCATAGTCGGTGGCAGCGGCGGCCTGGGCAGTGTGATCGCCCAGCACTTCGCCGACCGGGGCGACGATGTCGTCATCACCAGCAGGGACAAGGCACGGGCCGAGACCGTCGCCGACCGTATCGGCGGCAACACTCGGGGGCTGGCCCTCGACCTCGCCCGGCCCGAGACGATCGGCGCCTCGTTGGCCGACGTGACCGAGGTCGACAACGTCGTTGTCACCGCCGTAGGACAGGCCGCGAACACATTGGCGCAGTTCGACATCACGAACGCCGTAGCGGCCGTGACCATGAAACTCGTCGGCTACGCCGAGACCGTGCGGGTGCTGCGCGACCGGCTCAAGCCGGGCGCCTCCGTCGTACTCTTCGGCGGGCTCGCGAAAGAGCGCCCCTACCCCGGCTCGACCGTCGTGACCACCTTCAACGCCGGGATCACCGGCCTGGTGAAGACGCTCGCGGTGGAGTTGGCCCCGCACCGCGTCAACGCCCTGCACCCAGGCCTCATCGGCGACAGCCCCAAATGGCGCGATGTCCCCGACCCGCCGTACTCGGACCGGACACCGATCGGACGGCTGGTGACGATGGCTGAGATCGCCGATGCCACCGACTTCCTGCTCCGCAACACCGGCGTCAACGCCCACGACCTGTACATCGACGGCGGCCTGCTGGCCACCTGACACACACCCGCCGGTGACCGCCCCCGTACTGATCGCCGAGCGGGCTCCGGTTCCACCGCCTTCGTGAGCCCGTGCCGCTCGGGCGTGCTGCTGTCCCGGCCGCCGAGTGCGTGGAGCGCGGCGCGAACGGCACCGTACCCGGACTGGAGCAGCCGGGCGTAAGTGGAGGTTTCGCGAAGGTGGCTCAGCCGGCGCGTCGGCTGAGCCACCTGCTGTGAGGAAGCAACCGTGCCTGGCCTACTGCTCCCGCTCGGCCGGCAACCGGAGCACCTCCAGCCTCGCCTTCCTGCTGTTCATCCGTCACCCCGAACGCGCCCGGCATCGTGAACCAGCCGTACGCGACGAGGTCCTCCAGCTGTCGGAGGCGGAACTGCCCGGCGTGAAGGGCTGCGCATCGCGTCCGTGGACGCCGCGCACAACCGTGTCGTCGTGGCGACCGAGACGGCTGCCCCGGCGCTGGTGACGGCCCTGGGCGAGCGGTACGGCACCGACACCGTGGCCGTCCAGGTCTCGCCCGGGGTCGACGCGCTGGAATCCCAGGCGACCGGCTACAACGACATTCAGGCCGCAGGGCCGTTGAGGGTCCGTGCCTGTGCACGGACCGACCGGGCGGACGGCCGACTTCGAGGAGCCGACCTTGAGGCGAGGGCGGTGGACTGGGCGGAAGCATCACTTGCGCCCGGCGTGGCCGACTCACCCTCCCGGGCACGGGCCTGCGCGCCAGGTGGCAGGACTGCGGCCGCCACGACCTGCGCGGCAACAGCGATGTTCTGCGGATGCTGCTCGGCCGTGAACCCAGTCCTTCGAGCGAGTAGCCGCCGCTTTCGCCGCGGGCTGAGCGGCGCCGCAGTGGGGCGAGCCCCATGGCAGCCGGCGCGCAATGCGCGGGGAACGCGGGGAGGAGTCGGCGTGCGCCGGGCCAGTCTCCGGACGCACAAGCGTGGCCTGTCGGTCGACGTCCTCAGGCGTTGCGCACCGTCTTGCTCACCTGGTTGAGCAGCGTCCGCAGCTGCGCGCTCTCCGCCGGTCCCAGCCCCTCGGTGATGTGGCGCTCGATGTCGGCGATCACCTGGTCGGCCACGCGGAGCGCTTCCCGTCCGGCGTCGGTGAGGTGCAGTTCCTGCACGTGCCGGTGGCGCGGGTGCTCGCGCCTCTCCAACTGGCCGCGGCCCTCCAGGCGTGCCACGAGGGAGGCGACGGCCTGGGGGGTGACGTTGAGGCGGCGGGCCAACTCGGCGCCGGCCAGGCCTGGTTCGCTGTGCACCGACATCAGCAGGGTGTAGTGCGCGGCGGCCATGCCCAGCGGGCGTAGCCGCTGTTCCTTGAGTGTCTGCACCGCCAGTTCCGCGCGGCGCAATGCCCAGGTCACCCGGTCGAGCGCGCCGAGCCCCACAGGCTCCTCGTCATCACGTATCACCTGCCAAGCGTACGACATTTCACAACCATCAAGTGTTTGACACTAGGCTAACGCTTGAGGCATGCTCGGCGTATGACTCGCACCATCGCTCTCATCACCGGAGCTTCCTCCGGCATCGGCGCCGAATACGCCCGTCTGCTGGCGGATGACCACGACCTCGTCCTGGTGGCGCGCCGCGCGGACCGGCTCGGCGACTTCGCACAGGAGCTCCGCGCCCGGGGTGCAGCCGTGGAGGTGCTGCCCGCTGATCTCGGCACCCACGAGGGCATCACCGCTGTCACCGGTCGCCTCGCCGCGGGGGACGTGCGCCTGCTGGTCAGCAACGCGGGCGCCGGCGGCTACGCCCCGCTCGTCGACGTCGACCCCGCCGACATCGACCGCCTGCTCACCCTCAACGTCGTGGCCCCCGTTCAGCTGGTCCGCGCCGCGCTTCCCGGAATGCTCGCCGCCGGAGAAGGCGCGATCATCACCGTGGCCTCGCTGCTGGCCTTCAGCGGGGGCCTCAACGATCCACGCGCACCCCGACGCACTCTCTACGCGGCGGCGAAGGCCGCCACCGTCGCCTTCACCCGGACCCTCGCAGGTGAGCTCGCCGACACGCCCATCCGTACGCAAGTGCTGCTGCCCGGCGTCGTGGCCACGGAGTGGAACGAAGGCGTCGGCCGCGACATCCCCTGGGCGATGACCCCGCAGGACGTCGCCTCGGCCAGCCTTGCCGGACTGCGCCTGGGGGAGACCGTGTGCACCCCTGGTCTGGAGGACCAGGCCCCAGCCCTTGACGCCCTACTGGCCGCGGAGTCCGCTCTGCTCACCGGCGGCAACCAGCCCACCCCCGCGGCTCGCTACCGCAACCCGCAGGCGTAGAACCGGGCGCCTCCTCGGCGCTCCCCCGACCCGGCCGCGGTCGCCCTCCGACGGCTGCGCCACATCCGCCCGCCGAGAGCGCTTCCGGATATGCGGCCACCCGTGCCCAACTGCCAAACGTCCGGCATGGCACACGTTCTCAAAGATCTCGTCCGTGCGGTCCTTCACGTCGGCCCGCGCCGACTGCAGTCCAGCGGCCATTCGTGCCGAAGACCACGTCCGCCAACCTGCCCGCACCCACGGGTGCGCCTCACGCGGGCGGACGCAAGAAAGAAACAGGGGACGACCCATGACCGACAACATCCCGACGACCACACGTGACGGCGTCATCGGATACGACGCGACCGAGGTCGTCACCATCGACCAGGCCACCGGAGCCGAGTTCGCCCGATACCCCGTGGCCGGCAAGGAAGAGGCTGCCGCGGCCGTCGCCGCCGCGCGCTCGGTCACCGGGGCCTGGTGGGATCTCGGCTTCGAGGGCCGCGTGGAGCGACTGCGCGCGTGGCGGCGGCAGATAGCTTCGAGCGGCGAGGAGGGCGCCGCACTCATTCACGCCGAGAACGGCAAGCCCCTCGACGACGCCCGCGTGGAGGTGCTCGGGACTCTCGAGCACCTGCAGTACGCCGCCGACAACGCCGCCCGCGTCCTGGAGCGCCGGGAGGTTCCGGCCAGCCCCACCACGCCCAACCAGCGTGCGTGGGTGGAGTACCAGCCGTACGGCGTGGTCGGCGTCATCGGCCCGTGGAACTTCCCCCTGCTCACTCCCGCGGCCATCCTCGTCGACGCGCTCGCGGCCGGGAACGCCGTGGTCCTCAAGCCCAGCCAGATCACGCCAGGCGTCGCTGAATGGCTCGTCCGAACCTGGCAGCGTGCCGTCCCGGAGCTGCCGGCCGTCCTGCAGAACCTGAACGGATACGGGGCCACAGGTCAGGCGCTCATCGAGGCCGGCCTCGACAAGCTCGCGTTCACGGGCAGCGTCGCCACGGGCAGGACGGTGGCCGCCCAATGCGCTCAGACCCTGACCCCCGTCCTGCTGGAACTCGGCGGCAAGGACGGCGTCATCGTCGCCGAGGACGCCGACCTGGACGAAGCCGCCGCTCACATCGTGTGGGGCGCCATGCAGAACACCGGGCACGGTTGCATCAGTCTCGAAGTGGCCTACGTAGTCGAGTCGGTGCACGACGAGTTCGTCCGGAAGATCAGCGAGCTTGCCGGGCAGGTACGCGTCGGCAGCGACGAGGATGCGGAGATCGGGCCGGTTCCGCTGCCGAGCCAGACCTCGATCATCCGCGAACACATCCAGGACGCTCTGGAGCGCGGCGCGACAGCCACCGTAGGCGGCCTCGACGCGGTGGGTGACCGCTATGTCGCGCCCACCATCCTCGTCGGAGTGGCCCCCGACGCCCTCGCGGCGACGGAGGAGACGTTCGGGCCGACGCTGGCGGTCATCAAGGTCGCCGACGCCGATGAGGCCGTCGCTCACATCAACGCAGGCCGGTACGGACTGGGCAGCGCCGTCTTCAGCCGCGACCGCGGCGAAGCCATCGCCCGTCGCCTCCGCGTGGGAATGACCAGCATCAACGATGCACTGGTGTTCTCCATGAACCCCGCGGTGCCTTTCGGCGGTCGCGGCGACAGCGGTTACGGGCGCAAGCAGGGGGAGGAGGGGCTGCGGGAGTTCGCCTACGCGCACTCCTTCACCGCCAAGACCGGCCCCGCCCGGTTCTCCGCCTCGACCTTCGGCAGGCCACAGGGAGCCATGGAGGGAGCCCTCGCCGGCGCCCGTAACAGGATCCTGGCAGAGGACGGCGAGAAGTCGGACTGATTCAACTCACCGGCGCCGACGGATGTTCCGGGCCGAGCCCGGCCCGCCCTACGTGCCCTCACGAGGCAGGCCATCGGCCCGCCGGCACCCGGGTTCGAGACGCTGCACCGTCTTGGACAGCTGCCGCTGAACGTCCGCGAGTAGACGTGCGCCTGCGGCGCGAAGCATGACCGCGACGTGAACGCGGCGCGCAACATCCTGGCCGCCGGGTCGGCGGCGTCTGCTGTGGAGACGGTGTAAGCCCTCAACGGGAGTCCTCCCGGACGGGGCGGTCGTCGGTGAAGCAGGAATCCCAGCGGGCGACCGCTGGTCTTCTTCTCATCGCCCAGCCGTGCGTGACGGCGGGTCAGCTGCGCCCCTTGGAGCGCGGAGCGAGCGGGCCCAGTGCGCCGCGGATGCCGGGCGCCGGGGCCGCGTGGGTGCTCGCGCTCCGCGAGGGGCCGGGTGCACTGCCGCGACCACGGGGGAGCCGACGCACACGGAAAGCAGCGCAGGTGGGCGCGTAGTACCGCGGTACCACGCGGACGGCGTAGATCAGCCTCCCGGTACCACCGGACCGGGTGATTGGGCACCTAGCGTTGCCGGTGCGGCGTCGAAGTGACGGACGCCCGAGCCCGACAGAAAGAACGCGAATGATCGACGCACGGCAGCTGACCAAGAAATACGGCGAGAAGACGGCCGTCGACGGACTGGACTTCGTCGTGAAGCCGGGCACGGTGACCGGCTTCCTGGGGCCCAACGGCGCGGGCAAGTCCACGACCATGCGCATGATCGTCGGGCTCGACGCCCCGACGAGCGGTTCCGTCACCGTGAACGGCCACCACTACGCCCGCCACCAGGCGCCGCTCCAGGAGGTCGGCGCCCTCTTGGAGGCGAAGTCGATCCACCCGGGCCGCTCGGCCTACAACCACCTCAGGGCCCTCGCGCTGACGCATGGCATTCCGGGCCGCCGGGTCGACGAGGTCATCGAGCTGGCCGGGCTGGGCAGCGTGGCGAAGAAGCGGGCCGGCGCCTTCTCCCTCGGGATGGGTCAGCGGCTGGGCATCGCGGCGGCGCTGCTGGGCGATCCACAGACGGTGATGCTGGACGAGCCGGTCAACGGGCTGGACCCGGAGGGTGTGCTCTGGATCCGCAACCTGCTCATGGGGCTGGCCGACGAGGGCCGGACGGTGTTCGTGTCCTCCCACCTGATGAGCGAGATGGCCCTGGTGGCGGACCACCTGATCATCGTGGGGCGCGGGCGGCTGCTCGCCGACACCACGGTGGCGGACCTGATCCGCGAGGCGGGCGGTGACACGGTGAAGGTGGCGACGCAGGACCCGGCGCGGCTGCGGGACGTGCTGGCCGGGCCGGGCGTCGACGTCACGGGTCAGATCGGCTCCGAGGAGCTGCAGGTGACCGGGCTGTCGGCCCGCGAGATCGGGTTGAGGGCGGCCGAGCACGGGATCGCCCTGTTCGAGCTGAGCGCGCGGACCGTGTCACTCGAGGAGGCATTCATGGACCTGACCAGGGATGCCGTGGAGTACCACGGGGCCACGACCGGCATCGAGATCCTCGGGAGGTCCGCGTGAGCACCCTCACCGCAACCGCCGAGGAACCCGGGACCACCCGCGCCCGGCCGGCCTACCGGGTGACCGGGCGGCGCGTGCTGGCCTCCGAATGGGCCAAGTTGTGGTCCCTGCGCTCGACCTGGATCACCTTGGGCCTGGGCCTGCTGTTTTTGGTGGCCTTCGGCCTCATCGCCGCGAGCCGCTACAAGTCGGGGATCGACTCCGGCAACCTCGACTCGGACTTCGCCGATTCGACGACCGTGAGCCTGTCCCTGTTCGGTACGAACTTCGCCCAGCTTGCCCTGGGCGTGCTCGGAGTGCTGGTCACGGCGGGGGAGTACTCGACCGGCATGATCCGCTCGACGCTCGCGGCGGTGCCCCGCCGACTGCCCGTGCTGTGGTCCAAGGCGGCCGTGTTCGGGCTGGTCGCGCTGGCGGTGGGGACGCTGGGTGCGTTCGGCACCTTCCTGATCGGGAGCGGCATCGTCTCGGGCACGCCCGCGGCCATGAGCTTCTCGCACGCGGGTGTCCTGCGGAGTCTGCTGGGCGCGGGGCTCTACCTCGGCCTGGTCGGGGTGATCGGCGCCGCCCTGGGCGCTCTGCTGCGGTCGGTGGCCGGCGGGATCTCGGTCCTGGTGGCTGCCCTGATGCTGATCCCCGGACTGATCTCACTGCTGCCGAGCTCCTGGCAGGACGACATCAGCCCGTACCTGCCGTCCAACGCGGGCCAGGCGATGTTCTCCCTGACCCACGACTCCACGACCCTGTCGCCGGGCGCCGGACTGCTGGTGTTCCTGTGCTGGACGGCGCTGGCGCTGGGCGGCGCGGCGTACCGGCTCGCGCGCAGCGACGTCTGACGCCCGCACCATGGACAGGTGACGTCCGTGACCACCGATGACCTCAGCGGGATGGGACCGCTGGTCGCCCGATTGTCCCGGGGCGGCCAGCGGCTGCGGCAGGCCGACCGGACACATCCCTGGGTACTGGACACCGCGGTCGTCGTCCTGGTCTTCCTGATGTTCTGCCTGCCCGACCTGATCCACGGCGGTGTGGACGACGGCGACAGTCCGCCCCGTTTCCGGGTCGCCTTCACCCATCTGCCCGTCGCGGGGGTGCTGGCCCTGCAGGCCGGACTGGTACTGCCTCTGCTGTGGCGGCGGCGCACGCCCGCGGTGGCGTTCGGCGTCATCGCCGCGGTGTTCGTTTTGCAGTGGTCCCTGGGTGCCGCGATGCGTGCGGACATCGCCCTCTTCATCGCGCTGTACAGCCTGGCCCTGCACGGGCGGCTGCGGCAGCTGCCGTGGGCCTGTGCGGTCATGGCGGCCGCCATGGTGCTGGTCGCGGTGCGCGCGTCCTCGGCCGTGTCCGTCTGGGACGCGCTGTTCTTCCTGCTGAGCACGGCGACCGCGGCCCTCGCGCTCGGCCTGATGGTCCGGATCCGCCGGGCCCAGCTCGCCGGGCTGCGCGAGAGGGCCGCCCGGCTGGAGATCGAGCGCGACCAGCGCAGCAGGCTGGCCACGGCCACCGAGCGCACCCGTGTCGCCCGCGAGATGCACGACATCGTCGGCCACAACCTGTCCGTCATCATCACGCTCGCCGATGCCGGCGCCTACGCCACGGACATCGCTCCCGAACGGGGCAAGGAGGCCCTGCAGCTCATCGGCGACACCGGCCGGCAGGCCCTCGGCGAGCTGCGGCGCGTGCTCGGCGTGCTGCGCGAGGCGGCGGACGGTCCCTCGGACGGGCCAGAGCTCAGCCCGCAGCCCGGTATCGCGGACATGGAGGCGTTGTGCGCCAAGGTGCGCGCCGCCGGACTGGAGGTCTTCTACCGGACCTCGGGCGACGTGGACGCCCTGGACAGCGGAGTGCAGCTGGCGGCGTATCGCATCGTCCAGGAGGCCCTCACCAACACCCTGAAGCACGCCGCGCCCGGCGCCCGGGTTCACCTGGCGATCCTCGTCGAGGACAGTCGGCTGACCATCCGGGTCCAGGACACCGGCCCGGCCGTATCGTCCGGACCGCCGAACGAGGAAGGACATGGCCTGGTGGGCATGCGAGAAAGAGCGGCCTTGTACGGCGGCACCGTCAACGCGGGGCCGGCAGTCGGCGGAGGATGGAGCGTCGAGGCCGTCCTCGACCTCACGCCGGGAAGCGGCGGTGACCAATGACCACCGTGCTCATCGTGGACGACCAGCCGCTGCAACGCTACGGCTTCCACCTGCTCCTGGACTCCGTCCCCGAGACCGACGTCGTCGGCGAGGCCGCCCACGGGGCCGAAGCGGTCCGCAAGACGGCAGAACTGCGACCGGACGTCGTCCTGATGGACGTCCGCATGCCCGGCATGGACGGCATCGAGGCCACCCGCCGCATCGTCGCCGCCGGCGGCCGCTCACACGTCCTCGTGCTGACCACCTTCGACCTCGACGAGTACGTCCACGCCGCCCTGCGGGCCGGCGCGAGCGGGTTCCTCCTCAAGGACGCGCGTCCTGAGGAGCTCCTTGCCGGGATCCGCGCGGTCGCCGTCGGCGACGCCGTCATCGCGCCCGCTCTCACCCGCCGCCTCCTTGAGGAGTTCGCCCAGTACGTCCCCTCCCACAGAACCGACCCCGCCGAGGACCCGAGGCTCACCTCGCTGACCGACCGTGAACGCGAGATCCTCGTGGCTGTCGGCAAAGGCTGGACCAACGGGGAGATCGCCACGCGGTTCGTGCTGTCCGAGTCCACCGTCAAGACGCATGTCGGTCGTGTCCTGGCCAAGATCGGCGCCCGTGACCGCATCCAGGCCGTGATCTTCGCCTACGATCACGGCCTCGCCCGTCCCACGGTGGACTGAACCGACCGGAACCGAGCCCCGATCGCAAGGTGCCTGTTGGTGATGGCTGCCGGCGACCGAAGATGTACTCGACCATCGGCCGCGGTCGACCGAGTGCGGACTGTTCCCAGCACACCGGTGAGGTGGGGTGCAGGAAGACCACGGCCCGGCGGCGGTCGAGTTCCGCGAAGACCGGGTCGAGGCGCTGGTCGCCGAGGTAGACACCGTGCGTGTGCGTCAGCAGGGCCACGCCGTCGGCGTCGAGTTCGTCGAAGGCGAATCCGATCTCCTCCAACGAGCCGTCCACGTCCGGCAGGGGCAGCGACACGAAGTTGCCGAAGCGGCCGGGGTGGTCTCGGGTCAGTGCGGTGGTGTACTCGTTGACCTGCCGGGCGAGGAGACGGGCCGCCTTGTCGTCACCGAAGTGCACGCCGGGTAGACGACATGGACAGCATCGCGGTCTCGATGCCGTTGCGGTCCATCAGGTCCAGGTGGGCTGCCACGGACCATGGTGGCCAGCCGGCCATGCCGTCGGGGTGGGCGTGGCCCGCCGCTGTCGCCTGCTGGACGTAGAAGTCGGGAAGGAGGTGGGCGTGGACGTCGATGAGTGGGGAGGACATGACAGGCGGATCCCTTCTCGTGGGTCTTGTGCCGGGGACGAGTGACGGGTTCTGCTCACTCCGCCTGCTCATGTGCGGCCAGCCGCACCTCTTCGTAGTCCAGGGCGGCCTGGAGCCGACGCAGCACCGTGTCGTCGATGTCGCGTTCGTCGCGGAGGCGGACGATGGTCGCCCGCTTGTGGGCGATGAGGGCCAGGCCGAGATCCGTGTAGTGGCGGTTGCGGAGCAGGGCGGGATCGTCGTCGGAACCCGCGCCTTTCGCCCGCGCCGCCGCCAGGTGAGCCTCGTACTCCTGGCGCAGCCATTCCATGACCCGTGGGTCGGCGCCCTGTTCGGCGGCGAGCCGAGGCAGTGCCTCGATGGCTTCCTCGGTTGCCGTGGTCTCGGCGAGGATCTGCTCCTCGTCGACGGACGTGTCGCGCGGCAGCCGGGCCCAGCGCACCACGCGCGGCAGCAGCAGCCCTTGCACCACGAGCGTCACCACGATGACACCGGAGGTCACGAAGACGATGAAGGCGCGGTCCGGGAAGGGCTCACCCGAGTCCAGGGCCTTCGGTACGGAGAGTGCCACGGCGAGCGACACGGCACCCCGGAAGCCCGCGAACCCGCTGACGACGCGGGCCCGGTGGCTGATCCTCCGCAGCCGCTGCTGCGGACGACGGTCGATCAGGCGGATCAGGTAGGCGGAGGAGAACAGGAACGCGAACCGGACCAGGACCAGCACCACGCTGACCACTCCGATGGCGATCAGGGCGTCTTGCAGGTCGGCCCGGCTCAAGTGGCGCAGAGCGTATTGCAGCTCCACTCCCACCAGGACGAACAGCGTGCCGTTGATGATGAACGTGGCCAGCGGCCAGAAGGCCAGCGCCTGCCGGCGATGCTCGGCCCGGATGAGACTGGGAGCCACCTGGGCCATGATCAGCCCACTCACGACGACCGCGAGGACACCCGAGGCGTGGATCAGCTCGGCGAGCAGATACGCCGTGAACGGGGCCAGGATCATGACGAGATTGCCGAGCAGGGGATCGTCCAGGCGGCGTCGCAGGTTCATGTTGATCCAGGCGACCAGCACGCCGATCGCGGCCCCGCCGCCGTAGGCCAGGAGGAACAGTCCGCCGACGTGCGGCAGGGTGAGGTGTTCCTCGCCGACGGTCAGACCGACCGCCAGGCCGAAGATGACCAGAGCGGTGCCGTCGTTGACGAGGCTCTCGGCACGCAGCACGGTGACCTGACGACGCGGCAGGGCACCGGCCAGGGCGCCGACCGCGGTGGCGTCAGTGGGAGCCACAGCCGCGCCCAGCACCCACGCCGGTCCCCACGGCAGTCCCAGAGCGTGGCCGGCGACCGCCACCGCCCCGGCGGTGAGGATCACGAGGACCGTGCTGAGCAGGACGATGCCGCGCAGGTTCGAGCGGATCTCCCGCATCGACGTGGTCAGGCTCTCCCAGTACAGCAGCACGGGAAGGAAGAGCAAAAGCACTACTTCCGGCGGCAGTTGGGTTTGGCGGACAGCCGGGACGATCCCGAGGAGAGCGCCCACGACGAGCAGCATGACGGGCGGCGCGAGGCCGAAACGCTGCCCCAGGACGTTGCCCACCAGCACGGCCACGCCGAGGGCGACGACGAGTTCTAGACCGAGCATGGCGCTTGCTCCTGTGACGGGCGGGCTGTCGGTGGGAGCTCAGCGGTCTTCACGGGGAACGTCCCGCTCATTGGGGGACCAGCCGCAGTGTCGTCGAGCGGGCGGCGACCATGGGGTCGACGTACGCGCCGCCGAAGCGGCCGTACTTGGTGCGGTACGCGGTGTCGATGCGGTCGTTGCTTTCGGCGTCCGCCACCTCTTCGAAGGTGACGTCCTTGTCGACGCCGCCGGAGCGGATGTGTCCTTCGCGGCTCGTGCGGGCCGAGCGCCACCAGGCACCGTCGGTGCCTCGGAAGGAGCGGACGTACACGTCGTCACCGTCGCGGACCACCCAGATCGGCACCGGTCCCCGCAGGGTGCCGTCACGGCGGAGCGGCGCGATCTCCAACTCGTCGGCCCCCGCTATCCGGTTGAGCTCGTCGCTGGTCCATGTCGTCATCGGTGCTGCTCCAGTCTCCTTGATTCGGTGAGAGCGGGAAGAAGGTGTGGGGCCGGAACCCCTGGGGTCACGGGGGAGTGGTGGTGAGCGGCTCACCGAGGTAGGTACGCGTGATGCCGAGCGAGTCCTCGAAGACGCGATAGTCGGTGATCAGTCCGCCGGTGACGGTGAAGCGCAGGATCATCTCGCTTTCGAGTACCTGTCCCGAGGGATGGAACCGGGAGACGTAACGGCCCTGTGCCAGCACGCGCCCGTCGGCCTCCACCATGTTCCGCAACTCGAATGCGAGCGGCTCGACGGCGCCGAAGAACGCGGTGAGGGACTGACGGATCTGCTCCGGCCCGGTGCGGCACCCGGCCCAGGGAGTCAGTGCAGGGTCGCCCGGGATCGTCCAGGTCGCGTCGGGAGCGAAGTGGGGAAGGATGAGCTCCAGGTCGCGCGTACCGAGGGCGTCGAAGTACGCCTCGATGGTGAGGATCGCCTCGCTGGTCATGGCGGTCGGTCCGTTCTGGTTGGCTGGGATGTGCGGGCTCGACTGCCGCTCGTCGACGCCGGCGGTGGTGGACGCGGATGCGGAGTGGTGACGACAGCCGCGGTGGGCCTCGCCGTCCAGGTGTGGCTCGGGCCCGCGCTCGCGCTGAGCGCGGCCGTCGCCGCGGTGCTGCTCCCCGCGTCCACCACCGCCGGGCCTCACGTCAGGGACGCAGCAGCGCCTTGATGGCGCGGCGCTCGTCCATGGCCTTGTAACCTTCGGCGACGTCGTCCAGGGGCAGGGTGAGGTCGAAGACCTTGCCCGGGTTGATGCGGCCGCTGACGACGCGCTCGATGAGATCGGGAAGGTAGGCCCGCACGGGGGCGGGACCACCACGCAGCCCGACGTGGGAGAAGAAGAGCTCTTGGCCGTCGATCCGCACGTCGTGCGGCATGCCGACGAAGCCGACGTTGCCGCCGGGGCGGGTGGACAGCAAGGCCTGGTGCATCGACTCCTGGGTGCCGACGCACTCGAGGACGGAGTCGGCGCCGATGCCGTTCGTCAGTTCCTTGACGCGGGCGACGCCTTCCTCACCCCGCTCGGTGACGATGTCGGTGGCGCCGAACTCCAGGGCCAGCTTCTGCCGGGAGGCGTGCCGGCTCATGGCGATGATGCGCTCGGCGCCCAGCTCCTTCGCGGCGATGACGCCGGACAGTCCCACCGCGCCGTCGCCGACGACCACCGCGGTCGCACCCGGCTCGACCTCGGCCGCCCTGGCGGCGTACCAGCCGGTGCCCATGACGTCGGACAGGCTCAGCAGACTCGGGATCAGCTCCGCGGCCGGCTGCTCCGGAAGGGCGACCAGGGTGCCGTCGGCGAGGGGGATACGGACGTACTCGGCCTGGCAGCCGTTGGGGAAGTCACGGTGCAGGCAGTTGGTCTGGTAACCGGCCCGGCAGTTCGGGCAGGTGTTGTCGGAGGCGATGAAGGAGCCGATGACGAACTGGCCGGGCCTGACCGTCGAGACGTCACTGCCGACCTCCTCGACGATGCCGACGTACTCGTGGCCGATCGGCTGCGGCCCGGTGACCGGGTTGATGCCCCGGTAGCTCCACAGGTCGGAGCCGCACACACAGGTGGCGACGGTGCGGATGACCGCGTCCGTGGGCGCCACGATCTTCGGCTCGGGGGCGTTCTCCACCCGGATGTCACCAGGCGCGTGAATGAAGGTTGCTCGCATGACGCTGTCTCAGCTCTCGTCGGGTCTGTCGTGGGGTCAGGGACGGTGCGGGTGCTGACGCGCGGGCCGTGGTACTCGGTGTCCGAGACGTGTTCGAGCCAGGTGGCGTCGTCCGTCCCCACAGGGCGAGATGGACCATGAACCGGTCGGGCGCGGCACCGTGCCAGTGCTCCTCGCCCGGGGGCGTGTGGATGATGTCGCCGGGGTGAGCCTCGATGATGTCGCCGCCGCGGGACTCGATCAGGGCGATGCCCTCGACGATGTCAAGGGTCTGGCCCAGGGCGTGCGAGTGCCAGGCGGTGCGGGCGCCGGGAGTGAACCGGACGATATTGGCCGCATCCGCGACGAATCCTCGCCACGGTAGATCACGTCGGCGTAGGCGTCGCCGGTGAACCACTCGGCAGGCAGCTTCATGGTCGGGGGCTGCTTCAGCAGTTCCATGGTTGTCTTTCCCTCGGGGCCGTGCTGCCGCCGGACGTTGCGGCGACGACATGTGGGGGGCGGGGGCCGCGCTGGGGGGTGCGGGCGGTTCAGGAGAGGCGGCCTCAGTCGGATTGGCCGGGCTGGTCGGACTGGCCGGGCTGGTCGGACTGGTCCACGATCTCCTTGAGCTGGTTCATCGCGGTCATGGCGTTGGGCCAGCCGGCGTAGAAGGCCAGATGGGTGATGGCCTCGATCAGCTCGTCCTTGGTCACGCCGTTCTCCAGCGCCTTGCCGAGGTGGAAGCCGAGCTGGTCGGTGCGGTACAGGGAGGCGAGAGCGATGACGGTGACCAGGCTGCGGTCACGCGGGGACAGACCCGGCCGCTCCCAGATGTCCCCGAACAGGACCGTGTCGGTCACCTCCGCCAGCTTGGGGGCGAATTCCTGGATCGCGGGCGGCGCGAACTTCTTCCGTTCGGGCATGGGGGGTGCTCCTTGCGTGTGTTCGGGATTTCAGGCCGCCGGGTACTCGGCCGCCGGCTGTTTCACCCTGGGAAAGACCTAGAAACCACGGAATATCGGCGGCATTCGAAAGACGCTCCCCACCCCAGGAGGCAGAGGCCCCGCCACTTCGGTGAATGCTCTCCGTAGGCGGGTCCTCGTCGCCGACCACGTCATCGACCCTGCCAGCGTCGCGCGAACCCGCAATGGGGAGAATTCCACCCTGGGAAGGACTTATCCAGGGAAGGATCCTTCCCCCCCTCGCGAGGACCGGGCGCTGCGAGACTGGACAGCATGACCAGCGACGCGCACCTGAACGAGCTGGGAGAATTCCTCAAGGCGCGAAGGGCGGAGTTGAGTCCGCGCACGGTCGGCCTCCCCGCAGCCGCACAGTCGACCTTCCGGCCGGCGCACGCTGGACCGACAGCGCCCAGCGTCATGTCCACCGGCGACGTCACCGGGCCGTCCGCGCACAACAACGCGTCCACGAGCTCGAACAACTCGTCCCCACGCATGGTCAGGCAGTCGAATAGGTCCTCCCGGAAGCGTGACGCTTGCGCGAACGCTTCCCCGGGACTGGCGTCAGGCAGCAGACTCACCTTCACGGCCTTCGTCTCGATCGGTGCACCTTGGTCGGAGCACATGATCAGACGAAGGCCGCTCCAGCGTCCGGCGAACGCCCAGGTGAGCGGACTCGTTCGAGGCTCAATTCGACCTCAGACCATGAAGAACAAGCTCACCCGGCGAGCAGGGCGTGCAGCCACTGGTCTTCGCGTTGCTCGATGTATTCGGCGTCGTTTCGCCAGGCGTCACCGTGGCCTTCAGCCCACAGCCTTGCCCAGGGTTGGACACCTTGGGCTGCCTGGTCTCGCAGGAAGTCGTGCATGGAACGCGTACGGCGCCCCAGCAGAGGGACCAACCGACGACGTTCGGACTCATCGAGACCGTACGCGTCGGCGAAGACTCGCAGTCGTTCCGCCGCGTCCGGGCGCTGCCAGTCTGGATGTGCGGACAGCGGGATGAACCCGTGGATGGCGTATGCGACATCCCACAAGACGGAGCCGGGACCTGCTCCGTCCCAGTCGATGAGGGCCCACCGAGTCTCGTCTGCGACCACGAGGTTCCAGGGGGCCAGGTCATTATGGGCGATGATGTCGCTGCCCTCGGGAGGGATCAGCGTCTGCCAGTGCGCGTCGGACGGGGGCGTGAAGTCCTGCACGGCATCGTGGAAGTCTCGGATGAGGCGTGCAACGCGAGCCAGTTGTCGAGCAGGTTCCATCAGCGAGAACCGGTCGGGCCAGACCACATGTCCCGGCATGAAGGTCAGGACCTCACGTCCTTGATCGTCAATACCGAGTGGGCGAGGAGCCGCGCTGAATCCCACCTCGTTCAGGTGGGCAAGCAGGGCATGCACGGAGGGAGTCCACGCTCCTGCCGGACGGCGAACGGTGTCGCCGACGCGAACGACACCATCACTGACGTTGCCGCCAGGCAACGGCTGTTCATCATCGTGCTCCATCGAACCAGTGTGCCGGACCAGCTCGCCGTGATCACCCCATTAACAGGGGAACGTCAGAGTGCGGACAGAGGTTAAAGAACAAGCTCAGTGCCCGTGTTCGATGCTGGCATGACAGGTACGGCTTCAGTGTTGTTGTCGGCGGCTATCCGGCATCACGGACCGAGTGTTGTCAGTAGGGCCTGTCAGGATGCGGCCATGGAGTCTTCGGAGATCGTTGAAGCGTTGTGGGACCGCATGCAGGCCCGGGACTGGGAGGGGCTGGGTGAGTTGCTGGCCGATGACCTGGTGGTGGAGTGGCCCGTGAGTGGAGAGCGGATCGTGGGTCGCGACAACTTCGTTCGCATCAACGCGGAGTATCCGGAGGGGTGGTCGATCCGGGTGCTGCGGATCGTGGCGGATGGCGAGGCAGTGGTCTCTGAGGTGGAGGTCCCGCACGACGCCATGGGGGTCCACCGCGTGGCGTCGTTCTGGACCGTTCGGGACGGAAAGATCGTTGGTGGGCGGGAGTACTGGACCGAGCTGGGTACGGACCCGTCGCCGGAATGGCGGGCTGCGTACGTGCAGCGGATGTAGACCGCTCGCGTTGGCCGTCCGTGCGCCTGTCGTAAGACGGCTACCGGTCCTACGGTGCCCGTATGGGCAGGGACGGTGGCCCCCGGCTGCGGCTGGTTGTGGTCGCGGAGCAGGATGTTGGGCTGCGGTCGTGCCGGGGCTGCGGTGGGCCGTTGATGCCGTCGGCGAAGGCCACGGCGGTGTTCTGTGAGGCGGCCTGCCGCTCCAGGCACTGGCGGCGGATGCGTCGAGCGAGGACAAGGACCGAGGCGGTGAAGGCCGGCCGGACGGCCGGCTGCCCTGTGCGGGATGTGACACAGGCACTCAGAACGTCAGGACCAGCCGGCCCCGCACGCCGCCCGCAGCGAGGAGCCGATGCGCTTCGACGGCCTGTTCCGCCGGGAACGTCTTGGCCACCCGGAGTGTGACGCGGCCCTCCTCCACCTGCTGCCGGAGCTGGTCGAGCTTGGCGTGCTCCCGGGCGTATCCGAAGACGACGACCGGCTCGAAGACGACGCCTCGCTCGCCGGGGCCGTCGAAGCCGCGCAGCGTCACCACCCGGCCGCCGTCGCGGACCGCCCGAGCGGTGAGAGCGCCGAGCCCGGCGCCGTCGACGAGTCCGTCGACGCCTTCGGGGACTTCCGCGCATACACGGTCCGGGTACTCGGCACCGCGGCGCAGTACGACGTCGGCACCAAGTTCCCTGAGCAGCGTCTCGTCCTGTTCCGAGGCGTCGGCCACCACCCGCAATCCGTCCGCCTTGGCCAGTTGCACGGTGTACCCGCCGACCGCACCGGCCGCGCCGGTGACCGCGATGATCTGCCCGGGATCCAGATCGAGCGTGTCCAGCGCCAGGCGGGCGGCCAGGCCGTTCATCGGCAGGGACGCGGCCTGCGCGTCGGTCGCAGTGTAGGGAACGTGCACGACCGACTCCGCCGGTACCACGACCTGTTCGCAATACGCGCCGTGCGAGCCGCTGGGGACCACGATCGCCATCACGCGGTCGCCGACCCTCACGTGCGTGTCCGCGCCCGGGCCTATCTGGTCCACGACGCCGACGGCGTCCATGCCGGGAACGAACGGCGGCTGGACGTCCGGCGGTCCGGAGGGCCCGCCGCGCTGCAGGGCGTCGATCGCGTTGACGGTCGCTGCGTGCACCCGGATACGGACCTCGCCCGGACCGGCCTCGGGGGTGGGCAGCTCCAGGACCCGAAGCACCTCCGGCCCGCCGAATTCCGTGAAACCTACGGCCTTCATTCGAATTACCTCATTGCTCGGCATGCGGTCATTGAGGTGTCCAACCTTTCTGCCTGGCGCGCGCCGGAAAAGGGGAAAGTTCGTGGCGGGGATACGGGTATAGGGGGGAGAGATCTCTCCCCCCACGGCGCTGGATGGGGACCGGAGGCGCGATCATCCGGAACGCGGAAACGACGAGCGGAGCCGGGCGTCATGCTGGTCTTCGGCCGAGGCGAAGGGATCGTCCCGTGCTGCGGCCGCCGCGAACGCGAATCCCGGCGGCGACCGTCACCACGTACACGGTCGAGGGGAGCCGGGAGCTGCCCGGAGATGGTCTTCCCGCCCAACAGTGGTTGCTGACCGCAGTGATGGGGGGAGAGGTTCAGGACACGGTGTCGGACGCCGTTCGCTTCTGGTCCGTGGCCCAGGAGGCCAGGAGACGCAGTCCGTCGTGGGAAGGGGAGCCGGGTGCCGCGGTCCACACGATGATGTGCTGCTCGGGGTCCGTGGCACAGGTGAGCGTGTCCCAGTCGAGCGTGAGCTCGCCCACCGCCGGGTGACGAAGCTTCTTGGTGCCCTTGCCCCGTGCCGCGACGTCGTGCTCGGCCCACCACTGCCGGAACTGGGCGTCGCGGGCGGAGAGTTCCTCGACCAGGGCGGCGAGGAGCCGGTCGCCGGGGTAGCGCGCGCTTTCCATACGCAACTGGACGATGGCCAGACGGGTGACCTCCTCCCAGTCGGCGTACAGCTCGCGCATCCAGGGTTCGGTGAACAGCAACCGGAGGAACACACGTTCCTGCTCAGGGAATCGCCCGAAGTCGGTCCAGAGCGCTGCGGCGAGCTCGTTCCAGGCCAGGATGTCGGTCCGCCGGCCGATGACGAAGGCGGGAGTGCCGGTGAGATTGTCCAGTATGCGCTGCAGCTGGGTATCCGCCTGCTGGCGGTCGCCGGAGATGGGCGTGCGCACCGATTCCTTGGCCGCGAGGTCGAACAGGTAGGTTCGCTGGTCCTCGTTCAGGCGGAGCACCTGGGCGATCTCGTTCAGGAGGGGCGTCGACGCCTGGAGACGGCCCTGCTCGATCCGCGCGTAGTACTCGGTGCTGATCGCGGCCAGGAGAGCCACCTCTTCGCGGCGCAGACCACGCACACGCCGCCGTTGCCCGCCGCGCAGTCCGACCTCGGAGGGGCTGAGCTCAGCACGGCGGGCCTTGAGGAATTCACCCAGCTCGTTCAGATGCGGGTTGCGGCTCATGGTCTTCAGCCTTCCACAGAGGGCCCGGTGCTGTGAGGGGGAGAGACCCTGCCTACGTCGGCCTGGGCCGGCGTAGGGAAAGCATACGGTTTCGATCTGTACGGCCGCGAGCGCCATGACACGGTGGCCCAGCACGCAGGAGTGCGTACTGGGCCACCAAACGATCCACACAGCTGTGGCGTCAGCTCAGTGCCTTGAGCACCTCTTGGGCCAGCGGAGTCGCCGAGCCCGGGTTCTGGCCGGTGAACAGGGTGCGGTCGACCTCGAGGTGCGGGGTGAACGGATCGGCTTCGCGGTAGTCCGCCCCGAGATCGTTGACGAGGCGGTCCTGCAGCAGCCACTTCGCGCGGTCCGCGAGACCGTTCTGCTTCTCCTCGGCGTTGGAGAGGCCGGTCAGGCGGTAGCCGGTGAACGGGGACGTCCCGTCGGGGCCGATGGTGGCCAGCAGGGCGGCGGGGCCGTGGCACACCAGGGACACCGGCTTGCCCGAGGCGAGCCACTCGGTGAGCAGCTTCCCGGACTCGGCGTTGTCGGGGAGGTCCTCCATCGGGCCCCAGCCGCCGGGGTAGAAGACGGCGTCGTAGTCGTCGACGCGCACGTCCTCGATGCGCAGCGGCTGCGCCAGCTCGGTCGCCTCACGCAGCGTGGTCCGCATGCGCTCCGCGCCTTCCTCGCCGCCGTTGAAGTCCGGGGTGAGGCTGAGCGCGTCTGCCGTGGGCGGTACTCCGCCGGGTGTCGCCGTGGCGATCTCGTAGCCGGCCTTCTTGAAGACCTGGTACGGGCCGAGGGCTTCCTCGGCCCAGAAGCCGGCCGGCTGCCGGGTTCCGTCGGCCAGCGTCCAGTGGTCGGACGCGGTGATCACGAAGAGGATCTTCGCCATGGGTAATCTCCCGGTGATGGTGTCAGCAGTTCAGGGCTTCTTGGAGGAGGTGGCTGTCGGCGGCCTGCCGCATCCGTGCGAGCTTGCCTTCGCGGATGGTCCACAGGTGGATGAACCGGACGTCGGCCTTGTTCCCGCTCTTCGTCTCGGCGTGGTAATGCCCGTACACGAAGACGTGGTTGTCGTCGGCTCCGTAGAACTCCTCGGCCACCGCGCCGAAGGACTCGTAGCTCGGCATCATCACGCCGAAGAAGTCCTGTGCCACGTTGTCCCAGCCGTGGTAGACGCCGCTGTTCGGGAATCCCGGAGTGATGTCCCAGACGAGGTCGGGGGCCATGACTTCCTTGGTGACCTCGGGCGCCATTCCGGAGTCGTACAGCCGGCGGACGAGGGCGACGTTCGGGGAGTCGGACATGGTGCGCTCCTTGCGGGTGGGTGCAGTGGAGAGGGGATACGGGAAAGGGAGCCTCGTGATCAGGTGGCGAGGGCGATCCGCCCGGCGCAGAAGTCCGTGGCCTGTCGCGTGACGTGCGCACCGAGGTGCTCCGTGTGGCGATGTCCGGGGTGGCGACCACTTCCGGGCTCACTGCCCGTGGTGGATGCCCATCCCGGCTGCGGCCCCAGGACGATCCAGTGCATGCCGTGCCGCGGCGATGCTGGTGACGTAGCTCAGAGTGGACGATTTGTCGCCGTTCTTGGCGGCGAAGAGGATCGCGTCCGTTGCGCCGCGCGCCACGGCTTCTGCGATGACGGCTGTGTGCCGTAGCCCGAATAAAAGGCATCGGCGACCGTGGGGCGTCCGGAAGGGGACATGGTGGCAGGGCTCCTCGAATGTCATGCTCGTGCGTCAGCAAGCTTTGCATTGGAAGAGCGCGGTGTGAGGGGGAAGGATTTTTCCCCTGCACGCCATTCTCCGGGTTACCGAACCCCCTCGGAGGCCGAGGGAAAGGCATGGGCCTCGGGAAAATTGCGAGTGCCGCACTCGTTTCCACAACGGAAGGCGAGATTCCGAGCCGGGCGCCATCCCTCCCGGTCACCGGAGGCGACAGGTGAACGAGAGGGTCTTTCAGGCGACGTAACCGCTTCCGAGGTACGGAATTGCGGTGCCCTTGGGGCGACGGTGCCGTACGCCTTGGGACGACGGTGCCGCAGCCGCCGCCGTTCACAGACTCTGACCGATGTCCCGCGCGGATGCCAGCAAGGGTCGGGACAACTCCGCCAGGCTCGCGCGCGTGCATCGGACCGACGGAGCCGCAACCGCCACGGCCGCCACTGCGGTGCCCGTGCGGTCGCGCACGCATGCGCCGACGGCATGCACCCCGCGTTCGCTCTCCTGCAGATTGATCGCGTAGCCGGTCCGTCGCACCGACACCAGCTCGTTGAACAGGCGCTCCACGTCGTCGGAGGCGTCGGCCCGCCCGCCGGGGAGCCCGTTGGGGTAGAGGGCGCGCAGCCGGTCGGCCGGCAGCGCGGCGAGCAGGGTCTTGCCGCCTGAGGTGACGTGGGCGGGCAGGAGGGTGCCGGTGCGATAGCTGACGCGCAGTGCCTGGGGGCCCTCCACGCCGTCCAGGAAGCGGGCTGCGTTGCCTTCGAGCACCATCAGGTGGGTCGTCTCGCGGACGGCGTCCGCCAGCCGTTGCAGGTGAGGGTGGGCGATGGTGATCAGGTCCGGGGGAGGGGCGGCCTGGCTTCCCCTGATCGCCTGGAGAGCCGGGCCCGGCCGGTACACCTTGTGGCGGTCCTGCGCCGCGAATCCCTCGCACCGGCACAGCCAGGGAGCCTTCCGGTTCGTGCTCGAAGGCGAAGGCGTGTGGACCAACGTCGACGGGGACGCGGTCGCCATGCGGCGCGGTGACCTGCTGCTCACACCGAGCTGGGCCTTCCACGAGCACCAGAACGTCACCGACGAGCCGATGGCCTGGCTCGACGGCCTCGACATCCCGCTCTTCTCCAAACTCGACGGCGGTTTCTTCGAGTTCGGCCCCGACCAGCTTTCCACCCGCGAAACACCCGAGCGCTCGCGCGGCGAACGGCTGTGGGGGCAGCCCGGACTGCGCCCGATCAGCCGGCCTGACCAGCCCAACTCCCCGCTGAACGCCTACCGCTGGGAACACACCGACGCCGCCCTGACCGCCCAGCTGGAACTGCAGGACGAAGGCGTACCCGGCGTGATCGAGTCCGGGCACGCCGGAGTCCGCTTCTCCAACCCCACCACCGGCAAGGACGCCCTGGTCACGATGCGCACCGAGATGCGCCGACTGCGGGCCGGCACACAGACCGTCCCGGTGCGCACGGTCGGCTCCGCGGTCTGGCAGGTGTTCGAGGGCGAGGCGGTCGCCCACGTCGGCGACAAGGTCTTCGAGATCGCCAAGGGCGACCTGTTCGTCGTCCCGTCCTGGTGCGAGGTCTCACTGTCCGCCCGTACCCAGGTCGACCTTTTCCGTTTCAGCGACGAGCCCGTCTACGAGGCCCTGGGCCTCGCCCGCACCTCCCGAGGAGAACAGCAGTGAAGCTCGCCACGATCCGTGTCAACGGCACGACCCGCGCCGTCCGCGTTGACGAGGACAAGGCCGTCGACCTCGGCGAGAGCGACCTGGTGGCCTTCCTGCGCCACACCGACTGGGCGGCGCGCGCCGCGGACGCCGACGGCGACACCTACGAAGGCGCCCTGGACTACGCCCCCGTGGTCGTCGCCCCGGAGAAGGTCGTATGCGTCGGCCTCAACTACCGCACCCACATACTGGAGATGGGCCGCGAACTCCCCTCGCACCCCACACTGTTCTCCAAGTTCGCGCGGGCGCTGGTCGGCGCGTACGACGACGTGACCCTGCCCGCCTCCTCCACACAGATGGACTGGGAAGCCGAACTTGGCGTCGTCATCGGGGCCGAGGTCCGGCACGCCGACACCGAGCAGGCACGGGCCGCGATCGCCGGGTACACCGTGCTCAACGATGTCACCGCCCGCGACTGGCTGTACCGCACCGATCCCGCGCTGATGCGTAGGAGCTGACGTGGCCCCGTCGGCCGGCAGCCGGCTGTCGAGCGGACCCGTGAGCGACGGCACGGGCCCCAGACGAAGGAACGCGCCGATCACGGCGGAACCGGACAGCGTGGTGTCAACCGGCGTCGTCAGGTGCTGCAGCGGAGGTTGATCAATGCTGTCCGCCGGCGGGAGAAGGAGTACGTGCATGACCGCCAGGCAACAGCCGGCTCATCAAGCACGTACCACTCAGGGCATGAAGCTTCCATGAAGCCAGTGACTGCTACCGGGAGTCCTGCGGTGCGTCGGCAGGGTGCAGCGTGGTGAGCCATTGGGCCACGACGGCGTCGATGAAGGCGTCGGTGACCTGGCCGCGGTCGAGGAAGAGCCTGGCGAGGACGGGCCCGTACAGCAGGGTGAACTCGTCGTCGCTGATCTGGACGCCTGCGGGCTCCAGCAGCTTGTTGAAGCCGGCGTAGCGGTCTTCGCCGATGCGGACGAGTGCCCGGGCGCTGTCGGGGTCGTGGTCGGCCTGGGCGGTGACCGCCAGGGCCGCGGCTCGCACGGCCGGCACGCTGACGCCGGCGCGCAGGCTCTTCAGCCAGGCGGTGGCCACCTCGCGCACGTCGCTGCCCGGTTCGGGGTAGGTGCCGAGGTCGGGGCCTTCGAGGACGAGGTCGAAGAGAAGCGCGGCTCGGGTGGGCCAGTGACGGTAGAGCGTCTGGCGGGTGACGTCTGACCGCTCGGCCAGCAGGGCGTAAGTCAGCCCGGCTGGTCCGACCTGAGGCAGCAGTTCTCGCGCGACGGCCAGCACGCGGTTGCGGGTGCGCTGCACGCGTGGGTTGCTCTGGGTCGGCTGTCGGCGGTGGAGGGGCTGCTTCATGCCGCCACCCTACCGGCACATCATACGGCGCGTGTGATTGACATCACAGGCCCGAATCATACATGCCGTGTGATAGACCTGGGGAAGTAATCACACGCACTGGATGATTCCTGTGTGTCGGCGCATTCGAAAGGCAGACCGCCATGTCACCTCGCAACCTGACCGCACCCACGTTCGCCCGCACTCGCCTCGGCTCCGGCCCCGGCCTGCTCCTCGCCCACGGCGCCGGCAGCAGCCTGGCCGGCACCTACGGCCCCGTCCTGGAAACCCTCGCCGCCCGCCACACCGTCGTCGGCATCGACTACCCCGGCAGCGGCGACACCCCCCGCTCCACCACCCCGCTGTCCGTCGACGACCTCGCCGACCAGCTCGTCGCCGCCGCCGACGCAGAGGGCATCGACCACTTCGCCGTGTCCGGCTACTCCCTCGGCGGCCCGATCGCCATCCGAGCAGCCGCCCGCCACCCCGAACGCGTCACCGCACTCGTGCTGACCGCAGCCTTCCCCCACCGCGACAACCGGCTCGCACTCGCCTCCTCGATCCAGAGCAAGATCGCCGCATCCGGCGACCGCGAACTGCTCGCCGAATTCCTGCTCATGATGGCCCTCGGCACCCAGGCACTGGAGTCGATGCCGGCCGAGCAGCTACGGCAGACCCTCGGCTACACCGCCGCCTCCATCGCCGACGGCAGCGCCGAGCAGACCGACCTCGTCGGCCACGTCGACGTCCGCGACGACCTCCCTAACATCACCATCCCCACCCTGGTCATCTCGACCACCGACGACCGGCTCACCTCCACCGCCCTGCACCGCCAGCTCGCCAAAACCGTCCCCGGCGCCCAACTCGCGGAAATCGCCACCGGCCACCTGCCGATGCTGGAGCGGACCGACGAGTGGCTGCGGCTCATCACCGACTTCCTCGACAAGCACCACGCCTGAACGCACCCCAGGGGCGGGGCACAACGTCCTGGCCCCTCACCCCGGACCGCCCATCGACCACAACTCGCCACACGCGAGTTCTTGGAGGAATCATGCTCAACTTCGGCCACCTCGACGCGTCCACCCACTTCCGCGACCAGCAGAAGGAGGAGACCGGACCAGTCACCATCATCAACACGTTCGTGGCCCCAGAAGGCAAGGAGGACGAGGTGCTGGCCGCCTGGACGGACGACGCGGAATACATGAAGAAGTCGGGGAGCCTGCTCTCGGTGCAGCTGTACCGGGGCATCGGCGGCAGCCGGCTCTTCACCAACGTCGCGGTCTGGAAATCCACCGGGCACCTCCGCGCAGCGCTCGGCACGCCGGAGTTCGCCTCCCACCTGGAGCAGTATCCCTCCGGCACCGTCGCCTACCCGCACCTGTACCAGAAGTTCGCTGTCGAGGGCGTCTGCGAAGGGGAGTGACGACCGCTTCCGGTGTTTCCCGGCTACGCAGGCGGCCGAGAAGCCGGCGGCCAATGAGCGGCAGCTGCGCGGGTGGCGTACAAGGTCATGGACGAGAACGGGCTGCGACGGGTGCCCTTGTACGACGCTCACGCGAGCTGCTTCACGTACCTGGCGAACAACGGGGGGCCGGACCACCTGCCGGCCCGGTAGCTGGGCACCCCTAGCTAGTCTGCTTCGCGAGACATGTTCTCCGGGAAGTGGCAGGCCACAAGGTGTCCTCGCTTGAGCTCTCTGAGCGGCGGTTCCTGCGTCCGGCAGATGTCCTGGGCCTTCCAGCAGCGGGTGTGGAAGCGGCACGCGGGCGGTGGGTTCACGGGCGAGGGCACGTCGCCCGTGAGGAGGATCCGTTCGCGATTGGTGCGGCGCTCGGGGTTCGGGACGGGGACCGCAGACATGAGGGCCACTGTGTAGGGGTGCATGGGCCCGCTGTACAGCGACTCCCTGCCGCCGATCTCCACCACCTTTCCCAGGTACATCACCGCCACCCGCGTGGAGACATGTCGGATGACCGACAGGTCGTGCGCGATGATCACGTAGGTGAGGCCCAGCTCCTCCTGAAGATCGTCCAGCAGGTTGACCACCTGGGCCTGGATGGAGACGTCCAGCGCCGATACCGGCTCGTCTGCCACGATCATCTTCGGCCGCAGCGCCAGCGCCCTGGCCACGCCGATGCGTTGCCGCTGGCCGCCGGAGAACTCGTGCGGGTAGCGGTTGTAGTGCTCGGGGCTGAGCCCGCACAGTTCCAGCAGGTCCTGGACGGCGCGTTTTACTCCCTCCTCGGTCTTCACCTTCTGCAGCCGGAAGGGGTAGCCGACGATCGTGCCGACGGTGTGCCGGGGGTTGAGGGAGGAGTACGGGTCCTGGAAGATCATCTGGATGTCTTTGCGCAGGGGCCGCATCGCGCCGGGCGACAGGTGCGTGATGTCGCGTCCCTCGAACTCGATCTTTCCTGCCGTGGGCTCGAGGAGCCGGATGATCAGCCGTCCGGTCGTGGTCTTGCCGCAGCCCGACTCGCCGACCACGCCCAGCGTCTCCCCGGGCGCCACGCTGAAGTCGATGCCGTCCACCGCCCGCACCGCGCCGACCTGACGGCGCAGCAGGCCCTGGGTGATGGGAAAGTGCTTCACCAGCCCCTGGACGTTCAGCAGGGCCTCCTGATCGGTGGTCTGCGTCGGTCCCATGAGTCCTCCACCTCCTCAGCCCGGCCTCACAGCCGGGGCGCCACTTCCTTGGCGAAGATCCGGCGCCGTTCCTCGGGCAGCAGATGGCAGGCCACGAGATGGCCGGTGCCTGACGCGTCGGTCAACTCGGGCACTTCCGTGAGGGACTTGTCGCCATTGCGGTCGGCAAAGGGGCAGCGCGGATGGAACGCGCATCCCCGCGGCAGTCTGATCAGGCTCGGCGGATTCCCGGCGATCGGGATCAGCCGCGCCTGCATTTCGCGGTCCATGCGCGGCATGGAGCCCAGCAGGCCCCAGGTGTAGGGATGCTCGGGCGCCGTGAAGAGCTGCTTGGCCTCGCCCGTCTCCACACATTTGCCGGCGTACATCACCAGGATGTCGTCAGCCAACTCGGCCACCACTCCCAGGTCGTGAGTGATGATGATCACTGCGGAACCGAACTGCTCCTGGAGCTCGCGGATGAGGTCCAGGATCTGCGCCTGGACTGTGACGTCGAGTGCTGTCGTCGGCTCGTCCGCGATCAGCAGCGAGGGGTTGTTGACCAGAGCCATGGCGATCATGGCGCGTTGGCGCATGCCGCCGGAGAACTGGTGCGGATAGTCGTCGACACGGGTGGCGGGCTGCGGGATGCCCACCCGTTCGAGCATCTCCACCGCCCGTAGGCGGGCCTCCTTGCGGCTCGCTTTCGGGTGGTGCACCCGGTAGGCCTCGGTGATCTGGGCGCCGATGGTATAGAAGGGGTGCATCGCGGTCAGTGGGTCCTGGAAGATCATCGCCATCTTGTGGCCCCGCAGGTGCTGTACCCGGTCGGGAGGGGCGGAGACGAGCTCTTCGCCGTCCAGCCAGATCTCGCCGGAGATCTTGGCCTTGACGGTGCGGTGAAGGCCCATGATTCCCAGCGAGGTCACCGATTTCCCGGAGCCCGACTCGCCCACGATGCCCAGGGTCCGGCCGCGCTCGAGTTCGAAGGAGATGCCGTCCACGGCCCTGACCAGGCCGTCGTCGGTGTCGAAGTGGATGCGTAGGTCGCGTATGCGGAGAAAGCCGGTACCGGAAGGCGTTCCGTGGCCGGCCTCCACCTCACCGATGGGCGCCCCCACCGGCGGCTTTTCGCGAGGTTTCCGGTTCATCAGTACCTCACCCGGGGGTCGACGGCGACGTAGAGCACATCCACCACGAGGTTGGCCACGACGATGAAGAAGGCGGCCAGCGCGGTTACGGCCATGATCTTCGGCAGGTCGTTGTCGTTGATCGCCTGCACCGCGTACTGCCCGACTCCGGGCAGCGAGAAGGCGGTTTCGGTGAGTACGGCGCCGCCGAGCAGCAGACCGATGTCGAGGCCGAAGATCGTGATGATCGGGGTGAGCGCGGAGCGCAGACCGTGCTTGACGACCACCGTCCGCTCGCTGAGGCCCTTGGCCCGCGCGGTGCGGATGTAGTCCTCGCTCATCGTCTCCAGCATGCCTGCCCGAGTGAGCCGGGCGTACAGCGCCGAGTACAAGAAGGCGAGGGTGACCCATGGCAGTACCAGATTCTTCGCCCACATCAGCGGGTCCGAGGTGAAGGGCACGTACTGCAGGTTCGGGAAGATCGGCCACTTGTAGCTGAACAGTGCGAGGGAAACCAGCGCGGTGAAGAAGATCGGCAGCGAGACGCCAGCCAGCGCGATCCCCATGGAGAGTCGGTCGAAGATCGAGCCGCGCTTGAGCGCCGACAGCACGCCGATCGACACGCCGCTGACCAGCCAGATGATCGCCGCCCCTATGGTCAGTGACAGCGTCACGGGGATGCGTTCGGTGATCTGTGGCCAGACCGGCAGGTGGCTCTTGAACGAGTAACCGAAGCACGGCACCTGGCAGTAGGAGGCGTCCGGTCCGTAATGGAACGTGCGGCCGGCGAAGATCCCGTGCACGAACTGCCAGTACTGCGTATAGAGCGGCTGGTCGAAGCCCAGGTTCTTCTGGACGGCGGTCAGTGCCTCAGGACTGGGATCGCGGCCGACGTACTGCGCCGCCAACTGGGTGCTGGTCTCGCCGGCCAGCCGGGGCACCAGGAAGAAGATCGCGAAGGTCATGGCCGTCACGACGAACAGCAGGATCACCGCAGCCGCTACTCGGCGAATGATGTACGCACTCACGGTCGGGCGGCGGGGCCCCGGCCGGCCGGCGCCCCGCCCTTCACCTCCTCAGCTCCTCCGTTCCGGTACGGTCCGCGCGTCTGTCACGGGCTACTTGACGCCGACGTTCAGGTAGTCGTACATGCCGTAGGCCTCGGTGACGAACACGTTGGTCGCTTGGTCCGGGCGGTACAGGGGGTCCTTGCGGTACAGCAGGGGCACCAGAGGCGCCTGCGCCATCGCGGCCTTGTCGATGTCACCCCACGCCTTGGTGCGGGCCGCGGCGTCGGTGTTGCCGATGGCCGCGTCGAGCATCTTGTTGATATTTGGATCGTTGAGCTCGGACAGGTTGCTGTTGCCCGAGGCCTTGATGGCCGTGCCGTCGATGATCTGCTGGAGGAAGCCGTAGCCGTCCGGCCAGTCGGCGGCCCACGCCATCATCATCAGACCGAGACCGTGCGAGTGGACGAAGGCCGGAGCGCCGGCGCTGTCCGTGAAGTACTTGCCCGACGGGTACTGCTGGATGCCGACGTTGACCCCGATCTTCTTCAGCGAGGCCTGGACGGCCTGGGCGATCGCGATCTCGTTGGGCCGGTCGGACCGGGCGGAGAGGTTGGTGGAGAAGCCGCCCGGGTGGCCGCACTTGCCGAGCTCGTTCTTGGCCGCGGCGAGGCCCTCCGGCGAGTTCGCTCCCTTGTAGCCGGGGGTCTTGTACAGGTCGTACGTGACGTGGCCGGCCACTGTGGGCGGCAGGATCGTCGTGGCGATGTCACCGTGGATGTCGCCGCCGGTCGCGGTCTGCGCGGAGACCTTGTCGACCGCGTACTCCAGCGCCTTTCGGCAGTGCACATTGTCGAACGGCTTGACGGCGCTCGAGATCGCCACATAGGCGAGCGCGCCGCTCTGCGCGTCGTCGACGTGTCCCTTCTGGGTCGCATTGCTCAGGGCGGCGGCCTGACTCTGCGCCGCGATGCCGGCGCCTGCGATGTCGAGCGTCGCGTTACCGGCGATCAGATTCTGGTCGACCGTGGTCTGGGCGATGTTGAACTGGACGGTGATCTTGTCCGGGAGCTGCTTGCGGATCGAGTCGGAGGACGCTTTCCACTGCGGGTTCTTCACCAGCGTTGCCCCCTTGCCGTCCTGGTAGCTCTGGAACATGTACGAGCCGGACGAGATCACGTTCTTCACGTAGTCCGAGCCGGTGTCCTTGGCCTTGGGGACCGGCGCCGTCTGAGGACTGCTGACCAGGTAGTCGAAGTCCGCGAACGGCTGGTTGAGGTGGAAGACGAGGGTGGTGTCGTCAGGTGTCTCGATGGACTTCAGGTCGCCGGTCTTGTCCTTGTACGGCCCCTGGTACTTGGGGGTGTTGTCCACCAGATACGCGTTGAAGTACGTGGGCCCGTTGGACATCACCTCGGGCGCGTAGTTGCTGCGCTCGATGGCGTACTTGACGTCCTTGGTCGTGATCGGCGTGCCGTCGGAGAACTTCAGACCGGGACGGATGTGGTACGTCCAGGTCTTGCCGTTGTCGCTGGGCTTGCCGAGCTCCGCCGCGAGGTCCGGTACGAGTTTGAGACCAGCCTTGCCGGGGGCCGGCTGGTAGGTGGTCAGAGCCCGCGCGTAGACCCGCGAGAAGTTCCACATGAAGGCGTAGTAGGTGTTGCCGGGGTCCATCGAGTCCGGTGTGCTCGACAACTGGTACGCCGCTGTCCCGCCCTTGTGGTCGGAGGGATTGACCACGTCAGTGATGCCGGCGTTGTAGGCGGGGGCCTTGCCCGTCGTTCCGCCGCCGCCGCCGTTGCCGCCGCACCCGGACACGACCAGCGCCGCGACTGCGGCCCCCGCAAGAACGAAAGTGATCCTTGATCTCCTCATGACGATGTCCCCTCGCCTGAGACGGGAATCGGTACGCGCATCATTTGCTCCGCGGGTCCAGGGCGTCCCGGAGTCCGTCGCCGAGCAGGTTGAATGCCAGAACAGTGATGAAGATCGCCAGACCCGGGACGAGCATGAACCACGGATCGGCCTGGTAGAGGCTGATGGCCTGGTTGAGCATGCCGCCCCAGGACGCCTGCGGCGGCTGGATGCCGACGCCGAGGAAGCTCAGACCGGCCTCGAAGAGGATGTTCGTCGGGATCAGCAGCGTCGAGTAGACGATGATCGGCGCGACGAGGTTCGGCAGCAGTTGCTTGAACAGGATGTGCGGCCCCCGGGCGCCCAGGGTGCGTGCCGCGTCGATGAACTCGCGCTCGCGCAGCGAAAGCGTCTGGCCCCGAATGATGCGGCCCATATAGGGCCAGCTGAAGAAACCGATCACGAAGATCAGCACACTGATATGGAGCGTCAGCCCGTGGAGTCCGAAGGCACCGCCCTGCAGCGATGCGGACAGCGCGATCGCGAAGAGCAGCAGGGGGAATGCCAGGAATATGTCCATGAGGCGGCTGATCACGGTGTCGACCCAGCCCCCGTAGTAGCCGGCGGCCACGCCCAGCACCGTGCCGAGGGTCACCGACAGCAAAGTCGCGCCGAATGCGACTGCCAGCGACACCCACGCACCTTCGATGATCCGTGCGAGCAGGTCGCGGCCGAACTGCGGCTCGACGCCGAGGGGATGGTCCCAGCTGATCCCGCCCCAGGCCCCTTTGGGCCTGAGCTGCACCGGGTCGATCAGATTCTGGTGGAAGGCGTCCGGATCAAGCTTGAAGACGGATTCGATGACCTTGGCGAAGACTGCCAGCACCATCAGGCAGACAACGACGATGCCGCCCGCGACCGCGACCTTGTCTCGCTTGAACCGCATCCATGCGATCTGCCCGAGCGACCGGCCCTCGATCCCCTCGCCCATCCCGGACAGCACGGACTCCGGCTGCGCTTCGGCAGCTGAGCCGGTGACCTCTACGGGGGCCGTCATGGCCGTGCACCCCCTGTCCGGTGGTGACCGGTTCCGGAGCAGCCGTCACGGACGATGGCCCGGCGGGCCACGATCGCCCATCCAGCACCGGTCCGAAGGGTCGCCAGACCAAGGCGGGATCAGAACGACTCATTGTAAGTCTTTTCGGGTGGTAAGGGTAGAAATATGGGAGAATAGGGTAGTCGGCAGACCATGACGTCTCCGGTTCACTGCAGCCCAGAAGCGCAGCCTGCTGGACCTGGTCCGCGTCTACGTCGGCAACATGGACGACGGGCACGCCGACGTGAAGTTGAAGGAGGTGGAGGGGCACCTCGACGACACATACTTGGTCACGCGGCCCTTGACCCGGAAGTCACCGATCGTGTCAGGGGTGAAGGCCGGCAGTTGGAAGACATCGCCGCCGATCTGGTCAACGCCCTCTTCTTCGCCGCCACTCTGGCTGCCCGCACCGAGTACGCCCCTGCGGAAGTACGCGCTCAGGTCTTCATCTGGGTGGCGGCCTTGAAAATCACGTCGGGGTCCGCGGGCACCGCCCTCGCCGGTTCTCTCACGGGCTTCGACGTCCGTCTTCCCCTGCTCCTCGGCGCCGCCGGGATTTCGGCAGCTGCCCTGGCGGCGACGCTCGAGAAGCGGGCCGCCGAGAGCCTCGCAGGTTCACGCTGACCGAGCATGGCGGGCACATCCCGTGTGCCCGCCGAGCGAGTACATCCTGTCGTGACGGGCAGTCACAGGCGCGTGTACTTCGCCGGAGCCGGCGATGGCAGACCACACGGGAGTTGCTTGGACCACCCGAGCTCGCGGGACACACCAAGGCCGAAGTCGCTGCCGGTGTGGGCTTCCCCGATGACGTCCACTTCAACAGACTGTTCGCGGGCGAGTACGGAGTCCCCCAGGTCGCTACCGAGCCATCGCACTCGGATCCTGACCGACAGGTCCGAGCGGACCAGACCAAACGGTCGGCCATGCTCGTCGCACATGGCGGCCTCGCGGACAGCTTCGTAGCGCCACGGCTGGGCTCGCACATGGCCACGCAGGCGCCCGGCGTCCGCCGAAGCCCTGCCCCAACTCCTGCTGCTCTCGATGACTGGGGTCGGCTGTTGCGCACCGACCCCGGACTGCCCGTCGCCTACCTGGGGTCATCGGCGCCATCGGCGTGGGCGGGGCGGACGACACCACGGACGACCGCATCGCGCGGCAGGCTAGCGATTCCGTCGCGAAGATCGTCGACCGGGCCGGCGGCCGGGCCCCGGCAAAGGCCGGGGGTGCCCGGCCGAGCGCCCGCCGCCGCGGCGCGCGAGGCGTGCCGGAGGCCCTTTACTGGGACGCCGAGACCGCCCGGCTGCTGCCCTGGTTGCTCAAGGGCCGCACGCGCGGCCCGGTCTTCGTCACTCACCGCCCTTCTCGCGGGCCGCGCGACGCGCACCGGTCACGACGGCATCACCTTCGGTGGGCGTCTCAGAACATCGCACGGATGACCCCCACGGTGCGCTCCAGGTGCGGCTCGGAGCGGTCCGCGCGGTGGGCGACGGCCAGTTCCACGCGCGCGTCCGGTCCGGCCAGTGGTAGGTAGGTGACGCCGTCGAGCGTCAGTGCTGTCACGGGTTCGGGCACGACGGCGACGCCGAGGCCGCCGGCCACGAGTGTGACCAGTGTCGACGTCTCACCGACCTCGTGGCGGATGTGCGGCTCGACGCCCGCGTCGCGCAGAAGGCCCAGCACGACGTCGTACATCACCGACCGGCGGTCGGCGGAGTGCACGATCAGGTCGGCACCGGCCAGGTCCGCCACCCGCAGCCGTTTCCGGCGGGCGAGGGGGTGGTCGACCGGTACGGCGACGACGAGCCGGTCCCGGCGCAGCGTGTGCACGGTGAGGGAGAGGTCGGCCGCCGGGGGGCGCAGCAGCGCGACGTCGATCGCGCCGGTGCGCAGCGCCTCGACCTGGTCGGGCGCGAGCATCTCGCCACGGAAGGAGAAGTCGACGCCGGGAAGCTCCTCCGAGAGCCGCCGCGAGAGCGCGGGCAGGACGCTGTACGTCGCGGAGCCCACGCACCCGATCGCGAGGTGGCCCACCGAGCCGGCGGCGACGAGCCGTGCGTGCTGGCCGGCCTCGTCGATGTCGGCGAGGATCGCGCGTGCCCGCTCCAGGTAGGCCCGGCCGGCCTCGGTGAGGTCGACGCGGCGTGTGGTGCGGTGGAGCAGCTGTACGCCGAGCTCGGTTTCGAGCTGGCGGATCTGCTGGGACAGCGGTGGCTGGGCCATGTGGAGCCGCTCGGCGGCACGACCGAAGTGGCGCTCCTCGGCCACCGCCACGAAGTACCGCAGGTGACGCAGATCCATATGTCGTCCATATCAATCGGATGGGATATGCGTACTTCAGAATATCGCGGTCCGGGATTAGCGTCGCTGCCATGAGTGCCTTCCTCTACTCCGCCACACGCACGCCGTTCGGCCGCTTCAACGGCGCGCTGGCCGGCGTTCGCCCCGACGACCTCGCCGCCGCCGCGATCACCTCGACGCTCGCCAGGGTGCCGGGCCTCGACCCTGCCGCGATCGACGACGTGGTGTGGGGCAACGCCAACGGCGCCGGCGAGGACAACCGCAACGTCGGCCGCATGGCGGCGCTGCTCGCCGGGCTCCCGGTGAGCGTGCCCGGCACCACCGTCAACCGGCTGTGCGGCTCCAGCCTCGACGCGGCGATGGCGGCGAGCCGCACGATCGAGTCCGGCGACGCCGAGGTGGTGCTGACCGGCGGCGTGGAGTCCATGACACGTGCGCCGTGGGTGCTGCCCAAGTCGGCGAAGCCGTTCCCGGCCGGGGATGTCACCGCGGTCTCGACCACGCTCGGCTGGCGGCTGGTCAACCCGCGGATGCCGAAGGAGTGGACGGTCAGCCTCGGCGAGGCCAACGAGCAGCTCCAAGAGCGCTTCGGGATCTCCCGCGAACGGCAGGACGCCTTCGCCGCCCGCTCCCACCAACTCGCCCACGCGGCATGGGAGTCGGGCTTCTACGACGACCTGGTGGTGCCGGTCGAAGGCGTCGACCTGACCCGCGACGAGGGCATCCGGGCCGGATCCACACCGGAGGTCCTGGCCGGGCTGCGGCCGGTCTTCCGTACGGCGGAGCAGGGTGGCACCATCACCGCGGGCAACGCCAGCCCGCTCAACGACGGTGCCTCCGCGGTGCTGCTGGGCAGCGAGAAGGCCGCGGCCACGATCGGGGCCGATCCGATCGCCCGCATCGCCGGGCGCGGCGTGATGGCGCTGGAGCCGCAGGCGTTCGGCTACGCCCCCGTCGAGGCCGCCAACCGCGCGCTGGGCCGGGCCGGGATCGGCTGGGACCAGGTGGGCGCGGTCGAGCTCAACGAGGCCTTCGCCGTGCAGTCGCTCGCCTGCCTGGACGCGTGGAAGATCGACCCCGGCATCGTCAACCAGAAGGGCGGCGCCATCGCGATCGGGCATCCGCTGGGCGCCTCGGGCGGCCGCGTCCTCGCCACGCTGGCCAAGGTGCTGCGCGAGACGAGGCAGCGCTACGGCGTCGCCACGATCTGCATCGGCGTCGGTCAGGGCCTGGCCGTCGTACTCGAGAACTGCGCTGTCACGGAGTCGGGCCGATGAGCCGGGCGGAAATCCTCGAAAGCACCGACGCCGCGGTCGCCAGGATCGAGGACGGCTCCACCATCCTCGTCGGCGGCTTCGGCCTGGCCGGAATGCCGTTCGATCTGATCGACGCGCTCATCCGGCAGGGCGCGAAGGACCTCACGATCGTGTCCAACAACGCCGGAAACGGCGACGTCGGGCTGGCCGCGCTGCTGGCCGCCGGCCGGGTCCGCAAGGTGCTCTGCTCCTTTCCGCGCCAGGCCGACTCCTGGGTCTTCGACGGCCTCTACCGCGAGGGGAAGATCGAACTCGAAGTGGTACCGCAGGGCAACCTCGCCGAGCGGATGCGCGCGGCCGGTGCCGGCATCGGCGCGTTCTACTGCCCGACCGCGGTCGGCACACCGCTCGCCGAGGGCAAGGAGGAACGGGAGATCGACGGCCGTAAATACCTGCTGGAGTACCCCATCAAGGGCGACTACGCGCTGATCCGCGCGCACCTCGCGGACGCGATGGGCAACCTCGTCTACCGGAGAACGGCCCGCAACTTCGGACCGGTCATGGCCACGGCCGCGACGACCACGATCGTCCAGGTCGACGAGGTCGTCGAGCCCGGCAAGCTCGACCCCGAGGCCATCGTCACCCCGTCCATCTACGTCGACCGGGTCGTCCAAGTGGCGGTCCGCCACTACACCGTCCAGGGGGCACGATGACCACCAGGCCAAGCGAGCAGATGCGCGCCGACCACCGGCTCTCGATGGACGAACTGGCCGCCGTCATCGCACGCGACATTCCGTCCGGCGCCTTCGTCAACCTCGGCATCGGGCAGCCCACCAAGATCGCCGACCATCTGCCGGCCGGCTCCGGGGTGGTGCTGCACACCGAGAACGGCATGCTCAACATGGGCCCGAAGGCCGAGGGCGCCGCGATCGACCCCGACCTCACCAACGCCGGCAAGGTCCCGGTGACCGAGCTGCCGGGCGCGGCGTACTTCCACCACGCAGACTCCTTCGCCATGATGCGCGGCGGCCACCTCGACGTCTGCGTCCTGGGCGCGTACCAGGTCGCCTTCGACGGCGACCTCGCCAACTGGACCACCGGCAGGCCCGACGACATCCCCGCCGTCGGCGGCGCCATGGACCTGGCCATCGGCGCCAAGGACGTCTACGTGATGATGACGCTCTTCACCCGCTCCGGTGAGCCCAAGCTCGTGCCGCAGTGCACCTACCCGCTCACCGGCGTCGGCTGCGTCAGCCGCGTCTACACCGACCACGGCGTCTTCGACGTCGGCCCCGACGCCGTAAGGATCCGGGAGACGTACGGCGTCAGCGCCCCCGAACTCGCGGAACGACTCGGCATCACGCTGTCTTAACCGTGTGTCCTTGTTGACGTGGACGCTGACCCGTGATGAGGCCGTGCCCGTGGAGCTGGACCGATGGCGGCGGGGTCTCCCCTGCCTCCACCGACCACCGGTCCGGAGTCCTTCACCGCCGGACCAGGCGCCCCTTTCGCTCTGAGCGCGTCGGGCCCGGAGACTGTCACGTGCTCGGCTGGGAGAGCTCGATGTCGTGGCTCTGCACGCCCGAGCCATGCCCGTCAATCGCGTTGATCGCGCAGCATGGCAACCCAGGCACAGGCAGCTCCTCAAGAGGGCCTGCTGGAGGCAGCGGCCACGCTCACACCGAGACCGTGTCGGCAATCGGCGTCGCGGCGCTGTGCAAGGCGGCGGGGGTGTTGAAGCGTTCCATGTACCACTGGTTCCTGGCGAATGCGGTGGTGTGCGGCATCGTTGCGGCTCCCGTCGTTGGGTGATGGCGCCATCGTCCGGAAGGGCGTCACGGCGCCGCAATACCTCTTCCGCCTCACGGAAGCGGCTGGGGAAACTGCCTGTTCAGGGCGGGGGCTCGTCTGTGGGGTGAAATCAGGAGTGCGCTGAGCCGGCGACCTCGTTGAGCGGTTCCGCCGATGGTTTGCGTCAAGCTTCACCCTCCCGCTTTGCGGGTTATAGCAGCTTTGGCCATTTTGTATCGATTATTGCTCCGCAAACTGTCTGTACAGGAGCAGAAATTGCATCGTCGCAGATCAAGCATGTTCGTCGGCGCGTGAGAGGGCTTCGGGGGCGAATCCGGGTCGAATCTGCCCTCCTTTCGGCTCCCCAGTGTGTTGTCGCAGGTCGGACAGGCAGCGCGAAGGCTTGGGGGCAGGAATCGCGAGGAGGCTGCTGGATGAAAGGACGCAGGGAGACGGTCGTCGACTGGCTGTTCGCCTCCAGGTGACACCCATGGGACGCCAGCTCTGGCTTGCGGAAACCGGGCTGTTGGCGGGTGGTGACTCGGCCCACGAGTGGCCCGGTTGGGTTTTGGGTGGCGTGGCCAGGACGGTTCCTCGTCTGACTGCGTCCCCAGTCCTATGTCGGGGTTGGGCAGCCCGGGCGGAGAGTGAATTCGTCGTAGAGCAGAGCAGCGGACTCATAATCCGTCGGCCGTGGGTTCGAGTCCCACTCGCCCCACCTGTGCAGGCATGTGACCTGCGGAAACGTTCACTTTTGGGTGTCGGAGCGTCAACTGCCGCTCAAAGGACTGGATCCGCTGCTCGCGACTTCGGGGCGGGGCGGGACTTTTCTCCCGCGCCGAGCAGACATCGCGCTGACCTGCGGAAATGCTGATGATCAGGGCTTGTGCCGACGAGCCGGCAGCGCCTCCGCGGCTTCGATTTTTGATCCTGGGGACATGTTGGGGACGCGGGGTTTCGGAGGGGTCTGCTGATCACCGTCCGCGGGCCCTCTGTCCGGCCGCCCGGAAAGCTTCCGTGCGGGACTGCTGACCGGCCGCAACATCGAGGAACTCGATCGCGTCGGCACCGGAGCGTGGGGGCCTGGTGCACGTTGGGCGGAAACTGCCCAAACAGAAAACGGCCCGGTCTGTTCGATGAGCTGCTCGAGCGTGGCAGACGGTGACCCGGTAGCCGAGGAAGGGTCCGGCCTGGCTGAGGGCGGCGGCGAAGTCGACGGCGTCGACAGAAGATCAGAATCCGAGGCGGAGGGGTGTGGGTGTGGAGCAACGGCGGCGGGTCTGCCCAGTGGCAGTTCGCTCACGGCGGCGGCCGGGTGGGGCAGGGAAGTCGGGTCGACGCGTTGGATCAGGACATCGATCTCGCCAGACGGCTCCTTCCTTCCACCGGCCTCAGCCGCGCTCCTGCCGCTGTCCATCGGAGCAAGCGGCGTCGGCCGGGCCTTAGGGCTCGTAGCGAAACAAGTTATGAATCAGTCGCGCGGCGCGTACGTTTCCTGCTATGCCGATCGATATGGAGTCCCTGGCCCGGCGCTACGAGGCGATCCGGGATCACCTGACCGAGCGGCAGCGACGGTTGTGGCTCGGCAACGAGGCTCGTGAGCTGGGTGGCGGCGGTGCACGGATCGTCTGTGAGGCGACCGGGGTGTCCCAGGACACGATCCGACGGGGCCGCGGGGAACTGGACGATCCGCAGCCGCTGGCGGTCGGGCGGTCCCGGGGGCCGGGAGGCGGCCGCAGACGGGCCGAGGTCCTGGACCCGCAACTGGCCGTGGACCTGGATGCCCTGGTCGAGCCGGAGACTCGTGGTGATCCGATGAACCCGCTGCGCTGGACCACGAAATCGCTGTCGCACCTGGTTGCCGAGCTGGTCAATCGGGGACACCGGTGCACCGAGAACGTCGTGGCCCGACTGCTGCACGAGGCCGGCTACTCCTTGCAGGGCAACGCCAAAACCGTCGAGGGCAAGCAGCACCCCGACCGCGACGCCCAGTTCCGCTACCTCAACGATCAGGTCAGGGCGGCCCTCGCTGCCGGACAGCCCGTCGTGTCCGTGGACTGCAAGAAAAAGGAACTGATCGGGAACTTCAAGAACGTCGGCAAGGAATGGCGACCGCCTGGGGACCCGGTGAAGGTCAACGTCCACGACTTCCCCGGACCGGCCGGCAAAGCCATCCCCTACGGCGTCTACGACATCGGCGCCAACGCCGGCTGGGTCAGCGTCGGCATGGATCACGACACCGCCGCGTTCGCCGTGAACACCCTGCGGACCTGGTGGAACAACGTCGGCCGGGCCGCATATCCGCAGGCCACGACACTGACGATCACCGCGGACAGCGGCGGATCCAACGGCAGCCGACTACGGGCCTGGAAGACCGGGCTGGCTGCCCTCGCCGCCGAGACCGGCCTGTCGATCACCGTGCTGCACCTGCCGCCGGGTACTTCGAAGTGGAATCGCATAGAGCACCGGCTGTTCTCCGCAATCACCATGAACTGGCGCGGGACACCACTGACCAGCCACGAGGCCGCCGTTTCCCTGATCGGTGCGACGACGACCGAGACCGGCCTGACCGTGTCCGCGGCCCTGGACACCGGTGTCTACCCCACAGGCATCAAGATCAGCGACAAGGCCATGAAGGCCCTCCCGCTGACCCGTCACGAAACCCACGGCCAGTGGAACTACACCATCAGCCCACCCGCCGACACTCCCGAACCCGCAGACGTTAAATCACACTGAGCCCTTACTGACGTTCTGCTCGATGACGCGCCCTGCCAGGTCACGGCACTGTCGGCCCGTCAGTTTTCTGATCTCCGAGGTGAGGAGTCTGCGGCGCGGCGAGTCGGAGAGTCAGTACGTACGAGACCACCACCGCCACGATCACCAACGGCATGACGGTCAGTCCCGCGGAGCCAAGAAGCAGGGTGGCCAACAAGGCGCAGGTCATGGGCAGTTTGAGCATGGCAACGCTCAGCGCGCCCACGCCGAGGGCGAAGCCGGTGGTGGTGTCCAGGCCGGGAAGGTGGGACATGGCCAGTCCGCCCGCACCGCCGATGAACAGGGAGGGGAAGACCGGACCTCCGCGGAAGGCGCTGAGGGAGGCGCTGTAGGCGAGGGACTTGAAGACGACGAGGAGCAGCAGGGTGCCGAGGGAGTAGGTGGCGTGGTCGGCCAGGAGGGGGCCGATGGTGGTCTGACCGGAGAACAGCACGCCGGAGATCGGTTTGCCGGTGACGGTGGTGTAGAGCAGGGCGAGCAGTCCGACGAGTACGCCCATCGCCACGGTGAGGGGCAGCCTTCGCCGCTTGACGTGCGTCTCCAGGTGCTGGGCGGAGCGCCGGATGGCCTCGCCGAGGATCGCGGCGGCGAGGCCGGCGAGGATCGCCCAGCCGAACGCGGCGAGTGTCGGCCGGTCGGCGGGCGGCACCTGGTGCAGTGACAGGGAGTAGGTGCCAAGTCCGGTCCAGGAGTCCAGGCCGGTGAAGATCAGGGAGCCGACGCCTGCGGCGAGCAGGCCGGGCACCAGCACGACGCCGAGCATCGGACCGGCCAGGCCGGAGGCTTCCATGAGCAGGAACGCTGCGATCAGTGGGGAGCCGAGGAGTTCGCTGATCGCAGCGAAGCTGCCCGCTGCCGCGACGACGGCGAGGGTGGTGGGAGGGGCGTCGCGTTTCAGCATCCGGATCGCGCCTGCGGCCAGTCCGCCGCCGAGGGCGATGAGCGGGGCCTCCGGGCCGAGGACGGCACCGAGGCTGAGCGTGGCGATCGATGCGAGGGCGACGCCGGGAACCGATGTCACCGACGGGGTGTCGCCGGTCTTGAGCCCTTCGGCCGGCTCGTGTCCGCCCTTTCCGGGCAGATGGCGAATCGTGAGGGCGACCAGCACGCCGGCCACGGCGAGTAGGGGCACAGCCCACCAGTCCGGTGTTCCGCTGAAGCCGAGGCCCTTGGGCAGGTCCTCGTACAGCAGGGACTGGAGTTCGGAGACGAGGGCGAGGAACCCGTAGGCCACGCAGGAGATGGCGACGCCCAGTACGGCCGCGATCACCAGCAGGGAGATGTAGCTGCGGGTACGGACGATTTCGAGCGGGTTCTGCTGTGCGGTGGCGGGTCCGGCCGGCATACGTATCCACTCCTCGCAGACGGGACTGGGGTCACGGACTCGACATCCCCGTCAGGTGCTACCACGGGATGGCGAATCAGCCCGGCCTGCCGTGCTCGCGAGAGCTGCGAGTTCACAGCGTTCACTCGTTTGGCCAGTTCGATGTCAGGACGTGCTGCCGAACTCGGGGGGCAGCTCCGCGGACAGAGACGGCCCGGTCGGAGACCTCCGCCGTCACGCTGCCACGTCGGGACGTGGACGGTGCGCCCAGCGATCCCCTGGAAGAGGGTCAGGCTCCGACTGGGCCGTCCGTGGCTCCGAGAGGCGTCGGCATATGGCCTGTCAGATAGTGGACTGCGTAGAAACCTCCCTGATTGGACTCCTATGGACCGCTATCCCCCCATCGCCAACCACGGTCTGGTGGGCGACCTCCAGACCGCCGCCCTGGTGTCCTCGGAGGGCGTGGTGAACTGGTTCTGCTCGCCGAGGTTCGACTCGCCGAGTGTCTTCGCCTCGCTGCTCGATCACGACGGCGGCGGGTATTTCCGGCTGGCACCCGAGCACTCGGACGTGACGTGCAAGCAGCTCTACTACCCGGACACCGGTGTGCTGGTCACGAGGTTCATGTCCCCGGAGGGCGTCGGCGAGGTCATCGACTGGATGCCCGCGAACACCAGCCGGACCCCCACCGACCGCCACAGCCTGACGCGGGTGATCCGCGTGGTGCGCGGCACCGTCCGGTTCGTCCTGGAGTGCAGGCCGCGCTTCGACTACGGCCGGGCCGACCACGAGCTGGATCTACGGCCCCAGGGGGCGGTGTTCCGGGGGCCCGGGATCGCGGGTCACCTGCAGGCGTCCTTTCCGCTGGTACGGGACGGGCAGGACGTGAAAGGCGCGGTCACTCTCGGCATCGGGGAGTCGGCCGCCGCCGTGTTCACGACGTGCGCCGTCGACGGCGAGGCGCCACCTCCGCTCACGGTCGAAGGCGTGACGGAGGCGCTGTGGCGTGAGGTGGACTTCTGGCAGAAGTGGCTGCACACCTCCCACTACCGGGGGCGTTGGGCCGAGATGGTGAACCGCTCCGCCATCACGATCAAACTCCTCACCTACCACCCGACCGGCGCTCCCGTCGCCGCCGCCACCATGGGTCTGCCGGAGCAGGTCGGCGGTGAGCGCAACTGGGACTACCGGTACACGTGGGTGAGGGACGGATCGCTCTCCGTGCGCGCTCTGCTCGACCTCGGGTTCACCGAGGAGGCGTCGGCGTTCACCAAATGGCTGGGCGAGCGGATGCGCGACCGGGAGGACCTGCCCGGCGAGCGTCTGCAGATCATGTACCGGGTCGACGGGGACCCGCACCTGACCGAGGAGATCCTCGACCACTGGGAGGGCTACCGGGGATCAAGGCCCGTACGCGCCGGCAACGCCGCCGCGGACCAGTTGCAGCTCGACATCTACGGTGAGGCCATCTACGCGATGGCCGAGGGCATGGATGTCAGCGAGGAACTGGGCTTCCACGGCTGGAAGGGGCTCGCCCGAACGCTGGACTGGCTGTCCGACAACTGGGACCGTCCGGACGAGGGAGTCTGGGAGACGCGCGGGGGCCGCAGTGACTTCACGTTCAGCCGGGTGATGTGCTGGGTCGCCTTCGACCGGGGTCTGCGCCTGGCCACGGAACTCAGCCGGCCCGGCGACATCCCGCGCTGGCGCAACGCCCGCGACAGCATCCTCGAACAGGTGATGGACAAGGGCTGGAGCCAGTCCGAGCAGGCCCTGGTGCAGCACTACGGCGGAGACGTCCTGGACGCCTCCCTCCTGCTGATCCCGCGCGTGGGGTTTCTCGCCGCGAAGAGCCCCGGCTGGCTCTCCACCTTGGACGCCATGGAGCGCAAGCTCGTCTCGGACAGCCTCGTGTACCGCTACGACCCTGCCGCCTCCCCGGACGGCCTGCGCGGCTCGGAGGGCACCTTCAGCCTCTGCACCTACCTCTACGTCGACGCCCTGGCCCGCGCCGGGCGGATCCGTCCGGCCCGCTACACCTTCGAGAAGATGCATACCTACGCCAACCACGTCGGCCTGTTCGCCGAGGAGATCGGCCCCAGTGGTGAGCAACTGGGCAACTTCCCGCAGGCGTTCACCCACTTGTCGCTCATCATGGCGGCATCGACCCTGGACGAGGCCATCAACCGGCAGCGGCAACGTGGCTGAGCCGGAACCCGGGCAACCGGGTCCGGGCGCGCCCAACCCTGACAGCCGCCCGCAGAGCCGAGCCGCCTTCGACGCCCTGTACGCGCGCCTGCGACAGCAGGCGGACACCGCCGGGCCGGCGGCATCCGCCGACGGCCGCGGGGCGCTGTCCACCATCACACCGGCGCGGGTCCTCGCCGCGGCGGCCGAGGTCCTCTCCGGCCTGACGGTCTCCCTGTCGTCCCCGATCGAGACCGGCGTGGCTCCCGACAATCCGCGTCCGGCCGGCCACCGGCTCACCAGCGGCCCCGAGGCCGAAACCGCGGACAGAGAGCTGCACTTCGCCACCGACCACTTCTCCATGAACGTTCACGGCGACGCGGACAGCCACCTCGACGCTCTGTGTCACGTCGTCTTCGACGGCACGCTGCACGGCGGCGTCCCGGCGAGCACCGTGACGGCGGAGGGTGCCACGGCTCTGTCCGTCGACCTGGTTCGCAACGGAATCGTCGGCCGTGGCGTCCTGCTCGACATCCCGCGGCTGCGGGGCGTGCCGTGGCTGGAGCCGGGTGACCACGTCACCGCCGACGACCTCAGAGCCGCCGAGGCCGCCCAAGGCGTGCGGGTCGGGACCGGGGACATCCTCCTCGTGCGGGTCGGCCATCGCCGCAGGCGTGAGGAGGCAGGGCCGTGGGATGCCTCGCGCAGCCGGGCCGGCCTGCACCCGGATGCGATGGAGTTTCTAGCCGAGCGGCGGGTCGCCGTACTGGGCAGCGACGGGAACAACGACACGGCCCCCAGCCTCACCGAGGGCGTGGACTTCCCCGTGCACGTTCTGGGCATCCACGCCCTTGGGCTGCACTTCATGGACTACCTGCAATTCGAGGACCTGGTGCCGCTCTGCGAGGAGGCGGACCGCTGGTCGTTCCTCTGTGTCGTCGCACCCCTGCGGCTCCCAGCGGCTACCGGTTCCCCCGTCAACCCGATCGCCGTCCTCTGACCCACGAATGACCACGAACGACCCACGAACGACCCACGAACCGGCTGGTCCCGGCCTGCCCGCACCCATCCCCCCATGATCCGAGGCGGCCCATGGCAGCCACCGAGCACTACGACGTTATCGTCATCGGCACCGGAGCGGGCGGCGGCACGCTCGCCCACCGCCTCGCCCCTACCGGCAAGCGTGTCCTCATCCTCGAACGCGGCGGATATCTGCCTCGCGAGCGGGACGACTGGGAGTCCACCACGGTCTTCGTCAAGGGCAAATACCGCGCCCCGGAATTCCGGTACGACAGCACGGCGAGAAGTTCCCGCCCGAGGCCGACGCCCAGGTCGTCTGTGTCGACCCGGCCCTGGAGCACGACAACGTCACGATGATCACCGGGGCGGACGTTCGCAGGCTGGAGACCGGGCCGACCGGCCGCAGCGTCGACAAGGTGATCGCCGAACTCGCCGACGGGACGGTCGCGGAGTACTCGGCCGACATCGTGGTGGTGGCCTGCGGGGCCGTCAACTCTGCCGCTTTGTTGCTGCGTTCGGGGAACGACAGCCATCCGGACGGCTTGGCCAACAGCTCGGGCGTGGTGGGCGCCACTACATGCGGCACAACAACCTCGCGCTGATGGCGGTGTCGAAGGAGCCCAACGACACCCAGTTCCAGAAGACCCTCGCCCTGAACCGACTGGTATCTGGGCGCGGACGACTGGAACTACCCGCTGGGCGGAATCCAGATGCTCGGCAAGTCGGACTCCGACCAGATCCGGGGCGAGGCACCGCGGTGGGCCGGCATGGCCTCACCGGATCTTCCCTTCGAGGTGCTGGCCCATCACGCGGTGGACTTCTGGCTCTGCGGTGAGGATCTTCCCCACCCCGACAACCGGGTCACGCTCGACGCCGACGGTGACATCCACCTCGCCCTGGACGAGAAGAACAACACCGAAGGGCTGACGCGCCTTCGGCACAAACTCCAGAAGATGCTCGGCCACCTGGGCATGCACCCCCACCACCTGCTGCCGCACAGCCTCTACCTCACAAGGGCATGCCGATCGGCGCCACCGCCCACCAGGCGGACACCGTGCGCTTCGGCACCGACCCGAGGACCTCGGCCCTCGACGTCGACTACAAGGCCCACGACCTGGACAACCTCTACGTCGTCGACACCAGCTTCTTCCCGAGTATCGGCGCGGTGAACCCGTCGCTGACCGCCATCGCCAACGCACTCCGCGTCGGCGACCGCATCGCGGAACGCCTGAACTGACTCCGGACCCTCAGCGGGTGGCGTAATCCGCCGTCGGCGAGCCGCCGACACGTGCGCGGGTCGAGCGGCACGGTGGGGAAGGCCCCGAAGGTGTACTACGGGCCGGGCTCGCCGGACGGTGAGGCGTCGGGGGGCGCGTCCTGGCGGCTGCGTCCCCCGACGCCCTGGGGGTCGGCCGTCCGTGCGTCGGCGCGGCGGGGTGCGTCGGCGAACGCTCTTTCGACCGCGTCGTCGAGGAGGCCGAGTTCGGCGCGGAGAGCGGGCCCGCACTCGTCCGGCAGCGCCGCGAGGAGACCTTCGAGGAGGGCCCGGAGCCGTCGGCAGACCTGTACGGAGGTCGCGCCGTAGTCGCGGATCTCGGTGACGGCGAGCTCCAGGTAGTTCTCGCAGGGCCGGCCGGGCACCACGACGCGTGGCCGGCCACGCTCGTCGGCGAGCACGTAGTGACCGCGGGTTCCCGCGCGTCCGACGGCGTGCAGAACGCCTCGATGTGGTTCAGCACCTGGATGGCCGTGGTGGGGTCGTTGACCGCGGGCGAGAGGGCGCGGATGGCGATGTCGACCAGGATGCGCAGGGCGAAGGCCGGGTCCTGCTCGATGGTCCGCTCCGTGCCGAGGGCGAGGAGGCCGGTCACCCGGCGCGGGTCGGGCGCGGGCGCACCGCCGTGGATCTCGACGACGGTGCCACTGGGCGGGACGAAGTCGCCGACCGAGGCGGCCAGCACGAGCACGCAGTCGTGCCTGGCCGCGAGCGCGACCATGCCGGCAGCGTCGAACGCCTGGATGACGCCGCCGCGTTCCGACCGGATGCGGGCCACCGGGCCGCCCGCCGGTGGCACCCCGTAGGACGCCGCGCTGCTCCGTACGCGCGCCGCCGCGTGGTCGAGGACCTGTTCGCCCTGGCGTCCCACGATGTCGGCGATGGCCACCGGGCGCAGGTTGTGGGTGAAGCGGTTGAGGTAGATCAGCAGGAGCAGGAGGCTCACGGAGACGGCGATGCCGGCCAGGGTCACGCCGAGGTTGGGCACGGAGTCGGTCTCGATGCTCCGCAGCAGTGTGTAGGCGAACGAGAAGGTGCCGGTGAAGGTGGCCAGCACGGCCTTCTGCAACCGGTCGCGGTACCAGAGCCGCATGTACCGGGGTGAGAGGGTGCCGGTGGCCTGCTGGATGACGAGGACCCCGATGGTGACGACGAACCCGAGCAGCGCGATCATCGCGCCGACCACGGAGCTGAGGACACTGCTCGCCGTCGACGCGGAGTAGTCCCAGGTCTTCGGCAGCCAGGACGCGCCGTCCACGGCGGTCGCGGCCTCGGCGAGGGCGACGCCGAGCACGAGCCCGAAGAGGGGGACGATCCACAGACTCGCCTTGGCGTACTGCTGCAGCCGGAAGCGGGTGGCCCATGAAGTCATACGGAGCCCATCAGTACGGCGGTGTCGCCCGGCTGTGGTGTGATCCTCTGCGTGCCGGTGACCGGGACCAGCTGGCCGTCGGCCCGGACCACGAACAAGATGTCGCGGTCTGTCTCGGTGACCGGCACTCAGTTTGCCCTTCTGCGAAGTAGACCGGTGTGCGGTCCTACCGACCTACTGCTCTACCGGACCGGACCCCTGTAATCCCGAATCCCCGCGGCAGGAGGCCTTGCTCCATCGAGCCGACGCACGCCCCCACGGCACCGGCCGCGGTGAACACAGCACCCGTCTTGACGAGCCGGGTGTCGACATCGATTGCCCGCTGGGACCGGGGAGGGAACTGGGGGTGGTGACGGTTCATGACTCCACCATCCAATGAGGAAAAGTACTCCGCATCCCGGCCGACGCGGTGGGATGTCTTACCACCCGGGTGGTGGTCCGTCAGCGGGTTGGCCAGGCCCGGCAGACCACCACTGACATCGTCCGTCCGCCGTGGGCTCGAGTCCCACCCACCCATGGGTCTGTCACCCCGTGCACGGCGGGCCGGGTACCGGGCAAGCAGTGGAGGCGGCGCAGAGCCGGCGCGTCCGGTGCGTCGGCACTGGGCTGGACGACATCGGCTGGTGCCTGTGGTGTGGACGGGCGGCTTGGGGCCGCTCGTAGCCCGACCGTGTGACGTGCCCGGCCGAAGTGCGGCTGCGCTGCGCGCTGGTCCGTTCCCCTCGCGGCGCAGGGTGCTTTCGTCGGGGGGCCGGGTGTGCGACGGCTCCTGGGTGACCGTCCGGCCGGTCCGCACCGCGCGGGTGGCGGCCAGCGCACGGGCGGGAGTGAGTGCGTCCAGAGCGCCCCGCTCGCCCGAGGCCCAGGCGGCGCGCGAGAGCAGGCGCCGGTACAGCACGCCGTACTCGTCCTCGGTCAGCCGTGGTGGTTCGGCCGGACGGGCATGGGTGACCATGGGTCAGCGCCCGTGCCGCCGACTATGTGCAGCTCTAAACGGGCGACACTCTCCCGTCGGGGGAGCGCCGTCGCGCGGTCGCTGTCGAGCCGATGACCTGCCCGCCGGATGTCTTCCGCAGCGGCACCGGGCTCGTCAGCCGCGGCCCCGGCGAGCGGCACACCGTCCGCTGGGGGATCGCGCCGTGGCCAGAGTGAGAGCGCCTTCAACGTCTCCGACATTATCCTCGTTGGGCCGAGATTCACTTTCGATCCGGACCTTCCTCGGGGTGCTGGTGCTCAACGGACGTTTCTCCTCGGGCTGGTCAGAGGACGTTGAGCAGGACGACGTAGGCGGCGGCGCCGATGCCGACGTTCAGGATGTGCGGCGGCCGCAGCCGGGTGGACTCAGTTGGTGGTGGCGACCGCGAGCAGCGCGTAGCGCGTGCAGTGGTGGGCGGTGTTCAGGCTGGTTGTGGCGGCGCTTTGGTGGTGCGCTTGGCGAGCAGGCCTGCAAGCAGCATGACGAGCAGAGCGATCCCCACGCCGCACAACGTCCACAGCACCCGGTAGCCCTCTGCGGCATAGTCGGAGGGCTGCGGCAGGGCCACCAGGATGAGCGTTCCCATGGCCATGGCCGCGGCGTACAGCGCGTAGTTCCAGACTCGAATCGCCACCCCATGCATGTACATGACGAGCGCGACCACTTCGAGTCCACGCTCGACCGCGAAAAGTCTGATTCCGTGTTCACTGGCCGGCACCAGCAGCAGCAGCGCAGCCGCGACGGCTCCGATCAGCGCGCCGACAAGGCGCTGCACGGATACGAGCGTGGCCTGCTCCAGGCTCGGCTTCAGCGCGATCATGGCAGCGATCGTCATCCAGTAGCCGTGCGACAGGTTGAGCCCGAACGCAAGCGCGACGGTGCCGGCCATGACCAGAGCGCGGATCACCGTGAACGTGATCAGCGGCCGGGTCAGCTTTCGTCGGGAGGTGTCCCCAGGGATCTCCGCCACCATCGGGGGCTGGTCCTGGCGCCCGCGGATCAGCCACCCGACGAACGTCATCACGATCCACAGCGCCGCCCCTCCGGTCCAGGCGAGCACCTGAGCCCAGGTGTAACTGGTGACGCGGGCGTGCTGATGAAAGCCGAACCCGAGCGCGAGGGCGACGACGAACCAAACGTTGAGAAACATGGCGGCGACGAACCCGCGCACTCCGAACGCGATCGCCAGGCCGGCCACCAGCGTGACCGCGAAAGTCGCGAGCACCAGCCAGCCCCAGGCCTCTCCCGCGATGCCGAACCCCAGCGCGGTCAATCCTGCGCCGATCAGAGCAAAGACGGCGATGCATGAAGCGCGGTAGCCGTAGCTGCCTCCCGGGTCATTCAGCCACGTAAACAACAGGCCGAACAAGGCGCTGAGAAGATACTGCTCATGCCCGATCGCCCAGAAGACGATCATCGGGACCAGCGCGATGTCCAGGAACAGCACCCCGCGCGCCCAGTTGAGCCCCGCGGGGTTGAGCTCGAACACCTTCGACAGCCAGCTCATGACCTTCCCCCTGTGCGCGGGCTGTCCTTCGCGTCCGCTCGTACTCGTCATGGCCCGCCTCGCTCGCCTAGTCGCCGGGTATGCCGCTCCAGTCCCGCATTCTCCGATTCCGCCGCGATCGCCACGAAACGACCCGCAGGTCCCGATCAAAGACGCCGCGTCCACCAGTCATACGGCGGAGCGGAGCTATCAACGCCGACGACCGGCTGCAGGAGCGGTGGGTCGCCGCCGATCGAGGCGAACTCGTCGATCGGCGGCTGCGAGTCCCTCACCCGTACCGACGCACTCACCGCGTTCAGCACCGTCGGCTTCGGCGACATCACCGCCCGCACCGACGCGGCACGCGTCATGACGATGATCCAGATGGTCGGCGGGATCCTACTCGTCGGAGTGGCCGCCCGGATTGCGGTCACCGCCGTCAAAGCCGGACTGCGGCGGCGGAACCCGAAGGACAGGTGATCCGCCTCCGCGGCCTGACCCATGTGACGACTACCCGGCGGATGGTGCTTGCACGTCGCTGACATACCGGGCAGCGGGAGCGTGCGCGGATTCTCCCGGCACCAGGGTCTGCCGGCGCTGCGGCTGGTCCGATCGAGGGAAGACGCTCCGCTCAACGGCCCCACAGCGGTTGGCCGGACATGCGGCCCTGCGCGGCCGGTGATTGCGTGACCCCTGTACCAGGCCGGCTGCGGCCAGGCAGCCGCGCGGCGAGGAGGCAGGGCATGACGGAATCCACTGCGAGCGCACCGCAGGCGGCGATGACGGTGCATCTGCCGAAAGGGCGGAAGGCACTGGCCATCGGCGCAGAGTCGGGCATCGGCAAGGCCACGGCCATCGGGCCCTGCCGGGTCGGCACCGATGTGGTCGGCACTCGGTACCGAGGCCTCGGCCGACGCCTGACACCGCCCCACCTCCATCGCGCTCGGGCCGGTCCCCATTGCGAGCACGGCCTTCGTTCCGGCGGTGCGCGCCGGCCACCGCTTGCCGTACTGGTGGTGATCACGCTCTTCGTCACCCGCGAAGACGCCCCTCACGTGTGGCGCAGGCTCACCCATGATGCGGGCCTGGTCTTCGTCATCACCGCCGGGCGACCACGCTCGCCACGGTCGGGCTGCCCCTGCGCACGCGGGGCACCTGGGTCCGCGACACGGCCGTCGAAGTCGCCGCCTCCGCTGTCATCGTCCGGGGCACGGCCCAGCGCCCTGCCTCGTTCGCACCTCGCCGACCGTGCCCGCTACGCCGGCCTGGCCGGGATTCGTCACACAGGTGGCGTTGGTGATCGTCGTGTCGGCCGTCGGCCTTGCCGTACTGGCTGGACAGCCAGGGCGAGCTGGACGCACTCACCGGCGCCGACCTGAGAAGAAGGGGCACGGACGGTGGCGGTGCGGCAGACAACAGCTGACCACACGGTCCCGGCTGAATCCCGTGTGACGCCCGGACTCCGACGAAGGGAGCAGCTGTGACCGACGACGATACCCTGCTCGGGATGGCACTGATCGTGGCCCTCGCCGTCGGCTCGCAGATCGTTGCGAGCAAACTCCGCGTTCCCGCTCTGGTCCTTCTACTGCCGGCCGGGTTCGCCGCTGGTGCGCTGATGGATGCCATTCACCCGGACAAGCTGCTCGGGACGCCGGACTTCACCGCCCTGGTTTCGCTGGCCGTCGCGGTGATCCTCTACGACGCGGGGCTGGGGCTCAACCTGCGCAATCTCGCCGGTCACACGCGATGGATCGTGGGGAGACTGCTGTTGCTCGGCGTGCTCCTCACGTCTCTGGTCACCACGGCGCTGGCACCGGCGTTGTTCGACATGCCACTCAGAGTGGCCGCAATGCTGGGTGTGATCCTCGTCGTCTCGGGACCCACAGTTGTAGGCCCGCTGCTCGAATACGTGCGACCGACCGACAAGGTACGGCGCATCCTGATCTGGGAAGGAACACTGACCGACCCGATCGGCGGCATCCTCGGCGCGCTCACCTTCCACGCCATCGCCACGACGCAGCGAGTCGAGATCGGCTGGGGTTACCAGCTTGGCCAGTTCGGCATCAGTATGGCCGTCGGTCTGGTCGGCGGGGCTGTGGGAACCGCGTTGCTGTGGCTGACGCTGCGTACCCTTCGGCTCGGCGAGACGCTGGGCACGCTCGCGCAACTGGCCACCGTGGTCACCGTGTCGGCGGCTTGCGACATCGCCCGGGATGACACGGGGCTCATCGCCGCCATCGTCACGGGCCTGGCCGTCACCAACATCCGCGGATTCGACATGCCGGCTCGGCGTCCCTTCTTCGAAACCCTGATTCAGCTGATCATCGGGCTGTTGTTCGTCTCCATCTCCTCCACCGTCACCCCCGATTCCCTGGTGCCCGTCCTCCTTCCCGCATTCGCTCTCATCGCGGTCCTTGTCCTGGTGGTGCGTCCGCTCGTGGCCTTCGCCGCGGCGTCACGCTCGGGTCTGCCCCGAGGGGAACGGGCCTTCATCGGATGGATGGCCCCACGCGGGATCGTCGCCGCCGCCACGGCATCGGCCTTCGCCGCCGGTCTCGTCCAGCGAGGGGTGGAAGGAGCCTCAAAGATCATTCCGGTCACTTTCCTGGTTATCGTGGGAACGGTTCTCGTGTACTCACTGACCGCGGCACCCGTGGCCCGACGGCTGGGGGTTGTCCAACCTGTCGGCACGCGCCTCCTGCTGGTGGGCGGCCAGCCGTGGGTGGTCGACATGGGAAGGGCCCTGCGGTCCGCCGGACTCGACGTGCTGATGTGGGCCGGAGCCGAGGAGGAGCGGGAACGGATCAGGGGTGCCGGGATCGAACTGGCCAAGGGCGATCTGCTGGCCACGGCCACCAACCCCGGGGCGCGACTGGAGGGAGTGACGGCCGTGTTCCTGGCCACCGAAGACGACGACTTCAACGCGCTCGCCTCGGTCGTAGTGCAGGGCAATGTCGAAGGCCCCGTCTACCGGGTCGGACCACCGCACGAAAGCCACGGAGTCGTCGCCCCCTACACCGGCGGCGACATCCTCTTCGGCAGATCCCTCGTCCGTCACGTTCTGGCAGCGCGCTATGAACAGGGAGCCCGATTCCTGGTTCAGCCCGCCTCCGCCCCGCTGCCGCCGGATCACGACACACTCTTCGTGGTGCGGGCCAACCGCTGGCTGGAGCCGGTCACCGAGAAGCAGCGGATCACTCCGCAGGAAGGGGACAGCGTCGTACTGCTCGGCTCGGTCCTCTCCGAACGGTGAACCCCTCTCACGCGGGGATTCCACCGGCTACGTCTGGCCCTCACGTGCCCGGTTGAGGGTCGCGTCCAGGGTGATCGCCGCATCGATCAGCGCGAGATGGGTGAAGGCCTGCGGGAAGTTGCCCAGCTGCCGTCCCGTCAGGTCGATCTCTTCGGAGTGCAGGCCGATGCGCGCAGAGCTGGAGCTGCTGCAGGAGTCGGTGGAGCGGGTGTTCACCGACCCGGCCCGCCGGGCCATGGCACAAACGGCCGACCACCAGGGTATCGGGGGCCGGTACCGGGCCCCGCGATAGGGCGGGCGCCCTGCCCACCGCCGCATCCAGCTCCCACGGTCCAGCAAGCCCACCGTAAGGCCACCCCCTGACGGCGCGCAGGCAGCGCCGATGCCGCGGTCGGACCGCCTGCCCGTACGCACGCCCCGGACCGCGTCAGGTTCGGAGAGCTTCCAGCTGTTTCGGCCAGGCGAGCGAGCTGCCAGGTCAGCGCACCGCAGCTGCTCGTTCTGCGCAACCTGCCCTTCGGGTGACCGGCGCCTACCTGCCTGGCCCGACGAGCGAGAAGCCCTGATCACCAACATTGCCGCAGGTCAGAGCGACCGCCTCCTCGACGAGCAAGCAAGGGTCTCACCGCGCTCCTGAAGTCGCTCGGCAAGGCCGCCAAGCGATGGGGGCCAACGAGGAGGGTTCGGGACAGCCCGTAGCCCGACCGTGTGACATGCCCGGCCGAAATACGGCTGTGTGGCGCGCCGGTCGGTCCCACCTCCTGGGCAGGGTGCTTGGGTCGGGGGGCCGGGCATGCGACGGCTCCGGTGCCTGTCCCGGCGGTCGCCCAGGCTCCCGGCCTTCCTCATGTGCGTCGCCCGTCCCGGCGGGCACGCCTCGCGAAACGCAGAAGGAGAGATCGTGGTGGCAGGAAATGGCGACGTGAACCGCGGGGCGATGTCCGCGCAGCTTCTCAGGGGCCAGAAGGCGCTGGTGACCGGTGCCAACTCGGGCATCGGCCTGGCGACCGCCGTTGCCCTGGGCCGGGCCGGAGCCGACGTCGTGGTGAACTACGTCGTCGGTGCGGACGAGGCCGAGAAGGTCGTGGCGGAAATCGAGGGCTTCGGGGTCCGCGCCTACGCCCACGAGGCCGATGTGTCCGACGAGGACCAGGTGACCGCCATGGTCGCGCGGATGGTCGAGGAGTTCGGCACCATCGACATCATGGTGGCCAACGCGGGTCTCCAGCGGGACGCGGCCGTGACGGAGATGACGCTCGCGCAGTGGCAGAAGGTCATCGACGTCAACCTGACCGGCCAGTTCCTGTGCGCGCGGGAGGCGGCCAAGGAGTTCATTCGGCGCGGTGTGGTGGAGGAAGTGTCCCGGTCGGCCGGGAAGATCATCTGCATGAGCTCGGTGCACCAGATCGTCCCGTGGTCGGGGCACGTGAACTACGCCTCCTCCAAGGGCGGTGTGGCCATGATGATGCAGACCCTCGCCCAGGAGCTCGCCCCCCAGCGGATCAGGGTCAACGCGGTCGCACCCGGAGCCATCCGCACGCCGATCAACCGCGACGCCTGGGACACCCCCGAGGCCGAAGCCGACCTCCTGCGTCTGATCCCGTACCGCCGCGTGGGCGACCCGGACGACATCGCCAACGCCGTCGTCGCGATGGCGTCCGACCTGCTCGACTACGTCGTCGGCACCACTCTCTACGTCGACGGCGGAATGACACTCTTCCCCGGCTTCGCCACCGGAGGCTGATCTCCGATGCAGGATCACATCACGCCCCGCCGGGTGGTGATCCTCGGCGGGGGGTTCGCGGGGCTGTTCGCCGCCCGCGCCCTACGGAACTCACCGGTCGCGGTGACTGTGATCGACCGCCGCGCCCACCACCTCTTCCAACCGCTGCTGTACCAGTGTGCCTCCGGAATCCTGTCCGAGGGCCAGATCGCACAACCCCTCCGTGGGGTCCTGCGGCGCCACCGCAACGTGCGCTGCGTGCTCGCCGAAGCCACCGACGTGGATGCCGGTGCCCGGCTTGTCCACGCCCGGCGACCCGACGGTGGAGCTGTCGAGCTGCCCTACGACGATCTGATCGTCGCGGTGGGCATGCGCCAGTCCTACTTCGGGCACGACGAGTTCGCCAAGCACGCCCCCGGCATGAAGACCCTGGACGACGCCCTGGACATCCGCCGACGCATCTACCGGGCCTTCGAGATGGCCGAAACGGCCGCAGACGACCGGGAACGGCAGCAATGGCTCACCTTCGCGCTCGTCGGCGCCGGGCCGACCGGCGTCGAACTCGCCGGACAGATCCGGGAGATCGCCGGCCACACGCTCGACCGGGAGTTCCAGAGGATCGATTCGGCCAAGGCCCGGGTGCTGCTTTTCGAAGGATCCGACGCGGTGTTGGGCGCGTTCGGTCCTCGACTGGCCCACCGTGCGGCCCGAACCCTGCAGGGTCTCGGTGTGGAGCTCCACCTCGGCACGATGGTCACCGACATCGATGCTCACGGCCTGACCGTAAAGGACCGCGCCGGAGCAACGACCCGGTTCGACGCACGCACCGTCCTGTGGACGGCGGGCGTCGAGGCGCCGCCCATCGCAGCCGTGCTGGCCCGGGCAACCGGTGCCGAACAGGACCGGGCCGGACGCATCCTCGTCGAACCCGATCTCACCATCCCTGGCCATCCGGAGATCCGCGTCACGGGTGACGTGATGAGCCTGAACCGGCTGCCGGGCCTGGCCGAAGTCGCCATGCAGACCGGTGCGTACGCGGGCCGGCTGGTGCGACACCAGGTCGAAGGCAGGACGAAGAAGCCGAAGCCCTTCAAGTACGTGGATCTCGGCAGCGCCGCCTACATCGCCCGCGGCCGGGCAGTCGTCAAGGCCGGCCCTCTGCATCTGTCGGGCTTCACCGGCTGGCTGGCCTGGCTCTTCATCCACGTGGCCTTCCTCACCGGCTTCCGCAGCAGGCTGGGAGCGGTGCTCAGCTGGTTCGTCGCCTTCGCCACCAGCTCGCGCCGCGAACGTGCCTTCACCATGGCCGACACCGACGTGACGGCGACCCAGGCGGGCGGTCGAAAGGCGCCTCCGCCGCCCTGAGAGCGGGCCCCGGCCGATCCTCGGCAGGCACTCCTCCGCCCTTGTCCCTCCTCAGTCCCGCCACTTCGCACAGCAGACCATCGAGGCGCACATGCTCAGCAACGCTGCCCACCTGGCGAGCAGCACTCCGGACCAACTCCTGCCGGCACGAGAGCTGATGGCTTTCACCCTGGCCTCGCACATCCTGCTGGTCCCGTTCGGCGTCGCACTGCCGTTCATCACCCTGCTGATGCACCACCGGGGGCTGCGTCGCAACGATCCCGTCGCCCTCCTGCTCGCCCGGCGCTGGTCGGCGGTGATGGCCGTCCAGTTCGCCATCGGCATCATCACCGGCACCGTGCTGTCCTTCGAGTTCGGCCTGCTGTGGCCCGGCATGATGGGCCGCTGGGGAGACGTCTTCGGTCTCGGATTCGGTGTCGAGGCATGGGCGTTCTTCCTCGAGGCCGTCCTGATCGCGATCTACCTCTACGGATGGCGCCGGCTCAAGCCCTGGACGCACTTCTGGCTGGCCGTACCGCTGCCGCTGACGGCCCTGATGGGGGCGTTCGGCATCATCGCGGCCAACTCCTGGATGAACACCCCCCAGGGATTCAGCCTCGACGCCCAGGGCAAGCCGGTCAATATCGACGTTCGGCGGGCGATCTTCACACCGATCTTCGGCCCGGAGTACTGGCACTTCGTCGTCGCGATGCTGCTGACCGCCGGCTACGTGGTCGCCGGCGTGTACGCGGTCGGCTGGCTGCGCGGGCGCCGAGACCGCTACCACCGCCTCGGCTTCACGCTGCCGTTCACCGTGGCCGCGATCCTCACGCCGGTCCAGTTCATGCTCGGCGACTCCGCCGCTCGCGCCGTCTTCCACAAGCAGCCGGTCAAGTTCGCCGCCACGGAACTCGTCTGGAAGACCGACACCCATGTGCCCGAGTACATGTTCGGGAAGCTGAACAGTGACGGGACGGTCTCCGGCGGACTCAAGATCCCCCAGCTGGACTCGATCCTCGCCGGCTTCAAGCCCAGCACTCAGGTGACGGGGCTGACATCGGTGCCGGCCGCCGACCGTCCCACCATCGTCCAGGCCACCATCGCCCACTGGGCCTTCGACATCATGGTAACCGTCGGTAGCGTGCTGATCCTGCTCGCGCTCTGGTACGCCTGGTCCTGGTGGCGGCACCGCGACAACCCCGCCAGCCGCTGGTTCTACCGCTGCGCCGCGCTCGCCGGAGTCGCCTGCCTCTTCACGGTGGAGTGCGGCTGGATCACCACCGAGGTCGGCCGTCAGCCCTGGATCGTCTACAACCATATGAGGGTCTCGGAGGCGGTGACCAGCACGGGCGCCGGGTCGCTGTGGGCGATGCTCGGCATCGTCATCGTCGTGTACGTGGCCGTCTTCGGCGCGTTCCTCGCGGTCGTCCTGAAGATGCGCACCCGATGGCGCATCACGGACGAGGGCTATGCCGCCGAACGCCAAGCACCGGCCCCGGAGACCGACACCCCCTACGGACCCAGAGGCGAGCCGGAGCCTGCGGCCACCGGGGTCGCGCCAGGTGGCGGGTCCGACCACACGTCCGGCGGTGCGCTCTGATGGCCGAATTCATCGCTTGGGTGTTGGTGGTCGTGATCGCCGCCTATGCGTGCGCCGGGGGCACCGACTACGGCGCCGGCTTCTGGGACCTGCTGGCCGGAGGGGCGGAGCGCGGCAAGCGGCCGCGCTGGCTCATCGACCACGCCATGGCACCGGTCTGGGAGGCCAACAACGTCTGGCTGATCTTCATCCTGATTGTCATGTGGACCGGCTTCCCGACCATGTTCCAGGCAGTCTTCGAGGCCATGTGGCTGCCGCTCACCCTCGCCGCCATCGGGCTCGTGCTCCGCGGCGCGGGATTCGCCCTGCGCAAGCCGGCCCGCAGGCTGGCCCAACGACGGGTCTACGGCGCGCTGTTCGCCGTCTCGTCTCTGCTCACGCCGTTCTTCTTCGGAGTGGTACTCGGGGGCATCGCCGCCGGTCGGGTCGCGGTGGGCACGCCCGCCTCCGCGGACGCCTGGGCCAACGGGACCTCCGTCCTCACAGGTTTGCTGGCGATCGCCGCCACCGCGTTCCTCGGGGCGGTCTTCCTCTGTTCCGATGCCCTGCGCTTCGGCGCGCACGACCTCGTCGACTACTTCCGCCTGCGGGCGCTGATCGCCTTCGCCGCCATCGTCGTCCTCGCGATCGTCGCCCTGCCCGTCACCCACGAAGACGCCCGGTACGTCTGGGACGGCCTCACCGGGGGCTGGGGCCTGCTGCTGATCATCCTGGCGGCAGTCTGCGGTCTGGCCACGGGGGTGCTGCTGTGGCGTCGGTCCCACGGCTGGTCCCGCTACACCTCGGTGGCGAGCGTCGCCCTGGTCGTCGGCGCCTGGGGCCTCGCGCAGCGGCCCTACCTGCTGCCCACCTCCCTGACGGTGACCGAGGCCGCGGGCGCCGCTCACACCCTGCGCTGGCTGGTGATCGTCACGGGCATCGCGATCGTGCTGGTCGGCCCGGCGCTGGTGCTGCTCTACCGGCTCGACACGATGGGTGAGCTGGAGGAGCTCACCGACGCTGACACCCGGGCCGCCAGAACCCCCGGCGACAACCTGTAGCGGTGCCGCACCGGTTCACGCAGCGACGCAGCCGACGGCGGGTGGACGTGCCACCCGCCGTCGGCTCCGTCGCTGCGTGCGACACCCTGTCAGCTCAGCCGGTCGGCGATGTGGTCGCCGACCCGCAGAGCGTTGGCGATGGCGGTCAGTGACGGGTTCACGGCGCCGATGCTAGGGAAGAAGCTCGTGTCCACGACGTACAGGTTGTCGAGATCGTGGGCCTTGCAGTTGACGTCGAGAGCCGAACTCTTCGGGTCGTCGCCGAACCGCACGGTGCCGGCCTGGTGCGCGGTGGCACCGATCGGCATGCCCTTGTGCAGGTAGATGCTGTGGTCCAGCAGGTGGTGCTCGTGCATGCCCAGGTGCCCGAGCATGCCCCGCAGTTTGTGCTGGAGGCGCTTGAGTCCGGCGATGTTGTTCTTCTCGTCGAGAGCGAGGTGGATGGCGTCGTCGTTGTCGAGGGTGACCCGGCTCTCGGGCAGCGGGAGGTCCTCCCCGCACAGCCAGAAGTCGACGGCGTGGTGCGCCAGTACCTCGAAGGGCATGTCGGGCGTGACGGCGCCGGCCCAGCGCGGCGCCTCACCATGGATCTGGTCGCCGTCCGACTTGCCGAGCATCTGGATGCCGCCGAGCGGATACTCCCAGTCGTCCGCGCCCAGATACCAGTCGTTCAGCGCCAGGGTCTTCTGGAACCTGGTGGGGTTCGGTTCCTTCGACACCGCCATCAGCGCCAGGTTGTTGTGCCGCATGTAGTGGCGTCCCACCACGTCCGAGCTGTTGGCCAGTCCACCGGGGTGCTTGTCGTTGGCCGAACGCAGCAGCAGCACCGCGGAGTTCACCGCTCCGGCTGCGACCACCACGATGTCGGCGCTGAATTCCTCGGTTGCTCCGTTGCCGAGCTCGGCAACGACCCGGGTGACGGTGCGTCCGGTCGGGTCGGTCTCCAGGCGCCGCACGTTCGCGTCGGTCACCATCGTGACGTTGTCGTACTTGAGCGCCGGGTCGACGCAGATCACCTGCGCGTCGGACTTGGCGCCGAGCAGGCAGGGGAAGCCGTCGACCCGGTCGCAGCGGATGCAGACGCTGTCATGGGTGGCCCGGCCGTTCTCGTCCTGGGTGAGGTTCACGCCGATGGGCAGGTGGAAGGGGTGCAGGCCGGCCTTGCCGAGATCGTCGCTGAGCTGCTGGATGCGGGCCTCGTGCTCGACCGGCGGGTAGGCGTACTGCGCGCTGGTCGGCCCGCCGGTGGGGTCCTCGCCGTGACGGCCGTGCACCAGGTAGAGGTGCTCGGCCTCGGTGTAGTACGGCTCCAGGTCCTCGTAGCGGATCGGCCAGGCCGGGGAGATTCCGTCGTGATGGCGCAGTTCCCCGAAGTCCTCGGGCCGGAGCCGGAACAGCGCGGCGCCGTAGAACTTGGTGTTGCCCCCGACGTAGTAGTTCACCTCCGGCGGGAACTCCTTGCCATGCTTGTCGTACCAGAACTCCGGGGCACGGTACTTGCCCTTGACGAAGACGGCGGTGGAGTCCCAGTTGTCCCGCTCCCGCGGCAGGTAGCCGCCGCGCTCCAGGATCAGGACCCGTTTGCCGGTGGGGGCCAGCCGATGGGCGAGCGTACCGCCGCCTGCTCCCGTACCGATGACGATGACGTCATAGTGCTGATCGTCGGCCATGAGAGGGTCCCGTTCTAGGAGTCGTCGGCTGTCCTGGCCGTAGTGCCCGCCCGGAGGGGGCCGCTGCGCCGCGTCGCTCCGGACAAGTACTCGACAATCGGAACATTTCAGTGCCAAATTCACCGTAACGGGTAGGTCTGGTCGGAGCGACCCGGGAGCCGGACAGGTGCGCGGTCACCTGGTCTCCCGCACGGCGTGCGCCGCCTCGTCGGCGATCGTCTGCGGGTCGGCCGCCGCGTCGACGGTCAGGCCGGGCTCGTTCGGCCGCAGGGGTTCGAGAGCGGCGTACTGGGAGTCCACCAGCCGGGCGGGCATGAAATGGTCCGCGCGGCCTGCGACCCTTCGGGCGGCGGTATCCCGGTCGAGAGCCAGATACAAGAACCACGTGCCCGCGCCTGCAGTGCGGAACAGGTCCCGGTACTCGCGCTTGAGGGCCGAGCAGGCCATCACCCCGCCCCGCCCGTCGTCGGTCGCCTCGCGGATCAGGGCGGCGACGGCCAGCAGCCACGGCCGGCGGTCCTCGTCGTCGAGCGGGTGGCCCGCAGCCATCTTGGCGCGGTTCACGGCCGGGTGGAGGTCGTCCGCCTCCAGGAAAGGGACGCCGAGCCGCTGTGCGAGCAGCCGCCCCACGGTGGACTTCCCCGAACCCGAGACGCCCATGACCACCACGACCGGGGGTGCCGGATCGGTTGTGGCCATGGTGAACCTCCGAGGCCATCGGGCCCTGGGCGCGCTGCGGTGTCCGCCGCGGGAGTCGAGATGCCCAGGGAGATCGCCGGCCTACGCGCGCGCCGGCGGCGACGCGGACAGCCGGGCCTACTCGGGTGCTTTAGTAATATTCATCTAGATTTGTATCATGAGTCCGATGGACCGTCCTGCCGATCCGGGCGCCGCGAGGTTCCTGCTTCCGTACCCGCCCTCACGGATCGGCGGCCTGTCCGGGGGACTGCCCGTGGCGGTGTGGGAGGGCGCAGGCGATCCGCCCGCTGACGAGAGTCTGGCGGAGGTGGAGTTCTTCGTGATCCCCTACGGCCGCACGGACGTCGCGGTGGCGCTGCTGCCGCGCATGCCGCGGCTGCGGGTCGTCCAGTCCCTGTCCGCCGGTGTCGACGAACTCGTGAAGTACATTCCCGCCGGCGTCGTGCTTTGCAACGCCAAGGGAGTGCACGACGCCAGCACCGCAGAGCTGGCCGTGACACTCGCCCTCGCGTCGCTGCGCGGAATCCCCGGCTTCGTCCGTGCCCAGGACACCGAGGAATGGCAGTCCGGCTTCCACCCGGCGCTGGCCGACCGCACCGTCCTGCTCATGGGCTACGGCTCCATCGCCGCCGCCGCCGAGGACCGGCTCGTCCCCTTCGAGTGCGACATCCTGCGGGTCGCCCGGACTGCCCGCACCGCCACCCGCGGCGCCGTCCACGCCCTCTCCGATCTGCCCGAACTCCTGCCCCGCGCCGACATCGTGGTGCTCACCGTCCCGCTCACCGACGACACCCGCGGCCTGGTCGACGCGGGCTTTCTCGCTCTCATGCCGGACGGCGCCCTGCTGGTCAACGTGTCCAGGGGCGCGGTGGTGGAGACCGACGCGCTGCTCGCCGAACTCAGGACGGGACGGCTGAGCACGGCCCTCGACGTCACCGACCCCGAGCCGCTGCCGGCCGGGCATCCGCTATGGCACGCGCCCAACACGCTGATCAGCCCTCATGTCGGAGGCAACAGCTCGGCCTTTCTGCCGCGGGCTCTACGGCTGATCCGCACCCAACTGCTGCGTTACGACGCCGGAGAGCCGCTGGAGCACACCGTGCTGCCTCGTGAGCTCTGAGCAGGCCTGGGGCCCGATACGTCAGAGGACGGCGATCGGGTCGACCGGTGAGCCGGTGGCGTCCGGCGGCCTCAGTGGCGCGATCACACAGAGGAAGGACCAGCGTTCCTCCGCCTCGCAGAGCGGCGCCAGGTCCTCGAACTGCAGGTAGTCCAGCAGGTGGAGGCCCATGGCGTGGATTGCCAGCACATGCACGGGGAAGTCGACGCCGTCGGTGGAACTCGGGGCCGTGTCGTTGTTCCCGTCGCCGCCGAGCACGGCGACCCGCCGGTCCGCCAGGAACTCCAGCGCCGACGGGTGGAGCCCGGCGCGCTCACGTGCCGCGTGCCACGCCCCGAGTTCGGTGCGGCGTCGGCGGTGGCCGACCCGGACGAAGAGGAGGTCGCCCTCTCCCACGGGCGCGTGCTGGGCGGTCTCGGCCGCGGCGAGGTCGTCGGCGGTCACGTGATCACCCGGTTCGAGCCAGGGCACCCCGCGCAGCCGCGGAACGTCCAGCAGCACGCCACGCCCCACGATCCCGTCACGCACCGCATCGAGGGAGAGCTCCGTGGCCCCGCCCTGTGACACTGCCCGCGGGCACGCCGCCGTGCAGGGTGCCGTCGTAGATCACGTGGCACAGGGCGTCGAGATGGCTGTCGGCATCGCCGTGCACGTTCATCGCGAAGCTGTCCCTCGCGAAGTGCAGCCCGCTGGAGGCCCCTTCGCCTGGCCGCCCGCTCATCCGATGCTTCGCGGGCTCCGGATTGTCCGGGCCGGGCCGCGTCACCAGCGTGGCGCTGGGCATTGTCGGAGACGAGCTTGACCCAGGCCAGGACGAGCGCGCTGCTCGGCGTCTTCATCTCGGTGACCACCATCCCGGCCGCCGCCGACATCGGCGTCTCCTGCGCGTTCTCCAGCTGGAGCGAGGCGCGCGGATCCCTGGTCCAACTCCTGCTCAACATCGTGCTGCTGATCCTGGTGGGCGTCCTGATGCTCAGATTCCAACGGGCTGTCTGGCGGCGCATCGGCCGTCGCGGCGGGCGCTCGAGCAGCGGGTGACGCCGCCGTCCCCGGAGACGCCAGCGTGAGCGCCCTGGCCTGCACCGCCGCATCCCCTGTGACCTCAGTGGGCGAACCTGCCCGGCGAACGCGCCGACGAGAACGTGTCGCGCTTGACCCGGTCCATGAGGGGCCACACGCTTCCGACGGGAGAGCCGGCGCCGCAGGTCACCACTACGCCGGCTCTTTGAGAACGCACGCTGGGCGGACCGAGGAGGCCACACGTGCAGGAGAGCCGCACCGGACGGCAGCTGACCCTTTCTCACGGCACGCACCGTGCTGTCGTCGTCGAGCTCGGCGCGGCCCTTCGGTCCTACACGGTCGGTGGGCGCACGGTGATCGACGGATTCAGCGCACCTGACCGGATCACCGGCGGACGCGGCCAGATCCTCGTGCCGTGGCCCAACCGGATCCGCGACGGCCGCTACTCCTGGGACGGACAGGAGCTGCAGCTGCCGCTCACCGAGCCGGCCGGCGGCAACGCCATCCACGGACTGCTCCGGTGGGTCGCGTGGCAGGTCGTGGAGGCGAGCGACAGCCGCGCTGTCCTGGAGGTTCCGCTGTGGCCGCAGCCGGGCTACCCCTTCCACCTCCACGTCCGTGCCGAGTACGCCCTGGGCGAGCGCGGACTCGACGTCTCCGTCACCGCGCGCAACCTCGACGAGAGCGCCGCACCCTACGGCTTCGGCCAGCATCCCTACGTCACCGCGCGCACCGCGGCCGTCGACCAGGCGGTGCTGACAGTCCCTGCACGCACGTGGTTGCGCACCGATGAACGCGGCCTGCCGGTGGCCGCCGAACCGGTCGCCGGGACCGAGTACGACTTGCGAACACCGCGAGCTGTCGGTGCGCTCCGGCTGGACACGCCCTTCGGGGACCTCGACCGGGACGCGGACGGTCGGGCGGTGGTGCGCCTGGCCCACCCGTCGGGTGCGTTCGGTACGGACGTGTGGCTCGGCGAAGGCGCGGACTACGTGCAGCTCTACACCGGCGACACCCTCCCGCCGGGGGAACGCCGCCGTGCGGTCGCCGTCGAGCCGATGACCTGCCCGCCGGACGCCTTCCGCAGCGGCACCGGACTCATCGGCCTCGGCCCCGGCGAGCAGCACACCGTGCGGTGGGGGATCACGCCGTGGGGAGAGTAACGACCCTGCTCGTGCGGGAACGTCGGCAGCGGTCCTCCCGCCGTACGACCATCGGTCACGGCGCCGCACAGCCTCGCGGCCGTGGCGCCCATCCGCCCCGGTAGGCCATGCGCCGGTCGGCAGTAGCACCCACTTGTCCTCACATGCGGCCCGCTCGATGCCGAGGGGCCACGCGAGGAGGGGCAGCCGTCGTGGGGCAGCCCGCCGACGACATCCTGGAACCCGGCAGCGACCTGCTATTCCTCGTGCACCGCGACGTCGCCTCGATCCGGTCACGGAAGGCAGTACACCACTGCGTCGGCCGGGGGGACACGGCCGCTCGGCTGGTCCCGGGCCTGCGGACTACGGGAAGCCCGCAGGTGTGCGGTCGGCATCCGCTGTCGGCCGACTGAAGCTTCGCCCGAAGACCCGTGGCCGAGCCGCCGCGCATGGGAAGGGCAATCCGCTGTGGGCGAGTTCGAGCACCGCCCGCGAACTGGGGGGATCGCCGTTCCAGTCTTCGATCCGGCCCTGAGGAGACTCGTTGGGGACGCGTTGGGGACACAAGGACAGGAACAGACCGACAAAGGTAGGGGAGCGCCGACATGGTTCACCCCCTCTGACCTGCAAGAACGTCACGAATTAGCGTAGAAACGCAAGGGCCGCCAAGATCCTCAAAGGACTCATAATCCGTCGGCCGTGGGTTCGAGTCCCACCCGCCCCACTTGCAGGCTTCTGACCTGCGGAAACGTTCATTTTTGGGTGTCGGATCGTCAACTTTGCCTGAGCGGACTGAATCCGCTGCTCGTGGGTTTGGAGTCCGTTGGCGCTCGGGGGAGTTCGAACCCCTCTGACCTGCGGCTGAGTAGGTGATCGAGATTGCCGCGCGCGGTCCGGGCGACTGCTCTGAGGGGCGATGCCAAGATCCAGGGGCCGCACAGGGGCCGGGACGGCGGAGTCGTGTCCAGTCGACGGTGTCTACGGGGCCGATTCGTTGTCCCATTTGCTGGTTGCGCGGCATGGGCTGCCATCGGTTGTGGAGGCACTGCCGCCCTCGCGTCGCTCGTTCTGTGATGACGTCCAGGGGCGGGGAAACTGCCCCAAGAGGAAACCGCCCCGATGGGTTACTCGCCCCTCTTGCGTAGAGCCCTGCGGTTCGACTGGTCAGGCCGGTGGGACGGTCACCAACAGGCCCTGTCCAGCTGTGGATTGTCCCGAACAGGAGTGCGCCGGCTGGGCAGCAGCGCCCGCGCCTTCGAGCGCCACGGACCAGGGCATGGCCTCCTTCGGCGTGGGTGGTAGACCGCGCCGGCATGATCGACGGGCCGGCGTCGGCGAGCACGTCCAAGGGGGGAAGCACGTGGGTTCCCGCGGTCCTGGAGGTTCCGGCGGGTGAACCCGTATACGGACGGCTCCTGGCTGTCCGTCCAGGCGGGGGTTCGGGTGGTTTGGCGATGGGTCTTGACCTTCGAGTTGTGTCGAGGCTTTACCGTCGGTGGTGCGACGACCTACCGCATATCGCAGCTGGCCGAGCGCCTCGGCATCCGGCCGCAACGCTGCGCTTCTACGAGACCACTGGACTACTGCTGCCGAGCGGACGGCGTCCGGAGATCGCGGGAACGGAGATCGCGGAGGTTTCTGCCCAGGGCGGGTTCGCGCCGGGGACTGAGCAGGTCAGGGCAGCGACGCGGGCGGCGAAGGTGCAGGCGTCGGTGAGGTCTTCGAGGTTCAGCCGGTCGAGTCGGCCGCCGAGGTGTCCGAGGGCGGTGAGGCGGTGGAGCAGGCCCGCGGTGAAGGAGTCTCCGGCGCCGACGGTGTCGACGACGTCCACGGCCGGGGCCGGGACGGTGACGCGGTGGCCGTCGAGGGAGGCGAGGGCTCCGCGTCCGCCGAAAGTGAGCACGACCAGGCGCGCGCCGGCGGCGTGCCAGGTGTCGCACGCCTCTTCGGGGCTGGCGCCGGGCAGGAGCAGCGCGAGGTCGTCCTCGCTGAGGCGGAGGATGTCGGCGAGGGTGCACCAGTGGGGGAGCCGTTCGCGGTAGGCGGTGGGCGGTACGAGCAGGGGGCGGACGTTGGGGTCGATGGACACGGTGAGGTGCTCGCGGGCCTTGGCGAGGTGGTCCTCGATGCGGGTGCCGCCGGGTTGGCGTATGAGTGCCAGGGAGCCGGTGTGCAGGCAGGCCGCGCTCTCCCACCCGGTGGCGGCGAGTTCTTCGTCGGTCCACTGCCAGTCGGCCGCGCTGTCGGCGTAGAAGGTGTAGGTGGCCTGGCCGGTCTCGTCGAGGTCGGCGACGGCGAGGGTGCTGGGCTCGGGGGCGGTCAGGCTGCCGGTCAGGTCGACGCCGGAGGCGCTGAGGCGGGCACGAAAGAGGGTGCCGAAGACATCCGTGGAGAAGCGCCCGAGGAAGCGGGTGGGGGTGCCGAGCCTGGCGAGAGCGACGGCGGTGTTGGCGGGGCCGCCGCCGGGCAGGGCGCGCAGCGCGAGCTCGTCGGAGCTGGACCGGGTGGGGTCGGTGAAGGCGTCGGCGACGCACTCGCCGAGGACGGTGACGCTGACGGGGGCCTGGGGTCGGGCCATGGTGACTGTCTGCCTCTCTCAGGAAGAGCGCGGGTGGCGAAGGGCACCGGGATGGTGGCCTGATGCAGCCCATTGCGCAGGTATTGACATGCCGCTCAAGGCGGACGTAACTTCCCTGCCACAAGGAAGTAACGCGCGTTATTAAAGCGCGAAACCGGAGGCAGTGTCTCGCCTTCGTCCGGCCGAAGGGGACTGGAAGTGGCCACGAACAAGACGCATCGCGTGACCATGAGCGATGTGGCCCACCGCGCGGGTGTCTCGCGGACAACGGTCTCCTTCGTCCTGAACGACAAGCCCGGCGCCACCATCCCCGACGAGACCCGTCGGCGGATCCTGGAGGCGATCGACGAGCTCGGCTACCGGCCCAACGCCGGGGCGCGGGCGTTGGCCGCGAACCGCAGCGGGTGGTTCGGGCTGATCACCGAGATCGTGACCGGCCCCTTCGCGGGGGAGGTGATCACGGGCGCGCAGAGCCGCGCCTGGGGTGACCGGAGGCTCCTGCTGATCGCCGCGAGCGAGGGCGACCCCGCCCAGGAGGCTGCCGCGCTCGACCAGATGCTGGAGCACCGTGTGGAAGGGCTCCTGTACGCCACGACCTGGCACCGCGCCGTCACGCTCCCCAAGGCCGCCCGGGAGGTGCCGACGGTGCTCGTCAACTGCTACGACTCGGAAGGGGAGCTCCCGTGCATCCTGCCCGACGAGGTGTCGGGCGGATACAAGGCGACCCGCCGGCTCCTGGACGCCGGTCATACCCGCATCGGGTTGATCAACCTCGACCCGGCGATCCCGGCCGCCATCGGCAGGCGCGAGGGGTACGAACGTGCCCTGCGCGAGGCCGGGATCACCCCCCACCCCTCCCTCGTCGTCCCCGGCTGGGCGACCGCCGACGGCGCCTATGACGCCGCCTGCGAACTGCTGGACCGCCCGGCCGGCGACCGGCCGACCGCGCTGTTCTGCGGAAACGACCGGATGGCGATGGGCGCGTACGACGCGATCAAGGAACGTGGACTGCGCATCCCGCACGACGTGGCCGTGGTGGGGTTCGACAACCAGGAACTCATCGCCGCCTATCTGCGGCCGAAGCTGACGACGCTCGCCCTGCCCTTCGAGGCCATGGGCACCAAGGGCATCGACATGCTCGCCGCTCTCGCAGCGGGGCAGCCGCTCGACACCCATCGGGTGACGATCGACTGCCCGCTGCTCGAACGCTCGTCGGTCTGACCGCTAATCAGTCCGCCGAGGAATCCCATCCCCGTCTTCGCCCTGTGTGTTGAAGAGAGGAAAAGAGTCTCCATTATGGCACCCTCCCGCATACCTTCACGGCGGCCACGAGCCGTCCTGAGAGCGGTCACCGCGACCGCCGCCGCGGCCCTGGTCCTGTCCGCCTGTACGGGTGGCTCGGGCGCCGCCGGCGCCGGTGACACTTCTGGCAACCAGCTGCTCACCATCCCGCGCGAGGATCTGGCGACGTTCACGCGCAACTTCAACCCACTCTCCCCGCAGGCCGCCCCCATGACCCTCCAGTCGGTCTACGAGCCTCTGGCGGTGCACAGCATGGCGGATGCCAAGGACACGCCGTGGCTGGCCACCAAGTGGGAGCAGGCCAAGGACGGCAAGTCCCTCACCTTCACGCTGCGCGACGGCGTCAAGTGGTCGGACGGCAAGCCGCTCACCGCCGACGACGTCGTCTACACCTTCGAGCTCCAGAAGAAGGTGCTCGGCGGCTTCGACTACCTCGACAAGGTCACCGCGGTCGACGCCCACACGGTGAAGTTCTCCTTCGACAAGGCGTTCTCGACCGCCTTCTACGAGATCAGCGGCCACTACATCCTGCCGAAGCACATCTGGTCGAAGGTGAAGGACCCGGCGAAGTTCACCAACCCGGACCCGGTCGGCACCGGCCCGTACACCAAGATCGAGAAGTTCCAGAGCCAGTCGTACGAGCTGCGCAAGAACCCCGACTACTGGCAGCCCGCGAAGCAGCAGATCGCCGGCATCCAGATGCTCGCCTTCTCCGGCAACGACAGCGCCAACATCGCCTTCACCAACGGCGAGGTGGACTGGACGCAGTCGTTCATCCCGGACATCGAGAAGTCCTTCGTCGCCAAGGACAAGAAGCACAACCACTACTGGTTCCCGGCCACCGGCGCCATGATCAACTGGCAGCTGAACACCACCAAGGCGCCGTTCAACGATCCGGCCGTGCGCAAGGCGCTCAGCATGGCCGTCGACCGTGACCAGATCACCAAGGTCGCGATGAACGGCTACGCCGAACCCACCGACTGCACGGGCCTGGCCCGCACGTACGACAAGTGGCGTGACACATCGCTGGCCGCCTCCTGCACCTGGACGAAGTACGACAGCACCGAGGCGGCCAAGGCCCTCGACGCGGCCGGCTACAAGGAGAGCGGCGGCAAGCGGAAGCTGAAGAACGGCAAGAACTTCACCCTCGACATCTCCGTCGGCTCCGCCTCCTCCGACTGGATATCGGTCGCCAACATCATCAAGCAGGACCTGGCGAAGGTCGGCATCACCGCCACCGTGAAGACGCCCGACTGGTCGGCGGTCTCGTCCTCGTACAACACCGGCACCTTCGACACCGGCATCGTGTGGAGCAACAACGGCGCCACCCCCTACGAGTACTTCCGCGGCGTGATGTCGACCAAGATGGTGCAGCCGGTCGGCAAGCAGGCCACGGAGAACTACCACCGCTTCGGCGACAAGAAGGCCGACAAGCTCATCGACGCCTTCGCCGCCGCCACGGACGAGAAGACGCAAGCCGAGCAGATGAACGGCCTGCAGGAGCTGTACAACAAGGACGCGCCCGTCGTCCCGCTGTTCACCGGCCCCGAGTGGGGCGCGTACACGGACGCCCGCTTCACCGGCTGGCCCACCGAGAAGAACCCGTACGCCACCCTCGGCAACCGCAACGGCAGCACGATCCTCGTGCTCACCTCGCTGAAGCCCGTCAAGGGCTGACGCCGCCCGCGGACCGGCGGCCGCCCTCCTCCCCGGACGGCCGCCCCCGCGCACCGAGCCACACGTTCACCCCCCACCGACAGGGAGCACGACCCGTGCGTCTGATCCTGCGCAACCTGGGGTTCTATCTGCTCGCCTTCTGGGCCTCCATCACCCTGAACTTCGTTCTCCCGCGCTTCATGCCGGGCGACCCGGTCTCCCGGATGTTCGCGCAGGCCCAGGGCACCATGCAGCCCGACCAGATAGCCCAGCTGCGGAAACTCTTCGGCCTCGACAACCGCCCCCTCTGGGAGCAGTACGTCTCCTACGTCAAGAGCGTCTTCACCGGCGACCTCGGCATCTCCATCTCCCGCTTCCCGACCCCGGTCTCCGACGTGATCGGCTCGCAGATCGGCTGGACCCTGCTCCTCGGTGGCGTCGCGCTCGTCATCGCCGCCGTGCTCGGCAACCTGCTCGGCATCGTCGCCGCCTGGCGGCGCGGCGGCGTCCTCGACTCCGCCTTCCCGCCTCTGCTGATCTTCGTCGGCTCGTTCCCGTACTTCTGGCTGGCGATGGGCGCGCTGTACCTGTTCGGGGTGAGCCTGGGCTGGTTCCCCATGCGGCACGCCTACGACGTCGGACTGACCCCCGGCTTCAACGCCGAGTTCGTCTCCAACGTCGCCACCCACCTGGTGCTGCCCGCGCTGACCATCGTGCTGGTCTCCATCGGCGGCTGGATGCTCGGCATGCGCAACACCATGATCGCCACGGCGGCCGAGGATTACATCACGATGGCCGAGGCGAAGGGGCTCAGCCCCTCGCGGATCATGTTCCGCTACGCCGCCCGCAACGCCCTGCTGCCCTCCGTCACCAACTTCGGCATGGCGCTCGGCTTCGTCGTCGGCGGCGCCCTGCTCACCGAGGTCGTGTTCGCCTACCCCGGCATCGGCTACCAGTTGCTGATGGCCGTCCAGGGCCTGGACTACCCGCTGATGCAGGGCATCTTCCTGACGATCACGGCCGCGGTACTGGTCGCGAACTTCCTCGTCGACCTCGTCTACGTCCGCCTCGACCCGCGCGTCCGCGTCCGCTGAGGAGGTTGCCGACATGACCGCCATCGAGATCGCGACGGCCACCACGCCGACCACCCCCGCACGCACCTCCCGCCGACGCGGACTGCTGCGCCAGCTCATCGACAGCAAGAAAGCCTTGACCGGGCTGATCCTGCTCGCTCTCTTCGCGCTGCTGGCCCTGCTCGCGCCCTTCCTGGTACCGGGCGACCCGTCGCTCATCAACTCCACGGGCAGCCAGGCTCCCTCGGCCGCGCACTGGCTCGGTACGACCGCCAAGGGACAGGACGTGCTCGCCCTCACCCTGTGGGGTGCGCGCAGCTCCCTCTTCGTAGGGTTCACCGTGGGGCTCGTGGCGACCGCGGTCGCCATCCTCGTCGGCCTGGCGTCCGCCTACTTCGGCCGCATCATGGACGACGCGCTGACCCTGGTCACCAACGTCTTCCTGCTGCTGCCCGGCCTCCCGCTGCTCATCATCCTGGCCGCGTTCCTGCCGCCCGGCACCTCCACCGTGATCCTGGTCCTCGTCGTCACCGGCTGGGCGGGCTCGGCCCGGGTACTGCGAGCTCAGGCCAAGTCGATCCGCGGCAAGGACTTCGTGGCCGCAGCCGTCGTCACCGGCGAGCGCCCGCTGCGGATCATGTTCCGCGAGATCCTGCCCAACATGGCGTCCGTGGTGATGACCACGCTGCTCGGCTGCGTGATCTTCGGCATCGGCGCCCAGGCCGGCCTGGAGTTCCTCGGCCTCGGCGACAGCAGCGTCGTCAGCTGGGGCACCAACCTGTACTGGGCCAGCAACGACGGCGCACTGATGACGGGCACCTGGTGGGCCTTCGTCCCCTCCGGGCTGTGCATCGCGCTCGTCGCGTTCGCGCTCGCGCTGGTCAATTACGCGGTCGACGAGATCACCAACCCGAGGCTGCGCAACCGCCGTGCCCGCCGTGCCCGCCGTGAGAGGAGGGGCTGAGCCATGGAACCCGTACTTGAGGTGAACGGCCTGCGCGTCGAATACCGCGGCGACGGACGCACCGTCGTGGGCGCCGACGACGTCTCCTTCTCCATCGGCGCCGGAGAGGTCTTCGGCCTCGCCGGGGAGTCCGGCTGCGGCAAGTCGACCATCGCCAACGCGGTGATGCGGCTGCTGAAGCCCCCGGCGGAGATCACCGCGGGCAGCATCCGCTTCCAGGGCAGGGACGTCCTCGCCCTGAACGAACGGGAGCTGCGCGACTTCCGGTGGCGGGAGATCGCCATGGTCTTCCAGTCGGCGATGAACTCGCTCAACCCCGTTCTGACCATCGGCGAGCAGATCGTCGACATCTTCACCACCCACGAGAAGCTGAAGAAGCGGGCCGCGCGTGAGCGGGCCGGCGAGCTGCTGGAGCTGGTCGGCATCGACCCGGGAAGGCTGAAGGCGTACCCGCACCAGCTGTCCGGCGGCATGCGCCAGCGCGTGGTCATCGCCATGGCCGTCGCACTCCACCCCCGGCTGCTGATCATGGACGAGCCGACCACCGCGCTCGACGTGGTCGTGCAGCAGGAGATCATGGCGCAGATCCGCGACCTCCAGCGGGAGCTGGGCTTCTCCATCCTCTTCATCACCCACGACATGTCCCTGATGGTCGAGCTGTCGGACCGCATGGGCGTGATGTACGGCGGACGGATCGTCGAACTCGCCAACGCCAAGGACCTGTTCGCCCATCCGCTCCACCCCTACACCGAGGCGCTGATGAACGCCTTCCCGCCGCTGACCGGCCCGCGCGAAGAGCTCACCGGCCTCTTCGACGCCCCGCGCACCGCCGACAGCTGCGGCTTCCACGTCCGCTGTCCCGAGGACCGTTCGGACTGCTCCATGAACATCCCCGACCTGCGCGAGATCGCCCCCGGCCGGTGGGCGGCCCAGAGTGCCCAGGGAGCCCCGCGATGACCCAGCCCCTGCTGTCCGTACGCGGTCTGACCAAGGACTTCCAGGTCGGCACCGTCTTCTCCCGGCGCCGCGTCCGTGCCGTCAACGACGTGTCCTTCGACCTGCCTGCCGGCCGGATCACCGCGCTGGTCGGCGAGTCCGGCAGCGGCAAGTCCACCATCGCCCGCTGCCTCGCCCGCCTCGAACAGCCTTCCACCGGACAGGTACTGCTCGACGGCCAGGACATCCTGCGCACCGAACGGCGCAGGGCATCACGGGCGTACCGTCGCAAGGTCCAGATGGTGTTCCAGGACCCCTTCGGCTCACTCAACCCCGTCCACCGGATCGAGCACTTCCTCACCCGGGCCCTCGTCCTGCACGGCCACTCCGCCACACCAGAGGCGCTGCGCGAGCTGATGAAAACGGTCGGCCTGAGCGAGGACATGCTCCAGTCCTACCCGCACGAACTCTCCGGCGGCCAGCGTCAGCGCGTCTCCATCGCTCGCGCGCTGGCGGTGGAGCCGCGCCTCATCCTGGCCGACGAACCGACGTCGATGCTGGACGTCTCCGTGCGCGTCGGCGTGCTCAACCTGATGCGGCGCCTGCGCGACGAGCGGAACATCGCCATGCTCTACATCACGCACGACCTGGGCTCCGCCCGCTACCTCGCGGACACCACGATGGTCATGTTCGCCGGCGAACTCGTCGAGGGCGGCGATGCGTTGGCCGTCATGGACGCCCCGGCCCACCCCTACACCCGCCTGCTGCTGTCCGCCGTACCCGACCCCGAACGGGCCGGCAGCTACGACCCCGTCGAGCGCGCCCGCCTGCGCGAGGCGATCCTCAACCCCACGTCCTGCCCCTACGGCGACGACGGCGCGTGCAGCCGCACCGACCCCGTCCGCCACATCGTCGGCGAAGACGACGGCCAGCCCCACTGGGTGCGCTGCCATTTGCGCGCACCCGCCTCCGACATCGCCCGCCGCGTCCTGAAGGCCACCGACCGGCCGGACGGCGAGGCCACCGACGCCACCGACGACACCGAGAAAGCGGAGACCACCGCCGCATGACCCACGACCTCACCCTCCCCTCCGGCAGCCACACCGCCGAGGGACTGGCCGAACGCGCCCTGCGCGACCCCCACCGCCCCCGCTTCCACTTCACCTCGCCCGGCGGCTGGCTCAACGACCCCAACGGGCTGAGTCACTGGAACGGCGTCTACCACCTCTTCTACCAGTACAACCCCCTCGCCGCCGCCCACCACCGCATCCACTGGGGCCACGCCACCAGTACCGACCTCGTGCACTGGGCCGATGAGCCAGTCGCCCTGGTGCCAGGCTCGGACGGCCCGGACCGCGACGGCTGTTGGTCCGGTGTCCTGGTGGACGACGGGGGAGTGCCCACGCTCGTCTACTCGGGCAGGCACGGCGAGCATGAACTCCCGTGCGTGGCCAGGGGATCGGCCGACCTGCGGTACTGGACCAAAGACCCGGCCAACCCAGTCATCACCACCCCGCCCGAGGGCGTCGACATCACGGCCTTCCGCGACCACTGCGTCTGGCGGGAGGGCTCCGGCGAGAACACGGTGTGGCGCCAGTTGGTGGGCTCGGGCATCCGGGGCGTCGGCGGAACGGCCTTCCTGTACGAATCCGACGATCTGCGCAGCTGGCGCTACGTCGGCCCCCTGCTGACCGGCGACGCCTCGCAGAACCAGGGCGAGCTCGACTGGACCGGCACGATGTGGGAGTGCGTCGACCTCTTCCGGCTCGGCGAGGACGAGGAGGCCGGCAGCACGGACGTGCTGGTCTTCTCCGCCTGGGACGAGGGCACCACCCACCACCCCCTGTACTGGACCGGCCGCTACCAGGGCGACACCTTCAACCCGACCGCCCTCCACCGCCTCGACTACGGCGGACGCTACTTCTACGCCCCCCAGTCCACTCGCGACGAGCACGGCCGCCGCATCATGTTCGGCTGGCTCCAGGAGGGACGGACGGACGAGGCGAACGCGCAGGCCGGCTGGTGCGGCGTGATGTCCCTGCCGAGGGTCGTCACGCTCGCCACGGACGGCGGCCTGCATCAGGCCCCGGCGCCGGAGCTGACCGAGCTGCGGCGGGAGCGCCTAGAGGTGGCTCCGGGCCGGCAGGCCGACCGGTACACCCGGCTGCCCGCCGTGCGCGGGGACCAGCTGGACATCGAGACGACCCTGCGTCTCGCTCCCGGAGCGACCGCCCGGCTCGTGGTCCGCGAGACACCGGACGGCGCGGAACGCACGGTCGTGGAGGTGAGCAGGGCGCAGGACGGAACGGGCGGCACTCTCCGCCTGCGCCGCGAGACCAGCAGCCTCGACCCGACGGTCGACGCCGAACCCCGGTACGGCGAACTGCCGTTGGACCCCGACGGCCGGGTCGACCTGCGCGTCCTCGTCGACCACTCCGCACTGGAGATCTACGCCAACGGGCGTGCCTTGACCGCCCGGATCTACCCCACCCGCCCGGACGAGGCCGTAGGCGTGGGTATCGGTGCCGACGGCGACGTGGCCCTGGAGCGGTTCGACGCCTGGCAGATGGCGTCGGTCTTCACCGACGGACCCCGGCCGCTGTGGCCGTGACGGTCTTACACACGGCCACGGCCCGCGGGCTGGACATCCCGCGGGGCCGTGGCCCACCCTCGCCTGTTCTCCCTCAGGAGCCGCCATGAGCGTGTCCCGCCGTACCTTCCTGCTCGCCGGAGGAACCGCCGCCACCCTGCTGCCTCTCGGAGGCATCCTCCCCGCAGCACAGGCCGCCCCGAGCGCCGCCGGAGCGACCCCCGCCGCCACCCCGATTCCCGACCCCGTCCCCGTCACCGGCACCTGGACCCGCACCTCCGACGGCGGCCAGAAGGCGACCGCCGACCGTCGCGGGCCCGCCCTCGCCCTGTCCGAGCAGCAACTCGCGGCCAAGGGCACGTACGCGGCCCGCGTCACGCCCCAATCCTCTTCCGCCGTAGGCGCGTTGGTGTTCCGGGCAGCCCTGGACGGCTCGACCGGATACGCGGTCGCCCTCGACCCCGGCCGCGCCCGCATACGGCTCTACGACCTGGCCGACGGCGACACACTCGCCACCGCTCCACTTCCAGGTGCGCGGACCGCAAGACCCTATGACCTCGAAGTGGCAGTCGACGGGCCCGAGCTGACGGTGCATGTCGACGGCAAACGGCTCCTCCACACCGAGGACCACCGCCACGACACCGGCTCGGTGGGCCTGCTCGCCCAGGGCGGCACGGTCACCTTCGGCCCGCCGTCCCTCTCCTCAGTCACCACCAACCTCACCGGCTGGACCACGAGCGGCGGCACCTGGACGGCGAGTCCGCTGGGCTGGCGCGCGGCACCGACCCTGGGAGCCACCGCCCGCGCCCTCACCACGACCAAGACGTACGACACCGCGCTCCAGGCCGACCTGCTCCTGCACGACGCTTCCGCCATCGCCTCACTGCTGGTGCGCACCGACGCCACGGCCACGCACGGCTACGGCGTCCAAGTCGACGCGGACCAGGGCAGGCTGAGGCTCTACCGCATCGACGGCAACGTCACCCTCGGCACCTACGCGACCACCATCAAGGCCGACACGGTCTACCGCCTGCGCGTCGAAGCCGAACGCGACGAACTGCGCGTGCACTGGCAGACCAACTTCCTCTCTCCCGACGGCTACAGCCCCGTCATCACCGCCCAGGACTCCACCCACGCCAAAGGCCGACTCGCCGTCACGGCATCGGCTGGAGCGGTGTCCTTCGAGAACATCGCCGGGGCCGATCTCGCCACCGGCCTCCAGGGCTGGACGGCCCGCTCCGGCACCTGGACCCCCGACCTGCGCGGCATCCGCGGCGAGAACGGCCTGCGCACGGCCCCCTTCACCGACGGCGACCTGGTGGCGAGAGCCGACATCACACCCGGCGGCCCCTCCTCCTCGGCCGGCCTCGTCCTGCGCGCGTCCGCGAACGGCTCCGGCGGCTACGAAGCCCGCCTGGAAGCCGGCCGCAACGCCGTCGTCCTGCTGGACCGCTCCTCCGGCACCCGCCTCGCCTCCGCCTCCGGCCCGGTCCGGCGCATCACGGCCGGAGGCACGTACCGCGTCGAGGCCCGCGCGACGGGCAGAACCATCGAGGTGTACGTGGACGGCGTACGGGCGCTGAAAACCCGCGTGTCCCGCACCAAGGGCGCCGCCTTCGGCACCGCGGCCGCGCACGGGACGTCGTACTTCCAGAACGTCGAAGTCCGAAGCACCGCCGACCACTTCACCGAGCCGTACCGCCCCACGTACCACTACTCCCAGCTCACCGGCTCCACCAGCGACCCCTGCGGCCTGCTGCACCACGACGGCGAGTACCACCTCTTCCACCAGGACGAGGGCCGCTGGGCGCACGCGGTCAGCACCGACCTCGTCCACTGGCAGCCCCTGCCGATAGCCCTGCCCTGGAACGCCTACGGTCACTGCTGGACCGGCTGCGCGGTCGTGGACGCCGACGACACCTCCGGTCTCTTCGACGGCGGCTCGGGCCTGATCGCCTATTACACGAGCTACCACCCGAACAAGCCGGGCGGGAACGCGAGCGTGCGCATCGCGTACAGCAAGGACAAGGGCCGATCATGGCAGCTGCACGGCGGCTCGAGTCCGGCCGTGCAGAACCCGGGCGGCCCGGACGCCGGCTGGACCTTCCGCGACCCGAAGGTCATCCGCGACGAGGCCCACGACCAGTGGCTGATGGTCGTATCCGGCGGCGACCACATCCGCTTCTTCACCTCCACCGACCTCCTCACCTGGACCCAGGTCAGCTCCTTCGGCTACGGCGACTGGGCCACACCCGGGGTCTGGGAGTGTCCCGACTTCTTTCCGCTCCCCATCGACGGCGACGAGGACAAGGTGAAGTGGGTTCTCACCCTGAGCACCGGTGCCGTACGCGCCACGAACGGCTCGGCCGCCCAGTACTTCACGGGCGAGTGGAACGGCGCCGGCTTCACTCCCGACCAGAAGGCCGGCACGGTCCTGCGCGCCGACTCCGGCCGTGACTACTACGCCGCCATGTCCTTCTACGGCCTGACCGGCGACCGCCGCGTCTGGCTCGGCTGGATAAGCAACTGGGACTACCCCTTCAGCGCCCCGACCGGCGGCTGGAACGGCCAGCTGAGCACCCCCCGCGAACTGACCCTCACGGACACCGCCGACGGCGTACGCCTGGCGCAGCGCCCGGTCCCGGAGCTGGTCACGCTGCGCACGTCCACCACGACCCGCAAGAACCTCGCCGTCGGCCCCGACTCCGCGAACCCGCTCGCGGGAGCCCGGGGCACCGCCTACGAGATCGAGGCCGAGATCACCCTCGGCACCGCCACGGAGATCGGCTTCCGGCTCCGGACCGACGACGACCAGCACACGACAGTCGGATACGACGCCGAGGCGCAGGAGTTGTTCGTGGACCGCTCGGCATCGGGCCTGAGCGACTTCACGCAGTACTTCGCGGGCCGCACGACCGCGCCGATGAAGACGACCGACGGCCGCGTGACCCTGCGCGTGTACGTCGACTCGTCCTCGGTCGAGGCGTTCGGCGCGGACGGACAGGCCGCCGTGACCAGCCTGATCTTCCCCGGCCCGGACGCCGACGGCATGGCCTTCTACGCCAAAGGCGGCACCGCACACATCGAGTCGCTCAAGGTGCACAGGCTGGACAGCACCTTCCGCCTGGTGGATCGGGTGAAGCCGCTGGTGGCCGCCCCGGCCGGCGGTGAATTCCGCTCGAACCTCGGCAAGTTGACGATCACCCCCGCCGGCCGCTGGTCGACGGACAGCGCGGGCCGCGCCGGAAGCTTCGACAAGGACTCCAACGCGATCTCGGCCCGCACGGCGACGGACCTGGACCTCACCACTCTGGTCCGGCTCGGCGGCCCCGCCCCGGACACGGGCGGCGCCCTCTCCCTCCTCTGGCGCGCCTCCTCCGACGGCGCCGACGCCTACTGCCTCAACATCGACCCCGACCTACGCGTGATCCGCCTGGTCGCCAAGGCCAACGGCTACTTCGACGACGCCAAAGCCCTCGCCCGCGTCCCGGCTCTGGTCCGCCGCGGCACGACCTACCCCGTCCGCATCCTCACCGAGGGCGACCGCATCCAGGTGTTCCTCAACGGCACCCGGATCATCGACGTGACGGACACGACATACGCCGATGGCCACATCGCCCTGAATGTGTTCGGCGGGAGGGCGGCGTACCAGGACACCTACGCGCAGGAGCTGTGACCGCCGGTCAAGCCGACAAACAACCGTGACCGCGGAGACTCCGCCCTCCCCGCACTGGGGCGGAGCCTCCGCACGTGGGAAAGAGGATCCGCTGTACGAAGGTTCTCTCTCCTCGGCTGACCTGGGCGGACGCGGCTGCTTCTGTGATGCGTGTCCAACTCGAAGACGCTCAGGGGCCATTGAGGGGCCACAAGGACAGGAACAGACCGACAAGCACTGCACAGGGCTGACAGTGATCGGCACGTCTGACCTGGAAGAACGGCGTGAATCGGCAATGAGCGGCAAGGGCCGCCAAGATCCCCAAGGGACTCATAATCCGTCGGCCGTGGGTTCGAGTCCCACCCGCCCCACCTGCGCAGGCATCGCGCGCTGGGACGGGCGGAGCTTGCAGCGCCGGCCCCCTCTCGGGTGACGATGAGCATGGTGAGCACGTGCGCCGTTGTCACCTCCCGGTGCTGAAGGTGGTGGGCGAGATCGGTGGCCCTCCGCAGGCCGTCGGCCACAGCGGCGGTGACGGTCAGCCCGGTGTCCCCGACCTCCACGCGCACCTTGCCCCCGCGGGCCTCGTCCCTGTGCCGCGCCTTACGGACGACGACGCTGGCCGCGGCCCAGACATCCAGTGCCGGATCGTGACGGTCGGCCATGTGGGCCAGCAGCTCGGCTGTGCCGGCGTCGTCATGCGTCCCCTGGGCTGCTGCGAGGTGTGCGGCCCAGTCGCGGAGTTCGGCCGAGGGGGCCGGCCGGTCCGTATTGACGGGGCTCTTCAGGACGGGGGCGGGTGAGGGGGCGGCACCGAGCCGGTTCGTGGTGGGCAGGTGTTCCCCGATGACTCGGTCCGCGAGCAGCCGTACGACGGCGGCCCGTCCCCGCGGGGTCACGGCGCCCAGCCACACGGCCGCCGTGCAATCGGGATCCCAGACCATGCCGTGGACGACATGGCCGGGATCGACGACCTTGTGACTGAGATATTCAGCCAGTCGCTGACCGCGTTGGAGGGCCGTCATAAGTGCGTCGCTCACGACGATCCGCTCGTCGAAGCCGACGGCCAGGACCGTACGGCCGGTCTCTTGGCCGGACAGCAAGGCGGCGCCGTCGGGCGGTACGGAGTCGGCGCCGTGCCAGAACGCCGTCCACGGGGACGTCGCGGCGCTGTCCGTGGCGGTGACCGCGGCCAGTAGCGCCAGCGTGGTCATCGGGGACCCGGGCGGTGAGAGGGTTTGGGCGTGGCGCAGAGCGCGCCGGCACGTTTCGCTCAGATCGCAGCCCAGGCGTTGTGACGTCGTGGCCCCGGGGCGGCTGACCTGGCGCAGGACATCGGGAGGCCCTGGACGTCCGGCTGCTCGTCGGTGCTGTGGGATGTCCGCGGCGTCCAGGCGTCCGCGACCCGGTGGGCGGCGGGCGGCGGGTCGGTGGTCCAGCAGGTCAGGCCCGCCCACCCGGCGGCAGGTCCGGGGTTGACGCCCGCGGTGCGGCTCAGGGTACTCAGTGCCGTGCCCAGCCGCTCGGCCGCCCGCTCTCCCTGGGCGCTGTTCACCACGACCCGGGCGATGACGGTGGCCACGGTCTTGTTGGCGAGGATCGGGGCCTGGCCGCCGATCACGCTGCGGGCGCCTCCCAGGAGACAGGCGGTCGGCAGGCCGAACGGTTCGTCGGCCTCGGTCGGGAGTAGATGTGCGGCCCAGCAGGAACCCAGGACGACGGTGTCCGGCCAGTTCCACCGGCGGGCGGTGGTGGCCGAAAGGTATCCGCCGTCGGCGAGGCGGACGCCTCGGCTGGCCGAGTCGGGTGCGGTGTCGCCGTGGTGAAAGAGCACCGCCACGTCGTGCGCGGTGGCGGTGAGGAGGGCCTCGCGCAGCTCCGCCCGGTTCATCGGCTCGCTCACCGTCACCGGCAGCGGTGCCTGCTCGACGAGCGTCGTGAGTCGCTCGGTGAACATCGGCGCGGCGGCATGGGCGATCACGCGGCCCGGTGCGGATGGCGGTCCGGCACGGCGTGCCGCTGCCCCCTGCGGCCGAGGCTGTGCGCCCGGCGGCGCCAGCAGGCTGAGGCCGGGGAAGAAGACCGTGGTCGCGCACTCGGCAAGCGGCTGGCTCCCGGTGAGGCGCAGACCGGCGAAGGGCACCAGGGCGAGTGGTCCGTCCGGAACCACCACGAGGACGGCCGGTCTGTCTCGGGCGGACGTTGCGCCCCTTTCCCTTGGCGGCTGTTGATGCTCATTCAACCCTGCCTCTTCGTGCCGGACTGACGCCGACGTGGGTTCCGATACGGCAGGCAAGTTGGCGGGACGCGGGTTGACATCCGTTGACCGCGATCGTGTGCGAGGCGCGTGTCGCGCTCAAGGTGACCGCACCACACATCAGGTGCCGAGTTGCCCTCGCGGCCGGGCCCGGCGGAAGCCCCTCGAGGGTGGCCCGGCAACCGTGGTCGTGCGCAGGTGTGTGCCCGGTGCACCTCCCGTTGCCGGATGTGAGCGGTCAAAGTTGAGGCGCAGCAGTGAAGTTGGCGAATGGGGGAGAGCGTGAACGCAAAAGTCCTTTCCAGCTACCGAATACGGGAAGGCGCCCACGACGTCACCGATTCGGGTGACGAGTTCAGCGCCGCGCTCTTCGCGTCGTTACGCCGCAGCGATCAGCGACTACGAGCGCGGCACTACCTGCGTGGGCTGCTGGCGGTGAAGGGACGCAAGTCGATCCGGAACATCGCCACGCTCGTCGGCGGAGCTGCTGCCGAGCAGAGCCTGCACCACTTCATCAGCGGTTCCACCTGGGACTGGTCGCCCATACGCGAGGCTCTCGCTGACCATGTCACGCGCACGCTGACACCATCGGCCTGGGTCGTACGACCGCTGTTCATTCCCAAGGCGGGTGAGCATTCGGTAGGGGTGGAGCGGCAGTTCGTCCCGGAGTACGGGCAGGTGCTCAACGGCCAGCTGGCCTTCGGAGCCTGGGCCGCGACCGGGAGGACCAGCGTCCCTGTCCAGTGGCGGCTGCACCTTCCCGAGCCCTGGCTCGACAACGCGGGCAGGCGTCGTAAGGCGGAGATTCCGGACAGCGCTCGCGCGGAGACACCGGACGAGTGCGCCACCGCCACGGCACTGACTCTGCTGGACCGATGGGAGACGCCGAAGCGTCCCGTTGTGCTGGACACCCACATGGCGGGTCTCGGCGGGGTCGTCCGGTCTTTCGCCGAGGCTCAGGTCCCCCTGCTCACCCGGGTGAAGGGGAGCACCCGGCTGATCGTGGCGGACCGCGCGATACCCGGATACCGGGCGGGAGCCATCTCGGCCCGCCGGATCATGGAATCCGTGCAGAGTCTGCGCCGTCCGCTGGACACCCCCGGGGGAGTGGTGCGGCGCACAGCGCTCGGGGCAGCGGTCCGGGTACGGCTTTCCGGGCCAGGCTCCGGGGCGGAGCTGTTGCTGATCGGTGAGTGGCACGACTGGGGAAGGACACCCACGGCCCTGTGGCTCGCGGCCCCGGCGATGGCACCGGTCGGTGATCTCGTGCGGTTGACGTGGCTTGCGCAGCGCGTCGCCCACGACGAGAAGCAGATCGGCGAGCGGGTGGGCGTCCGGGACTTCGAGGGGCGCTCGTTCCGAGGCTGGCACCGCCACATGACCCTGGCCTCCGTCGCCCACGCCGTGTCGGTACTGGCGGTCGGGTCGGGCGAGTTAGAGGAGCCGTGTTTCAGCACGCTTCGCCGCTCCGCCTGACCTTTACGCGCCTGCGCCCCGTGGAGCTTGGTCACCTGCGTCCCCTGCCACCCCGGAGCTCGCCTGCCGGTGCTGCAGAGTGCGCCGGGTGTGGTGCAGCCGGAGGGCGAGCTGGATCTCCAGGGCACGATCGGGATCCTGCCAGTCGGCTCCGAGGAGCTCGGTGATGCGCTCCAGCCGCCTGGACACGGTATTGGGGTGGACGTGCAGGCTCGCCGCCGCGCGCGTCGGGCTCGAAGAGGCGGCGAAATAGGCGGAGAGCGTCCGGGTCAGCTCGGTGAAACGCTGGGCGTCGTAGTCCAGTACGGGGCCGATCGCGGACTCGACGTACTCGCCGATACCGTGGGTCTCGGAGAGCAGGACGCCGAGGAAGCCCATCTGCTGTGGGGTGGCGAGACCACCCAGGTTGCCCAGCTCGGTGAGCGCCTCCAGGCAACTGAGCGCCTCGCGGTGGGCCTGTGCCACCAGGGCCGGGCCCGAGACCGGCCCTGCCGCCCCGACCGTGACGGGATGGCCGACGAGCGGCGCGAGCTCCTCGGACACCGCGGTGGCCGCAGCGAGCGGGTCCTCGCCGGGGACCAGCAGCGTCACACAGCCGTCACGGAGCCTCATGAGCCCGGACACGCGATGGGCGTACGACGACGCCCACGCGCCGGCCCGGCCTTCCGGACCTCCCTCAGGCCGGGCCACCACCATCACATGCGGTTCGTCGATGGCGATGCCGAGCCGGCGGGCCCTCGGGACCAGCTGGCGCGGCTGCGGCCGGATGTCGCTGAGGAGTTCGTCCAGCAACTCGTCACGGATCTGGTCGTGGGCCACTGCCGAGGTGCGCTGCAGTAACAGGATGAGGGCGACCGCCCGCGCGGTGAGCTGGAGCAGCCGGACTCCGAAGCCGTCCGTGAGCGGTTCGTCGGGAACCAGCACGATGGCGCCGAGGTTCTCGCCGCCGGCGGTGACCGGCGCGACCCAGCAGCCCGCGGACATGGGCACCGGGCGGCCGGCCGCGTGGGCGTCGTAGGTCCACCTGAGCACGTCGTCCTCGGCGAGTTCGGGCGGCGTACCGGTCGTGACCACCACGCGGCCGACGCAGTCCCTGACGACCAGTGACCCCGACAGTTCCCTGACCGCGGCTTCGGCGAGGGTCTGAGGGTCGCAGCCGCTGAGCACCAGGTCGATCAGCCGGATGTAGGCGGCCTCGACGCGGCGCTGCACGTCGAGACTGCTCCGGGCGCGGGAGGTGTCCAGTTCCAGCTCGGTCACCTCGGCGCGGGTCTCCTCCAGCAGCCGCGCGCGTTCGATGGCGACACCGGCGAGCTGGCCGAGCGAGCGCATGAGGCTGATCTCGTCCGGTGTGAAGTGCCGTACCTTCCGGTCGGCGCCGTAGAGGGTGCCGAAGACCGTGGCGCCGTAGCCGAGCGGGACCGCCAGGATGGCGTGCAGGCCTTCGGCCCGGACGACGGCATCGATGTCGGGGGAGTGTGGAATGTCCCTGTCGGCCAGGTAGTCCGGGCTCCAGGCTGGTGCTCCGCTCCGCTGGACGAGGCCGCCGAGTCCGGAGTCGTCGGAGGTCTTCAGGCCTACGCTGCGCGAGGTGGTCTCGCCCTCTGCCGCGCGGATGGAGGAGGGTCGGCTCTCCTCGCCCGCGTCGCGCAGTCCGACGTAGGCCATGTCGAGGTGCAGCAGTCGGCGTGCCCGTCGTGTGATCTCGTACAGGAGCGCGTCCATGCCGTGCACCAGGGTGAGGTCGTGGGCGGTGTCGACCAGCGCGGCGAGTCCGGCCTCCCGCTGCTGTGCGTGGCCGACCAGGGCCTGGACGCGTGAGGCCAGGCGCACGGCCTGGTCGAGCTGTGCGAGGGTGTCGGCCGAGGCGTCCTCGCACCGGGCGTCGCGCAGCAGTTCCTCGAACCGCGCAGCGGGTGCCCCCCCGGCGAGCAGTTCCAGCACGGACATCACATCCGGCGAGGCGGTCGACATCAGTCCCCCCGTCATCGTCATCCCCCCTGTGATCAGGCACATCGATCTTTAGAGAGCCTAAGGTTGAGGATCTGTGGCTGCAACCGCCTGTTCTATACAGCCATGTGAACATCCCCTCGGTGGTGGCCGGGCCACCCCTCTCCCCGGTTGGTTGTGTGGCCGGATCACCTGTCGCCCGCACAGGACGGCACGGCAAGATCGGGCCGGGGCCGTGACCATGAGGACACGGTTGGTCACGGGGAAACGCCGAAGGTGGCGTTGACATGCAGAGAGGGAATGTCGGGGGATGTCCGAGATCAAGAGCTATCTACGGTCGCTCGAACGCAGCCGCGACTCCATGCGGGCGGAACATCGGCCCGGGGCCTTCTCGCTGGGTGGAAGGGAGTGGGATCTGCTCGACACGGTCTTCGCCCCTCTGCACGCGGGCACCACCGAGATCGTCCTGGACCTGCTCGGCCTCTCGGATCCCGCGAGGCACCCTCGACGTGGCGTGTTCCTGGAGATCGGCTGCGGGACCGGGGTCGTCGCTGTGACTGCGGCCCTCGCGGGCTGCGAGCGGGTCGTCGCCTCCGACATCAACGCCGACGCGGTGACGAACGCCGCGCTCAACGCGCGGCGGCACGGGGTCGACGACCGAGTGCGGGCCGTGCACAGCGACCTCTTCGAAGCGCTGCCCGCCGGGCAGCGATACGACACCATCGTCTGGAGTTCGCCCTACGTCCGCGCACCGGAGAACTACCGCTTCGCCACTCCCCTCGAACGCGCCTATGTGGATCCCGGATACGAAACGCACCGCAGGTATGTGGAGGAGGCACCGCGCTGGCTGACGGCGGACGGCCAGGCTCTGCTGCACTTCAGCAGCAGAGGGGACATGGACGGGCTGCACCGGATCACCGCGGAGACGGGGCGGCGGCTGCGGGTCCTCAGGAAGCTCACCCTCGTCGACCGAGGAGACGTGGTCGAGCACTTCCTGCTGGAGATCGACTCCGTCGGCGAACCGCGCACCCGGCCCGCCCGGACGGTGGCTCAGCCTGCCTGAACCGCCGTCAGGAGCTCGTTCCACGCGGTGCGTTCCCTCTCGATGGCCGCGGTTTCCAGGTCGCGGGTGACCGAGTCGAAGACGACACCGGACCGGCCGAGCGCCTCCATCACCCGGCGGGCCGCGTCGTGTTCGGCGGAGCCGGAGAGCGTGTCGCCGTGGAACCCCTCGCGGCTGTCCAGGGACTCGAGGGCCGTCTGGGGCAGGGCATGCGAGGTCATCCAGGCGATGAGCCGTTCGACCCTGTCCAGCGCGGTCCGAGGGGATTCCGGGGCGTTCTCCGAGGTCCAGAGCAGGCGTTGGGGGCGCGCGCCGTCGGCCACCAGGGAGCGCCAGTGCGGACCGCCGAGGCTCTCCTCGTAACGGCGGTAGACGAGTCGTGCGGTGGCCACCGCGGTCTGTCCGCGCAATGCGGCGGCGCTGGGGTCCGCCGAGCCGCCGAGAAGGGCGTCGACTCCGGCGTCGAGACGGCCGATGTCCAGGGAGACGAGCGAGGTGACGGCGGACGCGGCGTGACCGTTGGACGTGGCGTGTTCCAGGCTGCGGAAGTAGGTGTCCACGGCCTGGTCGTACCGGCGCACGGAGTACACGGAGGTGAGGTGCACGCCGACCCCGTGGGCGAGCACGTCACCGGCGGCCGCGAGTCCGCCGCCCGCGACGGGAATCCGAATCAGTATGTTGGGACGATCGACCTGTTCCGCGAGAAGCCTGGAGTGGTCGGCCATGGCCGCGGCGTCCGCCGCCGGCCGGGGCGCGATGCCCACGGAGACCCAGCCGTGCATGCCCTTGGTCGCCCGGAACACCGGTTCAAGCGCGGTACAGGCCGCACGGGCGTCCTCGGCGAGGATCGCGTAGACGCGCTCCTCGGCCGAGGTGGCTGCGCCCGAGAGTCGGTTCAGCTGGTTCCCGTAGGCGGTGGTGTCCGCCATGGCGCGCGCGACGGCCGCGGGCCGGGAGACGACACCGCCGACCAGTCCGTCGGCCACCAGTCTCTCCAGGCTGCCGTCGGCCAGCCGGCCACGGTGGTAGTCGTCCAGCCAGAGGCCGACTCCCTCCGCAGTGAGCTGGTCCAGGACGGCACTGTGCTTCGAGCGCGGCCATGTGATCAATGACTGCCTCCCCTCCAGCAGTCGAACGAGACGTAAAGGGCAGCGGTAATCCTAGGGCCTGGCGTGAGGATTTCATACGTGCGGGCATAACGGACGTGTTACTGCGTGATCGCATCGCGGACACCTGACAAAGTATGCGGCGCGGGTTGCGTATTGGTTCGTCATGTGTTCCGCAAGGTCATGGGCGGACACTTGACAAACTAATTCTGTGTACGTTGCAGACGGCGACGGCGGCGTGTGAGGATCCCGGGGAAATGGTGAGCGGGTAAACGCAGCGTTCTCTGGAGGGACCTTGACCGCAGGGCTCGACGGACAGTCACCGGTGGTTCGCCGGGACGGTGAGGGGATTTCCCGGCTCTGGGGGAAGGGGTCGGTGGTCACCACGAAACTCTCCGCCGAGGAGACCGGTGGTGCCTTGGGAATCACGCACTTCAGCGCGGTGCGGGGGGAGCGCGCGCCGCGCCACACCCACACCCTTGAGGACGAGATCTTCATCATCGAGGGCGGGGAGGTCCGCCTCACGGTCGCGGACCGCACCGAAACCGTGAGCGGTGCCGGCGTGCTGTTCCTGCCGCGCGGCATACCGCATTCCTACCTGGTGGAGAGCGAAGCCGCCCGTTTTTATGTCATCACCACACCCGGTGGATTCGAGAGGTTATTCTCCGAGGCCGGATATCCTGTGCAGCCCGGTAATTCAGCACCGGTCGGGGATGCGTGGTCGGTCGATCGCACCGTGGAATTCGCGGAGAACCTCGGGCTTGGAATGATCTGGGGCGACTGACCCCTCGTACACAAAAGACTTGCATCACTAAGGAAAGAGAACGCGAGTTCCATGAGAAGACGAAGCGTCCTGGCCGGCACGGCCGCCGCGATAGCCGCCACGTCCCTGGAGGCCGGCCCCGCCGCGGCGACCGCCACCGCCGCCCCCACCGCCCCCGGACCCGACGCCGTCACCGTCCTTCCGGGCGATCCCCGCTATGCCGATCTCGTCGTCGGCAACAACTCCCGCTGGGTCGCCCGGCCCGATTCCGTCCGGCTGGTGCGGACCACCGAGCAGGTGGTGCGGGCCGTTCAGGAAGCCGTGGACGCGGGCAAGCGGATCTCGGTGCGCAGCGGCGGCCACTGCTACACGGACTTCGTCTACCACCCCGAGGTCCGGGTCGTCATCGACACCTCCCTGCTCGACACCGTCGGCTACGACGAGGAGCTCAAGGCCTTCGAAGTGGGCGCGGGAGCGACACTCCTCCAGCTGTACGACGGTCTCTTCAAGGGCTGGGGCGTCACCATCCCCGGTGGCATGTGCTACTCGGTGGGGGCGGGTGGTCACATCAGCGGTGGCGGCTACGGGATGCTGTCCCGACGGCACGGCCTGACCGTCGACCACCTGTACGCGGTCGAGGTCGTCGTGGTCGACGCGAACGGCACTGCGCGCAGCGTGGTGGCCACGCGTGAGGCCGACGACCCTCACCACGACCTGTGGTGGGCGCACACCGGCGGTGGCGGCGGCAACTTCGGTGTCATCACCCGGTACTGGTTCCGCAGCCCCGGCGCCACCGGCACCGACCCCTCCGCACTGCTGCCCAGGCCCCCGAAGGACGTTCTCGTCAGCGCGGTCGCGCTGCCCTGGAGCGAGCTGGACAAGGACGCCTTCGTCTCGCTCGTGCAGAAGTTCGGCGCCTGGCACGAGAAGAACGGCTCCGCCGACTCCTCCGCGGCCTCACTGTGCAGTTTCCTGATGATGAATCACCGGGCGAACGGAGGCATCGGCCTGCTCACCCAGATCGACGCCACCGTCCCTGACGCGCAGAAGGTGCTCGACGACTTCCTCACCGAGGTCACCTCCTCGCTCTCTGACACGGCCGTACGCCCGATGTCCGAGCCGGTCGGCGAACTGGGCGCACTGCCCGACCTGTTCACACCGCAGCGGCTTCCGTGGCTGCACTCGGTGAAGCTGCTGGGCGCCAGCAACCCGACCCTGACCAATCCGACGCTGCGCGGCCACCACAAGTCCGCCTACCTGCGTAAGAACGTCACCACGGCACAGGCCAAGGCGATGTACCGGCACCTGACGCGCACCGATCAGGAGAACCCCGCCTCCATGGTCGTCCTCCTGTCATACGGCGGGAAGATCAACACCGTGGGCTCGGGTGACACCGCGGCGGCGCAACGGGACTCGCTCTTCAAGGGTCTCTTCCAGAGCTTCTGGTCGAGTGCCGACGACGACGCGGCGAACATCGGCTGGGTGCGTGACGTGTACGGTGAGGTCTTCTCGGCCACCGGCGGCTATCCCGTGCCGGGCACGGCCACGGACGGCTGCTACATCAACTACCCGGACGCCGACATCACCGACACCAAGGTCAACACCACCGGCGTCCCCTGGTACACGCTCTACTACAAGGCCAACTATCCGCGCCTGCAGCAGATCAAGGCCGCGTACGACCCCCGGAACACCTTCCGGCACTCACAGTCCATCACCCTTCCCGACCACACGTGAGGCGAGCTGTGCAGGAGCATGACGTCGCCGCGGCGGAGCCATCGCCCGCCCTCACCGCCGTACCCGACAAGACAAGAGGCGCGGCCTTCGCCCTGCTGGCGTCGGTCCAGTTCGTGCTCATCCTCGCCATGAGCGTGCTCAACGTCGTACTTCCCGACATCCAGCGCGAGTTCGGACTCGACCGGGCCGAACTCGCCCTGCTCTCGGCCTCCTACGGGATGTCCTTCAGCGGACTGCTGCTGCTGGGCGGCCGGCTGTCCGACCTGTACGGCAGCCGGCGGGTGTTCCTCCTCGGCACCGGCGCGTTCGGCGTGAGCTCGGTGCTGGCGGGGGTGTCACCGGGGCTGTGGACTCTGCTGGTGGCGCGCTTCGCTCAGGGTGCCGGTGCCGCACTGGCCGTACCCGCCGCGATGGCGCTGGTGAGCGTCGTCCACCCCGAGCCGGCCCGGCACGCCCGTGCCATGGCCGTCTGGGGCGGGCTCGCGGCCTCCGGCGGGACCGCCGGGATGCTGCTCTCCGGGGTGGTCGCCTCGTCGAACTCCTGGCGCTGGGCGTTCGTCGTGCCCGTCGCGGTGACGGCGGTGACCCTCGTCGCCGCCCCGCGTCTGATCCCCGAGGGCGCGCCGCCCCGGGCCGGCCGACTGGACGTCCTCGGGGCCGCCCTGGTCACCACCTCCATCGCGCTGCTCAGCTACGGCCTGGTGGAGGCGCCGGAGCGCGGCTGGACCTCCCCGGTGGCGCTCGGCACCCTGGCCGGCGGCGGTGTGCTGCTGCTGGCGTTCGTCGTCACCGAGGCACGGGTGCCGCAGCCGCTGCTGCCGCTGTCCTTCCCGGCCTCGCCGCGCAGGGCGATGGCGCTGCTGGCGGTCTTCCTGGGGTCCGCCGGGATCACCACGATCTTCTTCATGCTCGCGCTGTACTTTCAGGAGGTCCGGGGCTATTCCGCGCTGGAGACCTCGGCGGCCTTCCTGCCCTTCGGCCTGACCCTGGTCGTCAGCGGCCTGTGCGTGGGCAGGCTGGTGCAGCGCTTCGGGCCGCGCTCGGTGCTGGTGGCGGGACTGGTGCTCGCCGGACTGGGCCTTGCGGCGCTGGGCCTGATCGGTAGGGACACGCCGTATGTGGGCGCCGTCCTGGCCGGGCTTGTGCTCTTTCCCGCAGGGGTGGCGCTGGTCTTCGCCGGATCCACCGTCAGCGCGACCACCGACGTCCCGCGGGACCAGGCCGGTCTCGCCGGCGCCGTGGTCAACACCGCGCTGGAGGCGGGGCCGGCCATCGGTCTCGCCGTCCTGGTGACCCTGGCCACCGGACGCACCACGGATCTGGTGCGCACGGGGACGAGTACAGCGTCCGCCCTGACCTCCGGCTACGGCTTCGCCTTCACCCTCGCGGCGGCGGCCTTCGCCGTCGCCGCGGTCTGCGCGCTCGTCCTGCTGCGCCCTCGCCCGCCCCGGGACGGCGGCTGACGGACCCCGGTCCCTCCGCCGCTCAGGAACCCCACATCCCATCCATCACGACACGTACCGAGGAGCACCCCCCATGACTGCCCGTTTCAAGGACAAGGTCGTCATCGTCACCGGGGCCGGATCTGGCATCGGCCGGGCCAGCGCCAGGGCCTTCGCCCGCGAGGGCGCCACCGTGGTGGCCGCCGGAGCCCGGCCGGAGTCCATCGAGGAGACCGTGCGTCTCGTCGACGAGGACGGCGGCGCAGCCAGTGCGGTCGTCGCCGACGTCACCCGGCCCGAGGACATGGAGCGCCTGGTACGCACCACGGTGGAGCGCCACGGCGGCCTGCATGTCGCCCACAACAACGCGGGCATCTTCGGCAAGCCCGCCCCGGTCGGCGACCTGGACCTGTCCGTGTGGAGGTCCGTGCTGGACGTCAACCTGAACGGTGTCCTGATCGGCATGCAGCAGGAGATCGCGCACATGCGGGCGAACGGTGGCGGCGTCATCGTCAACACCGCGTCCAACATCGGCTACCACGGGCGCCGTCCCGGCATGGCCGCCTATGCCGCGTCCAAGGCCGCGGTGAGCACCCTCACCCGGGTCGCCGCCCTGGACCACATCAAGGACAACGTGCGCATCAACGCGGTCAGCCCGGGCGCCACGGACACCGGCATGTCGTTGCGTCCCGGGGAGACCGACGCCGATCGCGCGGCTCGGCTGGCCACGACGGTTCCGATCGCCCGCGTCGCGACGACGGACGAGATCGTGGCCGCGGTGCTGTGGCTGGCGTCCGAGGAGTCGAGTTTCGTCGTCGGCCACGACCTCGTCGTCGACGGCGGCGTCACCACCTGATCCACCCCCCGCCTTATCAATGGAGTCCCGGCCGCGTGTCCACGCGGCCGGGACTCCGTGTTTTCCAGAAATTCGCCAATTCCGTCCCGCCGGAACTTGACGAAGTAATGATTCTCCCCTTCCCAGGGGTACCGTAATTCCGCAGAATCGGTGAAAGCAACTCACGAGTTCAGCCGAAGAAATCCTTCTTCATCTCCGAGAGGAACCGAGTTGGACAGCGAGCTCGCTTACATCGAATCGCTCCCCGCTCTCCAGCAGCCCGATTGGCGGGGCCGCCCCGAGACGGAGCGGGCGAGGCGAGAACTGAGCGCTCTGCCGCCGCTCGTCGAGGCCACGGACGTGACCCGGCTGCACGACCACCTCAGGACGGTCGCTGAGGGCCACGCCCAGGTCATCCAGGCCGGTGACTGTGCCGAGGACTGGGCGGAGAGCGGTCACGTGGACGTCGCCCGCAAGGCGGCGGTGCTCGACCTCCTGGCGGGGGTCATGCGCGTCGCCACGGGCCGGCCCGTGGTGCGCGTGGGCCGGCTCGCCGGCCAGTACGCCAAGCCGCGCTCCCGGCCTACCGAAACGGTCCAGGGCGTCGAACTGTCCGTCTACCGCGGGCACATGGTCAACGATCCGAACCCCGACCCGGTGCTGCGACGGCCCGACCCCCGGCGCCTGCTGACCGGTTACCGGGCCGCACGCGAGGTCATGGAGCACCTCGGCCGTTCCGGTGGCGCCCGGCGTGCGGCGCAGGCCCCCGTGTGGACCAGCCACGAGGCCCTCCTCCTCGACTACGAACTGCCCATGCTGCGCAGGGGGGAGGACGGCGGCCTGCTGCTCACCTCCACGCACTGGCCGTGGATCGGCGAGCGCACCCGGCAGGTGGACGGCGCCCACGTGGCGCTCCTGGCGGCCGTACGCAACCCGGTGGCCTGCAAGGTGGGACCGGGCATGATGCCGGACGAACTGGTGCGCCTGTGCAAGCGCCTTGACCCCGACCGGGTCCCCGGGCGGCTGACGCTCATCGCGCGGATGGGAGCCGGCACGGCACCCGGGAAGCTCGCCGCCCTGGTCGCCGCCGTACGCGGCGCCGGGCACCCGGCGATCTGGCTGTCCGACCCGATGCACGGCAACACCGAGTCCGGCCCCGACGGTCTCAAGACGCGTTTTGTGAAAACCGTCATACGCGAGGTCGAGGAATTCCAGGAATCCGTGACGGCGGCCGGTGGGATTGCTGGCGGCCTGCACCTGGAAACCACGCCTGACCAGGTCACGGAATGCGTTGCCGACCCCACGTTTTTGAATTCGGTCGGAGACAAGTACACGAGCTTCTGCGACCCGCGGCTCAATCCCCGGCAGGCCGTCGAGGTCGCCTCGGCATGGCGGCGCTGAAAATTCGCCGGAAAGGAGACTTTTTCGATATGCGAGAAAAGATCGCCCTGGTCACAGGAGCCGCCGGTGGAATCGGCGAGGCCGTCGTCCGCACCCTCGCCGAACGCGGGGCCTCGGTGGCCGCCATGGACAAGGACGCCGAGCGGCTGATCGAGGTGACCGGGAAACTGGCCGCCGCCGGACTGCGGGTACGGGCGTTCCCCGCCGACGTCACCACGAGCGCCGGCGCCGAGCGTCTGGTCGCGGACGTAGAGGACACCCTGGGACCGCTCGACCACCTGGTCAACGGGGCGGGTGTACTGCGTCTGGCGAAGGCCCGAGAGCTCACCGACGCGGACTGGGCGGCGACGTTCGCGGTCAACACCACCGGCGTGTTCTACATGTCGCGGGCGGCGGTCGGCCGCATGGTCACACGGCGCTCCGGGGCCGTCGTCACCATCGCCTCCAACGCGGCGGGAACGGCACGCGTGGACATGTCCGCGTACGCGGCGTCCAAGGCCGCGGCGACCATGTTCACCAAGTGCCTCGGCCTGGAGGTCGCCCAGTACGGCATCCGGTGCAACGTGGTCGCTCCTGGCTCCACCGAGACCCCGATGCTCACGTCCATGTGGCAGGACGACCACGGGCGTCGCGCGACCCTCGAAGGATCGCCCGACGCCTACCGGGTCGGCATACCGCTCGGCAAGCTGGCCCGCCCCTCGGACGTGGCAGAGGCGGTGGCGTTCCTCCTCTCGGACCAGGCCGCGCACATCACCTTGCACGACCTCACCGTCGACGGCGGCGCGACCCTCGGCGTCTGACGACCCAAGCGACCCAGCGATACGAGGAAGACATGCCAGGGACACCTTCTATGAATTCCGTGCCAGGGATACCCCCCATCCAGCCCTACCCGATGCCCTCGCCCGGTGACCTGCCCGCCAACACAGCGGCATGGAAGGCCGATCCGGACCGCGCGGTCCTGCTCGTCCACGACATGCAGCGGTACTTTCTTCGGCAGTTCCCCGCGGACCAGGCGCCCGGTGCCGACCTCGTGCGAAACGCGACCCGGGTCCGCGACCAGGCGGTCGCCTGTGGCCTGCCCGTCGCGTACACCGCGCAGCCGGGCGGTATGACCGACGAACAGCGCGGACTGCTCAAGGACTTCTGGGGACCGGGCATGCGCGTCGACCCCGCCGACCGGCAGGTCGTGGAACCACTCGCCCCCGGCCCGGACGACTGGCTGCTCACCAAGTGGCGCTACAGCGCGTTCTTCCGGTCCGACCTGCTGGACCGGATGCGCGCCCACGGCCGCGACCAGCTGATCCTCTGCGGGGTGTACGCGCACATCGGGGTGCTGTCCACCGCGGTGGAGGCCTTCACCAACGACATCGAGACGTTTCTGGTGGCCGACGCGGTCGCCGACTTCACCGAGGCGTACCACCGGCTGGCCCTCGACTACGCCGCCGAGCGCTGCGCCCTGGTCACCACGACGACGTCCGTGATCGAGGAGCTCGGCCGATGAACCCGGTCGACGAAGGAGGAGAACCCCGTATGGCACCCGACCTGCTCGACCGGATCCTCGGGCCGCGGCCGCCCGCCTTCGCGCTGCTGCACCGCCCCGAGGTGAGCGGCCCGGACACCCTGGAGGTCCTGACGGGTACGGCGTCGACGGTGGACGCCGTGGCCCGGATCCCACTGAGCGAGACGCCCGATCCCGACGCCGGGGCGCGCCACGAGGTCCTGGCGCTGCTTCCCTACCGCCAGGTCGCCGAGCGCGGCTACGCCTGCGCCGACGACGGCGAACCGCTGATCGCGATCACCGTGGAGGAGCAGACCTCCGTCGCGCTGGGCGACGCCCTGCGGCGGCTGCCGGGTGAGCCGGTCGTGATCTGCGGCGGAGCCTTCGACCTGGACGACGACGAGTACGCCGGCATCGTCGGCAAGGTGATCGCGGACGAGATCGGCACGGGCGAGGGAGCGAACTTCGTCATCAAGCGGTCGTTCGTCGCCGACATCACCGGCTACACGCTGCACAGTGCCCTGGCGTTCTTCCGGCGGCTGCTGGAGCGGGAGCGCGGGGCGTACTGGACGTTCGTCGTGCACACCGGCGACCGCACCTTCGTCGGCGCCTCACCCGAGCGGCATGTGAGCCTCCGGGGCGGTCGGGCCGTGATGAACCCGATCAGCGGCACCTACCGCTATCCGCCCTCGGGCCCCACCCTGGCAGGGGTGATGGACTTCCTCGCCGACCGCAAGGAGGCCGACGAGCTGTACATGGTCGTCGACGAGGAACTCAAGATGATGGCGCGGGTCTGCGACCCCGCTCCCCGGGTCGTGGGGCCGTATCTGAAGGAGATGGCGCGGCTCGCGCACACCGAGTACTTCATCGAGGGCGCGAGCGACCACGACCCCCGCACGATTCTGCGGGAGACCATGTTCGCACCGACGGTGACGGGCAGTCCGCTGGAGAGCGCCTGCCGGGTGATCAACCGCTACGAGCCCCGCGGCCGCGGCTACTACAGCGGCGTGGCCGCCCTGATCGGGCAGGACGAGCGGGGACGGCGCACGCTCGACTCCTCGATTCTCATCCGCACCGCCGACATCGACGGCGCGGGTCGGCTGAGTATCGGCGTCGGCGCCACCCTGGTGCGGCACTCCGATCCGGCCTCGGAGGTCGACGAGACTCGGGCCAAGGCGGCCGGCCTCCTCGCCGCCCTGGGCGCCGAAGGCCCCACACGCCTCGCCGAACACCCGCGCGTGCGCCGGGCCCTTGAGCGGCGCAACGACTCGATCGCCGGGTTCTGGACCGGCGAGCACGCGGGGAGCGGCACCCCGGCAGTCGAGAGGTCCTCACTGGCCGGCCGTCGGGTCCTCGTGGTGGACGCGGAGGACGCTTTCACCTCCATGATCGGCCAGCAACTGCGGACCATGGGGCTGAAGCCGACGGTTCGCCGCTACGACGAGCCGTATTCCTTCGACGACTACGAACTCGTCGTCATGGGACCGGGCCCCGGGGATCCACGCGACACCCGCCACCCCAAGATCACCCACCTGCGGTCCGCGATCCACGCGCTCCTGCACCAGCGCCGGCCCTTCGTCGCCGTATGCCTGAGCCATCAGGTACTCAGCACCCTCCTCGGCCTGGAACTGGTGCGCAGACCCGTGCCCAACCAGGGAGTCCAGCGGGAGATCGACTTGTTCGCGGCGCGGGAACGGGTCGGCTTCTACAACACGTTCGCCGCCCGCAGCGCGCACGACGAGTTCGACGTCCCCGGCGTGGGGGTCGTCGAAGCGAGCCGGGAAGGCGACACCGGAGAGGTCCACGCGCTGCGCGGGCCGGGCTTCGCCTCGATGCAGTTCCACGCCGAGTCCGTGCTCACGCAAAACGGCGTACGCATCGTTGGTGACGCGCTGGAAAGGGTGCTGCGCACATGCGTGTCGTGATCGCCTGGTGGGACCTCGACGGATCCGGGCAGACCATCGCCTCGCTCCGGGACTTCCTGCGCGACGAGGCCGTGGACCGGTTCTCCCGGGTGCCGGGGCTGCGCCTGAAGGTGTGGATCTCGGACGAGCGCACCAACCGCTGGGGCGCCGTCTTCCTGTGGGAGTCGGCCGAGGCCGCCGCCGCGCCCATTCCGGCCAGGGCCGCCGAGCTCATCGGCCGTCCGCCCACCGAGCGGCACGTCTTCGACGTCGAGGCCACCACGGAGGGCGCCTACGACACTGTCGCACTGGCCCGTCTGGGCCTCGCCTTCACCGGCTGAGCCCACGCCCTAGTGCCATATGCCTGGAGGACAGTCCATGACGGACACGACCGCGTACCCCACCGCGGCGACGGCCCGTATCCCCGGCTCCAAGAGCATCACCAACCGCGCCCTGCTGCTGGCCGCCGCCGCGACCGGCACCTCCCGGCTGTGTCGGCCCCTCGTCAGCGCCGACACCCTCGCCTTCCGTACGGCGCTGACGGACCTCGGCTTCCGGGTCGGGGCGCCGGAACACGACGAGGTCTGGGAGGTGACCGGCGTGGGGCGCGGCCCCACGGGGAGAGCCGACGTCTGGTGCGAGGACGCCGGAACCGCGGCCCGATTCCTGCCGCCCTTCGCGGCCGCCGGCCGGGGCCGGTTCGTCTTCGACGGTAGCGCTCAGCTCAGAGCCCGACCCCTGCGCCCGCTGGCCGGCGCGCTGGCCGCTCTGGGAGCCGCGGTAACGACCAGTCCGGGCGGCGGCCTACCCATGACGCTGGACACCGAGGGGCTCTACGGCGGTGCGCTCACCGTGCACTCCTCGCTGAGCAGCCAGTTCCTGTCCGGGCTGCTGATGGCGGCCCCCCTGATGCGCACACCGGTGACCTTCACGGTCGAAGGCCTGGTCAGCCGGCCGTACCTAGCCATGACCCTCGCCCTGATGCGCCGGTTCGGCGCGCGAGTCACCGAATGGCCAGGCGACGTCATCGAAGTCCGGCCCGGCGGCTACGGCGCCGTCGACCTCGCCGTCGAACCGGACGCCTCCACCGCCTCCTACGTCTTCGCGGCCGCCGCGATCACCGGCACCACCGTCACCGTGCCCGGCCTGGGCAGCGGCAGCCTCCAGGGCGACCTGCGCTTCGTCGACGTGCTGCGTCGGCTCGGGGCGCGCGTCGAGATCACGGACACGGCCACCAGCGTCACGGGCGCGGGCCGGCTGCGCGGCGGCTTCTCGGTCGACATGGGGGAGATCTCCGACACCTTCATGACGCTGGCGGCCATCGCTCCCCTCGCCGACGCGCCCGTCACCATCCGGGGCATCGCCCACGCCCGGCTCAAGGAATCGGACCGCCTGGCTGCCGTCGCGCACAACCTGCGGGCTCTCGGCGTGGACACCGACGAGAGCCACGACCGGATCACCGTCCACCCCGGCACCCCCGTCGGCGCCCGCATCGCCTGCCGCCGCGACCACCGCATCGGCATGGCCTTCTCCGTCCTCGGACTCCGCGTCCCCGGCATCACGCTCGACGACCCGGACTGCGTCGGCAAGACCTTTCCGCAGTTCCACGAGGAACTGCGACGGCTCTTTCCTCCGACCTTTCGACCAGCTTCCCCACAGCGACAAGGATCACGATGAAGGTACTCATAGCCGGGGGCGGTATCGGCGGCCTCGCGGCGGCACTGAGCATCGCGCGCCACGGCCACCGGGCCGTCGTGCTGGAACGAAGGGACACCTTCGGTGAACTGGGCGCGGGCATCCAGCTGGGCCCGAACGCCTTCCACGCGCTGGACTGCCTGGGCGTCGGCGCGGCGGTACGACAACACGCGGTGCACATCGACGAGTTGAGGTTCATGGACGGCACCACCGGACAGCGGGTCGCGAGCATGCCGCTCACCGGCGCGTACCGCGACCGCTTCGGCAATCCATACGCCGTCGTACACCGCGGCGACCTCTACCAGACGCTCCTCGACGGCTGCGTCGCGCAGCGGAACATCACCCTGCACACCAACTCCTCCGTGACCTGGTACGAACAGGACGCGGACGGCGTCACGGCGATCACCGACACCGGGCGACGCTTCACCGGCGCGGTACTCATCGGCGCCGACGGTATCCGTTCCGCTGTGCGCGGTCGGCTGGTCGGGGACGGCGTGCCGCGCGTGTCCGGCCACACGATCTACCGGTCCGTCATCCCCATGGAGCGGGTTCCGCGGGAACTGCGCTGGAACACCGTCACCTTGTGGGCCGGCCCCAAGTGGCACTTCGTCCACTACCCCATCGGCAGCGGGAAGTTCCTCAATCTGGCGGTCACCCGCGACGACGGCGCCCAGGACGTCGTGGCCGGCAGGCCCGCCGAGCGGGCGCACGTCCTGTCCGAGTTCCCCGAACTGAGCGACACCGCCCGGCAACTGCTGGAACTGGGGACCGAGTGGAAGAAATGGGTCCTGTGCGACCGCGACCCGGTCGAGCGCTGGACGGACGGCCGCGTCGCCCTCCTCGGGGATGCCGCGCACCCCATGCTCCAGTACGCAGCCCAGGGCGCCTGCATGGCTCTTGAGGACGCCGTCGTCATCGGCGAACTACTCGCGGGAGCCGCCGGAGACATCCCACAGCGCCTGGAGAAGTACAACGCCGAGCGGTACGAGCGCGCCGCGAGGGTACAGCAGGTGGCCCGCGCCATGGGCGAGCGGCTCTACCACCCGGCCGGAGACGCCGCTGCCGCCCGCAACGCGATGCTGTCCTCCTTCACGGTCGACGAACTGTACGACGAGGTCGAGTGGCTGCACGGGGCTCGCATCGGCGGGACGGGAGAGCACCGTTGAGCAGGTTGCGCTGGCTGACCGCGGGGGAGTCCCACGGTCCCGCACTCGTCGCGACGCTGGAGGGACTTCCCGCCGGCGTGCCGATCACCACGGAGATGGTGGCGGACCACCTGGCGAGGCGTCGGCTGGGCTATGGCCGCGGTGCCCGGATGAAGTTCGAGCAGGACCAGGTCGCTTTCCTCGGCGGTGTCCGGCACGGTCTGTCTCTGGGTTCCCCGGTCGCGATCATGGTGGGCAACACCGAGTGGCCGAAGTGGGACCAGGTCATGGCGGCCGATCCGGTCGACCCGGAGATCCTCGCCGGTCTGGCCCGCAATGCCCCGCTGACCCGCCCGCGCCCCGGCCACGCCGACCTGGCGGGCATGCAGAAGTACGGCTTCGACGAGGCCCGGCCGATCCTGGAGCGCGCCTCCGCCCGTGAGACGGCCGCGCGCGTAGCGCTGGGCGCCGTGGCCCGGTCGTACGTGAAGGAGACGGCCGGGATCGAGATCGTCTCGCACGTCGTCGAGCTGGCCTCCGCGAAGGCCCCGCACGGCGTGTACCCCACCCCGGCCGACGTCGAGAAGCTGGACGCGGACCCGGTGCGCTGCCTGGACGCGGACGCGTCGAAGGCGATGGTCGCGGAGATCGACCAGGCCCACAAGGACGGCGACACCCTCGGCGGCGTGGTCGAGATCCTGGCGTACGGCGTGCCGGTGGGCCTGGGCTCGCACGTGCACTGGGACCGCAAGCTGGACGCCCGGCTGGCCGGCGCCCTCATGGGCATCCAGGCGATCAAGGGTGTGGAGGTCGGCGACGGCTTCGACCTGGCGCGGGTGCCCGGCTCCAAGGCGCACGACGAGATCGTCAACACCCCCGAGGGCATCCGGCGCGTCTCCGGCCGCTCGGGCGGGACCGAGGGTGGCCTGAGCACGGGAGAGCTGCTGCGGGTGCGGGCCGCGATGAAGCCGATCGCGACCGTGCCGCGGGCCCTGCGGACCGTGGACGTGACCACCGGTGAGGCGACCGCCGCCCACCACCAGCGCTCCGACGTGTCGGCGGTTCCGGCGGCCGGCATCGTCGCGGAGGCGATGGTCGCCCTGGTCCTGGCGGACGCGGTCGCGGAGAAGTTCGGCGGCGACAGCGTGACCGAGACCCGCCGCAACGTGCGGTCCTACCTCGAGAACCTGGCCATCCGATGACCGGTCCCCAGGTGGTGCTGGTCGGTCCGATGGGCGTGGGCAAGTCCACCGTCGGGCAGCTGCTGGCCGATCGGCTCGCTGTCGGCTACCGGGACACCGACGACGACATCGTCGCCGAGCGGGGCCGCACGATCGCGGAGATCTTCGTCGACGAGGGCGAGCTGGCCTTCCGGGCGATCGAGAAGGCCGCCGTGCGGCGGGCGCTCGCCGGGCACGACGGTGTCCTCGCGCTGGGCGGTGGCGCGATCCTGGACGCGGACACGCGCGCGCTGCTCGCCGGACAGCGCGTCGTCTACCTCTCGATGGACGTCGAGGAGGCCGTCAAGCGCACCGGCCTGAACGCCGCGCGGCCGCTGCTCGCCGTCAACCCGCGCAAGCAGTGGCGGGAGCTGATGGAGGCGCGGCGGCACCTGTACGAGGGGATCGCCACGGCTGTCGTACCCACCGATGACCGTACGCCCGAAGAGGTCACCCAAGCGGCCCTGGACGCACTGGAGTTGAAGGAAGCATGAGCGAGGCAGTGACGCGGATCCAGGTCGGCGGCACGGCCGGCAGCGAGCCGTACGAGGTCCTGGTGGGACGTCAGCTCCAGGGCGAAATGCCGTGGCAGAGCCTGGTCGCCCGCCTGGTGGAGGTGGTGCTGGAGGTGAGGGCCTGGGCCGCTCGTGGGGGCGGGTTCACCAGTAAGCTCCACCTGAGCGCGGACGGTAGTTGCCGCCCGCTGTCCCTGATCGTCACTCCAGGTCAGCGGGCGGACTGCACCCAGTTCATTGCCGTGCTGGAGAAGATCCGCGTTCCGCGGATCGGCCCGGGCAGACCGCGCAGGAGTCCCGACAGCCTGGCGGCCGACAAGGCATACGGCAACGGTACCGTCCGCGAGTACCTGCGCAGCGGGGGCATCCGGCACACCATCCCGGAGAAGACCGACGGCCAGGCCGCCCGCCTGCGCAAAGGATCACGCGGCGGCCGGCCCTGCGGCTTCGACGAGAACCGCTACAAGAAACGCAACACCGTCGAACGGGCGATCAACCGCCTCAAGCAGTCCCGAGCCGTCGCCACGCGCTTCGACAAGCGCGGCTACGTCTACCTCGGCACCGCCACCGCGGCGTCCGTTGCGATCTGGCTCCGAACGTGAACTCCTACGCGACCCAGCAGTAGACGTTCCGGCCCTGGCGTCGGGCACTGCTGACGAGAGCAGCCAGATCGCTCAGGATCACTTCGGCGATCTCCGGGTCGATGACCTCGCCGTCCTCCGCCCGCTGAAAGGACCATGCGACAGCGGCATCCTTCAACTCGGACCGCTCGGCCTCGGCGAGCGCTGCGGACAGGCGAGGGGAGATCGCGAAGACGACGCACCCGTCATCGTCCTGGCCGGCGACGAGACGAGGCTCGTCAGCTTCAACGAGTTGCTCGAAGCTGACGCCGGCAAACAGGCACTCCCACTCGACCACAGCCTCTTCGGGATCAAAGTTGCCGAAGGAGAGCGACTCGAATGCGTGTCGCGGCCCGGTCTGAAGAACCACAGCCGCTGACGCGTCATCCGGAGCCGCGAAGAACTCGACGATTATGCTCACCCCGGCATCATGCCGGACCGTCCACGACCGTGATCGGCCGGACAGGTCCTAGAAGGCTCATGAAGATCTTGGGTTCTGGCCCTGCCGCGTCAGCGGCAGGGCCAGACTCGCCATGTGGCGATGGGTGAGTGGGTCGGCGAGATGGTCGGGCCGGACGTGTGGGAGACCTGCCGGGAGTTGATCCCGGCAGGGAGTGTGTTCGCGTTCCTGGCCGAGCACCGCGGCGAGCTGTTCCCGGCTGAGATGTTCGTGGACATGTACCCGTCGGCGAACGGACGGCCGAGCATGCCGCCGCAGATTCTGGCCGCCGCGATCACCTTGCAGGCCCTTAACGGGCTGTCGGACTTCGAGACGGTCCAGGAGCTGCGGTGCGACCTGCGGTGGAAGGCCGCCTGCGGGCTGGGCCTGCACGACATGGCCTTCGACCCGTCGCTGCTGGCCTACTTCCGCCGCCGGCTGGCCCGTTCCGCCCGCCCCAACCGCATCTTCGAGGCCGTGCGCGAGGTCGTGAAGGCCACCGGAGTCCTCAAGGGCAAGCACCGCCGGGCGCTGGACTCCACCGTGCTGGACGACGCGGTCGCCACCCAGGACACCGTCACCCAGCTCATCGCCGCCGTCCGCGCGGTGATCCGCGAGGTCCCCGGCGCCGACGCGGTCGTCGCTGCGCAGTGCACCGCCCACGACTACACCGACCCGGGCAAGCCCCGCATCGCCTGGAACGACGAGCAGGCCCGCGCCGAGCTGGTCGACGCGCTGGTCACCGATGCCCTGCGACTGCTGGGCCACCTGCCAGACCAGCAACTCGGCGACAAAGCCGCGAACGTGGTGGGCATCCTGGCCCTGGTCGCCGGCCAGGACGTCGAGCCCGCCGAGGACTCCGACGGCCGCGACGGACGCTGGCGCATCACCCAAGGCACCGCTCCCAGCCGGATGCTCTCCACCGTCGATCCCGAAGCCCGGCACATCCACAAGACCCGCAGCCACCAGCAGGACGGCTTCAAGGCCCACCTGGCCATCGAGCCCGAGACCGGCTTATACACCGCCGTCGCCCTGCGGCCCGGCGCCGGAGCCGAACACCACGAGGCCGCCGTCGGCCTGGACCTGCTCGCCGACGAGGACGACCCGCTGGACGTCTTCGGCGACACCGCCTACTCCGCCGCCGACGCCCGCCAGACCCTCCACGAGGCCGGCCACCGGCTGTTCCTCAAACCCGCCCCACTGCGACCCGCCATCCCCGGCGGTTTCATCCTCGACGACTTCGCCATCGACACCACAGCCGCCATCGTGACCTGCCCGGCCGGACACGCCGTGGCCCTGTCCGACCCCGGCGGGCAGCACCACCAACGCAAAGCCTCTTTCGGGGACTTATGCACCGCATGCCACCTGCGCGAGCGGTGCACCAAAGCCAAGGCCGGACGCATCCTGACCATCCGACCGCACCACGACCTCCAGACAGCCGCCCGCCACCAGGCCGCCACCGACCCTGGCTGGCAGGCCGACTACCGCCGCTGGAGACCACCGGTCGAACGCGCCGTCGCCTGGCTCGTCCACCACGGCAACCGGCGCCTGCGCTACCGCGGCACCATCAAGAACAACACCTGGCTCCACACCCGGGCCGCCGCCCTCAACCTCCGCCGACTGATCAACCTCGGACTCACCCACACCAGTGGCACCTGGCACCTCGCACCAGCCACTACATGACCGGAGGGGCTGTCCGGCCTGACGGCCGGACAGCCCCTCACCAAGATCTTCATCAGCCTTCTAGGCGAGCTCGGCGCGTTGGTCGGGGAGAAGGCGCGGCGGGTCGCGGTGGGTACCGCAGCCGAATTGTGGGTGTCGGCGTGGCGCAGCATCGAACAAGGGACGCAGGCGTGTTCGTGGATGCAGGGGGCGCTGAAGGTTCGTCCGCAGGTTCCGAGCGCAGCCGGGCACTGGCCAACTGGCGTGCAGCGGCGGCTGTTTGAGCACGTCGCGAGACAGCGGTTCGCGCCGGCGCGGGACAGCCTGGCGGGTTTCTCCGTCCCCCAAGGAGGCAGGACTGCGCCTGCAAGCCGCTGCCGGTGACGCTCCAGCAGGAGCGACAGCCTGGTCTCCCGCGGTGCGGCACAGCCACCAGGTCCGCTGGGCGGGAGAGGCCTAGACATGCGACCGGTATCGAGGCAGCGTGAAGTTCCACGTGGCGAACGTCCTCGACAAGTTGCCCGGGCAATGGTCGCCGCCGCCCGCGGCGACCGCGCCACTGTCCGGCATCTCACCGACGACCTGGTGACCTGGTCGGCGCCGAACCGCATCGCCTTCGTACTTCGACTCGCCGCGCAACCGTCGACGCTTTGGGCAACGGAGAGGTCGGGACCGCCTACCGCCACCCGGTCGAGATCTGCTCACCAGAGACGGTGCTCGCCTGCACACCCGCGGCGCTGTGGGTTCTGCTCGACCTCGTCGAGGCGGCCGCCGTCCGCGCCGGGCGGACGGCAGAAGCGACCTCCGATCGGGCAACTGACCGGTTCGCTGCGGTTGGCTGAGTGCCAAGCGACAGCTGGTGAGCTCACTGGGAGGGCATGCCTTGACTACCGTCACCAGGTAGCACCGGCAATGGACCCCACACTCGATGTCGTTGAGTGGGTCCAACTGCTCGCCATGCCCTGCTTGTCACGGCTTGCGGAAGTTCCAGGAGACGGGATCACCGGATCCGTCATGCCGACTGGGCTCCGGCTCCCGTGGGTCGATGCCCGTGGTGCGGAACCGGCTGCGGTAACTGCCCGGCGAGACTCCGAGGTTGCGGCGGAAGATCCGTCTCATCGTCTCGGGGGAACCGAAGCCGGCACGCCGTGCGACGGACTCCTGGCTTTCGTCGCCGGTCACCAGGAGAAGCTTGGCCGCCTCGAGCCGGGTCTGCTCAACGTAGCGGGCGGGCGTCATGCCCACCTCGTCGCGGAACATCCGCGCCAGGTGGCGTTCGCTCACCGCGGCGCGGGTGGCCATCGCGGCAGCCGAGTGGTCCGCGGCGGGTTCGAGGACGACTGAGTCCAGTACCTGGCGCAGGCCGCGCGTGGTGGGCGCGCCGGCCTCGGACCAGACGCTGAACTGGGCCTGCCCGCCGGGACGTTGCAGGAAGACGACCATCCACCGGGCAACCCTGCGGGCGACGTCTGTGCCGTAGTCGTTCTCGACGATGGCCAGGGCCATGTCGGTGCCCGCGCTGATTCCGGCGCCGGTGACGAAGGGGCCGTCCTGGACGAAGAGGGCGTCCGGATCCACCATGACGTGCGGGTACTCCAGGGCGAGCCGCGCGCAGTGTGCCCAGTGGGTCGTCGCTCGGCGTCCGTCCAGCATCCCGAGGGCGGCCAGCACGAAGGCGCCGGTGCAGATGGAGGCGATCCGCGACGCCCGTGGGGCCAGCTCGCGGACCGCCGCCAGCGCCTCGGGGACCGTGTCCGGGGTCTGCTCCTCCGGTATGTCGTGCGTGCCCGGGGCGAAGGTGAAGTCGGACGGTACGCCTCCGGGCACCAGGAGGGTGTCGATGGAGTCGGGGGCGTCGGCCACGGGAAGGTCCACGCTCAGCCGGGTGAAGGCGGTTGTCCCGACCGGCTGCCCCGTGGGGGAGACCAGCAGCACCCGGTAGCGGGCCCCGAAGTCGTTGGCCCGGGCGAAGATCTCCAGCGGCGCCGCCACGTCCTGCAGCGTCACCTTGTCGTACAGCACGAAGACCATCGTCCGTTCGGTGCCGGTGTCCGTAATCGCGGTGCTCCGGTTCATGGCCCGTCCTCCTCTCGGGGAGTGTGGGGCTTCCCCGCGTGTCCGTAATCGTGGCTCGTAGGTCCGTTTCAGCCCTTGGCTCCTGTCCCGCCAGGCGGGACCGTGGGAGCCAAGCAAACTCCGGGCGTCCGGGGTCTGAATTCCTTGACGGGAAGAAATATTTACCGCACCAAGACCTGATGGGTCCAGTCTGATATCGACCTGCCTCCCAATGCCTCTCCGACAGGCTTGGGTGGCTTTTCCTGCGTCTATACCAGAATTCTGCGAACGTCAACACCGGAAATCATTTGTTGAGCCGCAGTTAATTTAAGTGAAACAAAGTGGCCGGAACCTATTGGTGTCTTGCCGTGCCAGAGCCGACACAATCGGCGCTGAAGGCATCTGCGGTCGAGTGTCCCCCGCCAGCACCTATGCGGCAAGAATCGAGGCACTCGAAATACCGGATTCGGCACCGCCGACCGGGCCTTGCGTGAACTTTTCACGTCAGGGCACTCCATCCTCTTCCGCACCTCAGCAGGCCATTTTGCCTGCCCGTGTTCGGGCACGAATTTTCGCCGAGTCACAAGAATTCGGCGTCAGAGGAGTGTTTTAGCCATGCGCCAGCTAGATGCTTTGTCAATCAGTATCGGCGTACTCGGAGGAGCCGCCACGCTGATGACCGCAACCGTCCTGACCATTCCGGTCTGGGTCATCTTCATCGCCTGGGCCTCCTTCTTCATCCTCGGAGCCGGCACCGAGGGCCTGGTGAGATCGATCGCCTCGAACCTGACCGGCATTGCCATCGCCTCGCTGACACTGCTGGTCATCCACGCGCTGGGCGGTGGCACCACCACCGCCGCCATCACCGTGGGTGTCGGCAGCGCCGCCATGGTGCAGGCCTCGAAGATTCCCCTGCTCTCGAAACTCCCGGCCATCGTGTGGGGATTCGCCTCCACGGTGGGCACGGTGGCCGCCACCGGCCACGACATCACCACCACATCCATCAGCAACCCGGCGCTCGTCGCGGCGCTGGCCATGGTCCTGGGCGCGGTGTTCGGCATCGCCTCGGAGTACTGGGGAGCCGCGATGACCCCCCGCCCGGCCACCGAGCCGGCCCCGGAAGGACGGTCATGAAGCTACAGCACCACCTGGGCGGCCTGGAGAACGTCGGCCCCGTCACCTACGAACCCCGCGTCTTCGTCGAGGACTGGGAGCAGCGCATCTTCGGCATCCACGTCGCGATGATGGGCCTGAGCGCCCACCTCCCAGACGCCGTACCCCGGTACCCGATCGAGGACGTGCCCACCTCCTTCTCGTCCGTCTGGACCTGGGCGGACCTGCGCAAGGGCGCCGAGGCGATGCCCCCCTTCGCCTACTTCCAGTACCGCTACTACGAGAAGTGGCTCGGCGGCATCAGCGGATTCTTCGTCTCCCAGGGCTACATCACGGAGGAGGAACTGGAGGCGAAGGCCGACGAATACCTCCGGGATCCGGGACTCGCGCTCGCCGAGGGCGGGGACGAAGGCATCGACGACCAAGTCATCCGCTACCTGCGCGAGGGCGACTCGCCCCGCCAGGGTCCGGCCGAGTCCCCCGCTTTCGCCGTCGGCGACCGAGTGACCGTCAAGGACGTGCCGCCCACCGACCACACCCGGCTGCCGGGCAATCTGCGCGGCCGCACCGGCACCGTGGAGCGCGTCTTCGAGGGCAACTACGGCTACTTCTGCTCCACCGGCCCCGACGGCGTCGGAGAGCCCATGCCCGTCTACGCCGTCCGCTTCGAACCCACCGGCATCTGGGGCGAACTCGCCGAACCCGGCGCCGTGCTCTACGGCGAGCTCTACCAGGCCTATCTCACCCCCGCGACGGAGGAACAGCAGTGACCGTGCAGTTCGGCTACCCCGAGGACCGCGAAGCCCGCAGTGCCGCCCGCGTGCGGGCGCTGGAAACCCTGCTCATCGAGAAGGGCGTGATCACCGACGCCACCGTCGACAAGGTGCTCGGCTACTTCGAGACCGACATGACACCGCTCAACGGAGCCAAGATCGTCGCCCGTGCCTGGACCGACCCGGAGTTCGCCGAACGGCTCGTCAAGGACACACCGGCCGCCGTCGCGGAACTCGACCTCCCCATCGGCATGGACGGCGCCGAAGGCGAACACCTGCAAGCAGTGGCCAACACCCCCGGCGTGCACAACCTGGTCATCTGCACCCTGTGCTCCTGTTTCCCCTGGCCCGTGCTCGGCCTCCCGCCGTACTGGTACAAGGACCCGACCTTCCGCGCCCGCGCGGCCCGGGAGCCCCGTGTGGTGCTCAAGGAGATGGGACTGGACGTCGACCCGTCCGTCGAACTGCGCGTGTGGGACAGCAGCGGTCATTCGCGCTGGTTCGTCGTTCCGCAGCGGCCCGCAGGAACCGACGGCATGACCGAGGAGGAACTCGCCACGCTGGTCACCACCGAGTCGATGATCGGCATCGCCGAGGCTCCGTCACCCGCCGCCTGAGCCGTATCCGAGCACCAGCGAAACCACACTTGGAGAAAGGGGATCCCATGGAGGCCACCGCCACCACCGCACCCCTGCACGACACCTGCGTCACCGACACGAACGCACCCACTTTCGACGCCGACTGGCAGCGCCGCGCGTTCGGCGTCGCCGTCGCCCTGTCGGAGTTCGGCCACTACCCCTGGGACGCGTTCCAGCAGAGACTCGTCGCCGCCATCGGTGAGTGGGAGGCCACCTCCGCGACGGAGCAGGACAGTTGGCAGTACTACGAGCACTGGCTCGCCGCACTCGAAGGCGTACTGGTCGATCACGATCTGATCGCCGAGGACGAGATGCGTGCCCGGCTCGGGGCCTGACCCGTTCCACGCCCCGGACCACCGGGACGTCCGTTCCCTCCCGTCCCCCGGGGCCGCACCCGCGACTGACTCCGCCGGGGTGCGGCCCCGCTCCTCTCGCAGCTGACCCACGGCACCGTGCGGTGCCCCCTGCCAAGGATGTGTGTGTGACCACTACGACCATCACCGCCGGCCGATGGACCCGCGCCGAACGGCTGCGCATCACGGGCATCGTCGGCGTCATCGCGGCCCTGCACGTCGCCGGATGGAGCCTGTACCTCTTCTACGCGAGCGGCCCGGCCGGCGCCGGTGCCTTTGCCGGAGCCGGAACCCTCGCCTACACCCTCGGGATGCGGCACGCCTTCGACGCCGACCACATCGCCGCCATCGACGACACCACCAGACTGATGATGCAACGCGGACGCAGACCCGTCGGCGTGGGCTTCTTCTTCGCCATGGGTCACTCCACCGTGGTCCTCGCCCTCTCCTTCGTCGTCGCGCTCGCCGCGGGCGCCGCCGGCTCGGGCATCGGCACCTTCCGCCACGTCGGAGGCCTTGTCTCGCAGGTCGTGGCCGTGCTGTTTCTGCTCCTGGTCGCCGTGCTCAACGTCATGGTGCTGGCTGGCATCGTCGGCCTGTGGCGGCGTATGGCGGAGGGTCGGCTCGACGAGGGTGAGCTCGAGCAGCAGCTGCTCAACCGGGGCCTGATGAACCGCATCCTCGGCCGCCGTACCCGCGGGCTGATCCGCTCGTCATGGCACATGTACCCGGTCGGCATCCTCTTCGGCCTCGGCCTGGAGACCGCCAGCGAGATCACCCTGCTCTCCCTGTCCGCCAGCGCCGCCACCCACGGGTCCGGCCTGCCCCTCCTCGCCGTCCTCTCCCTCCCGCTGCTCTTCGCCGCGGGAATGAGCGCCTTCGACACCGCCGACAGCATGCTGATGACACGCCTGTACTCGTGGGCGTACCGCAGCTCCGCGCGCAGGCTCTACTACAACATCGCGACCACCGGCATGACCGTGGCCGTGGCCGCGTTGATCGCCAGTGTCTACGTCGCCGGACTCGCTGCCGACGCCACCGGAGCCGGGGGAGCCCTTGCCGCCTACGCTTCCCTGGCGGATCACTTCGAACTGCTCGGCTACATCGTGGTCGCCGTCTTCGCGGCCTCCTGGCTCTCCGCCGCGGCCGTCTGGCGCTACCGCGGACTCGGCGAGAAGTACGGCAACCGGCAAGGTGCCGCCGATGACGTGCCCGAGCGCTTCTGAGCTCTGGTAGCGGCGGAGTGCTGCCCTCTGTGACGCCGTGGCCGCCGCCCTGCCGGCGTGGGGACCCGCCGTTCGGTTCGCACCGCGTGCGCCGGCGGATGGCCAGAGTCCAGCCGACGGCTGTGACCGCGGCCGGCGCGAGAGCGGCCAGCATCAGTGTGGTGTGGGCAAGCAGCCCAACTGTCAGGTCGCGGTGAGTGTGCACGCGGTCTCCGACACCGCGTCGTGTCCGCCGCAGTGGCGCCTGTTCGTGCCCCAGGAGTGGGTGCAGGATCCGGTCCGCCGGCGCAAGACCGGGATCCCGGAGGAGATCGGACACCGGGAGAAGAGGCGCCTGGCTCTGGACGCCGTTGCCGGGCTGGTGTATTGGGGTCTGGTTCCGCCGGTGCTGGTGGCCGACGCCGGCTACGGGCAGAACGCAAGCCCATCCTCGTTCGGAGGGGGGTGTCCTGAGGACATCCCAGGGCTCCCCAGTCTCTGAAGACAATTTCCGTGCCCCACCGATGTGGCGCACGTGTGCGGTGTGTCAGCATGACGGCTGCCCCGGCTTCCCTGCGCCGCAGCGCGAGGCTGGGGCGTGTCCATGCACAGGGAGGGACCACTTTGAAGAAGTACGCCGTGTTGATCGCCGCTGCCGCCATGGCCGCCGGCACGCTTGCCACCGCCCCGGCCTTTGCCGCGACCGATCCGAAGACCGTTCACTTCGGCGGATGGCAGTACGACAGCCCCGGCAGCGACACCCGCTCCAACACGAGCCTGAACAACGAGTGGATCAACATCCACAACGGCAACTCCGCCGCGGTGCAGCTCAAGGGCTGGTCTGTGGAGGATACGGCGGGGCACCGCTACGTCCTGCCGTCGTACAAGCTCGGCGCGGGCAAGACGGTCAAGCTGCACACCGGGCGGGGCACCAACACCGCAGGCCACCTGTACTGGGGCAGCGGCAACTACATCTGGAACAACACCCAGGACATGGCGTTCCTGATCAAGCCCAACGGTTACGACTTCCGGGCCTGCTTCGCCGGCCACGACTTCGATGACCCCAACCCGTACAACTGCCACAACGAGAGCTGACCGCCGCAGTGGTGGAGCCCCACCGGCCGTCACCTCATTTCCCACCCGGCTGGTTCTGCGGGTGCGGAGTGACGTCGCGGCCGACTTCGGTTGCAGCCTTGATGATCTCCGCGCTGAACAACTGAGTTGAACCCGCGATATGACGTGAGACAGGGCCCGGTGGAAGCCGGGCCCTGTCTCACGCCCGGGAAGCCGTGGACATGGTGGTGCCAGGAGTCCCGGCGGTAGTGCCTGCGGTACCCGGAGGTGGGCAGCGTATGGGTTGGAGACGACCCCTGTGCGCACGGGAATCTGAAGCCATGACGCGACGCAAGGCAGTAATCATTCCCTCTGAGCTTGTTCCGCTTTGACGGACACCATCGGTGTGGTGGTCAGGCTGCGAGTGCGGTCTCGTATTCGGCGGGACTGCGATAGCCGAGGCTGCTGTGCAGACGGTGCAAGTTGTACCAGCCCTCGATGAAATCGAAGATCGCGGTGCGGGCGGCGGCCCGGCTGGGCCAGGAGACGGCGTCGAGCAGCTCCCTTTGACGGTGGCGAAGAACGACTCGGCGAGTGCGTTGTCCCAGCATTGTCCGGTGCGGCCGACCGACAGACGCACCCCCAACTGGTCTGCCAGCGCGGCGAATTGCTGGCTCGTGTACTGACAGCCACGATCCGAGTGAAAGATCACCGGCCGGGTGGGACGGCGCTTGCGGCAGGCGGCCGTGAGGGCATCGGCGACCAGATCGGTCCGCAGGTGGTCGGCTGTCGCCCAGCCGACCACGCGACGGGAGGCGATGTCGATGACGGTGGCCAGATAGAGCCAGCCCTCCTCCGTGGCGATGTAGGTGATGTCGCCGCACCAGCGGGCATCCAGGCCGGCGGGGTCGGGCTGGAAGTCCCGGACGACGAGATCGGGCCGCAGGGCAACTCGTGGATCGGGGATCGTCGTCAGGTGCCGTCGTCTGCGGTGTCGGCCCTGCAGGCCGGCAGCCCGCATCAGCCGCGCGACACGTCGGCGGCCACATCCGGCGCCTGCCCGCTTGAGCACGGCATGGACGCGCGGGGCGCCGTAGGTTCCCCGCGATCTCGTATGGACGTCGGCGATCTGTTCCGCCAGCTCGGCGTCACGGACCGCGCGGGGACCAGGCTTGGCAGCGCGGCGGGCATAGAAGGCGGTCCTGGAGACCTTCAGCAGCTCACACGCTCGTTTGACGCTGTGACCTGCACGCTTCTCCGCCTCGATGAACGGGTGCACCGTCACCGGGTCTCCTTCGCGAAGAAAGCCGTGGCCCGCTTGAGGATGTCGACGTCCTCACGCAGACGGCGGTTCTCCCGCCGCAGTGCGGCCAGTTCCTCACGTTCGCTGCTGGTCAGGCCGTCCCGCTCGCCCGCATCGACCTCGGCCTGCTTCACCCAGTCACGCACCGCGGTCTCGGTCAGATCGAAGTCCTTGGCGATCTGACCGACCGAGCGGTCACCGCGTCGACACAGCTCGACGATCTCCGCCTTGAACTCCGGCGTGAACGAGCGACGAGGGCGAGGCTTCTTCTTCCCCATGCTCTCCATGATGGACATCCTCCCGGGGCTGAACCCCTGATCTCGGATGTCCGTCAAAGCGGATCAAGCCCACTCGGTCCTCCTCTCCCTCGGTGCCGTGGCGGTTGCCACTCCGGCCATCGGCGATGCCATGGACAAGTCACCGACTCAGGTTCCAGCGTCCGCCGGCCTTTCCAAGACATCGGCCACAGGGCAACGGGCGGGCGGCGTGGTCGATGCCATCGAGCGCAGTGCCCACACATTGAGGAGCACCGAGCCCGAAGGCAGTCTGCGGGACCTGGACGCGCTGGGCCGTATGGTCACGGACGCCGAGGTAGTGGGTCTGGGCGAGGCCAGCCACGGATCGCAGGACTTCTTCCGCATGAAGCACCGGGTCTTCCGTTACCTGGTGGAGCAGAAGGGCTTCCGGACCTTCTCCCTTGAGCTCGCCTGGAGCAGCGGTCTACGGCTCAACGACTACGTACTGAACGGCAAAGGCAACCTCAAGGACATAGCGAACGAGGAGTTCCAGGGGGCGTACCGGATCTGGAACAACCAGGACTACATCAACCTCATCGAGTGGATGCGGGACTACAACCGCCAGCACCCGAAGGACAAGGTGCAGTTCATGGGCAACGACATGGGATACGCCGGGCCGGAACTGTACGAGAAGGTGACCGACCAGGTGGCGCGCCAGTATCCGCAACTGCTGGAGCGCGTCGCCGAGTTGTACCGCGGCCTGGCGCCGACCACCGACGCCGGCACCTACAGCGGGGACTACCTGAAGCTGCCACTGGCCGAGCGCGAGGAGCGGGCGGAGCGGACCGGGAAGGTGTACGAGCTGCTGCGCAAGCAGCGCCCCGGCTCCGGCGCCGACCGGCAGGAGCACCTGTGGACCGTGCAGCACGCCAGGGCCATCCATCAGATGGCCAAGGGCTACTCCCTCGACATCACCGACGAGGCCCAGGTCGCGGAGATGATGAGGCTCCGTGACCAGGTGATGGCGGAGAACGTGGCCTGGTGGAACAAGCACACCGGCGACCGGATCCTGCTGTCGGCGCACAACACCCATGTGTCGTACGACTCCTTCGACGAGCGGTACCCCAAGACCCAAGGGGCGTTCCTGCGCGACGCGTTGGGCAGGAAGTACGTCAGCATCGGCTTCAGCTTCTTCAAGGGCTCCTTCAAGGCGTTCGGCACCGACGACAACGTGATGCGCACCTACAGCGTGGGTGCCGCGAAGCCCGGCTCCAACGAGGAGACCCTGGACAAGGTCCGTCAGGACGACTACATCCTCGACATGCGCACGGTCCCCAACTCCGCGCGCGCCTGGCTCGACACGTCGCGGGTCACCTGGAACATCGGCGCCGGATGGCCCGACCCCGTGACGTACAAGATCGCCCTTGGCCAGTCACATGACGTCCTCATCCACCTGAACGAGATCGAGGCCACCGAGTACCTGGGCAAACTCTGACCCACAAGGTGTGGCGCGGCCATCCTCCGGGCGCCCGCGCCGCGCGTTCTTTGCACCCTATCCGCAGCGGACTGCCGCGCCCAGATCGCCTCGCAGCCCTCGACACCTTCGGACCCGGCGGCCGCGCTGCCCGTCGACGCGGCGGCGCTACGCGCCCGGCAGCTTCTGCCGATGACGGCTCAGGGCTGGTCGGGAGGCGTGTCCGGCAGGTACCAGCCGTGGGTGGCCGTGCACTCCTTCGTCCACTCCATCAGCAGACCTGCGCCCTCCTTGACGCGAAGCCCGAGGTAGACCGGCCGCCCCTGTTCGTCGTCCTGCGGGGCCACCCCGCCTATGATGCGGTTGCCCCGGCAGCGTGAACACTGCGGTAGCCGGTCGGAGAACTCCAGCAACGCCATGGCCGGCCTCTTGCTCTGGACGTGGCCCTCCACCCACGATCTGCTGACCTGCGCCGTCAACCCTCCCGCAACGTGGGCGCCCGGACACGGATTCTGTCCACAGGGGAACGGGTCTCGCCGTCGCCCGAATCCTGGTTCTGGATCACTTTCAGTGCTGGGGCCACGGAGGGTCACCGAAACCGCGATCATGAACGGTCGTGGGTGATGTTCTCCTCCAGAACCTGTGGTTCCACCAGGTCCAAGGTGTCGTGATCGAAAACGTTGTGCCTGACGGCGAGTTGGTGGCCGTGCGGGCCCGGGCGGTTGCGGAGCGGGTCGTATGTCCAGCGTGCGGGACGCTGTCGTCTCGGGTGCACAGCCGGTACGTACGGCGGCTCGCCGACAGCTCGGTCAGAGGGCGTCCGGTGCTGATCGAGTTACAGGTGCGGCGGTTCCGCTGCGGCCAACGTTTGTGCAGACAGGCGACGTTCGCCGAGCAGGTCGACGGACTGACCGTCCGGCACGGCCGACGCAGCGCCGGGCTGCAGACAGTGCTGGAGCGTGTGGCGGTGATGCTGGCCGGCCGTGCCGGTGCCCGCCTCTCCCAGACTCTGGCCGCCGGGGTGAGCAGGTCGACACTGCTGCGGTTGATCCGTCGCCTGCCGGAGCCCGAGACCTCGACACCGCGGGTGCTCGGGGTGGACGACTTCGCGCTGCGCAAGGGCCACAAGTACGGCACGATCCTGATCGACATCGAAACCCGTCAGCCCATCGACCTGCTGCCGGACCGGACGACGTCGACGGTCGCCAAGTGGCTCGCCGACCATCCCGGCATCGAGGTGATCTGTCGGGACCGCTCCACCGCCTATGCCGAGGCCGGACGGCTCGGCGCCCCGAACGCCATCCACGTCGCGGACCGATGGCACATCTGGTCGAACCTTACTGAGGCCGTCGAGAAGACAGTCGTTCAACACCGCGCTCTGCTACGTGAGCCGCACGACGCCGCCACGGCCCAGGCCGTCGCGGACACGGAGAACACGAACCTCGATCCGCCCTCTCCCAGAGGGCCGCGGACAACCGGCCGACTCTCCGACCGCATCCGGGAACAGCACGCGGCTATCCACGCTCTCCTCGAGCAGGGCATCGGACTGCGCGCGATCGCCCGCCAACAGGGGCTGGCCCGCAATACCGTCCGCCGCTTCGCCAACGCGGCAAGCGCGGACGAACTCCTGGTTGGCCGGTGGACCGGCCGAGCCAGCATTCTCGACCCCTACAAGCCTTACCTGCACCAGCGGTGGGCGGAGGGCTGCACCGTCGCCCGCCGCCTGTTCGAGGAAGTACGCGAACGTGGCTACCCCGGCGGCGAGAACGTGGTGAAGGTCTACGTGGCCAAACTCCGCGAGAACTTTCCGCACGACCCGCCCCACAAGACGCCGTCCGTGCGGAATGTGACCAGCTGGCTCACCCGCCATCCCGACCGCCTCACCGAGGACCAGACCCAGCAGCTCAAAGCGATCCTGGCTCGCTGCCCCGCGCTCGACCGCACCGCCCACCACGTCCGCACGTTTGCCGAGCTCATGAACAACCGTCAGGGCCGGGACCTGAACAAGTGGATCACGAGCGTCCGGGCCGAGGACCTGCCAGCCCTTCATACCTTCGTCACCGGTCTCGGCCAGGATCTCGATGCCGTCGTCGCCGGCCTCAGCCTTCGCTACAGCTCCGGCGCGGTCGAGGGTCAGAACAACAAGATCAAGATGTTGAAGCGGCAGATGTTCGGCCGAGCCAACTTCGACCTGCTCCGCAAACGGGTCCTCCTCACCGCGCGATGCCGTTCATGATCGCGGTTTCGGTGACCCTCCGTGGCCCTAGCACTGAAAGTGATCCAGAACCCAGGTTCAGCCGACGCCGACAACGGGCGTCTGCTGGATGAATGATCGACAGCGACGACACGCAGCCGCCGGCCCCGCGCCGCAGCAGGGGCCTGGACGCCCTCAAGCCGCGGAGCGCAAGGTGTTCATCCGGCCCGCGCCGCAATCCGCGAAGGCTCAGGTGGAATTCCTCTACACGGGCGGGCGCCAAGAAGTCCACGAAGGCTGTGGCTGAACAGCTGGGCGTCTCGACCCGCATCCTGCAGCGCTACCGCGCCGGACAGCAGACGAAGCCAGAAGCGCCTGCCGGCCGCGCTGGTGGAGGATGCCGAGACCCCGTGGGCAACCGCAGGTCAGGGCGCAGCGCGGGAGCGTGGGGCGACGACCACCGGCATGCAGGTGGAGGTGTACGCCTACTTCGGATCCACCTGCACCGGAAGCTCGGACGACGGCCGCGAGCGGTTCATCAGCGCGACGATCTGGTCGTCGAGCAGGTCCGCGAGCTCGGCGGAGGCCGCCTCGGAGGCGGAGGTGTCCTGGAGCACGGCCGGTTCGCCCCCCACCTCAAGGGTGGAGCAAACCTCTACCTCTTTCTACAGCGACCCACCCTCATCGTGCTCGACCCTCATCGCTGGGCTGTCGTGGGGATGGCGTTGTCGATGAGGACGGCGGCGATGGCGGCGGCGGTGGGGAAGCTTTCGGTGTTGAGGACTCGCGTGCGGGCCGCGGCGCCGTCGAGGAGCAGTGCCAGTTGTTCGCCGAGTTGTTCAGGGTGGGTGGCGCCGGCTTCGCGTGCGGTTTCTGCCAGGCGCGCGGCGATGGCTTGCTTGTAGTCGCGTGCGTATTGGGACGCGGGGTGTTGGGGGTCGTGGAGTTCGACGGCCGCCGCGATGTACGGGCACATGGGGGTGAGCTCTTGCGTCCCGGACGCGGGCAGCTCGAAGGCGGCGAGCAGTCGTTCGCGGGGGGTGAGGTCGGTGCGGTCGAACACCGCGGACATGACGTCGGGATCGAATCGGCGAAGGTATTCGGCGACGAGTTCGTCCTTGGTGGTGAAGTGCTGGTAGGCGGTGCGCTTCGAGACCTCGGCCACTGCGCACAGCTGGTCCATCCCGGTGCGGTTGATGCCCTGGTCGCCGAACAGTTGCCGGGACGCGCCGAGGATGCGTTCGCGTGCGCCCCGGCCGCGGCGTCGGCCTTGGGGGCCCTTCTCCAGCTCCGTCATATCCACAGTCTAACGCAGTCGGGTACTGATCGGTATACATAGCTTGCGCTCCAGTCGGCCCTCGGATACGTTAAGCACACAGGCCGGTGTACATAACGTCTCGGCTGTTCCGAATACTCGTCAGCTCAATGGAGTGATCATGGGAAAGCTCGATGGCAAGGTAGCGGTGATCACCGGCGCCTCAACCGGCATGGCGCTGGCCGGCGCCCAGCTGTTCGTTGAAGAAGGGGCCTACGTCTACATCCTGGGCCGGCGGCAGGAAGCCCTCGACGAAGCCGTCAAGGTGATCGGCCGCAACGTCACCGCCGTGCAGGGTGACGCGGCCGAGCTGGCCGACCTTGACCGCCTCTACGAGACGGTCAAGAAGGAAAAGGGTTCGATCGACGTCCTGTGGGCCAGTGCCGGAATGGGTGAGCAGGCCAAGCTTGGCGAGATCACCGAAGAGCAGTTCGACCGCGCCTTCTTGCTCAACGCGCGCGGCACCCTGTTCACGGTGCAGAAGGCGCTGCCGCTGCTCAACGATGGCGCCTCGATCTTCATGACCGGCTCGAACGCCTCCCTGCGCGGCTTTCCCGGATGGAGCGTGTACGCCGGCAGCAAGGCCGTGCAGCAGGCCTGGGCCCGCGTGTGGCTCAACGAGCTCAAGGACCGGAAGATCCGGGTCAACGTACTCACCCCCGGCCAGGTCGCCACAGCGAAGCAGGAGGAAGTCTTCGACGAGGCCACCAAGAAGGCCTTCGAGTCCCTGATCCCCCGCGGAGAGATGGGTCGCCCCGAGGAGATCGCCACCGTCGCACTCTTCCTCGCCTCCGACGACTCCAGCTACGTCAACGGACTGGAACTGACCACAGACGGCGGCACCACCGTCGTCTAACCGCCAGACACTGGCAAATACGGGGCACGCACGCATTTACCAGCGTGGACACGGGCGAAGGAGCTGTCCTCGAAACTCGCCCCGCGCCGCGCCACCATCCAGTCCTTCATCGACTGCATGCACGGCGGCGCAGACGAAGACGCCCTCCCGGTGTACTCGCTGAGAACGTGGTGCTGATCAGCCCGCTCGGCGACGAGCCACTCATTGGCCGTGAGGCCGTCACGGGAGCCATACAGACCGTCAGCAGGGTGGCGACCGACCTCAGCTAGAGGGAGGTCCTTACCGGCGAGAGCCACCACGCGGCCTTCTTTCGGTTGCAGATCGAAGACACCATGGTCAACGGCATGGACCACATCCTGCTCGACGCGGACGGCAAGATTGCCGAGGTGACCATCTTCTGGCGCCCGCTGCCGTCCGCCGTCGAGACGCAGGGGCACCTTGCCCACCTCCTCGGCATGTGGTCCTGGGAACTGCGTACGGACGGGAAGTAACGATCATGGACTCCGTCGTCCCATCTCCATGACCTGACTCCTTGGAGTAACTCAGCTTTGCGGCCTACTTGGCTGGGTGTCCGCTGGATTGGGATCTCGATGTTCCGGGAGACGGCGACTGCGAGTCGGCAGCCTGAAGCGGCACGTCAGAGGTGATGCCGAGGTACCTGACAAGTAGCGGCTGGCCCAGTGCGCCGCAGTCGACGCGCTGGGCCAGGACCGACACGAACGAGACAAATGGAAAGCTCCAGAACAAGGAAGAGGGCACACCGCATGAGCAGCATCACCATCATCGGCACCGGGAACATGGCCCGCGCCATCGGCACGCGGGCGGTAGCGGGTGGCAACACCGTCGAGGTCATGGGCCGCGATCAGTCCAAGGCCGCTGACCTGGCCAAGGCTCTCGGCGGCGGCGCCACGACGGGAGAGTGGGGCGCCGTCCCGGCCGGGGACATCGTCATCGTGGCCCTGTTGTTCGACGGCGTCGTTCCGGCCGTCGCTAGGTACGGCGACGCACTCGCGGGCAAGGTCATCGTCGACATCAGCAACCCCTTCAATTCCACCTTCGATGGGCTGGCCCACCGCGAGCAGACCTCGATCGCGCAGGAAGCCGCCAAGGTGGTGCCGGCCAGCGCCAGCGTGGTGAAGGCGTTCAACACCGTCTTCCGTCATGTCCTGGAGAAGGGTCGGCCCGTCGTCTTCGTCGCCGGCGACAGTGCGCAGGCCAAAGCGGGCGTGGCGGAGTTCGTCAAGAGCCTCGGGCTGCGCCCGCTGGACGTCGGCGACCTGAAGATGGCGCATTGGCTGGAAGGAGCGGGCCTGGTCACGGTGGGCCTCGCCGGTCAGGGAGTGGGTCACTGGGACTTCGCCCTCGGCGTCGACGAATTTGCCGGCTGAGCCGCACCGCCCCTCGGCCCACGATTCGTAACTTCTCGTAGTGGACGTGGACTTCACGCGGAGGGCGGTAACCCACCGCCGACTGGAGGCGTATGTCCCTGCCGGGCGGCCTCGCGCTTCAGGTAAGTAACCCGGGGAAGTGGTGACACACTCGGCATGGCAAGCTCCTCGGGCCTGACCGGCAACTACGTCGTGGGTGGTGCCCCGCCCGCCGTACCATGGGCAAGCGCTTGCGGGAACAGGGTCGGAACTGAAGGCGGCACGCATGGGTATCGGGGACGACACGGACTCCCTCGACGAGGCGACGAACGTGTTCATGACGGCGCGTCCCCATCTCTTCGGCATCGCCTACCGAGTCCTCGGCAGCACCACGGAGGCCGAGGACGTGCTCCAGGACGCGTGGCTGCGGTGGCAGGGCACCGACCGTGACGTGGTCCGCGAGCCGCAGGCGTTCCTCGCCACTGTCACCGCCCGGCTGGCGCTGAACGTTGCCCAGTCCGCCAGGGTGCGGCGCGAGTCGTACATCGGACCCTGGTTGCCGGAGCCGGTCGACACGCGCGCGGACCCGCAGTTGGGCGCCGAGCGGGCCGAGGCGCTCGACACGGCGGTGCTCTTCCTGTTGGAGCGGCTCAACCCCGTGGAAAGGGCCGCCTATGTGCTGCGGGAGGCCTTCGACTACCCCTACCAGCAGATCGCGGACATGCTGGAGTCCAGCGAGACCAATACGCGCCAGCTGGTCAGCCGGGCGCGCAAGCACATCTCGTCGGAGCGTCGCAAGCCCGTCGAGGCCACCGAGCACCGACGGTTGATGGAGGTGTTCCTCACCGCGGCACAGACCGGCGATCTGGCCGTGCTCGAAGGCATCCTCGCCGACGATGTGGTCAGCTACACCGACGGGAACGGGCTGCGCGGGGCGTCCAGGATTCCGGTCGTCGGTTCGGTGCACGTCTCCAGGTACCTTGCAGCCTTCGCCCCGCGCTTCTGGCCGCAGAAGGAGATCCACTGGGTCGAGGCCAACGGCGGGCCTGCCGCCCTCGTCTCGGCCGGCGGGACGGCCGTCGTTCTGCTGACCCTGGACATCTCGGAACGCGGCATCGAGCGGGCCATGTGGGTCATGAATCCGGAAAAGCTGGCACCCTTCGTGGCGTCCCTGGACTGTGGCACCACGTTCTCCTCCTGAACGCCGCCGTGCGCGTGACAAGCGCATGGAGACCGTCGGCATCCACCCGGACATCGCGGACTATCAGGACCTCGCACACGTCTTCGATCTCAAGTCAGCCGCGCTGGCGGCCCGGGCCACCCTCGAATCGGCCCTCGAGCGTCGCGAGACGCGTGGCTGCCACAACCTCAGTGACTACCCCGATCTGGATTCCGCTCTGCAGGTCAATCTCGTGTGGTCCCCGACGACGGGCGTCACCCGCGAGAGCATTCCGGCCGTTCCCGACGAGATTTCCTCGCTGGTGGAGGAAGTCTCGGCCGCGGCCAAACTCGTCGAATAGGGGTTGTCACAAACAGGGCCCGTGCCCGGTCTCTACTGCTACAGGCACCAGGGAAACCCGAAAGGAACCCCGTCATGAAGGTCGTAGTAATCGGTGGAACCGGGCTCATCGGCTCGAAGGTGGTCGCCAGGCTCCGCGAGCACGGGCACGAGGCGGTCGTGGCGGCGCCCAGCACCGGCGTCAACACGTTGACGGGTGAGGGGCTGGCCGAAGTCCTGCAGGGTGCGTCGGTGGTGGTCGACGTGTCGAACTCGCCCTCGTTCGAGGACGAGGCCGTCATGGACTTCTTCCACACATCGACGACCAATCTGCTGAAGGCGGAGATCGAGGCGGGCGTCGCGCATCACGTGGCACTGTCCGTGGTCGGCACCGATCGCCTCCAGGAGAGCGGATACTTCCGCGCCAAGCAGGCCCAGGAAGACCTGATCAGGGCGTCCGGCAACCCCTACTCCATCGTGCACGCCACCCAGTTCTTCGAGTTCGCGAAGGGACTCGCCGACGGGGTCACCGAGGGTGACACCGTGCGCCTGCCCGATGCCAAGATCCAGCCCATCGTCTCCGACGACGTGGCCGCGGCCGTCGGCCTCACCGCGGTCGGGGACCCTGTCTGCGGCGTGGTCGAGGTCGCCGGTCCCGAAGCGTTCCAGCTCGAGCAGTTCATCCGCATGGGACTCAGCGCCCAGAACGACCCCCGCAAGATCGTCACCGACCCGCAGGCGACGTACTGGGGCGCCGAGTTGGAGGAGACCACGCTTCTGCCGGGTACCGACGCACACATCGCCGGCACGAGGTTCGCCGACTGGCTCGCGCAGCAGTAGACATCGATTCGGGTGGCCCTTTTCTCCGGGACGGGGCACCCGATCCTTTCGGGGAACGGCTCACCGGATTCCGCCGCAAGGCAATCGACACGTGTCTTCGGTTGCCCATGGCAACGCGGCGACAGCACAGGAGCACCATGGCCAAAACCCATGAAGGACGCACCGATATCGCGGTCGCGATGGTGGCGCTGACCGCAGAAGCGGCCGAACTGCAGACCCGCGTCACCCAACTGCGGAGGGAACTGGTGGATGTCGACTGACGCATGACAGCCGTCTCGGCCGCTCCGTACCGGCTTTCGCCCGCATGACATCTGGGAGAGAACGTGAGCAACTCCGGTCAAGGAGGAATCGCCCCAGGCGCCGGCGTGGGAACGCGAGTCGGTGAGCATTTAGGCCGACGTCGCTTCGCCTTCGAGCTGCCTGGTCGGATCTCCCTGCGGGAGGAAATGCCCAGCTTCGAGAACACCTTGCGGAGGTGCCATTCGGCGTGGGGACTGATGAACAACTGGGCGCAGATCTCGGGGTTCGTGAGCCCGTCGCCGGCGAGGCAAGCGATCTGCGCTTCCTACGGAGTGAGGGCTCCATGCGTCGGGGCGGTGCGTTTACGAACCTTCGCTCCCGTGGCCTGCAGCTCGCGTCGCGCACGCCCCGCGAACGCCTCGGCCCCGACCTGGTTGAGCATTTCGTGGGCGGCGGCCAGGTGAGCACGGGCGTCTGCGCGGCGGTTCTCGCGGCGAAGCCACTCACCGTAGAGAAGCTGGACGCGTGCGAGCTCCGTCCGCACCTCGGCGTTGCCGAGCCGCTCGATCGCCTGGCGGTACAGAGCGTCGGCGGCCTGCCCGTCGCTCACCAGCACTGACCCTGGCCGAGGTGCCAAGAGCCCATTCGGTGCCGCTGGCCAGCGCCATGTCGTGGATTGTTTGGCCCGTCTCGGTTGCGTGTTCCGGGCTTCCGAGTCGTGCTGATGCCTCGATGAGCTCAACCATCGACTGGAGGTACAGGCCGAGTTCCTGTGGCTTCTCACAACCGCGCTTGGCAGCCGCGTAGGCCTCCTCGTATCTCCGAAGCCGTTATAGAGCACCGCCGCCGCCCACTGCATTTTCGGCAGCGGCAGGAGTGCCGCGTGCCGGCCGAGCCTGCCGGTGCGGGCTACCGGGGTGCCCTGGCCATGCAGGGCCGGGAAACGCATAACGCTCGGTGGTGATTACCTCGCTGTCGGAAACGCAAAAATCTATCCTGGCTGAAGTAGACATTGGGTGATCGTGCGGCTATGGTTTCTCTCGTAGCCGAGATCGAGAAGGGCCCGGCAGAGATGAACTGCCGGGCAGCAGTACGCAGTTGCAGTGCGCAAGACGGTACGGCGGTGGAGTTCCGAAGCCAGCGTGGTCTTAGGACGGCGACGGGACTGACGGCCGGACCGGGTGGCCCGCAGTGATCAGGGGCCGCCGTAGCGGTACCGCAGTACCAGCAGCACGGTTTTCGAGTGGTTCCCCGGTGAAGGCGTCTGGCTGCGGGCGCGCGCACCGGGAGGTTCGGCAGCGGGGTTCCAAGCCAGAGCAGGTGCAGCACGGGCGACGGGGCTGGCTGTCGAAACGTGGCGCTGTTGAAGGCCACCAGCAGTACGCAGTACCGGTTTGGCAAGTGATTGATCCAGAGGGAAGAACGGAGGGGTTGAGCGCCATCAGGATCGCCCGGGCGGAATGCATGGGCCCGGGTACCGCAGGACATCGATAGTGAGGTGGTCTCCGGTCACGCATTCGCGATCCCCGCACTCCCGGCAGCGTTCAGGCCGGGCCCGCGGAAACAGAAGGCCGGCGCAGCATGAGGGCCGGCAGATGGTGTGACAGTTCCTTCGGGGCCCTGGTGCCGGTACGGCACCAGGGCCCCTCGACGCGTTTTACGAAGAGGTGCGATGACAGCAGACGATTCCTACGGCCGTCTCGACGACGACGACTACCCCGCCTACACCATGGGCCGGGCCGCCGAGATGCTCGGCACCACCCAGGGCTTCCTGCGCGCCATCGGCGAAGCCCGCCTCATCACCCCGCTGCGCTCCCCGGGCGGCCACCGCCGCTACTCCCGCTACCAACTGCGCATCGCCGCCCGCGCCCGCGAACTCGTCGACCAGGGGAACCCGATCGAGGCCGCCTGCCGCATCGTCATCCTCGAAGACCAACTCGAAGAAGCCCAGCGCATCAACGCCGCCCACGCCCGAAGCGGCCAGGCGCCCGACACACCGCCCACGCGCTCCCGCCGGACCGCGCCCACCACCGCTTCCGGACGCCAGACGGCACGGTAAAAGCCGTGCCGCTAGGTACACTCCCGCCGCGTCGGCAGAGATACACGACGCGGATGCTTCTCGCGTCTCGGGCTGCCGGCAGGCCTGGCTGCTCGGGGCGAGGCCGGGTGGCACGCCGTTTGGCGGCTCCAGCGCCGTATGCCGGTGCGGATGTCGGAGCGTTGAAGGAGTAGAGGCTCAGAGGCTTGTCCAGGCGTCGAGGAATGCTTTACGTCCGGCGGGATCGTCCCACCTGTGGTCGGCGTGCAGGACGTGCCAGGCGGTCAGTTCGAGATCGCGGAGCCACAATTCCCCGATGACTTGTGTCTTGAGGTCGGGAAGACGGTCGGACTCGGCGAGGGCTTGACCGATCACTTCCCCGGCTGCGAGGCGCTGGGGCGGGGTCATCTCATCGATGGCCGAGAGGATCTGTCGGGCCAGGGCGGTTCCTTCGCCTGCCAGGGATTGCAGCACCTTGGCCTTGATGTTGGCAGGTAGCAGGTAGGCGGTGCCCGAGGACCTCCACAGGTTGGACCAGAAGCGTTCTCCGGCCGCGGTGGGGGCGGGCAGCGCGGCCAGAAGGCCAGATGACCGATGGCTGCGTAACTACTGGAGTGAGCGGCTGCGACGACGGCGATGCGGGAACGGCAGCCCCTGTGTGGTCGCATGCTCAGACCCCCGACTCCGGCCACCGCAGCCGGATCAGCGCGTCGGTGGCCGAGGGAGTGGAGGGCGGGCGGACCACCGTGCCCTGGAACGTGGCGTAGGGCCACTCCTCGGTGCTGTCGGGTTCCGCGCCGACGCCCGTCACGAAGCCGCGCAGGATCCACCCCGGGCCGTCGTGGCCCAGCACCCGCGCGGTCTGGCGGTCCTTGCCGGGAGGTCCATGGATCCGCACGATGGCCTGGAGTTCGGGCCCCGCGGGGCCGACGCGCTCCTCCGCGGAGCCGCCCCGGCGGCGCATCGTACGGGCCAGATCCTCACGGACACTCGCCCAGGAGGTGTCCCCGAGTGCGCGGAACGCCTGGAGCTGGATCGCGGTCCGGCCGCGGATGACGGTGACGCCGGCGAGGGAGCCGTCCTCGCGGGACGACATGAGCTCGATCTTCAGACCGGGCTCCGTCGGCACCAACAGGCCACCAAGATCGATCAGTTCGCCACTCTGCGGCCGACGGTCGTCCCTCTCGTCCCACGGCCCGACGACAAGGCAGCTCTCCTCCGCGGCCTCCAGCAGGGCGTCCACCGCTTCCTCGGACAGCGACTCCTCGGCGATCACGGAGACCAGGAGCTCCAGCAGTCGGTCGAGGGTGATCAGGTCGCGTCGTGAGGTCTCCGAAGCCGCCGCCTCGTCCCCCAGCATGGCCCTGGCCATCAACTCGGCCGTTTCCTCGTCCGACCCGGGCGCCGGACGACCGGGGTCGGTCCGGCCGTCCTCCTCACGCAGTTTGACCAGTATCTGATAGGCGACGAGCAGTACCAGGCCAGGGGTCATCCGGTCCCAGACGTCGAACTCCGCACGCTCCACGCTCTCCGGCGCGACGAATCCGTCGCGCCGGAACTGCACGACTACCGAGCGTGCAGCGTCACTTGCCTCGCCCATTCCACCATCCCCTGAACATCTGGACCCCTCGGGCCAGCAAGATAGAACCTTCGTCAACTGCTGCCGAAGGCACGTGTGTTGCGCCCGGAACCGGCCACGCCGGGCGTTGTCGGCCTACGGGTGGATGTGCACCACCCCGTACCGACGAGAGCGCACCAACGTTGCCGCGGAGACGGGTCGTGTCCGTGAGTACGGGCGGCCGGTCGGGACCGCCCTTCCTGCGTTGGATCAGGATGCCTCCGTTACACGGTTGAAGAGCCGGCTGGCGAGGTCGACGCCTGTGACTGCGCCATTGACGTCGCGGGAGAAGTAGCCGCGCTGCCCCTTGAGGCCGCCCTCAGTGACGATGTACTCGTCGCCGTCGCCGGGAAGGAAGCCGATGTCCGCGGCCGGGTAGTCCGGGGGCATTTCCTCGTCCGATGCCTCGCGGATCTCCGGCTTGATCCCGACCGCCAGGGTGAGGCGGGTGCCGTCGGTGGCGATGTCGAGGTTCATGGCGTCGATCTCGTAGCGGCCGACGACCTGTTGGGCCTGTCCCTCGTCGTACGGGACCGGCTCCGTCGCCTTCTCGACGATGCCGAGGTAGTGCTCGATCGCCCACCGCACGACGGACTGGTTGAAGGGGTAGCCGTCCGGGCCGGCGTTGGCCAGGGAGACCACCGCGAAGTTGCGCTCGGGCACGATGAGCAGCTCGGCGAACTGGCCGTTACCCGAGCCGCCGTGGCCGATCCCGTGGAGGCTGTCCAGGTCGTGCAGGAACCAGCAGATGCCGAAGCCGTTGCCGAGCGTGCTGGCGCGCAGCTCGACCGTCTGCTCCCGCATGCGGTGCAGCGCCTGGGAGGGCAAGACGCCATCGCCGTCGCCGAGTTGGAATCGTGCCCAGCGCAGCAGATCGCTCACCGAGGAGGCGAGGCCGCCACCGGGGTTGTCGCCGCGCGCGCCCTCCTTGAACGCTCCCCAGGGCCGGGCGGGATGCAGTTCGCCGTCGTCGCCGCGGTTGTAGCCCACAGCGAACTTGCGGACCATCACCTCGGACAGGCCGTACACGGTGTCCGCAAGGCCCATCGGCTCCAGGACGAGCGAGGTCATGGCCTGCTCGAAGGGCAGGCCCGTGACCTTCTCGATGATCCGCCCGGCCAGGTTGTATCCGGCCTGGCTGTACGAGGCGCGGGCCCCGGGCGGTGCGATCAGCGGCAGCTGGGGCAACTTCGCCACGAGCCCGGCCAGGGAGCGGTCGCCCTCGCCGTCGTCGATCAGGTTCCAGTCCAGGCCCGCGGTGTGGTTGAGCAGGTTCAGGACGGTGATCTGCGCTGCGGCCTGCTCGTTGGCGAGCTTCAGCTCGGGGACGTAGCGCCGCACCGGCGCGTCCAGGTCCACCTTCCCCTCGGCGACCAGGCGCATCAGCGCGGTCGCCGTGAAGGTCTTGGACACCGACGCCAGAGGGAACAGTGTCTTCGCGTCGACCGGCAGCGGGTTGCTGAGGCTCGTCATGCCGTGTGAGGCGTAGATCTCCTGGCCGTCCAGGAGCACCCCGACGGCGACACCTGGCACTGCGAGCTCCGTGGCCTGCGCCTTGACGAACTCCGACAGCTTGTCCTGCGACATTGCTCCCCCTTCGGCCACTTGAACTAAGTACGAGAGCACCGTAAACCGCCACTCGAACAAAGTGCAAGGCTTGGCATGAACTAAGTGCAAGTAGGGTGGTGGCCATGCCGCGAGACACACTGACCGCAGACCGGATCGTCCGTGCGGCCATCGAGTTGCTCGACGACGAGGGACTGGACGGCCTCAACATGCGCAGCCTGGCGAAACGGCTCGGCTCGGCCGCCACGGCCGTCTACTGGCACATCAAGACCAAGGACGATCTGGTCCGACTCGCCAGCGACGCGATCTGGCACGAGGTCGAGCTGCCCGATCTCGACGCCACCGATTGGCGCACGGCCGCCACCGCCCACGCCTCCGGCATGCACGCGATGCTCACCCAGCACCCCTGGCTCGTCCAGGCATTCGGCAGCCACCTCCTGCACGGACCCGGCCAGGCCCGGCACAACGACCTCAGCCTCGCCATCTATGAAAAGGCGGGCTTCGCCGCCGCCGACGCGGACTGGGCGGCTGCCACCGTGTTCACCTTCGTGCTCGGCAGCGCGCTCGGCCCTGCCGCGCAGGTCTCGCTGAACCGCCGGCTGAGGAAGAACGGCGCAGACGCCGAGCAACTGATGGCCGACGCCATGACGCGCGCCACCGAGACCGCCATGCAATTCCCGCGCCTGCGCGAACGCCTCGACACCACGGCTGCCACGGAGTACGCCGCAGCGCCCGACAACACCTTCGCGTTCGGCCTTCAGTCCCTCCTCGACGGCTTCGAGGCCCGCCTCACTGCCGACCGCGCCAGCCGGCGCGAGTGACCGCCCCGGACAACACCCGCCCGCCCAGCCCACAGCCCCCTTCCGGCTTCGCGCCGACGCACGAGCAGGCGAGGTGAGACAGAACGGGGATGCCGACGTGCCCCTGAGCGGTGCACTGACTCCGTACTCGGTGCAACGCTCAGACTGGTGCTGGGGCGGGTATCGAAAGTGGATCTTGGTCGTGACGTGATCTCGGTTTGTGGCGCGTGGAGATCTGTCGGACGAGCAATGGGCCGTGCAGGAGCCACTGTTGCCGTAGGGCAAGAAGCCTGGCAGCCCGCCGAAGTTCGAACCGGAGGACTACAAGGGTGCCGTGGCCACGAGGTACGACTGCTAGCCGTCCGCTATGAGGCGACCGTCCTCGTTGCGGCCATCAATGAATGGCTGTGACCAGCGTCATCGAGAGTGATCCAGTAGCGGCGCTTGTCCCCGGTTTCGGTGCTGCGCACATCTTCGAGGACGCCGCCATTGCTTTCGATGGTGCGCGCCGAGCCGACGTTGCCATCGTCACAGGTGAGGAGGACCCGGTCCAGACCGAGCGCCGGCGCCTTGAGGAGAACCGCTCCCAGTGCCCACGTGGCCAGTCCGCGTCTCCTGGCAGAAGGCCGAACGCTGTAGCCGATGTGTCCGCCGCCTTCCAACAGAATGGCGTTCAGATAGTGCCGAAGGTCGATGGCCCCGAGGTACGTCTCGCCGTCGATGATCCACCAGTGGGTGGCGTGGACGCGCCCTTCCCCGACAGGCAGCGACCGGTCCGATTGCTGCCGCAGTCGCTCGGCCCATGAGGCGAACCCTTTCGGGCTGTCGAGGTCATCGTCACCAACCAGACGCAGGCCGGCCCCGTCCTGGTGAGCACCAGGCTGCCACTCGTCACGCGCCGCGAGCCACGAGGAATGCAGCCGTCCCGTGGGAGCGATCAGTTCAGCCATGCGAGGGACGATAACACCCCCTCCCTCTATGTGATCAGGCACTTTATGCCAGATCGGGAGCCTGGCCCGTCGGATGGGGTGCAGCGGGTAAACCAGGTCGAGGCGTGAGCGCCTCATTTCGCCGCGATTGATCAACCACTACCTTGATCCACTTTCGGCGCACGCTCTAGGACGGACGTCATGCGCCGGGCTACAGGGCGTGGGTGGAAGCGCCCGGTGGGCGTCTTGCGCAGCCAGCCCCGCCCGGCGAGCCGGTTCAGCTTGCTACGCGTCGCCTCGGTGTGTCGTGCCTCGATGCCCACGCCGAGCGCCGGGACACGTCTTTGACCATGACCGGCTCATCCGCGTCGTGCACGAGCTCCAGAAGCTTCCGGTACTCAGAGGGCAGGGCCTGCTCATCCGTGCCCGGGGCGCGGTGCGGCACCAGCAGCACCGGCTGCCCGGCGACCTGCCCCACCGCCACCACCGGTACCTTGTCGGTCGGCCACGGCCAGTTCGTCCCGCTCGGCCCGCACTTCGTCCAACTGCTTGACCAGCCCCGCACTTGCGCGGATGACAGCAGGGTGAGCCCGGGGCTGGACCGTGCGGACGACCAACCCGTCTGTCGATGCCGCTGTCCGGCCGAGCTTGGCGAACTCTTCCGAAGCCTTCTTGGCGAACACTGTCCCCGGGCCTCACCTCTCGCCTGCAAGGACCATCGTTCGGCTGAAGCCCTGCAGAGCCTTTCGCCGCGTAGGCGACCGCACATCACGACCACGCTCTTCGCGTGTGGCTCCGGCCGGGGAACCCGGCCGGAGCCACACGCGTGTGTGGGCTGTGGGCTGCGGTCGTTGGTCGGAGGGCAACACCCGCAAGTTGCGACTGCGGCTATGGCGGCCAGCGGCGGCACGAGGGGAGCGGGGCTTCAGGACCTCGCCGGCCTCGTGCTGTCCGGTGCTAGGTGTTGAGCTCCTGGTGTACAGGTAGCAGCGCAGCCAGACGCCGGGCTGCCCCGGGTCCCGGGTCGTGCGGTCCGTGGCGGTCGCCCACCGTGTGGCGAGCAGTTCCTGGATGGCGAAGCGGGTCTGCTCGTCGTCTGCCGCGATCTCCACCACGGCCAGCCCTGGCTGTTGCACGTGCACTTCGTTGATCGGGTCCCATGCAAGGCCAGCCGTTCCCGCACGCCTGGAGGTTCTGCGGCCGGGGCCGCTTCGCCCGGCCGTGTGCGGGCGGCTCGGGCAGATCGGCCCGGAAGGTCCGGTCAGGTGTGGAGGCACCTTCGGGTCCCATTGTGCGATGACCTGGGCTGCACGCCGCGGGCACAGGAATCTCCAGCCAGCTCAGCCTGCGGTGCCTCGGAACCCGCGTCCGGAGCGGCAGAGGGTCTGCCGACACAGGGCGGACCCTCTACCGCCTTGCACCCGTGGGGGGCGAATGGTGATGCATCCCGTTCAACGACGCCGCCGCGCTCCGGTCACCCACCGCCAGGCACCACGGAATCTCTCTGTCGACGTGGCGATGTCGCTGCCCTGCTGTTACTCACTTTCGGGTGGCGGGCCGCCTCTGGTGGTGCGGAGTTCAGCAGCTGCAGCTCAAGGTGCGGAAGGAATGCACGTGCTGTTGGCTCGTCAACTCGAGCATGCAGGACGTAAATGGACACTGCATCCAACAGTCACGGAAATATGGGCAATAGGTAACCGAGGCCCTGTTTTCTGCACATCTGCGTCGCGGAGTGGACAGAGTGCGGGTGGCGGTCGAAACCGGCCGTCACCCACACTCCGCACCAGTTCCTGTTCGGCGCCCCCGTCTGGGCCGCCGGGGGAGGGTGCCCGCACGATGCAAGGGGACTCTGTGTCCGTTTCCGTTTCTGTGACCGCCCGCCGTCTGGCCGCCGCCGCTCTCGCGGCCGGGGCCCTGGTAGGGGCGGTGGCGCTGCCGGCGTCTGCCACCGACCACGCCCGTCCGCACCGTCCCGCGGTGGAGATCAGCGATGTGCAGTACAACTCCCCGGGCTTCGACGACCGCTCCAACCGCTCGTTGAACAAGGAGTGGGTGGAGCTCACCAACACCGGCCGCCGCGCGGTCAACCTCGACGGCTGGACCCTGTCGGACGAGGACGGCCACACCTACACCTTCCAGCACCGCTTCTGGCTCGAGGGCCGCGACACCGTCCGCATCCACACCGGCGTGGGCCGCGACACCGACACCGACCTCTACCAAGACCGCCGCAGCTACGTGTGGGACAACCACTCCGACACCGCAACCCTGCGCAACGACCGCGACCGCTTCGTCGACGCCGTCTCCTGGGGCCACGACCGCCACCACGGCGGCAACCGCCACTGACCCACGCCCACCCCGCCGGTGACCGCCACCAACAGGTCAGCCACCGGCCACACCGGGCGGCGCGCCACCCTGACGGGCAGCGCGCCGCCCAACCGCTCCCGCCACAGGGTCCTACCGGGGAGGTAGCTGCAGATCGCTCCAGCAGCCCAAGACATGCACCGCAGCTTTCACCCGGTTCCCTTTCCCGCTCTGCGGGGCGTGCTGTCCCACCCCGCGCGTGGGGGGCGATGGCCGGGTAGGGGAGCATCTGCCCGTCTGCTATTCCCCACTGCTGAGGGATCGTCATGCACTTCGCCCATCGCGCCGCACCGTCCGTGCTGCTCACATGTCTGCTCCTGGCCGGCTGCTCCCCGGACTCCCTCGGCGGCCTGGGCGGGGCCGGCAGCGCAAGTCCGGCAGCGGGCACGCCTACGGGATCCGCGGCGGGCAGCGCGTCCGTCCGGTCGATCGCTGTGGGCGCCGGCCCGCAGAAGACGTACACGGTGCAGCAGCAGCCCGGGGGCCGGTACCTGCACCTACCGTTATGAGCACGGTGAGCCGCTGGAAGACCCGACCTGCACCCCCGGTGCGACCTCTCCGGCCGTCACGCAGGCGAACCTGAAGTCGACGATCTGCTGCAAAGGCGGCTACACCTCCGGTATCCGTCCCTCCACTTACGTCACCGGCAAGGAAAAGACCCTCAATGCGGCCTCCTACGGCTTCACAGGCAGGATGGGCGACGCGGAGTACGACCACCTGATCAGCCTGCAGTTGGGTGGCGATCCCAACGACTACCGCAACCTGTGGGTGGAGCCGGCCGATCCCGGCCACCGCAGCGGCTCCGGCGTGAACAACAAGAAAGACCCGGTGGAGGCGAAGCTGCACACCGCCGTCTGGCAAGCACCAGATCACCCTGGGCGCCGCGCAGCAGGCCATCGTGACCGACTGGACCACCGCGCTCAGCAGCCTCGGTCTGACCTGACCACAGCAAGGCGGACGTCACTACGCAGATAGCAGCGCATATCACTGGCAGGCAGTCCCACTGCATCAGAACTTTTTCCGCGCCCCGCGCAATGCAGCAATGGGCGGCTGCCCGGACTCCTCCTCGATCAGCGGTGGTGGGCGGACTCGACTCGAAACGGTCAGTGCCGCGGGCCGGTTCCAGCCGCTGGGCGCAAGACGTCCTCCTTCCGAGGCCGGTCTCGGGAAACGCGATAGGGAAAGCAAGCCGGGGGACTTCGGCGAAGTCGGGCCGTGGGTCGTTTCGGCCCAGACGGCGAGAGCGAGAGGGCCGTCGGTGTTGGCGCCGGCGGCGAGTGCAATGGCGCGCTGGAACGTGTGAAAGACCTCTGCCCAGGCGCCGGGCTCGGCCAGGAGACGGTTGGTCGAGTTGAGCGGTGAGGGCTGGCGTTTGTCCGGAGGGCTGGAGCGCCAGTTGGTCCAGGAGCGCATCCCGGAGCGTTGCGAAGGCCGGCACCTGGGTCGGGAACATCCGCGGCTGGGTCCTGGTTGTAGAGGGTGTGGTTATGGAGGGGACAGTGTCCCCGGGCCTCACCTATAGCCCATGAGGAAGATCGTTCGGCTGAAGCCTCATGGAGCCTTTCGCCGCGTAGGCGACCGCCCTTCACGACCACGTTCTTACGATGCAGCCCCGTCCCGGATCTCGGACGGGGCTGTTTCGCGTGCTCACTGCGCTGCGGGGTTCGGGGGGACAAGCGAGCGCAATTGTCGGAGGGTTGTCCGCGGGGACGCGCACTCAGCCGCGTCCGCGAGGCCGCCGCGTGCCGCCGCCAGTGCGGCGGCGACCTCCGGTGGGGGTGAGGTCGGGGCGGGCACGGTGGAAGCGGGCGGGGTGGCGCCACCGGTCGGCAGCATACCGGGCGACGTCGACGCCGACTTCCACCCTCAGCGTGGGGTTCACCAGGATGATGTCCAGCTTCTCGCGGCTGCCCCACCCGGCGGAGAACGACCGGCCTGTCCACGGATGACCGGGCTGAGCTAGGGCGATTAGCGCGGCGACTGTGCTGCTTGCCGTCTGGGTGAGGGTGGTGGTGCCGCCGGTGTACTGCAGATGACCGGTGTCGTCGTACCGGCCGAGCAGCAGGGTGCGCGGGGCGGCGAGGGTGCCGGTGACCGCGCCGACGATCGCCTCGGTCGTCTCGCGCGGTTTGTACTTCAGCCAGCCCCTCTCCGACGGACGGTATGCGCCTTCGAGCATTTTGAAGACCACACCTTCCATGCCGACCGACGACCACGTCAGCCACTCGCGGACGGTGTCGGCCTCGGTGGTCGTCGGGGACAGCACCCACGGCTCCGACAGCTGGCGGTCGGCGAACACCGAGTCCAGCGCGGCCCGGCGCCGACAATACGGCCAGCTGCTCGTGTCGGTCCCCGACAGCCGCAGCAGATCAAAGGCGACGAAGTGGGCCGGCCACTCGCCCGCGGCCCGGTCCGCCTGGGCGCCGCGACGCTGGAGCCGGTGCTGCAGCTGCTCGAAGGCGGCTGGCCCGCGGCGTCCCACACGACCAGCTCGCCGTCCAGCGCGGTCGCGTCCGGCAGCTGCGCGGCCCCGGCCCTGACCTCCGGGAACGCCGGCAGCATCTCGGTGCCGCGCCTCGAGCGCAGCACGACCCGGACGCATCAACGGAGACCAGGGCCCGGAAGCCGTCCCACTTCGGCTCCGCGGCCCACCCGGGCCGCAGAGTGGGGTCGGGCACGCGGGCGGCGAGCATCGGCTCTGGCGGCGTCCAGGTCACAGGCCCATGTCTCACCAAGATCGTCTGTCCGCAATCCGGGCGGTGTGCGCACCTCGGACCGTGACCTGGCCTCCGCAGACCACGGCAGGTCGGCGCCCTGCGGGACCTTGCTGGCCTCGCGTTGTCCGGTGCTAGGTGGTGAGCTCCTGGCGGACGTCGAGGTAGCAGCGCAGCCGGACGCCGGGCTGTCCGGGATCTCGGGTCGTGCGGTCGGTTGTTGCGGTCGCCCACCGTGTGGCGAGCAGTTCCTGGACGGCAAGGGCGGTCTGGTCGTCCTCCGCAGCGATCTCCACCACGGCCAGTCCCGGCTGTTGCACATGTGCTTCGTTGATCGGTCCCATGCAGGGCATACGTGTGGGCGGCCGCGGAGGTTCTGCGATGGTGCAGTCTTCACCCGGTCGTGTCACAACCGCTCCGCAGATGGATCCTCCAGCCGGACGCCGTCGAACCATGTGCCAGCAGGTGTCTACGGTCGGTTGCTGGTGAAGCGGACGCTGGTGCCCCAGTTCTTCTGAACGGTGGCCAGGCACCACTGGCACAGGGGCTTCTCTGGGGTAAGAGGTGTAGCGCGAGGCGGAGTTCGATGACTCAGTGCAGCTCAGCGTCGGTGTCGTTGAGGATATCCGGCACGACAGGTGTGGCGCCATCGCTGAATCGAGCGATAGCGCCTTGTCATAGGGAGACTCACTTTGCTCACCTGAGAAGGCAGCGCGAGGTGTGGGCCGGCGATCACAAGCCGTCGAGGCGCTTGAAGCCGTGATGCCCCGGCTGGAACTCGCCGCCACCAGAGGAGCGGACAAGCGGTCCGGGGCTGCCTGGGAGGCGGGCCTCTGATGCCACGTCAGATGACGTTGACGGTGTCGAGGAAGCGGGCGGCGAGGTCGGTGTCGCCGGTGAGTGTCACGTCGCTGTCGCGCCAGGACGAGCGCTGCGTGCCCCAGTCGGGGAAGGTCAGTGCGGGGGCGGTGATGTGCGCGCCTACCGGGCCGTCGGAGGGAGCCAGGCTGCCTGCCTCGTCGATCCACCAGGTGCCGCCGCCGGGGCCGGTGAGGGTCAGTGCGACGCGGGCGTCGAGCCCGGCGAGCGGTGCCTGCGCGACCTGATTGCTCAGTACGGCGATCATCCACGTCACGACCGCGCGCATCCTGTCGGCATCGGTGGGCGGCACGGGCCGGCCGAGGGCGGGGGCCATGTCGTGGCGCAGGTGGGTGTGGTGGTCGAAGACGAGTGCGCCGCCGATCAGCAGACCCAGGGGGTGGCGGCCGAGTTCGGCCATCGGTGCCCGTACGCGGGCGGCGGGTGTGCGTCTGACGACGTCGAGGAGCGTGGTGGCTCGCCGGCCGGCGCGCTGGTACTCGGCCACGACCTTGGCACGGCTCCAGTGGCGCCGTCGGTCGACGGGTTCTTGGTTCGCCTGTTCGAGGCTGGCGGCGAAGCTCGTGCGCAGCCCGGCGGGTGTGTAGAAGCTCCGCGCCGTCGCACCGATGTGGGCGACGACGTCGGCGATGCGCCATCCGGCCGCGGCGCTGGGCGCGGTCCATTCGTCGTCGGTGAGGCTGCTGGTGAAGTCCAGCATCTCGGCGCGTTCGGCGCGCAGGGCGGCGGCCATGTTCGGCAGGTCGGCGGGGGGCAGGCGCTTGCTCATGTCGTTGTCGTCTCTGGTGGTGAGGCGGGGCGGCGGATGGCCTGTACGGCGGTGTCGTAGAGGTCGAAGGTGTCGGCCTGCCCGCCCAGGCGCATCCACTCTTCTGTCGCTGCCTGGAGGCAGGTGATCGCCGCGGCCGCGATCGCGCGGGCCTGCAGTGCGCGGTGGTCACAGTCGGGCAGTCGCGGCTCGATCAGCGGTGCGAACAGGTCCTGCCAGCGGGCCTGCTTCTCGGCGTGGCCGGCGCGCAGGGATTCGTTGCCGAACAGCAGCGTGATCATCTCGAGCCGGCGCTCGGCGGTGAGGTCGATCTCCTCGAGCACCTGGAACGCCGCACGCAGCGAGGTCCAGACGTCTTCGTCGGCCGGGCGCTCGGCGAGCCGCGCGGCTATCAGTTCCCCCTGCTCGGACAGGCCGTTGAGGGCGAGGTCCTCCTTGCTGCGGAAGTAGTTGAACAGGGTCCGTTTGGAGACACCGGCTGCCGCGGCGATCTCCTCGAGTGTCGTGTCGTCGTACCCCTTGGCGGCGAACAGTTCGAGGGCGGTTTTGGCGAGGAGCGCGCGAACCACCGAGCGGGTCTGCTCACGAAGGGGTGCCGGATTCCGGGTCATGCACCAATGGTACATCTCTTCGCGAGATGCATCTTCTTGCACTCAGTGCAAGCATGTGCGTATGGTGCAGCTATGAGCAAAATTGACTATCGCCGCCAGACCGTCATCGTCACCGGAGCCAGCTCCGGGCTCGGCGCGGAATTCGCCCACCAACTGGCCCGCCGCGGCGCGGATCTCGCACTCGTCGCCCGCCGCGCGGACCGGCTCAAGGACCTGGCCGACGAACTCACCCGAGCCCACGGCGTCACGGTGCACGTCGTCGCCCGCGACCTCGGCCAGCCCGACTCTGGCCGCACCCTGCGCGCCGAACTCGAATCGCGCGGCATCTACGCCACCGGACTGGTCAACAACGCCGGCTTCGGCACCCACAACGCCCTCACCGACGAGGACCCGGACCGCCTGCAGAGCATGATCGCGCTGAACGTCAGCGCGCTGGTCGACCTCAGCCGCGCCTACATCGACCCGCTGAATTCCGCCGACACCGGCATCCTGATCAACGTCGCCAGCCTGCTGGGCTTCCAGCCGACCCCGTACCTGAGCGTCTACGGCGCCACCAAGGCCTTCGTCCTCAGCTTCACCGAATCGCTGTGGGAAGAAAACCGTGGCACCGGCCTGCGCGTCCTGGCCGTGTGCCCCGGCGCCACGAAGACCGAGTTCTACGACGCCGCCGGCAGTGAGACGGCCGACTACGGCGCGAAGCGAGTCACCCCCGAACACGTCGTCAAGATGGCCCTGGACACGCTCGACCGCCGCTCCGCGCCCCCGTCGGTGATCACCAACGGCCGCCCGATCGCCCTCGCCAGCAAGATCCTGCCGCGCCGCCTGATCGTCCGGATCATGGGCCGCATGGCCCGCCCCTAGCCGGCACTGCTCCTCCGTCGTCCCCACCAGCAGCAAGGGACCACCATCGTGACCATTACAGAAGTCACCCCACAGCCCACGGACGCGGAGCGCTTCGGTCACATCCTCGCAGTTCAGCGCGCTGCCTAACGCCGCGACACGTCATCCCCTTCCTGGTCGAGGCCCCTCAGGGTGGCTCCGGCTCGGGGACGCTACCTCCCGTTGGTTAAGTGCTCTGGTCAGCTCCCGGTTGGCGGATCTGGCCGCGTCGAGATCGCCCTGCAGCTCCTCCAGCCGGCGGGTCACTTGCACGACGTGCTGTTCGAGACGGGCCACTGTGGCCTGCAGGTCACAGACGTCAGCCGAGGCACCGAGTCCGGACTCCTGCCAAGCCCGCTGACCGAGCTGCTGAGAGAGACGTGCCTCCAGCTGCTGAACCCGCCCTGCAAGGCGACCGGCGCGGGCATTGGCGTTGGCGAGATCGGCCTGCAGCGACGCCTGGGTGATGTCCAGACCCGCTCCAAGCGTTTCAGCGCAGCGGCTGCCGGTGGTGCGCAAGCTTTCCAGCAGGTCGCGGTGTCGATAGAGGAAGGTGCGGTCGACACCCGCTGCGCGGGCGATAGCCGAGGCGGTCAGCGGTGTGCCGTGGCGCACGGCGGTCGTGATGGCGTCCTGGACGCGCAGACGGCGGCGTTCCGTGCCGGCCTCGCGGCCGCCGCTCATCGGTGTGGTCGCGTCGGGATCCTCCTGGGGCGGACGTCGGGCAAAGGCTGGTGGACGCGGGGCATGCCGAGCATGACGGTGCGGCTGCGGCGAACGAGGGTGACGGCCTGCTCGATCTGAGCGCGGTCCTCCGGGGTGAGGTCGTCGAGACCGGTCCGGACGCGTTCGATCAGGCGGCGCACGCGGCGGATCTCTTCCTCGGAGGGCATAGCCTGGCTACGGGCCCAGTCGTCGGCTTCGAACGCGGACATGAGGCGTTCGCGGCTACGGAGCAGGTCGGCGAGGTGGGCTTGGAGTTCGGGGAGGTAGGAGACGTCGGTGGAGTAGTGCTCGCAGCCCAGGCAGCGAAACCGCAGGGGGCAGGCGTGGCCGCCTGCGGCGACGTTGGACGGTTCACGGCAGACGCCGTAGGGGACGGCCACCTCGCCGATCGCGCGGCGGACGTGCTCGGTGTCCAGCAGGCTTTGCGCGGTGCGCCAGACCCGGTTGCCGTGCCGGTCGAACTGCAGGGCGGTGACCCGGTCGACGGCCTCGCGTCGGCGTTCCTCGCCGACGCGGTAGTAGCCCATGGTGGTGTGGACCAGCCGGTGGTCCATCAGTTCTTTGAGAACGTCGACGGGGACTCCGGCGTCGGCGTGGCGCTGGGCGTAGCAGTGGCGGTAGGCGTAAGGGAAGACGCGGGTCTTGTCGAACGGCACCAGCTGGGTCACCCGGGCGTCGTCGGCGCTGACGACGACGGGCACGAGGAGGTCGGGCAGGGACGTCACCCAGGCCCGGTGGTAGGAAGAGATCTCCACGAGCGGCTTGGTGCCCTCTGGGTTGACCTTGGGACGCGGCAGAAGCCGCAGTCGGGCGGGGTCGACGGCGGGGAAGCGTGCGCGGACGCGCTGCTGCTGGCGTCGGATGGTCGCGGCCGTCTCGGTTCCGATCGGCAGGCGCCGCCCGAGGCAGTATGCCTTGTGGTTGTCGTAGACCAGGATGTCGGAGCCGTCGGGGTCCTGTTCCAGGCAGTTGAGGGGAAGGGTGTTGATCTCGTCGGGGCGTCGCCCGGTGTCGATGAGCAGCTCGGTTGCAACCCGGACCTCGACGCTGCTCATGGTCTCCAACTCGTCGAGATGCGCGCACAGCGCACGCATCACCTCGTCCGGGAGGTCGCGGCCGGCCTCGGTGTCCTCGGGCTTGTCGGGCATGTCCTCGGGCAGGATCGCGAAGTCGACGGGCATCCCTGCCAACAGCTGTCCGGGCGCGGTGAGGCCGAGGGTGCGGAAGCGGAGCAGGACCCGGCGGGCGTACCGGGTGAAGGCCAGGCGCCGTCGGGGCGTGAGCTGCCCAGTCGAGGTGAAGTAGCCCATGCGGTCGGTGAACGCGAGGATGTCGCTGCGGCCCCAGGCCGCGGGCACCGCGCCGTGGTCCGCGCGCTGTACCCGCAGGCTTTCCGGGAGCATGCCCATGGCCGCGATGACCGCGCGGGTGTGCTGGACAGCGTTTTTGTTCCGGCGCCGGGGCAGGTCGTCGTACACCCAGATCTTCATCGCCTCCCGCAGTGGTTCCTGCAGTACGGGTGCGAAGGAGATGTGGCCCGGCAGTCCGAAGACCACCATGTCCCAGCGGTCCTTGAGACGTTCGGCCTCGGCGTCATGTTCAGTAGCTGCAACTCCCGTTGCCAGGCCCGGATCACCGTGACCTGCTCGCGGCTGTGCCCGTGAGCAGCCGGATCCGTCACCTCCGCAAGCTCCTGTACCTGGTGAAGCCGCAGCCGGTCGTACAGCTGGCGCAGGCACTCGGGCCGGGACTTGAACCCTTGCCGGGTGCGGACCCACAGGCCGAAAAGGAGTTCTGCGACGAGCTGGTCGGGCAGTCCGCGCAGGCTGGCCTCGCGCGTGGTGCAGATCGCCTTGTCCGTCCGGCGCCAGTGCGCCTCGTCAAACCCAGGCACATTACGGGCCCGGTAGAAGCGGTTGAGGTGTGCCTTGCAGTACGGGGGTGTGCGGGCGGTGCGGTCGAGGTAGCACGCGGCGACTTCGCACGATCCGAGCCGGACAAGCCCGGTGACGCTCGGATGGCCGAGGAACTCCTCCAGGGTCAACGGACGCAGTCCGACCGTGGTGTGCTGAACACGGTGCGCGTCACACAGCAGGCCGGCAATGGTGAGGCGGGCCGCTCGCACCCTTGCACCGCGCACGGCACCTGGCCCACTCCACGGCTTTCTGCCTTCGTTACGAGCACGAACTCCTCTAGGGGGAGGTCGGACTTGCTCCACCGCAGCATGCAGCCGCCGCACATCGGCCGCGTCAGAACAGTGATCGCCAGGGGGCATCCCGGCACGGGACAGTCCGGCAGACCGATCACCGGATGCTGCCGGGGCCACGTGACCACCCGCCGATTCCAGTCCCACCCCAACAGAACCAGAAAGTCCTCGTCCATCGCCCGGAGGATCTCCGCCAGCCGCTCATCGGCCGCCAGCGTCTCGTAAGCTGGCGGGATCGCGGCGCGCGCGCCCGTCACCGTTCCACCTCCGGGCCGCAGAGCCCGCGCGGAGAGGGCACCCGGTCAACCGCGGCCCGCACACGTTGCGGATCCGGAAACACGTACGGCCCCTGCGAGTCGAGACTCCTCTGCCCAAGCACCGCGGCCACTTCATCCGGAGCGCCGCCCGCATCGGCGACGTTCGACGCGAACGAGCGGCGCGCCATGTGTGCGCCCACCCTCCTGTCCAGCCCGGCCCGGTCGCTCAGCCGTTCCAACAGCTCCCCGATCGCCTCCGGGGACACCGGCTCACCCAGCGGGGCCCGGAACAGGTTCACCAGCAGGAAGTCACTCCCACCCGACCCCAGCAGCCGGTACCGCTCCTCGTAGTAGAGGTCGAGCGCGGACACCACCAGGAAGTCCAGTGGAGCCACCCACGCGTGCCGCGACTTCGACCACGCCCCGTTCTCGTTCTCCCGCCGCCGCCGCACATGCACATGGGCACCCGGGTAGTCGCAGCCCAGCGCACGGGAATCCGGCAGCAGATGCATATCGCTGCGCCGCAGCCCGGACGCTTGGCCGCGGCGCAGCCCGACCCTGCTCACCAGCAGGACGACGAGCCGGTCCCTCGCGCTGTGGCACGCGCCGAACATGGCCACCAACTCGGTGTCCTCGGCCCGGTCGACCCGCGTCTCCGGCTCGCGCACCGCGTGCACCGGCCGCAGCCGGTAGAACAGGCCGCCGTCCTCGCCCTGCGCCTCCGCCGGAAGATCCCGGCTGTCGGAAAGCTCGTAGATCTGCCCGAGCACCGACCTGGGCGCCTCGCCCACCGACACGGCGTACGACAGCAGGCCCCGCACCGCCACCAGAACACGGTTGATCCGCCCCTCACTGCGCACCGGCTTCGCTCCTGGCCCGGGCTGAACAACCGGCACCCTCTCCGGCCGGGGCGCCGGGGTGTACTTCAACCAGACCATGAACAGCCCGAGGTCCCGGCCGGCCGCCGTCCATTCCCGACGCGTCAACCGGCACCAGCGCAGGTAGAGCGCGACACCACCGGCGTACGACTTCGTCGTCAGCTCCGCCCGGTCCCGCCCGAACCGCAGATTCCGAAGCCACCGATCAGCTACAGGGACGACCTCCAGGTCGTCGTCAAGGAGCGTCCAGTACGTCTGCTCGGACGGCATCACCACGGGGAACGCCCGCATCCGCATCTCCTGCCACGAGTTGTGCAACAACCCGCCGCAGAGCCACACCCCCCGAGAACGAGTCCCAGGAGCTCAACGAACCCACCTCACCCCACGTCACACCACACCCGAATCCGCCCTAGAGAAAGGGGCAGGCGGCCGGCGCCGTACTTGTGGGTGTGGCGCTGGCAACCGGAGCACGGGCCGACCAGGGGGTCTATCAGGATTCAGGTGTGGTTCGTCTGTTTGGCCTACAGGTTTTTCGGTGGGCTGGTCGGCCTACACTCGTCCGGCGGTAAGGCGGCCGTCGAAGAGAACGTCGAACTCGTTCAAAGCGCTTTTCCAGCGGTTGTTCCAGCGCTGGCGGCCGCGGCCGGTGGGGTCGAGTGCGAGGGTGGCGAGGTAGAGGCGTTTCAAGGCGGCGGTCTCGTTGGGGAAGTGTCCGCAGGCCTGGGCCGCGCGCCGGTAGCGGGCGTTGAGGGACTCGATCGCGTTCGTGGTGTAGACGACCTGCCGGATCGCGTCGGGCAGACCGAGGAAGGGCACGAATTCGCTCCAGGCCCGCTCCCAGGTCCCGGCGATCGACGGATAGCGCTTGCCCCACTTGTCGTCGAAGTCGGTCAGCCGTGCCCGGGCCTCGTCCTCGTTGACAGCGGTGTAGACGGGCTTGAGGTCGCGTGCGACGTCGGCCCAGTCGCGGCGTGAGGCATACCGCAGACTCGCGCGCAGGAGATGAACCACGCAAGTCTGCACCACAGTCCGGGGCCAGACGGCGTTCACCGCGTCGGGCAGGGCGCTGAGCCCGTCGCAGACCAGCATCAGCACATCACGGACGCCTCTGTTCTTGATCTCGGTGAGCACCGTCTGCCAGTACTTGGCGCCCTCGCCGCCGTCGCCGGCCCACAGGCCGAGGATCTCGCGGTAGCCGTCGGCGGTGACCGCGATGGCCACGTAGATGGGCCGGTTGGCGACATGACCGTCTCGGATCTTGACGTGCACGGCATCGATGAAGACGACCGGGTAGACCGCGTCGAGCGGGCGGGTGCGCCATTCCGCCATCGATTCCAGGGCCTTGTCGGTGATCGTGGAGATGGTCTCCTTCGTTGTCGTCATCCCGTACGTCTGGGCGAGATGGGAGACGATCTCGCCGGAGGTCAGGCCCTTTGCGGTCAGCGAGATCACCAGGTCGTCCAACGCACCAGTGCGGCGGGCGTACTTGGGCAGCAGCCGGGGCTGGAAGGTGCCCAGACGGTCTCGCGGGATCTGCACCGTGACGGCGCCGACCTCCGTCATCACCTTCTTGCTCCGGTAGCCGTTGCGGGTGTTGCCGCCCGAGCGCGACCCGCGCCCGCCGACGCGGCCGACCCCGTCGGCCAGGTGCTGGTCCATCTCTGCTTCCAGCGCGGACTGCATCAGGTGCTGAGCGAGCTCGGGCAGCAGGCCGCCCTCGCCCATCAGCCGCAGTCCCTCTCCGCGGACCTTCTCGGCCGCGAGCGCGGCCAGCTCCTCCAGCAGCTCACTGGACAGACCATTCTGCGACACCGGCATCGACTTCACGTCGGCACCCTCGACGCCACCGCCGACCTCGGCAAGCGACACGCCCTCCACGGTCTCGATCAGGTGACCAGTCGTCGTACTCATCAGGCTCACTCCTTCGGGGAGATCCACACCTGATTCATGACACTCCCCGACCAGGCTGCATGAGCAGGTGAAGGTGGCGGGGTCCGGCTCGCTGATCGGCGGTGGCGGGGGAGTGCTGCTCATCAAGGCGTCCTGTTCCGGGTCCGGGTGGCTGGTGGATGACCGCGAACACGGACGGGACCAGCAAGTGCGGGTGCCGGTCAGTGCATCGCGGTCGGATGGGCCCGCCCGGCGGGTAAGTTGGGTCTACCGTGCGGCAGCTTGTGCAGGAGGGCATGAACGACCGACGGCCACCGCCCTCTGGACCAAGAACTGGTCTGCTGCGGGCAAGCACACCATCAAGATTGTTGTCTCCGCGACGAGCGGACGTCCCACCGTGACCACCGACGGCCTTGCCTACGTGCGGTAGAAGACTTACCGCGACCGGTTGCGGGACAAACGGAGCGAGGAGGTCGCGAAGTTCGTGGAGGCCGATGGCGCCAAAGCGCCGGAGGTGGTGAGGCGCAGGGTGCAGTCCGCTGTCCACCACGCCCGACCGGGGCGGATCACGCGGTTACAGGGTGGTTTTCCAGGACCCGCGGGTGAGGGTGGTTGTGCCGTCCTGGTCGATGGTGACATGAGCGCCGTAGACGGGCAGTGCGCCCTCTCGGTTGAGGCGGTGGCGGATGCGCTCGAGCTCAGGCCACAGCCGGTGAGGTCCGGCCTGGTGGACGATCGGTGAGTCGAGGAATCCGGTGGCTGTGGCGCGGGCCCAGGAGCCGTCGGGATGCAGTAGCCACACCGTGCGGGTGTCGCCGTCCTGGGCGCGGCGGTAGTCCAGGCCGGGGAGCTTGAGCTCCAGCATCGACATCACGTCCCACGCATCCGGCGGGTACAGCAGCGGGTAGCGGCTGGTGAAGGTCTCCTCACCCTCCCTCTCCGACGCCCCTTTCCAGGTGTCTCCTTGTGCGGGATGGTCGTAGACCCTGCCATGGCGGGTGCGCATGAATCCGGCCCGGTCCCACTCGATTCGGCCGACGGCGCCGCCGTCCGCGGTCTTGTCGGCGGTGAGGATCAGTCCGGTGCCGGCGATGGCGGTCACCAGTCGGCCGCCCGGCCGCAGTGCCCGCAGCCAAGAGGCCGGCACGGGCCGCACGGACACCGTGGAGACGATCTTGTCGTATGCGCCAGGCAGCCGGCCGGTGACGTCGCAGACCTGAATACGGGGGTGGTCGCCCAGCGCATCGAGGCGTTCCTGTGCGATCCTCACCAGGTGCTCGTCGACGTCAACGCTGGTCACGCGGCCGTCGCCTAGCCGGGCGCAGGCCAGGGCCGTGCCGTAGCCGGAGCCTGTAGTCACCAGGAGCTGGTCGTCGTCGGAGATCATCGCGTGCCGGTACATCCGTACGATGAGGCTGGGCAGCGTCGAGGAGGAAGTCGGCGTGCCGCTGAGCACGATGTCGCCGGGGCTGGCGTTGTCGGCGTGGCAGGCGTCGACCTGAGTGACCAGGGTCTGGTCGCTGTAGGCCGCCTTCAACCATGCGGCGGGATCATCGGTGCCGGCGCGGAGATTCCAGACCTCGCCGTCCTGTTCCCACCATCGGGGTACGAACTGGTGCCGTGGCACGGTGGCCACGGCGGTGTGCCAGCGGGATTCCGGCCGTACGACCTCGTGGGCCAGGTGCCGGGCCTGCGGGAGCCAATTCATCGCTTAAACTGCCCTCTCGTCTAGTACGCAGGGTCGCAGGTTTCGGTGTTGGCCGGGTCGCAGTCCCCGGAATCGTCGGGCGGGCAGGCCGAGGCGGCGCTTGGTGGGATGCGGGCGGCGGTGTCCGCCCACTGCTGCCCGCGGAACACCATGGCGAGGCCGTTGTCTTTCGCGTTCCCCGTGGGCAGGAAGCGGCCGAGGACGCACGGGGTGACCGTGCCATCGGTCATGATCGCAGCTCGTCCGTCCGCGCAGCGGCCGCACAGGTCTGCGGTGCTCGGGAGGTGGACCGCGCCGCGGCCGACGCTGCGGGCGCGGTCGGTGTTCACCGTGCGGACGCCGAGGCCGAGCAGCTCATCGCGGGCCGGCGCTGTGCGTTGTCCCTCAAACACTTTGACGATTCCCACTTGTAGGGGGATGCCGAGGCTGATGGCCTGGACGATGTTCGCACGGGTCGCTGCGTGGGAGCCTTTCCGACCCGTCACCTGCTCGTGTTCCTCCGCCATGTCGCTGTAATACGAGGTCGCCAGGGAAACCTTCGGGTGTTCGAACAACTGCCAGTGATTGAGCCGGACGCGGTAGAGATTGCTGTAGACCTGCACCGCGAGCCCGCTTATCAGGGCGCGATTCACGAGCGCCTCGAAGTCCGGGTGCATGGTCGGTTCACCGCCGATGAACTGCACCTTCTTCACGCCGATGGCGGCTGCCTCGCTGATGAGTCGCTTCCAGTCGTCACTGGTCATGCTGCCGTGCCCTTCAGCGGGGCCGGCCTTGGCGTAACACAGGGACGGGCAGGTGAACTGACACGTGCCGGTGATCTCCAGCTCGAGGAATTCCGGCACGGCCGGCCGGGCAAAAGCCTCGTCGGTTGCGGTCGTCATGGTGTATCTCCTCGATGTCGCGTGGACCTTCTCGGGACCTGGCGCGGAGCGGTGGCCGCGCCGTGGGGAGAGGTTCGGTGCCATCTCCCCGCGCTGGGCGTTGATGCGTGACGTGCGGGCACCAGGCAGACGGCGTTCGGGCCACCTGGCAGGGGTCGGCGGGGCGGTGCCGTCGCTGGATGTGGTGCCTGGAGAAGCGAGTTCCGGCCCTGTGCTTGCCGCGCCTTACGTGGTGCACGTACAGGGCCGGGAGCGAGGGCTCGTTCACCGGCCATCGTCCGCCCGGCCTTGCCGCCGCGGGCAGGGGTCAGCGGATTCCACGCTGGCGCTCGATGTCGGTGACGTGCTGGCGGTGCCAGTCGGCCTCGGCCCGTGCCGCCAGGGCGTAGTGGGCGACGACGTCTTTGCCGAGCAGGCTGTGGGCGAGGGTGCTGTGCTCGAAATGCTGGATCGCTTCGAGCAGGTCCGCGTAGAGCGGTATGGAGCCGCGGTCCTGGTAGGCGTCGCCGTCGCAGGCAGGCCGCGGCATCAGCTCTTCCTCGATGCCGTGGATCATCGCGGCGAGGTAGGCGGCGAGTGCCAGGTAGACGTTGGCGCCGGCGCCGGCGAGGCGCACCTCGAGGCGGGTGTGGTTGCCGTGTCCGGCAATGCGGATGGCGCAGCCGCGGTGGTCGTAGCCCCAGTTGTAGCGGACGGGGGCGAAGGAGTGGGGGCGGTAGCGTTTGTAGGAGTTGACCGTGGGTGCGTACAGCGGCGCCAGGTGTGGCAGGGCGGAGAGCAGTCCGGCAAGGGCCTGCTGCATCAGTGGTGGCAGTTCTTGGCCGCGGTGGTGGGTGAAGCACGGATCGTCGTGCTCGTTCCACAGCGACAGGTGCAGATGCAGGCCGCTGCCAGTGCCGGTTTCCGGGGCCGCCATGAACGCTGGCACCAGGCCGTGCCGGCCGGCCACCTGGCGGGTGATGTCGTAAAAGATGCTGTAGTCGTCGCAGGCGTGCAAGGGGTCGCCGTAGGCGAAGCTCACTTCGACCTGTCCCGGCACGCTCTCCGTCTTGATCGCTTCGAAGGGGATGCCGGCGTCGGTGAGGGCGCTGGTCAGGTCGTGGAGGAAGTCGGCGATGTGGGGCGGGTGTTGCAGGGCGTAGTCGAGGTTGTGGCGCCATGCCGGTACGCGTCCTGACGTGTCCTGGGTGTAGAGCACGGCTTCGACTTCCACTCCCGCTTTCAGCCGATACCCCAGCTGTGTCAGCCTCTCGATCTGTGTCTGCAGGAGGTGGCGCGGGGCCACCTGGACGGAGGTGTGGTCGTCGTGGAAGGGTGCGCCGATGATGAGGGCGGTGCCGGGCCGGTGGGGGAGCATCCGGACGGTGTCCCAGTCCGGCTTGACGAGGACATCGCCGAAGCCCTGATCCCAGCCGGTGAAGGCGAACCCCTCGAGGGGCGTCATGTCGATGTCGGTGGCCAGGATGTAGGCGCACATCTCGGTGCCGGCCGTCATGCGGTTCAGGAACACCGGCGCGTTGAAGATCTTGCCTTGGAGACGTCCCTGCAGGTCCGGCACCGCGAGCATGATCTCGGTGATGCTCCTGCTGTGGACGAGGTCTTCGAGTATCTGCCGGGAGACCGGTCCGGTCCGCCAGGGGGTTTTGACTGGGGTGGTCGCGGTGGTGGCCATCTGGAATCTCCATTGCATGCGGCGCAGACGGCCCCGGGCCCTGAGCCGGACTGTCGGCGCTGTCGGCGGCTGGTGGCTGTGCTGTGTGTGCATCAGACGATGTCCTCGGCCAGGGGGGTGCGGGTGGCCGTGTTGGCCAGCGCCGGGATGCGGTAGGTGCGCCGGCCCTTCGTGATCCACAAAATCCAGGCCAGCACCAGGACGGCGATCAGGGCCACGCCTGCGTAGTTGAAGGATGTGGTGGTGATGGGGGAGACCTGCGGCAGGCAGAACAGGACGGTGACGAAGCCGACCCAGGTCACGGCCGTCCAGCCGATGGGCTTGCTCCAGCGACCCAGGTTCCACGGTCCGGGCTCGAAGCGGTCGCCTGCGCGCAGGCGCAGGTAGACGGGGATGGCGTAGGCGGGGGTGATGCCGATGACGTTGATGGCGGTGACGGCGGCGTAGGCGGTTGGCGAGTACAGGGAGGGCGCGGCCAGGGCGAGCGCTGTGCCCACCGACAGCCAGACCGCGGCGACCGGGGTTTTGGTGCGGGGGCTGACGCGACGCCAGAGGGCGGCGAAGGGGATCGCGCCGTCGCGGGAGAACGCGAACACCATGCGTGAGGCGGCAGCCGTCTCGGCATTCCCGCAAAACAGCTGCGCGACGATGACGATGAGTAGTAGGGCTTTGGCGCCGGTGGTGCCGACGGTGTCGAGGAAGATCTGCGCGGGCGGCACGCCGGTGGCGCTGGTCTGGGTGCCTGTGTAGTGCTGGATGGCGGAGGTGAGTCCGGCCAGCAGGATGAAGCCGGCGATCCAGGAGACCCAGATCGAGCGGACCATCCCCTTGGGCGCCGATATCTGCGCCTGGGTGGTCTCTTCGGAGAGGTGGGAGGAGGCGTCGTAGCCGCAGAAGGTGTACTGCGCCAGCAGCAGGCCGAGCGCTGTCACGTACAGGCCGTTGCTGATCCCGGTGTCGTTGTTGACGTGTGTGAACACGAAGCCGGCGCCTTGGTGGTCGGTCGGGGCGAGGGTCAGGACGGCGACGATGACCGCGACGCCGGCCAGGTGCCACCAGACGGAGATCGAGTTGAGGAGGCTGACCAGGCGGACGCCGGCGACGTTCAGCAGGGCGTGCAGCAGCAGGATCGCGGCGAAGATCAGCATCGTCTTTTCCGGTGTGGGCGCAAAACCCCACTGGAGGTTGGCGAGGGCGCCGACGAAGGTGGCTGCGCCGTAGTCGATGCCGGCGATCGCGCCGAGCAGCCCCAGGAGGTTCAGCCAGCCGGTTACCCAGGCCCAGCGCGGTCCGCCGAGCCGGTTGGCCATGTAGTAGAGGCCGCCGGAGGTGGGGAAGGCGGAGGTGACCTCGGCCAGGGACATGCCGAGGAGTAGGACCATCAGGCCGACGCCGATCCAGCCCCACATGATCACGGCTGGTCCGCCGGTGGTGAGGCCGAAGCCGTAGAGCGTCATGCAGCCGGACAGGATGCTGATGACTGAAAACGAGATCGCGAAGTTGCCGAAGGGGCCCATGCGGCGGGCCAGCACGGGCTGGTAGCCGTGCCCGGCCAGGACAGCATCGTCATCCGTCAGGCGGTGGGCGGCATGTCTCGAAGACACCGAAAAAGATCCTCTGGGGTGAAGGGAAGGAGAGACGAGATAGTGCTGGACTGGGGGAGTGGCGGGGGTGCTCGGCTTCTCATCGATGCCGGCGTCCAGGTTTCATCGCGTAGGTGCGCGCCTGCAGGAACTCCTCCTCCCACCAGCGGCTTTCACTGACGTGCTGCCAGGGAGCCTGCGTCGCGAACGGGCCGATCGCCTCGAACACCTCGCCGGAGCCGGGCAGACCACAGGCGGTGAGGGTGTAGGCGAGATAGTTCAGATCCAGCTGGGAGGCCGTGCCGCGATCGGTGAGGTAGGCGAACCATCCATCCCGCGCCCGCGCCGCGTAGTGCCTCACCTGCTCGTTGTCCCAGAAATGAAGCGTCTGGGCGACCTGCCCGCTCGACGTCCGCAGCCGGTATTCCTCGACGAACGCGTATAGGGGCAGGGTGAGCAGCACCGACCCGGGACCGGCAAGGGAGGACGCCCACCGGGCGAAGTCGACAGCGCCTCCGCCACGCGCCTGGAAGCACTGCAGCATCCGCTGGTAGGCCTCCCTGTTCGGGTGGTCCCTCCTGTTTACCTGGTCGAGTACGGGCCACGGTCCGCACGGCAGCAAAGCCTCTGGGGGCGCAGCCCAGTTCCCGAGGTGGAGGGGGCGACCCGGATCGCAGTCCACTTGGGCGAGAGCCAGCAGGCACACCCCGGGCACGGGGTCGGCCGGCCAGCGGCGGGCCGCCTCCAGACACGCGGTGTGCGCGGCCCTGAGCTGGGGGAGCAGAGTGTGGCGGTCTGCCGTGTGGCGGTAGGCGGACAGAGCTCGCACTGTCAGTACCCGGGCCTGCATCATCAGGGCGTTGGCGTCGGTCGGGTCCTCCGCGAGCCAGGCGGCGATGGCATCGCCCTTGGCCGCGGCGGCCGCCAGAACCTGGCTGCGTGCAGTCCGTAGCGCCCAGCTCCTGGTGCGGGTGAGCAGCGTCTTGGTGGATAGCCATCGGTCGAGTTGTAAGTCATCCAGGGCCAGGCGTAAGTCCTCGTCGTTTCCGGCCGGATGGGGGGTCAGGGTCAGCTCAGTGGCGGGCATTGGGATACCTCGTGAGCGGGTGGGAGAAGGTGGCAGGCGGGGTGTTGATGTCGCCGTCGATAGGAGGCCGGCAGGTGGCTATCGGGCTCACCCCTGGGGCGGCAGCGGGGCGGCCCGGGCGCCGGCCCAGGTGGCGTCGGCGACCTGGGGCGCCCTATCGACGCTTCCGCACCACCGGAGCGGCCGTGAGCCGACTGCAGCAGCAGGACGGGCCCGACCAGAACGGGTCTGGCAACCGTGAACGAACCTGGATGACAGGCCGCTAGTGACGCGAGGAGAGTTCTGTACACCGGCGGCCCACCGCGTCCAGAAGCGGCTCGGGGGCCGAACCTGGTGCGCGCAGGGCAAGGGGCTACGGCCTTCGCACGGTGCGAGCGGCAACGCCTCGCGGTCCCTTGCTGTCGTCAAGGTCCTCTCCCATCGATTACATGTCACGTGGGGCGAGTCCGGCGCGGGACGGGGGGAGGCGGGGGCCCGCGCCGGGCGCTCAGGCCTGCCCGGTGGCATTGGGGCTGTCGGGCAGGGGTCTATGCCTCTGCCAGCTCTCGTTGCAGCGTGTCGAGGTCGAGGACGCGGAAGCTGCTGAGCCGGCGGATGAGCTGGGAGGCGAGGAAGGTCGCCAGGTTGGGGTGCCCGTAGGGCAGGGGGTGGTCGGGCTGCGCCACCACGTGGACGCCGTCACCATTCAGGCCGTAGAGGGTGCCGGTCACCCCGTACAACGGGGCGCTGGTGGCCAGGAAAACCATCGGCTTCGCCTCCAGGTGCGGGCACAGCGCGGCGGCCGCGCGGACATGTCGTGGGCAGACGGGAGGCTGGTTGGTGAGGATCTGCGGCTGGCCAGGGCCGTGGTCACGCGGCCCGGCGAGGAAGACGAAGCCCAGCGGAGTGCGTGCGTGCCGGGTGCACACCTGGCAGCGCATCGCCTGCATCGTCATCATCTGCCGGTAGGGATGCATGAGTTTCCACAGCGGCGCACCCGTCGGCATCCCGCGCTCGTCGACCGGGTTGAAGGCGCAGCGCGCCCACAGCACGCCTCGCAGGTCCCGGTCCCTGACGTCCTCGTCACGGTAGTGGAGCCGGTAGCTGCCGGGCCCGTGCTGGAGGATGAAGAGGTTGTCTGGCGCGGCCTGTTCACCCTCCCGTTGGGTGATGAAAGGGATCAGGCCCGGCTGGCTCACGGTGTGCACGGATCGCTGCTTCCTTCTTGTCTGCGAGAGCTGTAAGGCGGAACGGGGTCGGTGATGCCGCTCCCTTGAGGGACATGCCGCGGCCAGGCGTTCGAGGCTCGGTGGCAGCCCAGGGCGCGGGCCCTGTGGGTAGGTCAACGGGCGGGGTTACAGCCGCTCCGGCGCCGAAATGGCCAAAGTGCACCAGGTGGTCGCGCCGGCGCCCTCTGTGCCCCATCTCCCGCCGTGCATGGCCGCAATGGCCTGGACGAGGTGAAGACCGCGCCCCGACTCGCTGTAATTGCTGCCGCGCCGGCGGGTCGCGGCGGCGCCCGGCTGTCCGTCGGTGACGGCGATGCGCAGAAAGCGGTCTCGGAGCGTGATACTCAAACCGATGTCCTGGCTGCCGCTATGCAGGAGGGCGTTGGTGAGGAGTTCGGAAACGACCACCATGACGTCGTCCATCATCGCGGTCAGGCCGCAGTATCTGAGCCGAGCAGCGGCAATCCGACGCATGACGCCGACCTGGCAGGCATCCTCGGCACGGGGAGGCGCGCCCTCACGGCGGGGGGCGGCCTGAAAGCGCTCGTTCATCACGTCCCCCTCGCGGTGGCGCACCGTGCGAGGCGTCTTTACGGCTGTCGTCGTCATCACGTCCTTTAGGACTTTGCGAAGATGAGGCTCGGGGGCGGCGGATGTCGCACCACGTGGTTGCGTACAGCCGCCGCCGACGTGGAGAAGCGGCAGGCGGGGCTGGAGCGGAGTGCTCGCTGTGTCGCGCACGTTCTCCTCCTTTCGAAGCGCCAACGTGGTTGAGGCTCCCAACCAAGTGGTCAGTGCAGTGGGCAAGAGTGTGAGACCAGACAGCCGCTGCACTGATCCCTGCGGCGATATCTCTGTGGGGATATGGGATCCGGTCTATCGTGGAGACCGTGGGAAATCCGGACCAAGGGGTCGCGCCATGAGACCGTCGAACCGTGTCTGCGCCCGGTGTGCCACTGAGTTGAGCCAGTACAACCCGGATGCCTTGTGCGCGCTGTGCGCGAAGACGGGAACGGCGCCGGGAATACCCGATCGAGCCTGGCGTGACGAAGCTGTCTACGAGGCCCTGGCAGCCTGGGATTTCGGCGAGATGCTGCGCCTGGTGCGTAAACGGTCTGGGCTGTCACAGATGGCCGTGCGCGAGCTGACGGCGTTACCTCAGTCCTTCATCTCGGGACTCGAACGCGGACAGAAGCGGATCGGTAGCCCCGATACCCTCCTGGACCTTCTCAACGGTCTGGGACTACCCTCTGACCTGCAACATCTACTCCTGTCGCCACTGCGTGGCGATGCAGCGAAGACTGTACTAAACCGCTCAGCTGAAGCTGCTCTGCCCTGGACCACGGACCGTATGGTGGCCTCAATTGAAGTGGCTATCGGAGGTTCCACCATGAAGCGCCGCAGCGTGCTATCCGCCCTGAGCGGAGCCGCGCTAACCCAATACATGCTGCAGTCCACCGTTGCCCCTGCAGAGGCGGCCACGGCCTCCGGTGACACGGCCGTCTCAGGCTCGCTAATCAGCTCCCTGCAAGGCACCACCGATGCCCTCCGGCAAGTTGACGCCACGAGCGGAAGCGGGAGTCTCGTCCACACCGCTAAAGCTCATCTTCGGACGCTTCTGCACCTACTGAAGAACGGCTCCTACAGCGACTCTTACGGTCGCCGTCTCGCGGCCGTCGCCGCCGACACGGCCGCCCAGACAGGCTGGTACACCTTCGACGGTGGTGACCACGACGCTGCCCAAGAATTCTTCCTCGCTGCACTGCGCGCAGCCCACGTAGCGGGAGATGCCCGTCTGCGCGCCGGCGCCCTCGCATTCCTAGCAATCCACAGCTACTCCGTCGGCGATCCGCGCGACGCTATCGCTGCAGCCCGCACCGCGCGCCAGGCAGTCTCTGGACAGGAGGCCCCGGCATTGAACGCCATGCTCCTCACCCGCCAGGCCCGAGGCCATGCCCGACTCCGCGAACCACGCCATGCCTTGGCGGCGCTTGCTGAGGCAGAAGAGCTTTGTGCGCGTGGCCGAGGAGAAGATGATCCTCACTGGCTGTACTGGATCAACCCTGGTGAGATTCTCGGCCAAACCGGCAGTTGCTACCTCGACCTGGGGGAGCCGGCTCGGGCAGCACAAGCCTTCGCCACAGCACATGATGTGCTGAGCCGAGATGAAACCCGGACCACCGCACAGTTCTTGTCCCGAGCCGCGACGGCACAGATGCGCGCTGGCGACACAGACGCTGGCTGCGCCACCGCCCATGAGGTCCTGAGCCTTTCTGAAGGCATTCAGTCTGCCCGTCTGGACGACCACCTGCGGAGCATGCTCAATGAGGCGCAGCCCTTCGTATCCATCTCCCCCGGGAAGGACCTCCTCGAGCGCGGGCACATCGTCATGCGCGAGCGAGGCGCAGCATGATCCTCGTGCTTTGGGACATCGACCGCACACTCGTCTACACCGGTGACACTGACCGGCTGGTCTATCGGGAACTTTTTGAAGAGGTAGTAGGGCGGCCAGCTGAGACGCTTCCCGAGCGAGGCACCGGCGTGACGATGCCCCTGGCAGCGAAGGAGCTGCTCCGTGCAAACGCAGTCGAACCCGCACGGATTGAGGAGCTTGCACGGCACATCGTGCAGCGAATGCCTGAGCAACTAGCTCTGCACCGGCACGAGTTGATTCACACAGGCCAGATTATGCCGGGGGCACGTGCGGCTCTAGCCGCCGTGCAACAAGATTCCCGGTTCGTTCCCACGGTGGTAACTGGGAATTTGCGAGGCAGTGCGGAAGTCAAGTTGAAAACCTTCGAATTGGACGAATACCTTGACCTCGATATCGGTGGATACGCTTCTGAAGACCCTCACCGCCCTGCCTTGGTGCGAGTGGCCCAGGAAAAAGCCAGTACACGATACAGGCAAGCCTTCACGAAGCACTCGACGGTGATTATCGGCGACTCACTGGAGGACGTTCGTACGGGACGGGAGGGGGGCGCTCACGTGATCGGAGTCGCCTCCGGCACAACCTCAGCTGATGCACTGAGAGGTGCTGGCGCCAGTCATGTGATCCCCGACCTAACTGACTCTCAAAGGTTGCTAAGTCTGATAGGCCAGGTAAGCGCAGCCCGGTAATAACGCGCTCAAGGATTCCGGACGGGAGGAGCTCGCGAAGTTCTGGGCGAGGTGGCAGTACGTCTCATCACGCATCGACAGGCTCAAGGAGGGCGGGAGATGAACTTCTGGGAGACACTGGAAGCGATCTCACCAGGGAATAGAAGGCATTCGAAGCCCGGGCCGAGGCCCTGCCGGACGACTACCGGACGGCGTGGGGGCAGATCGTCGCACACCTCTTCCCCTACGGGACTTCACCGGCCGCAACCTGATGCCGATCCTCGACGCCGCCCTGGGGCTGCTCGAAGTGGCAGTGACGGACGGACCGTCCAGGAGGTGCTCGGCGACGACATCCCCGGCTTCTGCACCGCGCTGGCCGGTGGAAAAGGGGCTCGAACCTATCGCGGCCGGCGCGAGCAGTTGAACAGGAACGTCGCCAGGATATTGAGTCGGCTGGGAGGCTGACGTGGCCCTCCAGGACAGCATCGAGGGCAAGGAACAGTGGCGGGTGCACATGGCCCGACTCAAGGCATTCCCGCCTGACTATTGGATCCTCTACGAGGAGATGCAGAGTTCAGGGTCGGACCGGTCGACCTGCCTGACGGGCCCCTGCTCACCGGGATCATCGAGTTCTTCGAGGAAGGCGTCGTCGCGAGCAAGGGGGTCTTGGAACTCATCGGCAACGATGTCGCCGCGTTCTGCGACGACCTGGTCAAGGACTCACGCACCTATGCGGACGTCTACCAGGAGTCCATCAGCAGCGATCCCGGTACGGCCGAAAAGTAGCACCCCCGCCTCATGCCTGTGGGCGTATTGTCCCCCAGGCGCGGCTCGTTCGCCTCGACGTAGCGCGAACGGGCTCGGGCCGACCGGCCACCGGAAGCCGCGGCCTGCTGGTGACAGCATTAGGGCTCGTCCGGCGGATCATAGGCCGAGCCAGGGCCGTACCCGGAGCTGGACACCCTGCTGCTGGGCAGGCAGACGGTCTTCTACGGCACCGTCGTGGATGAGGGGCATCTGTTCGGTCTGCTGGCGCGTTTCCGCGTGCTGGGACTGAGGGTCACGAAGATGCGGCCGCTGCCGTCTTGGTCCTGATGCGCTTCGGTTCGGCTGACGATGCACCCAACTCGGGAAGCGTGGGCGCGGGAGTGGGGGTACAACGATGGTGGCTCCTGTTGTCGAGGGGTCGGAGGCGGGCCCGGTGAAGGGCTGTTCCCGGCATGAGCAAAGGATCGACCCATGGCCAGCGGCACTGTGACGTGGTTCAACTCCGAGAAGGGATTCGGCTTCATCGCCCCGGACGACGGGGGACCGGACGTCTTCGCTCACTACTCCGAGATCCAGGGCAGCGGCTACCGCGAGCTCACGGAAGGCGAGCACGTCACCTACTAGGTCGGACAGGGACAGAAGGGTCCGCAGGCCCAGAACATCGTCCGCGGCTGACAACGCGAAGCGATCACCGTCGAGGCCGCTCCCGTCGGCCGCATCCGCGCGCCGCAGCGGCCGAGATCGAGCGTGAATCGTCGATGTCGGGGTGGTGGAGGGGCGCGTCGGTCGTCACCCTGCTGCGTCGGTGGTGCAGGTGGTGAGGCCGAACAAGGTGTCGGCTCCGGTCAGCTTGAACAGTTGGGTGACCTCCGGTGCCCTTGCGGTGACCAGTACGAGGTCGATGTTTGCGGTGAGGGATTGTTCGCGTGCCTGGAGCAGGACGGACAGGCCCGAGCAGTCGCAGAACGTCACGCCGGAGAGGTCGACCACCAGCTGCTGGATGCGGCCGTGCAGACAGCAGCCGAGTACCTGCCAGAGCTCTGGTCCGCTGTCCAGGTCCAGTTCACCGAAGGCAGCCACTGTGACGCTGTCGTCTCTCCAGGCGACCGCTGCCCTGAAACCTGCGAAGTTCATCCGCGACCCCCTACAGCAGTGACCCGGGCAAGGCGCGGGCGCACCGTTTCATGCCAGCCCGACCACCCGGCCGATTCGGCGCACTCCTGCCCGACCGGGGGTCATCGGCACGTCGACCCGTCGCCTCGATGCCTGTTCCGCAACAGGGCGGCTGGCCGCAGCCGTCTCTGTGACGGGGCTCCTCAATTCTACGTACAGATCTTTATCTCGGTGCTTGACGGTCATTCCAGCAATACCAACCCGGTCCCGGCCAGGAATCCGCGCAGGAGGTGCGGGGCTTGCTTGATCTTGCTGAGTGCGGCGTCGGCGGCTTCTGCCAGCTCACGAATCGAACGGAATGCGCGGTTCGCGAGGAGATCTTTGACGATCTTCCACAGGAGCTCCACCGGGTTCAGTTCGGGGGCGTACGGCGGCAGTTGGACGATTCGTAGCCAGCGCTCCTGCCCCTCAGCCCACTCGCGTACCCCGGCGCTGGTGTGGCTGGAGTAGTTGTCCCATACGAGCGTGACGGGGCCGCCGAGGCGGGCGTGCAGCATGGTCAGCAGGAGCGGGAAGTGCTCCTTGGTGTATCCCTCGCGACTCTTGTGCCACACAAGCAGCCTCGGCTCGAACCCGGGCCTGTAGGCGACGAACGCCACCATGTTCTCCCGGTCCCCGCGCGACCCGTTCAGTTTGATCACCGGAGTGGTGCCCCGCTGTCCCCAGGTGCGGCGCACCACGCCGGCGAGCGCCGCTCCGGACTCGTCCTCGAAGACGATCCAGCGCCCCTCGGTCACGGCTTGACCGGATGGGACACCGCCGGCCACGTCTCCGTGCGCCATGCGGCGATCGCCTCCTCGTCGCGCTGGACCGCCTGCGTCTTCGGAACCTGCCACGACCAGCCCAGACGGTCCAGGAGGTACCACACCCCCGGCACCGTGAACCGCGCCCCGTACTTCTCCTCGATCACGCGCGCGATACGCGCGAGCGTCCAGCCCTGGCCCTCCCAGCCGTGCGCCGACGCCCCGAGTCGTAACTCTCGCAGCCACTCCTGCTCCTGCTGCGGCGTCAGATACGAGCGGGACCCGTTCGGCCGCGCCACAAGCGCCTCACGACCGCCCTCCCGCCACGCCGCATGCCACTGGCCGACCGCCTGCCGGGACACCCCCAGCAGCCGGGCCACATGCGCCTGCCTCACATCCTGTTCGAACAGGTCGGCGGCCTGCATCCGCCGCGCCTCCCGCTCAGCCGGCCCCCAACGCGCGGCATTCGAAGTCCCCATACCGCCCATATGCCCGAACTGACAGGTCGTCAAGCAAGACCTTAAAGATCAGTAAACCACTCCACTTCGGGATGGAGGCATATCTCCCGGATGTTCATCCTGTCCCTGGCGCGGCACGCGCGGTGTACGACAGCTCACGCGGCCTTACAAGATCTGGTGGCCGGCGATGTCGCCGCCGGGGTCGTCGGCGAGGGTGACGGCTACGGTGATGCGATTGCCGACGGGTTCGCGGTGGACGGCGAAGCTCTGACACACGGCCATGACGATTTCGATGCCGTGCTGGCCGACCCGGCCGGGGTCGGCTGCCAGCAGCTCGGGCGGGGTGGGGCTGCTGTCCCACACGCTGATCTGGACGGCACCCTCGATGATCTCCAGGTCGAGCAGGCAGGGTCCGAGCGCGTATTGCGGGCGCTGGTGACCAGCTCGCTGACCACCAGTTGCACCATGCCCATGGCCCGTTTCGAGACGGGCAGTCCGTGGACGGCTTGTACGCAGGTGAGGAAGGTGCGGGCCATGTCGCGGGCCACGGCGATCTCTTCACTGCCCTCGAATCCGGCGAGGACCATGATCGGACGCTCTACGAGCGGCTCCTGGCCCTCGTCCTGCCCAGCCAGGTCCATCGATCCGCCTCGCGTCCCCAGTACCCGTGCCTCTTACCGAACAATTCGACCACGGGGGCAGGCCGGCAGTTTCATTCGCATGGTTTGAGCGGGAGCGGGCACGCGGCTCTGATGCCATGTGCGTCTGCTGATCTCGTCTCGCAGGTGCGCTCTGACCTGATGCAAGTTGGTCTCCGCGTTTGGGGGACAGGGGCGACGGTGTTCCCGCGCTGCGGGTGATGAGGGCGCCTATGGGTGTTGTGGTCAGCTGGACCTCCTCGAACACGTTCGCCTCTGTGGCTCGTGAACAAGCGGGCCATGCTCCGAGCGACGGCGGCAAGAGGGTGATGGTCCAGGCGGCGGTGGCGGGGACGCTGGTCCAACAGGGACATACCGTCACCGAACAGCCTGACGGTGGTGACCTGGTGGTCCTCGCCGACCCCGTCCGCGTCCCGGAGGGTGGCGAGGGTAGGGCGTGTGGCTGGGCGTGTGGCTGGTGGTGCCGGTGTGGTGCAGAAGGGTCCCTGGCCTTGTGGCCCGGCGCGGGAGGGGTTGGGCTATCAGCCTCTCGGGTTCTTCGCCGGCTGCGGCCGGCGAAGAACCCGCCCCCGTGTGGTCTGTATTCACGTCCGGGGGGCCTACCGGGCAGGGGTTAGGGGCAGGGATACGTTGTAGTTCGTCCCTGTGTGGAGACTGGTGATGACGACTTCCCGCGACCTGCAGCCCGTGTCGGACGACACGGTGGAAGGCCTCCGGGAGGAGATCGCTCAACTGCGTCAGGCGATCGGTTCCCATGCGGTGGTCGACCAGGCGATCGGTTTCCTCACCGCGGTGTACCGGCTGCCGCCGGCCGCGGGGTTGGAGGTCCTGCGGGAGGTCTCCCAGCACACCGACATCAGACTGCTCACGGTCGCGGACACAGTGATCACCTGGGCGCTGGGCGTGCCGACGCCGCAGGCGGTGGACGCGTAGCTGAACGCAGCGATTCGCCGGCGCTCGCCGGACACCGAAAACGCCGGGGACACCGAGCAGCCGGAATAGAGCCTTTCACGCCGTCAAGGCCTGCTCGACGGTGGGGTGGCAGAGGATGAGGGCGTCGATGCCGACCATGTGCATCAGACGCAGGAGGGACTCCTGGGCGCCGGCGATGCGCAGCCACCCCGGGCTTCGCTGACGCGGCGGTGGGCGGCGATGAAGACGTTGATCCCGCTGGAGTCCATGAACGTCACACCGCTGAGGTCCACCACGATCCGGGGCGGAGCCGTGCCGTCGGCGGAGATCAGCGCCTGTGCGAGGTCGTTCTTCACGTCGTGGTCGATCTCGCCGTACACGGTCACGACAAGGACACCGTCCACCACCGCGGGTTTGACGGAAAATCGGTCTGGCCGGTCGTCCCTCGGGTTGTCGCTCACCGTCTCCTCAACCACCCCTCAACTCGCCTGCTCATGGCATGCGCGGATGATTCTGCCCCACGACGACAACGCGACGCAGCCAGACAAGTGTGCGGGACAACACAAGAATGGAGCAGGGATGTCACGGGTACTGGCGCGCATCAACCGGGGAGTGAGGACGGTACGTGGTATCTCAGGCCGAACCTGACGGCTGCACGGCGCCGCACGCGTACCTGGCGCGCGCCGGCCACACCCTGGAGGGAGACGGTGGCTGCATCGCCGACGCCCGCCACCAGGCCCTCGCCTTCCTCGACCGGGCCCGCACCGAGTACGACCTGCCCGTCTCCGCCCGCGCGCGAGACCTCACCCGGCTGGTGGTCAGCGAGCTGGTCACCAACGCCCGCAAGTACGCCCCCGGCCCGGTCCTGATGGAGCTGCGTGTCACCGCCCGCGCGGTGGAGGTCGTGGTGTGGGACAGCGATCCCACCGTGCCAGCGCCTCAAGCCTCTGGTCCGGACAGGATCGGCCAGCACGGCCTGGAGATCGTCCGGGCCGTCACGGAGGGCCTGTTTGTCGAGCAGGAGCCGGTCGGCAAACGTATCACGGCCCGCATCGCCCTGTCCGACGCCTCCAGCGACACTGCCCGCCGCTGAGCCAGGGCTGCAACGCGACACGAACTGGCGCTCCCCCGAGAACAACACGCCCGCGTCGTCGAGTTGGGGCACGGCATCTGGAGGAGCGCCTGGAGGAACGGGCGCACCACTTCGCGGATCTGCAGCGGGTTCTTGCGCCACTGACTCCGGCGCCGGAGCGGGCGGCCACCCCTTCAGGTGAACACGGCGGCGGGGGTGCGTAGTTCGGGCGGTCCGCTGGTGGCGTCGGGCGACCCTACCTTGATCAGCCGTAGGAGTGCATCGTCGTTGGGGAAGACCTGGACGACGTCGGTCCGGCGCTTGACCTCACGGTTGATCCGTTCCAGTGGGTTGGTGGACTGGATCTTCTTCCAATGTCGGTCTGGGAAGGCCGCGAAGGCGGTCAGGTCGTCCTTCGCTTCCAGGAACATCTGCTTCACCTTGGGGAACTGCTCGCCGAGCATGTCGGCGACGGTGTCGAGCTGGGCGCGGACCTGCGCCTGAGTGGGCTGGGCGAAGATCGTGCGGATGGTCGCGGCGACCATTTCGGCCGCGTCCTTGGGGATCACCGCGAAGACGTTGCGCAGGAAATGGACACGGCAGCGCTGGTAGGCGGCGCCGATCATGACCTTGCGGATCGCCTTGACCAGGCCGCTGTGGTGGTCGGCGATGACCAGGCGGACCCCGGACAGGCCGCGCTCACGCAGGGAGCGCAGGAACTCGGACCAGAACGCTTCGGTCTCGCTGTCGCCCACCATGAGCCCCAGGACCTCGCGGCCGCCGTCCTCTGTGATGCCGGTGGCGATGACCACGGCCTGGGAGACGATCTGGTGGTTCACCCGCGCCTTGCAGTAGGTCGCGTCCAGGTAGACGTAAGGGAAGCGGACATGGTCCAGCGGCCGGGTCCGGAAGGCGCACAGCGGCCCGTCGAGTTCGCCGCAGATCCGCGAGACCTCGCTCTTGGAAATCCCGGTGTCCGCGCCGAGGGCCTTGACCAGGTCGTCGACCGCGCGGGTGGATACGCCATGCACGTAGGCGTCCATGATTACGGCGTACAGGGCCTGGTCGATGCGGCGCCGCCGCTCCAGCAGGCTGGGGAAGAAGCTGCCGGTACGCAGTTTGGGGACGGCCAGGTCCAGGTCGCCGGCCTGGGTGGTCAGGGTCTTGCCGCGGTGCCCGTTACGGTAGGCGGTGCGGGCCTCGGTGTGCTCGTTCCACTCGGCGCCGATCCGAGCCGAGGCCTCGGACTCGATCAGCTCCTGCAGCATCCGCTCGGCCACACTCCGCACGAGTTCGAGTCCGTCCGCGGAACGTAGTGACTCCAGTAGGTGGAGTAAGTCAGACTGGGACAAGGCCACCGCGCACCTCCTGCGTTGAACTGCCCGTTCACCACGGAGAGTTGCACGGTGGCCGCCTCCTGCGCAGGGAGCAGAAACCTCTCGCGGGTGTGCGCCCCGGGAGCAAGCCCGCGCACACCTCAACCTTGATCGGCTACACCGCACAGCGGTACACCATCCTGTCTAGCCAACTGCCCAGCCAACGCACGAGGTTGGAAAAGGCTCAGTCAGAAGCCTGTCTGGGAAACACGAGGCCCCTCACCCGACAAGTCCGAGGGTGGGGCGGCAGAGACAGCAGGGTGAACAGCGCTCCGCACGGGCGTGTTGCATACGTACGGGCTCACCGCGGTCCGATGTCTGGAGCAGTACGTACGCCGAACTCGCGGCCAAGGGCAGACAGCGCGGCAAGGGATCCCGTCCGGGCGGCGCCGACCGCGTCGGTGGAGGACTTCGCGTCTCCGGTCTCGTCGGCGATCAGCACGCCGTCGCCGTCGTCCAGCAGGTCAACCGCCAGGCGCCGTCCGGTCCAGGACGGCCTGGTCGTCCCAAAATCGCGCGGAGAGCAGGTGCTGGAACCGGTACGGGCCAGGGTGCCCGACCGCCTCGGCCAGGGTCCAGCAGTTCACGTCCTCCAGCTCCATCAACAGGCCGGTCATGAACGTCCCGTGCGTCTCCCGGCGGGGAAAGCTGCAGGCCAGCCGTCCCATCAGGTCTTCGAAACACCTCAAGTGCCCCTCGTGCGCTACCGTGGCGGCGGCTGCCGCGTACTGATGTTGAGTCACATCTCGTCATGATCGCGGCGGCTACCTTCATGTCCGCAGGCAGCCCCCACCTCGCTGACTAGCACCGACACCGACCGGATAACGATCTAGAGCTGCCGTGGCTGTGCCGCGTGGGTACGGGATCGTGGGCTTGAGGTGCTGGTAAGCGTGAGATGGCTGAGTACTGCCTACTCGGGTGTTGATGTTGTGTGCCTGTAAAGGTGTCGAACACCTTTCCGTGAGTGTTCGGCTGCGCGGCGGTGGTGAGGGTCGCTGCGATGTTTCATTTGCTGACTAGTGGCTGTCGAAGGGTGCTGGGGTTCCGGTGCCATTTTTGTGATTGGCTATTTTTTTGGGGTGGTTGTGATGGGTAGAGGTGTGGGTTTGCGTTGGGTGTTTGGGTTGGGGAGGTGTGGCTGGCTGGCGTTGTCGACGGTGTGTGCGATGTTGTTTTCGTTGTTTTCGGGGGTGCCGGTTTCTGCTTCTCCGGCTGGTGTGGTGGCGGGGGAGCGGGTTGGTCCGGGGCATCGGGCGGGGGTGTTGGGTTCGGATGTTCCGCCGGGTTTGCCGGGGGGGCATAAGGATGTGCCGGTGCCGGGTGGTGCGGTGTCGGGGGGTTCGTCGAAGGTGGCGTATCTGCCGGGTGAGGGTGGTGTGTCTGCTTCGGGTGATTATACGTATCATGTTCCGTTGGAGGTGCCGGCGGGGCGGGCGGGGATGGCTCCGTCGTTGTCGCTGGATTATGCGTCGTCTGGTGGCAGTGGGGCGCTGGGGCGTGGCTGGTCGGTTTCTGGGCTGTCGCAGATTTCGCGGTGTGCGAAGAGTGAGGCTCAGGATGATGTGACGGCTGGTGTGGCGTTTGATGTGTCGGACCGGTATTGCCTGGACGGGCAGAAGCTGGTGCAGGTGAATGCGGGTTCTGCCGCGTATGGTGCGGAGGGTGCGGAGTACCGGACGGAGACGGATTCGTTCGCGCGGATTGTGTCGAAGGTGGTGGATCCGGATACGACGGTGCTGGGTCCGGATGCGTTTGTGGTGTCGACGAAGTCGGGTCGGGTGCTGCGGTTTGAGGCGAAGGTGGATGATTCCACTGCGGCTGTGGTGCAGCAGGTGTCGTCGCGGGTGACGGATCCGGCCGTGTCGTCGGCGGCGACGGTCGCTTCGGGTGCGGGGCGGCGTGTGACGTGGCTGCTGCGCAGTGAGTCGGATGTTCACGGTAATAAGATTTCGTATTCGTGGCTGCAGCCGGTGGCGGGGCAGGGGGTGTTTGTTCCGGACCGGATTGATTACACGTCTAATGGGGGGCGTGCTGCGACGCGTGCTGTCGATTTTGTGTATGAGGACCGGGGTGTTGAGGATGAGGTGTCCTTTGCCCGGGGTGTGAAGTCGACGTGGAACAAGCGTCTTGCGTCGGTGAAGATGATTGCACCGAATCCGGTTGATCCGCAGATGGTGTGGCAGTACGACCTGAACTATCAGATATCGGCGGGAGGCCGGCTGGAGTTGGGGTCGGTGAAGAAGTCCGGTTATCTGGGTACTGCTACGCGGGCGAAGGTGTTCTCTTACGGTGATGATGCGGGTCCGGTGTTCACGGACAAGCACGTCGCGGTGGGTGATGTGCTGAATATGCAGCGGGATGAGAAGCCTGCTGTGCAGGTGGCGGACCTGAATGGTGACGGTGCGTCGGACATTGTGTATCAGGTGGGGCGCAGTGTGCAGGACACGTCGTCGCTTCCGCTGGAGCATCATGTGCGCCTGGGGAAGCGGTCGGAGTCGTCTGCTGAGCCGCTGGCTGAGCATCACGGGTCGGGCCTGGTTTTGGGCTTGCCGCATGTGGGGCAGATGCGCCCGGTGGATGCGGACGGGGACGGGAAGGTTGAGCTGGCCGGGCAGTACAGTCTGGGCGGGCTTCCTCCGCAGCATCTGATGCGGCTGTACAAGTGGGATGATGACCAGCACACGTTCGTCGATGGCGGCGGCGGGGCTGCGGGCAGCAAGTATGGTTTTGAGTTCGCGGACATGGACGGTGACGGGCGGATTGACTATCTGCCGGCGGCCAATGTGGCGAATGGTTCGGGCACGTCGTTCGGGTTCACGGTGCGGAAGAACACCGGTTCTGGTTTTGCTGCGGCCGCGGCGCCGCAGACGTCGGTGTTTGATTACGGCTGCCCGGTGCGGGCGACGGACGTGGACGGGGACGGTCGGGCGGAGCTGGTGGGCAATCCGCGGCTGCCGCAGGTGGATGCGCCGCTGAATCCGGGCCCGGATGATGAGATTGTGGGCTTCCCGGGTAAGAAGCGGGGTGCTCCGCGTAATGCGGAGGAGCCGGATGCGCCGCTGACGATGGAAGAGCGGTGCCGCAACGGCACCGAGACGTATGTGCTGCGTCTGGACGCGGCCGGCAATGCGGTCACCGAGCCGGGTTTTGTGGATGCGGGCGGCAAGCGTGGCTACAAGGTGGCGCCGCATCTGATGGAGACGCATTCAACGGAGCTGGGTGACTTCAACGGTGACGGCCTGGCCGATGCGCTGATGGTTCCCAAGGCCGGCGGCGCGTCGAACATTTTGTGGAACACCGGGCGGGGTCTGGAGTTTTCCGGCCGCACGCTGCAGGTTCCCGTCGGTGCTTCCGGTGAGGAGCCGGATGTGCGGATCGCGGACGCGGACGGCGACGGCCGTGACGATGTGTTCGCGCTCACCGCGGCGGGGGTGCAGCTGAAGCTCTCGCGTGGTGACGGGCAGTTCCGTCCGGCTGCGGATGTGCCGGGCAATGCCGGCACGATGGTGCCCGGCCGGGGGCGCACGACCACCCAGCTGGGTGACTTCAACGCGGACGGCCGCATCGACCTGGTCCACTTCACCGCGGCCGGTGATGTCCGGCTGACGATGCAGGACGGCAGCAGCAAGGACGCCGGCCGGATGATGTCGGTGAAGGACGAGGGCACCGCCTGGCCGTCAACCGAGGTCACCTACGGCCTGCAGTGGTCCGAGCGGCCGGACATGGTCACCCAGACGGTGTGCGCGTATCCGCTGGTATGCCGCCGCTCGGGAATGCCGGTGGTGCGTGAGGTCGCCTCCCGCGCCCACCTCGCCGACACCGTCGACAGTGCCGGCCAGCTGCGGCGCACCTTCCACTCCTATGAAGACCCCATCGCTGATGTCCGCGGCCGCGGCTGGCTCGGATTCGGCACGGTGCGGACGTGGGATCCGCAGCGTCCGATGGAGACCACCACCGAGTACGCGCACCGGCTGAAGGTCGACGGCCGCTACTACCCGCAGGCCACTGCGCCCAAGACGGTCACCACCATTGTTCCGGTGCTGAGCCCGAGCGAACTGGCCGCCAAACCGGCCAACGCGATCGCGCGGGTCACCCGCACCGTCAACGACAATCTGGAAGTACGCCAGGTCCACGGCGGGAAGGTGTTCCAGGTCCTGCCCGCGTCTTCCACCACCAAGGAGTGGGAGCAGTCGGTCGGGCTGACCTTCGGTGCGCTGGACGGTATCAAGACCTCGCACCTGACCGGCATGCAGGAACCGGCGGAGTATCCGCAGCTCAAGCGGCTGCGCCAGGTGCTGATCACGCCGGGTGAGCAGTCCGGCGGTTACGACGCCTACGGCAACCTGCGCAAGGTGTCGACGCTGACCGAGCACGGCGCTGCGGTGACCGAGGAGACCACCTTCGACAACCGGATCGATGCCACCACCTGGCTGCCGGGGCTGGCGACCAAGAGGAAGACCACGGGCTTTGAGCCCGGCCGCACCGCGGTGACCCGCACGGTGGACAGCCACTACAACACCAAGGGCCAGGTCGACACGGTGTGGGTGGAGAAGGACTCCACCGATCCTGATCTGCGCTCGACGACGACCTACAGCTACGACACCGAGGGCTTGCTGCGGGGCACGAAGGTCGACGACGGTGACAGCACCACCGCGGGCATGCCGACGCAGGAGTCCCGCATCGAGTACGACAAGATGTTCGGCGAACTGCAGCCGGATGAAAAGATCTATCCCTCCCAGGTGTGGTCCAAGCACGATCTGGACGCCTACCGTCCCACCGTATGGACCGCAGTCCACCCCGCCTACGGCGTGCCGCTGGCCTCGATGGACGCCAACGGCGTGACGACGTCCAGCCGGTATGACGACCTGGGCCGGCTGGTGCGCTCGGACGCGGACGGCAGCGCCTCGACGACCATCTCGTATGCGGCCAGGCCGGACACGCAGGGCGGCACCAACGGCACCAAAATCACCACCAGCACGGTCGACTTCAGCGGTACTACCCCCAAGACGGCCGGCACCAGCACGGTTGCCACCGACGCGCTGGGACGGACCCTGAACACTGCCGTCACCGGTTTCGATGTCAACACCGACAGCAAAACCAGCAGCCGCTATGACCTGCTGGGCCGCATGGTGCAGGCCACCGGAGCCGCCCCGGCCGGAACGACCAGCACAATCTTCGACTCCCTGGACCGGCCGATCAGCACCGACCTGCCCGGCTCCACCGCCGGCCACCCGGTGCAAAACACCTACAGCTATCCCTCGTTCTTCGAAAGTGAAGTACTCCAGCCGGCCGGCTCGGGCGGCAACCGGGCCAAGACCCGCACCCTCAGTGACGTCGACGGCCGCACCACCAGCGTCACCGAAACACTCAAGGCAGGCACCGCTGCGGCGCAGGACCTGACCACCACCTACACCTACGCCCCGTTCGGGCTGCCCAGAACGGTCACCGACCCCAAGAACAACATCACCACCAGCCAGTACGACATCCTCGGCCGGCGCACCCAGCTGGAGGACCCCGACACCGGAATAACCAAGACCTCGTACTACGGCACCGGGCAGATCGACAGCGAGATCCACGACACGTCACAGCACAAGACGGTGTTCGGCTACGACGACCTGGGCCGCACCATCGCCTCCACCACCGAGGACGGCACGTCCACGTTCGTCTTCGACACCGCCGCCCACGGCATCGGCAAACCGGCCACCGCCACCAGCCCCGACAACATCACCACCACCCACCGCTACGACACCGCCGGCCGTCCGGCCGGCCAGGACATCACCGACTCGGCGGCAGCCACCAACGCCACACTGTCCAGCGACATCGGCTACGACTCCCTGGGCCGGCCCGACACGATGGCCTACCCCCAGACACCCGGCCGTGAGCGCACCACCGTCAAATCCGTCTACAACGACAACGGCTACCTCCAGCGCATCACCGACATCACCGGCGGCGCCTCCACCAACCTGTTCACCGTCAACTCCCGCAAGCCCAACCTCGCCCTGGAAAAGGCGACCATCGGCACCAGCCTCATCCTGGACAACACCTACGACAGCGGCACCGGCCAGCTCCACGACTCCACCGTCACCAAACCCGGCACCACCCCCAGCACCGTGCAGAAGTTCAGCTACGGCTACCTCGACAACGGGCAGATCGAAACCCGCACCCAAAACAGCAACCGCACCGACACCTACACCTACGACACCCTCGACCGGCTCACCAACTGGTCCCTGAGCGGCGAAGGCGCCGGCGGCGGCACCACCCCCCGCGGCGCGGCCTACTCCTACGACACCATCGGCAACCTGCTGAGCGTCACCGACAAGGCCACCAACACCAGCGACCAGCGCACCTACGACAAGAAAACCTGCGGCACAGACACCACCGCCGGCCCCCACACCGCCACCTCCTACACCCCCGCCAGCGGCCCGGCCCAGACCCTCTGCTACGACAGCGAAGGCCGCCAGACAGCCGTCACCGAAGCCACCGCCACCACCCAGACCGCCACCTACACCGCCTTCGACCTGCCCAAAACCATCACCAAAAACGGCAAAACCACCACCTACCGCTACGACGCCTACGGCCAGCGCATCACCGAAACCCAGACCTCAACCGACACCGTCACCTTCCACTTCCCCGGCCTCTACGAACGCCGCACCACCGGCGCCACCGCCACCACCCCCAAAACCGTCAAACACGTCTTCCACCTCCCCGGCGGCGCCGGCATCACCACCCAACTCGTCTACAACGAAACCACCCACACCACCGAAACCCAGCACCACCTCACCGACTCCCAAGGCAGCATCACCGCCACCACCGACGCCACCGGCACCATCAAAACCGGCGACACCTTCTACTACGACCCCTTCGGCAAACGCACCAAAAACGACGCCACCCCCTACACCGGCACCACCGGCGACACCCACCACGGCTACACCGGCCACCAAATGGACGACGACCTCGGCCTCATCAACATGAAAGGCCGCATCTACAACCCCACCCTCAAACGCTTCCTCACCCCCGACCCCTACACCACCGGCTACCACACCAGCCAAGCCCTCAACCGCTACACCTACACCGAAAACAACCCCACCAACCTCACCGACCCCACCGGCTACAAATCCTGCACCGGCGGCTACACCACCGCCGACGGCGACTGCGGAAACCGCTCCGGCAAAGGCATCCCCGGCACCACCCACGGCATCCCCACCGACGACACCACCTTCAGCCACTCCGTCACCGGAGAAAACAGCGGCTCCAACGCCCAACAACTCTGGAACAACGCCAACACCGCAACCAGCGACGAAACCGGAGCCAACCTCGAAATAGCCGCAGACATACCCGAAAGCGCCACCACCGGCGGCCCCGTCACTCCCCTCGACACTACAGACCCCTACGCCGGCGCGGACTCATACCCCATTGGCTATCACACGTTGCTTGACACGCTTCGAGGAAATACACAAGCCGCAGTTAAACTGACAGGGAAAGTAGGCTTTGTTAGACTTAGTGATGGCACTCAGCTGCTCTGTGGAGACAATGCCTGCGTGGCGGCTGAAGTATTGCTTGTGAAGCTGGAGTTCACCGGACTGCTACCCGAGGGCGGCGGTGGACTCTCTCTCCTAGACACCTCCGCGAGGGCCGCCCTGTGGGAAGCAAGCGGCGCCATGTCTATGAACACGGCAGCCAAGTTGGGTTTCTCGGTAATGAGAGCATCCGCTGATTTGGGTATGATGACGAAAGAACTGGCTAGCACCGACAGTCTGATCACCAATGCCACGCGGGAGATAGCGGACCTTTCTCAAGAAATCGAAGTTTGGCAAGGAATTACAGAAGAGGTAAGTAATGGCATAACTTATGGCGATCACCTGGCTAACCTATTCTGGGACTATGATCGAGCGATAAGCAACCTTCAGGTTTTGCGTCAAGTCCGAAAAGTTCAGGCTGCATCAATTGCGACGGCTAGAGGGCGGATGGCCGAGTTGGCGGCACAGCTGAAAGAGATAAAGACCCCTTAAAGCGTAGGTCACAATGACGTCTCATAGGTGACTTGTAACCCAATCCGTCAACACGTCGAAGCTCTGGTTGTCGTAGGCTGACTGAAATAGTCGCGCCACTCAGCTGGAGCTTCGACGTGTGTTCTGGTCTTCTGAGTCAGGAATGCCCGCGCGGACGCCGACCTGGTCTTGTCCACCCTCGAGTGCGCCCTCGCCTCCCGCGAGGTCGAGCCCGGCACGCTAGTCCACCACGCTGACCACGGCTGTCAGTTGCACGTCCGTGAAGCTGACAACTCACCTGCTGCGGACGGGCGTCCACGTGTCCATGGGCTCGGGCGGGGACTCGTGCGACAATGTGAGAATCTGTGGATGCTGATCAAGGCAGAGTGCATCCGCGGGCGCGTCTTCACCACCCGGGCCGAGGCGAATCTCGCGCTGTTCGAGTACATCGACGGACCCCGTTGCCCAATTGGGTGAATGCCGTTGTTCTTGGTCTTGGCTGATGGTGGAGGGGTGGAGCCTGAGGATCAGGGGCTTGGGCGGCAGGCCTGCGGTTCGGTCGTAGGGCGGAGGGCCGGGTGTCGATGCGGGCAGATTCGGGTCGGGAGGTTCCTGAGGGGACGCGAATGGTGGCGCGAGAAGCGTTCCCGAAGGGCTGCCTGGCGATGCGGGTGCGGGACGCGCTCGGTCCGCTCTTCGACGACGAGATCTTCAGGTCCGCATTCGGTGTGCGTGGCCGACCCGGTGTCGCGCCGGGGCAGCTGGCACTGGTCAGTGTGCTGCAGTTCGCGGAGAACCTGACGGACCGCCAGGCCGCCCACGCAGTACGAGCGAGAATCGACTGGAAGTACCTGCTCGGCCTCGAGCTGGCCGACCCGGCTTCGACTTCACCGTACTGACGGGCTTCCGCGACCGACTCCTGGCCCACGGACTGGAAGAGACGATCCTGGACCTGCTGCTGGTGCGGCTCAAACGATCTGGAGCTTGTGTCGGGCCGGGGCCGACAGCGCACGGACTCCACCCACATCCTCGCCGCGGTGAGGGATCTCAACCGCCTGGAGTTCGTCGGCGAGACGCTGAGGGCCGCCTTGGAGGCGGTTGCCGTCGCAGCACCCAAGTGGCTCGCCTCCTGGATGCCCGGGGGCTGGCAAAAGCAGTACAAGGCTCGAGTGGACTCCTACCGACTGCCGAGTGACGAGAGCGAGCGGACTCAACTGACCTGGCGCATCGCGGCCGACGGCTACCAGTTCCTCGGAACGACCCTCGCGGCCGGCGCCCCAGCCTGGCTGCGGCAGGTCCCGGCCGTCGGCATCTTGCGGACCGTGTGGCTCCAGCAGTTCCAGCGCACGATCACGGACGGGGCGCGGAGATGTAGCCGGCGTCCATCAGGGGTTCTCCCGGCAGCAGGCCCTTGGCGTCCAGCTGCCACCTACCGGAGCTTGAACGCCGAACAGATCAAGGCGTATGCGAAGGCCTCGCTCGCAGGAACACAGATCGCCAAGTACGCCACCGGTAAGGAACTACGGGACGTGAAGGACGCCGTCTTCGTCAACATGCAGAGCGACATCGTCTTTACAGGCGAACCGAAGATCACCGCCAAAGAGGACGACGTTGTCCTGAACCTCGAGGCGACTCCTCAGCGGGCCACGCTGCGCCTGTGCTTCGACCTGAACACCTGGGAGCCGAAGTACAAGAAGACCGGCAAGAGCGCCGCAGCGCCAAATCAGGCCAAGGGCTACCCCATCACAGCCCACTTGCAAGAGCAGGCGAGCCAGTGGCGGGTGGCTGAGGAGAGAGCGGACCGGCCTCCGAGAAGTTCGCCGCACCCGGCGCGATCGCGATCGCCGGATGCACCGGTACCCAGGCGCGGTCCCGCCAGCCGGCCGCTGCGCTGGAGGGCAGCACCCCGGCCAGCGCGTCTGTCAGCCCGGTGCGGTCCACGCACCGGCGACCTCAGCCCCAACGCAACAAATACCGCCACTACACCGTTGAACTCACGCTCGCCGCGTGATCAATCACCGCATGCCCATCTTCACGGGGAAGGCCCGCCCGATGCGCCACTGGACTGTTTCTGAGGCACGCACTCATCTTGAGCGGGCGCTACTCATGCGGCGATTCGGTCTGCCAGTAAATATCACTCGATAGAGTAATACGTGTCGACGGATTGCACCACCGCCACGTCCTTCGACGACAGCGGCGCTAGCTAATTTTCTGCAACTTGAAGATCAACTCGCCCTTCGTGTCGCGTACAGATGCCTGACTCCCATCATGCAGCATTTTAATCAAACATTGATGTTCACCAGCTCCGAAAAGGAAGAGTGTTGAGTGGTATGAATGCAGCTGCAGAGGTTGTCCTCGAGCAACTTATGGCCGGATTCTTTGAAGCTGTTTCCTTTCGTGAAGGAAGTTATCCTTGCCGCGACAGACTAGTGAGAATCTTTGCAAGCGAAGGAAGGCTGATCAGGAACACTTCTGGCGCGCCAGAAGTGTCGACAGTTTCGGATTTTATCACTTCCCGGGAAACATCCATTATAACCGGCGAGTTGCTTTCGTTTAGTGAGTTCGAGGTTGCATCCAGCACCACAGTATTTGGGAATATGGCGCACCGGCTCAGTGTATATAGAAAGTCGGCTTTGACTCATTCGGGAAAAATTGAAAGTAAGGGGGTTATATCTACTCAATTTTCACAAACCCGCTCTGGATGGAATATCATTTCGATGAGCTGGGATGACGAGCGGCCTGGGCTGAGTGTGCCTGAACTTTGATTACGGATTCCCGGGTGCCGGTGAGTTCGTCGTAGACCGACAGCGGCCGGCGGCCAGCCTCGATCCGGGTGGCCGTGGCCCTGTTGAGCAGGGCCTGGAGCGGTCCGGTGCCCTGCCTGTAGGTGGCGTCCTGCTGCGGGGGAGAAGGACACTTCGGTGGTGGTCCGCCGGTTGTTCTCCTCGGGCAGGCCACTTCAGTGGCTCTCGTCGACGACGCGGACACCACGGCCGACAGCCCTTGCATGGACGGCCAGCAGGCTGTCATCGCCGACGGCCGCAGTGGCCGAGTGCAGGCTGATCTGCGACTTGGTGGCCCGGATCTCCACCAGCTGGCGGGGGCGGACCTTGCGTGCCGGGACCGAGTAGCACCGCCCACGCACATGTACACAGCGTGATCACCCACCTGGCCGCCCGCGCGCCCTCTCTCACTCACGCGCTGCGGCAAGCCCGCCCTGAGTACATCCTCGTCGACGGCACGCTCGCCGAATGCGACCGCGTGGGCAACAGCCAGGACGACTATTCAGGCAAGCACCGCAAGCACGGCGTGAACATCCAGACGGTCACCGGCCCGGCCGGTGAGCTCGTCTGGTACTCGCCGGCCCTGCCCGGACGGACCGCGGACATCACCGCCGCCCGCACCCACAACATCGCCCCATCCGTGAGCGACTGAAGATCCCCGCCCTCGCGGACAAGGCGTACCAGGGTGCCGGCGGAACGTTCGCCACACCCGTTCAAAAGACACCGAAACCGTGAGCTCACCGTCAAAGAGAAGGCCGTCAACCGGGCACACGCCCGACTCCGCTCGCCCGTCGAACGGGCCTTCGCACGACTCAAAGCCTGGCGGATCTTCCGCAAAGCCCGCGTCAGTCCCAACACACTCACGTCAATCGCCAAGGCCGTCCTCACCCTGGAGAAGCAACGCTGAAGAAGCTCACTGGTGGTGAAGCAGCAGAACGGATCGCGGGAGTACGACAGGGTCATGTGGAACGAATAGACCTTCGGGATGCTCAGGTGGGCGAGAACCTTGCCCTCGTCGCCCCAGTCGACCTGGGCCTGGGCCCGGGGCACGACCTCGAAGCGGCGGTGCATGCCCGCCAACTCCCGCGGTGAGATGCCCAGTTCCTCGGCGACTCGTGGACGGGCTTCCTGCAGATAGAGAGCTTGACGCACTGGTAGTTGATGGTGGAGCCGTAGTTCTTCACCAGGCGCTCGTGCACTACCGCACCCTTGATGAGGATCTCCGCCTTCAGCATCGCGTCGATCAGCAGCGCGACCTCGTCCACCGCCTTCTTGCGTGGCCTGCCGTTCGACACCTCCTCGGCGGCGCGGCCGGGGCCCAGACCTCCGGAATCGGGTTCTTGATCACTGTTGAGTCGGGGTGAGGTGGTAGGTGATCGGGCGGGGGTCGCCGGGGAGGTGGGGTGGGGTCTGGTTGATTTCGTCGATCAGCAGGGTCAGGGCGTGGGTCAGGCGGGGGCTGCCGGGTGGGTCGAGGGTGACGGTGATCTTCTTCGGCTGGTAGTCGAGGGTGCCGTGGAGGTGGAAGAGGCTGCGGGTCAGGGTCCGGTACTCGTTGTTGTCGCGCAGGTAGTTGTTGAGGCGGTCGGCGAGCCAGAGTTCGGTGTTGTAGGCCAGCATCCGCAGCACCATCTGGAGGGTGCGCCGCCCGGTCGCGGGCAGGGCACGCTGCCGGCCGGGGTGGAGCTGGTTGGCGGGGATCTTGACCGAGATCTGCTTCAGCTCGGTCTTGGCGGTGGTCAGGGCCTTTTTGGCCTCGTCCACGTCGGTGCGGGCGGCGGGGATCTGCTGGTTGATCTTCGCGACGGGGCGGAGCGGGGACTCGATGAGGCGGGCCAGGCGGCGTTCGGCGGCGGCGAGGTCCTTTTCCCGGTCGCGGACGGTCTGCAGGGCGGCGGCGCGGGCGGGGTTGTCGACCGGTGTGGTGTCATCGGTTTCGGTCATGCGGTAGTCGCACAGCCAGTCGATGCCGTGCAGGCGGGCCAGGTCCTTGATGGCGTTCTCGATCCGCCAGCGCGAGCGCAGCCAGGCAAGCAGCGACGCGGCGCCCGCGGTCATGTCACTGGTCAGCACCTGCAGTCGCAGCACCCCGTCCTCGAACAGGGAAAGCTGCCGGCACACTCCGTAGCCGTCGAACTCCACCAGCTCATCCGCCAGATACACCACCTCGCCCGATCCGGCTTCGGCTCCGGCTTCGGCTCCGGCTCCGGCTCCGGCTCCGGCTCCGGCTCCGGCTCCGGCTCCGGCTCCGGCTCCGGCTCCGGCTCCGGCTCCGGCTCCGGCTCCGGCTCCGGCTCCGGCTCCGGGGGAAGGGTAGGGGTGGGCGGTGGGCTTGATGAGGGAGATCTTCAGTTTGCCGCGCCGGTAGGTGATCCAGTCGGTCTCGAAGGACCGGCAGACGTTGAACACGCTCGCGTAGGCGCCGCCGCGGTCGAAGCCGAGCATCAGTTTCGCCGCGGGGCCGGTGATGGCCCGCAGTTGTTCCAGTGCCTCGGGCAGGGTCCGGGTCAGCCCCGAGGGCTCGCCGGTGAGGAACGCCACCGCGCGGCCCCGGTAGTCGGTGACGAGCGTGTCACCGTGGCCCTTCTGGGCCTGCTTGCGTTTGTTGTTCCAGCCCCGGCCCACCGGGCGGGCCCCGGCATAGGGCACGAAGTGATCGTCCACGTAGTACACGCCCAGCGCGGGCGCGTCCACGGCCAGCATCGCCGCGGCCAGCTGCCGCTGCACCGCCAGGGGATCGCACGCATCGGCGATCGCCGCCAGCTGCGGGCGCAGCGTGCGCAACTCCGGGAGGCGGGCCAGGCCCGCCAGCGCGCCGGCCTCCCGCCGGTCCAGCAGTTTCGCCCCTTCGAGCGAGGAGATCCCCAGCCCGAACGCCAACGTCACCGCGCACAACAACGCGGCGTCATCAGCCTCGCGCGACGAGGTCGTCCGCAACGAGGCGAAGGTATCCGGCACTCCGGAGCGGGCCAGGAACGCATGCCCCAGCATCGCCCCTGCATACCGCGAGCGGACCTGCCCAGCCCGCACACCCTCCAGCTCTGGAGCAGCGTCCCCGGCCGGCCCGGGCTGCTCCGCTCCCTCGGCAGGCAGCTGGAGTTCAGGTTGTGGCGCTATCGCGCCATGCCTGGCGAGCAGCAGGCTGATCTGGGAGCGGTGGATGCCCAACCGCGCCGCGATCTGTTCCTGAGACCATCCCTGACCGGCCCACCGCCGGGCCTGCTCCACTTGACGCGGAGACAGCTTCGGGCGCCGCCCCATCGGCTTGACCAGGCCGGCCGAGCCATCCCGGCGGGCCCGCCCGCGAAGCATCGACACGTACTGCGGGGTCAACCCGAAGGCGGTGGCCGCTTCCTGAACCGCGACGCCCGCATCAGTGACGGCCACCACCGCGAGATTACGCATCCCGCGATCCGCCGCGTCATACACGAACAACACCGACACACCGCGGCTGACCAGGCACTTCCCATCGACCTCAACCCGGCGCAGCACAGAGGGTTCCGGCATCCCCGGAAGCTCCAGCACGATGGTCTCGGTCACCAGGAGACCCTATCCATTCGCCAGCCATCTCAACAACTTTCACACAATCAGCACCGCAGAAAGCACGCAGGTCAGCGAGGTTATCCACAGGTCACTACCGGAGGTCTGGGGCCTGCCCGGACAGATACATGCGGACCGGCTTCCGGTTCAGGCCCGTCTCCTTGGCGACCTCCGTCAGAGTCACCGCACCGGACTCGAACAGGGCACGGAAACGCCGCAGTTCCCACCAGCGTTGCGGGTCCAACATCATCGCCCTGCCCTCCGCCGCCCCTTACCAACCAGCAGCAGAGTGCCGAGCAACAGGACTCACCGCATCAACAAGCCGCCTTTTTCACTCGTACGTCACTGGCCGCGTTCAGGGCCCTGGCAAGATTTTCGTGAAGCGGGGCTGTGCCACCGTGCGCCGGTGACGCTCCGTCACGGGGAGTGGGACCTTCGGCGAGTGTGATGACCTCGTACGAATTGGGTCGCCGCACCTGGATGTGGTGCGGGTGGAACGGGTGTGGTCGTCGGGTGGCGTGGTCCGTATCGCTGCCCGTACCCGCGAGTTGATGGTGGCGTGTCCGGATTGCCGGTGCGAGTCGGCGCGGGTGCACAGCCGGTATTCACGCACGCTGGCCGATGTCGCCGGGGGCCGCCCGGTGCTGATCAGTTTGGCGGTGCGGCGGTTGTTTTGTGACAGTGCGGATTGCGGGCGGCGGACGTTTGCCGAGCAGGTGGAGGGGCTGACGGTGCGCTGTCAGCGTCGCAGTCCGCTGCTGCAGCATCTGGTCGAGATGGCCGGGGTGTTGCTCGCCGGCCGTGGCGGGGCCCGACTTCTGCGCATCTTGAGGACGCCGTTGTCGCGGACGAGTGTGCTGTTCCAGTTGATGCGCATGGGACTTGCGGCGGTCGCGGCACCGCGGGTGCTGGTTGTGGATGACTTTGCGTTGTACGCGGACGTCTACGGTACGTTGCTGGTGAATGCCGACACGCGGCTGCCGATCGAGTTGTGGGCCGGGCGCGATGCCGAGCAGTTGGCCTCCTGGCTGCGTGCGCATCCCGGCGTCGAGGTGGTGTGCCGGGACGGTTCGCTGGTCTACCGGCAGGGCATCGCCCAGGGAGCCCCGGACGCGGTGCAGGTCAGCGACCGTTTTCACCTGTGGCAGGGGCTGTCGAAGCGGGTTTCGGACATCGCCGCGGCCCACCGCGGCTGCCTGGCCGCCGCAGTACGTGAACCCGAACCGGCCCCACCGCCGTCGGACGAACCGTGCGAGGCGGGGCGATACTCCCGCCCTCCGTCACGCGAAGCGACTGTTCGAGACCGTCCAGGGGTACACCGGCACGGCCCGCAGTCTCAGTGCGATAGCCCGCGAGCTCGGCTTGAACCGCCGCACCGTGGCCAAGTACGCACGCGCTGCCTGTTGGCAGGAGTGCGTACGGCGCACTCCGCCCCGCCGGCCCACGAGCCTCGACCCGTATCTGGAGTATCTGAGGCAGCGGTGGGAGGAAGGCGAGCACACCGCGACCGTGCTGCACCAGGAGATTGCCGCCAAGGGCTACGGCCGCCACTACCAGCGGGTCAAGATGGCCATCGCGCCGCTACGCCGCGGTCTGCCGATCGACACACCGCGCGAGCGGCCACCATCACCCCGCCAGGTCGCCCGGTGGATCACCACCACACCGCCGAAGCGCGGCCTGCACCCCACCGAGGCACTCCGTCGGCTGCTTGAACACTGCCCGGAGCTCGACCAAACCCATCCGCGAAGACCAACTTGCGGTCGTACAGGGGATCACCACCCCCGTTCAGCTCCGGCGTCAACGAAGGCCGCATCACGGACCTGAAGCTCCAGTAACGGATTATGGCCAGCCGCCGGCATTCCGCTCCTGTGCCACCGCGTCGTCCTCATGGCCCACCTCCGACGCCACCGCCCGTGACGGAGCGTAACCGGCGCACGGTGGCACAGCCCCGCTTCACGAAAATCTTGCCAGGGCCGCGTTCAGACGTACGGCGACAACCCTGGGCTTTCCAGCGGCCTTCCGCGTGAATTTCGATGTGCGGCGGCAGGGAGCTGCCCAGCGCATCGATGTCGTCGCCCCCGGCGCTCACTATGAGCAGCATGGCTTGGGTGAACCTTTTGTGCGGGTCTGCTCTTGAGTTTCTGCGTGTTCCAGGCCGTGCGCTGTCCGGTCTGTGCCGCGCGGCAGCCCCTCTTGTTCAACGGCGGGGTTGTGCTGCTCCCGGCGGGCCTGTCTGGAGCGTCCGCTCGGTGTCTGCTGGGGCTGGTTGCTTGACTGTGATGGCGCAGGAGTGGGGGCGGGATTCCGGGGGTGTGGAATCCCGCCCCCATTCTTTCGGGGTGCGGCCGCGCGGAGGGACGTGCCGTGTGGCCGCACCGGCCGGCCCGGCTGTCAGGTGCGGGGCCGGAGTGTGGGGATCAGGCGGTGTTGAGCCGGGCCCAGTGGGTGGTGCCTCCGTGGGGGAGGGGACGGGTGCCATGGGCATGAGCGAGTGTGTCGACGATGGTGATGCCGCGGCCGTGCTCGTCGTGGGCGCACGAAGTGGTCCAGGCTCCCGGCTTGGCTGCGGGTCCGCCGTCGCTGACTCCCACCCATACCCTGCCGCCCGTGTGCTCGCGGTGCAGGTGCAGTGCGAGGGGCGGCTGGGCGTGTTCAATGGCGTTGGTCACCAGTTCGGAGACGATCAGTACCGCCGCGTCGGCCGGTTCGCCGTCTACCTTCCAGCCGGCCAGGATCTGATGGGCGGTGTGCCGGGCAGTGCTGACCGCTTCGGGGCGGTGCTGCAGTGCGTGGGTCACGTCGTCCACCGGCTTGCGCTGGCCCGGGATCCGCGGGGCGTGGGTGTCTTTGATGTCTGTTGCGGACCGCGGTTGGTCGGCGCTGCCGCCCGACGGACTAGTCCGGCCGGTCTGGCTGTCGCGGGTCGTGGTGGCGTACATGACGATCACTTCCGGGAGGATGGCTTCAGGACGGAAAACCGGTCCCGTTGCCGGGATCCGCTTCCCTCCACTGACAACACTCCGCCCCGGACCCGTCTGGAACCTGAGCAACCAGTACCCAAAACGGATATAACTGACTTCTGTGCGGCGCGGGGAGGACTGCGGATGCTGGCGATGCGAACCTCACATGGCGCCGGTAGCCATGGCGCATCTGCCGGCTAGTCCCATGCCCTGGGGCGGACCGCGGCCGCGGCCTGGCCCCCGCGGCCAGCTGCAGAAGTGACTGGTGCTCACTCCGCCGCACCCACACGGGCGGGGCGGATGCGACGGGGCTCACGTCAGTGCATGTACGGGTCGGCGTATGGTTCGAGGGATTGGCGCACTACCTCTTGGGCTGGCGTCATGCGGGGGCCGGGTGCGTAGTAGCGGGCGCGGGCTTTGCCGTGGGGGGTCAGCCAGCCCCGCCGCACGAGTTCGCGGATGTCGCGGATGGCCTGCTGGTCGGAGAGTTGTGCGTCCTGCTGGTAGACGGTGCGGCGCACTCGCGATCCCCAGAAGGCGGGGAGCAGGGCGTAGACGACGCGTTCGTCCAGGCCGTCGTGTTCAGCGGCCTCGGCAAGGTGGATCCAGGCGCGGGAGAGCAGGTCGGTGCGACGCTGGGCCTGCTGGGCCTGGCGGTGGTGGGCATCCAGGCAGAAGCGGATCCAGGGGTGGGTGTCGCGCTCGGGGCTCCAGCGTGGGCCACCTACCTGCTGCAGGACCTGGTAGTAGGCGTAGGTGTTCTGGCCGCGGCCGAGCCATTCCTCGATGGAGGAGAATTCCGGAGGCATCAGCGCTTCGCGGGCGAAGACCAGAGTGGACACGGCCCGGGACATGCGGCCGTTGCCGTCCTTCCACGGGTGAATGTTCACCAGGTTCAAATGGGCCATGGAGGCACGCACATGAACCGGTGCATCCAGATCGCCGTCGTTGAGCCAGTCCAGCAGTTCGCCTGTCAGGGCCGGTACCTGCTCGTGCGGCGGTGCGGTGTAGGCCGGGACCAGGGGGTCGTCGGGGCTGGTGACATACACCGGACCGTCACGCCACCGGCCGGGACGCTTGTCCAGGTGGTGGCCCTGCATCATGAACTGCAGGCCGTTGAGGAGGCCTGCGTCGTAGCGGAATTCCTCCCCGGCGCTGGCGAGGGCCTGGATATAGGTCATCGCCCGCTGATAGCCCTCCAGTTCCACGCGGGTGCGATCTGCCGTCTCGAGCGGTTCCTCGCCCGTCATCAGCGCTTCCACATCATCGACGGTGGCGGCATACCCCTCGATCGTGTTCGACCCGGCGATCGCCCGGGCGGTCAGGTTGCGCCGCAGCTGACCCGACCAGCGCGGCTGGGTGCGCAACTGATGGCGCAGCCGTATGCGCATGTTCTCGATCTCCTCAAGGACCCGGCGGTCATCAGCATCCAGTGAGGGTGTCTTGTACAGCATGACAGCATGACACCATGACATAATCATCATGTCAAGATGACGACGATGCCACGACGGCGCGGAGGGTCACTTCGCGGTGCACTGACCGGTCGCGGCTCAAGCACCTCCAAGACGCCGGTTCGGTTTCGGTGCATAGCCACGCAAGGCAGCGAGCCGGGCCGACAATGGCGGCGCCGACAGGAGCCCGAAAATCCGTTGCTGCCCGCCCCTCTGCGGCGCTGACCTTCTACTGGGCACCGCTCGCCCGACAAGTCCGGTTTGCGCGACCGGTCGACGAGCGTGGGCTTGTAGGGGGGTGCGCGGCGGTCGCCGGTGGGCTCCTTCATGCGGGCGTACCGCTTGACGGTGTTCAGGGCGACATCGAGGCGGCGGGCGCATTCGAGCAGGCCGACGCCCTGGCCGAGCAGATGGTGAACCCGCTGCCAGCGCTCGCGGGTGGTCTGCTCGCGTACGCCCTGGGGCCGGGCGGGGTTCACAGCGGTGGCCCAGCAGGCGGCGTGGGAGCGGACCTGGGACAGGACCCTGCCGCACAGGTTGGACCAGAGATGCCACCTGTCGCTGACTGCACCGCTTCAGGCGTTTGAGGGCGGCCTGCTCGTTGGGGAAGTGCCCGCAGGCCTGGGCCGGCGCCGGTAGCGGGCGTTGAGGGACTCGATGGCGTTGGTGGTGCAGACGACCTGGCGGATGGCGTCGGGCAGGCCGGGGAAGGGTACGACCTTGCTCCAGGTCCGCTGCCAGGTGCCGGCGATGGAGGGGTAGCGCTTGCCCCACGTGGCGTCGAAGTTGGCGAGCCGTTGCCGGGCCTCATCCTCGTTGACGGCGGTTACCGGTAGTTCGTTAAATCCGGCCGGTGGTGGGGATTGACGACGGGTTGGGTTGGTCGTAGGCCGGTGGTAGGAGTCAACTGCCTTGCTGGGGGCTGAAGATGACTGCTCGCCGTCCGTGTCCGCCCGCGCCGGGTCCGTTGGAGGAGTACGCGGCCCGGTTCGACGACCTCTTCTTCAGCCTGGCCCAGCGGCGGGGGTTTCGCGAATACCTGACCGGGCTGCTGGCACCGAGAGAGCGGAACAAGACGATCACCTGCCTGGCAGGGGCGGAACCGGTGGCAGGTGCAGGAATGCCAGGGGTGCAGCGGCTGCAGTTCTTCCTGTCCGAGTCGCCCTGGGAGGCCGAGCAGATCAACGACCGGCGGCTTGAGCTGCTGCACGAGGAGCCGGCGACCGCTCCGCACGACGGCGGGGTCATCGTGATCGACGATTCCGGAGACCGCAAGGACGGCACCGCGACCGCGCACGTGGGCCGGCAGTGGCTGGGCCGGCTGGGCAAGACGGACAACGGCGTCGTCACGGTGACCACGGTGTGGACCGACGGCCGCGTGTACTACCCGCTGCACGCGACTCCCTACACCCCCGCCCATCACTTCGCCCGCGGCCGGGCTGATCTGGCCTTCCGTACGAAACCGCAGCTGGCCGCCGCTCTCGCGGCCCGCGGGAAGGATGCGGGCTTCGGCTGCCGGGCAGTGGTCGCCGACTGCGCCTACTCCGTCAGCGACACCTGGTATCTCGCGCTGCGCGAGGCCGGCCTGGCCTACGTGGTCGCGTTCAAGCCGCACCGCGGCACCTGGGCTCCGGCCGACCAGCCGCACACCCCCATCGAGGCCGCGCACGCCCTGACCTGGAAGGGTGCCAGACGCCCTGGCGACTGGACGGCCGTGGAGCGTCACTTCCGCGACGGGCACACCGAGACCTGGTGGGCCGCCGATGCCCGCCTGGGCGGCTACGGTCCCGACTCGCCCTGCCGTCTGGTCGTGGCCACCACCGACCCAGCCCGGCTGCCGGAGAAGGCCACCTGGTACCTGGCCACCAACCTGCCCCACCCCGACGCACCCCACGCCGCCACCAGCCCGCATCCGCCGGCCGACCTCGCCGAGATCGTCCGCCTCTACGGCCTGCGGCCGTGGATCGAGCAGAGCTACAAACAGATCAAGGACGAACTCGGCTGGGCCGACTTCCAGGTCCGCTCCGATCGCGCCATCCGCCGCCACCAGACCCTGGTCAACTGCGCGTTCTCCTTCTGCTGGGACCAGTGGTTCAACCCACCCGGACCCCTGGATGACACCGCCCCGGACCCGTGCCCCGACGAGGGGCCAGAGAGGGGGACCAACCGAACCCCACCCACCCCAACTGCCCTGCTGGCCCAAGGCATTACGTTCGGTCCGCGCCTGGCTCACCCCCGCCACCACCCTGAACCGATGGTGGCGATCCTGGACGGACAGAGACCCACCCCCCGACCTCCAGGCCCTGATCGACGCGGTCACCACCGGACACGGCCTTGATCTCTACCTCCGGATTTAACGAACTACCGCTACTGCTGCATTCCTCATTGGATGTACACATATCGGCGTCGTAGTTGGCGGGTGGGCGGGGCTGGCCGGCCCCAGATCCAGGGGCGGGCTCGGGCGTTGAGTTGCCGGGTGGCCACGGCTGTGGCCTGGGTGATGTCGTCGGGGTTGGCGAAGGACCGTCCGGCCAGGGCGGTCTTGCGGAAGATCCGCCACCAGCCTTCCTGCAGGTTCAGCCAGCAGGCGCCGACCGGGATGAACGCGTGGTGGATGCGGGGGGGGCCTCTATGTCCTTCGTCAAGGCACCCCTGTCGGGTTTGGGGCGATTCGGTCTTGCTGTGGTCATGCGGCGAGCTCGACGACCGCGGGCGTGCGGGACTCGTAGAAGGTGCCGTCTCGGAGCATGGCGAACAGGACGCTGATGCGTTGGCGGGCGAGGCGGAGGAGGGCCTGGGTGTGGGTTTTACCGCGGGCGCGTTGCTTGTCGTAGTAGGCGCGGGAGGCGGGATCGGCGTTCATGCAGGCGAAGGCGGAGAGGAACATGGCGCGTTTGAGCTGCCGGTTTCCGCCTCTGGGTGCGTGTTCGCCGTGGATCGAGGTCCCGGACGACCTGGTCGCGGGGGCGAGTCCGGCGTAGGAGGCGAGGTGGGCGGCGGTGGGGAAGCTGGTGCCGTCGCCGACGGTGACCAGCAGGACGGCGGCGGTCCTGACGCCGACTCCCGGCATCGACGTCAGGACCGGGGAAAGAGGGTGAGCCTCCAGCAGGGCGTTGATCTGCGTCTCCAGGGCCCGGCGCTGTGCGTGGACAGCGGCGAGCGATGCGGCCAGGGAGGGAATCACGATGTCGAGGGTGCCGGTGCCGGGCACGATCACAGTCTGTTCATCGAGCGCGGCGAAGACATCGTCGATCAGCCGGGCGGCCATGCGCGGGGCCTTGGGCCGGATCAGTTCGACGAGTCTGCGGCGGCCGGCTTTGCGCAGGGCGGCCGGGGAGCCGTAGCGCTCCAGCAGCCAGGTGACGGCCTGGTGGTCGAGGCGAGGGCCCAGCACGCGTTCCAGGCTGGGGTGGAACTGGGTGAGCAGGCCGCGTATCCGGTTGGACGTGCGGGTGGCCTCGGCCGCGAGGTCCTGGTCGAAGCCGACGAGGACCGTGAGTTCGGCGGTGATCTCGTCGGTGAGTTCCAGCGAGCGCAGGGTGTGCGGCATGGTGCGGGCCGCGTCCGCGATCACGGCGGCGTCCTTGGCGTCGGTCTTGGCCTCGCCCGGATACAGGTCGGCGATCCGCCGCATTGCGAGTCCGGGCAGGTAGGCGACCTTGCAGCCCGCGTCGCGGGCGACCGTGAGCGGGAGGGCTCCGATGGATGCGGGCTGGTCCACGACTACCAGTACGGTGCCGAACTTCGCGGCCAGTTTGTCGAACACGGCCCGCAGTTTCGGCTCGCTGTTGGGCAGCTGCTTGTCGAAGACCTTCTTGCCGGCCGGAGTGAGCCCGTGGCCGTGGTGAGCGGTCTTGCCGACGTCCAGGCCGAGGAACACGCCCACGTCTTCGGTGTCGAACATCGCGCCCTTCCAGGGGAGTTGAACGTGCCGGCCTCGGCAGTGGTGTCGTACGCGCGCATCCACGTTATGCAGACCTGCCGCCCGCGAGCTGTCCGGCATTGCACCGGACCGGGCGGTGGCCGGACCTCTCATCAGCGTCTCCGACGGCACCTCCCGGGCCTGGTGACACCACCCCCCAGGTCATCCGTTCGACAGGGGGACACAGTCATGCCGGGCCCGGAGGCCAACGGCCCTCTTGCAGGACCGCGAAGAACATAACGGGGTCCTCCAGCCAGGTCCGGGTGGACAGGCTGTTGTGGGAGGACAGGTTGTCGGTGACGATCCAGATCTCACCGGCCGGATTGGCGTCCTCGACCAGTTGAAGGAATTGCTGGTAGAAGACGCTGTTGCGGGAGGATGCGGCCATGGTGATCTGCTGGCCGTCCCGGATGCGTAAAGCCCCGTAGACCCAGGTCTTTTCTGCCCCGCGGCTGTAGTCGAGCTCGGACTTGATCCGGTGCCCGTCGGGTGACCAGCCCGGTGCGGGCGGAAAAGTGCGGGGGATCACCGGCCCCAGTTCGCCGGCGCAGATCACCGTCGCGCCGTCGGGTGGCTGGGTGTAGAGGCCGATGATCCGCGTCCTTTTCCCGCGAAGTCCGGGTCCTTTGAACGGGTCCAGGATCGGGTACGGCGCCAGCGCACCCCCTCGGCAACCAGGATCCTGCGCACCTGGGAGCGGCCGACCTCGATACCCAGCTGCCGGGCCTGGGCGGCCAGGGAGTCCAGCGTCCACTCGGCCGGCCCGGCTTCGTCGGCCGCCCACAGTTCCCCGCCCGGCTCCCACCGCAGCCGGCCCGGCGGCACCTGTTTGACCAGAGCGATGATCCGGGATCGCTCGGCCTCGGTGATCCGCCGCTTGCGGCCCTGCCCGCCCAGATCATCCAGCCCCTCCAGCCCGGAGCGGTTGAAGCGGTGCAGCCAGCAGCGGACCGTTTTCTCGCTGCAGCCCAGCTCCACCGCGATCGCCGGCACCCGCAGCCCCGACCAGCTCAGCTCGATCATCCGGGCCCGCATCACCACATCCCGCGGCGCCTTCCGCGCCCGCGACAACCGACGGACAACTGCCCGTTCGTCCTCGTCACAGCCCGGCCGTGCCCATAACACCATGCCCAGCACCCGCCCCCGAGCACCCCCAACTACCCCGCCACCAAGACATATACCCAACCAAAGCGGAATCCAGCACTACTGATCTTTTCGTAAGTTCGGTGGGTGTGGTGGGTGGATGGTCAGGCCGGTATGGGCGAGGAATGACCATGGCAGTCGGGGGTTGGCGTTGATGCGGTGGATGCCTTGCTCGGTAGCGTCGGCGACATCGGCGAGGTGGTCGCCGGCGAGGTTGGCGAGTTCACGTTTCTTGAGCGAGGACCACAGCAGTTCCACCGGGTTCAGCTCGGGAGCGTAGGCGGGTAATCGTTCCAGCGTGAGCCAGTCCTGTTCGGCGACCCAGGCCCGCATCGCCCGGCTCCAGTGGGCGGACAGGCCGTCCCAGACCAGGACCACTCGCTCGCCGCGGTAGAACGCCTTTATCTGCTCCAGGACCTCGATGAGTCCGGCGGTGTCGTAGCTGCCGGGCTTGAGGTGGAAGCACAGGCGAGCCCCGCGATCGGGATCGGTGGAGTGGTAGCCCAAGGCCCCGGCCATCGACGCGCGCTTCCAGTTCAGGCGGTGCCGCAGGAGCGGAGTCCGCCCTCGGGGCGAGTAGGTGCGGCGGATCTGCGGGAGCAGGGAGACGCCTGATTCGTCGAGGAAGACGATCCAGGCACGTGTGTTCACGGCCCCTTTTTGATCCGCGGCCACTCGTGCGCGATCCAGCGGGCGATCTCCGAATCGTCCCGCTCGACCGCCCGCCGCTCGGGCCGTTGCAGGCTCCATCCGAGCCGGCCGGTCAGCAGCCGCCACACCGATGCCCTCGACAACACCACCCCCGTTTCCTGGGTGACGACCGCGCCGACTCGTTCCAGGGTCCACAGGTCGGCCTCGAAACCATGAGCCTGGGCACCTTGCTCCAACGCGGCCCGGACCATCTCGACTTGGGCGTCGTCCAGCTTGGGTGGGCGTCCGGTAGCTGCCCGTCGCCGCAGGGCCGAAGCACCGCCGTGCTCCCACACCCGCCGCCAACGCCGCACGCTTTCGGCACACACCCCCACCGCCCTCGCGATGTCCGCATTCGAAACGCTGTCCTCGAACAACTCGACTGCCCGAACACGACGCGCCTCCGCCAACTGAGGCCGCGACAAAGGAGGAAGGGAGGAGCCGGCAACCGAACGGGAAGGTTGATAAGCCACCCCGACAGCCTCCCACCCACACAGCCACCACACCCACCGAACTTACGAAAAGATCAGTAGGCGGCGCGCAGGCCGGGGTTGAGGATGGTGACCAGCTGGTCGAGCTCCCCGGTCAGGACCGTGTGTTCCTCGGTCAGGCTCTGGACCCGCTTGGCCAGCGTCCGCAGGGCCGTCAGGAGCGGGGCGTGCGCGGGGTCGCTGGCCGGCCGGAGCCGGGCAAGGGTGGTGACGCGCTTGTCACCGGACAATGCGCTGTACTTGGCGCGGATGGCGTCGGGGGGCGGTGATCAGGAGGTGCGTGATCTGGTTGAGTGTCGCGGTGCGGGCCTTGATCGCCGAGCGGGCGGCGGTCTGCAGAGCGCGTATCCCGACGATGGCCCCGTCCTTCGGAGCGCTGGTCGCGCGTCCGGAGACGACGGCGCGGGCCGCGGCGTAGGCGTCGATCGGGTCGGACTTGCCGATCCTGCGGCGTTCGGCCTTGTCGGGCCGGTTGACCTCGACGACGACCAGGCCGGCCTGCCGGGCGGCGTGTGTGAAGCCGGAGCCGTAGGAGGACGTGCCCTCCACGCCGACGGCGGCGACGGTGCCGTGGGCCTCCAGGAAGGCGATCGCGGCGGCGTATCCAGCAGCGTTGGTGGGGAATTGGGCGTCGGCGAGGTGCCCGCCCCGGTCGGTCACCACGGCGACGTGGATGGTGTCAGCGTGCGAGTCCACCCCGCCGACCACGAACTGGTCCTCGTGTCCGCCGCCTCTGTGCCTGTCATGCTGGAGCTGCCTTTCTTGCCGAAGGTAGCTCCGGCCGGAAAGAGCAGACAGGACAGTCAGGGGGCCTCTTGCCAGGCTCCTATGAGGTCATGCTCCGCCCGGCCGGAGCCCTGGGAACCGGGGCCCCGGCGGTCGGACAGATCAAAGCAAGGACAGCCCAGCAGGACGTCAGTCAGTGATTGGGCCACAACCACCGGGGACCCGGATATCACTATGACTGTCGGTGATGGTGGAGATGGTCTCCTACGTGGTCGTCATCCCGTACGTCTGGGTGAGGCGGGAGACGATCTCGCCGGAGGTCAGGCCCTTCGCGGTCAGCGAGAGCACCAGGTCGTCCAGCGCACCCGTGCGGCGGGCGTGCACGGGCAGCAGCCGGGGCCGGAAGTGCCCAGCCTGTCTCTGGGGACTTGCACCGTCATGGCGCCAACCTCCGTCATGACCTTCCTGGCCCGGTAGCCGTTGCGCATGTTGCCGCCCGAGCGGGACCCGCGCCCGCCGATCCGGCCGGCCCCGGCGGCGAGGTGCTCGTCCATCTCGACCTCCAGGGCGGCCTGCATCAGATGCCGGGCCAGTTCGGGCAGCAAGCCCGCCCTCGCCCATCAGCCGCGGCCCCTGGTCGCCCTGGACCTTCTCGGCCGCGAACGCGGCCAGCTCCTCCAGCAATTCGCTGGACAGACCGTTCTCAGACAGGGCTGGGCCGATTTCGGAACCTGGCTCAGCAAGTTTCGGGCGTAGTGAGTTCGGCAGCGTTGCCACGATGAGCCGGGCAGAACCGCACCGATGGCGGCCACCAGTCCGGTGTGTGCGTCGGAGCTGACGAGCTGGACGCCGGACAAGCCGCGGGCGATCAATGAGGATTTTCAGCAGTAGCTCTCAAGGGTGAGGACGGCTTTGGCTGCGGTGGTGAGCCAGGTGGGGCTGCAGCGGGCTTTGCGGAAGATCCGCCAGGTCTTCAATCGGGCCATGCCGCGCTCGACCGGGTAGCGCAGGCGGGCATGAGCCCTGTTCAGCGATAGCTGCCGGCGGTTGAGTTCTTTGCCGGGAGAACGTCGGATCGGGGTGGTGATGGTGCCGCCGGCACCGAGGTAGCCGAGGTCGGCCAGGACCGGGATACCGAGTCTGCGGCAGGTGTCGATGATCCGGTGGGTGCGGGCGGCGGTGAGGTCGTGGGTGCGACCGGGCAGCGCCTTCGAGATCCATACGATGGTGCCGTCCGGATCGGTGACGACCTGCAGGTTCACACCGTGACGCCGGTGCTTTCCCGAGTAGTCCCCGCGGCCGTCACCGACCCGGTCGCACTCCGCGAGGGTGCCGTCCACCAGCACGTATTCCGCCCGGGCCTTCACTTCACGCAGGGCCCGCGTCAGCCCCGGAGCCCGGCGCGCCAGCAGGCCCACCACGGAGCGGACATAGGCGTGCGCGGTCCCGACGCTGATGCGGAAACCAGCGGCGATCTGGGCCAGCGTGGTGTGCTGGCGCAAGTACACGAGCGCGACAACCGCACGCGCGGACGGACGGAGCTTGCACCGGCGGTCACCCTCACGAAGGACGATCAGCATCGTGACCGTCTCCACGAGGGCATGCGGGAGGTCGAGTGCGGCAGGATACGTAATCAACGGGGCTCCCCGGCAACCGAGATCAGATGTCAGATACCTCTCTCAACTGCCTGGGAGCCTCGTCCGTTGCCCTGCCAGCCATCCCCTTGCATCACTCGATCAGTGGCCACCCTGAAAACGCTCAATGAGCGCAGGAGGCGAGCCAGCCGGCACCGTCCTCGCTGGAGGCGACGTCGATGCCGAGGATCTCGCGGTGGCCGTCGGCGTTCACGCCGACCGCGATCAGCGCGTGGCCGTTGATGATGCGGCCGCCCTCGCGGACCTTCTGGGTCAGGGCGTCGATCCAGACGAATGCGTAAGGGCCTTGGTCCAGGGGTCGGTTGCGGAATAATGCGGCGACCTGTTCGTCCAGGTTTCTTGGCCATCGCACTGACCTGGGACTCGACAGTTGTGTGACGCCGAGGGGCTCGGCGAGTTTCTCGACCCGGCGCGTACGGACACCGAGCAGGTAGGCGGCGGCGACCACTGAGATCAGGGCCTGCTCAGCCCGCCGACGTCGCTCCAGCCGCCAGTGCGGGAAGTAGCTCCCGGACCTGAGCTTGGGGATGGCGAGTTCGACGGTGCCGGCGCGGGTGTCCCACTCGCGCGGGCGATATCCGTTGCGGTGGTTGACGCGTTCGTCGCTGACCTGCCCGTATTCGGCGTTGCAGAGGGCATCCGCCTGGGCGGACATGAGCGCGTCAGTGAACGTCTTGACCATCGCGCGCAGCAGATCGGGGCTCGCCGCGGCGAGAATTGTCCTCGGCGAGGGCGTGCAGGGGCACACTGTCAGGCGTGGTCATCGTGCTGATCTCCTTCGAGGCTGCGACACTTCGAAGATCAGCCGGTGGCCGTTCATCCATGCGGGCACCATCCCGATGCCGGAGCAAACCCCCGGATCAGGTCGAACCCGTACACCACTTCTCTGGACGCACCTTGGGCCGACGACGGCTGCGCCGGACCCGGCCCCGGGCTCGGTGGAAGCAGAGTCGCCGCCGCGCGGAAGAGGATCCGCGAGCTGGAAAGGCGATCGCCCCGTGACACCCCCCGCCGCGTCGCCCGGCTCCTGCTCACCCACCCCGAGTACCTGGGGACCAAGGACATCGACCTGCTCGGCCTCCTCGTCGCGGCGTGCCCGGAGATGACCGAACTCGCTGGACGCACCGGCGAGTTGGCCCCGTTCCTGACTCCGGCCCAGGCCAACGACGACAAGCTCACCCAGTGGATCGCCACAGTCCGCACCACTGGCCTGCCCCATCTGCACAGCTTCTGCAACGGCCTGGAACTCGACCGCGCTGCCGTGAACGCCGGCCTCACCCTGCCCCACCACAACGGCCGGACCGAGGGCGTCAATACCCGAACCAAGAAGATCATGCGGCAGATGCACGGCCGAGCAGGATTCGCCCTCCTCCGTCACCGCATCCTCCTGCAATGGGGAGAACGCACCGTCACCACCGACTACGGAACAGAGCCGTTGACTGGACAGGCCTGGCGTGGGTTGCCTTCTCCTGTGCCGGGCGAAGACAACCCACGTGCGATGCTTCTGGCGGGGGAGCCAGGCTCTATTGGCATCGCGTCCTTATTGGATCAGGAACGGGCAGCTGCTGAGTGAGCATGGGCTACTCCATGATCGATTCTGGTGGGCGAGGGTGCGCGGGCTGTGCCGCGACGTTCGTGGGTGGCGGAACTCATGGGTGGCAGGTGTAGGCGAGGAGTGGGCCACTGCCTTCGCATCCGGCAGCCTGGGGGAGTACCCCCGGCCCGGTGTCCGTCCACGGTCTGATCCAACAGAGGCGTGTTCCGGCAGCGGTTCCGGAAGTCGGCGTGTCGACCGTGGACGTCCTGTCGTCCGGTCGTAAGGAAGAATTGCCGTGACTGCTCGGTGTTGACCCGCACAAGTCCACTCACACCGCTACCGCCGTCGACCCTGTCTGCCGGGGGCTCGCTGAGGATCGAGGCGAGCCTGGCGGACTACCGGCGTCTCTTGACCTGGGGCCGCCGCTGGCCGCAGCGTAAGTGGGTGGTGCAGAACGCCAACGGGCTCGGCCGCCTGGCTCAGTGGCTTCTCGCCCGCGGGGAGAGCGTCGTGGACGAGTCCGTCGGCTCACCCGTGGCGGTGGCCGCAAGAATGACCGGTTCGACGCTGCCGCCGCAGCCACGGCCCACATCCACGAAGACGGGCGTGAGGTGAACGTGGACGACCACAGCCCTGGCCCTGCTCACGATGCGCCAACCTCGCCCAGGCCCGGGTCCGCACCGTCAACCAGCTGCACGCGGTGCTGCGTGACCTGCTGCCCGGTGGGGCTCCGCCTCAGCTGTCGGCGGACCAGGCCGCCACACTGTTGCGCACGGTCCGCCCCGCCGGCGCCGTCGAAAAGATCCGCAAAGACCTTGCCCGTGATCTGGTCACGGAGATCCGGGCGCTGGACAAGCGGATGGCGGAAAACGCCGTACGCATGGAGGAACTCGTCGAGTCCTCGGGCAGCACGCTGATGAGCACGCCCGACGGCCCTGGAAGACCTTCCCCAGGTCGAGTTGGCCACCGCCGAGTGGATCGACTGGATACTGTCACCGGCGCCTGCACGGTGAAGAGGCTACGGTCCCACCCGTCGAGTACGAGACCAACTACTACACGGACCTCACAAAACCCCAGTTCACAGCCACAATCTGAGAGGTCTACCGAACCGGGGCGGTTCAGAAGCCCCTGATAAGTTTGACGCACGACGGGATTCGCTTCAGTGCGTTATGCCCTGTGGTCGTGGTCGCTGCTTGCGGCGGCGATGCCTTGGCAGATGTCCAGGTCGGTGGGAGCGGCGCGGCGGTCGCGGAGAGCGTTCAGGCGGCGGACGAGGTGGTTGCAGGACGCCATGGCGGCCAAGCCGATGAGGATGGCGAGGCCCATGCCTATGACGACACTCAAACCCCCTATCGCGGCAATCACAAAGGTCTGCGGCGGGGTCATGACTTGTGAGTTCATTGTTTCATTCCGGGGCGGCTGGACGTTGACGATGGTGATGCTCCATGCGTGATGATTCGCGCGAGCGCCTGACTGAGTCCTTTCGGCCTGCATCCGGAAGAGTGTCACTTGACTGCTGATCAGGCTAGGGATGCTCACAGGGAAACGCGATGGTATTCAGTGCGGGGCGCGGTTTCTGCGGGTCAGTCGTGCTGTGCGCCTGTGGGCAGGGTGCGCAGCTGCATGGTGCCGGCGGAGGTGGTGCCGAAGGCGTAGTCCATCAGCTTGGCGGCGTCCTGGAATCGGTCTTGGTCATTGAGGAGTACTCCGACGACAGTTTTGCCGTTGCGGAGTGCGGAGAAGACGAGGCAGGGGCCGGCCGGCGTGTTGGTGCCGGTCTTGACACCGGTCGCGCCGCTGTAGGAACCCAGTAGCTTATTAGTGTTGTACCAGGTATAGGTGCGGGTGCCGTTCGTGCTCGTTGTCGCGTACTGGACGGTCTTCGTCTTCTTTACGATGCCCATAAACGTCGTGTTCTTCATAGCACTACGGGTGAGCTTGGCGAGGTCGAGCGGTGTCGTGTAGTTCGTGTTCTGCGTCGAGTTGCCGTCGAAGGAGTCGAAGTGAGTGTTCGTCAGGCCCATGACCTCGGCCTTGCTGTTCATCTTGCCGATAAACGATTGGGTGCGTGCCGAGAGGGTCGTGCCCGTGCCGAAGGTGTCCGCGAGGGCCATCGCGGCGTCACAACCTGAGGGCAGCATCATCGCGTGCAGCAGCTGGCGGACGGTGACCTTGTCGCCGGTCTTCAGGTCCGCCGTGCTTGCTCCCTGGGTGGTCACATAATCCCGGTAGGCCTGCTTGATGGTCACCTTACGGCCGAGGTTCAGCTCTGGTGTGCCCAGCACCACACGCGCCGTCATGATCTTGGTAGTGCTGGCCATGGGCCGCCTGGTGCCGGCGTCCTTGCTGTAGAGCGTGGAGCCGGTGACGCTGTCGAGCATCAACGCCGCCTTGGCGCTGACCGAGGGGGCGGGCACAGGCAGGGCAGGCGCAGCCAGGGCAGGCGCAGCCACGGCGGCGCTCGCCAGCAGCGCACCAGTGGTAGCTGTGACGGCCACGGCTCGCCGGAAACGAACCTCGTGCAGACAAGTGGACAACGTGAAATCTCCCAACACGGCGCATCGACTGTGCCGCTGGCTCAGCACGACAGGAGGACCCGGCGACTGGGAGCGGGCCCGCTGGTCACCTTGCCAGACGGTTTCACGAGGAAAGACGGAAGATCAACGCCGTCGGCCTGGGTAGTCACCACTCAACTGCTGCAGAGCCAGGCATAGGTTCGGCGAGGCGGCGAGTCATCCCTGGCGTTCTCTCCACGTGCAAAGGCAACTCGAGCCGACCGACGTCGGTCCAGTCATGGCCACCGCGGCCAGGACGCCCGCAACCTGCCTCCCGGCTTGCCACGACAGACGTGGGGAAAACGCCGGTTTTGCGGCGCAGAAGCCTACAGTCGTCGGATCACGAACCGGGCCCGCGTCGAGCTTCCGCCCTGGGACCGCGCAGAACGACGGGTACTGGGGGAGCGCCCGTCGCAGCCTAAGCGGCCGAGGAAGATTCGCCTGCTGCTCCGTCGGCACCTCACTTGACATGCTGACCGGCGTCGCGGGCCGCTGACGGCCGTCGAGGATTGCTTTATGCGACACGAGGCTGCTTGAGCTGAGTGGACTCACCGGCGGGGTAGTGCTTCATGACTATGGACGTCAGTTCTCAGGTCCTCAGGATCCACGTCTCGTGTGGTCAAGATCAGGGGTGAAGGCCCAACGCCGGGTAGGTACTGACTTCGACTTGTTAGGGTGATCTTCTTCGACGTCTCTGATGGGCCTGGAGTGTTGAGCAGAACATCAAGCCGCCGGAAGTCGCACGACGCCTGAGGGTGAGCCCGAAGTCGGCTTACCAGTGGCAGCAGATGTGGCGGGACGGTGGCGTGCAGGCCTTGGTCTCTCGTGGCTCGAGTGGATCGCGATGCCGCCTGTCCCCGCGCTGTCTGGAAAAGCTGGCTGCGTACATCGATGAGGGGCCTGCCGCGCATGGCTGGGTGGAGGACCAGGTGTGGACTGCTGCCCGGGTGGCCACGCTGATCGGCAGGAAGTTCCACGTCTCCTACAGCGTCTCGGGTGCCACGAGGCTGATGCACCGGCTCGGCTTCAGTCCTCAGGTACCCGCGCGGCGGGTGGTCGAGCACGATGAGCAGGCCGTGACCGTGTGGAAGGAGGCGACCTGGGCCGAGGTAAAAGAGCTCGGGCGGCGTGCGGGGGCTACGACCTCTTCTCGGCGGCCGCCGGCGTCCAGCGCACAGGCTGGCAGCGTCGGCGACTGGCCTCGTTGATCAGCGATGCAGTGAGCAGCGAGTACTCACGCCCGTGGGGGCGGCCGCTCGTTTTATGGAGTCATGAATCTGCGAAGCAACGTTCAGCGCGTCGTTGCAGGGGGCTGCGCTGCCGTGGCGGTCATCCTGTGCACTGCCGGGTGTCAGACGACACCTACCTCCTCACATTCTGCGCCCGACCGTCCGCGCAGTGTGCAGCAGAAGACGGCGTCTGCAGTTGGCGGTGAGAGGGGATCCGTGGATCCGTGCACTCTTGTTTCGGCCTCGGACCTTTCCGGCATCCTGAACACTCCTGTTATCAAGCAGGCAGGCCCTCTCGAGGAGTTCAGGGGAAGGTCGTGCAAGTACACCTTTGCAGATGGGAGCGCGGTGGGGGAGGGCGGCATGGCCATCACAACGTGGCATGGGCAGTCATTTTTTTCTCCGGAAACGCTAGGCCTAGCAAAGGTCGCGGGCGTCGGAGATGAAGCGGCCTCAGGGAACGGTGTCACGATGGTCCGCGATGGAGAGGAAGTGCTCCAAGTGCAGATACTGTCACCATCGAAAAGCCAAGCCAGCCTCCAAGTGGCCCGAGCTGCCATCGCCGGCCTGGTGGAGGGATCGTAAGGTCTCGGAGCTTTGAACCTTGAAGTGTTGTGACGGTCCGCCGACGGAGTCGGTGGACCGTTTTCGCGTTGCAGGCTGAGGCTGGGCAGGGCCGCGGCCCCGAGTGTCGTCTCGGGTTGGCGCTGGGGTCCACTGTTCCAGGTGTTGAGGTGCTGTCGTGGGGACGGGGAAATCTGCCGAACTGGGCTTGATCCGCTTTGACGGACATCCGAGATCAGGGGTTCAGCCCCGGGAGGATGTCCATCATGGAGAGCATGGGGAAGAAGAAGCCTCGCCCTCGTCGCTCGTTCACGCCGGAGTTCAAGGCGGAGATCGTCGAGCTGTGTCGACGCGGTGACCGCTCGGTCGGTCAGATCGCCAAGGACTTCGATCTGACCGAGACCGCGGTGCGTGACTGGGTGAAGCAGGCCGAGGTCGATGCGGGCGAGCGGGACGGCCTGACCAGCAGCGAACGTGAGGAACTGGCCGCACTGCGGCGGGAGAACCGCCGTCTGCGTGAGGACGTCGACATCCTCAAGCGGGCCACGGCTTTCTTCGCGAAGGAGACCCGGTGACGGTGCACCCGTTCATCGAGGCGGAGAAGCGTGCAGGTCACAGCGTCAAACGAGCGTGTGAGCTGCTGAAGGTCTCCAGGACCGCCTTCTATGCCCGCCGCGCTGCCAAGCCTGGTCCCCGCGCGGTCCGTGACGCCGAGCTGGCGGAACAGATCGCCGACGTCCATACGAGATCGCGGGGAACCTACGGCGCCCCGCGCGTCCATGCCGTGCTCAAGCGGGCAGGCGCCGGATGTGGCCGCCGACGTGTCGCGCGGCTGATGCGGGCTGCCGGCCTGCAGGGCCGACACCGCAGACGACGGCACCTGACGACGATCCCCGATCCACGAGTTGCCCTGCGGCCCGATCTCGTCGTCCGGGACTTCCAGCCCGACCCCGCCGGCCTGGATGCCCGCTGGTGCGGCGACATCACCTACATCGCCACGGAGGAGGGCTGGCTCTATCTGGCCACCGTCATCGACATCGCCTCCCGTCGCGTGGTCGGCTGGGCGACAGCCGACCACCTGCGGACCGATCTGGTCGCCGATGCCCTCACGGCCGCCTGCCGCAAGCGCCGTCCCACCCGGCCGGTGATCTTTCACTCGGATCGTGGCTGTCAGTACACGAGCCAGCAATTCGCCGCGCTGGCAGACCAGTTGGGGGTGCGTCTGTCGGTCGGCCGCACCGGACAATGCTGGGACAACGCACTCGCCGAGTCGTTCTTCGCCACCGTCAAAAGGGAGCTGCTCGACGCCGTCTCCTGGCCCAGCCGGGCCGCCGCCCGCACCGCGATCTTTGATTTCATCGAGGGCTGGTACAACTTGCACCGTCTGCACAGCAGCCTCGGCTATCGCAGTCCCGCCGAATACGAGACCGCACTCGCAGCCTGACCACCACACCGATGGTGTCCGTCAAAGCGGAACAAGCTCAGAACGATCAGTGAGCTTGTTCAGCTTGGCACCGATCGGGTGACGGCCGTCTCCGCGAAGTTGCCGATCACTGCAGGCCGTGCCGCGGTCAACCTTCGGCACCCATTCACCTTGGGGAGTGGCCGCTGAAGAGGCTCAGTCGCATGCCTTCGGGCCAGCCATTAGGACGTCGCCGGTGATTTCGGCGCGTCCAGGCGCCGTTTCGCGGATTTCGCCGTCCGCCTCGATGGCTGGTGTCCAGGCGGATGCCGAAACCTTCAGCATGCGCTCGTGGATCGCATCTGTGATCACCATGCCGACCGAGTAGGACAGGGTGGATTCAACTGGTTGTCGCAACACCCTGATCTCGGAGGTGTGCGACGTGGCCACGGCGGACTGGAGTTTGAAGACCAGCGATGTTCCGGAGGGGCGGCGTCGGCAGTGGCGCGCTGACCGTGCGTTGCGGCCGGCGATGCGTTCGCCGGGGCGGCCTGATCCTTCTCGGGTCGTGCAGCGCCAGTTCTGGCGACTGATCGCCACGGGGGTCACGACGGTGGAGGCGTCGTTGGTGGTCGGCGTGTCGTGGCCGGTGGGTGCGAGGTGGTTTCGTCACGCTGGCGGCATGCCTCCGATCTCGTTGGCCGAGCCCTCGGGCCGGTACCTCACGTTCGAAGAGCGCGAGGAGATCGCGATCCTCATGGCGATGAGCAAGGGCGTGCGCGAGATCGCCCGCGCCCTGGGGCGAGACCCCGGGACAATCTCTCGCGAACTGCGCCGCAACGCCGCCACGCGCGGCGGCAAGCAGGAATACCGCGCGACGGTCGCCCAGTGGAAGGCTCAGCAGGCGGCCAAGCGCCCGAAGAACGCGAAACTCCTGGGTAACGACCGGTTGCGTGAGTACGTAGAGGACCGGCTCGCCGGCAGCATCCGTCGCCCCGACAAGATGACCGTCACCGGGCCCAAGACGCCCGCATGGAAAGGGCTGAACAAGCCGCACCGTCAGGACAGACGTTGGGCGACGGCATGGAGTCCGGAGCAGATTTCGCACCGACTCCGTGTCGACTTCCCCGATGATGAGTCCATGCGCATCAGCCACGAAGCGATCTACCAGGCGCTGTTCATCGAAGGCCGTGGCGCGCTCAAGCGGGAACTGGTGACGTGCCTGCGCACCGGCCGGGCGCTGCGGGCTCCCCGTGCACGGTCGCAGAACAAGCCGCAGGGGCATGTCACCGCGGACGTCGTCCTCAGCGAACGCCCCGCCGAGGCCACGGACCGCGCGGTCCCCGGACACTGGGAAGGCGATTTGATTATCGGGACGGGCCGCTCCGCGATCGGCACGCTTGTCGAGCGCAGCAGCCGCTCCACGCTCCTGGTGCACCTGCCCCGTCTGGAGGGCTGGGGCGAGAATCCGCCCACCGTCCGCCGACCAGCGGCGATGACGCTTATAGACCGTCTCCCAGGGCTCGAAGCGCTCCGGCAAATCCCGCCATTGCACTCCCGTGCGCACGCGATACAGCACCCCGTTGATCACCCGGCGGTGATCGCTCCACCGGCCCCCACGCGCACCACCGTCGGCGTGCGCTGGAAGACTTCTGATGGTCGTCTTGGACACGTCCGCGCCGTAGACCTCGGCCAGGTGGGCGGAAATCCCCCCGTGAGGCCCTTGGCGGACAGCGAGAGCACCATCTCGTCCACGCCGGTCAGCCGGCGCTGCCGCTTCTTGACGATGGCCTGCTCGAAGGAGCTCTCCCGGTCGCGGGGCGCGTCGATCTCGACCGGCCCGATGTCCGTCAGGACCGCCTTGGAGCGGGCGCCGTTGCGGGAGTTGCCGCCGTCCTTGCCCGCAGGATCGTGCTTGCCATAGCCGAGATGGTCGGTGATCTAGCCCTCCAGGGCGGACTCCAGAACCTTCTTGCTCTAGTAGACTGTCGCGACTAAGTGTCTTCCTGGTTGGTGGAGTTGGCCGAGCGAGCGTCACTTGTCGCTTCCGTTCGGCCGGGCAGGGGTGCCGTGTCCTCGCAGAAGAAGTATCCGGTCGCGTTGTGTGCCGAAGATCGTCGGGCTTTGGAGCGCGTGACGACGACGGGGGTCCGCAGCGCGTCGATGATCAGGCGGGCGCGGGTGCTGCTCGCGTTGGACACCTCGGCCGGCGCGGTCGCTCCGCGGGTGGTGATCGCGGACCGGGTCGGGGTCTCGTGCGATACGGTCCGCCTGATCTCGAAGCGGTACGCGGAGACCGGTGGTGATGTGTGGGCCACGGTCGGCCGGAAGGCACGCGCACTCCCGCCGGTACCCTCCGCAGTGACCGGCGAGGTCGAGGCGCGGTTGATCGCACTGGCCTGCTCGACGCCGCCCAAGGGACACGCCAGGTGGTCGCTGCGCCTGCTGGAGAAGCACGTCGCGCTGGTCGAGGACATCCCGGACCTGGACCACTCCACGATCGGCCGGGTGTTAAAAAAACGGAATTGCGTCCTCATGTGAAGAAGTGCTGGACCATCCCGCCGGCTGCGAATGCGGCTTTCGCCGCGGCGATGGAGGACGTCCTGGCGGTCTACCGCCGACCCTTCGATCCGGCGCGCCCGGTGGTGTGCATGGATGAGAAGCCGTACCAGCCGCTCGGTCACGTCCGCGATCCGCTTCCCGCACGGCCGGGCCGTGACCGGCGCGAGGACAACGAGTACGTCCGCTCGGGGACCTGCTCGATCTTCTGCTGGGTCGAGCCGCTGCGCGGATGGCGGCGCGTGGACGCGCAGTCCCGCCGGACCAGGGTCGACTGGGCGCACCAGGTCGAGCACCTGCTGACCGTGGACTACCCCGACGCCGCCACGGTCGTGCTGGTCATGGACAACCTCAACACCCACACCACAGCCTCGCTCTATGAGGCGTTCGACCCGGCGAGGGCCTTCGCGCTCGCCCAGCGCCTGGAGATCCACCACACACCCAAACACGGTTCCTGGCTCAACATCGCCGAGATCGAGTTGTCCGCACTCACCCGCCAGTGCCTGGACCGCCGCATCCACGACCTCGCCGTGCTCAACACCGAACTCGCCGCCTGGCAGCAGTACACCAACAGCAACCAGCGCCAAGTCGACTGGCACTTCACCACCGACGACGCACGCGTGAAACTGCGCCACCTCTACCCAACAACACAGAGAAATTAAGGCGCGACAGTCTACTAGCTGCTGCAGCAGCCCGCCCTCGCCAGTCGGCTGCAGCCCCTTGCTGCGGGCCTGCTCGACGAGCTGGTCGATCTGCTCGACCGTCGCGGCTTCCACGAAGAATCCGCCTGGTCATCGGCGTCCACGAACTCGGTCATGGTGTCACTCACTTGATGCCTCTTCCATGATCAATTACACGGTGAGCGCACAGACCCCCTGCCCCGCGGCTGTGTGCGACGGTCTGGGACCGAGTCCACCGTGATGTGATCCGTTGTGACGGGGCCCACCCTGGGCCGGGCTTTTGTCCCCGTATCCCTCTGCGTGTCAGCAACGTTCGCGCACAGAGCATGTGGGCGGCTTCAGTGGCCATGTCGGAGGTGGGATTGAGGTGGTGCTTGGCCCGTACCCCCACCGTACGGGCCAAGCGTGAGGTGAGGTGGTGTCTGTGAGGTTTCCTAGTTCACAGGGCAGTCAGCTGGTCTGTGTATCGGACTGCCTCAAGCGGGGCCCGTTCGAACCTTGAGGGTGGTGCTCATCTGCAGGCGTGCGCCTGAAATGATCGGACGTGGGCGCGGGAGGCGTTTGGCGCGGTGCTGGCCGGTCTTACGGCTGGGGGCGGCGGGTGGCGCGGCTGTTGTGGGGCTCAGAAGGCGAACACGGTGTTGCCGCTGGTTGCGGCCTCCTTTTCGCATGGGTTGGCGAATGTGTGTTGCCAGGAGATGCGCTGTCCCTGCCACACACCGTCGACGCCGATTGTCACGGGTGCGTAGATCTTCGTGCAGGGTTGGCCGCCTGCTGGAGAGATGAGAGTGCTGAGGTGGCCGGCCGTCTGCCGCAGCTCTCTGCATGCCGGGGCGGGTGAGGGATGTGTTCCGGTAGGGCGAGGCGTACAGCTGAGAGTTACTGCTCGCTGGATGGCGGTCTCGAAACCCTCACCGCGTGCGGTCGTCAGGACGAGCGCCGAAGGGGCGTAGAGGCTGCCAGGCCCGGCGTGAGCAGACGGGGCAGTAGCCGTGAGTCCGGCTGCAGCGAGCACAGCTGTTGCAAGAGCCGTGAGTTTGCGCATGGACGGTTTGCTCCTTCGTTAAGGAGTGTCAGGACGGAGTGGAGTCTGTTCTGGGCAGGTCCACTCCGCTACCCGGACGGACCCGTTCTGGACGGGCGAAGCGCAGGTGGAGTCGATGGAGCTGGGAAGGCATGTGTGCAGGTCGCGGAGGACTTGAAAAAATCACGAAGGAATGTATTCACACGCTAGGGGAGCGACTTGTTCTAGTCTTCGCCTTGGTAAGCCCTTGCCTGGCAGCGCAAAGTTGGCCAGAAGCCCATGACGGGCAGGAGCGGCGGCGATACTTCGGCTGATCGCCGCTGCGGCGAAGGCGCGCGTTCGTCAGGGATCTTCGCCGTCCGGCAGTCACCGGATTGGAGGTTTCTGGCTCCGGCAGGCACCCGGATCAACTGCCCTCAGCTTCAACAACCCTGCTGTGACAGGGCGTTGGTGCAGTAGGGGTCGGACCGGGGCGCGGTACTGGCCTTGGGACCAGCCCGTTTCCCCGGCCCGCCCTCCGCACCGGACATGCGACTCTCACCGCATCCGGCGCTCCACGGACTCCCTTGGGACCGCGCGGTTCACACCGTCGCGGCCCTCGCCCACGGTGTCGGGACTGTATCCACGCCAGCGATAGCGGGTCACCTTCACCCGCTGCGGGACGAACAGCATGATCCCGTCCTCTGCGGGCCGCCAACCGGGCTCGCCGGTCAAGTAGCGGCGCCGCAGAGTCCTCCAGTCGATCCCGGGATGCTGCTTCCTCAGCCACAACGTCACTCGACGCCAGCAGAAGTCGTCGAGATAGTGGAACGTGGCTGTGGACGACCCGAACCGGAAGTAGTAACACCATCCCCGCACCGCCGAGTTGAGCTGGCGGAGCAGGTCGGCGAGAGTGCGTTGACCTCTCTTGTTCGTCATCGCCCGCACCTTGCCCGTGATGGAGGCCAGCGCCTTCTTCGACGGATAGGTGTAGACGTAGTGCTCGCTGGTGCCCTTCTTGCGCCTCCGCTGGATGTGAAAGCCGAGAAAGTCCAGCCCCTCGTCGATATGGCAGACCCAGGTCTTGGCCACGGACAGGCGGAGCCCCAGAGGGGCGAGCACGGCCGTGACCTCCTCCCACAGCGCGTCCGCGTGAGCTCGGGCGCCGCACACCATGATCAGAAAATCGTCCGCGTAGCGGACGATCCGGTATGTCGCCCCTCCGCGTCGACGGTGTGCTGTCCGCCTGCCGCCGTTGCCGTGAGCGTCCCACTTGGCACAGAAGTGTTCATCCAGCGCCGAGAGGGCGATGTTCGCCAACAGCGGTGAGGCGATCCCGCCTTGGGGTGTGCCGGTGTTCGTGTCCCTGGTCTCGCCATCGGCGGACATGATGCCCGCCTTCAGGAACGCCTTGACCAGGGCGAGAACCCGCTTGTCTCCGACTCGTCGGCGCATCCGCTCCAGGAGAGCGGAGTGTGCGATGTTGTCGAAGCACGCTTCGATGTCCGCATCCAGCACCCAGTGGTAGCCCTTGGTGCCGAAGTGGTGCACCTCAGCGATCGCGTCATGGGCTCGTCGTTCGGGGCGAAAGCCGTAGCTGACCGGCTTGAAGGACGCCTCGAAGATCGGCTCCAGGACCAGCACGAGCGCGGCTTGCACGAGCCTGTCCATCGCGGTGGGAATCCCCAGCCTCCTGAGCTTTCCCCCGCTGCCCGGCTTGGGGATCATGCGCTCCCGCACCGGCAGAGGGGTGAACGTGCGGGCCTTCAACTGCTCCCGCGTGTTCTTCAGGAAGGCCACGATGTCGGCGTCGGCGGCGATGAAGGCCGGGATGACCCGGTCCACGCCGGCGGTGCGCGCGCCCTATTGCCCCTCACCCTCTCCCACGCGACGGTGAGGAAATCGATGTTCGGGAGGGCAGGCGGCAGCATCCGGGCCGCGTGCGGACCGGATGACGGTGAGACGGGCCGGTCAGGCTGATGCCGGGGTGAATGACGACTTGGTGGCCGAGGGCCTGGAGCTGGCGGACAAGATCGCGGGTCTTGCGGGCGGTGTCGAGGTGGCGGCGGTGCCAGTCGGCGCCGAGCTCCTGGTAGGAGGCGTCTGGGTCGTTGATCAGGTGCCAGGCGATGACGAGTATCGAGCGGGCGACGGCGACCAGGGCTTTGGCGTGTCCGCGGCGTTTGACGATGCGGCGGTAGCGGGCGCCGAGGAAGATGCCGGTGCGGGCGGCGGCATTGGCGGCCTCGCCGGGGGCGCCCTTGAGCCAGGGGTTGCCCTGCCCGGCCGGACCCGTGCTGTTCTTCGCGCCGGACTGGATGGTGCGGGGACACAACTTCGCCCAGGAGACGAGGTGCTCGGGCGTGGGGAACTGGCTCATGTCCGCGCTGGTCTCGGCGAGGATGATCTGTGCGGTGGCCGGTCCGGTCCCGGGGACGGCGTCCAGCTTCTCGGCCAGAACCCGTGCACTGACTGTCGTGGCGGGCTCGCTCCCGGTGCCCGAGCGGTCTGGCGGGGTGGTGATCTCCTCCAGCGTCCGGGCGATCAGCCGGTTGAGTTCGCCTAACTGTGCGGTGAGGTGGCCGACGGTGCCCGGCAGCAGCCTCAGGAGCCGGGCGTGGTGGTCTTCGAACTGCCCGGTCAGGGCCTCGATGAGGGCCGGCTTCTTCTTGGCCAAGTTGCCTTTGGCGAGGTCGGTCAGGGTGCGCGGATTGCGTTCTCCGGCGACCAGGGCATCGAGCATGGCTCGCCCGGACATGCCGAACAGGTCCGAGACGACGTCGGACAGTTTGATCTGCGCGTCCTGCAGGGCCTTGTCCACGCGGTGCTTGTGCCGGGTGCGTTCCTGGACGAACACGGTGCGGGTGCGGGTGAAATCCTGCAGCTGCCTCACCGACTTCGCGGGACGAACGAGGCCCGGTTCATGCCGTGTTCGGCAAGCCTGGCCAGCCAGACCGCGTCCAGCTTGTCGGTCTTCGGGCGCCCGGGGACGTTCTTCACGTCCCGCGCGTTGACCAGCCAGCAGTCCAGGCCGCGAGCCTCCAGCAGGTAGAAGAACGGGCGCCAGTACGATCCCGTCGCTTCGATGACCACCCGCTCGACGCCCTGGCAGACCAGCCGGTCACCGAGTTCGAGGATCGTGTTCGTAGTCGAGGCGACGGTCCAGACCTTCTGAACGCGACGGCCCTCGATGGTGTCGTGCGGGACGCGCAGGCAGATCATCCCGGACGCCTTCGCGATGTCGATCGCCGCGACCCTGGCGACGGTGCCGTCGTCGTGGTCTTTTTCTCAACTCCTCCATGACGCACCCCCTTGTTGTGCTGGTGCAGGCAGGGGCTGCCCGGGAAGCCAAAGGGGTAACGGAGAAGCTGATCGGCGTGCTCAAGGCGACAGCGTGCGGCCCCCTCGGACGGCTCCCTCACAGACTCCTACGCGGGCTCAGGGCCCAAACATCAAGCGGCGTCGGCGGACAGCCCCTGCACCGATTTTCACGCCTGCGGGGCGTCACCGCAGGTGAACGGTCGACTCTTAGAGGTCGCCCCGGGTGTGCACTCGTACAGGGCCACGGCATCGGCCGTGAACTCGTCCCAGTAGTACCTTCATCGCCATCGTCGGTCTTCTCGCTTCCTACGGATCAACCAGATCCAGTATCAGCGTGTCCACCGCTCAGGGGGAGGCTCCGCGGACGGCCCCGCTGAACACCCGGCCAGCTCATCGCGGAAGAAGGCCAAGACTCTTGCGGACTGAGCCTACCTGCAACGACGTGAGATCGCGTATGCGCGATTCTGTCACCCGTGCACTGAACATCATCCCGTGCACTGAACATCATTAGGAGTCGAAGAAGACGCCACAAGCCGTCGTCCGCTGATGCCGTCTTTGAAAACGCAGCTCAGGGACGCGCACTGGCTGTTGGAATTTCAGGCGGCGGTGAGGCGTGCCCAATGGGTGGTGCGGCCGTCGGGGTGGGGGTGGGTGCCGTGGGTGTCGGCGAGCATGGTGACGATGGTCAGGCCGCGGCCGTGTTCGTCGTCGCTGCAGGAGCTGGTCCAGGGGCCTTGGTGGGGGGCGGGACCGCCGTCGGTGACACCGATCCAGATGCGGCTGCCGGTTGGTTCACGGTGCAGATGCAGGGCGATGGGTGCCTGAGCGTGTTCGACGGCGTTCGTGACCAGTTCGGAAACGATCAGAACAGCTGCGTCGGTTGCCTCGGTGTCGGTCCGCCAGTTCTGGAGGGTCACCTGGGCGAGGTGCCGGGCCGTTCCCGCTGCCTGGGGCCGGTGTTCCAGTGCCTGGGTGAGGTCCCGGTCGTGGTTGTCCACAGCGTGACGCGGTAGGGGAATCGGTTTTGGCCGGTTGCTGGGCGCGGCTTCGTGGCCGGGGCGCTCACCTGTTGCAGTGCCGCCGGACGGGCCGGGGAAGCGGCGGTCGAAAACGGCGGCGTACATGATGATCACTTCCAGGAGGGGCGGCGTCTGGCTCGTCTGGTTGTTCATCTACTGACCACCCTCCTCCCGCCCATCCGCAGCACCCTGAGCAACCCGTACTCAAACAGGCAACGCTCGTATTCCACATGGAAGGAAACCTTTGAGACGAAATTGCGCTCGCGGCGGTGCGTCGCATTCCGCGTCGTCTCAGGAATGGCGGGGCCTTCCGCGACGTGCAGGTCAGGTCCGCCAACATCTGGTCAGACAGTGGGCGAGATCGCCCGACTCCGGCTTGTGCTCAGAAACCTGCTTCAGCGCCCGCTCGAGCCGGGAGCCCTCACCGTATATCTGGGTGTTACTGACTTTCCGTTGAGTTGTCGTGTTGAGCGGTCGGTGCGTCGTCAGATGCGGCGCAGGCCGGCGTGGAGAAGGTGGTCACGCTCGGGGTTTGCCGCTGACGGCGGTTGATGAGCATGCTCTGTGGCGCGGCATGGAGGATCTTTACTCAGGTAGGCCAGTCGGTCGTCGGATAGTTTCTTCCCTGAGTCTTACGCGTCAAGATCGAGAAACTTCCCTCATGTCGCCGACTTGTGAGGCGAGACATGGTGGGTTTATCTATTCCTTGCAATTTTTAGTGGAAGCTGCGCGTTGCATCTTGCAGAAATCCCCTGAGTTCAATGAGTCCGCGATTGCCGGCCAAGTCCAGAATGGGAACTGTCCGCGACTTGCTGCAGTCGACGGGCTGCGTCTCATAGCTGCGGTAGCGGTGGCTGCTTACCACTATCTGGGGACGACCACTCCACACTTCTGGAGCAAGACTGACCTCGCAGAGTTCGCCCCGTTCCTGCATGCGGCTAGCCGCTACGGATGGCTCGGCGTCGAATTTTTCTTTATGATCAGTGGATTTGTTATTTGCATGAGCTGCTGGGGGCGGAGCCCAGCACAGTTTGTCGTCTCCCGTCTTGCGCGGATTTTCCCAGGCTACTGGTGCTCGGTGGTCCTGGTCGTCGTGCTTGTCCTGGCTGCCCGGCTCGGCCATTGGCCGGCAGCCACGCCAATGGATCCTCGTACGGTCGTGGGAAACCTGACGATGGTTCCGGGACCTCTGGGGCTCGACCTGCTCAACGGCGTCACTTGGACGCTCTGGGTAGAGGCACGTTTCTATCTGCTGATAACAACGCTGCTTGCCATAGGATTGACCTATCAGCGAATGGTGCTTTTCTGTAGCGCTTGGCTGCTGGCTGGTGTATTCACCCGGGAGACTGGCTCACTCCTGCTCAATGAGTTCGTGCTGAGCCAGTATGCCGGTCTTTTCGTCGCCGGGATTACGCTCTATCTCATGCGCAGGTTCGGTCGTAACCTGCTGCTATGGCTCCTGCTAGGTTTCGCATGGTGCTATGAACTCACCGTGCTCCAATTCCGAGTGGCTTCTCATGCGACCACGTTCAGCGGTGTCGGTCGGCTGTCCTGGCTTGTGTGTGCAGTTCTGCTCGCGATTTGTCTCGGCTTGCTGGCTATGGCTGGAGTCGGACCTCTGGCGCGAGTTCAGTGGGGCTGGCTGGTCACCGCGGGCGGGCTCACCTACCCGTTCTATCTCGTGCATCAGAGCATCGGAATTCCGCTAGCCAAGGGGCTGCTGCTGGAGCTGCCGGGGCTGGGACTCTGGCCTGCGATGTCGCTTTCACTCACCTGCATGCTGGGATTGGCCTTCCTCATCTGCAGACTGGTCGAACGTCCGCTCGGCCGCCTCATGCGGCAGCGACTACTAACACGTGGCTGGAACCTACAAGACGTCACAGCGGGCCGATAGCGGCGCGTCTCGTCTGGAAACTGTTCACCAGTATGAAGGGTGCTCGCAGAGCCGTCACGCCGAGGGCTTATATCGCCCTCCAGCGGCTTGCGCCGTCACGTAAGCGACCGTCGGCGGCTATCGCGGATCACGAGTACGTGAGCGCTCACCCCGGACCTGTCTGCGGTGCGACTGGCTCTCGTGCGCGGGGTGGCGGCCGCAGTGAGCGCTTGGTCAGCCAAAGAGGTCGCGGACGCGCAGGGTGCGCATTCTGCGTCGGCGCTGCGGGCCGTTCAGACCGTCGGGAGCCATGATGGTGGCGGGCGGTTTCCACTGGGCATGGTAGGCGTTCCAGAAGTCGTTCCATGCAGCCGTTTCGGTGGGGCCGTGCCCGGTGATGTGGGTGCCGGGGCATGTGACGGTGAAGCCGTCGGGGGTCAGCTGGACGGACACGCCAGTGTTCGGCATCGCCACCACCTCCATGCAGGTCGTGCGGTGTGAGACTGCCCTTCAGTGTGACGACCAATAGCGCCATGTACCAGCCGAACCGTTACCCATCTCTGAAACGGGGACCCGACACCAGGGGGAGAGGTGGGGTATCGGGGTGTGAGCAGTGAGCCTTTTTCATCCTCAGTCTGAGTTGGCCAGATGGAGGGTGAGGGCGGCTTGGACGAGGCTGGTGATTCGGGTCGTCGAGCACCGGAGTTTACGGAGGAGCCGCCAGGACTTGAGGGTGGCGATGGCTTGTTCGACCAGTGCACGGACCTTTGCGTGGGACCGGTTGACGGCCTGCTGTCCGGCGGAGAGGCTGTCCCATCGGCCGCGGTAGGGGAGGCGGACGGTGCCGCCTGCGCCCTGGTAGCCCTTGTCCGCCCAGCAGTTGATGCCGGCCTCGGCGAGAGCGTCGATGATGCCGTGCTCGCGTGCGGCCCGGACGTCATGGACGGCACCGGCCAGAGCCGGTGGAGCCCACAGGAGGCGGCCCTTCGGGTCGGCTAGGACCTGCACGTTCATGCCGTGTTTCTTGTGTTTTGCCCGAGTAGAAGGGCTGGTCGGCGGCGATCCGGTCGATCGGCAGAAGTGTCCCGTCCAGGATCAGGTACGCCTTCATCGACGCGGCCCGTACTGCTTCGGCGAGCGTGGGGGCGAGGGCGGCCAGGAGCTCGACGGCCTCGGTGATGTACCGGTAGACGGTGGTGGTGCCGATCCCGAAACCGGCCGCCAGTTGGGCATAGGGGTGGCCGTTGCGGAGATGGACGAGGGTGAGCAGGGCCTGGCGGCCTGCGCTCAGGCGCCGCCATCGGGTGCCGAGAGCGCGCCGGCGTTCCCTCAGGCGGGCGGCGAGGAAGCGGCACGCGGCGCTGGACACGTCGACGCCGGACAGGTAGACAAGCATGCGAAGCTCCTGGTGGAGACGGTTCTCTTGGTCGAAAACCCATCTACCAGGGGCTTCATCCATCTGTCAGGCCAACTGCCCAGCCAACGCACGAGGTTGGAAAAGGCTCAGTGCAAGACCGTGGCGCCACGCCGTCCGTTACCGATTACGACGTGGTGCGCGACTGAGGTCGGGGTGCGTCGGCCTGGCGGGTTGGCTGGTGGGTGATTACCGCAGGGCGGTGCGGTCGGAGACCAGTCCGGCGATCGCGAGGTGGGTCTGGTCGTAGTATTCGCGGCGTCCGATGTACCGCTGGAGCGGGCGCCACTGCTTGTGCTCGGCGTTGGCGTGCTCGACCGGGATCCTGGCCGAGGATTGGGCTTTGCGCTCCGCTTGCCAGGCGGCGGTGTCGTCGGCGGCGGCGGCATCTTTGGCGGGTTTCTTCGGCGGGCGGTCACCTGGTCGGGAAAGGCCTTGGCCAGGCCCCGGTACCCGGCGTCGACCTGCTTTCACCTCGGGGTACCGCTCGAACAGGTCCCAGGCTCGCCGGCCGGCCGCAGCAGTGCGGCGAGTCCGGCCGGGTTCAGCTTCTCGACCACGCGGCGCACGGTGTCCATCGACGCCGCAGGCCGCAGGCCGCACGCCCAGCGCACCGCGCGGCGCAAAGCCCAGCCGTTCCAGCGTGTGCTGCGGGGCACGCCCGAGCCGCTGCCCGATCGCCGCGTACGAACGGCCCCCGGCCGCCACCGCGCAGGCCGCCGCGCGAACCAGCGCGAGCAGCGGATACCGGCGCCCGCGCCGGTCCCGCGGGTCCCACGCCTCGGGCCCGTCACCCACACCGGTGACGACGCAGGACAGCACAGCCGCGGACATGGAAGACTCACACTGAAGCTCCGTTGGTGGTAGCCGACTTGAGAGGTCACTCACCCCAACGGAGCTTCGGTCTATCCGGTCACACCCCCGATGACCAGCCACTTCACAAGATCGCGCCGACCTTGCAACAGCCTTGGCTGACCAGGGGCTTCACCCCCACCGAGAAGAGCGTCAACCGGGCCCTGGCCGCGGCACCGGCACCGGTCGAACGCGGCGTCGCCCGCCTGAAGTCCTGGCGGATCTTCCGCAGATCCCGATGCAGTCCCAACCACATGACGTCAACGCCAAAGCCGTCCACACCCTGGAGCGTCAACGCTGAAGAAGCTCAATGCAGCACTTGAGTACTGATTACCCCATCACCCTCGGAATCTGAAGACGTATGACGCATCGACAAAGCCCATAGCGAAGAGGAACGAATGTCATGCGTACTTTGATCCCCAGGGCAACACGGTTCGCCGTCGCAGCAGCTGTGCTCAGTGGTGCCGCGCTCTCGCTGGGCGGCCAGGCTCACGCTTCCTCGGCAGTCGCCGCGCAGCTTCAGGTGGCTCCCGAGACGGGCTGGGGGTACGTGAATACGAGCGGGATGTTCCGTTTTGACTCCGGGTCCGCTTATCTTTCAGCGCCTGCCTCACAGTCGGGTAGCAGCTCCGGTTCGGTCCAGGTTCGCCGCGATAATGGTCCGGCACACAAGTTCACAGTGAGGCTGTCCGGTATGGGCACCTCTGAGAACAAGAACATGCCGGGAGTCGTCCACGTAACGAGAGGCCTGCATCAGATCGGCTCGCCAGCTGGATCCTTGACCGCTGACGGGCACTGCACTCCTTCCACACCCCAGTCAATCGATGGCGATCTCCTGGTCGACGTTAAATGTTACAACCAATCCGACCAGTACGATATGAATGCCACTTTCACTCTCACCTACGCACAGGGCAGCGGAATTGAGGGCACGGGCAGCCGAACGATGATGCGGGTGGACAGCCCCCCAACCTCTACTCAGTCTGTTACGCCGCCTCTGCAAGGCAGCACCACCGGCAAGGTCGCTACCGTCAGCGGCACCGGGACAGCGGGAAGCTATCTTGTGCACCTGCCCGTCCTGTCAGGCCCTTCAGCTTTGGCCGTGACGGCCACGCTCGATTCAGGCTTCGACAAGTCTTGCTCTCTGGGCAGTACCTCACTCGTAGGATCACCCGCATGGCAAGAGGTACAGGTGAAATGTACACGCACGAGCACGGGGCAGCCCGTAAATTCTGCCTTCTCCGTTACCGACGTTGCACAGACTAACTTCGCCGGCTCCTACTATCGCCTGTCTGCCGCTCACGCTCAGGTCCCTCTGATCCCGGTCAGTGATAATCTTACGTCTCCCGCCATCCGCTACAACCGCATATACGGAAGCGACTCGGGGGGAGTGTTCGTTCAACATGCGGCCTCCGGCCGCTACAACGTGCTGCTGGCCAACCAGCAGTGGAGCGACACAAAAACCAACGCTGCCACTGTAATGGTGACCCCTCAGAAAAGCACTGCCTCCTGCGTCGTCGATGACACCCACTACGACTCGGGATCTAACTATCAGACCGCAGTGATCGATTGCCGTAACAATAAGGGAGAACACACAGACTCCGCATTTCACCTCACCTATATGGCCAAACAGTGAACCGGAGTCATCTCTGCCGGATCAAAGCGGCTGTGGCAGTAGATGACATTCGATTCAGGGTCCACGAGGCTCCGCGGAAGATGCGCCAGAACCTGGCATCCTGCGCCGACAGTTGATCATTAGACAACGCGTTTGAGGGGCCAGCTGGCGACTTTGCGTTTAGTATCGCGGGGGTTGGCCCGGCGTCGGCGTGGTGGCAGGAGGCGTTCGAGGAGTTCAGCGTGGGTGGCCTTGACCGCGCGGGCGAGTCGGCTTGAGTTCTAGCAGTTGTTGCAGCACCCCAGTTCACAGGGTTTGTTCGACGGAGTTCGAGATCGGCACTTTCGGCCCATGCAGCAGGGCTGCAGCAACAGTGAAGCCTGCCGGATCGCCGGGATCGACATCCGGACTGGCAAGAAGTGGCGCAAGGCACCGCTCACGCGGCCAGGGCCGCAGATTACTGCCTCCGGCACGGAAGGCAGCAGTGGTCTGCGGCCCCTCGCGGTATCTGCGCGAGGACTCGCCGACCGGCTGCGTGAGAAAGCCACCATCCGCCAGATCTCAGCCGAAACTGGGGATGCGTCCCGCTGAGTGGTGTAGGGGATCTCCGCGGTTGAGTGCGCGGGTTCTGCTCCCTGGGGTGCACCGTCTGCCGGTGTCTGCTCCCTGCTCAACTGGCAGGCCATCGTGCAACTGTCCGGAGTGGACGGGCAGTTCGACCCCAGGGGGTGCACGATGGCCTTGTCCCAGCAGGACCTACTTCGCCTGCTTGAGTCACTACGTTCGGCCGATGGTCTTGAATTCGTCCGCGAGGTCGCTGAAGGCTGCTGCAGGAACTGATCGAGGCCGAGGCCACCACAAAGATCGACGCCGAGTGGGGCGAACACACCGACACCCGCACCACCTGGCGCAACGGGCACCGCGAGAAGACGGTGACCACGCAGGCCGGCGACCTGGAACTCGCCATCCCGAAACTGCGGGCCGGAAGCTTCTTCCCCAGCCTCATCGAGCGGCGGCGGCGCATCGACCAGGCCCTCTACGCGGTCATCATGGAGGCATACGTCCACGGCGTGTCCACCCGCTCGGTCGACGACCTGGTCAAAGCCCTCGGCTCCGATGGACCACATCCGGTTCCCCTACCTGTTCCTCGAGGCCACCTATGTCAAGGCCCGCGTCGACCACCGCATCGTCTCGCAGGCGGTCGTCATCGCCACCGCCGTCACCCAGGACGGCGGCCGTAAGGTCGTCGGTGTCATGGTCGGCGACAGCGAGACCGAAGTCTTCTGGGCCCAGTTCCTGCGTCACCTGCGCGAACGCGGCCTGAGCGGCGTCCGCCCGGTCATTTCCGAAAGCCACAGCGGTCTGGTCAAAGCGATCCGCAAGGTCATGCTCGGCGCTTGTCGGCGTACAAGTGATCGTGGCCCTGGCAAGATTTTCGTGAAGCGGGAGTGTGCCTCCGTGCGCCGGTGACGCTCCGTCACGGGTAGCGGGACCGTCTGCGAGTGTGTGATGACCTCGTACGGATTATGTCTCCGCACCTGGATGTGGTGCGGGTGGAGCGGGTGTGGTCGGCGGGCAGCGTGGTCCGTATCGTGGCTCTGACACGCGAGTTGACGATGGCGTGTCCGGACTGCGGGCGCGGATCGACGCGGGTGCACAGCCGGTACTCCCGCACGCTGGCCGATGTCGCTGCCGGTGGACGCGCGGTGCTGATCACCCTGGCGGTGCGGCGCTTGTTCTGTGACAGTCCGAGCTGCGGCCGGCGGACGTTTGCCGAAGCAGGTAGAGGGGCTGACGGTGCGCTACCAGCGTCGGAGTCCGCTGCTGCAGCACCTGGTGGAGATGGCCGGAGTGCTGCTCGCCGGCCGTGGCGGGGCACGGCTCCTGCACATTCTGAAGGCGCCGCTGTCGCGGACGAGTGTGCTGTTCCAGCTGATGCGCATGCGGCTGCCGGCAGTCGCGACACCGCGAGTGCTGGTTGTGGATGACTTCGCGTTGTACGCGGACGTCTACGGCACGCTGCTGGTGGATGGCGACACGCGGTTGCCGATCGAGCTGTGGGCCGGGCGCGATGCAGAGCAGCTGGCCGTCTGGCTGCGTACGCATCCCGGCGTCGAGGTGGTGTGCAGGGACGGCTCGCTGGTCTACCGGCAGGGCATCACCGACGGCGCCCCGGAAGCGGTGCAGGTCAGCGACCGTTTTCACCTATGGCAGGGACTGTCGAAACGGGTCTCGGACATTGCCGCCGCGCACCGCGGCTGTCTGTCCGCCGCAATACCTGAATCCGAACCTGCCTCACCACCGCCGGCAGAACCATTCGAGACAGCTGACTCTCCTGCTCGCCGCCACGCCAAGCGGCTGTTCGAGGCGGTACACGCGGCCTCCCACTCCGGCCGCTCGCTCAGCGCGATAGCCCGCGAGCTGGGCCTGAACCGACGCACCGTTGCCAAGTACGCACGTGCGACCTCCTGGCAGGACTGCGCACGCCGCACTCCGCCCCGCCGGTCCACGAGCCTCGATCCGTACCTGGAGCATCTGCGTCAACGCTGGGAGGAAGGCGAGCACACCGCGACGGTGCTGCACCAGGAGATCGTCGCCAAGGGCTACGGAGGCCACTACCAGAGAGTCAAAATGGCCATTGCACCCCTGCGTCGCGGTCTGCCGATCGACACACCGCGCGAGCGGCCACCCTCGCCCCGCCAGCTCGCCCGTTGGATCACCACCACGCCGTCTCGGCGCAGCCTGCACGCCACCGAGGCACTCCGGCGGTTGCTTGAGCACTGCCCGGAGCTGGACCGAACCCACGACCTGGTGCGGCAGTTCGCGTCAATGCTCAGTGCTCGCGACGCCGCCCCACTGCCGGACTGGCTTGACCACCTCGCGGCCTCCCGCCTCCCGGCTCTGGACGGCTTGGCCAAGGCAATCCGCGAGGACCAGCACGCAGTCGTTCAGGGGATCACCACCCCGTTCAACTCCGGCGTCAATGAAGGCCGGATCACGGATCTGAAGCTTCAGAAGAGGATCATGGCTGGCCGTGCCGGAGTTCCGCTCCTGCGCCACCGCGTCATCCTCATGGCAGGACTCCGACGCAGCTACCCGTGACGGAGCGTCACCGGCGCACGGAGGCACACTCCCGCTTCACGAAAATCTTGCCAGGGCCGTGATCGTGCACCACCTCGTACGGATGAGGGTGCACCAAAGTTGATGCGGTGGCGGGTGGGTGCCGCGAGTCTTCTGTCGTCGGTTTCGGGGTGGCAGAGGGGCGGCTGAGGTGGTCTTGGACCCGCATCGCTGGCTGGAGTTGAGGCGGTTTCGCGGTCTGTACGAGGCCGGTGCGATGAGCCTGCGGGAGATCGCGAAGGAGACCGGGCTGAACCGTCGCACGGTCTCGAAGTACCTGTCGGGCGAGGCTCCCGTCGCGCCGCCGAAACGGACGGCCGAGAGACGGCAGCATCGGGCGGTCGACGAGGTCGCTCCGCTCATCGACGCGATGCTCAAGTCGGAGATCCTGCTGAGGGCATCGGTGATCCATGAGCGCCTGGCCTCGGAGTACCAGGTCACCATCAACTACCAGCGGGTCAAGATCTACCTCCAGGAGGCGAGGCCCCGGATCGCCGAGGAGCTCGGCATCAGCCCGGGTGAACTGGCGGGTCTGCACCGCCGGTTCGAAGTGGTCCCGGGCGCCCAGGCCCAGGTCGACTGGGGCGATGAGGGCAGGATCCTCGCCCACGTCGGGATTCCCAAGGTCTACTCGTTCCACATGACACTGTCGTACTCGCGCGATCCGTTCTGCTGCTTCACCACCGGCCAGGACCTGACGAGCTTCTTCGACTGCCACCGGGCCGCGTTCGCGCACTTCGGCGGGGTGCCGATGACGATCGTCTACGACCGCACCAAGACCGTCGTGCGCCGTCACGTCGCGCCGGGCGAGGCGGTCCCGCTGCACCCGGAAGCGGTCGCGTTCGCCGGGCACTACGATGGGCTGGCACCACGAATTCACCCTCGCCACCGACATACCGGTTTACTCCTGCGACCCGGCAAGCCCCTGGCAACGCGGCTCGAACGAGGACACAAACGGTCTGCTCCGGCAGTACCCCGACTTGTATTGGGGAGGGCGAGGGCGGCGTGTGGGAGCTGGAATCGCAGGATCACCAGGGTGGCGGTCACCCGATCGGTGAAAACCAGCTGATGGTCCGGGCCTCCGCCCTCAGCCCGCAGACGCTCGTGACCTAGACGTTCGCGCAGCCGGGCGTGCTTCCGTGCCATCCAGGACGCGGCCAACTCGGCGATGATCTTGCCGAGTTGATTCCGTGAGATGCGGGTGCAGAGACGATGCGAGCAAGCCGTACGGGCCAGGTATTGCGTCACAACAACACCAACCCGTACGGCTCACTGCGTGTCAGGGCCTGATCAGGAGTTGGTGTCGCACACCACGTCGTATGTCGCCTTCGTCGTGGACACCTTCTCCCGCCGCATCGTCGGCTGGTCAGCAGCCACCTCAAAGGAGACCCGCCTCGCCCTGGACGCCCTCGACATGACCCTGTGGCAGTGCGGCATAGATCAACACCGGTACTAGAAGGGCGATTTGATACACAACTCGGATGCCGGGTCGTGGGTTGTTACGGGCGAGTGGTCCATCTTGCTGAACTGGAGTTTCTGACGCCGAGGGCTTCAGCCAGTTCGCGGCGGTTGGTGACACCGAGTTTGGTGTAGCTGTGGTGGAGGTGGTTGTCGACGGTGCGCACGGACAGGGTCAGGGCTGCGGCAATGTCTTTGCTTGAGTGACCCGTTGCAGCCATCAGTGCGATCTCTCGCTCGCGGGTAGTGAGGGGAGCGGCGGCTTTGGAGGTGGCTAGTGGCGGGGTTCGGGCACCTTCGCAGCGGGTCAGGAGAGCGGATGCCCGTCGGGTGCTTGCGGCGGCGTTCCTGGCCAGACCGAGCCGGTGCCAGCCTGCGACGGCTGCCGTCGCGGCCTCGGCTGCCAGCAAATCCGCACCGATTTCCTCGAGTTCGTCGGCTGCCGTCAGGAGTTGACCGGGGTCGTCGGCAGCTAGCGCGGTGGCCAGGTGAGCGCGGGCGGGGGCGAAAGCCCCGTCGCATGTATCGGCCAGCTGGCTCAGGCGGGTGGTGACGTCTTTGGCGCCGCCCAGGCGGGCGATATCGGTGAGGAGTAGGGCTTCACCGGTGACGTGGCCCGTGTCCCTGGCGGCTTGGGCGGCTTTGGTCAGCACGGCCCGGGCTTTGGCCAGTTGTCCGCGAGCTGTCCACACCCAGGCCTGGCCCAGATGTACCTCTCCACTGGAGAGAGGGCCTGGGGGAAGGGGCGGGTAGGTGGTGAGCTCGGTTATAGCCGCGTCGGCAGCATCCAGATCGCCGAGCACAGCCGCACATGCGGCGATGCCGCTCAAAGCCGGCCGGAGCGCCTTGATGAGGTCGATGGATCGCGCTGCGGTGGCGGCCTCGGCCCACCATCGGCGAGCTGTTGTCGGGTGCCCGGCAAGCCACGAGGCGCGGGCGATGCAGAGCGCAAGCCAGACCCTCACGACTTTGTCGAAGTGGGGCAGATCGGCGTAGGCGCTCTTGCCGGCCTCGTATGCCTCCTCCAGCTGGCCGGCCTCGGTCAGTGCAAGCACCAGGGAAATCCGGTGGACGGACGGGTGGGAGACCAGGGCGTGTTCGTCGACTCGCCGGTGGACGGTGTGAGCGCGTTCCGCCCACGTCATAGCCTCACGCGTGCGACCTACCAGAGCAAGTCCGACAGGTTTCATCAGTGCTCCGCGCAGCCAGGCATCGACATCATGCTCATGATCGACGTCGGGTTGCATGTCGTCCAGCTGGTCCAGGCCTTTGTGGATCTGACCGGCGGCGATGCGCATGAAGCCCTCGTTGAGACGCAGCGTCCGGCGTCCCCGGGGGTCAGTGACCGACTCCAGAGCGGCGTCATTGACTGCGAAAGCAGTAGCCGTGGAGGTGTTGCTCCATAGCAGGTTCGCTGTCCGTACCAGAGTAATGGCCAATTGGTCTTGTTCCCCGACAGTCGTCGTGTCGATACCGGCCAGTATCGTCTCTGCATGGTCGCAGCGGCCCAGTTGGAACAGGGCTTCCCCAAGAAGCATCCGGCTGCTCGCCGAATGATGCTCATCGGGTATGGCCTGCAGCAAGGTGGTGACCTGCTGGTAGTCGTGTCCGCGGCGGGCCAGTACTGCGGCTCGAGCAAGCAGAAGAGGATCAGCGGTGCCGGTGGCGGAAAGGCGCCAGGCGGTCGTATGGAGTGCGTCGTCCCGGCGGCGAGCGCCGCGGCTCTCCGTGCGTTCGCTTTGCTGGAGCAGCAAGGCGCGCCGGCGCAGGGCGGGCAGACCAGCTCGGATGATTTCGCCGTACAGCGGGTGGGCCAGTGTGAGGGTGGTCCGACGCTGGTCCCGCGTAGTGCCGATCAGGCCGGCGAACTCCAGTTCGGCCAGTACCTGCGATGAGGCCATCGCTTCGGCGTCGCCCAGAGGCAGCGGCTCGCACAGTGCGATCAGTTCCAGTACAGGCCAGCCGTCCGGGCCCACGGTCGCCAACCGGCTCTTGATGAGTTCGGTCAATTGTGGTGTACCCGCCAGTGAGATCTCACCCAGTGCCCGTATCTCTCCGTCGTGGGTCAGGGCGCCTTTAGCGAGCGCGCCGTGAACCATTTCCCGCAAGTACAGAGCATTACCCCCCGAAACGGTATACAGCCGCTTCAGGGTTCCGTGTGTCACCGGGCCGCCCAGCACCGTCCGCAGCAGCACGTCAACCTGGTCTTCGTTGAAGGTTTCCAGATCCAGACGGTGCACCGCATCGCCGCGGGTCAGAGCGTCCACGGCCTCGCCAGCTGGCTCACCCGTACGGATGGTGGCGATCAGGCGGATCACGCCGATGTCCATCAGCTGCCGCAGCAGCATGGCCGAAGCCGCGTCCAGGAGCTGCAGGTCATCAACCCAGACAGCCCACCGGCGTGTGCGTGCGGGGCCGGACAGAGCGGAAGCGGCAGCCTCGAATCCGGTCACCGGGTCGGACAGGTCAACCTCGGACGGCACCAGATGTGCAATGGCTCCTAGGGGTACGGCGGCGGCGGCTGAACTGGCCGTCACTCGCGCTCCCCGAAATCCCTCGCTCACCGCCCGCGCCAGGCATTCCTCGGCTAGCCGCGACTTGCCCACTCCTGTGGGCCCGTGCACCGTGAACCCCTCGCATCGCGGATCACCCCACGCTTTCGCGAAGACAGCAAGCTCTGCATCTCGGCCCACAAATGGCCAAAATCGTCCCAAAACATCCGTCTCCACGAGTGGTCTCCGAGCAAGGTTGGACATGACTGATCCCGTGAAGGATTACGCACCACCAGCGGCCGCCGATTAAGCAATTGATACTCACTAGGCCTTTTCCAGCCCGGGTGTCCGGAACTCGAGAGCTGGCAACACCGCTGTTCAAGTGCACTGCGTGAGTAACCGGCAGGACGATTCCACATCCGAGGGTCTGTGGTTGTCGGCGACGGCTGAAGAGTGGTTCTGGATCACTTTTAGTGCCGGAGCCATGGAGGGTCACCACAACCGCGATCATGAACGGCCTCGCGCGGTGAGGAGGACCCGATTGCGGAGCAGGCCAAAGTTGGCGCGGATCTGACGCTTGATCATTGTTGTGGCCCTCGACGGCGCCGGAGCTGAGCCCGGAGACGACGGCGTCGAGGTCCTGGCCGAGGCCGATGACGAAGCTGTGCAGGGCGGGCAGGTCGTCAGCCTGCACGCGCCAACGATCAACTACGCTGACCACCGCCGCATGACAACCGGTGTCCACGATCAACGGTAAAGGCACGACCTGCTGTCCTGACCGGCCGCATCGGCATGCGTCGGCGATGGCGCACGACCTCGGCTTCGCCGACAGACAGTCCCGCGCAGAAAAATTGGGCCCCCACCCTTTCGACAGGGTGGGGGCCGCCACTCCTTCGGCATGCGCGACCGATGGAGTGTGGAAGTCCACCTCCCCGAGGGGGGGTAGGAAGGTGGACAAGGGCAACGGCGCACACCTCTACTGCGCCGAACACGTCGTTAGTATTTCTTGCTGCAGCTAGGCGTTGATGAGTAAGAGCTACTGGGTTGAAGTCGCCCTGCACTACCGACGCCGACGTGGGGACAGGGGTGATGCCGAGGCTCGGAAGCCCTTCAGTCGGTTGATGGCGCGCTCGACGGTGTTGCGTTTCTTGTAGCGCTCGCTGTCGAAGCCTGCGGGCCGGCCGCCTCGAGAACCGCGGTTGCGGCGGTGCCTTTGCTGGTCGAGGCGTTCGGGGATGGTGTGCGGGATTCCGCGTCGTCGCAGGTAGCGGCGATTTCGGCGCGACGTGTAGGCCTTGTCGGCCAGGACATGATCGGGCCGGGTGCGAGGTCGGCCGACTCCGACGCGGGGCACGGACACCAGCTGCAGGACGGGCTCGAGTTGTGGGCCGTCACCGTAGTGTCCGGGGGTCAAGAGGAAGGCGGGCGGCCGGCATCGTCCGTCGGCGGCGAGATGGATTTTGGTGGTGAAGCCGCCGCGGGATCGCCTCAGACACTCGCCGATCTGACCACCTCCTCCAACCGGACGGCCAGTTTCCGAAGCACCGGATCGACCTGGTTCGTCCCCCGGCGGATCCCCTTTTGAGGACCCGTGACGGGGGGCGCCTTCATCGCGCCGGCCGCGTGCTGGTGAGACCTCACCGCTGTGGAGTCGACCGACACGTCCCAGTCGATCCGACCCTCGGCATCCTCGGCGGCCTGCACCCGCGACAGCAGCATCTGCCAGGTCCCGTCCGCCGACCAGCGGCGATGACGCTTATAGACCGTCTCCCAGGGCCCGAAGCGCTCCGGCAAATCCCGCCACTGCACTCCCGTGCGCACGCGATACAGCACCCCGTTGATCACCCGGCGGTGATCGCTCCACCGGCCCCCACCCGCACCACCGCGAGGCAAGAACGACTCCAGTCGATCCCACTCCGCGTTCGTCAGGTCACCACGTCCCATGCGGTCGGTCCGGTGTGTCGTTGCCGGCGCGTCGGGCGCTCGCGGTGGAACGGGAGACAGTGTGTAGTTCCAGTCACCGTGGGAGGCGTTGGGTGTGATCGGAAGGGCGTGGAACTCGGCGGGTGTGACGCTGATCCCCAGGTCGTAGCTGCCAGTGTCCAGTTCGGCCCCGATGGTCAGGCCGGTCTTGGTTGTTGTGGCGGCGATGGTCTCGAGGACGACTGGTAGGTGGTCAGCGGCCGCCCCCGCCAGTTCGCGGTGATGTGACAGAACATCCGGTGCTCTATCTTGTTCCACTTCGAAGTTCCGGGCGGTAGGTGACAGACCGATATCTCCAGACCGCTTTCCCGTGCGAAGGCGGCCAGGTTGTTCTTCCAGGTCCAGCGGCGAGGGTCGTTGGAGCCGCCGGAGTCGGCGGTGATCAGGAGCCTGCAAGCATTCGGGTGGTCCGTCCGTCCGCGGTGCTGCCACCAGCGGCGGATGGACTCCACCGCGAACTCGGCGGTGTCGTGGTCGGTTCCGACATTGACCCATCCGCTGTTGTTGGCAATGTCGTAGATCCCGTAGGGGATCGCCATGGGCTGGTCGTTGGTGGTGAACGTGTGGCAGTCCACCTTGATCGCGTTCTTGCCCGGCCGTCAGGTGCGACCGGGCCGGTCCCGGTTACCGAGCCATTCCTTGGGCCTTGGTGTCAACGCTGATCACCGGCTGGGCCTCGTTGAGGAAGGCGGCGGCGGTGGCATTCAGGTGGGTGAACTGGGCATTGCGGTCGGGATGGCTGATGCCCTCTGTTGTCTTCGCGGTTCCCTGCAGGCTGTATCCCAGGGTATGCAAAAGGTGTCCGACGGTTGAAGCGCTGACAACCGTCTGGCCCTGCGTGGTGAGGGTCGAGGCCAGCGCCCGTAACGACAGCGTGGTCCACCGCAACGGGGAGACGGGGTCGCCTCGGGTGTGAGGCTCGATCAGCGACTCCAGCGCGGGCAGCAGACCAGGGTCGGTGTCTGTCAGCCTCTTGCGGCCGGCACCTGGAGCCCGGACCCGCAGGGTCGGTGACGAGCGACCGGCCAACTCGGCCATACCTCGCGCAATGGTTGCAGTGCTGGTACCGGAGGCGGCGGCGACCCGGACGATCCCGCCATGCCCGAGGGCCGTAGCCTCACTGGCCAGGTACAGCCGACGGCGGCGTTCATCGAAGTGCGGCAGGATCTGATGGATCTTGGCCCGCAGAGCACGAGCGGCAACGCCGTCTGACAGACACGGGGGCATATCTCAGACTCCCACCAACACCCCTCTGCCGAGCACTTATGAAATACGGGCCCCCGCGGTGCCGGAATACTGCCGCTGCACTCCCGCAGAGCGAGTGCCCTTCTTCAGGAAGCCCGTGTCGTCGACAATGAGCACCGGCTCCCGGTCACCGAGGTGGTCGACCACGTAGCGCCGTACATCGTCGAGGACCAGCGTCCCACTCGATCCGGTTCAGCATCCTCTGGATACGGTCCGGCCCGCCATGGCCCGCCTCCTCGGCCAGCGTCCAGCCGTTCTTGCGCTCAAGCGGAGCGATCAGCCCCCGCATATAGGCCAGCGCCGACTCCCGCGGCTCCGACCGGCTGAGCCGGTGCCCGAACCGCCCGTGCACCGCGTCCAACTCACTCGCCCACACACGCACATCAGCAAGGTCCCCACCCATAACCACACCAACGATCGAGCTGGCCAGCAGTCACGGTAGACGCCGTTGCAGTACTAGGGCTGGCCTAGCCTCAATACCAGTGACTTAGGGTGGTGGCTGGTAGGGTGCGTGGCGGGGAGGTGCCGGGATGCCACGGCCGGGTCAGGTGAAGCCGGAGACGGACGAGCGGTTGTCGGATCGCATCGCGGTCGGGCTGTTGACGCGGTCGTTCCCGCCGGAGCTGGTGGATCGGGTGGTGGCCCAGTGCGGGAGGTCCGGGCAGCGTAACCGGCTGCCGCCGCGCGTGGTGGTCTACTTCGTGCTGGCGATGTGCTTGTTCTCCGGCCAGGGCTACGAAGAGGTCGCTCGGCTGCTGACGCATGGGCTGACCTGGGCGAAGCGCTGGTCGGGGTCGTGGCAGGTGCCGACCACGGGGGCGATCTCGAGAGCGCGCGCGAGACTCGGTCCAGAACCGCTGAAGGCCCTGTTCGCCTCGGTGGCCCGGCCGTTGGCCACGGAATCGACACCGGGTGCCTTCTACGGCCGGTGGCGGCTGATGGCCATCGACGGCACAGTCTTCGACGTTCCGGACAGCCAGGAGAACGTGGCGCACTTCGGGCGCCCGAAGACCCACCGCACCCAGCGGTGTGCGTATCCGCAGGTGCGGGTGGTCGCGCTGGCCGAGTGCGGCACCCATGCCATCACCACGGCGGCTCTCGGCCCATGCACCACGTCCGAACTCGTGCTGGCCCGCGAGCTGTTCGGTCACCTGGGCGAGGACGATCTGCTGCTGGCCGACCGCGGCTTCACCGGCCTGGAGCTGTGGCGGGCGGCCTCGGCCGGCGGTGCGGACCTGCTGTGGCGCATCCGTTCCCACCAGGTGCTGCCGGTCCGCGAAGAGCTGCCCGACGGCTCGTACTTGTCAGAGATCGTCGCGGCCAGAGACCACCGCAAGCGTGCCGACCCGGAAATGGTGCGGGTGATCGAGTACACCCTGGACGATCCCGGGCAGGACGCCCCTTACCGGCTGATCACCACGGTCCTCGATCCCGATGCCGCCCCGGCCACCGAGCTGGCCGCCCTGTACCACCAGCGGTGGGAGTTCGAGAACACGCTGGACGAGCTGAAGACCCATCAACGCGGACCTGCCCAGGTCCTGCGCTCCCGCTCACCCGAAGGCGTCGAGCAGGAGGTCTGGGCACACCTGCTGGTCCACCACGCCATCCGCACCCTGATGCACGACGCCGCCGAGCAGGCCGGCCTCGACCCCGACAGGCTCTCCTTCACCCGGAGCATCCGCCTCGCACGACGCCAGGTCACCGCGCAGGCGGCCTTTTCCCCTGACCGTCTGACCGCCGCCCTCACCGACGGACTCCGCGAGATCACCGCGCGCCTGTTACCCACCCGCCGCAGACGCTCCAACCCGCGCGTGGTCAAACGCAAGATGTCCAACTTCGGCGTCAAACGCGACGAGCACTACACCTGGCCTCAGCCCACCCGGGACCCAGCAGACGCCATGACCATCGCCCCGCACTGGCGCACCGCCCCGATCAACCCGTCAACCAAAGCCCGACGAAGCTAGGTCACTAAGTCACTGGTATTGAGGCTAGGTCGACTGGGGCGACGAGGGCAAGGTCCTCGCCCGTCCCGCCAACGGGCATGCCAGGCATAGGCGGACTTGCATGAGACACGTAACCGCCGCGCGACCTGCGGCGGTGTCACCCCTTGCGCAAGTAACTCGGCAGCCTCGAACCGCACTTGTTCCCGCCGGGCCCGCTGCTTCGCGGTCAGGCCACCCCCATCGGGATACCGCATCCTCCAGGGATACACCCACCCACGACATCACCGTCACCCTAGTGCTGCATTCCTCATTGGATGTACACATATCGGCGTCGTAGTTGGCGGGTGGGCGGGGCTGGCCGGCCCCAGATCCAGGGGCGGGCTCGGGCGTTGAGTTGCCGGGTGGCCACGGCTGTGGCCTGGGTGATGTCGTCGGGGTTGGCGAAGGACCGTCCGGCCAGGGCGGTCTTGCGGAAGATCCGCCACCAGCCTTCCTGCAGGTTCAGCCAGCAGGCGCCGACCGGGATGAACGCGTGGTGGATGCGGGGGTGGTCCTCCAGCCAGGTCCGGGTGGACAGGCTGTTGTGGGAGGACAGGTTGTCGGTGACGATCCAGATCTCACCGGCCGGATTGGCGTCCTCGACCAGTTGAAGGAATTGCTGGTAGAAGACGCTGTTGCGGGAGGATGCGGCCATGGTGATCTGCTGGCCGTCCCGGATGCGTAAAGCCCCGTAGACCCAGGTCTTTTCTGGCCCGCAGCCGTAGTCGAGCTCGGACTTGATCCGGTGCCCGTCGGGTGACCAGCCCGGTGCGGGCGGAAAAGTGCGGGGGATCACCGGCCCCAGTTCGCCGGCGCAGATCACCGTCGCGCCGTCGGGTGGCTGGGTGTAGAGGCCGATGATCCGCGTCCTTTTCCCGCGAAGTCCGGGTCCTTTGAACGGGTCCAGGATCGGGTACGGCGCCAGCGCACCCCCTCGGCAACCAGGATCCTGCGCACCTGGGAGCGGCCGACCTCGATACCCAGCTGCCGGGCCTGGGCGGCCAGGGAGTCCAGCGTCCACTCGGCCGGCCCGGCTTCGTCGGCCGCCCACAGTTCCCCGCCCGGCTCCCACCGCAGCCGGCCCGGCGGCACCTGTTTGACCAGAGCGATGATCCGGGATCGCTCGGCCTCGGTGATCCGCCGCTTGCGGCCCTGCCCGCCCAGATCATCCAGCCCCTCCAGCCCGGAGCGGTTGAAGCGGTGCAGCCAGCAGCGGACCGTTTTCTCGCTGCAGCCCAGCTCCACCGCGATCGCCGGCACCCGCAGCCCCGACCAGCTCAGCTCGATCATCCGGGCCCGCATCACCACATCCCGCGGCGCCTTCCGCGCCCGCGACAACCGACGGACAACTGCCCGTTCGTCCTCGTCACAACCCGGCCGTGCCCATAACACCATGCCCAGCACCCGCCCCCGAGCACCATCAACTACCCCGCCACCAAGACATATACCCAACCAAAGCGGAATCCAGCACTAGGCAGAAAACCTCAGAAGCAAGAATGAGGATTGTCGAGGTCCTTGTTCCCGCTGAAATCAGAGGCACTTCCCAGGTGAAGCACTCTATCGGCTCCTACCCGCGTGTCCGTGTCCAGGACGACGGCCGTCAGGTCGTCTTCCAGGCCGGGTCGGTCCTGCTCGTCGAAACGGTGCGCAAGAGCGGTCTCGCCCAAGCCATGTCCCAGGCCCTGGCTCCGTGGCGGAAGCCGCGGGCCGTCCACGGTCCCGGCAAGATCCTCCTGGATATCGCCCTTGCGGTCGCTCTGGGCGGCGGCTGCCTCGCGGATGTCGCGATGCTGCGGTCCGAACCGGCCCTCTTCGGCCCGGTCGGCTCCGACCCGACCGTCTCCCGCCTGATCGACACCTTCGCCGCATCCTCCGCCTCGCCCGTCACTGCCCTGGACCGGCGAGATCACCACGGCTCTTGAACAGCTCCCGCTCCTGCCCGGCCCCGGCTGACACACAACCACCGTCCCTGCGACAGCATCACCCGCCCCGGGCAGTGGAACCCGGCGCCCACCCGACGCGACAGCCGGGCCACCGGCCCGCCAGCCCGCTCCGGAAAGGGAAAGGGGCCCACCGATTCCGTCGGCGGACCCTCAAGAAAGATCGAGGCTAAGTAACAACTACCCAAACCATCGCCACGTTCCTAGCGTCTTCGCAAGCGTATGGAGAAATAAGATCTCTCAGCAGTTTCACCAATTCTTTCATCACTACTTGGAGACCTCATGACCTTCCGAAAGGTCCTTGCCCTGGCGGGAATCAGCCTCACTGTGGCTGCACTGGCCGCTGTGCCGACCAGTGCAGCCTCCGCTGCCCCGATGAAGACCAGCAGTGTGACCTTTTCCGTGAAATTCGAAGTTCGAGACGACGACAGTTCGATCTGGGGGCCTAGTTTCGACCATGCGTACTCCGGCAGCAATAAAGCGTACGCTGTGAATTCAATAGTGCCTCGCGTTTACGACCACCTCGGGATGTCCTCAGAGTGCGCTGGGGATGAGGTCAGTGGAGAGCTTCACCCGACAGTCATACAAACGGACGTTGCCGGATCGGTTAACGTTTCCTCTGTATTGCAGCTGTTTGAGGGCAGCCGATGCTGGAGTATGGATATGGACGGGTGGACAAAAGATCCGCGCGTCTTCCATTTGGCTCCCGGTGCCAGTCAGAGCTACTCACAGACGGTGCGGAATACCTCTGAGGGAACCCTGGACATGGTGAAAGCCACCGTGACGGTCCACAACTCGGTGTCATAATTGCGGGCCTGTGGTGTCGAGGAAGCCGATCGTCTCAACGCATGTGATCATACCGGGAAATGGCATCCACTCAGCAATTCCGTGAAGGTCGGATACGTCAGGTAGCTGTGATTGCTAGGCATCATTGTGCGACGTGATGGTGATCAGGTCGCGAAGAGTTTCTGCAGACGCTCGGCTGGAGTTCTCCAGCCGAGCGTTCTGCGTGGGCGGCAGTTTAGCCTCGCGCTTTCACGAGGTGGGTGTCCGAGGCTTGATAAAATAAGCGGAGAATGCTCCTGACCTGCCACGATGGGACTTGTAGGGGGTTTTGTTGGCTGCAGGGAAAGAAGCACTCTCCAGGTGAAAAATCGTATCGGGTCGCGTATCCGCATAGAGGGCGGCGGCCGGGCGATGGTCTCACAGGCCGGGGGCGTGCTGCTGGTCGAGACCGTCCGCAAGGCCAGCTTGGACACCTCGATATCAGCTGCGCTAACGCCGTGGCGGAAGGCTCGAGCGATGCATAATCCGGGCAAGATCCTGCTGGACGTGGCCCTGGCGGTCGCGCTGGGCGGGGACTGCCTCGCGGATGTCGCCATGCTGCGGGCCGAGCCGACCGTGTTCGGGCCGGTGGCCTCCGACCCGGCGGTCTCCCGCCTCATCGACACCCTCACAGCCTCCGGAGAAAGGCCTTGCGGGCCATCCGTGCCGCGCGGGCTGAAGTTCGTCAACATGTCTGGCGGTTGCCCGGCCGGGAAGCGCCTGATGCGGGCGGGACGGTGACAATGGACCTCGACGGGTGTTGGTGATCGCGCACTCGGAAGAAGTACCGGCGCGGGCGCCGGACCCTGATCCGCACCGATTCCGCAGGCGGCACCCACGACTTCGTCGCCTGGCTCGCTCAGCGGGGACGGTGGCCGTCCTTACTCGGTCGGCATAGTGATCACCGAGGCGATCCACCAGCATGTGCTGAAGGTTCCGGCATCGACCTGGACGGCGGCCGTCGAGGTGGACGGCGAGATCCGTGACGGCGCCTGGGTCGCTGAACTGATCGGAGACGTTCTGGACGGCTGGCCGGAGGGCATGCGGCTGATCGTCAGGAGGAACGGCCGCACTCCTGGGCGTTGGGGCGCACGGTGCTGACGGCATGAGGCTGACCTGTTTCGCCATTAGCCTCGATCTTTCGTGATGGTCTGCCGACGGAGTCGGCAGACCATTTCGCGTTCCGTGGCTGCTTGCGGGCAGGCCGGTAGCCCGACTGACGTGTCGGGTGGGCGCGGGGTTCCACTGCTCCGGAGACGTGGTGCGGCTCGCAGGGACGGGAAAGCTACTGGTCAGACTGGGTTGCAGTTGGTCGAGCGTTCGAGGGCGCTGGCGACGATATGAGTTCATGGCCAGTGGCGGGCGAGGCGGAGGATCTGGCGGCGGCCGGTGGTGACGAGCTGGCCGGCCGAGCTGAACAGGCGGAGCCGCAGGCGGTGGGGCTCCCAGAGCCTGGCCTGGCCGTTCAGTGCGAGCATCGGCATCCAGGCCAGCAGGTCGAGCGCGATCTGGACGATCTCCAGCCAGACCCTGTTTTGCGCGGTGTCGTGCAGGGGCAGGTTCCGCAAGCCGGTCGCGCGGGCGGCCCGGATACGGTCCTCGGCCCGGGCCCGCAGGCGGTGGCGGAGTTCGAGCTCGGCGATGGGCCGGCCGGTGGTGTTGGTGGCGAAACACGTGATCCGCATGCCGTCGGCGTCTGTGATCCTCAACTGCGCACCGGGATGCGGCCGTTCCTTCCGGACGATCAGCCGCATGCCCTTCGGCCAGCCGTCGAGCATGCCGCCGGTGAGTTCGGCGACCCAGGCTCCGTCGCGGATCTCTCCATCGGCCTCGATGGCCGGCGTCCATGCCGCGAGCGGCACTTTGAGGACGGCCTGGTGGACTGCGTCGGTGATGGTCATGCCGACCGAATACGACAGCCACCGTCCGCGTTGCGCGAGCCAGGCCACGAACTCGTGGGTGCCACCCGCGGAGTCGGTGCGGATCAGCGTCCGGCGCCCGCGCCGATAGGACTTGGGCAGCTGGGCCAGGGCCAGCTGGGTGGTCGTGATGTGATCGGCGGCGGTGTCGCTGCCGGCGTTTCCGGGCCTGAGCAGAACGGCCACCGGCTCGCCGGAGCCGCCGGTCCCGTGATCGACGAAGCCCATCAGCGGGTGGTGGCCGAAGGCCTTCTTCAGGTCGCAGCCGTGTCTTCCTTGTCGGAGTGCGCGATCACCAGGACGCCGTCCAGGTCCACGGTCACAGAACCGGTCGCATCCGGCGCCGTCGGCCCGGCCAACTTCCATACTTGTTGGCGCACTTGGGACCGGGCATTGCGGATCGCGTTCAGGGTTCGCTGGCCACCCGCTGCGAGCGTGTCGATCAGCCGGGAGACTGTCGGATCCGAGGCCACCTGCCCGAACACGGCTGGCTCGGCCCGCAGCATGCCGATGTCGGCCAGGCAGTCGCCGCCGAGGGGGACCGCGAGCGCCACATCCAGCAGGATCTTGCCGGGATCGTGCACCGCCCGCGGCTTGCGCCAGGGGGCCAGAGCCGCCGATATCGCAGTATCCAGGCCCGTTTTGCGGACTGTCTCCACCAGCAGCACGGTCCCGGCCTGCGAGACCACTCCACGACCACTGCCCTCAACGCGGACACGCGGGTACGACCCGATACGCTTCTTCACCTGAGAAGTGCTTCTTTCCACGGAACGATCTGGACCCTCGACAAGTCCTATCGTTCCAGGTCAGGAGCACTTCTCGCGTTTGTGATCAAGCCTCGGACAGACCACCTCGTGAAAGCCCGAGGCTAACACCTCGGGCCGGCCGATCGCTGGGCTCGTGCTCCCTCACCGGCTGCGGGCCCGGGCCGAGGACCGCATCCGCGCCGCCCGCGCCACCGGTCTGCGCAACCTGCCCCTGCACCGCACCGCCCAGAACCGGATCTGGCTGGAGATCATCCAGATCGCGCTCGACCTGCTGGCCTGGATACCGATGCTCGCCCTGACCCGGCAAGGCCAGGCTCTGGGAACCCCGCCGACTACGGGCTCCGCCGGCGAATCCTCCGCCTGGCCCGGCACAGGCCCTGGACCGGTCACATTACCGCAGCCCTTTACCGGCTCACCCAACTGCCCGACTTGGCTGACCAGCGGATTCCCCGTCCCTACGACAGCACCTCAACAGCCGGAGCAGTGGAATCCGGCGCCATCCCGAGGCAACACTCGGGTCTTCGGCCTGTACAGCCTCAGCCCACGGCACGAAACGGTCCACCGACTCCGTCGGCGGACCGTCACGAAACTATGCGGGTTTATAGGATGGCGATGGTTCTGTTGCTTATAGCGCCCGGAAAGGGCAAATGAGTAGGATCTACTCTTCTGTTAAAGGTTTTCATGTTGGTTTGGTAGTCAAGGAATATCTCAAAGTGGCAGCATGCGTGCAAATCAGAGGTAAAGGAGTCGCCCGATGCCCTGCGTCGAAGTCTGGTTGGCAGTAGTGGTGCCTTTCGGAGGCGCTCCTCGCAAATTAAATCACTCCGCCTTTCGGTGTGGAGCATATACTGACGGCTTCGCTTTTTGAGCGACTTCACATCACTGTCGTGACTTGCCCACCTTGTTTGCCGATCCGTGATTCAGTTTGTCGAGATATGAATCTAATTAATCATGCTATCAAGCAGGCTCTTCGGTCAGATTGCCGGCATAAACTTGGTGCAGTGGTTGCATCAGGAGGGCGCGTTCTATCCAGTGCCCCAAATCGTCGCCGAAATAGCCCCTCCATAGACTTCCGGAATGCGACCTTTCATGCTGAAGAGGCCGCCTTGCGTCGTTTGCGGGACGCCGCCAACGCAACCGTTTATGTGGCTCGGGTTGATAATCGGGGTGTAACTCGCCTGGCCCGCCCATGTTTGCGGTGTCAGGTGATGCTTTTGCAGGCAGGTGTGCGTCGTGCCTATTTTACTGTGAGCCCGACCGAAATTGACCTTCTTGATTTTCGGTGAAAATTTTTCGCGTGCCTCGGCTTTTTGGTTATTGCCCGACCTTGAGATAGTCATTAGCCGCACGCGTACATAAAAGGAGCGTAAATTTCGCAAATGTGGTCATATTTCACGGGGCTGACGGCTAAGAGGATCACAGAGATGCCGATCGAAAAGTTGGCCTTAGTGACCTTGCGAGACATTTCTATAAATGCGACTGGCGGGATGTCGGTCGATAACTGGGCCCGCAGCGTAAGGAGGATATTGAAGAAGGATAGAGATGCAATGAGGGCTGTAAGTGAGGCCTTGGCGTGGCTTTATAATTCGATGTATCTTGTGCGGGACTTGAATGTGACGACTGAGGGAGAATGGGCACTCATCAGTAGAGCAGGAAAATTGTGGATGGAGAAAAGTAGTCTGCCAAAATGACACCTTTTGAACGCAGGCCATGAGGGTTATTCGCAAGCCCACGGGGAGGCTTCCACCCCTTGGTAAACAGCAACGACCCCGCTCGGTAACCTGACGAGTTCACACAGGACAGGTGTTGCCGGGGCGGGGTCGTTGAGCTGGCAGGTTACAACCCAGGGCCCCGGCGAGTGCCTGGATCGTCCCGGTCTGGGGTGTTGATCTCGGTGGTGGGCCCCGGAAGCAGGTGAACACGGCACCTGTGGATCATGTAGTTCTCTACGCTGCAAGATCCACGAAGGTGCCGTGTTCGTTTCTCCATCATCCCTTGTCGCTGTCCCCGTGCCTTGTGCGCCCTGCCTGGAAGCCCTCGGCGAGGGTGCCGCCAAGGAGCAAGTGCGCTGCCTGGTCGCCGAGTTCGAGTCGGTCACCGATCCGAGAGGGGCTTGCGGAGTGCGGTACCGGCTCTCCTCGCTGCTGGCCCTGGTGGTCTGCGCGATGACCCCGTCCGGCCACGACTCGATCACCGCGGCGGCGGAGTGGTGCCGACGTGCGGCGCCGGAGGAACTGGCCGCCTTCGGCCTGCCCTACCACCCACTCCTTGGCCGCTACCGGGTGCCGAGCGAGAAAACCCTGCGCAGCGTCCTGGGGCGACTCGATCCCGGTGAGATCGGCGCGGCCGGTTACGACTACCTTCGGCCTCTGCTGTCCGCACAGCCCCGCCGGCCGGAGCCGGTGATGCCCGACGGTGGCACCGAACGTGAACAGCGCCGGGCTCACCGGGCGGCCGCCCGCGCCGAGCCGGTACGGCTCCGGCGGCGGGCGATCGCGGTGGACGGCAAGTGCCTGCGCGGCGCGAGGCGCCCGGACGGCAGCCGCGTCTTCGTCCTGTCCGCCGTCCGTCACGGCGACGGTGTCATCTCGCCTCCCGCGAGATCGGCGCGAAGACCAACGAAATCCCCGAGTTCGCACCTCTCCTCGACCAGATCGACGACGCGGATCTCACGGGGGTGGTCGTTACCGCCGATGCCCTCCACGCCCAACGCGACCACGCCATCTACCTGCGCGAACGCGGCGCTCACTACCTGCTGACCATCAAGAACAACCAGCGCGGCCAGGCCCGTCAACTCCACGCCCTGCCCTGGAAGGAGATCCCTGTGATCCACCGCGACGACGCCCGGGGCCACGGCCGTCACGAGCAGCGGCTCGTGCAGGTCGTCACCGTCGAGGGCCTGCTCTTCCCGCACGCGGCCCAGGTCCTGCGGATCCAGCGCCGACGCCGTCTCTACGGGGCGAAAAAATGGTCCAGCGAGACCGTCTACGCCATCACCGACCTGCCCGCCGAGGAAGCGAACGCAGCCGAGATCGCGTCCTGGGCTCGCGGGCACTGGACCGTGGAAAATACCGTCCACTGGTGTCGAGATGTCACTTTCAACGAGGACAAGTCCCAGGTCAGAACCCGCAACGCGCCCGCCGTACTCGCTACCCTCCGCGACCTGATCCGCAGCGCGCTCAAGCTCGCCGGCTACGTCAACACCGCCGCCGGACGACGAGCCCACACCGAGCGCCCCCGCGTCCTCGCCCTCTACGGCATCACATAACCAAACCGGACGATCCAGGCACACGCCGGGGCCCTGGGTTACAACCGGGTTGGATGCGGAGCAATTGACCGAGCTCGTGGGTTATTCATAAGCCTCACCAGGAGGTTCGGAAGAACGCGAGTGCGGTGATGGTGCGGACGATGCTCGGGAGGGTGTCGAGTGGGCCGCGGTAGCGGGTGGCGAGGATCTTCCAGTCCTTCAGGTGTGCGATCGCTCGTTCGACGGCGGCGCGCAGGGTGCTGATGGACTCTGGTGCCGATATAGCCGAGGTCACCCATCGTCTCGCGGTCGGCGAACAGACCGGGGAAGCCCGATTCCCGCCAGGCGCGGATGTCGTGCCAGGACCCCGGAACGGGGGCGGAGACCGCGAGCAGGCCGCCGTCCAAAGTGGCGGCGATCTGCAGGTTGAACCCGGTGTCGCAATGCTTGCCGCTGAACAGCTCGGTGCCCCGGCCCGCCCAGTCCCAGGTGGTAACCAGCGTGCCGTCGACCAGCACCACCTTCCCCGTGCTCGCCTCCGCCGGGTCGGGGACGAACTCGGCAAGGACCTGCTCCAGCAGCGGCCCGAGCAGAGCGAGCCGACGTGAGACGGTGGACTGGCTGCAGCCGAACAGCTCGGCCGCCGCCTGCTGGACTGGGTTCTGCCGCAGCAGGAACAGCGCCATCACCACTGAGCTTGTTCAGCGGTGAGTCTCCAGGGTGAGGATGGCTTTGGTGATTGACGTGATTGCGGTGGGGTGGCAGCGCGCTTTGCGGAGGATGCGCCAGGTCTTGATCTCCGCGATGGTCCGTTCGACAGGCCAAGGGAGTCGGGAGTGGGCCCGGTTGACGCATTTCTGCTTGAGTGTGAGGTCTTTCCCGGGTTTGCGTCGGTGCGGGACGGCGACGATGTCGCCGGCGCCCTGGTAGCTCCGGTCCGCGATGACAGGGATGCCGAGACGGATACAGGTGGCGATGATCCGGTGTCGGCGGGCCGCGGTGAGATCGTGAGTACGACCCGGCAGAGCAGGCGAAATCCAGACGAGTGTTCCATCTGGTGCTATCCACGACCTGTAGGTTCACGCCGTGCTGGCGTGTTTGCCCGAGTAGTCCGCGCGGCCGTCGCCGGTTCGGTCGCATTCGGCGAGTGTCCCGTCCAGAAGAACGTACCGGGTGTCGGCCGATCTCAGGGCCGCTGTCAATCCCGGTGCAAGATCGGCCAGAAGTGCCACGACCGCGTGGACATGGGCGTGGGCGGTGCCAAACCGATGCCGAAACCGGCCGCGAGCTGTCGCAGGGTGTCGTTCTTCCGCAGGTACACCAGTGCGACCAGGGCCCGCCGCGACGGGGACAGCTTGCATCTTCGGTCACCCTCCCGGGTGACGATCAGCATCGTCAGCCACTCCACGAGGGGATGCGGGACATCGAGTACGGCACGATAAGGAACCAACAGAGCCCCAAGGCTGAAGAGTTGAGCGTAGACACCTCGCTCAACAGCCCTGGGGCTCTGCCCGTTCCGCCCTCACCACACGTCACCCGATCAGTGGCCGAACTGAACAAGCTCACTGACCAGTACAGCCCCAGCACGAACGGCCGTCCCCGCGAGACCCGCCCGCTGCCGCCAAGCGCCGTATGCACCCGAGCCAGAGCTCGGTCAATTGCTCCGCATCCAACCCGGTTGTAACCTGCCAACTCAACGACCCCGCCCCGGCAACACCTGTCTTGTGTGAGAACTCCCAGGTTACCGAGCGGGGTCGTTGCTGTTGACCAAGGGGTGGAAGCCTCCCCGTGGGCTTGTGAATAACCCTCCTGGACTGTAGGTAATGTCTGCTCAGGTGTTGCACAGCCAGTCCAGTGCACGATGAGTAGATCGTGGAGGAGCATCCTGCTGATCTCAGCTGCTATCGTGCCTGCGGCTATTTGGGCAGGAGATCTATACAGAAGCCGCACCTGCCCCAGGAGGCCGTCAATGAGGAACCTCAGCTCCTTCGCCTGGAGCTCCTGGGCGGCAGCTTTTGCCGCATTTGAGACGTACACCCTGGTCAGTGATCGGAGCAACGACACGCTGAGCGAAACGACACGCCGGCTGTTCCGTATTCGGACTTCAGAGATCGGCCGCGCCCTCTTCACATTCGGCTGGGTTGGCTTTTCTGGGTGGTTTCTCTTCCATATCCACACCGTGGAGGTCGCACAGTCCGAATTCTCCCCCGGTCGACGACTAGCATCGCCAGCACTACAACAGACCGGTCCGCCGCTGATTCAGGCGGCGAGACCAGACCCTCTCCCGCTCCCAGTGCAAGGCTCCGCAGTCCACCGCCCGTGACTACTCAGGTGCTTGATTGCGCGTGAGCGGGCGGCAGCCAGACGTTTCCGGCGAAGAGGTCGCGGAGGACGTTCATGGGGTTGAGGCCTTGTTTGCGGGCGGTGGAGGGGGAGGAGCGCACGAGGAGCCAGCGGTTGGCGCTGTCGGGGGTGCGCCAGCCGCGGAGAGCTTCATCTGGATTTTGATCATGCGGATGTCCTGTTCGGCCTGGTTGTTGGTGAAGGGCAGTCAGGTCGTGCAGGGAGCGCAGGATGTCCTCGCGGCGGCGTGACAGGCGGTCGACGAGCTGCCGGGCGAAGATCTTCTTCGTTTTCGGTGGCGGGTCGGGGTTGGCGGGTCGCAGGTCGGTGGGTAGGCCGAAGAGGTCCAGGGGTGCCTTGTGGGGTGACAGGGCGATCTGGCGCTTGGCGTCCGCGATGGAAGTGCCCATGGTGCGGAGGTAGTTCATGGCCACCGATCGCAACGTCGAGGCATTCTGCGGGCCGTGGCCGCTGCGGATGCGCGAGGGATCCTCGCCGAACGTCACGTCCCGCACATAGTGGATCTTGTTTTCCACGCCCCAGTGGCCCCTCGCGTACCGCCCGAGCATGTCCGGGGCCGCCTCGGACGCCGACAGGTCGGTGATCAGGTAGACCGTCTCCCGCGTCCGCGTCCGCGTGCCCGTCGCCCGGTCGGCGCGGTGTCGGGTGACCCGGGCGACCTGCTTGACGTGGGGAAACACCAGGGATGTCCAGGTCACCGCCTGCACCACCCGCGTCTCCAGCCGGCCGTGACCCACCTCGCTCTCCTTGTGCCGGGCCGTCACCTCGCTCCACGGGATCGACCGGCACGCCTCCCACAACGCCGGCTGGTTCCGCTTCACCACCAGCACGAAGTGCGCGCCCCATCTCCTCCACCAGTACCTTCGCCGTCTCCACCTGCGTGTGCAGTGCGTCCGCCGTCACCACCACCCCACCCCATGCAATCGAGCACCGACAACAACGGCGCCAGCGCCGGGATCTCGTTGCTCTTGTCCGCCACCCGCTGCTGCGCGACCAGCGCACCGTCCTGCGCCATCGCACCGATCACCGTCACCGCGGCCGACTCACTGCTGCCAAACCCGCGAAGCACCTTTCCGTCCACCGCCACCGTCTCCAAGTCGAACCCGCGCACCCGCAGCAGCACCTCCAGACCCGCCGGACGCGCCAGCGTCAAGGCCCGTCGCAGCGTGTCCGCACTCGGCGTACGCACCAGCCGGAAGGGGCCCCACGGACGCAGCCCCAGCCGCAGCAACTCCACCGGCCCGGCGGCCGCCGCCCACTGCGCCATCGCCCGGTACGAGCCGAACCCGGCCACCGTCGCGCACAGCGTGACCAGCAGCAACGACCCCAGCGAGAAGCACCGGCCCCGAGGATCACGCGGGTCTCTCACCTCGGCCAATCGCCGCAACAGCAACGTCCGCTCCGACGCGACGGACATCGACTCCATAACGGGCACACACATGGCAGACTGACGATTCACCGAAGCTCCGTAGGCACAGGGCGACTTGCTAGGTCACCTCGCTCAACGGAGCTTCGGTCTTCCACGTCACAGACCGCTCACCTGCGGAAAGGTCTCAATCCCGGACCTTGCGTCAGCCCTGCCCCCAGCCCCCTCACTCATGCCCGAGCACGGGAAAGCTCCTCAGCTCCGTCACGGTTCCCCGGGCCAGCTCCGTGGGGTCAGCCAACGAATCGAGCTGGTTGCCGTCAGGCCAGGGTGTTCTTCACGGTGACGGTCGCTTCAACCTTATCCTGGCCGCTCTCGAACATCATGTTTGTCTTCATCTGAACGAGTAGGTGCCCGTCTTCAGAGTGAGGACGAGGTTGGGAGCGGAGGACCAGCCGTCCACATCGCTTGAGTAGCAGCTGCCTCCCTTATAGAGATCGAGATAAGGCGAGAACAGGATGGTGCCCCCGTTGTCGTACTGGCTGATGCAGCCGTATACGTCACCATGCACTTCGTTACCGGCGCAGGCAGCAGACATCGAGTTGACGTCAGCCAGGGCCGGAGTGTCTTTACCGACGAGGAACGTCTTGGTGCTCGTGCCGTAGGCGTGATCGAAGCTGGAACCGAAAATCGTGCTGTCGTCATCGACAGCATGCCAGTTCACCGTCACGGTCACCTTGTTCACCATGCTGGCCGCGGACGCGCTGCCCACAGGCAATGCAATCAGGCTGGCAGCGGCTGCGGCGGTGCCAGCGAGAGCGAGCGCCTTGCGCAGTCCAGACATATCAATCTTCCTTCTCGTAGGACCCCATGGTGCAGGGCTTCGGCGTAGTTGTGTGACGCCCGTTTTGTGATCATGCGAGGCCGAGGAGTGCGAGCGGGCGGCGGGGGTCACGGGCGTTGCGGCGAAGACCTGCCGCGATGTTCTTCGCTCCGGCTGCCCGGAGTGCCCCGATAGCGAGGTTGCGCCAGGTGGCCATCGTGCGGGGCGCGTTGCCGGTCCGCAGCTGAGAGGCGTCCTCGGCGAAGGTGGTGTCGCGGACGTGGTGCAGGGCCTCGATCGTCCAGGGGTCGCGGATGAGACGGGCGAGCGGGTCCGGAGTGGCCTGCTCGGCGGTCAGGCTGGTGACGGCGTAGACCGTCTTGACGGTGGTCTTGCCGGTCTTGCGGTCGGTGCGCCGGCGCTTGATCTGGACGGCCTGGCGGGCTCCGGGGAAGAGGAGGCTGTTCACAGTGGCGACCTTGATCCGGCGGATCTCCGAACGGCCGTGGCCGGTTCCCGGGTGCGTCCCTGAAGCGGGATGTCCTTCCAGGGAAGGGACTTGAGCTGTCGGCGCAGCTTCTTCTGGTTGCCCTTGACAATCACGATGTAGTGGGCAGCTCGGCCGAGGAGGTGGTCGGCGTGCTCGCGCTGGGTGTGCATGGCGTCGCTGGTCACGACGACTCCTGTCAGGTCGGCGACGGTGTCCAGCAGCGGCTGGAAGCAGGTTATCTCGTTCGTCTTCTCGCCGACGTCCAGCTGGGCCAGGACCAAGCCGGTGGCGTGTTCCAGTGCGGCGAGCAGGTGGATCTTGCGGCCGTTCGCTTTTGCCGCGCCGCGCAGGCTTTTGCCGTCCACTGCGAGGCCACGCAGCCCGGTCGCCTTCGGGAGACGGTCGGCGAGCCAGCGTCCGACTGCCCCGTCCAGCGTGTCGCCGTCGATGCGGGCCAGCAGTCGGCGGACCGTGCTCTCGGCGGGCAGGACCCGCCTGGGCAGAAGCGGATCGGGGTTCGCACCGACCTGTTCGAGCACATGCCCAGGGGCATCGGCGATCCATTCGCCGACCGCCAGCAGTGAGGTCGCTCCGGCCAGCACCGCGCACGCGGTGAGAGTGAGCACGACGGCTAGGCGGTGGCGCACCCCGCGTGGGTCACGCGGGTCTGGCACCTCGGCCAGCCGTTCCAGCAGGCCCGGGAGCTCCTCGGGTCCGACCTGCGGATTCTCGCGCAGTTGGTCAAGGGCAGGCGGGATCAGAGATGATGCGTCGGCAGGCACGGTCTTCCACTTGGATCACGGGGCGTAGAGAACTCCATGATCTTGGAAGCCGTGCCTGTCACGTCCCGAGAACACCGCCCTTGAGCTGACAGTCCGCCAGGAACCGGGCATCACGCGACTACGCCGAAGCCCTGCCCCATGGTGGGGGAGCGGGTCCACCGGCATTCACCGGCTGCTCTCTCGTGAAGGAAGACGTACCGACGCGGCTCGCGAGAGCCGCTGCTTGACGAACCGAGCCCGCCAGCGGCTCACCGACCGCTCGCGCACCCCGAGCTCCGCCGCCACCTGCTTGTTCGTCCCGCCCTCCGCGCACCGCAGCACGATCCTCGCCCGCAGGGCCAGGAACTGCGCGGTCTTCGCCCGCCTCGCCCACCGCATCAGCTGAGCCCGTTCGTCATCACTGAGCACCAGCTCCAACTTGCGCCGGCCCGGCCGCGGCTCATCCGCAAGCCCGGCCATCCGCTGGTCAACGAACCGCGAGCGCCACTTCCTGACCGTTTCCGCGGTCACCTTGAACTCCGCCGCGACACGCGTATTCGGCTTCCCCTCCGCGCATGCCAAGACGATGCGTGCCCGCTCGGCAAGACAGGGCGCCACTGCCCCGCCCGCCCAGCGCAGCAACTGGCGCGCTCCTCATCGGACAGCACCACTTCGACGGCACGAGGACCCCGGGACATGAAAACAGGCTACAGACTTAAGCCCGCGATTTCCGGCGCATCAAAACTAGGTAGGGCCAGTGAGTAATGAGGCGCAATTATGAAGCCTGCGGACGAATGGCTGCAAATTTCATGTCACCCATAGAGGTAATTGTACGGATATGAGCGTATCGCGGTAAGGCTGCGTTGAGCGTATTTCATGTCGCGCGACAACTGCTTCTCTTCTGTTGAGTAATAGTTACTCAAGGCCAATTCGCCCCGCTTGCCCATTCTGATCAATGGTCAGGTTCCTTCCGGGTGCCAGACGAGGCCACAGAAGCGCCCCGCATCCGAAACTAATCTGATTTCCTCGTTTCCCGGGTTGGTTCCACGGTATGTAGGTATCGCTCAGGTACAAGGCATCAAGGGCATGGGGGATGAAGAAGATGGTCCAGCATCGATCGAGCGTTGAAAGTCAGTCTGTTTCAGAAGACAGAAACTTCAAGCGGCACGCTGTGTCTGGCACGAGTGAGAGGGTTGAATGTCGGCTTGTTCCACCGGGTGACCGATTCAATAGTGAGGTGCTTCCTGCCGGACAGGTTCGCCTCATGGGACGCGATGCAGACTTGACTCGCCTCTTGCGTCTGTTGACACAGCCTGACGGGCGCGCCGGCGTGATTATTGCTGGGTCCACCGGTATGGGAAAGACTCGACTAGCCATGGAGGCGTTGGCAACGCTCTCAGACCGTCATACGGTGATACGTTTGATGACCAATTGGCCCGACGGTGCTGTCCTTGAACGCCTATCCGCCACCTCGGCGGATCGCAAACGTGGTTCAGGTGTTATCAGTTTGTCGGCTATGCAAGTCATCAGGGAGATAGAAGGGTCGGGTGATAGCAGTAGGAAACTTTTATTGTTCGTCGACGACGCTGATCTTCTGGACTCAGCAACAGCTGCGTTTGTTTTCGAGCTTGCGGTGCAGTGCCGGATTCGTTTGCTGCTAGCGTTGAATACGCGAGGCGATGTTCCGGCCTTGATCACTAAACTGTGGAGAGACGAGCACGTTCACCGTATAGACCTCCGACCGTTAGACCCGCCCGCGGCGCGTCGTCTGGCCGTGGCGCTGCTTGGGCGGCAGTTGACCTACCCTACGGCTGCGCGCCTGGCGCAATTAGCAGATGGAAATCCGCTGCTCATGCGTGAACTGACGCGTGCGGCAGCGCAGGGGCATATGACGTCGTCACCGGCAGGACTATCACTTGCCGAAGAAATGCCGTTGCCTGCTCATTTTAGCGAGCTCATCATGCTGAAGATTAAACAGTTGATGCCGACGGAACGCGACGCACTGGAGCGGATGGTGTTGGCAGAGCCAGTCACCTTACATGCGCTCCAGCGCATTGCGGGCGAGGAATCTCTGCTACGTCTAGAGGGTTTGGAATTCGTACACGTCGAAGCAACGACGCCGCAGGATCCGTCACTGGCCTTGGTGCGTTCGTTTCATCCTCTAGTGGGTCACGTGATCCGACGCAGCATACCGGCCTTGCGCCGCCGTGCACATCTACAAATGTGGATCGCTATCCACGGCGAGGAAGGGGAGGCAAAGGCCAGCGTTACTGGCTGGCGTCTGGATGTCGGAGAGATCGTTGCCGAGGAGACACTGCTCCGCGCAGCCCAGAACGCTATCGAGGGTCATGACTTCCAGGCGGCTACCCGTTTCACGGCTGCAGCCTGGCACCACTATGCGACCGCGCGAGCTGCAGCGGCCCATGTCCTTTCATTGATTTCGGTTGCGGACTTCGACGCAGCAAACCAGGTATTGACTACAGTCGAAAGCCGGCATGTGGAGCTTCCACAAGAACTTATCGCTGCTCGCGTGCGTTGGTATGTGCTGCAGGGGCGTTTGAAAGAAGCGGAAAGCATCATCTGTCACCTGACGGGCCGCTTGCAGCGCCTGCATCTCGGTATGACAGCATATTGGCAAGGCAGCTACATGCGTGCCATGACGCTTTGCGGTCCACTGACGGATGACCTGAGCGATCCATATTGCATAGAAGCCTCGATCTTCCAGATGGCAGCGCTGGTGCATGCCGGGCGACCCGCAGATGCCCTTGATCTACATGCACGAGTCAGCGGTCAGGTGAGCAAGGCTGGCGCCTTCCACGCCGACTCGCTGGAGGAGATTTACGCCAATGCACTAGCTGACTCCGGACGCTTGGAGGAGGCAGCGGACGTCCTGACCCGCGCGTACGACAGGGCCATCGCCGAGCAACACGTCCGCATTGATGCCCAGCGCGCTCTGGCTCTAGGGGTAGTGATGCTGGGACGTGGCCGTCCGCAGCAAGCACTGAACCTTTTCGTATCTCACGCTGCTCATCCCGTGGGCTGGCAACTCTGGCAGATCCGCGCTCGGTTCTGGGAAACAATGGCCACTGCAACCCTTGGGCGCCCCCACGAGATGGTTCTCCCACCTGCACAGCCCAGCCCTTCTATGGCTTTCCATGCCATCGCGCGGGCGTGGGCAATGTTCTTGACAGGCGACCGGCATCAATCCGCCGCTCTACTGCTTGAAACCGCCGAAGCGTGCCGTTCACTTGGCGGTCACGCTGATGTAGCGGCTATCCTGCATGAGCTGGGCCGTCTCGGCCTGATTCAACGTGCTGCCACTGACTGGGACATTCCGTTGCAGGGCCCCTATTTGCAGGCTCGCCGTGACTATGCCCGGGCAATCGTCACTAACGACGTCGCCCTCATGCGGCGCGTCGGCGAAGCGTTCGTAGAGGCGGGAGCCGAACTCTTCGCAGCCGAAGCGTATGCTGAGCTCGCCCGGCTCTACCGCACGACCGCGCAACCCCGAGCCGCCACTGCGGCCACGCTGCGCGCACGCGCCCTCGCCGCTCGCTGCGAGGGCGCCGCAACCCCGCCTCTACTGTTACTGGAGTCCACCGAACCGCTTACGCTGCGGGAACGTGAAATCGTCCTACTGGTTGCTCAAGGGCTCAGCGACAAGGCGGTTGCAGAACGGTTAACCGTCTCCGTGCGGACTGTCGGTAACCACCTCTACCGCATCTACCGCAAGATGGGGGTAGTCAATCGCGGGGAACTGCAACGCATGGCTGCAGTACCACCGTCTGGCGCGCATCCGCGCAATCCGTACATGCATTGAGTCTTGTCAGTAATGGGTCACGACGGTGTGTGATCGTTCAGATGGTGTGGTCGTGTTCGATCTGGAGCAGGACGAGGGCTGCGGCGGTGATCTTCGTGATGCGGCTGGGGTCGAGGCTGACTCTGCGCAGGGCTTTGAAGGTGGTCTGGGAGGTGGCGCGCTCGCAGACGCCGTGGATGCCGCAGATGACCTTGTTGTACGTCTGCTGCGCCTCGGTCAGCTCGCCTGGGCGGGCTTCTTGTGCGGGTAGCGGAAGCCGCCGCCGACGTTCTCGTAGCCGAGGTCGACCAGGGTCGGCATGTCCAGCTCGGCAGCGATCCGGATGAGGGCCGTCGATCAGGCCGTGATGGCGGGCGCAGATGTCGTGCTCCCGGCCCGGGCGGACCGGTGAGGCCAGATCGGCCAGCCGTCCAGGGGTGGTGATGACCTGCACGTTCCCACCATGGTGTTTGTGTTTTCCGGACCACTACAGGTCTGCGCCGTTGGGGCCGGGGGCGGCCACACGGTCGGTGCGGATGACGGTGCCGTCGAGGTTCAGGTGCGTCAGCCCGGCCGCCTTCGCGCGCTCCAAAGCGGTCGCGAGGTTCGGTGTTCCGGCCGCCAGGACGGACAGCCCCTCGTGGAGGTAGCGGTAGGCGGTGGAGGCCGACACCCGGTTGTCGCAGGCGAGTTGGGAGAGGCGGGTGCCGTCGATGAACCAGCGCAGGATGAGCACCGCCTGACGGAAGCAGCCCAGCGCACGCCTGCCATTGCGGGTTCCGGCCGAGATGCGGTGATCGCGCAGCAGCCGGCCAGGTGCTCAGCGGTGGACCGCTTCACATCGAGCACGGCAGTGTATGTGACACTGATCGACACGTGAGGCCCCTCGGTCGGATCTTTCCTTCGCAAGATCGTTCCTATCAGGGGCCTTACGCCTGCCCGGACTGGGGGACCACACGGGCCGAAGCGCCACCATCGCAATCTCAGCGAGCGACGGGCGCTTACCGGGAAAGGCTCATTGAGGTCTTCTGATCTTGCGTCCGTCGAGTACGGGCTGACCTCTCGTGGTCGAGTGCCCCTGGATCGTCTCGAATCTGTACCGCCTAAAGGCTTTAGTAGGCACTCGAAGACGCGGAACGATGACAGAGTGCTCGGCTGCCGTTGAGTCACCATCTGAGTATCATTTGCTCAATACGGAAGGAAGCCCTGTTGCGGCAGACTTCATCTGGTGCTGCAGTTATTTCAGCCCGCCAAAAAAGGCATGCCCCCTCACCTAGGTGGCGTATATCACTAATGTGAAATACAGAGCATTACGTGCGTCGCGTGTCGATAATCCATAAATCGGTATCTCAGGGAAATTCTATGCCAACAAACATCTTCATTGACGTAGCCCGCTCGTTCAAGCAAATAATTTTTCTCAGCGCTGAACCAAAGATGATGTTCGGCAGTCCAAATGAACAAGATGTCACGAAGGGTGGAGTGCCGAAGTGGGAGGTCCAAGTCGTCGCCACATCTGAACAATTCGGCAGGCTTGAGAATGAGATAATCAGGGTTAGTATCATCTCGCATAGTCACCCGGGTGATGGAATGGAGGGCCCGCAACCCGTCGAACTCGTCGCCTTGCGTGTACGTGTTAATCCTGTAGAGCGGCGTACCGATAAGGGCGGAGCCGAGCGCATGGTGGGAGGCACTGTCACCTATCAGGCAGACGGATTGCGAATTGCGGCCATGCCGTGATCAGGTCATTGGCGTCTTCAGCTTGTCAGGTTCTGCGGGATCGACTGGGCGGAAAAACATCATGACGTCGCCCTGATTGACGAGGTCGGGAAGCTGCTCGCCAAGGCCCGCATCACAGGTGACGCGGCCGGCTATCGGAAACTGCTGGATCTGCTCGCCGAGCACGGGGACACCGAGCACGATCCGATACCGGTCGCCATCGAGACCTCCCGCGGTCTGCTCATCGCCATCCTGCGAACCGGCAAACGGAAGGTCTTCGCGATCAACCCGCTCGCCGCCTCCCGCTACCGCAACCGCCACGCTGTCTCCCGCAAGAAGTCCGACCCTGGCGATGCCCTGGTCCGGGCGAACATCCTGCGCACCGATATGCCCATGCACCGGCTACTGCCAGCCGACAGCGAACTCGCCCAGGCCATCGCGTCCTGGCTCGCGCTCAGCAGGACGCCGTCTGGAATCGCCAGCAGATCGCCAACCAGCTCCGATCACTGCTACTGCTGCGCGAGTACTATCCCGCCGCGCTGAACGCGTTCATCACCGGCCGCAAGGGCGGCCTCGCTCACCCCGAAGCCCGCGCCCTCCTAGCCATGGCGCCGACCCCCACGCTGGCCGCGAAGCTCACGAAGCCCCAGATCAGAGCAGCCCTCAAACGCGGTGGCCGACAGCGATACCCCGAGGCAGAGACCAAGCGCCTCCAGGATATTTTCCGGGCCGAGTACACCCACCAACGGCTTTGCGGCCGCCCGCCCGGGGCCCGGCGTCGCTCGCCGCCGTCGCGTCGGGCGGCGGGGTCCTGTTTCTGCAGCGTCTGCCAGTCGGCGGTCAGGGTCTCCGTCAGCTCGGTCAGGGCGGTGCAGGTCATACCGGTCAGCGCGGGATGTGACAGAGCTCCGCGGTCGAAGTCCGCCGTCGGCCCGGGCGTTGGTCCGGTGGGGCCTGCCGGGCAGGCGGGGTGGAGGTGCGCGGTGTAGTTCCATTCGCCGTGAAAGGCATGTCCGGTGACCGGCACTGCGTTCAGCTCGGCATCGCTGACCTTCACACCGATGGGATAGGCGCCGGTGTCGAGTTCCGCATGGACGGTGAGACCGGTGCGGGTGGTGGTCGCGGCGATGGACTGCACGACGACTTCGTGGCTGTTCAGCGGTCTGCCGCGCCAGTTCATGGTGATCGCGGAGAACAGTCGATGCTCCATGTCGGCGTACTCTCGCTTCGGGCCGGGCCGGTACGTTTGAACGTCCCCAGGTGTTAGGCCACTTCGTTCTCCCGCTCGATGGCCTGGAGGCGGTTCTTGAGCCGGTAGCTCGGGCCGTTGATCGCGATCACTTCGCAGTGGTGGAGGAGCCGGTCGAGGATCGCGGTGGCGAGGACCTCGTCGCCGAACACCTGTCCCCATTCGCTGAAGGTCTTGTTGGAGGTCAGGATGATGGAGCCCTTCTCGTAACGCTTGGAGATGACCTGAAAGACCAGGTTCGCCTCGGCCCGTTCGAGGGGCTGGTAGCCCACCTCATCGATCACAAGGACGCTCGGCCGCAGGTAGGTGCCGAGTTTGTTGACCAGCCGTCCGGCCGACTCGGCAGCCTTCAGATTGCGGACCATGTCGTCGAGACTGGTGAAGTAGATCGAGTAGCCGGCCCGGCAGGCCGCGACAGCGAGAGCGACAGCGATATGCGTCTTGCCCACTCCCGGTGGCCCCAGCAGCGCGGCGTTCGCCTTGCCGTCGACGAAGGAGAGGCTGGCGAGGTCTTTGACCTTGCGCGGGTCGAGCTCGGGCTGGAACGAGAAGTCGTATTCGTCCAGCGTCTTGTGGTGTGGCAGCTTGGACAGTCGCAGGCCCTGGCGGAAGCGGCGGTCGTCGCGGACGGCGAGCTCTTCGGAAAGGACCAGGTCGAGGAAGTCGAGGTAGCCCATCTTCGCCTCGTCGGCTCGGCGGGTGTACTCGTTGATGGTCTCCGCCAGGTGGGGCAGGCCGAGCTTGCCGGCCGTGGTGCGGATGCGGTTGCCGGTCAGCTCGCTCAAGACGACTCCTTCGTCGGGGAGTTGGTGGTGAAGGGCCGGGTGCCGGTCAGTTCGTCATAGACCGACAGCGGCCGCCGCCCGACCTCGATCTGGGTTGCAGCGGCCCGGTTCAACAGGGCCTGCAAGGGCCCGATGCGACCCGCCGCGGGGAACTCGCTCTGCGGTGGTGGCGGCTCGTCGCCCGTCGTAGTGCGGCGGTTCTTGCCGGTTGGCAGGCCGTCCCAGTGCTCATCCTGCTTGACAACCACGCCGCGGCCGACCGCCCGCGGATGGCTGGACAGCAACGTCTCGCCGCTGGCATCGGGGACGGTCGTGTGCAGCATGACCTGGGATTTCGTCGCTCTGATCTCCACCAGCTGACGCGGGCGGACCTTGCGGGCGGGCACCGAGTAGAGGTTCCCGCCGAACGCGACCAGACAGTCCTTGCCCACCGGCCGCAGATGCCGCTCGGCCACCAGATAGGGCGAGGACGGCAACGGCTTCAGGGCGGCGTGATCCCGGGCGGCCCGGTGTCCGATGACCTCGTGGTGGGTGGCGTGGGTGCGGGCGCGTCGCTGCGGCACCCACGCCAAGAACGCGGCATCCAACTCCTCGAGCGAGGAGAACGCCCGCCCGGCCAGCACGTGATCACGCACGATCAACACCTGGCGTTCGACCCGACCCTTCCCGGTGGGCCGGTAGGCGGCCAGCACGTCGATGTCGAAGTCGTAGTGGCCGGCGAAGCCGACCGCTTCCGGATGCAGCGGAACCGCCTCACCGGGAGCGACGTGCCGGCGCACGACGGTCTTGGTCCGGTCGTAGACGATCGACATCGGCACCCCGCCGAAGTGCGCAAATGCCCGCCGGTGGCAGTCGAAGAAGGTCTGCAGGTCCTGGCTCGTGGTGAAGCAGCAGAACGGATCGCGCGAGTACGACAGCACCATATGGAACGAGTAGACCTTCGGGATTCCCAGGTGGGCGAGGATCTTGCCTTCATCGCCCCAGTCGACCTGAGCCTGGGCCCCGGGAACCACCTCGAAGCGGCGGTGCATACCCGCCAACTCCCGCGGCTCGATCCCCAGTTCACCCGCGATCCGCGGCCGGGCCTCCTGCAGATAGAGCTTGACCCGCTGGTAGTTGATCGTCGAGCCGTACTCCTTCACCAGGCGTTCGTGCACCACAGCACCCTTGATGAGGATCTCTGCCCGCAGCATCGCGTCGATCAACGGGGCGACCTCGTCGACCGCCTTCTTCCGGGGCCGGCCGTTCGACGTCCGCCTCGGCGGCACCGACGCCGCCGTGCTCGACAGATACTTGCGGACCGTCTTGCGGTCCAGCCCAGTCTCCTTGGCCACCTCGGTCAGACTGACCGCCCCTGACTCGACCAGAGCACGGAACCGCCGCAGTTCCAGCCAGCGCTGCGGGTCCAAAACCACCGCGTCACCACCCTCCGCCACCCTTCACCGGACGAGCAGAAGAGTGCCGGGCACCACGATTCACCGCACCATCAAGCGTCCCTTTTCACTCGTACGCGACCGGGGACGATCGTGTGTACGCCGACACCTGCGCAGGCGTCGCCGTGCAACCAGACGTCCGAACTGGCGAATCGTCCGCTACGCGGACGATTTCGTCGTGCTGACCGACGGCGAACGCGACGACGTCGAGGCGCTGCGCGAGGACATCGCCGAGGTGTTGCAACCGCTCGGTCTTCGCCTCTCTGAGGCCAAGACGCAGGTGGTGCACATGGCGGACGGGTTCGACTTCCTTGGGTTCCGCATCCAGTGGCGCCGCAAGCGGGGAACGGACAAGTGGCACGTCTACACCTTCATCGCTGACCGGCCCATCCGGCAGCTGAAGGACAAGATCCGCGCCCTGACGAACAGAACGTCGCAGCAGAACCCCAGGGACGTGCTGATCAGGCTCAACCAGATCATGCGCGGCTGGGCCAACTACTTCAAGCACGCGGTCTGCAAAGCCACCCTGAGTTCCCTGGCCAGTTTCACCTGGCACCGGGTGATCAGCTGGTGGATGGCACTGCACCGCTGGAAGTGGAAGGACGTCCGCCGACGCCTCACCGACCACACCGGACGGTGGCAAAGGCCCTCGGCAGACGGGATCGAACTGTTCGACCTCCAAGCGGTGGCGGTCACTCGCTACCGCTACAGGGGCAACACGATCCCCGACCCCTGGACCCGCCCCAACCACGCCTGAACGGCAGAGTCCGTGGAGAGCCCGGTACTCGGAGACGGGTACGCAGGGTTCGGCGAGCGGCACGGAGAAACGGACCGGTGGCAACACCGGCACCGCGCTCCGTGCCGACTCAACAGGCACCCCGCCCCCGCAGCCGGCGGGGGTTTCCTCCGCCATGTCCGTGGTCACCCGGACCGCTCGCCGGTATCCGTCTGGGCCTGGCGGACCCACTTGCGCAGGCTCCCCGCGCCCACGTCCAGCTTCGGCGCGATCGCCCTGCAGGCCTCCCACACTGACGGATACTCCGCCAGATGCTCCACGACCAGACGAACCGCCCGCTCACGCACTTCCTTCGGGTACTGCCTCGGCATAGACGCGATCTTCCCTCGTAAGCAAGTCTCCACCGAACCCGGCCCGGTTCACCCACCACCCTGGCCGCCCTCTCCCATGAACGGTGGGAGATCGAGACCGCACTGGACGAGCTGAAGACTCACCAGCGCGGGCCGGCCCAGGCCCCGCGCTATCGGCGGGCGATGATGCCGGCCCCGGCCGTGGAAACCGGGTGTCGGTAATCGCCCAACTAGACGATCAAGTCCTATGTCTGGGGCGGTGTCCGGGCATGCGGACGGAGTGTCCAAGATCGTTCTGTGACGAATGACATGGACACCCTGCTGACGGCACTTTACGTGAAGATCGACGACGAGACCGGGGACGTGCGGTGGATGGGCCGGCCGCCGCAGCTGACGGATCCGGAACTGGTGTGCCTGGCCGTTGCGCAAGCGATGCTGGGGTTCACCTCGGAGGCCCGGTGGCTGCGGTTCATCAATGTCCGTCTCAGGGCGATGTTCCCTTACGTACCGCAGCAGTCCGGGTAGAACAAGCGGCTTCGGGCCGCGTTACCGCTGGTCAAGCGCACCATACGGAATGCGGCCGGTCCAGACCGACGGTGAAGCGCTCGGACCTGGCCGGCTGGGCCGGATACGGGTACTGCGCCTCGCACTCGAGGTCCTTCTGGGGCCTGCGCCTGTACCTGGTGTGCACCCCGACCCGGATGCCGATCCTGTGGGCCCTGGCCAAACCGAAACTCGACGAACGGGAAGTCCTCCAGGCCATGCTCGACCTCCGCAGACCTGGTTGCCGACCGGCCCGGCCTGCTGCTGATCTCCGACAAGGGCTTCGCCTCCAAAGAGTTCGAGAACGACCTCGCCATGCGCGGCATCGAGTTCCTGCGCCCGTCGTTCAAACGGGAGAAGAGACGCAAGGGCGAGAGCCTGCTGAAATCGGTACGGCAGCTGATCGATTCGGTCAACGACACTCCCAAGGGCCAGCTTGACCTGGAACAACACGGCGGACGGACCTTCGAGGGCGTCGCCGTCCGCGTCGCCCAGCGCGTCCTCGCCCTGGCGAGCGCGATCTGGCACAACCACAAGACCGGCTTCCCGCTCACCCGATCACTCATCGCATACGACCACTGACCACATAGGACTTGATCGTCTAGTGCAGGCCGACGAGGACACCGTCCGGGACGTGGCTCGAAATCGTCCAGATCCCTCTCGACCTGCTGGCCTGGATGCCCATGCTCGCCCTGCCTAGCCAGGCCCGCCTCTGGGAGCCCCGCCGCGTGCGGTTGCGCCTGTTCTCCGCGGCTGGGCAACCCCCTACGAAGAACCCAGTCCAGACCGGAGCAGTGGAACCCGGCGGCCACCCGAGACGACACAGGTCCTCGGCCTGCCCGTCAGCTACAGAAGCGAAACGGTCCACCGACTCCGTTGGCGGACCGTCAAGAAAGATGAGGCTAGTAGACTGTCGCGACTAAGTGTCTTCCTGGTTGGTGGAGTTGGCCGAGCGAGCGTCACTTGTCGCTTCCGTTCGGCCGGGCAGGGGTGCCGTGTCCTCGCAGAAGAAGTATCCGGTCGCGTTGTGTGCCGAAGATCGTCGGGCTTTGGAGCGCGTGACGACGACGGGGTCCGCAGCGCGTCGATGATCAGGCGGGCGCGGGTGCTGCTCGCGTTGGACACCTCGGCCGGCGCGGTCGCTCCGCGGGTGGTGATCGCGGACCGGGTCGGGGTCTCGTGCGATACGGTCCGCCTGATCTCGAAGCGGTACGCGGAGACCGGTGGTGATGTGTGGGCCACGGTCGGCCGGAAGGCACGCGCACTCCCGCCGGTACCCTCCGCAGTGACCGGCGAGGTCGAGGCGCGGTTGATCGCACTGGCCTGCTCGACGCCGCCCAAGGGACACGCCAGGTGGTCGCTGCGCCTGCTGGAGAAGCACGTCGCGCTGGTCGAGGACATCCCGGACCTGGACCACTCCACGATCGGCCGGGTGTTCAAAAAACGGAATTGCGTCCTCATGTGAAGAAGTGCTGGACCATCCCGCCGGCTGCGAATGCGGCTTTCGCCGCGGCGATGGAGGACGTCCTGGCGGTCTACCGCCGACCCTTCGATCCGGCGCGCCCGGTGGTGTGCATGGATGAGAAGCCGTACCAGCTGCTCGGTCACGTCCGCGATCCGCTTCCCGCACGGCCGGGCCGTGACCGGCGCGAGGACAACGAGTACGTCCGCTCGGGGACCTGCTCGATCTTCTGCTGGGTCGAGCCGCTGCGCGGATGGCGGCGCGTGGACGCGCAGTCCCGCCGGACCAGGGTCGACTGGGCGCACCAGGTCGAGCACCTGCTGACCGTGGACTACCCCGACGCCGCCACGGTCGTGCTGGTCATGGACAACCTCAACACCCACACCACAGCCTCGCTCTATGAGGCGTTCGACCCGGCGAGGGCCTTCGCGCTCGCCCAGCGCCTGGAGATCCACCACACACCCAAACACGGTTCCTGGCTCAACATCGCCGAGATCGAGTTGTCCGCACTCACCCGCCAGTGCCTGGACCGCCGCATCCACGACCTCGCCGTGCTCAACACCGAACTCGCCGCCTGGCAGCAGTACACCAACAGCAACCAGCGCCAAGTCGACTGGCACTTCACCACCGACGACGCACGCGTGAAACTGCGCCACCTCTACCCAACAACACAGAGAAATTAAGGCGCGACAGTCTACTAGTGCCGCATCAGGCAACGTTCGCCCTGCCGTGATGCAGCGCTCGGTTGCTGCGTCGGGCGGCATCGGACGGCCAGAATGATGACGTGGCTGAACGGGTGCAGGTCCGGGAGATTGATGACGACGAGGGCAGGCGGCTGCTGCGGATCATCCGCAGGGGCACCGGTTCGGTGGTGACCTGGCGGCGGGCCCAGATGGTGCTGTTATCCGCTCAGAGCATGCCTGTGGCGAAGATCGCCGAGGTGACGTTCACCAGCCCGGACCGGGTCCGGGATGTGATCCACAACTTCAACGCGGACGGCTTCGAGGCGCTCTACCCGAAGTACAAGGGCGGCAGGCCCAGAACCTTCACCCTCCCGGAACGCCGGGAGATCAAGAAGATCACCAAGTCCAAGCCGGCCGAGCACGGCCTGCCGTTCTCGACCTGGAGCCTGGCCAAACTGGCCGACTTCCTGGTCGCTGAGGGGGTGGTCGACGACATCAGCCACGAGGGCCTTCGGGTCCTGCTCCGAGAGGAGGGCGTCTCGTTTCAACGCGTGAAGACCTGGAAGGCCTCCCGCGACCCGGACTACGAGGCCAAGAAGGCCCGCGTCGAGCATCTATACGCGATCGCCGACGGCGAGGTCATACCCGAGGACGGCGAGCCCGAAGTCGTCTTCTGCATGGACGAGTTCGGACCGCTCAACCTGCAGCCCCACCCCGGCCGGCAGTGGGCCGAACGCGGCGGCCGGCACAAGGACCCCGACCGCGGGCCCCGCCCTCGGCGCCGGGCGACCTACACCCGCCCGCACGGGGTCCGCCACCTGTTCGCCGCCTACGACCTGGCCAAGGACCAGCTCTACGGGCACGTCAAGAAGACCAAGAACAGGTCGAAGTTCCTGGAGTTCTGCCGCTATCTGCGCTCGCTGCATCCCACGGACGTGCGCATTGCGATCGTCTGTGACTGTGAGACTGGTGGGGTTCCGCACGGGTCGTGGCCTGACCCGGTCTGTGACTGACCACGGTGTCTCGTAGATTGATCTGTCGGTCACGGCCCGTGCGGTGCTCGCTGCCGCCGGCCCGGTGGGTGTGTCCCGATAGGGGCCTTCGCGACAGGCACCCTCACAGTCCTGACCGCCCGAACGGTCCGGCGGTGGCCATCCGTTTCGAAGCGATCGAGAGAGACGAATGACCGCCCTCAGCATGCCGCACAACAGCAGCAGCACGCAGCCGCCCGCCCACTCCGCGGGTGGTGCTCGGCGTGGACACTCATAAGGACGTGCATGTTGCGGCTGTCGTCAGCGTTCTTGGGGCCCTCCTGGGAACGCACGACTTCCCCGCCACGGCAGAGGGCTACGACGAACTCCTGTCCTGGGCAGGCAGGTTGGGGACCGTTGAGTAGGCCGGTGTGGAGGGGACCGGCTCGTACGGTGCCGGGCTGGCCCGGCACCTAGCGGCTGAGGGCATAGAGGTCATCGAGGTCAACCGGCCGGACCGCGCGGCGCGACGACGCTCGGGCAAGACCGACGCGGTCGACGCCGAAGCAGCAGCCAGGGCCGTCCTGGGCGGCCGTGCCACCAGCACCCCGAAGAGCAAGAACGGGCCGGTGGAGGATCTTCGCGTCCTGAAGGTCGTCAAGGATTCCGCGGTCCGCAACAGGACTCAGGCCATCAACCAGCTCAAAGCGCTCCTGGTCAGCGCACCATCACGGCTGCGCGAGTCCCTCGCCGGGCTCTCGAATCCAAGGCTCTTCACGGCCTGCGCCGCCCTCGATCCCCAAGCCAGCGCAATACACCAAGCCTTGCATGTGCTGGCCCACCGCATCAAACAGCTGACCGCCGAGGCCACCACCCTCACCCGCCGGATCACTGCCATCATCCAGGCCCACAACCCACAGCTGATTCAGCTGACCGGAGTCGGCCCGGACAGCGCGGCCATCCTGCTCATAGCCGCAGGTGATAACCATGACCGTCTCCGCGACGAGGCATCCTTCGCCGCCCTGTGTGGAGTCAGTCCCGTCGAACGCTCCTCCGGTAAGAGCCAGCGCCGTCGCCTGAACCGCGGGGGCAACCGGCAGGCCAACGCAGCCCTCTACCGCAGAGTCCTCTCCCGCCTGCGCTGGGAGGAACGCTCCCGCGCCTACCTGCAGCGACGGACCGCGGAAGGCAAGACAAAGCGCGAAGTCATCCGCTGCCTAAAGAGGTACGTCGCCCGCGAGATCCACCGTGCCATCACCTCTGCTCCACTGCCACTTCCACCCACCCTGGCGGCTTGACGAACCATAGGGGCATCAACTACTCCCCGCACCTGACGACGAAGCGCTGCCAGCGGGTCGCGACGTGGGCGGCGGCGAACAACGTGAAGATCGCCTACACCCCGACCAACAGCTCCTGGCTCAACCGGATCGAGGCCCAGTTCACCGCCCTGCGCTACTTCGCACTGGACGGCACCGACCATGCCAGCCACAAAGAGCAGGGAAGCATGATCCGCCGCTACATCATCTGGCGGAACAAGCACGCCCCCGACGAACGCCTCCGCGAGGTCGTGAACAGGGCGAACGTTGCCTGATCCAGCACTAGTAGGGCTTGGTCAGGTCCGTATCGGTGTGGGTATGTCGCGGTGGCAGGTGGGGCAAGCACCGGTCCAGGCGGCGAGAAGTGTCTGGAGTTCTCGGACGACTTGGTAGAGGTTCAGACTTGCGCCGCGTCTTTTGGGTCTCGTGCCAGTCGTTGCAGGGTGCAGAAGGCGTGGGCGGCGGAGACGAGGGTGACGTGGTGGTGCCAGCCGCCCCAGGTGCGGCCTTCGAAGTGGGCCAGTCCCAGGGCCTGTTTCATCTCGCGGTAGTCGTGCTCGATGCGCCAGCGGAGCTTGGCCAGCCTCACCAGGGGCGCCAGTGGCATGCCGGAGGGCAGGCTGGAGAGCCAGAACTGCACGGGTTCGGGTTCGGTGGCCGGCCATTCGGCCAGCAGCCAGCGTTCGGGCAGTTCAGGACCGTCGGTGGCCTGGCGGACGCCGCGTCCGGCCGGGCGGATGCGCAGAGCCACGAACCGCGAGTAGATGCGTTTGAAGCCGCTGATTCCTTTGCCCGGGCGGGAGCCTTCCCGCCAGGACACCGGCCTCGTGGCCGTCCTCCCGGCCGCGATGACCAGGTCTTTCACGGTCTGCGCAGGCTCGGGATACTGCATTCTCGGTGGCCGGCCGGTTCCCGCATAGGCGGGCTGGACGGGCCGGGCGTCGGCCGGATGGGCGGTGTGGCGGGAGGAAATGCCCACCGCATAGGGCAGGTTGCGTTCTTCCAGACCGTGGCGGAAGGCGGCGGCGTCCCCGTATCCGGCGTCCGCGACGACCAGGGGGATGTCGATGCCCCACGACCGGCTCTCGTCGATCATGTCCAGGGCCAGCTGCCACTTCTCGACATGCCCCACCCGGTCGGGGATGCCGCAGCGACTGCGGCGGGCGACCTTGTCCGGGTCCGCCTCCGGCGAGTCGGGATCCCAGGACGCGGGCAGGAACAGCCGCCAGTTCACCGCCGCCGAGGCCCTCTCGCGCGCCAGATGCAGCGAAACCCCCACCTGGCACTTGGTGACCTTGCCCGCGGTGCCGGTGTACTGCCGTGACACACACGCCGAGGCATCCCCGTCCTTCAAAAAGCCGGTGTCATCGACGATCAATGCCTCTGGACCGATCGCCTCGTGCATCCGCCAGGCCAGCCGGGCCCGCACATGCGCCGGATCCCACGGACTGGAGGTGATGAAATGCGCCAGCGCCTGACGATTACCGTCCTCACCCAGTCGGGCCGCCATCGGCTCCACCGACTTACGCCGCCCGTCCAGCAACAATCCGCGCACGTACGCCTGCCCCCACCGCCGCTGATCCGCACGGAAGAACCCGTCGAACAACTCCGCCGCGAACGCCTCCAGGTCCTCCCGGACCGAGGCCATCTCCTCAGGTGCCACACCACCTCAACGACCCTCACGGACCAGCGGACACGCCACCCACGAGTGAAGCTGACCAAGCTCTACTAGGTACCCGTAGCACGCAAAACAACATGCCGGATCTCTTCCAACCAGCCCAGAACTGCTGCTCAGATCGGAACATCGACGAGTCGCTGGCCTGAAAGAGTACGAACTTCGAAGCTTTTCAGTGCGCTTGGAGTGAGATCCGTCGAGGCCATCAAGGTGAGCGGATCAGGATCATCGTGGATCCCGTTCGTAGGAGCGGATACCTGCCACGCGCCGATCGAGTGGGCGCGCCCCTCGGTGTCGATGGCCATTAGGGTGCAGCGTTCGGGACCTTCAACACCAGTGATCCGGAGAGTAATAGAGGTACCCCAACTGCGGGCTTGCAGGCCCACTGCAGCGCGCACGCCGGTAGCTGCATCGGCTGCGGTGTGTTGTTGTCCGGCGAGTGCAGGTGCTGAACCATGGGCGGCAGGAGGCCTGCTAGCTGGTTCAGATGTGAGAGAAAGACTGAAGGCGGCGATAGCGGATGCTGCGGCCGCCACGATCACCAGACACCGCCGCCGCGTGCGGCGCCTGTCCGCTGCCGTTGTCTCCAAAAGATTCTGCAGCATTCTGGGGCCAGCCGTCGCGGCGGCGAGCGGCAATTGTCGCTCGCCGAGTGACCTGATGGGACCTCGGTGGGGGGTAGCTGCATCAGTGAACTCACTGCTGATTGGGTGACCGAGGATGCTCAGGCGCTGTGCAGCTGGGCCCAATTGCTCGGCCTCTTCTGTACATCTAGGACAGCAGGCCAGGTGCGCTTCGAATGCATCACTGTCGGCGCCTTCCAAGACTCCCAGGACGTAGGCGGCCACATCCTGATGTCGCTTAGGTGTTGCAGTCATCGCCCTGGCCCCTCCTTCTGGTCTCGTTCCTGCAGCGCCAAGCGCATGGCGTGCGACGCGTAATAGATACGGGATTTCAGCGTGCTTGCCGGCACTCCGAGGTGAGCGGAGGCCTGAGCGATGGTGCGTCCTTTAAGATACGTCTCCACCAAGGCCTCTCGGTGAAACGGACTGAGTGTGTCAAGCGCGTCGGAGACCGTCATGGTTTCCAGTGCCTGACTCATCTCATCCGGTCCGGGCAGTACTTCTAGCGCGGAAGCATCGGTTTCACGAGGCCGGGCCGTCCGCGCGCGATGCGCGTCGATGACGAGTCGGCGAGCCACCGTGATCAGCCACGGCCTTATGCTCGCAGATTCCATAGCGCAAAGTCGCTCGGCGTGCTTCCATGCACGCAAGAGTGTTTCCTGTACCACATCCTCAGCCAGTTGCCGGTCCCCGCCCGTCAGGCCTGCGATGAATCGGAATAGAGCCGTACCATGTTCCCGGTACAGACCTTCCACCAGCGCTCCATCCTGCGCAGGGAGCTGATCAATCCGATTAGTGCTCGTATTCATTTGATTCGCTCTGTGATCCTTTGTGGCTGATTTGTGCACTCCTCTATAGGAGCATCTCCATTCCGCTGGCGCGGATCCCAACTGGCAGTAGTTCAGCCGGGTTACCTTGCATGTGGCTACGGGTACTGGATAGGACTCATCTTGAAATAGCTGCCTCACCGATCGGTCTATTCGCTGCAAGGATTCGTCGGAATGTGTCCTGACACTTAACATTCGCATGTAGACTCCACAGGTTCCGCCGCATGCGCCTCGCCCGGTCCGGTATTGCCATGGGGTCGGGTTGATACGTCCCCTCGCTCGTGCCTTGGCCGGCGCCGGAATTGCACTTGGCGTACAACCGTCATAGATGGAAAAGTGCGTCAGCATGAAGGTGAGCTTCATTCCATCCGACTTTCCTGAACCAAAGCGCGCCGTCAAGGCGGCCAGGAGGACTCGGAAGGTGGTGGCACCGACCTATCTCAATTTACTTACTACCCGTAGCCACGAACGCAACATTGAATGTAAACGGTGGGGCGGTGCATTGACTTACGCACAGCTCGTGAATGACCTGACGGTCAGGGCAAGCTGGTTCTCGCACAATTTCACGGAGAATCACGCCGGGGCCCATGTTTTCGCGTGGAGGTCAGATCGCAAGCGATCCGCACGAACACGCGTTCAGGAGGTGTCTGCGCCGGCCCGGATACTGGTTTACCTGAGACTGAATCGAATCGGCTACCGTGACAGCCGCAGTTAATCGTTCAATCCGAGACGTCCAAGACCATGCGCCCTGCATGACTGCATACCGCACTGAATGCTTGCATAGCACCGTTTTCGTCCCGAGTAAGGACCAGCCCCATTGCATTCAGAACCGTTCCACCACCTTTCGGTATTGATCAACCGGAAGCAAGGATGATCCCCGTCGGGGGTCATCACCTTTTCGCACATCAGGTTTTACGAACTTGGTACCGTTACTGCAGGCGCAGCATCGCCCCGCCTGTTCCAGCAGCACTCACGAATGCAACATTCACTCGGCGCCGGGAAGGCAAGCCTTTCGTCTCGTCCTGGCCCGAGGAAGGCATCAGCGCTCCTCCGCTCACATGGGCTCCATTCAGTCGCCCTTTGCGTGTCGGCGTGGTCCCATTTCACCCATAATCTTACCCTGTCAACCGGCAGAGCGCGGAGTATTCGATACTCATTTCCTTGCATCGGGATAGGACTCCGGCGAGACATTCGGCCACGTGGGACGCCAGGGCGATTGCAAAAGCCTTTGATCGCGGGTGCAGGTCGGTTGAGGTCGAGGAGGGACAGTGGCCGCTCGTAGAGGCGGAGGGCTGCGGGGCGGAGTCCGGCGGTGTTGGTGTGGTGTCGAGGGGTGGTTGATGGCGAAGCTGCGGAGGGTAGCCATGTTTTCCGGGCTGTGCCCGGTGCGGATCGTGGAGGCGTCCTCGCGGAAGGCGATGTCCCGGACGAAGTGGAGCCTGTTTTCGGTCACCCAGTGTGCCCCAAGATCGTTGCGATTTGTTCGGGGGAGGCCTGACGGCTGGTCAGGTCGGTGATGACGTAGACGGGCGGTCGCGGTATGGGCACCGAGCCGGGCTAGGACATCCTGCGGGGCCTCGGCCGCCCACCGGCTGACCGTCACGAAACTCGTCGCATCAATCACCACGGCGGAGCAGGCGATCAGCAGCACTGCCGCAAAGGGGTGACGCTTCCCGCGCCGGCACCGCGGATCGGCCAGTGCCCGCAGCCGCTCGGCCAGCGGGCCGATCGCACAGTGCCGACGGCTGGGCGACTTGACCAGACCGACGGTGGCAGACTGGCGGCACATCGGAGCAGTGATGATGGTGCCGTGGTCCTCCGCCGGGTCTGACCCACATCGAAGCTGACGCCCAAGGGCTGTCATGTCGGAGAACTGTCGACTCGCTGCGGAGGGCTACCACGCACACAGCCGATCGGGCGCTCGTGACCTGATAGCGCCTCTGTGTGTCAAGCGGCTTGAGCGAGGTGGTTCCGTTGGTCGCGTTTCATGATCCGGTAGACCACGTTGGACAGGCGTCGCTTGAGAGCCCTGCGGGCCTCCGAAGGCGTCTTCCCCTCACTGATTTTGCAGAGGTAGTAGTCCTGCCCGCGCCCGCCGTCGCGGATCTGGCAGACGGCGATGGTGTGCAGCACCGAGTTCAGCGCGCGGTTTCCGCCGGTGTTGAGCCGGTGCCGTTCGTTGTTGCCGCTGGAGGCATCCAGGGGTGCGCTGCCGGTGTAGCTGGCGAAGTGGTGCTCGGTGGGGAACCGGCTGATGTCCCCGATGTGGCCGAGGATCTTCGCGGCCAGTACGGTGCCCAGGCCCGGCAGGGTGGTCAGCGTGGTGCTGATCGCAGCGATGGTCTCGCGCATCTCGGCTTCGTTGTCCTTGACCTGCCGGTCCAGTCTGCGCAGGTCGCCCAGGAGGTCACGGGCTATGTCCCGGCGGCAGTTGTCGGTGGCCGTGACCGGCCGGATGCCCTTCATCAAGGCGGCAGCCTTGTCGGCCGACAGGCCGTTGGGTGCTCCGCCGGGCAGGAGATCGCGCAAGACGGCGTGGAGTCGGTTGAGGACGCGGGTGCGCTCGTGGACCAGGTCGTCCCGCCGCTCGGTCAGCAGCCGCAGGATCGTGGTCTGGTCTTCCTGGACCACGGGGCGCAGGTCATGGCGGAAGAGGGCGACCTGGGAGACGTGGAGGGCGTCCTTGGCATCGGTCTTGCGGTCGGCGCCGGTGGCCAGCAGCCGGGCCCGGGCCGACAGCGTGGACGGCACGTCGACCACGTTCTCGCCCGCGGCCGCCAGTTGCTGGGCGAGCGAGTGGCCCAGGCCGCCGGCGCCCTCGACCGCGAAACGACGGTCAGGCCACTGCTCGCACCAGCGCATCAGCTGGCGGAAGGTTCCGGCGTTGACGACGAACCGGCGCTGGGCCACCTGGTGGCCTGCTGTGTCGACGGCGACGGCGGTGTGGGACGACTTGTGGGGATCGACACCGATCAGAGTCTCAGGCTGCTGCCCCCGCACTCGATGAGACAGGAAGGGGAGTGCGGTGGGCACCCTGACTTGAAGTCACTGCGTCGCCTTCATGCCTCTGTCGAGCCACACCGCGCGGGTGTCAGCCAGCGGCGGCACGCTATCAGTGAGCCAACCCGAGAGCGGCAAGGAGCACTGCGGGCCCGTGCCGACCGACACCCTGGACGCTACGGCTGCAGACCGAGCATCTGGGGCCGATTGAACAAGTCAGCGGTCCAGCGCACCGTCGGTGCGCGCCGGGGGCGTGGTAAATCCTGTGGCGCGCGCTGGGGTGCTTCCGTCTGCCTCTGACGCGGGCTGATACCGCTGCGGGACGCTGGTGGGGTTCGTTCCGGCCGAAACCGAATGCTCTGTGATGCCGGTGAGCTCGCAGGTCAGCGTGGTGCTGGGGGCCGTCCACGGGAACCGTGGAGTGTTGCTGCGAGCACGTGCGTCAGAATTCCTGATTCACCTTGGTCCCCCCGGAACGGCGTACCACTCGGCCGTTGAGGGAGGGACAGGGACGTGGATGTGCTGCACGAGCGCTGCGCCGGTGTGGACATCAGCAAGAAGGATGCCAAGGCGTGTGTCCGCACCCCGAGTACCAAGCGGCGGGGGGCCTTCGCGACCGAGACCACGACGTGGGGTTCGACGACGAACGCGGTGCTCGCCCTGCGCGATCACCTGCTCGCCGCCGAGGTCACCCTGGTCGTGATCGAGGCGACGTCGGACTACTGGAAGCTCTTCTACTACCTTCTGGCCGGGGAGTTGAACGTGATCCTGGTCAACGCGCGGCAGGTCAAGAACCTGCCCGGCCGCAAGACGGACGTCTCGGATGCGGCCTGGCTGGCCCAGCTCGGTGCGCATGGCCTGGTGCGGGCCTCGTTCGTGCCGCCCCAGCCGGTGCGCGAGCTGCGAGACCTGACCCGGGCTCGCACCCAGATGACCCGCGAGCGCGGCCAGATCGTGCAGCGGCTGGAGAAGCTGCTGGAGGACACCGGGATCAAGCTGTCCGCGGTCGCCTCCGACATCATGGGGGTCTCTGGCCGGGCCATGCTCGAAGCCCTCATCGGCGGGGAACGCGGCCCGCAGGTCCTCGCGGAGCTGGCCAAACGCAAGCTCCGCAACAAGATCCCCGAGCTGACCGAGGCGCTGACCGGACGCTTCCGCAGCCACCATGCCTTCCTGGCCCGGCTGCACCTGGACCACTACGACCAGCTCACCGACGCGATCCGGCAGCTGGACGAGCGGATCGAGGGGGCGATGGCTCCTTTCGTCCCTCGCTCGACCTCCTCGACACCATCCCCGGGATCAACCGGGCCGTCGCCGAGGTGATCATCGCGGAGACCGGCGGGGACATGAGCCGGTTCGCCTCCGCCAGGCACCTCGCGTCCTGGGCCGGCGTCTGCCCAGGCCACCACGAGTCCGCCGGCCGAACCAAGAGCACCAAAGTCCGACCCGGCATCCCTATCTCAAAGGCGCCCTCGGACTCGCCGCACTCGGCGCGGTGAGAACCAAGGACACCTACCTGCAGGCCCGTTACAAGCGGCTCACCGCCCGCCGCGGCCCGATGCGAGCCTTGGTCGCCGTCGAGCACTCGATCATCACCGCGATCTGGCACATGCTCACCGACAACGTCACCTACCACGAGCTCGGCGGCACCTACTTCGCCCAGCGCGACCCCGAACGCGCCACCCGCCGCGCGATCAGTGCGCTCAATCAGCTCGGCTACACCGTCACCCTCAACCCGCTGGAAGGCGCGGCCTGACCGACCCGCACCCAGACACCCGGCGAGCGCCACAGCCACCGGGCACCCAGCCCTGCCTACCCCCACCCTGACCTGCTGCTATTTACGCGTCAGGAGCTTGGGCTAGAAGCCCCCCGTCACTGCTCTGTCCGCCGCCCGACCGGCGTGTGCTGCCCCTCTTCGCAACCCGGAAGGACAGCACTTCCATCATCGCTGATCAGCGCCCGGACGTCTTGGGAGGCGTGGACACCCACGCCGACACCCACCACGCCGCCGTCGTCGACCCCATCGGCCGGCACCTGGGCGACGCTCCGTTCCCGACCACGAGCGACGGCTATCGCGCCCTGCTGGCCTGGCTTCGCTCCTTCGGGACCGTGCTCGCCGTTGGTGTCTAGGGCACCGGATTCCTACGGCACCCAGCTCGCACGCGTCCTGACCGCTTCCGGCCTGCAAGTGTTCGACATCAACCGGCCTGACCGGCGCATGCGCCGCCAGCTGGGCAAGTCCGATCCCATCGACGCCTATGCCGCCGCCGAGGCGGTCGCCTCCGGACGCGCGGGCGTCATCCCCAAAAGCCACACCGGTGCCGCCGGGGGGCTTGCGGGTCCTGTACAACGCCCGCGCCTAGGCCATGAAGGCTCGCACGCAGGCCGTCAACCAGATCCGCAGCCTCCTGGTCACCGCGCCCGACACCTTGCGCGGCCAACTGCGCGTCTGGCGGCAGCAGACCTGATCAGTATGTGCGCCAGGCTCCGGCCGACACCGGACCTGGCCGACCCGACCGCCGCCAAGTTCACCCTGCGACGCCTTGCCCGCCGCTACCAGGACCTCGGGCGTGAAATCAGCGAATACGACGCCGAGTGGACCGCACTGACGGCTCAGGCCGCGCCGATGCTGCTGGCCGTCAACGGCGTCGGCCCCGAGACCGCCGCCCGCCTCCTGGCTGCAGTCGGCGACAACCCCGAGCGACTGCGCTCCGAGGCAGCCTTCGCCCATGTGTGCGGCGCCGCACCTCTGCCGGCCTCCTCCGGCCGCCGGGACCGCCACCGGCTGAACCGGGGAGGCAACCGGTCAGCCAACGCGGCCCTCTACCGCATCGCGGCCGTCCGCATGCAGCACGACCGGCGCACCCGCGAGTACGTGGCCCGACGCACTGCGCAGGGACTGCAGAAGAAGGACATCATCCGCTGCCTCCAAGCGCTACAAAGCCCGCGAGATCTTCAGGGCCTTGACCTGTACAAACATCGCGAAGGCCGACCAACCTTGCACAGGCCGCTTGACAGGAGATAGGAGCTTCTCCCTCGCGTGACGGCGACTTGGCAAGCCACCTCCACAACGGAGCTTCGTTGCGTCCGGTCGCGCACCCGACCAGCATCGTCACACCGCCGCAACCTGCACACGTGGGGACCACCGCGACTTTGCAATCGCCTTGCGTGGGACGCTTCCGGCGGAAGACCTGGTGAGGGGAGGGAGCGAGCGAAGAGCATCTCGGCGATGGTGTGCCGTGTTTGCACAGAAGGCCACCGCACAGTATTACGACCGCGCCGAGGGCCATCGCCGCAAACCTGGACTTTCCCCATGCTCGCCAGGTCGCCCGGATCGTGCGGCACCGGAAGTAGCGGTAGCCGGTGCCATGCGAGATACCCGTCGCGCGCCAGGCAGTGCACACACCCCGCATCACAAAATGAGCGCAGTACCAGCATCGCCTGCCGGAATGGCCTCAACGCGCGCGAGGCCTGCGGCCTGTCAATCTGTCGCCATGAGCACTGAGCAACTTCGCCAGCATCGCCATGATGTGGCGCGGTACCGCCGAGTTAACTCAGCACTTTTCGGCGGTTACGATAGCGTTCCATATGTGCTCTTCTGCTGGCGAGAGAGGGCATGCCGATTCCATGTCTTTCCGACCTTCAGGAGGCAGGTATATGTAAACTCCGTGACACCATGCAATTGCGTAGAGCCCATTATTGACATGTGATAGAATTCGAGCAAAAAGATCCCGATTAAATTTCAAGAGACTTTCCTTTTGTGTGTCAATTTGGGCTTGTCCGGATTTGAGTACTCGCCTGAGGGTCTGTGTTCTTGAGCATCTTCGGAAGACGGCCTCAGGCGCGGATCAGTGGCGCAGGAGTGCAACCTCGCCGTTCGAATGCCTCTCTCGACGGGGCGGACTGCTGCTCGGGTTGGTTGTTGAGGGGGAGGGGAGGGGCATGTTCGGCGGGACTACCGCCGCTGACTCCGATCCGGTGCAGGTAGGCCCGCAGCGAGGTGTAGAGCGAGGCGTCCCCTCCCGAAGGATCAACGGTCACCAAGCAGGATCGCGCCGTCTGTCAGCCTCTTAACTGCTGTAGATCCATGGCCGGCTGTCTGACTGCTTGCGGCTACGGCCATTGCTGTCTCTCGCAGCCGTCGGTGGTTCACAGAGTGTGAAAACCGGCACCGCGCGCTCATAGTCTGACCGCGCCTAGACCACAGCTGCCTCGGCGCTGCTGCCTGGACGAGCGCGGAAGTCAGCGGTGGTTTGATGCCAGGTATCGTTTGATGCCTAGGTATGCCTGCCCCTTCCACCCAACACGGTCCTCTTGCCGCTGCAGGGAAGCTTGAGCAATACGTGCTTACGAGGACGGTAGATCAGCTGGCTGCACTCGCCGAACCTGAAGCAGACCGCTGCGGCCATGGACATGCGGCTGCGGGAAGCTTGAACCGACTACAGGTGTGTCACCTCTTGGCGCTCAGGCCGGAGCGTGCGACGTCATCAAACCGAGGCGGGTAGGCGGGTGTGGTGACGATCGGTCGCCCTCAGCGCGAACGGCGCCGCCCACCAAGTACCGCGCTCCGTGGACGCTTCCGGTGTCCTCGTCTCGTTCGGGTGCTTGGGGGCGGTGCTGGACGGTGGTGTTACGGCACGGTCGAGCCGTGACGAGAACGGGCAGGGGTCGTGTTACGGCTGTCGAGAGCGCGCAAGGCGCCGCGTGATCTGGTGCTGCGGGCACGGATGGTCGAGCTGAGCTGGGCTTGGTAGCGAGTGCCCATCGCGGGACGAGCTGAAGTGCAACCAAAGGACGGTCGGCGAGTGGTTGCCCTGCTTCAACCGCTTGGGCCTGGAGGGCCATGGACGCTGGAGTGGCCGAGAGCCTTCGTGATCGTGTGGAGTCGCTGGTGCGGAAGACATGGGTGGGACGGACGGCTGGGTACTCGCCCCGCCGGCCGCTTGTGGCCAGCAGGCCGCCGTCGTGGATGCGGCTGAGGAGCAGCTCCGTGATGTCGGTGAGCTCGGTCATCGGCGCTTCCCCGAAGGCCGTCCGCGGCCCCGGTTGCGGGACGCGGGCTGGTGACGCGGGCCGACGACCGCGGCCGCCTCGTCGTCCGGCTCGTCGTCCAGCGGCTCGTCGACGGTCTCGGTCTCCAGCGGCTCGCCCTTCGCGGCGGCCTGGGCCCGCTTGGCGAGCACGCGCTTCCTGAGGGCCTTCATCTGCGGCTCGCGCTCCTTGAGGTCGGCGACGAGCGGCGTGGCGATGAAGATCGAGGAGTACGCACCGGCCGCGAGGCCGACGAACAGCGACAGCGAGATGTCGTTGAGCATGCCGGCGCCGAGGACGCCGCCGCCGATGAACAGCAGGGCGCCGACCGGCAGCAGCGCGACCACGGTGGTGTTGATCGAGCGGACCAGCGTGCTGTTGATCGACCGGTTGGCGATGTCGCTGTAGGTCCAGCGGGTCTGCTTGGTGATGTCCTTCGTCTGCTCCTTGAGGCTGTCGAAGACGACGACCGTGTCGTAGAGCGAGTAACCGAGGATCGTCAGCAGACCGATCACCGTGCCCGGCGTGACCTCGAAGCCGACGAGGGCGTAGATGCCGACCGTGATGGTGATGTCGTGGATCAGGGCGACGAGGGCCGCGAGCGCCATGCGCCACTCGAACGCGATCGCCAGGTAGATCACGACGAGGACCATGAAGATCGCCAGGCCCTGCCAGGCCTTGTTGGCGATCTGGTCGCCCCAGCTGGGGCCGACCAGGTCCGCGTTGATGTTCTCCGAGTCGACCTTCAGCTCCTTGGCGAGGGTCTCCTTGATCTGGTCGGACTTGCCGGTGTCGATGCCGGCGATCTGGACGCGCAGGCTGCCGTCACCGAGCTTCTGGACGATGGCGTCGTGTCCGGACGCGTCCTCCGCGAACGTCTCGGCCTGGGCGACCGAGACGCTCATGTTCTTCGGGGTGGTGAAGACGGCACCGCCCTGGAACTCGATGCCCATGTTCAGGCCGCGCACCGCGAGGCCGAGGATGGCCGTGATGGTGATCAGTATCGAGATGCCGTACCAGATCTTGCGGTTGCCGACGAAGTCGTAGCCGACCTCGCCGCGGTGCAGTCGGGCGCCGAGGTTGCCGAGCTTCGACATCTCACGCCTCCTTCGGGTCGACGGGGGCGGCCGGACGGCGGGTGCGGCGAAGCGGGGGCTTCGCGCCGAGTGCCTTCGGGTCGAGGCCGGAGAACTTGTGGCCGTTCGCGAAGAACTTCTTGCGGGCGAGGATCGTCATCAGCGGCTTGGTGAAGAGGAAGACGACGACCACGTCGAGCACGGTGGTCAGACCGAGCGTGAACGCGAAGCCCTGGACCTTGCCGACGGTGACGATGAACAGCACCGCGGCGGCGAGGAAGGACACGAAGTCGGAGACCAGGATGGTGCGCCGGGCACGCGGCCAGGCCCGCTCGACGGCGGGGCGCAGCGAGCGGCCCTCGCGGATCTCGTCCCGGATGCGTTCGAAGAACACGATGAACGAGTCCGCGGTGATACCGATCGCGACGATGGCGCCACAGACGGCCGGCAGGTTCAGCGCGAAGCCGATGGCCGGGCCGAGCAGCGCCATGATCACGTAGGTGAGGGCCGCGGAGACCAGCAGCGAGGGGATCGCGATGACGGACAGACCGCGGTAGAAGATCAGCAGGTAGATGACGACCAGGGCCAGGCCGATCGCGCCCGCGATCAGACCGGCGTGCAGCTGCTCACCACCGAGGGCGGCGGTCACCGTGGTGACGCTGTCCTCCTTGAAGGTCAGCGGCAGGGCGCCGTACGACAGCATGTTGGCGAGGCTCTGGGCCTCCTGCTGGCCGAAGCTGCCGGAGATCTCCGCGCTGCCACCGGTGAGCGCCTGGCTGACGGACGGGTCGGAGACGACCTCACCGTCCAGGACGATCGCGAACTGGTTCTGCGGCTGCTGGTTCTTCGCCAGCTCGCCCGTGATGTCCCCGAACTTCTTGCTGCCCTTGTTCGTGAACTCCATGGTGACCGTCCAGCCGGCGGCGGTCGTCGTGTTGAAGACGGCCTGCGCCTTCTTGACGTCCGTGCCGTCGACAGCGGCGGCGCCGAGGACGTACTTCTGCCACTGGCCGCCCGAGTTCTGGCCGCAGGCGACGGTCGGCTCGGTGGCCTTGGCGTTTTTGCCGGCCGTGCTGCGGACCGACTTCTTGCTGCAGTCCAGCGCCGCGTACTGCGCCTGGAGCTTGGCGGTCGCCGGGTCGACGGAGGCGCTGGCGCTGGGGGTCGGGGAGCCGCTCGCGGCGGCCGAGCTTCTCGCCGACGGGGAGCTGTCCGCCTTCAGGGCGTCGGTGACGGCGCGCCCCTGCGTGCTGGCGGACGCCGACGGGGACGCCGAGGTGGAGGGTGACGCGGACGAGCCGGCCTTGTCGGTCGCCTTGTCGGTGGCCTTGCCCGAGGCGCTGCTGGAGGCGCTCGGCGACGGGGTGGCCGTCGCGGCGCCGCCGCTCACCTCGGTGGCGATCACCGGGCGGAAGTACAGCTTGGCGGTGGTACCGACCTGGTCCCGGGCCTCCTTGGAGTTCGTGCCCTTGGGGATGTTGACGATGATGTTCTCTTCGCCCTGGGTCTGAACCTCGGCCTCCGAGACACCAAGACCATTGACACGGCGGTTCATGATGTCGACCGCTGTGTTCATGTTGGTCTTGTTGATCGCGGATTCCTGGCCTTTCTCCGGGACCGCCCGGAGCGTGATGCTCGTACCACCGGCAAGGTCGATGCCGAGGCGCGGAGTGGTGTGCCCGGAGGCGAACATCCCGCCGGTGAGCGCCACGATGGCGATCAGGATGAGGGCCAGCGAGCGCCACGCGTTCCCGTTACCCGCTGAGCGCTGACGTTTCATGCGTTCGGCATACACCTTGTCTCCCTCAGGTCCTGTACTGCGCGAACGTGGGGAAACGTCGCCGCTCACAGTTCGTGTGCAAGTAGAGCGCTTACGATGGATCATGCACTCCTGGGCGTCGCCTGGCTGTAGAAGGCCAGACGAATCATCTGCCGGCACCACGCCATGCGCCGGTCATGGCCTGCAGCATCGGTACCAGCCGCTCCGGCGACGTGCCGCGCGCACGATCCGTCCAGATCACTCCCCAGCTGATGAAGAACGCAGCTGCGTATCTCGTCGACGCTGGAGGACAGGTCCGGACCAAGGGAAGTGCAGAAAAGGGCCTGAGACAACGCTTCCAACACGTCCACGCCCGCCAGTGTTCGCACGGGCGTCACTGAATACATCGAGGCCATAGCACACCTACCTCATTTTGGGCGATTGCTCACTTAATCTCTAAGTTCGCCCGGCACGCGCCTCTCCGCAGGAGTAAACGCTACCTATCTCCTTCACGGACGCGTGGTGGAGGCCGTCGTCGTGCCGATGGCAGTCGCCAAGGATCGTGTAGTCCCTCATGCGGGAGAAGACGCGCTCGGCGCGGACACCCACTTGGCGGTGAGCGACGTTGCGCCGTCCACGATCTACAGCACGTTCGATCATCCGTCGATGCCAGCTCGAGTGCGAATAGCAGGCCGAGCCCTGTCGGTCCGGTGAGGTCGCTTGCCGAACTGCACAGGTAGTGACATCGCCGGGACCATGGCGGGTTCTACGCCGCCGTGAACCGTGGACGCAATGATGCCGGCCGGCTGCAGCGGGCACTGGCCGAAGCTTCGCCCGGCGACAACATCGCCACTGTCACCGCCAGGCAGCCGCACGATCTGATTGAGCGACTGACTACCGCGGGGAGTGGCAGACGGGCGGACCTCCTCGTCTTTGCGGACACCGTACGGCGTCCCCCTCGGCTTCCTTCTGGCGACCCCGTGTAATCCTGGCCGGATGCGATCGGACCGGGTACTGCGCCGTGCTGTCCCGCCCTGTCAGTCGCACACCCTGGGCCGAACGCGCCGGCACGGGTTCGTCTTCGGCCAGCCCAACACACTGGGCACCGAAACAGTCAGGACACCTGGGACAAGTTAGTTAGAAGTGAATGAGCTTCGCTATCAGATCCGGCTCGCTCACAGCGTCCTGCAGTGCGATCGGGGCCGTCACCATGCCAGCACCTTTCCCGACGCGCACCATGCCGACAACCGTGCCCGCCCGGGCGGAGCGTGGGACGCCGTCGCTCTCAAGGCGGCTCTTTACTTCCAGACCGGGCCATCCGACTGCCTTGAGATCCCTGGTTGCCATAAGCGGGACCCTGTGGCCGAATCCGTCGTTTGCGTAGCCGACAAGATCGCCCTTCATGATTATGCTTGCCGATTCGGCGGCATCTTGCGCAGCCCTTATGAGAGTTATGCTGTCTGTGATCGCCCTCTGCAGCTTGGCATTGACGCTAGCGCCTGTGTGAATAGCGAACACGGCTCCGACGATCCGGTGCCTTCTGCCGTCAATTATAGTGTCCGCAGACCACAGCAAGTTCCCGCCGGCCGATGTCGACGAACCAGTCTTCACACCGTTCACGCCTGGCTCCAGGAGTGCGCGGCCATTGTTATTGTAGACCGTTGCGATCTGGTCAGATATTTCGACCTGTGTAGTGTCGACGATCTCCCGGAACACCTCATTCTGCAGTACGGCTTTGGCCAATTTCAACTGATCAATAGCAGTGGAAAGTGTCGTCGCCTTCAGGCCGCTCGGATCCGTGTATATAGTGTCTTTCATGCCAAGCGCCTTAGCTGCGGCATTCATTTTTTTCACGAACACCCTCTCGGACAGGGAGTCCCAGCGGGCCAACAAGCGTGCCGCGTTGTTCGCAGAAGGAATCAACAACAACTGCAGCATCTGCTTTTCAGTGAATGCCTGCCCTTTCCTGATCGGCGCGGTCGACTCGCCGTCAGCGTTGGACTCGATCTCGGCTTGCTGATCGACCTCTATCATTGGACCCTCTGCCTCCCCTGCGAGGGGATGGTTCTGCAGAACCACATACGCTGTCATTGTCTTGGCTACACTGGCGATGGGTGAAGGACGCTGCTCTCCATTCACTCCCATGATGCCAACACCTTCCACCTCCACTGCGGCTTGGCCCTCTTCGGGCCAGGGCAGGTTCGGCGCATTTCCTTCGAAGGTGTAGTGCAGCTCGGGTGGCATCGTAATGAAAGGTGCCGGGAGGGGACGCGCCATCTGTATGAAGATAAAGAAGATCGATAGAAGAACTATCAACGGTGTGGCGATCCTGAGTCGCCGCACTATTACCCAGAGTGGCTTTCCTTGTGGCGTGTCCGTCGAATCGCCTAGCAAGGTTCTTGCCTGCTCAGAATCAATTCTGTTTTGGCGTCGCGTCGGGATGTGCAGGCCCAGATTCACTTCAACGTACCGTAGGGCGTCTGCCGCGGGTGGGTCGCGGGCCTCCCACGTTATGCCGCTCCCAACCATTCAGTCCGCCCCATATGCCTTCAGTGATACCCTCACGAAGTGCCATACGGAAACAGAGTTCGGAAACGTTACATTTATGGCATACTTTTTTAGCCAGCCCATCCCAGCCGCGCTGACCGGATTGGTTGGAGGGGAAGAAGATATCCGGGTCGATACCTGGAGCCGTACATGCCGCCCCCTCTTGCCAGATTTTTTCCGATGATTTGTTCATTGCAGATCCTGATAGGTGAAGGGTTTAAATAAAATTCTTGGATCATTCAGGGGTGACTGAAAGCTACCTAATCTGCGAGTGCATCAAACTGGTGACCTTGCCATTGTGGTCATCCTCGTGCATTGCGTGTCGAAGTGGTCGCGGAAAATTCAATGTGTTCAATTCGGGAAACTTAATCGATAGCCAGTTGCCCTTTAATCCACGATGTGGTCCACCGGTGCGAATTTCCTGAGTAATTGCTGCTCATAGAAGCTCAGCTGAGAGGATGGGGCTTCAGGGACAGCCGGGTCGCTCCGAGCAGGTTGAAACTTACGGTTTTCAAGGCTGTACGCAGAGCGGTGAGCGTCTGCTAACGGGCTTTCAGATGCGCTATCTTCCGGGTGACGTCTGGACGAGGAGGCGTTGCGCACGACTGTCCTACTCTGCCTCGTAACTGACTGGCTTTCGCCCGTGCCGCAGCGGCGTCGACGCTTGGTGGTGGACGGAAAGTGCCTGCGCGGAGCGAAGCGCCCCGACGGCAGCCAGATCTACTTCCTGTCCGCAGTACGCCACGACGACGCACTGACGGTGGCCGCGCGCGAGATCGGCGCCAAGACCAACGAGATCCCGAGTTCCAGCCCTTGCTGGAGCAGATCGACGACGAGGAACTGAAGGACACCGTGGTCACAGTGGACGCCCTGCACGCCAAACGCGCCCACGCCCACTACCTGGTGGAGGAATGCGACGCGCACTACCTGTTCACCGTGAAGGGCAACCAGAAGAACCTCGCCAAGCAGCTCAAAACCCTGCCCTGGAAGGACGTCCCGGTGCTGCACCGCTCCACAGCGCACGGCCACGGCCGCGACGAGATCCGCGAACTGCAAGTCGTCAGCGTCAGCGGCCTCCTGTTCCCCCCACGCCCGCCAGGTCATCCGCAGGCGCCGCCTGTTCGGCGCCAAGAAGTGGAGCTCAGAGACGGTCTACGCGATCACCGACCTGCCCACAGAACAGGCAAGTGCCGACGAGATCGCCTCCTGGGCCCGGGACCACTGGACGATCGAAAACTCCGTGCACTGAGGATTTTCAGCAGTAGCTCTCAAGGGTGAGGACGGCTTTGGCTGCGGTGGTGAGCCAGGTGGGGCTGCAGCGGGCTTTGCGGAAGATCCGCCAGGTCTTCAATCGGGCCATGCCGCGCTCGACCGGGTAGCGCAGGCGGGCATGAGCCCTGTTCAGCGATAGCTGCCGGCGGTTGAGTTCTTTGCCGGGAGAACGTCGGATCGGGGTGGTGATGGTGCCGCCGGCACCGAGGTAGCCGAGGTCGGCCAGGACCGGGATACCGAGTCTGCGGCAGGTGTCGATGATCCGGTGGGTGCGGGCGGCGGTGAGGTCGTGGGTGCGACCGGGCAGCGCCTTCGAGATCCATACGATGGTGCCGTCCGGATCGGTGACGACCTGCAGGTTCACACCGTGACGCCGGTGCTTTCCCGAGTAGTCCCCGCGGCCGTCACCGACCCGGTCGCACTCCGCGAGGGTGCCGTCCACCAGCACGTATTCCGCCCGGGCCTTCACTTCACGCAGGGCCCGCGTCAGCCCCGGAGCCCGGCGCGCCAGCAGGCCCACCACGGAGCGGACATAGGCGTGCGCGGTCCCGACGCTGATGCGGAAACCAGCGGCGATCTGGGCCAGCGTGGTGTGCTGGCGCAAGTACACGAGCGCGACAACCGCACGCGCGGACGGACGGAGCTTGCACCGGCGGTCACCCTCACGAAGGACGATCAGCATCGTGACCGTCTCCACGAGGGCATGCGGGAGGTCGAGTGCGGCAGGATACGTAATCAACGGGGCTCCCCGGCAACCGAGATCAGATGTCAGATACCTCTCTCAACTGCCTGGGAGCCTCGTCCGTTGCCCTGCCAGCCATCCCCTTGCATCACTCGATCAGTGGCCACCCTGAAAACGCTCACTGGATCAGGGACGTCGTCTTCGGCGAGGACGCCCGCAAGACCCACACACGCAACACCCCCGCCGTCATGGCCACCCTGAGCGACATCGTCAGGGGCACCCTTCGAACAACCGGCTGGGCCAACACCGCCAGCGCGCGACGCGCCCACACCACCCCGCGCCATCCTCACGCTCCACGGCATCACATGATCAAACCGCACATCCAGGGAACACTCCGGGGCCGTGGGTCCACACCCTGGCCGAGGAGGTGATGGCCCTCAACGAGCAGATCCGCGAGATGGACAAGCTCATCGAGGGCCGGTTTCGCGAACACGAGCTCGCCGACATCATCCTGAGCGTCCCCGGAATCGGCGCGACCCTGGGTGCCGAGTTCCTCGCCGCCGTCGGCGGCAGCCTGGACGACTTCGGCTCCCCGGACGCCCTGGCGGCTTTCGCCGGGGCCGCCCCCGCACCTCGCGACTCGGGCAAGGTAAGCGGCAACCTCCACCGGCCGATCGTTTACCATCGGAAACTCCAGCGCGTGTCTTCTACACGTCCGCACTGGTCAGCGTCCAGTTCGACCCGAACTCGCGGAAGTTTTATGACCGCAAACGCGCAGAGGGGAAGAAGCATGTTCAGGCCGTGCTCGCCCTCGCCCGCCGACGCGTCTACGTCCTCTGGGCGTTGATCCGCGATCGACGGTGCTACGAAGTGACACCACCGGTGCCTGCGGCAGCTTGACAACAACATTAGGAAGCATGTGATCGCGATCGCCCAGCCGGCCAGGCGGCGTGAGCACAGGTCGATCACGGTCGCGGGATAGAGCGGTTTCGCGCCGCTGACCGGCAAGTACGTGATGTGCCGACGTACTTCTCATTCACCGCGGGCGCGGTGAAATCGCGGCCGATCAGGTTCGGGGCCTCCGCCGCGGCCGGGTCCGCGACGGTGGTGCGCTGCTGGCGCCGCAGACGCACTCCAGCGAGCCCGATGGCCCGCATGACGCGGGCGACGCGCTCGTGGGTCACGGCCTGGCCGCCGCCGTCGCGGAGTTCGGCAGTAACCCTGGGGACACCGTAAGTCGCGTCCGAGTCCCGGTGGACGTGGGTATCCAGGCCGCGAGCCGGGCGTCTGCCGCCTGGCGGGCGGACCGCTCGGGGGCGGCGACGAACTGGAAGCGGCTGCTCACCAGTTGGTCGCGCCCGCGAAATACTTTGCGGCCTTGCGCAGGATCTCTCGCTCCTGCCGTAGCTCTGCGTTCTGCTTGCGCAGCGCCGCATTCTTCGCCTCCAACGACGTCGACGCCGCCGGACCCGCCGCCTGGTGCGTCACATGAGAGCCCGCGGGGCGGCCGTCGGCAGCCCGTATCCAGTTCCGCAGCGTCTCGGTGTTCACCCCGAGATCAGCGGCGACCGACTTGATCGTCGCTCCCGGCCTCGACTGGTACAACGCGACCGCATCCGCCTTGAACCCGGCGGGATAGTGCTTCATTCCCACGGGGACTCCGTTCTCCTGGATCATCAAGATCCAAGTCCAAGTCCCTCCGGTGCCCAAACTCCGGGGTCAGGGCCCGTTACCGCCCGACCCGGTCATGCTGGCGAGGGGTGCGCTGGGGCCGTATTGGGCTCTGACGTGGGAGGAGTCGACGGCCTAGCCGGACCAGTCCAGCCACGATGCCGCGTGACTGACTTAGAGCTCGCGCAGATAGACGTCGTGGGGAGCCCCCAGCGACAAGGTGGGCACAGGTCCCGGTGATCATGGAGTTGCGACGCTCTGTGATTACTGGGGGGACCTGTGCCCGTGCTTCCATCATGGCTGACTGACCCGCTCTGGGAACAATTCGCGGCGCTGCTGCCCGAGCGCCCTACGGTCGATCCGTCCCACCCGCTGGGGTGCCACCGGCGCCGTATCAGCGACCGGATCGTGTTCGACAAGTTGCTGCAACTCCTGCGGTTCGGCTGCTCCTACCAGGCGATCTCCGACACGACCTGCTCGGCGACCACCATCCGCAACCGCCGCGACGAATGGATCCGGCTCGGCGTCTTTGGCCGACTCAAGCAGATCACGCTGGAGTCCTACGACCGGATCGTCGGGCTCGTGCTCGACCAGATCGCCGTCGACGGCTCCATCACCAAGGCCCCCGGCGGCGGCGAGGTCGCCGGGCGCTCACCGGTCGATCGCGGCAAACAGGGCTTGAAACGCTCGGGCATGACGGATGGTTACGGGATCCCGCTCGGCCGGGTCCTGGCCGGAGCGAACCGCCACGACTCGCCGCTGCTCTCGCCGACCCTGGACCTGCTGGACGACCTCGGGCCGCTGCCCAACGACATCATGGTGCACCTGGACGCCGGCTACGACTCGGACAAGACCCGCGCTGAACTGGCGGCCCGCGACCTGCGCGGACGCATCGCGCACAAGGGTGAGAAGGCGCCGATCCAGGCGAGCCGGCGGTGGCATGTCGAGCGTACGCACGCCTGGCAGAACGCCTTCTACCGCCTTTCCCGCTGCTACGAACGCCGCGCTACCGTCGTCAACGCCTTCTTCGATCTCGCGGACACGATCATCACCATCCGTAGCCTGATCCGTCGAGCCTGGGCCACCCATCGCTGGGACGAACGCCCCCACCGTCGCCCTTGAGTACCCGCCCTGCGCGCCTACCATGAGGCCGAAGCCGCCAGCACAGGATGGGTGACCCGAAGAAGACGGCCAACCGCCGTAGAAAGAAGTCGGCATGCTGCCAGAGTCGGAATTCGCCGTCATCCTCGGGATGTCCCCCGAACAGCGTGCGGCCTTCGTCGCAGGGGTAGCCGAGCGGGTCTTCGACCTGTACATGGACTGCGCACGGCCGTACCGCAGCAACGTTTGGGAAGCGATCACAGCTGCATGGGGCCGGGCATCCGGCGAGACCATACCTGGCGAGACCGCCGCTCGTCTGGCAGAAGCCCTCGATCAAGAAGCAGCCAGCTACTGCGACGATCTAGATGAGAGCATCGACATTCCCTTTGAGGTGATCACCGCCGTCGGCCACGCGCTCAAGGCCGCCTTCTTCGGCGACCCCAAAGACGCTGAAGCGGCCGCGAACTTCGCGACGGGCGGCATCGCCCGCGCAGCTCACGCATGCAACGACGATCAGGACAGGGCAGTACAGGAAGAACTCGGCTGGCAACTCGACTGGCTGCGTTACGTCAGTACGACCGAGGCGGAAGCCACCCGCGACGGATTCTCAGCACGCACAGTGACCAAGCCGACTTGGTATCTGCGCTGGGAGAACTGAACCCGCCAAACTGCACCGCCACCAATCTGCGTGACCTCTTAGGCTCGTTAGGGTGGCGTCGGGGCGTCGAGGGTCAGGCCTGTGCCGGCTATGAAGCCGTCTATGGTGTCGGACTGGTATTGCAGGCGCTTGAGCCGATTGCGGACGAGGGCCTCGAGTCGGTCGAGGGCGACGACGGCGAGGTTGGCCAGGCTGCGTTTGACGTGGGCCCAGACCCACTCGACGGGGTTGAGCGATGAAGTCCCGATCGCCCATGCTGCGGCGTTTGCCCTTGCCCGCGGGGTGGGTGCGTAGGTGGTGGCACAGCCTGGTACGGGAGCCGGGCCGCATGGCGATCAGTCCGGCCACCGACAGGCGTCCCGAGTGTCGCGCGCTCACCGTCGCCTGCGGAGTCGGCGGTGACCATAACCGCTCGAGCCGACTGGCAACCTCATCAAGCAGCCGGCCAGCGGTGAGCCTGAACGGCGTTGCGCCTGCTCCCGTGCCCGTTCATGCGCACGCCACGCTGAGTAGCCGGCCCGGCCGCTGCCACGCCTGACCTCCCGGATGATCGTGGACACAGCCCGCCCCAGGTGCCGGGCGATCGCCGTGAAACTGTCCCCACGACCCATCGCGAGCAAAATCCGCTGACGCTCATCTACGGGTCATGATCCCGACTGCACACCTCCGCCGCCACTATGCGGGCCGGCCGACCGCGTCACCGAATGACTCCGGCTACGAAAATCTTGCCAGTGCCACTTCAGCTCGTACGCCGACAACACCGAAAAAGCTCACCCACGCCTGCACGACCGTGTGCAACCTTGGCCTGTCCTGCCTGTAGGTAGTACTTGCTCATGGCTCACCCGTCACATAGGCGGAGGGTAGAGAAGCGCAGGCCAGGCTGTCCCACGGCAGAGGGCGCACACGATCTAAAAGGAGAACCTGATGCAACATGCAGCCGCCCCCGCTCACACAAGCCTCAATGCGATAACAGCGACATGGGCATCTGCTCTATTCTGCTCTCCGCTACAGCCAACCGATCATCCTGGCACGCAAAAAGTGCTTGAGGTGGTGATGGGGCAGCTTACGGCTTTTGCCAGACACCCAGGGGGGTGCATGGCAGTGGTAGCTCAGGAAGCTGGAGATCACCCCGAACTATATCTCTCTCGTATGGCTTGGTGTCGTGACGAGGTTATCCGAGCCTACTCCCCGGATCGCCTACCGCTTTCCTGACGCTGAACCAGTTGGCGCAAAAGGCGAACCGATGTAGAGCGTCTAGGGCGGTCATCAACGTCCTGGTAACCCATCATATGACAAGAAAGTGCAATCCTGGATTGACAGGTGATAAAAGTGCCAAATTTCACATCTGCTTACGATGGGAAAACGGAAATCCCGACGTACTCGCCGCCTGCGGATCATCGCCCGATCAACGTCTATGGCGAATTTGGGCAGCCGCCTTCATCGCAGCGACCTGAAGGACTTGCGGTCGTTCCGGTCAGTGCTCGAGGCTGGGCAGAGATCCTGGAAGAACTGGTTCGTCAAATCAGTACGGGGGAACACGTTTGCAGGCAGTGGTCAGTACACCCAGAACTCCTGGACGCGCTTAGGGCCGCCACCATGGCACTGGGCACAGTCACTCCAGGTGGCCTGGTCGGACTTCTTCGTCGGTGTCGAGCTCGGGCACTGCGGCACAGAAATTCAATCCATGGCCATAGAAGAACCGCGGGCTGTACGATGCCGCATGTCTGACGGTCGAAAAATAGTGCAGCAGCCGACGTTTTATGAATGACGTGATGCTCGCGAGAAGGAAGAACTGCATGGAAACTCCGTGTCTGCGACAGCCCTGCCCTTGTATGTGGAATTGGAGCGAGATTTCTGAGAGGTTCCTATGTGTCATTGAAGAAGCCTTTCTTATCACAGAAGAACGAACTCTAAATCAAATTACTCGACTTGCTGTGAATGATGCAACAGGAAAGGATGATGGCCGGGAGCCCTTTTCTCGTGTAGATTATGAGGGTGAGAAGGGCTGCGGAGACTGACGACAGCCCGTTCGGGCTGATGCGGGCATGACGGGGATCCGCCACTGTTTGATCCGTGCGATGGTGCGCTTTGACTGCAGCGCGCAGTGCCGCGTGGATCTTGTTCGATGACTTATGCTTGCCGCGGAGGTCGCTCTTCGGCGCCTGCGCTTGATCGGCGTGATGACAGTGTCGCTGGCTCCGATGTAGCCCCTGTCCACCAGGAATTTCAGGTTTCCGCTGGGCGCGCGCAAATGGTCACGATGTTGTGCTCCCGTGCGTCCTTCTCGCCGTGGGGCAGGGCCGACGAGATCCACTGCAGCCTTCCCTCGTCCGCCGAGACGACTTGCAGGTTCACACCTGCACAGAGGGCCTTGCCGCAGTAGTGGCCCTCGGCCTGAGCTTGACGTTTAACGTGGGCGGGCTCGGTATTCCTTGATCGATTCGGCCCGTTTGACGGTCTTGCCGACGTCGTGGTGCCTGGCCCGGTGTTTGTTTTTCGAGCCTGCAGGCCGTCCGGGCCCTGGCCGAGAGGGTTTCGGTGCGGTCGCGGGACGGGCCGTGGTCGCGTGGACGTTGCGAAACCCCCGCCGGACCCGGGCCGGGGTGAGTCGGCGGCCCTCGGCCGGTCGTTCCCAGGGGCGGCGGAGGTCCTCGGCGAGGGGTCGGGCGAGGCGGAGCTGGGTGTGGGCGGCGATGATGAGCCAGGTCCACAGGTCGGCGGTGTCCGCGTGGCGGACCTTCGGGGCGGTCCAGCCGAGGGTCTGTTTCATGAGCCGGAAGGTGTGCTCGAGGTCGAACCTGCGGAGGAAGGACTGCCACCAGTGCTCGACGTCCGCCGGTGTGGCGGCGGTGGCAGCCAGACCGGTTTCGGGTCGCGGTCGCCCGGCAGACGCTCGACCTTCAAGCGGATCAACGTGCCGTGCAGGACCGTGCCGACGCGGCCGTCCTCCCTTCGGCCCGGAGCGGGCGGGGCCGGGGTCACGGAGCATGACGCGGTCCGAGCGCAGGCGTCCGACCAGGACGACGGGCAGGTCCGCCAGGGCATGGGAGAGGTAGGCGACGTCGTAGCCGGAGTCCATGACGATCCAGATCTCCGGATCACCTGCCCGCCACTGCTGGGCCTGGACCAACCTCTCGATGACATCACGTAGTTGGGCGGCGGTGACAGTGGTCGCGTCGTCCGCCGGCCCGAGGCGCACGGCGTCCAGCAACGCGACCCAGGAGGTCCGGCCGGTCTCCAGAGCGGCGACGAAGGAGTACAGCCAGCCCGGCACGAACTGGTCCCTGCTGCGGGCACCGCGTCCGTAGACGTGGCAGAACAGCCGGTCCTCGCTGGTCGGGGCGTCCGGGCGGAGCCAGTTGCTGACGTCCACGGCCAGCACGAGCCGCCCGTCGGCCGCCCTGGGCAGCGGCAGGCCCGCCAGCGCGCGCCGCAACCGGGCCGGCTCCGCCCAGCCCCGGTCCAACGCCGCGTACATTGCCCCGTGCCCGCGCCGGTGCTCGACCGCCAGCGACAGCTCGACCAGCGTCTTCACCGGCCCGTCCGCACACAGCACCGCGTCTGTGAGCTCGAAGAGTGCATCCGCGCGGGCGTAAAGGCACTCGTAGAACTCGACCCGAAAGCGGGACAAGACGTCGAACGCCTCGCCCGCGGGCGCGTGGACCGGGAGACTCATAGCAGCGGCCGTTCTCTCGTGCTTCGTGACTCGACATCTCGAAGGGTGGAGAACGGCCGCCTTCGCTGTCCCGGAAAAGAACCGCAGATCAGCAGGTCGGGTGACAGGCGCAGTTAAACGTCAAGCTAAGAAACCGTCTCGCCGTCGCCCGAATCCTGGTTCTGGATCACTTTCAGTGCTGGGGCCACGGAGGGTCACCGAAACCGCGATCATGAACGGTCGTGGGTGATGTTCTCCTCCAGAACCTGTGGTTCCACCAGGTCCAAGGTGTCGTGATCGAAAACGTTGTGCCTGACGGCGAGTTGGTGGCCGTGCGGGCCCGGGCGGTTGCGGAGCGGGTCGTATGTCCAGCGTGCGGGACGCTGTCGTCTCGGGTGCACAGCCGGTACGTACGGCGGCTCGCCGACAGCTCGGTCAGAGGGCGTCCGGTGCTGATCGAGTTACAGGTGCGGCGGTTCCGCTGCGGCCAACGTTTGTGCAGACAGGCGACGTTCGCCGAGCAGGTCGACGGACTGACCGTCCGGCACGGCCGACGCAGCGCCGGGCTGCAGACAGTGCTGGAGCGTGTGGCGGTGATGCTGGCCGGCCGTGCCGGTGCCCGCCTCTCCCAGACTCTGGCCGCCGGGGTGAGCAGGTCGACACTGCTGCGGTTGATCCGTCGCCTGCCGGAGCCCGAGACCTCGACACCGCGGGTGCTCGGGGTGGACGACTTCGCGCTGCGCAAGGGCCACAAGTACGGCACGATCCTGATCGACATCGAAACCCGTCAGCCCATCGACCTGCTGCCGGACCGGACGACGTCGACGGTCGCCAAGTGGCTCGCCGACCATCCCGGCATCGAGGTGATCTGTCGGGACCGCTCCACCGCCTATGCCGAGGCCGGACGGCTCGGCGCCCCGAACGCCATCCACGTCGCGGACCGATGGCACATCTGGTCGAACCTTACTGAGGCCGTCGAGAAGACAGTCGTTCAACACCGCGCTCTGCTACGTGAGCCGCACGACGCCGCCACGGCCCAGGCCGTCGCGGACACGGAGAACACGAACCTCGATCCGCCCTCTCCCAGAGGGCCGCGGACAACCGGCCGACTCTCCGACCGCATCCGGGAACAGCACGCGGCTATCCACGCTCTCCTCGAGCAGGGCATCGGACTGCGCGCGATCGCCCGCCAACAGGGGCTGGCCCGCAATACCGTCCGCCGCTTCGCCAACGCGGCAAGCGCGGACGAACTCCTGGTTGGCCGGTGGACCGGCCGAGCCAGCATTCTCGACCCCTACAAGCCTTACCTGCACCAGCGGTGGGCGGAGGGCTGCACCGTCGCCCGCCGCCTGTTCGAGGAAGTACGCGAACGTGGCTACCCCGGCGGCGAGAACGTGGTGAAGGTCTACGTGGCCAAACTCCGCGAGAACTTTCCGCACGACCCGCCCCACAAGACGCCGTCCGTGCGGAATGTGACCAGCTGGCTCACCCGCCATCCCGACCGCCTCACCGAGGACCAGACCCAGCAGCTCAAAGCGATCCTGGCTCGCTGCCCCGCGCTCGACCGCACCGCCCACCACGTCCGCACGTTTGCCGAGCTCATGAACAACCGTCAGGGCCGGACCTGAACAAGTGGATCACGAGCGTCCGGGCCGAGGACCTGCCAGCCCTTCATACCTTCGTCACCGGTCTCGGCCAGGATCTCGATGCCGTCGTCGCCGGCCTCAGCCTTCGCTACAGCTCCGGCGCGGTCGAGGGTCAGAACAACAAGATCAAGATGTTGAAGCGGCAGATGTTCGGCCGAGCCAACTTCGACCTGCTCCGCAAACGGGTCCTCCTCACCGCGCGATGCCGTTCATGATCGCGGTTTCGGTGACCCTCCGTGGCCCTAGCACTGAAAGTGATCCAGAACCCAGGTTCAGCCGACGCCGACAAACCGTATCTCAACCGAACGTGATCGCTTGATTTCTGCTGGTCAGACATGGTGTAGCTCGGAATGGGAGAGGCATCCGGCGTCTTGTTTCCGTTCCGTGAGCGAGGGGTGCGCGATGGCGTCGGTGCTGGGAATGCTGGAGGAGCGGGAGACAGCGGCTCGTGTGCGGGCGGAAGAGCGGCGGGAGGAAGTCGCCCGGCTGGCTGAGGTGCTGGAGGCCGCCGAGATCGATCTGGACCGGGGCGATTGCGCGGGAAGAGCTGGTCGAGGCCCTGGCAGCCTCGGCTGCCGAGACCTCCGCCGTGACCGAGACCGAGGCTTAGGAGGAAGCGGCGCCGTCGCTCGCGCCGGTGCTGGGCTCGCCGGTGCCGCCCTGGCGGGAAGGGTTGCCGGTGACGGTTCTGGCGCCGGACTATCAGCGCATTCTGGGCCTGCTGGAACATCAACGATCCACGGGTCACGGGCTGTTTCGAGCCAAGGAGATCGCGGTGGAGCTGGGCCTTGATGCGACGCCAGCGAAGGTCGAGGGGTGCCTGTTGAGTCGGCACGGAGCGCGGTGCCGGCCGCGCCGCGCAGGCTTTTGCCGTCCACTGCGAGGCCACGCAGCCCGGTCGCCTTCGGGAGACGGTCGGCGAGCCAGCGTCCGACTGCCCCGTCCAGCGTGTCGCCGTCGATGCGGGCCAGCAGTCGGCGGACCGTGCTCTCGGCGGGCAGGACCCGCCTGGGCAGAAGCGGATCGGGGTTCGCACCGACCTGTTCGAGCACATGCCCAGGGGCATCGGCGATCCATTCGCCGACCGCCAGCAGTGAGGTCGCTCCGGCCAGCACCGCGCACGCGGTGAGAGTGAGCACGACGGCTAGGCGGTGGCGCACCCCGCGTGGGTCACGCGGGTCTGGCACCTCGGCCAGCCGTTCCAGCAGGCCCGGGAGCTCCTCGGGTCCGACCTGCGGATTCTCGCGCAGTTGGTCAAGGGCAGGCGGGATCAGAGATGATGCGTCGGCAGGCACGGTCTTCCACTTGGATCACGGGGCGTAGAGAACTCCATGATCTTGGAAGCCGTGCCTGTCACGTCCCGAGAACACCGCCCTTGAGCTGACAGTCCGCCAGGAACCGGGCATCACGCGACTACGCCGAAGCCCTGGCTCACACCCCACCTCCAAGACCCCGTCGAACCACCCTTGACAACGCCAGATAACCCTTAACTCCGTGGTCTTGGAAGTACCCCGACGAGCTGCGTGAGCGTGCGGTGCGGATGTACCGGACTGCCGAGCCGAAGCCCGTGATCCGCCGTATGGCCGAGGATCTCGGCGTGCATCACGAAGCCCCGCGCAACTGGATCCGGCAGGCCGAGGCCGACGCCGGCGAGCGGGATGACCTGCTCATATCTCAAGCCTGGAGACTCACTGCTAAACAAGCTTATGGACTTGAGGTGCCGGATCGGGACGAGATGCGAGCGGTGACGCCAAGAGTGTCTGCGAGTTGCCGACGGGTGGTAACACCGAGTTTCGAGTACGCGTGGTGAAGGTGGTTGTCCACAGTGCGGACCGAGAGCCCCAGCGTCTCGGCTATGTCCTTACTGACGGTGCCGGTCGCGGCCAGTAGAGCAATCTCGCGTTCGCGGGCGGTCAACGTCGCAGCGGATTCAGCCGTGACCAGCAGCGGCGTGCGGGCACCCTCACAGTGCGCTGTGAGCGTGGCGGCCTGTTGGGCGGCTGGTGTTGCACGCCGGTTGTGGCCGGTTCGGCGCCAGGCTACGGCAGCTGCGCTCGCAGCTTCGGCAGCAAGCAGATCCACGCCCATCGTTTCGAGTTCAGCAGAAACCGCCATGAGGCCTTCGGGATCGTCGGCGGCCAAAGCGGCAGCCAGATGAGAGCGGGCTACAGCCAGTGCTCCCTCGCTCTGCTGGGCGAGTTCGGCAAGCCGTTCGACAACGTCCTTAGCCCCGCCGAGTCGAGCGATATCAGTGAGGAGCAGTGCCTCAGAAGTGATGTGACCGCTACCGCGGGCGGCCCCGGCTGCACTGGTGAGCCGGTCCCTGGCCTGTGCAACTCGGCCCTGAGCTACCAAAATCCACGCCTCGCAGAGTTGCTCCTCACCAGTGAGGATTCCCATAGGCTGATGATCTTCCAGCGCTGACAGAGCCTCTTGTGCTGCCTCAAGGTCACCGCACAGTGCCGCAGATGCTCCCAACCCGGCGAGGACGGGATGCAGCGCCGTGCCATGATTTTGGGCCAGCACCGCGGCTTCCGCGTACCAGCGGCGTGCTCCTGCCGGATGCCCAGCCAACCACTCCGCACGTCCCATGTGGAACGCTACCCAAACTCGGGGAAGCGTAGCGCGTGCTGCCAAGAGATCAGCAAACGCGCCCTCACCGATCTTCCGCGCCTCAGTAAGCTCTCCGGCCTCCGTCAGCGCCATCACAAGTGAATTGAGTTGCGACGCAGGGTGGGCTATGAGCGCTTGGCGATCGATCTGTACGTGCACGGCATAGCCGCGTTCTGCCAGGGCAGCTGCTTCCCTCGCGCGCCCCCGCATTGCCAGCCCCGCAGACTTCATCATGGTGCCCTGCAGCCACGTGTTGACGTCCGGCGCCTCCCTGACGTCGTGCTCAAGGTCTTTCAGCAGTTCTACACCGATAAGCGGTTGCCCCGAGACCGTGCGTATGCAGGCCTCGTTCACCTGCAGCATGTACCGGCCCACGGGGTCGGCAATGTAAGCGCGAGCGGCATCGTTCACCGCAAGAGCGTCGGCAGTACGGGCGCCGGTCCAGAAGAGATTATTCGTTCGGATGAACGTTGCGGCCAGTTTCTCCTGTTCCGTGGAGGCTTGCTTGTCTGCCTTGATGAGAACAGCCTCAGCTTGTTCCCACATGCCCAGTTCAAGGAGCGACTCCCCAAGCAGTAGTCGGGTAGAGAACGTCTGATGCAGGTCAGGCAGGGCCTTTAGGAGAGCGATGACCTGGGGATAGTCGTGAGCATGGCGGGCAAGCGTGGCACCTTGGGCCAAGAGAGCGGGATCGGCGGTGCCAGTAGCGGCCAGGCGCCAGGTGGCAATATGCAGCGCGTCGCCACGACGTCTGGCACCGCAAGCTTCGATGCGCTCGGCCTGCGCCAGCAGCACGGCACGGCGGTTCAGGGTGGGCAACTGTGTACGTAGCACTTCTCCGTATAGCGGGTGGGTCAGCGTTACCGCGCTTCGTCGCCGGTCGTGACCGATGCGGATCAGTCCCGCACGTTCGAGGTCGGTCACGACCTCCAGGGAGGCAGCTTGGATAGCCTCGGTAATGGACAGTGGTTCGCACAGGGCGAGGATCTCCAGCACCGCTCTTCCGGTCTCGCCTGCGGAGGCCAAGCGTTCACCGATCAACTCGGTCAGTCGTACGGTCAAAAGTGAGGGCTCGGCCAGCTCCCACACTCCACCTCTGTTAGTCAAAGTGCCGGCAGCCAGGGCTGCGAGAACGAGTTCGCGCAGATACAGCATGTTGCCGCCGCTGCTGATGTGCAGGCGGTACAGGGTGAGTCGGCCGACGGGTCCGTCCAACACCGTCTGGAGCAACCGCTCGACTTGGGACTGGTTAAGCTCAGCCAGGCCAACCTGCTGCAGCTCGGCGCTGTCCCGCAAGGCAGCGACCGCATCGTTGACTCGCTCCCCGCTACGAATGGTGGCAATGAGGCGGACCACTCCAGCATCCATCAATTGCTGCAGCAGCATGGCGGAGGTGGCGTCCAGCAAATGGACGTCATCAACCAAGAACGCCCATCGACGCCGCTGCGGCCCGGTTAGCGCGGCAGCCGCGGTCTGGAACCCTTTAGCGGGGTCCGACAGATCCACTCCGGCCGGGATCAGGTGCGCAATAGCTCCCAAGGGCACGGTGCTGGCCGCCGCAGTGGCCGTGGCGCGCCCAGTCCTGTAACCTGCCTGTCTTGCAATTGTCAGGCTTTCCTCGGCCAGCCGAGACTTGCCGACCCCCGCAGGCCCATGGATCACCCATCCCCGGCCCTTCCTGCCCGCGAAAGCCAGGGAGAACGCCTTCAGCTCCTCCTCACGCCCGACCAACGGCCAACGGGCGTCCTCGACTCTCATCGCATCACATCCTGATCATCGACGCTGATGAGGAGCGTCGCAACGAAGACCGGCCGAAACCCCAACCGTCATCCAGTCACAGTACTCGTCTCAGTCTGCAACAGCACACAGGAGTCGACGGATACATCACTCCAGCTTTTGACTTCCTTCGTGGCTCGGTAACGAATCTTGCGGTCTCACGGCGTGCTTCCTCTTGTTGCATCCTCCGGGTACCACCGGGCATGAAGGCATCAACAGACCGCTGATGAGAGGCTTGAGCACCGGCTTTCACCCAGTGAGTCCTTTCCAACTTCCGTCTTCCGTCGCGGCTCGTCAGTTGGCCTGACAGACGGATGAAGTCCCTGGGCATTGGGTTTCGACCAAGAGGACCGTCTCCACCAGAGGCTTCGCATGCTTGCGTGCCCGTCCGGCCGTGGCCAGCGCCGCCTGCCGCTTCCTCGCCGGCCGCCTGAGGGAACGTCGGCAACTCTTGGCATCCGATGGCGACGTCTGAGTGCGGGACGACAGGCCCTGCTCGCCCTCTTCCCACCTGCGCAAGGCGAGCCCATGCCCAGCTCACAGCCAGCTTCGGTATCGGAACCACCACCGCCTATCGGTACATCATTGAGCCCGTCAATGTCCTGGCCGCCTCGCCCCCACGCTCGCCGAAGCAGTACGGGCCGCATCGATGAAGGTGTACTGATCCTGGACGGGACGCTTCTGCCGGGCGACCGGATCGCCGCCGACCTCCCTTCTACTCGGGCAACGCAAGAAGCACAGCAGAATCTGCAGTCCATTTTCAAAGAAATTGCTGCCACCGCATCCGACTCCTTTACGGATATACGGGCAGAGGACCACAGTCAAGAGTATGAAGTAACGTCAAGTCGCCGTGATCTGTCTAGCGTGGGCACGCAGCTGCAGCAGCCATCGGGCAGGGGTTGGCAGGGTTCGCGCGTGTGTGAACGGCGATTGAGTTTGATTAGAGCTACTTCGCGTGCGTGCCGAAATTTCCTAGGGAGAGGCCACCTTGAAGGCTCTTCCCACCCACTCCTGCGAGGAGGCGTATTGTCCGCCACGATCTGCATAATTCGATAGTGCCAGCTACTGTCCGGCGGCTGAGTAGGTGATACTCATTGCTCGGCCTCCTCGTAGGTGCATGCTGTACTCGAGGCTACTCATGCTGAAGCTACGCACCCCAAGATATGGAGGTTCAGTGAGTAACGCTAAAGAACCGATCGATTACGTTCTGGGTCGCTCAGAGGCCGAGACGCGTCGCCTGATTTTTCAAGGCACGATTTACGCTCCTTACACTCGCGCCTTTTTGCAGGCTGCTGGCATCACTAGAGGAATGAAGGTCTTGGATGTAGGCAGTGGAGCCGGTGATGTCGCTTTGCTCTTGGCTGATCTTGTAGGGCCTGAGGGCTCCGTGTTGGGCGTGGATGAGAACCCTGAGGTCGTCAAGGTGGCGCGGACGCGCTGCGCCACCATGGGATACGGCAACGTCAGGTTCGTCGAAGGAGACGTGCGGACTGTTTCTCTGGAGAAAGACTTCGATGCCGTGACAGGGCGATGGATCCTTATGTACGTTCCCGACTCCGCGGCGCTGTTGCGGAAAGCTGCTGGCCTCGTGAAGCCCGGTGGCGTCGTGGCTTTCCAGGAAATTAACCTCAGTTCGCCACCTGTCTCCTATCCGTCGACTCCACTCTTTGAACGCGTGCTGGGTTACGCGGTTCCTCGGCACGGAGCAGAGCGAGGGCCCGATACCCGCGCGGGACTAAATCTCTATAGCCAATACCTTGAGGGCGGGCTGCCGGCACCGCACTTGATGATGTCGACACCGATGGGGGGCGGTCCTTCGTGGCCTGGGTACCACTATTTGGCGGACACATTGCGCAGTCTCCTGCCCATGCTTGAGCGGCAAGGAGCGGTAATCCCAGAAGAGTTGGATATCGATACGCTCGGTGGGCGACTCCGTGACGAGGCAATCGGTGCGTGTGCCGTTCAAACGCTCCCGCCACTGATTGGTGCCTGGTCGCAGCGTAGTTGACGCAGCTGATATTGGGACGTTACACCACCCCCTACTTATCGAGTCGCGTGCAGCAGGGGTCCCGCTCGTTTCGGTGTGTTCGTGAGAGTGGCCGAGCTGTCGGACTCTACGAGAGCGGCCTCGGCCGCTGCCGCAGCGCGTTAGCCAGGATGAACAGGAACTGCTCGAATTCCCCGCCAGCGTCGCGTCTTTAAGCGGACAGTTGGCCGTAATTTATTCCGTCAGCGTCACGCCCTTTTTAAGGGTGTGGATGCCCAAGTGTACGTTACTCAGGGCTTGCCTAAGTGATGTGCTCGAATGCATCTCAAGCTGCCATCTATAGTTAGTTGGCGGTCGCGAATATACTCGTAATACTACGTTCTTTGGGTGATTGACTTGCTTTACATCGCCGTAGCGTGCGTACTGCTGACGCAAGCAGCATTCTTGGTCGCATGGGCCGTCAGCTGGTGTCCTAATGATCCAGGGGCTCACCCAGGCAGCGAGGAGCATCATGCAGCATTGGCATCCGTTGATGACGGCACGGATTTTAGCCTCAAGTACTGACGAAGCAGGAGGTCTACGCCGTCACCAGCCTGACCGACGAGCAGGCCACCCCGGCCGAGCTCGCCCAACTTGTCCGCGACCGCTGGAACACCGACAACGCGCCCCGCGCGATGGCCACCTGGCGCAACCTCGCCATCGGAGCCCTCCGAACAGCCGGAGCGTAGAACACCGCGGCCAGGCCCCCACCACAACGCCCGCAACCCCCGTCGCCCCCTCACCCTCCTGGCCTCGGATGATCACGAACCGGGCGTCACGCGACTATGCCGAAGCCCTGGCCGCATGTGGGCCGCCCGGTCGGCTGCGGTCTTGCTCGGCTACAAGCAGCTCCTGGAAGTCGAGCGCGGCTGGGTCCAGGGCGGCTTCAAGTTCCCGGTGGGGGGCGGCTGTCGCTGATGTCCCGGATCGCTTGGGTGGTCTTGGCGATGTGGTCCGCTTCCAGCGGCCGCAGTCTGCCGATGGCCAGGTTCCGCAGAGCGGCCATTGCCCGCGGCGCGCTGCCGGTGTGGACGGTGGAGGCGTCCTTGGCGAACACCACATCTCTGACATGGTGGCTGGAATTTTTGATTGCCCGGTGCCCGCGCACGTATCCGCCCCAGCTGGGCAGGGCTGGCCTGGTGGGTATCGAGGCTGGTGACGGCGTAGATCGTCTCCCGGGTCTGCCGCTTGCCACTCTCTTCTCGGCGCCGGTGGATGCGTAGGGCCGTGCCGTGCTTGCGGGAAGGCGATCGGGTCCAGGTTCGCCGCGGTGGCCGTGGTCTTGACCGAGCGGGATTCCCGCCGCCCGTGCCCGGTGCCGGAGACTGTGTGCGCTACGGGCACCTGTTCCCACGGCAGGGCTTTGACCTGGGCCGACGCGGTCGGCTGGGTTTTCTTGATCACCGCGATGCAGTGGGCCTTCTTTTCCTGGACGAGCCGGCGCACCTGGTCCTTGACGCTGTGCAGGGCGTCGAAGGTGGCCACGGTTCCGGTCGGATCGAGGGGTTCCAGCAGCGGACGGAAGGCGGCTGTCTCGTTGGCCGGTGGTGCCGGGCGTCGGTGTGGTTGTGTCCGGCCAGGTAGGTGCTGATCGCGGCGTCCAGGGCATCGCCGTCGAGGGCGGCCAGGAGCCGGGTGAGGGTGGCATGGGACGGGGCCCGGCGACGTCCGGGCAGATGGCGGCGGATGCCGAGGTGTTTCAGCACCGTGGTGGTGGCGCGCTGTCCCCACGCGGTGATCTCGGTGATGGTCCGGGCGCCGGAGACGACTGTGCAGGCGCAGACCAGCAGCAGGCCGGCCAGGGGATACCACCGTCCGCGACGCGACCGCGGGTCGGGTACGCGCTGGAGGCCGGCACGCAGGCGGCCGGTGTCGTGCTGGTGAACGGGCCCAGTTACGCCAGGGCGACAGGGATCGGGGAGGACGAAGCGGCAGGCACGGGACCCCAACGTGATCAGCTGGCGTAGACACCCTGATGATCACCGGTCTCGTGCCTGTGCTGTCTGCTGCGCCAACTCCCGCCGACACCGACGATCTACGCGATCCCGGAACTTGCAACCGTCCTGCGCTGGCGCGACATGAAACAGATCCTCCGACCTGCGGCCGGTCTACCACCGCCACGAGGAACGCATCCGGGTGCACGTCATCGTGTTGCTGGCTCGCCCTGCTGATCCGCATCACCGAAACCACCACCGGATCGACCTGGAACGAGATCGATGCCCCATTGGGACCGGGCGATACGGCCGATGAGCTGGGGCGATGCCTCGCGTGCTGTCCTATCCGTGATCGCGTGGACGGTCTGCCGGGTGACCTTGCCGGTCTTCAGATCGGTGCGGTGCCGAAGGATCTTCACCGCCTGGACGACATGCGGGATTGCCGCTTCGGCTCACACACTGCCGTGGGCGCTGTGGCGAGGAGTCCTCACATCTGAAGAGAACGAGGAAGAGAGCTCGGCAATCGCAGAGCATGAGTAGTGTGGGTGTGCAGGTCCCCGAGGCCCACAAGGCCCCGATCAGGTGGGTAAATCGGAAGGCGGTCACGGAGTGAGAAGCCGAGTTGCGCGGTGGCCGCTGGCAGGTCGGGACACTGAGTTGACGGATTTCGCCACAGCCTGGGGGGATCGCCGATACCGGGGCGTGGTGGTATTCGGACCGGCGGGCGTGGGCAAGTCACGGTTGGCCGAGGAGTTTCTTGCTCAAGCGGTCGGCGAGGGCTGGAAGGCTGGGCGGGCGACGGCTTCCGCGACAGCGGCTGAGGTACCACTGGGAGCGATCGCACACTTGATCCCGCCAGGAATCGACTTGTCTGACCCGGTCTCCGGCTTCGCCGAGGTCGCCCGCTCGCTGGTGGGACCAGAGCGGCGGCGTTGGGTGCTGTTGATTGACGATCTGCACCTCCTGGACTCGACATCGGCGGTTTTGCTCCGCCAGTTGCTCGATGCCGGTGTGATCCGCCTCATCGGCACCGTACGCAGCGGGGAACCTGTGAGGGAGGCAGTCGACGCTTTGACCGGCGGGGATGCGGTTCACCGGATCGACCTTTCGACGTTCGACCAAAAGCAGGCAGAAGTACTACTGCAGGCAGCTCTAGGTCGGCCTGTAAAACGGCGTGCCCTGCGAGAGCTGCACACCGCAGCAGGGGGGAACGTGCTCTACCTGCGGGAACTGGTGGTTGGCGCCTTGGAGGCGGGCTCACTTGCCAGCGACGGGGAAATCTGGGAACTGGCCGGGGACTGGCGCGCGGGCACGCCACGACTGGCCGAGCTGATTGGTGTGCGGCTGGCTGCCGTCGGTGAGGGCGCGCGGTCCGTGCTGGAACTCCTGAGCGTGTGCGGACCCGTTTCCCTCATGGACGCCGAGGCGGTGGCCGGCCCAGTCGTCCTGACCGATCTGGAGGAAGCCGGGATCGTCCAGATTGACACCGACCGGCGCCGTACAACCCTGCAACTTGCCCACCCGCTGTATGGAGAGATTATTCGCGCTGACATCCCTCACCTGGTTCGTCGCCGCACCTTGCTACAGCAGGTTCAGCGGGCCGAATCCCGCGGTACCCGGCGCCGAGATGATGCACTACATATTGCCAGCTGGCGACTAGCAGCCACAGGCACCGCAGACCCCGCCTTGCTTCTTCAAGCTGCGGGCCTTGCCCGGCACGCTCATGACTACGAACAGGTCATCGTCCTAATCGATGCAGTACCTGAAAGCTGCTGGACCGCTCAGACTCGTCTGCTTTTGGGCGAGGCGCTGTGGGAACTCGGTAGATGGGAGCGAGCGGACGCAGTCCTGGCTGACGCCGATTCTGTGATGATCAACGAAGATCAGAAGATCTCTCTAACGATCACCCGTATGCTCAATCTCCAGTGGATGGCCGGCCGTTCAGTTCAGGCATTGGCAGTTGCAGAGGCCGCCCGAATGAGGGTAACCAGCGCTGCTGGTCAGGAGCTGCTTCGAATCGCTGAAAGTTATATATTGGTCGTCTCCGGCCAGCCGGCCCGTGGTCTTGCACTGCTGGAGGACATCGATTCCTTGGCGAAAGATGCCCGTTACTTCCCTGACATTCATCTATGGCTGATGGGAGCGTCGACAAGGTCCCTAGGACTTTCCTATGCAGGGCGCACATCTGAAGCACTGACTTGGGCCGAACGCGCATATTCTGTGCACCTCGAACTCGAAGACCAAACTCTCGCCCCGCACCCCGCTACTCAGCTTACCGCCCAGGTCCTTGCACTAACTGAAAGTGGCAGACTTGCTGAAGCTCGAATAATTGGAGAAAAGGCAGTTGCCGAACTCTCAGCCTCTCGTGCTCCCGTGCGCCCAGTCCAGGTTTGGGCAAGTTTTCTCCTGGGCCGTGTCGAGTGGCTTGCGGGGCATGCCTTCGCCGCACGACGCTGGTGGGCTGAAGCTGCCGCGCTAGCCCGAAACCCTTACCCTATAACACCGCTACGTCTGGTGTTGGCAGGTCTGGCTGCGTCTACAGCAGTGCTCGGTGATCTGGACGCCGCCGAGCAGTTTCAGACCGAGGCCATGGCATGTCAACCGACGGGTTCTTTTGCGGGGGAGGATCGTCTCGGCGAAGCATGGCTGCTCGCGTCGCGCGGCCAACTGACCCAAGCCCGAATTGTGCTTGCCGAAGCAGTCCAAGATGCCAGCGACAGTGGTTACGCTACCTCCGAGGCTTTGTTGCTGACGGATTTGGCACGACTCGGTGGGCCAAAGAGCGTTTCTGATCGACTCTTCGACCTGGCCGCAGGGTGCGACGGCGCCTTTGCACCTGCCCGTGCCCGACTAGTCGCAGCACTGGCCTCTGGCCGCGCTGAGCAGCTGCTAGCGGTGGCAGGCGAACTGGAGGAGATAGGCGCTGATTTGCTGGCTGCAGAAGCTGCCATGGCAGCGGCCGCTGCTGCGCGGCAAACCGGTCAAACACGCCGCGCAGCAGCAGCTGGCCAGCAGGCACAGTCATGTGCCGCCCGCTGTCAGGGCGCCCGGACGCCATTGCTGGCCACAACGGAAACGGTCTCCCCTCTGACCGCTCGGGAACGGGAGATCGCTCTGCTCGCCGCGCACGGAACTCCCAGCAAAGACATCGCTGACACCCTGCACCTGTCCGTGCGCACGGTCGACAACCATCTCCACCACGCCTACACCAAACTCGGCGTTACCACCCGCCGCGAACTTGCTAACGCACTTGGCCACATCACCGGCCGCTCTCAGACGATCGCCGCGCCCAACCGGTGATGGGCCTTGGCCCTGCCAAACTGAACCGCTTGCGGTGCCGCCCGCCATGCGGCCTCCGAGTAGGCCGAGACCTGGTCACGGCACACGATCTCCCCTCAGGGTGGTTGGATGGAGTCAGCGGCCGATCGGTCTCAAGGCCAGACAGCACGTCGATAGGCGGACGTGCTGCGAGGCCCAGCAGCGACGTCGCGTACCTATGCCACTTCAGCAGGGTCAACTCGTCGACCTCAAGGACCCACACCAGCCCTGGCCAGCCACCTGAGTAATTGTCAAGGCCTGTGGATCAGTTGAGGTGGATCACGCTGCGAGGATCTCGCCTCGTTCGACGAGGAGGCCGTTCTCGAAGGGGGCGCCAGCTCGGATGAGGGCGACGAGGTGCGGGGTCATGTCCCCTGTGGTGGTGTAACCGTGTCGGGTGGATCTTCGGTTTGAGGTTGGTTCCCCGGGAGTGGACACCGGGTTTCATACGGCGAGTGACAGCGTATGTGATGTGATCAGTTGCTGTTGGAACTCGGCTGGTGTGAGGTAGGCGAGGGCGGAATGCCGATGGCGCCGGTTGTAGTACGACAGCCAGCGGAACAGCTCGAGCCGTGTCTGCGCCTTCGGGGTCCAGTGCCTCCCGTGGAGCAGCTCGCGCTTGAGGCCTTGGAAGAACGACTCGGTGAGGGCAGTGTCATAGCTTGAGCCGACCCGGCCGATGCTGCGCCGGATGCCGTGCCGGCCGCACACTTCGGCGAAGGCGGCCGCACTGTATTGGGCGAGTTCAACTGGTCGATGCAACACCGACTTGTTGAAGCGAGCGTAGTTGCTCCTCGAAGACTTCAGCGGGCGTCTTCCATCCGAGGATCCTTCGCGGCCGGTTGTTGAGCGCGTGAGCGACGGCCTCGAGTTCGTCAGCGGACCAGCGCGACCGGTCGGTGCCTTTGGGGAAGTACTGCCGCAGCAGACCGTTTGTGTTCTCATTCGTCGGGCGCTGCCATGGTGCGTGCGGGTCAGCGAAGAACACCCGCGTTCCGGTCTCCAGCGCGAACTGCGCGTGGCCCGAAAGCTCCTTCCCGCGATCCCACGTCAGGGTCTTGCGCAACTGGTCGGGCAACTTGGTCATCGACGCCGTGAGCGCGGCGTTCATCGCGACGGCCCCGTAGCCGCCGAGCGACGGCCCGTTTTTCACATACGGCTTCTCGCCCCAGCCTTCCATGCGTGGTAGGTGGACCAGGAGCAGGGCCCCGGCGAGTGCCTGGATCGTCCCGGTCTGGGGTGTTGATCTCGGTGGTGGGCCCCGGAAGCAGGTGAACACGGCACCTGTGGATCATGTAGTTCTCTACGCTGCAAGATCCACGAAGGTGCCGTGTTCGTTTCTCCATCATCCCTTGTCGCTGTCCCCGTGCCTTGTGCGCCCTGCCTGGAAGCCCTCGGCGAGGGTGCCGCCAAGGAGCAAGTGCGCTGCCTGGTCGCCGAGTTCGAGTCGGTCACCGATCCGAGAGGGGCTTGCGGAGTGCGGTACCGGCTCTCCTCGCTGCTGGCCCTGGTGGTCTGCGCGATGACCCCGTCCGGCCACGACTCGATCACCGCGGCGGCGGAGTGGTGCCGACGTGCGGCGCCGGAGGAACTGGCCGCCTTCGGCCTGCCCTACCACCCACTCCTTGGCCGCTACCGGGTGCCGAGCGAGAAAACCCTGCGCAGCGTCCTGGGGCGACTCGATCCCGGTGAGATCGGCGCGGCCGGTTACGACTACCTTCGGCCTCTGCTGTCCGCACAGCCCCGCCGGCCGGAGCCGGTGATGCCCGACGGTGGCACCGAACGTGAACAGCGCCGGGCTCACCGGGCGGCCGCCCGCGCCGAGCCGGTACGGCTCCGGCGGCGGGCGATCGCGGTGGACGGCAAGTGCCTGCGCGGCGCGAGGCGCCCGGACGGCAGCCGCGTCTTCGTCCTGTCCGCCGTCCGTCACGGCGACGGTGTCACTCTCGCCTCCCGCGAGATCGGCGCGAAGACCAACGAAATCCCCGAGTTCGCACCTCTCCTCGACCAGATCGACGACGCGGATCTCACGGGGGTGGTCGTTACCGCCGATGCCCTCCACGCCCAACGCGACCACGCCATCTACCTGCGCGAACGCGGCGCTCACTACCTGCTGACCATCAAGAACAACCAGCGCGGCCAGGCCCGTCAACTCCACGCCCTGCCCTGGAAGGAGATCCCTGTGATCCACCGCGACGACGCCCGGGGCCACGGCCGTCACGAGCAGCGGCTCGTGCAGGTCGTCACCGTCGAGGGCCTGCTCTTCCCGCACGCGGCCCAGGTCCTGCGGATCCAGCGCCGACGCCGTCTCTACGGGGCGAAAAATGGTCCAGCGAGACCGTCTACGCCATCACCGACCTGCCCGCCGAGGAAGCGAACGCAGCCGAGATCGCGTCCTGGGCTCGCGGGCACTGGACCGTGGAAAATACCGTCCACTGGTGTCGAGATGTCACTTTCAACGAGGACAAGTCCCAGGTCAGAACCCGCAACGCGCCCGCCGTACTCGCTACCCTCCGCGACCTGATCCGCAGCGCGCTCAAGCTCGCCGGCTACGTCAACACCGCCGCCGGACGACGAGCCCACACCGAGCGCCCCCGCGTCCTCGCCCTCTACGGCATCACATAACCAAACCGGACGATCCAGGCACACGCCGGGGCCCTGGGACCAGGAGCGTTGAACGACTGCTGCGCTCGACAAGCGTGCCGATCGCGGACCTGTCCGTCCCGATAATCAGGTCGCCTTCCCAATGCCCGGGTACGGCCCGGTCGTTGGCCTCGGCGGGGCGCTCGCTGAGGACGACATCGGCGGTGACATGCCCTTGGGGCTTGTTCCGTGACCTGACCCTCGGCTCCCGCAACGCTCGCCCCGTTCGGAGGCAGGTGACCAGTTCACGCTTGAGCGCACCACGCCCCTCGATGAACAGCGACTGATAGATAGCCTCGTGGCTGATGCGCATGGACTCATCATCGGGGAAGTCGACCTTCAGCCGATGCGCGATCTGCTCTGGGCTCCATGCCGTCGACCACCGTCGGTCTCGGCGATGGGGCTTGTTCAACCCCTTCCACGGCGGTGTCCTGGGGCCCGGGACGATCGTGCCGTCATGCCACGGACGTTGCCAGCGAGCCGGTCCTGCACGTACTCGCGCAGCCGCTCGTTGCCCACCAGCTTCGCCGGCTTCGGACGCTTTGCGGCCTGCTGCGCCTTCCATTGCGCCACCACGGCGCGGTATACCGGCTTGCCGCCCCTGGTCGCAGCGTTTCGGCGCAGTTCACGAGAGACGGTCCCGGGGTCTCGGCCGATCCTGCGAGCGATCTCCCGCACGCCCTTGTCCTGGGCCCTGAGCAGAGCGATCTCTTCACGCTCGGCGAACGACAGGTACCGGCCGGTGGGCTCGTCCAGGCTCAGCGGCGTCATCCCGCCAGCGTGTCGAAACCATCGGATCCCGACCGGTGCCGACACGCCGACCCCTTCGGCGGCCTGGACCGTTGTGACCCCGGACGCGATCAGGCGCCAGACTCCCGTTGCACAGCGCGCGACGGCTCCGGGCGGCCGGGCGAGCGCATCGGTGCCCGCATCGCCCGATCCGCGGCCCACTGCCGTCGTGCCCCGGCCGGCACCTGCGGCATCGGCTTCCTTGGCCGTCCCATCCAACACCTCCGTGATCAAGGTGTTGCGACGACAAGTTGAATCCGCCTTGGGCGCCCCTGTCGGTGTGGAAACGACGCCGTGGACTCGGCCGCCGCGGGCGGCCACGACCATCTCGATCGCGTCGGTGACCAGCGAGGTGCGCAGGTGGTCCGCGATCGACCAGTCCACCACCTTCCTCGAGCAGATGTCGATCACCGTGGCGAGGTAGAGCCATGTCGCGCCAACGGCTGTGTAAGTGATGTCGCCGCGCTTGCAGTTGACCCGCCGGTCCAGCCTGCGCAACTCGGCATGGATGCGCGGCACCCCGTAGGTGCGCCGGGAGGCGATGTGCAACACGGTGATCTCGTGGGCCAGGGCGTCGTCGGCGGCCCGGCGGGCGGCGCGGGCCGGCTCGCCGGCCAGCCAGGCGTAGAAGGAGGACCGGGCTACCTTCAGCAGCCGGCACAACAGAGCAACATGGCGGGTGGTCTTCTCCGCCTCGATGAACGCGTACACCTCGCTCATCGATCGCTCTCCTTCGCGAAGAAGACCGCCGCTTTTCGCAGCACCTCGATCGTCTCGGCCTGCTCACGGTTCTGCCGACGCAGCCGACTCAGCTCTTCCCGCTCCGCGCTCGTCAGCTCACCCGGTGCCCATGCCCGCGGTCGATCGTGTCCTGCTTGGCCCAGTTCCGCAGCCCCTCGGCGCTGACCCCGATCTCCCGGGCCACCTCGGTGACGGTCTTGCCGGAGGACCGGACCAGCGCGACCGCATCGCGCTTGAACTCCTCCGTATACCGCCTGCTGCGGTTGCACTTGCTTCCCACCTTGCACTACTTCTCTGGAAACCTCACGTCCCAGTCTCCAGGTGTCCAACATCAAGAGGAAGCTTCACACTGGGTCTTCTACTTCTCCGTAGCAGGTTGCTGCCCACTTTTGGCTTTCCACCAGCGCAAAAGCAGCGGTGGGAAGACGCACAAGAGGCCATGCACAAGAGGCCGTCTGAACCGTTCCGGGTTCGATAGGGACTCGATCATTTGAGAGGATCGAGTCATGGCACGCCCTTCCCCTTACCCTCTTGAGCTGCGCAAACGTGCGGTCCGCATGGTCGCCGTGGTGCGGCCCGAGTACGACACCGAGTGGTCCGCGATGAAGGCGGTCGCCGCCAGCGGTAAGCGGCGGTGGGAGCGGCCCCGGACGCGGACCACAGGGGTGTGGCCGCGGCGGGACCAGGTGCGGGTGGTCGGCGGCGTCATCGAGAATCCGGCTTCGTCCTCGAAGACGAGCCAGGCGTCGAGCGCCGCCACGGTCCTTCCACCTGGGGCCAGGTCTCCTTCACCCAGCCGGCCACCACGTTCTCGTCCCGCTCGATCGCCCGCCGGGCGGGGACCTGGCAGCTCCAACCGTGCCGCTTGAGCAGGGCGGCCACTCCTTGAGCGTTTTCAGGGTGGCCACTGATCGAGTGATGCAAGGGGATGGCTGGCAGGGCAACGGACGAGGCTCCCAGGCAGTTGAGAGAGGTATCTGACATGCGATCTCGGTTGCCGGGGAGCCCCGTTGATTACGTATCCTGCCGCACTCGACCTCCCGCATGCCCTCGTGGAGACGGTCACGATGCTGATCGTCCTTCGTGAGGGTGACCGCCGGTGCAAGCTCCGTCCGTCCGCGCGTGCGGTTGTCGCGCTCGTGTACTTGCGCCAGCACACCACGCTGGCCCAGATCGCCGCTGGTTTCCGCATCAGCGTCGGGACCGCGCACGCCTATGTCCGCTCCGTGGTGGGCCTGCTGGCGCGCCGGGCTCCGGGGCTGACGCGGGCCCTGCGTGAAGTGAAGGCCCGGGCGGAATACGTGCTGGTGGACGGCACCCTCGCGGAGTGCGACCGGGTCGGTGACGGCCGCGGGGACTACTCGGGAAAGCACCGGCGTCACGGTGTGAACCTGCAGGTCGTCACCGATCCGGACGGCACCATCGTATGGATCTCGAAGGCGCTGCCCGGTCGCACCCACGACCTCACCGCCGCCCGCACCCACCGGATCATCGACACCTGCCGCAGACTCGGTATCCCGGTCCTGGCCGACCTCGGCTACCTCGGTGCCGGCGGCACCATCACCACCCCGATCCGACGTTCTCCCGGCAAAGAACTCAACCGCCGGCAGCTATCGCTGAACAGGGCTCATGCCCGCCTGCGCTACCCGGTCGAGCGCGGCATGGCCCGATTGAAGACCTGGCGGATCTTCCGCAAAGCCCGCTGCAGCCCCACCTGGCTCACCACCGCAGCCAAAGCCGTCCTCACCCTTGAGAGCTACTGCTGAAAATCCTCCTTGCACGGTGTACCTCTTGTGGAAGCGGCGCCCGATCAGCGTCCTGATCCGCGACAGGGTCGACGTTTGGTCCGACCACCCATGTGCCACCGGGCCCTTGGCCAGCTCACGCTCCAGCGCGGCGAACAGTTCGTCGCTGAGCAACGGCAGCGAGGCCGGCCTTTCGAGGCCAGGGCTCTCGGCCCGTCCAGCGACCATGTGCGCCAACGCTGTACCGACCGAACGCGGACCCGCAGGTCGTGAGCGATGACCGTGTTCTCGTCGCCCTGCCTGAACCGCTCAGCCGCCTGCAACCGCAACTTCTCGCGGAAGGCCCGCCGTTCGTCGGTCAGCCCGCCCCCTTGCGCATACCTCATGCGGTCGGCATACCGCAGGGATCATGAGACGTCAGCCCTACGACACCACGCTTTGAAGGTCAGTAACCACGGAAGGGTGAGACATGCCATTGGTTCTTCTGCAATGCCCCTATTCAGCATGAATAGGGAATCGTGATGCGAGCGCTCATTGGTGTAGGAGGAAGTAATTCGAGAGTCGCCGTGGCACGGAAGGATCCACGCCCCTCGACAGCCCAATGCATGGAAACTTCCGTTTGCCGTGTGCCCCAGGCAATGTATTCACGCAGTGTTGCGGAATGGGTGCCGTCGCTGCGTAGCCACCGGTAGCTGATGATGCCAGGATCGCCGTTTGTTTTTACGAGACCAATTACTTTTATGGTTTCGTCACACGTGACTTTGGCGGGGGAAGCGCGAACGGTGACACTCGCGATGTCGGTCAGGTTGGTATAACGAGACCACGCGAAGTACGCGACGACAGCGAGTAGGACGATACCCGGCAGGAGCCATTTTCGGCCGTAACGAAAAGGCTGACTCGCGCTGGCTGGGCACTTTTGACCTGGCACCCTGAACCGGTAATCCAGGTTATACTCCAAGTCTCTGGCTGAGCTGGACGATGGCTGAGTCAGAGATGCTGTTGTGTCGAGGAGAGGCACGGTGTCCTCGGGAAATATGACGGTGGAGTCCGTGCTCTCCCAGAGTGCAGCAGCGTCGAGCAGTGTGGCGCGTGATTCATGATCGGGTACTTCAGGGAATGTGGAAACAGGTTTGGGCAGCCCTTCGGTGACTGTCGGCGGATTGCTCACTTGGGTGGGTTCCTCATCGGTGCCCGCAAAATCGCCGATACGCTGTGGTTTAGTGCTATCCGATGGTTGTGGGCTCAGAGGTTGGGTCATCGTGAATTTCCAGGTCGGTAGGTCAGCGGGGAGGATCGCACACAAAGGCATCGAGGAATTTATACGATCTTTCACCACTGTCGGCGTCAGGTGAGGTTGACACCATAGCGCCCCACCAGTTTTCTCCGGCAAAGGAATGGTGCGCACTAATGTATACGGAGTTCTCGCCTTCAGGAAGGGGGAAAGTTTGTACGTCCTCCACGTGGCTGCCTTGTGGCTCGGGGCGGTCCCCACTCAGCCAGGTGAGATTTAAACTGCCCCCAGCGACCCCATTTGTGTGCACCGTTATAGAGGCGTCACCCCGACTGCCCTTGCAGTCGACGTTGGTGATGTTAACGGAAAGTACATGCACGGTCCTCGCCGGTGACGTCGAAGGCAGTGGTTCCCCGGTTGCAAAAGTCGGGGATGCGCTAGGCGTGCCGGGGTCTGCCTGCGGTGACACCGTAGTACGCGGGCCTACTGTCGTTTCAGTCGCATCAGGGGCACTAATGGACGGTGAAGGTACGGCGCCAGAGCCGGGAGCCTCTGACGGGGTGCTCAATTCTGTGACATTTGCCGATGCGGCCGATGAGGTAGACGGGCCACCAGCAGAAGGAACCACCGAGGACGACATGGCTGTGGGCGCGACTCCTACCACAGGCGAGGTCGCACTCCCGCGGTCATGCGAAGGTGCAGTGACTATCGCCGCGCCGATGAACGTGGCGATTGCGCCAGCGCCTGCGAGGTAGACACTAGGCCTTCTCCATCTACGACGAATAGAAATCGAATCGGTGGAAGCCCGCTGATAGACAGCTCTCCCAGGCTGATTCAGCGAAGTGGTGGCTAGTGCTGTACCCGCCGAGGAAGGGCCAGTGGTAAACGGGAAGAGTAGAGGTAGTAGAGCAGTAAGGGCTGCCAACTTCCTCTGTCCGCGATCTTCCCACTCGGCGCCGTATGCTACCGATGCAATCATTTCAAGATCGTGGAGGAAAGCCGTCGCGCTTTCTGGTCTTTCGACTGGCGTTTTGGCCATGCCACGGTATATCAGTGAACGCAGCGGCTCTGGTACCTGGTGGACAGGGATGGGGCTTTCAGCATGCTGTACAGCCAGTGCAGTTGTCGTACTTCCGCTATAGGGCTTTGTTCCAGTCAGGCATTCAAAGAATGTTGCCGTCGCGGCATAGACGTCGGTAGCAGGCGTGGCTGGTTGCCCCCTCCACTGTTCCGGTGCCATGTAGGATGGCGTACCTGCGATTTCAGCCACCGCCCCATTCGGTACAGCAATGCCGAAATCTACGAGTTTGGATGATCCATTCAGGGAGACGAGGATGTTCTCGGGCTTATAATCGCGGTGCACGACACCTCTAGCATGTGCCGCTGCTAGGCCGAGCAATGATCCCTTGAGTAGTGTGAGCGAGGCCTCAGGGCTTACGATGCCTTCGATACTCAAAAGCGTACGTAAAGAAATGCCATCTACGAGCTCCATAATGATGGCCATTCCAGCGGGATTCACGACAAACTCGTACAGTTGAGCCACACTAGGAGACCGCAATTTCGCCAGCAGACGGGCCTCTTCTTGAAATCTTTTACGAAAAGCAGGGTCGTCGCACAGTTCTTGGTTAAGATACTTGATGGCTACTGCAGTTCCTGTTGCGTCTTCCCGTGCTCCTACTACTAATCCGCTGGCACCCGAGCCGAGCTCGCGATCATGCGTGTAACCTGGTACAGTCCATCCGGCCGCGGGTTGGTCCTCGTTTTCCATCGCGCTTGCAATTCCTTCTGTGCGAGTTGCTTCCCATGATTGGTGTTGGCATGCTCTGAGAGCAGGCCGCCACGCCGAGTTCCGAGAAGCACCCTATGGGATTCGGTGATCATTGCCGAAACCTGGTGTCTTGCAAAGACATGGCGCAGTTGAGCAATTTCGACAGCCACTGTCGCGGTCCTCAGCATCCTTATGCTGTTGAAGTAGGTTGCCCGCAAGGTGAAGTGCGGTTCGGCAGGGTCCTCCCATTCGTCGCTGCAAAACGACAGGAGTGCGCGTACGCGGTAACAGCCAAAATGGCACGTACTTAATCTCGTCGAGAACTCAGATGCCTGCGAACTTCGGCGATCGCCTCACGGGCGAGTCCCAGGATAAGCAACAAAATGATGCACGCAAAGAATCCCGTGAGTGTGAATATAATGCCGTAAGCGACTATCTGATCTGATGCACTCAAAACTATCTCACCCTGTCCCGTCGGTACGCACTGCCTATTGCAAGCATCTCGCCAGGTAAAGGGAAGAGTAGATCTTGCTCAGGTCTGTGGAGGCGGAGTAACCCTCTAGCGCGATTGCCCCAGATCCCGTACCGGACCAGCTCCGCCGTCAGTTCGAGTGGACCTTCGTCCGTGGCCGGACTTCAGCCGTAAACGCTGCAACTCGCCTGACGTTACGTGTCCACGACACCTTGAATTGTGAGCCGATTCCGACGGGGTGAAAAAATGGCCCCTACTGCGTCAGTTGATGTTGGTCATTCCCGGTGTTGGCCGTGGGAACAGTTGCGGCAGGGCGGCTTCAAGTTCCCGCTGGGAGCGGGCTGTCGGTGATGCTTCAGTCTCGATCCACCGTGTGAATTGTGATCATGGGTTTCGGGCGGGTTCTGGGTTCTTCTTTGGGATGCGGGTAGCGGTGATCGCCGGGTGACCGTCCGTGCGGGGGCTTCGAGGTCTTTCGGGTCGTGGGCGGGCCGGGCGGTCGTGGGGGGCAGGTGACCATGCGCTGTCCGGTTGCCGTTCGCAGGTGGGTGAAGTCGTCGGCTCAGCACCAGAGGTGGGGCAGGTGGTGGGTGAGGCGGCGTGCGCCGGTGGCGAGCGGGGCGGGATGTTGATCAGGTGGCGGCGATGGTGCCGGTCCGCGCCCTGGCGTGGAAGACGGAGGCGAGATGGCCCGGCGGCGCGGGGTGAGATTGTAGGCAGTGGCGGCGAGGGAACTTCCCCGATGGCGTGGGCGAGCGCGGAGTGTTCGAAATCGGCGAAGGCCTGTTCGGTCTGGGTGTGGTCGCGGTGTATGGGTCCGGCCTGGGCCAGGGGAACGGGCTGTCGGTGAAGATGACGTGGTGGCGCCAGACGCCGAACAGCCTCGCGCATCCTCTTGAGGTTCAGGCGCTTCACGCGGCGCACGATCAGCCGGGCGGTGGCGTGGAACTTCTTCTTGCTGGTGAACGCTGTGAAAGGGGGCCTCGGTGATCTCGGCGTCGGAGATCCGGCATTCCTCCTCCTCGTCCCCGGACGGCGGCGGCGTACCGGATCGGCGTTTAGGCGTCCTCGGCGATGTCCGCGATGGCCTCGCGGATCGTCTTCTTGACCGCGACCGAGAACCGTGCGCCGGCCTTGCGGCAGACGTCGACGACCTTGTGGGAGAAGTACGCAGAGCCGGCGCGGACGATGATCTGCGCGGTGATGCCCATCGCCCGCACGGTGGCCAGGCTTCGCGGAGCGAACTCGCCGCACCCTTGCCGGAGTTGGCCGAGCCCTTGCTCTCTTGTCGGCGCCAGTGGATGCGCAGGGCCGGCCGTGCTTGCGGGAAGGCGATCGGGTCCAGGTTCGCCGCGATGGCCATGGTCTTGGCCGAGCGGGACTCCCGCCGCCCGTGCCCAATGCCGGAGACGGTGTGCGCTACGGGCACCTGTTCCCACGACAGGGCTTTGACCTGGGCCGACGCGGTCGGCTGGGTTCCCTTGATCACCGCGATGCAGTGGGCTTTCTTCTCCTGGTCCTCGACGCTGTGCAGGGCGTCGAAGGTGACCACGGTGCGCGGTCGGATCGAGGGGTTCCAACAGCGGACGGAAGGCGGCTGTGTCGTTGGTCTTGGCCCCACCTCCCGCTGGGCCAGGGCGAGGGCGGGGGCGTGGGTGACGGCGGACAGCAGGTGCCGGTGGCGCTGCTGCCGGTGCGCGGAGCCGGACAGTGAGGATTTTCAGCAGTAGCTCTCAAGGGTGAGGACGGCTTTGGCTGCGGTGGTGAGCCAGGTGGGGCTGCAGCGGGCTTTGCGGAAGATCCGCCAGGTCTTCAATCGGGCCATGCCGCGCTCGACCGGGTAGCGCAGGCGGGCATGAGCCCTGTTCAGCGATAGCTGCCGGCGGTTGAGTTCTTTGCCGGGAGAACGTCGGATCGGGGTGGTGATGGTGCCGCCGGCACCGAGGTAGCCGAGGTCGGCCAGGACCGGGATACCGAGTCTGCGGCAGGTGTCGATGATCCGGTGGGTGCGGGCGGCGGTGAGGTCGTGGGTGCGACCGGGCAGCGCCTTCGAGATCCATACGATGGTGCCGTCCGGATCGGTGACGACCTGCAGGTTCACACCGTGACGCCGGTGCTTTCCCGAGTAGTCCCCGCGGCCGTCACCGACCCGGTCGCACTCCGCGAGGGTGCCGTCCACCAGCACGTATTCCGCCCGGGCCTTCACTTCACGCAGGGCCCGCGTCAGCCCCGGAGCCCGGCGCGCCAGCAGGCCCACCACGGAGCGGACATAGGCGTGCGCGGTCCCGACGCTGATGCGGAAACCAGCGGCGATCTGGGCCAGCGTGGTGTGCTGGCGCAAGTACACGAGCGCGACAACCGCACGCGCGGACGGACGGAGCTTGCACCGGCGGTCACCCTCACGAAGGACGATCAGCATCGTGACCGTCTCCACGAGGGCATGCGGGAGGTCGAGTGCGGCAGGATACGTAATCAACGGGGCTCCCCGGCAACCGAGATCGCATGTCAGATACCTCTCTCAACTGCCTGGGAGCCTCGTCCGTTGCCCTGCCAGCCATCCCCTTGCATCACTCGATCAGTGGCCACCCTGAAAACGCTCAGTGCCTTGCCGTCCACCGCGATCGCCGGCCGTGCTCTGCGGAACCTGGCCATCGGCACTGCGGCTGCTGGAAGTGGACAACATCGCCAAGACCACCCAAGCGACCGGGACACACCGAACACGCCATCTGGATCCGCGGCATCACCGACAGCCCACCCCCACCGGGAACTTGAAGCCGCCCTGGACCCAGCCGCCGGGATTCCGAGTCTTCGAAGTTACTGACTTCGGCTTGTCAGGGTGACTTTGGATCGTCGAGGGCCAGGCCGGTGCCGGCTATGAAGCCGTCGAGGGTGTCGGGCCGGTACTGGAGGCGTTTGAGCCGGTTGCGAACGAGGGTTTGGAGCCGGTCGAGGGCGACGACGGCGAGGTTGGCCAGGCTCCGTTTGACGTGCGCCCATACCCACTCGACGGGGTTGAGGTCGGGTGAGTAGGCGGGGAGCAGGAACACCTTGAGCCATTCACGTTCGGCGATCAGTTCACGCATGGCGTGGGAGACGTGGGTGTTGAGCCGGTCCCACACCAGCACGATCGGCGCCTTGAGGAGGTGGTGGACGCCGTCGATCAGCGCGATGAAGTCGCGCTCGCCCATGCTGCGGCGCTTGCCCTTGCCTGCGGGGTGGGTGCGCAGGCGGTGGCACAGCCGGGTCCGTGAGCCTGGCCGCATGGCGATCAGCCCGGCCACCGACAGGCGCCCCGAGCGGCGGCCGCTGACCGTCACGACCGGGGTGCGGCCGCGCCGGCCCCAGGTTCGCCCTTTGGGCGGTCGGCGGGTGAAACCCGCTTCGTCCTCGAAGCAGATGTAGCCTCCGCAGGCCGCCCGGGCTCTTTTATCTCCGCCCAGGTCGCCTCCTTCCACGCGGTGACGGCCTGCTCGTCGCGTTCGGCAATCCGCCGCGCGGGGACCTGGGAGCTGAAGCCGAGCCGGTGCATCAGCCTGGTGGCTCCCGAGACGCTGTAGGAGAGGTGGAACTTCCTGCCGATCAGCGTGGCCACCCGAGCAGCGGTCCACACCTGGTCCTCCACCCATCCATGCGCGGCCGGGCCCTGCTCGAGATACCCGGCGAGCTTCTCCAGGCAGCGCGGTGACAAACGGCATCGCGACCCGCTCGGGCCACGCGAGGTCAGAGCCTCACGACCTCCGTCCCGCCACAACTGGTGCCACCGGTAAGCCGATTTCAGGCTCACCCGCAGGCGCCTTGCAACCTCCGGCGGCTTGATCTTCTGCTCGAACAACTCGGCTGCCCGCATCCGTATCGTTTCCCGGCGCCGGCGCCCCGCAGAGGTCAGCCCGCCCCCATCCGCATACCTCACACACCACGGAATACAGCCACCACCACAGGCCCCTCAGGGACTTCGCGAAGATTCACCCTAACGAGCCGAAGTCAGTAAGCGGTGCGTGTCGGAGTACGTACTGACTTCCCGTCACAGTCCGTGATGAGTGGAGTGGTTGTCGGTCCTGGATGCAGGACGCCCGTGGTACTTGGGTGATCATTTCTGTTCTTGAGGCAGAAGAACGATCATCTGGGGAGCCACGGGCGTGGTCAACGATACGACGTTGTTGCTGGATCTGGCCGGGGTGTCCGTACACCGGGTCGAGCGGCTTGAGGACGGCACCCGACGGGTGCATCTGGTCACGGCGGATGAGGCGGCCAGGGCCTGTCCGGAGTGCGGGGTCTTCTCCTCCCGGATGAAGGGGCCGGCGACCACCCGGCCGCGTGACCTTCCGTACGGCGAGCGCGGGCTGGAGTTCTTCTGGCACAAGCGCCGGTGGTGGTGCGGGGAAGTGTCCTGTCCGCGCAAGTCGTTCACCGAGCAGGTCCCGCAGATACCGGCCGGGGCCCGGATCACGACAAGGTGCTGGGCATCGACGAGACCAGGCGCGGCCGCACCGGCTGGGAACAGGATCCCGACACCGGGAGTGGCTGCTGGTGCGGGACCGCCGGCACACCGGGTTCATCGACGCGCTTGGCACCGGTGCCCTGCTCGGCCAGGTCGAGGGCCGCACCGCCGCTGACGTGCTGACCTGGCTGTCCACCACACCAGGGGACTGGCGCAAGAACATCAAATACGTCGCCTTCGACATGTCGGCCACCTACCGGGCCGCGATCCGCACCGGACTTCCGCACGCCGTCGTGGTCGTCGATCACTTCCACGTCGTCCAGCGCGCGAACAAGGTGCTCTCCACCGTGCGGCGTCGCACCACCGCCGGGGTCCGGGGCCGGCGCGGACGGGCCACCGACCCAGAATGGACAGCCCGCCGACGGCTGCTCCGCAACCGCGAGAACCTCACCGACGAGCAGTTCGCGAAGATGTGGAACCCGCTGCTGGACGAGGGACCGATCGGGCAGAGGCTGCTGACCGTGTGGATCGCCAGGGAAAGCCTGCGTACCCTCCTCGCCCTGGCCCGCACCGGCGCCAATCGTGAACAAATCGGCCAGATGGCGTCCCGCGTGATGGTGTAGGCGATCACCGTGTGGGTGTGCGCGGGCGGGTGCCCGGGGCGTGCATCCGGTGACGGTCTCCGCTCCCTGCGCATGAGGCAGGCCACCGTGCAAATCTCCCTGGTGAACGGCCAGTTCAACCCTGGAGGTGCCCGATGGCCTTGTCCCAGTCTGACCTACAACGCCTGCTGGAGTCACTACGCACGGCGGACGGGATCGAGCTCGTCCGCAACGTCGCCGAGCGCATGCTGCAAGAGCTGATCGAGGCCGAGCTCAGCGGCCGGATCAGCGCCCAGTGGAACGAGCACACCGAAGCCCGCACCGCCTTCCGCAACGGCCACCGGGAGAAGACCTTGGCCACCCAGGCCGGCGATCTGGACCTGGCGATACCGAAGCTGCGCAGCGGCAGCTTCTTCCCCAGCCTGCTGGAACGGCGGCGCCGCATCGACCAGGCGCTCTACGCCGTCATCATGGAGGCATACGTGCACGGGGTGTCCACCCGCTCGGTCGACGACCTGGTCAAGGCGCTCGGCGCGGACAGCGGAATCTCCAAGAGCGAGGTCTCACGGATCTGCGGTGACCTGGACGAACAGCTCACGGTCTTCCGCGGCCGGCCCCTGGATCACAGCCGCTTCCCCTACCTCTACCTGGACGCCACCTACTGCAAGGTGCGCGTGAACCACCGGATCGTCTCCCAGGCCGTGGTCATCGCCACCGGCATCAGTGAGGACGGCGGCCGTGAGGTGCTGGGTGTGATGGTCGGTGACAGCGAGACCGAAGCGTTCTGGAGCGAGTTCCTGCGCTCCTTGCGCGAACGCGGCCTGGGCGGGGTCCGTCTGGTCATCTCCGACAGTCACAGCGGCCTGGTGGCAGCGATCCGCAAGGTCATGCTCGGTGCCGCCTGGCAGCGTTGTCGTGTCCATTTCTTGAGGAATGTGTTTTCCGTGATCCCCAAGGAATCCGGGGAAATGGTCGCGGCGACCATCCGCACCATCTTCATCCAGCCCACCGCCGAAGCCGTCCATCACCAACTCGATGCGGTGGCCGACATGCTCGGGCAGCAGTTTCCCAAGGTCAGGCAGATGCTCCTGGACGCCAAGGAGGACCTGACCGCCTTCGCTGCCTTTCCCATCTGGCATTGGAAGAAGATCCAGTCTTCAAATCCCCTGGAGCGGATCAACCGCGAGATCAAGCGCCGCACCGACGTCGTGCAGGTCTTCCCCAACCCGGCCGCCCTCGAGCGGCTGGTCACCGCCGTGCTCAGCGAGATGCACGACGAATGGATCGCCTTCCCCCGCCGCTACCTGTCCGAAGGCAGCATGACTGCCATCTACGCCGCCGAACACGCCGACCACACCACCCATGCACTCCCCAACACCCCGAACACTACGGAGGATTGATCGCCTACACCATCACAGGGGACGTGACCATCGGCCATGCCCGCTGGTTCCTGACCTGGTGCACCGACGCCGACATCCCCGAAGTCCGCACCCTCGCCACCACCATCGACCGCTGGTGGCCCGAGATCGCCGAGTTCATCGACACCGGACACCACAACGCCAAGAGTGAGGGAATCAACCGCGTGATCAAGCTGGTCGCCCGCAACGCGTTCGGTTTCCGCAATGCCGACAGCCAGCGCCTACGCACACGCTGCGTGACCACCCGCCGAGCCCGCGGACACCTCCGCACCGCTTAACTTCGAAGACCCGGATTCCACGCTAAGCGTCGTCGCCTCGCGCGGCATGGCCTGGGATGGAGTACCGATTACCCAGTCCAGCGGACCCTTAGTGCGCGTGTTGTCAGGTGTCAGCAGCTAAGCCCGCTGTCAGGGCTTCCCTCAACTGCTGGCGCTCTGCACCAAAAAAAGGATAAAGCATGCCTCTTCTCCGTAAGGCACTCGCCCTGGCCGGCACTGGTGCCGCAGCTGCAGCACTCATCGCGCTGCCCGCATCACCTGCGTCTGCCACCACGAACGGCGGCTGGGTCAACACCGTTGCCGTCAGAGTAAATTTTCACGCGCAAGACGACGACAGCACTGTCTTCACACCCGATGACTATACGCATGCCTACAGCTTGCGTTCCGGGAAGATTGCCCTGACTCCACAGTCACCTGGTTGGACGGGTATCAACCTCGTCTCATCATGCGCTGGGGGCGAAGTCACGGGTGATCTGGGCGCCGGGGCGAAGCAGGTAGCATCGGGCTACGTCGACTACGTCAGCAGCCTATACATCTTCGAGGACAATCACTGCTACGGTCCCACGGACCCTGATTTCGGCTGGGACGGACACACGCAAGGCTCAACAATTCGCCTTGCCCCGGGCCAGACGAAGAGCTATAAAATTAAGGTTTGGGACACGTGGGACAACAGCCCCGGCGACCTCGTCGAGGCTACGGTCACGGTCACCAACACTGCCGACCAGCTTTAGCCTCAATACCAATAACTTAAGGGCTCGCAGAGCATTAACCCGTAGCTTCCCGCTGGCCGACTCGTTGGCGTGGTATGGGCGTATCGGAGGTTCAACGGGAAGCTCTGGCAGCCAAGTTTGAGGCGATCTTCCCGCATCTTGACGAGAGGCAGCGGCGTCTGCTGATAGGGGCGGAAGCCCGGTCGCTGGCCCGTGGCGGGATCAGGCTGGTCGCCCGGGCCGCCGGGGTGCGGGAGGCCACTCCGGTGAGGCCCCGTTGGGGCGGGTACGCCGGGTGGGCGGAGGCCGCAAGCGGACGGTCGATCTGGACCTGGGACTTACTGGCTCTAACAAAAGCTGTTGATCATGTGACTGTTGGCCTGTCCGCTCGTTGATCTCGTCGTGGGGAAACGTCAGTCGCGACCGTGGATCGTGTCGGATGAACTCTGGGCACTCATCGAGCCGTTGCTGCCCGGGCCGGCGCCGAAGCAGGTCGAGGGCAGACCTCGAGTGCCGGACCGCCAGGCCTGTGCGGGATTCTGTTCGTCCTGCATACCGGGATCCAGTGGGAGTACCTGCCGCAGGAGCTGGGCTTCGGCTCGGGGATGACCTGCTGGCGGCGCCTGGCGGCCTGGAACGAGGCCGGAGTCTGGGACCAGCTGCACGTGCTGCTGCTGGAGAAGCTGCGGTCGAAGAACCAGCTGGACTGGTCGAGGGCGGTGATCGATTCCTCGCACGTCCGCGCGGCCCGACGGGGCCCAAAAGCGGACCCAGCCCGGTCGACCGCGCACGTCCGGGCAGCAAGCACCACCTCATCGTCGACGGACAGGGCATCCCGCTCGCGGTGTCGCTGACCGGCGGAAACCGCAACGACGTCACCCAACTCGAGCCGCTGCTGGACAAGATCCCGGCCGTCGCGGGCCGGGCCGGCAGACCGCGCCGGCGGCCGGACGCGCTGCTGGCCGACCGCGGCTACGACCACGACAAATACCGGCGCCTGCTCTGGCAGCGAGGGATCCGCCCCGTGATCGCGAAGCGAGGCGAGCCGCACGGCACCGGACTGGGCATCTTCCGCTACGTCGTCGAGCGCACGATCGCCTGGCTCCACGGCTTCCGCCGCCTGCGCATCCGCTGGGAACGACGCGACGACATCCACGAAGCATTCCTCAGCCTCGCCGTCTGCCTGATCACCCACCGTCACGTCCAGTGAGCTTGTTCAGTTCGGCTACTGATCGGGTGAGGTGTGGTGAGGGCGGAACGGGCAGAGCCCCAGGGCTGTTGAGCGAGGTGTCTACGCTCAACTCTTCAGCCTTGGGGCTCTGTTGGTTCCTTATCGTGCCGTACTCGATGTTCCGCATGCCCTGGTGGAGTGGGTCACGATGCTCATTGTCACCCGTGAAGGTGACCGCAGGTGCTGCCGCTACTGCCGTGAGTTCTTGCTGCCCAGGAGTTCCCCGGTGGAGCTGCTTCCCAGGCCAGAGGCGGTTCACCCCGTTGCCGCAAGATCTCGACCTTTCGTCATGATTCTTGAAGGAAAGTGGAAAAGCCTGGCGTACAGACGTTCCGAGTGAACTGAGGAACCCATGGCGCTGGCGGTTGTCCGTTCGATCGGCTCCGGACGCGAGCTGCGCTCGGAACAGGAGCGAGAGGACTTCGAGCAGGAACTGGTGGATCAGTACGCGCTGGCGATGGTCGGAGCGGGATGGGCCGACAGCACCATCGCAGGCGAGCGCGGGATGATCTTCGAGTTTCTGCGGTTCCTGGGACGCTCGGTATGGACGGCCCAGCCTGCTGACGCAGACCGCTTCCTGGCCTACCAGCGAAGAGATCGGGCCCTGGCCAAGTCGACGGTGCAGAAGAAGGCGCTGGCCATCGCCGGACTCTACGACTTCCTCCTGCTGCGCTATCAAGGCGACATCCACGCCCTGACTGGGCACGCGCTGGTCCAGCCGATCGACGAGTTCAACCGGCCGGCGCGGATCGGCGGCGATTCGGTACGAGTGCCGCCGACCGATCCGGAAGTGGAGCATCTCTTCACGAACTGGGGCGCCACACTCCCCGGTGTCCGCAAGTTCCTCCCGGCCGCGCGGAACTACTTCGCTGCGTCCCTGTGGCGCCGCGGAGGGCTGCGGATCAATGAAACCGTCATGCTCGACATCCGGGACTGGCGTCCCGACCTGGGATCCCACGGCAAACTGCACGTCCGGTACGGCAAAGGCAGCCGCGGACGCGGACCGAAGACCCGGTTCGTGTCCGCGATCAACTCCATCGACTCGCTCATGAACTGGTGGCTGACCGACATCCGTCACCAGTTCGGCGACGACTGGCAGCGCTCGGACGCACCGCTGCTGCCCAGTGAGCGCCGCGACCCCCTCACCGGATACTGCACCCGAGTGGGTGACGACGCACTCCGCTCTGGCCTGGCCCAGGCCGTGGCGACCTGGCTGCCGGAGTGGAACGACCGACTCACCCCACACGGGCTGCGGCACTACTGCGCGTCCTCGCTCTACCTGCGCGGCCTCGATCTCAAGGCCATCCAGGAACTCCTTGGCCATGAATGGCTCGCCACCACGACTCGTTACATTCACGTCCATAACGACCACATCGAGCGGGCCTGGGAGGACGCCAACGAGCGCGTCACCGCCCGGTTCTGCGGAGAGGCGAGGTGACCCGATGCGCTGGCAACTTCGCATGAGAGCAGCCGAACAGGGCATCTGGAAGTCCACCGAACTGCGCCGCCGGCTCTCCGAAGCCGGCCTGGAGATCAGCGCCGGCAAGATGTCGGCGCTGTGGACCGGTACTCCGACGACCATCCGGCTCGATGACCTCGACGTGCTCTGCGCCGTCCTGGAATGCAGCCCCACCGACCTGCTTATCTGCGAACCGGACAAAGTCGCGGCCCGCAAACCGGCACAGCCCGCCGAGGCAGTGGGCGGGCCGGTGATCACGCCGCGGTTCGGGCGCAACCGCTCGGCGCCCCCGGCATGACGCGCAACCACCCGCGCATCTGTCCGGGATGCCGCACCAAGCCGGTCGCCACCAGCCGGTCCGACCTCTGCTACGACTGCATGCCTGATGGTCCGCACGTCCCGCCGCGCTGCCGGGACTGTGGATCGGACCGCGACTACTACTCCAGCGGCCTGTGCCGGCTCTGCCACCACTTCGCTCCCCAGCCGCCGGGCTCCTGCCGGGACTGCCATGCCTGGGGCGTGACCCGGCGCGGCAACTGGCTGTGCAAGGGCTGCACTTCGTGGCGCGCACGGCCCGAGCACTACCCGGTCGCCACCTGCCCGTTCTGTGAACACCGCCGCCCCACCAAACCGGGCGGAACATGCCGGCTGTGCTGGCGGCAGACCGTCGCTGAACGCGTCCGACGCCACGCGAAGTACTTCCCGGCCGCCGAAGCCAACCGGCACGGCCAGCAGCTGTACTTCGCCCTGCCCACCCGCAACCTCCGCGCGGCGGGCCCACGCTCTACAGCCGCTGTCACCCTCGCCCACCCGGTACCGGTGGAGCACCGGCAGACGGTTCTGTTCGATCTCCCGCGCGACCTCGCCACAGGCCTTCGCCGTTCCTTTCCCGAGCCACCTGACCTCGGCGCGGCAGCCTTCCTCGACCACTTCACCCTTCAGCGGGCGGCACAGCACGGCTGGACGAAGAGCCCCACCAACCGCGTCCGTCACGGCATCCGGATCCTGCTGGGCACCCAGGACACGCCCGGCGCACCGATCCGGGCCCAGGACGTCCAGGCCCTCTCCTCGATCAGACTGCCCGCTGCTCAGATCGGCAGGGTCCTGGCGGCCGTCGGCCTCCTGGAGGACGACCTCGTCTCCGCCGTGGTGCCGTGGTTCGACCGGAAGACCGCCGGTCTGCCCGCCCCCATGGCTGAGGAACTGCGGACCTGGTTCGACATCCTGCTGAACGGCAGCAGCACCCCTCCGCGCAGCCAGCCTCGCGACCACAAGACCATCCGTCTTCTGCTTCTGTGGTCCTTGCCCGCGCTCGAGCAGTGGGCCGCGACGGGCCACACGACCCTGAGGGAGATCACCCGAGAGCACGTGCTGGACGTGCTTCCCCACAGCGGCACCGACCGCTCGCATCAGAGCCAGGGACTTCGCTCGCTCTTCCGCATCCTCAAAGCAAGCAAGGTCGTGTTCACCAACCCCACCGCCCGCCTCCGCACCCTCAGGGCCGAGGGCCGCGACCCGCTGCCCCTGGCACCCGTGGTCGTACGCGAACGTCTGGACAGCTCGCACCCCACAGCCGCCCTCGTCTCCGCACTGCTGGTCTTCCACGCGCTGATGCCGGGACAGATCCGCCGCCTGCACCTGGCCGACATCCACGACGGCCGACTGCACCTCGACGAGCGAGACATTCCGCTGGCCCGCCCGGTTCAACAGCGGCTGACCGCATACCTCGACCACCGGCAGCGGCGTTGGCCCCGCACTCTCAACCCGCACCTGATCATCAACCTGCAGACCGCCCCACGCACCGACCCAGTAGGACCGATGTGGTTCCACCGCCTCTTGGGTATGACCCCGAGGCATCTGCGCGAAGACCGGATCCTCGACGAAGTGCTCGCCACTGACGGAGATCTCCGACGCGTCTGCGACCTCTTCGACATGAGCATTCCCGGCGCGGTCCGCTACACCAGCTCCCTCGAGAACCCCGAAGTGCGCCGACTCTTCGAACGCGACACGGCCCAACACCGGTCGAGTTCGCGAACTCAATGATCCAATAGCCATCAGTGGCACCCCCTTTCCGTGGGTTCGCCGCAATCCACCCTTCAGAAATCACGAACTAACGGCCGATAAGCTGCCAGCGTCCGAGCGCGCCCTGGTCGCACTGGTATACCTGCGGAAGAACGACACCCTGCGTCAGCTCGCGGCCGGCTTCGGTATCAGCCTGGGCACCGCACACGCGCACGTGCACGCCGTGATCGGCCACCTCGCAGAGCTCGCGCCCGGTCTGACCGCGGCCCTGAGATCGCCCCGACGCCCGCTACCTGCTGCTGGAGGGGACACTCGCCGAGTGCGACCGGACCGGCGACGGCCGGGCGGACTACTGGGGAAAGCACCGCCGGCACGGCGTGAACCTGCAGGTGGTGACCGCTCCCGACGGCACGCTGGTGTGGATCTCGCCCGCGCTGCCCGGCCGGACCCACGATCTGACCGCGGCCCGACGGCACCGGATCATCGCTACGTGTATCCGCCTGGGCATCCCGATCCTGGCCGACCCCGGCTACCAGGGCGCCGGTGACATCGTCGTCGTGCCCCATACGACCGGGCAAAGACCTCACCGTCAAACAGAGATGCGTCAACCGGGCGCACTCGCGTCTGCGGTGGCCTGTCGAGAGATCCATCGCATCGGTCAAGACCTGGCGGATCCTCCGCAAAGCCCGCTGCAACCCGAGCCGGATGACGTCAATCGCCAGAGCCTTTCTCACCCTGGAGACTCACCGCTGAACAAGCTCAATGCCTTTGTTAGGGACAGTTAGCCTCGATCGTTCATGAGTCCTTGTCGGTTTGTTGACGGGGACTCTGCGTTTGTGTGGTGGGGTCTTTTCGGGGCTGGGGCAGGCCGAGGGCCCGGCTCTCGCGTCGGATGGGCGCCGGGTTCCACTTCACCGGTGTGGTGGTGCGGGTTTGTCGGGACGGGCGATGTGGCTGGTCAACCGGGGTTCGGCAGGGCGTGGAGCCTGACGATCGCGTGGCTGATGACAGCGGTCCAGGGCCATCGGGCGGGCAGGCGGAGCCAGCGGCGACGGCCGGTGTTCACGAGCTGAGCGGCGGCGGAGAACAGCCGCAGCCGGAGCTTCTTGGGTTCCCAGCGGCGGGCCTCGCCGGTCAGCGCGAGCATCGGCATCCAGGCGAGGAGGTCGAGCGCGAGGGAGACGATCTCCAGCCAGATCTGGTTCTGGGCCGTGTCGTGCAGGGGCAGATTGCGCAGGCCGGTGGCACGGGCGCCTCGGATGCGGTCCTCGCAGCGTGCCCGTCTGCGGTGACGCAGTTCGAGGTCGGCGAGCTGGCCGCCTTTCGTGTTGGTCGCGAAGCAGGTGAGCCGGTTGCCGTCGAGGTCGGTGAAGCGCAACTGGGCGCCGGGGTGCGGGCGTTCTTTGCGGACGATCAGCCGCATGCCCGTGGGCCAGGTACTCAGGTCGGGCATGTCGGTGATCTCGGCGACCCAGGCGCCGGGCCGCTCGGTGCCGTCGGCGTCGTAGGCGGGTGTCCATGCCTTCTTCGGGATCTTCAGTACGGCCTGGTGGATGGCGTCGGTGGTGGTCATTCCGACGGAATACGACAGCCACCGGCCCCGGCGGGAGAGCCAGTCGAGGAAGGTGTGGGTGCCGCCGGCGGAGTCGGTGCGGATCAGTGTCTGCCGTCCCCGCCGCAGGTGTTTGGGCAGTTGGGCCAGGGCGAGTTGGGCGGTTTCGATGTGGTCGGCGGCGGTGTTGGAGCCCGCGTTGCCGGGCCGCAGCAGGGCGGCCACCGGTTCCCCGGATCCGGCTGGGCCGTGGTCGACGAACGCGACGAGCGGGTGATGGCCGAAGGTCTTCTTCCAGGTCGGGGTGGCGTCCTGCTTCTCGGAGTGTGCGAGCACCAGTACCCCGTCGATGTCCACGATCACTTGGCCGTCGGCGGCCGGACTGCTTGTCCCGGCCAACTCCCAGACCCGCGTGCGTACTTCGGAACGTGCGCCCCGGATTGCCGCAAGAGCCTTCGGGCCGGAGGCGGCGAGCGCGTCGACGAGGCGGGAGACGGTCGGATCGGAGGCCACCGGGCCGAACACAGCCGGCTCGGCCCGCAGCATGCCGACGTCTGCCAGACAGTTGCCGCCGAGCGCGACGGCCAGCGCCACATCCAGCAGGATCTTGCCTGGGTCGTGCACGGCCCGCGGCTTGCGCCACGGTGCCAGTGCCGCCGCTATCGCACCGTCCAGGCCACACTTGCGGGCCGTCTCGACCAGCAGCACCGCCCCGGCCTGCGAGACCACCCCGCGGCCGCCGCCCTCGACACGGACGCGCGGGTACGACCCGCTACTCTTCTTCACCTGGAGAGTGCTTCTTTCCTTGCAGTGACAGGACCCTCGACAAGTCCCATCGTTGCAGGTCAGCAGCACTCTCCGCTTTTTTGATCAAGACCCGGACAGACCCACTCGCGAAAGCGCGAGGTTAGGCCGGCGCTGCTGGCCCTGGTCGAGCCGGATGTGCGGGGTGATCCGATGTCCCCGTTGCGGTGGACGACGAAGTCCACCCGTCATCTGGCCGCCGAACTCAGCCGCCAGGGTCACCGGATATCCGCCGACACCGTCGCCGACGTGCTGCGCGAGGAAGGCTTCAGCCTTCAGGGGAACGCCAAGACCATCGAAGCCGGCAGCATCCCGACCGGGACGGCCAGTTCCGTTACATCAATGAGCAGGCCAAAACCATATCGACGCCGGGGACCCGGTGATCAGCGTCGATACGAAGAAGAAGGAAATCGTGGGGTCGTACAAGAACGGCGGCCGCGAGTGGCGGCCCGCAGGCGACCCCGTGCAGGTCAGCACCCATGACTTCCCGGACACAGTACTCGGGAAGGCCGTGCCCTACGGCATCTATGACCTGGCTGCGAACACCGGCTGGGTCAGTGTCGGCACCGACCATGACACCGCCGCCTTCGCCGTCGAATCCGTCCGCCGCTGGTGGAAGGGCCGCGGCAAGGAGGATTACCCGCAGGCCGGACGACTGCTCATCACCGCCGATGCGGGCGGTTTTAACGGCTACCGGACCCGCGCCTGGAAGGCCGAACTCGCCACCCTGGCCCTGGAGACGGGCCTGGACATCACTGGCTGTCATTTTCCTCCCGGTCCTTCGAAGTGGAACCGGATCGAGCATCGGCTGTTCTCCCACATCACCATGAACTGGCGCGGCAGGCCCCTGACCAGCCACGAGGTCATCGTGCAGTCCATCGCCGCGACCACCACCCGCACGTGCTGTCGCTCCCTGGGAGGTCGTGGATGCCGTCGGTGGTCGGGCTGTTGGAACAGCGTGAGCTGGGTGCTCGCCGTCGTGTGGACGAACTACGGGAGGAGACCGACCGTGGAGTGAGGGGCTGGCCTGGTCGGTGCTGTCGGTGGACTACCAGCGCATCCTGCAGGTGCTCGCGGACCGCCACCGGCTCCATCAAGGGCCGCTGACCTGCCAGGAGAGGGCCGCGGCGTTCGGCATGGACGCGGTGCCGGCACGGGTGGAGGCGCTGCGGTCGACGGCGAAACGCCTGGTCGCGCGCGGCTGGCTGGCCGAGCCCGCGCCGGGCAGATTCACCCTCGCGCAGACCGTGGCCGGGCCAGGCGGCGGGTCATGAGCAGGATCATCGACCAGTAGATCACCGCTTCGGCGCTGGTGGTGCGGCGTTCGTAGTCGCGTGCCAGGCGGCGGGTGCGCATCAGGTGGGTCCGCGGGCGCTCGGGATGGAGAAGTCGGTGGTGCTGGCTGCTGCCTTCGGGAGCCCCAGCGTGGCTGGCATGGGAGCAGCCCATCTGGAAAGCCCTGTCACGTGCCCGGCCTGCCCCGTAGTCGCACGGTATTTCCGTTCCGGCCGGCACCGCCGGTTACTGGGTGGGTAGAGGTGCGCCGCCTCGGACGGGGACTCCGGTGCTGCTCGTGTCGGTGATGATGGCGGGAACGGCGCGTTCGGCGAGGGCTGCGATGGTCAGTGACGGGTTGACGGTAAGGGAGGTAGGAACGGCGGAGCCGTCAGTGATGAAGAGACCAGGGTGGCCGTGTAGTTCGTGGGTGTCAGTGAGCGCGCTGGTGGCGGGGTCGTCGCCTATCCGGGCTGAGCCCAGAGGGTGGGCTGTGACGGTGCCGGCGACGTCCTCGTCCCAAGGCTGTACGTGGGAAAGGCCGTCTTTCTCCAGGATGGTGCGCAGCGCGATGTCGGCTTTGCTCCAGGCTTGTCTGGTGCGGAAGTTGGGGTGGTAGGACATGGTGCCTTGTCCGAGACCGGGGGCAAGGCGAGCGAAGCTGCCGGTCAGCGGCGGCAACCCGAAGGTTCCTTCATTGTCGTCCTCGGTCATGGCCAGGAGGGTGAGCCAGGAACGCCACCGGGCACGCATGCTGCGTTTCCCGGTGCCGAACCATGTGGCGTCATAGGCCTGTGCCAGGAGGTTGGTCAGCGGGGGGAAGTAAATCTGCTGGAGCGTGAAACGGCTGTACTCGGGGGCGGTGGCGTCAAGGTAGTCAAAGGTGGCGGCGGTGATGGGGCGGCCTATGGGCAGCGCTTGGTAGGCGGAGCCGTCCGGGCGGGACAGCCCCAGCAGAGTGCGGGCCTTGGTCTCATCAATGTCGGCGACGCTGACACGGTCGCCGTTGCCCGAGAAGTAGCGGCCGACAGCGCTGGGAATACCTCCAAGCAGAAGTGCGGAGCGTTGGAGGATGACGGGTGTACCGATGGCTCCGGCGGCCAGGACCACGGTTTTGGCGTGGATGATTCCGGCCTCAGCAGTGCAGGTGTAGTCACCGGGATCGAGAACGGTGTAGGTGACTGCGTAGCGGTATGCGGACAGGTGCGAGGGAGTGATGCTCTGGACCTCGTGCAGGGCGCGGATGACAGCCCCGTGGGCTTCGGCTGCGGGCAGGTAGTTGAGCAGCAGGGAGCGTTTGGCGTCGAAGCGGCAGCCGGACAGCATCCAGTTGCAATTGGTGCAGACCCGGGTGTCGACTGCCACGGGGACCGGGTTGCAGGTGTGGCCCGTCCGATGACACGCGGCGGCCAGAACACCGCCGGCGTAGGAGACGTCGGGCCAGTCGGTGTGGGTGACCGGCAGAGCTTCCTCGACGCGGTCGTACCACGGATCGAGACGTGCGCGGGTCAGAGCGGCGGGCCATAATCGGTGGCCGAGGCTGCCGCGGCGTTCGAAGACGAAGGCCGGTGCACGTAGGGAGGCAGCGAAATATACGACGCTGCCGCCGCCGACGCAGTTGCCCGCGACGACCGTGACGCCGTCGCCTCGGATCACATCGACGATTTTGTTGTAGGTGCCCAGCCGCATCGAATGGGTGAAGTCGGCGGCGGCGCGTCGGGGGCCGCGCTCGAGGACGGTGACGCGGGCGCCGCCCGCGGCGAGGTAGTAGGCCGGGATAGCGCCGCCGAAGCCGCTTCCGACCACCAGGACGTCCGTGGTCAGGGCGCTCATGCCGGGCTGCCCGAAGGGCTTGTGGCAGGGTGGAGGGCCGCCAGTGGGCGTCCGTAGGAGAAGTCGACGAATCTCCACAGGCCGTCCGCGTCCGGCTCGGGAAAGCCCAGCCATGCCAGGCCTGGATGTGTCTGGGTGACGGCCTGTTGTGTGTCGTACTGTCCGGCGGTATCGAAGGCCAGCCCCATCAGCAGACTCAGGACCTGCCAGACTGGCCGATCCACGTCACCGGGGTTGAACAGGCTCTCCACCAAAGCAGTCCGATGGGAGAACGCCAGGCCGACGAACGGCGGCCGGAAAGGCGTCAGCCAGATGAGCCGGGCCGTGGCGTAGGCGACAGCCCGGGCATCCAGCAGCGATGCGATCGACGGAAGCAGCGGTTCCAGGGCCAGGTGTGGTGAGGTGAGTATGTCGATGGCGCCGGCCTGCACTGCGCCGGGACCGGTGACAGCGTCAGCGACCACGACATCGCCCGGAAAGCGGTGCTGACCCGGTATCAGTGTGTCGGCGAACGCCAGCAGCGTCTGTACTGGACGGCTCTCTGTCATTGCTGCCGCGGCCGAGGTCATCGCTGGATCGGCGATCCTCCCGGCAGCCAGCGTCGCGACGGCGGCGGTCAGAGCCTGCAGGATGGTCCGTCGGCCGGAGGTTGGCACGGAGGTTCACCCGGTCAGCGCGCAGCGCAGGTCGTAGGGCAGGTTTGCAGTCAGTCCTGTTTCGCCTGCACTTTGGCCGTATTCGCTCAGTGCGCTGGCGAGGTCTGGGTAGGCGCTTCGGAGGGCGGCGACCACGTCGCCGATCCCAGCAGTGTGGCCGTTGATGCGGAAGTTGGTCAGTCGAGCGCCGGCTCGATGGGTGGTCTTGTCCCACCAGTACTGGCCGTCCCACGTTACCCAGGGGTCCGCTCCCGCGGTGTGCTGCACGCTCCAGTGGTCCTTCTGATAGTAGTGGCAGGTCAGTGTGGTGACGGCGAACCTGGCAGGCTCGGCGACGAGGAAGCGTAGAACGCCTCCGTCATCGACGGTGATGTCGCGCTTGCTGTATTCCACACACAGCGGATCGGCCAGCAGCAGCCACCACGGCGGCGTTTCGCCCTCGCCGAACTCGTGCCACAGGCAGGTTGCGGCGAAGCCTGGCTCCACGAACGGGCTCACCGTGGAAACGGACGTCACCAAGGACGGCACGGCGTGCGTGGAGCTGGCCGTCGGCAGTCCGGCCGACATTCCCACAGCCGTCGCCAACCCGGCTGCGCAGGCGCCTAGACGAGGAAAAGACACGGAACCTCCCAGAGTCGCACGCGCTACTTTCCTTGCTGTGAAGAAGGAGACTGTGTGGCGCCGCTTTCGCGCCACCGTAGGTATGGCCGCGCACGGTGTTGAGTCCCATTGCCGAGGATGATCCTGAAGGTCCGTGGCCACTGATGGAAAGCTGAAAGCCACCCTGATGTCATCCGCAGGGGTGAGCATCCGCAGCGTAGATTTTGAGGGACTTCAGAGGGGGAAGGGTGTGGGCAGGAGCAGTCGGGTGTTGCGGTCCGTTGCCATCCCACGTCGTCCAAGCTCCGCCGGATCCCTCCTGGCCTGCCAGTCGTTGAGCGCCAGCTCTCGCGCGTGTGCGGCCAGGTCTGCGGGGCTGGCGAGCGTATCGGACTTTGGGGGTGCGTCGGTATCGACGATGGTCGTGACGAGCGAGAGGGTGTCTGGTGCCGCGGAAACTTCAATGAGCCGGCTTTGCTGGGGCCAGTCGATGTGGGCGGCGGTGGTGATTTCCCAGAAACCGCCGGGCTTGGGACAGGTGGCGGATCGGGCATGCGGCCGGATCCTGTTTGTGTGGCTGTGCCCGTTGATCAACGCGATGACGTTGGGGTGTTGCAGCAGCAGCGCCCGTACATGGCCACCGTCCCGCCGCGGGAACCACCAGGCCCACGGGTTGATGGTGTTGCCCATGGTGGTCAAGGTGTGGTGGGAGAAGATCAGAAAGAGGCGGTCGGTCACGTCGTGGCTGACGACATCCCCAGCGGCGGAGAGGTAGTGCCGGCTGCCTCTTCTGAGCTCCGTTTGCAGCCACTGGTATTGATCTGCGTCGAGGGACCCGTCGGCGCCGCCGTTATCGTTCACCGTGTCCAGCACGATGCACCGGATGATCCCGTGATCGAAGGCGTAGTAGGCAGTCCCGTTCATCCGGTTCTCGGCGGTGAACCCGTGTCCCACGGGCTTGCCTGCAGTAGCGAAGTGTTCGCCGACCATCTGCTTTTTACTGAGCAATCGCCGGGCCGGATCCGACGTCACTGCACGCAGCGGGCCGGTAATCGCAGTCGTCAGTGCCTCGCCGGAGACGTCGGGGCTGACCGCTTCTATAGCCTCCCAGCTCGCCGGCCACCCCACGGGCTTCACAGACCCGGTGGCGATCTCATTCAGCAGCCAGCTCACGGGCGCATTGCCCTGCACCAGACAATCGTGATTTCCATAGGCCGCGTACCAGGGCATCCCGAGCCCTTGCGCGGTGAATGGGCGCCGGGCCGCATCCAGTAGCCACGGGAGATCCGGAAACCCCCACATCCTCTTGGCGCGGTCGAGAGAGGCTGCCGGATCGGGATGCCAGTAGGCGGCATCAAAGCGCTCGCGATCGGCGACGCCTTCCCAGCGGGACAGGTCACCAGAGTCAGGGCGGATGACGCCGCCGTCCAGAAGGTCGATGTACCAGCGCATTTCGTTGCATTGTGAGTTGTCCACACTGTCACCCGTTACCACAGCGAAGGAGACGGGCAGTCCAGTCGCCGGTCCGCTCCCCACCCGCGAGACAGCCCGTGCCATCGCATCAACCACCTGCGTAGAGAGCATCTCCTGCGGACGGTAGGCAGCCGTCAGACTCGAACCCCCCAGCACCGAACCCGTATCACCGTAACGGTCAAGGAACTCGACGCGCGCCGGAGACTGGACATCCGTAACGTGAAGGTCTGTCAGCTGAGCAAACGCCACAAGCTGATGCCCTTCTCCGGATGCCGTGACTCTGCCGCCCAGCTCACTCCGCACCACGTGCGGCTCACCTGACCCCACGACCACAGCGCGATACCCGCCCGGACCAGCAGGGCCGGGAACCAAGGTCTGCGTCAGTGTCGTGACCGGTGACACGCCTGCCTCGGCAAACGCAAGCTGTGGCCGTCCTACGGCCGCCACTGCTGCACCCAGCGCGGCCGCCTCCAGGACCGTCCGACGCGAGAGAACCACAGACGCCCGCCCTTCACAGTGGATGAGTCTCTCAGCCAAAGAACCGCGCTGCAGTGGTCATGTCAATAGCTGCGGCGTGAGTGAAGGCTGCCAACCGGATACTCGGCAAAGCCGCCACCGACTGCCAGAAAGCCTCCAGGCAGCTCATCCGTGAGCAAGTGGTCTTCGCTCCCGGGCCTGCCAGCTTGGGGGTGTGCGCACTTTCGCGTCGGGCAATGTGAAGCCCCCGACCATCAATGGACGGGGGCTTCACGCGGCGAGTCGCCAGCAGCTAACGGGGGTCGCTCGCTGGCCAGACCGGAGGCCTTCCCCAGCCATCCGGCCATCCCGCACGTGCCAGGGAACCACCCCCGGCAGACCAATTGGATCATCGGGCGACGGCCATTGTGAGAGTAATTCCTACTCACGCATTGTTCAGCGTGGAGCCTTTTTCACTTGTACGGCTTGCGGGTGAGCGTCGGTGAGGTGAGGTTCCCCCGGCGTGCGGGAGGTGATGATCAGCGGGTCAGGGCGGGTTGACGGGGTCTCAGGTTCGTTCGTTCGGCCGTTGCCTGGTCGGCGTAGTGCTTTTCCTCGAACTTGATCGGACTGAGGTAGCCGAGCCGCTTCTGGATGCGCCGGGAGTTATAGAAGCCGTCGATGTACTCGAACAGCGCGAGATTCGCCTCGGCTCTGGTGTCGAAGGTCCGTCCGCGGATGCACTCGGTCTTAACCAGCATCCACAGGTTCTCCGCGAGAGCCTTGACGCTCCTACGAGTTCGTAACACGATCTTGTTGAGGTGCCCTGGTGGGGCGTGACCGATGTGACGATTCCGCCGTTCGAGATGCTGTGAGCACTCGGCCGTGGATCGTGGACGACGACTTGTGGGCGCTGATCGAGCCGTTGCTGCCGCCCTGGCCGCAGAAGTCGCCGGGGCCGCGGCCGGTGCCGGACCGGCTGTGTCTGCAGGGCATCCTGTACGTGCTCCACAACGACATAGCTGGCAACTCCTACCGCTGGAGCTGGGGTTCGGCTCCGGACAGACCTGCTGGCGGCGCCTGGACCGCTGGCAGAAGGCCGGAGTCTTCGAGCAACTGCACCGCATTTTGCTCGCCGAGCTGAATGCGGTCGGCAACTCGACTGGTCCAGGGCGTGTGTGGACGGCTCCCACATCCGCGCGAAAAAGGGGGGAGCCGACCACCGGTCCGTCGCCGGTCGACCGGCGGAAGACGGGCAGCAAGCAGCACCTACTGATCTTTTCGTAAGTTCGGTGGGTGTGGTGGGTGGATGGTCAGGCCGGTATGGGCGAGGAATGACCATGGCAGTCGGGGGTTGGCGTTGATGCGGTGGATGCCTTGCTCGGTAGCGTCGGCGACATCGGCGAGGTGGTCGCCGGCGAGGTTGGCGAGTTCACGTTTCTTGAGCGAGGACCACAGCAGTTCCACCGGGTTCAGCTCGGGAGCGTAGGCGGGTAATCGTTCCAGCGTGAGCCAGTCCTGTTCGGCGACCCAGGCCCGCATCGCCCGGCTCCAGTGGGCGGACAGGCCGTCCCAGACCAGGACCACTCGCTCGCCGCGGTAGAACGCCTTTATCTGCTCCAGGACCTCGATGAGTCCGGCGGTGTCGTAGCTGCCGGGCTTGAGGTGGAAGCACAGGCGAGCCCCGCGATCGGGATCGGTGGAGTGGTAGCCCAAGGCCCCGGCCATCGACGCGCGCTTCCAGTTCAGGCGGTGCCGCAGGAGCGGAGTCCGCCCTCGGGGCGAGTAGGTGCGGCGGATCTGCGGGAGCAGGGAGACGCCTGATTCGTCGAGGAAGACGATCCAGGCACGTGTGTTCACGGCCCCTTTTTGATCCGCGGCCACTCGTGCGCGATCCAGCGGGCGATCTCCGAATCGTCCCGCTCGACCGCCCGCCGCTCGGGCCGTTGCAGGCTCCATCCGAGCCGGCCGGTCAGCAGCCGCCACACCGATGCCCTCGACAACACCACCCCCGTTTCCTGGGTGACGACCGCGCCGACTCGTTCCAGGGTCCACAGGTCGGCCTCGAAACCATGAGCCTGGGCACCTTGCTCCAACGCGGCCCGGACCATCTCGACTTGGGCGTCGTCCAGCTTGGGTGGGCGTCCGGTAGCTGCCCGTCGCCGCAGGGCCGAAGCACCGCCGTGCTCCCACACCCGCCGCCAACGCCGCACGCTTTCGGCACACACCCCCACCGCCCTCGCGATGTCCGCATTCGAAACGCTGTCCTCGAACAACTCGACTGCCCGAACACGACGCGCCTCCGCCAACTGAGGCCGCGACAAAGGAGGAAGGGAGGAGCCGGCAACCGAACGGGAAGGTTGATAAGCCACCCCGACAGCCTCCCACCCACACAGCCACCACACCCACCGAACTTACGAAAAGATCAGTAATGGTGACTCACGGGACCGGTGAAATCTGAAGCACCACCGGGTCTGGAGCCCTGTGATCAGACGGGTTCACCGGTCCCGTCATTGCGGTGGTGTGACGCCATTGGCCAGTGAGCTTGTTCAGTTCGGCTACTGATCGGGTGACGTGTGGTGAGGGCGGAACGGGCAGAGCCCCAGGGCTGTTGAGCGAGGTGTCTACGCTCAACTCTTCAGCCTTGGGGCTCTGTTGGTTCCTTATCGTGCCGTACTCGATGTTCCGCATGCCCTGGTGGAGTGGGTCACGATGCTCATCGTCACCCGTGAAGGTGACCGCAGGTGCAAGCTGCCAGCGTCCGAGCGCGCCCTGGTCGCACTGGTATACCTGCGGAAGAACGACACCCTGTGTCAGCTCGCGGCCGGCTTCGGTATCAGCCTGGGCACCGCACACGCCCACGTGCACGCCGTGATCGGCCACCTCGCAGAGCTCGCGCCCGGTCTGACCGCGGCCCTGAGATCGCCCCGACGCCCGCTACCTGCTGCTGGAGGGGACACTCGCCGAGTGCGACCGGACCGGCGACGGCCGGGCGGACTACTGGGGAAAGCACCGCCGGCACGGCGTGAACCTGCAGGTGGTGACCGCTCCGGACGGCACGCTGGTGTGGATCTCGCCCGCGCTGCCCGGCCGGACCCACGATCTGACCGCGGCCAGACGGCACCGGATCATCGCTACGTGTATCCGCCTGGGCATCCCGATCCTGGCCGACCGCGGCTACCAGGGCGCCGGTGACATCGTCGTCGTGCCCCATACGACCGGGCAAAGACCTCACCGTCAAACAGAGATGCGTCAACCGGGCGCACTCGCGTCTGCGGTGGCCTGTCGAGAGATCCATCGCATCGGTCAAGACCTGGCGGATCCTCCGCAAAGCCCGCTGCAACCCGAGCCGGATGACGTCAATCGCCAGAGCCATTCTCACCCTGGAGACTCACCGCTGAACAAGCTCACTGGCCCGAGTTGAGGTCCGCCGTTGGCGCCGCCCCGAGCGCTGGCGTTGGGTGATCGCCCGCCGCAGCGTCAGCCGCCCGGAAGAGCAGTCGGTGGGCCGTGTAGGAATGTTCCCGACCGCGAAGCAGGAGTGCAGTCTGGACGACTACCAGGTCTGCTGCTCTCCAGGCTGGCACAGCCACATGACCCTGGCCGGAGCAGTTCTGCCTGCCTGATAGTCCTGCCGCGCCCGCTAACTCGACGCGGATGCTGCAGAAACGGACCCTCCCAGCTCATCCGCCTCAGCTTCGCCGAGATCAGAACGATCACCCGACTCACGGACCCGCCCCACTCCGGTCGACCACATCTTTCACCGGCGGTGCGATGACCGGCAGATCTGACCCCATAGAGTAGCTTTTGCTTAATTACATCAACAGCGTCCGTGATCTAATACGAAAGCGCGATAGGAAACCAACCATGGGTGGAAGGGGGGGGGGTTCTGTTTATAATGAGCTGTAATTCAGTTTGCATTGTTTCGCCTGTGGACTCCAGGCCGCCCACTGTCACGTTTGCCATACTGTAGATTGGTCGGGCGGAAATGAAGTGTTGCGGCGAATGTGGATCATCTTATCGTACGCCAGGTGGAGGTCTGGGGTGGGGTAATTTCTGCTCTCGTTTATGTAGGCTTGGTTATTTGCGGCGAATTCAAGGGCTACTCAAATGTAACCCGCAGGGAACTCAGGGGGCCAATGGGGAGGCATTCGATTCTTCACAACCCGAGTAAGGTTCTGAGTCGGACGACCTGCAACCTCGATTTTGCACAAGGGTCGTCCGCTTGCTGACGTGCCTCTTGCTCGTGGAGTGGGCGCCAAGTTCCACGGCTGGCTCCGGGTGGTGCTGCCGGCAGGGAAAGGATGTGCCGGTCCGCTGGGGGTTCGGATGCACATCCTCCGCTTCGCGGCTTATATCCTGCACCGATGTGATCACCTGCGTCCTCGACCGGCTCGATACTCGTACCGCCCCGTTTCGCCGGACCCGCCAACGCGGTGCTGCTGATCCCCGGTCTGATGGTTACCGTTCTGCCGCTTGAGCACGTGCCCCCCAGCCGGGAAAGGCGACCGGCGTGTTTAACACCCATAACTTCAGCGTCGGCGTGAGCTTCAGCCCTCCTCCTGACCGCCGTTGTGGCACTCACCGGAAAGCTCGCACGTTGGCCATCTGCGTATGGACTCGCTGAGCTACCGACTAGACCCACTGTTGGGTCTGCGGAGTGCAAATCAGGCGAAAGAATGAATGGGCATTTTTAGAGTGGCTGCCGATCGGGTGACAGTTGCTTCCGTGGGATTCGAGTTCTGCCAGGAAATCGACCTAAGAGGACCGTTCACTCCGAGGAGTATGAAAAGGCTCAATACGTCATTGTGGAACTCGATGCCGTGGAAGAGTGGCTTGCAGTGATAGGCCGCATAGTCGGTGAGCGGGTTCGTGCTCCGGCTCCAGGTCAAGCTTGCCTTCACTGCGCGTAACTGAAGCATCCCCACAAGAAAACTTGACTGATTTCCGTTAACAGCGATCGAAGCTGACATTCATACTGCTGACAAAAGATCAGGAGTTGTGCACCGTGGTAAAACAGCGAGGTCTCATACCTGCCAGCCTGCCCAAGGAGCTGCTTAATCGTTCCGCTGCAAAGCCACTGCCTGCAGATGTTACGAGCGGTCAATTTGCGGATCGAATGGGCATAACTTTCACTACACTTTCCATCCGCAGGATTGTGGCGACAATGCCTGTGGAAGGCAACAGGACCCCGCATGGCCGACTCCACGGAGGTGCTTCTGTGGCTCTAGCTGAGAGTTTGGGCACCATTGGTTGCCACTTGCATGCTGGGCTTGGGAAAACTGCAGTGGGCGTGGATGTCAATGCTACACATCACCGCGCAGCGAGCTCAGGCTTCGTTACCGGAATTGCCATACCGCTCCATCTTGGCCGGAATCTAGCGAGTTACGAAGTTGTCATAGTTGACGAACAAGAGCGAAAACTCTGCACGTCCCGAATAACTTGCATGATCCGAGACGTGTAGCGTCTTATTTGAGCGGAATCTGTTTGGGTGTCGACCGGATAGCTCGCGGTCAGCCCGCATCAAGGATGCATCCACCGAGCCTGGCCCAAGGGTCAGGGCTTCGGCGAAGTAGGTGGGTGTCCGTTTCGTGATCACTTGAGGTCGAGCAGGGCGAGCGGGCGGTCCGCGTTGCGGGCGTTGTGTCGCAGAGCTGCTGCGATGTTGGTGGCGCCGGCCAGCCGCAGGGTGCCGATGGCGAGGTTGCGCCAAGTGGCCATCGCCCGGGGCGCGTTGCCGGTTCGCAGTGGTGAGGCGTCTTCGGCGAACGTGGTGTCTCTGACGTGGTGCAGGGCTTCGATCTGCCAGTGATCACGGATCAGGGCCGCCAGCTGGGCGGGGCCGGCCTGCTCAGCGGTGAGGCTGGTGACGGCGTAGACGGTCTTGATGGTGGTCTTGCCGGTCTTGCGGTCGGTGCGGCGACGCTTGATCTGGGCGGCCTGGCGGGCTCCGGGGAAGAGCAGGCCGTTGACCGTGACCACCTTGATCCGTCGGATCTCCGAGCGGCCGTGGCCGATGCCCTTCACACGGCCCTGCAGCGGGATCTCTGTCCACGGAAGGGATCTGAGCTGCTTGCGGAGCTTCTTCTGGTTGCCTTTGACGATCACGATGTGTCAGCTCGCGGCCGGCTTCGGTATCAGCCTGGGCACCGCACACGCCCACGTGCACGCCGTGATCGGCCACCTCGCAGAGCTCGCGCCCGGTCTGACCGCGGCCCTGAGATCGCCCCGACGCCCGCTACCTGCTGCTGGAGGGGACACTCGCCGAGTGCGACCGGACCGGCGACGGCCGGGCGGACTACTGGGGAAAGCACCGCCGGCACGGCGTGAACCTGCAGGTGGTGACCGCTCCGGACGGCACGCTGGTGTGGATCTCGCCCGCGCTGCCCGGCCGGACCCACGATCTGACCGCGGCCAGACGGCACCGGATCATCGCTACGTGTATCCGCCTGGGCATCCCGATCCTGGCCGACCGCGGCTACCAGGGCGCCGGTGACATCGTCGTCGTGCCCCATACGACCGGGCAAAGACCTCACCGTCAAACAGAGATGCGTCAACCGGGCGCACTCGCGTCTGCGGTGGCCTGTCGAGAGATCCATCGCATCGGTCAAGACCTGGCGGATCCTCCGCAAAGCCCGCTGCAACCCGAGCCGGATGACGTCAATCGCCAGAGCCATTCTCACCCTGGAGACTCACCGCTGAACAAGCTCACGGTCTTCCAGACAGGTGAGGGCGGTGTCATAGCTTGAGCCGACCCGGCCGATGCTGCGCCGGATGCCGTGCCGGCCGCACACCCCGGCGAAGGCGGCCGCACTGTATTGGGCGAGTTCAACCAGTCGTTGCAACACCGGGCTGTTGCAGCGAGCGTAGCTGTTCTTCGAAGACCTCGGCCGGCGTCCGCCAACCCAGGACTTTGCGGGGCCGGTTGTTGATCGCCATGGCGACGGCTTCGAGGTCCGTGAACGACCAGCGGGAGAGATCGGTGCCCTTCGGGAAGTACTGGCGCAGCAGCCCGTTCGTGTTCTCGTTCGTCGGTCGTTGCCAGGGCGAGTGCGGATCGGCGAAGAACACCTTCGTCCCGGTATCGAGAGCGAACTGGGTATGACCGGAGAGTTCCTTCCCACGGTCCCAGGTGAGGGTCTTACGTAGCTGCTCAGGCAATTGCGTCATCGACGTGGTGAGCGCCGCGTTCATCGCGATCGCGCCGTAGCCCCCGAGCGAGGGGCCGTTCTTCACGGGCGGATTCTCGCCCCAGCCCTCCAGACGGGGCAGGTGCACCAGGAGCGTGGAGCGGCTGCTGCGCTCGACAAGCGTGCCGATCGCGGAGCGGCCCGTCCCGATAATCAAATCGCCTTCCCAGTGTCCGGGGACCGCGCGGTCCGTGGCCTCGGCGGGGCGTTCGCTGAGGACGACGTCCGCGGTGACATGCCCCTGCGGCTTGTTCTGCGACCGTGCACGGGGAGCCCGCAGCGCCCGGCCGGTGCGCAGGCACGTCACCAGTTCCCGCTTGAGCGCGCCACGGCCTTCGATGAACAGCGCCTGGTAGATCGCTTCGTGGCTGATGCGCATGGACTCATCATCGGGGAAGTCGACACGGAGTCGGTGCGAAATCTGCTCCGGACTCCATGCCGTCGCCCAACGTCTGTCCTGACGGTGCGGCTTGTTCAGCCCTTTCCATGCGGGCGTCTTGGGCCCGGTGACGGTCATGTTGTCGGGGCGACGGATGCTGCCGGCGAGCCGGTCCTCTACGTACTCACGCAACCGGTCGTTACCCAGGAGTTTCGCGTTCTTCGGGCGCTTGGCCGCCTGCTGAGGGTCACGTCCCCTGTGATGGTGTAGGCGATCAATCCTCCGTAGTGTTCGGGGTGTTGGGGAGTGCATGGGTGGTGTGGTCGGCGTGTTCGGCGGCGTAGATGGCAGTCATGCTGCCTTCGGACAGGTAGCGGCGGGGGAAGGCGATCCATTCGTCGTGCATCTCGCTGAGCACGGCGGTGACCAGCCGCTCGAGGGCGGCCGGGTTGGGGAAGACCTGCACGACGTCGGTGCGGCGCTTGATCTCGCGGTTGATCCGCTCCAGGGGATTTGAAGACTGGATCTTCTTCCAATGCGAGATGGGAAAGGCAGCGAAGGCGGTCAGGTCCTCCTTGGCGTCCAGGAGCATCTGCCTGACCTTGGGAAACTGCTGCCCGAGCATGTCGGCCACCGCATCGAGTTGGTGATGGACGGCTTCGGCGGTGGGCTGGATGAAGATGGTGCGGATGGTCGCCGCGACCATTTCCCCGGATTCCTTGGGGATCACGGAAAACACATTCCTCAAGAAATGGACACGACAACGCTGCCAGGCGGCACCGAGCATGACCTTGCGGATCGCTGCCACCAGGCCGCTGTGACTGTCGGAGATGACCAGACGGACCCCGCCCAGGCCGCGTTCGCGCAAGGAGCGCAGGAACTCGCTCCAGAACGCTTCGGTCTCGCTGTCACCGACCATCACACCCAGCACCTCACGGCCGCCGTCCTCACTGATGCCGGTGGCGATGACCACGGCCTGGGAGACGATCCGGTGGTTCACGCGCACCTTGCAGTAGGTGGCGTCCAGGTAGAGGTAGGGGAAGCGGCTGTGATCCAGGGGCCGGCCGCGGAAGACCGTGAGCTGTTCGTCCAGGTCACCGCAGATCCGTGAGACCTCGCTCTTGGAGATTCCGCTGTCCGCGCCGAGCGCCTTGACCAGGTCGTCGACCGAGCGGGTGGACACCCCGTGCACGTATGCCTCCATGATGACGGCGTAGAGCGCCTGGTCGATGCGGCGCCGCCGTTCCAGCAGGCTGGGAAGAAGCTGCCGCTGCGCAGCTTCGGTATCGCCAGGTCCAGATCGCCGGCCTGGGTGGCCAAGGTCTTCTCCCGGTGGCCGTTGCGGAAGGCGGTGCGGGCTTCGGTGTGCTCGTTCCACTGGGCGCTGATCCGGCCGCTGAGCTCGGCCTCGATCAGCTCTTGCAGCATGCGCTCGGCGACGTTGCGGACGAGCTCGATCCCGTCCGCCGTGCGTAGTGACTCCAGCAGGCGTTGTAGGTCAGACTGGGACAAGGCCATCGGGCACCTCCAGGGTTGAACTGGCCGTTCACCAGGGAGATTTGCACGGTGGCCTGCCTCATGCGCAGGGAGCGGAGACCGTCACCGGATGCACGCCCCGGGCACCCGCCCGCGCACACCCGCACGGTGATCGCCTACACCATCACGCGGGACGCCATCCTGCTGAGCCTTCCACTGGGCGACCGTCGCGCGGTATTCCTGCTTGCCGCCGCGCGTGGCGGCGTTGCGGCGCAGTTCGCGACCACCTCGCACCCACCGGCCACGACACGCCGACCACCAACGACGCCTCCACCGTCGTGACCCCCGTGGCGATCAGTCGCCAGAACTGGCGCTGCACGACCCGAGAAGGATCAGGCCGCCCCGGCGAACGCATCGCCGGCCGCAACGCACGGTCAGCGCGCCACTGCCGACGCCGCCCCTCCGGAACATCGCTGGTCTTCAAACTCCAGTCCGCCGTGGCCACGTCGCACACCTCCGAGATCAGGGTGTTGCGACGACCAGTTGAATCCACCCTGGGAGCCCCTGCCGGTGTGGAAACGACGCCGTGGACCCGGCCGCCGCGGGCGGCCACGGCCATCTCGATCGCGTCGGTGACCAGCGAGGTGCGCAGGTGGTCCGCGATCGACCAGTCCACCACCTTCCTCGAGCAGATGTCGATCACCGTGGCGCGGTAGAGCCATGTCGCGCCAACGGCTGTGTAAGTGATGTCGCCGCACCACCGGGTATTCAGCGTGTCCGCGGTCACGTCGCGCATCACCAGGTCCGGCGCGGGCGGCGCGGTCCTGTTCGCGATCGTCGTCCGCTTCTTCTTTCGCAGGTGTCGGCCGACGATGTGGTTGATCCGCATCGTCCGGGTCACGCGCTTGCGGTTGATCTTCCGTCCCCTCGCACGCAGCTCGGCATGGACACGTGGGGCGCCGTAGGCGCCTTGGTGCCCGGCGTGGACAGCGCGGATCTCGCTCACGGTCCGTTTCTCCTCGGCCTGGCGCTCGGCGCGGGCCTGCCCGGCCGCCAGGTGCCGGTAGTAGCCGGCGCGGGATACTCCAAGGACGCGGCAGATCCGCTTGACGCCGAAGCCGGCACGGTTGTCGGAGATGAAGTCCCAGCGGTGGGGGCTCACTTCACCTCCCGAGCGAAATAGGCGGCTGCCCGGCGCAGGATCCCGCGCTCCAGATGCCACTCCTTCTCGGCCTTGAGCAGCCGGGCGTTCTCCGCCCGCAACCGGGCCAGCTCCTCCGCCACGCTCCCGCCCGCGTCACGGTGTCCGGGCACGGCCTGGGCCTCGTCCCTGCGCACCCACGTCCGCAGCGACTCCGCGGTGATGCCGAGATCCGCGGCCACCGCCGCGTACGTCCGCTTGCCAGCCGCGGCGCGGTAGAGCACAACCGCGTCCTTCCTGAACCCCTCCGGACACGGAGACTTGCGTCCCACCCGGACACCCCTCTCCGGACCATCAAGACCCATTGTCAGGGTGTCCACTCCAAAGGATCAGCCTCACCCACGACTTCGTGTCCTGGCTCGCCCAGCGCGGGCGCTGGCTGTCCTACTCGGTCGGCATGGTGATCACCGAAGCGATCCACGAACACGTACTGAAGCTCCCTGCCCCGGCATGGACACCGGCCGTCGAGGCCGACGGTCAGGCCCGGGACGGGGCCTGGATCGCCGAGCGGCAAGGTCCTGGACGGCTGGCCCAAGGGCATGCGGCTCATCGTCCGAAGGGAACGACCTATCCCGACGCCCAGTTGAGGATCACCGACGCGGACGGCATGCGGATCACGTGCTTCGCGACCAACATCCCTGACGAGCCGCTCGCCGAGCTCGAGCTCCGTCACCGGCTCCGGCTCCGGGCACGGGCCGGGGACCGGATCAGGGCAGCCCGGGCCACCGGCCTGCGCAACCTGCCCCTGCACTACACCACCCAGAACCGGGTCTGGCTGGAGATCGTCCAAATCGCACCCGAACCCGCTGGCCTGGATTCCGATGCTCGCCCTGACCAGCCGGGCGAGGCTCTGGGAACCGCGTCGCCTGCGGTTCCGCCTGTTCACCGCAGCCGGCCAGCTCGTCACCACCGGTCGGCGACGCATCCTCCGCCTGGCCCGCCACTGGCCCTGGACCGGTGAGATCACCACGGCTCTTGAACAGCTCGCGCTTCTGCCCGACCCCGGCTGAAACACAACCCACCGTCTCTGCGACAGCATCACCCGCCCCGGGCAGTGGAACCCGGCGCCCACCCGACGCGACAGCCGGGCCACCGGCCTGCCCACCAGCCCGCTCCGGAAAGGGAAAGGGCCCACCGACTCCGTCGGCGGACCCTCAAGGAAGATCGAGGCTAAAGGTCCGTCAGGGAGCTGTAGAGGGCTGTGGGGACGGAGTAGCGGTCGTCTCCGTTACGGTCAAGTCGACCGTAACCGTGACGCCGTTCGTAGCGGTCAGGACGAGCTGGTAGGCGCCCGCATTCTCGTCCGTAAACAACTCAGGCAGCAAGACAAGCCCGTCGGTGCCGGTCGTGGTGAGTGTCAAGGTACGAAGTGGACGGTCCTTGGCGTCCTTAAAGTAAGGGCCTGCGCTGACCGGTTCTGTACCGCCGTCAGCGACAACCCGAGCGACCAGGGCAACGCCAGCCGCAGCCTTACCGTTAAGCGTTGCTTTGAAGCCGATTTCCTTGCCGAACGTACTTGAGGACGAAGCCTCCAGCGCCGTGTCGCTGGTGCGAGTCAGCTTGTCCGCGGCAGGCAGGACCGTGCCCGCAAATGCGACCGGAGTCACCCCTTCGATGTGTGTGCTCACGAGATGAGCGCGGATCGTGAACGTGCTCGGGCGGTCACCAGCCTCGATGCAAGGGGCTATGGCCACGCCTTGGGCGCTGGTGGTGACGGTCACTGTGCGCAGGCCACCAGTGAAACGGGCATCGGTGTCACCGATCACGGCGAAGCGGATTTTCTGTCCTGCTGCGGCCTTTCCGTTGGTGCGCACAGCCATGACCTTGGCTCTTCCCAGGAAGACGGTGCCTGCGTCCGCTGTGAACGAGGAGGCCCCAACTCGGGTGAGCTTGCCGATGGGGACGGGTTTCGGGGGCTTCGGGTCGGTCGTGTGGGGAGGCGTGGTAGGCCTGGTCGGAGGCTCTGGCTCCACCGGGGCATCTCGTTTTGGAGGGGCAGGCGGCGTTCTTGGTGTTGTGGGTGTAGGCGGCGCACCAGGTGCCGACGGCATGGCGGGTGTGCTGGGTGCCGACGGGCTCACCGGGGGAGTGGGCAGCGTTGGCAAATGTGGCAAACGCGTACCCGTGCCAGTGTTCGGCAGCTCGGCAACGCCCCCGCCCTCATACGTCCGCATCCACGACAACACGTTGTCGTAGTACTGGGTGGAGCGGTTGTAACTGAGGACGGCGGTCTTGAGATCTTCGGACGTCGACAGATTGCGGTCGCCAGCACACAGGTACAGGCCGGTAGCAAGCGCAGCGTCGTAAATGTTGTTCGGGTCCCGCTTGCCATCGCCGTTGCCGTCAGTGCCCCACTGCTTCCAGGTGGAGGGAATGAACTGAGTGGGGCCGACCGCGCGATCGTACTGCCTGTCGCCGTCCCACACGCCAGCGTCGGTGTCGCGGATCAGTGCGAACTGCTGTCCGTTCAGCTGAGGCCCGCGGATCGCCTTGTCTGTGTATCCGTCTTCGCGCAGCCCGTAGCCGGAGGCGTGCACTGACTCGATCCGGCCGATGGCCGCGACGAGTTCCCACTTCAAGTTACAGTCCGGGACAGCGGTCGCGACGGATTGCTCGGCCCGCTTGTATGCATGCAGGGCCGTAGCGGGGATCCCCAGGTCCGTGTCGGTTCCGCTGGGCGCATTCCCCTCAGTGTTCAGGTTCGGCAAGTCCAACACGCCGTCACTCCGGGGCTCAGCTTGCGGGCTGTTCGTGTCGGGAGTCGGCTTGTCCTCGCGCGGCCTGGAAATGCCGGTCGGTGAACCCGCGGCCGCCGCGGTGGACAGGCATGCTACGAGGGCTACGGACGTCAGGCTTTGGCGCGAGAGGCTGAAGAAGCGATTGCGCCGCAATTGGAGTCGCAAGGCATACCTAGTCAGGGGGAGGGCTATGTACCGAATGATTATCGAGTTCCCATGTCTCCTCTACCTGAGTAATCATCGCTTATTAGCATTGGGTGCCACCGCGAGCCGGCGGCCAGGTACAGGTCCGCGATAGCGACGGCGGCCCCCAGCCACCCCCGTCACCTCGGCATTGCACCGGAGCGACGACGAGCACGGGCGCCACGATTATCACCGCACTCACCCACCGGACCTAGTGACCGCCGTGGGTCAGCAGGGTGCGCGGCGCACGTGCGCGGTTCACAAACGACCGCAACGCGCAAAAGTGAGTCCCCGTTGGCCAGACGACGAGGACTCATAAAGGACGAGGTTGGGCTGCGATTGTCTATTGCGGTCTCAACGGATCTGATTTTAGGTTCGGGCGAGGGCGAGGGCGAGGGCGAGGGCGAGGGCGAGGGCGAGGGCGAGGGCGAGGGCGAGGGCGAGGGCGAGGGCGAGGGCGAGGGCGAGGGCGAGGGCGAGGGCGGGTGATGTCGCTGATTTGGCAGGGGGTGAGGGTCATGCGTTTGAGCGCTCGCCAGCGTTTTTTGAGCTTGGCGGCGGTGCGCTCACCGAGGGTCCGCACCCCTCGGCGGAGACCGACCGGGTGGCCGCTGCCGGCCACTACTCCGGCAAAGCCACCGCGAGGGCGTGAACCTGCAGGTCATCACCGCGGATGACGGCAGGCTGCTGTGGATCTCGCCCGCCCTGCCCGGCGGCACCCACGACGTGCGCGAGTGCTTCCTGTAGGTGGCGAACAGTTGGGCACGCCTCGGCACGCCGAGATGAGGTCGCGATACCGGGGGAGGTTGTCCGCCCAGGGCTTGAGGGGCGGCTCATCGCAGAGGACAGTGAATGCCATGAGCCGTCACCGACGCCCGCCGCGGCGGGTCCCCTGGATCGCGGGTGGTGTCGCCGTGCTCGCCATGGGGGGCCTTGGCGTGTGGACACTGGTAGCGCAGGACGGCGGCACGCCCGACCCGACGCCGTCGGCCTCGGCCAATCTGTCTGTGCCAACCTTGAATCCTTTGCCGCCCTGGACGCCTCACCCAAGGGCTTCAGATAAGGCAGGACCGACAACGGACATACCTGCGCCGAAACCGACGATGAGCCATCCCCGACAGCCAGTACCACCAAGCGACCGGCTGACGCCCCGCCGGACAGCAGTTGACTCGTCGGCCGTGTGGACGCCGAGAGCAAAACCGACAGCAACTCGCTTCATATCCTCCGAGCCCTCACGTAGTGCGACGGCACCAAGACAAGCCAGGCCATCCGCGCTACCGGCGACCGACGGCCATGAGCCGATGATCACGACGTGGTATACATCGCCGGCCGCAGTGGCTGCCGCTGAGCGAATGGCCGCAGTTGGCGCTGTCGGGGACCCAGTGTGCTCGATGGCAGCTGTCGGCCAGCCTGACCCTGACCTGGTCCCACAAGGCGGCCGTATCGGCATAGGCACCAGCCGCAATTACTGGTGCCTGATCTGGTGAGGCACCGCCCAACGACCCGCAGAGGGTGTCTCGGCGGGGTGTGACGGTCGTCCTGTGACTGTGGGTAGCTGTGGTTCGGGCTCGAGGATGCTGATGTGGAGACCGTGACGGTACGGCTTAGAAGCCGTTGTCTTTCCGGATGTGTTCGCTGAGTTTCTGCTGCTCAGGCATGGTTCGGGCGTCGTTGCGGGAGGGTTCGGGCGATCAGATCGTTCTCGCGGTGCGGAGATGGCCGGTGACATCGGTGATGGGTTTGCTGGAGGAACGTGAGACGGCTGCCCGGGTGCGGGCGGAGGGGCTTCAGGCGGAAGCGGACCGGATTCTCGCGGAACTCGCCGAAGCGGAGGCGGTGTTGGAGCGTCGGGTGATCGCCCGGGTCGAGCTGGCCGAGGCCCTGGCCGCGCCGGGCGCTGCCGCGGAGGCGTCTGCCCAGGAGGGGGCGCCGGAGCCGCCGGCCGGGGCGGGCGAGGGCTGCGGTTGCCGGGTCGGTCGTGCAGCGGTGGCGAGAGGGGATGACGGCGGTGGCGCTCGCGCCGGATTACCGGCGGATCGTGGAGCTGCTGGAGGCCGAACTCCCCGATGATAGGGAGGGATTGAGGCGAAGGAGATGACGGCCCGGCTCGGGCTCGAGCTGGTGCCGGCGAAGATCGAGGGGATGCGGTCGAAGGCGAAGCGGCTCGTTGAGCGGGGCTGGCTGGCCTCCTCACCGTCAGGCCGGTTCAGGCCGCGAGTGCCGTCCGCTGCCGACGCGGCGTCCTGACCGTCCGGCCGTGGGCAGTGGCGCGGGCCAGGCGGCGAGTCATGAGCATGGTGGCCGAGAAGTGGATGAACGCCTCGCTGCTGGCGGGTAGCCTATCGTAGTCCCGGGCCAGACGCCTCGTGCGCAACAGCCATCCCGGAGTTCATTCCACCAACGACCGTCTCGGCAGTACCACGAACCCCTTCACGTCGTCGCTCCGCTTGACGGTCTGCAGGCTGAGCCGGAGTTTCTCCTTCGCCCAGTCGACCAGGACGCCCGTGTAGCCGCCGTCGGCCCATACCAGGCTGATCTTCCTGAGCCGCGTCCGCAGCGGGGGCGGCAGCATGATGCGGGCGGCCTGCCGGTCGGCGTCCGCGGCACACCAGCACCAGGAGCAGCAGGCCGAGGCAGTCCGTGGCGACGTGCCAGCGCCTGCCATTGATCTTCTTCCCGCCGTCGTAACCGCGCGTGGCGGACGGCACCGAGGCGGCGCCCTTCACCGACTGCGAGTCGATGATCGCCGCGCTCGGCTCGGTCTGACGACCCTCGGCCTCACGGACCTTCCCGCGCAACTGTGTCGTGCAACTCCTTGACCAGGTCGTTCTCCCTCCACCTGCGGAAGAAGGCATACACGCGGTCCCAAGCAGGGAAATCGGCAGGAACCGAGAGCCACTTGATCCCGTTGTCGGTGACGTAGAAGACCGCATCCAGCGTCTGCCGGTGGCAGTAGCGTTCCGGCTGCCCGCCCCGCCCCGCCCCGCCCCGCCCCGCCCCGCCCCGCCCCGCCCCGCCCCGCCCCGCCCCGCCCCGCCCCGGCCCTCCAGCCAGGCCGGCACCGGCAGCGCGTCACGCACCACCGCCCACTCCGTATCCGTCATGTCCGACGGATACCGCCGTACCCTCTCGGGCCGGTCGGCCGCGTTCCCGAACCGGTGAGCGAGGCAATCGCACACCGACACGCAGGAGTTGGAGGAACGAGGGCCGTCACGCAAGGCTGGAACAACAGGGCCTCTGATACTCGAGTGGCGTCACAACCCCGAGCTACCAAGGGGCCCTGCTCTCATGCATCCACCCGGCCAAGATCACCCAACCAGGCACCCTGTTCGACCAGAACCGTCTTCCTGACCGATGGGAATACGGCTTCTCAGACTGCGCTCCATTGGTGTGGGCTGGCTCCGCGCCACTCCACCCACCTGGGATCGTCCAGCACGCCGTCGGGATCCTTGATGCCCTTGGCTTCAAGGAACACCACCAGGTCGTGGTCGCTGTAGGCGGTGCCAAGAATCTCGTCCCGGCCCTGCCTGTGCACGGTGACTCTCCGACCGCCGGTGCGGGACGGCCGGTGGACGACGATCGGCGCGCCAGTCACGTCTTCCAGCATGCTGCCGACTGGGGGCCGGGGCGAGTCGTGCCTTCGCCACGGCAGATCTTGCAGCGAGGACGCTTATCAGTGAGGGCTCACGCACGAGGTTTGGTGACTGGACTCGCTTCGTGGGACTGACGAGGGCGTAGGAACTCCCATCACCCCAAGTCAGCGGGCACCTCTTCTCATTTCGCCGTCCACAGACTGACTATCGTGCGGGTGGATCCAGGCCTCACTCACCCCGACAAGGTGCTGACCAGTGAGCTTCTTCAGCGTTGCTTTTCCAGGGTGAGGACGGCCTTGGCGATTGACGTGAGTGTGTTGGGACTGACGCGGGCTTTGCGGAAGATCCGCCAGGCTTTGAGTCGTGCGAAGGCCCGTTCGACGGGCGAGCGGAGTCGGGCGTGTGCCCGGTTGACGGCCTTCTCTTTGACGGTGAGCTCACGGTTTCGGTGTCTTTTGACGGGTGTGGCGAACGTTCCGCCGGCACCCTGGTACGCCTTGTCCGCGAGGGCGGGGATCTTCAGTCGCTCACAGATGGGGCGATGTTGTGGGTGCGGGCGGCGGTGATGTCCGCGGTCCGTCCGGGCAGGGCCGGCGAGTACCAGACGAGCTCACCGGCCGGGCCGGTGACCGTCTGGATGTTCACGCCGTGCTTGCCGTGCTTGCCTGAATAGTCGTCCTGGCTGTTGCCCACGCGGTCGCATTCGGCGAGCGTGCCGTCGACGAGGATGTACTCAGGGCGGGCTTGCCGCAGCGCGTGAGTGAGAGAGGGTGCGCGGGCGGCCAGGTGGGTGATCACGCTGTGTACATGTGCGTGGGCGGTGCTCTCGCTGATCCGGAAGCCGGCGGCGATCTGGGCGAGGGTGTCGTGCTTGCGTGGGTACACGAGCGTGATGAGGGCCCGCTGAGAGGCCGGCAGTTTGCGCCGGCGGTCACCCTCGCGGGTGATGATCAGCATCGTGACCCACTCCACGAGGGCATGCGGAAGGTCGAGTGCGGCAGGATAGGTAACCAACAAGGCTCCCTGACAAATGAGTTGAGACGTGAGATCTCTCGCTCAACTGTCCGGGAGCCTTGTCCGTTACGAGCCCTTGTCTGTCACCCGATCGGTAGTCGGCAGGCGGTCAGGTAAACAGAAAGTGCCCCTGACCAGCAAGAATGGGGATTGTTGAGGTCCTTGTTCCTGCCGCCGCCGGAGGCACTTCCCAGGTGAAGCACTCTATCGGGTCCTACTTCCGCGTCCGTGTCCAGGACGACGGCCGCCAGGTCGTCTCCCAGGCAGGGCGGTCCTGCTCGTCGAAACGGTCCGCAAGACCGCCCTTAGCCTCAATACCAGTGACTTAGGGTGGTGGCTGGTAGGGTGCGTGGCGGGGAGGTGCCGGGATGCCACGGCCGGGTCAGGTGAATCCGGAGACGGACGAGCGGTTGTCGGATCGCATCGCGGTCGGGCTGTTGACGCGGTCGTTCCCGCCGGTGTCGGCGTACGGACTTTTCTCCCCAGCCGTGTACGGGCGAACGTCCCCAGCTGTCAGGCCACTTCGGTCTCTCGCTCGATGGCCTGGAGTCGGTTCTTGAGCCGGTAGCTTGGACCGTTGATCGCGATCACTTCGCAGTGGTGCAGGAGGCGGTCGAGGATGGCGGTGGCCAAGACCTCGTCGCCGAAGACCTGGCCCCATTCGCTGAAGGTCTTGTTCGAGGTCAGGATGATCGAGCCCTTCTCGTAACGCTTGGAGATCACCTGGAAGACCAGGTTCGCCTCGGCGCGTTCGAGGGGCTGATAGCCCACCTCGTCGACCACGAGAACGCTCGGCCGCAGATAGGTGCCGAGTTTGTTGACCAGCCGTCCGGCCGACTCGGCGGCCTTCAGGTTGCGCACCATGTCGTCGAGGCTGGTGAAGTAGATCGAGTAGCCGGCCCGGCAGGCCGCGACAGCGAGGGCGACGGCGATATGTGTCTTTCCGACCCCGGGCGGCCCGAGCAGGGCGGCGTTCGCCTTGCCGTCGACGAAGGAGAGGCTGGCGAGGTCTTTGACCTTGCGTGGGTCGAGCTCGGGCTGGAACGAGAAGTCGTATTCGTCCAGCGTCTTGTGGTGTGGCAGCTTGGACAGTCGCAGGCCCTGGCGGAAGCGGCGGTCGTCGCGGACGGCGAGCTCTTCGGAAAGGACCAGGTCGAGGAAGTCGAGGTAGCCCATCTTCGCCTCGTCGGCTCGGCGGGTGTACTCGTTGATGGTCTCCGCCAGGTGGGGCAGGCCGAGCTTGCCGGCCGTGGTGCGGATGCGGTTGCCGGTCAGCTCGCTCAAGAGGACTCCTTCGTCGGGGAGTTGGTGGTGAAGGGCGGGTGCCGGTCAGTTCGTCGTAGACCGACAGCGGCCGCCGTCCGACCTCGACACGGGTGGCTGCGGCCCGGTCCAACAGGGCCTGCAGCGGGCCGACTTGACCGCCAGCAGGTGGTTCGCGACGCGGTGATGGTGTCACCTCACCGGTCGTGGTGCGACGCCCCTTGCCAGTGGGCAGGCCGTCCCAGTGCGTCTCCTCGACGACGCGGACGCCACGGCCGACCGCCCGCGGATGGGTGGACAGCAAGGTCTCGCCGCTGGCATCGGGGACGGTCGAGTGCAGCATGACCTGGGACTTCGTCGCCCGGATCTCGACGAGCTGGCGGGGGCGGACCTTGCGTGCGGGCACTGAGTAGAGGTTGCCGCCGAAGGCAACCAGGCAGTCCTTGCCGACCGGCCGCAGATGACGCTCGGCCACCAGGTAAGGAGTGGGCGGGAGCGGTTTGAGGGCCGCGTGGTCGCGGGCGGCCCGGATCCCGATGACTTCCCGATGCGTCTTGTGGATCTGGTCCCGTCGCCTCGGCACCCAGGCGGAAAACGCGGCGTCCATCTCCTCGAGCGAGGAGAACGCCCGCCCGGACAGGACATGGTCTCGAGGTCCGTCACCGCGGGCATGCCACGGTCGAGGACCACATCCGGTGCGGCAAGACCACCGGCTTCGGCCGCTTCCCCTCCCGCGGCTTCGGTGTCAACGCCGTTTGGCTCGAACTCAGCCTCGCGGCGATCGACCTGCTCGCCTGGACGCGCGTCCTGCTGCTGGACGGGGAACTGGCCACCGCCGAGCCGAAGAAGCTCCGCTACCGGCTGCTGCACGTCGCTGCCCGCCTCACCCGCGGCGGCCGACGCCTGCGCTTGCGGATATCGGCGACCTGGCCATGGAGAAACGAACTGGTCGCGGCTTTCCACCGCCTCGCCGCACTGCCCCGTCCAGCCGGCTGACTGGCAACCACCCCGCCGGCCCACGACCCGAAGGCCCCTGGAGAACCCGACCACCGCGCCGGGATTCCGCCATGCCCGAGCACCGAAATCGCGTCCGTCACCCGACAGCCGCCCCTCAGCAACGCCTCATCGCCCCAACCGAAATGCCGAGGCTAGAGCTTGACGCGCTGATAGTTGCCGGCGAACCCGTACTCCGCGGCCAGTCGCTCGTGGATCACCGACGCCTTCATCAGGATCTCGGCCCGCAGCATGGCATCGACCAGCGGCGCGAACTCGTCGATCTTCCTGGGCACCAACTGGCCACTGGCCGAGCGACGCGGCGGCGTCGCCGGACCCGCGAGGTACTTGCGGACCGTCTTGCGGTCCAGCCCCGTCTCCCGGGCGATCTCCGACAGGCTCATCGCCCCGGACTCCAACAACCCCCGAAACCGCCGTAGTTCCGACCAGCGACGTGGATCCAAGACCACCGCCAACCACCCCCTGCCGCAGCACATCGACTACGCAGCAGAGTGCCGACCAACGATCCTCACCGCCTCAGGAACTGGCCGCATTCATCCGTACGCGGGTGGGCACGTTCAGGTGTACGCCGACAGCCGGAGCTGGTGGATCGGGTGGTGGCCCAGTGCGGGAGGTCCGGGCAGCGTAACCGGCCGCTGCCGCCGCGCGTGGTGGTCTACTTCGTGCTGGCGATGTGCTTGTTCTCCGGCCAGGGCTACGAAGAGGTCGCTCGGCTGCTGACGCATGGGCTGACCTGGGCGAAGCGCTGGTCGGGGTCGTGGCAGGTACCGACCACGGGGGCGATCTCGAGAGCGCGCGCGAAACTCGGTCCAGAACCGCTGAAGGCCCTGTTCGCCTCGGTGGCCCGGCCGTTGGCCACGGAATCGACACCGGGTGCCTTCTACGGCCGGTGGCGGCTGATGGCCATCGACGGCACAGTCTTCGACGTTCCGGACAGCCAGGAGAACGTGGCGCACTTCGGGCGCCCGAAGACCCACCGCACCCAGCGGTGTGCGTATCCGCAGGTGCGGGTGGTCGCGCTGGCCGAGTGCGGCACCCATGCCATCACCACGGCGGCTCTCGGCCCATGCACCACGTCCGAACTCGTGCTGGCCCGCGAGCTGTTCGGTCACCTGGGCGAGGACGATCTGCTGCTGGCCGACCGCGGCTTCACCGGCCTGGAGCTGTGGCGGGCGGCCTCGGCCGGCGGTGCGGACCTGCTGTGGCGCATCCGTTCCCACCAGGTGCTGCCGGTCCGCGAAGAGCTGCCCGACGGCTCGTACTTGTCAGAGATCGTCGCGGCCAGAGACCACCGCAAGCGTGCCGACCCGGAAATGGTGCGGGTGATCGAGTACACCCTGGACGATCCCGGGCAGGACGCCCCTTACCGGCTGATCACCACGGTCCTCGATCCCGATGCCGCCCCGGCCACCGAGCTGGCCGCCCTCTACCACCAGCGGTGGGAGTTCGAGAACACGCTGGACGAGCTGAAGACCCATCAACGCGGACCTGCCCAGGTCCTGCGCTCCCGCTCACCCGAAGGCGTCGAGCAGGAGGTCTGGGCACACCTGCTGGTCCACCACGCCATCCGCACCCTGATGCACGACGCCGCCGAGCAGGCCGGCCTCGACCCCGACAGGCTCTCCTTCACCCGGAGCATCCGCCTCGCACGACGCCAGGTCACCGCGCAGGCGGCCTTTTCCCCCTGACCGTCTGACCGCCGCCCTCACCGACGGACTCCGCGAGATCACCGCGCGCCTGTTACCCACCCGCCGCAGACGCTCCAACCCGCGCGTGGTCAAACGCAAGATGTCCAACTTCGGCGTCAAACGCGACGAGCACTACACCTGGCCTCAGCCCACCCGGGACCCAGCAGACGCCATGACCATCGCCCCGCACTGGCGCACCGCCCCGATCAACCCGTCAGCCAAAGCCCGACGAAGCTAGGTCACTAAGTCACTGGTATTGAGGCTAAGCAGTTATTGCTCTCGCATACCGCCTTGCGTTGGGATGCACTAATGAGGGAAAGTTTCACGAATAAATACGAACGGCTTATTTATCTAAATGTGTCAAGATTTTGAATCTGCGGTTCACCACTCCTTGTGTTTCGGGTGCGGGCCATCTCATGGAACAGGCCTTGGCCTCAACGTTGTCCGCGACAGCCCAGAGCAGGCGCACGCAACGTTTCTGGTGACAGTTGATCATCAAGGTCCTCCGGGGTTTATTCATGGCGGGTTGCTGGCCTGCCTCTTTGATGAAGTCTTCGCGGGGGCAATTAAGCTGATGAATATATTTGCAGTCACTGTGCGGCTAGAAACGGACTTTCTGGCACCGATACCAATCGGCAGCCGCATCAAAATTGCGGCTCACTGCATAAAGACGGCTGGTCGTAAGATGCAGTGCACCGGAACGGTTACACTGACATCGCAGAATAATCAGATAGCTGCCAGAGCCAGTGCCCTTTTCGTCAGTATCTCAGCCGAACAACTGGGTACCTAGCCTCGATCGTTCATGAGTCCTTGTCGGTTTGTTGACGGGGACTCTGCGTTTGTGTGGTGGGGTCTTTTCGGGGCTGGGGCAGGCCGAGGGCCCGGCTCTCGCGTCGGATGGGCGCCGGGTTCCACTTCACCGGTGTGGTGGTGCGGGTTTGTCGGGACGGGCGATGTGGCTGGTCAACCGGGGTTCGGCAGGGCGTGGAGCCTGACGATCGCGTGGCTGATGACAGCGGTCCAGGGCCATCGGGCGGGCAGGCGGAGCCAGCGGCGACGGCCGGTGTTCACGAGCTGAGCGGCGGCGGAGAACAGCCGCAGCCGGAGCTTCTTGGGTTCCCAGCGGCGGGCCTCGCCGGTCAGCGCGAGCATCGGCATCCAGGCGAGGAGGTCGAGCGCGAGGGAGACGATCTCCAGCCAGATCTGGTTCTGGGCCGTGTCGTGCAGGGGCAGATTGCGCAGGCCGGTGGCACGGGCGCCTCGGATGCGGTCCTCGCAGCGTGCCCGTCTGCGGTGACGCAGTTCGAGGTCGGCGAGCTGGCCGCCTTTCGTGTTGGTCGCGAAGCAGGTGAGCCGGTTGCCGTCGAGGTCGGTGAAGCGCAACTGGGCGCCGGGGTGCGGGCGTTCTTTGCGGACGATCAGCCGCATGCCCGTGGGCCAGGTACTCAGGTCGGGCATGTCGGTGATCTCGGCGACCCAGGCGCCGGGCCGCTCGGTGCCGTCGGCGTCGTAGGCGGGTGTCCATGCCTTCTTCGGGATCTTCAGTACGGCCTGGTGGATGGCGTCGGTGGTGGTCATTCCGACGGAATACGACAGCCACCGGCCCCGGCGGGAGAGCCAGTCGAGGAAGGTGTGGGTGCCGCCGGCGGAGTCGGTGCGGATCAGTGTCTGCCGTCCCCGCCGCAGGTGTTTGGGCAGTTGGGCCAGGGCGAGTTGGGCGGTTTCGATGTGGTCGGCGGCGGTGTTGGAGCCCGCGTTGCCGGGCCGCAGCAGGGCGGCCACCGGTTCCCCGGATCCGGCTGGGCCGTGGTCGACGAACGCGACGAGCGGGTGATGGCCGAAGGTCTTCTTCCAGGTCGGGGTGGCGTCCTGCTTCTCGGAGTGTGCGAGCACCAGTACCCCGTCGATGTCCACGATCACTTGGCCGTCGGCGGCCGGACTGCTTGTCCCGGCCAACTCCCAGACCCGCGTGCGTACTTCGGAACGTGCGCCCCGGATTGCCGCAAGAGCCTTCGGGCCGGAGGCGGCGAGCGCGTCGACGAGGCGGGAGACGGTCGGATCGGAGGCCACCGGGCCGAACACAGCCGGCTCGGCCCGCAGCATGCCGACGTCTGCCAGACAGTTGCCGCCGAGCGCGACGGCCAGCGCCACATCCAGCAGGATCTTGCCTGGGTCGTGCACGGCCCGCGGCTTGCGCCACGGTGCCAGTGCCGCCGCTATCGCACCGTCCAGGCCACACTTGCGGGCCGTCTCGACCAGCAGCACCGCCCCGGCCTGCGAGACCACCCCGCGGCCGCCGCCCTCGACACGGACGCGCGGGTACGACCCGCTACTCTTCTTCACCTGGAGAGTGCTTCTTTCCTTGCAGTGACAGGACCCTCGACAAGTCCCATCGTTGCAGGTCAGCAGCACTCTCCGCTTTTTTGATCAAGACCCGGACAGACCCACTCGCGAAAGCGCGAGGCTAGCGTTGCCAGCTGGTGACTGCTCAGGTCCTTGTGTGACCTGCGCTTGACCGTCTCGTTGGTCTGTTCGTGGCTCTGACCAAGCGCCAGGTGTCGTACGAGGAACCTCGCGCGTTGATGAACTTGAGGCGGAAAACGCCGAGGGCACGAATCTGGAGCCGGTCGCCGGTCGCCGATCCCGATGCCGTCATCGAGCATCGCCCTGCCGCGTGCGGCGGCTGCCTGGACACCCTGGCCCCCAGGACGCCGAGGCGGTCGAGTTCTCGGTATCGCAGGTCTTCGAGCTTCCCGATCCGGGGCTGATCGTCACCGAGCACCGGATGCTGAAGGTCCGCTGCCACCGCGGGCACATCACACGCGCCGCGGATCCCCACGGTGTGGGGGCGCCAGCCCAGTACGGATCCGGCGTGCACGCACTGGCCGTCTATCAACTCGTCCACCAGCACGTTCCCTGTCTGCGGATCGCGGCCGGCGCGGCCGACCTGCACGGCGCCAACCTCTCCGAGGGCTTCGTCCACACCGCCCTGCTGCGGGCCGCCGCCCGGCTGATCCCCTTCAGTGCACGCGTCGTGGCGCTGCTGCAGCTGGCGGATGTGGCGCACTTCGACGAGTCCGGCATCCGCGTCAGCTCCTCGCTGCACTGGGCACGTCGCCTGCACCCCCCGTCTGACCTGGTACAAGGCACACGCCAAGCGCGGCAAGGCCGGCATGGCAGATGCCGGAGTGCTGCCGCACTTCACCGGCACCACCGTCACCGACGCCTGGTCCTCCTACCTCGGCTACGGCCGCGCCGGCGCGCTGCGCAACGCGCACATCCCGCGCGACCTGGACGGCGTTCACCACGCCGACCCCACCGGCCAGCAGTGAGCGAAGGCCGCCATCGACGCCCTCACCGCCGGAAACGACGCCGCGCATACGGCCCGCGAGACCGAGCGCGACGCTCTGACCAGCGAAGAAATCGCTTCCTGGAAACACAGTTCGACGGGGCGGTCCAGGCCGGACGCTCCATCAACCCGACCCGCCACCGAAAACGAAAAAGATCTTCGCCCGGCAGCTCGTCGACCGCCTGTCACGCCGCCGCGAGGACATCCTGCGCTTCCTGCACGACCTGACTGCCCTTCACCAACAACCACAGGGCCCCGGCGTGTGCCTGGATCGTCCGGTTTGGTTATGTGATGCCGTAGAGGGCGAGGACGCGGGGGCGCTCGGTGTGGGCTCGTCGTCCGGCGGCGGTGTTGACGTAGCCGGCGAGCTTGAGCGCGCTGCGGATCAGGTCGCGGAGGGTAGCGAGTACGGCGGGCGCGTTGCGGGTTCTGACCTGGGACTTGTCCTCGTTGAAAGTGACATCTCGACACCAGTGGACGGTATTTTCCACGGTCCAGTGCCCGCGAGCCCAGGACGCGATCTCGGCTGCGTTCGCTTCCTCGGCGGGCAGGTCGGTGATGGCGTAGACGGTCTCGCTGGACCATTTTTTCGCCCCGTAGAGACGGCGTCGGCGCTGGATCCGCAGGACCTGGGCCGCGCGGGGGAAGAGTAGGCCGTCGATGGTGACGACCTGCACGAGTCGTTGTTCGTGGCGGCCGTGGCCCCGGGCGTCGTCGCGGTGGATCACAGGGATCTCCTTCCAGGGCAGGGCGTGGAGTTGGCGGGCCTGGCCGCGCTGGTTGTTCTTGATGGTCAGCAGGTAGTGAGCGCCGCGTTCGCGCAGGTAGATGGCGTGGTCGCGTTGGGCGTGGAGGGCATCGGCGGTAACGACCACCCCCGTGAGATCCGCGTCGTCGATCTGGTCGAGGAGAGGTGCGAACTCGGGGATTTCGTTGGTCTTCGCGCCGATCTCGCGGGAGGCGAGAGTGACACCGTCGCCGTGACGGACGGCGGACAGGACGAAGACGCGGCTGCCGTCCGGGCGCCTCGCGCCGCGCAGGCACTTGCCGTCCACCGCGATCGCCCGCCGCCGGAGCCGTACCGGCTCGGCGCGGGCGGCCGCCCGGTGAGCCCGGCGCTGTTCACGTTCGGTGCCACCGTCGGGCATCACCGGCTCCGGCCGGCGGGGCTGTGCGGACAGCAGAGGCCGAAGGTAGTCGTAACCGGCCGCGCCGATCTCACCGGGATCGAGTCGCCCCAGGACGCTGCGCAGGGTTTTCTCGCTCGGCACCCGGTAGCGGCCAAGGAGTGGGTGGTAGGGCAGGCCGAAGGCGGCCAGTTCCTCCGGCGCCGCACGTCGGCACCACTCCGCCGCCGCGGTGATCGAGTCGTGGCCGGACGGGGTCATCGCGCAGACCACCAGGGCCAGCAGCGAGGAGAGCCGGTACCGCACTCCGCAAGCCCCTCTCGGATCGGTGACCGACTCGAACTCGGCGACCAGGCAGCGCACTTGCTCCTTGGCGGCACCCTCGCCGAGGGCTTCCAGGCAGGGCGCACAAGGCACGGGGACAGCGACAAGGGATGATGGAGAAACGAACACGGCACCTTCGTGGATCTTGCAGCGTAGAGAACTACATGATCCACAGGTGCCGTGTTCACCTGCTTCCGGGGCCCACCACCGAGATCAACACCCCAGACCGGGACGATCCAGGCACTCGCCGGGGCCCTGCCAACAACCAGGCCGAACAGGACATCCGCATGATCAAAATCCAGATGAAGCTCTCCGCGGCTGGCGCACCCCCGACAGCGCCAACCGCTGGCTCCTCGTGCGCTCCTTCCCCCTCCACCGCCCGCAAACAAGGCCGCGACCTCTTCGCCGGAAACGTCTGGCTGCCGCCCGCTCACGCGTAATCAATACCTACTGACCTTCAAAGGGTGGTGTCGTAGCGGCTGACGCCTCTTGATCCCTGCGGTATGCCGACCGCATGAGGTATGCGCAAGGGGGCGGACTGACCGACGAACGGCGGGCCTTCCGCGAGAAGTTGAGGATGGAGGCGGCCGAGCGGTTCAGGCAGGGCGACGAGAACCCGGTCATCGCTCACGACCTGCGGGTCAGCGTCCGGTCGGTACAGCGGTGGCGCAGAGCCTGGTCGCAGAACGGGCCCCGGGCCCTGGCCTCCAGGGGCCCGGCATCGCTGCCGCTTCTCAATGACGAACTGTTCGCCGTGCTGGAGCGTGAGCTGGCCAAGGGGCCGGTGGCACACGGGTGGCCGGACCAGACCTGGACCCTGTCGCGGATCAGGACGCTGATCGGGCGCCGCTTCCACAAGAGCTACACCGTGCAAGGGGTCGCCGCCCTGCTCAAGCGGCACGGTTGGAGCTGCCAGGTTCCCGCCCGGCGGGCGATCGAGCGGGACGAGAACGTGGTGGCCGGCTGGGTGAAGGAGACCTGGCCCCAGGTGGAAGGACCGTGGCGGCGCTCGACGCCTGGCTCGTCTTCGAGGACGAAGCCGGATTCTCGATGACGCCGCCGATCATCCGCACCTGGTCCCACCGCGGCCACACCCCTGTGGTCCGCGTCCGGGGCCGCTCCCGCCGCCGCTTATCGGTGGCCGCCGTGGCCTGCTACAAGACCGGCGAACCCTCGCGGCTGATCTACCGGCCCTGCCCAGACGCCCGGCCCGATGGGCGCAAAAGCTTCTCCTGGAAGGACTACCGCGACCTGATCCAGACCGCCCACCAGCAGCTTGGCGGCCCGATCGTGCTGGTCTGGGACAACCTCAACACCCACCTCACCGCCGGCATGCGCCGCTACATCGCCGACCGCGACTGGCTCACGGTCTTCCAACTCCCGCCCTACGCACCCGACCTCAACCCGGTCGAGGGCATCTGGTCCGTCCTGCGACGCACGACCACAGCCAACCGCGCCTTCGCCAACCCCGACGACCTGATCACTGCCGTCCGACGCGGCCTACGCCAGCTCCAGTACCGCCACGACGTCCTCGACGGCTGCCTCACCGGCACCGGCCTCCGGCGCCAGCCACCATGACGACATCACGCATTCAAGGTCAGTAAGTAGTCACCAGGTCATCACGGACATCGTCGGCATTCCCGGTGGCCCCACTCAGCAACCGTTGGAGGCCGTCGGGGGTGGCCGGCGTATTCGGCCAGTTACCAGCCGTTCTTGCGGCCGACCGGACCGAGCAGGACCGGACATAGTCGCGCATTCGGCGTCGGGCGTTGGCGCGGTCGAAGCGGTGCCCGATACGGAGAAAGAGGTCGTTGAGTTCCCCCTTCCAGGCCGCGTCCGCGAGGTCGTCGATCACATTGGAAGGCTGCCCGGATCGCATCCCAGACAGTTCTCAATGCACTCGTTGGAGGGGCAGTCCGCCAAGACCGCCCCTGGCCCACCCTCAGCCATCTACACTCCCGACGACGCCTCTGACAAGGCCAAATAGCGAAACGCTGCTGGAGTGACTAAGCCACTGGCATTGAGGTTAGCCGAAGACGTACGTGACGGTCGTTCGGAAGCCGTAGTCGAAAACGATCACGGCAGCGATCATGACCATCACGAAGACGACCACTACGGACGTGTAGGCCATGAGTTGGCTGCGCTTGGGCCAGACTACCTTGCTCAGTTCGGCGACAATCTGCCGATAAAACATCACAAACCATCTTAACATTCCTCTTTTGGCGTGTTTTCTGCCTCTTCGAGTCATCCTTAATTCCCTTACCCGCTCCGTACATCAGGCTCGTAGAGAGCGCCCACGATGTATGTCACTTCTGTCGCTCATTCACGGCCATAGCAGACCACAGGCAATATGGCTTACCCTTCGGCTTACGCCGAAGATTGCTCGAAAAAATAGTCAAGCTCAAACAAATCTCTCACCAGGCAGCTGAGTCGACGCTCCGCAACGGCACCCTGTGCAACCCCAACCCACCCCTAACAGGGTGACCAGCGCCATACGGGTCTCCAGCACAGCATGGCCATCAAGCATGCTGATAGATTCGGCACGACGCGCGGCGAACCAGCGCCCCGTACAGCCTGGCTAGAAGCCGCCGAGATGTTTCAGGCACCGCAAATGGTCAAGTGTGGGGCAGGATGCCTATGTGTTGAGGCGGCTAAGCAGACGCTGCAAGCAGCATCGCGCGCTCCTTGATCTGCGACGCGCCACTGTTGCAGCAGGGTTGATTTGGTGGTCAAGTCTGGTTGTGGAGTCCGTAGAGGGTCACATCGGGGGGCACAGAGAAAAGGTACACGGGCTTCCAGCGGCCACTGGGAGCCCGTGCTCCCCTTTGCACCTGCCACATTTATGCTTCCGTACACCCGGCCACCTGAGCAATCCCTGCTCAGACAGGACCTTTGCGTGAGGGGGTCTTCCCCCGTGATGGTGGGCACGCGGTTATTGATCACGCGGCGAGCGTGAGTTGAGCGGTGTGGTGTCGGTGTTGTATGCGTTGGTGCCATTGGTGGAGTGCCGGCGGCGGGTGTTGTAGCGGGTGAGCCAGGCGAAGACGGTCCTGCGGCAGGTGCCAGCGTCGCCGTAGTCGTGGGCGCCCTGAAGGGCCTCGCGTTTCAGGGACGCGTGGAAGCTTTCGCAGGCCGCGTTGTCGGCGCTGGTGCCGGCCGCGCCCATCGGCCGGGTGACGCCGAGTTGGTCGCAGAGGTCGGCGATGGCCCGGGATCCGTATTGGGCTCCGCGGTCGGGGTGGAACACGGCGCCGTCCAGGCGGCCGCGGGTCGCGGCTGCCATCCGCAGTGCGTCGGCGACCAGGCTGGTGCGCATGTGGTCGGCGATGGACCAGCCGACGGCCTTGCGGCTGAAGCTGTCGCCCATGTATTTCCGGCCGGGTTCGGTGGCGGTGAAGTCCCGCTGGAACAGGTCCGCAACCTGTGAGGTGGCCGGGGCCCGGATGGTGGTGCGCACGCGTCTGCGCAGGCGGATGCAGGTGATGGAGAACGTCCGCGTGATTCGGGCGACCCTCTTTCGTTGACCCGCCGCCCTTTCGCGCGGAGCTCGGCGGTCACGCGCTGGGAGCCGTAGGTACCACCGGACTCGGCGTGGACTGCGCGGATCAGTCGGCCAGGATCCGGTCCTTGTGCTGCCGGGTGGCCCGGGCCTCGGCGCTGGCGAGCCACTTGTAGTAACTGGACCGGTTCACGTGCAGGACGTGGCAGAGCCGCTTCGCTTCGTAGGTGTTCCGGTGGTCGTCAACGAACTGGAAGCGGCTGATCACCGGTTCGTCTCTCTGGCGAAATACTTGGCGGCCTTGCAAAGGATGTCCAGCTTGAACTGCGGCGGATAGTTCTTCATGACCAGGAGATGGCCGTTCTCAGATCCTCAGGATCCAGTGTCTCGTGTGTCCAGAATCAAGGGGCCAGGCCCGCCAGCGCGTCCTGCCCGAGATGGCGTCCCGCGTGATGGTGTAGGCGATCACCGTGCGGGTGTGCGCGGGCGGGTGCCCGGGGCGTGCATCCGGTGACGGTCTCCGCTCCCTGCGCATGAGGCAGGCCACCGTGCAAATCTCCCTGGTGAACGGCCAGTTCAACCCTGGAGGTGCCCGATGGCCTTGTCCCAGTCTGACCTACAACGCCTGCTGGAGTCACTACGCACGGCGGACGGGATCGAGCTCGTCCGCAACGTCGCCGAGCGCATGCTGCAAGAGCTGATCGAGGCCGAGCTCAGCGGCCGGATCAGCGCCCAGTGGAACGAGCACACCGAAGCCCGCACCGCCTTCCGCAACGGCCACCGGGAGAAGACCTTGGCCACCCAGGCCGGCGATCTGGACCTGGCGATACCGAAGCTGCGCAGCGGCAGCTTCTTCCCCAGCCTGCTGGAACGGCGGCGCCGCATCGACCAGGCGCTCTACGCCGTCATCATGGAGGCATACGTGCACGGGGTGTCCACCCGCTCGGTCGACGACCTGGTCAAGGCGCTCGGCGCGGACAGCGGAATCTCCAAGAGCGAGGTCTCACGGATCTGCGGTGACCTGGACGAACAGCTCACGGTCTTCCGCGGCCGGCCCCTGGATCACAGCCGCTTCCCCTACCTCTACCTGGACGCCACCTACTGCAAGGTGCGCGTGAACCACCGGATCGTCTCCCAGGCCGTGGTCATCGCCACCGGCATCAGTGAGGACGGCGGCCGTGAGGTGCTGGGTGTGATGGTCGGTGACAGCGAGACCGAAGCGTTCTGGAGCGAGTTCCTGCGCTCCTTGCGCGAACGCGGCCTGGGCGGGGTCCGTCTGGTCATCTCCGACAGTCACAGCGGCCTGGTGGCAGCGATCCGCAAGGTCATGCTCGGTGCCGCCTGGCAGCGTTGTCGTGTCCATTTCTTGAGGAATGTGTTTTCCGTGATCCCCAAGGAATCCGGGGAAATGGTCGCGGCGACCATCCGCACCATCTTCATCCAGCCCACCGCCGAAGCCGTCCATCACCAACTCGATGCGGTGGCCGACATGCTCGGGCAGCAGTTTCCCAAGGTCAGGCAGATGCTCCTGGACGCCAAGGAGGACCTGACCGCCTTCGCTGCCTTTCCCATCTCGCATTGGAAGAAGATCCAGTCTTCAAATCCCCTGGAGCGGATCAACCGCGAGATCAAGCGCCGCACCGACGTCGTGCAGGTCTTCCCCAACCCGGCCGCCCTCGAGCGGCTGGTCACCGCCGTGCTCAGCGAGATGCACGACGAATGGATCGCCTTCCCCCGCCGCTACCTGTCCGAAGGCAGCATGACTGCCATCTACGCCGCCGAACACGCCGACCACACCACCCATGCACTCCCCAACACCCCGAACACTACGGAGGATTGATCGCCTACACCATCACAGGGGACGTGACCCTGCCCGAACACCACAGCGAGCCGTTCCCGCTTGGTCTTCGAGGCTGGCAGCGTCCAGCCTTCGACCCGCTGCCCGTAACGGTGGGCGATTTCGGGCACGTCCACCACGCCGGCCAGCCAGGACGGGGCAGCCGCTGAGAGAGCCTCAAGTGCGGCCCGCACGCTCTCCCCGGCCAGCTCCAGCCGGTCAAGTCCCTGACCGCGCTGATCACATGGGTCGCATCGGTGCGCTGTTTCCCGCCCGCCGCCACCAGCCCCTTATCCGGCAGTGCTCCACCAGCCGTTCGAAGAGGACCCGCTCCATGCCGTGTTCCACCAGGCGGGCACGGAACTTTGACAACACCGTGAAATCGAAGCCGGTGTCCTCCAGCTCCATCCCGAACGCGTACTTCCCATCAATCGCCCACCGCCATCGCCGCGGCCTGCCGATCGGTCAGGTCCTCAGCGAACTGCAACACCGTGCCCAGCGATAGAGTAGCTACCCGGCCTTGGGGCAAGGGCCCAGGTCTCTGGACGATGCTCTGGCCCTATTGGACGATCCGTGTCAGGCGTTCTGGGACTGGTCAGCTGTTGGTCAGAATGGGTGCGGTTCCGCGGGAGCCGGGCTCGACGGCGACTGTGCTGGAGCGGAGTCGGGTCTGGCCGTTGGGGCGGGCTGGCCCTGGGCGGGCATTCCTGGGCGGTAGGTCTTGGTGATGGTCGCGGTCGCATGCGCCAGGGATGCGGCGACTTCCTCGACGTCGATCTCAAGGACGGTGCGGCGCTGGCCTTCCTTGCCATCGTAAGTGCGTTGTTTGAGGCGGCCCTGAACGATGACACGCATCCCCTTGGCCAGCGACTGCGCGGCATTTTCGCCGGCCTGTCGCCACAGCGAGCAGCGCAGGAAAAGGGTTTGCCCGTCGACGAACTCATTGCGGTCACGGTCGAAGACGCGGGGGGTGGATGCCACGGTGAACCCGGCCACCGGGATACCGGAGTTGGTGTAGCGCAGTTCCACGTCGGCGGTCAGGTTGCCCACCACCGTCACCAGCGTCTCGCCCGCCATACCGCCACCCTCTTTGCCGTCCGCTCACCGCAATACGCCCACCGTACCGGCCCTGCACCCTGGCTGGCACGATGACCGTATGACGAGCGAGGAGCACACGCTGGAGACGGCAGCCCAGGCACTGCACGATGCACAGGAAGCCGTCCACACGGCTCGCCGGAACCTGACCGCGGCGATCGTGGCCGCATACCAAGGTGGGGAGTCGGCAGCCCGGATCGCGATGCGCACCGGTAGGCACATCATCGAGATCCGGAATCTGCTGGCCGCCGCCCAGGCATCCCGTCGCAGGTAGACCAGTTGTCGCGGCGAGGTTCCCCCGCAGCCGACCCTCACCCCGGAGTCGCTTCGCCTTCTGAGATGAGGCGACGCCCGGCCCGTCGAGTTGCAGCCGAGTGACAACCCGACTTCACCTGCGGCGGCCGGGCCGGGGCCCGCATGGACGTGAATCTACGCCGCTGCCTGACGCTCGTACGGTTTGGTATGCGGCTCAGCGGTGTCCTCACGCCGTGTTCTGGCCCGGGCCCGGCAGCCCGGTGTCCGACCTGCCAGGATGACAACCAGGGCGTGTTATGTAACCCGTGGCGCGTCCTGCGGCCATTCAACAACCGGCCGCGGGGCGCACGGTCTCGGGTGTCCGTAACGGCGCGGCGGCCAGCCCGCGGGCTCAGCTGACCTGCCCCGACCCTGCTGTGCTGGGGCGAGCCATACTGAGGATGACCTCGCTTCGCGTATACGGGGCGGCCGAGAGCGGGAAGTGAGTTTGGCCCGCTGGCGTTCCGCCCGCTCGCTCGGCAGTGGCCCGTGGCCGGACGCGCGCCACAAGCTGACCCGGGAACAGTCGTCCTGTTATGACGAGTGCGGCGGGCAGGCTCTGTCAGCGCGCGTGGCGGCCACGCGGACGGCGCGGTCCGGAGCTGCTTCGCCGTGGAGGGCTGCCGCCGTCGGCTGGTGGGGATGGGGAGGAGAAGCGGCCCGGAACAGCGGAACGGGCGCTGTCACGTTGGCTGGCCGGTGCGGGATGATCTTCGGCCGCTCCGGCTCCAGCCACGGCGGATGCGGGCCGTGATCCCCGCCCGTTCTGAGTCCTCAGCCGACTGCGCGACGCACCGCCCCGGCTGAGTTCCGCCGATAGTGTGGTCGTATGTCCCGCAAGCGCCGCCCCGCACACGGCCTGCCCGTCCTCGTCGAGCGGACTGATGCCCTGCAAGCCGAAGAGTTGGAAGCGCTGGCCCGCAAGTATTCCCAGGACCAGGAAGAACTCCTGACCGAGGCCGCAGAGTTCTACAGCCGCGCAGGCCAGCACGACAACGCGCTCGCGCTCTACCAGCAGGTGCTGGACGCCAACTGCCGAGATCCCCACCTCATCCAGGCTTTCCGCATCGACACGCTCTGGAATGCAGGACGCACCGACGAGGCCCGCGAAGCCGCCGAAGCCTTGCGTCGCCGGCACCCCGCCCATGCCGTCACTTGGGAGATCATCGCGGAGATGCTCGAGGTCGCTGACCACCTCCACGATGCTGCGGACTGGTTCACCGCCGGAGGGACCCACCTCTTGGGCCCCACCGCCCCTCTCTCCGTTGACGCTGTCCACGACGCGGCAGATGGCAACGGCATCGAGATGCTCATCATCAGCCGCCACCGTGTCAGGCGCCGCCTCGGCCAGCCCTGCGACGACCTCGACCAGCTCGCACACGACCGCTACGACAACCGCCCGGCACAACTTCGCGCGACCAGCACCCTCGACGACCTCCACAACCCGAAACTGCGAGAAGCAGCAGGCAAGGATCCCCAAGCCCTGATCGCCTCGATCGAGAAACTGTCCCGCGAGGTCGAAGCCCGCCGCTCTGCCCTCTCCCGGCCCCACCTGACCTGCGCACTCTTCTGGAGCCCTGACGAGTTCGCCCAGCTGCTGACACATGGCCCGAGCTGGCCGACCACTACGGCACCGAGCACCACGAACACATCCGCCACATCGAGCAGATGCTGCAATGCCTGTCCAACGAAAGCGAACCCCACCTCGGCATCGCGCACGGCACTGTGACCGACTTCGAGTCCTTCACCCGCGAGGAGAACCTCGCTCCCGGGGACGGGGACACCCGAGCCCACTACGCCGCCGACCTCGCAGCCCGGGGCCAGGCCACCCCATGGACTCCGCCCCGCAACACCCCCTGCTGGTGCGGCTCCACACACCAGGGCGATTGCAAAGTCGTCTGATCCCGGATCGTTGCAGGTCAGTTAAGCCCGATGAGGTCCAGGGGGCGTTCGTAGGGGCGGAGGGCTGTGGTGCGGAGTCCGGCGGCGATGTTGGTGTGGCCGGCGTCGCGGAGTTGGTTGATGGCGAAGCTGCGGAGGGTGGCCATGTTCTCCGGGCTGTGCCCGGTGCGGATCTTGGAGGCGTCTTCGCGGAAGGCGGTGTCGCGGACGAAGTGGAGCCTGTTTTCGATCACCCAGTGCGCCCTCGAGATCGTTGCGATCCGTTCGGGAGACGCCTGGCGGCTGGTCAGGTCGGTGATCACGTAGACCGTTTCCCGGCTCTGCTTGCCGGTCTTGGTGTCGGTGCGGTGGCGTACGACCTTGGCGGCCTGGGCGGCGTGGGGGAAGTCGACGCCGAGGCCGGTGACGGTCAGGGCCTGCACGACCCGGGTCTCCTTACGTCCGTGGCCGGTGGTGCGGTCGTAGAACTTCGCCGCCGCCTGCTCCCAGGGCAGGGTCCGCAGCTGCTCGTAGAGGTTCTTCTGGTTCCGCTTCACGGTGAAGGCGTAGTGCGCCTTCTTGACGTCGACGAGGAAGCGGGCGTGCTCGCGCTGGGTGTGCAGAGCATCGCCGGTCACGGTGACACCCTGCAGGTCAAAGGGGTCCAGTAGGGCGGCGAAGCAGGTGATTTCGTTGGTCTTCTCGGGAATCCTGAGCGGGGTGACGGTCATGCCGGTGCCGGTCATCGCGGCCAGCAGGTGCGCGGCCGGGGTGGTGCCGTGGCGCGAGCCGCGGGCGCTCTTGCCGTCGACGGCGAGGGTGTCGGTGCTGGCCGGGTCATGGCCGAGGAGGTCGGCCAGGCCGCCGGGGCAGGTGTCCTTGACGACCCGGCGGATGGTCGCGCCGCTGGGCGGGACACGTACGGACAGGTCGGTCGCGGTACGGGCACCGAGCCGGGCCAGGACGTCCTGCGGCGCGTCAGCCGCCCACTCGTCGATCGCCACGAAGCTCCTCGCACCGGTGACCACGGCGGAGCAGGCGATCAGCAGTACTGCCACGAAGGGGTGACGCTTTCCGCGCCGGCACCGCGGATCGGCAAGTGCCCGCAGCCGCCCGGCCAGCAGACCCGTCGCACCATGCTGACGGGTGGGCGACTTGACCAGGCAGACGGTGGCAGACTGGCGGCACATCGAAGCTCCGTTGCGGGACGGCGACTTGGGAAGGTCACCTCCACAACGGAGCTTCGTTGCATCCGGTCGCGCGCCCTCCCGACATCGTCACACTGCCGTGACCAGCACACTCACGAGATCACCGCGACTTTGCAATCGCCCTGCTCCACACACAAGTACAAGAAATGCTGCGATAACCCCGCCCTCACCACCTGACCAAGATCCAAACGGGCTCTTTCACCAAACTCGCGACAGAGCCAGAACTGAGTGGCCGTTGACAGTGGGCGCCCAGGGCACCGGCCGTGGTCCGTTACTGACATCGGCTCGTCAGGGTGAACTTCGGCCAAGTCCCTGACGAGGTTGGATCGGTGGCCGTATTCCGGGGTGTGTGAGATATGCGGATGGGGGCGGGCTGACTGCCGCGGGACGCCGGCGCCGGGAGACTGTGCGGCTGCAGGCGGCCGAGCTGTTCGAGCGGAAGGTCAAGCCATCGGAGGTCGCGCGGCAGCTGCGGGTGAGCCGGAAGTCGGTCTACCAGTGGCAGCAGTTGTGGCGGGACGGCGGTGTGCAGGCACTGGCCTCTCGCGGCCCGGGCGGGTCGCGGTGCCGTCTGTCCCCGCGCTGTCTTCAGAAGCTGGCCGCGTATCTGGAGCAGGGTCCGGCCGCGCACGGCTGGGTGGAGGACCAGGTATGGGACGGCTTCGCGGGTGGCCACGCTGATCGGCAGGAAGTTCCACGTCTCCTACAGCGTCTCGGGGCCACTCGGTCATCGTCGACGGTGCCGAGGTCTTCAACGGGACTACAACTACCCTTGTCCCCACGGCGGCCTCGGAGGCCAGACACCCCACGAACGCCTCAGGCAGAAAACCACGACCCAGGCGTAATCAGTGATCGCCAGTTGCACACCTGTAGGAACTCCTGGATGCGCTGGTCGCTGTTCTCCCTGAAGCCGCCGTCCTTGCCCTCACGGCCACTGCCGTCCGCGACCGCGAGCACGTCCTGCCGGATTGCCTGGCGGCGCCCGCCACCACCAAGGCGTCGCGACCGCCTGCCACCAGCAACGACACCACTGTCACCAACCGTGATCAAGAACTACAGCTGCCGTTTGTGCACCGACTCAGCCGGTCCGGCACGGCAGTTGTAGTTTCGATGTCTGTGCTGGTCAGCGCCTTGCCGGGGTGGGTGCCTGACCGATCGTCAGGAGCACGCTCGATCGCGGACCAGGCCGTGATCGCAGATGAAGTAGTGATCACTCACCCAAAAGACGGAATCCCGTGATCATCTGTGATGGGCACCAGGTTTCCCCGGAGGTGTCAGGCGCAGGGTTGTCCCGGCTGGGGCCGGGACAACCCTGCAGCCCCAACAGCGACGCATCGCTGGACCTCGGCGGAGTGCGCGACATGACACGCCGGTCTGACATCTCAAAACAGCGTCAGGTCCCTGTCACTGGTGTCGGCGATGACGGGACGGAACCAGCGGGGGAGACCGTCCAGGCGGTCAGGCCCGGGCCGCGGCGGCCACGGCCGGGTCACGGGCGATCGCGGTGAACGTATCGCCGCCATGGAGCCCGAGCAGGATCTGCTCACGCTCGTCGATCGTCAGGCAGCCGGGACGAGGCCCCAACCAAACGGCTTCGCATCGAGATGCCGTCCACTGCGGGCCATGACGCCGACCATCGGCGCGCTGCAGCCGATCTCGCGGGCGATGTCGACCAGCCGCCAGCCCTTCGCATACAGCCTGAGCGCGAGCTGCTTCTGCTCCCGGCTGATATGACCATGCTTGCCCTGCATCCGGATCCTCCTGTGATCAGCGACTGTCTCATCTCGCAGGACTCGTTGCACTGACCGCTTGAATCCGCCCGAGCTAAGCCACCTCGATGCCGCGCTCGAGCATCAACTCCTCGACGTCGCGCACACTCAGGTGAACCGGTGGTACAGCCACACACAGGGGGAGATGACCTCCGGCGGGAAGCGGAACCCCCGGTACGACACCGCGTCCACGAGCAGCCCCTCCAACGATCCGGCCAGACGGATGATCATGCCAGCTGAGAAGGCCTCCACTCAACCGTCAACTGATTCGGGGACCGGGAGCTGAGGGGCCTCGCGTTTTCCGGACAGGCTTCTGACCGTTTATTTCACGCGGCGATTCGCAACTTCTCGTACTCGGCATGGACTTCGCGTGGAGGGCGGTACCCCACCGCCGAGTGGAGGCGTTTGCGATTGTACCAGAATTCGATGTAGCGAGTGATGTCCTGCTGGGCGACCTCGCGGGTCAGGTAAGTCACCCTTGATACGCGCTCGTTCTTCAGGGCGCCGAAGAATGATTCGGCCATGGCGTTGTCGAAACAGATCCCGGTGCGGCCGGCAGATCTGCGGAGCCCGAACCGGTCCAGCGTCCTCCCGAACTCGGCTGACATGTAGTTACTTCCGCGATCCGAGTGAAATATCGCGTCGGCCGAGAGGTTCCTGTTCCGTGCCGCGTTACGGATCGCCTTGGATATCAGTGGGGTTTGGTAGTGGTCGTCCATCGCGTAACCGATGACTTCCTTCGTGCAGCAGTCGATTACCGTCGCGAGGTACAGCCAGCCTTCCCCGGTCCCGATATAAGTAATGTCACCGACGAGCTTTTCGCCGGGTGCGTCCGCGGTGAAGTTGCGGCCGACGAGGTCCGGCACTTGGCCGGCCGCGGCCTTGGTGAGGTTGAACCTCTTCGGCTGTGGCTGGCAGGACTCAAGTCCCAGCTCGCGCATCAGGCGGCGGACCAGTTCCAGGCCGACGCTGATGCCCCAGCGGTGCAGCTGGGCTTGGATGCGACGGTGGCCGTAGGTGCTGTCGGAAATGTCGAAGGCTTTCTTGATGAGCAGTTTCAGTTCCTCGCGCCGCTGTGTCGTCGCGGATTCCGGGCGGGATCGCCAGTCGTAGTAGCCGGATCTGGAGACGCCGAGTCTGCCGCACATGAACTCGACGCTGTATGCGCACTCCGCAGTGTCGAGCCGCATCTCATCGATGAACTGTACTTGCTTGCTACCGGGGATCCTTCGCGAAGTACGCCGCGCATTTTTTCAGGAAGGAGTTTTCCATCTCCAGCTCACGGTTCCGCCGTTCGAGTTCCTTCAGGCGTACCCGCTCGTTCACCGTGAATTCTGCATCGGGAGCCGGTTCCTGCTGCTTCTGGTGCTTCTTCACCCAGCCGCGTAGCGTCTCCGAGTTCAGCTCAAGCTCCCGGGCAACTTCGGAGATCGTCTTGCTTGACCTCAACGCGATCTGGACTGCTTCCTCACGGAACTATGGCGAGTACTTACTGGGTGGCGCCACTTCTTCCTCGTTTCCTGTTCAGGACAACCCTATTGGGTCCCTGTCCGGAAACTTCGGGGCCCCTCAAGCTCCACCTCCCGCACCAGGGCCCGCTCCGCGCCCGTGTCCGGCAAGCCGGCCGACTGCCGGAAGGCACCGCCCTGGCCGCGTTACAGGAAGTTGTTAGGCCAGATCATGGTGCGCCACATGTGTGCGACCGGTGAGCCATCAAAGCCCAGGCCCTGATCGGGTTGCCGGAAGTGCCGGCCGATGATGTCTTCGAACTCGGCGATGTCGATGTCGTTTTCGTTGTCGAAGGTGTACAGGTCGTTGAGGGTGACCAGACGCGCTGTCATGTACCAACGGTGTGCACGAATGTGCTCATAGGCACTGTGTATGTGTGCGGGTGGGGCGTATTGCGGGCCGAAGAAGGTCCGGTATGCCTCGGGGTAGTCGTAGCCAACCGACGGGTCGGGAAAGAAACGCAGGATCTCGTGCTGGCGGATAGCCCAGGCGACTTTCTCGGAGACGTAAGGGGCCACCAGCTGGGCGCCCCAGTGTCCATGGTGGCTGCGCAGCAGGCCGCCCACAGCGATGTCGTGGAGGAGACAGGCCAGCACCACCTCCTCGTTCAGCCCCAAGTCTCGGGCCCGGCGGGCGCTGTGCAGCATATGCCGGGCGGTGAAGGGCTCAAGGCGCAGCCGGAAGAAGTCCGCCAGAGTCGGACGCTCGGGCATCGGGGGCAGAGCAGGGTTGTCACCCATCATGAACACTTTGCCAGGACGCAGCTCAGCCAGCAGTTCCTCGCCGGTGGCGTGATGCGCGGTGCCCATCATGGCGATCGACGGCAGAACGGCCATTCGTTCCAATCCCTCCTGGCCGTGACCAGGGCGGGGCTGGGGGACAGGTTCGATGCTGGTGGTCACTGATGAAACTCTCCTGAAGTCCCCCGCTTCTCGAACACATAGGTCATGTTCTGAGTTTTGGGCGGGTCCCACTATGTCCCGGAGGACGATCGCCTCACCCCTGAAGAGCTAGGTAGTTGATACCTCACTTGAAGCGAGCCTCCTCCCCGAACACGGCAGCTGTGGGTCAATGGGGCGTGAACATCTGAGAGGGGTTGTCGTGGAGGCCGGAGCGACACCGTCGTACAAGGGGTACCGGTACCCGGCGGAGGTCATGTCCCGCTGCGTGTGGCTGTACCACCGCTTCCCGCTCTGCTTCCGCGAGGTCGAGAAGCTCATGCTCGCCCGCGGCGTGATCGTCTCCCACGAAACCGTCCGGCAGTGGTGCACCAAGTTCGGGCCCCAGTACGCGGCCGGCCTGCGCCGCCGGAGGCCGAAGGCCGGCGACAAGTGACATCTGGACGAGGTCTACGTGAAGATCAACGGCGAGTGGCGGTACCTGTGGCGGGCGGTGGACCAGGACGGCAACGTCCTGGACATCCTGGTCCAGTCCCGGCGGAAAGCCAAGGCCGCCAGGCGGTTCATGGTCAAGCTGATGGAGGAGCAGCGGCGGGTGCCGCGAGTGCTGGTGCGGCAAGCTCCGCAGCTACGGCGCTGCACACCGGTAGCCCATGCCCTCGGTGGAGCACCGGCAGTCGAAGTACCTGAACAATCGGGCGGAGAACTCCCACCAGCCGACGAGGCAACGCGAACGCGGCAGTCGCATGCGAGAAACACGCCGACCGCACTGGACTGAGCCCCGAGGGCAAAGAGATCCAGGCCTGGATGTGCCCCCAGGCCACATGCCGTAATGGGCCTTGACCTCGGCGATACTCAGCTTCGAGGCAATCGGCCGAGCCGACGGTGGCGGCGCACTCTTCCGCGGCTACCATCACCTGCTGAGCGGCGCACAAGTCACCTTCTGCGCTTGTCCGCACGGTGAAGGTGGCGGTCTTGCTTGCGGTGGCCCGCGGCGGACCCGTCGACCAGCACCTCGAAGCGCTTGATGATGGCGGACGCTGCGTGTTTTTTCCAGGCCAGGGTGGCCGAGGGGTTACTCAACACTGTCGGTGGGACCTGGATTGATCGCCGGGTGCCGGAGCACTGCATCTTCTGCAGCCTCATCGCCCACAACCTCCTCGAAACGCATGGACTGTGGCTGGGATCACGGCACCGTAGGCGGCAGTTGAGTAACGCCTGCTCGCCTTTGGTGCTAATGGGGGTGGATACCTTGCAGCCTTGGTGCGGCGATGGCAGCAAATATCTCCGGTAGCGGGGCCGTGCAGCCCGTCGTCACAGCGCTGCGGTTGATGAGTCCGAAGATCACATTGACCGGGGTGGGCGTTGAGACAGAAGCACCGCAGGGACCGCAGGAAAAAGCTGATCGTCTACGGTGTCGCCTCAGCTGTGGTCGCCACCGCCGCCGTGGGCACCCTCGCTATGGCATCGTCCGAGTTCCCGCGCCGGACGGACGGCAAGGGATTGGCTCCGAATCTCAAGCTCCAGACCCAGTTCAAGGAAGCCGCTCAGGAGTTCGACGTTCCGCAGAGCGTGCTGATGGCGGTCTCGTACCGGCAGACGCGCTGGGAGAGCCACGGCGGGCTGCCGAGCACAACCGGCGCGTACAACGTCATGGGTCTAACCCGGGTGATGCCCGCCGACGTAGAGGACGGCGAGGAGACCGGCGAACACCGGCTCACGCATCTCAACATGAGCGGTGACCCGGCCGTCGAGAAGCACTTCAACCCTCAACGCGCGCTCACCAGCCTCTCTGACGAGCACGTCGACACGGGTGACCCCCGGCTGCACTCGCTGGACAAGGCGGCCGAACTCGTCCACGAGCCCGCGAAGTTGCTGCAGAGTGATGCCGGGCAGAGCATCCGCGCGGGCGCGGCGCTGCTTGCCCGGTATCAGCGTGAGGCCACCGGCGACCTACCGGACGACCCGGGCCGGTGGTATCCGGCGGTCGCCCGCTTCAGTCAGGCGCCCGACAGGACAGGCGCGGACCTGTTTGCCAAGAAGCACTGAACATTTCTGAAATCGCCTCGGCCATGGGATTGCGGGCTTGGCGGGTCGACGCGCCCCAGGCCATACAAGATGCAGTGCAGGAAGCGCTCAAAACTGGCGAGCCAGGAGTGATTGAAGTTATGATTGATTCGACCGTTCTTCCCCCCGTGGGTGATCGCGTAGAAACTATCGCCGGCTTTAAAGGCAAGTAATTTACGAAACTGGCGGCGAAAATGAGTAACTATTTCCGTGATGAAGTAAACCAACTTTCCAGCTATCAGAAAATTCCTGACCCGAACGCTGTAGCAAAGAATTTGGGTCTGCACCGTGTGGCCAAACTGGACACTAATGAGATCTACTACCCTCCACTTCCCGGTGTGGCTGAGGCCGTGCAGGCAGAACTGGGAAAGCTGCATTACTATCCTGACATGACAAACGCCCTTGTAGTCGACGCTCTGTCGCATCACTATGGGCTGATATCTGAGGGGCTGTGTGTAGGAGACGGCTCGGCCGCATTGATCGAAGCAATTGTGAAAGGGGTAACTTGCTCTGGGTATGATGAGGTCGTGTACTCGTGGAGATCCTTCGAGGCATATCCCTTAATTGCCACGATGGCGGGAGCCAAGCCGATTCCGGTTCCCCGAGCCGCGGATCACGGCCACGATTTGGCTGGAGTACTCAAAGCAATCACTCCAGCAACTCGAGTTATCATAATTTGCAATCCAAGTAATCCTACGGGTGCATACATGCCGTTACGAGAGATCGAAACGTTCTTGGCAAGCGTCTCTCCCAGTGTACTTGTTGTGCTGGACGAAGCATATCGCGAATTTATTCACCCACGCCCCCATTTTGATACCTTGCCACTCGCCTCTAGGGTGAAGAACCTTATTATCTTGCGGTCATTTTCCAAGGCTTGGGGTCTTGCAGGACTTCGAGTGGGCTGGTCGTATAGTAGTCCAGACCTTGCTCGGGGCATCCAAAAATGTATTCTTCCGTTTTCCGTTAGTAGGATCGGGCAGGCAGCCGCAGTCGCCGCTCTAAGCCAAGAAGAAGAGATGCGCCGGAGGGCGGCTGAAATTGCCGCTGAGCGAGATGCGTTGCTTGCGATGGTGCGCCTTCATACGCCCGAGGTGCCATATTCCCAGGGCAACTTCATATGGCTTCCTATTGGCGATCTAGCTGCAGCCTTCGGTTACGAGGCTGAGCAACGAGGATTCATTGTGCGCGCCTTCGCGGGCGAAGGGATACGCGTTACGGTAGGCACCGCCGAGCAAAATGCAGACTTCGTAGCCGCTTACCCCAATGTATTGCAGGCCATTGGCTTTCGGTGAGAACTACTGCTTCGTTCCTCAAAGGACGTACACGCTACCCTTCAGTGGGAGATCGGCGGCTTCGCTGTAGTTCCTCGATCACTGAGCGTTTTCAGGGTGGCCACTGATCGAGTGATGCAAGGGGATGGCTGGCAGGGCAACGGACGAGGCTCCCAGGCAGTTGAGAGAGGTATCTGACATGCGATCTCGGTTGCCGGGGAGCCCCGTTGATTACGTATCCTGCCGCACTCGACCTCCCGCATGCCCTCGTGGAGACGGTCACGATGCTGATCGTCCTTCGTGAGGGTGACCGCCGGTGCAAGCTCCGTCCGTCCGCGCGTGCGGTTGTCGCGCTCGTGTACTTGCGCCAGCACACCACGCTGGCCCAGATCGCCGCTGGTTTCCGCATCAGCGTCGGGACCGCGCACGCCTATGTCCGCTCCGTGGTGGGCCTGCTGGCGCGCCGGGCTCCGGGCTGACGCGGGCCCTGCGTGAAGTGAAGGCCCGGGCGGAATACGTGCTGGTGGACGGCACCCTCGCGGAGTGCGACCGGGTCGGTGACGGCCGCGGGGACTACTCGGGAAAGCACCGGCGTCACGGTGTGAACCTGCAGGTCGTCACCGATCCGGACGGCACCATCGTATGGATCTCGAAGGCGCTGCCCGGTCGCACCCACGACCTCACCGCCGCCCGCACCCACCGGATCATCGACACCTGCCGCAGACTCGGTATCCCGGTCCTGGCCGACCTCGGCTACCTCGGTGCCGGCGGCACCATCACCACCCCGATCCGACGTTCTCCCGGCAAAGAACTCAACCGCCGGCAGCTATCGCTGAACAGGGCTCATGCCCGCCTGCGCTACCCGGTCGAGCGCGGCATGGCCCGATTGAAGACCTGGCGGATCTTCCGCAAAGCCCGCTGCAGCCCCACCTGGCTCACCACCGCAGCCAAAGCCGTCCTCACCCTTGAGAGCTACTGCTGAAAATCCTCACTGCGCGCGGCAGGGCCCCGGCGTTTGCCCGGGTCGTCCGGTTTGATCATGTGATGCCGTAGAGGGTGAGGACGCGTGGGCGTTCGGTGTGGGCTCGGCGTTCGGCGGCGGTGTTGACGTATCCGGCGAGCTTGAGCGCGCTGCGGATCACGTCGCGGGCGGCAGCGAGTACGGCAGGTGTGTTACGGGTCCTGACCTAGGATTTATCTTCTCCGAAGACGACATCTCGTACCCAGTGGGCGGTGTTTTCCACGGTCCAGTGTCCGCTCCGCTCCTACGGCGTCGCCCACCGCGAGCTGATGAGCTCGGTCGAGCACCGTTCCCACAAGGGCCTGAACAACCGCACCGAGAACAGCCACCAGCCGACGAGACAGCGCGAACGGGCGATGAAGGGCTCCCGCTCCGCCGGAGGAGCGCAACGCTTCCTGCCCGCGTTCAGCGAGCGCGCCAACTCCCTACTCAAGACCACCTTCAAGGCCCTGCGCAGAGCCAGGCCAGAAAACTGGTGGAGGCGATCGGGAACCGGATAGAAGAGGTCGGGCTGCGTCTGCATCCCGGCAACACCCGGATCGTCTACTGCAAGGACGCGAACCGGCGGGTCTCGTATGAGCACACGGCGTTCACTGGCGCACTGGTGTACCTCCGCAAGTACGACACGCTGCACCAGATCGCCGCCTGATTCGGGATCAGCGTGGGCTTGGGCACAGCCCACGCTTACGTCCACGCTGTCGCGGCTCTCCTGGCTGCCCGGGCACCGGGCCTGACCGCAGCCCTGCGAAACTCCGACGCCCGCTACCTCTGCTCGATGGGACGCTCGCCGAGTGCGACCGGGTCGGTGATGTCGGCGTCGGCTGAACCTGGGTTCTGGATCACTTTCAGTGCTAGGGCCACGGAGGGTCACCGAAACCGCGATCATGAACGGCATCGCGCGGTGAGGAGGACCCGTTTGCGGAGCAGGTCGAAGTTGGCTCGGCCGAACATCTGCCGCTTCAACATCTTGATCTTGTTGTTCTGACCCTCGACCGCGCCGGAGCTGTAGCGAAGGCTGAGGCCGGCGACGACGGCATCGAGATCCTGGCCGAGACCGGTGACGAAGGTATGAAGGGCTGGCAGGTCCTCGGCCCGGACGCTCGTGATCCACTTGTTCAGGTCCCGGCCCTGACGGTTGTTCATGAGCTCGGCAAACGTGCGGACGTGGTGGGCGGTGCGGTCGAGCGCGGGGCAGCGAGCCAGGATCGCTTTGAGCTGCTGGGTCTGGTCCTCGGTGAGGCGGTCGGGATGGCGGGTGAGCCAGCTGGTCACATTCCGCACGGACGGCGTCTTGTGGGGCGGGTCGTGCGGAAAGTTCTCGCGGAGTTTGGCCACGTAGACCTTCACCACGTTCTCGCCGCCGGGGTAGCCACGTTCGCGTACTTCCTCGAACAGGCGGCGGGCGACGGTGCAGCCCTCCGCCCACCGCTGGTGCAGGTAAGGCTTGTAGGGGTCGAGAATGCTGGCTCGGCCGGTCCACCGGCCAACCAGGAGTTCGTCCGCGCTTGCCGCGTTGGCGAAGCGGCGGACGGTATTGCGGGCCAGCCCCTGTTGGCGGGCGATCGCGCGCAGTCCGATGCCCTGCTCGAGGAGAGCGTGGATAGCCGCGTGCTGTTCCCGGATGCGGTCGGAGAGTCGGCCGGTTGTCCGCGGCCCTCTGGGAGAGGGCGGATCGAGGTTCGTGTTCTCCGTGTCCGCGACGGCCTGGGCCGTGGCGGCGTCGTGCGGCTCACGTAGCAGAGCGCGGTGTTGAACGACTGTCTTCTCGACGGCCTCAGTAAGGTTCGACCAGATGTGCCATCGGTCCGCGACGTGGATGGCGTTCGGGGCGCCGAGCCGTCCGGCCTCGGCATAGGCGGTGGAGCGGTCCCGACAGATCACCTCGATGCCGGGATGGTCGGCGAGCCACTTGGCGACCGTCGACGTCGTCCGGTCCGGCAGCAGGTCGATGGGCTGACGGGTTTCGATGTCGATCAGGATCGTGCCGTACTTGTGGCCCTTGCGCAGCGCGAAGTCGTCCACCCCGAGCACCCGCGGTGTCGAGGTCTCGGGCTCCGGCAGGCGACGGATCAACCGCAGCAGTGTCGACCTGCTCACCCCGGCGGCCAGAGTCTGGGAGAGGCGGGCACCGGCACGGCCGGCCAGCATCACCGCCACACGCTCCAGCACTGTCTGCAGCCCGGCGCTGCGTCGGCCGTGCCGGACGGTCAGTCCGTCGACCTGCTCGGCGAACGTCGCCTGTCTGCACAAACGTTGGCCGCAGCGGAACCGCCGCACCTGTAACTCGATCAGCACCGGACGCCCTCTGACCGAGCTGTCGGCGAGCCGCCGTACGTACCGGCTGTGCACCCGAGACGACAGCGTCCCGCACGCTGGACATACGACCCGCTCCGCAACCGCCCGGGCCCGCACGGCCACCAACTCGCCGTCAGGCACAACGTTTTCGATCACGACACCTTGGACCTGGTGGAACCACAGGTTCTGGAGGAGAACATCACCCACGACCGTTCATGATCGCGGTTTCGGTGACCCTCCGTGGCCCCAGCACTGAAAGTGATCCAGAACCAGGATTCGGGCGACGGCGAGAGGTGACAGCCGGGCCGACTATTCGGGCAGGCGCCGCCGTCACGGAGTGAACTTGCAGGTCTTGTGTCCTGAACACGAAAAGGAGTTGGTTGTAGGGCAGCTTCTGGAAGTGATGCTGTGCGGGAGATGAAGGAAATCATGGCCCTTCGGCTTCGCCCTGCGGGGGGAGATGCCAAACCGCCTCATCCTGCGTGGATGAAGACTGTCGTAGTGAGCGATGCGCATTCACGACCTCACGTGGTCACCACGGTCTTCGAACGAGTGTTGTTGCGGGTGTTGCCGTCGGCGGCCCTGTCATGCTTCTCGTGGCCGAGATGATCGGCGATCTCACCCTCGAGAGCGGACTCCAAGAGCCTCTTCGTCAGCTGCTGCATTAGCCCGCCCTCACCGGTCAACTTGATCCCGCCAGCCTTCGCGCGGTCCACCAGTTGCCCGATCAACTGACCTCATTTGTTCCTGGCTGGCGGTGGTCGTAGTTCGTGGGGCCTGTTCAGGTGGCGGCAGGTGTGCTGCAGGATGTGGCGGGCTTGCAGGAGGTGGACCGTGGTGGCGGGGTCTTGTTCGGTGTTTGCGGTGTGTGCGATTGCTGCGGCGGTTTCGTTGATGAGGTCGCGGACCGCGGCGACCAGGTGCGGGATCCAGGACTGGTAGAGCCGTCGGTCGAGCGTGGGATTGGGGCGAGTCTGGGTGCGGTGGCGGGCGTGGACCAGCCAGCGGTGGGCCGGGATGCCACCGGTAACGGGCCGGAGTCGCTGCTCGGTGGTCAGCGCCAGGCGTAGTTGCCAGATACGGGCCTGCGATCCGGGCAGGCGCGTCATATCGTCATGGAAGGCCAGGAGGGCGTCGATGAGCAGGCCGGACCACCGGCGCAGGCGGTCGGTGTGGGCGGGCATGCGTCCGGGGCCGCCGGCTGCCTGGTGGACGGTCCACCAGAGCTGGCTGCGTGCGGCGTCTTCCGCCCCGCAGGGCATGCCGCTCGCGGCTGTGGTGCAGGAGCCTGCGTTGTCCGGCTGGGCGCCTGCTGGGCTGGTCATGCCTGGCATCCACCGCAGGCCGGCGCCGTGTAGGCGTGGGTGGCCTGTTCCAGGCACCAGGCCATCCGCGCGGTGAAGAGCTCGGGGCAGTCCCCGGCCCGCTGCGCGACCGCTCCCGCGCACCCGCCGGGCACTGTCGCGTGGCGGGCCAGCTCCTCGGCGACCGCCGCGCACACCGTCTTTGTACTGATCTGGTCCGGTGGGCGCAGGGGCGAGCAGAACAGGGCCTGTGCCCACACTCGGATCACTTTCTCGGCCACCGGTCCGGCCGAAAGTTGTGAAGTCGTGCCCATTGCGTCACACATTCCTGATGGGAAATCCGCCCGGTGTGCCCACGGTCGAACGGGTCAGAACGGGCCTGGTCTCCCAGGTTCCGCCGCATCCCGGGGCGCGGCGTGAGCAGCTGGTGCTCACCGTGGCGCACGGGGGCGCTGAGCGAGCGAGTGGCAGACGTCACGGGGGTGCCGTGCTCGACCATGTCGGCCCACGCGCGCTCGGCGGCCTGGAAAATCTTGTCCTCCGTGCCCACGTCACGGCGGGCCGTGACTCGATGTGGGTCGCGCAGCGTGCGGTGTTGGCCGCGGCGAGGGCCTACCGCGCTGCGCTGGCCAGTTGGTGCCCGGTGCCGCGCCTGCCCGCGGCTGCTGTTCGGCTCGGCGGGCATGCATCGCCGAGTAGCGGTGGCCGGTGTCGTCGGCGTACGAGCTGAAGTGGCTCTGACACGAAAATGCGGTGTGCCTGTGCTTCATAGTGAAGTCCAGGTCTTGCGCCGTCGGAGGACTTGCCCGAGTCGGTGGCGAGGTCGCCGACGACCGAGACGCCGCCCTTGCCGTCCTCCTGGAACTGCGTCAGGCGGCGGAAGAGCAGGTTGGCGACCTGGCCGGCGTCCGAGACATAGATCTAGCCAGGGTCGAGGTGGGAGAGACCCGCCTCCTGGTAGACCTGGATGGTGCCGCCACTCCTAGCACCGGGAACCTCCTGGGCGGACCAGTGGAGGCGGCCGCGTCGCGTAGGTGCTCGGTCTACAGGTCGTCGGGCAGGAGGCGGAATGCCTGGTGGCCGGTCAGCGGCCGGATCATGCGGAAATGCCGGTCGGTAGTGAGAAGGACCTCGGTCCGGTAGGCGGCTGCGAGGGCGACGTTCATGGCGTCGGTCAGTCCGACGCCTTTGCCTTGGTCGGCGTCTGCATAGCCTTCGGCGACGGCGATCGCCGCGCTCAGGTGTGTGGCGAGAGAGGGGATCTCGAAGCGGCGCACGGCTGTATTGCGTTCGATGAGGATTTTCAGCAGTAGCTCTCAAGGGTGAGGACGGCTTTGGCTGCGGTGGTGAGCCAGGTGGGGCTGCAGCGGGCTTTGCGGAAGATCCGCCAGGTCTTCAATCGGGCCATGCCGCGCTCGACCGGGTAGCGCAGGCGGGCATGAGCCCTGTTCAGCGATAGCTGCCGGCGGTTGAGTTCTTTGCCGGGAGAACGTCGGATCGGGGTGGTGATGGTGCCGCCGGCACCGAGGTAGCCGAGGTCGGCCAGGACCGGGATACCGAGTCTGCGGCAGGTGTCGATGATCCGGTGGGTGCGGGCGGCGGTGAGGTCGTGGGTGCGACCGGGCAGCGCCTTCGAGATCCATACGATGGTGCCGTCCGGATCGGTGACGACCTGCAGGTTCACACCGTGACGCCGGTGCTTTCCCGAGTAGTCCCCGCGGCCGTCACCGACCCGGTCGCACTCCGCGAGGGTGCCGTCCACCAGCACGTATTCCGCCCGGGCCTTCACTTCACGCAGGGCCCGCGTCAGCCCCGGAGCCCGGCGCGCCAGCAGGCCCACCACGGAGCGGACATAGGCGTGCGCGGTCCCGACGCTGATGCGGAAACCAGCGGCGATCTGGGCCAGCGTGGTGTGCTGGCGCAAGTACACGAGCGCGACAACCGCACGCGCGGACGGACGGAGCTTGCACCGGCGGTCACCCTCACGAAGGACGATCAGCATCGTGACCGTCTCCACGAGGGCATGCGGGAGGTCGAGTGCGGCAGGATACGTAATCAACGGGGCTCCCCGGCAACCGAGATCGCATGTCAGATACCTCTCTCAACTGCCTGGGAGCCTCGTCCGTTGCCCTGCCAGCCATCCCCTTGCATCACTCGATCAGTGGCCACCCTGAAAACGCTCACTGAGAACACCCCGACTTTGACCCCCGACTCGACTCCGTTGCGCATTTCGGTCGAGGGTTACGCGACAGGGCGACTCTGCTGCGCAATTGGTGAGGTCTACGCGGTGAGCCGGTAGGCGAGGCGTTCGAGGCGGCTGGTGCGGACCCGGCGGAGGGGCTGGTCGCTCCAGTAGGCGTCCAGCCGCACCACGTTGACCGCGGCTGCGGAGAAGGCGTGTTGGAGGCGGACCTTGGGCAGCCCGCGGTAGCGGGCCCGGCGCAGGCCGGTGACGTCCAGGGCCTGGTTGACGGTGCCCTCGATGCCGGCGCGCAGGGCGTACTTGGTCCGCCAGGCCGGGGTGTTCTGCTCGGTGCGGGCCTTGGCGGTGGTCTCGTGGATCTCCTTGGGCCGCAGGGTGAGCATGCGGTTGCCGCGGGCGGCGCTGGTGCACCGGTCCTTGACCAGGCAGCTGCCGCAGTCGGACTTGGCGAACTCGATGACGATGGCGTCGCGTCCGTGCTGGGTGACGGAATGCCAGCCGGTGCTGGCGTGTCCTTCGGGGCAGCCGACGGTCCGGGTCCTCCAGTCGATGTGGAAGGCACTCTTGGCGAACCCCTCGGCGGCCCTGGCCTGCGGGGAACGGTCGGCCAGCAGCGGGGTGACCATGGCGATGCCGTTCTTCGCGGCGGCGGTGACCAGGTCGGCCGAGGGATAGCCGGAGTCGAGGTAGTGCTCGCCCGGGGCGAGGTCGCGTTCGGCGAGCCGCTGCTGGATACCGGTCGTGGCCTTCACATCCGGCACGGTGGCGTCGATGGTGTGCACGTCGGTGATCAGATTCGGCCGTGGGCCGGCGCGCCGTCCGGCTCCGGCTCCGGCTCCGGCTCCGGCTCCGGCTCCGGCTTGAGTATCGCAGCTCTCAGTCAGGTGGATCTTGTATCCGCACCAGAACAGATCCTCACCTTTCACCGCCCAGCGTGCGTCGGTGTCGTACGGGGAAGCCAGACGGCGTCTGCCGGGCGGGACGCCCTCGTCGTCGGCGTCCCGCTTCACGATCACCTCCCGCCCCCGGGTATCGGTGCGCAGGCAGTAGGTCTGCACCAGCACCTGCCGCAAGATCTGGACGGCCTCGACCTCGCGGATCCACATCGGGGCGGCAGTATCGTAGGCGGCCCGCACGATCGCATAGCCGTCCTGCGCGAACACCTGCGCCAGCCGGTCCTGCTTGGTCTTGGACGACGGCAAGGTCCAGCCGTTGACCCTCGGTCCGTAGCGGTGAGCGAACTCGGCGACGTCGATCTGGTCGGCCAGCCAGGCAGGGGCGGCCACCGCGAGGGCCTCCAGCGCCGCGCGTACGCTCTCTCCAGCCAGCTCCAGCCGGTTCAGGTTCCGCACCGCGGAGATGACGTGGGTGGCGTCGGTACGCTGTCTGCTGCCGGCACCGACCAGCCCGGCCTCACGGCAGTGGTCGACCAGCCGGTCGAAGACCACCCGCTCCAGGCCATGCCCGGCCAACCGGGCGCGGAAGCGGGCCAGCACGCTGGGATCGAAGCCGGTATCAGTCAGCTCCGCCCCGATCGCGTACTTCCAGTCGATCGCCCGGACAGCCATCACGGTGGCCTGCCGGTCGGTCAGGTTCTCGGCGAACTGCAGAACCGTGATCAGAGACAGCACCGCCGGTGCCATCCCCGGGGCGCCACGGACCCCGAAGGCGCCGGTGAACGGCTCGTCGGCGAAGACCTCCGCCAGGCGGTCCCGTACCCGAATCGGCAGGCTCCCCTTGGGGAAAGCCGCCCGGGCCACCGCCGCGGTCTGCTCCGGGACCTCCGGTAACCCCTTCGGCTGCAACGACATCCGCATCATCTCCCCCGCAGCCGCACGGCAGGAAAGCGGCCACGGGCACGATCACCTCGTCAACACGCCACTCTTCGCAGCGAATTGCGCAGCAGAGTCGCCCTGATGTGACTCGTGATCGATGTTGTCGTTGAGTGAGTCGTCGTCGTGCTCCGAGGAGACGACCAGCTGCTTGATGTTGAGGAATGGACACCCACAACCCCGACCTGGTCCTCGCCACCCTCAACGGCAAGGGCAAGCTGGAGCCCGGGCCCTGCTTGCGCAGGTACATCACGACCGGCCACCTCGACACAGGCCGGGGGCGCGATGTCGGCGGCGGTGACCAGACATCTCAGACGATGGTGACCGGGCCCTCCAGACGACGGTGAAGCAGGGCGGGGAAGCGGGGGAAGTCCTTCTTCGTGTAGCCGCCCGACGGCTTGACCGCTAGATCATCCGGGGCTCCTCGCCCTCCTTGAAGCAGATCCACGCCACCCGCCGGTTCGGCCCCGCCTACGCCGCGGCGCTGCGCCGGCGCCGCCCGAAATCGGATGATTAAGCCTGTCCGGCCGGAAGGCCCGACTGCTGATGGGATGGCGTGCCCGCCGGGGCTGTGGCGGCGTGAGCACTGGATCCATTAGGGCGCGAGCTGTGTCTTCCGCTGGCCACGTGCACGTGGTACGTCGAGAGGTTGGAGAAGCGGGTGCTGTTCGTCGGCGACGACTGGGCCGAAGACCACCATGATGTCGAGGTCCAGGACGGTTCGGGCCGCAGGCTCGGGACCGCCCGGCTGATGGAGGGTGTCGAAGGGATCGCCAAGCTGCACGCCCTGGTCGCCCGGTACGGTGGCCAGGACCTGGAGCCGGGGCAGGTAGTGGTCGGGATCGAGACCGACCGCGGGCCGTGGGTGCAGGCCCTGCTCGCGGTTGGCTACCAGGTCTATGCGGTCAACCCGCGGCAGGCGGCCCGGTTCAAGGAACGCTACGGCACCTCCGGCGCGAAGAGCGAAAAGGGCGACGCGCACGCGCTCGCGGACATGGCCCGCATCGACCGCGATCAGTTACGGCCGATCGCCGGGGACAGCGAGCAGGCCCAGGCCGTCAAGGTCGTTGCCCGCGCCCATCAGACCCTGATCTGGGAACGCACCCGCACCTTCCAGCGCCTGCGGAACACGCTGCGCGAGTACCCGGCGCGCTCACTGCCTACGCCAGCTTGGAGCTGACCAGCACCGACGCCCTGGAACTGCTGGTCAAGGCCCCCACACCCGAGCGGGCGTCGAAGCTGACGAAACAGCAGATCACCGCGGTGCTGGCCCGGCACCGCCGCCGCAACCGCGACCAGAGGGCCGCGACGATCGCGGCCGCGCTGCGCGAGCCCCAGCTCGACGTCGCGGCCCCGGTGACCGCCGCCTACGCAGCCGCGGCGACCGCGCACGCCCGGCTGCTGATTGCCCTCAACGAGCAGATAGACACGTTGGAGGGTGAAGTGAAGGCACATTTTCGGGCACACCCGGACGCTGAGATCTACCTGTCGATGCCCGGCATCAGCGAGATCGTCCGGGCCCGGGTGCTCGCCGAGTTCGGGGACGACCCCGCCCGCTACGCGTCCGCGAAGGCACGCAAGAACTACGCCGGCACCAGCCCGGTCACCCGCGCTTCCGGCAGGAGCCACACCGTCCAGGCCCGCTTCGTCCGCAACAACCGCCTCGCCGACGCGCTGCAGCGCCAGGCGTTCTGCGCGCTGCAGAACTCACCCGGAGTCCGCCGCTACTACGACAAGCAGCGAGCCCGCGAACTCGACTACAACCCCGCCCTGCGTCAGGTCGGCAACCGCCTCGTCGGCATCCTCCACGGATGCCTCAAGACCCGCACCCGCTACGACGAGGCCACCGCCTGGGCCCACCACGCCAACCTCGCCACGAGTTGACACCCAACGCCATGGGATGTCTGACAACACCTCCCGGGGCCCCTGAGGATGTCCGTCAAAGCGGATCAAACCCAAGACCTCTACCCACGCGACGGCTCAGGCACCAACGTCTTCTCCGGCTCACCACGCGACGGCTCAGGCACCAACGTCTTCTCCGGCTCACCACGCGACGGCTCAGGCACCAACGTCTTCTCCGGCTCACCACGCGACGGCTCAGGCACCAACGTCTTCTCCGGCTCACCACGCGACGGCTCAGGCACCAACGTCTTCTCCGGCTCACCACGCGACGGCTCAGGCACCAACGTCTTCTCCGGCTCACCACGCGACGGCTCAGGCACCAACGTCTTCTCCGGCTCACCACGCGACGGCTCAGGCACCAACGTCTTCTCCGGCTCACCACGCGACGGCTCAGGCACCAACGTCTTAGCGGGTGAACTTCGAGGGTTTCGGCCGATTCGAATCACGTTCAGAACGGTTCCGGTGATGGTGACCCGTGAGGCTGGCAGAGAAAGTGGCGGAGCTGAAATGCGAGTAGCATTCCGGTTCACCACGCCAGTCTGAGTACCATCCGGCAGGAATATCCAGCCCGCATCAATATCATGGCCTTCGGTTACTGATACTGCTTTATACATGGCGACAGATCGACCAGTTTTGAGGTCAAAGGCTGTGGAACTACCGTGTCGCTCAAGGATCCCGGACGCGTGGTCGTTCCTCGCCTTTCCTGAGAGGCGCGCTCCATCCGGTCCATTCAGTTCAAATGCGCCATCTCCGGAAGCGGCCCCACTGAACCAATCTCCCACTTCATGGCCATCGCACAAATAACCATAAGCTTTTTCGCCGAAAACAGAAATTGCCAAAGCTGCTCCGCCTCCTATGTGACTGGAGTAGTCTATCGCACGTATTCTCCTGTCCTGCGATTGCACTGCACAAAGTGCAGCAATGATGCAAGTAATCATTAAAGCGACCAGTCCGACGACAGTCGGAGGACACGAAAATCTGCCAACTTTCAGTTTCATAAATACCCCTTCGCGCAGAATACGGCATCCTGATTGTTGCATCGATATCACAAGAGTGGCGAGTGTGGATCCGAGGCAAGGAAGACGGTTCCATATACGTATCTTCAACCCGAGCTATCCAGGTATACGATACTCACTTCCAATGGCTCGCAAAAGATCAAGCTGCTACTGAGTCTTTGCCAGGGCATTGTCAGACATCCCATGGCGTTGGGTGTCAACTCGTGGCGAGGTTGGCGTGGTGGGCCCAGGCGGTGGCCTCGTCGTAGCGGGTGCGGGTCTTGAGGCATCCGTGGAGGATGCCGACGAGGCGGTTGCCGACCTGACGCAGGGCGGGGTTGTAGTCGAGTTCGCGGGCTCGCTGCTTGTCGTAGTAGCGGCGGACTCCGGGTGAGTTCTGCAGCGCGCAGAACGCCTGGCGCTGCAGCGCGTCGGCGAGGCGGTTGTTGCGGACGAAGCGGGCCTGGACGGTGTGGCTCCTGCCGGAAGCGCGGGTGACCGGGCTGGTGCCGGCGTAGTTCTTGCGTGCCTTCGCGGACGCGTAGCGGGCGGGGTCGTCCCCGAACTCGGCGAGCACCCGGGCCCGGACGATCTCGCTGATGCCGGGCATCGACAGGTAGATCTCAGCGTCCGGGTGTGCCCGAAAATGTGCCTTCACTTCACCCTCCAACGTGTCTATCTGCTCGTTGAGGGCAATCAGCAGCCGGGCGTGCGCGGTCGCCGCGGCTGCGTAGGCGGCGGTCACCGGGGCCGCGACGTCGAGCTGGGGCTCGCGCAGCGCGGCCGCGATCGTCGCGGCCCTCTGGTCGCGGTTGCGGCGGCGGTGCCGGGCCAGCACCGCGGTGATCTGCTGTTTCGTCAGCTTCGACGCCCGCTCGGGTGTGGGGGCCTTGACCAGCAGTTCCAGGGCGTCGGTGCTGGTCAGCTCCAAGCTGGCGTAGGCAGTGAGCGCGCCGGGTACTCGCGCAGCGTGTTCCGCAGGCGCTGGAAGGTGCGGGTGCGTTCCCAGATCAGGGTCTGATGGGCGCGGGCAACGACCTTGACGGCCTGGGCCTGCTCGCTGTCCCCGGCGATCGGCCGTAACTGATCGCGGTCGATGCGGGCCATGTCCGCGAGCGCGTGCGCGTCGCCCTTTTCGCTCTTCGCGCCGGAGGTGCCGTAGCGTTCCTTGAACCGGGCCGCCTGCCGCGGGTTGACCGCATAGACCTGGTAGCCAACCGCGAGCAGGGCCTGCACCCACGGCCCGCGGTCGGTCTCGATCCCGACCACTACCTGCCCCGGCTCCAGGTCCTGGCCACCGTACCGGGCGACCAGGGCGTGCAGCTTGGCGATCCCTTCGACACCCTCCATCAGCCGGGCGGTCCCGAGCCTGCGGCCCGAACCGTCCTGGACCTCGACATCATGGTGGTCTTCGGCCCAGTCGTCGCCGACGAACAGCACCCGCTTCTCCAACCTCTCGACGTACCACGTGCACGTGGCCAGCGGAAGACACAGCTCGCGCCCTAATGGATCCAGTGCTCACGCCGCCACAGCCCCGGCGGGCACGCCATCCCATCAGCAGTCGGGCCTTCCGGCCGGACAGCAGGGGCACGGTCTGACAACAGAGCTCGTACAGCTCCGGTGGAGATAGTGCTCACCTGCTGGCGGCCACTCATCGAGTCTCGCCTACGACCCGACGAGCCCCATTAGGTTGAGTGAGTCGTTGGGGTGGTCGGTTCGGGACGTTTTCAGCCGTAGTCGTGGCGTCTAGTTCAGGCTGCGGTGGGGAGGGCGAGGTGCCGGTGATCTGGTTCCAGACGGCGAAGCGGATGATCATTTCGGTGCGGTAGCCGGGTGCGGTGAGCAGGTGGCGTCGGGGTCGGAAGTGGGGTGAGATGCCGCTGAACGCGGCCAGGAACCCTTGCGCGGCGCCGACGGAGCGGAAGCCCTTCCTGGCGCGCTCGCGTTGCCTCGTCGACTGGTGGCTGTTCTCCGCGCGGTTGTTCAGGCCCTTGTGCGAGCGGTGCTCCACCGAGGGCATCACCGTGCGGTGGGCGGCGCCGTAACTGCGGAGTTTGCCGGTGACGATCACCCTCGGCACGGTGCGGGTCTTCGTCATCAGTTTCCGGCACGTTCCCGTCCTGGCCGACGGCCCGCCACAGGTACTTCTGCACGCCGTTGATCTTCACGAAGACCTCGTCGAGGTGCCATGTGTCGCCCGGCCGCGGGCGGCGCCGGCGCAGCGCGTTGGCGAAGGCGGGGCCGAACCGGCGTGTCCACTGGTGGATGGTCTCGTGGCTGACCTCGATGCCGCGCTCGGGCATCAGCTCCTCGACGTCGCGCAGGCTCAGGCTGAACCGGTGGTACAGCCACACGCAGTGGGAGATGATCTCCGGCGGGAAGCGGAACCCCCGGCACGACACCGTGTCCACGAGCAGCCCCTCCAGCGATCCGACCAGACGGATGACCATGCCACCGGAGAAGGCATCCACTCAACCTAATGGGGCTCGTCGGGTCGTAGGCGAGACTCGATGAGTGGCCGCCAGCAGGTGAGCACTATCTCCACCGGAGCTGTACGAGCTCTGTTGTCAGACCGTGCCCCTGCTGTCCGACCGGAAGGCCCGACTGCTGATGGGATGGCGTGCCCGCCGGGGCTGTGGCGGCGTGAGCACTGGATCCATTAGGGCGCGAGCTGTGTCTTCCGCTGGCCACGTGCACGTTGTACGTCGAGAGGTTGGAGAAGCCAGGGCCCCGGCGAGTGCCTGGATCATCCCGTTCTGGGATGCTGATCTCGGTGCTGGGCCCCGGAAGCAGGTGAACACGGCACCTGTGGATCATGTAGTTCTCTACGCTGCAAGATCCACGAAGGTGCCGTGTTCGTTCCTCCATCATCGCCTGTCGCTGTCCCCGTGCCTCATGCACCCTGCCTGGAAGCCCTTGGCGAGGGTGCCGCCAAGGATCAAGTCCGCTGCCTCGTCGCCGAGTTCGAGTCGGTCACCGACCCGAGAGGGACTTGCGGGGTGCGCTACCGGCTCTCCTCGCTGCTGGCCCTGGTGGTCTGCGCGATGACCCCGTCCGGCCACGACTCGATCAGTGCGGCGGCGGAGTGGTGCCGACGTGCGGCGCCGGAGGAACTGGCCTCCTTCGGCCTGCCCTACCACCCACTGCTCGGCCGCTACCGGGTGCCGAGCGAGAAGACCCTGCGCAGCGTCCTGGGACGCCTGGATCCCGGTGAGATCTGTGCGGCGGCCTACGACTACCTTCGCCCCTTGCTGTCCGCACAGCCCCGCCGGCCGGAGCCGGTCATGCCCAACGGTGGCACCGAGCGTGAACAGCGCCGGGCCCACCGGGCGGCCGCCCACGCCGATCCGGTACGAATCCGGCGGCGGGCGATCGCGGTGGACGGCAAGTGCCTGCGCGGCGCCCGCCGCCCGGACGGCAGCCGGGTCTTCGTCCTGTCCGCCGTCCGCCACGGTGACGGTGTCACGCTCGCCTCCCGCGAGATCGGCGCGAAGACCAACGAGATCCCCGAGTTCGCACCTCTCCTCGACCAGATCGACGACGCGGATCTCGCGGGGACGGTCGTGACCGCCGATGCCCTCCACGCCCAACGCGACCACGCCACACCTACCTCCGCGAACGCGGTGCCCACTACCTGCTGACCATCAAGAACAACCAACGCGCACAAGCTCGTCAACTCCACGCCCTGCCCTGGAAGAAGATCCCCGTGATCCACCGCGACGACGCCCGGGGCCACGGCCGCCACGAGCAGCGGCTCGTGCAGGTCGTCACCGTCGACGGCCTGCTCTTCCCGCACGCGGCCCAGGTCCTGCGCATCCAGCGCAGACGCCGTCTCTACGGCGCGAAGAAATGGTCCAGCGAGACCGTCTACGCCATCACCGACCTGCCCGCCGAGGAAGCGAACGCAGCCGAGATCGCGTCCTGGGCTCGCGGGCATTGGACCGTGGAAAATACCGTCCACTGGTGTCGAGATGTCACCTTCAACGAGGACAAGTCCCAGGTCAGGACCCACAACGCGCCCGCCGTACTCGCCGTCCTCCGCGACCTGATCCGCAGCACACTCAAGCTCGCCGGCTACGTCAACACCGCTGCCGGACGACGAGCCCACACCGAGCGCCCCCGCGTCCTCGCCCTCTACGGCATCACATGATCAAACCGGACGATCCAGGCACTCGCCGGGGCCCTGTTGGAGAAGCGGGTGCTGTTCGTCGGCGACGACTGGGCCGAAGACCACGTGCGCCACGAGGCGCTTGAAGTCGAGCGGGGGTGAGAGACCTTCGACTCCTGGCCGTCGCAGCGGCTGGGTGAAGCTGAGGGCAGCCTGATCCGGGAGACGCCGGGGAGGGTGGGAGCAGCCCTGACAACGTCGGGACGTGCCAGTACTGCCAGATGGCGCGGGTCCGGTCAGCGAGACGGGAAGGTGTACGAGAGGAACCAGTGTCTGACGCCCCTTAACGGCCCACCAGCTCAAATCTGGCGGATATGGGCTGGTCGCGGTGCATACCTGCTCCTCGTGCGAGAGCGGGTAACTCCTGGTCGCCATGTGATCAACGGCCAGGAGGCCACGGTGAATGTCTGCGGCGTAGTCGTGGCGATGCCGCAGGGGTAGAGCTGGGCGCCTCACCCGTCGATCGACTCTCAAGTGAACGTGGGAACCGTCCGGTGTCGTCCTCGCCCCGCGCAGCCAGTGCGGCGGAAGGACAGGCACGTCGTCAGCTTTCGGCGCCGGGCGGGGCGGAGGCTCCGTAGTAGTCCGAGGCCGGGAAAGCCGGCCGCATGGCGAAGGGGGCCAGCAAGTCAGTAGTGGACGTACTGGAAGACCAGGAGACCGCTGGTGAATACGAGTGATCTGCCGCTCGGCTCGTTCCGGGCTGAACGGCGGGTACTGGAGATCCAGACCAAGCTGCACCGTTGGGCGAACGACGATCCTCATCGTCGGTTCGACGATCTGTACAACCTCGTCTGCGATCCCGCGTTCCTGGCCATGGCCTGGGAGCGGGTCGCGGGGAACAAGGGTGCGCGCTCGGCCGGAGTGGATGGCATGACCGTCACCTTCGTCCGGGAACGGATTGGCGAGGCTCAGTTCCTCGCCGAACTGCGGGAGCAGTTGAAATCCCGCAGCTTCCGTCCGGTGCCGGTCAGGGAACGGATGATCCCCAAGCCGGGGTCGCGCAAGCGGCGGCGCCTTGGGATTCCGACCGTGGCCGACCGGGTGGTCCAGGCGGCCTTGAAGCTGGTGCTGGAGCCGATTTTCGAGGCGGACTTTGCGCCGTGCTCGTACGGCTTCAGGCCCAACCGGCGTGCGCATGACGCGATGGCCGAGACGCGCTTTCTGGCATCCAAGACCTACGAGTGGGTGCTGGAGGGCGACATCAAGGCCTGCTTCGACGAGATCTCGCATTCGGCCCTGATCGACCGAGTGCGGGTTCGGATCGGGGACAAGCGCGTGCTCGCGCTGGTGAAGGCGTTCTTGAAGGCGGGCATCCTCACCGAGGTCGGCACCTCCAGGGAGACCGTCACCGGCACTCCGCAGGGCGGGATTCTCTCGCCGCTGCTGGCCAACGTGGCCCTCTCGGTCCTGGACGAGCACTTCACCAAGATCGAGGGCGGACCACAGACCAGCCCGAAGCGACGGTTCACCCGGCGCCAGAAGGGGTTGGCCAACTACCGGTTGATCCGGTACGCGGACGACTTCGTCATTCTGGTCTCGGGCACCCGAGCTCACGCGGAAGCACTGCTTCCCGAAGTGGCGGAGGTCCTCTCCACCGTCGGCCTGCGGCTGTCGGAGGAGAAGACACTGATCACGCACATCGACGAGGGCCTCGACTTCCTCGGCTGGCGCATCCAGCGCCACCAGAAGCGGGGAACCGACCGGCAGTACGTCTACAACTACCCGGCCAAGAAGGCACTTCGGTCCATCAAGGCCAAGACGAAGGCGCTCTGCCGGATGAACGTCAGCCTGCCGCTGGCAGTCCTGCTGCACAAGCTCAACCAAGTGCTGCGGGGCTGGACGGCCTACTTCCGCCCCGGGGTGTCTGCCCGGGCCTTTCAATACCTGCGCATGATCGTCTGGCGTCAGGTCTTCGGATGGCTCCGCCGCAAACACCTCGGAACCGGATGGAAGGAACTCCGCCGCCGCTACTGCGACGGCGGATGGTGGCCACACGACGGCGACGTCGTCCTGTTCAACCCCGGCTCGGTAGTCACCACGCGATACCGGCCCAGAGGGACGACCATTCCGTCGCCCTGGCCCAGCACGACCTGAGGAAAGCAACTGCTCAACAGGGCTTGTGGAGAGCCGGATGCGGGGCCAACTCGCACGTCCGGTTCGGGAGGGCGGCGCGGAGAAACGGGCTGGGAGGAACCCCAGTACCGCGCTCCGCGCCGACCCCACCATGATGTCGAGGTCCAGGACGGTTCGGGCCGCAGGCTCGGGACCGCCCGGCTGATGGAGGGTGTCGAAGGGATCGCCAAGCTGCACGCCCTGGTCGCCCGGTACGGTGGCCAGGACCTGGAGCCGGGGCAGGTAGTGGTCGGGATCGAGACCGACCGCGGGCCGTGGGTGCAGGCCCTGCTCGCGGTTGGCTACCAGGTCTATGCGGTCAACCCGCGGCAGGCGGCCCGGTTCAAGGAACGCTACGGCACCTCCGGCGCGAAGAGCGAAAAGGGCGACGCGCACGCGCTCGCGGACATGGCCCGCATCGACCGCGATCAGTTACGGCCGATCGCCGGGGACAGCGAGCAGGCCCAGGCCGTCAAGGTCGTTGCCCGCGCCCATCAGACCCTGATCTGGGAACGCACCCGCACCTTCCAGCGCCTGCGGAACACGCTGCGCGAGTACCCGGCGCGCTCACTGCCTACGCCAGCTTGGAGCTGACCAGCACCGACGCCCTGGAACTGCTGGTCAAGGCCCCCACACCCGAGCGGGCGTCGAAGCTGACGAAACAGCAGATCACCGCGGTGCTGGCCCGGCACCGCCGCCGCAACCGCGACCAGAGGGCCGCGACGATCGCGGCCGCGCTGCGCGAGCCCCAGCTCGACGTCGCGGCCCCGGTGACCGCCGCCTACGCAGCCGCGGCGACCGCGCACGCCCGGCTGCTGATTGCCCTCAACGAGCAGATAGACACGTTGGAGGGTGAAGTGAAGGCACATTTTCGGGCACACCCGGACGCTGAGATCTACCTGTCGATGCCCGGCATCAGCGAGATCGTCCGGGCCCGGGTGCTCGCCGAGTTCGGGGACGACCCCGCCCGCTACGCGTCCGCGAAGGCACGCAAGAACTACGCCGGCACCAGCCCGGTCACCCGCGCTTCCGGCAGGAGCCACACCGTCCAGGCCCGCTTCGTCCGCAACAACCGCCTCGCCGACGCGCTGCAGCGCCAGGCGTTCTGCGCGCTGCAGAACTCACCCGGAGTCCGCCGCTACTACGACAAGCAGCGAGCCCGCGAACTCGACTACAACCCCGCCCTGCGTCAGGTCGGCAACCGCCTCGTCGGCATCCTCCACGGATGCCTCAAGACCCGCACCCGCTACGACGAGGCCACCGCCTGGGCCCACCACGCCAACCTCGCCACGAGTTGACACCCAACGCCATGGGATGTCTGACAATGCCCTTCGGAGGGATTGTCCTCAATAATCGATAATCACTCCGCAATCGGCCGACTGCCAGGGCCATGTATATCGGCCTGTTGGCGACCTGGCCCTCGCGGATCTTCACGTTGATGCAGGTCAACGCCCGCGACGTGAAGAACGTCCCGGGCCGGCCCAAGACCGACAAGCTGGACGCGATCTGGCTGGCCAAGCTCACCGAACGCGGCATGCTCCGGCCCTCGTTCGTGCCCCCGAAACCGATCCGGCAGCTCCGGGACCTCACCCGCACCCGCACCGTGCTCACCGAGGAACGCACCCGGCACAAGCAGCGCGTGGAGAAGCTCCTCGAAGACGCCCAGATCAAACTCTCCACCGTGGCCACCGACATCTTCGGCGTCTCCGGCCGCGCCATGATGGACGCCCTGATCGCCGGCCAGCGCAACCCGAACGTCCTCGCGGAGATGGCCAGAGCCCGGATGCGGAACAAGAAAGCCGGGTCTTCGAAGTTAGAGGTCGGGCAGATAGGCGTGGTGCGGGTACCCCGGCAGTGAGACAGGCACAGGTCCTGGCGATCATGGAGTTACGACGCTCTGTGATCACTGGGTAGACCTGTGCCTGCGCTGCCATCATGGCTGACCGAACCGCTCTGGGGCCAATTCGCTGCCTTGCTGCCCGAACGACCGGAATACCACCCGGACCATCCGCTGGGCTGCCACCGCCGGCGCATCAGCGACAGGATCATCTTCGACAGGATGCTGCAGCTGCTGCGCTTCGGCTGCTCCTACCAGGCGATCGCCGACACGACGTGCTCGGCCACAACGATCCGCAACCGCCGCAACGAGTGGATCCGGCTCGGCGTCTTCGCCAGGTTCAAGCAGATCGCGCTGGAGTCTTAGGGCTCGTAGCGAAACAAGTTATGAATCAGTCGCGCGGCGCGTACGTTTCCTGCTATGCCGATCGATATGGAGTCCCTGGCCCGGCGCTACGAGGCGATCCGGGATCACCTGACCGAGCGGCAGCGACGGTTGTGGCTCGGCAACGAGGCTCGTGAGCTGGGTGGCGGCGGTGCACGGATCGTCTGTGAGGCGACCGGGGTGTCCCAGGACACGATCCGACGGGGCCGCGGGGAACTGGACGATCCGCAGCCGCTGGCGGTCGGGCGGTCCCGGGGCCGGGAGGCGGCCGCAGACGGGCCGAGGTCCTGGACCCGCAACTGGCCGTGGACCTGGATGCCCTGGTCGAGCCGGAGACTCGTGGTGATCCGATGAACCCGCTGCGCTGGACCACGAAATCGCTGTCGCACCTGGTTGCCGAGCTGGTCAATCGGGGACACCGGTGCACCGAGAACGTCGTGGCCCGACTGCTGCACGAGGCCGGCTACTCCTTGCAGGGCAACGCCAAAACCGTCGAGGGCAAGCAGCACCCCGACCGCGACGCCCAGTTCCGCTACCTCAACGATCAGGTCAGGGCGGCCCTCGCTGCCGGACAGCCCGTCGTGTCCGTGGACTGCAAGAAAAAGGAACTGATCGGGAACTTCAAGAACGTCGGCAAGGAATGGCGACCGCCTGGGGACCCGGTGAAGGTCAACGTCCACGACTTCCCCGGACCGGCCGGCAAAGCCATCCCCTACGGCGTCTACGACATCGGCGCCAACGCCGGCTGGGTCAGCGTCGGCATGGATCACGACACCGCCGCGTTCGCCGTGAACACCCTGCGGACCTGGTGGAACAACGTCGGCCGGGCCGCATATCCGCAGGCCACGACACTGACGATCACCGCGGACAGCGGCGGATCCAACGGCAGCCGACTACGGGCCTGGAAGACCGGGCTGGCTGCCCTCGCCGCCGAGACCGGCCTGTCGATCACCGTGCTGCACCTGCCGCCGGGTACTTCGAAGTGGAATCGCATAGAGCACCGGCTGTTCTCCGCAATCACCATGAACTGGCGCGGGACACCACTGACCAGCCACGAGGCCGCCGTTTCCCTGATCGGTGCGACGACGACCGAGACCGGCCTGACCGTGTCCGCGGCCCTGGACACCGGTGTCTACCCCACAGGCATCAAGATCAGCGACAAGGCCATGAAGGCCCTCCCGCTGACCCGTCACGAAACCCACGGCCAGTGGAACTACACCATCAGCCCACCCGCCGACACTCCCGAACCCGCAGACGTTAAATCACACTGAGCCCTTACGACCGGATCGTGGGCCTCGTCCTGGACCAGATCGCCGTCGACGGCTCGATAACCAAGGCCCCCGGCGGCGGCGAGGTCGCCGGGCGTTCCCCCGTGGACCGCGGCAAACAAGACCTGAAACGCTCGGGCATGACGGATGGTTACGGCATTCCGCTGGGCCGCGTCCTGGCCGGAGCCAACCGGCATGACTCCCCGCTGCTCGCCCCGACCCTGGACCGCCTGGACGACCTCGGACCGCTGCCCGATGACATCACCATCCACCTGGACGCCGGCTACGACTCCGACAAGACCCGCACCCTGCTCGATGAACGCGGCCTGCACGGCCGGATTGCGCGCAAAGGCGAAAAGGCGCCGGTCCCAACCAGCGTCGTGCACACCAGCACCCCGTCGGCAAGCAGGTCAAAACGGACACGGTCGGAACCGGCGGAAAAAAGCAAGCAGCTTAACCTCGCGCTTTCACGAGGTGGGCTGTCCAAGCGTTGATCAGAAACACGGAAAGTGCCCTTGACCTGCAACGATAGGACTTGCTGAGGGTCCTGTTGGCTGCAAGGGAAAGAGCACTTTCCAGGTGAGAGAGCCTATCTCGTCGTACCCACATGTCCGTGTCCGGGGAGACGGTCGGCAGGTGGTCTCGCAGGCCGGTGCGGTCCTGCTGCTGGAGACGGTCCGCAAGACGGGCCTTGACCAGGCGATATCCGCAGCTCTGGCTCCGTGGCGCAAACCGCGGGCCGTCCACGATCCCGGCAAGATCCTCCTGGACGTTGCCCTGGCGGTCGCACTGGGCGGGGACTGCCTCGCGGACGTCGCGATGCTGCGGTGTGAGCCGGCCATCTTCGGCCCGGTCGCCTCCGATCCGACCGTCTCCCGCCTGATCGACACCCTCGCCGCGTCCGGCGAGAAAGCCCTGCAGGCCATCCGGTCCGCACGCTCCGAAGTCCGCCATCGTGCCTGGTCGTTGGCCGGCGAGAACGCCCCGGACGCCGACGGTCAGGTCACCGTCGACCTCGACGGCGTCCTCGTGATCGCCCACTCCGACAAGCAGGACGCGGCGCCAACGTGGAAGAAGACCTACGGCCATCACCCGCTGACGGCCTTCGTCGACCAGGGACCGGGCGGAACCGGAGAGCCGGTCGCCACCCTCCTCAGACCGGGAAACGCGGGCTCCAACACCGCTGCCGACCACATCACCACCGCCCAACTCGCCCTGGCCCAACTGCCCAAGCGATACCGACGAGGACGGCAGACGCTGATCCGCACGGACTCCGCCGGCGGCACCCACGACTTCGTGTCCTGGCTCGCGAAGCGGGGCCGATGGCTGTCCTACTCGGTCGGCATGACGGTCAGCGAAGCCATCCACGAACACGTGCTGAAGGTCCCCGCCTCGGCCTGGACCCCGCCATCGAGACCGACGGTGAGGCGCGGGACGGGGCCTGGGTCGCCGAGCTCACCGGCAAGCTCCTTAACGGCTGGCCCAAGGGCATGCGGCTCATCGTCCGCAAGGAACGGCCTCATCCTGGCGCCCAGTTGAGGATCACGGACGCGGACGGCATGCGGATCACATGCTTCGCGACCAACACCACCGGCCGGCCGATCGCCGCCCTCGAGCTGCGTCACCGGCTCCGGGCACGGGCTGAGGACCGGATCCGGGCCGCCCGGGCCACCGGCCTGCGCAACCTGCCCCTGCACGGCACCGCCCAGAACCGGGTCTGGATGGAGATCGTCCAGATCGCGCTCGACCTGCTGGCATGGATGCCCATGCTCGCGCTGACCGACCGGGCGAGGCTCTGGGAACCGCGTCGCTTGCGCTTTCGCCTGTTCTCCGCGGCCGGCCAGCTCATCACAACCGGTCGGCGCAGGATTCTCCGCCTCGCCCGGCACTGGCCCTGGACCGACGAGATCACCGCCGCCCTCGAACGACTCGCGCTCCTGCCCGACCCCGGCTGACCAGCAACCCACCGTCCCTGCGACAGCATCACCCGCCCCGGGCAGTGGAACCCGGCGCCCACTCGACGCGACAGCCGGGCCACCGGCCCGCCAGCCCGCTCCGGAAAGGGAAGGGCCCACCGATTCCGTCGGCGGACCCTCACGAAAGATCGAGGCTAATCACAATACCAGTGACTTAGTGGTCTGAGTCGTAAGTCCTTCGGGGGTTGATCATGTTTCCGGCGTCGCGGAGGATTCTTCTGGGTGATCGGCGGTGTGCCGGTCGAGCCTGGCCAGCAGATCGTCCAGGTCGGAGGTGGTGCACCTCCATTGGAACGGCTGTGCCGTGGCGTTGTAGCGGTCTTCGAAGGCTCGGAGCCGGTTCTCGACCTCGTTGAGGTCGGTGAAGTCGTTGGGCGAGACGACCTTGCGCTGCACGACGGAGAAGTAGATCTCCACCTGGTTTAACCAGGAGGCGTGGACCGGGGTGTGGACGAGGACCGCGTTCGGGTGGGCGGCGGTGAGCCGGCCGGCGGCCTTCTTGCCGCGGTGGGAGGAGCCGTTGTCCACGACCCAGAACACGCGTTTCGCGCTGGCGTAGGGCTCTTGGGTCATGACCTGGTCGACCAGGGCCATGAACGGGGCGATGCCGGTTCTCGGCTCGCAGCGGCCGAAGATCTTCGCGTGGTGGACGTCGTAGGCGGCCAGGTAGGCCAGCGCTCCACCGCGTCCGTAGGTGTGGTTCACCCGCATCGCCCTGGCCTGCCCAGGGGCCAGGGTGGGGTGGCAGCGGCAGCGGGCCTGGACGGAGGTCTTCTCATCCGCACTGATCACGTACTCGTCCGCGCCGAGCGCTTCGCCGTTCCAGATGCGGGCATAGAGGTCGAGCACGCGCTCGGCCCTGGAGCGGAAGGCGGGGTCGGTGATGAAGATCCAGGACTGGTACTGCCAGGGCTTGAGCGCGTCCTGCTTGAGCCAACGCCGCACGGTGGAGGCGGAGATCGCGCCGGCGATGGCGCGGGCGACGACCTCGCGGGCCAGCTCCGGGGCCGACCAGCGCGACAGCGGCATCCCGCTCTCGGCGGGCAGCTGACAGGCCAGGGCCTTGACCTGGGCGGCCTGCAGCGGCGTGAAGGAGGCCGGACGGCCGGAGCGCTTGCGGTCGGACAGGGCGGGCAGCCGGTGCCCGGCAAATCGGCCGCGCCAGGTGCGGACGGTGTCCAGGTGCAGCCTGGTCTCCCGGGCGATGCGGGCGTTGGAGCGGTTCCGGGCCGCGTGCAGGACGACCTGGGCGCGCTGGCGGTGCCGGTGCTCGGTTTTGTGACCGTAGGCCATGGTCTTGAGCCGCTTGCGCTCGGAGGCGGTCAGAGTGATCGGGCAGGCGGAGGCAACGGGCAAGGCAGACATGCCGATCACGAGAAGTGGATCAGGACAGGCCGCATCCTGCCGCATCCCGGTCCCCGGCCCTGCGGCAGGATGTCCGCTGTGCCAACGCCCTCGGAACATACCCGGCTCCAGCTTGAGCTGTACCTGAATATGCGCGCCCAGGCCGCCTGGCCGCAGCTGGCCGGCCTCCACGTCCGCCACCGGGGCCAGTTCGCCTACGTGGAAGGCGAACTGGCCGACGGCGAGTGCATCAAGCTGATGCGCCTGCGCTACCACGGCACCGCGAGCCGCTGGGGCTTCGCCCCGCACGACCCGGCCAGCGACCGCTACCAGGACGCCCTCCTGCCCACCGGCAGCGCAAGCGGCACCCCCGAGGACGCCCTCGACACCGCCTGCCACCTCCACCTCACCGCCCTCGACACCTGACCGCGCACACCCACAACCAGCTCCGAAGTCAACCCCCGAAGGACTTACGACTCAGACCACTTAGGGTGGTGGCTGGTAGGGTGCGTGGCGGGGAGGTGCCGGGATGCCACGGCCGGGTCAGGTGAAGCCGGAGACGGACGAGCGGTTGTCGGATCGCATCGCGGTCGGGCTGTTGACGCGGTCGTTCCCGCCGGAGCTGGTGGATCGGGTGGTGGCCCAGTGCGGGAGGTCCGGGCAGCGTAACCGGCTGCTGCCGCCGCGCGTGGTGGTCTACTTCGTGCTGGCGATGTGCTTGTTCTCCGGCCAGGGCTACGAAGAGGTCGCTCGGCTGCTGACGCATGGGCTGACCTGGGCGAAGCGCTGGTCGGGGTCGTGGCAGGTACCGACCACGGGGGCGATCTCGAGAGCGCGCGCGAAACTCGGTCCAGAACCGCTGAAGGCCCTGTTCGCCTCGGTGGCCCGGCCGTTGGCCACGGAATCGACACCGGGTGCCTTCTACGGCCGGTGGCGGCTGATGGCCATCGACGGCACAGTCTTCGACGTTCCGGACAGCCAGGAGAACGTGGCGCACTTCGGGCGCCCGAAGACCCACCGCACCCAGCGGTGTGCGTATCCGCAGGTGCGGGTGGTCGCGCTGGCCGAGTGCGGCACCCATGCCATCACCACGGCGGCTCTCGGCCCATGCACCACGTCCGAACTCGTGCTGGCCCGCGAGCTGTTCGGTCACCTGGGCGAGGACGATCTGCTGCTGGCCGACCGCGGCTTCACCGGCCTGGAGCTGTGGCGGGCGGCCTCGGCCGGCGGTGCGGACCTGCTGTGGCGCATCCGTTCCCACCAGGTGCTGCCGGTCCGCGAAGAGCTGCCCGACGGCTCGTACTTGTCAGAGATCGTCGCGGCCAGAGACCACCGCAAGCGTGCCGACCCGGAAATGGTGCGGGTGATCGAGTACACCCTGGACGATCCCGGGCAGGACGCCCCTTACCGGCTGATCACCACGGTCCTCGATCCCGATGCCGCCCCGGCCACCGAGCTGGCCGCCCTCTACCACCAGCGGTGGGAGTTCGAGAACACGCTGGACGAGCTGAAGACCCATCAACGCGGACCTGCCCAGGTCCTGCGCTCCCGCTCACCCGAAGGCGTCGAGCAGGAGGTCTGGGCACACCTGCTGGTCCACCACGCCATCCGCACCCTGATGCACGACGCCGCCGAGCAGGCCGGCCTCGACCCCGACAGGCTCTCCTTCACCCGGAGCATCCGCCTCGCACGACGCCAGGTCACCGCGCAGGCGGCCTTTTCCCCCTGACCGTCTGACCGCCGCCCTCACCGACGAACTCCGCGAGATCACCGCGCGCCTGTTACCCACCCGCCGCAGACGCTCCAACCCGCGCGTGGTCAAACGCAAGATGTCCAACTTCGACCCTGATGGTTAATTCGGGGTCAAGCCGCGAGGGCGAGTTCGAGGCGGGCGAGGTGGCTGGTCCTGGTCCGGTCCATGGGGTGGCCGTTCCACCAGGCGTGGAGTCGGATGAGGTTGAGAGCGACGGCCGAGTAGACGTGCTCGAGGTGCGTCCGGGCCAGGCCGCGGTAGCGGGCACGGCGGGTGCCGGTGACCGCGACGGCCTGGCGGATGGTGCCCTCGACGCCTGCTCGTCGTCGGTATTCGTGCTGCCAGTCACGGGTGGCCTGGGCGAGGCGGGCGGTGTGCTGGAGCTCGTGGAGTTGGCGGGGCAGGACGGTGAGCTGCCGGTATCCGGCCTTCGAGGTGGTGCACCGGCCCCGGGCCGGGCACGGCTGGCAGGTGGTCTTGGCGAACTTGATGACCACGGCGTCGGTGCCGCGCTGGGTGCAGGGGCTCCAGGACGAGCTGGTGCGGCCCTGCGGGCAGACGGCGTTCTGCTGTTCGAAGTCGATGGCGAACGCGGCCCGGTCGTAGCCGGCACCGGCTCTGGCCTGGGGCGAGCAGTCGCCCAACAGCGGGCTGATCAGCACGGTGCCGAAGTCCTTGAGCGAGGAGGCGACAAGCGCCGCGGAGGGATAGCCGGAGTCGACGTAGTGCTCGCCCGGAGCCAGTTTCCGGCCGGCCAGGGTCTGGTGGATCGGCTCGGTCATCGACGCGTCCGGCACGGTGGCATCGGTCGTGGCCACGTTCGTGACCAGGTTCGGGGCGCGGTTGTCGCCATCATCGTCGTCACAGGTCTCGGACAGGTGGATCTTGTATCCCAGCCAGAACAAGTCCTCGCCCTTGGCCGCCCAGCGGGCGTCGGTGTCGTACGGAGAGCCGAGACGGACTCTGGCCGGCGGGAGACCGTCCTCGTCCCCCGCCCGCCGCCGCACCTCCCGTCCTCTGGGGGTGTCGGTGACCTGGTAGTTCTGCACCAGTACGGTCCGCAAGACCTGCACCGCGGGCAGCTCGCGCAGCCATCCCGGCACGTCGGCGCGGTAGACCGCTTCCAGCAGTGTGACCGCATCCGTTCCGAACGCGACGGCCAGGTCGGCGCGCTTGGACGCGGTGACGGGCAGCCGCCAGGAACCGACCCGGGCCGCATAACGCCTGGACCATGGTTCGACGTCCACGACCGTGGCGAGCCAGCCCGGTGCCGCGGCCGCAAGCGCCTCCAGCACGGCCCGCACACTCACCGGCCAACTCCAGGCGGTTCATGTCCCGCACCGCGCTGATCACGTGAGTGGAGTCTGTCCGCTGCTTCCCGCCCGGCTTGACCAGGCCCTTCTCCTTCAACGCGGCCAGCAGCAGGTCCAAGGCCCGCTCCTCCAGGCCGTGCTCGACCACCCGGGTGCGGAACTCCGACAACACCGACGCGTCGAACCCCTCGTCCGCCAGGCCGAGCCCGAGCGCGTATTTCCAGGTGAGGTCCTTGCGGGCGGCATCGGCGGCCTGCCGGTCGGTGAGGTTCTCCACCATCTGCAGCACCGTGACCAGCGCCAGCAGGCCCGGCGAGAGTGCCGGTCGGCCCCGTGCACCGAACGCACCGGAGAACTCCGTGTCCGGGAACACCTCGGGCAACTGGTCCCGGATCGCCACCGCGAGCGGCGGCTCCTTACGCGCGTATATCTTCCGCACCGCCGCAGCGATCTCCGGCGACGGTTCCGGCCACGACCGCGGCGACATCGACAAAACGAGCCCCTCCCCGGCCGGACCCTCCCGGCACAGGAGGAACCTGCCCACCCACTCCCACCAGCACCCTCAGCCGCACGAATTACTGACTTCGGCTCGTTAGGGTGATCTTCTTCGACGTCTCTGATGGGTCTGGAGTGTTGTCTGTATTCCGTGGTGTATGAGGTATGCGGATGGGGGCGGCCTGACCCCTGTGGGACGTCAGCGCCGGGAGACGGTACGGATGCAGGCGGCGGAGCTGTTCGAGCAGGACATCAAGCCGCCGGAAGTCGCACGGCGCCTGAGGGTGAGCCCGAAGTCGGCCTACCAGTGGCAGCAGATGTGGCGGGACGGTGGCGTGCAGGCTCTGGTCTCTCGTGGCTCGAGTGGATCGCGATGCCGTCTGTCCCCGGGCTGTCTGGAAAAGCTGGCTGCGTTTCTCGATGAGGGGCCTGCCGCGCATGGCTGGGTGGAGGACCAGGTGTGGACGGCTGCCCGGGTGGCCACGCTGATCGGCAGGAAGTTCCACGTCTCCTACAGCGTCTCGGGTGCCACGAGGCTGATGCACCGGCTCGGCTTCAGTCCTCAAGTACCCGCGCGGCGGGTGGCCGAGCGCGATGAGCAGGCCGTGACCGTGTGGAAGGAGGCGACCTGGGCCGAGGTAAAAGAGTCCGGGCGGCGTGCGGGGGCTACGTCTGCTTCGAGGACGAGGCGGGCTTCACGCGACGACCGCCCAAAGGACGCACCTGGGGCCGGCGCGGCCGCACCCCGCAGGTCACGGTGAGCGGGCGACGCTCGGGCCGCCTGTCGGTGGCCGGACTCATCGCGATGCGGCCCGGCTCCCGCACCCGGCTGTGTCACCGCCTGCGCACCCATCCCGCGGGCAAAGGCAAACGCCGCAGCATAGGCGAACGGGACTTCATCGCGCTGATCGACGGAGTCCACCACCTCGTCAAGGCCCCGATCGTGCTGGTCTGGGACCGGCTGAACACCCACGTCTCCCACGCCATACGTGAGTTGATCGCCGAGCGTGAATGGCTGACGGTATTCCTGCTGCCCGCCTACTCGCCCGACCTCAACCCCGTCGAGTGGGTATGGGCACATGTCAAGCGCAGCCTGGCCAACCTCGCCGTGGTCGCCCTCGACCGGCTCGAAGTCCTCGTACGCAACCGGCTCAAACGCCTCCAGTACCGGCCCGACACTCTTGACGGCTTCATAGCAGGCACCGGCCTGACCTTCGACGACCCAGCGTCACCCTGATGCGCCGAAGTCAGTAACACCCCTGGAGACAACCCCGGCGCCCCACGGACACCGAACGCGTCCGCGAACGGATCGTCCCTGAAGACCTCCCCAAGCCGATCCCGCACCCGGATCGGCAGACTCCCCTTCGGGAAAGCGGCACGAGTCACCTTCACCGTCCGCTTCGAAACCGACGGCAACCCCTTCGCCTGCAACGACACCCGCATCACCCCCGCTACCGCACGACAAGGAAAGCGACCGCACGAGAGATCATCACCCACTCACCGGAACCAGACCCCGAAAATTGAGCAACAGAGTCCTGGAAGGCACGCGCGCCGAGTGCGACCGGGTCGGCGACACCCGGGCCGACCACTCGGCCAAGCACCGCGGCACGGAGTGAACGTGCAGGTGGTTACCGACCCGGACGGCCGGCTGCGGTGGCGCTCACCCGCACTGCCGGGCCGGACTCACGCCAGGGCATCCCATCCTGGCCGACTTCGCCCATCAGGGCAGCCGCCCCTGGCTGACCACCGGCATCAAACGCAGACCACTACAGGAACTCACCCCCATCGAGAAGACCGTCAACCGGGCCCTGGCCGCGGCATGGGCACCGGTCGAGCGCGGCGTCGCCCGCCTGAAGTCCTGGCGGATCTTCCGCAGATCCCGATGCAGTCCCAACCGCATGACGTCAATGCCAAAGCCGTCCTCACTCTGGAGCGTCAACGCTGAAGAAGCTCACTGATCTGCAAGCCCTAACTACCCGGCCTTGTTGTGTCCTGAACGTGAAAGGAAGAAGCATGTAGGAACTCTTCTTGTAGCGATGTTGTACGGAGGATGAAGGTATGGCCCTTCAAATTCACCCTGCGGGGGGAGAATTTAAACCACCTCATGCTGCGCTAGCTGAAGACTGCCGTGGTGAACGATGAGGAAAAGGCGTCCATTGAGACGTCAGGTGGGGATCGGGAAGGCGAGCGCAAGCGAATCGCTGCTGACGTGTCGAAAAGTAGAGTCGACATCAGAACCGGGGTGTCAAGGCAGTCCCGGGATGAGTCTGGCGGGTGCCCGTTTATTGGCCAGGCGGTGTCCGGCATGCAGGCGACGCGAGCCCGGTCTGCGGCCTTCGTACGGAACAGGAGAAGGCGGGCTTGGATACGTCTCCGCTGGTGAGCGGGGAGAGAGGGAGCGTCCCGGGCGGTCCGAAGCCGTGAGGGACTGAGTACCGACGCCAAGTACGCCGGCGGACCGGCTCGTAGTAGTGATGAAACCCCTGTAACGGGGGCGGAGCGAAGGGGCCGGGTCGTTCGTGACTGTGTTTATTCGATCAACCGGACGTTACCCGGGAGGAGTCGTGTGAACGAGGTGAAAGCGTCAGGCAAGCCGTTCAATATTTCCAAGCAGTCCGTCTGGGAGGCGTACGAGAAAGTCAGGTCGAACAAGGGCGCAGCGGGCGTGGATGCGGTGTCGATGGAAGAATTCGAGAAGGATCTGAAGAACAATCTATACAAGATCTGGAATCATCTTTCCTCCGGCACCTATTTTCCGCCTCCGGTGCGTGCGGTGGAGATCCCCAAGAAAGAGGGCGTCCGGATATTGGGCGTGCCCACGATCGGGGATCGTATAGCCCAGACGGTGGTTGCCGGGGTGCTGGAGGCCAAGGCCGAGCCGGTCTTTCATCCCGACTCCTACGGTTACCGTCCTGGGCGGTCGGCGATTGATGCTGTGGGCCGGTGCCGGGAGCGCTGCTGGAAGGCGGACTGGGTCATCGACCTGGATATCCGCGCATTCTTCGACAGCGTTCCGTGGGACCTGGTACTCAAGGCGGTCGCCGCCCACACTGATCCGTCCAATCCGTCCCAGTCCTGGGTCCTGCTGTACGTGCGACGCTGGCTCGCCGCACCGCTGCAACTGCCCGACGGGACACGGCGCGAGCGGGACCGGGGGACGCCCCAGGGCTCCTCGGTCTCGCCGGTCCTCGCCAACCTCTTCCTCCACTACGCCTTCGACGCCTGGATGGCGCGGAACTTCCCCGCCATCGGGTTCGAACGGTACGTGGACGACGCGGTGGTCCACTGCGTCAGCGAACGCCAGGCACGCTTCGTGCTCAAGGCGATCGAGAAGCGGATGGCCGAGGCAGGGCTTGAACTGCACCCGGAGAAGACGCGGATCGTGTACTGCCAGGATGCCAACCGGCGTGCCTCGTACGAGCACACCGAGTTCACCTTCCTGGGATTCACCTTCCGCACCCGCTCCGCGGTACGCAAGGACGGCCAGATGTTCCGGTCGTTCCTCCCCGCCATCAGCGGGGAAGCCCTGCGCAGGATCAGTTCCGAAGTGCGGTCCTGGCGGCTGCACCACCGCACCAGCCTGACCGAAGCAGACCTCGCACGGTTCATCAACCCGATCATTCGCGGGTGGATGACGTACTACGGAGCCTTCTACCAGTCGGCCCTCCATCCCCTCCTGGAACGCGTCAACGCCTACCTGATGCGGTGGATGCGCAAGAAGTTCAAACGGCTGCGGGGCAGGAAGAAAGCCCAAACGGCGTGGAACCAGGCCGTCGCACGGCGACCCCGGTTCTTCGCCCACTGGGCCTGGACCACCCATGCCCCCCGCGTCTGGTGACCAGAACGACAAGAGCCGTATGACGAGAGATCGTCACGTACGGATCTGTGAGGGCCGAGGGGTGAAAATCCCCTCGGCTACTCGGCGGACTGGCCCTCTCTACCATGCAGGCGGCTCAAGGCGCTGCAGTACAGGCACAACATTCTCGACGGATTCCTCGCCGGGGACAGGCCTCGCACTCGACAGACCAAAGTGAACCTATTACGCCGAAGTCAGTAGAGGACAGGGCGCTCGCCGGCACAGTCCGCATTGACCTCCGCTCGAGGGGTTCATCGGGATTCTGCGCGGCCTGCCTGCGGTGACAAGGCCTGAGGCTCCTTGGCCGCGTGAAGTGAGTCACGTAAGGGTCGGATGGTTACGCGGCAAGTCTCCCTCCATCATCCGTTCTCGGCAGGCGAGTTGATGACTCGATTCTGGACGATTGAGACTCACTGCCTTGCCCCCAATGCAACAAAGTGATCTTAGTGGCGGCATTATGCCTTGTTCCGGACATGTGCTTTCACATACCTTTTCGTCGATCCTGGGGAGATCGCTGAATCCTGCCACCGCCCGGCTACCCCCACCCACCCGCGCATGGCAGGGGTGAGAGGGACTTGCAGGCAAGCCGCCGATCCGGACACCAGACCGGCTAGGGGTGAACCCCGCCCAGAACGCGACCGGGCATTTCCCGCCGGAACCCGACAGCTCGCCTCGCGGGCGCCAGAGAGGACATTCGCCATGACCGCACGAGGTAAGCATCGCCGCACGAAGACCGGCCTCATCACCCGGGGCATGGTCACCGCTGGCACGGGCTGCATCGCACTTGCCTTCCCGCTCGTGAGTGCGACCAGCGCCCACGCGGCGACCCCGGCGCGGGCTCTCGAACTCATCAGTGCCGCCGTAGTCCCCAACGTCCAGCTCATCACTTACAAGACGGTTGCGGGCGACACCCTGCGCAAAGTCGCGCAGAAATTCCCGTCGAGCGGAGGCTGGAAGAAGCTGTACTGGGCGAACCGTGCGGTCATTGGTGACAACCCCGCCCTCATCAGAGCGGGCTTGACATTGACCGTGGGAACCAAAACGCTGGAACCTGCGGCGATAGAGTCAGTTCTGGAAACACCTGCCGCTTCAACCTCCACTACCTACGCCAACGAGCTCGACGGTTGGATCAAGCAGTCCTTGGCCATCATGGCCAAGGCCGGTATTCCGGGCAGCTACGACGGCATCTACCGCAACGTGATGCGCGAGTCTTCCGGCAATCCGCTCGCCATCAACAATTGGGACTCCAACGCGGCCGCGGGCACCCCCTCTAAGGGCCTCCTCCAGGTAATCGACCCCACGTTCCAGGTTTACCACGTGGCCGGCACGTCGATGGACCCCTACGACCCAGTCGCCAACATCACGGCAGCCTGCAACTACGCTGCCGACAAGTACGGCTCGATCGACAACGTCAACGGCCCATACTGATCAGACACCCATACGTCCTGCGTGCCACGGCCCCGGCGTTGTTCCTGCTTCACGCGACACGCCCAGTTTGACTGGTTGCCCGTTCGGGGTGAGGTGGCAAACCAGCGCGACTTCTGATGATCTTTCAGGTCTCTAGCCTCGCGCTTTCACGAGCGTGCCCGTCCATGCCTTGACCAAATAAGCGGAGAGTGCTCCTGAACTGCAACGATGGGGACTTGCTCAGGGTCTTGTTGGCTGTACGGAAAGGAGCACTCTCCCAGGGCCCCGGCGAGTGCCTGGATCGTCCCGGTCTGGGGTGTTGATCTCGGTGGTGGGCCCCGGAAGCAGGTGAACACGGCACCTGTGGATCATGTAGTTCTCTACGCTGCAAGATCCACGAAGGTGCCGTGTTCGTTTCTCCATCATCCCTTGTCGCTGTCCCCGTGCCTTGTGCGCCCTGCCTGGAAGCCCTCGGCGAGGGTGCCGCCAAGGAGCAAGTGCGCTGCCTGGTCGCCGAGTTCGAGTCGGTCACCGATCCGAGAGGGGCTTGCGGAGTGCGGTACCGGCTCTCCTCGCTGCTGGCCCTGGTGGTCTGCGCGATGACCCCGTCCGGCCACGACTCGATCACCGCGGCGGCGGAGTGGTGCCGACGTGCGGCGCCGGAGGAACTGGCCGCCTTCGGCCTGCCCTACCACCCACTCCTTGGCCGCTACCGGGTGCCGAGCGAGAAAACCCTGCGCAGCGTCCTGGGGCGACTCGATCCCGGTGAGATCGGCGCGGCCGGTTACGACTACCTTCGGCCTCTGCTGTCCGCACAGCCCCGCCGGCCGGAGCCGGTGATGCCCGACGGTGGCACCGAACGTGAACAGCGCCGGGCTCACCGGGCGGCCGCCCGCGCCGAGCCGGTACGGCTCCGGCGGCGGGCGATCGCGGTGGACGGCAAGTGCCTGCGCGGCGCGAGGCGCCCGGACGGCAGCCGCGTCTTCGTCCTGTCCGCCGTCCGTCACGGCGACGGTGTCACTCTCGCCTCCCGCGAGATCGGCGCGAAGACCAACGAAATCCCCGAGTTCGCACCTCTCCTCGACCAGATCGACGACGCGGATCTCACGGGGGTGGTCGTTACCGCCGATGCCCTCCACGCCCAACGCGACCACGCCATCTACCTGCGCGAACGCGGCGCTCACTACCTGCTGACCATCAAGAACAACCAGCGCGGCCAGGCCCGTCAACTCCACGCCCTGCCCTGGAAGGAGATCCCTGTGATCCACCGCGACGACGCCCGGGGCCACGGCCGTCACGAGCAGCGGCTCGTGCAGGTCGTCACCGTCGAGGGCCTGCTCTTCCCGCACGCGGCCCAGGTCCTGCGGATCCAGCGCCGACGCCGTCTCTACGGGGCGAAAAAATGGTCCAGCGAGACCGTCTACGCCATCACCGACCTGCCCGCCGAGGAAGCGAACGCAGCCGAGATCGCGTCCTGGGCTCGCGGGCACTGGACCGTGGAAAATACCGTCCACTGGTGTCGAGATGTCACTTTCAACGAGGACAAGTCCCAGGTCAGAACCCGCAACGCGCCCGCCGTACTCGCTACCCTCCGCGACCTGATCCGCAGCGCGCTCAAGCTCGCCGGCTACGTCAACACCGCCGCCGGACGACGAGCCCACACCGAGCGCCCCCGCGTCCTCGCCCTCTACGGCATCACATAACCAAACCGGACGATCCAGGCACACGCCGGGGCCCTGGGCTTGGGTGGTGTTGATGGTCACTGTCATGCGGTGCAGGGCAGGGCCTGGAGGCCGGTGGTGTCGCAGAAGATGAGGCTGCTGAGGTCGGCGCAGAGGTGGCGGGTGGGGTGGGTTATGCAGGCGGTGACTGCGTCGTCGAGGAGGGGGTAGTGGCGATGTCGAGTTCACCGGTGATGCGGCGCTGGGTGTGGATGTGGAGCAGGTCGTGTTGGTGCGCTGGCCCACCTGCGTGCCACCTGGCCGACAGGCCTGTGTGCTGTGGGATGGTCTTTGCTGTGTCCTGATGGTTTTAGGCGGCGGTCAGGTTTGCCCAGTGGTTGATGAGGCCTGCGGGGGTCGGGGTCTGTGTGGGCGCCGGTCTGGTGGGTGAGGGCGTTGATGATGGTGGTGCCGCGGCTGTGTTCGTCTCCGGGCCGGGAGGCTGCCCAGGTGGCGGGGGTGGGCTGGGGGCCGCCGTCGCTGACGCGGACGTGTAGCTGGCCGCGTGCTGTGGCGGCCTGCAGGTGCAGGGTGACGGGGGTGCCGCGTGGGTGATGGCGTTGGTGACCAGCTCGGAGATCACCAGCAGCGTGTCGTAGACCTGTGTCTGGGTGAGGCCCCAGGAGGCCAGGACCGGGCGGGCTTGGTGACGTGCTGCGGCCGGAGCGGTCGGCCCGTGCTCCAGCGGCAGGTCGAAGAGGCGCGGCTGGTCGGATGCTGCGCGTTGCGACTGTCGGGGAGGTGTGGTGGTGGGGGGAGTCATCGGTAATCACTGCCTGATCCGGGTGGACGGAGATCTGGTGGACCTGTTTTTAAGGACACACCCGCAGGGCGGTGGGAGGGGTGAGCAACCACTACCCAAACGCGGCGAAACGCCCATACTGCCTGGTCAAGGCCGGGCATTGGCAATTGAGTGACGGCAGTGTTCTGGATCGCGGCCCGTCGTTCTCGCGCTCGAAGGCCTTACGACGTGGTGCCGTGGGCGTTACTGACTTCGGCTTGTCAGGGTGACGCTGGATTGTCGAGGGTCAGGCCGGTGCCGGCTATGAAGCCGTCGAGGGTGTCGGGCCGGTACTGGAGGCGTTTGAGCCGGTTGCGAACGAGGGTTTGGAGCCGGTCGAGGGCGACGACGGCGAGGTTGGCCAGGCTCCGTTTGACGTGCGCCCATACCCACTCGACGGGGTTGAGGTCGGGTGAGTAGGCGGGGAGCAGGAACACCTTGAGCCATTCACGTTCGGCGATCAGTTCACGCATGGCGTGGGAGACGTGGGTGTTGAGCCGGTCCCACACCAGCACGATCGGCGCCTTGAGGAGGTGGTGGACGCCGTCGATCAGCGCGATGAAGTCGCGCTCGCCCATGCTGCGGCGCTTGCCCTTGCCTGCGGGGTGGGTGCGCAGGCGGTGGCACAGCCGGGTTCGTGAGCCTGGCCGCATGGCGATCAGCCCGGCCACCGACAGGCGCCCCGAGCGGCGGCCGCTGACCGTCACGACCGGGGTGCGGCCGCGCCGGCCCCAGGTTCGCCCTTTGGGCGGTCGGCGGGTGAAACCCGCTTCGTCCTCGAAGCAGATGTAGCCTCCGCAGGCCGCCCGGGCTCTTTTATCTCCGCCCAGGTCGTCTCCTTCCACGCGGTGACGGCCTGCTCGTCGCGTTCGGCAATCCGCCGCGCGGGGACCTGTGGGCTGAAGCCGAGCCGGTGCATCAGCCTGGTGGCTCCCGAGACGCTGTAGGAGAGGTGGAACTTCCTGCCGATCAGCGTGGCCACCCGAGCAGCGGTCCACACCTGGTCCTCCACCCATCCATGCGCGGCTGGTCCCTGCTCGAGATACCCGGCGAGCTTCTCCAGGCAGCGCGGTGACAAACGGCATCGCGACCCGCTCGGGCCACGCGAGGTCAGAGCCTCACGACCTCCGTCCCGCCACAACTGGTGCCATCGGTAAGCCGATTTCAGGCTCACCCGCAGGCGCCTTGCAACCTCCGGCGGCTTGATCTTCTGCTCGAACAACTCGGCTGCCCGCATCCGTATCGTTTCCCGGCGCCGGCGCCCCGCAGAGGTCAGCCCGCCCCCATCCGCATACCTCACACACCACGGAATACAGCCACCACCACAGGCCCCTCAGGGACTTCGCGAAGATTCACCCTAACGAGCCGAAGTCAGTAACGGTAGTTCGTTAAATCCGGCCGGTGGTGGGGATTGACGACGGGTTGGGTTGGTCATAGGCCGGTGGTAGGAGTCAACTGCCTTGTTGGGGGCTGAAGATGGCTGCTCGCCGCCCGTGTCCGCCCGCGCCGGGTCCGTTGGAGGAGTACGCGGCCCGGTTCGACGACCTCTTCGTCCCTCTCGATCGCCCGCCGGGCGGGGACCTGGCAGCTCCAGCCGTGCCGCTTGAGCAGCGCGGCTACACCCTGCACGGTGTAGCTCTTATGGAACCGGCGCCCGATGAGGGTCCTGATCCGTGACAGGGTCCAGGTCTGGTCCGGCCAGCCGTGTGCCACCGGACCTTGGCCAGCTCCCGTTCCAGCACGGCGAACAACTCGTCACTGAGCCGCGGCAACGACGCCGGCCCTCTGGAGGCCAGGGCTCTCGGCCCGTCCTGGGACCACCCTGCGCCAGCGCTGAACCGACCGGACGCTCACCCGCAGGTCGTACCTGATGACCACGTTCTCGTCGCCCTGGGCGAACCGCACGGCCGTTTCCAACCTCAACTTCTCGCGGAACGCCTGCCGCTCGCCGGTCAGCCCGCCCCCTTGCACATACCTCATGCAGGTCGGCATACCGCAGGGATCATGAGCCGTCAGCCCGTGCCGACACCACGCTTTGAAGCTCAGTGAGCTTGTTCAGCGATGAGTCTCCAGGGTGAGGATGGCTTTGGTGATTGACGTGATTGCGGTGGGGTGGCAGCGCGCTTTGCGGAGGATGCGCCAGGTCTTGATCTCCGCGATGGTCCGTTCAACAGACCAACGGACTCGCGAGTGAGCCCGGTTGACGCACTTCTGTTTGAGTGTGAGGTCTTTCCCGGGTGTGACTGGTTTGGTGGTCAGGTCGGGGTGGGGATCCAGGCGCCTCGGTCGTCGAAGAGCCGAATGATGGCGTCGAGCAGGTTCTTGCCCTGTTTCGTGGCGGTGGACAGGTAGCCGCGTAAGAAGCGTTCGGCGCCGGGCATCGTGCGCCAGCCGCCGGTGATCTTCTGCTGCACCTTGTTTATCCGGATGGCCTGCTCGCTGGTGTTGCTGTCGAACGGCACCCGCCAGTCGAAGGCGAACCGCAGCACCTGGTCGCGTTCGGCGTCCAACCGGTCGAGCAGGTTCGCCGGCTTCGACCGCTTCCGGCGGGGCTGGCCGGGTGCGCGCGGCGGGTGCAGGGTCCGTCCGGCGGCGATGATCTCCTCGCGGGCCGTGATGCGCTCCAGTGTTTCACGGTGAAGCCGCAGGCCTGCTCGTGGGTGGCCCGGATGTCCTTGATCTGGTCCCAGACCTCCACCAGCAGCCCGGCGAGGTCTTGGGCCCACTCCTGCGGCGAGTCCTCGGTCGCGTTCTCCACCGCGGCCGCGAGTTCGCGCAGGTGGTGCGCGTTGCAGGGCATGGACGGCGCCGGCGTCGGTCTTGTAAGGCTTCCAGCCGTCATGGACCGCGAGCCCGGTGAAGTCGGGCAGCACGTCCATCGCCTCGAACGCATCCACCCCGCGCCGGGTGTGCACCAGGTAGAGCGTCAGCGAGCGGGTGCAGGCGGTGTGCACCCAGCAGGTGCGTCCGGCGATGCGGGTGCCGGTCTCGTCGAAGCCGACCACAGCGCACGCGGTCAACTGCTTCCATGCCGAACGCCGCGGCCCTCTCCTGGCAGGTCAGCGGCCCTTGATGGAGCCGGTGGCGGTCCGCGAGCACCTGCAGGATGCGCTGGTAGTCCACCGACAGCACCGACCAGGCCAGCCCCTCACGCCACACCGGCACCAGCGGCTTCATATTCGCCGCATCCGGCACCTGCGACCTCTTTCCGGTCTGCTCCCCGGCGGCCGACGCGGTCCCCTCGACCCGGGCGCGGTCCTGCCCGCTCTCGCCCGCCGGGGCCAGCACCTCACCGACCCGCGAGCAGGCGATGGCCCACTCCATCCCGTACTGGCCTTCGTGGCCGCTGACCGAGCGGTGCTGCCCCTTCCAGGACGTGATGACCGGCCGGATCAGCTCCCACGCCTCGTCCGACAGATCACTCGGGTACGGCTGCCGCTCGGCCACGTTTCCAGAACACCGCAGGACCGCTCAACCGCAACCCGCCAAACCCGACAACCGGCCACGACGACTCGCAGAACGCCCCACTCACGTCTCAACTCATTTGTCAGGGAGCCTTGTTGGTTACCTATCCTGCCGCACTCGACCTTCCGCATGCCCTCGTGGAGTGGGTCACGATGCTGATCATCACCCGCGAGGGTGACCGCCGGTGCAAACTGCCGGCCTCTCAGCGGGCCCTCATCACGCTCGTGTACCTACGCAAGCACGACACCCTCGCCCAGATCGCCGCCGGCTTCCGGATCAGCGAGAGCACCGCCCACGCACATGTACACAGCGTGATCACCCACCTGGCCGCCCGCGCGCCCTCTCTCACTCACGCGCTGCGGCAAGCCCGCCCTGAGTACATCCTCGTCGACGGCACGCTCGCCGAATGCGACCGCGTGGGCAACAGCCAGGACGACTATTCAGGCAAGCACGGCAAGCACGGCGTGAACATCCAGACGGTCACCGGCCCGGCCGGTGAGCTCGTCTGGTACTCGCCGGCCCTGCCCGGACGGACCGCGGACATCACAGCCGCCCGCACCCACAACATCGCCCCATCTGTGAGCGACTGAAGATCCCCGCCCTCGCGGACAAGGCGTACCAGGGTGCCGGCGGAACGTTCGCCACACCCGTCAAAAGACACCGAAACCGTGAGCTCACCGTCAAAGAGAAGGCCGTCAACCGGGCACACGCCCGACTCCGCTCGCCCGTCGAACGGGCCTTCGCACGACTCAAAGCCTGGCGGATCTTCCGCAAAGCCCGCGTCAGTCCCAACACACTCACGTCAATCGCCAAGGCCGTCCTCACCCTGGAGAAGCAACGCTGAAGAAGCTCAGTGGCCACGCTGAACAAGCTCAGTACAAAGGCAAACTGACGGGACGTCACACTTGCCTTAAACAAGGAGAGTCTGGACACAACACCGTCAACCGCGTTTTCTCCGATCATCGTTGACAGATCCTCATGATGGTCACTCAGGTTGCCCTCCATGTAAGGGAGTTGGTCGGATTGAGTTGCAATTACTCAAGTCGTCGCAATGGCCTCGGGGTTAACTTTAAGTCGATGTACGGTTCATGACGTCAAGTGGCATCCCCATTCTGGCAAATGAGTACATTCACTCCAATCAACAAAAATGCAAAGTCAAGGGATGGTGTTATTGTGAAGCGCGTCAAGGTTCTGAAGAAGCAGCCTCAGGTTGTCCTTACCTGTTTCTGCTGACAGTAAATTAGCCGGTCACCGGGTCTTGCGCACACATCAATTCAAGGCCCGGTGGTCGGAAATAGATCCTGTTTACTGTCGGGTGGGTCACTAAATAGGGGGATGATTTTGCAGATTTCACATGCCGCGGGGGTGGGGATCGCACTCACTTCAGAATTGGGCGCCGAGGTAGTATGTCGGGACGGAGAGAAGTTCGATTTCATCGAGCTCGACCCACACGCTATTCATCTAACCGCAGATGTCGAATCCGCCATCACTGAGCTCGCCGGAAGATATCCCATAGTATTGCACTCGACGAGGCTCTCCATATGTGGTGACAATGAACTTGACCGGTTTCAGATCGAGAAAACGGATCGCATTGCACGGGTAACTGGCTGCGAATACTACTCAGACCATCTCTCTTATACGGGTGCCGGCGACATCAATCTCGACCTTTATATGCCGCCAGAATACAGCGATGAGATGCTGCATTATTTGTATGATCGCGTGAATGTCGTCAGGGATAGCACGCCATGTCCATTCGCGCTGGAAAACGTAGCCATGCTGGTCACTCAGTCAAAGGCGCAATACAGTGAGCTCGACTTTATCGACACCTTACTTAAAGAAACAGGGGTCGGTCTCCAACTGAATCTGCAGAGCGTCGCGGTGAGTGCAATTACCCTCGGTCAAGAGCCTGAGGAATATTTGAAGCTCTTCAATCTGGATAACGTCGCAATGGTGACCGTCGTTCCCGAAGGGTCGATGAATCCCGTATTGCGACGCAAATATGGGGCGGGGATTAATGGGCTCTCTTTGAGAATGCTCAAGTATGTGCTGGAAAATTCCTCCACCGATCGACTGATGGTCCAAGGGCGGGAAGGTGATGACAAGGACGAATTCCTGCGCTTTTACCGAAAGGCGTACGCTGCGTATTATGCAGTCCGGATGGGCGGGCACGAAACGATCGGCCAGAGGGGGGTTGCCCGATGAGCGTATTCGAGTATCAGCGATTTGTGGCAGGCCTCATCGTTGATGAGCACCTGTTTCAAGATTTTGTCCAGGACAGGCATGGAGTACTCCGCCGCTATCAGTTCGACTCCACCGATCGGGAACAGCTAGAGCTGCTCGACACTGACGAGCTCGCCGTCTTCAGGGACGTGGTCGACGGCACGCGTGCCGTCTTCTTCGGTCTGATCTTCGACGAGCTGCGTGGCCGGATGTCAGATGATGGATGGGACCAGCTGCTGGCCAACTTCAGACGCCAGGTCGTGGTTAAGGACTCCCGAGACTCCGCGGACTTGCGGGCATTTTGCACCTGGCTGGGCGAGGAGTTTCCTGGCAGTGCTGGTGTCGCCCTGGCCCGCTACCAGATGACTTTGCAAGTGATCGGCTCGACCCCGGTCGTCGACGGCGAACCGGGGACCCTTCGGCGGGCTTCCCGCACCGCTGTGTTTCGCAGCGGATTCGACCTGGACGAGCTTCTAGAGACGCCGCCGGACAAGTTGTGGACGATCGGTCAGGCCGACGGGATCCGGCACTACGTTCTGCAAAGCAGCGGCGAGAACACAGTCACCGTATCGGAGGTAGACAGCAGCGTGGCGGATCTTCTCGCCTATTTGCGCCGTCCCCGCTCTTCGGCGGAGGTCCGGGTAGCCCTGGCAGGCGGCGAGGATGTGAGCGATGAACTGATCAGGATGCTTGTCGATGCCGGTGCCGTCGTTGAAACCCGTTGAGCAGGTTGCTCCCCATAGTGCAGCCGTCCGGATGGGATTGGTCGCGGGAACGGTCGAGACAGTGGGGACGTCGCTCACATGGACAGGCCTGCCCGTCTACGTGGTCGCCCTCACGGGCGAAGTCTCGTTCCTCACCTGGCTGCTCACCGTGCAGACAATCGCCGGCCTCGTTACGACGCTTGTCGCCGGGGCTGTCACCGACCGCTTCTCGCTACACAAGACCATTATCGCCACGTCGGCTGTCAGCGCCGCAGGGCTGATTACGATCTACGTCGCGTTGTCGCCAGGCCGAGTGTGGCCGTTCCTCTTGCTTAGCGTCGTCATTCAGATCGCCGCCACGATCGCCGGAAACGCGGTCCGGGTCTGGTTCACCTTCCTCAGTGGGCCAGACGAGCTGGTGCGATGGACCGCCACAAGAGGGGCCTGGCTGACCACCGCCAAACTGGTCGGCACCGGCGCAGGGCCGGCCGTGTACGGCCTGACCGGGGGTGGTGCTCTGCTACTCAACGCCGCCCTCATCGTCGCCGCAGCGGTGCTGTATGGCTGCGCGTCGCGAGGCCTGCCTTACGGAGTAGGTCGGACACCTGGGGCCAACGAGAGTGTCGGACCCGGCGGAATCGGACCGCGCACCCAAATCCTGGCACAGGTTATAGCAGCAGTCCGGCTCGTCCGGACTGTACCGAGACTGGGCATGCTCCTTGGCCTGCAGGCAAGCGCAGGACTCCTCGGGCTGCCACTGACCGGCGTAGCGTTGCAACTGCTGCAAGCCATGCCGTCCACCCAAACGATCCATTACTCGGCTTTTTGGGTGGTGGGATTCGGAGCGGCGTTCGCAGCGAATCTCACCTTGAGCAAGAGCCGAATCCTCGATCGTCGTCAGGTGGCGACGACAGGCGCATGCATTGCCGCGACCGTCGTCGCCTTCGCCGCTATCTCGGGTGTCTCCGACCCGCTCGTGTTCGTGCTGGGATTCGTCATCGTCGTAGTCGCCAGAACGACGCTGAACGTCATGCTGTTCGCCGCCATCGTTCCTACCGTGCCCGCACAGTATCGGGGACGCGTCATCGCGCTCAGCGACCTAGTGAACAACGGCACGGGACTGCTTGCGTTGACCATATTCGGCGCGCTGCGAACGGACGCGCTACCACTGACCACCATGGCCTACGTCGCCACGGTGGGAATAGCCTCCTATATTCTCGTCAAAGCGATGAACAGGAACATGAGACATGAGTGAATTCGCTGGAGTCGGCATCTCGTACCGGCCAGAATTCGCGGATTTTCAGCAACGCCTCGCGGAAGTAGTGGACTGCGTGGAGATCCTTTTTGAAGGATCGTTTCCAGTGGGAAAAGAAGGCACCGAGGTGCTCGGGTGGCCGCATCAGAAGGCCGCTCACGCCATGACGCTCTCCCCAGCCCGGGCGGACTTTCAGATCCAGCCGGAATTGCGCCTACTCCTGGCAGAGGCCCGGGACAACGGCATCGTCCTCCTCAGTGACCACTTGAGCTATTCATCGGTCGGTGAATATTCCGTGCCCAATTTTTTCTCCTGCACTCGCACGGCCGCCGAGGCGGATCGCATCGCCGGGAATATCGCCGCCCTGCGAGAGGCCGCGCAGATGAACGTCGCCATCGAGAACCCGGTCACTTTCCTCTCTCAGCCAAGCGACGCGATGAGTGAGACGCAGTTCGTCAACACTGTCCTGAACACGGCAGACTGCGGCATGGTCCTCGACGTCAACAATCTCTACATCGACGCCAAAAACAACTCGTTCGATCCATACGACTACATCCGCTCACTTGACGGCGACAGGATCGCTTACCTCCACGTCGCCGGCCACGCCCACTACAGGGGTCTACTGGTCGACTCCCACGACAGCAACGTGGACGCTGAGGTATGGCAACTGCTGGATTTCGCGCTCGGCACCACTGGCGCCGCAGCGGTGATACTCGAGCGCGACAACAGGAGCGCCACCGAAGAAGTTATCATGTCAGAGCTGGACATCCTCCGCAGCATATGGAACAGGCACCGCAAGGGGACTGCATGTGCGGCATAGCCGGACACGCCGCCTTCGGTGGCCGAAAACTCCCTGAAGAGACCGAACAGACCCTCAGCCGAATGCTGCGTACCCTGTCACTGCGCGGGCCCGACGACAATGCCATGATCGTCGACCACTCTGTGGCAATGGGCTTCAGCCGCCTGGCCATCGTCGATCTGCCCAGTGGGCGGCAGCCCTTCGTAAGCGAGGACGGCTCCGTCGTCCTGACCGTGAACGGCGAGATCTACAACCACCGCGAACTCGCCAAGGGCCTGCCGCAAGACACTACTTGGCGTTCCAAGTCAGACTGCGAGGTGCTGCTACATCTCTACCACCACCGTGGCCTGGAATTCTTGGAGGGCGTCCGGGGCATGTTCGCCCTAACGCTGTGGGATCGACGCCGCGCCAGACTCCTCCTGGCGAGGGACTACTTCGGAATCAAGCCACTGTTCTACCACCGTGACCGCGAACGCCTCGTTTACGGGTCGGAAATCAAGGCGCTGCTACAAGATCCCCGGTGCCCACGCACAATCGCCTGGGAAGACGCTCTGGCCGACCGCGCCCTGACCTGGGAGCCACTGTTGGTGACCCGCCGGCCCCAGACGTGGTTCACAGGCGTTGATGCGGTCCGGCCCGGTACGATCCTCGACTTCAATCTTAAGACCGCAGACCTCACAGAGCATGCCTTCTGGCGATTCCCGCCGCCTTCTGGCCATGGCGAGACAGGGGCGAGCGACGCAGAGATCGTCCGCCACTATGGAGATATCCTCCGCTCCTCCGTCACCGACTGTCTCATGGCCGATGTAGAAATCGGGCTGATGCTCAGCGGGGGCGTGGACTCTGCGTCCCTCGCGGCCCTCGCAACATCCACGGCCGGTGACGCAGGGCCAGCCATGCATACATTCACCGTGCTCAACGGCACTACAACGGTGAACGGCGACGCCGAACATGCTCACCACCATGCCTCCCGACTGGGCCTGCCCAATCATCAAGTGCTGTTCGAACGTGACCGCATCCCCAGCGGACAAGAGTGGAAGAACCTGCTCTGGCTGCAGGAGACACCACTCTGCGGTCCAGAGCAGTTCTACAAATACGAGCTGTACCGATACGTCCGAAGCGTCCGGCCCGGGCTCAAGGTCATGCTGCTCGGCCAGGGCTCGGACGAGTTCAACGGCGGGTATTCCGCGGACATGGCGGGCGACGACGGTTGGGAAGGCTTCATCGCCGAGTTGACCGGGATGAGCCGCCGTACCGCTCTGGCCTCCGCTCCGGAACTGAGCCTGTGGTGGGAAACCACCGACAAGCCGCTGCTGCGAGACACCGCTCTCCCGGCGTTCTCTCCCCCTGTCGATTCCTACGCCGCTTTCATCACCATGAAGTACCACGACATCGAACGGTACAACTGTTGGCACGAAGACCGCAGTGCCTCAGGCCACGGAATAGAGGCCCGGGTGCCCTTCCTCGACCCGCGCTTGGTCGAGCTGACCGCAGCCATTCCGCCTCAGCGCCGCGCCCGCCTGCTGTGGGACAAACGGATCCTCCGCGACGCCATGCGGGACGTCCTGCCGGACCCGATACGCAAGCGCCCGAAGGTCCCCTTCATCCTCGGTCACGGAGGCGGCCACTCTCGGGCTGTATTCGCCCAGATGCTTACGAGTAGCAACGGCGAATTGCTGGACGAAGCCCTTGCCACCCCAGCAGCCGCTCACCTACTCCACGCCGATGGCCTGCGCGCCGCGCTGAAGCAACTGCGCGACGTACCCAGTTCACACATGGTCGATCGGGTGCTGCGGTTGATCAACCTCGGCCTTCTCGCGACGATGGCAGCCGACCCGCCTGATTTGATCATTGCAAACGGACCTCGTGCGCCGCGGGCCTATTCGGTAACCGAGTGGTCCGCTCAGCGCACCGACATCGAGTCGGTCACTCTCGGCCGACATTCCCCCGACGACACGGTCCTCGCGTTCGCGGAGAACGTGCTTCTGTTACGCGACGACAAAGACTCCGACATCTCGTACCTGGCCATCGACGGGACCGTCGAGTACATGATCAGAGAGCAGGACGCACCCGCCTGGTCACGCCTCCTACGCGAAATCGACGGCCGGACCACACTCAGCGGCGTGATGAGCGCTGCTGATGCCGAGCACGCCGACATCCTCGACCTCCTCTCGCAGGCCCTTGAGGAAGGGATCCTGGTGACCACCCCCTGATCATGCTGTTTCCGCGGGACTGTCTAATCAACGGCTCTGGCCCGTAAACGGTGGTAACACCGAGTAGCAGCACGTGATCATGATCTTGTGATGGGTGTCAATGAGCTTGTGGGCGTGGTGTTTTCGGGTTTGTCGGCCTCGTCGTCGAAGTCGTGGCGGACGAGGGAGACGTCATCTGGGTGTTGGCGCGGACGCGGGAATCCGGTGCCGTGCCCGGTGTGCGGGCAGCCGGCGGGGCGCGTGCACGGCTTCCAGGGACGGAGGTCGCAAACGTGCCGGTGGATGGACGTCGGGTGGTCGTCTCGGTGATGTTGCGCCGGCTGATGTGCCCGGTGCTCGGCTGTACGCGGCAGACGTTCCGTGAGCAGGTTCCCTGTGTCGTGGAGCGCTACCAGCGTCGCACCACCCGCCTGGCCGACCAACTCGGCTGCGTGGTTAGGGAGTTAGCGGGCAGGGCGGGCGCCTGCCTCGCCGCGTGCTGGCGTGCGCAAGCTAGCCTCCCCGTTTCGCTTCGAGTGGTTGAGCTGGAGTGATGGCGGAGGACTGGTGCTGTCGGCCCTGGTTCGGTGTGTGGGCATGGCTTGGGCCCGACGCTCGGGCCGGGGTCTCCAACGGGTTCCTCGGTGGTGGGAGGGCAGGGACATTGCCGCAGTTCAGGTGGTCGGGCGCGGGTAGTGTGGTGAGGCGGACGAAGGCGTTGATGAGTTTTTGCCGCCAGGGCCAGGTCGCGGCGATCCGCAGGCGAAGGCGGCGGCCGCCGCGAGTGATGCGGGCGGCTGCGTGCAGCAGCCGGTAGCGCAGCTTCTTCGGCTCGGCGGTGGCCAACTCTCCTTCGAGCAGCAGGGTCTGGGTCCACGCGAGCAGATCGGTGGCGGTCAGGGACAGCTCCAGCACGCTTGGTTGAGGGGGAAGTGGCGGGAGGGGAAGCGGCCGAAGCCGGTGGTCTTTCCGCAGCGGATGCGGTCCTCGACGCGTGCGTGCGCGCGGTGGCGGACTTCCAGGTGCTGCAGCGAGCCTTCGCCATAGGGGTGTCGGTCAGGAAGACCCGGTGGCGCATGCCCTCATCCAGGTCGAACAGGGACAGTTGGGCGGCGGGGTGCGGGCGCTCGCGGCGGACGATGATCCGGGTGCCGCCGGGGTAGCCGTCCAGGTCGACCATGCCGGTCAGCTCGGCGACCTCGGCGCTGGCGCGCAGGGTGCCATCCTGCTCCAGCGCGGGGTGCCAGACCTTGTCGGGCAGGGCGCGGATCGCGCGGCGTACCGGCTCGGTGACGGGATGTCCGACCGAGAAGGATATGTGGACGCCTCGGGCGTGCAGGGCCCGCAGGTGAGCCAGGAACGCTCTGGGACGGTGATGTGGTCGGCGGCGGTGTTGGCGCCCGCCTGCGTTGCCCGGCCGCAGCAGTCGGGTCCAGGGCTCCGCCGGTGTTGTCCGGGAAGCACAGCAGTGGGTGATAGCCGAAGCCTCGCTTGTAGGTGGCTGCGGCCTGCTCTTTCTCGGAGTGGCAGGTGACCACGGTGGCGTCCATGTCAGTGACCAGCCCGGGCAGGTTCCGCCCGCCGGCTTGGGCCGCGGGTATGCCGCGGCCCGTCTCGGCGGCCTACATCCAGGCGACCTCGCGCGCTGCAGCTCGGGCCGTGTGCAGTGCTTCCAGTTCCGTGTGGTCGATGCCGACAGCAGGCGCCAGGCGGTCGGAGTAGAGGCCACCGGTCCGAAGACCTCGGCCTGGTCACGCAGTAGGGCCAAGTCGGCGATGGCTTCGCCGCCGTCCGCGAGCATCACCGCCAGGTCCACCGCGATTCTGCCCGGGTTGTCTCCGGTGCCGCGTGGCCGCAGACGACGGCGCAGAGCGTCGGTGAACGCGGCGGTCAGACCGGTGGTGTCAGCGAGATCGGCCAACAGCCGGGACCCGGCATGGCTGACCACCCCGTGGCCGTCGGCCGAGACGACGGGCTTGGGGCGCGAGGCGGTAGTGTGCACGCAGAAAGTGCCCTCCTGCTGGGATGACAGAGACCTTCGACAAGCCTCATCTTCCCAGCTCAGAGGGCGCTTTCGCGTTTCCAAATCAAGATCCGGACACCGCGGCAAGTGAAACGCGCAGGCTAGTAGGGCTTAGTCAGCTTCACTCGTGGGTGGCGTGTCCGCTGGTCCGTGAGGGTCGTTGGGGTGTGTCAATTTAACGGCTCTGTTCCGTAGTCGGTGGTGACGGTGCGTTCTCCCCATTGCAGGAGGATGCGGTGACGGAGGAGGTCGAATCCTGCTCGGCCGTGCATCTGCCGCGTGATCTTCTCGGTTCGGGTATTGACGCCCTCTGTCCGGCCGTTGTGGTGGGGCAGGGTGAGGCCGGCGTTCACGGCGGTGCGGTTGAGTTCGAGGCCGTTGCAGAAGCTGTGCAGGTGGGGCAGGCCAGCGGTGCGGACTGTGGCGATCCACTGGGTGAGCTTGTCGTCGTTGGCCTGGGTCGGGGTCAGGGGCGTGGCGAACTCGCCGGTGAGTCGGGCGAGTGCGAGCGCATGCTGGCAGGTCGAGTGCGGCAGGATAGATGACCAACGAGGCCCCCGAGCAGCGTGGTTGAGACGTCAGTGGGCGTTCTGCGAGTCGTCGTGGCCGGTTGTCCGGTTTGGCGGGTTGCGGTTGAGCGGTCCTGCGGTGTTCTGGAAACGTGGCCGAGCGGCAGCCGTACCCGAGTGATCTGTCGGACGAGGCGTGGGAGCTGATCCGGCCGGTCATCACGTCCTGGAAGGGGCAGCACCGCTCGGTCAGCGGCCACGAAGGCCAGTACGGGATGCGGGAGATCGTCAACGCGATCCTGTACCAGGCCCGGGTGGGCTGCCAGTGGCGCTACCTGCCGCACGATCTCCCGCCGTACACCGCGGTGTACTACTACTTCGGCAAGTGGCGCGACGACTGCACCGACCAGGTGATCCATGACCTGTTGCGCTGGCAGGTCCGAGAGAGCCGCGGCCGGAGCGAGGACCCGTCCGCGATCGTGATGGACACCCAGACCGTGCACACCTCGGTCAACGCACCGAAGGAGACGACCGGGCTGGATCCGGGCAAGAAGAGCCGGGGCCGCAAGCGGGGCATCGCCACTGACGTGCTCGGCCTGCTCATCGCGGTGATCGTGGTGGGCGCGAGCGTGCACGACAACGCCATCGGCATCACATTGCTGGACCGGGTCGCCGCGGACAACCCGTCGGTGACCAAGAGCTGGGTGGACGCCGGGTTCAAGAACGCGGTCATCAACCATGGCGCCGCCCTGGGCATCGACGTCGAGGTGGTCCGGCGGGGTCCGGACACCAAGGGCTTCACGCCGGCGCCCAAGCGGTGGATCGTCGAGCAGACCTTCGGCACGCTGATGCTGCACCGCCGCCTGGCCCGCGACTACGAAACGCTGCCCGCCAGCTCGGCCTCATGGATCCGCTGGTCGATGACCGACGTGATGACCCGCCGCCTCACCGCCGCTACGACGTTGACCTGGCGCGACCCGCCGCCCGCCCGACCGCGGGGACCCGGTGGGAACGAGCGGAACGAGCCGGAGTGAGCATGCACCAGTTCCTGGAACAGCTCCAGATACGCGAGGCCGCGGCCCGCGACCTGGCCGACAAGCTCCGTTCCCAGATCGCCGAGCTCACTACCCAACTCGAGGCCGCCGAACGGGCCTTGCAGCGGCTGCGCATCACCTACGAGACCATCCTGGAGATCGCCCCGGATCTCCCCGGCGGGCTCGAGCCGCTGCCCTCGGCCTACCGCCAGATCCTCGCGCTGTTCGAGGACACCGAACACGGCCTCCATCCCAAAGAAGTCTGCCTCGCCCTGAACACCGGCACCGAGCCCCGGCACGTTGAAGGCACCCGCGCCAAGCTGGAACGCCTGGTCAGCCGCGGCATCCTCACCGAACCAGAACCCGGCCTCTTCACGCTTCCGCAGCCAGCCCCACACCCAGACTGACAGCCGGCAAAAGCTCGCAGAACGCCCACTCAGACATCTCGATCAACTGCCCGGAGGCCTCGCTCGCTGCGCTTGGTGGGCGTCACCTGATCGGGGCCCAGCTCGAAGAAACTCAATGAGCTTCTTCAGCTTGGCAACGATCGGGTGACGGCCGTCTCCGCAAAGCTTGCCGATCACTGCAGGCCGTGCCCCGGTCAACCTTCGGCACCCATTCACCTGGGGGAGTGGCCGCTGAAGGGCTCAATGAGCACTACACAGCACTACCACCGACTACGGGCCAGAGCCGAAATCTTCACAGACCCTCCCGAACCCGACCTCCACCCGCGGCGAAATGCGCCACGGAGTCGCGGAGTCGGTCAAAGGCAAACGGAATCGGCGATGATGCGTCGGCAGGCACGTTCTTCCACTCGGATCACGGGACGTCGAGAATTCCATGATCTTGGAAGCCCATGCCTGTCACGCTCCCGCCGGAACCCCACCAAGTCGCAGATCATCGCGGCATCAAGCGACTACGCCGCAGCCCCGGGGCTGCGGCGAGGCCGAACCTCCTGTGAATTTCAGTGCTTAAGGCTGATCGCCATACTGGCATAGTCCCGGCTGTCGCCAGCAGTGGACGAGTACTCAGCTGTGTTGTTCACCCGCATGCCCCCGATCACGTCCGACTTGCCCCTTCCCTTCACAAGGTGAGAGAAGGAGGAAAGTCCGTCGAAGTCCGTGTTGCCGCACCCAGCTCCGTCGAAAAGGCTCATCTTGGTTGTGGTGTGCATGCCGTCTTGCTCAAGCGTTGCTCGCAGTTCAGCTACCACGCGCACCGCCTCACCGGTGAAGTCTTCCTGACACGCCTGCATAGTCCAGGTGGTGGTTTTCTGGAAAGCCACGATCTTCGTAGGTGCCTCGAACTTGAGTACGGGATTCGTGATGCCATCCGGGGCTGCATTCTCCGACTCGGCGTGGACGAACATGTTGAAAGTCGGGGTAACAGTTTGGTGCCGCGGAACCAAAACCACGGCCTGGGCTGACACGGCCGGGACGAGAACCGCACCGGCAACAGCGGTTGCACCCAGCGCCAGACCCGCAAGGCTTCGCGTGAGGAACATGATCTCTCCTTATAATTCGACTGGAGGAAGCACCCTCCGAAGCGAGCCACCGAAGTGGTGTTGCTGCCTAATACGGACCGCTTCACGCGCCCCGCGCAGGTAATTGCTACTCACGTCGGGCCTTGGGCCGGTCTTGGACACCCGAGCGACTTGGACTCGAAGGTCCAGGAGGGTGTCGTCACTCTGGTGATGGTGGGAGGCCTGACCGCCTGGATCGCCAAGGAAAGCCTGCGCACCCTCCTTGCTCTGGCCCGCACCGGCGCCAGGGCTGATTCAAAGTCCCAGCGATCATGTGGCGTTGCTGCTCGGAGTAGGCCGATCAGGTCCAGCGGGCGGGTGAAAGGCGCGTAGGAGATCTCGCGCCAGCCGGCGGCGATGCCGTGATGTCCGGCGCCGCGCAGGGTGCTGATCGCGAAGCTGCGCAGCGTGGCCATGTTCTCCGGCCCATGCCCGGTGCGGATCTTCGGGGCGTCCGGGGGGCGTCCTCGCCGAACGTGGTGTCTCTCACGTGGTGCACGGCCTCAATGCCCCAGTGACCGCAGGCGAGTTGGTCGATGGCCTACGGTGATGCCGCAGGTGCCGGCAGGTCATCTCGCGGGTGATCTCGCCCGTCCTGAGGTCGGTGCGGTGCCGGTGGATCTTCGCGGCCTGCGTCACGTGCGGGAAGTCCATAGCAAGGTCGGTGACGGTGAGGGTGCGGACCGAGCGGCCTCTCGCGCCGTCCGTGCCTGGCCTCTCGTTCGCAGTGTCGCGCGGTCACCTCGTTCCACGGCAAAGAGCGCAGCACGTCGTGGAGCGTCGGCTGGTTCCGCTTGACCACGAGCACGTAGTGCGCCTTCTTCTCCACCAGCCATCTCGCTGTCGCCGTACGTCTGAACGCGGCCAGTGACGTACGAGTGGAAAGGGCGGCTTGTTGATGCGGTGAGTCCTGTTGCTCGGCACTCTGCTGCTGGTTGGTAAGGGGCGGCGGAGGGCAGCAGCTGGCGATGGTGTTGGACCCGCAACGCTGGTGGGAACTGCGACGTTTCCGTGCCCTGTTCGAGTCCGGTGCGGTGACTCTGACGGAGGTCGCCAAGGAGACGGGCCTGAACCGGAAGCCGGTCCGCATGTATCTGTCCGGGCAGGCCCCGGCCGCGCCGCCGAGGAGGGTGTCGAACGGCAGGCCACGCAAGAAGGCGGTGGACGAGGTCGCGCTGCTGATCGACGCGATGCTGAAGGCGGAGATCCTCATCAAGGGTGCGGTGGTGCACGAGCGCCTGGTGAAGAACTACGGCTCCACCATCAACTACCGGCGCGTCAAGGTCTATCTGCAGGAAGCCCGTCCACGAGTTGCCGAGGAACTGGGCATCTCGCCGCGGGAATTGGCGGGGATGCGCCGCCGCCTCGAGGTCGTGCCCCGGGCCCAGGCCCAGGCCGACTGGGGCGACGAGGGCAAGGTTCTCGCCCACCTGAGCATCCCGAAGGTCTATTCGTTCCACATGACCCTGTCCCCGCGATCCGTTCTGCTGCTTCACCACCAGTCAGGATCTGCAGACCGACCAGTGAGCGTTTTCAGGGTGGCCACTGATCGAGTGATGCAAGGGGATGGCTGGCAGGGCAACGGACGAGGCTCCCAGGCAGTTGAGAGAGGTATCTGACATGCGATCTCGGTTGCCGGGGAGCCCCGTTGATTACGTATCCTGCCGCACTCGACCTCCCGCATGCCCTCGTGGAGACGGTCACGATGCTGATCGTCCTTCGTGAGGGTGACCGCCGGTGCAAGCTCCGTCCGTCCGCGCGTGCGGTTGTCGCGCTCGTGTACTTGCGCCAGCACACCACGCTGGCCCAGATCGCCGCTGGTTTCCGCATCAGCGTCGGGACCGCGCACGCCTATGTCCGCTCCGTGGTGGGCCTGCTGGCGCGCCGGGCTCCGGGGCTGACGCGGGCCCTGCGTGAAGTGAAGGCCCGGGCGGAATACGTGCTGGTGGACGGCACCTCGCGGAGTGCGACCGGGTCGGTGACGGCCGCGGGGACTACTCGGGAAAGCACCGGCGTCACGGTGTGAACCTGCAGGTCGTCACCGATCCGGACGGCACCATCGTATGGATCTCGAAGGCGCTGCCCGGTCGCACCCACGACCTCACCGCCGCCCGCACCCACCGGATCATCGACACCTGCCGCAGACTCGGTATCCCGGTCCTGGCCGACCTCGGCTACCTCGGTGCCGGCGGCACCATCACCACCCCGATCCGACGTTCTCCCGGCAAAGAACTCAACCGCCGGCAGCTATCGCTGAACAGGGCTCATGCCCGCCTGCGCTACCCGGTCGAGCGCGGCATGGCCCGATTGAAGACCTGGCGGATCTTCCGCAAAGCCCGCTGCAGCCCCACCTGGCTCACCACCGCAGCCAAAGCCGTCCTCACCCTTGAGAGCTACTGCTGAAAATCCTCAGTGGCCCGCCGGGCCGAGGAGGGCAAGCTCGGCTATCTCGACTTCCTCGACTTGGTGCTGTCCGAGGAACTCGCGGTCCGCGACGACCGCCGCTTCCGCCGGTCTCTGCTGTTCTCGAAGCTGCCGCACCACAAGACGCTGGAGGACGTCGAAGATGTCGGCGCGGGCGGTGGCCCGGTCGGGCCAGAAGCGGGTGCCGATCTCCTCTTTGAGTACGGCCCAGAAGCTCTCCTCGGCGGCGTTGTCGAAGCAGCTCCCGGTCCGGCCCATGCTCTGCCGGTGTCCCAACTTGCTGATCCTGTCACGGAGTTGTCCGGAGGTGTATTGGGCGAGTTCAACTGGTCGATGCAACACCGACTTGTTGAAGCGAGCGTAGTTGCTCCTCGAAGACTTCAGCGGGCGTCTTCCATCCGAGGATCCTTCGCGGCCGGTTGTTGAGCGCGTGAGCGACGGCCTCGAGTTCGTCAGCGGACCAGCGCGACCGGTCGGTGCCTGGGGAAGTACTGCCGCAGCAGACCGTTTGTGTTCTCATTCGTCGGGCGCTGCCATGGTGCGTGCGGGTCAGCGAAGAACACCCGCGTTCCGGTCTCCAGCGCGAACTGCGCGTGGCCCGAAAGCTCCTTCCCGCGATCCCACGTCAGGGTCTTGCGCAACTGGTCGGGCAACTTGGTCATCGACGCCGTGAGCGCGGCGTTCATCGCGACGGCCCCGTAGCCGCCGAGCGACGGCCCGTTTTTCACATACGGCTTCTCGCCCCAGCCTTCCATGCGTGGTAGGTGGACCAGGAGCGTTGAACGACTGCTGCGCTCGACAAGCGTGCCGATCGCGGACCTGTCCGTCCCGATAATCAGGTCGCCTTCCCAATGCCCGGGTACGGCCCGGTCGTTGGCCTCGGCGGGGCGCTCGCTGAGGACGACATCGGCGGTGACATGCCCTTGGGGCTTGTTCCGTGACCTGACCCTCGGCTCCCGCAACGCTCGCCCCGTTCGGAGGCAGGTGACCAGTTCACGCTTGAGCGCACCACGCCCCTCGATGAACAGCGACTGATAGATAGCCTCGTGGCTGATGCGCATGGACTCATCATCGGGGAAGTCGACCTTCAGCCGATGCGCGATCTGCTCTGGGCTCCATGCCGTCGACCACCGTCGGTCTCGGCGATGGGGCTTGTTCAACCCCTTCCACGGCGGTGTCCTGGGGCCCGGGACGATCGTGCCGTCATGCCACGGACGTTGCCAGCGAGCCGGTCCTGCACGTACTCGCGCAGCCGCTCGTTGCCCACCAGCTTCGCCGGCTTCGGACGCTTTGCGGCCTGCTGCGCCTTCCATTGCGCCACCACGGCGCGGTATACCGGCTTGCCGCCCCTGGTCGCAGCGTTTCGGCGCAGTTCACGAGAGACGGTCCCGGGGTCTCGGCCGATCCTGCGAGCGATCTCCCGCACGCCCTTGTCCTGGGCCCTGAGCAGAGCGATCTCTTCACGCTCGGCGAACGACAGGTACCGGCCGGTGGGCTCGTCCAGGCTCAGCGGCGTCATCCCGCCAGCGTGTCGAAACCATCGGATCCCGACCGGTGCCGACACGCCGACCCCTTCGGCGGCCTGGACCGTTGTGACCCCGGACGCGATCAGGCGCCAGACTCCCGTTGCACAGCGCGCGACGGCTCCGGGCGGCCGGGCGAGCGCATCGGTGCCCGCATCGCCCGATCCGCGGCCCACTGCCGTCGTGCCCCGGCCGGCACCTGCGGCATCGGCTTCCTTGGCCGTCCCATCCAACACCTCCGTGATCAAGGTGTTGCGACGACCAGTTGAATCCGCCCTGCGACCCGCGGTCGCTGTGGATCACGCAGCCGGGTTCCAGGCGGCCCAGTGGGCGGCCATGTCCAGGGTGTCGACGACGAGTTCAGCGCGGTGGTGGTCGGCCATCGAGTACCCGATGATCTCGCGCATGGCCAGGTCCAGCCGCGAGGCGAGGTAGAGCCAGCCCGCGGCCGTGGGGATGTAGGTGATGTAGGTGATGTCCCGACGATCTTCGTTCCGGGGCGGGTGGCGGTGAAGTCCCGGCCTATCAGGTCCGGCGACGGGGCTGCCTTGGTGTCGGCCTTGGTAAGGCTGCGGCGGCCGGTGCGCCGGCTGTTCCCGGCGATGCCGTGTTCCCGCGTGACCCGTGCCACCCGCTCGCGGTTGACCGGTCGGCCCTGCCGGCGCAGTTCGGCGGTGACGCGCGGGACGCCGTAGTTCCGCCGGGATGCGATGTGGATCACCGTGATCGCGTGCGCCAGGGCCTCATCGGCCCGCCGCCTCGGCTCCGGCCTCCCACGCGTAGTACGTGGAGCGGGCCGTCTTCATCACCTTGCATAGCAGCACGAGCGTGTAGTTCGCCTTCTCCGCATGGATGAACCGGCATATCTCGCTTACCGGTCGCTCTCCTTCGCGAAGAAGGCGGACGCTTCAGATCTCGATCGTCTTCGCCTGCTCGGCGGTCAGCTTCCGCAGCCGCTTCAGCTCCTCGTCCCGGTCGGCGGCACTCTGCCCGGCCTGACCGGCGGCGGGGGCTGATCCGGTGTCCTGGGCGGCGCGGGCCTTCTTCACCCAGCCCCGCAGGGACTCCGAACTGACCCGAGCTCCCGGGCGACCTCGGTCATCGTCCGGCCCGACAACCGCACGAGCTCGATCGCGTCCCGCTTGTACTCGTCCGAGTACCGATTCGTGTACTTGCTTCCCACCTGGCACTGCTCCCTCTGGGCTCTCACATCCCAGTCTCCAGGTGTCCACGATCAAGGGGAAGCTTCATCCCAGCACCGGACCTCGTCCGTGGTCAGCTCGTCACGCCGGACCAGACCCGGCGGCAGTGCCAGCCCCATGCACTGCCAATGAGACGATCATGATCACGTCACGTGACACCCGGCAGTAGTACCGGGGAGCCGCCCCTGATCAACGGACGAGACGGGGCAGGTCGATGTCGATGTCGAAAGGGGCCGCTGTCTTCATGCGGTCGCGGTTAATGCCAGTGGCGACGTAGGCGCGGGTGGTGTCGTCCAACTCGTACGTGTGGATGACGGGGAGGCCATTTTCCTCCTCAATACGCCAGTAGTGCGCGATACCCGCCTGCGCGTACTTGAACGGCTTCAGCGACCGGTCCCGGTCGGCGGACTCGTCTGAGACGACTTCGATGGCGAGAGCGACCTGATCGGGGAGGTAGCGCGTACGGTCCGGTTCGTATGGGACCGTGACAGCAAGGACATCTGGCTCGGGCCGGTTCTTCTCGTTCAGCTTGACCGTCATTTCCCGGTCGATCATGAATCCCTCGGGGGCCTGATCGTCCAGAGCCGTCGTAAGGCGAGTGACGACGCGGGCGTGCCAGGACCGCTGCGGGGACATCATGAAGATCAGCGCTCCATCGATCAGCTCAGTGTGTCGGGGAAGATCGGGTGCGTTGTCGAGGTCGTCAGCTTCCCACCCACTCGGACGGGGCGGCAGCATCCAGGGCGGGAGCGCGTCCCACGCGGTCGTCATCGTCTCCTCCTTCGGGCGTCCCTGGCCAGCTTATCCGTCAGTTCTGCGTGGCGTCGGTGAGAGCCGCAACGAGAGCGGCGACGGGGTCGGCTGTAGCGGGGCGTGGGCCAGTCGGCGAAGCGTTGTCACGTTTGTCGGGGGTGGAGGCGTCCGGCGGTGCGTCAGGGCGTCTGGTGTCAGCTCTGGAGGGCGAGATCACCGATCACCTCGGAATGACAGGCATGATCGGCGGGCAAGAACGGGCAACTCCCACAACGGAACCCGCTCCGAAACGGTGCTGAACCGAGGTCGGACCCGTCGAGATTGCCGTGCCCTGTGACCGGGAGGGCTCGTTCGAGCGGAAGATCGAAGGGCTGGGGAAGGGCTTGGCCCCTCTCGCGTTCCCGGGAACGATCACTGGCTGTTTTCTGATCGGCGGCAGGCCGGGATAACCGCTGTCTGGTGGCTCTCAGTCCCGTTGCGGGGCGTGGCCACGGGTGTTGTTTGGTGGGCTGGTGGCGTGTGTCAGGCCAAGGAGCAAGGGTGGGGTCCAGGGGGAGGCTGTTCCGAGGCGGGTGAGGGTGCGGTGGATGTTGGGGTGGAGGCTGGTGATGTGGAGGGTGGTGTTGGTGGCGTGGACGGTGTCAGTGAGATGTTGCAGCGCGCGTAGGCCGGTTCCGTCGCAGAAGACGAGGTTGGTGAGATCCAGGTGGAGGCGCCAGGGATGTCCGGCCAGTGCTGTGGTGAGTGCTTGGTGGACGAGTGGGGTGGTGGCGAGGTCGAGTTCTCCGGTCAGGCGGAGCAGGACGGTGTCTCCGTGCCACAGGGTGTGGGTCTGGAGCAGTTGGTCCGCTCGCATGGCCGCCTCCGGAGATGTTCGGGTGGGCCAGGGCTGGCTGGCTTCCTGGTGCTCCCGCGTGTGGGGCGGGGTTCTTCCAGGATGCCTGGTGGGGTCAGGCGGCGCCGAGGTCGGCCCAGTGGTCGATGAGACCGTCGGTGTCGGTGTTGGTGTCGTTGTCGTTGTTGGTGTTGGGGGTGGTGCCGGTGTGGTGGGCGAGGGTGGTGATGATGGTGGTGCCGCGGCCGTGTTCGTCTGTGGGGCGGGTGGTGGCCCAGCTGGTGGTGGGGGAGGCGGTGTGGGGGCCGCCGTCGCTGACGTGGACTTGGACGCGGCCTGGGCCGTTGGTGGTGGTGTGCAGGTGCAGGGCGACGGGGGGCAGGGCGTGGGTGACGGCGTTGGTGACCAGTTCGGAGATGACCAGCAGGGCGTCGTAGAGCTGGTTCTCATCTAGTCCCCAGGAGGCCAGGATGGGGCGGGCGGCACGGCGGGCGGTGGCCGGTGCGAGCGGTCCGTGTTCCAGTGGCAGGCTGAACACGCGCGCACCGGCCGCGGCGGCGTGCGGCGCGGGCGCTGCTGCCGGCTGCGGGAGATCGTGGTGGTCGTCATCAAGATCACTGCCTGTCCGGAAGGGGGCCGGAATGCTTCTTCTGGTACTTCCAGCACACTCCCGTCGAGCGCAGGCTCCCTGAGTAGACGATACCCAAAACATAAAAAATCGGGCAATCGGCCCGTCCGGCCCTGGGATGACGGGTGGAGTTCGTCCGCGCGGACGACGGTGAGGAGGCATGGGCGGGCGAGAGGGACCCGGCAGTGCCAGGACGTCCCGTATCTGACCTGATGTTCGTCCAGCCCGGTCAGGTCCTTGCCGGACTGGAAGGACTCCTCGATCGTCCCTGTGTCTGGTGATCCGTACCAGGGTGGACAGTGGAACTCGGGTCACCGGCAGCGGTTGTAGAAGTGGTTGCGGCGCGGTCAGAAAAGGGTTGGCTGATGAGCGCCGTCCGGGCCGCGTAGGGGCGTCGTTGCCTTTGTCTCTAGGCCGGGGGACTCTTTGTGGTCGGTGAGGGAACCTGGCTGCTGGTGCTAGTAGACTGTCGCGCCTTAATTTCTCTGTGTTGTTGGGTAGAGGTGGCGCAGTTTCACGCGTGCGTCGTCGGTGGTGAAGTGCCAGTCGACTTGGCGCTGGTTGCTGTTGGTGTACTGCTGCCAGGCGGCGAGTTCGGTGTTGAGCACGGCGAGGTCGTGGATGCGGCGGTCCAGGCACTGGCGGGTGAGTGCGGACAACTCGATCTCGGCGATGTTGAGCCAGGAACCGTGTTTGGGTGTGTGGTGGATCTCCAGGCGCTGGGCGAGCGCGAAGGCCCTCGCCGGGTCGAACGCCTCATAGAGCGAGGCTGTGGTGTGGGTGTTGAGGTTGTCCATGACCAGCACGACCGTGGCGGCGTCGGGGTAGTCCACGGTCAGCAGGTGCTCGACCTGGTGCGCCCAGTCGACCCTGGTCCGGCGGGACTGCGCGTCCACGCGCCGCCATCCGCGCAGCGGCTCGACCCAGCAGAAGATCGAGCAGGTCCCCGAGCGGACGTACTCGTTGTCCTCGCGCCGGTCACGGCCCGGCCGTGCGGGAAGCGGATCGCGGACGTGACCGAGCGGCTGGTACGGCTTCTCATCCATGCACACCACCGGGCGCGCCGGATCGAAGGGTCGGCGGTAGACCGCCAGGACGTCCTCCATCGCCGCGGCGAAAGCCGCATTCGCAGCCGGCGGGATGGTCCAGCACTTCTTCACATGAGGACGCAATTCCGTTTTTTAACACCCGGCCGATCGTGGAGTGGTCCAGGTCCGGGATGTCCTCGACCAGCGCGACGTGCTTCTCCAGCAGGCGCAGCGACCACCTGGCGTGTCCCTTGGGCGGCGTCGAGCAGGCCAGTGCGATCAACCGCGCCTCGACCTCGCCGGTCACTGCGGAGGGTACCGGCGGGAGTGCGCGTGCCTTCCGGCCGACCGTGGCCCACACATCACCACCGGTCTCCGCGTACCGCTTCGAGATCAGGCGGACCGTATCGCACGAGACCCCGACCCGGTCCGCGATCACCACCCGCGGAGCGACCGCGCCGGCCGAGGTGTCCAACGCGAGCAGCACCCGCGCCCGCCTGATCATCGACGCGCTGCGGACCCCGTCGTCGTCACGCGCTCCAAAGCCCGACGATCTTCGGCACACAACGCGACCGGATACTTCTTCTGCGAGGACACGGCACCCCTGCCCGGCCGAACGGAAGCGACAAGTGACGCTCGCTCGGCCAACTCCACCAACCAGGAAGACACTTAGTCGCGACAGCCTACTAGCCGGGCAAGCGCACCGGACGTCGGCGGACAGGTGATCGTGGACATCGACGGCGTGCTCGTCCTGGCCCACTCCGAGAAACAGGACGCCACCGCGACCTGGAGGGAAGACGTTCGGACACCACCCGCTCATGGCCTTCGTCGATCACGGCCGGGGCGGCAGCAGGGAACCGGTCGCGGGCTTGCTGCGGCCCGGCAACGTGGGCAGCAACACCGCCGCCGACCACATCACCACCGCCCAACTCGCCCTGGCCCAGCTGCCGAAGAAGTACCGGCGCGGACATCACACACTGATCCGGACGATTCCAGCGGTGGCACCCACGAGTTCGTGGCCTGGCTGGCCAGACGCGGCCGGTGGCTGTGTTTGCTGCGTCAGCTCCCGCCGACACCGACGATCTATGCGATCCCGGAACTTGCAACCGCCCCGGCTCGAGGAGGAGGCTCACTTCAAGTGAGGTATCAACTACCTAGCTCCCCAGGGGTGAGGCGATCGTCCTCCGGGACATAGTGGAGATCGTTTTTTCTCGGTAAGGAGTGTCACTTGTTCTTCCGACGTTCTGCCATTCGACGGATCGGTGTTGCAGCCGCAGCCATCAGTAGCCTCGGCGGCCTGTCCCTCGGTGCTGTCTCCCCAGCCGCAGCCTCCGGTCAAGTAGCGGCTGGATTTGCTGTGATTGACGGAAACGAGCCGATAGGATCGCTTATTGGCATGTCAGCTAACGCAGCTTACAACAGCGCCAACCCAATAGGGCCCCCTGCATCCGTCTTTCATGTGAAAGCAGGGTATTATCAGGTCCGTTTCCCAGGCCTGGTCACGGCGACGACGGCCATGAAAGCCGTAGGGGTACACGTTCGAGCCATCAATGATGCCAACTGTGTGCCCGAGCACACCGTCACCAAGGGCTACGCCAATGGCCTCTCTTATGTCGCCGTACCAGTGGTCTGCTTCGACTCGAACGGACACTACGCTGACAATCCGTTCACCATCACCTATACCGGAGGGGCATCTGACACTGCAGGCGAAGTAGTGTCTGCCCTGACCAATGACGACTTCGCTACATCATCAGGTCAGCGAACTGCCCAATATCAGCAGTCCAGCGTCTCCGGTAGCGTAACCTACAACCGTTCTGGTACTGGTGCCTATAGTTTCGACCTGCCCTACCTGAGCAACGCCGGAGTGGAGACCTTCGCAATCACTGCGCTCGCCTCAGGCAGCCCGTGGTACGGCACGCAACTACGGGATGTCACCTGTGGCGTCACCAAGAAGACGATTGCGAAGACAAGCCTCGGCCAGGCACGCAGAGTCGACGTTTCCTGCACAGACGCCGTAACGGGACAGCCAGCCGATACCAAAGTGAGCGTCACCTACGCTCGCGGCGTGAACATTCTCGGTCGGGCCAACCTTGGGGAGGCGTATATGTCCGCACCCAAAATGACCAATACTGGGTGGACCGCCCTTACGAAAGATCAGGCATACAATAAAATCTATGGCCTGGAAAACCTTACAGTAACAGTCAACCGCAACGCCCCGGGGGTGTACGTAGTCAACCTTCCGAAACAGGCCTTGGGAATTACTCGGCCAAGTGTCATGGCTACGGCTGACGGGTCTGCGGCACGCTGCTCCGTGATGGGCTCTTACAGCACCAGTAACATGACCGAGCAGGTCACACTGTTTTGCAAGAACCCATCCGGCTCCTACGTTGACACTGGCTTCAACCTACAGTTTCTGACCAAGCAATAGAATTCATGAACGAAACGCCGCGATCACTGGGATTGACAACCTGAGCCCTGTGCCCCTTTCACGATGGATAACCCCACCCCATCGCGTTTGTACTGTTGGCTTGATCTCGGGAGAAAGCACCAAGACAGAAGAGACGGCCCGCGGGTCCCACGGGCCGTCTCACTCTTGAGAGCAATGTCGCTTGGTTAGGCGGCTGGGGTCATGTGGTCGCGGCGGCGGTGATGATGTTCCAGCGCTGGTGGCAGGCTTGCGCGATGGCCTGGTGTCGGCGTCGCCAGGCGGACCAGTGCAGGACATGGCCGTGTCGTGGCGGAGCCGGGGCAGGGCGGTTGCCCGCAGGATGGTCAGCAGCTCGCGTGCGCTGACCGAGATGAGGCCGACGGCCGTGGTGAGCGGTGCCTTGTCCCGGGATCGTGGACACCGGTTGTCGTGCGGCGGTGGTCAGCGTAACTGATCGTTGTTCGAAGGAGTTCGGGCTGATCTGACCGATGCTGGCGCCTCCTTCTGGTGTTGTATCGGGTGGCCCATCGGCACGATAGGGCCGAGCAGGGTGATGCCGTGCACCCGGTGGGCGCGTTCGATCTGGGCCGGGCTGACGTAGGCGGCGTCGACCGCATGCTCAGCCGGGGCCAGGTCGATTGGCACAAGGTCGTCGTAGATCTTTGCGGTGAGTTCGCCGTCCTGGACCGGGGCGATCGTGGTGGCCAAGTGCACGACTGCCTCCGGCAGCTGTGACGTGCACGTTTCGGTGAAGGGTGCGGTAGCCGTACCAGGCGGTGTCCCGTTTGACGCCACGCCAGCGCAGCCGCCCACGGACATCCCGGTAGTAGTGGTGCACCCAGACCTGCCGCAGGATCTCTACCTGCGCCAGCGTCCGGTGCCTGGGCGGGGCGTCGCCGCCCACGCGGCAGCCAGGACCTTGCGTCCGTCCTGGCCGAAGGCCTCGGCAAGGGCGGTTACCCCGGCCTTCCCGCCGGGGACCTTACCGATGTCGACCTTGCGCCCGTAGCGCTCGTCCCACTCCGGTTCCACCAGCCCGAGCAGCCAGTCCGGGGCCGCCTGGGCGAGCTGTTCGAGGGCGGACCGCAGGCTCTCGCCGACCAGCTCCAGCCGGCTCAGTGTGCGCACCGCCGCCAGCACATGGGTCGCATCGGGTGCGCTGCCAGCCACCGGATGTGAGCAGTCCTGCCTCGGTCAGCCGGTGCAGCATCATCTGCAGCAGCCGGTCGGCCGCGTCGCCCCAGGCCAGCCAGGCCCGGAACTCGCACAGCACCGAGTGGTCGAAGTCGGGATCGCCCAGTTCCAGGCGCAACGCGTACTTCAAGTCGATCCTGGTGCGGACCGCGTTCGCGGCCGTATGGTCGGACAGGTTCTCCGCGAACTGCAGCACCGACACCAGCGCCAGCTGTCCCGGCGACAGGCCCCGCCGACCGTCCTTGGGGTACAGGTCCGCGAAGCCCTCGTCCTCGAACACCACATCCAGCCGGTCCCGCATCAGCATCCCCGGCGTGCCCTTCGGACACGCCGCCCACGCCGCCCACGCCGCCCGCATCGGAATCCGCTGGTAACCCCGCGCCCGTAAGGACACGGCCCTCTCTCCGGAACCACCCCGCCACACACCAGCGAACCGCCGAACAGACGACCTGTCAGCACCCCTAACAAGATCACCAACAGAGTCCCGGTATTGAGGTTAGGCCCCAGGGTGGATTCCCCTCCTCCCTGATGATCAACGAACCCGACGATCATCCCAGAGCAGAGGTCCTTCATAGAACCTGACAATGCCCTTTATTTTGATATCTCGGAGACGAACCCAACATCCGCCGGAAGTGCATAACGATCCGTCTTCGAAGTCCAGAGATAAATGCCATTGACCATAGCCTGAATCCCCTCCACGTATCGCAGGCTCGATGGATAAGACTGGGTGATACTGGATGACAATTGAACGCATTCGTCTAGAAGCTGATAAATTTTTGCACGCGTGGCCGCCATGGCCTCATCGCGACCGCAGCCATGAACTCGCTGCAAATTCAGCACCATATTGAACTGCTCCCCCTGTCGTTCCTCTCGCTCCAGGGAGTACAAGTCATTTATACAGGTCGCGATATCGGCTGTATGAGCACGGAGATATTTCATTTCCCGGTCATCGAGAAGAAGAGAGGGGACCTCGTCTCCCAACACGCGCTCAAGCATATTCATGAAAGGGTAAAGGCAGCTGGCGTGACGGCGTAGCGGTACCAAGTCCTCTGTGCTGATGAAGCTTCGCGTCTCACGGTAAGAGGATTCATCTATAAATGTCCCGAGGCATGCTTTCCATTCTTTTGCTGCCCTTCCTCTCCAGGCTGTAGACATACCTTCCGTCTGCCGATGCCACAAATCCGCCCAAGCAGCAAGGACTGGGACGGAAATATCCCCTGCCACGTCCGAAGCGTCATTATGCAGCGTATCAATCATGGGTTTGATGATATTTTTCGAAGAGATCCGAGAGTGACCCACCGGGCCATCGAAGTAGTCATCGACAAATGTATACCATCCGAGCATGTCAACCAATATGTCGAGTTCCTTCCCGTGGGCCTTCGGAAAAGCGTATGCAATCAGCTCCGGCAAGCGCCATGAGTTGAAGCCGTTGATCTCTTCAGCGGTTACCAACAAGCTGTGCTCGCACATCCAGGCGATATTACGCTGCCGGGCCCTTTCTAGGTCCGCTGAAATACGTACAGAAATGGCGGGAAATTTTAGACGTTGATTCACTAAATCCCAATCGATCATCCGACTGCTGGGAAGACCCCAAGGTGCGGCGCTTCAAGAAGAGCGGTTCACTAATATTCATCGCAGCCGTTTAGGTTGGCCACGCCTTTCTCTCTGCCGATCTGCAAAACAGCACAGGATTTCAGGTGTGGAAATTCTCGACCATAGAATCACACCCTTCACGCCGAAGCGAAGCGGGTAACTCATACTCAAATATGTGGAACGCAGCTCGTCGACTGCTGGCGCGCGCCCGGTGCAGGGAGGTGTAACTGCAGTAGGGTCGGGGACTGGCGCGGCGGCTGATGCTCCCGTTTCCAGTCCCCGCCGCTTCAAACCGTGCATGCAGTTCTCCCGCACACGGCTTTCCGACATCGTTCACCGGCTGGCATGCGCCGTCGCCCTGTGCACGTTTCCGGTAAGACGGTAGACACCGAGCCGAGTGATCCATCCCAGGTAAAACGGGTGGTCCAGTTCCTGCCCGCAAGTCTGTGTTTCCCGCTGGCAAAGATCGCCAGCCGCTCGTGGACATAGCCGTCGACCACATTGAACTTCCGTCCGGAGTTGCCGTTACGGAAGTACGCAGCCCAGCCCCGCAGCACGGGGTTGAGATCGGCTACCACGGCGGATACCGGCCGTTCAGCCTTCGAACGAGCGGTCGCCGCGCGGACTTTGTCCCGCAGTACCCTCATCGCTCTGGCCGAGGGCCAGCGTTGCAAGTAGTACTTGCCCCGCCATTTCCACGATTCCATCTTCCGGTGGTGGAAGCCGAGGAAGTCGAAACCCTGCCCGCCTCGGGTGAGGCAGACGATGCCGGTCTTCTCGGGGTGCAATCGCATTCCGAGCTGTTCCAGCACTCGTGCCGCTAACTCGCGAGCCTGTTGGGCCCGTTGCTCCGTCGGCGAGAGGACTACGAAATCATCGCAGTACCTCACCAGCATCCCCAGCCGGCGGCCTTCGTTCTGCCACGCCTCATCGAGAACGTGCAGCGCGATATTCGCCAGCAACGGGGAACCGGTGAGCCCTGCGGGGTACCGGCCCCGGTGGGGGACGTCACCCCGCCCTCCAAGACTCCCATCCGCAGCCAGGCCCGGATCAGCTTCAGGCCGAGTGTGCGCGACGTCGAGGAGTTGACGCTCGAGCGCGGCATCGAGGTGTTCTACGGGGTTTTCGAAGTTAAGCGGTGCGGAGGTGTCCGCGGGCTCGACGAGTGGTGACGCAGCGTGTGTGCGTAGGCGTTGACTGTCTGCGTTGCGAAAGCCGAAGGGCGTTGCGGGCGACAAGCTTGATGACGCGGTTGATTCCTTCACTCTTAGCGCGTGTCCGGTTATCGATGAACGCCGCGATCTCGGGCCACCAGCGGTCGACGGTGATGGCGAGCGCGGGGATGCCGGAGTCGGCGCACCAGGTAAGGAACTTCCACCGGGCATGGCCTGCTTGCTCACGGTCGGCGCCGGTGCGGGCCAGGGCGAGGAGGGTACGCAGGCTTTCCCTGGCGATCCACACGGTCAGCAGTCTCTGCCCGATCGGTCCCTCGTTCAGCAGCGGGTTCCACATCTTCGCGAACTGCTCGTCGGTGAGGTTCTCGCGGTTGCGGAGCAGCCGTCGGCGGGCTGTCCATTCTGGGTCGGTGGCCCGTCCGCGCCGGCCCCGGACCCCGGCGGTGGTGCGACGCCGCACGGTGGAGAGCACCTTGTTCGCGCGTTGGACGACGTGGAAGTGGTCGACCACGCTCACAGCGCCCGGGAGTCCGGTGCGGATCGCGGCCCGGTAGGTGGCCGACATGTCGAAGGCCACGCACCGGATGCTCTTGCGCCAGGCCAGGGGCGGAGTGGACAGCCAGGACGTCGGCGGCACTGCGGCCCTCGATTTGGCCGAGCAGCCCACCGGTGCCGAGCGCGTCGACGAACCCCGTATGCCACCCATCCCGCGTGAGCTTCCACTTCCCTGTGTCGGGATCCTGCTCCCAGCGGGTGCCACCGCGCCGGGTCTCGTCGATGCCCAGCACCTCGACCTCGGGCAGCGGCGCCTCGACCACCATCAAAGCCGTGGTACGGAAGGCGCCCATCACCACCGGCCAGGACAGGCCCAGGTCACGGCCGGCCTGCACGACCGTGGAACCGGCGTCCCGCACCCGGCGTCCGGCCCAGGCCCGCAGCTGCGTCGTGATCCAGATCCGGCCGGTATCTTCGGAACCTGCTCGGTGAACGACTTGTGCGGACAGGTTACCTCCCCGCACCACCACCGGCGCTTGTGCCAGAAGAACTCCAGCCCGCTCTCGCCGTACGGAAGGTCGCGCGGCCGGGTGGTCACCGGCCCTCTCGCCCGGGAGGAAAAGACCCGCGCACCGGGCACGCCCTGGCCGTCTCGTCTGCCGTGGCCAGATGGACCCGGCGCCCACCGTCCTCCAACCGCTCGACCCGGACGACGGACACCCCGGCCAGGTCCAGCAACAACCTCGTATCGTTGACCACGCCCGTGGCTCCCCAGATGATCGTTCTGCGTCAAGAACAGAAATGATCACCCAGGACCACGGGCGCCCCGCATCCAGGGACGAACAAACAGCCCAACAGTCACGGACGTGACGACCGGTCAGGGCGAAAGGCGACCTGCACCACTTTAACGTCGAAGACCCGTCTTACGAGACGATCCACCAGTTGACCCGCCGATTCGGCCCCGCGTACGCCAACGCGCTGCGCTGCTGGCGCCCGAAGCCGGGCGACAAGTGGCATCTCGACGAGGTCTTCGTCACGATCCAGGGACGGCAGCGGTACCTGTGGCGGGCCCTGGACCAGGACGGCAACGTGCTCGACATCCTGCTGCAGAACCGCCGCGACGAGCCCGCGGCCAGGCGCTTCCTGCGGAAACTCATGAAGACGGCCATCGCCCAGCCGGCCACTGCTTTGGTGTGGCAGTCGATGACGGTCGCGCGCTACGGGAACCCGGCCCGGGTGTGAACGTAGGTGATGTCGCTGACCAGTTTGTGTCCGGGCGCGTCAGCGGTGAATTCACGGGCCAGCAGGCCGGGGGTGGCTGGCGCCGTATCATCGGCGATCGTGGTCGCCCGCCGGGGCCGCGGCTGGCATGGCACCGGGCCGAGCTCGCGCATCAGCGCACGGACCAGTTCCGCTTCGGCTGCACGTTCATTCGCTGGAGCGCGGCGTGGACACGCCGGTAGCCGTAGGTCTCATGCGAGTCGGAGAAGACCTGGAGGATGACTGCCCTCAGCTCCGCACGGCGCTTCGCGGTGGCCGACATCGGCCTCGATCTCCAGTGGTAGAAGCCCGGCGTGGTTACTCCCGCGCAGGTACGCATCTGCTGCACGGGAAAGCGCGGCCGGCGATCGCGGTGGACGGCAAGGCACTGTCCGGCTCCGCGCACCGGCAGCAGCGCCACCGGCACCTGCTGTCCGCCGTCACCCACGCCCCCGCCCTCACCCGATCAAGGGAACCCAGCCGACCGCGTCGGCCCAGGTCAAAGCCCTGCCGTGGGAACAGATGCCCGTAGCGCACACCGTCTCCGGCACCGGGCACGGGCAGCGGGAATCCCACTCGGCCAAGACCACGGCCACCGCGGCGAACCTGGACCCGATCGCCTTCCCGCAAGCACGGCACGGCCCTACGCATCCACCAGCGCCGACAAGAGAGCGGCAAGCGGCACACCCGGGAGACGATCTACGCCGTCACCAGCCTCGATACCCACCAGGCCAGCCCTGCCCAGCTGGGCGGATACGTGCGCGGGCACCGGGCAATCAAAAATTCCAGCCACCATGTCAGAGATGTGGTGTTCGCCAAGGACGCCTCCACCGTCCACACCGGCAGCGCGCCGCGGGCAATGGCCGCTCTGCGGAACCTGGCCCTCGGCAGACTGCGGCCGCTGGAAGCGGATAACATCGCCAAGACCACCCCAGCGATCCGGGACACACCCGAACACGCCATCTGGATCCGGGACACCACCGACAGCCCACCCCTGCCAGGAACGTGAAGCTGACGACGCCAGCACGGGGAATGCCGTTGGTCGAGCTCTACTGTACGGTGCCGCGATTGCCTATCGACGTCGCGAGATGTTCTCATCGGGTACATGTTTGAAGAAGCGCAGTATTTCGCGCCCGTCTCGCAGACGGTCGGCGGTGTTGTGGTGGAACTCGCGCAGAGCGACCCGGGCTTCGGCGATCCAGTGTACCGAGCGCGCCGCAACGACATCGCGGCCTTGACGCTCGGGCACGCAAGGGAGCAGCCGGTTCCGGTGGTCGAGTACACCGCCCTTGAGGATGCCCTTTGGGCCCATGTCAGTAAGGAACTCTCCCCTAAGCATCAGAAGTACGCTGTTGAAGAATTCCTGCAGGGGACGGAGCGGCTGGGGCTTCCTGCGCACAGGATTCCCCAGCTTCAGGAAGTCAGCGAGGCGCTGGAGCCTTTGACGGGCTTCCGATATCTGCCAGCCGCAGGACTGGTGCCGCTCCGCGAGTTCTACGAGGTTCTCGCCGATGGATACTTCCACTCCACGCAGTACATACGGCACATCAGCATGCCGTTCTATACACCCGAGCCGGATGTTATCCACGAGGTCATCGGTCATGCGAACATGCTCGCGTCCGACCGTTTCGCCCGACTATACCGGCTGGCTGGTGAGGCAGCCAGGAGGGTCCAGACCCAGTCCGCTCTGGAGTTTATATCCAAAATATTCTGGTTCACTCTGGAATTTGGCGTGATGAAAGAGAGCGGCGAATTGCGGGCATACGGTGCAGGGATCCTATCTTCCTGCGGTGAGATTGAAAAATTCAGGACGATGCACATTCGCCCCCTGGACCTTCGAGCTATGGGCACTTTCCAGTATGACATTACAAAATACCAGGAACTGCTATTCTGCGCAGATTCTGTCGAGCACCTGGAGAATGTGGTGGGCACCTTCTGGGCTGAGTGTGATGACGATTCGATCGCCCGGCTGGAAGCAGCGTGAAGCGCGAACGGCTTGCACCCTGGGAAATCGGCGAGGCTATGGCGGATCTGCCGGACTGGCGGCTCGAAGACGGCCAGCTTAGACAGTGAGCGTTTTCAGGGTGGCCACTGATCGAGTGATGCAAGGGGATGGCTGGCAGGGCAACGGACGAGGCTCCCAGGCAGTTGAGAGAGGTATCTGACATGCGATCTCGGTTGCCGGGGAGCCCCGTTGATTACGTATCCTGCCGCACTCGACCTCCCGCATGCCCTCGTGGAGACGGTCACGATGCTGATCGTCCTTCGTGAGGGTGACCGCCGGTGCAAGCTCCGTCCGTCCGCGCGTGCGGTTGTCGCGCTCGTGTACTTGCGCCAGCACACCACGCTGGCCCAGATCGCCGCTGGTTTCCGCATCAGCGTCGGGACCGCGCACGCCTATGTCCGCTCCGTGGTGGGCCTGCTGGCGCGCCGGGCTCCGGGGCTGACGCGGGCCCTGCGTGAAGTGAAGGCCCGGGCGGAATACGTGCTGGTGGACGGCACCCTCGCGGAGTGCGACCGGGTCGGTGACGGCCGCGGGGACTACTCGGGAAAGCACCGGCGTCACGGTGTGAACCTGCAGGTCGTCACCGATCCGGACGGCACCATCGTATGGATCTCGAAGGCGCTGCCCGGTCGCACCCACGACCTCACCGCCGCCCGCACCCACCGGATCATCGACACCTGCCGCAGACTCGGTATCCCGGTCCTGGCCGACCTCGGCTACCTCGGTGCCGGCGGCACCATCACCACCCCGATCCGACGTTCTCCCGGCAAAGAACTCAACCGCCGGCAGCTATCGCTGAACAGGGCTCATGCCCGCCTGCGCTACCCGGTCGAGCGCGGCATGGCCCGATTGAAGACCTGGCGGATCTTCCGCAAAGCCCGCTGCAGCCCCACCTGGCTCACCACCGCAGCCAAAGCCGTCCTCACCCTTGAGAGCTACTGCTGAAAATCCTCAGTGTCCTACATGGTCAGTTTGAGGAACCGCTTGTAGCAGCAGAGAGCGGATGCCAGGCCGAGAAAGGCCAGGTAGGTGCCTGGCTTCCACTCGTAGCGGTGGTTGAGACGGCGGTAGCCCGTCAGCCAGGACATGGTGCGCTCGATGCCCCACCTGCGACGGCCGAGCCGCTCGCTGGAGTCAATGCCCTTGCGGGCGATACGGACGCCAATGCGTTTGCCCCACAGCCATCGCCGCAGGTGGGGGATGTCGTACGCCTTGTCTGCATGAAGACGCACGGGTTTGGAGTCGGCCGCGTGGGATTCGTGTCCCACGTGGAAATGGGACAGCATCGGCTTCAGCGCGAGACTGTCGTGGGGGTTGGCCGCGGAGAGCCCGACCCGTAAGGGCAGTCCGTTCGCGTCGGACAGGACATGCATCTTGGAACCTGGCTTACCCCGGTCCACGGGGCTCGGACCTGCAAGGTCGCCCCGAGGCTGCTATATCAAGTCAAGCTGCTTGAGGGAGACCATCAGCAGCGATCTGCCGTGTGGGCTGATCTCCTCGTTCGAGGAGCTTGAAGAGCTGTCGGCAGATTGCGCGCTTGAGGCAGCGCTGGGCGTCCCTCGCGGTCTTCCCCTCGCTGATTCGGCGGGCAACGTAGGCACGGGTGATCGGATCGAGACGGATGCGGATCAAGGTGATCGTATGGAGGGCCCGGTTGAGCTGCCGGTCTCCGCTGCGGTTGAGCCTGTGCCGGTTGGTCAGCCCTGACGAAGCGGGGATTGGAGCGACGCCTGCGAAGGCCGCGAACGCTGCCTCGGACCGAAAGCGGCCGGAGTGCGACCAGCTGATCAGGATCTGAGCGGCACTGATGGGCCCGATGCCCTGCAGCACGAGGAGTTCGGGAGCGACGGTGCGAACGAGCGCTAACCTCAATACCAGTGACTTAGTGACCTAGCTTCGTCGGGCTTTGGTTGACGGGTTGATCGGGGCGGTGCGCCAGTGCGGGGCGATGGTCACTGGCGTCTGCTGGGTCCCGGGTGGGCTGAGGCCAGGTGTAGTGCTCGTCGCGTTTGACGCCGAAGTTGGACATCTTGCGTTTGACCACGCGCGGGTTGGAGCGTCTGCGGCGGGTGGGTAACAGGCGCGCGGTGATCTCGCGGAGTTCGTCGGTGAGGGCGGCGGTCAGACGGTCAGGGGGAAAGGCCGCCTGCGCGGTGACCTGGCGTCGTGCGAGGCGGATGCTCCGGGTGAAGGAGAGCCTGTCGGGGTCGAGGCCGGCCTGCTCGGCGGCGTCGTGCATCAGGGTGCGGATGGCGTGGTGGACCAGCAGGTGTGCCCAGACCTCCTGCTCGACGCCTTCGGGTGAGCGGGAGCGCAGGACCTGGGCAGGTCCGCGTTGATGGGTCTTCAGCTCGTCCAGCGTGTTCTCGAACTCCCACCGCTGGTGGTAGAGGGCGGCCAGCTCGGTGGCCGGGGCGGCATCGGGATCGAGGACCGTGGTGATCAGCCGGTAAGGGGCGTCCTGCCCGGGATCGTCCAGGGTGTACTCGATCACCCGCACCATTTCCGGGTCGGCACGCTTGCGGTGGTCTCTGGCCGCGACGATCTCTGACAAGTACGAGCCGTCGGGCAGCTCTTCGCGGACCGGCAGCACCTGGTGGGAACGGATGCGCCACAGCAGGTCCGCACCGCCGGCCGAGGCCGCCCGCCACAGCTCCAGGCCGGTGAAGCCGCGGTCGGCCAGCAGCAGATCGTCCTCGCCCAGGTGACCGAACAGCTCGCGGGCCAGCACGAGTTCGGACGTGGTGCATGGGCCGAGAGCCGCCGTGGTGATGGCATGGGTGCCGCACTCGGCCAGCGCGACCACCCGCACCTGCGGATACGCACACCGCTGGGTGCGGTGGGTCTTCGGGCGCCCGAAGTGCGCCACGTTCTCCTGGCTGTCCGGAACGTCGAAGACTGTGCCGTCGATGGCCATCAGCCGCCACCGGCCGTAGAAGGCACCCGGTGTCGATTCCGTGGCCAACGGCCGGGCCACCGAGGCGAACAGGGCCTTCAGCGGTTCTGGACCGAGTTTCGCGCGCGCTCTCGAGATCGCCCCCGTGGTCGGTACCTGCCACGACCCCGACCAGCGCTTCGCCCAGGTCAGCCCATGCGTCAGCAGCCGAGCGACCTCTTCGTAGCCCTGGCCGGAGAACAAGCACATCGCCAGCACGAAGTAGACCACCACGCGCGGCGGCAGCAGCCGGTTACGCTGCCCGGACCTCCCGCACTGGGCCACCACCCGATCCACCAGCTCCGGCGGGAACGACCGCGTCAACAGCCCGACCGCGATGCGATCCGACAACCGCTCGTCCGTCTCCGGCTTCACCTGACCCGGCCGTGGCATCCCGGCACCTCCCCGCCACGCACCCTACCAGCCACCACCCTAAGTCACTGGTATTGAGGCTAGAGCCGTGGTCGGGACCTGACCTGCAACATCACGGCGTTGTGCAACACGCTTTAGAGACAAAGGCAACGACGCCCCTACGCGGCCCGGACGGCGCTCATCAGCCAACCCTTTTCTGACCGCGCCGCAACCACTTCTACAACCGCTGCCGGTGACCCGAGTTCCACTGTCCACCCTGGTACGGATCACCAGACACAGGGACGATCGAGGAGTCCTTCCAGTCCGGCAAGGACCTGACCGGGCTGGACGAACATCAGGTCAGATACGGGACGTCCTGGCACTGCCGGGTCCCTCTCGCCCGCCCATGCCTCCTCACCGTCGTCCGCGCGGACGAACTCCACCCGTCATCCCAGGGCCGGACGGGCCGATTGCCCGATTTTTATGTTTTGGGTATCGTCTACTCAGGGAGCCTGCGCTCGACGGGAGTGTGCTGGAAGTACCAGAAGAAGCATTCCGGCCCCCTTCCGGACAGGCAGTGATCTTGATGACGACCACCACGATCTCCCGCAGCCGGCAGCAGCGCCCCGCGCCGCACGCCGCCGCGGCCGGTGCGCGCGTGTTCAGCCTGCCACTGGAACACGGACCGCTCGCACCGGCCACCGCCCGCCGTGCCGCCCGCCCCATCCTGGCCTCCTGGGGACTAGATGAGAACCAGCTCTACGACGCCCTGCTGGTCATCTCCGAACTGGTCACCAACGCCGTCACCCACGCCCTGCCCCCCGTCGCCCTGCACCTGCACACCACCACCAACGGCCCAGGCCGCGTCCAAGTCCACGTCAGCGACGGCGGCCCCCACACCGCCTCCCCCACCACCAGCTGGGCCACCACCCGCCCCACAGACGAACACGGCCGCGGCACCACCATCATCACCACCCTCGCCCACCACACCGGCACCACCCCCAACACCAACAACGACAACGACACCAACACCGACACCGACGGTCTCATCGACCACTGGGCCGACCTCGGCGCCGCCTGACCCCACCAGGCATCCTGGAAGAACCCCGCCCCACACGCGGGAGCACCAGGAAGCCAGCCAGCCCTGGCCCACCCGAACATCTCCGGAGGCGGCCATGCGAGCGGACCAACTGCTCCAGACCCACACCCTGTGGCACGGAGACACCGTCCTGCTCCGAGAACGGAATCGTGGACGAAGCAGTTCGAGCCGCGGAATATCCAAAGCCAGGAAAGGTTATGACGTCATTCTGGTGCAGATCAGATCAGGGGATGTAAGGCGGGAAGCAAGCCAGCTGATCCTCCGAGAAGCCAGTACTCAACTTTGACAGAGATAAGCCAGGGATCAGGAATTTCCGAATCGGGGCTGCGGTGGCACTAGTGGCAGCTTCCTGTCGTGGCTCAGCGTTTCCACCTCCATCCCCGGACTGGGCAGTCTAGGAAGTTCATCATCCAGTGCCTGGAATGCCGGATTCCGGTCATCGTTCTCCTAGTGAATGGCGTCCACGACGGGCTTCAGAGGAGAGTTCATTCTATTCTCCGTTAGTCCACCTGTTTTCGGAGTGACCACTTGCGCGAATTTACAAACAGTCTGCCGCTGGTATACAGTTCAATCGGAGCTCACTAATGGACACGCCCTGGGATTTCGCTGACCTGCGCTTTCTAACCGCCCTTCGTATCACGGTGGGCGTTGGGTGGGTCCGCCATGGGTCCGCACAGTGAATGCCGCTGGACAGGAGCGCCTGCACGCCACCCGCCCCCATCACACTGTGCGCGGTGCGGCGATGCTGCTGGCAGCCAAATCATCCGGGGGATGGCACGGAGATCAGGCCACAGAGGTGCTGCCCTCGGCAGGATTGCTGCTGGACGGGGCACTGACGGGGGCATTCTCCGTGCAACGGCAGGGCTGGTTCAGGCGGACCGTTACCGTGCATCCGGGCGATATGAACCCTGCCTTGGCGCCGGATCAGGCCGTGCGGGATTTGGCTCGCCGGGTCCACGAGGCAACACTGGGTACGGTGTGGACTTGGCTGGAGCGCGCGGCTGTCTTCGCTCCAGACCTGGTCTGCCGCGAACTCGAGACGGCCGGAGTAGCGCACCGATGCACTCCCAGGGACTGGCGGGCCCGGCTCGTCAACGACTTCGGCATGGACATCGACGACACGCAAGCTCACCGCCACGCGCTTCAACGGGTGCTGGACGCTGTCGAGGGTCGAGGCAACCAATCGGACGTAGCCCTCACGCTTCTCCTGGATGCCCAGAACGTGCTCCCCCATGTAGTCCCCGCAGTCAGCCGTCGGAGAGCCAGGAGACAGCTGCTGGCACGCGTGCACGAGCTCCCCACGCCTGCGCGGGAAGTGGTGGACATGATGCAGTCCTGGCGTCATAGAAGAGAAATGGAAGGTGGTGACTGACCACAATTGCGGTGCCGTAGTAATGAACACCAGCTCCCGACGTCTGCAATGTCAGGCGGCCGAGGCAGCCACACGGCACAGCGGCTTTGGGAACTGCTCCCTGGCCAGCCAACGTCCATCGCGTGGGCCCGTCGCCGAGATGGGTGCGAGTTCCGTGATCGACGGCCGTTGTCCGCGGCCAGGTCCCGGCGGCCAGGCTCAGCCTCGGCATACGATGACGTCCAGCCGCCGCAAGGTTGAACCCTGGATATTCAGCGGGATTAGGTGATCCGACGTCCCGATAGCAGAAAGGCCCCGTTGACCTGCAATGCCGGCGAGTTAGGGCATTAGCCTCGATCTGCTCTGAAAATCCCCGCCTGATCAGCCGTTGGTGCGGGGTTCGAGAGATACGTCGTAGCCGAGCCGGGTGAGCTGGCCAACGAGTCTGCGGGTGTGCCCGGACTTGCGGATGCGGTTGATGAAGTGGTCGGCGCCGAGGTCCTGGTAGGGAGTGTCCCTGGTGAGGATGTGCCAGACGGCGACGCGGATCGAGTTCTCGAGGGCGACGAGCGCGCGTTTCTTGCCCCGGTGGCCGACCAGGCGCCGGAACTAGGCGGCGAGATAGGTGTTCTTCGAGCGGGCCGCTGCCGCGGCAGCGTTGCCCAGGACTCCCTTGAGCCAGGCGTCACCGTGGCGGGTGCGTCCGCTGGTGACCTTGCCGGCGGATTCGTGGTTGCCCAGGCAGACCCGGCCCAGGAAGCGAGGTGGCCGGCAGTGGGGAAGCGCCCCCTGCCGACCCCGATCTCCGCAACCACGACCTGGGCTGCGGTGCGACTGATTCCCGGGATGGTCACCAGCAGCTCCAGCTGGCGCCGGTAGGGCTCAAGACGGCGGTCTCGGCGGTGAGCCCTTTGACGGTGGCTGTGGCGGCGTCAATGCGATCCAGCATGGTGCGGGCCAGGAAAGCGTGGTGATCGGTGAAGAATCCGGTCAACGCCTAAACCAGTTGGGCTTCCTTGTCCTTCAGGGTTCCGACGGCGAGCCGGGCCAGAACCTGAGGGTCGCGCTCACCGCCGATCACACGTGTTCGCGCACCACGCGGCCAGCGGATGAAACCCGAACGGCTTCTTCCAGGTCGCCGTAGCGCCCTACTTCTTCGACGCCGCCGTGATGATCGTCGCGTCCATATCGATCACTACCCAGCCATGCAGCCGCTTCCCGGCGACCGTCAGCCAGGGGAAGCCGCCCGGCCGCAGATGCAGCAGCGACCACACGTGCCGGCGTACCCGCGCCCGCACCTTAGATGAACATCTCCGCGGCTGGCGCACCCCCGACAGCGCCAACCGCTGGCTCCTCGTGCGCTCCTCCCCCTCCACCGCCCGCAAACACGGCCTCAACCCCATGAACGTCCTCCGCGACCTCTTCGCCGGAAACGTCTGGCTGCCGCCCGCTCACGCGTAATCAAACACCTAAGTAGTCACCCTCTGACCAGCAAGAATGAGGATTGTCGAGGTCCTTGTTCCTGCCACCGTCGGAGGCACTTCCCAGGTGAAGAAGCGTATCGGGTTCTACCCGCGTGTCCGCTTCGAGGGTGGTGGCCGGGCGGTGGTTTCGCAGGCGGGAGGCGTCCTGCTGGAGACGGCAAGGAAGATTGGGTTGGGCCAGGCGATATCTGCGGCTCTGACGCCGTGGTGCAAGGCGCGGGCAGTGCACGATCCGGGGAAGGTCCCGCTGGATGAGGCCCTGGCGGTCGCGCTCGGCGGGGACTGTCTCGCGGACGTGGGGATGCTGCGGGCCGAATCTGCCGTGTTCGGTCGGGTGGCCTCAGATCCCACTGTCTCCCGCCTCATCGATGTCCTCGCCTCGGCCGGGCCGGAAGGCCCTGGCTGCGATCCGCACCTCACGGGCCCATGTCCGCGAACACGTCTGCAAGCTAGAGATCTTTAAGGGTGTGGGTTACGTGGGGTCGTGACGGCTGTCGTAGGCCGCGCTATGCCGGAGGGATGAGGTATCCCGATGGCGGAGGGCTGACGGCTGAGGAGCGGGTTCGGCGTGAGCGGGTCCGGTTGGCGGCCGCTGATCTGATCGAGGCGGGGGCCAGTGACCGGGAGGTGGCCCGGCGGTTCAGGGTGACCCGGATGTCAGCGAACCGCTGGCGTCGGGGGTTGGCTTCGGGTGGTCGGCAGGCACTGGTCTCCAAGGGCCCGGGCGGTGCCCGCTGCAAGCTTGATGCGCGCCAACTGCGTGCGCTGGAAGCGGTGTTGGACGCTGGGCCGGCCGCCGCCGGCTGGAGCGACCAGTGCTGGACTCTGGCGAGGATCGCCGAGGTCGTGCGCCGACGGTTCGGCGTGGAGTACACCCTGGCCGGGATGGACCTGCTGCTGCACCGCATCGGCTGGAGCGTGCAGGTCCCCTCCCGCAAGGCCACCGAGCGCGACGAGGCGAAGGTCGCCGCCTGGAAGGACGAGCAGTGGCCCGTCATAAAAAGACGGCGGCGGACCTGGGCGCCTGGCTCTGCTTCGAGGACGAAGCTGGCCAGGGGCTGAGGCCGCCCAAAGGCCGAACCTGGGGCCGACGAGGCCACACGCCCGTCGTGCGCGTCACCGCGGCGGGCACCAAGCGCATCTCCATGGCGGCACTGATCTGCACCAAGTCCGGCCACCGGGCCCGGCTGATCTACCGCATTCATCTCGACCGCGGCCCCGCCAAAGGCCGGCGCAAGGGCTTCACCGAGACCGACTACGCTCGCCTGCTCGACGCCGCACACCAGCAACTCGGCGGCCCGATCGTCCTGGTCTGGGACAATCTGAACACGCACGTCAGCCGCACCATGCGGGAGCTGATCGACGCCCGATTATGGCTGACCGTTTACCAACTCCCCGCGTACGCGCCCGAGTTCAACCCGGTCGAGGGCGTGTGGTCGCACCTGAAGCGGTCCCTGGCCAACCTCACCAAACACAGCCTCGACCAGCTCACCACGCTGGTGAAGAACCGGCTCAAACGGATGCAGTACCGCCCTGGCCTCATCGACGGCCTCATCGCCAAGACCGGCCTCGACTTCCAACCGCCGTAACCTCGGCGATTGAAGATCTCTAGTAGACTGTCGCGCCTTAATTTCTCTGTGTTGTTGGGTAGAGGTGGCGCAGTTTCACGCGTGCGTCGTCGGTGGTGAAGTGCCAGTCGACTTGGCGCTGGTTGCTGTTGGTGTACTGCTGCCAGGCGGCGAGTTCGGTGTTGAGCACGGCGAGGTCGTGGATGCGGCGGTCCAGGCACTGGCGGGTGAGTGCGGACAACTCGATCTCGGCGATGTTGAGCCAGGAACCGTGTTTGGGTGTGTGGTGGATCTCCAGGCGCTGGGCGAGCGCGAAGGCCCTCGCCGGGTCGAACGCCTCATAGAGCGAGGCTGTGGTGTGGGTGTTGAGGTTGTCCATGACCAGCACGACCGTGGCGGCGTCGGGGTAGTCCACGGTCAGCAGGTGCTCGACCTGGTGCGCCCAGTCGACCCTGGTCCGGCGGGACTGCGCGTCCACGCGCCGCCATCCGCGCAGCGGCTCGACCCAGCAGAAGATCGAGCAGGTCCCCGAGCGGACGTACTCGTTGTCCTCGCGCCGGTCACGGCCCGGCCGTGCGGGAAGCGGATCGCGGACGTGACCGAGCGGCTGGTACGGCTTCTCATCCATGCACACCACCGGGCGCGCCGGATCGAAGGGTCGGCGGTAGACCGCCAGGACGTCCTCCATCGCCGCGGCGAAAGCCGCATTCGCAGCCGGCGGGATGGTCCAGCACTTCTTCACATGAGGACGCAATTCCGTTTTTTAACACCCGGCCGATCGTGGAGTGGTCCAGGTCCGGGATGTCCTCGACCAGCGCGACGTGCTTCTCCAGCAGGCGCAGCGACCACCTGGCGTGTCCCTTGGGCGGCGTCGAGCAGGCCAGTGCGATCAACCGCGCCTCGACCTCGCCGGTCACTGCGGAGGGTACCGGCGGGAGTGCGCGTGCCTTCCGGCCGACCGTGGCCCACACATCACCACCGGTCTCCGCGTACCGCTTCGAGATCAGGCGGACCGTATCGCACGAGACCCCGACCCGGTCCGCGATCACCACCCGCGGAGCGACCGCGCCGGCCGAGGTGTCCAACGCGAGCAGCACCCGCGCCCGCCTGATCATCGACGCGCTGCGGACCCCGTCGTCGTCACGCGCTCCAAAGCCCGACGATCTTCGGCACACAACGCGACCGGATACTTCTTCTGCGAGGACACGGCACCCCTGCCCGGCCGAACGGAAGCGACAAGTGACGCTCGCTCGGCCAACTCCACCAACCAGGAAGACACTTAGTCGCGACAGCCTACTAGCCGGTCCGACTGCTGGTGAGGCTCGGTGGTGCCGTGGCCGCTCGGCCTGTGATGCGAGCAGTCGCGTTCCGGGGCTGCGCCCAGGGCCGCAGGGCGTACTTGTTCTCCGCCTGATCGGGCGGCCGGTCCGAGGCCCGACGCGCTGGAGACATCCCGGACTTCGCGGAGGGGCCGGGGTGCGCGGCGAGCAGGAAGTCACCGCCCTTCGCGTCCAGCGTGGCGCCGGACGCGTGGGCGGCTGCGCCGCCGGCCGGAGCGCGTCGGGTGAGGCTCCTGGAACGGCCGGACGACGTAGTGAGACCTTCAACCGCGAGATGCTGACGCGCTGGTAGGCGATCATGCGGGACGTGTGCCAGGCCTTCGGGGCCGAGCTGCGCGAGTTCAATGGCAAAGGCGACCACGTCCACCTGCTCGCGGTCCCCGTCCTACTTCCTGGGGTCCTGCAGCGGGGCACCGCTGAGCTGAGGCTGATCCTTTGGAGTGGGCACCCAATGGGTCTTGATGGTCCGGGGAGGGGTGTCCGGGTGGGACGCAAGTCTCCGTATCCGGAGGGGTTCAGGAAGGACGCGGTTGTGCTCTACCGCGCCGCGGCTGGCAAGCGGACGTACGCGGCGGTGGCCGCGGATCTCGGCATCACCGCGGAGTCGCTGCGGACGTGGGTGCGCAGGGACGAGGCCCAGGCCGTGCCCGGACACCGTGACGCGGGCGGGAGCGTGGCGGAGGAGCTGGCCCGGTTGCGGGCGGAGAACGCCCGGCTGCTCAAGGCCGAGAAGGAGTGGCATCTGGAGCGCGGGATCCTGCGCCGGGCAGCCGCCTATTTCGCTCGGGAGGTGAAGTGAGCCCCCACCGCTGGGACTTCATCTCCGACAACCGTGCCGGCTTCGGCGTCAAGCGGATCTGCCGCGTCCTTGGAGTATCCCGCGCCGGCTACTACCGGCACCTGGCGGCCGGGCAGGCCCGCGCCGAGCGCCAGGCCGAGGAGAAACGGACCGTGAGCGAGATCCGCGCTGTCCACGCCGGGCACCAAGGCGCCTACGGCGCCCCACGTGTCCATGCCGAGCTGCGTGCGAGGGGACGGAAGATCAACCGCAAGCGCGTGACCCGGCTGATGCGGATCAACCACATCGTCGGCCGACACCTGCGAAAGAAGAAGCGGACGACGATCGCGAACAGGACCGCGCCGCCCGCGCCGGACCTGGTGATGCGCGACGTGACCGCGGACACGCTGAATACCCGGTGGTGCGGCGACATCACTTACACAGCCGTTGGCGCGACATGGCTCTACCGCGCCACGGTGATCGACATCTGCTCGAGGAAGGTGGTGGACTGGTCGATCGCGGACCACCTGCGCACCTCGCTGGTCACCGACGCGATCGCCGGCCCCGCAAAGTCCTGGGTTGGCGGACGCCGGCCGAGGTCTTCGAAGAACAGCTACGCTCGCTGCAACAGCCCGGTGTTGCAACGACTGGTTGAACTCGCCCAATACAGTGCGGCCGCCTTCGCCGGGGTGTGCGGCCGGCACGGCATCCGGCGCAGCATCGGCCGGGTCGGCTCAAGCTATGACACCGCCCTCACCGAGTCGTTCTTCCAAGGCCTCAAGCGCGAGCTGCTCCACGGGAGGCACTGGCCCCGAAGGCGCAGACACGGCTCGAGCTGTTCCGCTGGCTGTCGTACTACCACCAGCGCCGACGGCACTCCGCCCTCGGCTACCTCACACCAGCCGAGTCCGAACAGCAACTGATCACATCACATACGCTGTCACTCGCCGTATGAAACCCGGTGTCCACTCCCGGGGAACCAACCTCAGTCCCGGCACGGTGGCGGCCTTGAGCCGGCGGATCTCGTCACGGCCGTGCGCGGTGGCCCGGGTACGGTCCAGCAGCGGAACCTCCTTCCACGGCAGGTTCTTCACCAGCGCGTGCAGGCTCGGATGGTTGCCCTTGAGTACGGCGATGTAGTGCGCTCCCTTCTCCTCGGCCAGGAACTTCGCGTGGTCGGTCTGGGGCAGCAGCGCGTCGAAGGTCACCACCGCGCCGGTCAGGTCCAGCGGGTTCAGCAGGGGCCGGAACGCGGTGATCTCGTTGCTCTTGGCGTGGACCTTACGCTGGGCCAGCACGATGCTGTCGTCACGCAGAGCGGAGATCAGGTGGACGCAGCGGCCGTTGGCGCGAATGGCTCCGCGCAGGGACTTGCCGTCCACCGCAACCTGCCCGCGCCGGACTGTCCGGTGGGTGTCTGTCCTGGCCGCGGCGCGGGAGGCGGCGGCACGACCGGTGAGCCAGCCGCCGATCGCCGCGTCGAACGCGTCGCCGTCGATGCGCTGCAGTACCCGGCGCACGGTGGCTTCGCTGGGCGCCCGGCAAGGTCGGTCCGGATCACGCAGCGCGGCCCCGCAGCACAACAGCAGCCGGTCACAGGCATCGGCAGCCCACTCCGCGATCGCGGTGAGGGACTTCGCTCCGGCCAGGACCGCGCAGGCGGCGACCGCCAGGACATACGGCAGCGGGTGACAACGGCCCGGGCGGCGGCGCGGGTCGGGCAAGCGAGACAGCCGGGCCAGAAGGGCGGGCAGTTCGTCGGGGGAGGCCGGATTGCAGCCCGCGAGTTGGCCCAGCCCGACGGGGATGAGCGATGCTGGCGCAGCAGGCACGATGATCACCGGAAGCCGTGCCTGCACGCGTATCGGCCGCCCGCCATCAACTGCCCACTTGGGGCATCAGGTCCATACCCCCGGCTCTGGCGCCAACCGCGAGAACGACGGAGCCCTGGAAGAGGTGCAGGGGTGACGCTGTCGATCCCGGGCGAGAACCTCCGGGGTGAGAACAGGCGGCGCAAGAAGATATTGGCCCCGCTGGAGTGGTTCGGTCGGGTCGGCTCGACCGCCAGGCGGGCACACTTCTTGACTGGGTTTCGTCAGTCCTGCGCGTCATCGTCTCGCAAGCGGCAGAGCAGGGTGAACTCATCACCGGTCGGTGCGATCCGCGGGGTCACGGCCTCACTCAGGAGGTTTCCCTCCACGACGACGTACTCCTCTGCTTCTCCGGGCTCGTACTCGGCGAAGAGAACCAGCGGGGTTTCGTCGGGAATGTCGGCCAGTGCCCGCCTCAGCCGGTCGACGGTCCATGCCTCTCCTTCAAACGAGGGGGATCCGCCTGAGTGCATATCTGTCCTCGTCGATATTGGGCTCGGCACGTGGGGCGAAACTGTATTCGATCAGCGCCACAGACGCGACAATGATCGCGGTCAGGCGTTTTGGTTCGCCTTACGGACGGGGTCGGACGAGCTTCAAGAAACTTTGCTGCTGCGTGCGGTCGGCTTGGCTGTCGCGGTGGAGGGGCGCAGGAGTGCTGCGGCTAGGGCGGTGGCGGTTGCTGGTCCCGGGCCGTGGTGGGGGTGGGCCTGGGCGAGTGGGGGCATCTGGGACTCGGCGCGTTCGCTGGGGGTTCGTTCGAGTACGGTCGTGCCGGTCTCGGCTTCCAGTACCGGGGTGTATCCGGCGGTGCGCAGTGCGATGAGTGTGTCCTTGGGGGGTGCGGTGCTGATCAGTACGGTGGGGGCAATCTTGCGCAGGCCGAGTTTTGTGAGGGAGCGGGTGGCGGCGACCTCGGTGATGAGGTGTTCGTCGTCGCTTCGGATGCAGCAGGCCGAGCGGACCACGCGTAGGCGGCCGTGGGTGCGGGCGACGTCCTTGATGGTGTAGGTCAGTGGCTGGGGCAGTTCGGTGCCGCCTTCGCTGACCGCCCTCAGGCGTTCGAGCACGGTGGCGGCGTCCAGTCCGGTGTCGAAGGCTCGGCGTAGTGAGCCGGGGGTGATCCGCCAGACGATGGCGTGTCCTTCGGATTCGCGGTCGGCGACAGTGGTGAGGAGGTCGCTGAGGTCGGGGGCGGCGGCGCCGGTGACGGTGGCGGTCAGGTCGGCCTGGAAACGGGCGGTGGTGCGCGGGGCGGGCAGCATCGCATCGAGTGCTGCCCGCAAGTGGGTGGTGGCGTCGGCGAGTCGGGGGTGGTCGGCCAGGTCGGGGCCTGCGCCGGGAACGGCCGGGAAGTAGCGCTCGGCCCCGGCGCACAGCAGGGCGTGCAGGGCGTGGCCGGCGGTGGTGAGGGCGCCGTGGGCGGTGACGCCGAGGAGTTCGGCCTCGGCGAGGGTGGCCGTCGCGCGCGCACGGAGGTCGTCTGTGTCCAGGAATTCGGTGAGCGCGGGGCGGAACCAGGCCGCGCAAGTGAGCAGTTCGTCGAGTGAGCCGGGGGCCATGGCATGCCCGGTGGGGAGGGTGGTCAGTGCGTCGAGGATGCCTCGGCGCAGCACGGTGGCCATCGGGTCGGTGGGTGAGACCAGCGCGACGGGGCTCTGGTCGTCGTCGGCGGGCCAGTAGGTGAAGATCTCAGGTACCACGCCCCAGGTGGCCAGCAGCGGCACAAGGCGGCGGGCGGGAGTTGCGGTGATCCAGGTGTCGTAGCCGAGAGTGGGCAGTAGGCGTGCCGACGCCTGGGGAACCGGGGTGCGGCTGCGGCGTCGGCCACGCGGTGCGGGCAGGTTCATAGGTTCCTGGTGGGGCCGGAGCAGGTCGGCGTTGGCGGCCAGGTCGAGCCACAGACGGGCCTGTTCCTCGCTGATCGAGGCGTCCTTGGCGACCCGTTTGGTGTCGCGGACAGCGATGCCGCCCGCTTTGCGGATCGCGAGCGGCTGAGCGGCCACCGTGCGCAGGACGAGTTCGGCATGCCAGGCAGCAGAGGCAGCCGCTGCCTGGGCCTGGCCATCGGCGCTGGCGGGTATCGGCTCCGTCCGGGTGAGGACCGGCGGCGTGAGGTGCACAGCGGGAGTGGTGTCATCGCGCAGGGCGTGGGCGATCTCGTAAGGGAGTTCGGCGAGGTCCTGGCCTGCGGGCAGTACCATGCCGCGTCCGGCCAGCCAGTCGGTCCCCGGATCGCCGGAACCACCGGGGCGCAACGTGAACTTGCTGTTCGAGCCGGCGTAGTAGCCGTAGCGCGTCACGAAACAATGGGTGCGCAGCAGTGGCGGCCCGGGCACCAGTTCGTCGAGCAGGTCACGGGCCGCGGGCGGGGCCTGAGCGGCCAGCTTGCGCACGTTGCCCGCGTCCTGGAGGAATGCGACGATCTTCTGCTGGGAGGCGTCGCGTGTGGTGCCCCTGCCCAGTCCCAGCCGGTCGGTGATTGCATGCACCTCGGGGGCGTTGAAGGCGTCGGTAAGCAGCACATCGAGGGGGCGGCCGTAGTGCTGGAGGGCGGCCGAGCCGCGGTGCAGCAGTGCCGGGACGATGATCTTGTCCGTGTGCGGGGGCAGGACCAGCGCCTGCTCAGCCAGGCGTTCCAGTGCTTCCTCAACGGCGGCCCGCGCCGCCTTGCCGGGTGCGAGCTTGTCCAGGACCACGGCGCGTGAGATGGCACGACTCGCCGGTTCAAGTACGGGGTCCTGCCTGGGCGTCCAGGACTGGGCAGGCGGGATCTGCCGCGGGAGGGGCCCGTGCTCGGCATCAGCGAGCTGGGCGATGGCGGTCAGCAGCCGCAGATCACCGGCGTGCAGCGAGCCGAGAGCGCGGCTGACGGACGCATCGGACAGCAGGTGGTCGGCGAGCTGGTCCAAAGTGCGTGGGCCCTGCCCGTATCCGGCGGCCTGCGGCAGCGACCTCAGCTCCAGCAGCGCGGTCAGCTGCGCGAGGGTACGCCCGGCAAGCCAGTTCTTCAGGGCAGTTGTGCTCTTCACCCCACCGATCGTAGGGGACAGCCGGTCACCAGTATCCCAGTCCCTTGCCCGCCTTCTGCATCGGCGGCGATGCCGTCGGGTTGCGTCCAGAGAAGTGGTGTACGGGTTCGACCTGGTCCGGGGGTTTGCTCCGGCATCGGGATGGTGCCCGTATAGATGAACGGCCACCGGCTGATCTTCGAAGTGTCGCAGCCTCGAAGGAGATCAGCACGATGACCGCACCTGACAGTGTGCCCCTGCACGCCCTCGCCGAGGACAATCTCGCCGCGGCGAGCCCCGATCTGCTGCGCGCGATGGTCAAGACGTTCACTGACGCGCTCATGTCCGCCGAGGCCGATGCCCTCTGCAACGCCGAATACGGGCAGGTCAGCGACGAACGCGTCAACCACCGCAACGGATATCACCCGCGCGAGTGGGACACCCGCGCCGGCACCGTCGAACTCGCCATCCCCAAGCTCAGGTCCGGGAGCTACTTCCCGCACTGGCTGCTGGAGCGACGTCGGCGGGCTGAGCAAGCCCTGATCTCAGTGGTCGCCACCGCCTACCTGCTCGGTGTCCGTACGCGCCGGGTCGAGAAACTCGCCGAGCCCCTCGGCGTCACCCAACTGTCGAGTCCCAGGTCAGTACGATGGCCAAGCACCTGGACGAACAGGTCGCCGCATTCCGCAACCGACCCCTGGACCAAGGCCCTTACGCATTCGTCTGGGTCGACGCCCTGACCCAGAAGGTCCGCGAGGGCGGCCGCATCATCAACGCCACGCGCTGATCGCGGTCGGCGTGAACGCCGACGGCCACCGCGAGATCCTCGGCATCGACGTCGCCTCCAGCGAGGACGGCGCCGGCTGGCTCGCCTCCTGCGCTCATTGATCGCCCGCGGCTTGTCCGGCGTCCAGCTCGTCATCTCCGACGCACACACCGGACTGGTGGCCGCCATCGGTGCGGTTCTGCCCGTCTCATCGTGGCAACGCTGCCGAACTCACTACGCCCGAAACTTGCTGAGCCAGGTTCCGAAATCGGCCCAACCCTGGGCCGCGACGCTCCTGCGGACGGTCTTCGAACAGCCCGACACCGACGCGGTGAAAGCCCAGATACGGTACGTCCTGGACGCGCTGGAGGCCAAGCTTCCCAAGGCTGCCGCCCACGGGTCCAGTCCCGCATCTCGTCCTTGACCTGCCTAATCAGCGCCGAATCGGCAGTGTTCCCTGCCAGCACCACACCCTGACCGGGATCCCGTCCCGCGTGACGGCCATCCCGATCTGCGGCAGATCGTCGCGCGAGTCCTTCGACTTGCCCCACGTCCGGAACCCGGCCGGTCACGCCGTCGCCGTCGTGTTCGGGGAGCGGGCGGCCCGCCGCGTCCCGGGTGATGGGGGTGTCGGCGTCCTCGACTTCGAAGTAGGTGGAGGTGGTGTCGAAGAATAGCAGGCTGACTTCGAGGTTCAGCAGGTTCGCGGCGGAGTCGAAGACCTGCTGCTCGAGCCGTTCTCGTATCTCGTGCAGCCAGTCCATCGTCCGGTGTCGAGCTGAGCGTGCGCCGTCTGTACTGCGAGAACAGCGCCTGCGCAAAGGTGACGTTCGCCGAGCAGGCACCGGGTTTGACCGTGCGTTATCAACGCCGCACGCCGCTGCTGCAGCAGGTGGTCGAGGCAGCGGGGGCGCTGCTGGCGGGCCGGGGTGGCGCCCGGATGCTGCAGGTCCTGAACGTCACGCTCTCGCGGTGTACCGTCTTGTCGGAGCTGATGCGGATGCCGCTGCCGCCCCTGATCACTCCGCGGGTTCTGGGCGTGGACGACTTCGCCCTCTACGGCGACACCTACGGAACCCTGCTGGTCGATGCCATCACCCGTCTGCCCCTCACGCTCTGGGAGGGCCGGGATGCCGAACAGCTCAGCCGCTGGCTGCGTGAGCATCCCAGCGTCGAGATCGTCTGCTGTGACGGTTCGCTGACCTACCGGCAGGGCATCGCCGCCGGCGTCCCCGGGGCCGTGCAGGTCAGCGATCGCTTCCACCTGTGGCAGGGGCTGTCCCGTCGCGTTCAGGACATCGCTGTCGCCCACCGGGGCTGCCTGCCCGCAGCCCTCCCGCCGTCCGAAGAGGCCGCTTTGGCGCCGGCCGAGACTCTGCTGCGCAATTTGCTGCGAAGAGTGGCGTGTTGACGAGGTGATCGTGCCCGTGGCCGCTTTCCTGCCGTGCGGCTGCGGGGGAGATGATGCGGATGTCGTTGCAGCCGAAGGGGTTACCGGAGGTCCCGGAGCAGACCGCGGCGGTGGCCCGGGCGGCTTTCCCCAAGGGGAGCCTGCCGATTCGGGTACGGGACCGCCTGGCGGAGGTCTTCGCCGACGAGCCGTTCACCGGCGCCTTCGGGGTCCGTGGCGCCCCGGGGATGGCACCGGCGGTGCTGTCTCTGATCACGGTTCTGCAGTTCGCCGAGAACCTGACCGACCGGCAGGCCACCGTGATGGCTGTCCGGGCGATCGACTGGAAGTACGCGATCGGGGCGGAGCTGACTGATACCGGCTTCGATCCCAGCGTGCTGGCCCGCTTCCGCGCCCGGTTGGCCGGGCATGGCCTGGAGCGGGTGGTCTTCGACCGGCTGGTCGACCACTGCCGTGAGGCCGGGCTGGTCGGTGCCGGCAGCAGACAGCGTACCGACGCCACCCACGTCATCTCCGCGGTGCGGAACCTGAACCGGCTGGAGCTGGCTGGAGAGCGTACGCGCGGCGCTGGAGGCCCTCGCGGTGGCCGCCCCTGCCTGGCTGGCCGACCAGATCGACGTCGCCGAGTTCGCTCACCGCTACGGACCGAGGGTCAACGGCTGGACCTTGCCGTCGTCCAAGACCAAGCAGGACCGGCTGGCGCAGGTGTTCGCGCAGGACGGCTATGCGATCGTGCGGGCCGCCTACGATACTGCCGCCCCGATGTGGATCCGCGAGGTCGAGGCCGTCCAGATCTTGCGGCAGGTGCTGGTGCAGACCTACTGCCTGCGCACCGATACCCGGGGGCGGGAGGTGATCGTGAAGCGGGACGCCGACGACGAGGGCGTCCCGCCCGGCAGACGCCGTCTGGCTTCCCCGTACGACACCGACGCACGCTGGGCGGTGAAAGGTGAGGATCTGTTCTGGTGCGGATACAAGATCCACCTGACTGAGAGCTGCGATACTCAAGCCGGAGCCGGAGCCGGAGCCGGAGCCGGAGCCGGAGCCGGAGCCGGACGGCGCGCCGGCCCACGGCCGAATCTGATCACCGACGTGCACACCATCGACGCCACCGTGCCGGATGTGAAGGCCACGACCGGTATCCAGCAGCGGCTCGCCGAACGCGACCTCGCCCCGGGCGAGCACTACCTCGACTCCGGCTATCCCTCGGCCGACCTGGTCACCGCCGCCGCGAAGAACGGCATCGCCATGGTCACCCCGCTGCTGGCCGACCGTTCCCCGCAGGCCAGGGCCGCCGAGGGGTTCGCCAAGAGTGCCTTCCACATCGACTGGAGGACCCGGACCGTCGGCTGCCCCGAAGGACACGCCAGCACCGGCTGGCATTCCGTCACCCAGCACGGACGCGACGCCATCGTCATCGAGTTCGCCAAGTCCGACTGCGGCAGCTGCCTGGTCAAGGACCGGTGCACCAGCGCCGCCCGCGGCAACCGCATGCTCACCCTGCGGCCCAAGGAGATCCACGAGACCACCGCCAAGGCCCGCACCGAGCAGAACACCCCGGCCTGGCGGACCAAGTACGCCCTGCGCGCCGGCATCGAGGGCACCGTCAACCAGGCCCTGGACGTCACCGGCCTGCGCCGGGCCCGCTACCGCGGGCTGCCCAAGGTCCGCCTCCAACATGCCTTCTCCGCAGCCGCGGTCAACGTGGTGCGGCTGGACGCCTACTGGAGCGACCAGCCCCTCCGCCGGGTCCGCACCAGCCGCCTCGAACGCCTCGCCTACCGGCTCACCGCGTAGACCTCACCAATTGCGCAGCAGAGTCGGCCGAGGCAACCACCACCGAGGACACCGCGGCGGACACACGAGCAGGGCAACATGCCAAGAGGCTGTTCCAGGCCGTGCACACCCTGACCGGATCCGGCCGGCTACAGCGCCGTGGCGGCCTGGTCCGCCGGACCGTGGGCAAGTATGCCCGCGCCCGCACCTGGCAGGAGATCGTGCGCCGCCCACCCCGCAAGCCCTCCGCCCTGGATCCCTACCGCGACTACCTGCAGCAACGCTGGGACGAGGGCGAACACAATGCGATGGTCCTCCATCAGGAACTCCGCACCAAGGGCTACCTCGGGCACCACCAGCGCGTGAAGGTGGCCATCGCGCCCCTGCGACGCGGGCTGCCGCTGGACCAGCCCCGCGAGCGCCCGCCGTCCCCACGCGAGACCGCCCGCTGGATCGCCACCCACCCGGACCGCCGCGGCCTCCACGTCACCCACCGCCTGCACCGGCTCCTCGAGCACTGTCCGGAACTCAAGCACGCCCACGACCTGTTCCGCCGGTTCGCCGCCATGCTCGCCAACCGCGACGCCGCACCCCTGCCGTCCTGGCTCGACGAGCTCTCCCACAGCGGACTGCCGCCACTTTCCGGTATCGCCGGAGCCCTGCGCGAAGACCAGCACGCCGTCGCCCAGGGGATCTCCACCACCTACGACTCTGGCGTCAACGAAGGCCGCATCACCGACGTCAAACTCCAGAAACGCCTGATGGCAGGACGCGCCGGCGTTCCGCTCCTGCGCCACCGCGTCGTCCTGATCGCCCACCCAGGGCTCTTGCAAAGTCGAATTTCTCTGACGTCTGTGCTGGTCCGCGGGGGATGCCGAGGAGGTCGAGTGGTGCGGTGAAGGGTTCGTAGGACAGGTCACGGACGGCTTCGGTCATGTTGGTGGCCTCGGTGGCGCGGAGCCGATTGAGGGCGGTGTTGCGCAGGGTGGCCATGTTCTCCGGGCCGTGGCCGGTGCGGATCTGCGAGCGGTCCTCGTCCCAGAGGCTGTCCCGCACGTAGTGGATCTTGTTCTCGATGTGCCAGTGACCGCGCAGGGCCAGGGCGATGTCCTGGGGATTCGCCTGGCGTGAGGACAGGTCGGCCTTCTCCCAGGGAAGGTGGTGACACCGGGCGTACAGGGTGGGCTGGTTGAGCTTGACGGTGAGCAGGTAATGGGCCTTCTTGTCCTGGACCAGGAACCGGGCGGTCTCACGCTGCGTGTGCAGTGCATCCGCGCTCACCCACGCGCCCTCGATGTCCAGCGGGCCGGGCAACTCGCGCAGCCAGGGGACTTCGTTGGACTTGTCGGGGACCCGTAACTGGGCGATGACCTGGTCGTCCTGGTCGATGACGGCCAGGAGGTGAGCCGCGGTCCGTGTCCGGGTGCGCGAGCCCCGGGCGCTCTTGCCGTCCGCCGCCAACCGCACGGGACGGTCACGCTCTGCACCTGCGGGTCGCAGCAGCACGGCCAGGCCGTCGGGGTGCAGCCGCTCGACGACCCGGCGGACGGTATCCATCGACGCGGCCGGCCGCACCCCCAAACGCCACGGACCGGGAAACCCAGCCGGCCCAGGGTGTCCTGAGGCGCCCGCCGCAGCCAGTGCCCGATCGCCGTGTGCGAACGCGCCCCGGCCGCCACCGCGCAGGCCGCCGCTCTCACCAGCGCGACCAGCGGATACCGCGTCCCCGACGATCACGCGGATCGACAGCCTCCACCGCATCACCCGTCGGGAGGACGGCACGCGACAGGACGAACGCAGGCATGGCAGACTCACGAATCACCGAAGCTCCGTTGTTTGCAGGCGAGTTGGTTGCTCACCCACATCAACGGAGCTTCGGCATGTCTGGTCACACCTCACCTGACCAGCCCACTCACAAGATCACGGCAACTTTGCAAGAGCTCTGATCGCCCACCTCCGCCGCCGTTACGCGGACCGGCCGACCATGACACCCAGATGATCTCCGCCTACGGAAATCTTGCCATAGCCATGAATGATCAACCTCCAGCCAACCCGCCAGGCCAGCACGCCCCAACCTCAATCGCGCACCCCTCCGTTATGGGATGGGTGACATCCAGGCCGCTTGATGGGGGACGACGGCGAGCGTGGTGCAACGGGAATGTATTGGTGAGGTAAAGATTCCTGAAAAGACTCTTGATGGTCACGGTTCACCATCGCCTGACAGTTACTGGGCTGGCTCATCGGGGGAATGGCGAAGTTGTGCGGCGGGTAACACCCTGGCCAATGAGGAAGCAGGGCGACTGGACTTCCTCACCTGATGTCTTCGTTGCATGCAGCGGGCGCATCCTGATCGTCTCATGAATGCGCTGATTGATCTGGAACTTCCCGTACCCTCCCCCGACTTTCCGCCAGATCCCATGACCTGCAGAGGTAGCGTCGCAAGTGCCGATTTCAAGATTGCGGTGCGACCCAGCAGAGCGTGAGCAGGTTTCGGATGCTGTGAAACTCGAGATGCGCTAATATCGTTTACATGGCCCAGAAGGTGATCACGACATTTGTGGACGACTTGACCGGCGAACAGTCGCAGGACATCTCCACTCACAGCATCCTTATTGATGGAGCGGGGGTCGAAATCGATCTTACGGACGAAAACTACGAAAAACTCCTCGAGCTGCTGAATCCTTATCTTCACGCTGACGGTACCCGCAGGATCCGTGGCGGGACTAAGTCGAAGGGGCAGCCCAGGATGCCCGCAGACAGGAAGGCCGACTCTTCCGCGATCCGAGCTTGGGCTCGGGAAAACGGCCATGAGGTCAGCGATCGAGGCCGTGTGTCCGCCTCGGTGCGTGAGGCGTACGAGAAGGCCAAGTAGGCTGAAGCAACGAGATCCCGCAGCTTGAGGGATCTTGACCAAAGCAGTATCGACCAGCCAAACCGCCGCTTCGCAGGAGGGGGCGGTTTTGTCGAGCCTGTTCACGTGTACTGAACCGCCCCGGGTTTGTTGTAGGCGGCGGGCTGTCCCGAGTTGGGTAGTGGGGTGCGGAGCGCTCTTGGAGTACCTCGAAATCTTCCACAACCGCCAGCGCAAACACTCCGCGCTGGGCATGCTCACCCCCATGGAGTACGCACTGCTGCCACCCGGCCGGATCCTCTTCCTGGGGGCCTCGTTGAATCTCGTGGAGGCACCCATTTTCTCCAGGTGCCACCTTGACCGTTCAGGCGCGAGGAAGGTGTGCCGGGCGCCTCACCCGTCGATCGCCTTTCAGGTGAACGTGGGAACCGTCCGGTGTCGTCCTCGCCTCGCGCAGCCAGTGCGGCGGAAGGACAGGCACGTCGTCAGCCGACGGCGCCACCTCGTCTGTGATCCCGCGTTCCTGGCCGTGGCCTGGGAGCGGGTCGCGGGGAACAAGGGCGCACGCTCGGCGGGAGTGGACGGCATGACCGTCACCTTCGTCCGGGAACGGATGGGCGAGGCTCAGTTCCTCGCCGGTCTGCGGGAGCAGTTGACGTCCCGCAGTTTCCGCCCAGTGCCGGTCAGGGAGCGGATGACCCCAAGCCGGGGTCGCGCGAGCGGCGCCGACTGGGCATCCCGACCGTGGCCGACCGGGTGGTCCAGGCGGCCTTGAAGCTGGTGCTGGAGCCGATTTTCGAGGTGGCCCACAGCGCTCAACGAGGCAGCCGGCCTTCTGAAGGCCGATTCCGCCGGCGTGGACGCACTGTTGCATGCCACGGACCGGCTCGCGGACGATCCGGCCCCCGAAGGCTCTCGCGCGTGGGGAAGCGGCCACCGGCGTCTGCACAGCGGCCCGTGGAGGATCCTGTACCGCATCGACGTCCAGAACAGCACGCTGCACATTGAGCATGTAGGACACACCGGCTGAGCGGGGCTACCCGGCGACTCGAGCGACTGGTCGGGCCGTGATGATGGATCAGCCGACCGGCTGGGCGCGGGCCGCATGCCAAGCATCCCAGATGTCGGTGCGGAGTGGGCCTCGATCAGGCACACCATGCCCTGGTCCTTGGCCCACTGCCGTACCTGTGGCACCGGCGGGTTCGCCGCGGCTGGTGCGGGATCTGGTCGGCGGCGGGCGATGACGACGGGGCGGGAGGGCGGCTGGGGCAGCTGGCCGGGAGAGGTGGCGGCAAAGCGGCGGCGTTCGAGGATCCGGCGGCGCTTGTGGTGCATGCGCTCCAGCCAGGGCATGTCAGCGTCGAGGTAGTGGTGCGCCTCGACGTGGGATTCCTTAGCCTCGCGCTTTCACGAGGTGGGCTGTGTCGGCGTCGGCTGAACCTGGGTTCTGGATCACTTTCAGTGCTGGGGCCACGGAGGGTCACCGAAACCGCGATCATGAACGGTCGTGGGTGATGTTCTCCTCCAGAACCTGTGGTTCCACCAGGTCCAAGGTGTCGTGATCGAAAACGTTGTGCCTGACGGCGAGTTGGTGGCCGTGCGGGCCCGGGCGGTTGCGGAGCGGGTCGTATGTCCAGCGTGCGGGACGCTGTCGTCTCGGGTGCACAGCCGGTACGTACGGCGGCTCGCCGACAGCTCGGTCAGAGGGCGTCCGGTGCTGATCGAGTTACAGGTGCGGCGGTTCCGCTGCGGCCAACGTTTGTGCAGACAGGCGACGTTCGCCGAGCAGGTCGACGGACTGACCGTCCGGCACGGCCGACGCAGCGCCGGGCTGCAGACAGTGCTGGAGCGTGTGGCGGTGATGCTGGCCGGCCGTGCCGGTGCCCGCCTCTCCCAGACTCTGGCCGCCGGGGTGAGCAGGTCGACACTGCTGCGGTTGATCCGTCGCCTGCCGGAGCCCGAGACCTCGACACCGCGGGTGCTCGGGGTGGACGACTTCGCGCTGCGCAAGGGCCACAAGTACGGCACGATCCTGATCGACATCGAAACCCGTCAGCCCATCGACCTGCTGCCGGACCGGACGACGTCGACGGTCGCCAAGTGGCTCGCCGACCATCCCGGCATCGAGGTGATCTGTCGGGACCGCTCCACCGCCTATGCCGAGGCCGGACGGCTCGGCGCCCCGAACGCCATCCACGTCGCGGACCGATGGCACATCTGGTCGAACCTGACTGAGGCCGTCGAGAAGACAGTCGTTCAACACCGCGCTCTGCTACGTGAGCCGCACGACGCCGCCACGGCCCAGGCCGTCGCGGACACGGAGAACACGAACCTCGATCCGCCCTCTCCCAGAGGGCCGCGGACAACCGGCCGACTCTCCGACCGCATCCGGGAACAGCACGCGGCTATCCACGCTCTCCTCGAGCAGGGCATCGGACTGCGCGCGATCGCCCGCCAACAGGGGCTGGCCCGCATACCGTCCGCCGCTTCGCCAACGCGGCAAGCGCGGACGAACTCCTGGTTGGCCGGTGGACCGGCCGAGCCAGCATTCTCGACCCCTACAAGCCTTACCTGCACCAGCGGTGGGCGGAGGGCTGCACCGTCGCCCGCCGCCTGTTCGAGGAAGTACGCGAACGTGGCTACCCCGGCGGCGAGAACGTGGTGAAGGTCTACGTGGCCAAACTCCGCGAGAACTTTCCGCACGACCCGCCCCACAAGACGCCGTCCGTGCGGAATGTGACCAGCTGGCTCACCCGCCATCCCGACCGCCTCACCGAGGACCAGACCCAGCAGCTCAAAGCGATCCTGGCTCGCTGCCCCGCGCTCGACCGCACCGCCCACCACGTCCGCACGTTTGCCGAGCTCATGAACAACCGTCAGGGCCGGGACCTGAACAAGTGGATCACGAGCGTCCGGGCCGAGGACCTGCCAGCCCTTCATACCTTCGTCACCGGTCTCGGCCAGGATCTCGATGCCGTCGTCGCCGGCCTCAGCCTTCGCTACAGCTCCGGCGCGGTCGAGGGTCAGAACAACAAGATCAAGATGTTGAAGCGGCAGATGTTCGGCCGAGCCAACTTCGACCTGCTCCGCAAACGGGTCCTCCTCACCGCGCGATGCCGTTCATGATCGCGGTTTCGGTGACCCTCCGTGGCCCTAGCACTGAAAGTGATCCAGAACCAGGATTCGGGCGACGGCGAGAGGCTGTCCAAGCGTTGATCAGAAACACGGAAAGTGCCCTTGACCTGCAACGATAGGACTTGCTGAGGGTCCTGTTGGCTGCAAGGAAAAGAGCACTTTCCAGGTGAGAGAGCCTATCTCGTCGTACCCACATGTCCGTGTCCGGGGAGACGGTCGGCAGGTGGTCTCGCAGGCCGGTGCGGTCCTGCTGCTGGAGACGGTCCGCAAGACGGGCCTTGACCAGGCGATATCCGCAGCTCTGGCGCCGTGGCGCAAACCGCGGGCCGTCCACGATCCCGGCAAGATCCTCCTGGACGTTGCCCTGGCGGTCGCACTGGGCGGGGACTGCCTCGCGGACGTCGCGATGCTGCGGTGTGAGCGGGCCATCTTCGGCCCGGTCGCCTCCGATCCGACCGTCTCCCGCCTGATCGACACCCTCGCCGCGTCCGGCGAGAAAGCCCTGCAGGCCATCCGGTCCGCACGCTCCGAAGTCCGCCATCGTGCCTGGTCGTTGGCCGGCGAGAACGCCCCGGACGCCGACGGTCAGGTCACCGTCGACCTCGACGGCGTCCTCGTGATCGCCCACTCCGACAAGCAGGACGCGGCGCCAACGTGGAAGAAGACCTACGGCCATCACCCGCTGACGGCCTTCGTCGACCAGGGACCGGGCGGAACCGGAGAGCCGGTCGCCACCCTCCTCAGACCGGGAAACGCGGGCTCCAACACCGCTGCCGACCACATCACCACCGCCCAACTCGCCCTGGCCCAACTGCCCAAGCGATACCGACGAGGACGGCAGACGCTGATCCGCACGGACTCCGCCGGCGGCACCCACGACTTCGTGTCCTGGCTCGCGAAGCGGGGCCGATGGCTGTCCTACTCGGTCGGCATGACGGTCAGCGAAGCCATCCACGAACACGTGCTGAAGGTCCCCGCCTCGGCCTGGACCCCGGCCATCGAGACCGACGGTGAGGCGCGGGACGGGGCCTGGGTCGCCGAGCTCACCGGTAAGCTCCTGGACGGCTGGCCCAAGGGCATGCGGCTCATCGTCCGCAAGGAACGGCCTCATCCTGGCGCCCAGTTGAGGATCACGGACGCGGACGGCATGCGGATCACATGCTTCGCGACCAACACCACCGGCCGGCCGATCGCCGAGCTCGAGCTGCGCCGGAAAGCGGCAGGTCCACCGGGACCGCCAGCACGTAGCGCAGCCGGCCGGCGTGCAGCCAGGCCCGCAGTCCCGGGTCGCGTCCGTAGCCGGAATCGGCGGTCGCGCGAACGGCAGCCCCGCCGCCAGCGCGCGTTCCAGCATGCCGAGCCACAACCGCGGCTTGGTGGCAGGCTTGCGCGATGGCCTGGTGTCGGCGTCGCCAGGCGGACCAGTGCAGGACATGGCTGATGTCGTGGCGGAGCGGGGGCAGGGCGGTTCGCGGTCGCCCGTCCCCAGGGCAGCGTGCGCAGCCGCTCGTGCAGCGTGGGCTGGTTCTTCTTCACGGTGAACGCGTAGTGTGCCTTCTTCGTCTCGACGAGGAAGGCAGCGTGGTCACGCTGCGTGTGTAAGGCATCAGCGGTCACCACGATCCCGGCCAGCCCGAAGGGGGCCAGCAGGGCGGCGAAGCAGGTGATTTCATTCGTCCTGTCCGGTACGCGTAGCTGGGTGGCTGGGTGATGGTCTGGCCGTCGCTGGTCATGGCAGCGAGCAGATGCGCGGCCGGGGTCTGGCCATGGCGGGACCCGCGGGCGCTCTTGCCGTCCGCGGCCACCGACTCCACCCCGGCCGGGACCTCCCCGGTCAAGTCAGCCAGACCACCTGGACAGACGGTGGAAACGATCCTCCGGAGTGTCGACCTGCTCGGCGCGATCCACACGTTCAGCGAGGTCAGCAGGCGTGCGCCGAGCCGGGCCAGTGTCCGCTGCGGCGCACTGCGGGCCCACTGCCCGATCGCCGTGTACGACCGCGCGCCCGCCACCACGGCGGACGCAGCGATCAGCAGCACCGCCACGAACGGGTGACGTACGCCCCGGCGATGCCGCGGGTCTGGGAGTCTGACCAGCCGCTCCGCCAACGACAGCCCGAACACCCTTCCAACGAAGGCGACTTGACGAGACAGACGGTGGCAGACTGACGGCACATGAGGCTCCGGTTTTTGAACGGTGACTGGCAGGCCATCCGCCCACAACGGGAGCCTCGATCTGTTCGTAGCGACCCCCGCCGACATCGTCACCACCCTGTGACCAGCACCTTCACCCACCCGGCAGGACTTTGGAACAGCCCTGGGTGGTCTGCTGAGACCTGGTTGGGTTGATGCGTTGTCGCCGGTTGTGGCGGCGGTGTTGGTGGCTGGGGTGGTGGGGCAGGCGCCGGTGGCGTCGGCGGCTGATCCGACGGGATGAAATGCTTATTTCCAGGTGAAACATCGAGAACGACTTCTTACAGTTTTGGAGTAGCAATTACTCAACGCAATGGGTTGCTCCTTCAACTTACCGTGCCGTAGATTCTGATCCAGGTGGTGTTTAACGGTCTATTCTCTAACTTGTGAGGCTTTTGCTGTGCCCCGTACCGTGCTTGTGACAGGAGGGAGCCGTGGTATTGGTCTCGCCGTGGCCGAGGCATTTCAAGAAAAGGGGTACAGAGTCGCAGTCACTCGTCGCGACTCGGCTGCGCCGGACGGTTTCTTCAACGTTGCCTGCGATGTCACAGATCCGAGAGGGGTCGATCGCGCCTTCACTGCTGTGGAGGAGGAGATCGGGCCGGTGGAGATTCTTGTGGCGAATGCCGGGATCACCGAGGACTCGCTGTTGATGCGTATGGGGGACGAGCAGTTCAGTCGGGTGTTGGATACGAATCTGTACGGTGCCTGGCGGTGTGCGCGCCGCGCTGTTCGGCCCATGGTTCGGGCGCGTTGGGGCCGCGTGATATTCATGTCTTCGGTGTCCGCATATTCCGGGGGAGCGGGGCAGACCAACTACGCGGCCAGTAAATCGGGGCTGGTCGGCATTGCCCGGTCGATGGTGCGGGAACTCGGGCCTCGGAATATCACGACAAACGTCGTGGCGCCGGGATGGATCGACACCGAGATGACAGCCGCGCTGCCGAGCGCCCACCGAGCAAAGGTCCTTGAGGAGATCCCGCTCGGGCGGCCCGGGAGTGTCCGCGACGTCGCCAGTGCCGTGACCTGGCTGGCCGCAGAGGAGAGCGGTTACATCACGGGAGCTGTTCTGCCCGTGGACGGTGGACTGGGCATGGGGCACTGAGGATGGCACAGGAAACGCAGCAGGGGACCCACTCGAACATTCTCCGGCTCCCAGCCACCGATATGTCGCAAGGGGCGACGACACGCTTGGTCGTCGGCATGACAGGCGCCACCGGTGTTGCGATCGGTGTCAGGCTTCTGGAAGTCGCGAGGAAGCATCCGGGGCTTGAGACCCACCTGGTGATGACAAAGTGGGCGCGGGCCACACTTGCCATGGAGACCTGCTATTCGGTGCGCGAAGTCGCCGATATGGCAGACTTCTCATATTCTTCGGCGGATCAGGCGGCTCCCATCGCCAGCGGATCGTTTCCGGTGCAGGGCATGGTGGTAGTGCCGTGCAGCATGAAGACGCTCGCTGCTGTTCGCGCCGGATACGGCGGTGACCTGATTGCCCGTGCCGCAGACGTGACTTTGAAGGAGCGGCGCCGACTGGTATTGGTGGCGCGCGAGACTCCGCTGTCGGATATTCATCTTGAGAACATGTTGGCGCTTTCCAGGATGGGTGCGACAATCCTGCCGCCAATGCCAGCTTTCTACAATAGGCCGACAAGTATTTCTGACATGGTCGACCATATCGTGATGAGAGTGTTGGATCAGTTCGGCATCGAGTCCGAAATTGCCCCTCGGTGGAGCGGTGCCCCCCGCGAAGCGGACGGAGTGCGGTGACAGCGCCCCGTCCAGATGTCGTAGCGATCGCTGCGATGACTGTTCATGGAAGGTCCTGGGATGACTCGCCCGAATGACTTGCGGGAATACGTGGATGCACTCGCCGAATGTGGCGATGTGATCTGCGTCGACCGCCTGGTGGATCCGTGTCTCGAAATGGGTGCGATCATTCGCAGGAGCTATGAGACACGCTCGCCGGCTCCGCTGTTCACCCGTCTCACCGGCGTTGCTGCCGGGCATCGCGTACTCGGTGCTCCGGCCGCGCTCAGCTCCGATCCCCGGCGACCACTCGCCCGCGTCGCACTGTCCCTTGGACTGCCTGCGGAGGTGACCGGTCGTCAGATCGTCGAACACATAGCTGAGGCGCGGCGGCGACCAACAGTGCCCCCTGTTGAGGTGGCGACCGGTCCCTGCAAGGAGAACATCCGCGTCGGGCCGCGGGCCTCGCTGGAGGGATTCCCCGCTCCTCTGCTGCACCTCGGCGACGGCGGCAGGTACATCAACACTTGGGGAACCATCGTCGCGTGTACGCCCGACGGCACGTTCACGAACTGGTCCATCGCGCGGATCATGATGATCGACGAGAAGCGCCTGACCGGCCTGGTCGCCCCTGGCCAGCACCTGCACAAGGTTTGGCGTCAATGGGCCGAACTAGGCAGACCCATGCCTTATGCCTTGGTCCAGGGAGGGGACCCGGCGCTTCCCTTCGTCGCCGGCATGCCCCTGCCGGACGGAGTGGAGGAAGCTGGCTTCCTCGGTGCTCTGACGGGCAAGCCGGTGGAGGTCGTGCGCTGCGAGACGGTCGACCTGATGGTGCCCGCGAACGCCGAGATTGTGATTGAAGGGTATCTGTCGACCTCCCCGGACGCCGACGAAGGGCCGATGGGGGAGTTCACCGGCTATATCCCCCAACACGGCAGTAAACAGCCCTCGTACACCGTCGAGGCTGTCACTCACCGCCATGACCCGATCTGGCCTCACGTTGTGGAGGGTCAGCCGGTGGACGAGTTTCATACCGCCTCTGGGATCTCGTTGGCCGCAGAGATTCTCTCGCACCTGCGTGCGGCGGGACTGCCAGTGAGCACCGTCTGGGCGCCCTTCGAGAGCGCCACCCACTGGACGGCCATCACCGTGTCAGGAACCTGGCGGGAGCAGTTGCCTGGTCTGACATCGGGCGAACTGGTGGAACGAATTAAAGATGCCCTTGCCACCTGCCGCGCTTACGTGCTGTTGACCCGGACCTTCGTCCTCGACGACGACATCGATCCGAGCAACATCAGCGAGCTGATATGGGCCCTGGCCACTCGCTGGCACCCCACCGAGGGTCATCACGTCCGGACCGGGCCCATCGTCCCATTGCTAGCATGCTATTCGCCAGCCGAGCAGGCGTCCGCCAGCGGCCCGAAGGGCGTCTATGACTGCCTCCTGCCAGAACCCGGCCAAGGACGACTGGTCAGAAGTTCCTTCCAGCACGGGTACCCGGCCGACCTTCAGCAGGAGGTGGTCAGGACATGGACCCCCTGACCACAGAAGCCGGGGACGCCGCCACCCAACCACGAACAGCCGATGCACCCGGGATGACGACCCCGCTGCCTCCCGCGCACCCGGAACAACGGCAATCGGCATGGGTGGACGACCTACTGCTGGCCGGGCCATCCCGCCAGCCCTGCCTGCAACTCGATCGAGTCGTGGACCGGGCCGACCTGCGCCGCATCGTTCAGGAATGCCAGCGCCGGCTGGAGAAGGCCGGGCTAACCTCTGGCGGAACAGTCGCGCTGCGACTCCCGCCGTCGCTGTGCTATGTCGGCCACCTGCTCGCCTCATGGAGGATCGGTGCACAGGTCACCGTTCTCGACCACAGGCTGACCGAGCATGAGGCCGCCGAGGCGGTGAAGCGGATCGATCCTCAGGTCGTCGTCTCCCCCAAGACCGAGGTCACGACCATGTTGCGGGGCTACGTCGAGGTCACGGCCCGCTATGCGCTGAGGGCTGGGACCCCGGCACGCACTGCTCACGCGCTGCTCCAACTGAGCTCAGGATCGACCGGAAACCCGAAGATCATCGGACGTGGCGTGCACGATCTGCTCAGGGAGATCGACCGGTACCGGCAGACGGACGGCATGCCCGGTCGGGGTGAGCGGGTAGTACAGCTAAGTTCTATCGCCCATTCCTTCGGACTGGTGGGCGGGCTCCTGCACAGCTTGCACGCGGGAGTGCTGATGACACTGCCCAAACAGTTCAGCGCCGCCTCAATATTGGACGCGGTGACTTCTCGAACTGAGTCGGCCACCCTGCTCGGGGTGCCCTTCCACTACGGCCTGCTCACCACGCGCACCCCAAAGGCCGGGGCTCCACAGCTGGCCCGGGCAGTTAGCGGCGGTGAGAAGATCCGCCCAGAGGTCGCGGAGCAGTTCACCGAGCAATACGGCATTCCGCTGGGCGAATGCTACGGAATGACCGAGACCGGCTTCATCGCGTTGGACTTCTTCGGCCGACACCGGCCGGCCCTCGGCCCTGTCGCCCCCGGTGTCGCTGTGCGGGTGGAAAAGGGGGAGTTGCTGGTCCGCGCTCCGGAGAACCCCTATCTCAGCACGACGGACGCCAGCCGCTGGACGGACGGCTGGCTGCGTACTCGGGACGCCGCCGCCCTCGACGCCGACACAGAGGTGTTGACCGTCACAGGACGACTGGACTCGCAGGTCTCCGTAGGCGGTTTGAAGGTCGACCTGACCGAGGTGGAACAGGTCCTGGCCGCCCTTCCGGGAGTCCACGAGGCCGTCGTCGTCTTCGCCGGACACATCGTGGCGTATCTGACGGTGGCGCCCGGCACCGGCGCCGCGCACCTCCGCAGTGAGATGCGGTCTCGCCTAGCCGCTTTCAAACGCCCACGGCGCCTGCATCTGCTGTCCAGTCTCCCGCGTACCTCGACCGGGAAGCTGGTTCGCGATCTTGCGGTGCTCAGGGCCGCCGCCGCGGACAACCCTTCCTCGCCGTAGCCGTTCGCCCACCCCGCCCCGGTCCTCAGTCCTCCGCCCTGCTCCCGCCCCTGATCGGCCGGGCGGGGGCTGCGCCACGAGCTCACCAGCCCTCAGCGGCCCGGGAACCCACGCCCATCGCCCGCCTGTCGAACAGTCCTGACGAACCATCCCATAGGAGATCACCCATCATGAGCGTGCTGACGAGTAAGTTCCTTCTCGATGCCCTGCAGTCCCTCAACTACGACGTCGACGGTGTCAGCGACGAGACTCCGCTGGGCCCCGACGGTCTGGACCTGGAGTCTCTCACTCTCGCCGAAGTCCTGATGCTCATCGAGGAGCAGTTCGGCGTCCACGTGGACGAGGACGAGACCGAGCGGCTGGCGGGTTTGACCGTGGGGGAGTTCGTGAGCGCCCTGACGGCCCGTTCCGTGCCCGAGCCGACGTCGGCATGATGTCCCGTCACCAAAGTTTCGAGGAAACACCTGCGCCGGTACGGGAGCAGCGGCGCCGGACAGCAACGCCCCAGATGCCGGTCGCGGTCACGGGCATGGCTGTACTGTCGGGCTTCGGACGCGGCACAGCCCCGCTTCTTCGGGGCGTCTCGATAGGCGCCCCCGCCTTCCGGTCGGTGCGCCGCTTCGCCGTCGGCTCCGGTAGTCGCACCGACCTCGGAGCGGTCCACCACGACGCCCGTAGCCTGCCCGAGGAGTTGACCTCCTCCGTCACCGAGGCCTGCGCGATGGCAGGTCTGACGAAGGCGGAGCGGGCGGCGACACCGCTGTTCCTGGCAATCCAGGCAGACCGTGAGGTAGCCCGTCAGTCGGCCGTCGACTTCCGGGTGCACGGCGCCCGTGCCTCGGCCGTCGAGGTGGCTGCCAGATGCGGGCTGTACCCGAGGCGCGTCTACACCAACGCCTGCACGGCTGCCAGTACCGCACTGGCCGAGGCCGCTTCGATGATCGCGTCCGGTAGTACCGAGTGTGCCGTCGTTGCGAGCGGCTACCTTGTGGATGCCGAACGGTTCGCGCTTTTCTCGGCCGGCGGCGCCCTGAGCGACGATCAGCATGTCCGACCGTTCAGCAGCGGCCGACGGGGCCTGCTGCTCGGCGACGCCGTCGGCGCGGTGGTCCTGGAGAAGGCGGGACGGGCCGGCGGACGGGCACAGGCAGCCCTGATGAGCTGGGCACTGTCCGGTGACGCTCACCACGTCTGCCGGCCGCACCCCGCCGGCGCGGGCCTGGCTCGCGCGATCACCAGCGCGCTCGACCGTGCCGGTCTCGATCCCCAGGCCATCGACTACGTCAACGCGCACGGCACCGGCACGACCCACAACGACGCAGCCGAAAGCGCCGCCCTGCACCGGGCACTGGGCAGCCATTCGGCGCACGTCGCCGTCAGTTCCAGCAAATCCGTGCACGGACACGCATTGGAGGCCTCGGGCATGCTCGAACTCATCACGACGGTGCTTGCGTTGCAGTCCGGGCAGCTTCCAGTCAACGCCGGATACCTGGGAGCGGACGAGCAGTGCGGGCTCAATCTGGTGCTGAGCCAGTCTCAGGCAGCATCGGACATCCGCTACGCGCTGAGTCTCAACGCGGCCTTTGGGGGCGCCAATACCGCACTGGTGGTGGGACGCGCATGACGGACAGAGAGTTTTGTGTGGATGCGGCCGACCAGGCCGCTGCCGCAGCGGGTCTGACCGTTGTAGCCCGCGGGCAAGCGCCGGTGCCCGACGAGCCCCTCCCTGGTCTGCGTGGCTTCACAGGGTCCAGTTTCAGCGCGGTGGCGGCCGCTGCCGCCACCGCATGCCTGACCGGACGGGCGCCCGACGAGCCGTCAGGCGGGACCCGTACCGCGGTCCTCCTGGTCAGCGTGCTCGGTGATGTCTCTACCGCACAGGCGGTCGCCTCGGCGGTGGATCGGGGTGAGCGTATCTCGCCTCAGTTGTTCTTCATGTCCGTCCCGAATTCCGTGATCGGGCATATCTCCGCCCGATGGGGCCTGACCGGGCCGGTGATCTGCACCAGCCCGATCGGCCAACCGCTCGCTGAAGGAATGCAGCTGGCCGCCCAGCTGGTGAAGGACGGCGAATCGGACCACTCACTGTTGATCTTGATTGACCCGGTCAATGGCACCGGCGAGCCGTACGAGGCGGCCGCCTTCCTACTGACCGCACCGAACTCCGGCACTTCCACCGACGACATCACAGACAAGACGACATCACCATGAATGGCACGACCCGCGGAACACTGGCCCGCGACCCTCTCCTGGGGGCAGGCAACGTCATTGAACGCCTTTTGGCTCACGGAGTTCCTCCGGAGGATCCCGCACTCACCTTCGACACCTCCGCCGACAGCCACTCCGAGGGGACACATGAACTGTCTCTCGGCGAGCTGGACCGCCTGGTCGCCGTACGGGCCGCCTGGCTGCACGGGCACGGCATACGACCCAGGGACGTCATCGTCGTGTGCTCCCGGCGCGCTGTCGACTACGTTCTGACTTACTTCGCCGCCAACCGCATCGGTGCCATTCCCGCCTTCGTCAATTACCTCCTCGACGAGGAGACCCGCACGGCCTACGTGCGCGGTCTCGGGCCGTCACTCGTCTTGGTCGAGCGGGACCAGCTGGCCTCCTGGGCTCAGCACGACATCGGGACCCCGTCGCTGCGCGCTCTGGAGGAATGTGCGGACGGCGACCCCACCCGCACTATCGCACCGTACTGCCACCACGCGGACGATCCCGTCGCCATCACACACTCCTCCGGAACAACCGGCATGCCGAAGGCTGTGATCTCCACCCACAGCAGCCTGTTCGCCGGCCTGCGCCACTGGCTGACGCTGCCTCGGGCGCAGGGCAGTGAGCGGATGCTCAGCGCACTGCCGATGCACAACTCGATGATTGCGGCCGTGCTCTCCGCGCTGTGCAACCGTTCGGCGTTCCTTCAGTTGTCAACGCAGGACGGCACGTCAGTGCTGGAGGCGATCGAGGCGTGGCAGCCGCACGGTGTCTACGGCTTCCCAAAAACCTGGGTGGACCTGCTCAGCCTGAACCCGTCCCCCTCCCGGCTGCGTTCGGTACGCGCCTGGTGGAACACCGGCGACAGCGCCCACGAACCCCACATCCGCGCCCTAGTAGCCTTCGGGCAGCGCCAGCAAGCCACCGCCCACGGGCGCCACACTGTTGAGGGATCGCTGTTCATCGACGGATTCGGCTCATCCGAGATGGGGCATTCACAATTCTCCATCACCCATCACCAGGACACCGACCACTACAACCGGTGCATCGGACGCCCGCACGCATTCACCGAGGTCCGCGTTCTCGACCCCGAGGGGAACCCACTTCCGGACGGCAGCGTAGGCCAACTCGCGATCTGTTCGCCCACCTTGTCCCCCGGTTACTGGAACGACTCCGCCAAGACCTATCAGGCCCGGAGTGACGGGTTCTTCCTCACCGGCGATCTCGGCTACCGCGACAGCGGCGGCTACTACTACCACGTCGACCGTGTGGCTGATGCGCTCGACCGGGCGGACGGCACTCGTATCTATACGACCGTCATCGAGGAACAGATCCTCGCCGCCTGCCCTGCAGTACTGGACTGCAGCGCAGTCGTCTCGCACGCCGACGGTGAGTACCACACCGAGATCCTGCTGAGACTGCAGCCCTCCGCCTACAGCGACATCGAGCTGGACTACGAGACCCACATCCTGGGTGTACTCGATCCTTCGGCAGCCCGCACGGTGCGCCAAGTGAGCGTCGTCCCCCCGGACAAGATCCCCGTCGGAACGACCGGGAAGGTCCGCAAATTCACCCTCCGCGCCTGAGGCATCACTGGCCCACGCCTCCCTGCGCGCCAAGTCCGTCACCCGCCCGTCCCCTGCCCCCTGACATGCCCAGAGAATGAAAATGACAGACACTCACCCCGCTTCCCCCGTCGGCGACGACATTCCCTACCTGCAGTTTTGGTGGCTTCACGATGCCCGTTGGTACCAAGGGGTCCTCAAGCGGTACGGCCCCGATGCCGCCAACGAGATCAACGAAGAGGCCGCACGCTTCATGGCCCGCCGCGTGGGCCGATGGTGCGCCCGGCGCTACGGAATCCGGCTCGACGATCGCCCGCTGGAAGAGTTCCTGCCCCGCTTCGCCCTGATTCAGCAGATCATGTTCCCCGACGACCGCCATATGCGCATCCAGCACACTTTGCTGAGCGACAGCGAATGGGAAACGGCCATCACGGACATCTTCCCCAAGCGGATGCTGCGCGCAGCCGGAACCACCGACGGCTACCGGTGCCCGTGCATGGCCATGCGCTCGGGATGGTTCGAGGCAGTGGGGGTCAGCGGGCAGGACGAGCGTCTGGAGTGCGAGCTGGAAGGCGGGCAGGCGTGCCGGTTCCGCATGAAGGTGACCCGCCCCGGCGTGAACGACGACGGCACTGACGGCGCGGCAGGTGCCGACCGATGAGCATGGGAGTCCAGCCGCGGCTGGCCGCTTCGGACACGCTTGGCGAAGTTGCCTCTGTCCTGGGCGACGCGGCAGACGGTATCTCCGGTAGCCCCGCAAGGGTCGACTTGTGGTGCGATCCTGTGTGCCCCTGGGCTTGGACGACCGCGCAGTGGCTGCTGGAGGTACGGCGATACCGGCCACTCGCCCTCAGATTTCGGGTGATGAGCCTTGTCCTCCTCAACGAGGGGCGTACTGACGTGGACGCCCGCTACCGCCTTCTCGCCCGGCACGGATGGGGGCCGGCCCGCCTATGTATCGCCGCTGAACAGGACTTCGGGCCGCAGTCGCTGGCCCGCCTCTATCCGGCGCTGGCACGGCGGTTCCACGACAAACCTGTACGCCGCGGGCCCTCCGCACTGCGCGATGCCCTGACAGAGGCACAGCTGCCCCCGCACCTGGTGCAGACCGCCACCTCGACCGTCCACGACGAAGCCCTGCGTGTCAGCCACGAGCAGGCGGTGGCCGCCTTCGGCGCCCAGGCGGGAACCCCGTTGCTCAGTCTGCACCAGGAAGGCCGAACCGCAACCACATTCTTCGGACCGGTGCTCGACACAGTGCCGCTCGGAGCCGACGCGGTCCGACTATGGGACGGATTGTTCGCTTTGATGCTGACCAGCGGTTTCAGAGAACTCAAGCGCCATCGTGGCGCGGAGCCTGCCCGCAACTGACCGCATGAGCCGCACCGCGACGGTGGTCCTTCGAGCGTTGTACAGCCGATCCCCAGTCGGTCCCCAGCCGTACCTGATGACTGCCTTGCCGCGCTCCGTCCCATCCATCCCTCATGAGAGTCAGGGAAGTGCTGAGCCTTCCTCCCCTAGAGATCCTCACCGCGCAACAACAACCGTGCTGGCCTGATCCCGCACAGGTGGAGGACGTCAGAGCCACCCTCCGCAGCCTGGCGCCCTTGATAACCGTCGCAGAACTCAACACGCTGAGATCCCGACTGGAGCTGGTTGAGAGCGGTCGGTCCCTGGTGCTGCAGGGCGGCGACTGCGCCGAGCTGTTCCAGGAGGCCGGAGTCGAGACTGTCAACCGCAAACTGGATCTGCTCCGTCGTCTGTCGGATGCCTGCCGTTCGGGCACAGGGATGCCCGTGGTGACGATCGGTCGGTTGGCCGGCCAGTACGCCAAGCCACGGTCGCAGGCGGAGGAGCGACTTCCGGACGGTCGCAGCGTCCCCAGCTATCGGGGAGACGCTGTCAATGGCGCTGCTGCCGACCCGGCCGCCCGGCAGCACGATCCCCGACGTCTGCTGATCGCCTACGCCAGGGCGAGACATGTCCTGAAGCACGTCGGCGCCACCTGGCGGGAATGGCCGCCTGAGGAGCACGTTTTCGTCTCCCACGAATTGCTACTCAAAGACTACGAGCTTCCCTTGGTGCGCGGATGGGACGAGACCCATTATGCCAGCTCGGGCCACTTCGGCTGGATCGGGGATCGGACCCGGGCTCTGGATGAATGGCATGTTTCCTTCGCGGAGAACATCTGCAATCCCGTCGGCGTCAAGATCGGTCCCACGGCTGCCCCTGCAGACGTGGCCCGACTGGTGGCACGGCTCAACCCCCTTGCAGAACCCGGGAGACTTACCCTGATCGTCCGCATGGGCGCTGCTGCCGTCGAATACGCCCTTTCTCCCATCGTCGCCGCCGTGGCGCGGCAAGGGATTCCGGTCACCTGGCTGTGCGACCCCATGCACGGCAACACCGTCACCACAACCCGAGGCCAAAAGACCCGGTTAATGCCCGCGATGATGCAGGAGGTGACTTCGTTCGTCGCTGTCCTGCGCGGGGCCGGCCAATGGGCCGGGGGGCTGCACATCGAGGTCACTCCCGATCACGTCGTCGAATGCGCGTGGCACCCAGACGACCTCAGCTCACCGCAGGCGGCCCGCTACACCAGCGCCTGCGACCCCCGCTTGAATACCGATCAGGCCGACGCCCTCGTACGGCACTTCCTCGCCGTGACGTAGCCGCGTCCCGCGCGCCTCCCTTAATGAGCTGTCACAGCGCCTCGCATCGCTCCCCCCCGGGTCTCGAAAGGACAAAAAATGAGTCATCGTCAAGACAATGTGTGCATTGTCGGGATGGGACCACGAGGCTTGGGTGTCCTGCTGCGCCTGCACGCGAACCTTTGCATCCATCCACCCGACTCGCCTGTCGCGGTCCATGTGGTGGACCCCTACCCCCCAGGTTCCGGTCGGATCTGGCGGTCCGACCAGCCCGACTGCCTCCTCATGAACACCGTGGCCTCCCAGATCACGGTGTTTCCGGATGAGACCGTCGTCATGCAAGGCCCCCTCGTGACCGGCCCGAGCCTGTGGGAATGGGCTCAGGAGGTGGCCTCCGCGCCCGAAGACTTCGGTGTCGACAGCGCCTGCAGCCAGGAGGCACATAGACTCACCGGCGATACCTACCCCAGCCGCCGGTTCTACGGCACATATCTGGGCTGGGTTTTCCGCAAGACGGTCGCCGCGGCGTCGCCGTACATGCACGTCGTCGTGCATCGCTCTAGAGCGGTCCGGCTCGACGACTCTGCTGTACCCGGGACCACCGGTGAGCGCTTCCGCGACACCCCCCGGCAACGGGTGCCGTTGGAGAACGGAACTGTCCTGAATGACCTGAGCACAGTCGTACTGACACAGGGGCACCTGCCCGTAAGACCTGACTTCCGCGAACGCGAACGGGAACGCTTCGCCCGACGGCATGGCTTGATCTACGTTCCACCTGGTAGTCCCGCCGATGCCGACCTCTCAATGATCGCCCCGGGCCAGCCGGTGGCGCTGGTCGGACTCGGGCTGTGCTTCTTCGATTACCTGGCGCTGCTAACCGACGGACGGGGCGGGGAGTTTGTCCGACGTAACGGTCGACTGGTCTACCATCCGTCCGGGCGTGAACCGGTGATGGTGGCCGGGTCCCGGCGCGGGATCCCGTATCACGCCCGCGCCGTCAACGAGAAAGGGCCGCACGGTCGGCACGAGCCACTAGTCCTGACAGCCACGTTCGCCGAGTGGTTGCGCAGCGCGCGTACCGGTGCGGCGGGGCTGAACTTCAGACGCGAGATCTGGCCATTGATCGCCAAGGAAGTCGAAACCGTCTACTACGCGCGGATCGTCGAACAGCAAGCGTCCGCGGAAACCATGGTCCTCTTCCGGCGCCGCTACCTGACTGAGCCATGGGGCAGCAAGGGCGAGGCTGCCCTGCGCAGGGAATTCGGTATTCCGCAGGGGCGAACCTGGGACTGGCGGACTCTCGCTGCCCCCTACCGCGACCGGACCTTCACGGGTCCCGCCGACTTCCGGCACTGGCTGCTGGAACACCTGACGCAGGACATCGCACTGGCATCATTGGGTAACGTCAGCGGGCCGACCAAGGCGGCCCTGGATGTCCTGCGGGACCTGCGGAACGAGGTCCGCCTCACCGTCGACCACGCGGGTCTGGCCGCATGTTCACATCGTGAGGACCTTGACCGCTGGTTCACACCGCTGAACGCCTTCTTGTCCATAGGACCGCCCATCCAGCGTATCGAAGAGGTGGAAGCACTTGTCCGGGCGGGACTTCTAGAAGTGGTCGGACCAGATGCACAGGTGGACTGCTCGGACCAGCAGGGCACGTTCACACTCCGGTCGCCGTCCGTGCCAGGCTCGCTCCATACCGCCACGGCACTGATCGAAGCCCGCTTGCCGGCACCGGACCTGCGGCGCACCGCAGATCCGCTGCTGACCCACCTGCTGAACACGGGCCAGTGCGCCTCCTACGAGATCCGCGACCCCGAAGGCAGCGCCTACGACACGGGTGGCCTGCAGGTGTCGGCCAGGTCCTATCGGGTCGTACTGCCCAACGGCGGCGAGCATCCTCGCCGGCTCGCCTTCGGCGTTCCCACCGAGGGCATCCACTGGGGCACCGCCGCTGGCGCCCGACCTGGTGTGAACTCGGTGACCTTGGCCGACGCCGACGCAGTCGCCCGCGCCGTCCTCGACCGCATCAAGCAGGATCGAGCGGCGCTTGCCCGCCCTGAAGAGGGCTACGCCCCGAGGAGCAGTCTCATGCCGCAGTCACCTCAACTCGCCACCCCTACCATCAGCGAGGCCACCACATCGTGAATGCTCAGACGCAGGCACCTGATGCCTGCTCCTGCCCGCACGGGCAACAGGTCACAAACCTGCACGACACTGGACTGCTGACGCCCGTCCGGGTCGGGGCGCCCATCGAGGACGTGGTCTCGGACCGCGCGTGGCTGCAGGCCATGCTGGAGACCGAAGCCGCCCTCGCCCGTGCTCAGGCGCGGCTCGGTACGGTGCCGGCTTTCGCAGCCGAGGCAATCTCCGCGACCGTCCGAGCCCACACGTTCGATCTTCGCGGCCTTGCCCGCAGAGCCCGAGCTGCCGCGAATCCGGTGGTTCCGCTTGTCGAGGAGCTGGCGGCGGCCGTCCGGGACCGGGATCCAGACGCAGCACGCTTCGTCCACCTGGGCTCCACCAGCCAGGACATCCTGGACACCGCCGCCATGCTCGTGGCGGTGCGCGGCATCACACTGATCGTCCAGCACCTGGACCAGGCGGCCGAAGCGCTGGCAGCGCTCGCTTCCCGCCATCGGGAAGACGCCATGGCGGGACGGACTCTGACCCAGCACGCCACCCCGACCACCTTCGGTCTGAAGGCCGCAGGGTGGCTCATGGGGCTCCTCGATGCCCGGGACCGACTGGAGGAACTGCTCGGCACCCGTCTTCCAGTGCAGCTCGGGGGCGCGGCGGGCACCATGGCCGCGTACCTGCAAGCCCACGATGTCCCCCCGCCCCAGGCCAGTACGTACACCACGGAACTGACCCGGGCCTTCGCAACCGAACTCGGCCTCGCCGAGCCGGTCCTGCCCTGGCACACCCGGCGCAGCCCGATGGCGGACCTGGCCCATGGATTGAACGTCACCGTAGGAGCCCTCGGCAAGATCGCGCTTGACGTCCTCAGCCTGGCCCGCACCGAAGTAGCCGAGATCGCCGAGCCTGCCGGACACGGAAACGGTGCCTCCTCGGCGATGCCGCAAAAACAGAACCCCGCGCTGGCCACCCTCATCAGAACAGCCGCCCTGCAAGTCCCGCCGCTCACTTTGACGCTGGTGCAGAGCATGGCCTCGGAAGACGAACGCCCCGCCGGCGCGTGGCACGCCGAGTGGATGCCGCTGCGCGAGAGCCTGCGCCTGGTCGGCGGCGCCGCCAGCACCGCAGCCGACCTCTGCAGCGGCATGATGGTCGACGCCGCCCGGATGCGCGCCAACCTAGCATCCACCGGCGCACTGATCGTCTCCGAGAGGCTCTCCGCAGTCCTCGGCCGCCGGCTTCCCGGCCGGTCGGCCAAGTCGGTTGTCGCACAAGCCTGCCGGGATGCTCAGGCCAGCGGGCGGCCACTGCCGGCCGTCCTTCTGGAGATACCCGGGATCAGCGATGTCCTCTCGGCCGGGGAGATCGACGACCTGCTCGATCCGGCGCAGTACCTGGGAGCAGCAAAGCACTTCGTCGACCGCGCGCTCGAGCACTACAGCTCCCGCGCACACGTCGCCCGGGAATGAGGACGCGGCACCGAGCGGCCTGATCAAACCATGTCGGCTCTGACGCGGCCACTGCCGTTCCGCGGTCCGCCGCCGGCAGCCCGTCAGAAGCAGTCCAGCGGCGGTTCGAACATCGACCGAAACATCTTTCCACCAGCTTTTACTGAGGAGAACCAGAGTCATGCCCGCACACGCCCCCTCCACCAACACCGAGCTGCTTGAGGCGACACGGACCGTCATCGCCGGAGGCAGCAGCAGCAACATGCGCAACCTCGGCATCCAGGACCCCCTCGTCATCGATCGGGCCCAGGGCGCGCGTATCTGGGACATCGAGGGCAACGAACTCATCGATGTGAATATGGGATATGGCCCTCACCTCTTCGGCTTTGCCGACCCCGACGTCGTCGAGCCGGTCGCCGAGCGGCTGCGGCTTGGAGCGATGACCGGAATCATCCACCGGCTCGATCACCAGGCGGGAGAACTCATCTCCGCGCTGATCCCCTCGATCGAACAGGTCCGCTTCGCCAACTCCGGCACCGAGGCGATCACCTCCGCACTCCGCCTGGCCCGCTTCACCACCGGCCGGAACCTCATCGTGACCTTCGAGGGCCACTACCACGGCTGGAGCGAAACCGTCCTGCGCGACCCGATCACCACCGATTCCGAAGGAGAGCGGGACGGACTGCGCGGTGCTCCGGGAATGATCCCCGAGGCACTGCATCACACCGTCCAACTCCCCTGGAACGACGTCGATGCCCTCACCGCGGTCTTCACCGAACACGGGTCCGACATCGCCGCTGTGATCTGCGAGCCCATCTGCGCCAACGCGGGCCTGGTGCACCCGCTGCCCGGGTTCCTCGAGCGACTGGCGGACCTCACGGCCGAACACGGCGCGCTCCTGATCTTCGATGAGGTGATCACCGGGTTCCGTGTCTCACGGGGTGGGGCCCAGGAGCTGCTCGGTGTTCGCCCCGACCTCACGATCGTGTCCAAGGTCCTCGGGGGCGGATTCCCGGTGGCCGCCTTCGGCGGCAGCCGTCGCCTGATGCGGCCACTCGCCTCGAACCAGGCGTTCCACGGCGGCGTCTACAGTGGCAATCACGCGGCCATGCAGGCCGTGGTCAGCATGCTGCAGAAGATCCAGGGACACGACTCCGCCTACGACGACCTCGAACGATCCTGCGCCTTCCTGGAGAAGAGTCTGCGCTCCGTCTTCGCAGAGGCAGGCTACGGCGTGCGGATCGCCCGAGCCGGATCGGTCATGTCCGTAGCCCTCCTGAACAGCCCTCAGCAAGGCCTGGAAGCCTACGACGCGGCGATGAACGCAATCGATTTCCCCACCCACCGGCGGTTCCAGCTTCACTGCCAGCGTCTGGGACTGTACTTCCACCCCAACCCCCTCGAGCCGTGGTTCCTCAGCACCGCGCACAGCGACGCGGACCTGGACCGGATCGTGGACGTCATCGTCCGGAGCCTGCGTGCCCTCTCCACCAGGTGACACCGCGGAGCCAAGCCCTGACGCGGGGACCCACTCAGCACGCTCGTCGGCACCAGTCAAACAGATCGTGGCTGGTGCCGACAGCCAGCAACAGCCATGCAGCGGCTGGCCGCCGCGCGGGGCTACGACAGGGCGGAGCCCTGCGCCGGACGTGGTGAGCGTAGTCGTCGCACCGGTGCGCGGCAACGAACGGGAAGCAGCCCGCGGACTGCTGCTGCGGGCAATCGCAAGATCCATGAACATCCCGGTCGCGGGCCTCCGGATCGATCACGCGCCAGGCGGGCAGCCGATCCTGCGGGGGAGTGAGCACGTCCATGTGAGCATCAGCCACGGACAGGGAGTGGTCGCGGTGGCGTTCAGCCGGACCTGTCCCGTCGGAGTCGATGTGGAGATGATCAGACCCCTGCCCGCTCTGGCGCTGGCCCGCAGGTACTTCGACCGCCGCGAGGCGGAGTGGCTGCACGGACTGTCCGCGCATGAGCGACCCGCTGCGTTTCTCTGGCTCTGGAGCAGCAAGGAAGCCCTCGGCAAGGCAGAGGGGAACGGGCTGCGGGGCGGCGGGGTAGGCCGCCGCATCCCCACACCTGGGACCTGGCCACCCCCTCTCGCCGGGCCGCAGCTGAGGGTCTTGCCCTGGGAGCCGACGCTGATGCTGGCGGATCCGCTGGTGACCCCGGGGCATGTCGTGGCCACCGCGGTACGAGCGCAGGCCGGCTGCGGGATTCGCGTCCGCATGAAAGTCGCCGACTGAGGAGCAGTGTCAGCCACGGCATGGATGTCTGGGGATCTACTTGGCACGTCAGCTTCACAAATAGCTAGTTCACCGCGGGCGACCCTGTTCAAGGACTGATGGCGCTCCCCTGATCCGTCACACTCGACCAACCCTCATCCATTCATCTATTTCACTCAGATTGAAGGTTCCTCATCATGTCCAAGGTTCTCCTTGTCCTAGGTCACCCCGACCTGTCTCGGTCGAAGGCCAATGCGGCGCTCGTGGACGCCGTCCGTGACTTGGCCCATGTCACCGTGCACGACCTCTACGCCGCCTACCCCGACTTCCAGATCGACGCCGATGCTGAGCGGACGCTCTTGGCCGAACACGAAGTGATCGTCTTCCAGCACCCGGTGTACTGGTACAACACCACTCCTTTGTTCAAGCAGTGGCAGGACAAGGTTTTCACTCTCGGCTGGGCCTTCACCATGGACGGCTCTACCTCGCAGCTGGCGGGCAAAAAGGCTGTTGTCGCCGTCACCGCCGGCGTCCCTGCCGAGCGCTACACCCCCGAAGGCATGAACAGGGCCACTCTCGAGACTTTCCTCAGCAGCTGGGAAGCGACCCTGAGGCTGTGCCAGTTTGACATCCAGCCGATGGTCAAGCTGTACGGCACTGTCTTCGGCCTCTCCGATGAGGGCCTAGCCACCGCCGCGACGCGGTATAGGGAACTCCTAGCCTCTTTCGCTGCGGCGGATTCAACCGGTCAGCGCAAAGAGTCCTGTGAGATGGCGTAGCCGCTGATCACAGGAGGAGCCGGATGCAAGGCAGGCGTGGTCATCTCAGCCGGGAGCAGAAGCGGCTGGCGCTCAGATTGCACGCGCAGGGGTGGCGGCTGGTTGATATCGCCCGTGAGATCGGCTGCAGTGCGCCGATGGTTGGGATCATGACTCGTACCGGACGCCTGACGGCGGCCGTGGCAAGCTCCCCATAGGCGGCCATTTACCGCCCCACTGATGGCCACGGGTTTCCCCGCGTACGGCCAGTTTTCTCCCCGCTCGCCCCGAGTAGCCCCGCTCGGCGACGCTGGAGCGGGTGAAGAACAGCAGGGAGATCATGGAGATCCTTGAGGCATACGACCTCACAGGCAGTTACCGTGCCGCGGCCGAGCTGGCCGGGTGCGACCACCACACGGTGGCCCACTATGTGAAGATGCGGGCCGTCGGTCAGCATGAACCGCGCTGGGTTTCGTAGAGACTTCAGTTCTTGGCTGGGTCCCCGGTCGTGGGGTGGTGTTCAGCGTAGTAGTTGTCCTCGTGCTCGGCGGGTGGGATATCTCCGATCTTGGTGTGGAGGCGGCGGTTGTTGTACCAGTCGACCCACTCAGCGGTCGCGAACTCGACGTCCGTGAGGGTCCGCCACGGACCGGCCCGCTCGATGAGCTCGGTCTTGTAGAGGCCGATCATGGACTCCATCAGGGCGTTGTCATACACATCACCGACGGTGCCGATGGACGCGTCCAGACCTGCTGCCATCAGGTGGGCGGTGAAGGTGAACGCCGTGTATTGGGCGAGTTCAACGCACGGGCCTTGACCCTTGATCTTGGACACACGAGACACTGGATCCTGAGGATCTGAGAACGGACATCTCGTGGTCATGAAGAACTATCCGCCGCAGTTCAAGGCGGACGCCGTCGCGCTGTACCAGTCGCGGCCCGAGGCGACGATCCGGCAGGTCGCTGCCGATCTGGGGATCAATCCCGAGACGCTGCGCAACTGGGTCCGGGCAGCCGGTGCGAGCCGGCCGCGGGGACGACGGGCAGAGGCGCCGACCGAGCCGCCGACCCCGTTGGAGGCGGAGAACGCTGCTCTGCGCAAGAAGGTCCGCGAGCTGGAGGAGGAACGCGAGATCCTGCGCAAGGCGGCGAAGTATTTCGCCGGGGAGACGCGCTGGTGAACCGCTTCCAGTTCGTTGCCGACCACCACCGCCGCTACGGCGTGAAGCGGCTGTGCACCATCCTGGGCATCGCCCGCTCCAGCTTCTACTACTGGCGTGCGACGGCCGCGGACCGGGCCGCCCGGCAGATGGCCGACGCCCGACTCGCCGCCCGGATACGGGCCGTGCACCGCGACTCGGACGGCACCTACGGCGTCCCGCGGATCACCGCCGAACTCCGCGAGACGGGCGAGCGCATCAACCACAAGCGAATCGCGCGCGTGATGCGGAGCATCGGCCTGGCAGGCGTGCGCTTGCGCCGCAGGCACCGCACCACTGTTACGGATCCGGCCGCGGCGAAGGCCCCGGACCTGATCGGCCGCGACTTCACCGCGACCGATCCGAACACCAAGTACGTCGGCGACATCACGTATCTCCCGCTGGACGGCGGGAAGTTTCCGGGTCAAGGCCCGAGCTTCTTCTGGTTGTCTTTGACGATCACGATGTAGTGGGCTTCGTGGCCGAGGAGGTAGTCGGCGTGCTCGCGTTGGTGTGCATGGCGTCGCTGGTGACGACCACCCCGGCCAGGTCTGTGATGGTCTCCAGCAACGGCTGGAAGCAGGTGATCTCGTTCGTCTTCTCAGCGACGTCCAGCTGGGTCAGGACCAGGCCGGTGGTGTGGTCCAGGGCTGCGAGCAGGTGGATCCTGTGGCCGTTGGCCCTGGCCGCTCCGCGAAGGCTTTTGCCGTCGACCGCCAAGCCGCTCGGCCGGCCCTGGGTTTGGTTGCGGCGGTCGGACAGCCAGCGGCCGACCGCCGGGTCCAATGCGTCGCCGTCGATCCGGGCCAGCAGTCGTCGGACTGTCGTTTCCGCAGGCAGGGCCCGTTTGGGGAGAAGGGGGTCGAGTCGCACGCCGACGTGTTCCAGCACGTGGGGCGGAGCGTCGGTGATCCATTCGCCGACCGCCAGCAGCGACGTCGCCCCCGCCAGTACCGCGCAGGCGGCCAGGGCAAGGACGCCGACCAGACAGTGGCGCACTCCACGGGGATCACGCGGATCGGGCACCTGGGCGAGGCGGCCCAGCAGTCCGGGCACTTCTTCCGGCGCGAGTCCTGGATGCTCGCGGAGTTGGTCAAGGGCAGGCGGGATCAGCGATGATGCTTCGGCAGGCACGGTCTTCCAGGCAGGTCACGGGGCGTCGAGAACTCCATGATCTTGGAAGCCGTGCCTGTTCCGCTCTCCCTGACCGATCAACCAGGCGAACCGTCATGAACCAGACACCCGACGACTACACCGAAGCCCTGGGAGCTGCCGAACAATAACTCCTCGGTATTCATGGGCTGGATGCGGTGGTGTCGGAGGGGACGAAGGCAGAACTGGTGGATGTGTTCGGGCTGTTGCTGCCACATCTCGATGAGCGGCAGCAGCGTCTGACGCTGGGTGCGGCGGCGGCCCGTGTTCTGGGCCATGGAGGGATTCGCAGGGTGGCCCAGGCGGCCGGGGTGGCTGAGTCCACGGTGTCGCGCGGGAAGCGGGAGCTGGAGGACAAGGAGGAGTCTGCGGGTCGGGTCCGGGCGCCGGGCGCGGGGCGGAGGTCCTTGCGGGAGGTGGATCCGGGGCTGGTGCCCGCGTTGCTGGCGCTGGTCGAGCCGGACCAGCGGGGCGACCCGGAATCTCCGCTGCTGTGGACGGTGAAGTCCACCCGGAATCTGGCGGCCGAGCTGACTCGGCAGGGGCGCCGGGTCGGCTCGGACACGGTGGGCCTCACTGCTGAAGGCGGAGGGGTTCTCCCTGCAGGGCACCTCGAGGACCACCGGGGGAGCCCGGCACCCGGACAGGACGCCCAGTTCCGTTACATCAACGATCAGGTCACGGCATACCTCGCCGACGGGCAGCCGGTCATCAGCGTGGACGCCAAGAAGAAGGAGACGCTGGGCAGCTACGCGGTCATCGGACGCGAATGGCACCGCGCCGGGCAGCCGGTGCAGGTCCGCGCGCATGATTTTCCCGAGAAGGGCGCCCAGAAGGCGGTGCCCTACGGAATCTACGACATCGGCGCGGACGCCGGCTGGGTGTCGGTGGGCTGCGACGGGGACACCTCCGCCTTCGCCGTGGCCACCTTGCGCCGCTGGTGGAACGGTGAGGGGCGACGCCGCTACCCGCACGCTTCCCGCCTGTTGGTCACCGCCGACGCCGGAGGCTCCAACGGCTACCGTGTGCGCGCCTGGAAGAAGGAACTCGCGGACTTCGCCTATGAGACGGGCGTTGATGTGACGGTCTGTCACTTTCTGCCGGGAACTTCGAAGTGGAACAAAATAGAGCACCGGCTGTTCTCGCAGATCAGCATCAACTGGCGCGGCAGGCCCCTGACCAGCCACGAAGTCGTCGTCAGCACCATCGGAGCGACCACCACACGCAACGGACTGTCGTCCACGCCGACTTCGACCCTGGCACTTACCCCACCGGGGGCACCGTCCCTGACAGTGTCATGGACCGCCTGCCCCTCACGCCGCACGACTGGCACGGCACGTGGAACTACACCCTGCGCCCCGAACCCCTCGCCCCTGAACCACCCCCGCCCGGTGCCGAGTTCGGGCGTTTCCCGGCCGGTGACAAGCTGCCTGCCTGGCTGCGGCACCCCAGCCTCACCGGACTCGAGCCCGCCGCCTTCGACGAGCTCACCGCCCGCTACCAAGCTGGTGCACCGAGCACCCGCCGATCTTTCTGCCCGGAAGCGCCCCGCCGGCGGCCCCGGCGCCGGCGGCAGACGGCTCTCCGTCGCCGACCAGCTGATCGTCTTCCTCCTCAAGAAGCGCTGGTCCATGGACCAGGCACCGCTCGCCGAGGCAACCGGCCTGCCCAAGAGCAGGATCGGCGCGACCCTCCGGGAGACCACCCCCGTTCTCGCCGCGCTCGGGCACACCGTCTCGACCGGCGCCCTCACCATGACCACGGCCCAACAGCTCGCCGAGATCGCCGGGCACGACCTCACACCCCCGTGATCCTCACCAAGATCGAGGAGTTATTGTGTGGCAGCTCCCAGGGGCAGTAACCCGAGTTGAGCACTCGATACTCAGTGTCAAGGCACCGGTTCTAGCGTCCTGTAGAGATAGACCTACTGACCTTGAATGCGTGATGTCGTCATGGTGGCTGGCGCCGGAGGCCGGTGCCGGTGAGGCAGCCGTCGAGGACGTCGTGGCGGTACTGGAGCTGGCGTAGGCCGCGTCGGACGGCAGTGATCAGGTCGTCGGGGTTGGCGAAGGCGCGGTTGGCTGTGGTCGTGCGTCGCAGGACGGACCAGATGCCCTCGACCGGGTTGAGGTCGGGTGCGTAGGGCGGGAGTTGGAAGACCGTGAGCCAGTCGCGGTCGGCGATGTAGCGGCGCATGCCGGCGGTGAGGTGGGTGTTGAGGTTGTCCCAGACCAGCACGATCGGGCCGCCAAGCTGCTGGTGGGCGGTCTGGATCAGGTCGCGGTAGTCCTTCCAGGAGAAGCTTTTGCGCCCATCGGGCCGGGCGTCTGGGCAGGGCCGGTAGATCAGCCGCGAGGGTTCGCCGGTCTTGTAGCAGGCCACGGCGGCCACCGATAAGCGGCGGCGGGAGCGGCCCCGGACGCGGACCACAGGGGTGTGGCCGCGGTGGGACCAGGTGCGGATGATCGGCGGCGTCATCGAGAATCCGGCTTCGTCCTCGAAGACGAGCCAGGCGTCGAGCGCCGCCACGGTCCTTCCACCTGGGGCCAGGTCTCCTTCACCCAGCCGGCCACCACGTTCTCGTCCCGCTCGATCGCCCGCCGGGCGGGAACCTGGCAGCTCCAACCGTGCCGCTTGAGCAGGGCGGCGACCCCTTGCACGGTGTAGCTCTTGTGGAAGCGGCGCCCGATCAGCGTCCTGATCCGCGACAGGGTCCAGGTCTGGTCCGGCCACCCGTGTGCCACCGGCCCCTTGGCCAGCTCACGCTCCAGCACGGCGAACAGTTCGTCATTGAGAAGCGGCAGCGATGCCGGGCCCCTGGAGGCCAGGGCCCGGGGCCCGTTCTGCGACCAGGCTCTGCGCCACCGCTGTACCGACCGGACGCTGACCCGCAGGTCGTGAGCGATGACCGGGTTCTCGTCGCCCTGCCTGAACCGCTCGGCCGCCTCCATCCTCAACTTCTCGCGGAAGGCCCGCCGTTCGTCGGTCAGTCCGCCCCCTTGCGCATACCTCATGCGGTCGGCATACCGCAGGGATCAAGAGGCGTCAGCCGCTACGACACCACCCTTTGAAGGTCAGTAACTCTATCGTTGAGCTTCGGCAGAAACTGAACTCTACCTGAGGAATTTCGTGAAAAAGGCTGTCACAGCTTGGATAGCGACTGCAGGGGTAGCCCTATTGGCGTCCGTTGCATTCCCCGCCTATCATTCGATGAGCGAGCATTCGGATCGCTCATCTGAGTTCTCCGGCCGAATTGGGCCCGCCGGTGCCGGACTGGCCATCTCAATAGAAGACGAAAAGGCGGTCGCCTATTTCTGCGACGGAAAGAAAGAGGAATCTTGGCTCAAGGGGTCAGTTGCGCCGAGCGGAGAGATCACCCTAAAGGGAATAGATGGCAGCCACTTGACTGCGAAGAAGTCTCAGGGCCACACCGTCGGAAAACTCGAGTTGAATGGCAGAAAAGCCCAATCTTTTGATCTGGCGGCATCGAAAGCTTCGGACATCATGTTCCGTGCGGCCAGCCGGTCAGATGCCCGAACTATCAGTGTCGGGTGGTTGATCCTGAACGATGGCACTCAACTCGGTGTTTTGGATCGCGCTGGAAGAAGAAGTCCTGCGCCAGCCCTTCCCCCTGCCCGTAGGCAAATAGCAGTAGAAGGCACAGAACTGCATATCGAAAGAGTTACCCCGCGCCGCCCACCGAGCCCTCCTAAAACTGCGGCTCCTGCACCCTCCCGCGGTGGGAGCACATCCACCACGAGCCCTCCTAAAACTGCGGCTCCTGCACCCTCCCGCGGTGGGAGCACATCCACCACGAGCCCTCCTAAAACTGCGGCTCCTGCACCCTCCCGCGGTGGGAGCACATCCACCACGAGCCCTCCTAAAACTGCGGCTCCTGCACCCTCCCGCGGTGGGAGCACATCCACCACGAGCCCTCCTAAAACTGCGGCTCCTGCACCCTCCCGCGGTGGGAGCACATCCACCACGAGCCCTCCTAAAACTGCGGCTCCTGCACCCTCCCGCGGTGGGAGCACATCCACCACGAGCCCTCCTAAAACTGCGGCTCCTGCACCCTCCCGCGGTGGGAGCACATCCACCACGAGCCCTCCTAAAACTGCGGCTCCTGCACCCTCCCGCGGTGGGAGCACATCCACCACGAGCCCTCCTAAAACTGCGGCTCCTGCACCCTCCCGCGGTGGGAGCACATCCACCACGAGCCCTCCTAAAACTGCGGCTCCTGCACCCTCCCGCGGCGGGAGCACATCCACCACGAGCCCTCCTAAAACTGCGGCTCCTGCACCCTCCCGCGGTGGGAGCACATCCACCACGAGCCCTCCTAAAACTGCGGCTCCTGCACCCTCCCGCGGCGGGAGCACATCCACCACGGAGTTTTTTCAACGAATCTCATTTCCATGAGGGTTATTCACAAGCCCACGGGGAGGCTTCCACCCCTTGGTCAACAGCAACGACCCCGCTCGGTAACCTGACGAGTTCTCACACAAGACAGGTGTTGCCGGGGCGGGGTCGTTGGGTTGGCAGGTTACAACCGGGTTGGATGCGGAGCAATTGACCGAGCTCTGGCTCGGGTGCATACGGCGCTTGGCGGCAGCGGGCGGGTCTCGCGGGGACGGCCGTTCGTGCTGGGGCTGTACCGGTCGGTGGTGATGGTGCTGTTCCTGCTGCGGCAGAACCCAGTCCAGCAGGCGGCGGCCGAGCTGTTCGGCTGCAGCCAGTCCACCGTCTCACGTCGGCTCGATCTGCTCGGGCCGCTGCTGGAGCAGGTCCTTGCCGAGTTCGTCCCCGACCCGGCGGAGGCGAGCACGGGGAAGGTGGTGCTGGTCGACGGCACACTGTTACCACCTGGGACTGGGCGGGCCGGGGCACCGAGCTGTTCAGCGGCAAGCATGGCGACACCGGGTTCAACCTGCAGATCGCCGCCACTTTGGACGGCGGCCTGCTCGCGGTCTCCGCCCCCGTTCCGGGGTCCTGGCACGACATCCGCGCCTGGCGGGAATCAGGCTTCCCCGGTCTGTTCCCCGACTGCGAGACGATGGGTGACCTCGGCTATATCGGCACCGGCGTCCATCAGTACCCTGCGCGCCGCCGTCGAACGAGCGATCGCACACCTGAAGGACTGTAAGATCCTCGCCACCCGCTACCGCGGCCCACTCGACACCCTCCCGAGCATCGTCCGCACTATCACCGCACTCGCGTTCTTCCGAACCTCCTGGTGAGGCTTATGGATAACCCTACATGATCGGTTGAGTCTCAATCCACCGCGCGGTAGTCGGTCTGTGGACGCGAAATGAGAAGAGGTGCCCGCTGACCTGGGGTGATGTGAGTTCCTACCGGGCTTGGGAATCGCGCGTTCGCGTGCCGGCATCGGGCTCCAGGCCCGTGCCTTGAGCCGCTCACGCACCTCAGTCAGGAAGGCAGGGACGCCGATCTCGGACTCGATCCAGCCGACCGTGCGGCCTCCACGCCGGGAGTCCGCGCCCCCTGATTACCCGCAACCCGGTCCCACGCGATTCGCAGCGTGGCCGGGTCGTGCACGAAGTTGAACAGGTCGTCGAACCTGCGGCCGGGGTCGGCCGCCGCCCAACGGTGAAGCTTGGCCTGCATCTCCGATACCCGCTGACGGGGCGCCGTTTCGGGGCCCGTTGGCGGAGCGTCGCCGTTCGGCGGCGCATCTTCCGGCATCGCAGCATCCTTCCCTTCTCGATACCGCTGCCGCCCTTCCCATGTGACCGGCTTTCCCGGCCTCGGAGTACTACGGCGGCTCCGCCCCGTCCCGGACCGATCAGTCGTCGGCGGACTCAGCCCCGCCACCACCGCCGGACGCGGTGTTACTGACTGACTTCGGCGCATCAGGGTGACGCTGGGTCGTCGAAGGTCAGGCCGGTGCCTGCTATGAAGCCGTCAAGAGTGTCGGGCCGGTACTGGAGGCGTTTGAGCCGGTTGCGTACGAGGACTTCGAGCCGGTCGAGGGCGACGACGGCGAGGTTGGCCAGGCTGCGCTTGACATGTGCCCATACCCACTCGACGGGGTTCAGGTCCGGCGAGTACGCGGGCAGCAGGAATACCGTCAGCCATTCACGCTCGGCGATCAACTCACGTATGGCGTGGGAGACATGGGTGTTCAGCCGGTCCCAGACCAGCACGATCGGGGCCTTGACGAGGTGGTGGACACCGTCGATCAGCGCGATGAAGTCCCGTTCGCCTATGCTGCGGCGTTTGCCTTTGCCCGCGGGATGGGTGCGCAGGCGGTGACACAGCCGGGTGCGGGAGCCGGGCCGCATCGCGATGAGTCCGGCCACCGACAGGCGGCCCGAGCGTCGCCCGCTCACCGTGACCTGCGGGGTGCGGCCGCGCCGGCCCCAGGTGCGTCCTTTGGGCGGTCGTCGCGTGAAGCCCGCCTCGTCCTCGAAGCAGACGTAGCCCCCGCACGCCGCCCGGACTCTTTTACCTCGGCCCAGGTCGCCTCCTTCCACACGGTCACGGCCTGCTCATCGCGCTCGGCCACCCGCCGCGCGGGTACTTGAGGACTGAAGCCGAGCCGGTGCATCAGCCTCGTGGCACCCGAGACGCTGTAGGAGACGTGGAACTTCCTGCCGATCAGCGTGGCCACCCGGGCAGCCGTCCACACCTGGTCCTCCACCCAGCCATGCGCGGCAGGCCCCTCATCGAGAAACGCAGCCAGCTTTTCCAGACAGCCCGGGGACAGACGGCATCGCGATCCACTCGAGCCACGAGAGACCAGAGCCTGCACGCCACCGTCCCGCCACATCTGCTGCCACTGGTAGGCCGACTTCGGGCTCACCCTCAGGCGCCGTGCGACTTCCGGCGGCTTGATGTCCTGCTCGAACAGCTCCGCCGCCTGCATCCGTACCGTCTCCCGGCGCTGACGTCCCACAGGGGTCAGGCCGCCCCCATCCGCATACCTCATACACCACGGAATACAGACAACACTCCAGACCCATCAGAGACGTCGAAGAAGATCACCCTAACGAGCCGAAGTCAGTAAGGGCAAGGACCGGGACGGTTCCCGTGTTCACTGAGCTTCTTCGAGTTGGCCACCGATCGGGTGACAGACAAGGGCTCGTAACGGACAAGGCTCCCGGACAGTTGAGCGAGAGATCTCACGTCTCAACTCATTTGTCAGGGAGCCTTGTTGGTTACCTATCCTGCCGCACTCGACCTTCCGCATGCCCTCGTGGAGTGGGTCACGATGCTGATCATCACCCGCGAGGGTGACCGCCGGTGCAAACTGCCGGCCTCTCAGCGGGCCCTCATCACGCTCGTGTACCCACGCAAGCACGACACCCTCGCCCAGATCGCCGCCGGCTTCCGGATCAGCGAGAGCACCGCCCACGCACATGTACACAGCGTGATCACCCACCTGGCCGCCCGCGCGCCCTCTCTCACTCACGCGCTGCGGCAAGCCCGCCCTGAGTACATCCTCGTCGACGGCACGCTCGCCGAATGCGACCGCGTGGGCAACAGCCAGGACGACTATTCAGGCAAGCACGGCAAGCACGGCGTGAACATCCAGACGGTCACCGGCCCGGCCGGTGAGCTCGTCTGGTACTCGCCGGCCCTGCCCGGACGGACCGCGGACATCACCGCCGCCCGCACCCACAACATCGCCCCATCTGTGAGCGACTGAAGATCCCCGCCCTCGCGGACAAGGCGTACCAGGGTGCCGGCGGAACGTTCGCCACACCCGTCAAAAGACACCGAAACCGTGAGCTCACCGTCAAAGAGAAGGCCGTCAACCGGGCACACGCCCGACTCCGCTCGCCCGTCGAACGGGCCTTCGCACGACTCAAAGCCTGGCGGATCTTCCGCAAAGCCCGCGTCAGTCCCAACACACTCACGTCAATCGCCAAGGCCGTCCTCACCCTGGAGAAGCAACGCTGAAGAAGCTCACTGTGGTTCGCTCGATGAAGTAGGAGCCCGACTGTGTCCCTGTGGCATCGCCGCGAGTACGCCGCAGACCTTCCCCACGGCCTCCCGAGCGGCTCTTGTATACCGCCCCGGGAGTTCTCCAGATCACCCGAAGGAATGACCCGGATACGCGCCACACCCGGCCCAGATCGACCAGATTCGAGCCGGTGTCGCTTTACTGACTTCGGCTCGTTAGGGTGATCTTCTTCGACGTCCCTGATGGGCCTGGAGTGTTGTCTGTATTCCGTGGTGTATGAGGTATGCGGATGGGGGCGGCCTGACCCCTGTGGGACGTCAGCGCCGGGAGACGGTACGGATGCAGGCGGCGGAGCTGTTCGAGCAGGACATCAAGCCGCCGGAAGTCGCACGGCGCCTGAGGGTGAGCCCGAAGTCGGCCTACCAGTGGCAGCAGATGTGGCGGGACGGTGGCGTGCAGGCTCTGGTCTCTCGTGGCTCGAGTGGATCGCGATGCCGTCTGTCCCCGGGCTGTCTGGAAAAGCTGGCTGCGTTTCTCGATGAGGGGCCTGCCGCGCATGGCTGGGTGGAGGACCAGGTGTGGACGGCTGCCCGGGTGGCCACGCTGATCGGCAGGAAGTTCCACGTCTCCTACAGCGTCTCGGGTGCCACGAGGCTGATGCACCGGCTCGGCTTCAGTCCTCAAGTACCCGCGCGGCGGGTGGCCGAGCGCGATGAGCAGGCCGTGACCGTGTGGAAGGAGGCGACCTGGGCCGAGGTAAAAGAGCCCGGGCGGCGTGCGGGGGCTACGTCTGCTTCGAGGACGAGGCGGGCTTCACGCGACGACCGCCCAAAGGACGCACCTGGGGCCGGCGCGGCCGCACCCCGCAGGTCACGGTGAGCGGGCGACGCTCGGGCCGCCTGTCGGTGGCCGGACTCATCGCGATGCGGCCCGGCTCCCGCACCCGGCTGTGTCACCGCCTGCGCACCCATCCCGCGGGCAAAGGCAAACGCCGCAGCATAGGCGAACGGGACTTCATCGCGCTGATCGACGGAGTCCACCACCTCGTCAAGGCCCCGATCGTGCTGGTCTGGGACCGGCTGAACACCCACGTCTCCCACGCCATACGTGAGTTGATCGCCGAGCGTGAATGGCTGACGGTATTCCTGCTGCCCGCGTACTCGCCGGACCTGAACCCCGTCGAGTGGGTATGGGCACATGTCAAGCGCAGCCTGGCCAACCTCGCCGTCGTCGCCCTCGACCGGCTCGAAGTCCTCGTACGCAACCGGCTCAAACGCCTCCAGTACCGGCCCGACACTCTTGACGGCTTCATAGCAGGCACCGGCCTGACCTTCGACGACCCAGCGTCACCCTGATGCGCCGAAGTCAGTAAGGAGGCGTAACACGCCGGTTCCTCGCGTACTCCTCTCCATCACGCTCGCCGGACCCGCACCATCTGGCAGTACTGGTACGTCCCGGCTTTGTCAGGGCCGCTCTCGCCCTCCCCGGCACCACCCGGATCAGGCTGCCCGCCCCCCGCTTCAACAACCCTGCTGCGACAGAGCAGTTGACGCAGTAGGGGTCGGACCGGGGCGCGGTACTGGCCTTGGGACCAGCCCGTTTCCCCGGCCCGCCCTCCGCACCGGACATGCGACTCTCACCGCATCCGGCGCTCCACGGACTCCCTTGGGACCGCGCGGTTCACACCGTCGCGGCCCTCGCCCACGGTGTCGGGATGCTGTATCCACGCCAGCGATAGCGGGTCACCTTCACCCGCTGCGGGACGAACAGCATGATCCCGTCCTCTGCGGGCCGCCAACCGGGCTCGCCGGTCAAGTAGCGGCGCCGCAGAGTCCTCCAGTCGATCCCGGGATGCTGCTTCCTCAGCCACAACGTCACTCGACGCCAGCAGAAGTCGTCGAGATAGTGGAACGTGGCTGTGGACGACCCGAACCGGAAGTAGTAACACCATCCCCGCACCGCCGAGTTGAGCTGGCGGAGCAGGTCGGCGAGAGTGCGTTGACCTCTCTTGTTCGTCATCGCCCGCACCTTGCCCGTGATGGAGGCCAGCGCCTTCTTCGACGGATAGGTGTAGACGTAGTGCTCGCTGGTGCCCTTCTTGCGCCTCCGCTGGATGTGAAAGCCGAGAAAGTCCAGCCCCTCGTCGATATGGCAGACCCAGGTCTTGGCCACGGACAGGCGGAGCCCCAGAGGGGCGAGCACGGCCGTGACCTCCTCCCACAGCGCGTCCGCGTGAGCTCGGGCGCCGCACACCATGATCAGAAAATCGTCCGCGTAGCGGACGATCCGGTATGTGGCCCCTCCGCGTCGGCGGTGTGCTGTCCGCCTGCCGCCGTTGCCGTGAGCGTCCCACTTGGCACAGAAGTGTTCATCCAGCGCCGAGAGGGCGATGTTCGCCAACAGCGGTGAGGCGATCCCGCCTTGGGGTGTGCCGGTGTTCGTGTCCCTGGTCTCGCCATCGGCGGACATGATGCCCGCCTTCAGGAACGCCTTGACCAGGGCGAGAACCCGCTTGTCTCCGACTCGTCGGCGCATCCGCTCCAGGAGAGCGGAGTGTGCGATGTTGTCGAAGCACGCTTCGATGTCCGCATCCAGCACCCAGTGGTAGCCCTTGGTGCCGAAGTGGTGCACCTCAGCGATCGCGTCATGGGCTCGTCGTTCGGGGCGAAAGCCGTAGCTGACCGGCTTGAAGGACGCCTCGAAGATCGGCTCCAGGACCAGCACGAGCGCGGCTTGCACGAGCCTGTCCATCGCGGTGGGAATCCCCAGCCTCCTGAGCTTTCCCCCGCTGCCCGGCTTGGGGATCATGCGCTCCCGCACCGGCAGAGGGGTGAACGTGCGGGCCTTCAACTGCTCCCGCGTGTTCTTCAGGAAGGCCACGATGTCGGCGTCGGCGGCGATGAAGGCCGGGATGACCCGGTCCACGCCGGCGGTGCGCGCGCCCTTGTTGCCCCTCACCCTCTCCCACGCGACGGTGAGGAAATCGGGGTGATGGACAAGGTTGTAGAGATCATCGAACCTGCGGTCGGGATCACCGACCGCCCATTGGTGCAGCTTGGTCTGCATCCGTCGTACCCGCAGCCAGGCCCCATCGGGGTCGGGCCACAGATCACCGGTATTCACCAGCGTCTCCGTCCATTGCAGTTCCTCAACTACCTGAATCCGCTGGGCTGCTTCGCCATGTGGACGGCTTTCCCGCCCCCGGACTACTACCAGCCCTCCGCCCCACCCCGGGCCGTCGGCGGACGCCTTCCCGCCCCATCGCACCTGGAGAGAGCGCTGAGACGAAAGCTCCGAGGTGGTTCCCACGTTCACTGTGATCCGCTCGTCGGGTGAGGCGGCCAGCTTTGCCCCTGCGGCATCGCCACGGTTACGCCGCAGCCCTTCTCCGTGGCCTCCCGACCGGCAAGATCAATCCGATCCAGGAGTTCCTGCCCATACGGGCAGTGCGCACCGCGATCCAGCCCAGATCCACCGGGTTTGAGCTGGCGGAGGTCTTGAGGGGCTTTACACCGCTGGTTCCTCGCGTCCACCTTCCCGTCTCGCTTGCCGGACCCGCACCGTCCGGTAGTTCCAGTGCGTCCCGTCGTTGTCGGGGCTGCTCTCCACCAGACCCGGCCGACTCGCCGGGCCCAGCTACCCCCTGCTTCTGTCGTCCCGCTGCGACGGAACGACGGTGCGGGTCTCACACCCGCACGCGGATCACAGCACCTCGTGGCGCACGGTCTCTCACCCCCGTACGGACCATCAGCACCTCACGGCGCAAACAAGATCGTCGACAGAACCGATCCGTACATGACTCGCGTCGATAAAGACCACGGGGTACACCGGATCGAGTGGGCGGGTGCGTCATTCCGCCATCGATTCGAGCGCCGTGTCCGTGATCGTGGAAACGGTCTCCTTCGACGTGGTCATTCCATAGACCTTGGCGAGATGAGCGACGATCTCCCCCGACGTCAGCCCTTTCCCGGTGAGCGAGAGGGCCATTTCGTCCAGGGCGCCGGTCCGCCGGGCATATCTCGGCAACAGTCCGGGGACGGAAGGTCCTCAGCCTGTCGCGGGGCCACGTTCACCACCACCGGGCCGACCTCGGTCATCACCTTCTTCGCCCGATATCCGTTCCGCATATTTCCGCCCGACCGTGATCCGCGACCGCCGGCGATGACCGATTCGTCGGCCAGATGCAGTTCCATCTCCGCCTCGAGCGCAGCCTGCATCAAATGCTGCGCAAGCTCGGGAAGGACCGCCCTCGCCCATCAGCCGGAGACCTCCGGCGGCAGTCTTCTCCGCCGCGAGCACGGCCAGTTCCTCAACTCGACCGACAGACCATTCCCGGATACCGGCATCGACTTCACACCAGCACCCTCAGCAGCCACATCCACCTCTGCAAGCGACACGCCGCCTGCAACCCCCGATCGTGTGACCCATCGTCGTTCCCATCAGATGACTCCTTCGAGGAAGGAACCCACCTAATTCATGACACTCCCGTCCGTCAAAGTGGAACAAGCTCAGTGTGGTGTGAGTGGGGTTTGCTCTGGCGGGGTGGTGGGGGTGGGGGTTGTTTGGGGGGAGGTGGCTGATGCCGTGGGTTTCGGCCTTGTCTTCTCTGGTTGTGAGGCGATGGTGGCTGGTCGTGGTGTGTTGCGGTCGGGGGGTCTGCTGAGACCTGGTTGGTTGGCTGCGTTGTCGCCGGTTGTGGTGGCGGCGTTGGTGGCTGGGGTGGTGGGGCAGGCGCCGGTGGCGTCGGCGGCTGATCCGGTGTCGGGTGTGCCGGTGATTCCGAAGGCGTTGTCTGTGTCCGCGGCGGTAGGTAAGGGAGCAGACGCGGGGTATTTGCCGTCGTCGGGGGAGGTGTTGCCGTCGGGTGTGTTTACGACGTCGGTGCCGTTGGATGTGCCGGCGGGGCGGGCGGCCATGAGTCCGCGGCTGTCGCTGCAGTATGCGTCGGGGGCCGGTCGGTCTTCGGTGGGGGTGGGGTGGTCGTTGTCGGGTGCGGGGTCGGCGATTGCCCGGTGCGCACAGTCGGTGGCGGTGGACGGCACGCACGGGGGTGTGCACTTCGATCCCAACGACCGGTTTTGTCTGAATGGTGAGCGTCTGATTCTTGTCGGGGCGGTGCAGGGCGGCACGGACAAGTACGGAGGGGACGGCTCGGAGTACCGGACGCGGAGCAACAGCTTCCGCAGGATTGTGGCGTTCGGGGGGACGACGCCGGGGATTACGGGTCCGGACCGGTTCGAGGTGACGGACAAGAAGGGGGTGACGCAGACGTTTTTGCCGCACACGGCGACCCGGTCGAGGACAGGGGTCGGTTTCGACACGGCCAACAATCCTTTGATGGATACGGATCTCGCGGTGCCGGTGCGGGTGACGTGGCTGCTGGACCATGAGACGGATGCGTCGGGGAACACGGTCTCCTACGAGTACGACAAGGACGGCAGGGCCCGCAACGAAATCCTCATCTCCAAGATCGAGTATACGAGCAACGGGGGGGTGGCGGCGAAGCGGCGGGTGGAGTTCGATTACGAGGACGATGCTGCGGGGGCCAGGTTCTCGTATACGGCGGGGGTGCGGTTTGCGCATACGAAGCGGTTGAAGACGATCCGTATGCTGGCGCCGATGCCGGATGACACGAAGCTGGCGTGGCAGTACCACCTCGCCTACACGGTGTCGTCGAGCAGGCAGAGTCTGCTGGCCTCGCTGCAGAAGTGCGGCAGCGCGGGCGGGTGTGTGAAGAAGAAGGAGTTCGGCTGGTCCAGTCAGCCGGCGGCGCCGTCGTTCACGGTGGTCGACGGGGGTTCGGTGACACTGGACACGGCGGCTGGTAATCCGCGGATGCGGGTGCTGGACCTGGACGGGGACGGCAGAAGTGATCTTCTGTATTCGCGGGGGCCGGGGAAGCCGGACCGGGTGAAGTTCGGTGTCTCGCCGGATGCGCAGAGGGATCTGACCCCGGCGCTGGGCTGGCCGGGGGAGCTGACCGATCTGGGGCGGGCGCGCGCGGTGGACGCGAACGTCGACGGGGCGGCGGAGATTTTGCTGCCGGTCTTTTCGGCGGTGACGAAGAAGTGGACGTCGCATCTGCTGAAGTGGGACAAGAAGGCCGCCCGGTTCGTTGAGGACATGATGACGCCGTTCGACCTGCCGGAGAACGCGGTGGGTAACCTGGCGGATGTGAACGGTGACGGCCGTTTGGACATGCTCAGCCCCGATGGGGCGGCATCGGACAAGGTGCCGACGGTGTCGGTGCGGATCGCGGACGGGCCGGGCACGTTCAAGCCGGCTACGGCCAGCAGTATGAAGGCCCGTTGTGATCTGGGAGTGTCGGATCTGGACGGTGACGGCCGGGCCGAGCAGCTGTCGGCGAACGTGTCGGCGGACGGCACGTGTCTGGCGTCGGTGTCGTCGCTGAGTGTCAGTGATGCGGGCGTGGCCACGGTGAGTGCGCAGTCGGTGGTCAAGTCCGGCCGCCTCTACAGCCGGGCGGCACCCCAGCAGTCTGGTTTCGAGACGTTTCCGGGGGACTTCAACGCGGACGGTCTGGAGGATGTGCTGCTGCTGCCGCCCAAGACGGACCCGGCCAAGCACATTTACGATCTGCACGGCATCCTGCTGTTCAACACTGGCCGGGGCCTTGCCGATCCGCACAGTGTGTCGATCGGGCATGACGATTCGATGGATTTGCGGGTCGCTGACGTCAACGGCGACGGCCGGGATGACATCGTCTCCTTCGACGCCGTAGCGACGCATCTTGCGGTTTCGGACGGTGACGGCACGTTCACCTCCTCCGACATTGATCTGGGCGGCGGCACTAAGGACGAGAGTGCCGGGCGGGCCACTTCGCAGCTGGCGGATGTCAACGGTGACGGCCGCACCGACGTGGTGAAGATCGATTCGGGGCGGATGCGGATCCTGCAGCAAAACGAACGCCAGGTCGACAAGTTGGTGTCGGTGCACGACGAGGGAGTGGCCTGGCAGCGGGAGAGCATCACCTACTCCAACACCTGGTCCAGCACGCCCGAGACGGCCACGTGCACGTATCCGCTGACGTGTCCGAAGAAGGGCTTCCCGGTGGTGCGCCAGCGGGTGTCGCGGGCTGGACAGGTCAACACCGCTTCTGCCGGCGCGGCCCGCGTGTGGCAGTACACCTACGCCGATCCGGTCACTGACCTGCGGGGCAACGGCTCCCTGGGGTTCGGCACGTTCCGGGTCTTCGACAAGCGGCGTGCCTCCCAGACGGAGATGGTGTTCGCGCACCGCAAGAGCGTCAGCAACGGCGCTTTCTACCCGGAGGTCGGGCGGCCTTCGCTGGTCACCACGGTGGTGGCGATCCTTACCGCCGAGCAGGCTGCCGCGAAGCCGGCCACGGCCCGCGCGCGGGTGACACGCACGTCTTCCGCCTATGAGGCCCGGCCGCAGCACGGCGGCAAGGTGATGGCTGTCTTCGACACGAGCTCGACCACCAAGGAATGGGAACAGTCCGGCGCGCAGCAAGTCGCTATCGACTGGGACGGCCAGGCGGCGGGCGCAGCGATCACCGGTGTCAGTGAGCCGGCCACGGCGCTTCGGCGCACCGACAGTGCTGCGGTGTTCGACGAGTTCGGCAACCCGACCTCGCTGTCGCGGGCCACCGATGGCGGCACCGCGCTCATCACGACGACGAAGTTCGACACCGCGGCCGAGCTGATCGAGGAGTGGCGGGTCGGTGAGGCTCTCTCGTCCAAGACGGTGAGCTTCGCGGCCGACGGCGCCACGCGGGAACGCAACGTCTCCTACCTCCACGACGAGCGCGGCCTGCTGACCAGAACGGACGTGGAGAAAAACAACACGGACGATGATGCCGACAGGGTGCGCGAGTCGACGATCACCGCCTACAACGCGCGGGGCGCGGTGACGTCGGTGACGTCCAAGACGCCGGGGCGCCCGGACCGCACCGTATACACCGCCTACGAGCCGGCGTTTCCCGGCCAGCCGAACGAGGAGATCTACCCCTCCCTGGTGTGGGTCGACTACAAGGTGGCCGCCTACCGGCCGGCGACATGGATGGTCACCCATCCCGCGTTCGGCATCACGCTGGGCAGCGAAGACGTCAACGGCCGCACCACCACAGCGAAAATTGATGATCTGGGCCGACAGGTCCACGCCGAGACCGACGGCACTGCGCCCACCGACATCACCTACGCCGGCCGCGGCGACTTGGCCGGCGGCATCAACGGCGTGAGCGTCACCACCACCACCGGACCCAAGACCAGCACCGCCTCCACCGATGTCCTGGGACGGCCGGTCGCCTCCTTCGGCAAGGACTTCGACAACGTCGGCGGGAAACTGGCCACCGCCGTCACCTACGACACGCTGGGCCGCACCGTGGCCACGTCCGCTCCCTCGCCGACCGGAGGGAAGGCAACCAGCTACTTCGAATACGACAGCCTGGACCGGATGGTGAAGTCGACCGGCCCGGACGGCAAATCCACCGTGTTCGAACCCGCCTTCGCCTCCACGACGGTCACCGACCCCACCGGCGCCACCCGGCTCGACCTCTACGACGCCGACGGCCGGCTGAAAGTCCACACCGACTACCGCACCAAGCCCGACGGCAGCGCCGAGGGCCTCAACACCGCCTACACCTACGCCCCGTTCGACCTGCTGAAGTCGATCACCGACGCCAAGGGCAACGTCACCACCATGCAGTACGACGTCCGCGGGCGCCGCACCAGGCTCAGCGAACCGGACCGCGGAGTCACCGACACCGCCTACTTCGGTAACGGCCTCATCGAGCGGGAGACCCGTGGCGACGCCCAGCACCAGAGCGTCTTCGGCTACGACGACCTGGGCCGGATGACCTCCCGCACCACCGAAGACGGCATCTCCGCGTTCGTCTACGACAGCGCCCCCCACGGCATCGGCCAGCTGGACTACGCCACCAGCCCCGAACAGATCGATAAAATCCGCACCGACTTCACCTACGACTCCTACGGCCGGCCCGCCGGCACCACATACACCGACCAGACCACCAGCCGCTCCTACACCACCTCGCAGACCTACAACGCAGACGGCACCGCCGACACGCTGACCTACCCCGAGGTCACCGGACGCGAGCCGCTCACCCTGCGCTACGGCTACAACGCAGCCGGCTACCCCAACACCGTCACCGACATCACCCCCGGCCAGGACCCGAAAACCCTGTGGACGGTCAGCAAGCGCACCCCCGACCTGCAGACGGACACCGCCCAGCTCGGCAACGGCGTCACCCTCAAGAACACCTACCAGAGCGCCGGCGGACGCCTGGACACCCTCACCGCCACCACCGGCGCGGGCACCAAGGTGATGGGCCTGGACTACGACTACGACGCGGCCGGCCGGGTCATCAAGCAGACCCGCGACGACGCCACCACCCCGCTGCGCTCGGAAACCTACGACTACAACACCGTGGGCCAGCTCACCGGCTGGAACCTCGGCCATGACGCAGGCTCACAGAGCATCGACTACAGCTACGACGCCCTGGGCGGCCTGACCAAGATCAGCCAGCCCGACGGCACTGCGGACACCCTCACCTACCCCACCGGCACCGTGCAGCCGCATACCGTCACCGGTCACGATGCCACCAGCATGGGCGGAGCCAAGGAAACCTACGGCTACGACAACCGCGGCCGGCAGACCACCGTGAAAAACGCCGCCGGCACCGTCACCCGCCAGGTCACCTACACCGCCTTCGACCTGCCCCGCACCGTCACCACCCGGGGCGTGACCACCACCTACCGCTACGACGCCTTCAACAACAAGATCATGGAAGCCACCCCCATCGGCAACACCCTCTACATCGGAGGCCTGTTCGAGCACCGCTTCCACAAAGGCAGCGGCGACAAGGACGTCTTCCACCTCGCCGGCCCCGACGGCAGCATCGGCCAGGCCGTCTTCGACGGCGTCAAGACCGACGTCCAGTACAACCTCACCGACCGCCTCGGCTCCACCGCCACCACCCTGGACACCTCAGGCAACCCCCTCCAGACCCTCTACTACGAACCCTTCGGCCGCCTCGTCACAAAGAACGGCACACCCTTCACCGGCACCACCGGCGACCTCACCCGCACCTTCACCGGCCACGAAAACACCCCCAACACCGGCCTCATCAACATGAAGGGCCGCCTCTACGACCCCAACAATCACACCTTCATCACCCCCGACCCCGTCCTGGACACCACCACCAGCCAAACCCTCAACCCCTACACCTACGTCCACAACGACCCCCTCAACAACACCGACCCCAGCGGCAAAGTCACCTGCGCCTTCACCCACCCCGGTGAATGCGACCAACCCGGCAGCGGATCCAGCGGCATCGCCGGCGCACAGTCAACCGGCGCACCCGGCGTCTACGGCGGCAAGGGCTACATCGGCAACGACTGCGGCTGCACCCCCGTCACCGGAGAAAACAGCGGCTCCAACGCCGAAGCACTCTGGAACCAGGCCAACGCAGCCGACAAAGCCGCCATCGAAGCCGCCGACAGAGCAGCAGCCAAAACCGCCAAAGCCGACGCCAAGGGAAGCACCCAAGCCGGATCAGGCGACATCCTCAACAACACCACAGCCGCCGCCGGACTCTGCACCGAAGACTGCGCCACCGACCCCGTCGTCGGCACCTGCTACGACACCGACATCGACTGCGGAACCAGCGGATACCTTGCCGACAACACCCCAGCCGCCTACCAGAAATACGAAGGACCCAACGGACTTAATGAAGTCTGGATCACTACCAGAGACTCCTACATCACTCAATGGATTGGAGTGCTAGTTGTGGTCGGGGGAGCGACAGCTGTTGCTGCAGTAGCCGACGCCCTCATCCCCGCCGCCGCACCCACCGTCATAGCAGCCGAAGGAACCGGCACCCTCTGCGCCACCAACCAACAATGCACAACAACAGTCACCAAAGCAGTAGAAGTCGTAACAAACGGTGGGCAAGGACTTCAAAAGATAGTCACAGATAACGGTGGACCTGCCGCTGCGGAAATCCGTGCCGCAATTGACCGCGGCCAGGCCATACGTCAAACGATCTCCGCCATGGAATCCGAACTAGAGCGGGTCCAAGCTCCAGCAGGTCGGGACCTGCGCGAGTTCGCCGCAGAGATGGGATTCTCGGTCTATTCAAAATATTGGGAGTACCATGACGAGCTCGTACACTCAATAGAGGCAACTAAAAAGCTTTTGCCCTAAGTCGATCTTGCGTGAGGTCCGTCGACGTTGTTGGCGGACCTTTTCGCTTTTCCGGGACTGGTGGTGGGTACTGTAACCCGGCACCACCGGCGACCTCACCCGCACCTTCACCGGCCACGAAAACACCCCCAACACCGGCCTCATCAACATGAAGGGCCGCCTCTACGACCCCAACACCCACACCTTCCTCACCCCCGACCCCGTCCTCGACACCACCACCAGCCAAACCCTCAACCCCTACACCTACGTCCACAACGACCCCCTCAACAACACCGACCCCACCGGCAAAGTCACCTGCGCCTTCACCCACCCCGGTGAATGCGACCAACCCGGCAGCGGATCCAGCGGCATCGCCGGCGCACAGTCAACCGGCGCACCCGGCGTCTACGGCGGCAAGGGCTACATCGGCAACGACTGCGGCTGCACCCCCGTCACCGGAGAAAACAGCGGCTCCAACGCCGAAGCACTCTGGAACCAGGCCAACGCAGCCGACAAAGCCGCCATCGAAGCCGCCGACAGAGCAGCAGCCAAAACCGCCAAAGCCGACGCCAAGGGAAGCACCCAAGCCGGATCAGGCGACATCCTCAACAACACCACAGCCGCCGCCGGACTCTGCACCGAAGACTGCGCCACCGACCTCCGCACCGCCGACAACACCCCAGCCGCCTACCAGAAATACGAAGGACCCAACGGACTACAAGCAGTCTGGGAAACCACCAGAGACAGCTACATTACTCAATGGTTCGGAGTGATAGCCGTTGTCGGGGGAGCGGCAGTTGCTGCAGTAGTAGCCGACGCCCTCATCCCCGCCGCAGCACCCACCGTCATAGCAGCCGAAGGAACCGGCACCCTCTGCGCTACCAACCAACAATGCACAACAACCGTCACCAAAACAATAGAAACCGCAACGAACAATGTCTCGGGAGTGCAGAGAATCGTTGCAGATAACGGCGGATCTGCCGGGGCGGAAATTCGGGCCGCCATAACCCGATATGATGATATCCGCAAAACGGCGCTAGCCCTCAATGCGGAGGTTAAGAGAATTCAGGGTATGGCTGGAGACGACATACACGATCTAGCCGCAAGGCTGGGATTCAAATCGATTGAGGCATACGCTGATTACTTTTCGGAGATCGAGGGGGCGTTGGAGGCGACTAAGCAACTCTTGCCTGATAAAGGGGGTAGGGGTCTCGCTTGGTGAACTTCTTCCGTCGCGCGTCATCCAAGCACATTGCAGGAGGCTGGGAGATGCATAGCGCACCTCGTTGTTAGAAGCGTAAAGTTGCCGCGGAAGTAAGCAAAGTAAAGGCTTGACAAGTTGGCGTGATAGAAGTCGCCTACGTCCTTCCCCTTACCCGCTTGAGCTGCGCCGTTTTCCGCAACAGTCTTCAAGATGTCTAGTCCTCAGAAATGAATGACGCCAGAATGGCCGCCGCTTCTACGAAGCGGCGGCCATTTTTGTCGCGGAGAGGCCCCGATTCCTGCCGGACCAGGAGGGTGTGGACCGTGCCGTCAAGAACGCGCCCCTCCTCGGCGACTGAACCGTTCCGGGTTCGGTAGGGACTCGATCGTTTGAGAGGATCGAGTCATGGCAAGCGTGGCCGCTTCCAGCAAGAACTACCTATTCCGCCAACCACCAGGTCGCCATCGACGCCAACACGCGGCTGGTCGTGGCGGCGGGACGCCCACTGCCGGGCAACCGCCACGACGCCAGTGCCTACCGGGAGCGTTTTTCACGTGTAGATCATGAGGGTGAGGATCGCTGCGGCGGCTGACGTGAGCCTGTTCGGACTGGTACGGGCGTGGCGAAAGATCCGCCACCGCTTGATCCGGGAGATCGTCCGTTCGATGGGAGCCCGCAGGGCCGCGTGGACCTTGTTCGACTTCTTGTGCTTGTCGCTGAGCTCGGTCTTCGGGCGGCGCTTGATCGGAGTGATGACCGTGCCGCCGGCTCCGGCGTAGCCCTTGTCCGCCAGGACCTCGAGATCCAGCTGTGCGCAGGTGTCGATGATGCCGTGCTCGCGGGCGGCCTTCACGTCGTGGGTGCCTCCGGGCAGGGCGGGCGAGAGCCACAGCAGCTTCCCCTCTTCCGCGGTGATGACCTGCAGGTTCACGCCCTCACGGTGGACCTTCCCGGAGAAGTGGCCTGGCTCCTGGACCCGGTCGGTCTCCGCGACGGTGCCGTCCAGCAGCACGTATCCGTCGGCGTGATGGCTGGTCAGCGCCTCGGTCAACGACGGGGCGAAAGCAGCTAGGCACTCGATCGTGTCGTTCGTGTAGCGCCAGGCCGTGGCCACACCGATACCAAACCCTGCGGCGAGCTGTTCGAAGGTGTCGTGCTTGCGCAGGTAGACCAGCGTGCACCGGGCCCGATCGTACGGGCGCAGCTTGCAGGCACGGTCACCGTCACACGCGACGATCGCCATCGTCACCAGTTCGAGGAGCTCTTCGTCGAGGTCGCATGCGGCAGGATAGAAGAACACGGGGCATCTCCGCAGGTGAGGATACGTTTGGCGACTTTCCAAACCAGCGGGATGCCCCGTTCGTCACGCCACAGTCAACGCCGCCCCACCACCTCACCCGCCAGCCGTACACATGGAAAAGGCTCCAGGAATCGGTGTCCGTGTCGCCCGCAATGCGGCCTCTTTCGGGTCGCCCGTCGCGTTGCCGGCCATGCCGCCTCAGCCCGCTGAAACCCCCACCAGCGGGCTCTCTTCATCCCCGAACATCACCATCGTGAGTGGCAACCCGCGGGTGGTCCAGCGTTTGCGGCCGGTGCCGGTCGGGTCGAGGGACATCACCGCGAGGTAGATGCACTTCAGGGCGGCGTTCTCGGAAGGGAAGTGGCCGCGGGCCCGGACCGCCCGGCGGATCCGTGCGTTGACCGACTCGATGGCGTTGGTGGTGCAGACGATCCGGCGGATCTCCGCGTCGAACTGCAGGAACGGCACGAATTCGGCCCACGCGTTCTCCCACAACCGCACGATCGCAGGGTATTTACCGCCCCATTCCTCGCTGAACTCGAGGAACCGGCTGGTGGCCGCATCCTCGGTCGGCGCCTTATAGCCCGGCTTCAACGCCTTTGCGATCTTGTCCCAGTCCTGGCGGCCGGCATAGCGGAACGATGCCCGCAGGAGATGGACGACGCACGTCTGGACAACGGTCTTGGGCCAGACCTCGCCGACCGCGTCGGGGAGGCCCTTCAGCCCGTCGCAGACCAGCATGAGCACGTCTTCGACGCCGCGGTTCTTCAGCTCGGTCAGAACGCGGAGCCAGTGCTTGGCACCTTCGCCTCCCTCGCCGCCGGCCCACAGTCCCAGGATGTCGCGGTGCCCCTCGGCCGTGACCGCAAGCGCCATGTATATCGGCCTGTTGGCGACCTGGCCCTCGCAGATCTTGGTTCTGGCGACGATCTTGTGATCCGGACGCTTGTGCAGGTCGTTTCAGATGTTCGCGATCATGCATCGCGTGCTCTCGTAATGTGCTGTTGGAGTTGTTTCCCTACCTGTCCGCGTTGCTGATCGAGGAGGTCCAGCGGCGGCCCGACAAGGTGGTGCTGAGGACGCGCGCGCGAGCGACGACCGCGGCTTGCCGGTGCGGCCAAAGCTCGGCACGGGTGCACGGCCGGTATGTACGCCGGCTGCGTGATGTCGCCGTGGGCGGGCTCGGCGTCGTGATCGAGTTAGGCATACGCCGCTTCCGCTGTGAGAACCCTGCCTGCACGGCGGTGACGTTTGCCGAGCAGATCGCGGGACTGACCACCCCGCACAGCCGACATACCCCGCAGCTGCGTGGGGTGTTGACGCAGATCGGCCTGTCCCTGGCCGGCCGGGCAGGAGCCCGTTTGGCGGCCGCGGTCGGCCTCACCGTGGGCAGGGATACGCTGTTGCGGCTGGTCAGGTCCCTGCCCGAGCCGGAGATCGGCGAGGTGGAGATCCTCGGGGTCGACGACTTCGCCTTCCGCAAGGGCCGCCACTACGGCACGGTCCTGATCGACATGGCCACCCACCGTCCGCTGCACATCTACGACGGCCGCGACGGGGAGGACCTGGCCGCCTGGCTCCGCGATCACCCAGAGGTGAGGGTCATTTGCCGAGACCGTTCCAGCGGTTACGGGGAGGGCGCTCGGGTCGGGGCGCCGCAGGCCGAACAGGTCGCGGATCGCTATCACCTGTGGGCCAACCTCGGCCAAGCGGTTGAGAAGACGGTCAACGCCCATCGCTCCCACCTGACCGAACCGCATCCCGGCTCAGCCTCCGGCCCCGACCTCGTGGAGGTGGAACCCGAGGTGGTCCAGCCGCCGAAAGAGCTGAAGATCGTGATCCGGCTGCGTGAGCAGCATGCTGCCGCCCACGAACTGTGGCAGCAGGGGATGTCGAAGGCGGCGATCGGCCGGAAGCTCGGGCTGCACCAGGCCACCGTCCGCAAACTGGTCAACGCACGCTCCGCCGACGATGTCGTGGCCAAGAACCTCCAACGAGCGCATGTCGTTGATCCGTACGTCGGCTACCTGCACCGGCGCTGGAACGAGGGTGTCAGAAACGCTGCCCAGCTCTACCGGGAGATCAAGCAACTCGGTTATTCCGGCGGCGAGTTGGCCGTTCAGCGGCATCTGCGGCGTTACCGGACCGGGCGCGGACACGCACCCGATCCGGGACCGAAGCCTCCCTCGGTCCGCGAGGTCACCTCCTGGATCATGACGCACCCCGAGCACCTGCGGGACGAGGACGCTGACAACCTGCACCGGTTGCGTGAGCGCGATCCTGAACTTGACCGGCTCACTCTTCACGTCAGGAAGTTCGCCGCGATGATGACCGGACGGCACGGCGACCGCCTCGAAGACTGGATCATCGACGTCGAACAGGACAGTCTGGCTCCGCTTGCGGGCTTCGCGCGCAACCTCCGCCGCGACTTCGACGCAGTCCGCAACGGGCTGTCTCTACCGCACAGTTCCGGCGCCGTCGAGGGCAACATCAACCGGCTGAAGATGCTGAAACGCCAGATGTTCGGCAGGGCCAGTCTCGATCTCCTTCGCAAACGCGTCCTGCTCACACGGTGAGCCCCACCGCCCGAATCACAAGATCATCGCCAGAACCCGGATCTTCACGTTGATGCAGTCAATGAAGACCACTGGGTACACGCCTTGAGTTCTATTGGTTGTTGCGAACGCTCCGGAAGGAGAGTGTTTGCATGCCGAGGTACGCCCCCAACAGAGTGCCGACTGCGGTGAAGAAGAGGTACTTCGAGCTGCTGCACGCGGGGTATCGAGGTGCGGCTGCCGCCCGCCAGGTCGGGGTGTCCACGAGCTGCGGTTCGTTGTGGTTCATCGATGCTGGGAGCATGATCATTGCTGACCCCGGCCCGGTATCGCCGCGCTTCCTCACCCAGGACGACCGCATCGCGATCGCCGACGGCCTGCACTCCGATCAGAGCGTGAAGCGGATCGCGGCCTCGATCGGGAAGAGCTTTCAGAGCGTCTACCGGGAGATCGAGCGCAACAGCAAGCCGGACGGCCGCTACAACCCCTGGTGGGCCCACAATCGCGCCCTCCTGCGTCGCAGGCGTCCCAAAGAGGAGAAGATCCGGGTCGGCGAGCCGCTGCGGACGTTCGTGCGCGAGAAGCTCACTGAGAAGTGGTCTCCTCAGCAGATCTCGCGTCACCTGGCCCGCGAACACGCCCACGACACATCGATGCGGGCATGCCCGGAGACGATCTACCGGGCCCTGTTTGCCGGCCTCCTCGGCCGGCGCGACGCCAAGCTCCGCACCGGCCGAACCCGACGCAAGAAGCAGCGTCGCGGCGTGCCCACCCTGAACAAGATCAAGAACATGACGCTGATCCACCGGCGCCCCGTTGAGGTCAACGACCGCAGATCTCCCGGGCATTGGGAGGGAGACCTCATCATCGGCCGCGGACAGGGCTCGGCGATCGGCACCCTGGTCGAGCGCACCACCCGTTACGTTCACCTGATCCACCTGCCCGGCGGCTGGAAGGCCCCGCAGGTGCGCAACGCGCTGATCACGCAGACCGCGCATATCCCGCCCCAGATGAAGAGAACCCTCACCTGGGACCAGGGGCGCGAACTGACGCTCCACGAGGACATCGAGGCCCTCACCGGCTTCCGGATCTACTTCTGCGACCCTCACTCGCCCTGGCAGCGCGGCACCAACGAGAACATGAACGGCCTGCTGCGGCAGTACTTTCCCAAAGGCACCGATCTGTCAGTCCACACCGCACAAGACCTTCGCGCCGTCGCCCGCCAACTCAACCACCGACCCCGCATCGTCCTCGGGGACAAGACCCCGGCCGAGGCCATGCAAGAATGCCTCACAGGCCCATTGACCAGGTGATTCGCAACCACTGATGGAAACCGCCCGCGATCAAGAGGGCGGGCCTGCCATTCCGCCATGCCCTCCATCACCGAATCCGTGATCGTCGAGATCGTCTGCTTCGACACATCGGCGCCATAGACCTCGGCCAGGTGCGAGGAGATCTCCCCGTGCGTGAGGCCCTTCGCCGACAAGGACAGCACCATCTCGTCGACACCCGTCAGCCGCCGCTGCCGCTTCTTCACGATCTGCGGATCGAACCCGCCTTCCCGATCCCGGGGCACCTCGATCTCGACCGGGCCGACGTCCGTGACGACGGTCTTGGACCGTTTACCGTTGCGGGAGTTGCCGCCGTTCTTCCCGGCCGGATCGTGCCGGTCATAGCCGAGATGGTCCGTCATCTCGCCCTCTAGCCTCGATCGTTCATGAGTCCTTGTCGGTTTGTTGACGGGGACTCTGCGTTTGTGTGGTGGGGTCTTTTCGGGGCTGGGGCAGGCCGAGGGCCCGGCTCTCGCGTCGGATGGGCGCCGGGTTCCACTTCACCGGTGTGGTGGTGCGGGTTTGTCGGGACGGGCGATGTGGCTGGTCAACCGGGGTTCGGCAGGGCGTGGAGCCTGACGATCGCGTGGCTGATGACAGCGGTCCAGGGCCATCGGGCGGGCAGGCGGAGCCAGCGGCGACGGCCGGTGTTCACGAGCTGAGCGGCGGCGGAGAACAGCCGCAGCCGGAGCTTCTTGGGTTCCCAGCGGCGGGCCTCGCCGGTCAGCGCGAGCATCGGCATCCAGGCGAGGAGGTCGAGCGCGAGGGAGACGATCTCCAGCCAGATCTGGTTCTGGGCCGTGTCGTGCAGGGGCAGATTGCGCAGGCCGGTGGCACGGGCGCCTCGGATGCGGTCCTCGCAGCGTGCCCGTCTGCGGTGACGCAGTTCGAGGTCGGCGAGCTGGCCGCCTTTCGTGTTGGTCGCGAAGCAGGTGAGCCGGTTGCCGTCGAGGTCGGTGAAGCGCAACTGGGCGCCGGGGTGCGGGCGTTCTTTGCGGACGATCAGCCGCATGCCCGTGGGCCAGGTACTCAGGTCGGGCATGTCGGTGATCTCGGCGACCCAGGCGCCGGGCCGCTCGGTGCCGTCGGCGTCGTAGGCGGGTGTCCATGCCTTCTTCGGGATCTTCAGTACGGCCTGGTGGATGGCGTCGGTGGTGGTCATTCCGACGGAATACGACAGCCACCGGCCCCGGCGGGAGAGCCAGTCGAGGAAGGTGTGGGTGCCGCCGGCGGAGTCGGTGCGGATCAGTGTCTGCCGTCCCCGCCGCAGGTGTTTGGGCAGTTGGGCCAGGGCGAGTTGGGCGGTTTCGATGTGGTCGGCGGCGGTGTTGGAGCCCGCGTTGCCGGGCCGCAGCAGGGCGGCCACCGGTTCCCCGGATCCGGCTGGGCCGTGGTCGACGAACGCGACGAGCGGGTGATGGCCGAAGGTCTTCTTCCAGGTCGGGGTGGCGTCCTGCTTCTCGGAGTGTGCGAGCACCAGTACCCCGTCGATGTCCACGATCACTTGGCCGTCGGCGGCCGGACTGCTTGTCCCGGCCAACTCCCAGACCCGCGTGCGTACTTCGGAACGTGCGCCCCGGATTGCCGCAAGAGCCTTCGGGCCGGAGGCGGCGAGCGCGTCGACGAGGCGGGAGACGGTCGGATCGGAGGCCACCGGGCCGAACACAGCCGGCTCGGCCCGCAGCATGCCGACGTCTGCCAGACAGTTGCCGCCGAGCGCGACGGCCAGCGCCACATCCAGCAGGATCTTGCCTGGGTCGTGCACGGCCCGCGGCTTGCGCCACGGTGCCAGTGCCGCCGCTATCGCACCGTCCAGGCCACACTTGCGGGCCGTCTCGACCAGCAGCACCGCCCCGGCCTGCGAGACCACCCCGCGGCCGCCGCCCTCGACACGGACGCGCGGGTACGACCCGCTACTCTTCTTCACCTGGAGAGTGCTTCTTTCCTTGCAGTGACAGGACCCTCGACAAGTCCCATCGTTGCAGGTCAGCAGCACTCTCCGCTTTTTTGATCAAGACCCGGACAGACCCACTCGCGAAAGCGCGAGGCTAGAGCCGACTCCAGCAACCGCTTCGTCAGCTGCTGGAGCAAACCGCCCTCACCCGTCAACTGCAGGCCATCGGCCTGAGCCCGGGCCACGAGCTCGTTCAGGAACCGGTCATCCACAGCCGCCGACGCGGCCCCCGCCTCAGACGGCTTAGCTATGTTCTCGCTGGTCACAGGTGCACTCTTCCATGATCGGAGTTACACCGTTTTTCTTACAGTCCCGACGGTCCCCAGGCCCACGTAGAGGTGTTGCCGGACGAGTCGAGTCGGGGGGTCAAAGTCGGGGTGTTTCTCAGTGAGCTTCTTCAGCGTTGCTTCTCCAGGGTGAGGACGGCCTTGGCGATTGACGTGAGTGTGTTGGGACTGACGCGGGCTTTGCGGAAGATCCGCCAGGCTTTGAGTCGTGCGAAGGCCCGTTCGACGGGCGAGCGGAGTCGGGCGTGTGCCCGGTTGACGGCCTTCTCTTTGACGGTGAGCTCACGGTTTCGGTGTCTTTTGACGGGTGTGGCGAACGTTCCGCCGGCACCCTGGTACGCCTTGTCCGCGAGGGCGGGGATCTTCAGTCGCTCACAGATGGGGCGATGTTGTGGGTGCGGGCGGCTGTGATGTCCGCGGTCCGTCCGGGCAGGGCCGGCGAGTACCAGACGAGCTCACCGGCCGGGCCGGTGACCGTCTGGATGTTCACGCCGTGCTTGCGGTGCTTGCCTGAATAGTCGTTCTGGCTGTTGCCCACGCGGTCGCATTCGGCGAGCGTGCCGTCGACGAGGATGTACTCAGGGCGGGCTTGCCGCAGCGCGTGAGTGAGAGAGGGTGCGCGGGCGGCCAGGTGGGTGATCACGCTGTGTACATGTGCGTGGGCGGTGCTCTCGCTGATCCGGAAGCCGGCGGCGATCTGGGCGAGGGTGTCGTGCTTGCGTAGGTACACGAGCGTGATGAGGGCCCGCTGAGAGGCCGGCAGTTTGCACCGGCGGTCACCCTCGCGGGTGATGATCAGCATCGTGACCCACTCCACGAGGGCATGCGGAAGGTCGAGTGCGGCAGGATAGGTAACCAACAAGGCTCCCTGACAAATGAGTTGAGACGTGAGAACTCTCGCTCAACTGTCCGGGAGCCTTGTCCGTTACGAGCCCTTGTCTGTCACCCGATCGGTGACCAACTCGAAGAAGCTCAGTAATAGCAAGAGCAGGCGCAAAAAGCTCATGGTGGGCAAGCTGGCCAGGGACCGGGGCCTGTCCCGCGCACTCCTTACCGGCACGGGCCGGAGCCGAGCGTAGTCCGTCCTGGCGAGGGAGGCGGAAACCCGACCCGGGTACGCGTGCAGGGTCTTGCGGCTGAGTCCAGTCGCCACGGTTGACCGTGCCGGGTTCCGTCAACCGACCGCCAGGAGCACGCCCGGTCGCGGACCAGGCCGTGACCGCAGATGGAGTAGCGATCACTCACCCAAAAGACGGAATCCCATGATCATCTGGGGTGGACACAACAGGTTTCCCCCGCGGTGTCAGGCGCAGGGCTGTCCCGGCAGGGGCCGGGACAGCCCTGCAGTCCCAACAGCGACACATCACCGGATCTCGGCGGAGTGTGCGGCAGCCGGGAAGGAAACAGCACGCTTCCTTCTCCGGCCCTCAGATCACCAGGCCAGGCCGAAGGCGCGGCACGAAGCGCTGGTCCGACACCTCAGAACAGCGCCAGACCCTCGCCGCTGGTGTCGGTCCCGGTGGTCCATCTCCACCGCGTTCAGTTCCGCTGCCGCCCGGCGCACCTCAGTCTCCGCAACGCTCCATAGGGCGCCGCTTGCCTTTACGATCATGACCACGCGGCCACCGAGCAGGACGTACCCCGCCCGGGTGTGGGCAGGAGCGCTGGTGAACGCCGCAGCAGCCGTCGGCACGGCACTACCCCTCGTCAGGTCAGCCCACAACGCGTCCGCAGCGCCCAGAGAGACCAGGCTGCCCCTACCGCCCGGGATGACACGCTCTGGCATACCGGCAGGCTAACGGCCAGCACCAGCATCGTGACAGGCCTTCAGCACCCAACGCGACCGCCGACTCCCAGCCCACCACCCAGCCGACCCCGGCACCCTGCCACTAGCCTCGCCGTTTCGGTTGAGGCGATGAGGCGTCGCTGGGGGCCATGGTTGGGTGGCTGACGCGATCTCGGTGCTCGGGCATGGCGGAGTCCCGGCGCGGTGGTCGGCTTCTCCAAGGTCCTTCGAGTCGTGGTGGGCCAGGGTTCGCTGGTCAGCTGCCGGGACGGGGCAGTGCGGCGAGGCGATGGAAGGCCGTGGTCAGTTCGTGTCTCCAGGGCCAGGTCGCCGATATTCGCAAGCGCAGGCGGCGGCCGCCGCGGGTGAGGCGTGCGGCGCCATGCAGCAACCGGTAGCGGAGCTTCTTCGGCTCGGCGGCGGCCAGTTCACCGTCCAGCAGCAGGACGCGGGCCCAGGCCAGCAGGTCGATGGCCGTGAGGCTGAGTTCGAGCCAGACGGTGTTGACGCCGAAGTGGCGGGAGGGGAAGCGGCCGAAGCCGGTGGTCTTGCCGCACCGGATGTGGTCCTCGACGGTGGCATGCCCGCGGTGGCGGACCTCCAGGAACTGGGCGGAGCCACCACTGGAGTAAGGGGTGTCGGTGAGGAATACCTGGTGACGCAGGCCCTCGTCCTGGTCGAACAGGGACAGTTGGGCTCCGGGGTGCGGCCGCTCGCGGCGCACGATGATGCGGGTGCCGACCGGGTAGCCGTCCAGATTCGACCATGCCGGTTAGTTCGGCGACCTCGGCGCCATCACGCAGGGTGCCGTCCTGGTCCAGGGCGGGATACCAGAGGCGGTCGGGCATGGCCCGGACAGCGCGGCGGACCGGCTCAGTGATGGCGTATCCGACCGAGAAGAAGGCACGGATTCCTCGTTTCCTCGCGTCGCGGACGTGGGCGAGGAAGGCTTTGCGGATCCGGCACTGTCGGCGCGGATGAGGATGTCGGTGCCGTGCCGGTGGGCGTCGGGGATCTGCGTGAGCGCCTGGTCGAGCACCGCGATGTGATCGGCGGCAGTGTTGGCTCCGGAGTTTCCTGGCCGCAGCCGTCCCGACACGGCCTCGCCGGTGTTCGCGAGGAAACACAGCAGCGGATGGAAGCCGAAGCCGCCCTTGTAGGTCGGGGCGGCCTGTTCTTTTTCCGAGTGGCAGGCGACCAGCGTGGCGTCGAGGTCCAGAACCAGGCCGGGAAGTTCTCGTCCGCCGGCCCGAGCAGCAGGTATGCCCTCGCCGGTCTCGGCGGCCTGCATCCAGGCGACTTCCCGGGCTGAAGCGCGGGCCGCTCGCAGCGAAGCGAGTGCAGCCTCGTCGGTGTCGGCGAGCAACCGCCAAGCGGTGGGTGTGGAGGCGACCGGGCCGAACACCCCTGCCTGGTCCCGCAGCACGGCCAGATCCGCGATCGCCTCACCGCCGTCGGCGAGCATCACCGCAAGGTCGGTGGCTACCCGTCCCGGGTCATGCCCGGTCCCGCGCGGCCGAAGCGGCCTGAGAGCGGCGGAGTACGCGGCGGTCAGCCCTGTGGCGTCAGCGAGATCCGCCAGCAACCGTGCCCCGGCATGCCCGACCACCCCCGAACCATCGGCACTGACATGGACCTTGGGACGCAACCCGATAGCCTGCACGTAGAAAGTGCCCTCCGCCTGGACCGACAGAACCCCTCAGCAAGGTTCATCGTCCCAGGTCAGGAAGGCACTTTCGCGTTTCCGCCCCAGAGCCAGCCGTACCCAAGCGAAACGGCGAGGCTAACGCACAAGAGCACCTTGCCGTCCGATGCGTCCGGGGCACAGCCCACCAGTTCGACCAGCCAAGACCTCCCGCAAGCCGCCCGGACTGAAGATCGACATGTCACCTAAAGCACTGCCTGATGCCCGATTTTTTCGGTTTTGGGTATGGACTGCTCAGGAGCCTGCGCTCGACGGGAGTGTGCTGGAAGTACCAGAAGAAGCATTCCGGCCCCCTTCCGGACAGGCAGTGATCTTGATGACGACCACCACGACCTCCCACAGCCGGCAACAGCGCCCCGCGCCGCACGCCGCCGCGGCCGGTGCGCGCGTGTTCAGCCTGCCACTGGAACACGGACCGCTCGCACCGGCCACCGCCCGCCGTGCCGCCCGCCCCATCCTGGCCTCCTGGGGACTGGACGAAGACCAGCTCTACGACGCCCTGCTGGTCATCTCCGAACTGGTCACCAACGCCGTCACCCACGCCCTACCCCCCGTCGCCCTGCACCTGCACACCACCACCAACGGCCCAGGCCGCGTCCAAGTCCACGTCAGCGACGGCGGCCCCCACACCGCCTCCCCCACCACCAGCTGGGCCACCACCCGCCCCACAGACGAACACGGCCGCGGCACCACCATCATCACCACCCTCGCCCACCACACCGGCACCACCCCCACCCCCAACACCAACACCAACAACGACACCGACACCGACGGCCTCATCGACCACTGGGCCGACCTCAGCGCCGCCTGACCCCACCAGGCATCCTGGAAAAACCCCGCCCCACACGCGGGAGCACCAGGAAGCCAGCCAGCCCCTGGCCCACCCGACCATCTCCGGAGGCGGCCATGCGAGCGGACCAACTGCTCCAGACCCACACCCTGTGGCACGGAGACACCGTCCTGCTCCGCCTGACCGGAGAACTCGACCTCGCCACCACCCCACTCGTCCACCAAGCACTCACCACAGCACTGGCCGGACATCCCTGGCGCCTCCACCTGGATCTCACCGACCTCGTCTTCTGCGACGGAACCGGCCTACACGCGCTGCAACACCTCACCGACACCCTCCACGCCGCCCACGTCACCTTTCACCTCACCGGCCTCCACCCCAACCTGCACCGCACCCTCACCAGCCTCGGAACAGCCTCCCCCTGGACCCCACCTGCTCTCCCGCACTGACGATCCTGCTGGCCTATTCCGTGCCCGGCGGGGCTGGCGGCTCGTTGGTCGGGCAACAGCGGCCGTCTTGGCGTTCCCGGTAGCGGGTGGGGTGTGGAATGTCGATGCGGCCGAGGCCGTGGCCGAAGGGGCCCGAGCTGACCGCGCAGGTGGCGCGGGCGGTGGCGGCACGGGCCCGTACCCGTTGGCGATGCGGGTCCGTGACGAGTTGGGCGAGTTGTTCGTGGACGCCGAGTTCGCCGAGACGTTCGGAACTGAGCGGCCGGGCTGGCCAGCTGGCGCTGGTGACGGTGTTGCAGTTCGCCGAGAACCTCACCGACCGGGCGGCAGCGCATCAGGTGCGGTACGGCATGGACCTGAAATACGCACTCGGCCTGGAACTGGATGATCCCGGGTTCAACGCCTCGGTGCTGTCCGAGTTCCGCACACGGCTGGTCGAGCACGGGATGGAGGAGAAGGCACTCGACCTGCTGCTGACCGCGCTCAAGGACCGGGGCCTGGTGAAGGCCGGAGGTAAGCAGCGCACCGACTCCACCCGCGTGCTGGCGGCAGTACGCGACCTGAACAGGCTGGAGCTGGCCGGGGAAACACTGCGGGCCACGCTGGAGGCGCTTGCCTGCGCGGCCCCAACCTGGCTGACCTAGGCGGTGGCCGTTCGGGACACGGCCCACAGACTCACTCCTGGCATTCGCCGGCTTCAACGAGCAAGCGCGAGGAGATGGCCCTGGTCTACGGCCGGGACGGGTTCACGCTGCTGGAGGCGGTGCATGCCCCTGATGCCCCGGCATGGCGCGCGAACTCCCGGCGGTGCAGGTCCTGCGCACGATGTAGGTCCAGAACTACCACCGCACCGTGACCGAGGCCGGAGCGGAGGTGAAGCGGCGGGAGCGCAAAGACCTCCCGCCCGGCAGACTGCGGCTCGCCTCTCCGTACGACACCGGCGCGCGCTATGGCCTCAAACAGGGCTCCTGGTGGACCGGCTACAAGATCCATGAGCCCTGCGACGATGCCGATGCCCAGGACCCAGCTGCCGACGGCCAGGCGCTGATCCCCGGAGCCGACGGACCGCCGCCTCACTTGATCACCGGCATCGCGACCACCGACGCCACCGTGACCGATGCGGAAATGGCCGAACCGGTCCATGCTCGCTGCCCGCGATCTCCTGCCTGCCGAGCACTTCCTCGATTCCGGTTACGCCTCCCCCGAGTTGATCGTGGAGATGAAGAAGAACTTGGGGATCATCCCGGTCTTGATGAACCCGGGTTCATCAGTCAGCGGGCATACGGGAGGGGTCTGGCGGGCGTAAGTGCTGGTCAGTGAGGTGTAGGTGTTCCTGTGGGCTGATTTTGTGTGGGCAAACGTTTCGGGGCTTGAGGCTGGCTATCCGCTGGGCTGTTACGGCAGAATGCGGGCATGTATTTACGGAAGATCCAGCGACGGAACAAGGACGGGTCGGTGGTGCGCTACCTGCAGCTCGCGCACAACCGGCGCAAGGGCGGCACGACCGTGGCGGAGGTGGTGGCCAACCTCGGTCGTGAGGACCGTCTCGACGTCGAGGGACTGCGCCGCCTGGTCGCGTCGATCAACCGCTATCTGGGCGACGAGGACGACGTGGTCGTGCCGTTGGCCGCCGATGCGGCCGCGGGTCCGCTGAGTGTGGAGTCCTCCCGGCCGATCGGGGCGACGTGGCTGCTGGACGGGCTGTGGAAGCGCCTGGACATCGCCGCGGCGATCCGCGCGATCGCCGGCGAGCGGGAGTTCCGTACCGACATGGAGCGCGCGCTGTTCGCCCTGGTCGCGAACCGGGCCATCGCCCCCGGCTCGAAGCTCGCCGCCGGCGAGTGGGTCACCTGCGACGTGGTGATTCCCGGGCTCGCGGCGCTGGACGGCAACAACCAGGCCCTGCGCGCGATGGACTTGCTCGCCGGCGCGGACATGCGGGCCCAGGTCCAGGAGGCGGTGTTCTTCGCGGCCGCGAACCTGCTCAACCTGGAGGTCGACCTGGTCTTCTTCGACACCACCAGCACGTACTTCGAGCGCGACGAAGCGGACGACCCGGACGGCGAGGGCTCCAGACTGCGGCAGTACGGGCATTCCAAGGACCACCGCAAGGACCTGCCGCAGATCGTCATCGGCCTCGCGGTCACCCGCGAGGGCATCCCGGTGCGCTGCTGGACCTGGCCCGGCGGCACCAACGACCAGACCGTCATCACCGAGGTCAAGGACGGCCTGCGGGACTGGCGGCTCGGCCGTGTGGTCACCGTGTGCGACACCGGGTTCTCCTCCGAAGCCAACCAGACCTACCTCAAGCGCGCCGGCGGCCACTACATCACCGGCGCCAAGATGCGCGCCGGCTCCCGCCTCGCGGACCAGGCCCTCGCCCGGCAGGGCCGCTACCAGCAGGTCCGCGACAACCTGCGCGTGAAGGAAGTCCGCCTCGACGGCGACGACGGCCGCCGCTGGATCATCTGCCACAACCCGGTGGAGGCGATGCGCGACGCCGCACGACGCGATGACCAGCTCACCGCCGTTCGCCAGGAGCTGGCCCGCATCAAGACCGCGCGGGAGGCCGACGCCAAGAAGGCGAAGGCCAAGACGGCCAAGACCGGAAAGCGCCCCACGGCCCCCTCCGACGCGGTGCATCGCAAGGCCGAGTGCGCGCTGCGCGACCACCCCACGCTCGGGCGCTGGGCCAAGCAGCACCCGGCCACCGGGCGGCTGTCCGTCGACGCCGCCAAGGTCGCCGCCGAAGCCCGCCTGGACGGCAAGTACCTGCTCGCCACCTCCGATCCCGACCTGTCCGCCGAGGACGTCGCGCTCGGCTACAAGAACCTCCTGGAAGCCGAACGCGCCTTCCGCACCATGAAGACCACGCTCGACCTGCGGCCGGTCTACCACCGCCTCGACGAGCGGATACACACCCATGTGCTGCTGTGCTGGCTCGCCCTGCTGCTGATCCGCGTCGCCGAACGCGCCACCGGCCACACCTGGCCCCGCATCAACACCGAACTCGGCCGGATCCACCAGGTCACCCTCACCGGCCCTGCCGGCACCCTCCGGCAGACCACCCGCCTGACCGACACCCAGACCAAACTCTTCAAGGACTGCGCCGTCTCGCGACCGCCAAAGATGAGCGGCCTCACCACCCCCGAATAGCCCCTCACCAGCGAAAACAGGCTCCGGCACCGTGGGCACACGGCACCGGGGCCTCGTCATGCCCATAACCCCAGGTCAGCCCCCGGATTCAGCACTCCCACATGCCCACCGACTGATGAACCCGGGATGAACAGCTCACCCCAGGCGCGTGCCGGCGCCGGGTTCGACCGCACCGCGTTCACCATCGGCTGGGACAAGCGGCAGGCCACCTGCCCACGCGGGGACACCAGCACCTGGTGGAGCCCTGCGACCGCTCGACCGCACCCGCGTCAGTCACCTTGCCCGCCTCGGCCTCTCCCTCGCCGCGTGACCGAATAAGCCAGCAGGATCGGACACCCGCAAACAGCAACCCCACAGCCACACCCAAGGCCACTGTCTCCGGGCACAATGCCGCCGAGGGATCCCCAGCCATCCGCACCTCTGCGACTGACATCCAGAGCCCGGGCGAGCCGAAATGAGTAGTGTGGGTGGTATGCGGCGGGCCGCGTTGAGTGCCAGCCGGTGCCCTCGGGCCGGAAGCGCCGCCGGGAGGCCGTCATGGACGAGCGGATCTCGCGCTGGCCGCTGGTAGGCCGCGACAGCGAGCTGAAGGCCTTCACTGCGGCGTGGGCCAACCGCCGCTGCCAGGGGCTGATGATCTACGGGCAGGCTGGGGTCGGCAAGTCCCGGCTGGCCGAGGAGTGCCTGGCCCGAGCCGTCCACGACGGCTGGAAGGGTCGCCGCGCGACCGCATCCAAGGCGGTCGCCACGGTCCCGCTGGGCGCGATCGCGCACCTGATCCCGGCCGGGGTGGACTTGTCCGACCCGGTGAAGGGCTTCGCCGCGGTCGCCTCCGCGCTGACCGGACCTGACCGACGGCGCCGGTGGGCGCTGTGGGTCGATGACCTGCACCTGCTGGACGCCACCTCGGCGGTGCTGCTGCGCCAGCTGCTGGACGCCGGCGTAGTGCGGCTGATCGCCACTGTCCGCACCGGGGAGCCGGTTGGCGAGGCGGTGCAGGCGCTGACGGGCGGCGACGCGGTGCACCGGATCGACCTGACTACCTTCAGCCCGCAACAACTGGAAACGGTTCTGCAGGCGGCGCTGGGCGGGCCGGTGGGACGGCGCACCCTCCACGAGCTGTGCACCGCGTCCGGCGGGAACGTGCTGTACTTGCACGAGCTGGTCCTGGGCGCCCTGCAGGCCGGGGCCCTGGCCAGCGACGGCGAGATCTGGGAACTCACCAGGGACCGGCCGCAGGGCACGCCAAAGCTGACCGAGCTGATCGAGGCCCGACTGGTAACCGTCGGTCCCACCGCCCGCCCGGTCTTGGAGCTGCTGGCCCTGTGCGAACCACTGCCGCTGGCCGACGCCCAAGCGGCCGCCTCTCTGAGGGTGTTGGTCGACCTGGAAGAAGCAGGGTTGCTCCAGGTCACCACCGACCGGCACCGCACCACCATCGCCCTCACGCACCCGCTCTACAGGGAGATACTGCGCGCCGGACTGCCCGTCCTACGCGGCCGCACCCTGCTCCTGGCTCAGGCCGAGCGGGTCGAGGCCAGCGGTGCCCGCCGCCGCGACGACGCCCTGCACATCGCCACCTGGCGCCTGGCCGCCACCGGCACCGCCGACGCCGCGCTATTGCTTCAGGCGGCCGTCCTGGCCCGGCACGCCCACGACTACCAGCAGACCTTCGACCTACTGCAGGCTTTGCCCGACACTGCCCGCACCACCGCCACCCACCTGATGCAGGGTGAAGCACTTTTTGAAATGGGCAAGAACGACCAGGCGGAGGCCATATTGGCGGCAGCCGATGCGCGGACCGTCGATGAGGCGGCGAAGCTACTGGTGACAAATCTCCGGATGACGAACCTTTTTTGGGGGGCGGGTCGAACCGCAGAGGCGCTGGCAGTAAGGCAGGCAGCCGAAGCACAGGTGACAAGTGCAGGCGGTCTAAGCATGCTGCTGACTCTTGAAGGAGTGGTTCGCGTCGGATCTGGGGACTTCGTGCGAGGTTTGAACTCACTAGAGGGACTTGGAGAAGCCAGGCAGGCTCCGGACGTCAATACGTGGTTGCACGGCGCGTCCCTCAAGACGATGGGATTGGCGCTCACGGGCCGCACAACTGCAGCAGTTCGGTGGGCTGGGCACGCGCACGAAGCCAATCTTTGTCTGGATGAGCAGGCTCTCAGGCCTCCCCCCGCCACCCAATTGGCTCCGATGGTTGTTGCACTGGCAGAGGCCGGCAGGCTGACCGAAGCCCGGGATATCGGAGAGCACGCCTACGCGGAACTTCTCGCGGCTAATGCACCGATACCCGAGCTATGGACGGCTCTGTTTCTTGCTCGGGCAGAGTCGATGGCCGGCCACTACGCCAGGGCTCGCCACTGGTACGCCGAATCTGCCGCCCTCTGTCGGGCCCGTAATCAGACTAGGGCCTTGCGGCCGGTGCTGGCGGGCCTGGCCGCAACGACAGCGATTCTCGGTGACGTCCAGATAGCCGAAGCTGCGCAGGTAAAGGCCAAAGTTTACCCCCAGGTGGGCTACTTCCCAACTGAAGAGTGCCTTGGCACGGCGTGGGTTCAAGCAGGCCGCGGCCACCTAGCCAAGGCCCGAGCGAGACTCACCAAAGCCGCCGAAACCGCCCGATCAATCGGACACGTCGCCTCGGAGGCGCTCCTGCTCACCGATGCCGCCCGCCTGGGCGGCGCCAGGGAAGTCACCGGCCGCCTCAACGAACTCGCCCAGCTGTGCGATGGGGCATTCGCCCCGGCCCGTGCACACCTGGCGGCCGCGCTGGCCGCCGACGCCCCCGACCGACTCCTGGCCGCCGCCGACGAACTGGAGACCATCGGCGCGGACCTGCTGGCCGCGGAGGCGGCCACCGCCGCAGCCGCGGCCTGGCGGCGGACAGGACGGGCCCGCCGGGCCGCCTCCGCAACCCAGCGGGCCCAGGTCTGCGCCACCCGCTGCAAGGGCGCCCACACCCCACTCCTGGCCACCGCCGAGGCCGCATCCGCCCTCACCCCCCGGGAACGGGAGATCGCCCTACTCGCCGCCGCGGACATATCGAGCAAAGACATCGCTGACGCTCTGCACCTGTCCGTGCGCACCATCGACAACCACCTCCAGCACGCCTACGCCAAACTCGGCGTCACCACCCGCCGGGAACTCGCCAACACTCTCGGCCAGCCCATCACCCGACCCCCGACGATGCCCCCCAACGGCGTTGTCACGTTGGCTGACGGGGTGGGATGATCTCCAGGTTGATCATGCTGGGAAGGGTCTGGCCGTGGGGAGCGCTGCCGTCGTATCAGGGCCCCGGTACCGGGTGGAGATCATCTCCCACTGTGTGTGGCTGTACTTTTCGGTTCCCCTGAGCTTCCGTGAGGTCGAGGAGCTGATGCTCGCCCGCGGCGTCGTCACCTCCTATGAGACGGTCCGCCGGTGGTGCCGGGCCTGCGGGGCGTCACCGCAGGTGAACGGTCGACTCCTATAGTCGTCAAGCCGCTGGAGCAAGGTCGGTTTGAGTGATTTGTTCCGTTGGTGTGCTGGTCAGGGCGCGGTAGACCTCGCGGGCGACGAATCGCTTGAGGCAGCGCATGATGTCCTTCTTGGACAGTCCTTCCGTGGTCCAGCGCTCGACGTAGGCGCGGGTGCGTTCGTCGAAGCGCATGCGGGTCAGCACGATGATGTGCAGGGCGTTGTTCGCGGCCCGATCGTCGCCGCGGTTGAGCCGGTGGTGGTGGGTATGGCCGGATGATGCGGGGATCGGCGCGACTCCGGCCAGGTGCGCGAACGCGGCCTCGGAACGCATCCGTTCGGGGTTGTCCCCGGCCGTGGCCAGCAGCTGGCCGGCGGTTTCGGGCCGACGCCGAACAGTTCCAGTAGTACAGGGGCGGCCTGCTTGACCGGCGGGCCGATCTCGGCGTCGAGCTCGGCGATCTCCTCGTCCATCGCCTGATGGCGGCGGGCGAGGCGGCGCAGTGCCGCCCGGGTTGCCGCCAGCGGGCGTGACAGTTCACTGCCGGGCCTCAGCCGGCCCCGGGTGCGTATCAGCGCAGCCCGTTCCAGGCCCGCGACCTGCTCGCGCAGCATCGCCGGTGCGGATACCAGCAGTCCACGGATCTGGTTCATCGCCTGGGTTCGGGCCTTGACCGCGCTGCGGCGGGCTGTCCGCAGGACGCGGACCGCTTCGACCACGCCGTCCCGGCTCTTGGGCGTCCCGGTGGCCCGGCCGGACAGAACGGCCGTCGCGGCGGCGTAGGCGTCGATCGGGTCGGACTTGCCCTTCATCCGCCGGGTCTTGCGGTCCGGTTGGTCCACGTCGTCGACGACCGTGACCCGGCCGCGGTCAGCACGCGGGCGAGCTCGGCTCCGTAGGCGCCGGTGCCCTCAACTCCCACCGCGACGAGCTCACCATGAGAGCGCATCCAGTCCAGAAGGTCTCGGTAACCGCGGATGGAGGCGGGGAACTCCCGGTCGGCCAGGTGCCGGCCGATGGAGTCGATCACCGCCCCATGGTGCGTCAGACCACGGGTCGACTCCGCCGGTGATCTCCGGGCCGTCGTGCGTCATGCTGGTCATGTCCGTCCTTGTGAGTCCGTTCCGAGGGCGGCACGCGCCGGTCGGGCGGGTGGACAAGACAGTGACGGGGCTTCTCGACCAGGCTCCTGACTTGTTCAATCGGCCCCAGATGCTCGGTCTGCAGCCGTAGCGTCCAGGGTGTCGGTCGGCACGGGCCCGCAGTGCTCCTTGCCGCCCATGGGCTGGCTCACTGATAGCGTGCCGCCGCCGGCTGACACCCGCGCGGTGTGGCTCGACAGAGGCATGAAGGCGACACGGTGACTTCAAGTCAGGGTGCCCACCGCACTCCCCTTCCTGACTCATCGAGTGCGAGAGCAGCAGCCTGTGATCCTGATCGGTGTCGATCCCCACAAGTCGTCCCACACCGCCGTCGCCGTCGACACAGCAGGCCACCAGGTGGCCCAGCGCCGGTTCGTCGTCAACGCCGGAACCTTCCGCCAGCTGATGCGCTGGTGCGAGCAGTGGCCTGACCGTCGTTTCGCGGTCGAGGGCGCCGGCGGCCTGGGCCACTCGCTCGCCCAGCAACTGGCGGCCGCGGGCGAGAACGTGGTCGACGTGCCGTCCACGCTGTCGGCACGGGCCCGGCTGCTGGCCACCGGCGCCGACCGCAAGACCGACGAAGGGCATCCGGCCGGTCACGGCCACCGACAACTGCCGCCGGGACATAGCCCGTGACCTGCTGGCCGATTTGCGCAGACTGGACCGGCAGGTCAAGGACAACGAAGCCGAAATGCGCGAGGCCGTCGCCGCGACCCGCACCACGCTGACCGCCCTGCCGGGCCTGGGCACCGTGCTGGCCGCGAAGGTCCTCGGCCACATCGGGGACGTCAGCCGGTTCCCCACCGAGCACCACTTCGCCAGCTACACCGGAAGCGCACCCTTGGACGCCTCCGGCGGCAACAACGTCCGTCATCGGCTCAACACCGGCGGCAACCGCGCGCTGAACTCGGTTCTGCATACGATCGCCGTCTGCCAGATCCGCGACGGCGGCCGCGGGCAGGACTACTACCTCCGCAAGATCGCGGAAGGCAAGACACCATCCGAGGGCCGCCGGGCCCTCAAGCGCCGCCTGTCCAACGTGGTCTACCGGATTATGAAACGCGACCAACGGAGTCACCTCGCTCAAGCCGCTTGACACACAGAGGCGCTATGAAGTCACAAGCGCCCGTCCGGCCGCGTGCATGGAGGCCCGCCGACGCGCCGACAATCCCAAACAGGACAGTCGAAGACGTCAGTCAGGTGGCGAGTCAGACGCATCAGCAGAACCACCACTCACATCCTCACTGTCAGGTGGGGTTCAGCGGGGTGATGCCGGTGCCCGCATACAGCTCGGGGTCCAGTGACAGGACCGTGATCGGATCCCCCGCCTTCACTGCCTGCCAGGCGATGGCAGCCGCGTGAGCCACCGGCCAATCCGTATCTCTCCAGTCCATCGCATCCACCGCATGAGCGGCGGTGAACGGGACGCTCTCCGCGAACCGCAGCGATGCCGCGTGCCTGCCCGCGCCGGCGTCCTGCCGCTCAGCAGCAACGATGGAAAGCGACGGGATGAGAACGCGGCCGGCGCCGCGCGAGGCTTCGACGTAGAGGCCGGTGGAGAAGAGATCCGCGCGATACAGAGCGGTCAGAACGGTATGGTCCAGGACGGCCGTCAGGTTCACGCGGCGGCGCCGCTCTGATGGGAGCGGATCTTCGCCCAGGCGTCCTGGCCGACCTGCTGGACCTGCTCGCTGTACTCGATGCCAAGCTCACGGGCCGCCTCGACGGCACGCTGCTCACGCTCACATTCCGTGAGCTCGCGGGAAGCGAGCTCTTCGAGCAGCTCAGTAATGGTGGTGCCGCGCTCGTCGGCAAGGGTACGCAGCCGGTCGCGCACTTCCTCGCTGGTCTTGATGCTCGTTGGCTTACTCATACCCCGATTCTACCGCCGGTAGAACTCCGGAAGAAGCGTTCGAACGCAATCATTCAGCAGGGCTGCGCTGTGTGACGGTTTTGGGTGTGCGGTGACGGCCGGTGGCCGGTGGTCAGCGGCTGTTGTGTGGGGTGGTCAGGCGGGTGCGGTGGCTGCCGGGGGAGCCAGGGCGTGCCGGTGAAGGCGTCGCGGAGCACGGTCAGGGAGTTGACCGCGTGCTTGGTCGCGGTTGAGAGCACGCCGCGGATGAGGTAGCGGTCCTTGGCGCGTTGCAGGTCGGTGAGCCGCCCGGAGATCTTCTCTTGGGTCTTGGAGGGGCGCAGGTCGCGTTCGGCCTGGTTCGAGGTCGGCGGGATGCGCAGGTCGGTGGTGAAGCGCAGGAAGTCGTCCTCGCGCTCGCGCAGGGCCTGCAGTAGCAGGCGGGCCTTGCGGGCGCCGGGCCGGGCGTCCGCCAGTGTGGCGGTGTGCGCGAGGCCGATGCGCACGGCGTGCCGCAGGCCGGTCAGGGCGACCTGCCTGATCCGTGCGGCCAAGGTCTGCTCGCCTCGGTCGCGGGCCTGGTTGGCGCGGTGGATCAGCTCGCGCAGCTCGTCGGCGAGCTGGGTGGGCCAGGCCTGTTCGGGGTAGAGCCCGGCGGCGCCGGCCAGGTCCCGGAGCACGTGGGTCAGGCACAACTGGTGCTGGAGGGTGCCGAGGTGGATGCTGTCGTAGTTCTGGTAGCGGTCGTGGACGATGACCGCCCCGGGCTCCAGGTCGCGGTAGACGAACTGCCGGAAGGTCGTCATGGAGCGGTCGCCCAGCAGGAAGTTGGTGTACAGCCCGGTGCAGGCGACGTGCAGGTAGCTCTTGGCCTCGACTCTGCCCGGGGCGGGGGTGGCCGGGCAGGCCTTCAGCGGGGTCTCGTCGCAGCAGAGCGTGAAGGCGAGGGTGATCAGGGTTCGGATGACGAAGTCGCAGGTCGCCAGCAGGGACGCCGCCCGCGCCAGCAGGGCGTGGACGAAGCCGACGGAGGGTTCGGCGCCGGTCAGCGCGGCGAGGATCTCACGCATCCGGTGCACCGGCACGAAGTGCACCACAAGCAGGTAGACCGCGAATGCGCGCAGGCTGGGCCCATACTCCGCCCGTCCACGCCCGGCACCCGCGGGACGCTCGGCGGTGGACCTTCCCGCAGGCGCAGGCCACCGCGTGCTGGTCGTACTGCGTGACGGCCACCGCCACCAGCGGGATCTCGTGCTGCTGGTAGCGGTCCACCACACCACACCCAGGCCGACCGCGTCGACGAGGTCGGCCCCGCAGCCGCATGCCTTTTGGGGGAAACGGTCCAGGCGGTCGTCGATCTCATCGTCCCCGCGCCAGCACAGCGCCGACCCGGGCGCACCCCTCTGCTTGCCCTTACCGCGACCGCTCGGCTTGGCCCGGCGCTCCTTGCGCGGCGGCACCTTCCCGAGGGTGTCGTCCTTCGAGGGCGGCATCGAGGAGTTGGAACTGTTGCGCGAGTGCAGATGCTGGAGCTTCGCCAGTTCCTGGGCCTGCCGCTCGAACTTGTCTACCAAGTCGGCGAGTTGCGTAGCCATGGCCGCGATCTGCGCATCCTGACGGGCGATCACCACCGCCAGCTCATCGAGCCGGGCTGCTTGACCACGGGCGAGCACGACCAGCTCGTCACGCGTCATCGACTCCAGCTCGGGCACGGCAAGATCCACCACACCGCACAACCGACGCCTCACACCCTCACGGACCGTCACATCACGGCAGCCACCGTCACACTCCGATTACCTGCTGAATGATTGCGTTCGAACGCCTCCGAGCCCTGCTTGCTGCCAGGGGCCTGTGCGGGCGTCGGTGTAGGGGCGTTCGGTCCTCCTGAGACGCACTGAAGGAGAGCTGCAGCGCCACACGGCGCGCGTCGTCGCCTCGCCTTTCCCTTCCGGGGTACAGCGTGGCACTGGCCCCGCTAGGTTCATGATCAGTCCGCGCCGACACGGGTGCGCGGGCCAGGACCGGTTTCCCGCGCTCTGGGTACAGCCGGACCGCATCCGGGCCTCGGCATCCGAAAGGATGCCGAGGCCCGCACTCCCTCCCCGCCGGTGACGCCTACCGGATCCGTGCGAAACGATGTGACCTACTTGTCGGAGCTCCGGCGTCAGGGAAGTGAGGAGGCGGCGTTGCACTCGCGGAGCGAAGGCAACGGGCGTGCCGGCCGGTCGGGCCGGCACCGTGCTGTAGTCGCCGCCTTCCAGGGGACGCACATGGCCGGCTCCCAACCACACGCGGTACTCGACCGGCTCCGGACGGCCTCCGTTCCCTGTCCCCCAGACGGTGATCCCGACCCCGTACTGGAGGCCCGCAGTTCCTGACCGTCGGGCATGACCGCGATCACCCGCGCACCGGCTCCCGTCATCCGCGCTCCCTCTCTCATCACATGGTTCTCGAAGATGCGGCCCTGCGGTGCTGCCGCATTCTCGCTGGCCCCGACACGGCAGCGATCTCAGGGCTGCGGGGCTGATCAGGACACCTCTTCCGGCTGAGGCGCGATGTCGGGGACCCACGCCTGGCAGGCCAAGTACGCCCTTCGCCGGCGTCGAAGGAACGATCAATCAGGCCCTGGACATCACCGGCCTGCGCCGGGCCCGCTAGGCGGCCGAGGGTGTTCACTTCCTTGTGTAAGCGATGATCTTGTTGGGTGCTGGTCGGGCTTCGGCTGACACCAGGAATGTGACGCACAGTGAGTGACTTGATGAACGAGTTCATGCAGACAGTGGAGTCCCGTGACGACCGCGAGGAGGCGGGGCGTCGGCTGGCGTCGGTGATGTCGCCGGCGACGATCGACAAGCTGCTGGCGGACGCGGAGGCGGCCGGGGTCGGTATCGACGGGTCGGGCGGTCTGCTGCAGCAGATGATGAAGGCGGTGCTGGAGCGGGCCCTGCAGGCCGAGATGGCCGACCACCTCGACTACGAGACCGGGGACCCGGCCGGCCGTGGATTGGGGACGTCCCGCAACGACTCCTGCGCCAAGACGCTGAGCACCTCGACGGGCCCGGTGACCGTCCAGGTGCCGGCGGGATCGGGAGGCGGACTTCGAGCCGGTGATCGTGAAGGGCAAGCGGCGTCTGTCGCAGGTCGACGACATGATCCTGTCCCTGTACTCCCGCGGCATGACCACCCGCGACATCCGCTGCCGCTGGTGTCCGTCATGCGCCACTCCCAGGTCTCGATCCGTACGGGATGACACCTGCCCAGGGGGCCGCGGGAGGAGCGAGAATCTGACCGGCGTGCTCGATGGCAACAGTGCGTGGCCCCTCTGCGGCCCCGGCACCAGACTGACCTACGGGCTCAACGTCCCACCGAGCGACCGGCATCGGCGGGCAGGCGCCACAGTCATGTTTTCACGCCAGCAAGGCGTACCCGAACGGACCAGAGGGACTGACCTGCATATATACCGATGTATATTCCTGTACATGGTTAGGACTCCGTTAGGTTGCTCTGGATCTTGAGTTCGGGCTGGTGGCCGTTCTGGGCAGGGGGCGGTGGCAGGTGGTGCAGGTGCCGGTCCAGCAGTTCAGCAGGTCCTGGATGGCGTCGAGGGTCTGGTAGAGGGTGAGTTGGCTGTATCGGCTTTTGGGGCCAGGCGCTGTTCGATGAGGAAGGCGTGTGCGGCGGTGACCAGGGTGACGTGATGGTGCCAGCCGTTCCAGGAACGGCCCTCGAAGTGGTCCAGGCCGAGGCCGTGCTTGAGTTCCCGGTAGTCGTGCTCGATGCGCCAGCGGATCTTCGCCAGACGGACCAGTTCGGTGATCGGGGTGTCGGCGGGCAGGTTGGACAGCCAGTAGTCGGTGGGTGCTTCGGCGCCGGCGGGCCACTCGGCCAGCAGCGTCAGCTCAGGCAGGACGCCGTCCCAGCTGTTGTCGCCGGCGGCGGCCTGAGCGATGCGTCGGGATTTGATCCCGGCCGGCCGCACCCGCAGGGCCAAAAAGCGTGAGCGCATCGGCCCGCGGGAGCCTTCCCGCCAGGTCACCTCGCTGAAGGCCTGCCGTCCGTGGCCGGCGGCGAGTGCGGCCACCGGGGACGGCTTGTCGCGGTAACGGGGCTGCGGCTTGCGGCCGCTGCCGGACCAGGCGGAGGCGGCGGGCTGCACGTCGTGCGGGTGGACGCCCACATCCGAGCGGATCGCCACCACGTATCCGATGCCCCGGCTGTCCAGCCCGTCGCGAAAGTCGGCGTTCTGCCCGTAGCCGGCGTCGGCCACCAGCACCGGCGGAACCAGACCCCATTCCGCCAGCTCATCACCAGTGTCCAGAGCCAGGCGCCACTTCTCCCGGTGCCCGGTCTCCTCCGGGATCCCGGTCTTGCGCCGGCGGACCGGATCCTGCGCCCACTCCCGGGGCACGAACAGGCGCCACTGCAGCGGACACGACGCGGTGTCGGAGACCGCGTGCACACTGAGCTTCTTCAGCGTTGCTTCTCCAGGGTGAGGACGGCCTTGGCGATTGACGTGAGTGTGTTGGGACTGACGCGGGCTTTGCGGAAGATCCGCCAGGCTTTGAGTCGTGCGAAGGCCCGTTCGACGGGCGAGCGGAGTCGGGCGTGTGCCCGGTTGACGGCCTTCTCTTTGACGGTGAGCTCACGGTTTCGGTGTCTTTTGACGGGTGTGGCGAACGTTCCGCCGGCACCCTGGTACGCCTTGTCCGCGAGGGCGGGGATCTTCAGTCGCTCACAGATGGGGCGATGTTGTGGGTGCGGGCGGCGGTGATGTCCGCGGTCCGTCCGGGCAGGGCCGGCGAGTACCAGACGAGCTCACCGGCCGGGCCGGTGACCGTCTGGATGTTCACGCCGTGCTTGCGGTGCTTGCCTGAATAGTCGTTCTGGCTGTTGCCCACGCGGTCGCATTCGGCGAGCGTGCCGTCGACGAGGATGTGCTCAGGGCGGGCTTGCCGCAGCGCGTGAGTGAGAGAGGGTGCGCGGGCGGCCAGGTGGGTGATCACGCTGTGTACATGTGCGTGGGCGGTGCTCTCGCTGATCCGGAAGCCGGCGGCGATCTGGGCGAGGGTGTCGTGCTTGCGTGGGTACACGAGCGTGATGAGGGCCCGCTGAGAGGCCGGCAGTTTGCACCGGCGGTCACCCTCGCGGGTGATGATCAGCATCGTGACCCACTCCACGAGGGCATGCGGAAGGTCGAGTGCGGCAGGATAGGTAACCAACAAGGCTCCCTGACAAATGAGTTGAGACGTGAGATCTCTCGCTCAACTGTCCGGGAGCCTTGTCCGTTACGAGCCCTTGTCTGTCACCCGATCGGTGGCCAACTCGAAGAAGCTCACTCACCGCGACCTGGCAGTTGGCCTGTTTGCCCAGCGCTCCGCAGTACTGGGGGGCGACCGCCACCGACATCTTCCCGTCCTTGGGGAACGACACGTCATCGACCGCCCAGGCATCCGGGCAGACCTGGGGCACCATCCGCTCGGCGATCCGCCGCCGTACCGGCACCGGATCCCACGTCGACTGATTCACGAACTGCTGCAGGTTCTGCTCGTTGCCGTCCGGCAGCCGCTCCGCCATCGGCTGGATCGACTTACGCCGCCCGTCCAGCATCAGCTGTCGGCGTACACACGATCGTCCCCGGTCGCGTACGAGTGAAAAGGGACGCTTGATGGTGCGGTGAATCGTGGTGCCCGGCACTCTTCTGCTCGTCCGGTGAAGGGTGGCGGAGGGTGGTGACGCGGTGGTTTTGGACCCGCAGCGCTGGCTGGAACTGCGGCGGTTCCGTGCTCTGGTCGAGTCAGGGGCGGTCAGTCTGACCGAGGTGGCCAAGGAGACTGGGCTGGACCGCAAGACGGTCCGCAAGTATCTGTCGAGCACGGCGGCGTCGGTGCCGCCGAGGCGGACGTCGAACGGCCGGCCCCGGAAGAAGGCGGTCGACGAGGTCGCCCCGTTGATCGACGCGATGCTGCGGGCAGAGATCCTCATCAAGGGTGCTGTGGTGCACGAACGCCTGGTGAAGGAGTACGGCTCGACGATCAACTACCAGCGGGTCAAGCTCTATCTGCAGGAGGCCCGGCCGCGGATCGCGGGTGAACTGGGGATCGAGCCGCGGGAGTTGGCGGGTATGCACCGCCGCTTCGAGGTGGTTCCCGGGGCCCAGGCTCAGGTCGACTGGGGCGATGAAGGCAAGATCCTCGCCCACCTGGGAATCCCGAAGGTCTACTCGTTCCATATGGTGCTGTCGTACTCGCGCGATCCGTTCTGCTGCTTCACCACGAGCCAGGACCTGCAGACCTTCTTCGACTGCCACCGGCGGGCATTTGCGCACTTCGGCGGGGTGCCGATGTCGATCGTCTACGACCGGACCAAGACCGTCGTGCGCCGGCACGTCGCTCCCGGTGAGGCGGTTCCGCTGCATCCGGAAGCGGTCGGCTTCGCCGGCCACTACGACTTCGACATCGACGTGCTGGCCGCCTACCGGCCCACCGGGAAGGGTCGGGTCGAACGCCAGGTGTTGATCGTGCGTGATCACGTGCTGGCCGGGCGGGCGTTCTCCTCGCTCGAGGAGTTGGATGCCGCGTTCTTGGCGTGGGTGCCGCAGCGACGCGCCCGCACCCACGCCACCCACCACGAGGTCATCGGACACCGGGCCGCCCGGGATCACGCCGCCCTGAAGCCGTTGCCGTCCTCGCCCTATCTGGTGGCCGAGCGGCATCTGCGGCCGGTGGGCAAGGACTGTCTGGTCGCGTTCGGCGGGAACCTCTACTCGGTGCCCGCCCGCAAGGTCCGCCCGCGTCAGCTGGTGGAGATCAGAGCGACGAAATCCCAGGTCATGCTGCACACGACCGTCCCCGATGCCAGCGGCGAGACGTTGCTGTCCAGCCATCCGCGGGCGGTCGGCCGCGGCGTGGTTGTCAAGCAGGATGAGCACTGGGACGGCCTGCCAACCGGCAAGAACCGCCGCACTACGACGGGCGACGAGCCGCCACCACCGCAGAGCGAGTTCCCCGCGGCGGGTCGCATCGGGCCCTTGCAGGCCCTGTTGAACCGGGCCGCTGCAACCCAGATCGAGGTCGGGCGGCGGCCGCTGTCGGTCTATGACGAACTGACCGGCACCCGGCCCTTCACCACCAACTCCCCGACGAAGGAGTCGTCTTGAGCGAGCTGACCGGCAACCGCATCCGCACCACGGCCGGCAAGCTCGGCCTGCCCCACCTGGCGGAGACCATCAACGAGTACACCCGCCGAGCCGACGAGGCGAAGATGGGCTACCTCGACTTCCTCGACCTGGTCCTTTCCGAAGAGCTCGCCGTCCGCGACGACCGCCGCTTCCGCCAGGGCCTGCGACTGTCCAAGCTGCCACACCACAAGACGCTGGACGAATACGACTTCTCGTTCCAGCCCGAGCTCGACCCGCGCAAGGTCAAAGACCTCGCCAGCCTCTCCTTCGTCGACGGCAAGGCGAACGCCGCGCTGCTGGGGCCACCGGGAGTGGGCAAGACGCATATCGCTGTCGCTCTCGCTGTCGCGGCCTGCCGGGCCGGCTACTCGATCTACTTCACCAGTCTCGACGACATGGTCCGCAATCTGAAGGCTGCCGAGTCGGCCGGACGGCTGGTCAACAAACTCGGCACCTACCTGCGGCCGAGCGTCCTTGTGATCGATGAGGTGGGCTACCAGCCCCTCGAACGGGCCGAGGCGAACCTGGTCTTTCAGGTCATCTCCAAGCGTTACGAGAAGGGCTCCATCATCCTGACCTCCAACAAGACCTTCAGCGAATGGGGACAGGTGTTCGGCGACGAGGTCCTCGCCACCGCGATCCTCGACCGGCTCCTCCACCACTGCGAAGTGATCGCGATCAACGGCCCGAGCTACCGGCTCAAGAACCGCCTCCAGGCCATCGAGCGGGAGAACGAAGTGGCCTAACACCTGGGGACGTTCAAACGTACCGGCCCGGCCCGAAGCGAGAGTACGCCGACATCAGCCCCCGCAGGTAGCAGTAGCGGTGGCGGAAGTCTCGAATTGCTGAGTCAGATCATCCTGCTCACCCGGGAGAACGGAAACATGGTCCGCGGCGCGTGCCCTGCCGAGTCTCGCGGAAACGGGCTCGTTGGGGTGGCAGGCGGCGTAATAACGAAGGAAGGATACGGCAGCTGTAGAGCAGCGGCCGAGTTTTCGATCATGGCGGGGTGTCGGCGTATGCATGCCAGCGGCGGTGGCAGAGGCGGGCGCGGTGTTGGTGGCGGCGGCGCCAGGTGGACCACCACAGCAGGTGGTCGGGGTCTCGTCGGGGTGGCGGAAGGATCAAGGCCCGTAGCAGGCGGAGGAGTTCGTGGCTGCTGAGGGGCACGAGGTTGGCCTCGTCGGGGTCGTCGCGGGTGGTCTGGGCGGCGCGTTCGAGGGCGGCGGTGACGGCCAGGAAGGCGTAGGCGACCAGGGCGATCACGCTCCAGCGGTGCCAGGAGTTCCAGCAGGGCCACCGTACCGGTCCTGTGGCCCCACGCACGATGATCGATATGGCGAGCGAGGAGAACACGCTGGAGGCGGCAGCCCAGGCGCTGCACGATGCGCAAGAAGCGGTCCATGTGGCCCGCCGGAATCTGACTGCGGCGATCGTGGCCGCATACCAGAGCGGCGAGCCGGCAGCCCAGATCGCGATGCGCACTGGTAGAGACGTCATCGGGATCCGAAATCTGCTGGCCGCCGCCCAGGCGACACGTCGCCGGTAATCGAACCCCGTCCAGGAACGCCGCGGTCACGTCATGGACACTCCGTGCGCAGTCGCCGGATCTCGCCGTGGGCCCTTTCCAGGCGTCGGGTCAGCTCGGTGTTGGCCGCCCGGAGTTCTTGACCCGCAACAGGGCGGCTTCCAGGCGCCGGTGCAGTGAGGCGGTGCCCGTCGGCTGCTGACCGGTCCGCACGGGTGACGGTACTCCCTGCTTCAGCTTTGATGGCGTCGACCAGATTGCTCTGCGTGTAGAGCCAGGAGCGGGAGATACCCGCTGTGCGGGCGACGCCGGCGACGGTGACGGGTCCTCGGCTCTTCTGGGCGTTCTTGACGGCTTCCTCGGCGCGTGAGGGTGCCTGCAGGCACCCTCACAAGCCTTCCCCGACCGACGCGGACGAGTCGAGCGCCATCCCTGCCCCCGCTGCGGCGCCGAACCCGGATCGCCGTCCCGCCCGCCGACCCGTTCAACCTGGTGGGGTCAGGCGGCGCTGAGGTCGGCCCAGTGGTTGATGAGGCCGTCGGTGTCGTTGTCGGGGGTGGGGGTGGTGCCGGTGTGGTGGGCGAGGGTGGTGATGATGGTGGTGCCGCGGCCGTGTTCGTCTGTGGGGCGGGTGGTGGCCCAGCTGGTGGTGGGGGAGGCGGTGTGGGGGCCGCCGTCGCTGACGTGGACTTGGACGCGGCCTGGGCCGTTGGTGGTGGTGTGCAGGTGCAGGGCGACGGGGGGTAGGGCGTGGGTGACGGCGTTGGTGACCAGTTCGGAGATGACCAGCAGGGCGTCGTAGAGCTGGTCTTCGTCCAGTCCCCAGGAGGCCAGGATGGGGCGGGCGGCACGGCGGGCGGTGGCCGGTGCGAGCGGTCCGTGTTCCAGTGGCAGGCTGAACACGCGCGCACCGGCCGCGGCGGCGTGCGGCGCGGGGCGCTGTTGCCGGCTGTGGGAGGTCGTGGTGGTCGTCATCAAGATCACTGCCTGTCCGGAAGGGCCGGAATGCTTCTTCTGGTACTTCCAGCACACTCCCGTCGAGCGCAGGCTCTCTGAGCAGTCCATACCCAAAACCAAAATCGGTGGTTTGGTATGCCGTTGTTTCCCCTGGCCGGTTGCTGGTCGCAGGGCGCGCCGTGAGCTGCGGTGACGCGCCCTGGCTGTCATCCTTGCCAGGTCAGACAACCCCGGGCCGGGCCGGAGCGGGAATACGGGGGTGAGTTCACCGCCGGAGTGGAGGCCATCATGCTGCTCAGTCACAGCCTGGACGGCGACGTGCTGCGGGTGACCCTGCACTGCAATCTCGACATCGCCACGCGGGCCGCGGCCGTCCAGGAGATCGAGGCCTTCGTCCGTGCCTGCCGGCCCCGCTGCGTGATCCTCAGCGTTCCCGCTGGGGAGCCGGCACCCGCCACGCTCAGCGCCGCCCTCCGGGCCCACCGCATGTGCCAGAAGGTGGGTATCGCGCTGGAGGTGACCGGAGTATCCACGGCGATGCAACGCCTGTTCGCTACGAACATCGCGTAGACCCCACCACTCGGGATCGGAAACGCGCGCGGTGGCTGCGGCCGCTGTTGTCCGCGCGGGCCTCCACGAGGCCCGCCCCGGCCGTGGGTGACTGGGATGGTGCGGAAGACGTTGAATCCGGTGTGACCAAGACGATGCGGCTTCCGTCCCTTCCCGGCGCCCAGCACAGTGGCAGTGCGGTTTCCCGCCCCGAGCTGGAGCCGATCTTCACTGAACTCGCCGCCCGGTGGGCCGGCGCCGGGCGGGCCGTGCCCGGCCGGGCGGACGAGGAGTGGACGACCCTCACCCGCCGCTCCCCGTGGCCGGTACGCTGACCGCACAGCACGATGCCGATGTCGATCACCAGCTATCACGTCTTTGCCCGGTCGTCGTCTGTGGGGCACGAGGACGATGTCACCGGCGCCCTGGTAGCCGCGGTCGGCCAGGATCGGGATGCCCAGGCGGATACACGTAGCGATGATCCGGTGCCGTCTGGCCGCGGTCAGATCGTGGGTCCGGCCGGGCAGCGCGGGCGAGATCCACACCAGCGTGCCGTCCGGAGCGGTCACCACCTGCAGGTTCACGCCGTGCCGGCGGTGCTTTCCCCAGTAGTCCGCCCGGCCGTCGCCGGTCCGGTCGCACTCGGCGAGTGTCCCCTCCAGCAGCAGGTAGCGGGCGTCGGGGCGATCTCAGGGCCGCGGTCAGACCGGGCGCGAGCTCTGCGAGGTGGCCGATCACGGCGTGCACGTGGGCGTGTGCGGTGCCCAGGCTGATACCGAAGCCGGCCGCGAGCTGACGCAGGGTGTCGTTCTTCCGCAGGTATACCAGTGCGACCAGGGCGCGCTCGGACGCTGGCAGCTTGCACCTGCGGTCACCTTCACGGGTGACAATGAGCATCGTGACCCACTCCACCAGGGCATGCGGAACATCGAGTACGGCACGATAAGGAACCAACAGAGCCCCAAGGCTGAAGAGTTGAGCGTAGACACCTCGCTCAACAGCCCTGGGGCTCTGCCCGTTCCGCCCTCACCACACCTCACCCGATCAGTAGCCGAACTGAACAAGCTCATGCTTCGCCGCCCGGTTGCGCCAGGAGATGGTGGCCTCGCCGGTGAGTCGGCGGGCCATGAGGTCGGTCATGGCGAGGTAGATCGATCATGGCTTCGGATCGGGCAGGGAGGGTCTCGCCAGGTGGCGGTGGAGCATCAGCCAGCCGTAGGTCCGCTCGACCGTCCGGGATCGGGATGAACCCCCTGCTCCCGGGGGTACGGGCGGTGATTTCCAAGTCGATGCCGAGAGTGGCGGCGTGCTCGACGAAGTGCTTGCGATAGCCGCCGTCGACCCCAGTGAGGTGACCCCCGGAGTGTGGACGCAGTGATCGCGTTCGGGGCAGGCCGGATGAGGTGGTAGACCTCGCGGATCACGTAGCGTTTGAGGCATCGGATGATCTCGCGTTTCGTCTTGCCTTCTGCGGTTCGGCGGGCGGCGTAGTCGATCGTGGGCTGGTGGAATCGCATGCGGACGATGACGGTGCGGTAGATCGCGGCGTTGAGCTGGCGATGGCCGCCGTGGTTGATGCGGTGCCTGGCGCTGGTCATTTTGGAGCCGGTGGGCACGGGTGCGATGCCCGCGAGTTTGGCGAGTGCGGCTTCGGACTTGATGCGCTCGGGGTTGTCGCCGGCTGCGACGAGGATTTCCGCGGCCGTGTCCACTGCGATGCCGAACGGCTCGAGCAACTGCGGGGCGGCTCGGTGCGCCAGGTCATCGATCATCTTCGTCAGCTCTTTGGCCTCGGCGTCGAGGTACTGCCACCGCTTGGCCAGCGTGCGCAGGGCGTGACGTAGTGCGCCCTCAGGGCCCTCCAGCTGTCGAGGACGCAGGCCCGCCAGGTGCCGGGCCAGAGCGATCTGCGTTGTGCCGGCGGTCTCGTGACGCAGGCCATCGCCGGCGTGGACGAGCATCGCCTTCATGGTGACCCTCGCGGCCGCGCGCTGTTCGACGGCCTGGTCGTGGGCGATCTTCAGCCGGCGGATCATCTCGGCCTCGCCGTCCGCCGTCTTGGGAGTGGCGGTGGCAAAGCCGGCGAGAACCGCGGGGCGGCGTTCTCGGCATCCAGCGTGTCGGACTTGCCGTTCATCCGCCGTAGCCGCCGGTCCGGCCGGCCGGCCTCGACCACCTTGTGACCGGCCCGGCGAAGGAACGAGGCCAGGGTGGCGCCGTAGAAGCCGGTGCCCTCGACCCCGAATGCGAGCACCTTGCCGAACGAGGTTGCCCAGTCCAGGAGTTGCTGGAATCCACCGGTGTCCGTGGGGATAGTCAATGTCGCCAGGATTTTGCCGATGGTGTCCATGACTGGCGACGTGCACGTGCTTGTGTGTGTCGACGCCGATCACGACGTGCCCGGACCTGTGCTGCTCGTTGGTGTTCACCGCGTTCCTTCCGGCCGGCAGCGTGAGGTGCACGCTGTCGCCGGCCGGATCATGCCAGCCGAGAGGGCCTCCACTCAACCGTCAACTCCATCCGGGGACCGGGAGCTCCACCTCCCGCACCAGGGCCCGCTCCGCGCCCGTGTCCGGCAAGCCGGCCGACTGCCGGAAGGCACCGCCCTGGCCGCGCTACAGGAAGTTGTTAGGCCAGATCATGGTGCGCCACATGTGTGCGACCGGTGAGCCATCAAAGCCCAGGCCCTGATCGGGTTGCCGGAAGTGCCGGCCGATGATGTCTTCGAACTCGGCGATGTCGATGTCGTCTTCGTTGTCGAAGGTGTACAGGTCGTTGAGGGTGACCAGACGCGCTGTCATGTACCAACGGTGTGCACGAACGTGCTCATAGGCACTGTGTATGTGTGCGGGTGGGGCGTATTGCGGGCCGAAGAAGGTCCGGTATGCCTCGGGGTAGTCGTAGCCAACCGACGGGTCGGGAAAGAAACGCAGGATCTCGTGCTGGCGGATAGCCCAGGCGACTTCCTCGGAGACGTAAGGGGCCACCAGCTGGGCGCCCCAGTGTCCATGGTGGCTGCGCAGCAGGCCGCCCACAGCGATGTCGTGGAGGAGACAGGCCAGCACCACCTCCTCGTTCAGCCCCAAGTCTCGGGCCCGGCGGGCGCTGTGCAGCATATGCCGGGCGGTGAAGGGCTCAAGGCGCAGCCGGAAGAAGTCCGCCAGAGTCGGACGCTCGGGCATCGGGGGCAGAGCAGGGTTGTCACCCATCATGAACACTTTGCCAGGACGCAGCTCAGCCAGCAGTTCCTCGCCGGTGGCGTGATGCGCGGTGCCCATCATGGCGATCGACGGCAGAACGGCCATTCGTTCCAATCCCTCCTGGCCGTGACCAGGGCGGGGCTGGGGGACAGGTTCGATGCTGGTGGTCACTGATGAAACTCTCCTGAAGTCCCCCGCTTCTCGAACACATAGGTCATGTTCTGAGTTTTGGGCGGGTCCCACTATGTCCCGGAGGACGATCGCCTCACCCCTGAAGAGCTAGGTAGTTGATACCTCACTTGAAGCGAGCCTCCTCCCCGAACACGGCAGCTGTAGATGGGTCAATGGGGCATTGTCAAGTTGAGCGCGGTGCTCCGAATCTGGGGTTTGCTGAACATCTGGGAGGGGCTGTCGTGGAGGCCGGAGCGACACCGTCGTACAAGGGGTACCGGTACCCGGCGGAGGTCATGTCCCGCTGCGTGTGGCTGCACCACCGCTTCCCGCTCTGCTTCCGCGAGGTCGATGAGCTCATGCTCGCCCGCGGCGTGATCGTCTCCCACGAAACCGTCCGGCGATCGGGTGGAGGCGGGCTTTGGCGAGGAGTTCGATGCCCGTGTAGTGGCGGGCTTCGGTCCATTCGTCGTTCTGCTCGGCCAGGACCGCGCCGACCAGGCGGATGACGGTGGTGCGGTCGGGGAAGATGCCGACCACGTCGGTGCGACGTGCGGGCACCATCCCGATGCCGGAGCAAACCCCCGGATCAGGTCGAACCCGTACACCACTTCTCTGGACGCAACCCCCTGCAGGCAGGGCGAGACCCCTGCACAAGCATGCGAACCGGCACTGTGAAGGGACTACTCGTCAAGGGTTGCCACCGATTGTCCCGCTGGTGACAGTGGCCTCTTCCGAGGTCAAGGGCTCCTCTCTTGACTGACCATCCCGGCTCACAGCACATGATGCGAAAACTGCCTCGGACACCACCCTCACCCCCGACACCTCCTCGCAGAATGAGTAATCAACGCCCAAACACCACTACCCGCCCCGTGACGCTCCCTCACATGAAGCAGCGCCGCAAAGGACCATGAGGGTGCGCACCCATGGTCGGGGTCATCCGCCTTGAGCTTCTCGATCTCCTCGTCGCTGGTGTCCTTGCCCTTCTTGTCCAACGTCTCGTACTCCGCAAGAACCCTCCCCTTGAGCGCGTCCTGCTTGAGCCAGCACCGCACGGTGGAGGCGGAGATCGCGCGGGCGACGACCTCGCGGGCCAGCTCCGGGTCGACCAGCGCGACAGCGGAACCCCGCTCTCGGCGGGCAGCTGACAGGCCAGGGCCTTGACCTGGGCGCCTGCAACGGCGTGAAGTAGGTCGGACGGCCGGAGCGCTTGCGGTCGGACCGGGCGGGCAGCCGGTGCTCGGCAAATCGGCCGCGCCAGGTGCGGACGGTGTCCAGGTGCAGCCTGGTCTCCCCGGCGATGCGGGCGTTCGAGCGATTCCGGGCCGCGTGCAGGACGACCTGGGCGCGCTGACGGAGCCGGTGCTCTGTCTTGTGACCGCCATCGTCTTGAGCCGCTTGCGCTCGGAAGCGGTCAGAGTGAGCTTGTTCAGCGGTGAGTCTCCAGGGTGAGAATGGCTCTGGCGATTGACGTCATCCGGCTCGGGTTGCAGCGGGCTTTGCGGAGGATCCGCCAGGTCTTGACCGATGCGATGGATCTCTCGACAGGCCACCGCAGACGCGAGTGCGCCCGGTTGACGCTTCTCTGTTTGACGGTGAGGTCTTTGCCCGGTCGTCGTCTGTGGGGCACGACGACGATGTCACCGGCGCCCTGGTAGCCGCGGTCGGCCAGGATCGGGATGCCCAGGCGGATACACGTAGCGATGATCCGGTGCCGTCGGGCCGCGGTCAGATCGTGGGTCCGGCCGGGCAGCGCGGGCGAGATCCACACCAGCGTGCCGTCCGGAGCGGTCACCACCTGCAGGTTCACGCCGTGCCGGCGGTGCTTTCCCCAGTAGTCCGCCCGGCCGTCGCCGGTCCGGTCGCACTCGGCGAGTGTCCCCTCCAGCAGCAGGTAGCGGGCGTCGGGGCGATCTCAGGGCCGCGGTCAGACCGGGCGCGAGCTCTGCGAGGTGGCCGATCACGGCGTGCACGTGGGCGTGTGCGGTGCCCAGGCTGATACCGAAGCCGGCCGCGAGCTGACGCAGGGTGTCGTTCTTCCGCAGGTATACCAGTGTGACCAGGGCGCGCTCGGACGCTGGCAGCTTGCACCTGCGGTCACCTTCACGGGTGACGATGAGCATCGTGACCCACTCCACCAGGGCATGCGGAACATCGAGTACGGCACGATAAGGAACCAACAGAGCCCCAAGGCTGAAGAGTTGAGCGTAGACACCTCGCTCAACAGCCCTGGGGCTCTGCCCGTTCCGCCCTCACCACACGTCACCCGATCAGTAGCCGAACTGAACAAGCTCAGTGATCGGGCAGGCGGAGGCAACGGGCAAGGCAGACATGCGGATCACGAGAAGTGGATTACGACAGGCCGCATCCTGCCCCATCCCGATCCCCGGCCCTGCGGCAGGATGTCCGCTGTGCCAACGCCCTCGGAACACACCCGGCTCCAGCTTGAGCTGTACCTGAACATGAGCGCCCATGCCGCCTGGCCGCAGCTGGCCGGCCTCCACGTCCGCCACCGGGGCCAGTTCGCCTAATGTGATGGGCCGGAAATCGCGGGCTTAAGTCTGTAGCCTGTTTTCATGTCCCGGGGTCCTCGTGCCGTCGAAGTGGTGCTGTCCGATGAGGAGCGCGCCGAGTTGCTGCGCTGGGCGGGCGGGGCAGTGGCGCCCTGTCTTGCCGAGCGGGCACGCATCGTCTTGGCATGCGCGGAGGGGAAGCCGAATACGCGTGTCGCGGCGGAGTTCAAGGTGACCGTGGAAACGGTGAGGAAGTGGCGCTCGCGGTTCGTTGACCAGCGGATGGCCGGGCTTGCGGATGAGCCGCGGCCGGGCCGGCGCAAGTTGGAGCTGGTGCTCAGTGATGACGAACGGGCTCAGCTGATGCGGTGGGCGAGGCGGGCGAAGACCGCGCAGTTCCTGGCCCTGCGGGCGAGGATCGTGCTGCGGTGCGCGGAGGGCGGGACGAACAAGCAGGTGGCGGCGGAGCTCGGGGTGCGCGAGCAGTTGGTGAGCCGCTGGCGGGCTCGGTTCGTCAAGCAGCGGCTGGACGGGCTGGTCGACGAGCCGCGGCCGGGGCGGCCGCCGTCTCTCCTGCTCGATCAGGTCGAGGACGTCATCGCCGCGACGCTGGAATCCACTCCGGGGCCAGGACACGCACTGGTCGCGGGCTTCCATGGCGGCCCGGACCGGGCTGTCGAAGTCCACCATCGGCCGGATCTGGAAACGGTTCGACCTCAAGCCGCACCTGCAGGATGCCTTCAAGCTCTCCACCGACCCGCAGTTCGTCGCGAAGGTCGTCGACGTCGTGGGCCTGTACCACAACCCGCCTGAGAAGGCGGTGGTGTTATGCGTGGACGAGAAGTCCCAGATCCAGGCCCTGGACCGCTCGCAGCCGGTACTTCCGATGATGCCGGGCATGCCCCAACGGCGCACCCACGACTACCTGCGGCACGGCATCACCAGCCTGTTCGCCGCCTTCAACATCGCCGACGGGACCGTCATCGGTGAACTGCACCGCCGCCACCGGGCCATCGAGTTCAAGACGTTCCTGGTTACGATAGACAAGGCGGTCCCCGCCGGACTCGACGTGCACCTGGCGTGTGACAACTACGCCACCCACAACACTCCCGAGATCAAGACCTGGCTCGGCAGACACCCCCGATTCCACGTCCACTTCACCCCGACCGGCTCCTCCTGGACCAACCAGGTCGTGCGACACGAAGTCGCTTGAGAAGAGTGGTAATCACCAAGGAGGTTCGGCCGATGTCGAAGGTGTAGGACCCGAGCCAGTGTGCAAGGCTCGTTCCCGCCTCAGCGTGCGTTGCGAGTAATCGCGGGGTGCGAAGCCTGAGGAAATGCCCAAGGATCCTCGTTCCATCCGGGGGTTACAGGCTGGGAAATGCCGGACGGGTGAATGCGAATGAACCCTTGATGATGCCTCGTCATGATCACTCTCGCCGATGGGTTGTTTCAGCGGGAGATAGGGACTGGCCGTTGGAAAGCGGCAGGCGCCGACTGGAGATACTTGACCGGTCGGGAGTGCACCGCCGTCCCCGGGGTGCAGAGGGCGCCCTCCCCGGCAGCATCTCTCTCATGCGGAACGTGACAACCCCGATGGAGTCCAGGCAATGCAGTTCTGGCCTGGTAAGCCAACCGCGAGGAAGGCCCAACTCTCCAGCGGATGCAGGAAGACCCAACAAGCGAATGCCGGTCGCCGAAAGGCAGCAGGAAACCGGGAACCATATGCCGACACCTCCGTCGGCGGTTCCCGCATAACTGGCCGGATAGGGGCCGATGCCTCGACCTGAAAAGGTGCTGACGTGGGTCTGGTGAGCCCGTGAAGAAACGATGACCAAAGACACCTGAACCGAAGGGCAAGTTGGACGCCGTGACGACACACGTGGCTGGGGCGGCGCAAGCCGCTGCGACCGCAGCCGGCATGGCGAACGGACCGGAGGACGAGATCACCGACTGGCCGTCGATCGACTGGCGGAAGGTCGAGGACGACGTACGGCGTCTGCGGCAACGCATCTTTACGGCATCGCAGGCAGGAGACCTGGCCAAGGTCCGGAACCTGCAGAAGTTGATGCTCCGCTCCCGCGCCAACACACTCGCGAGTGTGCGGCGGGTCACGGAGGTCAACGATGGCCGCAAGACGGCGGGCATCGACGGGAAAGTCGTCCTGCTGCCCCAGGGAAAGGCCGATTTGGCCGACTGGGTCCAGCATGACGCGGCCCCGTGGAAGCCCAAGCCCGTCAAGCGGGTGTATATAGCCAAGGCGAATGGGAAACAGCGCCCACTCGGAATTCCCGTGATCGCAGACAGATGCCTACAAGCTCTGACGCTGAATGCACTGGAGCCCGAGTGGGAGGCACGGCTGGAACCGAAGGTCTACGGATTTCGCCCCGGTCGCGGCTGCCATGACGCGATCGTTGCCATCCACACGACGGCGAGCGGCAAGAATGCTAAACGCCTGTGGGTGCTCGACGCTGACTTGAAAGCGGCATTCGACCGAATCGACCACGATCACCTGCTCGCGTCATTGGGGGACTTTCCCGCGAGGGGAATGGTTGCCGGATGGCTGAAGGCCGGTGTGGTCGAGAAAGGTTGGTTCACCCCGACGGTGGAGGGAACTCCCCAGGGCGGGGTGATCAGTCCCGCGTTGTTGAACATCGCCTTGCACGGAATGGGAAAGGCCGCTGGAGTCCGCTACCAGGCTCTCGGCAGTGATGCCACGATTCTGGCGCGCGATTCTCCGGTTCTGGTCGTCTACGCCGACGACCTTCTCGCCCTGTGTCATTCTCGGGAACAGGCCGAGCAGGTCAAGGCTCGGCTGGCCGCGTGGCTCGCGCCCCGGGGGCTGGCTTTCAATGAGGACAAGACGCGCATTGTCCACCTCGATGAGGGCTGCGACTTCCTGGGGTTCAACATCCGACGCTATCGCGGAAAGTTGCTGACCAAGCCGAGCAACGCGGCCCTGCGGCGGATCCGGGAACGGCTTGCCGCCGAAGTGCTGGCCCTGCGAGGGGCCAACGCCGACGCGGTGATCGCCAAGCTCAACCCGATCATCAAGGGCTGGGTCGCTTACTACCGGATCGGGGTGTCCAAGCGGGCGTTCAACTCGCTGGACGCCTACGTGTGGAGACTGGTCTACAAGTGGGCCAAGTTCTCCCACCCGAACAAGCCGATGCGCTGGGTGACCGCCCGGTACTTCGGCATGTTCAACCCGTTCAGGCAGGACACATGGGTATTCGGGGACCGCACCAGCGGTTTCTACCTCTACAAGTTCGCCTGGACGCCGATCGTCCGGCACCGGATGGTGCCAGGGAGAGCGTCAACCGACGATCCCGCCCTGGCCGACTTCTGGGCCAAGCGGCGCCGCCGCGGCAAACTCCCGCTGGGCAAAGGCACCTTGCATCTGCTGCAGATGCAAGACGGCCGATGCCCGCTCTGCGGAGGGCTGCTGCTGCACGCCGACCACGAGCCGCAAACCCCCGACCAGTGGGAGCAGTGGCTCAAGGTCACCCGCACCGCGATCCGCAAACACGCGATCACTACCGATGCGGGCAACGGCAAGCCGGACAAACCCGCCGCCTCACGCCTGATACACACCCACTGCCAGCGTCGGCTGGCCACTGGCCCCGGCCGGTGACCAGCACTTCTGTTCGCCCGCGAGCCCAAGGGGCTTGCTTGAGCCGGTTGCTCGGAAAGCGGGCACGGCCGGTTCTGAGGGGGGACCGCTGCAGCAATGCAGCGGTCCTACCCGACGAGCGGTGGTTCGGCCTGCTGACCGACAAACTCATCCGCCGTGGCGTCCACACCTCGGTGAAGGCGCTCGAAGACGACATCCGGGCATGGATCGTCTCGTGGAACGAGAACCCCAGGCCCTTCACTTGGACCAAGACCGCCGACGAGATCCTCAAATCCCTCGCCGACTACCTCACCATGGAGTTACGACGCTCTGTGATCACTGGGGAGACCTGTGCCTGCGCTGCCATCATGGCTGACCGAACCGCTCTGGGGCCAATTCGCTGCCTTGCTGCCCGAACGACCGGAAGACCACCCGGACCATCCGCTGGGCTGCCACCGCCAACGCATCAGCGACCGGATCATCTTCGACAAGATGCTGCAGCTGCTGCGCTTCGGCTGCTCCTACCAGGCGATCGCCGACACGACGTGCTCGGCCACAACGATCCGCAACCGCCGCAACGAGTGGATCCGGCTCGGCGTCTTCGACAGGTTCAAGCAGATCGCGCTGGAGTCTTACGACCGGATCGTGGGCCTCGTCCTGGACCAGATCGCCGTCGACGGCTCGATCACCAAGGCCCCCGGCGGCGGCGAGGTCGCCGGGCGTTCCCCCGTGGACCGCGGCAAACAGGGCCTGAAGCGCTCGGGCATGACGGATGGTTACGGCATTCCGCTGGGCCGCGTCCTGGCCGGAGCCAACCGGCATGACTCCTAAGCCCGCGATTTCCGGCGCATCACACTAAGTGTTATGTGGGTGTACTCTAGATTCATGTCGAGTACCTATCCGATCGCTGAAGCCCGCACCTGTCTAGGCGACCTCGCGCGTCGTGCCGCCCAGCACGAGCACATCACCCTCACCGACCGGGGGACACCCGCCGCCGTCCTGATCTCCCCGGCGGAGCTGGAAGACCTCGAAGACGCCCTGGCCGTCGCGCGCCTGGAGCGCGACAGGGCCCTGGGGATCACTCCGGCTCCCGTCTCGCATGCCGAGGCGCGTCTCGCACTCCTCGACGCAGCAGGCCGGAGCGGAGAGTGAGCTGGAGCGTCACGTGGGAGCCCACAGCGCTCAACGAGGCAGCCGGCCTTCTGAAGGCCGATTCCGCCGGCGTGGACGCACTGCTGCATGCCACGGACCGGCTCGCGGACGATCCGGCCCCCGAAGGCTCTCGCGCGTGGGGAAGCAGCCACCGGCGTCTGCACAGCGGCCCGTGGAGGGTCCTGTACCGCATCGACGTCCAGAACAGCACGCTGCACATTGAGCATGTAGGACACACCGGCTGAGCGGGGCTACCCGGCGATTCGAGCCAGTGGTCGGGCCGTGATGATGGATCAGCCGACCGGCTGGGCGTGGGCCGCATACCAAGCGTCCCAGATGTCGGTGCGGAGTGGGCCTGGATCAGGCACATCCATGCCCTGGTCCTTGGCCCACTGCCGTACCTGTGGCACCGGCGAGTTCGCCGCGGCTGGTGCGGGATCCGGTCGGCGGCGATGACGACGGGGCGGGAGGGCGGCTGGGGCAGCTGGCCGGGAGAGGTGGCGGTAAAGCCGCGACGTTCGAGGATCCAGTGGCGCTTGTGGTGCATGCGTTCCAGCCAGGGCATGTCAGCGTCGAGGTAGTGGTGCGCCTCGACGTGGTGGTGCGGGTGTCGGTGTGTTCGCCCCACTCGGCGTCGATCTTTGTGGTGGCCTCGGCCTCGATCAGTTCCTGCAGCAGCCTTTCGGCGACCTCGCGGACGAGTTCAAGACCATCGGCCGAACGTAGAGGTCACGCAGATTGGTGGCGGTGCAGTTTGGCGGGTTCAGTTCTCCCAGCGCAGATACCAAGTCGGCTTGGTCACTGTGCGTGCTGAGAATCCGTCGCGGGTGGCTTCCGCCTCGGTCGTACTGACGTAACGCAGCCAGTCGAGTTGCCAGCCGAGTTCTTCCTGTACTGCCCTGTCCTGATCGTCGTTGCATGCGTGAGCTGCGCGGGCGATGCCGCCCGTCGCGAAGTTCGCGGCCGCTTCAGCGTCTTTGGGGTCGCCGAAGAAGGCGGCCTTGAGCGCGTGGCCGACGGCGGTGATCACCTCAAAGGGAATGTCGATGCTCTCATCTAGATCGTCGCAGTAGCTGGCTGCTTCTTGATCGAGGGCTTCTGCCAGACGAGCGGCGGTCTCGCCAGGTATGGTCTCGCCGGATGCCCGGCCCCATGCAGCTGTGATCGCTTCCCAAACGTTGCTGCGGTACGGCCGTGCGCAGTCCATGTACAGGTCGAAGACCCGCTCGGCTACCCCTGCGACGAAGGCCGCACGCTGTTCGGGGGACATCCCGAGGATGACGGCGAATTCCGACTCTGGCAGCATGCCGACTTCTTTCTACGGCGGTTGGCCGTCTTCTTCGGGTCACCCATCCTGTGCTGGCGGCTTCGGCCTCATGGTAGGCGCGCAGGGCGGGTACTCAAGGGCGACGGTGGGGGCGTTCGTCCCAGCGATGGGTGGCCCAGGCTCGACGGATCAGGCTACGGATGGTGATGATCGTGTCCGCGAGATCGAAGAAGGCGTTGACGACGGTAGCGCGGCGTTCGTAGCAGCGGGAAAGGCGGTAGAAGGCGTTCTGCCAGGCGTGCGTACGCTCGACATGCCACCGCCGGCTCGCCTGGATCGGCGCCTTCTCACCCTTGTGCGCGATGCGTCCGCGCAGGTCGCGGGCCGCCAGTTCAGCGCGGGTCTTGTCCGAGTCGTAGCCGGCGTCCAGGTGCACCATGATGTCGTTGGGCAGCGGCCCGAGGTCGTCCAGCAGGTCCAGGGTCGGCGAGAGCAGCGGCGAGTCGTGGCGGTTCGCTCCGGCCAGGACCCGGCCGAGCGGGATCCCGTAACCATCCGTCATGCCCGAGCGTTTCAAGCTCTGTTTGCCGCGATCGACCGGTGAGCGCCCGGCGACCTCGCCGCCGCCGGGGGCCTTGGTGATGGAGCCGTCGACGGCGATCTGGTCGAGCACGAGCCCGACGATCCGGTCGTAGGACTCCAGCGTGATCTGCTTGAGTCGGCCAAAGACGCCGAGCCGGATCCATTCGTCGCGGCGGTTGCGGATGGTGGTCGCCGAGCAGGTCGTGTCGGAGATCGCCTGGTAGGAGCAGCCGAACCGCAGGAGTTGCAGCAACTTGTCGAACACGATCCGGTCGCTGATACGGCGCCGGTGGCACCCCAGCGGGTGGGACGGATCGACCGTAGGGCGCTCGGGCAGCAGCGCCGCGAATTGTTCCCAGAGCGGGTCAGTCAGCCATGATGGAAGCACGGGCACAGGTCCCCCCAGTAATCACAGAGCGTCGCAACTCCATGATCACCGGGACCTGTGCCCACCTTGTCGCTGGGGGCTCCCCACGACGTCTATCTGCGCGAGCTCGTAGTGACTCAAGCAGGCGAAGTAGGTCCTGCTGGGACAAAGCCATCGTGCACCCCCTGGGGTCGAACTGCCCGTCCACTCCGGACAGTTGCACGATGGCCTGCCAGTTGAGCAGGGAGCAGACACCGGCAGACGGTGCACCCCAGGGAGCAGAGAACCCGCGCACTCAACCGCGGAGATCCCCTACACCACTCAGCGGGACGCCATCCGGACGCGGCTACCGCCCCGCCGAATACGAGACCGCCTTCGCAGCCTGACCACCACACCAATGGTGGAACAAGCTCAGTGTGGTGTGAGTGGGGTTTGCTCTGGCGGGGTGGTGGGGGTGGGGGTTGTTTGGGGGGAGGTGGCTGATGCCGTGGGTTTCGGCCTTGTCTTCTCTGGTTGTGAGGCGATGGTGGCTGGTCGTGGTGTGTTGCGGTCGGGGGGTCTGCTGAGACCTGGTTGGTTGGCTGCGTTGTCGCCGGTTGTGGTGGCGGCGTTGGTGGCTGGGGTGGTGGGGCAGGCGCCGGTGGCGTCGGCGGCTGATCCGGTGTCGGGTGTGCCGGTGATTCCGAAGGCGTTGTCTGTGTCCGCGGCGGTAGGTAAGGGAGCAGACGCGGGGTATTTGCCGTCGTCGGGGGAGGTGTTGCCGTCGGGTGTGTTTACGACGTCGGTGCCGTTGGATGTGCCGGCGGGGCGGGCGGCCATGAGTCCGCGGCTGTCGCTGCAGTATGCGTCGGGGGCCGGTCGGTCTTCGGTGGGGGTGGGGTGGTCGTTGTCGGGTGCGGGGTCGGCGATTGCCCGGTGCGCACAGTCGGTGGCGGTGGACGGCACGCACGGGGGTGTGCACTTCGATCCCAACGACCGGTTTTGTCTGAATGGTGAGCGTCTGATTCTTGTCGGGGCGGTGCAGGGCGGCACGGACAAGTACGGAGGGGACGGCTCGGAGTACCGGACGCGGAGCAACAGCTTCCGCAGGATTGTGGCGTTCGGGGGGACGACGCCGGGGATTACGGGTCCGGACCGGTTCGAGGTGACGGACAAGAAGGGGGTGACGCAGACGTTTTTGCCGCACACGGCGACCCGGTCGAGGACAGGGGTCGGTTTCGACACGGCCAACAATCCTTTGATGGATACGGATCTCGCGGTGCCGGTGCGGGTGACGTGGCTGCTGGACCATGAGACGGATGCGTCGGGGAACACGGTCTCCTACGAGTACGACAAGGACGGCAGGGCCCGCAACGAAATCCTCATCTCCAAGATCGAGTATACGAGCAACGGGGGGGTGGCGGCGAAGCGGCGGGTGGAGTTCGATTACGAGGACGATGCTGCGGGGGCCAGGTTCTCGTATACGGCGGGGGTGCGGTTTGCGCATACGAAGCGGTTGAAGACGATCCGTATGCTGGCGCCGATGCCGGATGACACGAAGCTGGCGTGGCAGTACCACCTCGCCTACACGGTGTCGTCGAGCAGGCAGAGTCTGCTGGCCTCGCTGCAGAAGTGCGGCAGCGCGGGCGGGTGTGTGAAGAAGAAGGAGTTCGGCTGGTCCAGTCAGCCGGCGGCGCCGTCGTTCACGGTGGTCGACGGGGGTTCGGTGACACTGGACACGGCGGCTGGTAATCCGCGGATGCGGGTGCTGGACCTGGACGGGGACGGCAGAAGTGATCTTCTGTATTCGCGGGGGCCGGGGAAGCCGGACCGGGTGAAGTTCGGTGTCTCGCCGGATGCGCAGAGGGATCTGACCCCGGCGCTGGGCTGGCCGGGGGAGCTGACCGATCTGGGGCGGGCGCGCGCGGTGGACGCGAACGTCGACGGGGCGGCGGAGATTTTGCTGCCGGTCTTTTCGGCGGTGACGAAGAAGTGGACGTCGCATCTGCTGAAGTGGGACAAGAAGGCCGCCCGGTTCGTTGAGGACATGATGACGCCGTTCGACCTGCCGGAGAACGCGGTGGGTAACCTGGCGGATGTGAACGGTGACGGCCGTTTGGACATGCTCAGCCCCGATGGGGCGGCATCGGACAAGGTGCCGACGGTGTCGGTGCGGATCGCGGACGGGCCGGGCACGTTCAAGCCGGCTACGGCCAGCAGTATGAAGGCCCGTTGTGATCTGGGAGTGTCGGATCTGGACGGTGACGGCCGGGCCGAGCAGCTGTCGGCGAACGTGTCGGCGGACGGCACGTGTCTGGCGTCGGTGTCGTCGCTGAGTGTCAGTGATGCGGGCGTGGCCACGGTGAGTGCGCAGTCGGTGGTCAAGTCCGGCCGCCTCTACAGCCGGGCGGCACCCCAGCAGTCTGGTTTCGAGACGTTTCCGGGGGACTTCAACGCGGACGGTCTGGAGGATGTGCTGCTGCTGCCGCCCAAGACGGACCCGGCCAAGCACATTTACGATCTGCACGGCATCCTGCTGTTCAACACTGGCCGGGGCCTTGCCGATCCGCACAGTGTGTCGATCGGGCATGACGATTCGATGGATTTGCGGGTCGCTGACGTCAACGGCGACGGCCGGGATGACATCGTCTCCTTCGACGCCGTAGCGACGCATCTTGCGGTTTCGGACGGTGACGGCACGTTCACCTCCTCCGACATTGATCTGGGCGGCGGCACTAAGGACGAGAGTGCCGGGCGGGCCACTTCGCAGCTGGCGGATGTCAACGGTGACGGCCGCACCGACGTGGTGAAGATCGATTCGGGGCGGATGCGGATCCTGCAGCAAAACGAACGCCAGGTCGACAAGTTGGTGTCGGTGCACGACGAGGGAGTGGCCTGGCAGCGGGAGAGCATCACCTACTCCAACACCTGGTCCAGCACGCCCGAGACGGCCACGTGCACGTATCCGCTGACGTGTCCGAAGAAGGGCTTCCCGGTGGTGCGCCAGCGGGTGTCGCGGGCTGGACAGGTCAACACCGCTTCTGCCGGCGCGGCCCGCGTGTGGCAGTACACCTACGCCGATCCGGTCACTGACCTGCGGGGCAACGGCTCCCTGGGGTTCGGCACGTTCCGGGTCTTCGACAAGCGGCGTGCCTCCCAGACGGAGATGGTGTTCGCGCACCGCAAGAGCGTCAGCAACGGCGCTTTCTACCCGGAGGTCGGGCGGCCTTCGCTGGTCACCACGGTGGTGGCGATCCTTACCGCCGAGCAGGCTGCCGCGAAGCCGGCCACGGCCCGCGCGCGGGTGACACGCACGTCTTCCGCCTATGAGGCCCGGCCGCAGCACGGCGGCAAGGTGATGGCTGTCTTCGACACGAGCTCGACCACCAAGGAATGGGAACAGTCCGGCGCGCAGCAAGTCGCTATCGACTGGGACGGCCAGGCGGCGGGCGCAGCGATCACCGGTGTCAGTGAGCCGGCCACGGCGCTTCGGCGCACCGACAGTGCTGCGGTGTTCGACGAGTTCGGCAACCCGACCTCGCTGTCGCGGGCCACCGATGGCGGCACCGCGCTCATCACGACGACGAAGTTCGACACCGCGGCCGAGCTGATCGAGGAGTGGCGGGTCGGTGAGGCTCTCTCGTCCAAGACGGTGAGCTTCGCGGCCGACGGCGCCACGCGGGAACGCAACGTCTCCTACCTCCACGACGAGCGCGGCCTGCTGACCAGAACGGACGTGGAGAAAAACAACACGGACGATGATGCCGACAGGGTGCGCGAGTCGACGATCACCGCCTACAACGCGCGGGGCGCGGTGACGTCGGTGACGTCCAAGACGCCGGGGCGCCCGGACCGCACCGTATACACCGCCTACGAGCCGGCGTTTCCCGGCCAGCCGAACGAGGAGATCTACCCCTCCCTGGTGTGGGTCGACTACAAGGTGGCCGCCTACCGGCCGGCGACATGGATGGTCACCCATCCCGCGTTCGGCATCACGCTGGGCAGCGAAGACGTCAACGGCCGCACCACCACAGCGAAAATTGATGATCTGGGCCGACAGGTCCACGCCGAGACCGACGGCACTGCGCCCACCGACATCACCTACGCCGGCCGCGGCGACTTGGCCGGCGGCATCAACGGCGTGAGCGTCACCACCACCACCGGACCCAAGACCAGCACCGCCTCCACCGATGTCCTGGGACGGCCGGTCGCCTCCTTCGGCAAGGACTTCGACAACGTCGGCGGGAAACTGGCCACCGCCGTCACCTACGACACGCTGGGCCGCACCGTGGCCACGTCCGCTCCCTCGCCGACCGGAGGGAAGGCAACCAGCTACTTCGAATACGACAGCCTGGACCGGATGGTGAAGTCGACCGGCCCGGACGGCAAATCCACCGTGTTCGAACCCGCCTTCGCCTCCACGACGGTCACCGACCCCACCGGCGCCACCCGGCTCGACCTCTACGACGCCGACGGCCGGCTGAAAGTCCACACCGACTACCGCACCAAGCCCGACGGCAGCGCCGAGGGCCTCAACACCGCCTACACCTACGCCCCGTTCGACCTGCTGAAGTCGATCACCGACGCCAAGGGCAACGTCACCACCATGCAGTACGACGTCCGCGGGCGCCGCACCAGGCTCAGCGAACCGGACCGCGGAGTCACCGACACCGCCTACTTCGGTAACGGCCTCATCGAGCGGGAGACCCGTGGCGACGCCCAGCACCAGAGCGTCTTCGGCTACGACGACCTGGGCCGGATGACCTCCCGCACCACCGAAGACGGCATCTCCGCGTTCGTCTACGACAGCGCCCCCCACGGCATCGGCCAGCTGGACTACGCCACCAGCCCCGAACAGATCGATAAAATCCGCACCGACTTCACCTACGACTCCTACGGCCGGCCCGCCGGCACCACATACACCGACCAGACCACCAGCCGCTCCTACACCACCTCGCAGACCTACAACGCAGACGGCACCGCCGACACGCTGACCTACCCCGAGGTCACCGGACGCGAGCCGCTCACCCTGCGCTACGGCTACAACGCAGCCGGCTACCCCAACACCGTCACCGACATCACCCCCGGCCAGGACCCGAAAACCCTGTGGACGGTCAGCAAGCGCACCCCCGACCTGCAGACGGACACCGCCCAGCTCGGCAACGGCGTCACCCTCAAGAACACCTACCAGAGCGCCGGCGGACGCCTGGACACCCTCACCGCCACCACCGGCGCGGGCACCAAGGTGATGGGCCTGGACTACGACTACGACGCGGCCGGCCGGGTCATCAAGCAGACCCGCGACGACGCCACCACCCCGCTGCGCTCGGAAACCTACGACTACAACACCGTGGGCCAGCTCACCGGCTGGAACCTCGGCCATGACGCAGGCTCACAGAGCATCGACTACAGCTACGACGCCCTGGGCGGCCTGACCAAGATCAGCCAGCCCGACGGCACTGCGGACACCCTCACCTACCCCACCGGCACCGTGCAGCCGCATACCGTCACCGGTCACGATGCCACCAGCATGGGCGGAGCCAAGGAAACCTACGGCTACGACAACCGCGGCCGGCAGACCACCGTGAAAAACGCCGCCGGCACCGTCACCCGCCAGGTCACCTACACCGCCTTCGACCTGCCCCGCACCGTCACCACCCGGGGCGTGACCACCACCTACCGCTACGACGCCTTCAACAACAAGATCATGGAAGCCACCCCCATCGGCAACACCCTCTACATCGGAGGCCTGTTCGAGCACCGCTTCCACAAAGGCAGCGGCGACAAGGACGTCTTCCACCTCGCCGGCCCCGACGGCAGCATCGGCCAGGCCGTCTTCGACGGCGTCAAGACCGACGTCCAGTACAACCTCACCGACCGCCTCGGCTCCACCGCCACCACCCTGGACACCTCAGGCAACCCCCTCCAGACCCTCTACTACGAACCCTTCGGCCGCCTCGTCACAAAGAACGGCACACCCTTCACCGGCACCACCGGCGACCTCACCCGCACCTTCACCGGCCACGAAAACACCCCCAACACCGGCCTCATCAACATGAAGGGCCGCCTCTACGACCCCAACAATCACACCTTCATCACCCCCGACCCCGTCCTGGACACCACCACCAGCCAAACCCTCAACCCCTACACCTACGTCCACAACGACCCCCTCAACAACACCGACCCCAGCGGCAAAGTCACCTGCGCCTTCACCCACCCCGGTGAATGCGACCAACCCGGCAGCGGATCCAGCGGCATCGCCGGCGCACAGTCAACCGGCGCACCCGGCGTCTACGGCGGCAAGGGCTACATCGGCAACGACTGCGGCTGCACCCCCGTCACCGGAGAAAACAGCGGCTCCAACGCCGAAGCACTCTGGAACCAGGCCAACGCAGCCGACAAAGCCGCCATCGAAGCCGCCGACAGAGCAGCAGCCAAAACCGCCAAAGCCGACGCCAAGGGAAGCACCCAAGCCGGATCAGGCGACATCCTCAACAACACCACAGCCGCCGCCGGACTCTGCACCGAAGACTGCGCCACCGACCTCCGCACCGCCGACGGAACCCCAGCCGCCTACCAGAAATACGAAGGACCCAACGGACTTAATGAAGTCTGGATCACTACCAGAGACTCCTACATCACTCAATGGATTGGAGTGCTAGTTGTGGTCGGGGGAGCGACAGCTGTTGCTGCAGTAGCCGACGCCCTCATCCCCGCAGCAGCACCCACAGTCACAGGTGCATCAGGAACCGGCACCATGTGCGCCACAGACCAAAAATGCGCCGCCCAAGTCAGCGAGATGGTCAAACCTGCTATCCCAGACACTGTGCAGGCACAAAGGGAGATAGCGATCGGCTACGCGGAAATAAAGAAGGCCATGTGGGAGGGCGCCCTCCGGGAGGCGCAGGTCAATCTCGCAAACGCCCGATCAGCTTTCGACGCCGCCGTAAGGGCTGCTGTGAGACACGAGCAGACAGCATCGCCGGATGCCTATGAAAGGCAACTCGCCCGCGATGGTTATAAAGCAGCAGTTGGCCAGGCAGCGTATTGGGTCGACGCTGCGATCAGACTTGTCAAGTCGCGAGAGCAACTGGTGCGAGAAGCAGCAGGAACACTGGGACGAGCTAGGAACGGCGGCTAATCTCGATCTTGCATGACGGTCCGCCGACGGAGTCGGTGGACCGTTTCGCTTCTGTGACTGATGGCGGGCATGCCGACGGCCCGAGTGTCGTGTCGGGTGGGCGCCGGGTTCCGCTGCTCCGGGGTGTTGTTTCGTAGGGATAGGTGGATCCGCTGTCAGCCGGGGTTCGGCAGGAGCGCGAGCTGTTCGAGGGCGCCTGTGATCTCGTGGGTCCAGGGCGGCGCTGTCAAGTTGAGTGAGGGGCCTCGGGGCTGGGATGATCGTCGGGTTTGTTGATCGTCCGGGGAGGGGGCGGCCGTGGAGTCCGAAGCGACGGTGTCGTACAAGGGTTTCCGGTTCCCGGCGGAGGTCATCTCCCAGGCGGTGTGGCTGTACCACCGCTTCCCGCTCAGCTACCGCGAGGTCGAGGAGTTGCTGCTGGCGCGCGGGATCATCGTCTCCCACGAGGCCATCCGGCAGTGGTGTGACCGGTTCGGGCCTCAGTACGCGGCCGCCCTACGCCGTCGCCGGAAGCAGACCTCGCACGGTTCATCAACCCGATCATTCGCGGGTGGATGACGTACTACGGAGCCTTCTACCAGTCGGCCCTCCATCCCCTCCTGGAACGCGTCAACGCCTACCTGAGGCGGTGGATGCGCAAGAAGTTCAAACGGCTGCGGGGCAGGAAGAAAGCCCAAACGGCGTGGAACCAGGCCGTCGCACGGCGACCCCGGTTCGCCCACTGGGCCTGGACCACCCATGCCCCCCGCGTCTGGTGACCAGAACGACAAGAGCCGTATGACGAGAGATCGTCACGTACGGATCTGTGAGGGCCGAGGGGTGAAAATCCCCTCGGCTACTCGGCGGCTAAAGCCGGTGTCGAAGTCCTTCACTGGTCAATTCGATGCTGTCGAAGCGGTCGTGAACTCTCCAAGCGACCGCATCCTGAACATCGGGCTCGTTGATTCGAATACCATTCTCTTGGAAATCGCAGAACAAGGCAACAAGCACTCCTCTTTCGACTCCGAAGAAGGATACATGACCCCTGCCACCAAACTCCTGGGCGGATGTTCCGGCAAAGATCAACGGGAGGCGATAGTAGCAATATGCGTCAAAGTCTCGAAAGGATCCGCTCGCCGTCACATTGGCATGATCATTCAGCGAGATGCGGTTGATCCTCAGTTGGGCAGGGGCGGGATTGTCGTGCAGGTGATCGAAAAGAGCGTCGACCGGTGAATCCCGCCTCAGCTTTCTGTTCTCAAGAAGGTAGATGCCGGGACTTCCTTCATCGTCTACCGCCGGCCTCCATTCCGCGATATCCTCGGCCGTGATCTCGTGGCCGACGCGCCGTAGCTCATCCAGGGCCTCTTCTAGTGTGGCGGTGTCCTCGATGATCAGGTCGGTTAGCAGGTCCTCGTCGGACTCATCGAATTTTTCTGAGAATCCCTGGAGTGATTCTAGTCTCGTCCGCTGCTCAATTAGAACTTGCTCGCGCCACGTCTTGAATTCACTGCGAGAGTTGAATTTGACCTGCATTTGAAATTCTATATTGAATGCCATTGAGTGTTCTCCTGATTTTGGCCGCCAGTTCTGGTTTTTTCGGGCACCCCCGGGGGTGCACAAATTATATGCTGACACACATTAACCGGGCGGTCCTCAACGGTGTTGTCAGGCTGCGGTGGGCAGGCAGGGCCCTGTCGTTCTCGCGATTGGCGAAGCATGAGCTTGTTCAGTTCGGCTACTGATCGGGTGACGTGTGGTGAGGGCGGAACGGGCAGAGCCCCAGGGCTGTTGAGCGAGGTGTCTACGCTCAACTCTTCAGCCTTGGGGCTCTGTTGGTTCCTTATCGTGCCGTACTCGATGTTCCGCATGCCCTGGTGGAGTGGGTCACGATGCTCATTGTCACCCGTGAGGGTGACCGCAGGTGCAAGCTGCCAGCGTCCGAGCGCGCCCTGGTCGCACTGGTATACCTGCGGAAGAACGACGCCCTGTGTCAGCTCGCGGCCGGCTTCGGTATCAGCCTGGGCACCGCACACGCCCACGTGCACGCCGTGATCGGCCACCTCGCAGAGCTCGCGCCCGGTCTGACCGCGGCCCTGAGATCGCCCCGACGCCCGCTACCTGCTGCTGGAGGGGACACTCGCCGAGTGCGACCGGACCGGCGACGGCCGGGCGGACTACTGGGGAAAGCACCGCCGGCACGGCGTGAACCTGCAGGTGGTGACCGCTCCGGACGGCACGCTGGTGTGGATCTCGCCCGCGCTGCCCGGCCGGACCCACGATCTGACCGCGGCCCGACGGCACCGGATCATCGCTACGTGTATCCGCCTGGGCATCCCGATCCTGGCCGACCGCGGCTACCAGGGCGCCGGTGACATCGTCGTCGTGCCCCACAGACGACGACCGGGCAAAGACCTCACCGTCAAACAGAGATGCGTCAACCGGGCGCACTCGCGTCTGCGGTGGCCTGTCGAGAGATCCATCGCATCGGTCAAGACCTGGCGGATCCTCCGCAAAGCCCGCTGCAACCCGAGCCGGATGACGTCAATCGCCAGAGCCATTCTCACCCTGGAGACTCACCGCTGAACAAGCTCAATGACCAGTTGAGTCCGAGGGCGGTTGGCGGCCGGGTCGTGTCCCGCCCGTGATGGTGCAGGCCCGCGGCGATGTTGTCCCAGCCGGTCAGGCGGAGCGCGCCGATGGCCAGGTTCCGCAGGGAGGCCATCGCCCGCGGTGCACCGCCGGTTCGCACCCGTGAGGCGTCCTCCCCGAACGTCACATCCCTGACATGGTGCTCACGATTCTCAATAGCCCAATGCCCGCGAACGCGTTCGTCAGCAGCGTTCGTCTGGTGCACCGTCAGACCGATGATCGCGTAGACGCGCTCGAGCGACACCTTCCCGGTGCGCAGGGTGCGCCGCCTGCGGACGATCTGCAGCGCCTGGTCGGCGTGCGATGGCAGTCCCGGCACGATGGCGGCCTTGAGCCGGCGGATTTCGTCAGGGCCGTGCGCGGTGGGCCGGGTACGGTCCAGCAGCGGAACCTCCTTCCACGGCAGGTTCTTCACCAGCGCGTGCAGGCTCGGATGGTTGCCCTTGAGTACGGCGATGTAGTGCGCTCCCTTCTCCTCGGCCAGGAACTTCGCGTGGTCGGTCTGGGTCAGCAGCGCGTCGAAGGTCACCACCGCGCCGGTCAGGTCCAGCGGGTTCAGCAGGGGGCGGAACGCGGTGATCTCGTTGCTCTTGGCGTTGACCTTACGCTGGGCCAGCACGATGCTGTCGTCACGCAGAGCGGAGATCAGGTGGACGCAGCGCGGCCGTTGGCGCGAATGGCTCCGCGCAGGGACTTGCCGTCCACCGCAACCGCTGCCCGCGCCGGACTGTCCGGTGGGTGTCTGTCCTGGCCGCGGCGCGGGAGGCGGCGGCACGGCCGGTAAGCCAGCCGCCGATCGCCGCGTCGAACGCGTCGCCGTCGATGCGCTGCAGTACCCGGCGCACGGTGGCTTCGCTGGGCGCCCGGCAAGGTCGGTCCGGATCACGCAGCGCGGCCCCGCAGCACAACAGCAGCCGGTCACAGGCATTGGCAGCCCACTCGGCGATCGCGGTGAGGGACTTCGCTCCGGCCAGGACCGCGCAGGCGGCGACCGCCAGGACATACGGCAGCGGGTGACGACGGCCCGGGCGGCGGCGCGGGTCGGGCAAGCGAGACAGCCGGGCCAGAAGGTCGGGCAGTTCGTCGGGGCAGGCCGGATTGCCGCCCGCGAGTTGGCCCAGCCCGACGGGGATGAGTGATGCTGGCGCAGCAGGCACGGTCTTCCGTTGTGGTGATCACAAGCAGGCGGCGCCGGGCCGGCTGACGGTGCAGGCGGACGGCGAGCTGGCCGCGGAGGATGAGTCTGGGCCGCCGGAGTGGACCCTTGACGCACTGGCCGCCGAGGCCAGGAGGCTGGGCATCGAGGTCGGTCGCAGCCAGGTCCGCCGGATCCTGCTGGCCGAGGGTGTGCGCTGGCGCCGTACCCGGTCCTGGACCCGCTCGAAGGATCCGGACTTCGACCTGGCGGTCGGCGAATGGATCACCGACGCTCCGCCCCACGTGCTGGAACACGGCGGCGTGCGACTCGACCCCCTTTCCCCCAAACGGGCCCTGCCTGCGGAAACGACAGTCCGACGACTGCTGGCCCGGATCGACGGCGACGCATTGGACCCGGCGGTCGGCCGCTGGCTGTCCGACCGCCGCAACCAAACCCAGGGCCGGCCGAGCGGCTTGGCGGTCGACGGCAAAAGCCTTCGCGGAGCGGCCAGGTGAGGGGCCCCGAAGTTTCCGGACAGGGACCCAATAGGGTTGTCCTGAACAGGAAACGAGGAAGAAGTGCCGCCACCCAGTAAGTACTCGCCGGAGTTCCGTGAGGAAGCAGTCCAGATCGCGTTGAGGTCAAGCAAGACGATCTCCGAAGTTGCCCGGGAGCTTGAGCTGAACTCGGAGACGCTACGCGGCTGGGTGAAGAAGCACCAGAAGCAGCAGGAACCGGCTCCCGATGCAGAATTGACGGTGAACGAGCGGGTACGCCTGAAGGAACTCGAACGGCGGAACCGTGAGCTGGAGATGGAAAACTCCTTCCTGAAAAAATGCGCGGCGTACTTCGCGAAGGATCCCCGGTAGCAAGCAAGTACGAGTTCATCGATGAGATGCGGCTCGACACTGCGGAGTGCGCATACAGCGTCGAGTTCATGTGCGGCAGACTCGGCGTCTCCAGATCCGGCTACTACGACTGGCGATCCCGCCCGGAATCCGCGACGGCACAGCGGCGCGAGGAACTGAAACTGCTCATCAAGAAAGCCTTCGACATTTCCGACAGCACCTACGGCCACCGTCGCATCCAAGCCCAGCTGCACCGCTGGGGCATCAGCGTCGGCCTGGAACTGGTCCGCCGCCTGATGCGCGAGCTGGGACTTGAGTCCTGCCAGCCACAGCCGAAGAGGTTCAACCTCACCAAGGCCGCGGCCGGCCAAGTGCCGGACCTCGTCGGCCGCAACTTCACCGCGGACGCACCCGGCGAAAAGCTCGTCGGTGACATTACTTATATCGGGACCGGGGAAGGCTGGCTGTACCTCGCGACGGTAATCGACTGCTGCACGAAGGAAGTCATCGGTTACGCGATGGACGACCACTACCAAACCCCACTGATATCCAAGGCGATCCGTAACGCGGCACGGAACAGGAACCTCTCGGCCGACGCGATATTTCACTCGGATCGCGGAAGTAACTACATGTCAGCCGAGTTCGGGAGGACGCTAAACCGGTTCGGGCTCCGCAGATCTGCCGGCCGCACCGGGATCTGTTTCGACAACGCCATGGCCGAATCATTCTTCGGCGCCCTGAAGAACGAGCGCGTATCAAGGGTGACTTACCTGACCCGCGAGGTCGCCCGGCAGGACATCACTCGCTACATCGAATTCTGGTACAATCGCAAACGCCTCCACTCGGCGGTGGGGTACCGCCCTCCACGCGAAGTCCATGCCGAGTACGAGAAGTTGCGAATCGCCGCGTGAAATAAACGGTCAGAAGCCTGTCCGGAAAACGCGAGGCCCCTCACAGGGCCAACGGCCGCAGGATCCACCTGCTCGCAGCCCTGGACCACACCACCGGCCTGGTCCTGGCCCAGCTGGACGTCGGTGAGAAGACGAACGAGATCACCTGCTTCCAGCCGTTGCTGGAGACCATCACAGACCTGGCCGGGGTGGTCGTCACCAGTGACGCCATGCACACCAACGCGAGCACGCCGACTACCTCCTCGGCCGCGAAGCCCACTACATCGTGATCGTCAAAGGCAACCAGAAGAAGCTCCGCAAGCAGCTCAGATCCCTTCCGTGGACAGAGATCCCGCTGCAGGGCCGTGTGAAGGGCATCGGCCACGGCCGCTCGGAGATCCGACGGATCAAGGTGGTCACGGTCAACGGCCTGCTCTTCCCCGGAGCCCGCCAGGCCGCCCAGATCAAGCGTCGCCGCACCGACCGCAAGACCGGCAAGACCACCATCAAGACCGTCTACGCCGTCACCAGCCTCACCGCTGAGCAGGCCGGCCCCGCCCAGCTGGCGGCCCTGATCCGTGATCACTGGCAGATCGAAGCCCTGCACCACGTCAGAGACACCACGTTCGCCGAAGACGCCTCACCACTGCGAACCGGCAACGCGCCCCGGGCGATGGCCACTTGGCGCAACCTCGCCATCGGCACCCTGCGGCTGGCCGGCGCGACCAACATCGCAGCAGCTCTGCGACACAACGCCCGCAACGCGGACCGCCCGCTCGCCCTGCTCGACCTCAAGTGATCACGAACGGACACCCACCTACTTCGCCGAAGCCCTGACCATGTAGGACACGCACATCGTAGGTACGACATCTTTCACCTTGACTGGTCTGACCACTGGACCATCAGTCCACTAGAATCGTAGGGTCTCCGCATGCCTCTACAACCCGTCAACCGGCGCTCCGTTCCTGACGAAGTGTTCGACCAGCTCTTCACCGAACTCGTCAGCGGTAATCTCGCCCCCGGTGAAAGTCTTCCTAGCGAACGGCGCCTCGCCGAAGTCCTCGGCGTCTCACGTTCCGCCGTACGGGAAGCGCTGCAACGACTCGCGCACGCAGGTCTTCTGGACGTCCGCCAAGGCGATGCCACCACTGTGCGGGACATCCGCAGAGCGGGCGGTCTCGATCTGCTCCCTCGCCTCCTCTTCCCCGGCGGCGAGATCGACCTGGAAGTTGCCCGCAGCATCCTGGAAGCACGGTTTCACATCGGCCCGAAGATCGCCGAACTGGCAGCTCGGCGCAAGGGACCCGCCCTCGCCGCCCTACTCCAGGACGCCGTCCGGGCGCTCGACACCGACACCGATCCCGTGAGCAGGCAACGGCGCGCCCTGACCTTCTGGGAACACGTCACGGACGCGGCCGAGTCCGTGACCTTCCGATTGATGTTCAACAGCCTGCGCACCGCCTACGAGCCCGCCCTAGAGGCCCTGGTCCACGTCATGGCCACGGAGGTGAACCGGACGGATGCCTACACGGCCCTGACCGACGCCATAGTTCAGCGCGACGCGACCGCCGCTCGCACCCGTGCTGAGGATCTGCTCCGCCCGGCGACCCAGGCTCTGATCGACGTCATCGACCAACTTAAGGAGAGCGATGAACCTGCGTAGGACGCTCATGCGGATGCGGCCGTCCACCGACGAGGCCTCGGATGCCCCCACCCGAGCCCGCCTCCGAGCGGACGAGGTCCGCGCGGCCGAGAAAGCACAGCCGACGTCACCACACCGGAGAGACGTCACGCTGGGAAACGTGTTCCTGGCCTTCTGGCGTCACCCTTCCCCCTGGATGATCAGCGGCACCCTGGTGACGGTGCTTGCCTGCCGGATTGCCCTGGGGGACTGGCGTACCGACGACGTCTACGCCCCGGTCGCCCTCATCCTGCTGTTCCCGCTCTTGGAATGGCTGATACACGTCTTCGTACTGCACTGGCGTCCGCGCAAGGTCGCCGGCGTCGTCTTGGACCCTCTCCTGGCCAGGAAACACCGCGAACACCATGTCGACCCACGTGACGTCCCCCTGGTCTTTATCCCCTGGCGGGCGCTCGTCTGGGTCATCGCCGGCTACAACATCATGGCCCTCATCGCCTTCCCGCGCCTGGGCCAAGCCCTGACCTTCATGGTCACCGTGGCAGTGACCGGGCTCCTCTACGAGTGGACCCACTACCTGATCCACAGCGACTACCAGCCCCGCAGCAGCGCCTACAAAGCCATCTGGCGCAACCACCGGCTACACCACTACAAGAACGAGCACTACTGGTTCACGGTCACCACGACCGCGAGCGCCGACCGGCTCCTGGGAACCTACCCCGACCCGGCCACGGTACGGACGTCACCAACCGCCAAGAACCTCCACGGCACAGCCTGACCCCCTGCCCTGAACGACGCCCGGGACGCCAACCACCCGCCATATATGGAGAGCGAGTCGTGGACCAGGACACCGCGGTAGTGCGGCAGCACCCCACCCTGGCCGGCGCCGTCCCGGGAACGAGGCGCGAGGTGGAGCAGAGTGAGGAAGCCGGTGCAGGCGACGTGCAGCCAGCGCCGTACGGCCCCGATCCAGGTGGTGGTCTCGTCCGCGTGCAGGATGTGGCCCATCACCAGCAGCGCCCGGATCAGGTTCAGTGAGTCTTCGACCAGGCCGACGGCCTCGCTCAGCAGGGACGCCACCCAGCCGGTGGAGACCTCCGCCCCGGTCACATCCTTGATCAGCCGCGCGTCCGCTCGACCGGGATGTGCTGGAACACCAGCAGGCAGACGGCCAGTGCGCGCAGGTTCGGGCCGTAGGAGGAGGGCGATCCGGCGATCTGTCCGGGCATCAGCCCGCCGTGACCGTGCCGCACGCGCACCGGCAGCGATGAGCCCGGTGCTCAGTGACCTTTACCGTGGCCAGGGGAATGTCACGGACCTGGCGCCGCTCGAAGCCGACGCTGGCGCCCTGATCCAACGTGTTTCCGCAGCCGGTACAGGCCGCCGGGACATGGTCCTCGGTGACGTCGGGGTGCTCGGCCATGGCCAGTCCAGCCCCGCCCGCCCCGGGCTGACGGCCCCGCTTACGTCCGCTCTTGGGTGCCGCCTTCTTCTCCGGCCGCCCGAAGGTGTCCGACGACGGCGGCATCGAGGAGTTGCCCGAATTGCGCGCCCCAAGACGCCGCTCCAACTCCGACACCCGAATGGCGGCCAGGGGCTGCGTGTGGAGGAGCTGGCCGCGCTCGCGGCCACGGGGCGGTCGCCTTCGGCGCGGTCCTGATTGAGGTAGCGGACCAGCAGGTTGGCACTGCTGGTATAGCCCAGTTCCCTGATCTCGTGTAGGAGGTGCGTGACGGGAACGGCCGGATGTCGGGCCGGCGTCGGCGCAGGTGGTCGCGGTAGGGGTCGACAAGGGTGGGTCGGTAGCGGGGGGCCCGTTGAGTCGGCACGGAGCGCGGTGCCGGTGTTGCCATCGGTCCGTTTCTCCGTGCCGCTCGCCGAACCCGGCGTACCCGTCTCCGAGTACCGGGCTCTCCACGGACTCTGCCGTTCAGGCGTGGTTGGGGCGGGTCCAGGGGTTGGGGATCGTGTTGCCTCTGTAGCGGTAGCGAGTGACCGCCACCGCTTGGAGGTCGAACAGGCCGCCCCCATAGCAAGGCAGGGACGCACCGCATCCAGCCCAGATCCGCCAGGTTCGAGCTGGTGACGAGTAAGGAGGCGTCAACGCCGGTTCCTCGCGTACTCCTTTCCGTCTCGCTTGCCGGACCCGCACCATCTGGCAGTGCTGATACGTCCCGGCTTTGTCAGGGCCGCTTGCCACCCTCCCCGGCACCTCCCGGATCGGGCTGCCCTCAGCTTCAACCGCCCTACTGCGACAGGACGGCGGTGGCGTCCTTTCACCGCCACCCGAACAACTCGCGCTTCACGGCGCACCCATGTCTTTCGTCAAGCGAGGCGTGGGGTTCTGGGTTCGTAGGAGGTGCCGTCGCGGAGCATCGCGAACAGGACGTCTGCTCGGCGGCGGGCGAGGCAGAGGATGGCCTGGGTGTGGTGCTTGCCTTGCTTGATCTTCTTGTCGTAGTAGGTGCGGGAGGCCGGGTCGGCGAGGGCGGCGAACGCGGAGAGGAAGAAGGCTCTCTTGAGCTGTTTGTTGCCGCGGCGGGAGGGTTGTTCGCCGCGGATGGAGGAGCCGGAGCTGCGGGTGGCCGGTGCGAGGCCGGCGTAGGAGGCGAGGTGGGCGGCGGACGGGAAGCTGCTGCCGTCGCCGACGTCGATGAGGATGCGGGCTCCGGTCCTGACGCCGATCCCCGGCATGGACGTCAGGACCTTCGAAAGAGGGTGGTTGGCCAGCAGTTCCTCGATCCTGGTGGCGAGGATTTTGCGCTGGTCAAGCACTGCCTGGAGGGAGGCGGCGAGGCTGGGGACGATCAGTGCGGCGGCATCGGTGCCTGGAACGACCACGGTCTGTTCGTCCAGGGCGGTGAAGATCTCGTCGACCAGGCGCTCGGCCATCCTGGGGGCCTTCGGGCGTATGAGGGTGACCAGTCGTCGGCGTCCGGCCGTGCGGATCTGGGCCGGGGAACCGAAGCGTTCCAGCAGCGTCAGGATGGCCGGATGCTGGATGCGCGGGCCGACAACTCGCTCCAGGTGCGGGTGGATCTGGGTCAGCAGCCCACGGAGCCTGTTGGCGACCCGGGTGACCTCACCTGCGAGGTCGTCGTCGAAGCCCACGATCATCTCCAGCTCGGCGACCGTCTCGTCGGTGAGCTCGATGGACCGCAGTGTGTGCGGCATCGCCCGGGCCGCGTCCGCGATGATGAACGCGTCGCGGGCATCGGTCTTGGCCTCGCCCGGGTAGAGATCGGCGATCCGCCGCATCGTCAGCCCGGGCAGGTAGGCGACCTTGCAGCCCGCGTCCCGGGCCACGGCCAGCGGCAGGGCCCCGATGGATGCGGGCTGGTCGACGACCACCAGTACGGTGCCGTGCTTCGCGATCAGTTTGGCGAAGACCTCGCGGAGCTTGGGCTCGCTGTTGGGCAGCCGCTTGTCGAAGGCTTTCTTCCCGGCCGGGGTCAGCGCGGTGGCGTGGTGTTCGCCCTTGCCGACGTCCAGGCCCAGGAAGGCGCCGATGTCGCTGGTGTCGATCACAAGCACTCTCCGGTCGTACGGTCCCGGCCTCACCTGCGGCACCAGATGCCGGCATCCACATTACGAAGAACCTCCCTGCCTCCCGAAGGAGTTGGTGGTCATGCCCCTCATCAGCGGTCTACCAGTGCCTCCGGGAGCGGTGACACCACCCCCCAGATCATGATCAACAGGGGGGAGCAGTCATGCCGTCCCGGAGGCCGGGAACCCCATTGCGGTGCTGATCAAGAAGGTAATGGGGGGGCGATGCGGTCCGCGGGTGGTTTAAGGGACGCGGACGTAACGCTTGACGGTATTCAAGGCGAGGTTCAGTCTGCGGGAGCGGTCGAGCAGGCCGACGCCGGAGTCGAGGAGGGCGTGGACTTTGTGCCAGCGCTCGCGGGTAGTCTGCTCGCGCACGCCGCCGGGCCGGGGCGGGTTGACGATGGCCCAGCAGGGGGCGTGGGCGCGGACCTCGGCCACAACTTTGTCGCACAGGTTGACCCTGTTGCCCATTCGGCTATGCAGCGAGGCTGAGTTCGAGTCGGGCGAGGTGGCTGGTGTGGCGGCGGTCCAGTGGCTTGCTGTTCCACCAGGCTCAGGCGGATGAGGTTGAGGGCGACGGCGTTGTGGACGTGTTCGAGGTGGGTCTTGGCCAGGCCGCGGTAGCGGGCCCGGCGGTTATGGTGACGGCGAGGGCCTGGTGGATGGTGCTCTCGACGCCGGAGCGTAGGGCGTAGGCGTCCTGCCAGTGCCGGCCGGCCTGCTCGGCGCGGGCGGTGTGCAGGGCTCGGTCAGCGAGCGCGGGTTCAAGGTGAGCTGGCGGAAGCCCCGGCGGCTGGTGGTGGGGCTGGTGGGGCCGCAGGCCGGCTTGGAGAAAGCGACCACGATCATCGGATAGCCGTGCTGGGTGCACGGGCTCGAGGAAGAGCTCACCTGCCCCTTGTGAGCGATCACGTAATTCGGCTCTGTCGCTGATCTTGCGATCGGGTGATCTCCGGACGGCGCGGCTGTGATCATGATTCGTGTGTACTTCGCGGAGCTTCGAGGCGCTTCTTCCTCATCTGACGGGTGTCGTGGTGGAGTTGGTGGAGCGGCCTGTCGGCGGGATCACCCTGCATGCCCGCGCGCGTGCGGCCGATGGGCTGTGCCCGCACTGCGGCAGTTCCTCGGGACGGGTGCACGGCCGGTATCCGCGACGGTTGTCGGATGCGGCGATCAGCGGCGCCCGGGTGGTGATCGAGCTGCTGCTGGTGCGCCGGTTCCGGTGCCTCAACGCCGCTTGCGCGGCAGTGACGTTCGTCGAACAGGTTGCCGGGCTGACCAGCCCACATGCCCGCTTCACCCGGCTGCTGCGCGAGATGCTTACCAGCATCGCGGTGGCGCTGGCCGGGCGGCCGGGGAGCCGGCTCGCGGCGGCTCTTGGAGTTCCGGTGGCGAAGGACACGCTGTTACGTCTCCTCCGAGCCTTTCCCGAGGAGCCAGTCGGGCAGGTCAGCGGTCCAGCGCACCGTCGGTGCGCGCCGGGGGCGTGGTAAATCCTGTGGCGCGCGCTGGGGTGCTTCCGTCTGCCTCTGACGCGGGCTGATACCGCTGCGGGACGCTGGTGGGGTTCGTTCCGGCCGAAACCGAATGCTCTGTGATGCCGGTGAGCTCGCAGGTCAGCGTGGTGCTGGGGGCCGTCCACGGGAACCGTGGAGTGTTGCTGCGAGCACGTGCGTCAGAATTCCTGATTCACCTTGGTCCCCCCGGAACGGCGTACCACTCGGCCGTTGAGGGAGGGACAGGGACGTGGATGTGCTGCACGAGCGCTGCGCCGGTGTGGACATCAGCAAGAAGGATGCCAAGGCGTGTGTCCGCACCCCGAGTACCAAGCGGCGGGGGGCCTTCGCGACCGAGACCACGACGTGGGGTTCGACGACGAACGCGGTGCTCGCCCTGCGCGATCACCTGCTCGCCGCCGAGGTCACCCTGGTCGTGATCGAGGCGACGTCGGACTACTGGAAGCTCTTCTACTACCTTCTGGCCGGGGAGTTGAACGTGATCCTGGTCAACGCGCGGCAGGTCAAGAACCTGCCCGGCCGCAAGACGGACGTCTCGGATGCGGCCTGGCTGGCCCAGCTCGGTGCGCATGGCCTGGTGCGGGCCTCGTTCGTGCCGCCCCAGCCGGTGCGCGAGCTGCGAGACCTGACCCGGGCTCGCACCCAGATGACCCGCGAGCGCGGCCAGATCGTGCAGCGGCTGGAGAAGCTGCTGGAGGACACCGGGATCAAGCTGTCCGCGGTCGCCTCCGACATCATGGGGGTCTCTGGCCGGGCCATGCTCGAAGCCCTCATCGGCGGGGAACGCGGCCCGCAGGTCCTCGCGGAGCTGGCCAAACGCAAGCTCCGCAACAAGATCCCCGAGCTGACCGAGGCGCTGACCGGACGCTTCCGCAGCCACCATGCCTTCCTGGCCCGGCTGCACCTGGACCACTACGACCAGCTCACCGACGCGATCCGGCAGCTGGACGAGCGGATCGAGGGGGCGATGGCTCCCTTTCGTCCCTCGCTCGACCTCCTCGACACCATCCCCGGGATCAACCGGGCCGTCGCCGAGGTGATCATCGCGGAGACCGGCGGGGACATGAGCCGGTTCGCCTCCGCCAGGCACCTCGCGTCCTGGGCCGGCGTCTGCCCAGGCCACCACGAGTCCGCCGGCCGAACCAAGAGCACCAAAGTCCGACCCGGCATCCCTATCTCAAAGGCGCCCTCGGACTCGCCGCACTCGGCGCGGTGAGAACCAAGGAGCGTTTTCAGGGTGGCCACTGATCGAGTGATGCAAGGGGATGGCTGGCAGGGCAACGGACGAGGCTCCCAGGCAGTTGAGAGAGGTATCTGACATGCGATCTCGGTTGCCGGGGAGCCCCGTTGATTACGTATCCTGCCGCACTCGACCTCCCGCATGCCCTCGTGGAGACGGTCACGATGCTGATCGTCCTTCGTGAGGGTGACCGCCGGTGCAAGCTCCGTCCGTCCGCGCGTGCGGTTGTCGCGCTCGTGTACTTGCGCCAGCACACCACGCTGGCCCAGATCGCCGCTGGTTTCCGCATCAGCGTCGGGACCGCGCACGCCTATGTCCGCTCCGTGGTGGGCCTGCTGGCGCGCCGGGCTCCGGGGCTGACGCGGGCCCTGCGTGAAGTGAAGGCCCGGGCGGAATACGTGCTGGTGGACGGCACCCTCGCGGAGTGCGACCGGGTCGGTGACGGCCGCGGGGACTACTCGGGAAAGCACCGGCGTCACGGTGTGAACCTGCAGGTCGTCACCGATCCGGACGGCACCATCGTATGGATCTCGAAGGCGCTGCCCGGTCGCACCCACGACCTCACCGCCGCCCGCACCCACCGGATCATCGACACCTGCCGCAGACTCGGTATCCCGGTCCTGGCCGACCTCGGCTACCTCGGTGCCGGCGGCACCATCACCACCCCGATCCGACGTTCTCCCGGCAAAGAACTCAACCGCCGGCAGCTATCGCTGAACAGGGCTCATGCCCGCCTGCGCTACCCGGTCGAGCGCGGCATGGCCCGATTGAAGACCTGGCGGATCTTCCGCAAAGCCCGCTGCAGCCCCACCTGGCTCACCACCGCAGCCAAAGCCGTCCTCACCCTTGAGAGCTACTGCTGAAAATCCTCAAGGACACCTACCTGCAGGCCCGTTACAAGCGGCTCACCGCCCGCCGCGGCCCGATGCGAGCCTTGGTCGCCGTCGAGCACTCGATCATCACCGCGATCTGGCACATGCTCACCGACAACGTCACCTACCACGAGCTCGGCGGCACCTACTTCGCCCAGCGCGACCCCGAACGCGCCACCCGCCGCGCGATCAGTGCGCTCAATCAGCTCGGCTACACCGTCACCCTCAACCCGCTGGAAGGCGCGGCCTGACCGACCCGCACCCAGACACCCGGCGAGCGCCACAGCCACCGGGCACCCAGCCCTGCCTACCCCCACCCTGACCTGCTGCTATTTACGCGTCAGAGTGCTGGGTGTTGACGATTTCGCCATGCGCAGGGGCGACTCGTACTCGACGATCTTGGTAGATCTGGAACGGCGGCGACCCATCGACGTGCTGCCGGGCCGCGAGGCCGAACCGCTGGCCACCTGGCTTCGCGACCACCCCGAGGTGGAGATCATTTGCAGGGACCGCGGCGGGGCCTACGCCGAGGGCGCCCGCACCGGGGCCCCGCAGGCGGCGCAGATTGCCGATGGCTGGCATTTGTGGAAGAACCTCGGTGAAGCGGTGGAGAAGACCGTTGGCGCCCATCATGCCTGCATCCGGACCGTGTTCGCGAACACCGTACCCCTCACCCCGCCGCCCGGAGACGACATCTGGCAGCTACCGCCGCCCGCCACCGACTCCACGCTCGACGTCTGCGGACGCGAGCGCCGCCTGGTGACCCGAACGAAGGAGCGGTACGCCGCCGTACAGCAACTCCTGGCCGACGGAAGCTCGTTGGAACGAATTTGCCGGACGCTGCGGCTGGACCGGTCCACCGTGCGCCGCTTCGCCCGCGCCACCAGCATCGACGAACTACTGAGGATTTTCAGCAGTAGCTCTCAAGGGTGAGGACGGCTTTGGCTGCGGTGGTGAGCCAGGTGGGGCTGCAGCGGGCTTTGCGGAAGATCCGCCAGGTCTTCAATCGGGCCATGCCGCGCTCGACCGGGTAGCGCAGGCGGGCATGAGCCCTGTTCAGCGATAGCTGCCGGCGGTTGAGTTCTTTGCCGGGAGAACGTCGGATCGGGGTGGTGATGGTGCCGCCGGCACCGAGGTAGCCGAGGTCGGCCAGGACCGGGATACCGAGTCTGCGGCAGGTGTCGATGATCCGGTGGGTGCGGGCGGCGGTGAGGTCGTGGGTGCGACCGGGCAGCGCCTTCGAGATCCATACGATGGTGCCGTCCGGATCGGTGACGACCTGCAGGTTCACACCGTGACGCCGGTGCTTTCCCGAGTAGTCCCCGCGGCCGTCACCGACCCGGTCGCACTCCGCGAGGGTGCCGTCCACCAGCACGTATTCCGCCCGGGCCTTCACTTCACGCAGGGCCCGCGTCAGCCCCGGAGCCCGGCGCGCCAGCAGGCCCACCACGGAGCGGACATAGGCGTGCGCGGTCCCGACGCTGATGCGGAAACCAGCGGCGATCTGGGCCAGCGTGGTGTGCTGGCGCAAGTACACGAGCGCGACAACCGCACGCGCGGACGGACGGAGCTTGCACCGGCGGTCACCCTCACGAAGGACGATCAGCATCGTGACCGTCTCCACGAGGGCATGCGGGAGGTCGAGTGCGGCAGGATACGTAATCAACGGGGCTCCCCGGCAACCGAGATCGCATGTCAGATACCTCTCTCAACTGCCTGGGAGCCTCGTCCGTTGCCCTGCCAGCCATCCCCTTGCATCACTCGATCAGTGGCCACCCTGAAAACGCTCACTGGTCAACGGGACGAACCGAGTCAGCATCCTCGACCCGTACACGGTGGCCCGCCTTCATCATCGGTGGAACGACGGCTGCCGCGAAGCGCACAACTCCACCAGGAAATCCAGGCCATGGGCTTCCGGGGCAGCATCCAGACCACCCGGCGCTACCTTCGCTCCTTCAAAACCTTCACCGCCGCACCGGCAGCGCCCCGTGTGGCTCCACGGCCCCGCCGTATCGTCAGATGGATCATGACGAACCCCGGCAATCTCCCGGACGAGGACGCCCTCGCGCTCAAGGAGATCCGTGCGGTCTGTCCCGAACTGGACGCGGTCACCCAGCACGTCCGCGACTTCGCGACGATGCTGCGGGACCTGACCGGCAACGAACTCCCCGCCTGGATGGAGCGCGTCGAACACGACGACCTGCCCGCACTGCACTCCCTGGTCAACGGCCTGCGCCGGGACCAGGACGCCGTCATCGCCGGCCTGTCCAGCTCCTGGAGCTCCGGCCAGGTCGAGGGCCAGAACACGAGGGCGAAACGGATCAAAAGGGATGGATACGGCCGGGCCAACTTCGACCTCCTCCGCACCCGCATCCTGCAGAGATCCTGACCCGCCCGATCACAAGATCAGCGACAGAGCCGAATTACGTGATCGCTCACACCCCTGGGGCAGGTGACCTGCTGGTACTTCCAGTCGATGGTGAACGCGTCGGCTTAAAGCCGGCGCTCTCGCGGGCCTGGCGGGACTGGTCGAGCAGGACCGGGGTGATCAGTGCGATGCCGTAGGCGTGGCGGGACTTCACGATCAGGTCGGCGCTGGGGTAGCCGGAGTCGAGGTAGTGCTCACCCGGGAGCAGGCCGCGGCGCTGCATCTGCTGGTGGATGCCGTCCAGGGCCTTGGTGTCGGGGACGGTGGAGGCGGTGGTGGCCACGTTCGTGATCAGGTTCGGGGCGGTGCGCTCTTTCTCGGGCGCCTCCGTGCAGCTCTCGCTCACGTGCAGTTTGAACCCGTTCCAGAAGGTGTCGCGCTTGCCGGACCAGCGGGTGTCGGGATCGTAGGCAGAAGCGATGCGCAGATGGCCGGACGGAAGCCCGTTACCGCCCTCCTCGGTCTTGGTCCGGCGGGCCACCACCTCGCGACCGCCGCGTGCGGCGGTGCGGGTGTAGTTCTGCAGCAGCACGGTGCGCAGGGTCTGCACCGCGGGCAGCTCGCGCAGCCAGGGTTCGGAGCGCGGAGTAGACGGCGCTGAGCAGGGCGAAGCCGTTGCGGGCGTAGGTCAGCGCGAGTTGGTCGCGCTTGGTAGTGGAGGAGGGCATGCGCCAGGTGTCGATCCGGGTGTCATAGCGGTGCGACCAGCCGGGCACGTCCAGCACGCCGGCGACCCAGTGCGGCGCGGCCACCGTCAACGCCTCCACCGCCGCCCGCACGCTCTCCCCGGCCAGCTCCAGGCGGTTCAGGCCCCGTACCGCGGAGACGATATGGGTGGAGTCGGTGCGCTGCTTGCCTCCGGCCCCGACTAGACCCTGCTCCGTCAGCCTCTCCAGCAGCAGGTCCAGGACCTTCTCCTTCAGATGATGCTCGACCACCCGGGTACGGAACTGGGACAGCACGGTGAAGTCGAAGCCGGTGTCGGTCAGCTCCAACCCGAGCGCGTACGCCCACGAAAGCCGGTCACGCACCGCCTCCGCAGCCTGGCGGTCCGTCAGGTTCTCGGCCATCTGGAACACCGTCGGCAAACGCGAGCCGGCCCGGGGACCAGCTCGCCGGCCCGGTCACGCCGAAAGCCTCCGCGAACTCCCCGATCGGGAACAGTTCCCCCAGCCGGTCACGCACCGTCACCGGCAACGGCACCTGCCGCCCAAATTCTTCGCCCGCACCGCCCGCGCCACCACGGGATCCGGCTCCGGCCACGACTGCGGCTCCAGCGACACGCCCAGCCCACCCCACGCTCGGGGATCAGGAAGAACCGGCCGCACCACCAACCCTGTCAGCACTACCAAGCCCCTGTCAGCCCTCAACAGCCAATAGGCAACAGGGTCAAGATCACCTTCAAAGCCCTGCGCAGAGTCAGCCTCGACCCCAGCCGCATCACGAAGATCGCCGCCGCAGCCCTCGTCCTGCTCCAGATCGAACACGACCGCACCATCTGAACGATCACACACCGTCGTGACCCATTACTGACAAAGACTCACTGGGGCTACCTCACGTCCCACGAAACACGCCTGCGCTACCGGCAATGAGCGCGGCGAAGCTGACGTGGACTCCGGCGCAACGCCAGCGTTCGATTTTTTCGGGTACGCCCAGCAGAGCGGCGATATCGGAGCGTACCTGGGCAGGCTTGAGTTTGTGGGTGTTCATCAGTTGGCTCCGTATCCGGTGAGGGCGAGGGTGATACGGTCGCGCAGTTTCTGTTTGCTGATCTTCCCGACGGCGGTCCGGGGCAGTGCGTCGATGCTCTCGATCCGGTCTGGGAGCTTGTACTCGGCCAGACCACGGCTGCGGACGAAGTTGACCAGTTGACCGGGAGCGGCTGGGCAGTCGCTGGGCACGATGTAGGCGCAGACGCGTTCGCCGAGGAAGGCATCGGGCATGGCGACCACGGCGGCTTCGGCGACTCCGGGGTGGGCGAGGAGATGGTATTCGATCTCTTCAGCGGCGATCTTTTCGCCGCCCCGGTTGATTTGGTCCTTGGCCCGGCCGACGACGACGAGATGCCCGGTGGGTATCTGCTGGACGACGTCACCGGTGCGGTAAAAGCCTTCAGGTGTGAAAGCCGCCTTGTTGTGGTTGGGTGCGCGGTAGTAGCCGCGGATGGTGTTGGGGCCGCGCACGAGGAGGTTGCCCGGCTCGCCGGGTAGTACGTCGTGGTCATCGTCGTCGACGACGCGGATCTCGTCGTCGGGTGACAGGGGCTGGCCCTGGGTGGTGAACAGGAGGTCGTCTGGGTCGTCGAGACGGGTGAAGTTGAGCAGCCCCTCGGTCATCCCGAACACCTGCTGGAGCCGGGCGTCGAGCCCTGGCCGCACCCTTTGGGCGAGGTCCGGCTTGAGTTTGGCACCGCCTACCTGCAGCACCTCCAGGCTGGACAGATCCGCCGACGCTTGGGCGGCGGCGCTGAGCCACGCCTCGACCAGTGGGGGAACCAGCGCTGCGACCGTGGCGCGTTCCTGCTCGATCAAGGGAAAGGTGGTATCGGGCGCCGAGTTGGGGGACAGAACGACGCGTCCGCCGTTGAGGAAGGTGCCGAGCACCCCGGGCGCACTGAGCGAGAACTGGTGCGCCACTGGCAGCGAGCACAGGTAGACGGTGGAATGGGTAAAGCCGCACAGCTCCGCGCCGGCCCGCGCCCCGTATAGGTAGTCGTCGTGGGTGCGGGGGATCAGCTTCGGAGTCCCAGTAGTGCCGCCGGACAGATGTAGCACTGCGACATCGCCCGGGTCGGCGACCTGCCACCTAGTCTCCGCTTCGCCCGGTTCGGCCCGCACCTCGTCGGCCGACAGCCGCCCTTTCGACTCGCCAACGACGATCACATGCTTCAGCGAGGGCACGCTGCTCTGGACCTCAGAGGCCAAGGTCGGGAAGTCGAAACCGGCGTGCCGATCGGGAACGATGTAGGCGACCGCCTCAGTGTGCTGACAGACGTACGTCACCTCACTGCGGCGGTATGCAGGCAGCACAACGACGGGAATGGCCCGGAGCTTGAACAATGCGAAGAATATCTCCACGAACTCCGCCACATTCGGAAGCTGCAACACCACCCTGTCGCCCGGCCCGATGCCAAGACGCTGCAGCCCAGTAGCCATCCGGTTGATGCGCTCTTCCAACGCGGCGTAACTCCAGCGTCTGTCACCGGCGACCACGGCGATGCAGTCACCAAAGCGCCGGGCCCACATGGCGGGCAGCTCACCTAGGGCAATACCGGCCCAGTAGCCCCTGCTGCGATACCGGTCGGCAAACTCTGCCGGCCAGGGAACACACCCATCAAGCATCATAATTCTCCTCAAAATTTCGCCACTTTGATCAGCCGCCCCGGCATTTACCGGGCTCTCTGGGCTCCGGTGGAGCTTCGCAACCGCGGACGGTCCCGGGCCATGGTAGGAGAGTACGGCTGGCGCTCTGACTACGATGTTTCGAAGCGGCCGGTATCCCGCCGGGGCGCCAGCCTTGTCGCGTCGAACTGTCACGACTAGACACCAAGTGCGGGATCTCAGAGAAGATCGGCTGCGAGGCACGATCTGGCGGGTTCGTGGCCGATGGCCTGTCCATCGCCGTCATGACTTACCGTCACCACCGAATGTGAGACAGAGGCAGACGAGACGTTGATCAGGCGGCGCCGAGGTCGGCCCAGTGGTTGATGAGGCCGTCGGTGTCGTTGTCGGGGGCGGGGGTGGTGCCGGTGTGGTGGGCGAGGGTGGTGATGATGGTGGTGCCGCGGCCGTGTTCGTCTGTGGGGCGGGTGGTGGCCCAGCTGGTGGTGGGGGAGGCGGTGTGGGGGCCGCCGTCGCTGACGTGGACTTGGACGCGGCCTGGGCCGTTGGTGGTGGTGTGCAGGTGCAGGGCGACGGGGGGTAGGGCGTGGGTGACGGCGTTGGTGACCAGTTCGGAGATGACCAGCAGGGCGTCGTAGAGCTGGTCTTCGTCCAGTCCCCAGGAGGCCAGGATGGGGCGGGCGGCACGGCGGGCGGTGGCCGGTGCGAGCGGTCCGTGTTCCAGTGGCAGGCTGAACACGCGCGCACCGGCCGCGGCGGCGTGCGGCGCGGGGCGCTGTTGCCGGCTGTGGGAGGTCGTGGTGGTCGTCATCAAGATCACTGCCTGTCCGGAAGGGGGCCGGAATGCTTTTTCTGGTACTTCCAGCACACTCCCGTGGCGCGCAGGCTCCCTGAGCAGTCCATACCCAAAACCGAAAAAATCGGCTCATCGGATAGTGCTCTAGCTGGTTGAGGGCGCGATCTTCATGTCCGGGTCAGGACGCCACTGCGACCTGGAAGAAGACCTTCGGCCACCACCCGCTCGTCGCGTTCGTCGACCACGGTCAGGCCGGGTCCGGGGAGCCGGTGGCCGCCTTGCTACGGCCCGGCAACGCAGGCTCCAACACCGCGAGCGATCACATCACCACCACCCAGCTCGCCCTGGCCCAGCTGCCCAGACACCTGCGGCGGGGACGGCAGACGCTGATCCGCACCGACTCCGCCGGCGGCACGCACGCCTTCCTCGACTGGCTCACCAAGCCAGGCCTTGGCTGTCGTATTCCGTCGGAATAACCATCACCGACACCATCCACCAGCCGTCCTGAAGATCGCGAAGAAGGCGTGGACACCGGCCTACGACGCCGGTGGCACCGAGCGGCCCGGCGCCTGGGTAGCAGAGATCACCGACATAACCCGACCTCTCCTCCCGGCCCAACGGGATGCGGCTGACAGTCCGCAGGGAACGCCCGCACCCTGGCGCCCAGTTGCGCTTCACCGACCTCGACGGACTGCGGCTGACCTGCTTCGCCACCAACACCCAACGCGGCCAGCTCGCCGACCTCGAACTGCGTCACCGCAGACGGGCCCGCTGCGAGGACCGCATCCCAAACTCCCGCGACACCGGCCTGCGCAACCTGCCCCCGCACGCCGGGGGAACCTCACAAAACCAGATCTGGCTGGAGATCGTCTCCCTCGCACTCGACCTCCTGGCCTGGATGCCGATGCTTGCCCTGACCGGCGCCACCCGCCGCTGGGAACCCAAGAAGCTCCGCCTGCGCCTGTTCTCCGCCGCCGCACAGCTCGTGCACACTGGGCGCCGCCACTGGCTCCGCTTCACCGCCCGATGGCCCTGGACCGACGTCATCACCCACGCGACGACAGGCTCCATATCCTCCCGAACCCCGGCTGACCAGCCACTTCGACCATCCCGACAACCATCACCACCACACCGGCGAAGTGGAACCCGGCGCCCACCCGACGCGAAAGCCGGGCCCTCAGCCTGCCCCAGCCCCGAAAAGACCCCACCACACAGACACACCCTCCCCGTCAGCAAGCTGACGGGGAGGGTTATTCATAAGCCTCACCAGGAGGTTCGGAAGAACGCGAGTGCGGTGATGGTGCGGACGATGCTCGGGAGGGTGTCGAGTGGGCCGCGGTAGCGGGTGGCGAGGATCTTCCAGTCCTTCAGGTGTGCGATCGCTCGTTCGACGGCGGCGCGCAGGGTGCTGATGGACTCTGGTGCCGATATAGCCGAGGTCACCCATCGTCTCGCGGTCGGCGAACAGACCGGGGAAGCCTGATTCCCGCCAGGCGCGGATGTCGTGCCAGGACCCCGGAACGGGGGCGGAGACCGCGAGCAGGCCGCCGTCCAAAGTGGCGGCGATCTGCAGGTTGAACCCGGTGTCGCAATGCTTGCCGCTGAACAGCTCGGTGCCCCGGCCCGCCCAGTCCCAGGTGGTAACCAGCGTGCCGTCGACCAGCACCACCTTCCCCGTGCTCGCCTCCGCCGGGTCGGGGACGAACTCGGCAAGGACCTGCTCCAGCAGCGGCCCGAGCAGATCGAGCCGACGTGAGACGGTGGACTGGCTGCAGCCGAACAGCTCGGCCGCCGCCTGCTGGACTGGGTTCTGCCGCAGCAGGAACGGCACCATCACCACTGACCAGTACAGCCCCAGCACGGACGGCCGTCCCCGCGAGACCCGCCCGCTGCCGCCAAGCGCCGTATGCACCCGAGCCAGAGCTCGGTCAATTGCTCCGCATCCAACCCGGTTGTAACCTGCCAACCCAACGACCCCGCCCCGCAGGGCTTCGGCGAAGTAGGTGGGTGTCCGTTTCGTGATCACTTGAGGTCGAGCAGGGCGAGCGGGCGGTCCGCGTTGCGGGCGTTGTGTCGCAGAGCTGCTGCGATGTTGGTCGCGCCGGCCAGCCGCAGGGTGCCGATGGCGAGGTTGCGCCAAGTGGCCATCGCCCGGGGCGCGTTGCCGGTTCGCAGTGGTGAGGCGTCTTCGGCGAACGTGGTGTCTCTGACGTGGTGCAGGGCTTCGATCTGCCAGTGATCACGGATCAGGGCCGCCAGCTGGGCGGGGCCGGCCTGCTCAGCGGTGAGGCTGGTGACGGCGTAGACGGTCTTGATGGTGGTCTTGCCGGTCTTGCGGTCGGTGCGGCGACGCTTGATCTGGGCGGCCTGGCGGGCTCCGGGGAAGAGCAGGCCGTTGACCGTGACCACCTTGATCCGTCGGATCTCCGAGCGGCCGTGGCCGATGCCCTTCACACGGCCCTGCAGCGGGATCTCTGTCCACGGAAGGGATCTGAGCTGCTTGCGGAGCTTCTTCTGGTTGCCTTTGACGATCACGATGTAGTGGGCTTCGCGGCCGAGGAGGTAGTCGGCGTGCTCGCGTTGGTGTGCATGGCGTCACTGGTGACGACCACCCCGGCCAGGTCTGTGATGGTCTCCAGCAACGGCTGGAAGCAGGTGATCTCGTTCGTCTTCTCACCGACGTCCAGCTGGGCCAGGACCAGGCCGGTGGTGTGGTCCAGGGCTGCGAGCAGGTGGATCCTGCGGCCGTTGGCCCTGGCCGCTCCGCGAAGGCTTTTGCCGTCGACCGCCAAGCCGCTCGGCCGGCCCTGGGTTTGGTTGCGGCGGTCGGACAGCCAGCGGCCGACCGCCGGGTCCAATGCGTCGCCGTCGATCCGGGCCAGCAGTCGTCGGACTGTCGTTTCCGCAGGCAGGGCCCGTTTGGGGGAAAGGGGGTCGAGTCGCACGCCGCCGTGTTCCAGCACGTGGGGGGAGCGTCGGTGATCCATTCGCCGACCGCCAGCAGCGACGTCGCCCCCGCCAGTACCGCGCAGGCGGCCAGGGCAAGGACGCCGACCAGACAGTGGCGCACTCCACGGGGATCACGCGGATCGGGCACCTGGGCGAGGCGGCCCAGCAGTCCGGGCACTTCTTCCGGCGCGAGTCCTGGTGTCTGGGTACGAGTTGAAGTGGCCCTGGCAAGATTTTCGTGAAGCGGGGCTGTGCCACCGTGCGCCGGTGACGCTCCGTCACGGGTAGTGGCGTCGGAGGTGGGCCATGAGGACGACGCGGTGGCGTAGGAGCGGAATGCCGGCGCGGCCGGCCATGATCCGTTTCTGGAGTTTCAGGTCCGTGATGCGGCCTTCGTTGATGCCGGAGTTGAACGGGGTGGTGATCCCCTGTACGACTGCCGGCTGGTCTTCGCGGATGGCGTTGGCCAGGCTCGCCAAGGCGGGCAGGCCAGAGGCCGCGAGTTGGTCGAGCCAGGCCGGCAGCGGGGCGGCGTCGCGGGCATCGAGCATGGCCGCGAACTGCCTTACCGGTGTGGGTTTGGTCGAGCTCCGGGCAGTGTTCAAGCAGCCGACGGAGTGCCTCGGTGGGGTGCAGGCCGCGCTTCGGCGGTGTGGTGGTGATCCACCGGGCGACCTGGCGGGGCGAAGGTGGCCGCTCGCGCGGTGTGTCGATCGGCAGACCGCGGCGTAGCGGCGCGATGGCCATCTTGACCTGCTGGTCATGGCCGCCGTAGCCCTTGGCGGCAATCTCCTGGTGCAGCACGGTCGCGGTGTGCTCGCCTTCCTCCCACCGCTGCCTCAGATACTCCAGATACGGGTCGAGGCTCGTGGGTCGGCGGGGCGGAGTGCGCCGTACGCACTCCTGCCAACAGGCAGCGCGTGCGTACTTGGCCACGGTGCGGCGGTTCAAGCCGAGCTCGCGGGCTATCGCACTGAGACTGCGGGCCGTGCCGGTGTACCCCTGGACGGTCTCGAACAGTCGCTTCGCGTGACGGAGGGCGGGAGTATCGCCCCGCCTCGCACGGTTCGTCCGACGGCGGTGGGGCCGGTTCGGGTTGAAGTATTGCGGCGGCCAGGCAGCCGCGGTGGGCCGCGGCGATGTCCGAGACCCGCTTCGACAGCCCCTGCCACAGGTGAAAACGGTCGCTGACCTGCACCGCGTCCGGGGCTCCCTGGGCGATGCCCTGCCGGTAGACCAGCGAACCGTCCCGGCACACCACCTCGACGCCGGGATGCGCTCGCAGCCAGGAGGCCAGCTGCTCGCCATCGCGCCCGGCCCACAACTCGATCGGCAGCCGCGTGTCGGCATTCACCAGCAGCGTGCCGTAGACGTCCGCGTACAACGCAAAGTCATCCACAACCAGCACCCGCGGTGTCGCTACCGCCGGAAGCCCCATGCGCATCAACTGGAACAGCACACTCGTCCGCGACAACGGCGTCCTCAAGATGCGCAGAAGTCGGGCCCCGCCACGGCCGGCGAGCAACACCCCGGCCATCTCGACCAGATGCTGCAGCAGCGGACTGCGACGCTGACAGCGCACCGTCAGCCCCTCCACCTGCTCGGCAAACGTCCGCCGCCCGCAATCCACACTGTCACAAAACAACCGCCGCACCGCCAAACTGATCAGCACCGGGCGGCCCCCGGCGACATCGGCCAGCGTGCGGGAATACCGGCTGTGCACCCGCGCCGACTCGCACCGGCAATCCGGACACGCCACCATCAACTCGCAGGTACGGACAGCGATACGGACCACGCCACCCGACGACCACACCCGTTCCCCCGCACCAGCATCCAGGTGCGGCGACACAATTCGTACGAGATCATCACACTCGCCGAAGGTCCCACTACCCGTGACGGAGCGTCACCGGCGCACGGTGGCACAGCCCCGCTTCACGAAAATCTTGCCAGGGCCACGTTCACGTGTACGCCGACACCTGGATGCTCGCGGAGTTGGTCAAGGGCAGACGGGATCAGCGATGATGCTTCGGCAGGCACGGTCTTCCAGGCAGGTCACGGGGCGTCGAGAAGTCCATGATCTTGGAAGCCGTGCCTGTTCCGCTCTCCCTGACCGATCAACCAGGCGAACCGTCATGAACCGGACGCCCGGCGACTACGCCGAAGCCCTGGGAGCTGCCGAACAATAACTCCTCATGGGCTGGATGCGGTGGTGTCGGAGGGGACGAAGGCAGAACTGGTGGATGTGTTCGGGCTGTTGCTGCCACATCTCGATGAGCGGCAGCAGCGTCTGACGCTGGGTGCGGCGGCGGCCCGTGTTCTGGGCCATGGAGGGATTCGCAGGGTGGCCCAGGCGGCCGGGGTGGCTGAGTCCACGGTGTCGCGCGGGAAGCGGGAGCTGGAGGACAAGGAGGAGTCTGCGGGTCGGGTCCGGGCGCCGGGCGCGGGGCGGAGGTCCTTGCGGGAGGTGGATCCGGGGCTGGTGCCCGCGTTGCTGGCGCTGGTCGAGCCGGACCAGCGGGGCGACCCGGAATCTCCGCTGCTGTGGACGGTGAAGTCCACCCGGAATCTGGCGGCCGAGCTGACTCGGCAGGGGCGCCGGGTCGGCTCGGACACGGTGGGCCTCACTGCTGAAGGCGGAGGGGTTCTCCCTGCAGGGCACCTCGAGGACCACCGGGGGAGCCCGGCACCCGGACAGGACGCCCAGTTCCGTTACATCAACGATCAGGTCACGGCATACCTCGCCGACGGGCAGCCGGTCATCAGCGTGGACGCCAAGAAGAAGGAGACGCTGGGCAGCTACGCGGTCATCGGACGCGAATGGCACCGCGCCGGGCAGCCGGTGCAGGTCCGCGCGCATGATTTTCCCGAGAAGGGCGCCCAGAAGGCGGTGCCCTACGGAATCTACGACATCGGCGCGGACGCCGGCTGGGTGTCGGTGGGCTGCGACGGGGACACCTCCGCCTTCGCCGTGGCCACCTTGCGCCGCTGGTGGAACGGTGAGGGGCGACGCCGCTACCCGCACGCTTCCCGCCTGTTGGTCACCGCCGACGCCGGAGGCTCCAACGGCTACCGTGTGCGCGCCTGGAAGAAGGAACTCGCGGACTTCGCCTATGAGACGGGCGTTGATGTGACGGTCTGTCACTTTCTGCCGGGAACTTCGAAGTGGAACAAAATAGAGCACCGGCTGTTCTCGCAGATCAGCATCAACTGGCGCGGCAGGCCCCTGACCAGCCACGAAGTCGTCGTCAGCACCATCGGAGCGACCACCACACGCAACGGACTGTCGTCCACGCCGACTTCGACCCTGGCACTTACCCCACCGGGGGCACCGTCCCTGACAGTGTCATGGACCGCCTGCCCCTCACGCCGCACGACTGGCACGGCACGTGGAACTACACCCTGCGCCCCGAACCCCTCGCCCCTGAACCACCCCCGCCCGGTGCCGAGTTCGGGCGTTTCCCGGCCGGTGACAAGCTGCCTGCCTGGCTGCGGCACCCCAGCCTCACCGGACTCGAGCCCGCCGCCTTCGACGAGCTCACCGCCCGCTACCAAGCTGGTGCACCGAGCACCCGCCGATCTTTCTGCCCGGAAAGCGCCCCGCCGGCGGCCCCGGCGCCGGCGGCAGACGGCTCTCCGTCGCCGACCAGCTGATCGTCTTCCTCCTCAAGAAGCGCTGGTCCATGGACCAGGCACCGCTCGCCGAGGCAACCGGCCTGCCCAAGAGCAGGATCGGCGCGACCCTCCGGGAGACCACCCCCGTTCTCGCCGCGCTCGGGCACACCGTCTCGACCGGCGCCCTCACCATGACCACGGCCCAACAGCTCGCCGAGATCGCCGGGCACGACCTCACACCCCCGTGATCCTCACCAAGATCGAGGAGTTATTGTTCGGCAGCTCCCAGGGCTCTGTCGTTCTCGCGATTGGCGGGGAATGATCAGTTTAGTCCGAGGGCGGTCGGCGGCCGGGTCGTGTCCCGTCCGTGATGGTGCAGGCCCGCGGCGATGTTGTCCCAGCCGGTCAGGCGGAGCGCGCCGATGGCCAGGTTCCGCAGGGAGGCCATCGCCCGCGGTGCACCGCCGGTTCGCACCCGTGAGGCGTCCTCCCCGAACGTCACATCCCTGACATGGTGCTCACGATTCTCAATAGCCCAATGCCCGCGAACGCATTCGGCCAGGTCACCACCGCGCCGGTCAGGTCCAGCGGGTTCAGCAGGGGGCGGAACGCGGTGATCTCGTTGCTCTTGGCGTTGACCTTACGCTGGGCCAGCACGATGCTGTCGTCACGCAGAGCGGAGATCAGGTGGACGCAGCGCGGCCGTTGGCGCGAATGGCTCCGCGCAGGGACTTGCCGTCCACCGCAACCGCTGCCCGCGCCGGACTGTCCGGTGGGTGTCTGTCCTGGCCGCGGCGCGGGAGGCGGCGGCACGGCCGGTGAGCCAGCCGCCGATCGCCGCGTCGAACGCGTCGCCGTCGATGCGCTGCAGTACCCGGCGCACGGTGGCTTCGCTGGGCGCCCGGCAAGGTCGGTCCGGATCACGCAGCGCGGCCCCGCAGCACAACAGCAGCCGGTCACAGGCATCGGCAGCCCACTCGGCGATCGCGGTGAGGGACTTCGCTCCGGCCAGGACCGCGCAGGCGGCGACCGCCAGGACATACGGCAGCGGGTGACGACGGCCCGGGCGGCGGCGCGGGTCGGGCAAGCGAGACAGCCGGGCCAGAAGGTCGGGCAGTTCGTCGGGGCAGGCCGGATTGCCGCCCGCGAGTTGGCCCAGCCCGACGGGGATGAGTGATGCTGGCGCAGCAGGCACGGTCTTCCGTTGTGGTGATCAGCGAACTCGACACTCCATGATCACCGGGAAGCCGTGCCTGCACGCGTATCGGCCGCCCGCCAGCGGCAACCTCTCGGCCTTGAGCGACGCGCAGCTCCCCCAGCTCCGACGAGTCGGCGGACCTCGGTCATGTCCCGCTTGGTGGTGTAGCCGATCAAGTTGTGGGCGTGCGCGGGCGGGTGCCCGGGGCGCACTTCTGCTGGTGTCCGACGCTCCCTGACGCGAGGAGGGCCATCACGTAACTCTTCTTGGTGAACGCCCAGTTCAACCATGAGGAGTACGTGATGGCCCTGTCCCAGTCTGACCTGATAAGGATGCTGGAGTCACTACGCTCGTCCGACGGAATCGAGCTCGTCCGCAGCGTGGCAGAGCGAATGCTGCAGGAACTGATCGAAGCCGAGGTGAGCGCGCACATCGGTGCCGGCTGGAATGAGCACACCGGTTCCCGGACAGCGTGGCGCAACGGGCACCGGGACAAGACCCTGACCACGCCGGCCGGCGATCTGGACCTGGAGATTCCCAAGCTCCGCACCGGCAGCTTCTTCCCCAGCCTGCTGGAACGCCGACGGCGCATCGACCAGGCCCTCTATGCCGTGATCATGGAAGCATATGTCCATGGGGTCTCCACCCGCTCGGTCGATGACCTGGTCAAGGCCCTGGGCGGGGACAGTGGCATATCGAAGAGCGAGGTCTCCCGCATCTGCGGCGAGCTCGACGAGCCGCTGACCGCGTTCCGCACCCGCCCTCTGGACCACACCCGGTTCCCCTACCTCTACCTGGACGCGACGTACTGCAAGGTGCGGGTGAACCATCAGATCGTCTCGCAGGCTGTGGTCATCGCCACCGGCATCACCGAGGACGGCGGCCGCGAAGTCCTCGGGACCGCCGTGGGGGACAGCGAGACCGAAGCGTTCTGGAGTGAGTTCCTGCGCTCGCTCCGTGCCCGCGGCCTGGGCGGCGTCCGCCTGGTCATCGCGGACCACCACAGCGGACTGATCGCCGCGATCCGCAAGGTGATGCTGGGCTCCTCGTATCAGCGGTGCCGCGTTCACTTCCTGCGCAACTGCTTCGCGCACATACCCAAAGGCGCTGGTGAAATGGTCGCCGCGACGATCCGGACCGTCTTCGCCCAGCCCACTGCGGAACTGGTCGCCACCCAGCTGGACACCGTTGCCGACATGCTCGGCGAGCAGTTCCCCAAGGTGAAAGAGATGCTGCTGACGGCGAAGACAGACCTGACCGCTTTCGCGGTCTTCCCGCTCCAGCACTGGAAGAAGATTCAGTCGACCAACCCCCTGGAACGGCTGAACCGGGAGATCAAACGCCGCACCGACGTCGTACAGGTCTTCCCCAATCCCGGGGCGCTCGAGCGCCTGGTCACCGCCGTTCTCTTCGAACTGCACGACGAGTGGATCGCCTGCCCCCGCCGCTACCTGCCGGAGGGAAGCATGGCCAAGCTCTACCCAGAGCTCCCCGAAAGCGCCACCGCACCACCCCACACCACCAACGACCCCACCGAATGATCGGCCACACCACGAGAAGGGACGCCATCCGGACCTCGCGATCCTTGAGTAGGTGAAGTGCACCCCTGTAGGTCTCACTGCTCGTCTTATGCATTGACTCACCCGTTGTATAAATGCAACACTCTGCCGCATGAGGAAGACGCAGGGTTCGAACGATCAACCGATGCGGATCTACAACCGGCTTGCGATGTTGCGAGCAGAGCGTGGTTGGTCGCGGCGCGACCTTGCAGAGGTTACGAAGGTGAACTACCAGACCATCGGCTACTTGGAGCGGGGCGACTACAACCCGAGCCTGGAGCTGGTTTTCCGGATCTGCAACTGCTTCGGTGTGCCCGTGGAGGCTGTCTTTTCTCCGCATCCCTTTCCTCGGCTCACCGGGGAGGCCCTCGTCACCGATTCACCCTCACCGTCCGCGGAGCTCGGCGTGCCCGCATCCGTCAATCCCGAAGAGAACATGCCATGATCCGTAATACCTTTCTTCGTAACGAACGCCTCTTCCAGCTGGGCCAGTCGGCGCCAGAACCCATGCCGCGGAGACGAACTCGGCGGACTTTGCTTGTCGTGTTGGCGCTGACCGTCATCACGATGACGTTGGCGGTGATGACTCCCTGGCAGGTGGGGGTGTGGCTTTTTGCGGCACTGATCCTTGCTCAAGGCATGTTCCGCTGGATTGCCTGGCGAGGCATCCGCGGTCTGTCCCTGGCTCCGTCTCACTTGCTGGATGAACTGCAGCTTCAGCAGGTACACAGCGCCTACCGTCGCGCCTACGGCATCATCACGGCGGCCGCGTGGATCCTCTTGATCGTCTTCTTCTTCAGTATCGGCCGACACCCGGTCCGCGTCGCAGGCATCGGGATCTTCTTGCTTCTCGAGATGTTGATCTGGCTGCCCACGGCAATTCTCGCGTGGCGCCTCGAGGATGAAGATCCAGCCGAATTGGACGGATCAAGCAACCGACTGCACCAGCAGATGACGGAGCCCCCGGCAACCGCAAGCCCTCAGCCGAGAGCGTGACGTCATCGTCCGCTACACGGCAGCCTCCTTGTGTATGAAACCCAGAGGACTTTGACCATGATCAGAAACGCAGCTCGTGATCATCTTCTTGTTTGGGATCCAGGAAGCTTCCAGACTCGCGCGTGGGCTCGGCAAGTCGATTCGGATTCTCAAGATGGAAACCAGGAGGGTTATTCACAAGCCCACGGGAGGCTTCCACCCCTTGGTCAACAGCAACGACCCCGCTCGGTAACCTGACGAGTTCTCACAAGACAGGTGTTGCCGGGGCGGGGTCGTTGAGCTGGCAGGTTACAACCGGGTTGGATGCGGAGCAATTGACCGAGCTCGTGAGGGTTACTCATAAGCCTCACCAGGAGGTTCGGAAGCAGGGCCCCGGCGAGTGCCTGGATCGTCCCGGTCTGGGGTGTTGATCTCGGTGGTGGGCCCCGGAAGCAGGTGAACACGGCACCTGTGGATCATGTAGTTCTCTACGCTGCAAGATCCACGAAGGTGCCGTGTTCGTTTCTCCATCATCCCTTGTCGCTGTCCCCGTGCCTTGTGCGCCCTGCCTGGAAGCCCTCGGCGAGGGTGCCGCCAAGGAGCAAGTGCGCTGCCTGGTCGCCGAGTTCGAGTCGGTCACCGATCCGAGAGGGGCTTGCGGAGTGCGGTACCGGCTCTCCTCGCTGCTGGCCCTGGTGGTCTGCGCGATGACCCCGTCCGGCCACGACTCGATCACCGCGGCGGCGGAGTGGTGCCGACGTGCGGCGCCGGAGGAACTGGCCGCCTTCGGCCTGCCCTACCACCCACTCCTTGGCCGCTACCGGGTGCCGAGCGAGAAAACCCTGCGCAGCGTCCTGGGGCGACTCGATCCCGGTGAGATCGGCGCGGCCGGTTACGACTACCTTCGGCCTCTGCTGTCCGCACAGCCCCGCCGGCCGGAGCCGGTGATGCCCGACGGTGGCACCGAACGTGAACAGCGCCGGGCTCACCGGGCGGCCGCCCGCGCCGAGCCGGTACGGCTCCGGCGGCGGGCGATCGCGGTGGACGGCAAGTGCCTGCGCGGCGCGAGGCGCCCGGACGGCAGCCGCGTCTTCGTCCTGTCCGCCGTCCGTCACGGCGACGGTGTCACTCTCGCCTCCCGCGAGATCGGCGCGAAGACCAACGAAATCCCCGAGTTCGCACCTCTCCTCGACCAGATCGACGACGCGGATCTCACGGGGGTGGTCGTTACCGCCGATGCCCTCCACGCCCAACGCGACCACGCCATCTACCTGCGCGAACGCGGCGCTCACTACCTGCTGACCATCAAGAACAACCAGCGCGGCCAGGCCCGTCAACTCCACGCCCTGCCCTGGAAGGAGATCCCTGTGATCCACCGCGACGACGCCCGGGGCCACGGCCGTCACGAGCAGCGGCTCGTGCAGGTCGTCACCGTCGAGGGCCTGCTCTTCCCGCACGCGGCCCAGGTCCTGCGGATCCAGCGCCGACGCCGTCTCTACGGGGCGAAAAAATGGTCCAGCGAGACCGTCTACGCCATCACCGACCTGCCCGCCGAGGAAGCGAACGCAGCCGAGATCGCGTCCTGGGCTCGCGGGCACTGGACCGTGGAAAATACCGTCCACTGGTGTCGAGATGTCACTTTCAACGAGGACAAGTCCCAGGTCAGAACCCGCAACGCGCCCGCCGTACTCGCTACCCTCCGCGACCTGATCCGCAGCGCGCTCAAGCTCGCCGGCTACGTCAACACCGCCGCCGGACGACGAGCCCACACCGAGCGCCCCCGCGTCCTCGCCCTCTACGGCATCACATAACCAAACCGGACGATCCAGGCACACGCCGGGGCCCTGGGTTCGGAAGAACGCGAGTGCGGTGATGGTGCGGACGATGCTCGGGAGGGTGTCGAGTGGGCGGCCGCGGTAGCGGGTGGCGAGGATCTTCCAGTCCTTCAGGTGTGCGATCGCTCGTTCGACGGCGGCGCGCAGGGTGCTGATGGACTGGTTGAGGATCTTGTCGGCTTGGGGTCGTTCCCGGCTGGGTGGCTTGCGCCTGGCCGGTGAGGACGCCGGTGCCGATATAGCCGAGGTCACCCATCGTCTCGCAGTCGGGGAACAGACCAGGGAAGCCCGATTCCCGCCAGGCGCGGATGTCGTGCCAGGACCCGTACAAACGGCTCGCGGCCAGGCGGAAGACCATCGCGAAGATGCAGGAGATCGCCCGGCGATACCCCCGCATGTTTGCACACTGGAGGCTGACCGCGGGCGCCGTCCTGGTCTGATGACCAGAACGACAAGAGCCGTATGACGGGAGACTGTCACGTACGGATCTGTGAGAGCCGAGGGGTGAGATCCCCCTCGGCTACTCGGCATCACAGCACCGGACGGAACCCTGGTCTGGATTTCGCCGGCCCTCGCCGGCCGCATTCACGATCTCACTGCGGTCACCACGGTCTTCGAACGAGTGTTGTTGCGGGTGTGGCCGTCGGCGGCCCTTTCATGCTTCTCGTGGCCAAATGATCGGCGATCTCACCCTCGAGAGCGGACTCCAAGAGCCTCTTCGTCAGCTGCTGCATTAGCCCGCCCTCACCGGTCAACTTGATCCCGCCAGCCTTCGCGCGGTCCACCAGTTGCCCGATCAACTGACCTCATTTGTTCCTGGCTGGCGGTGGTCGTAGTTCGTGGGGCTTGTTCAGGTGGCGGCAGGTGTGCTGGAGGATGTGGCGGGCTTGCAGGAGGTGGACCGTGGTGGCGGGGTCTTGTTCGGTGTTTGTGGTGTGTGCGATTGCTGCGGCGGTTTCGTTGATGAGGTCGCGGACCGCGGCGACCAGATGCGGGATCCAGGACTGGTAGAGCCGTCGGTCGAGCGTGGGATTGGGGCGAGTCTGGGTGCGGTGGCGGGCGTGGACCAGCCAGCGGTGGGCCGGGATGCCGCCGGTAACGGGCCGGAGTCGCTGCTCGGTGGTCAGCGCCAGGCGTAGTTGCCAGATACGGGCCTGCGATCCGGGCAGGCGCGTCATATCGTCATGGAAGGCCAGGAGGGCGTCGATGAGCAGGCCGGACCACCGGCGCAGGCGGTCGGTGTGGGCGGGCATGCGTCCGGGGCCGCCGGCTGCCTGGTGGACGGTCCACCAGAGCTGGCTGCGTGCGGCGTCTTCCGCCCCGCAGGGCATGCCGCTCGCGGCTGTGGTGCAGGAGCCTGCGTTGTCCGGCTGGGCGCCTGCTGGGCTGGTCATGCCTGGCATCCACCGCAGGCCGGCGCCGTGTAGGCGTGGGTGGCCTGTTCCAGGCACCAGGCCATCCGCGCGGTGAAGAGCTCGGGGCAGTCCCCGGCCCGCTGCGCGACCGCTCCCGCGCACCCGCCGGGCACTGTCGCGTGGCGGGCCAGCTCCTCGGCGACCGCCGCGCACACCGTCTTTGTACTGATCTGGTCCGGTGGGCGCAGGGGCGAGCAGAACAGGGCCTGTGCCCACACTCGGATCACTTTCTCGGCCACCGGTCCGGCCGAAAGTTGTGAAGTCGTGCCCATTGCGTCACACATTCCTGATGGGAAATCCGCCCGGTGTGCCCACGGTCGAACGGGTCAGAACGGGCCTGGTCTCCCAGGTTCCGCCGCATCCCGGGGCGCGGCGTGAGCAGCTGGTGCTCACCGTGGCGCACGGGGGCGCTGAGCGAGCGAGTGGCAGACGTCACGGGGGTGCCGTGCTCGACCATGTCGGCCCACGCGCGCTCGGCGGCCTGGAAAATCTTGTCCTCGCGTGCCCACGTCACGGCGGGCCGTGACTCGATGTGGGTCGCGGCGAGGGCCTGCCGCGCTGCGCTGGCCAGTTGGTGCCCGGTGCCGCGCCTGCTCGCGGCTGCTGTTCGGCTCGGCGGGCAAGCATCGCCGAGTAGCGGTGGCCGGTGTCGTCGGCGTACGAGCTGAAGTGGCTCTGACACGAAAAATGCGGTGTGCCTGTGCTTCATAGTGAAGTCCAGGTCTTGCCGCCGTCGGAGGACTTGCCCGAGTCGGTGGCGAGGTTGCCGACGACCGAGACGCCGCCCTTGCCGTCCTCCTGGAACTGCGTCAGGCGGCGGAAGAGCAGGTTGGCGACCTGGCCGGCGTCCGAGACATAGATCTAGCCAGGGTCGAGGTGGGAGAGACCCGCCTCCTGGTAGACCTGGATGGTGGAGGCGACCGCGTCGCGTAGGTGCTCGGTCTACAGGTCGTCGGGCAGGAGGCGGAATGCCTGGTGGCCCGTCAGCGGCCGGATCATGCGGAAATGCCGGTCGGTAGTGAGAAGGACCTCGGTCCGGTAGGCGGCTGCGAGGGCGACGCTCATGGCGTCGGTCAGTCCGACGCCTTTGCCTTGGTCGGCGTCTGCATAGCCTTCGGCGACGGCGATCGCCGCGCTCAGGTGTGTGGCGAGAGAGGGGATCTCGAAGCGGCGCACGGCTGTGTTGCGTTCGATGAACCGTGCCGCGGTGAGGGCTTTGCTGGCTCCGGCCCGTGTTGAGATCAGATAGTCCAGTTCTGCCAGGACCATGGGAGAGATGACGAGATGGCTGACTGCCGCGAGGGCTTCCTTGTGCGCTTCATGGCCGGTGAGCTTCGGATCGAGGAGACGGTACAGGCCGTTGGTATCGGCAATTGCAATCATCGTCAGGCGCCCATTCCCCTGAGCGTCTCTTCGATCTCATCGTCGGCCAGATCAGGGAGGCCGAGGTCGGGCAGGTCAATTTCGCCCATGGGGTTTATGGGGTGCGAGGGGACGTCATCGTCGCTGACCGGCACCATCCGGGCCACCGCGACACCGTTCTTGGTGACCGTGATGGTCTCTCCGCGCGCTGCCGCAGCAAGCATCTGCGAGGACTTCTGATTAAACTCCCGAGCCGTGGCATCCATGTACTACATGTTACTACACCCCGTGTCTCACGCGGGCGTTCCGCCGGGACTGGACCAGGGTGTCCAGGACGTTGCCGTCCTGGTCCACCGCCCGCCACAGGTACCGCCACTCGCCGTTGATCTTCACGTAGACCTCGTCCAGATACCACTCATCGCAGGCCTTCGGCCTGCGGCGGCGCAGGCCGGCCGCGTACTGGGGCCCGAACTTGGTGCACCACTGCCGGACGGTTTCGTGGGAGACGATCACGCCGCGGGCGGGCATGAGCTCCTCGGCCTCGCGGAAGCTGAGCGGGAAGCGGTGGTACAGCCACACGCAGCGGGACATGACCTCCGCGGGTACCGGTACTTCTTGTACGACGGTGTCGCTCCGCCTCCACGACAGCCCCTCCCAGATGTTCAGAACCCCAGATCCGGAGCACCGCGCTCGCCACAAACCCTTTCACTGCTGGGTGTCATCTGTTTTCACCGGTGTGGTGCCCATATATAGAATGGCGTCCCTTCTCGTGTGTGGCCGATCATTCGGTGGGGTCGTTGGTGGTGTGGGATGGTGCGGTGGCGCTTTCGGGGAGCTTTGGGTAGAGCTTGGCCATGCTTCCCTCCGGCAGGTAGCGGCGGGGGCAGGCGATCCACTCGTCGTGCAGTTCGAAGAGAACGGCGGTGACCAGGCGCTCGAGCGCCCCGGGATTGGGGAAGAGATCTCCCGGTTCAACCGTTCCAGGGGGTTGGTCGACTTACCCGCGGACTTCCCGCCCTGGCGGACGGTCTGGGGCTTCATGGCCCGCTGGGCCGTCGCCGGAGTCATCGGACAGATCCGCGACCAGCTCGCCGGCCGGATCCGCCGCGAGATGGGAAAAGGCCCCAGAGCGGTGGCCACCGTGATCGACTCCCAGAGCGTCAAGGCTGCCGAGACCGTCGGCAAGGACTCCCGCGGCTACTGATGCGGGCAAGAAAATCAATGGCCGCAAGCGGCATCTCGTGGTCGATACCAGAGGTCTTCCGCTACTGGTCATGGTCACCCCGGCCTCCCTCAGCGACCGCGACGCGGCCAAGGAAGTGCTCTTCCGGCTCCGCCTGATGCCCGAGATCACCATCGTCTGGGCCGACTCCGCCTATGCCGGAAAGCTCGTCGGCTGGGCGAAACAGCACCTGAGCTTGTTCTTTTTCTTCCGGCCCCGAACGGTGTCTCGAACTAAGTCGCTCACCTGAGGGTTCGTCGGACGTGGGGGCGGCCTTCGTCTGATCATGTGCTCCGACCAAGGTGCACGTGACCACGACGAAGGCCGTGAGGATGAGTCTGCTGCCTGATGCTGTCCGCAGGGAAGCGTTCGCGGAAGCGTCACGCTTCCGGGGCGAGTTCTACGAGTGTCTGACCGCTCGGCGCGACGAACTGTTCGAGTTGGTGGACGCGGTGCTGTGTGCCGATGGTGCGGTGAAGTCCGCGGTGGACTTGACCCTTCTGCCCGAGCATCGGCGCGGGCACGGAGCGATGTACGGAGGCTTGAACCGCGGCCGGATCGACGTCGACCGGCTTCGGACGCTGCTGGCAGGGCTGCCCTTGCCGCGTTTCGACGGCGGGCGCCTGGTCTTGGCGGTCGATGTGTCGCCGTGGCTCCGCTCGGACGCGCCGTGCTCAGCCGACCGGCTGTTCTGTCACGTCTATGGCCGCGCGAAGACGGCATCGCAGTTCATTCCGGGCTGGCCCTATTCCTTCGTGGCCGTCCTGGAGCCGGGTGCCACGTCCTGGACCGCGATCCTGGACGCGGTCCGGCTCGGCCCGGCGGACGACGCGACCGCGGTCACGGCCTCCCAGCTGCGGGGTGTCATCGAACGGCTCATCGCCGCAGGCCAGTGGCAGGTCGGGGGCCCGGATATCGTGATCGTCATGGACGCCGGCTACGACGTCACCCGCCTGGCCTGGGTCCTGCGCGACCTGCCCGTCGAGCTGGTCGGCCGGGTCCGTTCCGACCGCGTCATGCGCCTGCCGAAGCCGCCTCGCGTCCACGACCCGAAGGGCGGGCGGCCACCCAAGCACGGCCCGGAATTCCGCTTCACCAGGCCGGAAACCTGGCCCGAGCCCGCGATCACCACGGTCACTGACACCACCAACTACGGCAAGGCCGAAACCCAGGCCTGGGACCGGGTCCACCCACGGCTCACCCACCGCTCCTCATGGCTCGACCACGACGGTGAACTTCCCCTGGTCGAGGGGACGTTGATCCGGTTGAAAGTCGAGCATCTGTCCAAGGACCGCGATGCCCCGCCGGTATGGTTATGGTCCTCCAAGACGGGCGCCACCCCGGAAGACGTGGACCGCTTCTGGCAGGCATTCCTCCGCCGCTTCGACCTGGAGCACACCTTCCGATTCGCGAAGCAGACCCTCGGCTGGACCACTCCGAAACTGCGTACTCCCGAGGCGGCGGACCGCTGGACCTGGATCCTGATCGTCGCTCACACCCAGCTCCGGCTCGCCCGGCCCCTCGCCGAAGACCTCCGCCGGCCGTGGGAGAAACCCGCCACCTCCGACCGGCTCACCCCGGCCCGGGTCCGCCGGGGGTTCAGGAACATTCGCGCCTACCTCGCCTGCCCGACCCGTGTTCCCAAACCCCGAGGCACCGGCCCCGGACGACCACCCGGCGCCAAGAACAGACACCGGGCACCCCGCTACGACGTCGGCAAGACCGTCAAACGCCCCGAGAGCCTCAAAGCCATCGGCAAGCCGGGAAGGTCTTGGTAGATAAAGAACAAGCTGAGCCTCACGATCAAGACCGTCAGCCGCCCCAAGGACACCTCCGGCTTCGTCGTCCTGCCCCGCCGCTGGGTCGTCGAACGCACCCTGGCCTGGCTGATGCACGCCCGCCGGCATGCACGCGACTACGAACGCCTCGTCCAGCACTCGGAGACCTTGATCACCTGGGCGGCCATCACGCTGATGACCCGCCGCATCACCCGCAAGCCAGCCCGTCGACCCGAATCGCCGACGCCCCGGCGGTATCAGCTCCCGCAAGCAGCCTGGATGCACGATGAGTGCTGCGTGCTCTGTTCCTCACGGCGCCCACTCGCAACGATGGGACGGCCAGCTACAGACAGGTCTAGGCGCTACCCCCGATAAAAGCCATAACGCCAGCCAGTCCGATTGCTCCAAGGACGGTTCCGACGGTGGCGATCCACAAGCGGCCGACGCCGCGGCTAGCGCAGTAGATACCCGCCGTGCCGAACGTGACAGAGAGAGCGCCAGCAAGGATGACCATGGGAGCGCGACGAAGACGAGCGTCGGCCACGCGCCTATCGCGGAGATAGTCCCGAGAACAAGCGCGGTGGGCCCCAGGGCGACGGCGGGTGTGTCGTTTCGGTCGGGCGTGGCCGGCTCAGGCATGCATATCCACAAGGGAGTTGACATCTCGCACACAACATCAACGACACCCGTCACCTGCCGTCACCAAAACAGAGTTTGATTCATGACACTCCCCTGCGATGCCCGAAACGCGAAGAAAGGCCGATCGGTCAGGCAGTGGTTACTCAGGATGCAGGTGTTGTCTGCCCGGATACTCATGGCGCGGGTGTGATGTGCGACGGCTGTGAGCGTAGTCGGAAGCGTGGTTTCTTCGGTGGCCGAGAGGTTGCCGGTTGCGCAGATCTCCCGATGTGGCGTGGTCGCTGCTGGTGTTGGCAGCGTTTGAAACTGCTGGAGTGGGATGTGTATGGCGTCGAGTTCGGAAGCGGCTGGCACTGGTCCGGGAGCGGGTTGTGCGTCGAGGCGGAGGGTGGTGGTTGAGGGGTTGGCTGTCGCCGCGGCGGTGACGGTGCTGGCCGGATGTGGCAGGCAGGAGAAAGAGGGGGCGGTGCGGGAGGCGGCGGCTGCGGCGGCTGCGGAGTTGGCCCGTGCGGATGAGGTTCCGCGCGGTGGGGGTTTGGTGGTGCCGTCGGCCAATGTGGTTCTGACCCGTGGTGAGGGTGGTGAGCTACGCGCTTATTCCGCGATTTGTACTCACGCGGGCTGCGTCGTCGCGGAGGTAAGCGATGGGAAGATCCTTTGCCCGTGCCACGGCAGCCGATTCGATGCCGTGACGGGGCGGCCGGTTCACGGCCCGGCGACTAAGGCCCTGCCCGTGGTGAAGGTCACCGAACGGGACGGAGTGATCGTCAAGGGCTGAGCCGCTGCAGCAAGCGTTCGGTAGGGACAGGACGACGGAGGCGGCTGCCCGACGTCCCATGAATCGATCCGCCTGCACGTTCTCGCAAGCATGGTTCGGCAAAGTGCCCCTGGCAGTCCTACTCCCGCGGCAGGCTGACCCTTCAGCGGTCCAAGACCAACCGGGAGGGTTATTCACAAGCCCACGGGGAGGCTTCCACCTCTTGGTCAACAGTAACGACCCCGCTCGGTAACCTGACGAGTTCTCATACAAGACAGGTGTTGCCGGGGCGGGGCAGGGAGCTGCCGAACAATAACTCCTCGATCTTGGTGAGGATCACGGGGGTGTGAGGTCGTGCCCGGCGATCTCGGCGAGCTGTTGGGCCGTGGTCATGGTGAGGGCGCCGGTCGAGACGGTGTGCCCGAGCGCGGCGAGAACGGGGGTGGTCTCCCGGAGGGTCGCGCCGATCCTGCTCTTGGGCAGGCCGGTTGCCTCGGCGAGCGGTGCCTGGTCCATGGACCAGCGCTTCTTGAGGAGGAAGACGATCAGCTGGTCGGCGACGGAGAGCCGTCTGCCGCCGGCGCCGGGGCCGCCGGCGGGGCGCTTTCCGGGCAGAAAGATCGGCGGGTGCTCGGTGCACCAGCTTGGTAGCGGGCGGTGAGCTCGTCGAAGGCGGCGGGCTCGAGTCCGGTGAGGCTGGGGTGCCGCAGCCAGGCAGGCAGCTTGTCACCGGCCGGGAAACGCCCGAACTCGGCACCGGGCGGGGGTGGTTCAGGGGCGAGGGGTTCGGGGCGCAGGGTGTAGTTCCACGTGCCGTGCCAGTCGTGCGGCGTGAGGGGCAGGCGGTCCATGACACTGTCAGGGACGGTGCCCCCGGTGGGGTAAGTGCCAGGGTCGAAGTCGGCGTGGACGACAGTCCGTTGCGTGTGGTGGTCGCTCCGATGGTGCTGACGACGACTTCGTGGCTGGTCAGGGGCCTGCCGCGCCAGTTGATGCTGATCTGCGAGAACAGCCGGTGCTCTATTTTGTTCCACTTCGAAGTTCCCGGCAGAAAGTGACAGACCGTCACATCAACGCCCGTCTCATAGGCGAAGTCCGCGAGTTCCTTCTTCCAGGCGCGCACACGGTAGCCGTTGGAGCCTCCGGCGTCGGCGGTGACCAACAGGCGGGAAGCGTGCGGGTAGCGGCGTCGCCCCTCACCGTTCCACCAGCGGCGCAAGGTGGCCACGGCGAAGGCGGAGGTGTCCCCGTCGCAGCCCACCGACACCCAGCCGGCGTCCGCGCCGATGTCGTAGATTCCGTAGGGCACCGCCTTCTGGGCGCCCTTCTCGGGAAAATCATGCGCGCGGACCTGCACCGGCTGCCCGGCGCGGTGCCATTCGCGTCCGATGACCGCGTAGCTGCCCAGCGTCTCCTTCTTCTTGGCGTCCACGCTGATGACCGGCTGCCCGTCGGCGAGGTATGCCGTGACCTGATCGTTGATGTAACGGAACTGGGCGTCCTGTCCGGGTGCCGGGCTCCCCCGGTGGTCCTCGAGGTGCCCTGCAGGGAGAACCCCTCCGCCTTCAGCAGTGAGGCCCACCGTGTCCGAGCCGACCCGGCGCCCCTGCCGAGTCAGCTCGGCCGCCAGATTCCGGGTGGACTTCACCGTCCACAGCAGCGGAGATTCCGGGTCGCCCCGCTGGTCCGGCTCGACCAGCGCCAGCAACGCGGGCACCAGCCCCGGATCCACCTCCCGCAAGGACCTCCGCCCCGCGCCCGGCGCCCGGACCCGACCCGCAGACTCCTCCTTGTCCTCCAGCTCCCGCTTCCCGCGCGACACCGTGGACTCAGCCACCCCGGCCGCCTGGGCCACCCTGCGAATCCCTCCATGGCCCAGAACACGGGCCGCCGCCGCACCCAGCGTCAGACGCTGCTGCCGCTCATCGAGATGTGGCAGCAACAGCCCGAACACATCCACCAGTTCTGCCTTCGTCCCCTCCGACACCACCGCATCCAGCCCATGAATACCGAGGAGTTATTGTTCGGCAGCTCCCTGCCCTGCGCGCCCTCGTGGAAGACAACCTCGCCGCGGCGAGTCCCGAACTACTGCGCGCGATGATCAAGACGTTCGCCGACGCGCTCATGTCCGCCGAGGCGGTTACTCTCTGCAACGCCGAATACGGGCGGGTCAACGACGAAAGCGTCAACCATTGAGCTTGTTCAGTTCGGCTACTGATCGGGTGAGGTGTGGTGAGGGCGGAACGGGCAGAGCCCCAGGGCTGTTGAGCGAGGTGTCTACGCTCAACTCTTCAGCCTTGGGGCTCTGTTGGTTCCTTATCGTGCCGTACTCGATGTTCCGCATGCCCTGGTGGAGTGGGTCACGATGCTCATCGTCACCCGTGAAGGTGACCGCAGGTGCAAGCTGCCAGCGTCCGAGCGCGCCCTGGTCACACTGGTATACCTGCGGAAGAACGACACCCTGTGTCAGCTCGCGGCCGGCTTCGGTATCAGCCTGGGCACCGCACACGCCCACGTGCACGCCGTGATCGGCCACCTCGCAGAGCTCGCGCCCGGTCTGACCGCGGCCCTGAGATCGCCCCGACGCCCGCTACCTGCTGCTGGAGGGGACACTCGCCGAGTGCGACCGGACCGGCGACGGCCGGGCGGACTACTGGGGAAAGCACCGCCGGCACGGCGTGAACCTGCAGGTGGTGACCGCTCCGGACGGCACGCTGGTGTGGATCTCGCCCGCGCTGCCCGGCCGGACCCACGATCTGACCGCGGCCCGACGGCACCGGATCATCGCTACGTGTATCCGCCTGGGCATCCCGATCCTGGCCGACCGCGGCTACCAGGGCGCCGGTGACATCGTCGTCGTGCCCCACAGACGACGACCGGGCAAAGACCTCACCGTCAAACAGAGAAGCGTCAACCGGGCGCACTCGCGTCTGCGGTGGCCCGTCGAGAGATCCATCGCATCGGTCAAGACCTGGCGGATCCTCCGCAAAGCCCACTGCAACCCGAGCCGGATGACGTCAATCGCCAGAGCCATTCTCACCCTGGAGACTCACCGCTGAACAAGCTCATTGCAACAGATATCGCCCGCGCGATTGGGACACCCGCGCCGGCACCGTCAAGTTGGCCATCCTCAAGCTGCGCCAGGGCAGTTACTTCCCGCACTGGCTCCTTGAACGGCGCCGCCGGGCCGAACAGGCCTCATCTCGGTGGTCGCCACCGCCTACCTGCTCGGCGTCAGTACGCGCCGGGTCGAGAAGCTCGCCGAGTCCCTGGTCGTCACACAACTGTCGAGTCCCAGAGGAGCGCGATGGCCAAGCACCTGGACGAGCAGTCGCCGCATTCCGCAACCGGCCCCTGGACCAAGGCCCTTACGCATTCGTCTGGGCCGATGCCCTGACCCAGAAGGTCCGTGAGGGCGTTGTCATGTTGTTTAGGGTATGGGCTGTATGACGCCGCGTCAGGGCCTGGTTGGGCCGGGTGGCGGCCTTGGGTCAGACCCTGGCGGGCTGGCCGGCGGCGCCGGTGATCTGATCTCAGATGGCGAAGCGGATGGTCATCTCGAGACGGTGTTGGGGGCGGTCATCAGGTGGCGGCCGGGTCGGAAGTGGGGTGAGATGCCGCTGAACGCGGACAGGAACCGCTGGGCCGTGCCGACGCCGCGGAAGCCTTTCATCGCGCGTTCGCGCTGCCGGGTAGGCTGGTGGGAATTCTCGGCCCGGTTGTTCACCCTCCTGTGGGAGCGGTGCTCGACCGAGGACAACGTGACAACGCCTCGGCGGGTTCCTCGCCCGCCGACGGCACTCCCGCCTCGGTCAGATCAGCCCGATCCCCTATGAACAGCGATCAACTACGCTAGCCACCACCGCATGACAACCGGTGTCCACGATCACGGGGAAGGCCCCCCGTCCGCACCACATCGGCCGACCCGCACCTGGCCTGAATATCCGTGGTCACCGCGAAGCCGCACCGCCTACGCTCCATCCCATGCGCAGCGTGTTCGTGTTTCCCGCAGGTGAGCGAGCCGAGACTGTCGCATCACTCGATCAGCACCTGCCCCAGCAGCGCGATCCGTGGACTCTGGACGGAAGCCTCTACATCGACATCAACGATGAGGAAACCGGGCACCTCTTCTCCGACTGGGAACCCAATGATGTCGCAGTCCTCGAAGCGGCCGTCGGACATCACCCCGGCTGGGCAGTGCAGATCGACATCTCAGGGCGGATCGATGGCACTGCAGAGCTTCACCAACTGGTCGCGCTGCTCCTTGAGCACGGGGGTGTTGCGGTTGACGACTACTCCGCCAACCCCTGGACTCTGCGAGAAATCGAGTCCGGGACCGTGATCGACGGCCTACGCTTCTTCCACTTCCGCACCTACCACGAACTCCACGGCAGGCTCGATCGTCACTCCGGCAAGTTCAGAGAAGGGACCGGGGTGAAGTGGTTGCGGCGGAAGTAACCGATCATCCCTTCGACGCCGCTTTTGGACAGCGCCGTCAAATGCTCCAGATCCGCATGGTGTGGAGCAACTTGTGACGGTCACGCACTCGTTCCATCCATGGCATGGGCGGTCGTACGAGTTCGTCGTGCGGCCCGAGACACTGAGCTTGTTCAGCGGTGAGTCTCCAGGGTGAGAATGGCTCTGGCGATTGACGTCATCCGGCTCGGGTTGCAGTGGGCTTTGCGGAGGATCCGCCAGGTCTTGACCGATGCGATGGATCTCTCGACGGGCCACCGCAGACGCGAGTGCGCCCGGTTGACGCTTCTCTGTTTGACGGTGAGGTCTTTGCCCGGTCGTCGTCTGTGGGGCACGAGGACGATGTCACCGGCGCCCTGGTAGCCGGGGTCGGCCAGGATCGGGATGCCCAGGCGGATACACGTAGCGATGATCCGGTGCCGTCGGGCCGCGGTCAGATCGTGGGTCCGGCCGGGCAGCGCGGGCGAGATCCACACCAGCGTGCCGTCCGGAGCGGTCACCACCTGCAGGTTCACGCCGTGCCGGCGGTGCTTTCCCCAGTAGTCCGCCCGGCCGTCGCCGGTCCGGTCGCACTCGGCGAGTGTCCCCTCCAGCAGCAGGTAGCGGGCGTCGGGGCGATCTCAGGGCCGCGGTCAGACCGGGCGCGAGCTCTGCGAGGTGGCCGATCACGGCGTGCACGTGGGCGTGTGCGGTGCCCAGGCTGATACCGAAGCCGGCCGCGAGCTGACACAGGGTGTCATTCTTCCGCAGGTATACCAGTGCGACCAGGGCGCGCTCGGACGCTGGCAGCTTGCACCTGCGGTCACCTTCACGGGTGACAATGAGCATCGTGACCCACTCCACCAGGGCATGCGGAACATCGAGTACGGCACGATAAGGAACCAACAGAGCCCCAAGGCTGAAGAGTTGAGCGTAGACACCTCGCTCAACAGCCCTGGGGCTCTGCCCGTTCCGCCCTCACCACACCTCACTCGATCAGTAGCCGAACTGAACAAGCTCGTGGGGCGAGGACCGCGTGTACTTCCGCGACGAGGCGGGAGAAGTCCTGTCCGCGCCGACGGCGTGGACCGATGCGGGCGGCGAGGACCCCTTCGTCGTTCTCGCCGCCGGCCGCAGCAGCCCGTTCCGCACCGAGGATCTGCTCGCCCTGGCCGATTTGATCGACCACCTCGACGGCCGCGGTGAGAATGTCAAGAAGATGACGCCGTGAACGCCTTGGGATTCACGCCGCAGTGGTGGGCGCGCGTCCCGCGCACGGTGCTCGAGACAGTGCACGCCATGCCGACTGGCCTGCACGGATACGTGATCCGGTGCCTCTGCGCGCTCTTGTCCGTGAGGGGCCGCGACGCAATTCTTGAGGCAGCACGTGAGCGAGGGAGGCGGCATGGCCGGCAACGCGACGAACAACCCGAAAGAGGCCGCACTGCGGGCGACGCGGACGCTTAACCCGCGGCCGGCGAAACGGGTCTGGGTGGAACACTTCCAACGCCGAACACAAGCAGTGGCGCACCTCTCAGCGCTACATCGGACGCCGCGAGCACTTCGACGAGACCTTCGCCGCCATCGCCGGCCTAAGGGCTCGTAGCGAAACAAGTTATGAATCAGTCGCGCGGCGCGTACGTTTCCTGCTATGCCGATCGATATGGAGTCCCTGGCCCGGCGCTACGAGGCGATCCGGGATCACCTGACCGAGCGGCAGCGACGGTTGTGGCTCGGCAACGAGGCTCGTGAGCTGGGTGGCGGCGGTGCACGGATCGTCTGTGAGGCGACCGGGGTGTCCCAGGACACGATCCGACGGGGCCGCGGGGAACTGGACGATCCGCAGCCGCTGGCGGTCGGGCGGTCCCGGGGGCCGGGAGGCGGCCGCAGACGGGCCGAGGTCCTGGACCCGCAACTGGCCGTGGACCTGGATGCCCTGGTCGAGCCGGAGACTCGTGGTGATCCGATGAACCCGCTGCGCTGGACCACGAAATCGCTGTCGCACCTGGTTGCCGAGCTGGTCAATCGGGGACACCGGTGCACCGAGAACGTCGTGGCCCGACTGCTGCACGAGGCCGGCTACTCCTTGCAGGGCAACGCCAAAACCGTCGAGGGCAAGCAGCACCCCGACCGCGACGCCCAGTTCCGCTACCTCAACGATCAGGTCAGGGCGGCCCTCGCTGCCGGACAGCCCGTCGTGTCCGTGGACTGCAAGAAAAAGGAACTGATCGGGAACTTCAAGAACGTCGGCAAGGAATGGCGACCGCCTGGGGACCCGGTGAAGGTCAACGTCCACGACTTCCCCGGACCGGCCGGCAAAGCCATCCCCTACGGCGTCTACGACATCGGCGCCAACGCCGGCTGGGTCAGCGTCGGCATGGATCACGACACCGCCGCGTTCGCCGTGAACACCCTGCGGACCTGGTGGAACAACGTCGGCCGGGCCGCATATCCGCAGGCCACGACACTGACGATCACCGCGGACAGCGGCGGATCCAACGGCAGCCGACTACGGGCCTGGAAGACCGGGCTGGCTGCCCTCGCCGCCGAGACCGGCCTGTCGATCACCGTGCTGCACCTGCCGCCGGGTACTTCGAAGTGGAATCGCATAGAGCACCGGCTGTTCTCCGCAATCACCATGAACTGGCGCGGGACACCACTGACCAGCCACGAGGCCGCCGTTTCCCTGATCGGTGCGACGACGACCGAGACCGGCCTGACCGTGTCCGCGGCCCTGGACACCGGTGTCTACCCCACAGGCATCAAGATCAGCGACAAGGCCATGAAGGCCCTCCCGCTGACCCGTCACGAAACCCACGGCCAGTGGAACTACACCATCAGCCCACCCGCCGACACTCCCGAACCCGCAGACGTTAAATCACACTGAGCCCTAATCTCCGACCGAGCCGCCGAACGATGATCAACCTCCAGCCAACCCACCAGGCCAGCACGACCCAACCTCAATCGCGCACCCCTCCGCTACCTCCGCAGCGAATTGCGCAGCAGTGTCGGAGCCGGGTCGGGTCCGGCGGGCTTGGTGCTGGTCATGAGGGGGTGGTTCTCCTGTCGTGCCCTCGGAACGTCTCACCCAACGGCTGACAGAGAGAGGGGGGCAGTCTCGTATTCGGCAGGCTGAGGTAGCCGAGGCTGCTGTGCAGGCGGTGCAAGTAGGGTTGGAGCAAAGCCTACTCACCCATGTTCCCCTTCCAATCCCCTAGATTGCTGCTGCACGGCCACCAGCGCCTGCAAAACGACTCAGGCGGTAGGCCACATGAACCAGAAGATCGAGGGCACCGCAGCCTGGGTCCTCGCTGGCCTCGGTGCAGTAACTGGACTGCTGGTGTGGGCACCGCGGGCCGCGTTCAGCATTGATGGCGGCTTCGAGGGCCATGCCCGCGATCTGAGCGTACTCTTCCTAGACCTGCCGCTCATTCTGCTCGGTGGCACGGTGGTTCCGCTCTTCACATGGACGCTGGCCACGCGGTCGACGGGTCGCCCCTGCATCGCGGTGCTCACGACCCTGGCGACACTCGCTCTCGGGCTGTGGGGGCTCACCGAGTGGTACACGCCTCGCCAGCACCCTGACCCCGGTTATACCGGCCCCGGGCTTTGATCCCGGCAGCATGAGGACTCGAACTCGTAGGCTGCCAAGCCAGTTGACTCTGAGCGGCGGCGCATGCAGGCGGTTGATTTTTTCGAGCATGGGATGCGTCAGAGCAAGGTCGCGAAGGTGCTCGGGGTAACGCCGCAAGCAGTCAGCCTGTGGCGTCGGGCCTGTGAGGCGGGTGGCCGGGAGGCTCTGCTATCCAAGGGGTGGGCGGCAACTCGTACCTGAGCGCGGAGCAGGAACTGGAGGATCTGCTGCGGGCGGGGCCGGCGGCGTACGACTGGGAGGACCAGCGGTGGACGCTGGCCCGGGTCGGGTGCTGATCGGGGAGCGTTCTCGGTGCGGTACGAGATCTCCGGGGTCTGGCGGTTGCTGGACCGGATGGGCTGGTCGTGGCAGGTGTCGAAATTGGGGGCCGTGGAGCGGAACGAGGAGGCGATTGCCGCATGGCGCACGGAAACGTGGCCAGCGGCTTCCCATCCGCGCGCAGGTCACCGCCGACGGCGGATGGGTCTGTCAGGCGTCGGGCGGCTACACGAAGAAGGACTTGGCCCTACTGCACCGCCGCCTGGGCGGCCGGTACCACGCTGCCACCTCATGACCGCCCCGGAACACCGTCTCGAGATGATCACCCGGTTCGCCGTCTGGGAACAGATCACCCCCGTTGCCAGCCTGCCCGCTGTGGCCTGACCAATAGCCCACGGGCGAACCGACCACACGCCCTAACATACCGTCAGGCGTCAACACACCCGACGACGTCACAACACCTCACCGAGCGCACCAGTGTCACCGTTTGGTCGCAATCCGATCTTCCTGCAACCGACGTCCCCCCGCCCCGCTCTAGTTGATGGAGGCCACAAACTATGCAAGGGGAGGCTCATCATGGCAGATATACGCAGGCGGGGAGCCGTCGTACTGGGGATCACCGGACTGGTGGCACCGCTCACTCTCGCGCTCGGCGCCGCTCCGGCGCAGGCCGCGAGCTGTACCACGGCGGCGGGGCCGTACCAGAAGAAGGTGGAGAAGTTCCTCGGCCGTCCGGTCGACGGAAGGCAGTCCTCCGCCGACTGCAAGGCCATCCAGTCGTTCCAGAACAAGCACGGCATCACACCGAACATCGGCTACGCGGGTCCCGTCACCTGGGGCGTGATGGACCTGATGAACAAGCAGAAGGCCGTCGGGAACAACCCGAACAGGGACGGCAGGTGCCCGGTCAACAAGGGCCGGATCGCCTGCGTGAACCTGACGCTCCAGCTCAGCTGGATCCAGGACGGCAGCCGGCTCGTCTACGGCCCGGTGCCGGTCCGCACCGGTCGCGACGGCTACGAGACCCGCACAGGCCTGAAGAAGATCTACTGGCGCGACATCGACCACGTCTCGAGCATCTACGACGTGCCCATGCCCTACAGCCAGTTCTTCGACGGCGGCCAGGCCTTCCACTCGGTCGGCCTCAGCATGTGGAACCCGCCGGGCTCGCACGGCTGCGTCAACATGACCACGACCACCGCCAAGAAGTACTGGTCGCTTCTGAAGAAGGGCGACGACGTCTTCGTGTACGGCCGCAAGCTGGGCACCTGAGACGGCTGAGGCGCAGTTGATAGTGTCCAGATACGTCGATTTTATAAATATGCGCAAAATTACTTCCGTGGAACAACTGACTCCGGCTCAAGTTGAGCAGCTTGCATTATGCGGCGTTGCCTACGACGGGGAAAACCTACCCGCCAAGGAGCGCGTGTCATCTTCGGAAGTAGCAGACGACGAGGGCGTCCTCAATACATGCGAGCTTTGGATGTAGCGATTGATGATTCCGTTGTCTACGAAGCCTGGTTCTACCAGGCAGACAGCGGTTCCATATTCAAAGAAAACACTACTGAAATGGTGCGGAGGTGATTCAGTGTGGACTTGAGTGCGACGACGAAGAGGTGGAATTGGAAAAATTGGCGCGGCTATGGTCAAGTCGGGGCTACTGCCTTCTGGAGATTCCGAGTATGAGCGTTTCAATCAGTCCTTAAACGAAACATCGCAGCACTAGCCTCGATCTTTCGTGAGGGTCCGCCGACGGAGTCGGTGGACCCTTTTGCTTTCCGGAGCTGATGCCGGGCAGGCTGGTGGCCCGGCTGTCGCGTCGGGTGGGCGCCGGGTTCCACTGCCCGGGGCGGGTGATGCTGTCGCAGGGACGGTGGGTTGCTGGTCAGCCGGGGTCGGGCAGGAGCGCGAGTCGTTCGAGGGCGGCGGTGATCTCGTCGGTCCAGGGCCAGTGCCGGGCGAGGCGGAGAATCCTGCGCCGACCGGTTGTGATGAGCTGGCCGGCCGCGGAGAACAGGCGAAAGCGCAAGCGACGCGGTTCCCAGAGCCTCGCCCGGTCGGTCAGCGCGAGCATGGGCATCCATGCCAGCAGGTCGAGCGCGATCTGGACGATCTCCATCCAGACCCGGTTCTGGGCGGTGCCGTGCAGGGGCAGGTTGCGCAGGCCGGTGGCCCGGGCGGCCCGGATCCGGTCCTCAGCCCGTGCCCGGAGCCGGTGACGCAGCTCGAGCTCGGCGATCGGCCGGCCGGTGGTGTTGGTCGCGAAGCATGTGATCCGCATGCCGTCCGCGTCCGTGATCCTCAACTGGGCGCCAGGATGAGGCCGTTCCTTGCGGACGATGAGCCGCATGCCCTTGGGCCAGCCGTCCAGGAGCTTACCGGTGAGCTCGGCGACCCAGGCCCCGTCCCGCGCCTCACCGTCGGTCTCGATGGCCGGGGTCCAGGCCGAGGCGGGGACCTTCAGCACGTGTTCGTGGATGGCTTCGCTGACCGTCATGCCGACCGAGTAGGACAGCCATCGGCCCCGCTTCGCGAGCCAGGACACGAAGTCGTGGGTGCCGCCGGCGGAGTCCGTGCGGATCAGCGTCTGCCGTCCTCGTCGGTATCGCTTGGGCAGTTGGGCCAGGGCGAGTTGGGCGGTGGTGATGTGGTCGGCAGCGGTGTTGGAGCCCGCGTTTCCCGGTCTGAGGAGGGTGGCGACCGGCTCTCCGGTTCCGCCCGGTCCGTGGTCGACGAAGGCCGTCAGCGGGTGATGGCCGTAGGTCTTCTTCCACGTTGGCGCCGCGTCCTGCTTGTCGGAGTGGGCGATCACGAGGACGCCGTCGAGGTCGACGGTGACCTGACCGTCGGCGTCCGGGGCGTTCTCGCCGGCCAACGACCAGGCACGATGGCGGACTTCGGAGCGTGCGGACCGGATGGCCTGCAGGGCTTTCTCGCCGGACGCGGCGAGGGTGTCGATCAGGCGGGAGACGGTCGGATCGGAGGCGACCGGGCCGAAGATGGCCCGCTCACACCGCAGCATCGCGACGTCCGCGAGGCAGTCCCCGCCCAGTGCGACCGCCAGGGCAACGTCCAGGAGGATCTTGCCGGGATCGTGGACGGCCCGCGGTTTGCGCCACGGAGCCAGAGCTGCGGATATCGCCTGGTCAAGGCCCGTCTTGCGGACCGTCTCCAGCAGCAGGACCGCACCGGCCTGCGAGACCACCTGCCGACCGTCTCCCCGGACACGGACATGTGGGTACGACGAGATAGGCTCTCTCACCTGGAAAGTGCTCTTTTCCTTGCAGCCAACAGGACCCTCAGCAAGTCCTATCGTTGCAGGTCAAGGGCACTTTCCGTGTTTCTGATCAACGCTTGGACAGCCCACCTCGTGAAAGCGCGAGGCTAGAGATCTCAGGTGGACACGGCCGCCGGGGGCCTTCCTGTGCGCCGCCAGGCCAGGTGACGTCGACCAGTGAGCTTGTTCAGTTCGGCTACTGATCGGGTGAGGTGTGGTGAGGGCGGAACGGGCAGAGCCCCAGGGCTGTTGAGCGAGGTGTCTACGCTCAACTCTTCAGCCTTGGGGCTCTGTTGGTTCCTTATCGTGCCGTACTCGATGTTCCGCATGCCCTGGTGGAGTGGGTCACGATGCTCATCGTCACCCGTGAAGGTGACCGCAGGTGCAAGCTGCCAGCGTCCGAGCGCGCCCTGGTCACACTGGTATACCTGCGGAAGAACGACACCCTGCGTCAGCTCGCGGCCGGCTTCGGTATCAGCCTGGGCACCGCACACGCCCACGTGCACGCCGTGATCGGCCACCTCGCAGAGCTCGCGCCCGGTCTGACCGCGGCCCTGAGATCGCCCCGACGCCCGCTACCTGCTGCTCGAGGGGACACTCGCCGAGTGCGACCGGACCGGCGACGGCCGGGCGGACTACTGGGGAAAGCACCGCCGGCACGGCGTGAACCTGCAGGTGGTGACCGCTCCCGACGGCACGCTGGTGTGGATCTCGCCCGCGCTGCCCGGCCGGACCCACGATCTGACCGCGGCCCGACGGCACCGGATCATCGCTACGTGTATCCGCCTGGGCATCCCGATCCTGGCCGACCCCGGCTACCAGGGCGCCGGTGACATCGTCGTCGTGCCCCACAGACGACGACCGGGCAAAGACCTCACCGTCAAACAGAGAAGCGTCAACCGGGCGCACTCGCGTCTGCGGTGGCCTGTCGAGAGATCCATCGCATCGGTCAAGACCTGGCGGATCCTCCGCAAAGCCCACTGCAACCCGAGCCGGATGACGTCAATCGCCAGAGCCATTCTCACCCTGGAGACTCACCGCTGAACAAGCTCAGTGTCTCGGGCCGGACATGGAACAGGGCGGCGATAGCGATCTGGGGTAGGCCGTGCCGGTAATAAAGGACGGCGGCCAGGAGACGTGTTGCCGTCGCCCTTGGCGCGTGGCCGGTGGCCGCGTCGTTTGTCCACGTGCGTCTCACGCTGGGCCTCGTGAAGGGCGGTCAGCGTGGGGAGAGGTCGGGGCTCGGCTGGTCGAAGGGGTCCGGGGCGTATGCCTTGGGGCGGTGAAGTCGGCCCGAAGCACGGTCTCCTCTTTCAATCGAGCCGTTTCTTCGGGCCGCTTCCCGCACCCGGCGTGCCACTCTCATGGCACCGGGCGCTCCACAAGTCCCGTTTTGCTGTTGATGATCGTCCTCATGCCGTGGTCGGCCAGGGGGAAGGGATGGCCGCGCCCCGGTAGCGGTAGCGTGTTGTGCGCACCTTTCCGGGGTCGAACAGCGTCCGTTCCTCTCCAACTGGCCGCCAACCACCCCCGCAGTAGCGGCGGCGGAGGTCCCATCAGGCGACGCTCTTCCCGCCCCAGCTTGCTGCTTCCGGGTGCTCCCGGTCCCTGGGCGACGTACTCGTCCAGGACCGACAGGGCCACGTTGCTGAGCAACGGCGACAAGATCGAACCCTGGGGTTCCGGCGCTGGTTTCTCGCAGTCCGCGATCCTCGCCGAGGATGCCCGCTTTGAGGAATGCCTTCACCAGGAGGGTTATTCACAAGCCCACGGGGAGGCTTCCACCCCTTGGTCAACCGCAACGACCCCGCTCGGTAACCTGACGAGTTCTCGCACAAGACAGGTGTTGCCGGGGCGGGGTCGTTGAGCTGGCAGGTTACAACCGGGTTGGGTGCGGAGCAATTGAGCTTGTTCAGCGGTGAGTCTCCAGGGTGAGGATGGCTTTGGTGATTGACGTGATTGCGGTGGGGTGGCAGCGCGCTTTGCGGAGGATGCGCCAGGTCTTGATCTCCGCGATGGTCCGTTCGACAGGCCAAGGAAGTCGGGAGTGGGCCCGGTTGACGCATTTCTGTTTGAGTGTGAGGTCTTTCCCGGGTTTGCGTCGGTGCGGGACGGCGACGATGTCGCCGGCGCCCTGGTAGCTCCGGTCTGCGATGACAGGGATGCCGAGACGGATACAGGTGGCGATGATCCGGTGTCGGCGGGCCGCGGTGAGATCGTGAGTACGACCCGGCAGAGCAGGCGAAATCCAGACGAGTGTTCCATCTGGTGCTATCCACGACCTGTAGGTTCACGCCGTGTCGGCGGTGTTTGCCCGAGTAGTCCGCGCGGCCGTCGCCGGTTCGGTCGCATTCGGCGAGTGTCCCGTCCAGAAGAACGTACCGGGTGTCGGCCGATCTCAGGGCCGCTGTCAATCCCGGTGCAAGATCGGCCAGAAGTGCCACGACCGCGTGGACATGGGCGTGGGCGGTGCCAAACCGATGCCGAAACCGGCCGCGAGCTGTCGCAGGGTGTCGTTCTTCCGCAGGTACACCAGTGCGACCAGGGCCCGCCGCGACGGGGACAGCTTGCATCTTCGGTCACCCTCCCGGGTGACGATCAGTATCGTCAGCCACTCCACGAGGGCATGCGGGACATCGAGTACGGCACGATAAGGAACCAACAGAGCCCCAAGGCTGAAGAGTTGAGCGTAGACACCTCGCTCAACAGCCCTGGGGCTCTGCCCGTTCCGCCCTCACCACACGTCACCCGATCAGTGGCCGAACTGAACAAGCTCACTGACCCAGCCGGTGTTCGCAGCCAGGTCATAGATGCCATAGGGCACGGCCTTCCCGAGTACTTTGTCCGGGAAGTCATGGGTGCTGACCTGCACGTGGTCGCCTGCGAGCCGCCACTCGCGGCCGCCGTTCCCGTACGACCCCACGATTTCCTTCTTCTTCGTATCGACGCCGATCACCGGGTCCCCGGCGTCGAATCAGACTCACTCTACGAGCGCATGGGGTAGGTCGAGTGCGGCAGGATAGATGACCAACGAGGCGTCCGGGCAGCTGGTTGAGACGTCAGACATCTCGATCAACGGCTCGGGGGCCTCGCTCGTTGCGCTCGCGGAACCTCACCTGATCGGTAGCCAACTCGAAGAAGCTGAGTGGGCCGGCCAAGTTACGTCCGGGGAGACGTCGGTACAGATGCGATGAGAAAGGGCCGTACGGGCGAGGTTCGTCCCACACGCTCAACCCGTACGGCCCTCTTTATGTCAAGACTCCGACCCCGCGACCGATATCGTGCATCACGTCGTGGGCGATAGCCCTGTTACCGGACTGAGTGGCTGGGTAACCGCGGAGCCTTGCGGCAAGATCCTTAATTTCCACAGCCAACTATTTGGTACGAAATATCCAGAAACCTCTATATCCGCGAGCCCTCCTCTCTATATCGACAGCAACTCGTTGCGGGTTTCGCCATTCAATAATTCCACCCACGTTCCTGACGGTGAATGTGTGGTTTAGAGTTTTAGGTATGGAGTGATTGTGTCCAACTACTATGGCGCGGGAACCGTCTCCCATGCTGCGAATTCTCCGCTCAAGCTGACTGTTATTGCTGGCCGTCAGTACGCCTTCTTTAATGCCTAGAGACCTTTGATAATCTTCAATATCCCAGACGTACCCTGCATCCTTCTCTTCGTAAGCTGGAACTGCGAGGGCGGGGTGGTTATTCGCCGTGGCATCGTCCGCAATCGAGGCTCCTATGCAGTTATAGGTGCCACACCAAGGGTTGACTCCATCTGTCGTCGGATCAAGAACCGGTTCCAAAAATGAACCGCCTAGTTTCTGACCTTCGTCCAAGATGTCAACGATATCGCCCACAGCTTGCCATGCCGAATAGTCGAGATTCCCTATGCCGGTGTGGGTCAAAACTTCCGCAGTGCCATACGCGAGACTGGCTGCTGCGGCGGTTATGGCGGCGGTGTCGATGACGGCGCCGACGTTGGTGTTGTAGGTTTCGCGGTTGATTCCGGCGAGTTCGTCGTAGGGGTCGGTGAGGCTGTAGGAGATGCCTTCGTTTCGGAGGCGGTCCCAGGTGTAGACGTAGTCGTCGTAGGTGGCTTTGATGTCGTCGAGGATTTGTTGGGTGTTGTTGATGATGGGGGTGAAGGAGCCGCCGTCGGAGCCGGCGTTGCCGAAGGTTCCGTAGGGGTTGCCGAAGCCGAAGTTTCCGCCGCCGAGGCCGGACATGCCGCCGGGGCCGCCGGGGGTTTCGTAGCCGGACTGGTATTGGCCGGTGCCGATGGCGCCGGCGGTCATGATGCCGGCGGTGACGTTGTTGCTGGGGCAGAGGCCGAGGGGGCAGGTGGGGTCGTTGCCGGTGGGGTCGGTGTGGTTGAGGGGGCTGGCGTTTGCATAGTTGTAGGGGTGGTTGCTCAGGACGGTGTCGGGGGTGAGGAACTGGTTTTGGTCGGGGTCGTAGGCGCGGGCGTTCATGTTGATGAGGCCGAGGTTGTCGTCGTGTTCCTGGCCGGTGTAGCCGTGGGTGTGGCTGCCGGTGGTGGTGGTGCGGGTGCCGGCGGCGGTGGTGCGGGCGCCGTAGGGGTCGTAGAAGAAGGTCTGGCCTATCTGGCCGGTGTCGTTGACGGTGGTGGAGACGGATCCGAGCTGGTCGGTGAGGGTGTAGTCGATTTTTGTGCCGGTGGCGTCGTGGACGGCCTGGCCGATGGCACCTTCGGGGCCGGTGAGGTAGAAGACGTAGGAGTGTTTGCCGGCGGTGTCGGTGCGGTCCTCGAAGAGGCCGGGGAGGGTGAAGGACGTGCCGTCGGGGCCGGTTTTCTTGATGCGGGTGCCGAAGGCGTCGTAGGCGAAGGTGGTGGTTTTTCCGTCTTTGGTGACGGTGCGGGGCAGGTCGAAGGGGGTGTAGGTGGTGGCCCTGAGGGTGGTGGTGGTTTTCTTGGTGGCTTCCTGGCGGCCGAGGGTGTCGTAGGTGTAGGTCTCGTCGACGGCGGGTTCGCCGCCGGTGGTGGTGCGGCTGGTCAGGGCGTGGGGCAGGGTGCCGTCGTTGCGGCCGTAGGTGCGGGTGTCGGTCAGGCCCTTGTTGTTGGTGACGGTCTCGAGGTTGCCGATGGTGTTGTAGCCGTAGCTGGTGGTGAGTTGGGGGTCGGGGCCGTTGGTGAGGTTCCAGCCGGTGAGCTGGTCGAAGTCGTTGTAGGTGAAGGTTTCGCTGCGGTTGGCGGTGGTGTCGGTCTGGGTGCGGGTGTGGACCATGCCGTCGTCGTAGTAGGTGTATCCGCGGTTTTGCAGGACTGCCTTGTCGGAGGCCCGTTCGGCGGTGGACTTCTCCAGCCGGCCGGTCTGCGGGTTGTAGGTGTTGCTGAGGCTGATGGTTGCGCCGGCGCCCAGGGTGGCGGCGGTCAGGGCCATGTCCGCGTTGCGGGCGGTGGCGTGCCACAGCTGCTTGGGGGCCTGCGGGTCGGTGGTGTCCTTGATGTCACTGATGTGACCGTAGGTGTTGTAGGTGGGGGACACGCTCAGGCGGTTGCGGCCGGGAACGGCCGGGTAGGTCATCGTGTCGGGACGGCCCTGGGCGTCGTAGTGCTGGTCGGTCTTGTAGGTGGTGTTGGTGGCCGCATCGGTGTAGTCGGTGCCGATGGGGCGGCCCATGTCGTCGTAGCGGTAGGCGGTGGTGATGTTGTCGCCGCTGGTGGCACGGTCCAGCTGGCCCACACCGTTTTGGGCGGTGTCCCACACGTAGGTGTCGGTGCGTTTGGTGCCGCCGACGTCAGCGACGGTCGAGGTGGGGCGGCCCAGGGCGTCGTAGTGGTAGCCGGTCTGCTGGCCGGGACGGGTGGTCGTGTTGACCTGTCCGTTGCCGTAGTAGCTGGTGGTGGATGTTCCCCGGTCGGGGTCGGTCAGCTTGGTGGGCCTGCCCAGGATGTCGAAGTCGGTGGTGGTCTTGTTGCCCTTGTCGTCCGTGACAACGCTCTGCAGCCGCTTGTAGGCGTAGGTGGTGGTGACGTCTGCGGTGGTGCCGCCCGGCTTGCGGAGCTTGCCGACGGTGGTGCGTATCCGGCCGTCGACGTCGGTGGTGGTCACGGTCTTCGCGCCGCGGGGATCCTCGGTCTGGGTGGTGAAGAACGAGGGGTAGGTCACGCTCGAGTTGGTCTCGTCCGGGTACTCGGTCTCGGTCGGCCGGTCCAGGCTGTCGTAAAAGACGGACGTCGCCTCGGACGGGTCCGGGGTGCCGGCGGAGGGCCGGGTGGTGTAGGCGACGCGGCCCAGGTTGTCGTAGCCGGTGGCGGTGGTGACCGTTTCCCCGGCGAAACCGGTGGTGGTGGTCAGGTGGGTGTTGCCCGCCGGCGCCGTGACCGTCTTCGTCACGTTCTGGCCGGTGGTGGCCGTCACCTGCATGCCCAGCACGTTCCCGCCCGCAGTGACCTTGTAGGGGGCGTAGGCGAGGGTGGTCGGCTGAGTACCGTCGGCCTCGCTGCGCACCGGGCGGCCCAGGTCATCGACGGATGTCGTGGAGCCGGTGCCGTTGACGTCCTCGGTCGCAACCGTGACGCCGAGCGCGGGGTGGACCGCCTGCCAGGTGGTGGGCCGGTAGGCGGCCACCGCATACTCCTGCCAGGTCTGCGAGGGGTAGATCCGCTCATCCGGCTGCGTCGAGCCGAACATTTTGCCGTTGTCGTATTCGAGGTGGGTGACCTGGTCCGGCCGGCCTGGCGCACTCGCCGTCATCTTGACCGGCACACCCAGGCCGTCGAACTCGGTGCGCGCACTGCTGCGCAGCTCGTCCGTATTGCCCGGCTCGGTGTGCACTGCGGTGGGCAGACCACGCTCGTCGTGCTCGAAACCGGTGACGGTGGTCACCGGGCTGCTGGTGCCGGCCTCGGTCTGCTGTGCGGTCTGTTTCTCGGGCAGGCCGACCAGCCAGTCGAGCTGCCGCTGCGGCGAGAGGTCGAAATCGGTGTGTGTGCTGCCGCTGACCCCACCGGTCGTGGCACTGGTGGTGTCGGTGAGATTGCCGTAGGAGTCATACGTGCTCGAGGCCTTGACCTGCTTGTCGGGGCCGCTCTGCGGCTGGTGCTCCACCCACTCGACGTGCTGTGCATTCTCAGAGCCGGCCAGTGACTCGCCCCAGTTGATCGCGACGCTCTGATCCCACACGTCGGTGCCGGTGTTCTTCGGGAACACCGCGAACGTCTTGCCGCCGTTGCCGGGCCGGTACTCGTCACTGCTGCCGGTCACCGAAATCCGGGCATTCGCCGCGGCCGGCTTGTCCGCCACCTCGTTCTGGCTGAGGATCGGCGTCACCGTGGTCACCGTCTTGGGGCGCCCCGCGAACGGATACCGCTTCCCCCCGTCGAACGTGGTCCGCAGATCGTAGGTGGTGACCGTCTGCGACGGCCGGGTGGGCTTCCAGCTGGTTACTTCACCAAAACCGAGGAAACCCTGCCGGACATGCGCGACCGGATCCCGGTAGGAGAAGTACTCACTCGAACCCAGCGACGTCATCAGCCCGTGCTCACGGGTGAGCAGCTCCCGCACCACCGTCATCCCCCGCCGCATACACTGCAACGGTGCCTGGCAGGTGTCCTCACCCATCAGATCCGGGTGGTCATTCCACTCCTGCGAGTAAGTGACTACATTCCGGGAATATGGTGCATCCTCGTCGCGCACATCACTGATCCGCGTTCCGCCGGACTGAGGCGCGTTCTGGATCATGACTTTCAGTGCGGTCTTCTCGGCACGCAGCAGATCGAGAAGGCCGTCGCCGTTGAAGTCACCCAGCTTCGCCATCCGGTCGATCGGACCGGCCGTGACCTCATCGACCGAGAACGTGCCGTCCCCCTTCGACAGCATGATGGCCACATATTTCTGCACCGGACCGTCGATTTCCGACCGGAAACCGACGACGTCGTCCCGGCCGTCACCGTTCACGTCGGCGACCTGAACATTTTCTTCCGTGGCGGGAAGGCTCCCCAGAGGAATCTGCACGGCCTTGCCGTCCCAGAAGAGACCGGCACCGGTGTTCCACAGCATGACACTGTCCGCACCTTGCACTTTGGACATCATCAGAGTGTCCTGCAGGCCGTCGCCGTTATAGTCCCCGGGCCGGATAATCCAATTGGCCAGTGCATTGAACCTGTAGCCGAGATAGAGACCACCCTCGGCGTCGTCCGGTGAGGAAACCTTCCGCGAAGACACTCCCTGCGGCGCAAGGGGTGAAAACTTCCAGCCGCCCGTCCCCACGGCGTCATCCGCGCCCTTGCCCGGCACAGCCTGAAGAGCGCCCGAGCCGTCACTGCCGGCACGCACCGCAACGGTGTGCTGCCCCGTCGAACACGCGAACTTGCCGTTGTAGTCGGGGGTGGTCAGCGGCTTGTCCAGGATCAGGTCCGCTCGTCCGTCACCATCAGTGTCGGACACACGCGCCCCCGGGCACTTGCCGGGGATGTCGGAGTTGACCGAGGGACCGAAGGTGCCACCGCCCTTGTTCATCCGCACCGACAAGGTCCGCCGGTTGCCCTCATCCGGACTCGCGCTGGGAACATCCGCCGAGATCCGGTCCATCAAACCGTCGCCGTCAAGGTCCGCAAAATCGGAGAAATAGCCGTCGGCGTCGAAGACCAGACTGGTGCTGTCGAACCGGTGCGCCCCCTTGTTCCAGCGCAGCATCCGCTCATGCGTCCCGGTCAGATCCACTGTCTTGACCATGAACTCCGGTGTGCCATCACCCTCGATGTCCACCGGCCGGCCCTCCCGCAGGTCCAGCCCCGGCGCGTTACCGACCGGCAGGACGTCCGGGAACCCTCCCACCCCGCTGACCTGCCGCCGGTCCGCAAGCGGCGAGACAACTCCCGCCGCATTGCGCGAACCCAGCCGCGCCTCGACCTGCCGTCCGGTGGCACTGCTGTTCTGGGTCAGGAGGTCGTCGCTGCCGTCACCGTCCACGTCCAGCACCTGCGCAGACGGACGCAGGCCGTCGGGGCTCGGCTCGGAAGCAGGATTCCAGTTCCCCAAAGATGAGGTGGTGAACGACGGCAGATCCTCCGCCCCCGTCCACCTGAATTCTCTGTACGGCAGGCAGCCGCCCTTCGCCCCGCACTCCTGGACCTTCCACAACAGACTGCGCGTCTTGTCATGGTCCGCGGTGCCCGCACCCCGGTAGGTGAAATTGTAGGTGCGCACCGCGGTGGTGGCCGTCGGGTTGGGCGCCTTCATCGTGACGGACTTGACGCGTTCGTCGTTGACGTACCGCACCCCGTTCACCCACGCGGACGTCGCATCATGACGGGACTCGTAGGCGAACTCGACACTCCGGGCCGCATCCCGGCCCGGCCCGAACGTGTAATCAATCTTCTTCAGCGGATACTTGTTGCCGAACTGAGCAGACGTCGTCGGGTCATAGGTGTACCGCATCTCATTGCCCGAACGGTCCTTCACACTCTTCAGCAGCCAGATCACCCGCGGCATCGAATGCACCGTCGAATGCTGCTTCACATACGGCGCGGACATGATGTCCGGTATCCGCTTGGTGAAAACCGTCCCGTCCGGGGTGTGATACACCTCCGTCCTGAGCTCTTCCCACTCCTTCGCCAGATTGACGGAATCGGTGGTACGCAGCGCCGCCTGCGCCTCATACGTGCTGATCCGGCCATCCTTGCCGTAGACCAGGAACTTGTCCGGGCCCATATCCGGATTATTGGCGTTCACCGAAACAATCTTGGCGAAACCGTCGCTCTCGGTCCGGTACTCGGTGCCGTCAGCCCCGTACTCGCCGGACTGCCCCGGCCCGGACGCACCCACACCGACCAGCTTCGCCCCGTCCAGGCAGTACCGGTCCTTCTTGTCGTAGGAAATACCCGACCGGGCGCCCTCACTGTCCGGAGCCGTGGCGCACCGGGTGATCGACGAGCCCATCCCCGACAACGACCAGCCCAGCCCGAAAGCCCCATCACCCCCGCTGCTGGAATAGTTCAACGACAGCTGCGGCTGCACCCCGGCCCGGCCCTCGGGCACAGTCAGCGGCATCCCATAGGTAAACGCCCCGTTCGGCCCCACACTCCCCGAACCCGGCAGATAACCCGCCTTCGCCGCCGCCGCGGGATCACCCGACGGAACCGGCAGAGGATGCTTCGGTACCGGCGGGCCATCGGCCGCAACCGCACCCGGCGCAAACACCACCGGTCCAATCGACCCCACCAGAGCAGCAGCAACTCCCGCCGCCACCGACGATCTCAACAACCGTCTCTTCAATTTCCACATGACACGACTTTCAGAAGAAGAGGAAAACAAGAAAGGGCGCAGCACCTGGCGACCGGCCTGCCCAGTCACTTCGCGCACCGCGCCGAAAGCAGGACCCTCGAAGAGCCCCTCACACCCCGACCTCCCACCTCGATTTCCCCAACACGGAGGTGGCGAGGGTCGGAATTCTCACGCGCTGGAAACAACAGATTCCGGCAGTTACAGGACGGCAAGGATGTCGACGGCGAACACCAAAGTGGAGCCCGCCGGGACGCCGGCGTGTGACCGCGTCCCGTACGCCTTGCCCGGAGGGACCACGAGCAGGACCCGGCTGCCGGCCTTCTGGTCGCGCAGCCCCTCCTCCCAGCCCTTGATCACCTCACCGGCACCCATACGCACCAGCACCGGCTGCCCCCGCTGGGCGGTGGAGTCGAACACCTCGGCCGGCTTGCCGCGGCCGGACGCCCAGACGGCTCCGGCGTAGTGCACCAACACCCTGCTGCGCGGCCCCACCGGCCGGCCCGAACCCGCGATCAGCGTGCGGGCCACCAGACGCCGGGGCGGCGAACCCTCCGGCACCGTCAGGGCGAACTGCCCCGGCGCCGAACTGTCCACCCGCGGCAGACCCGCAGCCGGACGCGCGGTGCCTGCCACCGCCGTAACCGGATCGATCACCGCGGCAATGTCAAGAACAAAAACTAGTGTGTCCTTCGCCGACACACCGGCCGACTGCAACCGGTCCAGGCCGAACACCCCACCCGGCGGAACCACTGCCATCACCCGGCTCCCCGCCCGCCGGCCGGCCACCGCCCGCTCCAAAGCGGGCAACAGCGAACCCCCACCCGCAGTGAACACCTGCGGCCTCCCGCCACCGCGCCGGGAATCCATCACCGTCCGGCCGGACTTCCACACCTTCGCCACATAGTGCGCCACCACCACCCGGCCCTTCCGAACCTCCGGCCCCTTCCCGGCCGACACGGTACGCACCACGAACGCCCTACCCGGCGCCTCACGCGGAATCCCGACCACCGGCCTGCCGCCCGCCTTCCCCGACACCACAGGCAGCACCGCAGCAGAAGCCACCGGCGCCGGCACCGCAACCGGAGACGGGGAATGCCGGGCAGCAGCCGACCGCCCCCCACCCGCACCCGCATCACAGCCCCCAGCCACACCCACCGCAAACACCACCACCGGCACACACCAAAACCGCCGATACCGCAACCAGCCAGCCACAATCACGCCTCTCAATACCGCTCAAACATACAAAGGGAAAGGTTTACGGAATCCACCATCCGAATCACGCGAATGAGACCGGCACAGCAATCGAGAGCCTCGAGCGTTATCCTCGCCAGGACTCTGCGCGGCGGGATTCCTCAGCAGAGGCCGCCAACCCATTCGGCCTATAACGGCAACCGAATGAAACCGACGGAATGCATACCCCCACCGGCGGGACCAAAAATCACCGACTCCCCGACGGGCCCGAACACCACACTTGGGGCGGCCAGAACCCCGGCTAAGCCGCAAACCTTTTTCGAAGTGACCACCGATCGGGTAACAGCTGCTTCCGGCAGGAGCCGACTCCTGCCACAGGTCGGGAGGAAGCCAACCTACTAACCTCGCGCTTTCGCGAGTGGGTCTGTCCGGGTCTTGATCAAAAAAGCGGAGAGTGCTGCTGACCTGCAACGATGGGACTTGTCGAGGGTCCTGTCACTGCAAGGAAAGAAGCACTCTCCAGGTGAAGAAGAGTAGCGGGTCGTACCCGCGCGTCCGTGTCGAGGGCGGCGGCCGCGGGGTGGTCTCGCAGGCCGGGGCGGTGCTGCTGGTCGAGACGGCCCGCAAGTGTGGCCTGGACGGTGCGATAGCGGCGGCACTGGCACCGTGGCGCAAGCCGCGGGCCGTGCACGACCCAGGCAAGATCCTGCTGGATGTGGCGCTGGCCGTCGCGCTCGGCGGCAACTGTCTGGCAGACGTCGGCATGCTGCGGGCCGAGCCGGCTGTGTTCGGCCCGGTGGCCTCCGATCCGACCGTCTCCCGCCTCGTCGACGCGCTCGCCGCCTCCGGCCCGAAGGCTCTTGCGGCAATCCGGGGCGCACGTTCCGAAGTACGCACGCGGGTCTGGGAGTTGGCCGGGACAAGCAGTCCGGCCGCCGACGGCCAAGTGATCGTGGACATCGACGGGGTACTGGTGCTCGCACACTCCGAGAAGCAGGACGCCACCCCGACCTGGAAGAAGACCTTCGGCCATCACCCGCTCGTCGCGTTCGTCGACCACGGCCCAGCCGGATCCGGGGAACCGGTGGCCGCCCTGCTGCGGCCCGGCAACGCGGGCTCCAACACCGCCGCCGACCACATCGAAACCGCCCAACTCGCCCTGGCCCAACTGCCCAAACACCTGCGGCGGGGACGGCAGACACTGATCCGCACCGACTCCGCCGGCGGCACCCACACCTTCCTCGACTGGCTCTCCCGCCGGGGCCGGTGGCTGTCGTATTCCGTCGGAATGACCACCACCGACGCCATCCACCAGGCCGTACTGAAGATCCCGAAGAAGGCATGGACACCCGCCTACGACGCCGACGGCACCGAGCGGCCCGGCGCCTGGGTCGCCGAGATCACCGACATGCCCGACCTGAGTACCTGGCCCACGGGCATGCGGCTGATCGTCCGCAAAGAACGCCCGCACCCCGGCGCCCAGTTGCGCTTCACCGACCTCGACGGCAACCGGCTCACCTGCTTCGCGACCAACACGAAAGGCGGCCAGCTCGCCGACCTCGAACTGCGTCACCGCAGACGGGCACGCTGCGAGGACCGCATCCGAGGCGCCCGTGCCACCGGCCTGCGCAATCTGCCCCTGCACGACACGGCCCAGAACCAGATCTGGCTGGAGATCGTCTCCCTCGCGCTCGACCTCCTCGCCTGGATGCCGATGCTCGCGCTGACCGGCGAGGCCCGCCGCTGGGAACCCAAGAAGCTCCGGCTGCGGCTGTTCTCCGCCGCCGCTCAGCTCGTGAACACCGGCCGTCGCCGCTGGCTCCGCCTGCCCGCCCGATGGCCCTGGACCGCTGTCATCAGCCACGCGATCGTCAGGCTCCACGCCCTGCCGAACCCCGGTTGACCAGCCACATCGCCCGTCCCGACAAACCCGCACCACCACACCGGTGAAGTGGAACCCGGCGCCCATCCGACGCGAGAGCCGGGCCCTCGGCCTGCCCCAGCCCCGAAAAGACCCCACCACACAAACGCAGAGTCCCCGTCAACAAACCGACAAGGACTCATGAACGATCGAGGCTAAGAGGACCGTTCACCCAGGAGCGACCGCTGGAAAAGGTCAATTGCCAGGAACTCAGCGAGTGACGATCACCCCATCAGGTTCAGCGACGGACACTTTCCGCAGCAGTTTCCTGGCCAGGCCGCGGACCGGCCTCTCCGCCGCCGGAGCGAACCGGTCCCCATGGCACGGGCAGAGAATTTCTCCATCAGCCACCTCGGCCACCACGCATCCCGCATGCGTGCACACCACCAAAAAAAGCGCACAGCTCGCCGTCCTCGCCGCGCGCAAGCACCACATTGCCAGCGGGCGCCACCAGCCCCCGCCCCGAGGCACCTCATCCCCACGCGCCAGCTCCGCAGCCGCAGCAGCCGCCTCCTACCGCACCGCGCCCTGCTTCTCCCGTCTGCCGCAGCCCGCCAGTACCGTCACGGCCCAGCAACGGCCAGTCCGTCCCTCACCACCGCCCGCCGCCCCACACCGGCCGCAACCCCGACCCACCCGGATCTGCAACCCGCCTCCATGAACGTCCCTCTCTAACCGCCAACCCGTGCACAACACCAGCAAACACGGACAACGGACTGCACAGGCCGGACTGCCCTCCACCTGAACCAATCCGTCCGCCAGCAACCCGGATCTGCAGGATCTCAAAACAGAGATCGCAAAACGTGAGCAGCCCTTACTTACATGGCGTTACCGCAGGGCGATTGCAAAGTCGTGGTGATCTCTCGGATGCGCATGTCACGGCGGTGTGGATGCTGGTCGGGTGCGCGACCGGACGCAACGAAGCTCCGTTGTGGGGGTGACCTTCCCAAGTCGCCGTCCCGCAACGGAGCTTCGATGTGCCGTCAGTCTGCCCGTCTGTCTGGTCAAGTCGCCCACCCGTCAACATGGTGCGACGGGTCTGCTGGCCGGGCGGCTGCGGGCACTTGCCGATCCGCGGTACCGGCGCGGGAAGCGTCACCCTTTCGTGGCAGTGCTGCTGATCGCCTGCTCCGCCGTGGTCACCGGTGCGAGGAGTTTCGTGGCGATCAGCGAGTGGGCGGCCGAGGCCCCGCAGGATGTCCTGGCCCGGCTCGGTGCCCGTACCGCGACCGACCTGTCCGTACGTGTCCCGCCCAGCGGCGCGACCATCCGTCGGGTCGTCAAGGACACCTGCCCCGGCGGCCTGGCCGACCTCCTCGGCCATGACCCGGCCGGCACCGACACCCTGGCCCTGGACGGCAAGAGCGCCCGCGGCTCGCGCCACGGCACCACCCCGGCCGCGCACCTGCTGGCCGCGATGACCGGCACCGGGATGACCGTCACCCAGCTCCGGGTTCCGGAAAAGACCAACGAAATCACCTGCTTCGCCGCCCTGCTGGACCCCTTGACCTGCAGGGTGTCACCGTGACCGGCGATGCTCTGCACACCCAGCGCGAGCACGCCCGCTTCCTCGTCGACGTCAAGAAGGCGCACTACGCCTTCACCGTGAAGCGGAACCAGAAGAACCTCTACGAGCAGCTGCGGACCCTGCCCTGGGGGCAGGCGGCGGCGAAGTTCTACGACCGCACCACCGGCCACGGACGTAAGGAGACCCGGGTCGTGCAGGCCCTGACCGTCACCGGCCTCGGCGTCGACTTCCCCCACGCCGCCCAGGTCGCCAAGGTCGTACGCCACCGCACCGACACCAAGACCGGCAAGCAGAGCCGGGAAACGGTCTACGTGATCACCGACCTGACCAGCCGCCAGGCGTCTCCCGAACGGATCGCAACGATCTTGAGGACGCACTGGGTGATCGAAAACAGGCTCCACTTCGTCCGCGACACCGCCTTCCGCGAAGACGCCTCCAAGATCCGCACCGGGCACAGCCCGGAGAACATGGCCACCCTCCGCAGCTTCGCCATCAACCAACTCCGCGACGCCGGCCACACCAACATCGCCGCCGGACTCCGCACCACAGCCCTCCGCCCCTACGAGCGGCCACTGGCCCTACTCGGCCTCAACTGACCTGCGCGACACACGATCGAAGGACTTTGCAATCGCCCTGCGTTACCGGTAGTTCGTTAAATTCGGTGGTGGTGTGGGTTGGTGGCAGGTCGGGTTGGTCGTAGGCCGGTGGTAGGAGTCAACTGCTTTGCCGGGGGCTGAAGATGACTGCTCGCCGTCCGTGTCCCGCCTGCGCCGGGGCCGTTGGAGGAGTACGCGGCCCGGTTCGACGACCTCTTCTTCAGCCTGGCCCAGCGGCGAGGATTTCGCGAGTATCTGACCGGGTTGCTGGCGCCGCGGGAGCGGAACAAGACGATCACCTGCCTGGCAGGAGCAGAGCCGGTGGCAGGCGCGGGGATGCCGGGGGTGCAGTGGCAAGTTCTTCCTGTCGGAGTCGCCGTGGGAGGCCGAGCTGGTCAACGAGCGGCGGCTTGAGCTGCTGCGCGAGGAGTCGGCGACGGCTCCGCACGACGGCGGAGTCATCGTGGTCGACGATTGCGGGGACCGCAAGGACGGCACGGCGACCGCGCACGTGGGCGGGCAGTGGCTGGGCCGGCTGGGCAAGACGGACAACGGCGTTGCCACTGTGACCACGGTGTGGACCGACGGCCGCGTGTACTACCCGAATGCACGCGACTCCTTACACCCCTGCCCATCACTTCGCCCGCGGCCGCTCGGATCCAGCCTTCCGCACCAAACCGCAGCCGAAGGTGTCCGAGGACGGCGGCATCTAGGAGTTCCCGGAGTTACGCCCCAGGCGACGCTCCAGCTCCGCCACCCGCGCCGTCAACCGATCGTTGGCCGCGGCCAGTTCCGCCGCCTGAGCCTCCACGGCCGCCACCTGTCGCTAAAGCAGCCCGATCGCGAGGAGATCCTCACGCGACGCAGACTCCAGCCCGGACAGCATGACCACGGATCCTGCCGCACCCACCCCGCACCTGTCACATCGTCAGGAGACGGACGCACGGCCGACCTTCTGAATGCTTACTTGACAATCGGCATTAGGAATCAGTGAGCTTGTTCAGCGGTGAGTCTCCAGGGTGAGAATGGCTCTGGCGATTGACGTCATCCGGCTCGGGTTGCAGCGGGCTTTGCGGAGGATCCGCCAGGTCTTGACCGATGCGATGGATCTCTCGACGGACCACCGCAGACGCGAGTGCGCCCGGTTGACGCTTCTCTGTTTGACGGTGAGGTCTTTGCCCGGTCGTCGTCTGTGGGGCACGACGACGATGTCACCGGCGCCCTGGTAGCCGCGGTCGGCCAGGATCGGGATGCCCAGGCGGATACACGTAGCGATGATCCGGTGCCGTCTGGCCGCGGTCAGATCGTGGGTCCGGCCGGGCAGCGCGGGCGAGATCCACACCAGCGTGCCGTCGGGAGCGGTCACCACCTGCAGGTTCACGCCGTGCCGGCGGTGCTTTCCCCAGTAGTCCGCCCGGCCGTCGCCGGTCCGGTCGCACTCGGCGAGTGTCCCGTCCAGCAGCAGGTAGCGGGCGTCGGGGCGATCTCAGGGCCGCGGTCAGACCGGGCGCGAGCTCTGCGAGGTGGCCGATCACGGCGTGCACGTGGGCGTGTGCGGTGCCCAGGCTGATACCGAAGCCGGCCGCGAGCTGACGCAGGGTGTCGTTCTTCCGCAGGTATACCAGTGCGACCAGGGCGCGCTCGGACGCTGGCAGCTTGCACCTGCGGTCACCTTCACGGGTGACAATGAGCATCGTGACCCACTCCACCAGGGCATGCGGAACATCGAGTACGGCACGATAAGGAACCAACAGAGCCCCAAGGCTGAAGAGTTGAGCGTAGACACCTCGCTCAACAGCCCTGGGGCTCTGCCCGTTCCGCCCTCACCACACCTCACCCGATCAGTAGCCGAACTGAACAAGCTCAGTGGGGCGGGTGGGGCTCGAACCCACGGCCTACGGCTTAAGAGGTCGCGCAGATAGGCGTGTACTGATGGACGGCGGTGGGGGCGTTCGTCCCAGCGGTGGGTTGTCCATGCCTGGCGGATCAGGCTGCGGACGGTGATGATTGTGTCGGCGAGATCGAAGAAGGCGTCGATGACGGTGGCCCGGCGCTCGTAGCAGCGGGCGAGGCGGTGGAAGGCGTTCTGCCAGGCATGGGTGCGCTCCACGTGCCACCTCCGGCTTGCCTGGACCGGCGCCTTTTCGCCTTTGCGCGCAATCCGGCCGTGCAGGCCGCGTTCATCGAGCAGGGTACGGGTCCACATAGATCAGCACACTACAATGCGCGGCCTGACGTATTTTCTCATCCTGGCGGCTCCGTTGATCTCGGCACCCGCACCGTCTGCCAGCACCCCCATGCCCCGCCCCACCACCGCCCGCGCCCTCAACAACACCTGGCAATAAGTTTCGGTGAGAAGACCTCAGTAAAAGGCCTCCGGCAATCTCTTCCCACCGGCACACACGCCAGGCTGAAAAGGATCAGTCCCACGAGCCCAGGCGGTCCGGTAATATTGCCCGCATCTCTCAGGATTCATCCCATTAAAGGAATTCCGTCAGTGTGGTCATTCTCTAGTGAAATTGAAACCAAGGCGTCCCGCAAGTTCGCTTGGGACTTTTGGTCGAACGTCGAAAATTGGGTGAACGTAGATCCGGCGATTATTGAGGTCCGCCTGGAGGGTACTTTTTCCATTGGTGGTCAAGGCGTTACCGTGACCAAAGAAGGCGATCCCGTACGTTGGGAAATAGTGAACGTAATTAAGGGATCGCAGGCGGAAATAATGTTCCCAGTCCCCAGGACGAAACTTCTTGCCAAGTGGGTATTCTCCTCCTCGCCCACCTTGCCCAGAGGGTGTAAGATTTCTCAGGTTCTATCATTGCATGGGGAGTTGGCAAAAGATTACGAGGCGGCCGTTTCTGCAGGGATGGAAGGCGGCGTCCCGGAAGGGATGGAGCGGCTGCGTCTGGCGATAGATCAAGAATTCGATCAAGCCTGCCGAAACGCGTGATTGAGCTTCTTCAGCTTGGCACCGATCGGGTGACGGCCGTCTCCGCAAAGCTTGCCGATCGCTGCAGGCCGTGCCGCGGTCAACCTTCGGGCACCCATTCACCTTGGGGAGTGCCCGCTGAAGAGGCTCATTGAGCCGTTTCCATCCTGTCTCTGTGGGGTGAAGGTGCCAGGGCTTGATCAAGTTCCGTAGGTGTCCGGATCGTTGGTGATGCCCAGGATGGGGAGTGCTCGCTGGGGTTCATCGCGGATCACCCGGGTGGTCTTGGCGATGTTGTCGGCTCCGAGGGTCTTCAGTACGCCGATGGCGAGGTTGCGAAGGGTCGCCATGGCCCGTGGTGCGGTTCCGGCGTGGACGGTGCAGGCGTCCTCGGCGAAGGTGACATCTCTGATGTGGTGCGAGGAGTTCTCCACTCCCCAGTGCCCGCGGATTGCGGCGGCCAGGTCTGTCGGGCCGGCCTGGTGGGCGTCGAGGCTGGTGACGGCGTAGACGTTCTCACGGGTCTCGCGCTTGCCGGTCTGCTTGCGGCGGCGGTGGACGCGGATGGCCAGGCGGGCGTAGGGAAAGGCAATCCCGCCGAGTTCGTCCGCGACGGCGCAGGTCTTGATCGAGCGGGACTCGCGCCTGCCGTGTCCTGCCCCGGAGGCGGTGTGCTGGACGGGGATGTCCCGCCACGGCAGGGCCGCCGGCTGACGGTGGGCGGTGGGCTGGTTGGTCGAATGAGGACCCTGTAGTCACGGGCGGGCATGACCCGGCCGCCGACCGCCCTCGGACTCAACTGATCATTCCCCGCCAATCGCGAGAACGACAGACCCCTGACGGTGTCGGGGACACCGGCCTCGCGGCGGCGCTCGGGGTCGTCGGCCCACTCATGGAGCAGGTACAGGCGCCGGTCGATGAAGGTGTGTATGCGCGGGAGGCGTAGGTGAGCATCACCATGACCTGGCAGTTGCGCACGTCACCGACAGCTTGTCCGTAAATAACTGTCAGAGTTGATCTGTGGGGGTGTTCTCCACGGACGTTAGACGAGTTTGCAGTTGCTGGAGCGTGCGTGCTGGTGAGCCGGGTATCGGCGTGACGGGGATGCGGTGCAGGTCGAGAATTCGGTGGCCGTCCTGGAACAGGTTGGACAGGTTGGTGCGTGTGACGCTCAGGATCTGAGCCATCAGGGTGCTGGTTGCGGCCTTGCGGCCTTGCGGCCTTGCGGCGGCGAGGAGGTAGCCCCGTGGGCAGTGGAAGCGACGCTGGAAGGCTGCCTCGGCCAGGGCGTCCCAGTACGGTTCCGAGATCGCCACGAGGCGTGCGAACTCGGAGCGAGCCATGCCGGTCAGCGCCGGATCGGAAAGCATCGAGGTCACAGCGGGATCGATCGGCCGACGAGTCGCCGGTGCTTCGGAAGGGCTTGGGGGATCCGGGGCCAGAACGTAATTCCAGTTGCCGTGGAACGCATCGGGTGTGATCGGCAGGGGGCGTGGAACTCGGCGGTCGTGACGGTGGTGCCGAGGGCGTAGTCGCCAGTGTCCAGTTCGGCACCGATCCTCAGCCCGGTCGCAGTGGTCGTTGCGGCGATGGTCTCGAGCACGACTTGGTAGCTGGTCAGCGGCCGACCGCGCCAATTGGCGGTGATATGGCAGAACATTCGGTGCTCGATTTTGTTCCACTTCGAAGTACCCGGCGGAAAAGTGACACACGGTTATCTCCAGTCCGCTCTCGCGGGCGAAGGTGTGCAACTGCTTATTCCAGGTCCAGTAGCGGGGGTTGTTCGAGCCGTCGGCGTCCCGCGGTGATCAGCAACCGGTCCGCATCCGGATGGTCCACTCGCCCGCGGCGGTGCCACCAGCGGCGGATGCATTCGGTGGCGAACTCGGCGGTGTCATGGTCGATCCCGACGTTGACCCAGCCGGTGTTGGTGGCCAGGTCATAGACCCCATAGGGAATGGCCGCCGGTTGGTCGTCATCGAAGAGGTGGGAGTGACAGTCCACCTTGATCGGGTCCTTGCCGGGGCGCCAGACACGGCCGGGCCGGTCGCGGTTGCCGATCCACTCCTTGGCCTTGGTGTCAACGCTGATCACCGGCTCGCCGTCGTCAAGGAAGGCGGTGGCGGTGGCGTTGATTTGGGCGAACTGGGCGTCGCGGTCCGGATGGCGTGCGCCTTCAATGATTTGGCCGTGCCTTGCAGGCTATATCCCATCGCGTGCAGCAGACGTCCGACGGTCGTAGCGCCGACCAGGTGCCCCTGCGCGGACAGGGCCCGGGCCAAGCTCCGCAGCGACAGTGTGGTCCAGCGGAGCGGGGAGACTGGATCGCCGCGGGTATGCGGCTCGATCAGCATCTCCAGAGCCGGCAGCAGACCGGTGTCGGTGGCCGTCAACGGCTTGCGCCCGCCTCCCGGAGCCCGGATACGGTGCGTCGGCGCCACGTGCGTCTCCAGTTCGGCGATGCCGCGCGCGATGGTGGCGGTGCTGGTTCGGGAGGCGGCAGCTACCAGGGTGATTCCGCCATGACCGAGCGAGACGGCCTCGCTGGCGAGGTAAAGCCGGCGACGGCGCTCATCGAGATGCGGCAGAACCTGCTCGAACCTGCACTGCAACTCGGCAGCGGGAAAACGGACTTGCGAAGGCACAGTCACATTCCAGCGTCCCACTGACGACCATCTCGCAGGTCAACTCTGAAAGTTATTTATGGACAGGCCCTCGGCGGCGTGGATCTGTGCCAGTCGCTGTGCACCTCACCTTCGCCACAGCCGCCGGGCACTGCCTGATCGACCGGCGCCTGTACTTCACCAAGGAATGGGCCGGTGACGAGGAACGCCGCGAGCTGACCGGTGTCCCCGACGAGCTGTGCTTTGCGACCAAGCCTCAGCTCGCGGTGGACATGCTCCGCAGCGCCATCGGGCAGGGCGGCGTATCCGCCTCGTTCTTCCTCGGGGATGAGGTCTACGGAGGACGGGAACTGCATACCGCCTGCCGCGAGCTGGGCCTGGGCTAGTGGCAGTGCGCTCCAATCACCAGGTCACCACCCCGGCCACGAAGCTGAGCGTGGCCCAGGCCGTCACCCTCTTGCCCAAGCGGGCCTGGCAGCGGATGCGGACCGGCGCGGGCCAGAAGGGCGTACGCGACTACGACTGGGCGATGATCGAGGTCACCGCCGACGACACCCCCGGCGGGCACGATCACGACACGGGACGTCCGTGCTGCTGGTCCGCCGGCACCGCTACACCCGCACCGTGTCCCACTACCGCTGCTTCGCCCCCGGGCCGGTAACGCTGGCGCGACTGGTGTCACTGGTGTGCCGCAGGTGGCGGGTAGAGGACGACTTCCAGGACGCGAAGGAGACCTGCCACCTCGACAAAGGCAGGTCACCTGCTGGAACTCTTGGCACCGCTGAAACGTGATCGCCCTGGTCGCCTACGCCTTCCCGGCCGTCACCGCCGCCCTCGAACGCGCCGCCCAGACCACCCGCGACGACCCCGCCGAAGCCGACCTCGTCCCGCTCAGCAGCCACGAACTCCTCCGCCTGCTACGGGTCTTGATCCTTCCGCCACCCCGACGAGACCCCGACCACCTGCTGTGGTGGTCCATCTGGCGCCGCCGCCATCAACACCGCGCCCGCCTCTGCCACCGGAATTGGCACACATACGCCGACGCCACACCATTATCAGAACTCAGCAGCGGCTATCTACAGCTGCCGTAGCAGTCCGGGACGGAAGGTCCCGAGCCGGTCACGGGCACGTTCACCACCACCGGGCCGACATCGGTCATTACCTTCCTCGCCCGGGGGAGTGTAAATCTAACGGCGGATCCGACGATCATGGGAGAGACGTCAAGTGACCGACACCGCCGTGGAGTTGGAGACCGTGGAACCTGTCGAGAGCGTCCCGTCCGGGAAGCCTGCGCCCGTGTCCGATGAGCAGCTGGTCGCGATGTTGGTGGAACGGGCCCGGTCGGAGGGACTGCAGTTGACCGGGCAGGGTGGGCTGCTGCAGCAGTTGACCAAGCGGGTCTTGGAATCTGCCCTGGAAGGTGAGATCACTGATCACCTCGGCTATGAGAAGCACGATGCCGGCGGCCGGGGCAGCGGCAACTCCCGCAACGGGAGCCGAGCCAAGACCGTGCTGACCGACGTCGGGCCGGTCGAGGTCAAGGTCCCGCGTGACACCTCGGGCACGTTCGAGCCGCAGATCGTCAGGAAGCGACAGCGGCGGCTGACCGGAGTCGACGAGATGGTCCTGTCGCTCTCGGCGAAGGGCCTCACCCATGGGGAGATCGCCGCTCACCTGGCCGAGGTCTACGGGGCGGAGGTCTCCAAGCAGACCATCTCCACCATCACCGACAGTGATAGTGGTATCCGGGTTCCCGGTGGTCGTGGCTCGATCACTTAGGGCTCGTAGCGAAACAAGTTATGAATCAGTCGCGCGGCGCGTACGTTTCCTGCTATGCCGATCGATATGGAGTCCCTGGCCCGGCGCTACGAGGCGATCCGGGATCACCTGACCGAGCGGCAGCGACGGTTGTGGCTCGGCAACGAGGCTCGTGAGCTGGGTGGCGGCGGTGCACGGATCGTCTGTGAGGCGACCGGGGTGTCCCAGGACACGATCCGACGGGGCCGCGGGGAACTGGACGATCCGCAGCCGCTGGCGGTCGGGCGGTCCCGGGGGCCGGGAGGCGGCCGCAGACGGGCCGAGGTCCTGGACCCGCAACTGGCCGTGGACCTGGATGCCCTGGTCGAGCCGGAGACTCGTGGTGATCCGATGAACCCGCTGCGCTGGACCACGAAATCGCTGTCGCACCTGGTTGCCGAGCTGGTCAATCGGGGACACCGGTGCACCGAGAACGTCGTGGCCCGACTGCTGCACGAGGCCGGCTACTCCTTGCAGGGCAACGCCAAAACCGTCGAGGGCAAGCAGCACCCCGACCGCGACGCCCAGTTCCGCTACCTCAACGATCAGGTCAGGGCGGCCCTCGCTGCCGGACAGCCCGTCGTGTCCGTGGACTGCAAGAAAAAGGAACTGATCGGGAACTTCAAGAACGTCGGCAAGGAATGGCGACCGCCTGGGGGACCCGGTGAAGGTCAACGTCCACGACTTCCCCGGACCGGCCGGCAAAGCCATCCCCTACGGCGTCTACGACATCGGCGCCAACGCCGGCTGGGTCAGCGTCGGCATGGATCACGACACCGCCGCGTTCGCCGTGAACACCCTGCGGACCTGGTGGAACAACGTCGGCCGGGCCGCATATCCGCAGGCCACGACACTGACGATCACCGCGGACAGCGGCGGATCCAACGGCAGCCGACTACGGGCCTGGAAGACCGGGCTGGCTGCCCTCGCCGCCGAGACCGGCCTGTCGATCACCGTGCTGCACCTGCCGCCGGGTACTTCGAAGTGGAATCGCATAGAGCACCGGCTGTTCTCCGCAATCACCATGAACTGGCGCGGGACACCACTGACCAGCCACGAGGCCGCCGTTTCCCTGATCGGTGCGACGACGACCGAGACCGGCCTGACCGTGTCCGCGGCCCTGGACACCGGTGTCTACCCCACAGGCATCAAGATCAGCGACAAGGCCATGAAGGCCCTCCCGCTGACCCGTCACGAAACCCACGGCCAGTGGAACTACACCATCAGCCCACCCGCCGACACTCCCGAACCCGCAGACGTTAAATCACACTGAGCCCTTACTGACGTCCTGCTGGACTGTCTTCGCCTTGGTCTGTCCGGCTGCCGGGGCCCGTTCCCGAGGCCCCGGCCGGGTGGATCATGACCTCATAGGAGCCTGGTCAGAGGCCCCATCACTGTCCTGTCTGCCCCACCCGGCTGGAGCCACCTCCGGTCAGGAAGGCATCTTCAGCATGACAGGAACGGACACTGCAGCAGCTATCGAGCACGTGGTGATCGGCGGTGTGGACTCTCATGCCGACACTGTCCACGTCGCCGTGGTGACAGACCGCGGTGGGCAGGTCGCTGATGCTGAGTTTCCCACAACGGCCGCCGGATACAAGGCTGCTCTGGCCTTCCTCGCAGCCCACGGCAGCGTTGCTGCCGTCGGGGTGGAGGGCACGTCCTCCTACGGGGCGGGCTTCACGCGCGCGGCCCGCGAGGCCGGCGTCACCGTGGTCGAAGTCAACGGGCCGGACAAGGCCGAGCGCCGCAGGATCGGGAAATCTGATCCGATTGATGCCTACGCCGCAGCTCGTGCGGTCGTGTCCGGCCGGGCCAGCAGTGCTCCCAAGGCGATGCCATTGCCGGAATCCGGGCTCTGCACAATGCGGCACGATCCGCGATCAAGGCCCGTACAGCAGCGCTGAACCAGATCGGACACATCCTGATCAGCGCGCCCGAGAATATCCGCGCGAAGTACGAGGTGCTGCGCGGTGACAGGCGTATCGACGCCCTGGTCCGGCTCCGGGCCGGCAGCGACCCGATCTTGATCTCTCTGCGCGTGCTCGCACAACGCGTTGAAAATCTGACCACCGAACACGCCGCTCTGACCGCGGAGTTGGACGTCCTGGTCACGCGACTCAACCCTGGCCTGCGTGCCACCTACGGCATCGGTCCCGACACCGCTACGCAACTACTGATCACCGTGTCGGCGTACTCTCGCTTCGGGCCGGGCCGGTACGTTTGAACGTCCCCAGGTGTTAGGCCACTTCGTTCTCCCGCTCGATGGCCTGGAGGCGGTTCTTGAGCCGGTAGCTCGGGCCGTTGATCGCGATCACTTCGCAGTGGTGGAGGAGCCGGTCGAGGATCGCGGTGGCGAGGACCTCGTCGCCGAACACCTGTCCCCATTCGCTGAAGGTCTTGTTGGAGGTCAGGATGATGGAGCCCTTCTCGTAACGCTTGGAGATGACCTGAAAGACCAGGTTCGCCTCGGCCCGTTCGAGGGGCTGGTAGCCCACCTCATCGATCACAAGGACGCTCGGCCGCAGGTAGGTGCCGAGTTTGTTGACCAGCCGTCCGGCCGACTCGGCAGCCTTCAGATTGCGGACCATGTCGTCGAGACTGGTGAAGTAGATCGAGTAGCCGGCCCGGCAGGCCGCGACAGCGAGAGCGACAGCGATATGCGTCTTGCCCACTCCCGGTGGCCCCAGCAGCGCGGCGTTCGCCTTGCCGTCGACGAAGGAGAGGCTGGCGAGGTCTTTGACCTTGCGCGGGTCGAGCTCGGGCTGGAACGAGAAGTCGTATTCGTCCAGCGTCTTGTGGTGTGGCAGCTTGGACAGTCGCAGGCCCTGGCGGAAGCGGCGGTCGTCGCGGACGGCGAGCTCTTCGGAAAGGACCAGGTCGAGGAAGTCGAGGTAGCCCATCTTCGCCTCGTCGGCTCGGCGGGTGTACTCGTTGATGGTCTCCGCCAGGTGGGGCAGGCCGAGCTTGCCGGCCGTGGTGCGGATGCGGTTGCCGGTCAGCTCGCTCAAGACGACTCCTTCGTCGGGGAGTTGGTGGTGAAGGGCCGGGTGCCGGTCAGTTCGTCATAGACCGACAGCGGCCGCCGCCCGACCTCGATCTGGGTTGCAGCGGCCCGGTTCAACAGGGCCTGCAAGGGCCCGATGCGACCCGCCGCGGGGAACTCGCTCTGCGGTGGTGGCGGCTCGTCGCCCGTCGTAGTGCGGCGGTTCTTGCCGGTTGGCAGGCCGTCCCAGTGCTCATCCTGCTTGACAACCACGCCGCGGCCGACCGCCCGCGGATGGCTGGACAGCAACGTCTCGCCGCTGGCATCGGGGACGGTCGTGTGCAGCATGACCTGGGATTTCGTCGCTCTGATCTCCACCAGCTGACGCGGGCGGACCTTGCGGGCGGGCACCGAGTAGAGGTTCCCGCCGAACGCGACCAGACAGTCCTTGCCCACCGGCCGCAGATGCCGCTCGGCCACCAGATAGGGCGAGGACGGCAACGGCTTCAGGGCGGCGTGATCCCGGGCGGCCCGGTGTCCGATGACCTCGTGGTGGGTGGCGTGGGTGCGGGCGCGTCGCTGCGGCACCCACGCCAAGAACGCGGCATCCAACTCCTCGAGCGAGGAGAACGCCCGCCCGGCCAGCACGTGATCACGCACGATCAACACCTGGCGTTCGACCCGACCCTTCCCGGTGGGCCGGTAGGCGGCCAGCACGTCGATGTCGAAGTCGTAGTGGCCGGCGAAGCCGACCGCTTCCGGATGCAGCGGAACCGCCTCACCGGGAGCGACGTGCCGGCGCACGACGGTCTTGGTCCGGTCGTAGACGATCGACATCGGCACCCCGCCGAAGTGCGCAAATGCCCGCCGGTGGCAGTCGAAGAAGGTCTGCAGGTCCTGGCTCGTGGTGAAGCAGCAGAACGGATCGCGCGAGTACGACAGCACCATATGGAACGAGTAGACCTTCGGGATTCCCAGGTGGGCGAGGATCTTGCCTTCATCGCCCCAGTCGACCTGAGCCTGGGCCCCGGGAACCACCTCGAAGCGGCGGTGCATACCCGCCAACTCCCGCGGCTCGATCCCCAGTTCACCCGCGATCCGCGGCCGGGCCTCCTGCAGATAGAGCTTGACCCGCTGGTAGTTGATCGTCGAGCCGTACTCCTTCACCAGGCGTTCGTGCACCACAGCACCCTTGATGAGGATCTCTGCCCGCAGCATCGCGTCGATCAACGGGGCGACCTCGTCGACCGCCTTCTTCCGGGGCCGGCCGTTCGACGTCCGCCTCGGCGGCACCGACGCCGCCGTGCTCGACAGATACTTGCGGACCGTCTTGCGGTCCAGCCCAGTCTCCTTGGCCACCTCGGTCAGACTGACCGCCCCTGACTCGACCAGAGCACGGAACCGCCGCAGTTCCAGCCAGCGCTGCGGGTCCAAAACCACCGCGTCACCACCCTCCGCCACCCTTCACCGGACGAGCAGAAGAGTGCCGGGCACCACGATTCACCGCACCATCAAGCGTCCCTTTTCACTCGTACGCGACCGGGGACGATCGTGTGTACGCCGACACACCGCCGGTGACAACCCCGCCCGCCTGCGCACCGAAGCGTCCTTCGCCGCTCTGTGCGGTGTCGCCCCGGTTCCGGCCTCCAGCGGCAAGACCAGCCGTCACCGGCTCTCACGCGGCGGCGACCGCGCCGCGAACGGAGCCCTCTACCGCATTGCGCTCGTCCGCATGCGCCGCGACCAGCGCACCCGTGACTACGTGGAGCGTCAAACCGATGCCGGTCGGGCGAAGAAGGAAATCATCCGGCTCCTCAAACGCGCCATCGCCCGGGAGGTCTTCCGTCTATTGACAACTGCAGTCCAGGTTCCTGAGGTCGCGGATCTCAGGCTCGCCCGCCAGGCCAAGAACATCACGCTCACCGCCGCAGCGAACCACCTCGGCGTCTGGCCCGCCGTCATCTCCAACATCGAACGGGCCTCCGACGCGATGACACCTTCGCCGACGCCTATCGCAGCTGGCTCGCTGCCGCACCAACGATAGGAGCATCAAGGTCATGGACGGCATGGCGGAATGGCAGAGCCGTCCTCTCGACCGTGCTTGAGTTCTATTGGTTGTTGCGAACGCTCCGGAAGGAGAGTGTTTGCATGCCGAGGTACGCCCCCAACAGAGTGCCGACTGCGGTGAAGAAGAGGTACTTCGAGCTGCTGCACGCGGGGTATCGAGGTGCGGCTGCCGCCCGCCAGGTCGGGGTGTCCACGAGCTGCGGTTCGTTGTGGTTCATCGATGCTGGGAGCATGATCATTGCTGACCCCGGCCCGATATCGCCGCGCTTCCTCACCCAGGACGACCGCATCGCGATCGCCGACGGCCTGCACTCCGATCAGAGCGTGAAGCGGATCGCGGCCTCGATCGGGAAGAGCTTTCAGAGCGTCTACCGGGAGATCGAGCGCAACAGCAAGCCGGACGGCCGCTACAACCCCTGGTGGGCCCACAATCGCGCCCTCCTGCGTCGCAGGCGTCCCAAGAGGAGAAGATCCGGGTCGGCGAGCCGCTGCGGACGTTCGTGCGCGAGAAGCTCACTGAGAAGTGGTCTCCTCAGCAGATCTCGCGTCACCTGGCCCGCGAACACGCCCACGACACATCGATGCGGGCATGCCGGAGACGATCTACCGGGCCCTGTTTGCCGGCCTCCTCGGCCGGCGCGACGCCAAGCTCCGCACCGGCCGAACCCGACGCAAGAAGCAGCGTCGCGGCGTGCCCACCCTGAACAAGATCAAGAACATGACGCTGATCCACCGGCGCCCCGTTGAGGTCAACGACCGCAGATCTCCCGGGCATTGGGAGGGAGACCTCATCATCGGCCGCGGACAGGGCTCGGCGATCGGCACCCTGGTCGAGCGCACCACCCGTTACGTTCACCTGATCCACCTGCCCGGCGGCTGGAAGGCCCCGCAGGTGCGCAACGCGCTGATCACGCCGACCGCGCATATCCCGCCCCAGATGAAGAGAACCCTCACCTGGGACCAGGGGCGCGAACTGACGCTCCACGAGGACATCGAGGCCCTCACCGGCTTCCGGATCTACTTCTGCGACCCTCACTCGCCCTGGCAGCGCGGCACCAACGAGAACATGAACGGCCTGCTGCGGCAGTACTTTCCCAAAGGCACCGATCTGTCAGTCCACACCGCACAAGACCTTCGCGCCGTCGCCCGCCAACTCAACCACCGACCCCGCATCGTCCTCGGGGACAAGACCCCGGCCGAGGCCATGCAAGAATGCCTCACAGGCCCATTGACCAGGTGATTCGCAACCACTGATGGAAACCGCCGCGTCTACCCGGTCGTCTTCATCGACTGCATCAACGTGAAGATCTGGGTTCTGGCGACGATCTTGTGATCCGGACGCTTGTGCAGGTCGTTTCAGATGTTCGCGATCATGCATCGCGTGCTCTCGTAATGTGCTGTTGGAGTTGTTTCCCTACCTGTCCGCGTTGCTGATCGAGGAGGTCCAGCGGCGGCCCGACAAGGTGGTGCTGAGGACGCGCGCGCGAGCGACGACCGCGGCTTGCCGGTGCGGCCAAAGCTCGGCACGGGTGCACGGCCGGTATGTACGCCGGCTGCGTGATGTCGCCGTGGGCGGGCTCGGCGTCGTGATCGAGTTAGGCATACGCCGCTTCCGCTGTGAGAACCCTGCCTGCACGGCGGTGACGTTTGCCGAGCAGATCGCGGGACTGACCACCCCGCACAGCCGACATACCCCGCAGCTGCGTGGGGTGTTGACGCAGATCGGCCTGTCCCTGGCCGGCCGGGCAGGAGCCCGTTTGGCGGCCGCGGTCGGCCTCACCGTGGGCAGGGATACGCTGTTGCGGCTGGTCAGGTCCCTGCCCGAGCCGGAGATCGGCGAGGTGGAGATCCTCGGGGTCGACGACTTCGCCTTCCGCAAGGGCCGCCACTACGGCACGGTCCTGATCGACATGGCCACCCACCGTCCGCTGCACATCTACGACGGCCGCGACGGGGAGGACCTGGCCGCCTGGCTCCGCGATCACCCAGAGGTGAGGGTCATTTGCCGAGACCGTTCCAGCGGTTACGGGGAGGGCGCTCGGGTCGGGGCGCCGCAGGCCGAACAGGTCGCGGATCGCTATCACCTGTGGGCCAACCTCGGCCAAGCGGTTGAGAAGACGGTCAACGCCCATCGCTCCCACCTGACCGAACCGCATCCCGGCTCAGCCTCCGGCCCCGACCTCGTGGAGGTGGAACCCGAGGTGGTCCAGCCGCCGAAAGAGCTGAAGATCGTGATCCGGCTGCGTGAGCAGCATGCTGCCGCCCACGAACTGTGGCAGCAGGGGATGTCGAAGGCGGCGATCGGCCGGAAGCTCGGGCTGCACCAGGCCACCGTCCGCAAACTGGTCAACGCACGCTCCGCCGACGATGTCGTGGCCAAGAACCTCCAACGAGCGCATGTCGTTGATCCGTACGTCGGCTACCTGCACCGGCGCTGGAACGAGGGTGTCAGAAACGCTGCCCAGCTCTACCGGGAGATCAAGCAACTCGGTTATTCCGGCGGCGAGTTGGCCGTTCAGCGGCATCTGCGGCGTTACCGGACCGGGCGCGGACACGCACCCGATCCGGGACCGAAGCCTCCCTCGGTCCGCGAGGTCACCTCCTGGATCATGACGCACCCCGAGCACCTGCGGGACGAGGACGCTGACAACCTGCACCGGTTGCGTGAGCGCGATCCTGAACTTGACCGGCTCACTCTTCACGTCAGGAAGTTCGCCGCGATGATGACCGGACGGCACGGCGACCGCCTCGAAGACTGGATCATCGACGTCGAACAGGACAGTCTGGCTCCGCTTGCGGGCTTCGCGCGCAACCTCCGCCGCGACTTCGACGCAGTCCGCAACGGGCTGTCTCTACCGCACAGTTCCGGCGCCGTCGAGGGCAACATCAACCGGCTGAAGATGCTGAAACGCCAGATGTTCGGCAGGGCCAGTCTCGATCTCCTTCGCAAACGCGTCCTGCTCACACGGTGAGCCCCACCGCCCGAATCACAAGATCATCGCCAGAACCAAGATCTGCGAGGGCCAGGTCGCCAACAGGCCGATATACATGGCTCTGGCAGTCACGGCCGAGGGGCACCGCGACATCCTGGGACTGTGGGCCGGCGGCGAGGGAGGCGAAGGCGCCAAGCACTGGCTCCGCGTCCTGACCGAGCTGAAAAACCGCGGCGCCGAAGACGTCCTCATGCTGGTCTGCGACGGGCTCAAGGGCCTGCCCGACGCGGTCGGCGAGGTCTGGCCGCGGGCCGTCGTCCAGACCTGCGTCGTCCACCTCCTGCGGGCATCGTTCCGCTATGCCAGCCCCAGGACTGGGACAAGATCGCCAAAGCACTGAAGCCGGTCTGCACGGCGCCGACCGAGGACGCGGCCCCCAGCCGGTTCCTCGAATTCAGCGAGGAATGGGGCAGCAAATACCCTGCGATCGTGCGGTTGTGGGAGAACGCGTGGGCCGAATTCGTGCCGTTCCTGCAGTTCGACGCGGAGATCCGCCGGATCGTCTGCACCACCAACGCCATTGAGTCGGTCCACGCACGGATCCGCCGGGCGGTCCGGGCCCGCGGCCACTTCCCCTCCGAGAACGCCGCTCTGAAGTGCGTCTACCTCGCGGTGATGTCCCTCGACCCGACCGGCACCGGCCGAAAACGCTGGACCACCCGCTGGAAACGAGCCCTCCAGGCCTTCGATATCGCCTTCGACGGACGCCTCACCAACAACCGAATCTGAACCCAGGAGCGTTTTTCACGTGTAGATCATGAGGGTGAGGATCGCTGCGGCGGCTGACGTGAGCCTGTTCGGACTGGTACGGGCGTGGCGAAAGATCCGCCACCGCTTGATCCGGGAGATCGTCCGTTCGATGGGAGCCCGCAGGGCCGCGTGGACCTTGTTCGACTTCTTGTGCTTGTCGCTGAGCTCGGTCTTCGGGCGGCGCTTGATCGGAGTGATGACCGTGCCGCCGGCTCCGGCGTAGCCCTTGTCCGCCAGGACCTCGAGATCCAGCTGTGCGCAGGTGTCGATGATGCCGTGCTCGCGGGCGGCCTTCACGTCGTGGGTGCCTCCGGGCAGGGCGGGCGAGAGCCACAGCAGCTTCCCCTCTTCCGCGGTGATGACCTGCAGGTTCACGCCCTCACGGTGGACCTTCCCGGAGAAGTGGCCTGGCTCCTGGACCCGGTCGGTCTCCGCGACGGTGCCGTCCAGCAGCACGTATCCGTCGGCGTGATGGCTGGTCAGCGCCTCGGTCAACGACGGGGCGAAAGCAGCTAGGCACTCGATCGTGTCGTTCGTGTAGCGCCAGGCCGTGGCCACACCGATACCAAACCCTGCGGCGAGCTGTTCGAAGGTGTCGTGCTTGCGCAGGTAGACCAGCGTGCACCGGGCCCGATCGTACGGGCGCAGCTTGCAGGCACGGTCACCGTCACACGCGACGATCGCCATCGTCACCAGTTCGAGGAGCTCTTCGTCGAGGTCGCATGCGGCAGGATAGAAGAACACGGGGCATCTCCGCAGGTGAGGATACGTTTGGCGACTTTCCAAACCAGCGGGATGCCCCGTTCGTCACGCCACAGTCAACGCCGCCCCACCACCTCACCCGCCAGCCGTACACATGGAAAAGGCTCCAGAAACCAAACCGCTTACACCGTTTACTGGACAGACCCCGAACGAGCGGTGAAAGGCCTGATCACGAGCCCTGGATCGGGTAGTGGTCCGAGTAGTCGTAGTACTGCGTGTCGTTCAATGTCCAGGTGTGGGGGTGGACGTTGAGCCCAGTGTTGGTCCAGGTCGCAGGGCGGGCGTGCGAGTTGCTGAAGAGGATGTAGTCGAGCCACTGGCGTGGCTCGCCGGTGTAGCGGGCTTTGGCGATCGAGTTGGTGGCCGGATCCATGGTGTATGGCACACCGGCGAAGGAGGGCGCTGCGGCGTTCAGGGTCGACAGCAGGGTCGAATACTCGGGCCTGTAGCGGTCGATGTTCATGTCGCCGGCGTAGACGACTTCTTCGCTCGCCGGGAGTTTGAGCTTGTCGACGAAGGCCCGGATCTCCCTGAGCTGGGCCGTCCGCACCCGTGCTGGCTCGCTGGCGTCGCAGCCGTCGTCGTCCGACTGGAGGTGGGTTCCAATGACGTTGACCGCGGTTCCGTTGACGTTGAGCCGGACGTAGGCGAAGCCTTTTCCGGAGAGGCTGTCGTTGCCGCAGGACTCGTTGTAGATGAACTGCACCTTCTTGGTGATCGGCCAGCGGCTCATGACGCCGACGCCGCCGTCTTCCGGGGTGAAGAAGGAGTAGTCGCCTTGTGTGGAGTCCCACCCGCTGGTGGAACGGCCGATCACCGGCGTCTGGTACGGGTATTGCGCCTTCATCTTGTTCTGCAGGATGTTTGAGGCGCTGTTGTCGAACAGTTCCTGGAAGACGACGACGTCGTGGTTCTGCGTATAGCTTGATGTGCCAATGAGGCCGCCACGGAAGTCCTGCGCCCACTGGTCGACGACCACGGACGGGAGCAGCATCGTGTTGCTGGACACGATGTTCAGGGACGGAGCTATGGCGGCTGTGCTCCGGGGCGCCGCCTCGGCGCTCGCGGTGGTGCCGAACACCGTGGCGGCCGCGAGACAAGTGGCCGCCACGGCCAGTGTGGAGGATCTGGTCTTCATGCTGATGCCTCTCTTGTCGATTCCGGCGACGCGCTGTTGACAGCCGCTGATCCGACTCGAAGGGGTCAGTTCGGACTCCGACGTGTCACTTTCCGTCGAGGGTTGATTACGGTGTCCGTGAGTCGTCTGACTGAGGCCGGCTCAGCTCGGGGCTTTCCATCCCCTATTCGGTGAGACCGTTCTGTCGGCAGAAGTGGGCAGGAAGCCCGGTGTGCTCCCAGGCTCGGCGGTTTTCGCGTCGGCGGCTGGGCGTGCAGGCTGGTTCACCGCTGGTACTTGGACCGGGCGGCGGGCCTGGGTGGGGTGGTCATGGGTTTTCCGGTGTCCAGGGCGCGCAAGTAGCTCCGGGGATCCGAGCCGGTCGGCCACGTGCGAAGACCCTCCATGCGGGTGTCTATCCGCCAAGTCAGCCTTCGCGGTTACGGGTTCTGCGCGGCGCGGAGGTTTCAAGAGATGGTGAATGCATGTGAGGTGCCGCTGAGGGATGTGATGTGGCCGGTGAGTCCGTTTTTCCAGTCGCCGTGGTGGAGGATGCGGTAGGTGCCGACGGGTGTGTCCGCGGGGATGTCCCAGGTGATCGTTGCGGTGGAGGTGGCGCCGAGGGTGCGAGTCCAGCGGTATTTCGTGGCCCAGTCGCCGTCGTCGGCGTGGCGGATCCACTGTCCACCGGTGAGACGTTGTACTTCGAGGAAGGTTCCGCCGCGGTGCAGGTTGTTTTTGGGATGGCCGGTGACGAACCCCACTGAGACCCGCTCACCGCGACGGTAGCTGCTCTTGGGCGGAGTGAGGACGTCACCGAAGTTCCTGAACGGCGTCGGGTCGTCGAAGACGACGCCAGTCTGAAAGTTGAGCTGACTTCCGGACAGGTCACGTGGGACGGGGCCTTGGTCGGGGAACGTTCCCGTGCGGAGCGAGGCCGCGAGTTTTGCGAACTCCTGTTGGTAGGCGGGGAGGGTGTAGCGGCCGAAGAGTGTCGATCCGCCCTCGTACTGTTGGGAGTCGTACTCCTCGGGTGTCGTGACGTACTGGCTGTAGGCGTTGGCGTACCCCTGGAGGAGCACGTGCTCTAGCGGGACACCAAGTTCCGCGGCCACGGTTCGGCGGATACGCAGCCCGGCGACGATCGTGTACTCGGCGGGTCCCGCGACGAGGTGCAGCTGACCGATGCGAAGGATCTGCAACGGCAGCACATCTGGTGTCCATGGGTATGGCCGCATTGCCCCGGTGGGCAGGGCCACGAGCTTCGGAGCCTGGGCATCGGCAAGAGCCTGCGGGATCGGCGCGTCCAGTCCGCCGAGCGCCTCGACGAGCGGGTTCTTGGCACCTTCCGGCACGGGGATTCCGGGTCCATCCTCGGTGCTGCCCGCCAGCATGGATACGCCGATCGCGGCTGTACACGTCGAGTGCAGTCTCCCGTCCGGCGTGTACTGCCCGGCCACCGCCACCGCGGACATGTCCACATAGCACAGCCGGGAGTCCACCCCTCCGGTGACCTGCTCGGTCGCCGAGCCGAATGCGCGCAGTGCCGCACGGAACTGGCGGTCGCCGATGATCCGAGTATTCTCGAACTCGTTCTCCGTCGGTCCCGACCCCGGTCGAAGGTTCAGATTCGGCGACATGTCCCCGGAATTGGTCTGCGGAAAGCTCGCGACGAAACCAGGCACACCATCGAGGTAGCGAACCCCGGCGTAGTCATGCTCCCACGCATAGGCGGCGTAGCCCTTGTTGTCACCGCTGATGAGCCGGTTAGCACCCGTCATCGACGTGCCATGCGTAGCAAACCAGTTGATCGAACCGACATCGTGACCGCCCTGCCTGAACCGCAGCACCGTCACAGCGGGATCGATCGCCAACGGGAACTGCGTCCTGTCTTCTGCAGGGTTGCGCTCGAACGCCACCCTCGACCGGTTGACACTGGCGTCGGTGAGCTCAGTGCGCCCGATCATCATGCTTCCAGGCTCGAGATCGTTGTGCGCTTTGCTGATCGCCTCGACGATCCCCGTGACAACGCTGCTAAAGGTCTGCTGCTGGAATCCGAGGATCGCAAGATTGTACAGCGCGTAATGTGATTCGCCACCAGACGCGGAGTGTGTGTGCGTGGCATTCAGCAGAACGTTCTGATCGGTGTAGAGGCCCCCGTACATCTTCGCCAGCCGTGCCAGCACACCCTGATGCACGGATTGGAAGATCGCAGCCAGATCGGCGGTGACGAACACGACGCGTCGGCCCGAAGAATCCACCACTACATACGCCCGAGCCCTGCAGCGAATATGGATCCCGGTGGTCTTCTGCTGGGTCAAGGAGTAACCCATCATGCCGTTCTCGGCCCCTGGCCCGGTCACATCCGAGATCCCGCGCCCGACCAGATACTCGCCTTGTGCCGCGACGGGCGCCGCGGAGTTGAACACGTGGGCGGCGACCGACAGGCCGGCTACACCGGTCAGTAGACGCCTCCTACTCATTGACATGAGCGCAGTCCTCTCCTGTCGGGTTAGGGGGTCTCGTTTCCGGAGGGCACTGACCACTCGCAACTGCCGATGAATACCAGCCTGCCGCTACGTGCAACGTCACTCTGCTTGCGCCGGTCGATAGCTTGCTGAACAGGGCAGATGTACTGGTGCGATCTCGGCAGACCTCCTATCAGAGCGACGTTGGCCGATACGGAAGGATCGGATTTCAAGATCTTTGTATCTATTCCACAGTGGCAGGAACTTGATATGCGGCACCGGACTCTCTTCCAGGCTGCGCGAGATGCGCAAGAATAATCTTGTCGAAGGTGAAGAAATATCCGGTGCTGCTGGCCGCCGGAGTCGGCAACGTTGATCACATCGAAACTTGCACAGGATCAAAGGTGGCGCCCTGCCACTGATCAACGTCACTGCGATAGCGGGCCTGCCGACGCCGAGATCACAGCACGACATCTGCCCTGCTCGGCAAGCCGTCGACTATCAGAGCAAGGTTGTGCCATTGACCATCAGACTGTGGCACATTCCCAATGCGGGGCGGATCTTGCATGGAACGGCTGAACTCACATGCCAATTGCATTCACGGCGACCACAGGGCTGTAGGCATGTACCGTATCGCCGGAATCGTATAGGCGGACGTGTTCTAGTTATGCCCACTATCGGAAGAGCGGAACCTTTCCTGCGGGCGGCTTACTGATCGTTTCACAATGAGGTTCTGAGTCGCCTCAAACAGATGATGCTGCAGGCGAGTTGGAGTAACGGTGTGGTGTACGAAAGCGGTTTTGGCTGGTGGGGAACGTGAGGAGAGCCGTACGGGTTGGGATGGTTGTGAAGCGATCCTTGGCCCGTACGGCTCTCTTGCATCGCATCTGCACGGCATCTCGAGGCGTCGACTCGGGGCGCTCATCGTCGAGTTGGCCGGCCCGTGGATCAGGGCTGATTCAAAGTCCTTACGGCTGCGAGAACCAGCAGGTCACAGGGATGTGACGAACCTTCACTCCGGCAATGCCGCACGCAACGAAGCTCCGATGATCAGGGAGACCTACCAAGTCGCCCGACCACCGGAGCTTCGATGTGCCGCCAGTCTGCCACCATCTGTCTGATCAAGTCGCCCACCCGTCAGCAGCGTGAGCTGTCGGACACGGCTGCCCGGCTGGGTGCCCTGGCCGATCCCCGTGGCCGGCGCGGACGCCGCCACACGCTCACCTCGGTGTTACTGACCGCCGCGTGCGCGGTCCTGGCCGGCGCCCGCTCCTACCTGGCCATCGGCGAGTGGGCCCGCCACGCACCCCAGGACACCCTCGCCCGCCCGGGGTTTCATGCACGCGGGCCTCTCCAGGTACGCCGTGCGGCCTCGCTCTCCACTCTGCGCCGGGTGCTGGTCCTGGTGTGTCCCGGCGCCCTCGCCGACTTTCTCGGACACGGCCCGGCCGGGGCGGAGACGGTCGCGGTGGACGGCAAGAGTGCCCGCGGATCGCGCACCGATACCGGGCCCGCCGCCCACCTGCTGTCCGCCGTCACCGCCGCCGGCCGGACCGTCAGCCAGGTCGAGCTGGCCACCGCCGAGTGGGTCGACTGGTACTGCCACCGACGCCTGCACGGTGAGATAGGCCACGTCCCACCCGTCGAGTACGAAACCGACTACTACCTGACAACCACGAAACCCCAGGTCACGACCACCAACCGAGATCTCTACCGAACCCGGGGCGGTTCATCGTCCGACTCAGCGAATGCTTCCCGCCCGGCACCACATCGGCTTCACTACGACCACCAAGCCACTTCCGGCAGCTCTGCCAAAGGCTGACGGCCTAGAGATCACCAACAGCATCAGTTCCGTGAAACCCGAGATGTCGATCATGAAGACTCGTGATCATGCTGGGTGACTGTTGCTGAGCTCATCACTGAGCTTCTTCGAGTTGGCCACCGATCGGGTGACAGACAAGGGCTCGTAACGGACAAGGCTCCCGGACAGTTGAGCGAGAGATCTCACGTCTCAACTCATTTGTCAGGGAGCCTTGTTGGTTACCTATCCTGCCGCACTCGACCTTCCGCATGCCCTCGTGGAGTAGGTCACGATGCTGATCATCACCCGCGAGGGTGACCGCCGGTGCAAACTGCCGGCCTCTCAGCGGGCCCTCATCACGCTCGTGTACCTACGCGAGCGACTGAAGATCCCCGCCCTCGCGGACAAGGCGTACCAGGGTGCCGGCGGAACGTTCGCCACACCCGTCAAAAGACACCGAAACCGTGAGCTCACCGTCAAAGAGAAGGCCGTCAACCGGGCACACGCCCGACTCCGCTCGCCCGTCGAACGGGCCTTCGCACGACTCAAAGCCTGGCGGATCTTCCGCAAAAGCCCGCGTCAGCCCCAACACACTCACGTCAATCGCCAAGGCCGTCCTCACCCTGGAGAAGCAACGCTGAAGAAGCTCACTGTTCTGTTCCCGCACTTCGTCAGGCTCCACGTCGACTTCGTCAGGGTGAGCGGCCGGACGGTGCGGCTGCAGGTCCGAGGCAGCGAGCTATCGGCTGCCTGCTCTAGCTGCGGGGCTTCGTCGGCCCGGGTCCACAGTCGTTACGAGCGCCGGATCTCCGACACCGGCGGTCGCACGCCGAGGCTGCCCGCTGGCCGCCGTTCGGATCGAGGTGGAGGCGGTACGGCTGGGGCTGCCGGCCGCCCGCCACCGGGCCGCCAGGTCCTGAAGTGCCTTCCAGATGTCGCGCGGCCCCTGGGTGGTGACGTTCCAGCGCTTGTGGCCCACCGGTTCCACGCGCAGCCACGAGCCGCAGGCGGGCGCGCCGATCACCAGATGCTCGGCGCTGAAGTCCCGCACCAGCCCGCCGAGGAGGTGGTACGCGGCCAGCCATAGGCTCCGGTCGGTCGGCCGGCGGTGTCAGTATGGTTCGCTGAGTCCGGGTGCCCGGCTCGGCGTTGATGTGCTGGCGGAATTCCTCGCTCAGCCAATCCGCTCCATGCCGTGGCCTGCCCGGTGCGCGAACTCCACGGCCCGCAGCTCCGCCGCGATCCGCCCGTCGCAGGTGCGCTCCACGACGGCGAGGCCCGGCCATGACGGCGACGCGCTGGTGACGTGCACGAGGAGCTGGCCGCCGGATGCGAGTTGCTCGATGAGCGCCGTCGGTACGCGCTCTGCACCGCACGTACGCCTGCGGCATCACCACCTCGCGCGGCAGCGCCAGCAGCGCGTCGCGCACCGGCCCAGGCCGCAGCCCGTGCGATCGCAGTCCTCGGGTTCGGCGGTGTGACGCTGTTGGCCGCCTCGGTCGGCAGCGGGCTATGTCGGGGGAGGTGCTGTTGTCGAGGTGCCCAGCGCCGAGCAGTGTCCAGGCACCGAGCCGAGCCGTCGGGCTCGGCGCTGGAGAGGTGCCTCGATGACGGCGTACGACAGGAGGGCCATGGCGGTGGACAGCACGACCGTGGCCGACAGGCGGCCGTCTTGTACGCCGAGGGAGGCCAGCAGGCGCACGATCGGGTAGTGCCACAAGTACATGCCGTAGCTGAGATTGCGGCCCGTCCAGGCGAGCGGAGCCAGGGACAAAAGCCGTGAGAGGTGTCCGTCGCGGCGCAGTTCGAGTCCCGTGACGAGCGTCGCGGACACCATCGCGACCGCCAGGAATCCGACGGTGTACCAGGCGGCGGTCCAGGCGCCCTCGTCACCGGTGACGGGTACCTTCCAGGCGACCATGCACAGCAGGCCCAGGGCCGGCGGGGCCAGTCGGCCGGCCCATCCGCGCAGGGCTTCCAGCCGGGGGCCGTCCGCGTGGAGGCGGGCCAGGACGACGGCCACCAGGGCGCCGGCGAGCAGCTGGTCGGCGCGGGTGTCGGTGCCGTTGTAGATGCGGTGGGCCGCGTCCGGGTTCCACAGCGTGTACCGCCACAGCACCGGCGCCGCGCACAGCACGGCCGTCCACACCAGGGCCGTGCGGGCCCGGAACCGCCGCAGCAGGAACAGCAGGACGAGCGGCCACAGCAGGTAGAACTGCTCCTCTACGCTGAGGGACCAGGTGTGCGCCAGCGGACCAGTCACGTCGGAGTACGCGCCGTCGTCCCCGGCCCGCACGATGTTCACGACGAAGACCGCCGCGAGTCCGGCCGCCGCCGAGGCGCCGTCGAAGGCCCACAGCGATGTGGTCAGCGACAGCACGACGCACGCCGCGCACACGGCCAGCAGGGCGGGGACGAGTCTCTGCCGGCGCCGCCGGTAGAAACGTCGCAGGTCGATGCCGCCCGTGCGGGAGTACTCGGCGATCAGCAGGCGGGTGATGACGAACCCGCTGATGGTGAAGAACACGTCCACCGCGACCGAGCCGCCGGGCAGCAGGTCCGGCCTGACGTGGTAGACGAGGACCATCGCCACCGCCACTGTCCTCAGGCCGTCGAGCCCGTCGACCCGGCCGCCGCGTGCGGCAGCGGACGGGAAGCCCCGGCCGGACGTCACGCGTCTGGGTGGTTCGCCCAGCCCAGATGAGGGACCTGAAGCATTCTTCATGCAGTCCGTTTCGAGATCAAGAGGGAAAGGCCTGTTCGAATGCTGACGGCTGGAGCCGATCTTGGCGCGAGTACATAATGCTCAATTGATCGCTATGCGCCAGAGCCGCTTATCGAATCTAGGTCACCGCAGTTGTAGGAATTCTCCACGGGGCGTTGATGCCCCTATGGATGTTCAAGCGCCGGCGTCGTCACGTTGTCGTGGGTGTGGCGTCTGGCGGTGCGTCAGGGCGTGGTCGAGTCGGCTGTCAGTTCTCGGTCAGGCCGCGGCGGGCAGGCCGGCGGCGCCGGTGATCTGGTCCCAGATCGTGAATCGAATGGTCATCTCGAGGCGGTGGCGGCCGGGCCGGAAGTGGGGTGATATGCCGCTGAACGCGGCCACGAACCGTTGGGCTTCGCCGACCTAGAAGCCCTTCATCGCGCCTTCGCGTTACCTAGTGCTGCATTCCTCTTTGGATGTACGCATATCGGCGTCGTAGTTGGCGGGTGGGCGGGGCTGGCCGGCCCCAGATCCAGGGGCGGGCTCGGGCGTTGAGTTGCCGGGTGGCTACGGCTGTGGCCTGGGTGATGTCGTCGGGGTTGGCGAAGGACCGTCCGGCCAGGGCGGTCTTGCGGAAGATCCGCCACCAGCCTTCCTGCAGGTTCAGCCAGCAGGCGCCGACCGGGATGAACGCGTGGTGGATGCGGGGGTGGTCCTCCAGCCAGGTCCGGGTGGACAGGCTGTTGTGGGAGGACAGGTTGTCGGTGACGATCCAGATCTCACCGGCCGGATTGGCGTCCTCGAGGCCGGATTGGCGTCCTCGACCAGTTGAAGGAATTGCTGGTAGAAGACGCTGTTGCGGGAGGATGCGGCCATGGTGATCTGCTGGCCGTCCCGGATGCGTAAAGCCCCGTAGACCCAGGTCTTTTCTGGCCCGCGGCCGGAGTCGAGCTCGGACTTGATCCGGTGCCCGTCGGGTGACCAGCCCGGTGCGGGCGGAAAAGTGCGGGGGATCACCGGCCCCAGTTCGTCAGCGCAGATCACCGTCGCGCCGTCGGGTGGCTGGGTGTAGAGGCCGATGATCCGCGTCCTTTTCCCGCGAAGTCCGGGTCCTTTGAACGGGTCCAGGATCGGGTACGGCGCCAGCGCACCCCCTCGGCAACCAGGATCCTGCGCACCTGGGAGCGGCCGACCTCGATACCCAGCTGCCGGGCCTGGGCGGCCAGGGAGTCCAGCGTCCACTCGGCCGGCCCGGCTTCGTCGGCCGCCCACAGTTCCCCGCCCGGCTCCCACCGCAGCCGGCCCGGCGGCACCTGTTTGACCAGAGCGATGATCCGGGATCGCTCGGCCTCGGTGATCCGCCGCTTGCGGCCCTGCCCGCCCAGATCATCCAGCCCCTCCAGCCCGGAGCGGTTGAAGCGGTGCAGCCAGCAGCGGACCGTTTTCTCGCTGCAGCCCAGCTCCACCGCGATCGCCGGCACCCGCAGCCCCGACCAGCTCAGGTCGATCATCCGGGCCCGCATCACCACATCCCGCGGCGCCTTCCGCGCCCGCGACAACCGACGGACAACTGCCCGTTCGTCCTCGTCACAGCCCGGCCGTGCCCATAACACCATGCCCAGCACCCGCCCCCGAGCACCATCAACTACCCCGCCACCAAGACATATACCCAACCAAAGCGGAATCCAGCACTAGCTAGTGGGCTGGTGCGAGTTCTCGGCCCGGTTGTTCAACCCTTTGTGGGAGCGGTGCTCCATCGACGGCATTACCTCGCAGTGGGCGGCTCCGTAGGAGCGGAGCTTGTGGGTGACGACCACCCGCGGTACCGTGCCTGTCTCCTTGACGAGTCTGCGGAAGAAACGCCTGGCCGCGGCCTTGTCGCGCCGGTTCTGGACCAGGATGTCGAGCACATCGCCGTCCTGGTCGACGGCCCACCACAGCTACTTCTGTCTCCGTTTATCCTGATGAAGACCTCGTCCAGGTGCCACTTTTCGCCGGGCCGGGGGCGCCGGCGGTGCAGGCCGTTGGCGTAGGAGGCCTGGCTGAACTTCAGGCACCACCGGCGCACCGTCTCATACGAGACGATGACGCCGCGAGTTCTCCGGTCAGGCGGAGCAGGACGGTGTCTCCGTGCCACAGGGTGTGGGTCTGGAGCAGTTGGTCCGCTCGCATGGCCGCCTCCGGAGATGTTCGGGTGGGCCAGGGCTGGCTGGCTTCCTGGTGCTCCCGCGTGTGGGGCGGGGTTCTTCCAGGATGCCTGGTGGGGTCAGGCGGCGCCGAGGTCGGCCCAGTGGTCGATGAGACCGTCGGTGTCGGTGTTGGTGTCGTTGTCGTTGTTGGTGTTGGGGGTGGTGCCGGTGTGGTGGGCGAGGGTGGTGATGATGGTGGTGCCGCGGCCGTGTTCGTCTGTGGGGCGGGTGGTGGCCCAGCTGGTGGTGGGGGAGGCGGTGTGGGGGCCGCCGTCGCTGACGTGGACTTGGACGCGGCCTGGGCCGTTGGTGGTGGTGTGCAGGTGCAGGGCGACGGGGGGCAGGGCGTGGGTGACGGCGTTGGTGACCAGTTCGGAGATGACCAGCAGGGCGTCGTAGAGCTGGTCTTCGTCCAGTCCCCAGGAGGCCAGGATGGGGCGGGCGGCACGGCGGGCGGTGGCCGGTGCGAGCGGTCCGTGTTCCAGTGGCAGGCTGAACACGCGCGCACCGGCCGCGGCGGCGTGCGGCGCGGGGCTGCCGGCTGCGGGAGATCGTGGTGGTCGTCATCAAGATCACTGCCTGTCCGGAAGGGGGCCGGAATGCTTCTTCTGGTACTTCCAGCACACTCCCGTCGAGCGCAGGCTCCCTGAGCAGTCCATACCCAAAACCAAAAATCGGTGGTTTGGTATGCCGTTGTTTCCCCTGGCCGGTTGCTGGTCGCAGGGCGCGCCGTGAGCTGCGGTGACGCGCCCTGGCTGTCATCCTTGCCAGGTCAGACAACCCCGGGCCGGGCCGGAGCGGGAATACGGGGGTGAGTTCACCGCCGGAGTGGAGGCCATCATGCTGCTCAGTCACAGCCTGGACGGCGACGTGCTGCGGGTGACCCTGCACTGCAATCTCGACATCGCCACGCGGGCCGCGGCCGTCCAGGAGATCGAGGCCTTCGTCCGTGCCTGCCGGCCCCGCTGCGTGATCCTCAGCGTTCCCGCTGGGGAGCCGGCACCCGCCACGCTCAGCGCCGCCCTCCGGGCCCACCGCATGTGCCAGAAGGTGGGTATCGCGCTGGAGGTGACCGGAGTATCCACGGCGATGCAACGCCTGTTCGCTACGAACATCGCGTAGACCCCACCACTCGGGATCGGAAACGCGCGCGGTGGCTGCGGCCGCTGTTGTCCGCGCGGGCCTCCACGAGGCCCGCCCCGGCCGTGGGTGACTGGGATGGTGCGGAAGACGTTGAATCCGGTGTGACCAAGACGATGCGGCTTCCGTCCCTTCCCGGCGCCCAGCACAGTGGCAGTGCGGTTTCCCGCCCCGAGCTGGAGCCGATCTTCACTGAACTCGCCGCCCGGTGGGCCGGCGCCGGGCGGGCCGTGCCCGGCCGGGCGGACGAGGAGTGGACGACCCTCACCCGCCGCTCCCCGTGGCCGGTACGCTGACCGCACAGCACGATGCCGATGTTGATCACCAGCTTCACGTGCCGCTGCTCGCCGTTAGCCTGCTGATATGTCAGAGCGTGTCATCCCGGGCAGTGGCGGCGGCCTGATCTCCCTGAGCGCTGCGGACGCCTTGTGGGCCAGCTTAACGGCCGATAGTGCTGTCCCGACGGCTTCTGCACCGTTCACCTGCTCTCCTGCTGATGCCCGGCTGGGGTATGTCCTGCTCGGTGGTCGTGTGGTGGCGGCGGTGAAGGCAGGTGCCGAGCAGTGGAGTGTTGTGGAGATGGAGGTGCGCCGGGCGGCTGCGGCACTGTGCGCGGTGGAGGTGGACCGCCGGGACCTGGTCCGTATCGGTCCGTTCCGTGGCCTGCCGCGGCAGGAGCGTATGGAGGGGATGCTGCTGCGGTGGCGTCAGCGTGTGGCCGGGGAACTGCAGGAGCCTGGCCCTGAGGGGGCGGCACGAGGTGAAGGCGGCCAGTCGTACCACCCGGCGGGGGTCGACTGGCGCCGGATACTCGTAGAGCAGCCCGACGGGCGGACTGCGGGGTCATGGTGGCTGCCGCGCTCTGTGGTCAGGCTGCTGGACGCCGCCGGGCATGCCGAAAGGCAGTGGCTGCAAGCCGTACGGCAGCCAGGTGAGGCCGTGACTGAACCGCCCTCCTCCCACCGGCAGGCTCAAACCGCCGACGGCCCAGAGACGACGACCACGAACGGCCCGGCCACCGCACTGCGTCTGTACAACGGGGAGCTGAAGGGCCGGTTGTACTCGGTACTCAGCAGGAAGCCTGGTATCTCCGGCAAGGTGGCTGGGTGGGCCTGTGCTGTCTGCCGCACGGCACCCGCCGCGGTCCTGGATCACTGCCATGAACACGGCTATGTCCGCGCCCCGGTCTGTCACTCCTGTAACACGCAGGAACGGCCCGACCACCTGTACAGCAACGACATCCGCGTGGCTGGCCACTACACACGCCTCTTCGACACCGACGTCGCCGACTGGCTGCCTCACTGGCACCGCTGCTGCGGCTGCCGCGCCCGCACCACCCTGCCACTGGCCCACCTCGCCGCCTGGACCGCCCACATAGCCTGCCGACCGCTGCGCCCCACCCACCGCGCACCCCGCGGCTCCAGCAGGCGCAAACCCTGCGGGGTGCTGCGCGTGTCCTGGACAGGCGACCACAACGCACCCGGATCCTGCCTGCTCACGGTTGCCGTCGACTTCTGTCCTTCCGGCGAGCACCGGGTCCTGGCGCGAGTCCCCTACCGCGAAGCCGCCGAGCAGTTCCGCATCTGGCTGGCACAGGCCGCCCCGGCCGTGGCCGCCGCGGCCGGACCCGACCGCCTGGACGACCTGCCCGCCCAGTCCCGGCCGGTCATCGCCGACACCAGGGGTGAAGGCCTGGCGCTGTTCTGAACGAACGACAAGTGACCCTGCATCAACCCCAGCCCGTACCCGCCCGGCTGGGGGTGACGGGCCGCATTGGCCTGGCGTCGTACGGTCCGGTCGGGCCCCGCTCCTGCCGCAGTTCTGCATTCTGCTTGCACGGCAGCGGCTGTGCACCATCCTCGGCATCACCCAGTCCAGCTTCTCTTCCTGGCGCGGCACCGCCCCCGGGCGGTCCGCCCGCCAGGCGGCGGACCGCCCGGCTCGCGGCCCGGATGCGCCACGTCCCCCGGGACTCGGACGGGACTTAGGGCTCAGTGTGATTTAACGTCTGCGGGTTCGGGAGTGTCGGCGGGTGGGCTGATGGTGTAGTTCCACTGGCCGTGGGTTTCGTGACGGGTCAGCGGGAGGGCCTTCATGGCCTTGTCGCTGATCTTGATGCCTGTGGGGTAGACACCGGTGTCCAGGGCCGCGGACACGGTCAGGCCGGTCTCGGTCGTCGTCGCACCGATCAGGGAAACGGCGGCCTCGTGGCTGGTCAGTGGTGTCCCGCGCCAGTTCATGGTGATTGCGGAGAACAGCCGGTGCTCTATGCGATTCCACTTCGAAGTACCCGGCGGCAGGTGCAGCACGGTGATCGACAGGCCGGTCTCGGCGGCGAGGGCAGCCAGCCCGGTCTTCCAGGCCCGTAGTCGGCTGCCGTTGGATCCGCCGCTGTCCGCGGTGATCGTCAGTGTCGTGGCCTGCGGATATGCGGCCCGGCCGACGTTGTTCCACCAGGTCCGCAGGGTGTTCACGGCGAACGCGGCGGTGTCGTGATCCATGCCGACGCTGACCCAGCCGGCGTTGGCGCCGATGTCGTAGACGCCGTAGGGGATGGCTTTGCCGGCCGGTCCGGGGAAGTCGTGGACGTTGACCTTCACCGGGTCCCCAGGCGGTCGCCATTCCTTGCCGACGTTCTTGAAGTTCCCGATCAGTTCCTTTTTCTTGCAGTCCACGGACACGACGGGCTGTCCGGCAGCGAGGGCCGCCCTGACCTGATCGTTGAGGTAGCGGAACTGGGCGTCGCGGTCGGGGTGCTGCTTGCCCTCGACGGTTTTGGCGTTGCCCTGCAAGGAGTAGCCGGCCTCGTGCAGCAGTCGGGCCACGACGTTCTCGGTGCACCGGTGTCCCCGATTGACCAGCTCGGCAACCAGGTGCGACAGCGATTTCGTGGTCCAGCGCAGCGAGGTTCATCGGATCACCACGAGTCTCCGGCTCGACCAGGGCATCCAGGTCCACGGCCAGTTGCGGGTCCAGGACCTCGGCCCGTCTGCGGCCGCCTCCCGGCCCCGGGACCGCCCGACCGCCAGCGGCTGCGGATCGTCCAGTTCCCCGCGGCCCCGTCGGATCGTGTCCTGGGACACCCCGGTCGCCTCACAGACGATCCGTGCACCGCCGCCACCCAGCTCACGAGCCTCGTTGCCGAGCCACAACCGTCGCTGCCGCTCGGTCAGGTGATCCCGGATCGCCTCGTAGCGCCGGGCCAGGGACTCCATATCGATCGGCATAGCAGGAAACGTACGCGCCGCGCGACTGATTCATAACTTGTTTCGCTACGAGCCCTTACGGTGTCCCCAGGGTTACTGCCGAACTCCGACGGCGGCCAGGCCGTGAACCACAAGCGCGTCGCCCGCGTCGCCCGCGTCGTGCGGGCCGTCGGGCTCGCCGGAGTGCGTCTGCGGCGCCGGCACCGCACCACCGTCGCGGACCCGGCCGCGGTGAAGGCCCCGGACCTGATCGGCCGCGATTTCACCGCATCCACGGTGAACGCGAAGTACGTCGGCGATATTGGGGTGCTGTGAGGTCTCGGCCGTACGGTTCGGGTGTGACCGGCAACACGTGCCAGGTGTCTCTCAGCTTGCCCACTTCTGGCCAACCTGGCACTAAAAGGAAGGGCTTACTCAAGCAAAGACTAGAGCAAGTCATGTTCGAGGTAGCTGAATACATTCCTTCGTGACTTTTTCAAGTCCCCCACGACCTGCACATATCCTCTCCTGTTCTCCCACTGGCTGCCCGCGTCCATCGTGCGTCTGGAAGGAGGCGGTCCGGGTGATGGTGGTGCCTCGGGTACGACAGACTCACTCCACTTCGACCTCGGCACTCTTAAAGGAGGAGCAAACCCTTCATGCGTAAATTCACGGGCCTCGCTGCGACGGCGCTCGCTGCGGCCGGGCTTGCGGTGGTCGTTCCGTCCGCTCACGCTGAGTCTTTCGGCCTGTATGCGCCCTCGGCGCTCGTCTTGACTACCTCCCGTGGTGAGGGGGCCCACGCCGTTGTCGAGCGGGCGGTGACTCTCAGCTGTGCGCGCGCCGCGCCCTACAGGAACCCACCCCTTGCCTGCTGTGGCATGCAAAGAGCTACGGCCGGCGACGTCGGCACTCTTCTCTCCCTTGCGGACGACCGGCCCTGCGTAAAGACCTACCGGCCCGTGACGATCCCTGGAGCTCACCTTCGCCAACGCCTGCGAGAAGGACGCAGCCATCAGCGCGAACACCGTCTTCCGCCTTCTGAAACCCGGGCGCAGCCACGCCACCCGCCGCCCACATGATCCCGGAGCCGGCTTTCCAACGTGACCTGATACCGCTCGCCGCCGCTACTTGCCCAGCCTCTCGTCCTGTTTTTTCCGTGTCTTGGGTCCGCTCATCTCCCGCAGCGCCCTCCGGTGAGCACAACCCTCAAAGTTCGAACTGCTCGTCCCAGGCATGAGCAGTTCGACAGGAGGCGAGTTGTCTGCCCTGTGGAACTGGGGAGTATCACAGCAGGCATCAGCTCGCTTCATGCTGCTCGGCCCGTACTGTGGGGGTACGGGCCGAGCACCCATCACCTCCCGGTTCTACCCCCCTGCGGCCCCGCTGAAGCGGCCTTCTGCCCTCTACGCAAGCCGTCCTTGGGGCTTGACCTGGCTAACCCCCGCTCGGACGGACCGCGTCACTGGTCCCGACACAGATCCAGACCCCGAAGCGCCGAAGCCAGTAGCTACCCGGCCTTGGGGCAAGGGCCCAGGTCTCTGGACGATGCTCTGGCCCTATTGGACGATCCGTGTCAGGCGTTCTGGGACTGGTCAGCTGTTGGTCAGAACGGGTGCGGTTCCGCGGGAGCCGGGCTCGACGGCGACTGTGCTGGAGCGGAGTCGGGTCTGGCCGTTGGGGCGGGCTGGCCCTGGGCGGGCATTCCTGGGCGGTAGGTCTTGGTGATGGTCGCGGTCGCATGCGCCAGGGATGCGGCGACTTCCTCGACGTCGATCTCAAGGACGGTGCGGCGCTGGCCTTCCTTGCCATCGTAAGTGCGTTGTTTGAGGCGGCCCTGAACGATGACACGCATCCCCTTGGCCAGCGACTGCGCGGCATTTTCGCCGGCCTGTCGCCACAGCGAGCAGCGCAGGAAAAGGGTTTGCCCGTCGACGAACTCATTGCGGTCACGGTCGAAGACGCGGGGGGTGGATGCCACGGTGAACCCGGCCACCGGGATACCGGAGTTGGTGTAGCGCAGTTCCACGTCGGCGGTCAGGTTGCCCACCACCGTCACCAGCGTCTCGCCCGCCATACCGCCACCCTCTTTGCCGTCCGCTCACCGCAATACGCCCACCGTACCGGCCCTGCACCCTGGCTGGCACGATGACCGTATGACGAGCGAGGAGCACACGCTGGAGACGGCAGCCCAGGCACTGCACGATGCGCAGGAAGCCGTCCACACGGCTCGCCGGAACCTGACCGCGGCGATCGTGGCCGCATACCAGGGTGGGGAGTCGGCAGCCCGGATCGCGATGCGCACCGGTAGGCACATCATCGAGATCCGGAATCTGCTGGCCGCCGCCCAGGCATCCCGTCGCAGGTAGACCAGTTGTCGCGGCGAGGTTCCCCCGCAGCCGACCCTCACCCCGGAGTCGCTTCGCCTTGAGGTTCCGACTTGTATTGGCCGTAGCGGAGCGCGGTCGGGTTGGCCGCTCGTAGCGTTCCGTTAGGACGCTGGGTTGGATGGCTCGTGAGGTTCCTGCCGCCTCTCGGGGCTGGCCCGCTCGGGGTGTGCCGCCGGCCCGGTGTCCGGCCACGGTCTGACTCAACAGAGGATGTCCCGGCAGGTTCCGGAAGTCGGCGTGTCGGCCGTGGACGTCCTGTCGTCCCCGAGATGCGGAGTGTGGTGACAGAGGGTCAGGTGGGACTGATGAGTGCCTCTGTGTGTCAAGCGGCCGCAGCGAGAGTCGTATGGCGGTCACGTTTAAGGGTGCGGTAGACGACGTTCGACAGGCGCCGTTTGAGGGCCCTGCGGGCCTCTGCAGGCGTCTTGCCTTCGGCGATCTTCCGCAGGTAGTAGTAGTCCTGACCTCGGCCGCCGTCGCGGATCTGGCAGACCGCGATGATGTGCAGTACGGAGTTCAACGCGCGGTTGCCTCCGGTGTTGAGGCGGTGGCGGGTGTTCTTGCCGCTGGACGCGTCCAGCGGTGCCGTACCGGTGTAGCTGGCGAAGTGGTGCTCGGTGGGAAAGCGCGTGCGTCGCCGACGTGTCCGAGGAGCTTGGCGGCGAGCACGGTGCCCACGCCGGGCAGAGCGGTCAGCGCGGTGCGGGCGGCGGCCAGGGCGTCACGCATCTGGCCTTCGTTATCGCGGACCTGCCGGTCGACGCGCCGCAGGTCGGCGAGGAGATCCCAGGCGAGGTCACGGCGGCAGCAGTCGGTGGCCGTGGCTGGACGGATGCCCTTCATGAGGGCGGCGGCCTTCTCCGCGGACAGACGGATGGGGGCACCGCCGGGCAGCAGGTCTCGCAGCACGGCATGGAGGCGGTTGATGATGCGGGTGCGTTCGTCGACCAGGTCAGCACGGCATGGAGGCGGTTGATGATGCGGGTGCGTTCGTCGACCAGGTCATCGTGCCGCTCGGTCAGCAGCCGCAGGATCGTCGACTGGTCCTCCGGCTCCACCTTGCGCAGGTCGTGCCGGAAGAGGGCGACCTGAGAGACGTGCAGGGCGTCGGCTGCATCGGTCTTGCGGTCCCCGCCGGTGGCCAGGAGCCGGGCCCGGGCGGAAAGGGTGGAGGGCACGTCCACCACATGCTCGCCGGTGGAGGCCAGCTGCTGGGCGAGGCTGCGGCCGAGTCCTTTGGCACCCTCTACGGCGAAGCGGTGCTCGGGCCACCGCTCGCACCAGCCCATCAGCTGCCGGCCGGTCCCTGCGTTGACGACGAAGCGGCGCTGGGCGAGCTGGTGTCCTGCGGCGTCGACGCGACGGCGGTGTGGGACGACTTGTGGGGATCGATACCGATGGTGATCACGTGCACCTTGCCCAGGTCGAACGGGATGGGAGGGGTGCGGTGGGCACTCTGACTTGAAGTCTCAGCGTCCATTGGTCACGCCTCTGTCGAGCCACACCGCGCGGGTGCCGGCCGGCGGCGGCAAACTCATCATGAGCCAGCCCGAGTTGGGGCGGCATGAGGTCACGCGAGCCCGTGCCGGTCGGCACCCTGGACGCTACGGCTGCAGATCGCGCGTCTGGGGTCGATTCAACAAGTCAGCGGTCCAGCGCACCGTCGGTGCGCGCCGGGGGCGTGGTAAATCCTGTGGCGCGCGCTGGGGTGCTTCCGTCTGCCTCTGACGCGGGCTGATACCGCTGCGGGACGCTGGTGGGGTTCGTTCCGGCCGAAACCGAATGCTCTGTGATGCCGGTGAGCTCGCAGGTCAGCGTGGTGCTGGGGGCCGTCCACGGGAACCGTGGAGTGTTGCTGCGAGCACGTGCGTCAGAATTCCTGATTCACCTTGGTCCCCCCGGAACGGCGTACCACTCGGCCGTTGAGGGAGGGACAGGGACGTGGATGTGCTGCACGAGCGCTGCGCCGGTGTGGACATCAGCAAGAAGGATGCCAAGGCGTGTGTCCGCACCCCGAGTACCAAGCGGCGGGGGGCCTTCGCGACCGAGACCACGACGTGGGGTTCGACGACGAACGCGGTGCTCGCCCTGCGCGATCACCTGCTCGCCGCCGAGGTCACCCTGGTCGTGATCGAGGCGACGTCGGACTACTGGAAGCTCTTCTACTACCTTCTGGCCGGGGAGTTGAACGTGATCCTGGTCAACGCGCGGCAGGTCAAGAACCTGCCCGGCCGCAAGACGGACGTCTCGGATGCGGCCTGGCTGGCCCAGCTCGGTGCGCATGGCCTGGTGCGGGCCTCGTTCGTGCCGCCCCAGCCGGTGCGCGAGCTGCGAGACCTGACCCGGGCTCGCACCCAGATGACCCGCGAGCGCGGCCAGATCGTGCAGCGGCTGGAGAAGCTGCTGGAGGACACCGGGATCAAGCTGTCCGCGGTCGCCTCCGACATCATGGGGGTCTCTGGCCGGGCCATGCTCGAAGCCCTCATCGGCGGGGAACGCGGCCCGCAGGTCCTCGCGGAGCTGGCCAAACGCAAGCTCCGCAACAAGATCCCCGAGCTGACCGAGGCGCTGACCGGACGCTTCCGCAGCCACCATGCCTTCCTGGCCCGGCTGCACCTGGACCACTACGACCAGCTCACCGACGCGATCCGGCAGCTGGACGAGCGGATCGAGGGGGCGATGGCTCCCTTTCGTCCCTCGCTCGACCTCCTCGACACCATCCCCGGGATCAACCGGGCCGTCGCCGAGGTGATCATCGCGGAGACCGGCGGGGACATGAGCCGGTTCGCCTCCGCCAGGCACCTCGCGTCCTGGGCCGGCGTCTGCCCAGGCCACCACGAGTCCGCCGGCCGAACCAAGAGCACCAAAGTCCGACCCGGCATCCCTATCTCAAAGGCGCCCTCGGACTCGCCGCACTCGGCGCGGTGAGAACCAAGGACACCTACCTGCAGGCCCGTTACAAGCGGCTCACCGCCCGCCGCGGCCCGATGCGAGCCTTGGTCGCCGTCGAGCACTCGATCATCACCGCGATCTGGCACATGCTCACCGACAACGTCACCTACCACGAGCTCGGCGGCACCTACTTCGCCCAGCGCGACCCCGAACGCGCCACCCGCCGCGCGATCAGTGCGCTCAATCAGCTCGGCTACACCGTCACCCTCAACCCGCTGGAAGGCGCGGCCTGACCGACCCGCACCCAGACACCCGGCGAGCGCCACAGCCACCGGGCACCCAGCCCTGCCTACCCCCACCCTGACCTGCTGCTATTTACGCGTCAGGAGTGCATGTGGTGCAGGGCTCTCATTGCGCTGTCGATGACCTCGTCGTCGGATGCACGGGCGAGTTGGTGAGCCTGATCGCCGCCGTTGAGGCCGAGGAGTACAGGCTTGCCGAAGGCCTTGTATCCGTTGACCCACCAGGACCATAGGTTGGGGTGCTTGGGGTCGAACCATTCGATGACGTCGACGTCTTTGTCCCAGAAGGGCTTGGGGAATTCGAGCCACAGTTTGTCGAGCAGACCGGCTCCCAGTGCTTTGATGGCCTTCTGTTTGGCATCGGGCAGGGCCGGCTCGAAGGCGATGGTTGCGGCCTTGAGTACGCCGATCGGGACGGTGATCACCGCGCGGTCGGCCTGTACGGTGTTGCCGTCCCGCAGGGTCACGCTCACCCCGTGCGGGCCGTACTGAATGCTGGCGACGACCTGCCGTATGCGCACCGGGATATCGCCGCGGACGTGCGCGAGCATCCGGTCGTAGCCCCGCGGGAGTAGAAGATCGGGGCCCCTCAGATCCCTGCCCTCGAGAGTGGCCTCCACTGAGAGCTGGCTCGGCTCCGCGGCGTACTCCAACGGATAGTTGATGTTTAGCGCGGTGCGCAGCGCGGCTGAAGGACTGTGCGGCATCACGGAGGCGACGGTGACTTCGTTCGGATCATCGACATCGTCGAGTTTCTCTTCATAGTGGGCGAGTTCACGCATCGCGTGTTCATGTTGGCCAGCGGAATTCTCATAGTCGAAGGTGTAGCTCGGGTCGCCGGTTTCTCTGAGAATTTTAGTCATGACGTTGCCCGAGGAGCCGTGGATCCAGGATGCTCCCATCTCCGCAGGCGCTCCAGCGATGTGCCGCGTCCATATGCGCCCGCCGACTCGATTTCGCCCTTCGAGAACCGTCACCTGGTAGTCCTCGTCGACAAGAGCGCGAGCGCAGCCGAGTCCGGCGAATCCGGACCCGATGATCACGATGTGCTCGCCCTCTTCGGCGGCGCTGATGACTTGTGCGGCTGCGCGTCGTCCGCTTTCCAGGGCGCCATGGGCTGTGGAAGGTGCTTCGGAAGACGTCGCTTCACCGGCGAAGTACAGACGGTCATCCACCGGCGCAGCAAGCATTGTGCGGGCCCGCGCACCCAGGCTGCTGGGCGCAAGATAGGAGTAGGAGCAATGGGCGAAGGGGTCGATGGACCAGGACGTTCGTAGGTACGCCACCGGTTCCGGAACCGCCCGGTTGCCGCGTCTTGGCGTTGTGCTCGGCTTACAGGAAGCCACCGTCCCCGTGACGGCCATGGCGAGAGCCGAGCCGAGCAGCAGCCTGCGGCGCCCGATTTCGTTCGGTGACTTCATGCGAAGGAATCCTGTTCAGGTGAGCGGTAAGGGAAGGTCGCCTGCAAGACGAGAGCATGACAGTCACGGTTAGCCGGCCTGGCTCCATCCAGTTATCGCCGACAGTGGTGGGCGCTGTTCGGAGGGGTAGAACCGGCATTTTGTGTCGCGCCCTTACCCACTGGTCTGGTGATCTTCCAGTCCTTCAGATGACCAAGCACACGAGTGCTGCTTCTGCGTCTGAAGCCAGCTGGCTTGTTCGTTGTTGTTGGGGCTGCGGGGTTGTCCCGGCCCCTGCCGGGACAACCCCGCGCCTGACACTGCGGGGGTAACCTGTTGTGTCCATCCCAGATGATCATGGGGTTCCGTCTTTTGGGTGAGTGATCGCTACTTCATCTGTAGTCATGGTCTGGTCTGCGGCTGGGGGCGTTCTTGGCGGTTGGTCAGGACGGAACCGGCACGGTCAGCCGTGTGGCGATTGGATTCAGCCGTAAAGACCCTGCATGCGTACTTGGGTCAGCTTTCCGCCTCTCGCTTGGACGGGGCTACGCTCGGCTTCGGCCCGTGCCGGTAGGGAGTGCGCGGGATGGGCCCCGGTCCCCGTGACGGGGCGCAATGTGGCCGGGGCCGCTCCTTCTCGTGGCAGCGTTACGTCTCCGCCCAGTCGAGTCTGAGGGCGCTGAGAGCAGCGAGCTTGTCTGTGTGAGCTTGGCGCGCCTTGACTTCGTGTTCGACAGGAACACCCCGAGCTTGACCTCCGACCCGTCCGGCAATGTCTCTGCGTGGGCTGTGGGGACGGTCACGGCGCCGGTGCGGGCCTTGTACTGCGCGAGGGCGGCAACGCCCTTCTCGAAGGCGCTCATGGTCGCCGTGGACGGCTTCACCGCCGTTTTCGGCTCCGGGGTGGCGTCGTGATGCCGGGTTGTTTCAGGCGCTTACGCTGCCCGTCCGTCAGGGTTGCTCAGGCAGCGGGCTTCCGCTGCTTGGCGAGCCATTTCCCGATGTCCACGCTGTAGACGGTGACGTCGGGCAGTACCTCGGTCTGACCGGTCTCAGCGTCGTCGGCCAGGAGCTCGCGCAGCGCGGCGTAGTGCTGCATTCCTCATTGGATGTACGCATATCGGCGTCGTAGTTGGCGGGTGGGCGGGGCTGGCCGGCCCCAGATCCAGGGGCGGGCTCGGGCGTTGAGTTGCCGGGTGGCTACGGCTGTGGCCTGGGTGATGTCGTCGGGGTTGGCGAAGGACCGTCCGGCCAGGGCGGTCTTGCGGAAGATCCGCCACCAGCCTTCCTGCAGGTTCAGCCAGCAGGCGCCGACCGGGATGAACGCGTGGTGGATGCGGGGGTGGTCCTCCAGCCAGGTCCGGGTGGACAGGCTGTTGTGGGAGGACAGGTTGTCGGTGACGATCCAGATCTCACCGGCCGGATTGGCGTCCTCGAGGCCGGATTGGCGTCCTCGACCAGTTGAAGGAATTGCTGGTAGAAGACGCTGTTGCGGGAGGATGCGGCCATGGTGATCTGCTGGCCGTCCCGGATGCGTAAAGCCCCGTAGACCCAGGTCTTTTCTGGCCCGCGGCCGGAGTCGAGCTCGGACTTGATCCGGTGCCCGTCGGGTGACCAGCCCGGTGCGGGCGGAAAAGTGCGGGGGATCACCGGCCCCAGTTCGTCAGCGCAGATCACCGTCGCGCCGTCGGGTGGCTGGGTGTAGAGGCCGATGATCCGCGTCCTTTTCCCGCGAAGTCCGGGTCCTTTGAACGGGTCCAGGATCGGGTACGGCGCCAGCGCACCCCCTCGGCAACCAGGATCCTGCGCACCTGGGAGCGGCCGACCTCGATACCCAGCTGCCGGGCCTGGGCGGCCAGGGAGTCCAGCGTCCACTCGGCCGGCCCGGCTTCGTCGGCCGCCCACAGTTCCCCGCCCGGCTCCCACCGCAGCCGGCCCGGCGGCACCTGTTTGACCAGAGCGATGATCCGGGATCGCTCGGCCTCGGTGATCCGCCGCTTGCGGCCCTGCCCGCCCAGATCATCCAGCCCCTCCAGCCCGGAGCGGTTGAAGCGGTGCAGCCAGCAGCGGACCGTTTTCTCGCTGCAGCCCAGCTCCACCGCGATCGCCGGCACCCGCAGCCCCGACCAGCTCAGGTCGATCATCCGGGCCCGCATCACCACATCCCGCGGCGCCTTCCGCGCCCGCGACAACCGACGGACAACTGCCCGTTCGTCCTCGTCACAGCCCGGCCGTGCCCATAACACCATGCCCAGCACCCGCCCCCGAGCACCATCAACTACCCCGCCACCAAGACATATACCCAACCAAAGCGGAATCCAGCACTAGTAGGGCTTGGTCAGGTTCGTAGTGGTGTGGGTATGCCGTGGTGGCAGGTGGGGCAGGCGCCGGTCAAGAGGGCGAGGAGTGTCTGTAGCTCGCGGACGATCTGGTAGAGGCTCAGGCCGGCGCCGCGTCTTTTGGGGCGCGGGCCAGTCGTTGCAGGGTGCAGAAGGCGTGCGCGGCGGAGACGAGGGTGACGTGGTGGTGCCATCCGTTCCAGGTGCGGCCCTCGAAGTGGGCAAGTCCCAGGGCCTGTTTCATCTCCCGGTAGTCATGCTCGATGCGCCAGCGGAGTTTGGCGAGGCGGACCAGTGTGGTCAAAGGCATGCCGGAGGGCAGGTCGGAGAGCCAGTACTGCACCGGCTCGCTCGCGTCGGCGGGCCATTCGGCCAGCAGCCAGCACACGGGCAGTTCCGGGCCGTCGGTGTGCTGGCGGACCTCGCGTCCGGCGGGCCGGATCCGCAGGGCCACGAAGCGGGAGTACATCCGCTTGCGGCCCGAGGGGCCGGCGCCGGGCCGGGAGCCCTCCCGCCACTGCACCGGCCTGGCTGCCTTCCGGCCCGCCGCGATGACCAGCTCCTTCACCGACCGCGCCGTGTCGGGATACTTCGCCACCGGCGGGCGTCCGCTGCCGGAGTACGGCTCAGCCACCGCCACCGCGTCGGCGCTCTGGGCCGACAGCGTGCTGGAGATCCCCACTACATAGTTCAGGCCGCGGGCCTGCACTCCGTGCCGGAACGCGGCGGCATCACCGTATCCGGCGTCCGCGACGGCCAGCGGCACGTCGAGTCCCCAGGAGCGGGTCTCATCGAGCATGTCCAGGGCCAGCTGCCACTTCTCCACATGCCCCACATCGTCCGGGATCCGGCAGGCGGCACGGCGGGCGACCTTGCCCGCATCGGCCTTCGGCGAGGCCGGATCCCAGCTCTGGGGCACAAACAGCCGCCAGTTGACCGCCGCCGAGGCGTGGTCGGAGGCCAAATGGAGCGAGACGCCGACCTGGCAGTTGGTGACCTTTCCCGCCGTTCCGGTGTACTGCCGCGACACACACGCCGAGGCTTGGCCGTCCTTCAAAAACCCGGTGTCGTCGAAGACCAGGGCCTCGGGTCCGATCGCCTCCTCCATCCGCCAGGCGAGCTGGGCCCGGATACGTGCCGGGTCCCAGGGACTGGTGGTGATGAAGTTGGCCAGCGCCTGACGATTGCCGTCCTGGCCGAGCCGGGCGGCCATCGGCTCGACCGACTTACGCTGTCCGTCGGTCAGCAGCCCCCGCAGATAAACCTGCCCCCACCGGCGCTGATCCTTGCGCGCGAACGGCTCGAACACCTCCGCCGCAAACGCCTCCAACTCACCACGCACCACAGCAATCTCGTCCGGAGTCACACACACTCAACGCCACACCGGGCCCAAAGGACACGCACCACCACAACCGACCTGACCAAGCCCTACTAGTGTCCTGCGCCAGTAGTTGCTCGTTAGTAGTGGTGTGACTTCTACTGCTGGTGCGTCAGTTCCTCGTCGGGGCCCGAAACTCGAGCCGTTGCTGCTGTCTGATGACGAGCGGGCAGAGTTGGAGCGGTGGACGCGCCGGGCGACATCGGCCCAGGCCCTGGCCCTGCGGGCACGGATCGTGCTGGCATGCGCGGGGCCGGAAATCCCGCCGATCGTCGCGGTCGCCCGGTATCTGCGGGTGACCGCGGACACGGTCCGCAAGTGGCGGCGACGCTTCCTCACCCAGCGACTGGACGGACTGGTCGACGAGCCCCGACCGGGCCGGCCGCCCACCATCAGCGTCGACCAGGTGGAAGCGGTGGTGGTCACCACGCTGGAACAGCTCCCGAAGAACGCCACCCACTGGTCGCGGACATCGATGGCCCAGCACAGCGGCCTGTCCAAGTCGACCGTCGGCCGGATCTGGCGGCAGTTCCAGCTCAAGCCGCATCTGGCGGACACGTTCAAGCTGTCGACGGACCCGCTGTTCGTGGAGAAGGTCTATGACGTCGTGGGGTTGTACTTCAACCCGCCCGAGGGTGCGGTGGTGCTCTCGGTGGACGAGAAGTCGCAGATCCAGGCCCTGGACCGGTCCCAGCCGGTGCTGCCGATAATGCCGGGCATGCCCGAGCGGCGCACCCACGACTACGTCCGCAACGGCCTGACCACCATCTTCGCTGCCTTCGACGTCGCCACCGGTGAGGTCATCACCGCCCTGCACCGCCGGCACCGGGCCGTGGAGTTCAAGAAGTTCCTGATCCGGATCGACAAGGCGGTGCCCGCGCACCTGCAGATCCACCTGATCGTGGACAACTACGGCACCCACAAGACCCCGGCGATCAAGGCCTGGCTGGCCAAGCACCCGCGGTTCGAGCTGCACTTCACCCCGACCGGCTCTTCCTGGATCAACCAGGTCGTGCGACACGAAGTCGCTTGAGAAGAGTGGTAATCACCAAGGAGGTTCGGCCGATGTCGAAGGTGTAGGACCCGAGCCAGTGTGCAAGGCTCGTTCCCGCCTCAGCGTGCGTTGCGAGTAATCGCGGGGTGCGAAGCCTGAGGAAATGCCCAAGGATCCTCGTTCCATCCGGGGGTTACAGGCTGGGAAATGCCGGACGGGTGAATGCGAATGAACCCTTGATGATGCCTCGTCATGATCACTCTCGCCGATGGGTTGTTTCAGCGGGAGATAGGGACTGGCCGTTGGAAAGCGGCAGGCGCCGACTGGAGATACTTGACCGGTCGGGAGTGCACCGCCGTCCCCGGGGTGCAGAGGGCGCCCTCCCCGGCAGCATCTCTCTCATGCGGAACGTGACAACCCCGATGGAGTCCAGGCAATGCAGTTCTGGCCTGGTAAGCCAACCGCGAGGAAGGCCCAACTCTCCAGCGGATGCAGGAAGACCCAACAAGCGAATGCCGGTCGCCGAAAGGCAGCAGGAAACCGGGAACCATATGCCGACACCTCCGTCGGCGGTTCCCGCATAACTGGCCGGATAGGGGCCGATGCCTCGACCTGAAAAGGTGCTGACGTGGGTCTGGTGAGCCCGTGAAGAAACGATGACCAAAGACACCTGAACCGAAGGGCAAGTTGGACGCCGTGACGACACACGTGGCTGGGGCGGCGCAAGCCGCTGCGACCGCAGCCGGCATGGCGAACGGACCGGAGGACGAGATCACCGACTGGCCGTCGATCGACTGGCGGAAGGTCGAGGACGACGTACGGCGTCTGCGGCAACGCATCTTTACGGCATCGCAGGCAGGAGACCTGGCCAAGGTCCGGAACCTGCAGAAGTTGATGCTCCGCTCCCGCGCCAACACACTCGCGAGTGTGCGGCGGGTCACGGAGGTCAACGATGGCCGCAAGACGGCGGGCATCGACGGGAAAGTCGTCCTGCTGCCCCAGGGAAAGGCCGATTTGGCCGACTGGGTCCAGCATGACGCGGCCCCGTGGAAGCCCAAGCCCGTCAAGCGGGTGTATATAGCCAAGGCGAATGGGAAACAGCGCCCACTCGGAATTCCCGTGATCGCAGACAGATGCCTACAAGCTCTGACGCTGAATGCACTGGAGCCCGAGTGGGAGGCACGGCTGGAACCGAAGGTCTACGGATTTCGCCCCGGTCGCGGCTGCCATGACGCGATCGTTGCCATCCACACGACGGCGAGCGGCAAGAATGCTAAACGCCTGTGGGTGCTCGACGCTGACTTGAAAGCGGCATTCGACCGAATCGACCACGATCACCTGCTCGCGTCATTGGGGGACTTTCCCGCGAGGGGAATGGTTGCCGGATGGCTGAAGGCCGGTGTGGTCGAGAAAGGTTGGTTCACCCCGACGGTGGAGGGAACTCCCCAGGGCGGGGTGATCAGTCCCGCGTTGTTGAACATCGCCTTGCACGGAATGGGAAAGGCCGCTGGAGTCCGCTACCAGGCTCTCGGCAGTGATGCCACGATTCTGGCGCGCGATTCTCCGGTTCTGGTCGTCTACGCCGACGACCTTCTCGCCCTGTGTCATTCTCGGGAACAGGCCGAGCAGGTCAAGGCTCGGCTGGCCGCGTGGCTCGCGCCCCGGGGGCTGGCTTTCAATGAGGACAAGACGCGCATTGTCCACCTCGATGAGGGCTGCGACTTCCTGGGGTTCAACATCCGACGCTATCGCGGAAAGTTGCTGACCAAGCCGAGCAACGCGGCCCTGCGGCGGATCCGGGAACGGCTTGCCGCCGAAGTGCTGGCCCTGCGAGGGGCCAACGCCGACGCGGTGATCGCCAAGCTCAACCCGATCATCAAGGGCTGGGTCGCTTACTACCGGATCGGGGTGTCCAAGCGGGCGTTCAACTCGCTGGACGCCTACGTGTGGAGACTGGTCTACAAGTGGGCCAAGTTCTCCCACCCGAACAAGCCGATGCGCTGGGTGACCGCCCGGTACTTCGGCATGTTCAACCCGTTCAGGCAGGACACATGGGTATTCGGGGACCGCACCAGCGGTTTCTACCTCTACAAGTTCGCCTGGACGCCGATCGTCCGGCACCGGATGGTGCCAGGGAGAGCGTCAACCGACGATCCCGCCCTGGCCGACTTCTGGGCCAAGCGGCGCCGCCGCGGCAAACTCCCGCTGGGCAAGGCACCTTGCATCTGCTGCAGATGCAAGACGGCCGATGCCCGCTCTGCGGAGGGCTGCTGCTGCACGCCGACCACGAGCCGCAAACCCCCGACCAGTGGGAGCAGTGGCTCAAGGTCACCCGCACCGCGATCCGCAAACACGCGATCACTACCGATGCGGGCAACGGCAAGCCGGACAAACCCGCCGCCTCACGCCTGATACACACCCACTGCCAGCGTCGGCTGGCCACTGGCCCCGGCCGGTGACCAGCACTTCTGTTCGCCCGCGAGCCCAAGGGGCTTGCTTGAGCCGGTTGCTCGGAAAGCGGGCACGGCCGGTTCTGAGGGGGGACCGCTGCAGCAATGCAGCGGTCCTACCCGACGAGCGGTGGTTCGGCTACCTCGCCCACCAGATGATCCGCCGCGGCGCACACAAGAACATTCAGGCCCTCGAAGCCGACATCCGGTCCTGGGTCAATGAGCGTTTTCAGGGTGGCCACTGATCGAGTGATGCAAGGGGATGGCTGGCAGGGCAACGGACGAGGCTCCCAGGCAGTTGAGAGAGGTATCTGACATGCGATCTCGGTTGCCGGGGAGCCCCGTTGATTACGTATCCTGCCGCACTCGACCTCCCGCATGCCCTCGTGGAGACGGTCACGATGCTGATCGTCCTTCGTGAGGGTGACCGCCGGTGCAAGCTCCGTCCGTCCGCGCGTGCGGTTGTCGCGCTCGTGTACTTGCGCCAGCACACCACGCTGGCCCAGATCGCCGCTGGTTTCCGCATCAGCGTCGGGACCGCGCACGCCTATGTCCGCTCCGTGGTGGGCCTGCTGGCGCGCCGGGCTCCGGGGCTGACGCGGGCCCTGCGTGAAGTGAAGGCCCGGGCGGAATACGTGCTGGTGGACGGCACCCTCGCGGAGTGCGACCGGGTCGGTGACGGCCGCGGGGACTACTCGGGAAAGCACCGGCGTCACGGTGTGAACCTGCAGGTCGTCACCGATCCGGACGGCACCATCGTATGGATCTCGAAGGCGCTGCCCGGTCGCACCCACGACCTCACCGCCGCCCGCACCCACCGGATCATCGACACCTGCCGCAGACTCGGTATCCCGGTCCTGGCCGACCTCGGCTACCTCGGTGCCGGCGGCACCATCACCACCCCGATCCGACGTTCTCCCGGCAAAGAACTCAACCGCCGGCAGCTATCGCTGAACAGGGCTCATGCCCGCCTGCGCTACCCGGTCGAGCGCGGCATGGCCCGATTGAAGACCTGGCGGATCTTCCGCAAAGCCCGCTGCAGCCCCACCTGGCTCACCACCGCAGCCAAAGCCGTCCTCACCCTTGAGAGCTACTGCTGAAAATCCTCAATGACTGGAACCAAGACCCCAAGCCGTTCATCTGGACCAAGACAGCCGAAGAGATCCTCGACTCCCTCGCCCGCCTCTGCCGACGAATCTCTGGCGCAGGACACTAGTAGGCTGTCGCGACTAAGTGTCTTCCTGGTTGGTGGAGTTGGCCGAGCGAGCGTCACTTGTCGCTTCCGTTCGGCCGGGCAGGGGTGCCGTGTCCTCGCAGAAGAAGTATCCGGTCGCGTTGTGTGCCGAAGATCGTCGGGCTTTGGAGCGCGTGACGACGACGGGGGTCCGCAGCGCGTCGATGATCAGGCGGGCGCGGGTGCTGCTCGCGTTGGACACCTCGGCCGGCGCGGTCGCTCCGCGGGTGGTGATCGCGGACCGGGTCGGGGTCTCGTGCGATACGGTCCGCCGGGCGGGGATCACGGCCCGCATCAGTCGGGTAGCGGGGACGCATCGCTGCGTCCCCGCCCCCTCAGAACCGTGCAAGCAGCTGTTCACCGCACACGGCTCAAGCAAGCCTCAGGGGCTCGCGGTCAGGAGAAGGTGCAGACTTCGTCAGTCCGGCGGCTCCATCCGTCTCGGCGACGCCTGAATCCTGGTTCTGGATCACTTTCAGTGCTAGGGCCACGGAGGGTCACCGAAACCGCGATCATGAACGGCATCGCGCGGTGAGGAGGACCCGTTTGCGGAGCAGGTCGAAGTTGGCTCGGCCGAACATCTGCCGCTTCAACATCTTGATCTTGTTGTTCTGACCCTCGACCGCGCCGGAGCTGTAGCGAAGGCTGAGGCCGGCGACGACGGCATCGAGATCCTGGCCGAGACCGGTGACGAAGGTATGAAGGGCTGGCAGGTCCTCGGCCCGGACGCTCGTGATCCACTTGTTCAGGTCCCGGCCCTGACGGTTGTTCATGAGCTCGGCAAACGTGCGGACGTGGTGGGCGGTGCGGTCGAGCGCGGGGCAGCGAGCCAGGATCGCTTTGAGCTGCTGGGTCTGGTCCTCGGTGAGGCGGTCGGGATGGCGGGTGAGCCAGCTGGTCACATTCCGCACGGACGGCGTCTTGTGGGGCGGGTCGTGCGGAAAGTTCTCGCGGAGTTTGGCCACGTAGACCTTCACCACGTTCTCGCCGCCGGGGTAGCCACGTTCGCGTACTTCCTCGAACAGGCGGCGGGCGACGGTGCAGCCCTCCGCCCACCGCTGGTGCAGGTAAGGCTTGTAGGGGTCGAGAATGCTGGCTCGGCCGGTCCACCGGCCAACCAGGAGTTCGTCCGCGCTTGCCGCGTTGGCGAAGCGGCGGACGGTATTGCGGGCCAGCCCCTGTTGGCGGGCGATCGCGCGCAGTCCGATGCCCTGCTCGAGGAGAGCGTGGATAGCCGCGTGCTGTTCCCGGATGCGGTCGGAGAGTCGGCCGGTTGTCCGCGGCCCTCTGGGAGAGGGCGGATCGAGGTTCGTGTTCTCCGTGTCCGCGACGGCCTGGGCCGTGGCGGCGTCGTGCGGCTCACGTAGCAGAGCGCGGTGTTGAACGACTGTCTTCTCGACGGCCTCAGTAAGGTTCGACCAGATGTGCCATCGGTCCGCGACGTGGATGGCGTTCGGGGCGCCGAGCCGTCCGGCCTCGGCATAGGCGGTGGAGCGGTCCCGACAGATCACCTCGATGCCGGGATGGTCGGCGAGCCACTTGGCGACCGTCGACGTCGTCCGGTCCGGCAGCAGGTCGATGGGCTGACGGGTTTCGATGTCGATCAGGATCGTGCCGTACTTGTGGCCCTTGCGCAGCGCGAAGTCGTCCACCCCGAGCACCCGCGGTGTCGAGGTCTCGGGCTCCGGCAGGCGACGGATCAACCGCAGCAGTGTCGACCTGCTCACCCCGGCGGCCAGAGTCTGGGAGAGGCGGGCACCGGCACGGCCGGCCAGCATCACCGCCACACGCTCCAGCACTGTCTGCAGCCCGGCGCTGCGTCGGCCGTGCCGGACGGTCAGTCCGTCGACCTGCTCGGCGAACGTCGCCTGTCTGCACAAACGTTGGCCGCAGCGGAACCGCCGCACCTGTAACTCGATCAGCACCGGACGCCCTCTGACCGAGCTGTCGGCGAGCCGCCGTACGTACCGGCTGTGCACCCGAGACGACAGCGTCCCGCACGCTGGACATACGACCCGCTCCGCAACCGCCCGGGCCCGCACGGCCACCAACTCGCCGTCAGGCACAACGTTTTCGATCACGACACCTTGGACCTGGTGGAACCACAGGTTCTGGAGGAGAACATCACCCACGACCGTTCATGATCGCGGTTTCGGTGACCCTCCGTGGCCCCAGCACTGAAAGTGATCCAGAACCCGGCATGATCAGCGCAGAGCACCGAAAGAAGGGACCGGCAGCGCTAGGGGCCCGTGGCCCCGGCGAGCTGGGACCGTTTGGATGGTGGGGTACCGGAGACGAGGAAGCGCATCAAGGAGGCGATGACATCCACCCGTCTGATATGGGGCCTGCGGTCGGGGCCCCGGCCCCGGCATCCTCCCCGTCCGGCGCTCTGGCCGAGGCCGCAGACATGGCACGACCGCCCTGTGGCTGAAGCACAGGGTGGACCGCGGCACACGGGAATATCGGCCGGGGAAGCCGCCTGGCGGGTCAGCCGAACAGGTCCCGCACCCGGATCGTGTGGATCCTTCGCCAGGTCAACCGGCGCGGAGGCAGCCAGTCACCCGAGGCTGCCGGCAGTCCGTCTGTGGGCGGCGGCGTCCAGCTCGCCCGCGCCGCAGCCCAGAAATCCCGCCACGCGTCCGACTCGGTTGGCCCGCGCCCGACCACATCCGACCCGGGGCACGAGATCACATATCCGTCCGTGTCAGCTCCACCGACATCAGCCGCCGCGGCATGCCGCACCGCCCTGTCAGTCCCCGCGCGGGGAGACCCGGTGGGCCTCACCGGTCTCGACACAGCAGCCCGGGCCGGGGAAGATCTCCGTCTGGCGGCCGTCTTCGTACTGCACCCGGTACGGCGGCTGCCCGTCTGAGCCCAGCACGACGGTCACCACCGCCCGCTGCTCGGCCATCCCGACCCTGCGGGCCGGCGAACCGCAGCACATCACCCACTTGAGCCCATGACAGGCCCCCTTGTCTGTTGCCCGGCCGGGGCCGGAAAAACCAGTCCAGCATGGGCAGTGTCCCGCCCCCGCGACCGTGTCGCACCCCAGGCGCGCGAAGTCGCCGAGCCCGACCAGAGCGCGGAGCGCGGAGCGCCGCACAGTTCGGCAACAGGCCTGGTCCAGGGGGCGTGGACCGGCACCCGTCGACCCGGTTATGCCAGCCCGGGGCTGTGGCCCGGCACGGTCAGACACGAAGACGGCCCCGGGGTCTTTGCCATGACGTCCCGGGGCCGCCGCGTCACCCGGCCGGTGCGCCAGGTAATAGCGCGGCCCGACCCGCCACCGGGCAGAGACAGATCGAGACCGCCAACACGTTGCACGCGTCGTGTCGCCTGCTCAACGCGCCCGGCCTCGTCAAGGACACGCGGGGTGTCAACACGACTCGTGCGGTCACGTCACCCACGTCCGACACGACCGCACCAGCCCCAACGAGGCAACCCACGGCATCCGCCCATAGGGGTCCCACGCGCTGAGCACCGCGAACCAGTCAGTACAAAACACCGCAAAACGGGTAGTTGGTTTTCAGGGCCTACGGCGAGGACGAGGAAGTCGGGCCTGTTCACGATGGTCGAGGAGCATCTGGCCATGCGTTCGCCACGACGGTCCCGTGAGTGGAGGTGAGCGTCATCGGCGTCGACCTCACCGCGAGTGGGATCGTGGCGGCCTGCGCCCGCGGTAGACAGCGGCAGGCCATCGGACTTCTGGATCTGCCCCTGCCCACTCCCGCACCGAGCGGCGCGCAATGGATCGAGGCCTACCGCCGCTGGGCGGACTGCTGACGCCCTGCCAGGTCGTGCCCGGGCACGGTACCAGGCGCCGCCGGGGTCCGCGGTCGGCGGCGAAGGGGTTCGGGCTGGTCGGGCACAATGGCGCGGTGCGCGAAGACGATGACACAGAGCTGCTGGAACGGGTACGGGCGTTGCGGGCAGCCGGCAGCGGTCCCAAGCAGGTGGCGAGGGCGTTGGGGCTTCGCCCCGGGCAGACGGGGGTGCTGGTGCGGCGGGCCGCCGCAGCCGACCAGGCGGTTAAAGCGGGAGACCGGCCGGTGGTGGGCTGCTGGGTGAGCCCGGGCTGGAGCAGCGGGCTGGACCTGTCGGCCTGCCCTGGGTGGGCGGCGCAGGATCCCTCAGCGAGTGAGGAGGCAACCGGGGCGGGGTTCGCGCAGGTGCTGGTGGCACGCCGGGAGCGGGCAAGCCGGGTGAGGGTGACCGGTGTGCTGGTGGACGTGTACTGCCTGGGCGTCAAGAACGTGATCGAGCCCCGCACCATGACTACAGCGCGTTCGAGGAACCCTCCCTGCCGATCGGCATCGAGCAGGCCCAGGCCATCGTCTACGGGGCCGTCGCCTACGCCCACGAGCTCGGGTTCGAGCCGGCCCCCGGCTTCACACAAGCCGCCGATGTGCTGGGGGAACCAGCCGGCGCGCTACCGCAGATCGGCTTCGGGAACCAGGGGATGCCTTTCTATCTCGTGACTGGATAGCTGGTCACTGGTAGGCGAGTTGCTCTCGACGCCCGGTTTCGTGATCATTGGGTCTCATGTCCTCAGTCGCGCTGCTCCCCAGCTATGAGGAAGTCGTGGCGCTGGTAGTTGAGTTGCGGAGCGAGCTGACCACGGTACGCGCCGAGTTGGCGGCAGCGCGGGATCGCGGATCTGGAGGCCCGGCTGGGCCAGAACTCCTCGAACTCCTCGAAGCCGCCGTCCTCGGACGGCCTGGCCAAGCCCGCCCCGAGGTCGCTGCGCGGGAAGTCCGGGCGTGGCCCGGGCCGTCCGAAGGGGCAGCCGGGCACCACGCTGCGGCAGACCGAGACCCCGGATGAGACCGTGACTCACCGGCCCGGGCCCTGCACCGGCTGCGGGGCCGGCCTCGACGACGCGCCCGTGGTCTCGGTGGAGCGCCGCCAGGTCTTCGACCTGCCCGAGGAGATACGGCCGCGGGTCACCGAGCACCGGCTGCTCTCGGTCGGTGCGCCTGCGGGACGAAGGCCCGGGCCCTCGCTCCGGACGGGGCCGCCCCGGTGCAGTACGGGCCCCGGCTGGCCGCCGTCGGGGTGTATCTGATGCATGGGCAGTTCCTGTCCAAGGACCGTACTGCCCGCGCGCTGGCTGACCTGTTCGGTGCTCCGGTCGCGGTGGCCACCGTGGCGGGCTGGGTGCGCCGCTGCGCGAAGACCCTGGACACGTTCGGCCGCCTGGTCGCCGGGCGGGTGGGCCGCGCCGTTGGCGTTCTTCGACGAGACCAGGTTCCGCACCGCCGGCCGACTGCACTGGCTGCACTCCGCCTCCACCGGGATGTTCGTGCACCTGAGCGTGCACCGGCGGCGCGGCACCCAGGCGATCGACGCCGCGGGGATCCTGCCCGCGTTTCGCGGGGTGGCCATGCACGACGCCTGGGCCCCGTACGACACCTACACCGAGGCCACCCACGCGCTGTGCTCCGCGCATGCCCTGCGCGAGCTGGTCGCGGTCACCGAATGCGGGTCCGGACAGGCCCGCTGCGCGGCCTACCGGTCCATCGACGCGCTGCTGGCGCTGAAGAGGGCAGCCGACGCTGCCCACGCCGCCTGCGCTGAGCGGATCGCGGACCGGCTCAAGGCCGGGGAGCTGAAGGCGCTGCGGACGGCGGTCCGCGACGGGGTCAAGGCCACGGTCGCACGCTCCTCGAAGACCGAGTGCAAGCACAACGCGCTCTTCAAGCGACTGCACAGCCGCTGGGACGACTACCTGCGCTGGGTCCACGACCTGGACCTGCCCTTCGACAACAACCCGGCCGAGCAGACGATCAGGATGGCGAAACTGCGGATCAAGGTGTCCGGGAGCCTGCGGACCCTGCGCGGGGCTCAGGACTTCGCGGCGATCCGGACCTACCTGGCCACCGCCGACCGTCACGGCCAGAACATGCTCGACGTCCTCAGCCAGGCCATGCGAGGCAGACCCTGGACGCCCGCCACCACCTGATCTCCACCGGTCCCGCCGACCGAAGATCAGGCATGCCCCGAGCAGGGGCAGCTATACAGTCTGAGGGGCCCCGAAGTTTCCGGACAGGGACCCAATAGGGTTGTCCTGAACAGGAAACGAGGAAGAAGTGCCGCCACCCAGTAAGTACTCGCCGGAGTTCCGTGAGGAAGCAGTCCAGATCGCGTTGAGGTCAAGCAAGACGATCTCCGAAGTTGCCCGGGAGCTTGAGCTGAACTCGGAGACGCTACGCGGCTGGGTGAAGAAGCACCAGAAGCAGCAGGAACCGGCTCCCGATGCAGAATTGACGGTGAACGAGCGGGTACGCCTGAAGGAACTCGAACGGCGGAACCGTGAGCTGGAGATGGAAAACTCCTTCCTGAAAAAATGCGCGGCGTACTTCGCGAAGGATCCCCGGTAGCAAGCAAGTACGAGTTCATCGATGAGATGCGGCTCGACACTGCGGAGTGCGCATACAGCGTCGAGTTCATGTGCGGCAGACTCGGCGTCTCCAGATCCGGCTACTACGACTGGCGATCCCGCCCGGAATCCGCGACGGCACAGCGGCGCGAGGAACTGAAACTGCTCATCAAGAAAGCCTTCGACATTTCCGACAGCACCTACGGCCACCGTCGCATCCAAGCCCAGCTGCACCGCTGGGGCATCAGCGTCGGCCTGGAACTGGTCCGCCGCCTGATGCGCGAGCTGGGACTTGAGTCCTGCCAGCCACAGCCGAAGAGGTTCAACCTCACCAAGGCCGCGGCCGGCCAAGTGCCGGACCTCGTCGGCCGCAACTTCACCGCGGACGCACCCGGCGAAAAGCTCGTCGGTGACATTACTTATATCGGGACCGGGGAAGGCTGGCTGTACCTCGCGACGGTAATCGACTGCTGCACGAAGGAAGTCATCGGTTACGCGATGGACGACCACTACCAAACCCCACTGATATCCAAGGCGATCCGTAACGCGGCACGGAACAGGAACCTCTCGGCCGACGCGATATTTCACTCGGATCGCGGAAGTAACTACATGTCAGCCGAGTTCGGGAGGACGCTAAACCGGTTCGGGCTCCGCAGATCTGCCGGCCGCACCGGGATCTGTTTCGACAACGCCATGGCCGAATCATTCTTCGGCGCCCTGAAGAACGAGCGCGTATCAAGGGTGACTTACCTGACCCGCGAGGTCGCCCGGCAGGACATCACTCGCTACATCGAATTCTGGTACAATCGCAAACGCCTCCACTCGGCGGTGGGGTACCGCCCTCCACGCGAAGTCCATGCCGAGTACGAGAAGTTGCGAATCGCCGCGTGAAATAAACGGTCAGAAGCCTGTCCGGAAAACGCGAGGCCCCTCAGTCACTCTATCTCAACGGTCCCCGCGACGACGCTCGCACGGTGCTGGCCACCTTGGAGCGCACCCGCGGCGCGGGCAACTACCACTACCTTCTCGCCTCGGGGCCGATGTGACCCACCCGCACGACACCGAGACCCCGCAGATCCGCCTCACCGAACACCGAGCCCAGGCCGATCTGCGGACCCTGCTGCAACTGTGCGCCGCGGGCCGGGTGAAATGCAGCGCCAAGACAGTTCGCCCGTCTGCCGCGACCATCGCCCAGGTGGCCCAGGTACTGGACGCAGGCGACTTCTACGCCGATGAGCCGATAGCCGCCTTCGCCTGGCCCCTGCTCCTGCAGGCCGGCGGCCTGGCCCAGCTGGCCGCAGGCAAGCTCGCGCTGACCGTGCGCGGCCGGCAGGCCCTTACCCAGCCCGCGCACCAGGTGCTGGCCCACCTGTGGCAACGCTGGCTTTCCAGCACGATCCTGGACGAGTTCTCCCGCGTCGAAGCGGTCAAAGGGCAGCGCGCCGCGAACGTGCTCAGCGCACTCAAGCCACGGCGCGGCCACGTCGGCGCCGCGCTGGCTGCCCTGGCCGCCGGCGAGTGGACCACCGTCGACCAGCTCTTCACCACCATGCGCACAGCGGGGCACAACCCCTCGGTCGCACGTTCCGAACGGGCTCTGTGGAAGCTCTACCTGGAAGACCCCGAGTACGGCAGCCTCGGCTACGACGGCCACCACCCCTGGGCGCTGCTCCAGGGCCGCTACACCATGGCCGTGCTGTTCGAGTACGCCGCACCCCTGGGGCTGATCGACGTCGAGTACGTGGACCCTGCCGGGGCGCGCGACGACTACCGGCACAACTGGGGCGGCGACTGGCTGGAGCGGCTCAGCCGCTACGACGGCCTGCGCGCGATCCGCCTGACCCCTCTCGGCGCCTACGCCACCGGCCAGACCCCCACCTACCTCCCCGGGCCGGCCCCCGAACCGGCCACCGCCGGGGGCGCCACAGGGCTGAAGGTCCTCGCCAACCACGACCTGGTCGCCCTCGACGGCCTCCCCCCGGCCCAGGCCCTGCTCCTAAACGCCTTCGCCACCCGCACCGGCGACCGGACCTGGGCCCTGAGCCCCGCCTCGCTGCTGGCCGCCGTGCACGCCGGACGCAACCTCGCCGAACTACGCACCTACCTCGACCACGCCGCCACCGCCCTACCGGACACAGTCGCCACGCTCCTGGCCGACGCCGAGCGGCGCGTCAGCGCAGCCCGCGATCTCGGACCCGTCCACCTCATCGAGTGCGCGGACACAGCCACCTGCGCACTGCTGGCCAGCGACCGGCGCATCCGCGCGCTCGCCACCCGCCTTTCCGTCCCCGCCGACAAACTCGACCGCTTCCGCAAAGCCGCCCTCACCCTCGGACACCCCGTCACCTGAAAGCCACTCACCCCGCCAACTCCCCTCCCTCCCGCAGGCGATCAAGCCACCGTACGAGGACCCGGCCACGTCGTCCCGCGTCTACGCGGTCAACCGATCCGGGTTCCGCCGGCTCCTCGACGAGGCGGCGGTCGGCGACACCATCCGCATCGCGGACGCCGCCTGGCTGTTCCGCTCGACCAAGGACGTCATCCAGATCCGGGAGGTCCTTGGGCGGCGCGGCCTGCACCTGCGCATTGCGACCGGCGCATGGTCCGGCTTCGATCTCGCGGTGAGGACCCGCAGACCAAGCTGTTCGTCACGATGCTCGCCGGGGTCCTGGAGTTCCAGCGCGACATGATCTCGGAGAACACGAAGGAAGGCGTCGCCGCCGCCGAGGCTGCGGACAGGACCCTGGGGCGCCCGGCCGCGCTCGACGGAGATCAGGCCGCCGAGGCCGCGAACGCGTACCGCGCCGGCGCCGCGGTGAAAGCGCTCGCCCGGCAGCACGGCGTCGCACCCAAGACCATCCGTAGAGTGCTCGACGCGGCCGGCGCCCGCGACGTTGGCGACGTCCTGGAAGAACTCGACGGCGTGGCCTGCCAGGTCGAGGACCAGGAACAGGCGCCCGAGCGGCCGCACACCATCGACGTGCCGGCTTGCTCGCCGAACACCTTCAGGGCGTGCGGGACACCGCCGTCCACGAGGCGCTGCGCAGCAGCCGGATCATTCGCCGCGGGCAGGGCTACTCGGTGCGCGTTACCGCTCCGCTTGCGCTCCATGAGTCCGCGCTGAAGTAGTGCGCCACCCTCGTCAGCGACGATTCCACCCCGGCCGGACGCAAGGCGTACCGTGCGTATGCCGACCGGATCGCTGCGGCGACGAGGACAGAGTGACGGTCGGTCGTCACGGGACTGCGTCGCCTCACGCGCCCCGACCGCCAGCCGGAGGGGCTGAGCTGAAACCCTTCCAGACGTCCTTGAGCTGCGGCTCGTTCGTGTTGGCCAGCGCCGTGGAACTCGCTGGAGCGGCCGTGTTGGCAAACGACGGCTCTACCGACCCTGTGTGGGGGCTGTATGCAGTGTGCGCAGGCGCCAGAGAGAGACGGAAAAAATCTTCGGGTTTGTGTCATCCAGGTCTGGGGTGGATGGGGTTTAGGAGGGTGGAGAGGCGCCCTCCACCTTGTTCATTGAGATCTGCAAGGAGATTTTATTCATGACACGGATGAAGAAGTACGTGGCGGCCGCGGCGATCGCGGCCGCGCTGGTGGGGGTCCCGACGATGGCGCACGCGTTCGCGCCGGCCAAGGCCTCGGTGGCGACTGCGCAGGTGGCCGCTGTCGCCAAGGCCAAGGCCTCCAAGTCCGCTTCGGCGGTGCGGGTGGTGGCGCCGGGTGAGCGGGTGCAGGCCGCCCCGGGGGTGAAGCTGTGGCTGACCAAGGACGGCAAGCACTGGTCCACCCCGGATATGCCGGAGGGCCAGTTCCGTAGCGCGGTCGACGGCAACATGGGTGGCCAGGGTGCCAGCATGCAGCAGGAACCCGTGGGCAAGAACTACTTCCTGTCCGGGCTCTACATGGGCAAGGGCGACGCGGCCCGGGTCAAGGTCGTCACCCAGGACGGCACCATCGCCGGCACCGTGGTGAAGCTCGCCGGCAAGCCCGGCTGGGGCGCCTGGTACGCCACCAGCAAGCTCCCTAAGCTTCCGCATCTGAGCGTGTCAGACAAGAAGCAGGTACACAGCTTCGTCCGCAGCGTCACCGTCTACGACACCGCGGGTCACATCGTCGCCCAGACCATCCTTCCCAAGTACATGTGACCCCACTAGGTGGGGGCCCGGCACAGACCAGGCCCCCACCTTCTTCGACCTTCTTCGCTCCGCGTATGCCCCACTTGTAAGGAACTGCTGGTTGTGACGCACGAGAGCCGTGGCGAGTTCGCCGAGTTCGCCGCTGTGTCCTGGCCACGGCTGGTGCGGACCGCGCACATGCTCACCGGCGACTTTCACGAGGCCGAGGACCTGGTGCAGACCACCCTGGTCAAAGTCCATACCCGGTGGGGACGCATCCCGCGCGATGAGGTCGATGTGTACGTGCGCCGCGCGCTGGTCAACAACAACCTCAGCCGGATCCGCAAGAAACGCGTCGCTCACCTGCTGATGCCGTTCCTTCCCGAGACGATGCACCGCTCGCACGGCGGACACGCCGAGGACGTCGAACACCGCACCGCAGTCGCCCAGGCGCTTTCGTCCCTGCCGGCCCGCCAGCGGACCGTGATGGTACTGCGCTACTGGGAGGACCTGAGCGAGCAGGACATCGCCCAGGTCCTGAACTGTTCACTCGGCACGGTCAAGACCCACGCCCGCCGGGGACTGCAGGCACTGCGCGCCCACCCCCTCTTCGCCCCCGCCACTTCTTCTGGAGCAAGCCGATGACTTCCCGGCCCGACACCGAGCGGCTGCGTGAGGTGTTCGCCGACGCCGCCTACGACATCACACCGTCTCCCGTCCCGCTGGCCGCCATCGAGAAGGCCAGCCACGCACGACGCCGCCGTCGGGCCGCAGGACTGGCGGTCGGCTGCGGCCTGCTGCTGGCGCCCCTGGCGATCACCGCCCCTCACATCGCCGCGCCGGTACAGACCCACACCGCAGCGCGTCCGGCAACCACGATCCCGTCGGCTTCGGCGGTGCGGGTGGTGGCGCCGGGTGAGCGGGTGCAGGCCGCCCCGGGGGTGAAGCTGTGGCTGACCAAGGACGGCAAGCACTGGTCCACCCCGGATATGCCGGAGGGCCAGTTCCGTAGCGCGGTCGACGGCAACATGGGTGGCCAGGGTGCCAGCATGCAGCAGGAACCCGTGGGCAAGAACTACTTCCTGTCCGGGCTCTACATGGGCAAGGGCGACGCGGCCCGGGTCAAGGTCGTCACCCAGGACGGCACCATCGCCGGCACCGTGGTGAAGCTCGCCGGCAAGCCCGGCTGGGGCGCCTGGTACGCCACCAGCAAGCTCCCTAAGCTTCCGCATCTGAGCGTGTCAGACAAGAAGCAGGTACACAGCTTCGTCCGCAGCGTCACCGTCTACGACACCGCGGGTCACATCGTCGCCCAGACCATCCTTCCCAAGTACATGTGACGTTCCCCTGTTCTTGAACGGCGGGTTTCTACGCGGGGCGGCTCAGAGGTCTTGCTGCAGCAGGGCGCGGGTTTCGAGTGGGATGAGGTACCCGAAGTCGGGGTGCTTGCGGAGCCTGGTGCGGTTGTACTCGACCTCGATGAAGTGGAAGACGTCGGCGCAGGCCGCTGCCCGGCTCTCCCAGACGGTGGTGCCGACCGCCCAGGGCCCGCTGTCCCAGCCGCGCTGAAGTGCCCCATTTCCCTGTCGGCAGCGCACCGTCATGTGACCGCGTGCCGCTATGAAACAGCTGGCGTCATTCCGTGCGCGGGCGGGCGGTGGTGGCCTACTGCTCACCCGCCAACCGGCCACATATGCGGGTCTTCGAAGTTAAGCGGGTGCACGCGTACATGACAGCTGTCCGACGGGCGGCTGAAGCGGTGCGCCATCCGCGCAACGACTGGCCTGAGCGGCGTCCGGTCGACGACTCATCGTGTTGGCATGACCATGTCGCACCGCTTGACTTCGAAGACCCACATACGCACCGGAAAGCCCATTCCTCCATGCCGTATCGCCAACCAGCTCCGCTCGCTGCTGCGGGATCAGCGGGGAGTAGAAGTACCTGTGGCGGGCCGTCAACGCCGACGCGCTCAACTCGCATCACGACGCTGCCGACCGAGCAGGTCGCCGAACTGCGTAAGACTCACCGCTGGCGTTGTCCGTCTGGCGAAAGATGACAACGCCCCCGGAAGGAGCTCAGTCGGTAAGGTCGAGAACGACACGCAGGGCCGATGACACCCGTTCCATTGTGACGGAGTCGACAGTTCCTATCAGTGCGCCGGAACGGATGCGCTTGTCGGTCAATGCCACGAGATCGACGGCAACCGCCGCGCCCTCGACCGGCTCGACCAGTGGAACGGTGATCACGGTGTCGGGCGCACCTCCGGTCTCGTCGATCATCATGCAGACAACCGTGGCCGGCAGAGCTCTGATCGCCGCGTCCGACTCGACGACCAGCACTGCTCTGGTTTTGGTGGCCAGCAAGACTCGCCACACCTGGCCGCGTGCGACGTTCAAGCGACTTCCTCACCAAAGACGTCAGCGAGTTCTTCGATGGCGGCCGTGGCGTCCCCGCGCCACTGGGCCACGGCTTGCGAGGCCTCACTGAGCGCCTGGGCACGCAGAGCTCGTTCGACGTAGGCAGAGAAGTTTCCACTGGACGCGCCTTTAGCCCAGGCAAGAAGATCAGCTGGGATTGATACGGTAACCCGCTCCTTCATCGTCATACCTGCCATCATACGCTCAGTGTGAGCAATGTTATGGACCTAAGGGCTCAGTGTGATTTAACGTCTGCGGGTTCGGGAGTGTCGGCGGGTGGGCTGATGGTGTAGTTCCACTGGCCGTGGGTTTCGTGACGGGTCAGCGGGAGGGCCTTCATGGCCTTGTCGCTGATCTTGATGCCTGTGGGGTAGACACCGGTGTCCAGGGCCGCGGACACGGTCAGGCCGGTCTCGGTCGTCGTCGCACCGATCAGGGAAACGGCGGCCTCGTGGCTGGTCAGTGGTGTCCCGCGCCAGTTCATGGTGATTGCGGAGAACAGCCGGTGCTCTATGCGATTCCACTTCGAAGTACCCGGCGGCAGGTGCAGCACGGTGATCGACAGGCCGGTCTCGGCGGCGAGGGCAGCCAGCCCGGTCTTCCAGGCCCGTAGTCGGCTGCCGTTGGATCCGCCGCTGTCCGCGGTGATCGTCAGTGTCGTGGCCTGCGGATATGCGGCCCGGCCGACGTTGTTCCACCAGGTCCGCAGGGTGTTCACGGCGAACGCGGCGGTGTCGTGATCCATGCCGACGCTGACCCAGCCGGCGTTGGCGCCGATGTCGTAGACGCCGTAGGGGATGGCTTTGCCGGCCGGTCCGGGAAGTCGTGGACGTTGACCTTCACCGGGTCCCCAGGCGGTCGCCATTCCTTGCCGACGTTCTTGAAGTTCCCGATCAGTTCCTTTTTCTTGCAGTCCACGGACACGACGGGCTGTCCGGCAGCGAGGGCCGCCCTGACCTGATCGTTGAGGTAGCGGAACTGGGCGTCGCGGTCGGGGTGCTGCTTGCCCTCGACGGTTTTGGCGTTGCCCTGCAAGGAGTAGCCGGCCTCGTGCAGCAGTCGGGCCACGACGTTCTCGGTGCACCGGTGTCCCCGATTGACCAGCTCGGCAACCAGGTGCGACAGCGATTTCGTGGTCCAGCGCAGCGGGTTCATCGGATCACCACGAGTCTCCGGCTCGACCAGGGCATCCAGGTCCACGGCCAGTTGCGGGTCCAGGACCTCGGCCCGTCTGCGGCCGCCTCCCGGCCCCCGGGACCGCCCGACCGCCAGCGGCTGCGGATCGTCCAGTTCCCCGCGGCCCCGTCGGATCGTGTCCTGGGACACCCCGGTCGCCTCACAGACGATCCGTGCACCGCCGCCACCCAGCTCACGAGCCTCGTTGCCGAGCCACAACCGTCGCTGCCGCTCGGTCAGGTGATCCCGGATCGCCTCGTAGCGCCGGGCCAGGGACTCCATATCGATCGGCATAGCAGGAAACGTACGCGCCGCGCGACTGATTCATAACTTGTTTCGCTACGAGCCCTAAGAGGTCGCACAGATAGCGTGTACTCATGGACGGCGGTGGGGGCGTTCGTCCCAGCGGTGGGTTGTCCATGCCTGGCGGATCAGGCTGCGGACGGTGATGATCGTGTCGGCGAGATCGAAGAAGGCGTCGATGACGGTGGCCCGGCGCTCGTAGCAGCGGGCGAGGCGGTGGAAGGCGTTCTGCCAGGCATGGGTACGCTCCACGTGCCACCTCCAGCTTGCCTGGACCGGCGCCTTTTCGCCTTTGCGCGCAATCCGGCCGTGCAGGCCGCGTTCATCGAGCAGAGTACGGGTCTTGTCGGAGTCGTAGCCGGCGTCCAGATGGATGGTGATGTCATCGGGCAGCGGTCCGAGGTCGTCCAGGCGGTCCAGGGTCGGAGCGAGCAGCGGGGAGTCATGCCGGTTGGCTCCGGCCAGGACGCGGCCCAGCGGAATGCCGTAACCATCCGTCATGCCCGAGCGCTTCAGGCCCTGTTTGCCGCGGTCCACGGGGGAACGCCCGGCGACCTCGCCGCCGCCGGGGGCCTTGGTGATCGAGCCGTCGACGGCGATCTGGTCCAGGACGAGGCCCACGATCCGGTCGTAAGACTCCAGCGCGATCTGCGTGGAGCGGCTGCTGCGCTCGACAAGCGTGCCGATCGCGGAGCGGCCCGTCCCGATAATCAAATCGCCTTCCCAGTGTCCGGGGACCGCGCGGTCCGTGGCCTCGGCGGGGCGTTCGCTGAGGACGACGTCCGCGGTGACATGCCCCTGCGGCTTGTTCTGCGACCGTGCACGGGGAGCCCGCAGCGCCCGGCCGGTGCGCAGGCACGTCACCAGTTCCCGCTTGAGCGCGCCACGGCCTTCGATGAACAGCGCCTGGTAGATCGCTTCGTGGCTGATGCGCATGGACTCATCATCGGGGAAGTCGACACGGAGTCGGTGCGAAATCTGCTCCGGACTCCATGCCGTCGCCCAACGTCTGTCCTGACGGTGCGGCTTGTTCAGCCCTTTCCATGCGGGCGTCTTGGGCCCGGTGACGGTCATCTTGTCGGGGCGACGGATGCTGCCGGCGAGCCGGTCCTCTACGTACTCACGCAACCGGTCGTTACCCAGGAGTTTCGCGTTCTTCGGGCGCTTGGCCGCCTGCTGAGCCTTCCACTGGGCGACCGTCGCGCGGTATTCCTGCTTGCCGCCGCGCGTGGCGGCGTTGCGGCGCAGTTCGCGAGAGATTGTCCCGGGGTCTCGCCCCAGGGCGCGGGCGATCTCGCGCACGCCCTTGCTCATCGCCATGAGGATCGCGATCTCCTCGCGCTCTTCGAACGTGAGGTACCGGCTCGAGGGCTCGGCCAACGAGATCGGAGGCATGCCGCCAGCGTGACGAAACCACCTCGCACCCACCGGCCACGACACGCCGACCACCAACGACGCCTCCACCGTCGTGACCCCCGTGGCGATCAGTCGCCAGAACTGGCGCTGCACGACCCGAGAAGGATCAGGCCGCCCCGGCGAACGCATCGCCGGCCGCAACGCACGGTCAGCGCGCCACTGCCGACGCCGCCCCTCCGGAACATCGCTGGTCTTCAAACTCCAGTCCGCCGTGGCCACGTCGCACACCTCCGAGATCAGGGTGTTGCGACGACCAGTTGAATCCACCTTGCGCCCCGTTGTCGCTGTGGAAGGTCGCTCCGTGCAGGCCGTCGGTGCCCCGGGCCGCCGCCGCAGCCTTGAGCGCGTCGGTGATCAGCCCGGTTGCGCATGTGGTCGGCGATCGACCAGCCCGCCAGGCGTTTCGAGCACAGGTCCAGCACCGTGGCCAGGTAGAGGAATTGGCCGTTCCCGACGGGGAGATACGTTATGTCACCCACGTACTTCGTGTTCGGCGTCTTCGCGGTGAAATCGCGCCGCAGCAGGTCGGGAACCGGTGTCGCCGACGGCTCCGGGATGGTGGTGCGGACCTTCTTGCGCAGGTGGAAGCCGACGATGCCCCCCCCGCGCACGCATGACCCGGGCTACGCGTTTGTGGTTGACCTGTACTCCGGCCTCGCGGAGCTCGGCGGTGACCCGCGGGGCGCCGTAAGTCCCGTCGGACTCGACGTGGATGGCGGTGATCCGCTCGGCCAGGTCGGCATCCGCCCGGACCCGCCCGGCCCGCGCGTTAGCGCCGTCCAGCCACCGGTAGAACCCGGACCGCGAGAGATGCAGGATCCGGCACAGCCGCTTGACGCCGAAGGCGCCACGATGATCGTCAACGAACTGGAAGCGGCTGCTCACCAGCTGGTCCGGCCCGCAAAATACTTCGCGGCCCTCCGCAGGATCTCCCGCTCCAGCTCGAGTTCCTTCACCCGCCCCCGCAGCTGCCGGTTCTCCTTCTCCATCGCGCCCGCCTCGGCGGCACCGGGCTGGGCGGCCGGCTCGGCGTCGCGCACCCACGTGCGGAGCGTCTCGTGACTGACGCCCAGGTCCGTGGCCACCGAGGCGTAGGTACCCCCGGTCGTGGCCCGGTACAGCGCGACGGCATCGGCCCGGAACTCAGGCGAGTACTTCGACGTCCCCAACGGGAACTCCTGTTCTTCGGATCCTCACGATCCAATGATCAGGGTGTCCACGATCAAGGGTTAACCCCCCTGTACGCCGCCTTCGGCTCCCGGTCCAGCGGCGAGAGCGTCTACGGCAAGCGGCTGATGCGCTCGCTGCACACCGGCATGATCGTGTTACTGGACCGGGGCTTCTCCTCGAACACGTTCCTGGCTGCGGTCGCCGCCACCGAGGCCGCCTTCCTCGCCCGCGCCTCCGCCGCCCGCAGACCGCCGGTCCTGGCCCGCTACGACGACGGCTCCTTCCTCTCCCGCTTCGGCGACATCGAGGTCCGCATCATCGAGTGCGAGGTCACCATCACCACCAGCCAGGGCCGCCGGACCGGTCTCTACCGGCTGGCCACCAACCTCCTTGACCACCACCGCTATCCGGCATCAGACCTGGTCAGCCTCTATCACGAGAGGTGGGAAGTGGAGTCGGCCTTTTTCGCGATCAAGAAATCGATGCTGGGCCGCCGGGTCCTGCGCTCGAAGACCTGGGCCGGCATCGCCCAGGAGGTCTACGCTCTGCTGAGCGCCTACCAGGTCCTGCGGATCGCGATCGCCGACGCCACCGGGACCACACCCGGAGCAGACCCGGACAGAGCCAGCTTCAGCGTCGCGCTCCGATGCGCCCGCGGCCAGATCATCCAGGCCGCGGGCATCATCGCCGACACCGTGACCGACCTCGTCGGGACGATCGGCCGAGCCGTCCTGGACCAGCTCATGCCCGCCCGCCGCCTCCGCGTCAGCCCCCGCGCAGTGAAACGCCCCCTGTCCCGATACGCATACAAAAGCCTCAAGGTCGACCGACGCACCTACAAAGCCACCCTCAGCATCAACATCCTGACGCCAACGATCAGCCCGTAACTTCACGGCCTTGTTGTGTCCTGAACGTGAAAGGAAGAAGCATGTAGGAACTCTTCTTGTAGCGATGTTGTACGGAGGATGAAGGTATGGCCCTTCAAATTCACCCTGCGGGGGGAGAATTTAAACCACCTCATGCTGCGCTAGCTGAAGACTGCCGTGGTGAACGATGAGGAAAAGGCGTCCATTGAGACGTCAGGTGGGGATCGGGAAGGCGAGCGCAAGCGAATCGCTGCTGACGTGTCGAAAAGTAGAGTCGACATCAGAACCGGGGTGTCAAGGCAGTCCCGGGATGAGTCTGGCGGGTGCCCGTTTATTGGCCAGGCGGTGTCCGGCATGCAGGCGACGCGAGCCCGGTCTGCGGCCTTCGTACGGAACAGGAGAAGGCGGGCTTGGATACGTCTCCGCTGGTGAGCGGGGAGAGAGGGAGCGTCCCGGGCGGTCCGAAGCCGTGAGGGACTGAGTACCGACGCCAAGTACGCCGGCGGACCGGCTCGTAGTAGTGATGAAACCCCTGTAACGGGGGCGGAGCGAAGGGGCCGGGTCGTTCGTGACTGTGTTTATTCGATCAACCGGACGTTACCCGGGAGGAGTCGTGTGAACGAGGTGAAAGCGTCAGGCAAGCCGTTCAATATTTCCAAGCATTCCGTCTGGGAGGCGTACGAGAAAGTCAGGTCGAACAAGGGCGCAGCGGGCGTGGATGCGGTGTCGATGGAAGAATTCGAGAAGGATCTGAAGAACAATCTATACAAGATCTGGAATCATCTTTCCTCCGGCACCTATTTTCCGCCTCCGGTGCGTGCGGTGGAGATCCCCAAGAAAGAGGGCGTCCGGATATTGGGCGTGCCCACGATCGGGGATCGTATAGCCCAGACGGTGGTTGCCGGGGTGCTGGAGGCCAAGGCCGAGCCGGTCTTTCATCCCGACTCCTACGGTTACCGTCCTGGGCGGTCGGCGATTGATGCTGTGGGCCGGTGCCGGGAGCGCTGCTGGAAGGCGGACTGGGTCATCGACCTGGATATCCGCGCATTCTTCGACAGCGTTCCGTGGGACCTGGTACTCAAGGCGGTCGCCGCCCACACTGATCCGTCCAATCCGTCCCAGTCCTGGGTCCTGCTGTACGTGCGACGCTGGCTGGTCATGTCCCGCTTGGTGGTGTAGCCGATCAAGTTGTGGGCGTGCGCGGGCGGGTGCCCGGGGCGCACTTCTGCTGGTGTCCGACGCTCCCTGACGCGAGGAGGGCCATCACGTAACTCTTCTTGGTGAACGCCCAGTTCAACCATGAGGAGTAGGTGATGGCCCTGTCCCAGTCTGACCTGATAAGGCTGCTGGAGTCACTACGCTCGTCCGACGGAATCGAGCTCGTCCGCAGCGTGGCAGAGCGAACCTCGGGTATTCAGCCGGGCGAGCCGGTCTGACTCGGAGTTAGCGAAAGGTGCCCCGTGGCCTGCGAGGATGCGAGTGTCGAGGTCGTATCAGCGCAAGAGTCAGGTGCACCTTTCTGGTGAGTGAGCGTACCGGGTGGGACCGGCGGCTGTCTGTGACGGCTGATGGGAAGGGGCTGGTCGGGCATGCCGGGGTGCTGCTGCACGGGTCGCGGACCAGGTCGGGCTGACCGCCGCGCTTGCGCGGCTGTGGCCGGCAGGCGGGAGCGCGAACTGGCGGGACCGTACGCACGTGCTGCTGGGCCTGGCCTCGGCGATCGTGCTCGGGGCGACGAACCTGTCCGACGCCGGGCAACTCCAGGCCCACCACCAGGCGATCTTCGGCCCGGCCGCGTCGGACTCCACCGCGCACCGTCTGCTGGCCGACCTCGACCGGCGGGCGCGCGGGCGGATCGCGAAAGCCCGCGCGCGGGTACGCCGCCGGGTGTGGGACGTGCTCGCGCTGCGTTCCGGCGGCTTCCCCTGGCTGACGGTGGCCGGCAAGGTGCTGACCGGCTGGATCGTGATCGACATCGACGCCACGATCATCAACGCGTCCTCCAAGAAGGAGGGCGCCGCGGCCACCTTCAAGAAGACGTTCGGCTTCCACCCGCTCGCGGCGTGGTGTGCCAACACCCAGGAGTCGTTGGCCATGCTGCTGCGCGAGGGCAACGCGGGCTCGAACACGGTCGCCGACCACCTCGCCGTGCTCGCGGACGCGCTTCGGCAGATCCCCGACAGCTCCCGCGCGAAGATCCTGGTCCGCGTCGACGGCGCGGGCGCCACCCACGAACTGCTGGAGCACCTGGAGAAGCTGAACACCGCCCGGCGCACCGTGCGCTACCTGACCGGCTGGACCATCACCGCCGACGACGAGCAGGCCATCGTGAAACTGCCGGCCGCAGCCTGGGACGCGCTGCTCGAACAGGACGGCACACCCCACGAAAGCTATGGGGTCGCGGAGTTGACCGGGCTGAACCGGCGGCCGGGCTGGCCGGACGGGATGCGGCTGCTGGTCCGCCGGGTCAAACCGTCCGGGCGGCAGGTCAAGAAGCTGACCGCGTTCGAGAAGAAGACCGGCTGGAAGTACAGCATCGTCGCCACGAACATCCGCCACATGTGGGGCATCGCCGGCTCCCACCAGCCGCAGTGGCTCGATGCCCTCAGCCGCTCCCACGCCACGGTCGAGGACCGCGTGCGTGGTGACAAGGCGATGGGCCTGCGTAACCTGCCGTCCAAGAAGTGGCAGGTCAACCAGGGGTGGATGCTCGCCGCGAACATCGGCCACGACCTGGACTGCTGGGTCCATGGGGTCTCCACCCGCTCGGTCGATGACCTGGTCAAGGCCCTGGGCGGGGACAGTGGCATATCGAAGAGCGAGGTCTCCCGCATCCGCGGCGAGCTCGACGAGCCGCTGACCGCGTTCCGCACCCGCCCTCTGGACCACACCCGGTTCCCCTACCTCTACCTGGACGCGACGTACTGCAAGGTGCGGGTGAACCATCAGATCGTCTCGCAGACTGTGGTCATCGCCACCGGCATCACCGAGGACGGCGGCCGCGAAGTCCTCGGGACCGCCGTGGGGGACAGCGAGACCGAAGCGTTCTGGAGTGAGTTCCTGCGCTCGCTCCGTGCCCGCGGCCTGGGCGGCGTCCGCCTGGTCATCGCGGACCACCACAGCGGACTGATCGCGGCGATCCGCAAGGTGATGCTGGGCTCCTCGTATCAGCGGTGCCGCGTTCACTTCCTGCGCAACTGCTTCGCGCACATACCCAAAGGCGCTGGTGAAATGGTCGCCGCGACGATCCGGACCGTCTTCGCCCAGCCCACTGCGGAACTGGTCGCCACCCAGCTGGACACCGTTGCCGACATGCTCGGCGAGCAGTTCCCCAAGGTGAAAGAGATGCTGCTGACGGCGAAGACAGACCTGACCGCTTTCGCGGTCTTCCCGCTCCAGCACTGGAAGAAGATCCAGTCGACCAACCCCCTGGAACGGCTGAACCGGGAGATCAAACGCCGCACCGACGTCGTACAGGTCTTCCCCAATCCCGGGGCGCTCGAGCGCCTGGTCACCGCCGTTCTCTTCGAACTGCACGACGAGTGGATCGCCTTCCCCCGCCGCTACCTGCCGGAGGGAAGCATGGCCAAGCTCTACCCAGAGCTCCCCGAAAGCGCCACCGCACCACCCCACACCACCAACGACCCCACCGAATGATCGGCCACACCACGAGGGAGGGTGAAGTGAAGGCACATTTTCGGGCACACCCGGACGCTGAGATCTACCTGTCGATGCCCGGCATCGGCGAGATCGTCGGGGCCCGGGTGCTCGCCGAGTTCGGGGACGACCCCGCCCGCTACGCGTCCGCGAAGGCACGCAAGAACTACGCCGGCACCAGCCCGGTCACCCGCGCTTCCGGCAGGAGCCACACCGTCCAGGCCCGCTTCGTCCGCAACAACCGCCTCGCCGACGCACTGCAGCGCCAGGCGTTCTGCGCGCTGCAGAACTCACCCGGAGTCCGCCGCTACTACAACAAGCAGCGAGCCCGCGAACTCGACTACAACCCCGCCCTGCGTCAGGTCGGCAACCGCCTCGTCGGCATCCTCCACGGATGCCTCAAGACCCGCACCCGCTACGACGAGGCCACCGCCTGGGCCCACCACGCCAACCTCGCCACGAGTTGACACCCAACGCCATGGGATGTCTGACAACGCCCCCGCGCCACTTTTCCGGCCGCCATAATGGACTCATGCCCTCGAGCCCCCAGCACCCCGCACCCACAGCGAGCGACCTCTCGGGCGCGGTCGCCGAGGACCTCGCGCTCTATCGGGAGAAGTTCCGGCTGCGTCTGCCGGAGTCGCTGGACGAGTTGCACGGCCCGACTCAGGGAGTCGTAGAGCTGCCGCTGCACCTGGCCTGGTCGGGGATGACCTCGTACGACATGAGCAAGCCTCGTCAGCGCATGGGCCTGTACCGCACCGTCCTGCACGAGGGCCTACGTGACGACCTGCCCCGGTATCTCAACCGGGACCTGCTCCTTCAGCTGTGGCCGGTACTGCGCACCCTCGTCGGCCGCACCGTGCGCACCGTCTGGGAAGACGCCTTCCCCCAGCTCGCCTCCCGCACCCAGGCAGCCGCGTGACGGACATGCCGGAGCTGCACAGGCGGCTCCTGGCGGACGTGATCGCCCTCGGCTCCGCGTACCCCCTGGTTCTGACCGGCGGGTACGCCGTGCGGGCGCACCACCTCGTGAACCGCCCCAGCCAGGACCTGGACGTCGCCACCGAGAACCCGGCGCCCATGGCCGACATCGCGGCCACGCTCCGCGCCGGCCTGGAAGCCCGCGGTTGGCAGGTGCAGGCGCTGGAGACCGCCCCACTGTCTGCCCGCTTCACCGTGACTGATCCGGCCACCGGGCAAGACTGCGAAGTCGACATCCTCAAGGAGATCTTCTGGCGGCCGGTCGCTCAGAGCCCGTACGGGCCCGTCCTCGCGGAGGAGGACGTGATCGGGACCAAGGTCCGCGCTCTGGCCGACCGCGGAGCACCCCGTGATCTGATCGACGTGTTCGCAGCCTCGCGCCGCTGGACCAATGCCGAGCTTGAGGAGTTCGGCCGCCGCCACGCCCGCGGCCGCTTCGAGCGCGAGGACCTGCAGTCGAATCTCACGGGCGCCGAGTGGACTGACGACGAAGCCTTCACCGCCTACGGCCTGGACGAGGCCGCCATCAGTGCTCTCCGCACATGGGCCCTGGAGTGGGCCGACGACCTCGCGACCCGGCTCCTTGAAGAAGCCTATGATCCGGACTGACTGATCGCGTCCTGATGAGATCACAGCTGCAAACAAATCGCAAAGCTTGTCACACTGCAATGGAGCCTGCAGGTCCTCAAGATCGCCGAGGAGACCGGGGAAGCCTCCCAGGCAGTCATCGGCGCCCGCGGCACCAACCCCCGCAAAGGGACCACTCCATGGGAGGAGGCTCATGCGGAAGTCGCGGATGTAGCCATCACGGCCATGGTCGCCCTGGCCCGCATGCGTCCCGACGACGCCGCGGAATACCTCGACCGGCATCTGGCCGCCAAGTCGGCGAAGTTCCTTCTTCCCGGTTCCCCATCCGTCCCAGCCCCGGCGGAGCTGGAATGAGCAACCACCATTCGACACCGCAGCAAAGACCAGGCCACCCACGCGTGCTGAGCCTGCTGGCCGAGGTCGAAGGAGGCTGTGCGTGACGGCTTCCGATGAACCACTCCCGCATACCGCCGCAGCTTCAGCGCCGGTGGCCGCCGACGACACGGTCAACCGGGACCTCGTGCTGTTCAACAACGGGCTGGCAGTCGGCGTGCTGGGCGGCGCGGTCACATCCGTCGCGCTGCTCACTCTGGCCCTTCTCACACTGAAGGCGACACCGCTGGAGATGAGCGTGCTCTACGCCGCCCAGCGGTTCCCGCCCGCGGTGACGGCCCTGTTCGGCGGGGTGCTGGTCGACCGGCACCGCAAACTCGTCTTGCTGACCTGGGGCAAGGTAGGGGGCGGAGTCCTGTTGCTGTGCGTGCCGCTCGCCGCGTACCTCGGTTGGTTGTCGCTGCCACTGCTGTGTGTCGTCGGCCTCCTTGCTCGCCGCCGTTAACGACGTCTCCTCTACGGCCGGGATCAGCTATTTACCGTCGCTCGCCCGAGGTGACAAGCTCGCGTCCGCCAACTCGCAGATGGGCGCCCTGTTCTCCTTCACGGACGCCGCCGCCAGCTACCTCGCCTCCGGCCTGATCGCGATGCTCGGTACGGCGTGCAGAAGTACCTGTGGCGGGCCGTCGACCAGGACGGGAACGTGCTCGGCATCCTGTTGCAGAACCGCCGCGACGAGCCCGCGGCCAGGCGCTTTCTTCCGGAAACTGATGGATCATCCGCTTCGCGATCTGGGACCAGATCGCCGGCACCGTCCGCCTGCCCGCCACGGCCTGAGCCAACCGCCACCACCACGGCCGGACACGCCCCGAACCGGACCACACCACCGACGGCCCGCCCGACCTGACAACACCCCTCCCCATACCGCCTATATGCCCGAACTGACAGATCGTCAAGCAAGACCTTAAAGATCAGTACTGGGCGCACGGGAAAACCTCACTTGTTGAGCATTGATTGCTCAGGGGGCACGGCGCCCTCATCAATACAATTCAGAATTGCCTGCATCTGCGCCCTGGCTATAGTAGCTAGCCCTTCAAAGGCTTAAAGTGAGTCGACGTGGGTTCTGTAGCTGAACGCGTAGCAGCAGTCGGAGCGGGAATCTTTAGGTATTTCCCGCCTAATGTGCAATTGCGGTTGATCGACGAAATGAAAATGGGAGGACCGATATGGCGGCGGCCGATGAATTCAACCGAAATGGTCTCGGCGTTGACAGGCCTGAGCTCAGCTTTTCCCGTGAGACCCTCAAGGAGCTGACTCTTGAGGAAATGGATGTTGTCGTCGGCGGCATGATGATGGACACTGGAGGCGCTAGTGCGCTTTGTTCCGAAGGCTGTCCGCCTCCTACTGGTTTCCCTATGTGCGGCTACTGACCTGCAGGGGTAATCCTGATTCGTGGTGCGCTACGTCCAGTGGCGGATTTATGAAGAAGTGAGGGGCGGGACGAGAACGTCCCGCCCCCCTTTAATGAATGATTTCGATGATTAGATTGCGCACTAAATCCCGCGCCCTGAGGGTGCGTCCGGCAATCGGGTTCTTGTCGAGTGCAAGTTACGTGAAATGAAAAAGACATGGCATGGCATTCGATAATCGACGAGTTCGGCAACGTCGGATCCGCGGTGAGTCACCCGACAGTGGTTGCGCTGGAAGGGCTGGTCGGCCCATTTCGTGATGGTTCTCTGGCAACTGGCGATGCTGGCGTCGCGTTGGCGCACGCATATGCTTCCTGTGCAGGGAAAGCGTGTCCGTCAGCGGTGCCACTGATTGAGTCGTCTTGGTCTCGGTCGGTGACCAGCGGGGCGGCTCCTACATCGCTTTATTGTGGGGTGACGGGGGTTGCATGGGTCACCGCCCACTTGAACGGGTTGCTGTTCGATCTGGCTGACGAGGACGTCCTCGATTCAGTTGATCTCGCATTGTTGGCGTTTTTGTCCGGTGAGTCGATGCCGCGGGAGTACGACCTTGTGTCAGGTCTCGTCGGGCTTGGTGTCTACGTGCTGCAGCGGCTGCCTCGGCCTACCGCCGTGACATGCCTCGAACGGATTGTGGACCATTTGGCGATGGCGGCGGTCTATCGGGAGGAAGGGGCCGCGTGGTTCACGGGCCCGGAAGCGTTGCCGGAGAGGAACCGGCAGCTTGCCCCCCATGGCTATTACAACATGGGTGTTGCGCACGGTGTTCCGGGTGTTGTCTGGCTGCTGGCGCACGCGGCCCGAGCGGGTGTACGGAGCGAGACTGCCAGCGCACTGGCCGATGCAGCGGTGCATTGGATTCTAAGCCAGCGTCGCCCCTTGGGCGGGGACGGCGGGCTTCCGTCGTTTGTCGGCCCTTCCGGTGAGGCAGGGGAGGCGCGTCCGTTCGCTTGGTGTTACGGAGCCCCCGGGGTGGCTGGGGTGCTGTTCGCGGCGGCCCGGGTATTCGGTCACGCCGAATGGGAGGAGGCAGCGGTGGAGATGGCCTTGAGCGCTGTACATCTACGGCCTGAGGCGACTTCTGTGAGTGAGGCGGGCATCTGTCACGGTGCGGCTGGTCTGGGCCACGTGTTTAACCGCCTGTACCAGAGCACGGGCGAAAAAGTTCTGGCTGATGCCGCCCGTCGCTGGATTAACCGGGCAGTGGAGCTTCTTCCATCAAACACCGGGGCCGGTTTCCTGGAGGGCAGGGCTGGAGTCGCTCTGGTGATGCTGGCAGCGCTGGAAGGGACCGAGCCTGCCTGGGACCGCGTCTTGCTGCTGTCCTGAAATTTGGAGTCGATGATGAGTGCCGGAGTCCTGCAGTATGCGCCGTCGGGGTTCTTTGTCCTGCGCACCCCGTTGTTGCCGTATGAAGCACCTTCTGAACAGGGTTTGCGGGATCCGGTGATTCGTGAGGCACTGCATTTGGCCTCGTCGGCGCTGGTGGAGGCACTGGACAGTCCCGAGCAGTCGTCACCGAGGGCGTTGCACGCGCTGACGGCTTATATGGTCCGGGCGCGTACCCGCGCGACGCCCTTTGGTTTGTTCGCCGGCTGCACGATGGGCACGGTGGGCGAAGGCACGCGTTTGGAGCTTGCTCCGCAGGCTGACTACAGGAGACGTACCAGACTCGACAATGACTTCCTGTTCGCGCTGATTGCGGCGCTGGAGGCTGACCCGGTGGTGCGCCGGGTTCTGAAGTGGATGCCTAACTCGAGTCTGTACCCGTTGGGCGGACGCCTGCATTATGCCGAGGCCAGCTGGTCGGGTAGGCGGCGCACCTATCACCTGGTCGCCGTCGACAGGTCCGCTCACCTCGAGGCGACCCTGGAACGTGCCAGCCGTGGAGCCACGATTGACGAGTTGGTCCTTTCTCTGGTTGATGACCAGGTCACAGCCCGGATGGCAACGGCATTCATCGATGAATTGACCAGCGCTCAGATGCTGGTGTCAGACCTGCAGTTGCCCGTCACGGGTCCAGAGCCACTGACGGTGCTCATCGATCGGCTTGTCCAGCAGGAGTCCACGCGTCACCTGGCGGAACTGCTTGAGAATGTCCGTGTCGCGTTGGAGAAGCTGGACGCGGGAGGGATGGGTGCGGCGCCCGCGGAGTATCTACGGGTGCGACGGCTACTCGATCCGCTGCCTGCTCAGCCGGATCCGGCGCGGCTCTTTCAAGTCGATATGATCAAGCCTGCAGTCAGGGCAGAGCTCGGCCCGCAGGTCATCGCTGAGATGGGCCATGCGGCCCAGGTGCTGTTGAGGCTGACTCGCCCTTCCTCGAATGATGCGTTGAGGCGGTTTCGTGAGCGTTTCGTTGAACGATACGAGGACCGTGAGGTGTCTCTCGCGGAGGCGCTCGATGAGGATATCGGCCTCGGTTTCTTCGAGGGGCCAATCTACGAGGCCTCGCCGCTGCTGCGCGGGCTGAACTTCCCTCCCACCGGGGATCTCTCGGAGATCTGGATCCCACGTGACCGGGTGCTACTCGGCATGCTCACTGGTGCCCTCCGGGACGACCGAGACGAGATCTCATTGACCGATGACGACATAGCTTCGCTGGAGACCGCCGACCGCCCCGCCCCGCCAGATGCGATTTCTGTGATGGCCGTACTCGCTGCCGCGTCCACGCAGTCCGTGGACCGCGGCGACTTTCGGCTGATCGTCCGTGGCGTCGACGGAGCCCCCGGGGCGGGGCTACTGGGCCGGTTCTGTCACGCGGACGATGCCCTCCATCAAGCCGTGAAGATGCACCTGCGCAGGGAGGAAGAGCTACGTCCGGACGCTGTGTTCGCCGAGGTGGTGCACCTGCCAGAAGGGCGGATGGGCAACATACTGTGCCGTCCCGTCCTGCGGCGATACGAGATCCCGTACCTGGGCCGATCGGGGGCACCTGCGGAGACCCAGATTCCGGTGGCTGATCTGACGCTCTCAGTGCGAAACAACAGGTTCGTGCTCCGGTCCGGGCGCCTGGGGTGCGAGGTCGTGCCCCGCATGACCACGGCTCACAATGCCGACCGCCGCACTCTGGGAATGTACCGGTTCCTGTGCGCATTGGCCGGAGACGGAACCGTGCGCAAAACCTCTTGGGACTGGGGCCCGCTGAACGGGGCACCGTATCTGCCCCGGGTTACCTACGGAAGGCTTGTCCTGTCGCGGGCGCGATGGACGCTGCACAAAGAACAGATCCGCCAGATCACTCAACGCCGTGCGGAAGGGCAGCTGCCGCAGCTGGTCGCCCTCGCCGACGGCGATAACGAACTGATTGCTGACCTGGATAGTCGGCAGTCCGTGGAGATGCTGGAGGCTCAGCTGAAGGGGCGTACGAGAGCGACCCTGGTCGAGGCGCTGGCCAGCCCACAGACACTGTGTGTGACCGGGCGGGAGGGCCGGTTTACACACGAGCTGATCGTGCCATTCGTGCGAACCAGTGCAACGGTCAAGTCAGTGACCCCTGCACGTAGGTCGCGTATTCGGCGCGACTTTCCTCCCGGTGCGGAGTGGCTGTATGCCAAGCTCTACACCGGCACAGCCACCGCCGACCAGGTGCTGACCGAGCTGGTGCGGCCCGTGGTCGATCAGGCTATCGGCTCCGATGCGGTGGACTCGTGGTTCTTCATCCGTTACGGCGACCCCGACTGGCACATCCGGCTACGCCTACACGGTCCGCGTGGCGGACTGACCGCAGAAGTCCTGCCTTTGCTGCACAATGCGGCCGCGCCGCTGCTGGACGACGGACGCCTGCGGCGCCTGCAGTTGGACACCTACCAGCGGGAACTCGAGCGGTACGGCGGTGATGCCGGCATCGAGCTATCCGAGCACCTGTTCCGTCACGACAGCGAGGCTGTGCTGGCGATCGTCGAAACGCTGCCCAGTGGCACGGCCGCCGATGCACGCTGGCGATTGACCCTCGCCGGTATCGACCTACTGCTGACCAACCTGGGCTTTGACCTTTCGCAGAAAGCGACATGGGCATGCGAGCGCCGGGATGCCTTCGCGGCCGAGTTCCGGGCCAATGGTGCGCTCGGCGGGCAGATCGGCCGACGATTCCGCACTGAGCGGCGTGGCCTGAACGAGTTGCTGAACGGCGCCGATTCCACCCATGGCCTACTGCCGGGCCTGTCGATCCTGCGCCGCCGCTCCTCCGGGCTGACACCAGTGGTTCACGAGTTGCAGCGCCGCGGGCTGCCCGTTGCACAGCTTGCAGCCAGCTACGCGCACATGCACGCCAACCGGCTGCTGCGCTCCCAGCACCGCGCCCAGGAATTCGTGATCTACGACCTGCTCCACCGTCTGTACAACGCCCGATTGCACCAGAGGCAAGCATGAAGGACCTCTTCCGCCAGGAGGCGCGGGACTATCAGCGTGGGTGCCCCACTGGCGAACTGCTGCCAGTCGGAGCGTCGTGGATGACAACCGCCTACCGGCTCCTGTTGGTCACCGTGGCTGGCGGTGTCCTGCTCGCTTTGACATACCAGGTCGACGGTCAGTCGCTTCTAGGCCTCGTGACCGGCCATGGCTAAAGGTATCCCGTACATCGCCGGCATGGGGCTGACCGACTGCGGGCCAGCTTGCCTGGCCATGGTACTCGCGCACCACGGCCGTCACGTTCCCCTCAGCGAGGTCCGTGACGCGACCGGGACCGGACGCGACGGCTCGACCGCTGCGATACTTGTCAATGTCGCCCGACGGTATGGACTCCAAGCCCGCGCTGTGCGCGCCGATATCGACGACCTGTGCCGCCTGCCTCAAGGGTCGATTCTTCATTGGGAGTTCAACCACTTCGTCGTATTCGACCGGTGGCGCCGGGGCACCGCCGAGATCATCGACCCGCGAGCGGGACGGACCCGGGTCCCGGCCGGCCAGCTTCATCAGTCCTACACCGGCGTCGCCATCACGCTTGAGCCCACGCCCACCCTGTCACCCCGGGGCCGAGCTCCCAAGGGATTGTTCCGCTACCTAAGACCGTTGCTGGCACAGTCGCGGAACCTGCGGCGCATTCTCGTAACCTCACTGCTGTTGCGGGTTTTCTCACTCGCCGTGCCACTGCTCACCGCCACTCTGGTCAACCGGACTCTGCCCGACGGCCACCACCACCTGCTTGCCGTTCTCGTGACTGCCATGTGCGTCCTGACCGGCTACCACTTCATCACCGCGTTCCTGCGTTCCCGGCTGCTGCTGCAACTACGCACCGACCTCGACCTGCAGATGACCCTTGGATTCATGGGGCATCTGGTCGACCTGCCCTATGCATTCTTCCTCCAGCGCTCAGCGGGGGACCTGATGATGCGGCTCAAGTCCAACAGCGTGATCCGCGAAAGCCTGGCTAACGGAGCGATCTCGACCCTGCTGGACGGCGGCCTGGCCACGCTCTACCTCGTCGTCCTGTTTGCTCTCAGCCCACCCATCGGTGCGTTGGCGCTGACGCTGGGCGGGCTGCAGGCGGCGCTGCTCGTGGCCGCGCGCAAGCGCAACCGACAACTGATGGCCGAGGGCCTGCAGGCCGAGGCTCGCTCCCAAGGCTACGTGTACCAGCTCCTGGCGGGCATCGAGTCACTCAAGGCGGCAGGAGCGGAACGGCGCGGGTTTGACCACTGGACGAACCTGTACATCGCCGAGGTCAGCACGGCCGTCAAGCGAGGCCGCCTTTCCGCGCTGGTTGACTCCGCATTGGCCAGCTTTCGTTTCGGCTCCCCGCTGGCGGTCCTTGCCATCGGCGGATATCAGGTCCTCGACGGAGCGCTTTCCGTGGGCACCATGCTGGGACTGGTCGCCGTGGCGGCTGGATTCCTCGAACCACTAACCGCACTGGTGATCACTGTCCTGGATCTGCAACGGCTGGCCAGCTACTTCGAACGCATCAACGACGTGCTCGACACCCCGACTGAGCAGGCATCCCAAAATCCGCGGAAACCTGGGCATCTGTCCGGACGTATCACTGCCGAAGCAGTGACGTTCCGGTACAACGGCTTCGCCACTCCAGCCGTCCATGACATCTCACTGGAGATCCGGCCCGGGCAGTCCGTGGCGATCGTCGGACCGTCCGCCTCCGGGAAATCCACGCTCGCTCACCTCCTGCTTGGCCTCTACCAGCCCGAAAGCGGCACAGTCCGCTATGACGGTGTGGACCTGTCCGCGATGGACACCCGCTCCGTGCGGCAACAGCTTGGCATCGTCACCCAGAACGCGTACGTCTTCGGAGCAAGCATCCGGGACAACATAGCGCTCGCCGACCCCAGCGCTCCTTTTGAAGCTGTCGTCCGTGCCGCCGCACTGGCCTGCATCGACGCCGACATCACAGCCCTGCCCATGGGCTACGAAACCCCACTCATCGACGCTGGCGCATCCCTGTCCGGAGGCCAGCGACAGCGCATCGCCCTGGCCCGGGCACTCGTCCACGAACCGTCGATCCTCCTTCTCGACGAAGCAACCAGTGCCCTTGACCCCATCACCGAACGCCAGGTCTACGACAACCTCGCCCAGCTCGGGTGCACCCGAATCATGATCGCCCACAGTCTCAGGACCCTCGCCCACGCTGATCTGATCGTAGTCATGAACCATGGCACCATCGCCGAACAGGGAACCCACGACGACCTGATGATCCTCGAAGGCCTCTACCACCGTTTGGTCTCCAACGAAGCGGGAGTATCGTGAATCGGCGACATACCCTGGGAGAGCCAGCCCCGAAGAGCGGCAGAGGCACTGTCTGAGCTGCCGGCCCGTCACACGCGCCGCAGGACACCCTCGCCCGCCTGGGGTTTCATGCCCGCGGACCGCTCGGGGTGCGGTTCGCCGGCCTCGCCTTCGACTGTGCGCCGGGTGCTGATCCTGGTGTGTCCCGGCGGCCTCGCCGACCTTTTCGGACACTGAGCTTGTTCAGTTCGGCCACTGATCGGGTGACGTGTGGTGAGGGCGGAACGGGCAGAGCCCCGGGGCTGTTGAGCGAGGTGTCTACGCGTCAACTCTTCAGCCTTGGGGCTCTGGTCAGGGCGATTGCAAAGTCGTGGTGATCTCTCGGATGCGCATGTCACGGCGGTGTGGATGCTGGTCGGGTGCGCGACCGGACGCAACGAAGCTCCGTTGTGGGGGTGACCTTCCCAAGTCGCCGTCCCGCAACGGAGCTTCGATGTGCCGTCAGTCTGCCACCGTCTGTCTGGTCAAGTCGCCCACCCGTCAGCACCGTGTGATCGGCCCGCTGGCCGGGCGGCTGCGGGCACTTGCCGATCCGCGGTACCGGCGCGGGAAGCGTCACCCTTTCGTGGCAGTGCTGCTGATCGCCTGCTCCGCCGTGGTCACCGGTGCGAGGAGTTTCGTGGCGATCAGCGAGTGGGCGGCCGAGGCCCCGCAGGATGTCCTGGCCCGGCTCGGTGCCCGTACCGCGACCGACCTGTCCGTACGTGTCCCGCCCAGCGGCGCGACCATCCGTCGGGTCGTCAAGGACACCTGCCCCGGCGGCCTGGCCGACCTCCTCGGCCATGACCCGGCCGGCACCGACACCCTGGCCCTGGACGGCAAGAGCGCCCGCGGCTCGCGCCACGGCACCACCCCGGCCGCGCACCTGCTGGCCGCGATGACCGGCACCGGGATGACCGTCACCCAGCTCCGGGTTCCGGAAAAGACCAACGAAATCACCTGCTTCGCCGCCCTGCTGGACCCCTTTGACCTGCAGGGTGTCACCGTGACCGGCGATGCTCTGCACACCCAGCGCGAGCACGCCCGCTTCCTCGTCGACGTCAAGAAGGCGCACTACGCCTTCACCGTGAAGCGGAACCAGAAGAACCTCTACGAGCAGCTGCGGACCCTGCCCTGGGGGCAGGCGGCGGCGAAGTTCTACGACCGCACCACCGGCCACGGACGTAAGGAGACCCGGGTCGTGCAGGCCCTGACCGTCACCGGCCTCGGCGTCGACTTCCCCCACGCCGCCCAGGTCGCCAAGGTCGTACGCCACCGCACCGACACCAAGACCGGCAAGCAGAGCCGGGAAACGGTCTACGTGATCACCGACCTGACCAGCCGCCAGGCGTCTCCCGAACGGATCGCAACGATCTTGAGGGCGCACTGGGTGATCGAAAACAGGCTCCACTTCGTCCGCGACACCGCCTTCCGCGAAGACGCCTCCAAGATCCGCACCGGGCACAGCCCGGAGAACATGGCCACCCTCCGCAGCTTCGCCATCAACCAACTCCGCGACGCCGGCCACACCAACATCGCCGCCGGACTCCGCACCACAGCCCTCCGCCCCTACGAGCGGCCACTGGCCCTACTCGGCCTCAACTGACCTGCGCGACACACGATCGAAGGACTTTGCAATCGCCCTGGACACCGACCCCTTGATCAGGTGGGGCCCAGGGCTGTTCCAAAATCCTGCCCCGCCACCACCTGAACCCTCCCCGCCTGCCGCATCCATCAGGACACCGACGCCGGAGAGTCAACTCGACCTGCCCGGGCACTACTTCATTTTCGGATCAGATCCAGAAAACCCTGACAGTTCACGCTATCGAGTATCGGCTGCTCTAGTCAGGGGGCGCTGCCTGAGCTGAGGGTAGTCAGCGGAACGGGGGGTGCCAGAATCTTTGGATCCCCCACCTGACCTGCTTTCGAAGTGCAAGGACACGGCAGCTGTAGTTCGTGAGGCGTAGAACGTCGTCACTCGTCAGAGTGGTGGATGGGGTGCCTGAGGGCAGAGGTACGGCCACCTGCATCGTGATCGTTTGTGACGACGAATCAAGACGCGGTGGCCGTGCAGGCCACGCTAGCGCACGCCGTGTGGGACGAGTCCTTCGAGGTCCTGATGGGCCGGGTCGCGGGGTGCTTCCCGCGCCGGGAAGCCCGGCTGACCTGCCGGAACATGGTTCAGGGCTGCTGATGGTCAAGGACTCGGCGAGCGGGACTGTGAATCGTTCGGTGTAACTCCCGATCATGGAAGATGCATCGATGACCAGTGAGAACGAGTCCGAGTCCGAGAGTGTCGAGCCCACGCAGGCTGCGTCGGTGAAGGCCGTGGACGACCAGTTGATCGACGAGCTGGTGGGCCGTGCCCAGGCCGAGGGCCTGCAGCTGACCGGCGAGGGCGGGCTGCTGCAGCAGCTGACCAAGCGGCTGCTCGAGTCCGCTCTGGAAGGCGAGATCACCGACCATCTCGGCTATGACAAGCACGATCCGGCGGGCAAGAACGGCGGCAACTCCCGCAACGGCAAACGCTCCAAGACCGTGCTGACCGACGTCGGCCCGGTGGAGATAACCGTGCCCCGCGACCGCGACGGCTCCTTCGAACCGAAGATCGTCAAGAAGCGACAGAAGCGCCTGACCGGCGTCGACGAGATGGTTATCTCGCTGGCCGCGAAGGGCTTGACCACCGGCGAGGTCCAGGCCCACCTGGCCGAGGTCTATGGGGCCGACGTTTCCCGCCAGACCATCTCCACCATCACCGACAAGGTCCTGGAGGGCATGGCCGAATGGCAGAGCCGCCCGCTCGACGCCGGGCGGTTTCCATCAGTGGTTGCGAATCACCTGGTCAATGGGCCTGTGAGGCATTCTTGCATGGCCTCGGCCGGGGTCTTGTCCCCGAGGACGATGCGGGGTCGGTGGTTGAGTTGGCGGGCGACGGCGCGAAGGTCTTGTGCGGTGTGGACTGACAGATCGGTGCCTTTGGGAAAGTACTGCCGCAGCAGGCCGTTCATGTTCTCGTTGGTGCCGCGCTGCCAGGGCGAGTGAGGGTCGCAGAAGTAGATCCGGAAGCCGGTGAGGGCCTCGATGTCCTCGTGGAGCGTCAGTTCGCGCCCCTGGTCCCAGGTGAGGGTTCTCTTCATCTGGGGCGGGATATGCGCGGTCTGCGTGATCAGCGCGTTGCGCACCTGCGGGGCCTTCCAGCCGCCGGGCAGGTGGATCAGGTGAACGTAACGGGTGGTGCGCTCGACCAGGGTGCCGATCGCCGAGCCCTGTCCGCGGCCGATGATGAGGTCTCCCTCCCAATGCCCGGGAGATCTGCGGTCGTTGACCTCAACGGGGCGCCGGTGGATCAGCGTCATGTTCTTGATCTTGTTCAGGGTGGGCACGCCGCGACGCTGCTTCTTGCGTCGGGTTCGGCCGGTGCGGAGCTTGGCGTCGCGCCGGCCGAGGAGGCCGGCAAACAGGGCCCGGTAGATCGTCTCCGGGCATGCCCGCATCGATGTGTCGTGGGCGTGTTCGCGGGCCAGGTGACGCGAGATCTGCTGAGGAGACCACTTCTCAGTGAGCTTCTCGCGCACGAACGTCCGCAGCGGCTCGCCGACCCGGATCTTCTCCTCTTTGGGACGCCTGCGACGCAGGAGGGCGCGATTGTGGGCCCACCAGGGGTTGTAGCGGCCGTCCGGCTTGCTGTTGCGCTCGATCTCCCGGTAGACGCTCTGAAAGCTCTTCCCGATCGAGGCCGCGATCCGCTTCACGCTCTGATCGGAGTGCAGGCCGTCGGCGATCGCGATGCGGTCGTCCTGGGTGAGGAAGCGCGGCGATATCGGGCCGGGGTCAGCAATGATCATGCTCCCAGCATCGATGAACCACAACGAACCGCAGCTCGTGGACACCCCGACCTGGCGGGCGGCAGCCGCACCTCGATACCCCGCGTGCAGCAGCTCGAAGTACCTCTTCTTCACCGCAGTCGGCACTCTGTTGGGGGCGTACCTCGGCATGCAAACACTCTCCTTCCGGAGCGTTCGCAACAACCAATAGAACTCAAGCCGTCTATCCGGTCATCTTCATCGACTGCATCAACGTGAAGATCTGGGTTCTGGCGATGATCTTGTGATTCGGGCGGTGGGGCTCACCGTGTGAGCAGGACGCGTTTGCGAAGGAGATCGAGACTGGCCCTGCCGAACATCTGGCGTTTCAGCATCTTCAGCCGGTTGATGTTGCCCTCGACGGCGCCGGAACTGTGCGGTAGAGACAGCCCGTTGCGGACTGCGTCGAAGTCGCGGCGGAGGTTGCGCGCGAAGCCCGCAAGCGGAGCCAGACTGTCCTGTTCGACGTCGATGATCCAGTCTTCGAGGCGGTCGCCGTGCCGTCCGGTCATCATCGCGGCGAACTTCCTGACGTGAAGAGTGAGCCGGTCAAGTTCAGGATCGCGCTCACGCAACCGGTGCAGGTTGTCAGCGTCCTCGTCCCGCAGGTGCTCGGGGTGCGTCATGATCCAGGAGGTGACCTCGCGGACCGAGGGAGGCTTCGGTCCCGGATCGGGTGCGTGTCCGCGCCCGGTCCGGTAACGCCGCAGATGCCGCTGAACGGCCAACTCGCCGCCGGAATAACCGAGTTGCTTGATCTCCCGGTAGAGCTGGGCAGCGTTTCTGACACCCTCGTTCCAGCGCCGGTGCAGGTAGCCGACGTACGGATCAACGACATGCGCTCGTTGGAGGTTCTTGGCCACGACATCGTCGGCGGAGCGTGCGTTGACCAGTTTGCGGACGGTGGCCTGGTGCAGCCCGAGCTTCCGGCCGATCGCCGCCTTCGACATCCCCTGCTGCCACAGTTCGTGGGCGGCAGCATGCTGCTCACGCAGCCGGATCACGATCTTCAGCTCTTTCGGCGGCTGGACCACCTCGGGTTCCACCTCCACGAGGTCGGGGCCGGAGGCTGAGCCGGGATGCGGTTCGGTCAGGTGGGAGCGATGGGCGTTGACCGTCTTCTCAACCGCTTGGCCGAGGTTGGCCCACAGGTGATAGCGATCCGCGACCTGTTCGGCCTGCGGCGCCCCGACCCGAGCGCCCTCCCCGTAACCGCTGGAACGGTCTCGGCAAATGACCCTCACCTCTGGGTGATCGCGGAGCCAGGCGGCCAGGTCCTCCCCGTCGCGGCCGTCGTAGATGTGCAGCGGACGGTGGGTGGCCATGTCGATCAGGACCGTGCCGTAGTGGCGGCCCTTGCGGAAGGCGAAGTCGTCGACCCCGAGGATCTCCACCTCGCCGATCTCCGGCTCGGGCAGGGACCTGACCAGCCGCAACAGCGTATCCCTGCCCACGGTGAGGCCGACCGCGGCCGCCAAACGGGCTCCTGCCCGGCCGGCCAGGGACAGGCCGATCTGCGTCAACACCCCACGCAGCTGCGGGGTATGTCGGCTGTGCGGGGTGGTCAGTCCCGCGATCTGCTCGGCAAACGTCACCGCCGTGCAGGCAGGGTTCTCACAGCGGAAGCGGCGTATGCCTAACTCGATCACGACGCCGAGCCCGCCCACGGCGACATCACGCAGCCGGCGTACATACCGGCCGTGCACCCGTGCCGAGCTTTGGCCGCACCGGCAAGCCGCGGTCGTCGCTCGCGCGCGCGTCCTCAGCACCACCTTGTCGGGCCGCCGCTGGACCTCCTCGATCAGCAACGCGGACAGGTAGGGAAACAACTCCAACAGCACATTACGAGAGCACGCGATGCATGATCGCGAACATCTGAAACGACCTGCACAAGCGTCCGGATCACAAGATCGTCGCCAGAACCAAGATCCGCGACGGCGCGGTCGCCAACCGGCCCATCTACGTGGCCCTGGCCGTCACTACCGAGGGCCGGCGCGAGATCCTGGGGCTCTGGGCCGGCGACGGCGGCGAGGGCGCCAAACACTGGCTGCACGTCCTCACCGAGATCAAGAACCGCGGCGTCAGCGACGTCCTCATGCTGGTCTGCGACGGGCTCAAGGGCCTGCCCGAGGCAGTGGAGACCGTTTGGCCGCGGACGATCGTGCAGACCTGCGTGGTGCACCTGCTGCGGAACTCGTTCCGCTATGCCGCCCGCCAGGACTGGGACAAGATCGCCAAGCTCCTCAAGCCCGTCTACACCGCTCCCACCGAAGAGGCCGCCTTGGACCGGTTCGCCGAGTTCGCCGACGCCTGGGGCCGGAAGTATCCGGCGATCGTGAGACTGTGGGAGAACGCCTGGGAGGAGTTCACTCCGTTCCTGCGGTTCGACACCGAGATCCGCCGCATCGTCTGCACGACGAACGCGATCGAGTCGGTGAACGCGCGGATCCGACGGGCGGTCAAGGCCCGCGGACACTTCCCCAACGAGCAGGCCGCGTTGAAATGCGTCTACATGGCGATCATGTCCCTCGACAGGGCCCCGGCGAGTGCCTGGATCGTCCCGGTCTGGGGTGTTGATCTCGGTGGTGGGCCCCGGAAGCAGGTGAACACGGCACCTGTGGATCATGTAGTTCTCTACGCTGCAAGATCCACGAAGGTGCCGTGTTCGTTTCTCCATCATCCCTTGTCGCTGTCCCCGTGCCTTGTGCGCCCTGCCTGGAAGCCCTCGGCGAGGGTGCCGCCAAGGAGCAAGTGCGCTGCCTGGTCGCCGAGTTCGAGTCGGTCACCGATCCGAGAGGGGCTTGCGGAGTGCGGTACCGGCTCTCCTCGCTGCTGGCCCTGGTGGTCTGCGCGATGACCCCGTCCGGCCACGACTCGATCACCGCGGCGGCGGAGTGGTGCCGACGTGCGGCGCCGGAGGAACTGGCCGCCTTCGGCCTGCCCTACCACCCACTCCTTGGCCGCTACCGGGTGCCGAGCGAGAAAACCCTGCGCAGCGTCCTGGGGCGACTCGATCCCGGTGAGATCGGCGCGGCCGGTTACGACTACCTTCGGCCTCTGCTGTCCGCACAGCCCCGCCGGCCGGAGCCGGTGATGCCCGACGGTGGCACCGAACGTGAACAGCGCCGGGCTCACCGGGCGGCCGCCCGCGCCGAGCCGGTACGGCTCCGGCGGCGGGCGATCGCGGTGGACGGCAAGTGCCTGCGCGGCGCGAGGCGCCCGGACGGCAGCCGCGTCTTCGTCCTGTCCGCCGTCCGTCACGGCGACGGTGTCACTCTCGCCTCCCGCGAGATCGGCGCGAAGACCAACGAAATCCCCGAGTTCGCACCTCTCCTCGACCAGATCGACGACGCGGATCTCACGGGGTGGTCGTTACCGCCGATGCCCTCCACGCCCAACGCGACCACGCCATCTACCTGCGCGAACGCGGCGCTCACTACCTGCTGACCATCAAGAACAACCAGCGCGGCCAGGCCCGTCAACTCCACGCCCTGCCCTGGAAGGAGATCCCTGTGATCCACCGCGACGACGCCCGGGGCCACGGCCGTCACGAGCAGCGGCTCGTGCAGGTCGTCACCGTCGAGGGCCTGCTCTTCCCGCACGCGGCCCAGGTCCTGCGGATCCAGCGCCGACGCCGTCTCTACGGGGCGAAAAAATGGTCCAGCGAGACCGTCTACGCCATCACCGACCTGCCCGCCGAGGAAGCGAACGCAGCCGAGATCGCGTCCTGGGCTCGCGGGCACTGGACCGTGGAAAATACCGTCCACTGGTGTCGAGATGTCACTTTCAACGAGGACAAGTCCCAGGTCAGAACCCGCAACGCGCCCGCCGTACTCGCTACCCTCCGCGACCTGATCCGCAGCGCGCTCAAGCTCGCCGGCTACGTCAACACCGCCGCCGGACGACGAGCCCACACCGAGCGCCCCCGCGTCCTCGCCCTCTACGGCATCACATAACCAAACCGGACGATCCAGGCACACGCCGGGGCCCTGTGTCCCTCGATCCCACCGGCAAAGGCCAGGCCCGCTGGACCATGCGCTGGAAGACCGCGCTGAACGCCTTCGACATCACCTTCGACGGCCGCCTCTCCGCAGCCCGTCAGTAACCCCAACTACCCAGTTACACCGCTCGTTTGACAGACCCATTGGACAGTCCCGCGATGCCCGGAACGCGAAGAAAGGCCGATCGGTCAGGCAGTGGTTACTCAGGATGCAGGTGTTGTCTGCCCGGATACTCATGGCGCGGGTGTGATGTGCGACGGCTGTGAGCGTAGTCGGAAGCGTGGTTTCTTCGGTGGCCGAGAGGTTGCCGGTTGCGCAGATCTCCCGATGTGGCGTGGTCGCTGCTGGTGTTGGCAGCGTTTGAAACTGCTGGAGTGGGATGTGTATGGCGTCGAGTTCGGAAGCGGCTGGCACTGGTCCGGGAGCGGGTTGTGCGTCGAGGCGGAGGGTGGTGGTTGAGGGGTTGGCTGTCGCCGCGGCGGTGACGGTGCTGGCCGGATGTGGCAGGCAGGAGAAGGAGGGGGCGGTGCGGGAGGCGGCGGCTGCGGCGGCTGCGGAGTTGGCCCGTGCGGATGAGGTTCCGCGCGGTGGGGGTTTGGTGGTGCCGTCGGCCAATGTGGTTCTGACCCGTGGTGAGGGTGGTGAGCTACGCGCTTTTTCCGCGATTTGTACTCACGCGGGCTGCGTCGTCGCGGAGGTGAGCGATGGGAAGATCCTTTGCCCGTGCCACGGCAGCCGATTCGATGCCGTGACGGGGCGGCCGGTTCACGGCCCGGCGACTAAGGCCCTGCCCGTGGTGAAGGTCACCGAACGGGACGGAGTGATCGTCAAGGGCTGAGCCGCTGCAGCAAGCGTTCGGTAGGGACAGGACGACGGAGGCGGCTGCCCGACGTCCCATGAATCGATCCGCCTGCACGTTCTCGCAAGCATGGTTCGGCAAAGTGCCCCTGGCAGTCCTACTCCCGCGGCAGGCTGACCCTTCAGCGGTCCAAGACCAACCGGGCAATTCCGAAACTCGATATTGTTGTGCACTTACATCCGGTAAAGGTGGTGCCGTTTAGACGGGCGCTGTGGTTTTTCGTTTCTTCCGCGAATTGAATTTCGACCGGAAGATATCAGGGCGTCTGCAGTTACGAGTTTCGTTGTGTTTTCTCAGTACATTTCAAGGAGCCATTTCGTATGTTGTCGAGGGTTGGCAGAGGAGGCGGGAGGCGTCGTGGTTCGGCGTTTGCTGCCGCTTTGGGGTTGTTGGTGGGTGTGGTGCCGGGGGTGGTGTTTTCTTCCGGTGCATGGGCGGTGGATGGGCCGCCGGTGGCGAAGCATCCGGTCAAGTTGCCGGCGGAGTTGCCGCAGGTGGCTGGGGCGAAGGCTGGTTTTCTGGCGGGTTCGGGTGGGGTGGGTCCGGGTGGTGCGTTCACTTACCGGGTGCCGTTGAGTGTGCCGGCGGGCCGGGCTGGTGTGGAGCCGGGTCTGTCACTGAATTATTCCAGTGCCGGGCATGATGGGGTTTTCGGGCTGGGCTGGTCGGCGTCCGGGATGTCGTCGTCGATTAGTCGGTGTGGGAAGAATCCGGAGGATGACGGGACCCGCAGCGGTGTGCATTACGACAAGAACGACCGGTTTTGTCTCGACGGGGCCAGGCTCGTCGGGGTGGATGCGGAGCAGGGGACGTCGGGTGATTATGGTGCCGACGGAACGGTGTACAACACCGCGGAATCGAGTTTTGCCAAGATCGTGTCGGTGAACGACGACGGGTCGAGTGCGAGTTTGGACAGTGGTCCGGACAAGTTTGTGGTTGCCGGGAAGAACGGTCTGATCAGCACGTATGAGGCGCAGACCGGGGTGCGCGTCGGTGCGGATTCGGCGACGTTGACGAAGAGTTGGCTGGTGGACCGGGAGGTCACGGCGACTACGCCCGGCCCGCCTAAACCTGATGGAAGCCCCGGTACCCCGTTCACCGAGAAGGGGACGGTTCGAGACAAATTGTCGGATCAGTTCCTGCAGCAGCATTCCGATGAGGTTTCCACGCCGCGTGTGGTGTGGCTGCTGAAGAAGATGGCAGACCGCAACGGCAATGAGATGCGGTACTCCTACGACGTGCAGACTTCTCTGCTTTTCGGGAACCGCTTCTTGCCGAAGGCGATCGACTACACGTTCGGTCCGGGCCGTCAGGCGGAGCGGTCAGTTGAGTTCGGGTATGAGAGCAGACCCGACCCGACGTCTTCGTATGTGGCTGGTGTCCGTTACAGCAATACGCAGCGACTCAAGACGATCAAAATGTTTGCGCCGAATCCGGGTAAAAAGGCTTTGGTGCGGACGTACAATCTCTCTTACCTTGGTGCGGGGACTGCTGATCACGATAAGACGCGAAGTCTGCTCTGGCGAGTTCAGGAGTGCGGTGCGCTGAGCGGCTGTCTGCCGTTCAAGGAGTTCGACTGGTTCAATGCGGAGAACAGGCCGTCGTTTGACGGACAGTTCCTCGGGGGTACCTGGCATCCCGCGCCCGCTTCACCGACGGACGGCGACACGTCGATGGACCCGGTGATGTCCGTTCAGGACCTGGACGGGGACGGCGTCGATGACATTCTGACGCAGAACAACCTGTCGACCGGCCGGGGGGTGCAAGCCCGCCTCGGTGTCCGCGACGGCAGCTCGGTGGCGCCGCTGTCGGATGTGCGTGCGGTGAGCGGGGTCGGTGCGTTTCCTCCGGTCGAGCCGCAGGGCGCCAATCCGGGGCTGGACCTCGCACAGGGACGGCCCCTGGACTCGGACGGGGACGGCAAAACAGAATTCATGGTCCGCTCGGCGGACCTGACGGGCCTGCACGAGAAGGTGCTGCACTGGAATCAGGCCAAGCACGAGTTCGAGAGCACCGGCCTCGTTTTCGACGATGACGGGTACTACTCCAACTATGCGGATGTCAACGGCGATGGCCTGGTGGACCGTATTGCCGCGGATGTTGCGGCAGGAAGTGACGACCCGGACAACCGTAGGGATCTGTCGGTGCGGTTGAACAAGGGCGACAACCATTTCGCCAACCGCGTCGATTCCACCATCAAAGGCAAGTGCCCCGGAGCCAGGATCGCGGACGTTGATGGCGACGGCCGAGCGGACATGATCATCGACACGCCGCTGCTCGTCAAGGACCGGAACGGCAAGTACGTATGCGGTGTGGGATTCCACACCAATGCGGTCCACGTGGACGATCAGGGTGCCCTCAAGATCGAGCTCGGTCGGGGCTCGGACAGCAATGTTGGTGATCCCGGCTGGAAGTTCCCTCCGCTCGCACCGCAGCACCCCGAGTGGGAAAGGGAGATGAAGGACCTCGAAGGACACAATGTTCCCCCCTTCCCGACCGCTGACGAAAACGGCGTCTACGGGTGGCATTCCTACCAGGCCGACCTCAACGGGGACGGCCTCAAGGACACTTTGTTGATGGGGAGGGTGCCCGGCTACCACGACGTCATCCTGTGGAACACGGGCGAGGGTCTGTTCTGGGACGGCAAGACACTCGACGACAGCCTGCAGATCGATCACGATGCGATCGACTTGTGGCAGGATTCCACCGTGCAGATCGCGGACGTCAACAAGGACGGCCGCGACGATGTGGTCACCTTCGCCAAGACCGGCACGTCGTCGGTGTCCCTGCTGCTGTCCAAGGGCGACGGTACGTTCGACCTGGAGAAGGTCGCCGCCGGGCCGATGGACCGCATCGCCAGGCTGGGAGATTTCAATGGCGACGGGAACACGGACATCCTCAAGGCCGAGGCCAACCAGCTGGAGCTTTTGACGCAGACCTCCGACTCCGGCACCCGGATCACCAAGGTCCGGGACGAGGGCGCGGGCTGGAACCGGGAGTCGGTGACGTATTCCAGTGACTTCAGTGACCAGGCTGGTGCCGGAAACGCCGAGTGTGACTTCCCGCTGATGTGTGTGCACCGGGGTATGACGGTGGTGCGTCAGGTGACGTCGCGGGAAGGATCGTTCAAGAACGCGTCGGAGAATGCGCGTTCGGTGTTTTATTCGTACCGGGATCCGGTGGCGCATGTTCGGCAGGGCGGTCTCGGGTTCGGACAGGTGTCGGTGTGGGATCCGACCCGGCCCTCGATAACGGTCACCAACTATGATCTGCGGACCACGAAGGACGGCGGGAAACACTATCCGTTCGCCTCGCTGGCGAAGAATACCATGACCGCCACTCCGGTGCTGACGCAGAATCAGGTCAACAGCAAGGTGGCCTCGGCGACCGCACGGGTCACCCGGGTGGCGAATACGCCGGAGTTCCGTCCGCTGGACGGCGGGAAGACATTCGCGGTGTTCCCCAAGACGTCGTCTACCCAGGTGTGGGAGCAGAACGTCAGCCTCGACTGGGATGCGGCGGCCTCGAGCCATGTCGGCGGCCTGCAGGTTCCCGACCCGGCGGATGTGAAGCGGCAGGTGGACTCCACCACCACGTTCGACGACTACGGCAACCAGACCGACGCCAAGAGCGTGACGGTGGGAGGTGCGGCCGTCGAGTCGCACACCGACTACGACCTCTCCCCGCAACGCCAGCAGGACTGGCTGACCGGACTGCCGTCCAAGACGACGGTGCAGCGGACCGAGCACGGCAGCACCACTCCGGTGGTGCGGGTGACCGGGTTCACTCACGATGATCTGGGCCGGCGGACCGCAGTCAACACTGAGCCGGACAACACTGAGCCGGGCAACGCGGATCTGCGCAGCAGCGTGAAAACCGACTACACCGGCCTGGGCATGGTGTCGAAGGTGACCGCCACGACGCCGGGCCGGCCGGACCGGGTCACCCACACCGAGTACGCGCCGGCGTTCAGCGATCAGCCGGATGAGGGCATGTTCGTCTCGCAGGTGTGGTCTGAGCACAGTGTGGCCGCGCACCGGCCCTCGGTGTGGCAGGCGATGCATCCGGCGTTCGGGTTCGCGGTCGCCTCGGAAGACGTCAACGGCGTTGATTCCACCGTCTCCTCCTGGGACGACCTGGGCCGGCCCTTGACGGCGGCGACCACCGGCAGGCCGTCGGTGACCACCGCCTACAGTGCACACCTCGACGCCGGCAACATCACCGGCACGGAGGTCAAGACCACCAGTACCGACGGCGGCCAGGCCGTGAGCGTGAGCGACCCGGCCGGCCGGCCACGGACCAGTTCGGTGAAGGGTTTCAACGGCACCGCCAGTGTGTCGGTCACCGACTACGACCTGCTGGGCCGGGTGTTTGTGCACTCACGCCCCTCCACCGCTGCCGACCCCTACGACGGTTCCTCGGGCGTCACGGTGACCACCTTCGACAGCCTGGACCGGCCGATCCAGACCGAGAGCCCAGACCACAAGTCCACCGTGTTCACCTACCCGTCGTTCTTCACCAGCCAGGTGCAGTCCCCGCGCGGCAACACCACCCGGTCCACCGTCGACGTCGACGGCCGGCCCGTCAGCGCCACCGCCGTCCTGAAGAACAAGGACGGCTCCACCACCCCCGTCACCACCACCTACACCTACCCCCGGCTGCAGGCGAAGGCCACCGACACCAAGGGCAACGTCACCACCAGCGACTTCGACATCCTGGGCCGGACGGTCAAGTACACCGACCCCGACCGCGGCACCAGCACCACCCAGTACTTCGGCAGCGGCGAGGTCCGCCAGAGCGCCCGGCTCAAGACCAACGGCACCGACGCGATCGTCTCCAGCTACGACTATGACGACCTGGGCCGCCAGACCACCGTCACCGACACCGACAAACTCGCCGGCAAAACCCTCACCACCAGCTTCGTGTGGGACACCGCCGCCAACGGCAGCGGACAGATGGCCTCGGCCACCAGCCCCGACCAGGTCACCACCGCCTTCGGCTACGACACCCTCGGCCGCCTGGAGACCACCAACCTGAGCGTGCCCACCGGCGCCACCACCAAGACACTGCGCGCCGACACCACCTACGACTCCCTCGGCCGGGTCAAGGACCTCATCTACCCCGCCGCGGGCGCCAGCCGTATGTTCCTCACCACCGGCTACAACGCCAGCGGCTACCCCGAAACCGTCACCGACACCACCCCCGGCCAGAGCGCCAAGCAGCTGTGGAAGACCACCGGCCGCAACGCCGACCTCTCCCTGGCCACCGCAACCGTCGGCCCCAACGCCCTCAACCGCACCCAGGGCTACGACACCACCGGCCGGCTCACCGACATCGACATCACCAAACCCAGCAACGGCACCAAAATCCTCGACCTGCACTACACCTTCCATCCCGACGGAATGGTCAAGGACCGCATCCAGGACGACCCCACCGCCAAACGCGGCGAAACCTTCGACTACGACTCGATGGGCCGGCTCACCAACTGGACCCTGGCCAACGCCACCGACCCCGAAAAACCCGTCACCTACAGCTACGACACCATCGGTAACCTCACCGGCGTCACCGGAGCCAACCAGGCCGAAACCCGCACCATCGGCCGCCCCGACGGCACCCTGCCCCACGCACTGACCGCACGGGACAAAGAAAAATTCGTCTACGACGACCTCAACCGCATCCAGGAAACCAACGACGAACAAGGATCACAGGCCACCACCACCTACACCCCCTTCGACCTACCCCGCACCCAGACCTTCCGCGGTGACACCACACCCACCACCTACCTCTACGACGCCTTCGGCACCCGCGTCTCCAAGTCCGGCCCCAACGGCACCACCCTCTACGCCGGCAAACTCTTCGAACAACGCACCGACAAAAACAACAAAACCAGCTACATCCACTACCTCACCGGCCCCGACGGACCCATCGGCCAGGCCGTCACCGACACCACCGGCACCACCATCCAGTACACCCACGCCGACCACCTCGGCTCCACCAACACCGTCACCGACGCCACCGGCACCATCCAGCAGACCACCTACAACGACCCCTACGGCGGCCGCATCAAAGCCGACGGCACCCCCGACACCACCCCCCTGGGCACCCTCACCCGCGGCTTCACCGGCCACGAACACGACAACCCCGCCCAAATCAACATGAACGGACGCATCTACAACGCCTCCGCCAAAACCTTCCTCACCCCCGACCCCGTCACCACCAACCACCCCTACACCTACGTCAACTCCAACCCCCTCAACGCCACCGACCCCACCGGATACGACGACCTCGCCACCTACAACCAGCCCATGGCCACCTACACCGCCGACGAAATAACCGTCACCGGCGAAGCCATCGACACCTCCTCCACCATGACCATCAACCCCTGCGCCAGCATCATCGCCACCGGACCCGCATGCGGCAGCGGCAACACCGGCAGCGACAGCAACGGCTACACCACCGTCCAAATCGGCGACGGCACCAACGCCGTCTTCAACCAAGCCCTCCGCAACGCCGGCTACAACGTCAACCCCTACGGCGGCCCCGACGGAGACTTTTCACCCGCTATAGGCCCCCTCGAAACGGGGGAGGCCCTGTCTCCGGTACAAACAGAGCTGGAAAATGCAAATGCCAGAGTCGGGTTTTCTGGAGATAATCGCCTGATAGGCACGGGACCCATGTGGGTGACGGAAGGTGCAAATTATGCGTTCGTCTGGAGGGTTGGTTCGATTGAGGCTGGGGACACCGCAGAAAGCAAGATGGGCGTCATGCAAGAAGATCCGAACGCAATCTTCCCTTTCACGGTGCAACCCGTTGACCCTAGCACTCATCAGTCATGGGATTCAGGCCTCCCCCCGGCAAGCGCCAGAAGGGTCCGAGTGGGGAATGAATATAATCTATACAATGTCGAGACTGAAAGTGTAGTCGCGCCGAAGGGGTGGCTTCCGACTATTTCAAACAGTCCGGTACGGGTAATTTCAGCCACCCCGACAAGCTTCACGTTCGTGACACTTCCTGGGCATATTGACGGACCGGGAGCTCATGTGAGCTTCAGTACATTCTCGTCAGGTGACGATGTACTGCTAATGCAGCGAGGCTACGCGCCAGGAGCTAGTCGTGTGGTTACAACCGTGCAGCCTCTTTCCCTCTATGGGTGGGCTTGGCGAACGCAGGCCAGGAATCTTGCGGGATATCCCAATGGTCCAACGGGCCTCGTAGCAGTGGACTATTCGCACGAGCCGTTCGTGAATCATTGACCGATATTGAAATGATCATCGCACTGCAAGGCGCCGTGATCACATAGGCGGCCCTTCTCGTTCAGGGCTCTTGTAAGGTCGGCGTGATCTCGCGTTAAGGCGCTGGTCAGGCGGGGTGTGACCGAATAGATCGAAGCTCTGTTGGGGCGAGCGATTCATCAATCGCTTGTCACCAACGGAGCTTCGATGCGTTGCACACCGAACACCCGCCTGGCTTGCCGGGCACGGACCCGATGGACCCGGCGCCGAGAGAGGCGACCGACTGGCACCCGTCCCGGCGCACCTGCCACGGTTCCATGTGAGCGGCCCGACGGAAAGCTGTTTCGAGGAGGCCCTATGACTGGGCGCGGGACCTGCCCGACAAGGAATGCATGAAGCGCCACCTGCTCGGTATCGACTCAGCCTCGCCTTCGGTGCGGCCGCCAACGGCGCCGTCGTCGGCCTGGCCTCGCCGCCCGTGCACGTCACCGATCCGGCTTTCGATGCGGCGCTGCCGGGCCCATGGCTGGTCGACCTCTCCCACGTCGATCTGAACCGGGTAAAGGTCGGCAAGCAGTAGCGCGACCTCGACGGCGACCTGTTGCCCAGCCGCTCACGCCGACCGGCCAACGTCCCAAGGGCCCAGCTTGGTATGGCCCCCCACCGTGGCCTACGCGATGGAGCTGGGCTACGAGGTGGAACCTGGGGAGGCCTGGTGTGTGCTTCCCCTCGTAGCGTGGAGCCCTGAACCGTTCCGACTTCTCTGCCGCTCCGTTGTGAGCCATCAGAGAGGATGGGATACGTGCCTGTCAATGGACACGGGCTTCTCCCCGATGGCGGACTGATCACATCCCCACTGATGGACAGCAGATCTCCCCGCCGATGGACAGGCCGTTTCCCCAGGTGAGAGCTAGTTCAAGGGGACCACCCCCTCTCCTGCGGTGGCCTGGGTGAGCCGGAAGCTGTCACCCTGGGTGGCCACCAACGGAACGCAGATGGTCTTGGCTGGACGGTGCGGGGCGGCGGGGCCAGGGACTGGGTGGGGTGGGCTGCTGAGGTGGCTCGTCGAGTGGGATCCGTAGGTGGATCTTGACGTGCCGGCCGGTGACTTCGATCTCCTCGATGACTGTGCGGAGGAGGGCTTGTTGCCGGTCGAAGTCGAGGGCGTCGATTCCGGCGCGGGCCCGACTGGTGAAGTCGGCGATCCTGTCGCGGAGTTGGCCTGTCTGGGCAAGTTCGTGGCGCCGGGCTGCGAGTGCGTCACGTCGCTGGGCCAGGTCGTGGCGGCGGTGGTCGATCGCGGTGGCGCGTCGTTGCAGGTCGAGGAGGTCGATCAGACCGGCCTGATAGAGATCCGCCAAACGGCTCCGCTCGGCTTGAGTCGCGGCGATCTTGCGGTCGAGGCCACTCAGTTCCTTCGCCAGCAGTTCATCGCTGGATGCCTTCTGCGCGATTGCGTGCTGGCCAGCGAGGAGGACGTCGGGACGCAGGAGGACGTCGCGGACCTGGGCGATGACGAAGGCGTCCAGGACGTCGGCGCGGATGTTGCGTTCGGTGCAGCGGCGGTCGCTGCCGCCGGCTCGGATCGGGTCGTGGTTGCGGCAGTAGTAATAGCGGTGGAAGGCGCCGTTGCGGCCGCGCATCTTGTGACAGTTCGTGCCCACGTGGCAGGAGCCGCATTTGACCAGTCCGCGCAGCATCCACTGGCCGGGCTCGGTCCGGCGCGGGCTCCACTTGCTGTTGTTACGGCTCACGCGACCGACCGCGAGGAAGGTCTCTTCGCTGATGAGGGCGGGCACCGTGATGGCGGTCCAGTCCTCCCGCGGCCTGGGGACCTGGCGGGGACGGCGTTCTGGGCGCGGGTCGGGAACCGTGGTGGTGCGGTTGAAGTAGACCCGGCCGACGTATGCCTCGTTGTGAAGGAGCCGGGCGATGGTGGAGGATCCCCAGACGCCGTTGCCCTTCTTCGGGGTGGGGATGCGGTCGGCGGCGAGCCCGTGGATGATCTCGCGCATCGACAGATCGCGCACCGCGTAGTCCTCGAAGATCCGCCGGACCACTGCGGCCTCCGGCTCGAAGACCTCCAGGTGAGCGGCCCGTTCACCCTCTCGGGGAAGTCGCCGGTAGCCGTAGGGCGTGCGCCAGGAGATAACCTCGCCGGCGCGAGAGCGGAAGAGTTTGCCGCGCCGGTAGCGTTCAGCGATCTTGGCCCGTTCGTACTCGGCGATCACGCCCTGGACCTGTGTCAGCAAGATTGCCTGTGGATCGTCTGTGATCGGCGGGGCGTCGGTGAAGCAGACTTTCACCTGCAGGCGGGCCAGTTCGTCCAGGACGACGACCTGGTAGGCATAGACCCGGGCGAGTCGGTCCGGCGACAGGCACCACACCCGCTCGAACAGCCCGGCCTCGGCCGCGTCCCGCAGCGCGTCCAGGCCCGGCCGGTCCAGGTGGGCTCCCGAGCAGCCGTCGTCGGTGAACTCGGCGACCAGCTCGTCGCCCTCGGCGGCCACCCGTTCGTGCAGCACGGCCAGTTGAGAGCCGATGGTGCCGCGGGCCTGCTGCCCCTCGGTGGACACCCGCGCATAGAGCGCGGCCTTCACCGCACCCACCTCCATGCCTGATCACTCCCGAAGCCGAGACGGTCGGCGGCCTCCAGCAGCACCGCGAACACGGCGGCAAGCACGTCCATTCGCGGGTCATGGTGCGGTGTCCATGCAGGTCGACGCGCTCCGGACAGTTCGGCCATAAAGTCTGTCTCACCGGCCGGCCAGGAGATGAGTCCGACCAGTCCGCGGCGGGCGAAGCGGGCCGCAGCCAGCGAGGACGGCATCCTGCTGTGTTCGAGGACGTGACTGCGGAGCAGTTCGTACTCGGCCTGTGCGTGCTCGCCCGGCAGCGGAAACCAGCCCTGCCCCGACGATGTGGTCATGGCCGCCGGATCCGTTCCACCGTGCGCCGGTGCAACAGCTCGCCGAAGATTCGTTCCACCTCGTCGGCCAACACTGCACTCGAGAGGCCCGCGGGTGCCGCCTGGATGAAGGCACGATGTCCTCGGTGACCTTGACCGGGCCGTGCCGTCCGGGCCGCCCGTCCAGCAGACCCGTCATGCCTGCTTGTGTGAAGGACGCCTTTACCAGGTAGAACGCCGAACGTGAATAGCCGTGAGCCGCCGCTGTGGCGCTCACGCTCCGGCCCTCGACCACGTGCGCCCGGAGCATCTCGTACTTGACCTGGACCTTGTCGTGGGCCAGGAAGAAGCCGCCCTCTGCGAACAGCGGCGAGGTGACCATCTCCGGGTTCGGGTGCAGCAGTCCGGAGGTTTCCAGGACCTTCACTCTCGTCGGTTCGCTCATCGGCCCCGCCTCCTACTTCGGAAGGTAAGGCGGCCGCGAGTCCGTGTCGACCGTTTCCCGCCGCACTCTTTGAACGCGCCGGAACTACCAACAGCGCACGCCCTGTTGACGGCTCCTCGCACCGAATACCGAGGTCATGAAGCGGTGCTTCTCGCTGAACACGGCGGCAACGGTCACTGCACATCTGGGACCCTCTCCACGATGGGTCGTCGAAGACGTCGACGGTGCTCAGGACGCGAGTACAGCCCCTCCACCGACTCCTCGGATGCCAGCGTGACCGTCAAGTACAGCTTTGCGTTCCGTTGGTGACGACGACGTGGGCGTGGTGGAGGAGCCGGTCGACGGTCGCGGTGGCGAGGGTCTTGGGCATGATCTCTTCGAAACCAGCCGGGTGGAGGTTGCTGGAGACCGCGAGAGAGCGTTTTTCGTAGGCGGCATCCACCAGGCGGTAGAAGCCCTCGGCGGCGTCCGGCGCGATGGGCAGGAGTCCGATGTCGTCAACGATGACGAGGTCTGCCCGCATGATCCTGGACATGGCCTTGGCCATGGAGTCGTCCGCGCGGTGGCGTCGCACCAGTGTGCCGAGGTCTTCGATGGTGAACCAGCAGGTGGTCATCCCGGCCTCGATGGCCGCGTGGCCGAGTGCTTCGCACCAGTGGCTCTTGCCCGTGCCGGAGGGTCCCACGATGCAGAGGTTCTCTTGCCGTGAGATCCATTCCAGGGTGCGCAAGGCGGTCTGGGTTGCGGTGGGGATGGAGGACTTCGTCTCGTCCCACACCTGGAAGGTCTTCCCGGCTGGGAAGCCTGCCTTTTTGCGCCGGTTGACCAGCATCGCGGCGTCCCGGCCGGCGGCCTCTTCCGCCAGCAGGACGCGGACGAGTTCGGCGGGGTCCCAGCGCTGGGCGCGTGCGGTGGGGATGAGGTCGCTCAGCTGCCGTCTCACGTGCGGGAGCCGAAGCCGTCGGGTGAGCTCGATCGCCTCGTTACCGGTAGTTCGTTAAATCCGGCCGGTGGTGGGGATTGACGACGGGTTGGGTTGGTCGTAGGCCGGTGGTAGGAGTCAACTGCCTTGCTGGGGGCTGAAGATGACTGCTCGCCGTCCGTGTCCGCCCGCGCCGGGTCCGTTGGAGGAGTACGCGGCCCGGTTCGACGACCTCTTCTTCAGCCTGGCCCAGCGGCGGGGGTTTCGCGAATACCTGACCGGGCTGCTGGCACCGAGAGAGCGGAACAAGACGATCACCTGCCTGGCAGGGGCGGAACCGGTGGCAGGTGCAGGAATGCCAGGGGTGCAGCGGCTGCAGTTCTTCCTGTCCGAGTCGCCCTGGGAGGCCGAGCAGATCAACGACCGGCGGCTTGAGCTGCTGCACGAGGAGCCGGCGACCGCTCCGCACGACGGCGGGGTCATCGTGATCGACGATTCCGGAGACCGCAAGGACGGCACCGCGACCGCGCACGTGGGCCGGCAGTGGCTGGGCCGGCTGGGCAAGACGGACAACGGCGTCGTCACGGTGACCACGGTGTGGACCGACGGCCGCGTGTACTACCCGCTGCACGCGACTCCCTACACCCCCGCCCATCACTTCGCCCGCGGCCGGGCTGATCTGGCCTTCCGTACGAAACCGCAGCTGGCCGCCGCTCTCGCGGCCCGCGGGAAGGATGCGGGCTTCGGCTGCCGGGCCGTGGTCGCCGACTGCGCCTACTCCGTCAGCGACGACTGGTATCTCGCGCTGCGCGAGGCCGGCCTGGCCTACGTGGTCGCGCTCAAGCCGCACCGCGGCACCTGGGCTCCGGCCGACCAGCCGCACACCCCCATCGAGGCCGCGCACGCCCTGACCTGGAAGGGTGCCAGACGCCCTGGCGACTGGACGGCCGTGGAGCGTCACTTCCGCGACGGGCACACCGAGACCTGGTGGGCCGCCGATGCCCGCCTGGGCGGCTACGGTCCCGACTCGCCCTGCCGACTGGTCGTGGCCACCACCGACCCAGCCCGGCTGCCGGAGAAGGCCACCTGGTACCTGGCCACCAACCTGCCCCACCCCGACGCACCCCACGCCGCCACCAGCCCGCATCCGCCGGCCGACCTCGCCGAGATCGTCCGCCTCTACGGCCTGCGGCCATGGATCGAGCAGAGCTACAAACAGATCAAGGACGAACTCGGCTGGGCCGACTTCCAGGTCCGCTCCGATCGCGCCATCCGCCGCCACCAGACCCTGGTCAACTGTGCCTTCTCCTTCTGCTGGGACCAGTGGTTCAACCCACCCGGACCCCTGGATGACACCGCCCCGGACCCGTGCCCCGACGAGGGGCCAGAGAGGGGGACCAACCGAACCCCACCCACCCCAACTGCCCTGCTGGCCCAAGGCATTACGTTCGGTCCGCGCCTGGCTCACCCCCGCCACCACCCCGAACCGATGGTGGCGATCCTGGACGGACAGAGACCCACCCCCCGACCTCCAGGCCCTGATCGACGCGGTCACCACCGGACACGGCCTTGATCTCTACCTCCGGATTTACTGACTTCGGCGCATCAGGGTGACGCTGGGTCGTCGAAGGTCAGGCCGGTGCCTGCTATGAAGCCGTCAAGAGTGTCGGGCCGGTACTGGAGGCGTTTGAGCCGGTTGCGTACGAGGACTTCGAGCCGGTCGAGGGCGACGACGGCGAGGTTGGCCAGGCTGCGCTTGACATGTGCCCATACCCACTCGACGGGGTTGAGGTCGGGCGAGTAGGCGGGCAGCAGGAATACCGTCAGCCATTCACGCTCGGCGATCAACTCACGTATGGCGTGGGAGACGTGGGTGTTCAGCCGGTCCCAGACCAGCACGATCGGGGCCTTGACGAGGTGGTGGACTCCGTCGATCAGCGCGATGAAGTCCCGTTCGCCTATGCTGCGGCGTTTGCCTTTGCCCGCGGGATGGGTGCGCAGGCGGTGACACAGCCGGGTGCGGGAGCCGGGCCGCATCGCGATGAGTCCGGCCACCGACAGGCGGCCCGAGCGTCGCCCGCTCACCGTGACCTGCGGGGTGCGGCCGCGCCGGCCCCAGGTGCGTCCTTTGGGCGGTCGTCGCGTGAAGCCCGCCTCGTCCTCGAAGCAGACGTAGCCCCCGCACGCCGCCCGGGCTCTTTTACCTCGGCCCAGGTCGCCTCCTTCCACACGGTCACGGCCTGCTCATCGCGCTCGGCCACCCGCCGCGCGGGTACTTGAGGACTGAAGCCGAGCCGGTGCATCAGCCTCGTGGCACCCGAGACGCTGTAGGAGACGTGGAACTTCCTGCCGATCAGCGTGGCCACCCGGGCAGCCGTCCACACCTGGTCCTCCACCCAGCCATGCGCGGCAGGCCCCTCATCGAGGTACGCAGCCAGCTTTTCCAGACAGCCCGGGGACAGACGGCATCGCGATCCACTCGAGCCACGAGAGACCAGAGCCTGCACGCCACCGTCCCGCCACATCTGCTGCCACTGGTAGGCCGACTTCGGGCTCACCCTCAGGCGCCGTGCGACTTCCGGCGGCTTGATGTCCTGCTCGAACAGCTCCGCCGCCTGCATCCGTACCGTCTCCCGGCGCTGACGTCCCACAGGGGTCAGGCCGCCCCCATCCGCATACCTCATACACCACGGAATACAGACAACACTCCAGGCCCATCAGGGACGTCGAAGAAGATCACCCTAACGAGCCGAAGTCAGTAACGAACTACCGTTACCGGTAGTTCGTTAAATCCGGAGGTAGAGATCAAGGCCGTGTCCGGTGGTGACCGCGTCGATCAGGGCCTGGAGGTCGGGGGGTGGGTCTCTGTCCGTCCAGGATCGCCACCATCGGTTCAGGGTGGTGGCGGGGGTGAGCCAGGCGCGGACCGAACGTAATGCCTTGGGCCAGCAGGGCAGTTGGGGTGGGTGGGGTTCGGTTGGTCCCCCTCTCTGGCCCCTCGTCGGGGCACGGGTCCGGGGCGGTGTCATCCAGGGGTCCGGGTGGGTTGAACCACTGGTCCCAGCAGAAGGAGAAGGCACAGTTGACCAGGGTCTGGTGGCGGCGGATGGCGCGATCGGAGCGGACCTGGAAGTCGGCCCAGCCGAGTTCGTCCTTGATCTGTTTGTAGCTCTGCTCGATCCATGGCCGCAGGCCGTAGAGGCGGACGATCTCGGCGAGGTCGGCCGGCGGATGCGGGCTGGTGGCGGCGTGGGGTGCGTCGGGGTGGGGCAGGTTGGTGGCCAGGTACCAGGTGGCCTTCTCCGGCAGCCGGGCTGGGTCGGTGGTGGCCACGACCAGTCGGCAGGGCGAGTCGGGACCGTAGCCGCCCAGTCGGGCATCGGCGGCCCACCAGGTCTCGGTGTGCCCGTCGCGGAAGTGACGCTCCACGGCCGTCCAGTCGCCAGGGCGTCTGGCACCCTTCCAGGTCAGGGCGCGGTTCCCGGACAGCGTGGCGCAACGGGCACCGGGACAAGACCCTGACCACGCCGGCCGGCGATCTGGACCTGGAGATTCCCAAGCTCCGCACCGGCAGCTTCTTCCCCAGCCTGCTGGAACGCCGACGGCGCATCGACCAGGCCCTCTATGCCGTGATCATGGAAGCATATGTCCATGGGGTCTCCACCCGCTCGGTCGATGACCTGGTCAAGGCCCTGGGCGGGGACAGTGGCATATCGAAGAGCGAGGTCTCCCGCATCTGCGGCGAGCTCGACGAGCCGCTGACCGCGTTCCGCACCCGCCCTCTGGACCACACCCGGTTCCCCTACCTCTACCTGGACGCGACGTACTGCAAGGTGCGGGTGAACCATCAGATCGTCTCGCAGGCTGTGGTCATCGCCACCGGCATCACTGAAGACGGCGGCCGCGAAGTCCTCGGGACCGCCGTGGGGGACAGCGAGACCGAAGCGTTCTGGAGTGAGTTCCTGCGCTCGCTCCGTGCCCGCGGCCTGGGCGGCGTCCGCCTGGTCATCGCGGACCACCACAGCGGACTGATCGCGGCGATCCGCAAGGTGATGCTGGGCTCCTCGTATCAGCGGTGCCGCGTTCACTTCCTGCGCAATTGCTTCGCGCACATACCCAAAGGCGCTGTCAGGCGGGCTCTGATCATCATGGCGTCGGCGTCGGGTACCCCGGTCACGGCGATCGCCCGGTTGGTGGCTGCTCACGAGGACACCGTCCGCGACGTGATTCACGCCTTCAACAAGAAGGGCCTGGCTGCGCTGGACCCTCGGTGGGCGGGAGGCTGTCCCCGCCTGATCAATGATGAGGAACGCAAGTTCATCATTGCGACGGCCAAGACCCGCCCCGCAACGCTGGGACGTCCGTTCACGCACTGGAGTCTGCGCAAGCTCGCCGACCACCTGGCCCGCAACCGGGTCCGGACGGTCAGGATCGGCCGGGAGCGGCTGCGGCAGATCCTGCGCGAGCACGGGATCTCCTTCCAGCGCACGCGGACCTGGAAGGAGTCCAAAAGACCCCGACAAGGAAGCCAAGCTCGACCGTATCGAGCACGTGACCAGGCATTTCCCGGATCGGTGCTTCGCCTTCGACCAGTTCGGCCCGCTGTCGATCCGCCCTTGCCACGGCTCCGCCTGGGCTCCGGAGAAGAGACCTGAGCGATTGCCGGCCACCTACCACCGCACGCACGGCATCCGCTACTTCCACGGCTGCTTACTCCATCGGTGACGACCAGCTCTGGGGTGTGACCCGCCGCCGCAAAGGCGGCGACCACAGCCTGGCGGCCCTGAAGTCGATCCGGGCCGCCCGGCCCGACGGCGCCCCAGAAGCAGCAGGAACCGGCTCCCGATGCAGAATTGACGGTGAACGAGCGGGTACGCCTGAAGGAACTCGAACGGCGGAACCGTGAGCTGGAGATGGAAAACTCCTTCCTGAAAAAATGCGCGGCGTACTTCGCGAAGGATCCCCGGTAGCAAGCAAGTACAGTTCATCGATGAGATGCGGCTCGACACTGCGGAGTGCGCATATAGCGTCGAGTTCATGTGCGGCAGACTCGGCGTCTCCAGATCCGGCTACTACGACTGGCGATCCCGCCCGGAATCCGCGACGGCACAGCGGCGCGAGGAACTGAAACTGCTCATCAAGAAAGCCTTCGACATTTCCGACAGCACCTACGGCCACCGTCGCATCCAAGCCCAGCTGCACCGCTGGGGCATCAGCGTCGGCCTGGAACTGGTCCGCCGCCTGATGCGCGAGCTGGGACTTGAGTCCTGCCAGCCACAGCCGAAGAGGTTCAACCTCACCAAGGCCGCGGCCGGCCAGGTGCCGGACCTCGTCGGCCGCAACTTCACCGCGGACGCGCCCGGCGAAAAGCTCGTCGGTGACATTACTTATATCGGGACCGGGGAAGGCTGGCTGTACCTCGCGACGGTAATCGACTGCTGCACGAAGGAAGTCATCGGTTACGCGATGGACGACCACTACCAAACCCCACTGATATCCAGGGCGATCCGTAACGCGGCACGGAACAGGAACCTCTCGGCCGACGCGATATTTCACTCGGATCGCGGAAGTAACGGTGGATTCAACTGGTCGTCGCAACACCCTGATCTCGGAGGTGTGCGACGTGGCCACGGCGGACTGGAGTTTGAAGACCAGCGATGTTCCGGAGGGGCGGCGTCGGCAGTGGCGCGCTGACCGTGCGTTGCGGCCGGCGATGCGTTCGCCGGGGCGGCCTGATCCTTCTCGGGTCGTGCAGCGCCAGTTCTGGCGACTGATCGCCACGGGGGTCACGACGGTGGAGGCGTCGTTGGTGGTCGGCGTGTCGTGGCCGGTGGGTGCGAGGTGGTTTCGTCACGCTGGCGGCATGCCTCCGATCTCGTTGGCCGAGCCCGCGGGCCGGTACCTCACGTTCGAAGAGCGCGAGGAGATCGCGATCCTCATGGCGATGAGCAAGGGCGTGCGCGAGATCGCCCGCGCCCTGGGGCGAGACCCCGGGACAATCTCTCGCGAACTGCGCCGCAACGCCGCCACGCGCGGCGGCAAGCAGGAATACCGCGCGACGGTCGCCCAGTGGAAGGCTCAGCAGGCGGCCAAGCGCCCGAGGAACGCGAAACTCCTGGGTAACGACCGGTTGCGTGAGTACGTAGAGGACCGGCTCGCCGGCAGCATCCGTCGCCCCGACAACATGACCGTCACCGGGCCCAAGACGCCCGCATGGAAAGGGCTGAACAAGCCGCACCGTCAGGACAGACGTTGGGCGACGGCATGGAGTCCGGAGCAGATTTCGCACCGACTCCGTGTCGACTTCCCCGATGATGAGTCCATGCGCATCAGCCACGAAGCGATCTACCAGGCGCTGTTCATCGAAGGCCGTGGCGCGCTCAAGCGGGAACTGGTGACGTGCCTGCGCACCGGCCGGGCGCTGCGGGCTCCCCGTGCACGGTCGCAGAACAAGCCGCAGGGGCATGTCACCGCGGACGTCGTCCTCAGCGAACGCCCCGCCGAGGCCACGGACCGCGCGGTCCCCGGACACTGGGAAGGCGATTTGATTATCGGGACGGGCCGCTCCGCGATCGGCACGCTCGTCGAGCGCAGCAGCCGCTCCACGCTCCTGGTGCACCTGCCCCGTCTGGAGGGCTGGGGCGAGAATCCGCCCGTGAAGAACGGCCCCTCGCTCGGGGGCTACGGCGCGATCGCGATGAACGCGGCGCTCACCACGTCGATGACGCAATTGCCTGAGCAGCTACGTAAGACCCTCACCTGGGACCGTGGGAAGGAACTCCGGTCATACCCAGTTCGCTCTCGATACCGGGACGAAGGTGTTCTTCGCCGATCCGCACTCGCCCTGGCAACGACCGACGAACGAGAACACGAACGGGCTGCTGCGCCAGTACTTCCCGAAGGGCACCGATCTCTCCCGCTGGTCGTTCACGGACCTCGAAGCCGTCGCCATGGCGATCAACAACCGGCCCCGCAAAGTCCTGGGTTGGCGGACGCCGGCCGAGGTCTTCGAAGAACAGCTACGCTCGCTGCAACAGCCCGGTGTTGCAACGACTGGTTGAACTCGCCCAGACAACGACATCACCGATCAACAGTCACGAGATCTGAGGCTGTAGTACGAGCTGATCAGACCACAGGCGAATCGAGGTCAAAGATCAGTACTCCACGTTTGTCGAGGGGAATGTGGTCAACGGCGATAGCAACAAAGGGGGTTGTGAAAAATTCATGGTTCAGTCACGCGCCCGTACCTTACACCAACACCTTCGAAACGACTGCTTGAGAACTGATGGAACATCACAAATTACTGGCGGACGGGGAAGTAATTCAGTATCGATTACTCTGTCGGCCATTAGAATTTGGCGGGATGCTTTGATTTCCAACTACGCCTGAGGGGTGTACATGTCTTTGAGATCCCGATCCCTGGCACTCGGTCTAGCGGCCTTCGCTCTCGCATCTGTAGCAACCGGCACGGCCAACGCTTCGGTGATCCCTCAGCAGAGCGAGAGCACGACCTGGCAAGCCAGCGTACAGATGCCGCAGGGGGACCCTTGTTCTGTCCATGTGATAACCGAGTACCACGGCTACACGGATAATGAAGCTATGGTTGCATTTGCTAACCATGCGACTCATAATCTCTACAATTCCTCAGCCATTGCCAAGGAGCATTGCGGGGCTGCGTTCACTGTGTTCGACAGTGATACCTCTGCGCAGCTTTCCATTGGCCATGACTGCTCAGACGTCCCCCCGGAGGGTGGGCCGTGCAAGAAGGTCTACTACATCTCAAAAAACTACTACTACAAGCAGCTTGTTCAGTAGTGTAGCTGTGGGGGGTTCCACACCCAGCTACATTCCCAGTGCACCTGCTATCCCTGTTCCTGCGTGCGTTCTGGTCAACTGGGAAATGTAGATGCGCTGAAGCTCCGTTGGTTTAAGGTGAGCTACCAACTCGCTTGGAAGCAAAGGAGCTTCGATGCGATCCCGTCAAGCGTGAGTTGCATGCCGCCCTTCGGGGGCACGTAGCCGAGTATGAGCATCCCTGCGTTACTTTGATGCAGGGCGAGTTCTATAAACGCCTTGGCCGTGGCGCTCTTGTTAGAGCGTGCGTCCGCCAGTACTGATCTTTAAGGTCTTGCTTGATGATCTGTCAGTTCGGGCATATGGGCGGTATGGGGACTTCGAATGCCGCGCGTTGGGGGCCGGCTGAGCGGGAGGCGCGGCGGATGCAGGCCGCCGACCTGTTCGAACAGGATGTGAGGCAGGCGCATGTGGCCCGGCTGCTGGGGGTGTCCCGGCGGGCGGTCGGCCAGTGGCATGCGGCGTGGCGGGAGGGCGGTCGTGAGGCGCTTGTGGCGCGGCCGAACGGGTCCCGCTCGTATCTGACGCCGCAGCAGGAGCAGGAGTTGCTGCGAGAGTTACGACTTGGGGCGTCGGCGCACGGCTGGGAGGGCCAGGGCTGGACGCTCGCGCGTATCGCGCGCGTGATCGAGGAGAAGTACGGGGCGCGGTTCACGGTGCCGGGGGTGTGGTACCTCATGGACCGTCTGGGCTGGTCGTGGCAGGTTCCGAAGACGCAGGCGGTCCAGCGCGACGAGGAGGCGATCGCCGCATGGCGCACGGAGACGTGGCCGGCGGTGTCCCATCCGGTCAAGCCGTGACCGAGGGGCGCTGGATCGTCTTCGAGGACGAGTCCGGAGCGGCGCTCGCCGGCGTGGTGCGCCGCACCTGGGGACAGCGGGGCACCACTCCGGTGATCAAGCTGAACGGGTCGCGCGGGGACCGGGAGAACATGGTGGCGTTCGTCGCCTACAGGCCCGGGTTCGAGCCGAGGCTGCTTGTGTGGCACAAGAGTCGCGAGGGATACACCAAGGAGCACTTCCCGCTCCTGCTGACCATGCTGTACGCCCGCCTCGGCGGCCCCGTCACGCTCGTATGGGACAACTACTCCAGCCACACCAGCGCCGGGGTACGCGAGTGGGCTGAGGGGCAGGAGCGCTGGCTACGAATCGTCCAACTGCCGCCGTACGCCGGAACTGAACCCGGTGGAGCTCCTGTGGAAGATCGTCAAAGATCTCCTCGCGAACCGCGCATTCCGTTCGATTCGTGAGCTGGCAGAAGCCGCCGACGCCGCACTCAGCAAGATCAAGCAAGCCCCGCACCTCCTGCGCGGATTCCTGGCCGGGACCGGGTTGGTATTGCTGGAATGACCGTCAAGCACCGAGATAAAGATCTGTAGTGCTACTGTTCCGTTTTCCTGGCCCGCCCGCCGAACCGGACGTGCCCGTCTCCGGGCATCCGGCTCTCCACGTGCTCTTGCCTCCAGTCAGCCGACGGCTGCCGGTATTGGCGTCCATGGTGTGGGTATGTTCCGTCCCCGGTATCGGTAGCGGATCACCGGAACCTTCTGGGGTTGGAACAGCGAGATCCCGTCCTCGGTCGGCCGTTTCCCCGGGAGGAAAACGGTTTCCCGTCCTGAGCTGGAGCGATCTTCAGAGGCTGTTCGAGATCCGGTGGGGGCTTTGTCACACTGCTGGCATGAACGGAAAACGCCTTGATGAGGAACTCGCCGCGAACCGCGCCCTTTGGGACGCCCGCGCCCGGGCACACGGAACGACCCCGAATGACATGTTCTACGACGTCGATTCGTTCCTGGCCGGACGCCAGACGCTCTACGGGATCGAGCTGGAGCTAGCCGGTGATGTGACCGGCCAGGATGTGCTGCATCTGCAGTGCCACTTCGGCATGGACACACTCAACTGGGCCCGTCTGGGCGCCAGGGTCACCGGCATCGATTTCTCGTCGACGGCGATCACCCGGGCACGTGAGCTGGCCGAGCGCGCCGGGCTGACCGCCGATTTCATCGAGGCGGACACGCAGAACCTTCCATCCGACCTGGCGGACAGGTTCGACCGGGTGATCGCCACCTACGGGGTGCTGTGCTGGATCGCTGACCTCGATGCATGGATGCGCGGCACGGCAATGGCACTGCGGCCTGGTGGCAGGCTGGTACTGGTCGACCTGCATCCCGCCTTCCAAACCCTGGCCAGCTACGAGCCGCTCGTGGCCGACTGGCCCTACGGCGGCGGCGAACCCCAGCGAGAAGCGGTCACGGGCACGTATGCCGATCCGGACCTGCTGATGGAGGCGCAGGAAGTAGTCCAGTATCCTCACTCCGTGGGCGAGATCGTGACAGCGGCCGCCGGAGCCGGACTGATCGTGGACCACCTCGGCGAACACACAGAGGCCGAGTTCGACGGACGCCGCATCCTGCCCCAAGGACCCGACGGCAACTACCGCTTCCCCTTCAGCGACACCTATCTCCCGATCCTCTACTCGTTGCGAGCGGTGTCACCTCAACCGACCGCAGAGTAGATGCCACCCGTCCCTCAGTGTGAGCACACAGTAGGCCGCAGGGCTTGGGAGAAAGGGTCATGTCCCGCTTGGTGGTGTAGCCGATCAAGTTGTGGGCGTGCGCGGGCGGGTGCCCGGGGCGCACTTCTGCTGGTGTCCGACGCTCCCTGACGCGAGGAGGGCCATCACGTAACTCTTCTTGGTGAACGCCCAGTTCAACCATGAGGAGTACGTGATGGCCCTGTCCCAGTCTGACCTGATAAGGATGCTGGAGTCACTACGCTCGTCCGACGGAATCGAGCTCGTCCGCAGCGTGGCAGAGCGAATGCTGCAGGAACTGATCGAAGCCGAGGTGAGCGCGCACATCGGTGCCGGCTGGAATGAGCACACCGGTTCCCGGACAGCGTGGCGCAACGGGCACCGGGACAAGACCCTGACCACGCCGGCCGGCGATCTGGACCTGGAGATTCCCAAGCTCCGCACCGGCAGCTTCTTCCCCAGCCTGCTGGAACGCCGACGGCGCATCGACCAGGCCCTCTATGCCGTGATCATGGAAGCATATGTCCATGGGGTCTCCACCCGCTCGGTCGATGACCTGGTCAAGGCCCTGGGCGGGGACAGTGGCATATCGAAGAGCGAGGTCTCCCGCATCTGCGGCGAGCTCGACGAGCCGCTGACCGCGTTCCGCACCCGCCCTCTGGACCACACCCGGTTCCCCTACCTCTACCTGGACGCGACGTACTGCAAGGTGCGGGTGAACCATCAGATCGTCTCGCAGGCTGTGGTCATCGCCACCGGCATCACCGAGGACGGCGGCCGCGAAGTCCTCGGGACCGCCGTGGGGGACAGCGAGACCGAAGCGTTCTGGAGTGAGTTCCTGCGCTCGCTCCGTGCCCGCGGCCTGGGCGGCGTCCGCCTGGTCATCGCGGACCACCACAGCGGACTGATCGCGGCGATCCGCAAGGTGATGCTGGGCTCCTCGTATCAGCGGTGCCGCGTTCACTTCCTGCGCAACTGCTTCGCGCACATACCCAAAGGCGCTGGTGAAATGGTCGCCGCGACGATCCGGACCGTCTTCGCCCAGCCCACTGCGGAACTGGTCGCCACCCAGCTGGACACCGTTGCCGACATGCTCGGCGAGCAGTTCCCCAAGGTGAAAGAGATGCTGCTGACGGCGAAGAGCGGCCGCCTTACCGCCGGACGGCTGTAGGCCGAACAGCCCACCCATCAACTCGTAGGCCAAACAGACGAATCACACCTAATTCCTGATAGACCCGTGCTTCACGGAGAGGGCGACCTGCATGAGGTCGGGCCAGTGGCGGCGGATCAACTCCCAGCCGATCGCGGTGCGCGGGTCGGTGGAGAACAGCGGGTCGATGTGCCGGTAGCGCACGGCGGGGTGGGGGCGGTGGAAGGTGGTGAGGTCCTGGAAGTTGCGGATCCTGGGCAGCAGGTCGATCCCCAGGAGATGGGCGAGTCCGAAGACTGGGAAGGACTGGCCTTGCGTGTCGGCGTGGACCTGGCCCGGGCCGGGCCGCCGACTGGTTCTGGAGCAGGGAGTCGATCAGGTAGACGGCCTCCCAGACGCCACAGGGAACGAACCGGGAGAACAGGGCGAGGTAGGTGTCGGCGACCAGGTGGTGGGCGATGCCTCCGTAGCCGCCGTACCGGATCGAGGTCTCGGCCAGGAGGTTGTCGACTGCGGCGTCCATTATGGTGCCGTCCACGGCGGCCACCGACCCGTCGCCCCACGCCCGGACCAGGTCCAGGTCGAGGTGGGCGTCGACCACGTCAGCGCCGGCCCGGGCAAGGTTCGTCGCGGTGCAGTGGCGTTTGGCGATCGCGGCCAACTCGTGCGCCGTCACGGTGTTCATGTGCGGGGCCGCCTGGGTGGCGCCGAGGCCGGAGCCGTAGGTGAACGCGGTGACCACGTAGCGGGCCAGCGGGTCCTTCAGCTTCGCGGATCCAACCCCGACAGTGGTCCGAGGCGGTGCCACCAGCCGGTCCAGTGTGCCGCCCGGGCGAGGTGCTCCAGGATGCCCCGGGCTGGTAATCGCAGGGTGAGCTCGGCTTCCAGTGCCTCCGCGGAGGCGGTGCGCTCGCGGCCGACGCGCTGTTTGAGTGATGGCACCCCGGTCACCGGGTCGATCGTCAGGTCCCGGGTCCTGCCGGTATCGCTCCAGGATTGCGCGTTAAAGGATTGATCATGGTGTGGCGGTCTTGCCGAGGTGGCGGTAGATGGTGGGGCGGGTGACGCCGAACTCGTCGGCGATCTGTTGGACGGTCAGTTCACCGGCGTCGTACATCTCCCGGGCGAGCTTGATCTGGCGGGGGCCGAGTTTGGGTTTCTGGCCGCCGGTGCGGCCGCGGGCGCGTGCGGCTTCCAGGCCGTCGACGGTGCGCTCGGACATCAGGGCGTGCTCGAATTCGGCTACTGCGCCGAGGATCTGGAAGAACTTCCTGCCGACGGCGGTGGAGGTGTCGATGCCCTGGTCGAGCACGACGAGGTCGACGCCGCGGGCTTGGAGGTCTTTGGCCAGCTCGATGAGGTTCTCCAGCGAGCGGCCTAGGCGGTCGAGTTTGGTGACGACGAGTTGGTCGCCTTCGCGGGCGACGAGGAGGGCTTTGTCGAGTTCGGGGCGGCGGGCGAGCTTGCCGGATGCCTTGTCGGTGAAGATCTGTTCGCACCCTGCGGCTTTGAGGGCGTCTTGTTGCGCTTCAGGGTGTTGGTCCCGTTTCGATACGCGGGCGACGCCGATTCTCATGTCTGAACCGTATCGTGAACGGGGTTGTGCGTTGCACAGGTGCGTACACGGGTAGCGTTACATGTGCGACCTGGGAATGTCAGGTGGATCTTCGTGTTTCGCGAACGATCGTTACCGTACGCTCGATGCCAGAGGCGTGCCGCTTCGCTTCGGCACCGATGGTGAGGCAGTGGGCATGTCGGCGGTGAGCTCTGTGACGGGTATCACTGCAACGGGCTTGGGTGGTCGGACAGGACTGTGTGTGGAGATATCGTTGCGCGCCCGGGTGCGTGCCGGGGACCCGACCGCATTCGGGCAGATCTTTGATGAGCACGCCCGGGTCGTGTACAGGCATGCGGTGCGCTGGACCGGCGACTGGGTCGCTGCCGAGGACGTGGTGTCCCTGACGTTCCTGGAGGCGTGGCGGCTGAGGAAGAAGCTGCGTCCGGACGGAGAGAGTCTGCGGCCTTGGTTGCTGGGGATCGCGACCAATGTGCTGCGCAACACCGCCCGCGCCGCGCGCCGGCACCAGAAGGCGCTCACGCAACTGCCGCCGCGTGAGACTGTGCCCGATTTCGCGGAGGAGCTCGTGGGGCGGCTGGCCGACACCGAGCAGCTGGCCGCGGCCAAGGCTGCGCTTGAGCAGTTGCGGCCGGCAGAGCGGGAGGTGTTCGCCTTGTGCGTGTGGTCCGGCTTGGAGCATGCGGCGGTGGCCGAGGCGCTGGGGGTGCCGGTCGGCACGGTTCGTTCCCGGCTGTCGCGAGCTCGCAGTCGGCTGCGGGAGCTCACTGAGCAGGAACTGGCCCGGGTTCAAAAAAACATGCAACGCGCCTCTGGCAGCGGACAGATACCGGGTGACCGCACATCCGCGGTCCGGTCGATTCAGGAGAAGAACCGATGAATGCCACCCCGCAGTCGCCGCAAGGGTCGGAGCGCGAGGAACTGTCCCGGCTGCTGCCGGCACCGGCGGACCCGGATCTCTCTCGCGACCGCCACCTTTTGCTGAAGGAACACCTCATGAACCACGTGCAAGAAGAGTCCGGCCTCACCGCGAGGCGCTGGCGTCTGGCGACGCGATTTGTTGCCCCGGTGGCGCTGGCGGCGGCCGTGGCCGGTGTCGCGGTGAGTATCGGCCAGACGTCCGGGAACACCGACACCGTCGCGGCCGGCCCAGACCGGATCAGCAACGTGGCCTACACCCTCGACCAGGAACCCAACAACACGGTGAAAATGAGCATGCGGGTTGAGGGAGGGGAGCTGAAGTGCGTCAACGGCAATTGCAGTGTCCCTCCGACCGGCCCTGAGCCTGAGAGGGTGCTGGCTGACCCTGCCGGCTTGCAGCACGATCTGGACCGTATGGGCGTACATGCCCGCGTTTACCGTGAAGACCCCAGCTGCCCTGTCGACCAGAGGGACCTCAACCGGGACAGGGGGGTCACCAGGGCTGCGATCGGGAAGATCGAACGCGAAAACAACCGCCTAGTCACAACCATTCACCGGGACAAGATTCCCGATGGCTCGACCCTGGTGGTCTTTCTTCCGTCCAATGAAGACACGCCTCACGGGCTGTTCGGCGTAGATGTCCTCAAGGGAGAGCTCCCCTCCTGCTACCACGCCCAGAACGAGGAACTTCGCTAACCCAGGACCATGCCTGGCCGGTGAGCCCAGACGAACATTACTCACCGGCCAAGGCCACTCTTACCAGATCGCCGACTGTCAGTTCTTCCGGGCCAGTCGCCAGGTCATGAGGGTGACTCGCCCAGGTGACGAGTGCCGCAGTCCCCGGAGTCACCAGCCGGCGTCGGCCGGGTCGGCGGTGCCGGGGAATCGAATCGCAGAGGCCTATGCCCTCGCTCGTCGAACTGGGCGAGCTCGCGTTCATAGTCGACGGTGATGAGCCGTAGTAGGTCTTGGGAGGAGATGCGCGTGGTAGCGCCGGGACATGTCCCGGCGCTACCACGGCCCCGGAGTGTTCCGGGATTGTCCGGTTTGGTCATGTGATGCCATGGAGCTTGAGGATGGTGGCCGGGGTGGTGTGGGCACGTCTGGCGCTGGCGGTGTTGGCCCAGCCGACGGCCCGCAGCGTGCCACGGACGATGTCGCTCAGGGTGGCCATGACGGCGGGGGTGTTGCGGGTGCGGATCGTGCGGGCGTCCTCGCCGAAGACGACGTCGCGGATCCAGTGGACGGAGTTCTCGATGGTCCAGTGGTCGCGGGCCCAGGCGGCGATCTCGGCGGGGGTAGCCTGCTCGGCGGGCAGGTCGGTGACCGCGTAGACGATCTCCAGTCCACTTCTTCTTGCCGAGCGGGCGGCTTCTGCGGCGGATGCGTACGACCTGGCGGGCGTGGGGAACAGGAGCCCGTTGACGCTGGCGACTTGCAGTTCGCGGATCTCCTCTCGGCCGTGACCGCGCTCGGCGGTGCGGTGCAGGACCGGTATCTGTTTCCAGGGAAGAGACTTGAGCTGGCGGGCGAGGTTCTTCTGGTTGCCCCCAGCGCGCTCGCTTCACCGGCGGTTGCTGTCTCGGCCAGGGCGGCCAGGCGTTGATAGCCGGCCCGGGTCAGCTTGTCGGGGCTGACCTTGGCGTAGGCGTCGCGCAGTGTCTTCTCGTCGGGGCAGCAGATCCGCCCGGCCAGCGGATCGTAGGGACATCCGAGGTCGGCCAGGGTCTGCTGATCGCAGCGGCGGACCCACTCGCCCACCGAGACAAGGGAGTTGTGGGCCCACCGTGGCCATCAACAGACGCCGATCGCCAGCAGAGTAGCCAGTTGATATCGCACTCCGCGCGGATCACGCGGGTCGGGCACCTGCGCCAGGACCTGCAGCAGCCCCTCGGGAACGACCGAGTCCACGCAGGTCGGCGATGCGGTCAGACGGGACGCGTCCGGAAGCGCAACGGACATGGGGGAAGATGGAGCGACGAGCACGGCACCCTTGCAGATCGTGGCAGCGTAGAGAACTTCCATGATCCACAAGCGCCGTGCTCGCCCTGCATCCGGGACCCGCCAGCGATCACCAGGTCAAACCGGACATCCCGGAAACGCTCCGGGGCCGTGGGGTGTTTACAGCCGGATGTGTGCTGTCAAGTTATGCGAGTGTTGTCGGTGAAGTTTTTGAGCACGGAGTTGCGATGCCAAGAGAATCGTTACTGAAAAAACGTATCAAACTTACCCAAATGCTTACAAATAGCCCCTCGCAGGCCGAAGTGCTGTTCGAGCGTGCGCTCGTCAATGCACAGTTAGCCTCGCGCTTTCGCGAGTGGGTCTGTCCGGGTCTTGATCAAAAAAGCGGAGAGTGCTGCTGACCTGCAACGATGGGACTTGTCGAGGGTCCTGTCACTGCAAGGAAAGAAGCACTCTCCAGGTGAAGAAGAGTAGCGGGTCGTACCCGCGCGTCCGTGTCGAGGGCGGCGGCCGCGGGGTGGTCTCGCAGGCCGGGGCGGTGCTGCTGGTCGAGACGGCCCGCAAGTGTGGCCTGGACGGTGCGATAGCGGCGGCACTGGCACCGTGGCGCAAGCCGCGGGCCGTGCACGACCCAGGCAAGATCCTGCTGGATGTGGCGCTGGCCGTCGCGCTCGGCGGCAACTGTCTGGCAGACGTCGGCATGCTGCGGGCCGAGCCGGCTGTGTTCGGCCCGGTGGCCTCCGATCCGACCGTCTCCCGCCTCGTCGACGCGCTCGCCGCCTCCGGCCCGAAGGCTCTTGCGGCAATCCGGGGCGCACGTTCCGAAGTACGCACGCGGGTCTGGGAGTTGGCCGGGACAAGCAGTCCGGCCGCCGACGGCCAAGTGATCGTGGACATCGACGGGGTACTGGTGCTCGCACACTCCGAGAAGCAGGACGCCACCCCGACCTGGAAGAAGACCTTCGGCCATCACCCGCTCGTCGCGTTCGTCGACCACGGCCCAGCCGGATCCGGGGAACCGGTGGCCGCCCTGCTGCGGCCCGGCAACGCGGGCTCCAACACCGCCGCCGACCACATCGAAACCGCCCAACTCGCCCTGGCCCAAGACCCTGATGGTTAATTCGTGCGGCTGAGGGTGCTGGTGGGAGTGGGTGGGCAGGTTCCTCCTGTGCCGGGAGGGTCCGGCCGGGGAGGGGCTCGTTTTGTCGATGTCGCCGCGGTCGTGGCCGGAACCGTCGCCGGAGATCGCTGCGGCGGTGCGGAAGATATACGCGCGTAAGGAGCCGCCGCTCGCGGTGGCGATCCGGGACCAGTTGCCCGAGGTGTTCCCGGACACGGAGTTCTCCGGTGCGTTCGGTGCACGGGGCCGACCGGCACTCTCGCCGGGCCTGCTGGCGCTGGTCACGGTGCTGCAGATGGCGGAGAACCTCACCGACCGGCAGGCCGCCGATGCCGCCCGCAAGGACCTCACCTGGAAATACGCGCTCGGGCTCGGCCTGGCGGACGAGGGGTTCGACGCGTCGGTGTTGTCGGAGTTCCGCACCCGGGTGGTCGAGCACGGCCTGGAGGAGCGGGCCTTGGACCTGCTGCTGGCCGCGTTGAAGGAGAAGGGCCTGGTCAAGCCGGGCGGGAAGCAGCGGACAGACTCCACTCACGTGATCAGCGCGGTGCGGGACATGAACCGCCTGGAGTTGGCCGGTGAGAGTGTGCGGGCCGTGCTGGAGGCGCTTGCGGCCGCGGCACCGGGCTGGCTCGCCACGGTCGTGGACGTCGAACCATGGTCCAGGCGTTATGCGGCCCGGGTCGATTCCTGGCGGCTGCCCGTCACCGCGTCCAAGCGCGCCGACCTGGCCGTCGCGTTCGGAACGGATGCGGTCACACTGCTGGAAGCGGTCTACCGCGCCGACGTGCCGGGATGGCTGCGCGAGCTGCCCGCGGTGCAGGTCTTGCGGACCGTACTGGTGCAGAACTACCAGGTCACCGACACCCCCAGAGGACGGGAGGTGCGGCGGCGGGCGGCGGACGAGGACGGTCTCCCGCCGGCCAGAGTCCGTCTCGGCTCTCCGTACGACACCGACGCCCGCTGGGCGGCCAAGGGCGAGGACTTGTTCTGGCTGGGATACAAGATCCACCTGTCCGAGACCTGTGACGACGATGATGGCGACAACCGCGCCCCGAACCTGGTCACGAACGTGGCCACGACCGATGCCACCGTGCCGGACGCGTCGATGACCGAGCCGATCCACCAGACCCTGGCCGGCCGGAAACTGGCTCCGGGCGAGCACTACGTCGACTCCGGCTATCCCTCCGCGGCGCTTGTCGCCTCCTCGCTCAAGGACTTCGGCACCGTGCTGATCAGCCCGCTGTTGGGCGACTGCTCGCCCCAGGCCAGAGCCGGTGCCGGCTACGACCGGGCCGCGTTCGCCATCGACTTCGAACAGCAGAACGCCGTCTGCCCGCAGGGCCGCACCAGCTCGTCCTGGAGCCCCTGCACCCAGCGCGGCACCGACGCCGTGGTCATCAAGTTCGCCAAGACCACCTGCCAGCCGTGCCCGGCCCGGGGCCGGTGCACCACCTCGAAGGCCGGATACCGGCAGCTCACCGTCCTGCCCCGCCAACTCCACGAGCTCCAGCACACCGCCCGCCTCGCCCAGGCCACCCGTGACTGGCAGCACGAATACCGACGACGAGCAGGCGTCGAGGGCACCATCCGCCAGGCCGTCGCGGTCACCGGCACCCGCCGTGCCCGCTACCGCGGCCTGGCCCGGACGCACCTCGAGCACGTCTACTCGGCCGTCGCTCTCAACCTCATCCGACTCCACGCCTGGTGGAACGGCCACCCCATGGACCGGACCAGGACCAGCCACCTCGCCCGCCTCGAACTCGCCCTCGCGGCTTGACCCCGAATTAACCATCAGGGTCGCCCAACTGCCCAAACACCTGCGGCGGGGACGGCAGACACTGATCCGCACCGACTCCGCCGGCGGCACCCACACCTTCCTCGACTGGCTCTCCCGCCGGGGCCGGTGGCTGTCGTATTCCGTCGGAATGACCACCACCGACGCCATCCACCAGGCCGTACTGAAGATCCCGAAGAAGGCATGGACACCCGCCTACGACGCCGACGGCACCGAGCGGCCCGGCGCCTGGGTCGCCGAGATCACCGACATGCCCGACCTGAGTACCTGGCCCACGGGCATGCGGCTGATCGTCCGCAAAGAACGCCCGCACCCCGGCGCCCAGTTGCGCTTCACCGACCTCGACGGCAACCGGCTCACCTGCTTCGCGACCAACACGAAAGGCGGCCAGCTCGCCGACCTCGAACTGCGTCACCGCAGACGGGCACGCTGCGAGGACCGCATCCGAGGCGCCCGTGCCACCGGCCTGCGCAATCTGCCCCTGCACGACACGGCCCAGAACCAGATCTGGCTGGAGATCGTCTCCCTCGCGCTCGACCTCCTCGCCTGGATGCCGATGCTCGCGCTGACCGGCGAGGCCCGCCGCTGGGAACCCAAGAAGCTCCGGCTGCGGCTGTTCTCCGCCGCCGCTCAGCTCGTGAACACCGGCCGTCGCCGCTGGCTCCGCCTGCCCGCCCGATGGCCCTGGACCGCTGTCATCAGCCACGCGATCGTCAGGCTCCACGCCCTGCCGAACCCCGGTTGACCAGCCACATCGCCCGTCCCGACAAACCCGCACCACCACACCGGTGAAGTGGAACCCGGCGCCCATCCGACGCGAGAGCCGGGCCCTCGGCCTGCCCCAGCCCCGAAAAGACCCCACCACACAAACGCAGAGTCCCCGTCAACAAACCGACAAGGACTCATGAACGATCGAGGTTAGGACGGCGGGGGCGCGCAGTACGTGACATGGCCAGTGCGCTCGCGCTCAACGATGACCTGATCGAGCGAGCGCGGAGGGAATTCACAAAGTACGCTGGTGATCCCTTCGTTGTTGATGTCCTGGCACCGCAAAGCCCTATGGCGAAGGTCGTTTGGATGCTGCATTCCGAGAAATTTGCGAAGGCTCAGAAGCGGCTCACCCCCCTGCTTGCCGCCGAGCCGGAGAATCCGTCACTTCTCTTTCTTGCATCTCAGGCAGCAGCCGCACTAGACAGCTACGAGGCGGCGATATCGTTCGCAGAGAAGTGCATTACAATAGATCCCGACTTCACTGATGCACACTTCAACCTCGCTTTTGCTCATGAGGCGCTTCAGCATCACGAACAAGCTCTCGGGTCCTACCGCGCGGCACTGGCGCTTGAAGACGACCACGAAAGCTCGGCGTTCAATCTGATTCTGCTGTTGCGGAGGCTGGATCTTCATGTGGAGGCTGCCGAAGTCGGCGGGAGAACGTTGGCCGCATTGCCGATGGCTCTCATGGTGCGCTACAAACATGCTGAGACTCTGGCGATCTTGGGGAGACCCAACGATTCGCTGCGCGAACTTGAGAAGATAGTCGAGCGCGATCCCGCAGCAAGCAAATCCGTGGCTGACAATGAGCACTTTGCGCCTTACCTTGAAATCCAGGAATGGCAGTTGCTGATCGAATGTGATCACATCGTCTGATCAGAGACTTGCGGGTCTATCGGCGATACCGAGTGGATCGACATCGGTGGCTCTTGTCTTTACGGGTGCGCAAGCTAGCTTGATCTTTAACCTGTGCGGCGTGGTCGTGGGGTGGTCGACTTCTTCGTTCGTTGTTTCGCCGCCGGTGTTTTGCGGGGTGTGTGAACGTCGTGGCGTGGGGTGGGTCGGGTGTTCTTTCGGCCTGGTGGTCGTCGGGGGCCAGGACGGGTGGGTTTCGGTGCTTGGGCCGGGCAGCTGGCCTTGGGGCGGATGTGCCGGAAGTCGCGGCGGACTCGGGCGGGGGTGAGTCTGTCCGGCGGAGTTGGTCTTTCCCAGGGGCGACGTCGGTCGGCCGCCAGCGGCCGGGCGAGCCGCAGTTGGGTGTAGGCGGCGAGGATCAGCCAGGTCCATCGGTCGGCTGCCTCGGGGGTGCGGATCTTCGGGGAGGTCCAGCCGAGGGTCTGTTTGAACAGGCGGAAGGTGTGCTCGATGTCGAAGCGTCGCAGGTATACCTGCCAGAGACGGTCGGCATCTGCCGGGGTGGCGTCGGTGCCGGACCACCACAGCCAGACTGGCTTGGGGGTTGCTCCGCTGGGCAGGTGGTCGATGTCCAGGCGGATCACCGTCCCTTCGACGATCGGGAGGGTGCCGTCGGCAGCGGCCCAGGAGGAACGGTGGGTCAGTTTGGGGTGCAGGCGGTCCCAGGAGCGGGCCCTGGCGGTGCCGTAGAGACGGGTGTCGGCGACGGCCTCGGTGTCCGGGGTGCCCCAGGTGTCGGGCTGTCCGAAGACGAACTCGCCACCGTGCCGGGGCGGCCGGCCCTGGGTGTGCGGCAGCCGCGGTGGGACAGCCCTGCGCAGGACCCGGTCGGATCGCATCCTGGCCAGCACCTGGACCGGCAGGTCTTTGAGGAGAAAGCCAAGGCGGGGCGCGTCGTATCCGGCGTCCGCGACGACGAGGATGTCCGGGTCACCCGCCTGCCACTGCCCCGCTGCGATCAGTCGCTGCAGTAGATCACGCAGTTGCCGGGCGGTGACGGTGGCGGTGTCATCACCGGGCGCCAGCCGCAGTGCGTCCAGTGGTGCGGTCCATGAGCTGCGGCCCGGCTCCAGCGCGCAGATGATCGAGTAGGGCCAGCCCGGGACCGGGATGTGGTGGTCCTTGCCCCGGCCGTACGTGTGGCACAGGATCCGCTGCGGTGAGGTGTGCGCGTCGGGCCGCAGCCAGCAGGTGACGTCGATGGCCAGGACCAGCCGGCCGTCGGCAGCCCGTGGCAGTTGCACCTCGGCCAGTGCCCGCCGCAGCCGGCCGGCATCGATGCGACCACGGGCCACCGCCGCGTAGAGCCCGCCATGACCGCGACGGTGTTCACCCACCAGCGACAGCTCGGCCAGAGACCTCACCGGCCCGTCACCGCACAGGATGGCATCAGCGAGCTCGAACAAGGCGTCCGAACGAGCGGTCAGACAGGCGTAGAACTCGCCCCGGAAGCATGACAGTTGTGCCAACGCCTCCGATTGGGCGTCGTGATGCAGCAGACTCATCCTCACGGCCTTCGTTCTGAATGTGTGTGTTCCTTGGTCGGAGCACATGTTCAGACGAAGGCCGCCTCCACGTACGGCAGTTACCGGACCGAGTGATCAAGTTCGACGCGTCATTCGACGCCAGGCGTTAAAGATCAAGCTAGGGCATGTTTCGTAAATAAGACTGGGTAAATGTTTACTCGAGTGGGGCATTTCCGTGCACTTTATGGAGGCGTTCGCAAGTTGAGTTACTTTTCGGCAGCGTTGACCCTTGCTGGCGCAGCGGCGAATGTGTCTGATGCCGCCGTAGATCGCTTGGACCTGCTGGAGGCCACGCACGGCGTTGTCTTGCCTGCAGCGGTCCGCGAATGGTACTCCCGCCCCAAGCTGGTGGATCTCCTCGCTGCGACATCGAGCCTGGAACGAATCTACCCAATAAGGGACTTCGGGTATTGGGGGCCGTATTGGCGTTTTCCCGGTGGCGCCAGCGACCAGGAGGCGGAGCCCGGCGAGGAAGCTTCCAGGGTCGATCCGTTGGCTCTCGGCCTCCTGCCGTTCATGGAGGAGGATCAAGGCGTGTGGTTCATGGTCGCGCGCCTCAACGGCGCAGATGACCCGCCGCTGGTAGTTTCTTTTGATGTGGTGGGACCCGAGATGCAGTGGCAGCCGCATGTGGCGCGCTTCTCCGATCTGATCTACACCCGCCTGTGGGACGTATTCCCGGACGGATTTTCCCTAAGCGGTCGAGCGCTACCAGTAACCCAGGTCGATTTGACGACGCTCGGAACAGAGCTCCAACAGATGCAGTCTTCGTTTGAAGTTCCTGCCGGGACCACTTTCCGGTATGCCGACCGGTCCGGCGACCAGCGGGTGCTTTTGGTCGAGAGGTCACCGAACTGCTGGGATATCACCTTGTGGTCGGCAGGGAGAGAACTACTGAAAGATCTCGCTGCAAGGCTGGGATCAGTCAGCTTCCTACCAGAGCTTGCCTGATATCGCTGAACACCACAGCCACCCGCGCCTGACACTGCGGGGGAAACCTGTTGTGTTCATCCCCAGATGAGGGTTGTCCCGGCAGAAACCGGGACAACCCCGCAGCCCCAACAACAACAAAAAGCTGCCTTCAGACGCGAAAGCAGCACTCGTGCGATCGCTCATCTGAAGGACAGGAAGATCCCCACCACCCACTACCGCGACCCCCTCGGCGCCCTTTCTCTCGTCGCCAAGACAATCACCGCCCTCGACTTCCAAGAGCTGGTGAAACCCCTGTCACCAGGCCAGCGGCCAAGGCGCGACACGAAATGCCGATCCGACCCCTCAGAACAGCGCCAGGCCTTCACCCCTGGTGTCGGCGATGACCGGCCGGGACTGGGCGGGCAGGTCGTCCAGGCGGTCGGGGCCGGTATCCCGCTCCCTCGAACGGCAGCCTGTCGAAAAGATCCCGGCGCTCGATCCGGGACAGGCCGTATGGAAGGTCGGTCCGGACTACGTCGACATCATCCAGACCGTCCTCAGCGAAGAGGAAGCCACGCTCACCGACACATCCTCGCGCCGCCGCAAGGCGCAGCAGGCCCTGGCCTCGTTGTTTCACGGCGGCGGTCGGTTGATCTTGCGTCCGTGATGTCGCGTTGATTCCTGTCCGGGGACGGTGCCGGTCAGGGGCGCGCGTCGGCTGACGTACCGGATGACGCCGGGTTCCACGGGCCCGGGGCCTGCTGGTGGCCCCCTCTCGGCGTTCGATGTGATCGTTTGTGCTGGTCAGATGGGGTGCGGCAGAGCGAGGATGCGCCGGAAGGCGCGGATGATGATGCCGGCCCAGGGCCAGGTGCCGGGAAGTTTCAGGCGTCGTTTCCGCTGGCCGCGGACGAGGCGGGCGGGCACGTGGAGGACGCGGTAGCGCAACGTCTTCGGAGTGGCCCTGGCCATCTCGCCGTCCAGGGCGAGGAGCTGGAACCAGCAGCGGAGATCGGCGGCGAGGGTGGTGGCGGTGAGCCAGGAGGCGTTGACGTTCAACTCGCGCGAGGGCAACAGGCCGATCCCGGACGCCTTCTGATCGCGGATCTTGGGCTCGATCCTGGCGTGCTTGCGGTGCCGGCCGTCCAGATGGGCGATCTGTCCCCGGCGATGGTTGGTCGCGAAGGTCTGGTAGCGCGCCTCGTGCTTGATCTCGTAGGCGCTGGCGTCCTTGACGTAGCGGGGGTGGAGGGGTTCCTTGCGGGGTCTTCGAAGTTAAGCGGTGCGGAGGTGTCCGCGGGCTCGGCGGGTGGTCACGCAGCGTGTGCGTAGGCGCTGGCTGACGGCATTGCGGAAACCGAACGCGTTGCGGGCGACCAGCTTGATCACGCGGTTGATTCCCTCGCTCTTGGCGTTGTGGTGTCCGGTGTCGATGAACTCGGCGATCTCGGGCGTAGCGCCAGGCGGTGGCCGTGCTGATGCCGAAGCCTGCGGCGATCTGTTCGAGGGTGTCGTGCTTGCGCAGGTAGACCAGGGTGCACCGGGCCCGGTCGTACGGACGCAGTCTGCAGCGCCGGCCGGCTTCACAGGACACGATCACCATCGTGACCAGCTCCAGGAGCTCCGGATCGACATCGCATCCGGCACCATAGGAGAACACGGGGCATCTCCGCAGGTGAAGGTTATGTCTGGCGACTCTCCAAACCAACGGGATGCCCCGTTCGGCACGCCACCGGCAACACTTTGCCGACCCTCACCCGCAGGCCGTACAAGTGAAAAAGGCTCATTGACGTCGACTACTGAGACTGGGAGTCAGGACGCGAAATTCCTACCATCGATGACCCCCGAATCCTAGGAATATTATCGCCGCCCGTGTTCACCTCTCACGAGGCCGGAAGCTCAGAAGGGGTGTGGCTGCGTCTCGGCGCTGGGCTGTTGCGGCTGCTGACCCGGGACTGGTGCGGCTGCTCCGCTGCCGCTGGGCCGATAGGCCTTGGTGACAGACGCGGTCGCGTACGTGAGGGAGACCGCGACGTCTTCGGCATCCATCTCGACGACGGTGCGGCGCTGTCCCTCGTTGTCGTCGAAGGTCCGCTGCTTGAGCCGTCCGGTGACGATGATGCGCATGCCCTTGGTCAGGGACCCGGCAGCATTCTCGGCGGGCTGCCGCCACAGCGAACACCGCAGGAACAGCGGCTCGCCATCCACCCACTGGCCCCGTTCACGGTCGTACGTGCGCGGCGTCGATGCAACCGTGAAACCGGCCACCGGAATTCCTGCCGTTGTGAACCGGAGTTCCGGATCAGCGGTCAAGTTCCCCACAACCGTCGCCAGCGTTTCGCCCGCCACTGCCCACCACTCCCACCAAGATCGTTCAGGATGTCCGGCCACAGTAGCCGGTCCCCCTGACGGTGGAGGCATCAACGGCTGAAGGCACAAGCGCAGACCGGCAAGGTGCGCGCGTACGCATGCGGCAGCCGGGCTTGCTTCGAGCCGTGGCAGCCCGGGCTCAACAGACGGCGCCAGGTCAGATCCCGGGTCCGTAACCGGGGGCCGGGTGCTGGCGCGGGGTCCACCACTCCGTGAGCGCCCCACACCCCGAATGCGAGCGCGGCCACGGCCGCGAGTGCCGCGGCCCGGGGGCGGCGCACCCACCGTATGGTCAGCACCCAGGCGAAGGCCGGAGCCAGAGCGCCGCCAAGCACGATGAGCGGCAGACCGACGAAGAGTACGCTCAGATCACGGCATGGCCTTCGAACCCTCCATCGATACTGAACGCGGCCCGCGGCGCCCACACGAGCGCCGCGATAGCAGCACCGAGGCCGGCGAGGAGGCATCCGACGCCGCCGGAATTCTTCGAAGTCATGGTCAATGGCCTCCAGTGATGGTCGCTCGTGCTCGCGATAGACGTTGGCGGCACGGTTCGCAGTTCCGACCGGCAGGGAAGAGTGATCCCGCCGACCGGGAAATCCGATTTCCTCAAAATGGGCAATCGCCTCTTCCAAGGTGAGTTTCAGACGGTCAGCCGCTGCTATCTGACCAATCCCGGTCCTGGATTTCTGTGCCCTCGGGGCCCAGTCCAGTGCGGTCGGCGTGTTCTCGCATGCGACTGCCGTACTCGGCGTGGTGGGTCAGCGAGGTGTAGTCGTCGAAGTCCAGGTCGATCACTCCGGCGAGTTCGGCCAGGTACACATCGAGTCCCGGGTACATCACGGCGACATAGGGCAGGTCGTCAATATCGGTCACCAGGATGGGGTATTCACCGGTGGAGTCGGCTTCCCCCGGATACAGCAGGCGCCGGGAGTCGCAGCCACCGACGAGGGGGAAGCACCGCCCAGGCAGCAGCCCCTCGAAAGCGGTGAACACTTCCACCCATGGGCCGTCCTGTTCGGTGAACCCGTGCATCTGCGCCGTGGTCTCGCCCAACGGCTGGCCTTCCAGGAGGGGGTGCTGTGGGCTCTTGAGCCAGCCCAGCTCGGTGAGCCACGAGCCGTCGAAGGCGAGCCAGCGCTGCAGGCTCGGCGGCAACGACCTGTCTCCGGGCAGTCGCAATCGGGCTATCACTTCTGCTGGCACCGGCACCGGATCGGAAATGACCGGCGCATCCGTCGTGTCCCAACCGTGCTGCGTCACCTGCTCGACCTCGGGTATTCAGCCGGGCGAGCCGGTCTGACTCGGAGTTAGCGAAAGGTGCCCCGTGGCCTGCGAGGATGCGAGTGTCGAGGTCGTATCAGCGCAAGAGTCAGGTGCACCTTTCTGGGACCGGCGGCTGTCTGTGACGGCTGATGGGAAGGGGCTGGTCGGGCATGCCGGGGTGCTGCTGCACGGGTCGCGGACCAGGTCGGGCTGACCGCCGCGCTTGCGCGGCTGTGGCCGGCAGGCGGGAGCGCGAACTGGCGGGACCGTACGCACGTGCTGCTGGGCCTGGCCTCGGCGATCGTGCTCGGGGCGACGAACCTGTCCGACGCCGGGCAACTCCAGGCCCACCACCAGGCGATCTTCGGCCCGGCCGCGTCGGACTCCACCGCGCACCGTCTGCTGGCCGACCTCGACCGGCGGGCGCGCGGGCGGATCGCGAAAGCCCGCGCGCGGGTACGCCGCCGGGTGTGGGACGTGCTCGCGCTGCGTCCCGGCGGCTTCCCCTGGCTGACGGTGGCCGGCAAGGTGCTGACCGGCTGGATCGTGATCGACATCGACGCCACGATCATCAACGCGTCCTCCAAGAAGGAGGGCGCCGCGGCCACCTTCAAGAAGACGTTCGGCTTCCACCCGCTCGCGGCGTGGTGTGCCAACACCCAGGAGTCGTTGGCCATGCTGCTGCGCGAGGGCAACGCGGGCTCGAACACGGTCGCCGACCACCTCGCCGTGCTCGCGGACGCGCTTCGGCAGATCCCCGACAGCTCCCGCGCGAAGATCCTGGTCCGCGTCGACGGCGCGGGCGCCACCCACGAACTGCTGGAGCACCTGGAGAAGCTGAACACCGCCCGGCGCACCGTGCGCTACCTGACCGGCTGGACCATCACCGCCGACGACGAGCAGGCCATCGTGAAACTGCCGGCCGCAGCCTGGGACGCGCTGCTCGAACAGGACGGCACACCCCACGAAAGCTATGGGGTCGCGGAGTTGACCGGGCTGAACCGGCGGCCGGGCTGGCCGGACGGGATGCGGCTGCTGGTCCGCCGGGTCAAACCGTCCGGGCGGCAGGTCAAGAAGCTGACCGCGTTCGAGAAGAAGACCGGCTGGAAGTACAGCATCGTCGCCACGAACATCCGCCACATGTGGGGCATCGCCGGCTCCCACCAGCCGCAGTGGCTCGATGCCCTCAGCCGCTCCCACGCCACGGTCGAGGACCGCGTGCGTGGTGACAAGGCGATGGGCCTGCGTAACCTGCCGTCCAAGAAGTGGCAGGTCAACCAGGGGTGGATGCTCGCCGCGAACATCGGCCACGACCTGGACTGCTGGGTCCGTCTCCTGGCCCTGCACGACCAGGACGATCTGGTGCGCGCCGAGCCCGACACGATGCGGTTCCGGATCTACCACCTTCCCGCCCGCCTGGCCCACCACGCCCGCCGCCGGTGGTTGCGGATCGAACGCACCTGGCCCTGGGCCCACGCGTTCACTCTGGCCTGGCAGCGGCTGACCGACCTCCCGGCCGTCACTTGACGGTCGGCCACCATCCCAGCGAGGACCAGGAAGGAGCAGACCGGAAGGACTCCGGCCCCGTGGAGGCCGGCGCACCCGCAGCGTCACGCGACGGCCCGTCCTCGAACGGCAGAGGACAAAACGGGCAGCCCGCCAGGCCAGTCAGTCGATGGCCACCGCTGAAGAATCGAGGTCGATCACCCGATCGACCAGGTGGACCCCATGCATATCCACGTTCATGGTCCGGACGATCTCATGTGCCGTTGACAGCGGCTGAGCGCAGCACGTACTCAGTCTCTGCTCTCTCGGTGTACCCGGACCCGGTCCTGTGGATTTCCGCTACCGCGGAGGTAAGTGTCCTGTGGTACCAGCACGACGCGCTCGATCAGCGAGTCCCGTTTCTCGACATGGTTACCGGGCTGTGAGCGTCGGGCATGCCGGTCCAGCGGCAGAGGAGGGAATCAGAACGAACGGCCGGAGGACATTACGGGCGAACTGTCGAGCAGGTCAGCTACCGAGTCCTGCTGACGAATCGAGGTTGGGGACCTGGTGATCTGTAGGGTGAGCGGGGGCAGACCTTGGACTACTCGTGGGGCGCTGGAGCCTTGGACAGTGAAGGGGACTCTGTGTCCGTGCAGCCCGAGCATCCGGCAGACAGCCGGGTTGCCGCGATCCCTCGGACCATTAGTGCCATCGGCGACTCTCTGACTGACGAGGACCGTGCGCGCTTTCACGGCGAGGTACTGACCGTTGAGGAGGACGAGGTTCCCGGCGTGATGCGCCGCTGGTGGAAGGCCGTCATGCTCGACCGTGCCCGGGAGGCCGAGACCAGTCGGGTCAGCGCCAGCCGCCCTCTGTTCGCGGTCGAGGACCTGTTGGAGCAGGTAGAAAAGGGGGTCGGATGACCGGCCGGCCACGGCGCGGCTGGACGGTATGGACGGAGGAGATCCCGGCGAGTGTCATACTCGATATGCCCCCGGAACTGTCCAAAATGGTCCTGCATTTCTTGCATGCCCTGGGAATCGAGGCGGGCACCGCTGTCGATGCCAACCGTAAGCCGCCCGGCGATCCGATGGACGACTCCGGCATCCGCTACTCGCTGGAAGTCCCTGAAGAGTCAGTCATCATCGAATACGCGGTCATCCGGGAAGAACGGCAGATCAGGGTTTCGGCCCTGGTCTGGTTTCATTGAGTCTCCCACGGCCTGGGCCTCGTCCTGGCGGACCCACAGCGGGGTAGAGCACCTCCCTGGACCATCAAAATCCATTGTCAGGGTGTCCACTCCCAAAGATCAGCCTCACCGCGCGCGGGGTCGGGCAGGGGATACTCACGGCCGTCGCTGTGCTTGAGAGCCTCGCCTCGATAGCCGGCCTGCCTTGAAGTCCAGCACACACACGGGTGGCCTTCGCGTCCGAGACGGCGTGCCACAGCCGATGCCGACGCTGCTCCTGACGGACCTGAAGCCACCGGCTGGCCCACCGCTACGGGCCTGGAGAGGTTCTGGCCCTGCCGGGGACACTACGGGGCCCCGGAGGTTCAGTCTGGGCACGGCATACGAAGTACTTCCGCGACCTTGCTTCACCGCATCCTTGTTTGAGTGCTTCAGTCGCCTGCATACGCCGCCGCTCCAGATCAACTGGACTCAGCTTGTTCTTTTTCTTCCGGCCCCGAACGGTGTCTCGAACTAAGTCGCTCACCTGAGGGTTCGTCGGACGTGGGGGCGGCCTTCGTCTGATCATGTGCTCCGACCAAGGTGCACGTGACCACGACGAAGGCCGTGAGGATGAGTCTGCTGCCTGATGCTGTCCGCAGGGAAGCGTTCGCGGAAGCGTCACGCTTCCGGGGCGAGTTCTACGAGTGTCTGACCGCTCGGCGCGACGAACTGTTCGAGTTGGTGGACGCGGTGCTGTGTGCCGATGGTGCGGTGAAGTCCGCGGTGGACTTGACCCTTCTGCCCGAGCATCGGCGCGGGCACGGAGCGATGTACGGAGGCTTGAACCGCGGCCGGATCGACGTCGACCGGCTTCGGACGCTGCTGGCAGGGCTGCCCTTGCCGCGTTTCGACGGCGGGCGCCTGGTCTTGGCGGTCGATGTGTCGCCGTGGCTCCGCTCGGACGCGCCGTGCTCAGCCGACCGGCTGTTCTGTCACGTCTATGGCCGCGCGAAGACGGCATCGCAGTTCATTCCGGGCTGGCCCTATTCCTTCGTGGCCGTCCTGGAGCCGGGTGCCACGTCCTGGACCGCGATCCTGGACGCGGTCCGGCTCGGCCCGGCGGACGACGCGACCGCGGTCACGGCCTCCCAGCTGCGGGGTGTCATCGAACGGCTCATCGCCGCAGGCCAGTGGCAGGTCGGGGGCCCGGATATCGTGCTGGGTCCTGCGCGACCTGCCCGTCGAGCTGGTCGGCCGGGTCCGTTCCGACCGCGTCATGCGCCTGCCGAAGCCGCCTCGCGTCCACGACCCGAAGGGCGGGCGGCCACCCAAGCACGGCCCGGAATTCCGCTTCACCAGGCCGGAAACCTGGCCCGAGCCCGCGATCACCACGGTCACTGACACCACCAACTACGGCAAGGCCGAAACCCAGGCCTGGGACCGGGTCCACCCACGGCTCACCCACCGCTCCTCATGGCTCGACCACGACGGTGAACTTCCCCTGGTCGAGGGGACGTTGATCCGGTTGAAAGTCGAGCATCTGTCCAAGGACCGCGATGCCCCGCCGGTATGGTTATGGTCCTCCAAGACGGGCGCCACCCCGGAAGACGTGGACCGCTTCTGGCAGGCATTCCTCCGCCGCTTCGACCTGGAGCACACCTTCCGATTCGCGAAGCAGACCCTCGGCTGGACCACTCCGAAACTGCGTACTCCCGAGGCGGCGGACCGCTGGACCTGGATCCTGATCGTCGCTCACACCCAGCTCCGGCTCGCCCGGCCCCTCGCCGAAGACCTCCGCCGGCCGTGGGAGAAACCCGCCACCTCCGACCGGCTCACCCCGGCCCGGGTCCGCCGGGGGTTCAGGAACATTCGCGCCTACCTCGCCTGCCCGACCCGTGTTCCCAAACCCCGAGGCACCGGCCCCGGACGACCACCCGGCGCCAAGAACAGACACCGGGCACCCCGCTACGACGTCGGCAAGACCGTCAAACGCCCCGAGAGCCTCAAAGCCATCGGCAAGCCGGGAAGGTCTTGGTAGATAAAGAACAAGCTCAGTGTCTGTCTGAGATCTCTGGCCCTACGTTCCGGTGATCGGGATGCTGGGCGGTATGGCGTCTGGTGGGGTGGTTCGAAGGTATTGCCGGGAGTGTGGGGTGCCGCTGTCGCCGGCGAAGCTGGCGACAGCGGTGTTCTGTTCGGGTAGGTGCAGGTCACGGCGGTGGCGGGTGCTGGATCAGGCTCGCCGACGGGTGGCGGCGATGCAGCGTGGGGACGATGCGGTGTGTCCGGTCTGCGGCCGGGGATGGACGGTGGGGGTTGAACATCGGCGATCGGCGGTGTTCTGTTCGTCGCGGTGTCGCACTCGGGCCTAGAGGGGCAGGGTGCCACGGGATTCCGTCACGGTGACGTCATAGGCGAACGCTGCTTCCGTCCCGGCAGGACCACAGGTTCCGCAGAGGGGTAACGGCCTCGTCGTCGCGCATCGCGCGCCTCCCTCGCGCCTGCCGCTGGGGAAAGCGGGGCTCCACTCTGGTCGTGACCTGGGCTGATGTGTTGTCGTGCGGCCGCTGTCCGGTGGGTGGCCCTGCCCGGGATGAAGAGGGTGGAGGCGGTATGTCGGAGCGGGTCGGGAGCGTGTCACGGACGCGTTACGAACAGCTGGTGGCCGAAGCGAGGGAACTGGTCGCGCAGGTCGCGAAGACCCAGTTCGCTCTCGGGGACAAGGCTGTGGAGATCGAACCGATAAGGCCGGTGGGCGGATCGGTGGCCAAGGGCACCGAGGAGCTGTTCACGGTCGAGGAGCCGCTGCAGATGTTCGCCGACGACATCGGGGTGGCCCTGGCCACGGTGACGGACTGGCGGTGGACCGCGTCGCGCTGGCCGGCCGGCAGGCGCAAGGACGGAGTGCCGTTCACCGTCCACAAGATCCTTGCGTCGATTCCGGACGAGGCCGAGCGGTGGGCCGCCATCGAGGACGCCCCGTTCAACCCTCGGGCCAACAAGAAACAGTGGACCACGGACGGGGCGAAACGCCTGGTCGGGCAGCAGGTCGACCGGCCGGTGACGGTCGAGGAGAAGGTCCGGGCGGTCAGGGATCTGACCCGCGACGACGAGGTCGCCGTGAAGGTCACGGCCAGTCTGCTGAGCCGTCCGGAGACCGCGGCCGCGCTGCCGGCCGCTGACCGGGTCCGCGTGGTGAAGGAGCTGACCCGCGATGACGAGGTGGCCACGCACGTCACCTCCGAGCTGCTGCAACGGCCCCGCGTCGCGCGGCAGGCCATGCGCAACGACGACACCCGCTTCACGGTCAACCGGGCCCAGTTCGACAACAGCGAAGAGACCCGGGAGAAGATCCGCGACCGTATCCCGGCGGTCCGCAGGATCGAGCACACCCTCGAATACTTGGACCTGGTCGGCTCCTGCCACCAGTATGTCGCCACCCTGGGCCGGCTCGTCCCGCGGATGCGCGACCAGGAGTTCACCAACGACGAGCGCGAGACGATCCGCGGCGGGATCGCGAAGGTCCGCGGTGCCGCGGACTGGCTGGAGGCCGCGGTCGACACCGGCCACTTCACCCTGGACGAGCAGCTCGCCCAGCTCTCCTCAAGGGCGAATGAGCCATGGCCGCCCTCGCGCAGCACCGGCCGGCCAGACGATCTCCACAGGGAGCCCGTAGGCCTGGGCTGTGGCTACGACATCCGCCGTCCCACCGCGCCCACCCTGGATGCCGTCCCACACGGCCATCAGCAACTCGGCACGACCCAGGAGCACACGGTTGGCGGCAACATAGGCATCATGCGTGGTCCGCCGGTACGGCATCACCTTGATTTCAGCGGCCGCCTGGCACAGGCGATCAAAGTCATCGGCATGACTCGGATCCACCATGCGTTCCCGGTAGTCCCACGAGGGGATCACCGCGATTAACCGTCCTCCCACGGCCAAAACGGCATCCGCGAAGACCCTGTCCGCACCTGCGGCCAGGCAAGATATACCAGCCAACTCCAAGGCTGGGTATCGGAGGAGCCTAGACACCAGGGCTTCTCTGATCAGAGGCTTGCTCACCTCCGTGAGGTTCGCATGCCCAGTCACTGCGATCGATGTCATCTCATTCACTCGGTCTTTTAGCGGAGCTGGCATGGAAAACGGCTGATCGTGGCGCTGGAAACAAGGCGAGCACGCGCCCCTGCCACCCTACGAAATCCCGATGAAGCCAGACCATCTTCTCCAGCTGAGCAGATCACCTGGCCAGAGATTTCGAACACTCACTTAACGTGAAACATTGCTGGGCTGATGTCAACTCGACTCAGGAGAAGCGGAATTGGGCTTCTCATTTGTCGGTGTCGTGCCGTAGAAACGAGTGGCCCACACAAGACAAGGGGCGCGCCCTGACACTTTGGCGAGAGGCAGGCGCGCCCCTTGAGAGGATCAGGAGGGACATGTCCGTCCCGACCCCCAGTGCACCGCCCGATCGGCAGCGACGGCACTATGGGTACTGTTCCAGTCGCTGACTGATCACAGCGTTCGTCGACTTCAGGGGGGTGGGGTCTTGCCGGTGCACAGTCCGTTCACGGCGGTATGGGGCGACGGTCAGCGGGAGGGTAGCCTGCCAGCCCAACGACCCCGCCCTGAGTAGCCGACTTGTGTGAGGGCTCGTCAGACTGCAGAGTAAGGCCGTTGCTGTTGATGAAGGACGGGAACACAAACCGGGGCTTGTGAATCGCCCTCCCGGCCTCATCCCAACCGAAGCGGCGAGGCTAGCTCCAGATCACGAGGTGAAGGCACCGACCTTGGCGGTTGTTCCTCCCATGTATATAGCTTCGCCCCACTTTTCCACCGCGAGGTAGCCAAACTCGTCAAAATTGAGCTGCGCGCTTTCAAGGGACGGCTTGGACGCGTCTACTGTGTACCAGAGTAGTGCTGTCGCCGTTGCGTGAGGCTTGAGGGTGATGGGGGCCTGGGCGGCGTCCGTAGTGCTCTTGACGGGCAAATCATTTCCGGCGGCGCCGAACGTGGCGTCCAAGACCTTCGGCAACACGCAGTCCTTGGACGACGTGTTCTCCACCATGAACCTGCCCTTGCCTCTGGTTCCCGCTTCGGAGAGACCGTCGAGACTGGCCTTCAACTTCTGCTTGTCGCACAGCATGGCGTGCTGTCCGTATCCATCGCCATCGCTGTATTCGTCTGGGCCAGGTGCGCCGTTTCCGTATCCATCGCCATCGCTGTATTCGTCTGGGCCGGGCGCGCCGTTGCTGCTGCCGTCCGTGGTGCCCTTCGACCCGCCGGAGGAACCCGTTCCTTCGGAGCCCTTAGTGGGTGCCGACGGGGATGCCTTGCCGTTATCTCGACCGGCTTTGGTTGATGTGCTCGCGGAGGACTTACTGGCCGCCTTGCCTGTCTCTTCGTCGGTAGTGCAGGCCGTCAGGGCCGCGAGACTGGCCAGCAGAAGGGCGGCGATGGTAAGCCGATCGCTAGTTGACAACACCAAATGCTCCTTGCGCCTTCGAAAGCAGGTCAGGTGGGGGATCCAAAGATTCTGGCACCCCCCGTTCCGCTGACTACCCTCAGCTCAGGCAGCGCCCCCTGACTAGAGCAGCCGATACTCGATAGCGTGAACTGTCAGGGTTTTCTGGATCTGATCCGAAAATGAAGTAGTGCCCGGGCAGGTCGAGTTGACTCTCCGGCGTCGGTGTCCTGATGGATGCGGCAGGCGGGGAGGGTTCAGGTGGTGGCGGGGCAGGATTTTGGAACAGCCCTGGGCCCCACCTGATCAAGGGGTCGGTGTCCAGGGCGATTGCAAAGTCCTTCGATCGTGTGTCGCGCAGGTCAGTTGAGGCCGAGTAGGGCCAGTGGCCGCTCGTAGGGGCGGAGGGCTGTGGTGCGGAGTCCGGCGGCGATGTTGGTGTGGCCGGCGTCGCGGAGTTGGTTGATGGCGAAGCTGCGGAGGGTGGCCATGTTCTCCGGGCTGTGCCCGGTGCGGATCTTGGAGGCGTCTTCGCGGAAGGCGGTGTCGCGGACGAAGTGGAGCCTGTTTTCGATCACCCAGTGCGCCCTCAAGATCGTTGCGATCCGTTCGGGAGACGCTTGGCGGCTGGTCAGGTCGGTGATCACGTAGACCGTTTCCCGGCTCTGCTTGCCGGTCTTGGTGTCGGTGCGGTGGCGTACGGCCTTGGCGACCTGGGCGGCGTGGGGTACTCGACCGTCCGGATCACAAGATCGTTGACAGAACCCTGATCTTGACGTTGATGGCATCGACGAACAAAACGGGGTAAACACCTTGAGTTCTATTGGTTGTTGCGAACGCTCCGGAAGGAGAGTGTTTGCATGCCGAGGTACGCCCCCAACAGAGTGCCGACTGCGGTGAAGAAGAGGTACTTCGAGCTGCTGCACGCGGGGTATCGAGGTGCGGCTGCCGCCCGCCAGGTCGGGGTGTCCACGAGCTGCGGTTCGTTGTGGTTCATCGATGCTGGGAGCATGATCATTGCTGACCCCGGCCCGATATCGCCGCGCTTCCTCACCCAGGACGACCGCATCGCGATCGCCGACGGCCTGCACTCCGATCAGAGCGTGAAGCGGATCGCGGCCTCGATCGGGAAGAGCTTTCAGAGCGTCTACCGGGAGATCGAGCGCAACAGCAAGCCGGACGGCCGCTACAACCCCTGGTGGGCCCACAATCGCGCCCTCCTGCGTCGCAGGCGTCCCAAAGAGGAGAAGATCCGGGTCGGCGAGCCGCTGCGGACGTTCGTGCGCGAGAAGCTCACTGAGAAGTGGTCTCCTCAGCAGATCTCGCGTCACCTGGCCCGCGAACACGCCCACGACACATCGATGCGGGCATGCCCGGAGACGATCTACCGGGCCCTGTTTGCCGGCCTCCTCGGCCGGCGCGACGCTCAAGCTCCGCACCGGCCGAACCCGACGCAAGAAGCAGCGTCGCGGCGTGCCCACCCTGAACAAGATCAAGAACATGACGCTGATCCACCGGCGCCCCGTTGAGGTCAACGACCGCAGATCTCCCGGGCATTGGGAGGGAGACCTCATCATCGGCCGCGGACAGGGCTCGGCGATCGGCACCCTGGTCGAGCGCACCACCCGTTACGTTCACCTGATCCACCTGCCCGGCGGCTGGAAGGCCCCGCAGGTGCGCAACGCGCTGATCACGCAGACCGCGCATATCCCGCCCCAGATGAAGAGAACCCTCACCTGGGACCAGGGGCGCGAACTGACGCTCCACGAGGACATCGAGGCCCTCACCGGCTTCCGGATCTACTTCTGCGACCCTCACTCGCCCTGGCAGCGCGGCACCAACGAGAACATGAACGGCCTGCTGCGGCAGTACTTTCCCAAAGGCACCGATCTGTCAGTCCACACCGCACAAGACCTTCGCGCCGTCGCCCGCCAACTCAACCACCGACCCCGCATCGTCCTCGGGGACAAGACCCCGGCCGAGGCCATGCAAGAATGCCTCACAGGCCCATTGACCAGGTGATTCGCAACCACTGATGGAAACCGCCCTTGCTCCCAGCCGGTGAGGTCGAAGCCGTCGAGCGGCGCCATGTCGACGTCGGTGGCCAGGAGGTAGGCGCACATGTCGGCTCCGGGCAGCATGCGTTCCAGGAAGTTGCGGGCGTCGAAGATTTTGCCCTTCAGGCGTCCTTGCATGTCCGGTGCGGCGAGCATGATCTGGGAGATGGTTCGCTCCTCGACCAGGGTATGGAGCGTTTTCATGGAGAGCGTGCGCCGGGGCCGGGGGCCTTCGACGGGGGTGGTGGGTGCTGTGGTCATCAGTAGCCTCCGGTGAATCCGACGGCCTCACTGGGCAGAGCGGCGTGGGCTGCGGTGAGCTGGTAGTCGCGTTTGCCGCGGGTCATCCAGGTGATTGCGGCCAGCAGGAGAGCTACCAGAAGGCTCAGGCTGGCGTAGTTGAAGGATTGGGCGGTGATCGGCGCGGTCTGCGGCAGGCAGAACACCACGGTGATGATTACGACGTAGGTGATGGCGATGACGCCGATGGGCCGCCGCCACCGCCCCAGGGACCAGGCCCCGGGCTGGTAGTGGCGGCCCTTGCGCAGGGCGAGGAAGACGGGGATGCCGTAGGCGGGGACCATGCCGACTGCGTTGATCGCTGTGATTGCGCCGTAGGCGGCCGGAGACCACAGGGCAGGCAGGGCGAGGATGAACGGGACCGCGGTGCAGAGCCAGACGGCTCGGGTGGGGGTCTTCGTCCTCGCGTTGACCTGACGCCAGCTCTGCCAGCCGGGCAGGGCGCGGCTGCGGGAGAACGCGTAGACCATGCGGCTGCCCGCGGCTACCTCGGCGTTGCCGCAGAACAGCATCGCGATGATGACGACCAGGAGGAGTGCCTTAGCGCCTTGGGCGCCGAGGACGTCGAGGAAGATCTGTGCGGGCGGCACGCCGGTCGCGGTGTTCTGGGTTCCGGCGTAGTCCTGGATCGCGAAGAGCATGCCGGCCAGCAGGACGAACCCGGCCAGCCAGGAGACCCAGATGGAGCGGACGATGCCCTTGGGGGCGGAGGTGGAGGCGTCGGTGGTCTCTTCGGCCACGTGGGAGCTGGCGTCGTAGCCGCAGAACGTGTAGCCGGCCAGCAGAGAACCGACGACGGCCACGTAGACGGGGCTGGTGAAGCCGGTGTCGTTGTGGAAGTGCGTGAACACGAAAGCAGCGGACTGGTGTGGGGCCGGGGCGAGCATGAGGGCGCCGACGATGGCCGTTACGCCCAGGAGCTGCCACCACACCGAGATCGAGTTCAGGACGTTGACTCGGCGCACGCCGGCTGAGTTGAGCAGTCCGTGCAGGAGGAGGATGGCCCCGAATATCAGCAGGGTGCCGGTAGTGGTGGGGGTGATGTCCCACTGGAGCTGTGCGAAGGCGCCGATGAAGGCCGCGGCTCCGTAGTCGATGCCGGCGATCGCGCCGAGCAGGCCGAGCAGGTTCAGCCAGCCGGTGTACCAGCCCCACCGTCTGCCGCCGAGTTTCTCGGCCATGAAGTAGGGGCCGCCGGAGGTGGGGTAGGCGGAGACCACGTCGGCCAGCGACATGCCCACCAGCAGCGTCATGCCGCCGATCACGGCCCAGCTGCCGAGCATGACGACCGGTCCGCCGTGGCCGAGGCCGAATCCGAATAACGACATGCCGCCGGCCAGGATGCAGATGACCGAGAAGCTGATCGCGAAGTTCCCGAAGGAGCCCATCTTGCGGGACAGCTCCGGCTTGATCCCGAGGGCGGCCAGGACGTCATCGTCATCCAGCACATGCGGACTGGCACTTCTGTGAGACACCAGAAACCTCGTTCCAGACAGGAAGGGACGAGAAGGGGCGGGGTGGGGGTGGTGTGGAGTGAAGGTCAGATGCGGGAGCGGTGAGGCGGTGCGCGGATGGTCATGCGGACACGGCCCTATCGAGGACAGCGGTTCGGATGCGCAGGAACTCGTCCGCCCACTCTTTGGAGCGGCCGAGGCTGTCGTTGACGTCCTTCCACGGCTGCGGCGTCGCGTAGGGGCCCAGAGCGCGAAACACCTTCGCCGCCCGCGCGGTTTGTCCGCAGGCCACCAGGGCGTGCGCCAGGTGGTTCAGGTCCCAGTGCGACACCCAGCAGTACTCGGTCGGCGGGACATGGGCGAACCACTCCTCGTAGGCCCTGGTGGCGTAGTGGGCTACCTGGGCTGTCTGCCAGAACTGGAGTGCACCGCTCTGGCCTTTGCCGTGCTGAGCCCGGTAGAGGTCCATCAGCGCGTACAGCGGCAGCATCAGCAGCTCGGGATTCTCCAGGCGGCCGGAGACGAGCCACTGCGCGTACTGGAGAGAGACACCGGCGCCGGCGCGGTACAGGAAATGCTCGCGCATGCGGTGGTGGCCGTCCCGGCTGCCGGGGTGACGCACATTGGCCTCAGCCAGAAGGGGCCAGGGCCCGGGGAAATGCATCGTGGGGTCGTTCAGCCGGTCCCAGGGCAGGGGACGGCTGCGCCGTAAGGGGTCTAAAAGGATCGGATCGAACGGCAGTCGGCTCAGCTGGAGGCGGCCGCACCACGGTTCCGGAGACTGCGGCCACAGGTCAGCCGCCCTCTTCCATTCCTGCTGCGCCATCGAGGCGGCGCGGCCCATCACGCTGAGGCTTTGGCCCCTGCGGGCGAGGTCGGTCGCTCCCTGGGTGAGCGCGCGAGCCCACAGCATGGACGCGTACTGGTTGGCCGGTTCCTCATCCCGCCACATCTTGAGGATGCCGCGCAGGCCCGCGTCTGCCGCCAGGAGCTGGCTGCGGCTGGCGAGGAGCGACCAGTTGGAGCCTGTCCGGTGCAGCAGGTCGCGGGCGGCCGCGTAGCGGCCCAGCTTCAAGTCCTCCAGTGCTGCCCGCAAATCGGAATCGGCACCGACCGGGCTGAGGATGAGATGCATGCCATTGGGGGGCGCCGTACGGACTCCGCGGCGGGTGGGCGCACCACTGGTCACTGATGAATCGGGCATGGGGAGCCTCGGCGAGGTTGGGGGTGGTGGGGCCGGTTCAGTCAAGGTCCGTCGGGGCCAACTGGGTCGCTCGAGGACGCCGACAGGACGGCCTGCACGGTCTTCCCGGTATGTCCGCCCGAGTGGTCCGAGAGGAGCTTCCAAAGCAGACGTCCTCGGTAGTGGCTCACCCACCAGGGCGTGGGGCTACGGCCTTGGCAGGGTGCACGAGGCAACGCCTCACGGTCTCGTGCTGTCGTCACGGTCCTCTCCCATCGATCGCATGTCACGTGGTGCGAGTCCGGCGCGGGGCGGGGTAGGCGGGGGGTTTCCCGCGCCGGACGCTCAGGCCTGCCCGATGGCCTTGGGATTGTCAGGCAGGGGTTTGTGCCTCTGCCAGCTCTCGTTGCAGCGTGTTGAGGTCGAGGACGCGGAAGCTGCTGAGCCGGCGGATGAGCTGGGAGGCGAGGAAGGTCGTCAGATTGGGGTGGCCGTAGGGCAGGGGCTGGTCGGGCTTGGCCACCACGTGGACGCCGTCACCGTTCAGGCCGTAGAGGGTGCCGGTCACCCCGTACAACGGGGCGCTGGTGGCCAGGAAAACCATCGGCTTCGCCTCCAGGTGCGGGCACAGCGCGGCAGCCGTACGGGCATGTCGTGGGCAGACGGGGGGCTGGTTGGTGAGGATCTGCGGCTGGGTGGGGTCGTGGTCGCCCGGCCCGGCGAGGAAGATGAAACCGAGTGGAGTGCGTGCATGTCGGGTACACACCTGGCAGCGCAGCGCCTGCATCGTCATCATCTGCCGGTAGGGATGCATGAGTTTCCATAACGGCGCGCCCGTTGGCATCCCACGCTCGTCGACCGCATTGAAGGCGCAGCGCGCCCACAGCACCCCGCGCAGGTCCCGGTCCCTTACGTCCTCGTCACGGTAGTGGAGCCGGTAGTTGCCGGGTCCGTGCTGGAGGATGAGCAGGTTGTCCGGTGCGGCCTGTTCACCTTCCCGGTGGGTGATGAAGGGAATGAGGCCCGGCTCGCTCACGGAGTGCATGGATCGGTTCGTCTTTCTCGTCTGCGACAGGCTGTAGGAGATGAGTGGGGGAGCGGTCATGTCGCTTCGTTGAGTCGCTTGCCGCGGCCAGTTGATCGAGGAGCTCGTTGACGGTCCAGGCCATGCGGCGCAGGCGCTCGACGGCCTGCCTGACGTCTTCCGGCAGTTCCTGTGCGCGGAATTGCGTGCTGGCCAGCCAGCGGGTTATCGCTCGAGCCTTTGTGGCTGGCTGGGGATGCGGCGGCGATGTCGGCCAGCTGTATCAGGTGCTCGTGGAGCCGTTGGGCAAGGACGGCGAGGTTGTCCTTGCGAGGTGGCACATCGTCGAGGGCGTCACAGATGTCCTCGAGGGGCGCGTCACCGTCGAAAGTCCCCCACTGTCGCATCTTCCCCAGCAGCGCGCTCAGCGCTGTGGCATCCAGGCGTGATGCCCAGGCCTGCGCGGATCGGGTGGGCATGGTGGCGGTCGGTGTCATGGTCGTTCCTGTGCCGAAACGGCCAGAGTGCACCAGGTGGTGGCGCCGGCGTTGTCGGTGCCCCACGTCCCGTTGTTTACCTCCGCGATGGCCTGGACGAGGTGGAGGCCGCGCCCTGATTCGCTGTGAGTGCCCCCTTGCCGGCGGGTGGCGGTGCCCGGCATTCCGTCCGTGACGGTGACGCGCAGGAAGCCGCCCTGGACCGTGATGACAAGGCTGATGTCCTGGCTGCCGCTGTGCAGGACGGCATTGGTCAGGAGCTCGGAGACGATGATCATGACGTCGTCCGTCATTGAGGCCAGTCCGCAGTACCTGAGTCGTGCGGCGGCGATCCGGCGCATGATTCCCACCCGGTATGCGTCCTCGGCACGGGGCGGGGCGTCATTGGGGCAAGGAGCGACCTTGAAGCGCGCTTGCATCACTTCGCCGCTGCAGTGGGGTGCCGCGCGAGGCGTCCGTACGGATGTCGTCATCATCACGTCCTCTGGGGGCAGGAGAGGGTGCAGAGGCGACTTGCCCCGCCACGCCTGCTTGCTTACGTGTAGTCAGACAACCGCTGTGCAAGGGGTCGTGTGGATGCCGTATAGGCCGGGACTTGTCTGCAACCCCTCTGCCGTTTTGACGCTCTCTTTAATCTTCGCTGTGGCGAGGAGACCTAACGTTTTGACATGCCGGAAGCACGGAACGACACGTTCGCATCGTGGCTGCACGAGCACGGAGTGCCAGTGGGGGAGCTAACGTCCCTGGTCAACACGGCAATCAGTGATCTGACAGGTCGCTACGGAACAGTGCACGACCGGCACATCTACAAGCTGCTTAGCGGGGAGCACCGGTCGCCCAATGCACTGATGAAGGCAGCGCTCCACAAAGTGACGGGCCGAACAGCCGCAGAGTTAGGCTTCGTTCCCCGGGGAAAGCAGAACTCAGATTCCCCAGCACCCGAGGACGACCCCGTGTATCGACGCGCTTTCCTGGCCGCGGCCACCGCCGCAGGCGCTTCACTGACCGCGCCCTCCGCCACGCAACGCCGGCTTGGATCGGCCGACGTGGACCGGATGAATGCCAAGTTGGCGGCCGTCGTCAGTATGGATAACAAGTACGGGGGCACGGCGGAGCTCCAACGGCACGCCGCCGGGCTCGCCGAGGAGACTGTGCGCCTGCAGAACTCTCATGCCGCATCCAACCGCATTCGGTCCGAGCTGTACGGTGTCGCGGCCGCATTCACGGCGAGCGCCATGTGGGCCGCTATCGACGGCCGGCGCCTCGACGAGGCAGAGCCCTACCTCAACCAGGCCGTCACTCTTGCTGGCCTGGCCAACAACCGTCACGTCCTCTTCCGGGTATGGGGCCATGCCGGGATCATGTACCGGCACCTTGGCCGTCCCGCCGATGCCATTGCTGCCGCTGAAGCGGCCCGTGCGACGTCTATCACTCGCAGTGACCCGCTGTACGCTTCTCTGGCGCTGGCGCGACTCGCGACCTTCCACGCCGACGCGGGAGACGAGCGCAGTGCGCTCCGGTCGATCAGTCTCGCGCAGGCCAGCTACAACCGGGCCGACCAGACGAAGCACCGCCCGCCGTGGATGGGCTTCTACGATCAGGCGGAACTCGACAGCCTGGCCACCTTCGCTCACCTGCGGCTCATGAAGTGGGAGGACGCCGAACGTCACGCACACCGTTGCCTTGCTGCGCTGCAACCTGACCTCGAACGGAACCGCGCCCTGACGCATGCCAACCTGGCCCTCGCCCAGCTCGGTCAGGGCGACATCGAGCCAGCCGTCACGGCGGCTCGAACCGTTCCGGCTGGGATGGTTGGGCACGGTCGCATCTCCATGCTCTTGCACAAATTCACCACCCAACTCACGTCCGTGGCGCCGCGCAGTCCAGAGACCACTGCGTGGCTCGAGCACCGGAAGGCAGCCGCATGAACGACAGGATCGCTTACCGTCGGACCCGTGACGTAGAGAAGGTCCGGGAACTCATTGTCGGGATCCACGTCGAAGTGCGTGGAGAGTTCGGGCTGATGGATCGGCCCTTCTACCAGCGTGAGCGGTTCAACGAGCGGCTGACGGCGTACTCGTCCCGCCCCGGCTGGGAGGCCGTCGTCGGATATCAGGGCGAGGAACCAGTCGGATACGTCTTCGCCGTGCCGCTCGGCGAGGACACCGGATGGTGGTCTGCCGAACGCGAGCCCCTCGCCGCCAAGTACGTGACGGAAGACGGCACGAGGACCCTGGCCCTCAACGAGATACTCGTACGCCGACAGTGGCGGGGAGCCAAGGGCAAGGGGGCTGCGCATGCCCTGCACGAGGAGCTGCTGTCGCAACGCCAAGAGAAGCGCGTCACACTGCTGGTCAATCCAGCGCTTTCCGAGGGGCGCCTCAAGGTTGTGTACGAGTCCTGGGGCTACAAGCAGATCGGTACTCAGCAGCCGTTCGACGACTCGCCGGTCTTCGCGACGATGATGCGGGACCCGCTGCGTTAGCGACAGGCTCCTTCTCGAGTGGGTCTCTCTTGTCAGCCGCGGCTGCCTCTTCCCCGGCGCGTGCCTTCTTCACCGCGGCATGCCAGGGATGGTAGGGCAGCCGGAGTCAGCTGGAGGGTTGGCGCAGGGATCGGAGCCGCTCGGCGATGTCGTACGAGTCGAGCTGCAGGGCACGGATGTCCGCGATCAGTTTGCGCCACTCCTCGAACTTCGTGTTCACTCGCTCCCCGTGCAGGCCCAGGTAGGCGACGGCCACACCGAAGCCGTACAGCTCGTTGCGGGTGGGCAGCGGGCGCAGCAGGATGCACTCCTCCAGCATCACCGCTGCCCGCCAGAATGCGTCGGGCTGGTGCTGGTCATGGCGGGGTGGGTCGACCTTGTGTCGGGCCGCAAGGCCTACGAACACGGAGTAGTCGTTGACCGAGAGGTCGTCCAGCAGCTCCGCTTGCCGTTCCAGGAACCACCGGTAATCGACGTAGTACTCGGCAGGCACTGGTCAGGCTGCCCGAGGGGCGTGCTCGGCTTGCGCCGGGCCGCCGTACTCGGCGTCGAAGGCCGCGACCGTGTCCGGGTCGCCGGTCACCCGGCGGAAGATCTCGGCGCCATCGGCCAGCGCACGCTCGCGCCGCTTCTCGTCGGCTACCTGGGCCAGATAGCCGTCGAGCGGCAGTCCAGCCGCGTCGGCTAGGGACTGCAGCGCATCCCGGGTGGTGTCGTCAATCTCGATGCCAGCCATGCGTCGAGTATGCCGCGTACCGCCCTCCTCAGAGTACCCACTGGGGAGAGTGGCCTGGACCTGCATCTTTATGACTCCGTCGTCTCCGGCGTCCAGCGGGTCGCCGGCACCCGGCGGACGGCCCGCACATCCTCTCGAATCCCGGCGAAGCGTCACTTGCCCCTGTGACTGGCATTCGTTTTGGTGGTGAAGGCCGGTGGGATACACCCATACTCGGTAGTGTTGACTACTTTCCGCTACCGTCAGTCACATGAGATAGCGCTGCTGGAGGATCTCGCGTGCCGGGTCGCCCGGGCCGTTGAGGAGCTCGGTCATGAGCTGCTGTGAACGATCACGTAATTCCCCGGGCCCGGCGTCACGTAATTCCCCAGGTCCTGGCCCTGTCCATGTCTACTTGATCGAGGGCTTGTTTGTCTTGTCGGTGCCCGCTCGGGGGCGCTTGTTGGGCCGGTAGCTGGGGCCGTTCATGATGACCTGGTGGCTGGTGTTGATCAGCCGGTCCAGGAGCGACTCGGCGACCACGGGGTTGGGGAAGAGCGGATACCAGTCGCTGGGTGCCCGGTTGGGGCTCAGTGTGATTTAACGTCTGCGGGTTCGGGAGTGTCGGCGGGTGGGCTGATGGTGTAGTTCCACTGGCCGTGGGTTTCGTGACGGGTCAGCGGGAGGGCCTTCATGGCCTTGTCGCTGATCTTGATGCCTGTGGGGTAGACACCGGTGTCCAGGGCCGCGGACACGGTCAGGCCGGTCTCGGTCGTCGTCGCACCGATCAGGGAAACGGCGGCCTCGTGGCTGGTCAGTGGTGTCCCGCGCCAGTTCATGGTGATTGCGGAGAACAGCCGGTGCTCTATGCGATTCCACTTCGAAGTACCCGGCGGCAGGTGCAGCACGGTGATCGACAGGCCGGTCTCGGCGGCGAGGGCAGCCAGCCCGGTCTTCCAGGCCCGTAGTCGGCTGCCGTTGGATCCGCCGCTGTCCGCGGTGATCGTCAGTGTCGTGGCCTGCGGATATGCGGCCCGGCCGACGTTGTTCCACCAGGTCCGCAGGGTGTTCACGGCGAACGCGGCGGTGTCGTGATCCATGCCGACGCTGACCCAGCCGGCGTTGGCGCCGATGTCGTAGACGCCGTAGGGGATGGCTTTGCCGGCCGGTCCGGGGAAGTCGTGGACGTTGACCTTCACCGGGTCCCCAGGCGGTCGCCATTCCTTGCCGACGTTCTTGAAGTTCCCGATCAGTTCCTTTTTCTTGCAGTCCACGGACACGACGGGCTGTCCGGCAGCGAGGGCCGCCCTGACCTGATCGTTGAGGTAGCGGAACTGGGCGTCGCGGTCGGGGTGCTGCTTGCCCTCGACGGTTTTGGCGTTGCCCTGCAAGGAGTAGCCGGCCTCGTGCAGCAGTCGGGCCACGACGTTCTCGGTGCACCGGTGTCCCCGATTGACCAGCTCGGCAACCAGGTGCGACAGCGATTTCGTGGTCCAGCGCAGCGGGTTCATCGGATCACCACGAGTCTCCGGCTCGACCAGGGCATCCAGGTCCACGGCCAGTTGCGGGTCCAGGACCTCGGCCCGTCTGCGGCCGCCTCCCGGCCCCCGGGACCGCCCGACCGCCAGCGGCTGCGGATCGTCCAGTTCCCCGCGGCCCCGTCGGATCGTGTCCTGGGACACCCCGGTCGCCTCACAGACGATCCGTGCACCGCCGCCACCCAGCTCACGAGCCTCGTTGCCGAGCCACAACCGTCGCTGCCGCTCGGTCAGGTGATCCCGGATCGCCTCGTAGCGCCGGGCCAGGGACTCCATATCGATCGGCATAGCAGGAAACGTACGCGCCGCGCGACTGATTCATAACTTGTTTCGCTACGAGCCCTTACTGGTCAGGATCAACGACCGGCCCTGGCGGTCGCTGACCAGTTCGTAGAGGTCGTCGGCCTGGGCCGCGGTGAGCTGGCGCATCGCGAAGTCGTCGAGGATGAGCACGTCGGGACGTACCAGCTCGCGCAAGTGTCGGTCCCAGGTGCGGTCCGCGTGGCCACCGGCCAGGTCCGCCAGGATGCGGCTGGTCTTGGCGAAGCGGACATTCGCGCCCTGCCGGATCGCCAGATGCCCCAGCGCCTGGGCGACGTGTGTCTTCCCGACACCGACCGGCCCGAACAAAATGACGGACTCTCCGGTGTGCAGCCAGCGCAAGGCCGCCAGGTCGCGGATCTGGGCGGCCGGGAGTTTCGGCGAGGCCGAAAAATCGAACTCCTCCAGGGTGACCTGATGCTCGAACTTCGCCCGGAGCAGGCGGCGTTGGAACGCGACGGTGTCTCGGCGGGTGATCTCATCCTGGCAGAGCGTCTGGAGGAATTCCAGGTGTCCGAGCTCGCCGCCGTGAGCCTGGGCGAGGCGGGCGTCCAGGGTTTCCAGCATGCCGGAGAGCTTCAGCGCGCGGAGCGCGTCGCGCAGGGCGGTGTCCATGATGCTCATCACGCGACTCCTTCTTCGTGACGGTGGTCATCACGGCCGGCGTTCGTCATGTCGGGGGTCGCCGCGGTCGCGAAGAGCCGCTTGGGGCCGTGCAGGAACGCGGCGGCTCCGCCGTCGCCGGAGCTCTCGGGTGCGGGTTCGGTCTCGGTGCCGGCGATGAGGATGCCCTTGATGGTGCGGTAAGACGGGTCGCCGACCGTGCTGGCCTTGGCGCAGGCGGCCTCCAGCCGGGCATCGCCGTAACTTCTTGCGCAGGCCGAGGACTCCCTGGGCGGCGCGGAGCCGGTAGAGCGCGTTGATCTCCAGCAGCCCGTCGATCACCTCCTTTCCTTGCAGGCGGCGCCGACCTGCGCGGACTGGGTGCGGCACCAGGCAGGGGTCCGCATAGGGAAAGCGATTTTCTCCGGCGGGTAGTCGCCGTGGTGGGTGCGTTTGCCCTGCTCAAGTGCCGCGTGGGTCTTGACCAGTTCGCCGTCGTGGAAGATCTACACGAAGGCGGCCGTGGAGCGGACGTCGACGCGGGCGCCGATGAGTTTCCAGGGCACCGAGTAGAGGGTGCGGCCGGCCTTGATGTGGATGTCCGGGCCGACGGTCGCCGTGCTCCAGCGGGCCAGCACGAACGGCGTCTTCGGCAGCGGCAGCAGGGCGCCGGCCTCGACGGCCTCGAAGACCGACAGCGGAGAGGCCCCGCCCAGCGGCCGGCACTGCCGACGGCCCGCCACCTCGGCGCACCACTTGATGGCCTCGGTCTGCATCTGCTCGATCGAGACGAACTCCCGGCCCCGCCACCACGAGTCACGTATATAGGGCATAGGGCGCTCGACCCGGGGCTTGTCTTTTGGCTTCAGGGCGCGAGCTGGATCTACCAACGCGCCGTAATGGGTGGCGAGTTCGGCATACGCCTTGTTGATTTTCGGGTCGTAGAGGTCGGGCTTGTCCACCCCGGTCTTGAGGTTGTCGGGCACCAGCCGCCGCGGGATGCCGCCGAAGAAGCGAAATGCTTCGACGTGGGCTTCGGTCCAGGCGTCCTGGTCCAGGTGGATCACCGGCCGGACGAACATGTGCCGCGAGCACGGCAGCACCATCACGAACGCCCAGATCCGGTGCCGTTTCCCACTGCGCGGGTTGATCCACTGGCCGAGGAAGCCGTAATCGATCTGGGCCTCCAGCCCCGGCTCGACCTCGTCACGCAGGACGGTGACCTGCGAGCGGCGGGTCTCCTCGGGCAGCGTCGCCGCTATCCACCGCCGCAAGCTGGACACCGACACCGTCAAGGCGTGTTCGTCCCGCAGCCGCTGGTGGATCGTGGAGACGGTCACCGTCCCCAGCAGGCTCTTGATGTAATCACCGTGTTTGTCGATCTCCGGCCAGGTCACCTGCCGCAGCCGGACGTCGCCGAGCTCGGGAAACCAGCCCTTGATCAGCCCGGCCCAGTCCCGCTCGGTCATCGCAGGGCCGCCCGGGGTGATCCCGGCAGCCTCCGCCGGGGCCAGGTACTTCCTGATCGTCTTGCGGTCTACTCCCAGCGACGCGGACAGCTCACTCTTCGAGCGGCCCGCATACCAGTGGACGTAGATCTCGGTCACGTCGACCACGTTGAACGTTCTCCTTGCCATCGTGCGCTTCCCTCGACCTCGAACCACTGATCGAGGAAGCGTGCGTCTTCTCAACGGCCAGGACTATGACCCCCGCCACCCGCGATCCCCCTGGGGAATTACGTGACCGCGAGGGTGGGGAATTACGTGACGCGGCACCCGCCCCACCTGGGGAATTTCGTGATCGCTCACACGACCCGACCTTCAAGGCTTACCACGTCCTCGGCACCTCGATGGACCCCTACGACCCGGTCGCGAACATCACGGCGGCGTGCAACTACGCGGCGGTGAAGTACGGCTCGATCGACAACGTCAACGGCCCCTACTGAGACACGCTCTCGCGGGGGCATGGTCAGGTTGAGTGGAGGCCTCCTCGGCTGGCATGATCGTCCGTCTGGTCGGATCGCCGGGAGGGCTGCTCGTGGACGCGGTGTCGTACCGGGGGTTCCGTTTCCCGCCGGAGGTTCATCTCCCACTATGTGTGGCTGTACCACCGGTTCAGCCTGCGCCTGGCGCGACGTCGGGGGAGTTGATGCTCGAGCGTGGTATCGAAGTCAGCCGCGAGACGATCCACCAGTGGACGCGCCGGTTCCCGCCTGTGCCGCCGCGCTGCGTCCGGGCCGCCCGGGGCAGGGCGACAAGTGACGTGGACCGTACCGGGGTTCAGTGGCGCTACCTTCCGCACGACTTTCCCCACTGGAACACGGTCTACGGCTACTTCGCCAGGTGGCAGCAGGAAGGCGTGTTCGCCCAGCTCAACGGCCTGCTCAGGCAACTCTTACGGCAGAAGGAAGGACGGGAGGCCGAACCGTCGGCCTGCGTGATCGACGCGCAGAGCGTGAAAACCTCCACCCGCGTGCTTGCCTCCGGCGGCATCGACGCCGGGAAGAAGATCGTCGGGCGTTATCTTGAGCCCGCTGATCTTGTAGGTGCCTGACCTGGTGCGTTGTGTGGAGGACGCTGTCCTTGACGGTCTCCTCAGCACGGTCCCATGACGGCAGAAGATTTCTTGTTCGGCATCACGCAACTCCCGGTTCTCGGCCTCCAGTTGTCGGTTGCGCTCGGTGGCAGCCTCCAAACGTCGCAGAAGGGAGGCGTCGGAGGCTCGTTGCCGGTCTGGAACCGGCCGGGCCGCGGGGATCGGCCGGCGGCCGGCGCGGAGTCGCTCGAGCTCGGCTCTCAGGTCCGCCTGGTTGTAGAGCCAGGACCGGGAGACGCCCGCTTCGCGGGCGACGGTCTCGAAGGTGATCGCGGTGCCGGTGGCGTCCATCCGCAGCAGGAAGCGGCGACCGCCCGTCGGCGGGTCGCCGCGGATCGGCGACGGGCCGCGTCGACGATCAGGTGGGAGTTGTCAGCCGGCATCCGCGGTCTCCTCGCCCTCGCCGTGACCTTCTTCCATCTCGCCGATCATGCGGTCGAGGTTGTCGGCGACCTGTTGGTTCATCTCGGTCATGCGGCTGTGACCACAGCTCTTTGCGTTGTCGATCAACGTCAGGGTGCGGGTGCGCTGTTCGCGGAGCTCCGGCAGAAACTCCGGCCCGGTGAGGAAGACCGGGCAGGTCAAACAAGCATTGGCGTGTGGGCAGGTCTTCTGAACAGGCAACCCGCAGTAGCCGTTGGGTAGGGTCTGGGTGGCGATGCCGTAGCGCGTCTTGGCCCACTGGGCCTGACCGAGCGGTCCGTCGGGATCAAGGACTACGCGTTCGCCCTTGATGTTGACCTTGGTTGCCTGTTCCCAGTGCCGCCGCACCGTCTGGTCGGTGATCTTGGCGTAGTGCGAGGTCATCTTGTGCGAATCGTGGTCCAGGAGGACGCGGACAACCTCTTGCGGGACGTCTCGGTTGATGAGTCGGCAGGCGAAGGTATGCCGCCATTGATGGGGTGTCAGGTGTACTGGCCGGCCGTGTTCGTCACGCACCTCGCAGGTCTCCAGCCAGCGGCCGAGCATCCGCCGGTAAGTGCCGTCCGCCAGCGGGAGGTTCCCCGAGACGTTGGCGCGTTGGCGGGGAAACAAGCAGACCGTCCCGTCCGGCCACCGGTCCAGCATCCGGCGTTGTTGCTCGCGTATAGCTGCTTCGAGTTCCTCGTCAATGGGCACGGCCGCCCCGCGCCTCATCTTGGTGTTGAAGTAGGGCGCCCTGGCCGTCGTGGAGGAAGCAGTCGAAGTCGAGGGCCAGAGCGCTGGAAATGCGCAGTCCGCAGCGGGTGAGGATGAGGGTGACCAATCGGCCTGCCGCGTCGGGCCAGCGGTCCAGGTTGCCGGGCGACTCGATCTGGGTCATGACGTACTCGGCAAGGCGCCGGTCGACTTGCTCGGGGACCGGCGGGACGTCGCCGACGTAGAAGGCCGCGGTGCCGGACAGGGTCTCCTCCCAGCCGTACTGCCGGATGTTCTGGAAGAACAGGTTGAGCGCGCCGATCCTCGTCTTCTTCATGCTGTGCCCGCCGGGTTGTGACATCACGTGGGCGAGGTAGCGCTCCAGCAGCGGCCGGTTCACTTCGGCGAGCGCATCGACGCCGGCGGACGTGAGGAAACCGCCGAAGCAGATGAGCGCGTCGACCCCGGCGCGGGCCGCACCAATGCTCAACCCGGACGTCAGCCGCAACCTCGTCCATCGTTTGCCCAGCTCACGGAGCCAGAACTGGGGGATGCGGTCGAATCGCAGCCGGGCGCGTGGACAGGGACGTCCAGCCGGGGTGGTGATGCCGGGCAGTTTGTGGAGCCGCCACACATCTCTGGGGTACTCGATCCCCCAGCCAGTTCCGTCGCGCAGGGCCTCCAGCCCGTCACGGGCGTCGAGGAGGAACAGAGCCGACTCGTCGGCCTGGGCCCCGACCTTTTGGCGCCGCTGCTGTTCCGATAGGTCCAGCAGCGAGGCGACCCCGAGTGCCTTGACGCGTCGGACTGCCGGCATGACCAGGCGAGGGGCGGCGATGCGGGAGCGGGCGTCGTGGCGGCATTGCAGCGCGTACTGGATCTCCAGTTTCAGTTGTGGGGCCAGGTCACGCAGATCGATGCTGGCGGTTCCGACCAGTTCGCAGTCGGCGATGAAGTGGTCGGGGTCGGGGCGGCCGTGGCGGTGCCAGCGGTCGTCGTGTCCGTGCAGAAGAGCTTGGCGGGGTTTTCGACCAAGAGGTTGCAGAACGGCAGACGGCACTCGGACGTCGTGGTGTCACGTGGGGCCAGGTCAGGGGCATTCCAGGTGGCCGGGTCGGGCTTGCCGGCCCGGCTCCAACGGTCGTGGTGTTTGGAGCACAAGCCGTTTCTGGCGCGGCGTCCGTAGCGACAGCCGTCGATGACGCAGGCGGCCAGCGATCTGCGGCCTCGGACCGGTGGGCCGGGTTCGGCGAGGAAGTCCGTCATCGGCGGGCGGCCGCGCTTGCGGAACCGGATGTCGTGGGCGTTGCAGAGTCCGCGCCTGGCCGACGCTGCCGTCGGTCGCAGTCCATGACCGCGCACTCGTCGGCGATGAAGACGGGGTCGTCCGGAGCGGGGACGTAGATCTCGGTGCGGAACTCGGATCGGACGACGGCCATGAGCTGCTCAAGCAGCTCGTCCGTCCCGATGCCTTCTCGGCGGGAAGGTGCGGACGCTGGAGGCCGCAGGCTGGTTCACCGGCCGGGAGGTCCGGCTGTGACACTCCTTCACCGTCTCCATCCCGGCCCCGCGGCGAAGCAGCCAGGTGGCGTAGGTGTGGCGGTATGGGTGGGGTTCAAAAGCGATCCCGGTGGCCTTCCGGAGCCGTCTGACCAGGTCATAGACGGCCGGATAGCCCCAGGGGCGGCCGTGGGGTTCGGCGAAGAGGTTCACGAAGACGTAGTCGGAATCCAGGGCGCCGTACTCGCGGTGCAAGCAGTCCGAGTACAGACGCATCAGCTCCGCGCTCGCCGGAATGCTGCGGGACCGGCCGGCCTTCGCGCGGGCCCGGTTGTCGTTCTGCCGCGGCACCACGGTCACATGCCGTTCGGCGATCGCGATGTCGTCGTGCCGCAGGCCGAGGGCCTCACCGATGCGGACCCCAGTGTCCAGCAGCAGGGCGAACAGCAGCCGGTCCCGCAGGTGTTCGCAGGAGTCCAGGATCTTCTGGACCTGGGCGGCAGTCAGGACGCGGGGGTGCTTCCGTCCGGTCTTGAGTTTGATCGTCCGGGTCCGCTCGGGCTTGCCGGAGGCGATGTGCTGCAAGAACGGCTTGTAGGAGGTGGCCGCCGATCGATGCGGTCCGGCCGGGCGCATCGTCACCAGCAGGTCGGCGACCTCGATGCCGCTGCGGGCGTGGAACTCGTAGAACGTGCTGACCGCGAGAGTTTGCGGTTCACGCTGGAAGCCGTGCAGTGGTACTCGACCGTCGGCAGCACCGCCACCGTCCCGCTCCGGGCTAGGGGCGGCAGCCGAAGCCAGGCCACAAAGGAGCCCGCTGCCTCCAAGTCCACTGATTTCCAGTCCAGTTCACGACCGTCGAGGTAGTACCACCAGTCCTTCAGGTCGTGGGCGTACGCCTTGACGGTGTTCGGCGACCGCTCGATCGCCGTCAGGTAGGCCAGGAACGACTCGACCGGATCGACCGGTCGCAGATCATCCCCCAGCAGCGTCCACGATTCCGTCGTCGACCCGGGTGCCAGCACCCTCTGTACGCGCATCGCGCATTCACCCCTTCCGTGTTGGACAGCAGCAGATAACCGCATCCACGACGGGAGTTGGGGAAACTTCAGAGTGCTTCACGCACATGAAGGACACACTCGTGCGGGCTCAAGATAACGGGCGCAAGCGGCACGTCGTGGTCGACACGCTCGGCCAGCTGCTGGGGGTGATGGTCACCGCCGCGGACACTGGCGGCCGCGCCGCCGCCCGGGTGCTGCTGGAAGAGGTGGCCGACGCGCACCACCGGCTCGCCCTCATCTGGGCCGACGGCGGCTACACCGGCCCCCCCGTCGAGTACTGCCTCACCGCGTTCGCCCTGGTCCTGGCGATCGTCAAGCGCAGCGACGACATGCGCGGCTTCGTGGTGCTGCCCAAGCGGTGGATCGTCGAGCGCCTCTTCGCCCACCTGATGCGCACCCGCCGCCTGGCACGCGACTACGAACGCCGCACCACCAGCGCCGAAGCGGTGATCTACTGGTCGATGATCCTGCTCATGACCCGCCGCCTGGCCCGGCCACGGTCTGCGCGAGGGTGAATCTGCCCGGCGCGGGCTCGGCCAGCCAGCCGCGCGCGACCAGGCGTTTCGCCGTCGACCGCAGCGCCTCCATGCGTGCCGGCACCGCGTCCATGCCGAACGCCGCGGCCCTCTCCTGGCAGGTCAGCGGCCCTTGATGGAGCCGGTGCCGGTCCGCGAGCACCTGCAGGATGCGCTGGTAGTCCACCGACAGCACCGACCAGGCCAGCCCCTCACGCCACACCGGCACCTGCGGCTTCATATTCGCCGCATCCGGCACCTGCGACGTCTTTCCGGCCTGCTCCCCGGCGGCCGACGCGGTCCCCTCGACCCGGGCGCGGTCCTGCCCGCTCTCGTCCGCCGGGGCCAGCACCTCACCGACCCGCGAGCAGGCGATGGCCCACTCCTTCCATTCCCGCTCGGCCACGGCCAACTCGGCCTGGATACGGTCGGCCTCCTCCCGTAGCTCGTCTACACGACGGCGAGCACCCAGCTCACGCTGTTCCAACAGCCCGACCACCGACGGCATCCACGACCTCCCAGGGAGCGACAGCACGACAGGCCACTACTCCCACCGAATCACCGACCCCACGCCCGACCAGCAAAAACGCGGCGATCACGTCCGGAAAGCCAACAGCTTCTGAGGTCATTCGGCGGTCTGGGTAAGACTGCTGGAGTGGGCGGATCGCTGGCTGGCTTTGAGGAACAGAACAGCGCTGAGGGCGCCCAGGGCGGTGCAGAGGCCCCACCAGGGGATGAGGCCGACGGCGGTGAGAGCCAGTCCGGCGGTGGCCGGGGCGATGAGGCCAGCTGCCGAGGTAGTGGAGGCGGCGATGCCCTGGTAGTAGCCGTGGCGGCCGTCAGGGGTCAATCTGGCGGTGAGGGTCGCGAAGGCGGGGGTATAAAGCATTTCGCCCACCGTCCACACCACGACGGTGAGGGTGTAGGTCGAAGCCGTGTCGGCCAGGGCGGTGAGTCCGAAGCCGAGACCTACTAGTGCGCCGGCGACAGCGAGGATGCGGTTTTCGTTCTTTCCGGTCAGCCAGCGGGTCAAGGGGACTTGCAGGGCGATGATGAGCACACCGTTGACGGCCAGGGTGGTGCCGTAGACGGTGCTGCTCAGGCCGTCGGCCTGCAGGGAGACCGGGAGGGTCACGGAAGCCTGCTTGAACAGCAGGCACACCAGGAAGGAGCCGATGAGCGCATACGGCAGACTCCCGCAGCGCCAGGCCGCAGGAGACCGGCGCGGGAGGGCACTTGGGTCGGGAGGCGCTGCTTGGCCAGGTTGCGCTGGCCTGTGGACGGCCGACGCCGCAGCTGCGGCGTCGGGCATGGGGGGAGGGTGGCCTTGTGGGATCCGGTAGCCGAACAGGGCGCAGGCGGCGGTGATGGCAGCGCTGCCGGTGAAGAGCCAGGCGCTGTGGTGGTCGATGAGGACGCCGGTGGCGAGGGGGGCCACGCCGTAGCCGATATTGGTGGCCCAGTAGGTGTAGGAGAAGGCTTTCAGACGCTGGGCGGCAGGCACGATGTTGGTGATCATCGCGGTGCGGGCGGCACGGGCGGTGCTGGTGGTGAGCCCAGCCAGGCCCGCGCAGGTGACGATGAGCCAAGGGTGACGGACGTGGCCGAGGGCCAGCAGGGCTGCGGCGCTGGGTAGTTGGGCAGTCAACATTATGGGGCGGGGGCCGAAGCGGTCGGCGAGGATGCCACCCAGGGGCGCGGCGAGGGTGCCAGCGCCGAAGCAGGTGATAGCCAGGCCGGCGAAGACGGGGCTGTGACCGAGGCTTTCGGTGAGGTAGGGCGTGAGGAATAGGACGATGAAGCCGCCCAGGGCGGTGAGCAGGGATAGGGTCCACAGCTGCCAGTAGGAGCGTGGCAGCCGGTCCGTTGCTTGGACGGGTGAGGGCTGGATCGACGTCACAACGGGGTGGTTGCCTGGTGGGCTTGCATCCGCTGCCAGACGTTGGTGGTTTCGAACACGAACGGCTCAGCCGTTACGTCTGTAGTCCGCTCTCGGGGACGGGCGAGCAGGTGGAGCGCTTTGCCATTGCTTTTGAGATCCGGGCGCTCGGTGCCGATGGACTCCCACAGCCGGTCGGCCTCCTCGGACGGCAGGCCGTCGGCTTGTGCCTGGTGCAGGTGCCGGGGCCAGTTGCCGTCGGGCCAGGAAGCGTCCATGGCTCTATGCACCTGCCATGCCCTGCTGTTGGCGCTGATCAGCCCTGCCGCCTCTGCCCGGTGCAGCCGGTAGCGCATGTTCACCATGGCTTCGGAGACGGGCCGGTAATCGTACTCGGCTGCGGCATACGCCAGCACGACTTCGTCCGCAGGACTTCATTCGCCCAGAGCAGTTCCCTCACCTCGCGCCGCAGCTGGGCGAGTTTCTCCTTTTCCTCGGTGGCGAGCAGGTCGTCCTGCTCACCGGTGTTGGCCTCGGCCTGCCGGATCCAGCCGCGCAAGGCCTCGTGATGCAAGCCGAGTTTTTCGGCTATACAGCGGATGACCGGCTTCGGCTCGGCAGCGCGGTACATCCGCACCGCACGCTCAGGCAACTCCAGCGGGTACGGGGCAGGCATCGCCTGGGCTCCTCTCATGCAACCCATCCGCCTCTCTGCCAACGCCTGCCGCAACTCGGGGGAACCTCAAGGCGTTGCCCGTGGCGACACTGTTGACCTTGAGCTTCAGCACTGGCCTCGGGGTTGTCTCCACCCCAACACGCCCCGCCGCAACTTGGCTGAGCAATCACTACTTGCTTCTATACGCGGGGCTGCCCGGTTTCGATCGGATCTGTAAGAGCGACCGAGGATAGGTGACACTTCAGGCGACGGGTTTGGGGCGGGTGTCCTATAGGTAGCGGTTTCGGGCCTGTTGGATGAGGCAACGCATGGTGACGAACGTGGCGGCGAGGTAGAGGTAGAACTCGACGTGGAGCTGTCACGTTGGCTGGCCGGTGCGGGATGATCATGCTCGGGAGGGGGCTTGCCGTGGGAAGCGCGTTGCCGTCGTTTACCGGGGGCACCGGTATCCAGTGGAGATCATCTCCCACTGTGTGTGGCTGTACTTCCGGTTCCCGCTGAGCTTCCGCGAGGTCGAGGAGCTGATGGGTCACGTCCCCTGTGATGGTGTAGGCGATCAATCCTCCGTAGTGTTCGGGGTGTTGGGGAGTGCATGGGTGGTGTGGTCGGCGTGTTCGGCGGCGTAGATGGCAGTCATGCTGCCTTCGGACAGGTAGCGGCGGGGGAAGGCGATCCATTCGTCGTGCATCTCGCTGAGCACGGCGGTGACCAGCCGCTCGAGGGCGGCCGGGTTGGGGAAGACCTGCACGACGTCGGTGCGGCGCTTGATCTCGCGGTTGATCCGCTCCAGGGGATTTGAAGACTGGATCTTCTTCCAATGCGAGATGGGAAAGGCAGCGAAGGCGGTCAGGTCCTCCTTGGCGTCCAGGAGCATCTGCCTGACCTTGGGAAACTGCTGCCCGAGCATGTCGGCCACCGCATCGAGTTGGTGATGGACGGCTTCGGCGGTGGGCTGGATGAAGATGGTGCGGATGGTCGCCGCGACCATTTCCCCGGATTCCTTGGGGATCACGGAAAACACATTCCTCAAGAAATGGACACGACAACGCTGCCAGGCGGCACCGAGCATGACCTTGCGGATCGCTGCCACCAGGCCGCTGTGACTGTCGGAGATGACCAGACGGACCCCGCCCAGGCCGCGTTCGCGCAAGGAGCGCAGGAACTCGCTCCAGAACGCTTCGGTCTCGCTGTCACCGACCATCACACCCAGCACCTCACGGCCGCCGTCCTCACTGATGCCGGTGGCGATGACCACGGCCTGGGAGACGATCCGGTGGTTCACGCGCACCTTGCAGTAGGTGGCGTCCAGGTAGAGGTAGGGGAAGCGGCTGTGATCCAGGGGCCGGCCGCGGAAGACCGTGAGCTGTTCGTCCAGGTCACCGCAGATCCGTGAGACCTCGCTCTTGGAGATTCCGCTGTCCGCGCCGAGCGCCTTGACCAGGTCGTCGACCGAGCGGGTGGACACCCCGTGCACGTATGCCTCCATGATGACGGCGTAGAGCGCCTGGTCGATGCGGCGCCGCCGTTCCAGCAGGCTGGGAAGAAGCTGCCGCTGCGCAGCTTCGGTATCGCCAGGTCCAGATCGCCGGCCTGGGTGGCCAAGGTCTTCTCCCGGTGGCCGTTGCGGAAGGCGGTGCGGGCTTCGGTGTGCTCGTTCCACTGGGCGCTGATCCGGCCGCTGAGCTCGGCCTCGATCAGCTCTTGCAGCATGCGCTCGGCGACGTTGCGGACGAGCTCGATCCCGTCCGCCGTGCGTAGTGACTCCAGCAGGCGTTGTAGGTCAGACTGGGACAAGGCCATCGGGCACCTCCAGGGTTGAACTGGCCGTTCACCAGGGAGATTTGCACGGTGGCCTGCCTCATGCGCAGGGAGCGGAGACCGTCACCGGATGCACGCCCCGGGCACCCGCCCGCGCACACCCACACGGTGATCGCCTACACCATCACGCGGGACGCCATCAGCTGATGCTCGAGCGCGGTGTCGTCGTGTCCTACGAGACGGTGCGCCGGTGGTGCCTGAAGTTCGGACAGGCCTACGCGAACGGCCTGCGGCGCCGCCGTCCCCGGCCCGGTGACAAATGGCACCTGGATGAGGTCTTCATCACAATCAACGGGGAGCAGAAGTACCTGTGGCGGGCCGTCGACGCCGACGGCAACGTGCTCGACATTCTTGTCCAGAACCGCCGCGACAAGGCTGCGGCCAGGCGTTTCTTCCGCAAGCTCCTCAAAGGGACCCGCGCGGTGCCGCGGGTGGTCGTCACCGACAAGCTCCGCTCCTACGGCGCCGCCCACCGACAAGCTCCGCTCCTACGGCGCCGCCCACCGCGAGGCGACGCCCTCGGTCGATAGCTCCCACAAGGGACTGAACAACCGGACGGAGAACTCGCACCAGCCGACCAGACAACGCGAACGTGCGATCGCCTGTTGTAGCGCCGATATGTGACATCCAATGAGGAATCCAGCACTAGGCCGGCGAGCGTTTTGCGGCGGGTACGATCCTGACGCCCCATCACAGCGACGCCTATCAGCTTCAACAGCACCGCTGGCGCACCGAACACTAGCCCTGGGTATTCAGCGGAATTGGGTGATCTGACGCCCCGATAGCAGAAAGGTGCCGTTGACCTGCGAGGATGCGAGTGTCTAGGTCGTATCCGCTGCAGAGAGCAAGGCACCTTTCTGGTGGTCGAGAGTACAGGGTGGGACCGTCGGCTGTCCGTGGCGGCTGACGGGAAGAGGCTGGTCGGGCATACCGGGGCGGTGCTGCTGCGCCGGTGCGCAGACCGCACGGGACTGACGGAGGCGCTGGCCGGGGTGCTGCCGTCCGGCACAGTGGCCGGTTGGCGGGACCGCGCAGGGGTGCTGGTGCACCTCGCGGTCGCGATCGTGCTGGGAGCGGCGAACTTCTCGGAAGCCGGGCAACTCCAGTCGTATTACCGGCCGTTGTTCGGGGCTGCGGCCTCGGACTCAACCGCCCGCCGCACGCTGGCCGCCCTTGACGTGGCCACCCTGTCGAAGGTCGCAAAGGCGCGGGCGAGGGTGCGCCGGCACGTGTGGAGCCTGCTGCACCTGCGGCAGGGCGGCTTCCCCTGGCTGACGGTGGCGGGCAAGCGGCTGACCGGCTGGATCGTCATCGACCTTGACGCCACCGTCATCACCGCAGCCTCGAAGAAGACCGGGGCTGCGGTCACCTTCAAAAAGACGTTCGGGTTTCATCCACTGGCCGCGTGGTGCGCGAACACCACCGAATCGCTGGCCATGCTCATGCGACCGGGCAACGCAGGGGCGAACACGGTGGCCGACCACCTCGCCGTGCTCACCGACGCGCTCGCCCAGATCCCCGGCTCCTCCACGGCGAAAATCCTGGTGCGGGTGGACGGGGCCGGCGCTACCCACGGGCTGCTGGAACACCTCGAAGCACTGAACACCACCCGGCGCACGGTCCGCTACACCGTCGGCTGGAAGATCACCGAAGACGACGAGAAGGCCATCGCAAAGCTGCCCGAAAGCGCCTGGGAGACCTCCGTGCACCAGGACGGCAGCCTCCAGGAGGGCTACTTCGTCGCGGAGCTGACCGGGCTGAACACCCGTGAAGGCTGGCCCGAGGGCATGCGGCTGATCGTGCGCCGGGTCAAGCCCACCCGGCGGCACCTGAAGAAACTGACCGCGTTCGAGAAGAAGACCGGCTGGCGCTACTGCATCACCGCCACCAACATCCGCCACATGTGGGGCATCGCCGGCTCGGGCCACAGCCAGTTCCTGGACGTGCTGCACCGCTCGCATGCCGGTGTGGAAGACCGGGTGCGCACCAACAAGGCCATGGGGCTGGACAATTTACCCTCCGCGTCATGGGAGGTGAATCGCGGCTGGATGCTCGCCGCGAACCTCGCGAGTGATCTCGACGCCTGGGTGCGGCTGCTGGCCCTGCACGACAACGAGGGCCTGGCCGACGCCGAGCCGGACACCATGCGCTTCCGCCTCTACCACCTGCCCGCCCGCCTCGCCGACCACGCCCGCCGCCGATGGCTGCGCATCGAGCGGACCTGGCCCTGGGCATCGGCGTTCACTACCTGCTGGCAGCGGCTCACCGCCCTCCCGGCCGTCACCTGACGGCCGGGAACTGCCCCGACGAGGATCAGGAAGGAGGAGCCTCGCAGTCTCCGGGCCCGTGGAACCCGGCGCAGCCGCAGCGTCACGCGACGACCTGTCCTACACCGGCCAAGGACATTACAGGCGAACCGCCGGACCGATCAGCGATCGAACCCCGCTGACGAATCGAGGCTAGCCCCGGGCCACCATCGCCCATTACCGCCGCGACGACCCACTCCCCGCACGACTCCGCCCCTGGAAACACGCCGACCAAGAACGACCACTCACTCAAGATCTGCTGCTGTAGTACTTGAACTCGGCCGTGTACCGCTTACCCGAACTGCTCTTGCTACTCACGTGACTGGACTGCTTACTGCGGGACCACCCCGTCCCAGTATCAACCTGTCCAGATCAACGGGGGACTTCAACACGAAGCGCTCCTGCAGTACCAGACACAGGACGTTAGGAATCACTACGTCAGGTTGGGGCGCCGCTCTGAGTATCAACTACTCAAGCCCTCGCTCACGGGAGGTACATATTATCGTGGAAATGCCAAGCTCTTCAGTAAGGGATTAAGTCTATGAATAGCGGTATGTTTTCCGGAAACTTCGTCCTTGATGAGGCCGCCGTGGAGAAGTTCTCCGATCTGCTGACCGACGAAGGCCCCATGTTTGCAGGTTACCACGCCCTCTCTGAGGGGATCACCGACGTCAACCCGGAGACCCCTACTGTCGCCAACTGATTTATTCGGCGGCCGGTCGTTGTGGAGCACCTAACTGCTCCACAACGACCGTCGGCAGTTGATACCGGTCCGCCGCCACACCGAACCGTTCGGACCTATTGGGCGGAGGGCGCAACGTGCATCGGATGACCTCAAGCCTGCGAACTGCACCGCTGGCCGAAACTCTGTCGCGGGCGAAAGTAGCAGCGAAAGAACTCGGCATTGTTAGAGTGACGGATACTACTTGGCTCGACTGCATTGGCATTCCAGTATTTGCCAGCATTCGCCCGGACTCCAAATCTCTCTGCGTCAATGCTGGAAAGGGCGCATATCCGGAAGAAGCCCGAGTGGGGGCCTACATGGAGGCCATCGAATTCGCGCTCGCAGAATACCGAAACCGCGAGATCGAGATTATCATGTCCACTCCGCGCGAGGTGGCTTCGCAGCAGTGGGCGGATTTCGAATTTGTCGACCTCTGCCCGGTTATGGGGGTTCCGGTCGACCCGGACGGAGCTCTTGCCTGCGTCGAGGCTGAAGACGTTACTACAGGACGCACATTGCTGGTCCCCGCAGAGCTCGCCTACCATCCTTTTCCAGAGAACCCGGGGCAGCGGATATTCGGCTCCGGAACCAATGGGCTATGTTCAGGAAACTCGATCGATGAGGCCACGGTGCACGGCCTCTGCGAGGTCATCGAACGCGACATTAGGTCACTTAACTACTTCAAGAACACCTCACGTCGTGTAAATTTCGGTGACCCAACTGCCCATATTGAGGTTCTCCGTTCCAAAATTGTGTCCGCTGGTCTTGAAGCGGTTATCCGCTACACCCCGAACGAGTTCGAACTGCCCTACTTCGACGCATTCCTCCTAGAGTCGTCCGACGATGCTCCGGTTGCCCTTGCCTACGGCGCCGGACTGCACCTCGTGAAAAACATCGCAGCTGTCCGCGCGCTGTCTGAGGCCGCCCAGTCGCGGCTCACTCATATCCATGGCGGCCGCGACGACCTCGTCGACCGCCACGAGTACTTCGCTCGCTATGGGCGGGAGTTCGAGAAACAGGCGATGAGCGCGGCCCGTGAGCAGGCCATCGACTCCGCAGAATGCATTCAGTACTCCGCCATCCCCGACGCTTCGAACGCCGCGATCGACATTGACAGTGCGCTTGGCACACTGATTGAAACACTCGGCCGGCGCGGGATCCGGCAGGTCCTTCGCGTGGTCCTCTCCCAGCGCTTCGCACCACTTTCAGCCGTCAAGGTCGTCGTCCCGAAGCTCGAACATTTCCAACCCGAGCTAAAGCGTGTGGGCCCTCGTCTTGCAACTCTCGTGAATTCCTGAAGGCGCGTGTCGTGACCACTGAGCTCATCGTCTATGTCGGCCCGACGTCTCACGGCATTGACCTTCGGGACACCTTCGGCGAAGATGTCCGGCTATATCCGCCGGTGCGGAGGGGGGACATTCAGGAGCTAATCCGATCCCACGGGCCCGGGCGCGTCGCGATTGTCGATGGTACGTTCCACAGCTACCCCTCCGTCGGCCACGCCGAGCTCCGTGCCGCACTCGAAGCCGGCTGGCAGGTTTGGGGCCTCTGTTCCATGGGTGCAATCCGGGCCGCCGAAATGCGCCACCTCGGCATGCATGGCTATGGCGCAGTCTACGAGCAGTACATCGCAAACGAGGACTTCGACGACGATGAAGTCACCCTCATGCACGGCGTCGATGCCCCATTCGTGCCGCTGTCAGAGCCCATGATCCACATCCGTACCTTCATCGCCGACCTCGTGGCACGGGGCCAGCTCGCGAGCGAAACCGGGCGGCAGATCACTGCAAACCTCAAGCAGCGCTGGTACGCGGAGCGGACCCTGTACAGCCTCAAGCGCGCCCTAGTCGCTTCCCTGGAATTGGCACCCCATCAGGTCGACTCTGAGATGGCCGAGTTCGACCATTTCCGCCTCAAAACTTTGGATCTGCTCGGATTCGCGGCTGAAAAGCCCTGGCTGACAGTAGAGAAGCTGAGCACGGCCGCCCGGTGATTCTGCTGACGAAGACGGGAAAACGACCTCTCATGGCCTGCACTTTGCCATCTTTACCAACTCACTTGCTTAGTTCGCCGAACTCGCGCTTCGCCTACCTGGCGAGTTGATTTGCCCGATTCGTGACGCCCCGGCCAGGCGCTGGACGTACTGACAGCCGCGTTGCTTGGGAATAGAGCAACAGAGTCTTTCACCACAGACTTGTTGCTCGGTGCCTGCCAGTTCTTCCCGGACTCGCGGGCTCTCCATCAGAGCGAGGCGCCGTTCCGGTCAAGACCTGAGCGGCACCGCTGCTCCGGAATCAGATTGACCAGCACAGAGAACACGGGAGACCTCATGGGTGACCAGCGCGAGGACCAGTCATATGGAAGCTTCAGTGACCTGGTTGACGAGATAGGGGGCTTGCCCTTTCTCGACGATTCGTTCCGGCCCTCGACACTACTGACACTCGTCGCCACCATGCGCCGCAATCTCGATCCCACCGGGCACGCGAGCCTCGTCGACTACCTTGACCCCGGAAATGCGACAGCCATCTACCGGAAGATGACCGATGGCCAGGGCAACGACTACGACTACCACTGGGTGCCGCTCACGGGCGATCAGGAACGCCGTGTCTCCAGTGCGCTCACCGGGGTGGCGGGAGCTGTCGCGAGTTGGGCGCCGCTGTTCGCGATCCCGCTTCGCTACCGTAAGATCCAAAAGCTGGGAGTCCGCAGTGCCACCGACCTCCTGATTCCCCAGACCATCTACCTGGGTGAAGGTGCGTTCTCCTCTCCACATCCGCTCGAGGAAATCCTCGTGCACGAGCAGGCCCATGTATGGCTCCACTTCATCGCGGAAATTTGCGACCTCCAGAAAGGCGACGCTCCGGAGGACTTCGTCCTCCCGTCGGGAACTTCTGACAGGACACTGCGAGGTGTACTTGTCGCCGCTCATTTCGCCGCTTCCGCCATCAAATTTTACGCTTGCGCTGGCGCCGGGATGCCGGACGGTGAAACCCGTGTACGCTATCTGATCGACTACTTCTCCGGCTGTCTCGACCTGGCTGCTGGCCACCCGTCCCTGACTCCGATGGGCCAGGTTGTCCTCGATAGGCTGACAGTCCACCGTGAGGCGTTGTGGGAGCGGTGTCAACTTGGCGTGAGGGTTGCAGGTCGAGGGCGTGCTGGAGGGTACTGATCTTTGACGCGGCGTTTGATATCAGGTTCGTCCGCGAGTACGCCGCTACAGGCAAATATGCGGTCCTCCGGCGGCAGGGCCTACGGCCGGCCGCCGGCGGGCTTGCCCCGACCCCGACGCCGCGCACCTCGGCGGGTGCTGGTGAAGCAAGTGGTAGCAGAGGGCGGTCTGTTACGGATCGTGGCGAGTACGGCATCGACGATCTCGGCGTCGTGCCCGGCCCGTGGGGTTCTGTCGAGGCGTAGGCATAGCGGCTGCGAGCGCCGACTCGCGGACGGTGCGGTCGGCTGCCTGGTGTTCATCACGTTGACCGTCCGGCGTCTTTTCTGCGACAACCCGGGCTGCGCGAGAGTGACGTTCGCCGAGCAGGTTGATGGTCTGACTGTGCGTTACGGTCGGCGGACTCCGCAGCTCACGGGCCTGTTGGGCGCGATCGCGGTGGTCCTGGCGGGCCGCGCCGGTGAACGCCTGGCGATCCGGCTGCCGGCTTCGGTCAGCGACGCCACTCTGCTGAGTCTGGCCATGGCCCTGGACGATCCGTACGCACAGACGCCCCGGGTCCTCGGGGTCGATGATTCGCCACCCGAAAGGGCCACAAGTACGGCACCGTGCTGGTCGACTGCGAGACCCATGCCCCCATCGACCTGCTGGCCGACCGGGAGGCGGCGACGTTCGCGGCCTGGCTCACCGACCACCCCGGAGTGGAGATCATCTGCCGCGACCAGGGCGGCGCCTTCGCCGACGGCGCCCGCGCCGGAGCCCCCGAGCCCGTCCAGGTCGCCGATGTGTGGCATCTCTGGCATAACCTCGCCGAGGCCGTGAAGTCCCTGGTCAGCAAGCACAGTTCCTGCCTTCGCGAACCGGCCCCCGCTCCGGATTCGCCCCTGAAATTTTGCACCCGCCACTCTCTCACGCGGGCCGGCTGGCTGAGCGGGCCCGGCAGCACCACACCGCCGTGCAAGATCTCCTCGGCCAGGGCCTCACCATCCGGGCCATCGCCCGCCGCCTGCAACTGTCCCGCAACACCGTCCGCCGCTATGCCCGCGCCGTCACCTGGGAGGAGCTGGTCACCGGCCGCTGGCAGAACCACCCCAGCACCCTGGGCGGGAGAAGACCCGCAAGGGCCTGCTGCATCAGCGGTGAAGGACCTTGATCGCGGTCTTGGGCGAAGGCCGGATCGCCGTGTTCGTTCCGCAGGGAGAGGCGCAGGTGGAGGCCGTTGCCGATTCCTGTCTCTGGGGCTGCCATGAAGGCGGGCACCATGCTGCGCCGGCCGGCGACATCGTGTGCGATGTCGCGGAAGACGGCGTAGTCGTCGCATGCGGTCAAGGCTGCGTCGTAGGCGAGGCTGACTTCGATCTGGCCGGGCGCGGCTTCTACTTTGATCGCTTCGTAGCGGATGCCTGCGACGATCAGCCTGCTCAGGTCGTGGATGAAGTCGGCGACGAGCGGCGGGTGTTGGAGGCCGTAGTCGCGGTTGTCTGCCCCTGCCCCTGCCCCTGCCGGTGCCCGGCGGCCGGAGTCGTCCTGCTGGTAGAGGACGGCTTCGACTTCCACGCCTACGGCTGGCCAGTATCCGAGTTCTGCCAGCCGGGCGAGCTGTGTCTGCAGGAGGTGGCGTGGGGCCACCTGGATGGGGGTGTCGTCCCGGTGGAGGGCGGTGCCGATGATGAGGGCGGTTTCACAGCGGTGGGGAAGCACGCGGATGCTGGGCAGGTCAGGCTGGACGAAGACATCGCCGAAGCCCTGCTCCCAGCCGGTGAGGTCGAAGCCGTCGAGCGGCGCCATGTCGACGTCGGTGGCCAGGAGGTAGGCGCACATGTCGGCCCCGGGCAGCATGCGTTCCAGTCCGTACTCCGCGGCGGGTGGGCCCACCACTGGTCAGTAATGAATCGGGCATGGGGGAGCCTCGGCGAGGTTGGGGTGTGGTGGGGCCGGTTCAGTCGCCGTGCGTTGGGGGCCACACTGGGCCGTTCCAGGACGCCGGCAGGACAGCCTGCACGGCCTTCCCGATAGGTCGAACCCAGTCGTTCATGAGGACCGTCCAGGACCGGCGTCCTCGGTGGTCGCTCACCCACCAGGGCATGGGGCTACCGCCTTCGCACGGAGCGCGAGGCAACGCCCCACGGTCTCTTGCTGTCGTCACGGTCCTCTCCCATCGATTGCACGTCACGGGGTGCGAGTCCGGCGCGAGACGGGGGGTGGGCGGGGGGATTCCCGCGCCGGACGCTCACGCGTGCCCTGTGGCCTTGGGGCTGTCGGGCAGGGGTCTATGCCTCCGCCAGCTCTCGCTGCAGCGCATCGAGGTCGAGGACGCGGAAGCTGCTGAGCCGGCGGATGAGTTGGGAGGCGAGGAAGGTCGTCAGATTGGGGTGCCCGTAGGGCAGGGGATGGTCCGGCTGCGCCACCACCTGGACGCCGTCACCGTCCAGGCCGTAGAGAGTGCCGGTCACCCCGTACAACGGGGCGCTGGCGGCCAGGAAAACCATCGGCTTCGCCTCCAGATGCGGACACAGCGCAGCGGCCGCGCGGACGTGTCGTGGGCAGACGGGAGGCTGATTGGTGAGGATCTGCGGCCGGCTGGGGTCGTGGTCACCCGGTCCGGCGAGGAAGACGAAACCCAGCGGAGTGCGTGCGTGTCGGGTGCACACCTGGCAGCGCATCGCCTGCATCGTCATCATCTGCCGGTAGGGATGCATGAGCTTCCACAACGGCGCACCCGTCGGCATCCCACGCTCGTCGACCGGGTTGAAGGCGCAGCGCGCCCATAGCACGCCTCGCAGGTCCCGGTCCCTGACGTCCTCATCACGGTAGTGCAGCCGGTAGTTGCCGGGCCCGTGCTGGAGGATGAAAAGGTTGTCCGGCGCTGCCCGTTCACCCTCCCGCTGGGTGATGAAAGGGACCAGGCCCGACTGGCTCACGGTGTGCACGGATCGGTACTTCCTTCTCGTCTGCGAGGGCTGTAAGGGGGCACGAAGGTCGGTGATGCCGCTCTTTTGAGGGACACGCCGCGATTAGGCGTTCGAGGCGCGGTGGCGGTCCAGGGCGCGGGCCGTGTGGGTAGGTCAATGGCCGGTGTTACGGCCGCCCCGGCGCCGAAATAGCCAAAGTGCACCAGGTAGTCGCGCCCGCGTCCTCTGTGCCCCATCTCCCGCCGTTCATCTCCGCAATGGCCTGGACGAGGTGAAGACCGCGCCCCGACTCGCTGTAGTCGCTGCCGCACCGGCGGGTCGCGGCGACGCCTGGCCGTCCGTCGGTGACGGCGATACGCAGACAGGAGTCTCGAAGCGTGATGCTCAAACCGATGTCCTGGCTGTCGCTGTGTAGGACGGCGTTGGTGAGGAGTTCGGAAACGACCACCATGACGTCGTCCGTCATCGCGGTCAGGCCGCAGTATCTGAGCCGAGCAGCGGCAATCCGACGCATGACACCGACCCGGCGGGCATCCTCGACACGGGGAGGCGCGCCCTTACAGCGAGGGGCGACCTGGAAGCGCTCGTTCATCACATACCCCTCGCGGTGGAGCACCGTGCGAGGCGTCCTTAAGGCTGTCGTCATCATCCCGTCCTCCTGGATCTTGCGAAGATGCGGCTCGGGGACGGGTGCTGCACCACGCGGTTGCGTACGCTCGTCGCCGACCCCGAGAAAGTTCGCTGTTGCCGTCATGCGCAATCTCTTCGAGTGAGGCAGTGCATGACTCGTACGACCCGCCCTAATTGCCGAGCTCGGCTCACAGACCATTCGAAGAGCAGGCTTGGAGGCCAACCCCGGACAGGGGCGGGGAAGCCGGGTGGTCGACCCGTCGGGGGTCGGCCGGTCTGCTGGCTGGCGGCCGTGAGGGCCATGCCAGTCACCAGACCGCACAAATCGCTGATGAAGATGATGAACAGGGCGCCAGCATGCGGCCGATGGCACGCACCACAGCAAGACCTGCCTGTCATCGTTCGAATGGCCAGGCGTGCGGTCAGTTCCTTCCGCGTACTGGGCGCCACGTTGTTCTGTAAGGCGCCCCACTGCTTGCCGCTGCGGACCGGCCACACCCGCACGTAGGCCCCGGCCTCACCCATGACGACGCCGATGTGTCCGGTGGCCCTGTCTTTCGCCAGTTCACCGATGGCTTGCCATGCACAGGAGCATCCCGACCCGGTGAGGGGCCCCGAAGTTTCCGGACAGGGACCCAATAGGGTTGTCCTGAACAGGAAACGAGGAAGAAGTGGCGCCACCCAGTAAGTACTCGCCGGAGTTCCGTGAGGAAGCAGTCCAGATCGCGTTGAGGTCAAGCAAGACGATCTCCGAAGTTGCCCGGGAGCTTGAGCTGAACTCGGAGACGCTACGCGGCTGGGTGAAGAAGCACCAGAAGCAGCAGGAACCGGCTCCCGATGCAGAATTGACGGTGAACGAGCGGGTACGCCTGAAGGAACTCGAACGGCGGAACCGTGAGCTGGAGATGGAAAACTCCTTCCTGAAAAAATGCGCGGCGTACTTCGCGAAGGATCCCCGGTAGCAAGCAAGTACGAGTTCATCGATGAGATGCGGCTCGACACTGCGGAGTGCGCATACAGCGTCGAGTTCATGTGCGGCAGACTCGGCGTCTCCAGATCCGGCTACTACGACTGGCGATCCCGCCCGGAATCCGCGACGGCACAGCGGCGCGAGGAACTGAAACTGCTCATCAAGAAAGCCTTCGACATTTCCGACAGCACCTACGGCCACCGTCGCATCCAAGCCCAGCTGCACCGCTGGGGCATCAGCGTCGGCCTGGAACTGGTCCGCCGCCTGATGCGCGAGCTGGGACTTGAGTCCTGCCAGCCACAGCCGAAGAGGTTCAACCTCACCAAGGCCGCGGCCGGCCAAGTGCCGGACCTCGTCGGCCGCAACTTCACCGCGGACGCACCCGGCGAAAAGCTCGTCGGTGACATTACTTATATCGGGACCGGGGAAGGCTGGCTGTACCTCGCGACGGTAATCGACTGCTGCACGAAGGAAGTCATCGGTTACGCGATGGACGACCACTACCAAACCCCACTGATATCCAAGGCGATCCGTAACGCGGCACGGAACAGGAACCTCTCGGCCGACGCGATATTTCACTCGGATCGCGGCAGTAACGGTGGATTCAACTGGTCGTCGCAACACCCTGATCTCGGAGGTGTGCGACGTGGCCACGGCGGACTGGAGTTTGAAGACCAGCGATGTTCCGGAGGGGCGGCGTCGGCAGTGGCGCGCTGACCGTGCGTTGCGGCCGGCGATGCGTTCGCCGGGGCGGCCTGATCCTTCTCGGGTCGTGCAGCGCCAGTTCTGGCGACTGATCGCCACGGGGGTCACGACGGTGGAGGCGTCGTTGGTGGTCGGCGTGTCGTGGCCGGTGGGTGCGAGGTGGTTTCGTCACGCTGGCGGCATGCCTCCGATCTCGTTGGCCGAGCCCTCGGGCCGGTACCTCACGTTCGAAGAGCGCGAGGAGATCGCGATCCTCATGGCGATGAGCAAGGGCGTGCGCGAGATCGCCCGCGCCCTGGGGCGAGACCCCGGGACAATCTCTCGCGAACTGCGCCGCAACGCCGCCACGCGCGGCGGCAAGCAGGAATACCGCGCGACGGTCGCCCAGTGGAAGGCTCAGCAGGCGGCCAAGCGCCCGAAGAACGCGAAACTCCTGGGTAACGACCGGTTGCGTGAGTACGTAGAGGACCGGCTCGCCGGCAGCATCCGTCGCCCCGACAAGATGACCGTCACCGGGCCCAAGACGCCCGCATGGAAAGGGCTGAACAAGCCGCACCGTCAGGACAGACGTTGGGCGACGGCATGGAGTCCGGAGCAGATTTCGCACCGACTCCGTGTCGACTTCCCCGATGATGAGTCCATGCGCATCAGCCACGAAGCGATCTACCAGGCGCTGTTCATCGAAGGCCGTGGCGCGCTCAAGCGGGAACTGGTGACGTGCCTGCGCACCGGCCGGGCGCTGCGGGCTCCCCGTGCACGGTCGCAGAACAAGCCGCAGGGGCATGTCACCGCGGACGTCGTCCTCAGCGAACGCCCCGCCGAGGCCACGGACCGCGCGGTCCCCGGACACTGGGAAGGCGATTTGATTATCGGGACGGGCCGCTCCGCGATCGGCACGCTCGTCGAGCGCAGCAGCCGCTCCACGCTCCTGGTGCACCTGCCCCGTCTGGAGGGCTGGGGCGAGAATCCGCCCGTGAAGAACGGCCCCTCGCTCGGGGGCTACGGCGCGATCGCGATGAACGCGGCGCTCACCACGTCGATGACGCAATTGCCTGAGCAGCTACGTAAGACCCTCACCTGGGACCGTGGGAAGGAACTCTCCGGTCATACCCAGTTCGCTCTCGATACCGGGAGCCTTTTTCACTTGTACGGCCTGCGGGTGAGCGTCGGTGAAGTGTTGACGGTGGCGTGCCGAACGGGGCATCCCGTTGGTTTGGAGAGTCGCCAGGCATAACCTTCACCTGCGGAGATGCCCCGTGTTCTCCTATCCTGCCGGATGCGATGTCGATCCGGAGCTCCTGGAGCTGGTCACGATGGTGATCGCGTCCTGTGAAGCCGGCCGGCGCTGCAGACTGCGTCCGTACGACCGGGCCCGGTGCACCCTGGTCTACCTGCGCAAGCACGACACCCTCGAACAGATCGCCGCAGGCTTCGGCATCAGCACGGCCACCGCCTGGCGCTACGTGAACCACACGATCGGGCAACTTGCGGAGCACGCGCCGTCGTTGACCGAGGCGCTCACCAGTCATCACACGGACGGCTACGTGCTGCTGGATGGCACCGTCGCGGAGACCGACCGGGTCCAGGCGCCGGGGCACTTCTCCGGCAAGGTCCGCCGCGAGGGCGTGAATCTGCAGGTCATTGCGGCAGAAGAGGGCAAACTGCTGTGGATGTCACCCGCCCTTCCGGGCGGCACCCACGATGTGACGGCCGCCCGCGAGCACGCCATCGTCGACACCTGCGCGCGACTGGACCTCGAGATCCTCGCGGACAAAGGGTACGTCGGGGCCGGCGGCACTGTGATCACCCCGATCAAACGACGGCCCGGAACTGAACTGCCCGACAAGCACAAGACGTCGAACAAGGTCCACGCCGCACTGCGTGCTCCCGTCGAGCGAACCATCTCCCGGATCAAGCAGTGGCGGATCTTCCGGCATGCCCGCGTCAGTCCGAACAGACTCACGTCAGTAGCTGCCGCGATCCTCACCCTCATGATCTACACGTGAAAAAGGCTCCGGGACGAAGGTGTTCTTCGCCGATCCGCACTCGCCCTGGCAACGACCGACGAACGAGAACACGAACGGGCTGCTGCGCCAGTACTTCCCGAAGGGCACCGATCTCTCCCGCTGGTCGTTCACGGACCTCGAAGCCGTCGCCATGGCGATCAACAACCGGCCCCGCAAAGTCCTGGGCTGGCGGACGCCGGCCGAGGTCTTCGAAGAACAGCTACGCTCGCTGCAACAGCCCGGTGTTGCAACGACTGGTTGAACTCGCCAACTACATGTCAGCCGAGTTCGGGAGGACGCTGGACCGGTTCGGGCTCCGCAGATCTGCCGGCCGCACCGGGATCTGTTTCGACAACGCCATGGCCGAATCATTCTTCGGCGCCCTGAAGAACGAGCGCGTATCAAGGGTGACTTACCTGACCCGCGAGGTCGCCCGGCAGGACATCACTCGCTACATCGAATTCTGGTACAATCGCAAACGCCTCCACTCGGCGGTGGGGTACCGCCCTCCACGCGAAGTCCATGCCGAGTACGAGAAGTTGCGAATCGCCGCGTGAATAAACGGTCAGAAGCCTGTCCGGAAAACGCGAGGCCCCTCACGGATACCCCAGCCAAAAGGTCAGGCTGGTTACCCAACTTGGGTAATATCGCAGCGAGTAGAATCCGCGACGTTGCATAGCCCTCGCAGTGGAGCATGCCCAATGCCCGACGCCGACTGGCCGCAGGAACTGCCTGCCCGCTTGCTCACCGATCCCGAGATGATCAATGCGTGCCGAGTTCGGGACTTCGGCAGAGTGTTCCGACTGGTGAAGACGAGAGCAGGCATTTACCCGTCGATGATCGCAAGGCGATGCGAGCTGACGCCGAGCCGCGTCGGCGAGGTCATGGCGGGGCGTCGCCAGTTGCTGTACATGGACGTCATCGAGCGCATCGCCGACGGCCTGCGGATTCCAGGGCACATGCTCGGACTTGCGCGACGTCCCTGGGAGACGCCTCAAGCGCTCGTAGTCACCGAGCGTGAGGAGGCCCAAGTGCCAGAGCTGGCGCAGAGCCCCCCTGCGTCCCTGCCTGGGCCCGATGTGGACAGCATCCTGGCACTGACCACGCCAACCAGCCTTAACGCAGCGACTCTTGAGGCATTCCGCTCCTCCGTCGAGGACTACTGGCGACGAGACGACCAGCACGGCGGGGAGGCTCTTAGAGGTCCTAACAAAGGCGTTGGACGTGGCGGTGGGTGATCAGGCAGACGGCGAGCCCGAGGAACGCTTCGTGGATGTCGTCGCGTCGCTCCCAGCGGATGCGCAGGCGGCGAAAGCCATGGAGCCAGGCGATCGTGCGCTCGACGACGTAGCGGAAGATGCCCAGACCGGTGCCGTGCGGCTCGCCTCGCTTCGCGATCACGGGGCGGATCCCTCGCTGCCAGAGCAGGCGCCGGTACTTGTCGTGGTCGTAGCCGCGGTCGGCCAGCAGCGCGTCCGGCCGTCGGCGCGGTCTGCCGGCCCGGCCCGCGACGGCCGGGATCTTGTCCAGCAGGGGCTCGAGTTGGGTGACGTCGTTGCGGTTTCCGCCGGTCAGTGACACCGCGAGCGGGATGCCCTGTCCGTCGACGATGAGGTGGTGCTTGCTGCCCGGACGTGCGCGGTCGACCGGGCTGGGTCCGCTTTTGGGCCCCGTCGGGCCGCGCGAACGTGCGAGGAATCGATCACCGCCCTCGACCAGTCCAGCTGGTTCTTCGACCGCAGTTTCTCCAGCAGCAGCACGTGCAGCTGGTCCCAGACGCCGGCCTCGTTCCAGGCCGCCAGGCGCCGCCAGCAGGTCATCCCCGAGCCGAAGCCCAGCTCCTGGGGCAGGTACTCCCACTGGATCCCGGTATGCAGGACGAAGAGGATCCCGCACAGGGCCTGGCGGTCCGGCACTCGAGGTCTGCCCTCGACCTGCTTCGGCGCCGGCTCGGGCAGCAACGGCTCGATGAGTGACCAGAGTTCATCCGACACGATCCACGGTCGCGACTGGCGTTTCCCCACGACCAGACCAACGAGCAGACAAGCCAACAGTCACCTGATCGACAACTTTTGTTAGAGCCAGTTAGGCCGGCCGTCGTTGGTCAGCTTCGCCATGTGGTCGGCCTTCTGAAAGAGAATCGCCCTCCGGCCATCCAGAACGGCCTGTACGAAATCGCGGCCGAGCTCGCACGCCTCACTGACTGGATTCACTTCGACGCCCGTCAATACAATCAGGCGCGCACCTACTTTGCCAAGGCCCTGCAACTCGCGAAGACCATCGACGACCGTCAGTTCATGGCCAACGTCCTCGCCTGTATGAGCTTGCAGGCGACCTATCAGGACAAGCCCGCGGACTCCCTGGCACTCGTGACCGCCGCCCAAGACCAGGCCCGCTCGGCGAGCGACACCACCCCGCGCGTCCGGTCGATGCTCTCTATGCGGGAAGCCTTCGCCCATGCCACGCTCGGCAGCCAAACATCCACTCACCGGGCGATCAGGGAAGCACACCGTCAGTTCGAGCAGATCCAGGCGAGCGACCCGGATCCGGTGTGGGTTGCCTACTTCGACGAGCCGAAACTCATCGTGGATACTGGCATTGCCCATGGCCGACTGGGCGAGGCTGCGATGGCTGAACCGTTGATTGCGGACGCCTTACGTCGGGAAGCTCGCGCCAATCAGCGCGGCCGCGCGTTCCACGCCTTTTGGCTGGCTCGCACACAGCTTGACCAAGGAAAGCTCGATCAGGCGTGCCACACCGCGACGCAAGCTCTGGAATCAGCATCGGCTGTGGCTTCGGAGCGAGTGTCAGGCCACTTTAGGGAGTTCTATGACCAGTTGGCCCCACACAGGCAAGAGCCCGTAGCCCTCGCCTTCGAGGCGCGGCTACGGGAACTCCTGCCACCCGTCAGTGGATCGCTTCATCCATGAGCACGTACAGGAGGCCGACAAGAGATCCGCTGCTTACGATCTCTCGGCGGTCGATCATCCCGCGTATTTCGCTGAGCGGAATCCATTCGATGCGGTCGGACTCGTTCTTCTCCGTGGGCGGGCCGTCGTAAGTCGCCCCGTCCGCCCGGAACACGTGATGTTGCGAGTCCGTGATGCCGTTGGCCGGCTCGGCGTAAATCAACGGCTTGATGGGACCGGGACGCCAGCCCGTCTCCTCCAGGACTTCGCGGGCCGCAGCCGCTTCAGGAGTCTCGCCCTCCTCGACCAGGCCCATTGGCAACTCCCAGGCCCATGCGTCCGTGATGAAGCGGTGCCGCCACATCATCAGCACTTCTTGGTGGTCGTTGACGACGGCAGCCACGGCCAGGTGCCGGAGGCGGACGACGTGGTATTCCCACCTGCGCCCGTCAGGCTGTTGGACGTCGACCAGACACAGATTTACCCAAGGATTGGTGTAGATCTGTCGTTCACCGTGGGTCTTCCACTCCATACCTGCGGCCCCTCTCGATCGGTCTCCAGGATCTCAGACCGATCCGGAGAGGAAAACAAGATCGCCTTTTTCGCGTCAGCCTGACGAGAGTGCGGAGGGGGGACAGCTTGGAGCAGCACTTCCGCTGGGGCATCCAGCCACCGATCATGGAGCCAACCATGCGGCTGCCACCCCCCAGCACGACCTCGATTCTGCTTTCGCTCTGCTGACCATCTGATGCCCGGGTGTCGTGTGTGGTCGGGGAGCCGGGGAGTCCGGCTGTCGTGCAGTGCCTCAGTACTGTTCGGTCTCCACGAAGCCCGCGTCCGCGTCGTCGTCGGCGCCGAACGCGTCCGCCGCGGCGGTCGGGTCGAATCCGGGCGGGCTGTCCTTGAGGGCCAGGCCCATGCCGGCCAGCTTCGCCTTGACCTCGTCGATGGACTTCGCACCGAAGTTGCGGATGTCCAGCAGGTCGGCCTCGGAGCGGGCGGCGAGTTCACCCACGGAGTGGATGCCCTCACGCTTGAGGCAGTTGTACGACCGGACGGTGAGCTCGAGCTCCTCGATCGGCAGCGCGAGATCGGCGGCCAGGGCGGCGTCCGTGGGCGAGGGGCCCATGTCGATGCCCTCGGCGTCGATGTTGAGCTCACGCGCCAGACCGAACAGCTCGACCAGGGTCTTGCCGGCCGACGCCATGGCGTCACGGGGACGCATGGCCTGCTTGGTCTCGACGTCGACGATCAGCTTGTCGAAGTCGGTGCGCTGCTCGACACGGGTCGCCTCGACCTTGTAGGTGACCTGAGCACGAGGTGTTGCCTCCAGTGGTTCGGCGCCCGCTATGTGACGCCGTGGATACCACGAAGGGTACGTGCGACAGGGGCGGTAGAGCCGTTGCACAGGCCCGAAGAGGCCTCCCCACATCGCCCGGTTCGGTGGCCGGAACACCACCGGGCACTCCAGTCACAGAGCCGTCGGCCAGCGGTGAGCTATTCCAGCCGACCTTCTTCCACGCACAGACCGCGTCGGCGTTCTTGCAGTGCTCGGAGCCGGGATCGCTGGATGTTTGCGTCGCCGTGGGCGATGGCGTGTGCGGTGTGCCGTCATGACTGCGTGAGCGCTTGCCATCGTCGCTCGAAGTCGGGTGACCACTCGGCGATGTGGGCGGAGGTGATGGGCCGGTTGTACTGGGCGGTGATCCCTTGGCTGGTGCAGGAATGCGCAACGTCTGTGGGTGTGGGAGCGGGGGTGCGCCGGCGCTGTTGGGCCCAGACGTTGTAGATCCTCCACTGGAGGAAATGCCGGCGGAGGTTGGCAGGGCTGATGGGTTTGCCACCGCGGCCGAGGAGTCCTTTCTGCGCGCAGTAGGCGGACAGCTCCTCGTCGGTGGGCTCGTTGTCTTTGGCGTTCTGGTATTCCATCCATGCCAGGTAGTAGCGGTCGGATGCGGTCAGGCTGCCCTGATCGCGGGGTGGCCCCTCTTGCCCGGCTGGGTCGGGTGCGGCGTCGTGGAGGGGCGATCGATGCTTGACGGCCTTCCGTGGGTGCAGGGCTGGGGTGTGGATGCTGTGGGCGTCTGCCGACTGGGGGTAGTTGGCGGGCGATAATTCATCCACTGCGAGGGCTTCCACTGATTGAGGCGCGAAGAGATCTTGGAGTTCAAGGTCCTGGGGCAGGGGCTGTTGTTGCGGGGGAGATGGCGCATCTGCGGTGGTGGTGATGCCGTACTGGCTATCAGGCAAGACCCTCCACTGGTCGGTTGGTGCCTCGCCGTCGGAGGGCGCCACCTTCGGGCTGGCACTGGTGGCCTGGTTCGCGGCGTCCTCATTCAGGTTTCTGCCGTCTGTCACGGTTTTCAGCGCTCTGTCTTCCACCCGGATGGCGTCCGCGGTCTGCCGGACGGTGTGTGGGACCACTGATTGGATGGCGGCGGGGCCGGCTGGGGCCCCCTGTGTCAAGGGGATGCCGTAGCGGGCTGCCAGGCGCAGCGGCATGAGGGATTCCACCGGGGCCTTGCGCCGCCATGCCCGGCCGAAGCGGGAGCTAAGGGCTCGTAGCGAAACAAGTTATGAATCAGTCGCGCGGCGCGTACGTTTCCTGCTATGCCGATCGATATGGAGTCCCTGGCCCGGCGCTACGAGGCGATCCGGGATCACCTGACCGAGCGGCAGCGACGGTTGTGGCTCGGCAACGAGGCTCGTGAGCTGGGTGGCGGCGGTGCACGGATCGTCTGTGAGGCGACCGGGGTGTCCCAGGACACGATCCGACGGGGCCGCGGGGAACTGGACGATCCGCAGCCGCTGGCGGTCGGGCGGTCCCGGGGCCGGGAGGCGGCCGCAGACGGGCCGAGGTCCTGGACCCGCAACTGGCCGTGGACCTGGATGCCCTGGTCGAGCCGGAGACTCGTGGTGATCCGATGAACCCGCTGCGCTGGACCACGAAATCGCTGTCGCACCTGGTTGCCGAGCTGGTCAATCGGGGACACCGGTGCACCGAGAACGTCGTGGCCCGACTGCTGCACGAGGCCGGCTACTCCTTGCAGGGCAACGCCAAAACCGTCGAGGGCAAGCAGCACCCCGACCGCGACGCCCAGTTCCGCTACCTCAACGATCAGGTCAGGGCGGCCCTCGCTGCCGGACAGCCCGTCGTGTCCGTGGACTGCAAGAAAAGGAACTGATCGGGAACTTCAAGAACGTCGGCAAGGAATGGCGACCGCCTGGGGACCCGGTGAAGGTCAACGTCCACGACTTCCCCGGACCGGCCGGCAAAGCCATCCCTACGGCGTCTACGACATCGGCGCCAACGCCGGCTGGGTCAGCGTCGGCATGGATCACGACACCGCCGCGTTCGCCGTGAACACCCTGCGGACCTGGTGGAACAACGTCGGCCGGGCCGCATATCCGCAGGCCACGACACTGACGATCACCGCGGACAGCGGCGGATCCAACGGCAGCCGACTACGGGCCTGGAAGACCGGGCTGGCTGCCCTCGCCGCCGAGACCGGCCTGTCGATCACCGTGCTGCACCTGCCGCCGGGTACTTCGAAGTGGAATCGCATAGAGCACCGGCTGTTCTCCGCAATCACCATGAACTGGCGCGGGACACCACTGACCAGCCACGAGGCCGCCGTTTCCCTGATCGGTGCGACGACGACCGAGACCGGCCTGACCGTGTCCGCGGCCCTGGACACCGGTGTCTACCCCACAGGCATCAAGATCAGCGACAAGGCCATGAAGGCCCTCCCGCTGACCCGTCACGAAACCCACGGCCAGTGGAACTACACCATCAGCCCACCCGCCGACACTCCCGAACCCGCAGACGTTAAATCACACTGAGCCCTAAGCCGGGCCTGGTAGACGAGGCGTTCCTGCTCGAGCTTGATGACCTGGTCGTAGGAGCGCAGCTCCCACAGCTTCATCCGGCGCCACAGCAGGAAGGTCGGCAACGGGGAGAGGAGCCAGCGGGTGAGGCGGACGCCCTCCATGTGCTTGTCGGCGGTGATGTCGGCGATCCGGCCGATCGCGTGCCGGGCCGCCTCGACGGAGACCACGAACAGGATCGGGATCACCGCGTGCATGCCCACGCCGAGGGGGTCGGGCCAGGCCGCCGCGCCGTTGAACGCGATCGTCGCCGCCGTCAGCAGCCACGCCGTCTGGCGCAGCAGCGGGAAGGGGATCCTGATCCACGTCAGCAGCAGGTCCAGCGCGAGCAGGACGCAGATACACGCGTCGATGCCGATCGGGAAGACGTACGAGAAGTTCCCGAAGCCCTTCTTCAGGGCCAGCTCGCGGACCGCCGCGTACGAACCCGCGAAGCCGATGCCGGCGATGACGACCGCGCCGGCCACGACCACGCCGATGAGAATGCGGTGCATCCGAGTCAGCTTGACGGGCGCGGCCACGCCGACCCCTTTCCTGCTTCGTTATGGTGTGGTGCTGCGGTTCGGCTGCAGTCGTGCATTCTGGGGTGCACTCGAGAGTGCCGGGCTGTTGGGATCTCTGTGCTCATGCCGGCTACCGGACCTTGTGCGTTGGCGTGCCCGAGCCGTCCAGCACATCCTGGATGAGCTGTTCGGTTTCCGTCTCCAGTGAGCAGTCCAGCGCCCGGTTGACCTGCTGGACGCGGGTGATGGCGGTATGCAGTCCCTGCCGGTTCCCGGCGGCATACTCGATCCTGAGCCAGTCCCGATACAACAGCTCTGCCGTGTCGTCGACGTCGAGGCCGGTCGCGACGGCCTGACGGGCCGCGCTGAGATCGTGGTGCGGGCCCGCAGGGGTGCGGTATGTGGCTACGGTGTGCGTTACGTCGATGATCCGCGTGATCATCTCCTGCTGATACGGCTCGGCCCAGGGCAGCGGCGTGCCCCCGAACGGCCTGCCGCGGACCAGGGTGAGCGCCTTCTCCAGATCGGTCAGGCCGGACGGTCCCAGCGGCAGAGCGCGTTCGACGAGTTGAAGGAAGCGGCTCCAGTCGGACCTCACGCCGGGGGAGAGCCGGTAGGGGTCCTCGCCGGACTTGCGGCGCGGCACGTAGGGGTTGCCGGCGGGATCGCTGCCCAGGGAACGGCGCAGGCCCTGCATCCGGGCGTTGAGGGTGCTCAGTCCCCATGGGCTGACGGGATCCATGTCGGAGCACACGGCGTCCGCGCTCCGCCCGGGCCGGAAGAACAAGAGCGTAGCGAGCTGTGCCATCCGTGGGCCGTGGCCGGTGCTGTCCACCCCCGTCACCTCGACCGGGCCCAGAACTCGGATCTCCGGCGCTTGCAGGTCATGAGCCTCCCGATCATTGGCCCCCGCTTCCGCCTCCGACGCTGAGGCCTCCTCCGCGGCGTGCTCGGCGTCAGTCTCCTTGGGCTCTGGACCCCCTGCGGCAGGGGCCACCGGAGTCTCGGTCACCGGCGCGGGGTTCTCCTCCGCCTGAGGTACCGGTGCGGCGGTGGACAGGAGACGAAGTCCGGTGGGGTCGGTGGTGGCGGCAAGCAGGGCGGGGAAGACGTCGTTGCTCACGTCTGCTGCCGGCGTCACCGAGGGGCTCGGGCCCGCCCTGGTCGCGAGTGCGGCCGGCTCGTGGGGCTGCGTGTGCTCGGGCTGGTGCACCATGGCGGGCTCGTCCGGGACGTCCTGCCACGGTCCCTCGGCCGGGTGCGCCGGCTGCGCGGACACCTTCAACGCGGTGGTGATCTGGAGGTAGGCGGCGTGCTCCAAGCGCTGAATGGTGATCTCGGCGGCCACGGAGGCGAGTTGCTGCGGTGTGCTGAGCGAGACGTTGAGGATCTCCGCCTCGGGGAAGTGCGCGGCAGCTGTACTGGCCGGGGCGATGAGGGTGATGGGAATGGTCCCGGCCTTGTCGATGACGTCGGCAAATTCCCAAGCCGTGTCCGGGTCCAGAGAGGATGCACAGAGCAGCACATAGGGCTGGTGACTGGTCTCGGGCATCTGGTGGGCCTCAAGCAGCCGTTCGCTCAGGTCGCGCAGCGCGTGCGTGGCCTGCCGCATGTGGGCGATCCGCGTGGTGGGCAGGAGTTGCGGCAGGTCCTCGCCGAAGCCCACCGTCACGATCTCGACTTCGCTCGCCCACGGACTCATCCCGAGTTCCAGGGCGAGCGAGGTGCACGCCTCGGTGATGTGCACCGGATTGCCGTCCAGCAGAACGGCTGGCACGCGGGCGAGGTTGAGTAGCAGAAGGTCCCCTGCTTCGGTGCTGCCGATCGTGACGAGTCCCGGATACGGCGCCGGCACTTCGCGGGCGGCCTCCTCGTCCAGGACGGCGGCGTCGGAGTCCAGGACCCACCAACCGCCCTTCCCGGAGACGAAGGGCGCCTGCGGCTTCTGGACCATCTCCTCGGGCAGCACCTCTACCGTGCGGGTACCGATCCGAGCAGCCCGCAGCGGTGGCAGGACCGTGGCACCCTCCTGCTGGGCCGCGCGGTGGGACAGGGTCCTCAAAACCCTGTCCAGGCGGGCGGCGCCGCCCGGTTCGGCGGCCGCCGCCAACTTTGCCTCCGCCGGAGAAGTCTCCGACGCCATGGCGATCTTCTCGCCCGGCTTGCGGCGGCGACGCTGCAGCGCCCTTCGCAAGGCGAGAGCGCCGGTGACAGCAGCGGCCAGCAGCGCCCCGGCGCCCAGCACAGTGCGCAGCACCAGCGGGCCGTCGGCGGGAGCCGACGCCGGCGTCTGGGACGCCGTGGCGGCTGGGGAGGAGCCATCGATGCCGGACTGCTCATCCGACGCCGACGGTGAGACAGCAGAGGAGGCGGTGCTTGTGGGCTGTGGAGGCGCTGAAGCCGTCGCGGAAGGAGCATGCTCCTGGCCGGGATGCCCGGCGGGACGGCTGCTCGGTGTACGGGCAGGAGACGACGTCGGCGGGGGCGGCTGCACGTCGCTCGTGTCATCGCCCGGCTGCTGCCCGCCGTCCGGCGCCTGGGTGGCCGGGGGAGGAGTGCTCTGTTGACTGCCCGCGTCATCGCTGTCGCCGGTGTCTCGTGGCGGAGCCTGCCGGTCAGGCTGAGCGCCGGGAACAGTGATCTGCTGCCCTGCGTAGATGACATCCGGATCCGTGATCTCGGGCAGGCCGTGCGGCTGCGGCATTCCCTCGCTGGCCTTGAACAGCTCGGGCCACTTGTCGCCGTCGCCGAGCTTCTCCTCCGCGATCTTCGACAGGTAGTCGCCCGAGTGGGCCGTGACGGCGTGCTCGCTTTTGCCGGCAGAGGCCGGAGGGCCGTCCCCCAACTGCGTACGGACCCCTCCTGCAAAAGCAGCGGTATCTGGCATCTCTATCCGCCAGCCAGGCTGCAGGAAGCTGTTCGCGCGGAAGACCTGGCCATCGGGCATGACGCGGCCCTCGTTCAGGTTCGCGATCTCCCGCCACCGCTCGCCGTCGCCCAACTCCCGTTCGGCGATGCCCCACAGGCTGTCAGCAGGCCGTGTCTCGCGCACCGTGTACGACGTGCGGTACGCCGACGTGCTCACCGTGGAGGCTGGCGAGGCCTGACCGGCATTGGCGCTCTGTGAGGCTTGGGCTTTGCCGGGCGTGCTGGGCGCCGTTGTTGCTGGTGCGGCCTGGGCGTCGGAGGCCAGGGCCGAACTCGTCGGCAGCAGTACCAGGATGCTGCCGATGAGCAGGGCCGCGGCGCGCTGCGAGGCGCCCATCCCTCGCGGAGCGTGCCAGCTGCGGCCCCGCAGTTGTGCGACAAGCTCCCGTGCCGCGCAGAAACTGAACTGCAGCCACCCGATCCAGCCCACCGCGACGAGCAACAACAGGAAGGCCGCCCCGGTGTCCTGCCGGTCCAACAGGTGCGTGAGGTCGTCGTGGGTGGCAGCCCACATGACCGGAGTCACCCAGACCAGCAACAGCGGCAGCCCCGCGACCGCGGCGGCCAGAACGATCAGGCTCAGCACGGCCTTGACGACACGGACCAGGGTGCGGCCCACAGTCGCGGCAGAGGAATGGCGGGTGCGCATCAGTTTCCTTCGGGAACGGTGACGCCATGCAGGAGCGTGGCCCTGCCCTGGCCGGATACCGACAGCGAGCCGATCCCGACCACCGACAAGAACTTCGTGTCGTACGTGCCGGTGACATGGACGCTGAGGGTCTTGCCGTCGCCGGACACGCTGACGGTGCCGGTGGTGCCGGCCGAGCGCAGGTACGCCTGGGCCGCGGCCTGCGCGTCCTGCGGATCCACGACGATCGCGTCGCCGCTGATGGCCTCGGCGGGGTCGATGGCCTGCCCACCGGCTCGGGCGGCCTCACCGGCGACGTAGTCGGCGCGCTCGATGGCGCGCATGGTGCTGCCGCCATCGACGGCAACGCCGATGATGCCGATCAGCGCCATCACGCACACGGCGACGAACACCGTGACCCCGCCCCGGTCATCCCACAGGGCAGTGCTCTGCCCGTTGCGCCAGAAGACCATCAGTCGCTCTGCTCCCGGTACTGGTCCACTACTGACGTAGCCGTTGAGACGAGCCTTCGGGTCCCGGGCACGCCGGGCAGCAGGAGATCCGACAGATGCACGCTGCACATCACAGTCACGCTCACTGTGCCGACCTGGCCTACCGGCACGCTCAATCCACCGGTATCGATCCGGACGGACGTCGACGCGCAGGCGATGCCCTGATCGCTCAGGGATTCGGCGGCCGCCGCCTGGGCGGCGCTCTGCGCGGAGCCGGCCGTGCGGTGGATGGAGGCTTCCCGGGCCGCGTCCTGGGCCGCAGAGTCGATCTTCGCGCCGGAGGTGACGATACGGCCGCCGGCGATCGCCAGACACAGGAACATGATCAGCAACGGCAGGATGATGGCCGTTTCGATCGCTGCGCTGCCGGCATCGCTGCGAAGCCTGCGATCCCAATGGGTTGTAGTGTGCACTTGGTTCACCCTCCCGGTGCCGCTACTGCCGTGAGTTCTTGCTGCCCAGGAGTTCCCCGGTGGAGCTGCTTCCCAGGCCAGAGGCGGTTCACCCCGTTGCCGCAAGATCTCGACCTTTCGTCATGATTCTTGAAGGAAAGTGGAAAAGCCTGGCGTACAGACGTTCCGAGTGAACTGAGGAACCCATGGCGCTGGCGGTTGTCCGTTCGATCGGCTCCGGACGCGAGCTGCGCTCGGAACAGGAGCGAGAGGACTTCGAGCAGGAACTGGTGGATCAGTACGCGCTGGCGATGGTCGGAGCGGGATGGGCCGACAGCACCATCGCAGGCGAGCGCGGGATGATCTTCGAGTTTCTGCGGTTCCTGGGACGCTCGGTATGGACGGCCCAGCCTGCTGACGCAGACCGCTTCCTGGCCTACCAGCGAAGAGATCGGGCCCTGGCCAAGTCGACGGTGCAGAAGAAGGCGCTGGCCATCGCCGGACTCTACGACTTCCTCCTGCTGCGCTATCAAGGCGACATCCACGCCCTGACTGGGCACGCGCTGGTCCAGCCGATCGACGAGTTCAACCGGCCGGCGCGGATCGGCGGCGATTCGGTACGAGTGCCGCCGACCGATCCGGAAGTGGAGCATCTCTTCACGAACTGGGGCGCCACACTCCCCGGTGTCCGCAAGTTCCTCCCGGCCGCGCGGAACTACTTCGCTGCGTCCCTGTGGCGCCGCGGAGGGCTGCGGATCAATGAAACCGTCATGCTCGACATCCGGGACTGGCGTCCCGACCTGGGATCCCACGGCAAACTGCACGTCCGGTACGGCAAAGGCAGCCGCGGACGCGGACCGAAGACCCGGTTCGTGTCCGCGATCAACTCCATCGACTCGCTCATGAACTGGTGGCTGACCGACATCCGTCACCAGTTCGGCGACGACTGGCAGCGCTCGGACGCACCGCTGCTGCCCAGTGAGCGCCGCGACCCCCTCACCGGATACTGCACCCGAGTGGGTGACGACGCACTCCGCTCTGGCCTGGCCCAGGCCGTGGCGACCTGGCTGCCGGAGTGGAACGACCGACTCACCCCACACGGGCTGCGGCACTACTGCGCGTCCTCGCTCTACCTGCGCGGCCTCGATCTCAAGGCCATCCAGGAACTCCTTGGCCATGAATGGCTCGCCACCACGACTCGTTACATTCACGTCCATAACGACCACATCGAGCGGGCCTGGGAGGACGCCAACGAGCGCGTCACCGCCCGGTTCTGCGGAGAGGCGAGGTGACCCGATGCGCTGGCAACTTCGCATGAGAGCAGCCGAACAGGGCATCTGGAAGTCCACCGAACTGCGCCGCCGGCTCTCCGAAGCCGGCCTGGAGATCAGCGCCGGCAAGATGTCGGCGCTGTGGACCGGTACTCCGACGACCATCCGGCTCGATGACCTCGACGTGCTCTGCGCCGTCCTGGAATGCAGCCCCACCGACCTGCTTATCTGCGAACCGGACAAAGTCGCGGCCCGCAAACCGGCACAGCCCGCCGAGGCAGTGGGCGGGCCGGTGATCACGCCGCGGTTCGGGCGCAACCGCTCGGCGCCCCCGGCATGACGCGCAACCACCCGCGCATCTGTCCGGGATGCCGCACCAAGCCGGTCGCCACCAGCCGGTCCGACCTCTGCTACGACTGCATGCCTGATGGTCCGCACGTCCCGCCGCGCTGCCGGGACTGTGGATCGGACCGCGACTACTACTCCAGCGGCCTGTGCCGGCTCTGCCACCACTTCGCTCCCCAGCCGCCGGGCTCCTGCCGGGACTGCCATGCCTGGGGCGTGACCCGGCGCGGCAACTGGCTGTGCAAGGGCTGCACTTCGTGGCGCGCACGGCCCGAGCACTACCCGGTCGCCACCTGCCCGTTCTGTGAACACCGCCGCCCCACCAAACCGGGCGGAACATGCCGGCTGTGCTGGCGGCAGACCGTCGCTGAACGCGTCCGACGCCACGCGAAGTACTTCCCGGCCGCCGAAGCCAACCGGCACGGCCAGCAGCTGTACTTCGCCCTGCCCACCCGCAACCTCCGCGCGGCGGGCCCACGCTCTACAGCCGCTGTCACCCTCGCCCACCCGGTACCGGTGGAGCACCGGCAGACGGTTCTGTTCGATCTCCCGCGCGACCTCGCCACAGGCCTTCGCCGTTCCTTTCCCGAGCCACCTGACCTCGGCGCGGCAGCCTTCCTCGACCACTTCACCCTTCAGCGGGCGGCACAGCACGGCTGGACGAAGAGCCCCACCAACCGCGTCCGTCACGGCATCCGGATCCTGCTGGGCACCCAGGACACGCCCGGCGCACCGATCCGGGCCCAGGACGTCCAGGCCCTCTCCTCGATCAGACTGCCCGCTGCTCAGATCGGCAGGGTCCTGGCGGCCGTCGGCCTCCTGGAGGACGACCTCGTCTCCGCCGTGGTGCCGTGGTTCGACCGGAAGACCGCCGGTCTGCCCGCCCCCATGGCTGAGGAACTGCGGACCTGGTTCGACATCCTGCTGAACGGCAGCAGCACCCCTCCGCGCAGCCAGCCTCGCGACCACAAGACCATCCGTCTTCTGCTTCTGTGGTCCTTGCCCGCGCTCGAGCAGTGGGCCGCGACGGGCCACACGACCCTGAGGGAGATCACCCGAGAGCACGTGCTGGACGTGCTTCCCCACAGCGGCACCGACCGCTCGCATCAGAGCCAGGGACTTCGCTCGCTCTTCCGCATCCTCAAAGCAAGCAAGGTCGTGTTCACCAACCCCACCGCCCGCCTCCGCACCCTCAGGGCCGAGGGCCGCGACCCGCTGCCCCTGGCACCCGTGGTCGTACGCGAACGTCTGGACAGCTCGCACCCCACAGCCGCCCTCGTCTCCGCACTGCTGGTCTTCCACGCGCTGATGCCGGGACAGATCCGCCGCCTGCACCTGGCCGACATCCACGACGGCCGACTGCACCTCGACGAGCGAGACATTCCGCTGGCCCGCCCGGTTCAACAGCGGCTGACCGCATACCTCGACCACCGGCAGCGGCGTTGGCCCCGCACTCTCAACCCGCACCTGATCATCAACCTGCAGACCGCCCCACGCACCGACCCAGTAGGACCGATGTGGTTCCACCGCCTCTTGGGTATGACCCCGAGGCATCTGCGCGAAGACCGGATCCTCGACGAAGTGCTCGCCACTGACGGAGATCTCCGACGCGTCTGCGACCTCTTCGACATGAGCATTCCCGGCGCGGTCCGCTACACCAGCTCCCTCGAGAACCCCGAAGTGCGCCGACTCTTCGAACGCGACACGGCCCAACACCGGTCGAGTTCGCGAACTCAATGATCCAATAGCCATCAGTGGCACCCCTTTCCGTGGGTTCGCCGCAATCCACCCTTCAGAAATCACGAACTAACGGCCGATGACCGTCCAGCGCTCCACGGCCCCGGACGCCGACTGGGTGACATGCAGGCAGGAAACCCCCGGGATCATGGACATCGCCGTTCCCGACACCCGTACCTGGACACGCTGACCGTCGCTGCTGGCGGACACGCTGTAGTTGCCCAGGCTGTCTCCCGCGCTGCGCTCCAGCACGCTCCGCGCCTGCGCGGCACCGTCGGCCGCACTCGCCTGGTAGGCGCGCGCCGCGGTGGCTCCCTCACGGGCAGCGGTCAGCGCGATCTGCCGGGCGTAGTACCACATGGAGGCTTGGATGACGGCGACCGTGGCGAGCAGCACGAACGGAAAGATGATCGCCATCTGGATGCTGGTGTCACCGTGATCGTCGCGCCATCGTCGCCCCTGCCACCAATCGGTCAGCCGCTCGGGACGAATCGTCATCGGTCACAGTCCATTGAGCTTGCCGTTGTACTTGGCGATCACGATGGCGATGGTCCCGGCGATCAGTACCGCGCCGGTGACAGCGGCGACCCAGATGATGACGGTCGTGGTGCTGATGTCCCCGCGGTCCGGTCGCCGCTTGGCCTCCTCCAGGCTCTCCTGCAGACGAGTGGTCGCCCAGTGCACCGCACGGTAGGTACGGGCTGCGGTGTGCTTCATGATCGGTACTCCTTGCTCCTTCAGCGGTTCAGTAAGTCGAGATGGTCTAGACGGTGAGCATGCGGATGACTGCAGGAAAAGCCATCAGAAGCATGACCAGGACGGCGAGCAGCGCTCCCGGAGCGGTCATCTTCTCGCTGGCGGCGTTGGCCTCCGCGGCTTGGTCGGCGAGCAACTCGGCGTTGAGGGCGGCCGTACGTGCCCGCAGCGCCTTGTAGACGGCGGCTCCGTCGGTCGCGCTGCCGCGCATGATGTCGGCGACGTCGTCCAGAACGGGCAGGTCGTACTCGGCGGAGAGCTCCGTGAGCGCCTGGTACGGCGGGATCTTCTCCAGCCGGGCCCGGCGCAGCGCCGCCTGCAGATAGAGGAAGGGCCATCCGCGGCCGACCTCGGCCGCCTTCTCCAGTGCCTCCGCAGGGCCGGCGTCGGCGGCCCGCTTGAGCGCGACCAGGTCCAGGTAGGCGGACAGAGCGTGCGCGAACTCCTCCCGCGCCCGCTTGGCCTGGTCACGCACCGCGAGATCGGGCGTGATGAACAGCAGTCCCGCGATGAGGAGTCCGACCCCGGCGGGAACGTAGAACGGCAGGGAGACGCCCGCGATGATCCATGGAATCGTCGCGATCACCGGGCAGAGCAGGCCGAGAGCGGCAAGAGCCGTCTTCTTGAGCATGAACTGGCCCGGCCCCTGCCCGAGCAGGGCCAGGTTGGTGCTGGGGATCCGGACACCGGGCAGGCGCTCGAGGCGGGCCAGCAGCCACCGCCCCCACACTTCCTCGCGGTCCAACTCCGGTTCGGGCATGGTCAGAGTGGCCGGGGCGCTGCGCGCGAGGGCCGGCCCCAATGCGGGCTGGGGACGTAGGAGTTCCCGCACCAGCACAGCCAGGCCGGCGCCGACCGTACCGCCGCTCAGGACGACAGGAAGCAGATTCACGAGCTGATTCCTTCCGGCTCGCGGCCAGCGACCGGGACATCAGGCTCCGTCGCGGGCGCAGGCAGGCGGACTGTGCTGGACGGGTCGGCGATCAAGAAACGCGGGAGGCGGCGGAAGGAGCCCAGCTGCCGCATCAGAGCGAGGACTGCGATGAACCCGGCTGTCAGAAAGGCCAGCACCAACTGTCCCAGCAGCGTGGAGTACGGCTTGGTATAGGACGGCACGAAGAACCCGGCCACCACGACACCCACGGTGATGATGGTCATCCAGCGCACCGTGGTCCGCGGCTTGGCCCGGTCGGCCTCGATGGCGCGCTTCTTCGCGACTTCGTCGCGGACCGTCCCCGCCAAGTCCTCCAGCGCCTGGGCCAGGCCCGGGCCACGGTCGTTGACCGACAGGACGAGCGCGGCGACCACCTTGTCCGAAGTGACATCGTCCAGTTCATCGGCGAACGAGCGCAGCGCCAACTCCGGCCGCCACCCCAAGCGCAGCCGGTCGGACAGGTTGACGATCTGCGGGGACAGTTCCTCCGGAGCGCCCTGACGGCTGGTGATCATCGCCTGTTCCAGACCCATGCCCAGGCGCAGGAGGCCGGCCAGCCGCTGGGTCCACTCACTCAAGCCCTCCAGCTGGCCGATGCGTTCCTGCGCCATTTGCGCCGGGGTGATCAGCCAGGGCACGCCGATGACGGCCGCGCCCAGCAGCGCACCGCCTACGAAGTTCCCGGAGACCAGCCACACGCCCACGAAGACCACGACCCCTGCGGCGGCGAGAGTCCGCCGACGCAGCCGAACATCCTCGCTCTGGTCCTTTCTGGTGCCCCAAGACCGCCACCGCTGCCGCAGCGGGGCCCGTCGCGGTGCCGTCGTGCCCACGAACCCGGCCACGACACCGACCAGCCCGCCGATGACGGCCATGCCAGACAGCAGCCCGAACAGCAGGATCATCGCCCGGCCCCCACCTTCAGCGGCAGAGGCGCCTGCCAGGATCCATAGGGCTGCTGCAGCAACGACGAGTCGAAACCGACACGCCGCAGGTCGTCCACACAACCCGGATCCATCCGCGGCACTGCCCGCAGCTCCCCGAACTCGCCGCCTGGGGCGAAGACTTCGTTGGTGGCGGGACGGCCCGACTCGCCGATTCCGGTCAGCTCCAGGACGTGGGAAACGTAGCGGTGGCGGCGGCCGCCGATCTGCGTCTCGTCCGTCATGTCGACGTACACGATGAAGTCCAGACCGTTCGCCGTCTGCCGGTAGGCCAGCTGCTCGGATAGATTGTCCTGGGCCAGCGCATACAGCTCGGCGATCCGGTCGAAGATGATGTCCGGGCGCCGGGCGTGGATGGTGCACAGATTGCCGCCCGAGCCGTTCGTCAGCGCCTGCATCATCGCGACGACCTCCGGGCCGCGGACCTCACCGACCACGATCCGCTCCAGCGACATCCGCAGCGCCGGATGCATCAGGTCCAGGAGCGTGACCTCGCCGGCGCCACGCCCGGTGACGTCCTTCTCCCCGTTGGACTCCCGCCCGACCAGAGACACCACCTGCCGGTGGTAGCCGTTTTGGTGGGCGAACAGCTCGTCCTCGGTCTGGATGGTGGCAAACCGCGTCTCGGGGTCGAATTCCTTGAGCATCGCCCGCAGCAGCGTCGTCTTCCCGGCCTTCTGCTTCCCCGCGATCATGATGTTCTTCTCCGCGCGCACGCACGCGCCCAAAAACTCCCGCAGGATCGGGTCGATCGTGCCCAGCCGGACCAGGTCGTCCAGGTCGGCGTGGGAGATGCGGTGCCGGCGGATGACCGCGTAGGTCATCGGTCCGAGTCCGGTGATGGCCTGCAGGCGGGAGCCGTCCTGCAGGGACAGAGCGAGGGTGGGGTTTGCCGTGGAGATGGTGCGTTCGTTGTGCCCGGAATCGCGGGCCAGCTCCCGCAGCAGTTCCAGGAGTTCCTCTTCGGAGTCGGCGATCGGCCCGACCATGCGGCGTTCACCGTCGCCGTAGTCGAGCCACACCTCCTTCGGGCCCTGGATGATGATGTCCTCGACCCGGTCATCGTCCAGATACGGCTGCAACCTGCCGGCACGGAAGAGAAGGTCGTAGACGGCACGGCGCAGGGCTTCGTCCTCCTGCGGCGCCATCGCCTGCGCGTCCGACCAGAGCGCGACCGCCTCGTTGATCCAGTCCAGGCAGCGCTGCTCTTCGCTTGCCCGATCCATGTCGGGCGTGGTCTTCAGCAGCTCCTCGCGCTGCTTGGCGACCTGCGCCGCGATGTGCCTGGCGACCTTGTAGTCGACGGTGACCTGAGGCGCTGTGGTGCCGAGCGCGTGGGTACTCGACGCGGCGCCGGCAGGGGCGGGGGTGCCGTTTGCCTGGTGCGGCCACGCCTGCTGGGGGCGGCCGGGCGGCGGCGCCACTGTCGGATCGGTGTGCAGAGGTCTACCGCGCACGGGTCACCTCACCCTCCGCGGCGTGCACGCCGCCCGGATCGAGGCGGGCCCGACGCGTTACCGCCCGCTGGACCAGCAAGGTGCTGCCCGTCCGGGCGGCCTTCATCAGCGGTGACTTGGTGAAGTGGCGCGGCCGTTCCGCGCCGTCGGACAGCACCTTGGCGTCCTTCGGCGCGTACGGCAGCGTCGCGACCACCGGCACCTGCAGCACGCGCTGCACCTCACCCGCAGGATACGGGCCCTCATTGATCATCAGCACGCTGACGTCACCGACCCGCTCTTCCAGCGCGCGAACCCGCCCCTCGGCTGCCTGCAGACAGCGCAGGGTGTTGCGCACCACCACGAACACGGCGTCGGCCTGCTCGGCCAGGACACCGGACGGGCCGAACGCCCCCCGGCGACCGAGGTCGATCAGAACGTCGTGCCCGTGCTCGGCCTCGATGCCGCGGAAGATGACGCCCAGGGCCTTCCACACGGAGCCCAGGCTCGCTGCCTGCGCGGGATCGGTGATACCCGGCAGCAGCAGCCGGTCGCGCGGCGACTCCTTCTTCCCTTCGTCGCTGCTCAGGTCGATCAGCTGACGGAAGAACGCGTCGCCGAGTTCGCCCTGCCGCGCAGCGACGGAAAGGTTGCGCAGCCCATACCGGTCGCCGAGCGTGCCCTGCAACAGACCGTGCAGTACAGCGCTGCCGTCGGGGTCGCACTCGGCCAGGATCATCCGCCGGCCCGGCTCCAGCGGCCAGGACAACAACAAGGCGAGAGCACTCGTGGTCACACCTGGCGCACCACTGCAGCCTGCCAGTGCGATGACAGCCATCAGCCACCGTCCGGGGCGGCGAGGACCATGCGCAAGGTGCCAGCCGACACCCAAGCGGCCGCCGTGGGACCGTCCGTGGCGGAGGTGGCCACGTCGACGACCACGATTCCTGTGCCAGGAGCAGCACTGGAGGCCTTCACAACCCGGCCGTCGATCGTCTGCGGTGCGGCATCGGACTTCTCACCAGTGTCCGTCGAACCCTGAGCCGGAACATGCACCAGCTCAACCTTCTGGCCCGGCACCAGCGCGGTGGCAGGAATCTGCTTGGGCTCCAGGCCGATCGGCACCAACTGCTCACCGGCCTTCACCAGGTTGTCCTTGGTCACCTGCGAGGGAGCGAGTAGGGAGCCGGGCTTGAGCTCCACGGCGGCCCGCTTGCCCACCACTGACCTGAGGTCGTCGACGCGTACCGCCTTGACGGCCGGGTCCAGGGCGACGGATGCCTTGCCCAGGTCGTCCTCGGTGAGGACTTGGCCCACCTGGACGTCGCGGACCACGGTCACCACATCCGTGCGGTTGCCAACCTGCAGCAAAAGGACGGCAACTCCAGCGCCACCGGCGGCGATCAGCGCCAGCGACAAGGCGATGACGCCTGGTCGTCGCCTACGAGCCGACACCCGGGGCGGGGCCACGGGCCCAGCCACTCGTCCCTGCTGAGGGACACCGTTCGGGGCTGTGTCTACTTGCGTCTTGCTCACCGTTCTGTCCTTCCGGCGGCGTTACCTGACGACCTGGACTTCGCCGACCGCCACCTGCATCTGGGACTGCTGGGTCTGGGTGAGCTGGCCGGTCTGCCCGCCTCCGCCAGCGGTGACTGTCCAGTTGATCGTCCACGTCGATGTCGCGGTGAGCCGGTACTCGCCGCCCGATGCAGTAGCCGATGTCTTGGAGTACACGTGCCCGCAGGTCGGGGACTCTGCCATACCAGCGGAAGCCCGGTAGACCGTGCCGGGGCCGTGACACGTCACGGTGGCGCCGTCGCCCATCTCCCAGACAATCTGAGAGACCTCGGCCGTGGCCGTCACAGTGACTGCGCCGGCAGATGCCGACGCGGACTGAGGCCCGTACGTCGTCGCGCTCCGGCTGACCCACATCCACATCGGCACACCCACCGTGTACTTTCCGGCCGCCCGCGGGCTGGCAATGTCCGGGCCCAGCAGCCGCATCTTCTTCACGGCCTCGCGAGCCAGCACCTCCGGGTCGACGGCCGCGCCGCCGCCTGGCGGCTGGGCGAACCATTGGGCGGTCCGGTTGGGGTTGTCCGGGCAGTAGGCGTCGTAGACGGCGCCGTCCTTCGAATCGTGTCCTTCCCATCGGGGATCGCCCGCAGGGGGCTGCGGCTTGGCCACCTGGAAGTAGCAGTTCATGCCGTTCACCCAGTCGCCGAGCCCGTCTAAATGACAAGGGACTTGGGTGTCACTGATCATGTTGCTGTCGTAGCACTTGGGCTTCTTCGTCGAGCCGCCGCCGTCTGAGGCCTGCTTGCCATCGCCGCCTTTGCCGGGCGTGGCCTGCGTGTCGTCCGCAACGACGCGGCAGCGGCCGGTCTGGTCGCACACCACCTTGCCCCCGCCTGCGTAAGCAACCGTTTGCCCCGAAGCCAAGAGGGCGAAAGTCGCCACGACGGCGCCCGCAGCAGCACGTCGAATCAGCATGGCCTCTCCTTGTTGGCCTTCTCATCAGTGACTCGCCACTGGTTAGCCTGCTTCTGGAGGTGCGCGGTGATGATGTAGCGCTTGACTTGATCGGGAGGCGAAACGCTCTTGCCGGTCCTCTTGTTGATCGGCTCCCAAGTGTTCATGTCAAAACAGACATGCAGCGTCGCGCGCTGAGCCTCGCCGCCGCCCGGGCCGAGGCTGACGTCGTCCTCGCCCGCGATGACCTTGGGCTCGCCTTTGCTGACGATGCCGTTTCGCATGTCGATGAACACGGCATCCTTCACGTCCCGCAGCGCCTTGCCCGTGGCGTACTTAGTGATGTTGCTCCCGGCGAGGGATGACTTCGCGTAAGCCTTGACCGTCTCATCGGTCATGCCCTGGTAGGCGGCAATGACGGCCTTGCGGGCTTGCGCCTCGTCGGCGGACACGGTCTCGGTGGGCTGGGCGCTGCTGGGGGTTGGCGACGAGTCGGCCTTGGTTCCACCGCTCGAGGAACAGCCGGCTGCGAGGGTGATCGCAGCAAGTGCAAGCAGAGCCGAGGCTGCCGCGCGCCGATTCCGAAAGCGAACAGCGGCCAGCCTGGGGCCATGGTGTTCGTGTGTCACGTTGACTCCCCGTACGAACGCGCTGTGTGAGGACCACAGTCCTGGACTCTGCGGTGCTGTGGTCGGGTGCACGGCATGGTCGAGCTGCGGTAATGCGTCTCCGTAGCCGCAAGATTACGCATATGCCAGTCAACTTCCCAGCGTGAAAAGTGAGTCCACTCGCACAACTCGCGACGTATCCGGTCATTTCCGTAGCTGAGTGTCGACATGTAGTCGCTAGTGTTTGCTTGTTGTGGCAGTGAATGAGGGTGAGCGCCCGGTTTTCACTGGCACCCCTACTTGCCAGCGCGGGGGAAGGAGATATCGACCCACCGGTTCCCGCGCTGCGGCTCGATCTCCTGGGCGGCGGAGGCACTATGGGATCGTGCCGAACTGCCCAGCCGCGCACTGTCCTTGGTGAAGAGCACTTCATCCTGCCGACTGGTCGGAGGGCTGCTCCTTTCAGTGAGGGATCTGGGGGTGGTCATCGCGGTGCAAGGGCCGCATCGGGGCGACACGAGGGCAGGGGAGAGGCGACGCGCTTCACTGCTGCCGGTCCGGCGGCCACACGGTGATCACGTCGCCGTCCAGGGTGACGTGCCGGCCGGGGACCGCGCACCGCGCTCGGGTCGGCGAGGTCGAAGTCGCCGCTCCCGTGGACCACGCACGCGTCCCCGACGTACGAGACGTCCTGCGTCCGGTCGGGCCACTCGCCGTCCAAGGCCGGTTCTGTAGTGCGAATCTGACTAGGAGCGTGCGACATGCGGCGTCCCCTAACATCGGTGCACAGCATGGCAGGTTCAAGGTGAAACCTCGTTGTGCAGAAGTAAACTACGTATTCGCGTAAGCAAATCTCAAGTGGTTTAGGGTGTAGTTGCAAGGCTGCGACATTCGGCCCTTGGCGGCTGATGAGGAGTCACAGCTCGGTCCAGGGGTTGGGCTTGCCGCCACCCAGCGGCACCCACACGTCACTGGTGGCCCCGTGCTCTTCGACGTCTTCGAGGACAGCCGCTCCCAGCGGTACCTCGCGGGCCATCTCGGCCACGAGCGGATGGTGGGCGACCATGGCCTTGAGGTCGCTGATCCGGTTGTCCATCGCCTCACGCCCTGCACCGGTCAGCACGAACAGAATGCGAGGGAACACCGGGTACCAGCGCAGCCATCCGGGGCCGCCCGCCTGCCGGCGTCGGCCGACGGGCTGCGGCTCGTACGTCCGCAGACGGGCGTACTCGATCAGTTTCGCGGCCAGCCGCTCGGCACCCATGGTGGCGCGGTCGACCTCGACGAACGCCCGCAGTTTCCGCCTCTGCTGGCCGTCGATGAGGGTGTAGTGCATGACCGCGTCGGCGACGACCTTCTCTCCGTCGCCGATCGCGTGGAACACCTCGGGGGTCCAGTCCAGGTGTCCGTGCTCGTCGCCGCGGCGGCGGGCATCGGCGACGAACGCCAGGTGCGTGCGCAGGACGGTCAGAGTGTGGGGGGTCTTCAGCGAGGCGGCCGTCGCCGTGGTGATCGGGTACGGCGGGCGGCCCCGCAGTGAGGGCCAGTCCCGGGTGAGGCGGGCGCCCTTCGGCGTGAGGTACCAGACCCGGGTGCGATGGGATTGGGGCAGCACGGCGAAGTCGACCAGGCGCAGGTCGAGCAGATCGTTCAGCCGCTCCGAGACCGACTGGCGGGAGCGGTCCGGGCGCAGCAGGACGTGCAGCTGGCCGGTGGAGGCCATGCGGTGCTGGGCGAGGGTGGCCAGGAGCTGATGCGCGAGGGGTTCCACGGGGCTGGGAGTGAAGCCCGCCTCCGTACGGTCCTTCGGCTGGGCAGTGGTCAGGTCCATTCGTTTTCTTCCTTCGAGAGGTGGACGGCGGCGGCGCCGGCGGGGGAGTGCGCGGCGAGGAAGGCGGCGACGCGGCCGAGCTGCTGCGCGGCGCGGTCGGTGAGCGTCTCCAGCGGGAGTGCTCCGGCGTTCGCCTGGGCGGCCCGCTCCAGGGCGGGAACGTCCTTCGGGCGGGCCTGGGCGGCGAAGACGTCGTCGAGATGGGGCCCGCGCAGCTGGATGGGTCCGATGCGCCGGCCGTGCACGTTCATGGAGATGTAGTGCTCGAAGCGGTCCATGGTGGCGACCCGGTCGGGGCTGGGGTTGTCGCCCCATTCCGCGGTGATCGGTGCCACCGCGGACTTCGACCCGGCGGTGGTGGCCAGCGTGGATGCGTTCTGCACCAGGGACAGCCGCACCGCGGCCGGGAGGCGGGCCAGCAGCTGGGTCATGCCGTGGATGTGGCACCGGTACTTGCGCAGATCCTCGAACATCGCGGCGATGGTCTCCGGAGCCGCCCCGGTCAGGGTGATCAGCTCGTCGAAGTACGGGCGGAACGGCACCCGCTTCTCCTCGGGCGTATCCCTGCGGGAGCGGGCGGCCCGCAGCAGATCGCGGGCGAGCAGCGCGGTCAGGAGGCGGTCGGTGGGCCCGTTACCGCCCGGGCACACCCACACGATCATCTTGGAGTCCATCGCCGCGCGGATGTTGTAGACGCCGGCCGGCTGGCCGAGGAACGCGCGGGTGACGGGGTTGGCGGCGAGGCGGGCGATCGGGTTGAGGACCACGGCGAACGCGTCGGGCGGCAGGGTCGGGAACACCGACTTCCACCAGGAGCGGGTCTCCTCATCCAGCCGGTCTGCCACCGTCGTGAGGGCTGCCTTGCGGAAGCCGGCGTCGGTGAGCAGGGCCCGCACATGGAAGATCGTGGCCTGGTCCTCGGGCTGGCCGGCCTGGCATGCCGCCTCGTTAAGGCCGACCAGGACCGTGAGCGCGGCGGTGAGGATGGTCAGCGCGCGCGGCGCGGTCGCGTCGTCCCAGGCCAGTGCGGAGGCGTAGGCGTCGGCGATCGCCTCGACGACCTCGTGCGCCGTCTGGCCCTGGTGCATGGCGAGCGGATTCCACGAACTGATCCGCGGGTTGGGACCGAGACCGTTGAGGTCGATCAGTGCGATCCGAGGCATCAGGGTGTCGTGCGCCAGGAACGGCAGGGCGCGCGGCCAGGAGTCGCGGTGCGGGTCGACGAACATCAGCCCGCCGCCCGCGTGCGCCCAGCCGATCGCCTGTGCCAGGGCGCGTTCGGTCTTGCCGCCGCCGGCCTTGCCCACCCCGACCTCGAACAGGGTCTCCTCGGCGTAGGTGGCGACCAGCCGCTCCCGGCCGTCCGGGCCCCGGTAGATGCCCTGCAGCAGCAACTCGCTCTCGCCGAAGGCAAAGGTCGGCAGGTCCCCGGCGAGTACCGGCAGGCGGCAATTCGTGGTGGGGGGCTTGAGCAGGCCGCACAGTTCATCCAGCCGGACCCAGTTCGCGCGGGGCGGCTGGCAGTGCCCCAGATTCCAACGGCGCTCGAAGCCGTGCCGGGTGGGCCAGTGGTCGGCGCCGAACCGCCACGGGCCCAGCCTCACCCCGCGCATGGCCCACCGGGAGCGGCCGCCGAACACGTCGAACGCGGCCTGGAGCTGGGCGAGTCGCGCCTCGGCGCGGCCCTCGGTGTTCGAGGCGCACATCACCAGCAGCTGCACCCGGACGAGGTGGTCGTCCTCGGCGAGCTTGCCCAGCGCCTCGGCCGGCTCCACCCGGCGCGGGACCGGCGGCATCACCAGCCTCCGGCTGTTGCCCGAGCCGGGGTTGTCGCTGAGGAGCTGCTGCAGCTGAAAGCCGAGGGAGTCCTCGGTGCCGCTGGCGTCCTGCCGCAGCCAGCGCGCCGCCCGCTGGGACTCCCGGCGTTCGGACCGGCGCGCGGCGCTCATCAGCTGAAGGCGGCGCGCCCGCAGGGCCCACTTCGGGGCGCGCTGGATGTCGAGCCGGATCTCCGCGAGGTCGCCGAGCTCGGCGCGCAGATCGGCCACGGCGTCGACCAGCGGCTGGAGCGGGTCGGGGTTGAGTGGCACCACTCGCAGCGGGGAAATGAGCTTGCCGCGCAGGATGAACTCGGCGCGCACGGTGTGCGTCCGCGGCTCGTCGACGATCGGCCGGGCCCGGTTGACGGTGATGTCCGGTCCGAACGGGGTGATGGACAGCAGCCGTTCACCGCCCGCCGGGCCCTCGACGCGGTAACGCAACGGCGCACTGCCATCCGCGCGCAGCCGGATCTGCACGGCCTTCGCGCGGCGGGGCGCCCACCAGGGCATGGCGGTGGAGGCGCGGGCGAGCTGGACACCGCGCCGGAAGATCTCCTCCAGACTCGGGTCGAAGTGCCGGTTGGAAACGAGCTCCAGGGCCATCCGCTCGGCCGAAGCCTTGGCCGCGAGACGGCGTACGACCCACTCGCCCACGCCCCAGAACACGGCGATGGCCAGGGCGAGCAGGTACCAGTGGGTGTAGAGCCAGTCGGCGGCGTCGACCAGGCTGGTGACCAGGCCGAGTACCTGACCGGCAGCCGTGACATCGGCCCGGTCGGTCAGGGACGGGGCTGCGGAGTCCACGTCGTTGCTCCCTTCTTCGAAGTGATGCGGGTGAAGTGCCAGTCGGTGATGCGCAGGTCGGTGAAGGTTCCGCCGCGGTCCATGCCGGCCCACACCAGGTGGACCACTGCCTTGTTGGGGCTGCCGTCGCGGCGGGCGATCGCGGCCTGGATGCGGAAGCGGGCGGTGGCGAACGCCGGGGCCACCTCCTGGCCCGCGTCGGGAAAGACCGCGGGCCACTTCGCGCGGCCGATGCCGGTGGCGTCCGCGCGCAGCAGCGCGCGCCCGGCGGTGAGCAGCTCCCGCTCGTCGGAGGCGGGAAGGTCGGCGGGCCAGGCTGCCTGAAGCGAGCGCTGGATGGCCTTGTCGCCGGCCACGCCCTCGCCGTGCGGCGGCAGAGCCGACTCGAGGACCGACGGCGTCGATACGGCGGACGTCCTGGAGGAAGCCGTGCTGACAGTCGTCTTTCCTGCGGGATGCCTACTGGCCGCAGGGGACGGATCAGTGGTCGCGCTCGCGCTCGCGGTCGGCGACGGTGCCGGGTCGGGTGGCTCCTGATGACTGTGCGGCAGGCCCAGCAGGGCGACGCCGGCGACGGCGAGCAGGGCGGTGCTCAGCAACAGCAGACGCGGTGAGCGTGGGGTGGTGGTCACAGCAGCCGCGCTCCCCCCGCGAAGCCGGACATGGCGTTGACCGAGTCCAGCCGGACGACAGTGCCCGGGCGGGCGGCGTTGATCATCTGCCCGCTGCCGACGTAGATCCCGACGTGGTAGATCGTGGAATCGCGGCCGGGGGCGTAGGCATAGAAGACGAGGTCGCCCGGCTTGAGGGCACCGGTGCCGAGGCTGGCGGGGATGCGCTGGCCGACACCGGCCTGCGCGGCCGCGGTACGCGGCAGGCTGACACCGGCCTTGGCATACGCGTAGGTGGTCAGCCCCGAGCAGTCGAAGCCCTTGATGTTCGCGCCGCTCTTGCCGCTGGGGGAGCAGCAGATGCCATACGACTTGCCGCTCGCGTTGCCGCCGCCCCAGGAGTACGGCACCCCTCGCTGGGAGAGCGCCGCCTCGTTGACGGTGCGGACCTTGCCCGAGACGTTCTTCAGGTCCGGGTCCTTGGCGGCCGCCGTGTACTGGTCGATCCAGCCCAGCACGTTGGCGACGTACTCGCCTGAGTGGTTGTGCTGCCAGATCGCGGCCTTGAGCTGGGCACGCTTGGTCAGGTCACGGCCGTTGCCGCAGAGGTAGATCGCGGCGCCGAGCGCGGCGTCGTCGGCGTTGTGCGGATCGGCGATCTTGTCGCCGTTGCCGTCCTTGCCGATCGACTCCCAGGTGGAGGGCATGAACTGGAAGGGGCCGACGGCGCGCTCACCGGTGGCGGTGCCGTCCCACTTGCCGTTGTCAGTGTCGGGGAAGACGGTGGTGTTGCCGCCGGCGCCGGAGCCGTTGAGGAGCACCCCGTAGATCTTCGGGCGGATGTCGCCGTTGTCTGCGATGTTGCGGCCCACCGCGTGGTTGGACTCGACCTTGGCGATGCCGGCGAGGATCGGCCAGCGCATGCCCTGGCACTTGGGCACGTACTTCCCGACCTGCTGGACGGCCTTCTTGTAGGCGGTCAGCATCCGCGGCGGGATGTCCGCGGCACTGCCGCCCTCGGCGATCCCGCCGTCGTCCTGCTGACCCGTCTTCAGCGCGACGTAGGCGCTGATCGCGTTCCCAACCGGCGCGGCGCAGCACACTGCGGCAAACATCAGAAGCGTCACCACACACCCCCACCGCGCCAGACGGCGCCCAGGCGGCCTCACTCGTCCTCACCGTCTTCCGGCTGCCGGGCCCGCTCCTGGCGCCGGCGCTCGGCGTCGGACGCGGTGCGCCGCATCAGCTCCTGGAACCGGCGATGCGCCTCGTCACGGGTGCTGTTGCGAGCGCCGCCTCCGCCGGGGAAGACCGGCCCGGACCGATCCGGGCCCTGGCGCGCCGGACTCCCGGGCCTGCCGAGATCGGACCGAGGCACCGGCGCAGGGCCGTTCCGGCGGGGGAGCGGTGCCGGAGGCGGAGTTGCTGCGGGCCCGCTCACAGGCGTGGTCGGCGGTGGTGGGGCAGGGGTCGGACGGCTCGAAGGACGACTGGTGGGTGCGGGCCGCGGACGGGGTGCCGGGCGGGGGGTGGCTGCCGGAGTGGCTGCGGTCGGCAGGCGGCGGCTGGTGAACGGACCGGTTCCGCCGCTGTCGTCGGTGTGGTCGCGGATGACCCGGGCGACGTGGCGCCCGGTGTCGCCCCAGGCCCGGCCGTCCTCGCGGACGGTGTTGCCCCACACACGCACCTGCTGGCGGGCGTCCTGGGAGTAGCGCGAGCCGCCCGACCGCGCGCGGCGCACATTGGCCGGAAGGCCAACGGTCGCCCCGTACGCGGCCCGGCCGCCGCGGTGCAGGATCCGGTACCCGCGGAAACGGACCAGCCGATTATGTGCCCGGGTCGACAGCAGCGTGCGGTCGCTGTTCTGGTCGTGCAGCACCTGACCGGTGTTGCGGTCGACGACCTGCCCCTGATCGTTGCGGTACCGGTCGGGCGGGCCCGAGGGCCGACGCGGCCCCGTGCCGTCTGAACCGCCGTCCCCGCCGTCCGACGGCCCGCCCGTGTTCGGATCGCCGTCGGCCGTGGGCTTGCGCCACTTGGCCAACTGCTCCTTGTCCGGCCGCCGTCCGATCAGCAGCCAGCCAGCCCCCTTGGCGCCGAGACGTGCGCCCAGCCCGCCCACGGCCGCGGCCGCGGTCAGCGGGGCCAGACCGCGCCCGGCTTCGGCCGTGGCATCGGCGAGGATCCCGCCGGTGTCCACCGGCATGCCCGCGCCGTCGAACAGGGAAGTGAGCGCGCCCATCAGCCGCTGCCGGGTGCCGAGCATCCCGAACCTGCCGCCACCCCCGCCGGTGAACGCGCGCAGCCCGGCGCTGTATCCGCCCATCCCGGCCGGGGAGTTCATGGCGAGCGCGGCGCCGAGTTCGGAGGTGTCGCCGGGCATGTGGGTGCCGCCGACCTTGGCGTAGCGCATCCGCATCGCCATGCGCCGGCCGAAGGAGGTGATGCCGGTCAGGAGTCTGCGGTGTCCGGCCGCGCCGGCGATGGCCAGGACGTCAATGAGCAGGATCCGCTCGACCATCAGGTCCGGGCCGTTGGTGATCGTGGCGTCGACGGCGATCCCGAAGAACGGAATGAACGCGCAGATCCCGACCACGGCCAAAACCGCGATCCCCCACACGGACAGCCACTTCCACACCGACTGCCGTGCGGGCCCGGGCAGCATGCCCGCCACGAAGGTGACCCCGCCGACGGCCGCCGCGGCCGCACACACACCCTGGGTGCCCAGCAGCACGATCGCGCTGGACAGCAGCATCCCGCAGATGAACAGCGCGGCGATCAGCAGCAGGAACGCGCCGCCGACCCGCCACCAGGTGGGCTTCTCGGCATAGGCCGCGCACGACTTGCCGACCGGGCCGGCCTTCTTCATGTCCGAGAGGAACGCCGCGAACGCCTGGTCCTCGTCGGTGACGATCGCGTTGGAGGCGTCGAGGAGCTCGCCCCCGGGCGTGATGGAAGGGAGATCGTCGGTGCTCGGCGGCTTGTTGTCGACGCCGCGTTCGCAGTACTTCTTGCCCGGCCCGTGGATCAGTCTGCAGGCATCCTTCGCCTTGTCCGACGGGGTCGAGCTGGGCATGTACCCGCCGGTGACCCACTTCAGATGGACGGCGTAGGCCTTGCGGTCGGAATCCTTGGCCGGGTCCAGGATGCGCCCGTACTGAAGGAGCATGTACGGCTTCACAATCAAGGCGTTCGTGATCGAATCCTGGATGGGCCGGGCCACGTCGGTCGAAGAGACTGGTCCTTCGCCCTGCTGCTCCTCGCACTTGCTCTCGGCGTTGCCGGCCATGCCTGCGCACGGGTCGTAGCTGGCGATCTTGCCGCCCCAGTCGTAGGAGTTGACGCTCTGCTGGGCGACCTCGGCAGCCACCTGCTGGGACTGCCCCAGCGGCCCGTCCGGGCCGAGCAGGGTGTCGGGGCGGATGAGCGCCGAGGCGGCGATTGCACCGATGAGCAGGGTGAGAAAGATTTCGCCCAGACCGCGGCCGACCCGGCCACGTACGATCATGAATCCCGCGAACACGAACGCCCAGGCCAGCAAGAGCCCCTTCAACCCGAGCGTGTCGACGACCACCGTGTCGTAGGTGTCGGCGACCTTCTGCGCGGGCTTGGTCAGGAGCTTGAGCAGCGGAAACCGGAAGGCCACCTCGATCGCCCACCCCGCCAGCCCGACCAGCAGCCGGATCAGGGTGAACAGCCCGGACAGGGCGAAGGCCAGGGCCTGCGTCTTGAAGGCGACGATGGAGCCGCCTTCGGCGTTCAGGTCGTACCCGTCGATCGGCACACCCTCGGACGAGTAGATGTTCAGCGGGGCGAGCAGGTCTCCGGTCTCGCTGTTGCTGCCAGCCGCGTACACGACCTGGGTGTTCACCAGGAGGAACACGCCGGTGAGCAGCACGACGAAGCCGGCGGAACGCAGGGTCGCGCGGTCTGGACGGAACACGTCAGCGCCGCCTTTGCCCAGCGGAGCCGCGCAGCCGCCACACCACGAGAGCACCCACACCTGCAGCAGCGGTCCCCAGCCTCCACGCCGCGCCGGCCACGTCCCGATGAACGCCGGCGGCGGAGCTCGCGGCGCCGCGCTCGCAGTACGCCTTGGCCGGGCCCACGATCAGGGCGCATGGATCTTGGTGTGGGGCGTCGGCGGCGAAGGCCCGCCCGGTGTGCGGCCACCACCCTTGCGGCACGCCCACCCCGAGGACGAGCACGACCGCGGCGACGACGACGGCGATCACGGTGAGGACACTCACGGCGGCGGCGACGCGCCTCGAGCGGTCCCAGGACAAAGTGGTCATCAGACGGTTTCCTTCGGACGGGTCTGTGCGGCCTCACCGGCGAGCGGCTCCGGGACCGTGGGGGAGGCAGTGCTCGTGCGGCGTCCTGGCGTGGTGGTGATGGAGGTGGTGATGCGCTCGATGCGGGGGATGGAGACCTTGATGCGGCCGGTGTTCTGCCGCGGGCAGGTCAGCAGGAACTCGCCCTCCCGGCCCTTCTGGCCGACGGGGGACAGGCCAGTGGTCACCAGCCGCAGCAGCTCGCCGTCATTCGGGTCGAGGCCGACGAACTCCAGGCCGCGACGGGCGCGTTCACGGTCGGCGGTGCGGGCGAGGGCCCGGTAGGCCATCAGGCCGCGGTCGGGGCCGAGTTCCTCGGCGTCGTGCGAGCCGGCCAACAGGCCGGCGCCGTGCTTGCGGCCGTCGTGGAGGATCTCGTGGACCAGGGCCGTGCCTTCCGCGGACGAGGTCAGCCAGTACAGCTCGTCCAGGACCACCGCGGTGAACCGCTCGGGGTCCTCGAACGCGGTCTGCCGGGCGATCGCGGCGATCAGGTAGAGGACCGCCCGGCCGATCAGCGCCTCCAGCGGCTGCTGGTGCAGGATCTCGGGGTTGGCGAACGCGGCCTTCGGGGGCAGCTTCAGACCCGTGGTGGTGATCACGATCATGTCGGAGGCGCTGGAGGCGTCCAGCCGCACCGGCGGCAGCTTCGGGTCGAAGACCATCGCCGCTAGGGAGTTGGTGGCGACGACCCGGATGAGGCCGGCGAGGGTCGCGGCCGCGTCCTGCCGCTTGCCCGCCTCGCGCGTCGCCATCTCCTCGAGGACCTCAAGGACGCGGTGCATGGACGGCTCGGGACCGGCGGCGGCCTGTTCGACGGCGTGGTGGAGGACCTCGCCGCTGGTGCTCATCGGGCCGATGCCGAGCTGCAGGGTGAGGTAGGACAGGGCGTAGTGACGGCCCTCGGGCCCGTCGAACATGCGCAGCGGGTCGATGGACACCTCGGCCTGCGCGGCGTCGATGATCTGGACGCGGCCCTTGGCCGCGGTGCGGGCGAAGGTCGCCCACTCGCGGACCGGGGTGCGGTCGATGCAGATCGCGCAGCCGCCGCGCGCCCACACCGCTTCCGCGATCAGCTTCTGCAGGACGCTCTTGCCCGCGCCGAGGTCACCGACGATGCCCATGGAGGCGGACGCGTCGACCTTGGGCGCATCCGCCACGTTGATCATGACGGGGCGAGTGGTGCCGCAGTCCAGGTCGATGCCGAGGAACATGCCGTTGGGGTCGCCGACCTCGGCAGCGGTGAAGGCCCCGGAAAGCGCCCAGTCCTCGGAGACCTGGTGCTGGGTGAACTCCCTAACGACACCCGGCCGTACCGTGCCGGGCAGCCCCAGGGTGAACAGGGCCTCCTGCAGGCCGGCCGGCCGGACGGCCCGGTAGTCGGCGCCACCGAGCAGCGCGGCCAGGGCGCGGGCCCGGGCGTCGCAGACGGCGGCGGTCGGCCCCCACACCGTCAGCACGGTGACGGACTGCACCTCGACCTCCACGCTGGTGCGGGAGAGACGGGCATCCAGCTCACCCAGGTCGCGGGCGGCCTCGGTCAAGGACGCGGGCATCCCGGTCGGGCGGGCGTCGTACTGGTCGGCCTGGTCGATGAGTTCGTTCTTCTTGCGCCGCACCTGGTCGCGGGCCTTCTCCGCAGGCACGAGCGTGAGGTCGACGGTGTAGTCGACGGGAAAGTCGAGCATCTCCAGTTGGGCGAACAGGTCGGCGGAATCCTGGCTGACCGCGGGCGGGCACTCGGCCAGCGCCAACTGCGCCTGGTAGCCCACCCCGGAGTCGGACTCGATCTGCAGCCAGCGCCGTCCCAGCGGCGAGCCGGTGTTCACCCGCCACCAGGCCTTCCGCCCGGATCGTGTGATCTGCCTAGCGCTCTTGAGCTCGTCGACGTCGTCGAGTTCGAGGTCGATGCCGCCTTCCTGCAGGCGCACCTGGCCGAGGTCGGCGTAGCTGGGGGAGCGCAGCACCCCGTCTCGGAGCTGCCCGCCGTACAACTCGCTGGTCTCGGCCTCCGCCAGCAGCGGCTCGGCAAGGCCGCGGTGCAGGGCGTGCTGGATCATCCACACGATCTCCGCCGGGCGGGCCGGGCGGAAAGCGATGCCGCCGGCGAGCGCAGCCTCCACCCGCGAGGCCTGCTCGCGATACGCACTCACCTCGCGCCGCGCCACCGGCGCCGGCCGCATGCCCAGCATCGGAGCGACCTCGGCCCACGCCGCACCGAGCGACGCCGACACCTGCAGGCCGCCTGTTTCGGTCTGCAGGGGCACGGCCAGCCACAAGGTGCGGCGGTGCATCTCCTGGTCGTCGAGTAGGTCGAGGGCGGCCTCGACATTCTCCACCCACGGGTGCCGGCCCGCACCGGGTGCCTGCTCGGCCGGCTCGATGCCCTCGATCATCCTGAGGGCTATCTCGCCCGGGTCGACCTGGGCGCACATGCCGTACAGGCGCGGGGCCCCGGACAGCGAGCGCACCAAGTGGGTGATCTTGGCGAGTTGTTCGTCGCGGACGGGGGCGGGCACGTAGGTGCCCTGGACGGTCTCCTCGCGGCGTCCCTGCGCGTCCGGGCCCGGGTGCAGGCGGTAGATCGCCCACACGCTGCCCTGCGTCGACCACACCAGGTGCCCGGCGATGTGACGGATGGGAACCCTCACCGCGCACCCCCTTGCTGGGCGAGCGCGAGCAGCTGCTGCACGCCCGACACCGGCCCTGCCGCTGCTGCGGGAGCAACCGCCGGTGTGCGGCGGGGTGCGGTCGAGCGGGCTGTGGCCGGGCTCGGGTGCGGCGCCCGGGCTGGACGCCGCTGCACCGTACGGGAGGGTGCGGCCTGCGCAGCGGGGACGGGCGGGGGCGTGTCCTCGATGGTGAAGCCGCCGACAAGCGGGTGGGCAGCGCGGTCGCGGGCGGCGCGCCCGCCGATCCGCCCACCGCGGGGCTGCCAGCCGAGCAGCACCCAGCCGAGCGCGGCCTGCATTGGGGCACGGCCCCGGACCTTCGGCCGGCGCACCATCCAGATGACCAGGCCCCACCCGACGATGGGGACCGGCCCCATCCACGACCACCAGCTGATCGTCTTGACCAGAAGGAAGCCGCCGCCGACGGCGACCGCGATCTGCGCGGGCGTGTACGGGCCGAGCGGGATCTTCCAGTCGGCAACCTTGCCCAGCACCCACGGGTGGCGGCGGGCGGAGGTGTAGAAGCGGCCCACCCGTGCCGCGGCGGCCGCGCTCACAGCCAGCCCCCGACACCCGGCGAGTGGTCACGCGAGGCCGGGAGCTCGGACCGGACGACCCCAGGAACAGCGGGCGCGCCCTTGGACGGGTTCTTCACCTCGTCGGTGAACATGTTCGCAAGCTCGTTGCGCGAGTTGTACAGACCGAGCGCGATCACCATCAGGAGCAGGGCGCCGATCCCCGCCTTCAGTGAGAACTTCTGGATCATGATGACGACGACCAGGCAGATCAGACCGGCCTGAAGACCCTTCGTCGCCCACTCCTTGAACATGTTGATCCAGCTATTGCCGAGATCGTCCAGCTGGCCGGCGAGCATCAGGCTGTGCACGGTGTTCATCGGGCACCCCCGTCCTGAGCCGTGCCGGACTGAAGCGCGGCGACTTCCCACCGGCCCGATCGGGCCTTGAGCGTGAGCTCGTAGCCCAGCGGCCACCGGCCGGTCGCGTCCCGGGCTTCCACCGAGGCGAGGACCCGCACCTTCGTGCCGTCCGCCGGTACCTGCTCGGCGGCCGCGGCCTCCTCGATGGCGGACACCTGCTGAACGGCGACAGCGGTGTAGGGGGCGGGGGAGACGGCGGTGAGCTTCACGCCGGGCGCGAGGTAGCGGTCGACTTCGCCGGCACCCGTCAGGTAGGCGGTGAGGAACTCTCCGACCGCGGACGAAAGATCACCGTCCGAGACGGTCACGGCGTACGACGACTTCGGAACCTCGGCCCGGGCCGGGCCGGCCACCACGCCGGGCGCACCGGTCACCGTGAACGAGGAGCCCGTGCTGTCGGAGGCCACCGGCACGACGTAGTACCGCACCGATCCGTTGGCGTATTGCGCAGCCACCGTCACCGTCCACGCGCCGGTGCCGCGCTGCGCACTGCGCACCGCCGTCACGGACTGAGGCGCCGATTGCGCATCGGCGGCCGGGTCGGGCAGTTCGACGTCTGGCGCCATCGACTGCGCAAGTCGCGCCTGCGCACTCGTCTCGTCGTTCGCGTCGCTGCGCAGCCACGCGCTGATGAACACCTGCGCATAGCCGCCCGGATTGGTGGCGGCCGTCGCGGTGCGCACGGCGGTGGGCTTGGTCGCGGGGGCCGCCGCGACCGTGGTCGGGGTGGAGGCGACGGCGACGCACAGGGCGATGGGGCCGGCCGCGATGACGGTCCAGACCGCCACGCGTGAGAGGCGTACGCGGCGGCGCATCGCCTCCAGCCGGGCGCCGGCCGCCATCGGAGCAGCGGCCTCGCTCTGTGAGGCCTGCTTGCCAGGGGACATGGTCAAACTCCCAGGTCAGAACGGATGTTGCTGACCTCGAGAAAACCCGGCGACCCCGACCCGACCACCGACCATGAACCCCCGACCATGGTCACGATGGGGACACGAAGTCCATGGTCGGGGTCATGGTCGGCCCGACCATGACCCCGACCATGGGTAAGCCGGGAGCCGGTGACGGCCCATCGTGTCCGGCGCACGTTCCCCTGACCGGCGACCGCTGTGCGATCACCTGCCGCCCGACCACGGGGCCCCCAACGCGATGCGCAGACGGAAGCCGACCGGGCCGCGACAGACACCTGCGCAGTGCGCCAGAGGGGCCTGCGCAAGAGAAGATCAGGGAACTCGGGGCGACTGCGCAGCGGCTCCAGCACAACTCGACTGCGCAGGATCCTCGACCGGTTGCGCAGGCCGATTGCGCAAAGCCCGTCCGCGGCTGCGCAGTCGGCTGCGCAATCACTGAGCGCCCGGGCTGAAGGTGCCGTGGTCGGCCCGACCATGAGCCCGACCACGGCAGCTAGCCGGCTCCGTTGCCGGATCGTGACCGATGGTCGGGGCTCGTGGCCGTCAGCCTGGTCGGGGTCGGCGGGTGAGCTGACGCCATGGAACACACGCACGCCTCCACGCCCAGGACGACCGACCGCCCCACCCTGGCGGGCTCGGTGTGCCGCCGTGGCCACTGCGCTCGGCAGGCGTCGGGGGCAGGGCGGTGAGCCGCTTCGGGCCGGGGATCCGCCGGGGTGCCATGGCGGCCGATCAGTTCACCCAGATCGCCAACGCGCTGTTCCGTGACTCCGGGCTGTCCTTCAAAGCCAAGGGGATCTTCGGGTACGTCTCTACGCACAGGAACGGCTGGCAGGTGACGGTCACCGATCTCGTCCGCCTGGGCCCGGATGGACGGGAAGCGGTTCGCACCGGCCTGCAGGAGCTCGAGGCGCACGGCTACCTGATCCGTGAGCGTCTGCGCCGCCCGGATGGCACCCTCGGCGAGATCGTCTACTGCATCACGGACCGCCCGGCCACCTTGGACATCGCGCTGATCGAAGCCGGCTTGATGGTCACGGCCTCCGACGCCGAGCACGCCGCCGGCCTTCCGCCGGGCATCCGGCGGGGCGTCATGGCGGCCGATCAGTTCACCCAGATCGCCAACGGGCTCTTCCGCGACACCCAGTTGTCCTTCAAGGCCAAGGGTCTGTTCGGACTGCTTTCCACGCATCGGGACGGCTGGCGGATGACCGTCTCTGACATCGCACGTCGTGGCCGCGACGGTGACTCAGCCGTCAAGAGCGGGCTGAGGGAGCTGGAGAAGCAGGGCTTCCTGGTGCGGGAACGCGAGCGCGGCCCAGACGGCACCCTCGGTGCGGCCGCGTACTTCCTCACCGACCTGCCCGCTCTGCAAAGCAGCAGGTCACAACCAGAGTCGGGTTTTCCACCAGTGGATAAACCTACGTTGGCTGATCGGTCCACTAAGAACACCAACAGAAAGAAGACCACTCAGCAGAACACCAGACCCCTCCGTCCGTGCCGCGGCGACGCGTCGCGAACACAGGGACGGACCAACCAGCCGGCCACACCGACGTCCCCGCCGACCGCGCCATCGGCGGACGAGATGCACCCGGGGATCCGGCTGCTGCTCGAACTCGGGGCGGCTCGCCCCGAGCTGCTGCTGACCGGGCAGGCGCTGACCGACCAAGGCCGCGTCGTGACCGTGATGCTGGAATCCGGCTGGAGCCGCGAGCAGCTGCGGCACGTCATCGCCGCCCGGCCCCTGCCTCATCCGGTACGGACTACGGTCGGCGCGATCATCGCGGCCCGCCTGCGCGCCGCCCAGGCCTACCCGCCGCCCACCCTCGCGGCTGACCACCAAGACGCACCGGTGTGGGACGACCCGCCGCCGCAGCCGATGAGCGGCTCCGCCGCCGCGCGCACGGTGAGCGAGGCCCTGACCTACCGGGCTCTGACCGAATGCGCCGGCTGCGGCGTTCCCGGAACCGCCCCCGGCGAGGACCTCTGCCCGGCCTGCCTCGGCTGGCCACTCTGCCGCACCTGCCCCGGCCCCACACCCCGCCGCGCCCACCCCGAAGGCGACGGCCGCTGCACCACGTGCGCCTCCGCCCTGACAGACCACCACCTGGAAGGAAGCACCTCGTGACGGACACACTCCACACACCGACGCCACCGACCGCAGCTGCGCATCACGAGCACCCCTTCACCGGTGATCCGGGGCGGTGGGAGAAGGAACGCTCCCGCGCCCTGCGAACCGGACACGTCCCAGGCCACACCTGCTCGGCAGCCTGCGAGCCCGTATCGTCCACGAGCGCACCCCATGGGGATGGCTCGCCTGGACCGTGCCCGGCGACGGCAGCCCGCCCGAGATCCCCCACCGGATCGCGGTGCTCACTCCAGCCGCCACGCGTACGCAGCGCATTGCCCTGCGCTGGCTGGCCAGGCGCCCCGCCCAGCGCATAGCCCCGGTCAGGATCCCCGGGTCCCTGCGGTTCTCCACCGCGGCCGTCGCACTCGTCAGTCTGGTTGCCGGCCTGTTCGCTGTGAGCCACGCAGTCCCCGTCGACGTCGCCCTGCCGGCGATGCTCCTCGCCCCGCTGCTCGCCGAACACCTGCCCGACCGGCTGGACAGCCGGGCCCGCAAACACGTCCACGTCGTCGAAGGCGACGATGCCTGCCGCTACCTGCAGCGCCTCGCCGCCCTGCACACCTCGCTCGTCCAGGCCGCCGCCGGCAGCGACCGCTACGAACTGCGCCGCTCGGCCGAGATCGGCCACAACCTGCTGTGGGACGCCGCCAGTCTGCTCCAGGCCCGGGACACCCGCGCGGTTTCAGACGGTCTCGTCGCCCGCGAGCGGCTGATGCTGCAACTCGCCCACCAGGTCGCCCAGCTCATCCAGCGCACCGCCCACGAGGACCAGACCCGCGACCTTGGGCGGCCCCCAGGCCTGCACTCACTGAGCGTCCCGCCGTCGACACCTCGCCCCATGACCGCTCCACCTCTGAAGGGAACCGTGCTCATGCCCCAGCCCGAATCCGGCCCGGCCGACCGCACCCCGGATGTCTATCTCCTCTTCGCGCACGAGCCGTACTACCCCGGCCCCGGAACCCAGGAGATCAACACCACTGTGGTGGCCGCCGACTCGCTGCTCCACCCGCAGGTGCGTCAGCCCGACGGTGCCCGCATCCACGACCTCCTCACCCAGGGAAGGCAGCCAGGCGAGATCGTCCCGCTGGCCACCCTTACCCACGAACTGAACGGCGGCGCTGACTGGCCGACTGTCGGCGACTGGGAGAGCGTCACCACCGACCTGCTGCAGCTCGTCCGCTCCGGGGACTGCGATGCCCTCAGCCTCGGCCTGCCCGAGATCGCGCGCGCCCTCGTCTGCACGGGCCCCCACAGCCACGTCCGCGCCTATGACGCCGCGGCCGACGACTTCGTTGTCTACGGGTCTTCGGAGCGCGCCGCGGTCCTGGACGAAGCCGGCATGTTCCTCACCGGCATTGCGACCGAGCAGCCATTCTGGCCGGGGGACAGCCTCCTGCCCCCGCTGGTGAGCCGGCGCGCCTGAGGGAGATGAGCCTGGCCGCAGTGAGGGGAGCGGACATGTTCGGATACGAATCGCGTGCCGTCTGGGCAGAACTGCGGCGCATGCTGCATCGGCTCGTCCACCGCCGTGAGGGCGGCCCGCCTGCCCTGTGAACGCCGACGCCCCAGGCCATCTGCCTGGGGCGTCGTGCTGAGCACCGGCTATTCCTCGCGCAGCAGACTCAGCGGGAGGGGTGGCCCTCGCCGCCGCGGCGGCGACGGAGGATGCTGACGTCGCCGAGCAGTTGTCGCAGTTCCTCCTCCCGTTCCTGGGCGTACGCGTACCGCTCGGGCAGGACCTCCAGCAAGTGCTTCCACTGGCGCTGGCCCGCGCGAACGCACGTGCCTCCACAGTTGTTGTGGCTGAACCCGAGCTCGTACAGGCGGGGCGGTGCGACGCCCAGGGCCCGGGCCCCGTCCAAGAGTTGCTCCTTGGTCCGGGCCGGCTCCCACTTCCCGCACAGCGGGAAACGCGTGACCCAGGGCTTCCAGTTCCGGGCGATCGCCGGGATCCGGGCCCGATCGCGCCGATTGTTCTCGATCCCCACGTACACCAGCGTGTCGGCAGGGTCGGCGTGCTGCTCCATCCACTCCCGGCAGGGCACCTGCTTGAGCAGGCGCGTGCAGGGAGCCAGCCGGTCGTTGCCGAGGAACCGGACGTCGCGGAAAACCTCCCACGGGGTGCGACCATCGGCGACCTTCGTCAGCGGCACACCGAGAAGCCTGCTGGTGTCGTCGGCGAACCTCCACAGATCGTCGTCCTCGATGCCCGTGTCGGCGATCAGGAGGATGAGGTTGCGGGTGCCGTACTTCCGGGCGACCCATACCGCGACGGCGAAGGACCCGATGCCGCCACTGAACTGGACGACGTGACGCCGAACAGTGAGGGCTCGGCGGCCGCGGCCCGTCTGCTTAGGGCTCAGTGTGATTTAACGTCTGCGGGTTCGGGAGTGTCGGCGGGTGGGCTGATGGTGTAGTTCCACTGGCCGTGGGTTTCGTGACGGGTCAGCGGGAGGGCCTTCATGGCCTTGTCGCTGATCTTGATGCCTGTGGGGTAGACACCGGTGTCCAGGGCCGCGGACACGGTCAGGCCGGTCTCGGTCGTCGTCGCACCGATCAGGGAAACGGCGGCCTCGTGGCTGGTCAGTGGTGTCCCGCGCCAGTTCATGGTGATTGCGGAGAACAGCCGGTGCTCTATGCGATTCCACTTCGAAGTACCCGGCGGCAGGTGCAGCACGGTGATCGACAGGCCGGTCTCGGCGGCGAGGGCAGCCAGCCCGGTCTTCCAGGCCCGTAGTCGGCTGCCGTTGGATCCGCCGCTGTCCGCGGTGATCGTCAGTGTCGTGGCCTGCGGATATGCGGCCCGGCCGACGTTGTTCCACCAGGTCCGCAGGGTGTTCACGGCGAACGCGGCGGTGTCGTGATCCATGCCGACGCTGACCCAGCCGGCGTTGGCGCCGATGTCGTAGACGCCGTAGGGGATGGCTTTGCCGGCCGGTCCGGGAAGTCGTGGACGTTGACCTTCACCGGGTCCCCAGGCGGTCGCCATTCCTTGCCGACGTTCTTGAAGTTCCCGATCAGTTCCTTTTTCTTGCAGTCCACGGACACGACGGGCTGTCCGGCAGCGAGGGCCGCCCTGACCTGATCGTTGAGGTAGCGGAACTGGGCGTCGCGGTCGGGGTGCTGCTTGCCCTCGACGGTTTTGGCGTTGCCCTGCAAGGAGTAGCCGGCCTCGTGCAGCAGTCGGGCCACGACGTTCTCGGTGCACCGGTGTCCCCGATTGACCAGCTCGGCAACCAGGTGCGACAGCGATTTCGTGGTCCAGCGCAGCGGGTTCATCGGATCACCACGAGTCTCCGGCTCGACCAGGGCATCCAGGTCCACGGCCAGTTGCGGGTCCAGGACCTCGGCCCGTCTGCGGCCGCCTCCCGGCCCCCGGGACCGCCCGACCGCCAGCGGCTGCGGATCGTCCAGTTCCCCGCGGCCCCGTCGGATCGTGTCCTGGGACACCCCGGTCGCCTCACAGACGATCCGTGCACCGCCGCCACCCAGCTCACGAGCCTCGTTGCCGAGCCACAACCGTCGCTGCCGCTCGGTCAGGTGATCCCGGATCGCCTCGTAGCGCCGGGCCAGGGACTCCATATCGATCGGCATAGCAGGAAACGTACGCGCCGCGCGACTGATTCATAACTTGTTTCGCTACGAGCCCTTAGACATGAACGAAAGCTCCCTGGTGAGGCGAGTCGGTGGAATCCGTCAGCCAGGCGTTGCCGCACCGGGCCGACAGGGGGTGCGGCGGTCAGGGACCGGGAGGGTCCCGGACCGCCGCGGGTGAGGGGCGGTCAGGCGGCCAGGGCCAGGCTGGGGAGCAGCCGCTCGCCCAGCCAGCGCGCGGCGTTGACGCTGACCGCGTTGCCGATCTGCAGGATCGCCTCGGTCTGGTTGCCCTGGATGATGAACTCTTCGTGGAAGCGCTGGACCAGCTTGAGCTCCTCCACCTCCAGCATCCGCAGCGTGCAGTCGTCCACCGTCGGGGCCGGGATGACCAGCGAGTGGTGCGGCTTGCACGCCACCGTGGTCAGCGGCTCGGCGGTGGTGCGCGGGGCGCCCTTGCGACCGATCGGGACGATCAGCGCGTGGTGGCGGCCCTGCGCGGCCAGCGCGGGCACCGGGCCGCTGATCGGCAGGGCGGTGCCGTGGTTTCGGAGCATCACGATGTACGGGTCAGTGCCGAACCGCTCCAGGCCCACCGCGATCCGGGCCCGGGTCGCGGCCGCGTAGGGCTTGAACTTCTTGAAGTTGGGCCGGCCGTCGCCCACGCGCTGGCCGGGCAGACCCCAGTTGATGATGTCGCCGACCGGGCGGGTCAGCGGCGTCAGCTCCAGGTGGCCGCACGCCCGGTTGGGGCAGCGGAAGGTGTACTCGACGCCCCACTTGCCGATGCGGCGTGCCTTCGGGTTCTTCCACACCTGGTTGGCCAGCACCGGCCCGCACTCCGGGCAGATGGCCTCCGGCCGTACCCGCACGTCCGGCAGGGGCAGGCCCTTGCGGGTGAAGACGATGTAGATGCGGTCGCGCAGCTGGGGCGGCAGCAGGTTGTCCCCACCACCCAGGTGGGCCGACGACGCGTTGACGATCTGCACGTTGTAGCCGAGCAGTTCCATGCCGCGCAGCCACCAGTCGAACAGTTCCCAGTCGGTGGCGAACTCAGTGACGTTTTCGATCAGGACAGCATCGGGTCGGTGGAGGTCGGTGACGGCGAGGACGTCCAGCGCAGAGGCCCGGGTCTGCACGAAGGTGGCTTCCTTGGCGCCTTCATCCTTGCCGGTGAGGCTGAGGCGGGTCTGGCCACGGGTGCGCTTCTTCCCGCCGGCGGGACTGGCCTCGGTGCAAAGGATGGAGGCCCAGACCACGCGGGTGCGCGGCAGGTTGCGCTTGTCGTACCTGTGGATGTCCTCGCACTTGTGCTCGGCGTGCGGGTGGTTGGTGCGGTGCGTCCATACGGACACGGGGTCGTGGTTGATCGCCAGTTCAAGCACGTAGCCGGCCTCCTCCAAGCCGCAACTGCTGCCTCCGCAGCCGCAGAAGAGGTCGATGAACGGGATGGGCCCCAGAGAGGCTTTGAGGCGGGCCAGTTCGAGGGACGAAAGCACCGGAGCGAACCGCAGCACGAGTGACTCCTTCGCGAGTGGAGTTGGTGAGGCCGCCAGCCGGGCGTTGCCGCACCCGACTGCCGCTTGAAACTTAAAATCAATTATACACTCTTCCTTGGGTCTTGGCAACCCTACTCACAGCTGTGGCCCCCGGTAGGCCGGGGGCCACAGCCGCACTTCAAGCGCGGTAGTCGGTGGTATGTGTTTCGCGCGCGGCGATCACACGGCGGGCAGCAGATCTGGCACGTCGTCCACACCGAGGAGCAGGACGTGGTGCCCGACAGTCTCGGTGACGCCGTCGGTGACCCGCTCCACGTCCAGGCGCAGCCGGATGCGGCCGGCGCCTTCGCCATTGGCCGCAAGAGCATTTTCCAGTTCGTCGTCGAGGCGGTCCGCCGCGGCCTCGGCCGCGGCGTAGTCCGCCAGGTCGCGGGCGACGAGCTGGCGGGTGGTGGTGTCACGGAGCTGGTAGCTGGTCATCGGGACTCGTCCTTCGGTGTGGGGTGATCAGCGGTCGAGTCGGCGATCCCGCGTGCCGCGTTCACGGCGCGCGACCAGACGTCGGGGCTGCCTCCGTGCTCGCGGGCGAGGGAGGCGGCAAGCCCCCGGACGTCGCCGCGCTCGCGCAGGGCGGCCAGGGCGACGGCCGCCCGCCGGTCGGCTTCCGAGCGGGCCGGCGTGACCGCGGGGCGGTGCTCGAGGGCGTTGCGCACGACGTACTCCCAGGACCTCTGCGGCCCCCCGTACTGCACGCTGAGCTCCGCGGCCAGCCCCGGGTGGTAGCCGTCGCGATCGATCGCCTCGGCGGCGTACTGCTCGGCCAGCTGCGTGGCGGTGAGCGGCTTACCGCCGGCGCGGGCGCTCAGCTCGGCAGCCAGAGCCTCCTCGAGGGCGGAGGGCCGGCCGACGGCCGCGTCGGCCTGGGGCCCGGGACGGCGGCCGGCCTTGCCGAGCTTGTCCCCGGTGCGCTTCTTGTCGAAGTCCTGCAGGTCGCCGACACGGAAGGCGGGGATCAGGCGACCGGTCGGGCCCTCGACCGGCTCGGCGAGGGGCTTCGGGAAGTAGTCGGGGTTGTCCTTGAGGTACTTGCGGATGGCCGAGGCTCCGTTGAAGCCCAGCCACTTGGCAGCCGTGTTGATGGAGACGACATCCTCCGGGTCGGCCTGGTACAGCTCAGGGTCGGCCTTCAGGACCTTGTTCGCCTTCTCCTGCTGGAACCAGGTGTAGAAGTCGCGGAACTGCTGCTCGTCGTAGAAGTCGCTCCCGTCGATGCGCTCCTTCTCCGGGTGGCGGTGCTCCTCCGGCTGCTCGAGCCGGATCTTGTACCAGCGGGCCGCGGTACCGACGCTGGCGCCGGTGAACTCGCGGATCCAGTCGCGGTTGACCACGGCGCGGTCGCCGAGGACGCGACGCTGCGGGTTCAGGGCCTTGGACATTGCACTCTCCGGTTCGGATTGCGGCCCTATACTGAGGGCCTGCTCCTCTTGGTCCTTCGGCGCTCACGCGCCGGCGGGCGAGTCGAGTTGGTGAAGGTGGTCGGCGGGACGTTCGGTCGGGGTTGCCGCCCTGGGCCGACATCCTCGTGAGAGGGTGCCTCCCGCCGCCCACCGCTTTTGCCGCTTGTTTCGCGTAATCAATATGACGCTCTTGGTGGGTGGTTGTCAATCTCGCCGGCACCCAGAGCACGTCACGACCGGCTGCGGCGATGTGCGGCCCACTTCCGTTCGAAGTGCGGCACCTTCTTGTCCCGGACGTGGAACGGGGCGGTGACCATCAGTTCCTCCACGGTCGGAAGCTCCGGCCCGCGCTGTTGGACCCACGCCCGCACCCTCCCGTAGCGCTCGTCGACCTCGACGGGGACGCCGTGCCGCTCCGAGACGCTCTGCAGCCTCCGGCCGAGAGCGGATGCCCGGCCCACGTCGACTCGCTCCACCGAGCGCATCGCTCGCCCGCGCCGGGTCGGGTCCGCCTTCGCGACGGGCAGGATCCGGCGCACGTGGTACAGCGCCCACGGGCAGGCGAGCTCCTCCTTGAAAGCGGCGAGCACGGGCCGGTCGGCGGCCCGGTCAGGGTCGAACTGCTCCAGCAGACTGCGCCGACCGAACAGCCTCGCCTGCGGGTTGAGGCTGACCGAGGTGTACTCCAGGCGCAGCACTCGTCCGGCGATGTCCGGATGGGCGCGCATCCGGTCCAGGTGCGCATCCATGGCCCCCATCGACACCGGGAAACAGCAGAAGCTGCAGTAACTCTTCTCCCACCGCACCCCGAACCGCTCGTACAGGAACGCTTCGCACCGCTCGCGCCCTCACCCCCAGACGATCAAGGGGTACACGCCCTGGCGCAGCGGGTTCTTGTTTGCGGCCTCGTCCCGGCGGCTGCGGCTGACCTCGTCGGCGTTGAACCCCATCACTTGCCTGAACGGCCGTCGCCGATCTCCTGGGCGATCAGCGCGTCGCCGACCTCCCCTTGGCATGCAGGCTGCAGAGCCGGATGCCGCCCTGCTGGGGAACGGTGCCGCCTGTCTCGTACTCGTCCCACAGCGCCCAGGGCCCGCGCTCGATGATCCGCTCGGGCTGGCGGGAGTCGTCCATGACCGCGATCTCCAACGAGCGGCTGGCCCGGGAGACTTGAACGAGCCGGACCCGGTGCTCGCGCAGGAGCGGCAGCACGTACTGAGCGGCGTGGGCGCGGGTGGCCGGCCACTCGTCCCCGGTGAGTTCGTGGAGCACCATGGTGCGGGCCAGATCGACTCCGTGGGCGGACGGGTCCTCCAGCATCTTCACCAGGTACGCGGTGCTGTCGACGCCCAGGCCCCAGTTGATGACCAGCTCGACATCGGCGCTGCCGGTGCGGGGTGCGGCGGTCATGCGGCCGCACCCACTTGATCGGCCTTCGGGTACGGGTAGGAGGTGGCGGTGAGCCGGCGGCCGGTGCGCGGCCCGATGTAGGCCGCGTACTTGTGGTTGCCCCCGTGGGCTACGACCCGCGCGCCGACAGCCTGCCGGGCCTCCTCCAGCCACCCCCGGCCGGGCTCGCCCTCGTCACGGGGGCGAGCGCCGAGGGCGACCAGGCGCCGCTCGACACCGCCGCGGCCGCGCTCGCCGTTGCGGACCTTGGACATCGCGCGGTCGTGGAGGACCGAGCCGTCGGGCAGCATGGTCAGGCGCCGCGGACGTGTCTTGCCCAGGTAGTCCATCCCCTTGGCCTGGTAGATCGTTCCGTAGTGGCCGGGAAAGATCGTCTCGGGGCCGTGGGCGGTGAGGCGCGTCCTGGGCTCGGAGTCGCTGTGCGCGACGACGCCACGCACTCCGCGGGCGGCCGCCAGGCGGAAGGCGCACGCCTGCGCCCACGTCTCCGCGTTCGCCGGGATCTCGTCGAGCAGCACCAGCCGGTTCAGCTCCAGGCTCTCCTCGTACGGGGTGAGCCGGCCGAACACCGAAGTGAGCACGGCGACCTGGGTCGGGATGCCCAGGGTGAGTACCCCCACCAGGCTGGTTTCCGGGGGCGCGGCGGTGTCGATGAGGCCGTAGGCGAAGCGGACGGCGGGCCACGAGCCGCTGTAGTGGTGGGCGCGTACGAAGGCCTTCGCCGTGTGGACCAGCTCGTTCGGCATCTCGCGGACGCGGTAGCGAGCGGGATCGAACCCGCCCTCGCTGGTCGGCCTCCAGCTGTGCCGGCGATGCTTCCACCGCTGGCAGACGGCGCCGAGATCGAGCGGGGGTTGCTCGTAAGCAGACATCAGGGTGTTCCCCTCAGGTCGGTGAGTTGGTGAAGGAGGCCGGTCCCGGGGTTGCCGCCCCGGGACCGGCACGGCCGGCGGTGGGTCAGGTCGTGGTGGGGAGCATCAGCTGACGGGGGGCGTGCAGCACGTCCAGGACGCGTTCGCGCCAGCGCATCGCCCAGTGCACGCAGTTGGAGCAGCTCCTGTGCTTGCCCTCGCACTGGGGCAGAGGGTCGTTCCAGCGGGCGTCACGCGACCACGCCAGAGAGTCGGCGGAGGCCAGGTACTCGGCGCACGTCTCCAGCGCCTGGGTCTTCAGCCCGAAGCCGTGCAGGCGCAGCCCGGAGGTGGCCACCGTGGCGAGGACGGCCTGAACGTCCTTGACCGACTTGCGGCGGCACACGGAGCCGACCCCGACCAGCGGATAGTCCGCCAGCCGTACACCGCGCTTGTCGTACAGGTCCAGGCAGGCTTCGTAGTCGGCCGGCCGCCAGCCCTGGACGGTCGGGATGATGTCGACGCCGGGGTCCTCGGCCATCAGGTCGACGAAGTTGCCCACGGTGCGGTCGATGTGCTCGTGCACGGACAGACCGGTTTTGGCGATCATGTCGGGCTCGCACATCCAGTCCTGCGGACCGGCCCAGACCAGGCGGCCGATCCCGTCGCGGACCTGGCGCAGCTCGCGGACGTAGGCGTGCGGGCCGATCGTCCAGCCGCCGTGGTTGTCGAGTTCGGAGAAGGCGCCCGAGTCGTACACCCAGGCCTCGGCGGCGCGCGGCAGCGTGGCACGGCGGGTCAGGGCGGAGCGCGAGACGCACATGGGAACGGCCCAGGTGGACAGCGACTTGGCGTGGTGTCCGCCGAGCCAGAACATCGGCCCCTCGGGCGGCGAGTCCCCTGGGTGGAAGCCGAGGCCGTACTCGCAGTGGCAGACGCAGCTGCCCATCGTGCAGAACCCGCAGTCCAGGCACTGTTCGTGGTAGCAGTGCGTAGCGGACGGCGGGCGTGCAGGTGCACGTCTCGGGATACGGGGTGTACACCGGCGGGGCCGGCATCGGGCGGGCTGGGGCGGTGAGGACGGCGTTCACGGGGGTGTCCTTCGAGTTGGTGAGTGGGGGGCCGGTCCGGGGTTGCCGCGCCGGACCGGCGGTGGGGCAAAACGGCGAGCGGGCGTGGCTGACGCGGTCGGTGACCGCGTCAGGTGTCCGCGCTGGGCGGGTCGCGGTCCCAGGGACCGAGGACAGCCCGCGGCTCCTTCGCCCCCTGTGCGCGTTCGCGTCGCGCGGCCTGCAGCAGATCGAGGATCCGCCGGCCCTTGACCTCCGCCTGGTGGCGCAGATCTGCGGGCATCTGGACGGGGAGCACCACCCGCCGCGACCGCAGATCGACCTCCAGCGTGACGGTGCGCACCAGGGTGCGGGCCTGCTCCTGGCCGGCGTAGAGGTGCAGCCGCGCCTCGACCCGGTGGTCGACGGGGGTGAGCTGTACGTACTCGTTGCCCCAGGAGAAGTCCGCGACGTCGGGGGAGAGCCGCACCCGGGCGGGAACGGTCCGTCCGGTGGGCACGTTGCGGTCGTTGAGCGGGGCGGTGGGGTCCTTCTCCCGGCACGTCACGTGCTCGTGGAAGGGGTACCAGCCGGGCCCGTAGAAGACGGCTCGGGGGTCCAAGGCGTAGGCCCAGTTGCCGAGTTCCAGCTTCACGCCGTACGCGTAGGCCTCGTCCTTCGGGGCGACCTTGAGGTCCAGGGACGGGACCTCGTGGGGAGGCCGGGCCGGGGCGAAGTCGGGTGGTGGGGGCAGGTCGGCGGGGAGGAACGTCGTGCGGGTGTTGCCCAACTCGTCCGGGTCGAAGGCGCCGTCGCCCACCACCTTGCGGACCAGACGGGGGACGGCGCGCTCGCGCGGGGTGACGCGCAGGGCCACGGCCGAGCCGTCGGCGGAGATCAGTGCCTGGAAGCCCCAGTCCGGCTGTGCCGCGCTCAGGTTGTGCTTGACCTCGCGCAGCGCCCGGGAGATGCGGCGGCCGAGCGGGTCTTCCGGGTCCATGCGGCGGGTTGCGGGCAGGATGAGGGCGGCGTCGGGGTGCCACTGGTCGGACAGGACCTGCCACGGTCCGGGCTGCAGCAGCGAGGCGACCTGGCCGGCGAGCTGCTCGGCGTCGGTCAGCTCGCGCAGGACGGCGGCGGTGAGGCGGGCGGTGGACGGCGCGTCCCACGGGCCGCCCAGGACCAGGCTGAGTCCGCTGCCGGGGCTGCCCAGGGTGACGCTGAGCCGCCTGCCTTCCAGCCAGGCTTCCGCATGCCCGAACCGGACGAACAGTCCCGGCTCACCGGGCCGTTGGAAGGGGGAGCCGGTGGTGAGCAGGCGGGCAACGGCCTCCAGGGGCGGGCGGGCATCGCGGGCGTCGGGCAGGGCCGGGGCGTAGCGGGTGACCGTGTCGAGAATGCGGGAGGTGACGGGCGTCGGGGTGTGGGCGCTGATCCGGGCGGGGCCGGTGGGCGACGGCGCGGCCAGTGCGGCCTCAAGCTGGCCGTGCCGCTCGCGGGTGCGCAGGGTCAGCCGGTAGCCGCCGGGCAGGTCGGCGCGGGTGCGGTCACGGCCGCGCAGGCGGTGTTCGACGATGGTGTCGGAGATCGCGTAGGTCGGAGAGGCGGGCTCGAACTCGTACATGGCGCAGGCCTCCAACGGCGGCAGTCGGCGGGGGTGTGCGGGTGCGGTCAGCGGGTGATGCGGGACCGGGCGCGGTCGGCCTGGACGTGGACGGCATCGGCGTGCGCGGCGGCGCGGACCTTGTCGGCCCACTCGGCGGCGCGCTGGGCCAGTTCGGCAAGGCGAACGAAGGCGGCGTCCTGGTGCTGGCGGGCGCGGTCCATCAGCGCCGCGTGTTCGGCGGTCAGCTCCTGGGCGGTGTACGCGGCGATCGCTTCCACGCCGTGGCGGCGGGTGACGCGTCCGAAGGGGCAGGCGCCTTCCTCCTGCTCGATGACGGCGAGGTCGGCGGCGGGCCAGCCGGTGTCCTCGTCGCGCGGGCCGAGCTGGATGTCGAGCACGCACACCGCGTCCGCATCGTGCAGGCCGTCAGCCTGGTAGCGGATGTGCGGCCGGGGCACGGGACCGGTCTGGCGTTCGGTGTGCGCGCGCCACAGTTCGGGGGAGGGGTCCTCCTCGTCCTGGTGGAGGCGGTGAAGGTAGGAGACCAGGGCGGGCAGCTGCCAGGCGGGGGATCCGAACGGCGCGGCCGGCATGGCGAGACCGGCCCGCGCGATCAGACCGGTGTGGTTGCTGACGGCGGCCTGGGCGACGAACAGAGAGGTGTTGATGCGGAGTTCGGAACGGAGCATGGCGAGGCCTTCCGGGCGGGCAGCGCACAGAGAGCGAAGGGGGAGGGGGCCCGGGCCGGACCTATCAGGTCCGGCCCGGGCAGCAGGTCAGGACGCGTCCTCGGAGTCCTCGGCGCTCACGCCGTCCGGGTCGTCCGGGGTGTCCTCGTCGGCCTGGCCGTCGGTGTCGGCCGCGTCCGGCTCGCCCTCCTGGTAGGGCTCGTCCTCGACGATGGCCTGTTCGACGCTGGAGAGCGGGTAGCCGATCTCGGCGAGGAAGGACAGCCACGTGCGGGCGTCCTCGCGGATGTCCCGCAGCTCGTAGACGGCGGAACGGGCGGTGCTGTCGGTGCGCCAGGTACGGACCTCGCCCATGCGCTTCTCGAACGTCGCGGCCAGCACCGCGAAGTTCAGCAGGGTGAGCTTGGCGGGGGTCGCCGACTTGGCGCGCTCGGCGGGCTGGTCGTAGCCGGTCAGATCCTTGACCAGGTCCCGGCGGCCCGCGTCGCCCACCCACTGAGCCACCGGCTTGGGGCAGGAAAGGAGCTGCTCGGTGATGAAAGCGGCGAGTGGCTTCGGCGCGGTCTTCCTGCCGACCAGGTCCTTCAGCCACGCCTGGCGGGCCTTCTCGGCGGCGCGGTAGGCCTTGTTGCCCTCCTTGACGTACTCGCGCGACGGCTCCGACGGCTTGGCCGCACCCGCCGCCTGCGGCTGCTCCTCGGCCTGGTCGCCGTCCGCCTCGGGGGCGTCCTCCTGGGGCGGGTAGTGGCCGAAGCGGTCCGGGTCGGTGCAGAAGTAGTCCACCTCGCCGGGCTCGCGGGGGTTCTCGGCCCAGGTCGCCACGTGGCCGGGGCAGTCGGCGTGCGCCTCGGCGCTCATGGGCTCGCCGTCCGGGCCGTCCAGCTCGCTGAGCGGCTCGGCGGTGGTCGGAAGCGTGTCGCTGTCCTCGGCCAGCCGTACCCCGGCGGCCTGCAGCTGCGGGCGGACCTGCTCACGGGCGCGCTGCTCGGCGCGGTCGTCGCGCTCCCACTGCACCTGGAACTCGAAGCGGCCCTTGGCGTAGGCGTCCAGCAGCCGGTTGATGGCGTCGGCGTCGTCGTCGAACTCGCCCAGCACACCCAGCACTTCGAGGTCGAGGTCGTACGTACCGGCTTCGGCGAGTGCCGAACGGGTCCGCTCGCCGACCGACTTGGCGGTCTTCACCGCCTGGGACACGTCCCTGCGGGAGCGGCCGGTGAGCTCGGCGACCCTGGCCTGCTTCATGCCCGCGCCGACCGCGCCGAACAGGGCGTCGGCCTGCTCCAGCTCGGTCAGGCCTCGGCGGTAGTCGTCGTCGTTCTCGATGAGCTGGTCGATGAAGTCCTCGCCCGCCTCGCGCAGGGAGGGGTCGAGCACGTACGCGGGGACCTCGATCGCGTCCTGCTCCGCCTCGGTCTCCTTGGTGGCCCGGGCGGCGAAGTAGCGCCGGTGGCCCATCTTCAGCTCGTAGGTGTCCTCCCCGAGCGGGAGGACCACGACGGGGACCTTCACGCCGTTGGCCGCGACGGACTTGAGGAACTTCTCGTCCAGGTTGAGGTCCTGGCGGACGTTGTTCTCGTTGACGCGGATCTGGCCGAGCCGCAGGGTGGCCCGCTGCATCGGTGTGGTGGTTGCGGTGTCGCTCACGGATTGCTCCTCGTGCGATCGGTTGGTGTTGAGCAAGTTGCCGCTTGCTCGTGAAATCAATTATACGCCATTTAGGGAATGGGGCAAGGCCTTTTATCCCTGGTCGGCTGGGGTGTGATGCTGGCGGATCTCCTTGGCGATGCCCTTGGCAACCGCCTCGCTGTCCTCGGGGGTGTGGACTTCGCGGAACACGGCGATGGGGCCAAGGGGGTTGAGGCTTGCCCACAGGCAAAGCTCGCCGCGTTCGTCGACGTGGAGCGCGTACGGTTCCGCTCCCGGGGCGTCCAGGTGGCCGGAGGCTTTTCCAAGGGCCGGCGGTGGCCGTCCAGTTGCCGCCGAGGATCTCGGCAACGCGGTCGGCGACTGCTGCGGGGGTCGTCATCGGGGCTGGTCCTTCAGGGCCGGGCCCGGGGGCGGTGCGCCCCCGGCCTGGCTAGGTGATCAGTCCTCGTGGGGTTCCATGATGGTGATCACGGGCTCGCCGTGGTCGCCGGGCCCGATCGCGCAGACGAGTTGGACCGGGCGGGCCTGCCGGGTGCGGCCGTCGCGTGGCACCCGCCGTAGGTCGACGGTGACCTGCCCGCCGCCCCGCCGCCCCGCCGCCCCGCCGCTGCGCCGGATCGCGTGGCGGGTCATGGTCAGCACGTCCCACAGGCGGCCGCGCTCGTCCTGCGGCACCTGCCGCTCGCTGTCGCCGTCGTTCCAGGCCACGCAGCCTTCCCATACGGCGCTGGTGAGGGCGACTGGAACCCGGAAGCCGGCCTCCCGGGCCAACTCGGCGTCGGCGGCGACCAGGACGCCGTCTGCCAGGGCCCGGGCGCGGGTGTAGATGTGGATGTGGATGAACTCGTCCGCGTCGGCCAGGGGGACCGACCGCATGGCGTCGTCGCTGACGTCGGGGTCGTCGGTGACGGCTGCGTCGTGCAGAACCGCATCGATGCGGGACAGCGCGCTGTCGCTGCTCACCCGCTCTTCTCGCGGTGAGCCGGGGCGGTGCCGGGCGGGCTGCTGCTCGTGCGGGGAACTGTGGCTGTGGTCGGCCGATGCGGGGCCGGTGGGCGGCTGGGCGGCGTCCTCCTCGGCCACCATCGCCGCGTGTACCTTGAGCACCGTCCCCAGGGCCGCAACCCTCCCGGTGTCTCCGGCGGTCACGGCCTCGGCCCGCTCCTGCTCGAACGCGTCCCGGATCTGCTCGTGGCTGTAGCCCTGGGCGAGCTTCACGCGGACGGTCTTTCCCACGAGATCGACCGCCAGGGCGGGCAGATGACGGGGCAGGCGGTCATGGCCCGGCACACCGGATGCCCGCGTGCGCCGGGCGAGCCTGCGAGCCGCACTGCGGTCCTGCGCGCTGGCCGGTCCGGCGGCCTGGTGCGCGTGCCCAGAGCCGGGCGCGGCGGTGGGAGCCGCGGGAACCTCGGCGGCCGGCGCATCGTCCGCCGGGGCGGCGGGGGCCTCGGCGGTCAGTTCGTAGAACCGGTTGGAGTGAACGTGGACCGTCCACTTCTGACCCGGGGTGTCCTCGGTGAGCCGGGCGCGCGGCGTGGTCTCCCACGCCTCGAATGCGCGCGCCGGGTCGACCGGCAGCATGTTGCCGCTGTCGGAGTCGTAGGCGCGGCAGGTGCGGGCCGCCGTGCGGATTTCCGCAACGCGCTTGGTCCAGTTCCGGCGGATCGTGGTCATCGCGGTGTCCTCATGATTTCGAGTGGTGCCAGATGAGTTGCCGCTCATCCGGTAGGGGGCCGGGCGCCGTGGTCGGCGCCCGGCGGGACGGTTCAGGCCCGGACGGCCGAGTCGGCGGTGCGCAGGGCCTCGCGGGTGGCCTCCAGCAGCGGCGCGGAGATGCCGCCCGCCTCCAGGTCGGCGGCCGTGATGCGGCCTGCCTCCAGGCCGCAGAACAGGTTCCCCAGGCAGACCGACAGGGCGCCCAGCTCGTAGCGCAGGCCGTGCGGGGTGACCGTGCGCGCGCCCACCAGGAACCCGTGCCGGTCGTAGGGGGCGGCGTTCACCAGGTCGCGCACGGTTGGGTAGTCGTCGGAGGTGGACCCCCGGAAGCGGGTGGCCCGCAGGAAGGCCACCATGGCGCGGTCCATGCGGAAGGTGCCCGGCTTGGTGTGGTCGTCCTCGTCGGCGGCCTCGACCAGCCGCCCCACGGGCTTGGTGCCGGTCCAGCCGGAATTCGACGGGGTGGTGTCCCTGCCATGAACCTCGGCGTTCCGCACGTGCGCGTACGTGCTGTAGACGGTGGTGCCGCCAGGGCTGCGCTCCTCGTGTCCGGCCACCTTCTCGACCAGCCAGACCGGCTCCGAGCCGGGCCGGTAGGCGGTGAAGTCCTCCCGGTCGAAGACCAGCATTCCGGCGGTGATGTCGTGTCCGTAGGTGCCCATGTGCGGCTCCCTGTCTGCTCGGTGTGGGTCGGTCGGTGGCCGGTGAGCTGCCGCTCACCCGCAAAATCAATAATACACCTTCAGGGGAAGGTGTCCCCGCCGCCGCCGCCGTCGCCGAACCCGGCCGGCTGCGCGGCCCTGGGTGCCACACGGGCGTGCTCGGCCTTCGGCTGGTGCGGGCGGCTGGCCACGGCTTCCTGCGTCGCGCGGGCGGTGGCCTGCTCCGCCTGGGCCTCCAACTCGTCCTCGTCGCGGTTGTGCACCACGATTTCAACGGCCGGTGAGGCGTCGCGCCACTGGTCGCGGTACTCGTCCGTGGGGATGCCGGGGTTGGGGCGGAGCTTGATCCCGGTCTCGCGGTGGAAGCGCTCGTACGCGGGTGAGTCCTGCGAGACGAATCCGGTCTCGGTGCGGAACGGGGCTGACTCCCTCGGGATGATGAACGCCCCTCGCCGGGCGAGCGTCTCGGCGATCGCGATCACGTGGAACTCGAACAGCGGCCCTCGGTACCTGGGGGCGTTGCCGCTGCGCTTGATCCGCCCGAACGGCGGGTTGCTGATCGCGCAGTCAATCGGACCGAGGTTCAGGCGCGGAACGTCGAGCACGTCAGCACAGATCCACGTCGCCTCCGGCAGGACGCGCCGCCCGACACGCACATACTCCGGGTCCTTCTCCACACACACGATCTCGCGCGGCGGCAGACGCTCCCAGCGCCGGTTCCAGTAGTCGCGGGCGTGCCAGGCCAGGCGTCCGATGCCCGCGCACAGGTCGATGATGCGGTCACCCGGGATGACGTGGTGGAGTTCGCCGGCGAGCTCGGCCGGTGTGAAGAACGCGCCGTCCAGGGTGCGGCCCATGTTCGCGGACTCGTGGAAGTGGTCGAGAACGATTTCCCGCTCCTCCACGGTCAAGTCCCGTTCCATGTCAACCAGTTCGCACGCCCGGTGGTGCTGCTTGGTCTGTTCCTTGCTGAGCTTTCCGGCCATGACATGCCGCCTTTCGCGGTGGTGAGGGGGAGAGGTTCTGACGCGGGTTGTCCGGACCGCTGCAGGGCGGTCCTGTGTCCGAGGGGGAGCCATGACGACGGCGTCCGCGCTGCGCGCCATCAGGAGGCGTTCGTCAGGTGTCAGTCGGCGGCTGGAGGTTGCTGCACCGGAGACCCCACCCGCGCGCGGGGTCGTGCTCCGCCACGTACCAACCGCACGTCCCGCACCGTGGCCCCCATGCCTGGGGTACGGCGGTGGGTTCGGCGACGTACACGTCTGCGGACTTCCAGGGGAAGCCTCGCGGGGCGAACCGCGCCGACCCGTCCGGCATGAGCAGTGCCCAGCCGTCCGGCCAGTCGATCGGGCCAGGGCGCGTGGCTTCGGAAACAGCCTCACGGACGGCTGCTTGCGTCCAGACTTGCGGAAGGCGACCGTGTCCGGTGACCCGGTACGCGTCAGCCGTGATGTACCGCTCCGGGTGGGTGATGATGACGCCGGAGTCGCGATCCGGCGTGAACGTGATCGCTGAATGCCCGTTGGTCTGGCGGTAGATGATCGTTTCGTCGTCTGTGATGGTGGCCTGGCTGGACAGCCAGAATTTGAGTGATCCGCCGAGGAATGCGCGTACCGCGTCGCCGCTGAGGTGAGGCCGACCGTATCCGGGGGCCTCCTGCACGGGGATGCCGGTGTCGTCGTGGTGGATGGTCTGCGTGTACCGCGCGTACATCCGCGCATCGCGGACCAAGATGCGCGGACGGGGCGCGCCGTCGTACCACTGCGGCAGCGGCACAGTCTCCAGCTCTGTACCCGGCAGCGGACTGCCGGGCTGGATCCATCCCGCTTCCTTGCCCGCTCGGCACATGGCGGGCGCGTCACGCACCCACGCGAGGAACTCGCCGAAACCGTCGGCATAGCGGCCGTTGCGCTCGGACACCTCTCCCCAGTAGGTGCCGCCGTACCAGACGCACCGGGCGGTGAGTTCAGCGACTGTGGTCGGCGTCGGGAACGCACCGGTCAGGGTGATCGTGCGTACGTGGGCATCTTCCACGATGCCCTGGGAGGTGACGGTGACGTCCCACCCGTTCGCTGTCGCTGCCTCGACAGGTGTGCGCGCCCGCGTGGGCAGCTCGGCGACTTCGGCGGCGGACGGTGCGGCGGGGCGGGCCGCGGGAGTGTCTCCGGTCGGCTCGACCCTGGGGCCGGCTCCGCCGTCCGTCTCCCACGCCTCGACGGTGCCTGGGTCGGTGACGGCGGCGCCCGGGTCCGGGTGATCGCCGGTGAGCTGAGAGGGGAGGTGTGTGGACATGGGGGGCTCCGCTCGGTGGGCCGGGCGCCTGGGGCGCCCGGCCGGTCGGGTGTCGGTTCAGGCGGTGGGGGTCGGCTCGGGCTGCGCCGTGGTGACGGTCAGGTTCTCGGCGCACAGGTCGGCGGCGACCACGTCCATGAACTCGGTGTCGGCCTGCTGGTCGCGGCTGCCGGGGGCGTACCAGTACTGGTTCTTGCGGTGCCACTTGAAGCCGTGGCGCTTGAGGACCTCGGCGGCGCCGTCGCCCAGACGGGTACCGGTGACTGTCGTCCCGTCCTCGCTCGTGTGCTCGAGGGTGAGTCCCTCCGTGCCGTCCTCGCCCTCCTCCTCGCCCTCCTCCTGGGCGTGCGCCGGACGGGGGGCCTGGGCGGCGGCCTGCTCCTTGGCGGCGGCCCAGCGCTGGGGCAGGACGACGTCACTGGCGATCTGCCACATCTGCTGCGGGGCCCAGTTCTCCTTGATGACGTGGCCGTCGATGACGCAGGCGTCGAGCATGCCGCTCGTGGGCGGCTCGGTGCCGTCGTGGGCCTCGGACCACAGGGCGGCGGCGGCCTTCAGTGCGTCATCGGAGACGTCCCGGTGGGTGTTGATGCCGTCGACCAGCGGCTTGCCGGTGACCTTCCGACCCTTGACGGTGACGGTGACCGTGTTGTCGGTGGACTCGTAGCGGTCCTCCATGCCGTTGAACTGCGCGCCCTGCATGGGGCGGTGTGCTCTTCGACATCGGCCGTGCAGGGGCCGTCGGTCCAGTAGACGGAGATCCACGCGGCGGCGGTACCGGTGCCCTTGCGCACACTGAACTTCACGCTGGGGAACGCGCTCTTCAGGCGGTTCCGGAGTTCGGCGGCCACGTCCTTGGTGTCGATGTAGTCCATGCCCTGTCCCTCTGCTGCGAGTTGGGTTGGTGGTGGGTGAGTTGCCGCTCATACCTGAAATCAATAATACGCGCTTACGGGGGGAGGTTCAACGCTTCCGCCGTATCAGTCGGCACTGAACACACATTCGCCGTTGACCGTGATCCGGATCGGGATCGTTCCATCCGGGCTGATCAGGTCGCCGGGTACCTCGCCGGTGTCCAGATGGACGGACACCACCAGGCCTTCACCGCAGCTCCAGTAGGCGTAGACCTGGGTCCCGCCGGTCTCCAGGCACGGCAACGTGCCCCGCTGCCTCCGGTGCTGGTGCAGAAACCGCGCGCTTCGGTTCAGGGTGGTCGCTCGGCGCTTGCTCAGTCGCATAGCTGTGCTTCCTCTGAGGAATCCTGGGAGGCGGCCGGCGCCGTGGGCGCCCGGCCATGGGTGGTCATGCGGTGGGGGTCGGTGTGGAGACGGTCAGGCCGGCGGCGATGGCGGCAATGAACCCGGTGTCGGGGAGGGCTCCGGGGTGATGTCGCGCGGGTCTGCTGGGATCGGCTCACCTGCCAGGGCGGCCCGCATCTGCTCGGCCGACATGCGCCCGCTCACCTCGTTGTAGGGGAGCGTGTACGTGCTGCCCTTGTGCCGGGTCTCAGCCGTTGCCGCGCGGGTGACCACGCGGCATCCATCGACGGCACCGACGGCGCCGCCGTCAAACGCGGCGTGGATGTGCGGCACGGTCACCGTCTTGGCGTTGACCCGGGTCACCTCGTACCAGGACCCCCGCCACTGCACGAAATCGCTCGCCACGAAGTCGGCCCGTCCCCACACCTTGAAGCCGCGCCGCTCCGCCTCCTTGATCGTCTCCGCCCAGTACGTCAGTTCTTCGTCGTACTCGGCCAGACGGCGCGTCAGCTCCTCCCGGCGCGCCTCGGACGGCTCGCGTCGCCACACATCAGCCGTGCGGCCCTTGTCGTCAACGCCGTCGCGCTCCCGCAGCACGCCGCGCCGCTCCGCCTCCAGCTTCTCGATACGGCGCAGCGTGCGCCCCGGGTTCTTCCGGTACCGCTCGTAAGCCTCCGCCGCCTGGGCGCGGTTGGCCCAGTAACCGGCCCGCTCGCCCTCGGCGATGCTCTTGCGCATCGCGTTGTGCATGCGCTCCTGGTCCCTGCGGGCGCGCCCCTCCGAATGGTGGCCCACCAAGATCGGCTGACCCATCCAGAACCGTTCGCCGATCCGGTCCGAGGCATCCCGCGCAGCCTGCGACGATGCCGCCGCACGTCCGGACCGGTCCGCGAACCGCTCCGTCCGCTCCTCGGCCGCATCCACGCGGGCGGCCTCCCGCTCCGCAAACGACATGCCCTCTTCGATCACCACAGCGCACGACAGGCCGAGTGCGCGCACCGCCTCCGCAGCCCGGTTGATCTTCCACCGGTCGGCGCCCTTGTAGCGGCTGCCGCGGATGAAGATCCCGGGGTTGCGGCGGTAGGTCCAGCCCAGCGGGCGCAACGCTTCCCACACCCCGTCGCCCTTGGCGGAGCCCTCAACGGTGGTGCCGTCTTCGTGGGTGTGCCGGATGACGATGTCCGCCGCTTCGGCCTCCTCCTCCGCCTCCGCGACGTCCCCGGGCAGGGTGAGCGCGCGCAGTGCCGCCGGAGTGTGCCCCATGACCCGTGCGGCGCACTCGGCGCAGCGCGGAGCACAGCCGGGCACGTCCCACAGCAGCACCCCGAACCCGCCACACGTGTTTGCCGCCGCGCAGTCACCGCGCCCGGCAGGCTTCACCCAGTCGATCGGCATAACCGCCGCAGCCGCGGCGACGGGGGCCGGGGTGTCGACGCCCGGCACCGTGCCGCCCTCTGCATCCCACACGTCCGCCCCGGACGGGTCGGACACCACGTCAGCCGCCCGCGCGGACACCTCGTCACGGGTTGCCGGCGGGGGGAGCTCTCCGCCGTCCCGCGCGAGCGCTCCGCCCTCGCCATCCCACCCGTCCAGGTCGACCGCATCGGCGTGCGCGTCCGGCCGCGCGTCCTCGGCCAGAACACCCGGCGCCTTGCACTGCTGGGCAACCGTGGCGTTCACCGCGTGGAGCGTCGCCACGGTGTCCAGCCGGACCCCGTCCACCCATGCACCCGACGCGGTCACGTCGTACAGACCGGCCGACCACACCGCGCGCACTTCCCCCGGAACCTTGCCCGTGGCCCGCCCCCCGGCGCGCACGGTCACCGTGGTGCCCTGGCGCTGCATTGCGACGGTCCACCCGTTCGCCGTCGCCGTCTCGGCGAACGCCACGGCAGCCATGGGCAGCCACACACCCGGCGCCGCCTCCGTCTCCGCCACGACCGGCGCACCCGCGTACCCGTTCTGCCAGTCCTCCAACTGAGCCGCCGTCGGCGCCTTACCCTCCGCCGGGATCTTCGGCGCGTTCCACGGCTGAACCAGGGCCTTGACCGATGCGGACGCCTGCCCCTTCTCAATCCCGCTCGTACGCCCGTGTGTCTTCTTCGACGGGAGGTCACGCCCGATCAGCGCTCGCCCCTCGTCACGGGCCGACACGGCGTCCGCGAGGAGATCCACGAACGCGCGACGCTCCGCCATGCCCGGTGCGTGTTCCATGTCCGGCGACACCTCAGCGCACGCCGGAAGCTCGAACATCACCGCCGCTCCGCCATCGGCCGACGCCCACGCCCCACGACCCGCCGGAATGTCACCGGCTGCCGCACGGGCCAGGAACTTGCGACCGGACGCCGCACGCTCCCCGGCCTCCCTGGCTTCCGACTCCAGTGCGGACAGTTCACGCTCACGCCACCGCACCACATCCCGCGCACCCTGGCGCCGCTTGTCTGCGGCCCACGACACCTCACGCGCACGCGCGGACCACGCCCCCGCCGTCTCCTCCGCAACCCACACATCCGGCCCCAGCACACCTGCCGACCGGCGTACTTCCTGGTGAAGGTCGTACGCATCCCGCCGCCACGCCGCGCACGTCTCCGCGTGCTCCTCCGCCACCGTCAGCCGCTCAAGCGCCACGGTCAGCGCACGGCGCGCAAGCTCCGTAAGCCACGCCCGCGACACCCGCACCGTGCCCTCATACGGGCCACGGAACGCTACCGGGAAAACCCCACCCCCGTTGCCGTGGCAGATCACCGGCAGCACCTCAACCGCGCCCCCGTCGGTCTCCCACCCGTCCACCCCGCCGGGGTCCGACACGACGTCGGGCAACACCGCCGGAACGTCCGGTGTCACGCCGCTACCGGCCGGAGCGTCGCCGGTCGGAACCTCGGTCTTCTCGGCCGGCCCCTCCCACCCCGGGCGGGTGATGCGCAGCAGGAACGCTGACGCCTGGGGCCGCAACCGCCCAGCAACCGCGCGCGGTTCCGGCGCACGCTCCGCGCACTCCTGAGCCGACGGCATGTCAAGCCCGAACCAGCGCACGACGGCGAGAGCGTCACGCGCTTCCCAACGGGCCGTCTCGACGTCGCCCCGCCCGTACGCGGACTCTGCCCCCTCTGCGCACTCTTCGGCCTCACGGACCGCACCCCGGGCGCTGTCGTACTGCTCGTCCGTCAGCCCGTCCCAATCGATGCGCTGAGCGAACGCACGGACCGTGTCGAGGGCAGCGCGCGCCATGCCGACCGACACGGCCGTCTGCGCGTTCTCCTCCGCCTTCTGCGCCGCCCTCTTCGCATGGATGCCGTACACGCGCGCCGTCTCGGCCGTCGCGCGCAGCACCGCCGCCGGACGCTCCGCGATCACGTACGCGATAGCGGCCCCCGTGACCTCACCCCACGTACCGCGCACGTCCCCCGTCGGAAGGGTCACGGTGTGTCCGCCGCCCGACTTGAAATGGAAGCGGAACGGGAACCGCTCACCGCACACGGACAGTTCCGACAGCAGGTCGGAGCGCCGGAACTCCCCCTCGTAACGGTCGCCCAGCGACCGCGCCTCCATCGCTTCCGGCCACTCCTCCGCCGCCCTACGCGCGCGCTCGACTTCCGCCACGGACGGCGCCTTATGGGCACGCTTTCGGGGGGCCGAGGTCTCCGCCGCGGTCTCGGCCGGACCGGGCGCCGGAGCGTCCGCCCGGTCCGGCGCGGTCGGCTGTGTGCGGGCGGTGGGCGCCTCGGCGGTCACCAGGTCCGCGACGGCGCGCCATGCGATGCCCTGGGCGGCCGTCTGGCCGTAGCGGGTGAGGGTGGCGCCGTCCCAGCGGTGTCCCCGGGCGGTGAGGCGCCACACGCAGCGCAGGACGGTTTCCCCGGCCTCCTGGCGGGCGGTGAGCAGCAGTGCGCAGTGTCCGGGCTGCGTCTGGACGGTGGCCGTCCATCCGGCCTCCTCGGCCTGGGCGGTGAGGCGGGCCAGGTTGCGGGGGAGGGCCACCCCTCGGGCGTCCGCCGTGTGGGGCTGGTCGGCGGGCGGGGCGGTGGGCGCCGGCACTTCGGCAGGGGTCGGGGCCGGCGCCTGGGCGGGGGCGCTCGTGCTGCTGGCGGGGCGCGTGGTCGCGGTCATGTCGGGTCACTCCAGGTCGGGTTGGTGCCGGGTGAGTTGCCGCTCACACCGGGAGGCAGGGCAGGGGGAGGCAGGGGCGTTCCCGCCGGGGCCGGTCGGGCGACCGGCCCCGGCGGGTGGTGCTCAGTTGCGGCGGTTCGGGGGCCGGTTGTCCCGGGGCGCGGTGTGGCTGGCGCTCGCGCCGTGCGTCGGGGCCTGGTCCGGACGGGGCACCCGCTCGGCCTGCCGGTACTCCACGCCCGGTTCCGGGGCCACCGGCTCGCCGGTCTCCGGGATGACGGTGTACGCCTCCCGGATCTCGTGCGCGGTGAGCGGCCGAAGCCAGAAGTTCCGGACCTTCCAGCCGCGTACGAACTCCGACCCGTCGGGGCCGAAGGTGCGCACGACCAGTCCGCCGGTTCCGCACCCGACCATGCCTGCCGCGATCACGGCGCAGACGCGCATGGATGCGGCCTCGTTGATGATCAGGGCGTCACCGATGACGGTGAGTTCCTGGCCTTCGGTGAGGTCACCGTGCGGCGTGCTGGCGCTGGCCACCATGTGGTGTGTCCCGTCGCCGAGAACGGCGTTCAGAAGGGACAGGTACGCGTCGGCGGCGCGGTCGAGCAACGCGTGTGCCGTGTCGGCGGCGGTCTGCGTCGCCTCGTCCGTCACGTCCTCGCTGACGGGGTCGGGCGTCCACCGCATCGCGTCAACGCCGAGATCCTCGCCCGGGTCGACGTTCTGCCCTTCGAGGCTCTGCCGTACGTGGTCCTGGTACTCGCTCATCGTTCCCCTGCCTTGGGTGGTTGAGTTGGCGGCGGATGAGTTGCCGCTCACCCACAGAATCAATAATACACCCTCGCGGGGGGTGATCGTCAACCCTCAATCACCCCCCGACCTGGTGAGTTACGGCGACTCCACCGGCGTCACGCTCGTACGAAAGAACGGGTTGCGGCTGAGGCTGAACGTCACGCGCTTGGTCTCGCCAGTGCTCTCGCGCTTGCCGTAGACCTCGACGCCGGTCAACTCGCCTTCGTCGTAAGTCACTTGCAACACGGTGCCTTCCCATACCTCGGGCCACGGGGCGGGCCGGTTCGCGGTCCTCGGGCGGGCGTAGGCGGCCAGACTCCGGGTCGGGTTGCGTTCGATGCGTACCCGCTGCCCCCGGCTGATCGGTCCTGTGGCGGTCATGCTGTCCCCTCTCTGGTGGCTGTGGCTCCGGGAGGGTGGGGCGACCGGTGGCCGCCCCACCCTGGGCGCGTCACTGCGTCCGGGCTGCCCGCTGCTCCTCGGCGGCCGTCAACAGCTCGTTGGCCCCGTGGCGGGCGTGGTCGGCCCGTACGCGCGCGGCCACGTCGTCGGCGGACGGCAGTCCGAACCCTCCGTCGCTGGCGAAGATGTCGTACGCCTCGCGCCACCCGCGCACCTGGCACTCGACAGCCGCGCGGGACGCGCACGCGATCGTCAGACCTCCGACGGTGACGGAAAGTGCGCCGATTCCGTCGGGGCTTACAGCCGCGCTGCGAGCCCGGATTTTGGCGCGACGGGGCGCGTCGTCCAGGATCACGAACGAATTGATGGTCAATTCGGGTTCGCGCAATTCTCCCGCGTCGACCTGCTCGGGAAAGATCCTGTCGAGCATTGCGGCGGCCTCACACCAGCCTTCCCACCAAACGCGCGCGCCGGTAGGGTGCCGGAATTCGATGATTGCCGTGGGGACCTTCAGAAGGGGAATGAGCGTCAGACCGATAGACGCGTCGGTCTCGTGCTCTCCAGCAAGGTGGATCGTGAGTCGGCTTACCGCGTCAACGGTTTCCGCTTCCGTGTTCAAGGGGGCTCCTCGTGTTGGTGATTGAGACTGAGTCAGGTTGCCGCCTGACTTCAAAATCAATAATACACTCTCCAGGCTTGGAAGGCACCCGAAACGCCGAACCTTGCGACATCTCTTGCGACATCTCTTGCGGCTACTCCTGCGCCTTCTCTTGCGACATCTCTTGCGCGAGCCCCTCGGGGAGGGGCGACGTATCCGCAGGTCAACCAAGGGTTTCGCGCGTGGTCGGGGGTCTGACATCCCCTCTGCTGCCACTTTTCCCGCGCCGGTTGAAGGATGAGTGAGGAATGGGTGCGGCGGTTGGGTGGGGTGGTGGGCTTCGGGGATTGGGGGCGGCCTGGTGTTGGTTGCGCGTCGGCCGGGGGCCGCCGCGCCGTGCCGTGCTGGCGGGCCCGGTGGACGGGCGAGGGGGTGGGGGAGGGGGAGCAGGGGCCCGGAGGGCTCCTGCTCCCGCCCTCTCCGTCCTCCAGCTCCCTGCCCTGCCCTCTCCGTCCGTCTCTCTCCGCCACCCCCCCCCCCGGGGGACGTCCGGCCGTTCTGCCGGAGGCAGCCCAACCCCCCACCCCCCAACCCCTTGAACCGGCGATGGGGCCCCGGAGGGGCCCCTATTGCCCTTCCCTCGTATTCCGTGATTTACTTTTCCCACGGAATACAATTCAAGTCCCCTCGGTTTTAAGGGAATCGGAGATTCCCCCAGAACCTCACCCCGGGAAAGGGCGCATGACGGACCCTCAACCCAATCCTCAACTCAAACCCGAACTCTCCACCCCCACAATCAAAATCAGCACCCGAATTTGTGCCGGAGGCACAAACCCTCTCCGCCCGTCTTTTCGTGCCGGAGGCTGCGGGGTTATGGAAATGGCCGGAGGCCAATTCCATAACCCACCGCCGGAGGCGGGTAATTCGCGCGGGGACGCGCGAAACGAGCGAAGCGAGTATTCGGCTGCCGGGG